>NZ_CAXUQB020000003.1:0-5394 GCF_964253015.1 Acidovorax sp. LjRoot194 | reverse complement strand
AACAGCGAAGCCTTGGCCGTCGCCATCCACCCGCTGCTTACTCAGGCCATGCGAAGCCAGGGCGATGCGCAGTACGTCCGTTTGACGCTAGACCGCGTGCTGACCCTCAAAACGCAGGTTGGCAAGCTGCTCTACCCCCTTCTATCGACCCGCGTGTTCGAGGGGAAATCGCAGGTTTTCCCCATAAATACACTCGTGAGTTTTATCTACTCCCACGACGCAGCGGCAGGCGATGGCCAAAAGCTACGCGACCAGCGCAAAGGCATCCGCGATGGCTTGGCCGACTTGGCCCAGCTCGACGGCTGGGTCATCACTGCCAAGGGCGACCGCATCACCGTCGCACGGAAAGGTAGCCTGCTCTAAGGCCCAGGACAGGGCCAAAACGGCCCGCCAAGGCCGTCAAGACACCGCCGACAGGGGTTTGCCAGGGTTTGGAGCCTGGTGGCCTCTGTCGGCGTTTGCGTCGGTGACCAACGAAACGGCCCCGAAACACCCCGCCAGGGTATCGGCTGCAAGCCCCCGAACTATCGGCTTTAATCCCCCGAACTATCGGCTTTAATCCCCCGGACTATCGGCTTTAATCCCCCGGCCACTTTTTGAAACCCAGCATCCATGCGGGTTCCCAGAGGGTTTTCGTTCTCTATATCTCTTATATCCCTATAAGAGATATATAGGGGTGTCTTCGACCCCCCTAGTCGGGTCGCCCTACGGGCTCCGAGCACACCCCTACCCTCCTTGCGTCGGCCTTCGGCCTAGCGTCGGTCCGGGGGCGACTCGGCTACGCCGAGGCAACTCCTCCCCCTCCGGGGTCGTCGGGCCAAGAAAAGCCAGCGACCTCGGTCGCGCATCGTTACCCCTCACCAGGCCGCCAGAAGAGGGGTGAACCACCGCCCTGTTTGTTCTCGCTGCCGAGGCAAAACCCCTCCGTCCCGACCGTGGACAACGCTGCGCGTTGCCCACCGCCGTGCCGAGCGGCGGTTTTTCCTCTTGGACAAAGTGCCCCTAGCGTGGACATGCCGCCGGCTCTGCCGGCTTGGACAACCCTGCGGGTTGCCCACATGCCCACACGTCGGCGGCACTTTGCCCACAGCGGGCCGTGCCTACGGCCTGACGCGCTTCGCTTGCCAAGACAGATTTTTCAATTTCAGAAAACCGAAGCCGGACAGCCATGCCTGGCCCAAAATTTCCTTCTGCTCAGCACTGAGCAGGAGCCCGTGCGCGAACGCGCACAGGGGGCGCAGCCCAGGTGGTCGGGAGGCGGCACGCCTCACGCGGAGGAGCCCCCTAGGGGCGGGCCGGAGGCCTCTTCCCGACGAACGGTAGGGCGCCCTGGTTTTTCTTGACAAATAAGGTAACGTGAGTTAATTTATGTTTACACCCGTGAGTTTATAAGCTATACGACTCACGGGCTTTAATCTAAATTGGAGATAAGTATGGACGATATCAACTCACGAGCTAAAACTGAAATTAGCTCGCAAGCCGAAAATATTATCAACTCGCAAGTTGATAATAATAACGACTCGCAAGTCAAAATTAAATCAGACTCGCGAGTCTCCGAGCCGGTGGCCGTGCCAGGCAAACCTGGCCGACCGCGCCTCTACGCTGACAAGGCCGAGGCAATGAAGGCCTATCGGACTCGCGTTAGGAAATTGCAGGCAGAGAGTGCCGATGCGCTCGACAAACTATCGACCGCTGTTCTGTCCGACCTCCTGGCCAAGTCGCTTCGCACCTTGGCTAGTAACGTCGAAACCCCCGAGGTGCCGGTGGCGACCGAAGCCCGCAAACAGGCTGGCCGCATCATCAAGGTGCTGCGCGCCCGGTACACCATCCGCCTGGGATGATGCTATGAACTCGCGAGTCGATTACCTTAGCTCCGCTTATGCTAGCGTAGCGTACGAAATATTGACTTTCGAGTTTTTTCTGTTACTTTGGAATAGCGTAGGAGCGAAAGCCGCTATGCACAGGCTTAGCCTAACCGCCGTCAATATGTTGGCGTTACCTCAATGTTCGGGGGGTTGGGACTATCAGGGACCATATGTGTTGTATTGCTCTTCGAGCCCTACAACACGTCCCCCCATCCCGGCGCTATCGCTTGGATGGGTCCCCCCTGTGCCTTCGGCAACAAGAGCCGCCGCTGGTTAGACCTAACAAAATGGAGATGATGATGATGAACGAGACGATTACAGCGAGCGGTGCCAAACCTACCAAAAAGCTAACGCACAGCAAGGCCACGGCCTTCCGCTTCACCCCCGAGGAGCATGCCCACCTTGGCCAACTGGCCGAGGCCTCTGGCCTCTCGCGTGCCGAGGTGCTTCGCAACCTGGTGCGCTCCACGCCGCTGCCCACCAGGCTACCGGCATTCGACCAGGCCGCCATTGGTCTGCTGGCCCGCGTGGGCAACAACCTGAATCAAATTGCCCGCGCCGTGAACAACGGCGACCGCACGCTGGTGGCCTTTGAGGCCGTGGTGAAAGAGGCCGACCAAGTGCGCGCTGTGGTCAATGAAGCTCTTCAAAAATTGCGGGGGTTTTAATGATTGCCGATGTAAAGAAAAATAGCAGCATTGCCGAGTTGAAGAAATACATCAACTACTGCATTTCCCCAAAGAAGGAAACAGGCAACGAGCCCACCGTCGAAAAAGCACGCCGGAAGGAATTGCGCAAAGCTCTGAGAAAGTCCGACCGTGTTACATCGGAACGGGTGGCCGCTTTCTACTCGGACGAGATGGAGGCACGACCTTCGCAGGTGGATGGCTTCGTGCAGGAGCTGGACGCTTGGACCATCAGCCAGAAGCGCGGACGACCGGCCACCGCTGCCACGCCTCGCGCCCTCATGGGCACCTTCGCATGGGACCCCAGCGACAAAATCACTCCCGAGCGGGCGGTGGAGTTGACTCGCGAGTCATTGATGAAAGAGATGGGCGGCAGCTACCGCCCTGGCCTCTTCGTGTGCCACCAGGACACCGACCACCTACACGTCCACTTTGTGGTCGCCGCCGTGGGTGCCGATGGTTTGGTGTACGACCCGGCAGGCCGTGGCCAACTCTATCGCCGCATGGAAATGGTGATGGAAGGATTGGAAACGACTCACGGGTTCAAACGTGTTCAGCAACGCAAGGCGATGGCGGCCACAGACTACACCCGGGCGGTGGTTATCGCGGCTCCGAAGGGGGTGGACTTGCAGAAAGCCGAACGCACCGGCAAGGCCACGCCGGACATGCTGCTGCGCGCTCGTGTGATGCACGCGTTCGCAAAAAACATGGGCCACATGGACGACTTCCTGCAAGCCCTCGACCGTGCTGGTGTCCGCTGGAAGGCCAACGTTAAAGAGGGCCGCGTGGCTGGTTTGTCGTTTGCGTTGGCCAACGCACCAGCAGACCACGGCGTGGCCGCTGGGAAGCTGGGGAAGGCCTTCGCCTGGGGTGCTCTATCGAAGACGATGAACTACGACTACGCCCTGCATTTCGACATGATGCGAACGCACGGGCGCGAAGGCGCTGAACGGCTCATAGAGCAGGGTGGAAAGGCTCCCGACATGGCAGAGGTGCCACGCCGACGCGAGGAGCCCGCCGTTGTGGTGGAACCCGTTGCACCCACCAAAAAAACACCGCCGACTGAGGAAGACGCGCGACTTATGCAGTTGTTCGTGGATATGGGGATGCCCCTGGAAGAGGTCGAGGCTCTGGCGGAGGACGCGAGCAAAAAGGGGCGAACGCTGGCCCAGCATTTGGAGCGCCAAAACGAAGAGCAGCCCTACGAATACGATTTTGGTCCAGACCCATCCGAGCAGCGCAGCGGCTTGGTGCAGGTGGACCGCACAACGGGCGAATGGGATGAGCCCGGACAGCACAGAAAAACTATGGGAGACGACTATGGCTTTGGGTACTAATCACGAGTGGCGCAGGGGCATCAAATTGCCCGCCGACAACAAGGCCCGGCCAGTGGCTGCGGCCATGCTTGGCCCGCGCCCGGTCATCGACTTTGTGCTGCCTGGTTTGGGTGTCGCAGAGGTCGGCATGCTGGTCGCGCCCGGTGCTGCTGGCAAGTCGTTTTGGGCGCTGCAAGCGGCCATCTCCATCGCCACCGGTATCGACCTTTTGAAGCTGGACGGCATGGGTGGCTACCGCCTGCAACCTGGCCGCGTGTTGTACCTCTCGATGGAGGACAGCGCGGAAGTGGTCAAAGGGCGATTGCACGACATTGCCAACACCTTCCCCACCCTGCAACGCCTCGACGTTTTGCAGGCCATCGACGACAACCTGACCATCATCTCGGGCACCCGTGGAGACTTCGATTTGCTCACGATGGCAAGCGCCGGTATCGACCTCACTGCATGCGCCACAACGCGCCGGTTGCTCATCCTCGACACGCTCTCTATGAGCCACACCGGGGACGAGAACAAGACCAGCGAAATGGCCGCCGTGGTGGGCAACGCGCAGCGCCTGGCACGGTCCACCCGTTGCTCGGTCCTGATGCTCCACCACGCCGCCAAATCGGCCGTTCTGAATGGGCAAATGGACATGCAGCAATCGGCCCGAGGTGCCACCGCTTTGGTGGACAACATCCGGTGCGCTTTCTTCATGCAGTCGATGACCGAAGAAGAGGCCAAGGCCATGGGTGTGTCGGACCGTTTCGCCTATGTGCGCTACGGCTCCACCAAGCTCAACCACGGGTCGCACGTGGCGCCACTTTGGTATCAAAAACAGACCGGCAGCGGCGTGCTGGTGGCAACGGATCTACAGCCGAACACGAAGGCGAAAAAGCAAAAAACATTGGAGCGCCACGGCGCAGGCGGGGAGTTAATACTATGAACACCGAGACGAAAAAAGCGCCGAAGCTGGCCGACCTGTTGAAGAAGTCCAAGGAGCGCATGGACAAGCGCGTGGCCACGTTCAAAGAGGTGAAGCACGACCCCACCACCGCGCAAGCGCCTGGCGTGTTCAGGCCGTTGCCCAGGACACTCATGGAGCATGGCAAACGGCATCAACGATGGGAAACAGAAACGACCTTTGGTAGCACCACGCTGCGCTTCAAAGGCCACTACCTGCTCGATAGCTTCGACTTGACCACCCTCCTTGCTCTCATCGCAATAGCAACGCGCAGTGAGACCACTGTGGACCATGCCCCTGCAACCCCCTTGGGGAAGGGGTTGCGCACGGGTTTGATGACGGACTTCGACAAGCAGCTATCGCTCTTTGAAGATGGCCCACAGGTGCCCAAAGCAGCGGTGGCCAAGTTCACCAAGTACGAAATCACCAAGCTCCTCACCGGCGACACGGGCGGCGGAAAATACGAGCGCGTGATGCAGAGCTTGGAGCGCCTGGCCGCGACAAACGTCTATGTCATCAACGGCGAGTGGGAGTACTACGCGAACATTGTCAGCGGCTGGATGAAG
>NZ_CAXUQB020000002.1:0-201952 GCF_964253015.1 Acidovorax sp. LjRoot194 | reverse complement strand
CTGACCAAATCCTGCCTTCGCGGCCAAATGCATCGATAACTGGCACCAATGGATGAAACCGACCACGGTTTGACGCCACGAATCGCAGATTTGAAAGTGAACAGGAAAGTCAATGAAATCAACGATCTACCAACACCACCTCCGCGCCAGTGCTAGCTTTTCGTACCGTCACTTATTGCACTGAAAACGAGGAGACCCCAACGTGGACATCCAGATGCGCACCAATGTGCCGCACATCTTCGCCATCGGCGACATCGTGGGCCAGCCCATGCTGGCGCACAAGGCGGTGCACGAGGCGCATGTGGCGGCGGAAGTGATCGCCGGCGAATTGCAGGGCAACAAGGAACTGGCCAGCGCCGCCTTCAACGCCCGCGTGATCCCCAGCGTGGCCTACACCGACCCCGAAGTGGCCTGGGTGGGCCTGACCGAAGACCAGGCCAAGCAGCAGGGCATCAAGGTCAAGAAGGGCCTGTTCCCCTGGGCGGCCTCGGGCCGCGCCATTGCCAACGGCCGCGACGAAGGCGTCACCAAGCTGCTGTTCGACGACAGCCCCGAAGCAGGATCAGGAGACGGCCATGCTGGCCGGGGCCACGGCAAGATCCTGGGCGGCGGCATGGTCGGCACGCATGCGGGCGACATGATCGGCGAGATCGCCCTGGCCATCGAGATGGGTGCGGACGCTGTCGACATCGGCAAGACCATCCACCCGCATCCGACGCTGGGCGAGAGCATCGGCATGGCGGCGGAAGTGGCGCATGGCAGCTGCACGGATGTGCCGCCTGCGCGCAAGTAAGTCCGCAGCCAAGCTACCCTGACAAGGCCCGAACTGGCGACGGTTCGGGCCTTGTGCTTTGCGTACCCAAACAATCGCCGCAGAATACTGTGCATTTGTACAGTATTCATGTCAGCCACTTCCAAGCCCAAGCTCTACAACCCACGCCACCCCGAACGCACGCTGCTCTACCAAATGGTAGCCGAGCACTACGAGACCTGGCTAGAGTTGGCCAGCGCGGGTCAGTTCGACGGCCAGGGCGACCACCACACCCCCAAGCCCTTCGTGCGCAAAGCGTTTGCCAAGTATCTTGAGTGCGGCATCTTTGCCCATGGCTTTGCCCGCGCTCGCTGCGGCGACTGTGGGCACGACTACTTTGTAGCCTTCTCCTGCAAAGGCCGGGGAGTCTGCCCCTCGTGCACCACGCGGCGGATGGTGGAGACGGCGGCACACCTGAGCGACCACGTTTTCCCCCGCCTGCCGGTGCGCCAGTGGGTGCTCTCCGTGCCCAAGAGGTTGCGGTACTTCATGCAACGCGACGGAGCGGTGCTGAGCATGGTGCTGCGCATCTTTCTGCGGGTGATCGCACAAACTCTGCAGACCCACAGCCCCGGTGCGGCCCATATGGACAAGGCAGGCCTGCACATCGGTGCCATCGCCTTCATTCACCGATTCGGCTCCAGCCTCAATGAACACGTCCACTTCCACGTTTGTGTGGTGGACGGGGTGTTTGAGGAAGTGGAGGGCGAGGGCGATGCTGATGCGACCCCTCGAATCTCATCGCCGGGTGTCATCTTTCACGCGGCCACCGGCATCGATGCGGCTACCGTGGCCCCAGTGCAGACCACACTGCAAAAACGCATCCTGCGCGCCTTCGTTGCTCGGGGCCTGCTGGAGAACTGTGACGCCAAAGACATGCTGGGCTACAAACACAGCGGCTTCTCGGTGGACGCCGGTGTCTGCATCGAAGCCCACGACCGCGCTGCGCTGGAGCGGCTGCTGCGCTATTGCGCGCGTCCACCGTTTTCCATGGAGCGCCTACGCAAAGAGGGAAGCAAACTGGTGTACCGCTGTGCCAAACAGCGCAGCGAGCCCACCAGTGACAAGCGTGGTGCCAAGGCAGATGAGCTGCACCTCACACCGCTGGAACTGATCGACCGCATCGCCGCGCTGGTGCCACCGCCACGCACCCACCGGCACCGCTACTTTGGTGTGCTGGCACCAAACTCGCCGCTGAGAGCGGCGGTAACGGCGCTGGCTCAGCCTGCTGCGTCGCAACCAGCCACGGTGGAGACTGCACAACCTGGCGCGGGCGTACCTGGGGTGGCGGCGCCGGGCAACGCGGCCACACCCACACCCGAACCTGAAGCACGCCCGAAGCGAGCGGCGCATTACTTGTGGGCGGTGCTGATTGCCCGCATCTACGAGGCATTTCCGCTGCTGTGCCCCATGTGCGGTGGGCAGATGCGCATCATTGCCTTCATCACCCACAGCGCCGAAATCCGCCACATCCTGAACCACATCGGGGTGGAGTCTGCCCCCCCGCACATCACCCCGGCACGCGGGCCACCGCTGTGGGAGGGCTGCGACGCGCCGGTGGATGATGGTGCGCAAGGCGAGCCGGATTGGGATCTGGCAGCTCAACCCGACGAGGTAGACCAGCGCGTCAATTGGTGACCCAGTGAAGCGGCGGTATCCATCGCTGCGGGGAAGCAGCTGCGCGCGCGCCAGGCCCAAATGCATACTGCCTCCCAAGCTCTTGCCATTGAGCGGCAAGCGAGCGCTCAACCTTCCTTGGCCGAACGTGTTTCGAGGCCCAAAACTCGTGCCATACTTGGCCTCATGCGGTTGAATTTCCTATCCGTTCGCTGGCTTTGGCTGCTGCTGAAGCCGCCATTGACGACCAGGAATTTTTGCAGAAAACCTATGAAGTGAACTTGAAGGGTTTGGCGCAAATACAAAATGGCTTGAAGTTGCTGGGCCTGGAGTACGTGCCCTCATATGGCAATTTTGTGTTGTTCAGGGCGGGCAGTACGCCAGACGCCGGCATGAAAGTATTTGACGCCCTGCAACGCATGGGTGTCATTGTGCGCCCGGTCAATGGCTACGGCCTGCCGGAGTGGCTGCGTGTCTCCATCGGCTTGCCCCATGAAAACGAAGCATTCTTGACGGCATTGCCCAAGGCGCTGACCGCCATGAAGGCGTCGTAATGGCCAAAGGTATTGTCTTCAATCGCATGCTTGCCATTGGTGTGGGCTTGATTGGTGGATCCATCTGCCTTGCTGCCAGGAAAAAGGGTTTGGTGGGGCATGTGCTGGGTTATTCACGTAAACTGGAAACAGCCCATGAAGCACTTAAACTGGGTATTGTGGATGAATGCATTGCTGGCCCAGGCGACTCAAACGTACGCAATGTGGATGCGGTGGTGTTGTCCATACCCGTTCGTCAGTACAAGCAGGTGCTGACCCAATTTCTGCCATCCTTGCCACCGAATTGCCTGATTTTCGACGCAGGCAGTACCAAGTCGGATGTGGCTGTGATGCTGGACGAGCTTGAAAAACAGTTTCCAGGACTGAAGTCCAGATTTGTATTGGCCCACCCGATTGCGGGCGGTGAGTCGCATGGCCCTGCTGCTGCAGTGGCCAATCTGTTTGAGGGCAAAAATTGCGTGCTGTGTCCGCTGGAACAAACCAGTGCCAGCGGCCAGAAAAAAGTTGAAAATCTGTGGCTGGGCATTGGTGCCAAACTCAGCACCATGAATGCAATGGACCATGATGAAATGTTTGGTGCAGTCAGTCATTTGCCACATTTACTGGCCTTTGCCTATGTGTCCAGCGTGTTGAGCCATCCCAAAGGTGCCGAGTTCATGAAAGAGGGCGGGGCCGGTTATCGAGACTTCACCCGCATTGCAGCCAGTTCACCTGAAATGTGGGCTGATATTTTTCAAAACAACAGCGCGGCCCTCCTCACCATGCTGGGCAAATTCGAGGCCAATATTGCAAGCCTGCGCACGGCCATTGAGAGCGGTGACCGCACCACACTGGAACGAATTCTGGGGCAAGCTGCGGACTACCGTAGCGCCTGGAAACACCATTGATCGCCAAAACTAAGCGGATACATTGTCATGTCAGATTTGAATTTGATCGAATTTCACGCCAGCAGCACCCAACACATGTCGGGTTCGGCGCGTGTGCCAGGCGACAAGTCAATTTCCCACCGGGCTATCATGATGGGCTCGATTGCGGAAGGCACCACCGAGGTGGACGGCTTTCTGGAGGGCGAAGACGCACTGGCCACCATGAATGCATTCCGCGCCCTGGGTGTGAGTATTGAAGGGCCAGATCGCGGCAAGGTGAAAGTGCATGGTGTTGGCATGCATGGCTTGAAAGCCCCGCGCGAGGTGCTGGATTGCGGCAACTCGGGCACGTCCATGCGCCTGATGTCGGGTTTGCTGGCCGGGCAGGATTTTGATTGCATGCTGACTGGCGACGCCAGCCTAGGCAAGCGTCCCATGAAGCGTGTGATCGACCCCCTGGTGCTGATGGGTGCCCGAATTGAAGCGCAGGAAGGCGGTCGCCCGCCCCTGCATGTTCATGGCCGCACCACCTTGCAGGCAATTGATTATGTGCTGCCCATGGCATCGGCCCAAGTGAAGTCTTGCGTATTGCTGGCCGGCCTGTATGCCGAAGGTACCACCACCGTCACCGAGCCGGCTGTTACCCGCGATCACACTGAGCGCATGTTGCGTGGCTTCGGCGTTGAGGTGATCACCGAAGGCCCCAGGGCCAGCGTGAAAGGCGGGCAAATTTTAAAGGCCACAAAAATCGATGTGCCTTCCGATATTTCATCGGCTGCATTTTTCATGGTTGCGGCCTCGATTGCACCCCAAGCCGACATCACCTTGAAACATGTGGGCATGAATCCCACCCGCACCGGTGTGATCGACATTTTGAAATTGATGGGCGCCAACATTGAACTGAGCAACCACGCCGAGGTGGGTGGCGAACCCGTGGCCGATGTGCGAATCCGAAGCGCTGCTTTGAAAGGTATTGAGATTCCGGAGCACTTGGTGCCTTTGGCGATTGATGAATTCCCGGTTTTGTTTGTGGCGGCTGCCAATGCAACAGGGCGCACAGTGCTGACAGGCGCCGAAGAATTGCGTGTAAAGGAATCAGACCGGATCGCCGTGATGGCGCACGGGCTTCAAAAGTGCGGCATTGATGCAGAGCCTACTGAAGACGGCATGATTATTCAAGGAGCGGGCCACCTGGAAGGTGTGCGTTACAAGGCCACCAGCATTGAATCGCAGGGCGACCACCGCATAGCAATGTCATTCAGCGTGGCGGCCATCCGCGCTGAAGGCACCATGGTGATTCATGGCGCACAAACCGTAGACACCTCGTTTCCGGGGTTTGTGGATTTGGCCAATTCCCTGGGCATGCGGGTGCAGTCAGTCCGCAAAGGTTAATGCAATGAACCGCTCAACTTGTCCTGTGATCGCCATTGATGGACCCACCGCGTCGGGTAAAGGCACTGTGGCAGCGTTGGTGGCTGCCGAACTGGGTTTTCATTACCTGGACAGTGGCGCCATTTACCGCGTGTTGGCAGTGGCTGCAGCCCGGCAGGGCTTGAATCCTGAAAATCAGGTCAATTTGCAGCAAATCATCGCCATGGCTGCGAACTTGCCCGTGCAGTTCCAGGGCGACAAAGTACTGCTCAACGGCCACGATGTATCCGAAGCCTGACCAAATCCTGCCTTCGCGGCCAAATGCATCGATAACTGGCACCAATGGATGAAACCGACCACGGTTTGACGCCACGAATCGCAGATTTGAAAGTGAACAGGAAAGTCAATGAAATCAACGATCTACCAACACCACCTCCGCGCCAGTGCTAGCTTTTCGTACCGTCACTTATTGCACTGAAAACGAGGAGACCCCTAATACCCCAGCATGCCGCGGGATGGTCGAGCTTGATGAACTCGATAAATCCAGGAAGGACGCACTTGAGAGAGAGCACCGTACGCGCCGATGGCTCGACTCATTGACACAGGGACATCTGCTGAAAGTCTATCTTCAGGCCTTGGTCCAGAATTGGCAGTGGGGCCGAGCGGGGGTCATATCCGGTCACTTCGTTGAGTTGCATGACATCCACCAGCGACTCGTGGACGTCGGGTTTCCCTATGCCGACGAGAGCGCCCTTGTTGACAACAGTGAGGACCGCATCAAAGTCGATCTTCTGGCGGTTGATACACACGGCTATACCTACTCCGGCATGAGCGTGGCCAAGCTGCTGAAGTTCGATTTGTGTCCGCAGCTGGCAGGCCTGCCCGACCGCAAAATCTGGACGCCACGCTCGATTCAGGTGCCTGAGGCCCTGGAGAAAGTGGCAATTCCCACGATCACCGAAAAAGCCATCCGTGACGGTTGGGATCAAGCGATGCGACTCATTGCCTCAATCAAGTCAGGACGGGTCAGCGTTGCCTGGGCATTGGCTCGCCACGGCAGCGCCGCCGCTGGAGACGACGTGCGCCGCTGTCTCGACCAGTATGGCCGCTTGCTGCGCTCCGTGTTTTTGTGCGACTACTTCACCAATGAGGTGTTCAGGCGAGAGATCCGCACCCTGCTCAATCGTGGCGAATCGGTTCACTTGTTGCAACGCGCCATCTACTACGGGCGCGTCACTGCGGAACGCGGCCGGCGCCGCGATGAACTTAAGTCCATCTCGGGCGCTCACGCGCTGCTCACAAACATGGTGATTGGCTGGAACACGATGAAGTTGCAAGAAACCGTAGACCGACTCAAGGCTGGTGGACAACGCATTGAAGACAACGTTGTTCGGTGCATCGGTCCAGTGCACTTCGGGCATATCAATTTTCGGGGCCTGATGAGCTTTAGCGTTGACCGGTATGCCAGCGTGCTCCTGCGGGGCCAAAACCCGCCAAAACGGTCCCGCGCCAATTGATGTCAAAAACGCATCGCATTTCCGTTTTTAATTTTTTCTTTGCAAAATCGGAAAGCTGCTCTATATGAATCAACAACTTAGCGGTGATAGCCATTTCGTGTTTTCATTTATTTCTTGCAAAACCGGAAAGTAGAGTTAGCGCCGGACATTCGGAAGCCGTGCCGAAACGATCACTTTTCCGCGTTGTGCCACACCATCGAGAAGTGATCCAACCTGGCTCTGAATCAATCCAAAAGCGGGTCGGGTCCTGCCGTGACCTTGATCCTTGCCTTGGTTTCTAGATCGAGATGTATTTCACGAAAGACATTGAAGTCGAGACGTCAAGTGCGCACCGGACGTTGGCGTGAGCCCTGTGAGCCCATTGACCAAAAACAACGACTTGCAAAAAGGCCTGTAAAGCCATGACCGATCATCCACAGCCACCCAGCTGCGATGCGGCACGTCGTTGGCCCAAAGCCAGGCATGACACTCCGCCTGCCGCTCGTATCCAACCAGCGTATCTGGGATGGTCGTTAGATCGCTATATCTAGAGGTGACGCCTTCGATCATGGCGGCTACGTCCGGGGAAAACCTTTGCACAAGAGCCTCAAATGGTTGTTCCAGCCGCCAGGTGCTTGTGATCACCACCTTGCACTCAGGCACCTGCCGTGCCGCATCTTCCAAGAAGGGTAGGCAACAGAAGTGCTTCGACTCATGGCAATGCTCTGGGTGCAAGACGCCATCAAAATCTAGAAACAGGATGGGCACAGCGCTAGTTCAGAATCAGATTTCCAACAGGGAAGAGATTTCTACGAAGTGAGAGAGCCAATGAGACTAGTTGGTCGTGGTCTTTTTAGTCTCATTGGGCGGAAATCGGGGGAATGTCTTCCCGAAAGCGTGTCCCACCCCAAGCCGACTTTGGTCGAGCGTTGCAGCAGTTGCGCGCGGCACGTGGCTTGGTCCAGGAAGACATGTTGGTGGCCACGAGCCGACGACATATCAGTCGCATTGAGCAAGGACATCAAGTACCCAGTGTCCGAACCATTGAGGTGTTGGCCGAGCAGATGCAGATTCATCCATTGACCCTGGTCGCTGCCGCATACTGCCCGGGTCTAGACGCCGCCTCCGTCAATGAGATCCTCCAGACAGTCATTGCGGATTTCAAGGGCTTGGTGTCAGACTAGGCGTGGCATTCCGAATCGGCGTGCTCCTGGGCGTGCTGTACCAGCATTTGTAGGCCTTGTATCAGGCCGGTGCCAATCGGAATGGCATCTTGGCGTTGCAGCATCCGATTGACGATCTCCCGATCCACGGCAGTGCTGAGCAAGCACAGTGCTTCTTGCAAAGTTTCCAGCCCCATTTCCAAGCTGTCTCCTGACCGTTTGGCACCCGCCTTGGTCAGAAGCAATAGGGTGAGCGGTAAGGCAGCGCGAGCGGGATCATGATCTCCACTCCAACCCACGCCAGACAGAAGGTCTCGGAACTGGTTTGACACCACCAAAAGGTGGTTGTCATCCAGCGCATCCGCGCAAGGCCGTCTCTCTGGATTCAGCGATTGAGTGCAAGCGCTCCAGCGCGCTCGCGATGTTGCCCGTCTCAATCTCGCCCTTGGAGATCTCCAACACCAGCAGCGCGTCACCCTGGAAGGCGGCGAGGCCAGCAGCGTCCGTCCTCACTACCGTGGGCTTCAGGCGTTTAAGCATTGAGTTCATCTCCA
Source organism: Acidovorax sp. LjRoot194 (assembly GCF_964253015.1). Taxonomy (NCBI): domain Bacteria; kingdom Pseudomonadati; phylum Pseudomonadota; class Betaproteobacteria; order Burkholderiales; family Comamonadaceae; genus Acidovorax; species Acidovorax sp. LjRoot194. The sequence goes on along the minus strand of NZ_CAXUQB020000002.1, from coordinate 193,520 downwards.
TTCGCAGCCGGTGTGTTGCGCTTCACGTAGGTGGCGCCCGTGCTGAAGAGATCCTTCACTTTGATCTTCACCCCAGAGCGGACGAACTGATACCCCAGGTACTCCATCACTTGCCTGGCCATTGCTCCGGTTACCTGTTTCCAGCGGTCCTGGCGGATGACTTCGCCGAACGCTGCAAGCAGCTGAGGCTGGAGGCCCTCGACGGCAGGCCTACCGAGATAGGTCGCTGTTTCCAGGCGAATAAGAGATTCGGGTGCTGTCATCAATGCCCAGAGGTCTGCGCCCATGGGGGTGTTGGCCAGATCTGAAAAGGAGCCGCTTTTGAAGTTGAGCATGGTGCAGACCAAATTTGTACATGCTCAATCATACATATCAGCCCTGGCATGTACAAAACGGATTTTCCGAAAGATCGATGGCGGACGACAAGCCTATGGACACCGAAGAAATTTAGGTTCACACTGCGCCATCGGGCCGAGGGACACGGCCCGTTTACATTTAACGTTCACTATTTCATAATGATAGTTATGGTGGATTAAATGAGCATCAAAAAATAGAGGCCTCGAAATTCGCCTCTTTTCTCAACGCTTAGTTGTACCGGTTGCCCAGCTGGCAGTGAATTTTGACAATGCATTTTCAATGACCATGGCTCACTCTACGCCCCAATTTCCACAAGCGCAATCCCCCGCCGAAAACGGCCCCATCGCCGAAGCAGGAAAGCTCGCGGCCGTGGATGCTGACGGTGGCCAGCCGCTGGAACCCCCGCAGAGCGCCAAGCCAGCGCCGCGCCGGCGCGGGCGCCCACCAGGTGCGCGTACCAAGATTGCCCATCACAACGCGACGGCCGACGAGTTCGCCATGCTGCGCGCGGTCGCCCAAGGGGTGGATCTCACCGTGGCATCGCGCCAGTATCTGCTGTGGCCAGGTCGCGCGCCCGAGCGCCCAGCCCTGATCAAAAAGTACCAGGAGCTTCTTGACCGCATCGAGGCGGCTGCGCACGGGATCGCTCAGTCGCAGGAGGCCCGCGCTATGGTGAGGGTTCTCAGGGACCACCAGACCATCGTGGTCGATGAGCCGCGCGTTATGGCTGGTGAGCCCGGTGCCCTAAAACCGACCGCGGTGACGCTTGGCGATGCGATGACGACCATGCCGGCGCCGGTGGCGGCACTGGCGCCAAAGCCGCCAACGCTGGAAGAGTTTGCGGCTCAGTTCGACGAGGACATGTTTTCTGAGGCTGAGCTGATCGAGCAGTACGAGGCGCTGCTGCTTGAAACTGCTGCCGCCCTGCCCGACCCTGCAGCCGCCACGGCGCCAAAGCAGGCAGAAATTGCGCTTCCGACCGAGGCGTCGACCACCGTTCTCCCTGTTGAGCCCGCGCACGTGCTAACCGAGGCACGAAGCGCGGCCGAGCGCATGGCGAATGTGCTCCAGGCGATCAACTGGCTCGATGAGCATTTGGGCACCAAGCCCGAACGCGCGCATCGTGTGGAGCAGTGGGTGATCATGTCGGGCGCTCAGATGGAGGCGCTGGGCAAAGCCGGCGTCATCACTGTGGGCAACCTGGTGGACTGGATCTCGTTGAAGGGAGAAAGCTGGTTTGACGACATCCCCGGCTACGGAGCAAAACGAGCGAACAATCTATTGGCCTGGATTCAGCGTTGGAACCTTGCTCCCTCAGCGGGACTTTCCCGGCTCCCTGGTCTCTCCCAGGCCCGAGAGCTGCAGGTCGAAGTCACCAGCGTTCTTTTGCCCTTGGACAAGATGATTTGGCCCGCAGAGCTGGACGGCAAGTATGGAGCGTTTCGCACGCGCGTGGCCAACACGATGAATGCGAACAATGACCGCGAGGCTGTGTCGGCCTGGTTTAAATCCATCAAGGAGAAGTCACCTCACACGCAAGAAGCCTATCGGCGCGCCATCGAGCGTTTGATTCTCTGGGCCGTACATGTGCGCCGGCAAACCTTGTCCTCGCTGGCTCAGGAGGACTTCTTCGATTTCAAGCAGTTTCTGGTAGACCCGCCCGAGGATTGGGTGCAGCAGTCCAAGGGACCAGCCCAAAAGGAAACCTCCAAGTGGAGGCCGTTGCGTGGTCCATTGAACTCGCAGAGCCTGAACGTCACATTTGCCGCCATCCGCTCTATGTTCACGCATTGGGTCGAGTCGAAATACATCACCGCCAACGCGAGCCTGGCCGTGCACGGCCAAAAGCGCGACGAGGAGACTATGGATGTGTTCCGTTCGTTCACCGAGGCTGACCTGCAGGTGGTCGGTGCGACGTTCGCAGAACTTCCGGAGGGCCCCGCGAAACGGCGGCTTCGCGCGTTGTTCCGTCTTATCGAAAACGCGGGCTTGCGGCGGGCGGAGGTGGCACAGGCGCGATGGTCGCACGTGCAAACTGACCGCGAACTCGATCACGGGTCCGAGTCCCGCGTGCTGGAGGTCTTGGGCAAGGGAAAACGCAAACGCAGGGTTCCCTTGAACGCTGCCACGATGGAAGCGCTTCGCGAGCATCGTGCGGATCGAGAAGAGCTGATGGCGCAAGGCAAGCTCAGCCTGTTCAAACAAGTTAAGCCCGCGGACCAGCCGCTGATAGGTGTGCTCGACGACCGGTGGATCTCGGCCAAGGACAAGAAGCTGGCCATCAAACGCGCAGATCAAGCTGTGCGAAGGAACGCGGCGCTGCCGACCATCGAGATCGAGCGCGTGGCGCAGGCCGGCAAGCTGAAATACACAGTCAATGAGCACGGCGCCTTGTCCAGTCACATGCTCTATCACGTGCTCAAGGGATTTTTTGCGATGTGTTCTGTCGCTGCCGGTGAAAGATCAGGCGAAGCGGACGGCCCTTTCATGCGCGCATCGACCCATTGGCTCCGACACACCTACGCCCACAAGGCGCTGGTAGCGACCGGGGGAGATCTGAGCATTGTCAAAGAGCTGATGGGACACAAGAACATCAACACCACGGCCATCTATGTGAAGGCGAACCTGGGGGACCGCATCAAGGCGGTGGACAAACTCAAGACCAGCGTGTGACGGAACAGCGAGTTTCGGCACTGTCGCGTGGACTGCCCGCATTGCTCATAAAGCGGGCAAGGTACTTGAGCTCAACAGTGGCGCGATTCTTCGCCCCAAAAGGGCATGTTATCCACAGAAACCTGGGATATCTCTGCGAAGAAGATCGGTATATCCAATGGGGCGCGCGAGCCCCAACGATACAGACCGCGATGGCTGTCGGTCGATCATTGAAGTTCGTCAGCGAAAAGGGAGGGCTGCTTCACATAGACCCCGCGCAACGAAGGCTTGGGGAGGTCCACCGACGGAACGTCATCGCGCTGGTTGCGGATCTGCGACCTAACATCGTCTGGTAGGTAGTCGATGAGGTGGTACAGGCCTTTGGAGTTTTTGAGCCCCGCACGCTTCACAACTTCCTCGACTGGTACGCGGTCGTGAAGCCAGAACACGAGGCGCGTATTCCGGATGATCTGGGGACCAAGACGCGCGGGTGGTGGTTGGCCAGCGGCCTCAGCAGCAGAAATCAGGTGCTTGCGAACGAGCACCAGCAAGTTTTCGTCTGTCATCGCCCCGCCCCGTCGCGAACTGAAGACCACGTCGCTCTTCGAGTGTCCCGCGTCAAGTGCGCGAACTTCTATCCACTCTTGCAGTGCCGTGCGGAGGTTGTCGCTCAGCGGAAGTCGGCGTTGCCACTTCACATCCTCGCCATCGACCTCAAGATAGCCCCCCGAACCTGTCCATGGGTCTCTCAGAACAACACGATCCAGAGTGAGGCCACGAACCTCAGAGGGCGTGAGCCCGAGCTCAAACAGGGTGAGTAAAAGTGCGCGGTTTCGCCAAGGAAGGGGCCCATCTTCCTCATCCGTGACTGCCAAGGCCTTTTGGGCTTGACTCCACACATGCGAGGTCATGACTGCCCCGATGGGTTTCTCGGGAAGGGGTTTATCTACCATTTCCGCCGCAGGGTTGGTGCTCACCCAGCCCTTGTCGACGGCGAATGAATAAATACGCTCCAACAGCCTCCAGTAGCGCCGCTTTGTTATCTCGCTGACCCCTGCATCTTTCTTGCGCTCTTTAACGGCATTATTCAAAAAGCTTTCGATATCCACCGGGGAGACGCTTTGCCAATGAATGGGGGGTCGAGGAACCTTCAAGCCCTCGCCACCGAGGAATTTTTTCCATGTGTTCCAAAAATGGCCGTAGAACTCCCCGTTATCGATGGGCGCACGGTCTGTAGCCGAGCTGTGAGCTAGCCACGCATCGAATAACTCATCTGCAGTGATGCTATCCATATTTCAATGCTGATCTTTAAGAGGCAATTGTAATTTGTTTGTTCCGAATTGCCAATTCAACAATTGACAAATACTGCTTTGGGCGAGGAGCGTCGTCCTATTTCCCGGCCTCTTGGAACTGAGACTCAAGCCATTGTCGAATGGCTCCTCAGGCAGATGGCTGGTATACAAAAAAGATGCCGTTTGCCGTTTGCTAAAGCGGAAATATCACGAAAATTCAAAGTACAAGCTCTATTCTGATGACATTCTTCATCTGCGCTATGGCCTCGGCATGTAATCCAAATGACTGCGAATGTAGCGTTCGCGCAGGAAGGATAAGTGAAGACGGAAAATAAAAAAGCCCCGAGCACACCATAAATGGTGGGATCGGGGCTTATGCCGTAGGGCAATGATGCTCAGAAAAACGGAGCAGACTAAAACAAGGCCGATTGGCTCTCATCCAGAAGGGAACAGCGAGCCTTCAGCTCCTTCACGGAGCCCTGGCCAGGTCGAAGGCTCGAAGACAACGCCTCAAAGGTGTCTTTGCGCAAGCCCTTGCTTGCAGCCCGCTCTATTGCGTGCTTGATGCTGAGTGCATCTGTTTCCATCCCAACCACTGACGAGCCCCGTTTGCCTTTCAGCACGATGCTCTCTGGTGAGTTGGATTCGTGGACACAGACGTTTGTGCAACGCTTGTGATCGTTGAAAACCAAGGTTCCGAGCTGCATGCCTTTTTGAAGGTGGCACAGATCTGCAGCTGCTCGCTTTACGCTCTCATAACGCTGCATGGCGCCAAAGCACTTTCCTGCGAAATACACGTCGTAAGCGAAATCACCTCCATCGACATTTGTTGTGCAGCGTGCAAGAAGCTCAGCACTGACGCCCAGCTTGGTACTCGCAAACGCAACAATATCCGAGGTGTAGAAAAGCCCCGTCCGTTTCGCGGACGCGTACACGTCGAGGAGAGCCTGCTGACGTGGGCTAGGACGATAACCACCCGCTTCACTGCCACGCCAGTCCTCGTAAGGGCTGTCAGGGAGGTAGTAGGTTTGGCTCATGAAAATCTCCAATACAAGGAGCGGGTGAGCACCCAACGGGTGCTACACCCGCAGGGTTAAAGAATGACCCCCAAAGGGGTCTTGGAGCCCCATGAAGGGCTAGATCAGGGCGGCCGCCCAAGCAGGCACGCGTTCGGCGGGTACATGCGCTCTCAGGCCATCTGCATCTTTCACAAGAACAAGCTCCAGCTCATACGAGTTATCGAAGAGCCAGGCGTGATCAAAAAGTGCAAGTGCTTCAGGCAGGATTTCGTGTGTCCTGCGGTAGCGGGCCTCGATCTTCACGGGGTCAACTGAATGACCTCCATGTTGGACGCGAGCTGCTACCCGGTCCACATTGATCTGAGGATCGGCGGTGGTCACGAAGAACAAGCTCATCCGGAATCCACGCGAGCGTGCATCCTTGAAGAGCTTGAACCACCGTGTACGGTCAGACATGACCGTTTCTGTAGTGAACGAGACCCCTTGGGCCAACAAAGACCAGCGCATTTCCTCCGCTGCGATAGCGGCTTGAAACTGCATTGCCTCTGTGGCCATCTTCAAACCACTGTCACTGGCCAGTCGAGCCGCGATATCGTCTGCATTGACAAGAATGCCAATGCGCGACTGTGACGCGAGCGTCTTGGTCAGTGTGGATTTCCCGGAACCGTTAGGTCCGGCAAAAACTGTGAGGAGAGGGGGTTCTTTGTGTCCGCTACGACGCGCGGACATTGCTGCTCCGAACGTTCACGAGCTCAAGGAGACGTGGGTCCGAGGCATCGAGCTTCTGAACACGACCATCTATGAGAACGGTTGTGCTTACACCCGCTTCGATGTTCTCTGCAACGGCGTCTCTACCGGCTTGCTTGGCAATTGCTGCCAGCTGGTCAGTAGTCAAACCGAAAGCAGTTGCGCGTGCTTTGCTCATGCGATGAAGGGTAAATCGTTTGGGTTTCCTGGTCAAGGTCAACCCTGCTGCAAAGCGATGGTTCATTTGGTACTCCTCTAAACGAAAGAGGGGCACCAAGCCCACGATGGGGTAGTGCCCCACGGGGTTGGTGTTAGATCTTGTCTGCAGCGAAATGCATCAGAAGATCGCTATTGGGAAACGCTTCTTTAGCCCGCTCCACCGCCAGCTCGGGACTGGTTGCGGAGCATTCAAAGTCGAACGTCTCACCGTTTTGCTTAGCATCGGCAAAAACTGCGACATGCCGGCGAGCATCTGAATCCGATGGTGCTTGATCTTGTGGATCAGGCGCCAGGTTTGCAGACACTTCGTTTGTCGTCACCCGCTTTCCATCGCGCACCTTACGCATCAGCGCCAACATGCGGCGACCGTGTGGCACGGAGGATATCGGGGTGGCCATCCATGAAAACACACCATCGAAGCGGAGGTCCTGAGCTTCGAAAAAGCGCTCCTTCGATTCGTTAATGATCTCCCGAATCGAAGCGAGATCCCATTCCGTTGGGGTGTTGTTTTCGATGATTTCTGCAAGCTTGAAGCCGACAAAATCCAATCCGGATGGTTCTGCAACGGCCTCGAAGTAGGCGCCGAAGTCATGGGATTCGCGTTGCTTGGTGAACGCAATACCCGGTTTCTCGGTATGGAACACAAAGGTGCGCCGCAGCTGATTGATATAGGCAGCGATTTCGATCCGCGAATCCTCTCGGAAAAACACGTCACCAATAGATGCGCAGTCTTCGTCACAAGGCGTTGGGCCAAGGAAATATGTCATTTTTGAACCTTACTTTGATGTCGCAAGGTTCACCCGCAAGGGATGTTCCTTGCGGTTGGGAAGCCCCACTGATGAGGGGATGAAAAAACCTCGCATTACGCGGGGTAGAGTTATGTTGATTGCCGGGTGGCGCGGTCAACTCCGCTTCAAACCAGGGCGCTAAGCCAAGGCGATGAATCTGCTTTTCGCAGGACTCAAGAGAGCCCTCTGAAAAGCCCTCCAATTTCTCGGAGGGTAGAAAAGCGGCAGAAACCCACCCAAAGGTGAGCCTCTGCTGCCAAGCGATCACATACACAACGCAAGTTGAGCCTGTGGCGCTGATTGATCCTGGATGGAGTCGAAGGGCTTGATGCCCAAATCGTCCTGTACCAGTGTCAATGCGCGAGTCATTTTTTCGGCATCACTCGCTGTTTCGTCATCTCGCCTGTTCACATTGAGCAAATAGACTGGATGCGAAGCGTAGGAGCTCGATTTCCGATACTCCTTGAGATAAGCCTCTGTGTGCTTTTCGGCTTCCTCATATTGGCGTTGGAAATCATCGTTGGCTTGGTCCATTTCTGGAGGCAGCCACTGGCGCATCTTTCCCACGTACCGGTTCAAGCGCTCCACAACTTCCTGAGATTTCGGGAAGAAGTGAATGGTCCCCTTCCCGGGGTAATAGCGCAGACCGAAGAACTCGGTTTCGAGTCGTTTCCCATGCGATGCTTCGACCATGTTTGCATCCACAGATAGGCATTCGCGCAGCCCGTCACCAGCTTCCGTTGGGCGCCCATGGAGCAGTCGAAAAACCTTGTCGATATCGCCAAGAACCTGCCCCGCGCTATACGAGAGTCTGGTCCGTGTGTACTCATGCTGCATGAGCGGCAAGATGAAGCGTGTGCGTTTGATGCGCATCGCCATTCCCTTGTGCTTCTCGTTCGACTTCCACGACCTGTAAAAGGTGCAGTTGTCGCTGTCCCGCTGCATGATCATGTCGAACAGCCCAAGAACCATGTCAGCGTTGATAGAGTCCATGCTCTCCATCAGCCCCGCAAAGAACCCGTGAATGTTCACCTTTGAGAACTCCAGTTTGGAGATCGTTTTGAACTGGGCCTCTACGTTGCGCTGAGCAGAGCTTGAGAGTTTATTGAGAAGCTGAGTTGAGCGTAGCACTTGAGCCCACGCGCGTTCACGCATGGCCACCAGGTGTTCCTCATATCCCTGCCTTATCAAGCTCTCTACCGAAGGGGCAGGCTCGCGTGCGAGCCCGTCCAACCCTTTGGATTGCATCTCCTCAAAAGTGCGTCCGAGCCTTTGTTTCGCGGCCTCGAACACAGCATTTGATTCGCTGTACTGTCTCGCTGCTTTCACAGCGATTTCGTAGTCCATCACAACCCGATCCACGAAGTTCATTGGCAGGGCCAATGCGCTCAGCAGATGCGTGTCAGGTTCATTGGCCGCCTTGTACTCATCCGGCTTTAGGCCGTCGAGGATCGACTCCATATTCACCGCGTGCTCCGCCTCCTTTCGAAGGTAGACCAATGCGATTTCAACCGGTGTCTCCCGCTCAACCCCCTCACCCATGAATTGGTCCGCCAGGTACTCAACCGAACCGTGCATTTCAATCAGTTTTGCGAGGTACTGCCTTTCGACGGTATAGGGATTGCGCAAGGTCTCCGCATTCAAGATACAGCCGATCTCCCCTGCGTACAGGATCTTCCAAGCGTGCAGCAGGTGACGCGCTCCATCCGCAAACGGAGGGTTGGCCACTATGTGTGAGTACACGACCGCGCTCTGCATCTGCAGAAAGTCATGCCCGACAACCTGCGCACCTAGCTCTTGAAGCAATGGATGCTTCTGCGCGTTGATCTCGCAGGCGTGCCACTTCACGGTACGGCGATAGGACCGCGATCCATACCGATCCTTCGCGCTCCTCATATGCCTGCGGAGTTCTGACAGATCTTCATCGGCATCGTTGTCCGGCACCTCCGGAAAGTATTCCTCGTACGCAGTGATCATGTGGCCTTCACCCGCATGAGGTTCGAGTACACATTGAACGGGTGTGACGAACTTCGACCACAGCTTCTTGGCCAAGTGCTGGGGAGTTGGATAAAACTGAATGTCCATACTGGTTCTCCAATGAAAATTGAGGAACCAGCCCCACGAGGGAACTTGGTTCCCCAGTGGGTTGAAATGAAAGCCTTACAGCGTTGAGACTTCAGCTGCCGGCGCCGTTGCACTTCGCATTGCGCTTGCCGCCTTGTCCATCCGCATCAACCGCTCATTGAGCGATTGGCAGGCTGTTTCTAGCGATGTGCACAGCACTCGTGAAGACGGTACAAACGGATCTCCCTCAAACGACACTACGCCGCCTGTTGAGACCCCCACGCGCAGATCGTGGCCGCGGATCGTGAGAGTGGCGTACTGCCACTTGAAGGAAGCACTCTGTTCCCAGCTGCTTCGCTGCGCACCGTAGGTCAGCTGATCAACGATCCGCTTCGCTTCGTCGCGTTGCTGCGACTGGTGCTGTTTGAACGCATCCCGAATCCGATGCATACCCCAGCCTTTCGGCATGTGGTCGGCGATCAATTCTGGCTGGCTGTCTCTGATCCCTTCAAGGCACTGAAGCATCGCCTGAGTAGCAACGGTGAGGTTGCGGTCTGCGGAGGCTTCAAGTTCGGTGGGGGTGTTATTCATGGTGCTTGCTCCTTTGAGAGACAGGCACCGGCCCATAGGGCAGCGGGTGCCCGTCAGGGTTGGTGTACCGATTCCTCGGATGAATTGCTCTTTGTCTTTCGACAGGCGAGCGGGCCTATGACCATCAGCATTACGCTGGTGGAGTCAATTTTGATTTTCTTGAGCCCCCTGCCCTTAAGGGACTCAAGAAAACCACCACACGAGGGACGTGTGGAGGTCGAAGTCAGCATGCGTCGCTTGGTTCGCCACAAACTGAAGTGCAAGGCCGCTATGTCAGCGCTGCAGCAAGATGCTTCGCGCTTTCAGTCATGGACCGGATCAGCGCCTCAGCCGTTTGGACGGCTTTCTGCTTTTCAGGAAGATCCTGGTTCTCTGCCTTCTCATAGAGCCCTTCTGCCAGTCCAGTTTCGATATCTTCGACATGGGTCGAAGCGCATGCGACGAGGATGGCCAGCGCCTGCTGATCAATAGTGATCAATTGCGTGGCTGTGGTGTGGTTGTCGGTCATGGGAATCCTCTCGGAAATCACCGAACACCCGCCCATTGGGCGGTGCGCCCGGATGGGTTATAAAAAATGCCCAGATGGTTCAGGGCGGTCGGGGATCAGCTTTGCTCGGAGAGCGCCACTTCTGTTTTCTGGATGAACTCTTGAACTTGGCGCATGCCGGCGCTGCTGACACTCCATTGCGGAATGCCACCGTCCAATGACAAGCCCCATGGGAAGGAGCCTTCGAGGATCGTTTTGCAGTAGTACCGGCTCACGAACTGACCAAGCTGTCCAAACGATATGTCTTGCTGCCTGGCGTCATAGAACTCCACCAGGGGGGAGTCCTCATCATGTGTCAAGCAGTTGTCGCGGCCATAGGCATCTCCCATGCGCACGATGCGGACGTTGAAGTGTCCGATTTGAGTAGTGCTTTGATAGATGCGGTTGTGAAGCAGTGTTTCGTTCGACATTGTTCGTCTCCTGAGGGATGACGGGCACCCTGCCGCAAGGGCACGGATGCCCGAATGGGTGGGTGAAATCAGATCCCGTAGTGGGCTCTGACAATGCGGCGACGTTCTGCGTAGCATCGACCTAAGGTCAGTTCCGTGGGGGAGGAGCTGACGAGGTTTCGAAGCGCGGCTGAACGCAAGATAACGCTGTAGCGATCCTTGTTGCGAGCGATCTCGATCAACGCGTGAGGGGGCTGGCTGTATGTTTCGCGGATCAGCGCGATGAAGCGCTGCTCCCTTTGAGGCTTGACGAACATACCCACTACCAGGCGCTGCTGGAGTTGATGTCACCATCGTCTTCAGGATCGAAATCGCAGTAGACCGGATCTGGTTGCCAGCCCTGGTGCGATTCATACTGGATCACCCTGCCCCGCTCCGGACAGCTCGTCACGGAGTAGGCACGGATGTCGCCTCGTGCAAGGGCCTTAGAGGCTTCTTGATGAGCCTGGACGTACGCGCAGGGGAAGTCCTGCGCCGGCAGGCCTCTCATGAGCTTTCCGTACACGCGAATTCGCTTGCGCTCGGTAAGCACGCGCTTTGCGACTTTGGAACGGAGTGCATTGGCCTCTTCGCAGCGGAAGGGGCGCAACATGCGAAACTGGCTGGCTGCAGGAGAAAGCCCGATATGGGTCTCTCCGCCACCACTGTCGCTCAGTACGAGGGCGGCGAACTTCGCAGTCACGCAATGTGCCCGATAGGTCGGGCGGTTTTGGTAGTCCTGAAAGTCCAAGCCATGGGCCTGGAACCAGTAACGACTTTTCATGATGTGCTCCTAGCAAAAGCGCAGAGCACATGCCCCTACGGGGAATAGCGCCCCGCAAAGGTTGATGTTTAACAGGGCAAGCCCCGTTTGAAATGGCCAGTTTTTTGACTCGTGGCCACGAGTTATGAGGATGAAGGATTACCCAACATCGAACAAAGCTTCTTTGTCCAAGCTACTGGATGAACCAGGGCCTGGGCAAAACTTCCTTGTCGCGGCACACGGTTGAAGGCGTGTCAGCCTCAATGATATTGCATTCTGCGGGGGGGGGGGTAGATGGTACTTTACAACCCCCTGCCACAACCAGGCGCCATCGGGCTCCGATGAGGTTTCAACTTCGCGGCTCAGCCGCACGACGACAAAAGCGGACTTATGCTGCTGAAGCAAGCGCAAGTCGCGGGATATGCGCAGCGGCCGACTTCTCAGCGCAAGGGTAGGCCTCTACCCGTCGGATCGGCTCAAGAGTGCAAGATCCTGTGGCATCCTCAGCCTATCGGGGATTCCCTCCATTACTGAGGCATTGCATACATGGCCGTTTATCAAACCGCCTTCCGTGAAGAGATTGCTCGCATAGTGCGCAAGGAAACAAAAGACGAATTTCAGAGACTGCGGAAGACGGTGACGTCTCACCGCTCGGAAATCGCGGTTCTCAAGCGTGAGAACCTGGTGCTGCGTGCCGCAATCAAGAATTTGGCCAGGGCTGTGCCGGCTCCAGAAGCCTCCACGGTATCTGCAGAGGCCCCAGCTCGAAGCACCCGCCCGTTTTCTCCAACAGTCCTCATCAAGAAGCGTGAAGCGCTTGGGTTCAACCAGCTGCAGATGGCAGCGCTCGTGGGCGTCGCACCCATCTCGCTACGGCGCTGGGAAGCTGGCCAAGCGGTTCCACGAGCCAAGCAGCTTGCCCAGATTCGGGCAGTTATGGCAGTAGGTAAGAAGGAAGCGCTCAATCGGGTGGGCGCGCCATCCTAGCTAGCCTTGTCGAACTGCACCAGCTGTGGGTCGACGTTGATCCCAAAGTGGTCACGCATCTTTCCGCAGAACAGGAGCCAGTCGCTTTCTGTAGGTGGTTCATGGGTGCAGTAGATGCATTGGCCCGCACCCTGCAGCTGCTCCTCGACCGATCTGTGAATGTCTAGACCGAAGCGTTTCGAGAATCTACCTACTGTTGATCCCGATATGTCGTGAATCCATACGGTTCCTCCGTCCTGGCTCACCTGGACCTGCCATTCAGACAAGTCCTCATGCGGAGTTACCTTAGTCAAAGGTCGGGTCCACAATGTAGGAACCGCATCGCCCTGCAACAGCGACTGGCGTCGTCCGCAAAGCCATGAACGCCGTGCGAAAGCTGATCTTCCTACTGGCGAGCAGTGAGATGACGTTCATTCCGTAACGTGCGTATTGGACGGGGGTGAGCATGTCAATCAATCTGTTTTTAGAATTTTGGCGCAGAGGCTTTCTCGCATTTGTAAACCGGTGGAGGCCCAGCGTACGAAACTCCTTCTACGAGCCACTGGTATGAGCCAGTGATCCTGTTCAAAGCGTGGCTTTCGTACTCAACCTTTCCTTGTCGTACTCGCGCCCTATCCCATTTGATCTGCGACTCATCGATGGTTGCAGGTGCTCCGTCGACGGTGCGTTTATCAAGATCAAGCTGAAGCACCACATCCATAAGCGGGAGACCCTGCGCAGTCTTCCCTTTGCAAACGAGCGTTGCCACATCGGCCGCGCCGGACGGCACCGTGTATGCCAGAGAGCATACAAACACAGCGACACGCATAGTCAGTGCCCTATTCGTCACGTTGGAGGGCGGCCTCTATGACCTTAGCACCCAGCTGGCGGGTGTTCAATTCGTTTCCAGAGCCATTCAATTCGCTGACACCCAGCAATTCTGCGAGCATACGCAGGACAGGCTTTGCCGGCGTGATCTGGAGGCCATCCTTCATAACAGTGATGGTTGTGCTTTCGTCTTGCAGGATCTCATATCCCTCATAGGTGGCAGATACAGTCATACCTGAAGCGGCTGCAACCTCGATTTGAATCGGGGCCGAGGGCATTAGGTCCAATATGCTCGATATCGCAAGCTGTAGTTGTTCCCCCCAGCGTTTCGTGAGGGCCAGGGTTCGTCCATCGCGTTTGAGGAGCATGGAGTCTTGGGTGAAGTACCCGGTACCGGAATGCTTGGTCAGCGCGAGTAGTTCTTGCTCAGACAAATCTCCTTCGGCAGACAGGAAGAGCGATTGATTTTTGAATGGAATAGCCTTCGTGATCGCATCGACAGTGATCCCCTCGCGAAAAGCAGCTCGGACAAGTTCGTAGACGACCCGGCGCCCCGCCAGGTTGGAAAAGACCTGATTACCGACCGTCAGATTGAACCTGGTTGTGTTGCGCTCCGAGGACCGCGCCTCCGCCTGTGCCATCTCCTTTTCACGGATGGCCACTTGGTACTGTGCCGCTTCTGGCAGCGGGATCACTTGTTGGACATCGAGAAGCATCCTGCCTCCGAGGACGTGAGGGCGCATTTGAACGCATCGGAGATCCAAGCCCTGTTTGTTGAGCCACAGGACAGCTGTCGTGAGTTCTTGGCCAAAGGATGCTGCGGCTAGGACAATCCGCACTTCTTCATGAATGGCCACCCGACCCTCGTCAACGCGCAGAAAGTCGCGAATCGCCTGTTCTGGATCACCTGTCGACCCGATGCTTGCCAAATACTTCCGGTGGGCCTCCACGGCTTGATCGAAGACCATCGTGCTGACCATTGCAGCGTAGCGCAGCGCCTGCAGCTCCATGTGGGCACCATCATCACGCTTTAACTCAACTACGACGAGCTTTGCGTCCTCATCAAGGCATAGCAAGTCGATGCGGCGGTTAGCACCGACCCAGTCACCGAACTCCTCAGCAATCACCATTGTCCTGACGCCGGGGGTAATTGCAGAGATCTGGGCTCGCAGTGCTTTTTGCAAATGGGTTCGCTCATAGACGCCCATGCTTGCGAAACTCGTGACTGGGATTGAGGTGAGAGTGCTCTCACTGCTCATTTCAAAAAGTGCCATATGGATCGACGACCTCAGATCTGACAATTGGCCCCGCGTAATGGGCACTGCGACGCGGCCATCGGGAGCGGTTGGCTTGCCGCCCTGCAGAACAGAGCGAACGCACTTGATGAACGCCTTCGTTACTTCTTCCGTTTGGAATTGTGCTTCTGGATGGCTAACTTAAGTTCCTGGACAAGTCGCCGAGCATCTGCTTGATAGGTTTTGCAGTTCTCTGCAACTTCTACGGGGCTGTCTTTGAAAAGGCGGATCTGTTCCATTTCAAGTTTTGCATAGGCCCCGATTTTTTTCGCGAGAAATTCCGGGTAGTCATCCAGCAATAAATCGGATGTCCGTATATATTGCAGGAATGCCACCTCCGTATCTATCGCTGGTAGATAGCTGTTGGTTTCTGATACAGACATGCAAGCACGCAACTGGCCGATGAGGGTGGTGGCGGGCGTAATCTGTGATTCAACGTCGGCACGAGTAATCGTCGCGAATGAAAGCGTTGGAGCAGCAGCGATGGACAAAACGAGCACGGATCGAATAGCAGATCTGACGTTTATGAACCCACTCATTGCTCTGATGCCTCATCTTTAGGTTGCGTTTCAGACTTCCAAACTACGAGCATGTGACTCATCCATTCAGGACCGACTCGATCAACTGCATAGGGTATCGAGTCGCCTGGGCAAAGCTCGCGCATGCGACCTGAGGCCAGAGCCACATACAGGCGCTCTCCCGTAGAAAGTACACCGGTTCGCTCGTAATTTCCCGACCATGCCTCTCGGGCAATTTGGTCCAAGTGTTCAAGTTGGGACATCGGATTTACTTATTTAAGGCCTTAGAGATCTTACCCAGCAGAAGCCAGCAAGGAAGAATCCAGCAAAACAAAATAACCGCCAAACGGCCGTACCACGGGAGAGGATCTAGCAACAGCCATTCAAAGCTTGAGATAAGGAGTACGACTGCGACCATGAACACTGATGCTGCAGCGGAATTAAAACGCAGTTTATTCCTGCGGCTTGCTCTTGACGCTGCGACAGGTGGGGTCATTGCCATGGGGAAGTCTTGGATATCAATTATTCAAGAGATTTAAAATTTGTTGATAACGGAAGAAAAGCCAGGTTCGTCTGGATCGATATTAAGTTCATCAGTCCCGTTGCTGCAGATTCCATCTTTGCTCCAGGCTTTATTGATGGTCCCCATGCCAGGCGTGATAACAGTGCCATGAATAGCCTGCTGCAAATCGTCAAGATCAATCTCGTAAATTGTTGCATCCAAACCGTCGCGGGTTTTAACTTTAATCGGGGGTGAAATTGAAATCTTGGTCATTTAAAACTTTCTGAACTTATGAAGACTACTGCATTAATAAGATAACCGCCTATGATTTTATATTATGCATACTACTAACCAACTCAAGTTAGAATAAGTCCATAGCCTTTTCACTGAGCAGCTAGGAGAAAAGCATCTTCAGCCGCCATATAGTGCTGACGAGAAATGTAACTTGCATTCTCTGCTGCGTGAAGAGCAGCCGCGACTTGGGGGCTGTTAGCAAATACTGTTGTCTTGAGCTCGTGAATAAAAGCGCGTTCCTGTGCGCTAGCTGGAACAACGCCCCAGGTCCAAAGCCCCAGCCAAATGACAGCGCATGTTCCCATGGTCATCAGGCCCGTCAGGAAAATCCGATCTCGGAGAGTCCCTTTGCTCGCCCTCTTGCGCTCTTGCATCGCATAGATCAGTTGTGCGTCGAGTGCCCGCTCTGATAATGAAATGGCCGAGTCATCTTGGGAGGAGACTCGGGTGTTTTCGGCCCCCCCGATGAGTAGGCAGGCCCCATACCAAACTGCAGATATGCCAAGCACAAACCCAGCGGCTGGCAGCACGTTGGTCACAAATACAGAAACCATCGAAAGATCGTCCATCAGGCTTGCCTCCTATTCCAAGTCGATTGATTCGCATGCCAAAAGCGTGGTGCGCACGCAATCCCTTGCCTGCATCGACAGGCGCTCATTTGCTGCCAGGACTTGGGCGCCATGCCAAACAGTTGCTTGCAACGCTTTACGGGCCATCTGAGCGCGTTTGGTAGCGCGTGTTGCCAACTCCAAGGCGAACGCCTGCCTACGCGCATGAGCAGCCGCAAGCGCAGCCTCAAAATTCCTGCCATCCAAACCGCCATTTGCAGCAATATCAGCGGCCAATTCGTTTAAGTAGGCTACTTCGTTCATAGACATCTCTAGCGCGCTCACGATTTTATCTTTCCATGATCTGTCCTTCTGGATTCGGTACTGCAGCTGATGACACTACAGAACGACCAGTGAATATGCATTCAAGTTTCTCGTTGATGTAGTCTACCTGGTGAGCGTGAAGTGGCAATGGATGTCCCGAGTGCACGTTGCAACTAGTGAAGTCGATTCCATGTGCGGAGGCTTCACGGCAAGCGCTGATGTACTCGTTCATGAGTCCCGCAAATTCAATGAACGGATGGTTTCCGATCCGAACGGCATCGCGATAGAAAGCATTAACGACACACTGCATCGCCTGGATGGTTGTATCGGGGCCTTGCTGATTCATGATTGTTATCTGGTTTACCGAAAGTTTTGGATGCTCAACTTCAAGGCAAATGTGTTGGCCCACATGGTCTTACAAGTCTGACATTCGATTTTCTGGCCATACTTTGGCTCCACCGTGCCCTGGTGGCCAAGCGTAGGGTCATGGGCTTCAATCCCGCAGAGGGTTGCGGAGTCATCGAACACACCCTGTGCATGCCAAGAGGCCATTCCACCAACGACTACACCCACAACTTTAGACATCGTTTCCTGTCAGTTATTGTTCAGCTAACCGCGGTTTTTAAGAATTGACTTGCTTTCAGCCTTTGTGACCTGCTCATAACGGACCTCCTTCAATCTCAAGCCGTATTTTTTCAAAAAAATATCGGTGCTCTCATGCATTTTCCTGATTAATTCGTTACCTTCCGCGAAATCGTAGTGATGAACTATTGCGTCAACGATCTCACGGTAAACTGTTCTGAAATCCTTGCCGTCCACAATCATTGAAGTAGTGAACCCATTCGGGGTTCCACGTCTGATTGAGACTTGCAATACCGCCCCTCGCTTGCCTGATGGAGCACAGTAAACAAGTCCCCGGATCGTGCCGTCTTGGTTCATGGCATTTTTAGCGTTTGCATCAGCAACAAGTTTCTTGAGCTCTTGGAGGCTCGTCGCGCCTTGGATGGCACTTTCCAAAGCTTTCACTGTCATCCTATTTCGCACTTCTGGACCCTCGATTTCAGCGTCGCTTTGCTTTTGATTTCAGCAGCGGGTGATCGCTAGATAAGCGTGCAAGGCTAGCCTTAGCATTCGCCACTTGTTTTTGGCACCTCTTCAGATCACTCTCGCTGACAACAATCGAGTCCCCCTGAAGCTTACGTTGAACACTTTCGCTCACCGCCTGAGCTTGTTCAACTGCTAGCGCAGCCTTCTCAACATCCGTACGATCAAATAGCCCTCTTCGCTTAGCAGCAGTTTTAGAGATGAGCGGATCAGCCCCGACGAAAACCGACTTTGGCGCTTCGGGCCACTCGCGGCGAATCGCTTCGAAGTTACCTTCATTCCAGCAACGCAGGAAGGTAAGTCCGTCATCGGTCTCCAGTGCAAAATTGATTGCCGCTATTGCTGAATTTTGAGTCTGCATGGTGATTCCTTCAATTTCGCGCTCTTATGTTTGCCGATTCCAGCAAGGCATCCAACTCCAGCAAGAAGAAACGGAACGACAAAGTCCATTGCGACACATCCATGTTTCTCTGCGACCTCCAGCTAGGTCGGTCCTCATCGCAAGAAGATCCCCACGTTGCAGGATTTCACCTGGCCAATGTCTTAGATCAGTGACCCACTGATGTGAGGTTGTCAGTACATCGCATGAATGTGAGTGCTTTCCAGACTGGCAGCTATTCACGTCCAGAACCGAACCCAAAGATTTCATCGTTGTCTGCTTTGGCGTTGAATTGGATTCGAACATGAAAACTGCGCAACCAGCCACAAACAGAATCCATGCAAAGACTGCCACATTTGACTTTGAGAATCTCACAATTCACTATCCTTTATCTGTCCGAGCTCCTGCTCGCTTTTGCATCTCGATCCCAAGATCCTTGCGACGCTTCGTGATCGCACTGCGGCTGAACCCAAGGCGCTCGGCAAGTTTGCGATCAGACATCGTGCCCAGCAGCGCAATGTTTTCGGGTGTCCAGCGCGTCTCAAGAACCGAGGCGATGCCAAGCTCAATGCGACGCTGTCGAACGGCTGTGAACGGGAGCCCGAACTTCATCGCCAATTCCTGGTCGGTCATGGTGCCCATGTTGGCGTCTTGTTCCGCCGTCCACTGCCTTGCCCTAGAACCCCGATCAACATGGTGCGCGATGCCAAGCACCCTGCGCCGCGAGCGGACTGTTGAAAGGGGTATCCCCATCTTTTCGGCGATAAGTCGGTCAGGCATCGTGCCAAGTAGCGCGACGTTCTCCGGTGTCCATTTCTGAAGGTTGAACTCAGGTATGGCAAGTGCCTGTCGGCGTCTACGAATAGTCGTGCAAGTAAGCCCCAGTTTTTTCGCTAGAACAGTGTCAGGAGTGGTTCCCTGCAAGGCAGCGGGTTCCGCAGACCACTGAACGGCTTGGTTGCTGCCAGAAAACGACTGAATCTTCAGCTTATCGCGACGTTTTTGAACGCTAGCTTTTGTGCATCCAAGCCTCAGCGCAAGCTGCCTGTCACTCATGGTTCCCAATAGGGCATCGCAGTCCGGGGTCCACCGAAAGTAGTTAGCCACTGGGATCTTCAGCAAGTTGCGGCGCGCACTTACGCTGCTGCCTGGCAGCCCCATTCTTCGTGCTAATTCGGCGTCTGGGATGGTTCCCAGTAGGGAATCTAATTCGGGAGTCCACCGCCTTGACTGTTCATACGCGGGGATGTTCTTTTGGGCTCGGCGTGATCGGACGACAAAATTTGATACCCCCCATTGCGCAGCGAGCTCCGTATCGGGTGCGGTTCCCAGCAGGGCGTCTTGGTCTTGGGACCATCGGGTGGGATGAACGTATGGAGCGATGTTCAGGATATTGCGTCGTTTACTGACACTTGTTGTCGATAGGCCGAGCTGCTTTGCGATCACCTTGTCTAGTGTTGAGCCAAGGAGAGCGTCCATTTCTGGGGTCCATTCGAATTTCAAGCTGGACGTTACGGCTTCGTCTTTCGGTGCAATTCCAAGCACCTTGCGGCGGTTGGTGACATGGGTGCGTGAAACCCCCAGGTGTTCTGCGAGTTGCCGGTCTCCCATGGTGCCGAGCTGGGCCTCGATCTCAGGGGTCCAGTTGAATTTGTTGTGAACTATCCGAGGCGCTTGCTTTATGGGAATGCCAAGGACAACACGCCGAGTGCGGATTGTTGTGATGGAGAGCCCGAGCTTCTCGGCTGTTTCTTTGTCCGACATGGTGCCCAGCAGGCCATCCATGGCTGGCGTCCATTCGCATTTGGTAGCTTTGGAGATTTCCTGGTTGAACCTGGAAATCCCGAGGAGATGCCGGCGACCTGAGACCAGTGCGCGTGAGCACCCCAACTTTGCAGCAAGATCCCGGTCCTTGACGGTGCCAAGTAGGGCATCCTTTTCGGAAGTCCATTCAAACTCGACGTGGCGGTTTGGTCGATCCTCCATCACTCCAACCCCATCCACTGACACCCTATTCGCACAGCTAGTTTCCAATCAGTTTGTTGCTGCCACGTCGGCAATATTGAAGCGTTCGATCTCTACGCGCAACGCATCAGCGAAGACCATGCGCTGCGCGTCTGTCATGTTTTCGATTAGATGAGCTGGTACGCGCTTGACTACCGAAACACACAGGTTCAATAAGCGCAGGAGTTCAGCATTGCTCTCCGGTTCTTGCAGACCCGCGATCTCGGCCATCACATCGTCGAGCGACACTTCCGCATCGACTTCCTTCTCAACCAGTACGCGAACTCTCATTGCTTTTATTCCTTCACTTGGGTTTCGACGATTTCTCCGCCGCCGTCTTCTCGGCAGATTCTTCGGCGAGAATTTTTTGAGAGGATTCATCAACTGCAAGGTCTGTTGCAGCCGTGAGCAACCTCAGACCCATGACGAGGAAAACTGCAACAACGCTCGTGACCCAAATAGTCTTCATGTGGCCTTGTTCCTTTCAGTCCTGCGATTCAATAGTCCGAGCCATCAAAGTGCCGAACCCGCCGATGACGACGCCGAGAACACACAAAGGCCATAGTCAACCTCAGTAAGCCAGTCTGGTGTCAACACAAATGCAAGACTAAGCAAAGCAAGCGGCGGTCCGAATGCGCATGCGAAAGTAGTAAACCTCATAGTTTTCCGTTAGTTCGGCGGACACGCTACTTTTGATTCTCCAGCTGAGCACCACGGGAGATCCTCCAAGGGAGGCTTAATCATCGACCGGTTGTACCCAGGCTCATCAACGTCATCAAACGTTAGATCTCCATCAGTAACTCTCACCATGTCAGGTAGGCCGTTCCGACCCTGAATCCGACATACACCATTGAACTTGGGCATTTATTGTTTTCCTTGGGGTTCGATTGTGAGGGTGCGCCTCGCACGAAACACCCTCGAAAAGCAAGGTAAAACGTGACGTTTCGACCAACTTGATTGCTTGCTTACCAACGTGCCATCTGGCAACCGAGTTGAACAGGTACTCGCAGCTCAGAAAGTAGCGCTTGTGATTTACTCAATTACCACTTTGGATCGGGCCATTCAGCTCAAGTCCACGCATCAAGCTCATCCGGAGCTAGAAGAGTCGCGACACCATTTCGCACCCTTATGTGGCTCCGCCGTCACCTGATGAGCAAGCGTAGGGTCATGGGCATCAATCCCGCAGAGGGTTGCGTAGTCATCGAACACGCCGGCGCATGCCAAGCCACTTCTCCGTCAATCACAACCCCAACAGCTTGCGACATTGAACTCCTCTGATGGTCCCATCAGCTTTCTCGTGCAGATCGATTGCACTTTCCCAAAAGCGTTACCCCAGTCTGAAGTAGTGCTTCAAGAATATTTTCCTTGCTGGCACCCGAAGCTAGATTATTAGAAACAAAAGTTTCGAGTTGGAAGCATAGAGTTTTCAAATTTGGAGTTTCTGTCCTCAAAGGCTCTCCATCTAACTCCTCTCCAAGGAGGAAACTAATATCAATTCCATCGGCTCTCATAGCTTCCCAGTACGCAGTTTTCGGCTTGGCTTCGTCCTTCTCGTATTTGATCTGTGTCGCCTTCACATAGCCATATCGTTGCGCAAACGCAGATTGCGTAAGGCCTCTGTTGAGGCGTATTTGTCGAAGCCGCTGGCCAATCGTCTTATGCTGGTCTGCCATGGATCTATTGTTGTTGGTTAGATATCCGAGCATGACTACGCCCTGCAATGCCCAGCGCCCTGGCATGAAACGCGCGTCAAATGCTCGATGTAAGGCCGCCCTGCCTTGTCCACCAGGCCGGTGTGCAGGCTGCAAGCCAGTTCGTACACGTCAAGCCACTCCATAGACGTTTCCTTCAGGTCAGGTGGCGATAAATTGGATGAACGTCAACGCGAGTGCTGCGACCGCCAATCCTGCAGCATCGGTCATCACTGTGAGCGAATCTTGGTGTCTCTCGATAGGATCACGCCAGTCGCCCCGATTGCTCAAAACACGCAACTCATGAAGATTCAATTCTCTATTGGCGGTAGTCGTGATGCTTTTTAAGGCCTTTGCCTGAGCAATCGAACGAGCAATCAATCTTGCGAAGAGACCCACAAGTGCGAAGATCCAAAGAATCCATGCGATGACAAAAACGATGTGCATGCAGATTTCCTTGACTACTTGGCAAGCGACCACACAACGAACGCGCCACTGCGCTCCCAGGCGATCAGACCCTTCTTGCGCAACGCCTGCAGTCGGCGATCAACCACCCGGAATTCATCCTTCGTCTGATTCATCAGCGGCTTCGCATCTGCATCCAATGCAGTGGTCAGGGCGGCAGCTGTCTTCGAGCCAGCGGAGATAAGGGCCAGCATCTTCTTGTCGAACTCGGTGTAGTCACGCGCTTGTGTAGCCATGGTCTGGTTTCCTCTCAGAACTTCTTGTCAAACTGGCGATAAAACGGTGCTGGCTTGGGCTGCAAGTTGTCACCTGCATTCAACTTTCGATGCGCGCGCAAATGGCTCTGCAACTGGGCGCTTTTAGCATCTTGCTGAAGTCCTTCAGCGATTTCAGCCTCTTCATTTAAGGGGTTTCGATTCAAGTTTGTCGGATCGACTTGTTTCGCTGGAAAGGTGCTTTTTAGGCCCACCACGCACTCACCCATTTCGGAAACAACAACATGTAGATCCTCTTTCGAGACCTGCTCAAGGAACAGCTGCATACCCAGTGTGGATTTGGAATGTGGTGATACCGCAAGGAGCATTCCGCACAGCACTTTTCCTGCACGCATGTCGTCAAGTGCTGCCGCCCAAGAGGGAAGCCCTGCAGAAACCGCCCAAGCGTTGCACGGGTGCTGGATGGCTGTCTGAATGCAAGGCATGGATGATTTCCTCTCAAACTACCGCACGTCATAGATGTGACCCGTGGGCTCTCCACCAGCATCAGCATTGACCACAACAGGTGCCACGAAAATCCTCTTCAGCAGGGCGCGTTCAGGGCCGTAGTGCTGGCGTCGAAAGTGGCCGCGCCGGAAATGTGTGGCCAGCTTTCGTCCGCTATCCTGGGCGCCTTGAATCAGCAAGCCAGAAACTGACTGGGCGAATCTTCGACCGACAAAGCGAACCTTCGTATATCGGGCGTTGCGCAGATTGCTCTCAATGTTCTTGATCACGCTCGGCTTGGTGGCCGCGCGCAGCTCCGCAAGGGCTTCAGTGGGCGTCCCGCGTTCCCAGTCAACCTCAATGTCATCTGGCTCCGCTGCCAGGTAGAACATGGTGTTGACGATGAGCGCGAGCGCCTTGTGCAGCAGTGGTCCTTTAGCTGCGAGGTTTTCCACTGGGGAAGGAGCGTTAACCACTTGGCCGTACTGCTCTTCCAACTGACGTTTGATCTGGGCGATCTGCTCCAGCATCTGGTGGTTCTTCTCCAGAATGTCAGCAATCGCCTCATCCAAAGCCTGGGCGACGGACTTCTCGGGATCGTCGAGCATCACGTGTGCGCCTGTCATGCTCTCTCCCATCGGAAGCGACAGGAAATGAGACTGCCCGTACCCATGCGCCACCAAGTCCACCATCATCCTATCCCCGTGGCGCGCGATGTAAGCACCTTCGATGTTGAAACCATCGTCTACCAAGCCGGTGTCGGCTCCGAAGTGAAGGTAAAAGCTGCTGGCGGGAAAGACCAACTCCCCGCAAGGTATGTCCTCCGCGTCCGTATGCATAAGGGTCTGCGTGAGAACTTTGCTCACGTCAAAAATGACTTTGCCACCGCTGTAGTAGGAGCCAAACACTTGAACGTTGACGATTTCGGCTTGCAAAGGCCCAGGGCCTCGTTCTTGGCCCATTTTCGACACGCCAGCCTTGAGCAATTGAAGGAGCTTGCCGCCAACGAATTGCGTGCGTGCTGCATCGCCTTTCTGATATTCGGCCAGGTAAGCCTTGCCCAGTGAAACGGCATAGGGGCGAGTAGCCTCGTAACGGATTGGAGCGTAAGCGCTGCGCTTGTTGATCTTGACCTGCATGATTTCCTTTGACTCAACGAACAGGCACCTTGGAGCACTTCGCTTGAGGCTTGTACTCGCCGCCAAAAGGGCTGGAGACTAGTTCATTGATCTTCTTGGCCCCTTCAAGCTGCTGAGCTGATGGCTCAACGCACGTTTCTTCGTAAATCGGACCCCACGTCCCATACAAAGTTGTCGCAGCGACTCCCACCACGAAGATGACTAGCAAAGCACTCATGAGTCCAATACCCTTTTGAAACTTCAGTCGCATTGTTTGGCTTCCTACGTCATCAAGTAGTACACGGCAATGGCAGGGAACATCGCCGTTGCGCTTGCAAAGAAGATCCCGAACAGGCTCTGCATATCATTGTTCGCTATTCCAAATGCAAGTCCGGCGCAAGCTGCCAGTCCAGAGACGACCAAGCGCTTGACCCGAGCCTTGCGCTCGGTAGCGAGTTTCAGTTTTGTGAATTCGTATGCCACAGTGGTTCCCGATCAGTTCGTAGCTGTATCAGCGTAGGACACGTTATGCCCCTCGCGATGCAGTACGTGGAGGGTGTGAGCCACTGCGCGATAGAACTCGGCGGCGTCTGAGTTGAAACGCAGTGGCGCTTCGCAGTCCCGATAATCGCGATCACCTTGATCCTTACGCATCAGGGTGAGATTGCCACTCGGATGACGGGACACCTTCAGATCAATGAGCATGTTTGATTTCCTCTCATATATTCTTCGCTGCCTGGCGGATACGCTGAGCAGCCGCCTTCGACGTGTCGCCAACAGCCGACCAGTCGTGATGCCACCACTCAATCACAGCAGCCCCTGCTTTAACGGACCTGGAAGCGCAAACATCGCGCACTTCTTTGGTGACTGCCATCCACCAGTCGTCGCCCTCAGCGTCGCTCACTTTGGCGTCGATAGCCGCTCGGTAAACCTGCTTCGCCTGGTCAATACTCAGTTCGGCCATAAGTCGCTTTCCTTCAACTGCGGGTGACACCGCCAGGGTGACGCTCACGCACACTGTTTGCCCAAAACTGGATTGCTTCAGTCACCTCTTTCTCTTGGCCCGGCCAACGCATTGCCAAACGCGACTTCAAAGCAGCAAGACTTAGGCATTGAAATTCTCGCGCGACATTCACGGCATCACGCAAGATTTCGTAGGCGGTTTCGCTGAGGTTGATCACGATGCTTCCCTTCAGTTCGCGCTTGGCGGTGCAGACAATTGCACTTCGCGCCGTGCGCAACCCGACCGCGCCTCGGCCACTGTGTCAAAGCCCTTAACGCCACAGCCGCGGTCTTCACTACAAAATTCCCACTCGCGCTTGAGCGTGACGATTATCGAGTTGCCAATTCCACGCTCGTCATCGACTGCAGAAATCCACGACTGCTTGCGGATTGCATCGAGAGTCTTGCTCATCTGTCTTTCCTCTCAGGCCAAACGAACTTCACATACCTGGCTAACCAGATAGCCCAGTCCAGCGATCTTGTGCTCGTGCTTGGGCTCGAATGAGCGCAGGTGAGCCATAACCACCCGATTCAAGAGTGCCGGAGCCTCGGCGTCATCAAACCCCTTCCGGAAGACGATCTCGCCCTCGGGCAAGGCCTGGCCTGCAAACAAGTGATCGAGCAACTTTGTGTAGCTGTTGCCGCTCTTAAATTCATCCGGCACCACCTCGTAAGGCGGTAGCAGCTTGGTTGTTCCGAAGGCCAGCTCAACATCGGTGACGGCATTCAACGATTTCCGGCTCAGATTGAAATCAGGCATGCTTTCCTTTGGCCTCAAAGGCCGACAATTCGCTCAAGGTGACGCGGGATCACAACCGCATTGCCGCCCGTCTCCTTAGGGCGCAGTGTGATGCCCTTGCCGCACACTGGGCAGTTCAGCATGCCATGGTCATTTGGCTGACCACGACGTGGATAGCGTGTGTACTCCTTGCCGCTGGCATCGCAGCGGCTACGTCGGGCAAGTGGGATCGTGAAGCCGCTCATGCAGCACTCACATCGAAATCATCATCAACACGAATGCCGCGCCGACTCGGCTCGGTGTCCTCATCCTCGGGAATGCCAAATTTAGACAGCGCGGCGCAGCGCGCCAACTCTTCGCTTTCTTCACCCACCTGACCCAGATGCACCGAGCCCGTCATGAGGTGCACGCGCACGTTCCATGTCTTCATTGCCATGATTGAGACACCCTTTCAGTAATCGCCAGCGATCAGGCGCGCTGCCAAGCGCTGCGCGCATTCTGAGTGCCTCTGCCGAGCTCTCTTATCCATCTCGGGATTCATGAAAAGCCAGTCGCGTGCCAGGGCGCGCTGCTGGAGGGAAAGGCGGTATGCAAGTTCACTCATGATGGATTTATTGTAGTGTGCATGCACACCATGCGCAAGCCCTATTTTTGCAAAGGCCCAAAGACCTTCTCGGCATGAACTAGGAGTTCGGGCGCAAAGCCCCGGTAGCGAGTTGTGCCCGGTGCGCAGAAGTAACCCTTCCAAGTCGATTCGGAGAGTGGTCGCACCTTGATTTCGCGGTTGAAGAGAGCCAAGGCGGCTGGCTGGGTGAGGCTTGCGCCTGCAACGAGCAACCGCAGGCGCTCATTGTTCGGATTGGCGGAAGGTACATCATCAGTGTTCATGCACACCATTCTATCGAAGCCTAAACGGCGTCAGCAAACATTGCTTGGAGCGTGCCCTGATCCACGTCCACATAGCGCTGGGAACAGTCGATACTCGTGTGCCCAAGGAGATGCGCAACGGTCTCCATGTCCCCCGTGACTGCCAACACCTTGCCCGCGAACGTGCGGCGCCCAGAGTGGCTTGATCCGCCCTTGATGCCTGCGCGTTGGTACAGCTTCGTCACATGGGCCTGCAGGCTGTCGCAGGCTTTGTAGTCGCGCTGCTCACCTGTCTCCAGCACCCGCCTCTTGGTGTTCTGCGACATGCCGTCGCCCCGGCCGCTGTAGATCAGCGGTTGGTGTGGTAATAGCCCCCTGTATGGGCCTGACCCGAGCACGGTGCCGATACTGCGCTCGATCCGGTAATGTAGGTAGCTCTCCAGGGCCTGAATCGCGGGTTTGGATGCAAGGTATGCGCATCGCTGGCGACACCCCTTGGTGATCGCCTCGCGCATACTGATTTCGCTACGTAGCTTGCCCGTTGCATGCACAAAGTCAGCCGAGAAATCTCTGTGATTCGCATGGCGCAGTGATGCCCCAGCATGAGCACCAAGACATCACGATCCGGGTAGCGAGAGGTGGCCTGGGTGATTTTGATGAGGCGGGTAAATTGACCCTGGTGCAGGGTCTTGGCGCGGGTGATCTCGGTCATGTAGCTCTCTGTAATTCGATGGGATTGGCGAAATGCAGAGAGACAGCCACGCGGGCTCTTTTTCGATCATATCCCGCACCATTACTCAACATCAAGGAAAGTCGCATAGTGGGCACGGTCACACCCATAGTGCTCAATACTCGCGTGATACCGGATCAACGAATACGACACGAGTGCCGTGGCCCTTGCGTGCGATCCCCATCCCCTTCTTTGACGGCCAAACTTGCCAGTCCGGTAGTCCTGTCACTTCATTGCGGTGGCGCAGCATCATCAATTCGCCCCCATTGCGCACGGCAAGCCCCAACTCAATGCCGCACATCAGGGCGCACTCGTCAAGCAGCCTTCTCCGATTACCTGGTAGGCGGCAACGCCACGCAACGTAGAGTAACTTGGAACTGGCACTAAGCCTGCCGCCGAATGGCTTGCGTTGGATCGAAAGCAGCATGCAGTCGCCATCCCAGAACTGTATGTCCTTGGCTCCCTGCCCCATCACGTCGAAAACGACTCGCAGCTTTCGAAATGGCGTACACGGGAGCGCAGGTGGCGAAGCGCCCTCGGGCATGTTGACTACCATTGCGTCAACTATTTGGAGCAACTCGTCCGGCCACATCTGGACAATGGGTTCGGACAGCATTCGATGTGCGTTGGCTAAGAGCCCTCTGATGTGCGCCATCGCAACATTTAACCTCAAGACAGCCCCGCCCCAGCAACAACCAAGACACGCATTGAGCGTATGGGTTTGGGTTATATTGCAGCTAACGGTCCCACCACCCGTTGCGCTGGCACTGCACAGCAGACACGCAGAACTGTGAGGTGGATTTGGCGTTTGATGATCGTGGCTTACCTCTCTCAACCCGACCAACGCCCGCTTCGGCTGCAGGTGAACTACGCCAGCATGTTCTCCGCATCCGCAGCAGAAGTGAGCAGTGGTCGATTGGTTTGGAGCAGGCATGTTCGAGCCTTCCCGTTTCGTCCCCGCGTCCATTGACGCATTTCGGCGCGCTGCAAAAGACCTCCAGCGCGCATACGCCCTTCCTCTTCAGCTTAGCCAGGAAGCATTGGCCAGGATCTATGCTTACCCTGATCTCCATGCTGTTCAGGAACATCTCAAGCAAAGACCTGTGCCGGGGCCATTTGACGAGGACATCGACGCCCGAGATGCTGATCGTCGGGACTACATCGCAGACATCACGATTTCAGACTTTATTGGTCCTGGGATCGCCGGTACTGGGCACCTTAGCGCCTCCGATCTGAAGCTGTTCGCAAGGCCAGAAGCCAGACGCGCGCATATGGACTTTGAGCAGCAGCTTGAATCGGTTGTCCAAGGGCTGAGTTCCAAGATCGACGCTAGTCCGGTTACTGACTACATGACTTTCGAGGTCCGCAAGGCTTCTATCCTTTACGGGAGACCTGAAAAGGAGGGAGTGTTCCGGTTGACCCAAAAGGGCCTTGCAATGCGACGCATCGTGACTCACTTGGTCACAAGCGGTGAAGATGGACGCAGCTTTGAGGAACACACGCAAATCCTGATGAGCCTAATAAACCTGTCTTCGGCCTTTGAGAACGACCCTCTCTCAAAAGCTGAGCTGGCGCGGCTCGAACACGAAATGATGTTGGTCTTCGCGGAGCCCTCTAGCGAACCAGACGCCGACCTGGCCAAATCGGCACTGTTGAGGTGCAAGACCGTGAAAACGGCTTTGGAGTCACTGATGCCCAGCCGTTTCGTTGGCCTTATCGAACCCGCACTGGTGGGTGATGGGATTCAGAACGAACCTTACATGACTGTCCTTTCCGTTGGGACTGAATGCGCCTACTTGCTTGAGCAAGATCGGACAGCAAAGGCCTGGGGGCGCAAGTACCTACGGCTGCACCCTCGCGATTCCTTTGGTGTCCGTTTTATCTTTGAAAAAATGGGGATTGAGCATCCTTCCAGACCTTCGGATGAATAGCCCTGGAACGGCCCGGCATGGGCCTGTTGGACAATCCCCGAATGACCCTCATCGCTATCGTGGCGGCCACAGGCCTAGAAGTCGAGTCGTTCACCACGCCCTCAGATGTCTGGGCCCAGTGGCGTAAGCTCCCCATGGGCACGTTTGTCATCGGCCGCGACCGCACACCAGCCGTGCTCAAGCGCAGCGGGCGCGGTCTTCAGTTCTTTGCTGCGGCGCCAGGCATGGCTGGGGTTACAGCCCCTGAATCCATCGAGCACCAAATGGCCAAGATCAAGCTGGTGCTCGGGATGCGGGCCGCTGGCTACCAAGCCAGGGTCGAGCAGCCCGGAGCTGCGCCATCAGGCGAGCAATGGCAGGCAGACGTTTTGGTACAGACGGCACGCGGACCTCTTGCTGTCGAGGTGCAATTGGCCCAACAGCATGGGGACGAGTACCGGAGCAGGACAGCGCGCTACAGGGCCAGTGGCGTTTCAGTCTCGTGGCTGGTGCGCAGTTCTCACCTTATGGCGTTGACGAAAAGCAAGATGCGGCATCTCGCGGAACAAGGCTTGCCCTCAGAAGCCGCAATACACCAGGCCATGGATGACATGCCCTGCAGCCCCCTTGATGGGTCTGTAGGCGATGAGAGCGGACAGAGGGTGATCGTCTACCCCGCTGATCTCTCTAAGCCCTTCCTGAGGCTTCCTCTGGCGATTTTTGGGGCCGGCATTGCCTCTGGCGCTCTGCACATGGGAGAGAACAGGTATCTGGACGGCTCGCGATCATGGTCAGACTGGATGTGGGACACCTCGAAGGTGCCCCGGATACTGCTGCCACCTAGTTGGTCATGAGCTGGTTTGGGGCGGCGATTTCAGCAACCCAGGCCGCATGCCGCCTCGACATCAAGGAATATTGGGATCTACAGCACAAACGAAAAAGCCCCCAATCTTGCGATTGAGGGCTTTCGAAATATTGGTATTTACATGCCAGGAGGTTGTGAATCTCCATACGTTTGAGCCACCATTGCATCAAGCAGTCCAGCGTCACGATCAATAAAGACCGGTTCACTCAGCCACTGCTCCATAGCAAGGCGGCACTGATCAAGATCGCCCGCGCTCTGCCCTTCAAAGTCAGACACCGCACGAACATTCAAGTCATCGGCCATAAGTGGCTCGTAGTCTGGTGTGCAGAATAAATCTGCCATGCCATTTAACGGCGACACCCAAAATGCGTGCCCCTGTATGCCGACAGCCATGGTCCCCCGTGGCATTTGCATTAAGGTCTCTGCGATCAGGAAACCCACGATCTGCATGCGCTCGTAAGCAGCCTGTTCCTCTGTGTGGTTCGGGCTGTAATTGGTAATTTGCCGGTTAAGCGGCAGTTTAATTGCGGTCATTGGTTACAGTCGCTCCATTTCAGTTTCCCATCACCGCCGAGTAGCTCCCCGGCAGGCTCGCCAAGGACCGTCTCTGCAACCTGTGGGCCATTCAATTTCTCCACCTGGCCATCTGGCATGCACCCGAAAGCAGAGCCCGTTGCGTCTTCCGCATAGGCCTCGGCTAAAAGCCCTGTTTGAGGGGCAAATCGCACCGTGAAACCCAGCCGGTTGGATCGTTTTTCCTTGCCATCATTAATGACATTTTCCACATAGACCTCACGACTTCGCTCATGCCCTGCAGCGTAATACTCCCAGCCGCTAACACCCGCTACAGCCACGCCTTCACCAAAGTTGTAAGCCTCAAAAGCCCTCTCCGCCATAGCAGCTTGTTTCCGTCCTAGAAGCTCGGTGTCGCGCTCGACTTGAGCGGTCTGGTGCGTTTGCACGGCCTCGGTCAGCTTGTTCACTGCTACTGCGCGCTCCACGTTTCCCTGCAAATGCAGTCCCTTCGACTCAGCCTCAGACAAATTGCTGATGCCGAACTCGTCGACTGTCTGCCCGGAGTTGTAGGGAGCGCCAGCCGTGGCGTTCCATTGGATTAAGCCACCATCAGCATCTAGGCCAAGCACCTCACCATCCGCTAGGGATGGCTTGGTTTCTGCGGAAATGGCTTTCGCCGGGGGGGTGCTAGTTGACCCAATGCGGGTACGGTCAGCAGGGGTCATGAACACATCAGCCTGCTCAGGATCGAGGACAGTGTCGAGATACACAACCGAATCGCCTGGCAAGTCGTATTCAGCGTCAGCTGGAAGAGCTGCAAAGAACTCAGCATTGCCCTCCTCACCGGCCTCCCGCAGCACCAAGGAAGCAGCTCCGAAAGCACGTTGTCCGTCACAGGCGTCCACGTCTATTTCAAAGAAGTTTCCGTTTGCATGTGCGCCTAAGACGCGAAATTTCGTACTCATTAGTCACTCCGTTATAGAGAATGACGAGCACTGGCCCTACGGGCAGACATGTGCCCGTCGAGGGTTGAAAACACCGATTGCTCAGTGAAGTATGCTTTTTGTCATCGACAGGCAAGCAGGCCTATGACCATCAGCATTACGCTGGTGGATTCAATCTGGTTTTCTTGAGCCCCCTACCCTCACAAGACGCTCAAGAAAACCTCCACACGCAAACGTGTGGGGGTCAATGCCGTGATGGCAATTCAACAAGCGCGGGACTCAAGGGTCAGCGCCGCTGGATTCACTGGGAACCACCAGCAATCGTGGTCAAGGTAGACGAATCGTCCGTTCTCGACTGAATCGCAGTAGCCGGTCACCAGCCTGTTGAGGAAAACTACGCCGTACTCGTTGGTATGAGTCACGCGGTCGCCCAACTGAAAGAGGCACGCAACTGGGGGCGACTCCTTCGCATGAATAGTCCGAGGGTACTTAGCACCTTGGACCGTGTGTGGCATCGTTTTGAATGAAGACGACATAGCAGCGTCCCAGTTCAACACGTTGCAGGGGGTGAAACCCGTCCAAGAGTCGCCTGGTTGGCAACCCACGCACAAGATCGCACCTGGTGGTGCTCATCATCAAGTAGCCGCGAACGCGCTTCAATCTCGCAGATTTGCCAATGTTCGTTGGCAATCCTGCAGCGCCCCAAGCGATCAAGAGCGTCGAGATCCGGTGCTGACACTCGGCCCTGGCGGGCCAGCTGATCAATCAAGCGGTCTCGTGTCGCATAAAGGCGCTCGATGTGAGCTCGCTCATTGGGACGATGCTTGAGATCCGCTTCGATTTCACGGGGAGTAGGAGTCAACAGAGTCATGGTTCAGCCCTCCAGCGTCAATGTGGCGTTTGCTCCGACCAGGCCTGCGCTTTGCAGGTAATCGAGGAGTCCGTCAACATCGCGCGCATGGCGCATGTAGCCTATGTCTACCAACCACAGCACATCTGTGCTGCCATCTTCACACTCATTGCTGAATGAAAACACCGACTTCCCTGAGCTGGTTTCAACGTGAGCGCGGAAGCTCCCGCGTTCGTCCAGATCGACCACGAGGCGAAGCGCGTAAGGGTCAAGCTGGGGCTCAACAAGACCCGGCCCATTGGGCGTATCGAAATCTACTGACATGGCATTTCCTATGAGAAAGCCAGGACCAACCCAGCGGGTTAAGCCCCGGCAGGGTTAATTGAATCGAACCTGTTGCCGCTGAACAGTCAGCGCTCAGGACGTGAGAGGTCGTCCGTGAGCATGGAGACCAGCTCCGAATGATCAATGCGATATGCGGTCAGCACATCACAGAAACCGCTCTGGGAGACGGTCAACATCTCGCAGCTGGAGGGTGCGACTTGCATCATGACGATGAAACGCGTTGGGGACTCGACGAAAACAAAAACTTCTCCAGCACTCCATACGTTCGAGCTGCGCACCTTCTGCGCCAATGACTCGATAGTGGGGTAATAGAAGATGTGTTCCTCGCTGCAATGTTCGTCACACGAAGCGAGGGCTTTGACGACTTGATCTTTGGGTAACCGTGGATCGTTCGTCAGAGGTGTTGTGGTCATAGAAAATGGCTCCTGTGGAAACAGAGGCCAGCCCCTTAGGGTCAAGGCCCTAAGAGGTACGAAAACGACTTGCGTCGTGCATTGCTACTTTGTCCAGCTGGACACGGCGAGCACACCGTTCTGACCAACAGCATTACGCTGAGAGGTTGGAAATCGTTTTCTCAAATGCCCGCCGCGGGCACTTGAGGAAGCGCTGAGCCTTGCGGCTCAGTCTCCTATCGCTCAGAACAAAGCCGCTTGTTGCAACTCTGGCTCTGGGCTGTCTGTCTCGTCCCCGATTGTTTCCGGAGGCGTGACAAAGGTCAGGTTCGTCAGGTCGAACGAACTGGGCAAGAGGTACTCCTCGGTACGGCCTTCGTGTTTCCACAAAAGCATCGCAACCCTTTCATCATCACCTGCGTCATAGACAACCACCGGGTGACCGTTGAAGATCCCCCAGCTGACGTTGGCCTGGTCGTACTTCATAGAGCGCCATCCCCATTGCCGCTGGCCCATGTCAAACGAGACGGCAGCTGCGAGGGATATGGGTGCTACGGTCGGAACCGTCCGATTGAAGTGAACGGATTTTGCGCAGACCATCTCAACGCCGTTGACCTTCACAAGCAAGCCTGTGTAGTCCCCGCGCGCCCGTACCGACTCGTCGTAGTCCAACCAGTGAACGTTGGGTGTTATTGGCCCGCTGTAGACCCGACGAGGGATCAACTGCCAGGCTTCAACAAGATACACACCGGTATAGCCCCCGTAGCGGCAGGCAAAGACGGCGTGAAGGAATCCTGAATGTTCAAACGTGGGCACAGTCACTACGTCACCTGTTTTGGCTTCTGCCAAACGCGGTGCACAGTACGCTTTGGAAGCGACTTCCCACGTCTGTGCAGGCACGTCGATGATTTTTGGCTCAGGCCTCACTGGCAGGGTTTTGACCTCGTCGACTTGTTCTTGGTCGACTTCGTCCGCGAAATCTAAATACATGCCCTATCTCCTATGGAAGACGGGCACCAGCCCAGCGGGCGAATAGGTGCCCGCACGGGTTAAACAAGATGGAAATCAGTGACTGGTTGAGGTGAGTCTGGAGCGTAAAAGCAATGAGGACAGACGGGACGGTAACGGCTGTCGCCTCCAATCTCGACTTGCGGCCCTTTACGCACCACCTGCCCCTGAGAATCGATCCGTTGGTTCATCGTGGCTTTACGGCCGCAACGACACAGGGTGCTTATCTCGTGGAGTTGGTCGGCAAGGCTGAGCAGCGCAACAGCACCTTCAAAAGGCTCACCAATGAAATCCGTTCGGAGTCCGAAACACGAAACGCGCAAACTGATGCCTACGCTCAGATCTCGATGGATCTGATGCACCTGCTCCATCCTGAGGAACTGTGCCTCGTCGATGAACAGCTCGTGCACGTCAAGGAAGTCCCTCGCGCGGAAAACCGTCGTCTCATCAAACATTGCAGCATCACATTGCGGCCCCATGCGCGAGGTCACCTTGCCCAGGCCGTAGCGGTCATCGCAGTTGCTTGTGACAACAGCGACCCTCTTTCCGATGGAGAGCAGGTTGAAGCGGCGCTGCAAGAGCGCCGTACTTTTGCCACCTTGCATAGTCGAGTAGTAAAACTCAAGCATCGTTGGTGGCCTCCGAAGAACAGCGGTCGGAGGCTATAACTCGCACGCGGTCAGTCGGCTTGTAGAAGGTTGACCAGGTATCGTCGTTGGCATGAAGCCCCACCGTGCCGGCGCCATGAACCTCGCTGATCCGTTCGATACGGACATTGGACGCGGGATTCGAGAAACACAACACATCACCTTCGCGAACTTGCGAAGCAAAGCAATACTCTTTCATTTCTGACTCCAGAGAGACAGACACGAGCCCCAAATCGGGCGTGGTGCCCGTCAGGGTTGAGGTAGCAGAGGAAACTCTGCGAGAAATGGCCACGTTGAACTCGGTGGCCACGAGGATCAAGGATGTTGGATTACCCAGCATCGCTTAAAGCATCTTTGCAAGCACCCATAGAGTGAGGTCTTGCAAAGAGGCCTTACGGCATCTTTGACGGCATAGTTGCCGTTGAGGGTCTTCCTTTACAAGGACGATCCGGCCCGACGGGCGTGGCCCGTGCGGGATAGAAACTCTCTCCTCGCGCTCCAAGGAACGCGGGAGAGCCTTCATGACAAATTGGCTACTCAGAATCTGTTGCATCGTCTTTCGAAGCAGCTTCTTCTGTTTGGCCGCGCTTTTGACTCATTGCCTGGGCGGCTTTGAATTCACGGCACAGCGCCACCACCGCTGCAGCAGAGAGCTGCACCATTTTCCCCTGCAGCTTTTCGGGATTGAAGTCTGAATCCGGATCGAGAAGCTTGTTCAGCTCCGGATTCTTTGCGACAACATCGAACAAGGGATTGACCGATTTGTAGATCTTGAGCGCCATCTTGCGAGGTGGCGCCCAATCCTTGATGGCGGAGGCCTTGACGGTCGACTTCCCCTGTGCCTTCGCTTGAACAAGCTTGCCACTGAGAAATTCGCCGGCCTTTTCGCCGTGGGCTTTCACAGCCTCAATGGCTCCGCTTGCTGAGACCGACTCAGCTTTCACAAGCTCATGAACATCGGCGTTTGCAGTCGCAAGAACTAGCATCGACTCGACGTGGGTCACTGTTCGGTTCACGCGAGCAGCGATCTCTGAGTTCTTTTTGCCCATGCGATGCAGCTTGAGGTAGTTCAAAGCAATCCCAAGAGGCTTGAGCTTCAAGCCTCGCTCGGAAGTGAGTTGAACGACCACACGATCAACATCGTTCCCTCGAAAGGGGATGCAATCGAGGTGCTCGATTTCAAACCCCCTCTCGATTGCAAGGAGGGCGCCTTTTTGCCGCTGGTGGCCGTCCACCAGGTAGAACAGTCCAGTCAGGGGATCAATTCGCACAACCAACGGCGGCACGAACTCACCTGCCATGAAAGCTGCACAGAAGCCTTCAATCTGGGCGATTACATCGGGATCGTTGTAGTCTCGCTCGTTGAACCCAGGTTCGTGGAGCAGATCCTTGGGAGGTACACGGAAAATGTCCGTTTTCTTAACGCCAGTTTCTGCACCGTTTGCAGCTTTGGCCTTGAAAGAGGTATAGATCTTCGATTCATTCGACATGGTTTTTCCTTTGAGAAAAGCCCACTACAAATGCGTATCCATTACGGATAGCACCCGTAATGGATGGTTGATAACTCCATAGGGAGTAGCGGTTTCTGCTTGCTTTAACTCCTGCAGGTCGGAGCATCCATTCATGGCGTAGCCATGATGAGGGAATCAGGTTTCACAGATGCACCTTCAGAGATGCGTTTGGGGAACTGGACTCGCTCATGACGTGGCAGCGCATAGACCGCGCAATGGCCGTGTGGAGGGAATGAATCGCTTGAAGCGGGAGGGGGGGCGAGCGTCGCGTCGAGATACTTCGCAAACCACTCATCGGGGCCGAGCCCCAAGTCAGCAACCGAATTGGCTGACCGTCAGTCAAAACAGATCTGCGTCTGTGATCCAGGCCGCGTGGTGAACACGGCGATCTGGAGAACCCCCTGAGGGGTGGGCCGCCAGGAATTCACCTGATCGGCTGAAGCTTGGTTTTCCGAAACACACTCTGTGCGCTTTGGGAAACCCCCCACAACATGGTGGGAGTGTTTCGACAAGCTGGTACTACAAATTGTAGCCTCAACCCGCCTTTCATGGCGTGCCTATTGACTGATATCCACTGCGGGGTGAACCACTTCGTCTATCAGCGCTAGCACGCTCTCGGTGTCGCCCTCTGTCGCGACGAATGCCACTGAGGCCAGCAGCTGACGTGCAGCAACTAGAGCGGCGTGGGCCTTGGTTGCCCCGGTATCTTGAACACATCGGCCGTCATGGGCTTCGCGCGTTTCAAGCGGGTCATACCCCAGTGCCGCGATACGGTCCTGCTCAAGCCACTCATCCGCCATCTCCCCCAGATGAGGATTCGAGTGCGAATGGTCGTAGAGACGCAGCGCGTCGTACGCGTTGACCAGGCCGAATGAGAGCGACTCATCCTGGTAGCTGAGCCATTCGGCAACAACCGCCAGGTGCTCTCGTGCGTTGAAAAGTTCTTTGGACATGCGATTCTCCTGTGAAGGTGGATTGCATGGGGCCTACCCATGTGGGAGAGCCCCACGCGGGTTAGAACGAAATTCCAGCACTCACGCCGCGAAAAGCGGCAGGGGTTCTGGTTCGCAGGCAAAAGCCTGTTTGAAGCTGCGCAGGGTGGCCGCGATTGCCGTACCTACCGCCCGAAAGGGTTCGTAGCAGATGCTTTGGCCTAAAACCTCATGGCCAATCGTGAGTCCAAGATCAGCAACCAAATGCGGAGGCACTTGCTTGAGACGCGCATGCTCAGCAACCGTGAATTGCCGGAGCAGATCAGGGTTGGTTGGGTGTTGCAGCTTGGGCTCAGTGCTGCGAATGCGCGCATAGCCCTTCCCGATAACTGAGCTTTTGGTGCTGAAGGCGGTCACCACTTGCATCTTGAATCCCTTGCCCTCGCTTAGATCCCGTTTCTCCTTTTCTTTGAGCCCCTGCATAGAGGACCAAAGTTCAGAGTCGGCAGGAACATCGTCAAGGATCTCTGCAATTCGCCGCTCAGCCCTTTCGGGCCTCTTCAGCGAGGCAAAGTCGAATTCAAGACCTTCGGTAACAGCCACCACACACAGGCGAGAACGGCTTTCTATCGCGTTCCAGTCTTGAGACTCAAGATGCGTTTCATGAACTGCATACCCTAAGTCACGCAACTGATTGCGAAGAATGCACATCGACGCAGAGTTCTGCCAGGCCGGGACGTTTTCTAAGAGGGCCACTGCCGGCTGCACCTTTGCGAGGATCGCTAGGTATGCCAGGATCAGGTGGCCGACCTCCGGATGGGCTTCGGCATGGCCTGCGCCATTGCGTCCACGGCCAGCGACCGACGCGCCGCTGCATGGGATGCCAGCCTCCATGATTTCCACCTTTGGAAGGTGTTCCATGAGCCAGGAATCGAACGCTACCTCTTGCATTGGAGCCGCCAGAGGAATCGTGTTTTCACTCCAGGCATCGTTGTGCCCTTGAGCATGCTCCAGCAGCTCCGCCCGGATCTCATTTGCAAAGGCCAGCGTGGTCGACACACCGCCTTCATCCAAGCCCGTATGCAGCGCATGCGTAAGCACACCGCCGCCATGGGCTAGAGACCCGACACTCAGCGGCTCCCCTTTTGAGAGCTTATCGGTGACTCGTTCGAGTCGTTCGCGCTTGGCGATCTCGACGGCCATCGGAAGGATGACTATGCGAGAGCCTTGCACGATGACGCGGACACTGTTGAAGCCCTCAAAAATCGACAGCACCTCCGAGGAGTTGATATCGATGATGGGGATCTCCTTTTCACCCTTCAGCTTGCGAGAAACGATACGTTCACCGAACTTGTTGTGCTCCAAGATCAGCATGGTCCGCTCTTCATCCTTGCGGACGTTGAAGCGCGTACCGGGAAGGAATCCAGCAGCTAGTGCCTTAAAGCCTTCCAGCCAGATGCGTGGTCGACCCTTGTTCTCACCGATCTTGGTGGTTTCGTACGCTTTCATGTTGTGCTCCGGAAAAAACGAAGCACAGCCCGAGCGGGTCTAAGTGCCCCGCATGGGTTGAAGAAAAGCTGGTTGCCCAGCCATTGGGTTAGGTCTTGCGACCGGGTCTGCATTGTTGACTCCTGCAGCGGAGGTTCAGCGCCTGAATTACTCAGGTGGGCTAAATGCTTACCGGAGCCGCCAACTGGAGGCTTCGGAAAGCACCCCACCTCACGGTGGGAGCTTCTTGGTGATGGACATAACCTCCGTCAATCGGTCAAACGTTGTGTCCGAGGGATGAAGAGCTATGCCGTCATAGGCGTGCACGTTTGTCCGCTAGCGTTTGAAGGCATTCGGATGAAGTGCCTATTTAGCGGATGGTCCCATGACCATCTTCCTGGTGTTGTGCCCAGCTTCTCGACGCAAGCTTTCGCCTCGCTGAAAGTCTTTACTGGGGAAACCGTTCCAGCAACCTCTACGGTGAAGCAACCGGTCCTGCTGAAGCCAAGCCTCTTTGCGAGCGAGCTCGTGGGGAAGGCGTAGCCGATAACGTGCTGTGCTGTATTCATGAATTGAGAACTCCTGAAAAAGCGAGGCACTACCCCGACGGGGAGAGCCCCGCATGGGTTTAAGAAAAATTAGTTTGAACCGGGTCCTTCGACCAAAAACACATCCCAGTCGGAGCGGCCTTGGTTGTCAGGTTCTTCGCGAAGACTCAACGAGGCATCAATGGCCCCCCGAACGGTCATGCCTTCACACCGACGATGCGGCGTGAGAACTAGACCGTCCACAGCCAAAGCTCGGGCATCACTTGGGAGTGTCGTCACGATGATTGCTGAGTTAAGTGCCTTACGCGCCTTAGTGAGCCACTGGAAGTCCCTAAGGCATCCAGATGCCCCATTGGTCTTCCAATACATCTCGCTGGCCACCCAGGTCAACTGATGAGCCATCACGTCGTCGTAGGTACCCAGCACGGGGCTGGTCCACCGTTTCTCTCTCTTGCCGGCCCAGGTGTATGTGCGTGAATCTCCAGAGAGGAAACACAGAACGAATACATCCTGCTCGCGGCTCAGTGCATCTCCGAGGATGCGCACGGCGCGGAGTTCATAAAAAATCTGAACTGACATGCTGTGCCCCCTTATGCGAAGAGCTCAAGGTTGGAGCATGCCGCTCCGATCTCGACTGGTGCGCCGGTCTTGACGAGATAAAACTCGGAAGGCCCGCTTACTTGCGACAAAAATGTGAGGTTTTCTCGCGTGGTGATGGGAATCTCGAAGGCGACCGAATCGCCGTCCTTGAATACCTTCCATTGAGATTTGTCCCAATCGTGACCGTAGTAGCTGTCGATGTACGCCATCCCGTTTTCGTCCAGACGCTTGTGGGCGACTGCACGGAAGTGTCCAAGCTCAGAACTTTGTCTGACCGGCAGCTTGTGAAGTGCTGCCAGGTAGGCTTCAACAAGCACTTTTTTGCCGCGAAGAAGACGCTGTTCGCTGTGGATCTCCCATGCTGCCCCCTTCTTGAAGTCCCCATAAAGAGAGCGACCACAAAGGCCCCAGGTGCCGTCAATACGTCGCCACTGGGGTTCCCCGCCATGTGTTGTTTCCTTGGCAAAGGTGACGGTAGCGGCCCCAGCGTTGTCGAAATGGTATTTCAGCCAAGTGCTGGACGAGTCAACGACCGGCAATTCTGAAAAACCGAGTTTGATATGTTCAAGTTCATTGATCATGTGTGCTCCGATAGAAAACGAAGCACACAACCCTGCGGTCGATATGCCCCGCGTGGGTTGGTGGTGAACTGGTTGCCCAGTCCGTGATGGATCTACGATCCGGTGCTGCGTTTTAGACTCCTGCAGCGGAGGTTCAGCGCCTGAATTACTCAGGGGGGCTAAATGCTTGCCAAAGCCAGAGTTTCTGCGTTCATGATGATTCCTTTGAGTGAAAAGGAGGCACCAACCCCCGAGGGGGAATGATGCCCCCTAGGGTCGAAAAAACTAACTCGTTTACGTTGGCCCACAGCTGTCGCCGTAAGCCCCTGCGGGAAGTACCCAGTTGTCAGTGAAGATCGGGGCTGTGTAAGTGTGCTGATTTGCAATACCCACCCAGTAGGCGTTTGATGCCGCAGGATAGGGCGTGCCGGCAGCAGCCAGTTGCTCCACAGACAAGCTTCGATGAATCGTTACCTTGAACTCTCGTTCGTGGTTCGCAATCCTCGTGAACTGTCCTGGGGCGATCAGCTTTACGGTTGCCCACTGGTGCTTGTTGCCAAAAATGCAGGATCGGCAACTTGCCCTGCTCCAGCCAATCATGTATGCGACAAAAGGTACCACCCTCCAGCGCTTCATGATCGCCCAGACCTGTTCCTCTTTCCACTTGTGTACCGGGCGCCAGTGATCAACAAACCGTTTGACGCGTGCGCCGTTGCGGTTGTCTTTCCGATGGGGCTCAAACTCGTGGTAGTTGGAACGGGCCTTGGACTCTTCAGCACGCTCGCCGGTGATAACCAGGGTGCGGCCGTCAAGGAACTGAGGGTCATTTGAGATCCACGCATCGGATGCGGAGATTTTCAAACTACTCGAACACCACCTTTGACTCAGCGATGCTGTCACTTGAGGAAATTTCCTGCGTGTGTTGGGCTTGCCTTCCCCCCCTACCTCCATGCGTTTTCCATCCACGAGGAAAGGGATCGATACAGGGGCCGTGGGTTGGTTCTCTCTCAACATTTCCCGTTCGAATCCGCCGATGCGCCAGCTCTGCGAAAAGCGCACACCAAAGGCATGTGCGAACTTTCTGCAGTAATCCGCGGTCACCGGCCAATCCATCAGGCCATCCTTGCCCGTCTCTTCTCCATCAACGTTGTGGTGATGGATCTCGATCAGGTCTTTAGGAACGCCGTTCTCCAGCAAGTGCAGAAACGACGCTACCCCGTCCTTCCCCCCGCTGAACATCACTACATACCGGTCGTACGAAAGTACATCGATGGGATCGGTGTGCGCCTTTGACTGAGGCAGTGTGGCCAGCTGGGTGTCGTACTCGTCCCGGAACATGTCCCCCTGAGTGAGAGATGTTCCAGCGTCCGCTGATCCGCTTGTGTCTTTCAACATTTGTACCTCCGACTTGGAGCAGGACTGAGCCCCGAAGGGTCCAGCCCCGCGAGGTTTTAAGGTCAAGCTGCCAGCGCAGGAATGAAGCTGCGCAGCGCCGAATCGATGTGGGTGTCATCGAGGTAGCTGTACAGGTTTAGATCCCCATCCATCCCAGCGCCGTCGCCAATCCGAAGACGGCTCATGTAGAGCAAATCCCAGCGATATCGCATATCGCGGTTTTTGCAAAGCTCAGCGCGGGGAAAATTGCCTGCGGCATAGGCCGCGCGCCGCTCAACTGTGTCGAATGGCTGCACCGCGTTGCGCAGCGCAAGCAGATCTTCTTGGCGAATTTTCATAGTCATGGTGTGCTCCAGAAAATGCAGACGGAGCACCCCACTGCGGGAATGCTCTTCCCGCAGGTTGATGAAACCGGTGAACCGGTTGGGTTTGCTGAATACCCGGTTGGGTGAGGTCAGCGCCTCTTTCGCTGCCAGCATTACGCGGGACAGTAAAAATCGATTTTCTGAAGCGCCCTCCTCCATCAGGACGCTTGAAAAAACCGCCTTCCCAGGCACCCGAAGGTGCGTGGAAAGGGGTCATGGTTCAGGCTGCAGCGGTTTCCTCGGATTGCTCCGTCTCGTCCATTGCTGCCATGTCGCCGGTCGTGATCTCCAGCTCAGCCTCGATCTCGAATTGCCGCTTGCGCAGCGCAACGAATCGTTCTTGCTGGTCGAACGGCTTTGTAACTTCCACTTGAAGGTCGACCAATTGCTTTTTGAAGTACGCAACACGGGCGATCTTTGACTCCAGCGTTGCCGCCAGGTCATCAACGACGTGTTGAGCATGCGTAAGCACGGCTTGCGGTTTCGATGCACCTGCTGCATCGTAGGTGTGTGATCCTTGGAGCCTGACGCTGTAGTTGTCCTCGCCAGATCTCTGAATCGACACACTGAGCCCCATGAACGAGCCAATCACCGACCAACCGATAGGCGCGTTGATCATGGCTGCACCGACTGCATGTACCGCGTCGGAGACGCATTGCTGCGCTTTTCCGAATACCTTCATGCCTGTGCCTCCAGCGAACTCGTAGTTCTTCACCATCGCCATGTCGGCTTTGATGTTGCTCACCGCGTCGCTTGCACTCTTGATCCAATCCGGCAGGGCTTTGATTTCCCGCGCATTGGACATTTGCTGCCTTTCCCAAGACTGCCTTAAAACGGCCAGCTTGGTCAGTTCAGCGTCAACCCCTGCCCGTTCGAGCACCAGGGGGTTACCAGAGGCAATCGCCACCATTTCCGCATACGACAAGGTTGCTGCCTCTACGTCTTCCATCGTGCGAATCTCGTCATTGCCAACCATCACTTGCGCGATGAATTTAGCCTTGGTCACCAACAGCTGCGCGATGTACGCGTCGAAGCTGGCAGACGTGAGATACGTGAAGATGAAAACCTTCGAGAACATGTTGCCCTGACGCACGATCCGGCCGACTCTCTGCTCCATGTCGCTGGTCCTCCATGGGAGGTCCAGGTGATGAAGAGCAATCAATCGGTCCTGCACGTTCGTTCCCATCCCCAACTTGGATGTGCTTCCCATCAGAACCCGAATGGTCCCGAGACGCACCGCCTGAAACAGTTCCTCCTTGCGGACGTCAGTTTCGTAGTCATGGATGAAAGCGATCTCATCGGCTGGCACACCCAGCTCGATCAGCTCAGACCTCACTTCGTTGTAGGCGGTGAAACCACCCGTCGCGCTCGGCGTTGACAGATCACAGAAGATGATCTGAGCGGCCTTGCTTTCAGCGTATTGCTCCCAGATTGAATGCACCTTGCGTGCGCATTCGTAGAGCTTTCCGCTTTTGTCGGCTGGCGCCGGCAGACCCACCAATCGCACATCCAGTGCGGCCCTTCGGCCATCACCGGTCACCTTGAGCATGTTGTCATCCGAAGGCTTTACACCACCGTTTCGGATCTTCTCCGCGCGCTTCACAAGCACCGCAACATAGTCGCGAAGGTCTTGTGAGGGCTCCACAGACACCGTCTCCATCACTGGAGTTGGCACCGGCAGATCCAGCATCTCGGAAGTCCGGACGTCCGCAACAAGGCGGAACATTGACATCAGCTCAGGCACGTTGATGTAACGGCTGAATCTGCTCATCATGCGATACCCAGCCCCGTCTGGCGCCAATTCAAGCGCAGTGACTGTCTCGCCAAAGTTTGCTGCCCACGAGTCGAAGTGTTGCACTCCAAACTCTTCGAGCATCTGCGGCTGCATGAACCGCATCATGGTCCAAATTTCCGCCGTGGAATTGCTGATCGGCGTTGCCGTTGCTCCGATAAGCCCCTTGCCATCGCCACGCTTTCGCATGACGTACTGAGTTTTGACGAAAACATCGAACGCGCGCTGTGAGTTGCTGTTTGGCAACCCGGCAATGCGGTCCATCTTCGTGAACTTGTATAAATTTTTGGCTACGTGTATCTCATCATATGCAAGCTGATCAATTCCCAGATCTTCGAAGGTCAGCATATCGTCTTTTTCAGACTGTTTGCTTTTCTTCTCCAACCTTACTTTCCACGCCTTCTTCGCCCGCGCCAATTCCTTGACGATAGAGCCCCGTCCGCTGCTACCAAACTCACGAATAGCTGTCTCGATGACATCAAGTTCCTCTTCAATAAACGACTTCATGTAGTCATCGCTTATCTTGATTCCCTCAAAGGTCGAGTGCGTCACGATCACGGCATCCCAGTCATGAACTGCGATGCGCGACAGCATCAGCCTGCGCTTGTCACCCGACAGATCGTCTTTCGACGCTGCCAGAACCTTCGCGTGCGGA
Source organism: Acidovorax sp. LjRoot194 (assembly GCF_964253015.1). NCBI lineage: Bacteria > Pseudomonadati > Pseudomonadota > Betaproteobacteria > Burkholderiales > Comamonadaceae > Acidovorax > Acidovorax sp. LjRoot194. Next base: position 148,655 of record NZ_CAXUQB020000002.1, on the reverse strand, counting down.
TATGCCTTCAGGAAATCCCCAGCGAACTGGAGCAGCATGTGGTTAGGTACTACATACATCGTCTTCTTGGCCAGGCCAAGCCGCTTCAGCTCCATACCGGCGCAGATCATCTCCAGAGTCTTTCCCGCACCAACCGCATGGGCTAGCAACGTGTTGTACCGACTGGAAATTACCCGCCACACAGCATCTCGCTGATGCGATCTCAAGGTATATGCATTGGACATGCCCGGCAGCACCAGGTGCTTGCCGTCGAACTTGCGCACTACTACCGAGCGGTAAAGCAGGTTGTATTGCGCAGCGAGTGTTTCCGCCCGCTTTTCTTCGCTCCATAGCCAATGAACAAAAGCCTCCTTCAGCTGATGCTGCTTCTCGCGCGCCACCACCGTCTCTCGGGGGTTGACTACTCTTGAACCATCAATGGTCTTGTCGTAGATCGTCGGCTTGCGTTGGTTGAGCTCAAGCTCCAGAAGGGTTGCTGCGTCCACGCGGCTGGTGCCGAATGTCTGCGTTGCAAGCACCCCGTAGCTCATGCTATGACTGGCTTTCACCGTCCAGGCCCCTACGCGCTCATCAAACTGCACCTCGTTGTGCGAACACTTGAAGGTTTCATCCATGAATTGCACATAGAACCTGGCTGGAATCCACGTCGAGCCCAACCGCGCATTGATTTCTCCGCGTTCAAGCTGACGAGGCATCACGCTTTGCAGCGCTTTGACGTTTCGCTCGTACTCGTCACCAGCCAGTTCCGCCAGCTGCAGCTTTCGCCGCACGTTGCCGGACAGGTAGCTGTCAGCCGAATCCCAGTTCATCGTTTCCGGGTCGAGGTACACCAGCTCCAACGCCGCCAGTTCCTGCATCGCCACTTGCTCATCCTTGCGGACAAGCTCAGCGATTCGGGTGGGCACTACGCGGCCAGATTCACCAAGGACGACTTGCAGGGCTTCCTCGACGCTTTCGCACCGGTCTACCCGCTTAGTCACCCCCATGGTGTTGCGCTCGAAAATCGGCGCTTTGGTTGCCGTCTCCGTCTCAGCATTCCAATCCTCTATCGACAGCAACAACGGCAAGTCAGGGTCCACGCTGAAGGCGCGGCGATTTGCAGTTGCATTGACAGGCCCAAAGGCCAGTACGTGCTTGTCGTAGGTGATGTTCAAGCTGATTCGCAACCTGGCCAACACATCTTCGTTGTGAGTCGCTGTCTGAGCGGCTATGAGGCTGCGCAAACTGTCTCGCACTTCGATCATGCTGACCAAGCGGTCCAGAGACTTGCCGGCTTTGCCATATGGCTTAGCCTTGTCGCCATCTACCTCGTACACCTTGCCATCAATGATGACCAGGCCTGGGCGACGGCGCTCTTCCAGCGTGATTTCAGCTACCTTCTTCCCCTGGTTCGCAGCTTTCACTGCGCGGGGCTTGTAGATACCTTCTGGCAGCTCATTGACACGTTCCATCAGTGCTGCCTTGAGATCCCCAGTGAAGTCGCAAACGACGGACATCCCGTGTTGGCTTGTGACCCCCTTGAGCTTCCCGATGACAGACCGCGGATGTGCTGCAAAGTACCCATTGACGCTGATGCGGTTGTTCCAGTCGCCGCAGATGGGCGAGGATCGCTCCAGCACCCTGCTTTCGAGCCACTGAGGCTCGTTGGCATCCGGCGCCTTGCAGACACGCTTTTGAAAAATCAACAGGTCCGTCGTGACCGACGTGCTTGCGATCTCCTTGAACGTGTCGCGTGGCAGGCGGATGGCTTCCACCAGCTTCGCTTCGCTGCTCAAGTAGGCGCGATGCCCACTGGTCCACGAGTCCATAGTTCCCGTGGACGTGACGACCGCCACCAGCCCCCCTGGCCGCACAAGCTCCAGTGATTTCGCAATGAAGTAGTTGTGCAGGCTGTAGTTGGCGAACGGGACGTTGCGCAGTTCTGCTGACTTCTCTGCTCCGAATGGGATATTGCCGATAACGAGGTCATACCCTCCTGCGGGCAGGTTTGCTTTTTCAACTTCACTCTCAATTACCCTCACGCCGTACTGCGAGTACATGGCCTTCGCCATACGCGCCGACAGGCTGTCGACTTCAACGGCGGTGATGCGGCTCTTGCGTGCCAGCTCCTGCGGCATTGCGCCGAGGAAGTAGCCCACACCAGTGCAAGGATCGAGGACGTTGCCGCCGTCGAAACCCAGACGCTGGACAGCTGACCACATAGCCTCCACCACCATCACTGGTGTGTAGTAGGCATTGAGGCTGCTGAGAGATGCCGACTCGAACTCGGCCGGTGTCAGCAATGATTTGACTTCTTCGTGTCGAGCGGCCCATGCCGTATCGCTTGTAGCGCCGTCCAGTGCCTTCACCAAACCACCCCAACCCGTGTACAGATTGAGGAGGCCTTGCTCTTGCTCGTCGGCGCCCCGCCCTTCTGTCTCCAGCTTGCGCAGGAGACGAATGGCGGCGATGTTTGCGTCGTACTTCGGGACACTGGTCGTGACCGATGCATGATGCGTTGCCTCAAGCACAGGCCACAGAGTGGCTGGCACAGGCTTTGTGGAGTCTTGCTGGGCTGCTTCCATTGCGGAAGACAGAGGCCCAAGGACCACTAACGGATCTTCTTCTGGGGCGAACCCAGGCAACCACATGCACACTTGTGCGATGGCATTGATCTTCATAACTGCCTCCGGGAAAAACCCCGAGGCGCACCGATCCTCCATACGGAGGGGCGCTCCGCAGGGAGGTTGGTAAAAGTCGCTTGTAAGGGCGACAAGGTTTGCTGAATTTGCTCCGTCAGCTCGGAGTTTTGAACCTATGCACTACGCATGGGTGTCGAAAATCGTTTGTCAAAACCCTCTTGTGAGAGCTTTGAGAAACGCCCGCGCAAAGCACGGGGTTTCGTTCGTTCTATCGCCAGCTGATAGAAGCCCCCAGCAGCGAATCGGGACGTCGATTGACTATCCGTTTTGCTGCCTCGTGGGCCTCATCAATGCTGCCGAAGACGGCGGGTTCGGTTGAGAGTCGATCCTGCGTGGAGAGAATGACTCCGTTGGGACCCAGCGCTCGGTCATCGGCGTTGCCACCAAATGCGCGATCACCATCACCCCAATACTCGACCACGATCATCGATACCGGCGAGACACCTTGGGATTGCCACTGCGCCTTGTGACGCTCGACATATTCGGGGTGCTCAAGTCCATGGCGGCCACTACTCATGAGTGCCACTTCCAGACGCGTTCCTGATCACACCGTCAAGAATGTCGGGTACAGCGCTGACGAACGGAGCCAGCAAGCGCAGACTCAGTTCAATAGCGCGAGATCGCTCTTCTAGCGATAGTTCCCGGTAGTCCTTAAAGAGCCCCAGATCCGGGTGCTCTGCGAGAGCTTCAAGGAAGGCGTTCTCCTTCTTCATCCGCACGAACTCAGCCTCCAATAAAGGACAGTTTTCAGGAGCGGCGACACGGAGTTTTGCTTTTTGGCAGGCCAGGTACGTTTCGTTGAGGAACGTGGCCTGGTCTTCAGCGCTGAGCAGATAGGTTTGTCGTCGATCCAGAACCACACGATCAATCCCGTGAACCGCATATCGCGGATCAGTTCTGAGCTGCAGCCGATCAAGAATCTCCTGCTCATACGCGACAACTACTGGTCGAATCGTTTCTTCCAGTGCCATTGCGACGAACAGCTCCTCGGCGGCATCGACCATTGTTTTCGTGTAGCCGTTGGGGAATTTCGACATGGGTATCTCCTAAGGAAAAAGGGAGACACCCCCGCCTGGGAGTTGTCCCCCAGGGGTTGAAATTGAAAGCGGCTTACACCATCAACGCCTTGAAGGCGGAGCTGAGGTAGTGGCCGAGGTGATTGCCGTGTGCGTCATACACGCTGAATACCGACTCACGTCGACGTGAGGAGAAATTCATGGTGCTTGCTGAGAAACGAACACCGACCACCGAGCACTCACCGAGCACGTCCGGAACCTGCAGCCCGGCATCAAGCAGGAGCTGCACATCCAGCACGCCCGTCTTGAACTGGTTGGCCAGGTCATGAGAGCTACTGTTCGGGTGATCGTGGAAACGCTTTTCAAGGTCCGCACGGGACAAGAGGAAGCGGCCTACTGGCTGAGTGATTTGCATGAAGATGCTCCAAAAAAAATGGGGCACCTTCCCCATCCGGAGTTAAGTGCCCCGGTGGGTGAAATCAAAACGCCGTCAATGTCCAACATCCAGCCAATACGGCAGGGTTGGGCTATGACGACACGACTGTCGCGGGCTCAATCAGCAGATCGAGGCCCCAGGTTCATAAAACCAATGGCTCCTTGTTGGGGCCATTTACCCATCAGGACAGAGCCCTGGTGGGTGAGAAAAATCACGAGTTGCCTCGCGATTCATTTACTGCGTTTTTAGACTCCCGAGTACGGAGTTAAGTGACGCAAGCATAGCTGGCATCGACAAATTCTTGGGGTGGTGGCTCTCGGTTGAAAGCCCCACACCAAAAACTCGTTTGATCGTTCTCACCTCGCTCTCACCGGCGCCCAATTAGAGCTCCAGGTCGAGTTCGGCAATGATGGTGTCGAGCACTGGCATTTTATGTCCGAAGCGGCCATGAAGATAGCACCGCGTTACTGCGATTTTGTAGTCAGCTCCCGCGCCAACATAGACCGCCCCCTTGTTGTCCTTGGCCTTCGCCAACACGGTCCCATCGGCCAGACAGTCAAACGATGGTCTGATAGCGTCGATCAGCACGCCGGCACTTTCCCACCTGGTGGTTGGTGACCAGTCAGACAACAATCCAAAGAGCATTTGGCTTTTGGCAACGTTCGCCTCCAGCTCAGTTTCAAAGAACTCTGTGACCCGGTTTCGGAGACGCTTGCCCGTGTGGTCGATGTAGGTGATGGACGGCAGCGCTGCCCCGGTGGTGCCGTCCACTCCATAGCGGACCACCTTGATCGGATAGACGTTCACACGCTGGTTATCTTCGTCAGACTCGTTGACGGTATCCCAGAGAGTCAAGGGGAGGACTCGCTCCCGCATCTTGCTGTCAGACATGTTGACAGGCTCGCGCAACGGCATCCCCTGCGATACAGCAGAAGCCCAATCAAGCGCAGCAAGGGGGGCATCAGAAATCGGGATGGTTATCAACTTGGCCATTGGGATTCTCCACTCACACAAAACGCAGACAACTCATCCTCCGCCATCGTATCGGCTTGACATCAGAGCTCACCAAAAGCCGCACAAAAAGTGCACCATTCCATTTGGCTTTGGGGTTGTCCCTTATAGAGGGACAACTCCAAAACCACCTGCTCCATCGCGAACCCACCGTTAGCAAACGGTGGGGTCGGATGAGGTCAGGAGTTCAAGGGGTTTTGGCGCGTCAGAACACGCTCAAAAATGCGTGCCACACGCTGGCCGAACGGCACTCGCGGCGTGACATAAACATGCAACCCATTTGGAAGCGGGTTAACGTAGGTCAATCCGGCTTCGCGTTTTTTTTGAAAAGAGATCATGGTGTTTCAAGAAAAAAACCAAGTCACCGCCCACCGGGCCGTGACCCGGAGGGTTTAAGTAAGTGAGCAACGTTCAAGGAACGCCGCCCTTTCACATGTGGCTTACGCAGTAGCTGGCTCCGCAGCAACCTTTGCAGCTTGCGGAAAGCCTGCCTTGAGGATGCGATCAGCCGCCGAGAAGATGCGCCCCGCACTCTTCTTCAGAACATCACGTGATCCAGCGTGGCCAAGCCAGTGCTGAACATAGCCCCGAGATTCATCAAGGCCAGGCAAGGACAACGCCGCGCTGCAAAGAAACGCGACTGACTCCGCCTCCACCTCTTTCACGGCTCTGTCCAAATCGACCCCGCAAACAAACTCCTCGTCCTCTCCATGCATAACCACATGCGCAATTTCGTGCAGCAGGGTCTTCAATGGATGTGCAGCGACAGGAGAAATGGCGACGGCCTTGCGCTTGGGTTGCGCATAGCCTTGCATGTTCCCGTCGACCTGCCGATAGGGAATCATGCTGATGCCCAATGTCTCAAGGGCCAGCGTCTGATTCCACAAGGGCTGAGTTTCCGTTTCTTCATCAGATCCGGCTTCAGTCTGCTCTTCAGCGCGGGGGTCAACCTGAGTCTGCGAATATGCAAACCAGTTGTTGCGCATGACAAAGATGCGGCGAGGCATTCCGTCTTCGACAACAGTGGCTTTCTCATCCGCAGATGACTTCCCACTAAGGGTAATGGGCATCCACAGGCCAATTGCCTTCTGTCCCTTCATTACCGAGCGACCCTTTTTTTTCCACGCGTTGAATGAGGCGATTGGACCAATATCCACCTCACGTTCGCACAACTGGGCCACAGCCAGCGCCTGGTTGCCCAAGCTGTACTTGTGAAAAGCCCAGTAATAGTCCCCTAGTTTACCCGGTTGAGTGAGAATCGTTTCTAGCAGCATCAACCAGTCGGGTCGGGTGACTTCTTTCTTTTCCATGATGACTCCACAAAAAGCGAAGACACCCTTCCAGCGGAAGTAGTGTCCCGCTGGACTAAAAAAACACTGACGAGACGTCAGTGCGGTGTTGCTGCGTTGTCTTTCGACGAGTGCAGCGGCCTCTTTTTACCGGCCATTACGGCGAGGGTGAAAAACTGTCTTTATCGATGGGCGCTGGATCAACGCACATGGAAAAAGCCCCTGCAAAGCCGAAGCTTCACAAGGGGCAGTCAACTGAAAGCTAAGCTCATGCGGAAGCATGAACATCGATATCAGTGGACGGGCTCAAAACCTCCAGAAACAGGGGGGAGTCCTTCGAATCCCATACCTGGAGTCGAAGGCAGATCTACCGGTACAGCTGGGGGCTTGGCGGCAGGAACCTTGCGCGTTGCGCGAGGCTTGGAGGACTCAACGGCTGTCAGTCGAGCGGACATGTCTGCTACGACTTTAGACAGCTTTTGGATTTCCTCGTTTTGAGTGCTGAGAAGGTCGATCAACTGTTTCGTTTGATCATCGACTTTCTTCGCACTCTCAAGCGACGGTTCCTGTTTGGAACCAGTCTCATTTTTGGGTTTCGGTGCTGCTGCCGGTGTGCCTCGCATCTTTTCAGAGATGAAGCCCATCAGCTTGAGGCCGCGGTCGAACACATAACCAATCGAACCAACCAGCGCCAAGAAAAACAAAAACTTGTCCATGATGCACTCCAAAAAAAAGGAGGCACCGTTCCCGTGTGGGTAGATGCCCCCACAGGGTAAAAAACGCCAACATGAGCTGACGTGACTAACGCTGATTCACCTTTCGGCGAGGAACAGCAACCTCTTAAAGCCACACCATTACGGCGAGGGCTAAAAAAGCAGACTTTTCTAAAGACCCACATGGATTCTTAGAAAAGCCCCCGCCACTGTTGCAGCGGAGGGTTCCGGATCACGGGTTATTCAACCGCATGATCCTGTATAGCCACAGCTCGCACACTGATCGCATCCGTTGTATTTTGCAACAGAGTTCAGCATACATTCCGGACATTTTTTGCCACTCATCGGCTTCACTGCAAAGCGCATTGCCGCTTGATGAGCTTCCCCTTCGGGAATCGAGTCAGTCGCGCCCAAGAGTTTGCCGCTTTCCGGCAAGATACCCAGCCGTTGGAAGCGATACATCAGGAGATGCGCGACATAGGCGATGGTGGACGGATAAGAGGCTTGCTTTGTGCTGCCAGGCACCTTTGCCAGAAAGTCTCCCTTCGGCTCTTTGTACGTAAGCAGTTTTTGCAGCTTCATTCCAATCCATGCAGGGTCGGTGATTCGCATGTCGATGGACAGGAGCTTGCAGAGCCCGTCGAAGGCAGCAGGATAGTCACCTGCAAACCACACGCTGTAAGGACGGTTCGATCCGTTGGGCATCTCCAGCTCCTTGACGAACAACACGAAGTCATCGCCTGTCGCTGGGTTCTTGACGTCCACCGTCCAGGAAAGCGTCCCCTCTGGACCCGCCTTGGGTTCCTTGCGGAACATCATCGAGTCGATCAAATCGCTGGTGCTTTCGCTGTCGAGCCACCCGATCTTCTCCGTGTGGTACTGCACAATCTGTGCGAAGGCAGAGACCACACCCGGCACGTCGCGCTTCTCCCCGGTGGGAGGCATGGACATACCAAACGGTTCGCCCACGCAAGAGCGCAGAGTCTCCAGTTTGAGCCTCAACCACGCTGAATCGAAGGATCGCATGTCCATCGAGAGAGTCTTGGCGATAGCTCCAAGGCCGCGTGGGGCCTCGGCACCGTTGACCCAAGTCTCAAAAGGGTGGATGTAGTCCGCCTCATGGTGCCCGACCATTACAGCGAAGTCACCCTGAGGGTTCTCCACCATGTAGGTATATGCCGGGTTCCCATCCGGCATGTGAGGCCGGTCCAACCAGCGAAGTGCGTTCATAACCTTTGCAGGCAGAGACGCAATGCGCAGGCGACGGTCAGGGTCCACTTCCTCCGGTTCAGCTGGCTCTGCTGCCGGCTGGCCAGGGGCGGTGTCGGTCGACACAAGGATCTGCCCTACTTCGCTGTTCGGCCGGTAGGTTGTGAGGCCCTTGAGCCCCGCAATCCATGCATCCATGTAGAGCGACTCGAAGTCCTCAAACGGGTAGTCTGCGGGCAGATTGACCGTTTTGCTGATCGCAGCATCTACGTATGGGGCCAGGGTCTTGACCATTTCAAGGTGGGCCGTCACATCGAGTGTCTGCGCCGTCTCAAAGTAGTCTGGAAGCGGCCCACTGGAGCCATTGAGCATGCGGTACAGCAAGTACGCCGGATTTGCCCACTCGATTTCCTTGTGGGAGCCGTCGGCCTGCAGCACCTTGCGTTGATAAGTCATACTGAAAACTGGCTCGCAGCCGGAGCTGCAATTGTTACCAAAGCTCAGCGAGCCCGTGCCAGTCGGCGCAAGCGCCAGCAGATGACTATTGCGGATGCCGATCTTGCGGATCTGCATCTTGAGGCTTTCAGGGAGTCGGCTCGCGAAAGTGCCCTCTCCCTTGATTGAGACGCCCTCCAGGTACTTGTCCGGATCGAACAGTGGGAAAGCCCCACGTTCGAGTGCCAGCTCCACAGAGGCCTCGTACACGGTATCGCGCAGGGTACGCATCATTCTTTCGGCGAAATCGCGGCCCTCGGGTGATGAGTACCGCAGTCCCATCATGATGAGAGTGTCTGCCAATGCAGTAATGCCAACCCCGATGCGACGCTTGTTCATTGCCTCCTGCTGCTGCTCAGGCAATGGCCAGGGAGTCAGATCCAGGACGTTGTCCAACATACGGACAACGACGGGTGCGATTCTCTGGAACCCTTCCCAGTCAAAATCCGGCGTCCCTTCCCATACCGAAGTCCGGACGAAACGCGAAAGCACCAGGTGGCCCAGATCGCAGCATCCGTAAGGCGGTAACGGCTCTTCGCCGCAAGGGTTCGTAGCCTCGATCTGCTCGCAGTAGCGAAGGTTGTTGTCTGAATTGATGTGATCGATGAAGACCACACCAGGCTCCGCGCGTGCGTAGGTCGCACGCATGATGCTTTCATACAGCTCCTTTGCTCGGATGGTGCGGTACACCCACTGGCCGTCACTGCGTTGGGTTGCCCCTGCAGCAATCTGGGTGGGCGACGGCTTGGCGCTATGCACCAGTTCGAACTGCTCGTCATGGCAGACGGCGTTCATCAATTCATCAGTTACTGCAACCGAAAGGTTGAAGTTCTTGAACGGTTTGCGATCCGCGGCCATGCCGGGATCATCAACGCGCTTGCAAACGATGAAGTCCAAAATGTCCGGATGGTCACACCTAAGGATGCCCATCTGTGCGCCTCGGCGCGCACCAGCAGAAATGACCGTCGCGCACATGGCGTTGAACACTTCCATGTAGCTCAGCGGACCGCTGGCATAGCTCTTGGTCTTTTCGATCCACGAGCCTTTCGGACGGATCTTGCTGAAGTCATATCCAACACCACCGCCGAGACGCATGGTTTCTGATGCCTGCGCCGCAGCTTTCATGATGCTGGGTTGTCCCTCGTGGGATTCATTCAGCGAGTCGTATACGGGCTGCACAAAGCAGTTGGCCCAGGTAGTTTTCAGACCCTTCACACCCGCAGACGCATTGATGCGCCCGCCAAGTACGGTGTAGTCGAGTGCTTCACGAAAAACGGGTTCCAGCGAGTCCGGCTCAACCTCGTTTTCCGCGAGCGCTTTCGCAACTCTGTCCAGCACCTGTTCCGGAGTGGATTCGTTGTCTCTCGCGTACTTTTCAAGAAGGATTGCACGCGAGCAATCTTGCAATTCAACACCCATGCGGGTGACAGTTTCCATTTCCATGATTGACTCCATCTTGTGTGTGAGGCTGAGAACAAACCCATTCAGGGCTTCCCAAAGCCACCCGCAATGAGGGGCTTGGGGAAACCCTGAAAGGGCCAAAGAGTTCCAACCCACACACGGAGTCGTCAGTGCTGCAAGCAACACAGGCCAGCCGGGGTGAACCGCTGGCTACGGCTGGTGTTTATTTCTCCAGCAAAGAACTTGAATCCCGGTCATAGACGCGAGATAGCAAAAACTTTCCGCATCACACGACAACCATGTGATCTGGAAAGCCCGCCCCGGAGGGGGCGAGTTTCATTCATCGGAATCTCCCCGAATAGGTGAGCTAAGCCGTCTGAGCACTGACCAGGCCAACCTCATCGCTGAGCCCGCATAGGGACCAACGAATTCGGGTGGCTGGAGTGCTGGCAAACGACGAGCTACACAGGCGACATGCTGTCGTACGCCCGGATCAATCGCAAGCTGCCCCACCATGAATTTCCGGTATTCGCCGGTAAATCCTTTAGGTGGAGAGAAAGCGCCACCGGCACCCGGCGTGGTATCGACCAGGTTGAGGTTGACGCGACCGTATTTCATGTCGCATTCCTCACGCGGCTTTCAGCATGGCAAGGCGTACGGATGGGAGGCTTGGAAAGCCGCCTGCGCCGTGGACTCGAAGCACATCCATCCAATCAAGTGATTTCTCACCTTGAGGAATCTCACCTTGCGGTGTGATGGCCATTGCCTTGATGTTCTTCTCCCAAGCTCGCTGAACAAGCTTGCGAGCTGCTTCTTGGCCATGCCCTTTCGGATGCTGCGTGGTAGGCAGGTCCTTGTCCGAAAACACGATCAGTGTCTCAACACAGCTTGGTATCTCCAGAGACTCCATCAGGGTGGCATTTACCGTTGCCCACACTGGAAATCCTGAACCCTCCATAGCTGCTAGAGCCGTCTCGATGCCCTCAGCGACTCCGAGCACCTTGCCAGGTTTGGCAAGACGAATGGCGGCACCGTGGATGTTTCTGTCATCCGGATACCCCATCAGTTTCTTGACGCAATCCACATCTGCCTTGTTGCCGCTCTCATCGAGATAAGTGCGGTGCAAGGTGACGGGTTTACCGGTCGGGGACAACACTGGAGCAACGATCCCGGGGTGATACCCGGTAATCTCTGTGCCATTGTGGTATGCCAACCTTGGGTGGAAGAAAAGTCCGCCTGTCATGGGCCGCTTGAGCCCCCGGCGGGCCAGGTACAGCCTGCCAGGTTCAGCACTGCGATGCGTCAGGGGCACACATCCTTCCATCACTCTGTTGAGTGACCTCACAAGGGCTTCATTGTCCTTCGCAGGGGCCGAAAAGTTGGGCGGCATTTGAGCGATTCGAGGTAGTAGAACGCCACCGGATTTATCACCCGTCAGCAATTTCATGACCTCTTCCATCGTCTCGCGAGCAGTCCAGCCGTTGACCCACATCAGCGTCGCAAAGCCGTCCCCGTGATTACCACAGGTGTTGCAGAGCGAGCGTCCGTCCTTGACGTAGGAAGGCATCATTCGATACCCGTCAGTTCCGCCATGGACAGGGCAGCTTACGTGCCCTTTTGAGCGCTTTTCAAGCGCAGGGGTGAGCAAGGGTGCGAGGGACTGGAACACGAAATCCCAGCGCCCCTCAGCAGTCTCCTTGGCCTTTCGCCAGCGCTCATCCCAGTACGCTTGCCATTCGGCCGGCGATCTTTCTCTGGTTCTCATTCGACTCTCCTTAGTACGCCCAAGCGGGGCATACCCAAATGCCCGAGAGGACACTTGGGAATGCCCCGACAAGGGAATGGGGTGAACCAACCGAGAACCCCCAACCGGGGATTCCCGGAAGGGACTGAGTGAAGCGGCTAGACCGGAGGGTCTAGTTCAGAAGCGCAGTGGAGCCCCGTTGAGCGCATCGTCGTTGTCGAACTGCGATTCTGGGTATCCACGGTTCGACCCTTGCGTATTGCTCTGGGTAACGTGCGCGTGCCGCTGGGTGTTGGCGCTAGCTGCTGGAGCTTGGCGCGAAGGTGAGGGCCGACGTTGAGCTGCCAGGTCAGGTGCAGGCGCAGGGGCGGCGGGTTTTTCAGAACCGCTGTCCTTCGTGCGTGAACTATCACCCAACTTTGGGAAGACGGTCACCTTCGTCGCATGCACCTCAGTGAAGATTCGGTCTTGCGTACCGGGAGAGCTAGCGGGCACCTTGCGGGTCCGCATTGCTCCCTCGACATAGCAAGGACTGCCCTTCTCTGCGTATTTCTCAAGATACTCAACCGATCCTTTCTCGCGCACTACCACGCGATGCCATTCGGTGTGTTCTCGCAGTTCCGTAGTTTGACGATCACGCCATTTGTCGGTGGTTCCGATGCTTAACGTGGCGATGCGGTCGCCACTTGGAAAGGTTCGGATCTCTGGCTCGCTGCCCAAATATCCGAGCACTCGCATTTCATTGACGAACAACATGCTTTCTCCTGGTTGCGCAACTTTCCACCCAGCGGGTGTTGAGTCGCTGGGATTGACGTGTATTGCGCACTACGCGCGATCACCGTCGGAAAGGGGGCGGTCAGCCCCATCAAACAATGCGCTCAAGGCGCCGTACCTTCTGAGGAATCATCACAGTCTGTTCGACCATCATGAATTCGTTGAGAAGTTGAATGAACGCGAGGCGCGTCGTATCGCAAGCCTCATCGAAACTTCGAACCAGATCGAGTCGGTTGCGAAGCTTGTCCATCGACCAGTCAAGCATTTCCTCGCGGCTGACGCCGTGATCAATGCCTGAACCCAGTGTGCGGGACCAGAGAAGTGGCTTTTTCAGATTCGTTCTCGGGGCTCGACACACGCCGCACAGGCAGGCACTTGAGGTGACAGCCTGGTAATTCAGCTGACCGCAACGCGTGCAAGTGCTTTTGTAGCCGGGGTCATAAACCTCTGCTTCAAAGAGCACCAAATGCCCATGTTGACGGCCCTGTGGGAGGATCTGGTACGCGCCGTTCATGTCTTTCTGGAACGACCTCAGGGGAATGTTCAATTCGTCCCAGTAGTCATCAACACTCATGATTGACTCGGCTTTGTCGCACTCAGTGCGGGTAAGGCCAAGACGATGCAGCTTCACGTTGTGTGAATAAGTGGTGATGGTATTGATGGATGAATTGGTCGAATAACGTGGGTGTCCCGACAGAAAAGCGGCAATGCCTTCTTTCGTATTTGGTACAGCCTTTTGGGTGAAATACATGCGGATCTCCTATGAATGAGGAGGCATGCATCCCCACGGGAGTGCAAGCCCCCAGTGGGTTGATATAAGTGCCAAGTGTCTTGAGGTGGCGTCCTCTTTTACTTTCAGTCATTACGACTGGAAGATAAAACTGTGCTTTTCGCTGAGCACTTTTCAGTGCTCACTGAAAAACACACCCAGCCGAGGCTGGGGTGTTTAAAAGCTTCAAATCAACCGGTTGGAATCTTCGAAGCGCCGCAGAGCGGTCTCGTACCAGAAGTTCAACTCGTCGATGTCGCGGCCTGAACAGAGCTTCTGCCCTTCCAGATACAACTCGTTGAGTTCCTTCTCTTGCTTAGCCTTTTCCATCTTGGACTTCACTTCTTGCAAAGGCGACGGTGCCTTTTGCTGTTTCGTGGCAGTCCTCGGTGCTGGGGCTGGAGCTGGAGCTGGCGGTGAAGACTTCGCTTGCACAGGTGCCGGCGACTCCTCAGGTGCGGTCGCTTGCTCGGCGGGATCACGGCCTTGAACCGGTGCTTGAGCTTGCCTAGCCGATGGGCGTGGAACAAAGCTTGGGCGCGGTCCTGCAGCCTGTCTGGCCTGGGCTGGAGCAGCTGCTGGTGGACCAGCCTCGCTTCTTGCAGCCATCTGCTGACTTTCGTAAGCAGCTTGGAACGGCGGTGGCTCGTAAGCCCCGTCAGCGGCCTGACTCAGCGTCAACCCCTGGCTGACGCCAAGGTTTGCAGCCGTGTCCAATGCCAATGCTGTGTGCATGTCACTGGACATGGGGAGCTTCCCGCAAAGTGAGCGAAGTGCCGTTTTAAGGCCCATGGCTACATACTGGTCGATCCATGGGGTCGCTTTGCCTTTGGCGAGTGCAGATTGGTACCCACGGCTTTCATTCCGGATCTTGTTGATCTGGTGAATGCTCATGGCGACAAATGTGCGCAAGCCTGTCGGCAACACTGCTACCGCGTAGAACCCGATCACCTCACCCCGTTCATCATCGGTGGCGGGAAACCCGCCGTCGTGACAAAGAGGCTCATGGATCAGTTCCCGATTCAGTCCAAAAGACATTTTGAACAGATCGGATTGACGCACTTCCTGGGCATAAATGTCCTGGACGTATCCAGACTGACGAACCAGTTTCATCAAGCCTTTGTAGCCTGGGATCAACTGGCATTCTTCGCCGTAGGGGACCAAGAATGCTTCGCCGTTCTGCCCGATTTCAAGCCCCAACTGGGAGGCCTGGATCACGGAAGCCAGCAAGCTCAGGGGCGTACACCCTTCCAACGCCGGATTTCTCCGAAATGCTGTGAGAGCGATACGCATGATGCGTTCGACACCCAGATGCTTGGGAAGAGCCTTGAGCACTGCCTCACGGCTTTGCTCCAGCAGGTCGGGAAAGGGGATGTTGTTGAGTGCTGCCAAGGGCTGGGACGCCTGGGCTGCGTTTCTGCGGATGTGCAAAAGTGTTTGGCTCATGGTGAAACTCCTGTTTGACGCGGAGACACCTTCCCATTACGGGGGTGGTCCCCCGCTTGGGTTTAAATTATCAAAAAATGCCGCTCATCGTCAGGCTGTCAAACCGATCTGACTTTGAGCTTGTCGAATATTCCATTCGCTAAGGTCGATCTCCTCTTCCTCACCGAAAGGTTGATATCCTGGCCAACTATCATTTTCCCGACACCACTGCAGCAATTGCAGGGCCATTCGGTACTTGGTACGGCCTACCTCAATGCTCTTTTGGCCCATCCTGTAGAGAGCTACACCATGAGGTGCGGCCGACTCGACACAGAGGAAGTAAAAGGGCACTGAGCGTCCAATTGCACGCTCAACTGCATCCGAATAGAAAGCAGCCTGTACGTCATATCCGTACGTTCCAATAGAGCGCTTGAACTCATCTTTTGACGCGTCCGTCGTGGTCTTCAAATCCACGATGGCAACTATTCTTCCGTCCTCATCAATAACGATGAGATCGCAACGAATGCGGCACATGATGCCCGTTTCATCGTCCGTCCAGAAGTAGCTTTTTTCCGTGACCGCTTTGATCTTCAGGGATGCAGCTCTTGCATGAAGGTTGAGCTTTGACAAGATGGCATTGACAGCCGCCATGTCCTCCGCGTCGATCAACTCGCAGCCAGTGTCGGCCATGAGTTTTTCCCATTCCTCAGCTTCCACTTTGCCTTGCTTGGTGCGCCGGTCGAGTTTCGGAGCCACTTTGTAGTGGGTAGAAAATCGCTCAGGCTCAAGGTATGCGCAATGTAGTGCTGTGCCGAACTTGAGGGTCGGCGTGGGATTGAAGGGTGCGGTTGTGTAGTGCTTGAAGTGTTCTGGCGAACGCAGAATTCGCAGCAAGGCAGAGTGCCCCACTACATCTGGGTCCGAATGGTATTCCGTAGCTGGAATATCAATGAACACCTCAACCTCTTTCATCGATTCCTGAGCAGGAAGAGCGATGAAGTTTTCCAGATCTTTCATTGGGATCTCCTTTTACGGAGACACCATTCCCCCAGAGGGCGTGGTGCCCCTTGAGGGTTGAAAAAATCACTTTCGTGATTGCGAATGCTTTTTGCCTTGCGGCGGGGCAGCTAACCACTTTGACATCGCTCGATTACCGAGGGATGGACAAATCTTTTAGATGACCTCAACCAGAGGGCATTTAGAAGATTCCCGCCACTGCACTGAGGCAGCGGCGGGTTGATCCTACGCAGCTTTTTTCTGAACCATTCCGGCCGCTCGCAGAGCGTCCTGCACTTGCTTACGCGTTTGCGGGGAAACGGTGTTTCCCTGCTCACGCAAAGTGTTGTGCAGAGTGCCTGCATCGCGGAAAGAGACGGCATTGAAGATTCGCTGCAAAGTGTGTTGGTAACCCATAATTCGATTGCTCCTTAACCCCAGACCCTGCGCTTCGTAGCGATAACGGGCTTGGCGATGACGAGAGCAGCAAACACACACATGGAAAAAATAGCTACAGACATGAAGACTCCTCGAAGGTTGATGAACCCACGAGTGCTACATGACAAAAATTTGTCAGTGGCACCCCGCAGGCCACAGAGCTTTCAAAAGGAAAACTCTCTGGCCTACGGGGTGACCACAAAATGGAAAACCACTCCCCAACCGAAGTTAGGGAATGGCTTTCAATTTGATTAACTGATCATGTCAGCAATTGCTGTCACGAAACCAGTTTTGTACAACACACCACCAATAGCACAGCAAGCAGCAACAACGATCATGATGAACTCCAAAGGAAAACCCTTGAGCACACCAATCCCCTTGGGATTGATGTATCCCAAGGATGTTGAAAACCTCACATAGTGAGGACTTGCACTGCACAACCAGGATGGTTGAACAATGTTCTGCACACGCGACAAAACTCAGACTCCAATACGGCGTCAGTTTTTATCGAGTGTGAAAATACCGGCCTGCATCACGCAGGGCGGGAAGAGAAGCCCTTCTGGGGTCAACTCTTCAGTTAGGTAGATGCCAAAGAGGCACAGATTGCAGCGTGTAGCCCAGCTCAATCCCAACGGGAGAGAGTTCAGGTCTTATACGGCGCCCAATCCAACTGCAATTTCCCGCAGTGTGGGGGTTGGGAGCCTCGCTCCAAAAAGATGCTTTTGCATCAAGGAACGCGCGGGGCGTTCAAGTTTATGAATTCACAGACAGCTTGAAGCCGACTGGTTGAGCACGAAGCACAACTACTGGGTATGTTGATGAAGACCAGCTCTGCATTGAAGAGGAAGGCATTACGCGCATCACTCTAAGGAGCCTCGATATTACCGAGACCGCTGAGCGCAAGTCAAGCAGCACAACATCGTTTTTTTCAAAAAGTTTGCAGGGGTTCGAAAGGTGCCGATTTTGCGTGCTTTTCGAGGGTGTTTCGCTAGTACGCGATGGCTACCATGAATTCACCGTTGTCCCACACTTTTTTGGAGGTATTTATGGCGGCTATGCCCAACGATATTGCTGCATCACAAGCGGATGCATTGAACCCATCACTCGCAGTCGCCGACGGCGCAGCCCCCGTTGCGGAGGCAGCGAAGCCTCAGGCGAAGAAACCCAAGGCCAAGAAAGAGGGCGCACCTGCCACTGGCGAGGCATCTGTCGCAGCGGCCGAGCCCGCCGTGCAAGAAGTCAAAAAAGCTCCTGCTCAAAAACCCGCAGAAGCCAATGCGCCGAAGAAGGAAAGAACGCCGTGGTACATCGAGCGTTCTGAGCGCCAGCTTCGTCAACGCGACAACCAGTCGATTGTCTTCATGACCAAGAAGCTTGTGCTGCAAAGCCATCATGCACAAGACGTGCTGGAACGCACCGGCAAGAACTGGTCCGAAGCGATGATCACGCTGTCCGAGACCATGCGCAACTTCAAACCGGAAGATCAGTGCGTGGTCGTAGATGCCGAGGTTGACCGCCTCATGGAGGAATGCCTGAAGTCCATCAAGGCCACGTCTGTCCGCCTCAATGCCACCGCTGATTTGCACGGCATTGACATGGACAGCGTGGAGATCGAGTACACGAAGCCCAAGGAATTTCTGCTGAAAATCCTGTCTCCGCGCGAATACCGCTTCCATGCGCTGCTTACCGAGCTGGACAGCCTGTGCGCACTCCTCGACAAGCTGTGGCTCATGAAGTTGGTTCCTGATCGCTCGCGCAGCCAAGTGCCTTTCGAGACTAAGCGCCAAATCATGCGCCTGGTCAACCGTGTGCGCACCCTGGTTTACCGCGCGCAGGCATCTTCTCAACGTGCCGGGGCTCGCGACGCGACCGACCCACGCGTGGGCACCGTGCTCGACCCTAACGTTGCGAACGCCCCTTCAACTTCTACTCTGGAAACGACGGACGGCGCCGGCGAAACCCAAGCGGTTCAAGCCGATAGCACGGAACACGTCGCGACTGAAGCCGCATAAAGATTTGCAGATCCGTTGGAACTCAATCCGTTTCAATCGCGGGCCGTCACAACTCCGGGGCACCTTACAGTTCTGGCCTGTCCTGGCTCTGGCAAAACCCGCGTTCTCTCCACCCGTGCTGCACACCTGATCAACTCGAACGAGATTGGTCGGCTGTGCGCCGTCACTTTCACGCGCGATGCTGCCAATGAGCTCCGCAGTCGCATCGTTCAGTCCTGCGGCCAAGAGCACGCCCGCCGACTGGCCATTGGAACTTTCCACTCCCTCGCCCTTGAGCAAGAGCGCCGCGTCAACCATGGGAAGATGCCACGGCTAATCAATGAGGGCGAGCGACACGCAATCCTCAAAGGCTGCTGGAAGTCATTTGCCGCCAAGACCACCTATGAGGAGCTTCTCAAGGAAATCGACATAGCCAAGACTGTGATCGACGGTCACGTCTTCGAGAACCACGGCATAGAGTTGGCGTTCCGTGCCTACGAGCAGGCGCTGGCTGCTGACAACATGATGGACTTCTCAGACATTCTGCTGCGCTCGGCGCGTGGAATGCGTGATGGACACATTCCCCCACTTCCATGCAAATGGCTCCTGGTGGACGAAAGCCAGGATATGGATCTGATCCAGAAGGAATGGATTCTTTCCCACGCCGGCAACGGCACCGAAGTTACCCTCGTCGGGGATGATGACCAGAGCCTTTATTCATTTCGCATGGCGCTCGGATACAAGGGATTGGTCGCTGTTTCAACTGCACTCAATTCGGTCGAACTGACGCTGCCAGTCAACTACCGTTGCGCACCAAATATCCTGGACCACGCGGCAAAGCTCATCCGTCACAACCAGGATCGCGCCAACAAGAACATCAAGGCCCACAAAGAGGTCAACGGTGAAATCATCGTATGCCGCCTTGCAACCCGTCATGATGAAACCAAGTCCATTGGCGAGAAGCTCAACGCTTACGAGGTCCGAGGGCAGTGGGCAGTGCTTGCCCGCACCAACACGATGCTTGACTCAGTTGAAATGAGCCTCAACAGCGTCGGCATCCCGACCAAGCGCAGCGGAGGTAAGAGCTTCTGGGAACACGGTATCGGGGCAGTCGTTCTTGCCCTACTCCGATCCCTCAACGCGAATTCGTGGACAGGAGCCAGCCAGTGCTTGGCTCACTGCGGCCTTTCAATCTCTTGGCTGAGCACTTTCAATACCCAGCGTGGCGATTGCATGCACAAGCTCGGCCTGGCACTTGACTCCGCTCCTGACGACCACGCCAGGAAGAAGATACACGCGCTCCGAGAAGGCATAATTTCTTGGCGTTACCAGGCTGACATGGGTCGAGTGAATCTCGCGATATGTGGCGTCATCGACTTTGTGCGCGACAACTCCCGAGAGGGGCTTAAGAACATGCTCGACGCGGTGAAAGCCAACCTCACAGAACGCGGCGTCAAGGGCTCCCTAGCGCAGCGCCTAGAGCGCCTGCAGCGCGCTCAGGGCAAGGAAGAAGAGCAAGATCCGGAGACCGTGCACCTCATCACTCTCCACTCCTCCAAGGGGCTGGAATTCGACAACGTGTGGATCGTCGGCTGCGAAGAAGGGAATTTGCCTCACACGGACGCAACGGAAGAGGAAGAGCGCCGCCTGATGTACGTTGGGATGACTCGCGCACGGTCCCGCCTCGTCATCTCCAGCGCCATGGAAGAAGGAATGGAGTCACGCTTCATTGAGGAGGCAGGGCTTTAGATCGCCCGCCGAAGTCGTCCAATCCAATTCCTCTCAGGTAGCGATCTGGTAGCGCAAGGTTGAACCTTTGACCTGCAATGTCTTGGCGTTTTCCTCAATCAGCAAATTCAGGTCTTTGCGGTCCTTTGCGGCACCTGTCTCCAACGCGATCCTTTTGAGGTCTCCGCGATCCACGTAGCGCCAGCCTTCTTCCATTTTTATTTGTGGGCACGAAGCCAAAGCACTGAGCAACGCAGCCACCCGGCCGTCGGTGCCGGCATCCACTGTGGTTGTCGGTTGAGGACTCGCTGCTGCGGTTTTTTCAACCTCAACCGCAACGTCGCCTTTGGCCTTGACCCTTGTTTCCGCAGCGCTATCCTGTCTTGCCCTGCCGGTCCGTTCTTTGGCGTGCTTGCTAGATGTGTCAAGCTCAGCCCCTTGCGGTTTCGCGACCTTCGATTGACTTCCTAAATCTGCTCGCTTTGCATGCCCTTCCTGAGGAGCTTTCTCCTTTGATCGAATGGAGGCTTTCTCTTGCTCTGCTGCTTCGGAATGTGGCTTCAATACAGGTTCAGGATCGGCATACTCGGCCTCCTTTGAGGGTGGAGCAACCATCTTCACTGCCGGTCCACCGTGCACATCAGGCTTGTATCTCGCATGAAATAGAAGTGCGTCACCAGGCTCGGGCATTAACCTCAGCGCCTTGCAGTCCTCACCGCCAAACGTGGAGTCCACCAGCCTTACGGCCGGAGTGTCCCGGTCTACCCAGATCCATTCGTTCTTGGTGCATTCGTCCAGGATATTTTTGCCCGATAACCCATAGTTGGCAAAAGACGCAGGCCAGCGCAGCAAGACCATCTCCTCGTCGTCCACCCGGACGTCAAGACCCCACTTCTTGACCCCAGTCTTGAGATCATCGGCCAGCGCGAGGAACAACTCACCAACAGAGCCCGTGAATTTAAGCTCGGGCTCCTTCGAGTAATCCTTCTTCTTGCGAGCCTTCTTTGGCCTCGGAGCCCCGACTGGTCCAGCGTCTTCAATTGGCAATGCCGGGGTTTCCAGTTTCGGGGCAGGTCCCGCACCCTCATCCGCAGCTGTTCCCGCAGTCAACTTGATCTTGAGCCCCGAGGGCTTGGAAATCGCCAGCTTCGCTTCGGAAACTTCGCCTGCCGGCAGCTCGCGCAGACTGGGCTGTTTTTTTGCTGTCGGGTCACCAGGCTTGATGCCGAGGATCTCGCCAGTTGCCTGATCAACAATAAATTCTGCGAGCGCTGGCTTCACGATCCGCGCTGCCTCTGATTCAAGAGCCCCCTGCGACTGATGAGCCGAGATAATTGCTTCCGCAGATCCTGAGGTGTGCTGCGCCAGAGCTTCTGCATCTGGACTCGCCTGGATCTGCGGTGCACCAGCTGCAGTCTCCGCGGCTACCTGCACCTGGACAGGCGCCAGCAAATTCAGCGCGCCTCGTCCCGTCGAAGCATCCTCTTCAACAGGAGCCTCATCTTCACCGTTTCGAAGTTTGCCCGCGACCACCGGAATAGGAACCGATGAAATCAGCGTGTCGTCGCGCAGCCGAATGCAATGCAACGCGATGTTTGGAATTTTTGCCTCAAGCACTGCTGGGGCAATCTTCCAGAAGCGGTCGCCCTCCCCCTCGCGTATGAAAGCAAGCCCACGCTCCCGCAGCATGTCGAGAATGCCGTCGTGGGTGCGCGGGAACCCTGGCACGCCGTCCTCACGAACCTTGCGCGCTATCTCTTCGCCTGCTGCAGGCCACACGAGGTAGATCCCGCCCTCAATGTTCCAGACTCGCGCGCTGGGCTCATTGATCTGCCAGACGCCTTCTTTAATGAGGCGCCGCATTATGTCTGTCAGATGGCGCTCGACGGGCACCCCGACCTCATAGCCAGCCATTGCAACGCCCATCGACTTCAAGTCCCGCTCAACACTGGATTGGTCAGCTCGGATCACCAGGTCATACAGCGGGTTGGCAGCTCCCGGACTTCCGTTGAGTGCTTCCATCAGCCAAACCACCAGGTCGGTCCCGCCCTCCTCGATCCACTGCAAGGACTCTGGGCCAATGATCCTCTCAGCGATCAGGTTCGAAAGCGCAATGTGCTGCTTGCCGCGCCCAGCCTTCCAGTCGATGAAGTAAGAGTTGATCTTGGCCTGCTTGGCCCAGACGTACAGATCCTCGGTGAGCGGCTTCCAGGTCCGGTTGCGGTCACTGTTGATGATCGTTATATCGGTGGCAGGTTTGCCAACGTCATGGCACAGCCCAGCGAGAAATGCTGTGAGCTGCCAACGGGGTTCAATGGCGCGGCGTTGTGCGGGTGTCTTGCCGACATTGAGCAACATCTTGTCGGCGCCTTGTAGAGCCCCAAGAGCCACCTCCATAGAGTGTCGGAGCAGGCCCCCTGCCCCCCGGTGGTGATGGGCCTGGGAAGCTGGCACCAAATGAGCGTAGGAGGCGAAGCGGCGCAGCGCTCCCATGTAGTGCTTTTCGTACTGCTCGGCGTCGACAATGACGCTTCGCTTGTACTGGGCAAGGATCTCAGCTTGGGAAGCGAGCAGCTTTTCTGGCTCCACTACCGGCAGGCCCTTCATGAAAGGGGGGTAGCGTGGAACCTCTATTTCAAAGGCTGCGGAAAGAGGTATGGCCGCACTCGACGTGGGCGCCTTGGGAGCAAAGAGGTTTTTGATCCATTGCATGAAGCATCACTCGCCTTTGCAGTATGGGCAGCGTGACGTCAGGCTGAGTTCACGGTCGTAGATGTAACTGACTTCGCATCTGCTACATTGCATGACGGTCAGCATATTTGAGCGCACGTCTCTCAAGACGTAATAGGCGGCATTTATGTCGATGGGACCAAGCAGTGCCACGTGCGTGTTCCAGGTCGCAAGCAAAGTAGTGGGCGTTAACTCTTTGGTCTTGTGCAGCTTTTGGTGAAGCAAAACTATCGCTGACAGGTTAGACACCATCTGCACGTTGTTCACGAAGGACAATGCAGACTCAGGCAACTTGCCATTTGGTGATCTTTCCCCGTGGAGTTCTTTCCACATCTTTCGCAGTGGCTCTTGGGTGACACCAGTCAAAGCAGCGACTATCGACAGTCTGAGCTTTGCTTGAATCAAGTCCCGAGCCAGGAGCATCTGCTCCAGTTTTGCGATCACCATGACTATTGGGAAAGTTCAGCGGCCGGAGAGGGCCAGATGCGTGACACTCAGAGCCCCGGCGAGAGCCGTGGGGGCATTGAAGACCTGTTCCATCGAAGATTCATCCAGGCGCATCGTGAAAACCGTGATTGGCAATACGGATGAGAGCTTGTCGATCTCCTCCAGGCTCATTACGGCAATTCTCTTGAGCATCGGCTCTTTAAGACCAGTCACCATAGAGGCCAGGGCCTCGCTGCCGTTGCGGGCAAGATTCTGGGCATTCATGAGGAACATTCTGTTGATGGCAGCTACGTCTTTTGTTGTCACAATGGAACCTCTTCTTTTTACAACCTGTTGCGGCTAGTGTACCGTAAAGCGCTGGAAATCAACACTTTTTGCACTCTTGCAACAAAAGAACATTGCAAATAGGTACGATTGACCTTGTGGAAAACCCTAAACTAGTAACAAAAGCCATCGGAGAACGCTTACGTGAGTGGCGCCGCAGCTTGGAAAAAACGCAGGCAGAGATGGCCTCGTTGCTGGGTGTCAACATCGGTGTTCTTCGCAAGTACGAGATCGGCTTGAACGCACCAGGCGGGCTGATCCTTACCGTGGCTTGCGAAAAGGGGCTCAACGTGAGCTGGTTGCTCACAGGCAAAGGGCCGATGCTAGTGAGTCTCGTTCCTGAGCAGCGCTACAGCACCAGCGATGGCGTATTGGAAAAGCTTTGCGAATCTCTCGAAGCCCTACGTCATCTCGACCCCGAGAAGTATCTGGTTCTGTCGCGCGGCTTCATCCTGCGGAGCGTCGAAGCCGGAGAGCATGCAGCCCTAAAGCGTGCGGCAGTCATGCGGGAAGAGCTTTCCCGCGCTACCGACTTCCAAGATATTCTGACTGCGCCGATGGAGCTCGATGATGAGCTTCCCGCCCCTCCGAGCCCCGAACTGGGCTCAAAGACCTAAACAGCCTCCATCGCCTCTGTCGGCAGCATTTCAGCCATCACAGAGAAGTGATTCTGTTTGCGCCACAGGTCTACGTCCCCAATGACGTACAGGCGCTTTTTCCCACGCGATACAGCTACGTTCAGCAAGTTAGGCTTTGACGCGGCCCATGCCTTCGCCCCGTCCGACCTCGGGTCGCCGCCAAGCACCAGGATGACAACGTCGGCTTCTTTGCCCTGCGCTGTATGGATGGTCCCGACCTTGCCTTGGTCGACTTCGTAGACTCGTGCGATCCGGCGCAGTCGGGCAGCACAGTCGCGAAATGGGGAAATCATCGCAATTTGGTCACGACCTACGCCTAGGTCAAGCAATTGAGCCAGCAGGCTTTGCAAGCGCTCCCCCTCTGCATCGACCCAGTGTCCTTCGCTAGTACCGGCCTTTACATCCAGCCATGCTGTTCGGGGCCACGGTAGATCCTGATCGCCCTTCCCCGCGTACACCATCAGCCCCCCGTAAGCGACCGAATTGCTGATGTTGAACATGGTCGGTGCGCAACGACGATGTAGTCGCAGTGGGCTCCCGATCCACAGGCGGTCGCCCTCTTGCCCGAGCATTGTTCCCAACTTCGCGGAACGATCCGCCAGCGCTTGCGCCGAGTGCCAACTTGGCATCCAGTCTTCTTTGACGGCGAAGTGGCGCGCAAGCTCGGACTCCACAGCAGATTGCAGCGTGAACACGGGCTCCAACTGCAGCGGGTCACCCACGATCACAGTGCGACGCGCACGCCATATGGCGCACGCCGCATGAGGGCTCTGGGCCTGGCCCGCCTCGTCTATTAGCAAATACCCAATGGCTTCACGCTGCGCATTGGCAAACATGCGGGGGATCGAGGCAAACGTGGCTGACACCACTGGCACGACAATGCAAAGCGAATCGAGGGCAAGCGTTACCAGCTCGGAAGGGACACGCTTACCGCCCAACCAATCGCATGCGAGAGCGAGATTGGCAGTCATCTGCGCTGGGTTTGCTTCGATAAAGGCGCGATGCACGTCGAGCGCCGCCAAGAACACACCCTCACGAGAAGCCAGCCATTCATCATCACCCCAAGGGACGATATGCTCGCGCTCGCTGCTGTCCGCTTCTATGTCCAGCCAGGCCTTCCCGAACTCTTGGATGCACTCATCAAGATCATCTTCGAGGGTCTGACATTCTGCACGCTGCTGAGCGATCAGCCGATCCTGCGTTGCCTGCTTGAGGGTGTGAATGTTCTGGGTGATCCTGGACTGCGCAACTCGCACCTCCATTGCGCTCAGGTCCGATTGCTGGCGGCAACAATCCACACCTGATGCATGAAGGACAGAGGTATGGATTTGAGCTGTTGCTTGCCAGGCCACGCCCTTTTTGCCCATGCTCCACAGATTGGTTAGCAGCGACGGCTTCTCCGCATGGGCGCGGTCATATGCGTCCTGAGCCACTTGCTTGCGCTCCAGCGCTTTATCGAACTCCGAACGCATATTGTTGAGCGCGGCTTCGGCGAAAGAAAGCTCTTTCGCGGAATGCGCGAGGTCTCTGTCGAGCCCCGCTTTGGTCACTTTGGTGGCTTGGATCTGCAAGGTGGAGTCTGCAATCCGCCCTGGCAGAGCAGCGCATGCCTCGACACGCTTACGTTGGGCGCTTTCAACCTTAACGGCCATCTTGAATTTGGCGACTGCATTGACCCACCGAGTGCCTGCTGCAGCATCTCCCAGTTGGTGCTTGAGGTGATCGCGCATCGCCGGCACTGCACTCTTGGTGGCCGTCGCTTTCTCGCCCCACCAGAACCGAGATACAAAGTCTGTTCTATTGCGACGGTTACCCAGCGGCGCGGCTATCAAGCCCCATGCGTCTTTACCTGAGACAGCCTTCGCAATCTCGGGAAAGTACGTTTTCTGCGCAGCAACGCGGGTCGGAACTGCCTCGATACCTGGCAGTTCTCTGGTGACGTTTTCGACGGCACCGTTTCCCGCCGAGCTGACCACTATCGAGAATCCGTGCAGCTTAGGGTTGAGGGGGTAGAAAGGAACAGCCGTATCGCCCAGCTTGACGACAGATTTCGCACCGAATGCTTTATCACCAAGCTCGATCAGCACCATTGCTCGTCTGACGACTACCGATGCCACCACATCCCGCAACAGCGTCGTTTTTCCCGTCCCCGGAGGCCCGTTCACTGCAAAGATCCCAGCACCGTTTCCCAGCTCTGCAAACACTTCGTTCACTGCCAACTGCTGACTGAACGCAAGAGCATGGTCCGAAGGCCAGCGCCCTCGTGGCATCCTGCTTGGGGAGAGCGCTTTTGCAAGGTAGGGATTGTTTGCTGAATCGCGTACATCCACTCGCGACGGGGCCACGGTACTCTGCCCCGCGCTCATGAACTGTCGCATGCCATCGCCAATATCTCCACGCTTTATCGCAGCAGCAATCATCTTCAGGTCGGATGCGTAGAAGCTTCCGAGGCCTTCGACAAACTGGCCTTTCTCGTTGGCATTTTTGGCCCTCACCCGCGAGCCCCGGATGCGAACAAAAGCGCGGCTATCGAAAAGCTCAAGCGGAAGATGAGCTACGCCTGCAACCAGATCGACAAGCTCCCTCAGCCAAGCTACTGTCGGGCGGGTACCGGCTTCAACAAATTGCGCGACCTCATCAGCTATCCATTGGACGAGCCCCATGGAAACCCGATCAAACACGTCGAAGCCGCTTTGAGGGCACGCCGCATCGGAACCCGGCTCCGGCAGCTGAGTCTCGGACCAAGTTCCACCAGCAAGGAGGGCTTCAACATCGCCCCCATGAGCGATCAGCTGGCCGGACGCCCAGGCAGACAGAGACAAAGAGAATGATTGCGGCAAGGGCATGCCGCTTGCATCGAAGCGTATGTCGAAGACACGGGACGTTCCGCCTCTGTTTTCATCATCGTGGGTGCGCACATTGCCCATTGCCTTAAGAACGCATAGGCCTAGCTCATGCGCCTCATGGACACCGCACTGGGCTTCGTACACCCATACCGAATCCTGATCGATGGGCTTTCCGAGGTGCTTCTCATTTTCCCAGGGGAACTTTGCAAACGAGTCTGAGTTGACTCCGTAAACTGGGTTGGCCAAGTCGCTTGAGTTGACCCGGAACGCATCTTGCGGAGTCAGTGCTTCCACCGCTTGCCAGAATTCCAGCACTTTGCTTTCCTGCATGCTATTTCCCCTCGCCGTTGGACCTTTGGCGTGACGGTCTGTGGTTGCGTGCGCTCACGATCTTCTGCCCGACGACGTAGCGCTGCTCTACAAGAATCGGTGTGTATGGGCTTACGCGCAATACCGTCAATGTGTCGTAGCCAATCGGGGCCTTGCGCAAAACGAGCACTGCGCCTGCATCCTGAAAAAGGAGATACGAGCATTTCGAGCCGTACTTGGACAAGAATTGTTGTTGCTTCTCTGGAAGCAAATCAGCGGTACGCAGGTCCTTGTGTTGCAAGACATTTGTAAACCACACCCATGCGGCAGTCCACCGTGAATCAGGCAGCTTCGAAAGATCGTTTTCTGCATAGCGATCAAGTCCCTCGCTGATGCGCCCGACATATCGGTTCATTGCATGTCGACTGACAAACACTTCGTCGCCGAGGAAGTCGCAACGGAGATGGATCTTGGGGAATTGAGGTCCCAGGTGGACCGACACTTCATCTTCCACCGCGCGGGGCTCCTCATCACGCCAGCGCCCAACCTCGAAGCTGGCTTCAAAGTATTTGGTGGCTAGGAACGTCGCGCACTGAGCAACATGGGGCTTCACGGTTTTCCCGGTACCACTGACCTTGAGAGAGCCTTTCAGCAATGCTTTACGGATGGAGCCTGCAGTCACCTCAACCGTGATGCCATTGCCCATGCGATTCGACCCCTGAACATTGCGCACCTCAAGCAAGTGGTAGAGGGCCTGAAGTTCGGCGAGAGCATCCCGGTCTTCCCGGTGAGCGGAATCTACGGTCACTCGAATGGTGCCGACCAGGGGCCGCGCCGTGGCCTGCTGCTTCCAGCTCCACTTCGTGAGAAACGAACCATCCTCTTGCTCTTTCGTGAGCACTGCGAGTACCGACATTGACTATCCCTTGTTGGATTGAAATCGTTTGATCCAGTTGGTGAGGATGGCCACTGGTGAGCTTCTTGGTTTTTCAGCCTCACGGCCCTGAGCATGCGAACTCTGCATGCTGAGCGCAATCACATGCATCTTCGCATTGGCCTCACGCAGCTTTTCGAGTTCTAAGCGAACGGTGGCCAGCGTCTCCTGCGCTGACTCAGCCTCCATGGCGCCGTGTTGCGCGTCGCAGGCCGCCACGTGCTCTTGTCGAACCAGGCCGACCAGCTCCGCAAAGGAAGCCCGTTCGTCCTCGCCCATCGCTGGCAGAAGGTTGCATAGACGGGTCGTCAACTCGCGAACACGCGTTGCGCGCTGGACCCGCTCCAGGCGGCTGAGCTGTGCCACTCCAAGTATCTGGCTGAGAACGCTCGACTCCGCTGGGCCGTCGGCACCGGAGCCGTATTTTGGTTGGTCCATTTCATCTCCTGCCACTGGGGCTCAAGCCTCCGAACTGATGATTCGATTGTAATTGCATTAATTGCAATTAGCAATTGCACAGTTGCAATTATTCTTGCGTTGTCTCTACGAAACACCCTGATACTTACAGTTCAGTTTATTGACTTGACTTGAGTCTGCAAAGACAATAGGAGGGTAATTACGGAGTCAATTCCCATGTCATTCGATAACAGAGTTCTGGCTATGCGCGAGGTTTCCTCCTCGGGCGGTGCGCAGCATGTCTCCAATGAGCCTCTGAAATTCATCTCCACTGGTGGCAACGACAGAGCAGCTGTGGAGTACCTAAACAACCTGTTCTTGCGTGCAGCGCGAGAAGGCGTGAGCGACGTTCACTTCGAGGACACCGGCGCTGACTGCTTGATCCGTTTTCGCAACCGTGGAGAACTCTCGCTGATCGACGTTGTGAGCAAGACCATGTCGGACCAATTCAACGGGAAAATCCGAATGAAGTGCCGCATGTCGCTGGTTGAGCGCATGTCTTCACTCGACGGCAAGTTCTCCTTCGAAGTTGATGACCGCGTTATTGATCTCCGCGTGAGTCTTTTGCCTCTGGGTACGGGTGAATCCATCGTGTGCCGGCTCTTGGATCAGTCGGCTCACCTCATGAAGCTCGACGATCTCAAGATGCCGGAGGACATTCGTGCCGCTATCCGACACATCATCGCCCAGCCGATGGGGCTCTTTCTCGTGACCGGACCCACCGGCTCGGGCAAAACCACGACTCTGTACGGAATCTTGCAGCAGCTGCATACCGAGCAGGTCAAGATCATCACCATTGAAGATCCCATCGAATTCCGCATTCAGGGGATCGTCCAGGCTGCTACCAATCGCCAACTGACGTTCGCCAAAGCGCTCAAGTCGATGCTTCGGCAAGACCCGGACGTGATCTTGGTTGGCGAGATCCGGGACGCCGAGACCGCTGGCCTGGCCACACAAGCCGCTCTCACTGGGCACATTGTGCTGTCCACGCTGCATGCCAATTCCGCCACGATCACGCTCAATCGATTGCTCGACCTCGACGTCGATCCCAACGCGCTATCAGCTGCGCTGGCCGGATTCCTTGCTCAGCGCCTAGTGCGAACGGTCTGCCCACACTGCCGCATTCCCCAGCCAATAGACAGCTACGTCAGCAAGCAGATTCATTCCTGCGGCATGAGCCCGGAAGAAGTCAGTGCCATCGGGACGATCTACACCCACAACCCGGACGGATGCTCCAAATGCCGCGACGGTTGGTCTGGCCGAACCCCCGTTTTTGAAATCGTTGTCGCATCGCCTGAAGTTCGTCTTGCCGTAGAGCGAAGCGACTTGAAGGGACTGCGGGCAGCTGCAGCTTTGCAACCCCAATACCGAACCCTGACGCACGACGCCTACAGGCTGGTCGCTCAGGGCGTTACAACCGTTGGTGAGGCCATGGCCGTCACCGGCTCCGCAATGGTTCATTCCGTTGACGAAACTGAAGAGGAATCCCAATGAAACGCCGTCTCGCGCTCTCCCTTTTGGCGTCTGTAGCAGCGCCAAGCTTTGCGCAAGCGCTCAAGCCAAACAATGGCCCTGCCAATCCCGACGCCAAGCCGTACGACGTCCTGGAGAACCCTATCCCCGAGGACGGCAAGAAGGTCCGACTTCTTTTCACCTACGACTGCCCGTTCTGCCTGCGATATCACAACGGCCTGATCGGCTGGGGTGCCACCCTGCCCGCCTCTTTATCGTTTGAGGCATTCCCGGTCATCACCAACGGCGACAACCCCAAGCTGATCGCCGCGGTCATGGGCCGAATGATTGGCCAGGCTGTGGCTCCGAAAGCCCTCCCCGCCTTCGACTACTCCATGTACATGGCCATTCAAGGCGATGCAGAGAATGCCCTGCCGCCTCGGGCCAACCTGGACATGGATTACGTCCTGCGCGCTCTGGTTGAGGCTGGAGCCAATGCAAAGGACATTCAACAGTACGTGCGTACAAAGGGCAAGAGTATCGAAGCCCGGCTCCCTGCTCATGCCAACGTGGTCAAAAACTACAAACTCACAGCGACGCCTTCGGTCGCAATCGCTGGTCGCTACGTGATCAACCCAGACCATGTGCAGGGCAATCCCCAACACATGCTGTTGCTCATGAACGGCATCACCAGCCGCATCATTCAAGGGGATCGCCATGCGCTCTAAAACTTTCGCTGCCACCCTGTTCGCTTCCTTCCTAGCTTTCAATGTGGGCATGGCGAACGCCGGCAACATCAGTGATTTTTTCAGTGGGCCGAACGGCAAGGCCCCGAAGATCACCGCTCCAGCACCTGAAGCTTTGCCCGAATGGCTCAAGGATTCGCGCAGGCTGCAGGAGCTGCTGGGCAGCGACCCGAAGGTAAGGATCGAAAACCCCAAGGTCATCCACAAGGTTGCAAACGCCTTCCCTGGGCTCGACGCCTACGTGGTTGAGGGCACCGAGTACAACGACGACTTCCCTGACGGAAAGAAGACCCTTTACTTCTTCTATTCCGACCCGGCCCAGCAATATCTGTTCATCGGCATGGCCATTGACATGAAGCGCGGCCGAGACGTGAGCATGGACCTTGAACGGTACCTGCGCGGCCAGCTTGAAGACACCCCGGCCAAAGCCCTGCGCCCTCAAGAAATGCACAGCATCGAGCTGGCTGGAGGCAAAACCAAGGCGTCCCCCTTGACCTTTGTCGTTGACCTGGGCCCGCAGGCAGGCAAAGACAGCTTCCTGAACGTGGTTCAGCTGCACCGCTCCCTGAAGGCCGCGGGCGAGAACCCGAGGACCATCAATTTCGTCTTTGTGAGCAACGCAAAGAGCGAAACGGCAGGCGCAGCGATGGCTATCGCCTACGGCTCCCACGCTGCCAGCAAGGACGGCATCGAGCGGGCCATTGAATACGCGCGTAACGCCGAGAAAACCGCGTGGCTGCAGCCACGAAAGCTGACCGCTGACGCTGCGACCAAGCAAATGCTCGGGACCGGCATCTTCAAACTCGACAACAACAGCACGCAGGCGCTGCTGGCCAAGCTCGATACCCTGCCCCTGCTCTATGAGGGCGCCGGTGGCAAGATGACCAACGCCATGCTGCCGCTAGGCGCGTCTGAGTGGAAGAAGATGCTGCTAGCGAAGTAGTTCTTCCAGACCAAAAAAAAGCCTCATTTCCATGAGGCTTTTTTATGGGTTGACGATGGATTAGGCATGGCCGGGAGCATGGATGAACTGGATCTCTCCCCAGTGGCCCGTGGCCACGAGACTCATGGCCTCCTCTTTGACTGGATCTGGTGCGCCACCGTTGAGGCGATGGACGATGTACCAGTAGTTGATGAGCTTGGCCACGTTTTCAGGACCACTGTTGCGAATCAGCTCTGCGTTAATGGCAGAGGCTTCGCACAGGCGCTCAATGGGAAACCAGTCAAAGTGGATGATCCCACCCCCATGCCATCGCAGGTGGAGATCAGCGAAAGACACATCAGTTGGGACCGAAAAGGTCAGTTCATCACATGCGGCTAAAGACGTATTAGTAGCCGATTTCATATGTGACATTTTTGCATACGATCAAACAATTTGTATATAAGCAGTTCTACATAGCGTAATTTTTACCGCCCAAAAAAAACCGCCCCCAAGGAGCGGCAAGCCTCTTGCGAGGCGGAGGGAGTCTAAAAAAAGGGCAGCTGCTTACTTTGCCTGGAGGGTAGCGAGCAGCTCTTTGGCGGGCATGTATCCGGACATGGACTTGCCGGAATCGGTCACGATGTGCGGGGTACCCTTGAGGCCAACCTGATTGGCGACCTTGGAGACCAGAACCAACTCTTGGGCACCCTTGCAGTCACCACCAGAGGAGTTTTTGTTGGGGCTCGCCATGAACGATTCCATGGATGATTTTGGATCGTCAGCACAGAGAACCTCCTGCATCTGACGATTCGTCAGCGTGCCGTTCCCAGACCGTGCGTAAGGAGCGTACTGCACCGTCACCCCCAGCTCATTGAGAGCGGGAATCTCGGCATGCAGGCGCTGGCAGAAGGGGCACGATGGATCGGTGAAAACGGTGATCGTGTGCTTGGACTTTCCCTTCGCTGGGTAGACCACAAGAGCAGCTTTTGAGATCGAAGCCAGGGCTTGCGCGCGGCCTACAGTCAGCGCTTCTTCGCTGATGTTGCGCCGATCCTGCACGTTGAAGAGCGTGCCCTGGATCATGTACACCCCATCGGCCGTGAAATAGGCAACGTCCCCACCGGAAACCAACTCCCACAGGCCAGGTATTGGCGCGGGCCGGATAGCGTCGATCACCAGGCCAGGCATTGCTTTGCGCAATTTGGCTGCAAGGGCTTCGGTTTCGGCCTTCCGTTCGACGCTCAGCGCCTTCTCTGCGGGGGGCGCGGCTGACGCACCTCCGCTCACAAAGAGCGTACTGGCTGCTGCAAGGGCGACGAAACAGCTCAATGCTGCGGTGCGAATTTTGATCATGTTGATGGAAAACAATTGCATTTTGATTTGCTCAGAAGGTTGCTTTAGTAATTGTATGACCGATTGCGGTGTATTTGCAATTCACGTCAATTAATTGAGTTCAGGAAACAGAGTTTTTCAGGTATGGCAAGAGCATCTTTACGGTGCCGTCCATGGTCCGAAGCTTTTTGAGAAGCTCTTTCGTCGTAAAGGTCACCGTCAGGAAAGTGCCGTGTTGCGGCACCTGGGCTTCGACAACGAAACGGCCAATGTCGAAAAGCATGGTTTTGTCGGAGGCCTCGGAATCGCCATCTCGGACAGTTACGGGTGGAGTGATGCTTGCGTACCGGCTGGTCAGGCTGTCCAGCAACGGGGCCTCGTTCTTGTTTGCCCAGCCGCGGTCCACGGTCAATGCGACAAGCTGAGCTTTGCGAGAACCTTCAAAGTCCAGCGTGACCATGTTGCAGCCCGCCACTCCCATCAGTCCGAACTTGCTGGATGAGGCAAGGTTGATGAAGGCTCCACCGGTTTCAACCGAAGTGCCATCGGTGACCATGACATAGCCTCTGTGGGAAGCTATCAGCTGCTGTATAGGTGCCCTCACCTGGGTGATGGTGGTCTCACCCAGCGACAGCCAAGGCAAGACTGGCAAGGCTGTGATCATTTGCTTCTGCAGCTCAGTCATCCCGCCCTTAGGCTGGGCCGGAGCGGCGACGGAAAGCATTGAAGCAGGAGCGAGCGACAGGCCTGCAAGGCAGCTGAGTGTGGCGCGGCGCGAAACGTTCATATCGGGCATGTGGTTGATCCCAGCTCGTGCTACTTCAACTCTTCGGCAAAACCGATGCCGGAGCCACCATCCATCTTCACGCCGAAGCGGCCGATGGACGATGCTTCAAGGCCGGACTGGGCCGGTGAGCCGTCATAGAGGATGGACAAGTTATTGACCGTGATCGCGGCCCGATCAACCACAAAAGGAATTTCATATGTTCGCGATGCGTTGATAACAACTCCCGCCGAGTCGAGCGTTGCACGCATCACGTGAGCTCCGTCCACCAGACCTGCGGGCAGCGGGAAAGTGAATCGCCGGTACTTTGGGTTTTGCCCTGCAAGAAGGATTTCCGAAGCTTCCAAAGCGTCTATCCGGCCAACACCAGCAAGACCCAGCAGGCATTCCCAGCTCTCCACCAAGCCGTTGATCGCCGACATGCTCGCGTCCATGGAGGCACCAATCAAACGCGCAGCGCGGCAAGCAGGGACGAAGCCTGTGTCAGACACATCAGCCTGGCTCATTACGTTGTTGATCAGCGTCTTCACGCTATAGCTGTAAGTGGTGCCGCGAACCGGTGGGACGTCGACCACTTCCAGAGCGGTGATGCCGCTGCTCGGTGTGATCTCTGTGGCATCACGGAACACCCGGTAGCGGATAGTGCTGCCCGTAGCGATGGCTGGCCAAGTTACCTGAACGTCGTTCTCCCGCGTGCCATCTGTTGCGACGACCGACAAGGGCGACTGCACAGGCAACACAAACGCAGCGCTTGCGAATTCCAGCGGAGTGAAAAGAGTCACGCCGATGGGAGGAACGGAACGCGCAACAGCAACCAATTGAGCGGAATGCAAAACGCCGTAGTCGAGGCCAGCTACAGACCATGTGCCGCTGTCTCCGATCTCTTTGGACTGACCGACAGGCGACTGATCGGACGCCAAACGGAGAGATCCCACAAAAGTACCAAACGAGGCGGTACTAAATACACCCGTCGTTGGGCCCAGTGCAGCATTCACCGTGGGTGTCGAGCTGACGGCACCAGAAGCAGAAACAATGAGGCCACCAGGAGCCACCGTCCACGAAATCGGTACAAGTACAACGCGACCTTGGGTAGCTGCTGTCGCATCGGCGTACGTGACCCGAACAGTGGCGTTCACCATCTGCCAAGCATTTGCGTTTGCTCCCAACGTCGAGGAGGACATTTGCATGGTCACCGGCGCGTTCGGGGTCACTGCATTCAACACGACCGCAAGGCTGGCGTTTGACTCATCCAGGACTTCAACGCGCGCCTTCAACGAACCTGAGTAGGCACCCAGATCCACTGTCACTTTTGCGAAATCACCCCCAGCGCGGTTGACCACAAAGCCCTGTCTCGTGGCGTCGCCAAACGAGCCCATCGTTGCCGCAAGCGAGACGACTGGAATGGGCAAGTTTTGGTATGTGACTGCTGAGGTTGCGCACTCACTGGCTGAGAACACGCTATTCGATACGGAGGCCTTGAGATTAATTTTCACCTCGTTAGGCTGCAGGTGCGCGGCGAGGGGAAATGTCGCGATCCAGTTTGATCCGTTGAAGGTCATTGGATACGCTATCCCATTTCCTTCTCCCTGAATATCGCCCCACACTCGAAGCGAAGCAGCTTCGACGGAGGATGCACCGGCCAAAGTGGCAGTTACAGTAGCGTTGGGATTGAAAGTCGTAGAAATATCGGTATTAACGGCTGAACATTTCGGCGTGTCATAAACAACAATACTTGCCGAGGTCGAAGCCGTGCCAAAGTTGCTCCCGCTCTTCTGCATAATCCGCTGCAAGGTGTAGGTCCCCGCAGAGGATGGCGCAGTTCCAGTGAGCGTCGTTGTAACCTGAGCATTGTTTCCAGTAGTTCCAGCAAATGCTGTGAACGGGATACCCCAGGAAATAGCGCCATTCGTAGAAAAGCTTCCTGTTCCGTAAGCAGCACTAGTCCAGGTTTCGGACCCGATATTCTTCCAAACCTGGGAAAACGTGAAGGATTGATTTACGCCTAGCTTTGCTGGAATCCCTGTTTGCGAAATAAACTGCGGCCCGACAAAAGGTTTTATGTACCCTGTCTCCGTAGATGACCATGGGGAAGTGCCAAGATTATTTTCAGCGCGTACCTGAAATTCGTATATGCCGTCATCAGGCACGGTTGCCCACGAATAAGTCAGAGCTGAAGTTGTAACCGCGGGGATAAGATTCAACCAACTAGTGGTGCCTTGCTTACGATATTGAATACGATAGGCAGACGCGCCAGAAGTGGCTCCCCACGATAAGTTAATACTTGTGGAGCTGACCCCATCTGTGGCAGAGAATGTGAGAGGAGCTTGCATACTAGCGAAGCAACCCCCATCGGATACAGTCCAAGTGCCCGACCCTGAACAAGTCGCTGAAGCTTGGCCCGTTGCGCCATTCGAAATGTTTGACAGATTTAGAGCAGTGCCAATGTCTGATTCATCAGCATGTGCGCTGCAGAAGTTACCGCTGCCCCACCGCAATGTTTGGGCTGGGCAGCTTGGAGGGACATAAGGCTTGATGAGCAAAGTAGAACCCGCCCCGCCCATCCACATATCGTTGAATCCGCCTGCGTCAATCTTTACGCATTCGAATTCATAGTCAGAAGCGTCATCAACCTGTGCACAAATTGGCGTTGATCCAACGTTGTTGACCTGGAACTCTGCTGCATATGCAGTATGCGTAAATGTGTAGTTCGAATTAGGGCCGACCGTCGCGTTTTTACCCGTGGATAGGAGCGAACTGGATTGAGTAGCTTGAGCGCTAAGCCAGATTTTCACCGTGCCGGCAGAAGACCCACTGGTCATGTTAATAACAGACCAGTTTGCTGCACTTGCGGAATGTGCGGCAAATGAGAAAGCGGCGAAAACGCACAGTCGCACCAGATTGGATTTGATGCGGATCATCAAGCCATTTACCAATGAATGGTACTTGGCAAAGTTAAAGCTTTTATTCATTTGACTTCCTCTGCAAAGCCGATTCCATTGCCGCCATCCATCCGAATGCCGAACCTGCCAATGGACGTTGCTTCAAGTCCGGCTTGCGCTGCAGAGCCGTCATAAAGAATGGTCAGGTTGTTTATCGTGATCGACGACCTGTCCATCACAAAAGGAATTTCATATGTCCGCTTTGCATTGATAACTACCCCAGCGGAGTCGAACGTGGCTCGCAGCGTGTGCGATCCATCATTCATTCCGGTCGGTATGGGGAAAGAGAACCTGCGGTACTTTGGGTTTTGTCCAGCAAGCTGAATTTCAGACGATTCCAAGGCGTCTATGCGGCCGGCACCAACGAGCCCCTGCAGGCATTCCCAGCTCTCCACCAACCCGTTGATTGCCGACATGCTCGCGTCCATGGAAGCACCGATCAGACGTGCTGCGCGGCAAGCAGGAACGAAGCCCGTGTCAGTCACATCAGCCTGGCTCATGACGTTGTTAATCAGCGTTTTCACGCTGTAGCTATAAGTGGTGCCGCGCACTGGTGGGACGTCGACCACTTCCAGTGCGTTTATGCCGCTGCTCGGTGTGATCTCTGTGGAGTCCCGAAACACCCGGTAGCGGATGGCGCTGCCCGTTGCGATGGCTGGCCAGGTCACTTGCACGTCGTTCTCGCGCGTTCCATCTGTCGCGACAACTGATAAAGGGGATTGCACAGGCAACACGAAGGGGGCGCTTGTGAATTCCAGCGGACTGAACAAGCTAATGCCAGCGGGAGGAATTGCGCGTGCAACTGAAACGAGCTGCGTGGCAAACAGTTGGGAGTAGTCGAGTCCAGACACAGTCCAGCTTCCCGTATCAGTAACTGGCTGTGCGCCAACGCTCGACTGATCAGCGGCTACCCTCACTGAGCCAATGAAAGAACCGTAGGTAGAAGTAGCGAAGGCGGGGCCTGAAGGATTCAAGACCGAGGTCACGGTAGGGGTCACACCCGTTACACCACCCGCGCTCACAGAAAGACCACCAGGTCCTGCAGTCCAAGAGATTGCGAGCAGGAAGCTCTTGCCCTGAGATGCTGCGCCGGCGTCCGAATACGTCACTCGCACCGTCGCAGCTTCAATCCCCCACGCACTGGACAGCTTGTTGAGCACTGAAGACGAAAGTGAAAGTGATGTCGGCTGCGACGCAGTGACAGCGTTGAGCGATGCAAGGGGTACGTTGTTCGCGTCGATCACTTCAACGCGCGCTTTCAGCGAATTGCTGTACGAACCAAGATCAATGGTGATCTTGGCAAATTCACCGCCCTGCCTGTTAGCTACGAAGCCCGGCAGCGATTGATCCCCGAAGGTACCGAATGTGGGTACCAGCGTTACGGCTGGAACAGGCAATTGCTGAAACCCGACAGAGCTACCTGCACAGGAAGCAGCACTGAAGAGACTGTTGCCCACCATCCCTTGAAGGTTGAGCTTTACCTCGCCAGGGCTCAAATGAGCCGCTACAGGAAAAGTCCCCACCCAGTTGGTGCCATTGAAAGTCATCGCATAGGTTGCTGCGCCTGTCTCTCCTTGTGCATCACCCCAGACCCGAACATTCGCAAACTCAACGGACGATTCGCCTACCAATGTGGCTGTAATAGTGGCATTTGGATTGAAGGTCGTGCTGAGGTCAGTGGTCAGTGCGGAACAAGTAGGTGGTCCAACAACAACCACCGTCAACGGTGTCGATGGTTCGCCAAGGTTAACGCCGGACTTTTGCACGATTCGCTGAAGGGTGTAAGTCCCGGGTGTCGCAGGAGCCGTCGCGGTAAAGGAAGACGTGACCTCTGCCGAGGTTGCCGTGGTTCCTGCGAAAGCTGTCACGCCCAGGCCCCAATCAATTGCCCCTCCAGCGCCAAACGGTGCCGTCCCATAGGCGGCGCCGGCCCAGGTTTCAGCACCTGTATTGCGCCAGACCTGGCTCAAGGGGAATTTGCTACCGACGGCCACTTTGAGGGGCACGTTGGACTGCGAAATGAAAAGTGCATTTAACGCAGCTCGGATGAACCCAGTGTCGATTGCGCTCCATTCCGAATTGCCGACGTCGTTCTCTCCGCGAACTTGGAACTCGAAAACGGACGGGTCTGCAACGCCGGTCCATGAGTGAGTAAGGGAGGCCGTGGAAGTCAAATCTGTCCACGTCGGGACGCCCGTCTTCCGGTACTGCAAGCGATAAGTCGAAGCTCCTGGGATAGCCGACCAAGACAAGTCAATCCGCCCCGTCAAAGTGCCTTTTGTTGCGGAAAGACCTGTTGGAGCGTTAAGACTTGCCGAGCAAGATGACGCCGTCACGGTCCAGCCCGCGACTGAACATGACGCGGTGCCGGAGCCTGTTGCTCCGGTTGTGGAGTTGGTCACCGAAAAGGAGTCGCCGGGAACACCTGCTGCGACAGGTCCTGAACAGAAGTTTGAGGTCCCCCAGTTAACGTTTTGTGCGGGGCAAATCGGTGCAGTGGATTTATCCACCTCATACGTAGCGTAACTCCCACTCTGGCTATATGAGCGGGTAGTGTTCGGCAACATATTTGCACATGTTGTCGATCCGTTCTGATAAACGCACGCTTGATCGCTAGCAGTATTCTTTACGAAAAGGGTGGTTACTGGCTCCAATAACGGGAGGCCCTCACCTGGTGCCAACGTGCCTACTTTTGTGGAACCACTAACGAATTTTACTTCATAGCCTATTGTCCGCCCGCTGGTTGCACGATTCAATAGATAGGAATCAACTTTTGTGAGTACAACCCATTGCTGAAACCGCCTAAGTCCGTACGGTGTAGTGGAATCAGCACCAACCTTGTAGGTATTCGCGGACGTGCAAGGTGTAGCACTTGCATCCAGAAATCCGGAGGGAGAATGCCGCATGCAGTAATACAAACTCCACGGATTTCCACCCCCGACGGAAAAGGGGCTGATGTATGGGTTTACGCGAATGCCATCAGTGAAATTCCCGCTGCCGCTAGTGCTTACTCCGGGAGGAGCAGTAAATGAAGAGCTGCCACTACCACCCCCCCCAAAAACCGCTCCATCGTTAGTCAGATTAACCGTAACAGCGTTCGGCAGATCATTCTTGACATATGCATACATTGTGACAGCATATGCATTCATAGTCGCGCCTAAAACCAGCGCTATGATAAATTTCGCGACGAATGATTTCACAGTTAACCCTTCGCCGTCTTGTTTGCGGTGGCCTTGCCGCCAAATTCCAGCAAAAATTGATCCGCGTTGGCGTCACCCAACTTTGAAGCCTTCTTCAGGTAATAAATCGCCTCATCAACGTCTTTCTGGGCGCCCCTTCCATTTGCAAGCATCCAGGCGTATGCAGTTATCGACTCAACGTGGCCAGCCTTTGCTGCCATGAAATACCAGTGGATTGCAGCGCGGTCGTCAGGAACCCCATGGCCGTGATCGCCACGAGTGAAGGCGTAAGCAACAGCGGCCATGGATTTCGGCACGCCATCTTTTGCTGCCAAGTAGTACCAGTTGAATGCCGCACGTGGATCTTTTGCGAGCCCGAGCCCACCCTTGTCGTACTGCTCAGCAAGGATGAATTTGGCTTCAGGAATTGATTGCTCGATGGCGCGCTCTAGAAGCTTGAGAGCCTCGTCTTTGCTGCCGTCCTCGATCCGCTTTTTGAGGAGCAGCACGAGCGCGCCTTTGTGCCCGCACTCAACAGCTTTGCCTGCTAAGTAGTCGCCGTCTTTCTTG
Source organism: Acidovorax sp. LjRoot194 (assembly GCF_964253015.1). Classification (NCBI taxonomy): domain Bacteria; kingdom Pseudomonadati; phylum Pseudomonadota; class Betaproteobacteria; order Burkholderiales; family Comamonadaceae; genus Acidovorax; species Acidovorax sp. LjRoot194. The sequence goes on along the minus strand of NZ_CAXUQB020000002.1, from coordinate 107,931 downwards.
TGCCCTTTGGCGTAGAAATCTTGCGCTGCACGAAACATCGATTCCGGGTCGCCATACTGCGAACCCATCCAGTTGAGATGGCGGACCATGAAGGGGCTCTTCTTGAGTCCTCGACCCTCTTCATACATTTTGGAAAGGAAATGATGAGCACCACCGCTGCCGTTTTGGGAAAGCGGATACATGACACGGAAAGCGTCAACCGGACGATTCTGGTCAAGGTACCCATCAGCAGCTTCAATCTGGGTGCGGTCCAGATTGGCGGAACAAGCGCTCGCAGTTCCAGGCATCGCGGCGCCGAGGAGGAAGCCTGCGGAGATGGCCAACAACCTGTTGATGATCTCCGGGCGAATTCTCTTGTTCATTTTTTGTGCTCACCACAGAATGACGATGCACTAATGGTAGGGAGGACGACCCCCTCGAACACCCCCCGAAAAGCACGCAAAAAACGCACTTTTCAGCTATTTCCCTGAGAATGAATTGCCAATTAATGGGTTTGCAATTATAATTGCGACATGCAATTATTAAGGGCAAAGAAATGTCTTTCCTGATTTTATTAGTTACTGCGCTTGGTATAGGCTTTGTAGTTAAAGCTATCTATGGCAATCGTAGCTCCGAGTCAATCCAAGATGAGATCGAGGATGAGCCCGCCATGAAATTCGATCCGATCTTGAAAGTCGGAATCCCTAAGCCAGGTGATTCCGATTTCATTTAACGTCTACCCATTGGGGTTTTAGATTTGCCAGCGTCAGTTGACGGGTTGTCTTTGGCATAAGGTTTCGCAGATGGCGTTACCGGTGCAGACGCAGGTGCAGGCCCACTTCCGCCGCCCCCCTGAGAAAGATTAATCCCACCATCCCCGCCTAGTTTAGGGAGCTCGCTCGCACTGCCCCCCGAAATAATATTTGTGGTTGAACTGCTCGTTGAACCTGTTGAGCCACCGGACTGCCCCCCCCCTGGAATTAGTGATCTTGCTGTATCCATGCTGGCTGACACCGCTGAACCGAGCGCAGCTGGCGCAACACTTGAGACCTTGGCTAAAGAATGTGAAAGATCAGATGACAGCTCCTGAGCTTTCGTAGCGCCTGAGCCCAACATATCATTCAGCGTTTTAGTCGGGGCAACGCCGTTAGACCCTTCAGGCCCATTAGCACCACTGTTCTTACCTTCCGACTGAGATCCAAAGATTTTGTGTCCGACGCTAGTTTGGTTTCCTGCGCCGAACTGGTTGATATCACCGCTCATTGGGATAGCTGATTGAGCAGCCGATGATTCCTGAGATGCCTTTACCAATGGGGCAGTGTTGGTTAAGTTTGACTGAATAGAATTCGAGGAATTAAGTGCCTGGGTTTTTGCGGCTTCACCAGCTGCAGTCACAGCGCTTAGGCCTCCAAGTGCTGCTCCCCTGGCTCCATTGGCTTCCTTCTTGTGTTCGTCCATTCTTTGTGCAACGCTGCTATTGAAACCACCAGTCGCGGAAGCAGACAAACGGCTATCTGCTGCTGCAACCGATTGCGCGACGGAAGGTGAAATTTTTGATTCCATCGCAGAGATGTTGCTTGCAACACCTGCAACTGCATCAAGGCTATCCTTGACTGCTTGGAGTGGTTTCGTAATATCCGCAGATCCGGCCGCTTTAGCCAATTGCGCCATTCCCAGCTGGGCAGCGATTTTTTCCTGAGGTGTCGAAGCTGTTGCCGCCATATCGGAAAGGGTGTTCCAAGCCGCAGCCATCGCCACTTGGTCCCTACCTAATGCGGTTGAAGCACCGGTCTTGTCGAGCCGTTTCATCTCCGCAGCCGCAGATTCGCCAAGGGCTTTTTGCTGATCAGAGCTCAATGCTGAATTTGCAATACCCTGTACTCGGGATAACGCGACGCCGTCATTACCCGTACTACCGTTGAATTGGCGGCTAGATTGGGCCGCCCAATTGGAAACGACTGAACCTCCGTCAATATCTTTCCCAACTGATGCCGCGGAAGTTTGAGACGCTTGCGAAGTAGCCTTATCTGCCTTGTCCAGCGCATCAGTTTGGGAAGCAAGCTTTGAGAATGTTTTTTGTAATGCGTCGGCCTTAGTCGCTGCATTTCCGTACTCTGCGCCGTCTGTAGAGCTTGATCCAGAAGACGCAGATCTACCTCCAGAAACACGAGTTGACTCGGATGTGCCTGCATCCTGTTGTTGTCGAGCCCCGTTCGAGTTACCTGCTTTTACATCTTGCGATACCGCCTCTTTAATAGCACCAGCAATATTAGCGCCCACGTTCAATCCATTACCAAATACCTTAAACCCCCCGGACGCGTTAGCTTCAACGCCAGCGCTGGCCTGAGTGCCAGTTGAATTGGTCTGACCTGAAGAGACGTCAAACGAGCCGTATTTTGATGAAATCTGCCCAGTTTTAGAGTCGAAGCTAAAGCTTAAATCACTCGATGACATTGCCTGCGCTGTCTTCGCGCCGCCAATTTTCTTAGCGGAACTCTGGACTAATTGAGCCAGTTCAGAGAATGCCTGCTGTGATTGGCTTTGCAATTGCTGTCTTGAGGATGCGGAGGATTCCATTGCCTGTGCAGTACCGCCTTGTACTGCACCGGACCCACTTAGCTTCGCTATCCCCGGTAAAGCGGCCGATCCATCACCGCTTACACCAACCCCGGCCGACGTCATGCCCCCTTGCATAGCAGCCATACCACCGTGAAGGGCGTGACCCATCCCTGCTCCCGGAATAGCCCCCTTCGCACTACCCGGATTCATCACATCTGCGCCCCCACCACCTGCACCTCCACCCTTGAGTGCAGCAGAAGAATCGCCCTTGCCTGATGGCATTGCCTTAGACACCATTCCAGAAAGTGCAAACATACTCCCCGTCATGATGGCAAACATGAGATAGGGCGCCTGCTGGATCATGTTCGACGCCGCAATAGTTGTCGTATAAGCATGGCGCATAAAAAACGCCATGTACTCGGGCGTGAAACTCTGGGGGCTCACCATGTTTCGGATTTCAGTCTGGTACCACGACATGACGATGGCCATCATTGGAATCCAACTCTGTGTCCACATCCCGAAGAGTGCGTACGATCCGGCAACCTTCAAACCGCCCTGAGGGTTTGCCGCGACGATAAACATCACGATGGGAGTCGAAGCAATAAACACGAAGAACAAAATGTCCATGAACTTGGGAGCGGTCGTGCTCACAAGCATGCTCTGCTGAGATTCGGACTTGGCCCACTCAAACAAACTCGTGTCGCGCCTGATTGATATTGCTTGATCCAGCGGAGCATTTGCACTGAATTTCATGGTGTCAGCTAGCGCATAAAGCGTCACGTTCGCGAATGCCAACGAATCCATTTTCGAATTAGAATCACGAAGTCGGTTAATGTCGGTGAGCGCTTCATCCCAGGTCCTTTCGGTCTGTGATGCGGCTCGTGCACTGGAAGAGTATTTCTTGATCTCTGCGCGATTGGCCAAACCATTCATGGCTTTGCTCACCGAACCCACCCCATCTCTTTCATTCTGAGCGACACTCAGAAAGTGCGACGCTGCGTCTGCACATGAAACAGCACGTCCACCCCCACCGCCAGGAATATATGGGTTGGTTGTATCGAAAACGATTGTCTGGCCTTGCAATTCAAGAGTATCTGCGAACGACTGCAAAACATTGCCAGAAACTTTGAAGTCGGTATTTGCTAATTTACCGCTTGCGCAATACCTGCTTGCAAGGCGCATCGACTCCACAAGATTCTGGTCGGCACAGGACATAGGATCTGACGGGCACATCGTGATTGCCATCAGGGCGCGAGCTGGTGTAAATGGATGGGAATCACCGCTGACGGATAGATAGTCTCCATCCACGTTAACCATGACAGCTTCGATTTTGCTGGTCATGTAGAGGGCAAAAGCCCCCGCCACGGACGCCGGCAGGGCTATGGCATATGGAACGTCATCAACGACACGTGGCGGAGCGGCATTGTCGAACTGCTCGACTGTGACGGTGGTTTTCGGCATGAACATTGCCCAAACCACAATCACCTGGATCACCATCACATCGAGCCTCAAACCGTTCCTTGTCACCCCCTGGGCAAGGATAAAGATCAAAGACAGCATCAGCCCGGTCTTGATTGCGGATGCAACCCAGTCGTCTTGTCCAAAGAACATGGCCATCGCGCTGAGGGCAGACCCGACCGTGGCGGGGTCGGAGACCGTGTAAATAGTGAATGCCATGATTCAATTACCGCTGAGCCTGAGGACGAATGGGGGACGTGGTCATGTGCTGAGCTTGGGTGAGTAACTTGTACATGCCGTCGATCATCCCAACCAGGTCCTGAGTTTTGGGGCGCATCCCAACCAACTGTTGAGTCTTCGAAGCCAACGCATCTTTGTATGCCTGAGGCGTGTCAACTTCCGTCTGCCCCGTAAATGCATTGCTTCCGATACCGAGAAGTTCCATGGCAATTAGATATTCAAAGTACGGTGGCAATGTGTTCGACAACAGCATGCCCATGGTTTCAGCGACGCCAGGCGTTTTTTGTGCCTCGTAAAGCATTAGAAGAATTGGAACCGGAATTACAGCTAGCATCTGTCGAGCACGAGGCGACAAGTTACTGCCATCCAGGTTTACAGGTTGCTTATGTACGAACGAACCGATGATTGAGTCTGCGGTATAGGCAGCGCGGTTATGCGCATCAACCGTACCAAATAGGGCCAAATTGATTGTGTCCTCGACACCCCCCCATTCACCCACGGTCATAACACTGGTCGCCACACGGGTGCATCCTTCGCTCCAATTAGTGCAGCGAAGAATTGAGACACCTTGCGGACTGGTGGAACGGGTACGGGTAAGCTTGTCCCAGGCGGTAATAGTCGGGGAGTATTCCGCAGGCTTGTTGTCGCAGCGCTCCTCGGATGGAGAACCCGTGCATTGCCCATCGCTGGCTTCTTTGCTTCGGACAATTGAGGTGCCAAATAGTGACTGAACCATTTCCGTCACTTCTCTGGTTGTCATAAAAGCGCGCAAAGTATTATTCCCCGCATCCATCGTGTGTTGGGAAGCACGCCAGACCATATTGCCGAGAACCGGATTGCTTTTGGCGACTTCAGCATCTCCACCTTTCGCGGTAACGGATGGCTTTTCGCTTTGGGCCTTGTTCGTCGCCGCAGTCGAGTCGGCCGCACGATTTGCACTGACAGAAAGCTGCTCGCCAATCTTTCGGCCGTGCTCCATCATCTTGTCTTTGGTGGCGATCATCGACGCCATTGAGATAGCACAGGTATTTTTTGCAAGGCTATTGAGGTCTCGAATCGCCTCTTCAAGAGTTTCAAGAATTGCACCGCATGGGCTACACATCGACTGGATGGCCAATTTAATTGCATATCCCACCGCGTTTGCGGCAATTGACCGGATCAGCTGCTCAAATTGGGCACCGTTGATAAAGCTGAATGAGCCAAAGAAAATATCAACGCCCCCACAACCGGCGTCAATTTTTGGCGCGGCGAATTGTACGATTTCAAAACCACGGCCGGGTGCTCTCACGGATAGCGACCCACCGTAATACCCCCTCAGTCGTTGAGTATTGATGGCCTGCGCGCCTGTACCACTGACAAGGAACATTTCACCCATCGCGTCTTTCAAGCCCGCATGCACGTCCTTGGGCGCTACAGCGCCGCCGATAATCGAAGCCACTAAAACGGAATTGACAACCCCGGCGAACAGTTTTTTATAGCCAATCATTTGCATGTCAATATCTCTTCTCAAGTCGTTGTTGTGCGCCGGGTGTCAGGGCATTTTTGTCTTTAAGCATTTCCTTGCCTAACTCCTTGATATCCTCGGGAGTCAATATCCCGCGTTCTTCTGGGAATGCGTTTTTACGCTCCACCCCAGTAATAAGCCCAGCAGCATCACCGGCAATCAAAATGCGCTCTTCCAATAGGTCCTGGGAAAGCAGGCCTTGCGTAATGACAGTGACCTTCGCGGGAGGTACGACAAGTGCGACCGCTGGGCGGACGCCGATACGAAGTGTTTTGGACTGGCCTTCGTCTTTCAGGACGTTGGACCCGCCCATCAACCAGCTCGGCCGCTTGCCGTCGGGGGTGATGTAAAACACCTCGAACTGAAGCTCCTTGGCCAATCGAGCAACGATGGGGTACTGCATGGCGCAGAACGGGCATTGGTCATCGAGAAAGACCCACAGGCCCGCCTTCTTGTTGAGCCCCTTCGTCGCGGCTCTCTTGGCGTCGATAGACCATCCCTGGAAGCTCCCGCGCATGCCGGATGAAAACGGTGAGCGCACTGACTCGTCGAGCAGCGTGTCGAGCAGCGACTGCTTCTGAAACTGGCGTGTGAAGTTGCTGGCCTTGTCCAGCATGACTCGCGTCGCGTATCGATAGTTGCGAACGTTTGCCTCACTAGGGTCGTCGATGGCAGCGTGAATGACGCTCATGTATTCCTGCTGGAACCACTTCACGCTCAGCGGCTCGACCTCAGGCGCCTTTGCCTTGGGGGCCTCCAGCTTGATGATGGAAGGAGTGGGCGGTGCCTTCTTCGGAAGAGGCTTCTTCTCTTCCTTTAATGGCTCTGGTTCTCGTTCGTACCAAAACCACCCCTCTTCCCCGCTCTTGTACATGTTCACATCCCGTGCAGGACGGGATTCGCTTTGAGCAGCGGCAAGCCCACAAAGGGTAAGTAGCGCAGCAAGCAGGAATGCCGACCTGGTCAAAATCAATCCACGCATAGATCTGCGAACTCCAGGTTGTGCTTTGTTGTGGTTGCGATGCGCATACCCGCTTCCACGGCCTCTTCAAGCCGCTTTTCCATTTCGGGTGTGAGAGGCTTGATGCGTTGACGCATCGTTGCCTCGAAGTCGCTTGTTTCGGTCACTCCGCCAAGCCTGGTTGCCATCTTCATGGCCATGCGCCAGTGATACTGCGCAGTGAATCCTTCAGCGTCGGGAAACCAACGCGACGAGTGAAGGTCACCAGTGAGCATCATGATTTCCGGCAGGTGCCACTTCCAGCGATTCGTCATCATGCGAACCTCATGAAGGGCAACTGCTCTTTCACTTTCTGTCAGCTTGCTCATGGACTGGGTAAGCAGCCGCATGTAGTGATACGAGCCGGGGATGTACCCATTTCGAGCAGAGGCACGGTAGTGAAGAAATGCCTTCTTCACATCAACCTTGCCCGTAGCTCCCGTCTCAGTGAGAAGACCGGAGAGATAGTGAGCTTGCGCGCCGACAGCACCACGCGAGTTGAATGACGATGCGCCAGACTTTTCAAGCAGCGAAAGAATTCGCTGTGCAAGCTGTGGGTTCACCCCGTCAGGTGCCGACTGATAGAGGAGCAATGAGGCGTTCCATCCGGCTTCCTGAGACTTGGCCGCGCGCTCATACATTCGCATTGCCATGCCCAGGTCACTCGGATACCCGTAGAGAGCCTTCCGTGCAACATCACCACGGGCACGGAGCATCAGCGGCTCCCCGACCTTGAGCTTGCTCGACACTTGATCTACAGCCTCTTTTTTCACCCCGGCATTGGCGGAGGTTGTCGGCTCATTTGCTTTCGCAAGCTGGATGCAGACCGAGATCCTGTTGTTGTCCTTCGCAGACTCCTTGACGGCGCTGACCACCCCTTCAGAGGCACACGCGAGTGCAGGGAACGCTACCACCAACAAGGCGACCATGAGTTCACTTTTCATAGCCTGGCTCGCCCAACCGTACGTGGTGCCACAGCCTCAACACGCTTCTCGCCAGGTGGCGGAATTCCCAAGCGGCTCTGATTCACGAGCACGAGTTCGTGCTCCTCAAGGGCCTTCTCGCGCTTCGGAGATGCTGAGAGAGCATCTAGTTTTGGTTGGCTTTCAGAGGCATCTTTCGCGGGAGCCTTCGACTGAATGTTCTTACGAGCATCCTTTTCTTTGGCAGAAGATGCAGCAACAAGCACAAGGGCTATGCAAACGCACACCAGCACCAATCCCAGTAACCCAAATCTCGCACCGTCCATGACACCCCGCCCTTCATCGAAGACTTATCGGCCCCTCTCGAACGGCTCGGGGGGGCGAAATCTATCCGATCAATGGTACGGAGCGCACCCCTCCAATACAGGTGCGAAAAGCAAGCGAAAACAGCACGTTAAACGGCTGGGACGTAAAAAAGGCCGCTTGACGGCCTTCTGTGGAGTTTGTCGAAGATCTCGTCACCCTTGGGGTAAACGAAAAGGTCCATAACTATTGTCGAAAATGTCCATAAAAATTGTCATCTACGGAGTGCTCTTGCAACCAGGATAGGTGAATGGCATCAGTCGTGAGTCCTTGTAGCAATGTTCTGGAGCCTCTTTCAAGACCTCTGTGTTGTTCGTCACATTTGGGATGTTCTGACCTAACAACTCAGCGGACTTCACTGCCGGAACCTTGGTGGTGAAATTACCCTGTGGATCTGCATCGCGACCGACAGTCATTGTTTCCTTGATTCTGTTTTGCGAGATGCCGTAGTTCGTTCGAGGGTCAGCCGGATTTAGCTGCCCAGACTCGATAAGAGCATCGGTCCACTCCGTCAGGTCGACACGACTCCAGTCGACTGCGGCCAGCTCGAAAGCAGTGAATCCACCGCAGTTGATGTTGCAGCCGCCGAGACTGCTGCCGTCGTTGGCTGACCTGAATCCCCGTGGGCGCGATCCGGTTAAATTCTTCTTAATCAGCTCGGACGAGATGACCCGAATAGCAATCGATTTGTAGCAGCAGTACAGCTGGCGTTTCTCTACGCACCCCAGCAACGGGACCTTCTTGTTGCAACAGCTGTCCGCGAACGTACATAGTCGCCACCTGTCCTGCATCCCCCATTCGTACTCCTCCTTCTTGCAAGCAAAGATGATGTGGCCAATCAAGCGCGCAATAGAGTAGATCTGGAATGCAAACATCAAATTCTGCATCCCTGCAGTGAACTCCAAGCCATTTGCACCTGTTTGAATCACCATTCCGGACAGTTCCTCGCCCCCGATTTTTGTGAGGATGTCCTGAATCCCGGCCATGATCTGCTGTTCGAATCCATGGATCAGTTCTGATATTCCCCCTGCCTTGCCGACGCTACCCACGGCCTCAGGAGCAGCGTTGCCGCCCACCAGATTGTCGAAACCGGCCCTAAATGGAGTGATGAACTTATCGGTGACGAATTGAGAGGCACTGCTATAGGCATCGACTACGGGTTGCTTCACGTCACCAAAAAAGCGAGAAATTTGCCCATACACCTCGGACCCCTGCATGGCCTGCATCACACCCATGCGCTGGCCAATCTTTCCCAACGTTTGAAGAGCTGACAGGTACTCCATCCAACTAGGTGCTGACTTCGCCCCTTTCTGAGCTTCTTTGCAGCAGTTCGGGGTCAACCCAATCTCATTGCCGATTGGGATCTTGCAGTACATGGCCTTGCCACCAAAAATATAGGGCGTGCACGCTTGTGTCACGCTCGTTGGCTTCTCTCCCGTTTCGAGGCAGACCATGTCCTCGACCATGGCGTTGACGGCCTCCATAGCACCTACCGCTCTGGCGAAGTCGCCCCCGTGCGTGCCTGCCAGGTTTGGTCGGTGGCACTGAGTTCCCAGGCAGCGCATCGCCCCGGAACAGGCATCACCCAACTCCTCAACGATGACTGGAATGGTCGAAGGCTTTGTTTCACCGCAGTCATAAGCAAGGGTCGGGTTGTAGCACTGCCCGGTGAATGGACCCTTGAAGCGAGTGTCACATCCATCGTTCTCAGGAACCCGCTTGCAGCTGGGTGAGTTTTCAAGCGGAACGCCCTTGTCGTCTGCCGCCAGGTTGCAGTCCGTCGCCCATTGTTGCCCATCGCGCAAGAAGGTCCGCAACGTACCCTTCTCATTGTTCATGGTGCTGCAGGACGTGAAAGGCTCCGCATCTGCCAGCCAGCACATCGGATCATCGAGAAGCTTGATTGGCGGGCCATTGGGCGTGGGCTCAGACCCTACACCGTTGTCGTACTCGGAAGGCATGACTGTCGATGCATCAGTGCCCCAGGTCTTGAGCAAATCAACAATGCCCTTGTTCGCCAAACCAGGCCCGAACGTCACACCGCCCACTGAACGCGTTGCCGAGGTTTCCTTGCACGTCAACTTGCCGCCCTTGCAGAACCCATCCGCTATGTATTCCATGTACCGTTCACAGCCAGCAAAGGTGTTGATGGTCACGGAGTAGGCCTTAGCCATCATGCGGATTTCATGAAGCGTTCCATCTCCGCTTGCTGTCCCGGTTGGGAGCCACTGAGCTAAAGGGGAGCCGTAGTTCGTGAAATTGCTTGTAGCACCAGCCTGCGCATACACGCCATCAAAGGCGCTTGCCTTCGGATCTCCACCCATGGGGTAGTGCAGGTACTCAAGGTACTTCCCTTCACTGGTACCCAGAGGGTCATCAGGGATCTCGGTAGAACAGCGTCCTTGTCCTGGGCAGATAGCCGCGCCCATGATCGGGAATGACGTATCGATCTGACCTTGAACGTTGGTCGGCTCTTTCTTGTACGTGAAAAGCGGGTTGCCGTCGGCATCTTTGATCTGCTTGTTGGTCGCAGGATCAATGATCGGCACCTTGGTCTTGTTGAATGCCTTGACCGTCAGATAATTGTGCTCGCCCATGTAGGAGAGACCGAACGAACGGCGCAACCCATCGCAACCCTGCGGATAGGGATTGACCAGCGTTTCCGAGCACATCTGCATGTTGGGTATGCCATAGGACCCACCTTGGTTCAGTTCGACTCGCGACACTGCATCACGTGAGCATTGGCCAATCAGCTCTTGTGCCTTCGCACTTGCAGGCGCGTTGACGCCAGTGATCACACCCGCGCGTATTGAAGGGTCAGTCGTGTAGTCCTTGCGGGCCGCATTGTTGGCCATCTGGTCATTAAATGTCTTGCCGTATCTATCTGAAGATGGGTGGGCCACATCGTCGTACATCGATGCAATGTTCGCGCCAAAGGAGCCCGGACAAAACCTGATGGGATCTCCACCTATCGACCCGACCTCGCAAACTTCTGGCGGGTCTGGCGGGCACGGGTTTCCTGGAGCTGGCTCTGTGTACGTGACCTTGGTCTGGTAGAGATCGGCCGTCAGGTAAGCCGCAGTTGCGCCAGTGGGTACAACGTGCGTATGGACTGTCTTCCAAGAATCAGACGGCGACCCATAGCTGACCATCTCCCCAACCACGCGCTGGATTGCTCCTCCGGTGCTGTATCCCAACCAATGGTTGTACGTGAAGTAGTTTCGCCCCTTGGAGGAAGAGAAAGGGGTATACGTGTAGCGAATCGTGTGGGTCTCGCCCACACGCTCCCAGTAAACGCTAGGCGAGGCGCCGAGAGTGGCCACCTGCATGTTCAAAGGCCCGCCCAGGTGCTTTCCAGGAACGGTGATCGTCTGGTACTCCACTGGATTGGTTCCAGGGATAGGTTCTTTGACCAGGTCGAAGAACTCCACCTTCAATATGCGGTGCGTAGCTCCGGTCGCAGCCAGATCCACATTCTGGCGCTCGCGCAGTATGAAATCAGTCTTTCGGCATCCGTCTCGGCGGAGATTGCGCCGGTTCTGTTCGGCGACGACTTTGGTCAGCGATGGGTTGGCATACAGCGCACTGCCCATGTTGCTCATCTCAGACGCCTCGTTCTTGTTGAACCCCGGCATGATCTCTGAGAGGTTGCTCCGGCCTGGTGCAGTGTCGTTTTGGCCGGGGTTAACGCGCTCCACGGTATTGGTCTGGTTGGCCAAGTCCGCCCTTTGGTAGCTGGCGCGACCAACCGCACCACCCTTCTCTGCTCCAGAAACCATCTCCTGAACGGTGCGCGTTCCGGCCCGTTGGCCCTGCCTCTGCGCCTGCGCATCACTCGTGGGATCAGAAATGGTTCTTGGCTCTCGTACGGAAGGCTCGACCGCGTCAACCCGAGGAGCACGAACGGGTGCAGAACTATCGAAGCGGCCATTCAAGAGCTTGGAAGCTCTCTGATTGATAAGGGTGTCGCTTGTGGCCGTGTCTACACGTCGCTCAAGTACAGCGCTGTCTCGCTGAAGGGACGTTGGGGCTTGGTCTGGGAGGCCTTGTGAGTAGGCCATCATAGAAATACTGGGCATACCGACCGCAGCCCATGCCAGCATCAAGCGCCCAACCGCTTTGACAATCCTGTCCCGCGTTGTAATCGGATCTGAAGAAAAATTCATAGCTATGTCGTGCGGGGATTAAGGCGTGATGCCAAAGCAGCAATCGGTCCACTGAAAGAGCAGGTACGAATGGTCTTCACCTGTGGCAGGTACATCGCGCCACATGCCCCAGGCCGCAGTGCTTGACCCGGTTGCATGGGTGCAAGTCCCAAACCGTTGTGGAGGGCTCACCTCCTGAACCTGCGAAGTCGTTGGAGTTGGGGCCGGTGCCCCGGGCGGCCGTCCATTCACCTCGGGTGAAGGAGCCAAGAACTGCCAGCGGTAGGCGTCCTTTCTGATGATGTAGCGAGGGTTCCGCTCGCAGAGGTTGTCGTTGCCAATCGTCTCGTTTAGCAACCCGAGGCGATGAAGCATGGACAACGCCCTGACGCCAGTCAGACTGGTGAACTGCACGGGGTCAACCATCCGCCCTACCCCGTTCCCAAAAAACCCTGTAATCGGGTACATGTTTCCCCAAGTCCCCGCAACCCAGAAGAGGTTGTTCATCGGCGAGCCAAGCGTTGACGCGACGCCGTCCACAGGCATCGCAAACATGGCTTGAACACCAGTGAACAGCAGCATCTCTGGATTGATGAACGTCGTGTACCGGCCAATCGCATCATTCCAGTTTGGGAACATGGGGCTCGACTGGAGCAAATCGAATTCGGTCATGCCATCGGCTGGGCATGCGCCGTCGTCGATGAGACGCAGCATGTAGATGATCGGGAAGGTGTACAGGGTCCAGTTTGCGAAAGCTTCGTGCTTATCGCTGCGGCCCATGTTGGCCCCGCCGTTGAGGAACCCCACGCTCGCAAAGGGAAGCTCCATACCGCCCAGCGAGGGCAGGCAGTAGGGACGGCGGGTGACGTCGAGGATCTTGGACGGAGCCCAGAATCCCACCGTGAAGCCGATGCGTGGGAGCTGCCCCTTCGACAGGTCGCCCCCACATGCGCAGATGATTTTGTTGGTGCGATCTGCAGGCTCGCCACTCTTGCCGGCGATCATGGTTGCACCCATCAGTTTGAAGGGGAACATGCCTGACCAGCAGACGTCCTTGAACATTGTTTCAAGGGGGTTGTAGCTACTGCATGCCAGCTTCATCGTTTCCGCATGTGCTTGTCCGTGCCCTCCACCAAGTAGGAGGGCCGCGATCACCAAAATACTTCTCCACATGTGGTCAACCTTTAGTCTGGGGATTGAAGTAGCGGATGCGCAGGCGGTCACCCTCCTGCTCCACGATTGCGGGGACAGCTTGAATGCCAAAACGATCACCGAGTCGTTTCACCAACGGGAATACTGGGCGGTTGAATTTCTTCACCAGCTCCTCCATCACCACGTTACCGCTTTGTGCGCTGGTCATGCTGCCGACAATGAAGACGTCAGCCGCGCGGTATTCCGGGCGTTTCAGCCATCCGCGTACAAGTTGGATCTGGCGTTCATCACCAGCATCAATCGCAATTACAGGAACTTGCAGTCGTGTGTGCTGAAGGAGATTGAAGGTCTGACCTGCTTTCGCGAGCACAACCGTGCCTTTGCCGTCTGGGCCTGGACCAGTGACGTCCTCCGGTACCGTGAAGGTAGGAACAAAGTAGTCCGTCGACTCCTTCACTACTGTTGGCAGATCAAAGCTGGGCTTGATGTTCTGCGCTGCGCGCGTTCGAGCACGGGCAAAAGCGCCTTCCCAGTCGTACTTCTTTGCGCGGTCCTCGATCACGCTGAGAATGTCCGGCTCGGCCACTGCATAGGATTCGCCGGCCTTGTAGTTGCCTCCCTTGCGTGCCATGGCTCTCGCACCGTCCAGGCTCACTGCGCCTCGAATCGAGAACCACTTGTCTTTGTTCTTCACCAGATACACAGGGACTGAGGTGACCCCATAAGACCGAAACGCATTCGGGTCGACCTCTACGAGAACTTCATCTTTGTAGGGATCAGGCAGATGCATCCGCAGTTTGTGAATCAGCTCCCCGATCTTCTGCGGCTCAAAGCCACGCACCACGAATCGGACGCGCTTGCCACCTTCATCCAACGACTGGCGGAAGAGGCTGCGCAGCACACCGTCTGGCATGCCCGTCGAGATAAATACCTGCATGTCGAAATCAGGCAGAGCGCCGGTCTCTTGCTCCGACTTAACGCTCTGCTTGTATTGGTCACGCATGTCGCTCGTCCACTGCGGCGCAGGAGAAGAAACGGACGTGATGCCGTAGTCACGCAGCGTCCCCTGAGCGCTTTGCTGCAGCTGGACTGGTTTGGTGACCTGGTGCTTGTTGTCTTGCCAAGGGTTGCGGGACTCCGCCACCTGTGCGCTCGCGAGAAGCGGAAGGCTAGAACAAAGGAATAGCGTAGCCCAAAAATGCTTCACGATTTACAACCCCCCAATAGCGCGAATCAAAACTCTCTTTGGTAGTACCCATCAGGAACATCTGTCCTTCCTTGAGCGTGTACTCCGCATCAAAATCACCCGGGCTCTTGCCTGGTAGGCTCTTTGCAAGCCATAGACGGTCCACATGCACACCGTTGATCCACAGCTCAGTGCCTTCGACCTTTACCGTGTCTCCGCGAAGAGCGGCCACTTTCTTCACGATCCGGTCGCCTTCGCGCGCGCCCACAGACAAACCAGACTTCGGCATCCGGGTCATCACGTAGTCACCTACCTTGGGCTCTTGGGGCATCCCCTTCTTCCAGAGGTACACCAGAGATGGCATGCATGCTGGCTCACCGACGAGCCGTTGGACGTCGACACCAATCCGAATTCCGGTCAACCACAGGCCCAGGGCAATAAGACCGGTCACCAGCAACGAGCCGATCAAGTTCACTTTGATCAGACGGTAGACAATGCGCACCCCAACCCCCGGCCAATTTCTTGCCGGGGAGTCCTTGGATACCGACATGAAGACTCCTAACGGGCGGGAGCGGGACTAGGGTTCGTGCCTTCCTTGCGAAGGTACCCTTCGGCCACAAGCTCATTGCGAAGTGTGTCGGTCAGGTCGGGAACGCCCGCGGGCGCCGCCACCACGGACTCTGTTCGCAAAACGGTAGTGCCTGCTTCAGCGTGCGCCTGCAGGCGTTTCAGAATTTCTTGCGTGAATTGATTCGACTTCACCGTGACGTCGGACACCGGCAGTTTGCCGGCTACAACATCCTGGCCCACGAGGAGCACGTACTCGCCCACCAGCTGCTCGTAGTTCACGAAAGCGATCTTGCTCGGGGCTTTTTGCTGGTTCAGCAGCGGAACAGCAAAAACGTTGAAGGCCAGTGCGACAAGCGCGGAGATCAGAACGATGGTGCCGATCTCGGTAACCAGCGGGAGAACGCCCAGTGGCTGTTTTGTAGGGATGGCCTCGGAGGCCTGTACTGCATTGGTCGTCATGATTTTTATCCGTGTTTCGCAATGAATGACTCGATTGCTTCGACAGGGTCAACGCCCTTTTCGATGGCATTGATGATTTGTGAACGTTCTGGGTCGGAGGTAGAGAACAAAACTTGCGAGAACCTGTCCACCACGAGGCGCGCAATACCGACGCTCTCGTTCGCGTAGATCATTACCTCTGCGAATTGACCAGGCATGGTGTGAATAGTCCGCATCTGCTTGAAGGACCAGTCGTCAAGCGCAAGGTACTGTTCGCGCTCCACCAACTCGATGGTTTCGCTGTTCTGCTTCATGATCAGCTTGAAGGCGCTGTTTGCAGCAATTGCTTTGCCGGCTTCCGATTGATACAAGTCAGCTATCGACTGCGTAACGATCACTGCGCTCGCGTTGTACTTACGGAAGCGGCGGAATGCGTGTTCCATGAAGCGGGCAACCATCGGGTCATCCAGCAGGCTCCAGGCTTCATCGATAACGACGATTCGAGGTCGACCATCATTCGACAGGTAGATTTCTGCCTGAATCGCAGCGATTAGCTGCATCAGAACAATTTGCTGTAGGGCTGGCTTGCTCTTGAGCTCTTCCAGCTCCAGAACGACAAAGTCCTTGCTCAGGTCCAGGTTTGACTGGCCGTTAAACCACCGCCCTTCTGCTCCGAACTTTGTGTAGCGGTACAGCATTGCGCCGATATCACGCACTCGCTCATCTTCCATGTCGCGCATGTATTCAGCGATGTCGGAAATGTCAGTGCTTTGCCCCTTGCGACCCCATACAGCTTTCACGGACTCTTCAATTCGTGAGCGGCGATAGTCATCAAGACCGTCTTCTGGAGCGGCCATCTTTTCGATGATGGCTTGGATCAATCCCACCTCATCGTCAATATCCTGTACCTTTGAGAATGGGTTCAGGCATAAGTCCTTATCAGGGCTGAACTCGATGAATTCGCCTCCCATCCACTTGCACAGTTTGTAATAGGACTTGCCCACGTCGATGGCGTACACCTTGGCACCCATCGATAGGTACTCTGTCAGGAGTGTTTGAGTCAAGAAACTCTTCCCCGCTCCAGATTCCGCAAACACGACGGCGTTCGAATTGGTCTTTGAGTCGCGCAGGTCAAGAGACATGATCTGACCACGCCTGCTCTGAAGAAGCATGGCGTATCCCTTGTCTTGCCCGAGCTGGTAGGAACTTCCTTTCCACTCACCAAGAATGGGAAGAAAAGTTGCAGCGTGCTCAACCGCCAGCGTCTTGAAACGGAACGTGTTCTTGATGCTTTCCGCCGACGGAAACAAGGGAAACGCATTCCAGAACACCGGCAAGAGGACCAGCCGCTCTTCACCCATCGAGAACTGAAAAGATTGCAGATAGGTACGCATCGCAGCCATCTGACGGGTGAGTGGCTCGCGTTGCTGGCCAAAGATCCCAACTGACAGGGAAGCCTCGACGATAGTGGCGCCCGTGTCTATTGCCGAGACGATGACGTCCATTCCCTGCTTTTTGAGCGCAAGCTTCGGCACGAACTTCAATAGCGGCCCGAAAGCCTGATATGTGATCATTCCCGCTTTCGTTTTCACAGCAGACGTCTTGCTGTGTTGCGCCGGGTAATGCATCGTCAGATTTATCTGGTACGGAAACTTGATTTGGTTGTTCGCCCCGAGCGGGTCCCCGATCATGTACGCCATCAGCCAGAGAGCGTTCTCCTTGGGCCAGCGGCCGGCCGAGAGCATCTGCACTTTGGTGCCGCTGGAAAACTCAAGTGTGTCTTCGGTGACAGAGAACCCTTCACCAGGCAGAAAGACTTGATCCTTTAGCTTCTGATCCTCACGCACGCTGTCGAGCTTTGGCTCGTCAAATGGATGTGTGATCCGATGTGCGAGACGCAGGTAGTCTGCGCTGCTCATACGTGTGGTGTAAAGCCCGATGGTCATCAGTGACTCGGCCAACTTCGCTCCACTCTCGGCAACGATGTCCTGTTCCGCGTTGGTGGGTTCCAGACCCTTGTACGGGATCTTCAACGAAACCACTACAAAGCGATCAAGTAGCTTCGTTCCAAAACTTGGCAGATTCGAGCGATCTCGTGACTTGGAGATGAACTCGATGCGGCGCTTGTAAAACGCTTCAGCGCCAGCCTTGGTGACCTCACTGGTCAGACGATTTATCCCAGCCTGACGCCGAGCTTCATACCGACCCAACGGAACGTCGATATCGGGCATCGCATACAGGGTGACCTGTACCATGCTCCCGGCAGGAAGGGGTAGCGAAAATGCTCCCTTGAGCATCTCCGCTGACGTGTCATCCGCCCCATTGACAGGGTTGCCCATGTAGCAAACGCCGATGTAGCCGTCATCGCAGAGAAACACTCCCGTTTCTGGATCTTGGGCCACCACGGGAATGAATTCGCTGGGTTTGTGGCGTTTTACGGCTTGGCTCATAGCCCTGTGCAATGCGGACATTCAATCCCCCTAGTTCTGGAAAACGGTGATCAGATGGGATTGACGATCAGCAGACCGGACGAGATCACACCGTCGATCACGCCAGGACCGAAGCCAGCCGTCAGCGCCATCGCAACAGCAACCACGGCTGCGATGACAGATTGCTTGATGACGCCGACACCCAGGCCGACCAACAGCGCGGACACGCCGAGGGTCTTACCCAGCGTGCCGTTTGCCCAACCGGTGATCTGGTCGTAGACCTGTGTGAATTCAGTACCGCCGCCGCCCGCATTGCTCACGAAAGAGCTGAAGAAGATGCCCAGACCAAGGGCGAGCATGATGAGCTTTTCGACCTTGGGGGTGTTACGGGCATTGCGGCCGAAGGCGAAGCCGAGTGCTTGTTGTGCAGCGGCGAAAGAAACGTGAGTCATGGCTTTCCTCTAGTTGATAAAAGTAAATTAACGGGGGGTGAATGCAGCGGGCATCCCTTGATGCCGCACTTCTTGTTCGCCATAGCTCCAGCGCTTTGGCGTAACCTCGGTGTAGACATAGGTGGCCCAATTGAGGTTGTCGGTGCTGTCAACCCATGGGGCTACCCATATCCGCATAACTTGGCTGGCTTCGCGAACTGGCCTGGCTGGAGGCTCAGCAGCGGTCAGCAGGTGCGATGAAGGAGCGAGCGTTGTCAGATCACGGGCCAGCTCTTCACTGGATTCCATCGAACGAAGTTGCCCGCCATCCTTGGCGCCGGTTTTCCACTCTTCAGGTGTCCGGCCATCACGGATCGCCTTCGGCGTGTTGTGTGTTGCCCGGTACACCTCAAGCGGTGTTGGGCAACTCGTGTTGTTGTTGTCGCAAGCAAACTTCGACTCGGAAGCCGTGTTGAGTGCGCTTGCGCAACCTGTCAGAGAAAACACCACGGCAGCGGCAGCGCCGATCAGAGGGATACGGGAGATCAGTTTCATTTGGTTCACCATTGAGGCTTGTTGGAGCCAGAACCCTTTGGTGCGGGTCCGTTTACGCCGGGAATAGCAACTGGGACTTGATGAGCGCCCACGACAGTTGCGGGTTGAGCAGTGGCTCCAACCTGATTCGCAGCAGACGCGCCGGCAGCAATCTTGTTTGCCATGCTCTGAGCGTTTGCTTGGGCCTTAGGGGCAGCAACTTGGTCCTCGTCGTCGTTGTCGTGGCTGCTGCCACGAGCTGCGGAGCTGCCTGGCTTTGCTGGTGCATCCACATATCGTTCAAGCGACGTTGAACCCTTCAAGGGAAGGCTCATTCCACGCGTCACGATCACAGTGACCACTTGCCCCGCTTGCGTCTCGACGACAGGGAATGTCTCTTTGGCCATGTCCAGATAGAACCTGGCGATCATGTTTGTGGAAGACGAGATGCCACCAGCCAAGCCTGATTGACCGACGGAGGCGAGAGACTCGCTTTCGTAGATGTTGTTGCCCTGTGTAGGGTCAATGTTGAGGGTCGGAACACGCGACTTTGTGAGTGCTTGGCCGATACCACCCAGAGCGCCTGCAAGCAACGACTGGGCGATCATTTGTCCCTGCTTTGACACTAGTCGGCCAGGAACTCCCACCTTCCCGTCGGTGCCTACGATGTAGGCCTCCATCTTGGTATCGAACACCTTGCCGTCATGACGGACACAGGCAATGCTTTCGGTGCGAATCAATGCGCGCTCTGATGCAAGCTGGCCGAATCCCGCTCCCATTACGAAACATTCACGCACATCGATGGATGCGAAGTTGGGAAGCACGGCCTCCTTCTTCACTCGGATGAGCACTGGCGTTGGATTCTTCTGAGATACGCTCGACGTAGGGGCGTCCATGCCGTTCAGCAACACGCCCGGAAACATGGAACCGCCAGGTATGTAAGCGGCCTCGTTCTCACGCTTCTTCCGCGAATTTGCGCTTGCAGGAAGCGTGTTCAAACGCTGTTCCGCCTTTTGCTCGTCCATCTCTCCGCCTTCGCTAAGCAGACGAATCGTTGGACCAACGCTCGTTTCCGCCATGCTTGAGGTCGCTTCGTTTGCAGTAGGCGCACTTGTGGTAGCTGCCGGCATGGGCATGGGAGCAGCCATCGGAGGTGGTGGCGGCAGTGCTGGCGCTCTCGACGCGGGGGCATCGAATACGCTCGTATTTGCTTCGAGAGCTGGCACCACCGGTTCAGCAGGGCGTGAGGCGGCGGCGGTGTCTGTCGGGAGGCCTTCCGGGTTTCCTTTTTTCTCGTCGAAATTCTTGAATCGCTTCTCGAACTCCGCTCTCATTTCCTCCTGCACTTTGGTCATGGTGTCCATGCGAGCGCCAAATTGCTCAACACCTGTCACGCGCTGCGGGGTCACAACTGTCACCTCAGGCTTAGCCGCGCGCGGCGTGCGTGACGCCTTCTTTTCGGTCATGTTGGTGAGCAGGAAACTGACACCAAATACGAGAACGATGGCGCCGCCACCAAGCACCAGCCGACGAGTCTTCGGCTGAAGGTTGTTCAGCTTTTCGGTGATGCTCATTGGGCCTCCATTGCCATCGACGCGGCAGACTTCGGCTTGTCGGCCAAGATGAACACGTACCCTGACTGCTCAGGCTTGAGGGAAATTGCTGGGAAGAAGCTCACAGCCTTGATTCCCTTTCGGTAAAAGGCCGTTTCAGTGAGATCAACCTTCTCGGCCGACTTGTTGACGATCAGGTACCGATAGATGTCAACCGTTGAACCAGTGAATGCCACTTCTGGCGTCACATGCAAAGGGCCCATCTTTGCTACACCGCTCTCCAGCGGAACAGGATTGAAGCCTGTGACCTTGCCTCGCACGGCTTGTGACATCAGGGTCCGGATAAAGCCCGCGTAATCGCTTGCCCGCGGAGTCGATATCTCTGACTCCTCCTCCGTTGCGCCAGTGACATTCGCACTCGCGCGAAGGTCTTCGAGCTTCACGATCACGGATTGGCCTGGTATCGCGCCAGAAGGTATAGCGGTCAGGGAAATCGACTGAGAGGTGTTTGCCGAATCAACAATGAATAGTCCGATGGGCTGCTCACCGTTTGGCATGAAGTAGACGTCGCTGCCGACGACCTTCGCCATCGAATTAGACGTATCGATCACCACTGGCTTGGCAAAGGGCGTGGCGATGCGATTGAGCAGCTTGCTCGACATGCGAACGATTTCGTTCACGCCGTTTCGCGTGTGGATAACGAAGGGCTTCAAGCTCGGGTCGTCCTTCTTGAGTCCCGGCAGATTGATCTCACGTTGAATTGCATCGAGACCGACACCGCCCTCACGTTGCGCATCGGCAAGCGCTGCCAGGGGGTCCACTGGTGCTCTACCCAGCGGGCCCTTCGGCAAAATCACCGGAGGTGCAGCGCGGACTTGCTTGCTTTGCCCAGTGTTTGGACGTTCGACAAACCGGTTGGTGCCAGCTGGCAACTCTCCCGACGCAAGTCGGTTTGCGTCTTGCACAACGGCCGGGGCCAGTGGGGCGGACACGGGCTTTGAAAGCTCGGCATCTATCGCCGCCTTCGTTTGTGCAACTGCATCCCTTGCCTTTGCGGCATCGTCGTTGGCGAGTGCCGTGTTTGCCCCGGCACTGAGGGCGAATCCCCACAGGCAAGCCAGCGTCATCTTCATGGCGCGCATCAGTTCTGCTCCTTAATGAGTGTTTCGCCGGTAGCCGAATCAGTTGCTTGCACAGGCTGTTCCGAGACTTTTTGAGCCGCTTCTTGGATGGGAGCCGTAGCTGGCTTCATTGCATCGAGATCGAGAGCCTGGAGGGCATCCTCTTGCGGCTTACCGCCGTTTTTCTTGTACCGGCTAGGGGTCGCGTAGTCGGGTATGACACCGCCCTCACGGGAGCTGCGGTTCACGTGCCAGGCAACAGTTCGTGGAATGGTTCCCTCGTACGAGAGGAAGTGAGAAACCCATGGGCGCCCCTCACGGATCGAAATTCCCATTTCGTAGGTAACCTGCTTTTGGTACTTCTGAGCGCCCGATGTGGAGGTGATCAGGGTCCCTGAGACAAACACGCGGCTGGTGTCGGCTTCAAACTGAAGCGAGTTCGGCAGGAAACTGATGACGGAGCCTGAACCCTTGAAAACAGGGTCTTCCATGATCGTCATGAGCTGACGGCGGAAGTCGGTGTAGATCGAGGGGTCCATGAATGCGGACACCGAATCCAGCACGACTTGTGACGACTTCGGCTGGATGTTGCCGACCAAGGTGGCGATGTACATCCCAAAGCTCTTGATGTATTCCTTGTTGGCCGAATTCCACGCCACTTCGGCTTTCTGATCCAACATTGGTGGCACGAGCACAATTCGCTCGCGCTCGCCCGACATGACGGCAAAGGCGTACACCAGTGCGGCAACCAGCATTGCGTTTGAAACAACCAAGACCCTGGTCAGGGCTTGCAGCTCGCTCATGTTGCGCAGTGCGCTTTTGAAATTCATTCCGCCACCTCGCGCATTGCGCCACTGTCGAACCGCTTATTCATGCTCATCATTCCGGCCCACCAGGCCATATGAAAAAGCACTCCGTCCATGTGCGAATTCTTGAAACGGCCAAAAATCTTCACGAATGCATACGTGGCGAACATGCCCAACAACAGCTGATCCCACATAAACAGGACAACGAAGATGACTAAGGCGGGCAGAAACTCGTCTACTTCCCAAAGGAAGATCTGCATCTGGTCATCCACGTAATTTGGAATTGGTTTCTCGGTCATTTGCCCACCTTCACAAGCACGATACTGTTGGTTGATTGGTCGTATTTCGCGCCACCGAGAATGACATTCGAAGCGTTTAGCCCACGATCTTTAAGACGTGGAACTAATTCCTTCCAGGCCTGCATCATTTGATTTACTCGCTCTTCAGTCATTGGCCCATCATTCAAAAATTCAACGTAATATCGAGCCATGTCGTTAGTTTTGAATTTTTGCAATGCAATTTGACCTGCAACTGAAACAGAATTGGATGCAACATTGAAACTGTGAACTTCAACAATTGACTTCCCAGTTGCACCACGCATTGCATTCATATCTGCAGATGCGCCATCCAGTCGTTCGTGACTGCGCTGCAGCTTGCTCTTGGCCATATCGACTCCAGCTAGCCATACAACACGCTCTTCAGCAGTCAAACGGAGGTCTTTAGCGACGTCGGTAAGGACGATTTCGGTTTGTTCGGTTTGTCCAATAGCGCCATGGGAAAGAATTGCATCGCGCTCAACCCACATTGATTTCTTTTGCTGTGCTGGGACGTCGATGAATTGGGGAGCACAGCCGGTTGTTAGAACCGCCGCTGCTACCACCGCCAAAATTGCTGCTCTCACGTCCAAACCCCTTCATTGCTCTATGAGCGATGTAGAGATATTACGGGGCTCAACATGCGAAAAGGGGGGCGAAAAGCACGCTAAAAAGCGACGTTTCGCACCCCCCGAAGGTTTGGAAGTGTTTTCAGCCCAGTTTTGGGCTGGTTATGCAGGGCTACTGATTGATGATCACGTCTTGCTCAGCAATAGCACCCAGATCCGTGTCGACCGTCAGTCGGAGCCCGGTTAGTCGTGAAGTCCCAAGCCAGGCCTTGGGAATGGCGAATGATTTAGACGTGGATTTCTGGGCCACACCGTCCAGGTTGTAATTCCAAACCGTAGACCGCCAAACTCCGGCTTCGATCTCGCACTCAGGTGTCAGCAACATTCCACTGGTTGTGGTGGTTTGCTTGATAGTGCAATTCGGCTTGGGCGGTTCCTTCACATCGAGTGAAATCGTCTTTTCACCGTAGTTGCCCGCACGGGTGATAGTGCGAACCTGAACTTCATATTGGCCAGGCGTTTGGAAGGACACGTAGTGCCCCGAACCAGTGAATTCGCCGACTTTTGTGCCATTGATCAACACGTCGTTGCGCATGAATGAATCACCGCGCGGCATACCCACGATCTTGAGGCCCAGATAGTAAGAACCAGGCGCGAAATACTTGTCCAGGTACTTCGAAACGATGGAGGCTTGGGTCTCGACGCTGGCTGGCGGGAGTATGGTGAATTCGTCGGATGAGACATTCACCACATTCCCGCGCGTGTCCGATACCTGCAGAGCCAACTGATAAGTGCCGGTGGCGCCAATGTTTACAGTGCCGGCAACATCACTGCCGCTGCCCCGAGTCACCCCGGTTGGCAACGACCACGTGTATGTCAGTGGCTCACCGTTCAGCGACTTCAAATCAAATTCGGGAGTCTCTACGTAGTATTTAACGACCGCTGGCACATCCGTCGTTTGCGGAACCAGTTTGATCTTCCAGCTTGCTGGCCAGTTGTAAGCCCATGCCTTGATGGCAAGGGTGGCGACTGTAGTCTCGTCGGGGTAGCCCTTCACGTAGGTGTAGTAGCTCAGCACCTTGTCCGTTGGTGCAGGTGTGTAGCTCAGCTCTGTGCCGTCGACGCGAGTGCCGTCTGGGAGGAGCCAATAGCCGAGCACCTCGTACGACTTGGTTGAGGTTGTCG
This sequence comes from Acidovorax sp. LjRoot194, assembly GCF_964253015.1. Classification (NCBI taxonomy): domain Bacteria; kingdom Pseudomonadati; phylum Pseudomonadota; class Betaproteobacteria; order Burkholderiales; family Comamonadaceae; genus Acidovorax; species Acidovorax sp. LjRoot194. The sequence goes on along the minus strand of NZ_CAXUQB020000002.1, from coordinate 83,472 downwards.
GGACAACGTCATTGATGGTGGCAGAGTAGACGTAGCTCTTTCCAGCCTCAACGTACGTTGGTCCGCGCAGTGATGCTCGCGCCACGAGAGGATTCACCGCCTTCAACCCGATTGTCTTGATGACGTTGGCGGATGGGTTGTCTGGCGCCTTTGCGGATCTGCCGATGACTTCAATGGCGTAGTTTTTGATTTCCGTTGGGGTGAAAGTCAGTGTGTCCGAGTTCTCTCCCGTGACATTCGTGAAGCCGCCGGTTGTGACGATCCGCCATTGATACGCTGCATCGAAGCCCTCTTCCGCTTTCACCTTCAACTCCACGGGTTGCCCAACGAGCACGACCCCAGGAGCTGTGACACTGAACGTTGGCACTTCAAACGCCGTGAGAGTCAGTGGCTCCGTCTGAAACTCGGCACCTGAATATTTGTTGACGAGCACGGCGCGATAGGTCGCCGTTCCCACGTTCTCCAGCCGCGCTGTGAAGTTTATGCCTGTCTGCTCGATTTGCTCTGTGCGCATAACCCGACGCCACGTTCCGTCAGTGTTTTGGATCTCCCAGGCAACGGCTTTGACATTGGCGAGCATTTTTGCGTTCTTGACGTTCGCATTGAGCGTCTGAACAAAAGGCGCTTTGCCGCTCAACACGCGGGCGCTGAGAGAGGCCTCAATCACATCGCCAGCCGCCGTGATGAGCGCGCGAGTCTTTGATACCACTGAGCTATTTAAAACCAGCCCGTCGCTGACCATCTTCGCTTCAGCAACGATGAATCGCGTGCCTGCTGACAAGCGGCCCATGTTGACAGTGAAGGCCCCTTGATCGTCAAGCATCACAGGCGAAGACAAGGCCGTGTTGGACTTTTCATCCTTGATGACGATTTGCCACTGACCCATAGACTCTCGCTCGAAGACGATGTTTTGCCCACGAGCGATGCCCACGATGCCATTGATGACAGTGTCAGCCTGATCGTGGGAGACAAAGTTCTTTTCGAAGTCGACCAATGGACCTTGGGGGACCCCAATAAAGTCGAAGACCTGTTCTGTCTTGAACTCTGGTGCGCGCCTGTACCAGGACTCGACTTTCACTTTGTTTTCAGCCCAAGGAGTATCCGTCTGCATCAACAACGTGACGTTCGACTCTGGTATCGAGCTGGTGACCTCCTTCACCAGATCTCCAGGGTAGGTCACACGAGTCACTACTTCGCGATGCCCAGCTTTGACGTTGACCACGCCCGCAGCGCGTGCTTGAGCCTTGTCCACAGTTGCAAAATACTTACCCGGGAACTGCGACGTGTTCTTTGCATAGAAGGTGTCCAGCAGCTTGTCATTCTTGAACGAAAGCGCAATTGGCGCCGGAGTCGTGCCCACAATGTTCACGGCGCCATGGCCTGACTTCGCTGGGTAGAAGGCTGTCTGTCGGGTTGCAGGATCGGTATAAACAATCCCAGGGGTGAACGTGATGGTGTTGTCGCCAACTGTCGGCACCGAACCGCGCAATGCGTTTGATGCATAGGGGTTGTACTTCATGCCCTCAGGGAGCGCGCCGAACTGAATTGCACAGTTCACTCCGATGGTTTGGGAGAGCATGTACCCCGGCCGAATTGTGCTCAGGTTGCTGCAGGTTTCAGTGCTGCCGTTTTCAAGCTTTGCCTGCACGTCCGCGTCTTGGACTTTGATGGCGGCGGTGGGTAACGACTGGGAGACGACAATCTTTTTGGCTGGGTTCCACGTGGCTGTTTTGAGGAGGATGTTGGGTGCATCAGGTAGGTTCACCCACAGCTTCACGTCGCGCGCAACTTCGGTTTCGGTGGTGTCCTTGACAACAATCGGGAAGGTCCCAGCCAGGTTGGCTTGACGGCCGAGATCGAATGCCGAGTCTTTGGAGACGGCTTGCCCATTCACCGAGAGACCATCAGCGGATGCCGAGTCAACCACCACTGGGAGAGCAGCGACATCCATTGCGCGATTGTTCAGCGGACTCGACGGGGTCAAACGGCTGCTCATTCCCGGAAAGGCTTCAACGATTGGCAGCGAAATGTCCGCTTTTAGTACCGGGCGCTTGTAGCTGAATGCCACTGACCGTGAGGCTGTGTTGGAGCCTGCAACAACCTCGGCCTTGATCTCCATGGGGCCGTCACGCAATGGAGGGTATCCGACGGCCTGGATCGCGCCACCAATGCTCCGCACCATCTTGAGCGGCACCTCTGTTCCACCGCTGTGTACGAGCTTCAGTGGGCTTTGAGCGTCGGAGAGTACAAATCGCCCCTTTGCTTCCGCCCTATCGAGTGGAAGCGAAGTCATGATGCCCTGTCGCATTGAAAGGCGCACTTCTTGTATCGTGTACGGCCCCGCTGGCAGGGACGATGAGAACACCTGGGCTACGAATCCTGAGTTCAGCAGAGGATACTGAGCATCAGAGAAGTCACCTGTTATGTGGTCGGCAAGAATGTCAGGCCGAGATTCGATACGCTGAATGGGAATCTTGTAACTGATGAGGGTGTCATCGTTCTTCACCACGATAAAACCCCCTGCAGTCTCATTCGGCCGTTCAAGGGTCACCATGTCGAATGCATACCCTCTGATCGTCAAAATTCCGGTGGGCGTGATAGTAGGTGCCCCAGCGTCGCAAGTGTTGACGCCGTTGACTTCACATGCCGCAGATACAAGCGCCGCGTTGGCCGAGGGCGCAATGCTGCAGCACAGAGTAAGTACAGCAGCTACTGTTTCGCGCAGGATGGGTCTTTTGGTCATGGTGTAGTCCAGGAGGTTGTCACTTGCTTGCTACTTGCACTGGGGCGTGCTTTGCCAGGACTCGCTCCACCTTGCGGGCGTAAACAAGTCTTTTGTAATCCGTGGTGGCGTTGTAGGCCCCGATGGCTTTCCATGTGAAGCCATGGGAAGCAATGCTCTGGGCCAAGATCCAGGCACCCACATTGGTGTTGATGCAAGGGTCCGAGATGTTCTCTTTGGTGATCCCGTATGCAGCTAGCTTGGGAAGCCACCAGTCATTGACCTGCATGTGGCCATAGTCGTAGGAACCGCCCTTGTTGCGGTTCACGGCATTTGGGTTGCCGTTTGACTCGACTGTCGATATCGCCTTGAGAAGTTCTACAGGGACTTGGTACCGTTTTGCAGCGTCTTCGAAGCAAGCTGCGTGGGCCTGCAAAGCGAGAGCGAAAAAGAACGTGACGATCCAATGTTTCATAGCATTCAATGCTACGAAGCCGCACCCCGCCAACCACCCCTGAAAAGCACGCCTTTTGCGCGCTTTACGAATATCGTGGCCTCTTCAGGCGGCTGCAGCCATCAACTGGCGGTTCCTGGCAGTCACACCCGGAGGAGTCAGCGCTGGGTGAACTTCGTCCTCTTTCAGCACGTCACACCAGTACCCCTGAAGCTCAGTTGCTCCGCATTTCGCGGCCTGATGTGCTAGGTCAGGAGACTCAATTTGCTCAGCGACGACGATGGATTTGGTACCGAAACTGGTGATGAAGTCCAGACCAGACACGCTGTTTGCTTTCAGCACTTCAGGGCGAAGAACCTCTATCAGACTGGCCTCCAAATCCGTGCCTTCAACGTCGTCCAATGCCACTGCGCCGCCCAGGCCTCTGATGCCAGCACAGATACCCTGTATCTGATCTAACGTCCGTGGATGTTTCAGTGCCTCATTGCGCTCGACGATCTCGATGACCATGCCGCGGCACACGTTCTCAGCCATCGCCACCACCCAATCAATGTTGAGCATGGACGACAGCTCTACGTTGCAGTGAACCCGCATGTTCATGTTGTAGAACTTGCAGAGTGCTCTAGCCGCCTTGACCGCTGCAATGTCGACCTCCAGCATTTTTGCCTTATCGCTGAAGTCGATACGGTGCCGAAAAAGGAGTTCGAAGCCCTCAATGCGATGAGAACCGCAGGCAAGCATTGGCTGGGCCCTGAAGTTCGCGAGGATGCCTGGCGAGCGAATTACAGACGTTTCTGAAGGTTTGCAACCCATAGCCACCACGCAAAAGATAGACCGACAATTGCAAAAGGGGCCACCCACGTCGAGACGTAGATCGGCGCGAACAGCCAAGCCACAAGCAGCGCCGCCACTAGCTTGGCCAGGTCCACCCCGCGCTTGTGAAGCATGGGGCTCTGTGAGGTGAATGAGGCTTTTGATATCTGCCGCCGAAAATGGCCGTCGCTCATTGCTGCAAACATGCAGGGCAAAGCGAAGATCGTCCACATGGCCAGCATTCCACACCGGTAGAGAATGACGTGAGCCCAGACCGTGCCAGCGTAGGCGCGGGTCATAACCCACCGGTCAATCTTTTCGTTACCGCTCAGCTCCGAGCTAACAAACGCGGCCGTGACCTCTTTATTTATGGCTTCGAGTACATCGAAGATCTGATTCATCACCCACTGGTGAGTGTCCGTGCCGAGCCAAGATACGAGCTGTCTCTGCTCGGCATCCCGCACTGCATTGAAGACAGGCAACGGGACCAGCAACATCACTGCGAACGCGCCAAATATGACGATCACCAGCATCACCGATGCCAGCGAGTGCTTTTTTTCCTTCTGTTGTGCGGCCATTCCCTATCCCCCGAACATCGACCAGAAGGACGGCTTCTGCGTTTTCGGCAATGGGCCATCGGTGATGAGGATGGGAATCCGCGCTTTGAACGTTCGACCACCGGACATACGCGCATAGAAGTGCAGCGGAGGAAGCTCACTCAGAATCGCAGGGGGTATCAGGTCTGCTTCTTCTGCGGTCGACTGCTCTTTGTAAGAAGCGTCGTAATTTGCGCTGGCGTCGGCCGCTACGTTGTGGCCGTAGCTCACTGACATTGACTGGGCTTTGATCTTCGGGATGCCATCGGCGAAGAATTGCTGGGTCCGCGTGTCCTGAACACGCAGAGCGATCTTGTTGTTCGTGTTGGCGAGCACCTGCAGAGCCTTGTTCTCATCGCCAAGACGAGCAGAAAAGTCGGCGAACGTTTGTGTCGCGATGGTCAGTCTAAAACCAGCGCCTCGACCCTTGTTCAACAGTTGAATCGTGGGCGTGTTGATCACCTCGGCGGCCTCATCAACAAACACGGCGATTGGTTTGCGCTTGCCCTCACCGTAGTTATAGAGGTCACCCGCCACCGCGGTCATATCCGCCAGCATCACCGATCCAATGGCGCTGCCCACGGTAGGGTCCGCCAGGGAGTCCAGGCCCATGTACAGCACCATGTCGTTCCGTATCACTCTCGACATGTCGAGAACAATCTTCCCGTTGGCATTTTCGGGATCTGGAGAAAGCAACTCCGCCAGCGGGTCCGCCGTCAGCATCGACAAAATTGGGATCAGTGACGCGACCATCTTCTGGAAATGCTCGCGGTTGTGCTCATAGGTCGAAATCAGACCTTGCAGGTCAACATTCGGCCACTCGTGGATGACCACTTCTTTGTAGTATTGGATGTACGCCATGAGCAAAGCCTCTTGGCCCTTGGCTTTGCCCTTCGCCTGGTTCTGCTTCACATACGAAGCGACCCCCTCCTCCCAGTTCTTGACCTTCTGTCGAAAGTGCATCTGAAGGCCCTTGACGAGCAAGTCGTCGGGTCCGCCTTCGATGTACCGACGCAAACTCACCAGGTTGGGACGGGCACCGGTGGCAATCAGCCCAGCGCAAATGTCCTGAAGAACTTTCCAGCCGAAAGCCACAAACGCGTCAGCTCCAGTTTCAGAAGGGATCAGGGCAGCGACGCGCGAAGCCAGTTCGGTTTTACGGTTCCAGTTCCGCAGCGGATCTAGGCAGGCCGACTTCTCTGGATGGGCAGGATTGAAATAGACAAACCTGTCGGGTTGCCCCATCGATTCACAGATGCGGCGAGCGTTGTCGGCTAGGCCTTGGTCCCCTTTGGGGTCGATGATGATGACTGGCTCGCCTCGGAGGATGGCCTGACCAATCATCAGGTCAAATAAGCGGGTCTTCCCAACCCCAGTTGATCCAACGATCAGCGTGTGTCCTTCAAGCAGCTCCAAAGAAGCGCTGACGTCTGCTTCTTTCTGCAGTCCGTGAAGCCAGTAGCTGCCATCCTTGCTGGTGGCTTCTTTGCCCAGTGTTTTAGCAACGCCGCTCGCAATGAGTGCGTGCATTCGCTGGGACTCGATATCAGTCCATTGGAAGCCGTGACCAAGCCAAAGCTCTTTGTTTTTGATCGAGTTCTTCGATGCCTTCTTCAGGCCCTCAATATCGATGAACGTTTTGCCAGTAATGTTGGTCCGGGCCTTGTCGCTATACCGCGCCCAAGCCTTTGACAACCTCAGTAAAGCCATGCCACCGCACCCGAACGCAGCCACCGCGGCAAATGTTGTGGGGAGCGGCGTGTATGTCACGGATGCAATGCAAACTGCGAAAGCGCCAAACCAGCCTAAGGCCTGGCCCGCCTCATAGTTGGGGCGCCAAGGGTTGTCGAAATCAAAAAGGTGCTCAGCCACGCGTGACCTCTTTAATGAGGAGCGGACATGGCAATTGCCCCATTTCCGCCTGGTGCCGCTTCAGCCGTCAACGTGGCGAAAAGGCCGGTAACTTTCACCGCGATGTGGTCAAGCGTGAGTGGGCCCGGATGAGGTTGCCCCTCGTCATCGTGAGAGAGCTGTGTAGTCAGAAGCCTCTTTATCTTTTCGTACCTAGGGTGAGCAGGGCTCACGAGCACCCTCTCTAAGCGTTGACCTCCGTAGAGCGCGGCTCGGCTTTTCCAGCTCGTCACGTTTTTTCCCGGGAAGCGTGTCGCAACAATCCGTGGCGCTCCACTCCCGAGCACGAACACCATGATGTAGCCGCCGACCTGCGCAGATGCATCTGGCACCACTGCACTGACCATTTCAGGCTTTCCGTCATACAACCACACGCGCATCTCCTGATCCAATTGTTGCGATTGAGAATAGCAACTGGAATATGGCCAAACACACTTGAAAAACGCGTGTTTTGCGAGCTTTTCAATGTTTTTGCCCAGGAGGCGGTTCGAATCAGTCCATCCAGGTCATTCCTGCGTCCCGAAGAGCACCCAAAAAAAAAGGAGCCCAGAGGGCTCCCATGTCTGACCGGGGTGACTGTCACACCACCGCGTACTTCTCCAGCGATTCTCCGGCTGCAAGAACATCCAAGACCCATTTAGGTCGACGTCCAGGCCCCCCGCTCCACGTCTCGCCCTTCTCGTTTTTGTACTTGATCGTTCGCGTGTGCCGTTCGCGCCTTGGTGTCGAGCGGGGCATCAACTTGACGTCGGGAAACAGGTCCATCGGAGAGATCCCGTAGTCTGCGATTTGCGCTTTTATAGCGTCTATCACCATCGGCTTTTCTTTTTGGCGAGTTGCCTCCAAGGATTGCTCCAGCTCGGCAATTTTGGTTTTGATTTCCGAAACGGTGTTTGGCATGAATTAGCGATAGATTGAGCGAAATGATATTCGTTGGCAACTTTATACAATTCTATTGCAAATCTTTTTGCAATTCAACTAGGTGTGGCCTTACCTCCTACATACGCGTGAGCACTGTGCAAGGGATGCGGGCTACGCTGGTCCCTCTGATCTTGGCCTCTGTAGCTTTTAGCCAGCCGCCCGGTCCTTGTACGCGGTGTGCTCCTCCAAAAAAGGTCACCGCTGAGCCTCAGGCGTAGTCCGAAACTTGCTTTTAGCCTTAACGTGAGTTTTTTGCTTACTTTTCGAACCCCTTTTGGAGTAAACGGGTTCCTAGAATCTTGGCTTCACAACACGTTGGTGGGGCAGAGAACTGCAAACTCATTGCAACTGGAGGCGCCGTTGTGCCCCCCGTTACAAATTGCTCGTTGGTGGCTTTTTCGCCGTAGACAGGTGTTTTGCCCACCAGGGATTGTTTTTCTTGACACCCCTATCACCCATGCCCATAATTGCTCATCTTTTTGATGGGCTGCGCCATGACTTTGCGATCAACCTACTCTGACCCTTCGGGCCTTCAGTACCGTCTGCGAGCAGCTTCGGCCCTCCTGGGTATCACTGACAACACCACCAAGCGATACCTGGAGGAGTCACAGATACAAGTAAGGCGCGCGAACGATGATGGAACCAAGTCCGTAGCCGTTAGGTTGTTCGATCCGGATACCCTCTTCCAGATTGCCCAGTGGCGTCGGGAGAAGAACCTCATCAAGACTCCGCAGAATGGCCCGTATGTCATTACTGTGGACATTGTGAAGGGTGGGACCGGCAAGACGACGACTGCAGCAGAGATAACGCTCCACCTTCAACTGGCCGGGTTGCGTGTACTTGCTATCGACCTGGATGTGCAGGCCAATCTGACCCAGTACATGGGTTATGAGGCAGACCTCACAGAGAAGGATTTGGCCAGCTACGGGCTCAACCTCGACGCCATCGTTGGGCAAACTTTTGCGCATGTCGTTTGCCCGTTTTTGAATCGAGCACCTGGCGAATCGGTCGGTAGTTTGATCAAGATGCCCTTTGGCAAGAACGGGCCTCACCTGATTGCTGCGGATGCCAACTTGGGTGATATCGAGTTCGCGCTAAGTACAGCAAAAGGGAGCCGCGAGATGGCTCTGGACAAGCTCTTGAACTTGGCGAAAACGGGTCAGCTGCCTGGGTTCGACACAAGTAAATACGACGTAATTGTTTTCGATTGCCCGCCAAACGTTTCGATGACAAGCACAGCGGCCCTTGCAGCTGCAGACATCGTCGTTGCACCGGTTCGCCTTGACGCTTTTGCAGTTAAGGGGCTTTCGCGCGTGATTGAGGAGCTAAAGCTACTGCGCGAGACTTACAAAGGCGCAATTCACAGCGAATTGGTAATACTCGCAACCCACTTTGCCGCACAGTTGTCGCGGATTCAACGCATGAATCAGGCACTTCAGCAGTATGAAAAGCAGGTAGCTCCGGTCTCGATTTCCGTATCAGAAGAGTTCCCAAAATCTCTGGAGCGCTACATCCCGATGAGCCTGCAAAAGCCACTCAGCCAGGCAAGCAACGAATACAAGCTATTTACTGATCACTTGATTAAGCGGCTGCTTGCAATCGAGGAGAAAAGGTCGCAAGCAGTCGAGAAGGGGTCTCAATCATGAAGCGGAGAGGATTCGCGCCGGTGGAGGACGACAGCAAGTCCGCACCGCCAGCTGCGGCTAAAAGACCTAAAGTTGCGCCGTTCGTACCACCCTTGCGGTTGCCCGAGATAGTTGAGGACGGGGATGTTGTATCTCGTCCTGAAGGTGCTTCTTCTGCGGTCGAACTTGATAGTTCGACCGTGCATGCCCCTGAGAAGCACGATGGGGCATTATCTGTCCCGGCAGGTCTTGTGATGGTCCAGGAAACATTCTGGATCGATGTGTTCGCCATAGACGAAAACGCCTTTCCCCCGCGTAATCAATACAACGATAGCGCAATTATGGAAATTGCGAACTCGATTCATGCGAATGGGCAGCGAGACGCAATTCACGTCATACCAAATCCGTCCAAACCCGGTCGTTTCATCATTGGCGACGGGTGGACACGAGTACAGGCAATACGCGCCAGGGATCTCCAAGAACGCAAAGTCAAAGCGGTCATCCACTATGACCTCACTGAGCAACAGGCGGCTTGGCTCGGCTATGCAGAGAATGAGGAACGTCGTGCCCATAGCGACTACGACAGGGCTTTGTTCTTCAAGAAGTTCAGATCATCAGGATGGACATGGGATCAGATCGCTACCGAAACAGGCATTCCAATTGGCACCCTTTATCAGTACGGTGCTTACGATAGCCTGGACGTAGACCTCATTGATTTCGCGAAGCAGTACCCAGAGAAGGTCACCGTCAACGCTGTTTCGCACTTCAAGAGGCTCACTGATCTGAAAGGACGCGATTACGCACTGGAAGTTTGCAAAAATTTCGTAGAGGAAGACGAAACTTTTCGCTGGCTGAAGCAAAAGGTTGAGCTCGCGATTGGTTCGTCAGAAAAGAAGGCCGGACGCAAGAAGAGCCAAGTGAATTTCCAGCGCCGCTTTCCCAATGGCCATTTTCGTCTTCGCACGGATGGTCAAGTGGAAATTACAGGCACCATCTCTCCTGAGAGGCTTGAAGAGTTCAACGCGCTCATCGAGAAATCTTTGGCTCCGTTCTTTGTTGGCCAGGACGATGGTATTGAGCCATCAGCTCCTACCTCAAGCACTCAAGAATGACTTATTTGGGCTTAGCTCAGCAACTACACAAGGGACACTCGCTGTCCCTTGTTCTTTATGGGCGTACCAAAAAGTTCTTTTATGCAGAGACAGGGCCTTTTGCTTTGCCCCAACCATTTGCCACGCAATTTCACCTCAATGGAATTCTTCGGGCATGTGCGATATATGACGCTGAAGGCAGGGACCATCGTCACCCTTGTACGTACAAGGGTGACATAGCCCATTCATCATTGGACGGAGCCTATGCCAGTTCTGCCATCGACCCTTGTACGTACAAGGGTCTGATGCAGAGCGGGTCCGAACACTTCCGAGTGTCTGCGAGTGAACCTTGTACGTACAAGGTTTTCGTGTCCAGCTGCCGTTTGATCGAATCACGATGGAGCGTAGGCAACGGCCCTTGTACGTACAAGGGCAGCACGGACATCGCCTACACAGGCGTCCGCCGAAGCGACGGAGGCCTGGGCCCTTGTACGTACAAGGGCGGGACAACCAGTAATCTATTTCATAGCAGGTCTGGCACTGACTCCTCTTTTACGCACGCGCGCTCCATTGCAAACGACTACGTTCGTGTATCCCTAGAAGGCGCGGACTTGGACCCTTGTACGTACAAGGGCGAGGACCCTCACAGCGTACTTCTTTCGCGCTGTTCAACTGACGTCTTTCGTACGTACAACTGGCGCGATAGCAAGACTCTCCCAAGCGAACGCCAACTCACTGTGGACGCCGACCCTTGTACGTACAAGGGCGTGATGAGCCGCACCCAAGGGCGCCTCTACGTTGCCCCCTTCGATCAAACCACGTTCGAAAGCCGTCTGCGAGACAAAGACATCGCGAGCGAGGAATCTGATCCTCTATTCCAGGCCCACATAGGCGCGGTGCGACTTTTGTTTGTTGAATTCCATTGCTCCAGAGTCGATGCAAATCAGCCTCTTGCGTGCATAGGGCGATTGATAGATTTTGCATGCACAGATGGCTTGGGCGCAGACCCTTGTACGTACAAGGGTGCACTGTTGGCGCGACCCTACCTGACTTTCGGCAATCCAACCGGTCCTTGTACGTACAAGGGTGGAGCGTTGGCACGGCCCTGCCTGACACCGAGCTATCTAACCTACCCTTGTACGTACAAGGGGGGGCTCAGTTTGACCTCGCCTAGTAAAAGATCAGTTCAAGTCGACTTTGCCAAGACTGAGACTGCCTTGTACGTACAAGGGTCTGGTCGAAGCATGGCGCCGGCAGCTCTCGACAGCGTGCACAGGAATTTACCAAGCAAGGCGCCCATCAGTTCCACGGGCCAAGCTGCCCCATCCGACCAGAGAGTCAAAAAGCAAGAACCCCGCTCCAAGCGGGGTTCTTGCTTTTGGGTTCGTCGATATAGGAGTGACCTCATGACCTAAGTAACCGGCCAATAAAAAACCCCGGTAGCGTCAACTACCGGGGTTATCAGCATCGAAGGATGCCCTGAGTTCCTACTGTTCACTGCTCGACCGACGTCAATCGGAAAAAGCAAGTAGTCCTCCACACAGAGCGAATAGTAGTTTTCTCCAGCGCATCCGTCAAGGAATTCGTGTCCCCTGGAGACTGCGATGGATAAGCTCGCCTATACAGAAGTACGGTACCCCTACGCGATTGTTCGCGCTTGCTCGGAACTACCGTACGCCCCGGCATTTGTCGAAATGCCAGATGGTTTTCTTAGAATTGTTTTAAAAATAGTTCAAAAGATTAATTTGCTGAATCCCTTCAGCGAAATCTTTGCGTCCCGTCAAACGCTCGCGGATGAATCGGGGAAGTCACTCGATTCAGTCCATAGAGCGATCAGCTGGCTTGAGAAACAAAACCTCATTGAACGAGAGCGCGTAGCTCGGGCAGGGCTACGCGGATCACGGTCGCCACTCGTTCCCACAAAGGCGATGCTGGTTGCACTCGGCTTGGTGGATGCACTGGGCAAGCCCACGGCTAAGCAAAGACTGCTTTCCGATAACAAGCTTGATACTGCACCCCAGCGGCCCACCAACCCCAATGCTGGTACCAGCTCTCATGAGAGGCGGACTACCACCTACCCAACGGACAGCACAGAGGTCGTTAACGGCTTTGACGGGGGGTACACAAGGGTGGGGAATGTTTCCCTGCCGAGTGACCTTCTGTGGCTCTGCGGGAGGGGTCTGTCGCCATTCGCTGTGCTAGGGCTCATGAAGCAAGCCAGAGCAGCAAGCCAACGTCTCTCCGACGTTGCCCATGGCGCCCATAAGTACCTCTTCAAACTTAAGGCTAACCAGCTGTACGCCTACATCAAGGCATTGCTCGTCAGCGGACGCGACTTTTCAGCAGGAATGCGTGAAGAACAAACCAAAGAGCAGGAAAACCGTGAACACGAGTATTTAGCTCAAAAATCTGAGATTTACGAAGGTAAAAGCTTTATTTCGAAAAAATCAGGGAAGGTTTTCCGAATCGAGTCCGGGGCCGTCAGGGAGACGGATGGACAGCGCTCATGTATGGCGCCATTCACCATCGGGTTCATTGAGGCGGTCGAGGCAGGCAAGCTCGTCCCGGTGGACGGCTAATCCCAGGACTCATGTGGCAATCCTGCGGCTTCTATATCTTCTTAAAACAATCTTACGAAATACATGCGCTGCAGCTTGTGGATAAGTCCCGAGAAGACAGAACACGGAGTGAATTTTGGATTTGCTAACAAAGTGTGGATCGTGCTGACATGACGATGGTTGAAAGCCGTGGCCTGCTGACGATAAGGTTTAAGCCAGCGTCAGCGAGTTTCGTGAAGCGTCATTTGCGGCACCAGGCAGTTTCAAACCAATCGAGTCCCCTGGAAACTAAACGGGGAGCGCCACGAAACACAACGCTCGCTTAAAGTCATTTCGAGCAGGATCTTGCTTTATCCATGTTTCATAGAAGGTACTACCCCAACACCTCGAATCACTGAAGGGCGACTAAAGAGCGAGTAGTAGTGGGGGGCGACAGAAGGGCGACTGCAGAGCGAAGAAAATAGCAGCGTTCCCCAGAGGGCTTCTGCGGGGCGACAAAAGCTTCCAAGCCCGTTGAAGGCCATGAGGACTGCTCCCTGCTGCCAGCGATGACGTCAAATCGCACGCTACTTTTTTGTTGCCTGTGCGGCGAGTCAGTCAGTTAGAGTTTTCTCGTGCCACGGCAAGATGGGAAGCTGGAGCATCCCCAAAAAGGTTGAGCACCATTTCGGGAAATGCGCTTCACCATAGCCCCCTTGCACGATGGGCAGACGGGCGATGTCGCGGATGGCTCGGGCCTCGATACCGCAGGCTCCGGTCGCCTTTTCGGAAGGCCTTCAAGCCGTGTACCTTGCGCTGAAGCGTCCTTGCCGCGTACATCCGCGATCATGGTCATCAGCTGTTGGCCATCGATCAAGACGACATTTCTCCCATGCGCAAAGTCCTTAGCAGCCGACGTGAACGTACCTGAGGTCACCACAAACGAACCAGCAGCACCGTGCGCTGCCATGACCCCAAAGATCTGACGAACAACGTCGACACCAACAGATAGAGATCGCCACTGCTTGCATTGGACAAGGTGGGCTTCGCCGCTCTTGGTGAGAACAAGATCGACTCCACCATCAGGTCCGCTACCGCCTAACTCCTTCACCTGGTAACCCTTGAGACGAAAGGCTTCGCCAACGAGCAGCTCGAATTCCTGCCAAGTGATCCCCTCAAGAGATCGCTGGCTTTCCGCTTGGCGCAGCAAGTTTCTGCGCTTCGCTCGTGCAAGGTAGGACAAGCCAGCAGAGGCGAGCAGCATGGAGGAAACGAGGACTTTGCCCACCGTCAGTAAGGCCAGGATTGCCGCCTTCCCAGCTTTTGCCGGCCCGTCTGCGCTCACTGCGTCGGAGTAGGCCAACGAGAAGTAGTGGAGGCACCAGAAAGAGCCGGCTGCGGCCAAAAGACAGATCCACCACGGGAGCAGCGCAAACACATCCAGGACGTCGCCGAAAGACCCTCTTGATGAGCGTTTTGATTTAGCCATGAGGAGTCTTGGATTTAATCGCGACAAAGTTTGAGCCGCGGGTGACTAGGATCTACGCCGTTGGCCACTGCCATCTCCCTGTAATTCGCGTGCAGGGCGTGACCACCGTCCGTCACGTCATCCATCGGTTCGCCGCGCACGGCTTTTAGCCGCACTGAGAGGTTGTGATCTGCCCCTCGCAGCAGGAAGCCGGCGCAGGTCGCTGGGCGTTTGGTGCCTGAGTCATGACAAGCAAACAGGTTGGTAGCCATGTCGTAGGCGGTGGTAGCTGAGTGGACAAATGCCTCTGGTGGGAATTCACCAGTTGCATCCACCCGCCACGGGCATTTTTCGCACGGTGTGCGACGGTAGCAGCCGCTACCTGATCCAGCCAACGTGACAACTTGGTGGTCAGGCCCTGCTTGAGTGACTGCTATCAGACGCGAAGGCGAATCAGGCGACTTGGCTGTAGTCCCGTTGCCTGGCTTTGTAGATTGAGCTGCCATGGATCAGTAGTCTTGGTTCTGAAGTGCCAGGAGTTCCGGCATTCATATGCGCGAGAGGATGGCAACGTCACAGACTTGCCGACAGCCAAGTGTCAGCGATGCGCGTTGAACATTGGCTCGGAAATCATGGCCAAGTAGTGTGATTGCAGCTCATCGGTACCGGGACGACCGCTAGCCCATGCCGTGAATGCTGCCAGATCGAAAGGGTAGAGCTTGAACTGTGTCGGGTATTCCGTCGCGAGGGACGCTGCCAGCGATTGCGCGGCCCGAAAGTGCTCCGGTTCTCGTTCGTCGATGGCCATCCAATCATCAATCGTTGCATGCCAAAACTCGTTGAGCGTGCAAGTGGGGTTGCTCACCATCATCTGTCGGGTCATAGCAAGCTGATGATTGCGCCAGTTGAAGAGGTTTTCCAGCTTCTTGATGACGTGATCCGGTGCAGCCTCTTGACCGGCCTCTATCGCCGCCCATTTCTCGGGCGTCATGTCGCTGAACATCGCAGAGGCTTCAGCGGGCTGCAAAAAAAGTACGGACCGGATGAGTTGAATACGCAGACCTGTATTGAGATGTGGTGTCTTCATGGCGGGGCTCCTTTGGGCAGTTCACAGAAATGACTGGGGCAAGTTCGTATTGCGTCGAGCACTACCGTCGAAAAACACGGGTTTTGCTCGCTTTACGGGAAATCAGCTCTAAAAAAATGACATGTGCGGATTGTTTTTGGACACTGGCCAAAAGCATTCCCAACCATGCAAACCAAATACTCATTCCCTAGTGCGACTGATGCAATCAGCATCGGATTTGTGGTTGCTCAGGTAAAGCGATATCAGGTCTACAAAGGTTGCTTCATCAACGGGTTCGACACCAGCGGCCGAGGGGCAAAGGGCTACTCATTCGGTCTGAGGGTCGAAGTGCCCGATGACTTCACTCCAAACTTCCTGGGTGTTCAGTCCGAGAAGATCTTCGGGCAAACCATTGCAGTTTCGGTTGGCTCCTATTCTTCAGCCGCGCCTAAAACGTCAACGGTCGTCATGTTCGAACCACAGGTGTTCAGAGCAGCCTTAGAGGAAGCACGATTCTGGGTTGACGTCTGGTTTCGGGCTCATCCGGAGGCCGCTGCGCTGGCGCTGGCGGCAATGCATGCGCACTGATTGCATCCCCCGCATCAGCAAAGCTCTATCGATTGAAGGCAGCAAAGTCTTCTTCCGTTTTGAACACCCGCAAGTAATTCGAGTTGTTGGTCGTCTGGAAATACCGGAAGAGGGTGCCTGGCTGGAAATTGGTGAGGTTCCTTGGAGCCGGGGCGAGCAGCTTCTTTTCTTCGCCGGTGGCGTAGTCGGTGTAGGTCACGTGCATGACGTCCTGGCTCTTCTCGATCAGATCGATGACGCCTACGACCAAGAAGGCCCCCTGCAGCGTATCGCTCTTAGTCGCCAAGCCGATCGTGTCAGTGGCTTTGACGTCGCGCGGTGGCTTGCCAATGCGGGCTTCTTTGATTCGCCCTTCGATGATGACTTTGTAGTCGTTGTCCGCGCGAGTCTTGCGGCCCATCTCGTTGAGTTGTTCCTGGGTCATCGTCCCGCATGCAGTCAGCCCTACGGCCACAGCAAGCATTGCAATCTTGATCAATTTCAGCATTCCAAACTCCTTTTTCGATGTGGCCAATCCTACATAATTTAAACACAACTTGCAATTGCCAATGCAATTACAGTTGCTTTAACGTCAATTACGAATTGCACAACTTTAAAACAAGGGAATTTTCATGTCGATTCTGAACAGCGCTTTGACTTTTGCCGCGATAAGCTTCGCGGTTGCCGTGGTGATGGAAACTGCAGATGGAGCTTCAGGTGCAGTGGACCGTGTCGTCGAGCGAGCCTCTACCACGCTGACTGCGACTGCTCAACACGCTTTGGATGTGGCATTGACGCATCTGCCTCCTGAACAGCAAGCGCCTCAACCGACTCGCGTGGCCGCGCATTAAGGGATGGAGATGCAATCCGTAACTACAGGATCTAGAGCGTGTTTGGCGTTGCTGCTTTGCCTTGGGCTGTCCGCTGGTAACGCAGCAGAAGGGTGGGGGGGCAAAGCCCAGCGGATGGCATCGGATGCGGGTGAGCAGTTGCGCAAGGTCCGAGAGCTGACAAGCCCTGGTGGCACTGTCGTTAACTCTAGGGGTTCGATTGAGGTTGCGTTCTCACCCAATCAGGGAGCCGAGGAGTTGGTCCTGCGTGTGATCGACAGCGCGCAGGGTGATTTGAGAGTGATGGCCTACTCTTTCACCAGCGCAAAGGTGACCGCTGCCCTGGTGAGAGCCGTTAAACGCGGTGTGCATGTCTATGTGCTGGCCGACAAGAAACAGAACCTGGGGGAAGGCAACACCTCAAAGTCCCGCTCTGCATTGGCCACCTTGCAGCTAGCGGGGGCTCAGGTCCGGGTGGTGGGCGCTTATCCGATCTTCCACGACAAGGTGATTTTGACCCCGAGAACCGTGCAGACTGGAAGCTTCAATTACAGCCAAGCAGCAGCTACGCGCAATTCGGAAAACGTCATCGTGCACTGGGACAATCCGGAGCTGGTAGCTGTGTACGCTGGGCACTTCGCAAGTAACTGGAAGCTGTCGGAGCCGTTCGAACCCGGCTATTAATTGCAAAATAATTGCATTGCTATACAATTGTTCGTGCAATCGAACAATTGATGAAATGCAATGACTCTGCGAATACCTAAAACTGCTTCAGATGCGGACCAGTTGATCTCCTATGAGCTCACATCGGGATCGGGCAAGCACCTCCGTCTAGTAGCGCAGAACGAGCAAAAAGCGATGCAGTGGCGCCGGGACATTGAAAATGCGGCCCTTTTGCGAGGGGTACCTTCTCGTTCTGGTTCTGTTCTTGTTCAGCCCCACTCGCCAGAGTCTATATCTCTCATCAAGCGGCTCAGTTCCGCCCAAAGAAAACGAGCGTATCTCTTCTTGAGAGACCACTGCCCATTGCCGTCAGTTTCTTGATGTTGCAGTTTATCTGCTGCATTTGAGCCCCAAATTATTCAACGTATGTAAAATGACGTTCGTCATTAATATTTTGAGGCTCACACCACATGGCAACTTATCAAGAGTTGATGAAGCAGAAGCAAGAGCTGGAAGCTCAGATTGCTGAAGCGCGCAAGAGTGAAGTAGGCGAGGCTATTGCAACTATTAAGAAGCTGTGCGCCGATTTTTCGTTGACAGAAAAAGACATTTTCGGCGGTAAAGCTGCAACGGGTGAATCTAAGTCATCCCGCAAGGGCAGTACCGTGGCTGCAAAGTACCGCGATCCGGCATCAGGCTCCACCTGGACTGGCCGTGGCAAAGCACCGCGCTGGATCGCAGGCGCTTCAGATCGTACGCAGTATCTGATCAATTCATAAAAGCGCTTCGTCGCTACAAAAGGCTTCCTGCGGGGAGCCTTTTTTTTGTCTAAGCGGAGTAGAGATGAAGGTGATAGGTCAAACGTCCACTTTTTGCTTGCTTTTCGGGGGGTGTTTGTCTGACTGTCGTGTTAAATAATTGCAGGGCTTGCACTACAGAGGCAAGAACAGCACCAATAGCCCCCAGGAAAGGCCCCCATGTACATGAGCAACGAGTTCAGCGAATCAGGATTTCTTGTCGCGAGAGCGAATACGAAAAGCGCCCAGGTTCAACTCATCCTCCATGGCCGGGGATTTGTGAAGGAGCATCACCCAGTGGTGGTGTTGATATATGCGGTGTTCGCTAGCTGCTTCTCAGCTTGGCTTGCGTTTGAGCTGAAAGATGGGAATTTCTCATCTCCGATGGCTCCTTTGGTCGGCATTTTGTCAATCGTATGCTTCGCCATGTTCTGGGCCAATGCCACTAGCTTGGCAAAGCCGGTGAAGGGAATGGAAGCGCTGCTCGTGAGTGACTTTGAATTCGCGGACGAGGCTAGGCACTTGATTGCAGTCCGGAAAAAGGCCAACTTGCCGGTTCGCGGTATCGATTTATGGCGTGCCCTGGTTGTTCATCTGCGGATCAGTGGATATCGCTAGCTTCATCCGCCTGTAATGCAGGCCATCTCAGACTCCCACTCGTCGGAATCCCGAGACACACAGGCAGTTGAGAGTTTTGTGCGCCCCCGCCAGTGTTTGAACCGTCGATATGCAAGATCCCAAAGATAAGTTCACCGTCGATATCCTTGGCAAGAAGCGCAGGGGCAGGCCCCCCACGGGTCGCGCACGAACTCCAGCCGAGCACAAGGCCGCTCAACGCGAGCGAGATCGGAACGCTGCTCCCAGTTCGATGACAGTCAGCGGCATCATGGAAGCCCTGGCCCGCGCCGTTAGAGAGAAGGACCTTTCACGTTTTGATGCGCTGACCCAAGAGCTGCGCACCCGCATGTGATTGAAGCGGCACGCCCATTGGCGATTGAGGACGCACCCATACTCACCCATCAGTACCGCGTCGACAGGTTTGAGGAGGTCGGATCTACGCTGCGAGTCGCAATGCACTGCGTTGCTTTTCCTTCGAAGTGCCCGCACTGCGGCGCAAAGATCGCCCCTTGGGGTAGCCAGCCCCAGAGGTTCCAAGACATACCTCGCCGTGGCAAAGCAGTCGAGCTTTTAGTGGAAGCCAAGCGCTACCGCTGCAAATCCGAGAGCTGTCGCAGAACCTTTACCCAGGATCTTCCAGCCATGTCGCCGCAGCGCATGCTGACGCAGCGGCTCGTCCGCTGGATAGGGGAGGCTGCGGTGGCCAGGCCCTTCGTGTCTATTGCAGCTGAGGTCGGCCTTCACGAGAAAACAGTTCGCTCTGTTTTCGACGAGCACATGCAGAACATTCGCGCGAAAGTTCGGATGAATGCCGGATCGTCGATGGCGATCCTTGCCGCGAAGGTCATGGGCAGTCGCAGGTATCTCATCCTGAACGCCGGCAGCAAGATGCTCGTCGATCTTGTGGAAGATCCGACCGCGGAAGCTCTCACTGATGCCCTGCAGTCGCTTGGCAAGGCCAAGGAAATTGCACACCTGAGCATTGACTTTGACCCGGTGGCTCACCAAGCAGCCACCCATTGTTTTCCGGCCGCGAGGGTGTTTATTGATCCCCTGGCAGTTCAGAGCTTGCTACGTGAGGGGCTGACGGCGATCCGTATCAGCGTACGCGCCCACTTGGAGCCTCGGCAGCTGCGCGGCATGCGCGGCGATTTGAAAGCCCTATTCACCCCGTACGATCAATTGAATGCATCCTCGCTGGTGCAATTGAAAGGGCTTCTGAGCCGCTACCCCGCACTGGCCGAGGCCCATGGCTTCACCAGGACAGTCATGGGCCTCTACGGGTCTACCAGCCCCGTCTGCGCGGAAGAGGCCAAAGCACGGATCGACCTCGCCTTGTCGCAACTGAGCCCCGAAGGCAGATCGTCCTTCCATGCCTTCGACCTTCAGTGGTCACATTGGCAGCTACAGATCCTCAATGCCTTCTCAACCGGTGCCCCACCACCTTTCATTTTGGGTGTCACTGACGGCGTGGAAATGGCGCGATTGCTGCAGCAACTTGGCCGTGAATATTCAATCTCGGCATTGCGGGCCAGATTGATGTGTCCTTCGGGCGTGCCGGCGTTCTCAATCTCTAGCCCCGGAATGGGTATCTCTCGGCTTCGGGACCAGGTTCTCAAGGCTCAGTGATGCAGGGCATAACGTGAAGAAAAATTTGCTGGCTCCACAACTAGAAATCGGATTTTGACGTTGCGCCTTACTTCCTATTCTTCTATGGTTCAGTTTTTGGACTGTCGAACGAATATGCGCCGCAAATACGATTCCAATTCATGCGATTCAGAAGCCGCCAAACTTGTCGTTTTTGACCTGCTGAAGCGGTCTGGATGGAGTGTCGGTAGCGCAGTCGACGAGCTGGTACGAGAATTTCCCGGTGCTGCTGGCGGGCACCGTGCGCACGTGTCCCTGCGGACGGCCACCGGCAATGGCCTGATTCTCTGTGCGAGCGTCAATCAAGGGGCGGATGATGCGCCGATGAAACAGGCTGCGGCATTGGAAATACCGGTCGCTGCATCGATCACTCAGCTGCAAGAGTCGGTATCGGGGTTCATCCGCGCGCTACTCAGGGCAGTAGGTCAGCTTATGGCAGTAGAACTGCTCAGCCGCAACAATAACGTCTTTCGCGCTCAGAAGACGTGCGAGGAGTGAGATAAAAAGTCTCTTTGAGAGTCAGGCATATGATGTAACTCCACGTGTCGCCGGGCGACGTACCGGAGAGAAAAGATGCCCTTTCAGACCGAATACTTTGTCATCCGCAGCATTCGAAGCACTCAAACGGGTTCCACAGTCAAACCCTTCGTTTGTAGCCTCAGGGGGGAAGAGATCGTGACCTGGGCACTGCAGGCGCTCGATGATCGCGACGACAAGGAAACACGAGCGAGACTTGAGCAGATTCCTTCCCCGTTCGCCCAGGTCAACGAGGCGGTAGCTATCCTGGGGCAGGACGGTGATTTTCAGGTGTTCCCTGTCACTGCGGCGGGGGCTGATGAGTTCGTACGGACAGCCCAAAAGATAGGTTTAGGTGACCAGGCCAAAGCACATTTACGGCGGTACATATGACCGAACATCCCCAGCGCTGCAAGCACCCCAAAGGGTGCTTTTTTTTTGCTAACCGATGTCGCAGATGAACCTTGTCTCCCGCGTGGCACACCACCCGTGCCTGCAATGAGATCCCCGCCCCCAAAGTCTGGGAGTCAACAGGCGAGGTTGAACGATGGCATTTCAGCTCCATCTGAGACAGAATGCACCTTCAAAGGAGAATTTATGCCTGTCATCATCACCCATAAAAAGCCTTTACGCGCCTCTGCGTTTGCGGGGGGAGGCAGCGCAGAGCCACGCAAAGTTAAGCCCCCACGCGTGAAGAAAAGTGTGATCGTCACCGATAGAAAGCAAATTTCTCGGCGGGATTCAGGTCATGCTGATCTGTACCTGAACGCATATCGTGCTCTGCCCTTGGAGTGGGTGCAAGTCGTCAAGTCGGGTGTGGAGCCCTCGCTTTTGGACCAAATCGCCGGCAACATGAAGGTCACGCAGGAAAAGCTGTTGGAAATTCTTGGTGTGCCACGGGCTACCTTCCATCGTTTTTCGAGCAAAAAGCTTCGTATGCCGCTTGAGTTGTCTTCGCGGGTCTACGGCATCACGAGGTTAATCGGCCAGGTGCAGGCGATGGTGGATGAATCAGGGGGGCAAGAGGGTTTTGATGCCGCCCAATGGGTCGCAAAATGGTTGGAGGAGCCAAGCCCGGCCTTGGGCGGTCGCAAGCCATCCGGGTACATGGACTCGGCCGAAGGGCAGCAGTTGGTATCGCGCCTGCTGTCACAGGCTCAAAGCGGTGCTTACGCATGACAGCTGTTTGGCGAATTGCGCAAGACACACAGGACTACACGGCCGACGACGCAACGGGTGAGGGTGCCCGGATTTCGGGTGGGCGCTGGAATAGCCAGGGCACGCCGGTTCTCTACACGGCTAGCTCTATCGCGCTGGCTTTGCTGGAGACTGTGGTCCATTTGCCAGGCGTGCCAGCCAATCGCTATCTAGTGAGATTGGATGTACCACCGGATGTGTGGAAGGCGAGGAAGAAGGACACCGCGGACAGTCTGCCTGTGGGGTGGGATGCGCTGCCGTTCGGAAAGGTCTCTCTGAACGCTGGGGACTCTTGGCTGAAGAGCGGCTCCAGCGCGGTCTATGCGATCCCCTCAGTTGTTGTGCCTGAAGAACTGAACATCCTCATCAATCCCAAACACCCAGACGCGAAAAAAATCACCGTGACGAAGGTGCGCAAATTTCTTTATGACGGTCGATTGTGGAAGATTTAACTTTCATGAATGAACATCTCGTAGATTGGCAGCGGCTGCACAACTACACCTACGAGGCAGCTGCAAAAGCCCTTGGGGTTAGCCGCGTTACTTTCTGGAGCTACCTCAAGCGCGAGAAGCTGCCCACGAGTGTTGCGCTTGCCTGCCATGGAGTCACGATTGGTCACTGCGTGCGCAACATTGGCGTTTGGCACCTACGGCATGGCCACACCTATGAAAGCGGCGCCAAGGCCCTGGGGGTTAGCCGTGCGACCTACGCCAGCTATCTCAAGGACCCCGACCGGGTGCCCCGCCTAGTGATGCTCGCATGTGCAGCTCTTGATGAGGGCCTTGAGCCCGCTCAGGCTGCGGCCGAGAGCGCTTTGGCGGGAGCTCTAAGCGGCACCGCCAGGGCAGGTGACTCGACTCAACCAGGTGGCAAAAGCACTTGACCATCAAGCGCCGCCCTCATGGAAGTTCGTAACGTCGCGTTTTTCCTTGCTTTTCAAGGGGTCTGCGAGCCTCAGCGTGTTGGGACAATTGAGTCATGAATGATCAGCGCCGCAGAGAGATCCAGACTCTGCTCGATGAGCTGATGGATCTACGTGATCGCCTTCAACAGATCCATGATGATGAAGTTGAAGCGTTCGAAAACATGCCCGAGTCGCTTCAGTCTGCTCAGAACGGTCAGGCCAGCGAAGAAGCGGCGTCCGCGCTGGATGCGGCGCTTGATTGCTTCGAAGAAATAGCAACCTCGCTTCTCGAAGCGAAAGGAGAGAACTGATGTCCACCCCTTATTGCGATCAGCCTAAAGAATGCTCCTGCGAGGGTACTAAATCAAACGCTGATGCACAGCTCAAGGTTGAGGCATATATGTACTTTCCAACCTGGATTTTTGCGGTGGCGGTTGGCGTTGCCCTCGCATTGACGGGGTTTGTGGGATATGCGCTCTATGAGCTGCCGTTTGAACTGCACATCGCGTATGTGTTGGTTGCTCTATGTGCTATCGCGGCTGCAGGAATTTTTCATTTCTGCTCGATGTTGGTACGTGCTCGGTTCGCCCCAGTCAACGACTGGGGCATCGAGATCATGAAAAGCTTCCGTTTCAACAGGCCCGGCGAGGACCATTTAAGAAGTGTTGTTGCGCAGCGCGGCGCTGTCCGCACCATAGACCTGGAGAAGGCTCTGCGTCTGCACTTCGAGCATGAAGGGGCTATGGAGCAAGAAGCGCTCAACCAGCGCCGGAACGATGCGGCCAGCCGCTTCACTGGTCAGGCATAGGTAGGAAGCGAGCATGACCAAGGCACGCGAAGCAACGAGGAACGCAGTCCGAAAGCTCAGCGAACCGCAACATCTCCTGGTGAGCAAGATACGCGAAGGTGCAACGTTGCAGCACCACAGCGACACCGGCCTCTTCAGATTGCGCGATGGCGTCACCACGCGGTCGGTTCCCCCAGCAACCGTTGAGTCGCTCCTGCGAAACGGTGTGCTGCAAAAGTCGCTTGCAGGTGTTTGCGGCCTTGCCTGAATGGGGGGACCCGTGGCGTCAACAGAAATTCCATCGTCGGCCGACATGAACGACCCGAAGGGGCTCATTCCCGCTGGGCAGATACTGCCTGCCACGGCTGAGAATCGCATGCGCATCGAACAGCGGTGGGAGGGCCTCAAGGACCGGGTGGAAGCCAAGGTACGGACACTCCATGGCCGTGATCGAAACCCTGAATTGAGAATGGTGGACCAGGCACAACGCGCTGGAAACGCTACCAAGCGAGTCACTTGGCTACGCAAGGCCGCAGACTACTTTGCTGATGGCGCGAAGCATCTTGCTGCATGCGGTAAAGGCTGTGCGCACTGCTGCCATATCACCGTGATGGTTTCCCGAACCGAAGCCCAGGTGATCGCCAAGGAGACAGGCGCAGCGCTCAACCCGAGCGCGGGCAGATTCACGATGAACAGCTCCGACGTTCAAGAGGCGCTGCAGACCGCCACGGCAGCGTATTTTGGTAAGCCGTGCACCTTCCTGAAGGGCGATCAGTGCGGCGTTTACGGCTCAAGGCCCCTTCAGTGCCGGCTGCTGATCAACCTGGACGAAGACCCCCTGTTGTGCCAGCTCATTGAGGGCGGGGAAACGAATGTTCCCTATCTGAACGCTACCGATCACCATGTAGGAGCCGTCGTCGCCTTGGGACCTCACCAGGAGTACGCCGACATTCGCGAGTGGTTCCCGGTGGGGCTGGGAGACGTCCACAGCAAGACCGATGGGACAGTGCTCGGTGATCCCGCCCGGGTCAATACCAATGGCTGCGGCGGAGACTAAGCGCCTCGTGCTCCTGTATTCATGGGTGGCGAACAACTTCAATGTCCTCGTGCCCAAGCGTAGGGGCGCTGGCTACCTGCGCGTGCCATACGGCCATCACGTTATTCCGGGTCTCGACGCCTTGGCTCATCGAGTTGGGGTGGACGTGACTGGGCTGGACGGCGCCTTGTGCTTTGAGTGCGGCGGCTCGGTGTTCAACGGGAGCGCGGCGGTCAAACAAGCATTCGCTGCCAAAGTCGTTCCGCTCCTGGAGGCCCATTACGGGATGGCTTCACGCGAGATTTCGGCTGATGAGTTCTGGAAGCTGCATCCCTGCTACACCAGTATTGGGGCGTGATGTAGGTCACAGACAGCCCCTCAGGCGAAACGTCACTGTTTTGCTTGCTTTTCGGGGGCTTCTGGAGCGGTGCGTGTCTGGACAATTGAACGCGAGGGAAGGGCGCACCGACGCTTGTTCCCTCGCTTCATTTTCTGTCCGGCCTCGTCATGACATACCCAACAATCGATTCAAGCTCCACCAGCGATAACGCCGTGGAGCTCGCTCGCCACTATTTATCGAGCCAAAGGGTGATCGCCATCGTCTTCTTTGGCATGGGGGCTGGAATCGTTCTGGAAACCGCTCGGATTTCGGCTGGGGGGCATCTGCCAAACCCCCTTGATTCAGTCCTTCTCGCGACGATGTATGCGTTGGGGCTGGCCTTCTTTGCGGGAAGCATCCTCATCGGCATGGGGCGCTTCAGGCCTCTGGGGGATGACGGGCTCCTGCTGCTGGAGGTCTTTCCCTTCAACAAAGCTGGCAAGAGCCATTTGGAGAAAGCTCTGGCCGGGAGGGCCTATCTGCGCGTAGTCGACCTCCAACAGGCCCTCAAAACGCATTTCGATTACGAAGCGCAATTGCAGGTGGCTCGGGGTCACGAGCCGCACGCATCCGCATTGGCCAGCCACCAGGGCGCGGAAAGGAGCTTTTCAAACGAAGTGCAGCGGTGCATGCCAATGCTTGAAATCTCCAGTTCACAGCGTTCCTGAACAGCATCATGAAAATCACAGTTGAAGTTACCCGCGCCGAACTCACCCAGATGGACGCCGATGCAGACGAGCTGGAATCAGCACTGCAACTGGGCCTCATGTCAGGCGTCGCAATCCAGGGCGACATCCTCTACATCAACGAACTCAGCTTGAACGTTGTCGTTGTGGACGGCGCGGGCAGCGGCTCGGTGAATCCGTTTGAAAAAATCCTTGCGCAAGCCCGAGGATGATCAACAAGGCTCCAGTGAAAGCCCCGTTCAAGCATGCCGAACTGTGCAAGCTGGCGGTTGGCTGGCTCAAGCGCCCGTCATCGCGTGGAGGTCATGGCTGCAGCGTTGCGATTGACGAATGCCGCACTGGCTGGACTGGTGAAGTGCCTGACGCCCTGGGCTACAGAGCCGCTGGTACGGCCGGTGATGGCACGGTCCTTGTCGAGTGCAAGGTCACCAGGGCCGATTTCCTCGCAGACAAGCTGAAGCCCCATCGCCAAATGGGCGGAGTTGGTAACTGGCGCTATTACCTCGCCCCTGAAGGCCTCATAGCACCTGAGGAACTGCCTCCAAAGTGGGGCCTTGTCGAGGTTAATGCACGTGGACACCTGAAAACACTCGTTGGTGCGTATACGGGCTCCGATTACAAGCTCCAGGAGGAGCGGCTCGCAGCGATGCGCCATGAGTCGGACACGGCACGCGAGTTTTTCCTGGTGGTGCGCATGTTCGACCGGGTCAAAGACGCTGAGAAGTTCATCGATCTAGGCAAAGAGCGCAACCGCTTGGCGTTCCGCGTCAATGACCTCGTCAATGAGCTGCGTGTTGCCAAAAACAAGTCTGGAGATCTACTGCACCAAGTTCATGAGCTGACCGATGAGCTAGGCCGATATCGCGCAGCTCACGGCTCCCTACCAGCGCTGGAAGCCGCCCTGTCGACCCGCACGCTCCCAAGGCTCCGCATCACTGAAATTTGAATCGAGAGAACGAATATGTACGAGAGATCTGGTCGCGATCCTGCGGCCGAACTGAAGCAGGCGGATGAGGAACGGAAGCTGCAGAGGCTGCAGCGCAATCTGCGGTTCGTCTCCACTGACCGTCGATATTTTTGGCGGATGCCTACCTGGTTGTGGGTGCCCATCGTGATGGCACTTGTCGTATTGCTGGTTGCTGCACTTTTAGTTGCCTGAGCAAAGTTTTGAAGGAGAAAAATGACGAATTTACATATCATGCCGAACGACGCCTCAGCTTCTCGCGCAGACCCGGAGCTGTTGAAATTGACGGCCAAGGCTAGCGGTTTCACCAACTTCCCTGTTGGCCTAGTTCTCCTCCTGGTGCTCGTTGGGGCAGGATTTATCTCGTTGTCGATTGCCGGGTTTCTGGGAGTATTCACAGAACCTCGCATGGACCAGATTAACGCTGCGATTCTTGGTGCCTTGGGCCTATGCGCGCTCTTTTTCGGCTGCATCCTTGTGGCCGATTTCCTTGCGGAGATTGAAGAGGATGGGATCGATCTCGTAAACAACTTTTCCTTCAACGAAGCGGGGCGCTGCTATCTTCGAACCCTCATGGCTACCCGTAGCAAGCTGCGCAACTGCGACGTTGCTGAGGCATTGAGCCGACATTTCAAGCGCGAGATTGAAGTTGAGCAAGAAGCTTTGAGACGGCGTCGAGAGGAAAGCATTGCGCGACTCAAGGCCCAAGGTTGATTTCGGGTAACGTTTCCCGGCCCTCTCGCATCTGTTTTAGGTTTACCAGCAGCTCCAAGAGCCCCAATATGAATGCACGCATGCCCCATGTCTTCCCCGTGATCCACCACCTGGATGCGACAACCACTTTCTCCGAGATTCTTGTTTCGCGGGCCTGTGGCGCTGCCGGTGTTTTCCTGATCTCGCATGAGGGCGCGGATCTCGAATTGTTGGACATCGCGCGCACCGCCATCCAAGAAAACGCAGGCTTCCCGATAGGGTTGAATCTGCTTTCCATGCGATGCGTCAAGGCAGCGAGGATGGCTATCGAAGTGGGGGCCCCGATGGTATGGGCGGACGACATGGGCGTTGACTCCCAAGGGCTGACGGCTGATGGCCGCGCGATGGCATCCATAGCCCGGGAAGAGCCCCAGTTGAAGCTTTTCGCGAGCGTTGCGTTCAAGTACCGTCCTCACGAAATCGACCCTGTCGGAGCCGCAGCTCAAGCGCGTGAGGCTGGCTTTATCCCCACTACCAGCGGTGAGGCCACTGGCCACGCTCCAGACCCGAAGAAGATCGTGTCAATGGGGGAGGGCGGGGCTCTTGCTATCGCCAGCGGTATGACACCAGAGAACGTGCATATCTATGCCCCGGCCCTGACTCACATCCTCGTAGCTACTGGGGTGTCCCGTTCCGAGCACCACATCGACCCTGCGAAGCTCTCTACGCTCATTGGCAAAGTTCGACCAGCAGTGCTCGTCTAAAGGCTGGAACTGGAGCCCCCGTGAGTCGCAGACTGCATACCATCCGCGGGAAAAACACTTTTTGCGGGCCAGCGGCCATCGCATCTGTTCTGGGGCTGACAACAGACCATGCGGCGCGTGTGTTGCGTTCCATAAGTGGGGATAGGCGCGTGACCGGCGTCTACCCGATGCATTTCCTTCAGGCCATGCGCACCCTCGGGTGCGAGGTAGAGCATTTCTTGATACCTCCAGCGCATCGCGTGCACGTGCGGAAGTGGCTGGTTGAACACGTCAACCTCTTCGCTGAAAAGCACGTCGTCATTGACTTCGCAAACCACTATGGCGTTGTCCTGGGTGGACAGTACCAGTGTGGTGTTTCACTAGGCCCTGTTGACTGGGCGACTCAGCTCATCCCGTGGGAGCGAGGCGAGGTGAGTGAGTACATGGTGATCAATCGCTTGCCCATGGCAGTACCCGGTGACACCGTCGCATCGGACCGTAGGCTGCTTCAACGTGCGCGCAAGCTCGCAGCCAGGTACGGAATCGATATTGCCCATGAATACGCTGGAAGCTTTGTGGTGTCATGCCCTGCGCTGGAGGATGATGACCCCCATGAGGGCTGGAGGGAGGCCGAAACTGCGCGGCAGGTGTTGGACCAGGTTGAGGACTATGTCGCCTGCCTGCTCAATGGGTACCTTGAGGCTGTTACCGATCCGCGCTTGTGGGAGAGCTCTACAGAGCAAGGATGGCTACCACTTTCAACCGCCCGAGCGGCGGACCGAGTAGGCCACTAGGCTGGCCCAGGACTTTACGGGACTTTAGCCCTGCAAGCAGTCTCTGGGTCGCGTAGCAATGTGGTTGTGGACGATGGTTCATTGCTGAATTGGACGCATGTTCATTGTAGAATTGGACGAAGAACCAATGCGTAATTGGACGATCCTTCCCCACCCAAATCTTCATGTCCGCTGCGTCCCAAGACCTGATCTATCGTCACCTCACTGGCTGGGTGAGCCTGTCGTTGATGGACACACCCGTTGTGATGGTGAATGGGCCTCGTCAGTGCGGCAAAACCACCCTGGTAAAACAGTTCGCCCAAGGAATGGCATCTACCGTTCCTGAAGCCCCGGAGCAGGTCCCATCGGAGGGCATGCCCTATTTGACTCTGGATGACCCAGCCTTACTCGATGCGGCCAGGAATGACCCGGTCGGGCTCATCAAGCAGCTCGACCGCGCGATCATTGATGAGGTGCAACGCGCGCCTCAGCTGCTGCTGGCCTTGAAGCAGTCGGTCGACCAAGACCGCCGCCCAGGCCGGTTTCTCCTCACGGGCTCAGCTAACCTGATGGCGCTGCCCCAAATCGCTGACAGCTTGTCTGGACGCGTGGAGATCCACACTCTGCTCCCCCTGTCGCAAAGTGAGCTACAAGGGCGCGCCAGCGACTTCCTGCAGCGTGCTCAAGAGCAGAACTGGCCCCTTACCAACAGCGAATGGGTGACACCTGCGGTGAACGGGGAGTCGGACACCGTCCTGAACGCCTTGGCAGGCGGATACCCTGAAATGCGGGCTCGCCTGAGTGCAGCGCGGCGTACTGCGTGGGCAAGGTCCTATATCCGCACCCTGGTGGAGCGGGACGTCCAAGATATCGCGCAGATCGAGCACCTGGACCAAATCCCTCGTCTGCTGGATGTGGCCGCGGCGCACTGCGGTCAGCTCTTCAATGCCTCGCAGATAGGCGGTCAACTCTCGATGGACAACCGCAGGGTGGAAAAGTACCTGGGCATTCTCGAAAAGCTGTTCCTAGTGCAGCGCTTGCCGGCGTGGGGGCGCAACGAGCTGGGCCGCCTGATCAAGACGCCGAAGCTGCATTTCCTGGACGCGGGGCTGCAGGCAACTCTCATGCGCCTCACCCCCGACATGCTGATCAAACACCGGGACCGCTGGGGCTCGACCCTGGAAACCTGGGTGTATGCGGAGCTGCGCAAAATCTTGGCCATGAACGACGAGGCCTGGTACTTGGCTCACTACCGAGACAAGGACCAGGTGGAGGTGGACTTCGTGATGGAGTCTCCACTGCGGCAGATCATCGGCATTGAGGCGAAGGCAGCGGCCACCGTGGGCGCCCAAGACTTCAAGGGCCTCAGGCGGCTGCAGTCCCAGACGGCCAAGGACTTCATCACTGGCATCGTCCTCTATGACGGCGACAAGGCCCTCTCCTTTGGTGAAGGCATGTGGGCTGTGCCGCTGGCCGCACTATGAGCCCCAAGCCCCAGCGCAACCAGAACAGAAGCCCCGAGGCTGTAGCAGCCCGAGCAGTGCACCTGTT
This sequence comes from Acidovorax sp. LjRoot194, assembly GCF_964253015.1. Lineage (NCBI taxonomy): Bacteria > Pseudomonadati > Pseudomonadota > Betaproteobacteria > Burkholderiales > Comamonadaceae > Acidovorax > Acidovorax sp. LjRoot194. The sequence continues at coordinate 52,917 of NZ_CAXUQB020000002.1, read as the reverse complement.
GGACGCCCTTCCGCTGGAGTGCGATGGTCTGACACGCTCACTCTCCCATCTCCTGATGCGCGAGGGCATCGAGCACGTGATTCATATCGGTTCGCTGGAAGTGGGTGGGGTAGGGCACATCACTCTTCACTGGTGGATCGAGCTTCCAACGGGACAGATCTGCGACGCACGCGCACGCATGTGGTTGGGAGACGATCCCCGTGTGCCCCATGGGGTGTTTGAGCCCCGAGATGGTCTGCGCTACGTTAGCAAAGCGGTCAAGAGTTTCGACTACTCGCCCGTGATTTTCTGGGCGATCACCGAGAAGCCGATTGAAGAGTTCAACCTGCACGCGGACTAGGTGTGGATCAGTCTGAAGAAGGCCTGTGACCCTGCGGCGCCAAGCGGAGAATTCCAGGCCAGGCTGTCACCCGCGGTGTTGAGTACCCCAGTTGCTGGTGGAGCGCATTCATCGCCGTGGCAATTGCAGGTGCAGGTACCACATACCCCTTCAGCTCAAGGTCAGGAATGCCGCAGACGCGAGACAAAGCGGTTTCCCATCCCGGGAAATGTGGCCATGGCACGAGCACGTGGGTGCCGTTGTGGTGCGTGACTCGCACCCAATACTGACCTTCTCGTGAGCTGAATAGTGCCACCGACGTGTTTTGGCGATGCTGCCACGGCCAAGGGTGTTCTGGCCGAGGAGGTGGCGGTGGCGGGGCAGGGCGTCGCACCGGGGCAACTTGAGCGGCTGTCTGATATGGCATCACTCGAAGCCGCGCTTGCGAAGCTGCTGCAGCCGCAATCAAGGCCTCCTGCTCTGCCTTGAAGCGCGCGATCAACTCGGCGGTGTTGGTCGCCAGCATGTTGCGCTCTTCGTCAGTGAGGGGATTGCCCTTGTCGCCCCCGCCTCGACCTGCATACAAAGCCTCTCCCAGCGCAGTAGCTCCACCGTACCTTTTGGCAAAACATGTTGAGCCCAGCACAAGAAGATCCTCTTCTTCCTGCACCACGTGAATCGCTGCATACACCTTGTGGCCGCAACCAGGCTGCTGGCACTGGACGGTCTTATTTGGATGCACGGACACGATTGCGAGAAGGCGGCCGGGGGTAGTCATCGGTAGCTCAAACGTTGGGGGTCAGTTACGCACCTTTTTCTCATCTTCTCAGTGTAAAACGGGAGATTCATACTGTTACATTCACTGCGCTAGTTTGTGAAAAGGGTTGGGATGAAAACAAATCGTGCGATGACTACGCTCAAATCGCTTGTGCGGTTGCTTGCGATTGCTTCTGCTGCTGCGCAGGTACACGCTGCTGCGTTGAGCGACCTCAGCGACGGCACGACTGGCCGGTTTGAATACGAGTCCTTCAGTCCGCCCAACCGGCACCTTTACGCGCGGCAAATCAAGGCCGGTTCGACGCCGGCAACGATCTCCGCAGAGCTGCTGATGCCGAAGGGCATGGCCAAGGACGCCAAGGTGCCGGCAGTGGTGCTCAGCCATGGCAGCGGTGGAGTAGAGAGCAACATGCGTGACGTCTGGGCCAAGGAATTGAATGCCGTGGGCTATGCGGTGCTGATTGCAGACAGCTACAAGCCTCGGGGCGTGACAGAGACCAACACGAACCAGGAGCGGGTTCCATACCCAGCCCACGTGGCCGACACCATGAATGCGTTGCGAATGCTGGTGACCCATCCGCAGATCGATGCGGCGCGGATTTTCAACATCGGCTTTTCTCGTGGCGGCAGTACCGCATTCGACACTGCCTGGCCCACGTGGTCTGACCCCGTGAACACAAGTGCGGTGAAGTTCGCGGGGCATGTGTCGTTCTACCCTGGCAACTGCAACATCCGCTACCGCACCGACGACAGGGAAAAAGCGACCGCTCCTATTCTGGTCTTGTTGGCAGAACGGGATTTGGAAGAAGCGCAGGACGTTGGGGTTTGCCGCCGCTGGTATGACGAGCTGATCGCCAAAGGCAACAACATTCGATACAAGGAATTCAAGGGCGCTCGCCACGGTTTCGACACGTTGAACTTCGCGTACCGGGTCAATCCACGCACCACCAGCGCCAAGAATTGCGACATGGAGATGTACATGACCATGAAGGCGGGTAGCGGCCTTGGGAATAACGTCTACGATTTCAAGAAGAAGCAGTCCATGACCACCGGGCCGGAATTCACTGCTGCGGCTAATGAGTGCCAGGCAATAGTTCCGGGTTCGCGCGGCGGCGGGGAGGCAAAAGCAATCCAAGCGGAAGCCGTACTGGACACCATCACATTCTTGAAGAGCATTCCCTGAGCCCCTTCCCTATGCCAACTGCACGCCAGTCCCTCTGGGAGTAGCCATGGACGAAATCCGAGATGCCATCCGCGTGCTTGCAAAGCACAAGTACAGGTCCATGTCCAACGTGGTCGGCGAATTCATCGAGAGAGAAGTCGCCCTGGTGCTTGAAGGCGTGCAGGCCAGCCACTGCATGAAGGGCTTCGACGTTATGACCAAAGAGCAGCGCAGGGTAGAGGTCAAGTCACGCAACGCTGAAGCCAAATCGTGGCTGTGCCAGCTCCCCGCTCACAAGGTGGATGCGATGGATGACTTCGTGCTGGCCATCGTGCGGGAGGGGGAGATCGAGAAGGTTTTGCTCTTCAGAAAAGAGACTTTGCTTTCCCTGCGCGGACCATCCGGCATGGTCTACATCGACAAGGGTCAGCACGGGCACGGGGAGGACATTACCCACCTGTTTCGCACACGGGAACCAATCTCTGAAGAGCTTGCCGTCCTTACAGCGGGCAAAGCTAAAAACACGCAGTAGCCTTCAGGACTAAAGAAAAACTAAAGGAAGGAATGTGAATGCCGTTGCCCCTCATTGCTGTCATTGCAGCCCTTAAAGTGGGCGGCAGTCTGGTTCCCCACGCTGCTGGTGGATTGATCGTTACCAGTGCTGGTGGGTATGTGGCGGGCACATATCTGAGTTCGGCTGCAATCTATTCCCTGGTTGCTGGCACAAGCGCAGTGCTTGGTGCAGGGGTGCTGACCGTAACGGGCGTTGCGAGCGCAATCATTGGGAGCGCGGGATACTTCGGAACCACCCTAGGGGCAAGCGGGCTCACGGGGATCTTGATGTCGGCGGGAATCCTGCCCGCCACTCCCATCGTCGTTCCCGTCGTTGCAGGCCTAGGCATGAGCGGTGGGTTGGGTTACCTGACCTACTTGCTGTTGAGGCTGCGGAAGAAGCTAAAGGCTGCGGGCAGAGGTGATGAGGTTCAATTTACCGAGGCTGAGGCAAAGATCTTCGAGGCCCTCATCCGACGCTTCGCGAAAAAATCGGGGGACGGCGCCAATGCTCAGACGTGAATTGGACTTGGTGCGCCGATGATCGCACCAAGAGTTGAGTAAGGCGATGACTTCTCAGTAGCCCAGTTCGCGCATAGCCTCATCCTCAAGCTCTCCTTGCGGCGGAACGTGTATGAGATCGCTGCTTGTTGAAGAACTCGGCTTTCTCCCGCCTGCGCCGTCTTTAACTTTCGGCTTTTGACGTGGGAATCGGTTCCGCAGACTGTGCTGTCAAGGCTCAGTAAATCTGTGGGGCTCAACCCTCCGCGCTACGGCTATGTGATGCTCCACTGTCTATACGCGCGCACGTGGTCGAGAACTTCCTGCGCTGAAATTTCGGACGCAATAAGTAAGACCAACGACACGCTCTTCAGGGCCCCCAGGTCATATAAAACTGGATTGGCCGCGTAGTCGCGCTCCAAGGCGCATTCGATCTCATCCGGAAAACTGAAGTCCTTCGACAGTTCGCCGTATTCCATCATCAGCGCCGTTCGCGTCTTCGTTGGCATGACTATGGTGCCTTGGTCAAAGCCCCAAGAGGGCACCCATGCGCTCCTGAAGGCTCTTTGCAGGTATCGTCCGTGCCGCTGGCTCCAGGTGCTCTGCCGCCACGGGGTTTTGCTTCGATTGCAAGAAGACGCGACGGAGGGTCTGGTTTTCTTGCTCCAGCGCCCGGTACCGCTCCTCCAGGGCATCTATCTCACCCTGACGGGCCTCGAATCCCTCATTCCATTCGTAGGTAAGGGCGTCCTGATGTTTTCTCGCACGGGCTGCTTCTGCTGCTGACAGCAGGACTTCAGTTTCGAAGAGCAGATCCGCGCCCAAGGACCTGATGGAGCCCCTGGTGCTTTCGTCCAAAATGGGTTCAGACTTTTCCGCCTCTTCATCATCGTTGGCGCGCTGCGCAGCCTCCATCAGGCTTGCTATGGCCATTTCAGTGAAGCTGGTGCCCCTGGCTATTCGATGAGCGATGAGAAGATGGCCGAGGCCGGGCCACAGGTCATTGCGCCAGATGCGGGTGTCAAGACGGTGCCAGCCCTTTGGCGTTACGTAGAACGCTTCGGGCTCATCCTTGGCATCGGTGGTGGAAGCAATGGCAAAGTGGACAGCCAGGTCCCTCACCTCGACCCCGAAAAAGTAGGCACCTTGACTGGGCTCGGGGTCGAGCTCCTTTGCCAACTTGTGAACGACCTCATCCGGGAGCCAATAGGACGAGAGCATCGCGAACAGAGGAAATGGGGATGACGAAAAGCGTGTTCCCCCGTCTCCGTTCAAGAACACCCGCCCCTGGAGACCCAAGCCCGCGCAGTCACTTTCCGCGTCCTCGCGAAGGAGGGCCACCATGCGAGAAGTGCGTTGCTTGATCTCTGCCCACTCGGGGCTTTGGAAGCGTGATTCCCTCTCACTCACGGCCACGCTTTGCCCACCACCAACTCGCAACACCGCTTCATCCAGATCCTGTTGCTGAGCCACCCCTTCCAGGGCGTTGGTGAGGGTCATCAACAGACCGCTGAATTTCTTGTTGTGCCGGTTCTCTTCATGGGCGCGGCGCAGTTGTAGCTTGCGCTCCTCGCGTTTTTTCTTTTCTCGCTTCTGGTCCTTTGTGAGCTTCGACGCCATGACCGTGCCTTACGTGTAACTGGTAGGGAGGTGGGAAGGCATGTGCCCGACGATGACCTTTTGCTCCTCCTCGTCGTAGCAAAAGTACACCCTCATGCAAAAGCGTGGATCTCGGGCATTTCCCTTGATGAGGTGCTGATCCAGAAATCTGCGCCTTCCTCCCCTGCGAACGAAGTACAGCTCACCCATTTCGCCGGCAACGCTCGGGTCAACGGAACCCCCAAAGTCGATACCAATTGAGCGGGCCTTGTCCCTGAAGGCATTTCGGTCGGCCTTGCCAGTTTTCACCTGGGTGTACTCGTTGGCCAGCAGCTCCAGGCATTCGTAGAGCAGGGCGGGTTGCTCAAAGGTGCTGCGCTTTGTGGCCGAAATCGCCCGTTGCATGATGACGATGCGATGTTCGTTCGCTTGGGCCCACTCTGCTATGTCCTTCAGCTGCCACTGCCGGGGGGCTCCGGCCGAGTCAGGCGGTGCAGGCGGCGCCAGGAATGCAGGGGGAGGGGAGTAGGTGCTCTCTGCGGCAATTGCGGCCTTGCTGAGCGATTTAGCCAGGTGCTTCCAATACTCCACGTCGGCTTGCAGCCGTGCGAGCAGGGTGGTTTCCTCTCGAACTGCAGTGACACCAGCGGGGTTGCTCCCAGCGGCCACCAGCTCGGAAAACGTGGGATATCGGGCGGCGGGGTGCGTTTCCGATAGCAAGCCCGCGAAGACGTCCATCCACAGCTCATCCAGGGCGTCGCTCGCTGGCGTGTCGCCCATGCACAGGCGGCGCCCCACCAGAGGCTGTCCGGTGCTAGCCGGCAAGAGGAAAGCTTCCCACACCCCTTGTGTTGCTGCGTCCATCACCTGAGCGGCAAACCACTTACCAGTGGGGTCACACCACCACTGGACATGCAGGCGATCACCAGTCATCGACCCGATGGTGTCACCTGCAGGCGCGCGCAAATGCGGGTCGAGGGTGGCCAGCATTTCCCAGAAAGACTGCGCCAGCGCTGGGTAGCCTGCGTGGCTGCTGTCCAGGCCGCAAACCTCGCCTCGCCGGCATCCTGTACTGACCTGAGCGTTTAAGTCCATAGCGGAATTTGACCACGGGTTTGAGACGGTGTACGGGTTCAGTTGGGTGCGTGGCCTATGCAGATTCAATACGCGGGTGTCATATGGGGCTCGGGTGTTGCGTGGTAAGTTAACTGTCGTTTTTGTGAAAATCGTTAGTCAACCTTTTGTTGACTGTGCAACAAATCTTGTTATATAAAACTATTGTTTTCTCTAAAAACGACAGTTAACTATCTATGCAAACACTCAGCGCATTTGCCGCAGCGATGACAGAAGCGCAGAAGGCGCGGAAGATCACCGCCAACGCGCTTGCTGAGCGCACAGGGCTCACTCCGCAGGCTGTCCGGCAGATCCTTTCCGGCCAAGCAGCTCCCCGCTTGACCAATGCCATGGCCCTCGCCTCGGAGCTGGGGCTGGAACTGGTCCTGTTGCCCAAGGAAGCGGCCCATTCGCTGACACAAGCTCCCCGCGCCGAGCGCGCTGTGCTAACCGACGTGGAACGCCGTCTCGGCCTCGGAAGGGGATAGATATGCAGTACCGCGCTGTGAACGTCTTCCTTGGGCCGCAAAAGCGTCTTGTGGGGCTCCTATTCCAGTACGGCACGGGGCCAAACGCCATCACCCGCCTTGTGCCCGAGCCCCAGTTCTGGAACGACAACGAAGCCCCAGTGTTCTCTCAAAACGCACTGGTGGCAGATCCGCAGGCCCGCGCTGCCTTCTTGGCGGAGTACACGGCCCAGCCATTCTTCAACGGGGAGGGTGACCAGCTGCCGCCGTTCTTCCTGAACCTGCTGCCAGAGGGGCCGCTGCGGCGCCACCTGGAGCAGATCGGCCACCTCGACAAGGGTGACGACTTCGGCCTGCTCAGCCTGTGCGGCACGGATCTCCCCGGCGCGGTGTACGTGGAGCAAGCCCCGTTGGACAACAAGAGCGTGGCCAAGGTGGTCACGCAGGACAACGATGCGCTGGAGATGACGGTGACGCCGATACCGCTGCCCGAAGCAACGTCCCTGTCTGGCGTGCAACCCAAGCTCTCCCTCGTGCAGTCAGGCGGGCGGTACGTCGCTCGGACAAAGAACGCACGAGGCATCCACATCATTGCCAAGCTTCCAACGGTGGAATACCCGCTGCTTCCCCAAGTGGAGGAACTGTCCATGCGCCTGGCTGCGGTGGCCGGTGTGAACGTGTGCGAGGTGGAGCTGGCGCCGCTGGAGAACATCGAGGCCGACCAGCCGTTCGTGCTGGGGGAAGGGCGGCAGTTCCTTGCGGTGAAACGCTTTGACCGCACCGAGTCGGCGCACATCCATTGCGAGGACTTCGCCCAGATTTTCGGAGTGCGGCCAGAGCTCAAATACAGCCACCCGCTGGCGAGCTATGCAGCCGTGCTGCGGGTTCTGGTGCAAACGCCGGGGCTGGGCATGGACGCTGCGCACGAGATGCTGCGCCGCATCGTGGTCAACGACTTGCTGGGCAACTACGACGCACACCTCAAGAACCACGGGCTGATCTACCGCGATGGCCGGACGCCCGAGCTGTCACCCGCCTATGACGTGGTGGCGTACGCCGCGTACCTGGCGGGCCGGGGGCACGCACTTCGGTTTGCGTCGGCTGGGCCAAAACATGCGCGAGTCACACCCCAGGTGATTCGACAGCTCTGCAACGAGGTTCCGGGTCTGCTGGAGCCGAAGGTGAACGCCCTGCTCAGAGAGACAGTACGCAAGGCTTTCGATGCTTGGCCCGACATGATCGCCGCGTCAACACTCTTGGACGAGCAGAAAAGCCGCTTGCTCAAGCACTTCGAAGCCACGCCAGCCATCGCCTCACTGCGCAAGCGCGCCAGCAAGATTTCCGGAGAAAAGCCATGACCGTCATAGAAAAGCCCGAAGCCTCGACCAAAGCGACCGTCGCCGTGGAGGAAACAGCCGTAGCGCGAGAGGTAGCCACGCTCTGGCCGCACCTGTTCGGCCCCGGTGTGTTCGTGCCGCTCAAGGTAGGCATCGACAAGGCCCTGGCCATCGACGCTGAGCGCCGGGGCTCACTCCTGACGCGCGCCAAAATCCGCTTGTTCCTGGGATGGCATGTGCGCAGGGTTGGATACCTGGAGGCCGCGAAGGAAGGGGTTCCACGTCACGGCGTGAAGGGAATTCCCGAAATCGCGCGAGTCATCACGGAGGCCAACGTCGCCTATGCGCTGGAGAAGCTGCAGGCGGTTTTGAAACGTGATGACGCACCATCAGTGTCCGACGTCGATGGGGAAGAGGGCATGGCGTGGTGGAATGGTCTCGACCGCCGAGAGCGGGCCAAATGGATGAAGGCTGCGGGCGAGACAGCTGTTGCAGCCGATGCCTGGAATGCGTTCAAAGTGGCTCTTATGTCGCTGGTTTGACGAGCTCGGCGAATGAATGTTGAGCCACCTTTGTCCTTTCGCGGATCTCCTGACCCGCGTGCGTTCATCGACCCAGGCTGGAAACCCCTGCTGACCCAGATCACCACGCTCAAAGACGCACTGGACCACGCCTTCCGTTGGCAAGGCGAGGGAGGCAACGAAGAGTGGATCAACGCCGTGCTGAGGCGTCACGGGCTGGCGCTTGAGCACTTCAAAGGAACATCCCACCAAGAGGGCCCGCATTTCGCGGATCGCTTCGTTTTCATGCTTCTCGGCGTGGAGTTTCGTTCGAAGTTCGGAAACGGCGGCGATCAGATGATGACTATCCCGCCATGGGCAGTTCTGGGATGGGTGCGCAAGGAGTCATACAGAGACACACCCTCCGCCCCCATGAAGAAATTGAAGTTTGAAGCGCGGGATGCGAATGAATGGGACCCCGAGGGGTACACCAGCTTTTGGAGTGGTTTTCCCTTGTTCCTGGCCGGCGAAGGAAAGAACCGGACGCAGTTGCATCGTCTTGCAGGCGTGCACAGGCGGGCGCCTGTTCATGAGATGCCGTTTCCGGTCATCGAAGGTTTTGTGGCTAGTCCAGTTCCGTTTTTCCCGTGGGCGGTTGCCATCCGCAGCGAAACTCATCCCGTGCAGGTGCTTCCGTTTCGGGGGCTCACCCAAGATCTGGTCGGCAGATTGGGGCTTCAGTGGAGCCACAAACCCTGCTGGCGCGCCCTTGCGAAGCTCATGGGGATGGTGCGACCACTGGAGTTCGCGCGATGGAGAAAGCTCGGCCCAGGTAGAGGTCTTGGTGTCTATCTGCAGATGCGCTTGATTCGCGCAGCGCGATGAGGTGAGCCGCTGGGACGCACGATATCTACTCCTGACTGATGTGAAGTGGGCTCGACTGAACAGCGATGAGATGTAGCTGCGCCTCATCGCGAGAGGCGCTTCATAAGGCCGATTTACAGCACTTTTCTCATAACGTTCAGTTTTAGCGTGCTTTTCAGCCCTGTTTGAAGCGGGTGCGCCGGTAACACTTTGTGCATAGGTGGTGAGCCTTTTTTGGTTCATCAATCGATTGCTTCAAAGACCGGTCACCAAGTGCTTTCTTCTTCACTGCTTTTCGATTTGCGATGCGCAATAACTTGCGCATGCAGCTTCTTCGTTTGCTCCACCGTGCAGGCGGCAGACGTATTTGCACCCCCGGCTGCTGCAGTTCCCAGTGTTTCGGCCGAGCAAGAAAGTCGCATTGCGCGGCTTGAGGCATCGCTCGCCAGCGCCATCGAAAAGATCGGCAAATCGAATGATTCGGTAAAGCCTCCAGACAGCGGGATCAAGCTTAGTGATCCCCTGCCTCTGCCCCTCCCATCGAAGGGCAGCGCGCCTGGCTCCTTCGTCATCGCCAAAACCTCGACCGAGCTGGTGAAGGAGCAAGAACGCGTCCTGGGGGTGATGAACGACTTCGAGATCTACGTCTATGAAGGCGTCGTTCGCAAACGGCCCGCCGAGGCATCCACCCTCACGCTGCCCAAGATTGCAGGGGGTGGCAAATGAAAGTCGCTTCTTTCCGACTGCTGCCACTGCTATCACTCGCCGGTGTGTTGGCTGGATGCGCGGCATTTCCTGATTCCGTAGACAAGCTTCCAGTCCGCAGTGAAGTGACCAGTGAGATGGAATCGAAGTGGGCCAGCTTGCCTGCAGTCCAGTACGTGCGTGCTGAGACCGGAAAGAGTGTGCGCAAGAGGGCGCCTTTGCCGAGCAGCGTGGCGCAGATGCCCCTGAAGTTCTCGCTCAGCGCCAAGGCAACGTTGGCTGAGCTGGTCAGTGCGATTGAGCTGCAGCGCGTCCGAGTCGTGCTCAAGGCCAGCGAGGAGAAGCGGAATGAAACGGTCCAGATGACCGCTTTCAATGGCACCGTAGCTGAGTTCCTCGACTCCTTCGCGCTCGTCCACGACCTCGACTACGAATTCATTGATGGAGTGCTGCTCGTACGGCAGGGCGTTCGATACATGGTGACGGTCCCTCAGAACAGGGAGCTGATGGAGCGTATTCCTGTGGCCATGGGCGGGCTCGGTGCTACCAACATCAAGGCCGACATTGACTCGGGGCTTGTGACGTACGACGCGACCTCGACCGTCAGCAGGGATGTGGATTTGTACCTCCAGCGCATGGCTGCTAACGCGTCCATGGTGGCTCTGCAGATCGCCGTGATCGATGTGCGGCTCAACCGTGATGCGGGCCACGGCTTCGACTGGAACGAATTCTCGGCCAAGTGGGGCTCCGGCATTGATAAGCCAGTGGCGACCGGCGTGAACATTCCTGTCACTCCACAAGGCGTCGGCGCTGCAGCTGCGGCTGTGGTGACCCAGCGCGTCCTTGGCTCAGTTGCGTCGCTGACCGGTGGGGGCTTCGGGATAAAGATCGACGACGCGAAGTTCTCTCTGGTTGCCGCTATCAAGCTGCTTTCCAAGTACGGCAAGGCCCAGACAAACCAAGACGTCCTCATCAGCACACTCAGTGGTGCACCGGTAAAAATCAGCTCGGGCAGTCAGATCCCCTACGTCAGCAGCGTCGGCGCCGTCGCTGCGGTAGGTGGTGCAGTGGCAGGCTCAGTCAACACGAGCACGGTGAACTCGGGGCTCAAGATTGACATTGTTCCCAGATACGACGCTTCCGAGCACCTTGTCGTCACGAACGTCAAAGCCAAGCTCTCCTCTCTCGTGCGTTTCCGCGAGCTGAGCGCCGGCAACGCCGTGGGCACGATCAGCCAGCCCGAAATCCAAGAACTCGAATTCGAGAACATCAGCCGCATGCGGCCTGGGCAAATCATCATGCTCGGCGGCATCTCGTACGACCAGGTCAGCGAAAGCTACACATCGCTGACGGGGCTTGAGAAATCGAAAATCGGCAGCGAGGCATTGACGACCAACCGTCACGCCATCTTCATCGTGATTCGCCCGTCCATCACGATCTTCGGCGCAGATGTCGAAGCGCAGGCCACTCCACAGAGTGGAAGCTGAGGAGCCACCATGCGCCGAAACAAAAGCGTAAGTGCCTCCGACGCACAGGAATTCCTCGGTCGCCTGCCAATGCTGCTCGTCGTGGGCGCAATGGATGCCGAGAGCCATGCGGATGTGCTTGCCTATGCCCGCGGGCTCGCGGAGTCACAGGTGATCGCCAAGGACGCGTGCTTCATTGACGTCGTTAGCCACAACGGACGAAAAATCTTCGAAGTCCAGGAAGGCGGTCTTGGCCGCTCCATCACCGCTTGGGCACTGCAGTTGCTGGAAACCGAGCCTGGCGCTCGGGTCGACGTCCCACTGACGGAATTTCGTGTTGCCTCGATACGCCAGACAGGGACAGACCTGATCACCGTCATTCACCCCCCGGATGAGATTCGCCACGCAAAAGCTGCAGAGGGTATCGGGTCGCTCTTCTTGGGCAAGCCACTGGCGCCTTTCTACGGAACAGCACGCGCTATCCGTAGCGCAATGACAGCGCTACTCGTGACGAGCGCCGTCGTGTTCAGCGTCGCAGGGGGGGTGTATTTCCTCAAAGGGTCGGCCCTTGACGCGGGACGCTATACGCATCGGTTTGCTGCAATTAACCCCTCTTACAGAACCGACATAACCAATCTGCCAAGCACGCAGCTTGATATTGCCATTCAAAAGTTGACGACCAACGGCGGTTATCTGTCTTACATCAAGTACGGGCAGGGCCGCTGGTCCTGGGCGCAGGCAACTGGGTCTGCCGCGTCGCCGAAGAAGGGGGGCGCCAATGATTGAGCGTGCGGTGAACATTCGAATTGCCGTTGCCTTTGCAATCGCCTCAGCTTTTTTGCTGCTGACTTCTGCCTTTTTTATTTACGCTGCGAGCTCCGTGGGAAAAGCGCAGTCCAAGGAAATACTAGCTTCGCAATGCGTTAAGGAATTTGAGGCCTATGGCATTAAGTCTGCCATTCGGGCCCACGATCATGCAATCGTGTCATATCAGCCTACTACTGATTTGATGCAGGATCGCGTGAAGTCTTCGTCAATTGTTATCGGCCGCTGTGCCGGTTACAAGCTGGCGGAGTTTTGTGCTGGGAGCGGTTGCGCTAAACCCGGCGTGTTTTTTATTCTGGAACCTGTCTGAGGAAAATATGTTTAGCTTGATTATTTCTATCGTTTCGATTGCTCTGGTGGTTGCCCTCGCAGCTGCGACTATGTACTACGGCGGCGATGCCCTTTCGCAAGGTCGTAGCAGCGCCGATGCAACCGCGTACGTTACTGCCGCACAGCAAATCGGCGGCGCTGCCGTAATGCACATCACCACTCAGCCAGCAAACCCTGCAAGCGTTGCTGACCTGGTGACCAGCAATAACCTGAGCGGCGTTCCCAACGTCAAATCGCGCGTCGAAGGTACCAATGACTGGGTTCTCGTTGACGCTGTGGCAGGTACGTCGCCCCGCATGATCACCATCAACCTGGCCGGCACCCCCGCTTCCAATCAGAAGCTGTGCGACCAGATCAACAAAAACGCTGGTGCAACAGGCATGAACGCAACTACCGGCGTGATTGCAGCCCTGGGCACGCTCCCCTACGCATGCGTGGCTGGTGCTACTGGCACTGATCCACAAGTCTTCCAGTTCAAGTTCTAAAACGCGATCTAGGTAATCAAGCCCCGCCGCTCTGCGGCGTGGGCATAAAGGTCGTTCTGATGAGTAAGTTCAATAAAGCCCAGCACTACGCCAGATTCATGGACGGTTTACTCGCCGTCATTTCTGGCCTGATGACTATTTGGTACTTGATCACAGGGGATTGGGTCGCAGTGGTGTTCTGGGGCTTGGGTACGGTAATCAGTTTTGCGGCTTATAAATATCAACCTGCCAAGTGGCTGCTCAAGCACTTGACGGTGCGATAAGTTGGGATTGAAACATGTTTAGTTTGATTATTGCGGTCGTGAGTATTGTTCTGGTGGTCGCCTTAGTTGCTGCATCATTTTATTATGGTGGGGATGCCATGGCTGATGGCAAAAAACAGGCTGACACGGCAGGCCTTATCAATCAGTCTCAACAAATTGCTGCCGCCTTTGAAATGTACATTGCGGACAACCCATCCGTAACCTCTGTGAGCATCTCGGACCTTGCTCCCATTTATCTCACCTCTGTGCCTGATGGATGGACTCTTTCGTCCGTGCCGATGCCAGCCCTAAATGGGTATGTCGCGTATCCGATTGCGGGCACGGACTCGGCAAAACTTCAAACGTGCACGGAAGTAAACAAGAAAATGGGTATTACAGGGCCAGTTCCTTCTTGTTCTACCGTTTCCGCCAATTTTGCAGGTTGCTGCACCCAATAAATAGTCAGCAGTCCGGCTGAGCCATTCAAAAATGAAAATTCCTATTAAAAATTGTTTGGCACTTCTGGCGGCTGCAACCGTTCTTTGTGCTGCGCTTCCCGCCGCTGGCCAGAATTACTGGGTTATCAAGCCGGTCCCCGGTCTGAAGAACAAAACTGGCGACGTAGACACTGAGCCATCGATCAAACTTGATGCCGGTACCCTGCCGGATGCGGTGGAAGGCAAGGCGTTCATCTTTGACCTTAAGACGTACACGCACGTGACGGGCGGGCCCGGCATCACCTCTGTCCAATACGCCCTCGGCGGAGGATCGGTTCCATCCGGGATTTCGCTGAGCAGCGATGGTCAATTGGCAGGCACTCCCACCGCAAAGACCACGGCACAGGGCGCGAGCTTTACGGTGGTGGGCACCTATGAAATGAAAACAGGGCAACAGGTCTACACCCTCAAGGTAGGTGAGGCAGTTCTACAGGTGGTTCAGATCGCAACCTCATATGCGATGACGCTGAACTCCCATGCCTGCGCAGTAACGACTTCTGGAGCGGCCAAATGCTGGGGCACAAACAGCTTTGGCCAGCTGGGTGACGGGACAACTACCAACTCCAACGTACCTGTGCCGGTGGTTGGACTCAGTGCTGGCGTGAGCAGCATCTCAGTAAGTGGCAACACGACCTGCGCGGTCGTGGCGGGCGCCGCGAAATGTTGGGGGAACAACAGCTTCGGTCAGGTGGGGAACGGCACAACCGGCGTATCGCTTTTGCCTGCGCAGGTAGTAGGTCTTGCTTCGGGTGTTGCCAGTGTGTCTGCAGGGCACGGTTTCGCATGTGCAGCGACCACTTCGGGCTCCGCGAAGTGCTGGGGTAGCAATGCGAGCGGTCAGTTGGGCGATGGAACATCGGCCAACTCCAACGTGCCAGTGCAGGTGGCTGGCCTGGATGCGGGGGTCACCAGTATTTCCGCTTCTTCGGCGCATGCGTGCGCGACAGTAGGCGGGAGCGCCAAATGCTGGGGCTCGAACTTCAACGGCAACCTCGGTGACGGCACGACGCAAGACTCCAACGTGCCAAAACAAGTAGCCGGCTTGACTTCGGGAGTTTCGAGCCTTGTGGCGGGCTCATCTCACAGCTGTGCAGTTGTCTCGGGTGCTGCGAAATGCTGGGGATTAAACGGCCACGGCCAGCTCGGTGATGGATCTACAAATAGCTCCAGCACGCCCGTCGCAGTTGCGGGACTGAGCACCGGCGTGAGCAGCGTTTCTCCGGGTGGCTCTCTTACCTGCGCCGTAGCGTCAGGCGCGGCCAAATGCTGGGGCTTCAATCACTACGGGCAACTGGGTGATGGCTCGACGGCCCCTTCCGCGGTGCCGGTGCAGGTGCTTGGCTTGGCAACCGGCGTTACCCAGGTGTCAGCAGGCACCGTCTTCTCCTGCGCAGTCGTGAACAGTGCGGTCAAGTGCTGGGGATGGAACAACAACGGTCAGCTGGGCGACGGCTCCAACAACGCCTCTGGTGTTCCCGTGAACATCAAAGCAGGCCGCTAAACATTAACCACCTCAAACCAGATTAGAGCCATGTCGAACTATCGCCGCTTTTTTCTTCCGTGCCTCATAGCACTGTCCGCTCTTCACACTTCCGGTTTTGCGCAAACGCAGAACTACTGGATGTTGAAAGCAGTTCCAGCTCTCAAGCCCAAAGGGTCGGCTGGACCCATCGAGCCCGCTGTAACCTTGGACTCTGGTGCGCTGCCGGACGCGATGGAGGGCGCGGGATACAACTTTGACCTCAAGACCATCACTCGGGTGACAGCTGGGCCAGGTATCTCAAGTGTGCAGTACGCGCTGGACGGAGGAGGTTTGCCAGCGGGTATTTCGCTGAGCAACGATGGACTGCTCGCAGGTACGCCCACGACTAAGACCGGTCCGCAGGGAGCAAGCTTCACGGTTGTTGGCACATACGTGAACAAGACAGGCCAGCAGGTTTACACCATCAAGGTGGGCGAGTCGGTCCTGCAGGTGGTCCAAATTTCGCACTCGTATTTCTCAGCACTTACTTCGCACGTCTGCGCAATTACCACTGCAGGCGCAGCGAAATGTTGGGGCAACAACAATCTGGGGCAGCTCGGGAATGGTGGCGCTACCGCCTCCAATGTTCCGGTCTCAGTGCAAGGGCTGACCTCTGGTGTCACTACCATTTCTGCTACCGGTAACACTACTTGCGCCGTCGTGTCAGGCGCAGCGAAATGCTGGGGTAACAACAGTTCGGGCCAGCTGGGCGATGGAGGCAATACTGCCTCTCGCGTACCTGTCCAGGTGGCGGGTTTGGAGACGGGTGTGGCCTCCGTTGCAGCCGGACAGGCATTCAGCTGCGCAGTCACGTTGGCAGGCTCCGTCAAGTGTTGGGGCAACAACAGCGGAGGTCAGCTGGGCGACGGTACCACTACGAACTCTTTTTTGCCTGTGCAAGTTGCAGGGTTGACTTCAGGTGCCAGTGCCGTGTCTGCCTCTTCTGGGAGCGCATGCGCCATTGTGAACGGTGGGGTACGGTGCTGGGGCTCCAACACGTCGGGAAATCTTGGCGATGGATCTACGGTGTCCTCCAGCGTCCCCGTGCAGGTGTCAGGTTTGACTTCAGGGGTCACAAGCGTGAAGGCAACCACAAGCCACGGCTGCGCTGTTGTCAATGGCGCTGCCAAATGCTGGGGACTTAACGCCCAAGGCCAGCTAGGGGATGGAACGACGACTAGCTCCAGCGTTCCCCAACAGGTGGTCGGACTTACATCAGGAGTGAGCAGCATTTCGGCGGGCAACGGCGTCTCCTGCGCAGTTGTTTCAGGGGCCGCCAAATGCTGGGGAGCCAATGGCAGTGGCCAATTGGGAGATGGCACCACCACCGCATCAAGCGTTCCGGTTCAGGTTGTAGGCTTTACAGCAGGCGTGAGCCGTATTTCCATCGGCATCAATTCAGCCTGTGCCTCGATGAACGGCACGGTGAAGTGTTGGGGGAGCAACAATACAGGGCAGCTTGGCGATGGTACAAACACCTCGTCACTGGCTCCCGTCAGCACCAAGGCGGGCAGCTGATGACCACCCCGTCACTGGCCAGCAAACCGCTGGGCGAGATATTGATTGAGCGCGGCCTGATCAATCGGGACAAGCTCAATGCCGCGCTTCAGGAGCAGGGGGTTACAGGTGCCAGGTTAGGGAAAATCTTGGTGCGCAACGGGTTTCTGCGTCAAAAACGATTGCTTGAAATCCTGCACGAGGTCTCACCGGAATCGATGCACGAGGAATCGGTATACCTGCCTGAAGTGCCCTTTGAGTTGCTGATCTCGACTCGCACGATGATCACCGCTGACATTGGCGAGCAGATCTACGTTGCAACGCTCGGCTCACCCAATGTCGTGCGCGCCAAGCTGCAAGAGGTCTTGGGCGAACGTGAAATCATTTTCGCGCCTTGTAACCCAGCTCGACTCGCCGAGTATCTCGACAAGGCTTCTGAGATTGGCAACGGCTCTCCCTCGGGGAAGGGGGGCGCCTGGGAGGCTGTCGTTCGCAATGCGATGAACAAGGAAGCCTCTGACATTCACATCATCCCTCGCCAAGCAAGCTACACCGTCATGCTGCGGCGTCATGGCGTTTTGAGCCCTGACCATGAGGGATCGCTGGAGGAGTACACGGCCCTGGCCTCGCGCATCAAAGACTTGGCTCGGATGGATATGGCTGAGCGCCGCAAGCCCCAGGACGGGGGCTTCTCGGTTGAACACAACGGCCGAATCGTGTACCTGCGCGTAGTTGCAGTCCCAACGACCGACGGTGAGCGAATCGTCGTGCGTTTGTTGGACCCGGACTCGATGAACCTGTCCCTCGATGATCTCGGGATCACGCGAGTTGCCGACTGGCGCAAAGCGGTATCACGTCCCTACGGGCTTTGTCTCATCTGTGGGCCCACCGGCTCGGGCAAGACCACGACATTGAATGCCACAGCCCGCGAAATGAACTTCCTGGAGCGGGCTATCTACACGGCAGAGGACCCCGTGGAGTACCGCATCGCCTATGCAGGTCAGGTCAACATCAACAAGACCGTGAACCTCGATTTCTCCGAGGCGGTGAAGACGTTCATGCGGGCCGACCCAGACGTCATCATCGTTGGCGAGGTTCGCGACATTGAGACAGCCCGCAATGCCATCAAAGCCGCCGAAACAGGCCACCTGGTGATCGCCACGCTTCACACGGGTTCGATTTTGGGCGCGGTGGGTCGGCTGCGGGATATCGGGGTGGCCTCGTATGAGCTGCTTCACCTTTTGAGGGGCGTCATGGTCCAGAGGCTTGTGCGGACGATCTGCAAACCCTGCGCAGGGGCAGGATGTCGTGAATGCAGAGACACCGGCTATCGCGGCCGAACCATCGTGTCAGAAGCCACCTATCTGCCCAACGAAGAGGCGGTCGCCAAAGTCCTGAACAGCGAGCGCAACTGGCCCACCATCGTTGACGATGCCCTGGCAAAACTGCAGGCGGGTGAGACCGATATGCGTGAGATCCGCCGCGTGTTTGGTGCCGAAGTAGACGACGCGATAGAGATCCCTGTTCCCTAGGCCTGAGGTGGCACGCAACTTTGCTGCAAGCTCCGCCTTCCCACAAACCCAGCCCCCACATCCCTATGTTCAGCATTCTGATGGTGCTCATGTCCATTGCCATGTTCACCGCACTCACTGCCGCGACCTTGAGCTACTTGCCTGTCGACGCTCTCATTGCCTACAAAGCGAGATCGAAGGCGCAGGATGGGCTTCACCGCCTCTCTGACGGTGCCATTCGCTACATCAAGAGCGTCTCCGATGGGAACGGAAACGTTGCCTTGCCAGCACCGGGCACCGACCTGATCCCGACGCTGCAGCCCACGTTTGCCTTTCTGCCACCGGCACCACAAGGCATGGCCTGGTCCGTTCAAAGCTCGCAGTACGCGGGATTGCCGGCCGTCGCGATCTGCTTGTACCCGCAGATCGCGGTTGAAAACGCGGTTGCCAGCGGCGTCAAGAGCGCCAAAGCAGGATTTCCGGCCCAGGCGATGTTCGTGGGTACCTC
The DNA here is from genome assembly GCF_964253015.1 of Acidovorax sp. LjRoot194. Lineage (NCBI taxonomy): Bacteria > Pseudomonadati > Pseudomonadota > Betaproteobacteria > Burkholderiales > Comamonadaceae > Acidovorax > Acidovorax sp. LjRoot194. The sequence goes on along the minus strand of NZ_CAXUQB020000002.1, from coordinate 34,138 downwards.
GTGCAACGCAGTGTCCAACAGCGAGGGGGCATACGTCACCTACTGGGTCATCGCCAACCACCACGGGTGAACAGAATGCGCTCCTACAAGGCAACGATCAAGTCCTCGAAGGGCATTGAGTCCATCCTGGTGGCCGCGCGAGATCTGGAGGCGGCAAAGTACGAGGCCGCACGCAAGGGCAGGGTGATAAGGATCAAATTGGTTCCTCGGCTGGTCTTTGGCGGTGGGATGTCGATCAGTGATCGCACCGTGTTCTTCCAGCGGCTGAGCAGCATGGTTGCTTCTCGCGTGAGCATGTCCGAGGCGCTGCAGATCATTCACAGCTCTTTCAGTGGGAACGTACGCGAAGTCTCGGCCATCCTTCGCCAGCACATCGAATCGGGATCATCTTTGCCAGAGGCAATGGAACTCGCAGGTGTGCGTTTCTTTCCAGAAGCTGTGCAGGCATTGGTGCGGACTGGTGCACATGGTGGGGATATTGCCCATGCGCTGCGCGAAGCGGCGCGGTTCGAACTGGAACTCGAAAGCGTCAAGAAGGAATCCGGCCGGGGCCTGTGGAGCGCCGGTATGGGCTTCTTGGCGGGTGTCGCAACCCTGTTCGGGAGCACCTTGTACGTCGGCCCGATGATCATGGAGTCGGACCTCATGAAGATGGGGAAGAGCTCGGTGGACATTGGGTGGGTCACGACTCTCTCCAGCACACTCAATTGGACACTCGGTGTGCTGGTGGGCCTTTTCCTGGCAGCGTTTTTCTCGCTGATGATTCTTCGACCGATCATCCCCTCTGCTGTCGACCGGGTGATCCTGAGAATCCCGTTCTACCGCGACCTGCTTCTGGCCAAGCAGAACTACATTGTCTTTTTCGGCCTTGGCGTGCTTCTCACGGCTGGCCTGAGGCTCGAAGAGTGCCTGCGCCTCTCCCGTGACAACTCACCAAGGGGGGAGCTTCGGGATGACCTCGAACGGGCCAGGAAGACCATCGTAGGGGGTAGCGCAAGCCCCTGGCCGTACGTGATGACTACGCTCCATCCCACTGACAAAGCCGCCCTCGCCACTGCACAAGACCGTACGCAGATTGCCACGACCATCGGAGAGCTGGCCTTCCAGTACCGGAACTTGTATCGTCAGCGGATAGCGGTGTTCGTACCCGTTACCCAGGTCTTGGCCGCACTGTTTCTTTCCCTGGCAGGGGTGGTTCTATTCGGCGTTGCCATCGTTCCTTTGCTCCAGATGACGAGCGGGATCTTGAACGCCGTTTGAAGTCGCTGTTGCTGGGAAACTGGGATCAAGCAACATGATGCGCGGTGCCACGAAATCGGATTTTGACGTTGTAAAACCTTTGGGTATCAGCGCTTTGAACACGGGAAGGAACTTTGATGGCACCAGTTCGGCATCGCAGACATGGAAGGCGACGGAGCACCGAGCGGCAGGGCTCACTCATATTGGTGGCTGGCATCATGCTGCTCCTTTGGCTGTTATTCCGGTAGCGATAGAGCTTTAAGCGACTCTCTGGCACAAGCGCCATGCAGACGCGCCGCTAATGCCACACGGAGTCTGATGGCGGCAGCGGCGTGAGCATGCCATCGGGGCGAAAGATGAACTTCTGAACGGCCGGGGGAGTGCTCGCGACGGACTTCTCTGGGCACTTCTCGTAGTAACCCGCCGTCATCCTTGCATCGAGCCGCGCCCTAAGTTCAGTTTGGAACTGAATCACCTTGGCTGGCGGCATCGACATACAAATCGAGAAGTGAACGACTTTCGGTTTAAGCCGGACCACCTCGTCCACGCCCGGCGTAGCAAGCTCCGAGCGGACGCTACCGACGACGTACTCAGTCGGCAGGACCTGGACGTTGACGCTCCCTGGATTGCTCGCGCAGCCAGCGAACAGAGCGACTGTCAGAAGAAGTTTTCGATGAAGCATGGCAATGTGCGTCAGAGGATTTTCAAAGAGTATTCCAGCAGCACCAACTCGCGCTGTAAGCATTGGTCACCACCGCGTAGCCAGCTGGCCCCAGCATTCTTCGCGAGGCCTTGACGAATAATTTCTGACAAATATGAATTGCTATTGCTTTGCAATTGAGTGCAATTGATAATTGCACTCAAAGCAATTCAATATCATGTACCTTTCCCATCACGATGACATTTGCGCTAGCCCGTCGCAAGATCTAAAAGGGCTGCTCTCGGAAGACTGCCCCAGGTGTGCACCCACTGACAAACCCGCCCATGACGAGCCGGTAATTGCCGCTCCCCATCAACTGAAATCTGCCGGTCTCGACCAGGTGATGCGCGCCCTTCGCGCCGGGGGCTCAGTAGCTGTTCTGGCCAGCAGTTTCTACAGCGGGGGTTACAGCTACACCCACATCCTCACGACGAAGCGCGGAAAACAGTACCGGGTCAGCAAGCAGGTGATGCGAAGTGTTCCCGTGACCACAAGCCCCGCCCTGACCCAGTCCTAATCGAACGCGCGCGAACACTCATTGGAAAACCCATGTCCCTGACCGTCAGCCCAGAACTCATCGCCGCCACGAAATCCAGTGTGTTTCAAGCCAATCGCCAAGATGCCCAGAGAGTCCAGCGCGACATAGTGATCAACACAGAGAAGTTGATCGGTGAGGGCATGAGTGACCTGATCGCTGCAGCGCAAGCGGTGCAAGACAACAAGACCGCTCGCGCCTTGGAGTCAATCCTGTTGGCCAGGGCAGGCAAGTTCGACAAGCCGGTACCGAATTTCAAGGCTTTCCAGGCGGTGCTGTTGGCCTTTCTCAAGAGCGATCTCATCGACGGATGGATCTATGTCTCTGGGCCCGATGAGAAGCTTTACCCCCAGCTCGTCACAAATGTCACTTTCGAAAGCGGGCAAGACTATCGGCGCAACGGAACCCCCACCGTGACGATTGAAACCGCCAGCTACGGTTTCAGTCGAGACGGCAATTACAAAGCCACTTTCGGCGTGTTCACGCGCCGGCACGCGTTCCATCCCCAAATAGTTGCCAAGCGCCGTGTCGCGGACATTCTGGCGGAAGAGGGCATCTACAAAGAAACGCACGCGCTGAAGGCTGCGCATCAGTCGAGCCTCAAGCGACACAATGAATGCATTCAAAGCGCCTTTGCGGAGCAATTCCGCATCACAGGAAAAGCCTTCCACTGTGAGGCACGTCAAGGAAATGACGGCGATGACATGACGGGGCGCCGCGTGGTCCACGATCTGGAGTCCAAGGACTATGGCGCAGTGGTGCGCCATACCGACTCCACGTTATTTGATTCGGACGATGGCGTGGGTCAAGTGCCCGAGCATCCAGTGGTGAGGGTCTTTGACCTGAGTGGCCACAGTTACTACTGGGTTCACGCGGACAACATGGGTCCCTATGTCTATGACGAAACGCTGCGCCACAAGCTAGTGCTTCCAGACACCCACCGCGATCTTCTGGACGTGCTCACCACGGACCTCGATGCTTTCGTGAACGACTTCATTGAGGCCAAGAGCGCCACCAACGTGATCCTGTGCAAGGGCGTGGCAGGGGTAGGTAAGACGCTGACGGCCGAGGTGTATGCCGAGCTGATCAAGCGGCCCCTGTACGCGATCCACGCCGGCACACTGGGCACCACCGCTGAGGAGATCGAAAAAAACCTGAAGACGGTCTTCGACCGCGCAACGCGCTGGGATTGCGTGTTGCTGCTGGATGAGGCGGATGTGTTCGTAGTCAAGCGCGGCGACAGCATCGAGCAGAACGCCATCGTGGCTGTGTTCCTGCGGGTGTTGGAGTACACGAAGGCGCTGATGTTCATGACCAGCAACCGGGCGAACGACATTGACGACGCCATCATTTCCCGTTGCGCTGCCATCATCGACTACACCGTTCCAGGCGCGGAAGACGCAGCGGCAATCTGGCGGGTGATGGCAACCCAGTTCAACGCTGAATTGACCCCCGACCTTATCGCCCAGCTGGTGGATCTTTTCCCAGGCATAGCTCCGCGCGACATCAAGATGCTGCTGAGGCTGGCCTTGCGCGTCTCGAAGGCCCATGGCGATCCCCTTGATGTGGCCACATTCCGCCGCTGCGCCATGTTCCGTGCCATCACCATGAAAGCGGATACCTGAGCCATGACCCAACATCCCCTGGCGCATTCCGAAGCCGAGGTTCACTCGCTGGCGCGATTCCAGACGCTTCAGGCGGGCCAGTATTGGCGTGCCCTGGACAACGTGCCCGAAGAGGGCATTGACGCAGGGATGGTGCTGTTGATCCAGTCGATACGGCTGGCGGATGACAAGCCCCACACGGTAGTTCTGCGACCTCACCCGCTCAAGATCGGCCAGGACGTCTATCTGGAGGTCCCGAAGGAGGAGGGGGGAACACAGCGCACATGGTTCCGCTACGACGAACACCGGTTTTTGCTGAACGACTTCCTGAGCCGGTTCGAATTCGAGCCGGATCACGAGAAGATCCGCCACGCTGAGGTGCAGGCGGTGCAGTCCCGTATCGCCGACCTTCAAGGCGAGTTGGTGCAGGGCCAGAGTAACCCCGTCCTGATCGCCGCTCTGGTGCAGGAAGATGAGGCGGCGAAAACCGCGAAGGCGGCTCAGGACAAGAAAGCAACCCCCTCTGACACCCCCGGAAGCGCGCAGGAGCCCCCGAAGGTGCTGGCGACCCTTGCACCCCCAGTCAACGCGGCCGAGGTGGTGGGTATGGCCACCGGGACGGTTGCAGAGGCCATCGCGGGGGGGCTGTCGCCCGAGCGGATGGCGGCACTGCGTGCTGCAGCGAACCACCAGCATCAAATTGCCTCTGTACGAGCGAAGTGGATCGAGGGCAAGACGAAGGAAATTGCCAGCGTCATCCAGCAGCTAACCCCCTTCTACGCTGAACAGGCGGCTGCTGCTCTTGCGCAGACAGAGGATGTGCGCGCCTTCGTCTCCGATCTCCTCAGGGGGATAGAGTCACTGGACTTGTACCTGGGCAAGGACGTGGATGTTCTGACTGTGCGAGAAGGCAAGGGGGCTCACCGTGATGTGCCCCTGACCTTCGTGCAGCGCAAGTTGCTCGCCGACGAGGAGCTTGCCGTCTGGGCGGACGTCGACGAGCGCTTCGACCACTCGAATGTAGATCAGCTTTTCGATGCGCTGCGCGAACATGACGGCCTGGTGGAGCAGATCTTCCCGACCGAGCGCTGCGTACTGGTGATGGCAACCACGCGGCGCTACATCGACTACGGTGACGCGTTTTCTAACATGGCCCGCAACGCCCAGAACAAAGAGGTGTTCCTGCTTGTGCGCGACGGGATGAACATCCACAGGGTGTTTTCGCCGGTTGAGTCGCATTTGGGCGCAGCCAGGTTGTTCCCCACCCAGAACGATCAGGAGGGCATTTTTCGGGGGCTCGACGGCACCCGCATCAAGTTCGAGGACGTGGCCTATACAGACCGCCTGCGCAAGCATGAGCTCTTCGCCCTGCACTTCAAGCGCTTCCTGCTCCTGGCCTGCGGGCTGGATCATCGACTGAAATTGTTCGGTGACTTCTACGACGGCCCTGCATCGCTAGACTTCGTGTCCCTGGGGTTTCAGGAGCGGCACTGCCGTTTCCTGCATGACGACGATGCCAGCAACATGATCGCGGGCGGGCCCAAGCGTCCCGGATTCGAAGAATGGCTCACCAGCATGAACGGCTACCTGCGTTCTGGCTCGCGGGTTCTGTGCAACTGGTACAGCCTGATGACCCCTCAGACAGCACCAGGGGCTTGCAAGTCTTTCAGTGGCAGGAGCCGAGATGGCATTGAGTTCCGAGCCAGGCCCCTCGCGCGGGTCGAATGCGCTGTTGTCTACCGCGAGGCCGACCAACTGTGCGTCGACGCACGGGTGCAGAAGGACTCGTATCGCAGCGACCGTCAGTTCAACTGCAAGGTGTCACTGCTCAAGCTGGCGCGCTCTGACTGGGCTGGCGACGAGGTGCCCTACCTGGTACTGGATGCGGTCGACCCGGATGAGTTGCGCTGGTACATCCAGCACCGGGGAACACGGGCGAGGCATCTGGAGTACATCCGGTTCTTCAAGCGGGCGTTGAAGCTCATTGAGAGCGACCGAGCGGCCGAGTCCGGGGCGCGTTCCCAATTGCTGCAGGCCCTGCTTGACGGTGGCGTCGGAGAGGTATCGGAGCGCCCCAAGCTGGTGGACCGCGCGGTGATCGCCTGGCGGGCAGCGAACCGGGGCCAAGCGCTCCCGCGTTTCGACGGTTCCATCCCCAGCGAGGCCAAGGCCTGGAAATCGCTGCTGGACCAGATGTTCCTGATTGCGGGCGACGGCAACGAGGATGCTCGCAAGGCCGAAGCCGAGGCCTTGGCACGCAGCTTGGGCTATGAGCCCCTGAGACTGGTTCTCTCTGGCGGCGCGAGGTACATGCTCTACGCGGCGCCCAAGGTGGAAGAATGCGACAACCGACTGGAACCCCATGCGTGGGTGCACAGAATCAGCTTGGAGCGTGGCACAAAAGGCTTTACCGAGCTGCGACGTCGCTGGGAGGTACTGCCCAAGCTCGACGCCTCTGTCACAGTCCTCGCGCAGTGGCCCGATCCGCATGGGTGGACGGCGCGGCGCAGTCGGTTTGCCAGCGTCGGCCGTAAGGGTGCCATCTTCGCGGTGGTGGAGCGTTGGCGCGAGCAGCTCGCTCCTTTCACGGCGCCCATGGATGAGGCGACCTTTGAACACGCGGTGTCCCAATGGCAGCGCTCTCGCGATAGCTTGAAAGACACAGGCTACGTGCGAGAGATGCACCTTGCCATCCCGGTTGGCGCCATGCTGCAGGACGGAGAGGCTTGGTACCTGTGTGTTGGATCTGCCCAGCCCCAGGTGATCATGTCCCGACTGGCCCCGGACGCCAAAGTAGTCGAGCACTTCAAAAGTCTCTTCGTGAAGCCCTACCTGGACAAGGGAAGGGGACGGGCGATCTTCGCCGGGAACTCTGATCACCACGCGTGGCGGCTCTGCGCAGTACCTGCCGCTGACTACCTCGACCATGACACGGTTTTCGTGCACGACGACATGGGCGTCAGCATCGAAAAGCTCGCAGGTGAGTCCATCAGCCCGCTGCTGGGAGACTGGTTTTCAAGCTGGCGCACGCGCTTTCCCAATTCGGCCTTGTGGATGGCTCCAGGCGTGAGCGATCCCAACGGTCGGCTGGATGTTGACGCCGTCTTGTCCATTGCCCTGCCAGAGGATTACGAACCGGTTCATGTCCACGAAATCACACTGCGACCGCATGGCGACCGGGACAACACCCCCGTCTACGGGCACTGGTTTGACCTAGCGCCGCAGCCGGAAAACTCGAACGGGGGCCGGCGGAAAGGGTTGGGAGGCCATGATGAGGTCGACGAGTTGGTACGGGGCCCGAAGGCGATAGCGGGGGATCAGTGTGGCTGGTCCTGCAATTCGTGGGACGCGATCAGCCCCTCGAAGGCCATCGCCAAGATCCAGCGGGAAAACGCTCGCGTAGTCGCTGCTGGAGATCTACCCGAAGCTCCCCAGCCGCCCGCGGGCTACGTGCGCTGGTATGTCTTGCGCGAGTAAAACCCTATTCATGTGCTGTATAAATCGACTGTCACAACAAGTAACAGGCACCAGGCATGCAGTTCATTCCAGCGATTTGTCCACAGTGTTCAGGGAAACTGCAGGTGCCTTCCGGGCAAGTGTCCGCCCAATGCGAATACTGCGGTACTGACGTTTTCGTTCGCGAGGTGGAGAAATCTGACGCCAACAGGTCTGCACACTTAATCGAGCTTGCCAACGCTGCAGCGACCGCTGGAAACCATCAAGAGGCGTTTGGGTACTTCACCAGTGTCCTTGAGATCGACAGCAAGAATGTTTTGGCTTGGGTAGGTAAAGGGACCAGTGCTGGATACCTCTCAACCCTGGCCCACTCGCGTATTCCCGAGACGATGGAGTGCTACCGGACAGCAGTCAGGCTTGCTGAAAACGATGCGATGAAGAAAGTCGCAAGCATGGATTGCGCTGTGGGAGCGGTAGCTATTGCAAACGCCTACTACCAAACGTCTTTGAAGCACACGATGGAGTTCATCGCTGTGCCGGATACCCCGTATGAGCACGCAACTCGGTGCGTTGAGGCCGTTCAACTTTGCAAGCTCGCGCTATCTCTCGACCCCGAGGTCCCAGGTGCTTCTGACTTCATTCATACCGTCGCATCCCGAACCTTGAAAGTTGGGAAGCTGAGCGCAGACGAAAAATTGTTTTTGGCGGGCGAGCAGAGCAAGCATGCCCCCGCATCCTCGCCCGCTTCGACCTCAGAGAAAAGTGCTGACCAAACGAGCGCGGACGCGCTGATGAAATTTGGCATGCTGTTATTTTTTGGGGCCACCTACGCTGCGTCGTATTACCTCGTGAAAGAGATGGGTGTAGAGAGGACCTTCTGGGCAATTTTGTTCGCTGGTTTCCTGACCATCCCTATCTCAACCGGTGTCGGTCTGCTTGGCCTTTTGGCAGTTATGAAGATCCGCCAGAAAACGTCAAAGGCAGGCGCCTAGGGGCTAACTCTCAGCCAGAAGGCGCATCAGGGTCAGGGCGTTCCGCTGTCCCTGGTCCTCCTTATTCACATTGAAGACTATGTGCATGGCGTCTACCCGAGCGGCAATGCTCCGGATCTGCGGCACCAGCTCGCGCAACTCGTCGTCGGTGTAGTCGTAGTTGAACCTGTCCGAGGCCGCTTCACCCTTGATGTTCCAGGTCTCCTCATTGCGCCCGTGCAAGCGCAGCAACGCCAGCCGGGTACTGCTGATATCCCACACCGGCTCGACGCTGTTGTAGGTGTGCGTGGGGCTGTCAACGATGACGTGTGCAACCCCCAGCTCTCGTTCGAACTCCAGCGTGTCCGCGCGGTGCGCCTCGTCCAGCCAGGTCTTGTTGCGAAACTCGACCGCGAGCAGCTGGTCGCCCATGCGCTCAACGCACTCGCGCACGTGGGCATGGCCATCCCTGTTGTTGATGACCCATGGGGCGAACTGAAAATGCACAGCCCCGAGCTTTCCCGCCGCCGCAAGAGGCTCCAAGCACTCTTTGAACCTCCGCCATAGTTCATCGAGCACCGGGAGGGGAAGGTCCTTGTAGTAGAGGTTCTTCTTGGACGCCAGGGGCTCAGGCAGGGCCTTGCGAATGTCGGTGTGCAGCACCTTGGGCTCTGTCGCGTGCCCGGTGAAGAGCCGGAAGGACTTCACGTTGAAAACAAAGTCATCCGGAGTGCGCTCGGCCCAGAGCTGCGCAGTGGAAGCGCTGGGCATGGCGTAGTAGGACGAATCCACCTCCACCATGGGGAACAGGCTCGCGTAGTACCGAAGGCGGGCCTCGGCCGTCTTGGCTTTAGGGGGATAGAACTTTCCTGAAGCGATGAGCGACTTGTCTGTCCAGGAGGCGGTACCAACGAGGATGTTCACTTCGTGGGGCTCCGCTTGCTCGGGGGCTTGAACCCCATGGTTTTCATAGCGCCAGCAAGGCTCGTCGCCGCCTTGTCGTAGCCCTCCCAGCGAGAGTTGCCCACTCGCAGCCTCTGATCGAAGCTACGCACGGTCCAATGAGCCCCGCTGGTGAGCCCCGAAAGCTCATCCCAACCCACAGGTACCGAGATACCCATGCCGGGGCGCGCGCGGGCCGTCCAGGCGCTTGCAGTGGTGGCTCCGAAGCCATTGCGCAGGTAGTCGACGAAGATCTTGCCCACGCGGTTGCTAGGCCCCGACTTGACGACGAACCGCTGGGGGATGGTGCGGGCGAGGTGCGCCACCAGGTGGCGCGAGAAGTCTTTGACGGTGTCCCAGTCATGCAGCCGCTTGATAGGGACCACCACATGGAGCCCCTTGCCGCCGCTGGTCTTGAGGAAGCAGGGCAGATCGAGCTCGCTCAGGATGGTTCGTACAAGCCGCGCCCCCTCTTGCATATGCTCCCAAGGCACGTTTTCGCCGGGGTCAAGGTCGAATGTCATCCGGTCGGGCTTTCCGATCAGATCCTTGCGCGCGTTCCAGGTGTGGAACTCGATGGCGTTCATCTGGGCAGCGGCTGCGAGCCCCTCCAGCTGCACCACCTCCAGCAGGGGCTGATGGCCGGGGTTGAGGGAAGGAGGCATTTCACTGATGCCGGCGATGGAGCCCTTGTCCAGGTGCTTCTGAAAAAACATCTCGCCCCCGACGCCCTCCGGCGCCCGCACGAGGGAAACCGGCCGTCCAGCTAGGTGCTCCAGCATCAGCGGCGCGACGGTCGCGTAGTAGCGAACCAGCTCCATTTTGGTGATCCCCGTGCTCTTGTCGATGACGCGCTCAGGGTTGGACACCCGCAAGCCGGCGCCGGGGGGCCCGCTGGGGCTTTCGCTCGGGGGCTTCCCAGCTCGCATGCGCTTGGGCACCTCGCGCACGATGTGCTCTGGCCGCTTGTCGGATCGGACGCCGCGGAAGACGGCATGCCGAACCTTCCCTTCCTTGGTCCACTCTGCAAAGGAGACCTCGGCGAGCAACTTGGGCTCTACCCAGTGGACGTTCTTGGTGATGGCACTGGGATTGGAGAAGGGGCAGTCTGCGGTCTGGATGGCGCCCAGCTTGTCGTACAGATCCGCGAGGACACGGGCACTGAAGCCCGAGCCCACGCTGCCGGCGTACTTGAGGCCCGCATTGCCTGTGTGGACGCCAAGGATGAGTGAGCCGACGCCGTTGCGTGACCCTTTTGGGTCAGTGAAGCCCCCGATCACGAACTCCTGCCTGTTGCTGCACTTGAGCTTGATCCAGTCGGTGCTGCGGGTTGAGACATAACGGCCGTTGCGTCGTTTTCCAATCACGCCTTCAAAGCCCAATTTGCAGGCGCTAGCCACCAGGTGTGCCGGGGGATGCTCGAATGCTTCGCTAAAGCGGACCCGTTCCTCAGCAGCGCTAGAGATGATTGCCTCCAATTGCTCGCGCCGCTGCTCATTGGTCAGGTCGCGCAGATCCCGACCGTCACAATAGGGAAGGTCAAACGCAAAGTACAAGAGATCCTTGGATCTGCGGTTGTCGAACGAGTTTTGCAAAGCCCCAAAGTCGGGAACGCCGTTGTGGTCCATGACGATCACCTCGCCGTCGATCCAGGCGCTCTTGACGGGCAGTTTGCTAATTGCTGCAGCCAGCTCTGGCATCTTGGCGGTCCAGTCGTGACCGTTCCGAGTGAAGAGGCGAACTGTGCCGATCTCAATTCGCGCAAGGAGCCTAAACCCATCCCACTTCAACTCCCAGCCCCAGGCTGCAGGGTCAGGAGGCAGGCCATCCGCAAGGGTCGCAAGCTGGGGTGCCAGTGCGAAGGGGAGGGGGCTCAGGGGAGCCTCAGGGGTCCCTTTGTCCGCACGGCGGGGCATGGTTAGCCCCTCTTCTGGCCTGACAGGTGCTGGCGCACGGCTTCTGCCGAGTTGCCCACGGCCTTCACTGCAGCTCGCAGCTCATCTTCAGAGCAACCCAACGACTTGGTCCAGTCGCGCAACTCGTACTCTTGCTCAAGGCTGATGAGCTTGCGGTCTTGAGACGTGCTTTGCTTGTTGTCGGACATGAGGTCTCCTGCATTATGAAAATTCGATCCTAGACAAACCACATTGATGAGTTTGTAGGATCACTTCCATTGGGACTGGGCGCTGGCAAAGCAATTGGGCTCGTTCTTTGGACGTGGCCATTGCAGTGAACGGTCCAACGAGCAAAACGGTTCTGGCCGCGGATGGGGCCTTTCATCTGTTCATTAAATTGGACAAAACAAGGCGTTTCGCCTAGTATTCTGAACAGATGAAAACTGATCCTGCCGACTCTCCTGTCCTGCATCGACAGCTGCTGCTTCAGCTGGGTGATCGCCTTCGTCGGTTGAGGAAGGCTCGCAAGATGACGGCCGTCGAGATGGCCAATAGCGCAGGCATTTCCAGAACGACGCTCTATGCGGTCGAGGCTGGCGATCCGGGCCCGTCCATCGGCACGTACCTGCGCGTCATGGGGGTGCTTGGAGTGGCTGCAGACCTGGCTTTTCTGGCCGGAGACATGGTTCATGCCGCCCCGGCCGATTCTGCAGCCGCACGCTCTTTCAAGCCAATCCCCCAGGTGCAGATCACAGTCAGTACGGACAATAGGAGACACCAGGCTCAGGATCTACAAAGCTTGGTGCTTCACGAGCGAGCCGTGGAGCTGGTTCGCGAGAACCCAGAACTCCTCGATGAAGCCAAAGAAACGATTGTTCGTTGGCTCAGAGGTGGCAATAAGCAATCGCACGCCCTTTTTGAGGAGTGGTCGAAGATTCTCGGCGACAAACAGTGGAGCAAGGTGCTGGGTCGATCTCGGCATGCGCAAGAGTTGCGCCAGGCGTCTCCGCTCCCTACGGTGCTGCCCAAAGAAGTGCGCGAGAGCATCTTGAGCGACATAGCCAGCCTCAAGAAGGGGGTGGTGGTAGGTGGGGAAAGGTCGTCTCATGAACCGTGACGAGCTTGAGCACCTGATCCGCGCCAGTGGGGCGATCACCAACGAGTATGAATTCGTGATCATCGGCAGTCAGTCCATCCTTGGTCAGATTCCTTACCCGGAGCCGGAATTCAAAATGTCGGCTGAGGCGGACATATATCCCCGGTACGCCCCTGAGCTGGCCGACAAGATAGACGGTGGCATCGGGGAAGGTTCGGACTTCCACCACACCTACGGTTTCTACGCCCAAGGGGTCGGACCCGAAACCGCCTTCCTTCCAGACGGTTGGGAAACGAGGTTGTGGAGAGTGCAGAACGGAAACACGGATAGCCGAATAGGCTGGTGCCTGGACGTCACCGATTTGTTCATGTCAAAGGCAGCTGCAGCAAGAGACAAGGACCAAGACTACTGCTTGGCGCTCTTGCGCAACGGGTATGTTTCACTGGAGGCGGCACTGGAATTGGCGCCCGGTATGCCATTGGAGCCGGAGGAGCTGGAGCGCTTGATCGCGCGGATCAAGCGGTGGGCAAAGTTGGTTTAGGCCAGGCCTCGGTGAAGCGCAGGACAGCACCAACATCAAGAGAATGACCCTTGAATAGCTACCCTCAGTACAAACCACTTCGGAATCTGCTGCGCCAGTACAACCTGCGTGGCTCACTCGAAGACTTATGGTGGTATTTCCAAGCAGTGGACCATCCAACGAACAAAGAGTCGGTATGGACTGACGAGGGGTTTCGGAGTCTGAAGTCGCTCGTCTTCAAGTGGGAAATCTCCATCCTCGCGCGTGAAATCGTCCTGCACGCGGCGCCTAACGGAAAACTCCGGATGCGTCCGTGGAATGGCATGGCAAATGCAATCAACACGCTGCGCCGGGTAGGCAACGAGATGGCTATCGCGAACATGACGCCGGAGAGCTCGTTCAACAGCCTAAACCCCATAGGGCATCAACAGTTTCCCTGGCAACGACAACGCTTGTTCAATTCGCTCATGAGGCACTTCAAAGTGTTTTCAGCACCCGATGTTGAGCGGTTGGTAGTGCGCGAGACGGGTGTCAGCACGCGGGAATGGTTTTTTGTCGGCTTCGCGGCTGCTGGCCTTTTGAACAAAGAGCCAGCCATGTCCATTCGCCAGGATTACCGCGCCTTCGATATCGAACTTGAGCGAAGCGACACGATTCTTGAAAAGCTATCGCAGCCGCTGGCTGACCTCAGAGAACAAATCGTTGCTGCCGCTAGGCACGACGAAACTTGGGCTTACACGTGGAACCCGCTCGAAGCTCGACCACTCGTGAGTTTGGACCCGATGAGACCGGAACGAATGCACTGTCCAATTCCTCACTTCGTCATCCGGCGCGCCAGCCAAGGCCTCTTCTACGACATTGCACGGGCAGAGGGTTTCAACAACCCTTTTGGAGCATCATTCCAGGCCTACTTTGGAGACGTGCTGTCGGCAACATTCTCAAGCCCTAAGTTCACCATCAGCGAGGAGCGTGTCTACCACGTGGGGCGTGACAGGAAAGACGGTGTGGACTGGATATTGGCCGACGAAACGGGAAGCTTATTCGTCGAATGCAAAGCGAAACGCATGACTGTCGGCGCGAAGTCATCCATAGACCCATTGATCATCGGTCAGCAGGTCGAATTCCTGGCGAAGGCAGTGATCCAGCTCTACAAAAACATCGCTGACGCCCTCGAAGGACACACTCACTGGGCGCCCAATGGGTTAGCTATCTATCCGCTCGTTGTGACTCTTGAGGATTGGTACCTATTTGGACCTGCCGCGGGTCTCCTGGCCGAAGGAGTGAGGGTGAAAATGGAGGAGGCGAATCTTGATCTAAGCTGGCTGGACAGCATGCCTTACACCGTCACTTCCTGCGCTGAGTTTGAAGAAGTGAGCCCGACGATTGGCCAGGTAGGGATCGAGGCATTCTTCAACCTAAAGCACTCGGGTGACCAACGCGGTTGGATGTTGCGAGAGTTCGCGAACGAACAGTTCGGCGAGGTCTATCAGAGGACGTGCCGCCGTGACCTATTCAAGCACGAATGGGTCCGAATCCTGCCGGAGAACGTACTTCCCTTTAAGGTCCCAAGCGCTGGCGAGGTCTAGCAGCCTGGCCTGGCTCATTGATGAGCTTGTCGCAATCAAGTTTGATCGCAAAACGTTCATCAGTGATCTGTTGGCGGATCACGGCGTGCGCTGTCCAGCCGTATCAACGCGGCAGACCTTCATCTTCTGCGCAACCATGATCGCCCACTTGGAACCGTAATCGGCAGAGCCCCGCGCCATGCGCTCGGCAGCTTCAACGTCTTCAAACGTCGGTGCGGTCAGTCCATGCTCTTGGGCGTACTGGGCAGCAGCTGCGAAAACCGCCTGCAGCTCCAGCTTGATCCACTCATCTAGCTCACGGTTTTTGCGGTGCAGCGCTTCTGCCTGGAATGCGTCGTAGAGGATGCTGGCTGGCGCTGTGCGCGGCCTGAAGACGTCGTAATGTTGGGTTGTGTGAGCCACTGTCATCTCCACTTTGTGCCTGAGCGAAAGCCCTCGGCAAAAGCAATGCGAACGATTTCTTGAATGGCTTCTTTAGGCGGTCCCATCGCCAAGGCCGCTTCGATCATCGACCCCGCGTTCGAAGTCATCATCCAGTGTTGGGCGATCAAGTCGGAGGCGACATGAAGTGCGCTCTCGCAATCCTCCTCGGCGCCGGTTTCCACCATTTCGACAGTGGTGAGCCACTCGTCAAATTCGTCCCAGAAGGCGCAACCCGCGTGGCCGGGGTCGGCAACAGTGGCTCGGTCACGGACCAGCACATCGAGCGCAGTGGCCATATCGGCTGGTACGGCTATCGGTCCCTGGAAATTGACCAGCTCGCTCCGGCTGAGAGCAGGCTCAGCTTTACCGCCCTTCTTGAACAGCATGATGGTGAGGTCACCCGACTCCGGCAGGAAGAGCAGTACGCGAAACCCCTGAAAGTCCGTGGTGGGGCTCACTGCCTCAAAACAGAAGCCCACCTCACCGTTGCCTGTCAGGGCGTTGTAGGCGGTCGTGGCGTGACCTACGGTCCCAGCGACCAGCAGGCACCCGCCGTCGGCATCGAAAAACACCTCCGGACCCTCTTCATCCCGGACTGGCAGCATGCCGACGAGGGTCTGGTACTCCTCTTCTCCAATGGGGGCCTCCAGGGCTAGCCATGCCTTCATGTCTGCAGGTGTGACACCGACCTCTTCGCAGAAGACCTTGGAACCGGATGGCCACATTGCGATGATCGCTTCGAGGGCCGGGGCTTCGTGGTCAAGCCAGACGGGCTCAGCAAAGGCTCTTTGTTTCTGCGGACTGATCTTCAAAACCAAGGCAGTCGAGTCCCAGTCAGCTTCTACGGTGTGATGCTCATGCAGGTAGCCCTGGCCTCGGTGGAGCCAGTGCGAGAACATGCTCAGATCGGCCTGTTTCATTCCTGGCCGCATCCCTTTCACCATGACCTCAATCGCCCGGTTGTCAAAGGCAGCGAGAGCATCGTTGGCATCGCTGAGAGGCTGGGGAAGGGATTCGCCCCGGCCTCGTCCGTCCAGCGCGGCAAATGCCACATCCAGGATGGAGGATGAATAGGCGGCGATGGCTTTGGTGTGCTGCACGGGACCACACTGCACGTCGATTTCCTGGGCCCATCCGACGAATCCCCGGTCGGACTCCAGTAGCCAGGGTTTCATCTCCAGCCGTTGGGGCATTCCAAGCATGCGATTGATGCCCCACGCCTGATTGAGGAATTCCGACACAGAGATGGGGGCGGCGGCATCGACCAGCATGCGGATCTGGCATCGGAAAGCCGGGACCACGATGGAATACACCAGCAGAGGCGTCAGCCCGGGATCAACCTCGGCGGCAATGCTGTCGTACGGCGTGACGCGTTTCTTAGGGTCGAGCCCCACATTCCGGGCCTGCTCGATGAGCAGGTACTGCATTTCCGCGTCGTAGATTTTTGCGGGCATTGGGGTCTCCTGGATCTATTTTCGCTGCTTCCGATAGGCGAAAGCAGGGGGCTACCAGCCGGGGCTTTCCTGCCGCAGCGGAGCCCACATAGCGCTCACGGTTTGCGTTTAAGCACGTAAGCCGTTGAATTGGTTCACCAGTTCGGGGTAAGGAGGCCTCTGCACGGATTGCGTTTAAGCACTTTTCGCGGCATTTCAGGGCGACTGTGTCTGCGCGTGATGTCTGTGAATCCTCCATGCCCCTGCGAATGCAGCACCAGCAGCCAAACACCCGGTCGCGAACTGCCAGGGTGACTCATAAATGATCGCATTGGAGAGCCAGAGCAGGCAGTTCATGCCGATCACCAGCCGGAGTCGGACCCCAGCGAGGAAGAAAAAGGCATAGGTGACACACGAGCTGCCCACGGCAAGGACTACCGAAATCGGCCCGCTCCATGTCACCGCAGCCGCAACCCACGTTGCGCCCATGAATGCGCTGCACAGAACCACCTTTTTCCGCAACGACAGCTTATCTGGGCGAATGGCCATGTAATTGCGCAGAAAGATTATTGAGCACAACGCTGTAGCTGTTGCAGAACCAATCGACGCGTTATGTGCGATGGTAAATAACGACGCCCAAAAGGCGTTTCTGCGTAATGCAGAATCATTTTTGACGATAAGCCCCGCAACGTTCAGGACTAATGCGATAATCCCTGTCGCATGGGCTGAGAGAAATAACCAGTCTATTTTTTCCATCCAATCCACTCCCCGATACCTGAAAATTATAAATGATGCAACCTGCAAATCTAAATCCAGAACTGATCATTCGTCTTGCCACAGACGAAGATATCGAATCAGTGGATCTGCTGCGCATTGGCGCTTACAAAAGTGCGACATGGTTCGCGGCTGAAGACTACGACCGCCTGAAAATGGCATCCGACCCCGAAGGAACTGTCGTTCTTGTGGCTGAGCCCCATGATCAACCCGGTACGCTGCTCGGAACAGTGGCCATCGCAGTCTCCCAGGACCGGCAGTCGCTGGAGAAAGCGGTCGGCGCCAGCCTGGAAGGCCGCAGCCTTCAGTTCCCCTGCGCTACTGTTATGCGCCTCGCTACCGCTGAGAAAGCCCGAGGCATGTGTATTAATCACATTCTCCGGGCCTGTTTTGTTGGACAGGCACTGCAGGATGGCTGGGAATTCTTCTGCTCCTCGCAGGCCAAAGGAACCCCTAATATCGAAGCCATGAAGCAACTGGGTTACCGCTTTGAAGAAGTGCCGTCAGCATTGATGAGTACCGTAAAGGTTGCCGACGACTCTCTAATGCTCAATTGGCTATATCGCGAAGACTTTATCGACACTCTGTGCAAGATAAACGAATACTTGGCGGCTAAAAATGCACCGCGCTGGCAACTGGTTGAACACCAAACCAACTAAAAGCGTCTTTTGAACTCATCGCCTCGTCCGTCATTGGTGCCGGCGAGTGCGAACACAGAGGAGAGCCATTCAGAAAAATTGGGGTGGCAATCTGGTGCTGGCCCAGATGGTCCTTCTGAACCAGCCCCAGTGGTTCAACTTGTGGATGAGCCAACGCCTGGACGACGGAATTGACACTGGAGCAGGCGATTCCTCGCGATCCCAAAATGGCCTCCCACTCCTGCGCATCCAGGCGTGAGAACGCCACCTGGAGGATGGCATTCAGCTCACCAGCACGATCTAGGCGCACGTGGTGCTCGGCGAAGTCGAGAGCAACGTGCTCTCCGACTCCCAGCAAATTGCAGAGGGTCGTGAATTGCTGATCGGACCCGATGGTCAGCATCAGGTAGGTGCCCTGATCGCAAAGGAAACGGCCGAACGGGCTGATAAACGGGTTGGCATTCCCGACAAGCGTCGGGCTGCGCCCAGTGAGCAATGTGGACTGAGCGAAAGGCCCAAGGAGCGCGAACCCCGAGGAGAACAGGTTCGCTTCCACTTGCCCGCCCTGGCCGGTGGCCTGGCGCTGGTGGAGCTTGGCCACAATGCCCAGCGCAGCGAAAAGACCGGTGGACTGGTCCAGGATCGGCGGCGCTGCCTTCATCGGACCGCAATCAGCGTTGCCAGTCAGGCTCATCCACCCGGAAGCGGCCTGCGCAATGGCGTCGTACCCAGGGCGGTGCGCGAATGGGCCAGAGCCCCCAAAGCCGGTGATCGAGCACCAGATGAGTTTTTTGTGCTCCTGCATGAGCTGATCTTTGCAGAGCCCCAGTCTCTTCAGCGATCCCACTTTGAAGTTTTCCACCACCACGTCGGCCTTGGCGATCAACTCACGGATGTGCTCCAGATCCGTCGGGTCTTGCAAATCCAGATGCATCAGCCGTTTGCCTCGATTGGCTGCGAGAAAGTGCGGAGCCACCTGCTCACGGTGAAAAGGAGGGCCCCACTTGCGCGCCTGGTCGGGGCTTTGCGGGGACTCCACCTTCAACACCTGAGCGCCCAGATCCGCCAGCAGCATCGCGCAGTACGGGCCAGAGAGAATCCGGCTGAGATCGACAACTCGGATTCCCTGGAGTGGGAGGGGCTGGTGCATGTGAATTCGCTTTCGGCTTGGACTTTAGGAGCTGTCGCGGCCCATGCCCACTTGAACCAAAAGCAGGCGCGCGGGTGCGCGGGTCTAGGCACTGATCTCCGAGGGGAGGGCTGTACGCGCAGCCGTTCAGCTGTCGGAGGCTGAGGTCAATGCCGCTTAGGATTATCCGAAGCCGCCCCCGCGTAAAGGGGGGCGAAAAGCACGCAAAACGCCTCTGTTTAAGGGTGGAGGCCGTTATTCGCTTGGAGATGCTGCGGGCGACCCGTCGGTGACTGAGTTCTCGCCCTCAAAATTTTTACGACACGCAAAGGTGTCTGCACAGGCTACGCTTGACGAAGCTGATATTTCTGAGATGCTGCGAGGGCTGAGTAGGCGGTTCGGCAAATCAATGCTGCCGCCTAGAACTGCGCACTCACCATTCAAGAAGGAGAGGGAAGTATGAGAAAGCTGGTTATCTTCGCAGTGGCTATTTTTTCTTTAATACGAATTGGAGAGGTTCAGGCCCAAGAAAAAACAAGTGGACTGCAGTGTATGGCTGAGCAACTGTCTAGCTGTAAACTGACAAATACAAGCGTGAATGCATCAGCTCTAAATACTTACAGTAGGGCATTCAATTGCATGAAATATGGCAGCACAAGTGGGACAAATTTTAATTTCAGTATTCCTATTCCGGAAGTTGGTCCGGTGGGATTTGGTTATGGGAACTCCGCTCAATATTCGACCGAGATATGTCGCGAAGAGATAAAGAAATTGGAATCCTCTAGCTTCGTTAAGACATATAGCGAGGTTTTCAGCGCTGATTGTGGAAAAACACTGGCAGGGCAGTACGAGCAATGCCTCGCAAAAAAGGTCGAGCTTGAAAAAATAGGCACTCCGGCGATTCAAAGTCTGCAGTGCAATGCCGTTCAATCTAGCCGGAATATGGTGATCAATCTGCGCTATACGCCTGCTGTGCAAGAGGTACCATCTAACTATACAGTCAGCTCGGTTGGCGGTGTAGCAGGTTTATCCTGTGAAAAAGGAGTTGTTCCAGGTATATACTCACCCACGTCTATGCACTGTGAGGTACCTCAAAACACTGGTAGCGAAACAATTATTGTGCGACTGGCGAATACAGTCTCTTGCCAAGTTCCCTTGAGAACGGAACGGGCCGTTGAAATATCTTCCGCAAGAAAGAATTCGTGTGCCAGTGTTCTCGGTAAACCAAACATCCTGGGAGACCTTGAGCCTATTGTTCGAATGAACGCAATCGGCATGTGTGACTCATGCTTGGCTGCAAATCTCGAAACTCCTGATAGCGACCAACGCACACTTGCAAGTCGATTGAGGGGATGCCTTGTATGGGCCACTCAGAACATTAGTGGAACTTCTTTTTGCTCAGCGCCGCCAATGTCGACAACGGGAACACCTGGATTCTCAAACCCGTTTGATACGGCCTCGATACCAACATTAGGCTCTCCAATCGGTTTTGTAAATCCATTTCAATCACCTGCCGATAACCAAAATGCAAAATGGGGCCACATTTCTATGAGTCAAATTTCCCCCGCTGAAATGCAGATCAAAACCAATCATGCAAAAAATCTCTGCATCACGTCAAGTGATACTGAGGTTCTTGTGCGTCGTTTATCAAATTCCCAAAAGATTCCTATTGACTATCTGGCCTCTCCGGAAGGGCAAAACCCTATGTTGGCAGAGCTCATAAAGGCAATAGATAAGGAAATTAAGTAATAAATGCGACTTGGGGTGGCGCTGCATAGTTTTTTGCCATGATCCATCCCGTCGTTTTATTCACTTGTGGCCTGTTGGATTGTCCAGTGATCGATTTATCGGGTAATATTACTAGTATTAGCCGATAAGTATGGTGTGACGCCCGCGAAATGAACAACACTCTTGCCGTTACGCCTTGCCGACTTCAACATCTTGAAGACGGGTCTCTTTCAGCGATGAAGGAGCTCCATGTGGTGTTTGATCTGTCCGTCGCAGTGTCTGTGGGTCGCCACTTTGTCTGCCTCGATCCTTTGTCGGCGACGGCGAGGCATGAAGTGACCAACCTGCTGGGCCGATGATGGGTTTGACCCCACCCCGCATTGACGTGACGGTTGTCACCGATTCTGGCGATACCCTCGTGGTGCCGCGTAGCGCCCTGTTGCAGGTGCCATTGATCGCTACGGTCGTGGACGTGACCCACGCCAACTACCCTTCAGGGGTGAAAACCAAAATCACTCTCACCGAGCAGATAAACGGCGTGGACGGCCAGCGCGGCTCTCGCACGTTCATGGTGATGGAGAGCTACCAAGCGGTGTGCATGCTGATCAAACACGCGGAAAACCATGACCACACCTGAGATCAGCGCTGAGGCGACGCTGAACGACACGCTCAAGCTGCTGGAGGAGGTGTCCGCCTACCTCAAGCGCTTGCCGCACGTTCCGATCACGGCCGAGTTGGTGCGCAAACTGGACGCGCACTTGCAGACGCCCGAGACCATGTCAGCCAGGCGCTTGGCCGAGGAGCATGAAAGAGCGCAACGCGCTCGGGGAGCCGCAATCTTGTCGCCGCTGGGTGTCCCATTGGTGGAGCTGGAGGTCTACGCAGATCGAGTGAAGATCCAGATCACGCCGGTGGAGCAATTCCAGGGCCATGCGTTTCAACGGCTGGTGTCACGAGAATTCATTGAGCTGCCACTGGGCCCGCCGCGCGAGGGGGGAAGCGTTTTCCGACGGCGGAAGCCGCCTCAGTAGGAGACACGGCGATTCAGAATCTCGGCTGCAGGGAAGGTCAGTTTTTGGCGGGAGCCGAATACCAGTAGTTTTCAAACACCAACTTGAAGATCATCCACCAGGCATAGATACCTTGGTGACTGCTTGGCGCACCAGGTGGAAGAAGGCCGTGAGCCAAGTCGTTGCGAATGTTGGGGCCCGTCTGATCACAAAAGACGGCTGAGATTTCAAACGTCCTGTCTGGGCCAAAAATGGACAACATCTCAGGCTTGGCGATGAGTGTGCTCAAGCCGTGCTCCATTGCCACGCCGTCCTCTTCCGGCCATGCCGTTACGACATTCTTACGCTTGAGCTGACAACGCACCATGTGTTCCAGCTGTGGTACCAAGAGGTGGAGTGCGGTGTCAAAGTCTCCTTCGAACCCCGCCTTCAGTCCTTTGGCCACCAATGGCGCACGCTCGTTTGGGACGACCGAGGAAAACGAGCAAATCCCCAAGAGATCCTGTTCCTCGATGAGGTGATCCAGAACAAGCTGATGCCACGCGGGAAGGATTGCCCCGTGACAGACGAGCTTCACCGAGATCATATGGTGCTCCACCATCTTGCGCGAGATCGCGGCGTTGTTCGTACCGCTGTCCGCTGTTGCGCCGGTGTCATAGGCTGGCGTTTTACGCACCACGCGCCCTCCGTCAGCTAGATTTACTGTGGCGAACAAGGAGCCGGCGACGTATTTCTCCAAGCTCTGTATCGCTTCCTGGCGGGCTGAGGCGAAGTGAGTCCAATGGTGGATTTCTGAGAAGGCGAGCAAAGCGTCAAGCAGTTCTTTGTTCTCCACAGAGGAGATAGCTGCGTCCGCGACCTCGCTTAAATCCCATGAAGGCCCATGACCGATAGGAAATTCCTCCAGCGACCTTGCTTGCGCTTCACCGTGAAGCCGCAACAGCTCATCAAGTTTGGCTTGAACGCCCCTGGTAGCGCGAAGCCGCGTTGGAATCGTCAGTAGTTCGTGACGTGCATCGTTGTACCAGTCCACGGCCGAGAAGAAGCTTGGACGTGGCGCACTGATGCGTCGTGTGGCTTCATCAATGTAAATTTCAGAGATCAAGACCGAAACGTCGGAAGTACCTTCATGGTCGTGCAGCAGGCGATACAGTCTTTTTGCAAGAGTGAGATGAGCCGTCGCCTGATAAAAGTTTCCCTGAATGCGTGCTTGTCTTGAGCGATCCACCAGCAGCCCAGCCAGGCTTTGATAACTGGTCGAGCCGAGGCTGAAATCGATCAACATGCCGACGACCGACAAGCTGATGTTCGTCTCGTTGCCAGGTGCCAGCTCAGATTCACAAACACCCACGAGTTTGTCGGTAACGCTTGAAATGTACTTCTCGCCTTCGTCCCTCTTGTACACCTGCAATGCAAGCGTTAGCCCGCGACGCCAGCATTGTTCACTGCCAAGTGTCAGCCATGAATCCAGGTCGAGGGGCATCTTGAAATAGGCTTGCATGGCAGCTTGTGCATGCAGGGGGTTTCTCTTGGGCTTTCCGGCGAGCCATGCAATATCCGCCAGGCGAGCCCTGAGCGCTGCGTCATTCACAACAGGGTAGACGCTGGCGATCAGCGAAACGTACGCTTCAAAGCTGCCCACGTCGCGCGGCATGTTGAATTCGGTGCGAGCTCTCGGGTGAAAAGGTTCATTCCGGAACTCCGCGCGCAGCTGGAGCGAACACGCATCGGCAAGGAGATAGATCGCTCTTGCTGTGCGGAATTCACCTCGTTTGTGTGCCTGTGATCCCAGGTCTCGAAGGAGGGTCCACCAGTCGTCGACGCTACGAGGAGGACCAGGTTCCAAGCCCCAACAGCTCGGAGTGAAATCCTCCATGGTGATCTCGGTTGCGTCGTGAGGGCGATGGTCGGAGAACATAAGGGTGATGGGCGAGGAATTGGCGGCTGTCCGTCGACCCACCGAACGCAGAAAAATGGTCAATGTCACATTGTCGACGTCAGTCCCATGCTCTCAGATACCCGTCCACCCGTGGCAACCCAAAAAAAGCTATTTGGATTACACGACGTCGCCGCCTCGCTGGCGCTCGGCTGCGTACTTCTGGGGCTATAACACCATCGGCCGATTGCGACGTCCGCAAATCGTGAGTGCTTCGCACTACAGGAAGGGAGCACTCCTGGGGAGGGGGGAGGGTAGTCCATCCTACCCAAACCCGCAGGTGGTCCTTATACTGTAGTTATGTACAGTGATCGCCTCCTCATAGCACCGCAACCCCTGGCCATCGAGTCTGGCCTGTTGGAGTTGCCGCTGGCGGGCGCCACGGTGCGCGCAGGCTTCCCATCGCCGGCAGAGGACTTCGCGGTTGACCGTCTGGACTTGGCCTCGATCCTCATCACGCACCCTCAGGCAACGTACTTCATCGGCGTCAGGGGGGACAGCATGCAGGGGGTAGGAATCTTTGACCGAGATCTATTGGTGGTGAACCGGGCATTGCGCCCCACCCACAACGACGTGGTCGTAGCTGTGATTGACGGCGAGTTCACGTGCAAGACCTACTGGCGCCGGAATGGCCGCGTCAAGCTTGTTGCGGCCAACCCGACCTTCCCCGACATAGTGCCCAAGGACGGGCAAGTAATCGAGGTGTGGGGGGTTGTGACTGCCACGATAAAGCGTTTCCGGCAGGGAAAGTAATTATCATGCCGATAATTTCCCTTATTGATGCGAATAACTTTTATTGTAGTGCTGAGGAAGCCTTCAGACCTAGCCTAAGAATAAAGCCGTTAGTTGTATTATCAAATAATGACGGCTGCTGCGTGGCTCGAAATGGCCTTGCAAAGCAACTTGGGATAAAAATGGGCGACCCCTGGTTCAAGGTCGCGAAAATGGTGGAAACTGATGGTTTGGTGGGCCTTAGTTCGAACTATCAGCTTTACGGGGACATGAGCAATCGAATGATGAGCCTTGCCGCGGGTTATGGACCTATACAATCCGTATATTCGATAGACGAAAGTTTCGTCAGCCTTGACGGCGTCCGTGGCGACTTGGTCGAAAGGGGTCTCAAAATCCGCGCTCGCATTTTGCAGTGGACTGGACTGACTTGCGGAATCGGTATTGGACCGACAAAAACGCTCGCCAAGCTGGCCAATCACATTGCAAAGAGTGCCGAACGCAAGCCTGGAAGCTATCCGGCTCACCTAGCGCGCGTTTGCAATCTTGCCGCCCAATCTCCCGGTGACCTCGAAGCCTTGCTTGGGGCAACGCCCGTCGGCGAGGTGTGGGGAGTGGGGCGCCGCATCGGGGCCCAGCTTGCAGAAGCCGGAGTTCTCACCGCGCTCGACCTGGCCAAGATGCATGCGCCGACAGTCCGCCGCAGGTGGAGCGTCATCCTCGAAAAGACCGTGCTGGAGCTGCGAGGAACGGCTTGCATCGAGATGGAAGAGATCCCCAGTGAAAAAAAGCAGATCGCGGTCACGCGGTCCTTTGGCAAGACCGTGACAGAGCTGGAGCCGCTTCTTGAGGCGGTCAGCGAATTTGCTTCGCGCGCCGGAGAGAAGCTGCGCAAGCAGGGGAGCTACGCCGGCGAGGTATACGTTTTTGCCCACACCTCGCCGTTTCGTCAAACGCCGCAGTTTTCGCGCGGGATGGTGGTTCCGCTTCGCAGACCCACGGCCGATACCCAACTGCTCGTGGCCGCAGCGTGCGAGGGGATGCGTCGCATCTACGAACCAGGGTTCCAGTTGGCCAAAGCGGGAGTAATGCTGCTCGATCTCGGCCCATCGACGTTGCACCAAGGTGAGCTGGATCTGGAGGAGCCAACCGGCAAGGACATGTCGGGGCTCATGAGTGCCATCGACGGAATCAATTCCCGATACGGAAAGCGAACGGTTTTCGTAGGGAGCGCGGGAATGGCCGAAGAACACCAGTGGGCTATGCGGCAGGAGCGCCGCACGCCGCAATACACGACGCGACTGGCAGACATTCCCATCGCGCGAGCGTGAAGGTTCAACCAGGGACCAACGACCGAATGTGATCCCCGGCATTTTCATCATCGTCCGTCGAGTACGAGTCGGCGATGCAGGCGCACTGCTCGACCACCGCAACGGTAAAGGCAAGCAGCTCGCGACTCATTTGCTGATCCGGGGCGAGCACACCGTGCGAACGAGCCATTTCTTCGAAATCCTCAATCCCAAGCGCGTGGGTTCGTTTCAGCCAGTTGTCCACGAGAGTTCCTTTCGATTAAGCCTACCAGGCTCAGTTTCCCCATTGTGGGTCAAACCTGAGCCACCGTCACGCCGGTTTGATGCCACTAATCCTGAAAGAGCCTTCACTGGATCAAAGCAGCAGGAGCATGAATTCATGTTTCCGAGCTGTCGAGCGGGAGAGGTTGATTTCAATGAAAAGCGCGTATAAAAGTAAGTTGGCGCATTGACGGATACTAGCGTTAATCAGAAAATGTCATATAAGCAAAAGACAACAGGATTCAATCAATGAAAATGGCGGGCGAACGGAAATTCCGACTCAGTCGATTCGGGGTAACACTTGCGGGTGTTTACTTCTTGGCAGCTGCTTTTTGTGTCTGTTATTCGATTGCAAATAAGGCAGACTCCAAAGGCAGCTATGTGTTAATGCAACTGCCTATCGCAATACAGGGCTCTTGGCTGCATCAAATGGGAGCGACGAGTTTTTTGCGCACGCTGTCGTGGCCTGAGGCTTATTTGGTGATTGCGGCGCCCACGATGCTCGTCTTATATGGAATCGGACACCTATTCGGAGCAGCATTGACCCGGCTGAGGGGTTTTTTCTGAGCAAAGGCCAAAATGAAGCTTTACGACGTAATCGAGTTCGACTGCGGACACGGCTGTTCGTCGGAAGGATTGGTTGTTTCAGTTGATGAGGAAACTGAGCGAGTAAAAGCCGTGGACTTCCTGGATGGGTCAGTTTGGGCCGGGTCAATGGACAACGCCCGAGTTTTGGCGCCCGAAGAAATCAATGAAGCTCTTATTCACGCAGGGGCGCAAATACGGCGGCTATTGCCGCCATACGGGCCATCAAAACCAAAAGATGAATTTGAAGCAGGCGGAAAGCCCTTTTAGCCCAGAGTGCGCCGCATCGGGATCAAAAAGCGGGGTAGAGGCTGTGAGGCCATAGGACGGCCAGGAAGCCCCGGAAGGCCGAAGTCCACCCTGCACCCTGTGGCGCCCGTTTTCGATCCCTTGGCGGGCCTGCAATCGCGTGCCTCATATCTTGACGCGTCAAGGCGGGAAAGTCCGCCCACCACCGGGGGTACAGCCGCGAAGAGCGATCACCCTGTGAATTCCGCTCGAAGGCAGGCCCACAGGCGAAGGGCCCAGGCGCCGGGCGCAGCAGGCGGCTGCAGCTCGTGTCAGAACACCGTAGCGCGGAACCTCTAGCCCCCAAAACCCAACCCAGCCAGTCGGTGCCTTCCGAGTGGGAAGCCCGGGACAAAGCGCCAGGTCGACCAAAGGCCCGTGCCAGAAGCCGAAGCCAGGAAGCAGCCGGCGTAACGCAGAGAGGTTGGCGGCGAGGATTCCAAGGGAGATTGAACGGCCCGAGCAATCCTGATTACGGCGCCGGGAACAGGTCTGAGCCCGATTTTGGCCGTGACGTCGGGGGCGTTTCGTCGGGAAAAACGGAAGGGCGACCGAAAACCATCAGCAGCCTGCATATCCACGCGGACAAAGCCATCCGCACGCGGCAGAAAGAAAACAATGCACTTTCATAGTCGCCAACTCCATCGAGCCCGAGAACATTAAACCGGGAGGAGCGCTGAGACGTCACTCTATGCATTTCTCATAAGCCCAGTATCAACACGCCGGGGGAAATGAAAGCAGGCGGGCGCGGGATGAAGTCCATCGGAGCCGTGGAAGCACTAAAACATCATCCCGTGAAAACGATAGCGGAATCGAAGGGTGCAAATCGAATTTAAGGCCTCGAAACCAGCACCTCGAAAGACAGCCCGGGGAACCGAACTCCAAATCGAGGGGAAGCAAGCCCGAAAACTCAGGTACTGAAGCCAAGGGGCCCAGTAAACATCAAGAGAGAGCATCGACCCTTAATGCATTTCTCATAAGGCCGGGAAATAAAGGCCGTGAAGACTAGAAAGGCGCCCCCCGAATGAAAACGGGGTGATATGCATCTACATGGTCCCGCCATCAGCCGACAGTTGTTGAATGACCCATCGAGCATCCACCCAATTCGCTGAGTCAATCCGAGGATGCTTCATCGACGGACTCTTTTGGAAACCTCATGACATGTCGAATCGACGTCGCTGCATTCACAATGTGCTTTGCTTTTCGTCGTACTACCTGAAGTTTCCTTTCGGTCTCAACGACCTTATCTATCTCCCAATCTTTTGCGAACTCCTTGAGCTTGTCAATACTGAATGAGCCATCAATACCTTTCTTGATGGGTACTCGAATGCTCACTCGCTTGTTCTTGGGTCCGTACCATTTGATGCCGGTCCACTTAAGGTCTAACGAGTTGCCTTTCTTGGTGCACGAGAGCTGAAGGGTGCTACGGGAATCCCAACCCTTGGCTTTAGCTTCGACAGCGTCAACGTGACTCAAGTACCCGTCTTGTGCTCTCACGGCTTCGTCAAAGAGCTCCCGGACACATGCCTCGATAGCGTCCATTGCATTGGTGTAGACGGAATTCTCAGGGTGGGGTACATCCATATGTTTACCGTGTGTTGATCTACCCGGTACTTCCATCCTATAGCTCCGAGGTGTTTAGCGGATCGTTTCTTCAGGATAGATGTACCAGGCCAAATTCATCCTAATAGGATGGAAGTACCGTTCATCTTAGCATACACAATACGGTAGCGGCCTCATCGGGATGGATTCACCCAGTCAATCCATCCGACTACAGGATGGAAGTATCTTAAGCACCAAAATTCGCGCAGTGGGGTTGAACGAAGCGGCGGACGTCTAGACACATGACAATAGTCGGGATGGATTCACCCGGTCAATCCACACTATTAGGAGTGAGAGACCATCAAACGAATGTGTCTCGCAGGCTCACCTGTTAGAGTCTTCTATAGGGGGGATTTGTGGGGTAGATCCATCCTATTACAGGATTGAATTGCATCAGTTTCTGGGGTTCAAGTCGAACTTGGTTGGGAGTACGTAGCTTGCACGGATTAGGAGCGACTGTGGAGCGACAGACCTAGTAGCGACCTGCGTACTGAGGGGCGACTGTGGTGATGGTGATGCGAATTGCTGATTGCAATTCGTGTACAATTAAATTGCAATATTGCACAGGAGGGAAAATGAACGTTGTTGGCATTGATATCGGCTACTCAGGTCTGAAATTGGCGTACGGTCCATCTGATGGCAAAATGAAAACAGTGTTGCGTCCAGCGGGTGCCGCCCCAGCGGATCGATTTGGAAGTCGCTTTGACGGGCGGTCGCAAGATGAGTTTTTGCATGTGATGGTAGATGGAGTCCCATTTATCGCGGGCGTTTCCACTGATCGGGCTGAGATGTGGGAGAGGTCACTTCATGCCGATTATGCAAAAACCGATTCGTACAAGGCGCTATTTCATGCTGGCCTCTTGCTTTCCGAAATGAAAGAAATCGACTTGCTGGTGACGGGTTTACCCGTCAATCAGTTCCAAGACGACGCCCGCCGTAAAGAATTGGAAATGCGTTTCACTGGTGAGCACCAGATCACGCCAAAGCGGACTGTGATCGTCAAAAAAGTGAAAGTCGTTGCACAGCCAATTGGTGGGATGCTGGACTACATTAACCAGGCTCAAGCAGACAATGACCACGTCGAAATTACCGATGAGCACCGGGTTCTCGTGGTGGACCCAGGTTTCTATTCGCTCGACTGGGTGCTGGTGAGCAATGGGCAACTTCAGCGTCAATCCAGTGGAACGAGCATCAAGGCTTCATCAGTGCTTCTGGAGCAAGCCGGAATTCTGATTGCTCAAGAATATGGGTCCAAGCCATCTATAGAGGCTATTGAAAATGCACTTCGGAATGGCAAAGACACAATTCTTCTGGCTGGAGATCGTGTGGAATTGAAGCCGTACCTGTCGAAGGCTAGTGAATCGCTGGCGTCGGTGACAGCGACTTCAATTCAAAAGTCTCTTCGGGTTGAATCCATGTCGCCTGACGTCGTTGTGTTAGTCGGTGGTGGTGCCCCACTTTTCCATGACGCTATTCAGGGCGCTTTTCCCAAGCTTAAAGTTGTCACGCCCAAAGACCCAGTTTTGGCGAATGCCCGCGGGTTCTGGTTGATGGGCGCATCCACATGAAACAGGGGAGCCTCAAAGTCGTCGTAGCGATTACTGAGGCCTACCCAACACTTATCTTCGCTTTGGGTCAGGTGCCTGAAGGGGTCCGCTCTGAGCGACTGAGAATCTTGGCTCTGCTGGGCTTACAGGTCGAGAATGGTTCTGTAGTTGTCTCTGCACCTGTCTCGGTCAAGACTGCAGATGCGGAATTAATGGCTTCGGGCCAGCCGCTGAAATTCGCTGTGGTGCTAAACGCGGCCCAGCCGCGTCTGTACGCTGAAATTGAAGCAACACCCTCTCGTTTTCGCGCAGAGAGGTTGCGATCATTGGCAGCGATTGGATGGCAAATAGAAAGTGGTGGGCTTGTGACTTCGGCCGCTTCCGTCAATCCGCACCCAACCAAAACACCGCATGTACAAATCGCAGAGTCCAAGCAAAGAGAACTTCCACAACGCAAGGTTGAAACTCCCTCTGTCGTGGTGCCATCATCAGCATCGTTGTCAGGCGAGAACGCGGCATTAGCTCAGAGTTCTGGCGAAGGGAGGGAAAAAGAAATGGACGCCAACGCGGTAGGGTCGAAAGTTCGTAAGTTCGCAAAGTTACTCGGCGGTCTAGATTGATTATGAGCAACTCAAAAAAGAAGGCATCACCTACTCAAACCCAGCAGGATGCCCCGAACGGCTGGCACATGGGGGAGCCGCCAGAGGGTGAAATGGTGGCTATGGCGTGCAGAAAGTGGTTTGCGATGCACGAAGGGAAATACATCGAGGTGATAGCGGGCGACCCGAAGCGTTATCTTGAAGGGTTGGCGCTACAGATCATGATGCAACCCACCGTCACTGTTATCTATGGTCGAATCTACATGCAGGGCGAGTTCCCATTTGTTCTAGACGAGCGTGGATCACCGGTTGCCGTGTATCCAAATTCTGTACTCGCCTGGAGCTATGTGCCTGACACACTTTGGAATCTTCAGGCAGTCGCCCTTACTGACATGGCCGTTCGCGTGGCGAAGGTGCCCCCTGAGTCAAGAAAAGACGCGTGATGGGTAAATTCCCTCGCTGGGATGTGGCCGTGCCGCTGGTTGGCCGTTTGCCAGCACGAGACAAAAACTTCGCGGATTTCAGCGGCACGACGCTCGCTAGGTAATGGGCCGATCCATTTCTTTCGCATCATCCTGGCAGCGAAGCTGGGTAATAGGGGTCTCCTCGTTTTCAGTGCAATAAGTGACGGTACGCAAAGCTAGCACTGGCGCGGGGGTGGTCTGGGTAGACCGTTGATTTCATTGACTTTCCTGTTCGCTTTGTAAACGGGTATGGTGGCCTCCCACTTTTGAGGTTCACGATGCAGGGTTGGCACACAACGTTTTTGGGGATGCGTGGGCTCCCCCGCGATATCAGCGACTTCGAGATGAAGGCATTTTTCACCTTCGATGGTGCCGAGCGCGACGCAATCAATGCACGCCGAGGTGATTCCCACAAGCTTGGTCTGGCGCTCCATATTGGTTTCCTGCGCATGAGTGGGCGTTTGCTCGGTGCCTTTCGGGTAATTCCAGTAGCCTTGTGGCGCCACCTTGGCAACGAGCTTGGCATTGCAGCACCAGAAGTCGCCTCGCTGAGAGCCATGTATGAACGCGGGCGCACGCTATTCGATCACCAACAAGTAGCCTGCACGGTCCTTGGATTCCAGTGGATGAGCGAGCACCAGCGCCGCTCACTGGTACGTGAACTGCGCGACGAAGTGGCGCGCTGCGCCGACCGCGATCAGCTACTCGTGCGGGCGCGTCAATGGCTGTACAAGAACAAGCTGGTGATCGTGCACGAGCGGGCAATTCGGACACTGATTGCGGCGGCACTTGCCCAGCTTGAAGTTGAAACAGGCACCGCCATCGCCGCCAGCGTTGATCCAGCAACACTTGATCGCTGGCGAGCCTCAGTTTCAGAGCTGCGCCCAGATGGACAAACCCAGCAGAGTTGGCTATGGGCTGCACCGGCGAAACACTCAACCCGCCAAATCAGCGAGGTACTGGAGCGCATCGACCTGCTTTACACGCTGGACGTTCATAAGCACCTGGCAGACATCCCCGATCTCATCTTGCGCCGCTACGCGCGCCGACTTGTCTCCAGGCCGCCCTCAGCCGGAGCCAAGATCAAAGAGCCAGCGCGCACCGTGGAGGTCGCATGCTTTCTTCGGTATTGCCTGTTCACCACCACAGACCAGTTGATCCTTATGGTGCAGCGCCGGATCGCCGATCTGTGGCGTCAGGCTGCCGCCGATGTCCCCGCTACCGTCAATTGGGCCGCAATGTACAAAACGCTGCTCGGCGAACTTGTTGCCTTGAGCGCGCAAGGTGCGGTGCCAGATGCTGAGTTGCGTGCCCGTCTTGAAGCCTTGATCACCGAAACCCAGAAACGCAAACCACCGAGCAGGGCCTCCCTGGTCCGCGAGGGATTGATTGATGGAATTCGCCCCGTGCGGTCGTTGCTCGTCGCCATTGCAAAGCTGCCCTGGCAGGCCACCGGCGAGCATCCTGCCATCGAGTACCTTGCCAAGCTGCAAGCTTTATATCTCAAAGGATCCAGAAAGCTGCCAGTTGAAGTGGTGGCACCAAGTCTGGGAATGATCTGGCAGGTTTCGATCTCCAGCCCAGACCGGGAACGGGCGTTTCAGGCGTTGGAGGTGGCCACCCTGTTTGCCCTGCGCCGCGCGGTGCGCAATGGCTCGGTCTGGATTGAGCACAGCCTGAGCTTTCGGGGTCGTGCGCGCTTGTTCTTCACGGACGAGCGTTGGCAGGCAGAGTCCAAGAAACACTATGCCCGTCTATCGTTACCCAGCAAGGCTGCCACTTTCTTGAAGCCTTTGCTGGCCAGAGTAACTGCCGGTGTCGATGCGGTGGCCGCTGCAGCCCGCAGTGGCGTACTGCGCGTGGATGATGAACTCCATTTGTCGCCATTGCCCGCAGAGGACGAAGACCCAGAAGTGACCAAGCTGCGCGCGGCTTTGGATCACCGCATCGGTGAGGTTCAATTGCCGGAAGTGATTCTGGCCGTTGACGCCCAGGTGCGCTTTAGCTGGATCATGCTCGGACGTGAGCCGCGCTCTACCGACGAGCTGCTGATGGTCTATGCCGGCATCATGGCCCACGGCACCAGTCTGACTGCGGTCGAATGCGCGCGCATGATTCCGCAATTGTCTGCCACCAGCATTCGCCAGGCCATGCGCTGGGCGCGGGACGAACGGCGTCTGAGCCAGGCCTGCCAGGCTGTGCTGGAATTCATGCAGCGACACCCGATTGCCGCCACCTGGGGGCGGTCCGATTTGGCATCTTCTGACATGATGAGCATGGAGACCACCAAACGGGTGTGGCAAGCCCGGCTTGATCCTCGGCGCAACACACCTTCCATTGGAATCTACTCCCATGTAAAAGACCGGTGGGGCATCTTCCATGCGCAGCCCTTTGTGCTCAATGAGCGCCAGGCGGGCGTGGCCATTGAAGGTGTCATCCGCCAAGAAAAGCTGGAGACCAGCCAGCTTGCTGTGGATACCCATGGCTACACCGACTTTGCCATGTCACATGCCCGTTTGCTTGGTTTTGATCTTTGCCCGCGGTTGAAGGAACTCAAACAGCGCCACCTCTTTGTGCCACGCGGCACCAAAGTGCCCGCAGAAATCGCTGCGGTGTGCGAAGCCAATGTCGACGTCGCTTTGATCGAAAAGCATTGGGATAGTCTGGTGCACCTGGCAGCCTCGGTCATGAGCGGACATGCCAGTGCGGTGGCAGCTCTTGCGCGGTTCGGTTCTGCCGCCCAGGGCGATCCAATCTATGAGGCTGGCGTGCAATTGGGGCGGTTGCTGCGTACGGCGTTTTTGGCTGACTACTTTGTCAAGGACGCTTTCAGGAACGAGTTGCGCCGGGTGCTCAATCGGGGCGAGGCTGTTAACGCCCTCAAGCGCGCCATTTATACCGGCCGGATCAGCCCGGCGCAGGCCAAACGTGTCGATGAAATGCAGGCTGTGGCCGATGCGTTGAGCCTGATGGCCAACATCGTGATGGCGTGGAATACCTCACAGATGCAGGCGGTCCTGGATCGCTGGTCGAACCGCCGCCAGGTCATTCCACCGGAACTGATCGGGAAGATTGCGCCCACCAGGCTGGAGAGCATCAACTTGCGGGGTGTGTTTCGCTTCCCGGTTGACCGCTATG
>NZ_CAXUQB020000001.1:5390000-5811416 GCF_964253015.1 Acidovorax sp. LjRoot194 | reverse complement strand
GCCCTGGCCGGCGTCGGAGCCGGACGATGAATGGGGGCTGTGGGAGGGTTCCTCGGTCATTTCTGGGGAATTCTTGTTGTGGATAGGAGGAACGGGGCTGGGCGTGGGATTGTACCTTGTCAAGGAGTTATCCACAATTTCCGGCCTGCCCGCAGCCGGGTGATTCCCGGGGTTGAATTCCGGCGGTGGCTGTGCTGGCTGGAGGTGCTGTTGCGGCCTGTTCAGGCTGGCTGCCGTGACGCGGCTCGGCGTCCAAGGGCCGGCCATAGCCACCGCCAGACCCCCGCCAGATCGCTCCAACAAGGCCCGCCCAGCTGAAAGGCATTGCCAGCCGCCTCCAAGCCTGCGATAATTTTGGGTTTCCCTGAATGTGTTCAGGGTGATTTGACCCGGCGCGCCGTTATTTCTGCCCCGTGAGTCTGCTGCCAAGGTGCTGTCTGGAGTCTTCCAGACCAGTGCGTAGAGCGCAGGTTCGACGGGGTTCAAGAGCAGCAGTCCGGAACTGAACCTCAAGGAATAGCACCATGAAACGTACTTATCAGCCCTCCAAGACGCGCCGCGCGCGCACCCACGGTTTCCTCGTCCGCATGAAGACCCGCGGCGGCCGTGCCGTCATCAACGCACGCCGCGCCAAGGGCCGCAAGCGTCTGGCCGTCTAAGGCAGACCCGGTCTACGGCCTGCACGCCGCCTGCTCCCGGTTTGTACCGTCAGGTTCCAAACGGGGCGCTTGCATGCAACGGCTGAAAACCCGTCCGCAGTTCCAAGCCGCCATGGCGGGGGGCACCGTCTCCCGCACTGCGCATTTTGCGTTGCACCGCCTGGTGCTGGGGGCTGAAAGCA
This sequence comes from Acidovorax sp. LjRoot194, assembly GCF_964253015.1. NCBI lineage: Bacteria > Pseudomonadati > Pseudomonadota > Betaproteobacteria > Burkholderiales > Comamonadaceae > Acidovorax > Acidovorax sp. LjRoot194. The sequence goes on along the minus strand of NZ_CAXUQB020000001.1, from coordinate 5,810,575 downwards.
GCGTAGCCGCTGCCGACTCCGCCAGCGCGGCACCCACAGGGCCCGGCTCCTTGCCTTCAACGCAAGGGCCGCAGGCCCTGTTTGCCGTGCAGGGCGTCTGGCTGGGTGCCATGGTGCCCAAGCGCTGGGCGCGCCGCGCCGTGACGCGCAACACCATCAAGCGGCAGATCTACACCGTGGGCGACACCTTCGAGGCGCGGCTGGAACAGGTCGCGCCGCAGTCTGCCCATGTGGTGCGCCTGCGCTCGGGGTTTGACCGCAAGCAGTTCGTGAGCGCCACGTCCGACCAGCTCAAGGCCGCAGTGCGCGCCGAGCTGCTGCAGCTGTTTGGCTATGCCACGCGGCGTGCGGGCGGTAGTGCGCCGGCGGCCAGCGCTGCCGTCACGGCTGCGGACGCGACGACTGTGACTGCTGCCGCCATGGCCCCGCCCCAGCCCCCGGCCGAGGTGCCTGCGCCATGCTGATGCAGCGCCTGCTCATCGGCGTGGTCAAGGGCTACCGGTTGTTCCTCAGCCCCTGGCTGGGTTCGGCCTGCCGGTTCGAGCCGACCTGCTCGGTGTATTCGCTCAAGGCGCTGGAGCTGCATGGCGCCGCCCAGGGCAGCTACCTCACGGTGCGCAGGCTGGTACGCTGCCACCCCTGGTGTGACGGAGGCCTCGATCCGGTGCCTCCGGGTCCGCACGATCTGCCGCGCAGTTTGCGGCTGTTTTCGCGGCTCTCCGATTCCAACACCCAACCATCCTCACCAAAGAAGTCTTCATGAACGACATTCGCCGCACCATCCTGTGGGTGATTTTTGGCTTTTCCATGGTTCTGCTGTGGGACAAGTGGCAACTGCACAACGGCAACAAGGCCACGTTTTTCCCCAGCGCCACCGAAGCCGCGGCACCTGCTCCCGTGGGCACGGCCTCCGGTGCGGCGGGCTCGGCCAGCGTGCCGTCTTCGTCCAGCACCCCGGTCGCTGCCTCTGCGGGCGCGTCTGCAGTGCCTGGCCAGCAGGCGCCCGCTGCGCTGCCCGCAGCCCCGGCCGCGCGTGAACGCGTGCAGGTGACCACTGATGTGTACCGCCTGACGTTTGACAGCGAAGGCGGCTCGCTCACGCATGCCGAGTTGCTCAAGCACGCCGACATGGCGGACAAGGCCCGCAACTTCCTGCTGCTCGACGAGAGCGCACAGCGCGTCTACGTGGCGCAGACGGGCCTGATCGGCGGCAACTTCCCCACGCACAAGACCCCGATGGCGGTGGTGCCCGGCCCGCGCGAGCTCAAGGACGGCCAAGATGAGCTCAGCATCCGCTTCGAATCACCCGACCTGGGCGGCCTGAAGCTGGCCAAGACCTGGACGATCAAGCGCGGCATCTACGACATCGCCGTCAAGCACGAAGTGGTCAACACCGGCACCGCGGCCGTGTCGCCTCAGCTGTACCTGCAACTGGTGCGCGACGGCAACAAGCCGCCGGGCGAGTCGTCGTTCTACTCCACCTTCACCGGCCCTGCGGTCTACACCGAAGCCAAGAAGTACCAGAAGATCGAGTTCAAGGACATCGAAAACGGCAAGGTCGACATCCCCAAGGATTCGCCCAACGGCTACGTGGCCATGGTGCAGCATTACTTCGCCACGGCCTGGCTGCTGGCCGACGGCACGCAGCGCGAGCTGTTCACCCGCAAGGTCGACACCAACCTGTACTCCGTGGGCATGCTCACGTCGCTGGGCCCCATCGAGCCCGGCGCTACCAAGACCGTGGATGCGCGCCTGTTCGCCGGCCCGCAGGTCGAAACGATGATGGAAAAGCTGTACCCCGGTCTGGAGCTGGTCAAGGACTACGGCTGGCTCACCATCTTGTCCAAGCCGCTGTACTGGCTGCTGGACCAGCTGCACAAGCTGTTGAACAACTGGGGCTGGTCCATCGTGGCACTGGTGCTGCTGCTCAAGATCGCGTTCTACTGGCTCAACGCCAAGGCCTACGCCAGCATGGCCAAGATGAAGGCCATCAACCCCAAGATCATGGAGATGCGCGAGCGCCTGAAGGACAAGCCGCAGCAGATGCAGCAAGAGATGATGCGCATCTACCGCGAGGAAAAGGTCAACCCGATGGGCGGCTGCTTCCCCATCATGATCCAGATCCCCGTGTTCATCGCCCTGTACTGGGTGCTGCTGTCCAGCGTGGAAATGCGCAACGCGCCCTGGATCGGCTGGATCCACGACCTGTCGGCCCCGGACCCGTTCTTCATCCTGCCGCTGCTGATGACGCTGTCGTCGCTGCTGCAAACGGCCCTGAACCCCGCGCCACCAGACCCGATGCAGGCCAAGATGATGTGGTTCATGCCGCTGATCTTCAGCGTGATGTTCTTCTTCTTCCCGGCCGGCCTGGTGCTGTACTGGCTGACCAACAACATCTTGTCGATTGCGCAGCAGTGGCTCATCAACACCCGCATGGGCGTGCCACCCCAGTTCAACCTGCCGAGCTTCAAGTGACCTTGAGTCGCTGAGACAGCACGAACCCCAAAGGCCGCGCAAGCGGCCTTTTTCATTCCACCTGCACCCCACCCTTGTAAAGTCGCCCCCATGCTTGCCCGCCACCAAGACCCCATCGTTGCCATCGCCACCGCTCCGGGCCGGGGTGCCGTCGGCATCGTGCGGGTGTCGGGCCGCGCCATCGGTGGGCTGGTGCAGGCGCTGTGCGGCCGGGTGCTGAAGCCCCGTGAGGCCACCTACCTGCCGTTTCGGGATGCGCAAGGGCAGGCCATCGACCAGGGGCTGGCGCTGTACTTCCCCGGCCCGCACAGCTACACCGGTGAAGACGTACTGGAGTTGCAGGCCCATGGCGGCCCCGTGGTGCTGCAGCTGCTGCTGGCCCGCTGCCTGCAGGCGGGCAGCGCAACCGACGCCGCCACCGGTCAGCCCTGCCTGCCCGGCCTGCGCGTGGCGCAGCCCGGCGAGTTCACCGAACGCGCCTTCTTGAACGACAAGATCGACCTGGCCCAGGCCGAGGCCATCGCCGACCTGATCGACGCGAGCACCGAGGCGGCGGCCCGCAGCGCCAGCCGGTCACTGACGGGCGCGTTCTCGGCCGAGATCCATGGCCTGCGCGACGCGCTCATCCACCTGCGCATGCTGGTGGAGGCCACGCTCGACTTTCCGGAAGAAGAAATCGACTTCCTGCGCAAGGCAGACGCGCACGGGCAGCTATCGAATTTGCAGCAAACACTGGCGTCCGTCATGCAGCGTGCGCGCCAGGGCGCGCTGCTGCGCGAGGGCATCAAGGTGGTCATCGCGGGCCAGCCCAATGCGGGCAAGAGCTCGCTGCTCAACGCGCTGGCGGGGGCCGAGCTGGCCATCGTCACGCCCATTGCCGGCACCACGCGCGACAAGGTGCAGCAGACCATCCAGATCGAGGGCGTGCCCCTGCACATCATCGACACCGCCGGCCTGCGCGACAGCGACGACGAGGTGGAGCGCATCGGCATTGCCCGCGCGTGGGACGAGATCGCCGGGGCCGATGCCGTGCTGTTCCTGCACGACCTGGAGCGTGCGGGTGCTATCGAATACATAGCTGCTGACGCTGACATAGCAAGCGCTATCGCCCAAAAATTGCCCGCTTCCATCCCCGTTATCGACGTCTGGAACAAGCTGGACCGCGCACCGACTGCACCGACTGCACCGGCCGCTGCGCTGCCTGCACACACCACGGCGGCTGCGTCCACTGCCACTGCGTTGCCCGCCCCTGCCGATGCCGGCGCGCGGCCCAGCGTGCGCCTGTCCGCCCGCACCGGAGAGGGCCTGGACGCCCTGCGGCGCATTCTGCTGGACGTGGCCGGGTGGCAGTCGGCGCCCGAGGGCATCTACATAGCCCGCGCCCGGCATGTGGAGGCGCTGCAGGCCGTCGGCGCCCACCTGCAAGAGGCCGCAGACCAGCTCGGCGCCCGGGGCCCGGCGCTCGACCTGCTGGCCGAAGAGCTGCGGCTGGCCCAAAACGCGCTGAGCGCGATCACCGGGGAGTTCACCTCCGACGATTTGCTGGGCGTGATCTTCTCCAGCTTCTGCATCGGCAAATGACCGGTTGATGGCGGTTTTTTGAGGCCGGCCTTTCCATCGCCCGCGCAGTGCCAAAAAGCATGCTGTCCCCACGGCGCCGCCCCGATTGCGCCCCGTAGAACAGCCCCAGGCCGCCGCCTGTCGCTAATGTTGTAAACGGACGTAAACAGCGCTTGTGTCCAACCTGTAACAGGGGTAGCTTCGCGCCCCATGAATGTTTCCTCCCCACTGGCCCCCAAGGTTGATCTGCAGGGCCTGATCGATGCCATCGCGCAGGCCAGCGCCGATGACAGCATGACCAACCCCTTGACCCCCGCGCAGTGGGAAATCCTGTCGTCGTACCTGCTGCCCGTGGTCATGCCCGCCGGTCAGGTGCTTTTCTCGCAAGGCGCGACGGACCGCACGCTGTACCTCGTGGAAAGCGGCAGCCTCAGCGTGCACTACCAGGACGAGAAAGAACGGCTGCGCCTGGCCATCGTCGGCGCGGGCTCCGTGGTGGGTGAAGGCGCTTTCTTCTCGCACCGCTCGCGCAGCGCCACCGTGCAGGCCAGCGCGCCGTGCAAACTGTGGAGCCTGCCGGCCCTGCGGTTCACGGAATTGACCAATCGCCAGCCTGCCATTGCGCTCGGCCTGGTGATGGCAGCAGGGTCCGTGCTGGCCAAGCGGCTGGGCAATCGCCGCCGCCGCGTTGCGGCCACCTGACAGGCGGGTGGTCCAGACGGGCCTGCGGGCTGTCGAGGGGCGGTATCGGGTGTACACCGCGTTACACTCAATTTTGGATTTCCCCGGGCGCCATCTGTAGAAAGCTAGTCATGTCCCTGTTCAGCTGGTTCAGCCGCAAACCTGCCCCCCCCAAGCCACGCCCGGCCGCCGAGCCTTCGGGCTTGCTGAATGCCGATGCCACCGTGCCGCTGTCCCCGGGCCGCCTGGGCAAACCGCTGCTCGAACCCGTGCCGCCCGAGCATGCTGCCAACCGCAAGAACGAGCGCATGGAGCGCCGCGAGCTGCTGTACACCGTGGTGCGCGATGCGATGGTGCGGGCCGGCGTGCTGTCGGCCAGCTACAAGTTCAAGGTGCTGTCGCTGGACCAGCGCGGCCGCCAGTTCCTGGTGATGATGGACCTGGCCCGCGAATATGGCGGCGAGACGGTGCGCCTGTCCGAGATCGAGGCGCTGATCGCCCAGACGGCCAAGACCCGCTACGACATCCTGGTCACCGCCGTGTACTGGCGCATCAACGACCATGTGGCGGTAGGCATTCCGCAAAAGGGCGTGGCGCCGCTGGGTGCCTCGCTGCAGGGCACCCCAGCGCCTGCCGTGCGCCGGCCCGCGCCTGTGGTCGCCTCGCCCACACCGCCAGCCAATTCTGCGCCGACCCTGGCGCCCGCACGCGTGGCCGCCGCAGCGCCAGCGGCGACTGCCGCAGCGCCTTTGGCCCGCCCCGCGGCGCCAGTGCTGGCGGCATCTGCACCGGTAGCTGCTGCTGCACCTGTTGCCGCCCCGGCGTTCCCTCCGATCCGGCCCGCGGCACCCACCCTGGCATCCCAGGCCACCGCGCCCGCGCCGCTGCTGCCGGCCACACCCGCCCCCGTCGCTGCACCGGCGCCTGCAGCGCGCCCCGCACCGCGGTACGAGCCCATCGAGGCGGACGAAGTCGCGGCCTTCAAGCGCGCACTGGCCAATGCGGCAGGCGCCAGCGCTGCCGCAGCGCCTGCAGCTGCTGCCGCCAAGCCCGGTGTGCCGGTGCGCTCGGGCCCGCTGTTGCCAGCGTCCCACCCCACGGGTTTCGAAGACACGGAGATGCCCGGTTCGGACGGCCCATCGCCCGACCTGAGCAGCACGCAGTACGGCGAACTGAACTAGGTTTTGAACTGAGCCGAGTTGAATCGAGCGAATCGGCGGTGTTTCGCGCTAGCGCCCGGACCCTGCCGGTGATGGATGCAAGCCCTCCCTGCGGAGGGCTTTCTTTTTCACGCTGTGCGGTTGCCATGCTCCGCACGCCTCATATCCCCGCACACCCGCCCGCTGCCACCATGCCGGCGCCGCGGCATCAATGCCGCAGTCTCAGTGCCCTGCGAAGTCCACCAGCGTGAACAGCGGCAAGCCCGCGTCGCGCAGGCGCTGCGAGCCGCCCAGCTCGGGCAGGTCCACGATGGCAGCGCCTTCGGTCACGGTGGCGCCCAGCTTTTCCAGCAGCTTCTTGCCGGCCATCATGGTGCCCCCGGTGGCAATCAGGTCGTCGATCAGCAGCACACGGTCGCCCGCCTTCACCGCGTCGGTGTGCAGCTCGACCGTGGCGCTGCCGTACTCCAGCTCGTAGGTCTCCTCGACCGTGGTGTAGGGCAGCTTGCCCTTCTTGCGGATGGGCACGAAGCCCACGTTCAGTTCATAGGCCACCACTGCGCCCAGGATGAAGCCGCGCGCGTCCAGCCCGGCCACCACGTCGGGGCGCAGCGCCTTGTCCATGTAGCGGTGCACGAACGCGTCGATCAGCACGCGGAACACCTTCGGGTCCTGCAGCAGCGGCGTGATGTCGCGAAACTGCACACCCGGCGCCGGCCAGTCGGGCACGGTGCGGATGTGCTGGCGAAGAAAGTCGTTGACGCTGAGTGGCTGCATGAGCGGGGGTATCGAACAGGGTGAGACGGGACGTGACGGTACGGGACGGCAGGCGACAGCGGCACCCGGGCGATGCCGCCGGACCGTGCGCCGGTGCCGCCGTGGGCCGGCAGAAAAAGCCAGCGTGGGACGTGCGCGCCAGGCGGCACAGAAAGGCTGGAGTGTAAACACGGGACAACGCTCGGCGTTGAACGTCGCACGCGGGGCTGTCAACCGCCATAATGTTTCTTTGCTGTTACAACCTTGGCCAGCATCTTATGCTGCACCCCTCCAGACCAAAGATCGGCACATGCCCATCACCGTCCTGCTGATTGAAAACGACCACGCCCATGCGCAGGCGGTGGCGGACGCATTGGCGGACCCGTGGTCGGGGTGGCGTGTGGACGTGGTGCAGTCGCAGGCCGAAGCCATCGACTACCTGCGGCGCAAGCGGCCCGACATCGTGCTGGCCGCGCAGCGCACGGTGGGCGGGTCGGCCTACGACCTGCTGCAGTCGCTGGACGGCGTTCCCGCCATGATCCTGGTGCGCATGGGCGCCGAGACCCATGCCGCGCAGGCGATGCGGTACGGGTTTGAAGACTTCGCGGTGCAGGATGCCGCGCTCGAATACCTGCTGGCCCTGCCCGCGCAGATTGACACCGTGCTCGAGCGCTGCTCCAGCGCGCGGGCGCGCCAGGTGGCCGAGGCCATGCTGGCCCGCCAGCACCGCCTGCTGCAGGCCATCTCGCGCGCGCAGGCCATGTTCATTGCCAGCTCGGGCCCGCGGGCCGCGTTCGACGCGCTGCTGCAGGAGCTGATGTCGCTCACGCAAAGCGCCTTCGGCCTGGTGGGCCAGGTGGTGCGTGCGGACGACGGCCACCCCTTCCTGCGCGTGCATGCGATGACGGACATCAGCTGGGACGAGACCTCCCGCGCCCGCTACGCCCAGCACGCCGACGAAGGCATGGTGTTCGACAACCCGCACTCACTGCTGGGCGCGGCGCTGGTGTCGGGCGAGCCCGTGCTCACCAACGATGCGCTCCAGGACCCGCGCAGCGCCGGCACGCCGCCGGGCCATCCGCCGCTGAGCACGTACCTGGGCCTGCCCATCCATGCCGCGGGCGAGCTGGTGGCGCTGGTGGGCCTGGCCAACCGTAGCGAGGGCTACACCGCGGCCGACGTGGAGTTCTTGCAGCCGCTGCTCAACACCATCGGCCAGCTGGAGATGGCCCGCCGCGCCGAGCTGGCCCGCCGCAAGGTGGAGGCCGAGCTCGAGCGCACCAGCATGCTGCTGGCGGACAAGACGCGGGCGCTCGAGGCCACGCTGGCCAGCGTGTCGCAGGGCATCACCAACGTGGACGCCGAGGGGCGCATCCGGGTCTACAACCGCCGTTACCTGGAGCTGCTGGACCTGCCCGAAGCGCTGCTCCAGAGCCAGCCGCAGTTCGAAGAAGTGGTGCGCTTTCAGACCGCACGCGGCGACTTCGGGCCGGGCTTTCAGTACATCGAACCCATGGCGCGCGGCTATGTGGCGTCGCAGACCGAGACGCCCGACGGCCACGTCAACATGCCCGCCACCTATGTGCGGCGCACGCACACCGGCCGCTACATCGAGGTGCGCACGCGCAGCCTGGAGCAAGGCGGGCGGGTGCGCACCTTCACCGACGTGACCGACTACCTGAGCACGCTGGAGGCCCTGCGCCTGAGCGAGGCGCGCTGGCGCAGCCTCACGCACCTGTCGTCGGACTGGTACTGGGAGCAGGACGCGCAGTTTCGCTTCGTGCGGCTCGACGGCAACACCTACCGCGAAGCGGGCGTGCCGGACGAGATGCACTACGGCCGCACCCGCTGGGAGCTGCCCGACACCTTCGTGACCGACGGCCAGTGGCGCGAACACCGTGAGGCGCTCGAAGCGCACCGGGTGTTCCACGACTTCGAGATGCACCGCCTGACCGAGGACGGCAATCCGGTGTGGGTGTCGATCAGCGGCGAGCCCATCTTCGACGGCGAAGGCCGCTTCACCGGCTACCGCGGGGTGGCGCGCGACATCACCGAACGCAAGCTGGCCGAGGCGGAGATCCAGCGCCTGGCCTTCTACGACGAACTCACTGCCCTGCCCAACCGGCGCCTGCTGATGGACCGGCTGGAGCGCGCCGTCACCGCCTGCGCGCGCGAGGGCTGCCACGGCGCGCTGCTGTTCCTGGACCTCGACAACTTCAAGGGCGTGAACGACACCATGGGCCACGAGTGGGGCGACCGGCTGCTGGTGCAGGTGGGCCACCGCGTCAGTGCCTGCGTGCGTGCCACCGACACCGTGGCCCGGCTGGGCGGCGACGAATTCGTGGTGGTGATCCAGGGCCTGCACGCGCACGCGGACGAAGCCGCCGCCGAAGCCGAGGCCGTGGCGCAGAAGGTGCTGGCCTCGCTCAACCAGCCCTACCTGGTGCAGGGCAGCGAGGTGCACAGCACGCCCAGCATCGGCATCGCGCTGTTCCGCGACGTGGAGCTGCCGGTGCAGGAACTGCTCAAGCGCGCCGACCTGGCCATGTACCAGGCCAAGGCCCAGGGCCGCAACACGATGTGCTTCTTCGACCCCGCCATGCAGGCCGCGGCGTCGGCGCGGTCGGCGCTGGAGGGCGACATCCGACAGGGCATCCTGCGCAGCGAGTTCGTGCTGCACTACCAGCCCGTGGTGAACGAGTCCGGCCAGGTGCTGGGCGCCGAGGCCCTGGTGCGCTGGAACCACCCGCAGCGCGGCATGGTGCCTCCGGGCGAGTTCATCTCGCTGGCCGAGCAGACCGGCTTGATCCTGCCCCTGGGCCGCCAGGTGCTGGGCATGGCCTGTGCGCAGCTGGCGCGGTGGGCCGGCACACCGCACACCGCGCACTGGAGCGTGGCCGTCAACGTGAGCGCGCACGAGTTCCGCCAGGCCGACTTCGTTCAGGAGGTGCTGGCGGTGCTGAACAGCTCGGGCGCCGACCCGCGCAAGCTGAAGCTCGAACTCACCGAAAGCCTGCTGCTGCAGGACGTGGAGGACAGCATCCGCAAGATGCAGGCCCTGCGCACGCTGGGCGTGGGGTTCTCGCTGGACGACTTCGGCACCGGCTACTCGTCGCTGTCCTACCTCAAGCGCCTGCCGCTCGACCAGCTCAAGATCGACCAGAGCTTCGTGCGCGACGTGCTCACCGACCCCAACGACGCCACCATCGCCTGCACCATCATCACCCTGGCCCACAGTCTGTGCCTGGACGTGGTCGCCGAAGGCGTGGAGACACAGGGGCAGCACGCCTTCCTGCTGCGCAACGGGTGCAAGCACTTCCAGGGCTACCTGTTCGGCCGGCCCGGACCGGCGGAGCTGCTGTAGATTGCTATAAAAAAGATAGCTGCTTACGCTTGATAGGCAAGCGGTAGCGGCCTTTTTATCAGACCCTAACCGCGCAGCAGCTTGTCCTCTGCCAGCGACAGTGCCGCCGGGTGCCCCGACAGCACCAGCGTGTCGCCCGCTGCCAGCAGCGCGTCGTCCACGGCCGAGCTCATGTGGCCGCTGCTGCGCCGCAGGTTCACCACCCGCACGCCCATGGCCGACAGCGCCAGCTGACCCAGGCTCTGGCCCAGCGCGGTGGAGCCGGGCGGCAGGTTGATGGTGGACAGGCGCTCCTGGTCGCGCTCGTTGGCGGTGTCGTCGTCGGCGCCGTGGAAGTAGCCGCGCAGCAGGTTGTAGCGCGCATCGCGCTGGTCCTGCACCAGGCGCAGCACGCGGCGCATGGGCACGCCCACCAGCGCCAGCGCGTGGCTGGCCAGCATCAGCGAGCCTTCGATGGCCTCGGGCACCACCTCGGTGGCGCCGGCGGCCTGCAGCTTGTCCAGGTTGGCGTCGTCCTGCGTGCGCACCACCACCGGCACGTGGGGTGCGTGGGACCGCGTGTTGGCCAGCACCTTGAGGGCCGCAGGCACGTCGATGTAGGTCACGGCCACGGCACTGGCCCGCACCAGGCCGGCGGCCATCAGCGCCTGCAGCCGGGTGGCGTCGCCGTACACCACCGAGTCGCCGGCAGCGGCGGCCTGGCGCACGCGGTCCGGGTCCAGGTCGAGCGCCATGTACGGGATGCCTTCGTGCTCCAGCATGCGCGCCAGGTTCTGGCCGCAGCGGCCGTAGCCGCAGATGATCACGTGCTTGCTGGTATTGATGGACTTGCGCGCAATGGACGTCATCTGCAGCGACTGCTGCAGCCAGTCGCTGGCCACCAGCTTCATCACGATGCGGTTGCTGTACATGATGAGGAACGGCGTGGCCAGCATCGACAGCACCATGGCCGCGAGGATGGGGTTCATCAGCGCCGGCTGCACCAGGCCGTTGGCCTGCGTGAGCGACAGCAGCACGAAGCCGAACTCGCCCGCCTGCGCCAGGTACAGCCCCGTGCGCAGCGAGATGCCGGTGGTGGCCCCCATGCCGCGCGCCAACACCAGGATGACCACGAGCTTGAGCACCAGCGGCACGGCCAGCAGCCCCAGCACCATGGCCCAGCGGTCCACCAGGATGTGCCAGTCCAGCATCATGCCGATGGTGATGAAAAAGAGGCCCAGCAGCACGTCGTGAAAGGGCCGGATGTCCGTGCCCACCTGGTGGCGGTACTCCGTTTCGGACACCAGCACCCCCGCGATGAAGGCCCCGAGCGCCAGGCTCAGCCCCGCCACCTCGGTCAGCCAGGCCAGCCCCAGCGTGATCAGCAGCAGGTTGAGCATGAACAGCTCTTCGCTCTTGCGCCGCGCCACCAGCGTGAGCCACCAGCGCATCACCCGCTGCCCGCCGGTGAGCAGCAGGCCCACCAGCGCCGTGGCCTTGATCAGCGCCCAGCCCAGGGCCGTGAGCAGCTGGTCGGGCGATGAGCTCAGCGCCGGGATCAGCACCAGCAGCGGCACCACGGCCAGGTCCTGGAACAGCAGGATGCCCATCACGCGGCGGCCGTGTTCGCTCTCGAGCTCCGCGCGCTCGGCCATCAGCTTGACCACGATGGCCGTGCTGCTCATGGCGATCACGCCCGACAGCGCCAGCGCCGTCTGCCAACCCATGTCCCACACGCCGCCCACAAAGCGCGACAGCAGCAAGGCCGCGCCGGCCACGATGGCCATGGTCAGCACCACCTGCATCAGCCCCAGACCAAACACCTGCCGGCGCATGGCCCGCAGCTTGGGCAGGCTGAACTCCAGGCCGATGGCGAACATCAGGAACACCACGCCGAATTCGCCCAGGTGGCGCACGCCCTCGGAGTTCTGCGCCAGCGCCAGTGCGTGCGGGCCGATCAGCACACCCGCGGCCAGATACCCCAGCATGGGCGGCAGCTTGAGGCTGCGGCACGTCACCACCCCCAGCACGGCGGCCAGCAAATACAGCAAGGTGAGGGCGAGCGAAGACATGGTTTCGATGCTATCCGAGGCGTGGGGCGTGGTTACAGTTTTTTAGGCTCCGCAAGCATGCGCCATGCCACCGAAGGACAAAATGCCGCCGCCGCAGCCGGGCCTGCCCCGCTCGATAGAATCGCCGGATGACTCCCGCACCCGCCGCGCTGCCCCCCTTCGATGCCGAACAGGCCCTGCGCCTGGCCCGCGAGACCTTCGACATCGAGGCCGCCGCCCTGAACGGCCTGTCCGCGCGCGTCGATGGCGTGTTTGCACAGGCCGTGCTGATGGCGCTGCAGACGCGGGGCCGTGTGGTGGTCATGGGCATGGGCAAAAGCGGCCACGTGGGCCGCAAGATCGCCGCCACGCTGGCGTCCACCGGCACCCCCTCATTCTTCGTGCACCCGGCCGAGGCCAGCCATGGCGACCTGGGCATGGTCACCGGCGACGACCTGGTGCTGGCCATCTCCAACAGCGGCGAGAGCGGCGAGCTCACCGCCATCCTGCCCGTACTGCGCCGCCTGGGCGCCCCGCTGATCGCGATGACCGGCGGGCTGCAATCCACCCTGGCGCGCCACGCCGAGCTGGTGCTGGACACCAGCGTCGAGCGCGAAGCCTGCCCCCTGAACCTGGCGCCCACCGCCAGCACCACCGCCCAGCTGGCCATGGGCGACGCGCTGGCCGTGGCCCTGCTGGACGCCCGGGGCTTTCGCCCCGAAGACTTCGCCCGCTCGCACCCCGGTGGCGCGCTGGGCCGCAAGCTGCTGACCCACGTGAGCGACGTGATGCGCACTGGCGCCGAGATCCCGCGCGTTGCGCCCGAAGCATCGTTCAGCGACCTCATGCGCGAGATGAGCGCCAAGGGCCTGGGTGCCTCGGCCATCGTCGACCCGGCGGGCCAGGTGCTGGGCATCTTCACCGACGGCGACCTGCGCCGTCGCATCGAAGCCGGTGCCGACCTGCGCACCGCCACGGCTGCCCAGGTGATGCACGCCGGCCCGCGCCGCATCGCACCCGACGCGCTGGCCGTGGACGCCGCCGAACTGATGGAGGCCCATGCCATCACCAGCGTGCTGGTGGTGGATGCCGCCGGCCTGCTGGTGGGCGTGGTGCACATCGGCGACCTGATGCGAGCAAAAGTTATATGACCCCCTGTGTCGCTTCGCGCCTTCCCCCAAGGGGGACCCACCCCGTGGCCCGGCTAAGCCGGTTCCACGGGTGCGCTGGCATCGGCCGTGCCTGTTCAAACGCTGTGTGATGACATCTGACGTGACCTTTCCTGTGCTGCAATTTCCGCCCGAGCTGCTGCTGCGCGCACAGGATGTGCGCGTGGCGTTCTTCGATGTCGATGGCGTGCTGACCGATGGCAGCCTGTACTTCAGCGAGGCGGGCGAGACGATCAAGCGGTTCAACACGCTGGATGGGCATGGGCTCAAGCTGCTGCAAAAGGCGGGCATCACGCCCGCCGTGATCACGGGCCGCGACTCGGCGCCGCTGCGCGTGCGGCTGAAGGCCCTGGGTGTGGAGCACGCGGTGTTCGGCACCGAGGACAAGCGCCCCGCGGCCGAAGACATCCTGGCGCGGCTGGGGCTCACCTGGGCCCAGGCGTCGGCCATGGGCGACGACTGGCCGGACCTGCCGGTGATGCGGCGCAGCGCGTTCGCGTGTGCACCCGCCAACGCCCAGGCCGAGGTGCGCCATGCCGCGCACTTCGTCACCCAGGCGCGCGGCGGCGACGGCGCGGCGCGCGAGCTGTGCGACCTGCTGCTGGTGGCCTCGGGCCGCTATGCAGCGCTGCTGGCGGAATACACCGCATGAAGAAGGGTGCACCGATGAGCCAATGGCTGCAGACCGCCCGCCCGGCGCGCGCGGAGGGTTGCCTGTGAACCGCGTGGTGCGCCAGGGCTGGGACCAGTTCTCGCTGTATTTGCCCGTGGTGCTGATGGGCCTGCTCGCGCTGGGCACCTGGTGGCTGGTGCGCAACGCGCCCGCGCCGGTGCTGCCCACCATCGAGCGAACGCAGGGCCACCAGCCGGACTACTTCATGAAAGGCTTTTCGGTGAAGAGCTTCGACGCCTCCGGCCGGCTGCAAAGCGAAGTGCAGGGCGAGGTGGGCCGCCACTACCCCGACACCGACACGCTGGAGATCGACAAGGTCCGCATGCGCTCGGTCGCCCTGGACGGCCGCATCACCGTGGCCACGGCCGAGCGGGCGCTGTCCAATGCCGACGGCTCCGAGGTGCAGCTCTTCGGCAACGCCATCGTCACCCGCGAGCCCCTGCCCGCCAAGCCGGGCAAACCGGCCGAGCCCCGCCTGGAGTTCCGCAGCGAGTTCCTGCACGCTTACACCAACACCGAGCGGGTGCGCTCGGACAAGCCCGTCGTCCTCACCCGGGGCAACGACCGCTTCACGGCCGACGGCATGGACTATGACAACCTGGACCAGGTGATGCAGATGCGCGGCCGTGTGCGCGGCGTGCTGCAGCCTGGCCCCGCCAAGTAGGCTTAGGCCGCAGCTTTTTTTCTGCGCTGAGTCCCCCACCCTGCCCCTCGCCGGAGCCTGCATGACCACCCCTCTCGTTTTCATCACCGGCGCCTCCAGCGGCATCGGCCAGGCGCTGGCGCTGCGCTTTCACCAGGCCGGCTACCGCCTGGCCCTGGCCGCACGCCGCACGTCTGAGGTCAAAACCTGGGCTGCCGCGCAAGGGATCAGCGCTGACAGCTATGAAATTTATAGCGCAGACGTCGCAGAGACCGACAGCATCGTCGCTGCGGGGCGCGACTGCCTGCAGCGCCAGGGCGTTCCCGACGTGGTCATCGCCAACGCCGGCATCAGCGTGGGCATGGACACCGCCGTGCGGGACGACCTGGACGTGATGGCCCGCACCTTCGCCACCAACAACCTGGGCCTGGCCGCCACGTTCCATCCGTTCGTGGACGCCATGGTGCAGCGCGGCAGCGGCACCCTGGTGGGCATCGGCAGCGTGGCGGGCATCCGCGGCCTGCCCGGCCACGGCGCCTACTGCGCCAGCAAGGCGGCCGTCATCAGCTACTGCGAAAGCCTGCGCGGCGAGATGCGCCCGCACGGGGTGCGCGTCGTCACCATCTCGCCCGGCTACATCGACACCCCGCTCACGCAGCAAAACCGCTACGGCATGCCGTTCCTGATGCAGCCCGGCGACTTTGCCGACCGCGCGTACCGCACCATTGCTGCAGGGGTGAGCTACCGCGTCATTCCCTGGCAGATGGGCGTGGTCGCCAAGCTGCTGCGCCTGCTGCCCAATGCAGTGTTCGACAAGCTGCTGGCAGGGCGCCCGCGCAAACGCCGAATGGACGAATAGCCTCCCTCGCGGCCCCCTGTCGCGCTTCGCGCCTTCCCCCGCAGGGGGGCGCTCCCGGCGACGGCCTTGCGCAGGAGCACTGCTGTGCCGCGCCAGGTGGTGGGTAGTCGCCTTTCTTCCGCCTTGTGGCCACGGCACCGCGCAGGACGAGCCTGTGGCGCAGTGACATGACGGACGTCCCCGCTCCCTGAAGCGTTCCGGCCATGAAAAAAGCTCCCGAAGGAGCTTTTCTCAAGAATGCAGTATCCGCGAGGTTCAGTAGCCGCTGTTGCCGCCGCCGCCGTAACCGCCGCCGCCACCATTGCGCCCACCGCCGCCGCCGCCATTGCGGGAGCCCGAGCCGTAGGGGCTGCGAAAGCCGCCTTCGCCGCGGCCACCACCACCACCGCCATACCCGCCGCCACCGCCGTCGCGCCCACCGCCGCCGCCACCGTAGCCTCCGCCGCCGCCGTCACGGCCACCGCCGTAACCGCCGCCACCACCACCGCTGCGGCCACCGCCGCCGAAGCCGCCGCCACCACCGCCGCCAAAACCACCTGTGCGGGGTGGGCGGGCTTCCATGGGTCGGGCTTCGTTCACCACGATCGAGCGGCCACCCAGGGGCTGGCCGTTCATGCCGTTCACGGCAGCCTGGGCTTCTGCGTCGCTGCCCATCTCCACAAATCCAAAGCCCTTGGAGCGACCCGTGTCGCGCTCCATCATGACCTTGGCGCTGGTCACAGCACCAAATTGGCCAAAAGCTTGTTCCAGATCGCTGTCGCGCACCGAGTACGGCAGGTTGCCGACATACAGTTTGTTGCCCATCGAGGGACTCCTCAAAAACACATGGATAAAGCGAAGGGAGTCCCGAAAACGCAGCCAGCTGATCTCAATGACATTGTTAGCGCGAAACTGACGGACACCGCAGACTTGGGAGAACGGGGAAAACCCCGCCAGCACACTATGCTCCACACTTTGGATGAAATTGCAAGCGTAATTGCAAGCTGTAGCGAGTTTGCCGCGAAGGCAAGGGCTGGCTACAGCAGATGCTGCTGCATGGAGAGGTCGCTGCGGGGGTGGCCACCAGGCGACAGGAAGGTGCGGCCATGAAAAAAGGAGCCCAAGGGCTCCTTTGTTTTGCCTTCAGCAGACACCGTGAGGGGTCTGCCGACGAGGTCTTTCAGTAGTAGTAGTAGCTTAGTAGCTGCTGCGGCCACCGCCGTAGCCGCCGCCACCACCTTCACGGCCACCGCCGTAACCACCACCGCCGCCGCCACCGCTACGGCCACCGCCGTAACCGCCGCCGCCGCCACCACCGCCGTAGCCGCCGCCACCACCGTTGCCGCCGCCGAAGCCGCCGCTACGTGGAGCGCGTGGCTCCATAGGACGGGCTTCGTTGACCACGAGGTCACGGCCGCCGAAGTTTTGACCATGCACGCCTTGGATAGCGGCTTGGGCTTCGGCATCGCTGCCCATTTCCACAAAGCCGAAACCCTTGGAACGGCCGGTGTCACGTTCCATCATGACCTTGGCGCTGCCAACGGAGCCGAATTGGCCGAAAGTCTGTTCCAGATCTTGGTCGCGGAACGAATAGGGCAGGTTGCCCACGTAAAGTTTGTTGCCCATGAAGGACTCCTCAAAAAACACAAAAACGCGATGGAGTCCGACGCAATCAACAAACCTGTGACGACTTCAGAGACGCGAAACTGACCATACACCGCTAAGCTATTTGCCCCCTGCAAAGCAGAGGAGCGGATTCATTATCAATCACTTTATGGGCCCCGTGGGTGTTTATTTGGTCATCGGTCGACTGAATCCGCAGAAAGTTGAAGGCATTGGGGTGTTTTTTCGCTGAATCTGCGGGGAAACCCGTAAAAGCTGGGGCTGCTTTGCCACAGCGCCACGCGCCGCCGTCCAAAACCCGAAACGGCGGGCCGCCTCACTCTGGTAAAATCCGCCGGTCTTTGGGGAGTAGCCCGCCCGGTGCGCAACGCGCCGGGAGCATGCGTCAACAAACTTGGGTCCTGTGGGCCTATGGCGCATGCGGTTTTTGAGCTGGGCGAGACCATTGACTGCATGCCGATCCAATGGCCGGAGTCGGGGTGCAGTCAATGCGTTGTCTATAACTATCCGGCCGGATAGCCCCCCACATGGAACCGTTCTTCATCTCCACCGCCATCGTCGCGCTCGCCGAAATGGGCGACAAGACGCAGCTCCTGGCGCTCGTTCTCGCCGCCCGCTTTCGCAAACCCTGGCCCATTGTTCTGGGCATCCTGGTCGCCACGCTGGTCAACCACGGCCTGGCCGGTGCCGTCGGCTCCTGGGTGACGACGTTCGTCGGGCCGCAGGTGCTGCGCTGGATCCTCGCGGCATCGTTCATCGCGATGGCCGTGTGGATGCTGATCCCCGACAAGCTCGACGAAGGCGAGGCCGACGGCTCGCCGCGCTGGGGCGTGTTCGGCACCACGCTGATCGCATTCTTTCTGGCCGAGATGGGCGACAAGACGCAGATCGCCACCGTCATGCTGGCCGCGCAGTACAACGCCTACGTGTGGGTGGTGGCCGGCACCACGCTCGGGATGATGATCGCCAACGCACCCGTGGTCTGGCTGGGCGAGCGCATCACCCGCCGGGTGCCGATCCGCGCGGTGCACATCGTGTCGGCCATCATCTTCCTGGTGCTGGGCGCCCTGGCCATCTTTGTGCCCGCCGGCACCTGATGGATGGACGAAGTGGCAGGCGCTTTGGTATATTTGCCGCCAGCGCCGATTTGCCACAGCTTGCGGGCGCTCTATAAATTCTGCTAAAGACCCGTCCGACGTACCTGCCCGGCCTCGTTTTT
The DNA here is from genome assembly GCF_964253015.1 of Acidovorax sp. LjRoot194. Taxonomy (NCBI): domain Bacteria; kingdom Pseudomonadati; phylum Pseudomonadota; class Betaproteobacteria; order Burkholderiales; family Comamonadaceae; genus Acidovorax; species Acidovorax sp. LjRoot194. The sequence continues at coordinate 5,792,384 of NZ_CAXUQB020000001.1, read as the reverse complement.
AGCGACGCCGGGTATTTTTTTGCCGTGGGCTGCCAGCCAGCCCCGGCCAAAGCGGCTCCTGCAGGGAGCAGTCGGCGAATGCAAGCGGTGGAACGTGAGGGCTCACCAGTTCCAACTATGTCGTTCATCGCCACACCCCAGACCATGCACTTTGCGGAGGTGCTGCCGCTGCAAAGCGGCGCGACCATCCGCGCCTTCGACCTGGCCTACGAGACCTACGGCACGCTCAATGCCGACCGCTCCAACGCCGTGCTCGTGTGCCACGCGCTCAACGCCTCGCACCACGTGGCGGGCGTCTACGCGGGCCAGGACAAGAGCGAAGGCTGGTGGGACAACATGATCGGCCCGGGCAAGCCGGTGGACACCGACCGCTTCTTCGTGATCGGCGTGAACAACCTGGGCTCGTGCTTCGGCTCCACCGGCCCCATGCACACGCACCCGGACACGGGCGAGGTCTACGGCGCGGACTTCCCGGTGGTCACGGTGGAAGACTGGGTCAACGCCCAGGCCCGTTTGCTCGACCGCCTGGGCATACGGCAACTGGCCGCCGTGCTGGGCGGCAGCCTGGGCGGCATGCAGGCCCTGAGCTGGACGCTGCAGTACCCCGACCGCATGCGCCACGCCGTCGTGGTGGCCAGCGCGCCCAACCTCACGGCCGAGAACATCGCCTTCAACGAGGTCGCCCGCCGCGCCATCGTGACGGACCCGGACTTCCACGGCGGCCACTTCTACCGCCACGGCGTGATCCCCAAGCGCGGCCTGCGCATCGCGCGGATGATCGGGCACATCACGTATCTGTCTGATGACGTGATGAACGAGAAATTTGGAAGGCAGCTGCGCGAAGGCCTGGAGCTGAAATACAGCACCCAGGACATCGAATTTCAGATCGAGAGCTACCTGCGCTACCAGGGCGACAAGTTCAGCGACTACTTCGACGCCAATACCTACCTGCTGATCACCCGCGCGCTCGACTACTTCGACCCCGCCCGCGCGCACGCCGGCAACCTCACGCGGGCCCTCGCGCGGGCCACGGCGCGGTTCCTGCTGGTGAGCTTCACCACCGACTGGCGCTTCTCGCCCCAGCGCAGCCGAGAGATCGTCAAGGCCCTGCTCGACAACCGCCGCAGCGTGAGCTACGCCGAGATCGACGCACCCCACGGCCACGATGCCTTCCTGCTCGATGACGCCCGCTACATGGGCGTGATGCGCTCTTACTTCGATAGCATTGCCAAGGAGGTGCAGCCATGACCGACAAAGCCGCCATGGAGGCGCTGGCGCGCCTGGTGCCCCAGGGCAGCCGGGTGCTCGATCTGGGCTGCGGCAACGGCGCCATGCTCGACTACCTGCAGCGCGAGCGCGGCTGCAGCGGCTACGGCGTAGAGATCGCCGATGCCAACGTACTGGCCTGCGTGCAGCGCGGGGTGGACGTGATCCAGCTCAACCTGGACGAAGGGCTGGCCATGTTCGGCGACAACAGCTTCGACGTGGTGCTGCAGATCGACACGCTGCAGCACCTGCGCAATGCCGAGGTCATGCTGCGCGAGACCGCCCGCGTGGGCCGCACCGGCGTGGTGGCCTTTCCCAACTTCGCGCACTGGCCCAACCGCATGTCCATCCTGCGCGGGCGCATGCCTGTCACGCGTCGGCTGCCCTACCAGTGGTACGACACGCCCAACATCCGCGTAGGCACGTACAAGGACTTCGAGGTGCTGGCCACCAAGAACAGCCTGCGAATCCTGGAGTCCTTCGGCCTGCAGGACGGGCAGGAAGTGCGCTGGCTGCCCAACGTGCGGGCCAGCACCGCGGTCTTTCATTTTGAACATGCGTAGCAATTCGGCGTCCATCGGCTTGAGCCTGTCGCGCTGAGCACGGTCGAAGCGCCGCGCAAGGCTTCGACAGGCTCAGCCCGAACGGTGGGTGTCAGTGCAAGGAGGCCAACGCCATGGCGGCTCTAGACGGGCGCGAAGCGACATGGCACTGTCAACCGCATCGGCTAAGGTGCGCTCTCCCCGCAAGGACTGAAGGAGACCCGCATGAACCGCATTGCACTGCGCACCGTGGCCGCCGCCGCGCTGCTCGCCACCTGGGCCCTGGGCGCCGTGGCGCAACAGGCCTGGCCGCCCACGCCCACCGTCATCGCCCACCGCGGCGCCTCGGCCCTGAGGCCCGAGCACACGCTGGCCGCTTACCAGAAGGCTATCGACGACGGCGCCGACATCATCGAGCCTGACCTCGTGATCACCAAGGACGGCGTGCTGGTGGCCCGGCACGAGAACGCCATCGCCATCCTGGGTGCCGACGGCGCGGTGAAGGAAGCCACCACCGACGTGGTGGACCGCCCCGAGTTCGCTGCGCGCAAAGCCACCAAGACCATCGACGGCCAGTCCATCACCGGCTGGTTCACCGAGGACTTCACGCTGGCGGAGCTGAAAACCCTGCGCGCCCGCGAACGCATCCCGGCGCAGCGCCCGGCCAATGTGGCCTACAACGGCCAGTTCGAGATCCCAACGCTGCAGGAAGTGATCGACCTGGCCAAGGCCCAGAGCACCAAGACGGGCAGGACCATCGGCATCTACCCCGAAACCAAGCACCCCACCTACTTCCAGTCCATCGGCCAGCCGCTGGAGGCGCCGCTGCTGGCGGTGCTGGAGAAGAACGGCTGGAACCACCAGGACGCACCCGTGTTCGTGCAGTCCTTCGAAGTGGCCAACCTGCAGGCCATCCGCAAGCTCAGCACCGTGCGCCTGGTGCAACTGGTCGCGCCGTCGGGCCGGCCCTACGACTTCGTGGCCCAGGGCGCGGCCAATACGCGCAGCTATGCCGACCTGCTCACGCCGGGCGGCCTGCAACAGGTGGCCGCGTATGCCAACGCCATCGGCCCGTTCAAGACCCTGGTGGTGCCGGTGAAGGACGGCCTGCCCGGCGAGCCCACGGGCCTGGTGGAGCGCGCCCGCGCCGCCGGCCTGGCCGTGCACATCTGGACGCTGCGGCCCGAAAACGCGTTTCTGCCCGCGGGCCTGAAGAAGGCGCCCGCCACAGACGGCACGCAGCGCGGCGACAGCGCGGCCGAGATCGCCGCCTACCTGCGCGCGGGCATCGACGGATTCTTCACCGACGACCCGGCCGTGGGCCGTGCGGCGGTGCAGGCCTTCACGGCGTCGTCGTCGGCGAAGAAGTAGCTGCGGGCGCGAGGCCGGGCCCCGTGCTCCGACCTTGCGGCGCGCGCCGCGCCTGCCGTGCGCCCAACTGGCGCGCCGCCTCCACCCACTGCGCCAGCCGCCCAGTGCTGGCGCTGCGCACCGGGCCGAAGCTGTGCACGCGCACCGGCCGGATGCCGCAGAACTCCAGGACGGCCTTCTTCATCTGGTGGTGCCCCGGCATGCGCGTGACCCAGCGGAAGTACCACGGCGGCGAGTCCATCGTCACCAGCAGCTCGGCCGACCGCCCGGCCAGCAGCTTGTCCCACAGCGACGAACCGGTGCGGTACTTGAACGCATAGCCCGGCAGGAACACCCGGTCGATGAAGCCCTTGAGCAGCGCCGGCATCGCGCCCCACCAGATCGGATAGATCCACACCAGGTGCCCCGCCCAGACGATGTCGGCCTGCGCGGCCGCGAGGTCGGGCTCCAGCGGCTGGGCCGCGCCGTATCCCTGGAACCGCGGGTCGAACGCCAGTTGCCCCACGTTGAGAAGCCTCACCTCGGCGCCCGCATCGCGCGCGCCATCGGCATACGCTTGCGCCATGCCGGCGCACAGGCTGTCGGCCGACGGGTGGCCCAGGATGATGAGAATGCGCTGCTGCTCTGCCACAAAACCTCCATTCGCCTGCACGGCGTGAGAGCCTGCTCGGGCTCTTGGTTGTCGATGCTGGCATGGTCACCTTGCCCCGTGGGGCAGAGTCAAGCAGCGGGATCAAACCCTGGCGACAAAGCCGCGTGGCGGGTTGGTGCGCGCAGACTTGGTGGCGGGCCCCGATGGAGGTGGGGGCGGTGGCGAGGCAGGCTCCACCGCGCAGGCCGCAGCGCTCGCGGGCACGGCCTGGGCATCGCACTGCAGCAGCTCCCGCTCCAGCTGCGCCAGTTCGGCATCAAGCAGGGCCAGGCGCGCACGCTCGGCGGCCACGGCCGCGCGGCGCTCGGCGATGAGCTGGCCCACGTTGTCCCACCCCGTGGCGGAATCGAGCGCAGGCAGGCCGCCCAGCTCCGCCAGCCGAAACCCCAGCGCCTGCGCCCGCCGTATCAACAGCACCCGCGCCACATCGGCCTCGCCATAGTTGCGGTAGCTGCCCGCCCGCGCCACCGCGCCCATCAGGCCGCGTGCTTCGTACAGGCGCACGGCCTTGGGGGTGGTGCCGGTGCGTTGGGCGAGTTCTCCGATGCGCATCGAGGGTCCTTCACGGTGGCTGGTCATGGTGTGGAAATAGCAGTGCTATGAATTTATGAGCTGCTGGCGCTTGTCCATCCAGCGGTAGCGGCCATTTTGGCTTGTGTGTGCCGGTGTGCCGCGCTGCAGCCTGCCTGCTGCACGATAAGCTGCCGGGTCCTGAACGCCACTGCACCCCGCTGCCATGCCCCAGTTTGCCGCCAACCTGACGCTGATGTACACCGAGCTGCCCTTCCTGGACCGCTTTGCCGCCGCGGCGCGCGACGGGTTCAGTGCGGTGGAGTTCCAGTTCCCATATGCCTGGGCCCCGGGCGACATCGCGGCGCGGCTGCAGGACAACGGCTTGCAGTTGGTGCTGTTCAACGCGCCGGCCGGTGGCGCCGACCCCGCCGCCATGGCCGCGGCCTGGGACCAGAGCGCACGCGGCACCGCCGCCCTGCCCGGGCGCGAGGCGGAATTCCGCGCCGGTGTGCAAGAGGCCCTGCGCTACGCTGACGTGCTCGGCTGCCCCCGCATCCACGTGCTCTCGGGCATCGTGCCGCCGGGCGTGGAGCGTGAATCGCTGAAGGCCTTGTGCGCGGGCAACCTGCGCTGGGCGGCGGACGAAGCCGCGCGCTCCGGGCGCGAGATCCTGATCGAGCCCATCAACCTGCGCGACGTGCCGCGCTACTTCCTGAACCGGCAGGACCACGCGCACGAGCTGCTCGACGCCGTGCAGGCCGACAACCTCAAGGTGCAGATGGACCTGTACCACTGCCAGATCGTGGAAGGCGACGTGGCCACCAAGCTGCGCCGCTACCTGCCCACCGGCCGCGTCGCGCACATCCAGATCGCGGGCGTGCCGCACCGCCACGAGCCCGACCAGGGCGAGCTGCACTACCCCTACCTGCTGGACACCATCGACGCCCTGGGCTGGCGCGGCTGGGTGGGCTGCGAATACCGGCCGGCGGCGGGCACCACCGAAGGCCTGGGCTGGCGCGACCGCGCCCTCGCCCGGGCCGCCGCGGCGGCCTGAGCGCGGCGCACCGCCGGGCGCCTTGCGCCGCAGGCCTGCACATTTGCCGTTTCCTGCGCCGCGGTCCTTGGTTTATGCTGGGCCGACCCACCACAAGCACCGCCTCCAGCGCTCCATGGCTGCCCACGTACCCACCATGCTGGCAATGATCATTGTCAGCTCCCTCATGATGGCGGCCTCGATGGCCGTGGTGGGCTGGGGCCGCCGGCGCGACGGCCTGGCGCGCTGGGCCGGGGCGCTCCTGGTCAATGCCATCGGGCACAGCCTCATCATGCTGCGCGGCGTGGTGCCCGACGTCCTGTCGGTGGTGGTGGGCAACGTCCTGCTGTCGTGCGTGTTCGTGGGCATGATCGCGGCGATCTACCAGTTCCAGGGGCGGGCGGTGCGCTGGATGCTGCTGTGGGCGCCGCCCGCGCTGGTCGCCGGGGTCGTCATCGTTTTCATCGACAACTTCGCCGCGCGCGTGAGCTTCGTCAGCCTGGTAATCGGCCTGCAGGCCGTGTGGACGCTGGTCTCCGCGCTCGAGCGCCGCCACGCCACGGTGGGGCGCGGGCAGTGGCTGCTGGTGGCGGGGCTGGGCATCGAGGCGGCCGTGCTCGGCGGCCGCGCGCTGCTGGCGCTCAGCAGCCATTCCACCGCCATGAGCATCCTGCAGGGCAGCGTGCTGCAGACGCTCACGTTCATGGGCACCTTCTCGGTGGTGCTCATCAGCACCATGGGCTTCGTCTTCATGGCGCGCGACCGCGCCGATGAAAACAACCGCATCATGGCCGCGGTCGACCCGCTCACCGGCGTGGCCAACCGCCGCTCGCTCATCGCCGCGCTCGACCGCGATGCCTCGCGCGCCGTGCGCACGCGCGAGTCCATCGCACTCATGATGGTGGACATCGACCACTTCAAGCGGGTGAACGACCGCTACGGCCACCCCGCCGGCGACCAGGTGCTGTGCCATGTGGTCAACGTGCTGCAGGCCCGCGTGCGCGCGCAAGACCTGGTGGGCCGCTACGGCGGCGAAGAGTTCATGGTGCTGCTGCCCGACACCACCCTGCTGGGCGCCGAGCAGCTGGCGCGCGAGCTGTGCCGCGAGGTGGCGGACTCGCGCTGCCGCATCCGCGCAGCCGACGGCACCGAGGCGAGCGATGGGGTGAGCATCGCCGTCACCGTGAGCATCGGCGTGTTCGGCGGGCGGCTCGATCCCGGCGACAGCTGGGACATGCTGATCGCCGCCGCCGACCGCGCGCTCTATGAGGCCAAGGAAAAAGGGCGCAACCGCGTCGAGGTGGCCACGTCGCTGCGCCGCCCGGCGGACCCGGGCCCGCGCAGCAGCCCCGACACCCAGCCCGCCTCGCGGTACTGAAGGGCTCCTGGTTCCCGGCGGGCGCTGCCGCCTGCGCGCTCCCGCCTGCGCGGTGCCGCATGGCGGGGCAGTCCAGGGACATGCCTTTGCGCCATGGCGCCCGCGCGGGTGTTGTGTTGGAATGGTGGTTTTGGTCCACGAGACCCATCCCACCTTCGAGGAGAGCCGCCCATGAACGCCCGCATTCCCGCCCACGCACTGCAACCGGACCTGGCCCTGGAACGGGTGAGCCAGGCGTGGGACAACGACATCGTCCGCCAGCTGACCGACTACATCGCCATCCCTGCCAAGTCGCCCATGTTCTCGCCCGACTGGGCCGAGCAGGGCCTGCTCGATGCCGTGGTGCGCAACGCCGCCGCGTGGGTCGAGTCGCAGAAGGTCGCAGGCCTCACGCTCGAAGTCGTACGCCTCCCAGGCCGCACCCCCGTGCTGTTCTTCGAGATCGAATCCACCCAGGCCGGCGCCACCGACACCGTGCTGATGTACGGCCACCTCGACAAGCAGCCCGAATTCAGCGGCTGGCGCAACGACCTGGGCCCCTGGACGCCCAAGTACGAGGACGGCAAGCTCTACGGCCGCGGCGGCGCCGACGACGGCTACGCGGTCTACGCCAGCATCGCGGCCGTGCAGGAACTCAAGCGCCAGAACGTGCCCCACCCGCGCATCGTCGGCCTGATCGAGACCTGCGAGGAAAGCGGCTCGCGCGACCTGCTGCCCTACATCGATGCGCTCAAGTCCCGCATGGGCAACGTCGCGCTGGTGGTGTGCCTGGACTCGGGTGCGGGCAACTACGACCAGCTGTGGCTCACCACCAGCCTGCGCGGCATGGCCACCGGCACGCTCAAGGTCGAGATCCTGACCGAAGGCATCCACTCCGGCGACGCCTCGGGCCTGGTGCCCTCGTCGTTCCGCATCATGCGGCAGGTGCTCGACCGGCTGGAAGACAGCGCCACCGGCCGCCTGCTGCCGCACAGCTTTCATTGCGAAGTGCCTGCCGACCGCCTGGCCCAGGCCCGCGCCACGGCCGCCATCCTGGGTGAAGAGGTGTACAAGCGCTTCCCCTGGGCGCACTACGACTGCGGCGGCGCCACCACCTTTGCGCTGCCCACCACCACCGACCCGTTGCAGGCACTGCTCAAGCGCACCTGGGAGCCCACGCTCAGCGTGACCGGCGCCGAGGGCTTCCCCGCGCTGCAGGACGCCGGCAACGTGCTGCGCCCCTACACCGCGTTCAAGCTCAGCCTGCGCCTGCCGCCCCTGGTGGATGCCGGCCAGGCCGTGCAGGAGCTCAAAGCCCTGCTCGAAGACAACGCGCCCTACCAGGCCAAGGTCACCTTCCAGGGCACCAGCGGCGCCACCGGCTGGAACGCGCCCAGCGCCACGCCGTGGTTCGAGCAGGCGCTCAACGACGCATCGCAGGCCCACTTCGGCGCGCCCTGCGGCCACATCGGCCAGGGCGGCACCATCCCGCTCATGAACATGCTCAGCGAAGGCTTTCCCACCGCGCAGATGATGGTCTGCGGCGTGCTGGGCCCCAAGAGCAATGCGCACGGCCCCAACGAGTTCCTGCACGTGCCCTATGCCAAGAAGCTCACCGCCGCCGTGGCACAGGTGATCGCGGCATTGCCGGTGGCGTCGGCCTGATACCGGCCTACCCGCGCGCCTTCGATCCCATAAACCCCGCTCACGCCGAGCCGCCCCAGCGCCGCGCAGGCCTTGTCCGGGGTGCGCACGGGTGGGCGGATGGAAGAAGGGCACATCCCGGTGCGCTGCCGCGTCCGCGCCTGTCCCCGCCCCCACCCTGCTCCTGCCTGTTTTTATTGCCCCCTCATCGCTGCTCCCCTATGTCCGAACTCGCCGTCTCGACCCTGCGCACCTTCACCGCCGCCGATGGCGAAAACCTGGCCATGCAGGACTGGGCCCTGGCACCCGGCGAACCCTGCCGCGGCACGGTGCTGCTGGTGCACGGCCTGGGTGAGCATGTGGGCCGCTACGACCCTGTCGCGCGCCGGCTCAACAGCTGGGGCTTTGCCGTGCGCGGCTACGACCAGTACGGCCACGGCGAGTCCGGTGGGCCGCGCGGCGGGCTGACCAGCGACATGCGCCTGCTGGCCGACCTGGCCGACATGGTGGACGCCACCCGCGCCCGCATGCCGGCAGGCCAGCCGCTGGTGCTGCTGGGCCACAGCATGGGCGGGCTGGTCGCGTCGCGTTTCGTGTCGCTGAACCTGCGGCCGGTGGATGCGCTGGTGCTGTCGTCGCCCGCGCTGGACGCAGGGCTCGGCCCCGTGCAGAAGCTGCTGCTGGCCACGCTGCCGCGCCTGGCACCCAACCTTCGCGTGGGCAACGGGCTCGATGCGCAGTACCTCTCGCACGACCCGGCCGTGGTGGCCGCCTACCTGGCCGACCCGCTGTGCCATGACCGCATCAGCGCACGCCTGGCGCGCTTCATCGCCCAAGGCGGCCCGGCCACCGTGGCCTGCGCGGCGCACTGGACGGTGCCCACGCTGCTGATCTGGGCTGGCGCTGACAAGCTCGTCAACCCCGCCGGCAGCCGCGCCCTTGCCGCCGCGGCACCCGCGGCCGTGGTGCAGTCGCACTGCTTCGAGCCGCTGTACCACGAGCTGTTCAATGAATGCCCCGAGCTGGCCGAGCCCGTGTTCGAACGGCTGCAGCGGTGGCTGGTGGCGCGGCACCCCGCGGCGGCCTGAGGCCGCCGCGCCAGCACTGCGGGTGGGCGCCGCGTCACTGCCTGCGGTGGAGCCGGTGCCAGGCCACCGTGCCGTAAACCCCTGCTGCATAAAGACACACCAGCACGACCATCACGTACAAACCGCCGCTGAGGCAGGCGTCCAGGCTGTCCATGACATCGGCCCAGGCCACGCCGCCATCGTCATCGTGCAGCAAGAGGTCGTTCCACACCCAAAGCGCCTTGGACAGCAGAAAGTAAGCCAGCATCAATGCCGCCGCGATACGGCTGCGCCAATGGATGCCCGCCGTGAGGCCCGCAGGGATCAACACCTCCAGCAGCAAGGGCCAGCTGAAAGGCACACCGTTCGTGCCCATGGCCGCGCCTGCAGTGACGGAGATGGTGAGGACGGTGGTCAGCAGCCCGGTGGCCGCCGCCGCACGGATGCAGCGCTGCGCCCTTCGCAAGGCCGGTGACGCTGGCGCTGGCTGCGCGGACTGCTGTGGCGGTGGGTGGGACGTTGCCGGCGCAGGCAGGTCAAAACCACCCGTTGTCATGGAGCACGACCTTCTTGTAGTAGTCGCGGTTGGCCATCATGCCGAACAGTGCAGCCCAGGCTCCGGTGTAGTGCACACCTTTGAGAACATGCCCGAACCCGGCCAGCGTGATGATCAACTCCAGCAGCAAAATGCCTGCAAATGCCATTCCCCAGTAAGCCAGCCCGCGCTTCCACATGCCCTTGGCGGCGTAGTAGAACGGGCCGAAGATGGCTGCCAGCAAATTGAAGTTGCAGGCCATGCGCTCGCGAAAGTTCAGTTCCTTGAGCTTGGGCATCTTCACGCCCCCTGCGCGTTCGATCAACGCGAAACGCTTTTGCCAGGCCTCCGACAACTCCACCGTGTCGGTGGCGCTGGCCGGGGCTGCGGGTTGGAAAGACGGCGTGCCGGTGTGGTCGGCGTTGGGTTGGCTCATGCTGAAAATCCCTCTCGTTGGTGTTGTGACGCGACGCGGCTGCGCAGTGGCAGAGACGGCGGCACAAGATGCTAAGCGCACCACCTTGGGGAGGGCTGTGAGAACTTCTCTGAGCTGTGAAGAAAGGTAACCTTGCGCACCGGCACACACAGACGCACAGCGGCCCACATGCCGGGGAACCCTGCAGCGCTTGTTCAGTCAGCGCTACGTGCTTCTATTTTTTGTAGCAAACCGCCCAGCATGCCGAACAGATCGTTGGCATTGCCAAACCCGCCTTGCGGTGCCTGGCCTTGGGGGCTCAACTGATCCACCAGGCCTGGCAGCACCTGGGCCAGTTGCCCGGCTGCGGCGCCGGAGCCCACACCCAGCTGCGCCGCAATCTGCGATAGCGGGCCGCTGCCCAGCACCTGCGACAGCTGATCGCCCGAGATCGCCTGGTTGGGCCCCGAGCCCAGCCACGACGCAATCACATTGCCCAGCCCCGCCTGCTGGAATTTGGCCATCAGGCCCGGCAGGCCACCCACCGGGCCGTCGTTGCTGATGAGGGACATCACCGCCTGGATGAGCTGCGGGTTCTGCGCCGCCAGGCTGATGAGCCCGCCCAGCCCACCGGCTGCACCGCCGTGGCTGGCGGCATTGGCGCTGCCCTGCGACGCGTTGTTGATGACGGCACCCAAAACGGAATCGAGCAAGCCCATGGCGATCTCCTGCGCAAGACAACAAAAGGCAGATGTTACGCAGTCGGGGGCACCCCCTGTGTCAACAAAGGTGAATTCAGCGCTCCATGGCCCTGCATTGCTGGCTGCGCCGCGCCCTGGCTTCGACAGGCTCAGCCCGAACGGATGGGAGGGATCGCCGCCGTGCGCCCAACCTGCCGATACTGGCGCGGCCCCAGGCCAGTGCCGCCGCGCAAGGGCCGCCCCGCCGCGCTGGCGGCGTCCCCCTTGGGGGAAGCGGCGAAGCCGCTCAGGGGGGCTACCTTTTCTGGCGCTTTTCCAGCAGCGGCTCGCTCACGCCCTGCACGCCCACCAGGCCCAGCACCGTCACCAGCGAGGTCTGCGCGCCCTTCCAGGCATCGGTCAGATCAATCCACTCCGACAGCGCATGAAAGCCGCCCGTCTTGCCTCCACCGCCGATCACGATGGCCGGGATGCCCAGCGACATCGGCACGTTGGCGTCGGTGCTCGCACCGCCCAGCACCGTGGTGCGGCCGAACGCGGTGTTGGCGCGCACGGCGGCCTCCACGATCACCGAGTCCGCCGCCGTGCGGCCGCCGGGCCGGTCGCCGATGAGCTTGGTCGATGCCGACAGCGTGTTCACGCTCCAGCGCGCGTTCTCTTCCGCCACGGCGGCGTCGATGGCCGACAGCACCTGCTTTTCGGTGGCCAGCAGCGGCGCCATCTCGTCGGAGCGGATGTCCACCGCCATGCGCGCATCGGGCGCAATGGTGTTCACCGACGTGCCGCCGCCCACCGTGCCCACGGTGAAGGTGGTCTTGGGTGTGGCGGGCGTGCGGATCTCGGCGATCTTGGCGATCGCGCGGCCCATGCCGTGAATGGCACTGGGCACCTGGCCGAAGGCCGCGTAGCTGTGGCCGCCCGGGCCCTTGAAGGTGACCTCGTGGCGGTGGCTGCCGGTGCCCAGCACCAGCACCGTGCCGTCGGGCGCGGGCTCCAGCGCCACCATGCCGTCGATGTCCAGGTGCTCCTTGAACAGGTGCTTCATGCCGCGCAGGTTGCCCAGCTCTTCCTCGCCCACATTGCCGACGAACACCAGGTCGCCCACGGTGGCGACCTTCTGGTCGTTCAGCACCTTGAGCCACGACAACAGCACGGCCAGGCCGCGCGTGTTGTCCGAGATGCCGGGCGCGTACAGCTTGCCGTCACGCTCCTTGACCTTCACGTCGGTGCCGGCCGGGAACACCGTGTCCAGGTGCGCCGAGATCACGAGCTTGGGGCCGTGGCCCGTGCCCTTGCGGATGCCCACCACGTTGCCTTCGGCGTCGATGGCGGCACTCGTCAGGCCCAGGGCCTTCAGGCGCGCGAGGAACGCCTCGGCGCGCTTTTGCTCCTTGAACGGCGGCGCCTCGATCTCGGTCAGCATCTTGAGGTCGTCGGTCGCACGGTCATGGTCGGCCTTGACGGCGTCTAGCAGGCGTGCGACCTGCGGCGCGGCCATGAGCTGGGTGTAGGCCTTGTCCACCGCCGGGCGCAGCGTGGTGGGCGTGGGCGCCACGGCGCCCTGGGCATGGGCGGCCACGGGGCCGAGCATCGCGGCAGCGGCCAGGGCCACGGCGCCAGCCAAAGGAGTGAAGCGAAGGGTGCGGGCAGGGTTCTTCATGGTCAGACAAAAGAGGGCGAGACAAGGGATGCAGGCCAGCATGGCTCCCTCGATGAAGCCCGTGACGCAGCACAAAATGCCATGCAATTGTTGGACCGATTCACACCCGCCGGTTCTGCTTTATTCTGCCGAGCCGGCAGTTTTTCTTACACCTCATCGCATGCGCCACCACATCCCCAGCACCCGTGCCCTGCTCGTCTTCGATGCGGTGGCACGCCACCACGGCGTGAGCAAGGCCGCCGAAGAACTGTGCATCACCCACAGCGCCGTCAGCCAGCAGCTGCGCCTGCTCGAAGGGCAGCTCGGCCTTCAGCTGGTGCAACGCGGCGCGCGCGGCTCCACGCTCACCGACGTGGGCCGCCGCTACCACGCGCAGATCGTGGGCGACCTGCTGCGCCTGCAGAACCACACGCTCGAAGCCATGGCCCAGCGGCCCGACGGCGCGCGGCTGCTGGTGGGCTGCGTGCCCGTGTTCGCCGAGCGCTGGCTGCTGCCGCGCCTGCCCACCTTCCTGACCGCGCACAAGGCCTGCAGCCTGCACCTGCAGGTCTACCCTACGCACACCTACATGCAGGAGGTCCCCTTCGACGTGGCCGTGCAGTACAGCGATGCGGCCTGGCCCGGCGCGCAGCCCGTGCCGCTGATGAGCGAGGTCTGCGTGGCGGTGTGCGCACCCGCGTCGCGCCACCGCCGCGCCATGGAGCGCAAGGACTTCCGCGCCGTGCCGCTGCTGCAGCTGAGCTCGCGGCTGGGCGCGTGGGACGCATGGTTCAGCCGCGCCGGCATCACCCGCGTGCCTGCGCACAGCCTGGGCGGCCACCGCTTCGATCTGTTCTCCATGCTGGTCGAGGCCGTGCGCGCCGACCTGGGTGTGGGCCTGGTGCCGCGCTACTTCGTGGAGCGCGAGCTGCAGTCGGGCGAACTGGTCCTGGCCCACCCGCATCACGACAGCGACGCGCGCGGCTACAGCCTGTTCGTCGCGCCCGACCGGCGGGAGGACGCGGCCGTCGATGCCTTCGTGCAGTGGCTCATGGCCGCGGTGCAGGACCAGGGCCCGACCGGATAGCGCTCTGCCGCTGCACCGCCAGCCATGCGAGGGCCAAACTCGCGATGGCCGTGGTGTGACGGGGAGTGGGCGGGCCGTCCGCAGGCTACGTGGGGCGGATAACCAAAGGCCGTGGAAATAGGCTCAGCCCCTCAGCGTGTCAATGATTGCCAGTTTGAACCTGCTTTGCTTTGCTGTATTGCAGCTTGCAGATGATGGTGGCAACTATTAATTATGAGAGTCTGACGCAAGGTAAGCTCGCATCTCGCTCAATCAATCGTTTTCGCCCCCATGCTAAAGGCCTCGGGCCTCGCGAATAGTCAGCCACTTCGGCGATCTTCGCTCAACAGCGGGTATCCGATATTTCATCAGATCAATTCAAGTTGGTATTTCATGCTTAAAACGAGCGCGCTTCTTGCCCCCAAGCTAAGCACGGCTGAGTATGTGTCCCTGACCAGCCGCATGGGCCTTTTCGTCATCGTCGCAATCCTGGGGGTCGCATGGCTAATTTTCAGCGCCTGATCGCGTCGTTCATTCTGTTCTTGGCCTCCTCGGCCTTCGCTGACGGTACGGTGCCCGTGCATTCGGCATGGACCATCGGATTCGGAATTGGACAGCTTGTCACGGGTGCAAGCGTGGGTGAGGTTTGCGCCAACTTCGGATCTGCAGCGACCGCAAACACGGGCGGCGCGATTGCTCACGTCATTACCAGCACCAGTCAGGATACTCTGACCACTGGCAGGTGCTTCTACGATCAGGTGTACTACGGCAGCATCCTCCAATCCGCCGCTATATCGACGCAGCGAACACTGTCCTGTCCCGCTAACAGCGTGCTTCAAGGCGAAACCTGCACCTGTGCCGCTGGCTACAACGCATTGGATGACCAGTGCAGGCCTAAGAATCCCTGTCCTGCAGGCCAGCATGAAGAGGGCGGCGTTTGTGTTCCAAACGATTGCCAGGCCGATGAAATCCGCGTCGACGGGCAGTGCGTCAAGAAACCGGAATGCGAGCCGGGAGATACTGACGATGGCAGTTGCACTCCACCGGCTAATCCACCGCCGCCTGAGTCACCGCCTCCTACAGAGCCGCCGCCACCAGTGCCTCCCATGCCGCCGGAGCCTCCGTCTCCCCCCACTCCGCCTGATAACGGCCCGAACCGTCCAAGCGGTCCAAATAATCCAGACAATTGCAGCAAGAGCGGTACCAGTGTTGGCGCACCCATCATGCCGGCCATTGCGGCCAAGGTGCGGACAGAAACCGATTGGGCCACTAACAAGCCTACGGGCTTGCACTTCACCCGCTACTACCTGAGTTCCTGGGGACTGACGACCTCATCCCATTTCTCCACAATGGGCAAGGCTTGGAGGCACAACCACGACATCGAGTTGTCACAGCACGCCACCGCTACCGGGACAACCGTTCGTATCCTTGCAGGTGACGGGCATGTGCGTTCGTTCGCCCGCACCGCAGGCTCAAGCACCTGGACTCCTAGGGCACACAACGATCAACTGACCCTGGATTCATCGGGAAAGTGGACCTACCGCCGTGCCGACACAGACACCACACTCGTGTTCGATGCCACCGGCAAGCTGCTGTCCACCACTGCACGCAATGGCTGGAAAACGGACTATGCCTACGATACGGCCGGGCGCTTGACCACCGTGACCGATTGGCTGGGCCAGGTGCTGGCGTTCTCCTACAGCAGCAGTGGCCAACTGGTGTCTGTGGCGGCGCCCGACGGCCAAGTCATCGCATTGGGCTACGACGATGGCCGCCTCAAACAGGTCACCTACCCAGACAGCACATCACGTGTGTTCTTGTACGAGAACGCCAGCTTTCCGCACGCACTGACGGGCATCCAGGACGAGAACGGCGAGCGCTGGGGCACCTTTGCCTACGATGCGCAGGGCCGTGCAATCAGCACTGAGCTGGCTGGCGGAGTACAGCGCTATCAGGTCGCGTATCCAACCACCGGTACCAGTCCCGTCTCGGTCACCGACCCGCTGAGCGCCATTCGCAGCTTTGTTTACGGCACACGCTCCGGCAAACTGGCCGTGCTGGGCGCAAGCAGCCCCGACCCACTGGGTCAGCCCGATGCAGCAAGCCGCGTGCAGAACACGCTGGGTTTGATCGAGTCAGAAACCGATTTTAGGGGCAACAGCACTGTCACGAGTTGGGATACCAACCGTCGCGTCCCTGTGAGCCAGGTGGAGGCCACAGGAACTGCTCAGCAACGCACCGTGGCTACCACATGGCATCCCCAATGGAATCTACCGACCAGAACCACCGAGCAAGGCCGCAGGACTGACTACACCTACGACAGCCAAGGTAACTTACTCACCTTGACCGTCGAGGGCACTGCCAGCCGGACCTGGAGTTGGACATACAACGCCCAGGCGCTGGTTGCCACCAGCACCACGCCCACTGGAGCAGTTACCAGCTACCTGTACGACACTGCTGGCAATCTCACCAGCCGCACGAGTCCTCTGGGGCATACAGAAAGCTATACCTACGATGTAGCTGGCCGCATGTTGAGCCATACATCGGCCAGTGGTTTGTTGACCGAGTACACCTACGACGCTCGCGGGCGCATGCTCACTTTGCAGCGCGACGGGCTTGGCGCGACATACACCTACCGCGCCAGCGGCCAACTGGCCAGCATTGCTGTTAGCAGCGGCTACACCATCGCTTATCAGTACGACGCGGCTCAACGCCTGACGGGCTGGAGCGACAACCGGGACGCCTCAGGCACCTACGTGCTGGACGCCATGGGCAACCGCACTTCTGAAGTGGTGCGCAATGCCCAGGGCCAAACCGCGTGGACGCTGGCCCGCAGCATCAACAGCCTGAACCGCGCGCAAACCACTACGGTGGGGCCTCAGGCCGCCACCACGTACGGTTACGACGCGAATGGCGACCTGACCAGCACCACCAACGGCTTGGGAGAGTCGACACAGTACGGACTGGATGCCCTGCGCCGCGTGCAAGCCATCGCTGATGCGCAAAGCGCCACCGCCAGCCTGACGTACGACGCCTTGGACAGCGTCACCCAGGCCAGCGACTTCAAGGGCGTGGCCACCCACTATGAACGCAACGAAGTGGGCACTGCCAAGACAGAAACCAGCGCTGATTCGGGGACACAAGTTATTCAGTACGACGGACTGGATCTGCCCGGCAGCATCACCAACGCTCTGGGTGGTGTGACCAATATCGTGCGAGATAGCGTGGGCCGCCCCATCCGTATCATCTACAGCACCGCCCTCCACGCTCCCAGCCAAGACAGCCAGACCACCACCCTGCGCTACGACCTGCCGGGCAACGACTACAACCAGAGCGGCCAGCCCAACGCCAGCAAGGGATCGCTGAGCGAGATCGTGGACGCCAGCGGCACCACCAGCTACCAGCGTGATTGGCACGGCCGCATCGTGCGCAAAACCCAGCAACTGAAGAACGGCCACACCAGCACCGTGGGCTACAGCTACGCCCCGAGCGGCCTGCTGGCCAGCATCACCTATCCCGATGGCAAGGTACTGCAGCACCAGTACGACAGCACAGGTCTGCTCACAGGGCTGGTATGGAACAACCAGCCACTGGTCAGCGGCATCACCTGGAACCCGCTGGGCCAGCCCACCGGCTGGACCTGGAACCTGCAAGGCAGCCAGGGCAGCACCAGCCTGAGCGTGGCGCGCAGCTACAACACCGCAGGCCAGCTTACGAACAGCGAGATCGCCAGCTACCAGTACAACGCGGCGGGCCGCATCCAGAGCCTCACACAAAACCTGTGGGCCCCGACCAGCGCCAACCCGCTAGATCAGACAGTGCAAGAGTCCCCCGTGACTTGGAACGTGCAATACAGCAGCACGGGCCGCATCACGGGCTTTACCCGCCAAGCCATTGCCGGAGCTGGGGCGGACAGCACCACGTACCAATACGACGCCAACGGCAACCGCACGGGCAGCACCAGCCAACAGACCCTGGCGGGCAAGCCCACGGTCACCAGCCGCAGCTACAGCACCAGCGCAAGCGACAACCGGCTGCTGGGCTTTGCGCAAACCCAAAGTGCCACCGACCCAGCCACCGGCCAGGTCAGCACCGCCAACACCAGCGTGGCCTACAACTACGACGCGGCGGGCAACCAGCAGGGAGACGGCCTTCACGGCTACCAGTACGACAGCGAAGGCCGGCTGGAGCGGGTGACCCTGGGCACTGGGGCGGGAGCGTCGAGCGTGCAGTACGCGCACAGCGCATTGGGGCTGCGCGTGTTCAAGACCGACGTGCTGGCAGGCGCGAGCACCAGCACCAGCCAGGGCAGCACGAACACCACCACGACCAAAGCCGATCAGCCTCGGATCACCCTGCTGGGTGACGACGGCGAAGAGCAATCCGCAACCGGCCTCAAGTCCACGGGTCTGTTGCAGGACCTGCAGAACTTCTGGCTGCGCCTGTGGAGCCCGCAGACCGACAGCACCCAGGCCCAGGGCCGGGCGTTCGTGTACGCGGAAGACGGCAGCCTGCTGGGCGAATACCCCATGGAGGCCAACCCGACGACGGCACCGACAAAGGGAGCGCAGCACATCTGGCTGCCCACGGCCAACGGCCCGATGCCGATTGCGGTGGTGGGTGAAGGCCGGCAGTACGCAGTGCATGCGGACCACCTGAACACCCCGCGGCGCCTGACGCAGGAAGACGGCAAGGTGGCGTGGCAGTGGGCATACAGCGCGTTTGGAGAAGATGCGCCGACGACGGCGTCCACGCGGTTCACGAGCGAAACAACGAGCCCGAACACGGGGTCAACGGCGGTTCCGCTGGTGCAGTACAACCTGCGGTATCCGGGGCAGTACTTTGACGAGGAGAGTGGGCTGCATTACAACCACTTCCGCAGCTATGACCCGAAGAACGGCGGGCGGTATACGCAGGCTGATCCTATCGGGCTGGAGGGTGGGTGGAATCGGTTCTCCTACGTGGGCGAAAATTCGCTCTTGGCGATTGACCCACATGGTCTAGCTACCCTTACGTTAACCGGCGGCGGTAGCGCGGTAATTCTCGGTGGCGGGGAGGGGAGTTTTGGATTTTACATAAGCACAAAACCAAATGATATTGGAATTGTTGTGTCGGGAGGCATGGGTGTAGGTGCAAATGTAGGCTTAAGTGCTCAAATTGGATATATTCCTGGTGCATTATCCAATGTCTCTGGAAAAACGCAGAATACAAACTTATCTTGTGGTGTTGGAAGTGGGACGTGGATGACCGATCCAAATACAGGAAACTTTGCTGGCTTGACCCTGGGGCCAGCAGGTAGGCTTGGCGCCTCTATGACACATGCGCAAACAGAAACTTGGGGGCTTCGAGGACTTCTCGATCGATTGTTTGACAGGATGGGTGGACTTAAATGAATACTTCACCTCGAAAAATATTTGCGTGCGGAATGGTTCTATTTATATTGGTAGGAATTGCAATAGGAATTGCAGCTGCAGAAATTAAAATTTATTCGCTGAAGTGGATATTTTTGGCATGGATTGTCATTGGCTCGTTTTGCCTGCTTAAAATTCGATGCCCAAAATGTAAAACTCCTGTCGCGTATCAAGGGAGATTGGGAAAGATGTCAATATACGCAGGTTTTGTTCGGAAGAAATGCTTGAATTGCGGACATGATCTTACTGAATAAAGAATTTAGTGCGTAGAGCATGCGAAATATCTGAGCGCGCCCAGGCGCTTTACTTAGTAAGGCGGCTTATATGCCGGGCTTGGAAGTACGGCGTACACGTGATCGACGTCACAAAAAATGTCCCAACGAGCCAAACCGGTTGAATACCGGGCAACTGTTGGCGGGGTCGATCTCTAACAGAACTCAGGCCACCGCGAACTCGATGGCAGCACCGTGCGTACGCGCGGTGTGCGGCGTTGCAGGCGCAGCGCCCTCAGTAGCCAGTACCAGCGCATACGGCCCTTCGCCGCGCGTGCCCAGCTGCGCTCCCGCCGACTGCCCTGCGGCACCGCGCAGCGGCCCTTCCTGCGTCAGCACCAGCGTGCTGCGTCCCAGCGTCACCGTACCCACCCGCGCACCCGTGCCGGGCTGCAGAAAAGGTGCGCTCACATTGGCGGCCTGGGCTTGGCCCAGCAGGGCGCGGTAGTGGGCCAGGCTGGCGTCCAGGTCCTTCACGGCCAGGGCCAGGCTGGCCACGCCGCGGGCGCCGTTGGGGTGCACGCGGGCGTCGCCTTCGGGCACGCGCAGGGCGCGCGGGGTCTGGTCGCCGCACAGGAAGGGCAGGTCGTGCGACGGGGGGCGTGCCGTCTGCCACTGCAGGCGCTCGCCGTCGGGCCGCACGCGGCCGCCGTCGTGGGGGCCGCTGTAGGCCAGGCCCCGGTCCTTGGCGCCGGCCACGGTGGTGGCGGTGTCGGGCGGCAGCAGCGCAAAGTCCACGATGCCGTCGCCGTGCGCGTTCAAGAGCTCCCACCAGCGCTCGCCGGGCGATGGGGATCGCCACGCGATCAGCTCGAAGTAGGAGCCGTCCGCAAAGACGACCAGCGCGTTGTAGGTGGGCCGGCCGGGGTGGTCGCCGCCCTGCAGCACGTTGAATCCGAGGGCGCGGTAGTCGGCGATGGTCTGCTCCAGATCCTTCACCGCGATCACGATGTGGTCGAGTGTCAATGCCATGGGGGCTGTGTTCCTTGCGGGGTCAATGGGTGGTGAATGGTCGATGTGCGGTCAGTCGGTGGTCACGCGGGCACGGCTTCGGCGGGCTGTGCGGCTGGCTGCGGTGCGGTGGCGCTGGAGTTGGTCAGCGCGACGCTGGCGCGTACCTGCTGCGGGTTGCGCAGCAGGTTCAGGATGGGGCAGGTGCGCTCCACCGCTTCAAACAGTGCGTCGATGTCGGCCCGGCTCGCGGGCGAGTCGATGTGCACGGTGTAGGCGATGTCGTGCGGCCAGATGGGCGTTTCCTCGTGCCCGGGCTTGCCGCCGCGCGGGTCGATCACGCCGGTGACCTCGACCTCCAGGCTGGTCAACGGCACCTGGCGCGAGGCGGCCTGGATCAAGAAGATGTGCGTCACGCAGCTGCCCAGCACACCCAGTTGCAGCTCGGGTGAACTGGGGCCCAGGTTGTAGCCCGCGAAGTCGGGCGGGCTGTCGCTGATGACCTGGTGGTCGCGGATGCGGATGCGGCGCACGCCGCTGCGGCCTTCGGCGCTCACGCGGGCCTTCAGGGCCGCCGGCTGTGCGGTGCCGCGTTCGATGGCTGCGTCGCGCGCCAGCACGGCAGCGCGCTTTTCGGCCAGGTAGTCGTTGAGGTGGGCATGAAGCTGGGGCATAGCGGTGTGCTTTCTGCTGCTTGCCGCCGCGGACATCGGGCGCAATACAAGCAGCGTGTTGCTGCCATTGTGGGAAGCCACGCACCCCCATGCCAACAAAGAAAACCGCGCTCGCATATGCGCGTTCCGGATAAGTGCGCAGGCAGTGTCGACTGCATCGTTTTGCGCATATCGATGCTACTTAATACATGCCTGCAACCGCTCTTGCACCGATAGCATGAATGCATATGAACTGGCCCCGCTGCAGTGCGCACACCGCGCTGCAGCCTGTGACAACAGGTCCGCAAGGACGGCGCCGGATGTGTTATTCCAATGCCGGTACGGCGACGAGGTCATCACGTGTTTTTCGCAAAAAAGAAGTCGGTGGGATGGTGGGCCGCGGGTGCGGTCGCCGTGGCGGTAGGGGTGCTGTTGGCTGGCTGCTCCAAGCAGGGCAGCGAGCCTGTCGCGACCGCAGGTGCCAGCGCCGACCAGCCGGTGCAGGGCGGCACGCTGGTCTACCTGGAGCAGCAGGCGCACACCAACCTGTACCCGCCAGCGGGGGGCTTCTACCCGAACGGCGGCATCCTCAACCAGATCACCGACAAGCTCACCTACCAGGACCCGAAGACGCTGCAGATCCAGCCCTGGATCGCCGAGTCGTGGACCGTGAACGACACCGCCACCGAGTACACCTTCAAGCTCAAGAGCGGCGTGACCTTCTCCGACGGCACCCCGCTCGATGCCGCCGCTGTGGCCAGGAACTACGACACCTACGGCCTGGGCAACAAGGAGCTCAAGCTGCCGGTGTCCGAGGTGATCAACAACTACGACAAGAGCGAGGTGGTGGACCCGCTCACCGTCAAGTTCTACTTCAAGAAGCCCTCGCCGGGCTTTCTGCAGGGCACGTCCGTCATTGGCTCAGGCCTGGTGTCGCTGGCCACGCTGGCACGGCCGTTTGAAGAGCTGGGCGATGCGACGAAGATCATCGGCTCGGGGCCCTTCGTGGTGACGGCCGAGACGCTGGGCAAGGAGCTCACGCTCACCGCCCGCAAGGAATACACCTGGGGCCCCGCCCAGCACGCCCACCAGGGCCGTGCGCGGCTCGATGAGATCAAGCTCATCGTCACGCCCGAAGACAGCGTGCGCATCGGCGCGCTGCTGTCGGGCCAGGCGGGCTTCATCCGCCAGGTGCAGGCCTATGACGAAAAGCGCGTGCAGGACCAGAAGTTCGAGATCTATGCACCGTCCACGCGCGGCGTGAACAACAGCGTGGTCTTTCGCCCCGACAACGCGCTGGTGGCCGATGTGAAGGTGCGCCAGGCGTTGCTGCACGCCACCAACACCAAGGAGATCGTGCAGACGCTGTTCTCGGCCAACTACCCGCAGGCCACCTCGGTCATCGCGTCCACCGCGCTGGGCTATGTGAACCTGTCGGCCAAGCTGGGCTACGACGAGGCCAAAGCCAAACAGCTGCTCGACGACGCCGGCTGGAAGCTCAATGCCAACGGCCTGCGCGAGAAGGATGGCAAGGAGCTGGTGCTGGCCGCGTACGAGTCGCTGCCGCAGCCGCAGAACAAGGAAACCCTGCAGCTCGTGGCGCAGCAGTGGGCCAAGGTGGGCGTGAAGCTCAACGTGCTGGCGGGCGACGCCGGCAGCCGCGTGGTGGACAACCTCGACCCCGAGAAGACCCCCGTATCCCCCGGCATGGTGGGCCGCGCCGACCCCGACGTGATCAAGAGCAACTACTACCCCACCAACCGCAACGTGCTGCTGCAAAAGGGCGGCGTGAGCGGCAAGGTCAAGGCGTTCGAGGACACGAAACTCAACGGCCTGCTCGACGCCATCGCCGCCGAGACCGACCCGGCCAAGCGCCTGGCGCTCACGGCCGATGTGCAGAACTACCTGATCGACCAGGCATACGTGATCCCGGTGTTTGAAGAGCCGCAGGCGTTTGCAGGATCGCCGTCGGTGAAGGGCGTGGAGTTCGAGGCGGTCGGCCGACCCAGCTTCTACGGCACGTGGATCGCCGCAAGACACTGACTCCCCCTGAGTCGCTGCGCGCCTTCCCCCTGGGGGGACGCCACCGGTGGACCGGCGGAGCCGGGTCCACGGTGGCACTGGCATTGGCGTTGCGCCGGTTTCAAACGTTGTGCTACTGCCGCCGCCATTGCTGCTACTGCTTTTGCTGAAGGAGTGACTTCCATGTTCAAGTACCTTGCCCATCGCACGGGCCAGGCCCTGCTGGTGCTGTGGGCGGCGTTCACCGCGTCGTTCGTGCTGCTGCAGCTGTTGCCGGGCGATGCGATCCTGATCAAGTTCCTGAACCCTGAGTTCGGCCTGGGCCCGCAGGAGATCGCGGACATCCGTGCGGCCTATGGCGCGGACACGTCGGTGTGGCAGCAGTACCTGCACACGCTGCTGGGCTTTTTGAGCGGCAACTTCGGGTATTCGGTGCAGGCGGGCGTGCCGGTGAGCCAGGGCTTGGCCACCAACCTGCCGCCCACGCTGCGCCTGGCGGGGCTGGGCTTTGCGGCGGCGCTGCTGCTGGCGGTGGTGCTCGCGTTTGCCTCGCAGCTCACGCGCTGGGGCTGGCTGCGCTCTGCGCTGCAGTCGCTGCCTTCGCTGTTCATCTCGGTGCCGGTGTTCTGGCTGGGGATCATGCTGATCCAGGTGGTGTCGTTCCGCCTGGGGTGGATTCCGGTGATCAACCCCGGCAAGTGGCAGGGCCTGGTGCTGCCCACGCTCACGCTCGCCATTCCCATCGCCGCGCCGCTGGCGCAGATTTTGATCCGCAACATCGACGAAGTGCTCACGCAGCCCTTTGTGGCCGTGGCGCGCGCTAAGGGTGCCACGCGCCCCTGGGTGCTGTGGAAGCACGTGGCGCGCAACGCGGTGCTGCCCACGCTGACCATCGCGGGCGTCCTGTTCGGCGAGCTACTGGCGGGCGCCGTGGTGACCGAGGCGGTGTTCGGCCTCAACGGCCTGGGCAGCCTCACGCAGCAGGCGGTGGGCAACCAGGACACCGCCGTGCTGCAGGCGGTGGTGGTGGTCTCGGCCACGGCCTTCGTGTTCATCAACCTGGTGGTGGACCTGCTCTACCCCGTGTTCGACCCCCGCCTGCGTTCGCGCCTGGGCACTTGAGGAGATCCCGCATGACCACCACGTCTTCGACCGCCGACCTGGGCGTTTTTACGGGCACCGCGCAGCCGGCCCCGCACCGCTTCGAGCGCGCCGTGGCGGCGCCTGCCGCTGTCGTGGTGCCCACGGCGCCCATCCCGGCCGCCCCATCGCCGCGTGCGCACGGTGGCACGTGGGGCAGTCGCTTGCTGCAGCGCGCGCGCAGCGCACCCATCAGCCTGTGGCTGGCCTGGGGCGTGATCGCGCTGGTGGCGCTGTGGGCGGTCGCGCCCGGTGTCTTCACCAGCTACAGCGCCACGGTGGGCGTGGCCGGCCAGCAGCTGCAGGCGCCGTCGGCCGCGCACTGGCTGGGCACCGATGCACTGGGCCGCGACGGATACGCGCGGCTGGTGTTCGGTGCGGTGCATTCGCTGTCGGGCGCGTTCCTGGCGGTGTCCGTGGGGCTGGTGCTGGGCACGCTGCTGGGCGTGCTGGCGGGCTCCATCGGCGGCTGGGTGGAGGACGTGATCATGCGCATCGTCGATGTGCTGCTGTCGGTGCCTGCGCTGCTGCTGTCGCTGTCGATCATCATCATCCTGGGCTTTGGCACGCTGAACGCCGCAGTGGCGGTGGGCGTGGCGTCGGTCGCCAGCTTTGCGCGGCTGACCCGGTCCGAGGTGGTGCGCGTGCGCCGCTCCGACTATGTGGAGGCAGCCTTCGGCAGCGGCGGGCGCTTTGGCGCTGTGCTGTGGCGCCATGTGCTGCCCAACTCGCTGACCTCGGTGATTGCCATGGCGGCGCTGCAGTTCGGTTCGGCCATTTTGTCAATCTCGACGCTCGGCTTCCTGGGCTACGGCGCGCCGCCGCCCACACCCGAGTGGGGCCTGCTCATCGCGGAAGGGCGCAACTACATTTCCACGGCCTGGTGGCTCACCACCGTGCCGGGGCTGGTGGTGGTGGCCGTGGTACTGGCGGCCAACCGCATCAGCGCGGCGTTGACGAAGGGGCGCGCATGACCACCATCGCCCAGGCCGTGGCGCAGCCGCCGGTGCTGGAGGTGGAGAACCTCTCCATCGCCTACCGCGACAAGGACCATGAACAGCGTGTGGTGCACGGCGTGTCGTTCGCCATTGCGCCCGGCGAGGTCGTGGCGCTGGTGGGCGAGTCCGGCTCGGGCAAGACCACCACCGCGCAGGCCCTCATCGGCCTGCTCGCCGACAACGGCCGGGTGGAGCAAGGCGCGATACGGCTCAACGGCACCGACATCGCCGGCTGGTCGCCCGACCGCTTCGACACGGTGCGCGGCCGCGTGGTGAGCCTCATCCCGCAGGACCCGACCAGCTCGCTCAACCCCGTGCGCACGGTGGGCGAGCAGGTGGGCGAAATTTTGAAGATCCACCGCTACGGGGACCGCCTGGCCATCGCGCGGCGCGTGGTCGAGCTGCTGGCCAAGGTGGGCCTGTCGCAGCCCGAGCTGCGTGCGCGGCAGTACCCGCACGAGCTGTCGGGCGGCATGAAGCAGCGCGTGCTGATCGCCATTGCCATTGCGCTGCAGCCCGCGCTCATCATTGCCGACGAGCCCACCAGCGCGCTCGACGTGACGGTGCAGCGGCGCATCCTCGACCTCATCGACGAGCTGCGCAGCGAGTTCGGCACCGCCGTGCTGCTGGTCACGCACGACCTGGGCGTGGCGGCCGACCGCGCCAACCGGCTCGTGGTGCTGCAGGGCGGGCGCATCCAGGAGCAGGGCGACACCGCCAGCGTGCTGCGCAACCCGCACAGCGCCTACACGCGCAAGCTGCTGGCCGATGCGCCGTCGCTTGCGCAGGGCGCGTTTCGCCCGGCCCGTGCCACCGCGGCCAACGACGCGCCCGAGCGGCCCGAAGACTTCGCCATCGTGGTGGACGGCCTGGTGCACGACTTCGACGTGGCCGGGCGCAAGGAGCCGTTCCGCGCGGTGGACGGCGTGTCGTTCCGCGTGCGGCGCGGCACCACACACGCTATCGTGGGCGAGTCGGGCTCGGGCAAGACCACCACCATCCGCGACGTGGTGGGCTTTCGCCAGCCCACGGCGGGCCGCATCGTCATCGAGGGCACGGACCTCACCACCCTGCGTGGCGAGGCGCTGCGGCAGTTCCGCCGCACGGTGCAGCTGGTCTACCAGAACCCGTTCAGCTCTCTGGACCCGCGCCAGACCATCTTCCAGATCATCGAAGAGCCCCTGCTCAATTTCGCGCCGCTGCCCATTGCCGAGCGCGCACGCCGCGTGCACGACATCCTGGCCCGCGTGGGCCTGCCGCCCGCCGTGCTGGAGCGCCGCCCGCGGGCCCTGTCGGGCGGCCAGCGCCAGCGCGTGGCCATTGCGCGCGCCCTGGTGCTGCAGCCGCGCGTGCTGGTGCTCGACGAGGCGGTGTCGGCCCTGGATGTGACCGTGCAGGCGCAGATCCTGGCGCTGCTGGAGACCCTGCAGCGCGACCTGGGCCTGACCTACCTCTTCATCTCGCACGACCTGGCCGTGGTGCGCCAGATCGCGGACACCGTCTCGGTGCTGCAGGGCGGCCGGCAGGTGGATGCGGGCCGCGTGGAAGACGTGTTCCTGCGCCCCGGCAGCGACTACACGCGCGAACTCATCGACGCCATCCCCGGCAAGAAAAACATCCATCTTCACCATGACCTTCTCGACACCCACAGCAACCACACCATCCACACTACCCAAGCGCCTGGGCTTCTTCAGCAGGCTGCTTGACGACGCGCCTGCGGGCGAACGCTACCGGCTGGTGACCGAGCAGATCGCCCATGCCGAGGCCTTCGGCTTCGACTCCGCCTGGGTGGCGCAGCACCACTTTCATGAACACGAAGGCGGCCTGCCCTCGCCCTTCGTCTTCCTGGCCCACGTGGCGGCGCGCACACGGCGCATCCGCCTGGGCACCGGCATCGTGACCCTGCCCATGGAGAACGCGGTGCGCGTGGCCGAGGACGCCATCGTGCTCGACCTGCTCTCGGGCGGGCGCCTGGAGCTGGGCGTGGGCACGGGCGGCACGCCCGAGTCGTTCGCCGCGTTCGGCATCACCGGCGATGACCGCAGCGCGGTCTATGCGCGCCACCTGGCCCTGGTGCGGGACGCATGGGCCGGCAGGCCCCTGCCCGGTGGCGACCGGCTGTATCCTGCCGCCGAGCAGCTGCTGGGCCGCATCTGGCAGGCCACGTTCTCGGTGGCGGGCGGCGAGCGCGCGGGGCAGGCGGGCGACGGGCTGATGCTGTCGCGCACCCAGCCGCGCACGGCCGAGGCGCCGGGTGCGGCGCTGCACGACCTGCAGCACCCCATCATCGACGCCTACCTGGCCGCGCTGCCTGGGGGCGCCACGCCACGCATCGTTGGTTCGCGCAGCCTGTTCGTGGCCGACGACCGCAAGGAGGCGCTGCGCCTGGCCGATGTGGGCCTGCGCCGCGCCGCCGCGCGGTTTGCCGCGGCCGCACTGCAACCCGGCCAGGCGTCGCGCCCCGGGCCCGATGCGCCGCTGGAGGTATTGATCGCCGCGTACG
Source organism: Acidovorax sp. LjRoot194 (assembly GCF_964253015.1). Classification (NCBI taxonomy): domain Bacteria; kingdom Pseudomonadati; phylum Pseudomonadota; class Betaproteobacteria; order Burkholderiales; family Comamonadaceae; genus Acidovorax; species Acidovorax sp. LjRoot194. Next base: position 5,764,633 of record NZ_CAXUQB020000001.1, on the reverse strand, counting down.
ACGTGCATGTGGGCACGCCCGACGATGTGATCGCCTCGCTGCAAGCCGACACGGCGCTGGCGCGCGCCACCGACATCGTGTTCCAGGTGCATTCGGTGGACCCGCCGCACGCGCACATCCTGCGCTCCATCGAACTCACGGCCACGCGCGTCGCGCCGGCGCTGGGCTGGGTGCGCAAGCACACCGGCGCTGCCACCACCGCTCCCACCACTGCAGCCGCAACCACAACGGCACCCACACCAACAGCTTCCTCCACCCGCACCGAGGCCATCGCATGAGCACTCCTGCCCCCATTCCCTCCCCCGGCGCAACGCCGCACGCTGCGGCGCTGCCCGACGTGATCGACCTGCTCGCCGGCATCGAACCCGGCGACCCCCTGGACACCATCCGCCGCCACCGGCTGGAGGCGCGCACGCATGCGCAAGCGAGCTACCGCGCGTTGTTCGCGCCCACCGCTCCGGCGCCGGGCACTGTCACGCTGGCCGAGCGCCTGGCGGTCGCGGCCTTTGTCGCAGGCCTGCACCAGCAGCCCGATACAGCGGCGTTCTATGCTGCCGCGCTGGTGGCGCAGGATGCCGGCGCAGGCCTGGCCCAGGCCATCTCGGCCGAGGTCAGCCGGGGCGCAACGCAGGGCCCGTACGGCCACTACCCCGCCGGCCCGCTGAGCCGCGAAAACACCGACGGCCCCGCCTACGCCGTGGGCGAGGCGCAGCGCACCGTGCTGGGCGCGCGGCTGTCGGCAGGCCTGGCGCATGCGCACCTGCTGACCTTCCACCCGCGCGACGCGAGCCCCGAGGCCTTGCAGGCTCTGCTGGACGCAGGCTGGTCGGCCACCGACATCGTGATCCTGTCGCAGCTGGTGGCGTTCCTGTCGTTCCAGATCCGCGTGGTGGTGGGCCTGCGCCTGCTTGCAGCGCATCCGGCACCTGCCGCGTCGTCGTCCACCCCCCGCACCGCAGAGGCCCAGCCATGAGCGATACCGCCGTCATCACCCACCCCGGCAACCATGAGCCCACGGCCTTCACGCAGGCGCAGCTCGAATGGCTGCCCTGGCTGCCCCCGCTGGCCGAGGACGAGCTGACCGAGCGCCACTACGCCGGCCTGGTGGACGCGGCACGTGCCAAGTCGCCCTACTTTCGCCTGCTGGCGCGCGACCCGGACACGCTGGGCGCGCGCACCCGCACCGACAAGGACATCTTCTACAACCCGGATGCAGGGCTGCCCCGGGCGGAGCGCGAGCTGTCGGCCACGGCCACCTCGCGGGCCAACGGCTGCATCTACTGTGCGTCGGTGCATGCGCGCTTTGCCGCGCACTTCTCGCACCGTGGGGCGGATGTGCAGCGCCTGTTGGACGAGGGTGTCGGGGCCGATCTCGACCCGCGCTGGAATGCCATCGTCGGGGCTTCGGTGGCCCTCACCGCCACGCCGACGGCGCTGGACGGCACCCACATCGAGGGCCTGCGCGCTGCCGGGCTCGACGACTTTGCGATCTCCGATGCGCTGCACGGCGCGGCGTTCTTCAACTGGGCGAATCGGCTGATGCTGTCGCTGGGGGAGCCGCAGCAGCAGGCTGCGGCTGCGGTCTGACGAGGGTGCGGATCGATCTCCCCTTCGCTGGGTGATCGGTTTCGGACCTATGGGGCGGGCCACTTCGGTTCGCTGTTCGTTCCACTTCGCCTTACTTCGATCACTCGGTCATGGCATCCCACCATCTCTCACTCTCGCAACCGTTCGGGCTGAGCCTGTCGAAGCCTTGCGCGGCGCTTCGACAGGCTCAGCGTGAACGGTGGGTGGGTGGGTGGGTTGGGTTGGGCGAGGTGAGGTTGGGTGAGATTGGGTTAGGTTTGCTGGGCTCTGTGGGGTGCGACGGCAACCGGGGCCGCACCCAGCTTCAGCCCAACAATCCCTTGGGCACCTTGTCCGCCTTCTTCTCCACCGGGTTGGCCGTGAGCCACTGCGGCGCGTACTGGCGCATGAACTCCTTGGCCTTGTCCTGCCGGGCCGTGAGCCAGGCGTCGTAGGCGCCTTCGTTCAGGATGGCGGGCATGCTCTTTTCGCTGCCGGGTTGCTGGTAGCGGTGCAGCAGCGCGTGGTTGTTGGCGTTCACGGTCAGCAGGCAGTAGCTCACGATGACTTCGCCGTCGCTGCCCTGCCAGCGCGCCCACAGGCCCGCCACGCCCATGGGCTTGCCGTCCACGCGCGAGATGCGGGTGGGCAGGGCCTTGCCGGCGCGGTAGTCGTCTTCGTAGAACGCCTGCATGGGCACGATGCAGCGCTGGCCCTTGAGCCATGCGTCGCGGAACGCGGTGCCGGTGGAGGCGAGGTCGGACTTGGCGTTGACCAGCTTGGGCGCGCGCAGCTTGGCGTCGGATGCGGACTTGACCCAGTGCGGCACCAGGCCCCACTGCGCGGGGACCAGCACGCGGGTGGTGGCGGCATTGCCTTCGGCCTGGTGGTCGTCCGCGGTGGGTTGTGTTGCTTCGCCTTCTGCGTTGGTGGGTGATTGCGCTTGCGCTTGCTGTTCCGCTTCCGCGTTTGCAGCAGCAGCAGGGTCGGCGATCGCTGCGGCCGTGGCTGCGTGGACGATGAAGGCGCCCGGCTTGCGGGGCCACAGGTGCCGCTCGCCCAGCTCGGCGGGGGGCTCCACGCCGAACGCCTCGCGGTAGGTGTCGGCGGGGTGCAGGGTTTCGTAGTGCGTGCTCATGGTGCGATGGTACCGGGTCGTGCGCAGGTTTAGCATTAAAAATGGCCTCTACCGCACGCTTGGCAAGCGCGAGCAGCTATCAAAACAGGAGTATTCATGCGCTGCGGCCTGCGGCTTTGTTCAACGCAGCCAGCGCCCGCAGCGCCCGTGGCATGCGCCAAGCCCTTTGCGGCCGCGCGTTGTTGTGAAGCCCGGGCGTTGGCCTCAGGCCCGGGCGCTGGCCGATGGCCCGGCGCTTTTGCCGATGCGCGATCCGGCGGGTGCCACGACGATGCGGTTGCGCCCCAGCGACTTGGCGGTGTACAGCGCCTGGTCGGCGCGCTCGAGCGTCAGCTCCACCGTGTCGCCCGGCAGGTGCAGCGCCAGGCCTGCCGACAGCGTCATGTGCAGGCTGCCTGAGGGGTGCGGGATCTCCATGCCGGCCACCGCCAGGCGCACGCGTTCGAGCAGTTCGCGCGCGTCGTCGCTCTGGGTGTCCGACAGCAGCAGCACGAATTCTTCGCCGCCCCAGCGGCCCAGCACGTCGGTGTCGCGCACGCTGGCCCGCACCACGCCGGCAAAGGCCTGCAGCGCGCGGTCGCCAGTGGCGTGGCCGTGGCTGTCGTTGATGCGTTTGAAGTGGTCGATGTCCAGCTCGGCCAGCAGCATGGGGCGGCCGCTGCGCAGGCTGCGGCGGTGCTCCAGGTCCATCAGGTCCTGCATGGCGCGGCGGTTGGGCAGGCCGGTGAGTTCGTCGCGCGTGGCCAGCTCGCGGTTCACGGCCAGGGCCTGGGCCAGCGCCTGGCGCTGCTCGCTCAGCCGCGCGCGGATGCGCTGGATGCGCAGGTTCAGCGCAATGCTGCCTCCCAGCACGATGAGCACCATGAGCGCGTAGGCCGTGTCCAGGTAGCCAAACGGAGAGGTGCTGAAGCGCGTGGTGGCCGCCACCGCGCAGCTGAAGGCCAACAGCGCGTAGACGCCGATGCCGATCACCTCGGCCACGCTGAGACCAAAGGTGCCAAAGAATAGGATCATGGCCAGCACGCTGGGGACGATGCCCCGCGCTTCGCCGGCCAGCACGTACGCCACGGCGCCGCTGGTGATGGTCCAGACCATCTGCGGCACGGTGAGGGACGGGTCGGCCAGGCGTGCGGTCTGGCCGGACCGGATGAACGCGGTCATCACGGCCAGCCCGCCCACCGAGATGGCAGCCCACCACTGCACGGCGGGGGCATTCGTCGCATCGCTGGCACCGGCCACCAGCAGCATTACGCCCGAGCTGGCGCTCATCAGCACCAGCGCGAGCAGCGCCACGCTCATCAGCGTGCGCCGACGGGGGTCGGTGGAGAGAACCACGTCCCTCAAGCGTTTCCAGCGTGACGGTGCGCGCAAATCGAAGCTCCTGACTGGACCAATCACCGCGCAAGGCACGGAGCAGCAGGCCGCCCCGGGAGGGCCTGGGCCTGAAGTCGGTTCATTCTAGGCCTCGGCCCGCGGGGCGTACAGGCCCACAGGGCGGGATGACGCCGGGTGCGGGTGGCCGCCTACAGGGTGAGCGCGGCCAGGGCGGCCAGCGGCGCCGTTTCGGCCCGCAGCACGCGCGGGCCGAGCGTGGTGGGGGCAAAGCCATGCTGCAGTGCAAGATCTTCCTCGGCGGCGCTGAGCCCGCCCTCGGGGCCCGACAGGAAGATCACGGCCCCTTCGCTCCCCGGCTCGACCGCGCCGCGCAGGGGTGCCGTGCCGGCGCGCAGCGACAGCAGCAGGCGCTGCGGACTGGCGGGTGCGCCGGCCAGGCCGGTGGCCGCGCCGTGCGCACGCACCCAACCCGCCAGGTCGACCGCGTCGTGCACCACGGGCACGCGGTTGCGGCCGCACTGCTCGCAGGCGGCCACGGCCACGGCCTGCCAGTGGGCGAGCTTCTTTTCGGCGCGCTCGCCCTTGAGCTTGAGCACGCTGCGCTCGGCCACCAGCGGGGTGATGCTGGCCACGCCCAGTTCGGTGGCTTTCTCCACCAGCCAGTCCATGCGCTCGTTGGCGGTGATGCCCGCCAGCAGGTGCACGGCGCGGGGCGCTTCGCGTTCGACGGCATGGTGCGCGCCCACCACCACGCGCACGTCGCTGCGGCCCATGCGCAGCACGGTGGCGTCGAACTCGCCGCCGGGGTCGCCCGCGCCCTGCCCGCCGTTGAACAGCGTGATGCCGTCACCCGGCTGCAGGCGCAGCACCTGCACATGGCGCGCGGCGCCGGGGGGCAGGTCCAGTTCGGCCCCGGTGATCAGGACCTCCGGGCAGTGGAAACGGGGCATATGCTATTGATTTGGTAGCTGCTGGCGCTTGCTGGATGACCGGCAGAGGCTGTTTTGATGGTGAGGACGGCTGGCCTACATGCGGCCGTAGGCAAAGCCCACGACCGGCTGCGTGCCTTCGATCTCGTCCAGCATCTTGAGCAGCGGCCCGAGCTGGCGGTAGCGGTTGGCCGTGGCGCCGATGTAGGCCATGAAGCGTGGCGTGTCGGCCAGGTACTTGGGCTTGCCGTCGCGCAGCGTCAGGCGGGCAAAGATGCCCGCGACCTTGAGGTGGCGCTGCAGGCCCATCCACTCCACGCTGCGGTAGAACTCGCCGAAGTCGTTGCCCCAGCCGCTGGCGCTGTTGGCGCCCAGCAGGCCGGCCTTGCGCGCCTTTTCCCAGTAACGCACGGTAATGTCGATGACAAACTCTTCTTCCCAGCTGATGAACGCGTCGCGCAGCAGGCTGGCGATGTCGTAGGTGATGGGACCGTAGACCGCGTCCTGGAAGTCCAGCACGCCCAGGGGGCCGTCGGCGGGCGTGGCCGGGCTGTGGGCGGGCCGTCCCGCCGCAGGCTTGGGCGCCATCAGGTTTCGGGTCATGAAATCACGGTGCACATACACGCTGGGGGCGGCCAGGTTGTGCGCCACGATCGCATCGAACGCGCTCTGGAGCGTGGCCTGCTGGGTGGCATCGAGCGTGACGCCGCGGTGCTTGCCGAGGTACCAGTCCGGAAACAGCGCCAGCTCGCGGCGCAGCAGGGCTTCGTCGTAGACGGGCAACGCGCCGGGCTGAGAGGCCTTTTGCCAGTCCAGCAGCGCATCGGTGGCCTGCTGGTACCAGGCGTACGCGTCCTGGGGCCGGGCGGGGTCCAGCAGTTCGATGAGGGTCTGGCGGCCCAGGTCGGACAGCAGCATGAAGCCGCCCGCCTCATCCCAGGCCAGGATCTGCGGCACGTGCAGGCCCGCGGCAGCCAGCAGGGCCTGCACCTGCACGAAGGGGCGGCAGTTTTCCTTGTCCGGCGGCGCGTCCATCACGATGCGGCTCACGCCGCTGGCGCTGTCGATGCGCAGGTAGCGCCGAAAGCTCGCATCCGCCGAGGCGGGGCGCAGCGTGTGGGGCAGCAACTGGTGGTGCTCCACCAGCGGCGCGAGCCACGCATCGAAGGCGCTGTGGCGGGTCGCGTCAGGCCAGGTGACGGCCGTGGCAGCGGGGGCTGAGCCGCCCGGCGAGGCGGGTGGAACGGCGGGCAAGGAGGGGGATGGGTGGCTCATGGATAATCCGATTTTACAAACCGCTGCGGGCCTCCCGCCGCGGTCTTCCTTTTGTCCGCCCTCTGCCCACCGTCCCACGTGCCACGCAGCCAGTCTTCTCCCGCGCAGACCCCTTCCCTCCGGACCCGGCCCGCCTCGGCAAAGGCCGCTCGGCTGCGCCCGCCCGTGCCCCGGGCCGTGGCCTATGGCGTGGCGCTCGCCTGGTGCGGCCTGCCCCTGTCCGCCCTGGCCCAGGCCGGCACGGCACCTGCCGCCAGCGCCTGGGATGCGCCGCCCGCGCTGCGCAGCTCGCCCCTGCTGCAGGAAAAGATCCCGGACGCGGTGCGGTCCCAGTTGCCCGTCTTCGTGAAGGGTGACCACATCAGCGGCCAGACGGACCTGAACGCAGTCATCGAAGGCAATGCCGAGCTGCGCCGGGGCGACACCGTGATCCGCGCGGACCGGCTGGACTACGACGTGCCCGAAGACCTGGCCAAGGCACGTGGCCAGGTGCGCGTGAACCGCGCCGGCAACGTGTACGAAGGCACGGCGCTCGAGCTGCGCGTGGATGCGTTCGAGGGCTTCTTCAGCGACGCGCGCTACCGCTTTCTGGCCACGCAGGCGCATGGCGAATCCAAGCGGGTGGACTTCATCGACAAGGACCGCGCGGTGGTGCACGCCGCCACCTACACCACCTGCCAGGTGGGCGATGAAGCCAGCTGGCAGCCCGACTGGGTGCTGCGCGCCAGCGTGATCCGCATCGACAACGAAGAGTCGGTGGGCACGGCCGAGAACGCGGTGCTGGAGTTCAAGGGCGTGTCGCTGCCGCCCATCCCGTACATCAGCTTTCCGCTGTCGGACAAGCGCAAGTCGGGGCTGCTGCCGCCGACCATCGGCCTCGACAGCCGCGACGGCGTGGCCTATTCGCAGCCCTACTACTGGAACATCGCCCCCAACCGCGACGCCACGCTGCGCGCAGCGCTGATGACCAAGCGCGGCGCCAACCTGGGCGGCGAGTTCCGCTACCTGGAGCCCAGCTACAAGGGCCAGATCAGCGGCGACGTGATGCCCGGCGACCGGCTGCGCGACCGCATGCGCTGGAGCTATTCGGGCCAGCACCAGGGGATACTCGATACCGGCATCGGCGGCGTGGGGCTCAACATCAACGTCAACCGCGTGAGCGACGACAACTACTGGCGCGACTTCGGCCGCGCGTCCGAGCCTCTGCGCCAGCGCCTGCTGCCCAACGATGCCAGCCTGTCGTGGGGTGCCAACGACATGAGCGCCACGGTGCGCACGCTCAAGTGGCAGACGCTGCAGGACGTGAACTCGCCCATCGTGCCGCCGTACGACCGCATGCCCCAGATGCAGTGGCGCTACGTGCCGTCGCAACTGGGCGGCGGCTTCGATGCCACGGTGGAGCTCGACACCACGCGCTTTCAGGCGGCCCGGGCGCTGACCAACCAGCCCAATGCCGACCGTAGCTATGCCATGGCGGCGATTAGCCGGCCGTTTCTGGCGCCCGGCGGCTTCGTCACGCCGCGGCTGCAGCTGCATGCCACCACGTACCAGTTCGACACGGGCCTGAGCAACGGCGACCGCTCGGCCAGCCGCACGCTGCCCACGTTCAGCCTGGACAGCGGCCTGGTGTTCGAGCGCGACGCAGCGTACTTCGGCCGGTCCTTCCTGCAGACGCTGGAGCCGCGCGCCTTCTACACCTACACGCCCTACCGCGACCAGAGCCGCCTGCCCGTGTACGACACGGCCGCCAACGACTTCAACTTCGCGACCATCTACACCGAGAACGCGTTCGGCGGGAACGACCGCATCGCGGACAACAACCTGCTGACGCTGGGTGTGACCACGCGCCTGCTGGACCCGAACACCGGGGCCGAGGCCGCGCGCTTCGGCATTGCGCAGCGCGTGCGCTTCTCCGACCAGCAAGTCACGCTGCCGGGCGGTGCGCCGGTGAGCGAGCGCCTGTCGGACGTACTGCTGGGCGCGGGTATCACCTGGACGCCGCAGTGGGGCTTCGACTCCACGGTGCAGTACAACCCCAAGACCGGCCGCTCGATCCGATCGACCATCGGCGCGCGCTACAGCCCCGGCAACTACCGCACCGTGAGCGCCGCCTACCGGCTGCAGCGCGGCACCAGCGAGCAGATCGACATCGGCTGGCAGTGGCCCTTGAACGACCTGTGGGGCGACAAGGGCAAGGACCTGGGCCCTGGCCGGGGCCAGGGCGGCAACCGCTGGTACACCGTGGGCCGCCTGAACTACAGCCTGCAGGACAGGAAGCTCGTGGACACCGTGGTGGGCCTCGAATACGACAGCTGCTGCTGGATCGGCCGCGTGGTGCTTGAGCGCCTGCAAAGCGGCGTGACCACCTCCAACACCCGCCTGCTGTTCCAGGTGGAGTTCGTGGGCTTCTCCCGCCTGAGCCTGGGCTCCAGCCCGCTGGAAACCTTCAAGCAACATGTGCCGCGTTACCAGTACCTGCGCGAGCAGGTCAGTACGCCCAGCCGTTTCACCAACTACGACTAGGCGCTCGCGCGCCCCAGTACCTCACACGCTCCACACCATGAACCAACGTGCATTTGCCCTGGCCTTGGCGGCCGCCCTGGTTTCCCTCATGGCCCAAAGCGCCGCCGCGCAGGGCCTGCGGCCGTCCGGGGCTGCTGCGGGCACGGGGCTGTCGCGCCCATCTGCCACACCGTCGGTCACGCTGCCGCCTGAAAACCGAAACAGCAGCGGCAACAACAGCACGGCCCCGCGCGCTGCGGACTACATCGTGGCGGTCGTCAACTCCGAGCCCATCACCAACAACGAAGTGCGCTCGCGCCTGGCCCGCGCCGAGGCCCAGCTGGCGCAGCAAGGCGGCGCCATGCCCCCGCGCGACGTGCTGGCGCGCGAGGTGCTCGAGCGCCTCATCGTCGAGCGCGCACAGCTGCAGCAGGCCAAGGAGTCCGGCGTCAAGGTGGACGACTTCGCCGTGTCGCAGGCCGAGCAGGGCGTGGCCCGCCAGAACAACATGACCACCGACGAGCTGTACCAGCGCCTGGCGCGCGACGGCATGGGCAAGGAACGCTTTCGCGAAGAGCTGCGCAACCAGCTGCTGCAGCAGCGCCTGCGCGAGCGCGAGGTCGAAGCCCGCGTGAAGGTCAGCGATCTGGACATCGACCAGTACCTGCGCGAGCAGCAAAAGGGCATGGACGTCGCGTCCATGGAAATCAACCTGGGTCACGTTCTGGTGCTGGTGCCCGAGAACGCCAGCCCCGTGCAGGTGGCAGAGCGCCAGGCACGCGCCCAGCGCGCCGCCGACCGCGTGCGCGGCGGCGAGGACTTCGCCACCGTCGCGCGCGAACTCTCCGACGCACCCGAAGGCCAGCGCAACAACGGCCTGCTGGGCCTGCGCCCGGCCGACCGCTACCCCGAACTGTTCGTGAACTCCACGCTGGGCCTGCCGGTGGGCGGCATCGTGGGCCCCGTGCGTTCGCCTGCAGGTTTTCACATCCTGAAGGTGGTCGAGCGCGTGACCGCGGGCGTGCCCACCACCGTGACGCAAAGCCACGCACGCCACATCCTGCTGCGCACCAGCCCCCAACTGACCGAGACCGCCGCCGCTGCGCGCCTGGCCGACTACCGCCGCCGCGTGCTGGCAGGCCAGGCCGACTTTGCGGTGCTGGCACGCGAGCATTCGCAGGACGGCAGCTCCAAGGAGGGCGGCGATCTGGGCTGGGCCAACCCGGGCCGCTACGTGCCCGAGTTCGAGCAGGCGATGAACGCCCTGAAGCCTGGTGACATCAGCGAGCCGCTGGTGTCGCGTTTCGGCGTGCACCTGATCCAGCTGATCGAGCGCCGCGAGGCCAAGCTCACCCAGCGCGAGCAGCGCGAGATGGCGCGCGACACCGTGCGCGAGAAAAAACTGGACGAGGCCTACGCCACCTGGGCGCAGGAACTGCGCGGCCGGGCGTACGTGGAATACCGCGACCCGCCGCAATGAGGAATAAGTGCATCCCCCTGAGGCGCTGCGCCTGGGTGCCACCGCCAGAGGCGACGGCTTTTCGGGCTCGTCCAAGCCTGCGCAGGCAGGCTTGGAGCCGCGGCCCTCAGCCCCTCTCTCGAACGGCTGCGCCGTTCGGGAAGGGGGACACCGCCAGCGCACGCCAGCGAAGCGCAGCCTGCGCTGCCAGGCGGCCCTTGCTCGGCGGCCGCTGGTCTGCGCGCCCTCGTCACAGCTCGCACATCGACCACACACGCGAGCCCACGGCATGAAACACATCCCCCGCAAGCGCTTTGGGCAGCATTTTCTGTCCGACAAAAGCATCATCGAAGACATCGTGCAGGCCATCGCCCCGCAGCCGGGCGACCCCATGGTCGAGATCGGCCCCGGGCTGGCGGCGCTCACGCAGCCCCTGGTGGAGCGCCTGGGCCGCCTGACGGTGATCGAGCTGGACCGCGACCTGGCGCTGCGCCTGAGGCTGCACGGGCAGCTCGACGTGATCGAGTCCGATGTGCTCCGGGTCGACTTCACGCAGCTGGCGCAGGACTTTCGCGCCAAGGCGGGCCAGCCCGACCTGCGGCTGCGTGTGGTGGGCAACCTGCCCTACAACATCTCCACGCCCATCCTGTTCCATCTGCTCGAGCATGTGGAGGTCATCCAGGACCAGCACTTCATGCTGCAAAAGGAAGTGATCGACCGCATGGTGGCCCGCCCATCGACCAGCGACTACGGCCGCCTGTCGGTGATGCTGCAGTGGCGCTATGCGATGGAGAACGTGCTGTTCGTGCCGCCGGAGAGCTTCGACCCGCCCCCGCGCGTGGACAGCGCCGTGGTGCGCATGGTCCCGCACGCCGAGCCCGCAGCGCTGTCGGTGCCCCTGCTGGAAGAATTGGTGCAGGTGGCCTTCAGCCAGCGCCGCAAGCTGCTGCGCCACACCCTGGGCCGCTGGCTCGAAGCCCGCCAGTTCCCCGGCACCTTCGACACCCAACGCCGCGCCGAAGAAGTGCCCGTGGCCGAATACGTGGCCCTGGCGCAAGCTTGCTCTTGAATTGATAGCTGCTGGCGCTTGCTGGGCAAGCGGTAGCGGTCAATTTGATCAGTGCTAAGGGGAGTCTGAGGGCTCAGGCTGGCTGCACGGTGGAGCTGCAAGCACGCCTGCCAACGTCGCACCCGACCCGACCCGACCCGACCCGACCCGACCCGATGCGGTGCGGTGCGGTGCGGTGCGGTGCGGGCTAAACCCGTCGGTCAAACATCAACAGATGTGAAACAGGTTTGAAGTAGGCACTGCGCTGCAGTCGCCTGCGCTGATTTCGTCACTTACAACGAAACTGGCGCGGCCAAGGCGAGAGGCACCGCGCAAGGGCCGCCCCGCCGCGCTGGTGTCGTCCCCCTTCCCGAACGGCGCAGCCGTGCGAGAGAAGGGGCTGAGGGCCGCGGCTCCAAGCCTGCCTGCGCAGGCTTGGACGAGCCCGAAGAGCCGCCGCCTCTGGCGGTGGCACCGAGGCGCAGCGGCTCAGGGGGATGCCCCGAATTCAAGCCGCGCTGAGCCAGTACCCGGAGTTGAAGGGGCTGCTCATGCGCAGCGCCATGGGCGAGACGTCCACGAGCTTGTCCGTGGGCATCTTCTCGCCGGAAGGATCTGTGGCAACAGCTGCTGCTGCGCTACCGATGTCTATGACCTCGACACCCGGGGTGCCGTGAGCCTCGTTCGCCCGTTCTGCTTGGCTGGTGGATGCAGAACGGGCTACAGAAAAGAATAGAAACACCGGAAGGGGATCTTGCGGTCACCCCAGTAGTCTGCGGCGTCCCGGAAGATGTCGAGCAGTTGCTCGCGGGCTTCCTTGTCGAACTTGCCGGTGGCGGGGATCTGCTCCAGCACCACGATGAAACCAGGCTGCGGGCCTGATTTGTGCAAGGGGTCTGTCATGCAGTCGTACAACGCGTCGAAGTTCTTGCCGAAGTGCGACGGGAAGGTGAATTGCCCGGCAATCAGGTCCAGCACATCCTGCTTGGATTGCGCGTGGGCCAGGTTGGCGTACAAGAAATGGTGACCCATGGAAGTGGCTGCATCCTGCAGGTCCTGCACGCGGAAGGCGCGGATGGACTGCACGATGTTGGTGCGCACGCCACGCAGTGGCGTTTCCAGGTCTTTACGAAGTGGCGTCTGCATCTCCGCTACTCTTTCTTTAGAAAGTCCACAAACTTCTGGCATCTCGCAGAGCTGCGAGGGCCAGCCTGCGATGGGTGAATTCAATGGGATACGGTGCAGGTTGCCAAGTTTCATTTGGCAGGTGTGCACCGCAACGGGTGTCATTTGGCGATTTCGCGAAAACTGGCGTAGTGGTCGCTGGTGTAGTAGCAGGCGTCCGGCGTCCGGGGCTTGCCACCGCACACGATGCGCCGGGCTCCCCGGTCACGCGATCCTGGCGTTCTGACGGTGTATTCGCGGTAGTAGCCCCGCTGGTGGGCGGGCAACAGCCGCTCGCGATTGCCGAAAACCGATCCATCCTTGTCGTACGGAAACGGCCCGCCCTCATGAATCAGCGCATACGTCGCTCGCCCTTGGGGCGGCAACTCGGCCAGTGCAATGGGGGTGATGGACCCGTCTGGGGACGGGGATTTACGGGCGTGCCCCGCAACCGGGGACAGCACGAACGCAACACCCAGAACACACAAAACCCCTGCTTTGCGCGCCCGGGTGGCTACAGCCTTCAGCATCAACGAAACCTTTCACACGACTTATGCAATCCTGGGCAGGCAAATCGCCTATCCCTGAAAACGCACTTCATGCACTCTTGTTTGCATAAGTCCAGACTCCAGAAACCTACGGGTTAACCCGAAATTTCGACCCGCTAGTGTGACTCAATGGCCCCCAAAAAGCAAGCGTCTGCACAAAACTTGGGCAGACGCTGAAAGGGGGTGCAGGCGCCTTAAGTTAGCACTTGCTATCGGTTGGTGACTTACCGCAACGCGTTGGCATCGGCCACGGTCAGTGCGGTCATGTTCACGATGCGGCGCACGGTGGCGCTCGGCGTCAGGATATGGACCGGCTTGGCGGCGCCCAGCAGGACCGGTCCGATGGCAATACCGCCGCCGGCGGCCGTCTTGAGCAGGTTGTAGGCGATGTTGGCCGCGTCGATGTTGGGGAACACCAGCAGGTTGGCGTCGCCCGTCAGTTCGCTGCCGGGCATGACGGCGGCACGGGCCTTGCCGTCCAGCGCCACGTCGCCGTGCATCTCGCCGTCCACCTCCAGCCACGGAGCCTGCTGGCGCAGCAGCTCCAGCGTCTGGCGCATCTTGATGGCGCTGGGGCTGTTGCTGGTGCCGAAGTTGGAGTGCGACAGCAGCGCGGCCTTGGGCTTGAAGCCAAAGCGCATCATTTCTTCCGCGGCCAGCGCGGTGATCTCGGCCAGCTCCTGAGGCGTGGGGTCGTAGTTCACGTGCGTATCGACCAGGAACACCTGGCGGCCGGGCAGCATCAGGCCGTTCATGCAGGCGTACACCGGCACGTCCTGCTCGGTGCTGTCGGCGCCGCCGGCGTGCTTGCCGATCACCTGGTCGATGTACAGCAGGTGGTTGGCCGTGGTGCCCCAGGTGCCGCAGATCAGGCCGTCCACTTCGCCCTTGTGCAGCATCATCGCGCCGATCAGCGTGAGGCGCCGGCGCATCTCGATCTTGGCGACTTGCTGCGTGATGCCCTTGCGCTCGGTCATGCGGTGGTAGGTCTGCCAGAAGTCGCGGTAGCGGTGGTCGAAGTCGGTGTTGACCACGTCGTAGTCCACGCCTTCCTTCAGGCGCAGGCCGAACTTCTCGATGCGCTGGGCGATGATGGCCGGGCGGCCGATCAGCGTGGGGCGCGCCACGCGCTCGTCCACCACGATCTGCGCGGCGCGCAGCACGCGCTCTTCCTCGCCCTCGGCATACGCCACGCGCTTGCGTGCGGCGCTGCGGGCGGCGTCGAAGATGGGCTTCATCGTCGTGCCCGAGGCGTAGACGAAGGCCTGCAGGCGGTCACGGTACGCATCCATGTCGGTGATGGGGCGCTGCGCCACGCCGCTGTCGGCAGCAGCCTGGGCCACGGCCGGGGCGATCTTCATCATCAGGCGGGGATCGAACGGCTTGGGGATCAGGTACTCGGGGCCGAACGACAGCTTCTCGCCCACATACGCTGCGGCCACGACTTCGCTCTGCTCGGCCTGGGCCAGCTCGGCAATCGCGTGCACCGCGGCGATTTCCATCTCATCGGTGATGGTGGTGGCGCCGCTGTCCAGCGCGCCGCGGAAGATGTAGGGGAAGCACAGGACGTTGTTGACCTGGTTCGGGTAGTCCGAGCGGCCCGTGGCCATGATGATGTCGCTGCGCACGCTGTGCGCGAGCTCGGGCATGATTTCGGGGTTGGGGTTGGCCAGCGCGAAGATCACCGGGCGCTCGGCCATGGTGGCCACCATCTCGGGCTTGAGCACGTTGCTGGCCGACAGGCCCAGGAACACGTCGGCGCCGGCGATCACCTCGGCCAGCTTGCGCGCGTCGGTCTTTTGCATGAACTGGCGCTTGTCGTCGTCCATCAGCTCTTCGCGGCCTTCGTACACCACGCCGGCCAGGTCGGTGACGAACACGTTCTTGCGCTGCACGCCCACCTTGAGCAGCAGGTTCAGGCAGGCCAGCGCCGCAGCGCCCGCGCCGCTGGTCACCAGCTTCACGTCCTCGATCTTCTTGCCCGCCACCTTGAGCGCATTGACCATGGCCGCCGCCACCGTGATGGCCGTGCCGTGCTGGTCGTCGTGGAAGACCGGGATCTTCATGCGCTTGCGCAGCTCGCGCTCCACGTAGAAGCAGTCGGGCGCCTTGATGTCTTCGAGGTTGATCGCGCCGAAGGTGGGCTCGAGCGCGGCGATCACTTCCACCAGCTTGGCGGGGTCCTTCTCGTCGATCTCGATGTCGAACACGTCCACGCCCGCGAACTTCTTGAACAGGACGCCCTTGCCCTCCATCACCGGCTTGGAAGCCAGCGCGCCGATGTCGCCCAGGCCCAGCACGGCCGTGCCGTTGGTGATGACGGCGACCAGATTGCCGCGTGCGGTGTAGCGAAACGCGTTGGCCGGGTCCTTGACGATCTCTTCACAGGGGGCGGCCACGCCGGGCGAGTAGGCCAGGGCCAGGTCGTGCTGGTTCACCATCTGCTTGGTGGCGGCAATGGCGATCTTGCCGGGCTTGGGAAACTCGTGGTACTCGAGAGCGGCACGGCGCAGTTGGGCGCGCTTGTCGGATTCGTTGTTGTTGTTCTCGGTCTGGGCCGTGGTGTTCTCGGGCATTCAATGTCTCCAACTCAGGGGTGGGTGCAAAAAAACCGGGCTGCAGCGGCTCCGCGCGGGCTGTCAGCTTTGTAAGGGTCCGCGATTGTAGGACGATGCCGGTAAAAACCCTAGTAAGCGAATCTGCTTATGCGGGTGGATCAGTGATGACCTGCGCCGCTGCAATCGGCGCCCCCATGAAAAACGCCCCGCAGCCGAGGGGCTGGGGGCGCTGCAGGGTCAAATCAGCGGGTATCTGCGCTTATCTGCCGGCATCACCGGCTGCTGGGGAAGGCGAACACCGCGCCCTCGCGCACACCGGCGCTGGGCCAGCGCTGCGTGATGGTCTTGCGCTTGGTGTAGAAGCGCACCGCGTCGGGGCCGTAGGCGTGCAGGTCGCCGAACAGGCTGCGCTTCCAGCCGCCGAACGAGTGGTACGCCACGGGCACGGGCAGGGGCACGTTCACGCCCACCATGCCGACCTGGATGTGGTCGGTGAAGTAGCGGGCGGCTTCGCCGTCGCGGGTGAAGATGCAGGTGCCGTTGCCGTATTCGTGGTCGTTGATGAGCTGCATGGCCTCCTGCAGCGTCTTCACGCGCACCACGCCGAGCACGGGGCCGAAGATTTCTTCCTGGTAGATTTTCATGCCGGGCTTGACGTTGTCGAACAGGCAGGCGCCCAGGAAATAGCCCTCTTCATGGCCCGCCACCTTCATGCCACGGCCATCGACCACCAGCGTGGCGCCTTCGGCCACGCCGCTGTCCACATAGGCAGTCACCTTCTCGAAATGGGGCTTGCTGACCAGCGGGCCCATGTCGTTGCCACCGTTGTCGGTCTGGGTGCCGGGGCCGACCTTCATCTTGGCGATCTCGGTCTTCAGGCCCGCAATCACGGCGTCACCCACGGCATCGCCCACGGCCACCAGCAGCGGGATGGCCATGCAGCGCTCGCCGCACGATCCGTACGCCGCGCCCATCAGCGCGCTCACGGCGTTACCCACGTCCGCGTCGGGCATCAGCACAGCGTGGTTCTTGGCACCGCCCAGGGCCTGCACGCGCTTGCCGTGCTTGCAGCCTTCGGCGTAGATGTATTCGGCAATGGGGGTGGAGCCGACAAAGCTCACGGCCTTGACGCGCGGGTCCTGCAGCAGCGTGTCCACGGCTGTCTTGTCGCCGTTGACCACGTTCAGCACGCCCGGTGGCAGGCCGGCTTCCAGCGCCAGCTGGGCGATGAACAGCGTGCTGCTGGGGTCGCGCTCGGAGGGCTTGAGCACGAAGGTGTTGCCGCAGGCCACGGCCATGGGCCACATCCACAGCGGCACCATTGCCGGGAAGTTGAACGGCGTGATGCCTGCCGTGACGCCCAGCGCCTGGAACTCGCTCCACGAGTCGATGCTGGGGCCCACATTGCGGCTGTGCTCGCCCTTGAGCAGCTCGGGCGCGTAGCTGGCGTATTCCACGTTCTCGATGCCGCGCTGCAGCTCGCCGTGCGCGTCGCTCAGCACCTTGCCGTGCTCGGCGGTGATCAGGGCGGCGATCTTGTCGGCGTTCTCTTCCAGCAGGACCTTGAGCTTACTCATCACGCGCGCGCGCTTGAGCGGCGGCGTGTTGCGCCAGGCGGGGTAGGCGGCTTCGGCCGATGCGATGGCGGCCTCGACCGTCGCCTTGCTGGCCAGCGCCACGCTGGTGGTGGACTGGCCGGTGGCGGGGTTGAACACGGGCTGGGTGCGCTCGGTGTCGGCAACGAGCTGGCCGTCGATCAGATGGCCGACGGTGGTGGTGACGTTCTTGTCGTGGTTCATGGCTGGTTTCAAGTAAAAAATGCCGCTACCGCTGGATGGTCAAGCGGCAGCAGCTATTGATTTAGGAGTATTGGGTGTGGGCGTCGGTGGCCGGGCCCAGCGCTTACGCGGTCTCGGTGAGCGCGTCGCCCAGCGCACTGACCATGCGATCGATCTCGGCCTCGGTGCTGATGAACGGGGGCGCCAGCTGAATGGTGTCGCCGCCGTAGCGCACGTAAAAGCCCTTGTCCCAGCACTTCATCGCGATCTCGTACGGGCGGCGGGCTGGCTCGCCCGGCAGGGCGCTGATGGTGATGCCCGCGGCCAGGCCGTAGTTGCGGATGTCCGCCACGTGCTTCGCGCCCTTGAGGCCATGCACCGCGTTCTCGAAGAACGGAGCCAGCGCCTTCACGCGGCCGGGCATGTCTTCTTTTTGCAGGATGTCCAGCACCGCATTGCCGGCGGCGCAGGCCACGGGGTGGGCCGAATACGTGTAGCCGTGCGGAAACTCCAGCATGTACTCGGGCCCGCCCTGGCTGATGAAGGTGTCGTAGATCTCCTTGGTGGCGATCACGCCGCCCAGCGGCTGCGCGCCGTTGGTCACCTGCTTGGCGAAGTTCAGGATGTCCGGCGTCACGCCGAAGGCTTCGGCCCCTGTCCAGGCGCCGCAGCGGCCAAAGCCCGTGATCACTTCATCAAAAATCAGCAGGATGTTGTTCTGCGTGCAGATCTCGCGGATGCGTTCCAGGTAGCCCTTGGGCGGGATCACCACGCCGGCCGAGCCCGAGAACGGCTCCACGATCACCGCGGCGATGTTGGATGCGTCGTGCAGCGCGATCACGTCCAGCAGCTTGTCGGCCAGCGCACGGCCGCCGTCCTCGGCCATGCCCTTCTGGAAGGTGCCGGCCGGTGGCTGGGTGTGGGGCAGGTGGTCGGCCTCGATGCCCTGGCCGAAGGTCTTGCGGTTGCCCACGATGCCGCCCACCGAGATGCCGCCGTAGTTCACGCCGTGGTAGCCCTTTTCGCGGCCGATCAGGCGGGTCTTGCTCGCCTGCCCCTTGGCGCGCCAGTAGGCACGGGCCATCTTGAGCGAGGTGTCGGCCGACTCGGAGCCGGAGCCTGTGAAGAACACGTAGTCCAGGCCTGCGGGCGTCAGCTCCTTGAGCTTGTTGGCCAGCGCGAACGAGGCCGGGTGGCCGAACTGGAACGCGGGCGAGTAGTCCAGCGTGGCCGCGGCCTTGCCGATGGCTTCGGCCACGTCCTTGCGGCCATGCCCGAGACCGGAGCACCACAGGCCCGAGAGGCCGTCGAAGATCTTGCGGCCTTCGGCGTCGGTGTAGTAGGCGCCCTGGCCGCTCACGATCATGCGCGGCTTGGCCTTGAAGTTGCGGTTGCCGGTGAAGGGCATCCAGTGCGCATCGAGCCATTCGGCATCCATGCGAGGGCTGTCCGGGCCAGCGGCGGGTTTTTCGATGTGGACAAAGCTCATGGCGGTCTCCAGGGCGGCGGTGAACGTCGGGTGAATGATGACGGTAAGGGGGCAGCGCAGGGCCTTGCGTGGCAAAGCCCGGCCGACAGCGCATTGTTGTGCCGCCTGTTAATCTCTCCAATAGTGCAATATCAATGTTTACTTGACGATTTATGCAAGTAAAAGACACCCCCAAGCCATCCTCCGTTCCCCCGGCCACATCACTGTCCAGCCCCAACGCCCGGCACCGCGCCGTGCTGGGCCAACTCAGCGACATGGACCTGCGCCTGCTGCAGGTGTTCAAGAGCGTGGTCGAATGCGGCGGCATGTCCGCGGCCGAACTGGAGCTGAACATCGGCACCAGCACCGTGAGCCGCCACATGAAGGACCTGGAAACCCGCCTGGGCCTCACCCTGTGCCGCCGGGGCCGCGCGGGCTTTGCGCTCACGGCCGAAGGCCAGCGCGTGTACGACGAAACCCTGCGCCTGCTGTCCGCCGTGGACGCCTTTCGCAGCAGCATCGACGACATCCACCGCCGCATGGGCGGGCGGCTGGAGGTGGCCGTGTTCGACAAGACGGCCAGCAACCCCGCCGCGCACATCGGCGACGCCATCGCCCTTTTCGCCACTCAGGCGCCCGAGGTCAGCCTGCAGATGCACGTGGCCAGCATCAACGCCATCGAGCGCGGGCTCATCGACGGCAGCTTCCACGTGGGCATCATCCCGGCGCACCGCGCGTCACAGAGTCTGGTGTACGCCAACCTGTTCACCGAGACCATGCTGCTGTACTGCGGCGCCCGGCACCCGCTGTTCGGCACCGACCATGCCAGCCTGACCTGGGAGGCCTTGCGCGCCTACCAGTTCGCCGGCCTGGGCTACCACTCGCCCAACATGGAACTCAGCCACAGCGCCCGCCTGCCGCGCAAGGCGACGGGGTTCGACCAGGAGTCGATCGCGACGCTGATCCTGTCCGGGCGCTACCTGGGTTTTCTGCCTGACCACTATGCGGAGAGCTTCGAGCGCCAGGGGCTGATGCAGGCGGTGTCGCCCGCGCAGTTCTTTTACCGCTGCGAATTCGTGAGCGTGCTGCGCAAGTCGCCCCAGCCGCCGCGGGCCGCGCAGGCGTTTGCGCAGTGCCTGGTGCAGACACATGGATGATGAAGCCGGCTTGCATTCCTTGTGCTCTTGAAGATTGCAGCTCTTCTCATCTTCGCTCGGGTCATTCCGTCGAGCTGAGTTTCTCCCTCTTCCAGTGGCAACTCTGCGATGGACCCGCGATGCTGCCTCAGAATGTCTTGGCTGCACACGAGCGCTACGGGTGCAGTGGCAAACATCTGCTCTCTACCCCGTCAAGGCGAAATCAGGTAATCGTTGCTGCATGCCACTGCCTGAGCAGCCAGACGAGTAGGCATATAGATCAGCCAGATGCGATGTGCTTGTGCTGTGCTGTTCTAATTATTACCTGTCCTCAGTCTTCGCTGACTAAGCTTTGCTGAAAGACACCGCGCGGAGTGCGTCCCATCTGCGGTGCTGGATCGATATCTATGTCATCGAAGGTTAAATGCCAACAAGTTGCCACTCGACGATTGAATTAGTAGGGATCCGTTCTCGGATATACCCATCCTACCTGTCACCGGATAAGTCCAAACGATCTGTCGCGTGTTGCGGTCGACCGCGTAGGTCGCGCCTCCAACTAGTCGATTTGAAGATATAAAAATAATATCCCCGACGGTAATGACCTCGTACATCACGTTTTGATTTGAATTAACAGTATCCGGCAGCAAGACACTCCAGATGACGGCGCCTGTGTCTCCAGAACGCGCTTGCAGGGATGGTCGCTCAGCGCTGTTGGTTTGTGTAGCCACTGTGTAGAGCATGTTGTGCGCAAGGCTAGGTAAGCTTCTAAAGCCATCCTTGACAGACCACATTTGCTTCTTTGTGACAATCGAGAAACTAGTGAGGTACGCGTGACTTAAGCTATACCAGCCCCCAATAATGCGCTGGGAACTATCAACCATGGCCGTCAGTGGGCGGGATGTCGCGTTGTCCCCGAGTTCATGATCTAAGGAAAATGCCTCAACTCCATCACTTTTGCGAAAAACACGGAGCTTATTGAACATATAAGCATAAGCATACTGATCATCAATCGCCACCCTGCGATCTGCTCTGAAGAGATCATGCTGGATTTGCCATCCAGCGGCTCCGGTCGCTGAATCAGTACGCGTCAATTGGTAAAATGTTTGGCCGGCTATGGTTTTTAAGTAGTCGAAATACAATGATTCTCCATCAGTGCGAAGCTTAGAGGATGAACCAAGAATGGAGAGCGATTTTTGCCCTGTTGAAATTTCATAGCCGGTTATTGCGCTGTCAAATCCCAAATATTCTGGTGTAAATACTTTATTTTTTAGAATGACGGGTTCATCTGCTGAAGTGGGATTGGAGTTGATGCTCCATATGCGTGCTCCATCATGCTCACGTAGAGCTTCCAATTTTGATCCCGTGTGCGCGATTATGTAGCCGTTGGCAGTCAATGGGCTTGATATAAATCGAGTGTCCGCCGTTTTCCATCGCAATTTGAACGACGCGGGGTTCAGTTTTACTGTAGTTGGCACGTAGCTTGAATTGGCTCCATTGCCATAACGAGAGGACCAAGCACCAGCGCCATCCAAGCGCTGCAATGGCGTTAAGTTTGGCTGGGCGGGTAATACCTCGACACGATACGGATGCTTCGATTCGTGAATCACCTGGGCATCCCCACAGCCGTTAGGACAAACAACTATCGATACGGTCAGGAGTCCGGATTTAGTTCCTGCGCTGAGGTTGCTGAAAGTTGTCAGAGTCCTACTGTAGGTTAAAGCGTCGATCTTTTCGGTAGTGCCTCTTGATTCGAACGGAGGGGGTAGTGACAGATCGACAAATACAGCGCCTGACACTGGCTTGGCTAACTTGACTGTCAGTGTGACATTCTGTGATTCGCCTTCGACAGTGGAAACGTCAAGTACCGAAGGCGTCAACGCTATAGAACCAGTGTTCTCAGCAGGGGCTGGCGAAGTGGGCGGAACTGGCTCAGGAGCAGGAGCAGGAGCAGGAGCAGGAGCAGGAGCAGGAGCAGGAGCAGGAGCAGGAGCAGGAGCAGGAGTTGATGGGGCATCGTGGCCCCCCCCACCTCCTCCGCAAGCAGAAAGTAGTACAGCAAGCATCAACACGAACTTGTTCATTTTCCCTCTTCTTGATGTGTAAAGATCGTGCGATTTTATGTAGCAAAACGTGTTCGCACTTCCGGTGCGCGTTCTGGTCTGTACGCCGATCATCACAGTGCCTACCTGCTAGAACCGTTTGGCCTTGCGTGCTGCAACAGTTGCGAGAACAATGGCAATTCGGCTACCAACTTATTTATCGGCCCTTATCGCGGAGCACACCATGGCCAGCATTTCCTCCATCGGCAGTTCCGGCCTGCAGGCCGCCCAGTTGCGCCTGGATGCCTCGGCCAACAACGTGGCCAACATGAACACCCCCGGCTACCGCCGCGAGGTGGTGGCGCAGCAGGAGGCCAAGGACAGTGCGGGCGTGCAGGCCACGGTGCAGCGCGAGCAGGACGCCAAGGGCGTGGCGCTGGAGCAGGAGGCGGTGGAGCAGATGTCGGCCACCTATGCGTTCAAGGCCAACCTGCAGACCATCAAGACGCAGGATCAGATGATGGGATCGCTGCTGGACACCCGGGCCTGACCGGCAAGCAAACCGCCGTGGCGGGCGCAGTTGCTTCTGGCCCCTTCTGTATCACCTGATGCCCCGATTGCGGGGCATCGTCGTTTCTGCGCCGAGTTTTCCGACGATGGCGTCAGTGCGTCAACGCCATGCGGGCCAAGCGGTCGACCAGCCAGCGCTGAAACGCCAGGCCAGCGGTCGAACGGCTGTGAAGCGGGATCTTGTACATGGTGGGCTCCTTGCGGGGTCGGTTGCTGATGGATGAAGGAAGGGCTCGGACTCTCGTCACCCGGGCTGTGCCGCAAGCGCTGCATGCGCACCACCGGGCGCTGTGCCTGCGGCTTTGCGCAGCTTGCGGTCCCAGGCCTTTTCGTGAAAGAAAAACGCCACCGCCTGCACGGTAGGCTCCAGCAGGCTCAACGTGAGCGACGCCCAGAAATTGCCCGTCACCGCGTAGGCCACCATCGCGGCGACGCAGATGTGTACCAGGTAATAGCTGCCGGTTTTCATCAGCATGGTCTTGTTCTGGTGAGCGGCTTGGCGGATGCGGGTCATGGTGGGGCTCCTGTCAGTGGCAACGCCGATCCCGGGTGTGGAACGGCTCGGGAAGGCATGGAGTGAATGGTAGGCATTCTCAATAGCGAACACCAATTGATTGCCGCTAATGCAGAGATAGCCGCTATGCACCGTGCCGAGCCTGTGCTGGCCGGTACGAGGACAGCGCAGGGTGTGAACTACTTCACGGCCGCACCCTGAAAAAAGCGCCGGAGGCCTGCAGCCCCGTTGCTATGATGGCCGCTCTCTTCAACCCCCTTCTCTTTGCTTTGGGAGCAGACATGGCCCTCATGGACTTCATCAAGAAACAGTTCATTGACATCATTCAATGGACCGAAGAGGGGGACGGCACCCTGGCCTGGCGCTTCCCCATGCGCGACATGGAAATCCAGAACGGCGGCACGCTGGTGGTGCGCGAGTCGCAGATGGCCATCTTCGTGAACGAAGGCCAGGTGGCCGACGTGTTCACGCCCGGCACCTACAAGCTCACCACGCAGACGCTGCCGGTGCTGACGTACCTCAAGAACTGGGACAAGCTCTTCGAGTCCCCCTTCAAGAGCGACGTCTACTTCTTCAGCACGCGCCAGCAGATCGACCAGAAGTGGGGCACGCCCCAGCCCATCACGATCCGCGACAAGGACTTCGGTGCGGTGCGCCTGCGCGCGTTCGGCAATTACTCCTTCCGCATTGCCGACCCCAAGCTGTTCCACACCGAGATCTCGGGCACGCGCGAGTCCTACCCCGTGGCGGACCTCGAAGGCCAGCTGCGCGGCCTGGTGCTGCAGAACATCAGCAACGCCATTGCCGGCAGCGGCCTGCCGTTCCTGGACCTGGCGGCCAATCAGGTCATGTTCGCCGATGCGCTGACCAAGGAACTCGCGCCCATCTTCGCCAAGCTGGGCCTGCTGATCGAAAACCTCACGGTCCAGAACGTCTCGCTGCCCGAAGAGCTGCAGAAGATCCTCGACCAGAAGATCGGCATGGGCATGGTCGGCAACGACATGGCCAAGTTCATGCAATACCAGACGGCGCAGGCCATCCCCAAGTTCGCCGAAAACAGCGGTGGCGGCAGCGGCATCGCGGGCGACGCCATGGGCCTCGGGGCCGGCGTGGCGCTGGGCCAGGTGCTGGCGCAGAACCTGCAGCAAGGCCTTCAGACGCCGGTGGCGCCTGCTGCCGCAGCGGCGGCCCAGGCGGCGGCTGCGCCCGCGGGCGTGCGGCCCGACGAGGTGATGGCCACGCTGGAGAAGCTGGGCGAGCTCAAGTCCAAGGGCATCCTGACCCAGGAAGAGTTCGACGCCAAGAAGGCCGAGCTGCTCAAGAAGCTGATCTGACCCGGTTGCTATCATAATAATAGCTGCCTGCGCACGAGGGACAAGCGCCAGGGCCTTCACCGGCCCTGCATCGCGCTGAACGGCGCAGCACCAACACAGCACGATGGCCACCGCCGACCCCACACAGCGTACCTACCGCGCGCCCTGCCCGGGCTGCGGCGCGCCGGTTGAATTCCGCAGCGCGCAGTCCACGCACGCCGTCTGCGGCTACTGCCAGAGCACCGTGGTGCGCAATGGCGACGTGCTGCAGCGCCTGGGCAAGATGGCCGAGCTGTTCGACGACCACAGCCCGCTGCAGCTCATGGCCAGCGGGCGGATTCAGCTCGATGGCAAGGACATCCCCTTCACGCTGGTGGGCCGCCTGCAGTACAAGGGCGATGCGGGGGTGTGGACCGAATGGGCGGCGTTCCTCAACGACGGCACCCTGGCCACGCTGGGCGAGGACAACGGCGCCTACGTCTTCACCCGCCCCATCGACCCGGGCCGCGAGATGCCCGCGGCCGAGCGCTTTCGCGTCGGCACCACCACCGCCATCAACGGCAAGCCCTACAGCGTGGCCTACACCGGCCAGGCATCGCTCATCTCCGCCCAGGGCGAGCTGCCCAAGCTGCCGCCGCTGGGGCACCCGTTCGGCATGGTTGAGCTGCGCAGCGCCGACGGCGAAGTGGTCAGCATCGACTACGGCCACACCCCGCCCAATGTGGAGCGCGGCAAGTCTGTGCTGCTCGAAGACCTGCAGCTGCAGGGCCTGAAGGACGAGTCCGCCAAGGAAGAAAAAGGCCGCCAGTTCAGCTGCCCGCACTGCGGCGCGCCGGTGCAGGTGCAGCTGTCCAGCACCAAGAGCCTCACCTGCGGCTCGTGCGCCAGCATCATCGACCTGAGTGGCGGCGTGGGCGGTGAGCTGCGCTCGGCCGAGCAGGACGAGCCGGTGCAGCCCATCATCCCGCTGGGCAGCAAGGGCCAGCTGCAGGGTGTGCACTGGCAGGTGGTGGGCTTTCAGCACCGCATGGGCGTAGAGCCGGGCGACGACGAACACTTCGGCTGGAGCGAATACCTGCTCTACAACCAGAAGCGCGGCTTCGCGTTCCTGGTCGATTCGGAAGAAGGCTGGAGCATGGTGCGCCCCACCACCGGCGCGCCGCAGCTGGCCGGCACCGGCAGCACTGCCACCTACCTGGGCACGACCTACAAGCTCAAATACAGCTACGAGGCCGAGACGACCTACGTGCTGGGCGAGTTCTACTGGCAGGTCACGCGCGGCCAGAAGACCTTCAACCGCGACTTCGAGGGCAGCAAGGGCGTGCTGTCGATGGAGCAAAGCACCAACGAGATCACCTGGTCCGCCGGCGACAAGCTGGCCAGCGACACGGTGGCCAAAGCCTTCAAGCTCGAAGACAAGCAGGACGTGCTCAAACGCGACGACCCGGGCCCGTTCGTGGCCAAGTCGGGCCTGGGCTGCGGCACCATCATCATCATCGCGGTGGTGATTTTGATCCTGCTCGTGCTGCTCAGCCGCTGCTCCAGCTGCGATCCACAACGGGAGAACTGCTCGTCCTCGTCCAGCTACCGCAGCTCGGGGGGCTCGTACGGCGGGTACTCCTCGGGCGGCAGCCACAAGTAGGTGCGGCGCTGGAGGCCACGGCTGGCGCACCGCCCCTCTTTTTTATTCAATCGACAGACAGACAACCGTTCCAAGGAGAACACATCATGATGGGAATCGAATGGCTCAAGCCCGCGGCGTTCCTCGGGTCCATCCTGTACGCACTGATCGGCGTGGTCATCTTCTGGGTGTGCTTCGTCATCGTCGACAAGATCACGCCGTACGACCTGTGGCGCGAAATCGTCGAAAAGCAGAACAGGGCCTTGGCCATGGTGGTGGCAGCGATGTGCCTGGGCATCAGCATCATCGTGGCGGCTGCGATTCATTGAATTCGGCAGTGCCGTACCGGGCGTGCCGTCCGCACCCGCAGCGAACACACTCGCGCGGTCCACGCGAACAGCCTTGGCAGCCGCAATAGAAATTCAATGTATGGACGCGAATGCGTTGTGACATGTCCTCTGCGGAGCTCACGGCCCATCGAATTGCAGGCCTGGTTGCAAGCACACTCTCCCACGGAGGACGGGCGTCATGAGTGGAAGGAATAGCGCACCTGACACACAGCGTGACCGGCCGCAAAGGCGACGATCTGGCGTCCACGCCCTTGCCGGTTTATGCCTTGTTGCTCCCCCAACTGCTCATTCTTGAGTTGGCGTATCGCAAGGAGTATGTGAAGGCGTTACTCAACGAGGTGTCCAAGAAAGGGCATTCGGAATGTCGGCGGGAAAACCAAGGCGGCGGCGGGCGCTGGGCTCGACTTTCGAAGCTTTCGCTCTCGCCACGTGATGCCACGATTCATGCTCCGCAGAGCTTCCAAAACCCGGACTGATCCCAAACACAATGGATTTTTTCCCAATGGGCTTCAAATAAGTCTTGGGCATCAATTGGTTGTGTTGAACTTGGCTCCCCAATCAGTCCCAATCAGTCTCAGTCGGCTATTCATCGCGATTCATGAAATCACTCCACATCGTCATTCATCACGAACATGCTGCCGAGCAGCTACGCCATAGCGTGACAGGCATGCCTGATGCCCAGAGGCGCGGCACCAACCTCCCGCAACCGCAACTCGCTGGGGTAGCGGATTGACCATGGTGCAACCGTCACCCGCACGACCGGCAGAGCAAGCCCCGTCGCAGGGTGCCCGCCCCATCGACATCGCGCTGCTCATCAGCGTCTTCGTCGTGGCCGCCTGCGGCCTGCTGTACGAACTGGCCGCCGGGGCGCTCGCGTCCTATGTGCTGGGCGACTCGGTGCTGCAGTTCTCCACCATCATCGGCACCTACCTGTTCGCCATGGGCGTGGGCTCGTGGCTGTCGCGCTACTTCGAGCGGCAGTTGCCTGCGCATTTTTTGCGCATCGAGCTGCTGGTGGCGCTGGTGGGCGGGGCGCTGCCGGCCACGCTGTTCCTGGCCAATGCGTACACGCCGGGGGCGTTCCGGTTCCTGCTGTACGGCATGGTGATGGTGGTGGGCACGCTGGTGGGGCTCGAGATCCCGCTGGTCATGCGCATCTTGAAGCGCAACGTGGCGCTCAAGGACCTGGTCTCGCAGGTGCTCACGTTCGACTACCTGGGCGCGCTGGCGGTGTCGTTGGCCTTCCCGCTGCTGCTGGTGCCGCACCTGGGGTTGATCCGCACAGGGCTGCTGTTCGGGGTGATGAACGCCGCCGTGGCGCTGTGGGCCGTGTGGCTCTTTCGGCACGAGCTGCGCCGCCTTCGCGCGCACGTGGCCGCCTGTGCCATGGTGCTTGCGCTGCTGATCGCGGGCTTTGCCGGGGCAGACCACATCACCAGCTTTGCCGAGGACAAGTTCTACCAGGACCGCATCGTCTTCAGCACCGCATCGCCCTACCAGCGCATCGTCGTCACGCAGGGGCGGCTGGGCCACCGGCTGTACCTCAACGGCAACCTGCAGTTCGCGCAGGCCGACGAGTACCGCTACCACGAGGCCCTGGTGCACCCTGCGATGTCGGCCCACGGCCATCCGAAGCGCGTGGCCGTGCTGGGCGGTGGCGACGGCATGGCCGTGCGCGAGATCTTGAAGTACCCCTCGGTCGAATCCGTCACGCTGGTGGAGCTGGACCCGGCCATGACGCGCATCTTCAGCGAGAACCCCATGCTCGCGCAGCTCAACGGCAACGCGCTGCGCGACCCCAAGGTGAAGATCATCAACACCGACGCGTTCGGGTGGCTGCAGGGCAACACGGCCGAGCCGGGTGCCGAAGCGCAACCCCCAGCCGCCAGCGCCTCAGGCACCAGCAACACTGGGACTGCACCGCGCGGTCCAGCAAGTCCAGCGGCAACCCCTGCGGCGCTGGAGACCTTCGACGTGATCGTGGTGGACTTCCCGGACCCCACCAATTTTTCCATCGGCAAGCTGTACACCAACAGCTTCTACGCGCTGCTGGCCAACCGCCTGGCCGCCAGCGGCTATGCGGTGGTGCAAACCACCTCGCCGCTGGTGGCGCGCAAGAGCTTCTGGACGGTGGTGCAGACCATGGAATCGGTGGGCCTGCAGACTGCGCCGTACCACGCCCATGTGCCCAGCTTCGGCGAATGGGGCTTCGTCATCGCCAGCCGCCGGCCCTGGCGCCTGCCCGAGACGCTGCCGGACCACCTGCGCTTTCTGACACTGGACTCGTTGCCGCTGCTGTTCGACTTTCCGCGCGACATGGCACGGGTGCCGACGGAGGTGAACCGGCTGTCGAACCAGGCGCTGGTCCACACCTACGAGCGCGAATGGGGAAAGCACTAGATGCCTATTCCCTTTTTGCACCCCACGGCTTAGCGGCCCAGCAAGTTTTGCCAATGAAAGAACCGTTCACGCTGAGCCTGTCGAAGCGCCGCACAAGGCTTCGACAGGCTCGGCCCGAACGGTGTGGATGGTTGACTGCAGACCCGAATCCAACACACTGACACCATGCAACGCCGCCATTTTCTAGCCACGGGTGCTATTGCGACATCCGCAGTTCTGCTGCCGGGCTGCGACGAGGCGCCGCGCACGCTGCAGGGCGGCTTTGCCGGCATCGACATGCAGCGCGGCCATGCGCTGCGCGATCTGCTCAAGACCGGCACCCTGCCCGAGCCCACGGTGCTGCGGCGCGCGCAGGTGATCATCGCGGGCGGCGGCGTGGCGGGGCTGGCGGCGGCGCGGTCGCTGCGGCTCGCGGGCGTGGACGACTTTGCGCTGCTGGAGCTGGAAGACAGCGCCGGCGGCAACAGCCGGGGTGGCGCGGTGGGCGGCATCGCCTGCCCGCTGGGCGCGCACTACCTGCCGGTGCCGGGCGACGATGCGCCCGAGGTGCAGAACCTGCTGGAAGAACTGGGCCTGCGCCAGCGCGTGGCCGGCCGCTGGCGCTACGACGAGCGCCACCTGTGCCACAGCCCGCAGGAGCGCCTGTTCTTCCAGGGTGAATGGCAGGAGGGCCTGCTGCCCGTGCACGGCGTGCCCGACACCACGATCGCGCAGTACCGCCGGTTTGCGCAGGCGGTGGACGATGCCACCCAGGCCGCGCGCTTCACCATGCCGATGATGCGGTCCCTGGGCCCCGGCCAGCCGCTGCCCCAGCCCCACCAGGCGCTCGATGCCGTCACGTTCGCCACCTGGCTGGATCAGCAGGGCTTCGACGACGAGCACCTGCGGTGGTACCTCGACTACAGCTGCCGCGACGACTACGGCGCAGGCACGGCCGTGGTGTCAGCCTGGGCGGGCATCCATTACTTCGCCAGCCGCCATGGCTTTCATGCGCCGGGCGAGGCGGCCGATGAGTCGCGCGAGAGCGTGCTCACCTGGCCCGAAGGCAACGGCTGGATCACCCAGCGCCTGGCGGCCCCGCTGCAGAACAATGCCCAGGGCGGCGGCCAGCTGCGCACCGCCACCAGCGTGCTGCGCATCACCGAAGGCCGCCACGGGGTGGAGGTGGACGCGTACAACCATGCCACCGACAGCGTGGAGCGCTGGCAGGCGCCGCGCTGCATCGTGGCGCTGCCGGTGCACATCGCCTCCCGCGTGGTGCGCAACCCGCCCGCGTTCCTGACCGGCGCGGCGCAGCGCCTGACCTGGGCGCCCTGGCTGGTGGCCAACCTCCACATCGACAGCCCGCTGACCGACCGGCCCGGCGCCGCGCCCGCCTGGGACAACGTGCTCTACGCCGACGCCACGCCCGGCGGCCTGGGCTACGTGGACGCAGGCCACCAGCGCCTGGACACCCGCGCCACACTGGCCGGCCCCACCGTGCTGACGTACTACCAGGCCCTGGGCAGCGTGCCCGACGGCCGTCAGCAACTGGCGCAGCAGCCCTGGCAGCACTGGGCCGAGGGCGCGCTGGCCGCCCTGTCCGTGCCCCACCCCGACCTGCGCCGCCGCGTCACGCGGGTCGAGGTCACGCGCTACGGGCACGCCATGGCCATCCCCACGCCGGGGCTGGTCACGTATTTGAGCCAAATCGGCCTCTACCGCGCACCTGGCAAGCGCAACCAGCTATCAAAAGCAGAGCGTGCACTGGCCCTGCCCACGCCCGCCACGGCGCGCCTGGCGTTCGCGCACAGCGACTGGTCGGGCTACTCGGTGTTTGAAGAAGCCTTCACGCGCGGGCATGGGGCTGGCCTCGTGGCGGCTGCGGGGTAGGCGGGCCGTGGGCGCGGCGATCCACATCGCAATCCACATCGGGCGGCACGAGCTGTGCCTGCTCGACGGCGACGAGGTGCTGGCCCGTTACCCGGTGTCCACCGCGCTCAATGGCGCTGGCGAGGCCCACGGCAGCGGTTGCACGCCCCGCGGCCAGCACCGCGTGCGGGCCAAGGTGGGCGCGGGCTGCGCACCCGGCACAGTGTTCGTCGGGCGCCGGCCCACGGGCGAGGTGTATTCGCCCGACCTGGCCGCGCAGCACCCCGGGCGCGACTGGATCCTGGCGCGCATCCTGTGGCTCACCGGCTGCGAGCGCGGTTTCAACCGGGGCGGCGGCGTGGACACGCTGCGCCGCTTCATCTACATCCACGGCTGCCCGGACGGCACGCCGCTGGGCGTGCCCGCGTCGCACGGCTGCGTGCGCATGGCCAATGCGGATGTGATCGACCTGTTCGAGCGGGTGCCCGTGGGGACGCCGGTGTTCATGCAGGCCTGAGGCCCGGCGGGGCTGCGGCGCGGCGGCCGCCGTGCGGCCACGCCCTGGTGCGGTTTTTTGCCCAATTGTTCACGCTCCGGCCCCTGCCTGCGGGCGCAGGGGCGCGCTGGCCGCGGCAAACCGGAGACACTCGCGCATCGCCCACTTTTTTGGAGAAAAGACGCCATGACGCTCATGCGCCGCCTGCTCGTATCGCTTGCCACCGCGGTGTCCGCGCTGGTCCTCGTCTCGCCCGCCTCGGCCCAGGACATCGCCGGGTCCAAGGACAACCCCCTGGTCAAACGCTTCGCCGGCTCCACCATCGTGGGCTACGACTACAAGCGCTTTGACGAATACCTGGTGCCCACCGGCACCTACAAGAAGTACGACACCACCACCACCAAGCGCTCGTGGGCCAGCACCCTGCCGGTCGAAGGCGCAGTGACCCGTCTGTGGTACGAAGCGGCCGGCGACGCATCGCCCGCCGAGCTGGTGCGCAACTACCAGAACGAGGTGCAGGCTGCGGGCGGCACGGTGCTGTACGACTCGGGCAAGGACGATGCCTTCCGCGACCGCACCTGCTTCTTGTGCACCTACGGCTGGCGCAAGATCAACACCACGCGCTCGACCTACACCTTCACCCAGGCCGACACGGCCACCGCGCGCATCGCCAGCTTCAAGATCCCGCGCCCGCAGGGCGACATCTACATCGTGGTCGAAGCCGTGAGCTGGGCCAACGCCAGCAAGGACTACAAGGCCGTCAAGGGCGCCTACGCGGCGGTCGACATCATCGAGACCGGCGCCCTGCAGCAGAACATGGTCACGGTGAACGCGAGCGACATGTCCAAGGCCATCGCCACCACCGGCCGCGTGGCCCTGTACGGCATCCTGTTCGACACGGCAAAGGCCGACATCAAGCCCGAGTCCAAGCCCGCGCTAGACGAGATCGCCAAGCTGCTCAAGGCCGAGGCGACCCTCAAGCTGCGCGTGGTGGGCCACACCGACAACCAGGGCTCGCTGGATTCCAACATCGCGCTGTCCAAGCGCCGGGCCGAGGCGGTGAACGCCGCGCTCACCAGCCAGTACGGCATTCCGGCCGCGCGCCTGTCCGCCTTCGGCGTGGCCGACCTGGCCCCGGTGGCCAGCAATGGCGACGAAGGCGGCCGCGCCAAGAACCGGCGCGTGGAACTGGTGCCGCTGTAAGCGGCGGCCCGCACTGGCCACGCTCTCCGCGCCGCCGCCGCCGCGGTGGTCGGTGCGGTCGGTGCGGTCGGTGTGGTCAGCGCGCAGCGCCCCGGGCCTGCCGCACCGGCGCCCCACGGTCACACCCTCGTCACGGGCAGGCGGCATCGTCGCCGCTTCATCTGCTTTCACTGCCCCGAGCGACCATGTCCCGACTCTCCACCCTGGGTGCCTGCGCCCTGCTGGCGTGCACCGCCGCCGCCTGCTTCTCCACCTCTGCCCTGGCCCAGCAGGCCTACCCCGCCACGCTGGCCGGCCACGCCGTGCTGCCGGCGTTCACCGTCATCCCCGCACCCAAGGACGCACCGCAGGACCTGCAGGTCAGTGGCAAGTTCACCACCCCGCGCCGCGTGGAGGCCATCGGCACGGTGATGGGCCAGTCGGGCGGGCGCGACACCGGCGTCTCGCTGCCCTTCAAGGGCCAGCCCCTGCAGGGCCACTCGGGCATCAAGCGCATGGCCGACGGATCGTTCTGGATCCTCACCGACAACGGCGCTGGCGCCAAGGCCAACTCGGCCGACTTCATGCTGTACCTGAACCACTACACGGTGGACTTCCAGGGCGGCGAGTTCAAGCGCCAGAAGACCGTCTTCCTGCACGACCCCGACAAGAAGGTGCCGTTCCGCATCACGCACGAAGGCACGGACCAGCGCTACCTGACCGGCGCCGACTTCGACCCCGAGAGCTTCCAGTTCGCCGGTGGCGCACTGTGGATCGGCGACGAGTTCGGCCCCTTCCTCATCAAGGCGGACCTGAACGGCAAGGTGCTGGGCGTGTTCGAAACCAAGGTCGACGGCAAGGTCGTGCGCTCGCCCGACGCCCCCGGCGTGCTGATGCCCGGCGCGCCAGACGCCAAGCCCACGCCGTTCGAGGTCAAGCGCTCCAAGGGCTACGAAGGCATGGCTTCCAGCAAGGACGGCAGCAAGCTCTACGCCCTGCTCGAAGGCGCGCTGTGGAACGAGGACGCCAAGGCGTACGAGAACGTGGGCGGCAAACAATACCTGCGCGTGCTGGAGTTCGACGTGAAGAGCGAGCAATGGACCGGTAGGCACTGGAAGTACGTGCTGGAGGCCAACCACCACGCCATCGGCGACTTCAACATGATCGATAGCAGCACGGGCCTGATCATCGAGCGCGACAACGGCGAAGGCACGGCCGACAAGGCCTGTCCCGCAGACCAAAAGCGCACCGACTGCTTCCACGACCTGGCCAAATTCAAGCGCGTGTACAAGGTCGAGATGAGCGACGCGAACGTGGGCGGCGAGATCCGCAAGGTCGGCTACATCGACCTCATGAACATCCAGGACCCGAAGCGCCTGTCGAAGAAGCCGCTGACCAACGGCGTGCTCACCTTCCCGTTCTTCACGATCGAAAACGTGGACGTGGTGGACGGCACGCACATCGTCGTGGGCAACGACAACAACCTGCCTTTCAGCAGCAGCCGCGAGCCGAACAAGGCGGACGACAACGAGCTGGTGCTGCTGGAAGTGGGCGAGCTGCTGCGAGCGAAATGAAGTGACACCCCCCTGAGACGCTTCGCGTCTTCCCCCCGCTCTCGCACCGCTGCGCGATGCGGGCAGGGGGACGCAGCCCTCGCTGCGGGGCGGCCCTTGCTTGGCTGCCCTGGTCTGGGCTGCGCGTGTTGCAGGCGATGTCTGCTGTGCGATGCGCATGAATACCCGATGCCGACGGGTATCAACCCTCGTGCAACCTGCAATAGCTGTGGGTGGCAAAATTCCCGGTTTCCAATTCAACGCATTCGGAAGCCGCGCCACCATGTTCACAGGCATCGTCCAGGCCACGGCAGGCATTGCCGCCATCCAAGACCGCGCAGGCCTGCGCACCTTCACGCTCGACTTTCCCCCAGGCTTCTGCCAGGACCTGGCCATCGGCGCCAGCGTCTCCACCGACGGCGTGTGCCTCACGGTGACCGAGATCCTGTCGCCCACGCAGGCCAACTTCGACGTGATGCTGCAAAGCCTGAACATCACCACGCTGGGCAGCTACGCCGAGGGCGACCGCGTGAACGTGGAGCGCGCGGCCAAGGACGGGGCCGAGATCGGCGGCCACCCGCTGTCGGGCCACGTGGACTTCACCGGCACGCTGGTGCAGCGCCGCGAGTTCGACAACAACCTGGTGTGGCGCGTGGCGGTGCCCGAGGCCTTTCGCCGCTATATCTTCGCCAAGGGCTACATCGCCATCCACGGCGCCAGCCTCACGGTGGCCGAGGTGAACCGGCCAGAGGGCTGGTTCGAAATCTGGATGATCCCCGAGACGCGCCGCGCCACCGTGTTCGAGGGCAAACGCGAGGGCGATGCGCTCAACATCGAGATCGAGCGCAGCACCCAGGTGGTGGTGGACACCGTGCGCGAGGCGGTGCAGGAAAGCCTGGGCCGCCTGCAGCCCGTGCTGGAAGCCTTGCTCAAGGAAAAGGGCCTGTCGCTCGACGACTTCGTGCAGGCGCCGGTGCTGAAGTGACGTGGTGAGGGTGAGGGCCTGCAGTGCAGGCCTGACGCCGCCGTGCTTCGCGTTGCGCCGTGTCGCAGTCAGGCCCCGGCGACATAGTCGAGAAAACCGGTCACTTTGCGCAGGCGGCCGTGTGCGTCGACCTCCGCCATATCCGTGCCGCGCGCCACGGGCTCTGCGCCATCGGCGGCCAGCGCCCACGAAAAGCGCACCACATCATGGTGCCCCTCGGGCGTGCCCAGCAGGGTGAAACGGTGACCCGCAAACCGCTGCTGCGCACCAGCGATCAATGCGGCCAGGCCATCGTGGCCCTGGCCTTCCATCATGGGGTCGCGGTACTGCACATCGCTGCTGAAAGTGCTGCGCACCAGATGGTCGCGCTGCGCGCCGTCGGTGGCGTTCCAGGCGGCGATGTAGCGCGCGGCCAGCTCGGGGGCAACCGTGGCGGCGGTGGGGATGGTCGTGGCGTGCTCCGGGGTTTCGACGGTGTTCATGGCAAGGCTCCTTTTGAGGGTGTGGATACAGGTGGGTCGGCCGCACAGGACATGCGCGTGCGGCCTGGGGTCATTGTTCAAAAGGGCGTGAACGGCGTCGATGACCCGGCAGGTCATGCACGTCCCTATCATTGAGGACCTGGCCATTGCTGACCACCGTGCCCTGATGCGCTCAACCCCACCTCACGTTCGCCCCCTCTCACTGCAGGACCTGCCCGGCCTGCTGGCGGTGCAGCTGGCCTGCTACGGCGAGGGCTTTGTGGAAAGCGGCGAGGTCTTTGCCCGCCGCCTGGCCAGCCCCGCCAACTGCTCGCTGGTGCTGGAGCGCGCGGGCGTGGTGTGTGCCTACCTGGCCGCCTACCGGTCGGTGCGGCACAAGGTGACGCCCCTGCACGGCAGCTTCGAGGCGGTGCCGCAGCCCGACACGCTCTACCTGCACGACATGGCCGTGCTGCCCGACTGCGCGGGCCAGGGCCTGGCCCGCGCCCTGCTGCAGCCGATGTGGGACGCAGCGCGGGCGCAGGGCCTGCAGCACACGGCGCTGGTGTCGGTGCAGGGCTCGCAAGGCTACTGGGAGCGCCAGGGCTACGCCGTGCAGCCGCTGGCCGATGCGGTGCAGCGCGCGCGGCTGGCCAGCTATGGCGAAGGCGCGGTGTACATGGTGCGAACGCTGTAGGCAACTGGCGCCAAGGCAGCGCTGCCGTGGCCCCTGCGCGACAGCAGCATGTGGCGTGCTACAGAGGCTATTGGCAGCACGTCATGCTGCCTCGTCATAATGCGCGCCATGCCCCACCGCTGGAAACCCAACGTCACCGTGGCCGCGCTCGTCGAGCGCGATGGCCGCTTTCTGCTGGTCGAGGAAGAGACCACGGACGGCCTCAAGCTCAACAACCCCGCGGGCCACCTGGACCCGGGCGAGTCGCCCATCCAGGCCTGCGCGCGCGAGGTGCTGGAGGAGACGGCCCACGACTTCGAGCCCACGGCCCTGATCGGCGTGTACCTGAACCGCTTCACCAAGACGCGCACCGGCGACGACATCACCTACATGCGCTTTGCGTTCGCGGGCACGCTGGGCACGCACCACGACTGGCGCGCGCTGGACACCGGCATCGTGCGCACGGTGTGGATGACGCCCGACGAGATCCGCGCCTGCCCGGAGCGCCACCGCAGCCCGCTGCTGCTGCGCTGCCTGGAGGACTACCTGGCGGGCCAGCGCTTTCCGCTGTCGCTGGTGCACACCGACATCTCGGTCACCGAGCCGGCGTCGCAGCAGGGCTAGGCCCGGGCCTTTCTGCAGGCCGCCCACAGGGCTGCTCTGTGGCTGGCCTGTGGAGCGCAGCGCTCACTCCGCCGTCAGCTTGCGCTCCTTGATGATGGTGGCCCACTGCGCGGACTCCTTCTTCATGAAGGCCGTGAGTTGGGCGCGCGTGGTGGGCTGGGGCGTGAGGCCGTGCTTGTTCAGCGCCTCTTTCACGCCCGCATCGTTGAGCACTTTCACGATCTCCTGGTTCCAGCGGTCCAGGATGGCAGGCGGCGTCTTGCCGGGCGCGACAAACGCATACCAGTTCAGCGCCTCGAAGCCGGGGTAGCCCGACTCCGCCACGGTGGGGATGTTCGGCAGGTACGCCGGGCGCGTGAGGCCCGTGGTGGCCAGGGGGATCAGCTTGCCCGTCTCCACATGCGGCATGGCCGTGGGCGGCGCGGCAAAGTACGAGGTGATGCGCCCGCCCAGCAGGTCCTGCAGGGCTGGAGCACCCCCTTTGTATGGAACGTGGGTCATGTCGATGCCCGCACGCTGGTTGAACAGCTCACCCGCCAGGTGCGACGCCGAGCCTGCACCGGTGGACGCAAAGTCCACGCTCCCTGGCTTCTTTTTTGACAGCTGCACAAACTCGGCTAGCGTCTTGGCGCCCGCGTCCTGGTGCACCACCAGCACGTTCGGAAAGTTCACCCCGCCCGACACCGCCGCCAGGTCCTTGAACGGGTCGTAGGTGAGCTTCATGAGGTGCGGCGCGATGGTCAGCGGCCCCACCGAGCCCAGCAGCAGCACGGTGCCATCGGGCACGGCATTGGCCACGAACTGGTGGGCGATGTTGCCGCCCGCCCCGCCCTTGTTGTCCACCACCACCGGCTGGCCGATGTTCTCGCCCAGCTTCTTGGCGATCAGGCGCGCGGCGGCGTCGGCCGCGCCGCCGGCGGCAAAGCCGACGACCAGGGTCACGGGCTTTTTGGGCGGAAAGTCCTGGGCATGGCTGGCGCCACCCAGCAGGAGGGCGGTGGCCGTGGCGAGGGCGTGCAGGGCAGCGCGTTTTTTCATGGTTGTCTCCTTCATCGTGGTGTTGTGGATTCGTGTTGTCGTGGGGGTGGCGCTCTGCGGACCCGTATGGCGTTTCGCCGCTGCAAGTCTCAATCGGCGCCCAGCCCGATGGGATGGGGCTGGCGCTTTTCCACCGCATGGCGCAGCAGCGCCGCGGTGCGGAAGATGCCGTGCGCGAACTTGCCGTAGGGCAGCGTGGCGAACAGGGCCATCACCGCGCCCAGGTGCAGGCACAGCATCAGCGCCAGGGCCGGCGTGCCGCGCGCGGCCCAGAGCAGCAGGCCGCTGGTCGCGGTGAGGAACAGCAGCGCAATGAAGCCCCGGTCCATGGGCTTTTGCGCGGCATCGCCCTGCGCGGGGTGGCGGCGCAGGTTCAGCCACCACAGGCCCGCGGTGCCTATGGCCAGGCTGACGCCGCCCACGCCGCCCAGCAGTTTGGGCAGGCTGGGCAGGTCGTACGGTGCGGCCTGGCCCAGCAGGTAGTGGTACAGCGTGGCCACGCTGGTGGCGGCAAAGCACAGCATGAAGCCGTAGAACGTGAGGTGGTGAAACCGCCGGCGCGACAGGGTGTACGCGTCGTCCTCGTTGTGGCAGCCCTCGCCGTGGCCGCCGTCCAGGTATTTCAGGCGCAGCACGGCATCGGTGGCCTCGGCCGTGGCGGGGGCGCTCAGCGGCGCACCGCTGGTGGCGGGCGTCACGTCGCGCCAGAAGCGGCGCACGCCCAGCGCCAGGGCCAGCGTGGCGAACAGGAACACCGGCGCGAACAGGCCCACCAGCAGGTTGTGCGGAAAGATGCCGTAGAAGCCGCCCTGGGGCGTGCTCCACAGCGCCGCCGCGCCCTGCCCGTGCAGCGCCACGGCCAGCACCAGGAACAGCGCCAGGCCTAATGCCAGCGCCAGCGACAGCGTGAGGCCGTTGCGCTGGTATAGCGCGCCCAGCGCCGGGGGCCACGCGTAGTCCGCATACGTCTGGCCGCGCACCTGCGCCATGGCCTGCGGGATGTTCACCGCAAATTCGTGCGGCGGCGCGTACTGGCAGGCGTGCAGGCAGGCGCCGCAGTTGTGGCACAGGTTGGCGATGAAGTGGATGTCGGCCTTCGGGAATTCGAGCCGGCGCGTCATGGCCGGGAACACGGCGCAAAAGCCTTCGCAGTAGCGGCAGGCGTTGCAGATCTGCAGCTGGCGCGCCACCTCGGCTTCGGCGCCCGACAAGGTCAGTGCAGGCACCACGTCGCCGTTGGCCAGCGCCCGGGCATCGCGTGTCAGGGCTTCAAGCGCTTGCATGGGGTACTCCTGTTTTTGTAGCTGGTCGCGCTGGGTGGGCAAGCGGTAGGCCCTGTTTTGATGCCAAAGCGGCCTGTGCGCCCGCGATGCGCCCGAAGGCCGTGCCGATGCTCATGCCCACTCCGGCCGTGTAGCCCTTGCCCAGCACGTTGCCGGCCATCATTTCGCCAGCGACGAACAGGTTGGGGCTGGGCGCATTGCCAAAGCGCACGGCGGCGGTGTCGTCGGTGTGCAGGCCCAGGTAGGTGAAGGTCACGCCGGGCCTGAGCGCATAGCCATAGAACGGCCCTTTATTGATGGATCGCGCCCAGTGGGTCTTGGCGGGCGCGATGCCCTGTGTGTGGCAGTCGTCCAGCGTGGTGTGGTCGAAGGTGCCCACGCGACAGGCAGCGTTGTAGGTATCGAGCGTGTGCATGAAGGTGTCCACGGGCAGGCCGAGCTTTGCGGCCAGCTCGGGCAGGGTGTCGGCCTTCACGCCCGGGAACACGGGTGGCATGAAGCGGCCAATGGCCTGGCTGTCGATGACCGAGTAGCCGATCTGCCCCGGCTGCTGCGCCACCAGGCGTCCCCAGATGGCATAACGCTTGGGCCAGAAGTCCTCGCCCTCGTCGTAGAAGCGCTCGCCCTCGCGGTTGACCACCACACCCAGCGACACGCAGTCGATGCGCGTGCAGATGCCGCCGTCGTACAGCGGCGCGCGCGCGTCGATGGCCACCATGTGGGCCTGCGTGGGGTCGCCGATGCGGTCCGCGCCGTGGTCGTCGAGCAGGTGCTTGAGCAGCACGCCCCGGTTGTAGGCCGTGCCGCGGATCAGGAAGTTGTCCGACGGCCACTCGCCGCGCTCGTTCTGGCCCCAGGCTTCGCGCAGCCATTCGCGGTTGGACTCGAACCCGCCGGCCGCGAGCACGCAGCTCCTGGCCGTGATGCGCTCGCCGCCTGCCAAGTGCGCTGCGACGAAGCGGCCGTTGTCGATATCGAGGCGCTCCACGGGCGACTCGTAGCGCACCTGCACGCCCAGCGCCTCGGCGCTGCGGTAGTAGGCATTGACCAGCGCCTTGCCGCCGCCCATGAAGAACGCGTTGGTGCGCGCCACATGCAGCGTGCCCGCCAGCGCGGGCTGAAAGTGCACACCGTGGCTGCGCATCCAGGGGCGGCAGGTGGCCGACGCGCGGATCACCAGGCGCGCTAGGTGCTCGTTGGTGAGGCCGCCGGTGACCTTGAGCAGGTCCTGCCAGAACTCCTCTTCGGGGTAGCTGCCGACCAGCACGTCCTGCGGCGCATCGTGCATGCAGCGCAGGTTGCGGGTGTGGGCCGAGTTGCCGCCGCGCCAGGCCCGCGGGGCCGATTCGAGCAGCAGCACGCTGGCGCCTGCCTCGCGCGCCATGAGTGCGGCGCACAGCGCGGCATTGCCGCCGCCGATGACCAGGACATCCACGCTCATGGCCGTGGGCCCGTGCGGGTGCGGTGGGTGCAGCCCCTGCTGCAGGCAGGCGTGGTGGAATGGGGTGTGGGGCCCATGGTGGTGTCTCCTGGCGGGGTCGCCGTGTCGTTCATCGTGTGACGGCGACTGTAGGGAGACGGCGGGCCGCCGTGCAGCGGGCTCAGGTCATGGGGGTATCACGGATCGAGATAGGTGGTGGCGGCGTCTGTGCAGGGCGACGTCTGCGGATTTGCGCGCGATGATCATTCCATCCCGTTCGGGCTGAGCCTGTCGAAGCCTTGCGCGGCGCTTCGGCAAGCCTGTCCTGATCCCGTCGAAGGGTTCAGCGTGAACGGGCTTTGCATGTCTGAAAGCACATGGACATCAGGCAGACGCCCCGGTGTCACCGATCCACGTCGTCCCGAACCACTGGCCGCTGGCGACCAGCTCGCGCACGCAGTCCGCCATGACCACGCGCGTGGCCAGCGCGGCGGGCGAGAGTTCTTCGTCCGGCAAACTGCACAGCAGGTTCACGCGGCGCGCGGGCGCGTCGGTCAGGCGCGCGCACTGAAAGCGCTCGGCCGCGTCCGGGTAGCGGCCCATGGCGGCCCAGGGCTGCACGGTGGAGCCCAGGCCCGCGTCCACGGCGGCCATCACCATGGCCAGCGAGTCCACCTCCAGCACCACGTGCGGCGCCACGCGGTCGCGCGCAAAGGCGGTGTCGAGCGTGCTGCGCAGGCCGTGCGGGCCGGTGGGCAGGATCAGCGGCTCGTCGCCCAGCTCGGCCACGGTCAGGGTGTCGGGCAAGGCGCGGCCGCCGGGGTTGCCAGGGCCTCGGCGCGCGCAGATGAGGAACAGGTCTTCTTCCAGCAGCGGCGCCATCTCCCAGCGCCGCGCGCCCGCGGCCTGCCGGGCCTGGTGCAGGCGGGTGTCGAACAGCACGGCCAGGTCCAGCTCGCGCGCGTTGAGCATGGCCGTGAGGTGGCCCGACATGCTCTCGACCATGTGCAGCCGCACGTCGGGGTAGCGCGTGCGCATGGCCTGCATCAGCGGCAGGCCCAGCACGCCCGCGGTGGTGGGCGCCAGCCCGACGGTGACGGTGCCCGACAGGCGTGCCTGCTGCGCGGCGCGCACGGCCTGGTCGGCATGGCGCAGGGTGAGCTGCGCCTCGCGGAAGAACGCCAGGCCCGCTTCGGTGGGCGTCACGCCGCGCGGCGTGCGCTGCAGCAGGCGCGTGGCCAGCTCGCCCTCCAGCCGGGTGATCTGCTGGCTGAGCGCGGACTGCACCACGTCCAGGTCCAGGGCGGCGCGGCTCATGGAGCCACGCTCCACCACGCGCACGAAATAGCGCAGTTGTCTCAGTTCCATCGCAGGGCCTCGTGGGCGAATGCCATCACGGTGTGTGATGGGGCGGATGTTCGCACACTCGGGCGGCGCTGATTTTGGGGAAAAAGCGGGCCCTACCGCTTGATAGAAAAGCGCTGGTAGCTACTGTTTTTGTAGCGTGGTGCCGTCAGGGAAAGAAACGACGGCGCGCGGGTGCCATGCCGCCCGCATGGGCCAGAAAAGAAGCAGGCTGCGCAGCCCCACCAGACGCTGCGCAGCCGGACCTGGCGACCTCAGAAGCTGTGCATCACACCGGCAGACACGCCGCTGGCCGTGCGCTTGTTGGCCGCGCCCTGAAAGCCATTGCGCCAGCGCGTGTGGTCCAGCTCGGCGTACACCCGGGTGCGGCGCGACAGCTTGTATTCGGCAAACGCGACCATGCGGCCGTAGCCATCGTCGGCCGAGCCGGTGCGCTCGCGGTCCACCTTGTAGTAGGTGGCGGTCAGGTCCAGCAGCGGCAGGGCCGCCCAGGTGGCACCGGCCGAGAGCACGCGCTGCTCGGTGTGCGTGGCCGCACCGGTCTGCGCCTTGCTGCGCCCGGCGTTGGCCGCCAGGCGCACGGTGCCCCACTGGTAGGCCGCGCCCAGCGTCGCGCCGTCCAGCGAGCGCAGGTTGGCGTCCTTGAAGTTCTGGACCGCGCCCGACACGGTGAAACCGCCATCCGCATAGGCCAGGCCCACGCCGCGCGAGGACAACGGTGAGGTCTGCGATGCCACTTCGCCCAGGCCCAGCATGGCCCGAGCGGTGAAGCCGCCAAAACGGCCGGTGTACTTGATGGAGTTGTCCAGCCGGTACGAGCCCGAGTTGGCGCCCGCGCTGCCGTACTCGATGCCCAGGCCGTGCTGGCTGAGCGCGGTCACGCCGATGTTGGGGTTGAAGCTGGCAAAGCGCATGGCCAGCGGGTCCACGGGCGATATGGCGTCGGCCAGCGTGGTCGTCTGCCGCCCCAGCGCCACCGTGCCCCACCCGCCCTGCAGGCCCACCCACGAGGCGCGGTCGAAGTACTTGCTGCTGTTGGCGGGCGCGCCGGTGTCGGCGTTGAGGCCGCTTTCCAGGTTGAACAGCGCACGCAGGCCGCCGCCCAGGTCTTCGGTACCCCGCACGCCCCAGCGGCTGGTGGTGTGGATGCCGCTGCCCAGGCTGCGGCTCGACCCCGGCGCAGGCGCGTTGGCGGCCGAGAGGCCGCTGGCCTGGCGCACGCCCAGGTCCACCACGCCGTAGAGCGTGAGCGCGGAGGATGGGGTGGAGGCTGCAGGCGTCGTCTGGGCGAAGGCGGGCGCGCACGCCAGCAGGGCGCAGAGTGTGAAGGGCGCGGACAAAGCGTACGGCGCCCTAGTCGTTGTTGTCATGGTGTCTCCTCGGATCGGTGTGTTCTTTTGGGGGCGGGGTCAATCGGCAGTCAGCTGGGCCTTTTGCACCACGCCGCGCCACTTGGCGAGCTCCTGGCGCACGGTCATGGCCAGCGCTTCGGGCGTGCTGCTGTCCACCACGGCGCCCTGCTCCTCGATGCGGCGCGCGACGTCCTTGTCGGCCAGGGCGGCGTTGAGCGTCTTGTTGAGCTGCTCCACCACCGCCTTCGAAGTCTTGGCCGGGGCGAACAGCGCGTACCACTGCGTGATCTCCACGCCCTTGATACCCGCCTCCTCCATCGTGGGCACGTCGGGCATCAGCGACGAGCGCTTGGGGCCGGCCAGGGCCAGCGCGCGCAGCTTGCCGTTCTTCACATGCGAAGAGGCCGAGAACAGGCTGGGGAACATGACCTGCGTCTGGTTGGCCATGGTGTCGTTCATCGCCGGGGCCGAGCCGCGGTAGGGCACGTGCGCCATCTGCGCGCCGCTTTCGAGCTTGAACATCTCGGCCGAGAAGTGCGGCGCGGTGCCGTTGCCGGCCGATGCATAGTTGTAGGCGGTGGGGTTCGCCTTGGTCAGCGCCACGAACTCGGCCACCGTCTTGGCGGGCACCTTGGGGTTGATCACCATCAGCGTGGGCGAGTAGCAGACCATGCCGATGGGCTCGAACTGGGTGATGGGGTCGTAGCGCAACTTTTGCAGCGCGGGGCTCATGCCGTGCGTGCCGATGTAGCCGAACAGGATGGTGTGGCCGTCGGGCGCGGCGCGGGCCACGAACTCCGCCGCGATGGCGCCGTTGGCGCCCGCCTTGTTCTCCACGATCACCGACTGGCCCAGCAGCTGGGACATCTTCTGGGCCACCACGCGGGCCATGCCGTCGTTGCCGCCGCCCGCCGCGGTGGGCACTACCAGGGTGATCGAGCGCTCGGGAAAGGCGGCGTGCGCGGCCAGCGGCGTGCCGGCTGCGAGGGTGGCCAGGGCCAGCCCGGCGGCCAGCGTGCGCCGGCGTGAAAGGGGTGCAGAGGGCTGTGTGGGTGCAGTGTGGCGAGTCATGTCTTGTCTCCTGGGATGTAGGTATGGAAAAGCGGAAAGCGGAAAGCGGAAAGCGGAAGGGTTGAGGGTTGAAGAAGGGCGGCGCGGGACGTGCCCGCGGTACGCCGCGTTGCGTATCGATATGCCCGCCGTACGGCAGTACGGTCTCGGGGGGGGGGGGAGCCGGGGGGCGTCAGTCGTGCGGCTCCAGCGTGTGGTGCGCCACGAACAGCGTGCCCTCCAGGATCTTTCGGGCCGTTCGCACCAGGGCGGCCTGCACCAGCGTGCAGTGGCCGTCCACCAGCGCGAGCTCCACGTCCACGTGGATGCGCCCGGCCGGGTGCAGCACCTCCACCCTGCGCGTGCCGGCGCTGGGCGCGGTGCGGGTGTCGGTGGCCACGGTGCCGGGCAGCACCATGGCGGCGGCCACACCGATGGCACCGGTCACTGCGTGCGAGCGGTGGCAGCGCCGGGGCGTGAAGTAGCGCGAGGTGATGCTGCCGGGGGCGGTGCCTTCGGAGACGATCACCGGCTTGGGCAGCACGCTGTCCGACACATCGCCCATGCCCATGCGCAGCCCCGCTTCGCAGCGCAGCGCTTCGAGCCGGGCCAGCAGGGCGGTGTCGGCATCGAGCTCTGCAGGCGTTTCATCGCCGCGCAGGCCCAGGTCGGCGGCGCGCACCAGCACCATCACCTGGGCGGCGTCGATGCAGGTCACTGGCAGGCCGTGGATGGTGTCGATGCGCTGGCCGGTCGGAAAGATCTGGCCCGTGACGGCGCCCCAGGCATCGAGGAAGTTCATCAGCACCGGGGCGGCCGTGCCCTGCACGCCGTCGATGTGCACGTCGCCTTCGTAGTGCACCCGGCCGCCGCGCGTCTGCACCTGCACGTCGATGCGCGAGCGGGTGTTCACGTTGTAAACCCGCACCCGCGTCACGTCGCCGGTGGTGCT
The DNA here is from genome assembly GCF_964253015.1 of Acidovorax sp. LjRoot194. Taxonomy (NCBI): domain Bacteria; kingdom Pseudomonadati; phylum Pseudomonadota; class Betaproteobacteria; order Burkholderiales; family Comamonadaceae; genus Acidovorax; species Acidovorax sp. LjRoot194. Next base: position 5,719,634 of record NZ_CAXUQB020000001.1, on the reverse strand, counting down.
GGCGGGCACCAGGCCTTGCTCGATGGCAAAGGGCCCCACGCCGGCAAGCATGTTGCCGCAGTTGGGGCGGGTGTCCACGCGGGCCTCGTCCACGCTGACCTGGGCGAAGAGGTAGTCCACATCGCAGTCGGAGTGCACCGACCGCGAGACGATGGCCACCTTGCTGGTCAGCGAGTTGCCGCCGCCCAGGCCGTCGATCTGCAGCTCGTGCGGCGAGCCCAGGGCCGCTATCAGCGTGCGGTCACGCTGGGCGGTGTTCTGCGGCAGCCAGTCGGCCAGGAAGAAAGGGCCCCGGGAGGTGCCGCCGCGCATCAGAACGCAAGGAAGGTTGTAGCTCATGGGTCCGCATGGTGCGGCGCCGCGACTTGTTTGTGAATTGCATTGTTGGCAACGATTGATGCATGCTGTGCAATAGATGCCGCGTCCTTTTACGTGCTGAAATGGCATCTGTAAATTGCAATGTTGCGAAGCATTGATGCACACGGAGCAATGGTTTCGGGCACACAGAACGCGTCCACTGCACCTCTTTCCATTACCGCCAGAACGCCCAGTACCGCAGGACCGCCATGAACCAGAAATTCGATCTCGCCGACATCCAGGCCTTTGCCGCCGTGGCCGAGCTGCAGAGCTTTCGGGCCGCGGCCGAATCCATCCACCTGTCGCAGCCCGCCTTCAGCCGCCGCATCGACAAGCTGGAGGAGGCGCTGGGTGTGCGCCTGCTCGACCGCACCACGCGCCGCGTGACGCTCACGGCCGTGGGCCGCGACTTCGCGCGCAAGACGCGCGTGTGGCTCGACGACCTGGACGGCATGCTCATGGGCCTGGGCGACGTGGCGGCGCGGCGCATGGGCGAGGTGACCATTGCCTGCGTGCCGTCGGCCGTGTATTACTTTCTGCCGCAGGTGGTCAAGCGCTACCACGAGCGGTTTCCGAAGATCCGCGTCAAGGTGCACGACGCCAGCGCCAACGAGGTGCTGGTGGCCGTGGCGCAGGGCGATGCGGATTTCGGTCTCAACTTCATCGGCAGCCAGGAGGCCGAGATCGAGTTCAAGCCGGTGCTGGCCGAGCGCTTCGTGGCCGCCTGCCGGCGCGACCATGTGCTGGCGCGGCGCAAGAAGGTCACCTGGGCGGAGCTGGGCCAGCACGACTTCATGTCGGTGGGCAAGACCTCGGGCAATCGCCTGCTGATGGACCTGGCGCTGGCCAACGTGCCCGACCGGCCGCAGTGTTTGTACGAGGCCAAACACGTGACCACGCTGCTCGGCCTGGTCGAGGCGGGCCTGGGCGTGGCGGCGGTGCCCAGCCTGGCGATGCCGGGCAAGGACCACCCCACGCTGGTCAGCATTCCGCTGGTGGACCCGGTGGTCACGCGGCAGATGGGGCTCATCAAGCGCCGGGGGCGGTCGCTGTCTCCGGCGGCCCAGCAGCTCTATGACCTGCTGGTGGCTACGCGTACTGCGCGCCCGCGCAGCGCCCAGGCGTCGGCAAAAATACAATCGCAGGGATGACAGCATCCCCCAAGCAGCGCGTCGTCGTCGGCCTCTCCGGCGGCGTGGACTCCGCCGTGACCGCCCACCTGCTCAAACAGCAGGGCCATGAGGTGGTCGGCATTTTCATGAAGAACTGGGAAGACGATGACGACAGCGAGTTCTGCTCGTCCAACATCGACTTCGTGGACGCGGCCGCCGTGGCCGATGTGATCGGCATCGAAATCGAGCATGTGAACTTCGCGGCCGACTACAAGGACCGCGTGTTCGCCGAGTTCCTGCGCGAGTACCAGGCCGGCCGCACGCCCAACCCCGATGTGCTGTGCAACGCAGAGATCAAGTTCAAGGCCTTCCTCGACCACGCCATGCGCCTGGGCGCCGAGAAGATCGCCACCGGCCACTACGCCCGCGTGCGCCAGAACGAGTCATCTGGCCTGTTCGAGCTGCTCAAGGGGCTGGACCCCTCCAAGGACCAGAGCTACTTCCTGCACCGCCTGAACCAGGCGCAGTTGTCCAAGACGCTGTTCCCGGTGGGCGAGCTGCACAAGACCGAAGTGCGCCGCATCGCCGAGGAGATCGGCCTGCCCAACGCCAAGAAGAAGGATTCCACCGGCATCTGCTTCATCGGCGAGCGGCCGTTTCGCGAGTTCTTGAACCGCTACATCAGCCATGCGCCCGGCCCGATCCAGGACGACCGGGGCCGCACGCTGGGCAAGCACGTGGGCCTGAGTTTCTACACGCTGGGCCAGCGCCAGGGCCTGGGCATTGGCGGCATCAAGGAAAAAGGCGCCCAGCGCGGCGGCGGCGAGCACGAGCCCTGGTTCGTGGCCCGCAAGGACCTGGCCAAGAACACCCTGCGCGTGGTGCAGGGGCATGACCACCCCTGGCTTCTGTCGCACCAGCTGTCCGCCCAGGACGTGAGCTGGACAGCGGGGCACGCACCCACCCCCGGCGCCTACGCTGCCAAGACCCGCTACCGCCAGCAGGACGCAGCCTGCGGTTTGAGCGTGAACAGCGCTGCCGCGCAGGGGTTCGAACTGCGGTTCGAGGACGCCCAGTGGGCTGTGACTCCCGGTCAGAGCGCCGTGCTGTACGACGGCGAGGTGTGCTTGGGCGGCGGGGTGATAGCGGGCGCGTCGGACTGAAACATCTGCATACTGCGGGCGATGTAGAAAACTATTAAATTTGATAGTCAATAGTTTTTACATATTTTCGTGTGGTTTGGTACCTACAAACCCGCCAAGGTTGACGGCAGTTCGCACAAGTTAACCTTTGGATGCGTGCCAAAAAGCACATTCCACTGTGCAGGCTTCTAGAATTCCGGGACGTGTTTGAAACCATGTGTATCAATCACAAGTTCTGGTTAACCCTTAGTTGATCAATCCCCGCGCTGGCGTCCCGCTGGCCCGATGCTCTGCCTGCGCCATGTCCTTTACCGCCGTTTCCGCCCCCAGTCCCGAGATCGCCCAGCATCTGGCCGCGCAGCAATGCGCCGTGCAGTGGAGGGGGTTTTTGCAGGCGCTCACTGATGAATTCGCGTCGTCGCTGTCGCCGGAAGACTTGCACGCGCTGATGCTCCGTGTGGGTACGCGCTTTGCGGCGGCGAACCCGCTGGCGCCGTCGGCCACGCTGGAAGAACTGCAGCGCAGCATGACGGCCGTGTGGGAGCGGATCGATTGGGGCTGGGTGCAGCTTTCGCAAGAAACTGCGCGCTTGAACATCCAACACAGCCTTTCGCCCGTATCTGCTGCATTTGGGGTAAACCACGTCCAATGGTCGGGCGGGTTTCTGGAGGGGGTGTACCAGAGCTGGCTGGAGCAGGCCGGCTCCGGGTCGCTGCGTGTGGTGCAGGTGGCTCCGGCAGACGCCTGGGGCTGCGTGCAGTTCCAGCTGGCGCGCTGACCCTCTCGTCCACCCGGCATGTACAACGGATTGACGGTGATTGACTTATGAAGCCCTCCGACGACGTCGTGAACCTTTTCCAGCAGTTCGGTGCCAAGCCAGGGCGCTACCAGGAACTGGCCCGCCAGCAAGAGCACCAGCAGTCGCGCGACCGCTGGCCGCTGGTAACGGCCATCCAGGGCGCTGTGGCCGGGGACATCCCGTCCGTGGTGCGCCGCGGTGACGGTGTGCCCGCGGACGCGCCCGCGCCCGCCGCCCGGCAAGACGCCCCGCAGCCAGCCGCCGCTGAGCGGCCCGAGCCTGCCGTGTGGGTGCAGCGTGCGCCGGCACCTTCACTGTCGCCTTCGCCCGTAGCGGCACCTGCACCTGTCTTTGCACCCGCCCCTGCTCCGTTGGCGGCTGCCCATGTGGCCCCCGCCATCACCGCTGCTCCCCAGGAACCCACGGCACCCGTGGCGCCTTTCACCTCTTTCAACGCGCGCCCCTCGTTGGCTGCTGCCGTCCCCACGGCGACCGCAGTGTTCGCGGCGCCTGTGGCTTCCGCTGCACCGGCCCCCGCCTACCGCGCCGCAGCCCCTGTGGCGCCAGCTCCGGTAGCCGCGGCTGCGCCTTCGCTGGCATCGCGCTCGCCGCTGGCGGGCCTGGCCGGCCTGCGCTCGTCCACGCCAGCCGCCGAGCCCGCGGCGCCAGACTCCGGCGCACTGCCTTCCGACCTGCCCTCGGTGTTTGCCCGCCTGGCAGGACCCGCCGCAGCTGCACCAGCTCCAGAGCCTGCTGCCCCGGTATGGCAACCGCGCCGAGGCCCGTACCCATGAAGGTGATTGCTATCGTTTCTGCCAAGGGCGGTGTCGGCAAGACCACGCTGACGGCCAACCTGGCCACGGCCCTGCAAGCCCAGGGCGTGGGTACGCTCCTGGTGGTGGACATGGACCCGCAGAACGCGCTGGGCCTGCATTTCGGCGCCGACCCGCGCGCGCTGGGCGGAGTGTCCCGCGCCAGCCTGGAGGGTGAGCACTGGGGCGCCGTGTGCGTGCGCAGCCTGTCGGGCGTGAACGTGCTGCCCTTCGGCATCGTGAACGAGTCGGACCGGGTGGCCTTCGAGCGGCACCTGGACGCCCACCCGACTTGGCTGGTCGAGCAACTGCAGCGCCTGGAGCTGCCGGCCGATGCCGTGGTGCTGATCGACACGCCGCCCGGCCCGTCGGTGTACATGCAGCAGGCGCTGTCGGCAGCGCAGGCCGTGGTGATCGTCAGCCTGCCCGACGCGGCCTCCTATGCGGCCCTGGCGCTCATGCAGCGGCTGGTGAGCACCTACTGCACGCCCCGCCCCGATTTCGACGATGCGCTCTATGTGGTCAATCAGGTCGACAGCGCGCGCCAGCTGGCCAAGGACATCACGCGCGTCATGCAGGACGGCCTGGGCGAGCGGTTGGTGGGTGTGATCCATGAAGACCAGGCGGTGCGCGAAGCACTCGCCTACGACCAGAGCGTGCTGCAGTACGACGCCCACGGGCAGGCCGCAGACGATCTGCGCAAATGCGCCCGGGTGCTGGCCGAGCGTCTGCGCCTGCCGATGCTGCCGGGAGCAACGCGATGAGCGTCGACCAGCGCCCCCAGGCGGACGAAGTCGCCGACGCCGATTCGCACAGCCCCCAGGCGCACTGGCGCACGGTGGTGCATGCCATCACGGCTTGGGAGATCTGGACGCATCCCCTGGCGCGAGTGGCGGCGGTGGTGTTCAGTGCGCTGCTGATGGGCCTCGTTATCAGCGTGCCGCTGGACCTGCAGGGGCAGGTGCTGTTCTCGCTGGGCTCGTTCGGCGCCGCGCTGCTGCTGAGCAAGACCCCGGGGCGGCTGTCGACGCTGGCGATGATCGTGCTGTCGATCTCGGCCTCGTCGCGCTACATCTACTGGCGCTTCACCGACACCATCGGCTTCACCAACTGGGTGGACGCCGCCTTCGGCTACGGCCTGGTGCTGGCCGAGCTGTACGCGTTCGCCGTGCTGCTCATCGGCTACCTGCAGACCGCCTGGCCGCTGCAGCGCCGCCCGGTGCCCATGCCCGCGGACGTGAGCACCTGGCCCAGCGTGGACGTTTTCATCCCCAGCTACAACGAGCCGCTGGAAGTGGTGCGCCAGACGGTGTTCTCGGCCATGAGCCTCGACTGGCCCCAGGACCGCCTGCACGTGTACGTGCTGGACGACGGCCGCCGCCCGGACTTTCGCGAGTTCTGCGAAGAGCTGGGCGTGGGCTACATCATCCGCGACAACAACCACCACGCCAAGGCGGGCAACATCAACGCGGCGCTCAAGGTCACGAGCTCCGAATACATCGCCATCTTCGACTGCGACCACATCCCGACGCGCTCGTTCCTGCAGGTCTGCATGGGCTGGTTCTTCAAGGACACCAACCTGGTGATGCTGCAGACGCCGCACGTGTTCTTCTCGCCCGACCCGTTCGAGCGCAACCTGGACACCTTTCACCGCATGCCCAACGAGGGCGAGCTGTTCTACGGCATCGTGCAGGACGGCAACGACCTGTGGAACGCCTCGTTCTTCTGCGGCTCCTGCGCCATCATCCGCCGCAAGGAGCTGCTGGAGGTGGGCGGCATTGCGGTGGAGACCGTGACCGAAGACGCGCACACCGCGCTCAAGCTGGCGCGCCTGGGCTACAACACCGCCTACCTCGAAGTGCCGCAGGCCGCGGGCCTGGCCACCGAGAGCCTGTCCGGCCACGTGGGCCAGCGCATCCGCTGGGCGCGCGGCATGGCGCAGATCGCGCGTACCGACAACCCGCTGTTTGGCAAGGGGCTCAAGTTCGGCCAGCGGCTGTGCTACCTGAACGCGATGCTGCACTTCTTCTACGGGCTGCCGCGCCTGGTGTTCCTGACGGCGCCTCTCGCGTACCTGTTCTTCGACGCGCATGTGTTCCAGGCCACCGCGCTCATGATCACTGCCTACGCGCTGCCCCACCTGGCGCATGCCAGCGTCACCAACTCCCGCATCCAGGGCCGCTTTCGGCACTCGTTCTGGAACGAGGTGTACGAGTCCGTGCTGGCCTGGTACATCATGCGCCCGGTGATCGTGGCCTTCATCAACCCCAAGCTGGGCAAGTTCAACGTAACGGCCAAGGGCGGCGTGATCGAAAAGGCCTACTTCGACTGGACCATCGCGCGGCCTTATGTGGTGCTGCTGCTGGTCAACCTGGTGGGCATCGCGGTGGGCATCTGGAAGCTGTTCTCCGCGGACGGTGACGAGACCACGACGCTGGTCATCAACATGGTCTGGACGGTCTACAACATCATCTTGCTGGGCGCGAGCGTGGCGGTGGCCAGCGAAACGCGTCAGATCCGCGGCACGCCGCGCGTGGCGGCAGCCCTGCCGGCCGTGATCCGCTTTGAAAATGGCCGCACCCTGGTGTGCAAGACCGAAGACTTCTCCCAGCATGGCCTGGGGCTCACGGTGCCGCCCGAGAGCGACATCCCCATGGGCAGCAAGCTGTCGGTGTCGCTGTTCCGCTCCGACGAGGAAGGTGTCTTCCCCGCGGTCGTCACCTTCAACGGCAAAGGCCGCCTGGGCGTGAAGTTCGACAACCTCACCCTGCCCCAGCAGGCAGAGCTCGCATCGCTGACGTTTGCGCGTGCCGATGCCTGGATCGCCACCTGGGGCACCGGCCAGCGCGACAAGCCGCTGCGCTCGCTGGGGAGCGTGATCACCATCGGGCTGCGCGGCATGGGGCAGCTGGCCTCCACCGCTGTCAAGTCGCTCAAGCCCCGATAGGCGCCCCGTTTTCTGTATCCGAAGATTCCACACATGACCTCCACACGACAACCGACAGATCGGCTGCCGCGCCAGCGCATGCTCCCCGCCATGCTGGCCCTGGCGCTGGCAGGCACGGCAGCCCCCGTCTCGCAGCTCGCTGCGGCACCTGCACCCGCCCCGGCTGCGGAGACGACCGCCGGGTCGCTGCCGTCCGAAGGTGGCGTGCGTGTGCAGCGCAACAGCTTCAAGGACCTGGGCGCCCTGTTCCCGCTGCAGTTGCGCGGTGTGGACGGCACCAGCGGCGTAGCCTTCAGCGTGCGCAACGACGAGGTGGTCACGGGCGCGAAGCTCAAGCTCAACTACTCGTACTCGCCCGCGTTGCTGACCAACCTGTCGCACATCAAGGTGATGGTCAACGAGCAGGTGGCCGCGACCATTCCGGTCACCACGCAGCAGGCGGGCGAGAACCTGCAGCGCGAGATCACCATTCCCCCGCGGCTGATCACCGAGTTCAACCGGCTGAACCTGCAGCTCATCGGCCACTACACGATGGAGTGCGAGGACCCGCTGCACTCGAGCCTGTGGGCCAACATCGGCAACGACAGCGTGCTGGAGCTGACGGTGGCCCCTGTGGCGCAGACCAACGACCTGGCACTGCTGCCCCAGCCGTTCTTCGACCGCCGCGATGTGCGCCCGCTGGAGCTGCCCATCGTGTTCAACGCAGCGCCCAACACCGCCGCCCTGCAGGCCGCGGGCACGATGTCGTCGTGGTTCGGTGCGCTGGCGGGCTTTCGCGGCGCCAAGTTTCCGTCCTTGGTCGGCGAGTTGCCGGCACGCGGCAACGCCGTGGTGATGGTGGCCGGCCGCGCGCAAGTCCCTGCCGGCCTGTCGCTGCCCGACATCCAAGGCCCCACCGTGGCGGTGGTCAGCCACCCTGCGGACCGCAACGGCAAGCTGCTGCTGGTGATGGGCCGGGACGATGCTGAACTGGCCACGGCGGCCAAGGCGCTGGCGGTGGGGTCTTCGGCCCTGTCCGGCTCGGTCGCGCGGATCACCGACGTCACCGAACTCAAGCCCCGCAAGCCCTACGACGCACCCCACTGGCTGGCCAATGACCGTCCGGTCAAGTTCGGCGAGCTGGTCGAGGCCCCGACGCTCAATGTGACCGGCTACTCGCCCGACCTGATCCGCGTGAACTTCTTCTTGCCGCCCGACCTGTTCGCGTGGCGCCAGAAGGGCATTCCGGTCGACCTGCGCTACCGGTACACCCCGCGCCCCAACGCCGACAAGTCCACGCTCAACATCAACGTGAACCAGCAGTTCCTGCGGTCGCTGCCGCTGCGTTCCGCGACGCACGAGGAGCCCGGCGCCCTGGACCGCCTGCTGACCAAGGTGATGCCGCTGAGCGAAACCGGGCCGGAGCGCGAGAAGTTCCACATCCCCCTGTTCAAGCTGCCCTCGCAATCGCAACTGCAGCTGCACTACTACTACGACGTGGTCAAGCAGGGCGCCTGCAAGGACGTCCCGCTGGACAACGTGCGCGGCTCGGTCGAGGCAGACTCGACCATCGATATCTCCGGCTTCAAGCACTTCATCGCCATGCCGGACCTGGCAGCGTTTGGCAACGCGGGCTTTCCGTTCACCCGCATGGCCGATTTGTCGGACACCGCGGTGGTGATGCCGGACAAGCCGGGCCTGGCGGAGTACGGCACCTACCTGGGCCTGATGGGCATCATGGGCCGTGTGACCGGCCACCCCGCGATGGGCGTGACGGTGGCGCAGGCCCAGCAGGTGGACAAGCTCTCCGACAAGGACCTGCTGGTCATCTCGTCGGGCGGCGGCAATCAGCCCCTGCTCAAGCAGTGGGCCAGCTCCATTCCGGCTGCGCTGCAGGGTGAGACCAAGAGCTTTCAGCTGGCCGATGTGGCCCACCGTCTGATGCGCTGGTGGGGCTTCGAGGATGAGGCCGGTGTGCAGACGCGCCGCAACCAGGTCGCGTTCTCGAGCAGCAGCACCGACGCCTTCATCGCGGGCTTCGAGTCGCCCCTCAAGAGCGGCCGCAGCGTGGTACTGGTGGCCAGCAACCAGCCCGCCGGGCTGTCGCAGGTGGTAGACGCGCTGCTCGACGCCGATGCGCTCACGCAGGTGCAGGGCAGCACCACGGTGATTCGTGGCAAGCAGGTCGACAGCCTGCTGGCCGAGAAAAACTACTATGTGGGCCAGCTGGGGCCGGTGCTGTACGCGCAGTGGTTTCTGTCGCGCAATCCGCTGCTGTTGATCCTGCTGGGGGTGTCTGCTGCGGTGCTGGTGGCCATCGTCATGTACCTGTCACTGCGCGCACGCGCCAGGGCACGCCTGAAGCAAAAGGCATGATGAAGCCGCGCGGTGCACCGATGCCCGCCCTGATGTTCTGAAACAAGCAATTGGTTCCCGGCCCCTTTGTGGGCCGGGGCCACATGGGAGAAGGAAGGCATGTCCTCCAAAAACCGTCGTCACCACACACTCGCGCTGGGGCTGATGGCCTCGCTGATGGCGCCCGCAGCCTGGGCCCAGACGGGCGCCGAGCAGACCCTGCTTGACCAGGGCCAGTACTGGCAGGAGCGCGGCGACACGGAGCGTGCGGGCGAGGCCTGGCAAAAGCTGTTGCGCATCAACCCGCAAAACGCCCAGGCCTTGTACGGCATGGCGCTGGTCGAGCTGAACGCCCAGCGTCCCGAGGGTGCGCAGCGCTACCTGACCCAGCTGCAGGCTGCCCACCCGCGCAGCCCGCTGGTGAGCCGGCTGCAGGATTCCATCCGCAGCGGACGCAGCGCACCCCAGATCGAAACCGCACGCCAGCAGGCCCGTAGCGGCCAGGCCAGCCAGGCGCTGAGCACCTACCAGGCCGCGCTGGGCGACCGCGCGCCCACCGGTCCGCTGGCGCTGGAGTACTACCAGACCCTGGGCGCCACGGCCGGCGGCTGGGACGAAGCGCGCCGCGGCCTGAGCCGCCTGGCGCAGGAGTCGCCCGAAGACCCGCAGATCGCCCTGGCCCTGGCACAGCACCTGACCTACCGCGACGCCACGCGCCGCGAGGGCATCGGCCAGCTGGCGCGCCTGGCGGGCCGCCCCGACGTGGGCAAGACCGCCACCGAAAGCTGGCGCAAGGCGCTGGCCTGGACGGGCACGCGCTCGGCCGACATCCCGCTGTACCAGGACTTTTTGCGTGCCAACCCCGGCGACACGGCCGTGCAGACGCGGCTGACCCAGGCGCAGAACCTGCAAAAGCAAGCGCAAACCACCGCACGGCCCGGTGCGGGGGCCGACCCGCTGCGCCAGCGCACCACGGCCGGATTCCAGGCGCTGGACGACGGCGAGCTCGATGCGGCAGAGACAGCTTTCTCAAGCGTTCTCGAAGCCCGCCCTGCTGACGGCGATGCGCTGGGCGGCCTGGGCATCCTGCGCTTGCGCCAGGAGCGCTTTGCCGACGCGCGCGGTCTGCTGGAGCGCGCCTCCCGTGCGGGCTCGGCCAGCCGCTGGAAGCAGGCGCTCGATAGCGCCACGTATTGGAGCCTGGTCGAGCAGGCCACCAGCGAGCGTGAGCGCGGCGACACGGCAGCCGCCCAAAAATCCCTGGAGCAGGCGGTGCGCCTGAACCCGGCCGAGGTCACGGCACAGACCGACCTGGCGGACCTGCTGGTCGAGGCCGGGCAGTACGACGCCGCCGAGGCCGCCTACCGCCGAGTGCTGGCACGCCAGGCCGACAACCCCGACGCGGTGCGCGGCCTGGTCGGTGTGCTGGCCCAGAACAACAAGGCGGCCGAAGCGCTGGCATTGGTCGAGAAGCTCTCGCCCTCGCAGCAGGAAAAGGTCGGCGCCCTGGGCCGCCTGCGCGCAGCGCAGGCACTGGGCCAGGCCCGTGCCGCCACCGAGCGCGGCGACACTGCGGCCGCACGCGCGGCGCTGGAAGACGCGCTGCTGAACGACCCGGCCAGCCCGTGGGTGCGACTGGACCTGGCACGCCTGTACCTGCGCATGGGCGCCGTGGCGGAAGCCCGCGGCGTGATGGACGGCCTGCTGATTTCCAACCCCAACATGCCTGAGGCGCTGTATGCCAGCGCGCTGCTGGCCTCTGAAGCCAGTGACTGGCCGGGTGCGCTGGCGCTGCTGGACCGCATTCCCGAGAAGCACCGCACACGCGACATCGCCGCGCTGCAAAAGCGGGTGTGGGTGCACGTGCAGTCGTCGGCCGCCTCGGCCCTGGCCGCGGAGGGGCGGCAGTCGGAAGCGCTGGCCACGCTGGCCCAAGCCGAGTCGTTTGCCACACAGGACACCGAATTGCTGGGTGCACTGGCCCTGGCCTATGCCGACGCAGGCGAGCCCCAGCGCGCGCTGGGCATGGTGCGCCAAGTGCTGGCACGCACCCCGCGTCCCGATGTGGGGCTGCGCCTGCAATACGCCGCCACGCTGCTCAAGACGCAGCAGGACGTGGAGCTGGCCGGCATCTTGCGCCAGCTGCAGACCGCACCGATGAACGATCGCGAGCGCAAGAGCTTTGCCGACATCCGCCGCGCGTACATCGTGCGCCAGGCCGATGGCCTGCGTGAAGCCGGTGACCTGGCCGCTGCGTACGACACGCTGGCCCCGCTGCTGGCCGAGCAGCCCGAAGAGCCGCTGGCCATGGCCGCGCTGGCCCGCATGTACGCGGCCAACAACGACTATGCGCAGGCGCAGGCGCTGTATGCGCGGCTTTTGGAGAAGTCGCCCAACGACGTGCCGCTGATCCTGCAGACCGCGGCCATGGCCACCGGTGCCAAGGACTACGGCTACGCGGAGTCGCTGCTGTCCGTGGCGCTGGCGCGTGCGCCGCGCGACCCCGAGGTGCTGACCGCTGCGGGGCGGCTGTACCGGGCCCAGGGCAAGAACAGCAAGGCCACCGAATTCTTCACCGCCGCGGTCGCTGCAGAGAATGCCCAGCGCGATGCCGTGCTGGCTGCCAGCGGCGTGTCCGCCGGGCCCGCCCGGTCGGGCAATCCGTTTGCCCAGCGTGCAGGCCTGCAGCGCACCAGCAACGGTTTGTCGGTGCCTGTCGCCGCAGGGTCCGGCTCCGTGGCGCGTTCGCCGGTGGGCTACACGCCCATGCAGTACGCACCGCAGCCGGTGGCGCGCAGCAATGTGCCTGCCGGGCTCTACATTCCGGATCCCGCAGGCGCCAGCCGGTTTGCGCCGCCCGCGCAGATGATGGTCCAGGCGCCGCCCATGACCCCTGCGAGCTACTACCCGGACGTGGCCAGTGCAGCACCGGCGGCTGAAAGAACCACCGCGTCGCCGCCTGCCAGCGCACGGCGCAACACCACGGCGGCCAATGCCCGCACGGCCACCGCGCCAGCGCAGCGCCAGGCACCGGCGTCTTCCCTGTCGGCCGCGGCAGCACCCGGCGGCGGCACCGCGCCTGCCTACCTCCCTTCGTATGCCCCCGCGGCAGTGCCCGCGCAGCCGAATGCTGGTGCAGGCTACATTCCGCCCGCACAAGGCTATGCCGGCTACCCTGGCATGCAGCCGGCGGCCCCGCAGCAGCAGCGCGCACCCGCCGCCACCCAGCCGTCGGCATGGGCCACCGCGGGCGGCTTGAACGCGGTGCCAGACCCCACCCGTCCGCGCACCGCGCGCGACGAGCTGCGCGAGGTCCAGCAAAGCCAGATCAGCAGCTTCTCGGTGGGCGCCACGGCCCGTGCCCGCCAGGGCGAGGCGGGCATGAGCCAGCTGTCCGAGATCGAGGCACCGGTGCAGCTGAAGATGAGCGTGGGCGACGGCCATGTCGTGCTGGGTGTGACGCCCACCGGTGCCAGCGCCGGATCGCCGGGCTCGCCGTACGGCACCATCAGCCGGTTCGGCGGTGGTCCCGTGACCGCACTCGATATGCCCGAGCGCGCTGCAGGTTCGCAAAGCGACAGCGGTATCGGACTGAGCGTGGGCTACGAGACCAGCGCGCTCAAGGTCGACATCGGCACCACGCCCCTGGGCTTCGGCCAGGCGGATGTGACGGGCGGCGTGCGCTACCGCATGCCCATCAACGACGACCTGACCATGGCCGTGGATCTGTCGCGCAGGCCGGTGACCGACAGCCTGCTGTCGTTCGCGGGTGCCCGCGATGCCCGCACGGGCGACCGCTGGGGCGGGGTGTCCGCCACCGGCGGGCGTCTGGACGTGACCTGGGACGACGGCGAACTGGGCGTGTACGGCTACGGCTCGCTGCACGGGGTGACCGGCACCCGCGTGCGCAGCAACGCACGCGTGGAAGCCGGTGGCGGCATGTACTGGCACGTGCACCGCACGTCCAATGCCGACCTGACCGCCGGCCTGAGCTTCTCGGGCTTGTCCTACCAGCGCAATCTGCGTTACTTCACGGTCGGCCATGGCGGGTACTTCAGCCCGCAGCAGTTCTTGTCCTTCGGCATTCCCATCGAATGGGCGCAGCGCAATGGCCGCCTGTCCTATCAGCTCAAGGGCTCGGTGGGCGTGCAGTACTTCAAGGAAGACGCGGCGCCGTATTTCCCCAACAGCCCGTCGCGCCAGACCGCTGCTGCAGCCGCCGCCAGCGACGCGCTGGCGTTCGGCGAGACCGGTGCCACCGCCGTCTACCCGGGCCAATCCCGCACGGGCCTGGGCTACAACCTGGGCGCTGCGATGGAGTACCAGATGCACCCGCAGGTGTTCCTGGGCGGCCACCTGTCGCTCAACAACGCCCGCAACTACCGCGAGTTCGCCGGCGGGCTGTATGTGCGCTACGCCTTCCAGCCCTACAACGGCCTGCAGGCTTTCCCGGTCAGCCCGCTGCGCTCGCCGTACGCCAGCAACTGAGCACCGCGTCGCATCGCACTGCACTGCTCTGCGCAAGCAGGTTGCGAGGCTGCTCTGGCTCGTCGGGCCGACGATTCAGAGCAGCGAGCCGACACACCAGCCGCCAGCCCATGGGTCAAATGGCCCACTGGCCCGGTCAAGGCAGAATAAAAAAAGACCCCCCACGCCGAAGCATGGGGGGTCTTTTTTATGGCGTGGTAGTTTGGGGGGCAGGGTACGTCAGGCACCACCACCCCGGTCCATCCATGCTCAGCGCGTACCGATGAAGACCGTCTGGAAGCGCACGCCCGTCAATGTGCGCGCGGCCGTGAGGACGCGCAGGCCCGTCACGGTCTGCCCTGCCGCATCGAAGCGGGCAGATGCCACACCCGTCTGGTTGGGCGAACTGTTGAACGGGCAGCCGCCACCGGTATAGGCCAGGTTCTGCACGCGGTAGAGATTGTTGCCGCCGCCTTCATACGCACTGACCACGCCCGTGAGCGCGCAGCCGCTGCTGGTGGTGCCCTTGATCTCGCCCAGCGCGTTGAGCGTGAGGGTCATGCTGGTGCCGCCAAAGCCGATGGAGGGGCTGCTGTACGTGCCCGCCAAGCGCGCAACCGACGAGGACAACAGCGCGTTGTACGGGAAGGTGGTGTCCGGCACCATCGAGAACGCTGTCGCAGCGCTGCCCTGGGCAGGGTTGGCATATGTGCCGGTGAAGCTCACGCCCGTGCGTGCATCGCCGCTGAGCACCATCGACTCGGTGTACTGCGTCTCCAGCGGATTCTGGTGATTGAAGTACGCACCATCGTTGGAGCTCACGAGGCTGCTGCCGGCGGTGACGAGCAGCGTGCCGTATAGCGAGTCGTAGCCCGCGCCGATCGGGCGGTAGAAGAAGTAGCCGCCGTCGGGCAGCACCGAAGCGGACACCGACGTGGCGCCCGACCCGCTGACGGTGCCCGTCCAGTTGCCCGCTGCGCTCTGGGCGGTGGGGGCTGGCGTGGGGTTGTTCGGGCCGTCGGCCTTGCCTTCCAGCACGAAGGTGTTGGACGGGCCGGTGGCGTTGCGGGTCATCATCCAGATGCCGCTGCGCTCCGTGGGGCTCGTGTCGAACTTGAGTACGGCCACGCCCGCCTGCGTGGTGCCTGCGCCGGCGCACAGCGTCTCGTTGCCCGAGAGGTTCATGGACACGCCGTACACGGCCGAGTCGCTGGCGCGCGGGATCACGGTGCCCGTCACGGTGCACGCTCCGACGGAGCCCGTGAGCGCGCCCTGCGCGGTGATGGACAGCACCCAGCTGCCCCCGAACACGCCGCCGCCGCGGTAGGTGCCCTCCATCAGCGACAGGCGTGCGGGGTGGTTGTTCAGATCGCTGTAGTTGAGCTTGAACGTGGTCGTGGCGCCGGTGGCTGCCGCGGTGGCGATGGGGTCGCTGTAGTTGCCGCTGATGGCATTGGTGCGGCCGGTGGCCGCACTGGCCGATGCGGTGCCGCGCAGCGTCACGTTGGTGGCGAACTTGCCGTCGCGCACCGAAAAGTAGGTCACGCCGGTGGCGAGCACCGTGGTGCGGTCGACGCTGAGGCGCCCGTACAGGCCGTCATACCCTGCAGAGCTGGCCGCCTCGCGCGCCAGGTAGAACTCACCGCCAGTTCCCAGCGGGCCGGGGTCGATGTAGCCAAACACCTGGCGCTGCAGCGCGCCCGTGCCCACGGTGCCGGACCAGACGCCGCCCGGGTACTGCTGCACGCCGGGTGCGGGGCCCACGTCCCCCCCGTCGGAGGAGCCGCCGCCGCAGCTGGCAAGCAATGCCGCACATGTCAGGGAGAGCCAGGAGAATTTGCGCATGATGGACTGGAAAGAAGATGCTGGAAATGACGGGAGTTCGGGGCGTGGCACTCTGCGGCAGCGTGGACTTGTCAGCCGCCTGGTGGCCGAGGCCAGCGCAAAAGACAGCGAGAGCAATGCCCGTCCAGCCCGAGAGACCGCCCGGCCAAAACACTGCGTGCGGGGCCGGGCTGCTGTATCCAATTGTGCCAGCTATGGGTAAAAAGGCCTGCTAAAAATCGCTTCCAGGCGTAGCGGCGGCCCCGGCGGGAATGACTGCCGTGGGCCCAGGCCGACGTGATCGATGGCTACGGTGTGGTAGCTATGAAATGTGTAGCAATAAAGGCAATCACAACAAGCGGCAGGGGCATTTTTGGCGTGTCCACCGCCGCCAAAAGAAAAGGCCGGGCACCCTCGCAGGTGTCCGGCCTTGTCAGCCTGTGGTGCCGCACCGTGTCTGGCGCGGGCTCGGCTGGGGGTATCAATCGTCGTTGGTCGCCAGGCTGATGAGGATGCGCAGCACGTACCAGAGCATCAGCGCGATGGAGGCGAACAGGTGCAGCGCAGCGCCTGCAGGGCGGTCGGCCGGGTAGTCGTGAATGATGCGCGAGGTGTCGTACAGCACGCAGGCGCCGGCAAACAGCACCATGATCCCGGAGAACCAGATACCCAGCTTGAAGCCGAAGATCGCACCGGCCACGATGGTGCCCAGCGCCACCAGGCCGCCTACCTTGAGGATGCCGCCCAGGAACGAGAAGTCGGACTTGCTGGTGAACGCCGTCCAGGTGAGCGCCGCCACCATCAGCAGCGTGATGAACGCAGCCGCACCGATGGCGCCAGGCACCAGCAGCTGGGCGATGCCGAACATCGGCGCGAAGATCAGGCCTTCGGCCAGCACGTACAGGCCCAGGCCCATCAGCTGGGTCTGCGGGTTCTCGGCGTTGTCGGCCAGGTGGGATGCCAGCCAGCCCACGAGCATGAAGGCGCCCATGACGCCCAGCCAGATGAATTTGTTGCCGCTGCTCATCAGCATCTTCGCTGTGGTGGTCGAAAAGCCGCTCATCATCAGAACGGCGGAGAGCACGACGAAAGCCAGGATGGCGGCGCCCAGGTGCTTGTACGTCGAGACGATGAAATCGCGCCGCTCCAGCGGTGCGCCGGCGGGTGTCTGAGGCGACAGTGCGTTGGGATTCATGGTGTAGGTCCTCCGGTGATGAAACTTATGGTTGCTGTGATCACGCTGTGTGAGAGGGGCGCGCGCCGGGCGCTCCCCCTCCCTCCCTCTCGTGTGTCTTGCGGGGTGCCGGCACCGGTGCGGGCCGCCACGTCCTGAAAGCGTCAGGCGGATGCAGCCTGCGCGTCTTGCTGGTCTTCGCTGCGCCGCAGCTTGCGGTTGGCCCACACGCCGCCGGCGCCCACCAGGGTCAGGAAGACCGCCAGGATCCACATGCCTGCACCGCTGAACGACTTGGCACTGGACTGGGCGTCGGCCAGCAGGCGCTGCTTGCTGGCTTCGTACGCGATCACGGGTTGGCCACCCGTCACGATTTCATAGACGAGGTCGTTGTCGCTGGAGTCGAACAGCGCGGTCACCTTTTCATCGATCAGGTTGCCCACCAGGGCAGGCTGCGTGCTGTGGTCGATGCGCAGCTTGCGGTCTTCGCCGCCGGCCTCGGGCTTCACGGTGATTTCGTAGTACTTCTTGGTGGTGCGGCGCTTGCGCGTCACGGTGACTTCAGAAGCGCCCGTCACGGTGCCTGCGACCGAGGTGAGCTGCTCGCGCGCCTTGTAGGCGTGGTCGCCGTCGGCCTTCCACTGGCTCCAGACGGACATGCCGATCAAGCCGGGGCCTGCAATCAACAGCAGCCATGCGTAGCCGGTGATGAAAATCAAGATTTTGCGGACGAATCCCATGAAAACTCCCTGTGTGTGTTGTGTGTGTTTTTTTGGTCCGCCGGCTCGCCGTTCAGGCTGCAACGGAGCGCGCATTGGCGATAAAAACGCCAAGGCCGCGATGATCTGCGAGTTAGGTGTGAGGGATGTTTCAAAGTGTTGCGCGCGTAGCATGGTTGCCGCAACTTGACAAACATGCCCTTTCGCGGCGAGTGGAATTCGTGTAAGGAGTGGGTCAGTTTTTGTACTGAGTTGCTGAGGCCCGAGCGGCCACGGCTGGTCCGCTCAGCTCAGTGAGACTTCAGCACGTCCACAGTACAGACCGGTCCGCGCACGCAGGTAGCCCGGCCGCAGGCCCGCAGCGCAATGCTCCGCCCCATCCATGGCAGCGCCAGGCCTGCAAACGCAAGGTCAAAGTCAAGGTTTCAGGGGGAGCGGGGCTGGGTGCAGAACCTGCAAAATGGTCTGCCCGGCGCTGCGTTGCACAGCGCGCACGTCTGGCGGTTGCGTCAGAGCCCAGCTGCGGGGCGAAACGCTGCAGTCAGCAGAGCAGGGAGGGCCGCGGCTGTTGCGCCCGGCCACTCACCCACCTACTGGCTGCTGGCTCTGTGCCTGTCTGTCGTCAGAACGGAATATCGTCGTCCATGTCATCAAAGCCCGACGCCGCGCGGGGTGCCTGCGCTGCGGGCGCAGGTGCGGGGCGCTGTGCCGGAGCCGGTGGGCGGGCTGCCTGCTGCGGTGCAGGGGCTGCACGCCGTGGAGGGGGGGCCTGGTCGTAACCGCCGCCCTGGTCGCCACCGTAGCCACCGCCGTCGTCATAACCGCCGCCACCTTGCTGGCCGCCACCGCCACCGCCGCCCATGCCCTGGCGGCTGCCCAGCATCTGCATCTGGTCGGCACGGATTTCGGTGCTGTACTTTTCCACGCCGCTCTGGTCGGTCCATTTGCGGGTGCGCAGGGAGCCTTCCACGTACACCTGCGAGCCCTTGCGCAGGTACTGGCCGGCGATCTCGGCCAGGCGGCCGTTGAAGACCACGCGGTGCCATTCGGTGGCTTCGCGCATCTCGCCGCTTTGCTTGTCTTTCCACTTGTCGGTGGTGGCAATCGTCACGTTGGCCACCTGATCGCCACTGGGGAAAGTACGCATTTCAGGGTCGCGGCCCAGGTTGCCGACGATGATGACTTTGTTCACGGATGCCATGCTGCTCTACCTACCTTGAAGTTAAAGGGCGCCCGTCGTTGAGAAGGAGTCCAGGCGCCAAACGCTCCATTGTGCCGCAACGTCGCCAGCCCGGGCCACAACGCGAAACGCCCGGCCGGAGGGGCCGGTCAGCGCCCCACGGGCCGCAAAGGCCAGGTCAGCACCAGCCACAGGGCCGTCAGCCCCGCCGTCACCGCAAACAGGCCCGGTGCCCCCGCCCACTTCACCAGCGCGCCGCCCAGGGCCCCACCGGCAAACAGACCGAGCGACTGCAAGGTGTTGTAGCTGCCCAGGGCGGCACCGCGCAGCAGCGGCGGCGCCATGCGCGACACCAGGCTGGGCTGGCTGGCCTCCAGTGCGTTGAACCCGCAAAAGAATACGAACAGCAGCGGCCCCAGCACCCACAGGGTGGCCTGCATGCCGCTGGCGGCCAGCGCACCCAGGCCCACCTGCACCAGCAGCACCAGCGCAATGGCGCCCAGCAGCGCGGCACGCAAGCGCCCCGCCCGCTCCATCGCAAACAACCCGCCCATCGCCGCGAAAGACAGCACCACGGCGGGCAGGTATACCTGCCAGTGGTGGTCCTTGGCCAGCCCCGCCTGCACCAGCATGGCCGGCACGGCCACCCACATCGACAGCTGCACCGTGTGCAGCACGAAGACGCCCAGGTTCAGGCGCAGCAGATCGGGGTGCGCCCACACATCGGCCAGACGGTCGCGGGGAGCGTTCTTGTGCTGCAGCGGCTCGGGCGGCACCCACCACAGCACCACCGCAATGCCTGCCAGGGCCAGGGCGCAGGTCAGACCGAACAAGCCCCCCAGACCGATATGTGCCGTCAGCACAGGTGCCGCCACCAATGCCACGGCGAACATCAGGCCGATGCTGCCACCCACCAGCGCCATCGCCTTGGTGCGCACCGCGTCGCGCGTCTGGTCGGCCAGCAGCGCCGTCACGGCGGCAGACACGGCACCAGCGCCCTGCAGCGCACGGCCCACCAGCAGCCCGGTGAGGGAGTCGGCCAGCGCCGCCAGCAGGCTGCCGGCAGCGAACACCAGCAGCCCGAGCACGATCACGCGCTTGCGGCCAAACCGGTCGGATGCCATGCCCAGCGGCAATTGCAGCATCGCCTGCGTGAGGCCGTAGATGCCCATCGCCAAGCCCACCAGCGCCGGGTCGTCGCCGCCGGGATATTTGCGGGCCTCCAGCGCGAACACGGGCAACACCAGGAACAGGCCCAGCATGCGCAGCGCGAAGATGAGTGCCAGGCTGAGGCTGGAGCGGCGCTCCAGCGGGGTCATGGCGGAGGGAGACACGGGCGCGGAAGCGGCGGTTGGCAAGGGCTGGGGCACGTCGGGGCGCACGGATGGGGGCGTGGGTGAAAGCAAGCGAAGCCGCGATTTTCGCCCATCGCCTCGGTGGGCTCCCAAACCGGTCTGGACCGGGGCTGATTCACGCGGGTTATGTGCCCCAAATGCCCGCTGCTGCGTGCGGGGCTGGTGACAGACGTGTGCTGTGGCGGTGGCCGCAAGCATCCTCTCAAGCACCGCATCCGCGCGGCGGGCCCGTGCCGAGCAATGCGGCCCGCTGGCCTGCGTGTCGGCGTCTCTTCAGGCGGCATGCGCGTCCGGTTGCCGGCCCTCCATGCCGCACCCCCTTGGCTGTCAGGATGGGTGCGGCAATGGTGCAGCGCCTCAGCCGGCGCGGCGTTGGCGGTATCTCACTCCCAGCCAGCCGACGATGGACGCCATGAGGGCCAGCGCCCAAGGGTTGTCGACAGGAATTCCCACAGCGCCGCTTCCGGGTGCGGCCAGGGCGGGCGCGAACGGGTCGCGGATGGTGCCCAGCGCAGAGTCGGAATCGCCGACGCCGTTGTCGGTCACTGTGTAGACCACCGTACGGCGGTCGGGGCTCAAGGTGGCGCCGGTCCAGGCGAACCAGGTGGAGGTGAGCGCGCCGGGCGTGGCTGGCCCGAGCTTCCAGAACTGCACACCTGCCGGGAGGGGATCCGGATAGTTCAGCGTGAGGGTGACATTGCTCGTGCAGCCCGTGGCGAGGAATTGGAAGCCACCATGGGGAAGCGTATAGCCTCCCGGCGTACTGCCAGGCGTGATGAACGCTGTGCCGCCGCTGTTGAGCGTACAAGCGGCGCCGCCGCCCGACAGGGTGGCAGTGGCCAAGCCTGCCATGCCCGGGACCGCGCCGGACACTACCAACTGCGCATTCACGGAGAAGGTACGGGTGACCTGTGCCGCTGCCAGATAACTGCCGTTGCCCGCCTGGTCTGCATTGATGGTGCAGTTGCCCGCCGTCAAGAAGGTCAGCGCACCGCCGGGAGTGATGGAGCACGAGCCCGGCGAGCCGGAGGTGAATGTCGGTGACAAACCAGAGTCGGAGGTGGCTGTCAGCGTGGGGGTGGTCCCGAAGTTCTGCGTGCCCGGGTTGGTGAAGGTGATGGTCTGGACGGCTTTGGGCGTGACGGAGTTGGATGCCGCGGAAGCCGCGCCCGTGCCAGCGGCGTTGTCCGCCGTCACGGTGAAGGTGTAGGCCTGGCCGTTGGTCAGGCCCGTGACCACGATGGGCGACGATGCTCCGCCGACCGGTGCCACGTCGGGCGGGTTGGCGGTCACGGTGTACCCCGTAATGGCCGTACCGCCGGTATTGGTGGGCGCTACGAACGCCACCGACACCTGGGTGTCGCCCGCCGTGGCGACCACGGATGTGGGGGCGGCCGGCACAACGGGGCTGACCGTGAACGACCGAGAGACCTGGGTGGCCGCCAGGAAGCTGCTGTTGCCCGCCTGGTTGGCGTTGATGGTGCAGGTGCCGGCCGTGACGAAGGTCAACACCCCTGCGGAGGTGATGGTGCACACACCCGTCGTGGACGAGGTGAAGGTTACCGGCAGCCCCGAGGTGGAGGAAGCGCCCCCGCCCAGGGTGGACAGGTTCGGGCTGGTGCCGTAGGTCTGCGTCCCCGGATTGGCGAAGGTGATCGTCTGTGGCGATGCCGGCGTGACCGAATTGGAGGCCGCCGAGGCCGGCCCCGCGCCCGCGCTGTTCGTCGCGGTGACGGTGAAGGTGTAGGCCACGCCATTGGTCAGACTGGTCACGGTGATGGGTGAGCCTGCGCCGGTGCCCGTTATCCCCGTCGGACTGGAGGTGACGGTATACCCTGTGATGGCGGCCCCCCCGTTGCTGGCCGGTGCGCTGAAGGTGACCGATGCCTGGGTGTCGCCCGCCGTGGCGGTACCGATGGTAGGTGCGCCGGGCACGATGGCGTTGACCGTGAATGTACGCGGCACCGTGGTGGCCGCGTTCCAGGTGCCGTTGCCGGCCTGGTCTGCGCTGATGGTGCAGGAGCCAGCCGTCACGAACGTCAGCGTGCCGCCACCCGTGATCGTGCATACGCCTGTGGTGGACGAAGTGAACGTCGGTGCCAGACTGGAGGAGGCGGTCGCCGTCAATGTGGGCGAGGTGCCGAAGCTCTGCGGGCCTGGGTTCGCGAAGGTGATCGTCTGGTTGCCCTTGGGCGTCACGGAGTTGGATGCGCCAGACGCCGTGCTGGTGCCCACGCCGTTGGTAGCCGTGACGGTGAAGGTATAGGCCGTGCCGTTGTTGAGCCCGGTGACTGTCGCGGTACAGGCTGCCGGCCCCGCGCATGTGCCAGTGGCCCCTCCCGGGTTGGCCGTGGCGGTGTAGGTCGTGATGGCGGAGCCGCCATTGCTGGCCGGCGCGGAGAACGTCACGGAGGCTTGGGCATCGCCCGGCGTGGCGGTGCCGATCGTGGGGGCGCCTGGCGCGGTGAGGACGTTCACCGTGTGCGTGCTGCCGCCGTTGTACGCGGGTATGGAGTTGCCCACACCATCAATGATGTTGGTGCCCCCATTGAGGTTGACCTTGAGGGTGCCTGTGCCACTGATGCCGGCGATGTTCACGTTGACGGTTGACCCGGTGCTTGCGGACACGCTGGCGATGCTGCCGGATGCCGACCCCGTCCCCACGAGCGTGAAGTCGTCGGTGGAAACGTTGGCCACGGACTCGCTGAAGCTCACCGTGAAAGCCATGCTGGTGGCGCCGCTGCCGGGCGACCCGTTCACCGCGATGCTGCTGACGAACGGCGCGATGTTGTCCACGGCGGCGTTGGTGGTGTCACCCGTAGTTGTCGCATTGCCGGCGTTGTCCTGGGCGGTAACGACGACGTTGCGGTTGTTGGCAGCGATGCCCCCTGCCACGATGGTGTAGGTCGCCGTCCAGGTGCCGCTGCTGTTGGTGGCCGGCACCGCGGCACCGCCGCCGAACTGGGCGAAGTTCACCGTCACGCTGTTGATGATGTCGGTGTTGTTGTCGCCGCCGGCCGTGTTGTCCCACGTGGCCGTGACGGTATCGCCGATCCGGTAGGCGCCCCCAATGCCCGAAGCACCACTGATGTTGATACTGCCGTCCGTAACGGTGAGGGCAACGCTGTCCACCGTGGCGTTGGTGGTGTCGGCCGTGGTGGTGCTGCCGCCGGCATTGGTGGCGGTGACGCTGACATTGCGGTTGGTGGCGTCAATGGAGCCCGCCGTGATGGTGTAGGTGGCTGTCCAGGTGTTGCCGCTGTTGGAGGCCGGCACGGCAGAGCCGCCGCCGAACTGGCTGAAGTCCACCGTGACGCCCGTGATGCCGCTGTTGTTGTCGCCACCGGCGGTGTTGTTCCAGGTGGCGGTGACGGTGTCGCCGATCTTGTACGCGCCGCCGGTACCCGAGCCGCCTGAGATGCTGATGCGGCCGTCGGACACGAAGGGGACGGGCCCGATGGCCCCCTGGATGGTGAAGTTGCGGAATTCGAAATAGGGCTTGGTAGTGGAAGCGCCGCTGGTATCGAACACCAGCTTGAAAGCCTTGAGCTTGACGCCAGCGAAGTTCGCCAGTTGGCCTGCCCCGAACGAAAACGTTTCCTGCGGAGTTGCTGTCCCATTGATCGAGGTCGAAGTCACCGTCGTGTTGTCGGGTTTGATGCCGACGATGTGCACATTGGTGAATTGCCCTGCGGTAGGACCTGTGCCGTACTCCCCTGCCACCAGCCCCGTGAGTTCGAAAGCCCCGGTGTTCACGCCGTCCGCTGCGACCTGGAAGTAAGTGCCTGTGGTGGTTGCGTTGTACCCGGTCTGCAGGTAGGCAGGATTGGGGGGCCCAACGTAGATGCTGATGTTGGTGATGAGGCTTCCGCCGCTGTCCTTGCCGGTGACGATGAAGTCCGTGGAGTTCAGGCTGGTGTTGTTGTCCGTCCAGCCCGAAGAGAAGGTCTTGGTGCCGCTCGATGCCACCAGCACATGCGAGAAATCCTTCAAAGCCTTGTCCGAGAACGCCACGGTGGTTTCGATGCTTCCGCGCACCACCTCCAGGTCCCAGTCTCCTCCGAGCGCAAGGCTGCCTGTGGGGTTGCTGGAGGCAGCCACATCCAGGCCGGTCTGCTGCCGAACGATGTCCAGCAAGGCGCTGCCCTCCGAACTAGCCGCCAGATCGCAGCCATAGAAAAGCAGATCGGCACCGGGCCGTACCGCCTCGCGCAGCGCGGACAGAGCAGCCAGTTCCTCGTGGGCGTTTTCGGGTGTGATGCGGCTGTTGCCCAGCAGCAGCACGCCGGCGCTGGCGTGCGATACCACGTGGATGGCTGCCAGGTTGCGGTGGCCGCGCAAGGCATCGGCCAGCTGGGGCAGGCCGGGCAGTGCTGGATCGATCTCCACGGCCACCGCGCCGGGCTTCAGGCCCCGGTACAGCGTGGCTTTGTCGGCGACGGAGCCGTCGATGACCACCAGTTCGGTGGCCACCGGCTGCTGCAGGATATCCAGGGTGGCGACGTCGGTCGGTGCAGCGGCATGCCGGGCCGATGGCTTGGCCTTTTGGGGCGCCGTGACGGCGGGGCTCAAGGCGTCTATCTGCAGGCGCGCATGGCTGCGCGGCTGATAGCCCCCACGCATCAGGTATCCCCCGGCCGAGGTGGCCGCGGCGTGGGCTGCAAAGGGAAACAGCAGCGTCGAAAGGCCGCTGAGCAGGGCACGGTTCATGGGGTGTCCTTGGTAGTGTGCGTATTGGGAACGTTGGCCCGGCGGGGGGCGACGATGCTGGCCGAGGTACCGGTCTGGTCCTGCCAGAAGTCCATGTCCTGGTATTTGGCGAACAGGTCCGGGGGAAGGATGCTGCGTCGCGGCTTGAAGGCGACCTTCTTCTTCACATCGTGCAGGCCCTTGACGCCGAGGTGCTGGTCGAACTCGTTCTCGGAATACTCGACGTTGTCGAAGTCGTGCTGGAACGACTCCTCGCCGAGGAAGCGGTAGATCAGCTCCAGGGTGCGCTGGGGGTGCTGCGTGAGGAGGTCGTAATCCACCAGCAAAAGCCGGTCAGAGAACTCGCCGTAGTAGGCCTCCTTGAGCGCGGTCCAAGCGCTGCCCACGGAGCCGCCCGCAGACATCATGACCTCGCAGCGCGAGTAGACCGTGTGCCGGCTCCCCGCGTTGTACATGCGGCTGTAGTCGAACGGGTTCTTGCGGTGGATGACCTCGAAGCTGTCCATCACCCAGGCGGGGTTGCGCACGCAGCAGACCATCTTGAAGCCGCCCACCAGCTCGGCCAACTGGTGCATGCGTGCCGTCCAGTGGCGGTTGGTGTCAAAGATGACGGGCTCGGTCTTGTCAGCGTAATAGGCATCGATCAATGCGCGGCAGATGGCCTTTCGCTTGGTCGCGTCGAAAAAAGCGTAGGACTCGCTGCCTGCCCCCATCTGCTCCAGCACGCCGTTGACAAGGCCTGCCACAGGGCTGCTCATGGCCGCGTGAAAGCGCGGGTTCTGGCGCAGGATGCCTGCGAGCAGGGTGGAGCCCGAACGGGGAAGGCCGGAAATGAAATGCAGGGTCTGGGGCATGTGAATGTGGCGGCGGGTGCACCCGGCCGTTGCCGGGGCGCACAGGGCGTACTGGTACTGTGTACGGGAGGCCGCGTCAGTTGCGGGCGGGGAAATCGCCCCGCAGCGCGATGCAATATCTCAGCACCAGGAAGGGCTGTCGATTCTCATGGGGCTGCGTCCCGCCGTTGACAGCGATACTGTTGGAGGACATGGGCGTGGAGGGCGCTGCACCCGTTTGCATGTACTGGATGACACCAGTGCCTCCGCGCACATCGCGGCTCAGGTAAGCGTCGCCTTTGGGCGCCGGCTCAGTGCCTGGATTGTTCATGCCTGTGATGAGATGGTTGTGCAAAGGCATCTCGGTCGGCATCAGCGTGACGCTGTCAGTCCCTGGCATTTCACCCAGCACCCACGTGCTGAGGCCTGGGCCCTGGCCGGGCGCGACCACCACGCGGCTTTGCAGATTGGGCAGAGCAAACGTGGTTTTGCCATCTCCGCCATAAGTCGCCCCCAAAATCGAGAACAGGGCCGTATTGCTCATGATGGTCATGACTTGACCATTGCAATAGGCCCAATCCTTGGGCGGGAAGCTGTAAGGGAATGCCCTGATCTCTCCGATGAACTGTTCCATACGGTCTTTCTAGTTCAATTGCGGCTTGGGAAAATGCCCACATAGGCAATGATGTAGTTCATGGCCATGGTGGGCATGATGTTGGCGTGCGCCTGGTTGCCGCCAGCGGCCGATACGGTACTTGCCGTCATGGTTTCCGGCAGTGGACCGCTGGAGGGCAGGGGCCCGTAGAGGTTGTCCGCGCCGGTCTGTGCGAGCAGCATGCCTTCCGGTTTTGCGCTGGTGGCGGTCGCGGCAGTGGCATTGAGCGTGTGAGTGTGCTGCGGCAGCTGTGCCGTGGACAACGTGACGCTCTCGCTGCCGTACACCTGCGACAGCACCCGCGGGGTCAGGCCGGGTCCCGTACCCTGGCCCACCGGCACGCGGCCACGCAGGTCCGGCAGCGCAAAGGTGTTCTGCCCGTCGCCTCCGTAGGCCGTGCCGATGAGCGTGAACAGTGTGTCGTACTCGCTGATGTTGAGCACGGCACCGTTGCACAGCAGCCAGCCGCGGGGCGCGTAGTTTCCGGCAAAAAGACGGATATCTCCGACATAGGAATCCATGATCGGTCTCTCGATGAGTTAGTTGCGGGAAGGGAAAATCCCTGAGATGGCGATACAGTAGTTCATCACCAGCGAGGGCTGACAGTTGTCATGCGGTTGGCTTGCGCCTTGCGCGCTCACCGAGTCGGGCGCAAGGGCCTGCAAAGGACTTGCAGCATCCGCGTAGAGGTTGACAGGGTTGCCGCCTGCCACTGCGCAGGCCACGGCGGCGTCAGCGAAGGTGGCGGAGTTGCCATTGCCCGTGCTGGCCATCAAGTTGTGGCCGTGTTGAGGCATCTGGCCCGACATCAGCGTGACTGACTCCTGTCCCCCCACCGTGCCGGGCGGCTCGTCTGGCGTGGCATGCCGGATCGAGCGTCCGCGCAGATCCGGCAGCTGGAAAGTGGTGCTGCCGTTGCCCCCGTACGTGATGCCCAGCAAGGAAAACAAGGCCTGGTTGCTGTTGATGGCGAGCGTCTGCCCCTGGCACAGCATCCAGCCCTTGGGGGGCCAGGCATAGGGCAGCAGGCGTATCTCGCCGAGGTAAGGGTTTGCCATTGTTTCAGCCTTTCGTGGTGGGGAAGATTGACAGGGGGCCCGCGCTCGCTGGTCTGTCCGCAGAAGACATGCCGGGGTGCCAAGCCATGCGCCATTGAACCGGGTGCGTTTCCACGGTCTCGAAACCCAGCGCCAGGTACAGGCGCAGCGCCCGTTGGTTTTGAGGGTCCACAGCCAACGTGACCGATTGACGACGATCCCTGTGTGCCTGGGCTTGAACTTGCCGGACCATGGCCGCGCCATACCCTCGCCCGTGCAGAGGCGGCACCACCGCGACGTCGACGATGTGGAGGGCGGTGCCGTCGTCGTGGACGATCATCTGGGCGACAGGCGTCTCGTCGGCCAGTGCGATGAGCGTCTGGGCGGAAGGGAAGCGGCGGCGGTAGTCGGCCTGCCGAAAGGCGTATTGCTGTGCAAGCATCGCATCCAGGGCTGCGGTGGGCAGGCCCAGCGCATGAAGGTGCGTGCAGTTCGCGGCGAAGAGCGCGAACAGAAAGGCAGCATCGTCCGGATGGCTCAGGCGGGTGCGCACGGGCGCCTCGCTGTCGATGTCACAAGGCATGTGCCACCTCCCGCTGCGGCGCGCGCTGCTCTGGCTGCGGCACCAGCGACCGGTGCAATCCAGACAGCCGCTGCCGAATGCTCAGGCTCTCGTCCGCACTGAAGACCGCCGCCTTGCGGGCACGGTCAGGCGCAAAGCGGGTGCCCGGTAACTTGGCGTTGCTCTGCATCCGCTGCTCCATCCGCGACCAGTCCTCTGCACCGCATCGCAGGCCGAACAGGGAAGCCACCTGCCGGATGGTCTGGCCGTCCAACTGCGCGTAGTCGATGCGGGCCAGAGCGGGCGACCCTTCGAGGGCCCCCATGGCCTGCATCATCCCTTCGAGCACGCCTATGCGATGCTCCAGCACCGAGGCTGCTTTGGACGTAGAGAACACCCGGTCAACCCAGGCCAGCGAGGGGTCGCCCGACATGTGCCGACCCGCCAGCGCGTGGTGGGATGCCAGGATCTCCACAGGGTCTCGCACCAGCGCGACTGCCGGGACGGCGGGGTACAGGCCACGCAGCAGATCCCACTGAAAGATGTCCCATGCATTCCATTTGACGACCATGCGGCGGCCGGGGAACAGACCCGCTTTCAGGTCGATCAGGCACTGGAGATGCGCCCGCCTGTCCTGCGGACTGAGTGCGGGGTCCACCAGCACCTCGGTGAGCACGGGAGACTCTGAAAACACCACCGCGTCATCCAGTTCCGACAGGCAGCCCGACAGCAGCGTGGAGCCGCACCGCGACAGGTGAAAAATGAAACCCGCGGGCAGCGCCCTGGGCACCCGCCCGTCACAGGCCGCCAACGCGCGCAGAGACGACTGGGGCGTGACGAGCTGGTCCAGCGCGCTGCGTTGCCAGCAACGGCTCAGGTACTCGTCGTGAAAAGGTTCGGTGGGCGGGCCGTCGGGCAGGCACCAGTGCAGGCGTCCGCTGCGCGCGTGGTAACGGTGCGGCAGCCAGAGCCCTGCCATCTGGGCCACCACTTCGTCGGGAAGAGCCTCGCGGTTGAGCGTATCGAGGGCCTGCACAAGCCATGCGTCGGTTTGTTCGGCCACGCCCCAGAGCGCACGCAGCGCGTCCAGCAGGCCAGCCACCGAGTGCGCCTGGCGGCACAACGCCAGCTCTGCCTGTGAGCAGAGCAAGGCGTGATAAGCCGGCCGTAGTTCATGCACAGAGCGCGCCCTCCTGAATGCGCTCCAACAGCCACGGTGTGACCACGCAGTCCATCACCAGGTGGGTGCGCGTGGCCCGGCTGTTGTTGACGACCTCGTGCTCTTCATCGGCATTGAAGTACCAGATCTCGCCTTCGTGCATGGGCATTTCGTGGCCCGCGACGATGAAGTGCACGTCAGGGTTCGTCCACACGGGGACGTGCAGGCGGGCCTCGCCGCAGCCCAGGTGAAGGCCGTGGTCCCGGTGGGGCCGGATGCTGGCGCCCGCATGCAGCCGCATCAGCCGCACGGACTTGAGCGGGCACCGGATGGTGCCCAGCAGCTGTCGAATGGCGGTGCACGGCTGCAGCGCTGGCAGATCGTCCCAAAGGTCGGTCGCAGAGGCCAAGGAAAATCCCTGCAGGATCGGGTGCGCGTCGACGTGCTGCTTTTGGCAGCGCAGCGGCATCACATCCCACCCACCGTCGTAGTCACCGCGGTTGACATGGGGCAACCAGGCGCGCGCCATCAGCTGTGACACCTCCGCCCGCACCGTGGCGAGCGGCACCGGAATATCCAGGCGCGAAAACAGCGGCCCACGCACCATGGGCTCGTCGGTGGGAAGGCTCGCAACATCCCGCGGCATGGTCATGGCAGAGGTACCCGGTCAGCGTTCCGCGGCACAGGCTCCAACCCGCTTGGCGCTGAAAAGTGGTGGGCCGGACGGGCCTCCAGAAGCTCCAGCATGCGGGCCACACACGCCGGGATCGACAGCAGGTCGGTGCGCAGCACCAAGTTTGGCGCGGTAGGGGCCTCGTAGGGCGAATCGATGCCGGTCAGGTGGGACAGCTGGCCGCTGCGCGCCTTCTGATACAGGCCTTTGGTATCACGTTGCTCTGCCACGGCCAGGGGCACATCCACAAAGATTTCGAGAAAATCACCATCGGCAAACAGCTCGCGTGCAGCCTGGCGCTCGGCGCGGAACGGGGATATGAAAGCCACCAGCACCACCACGCCAGCGTCGACGAAGAGGCGCGCCACCTCGGCCACCCTGCGCATGTTTTCCACGCGGTCCGCATCTGAAAACCCCAGGTCCTTGCACAGGCCGCGCCGGATGTTGTCGCCATCGAGGACGTAAGTGCGCTTCCCCGTTCGGTGCAGTTCCACGTCCAGCGCATTGGCCAGAGTGGATTTGCCAGCCCCTGACAGCCCCGTGAACCAGATCACGCGCCCGCCATGCCCGGCCAACCGCTCGCGATCTTCACGCTGGACGGTGAAGGACTGAGGTGCTACTGCGGACTGACTGCAAAAATCTTGGAGGGGCATGAAAGCTGGACAGGTATTGCGGGGCTTGCAAACAAGGGTGCAGGCGGGTTTTGTGCGTGAATATGTGCGAATCCACTTGCACGCACAAGAAAAAAATGACAGGTGTTACTTTCTCGTCCGGCCCATGCACCGATGGATCGCGTTGATACACGCGTCGATGCGGTGGAGGCTACGTCCTTCTCAATCTCAAGACTCCCCCGCGCAGGTAGGAGTGCCGTGACCTATCATGGTCGGTTTTCCTGCACCAGGCCCCTCCCCGTGACCGACCACACCGCCCCGTCACCCGCCACACCTGATGACGGCACGTACCTCGCCCGCGCCCTGCGCGAGCAGCGCATCAGCATCCGCGGCGCGCGCACGCACAACCTCAAGAACATCGACCTGGACATCCCGCGCAACCAGCTGGTGGTGATCACGGGGCTGTCGGGGTCGGGCAAGTCGAGCCTGGCGTTCGACACGCTGTACGCCGAGGGGCAGCGCCGCTATGTGGAAAGTTTGTCGGCCTATGCCCGGCAGTTCCTGGGGCGGCTGGACAAGCCCGATGTGGACCTGATCGAGGGCCTCTCGCCTGCCATCAGCATCGAGCAGAAGGCCACCAGCCACAACCCGCGCTCCACCGTGGGCACGGTGACCGAGATCCACGACTACCTGCGGCTGCTCTACGCCCGCGCCGGCACGCCCTACTGCCCCGACCACGGCCTGCCGCTGGCCGCGCAGACCGTGAGCCAGATGGTGGATGCCGTACTGGCCCTGCCGGAAGACACCAAGCTCATGCTGCTCGCGCCCGTGGCGCGCGAGAAGAAAGGCGAGTTCACCGAGCTGTTCGCGCAGATGCAGGCGCTGGGCTACGTGCGCTTTCGGGTGGACGGCCAGATCTACGAACACGAGAACCTGCCCGCGCTCAAGAAAACCGAGAAGCACAACATCGACGTGGTGATCGACCGCATCAAGGTGCGGGCCGACCTGCAGCAGCGCCTGGCCGAGAGCATCGAGTCGGTGCTGCGCGTGGGCGGGCACGAGGGCAACGGCCGCGTGCTGGCGCTGGAGATGGACACGGGGCAGGAGCACCTGTTCAGCAGCAAGTTCGCCTGCCCCGTCTGCAGCTACTCGCTGCCGGAGCTGGAGCCGCG
The DNA here is from genome assembly GCF_964253015.1 of Acidovorax sp. LjRoot194. Taxonomy (NCBI): domain Bacteria; kingdom Pseudomonadati; phylum Pseudomonadota; class Betaproteobacteria; order Burkholderiales; family Comamonadaceae; genus Acidovorax; species Acidovorax sp. LjRoot194. Next base: position 5,688,000 of record NZ_CAXUQB020000001.1, on the reverse strand, counting down.
CCTGTTCTCGTTCAACTCGCCCATGGGCGCGTGCCCCGCGTGCGACGGCATCGGCCAGCGCGATGTGTTTGACCCGGCGCGCGTGGTGGCCTTTCCCACGCTGAGCCTGGCCAGCGGTGCCATCAAGGGCTGGGACCGGCGCAACGGCTACTACTTTGCGATGCTCGAGAGCCTGGCCAAGCACTACGCGTTCAACATCGAGGCACCGTTCGAGTCGCTGCCCGCACCGGTGCAGCAGGCCATCCTGCACGGCTCAGGCGACGAAGAAATCGCCTTCAGCTACATCATGGACAGCGGGGCCTCCAAGGGCAAGGTGTATGCCAAGAAGCACCCGTTCGAGGGCATCATCCCCAACATGGCGCGGCGCTACCGCGAGACCGATTCGGTGGTGGTGCGCGAGGACCTGGCGCGCTTTCGCAGCACCCAGCCCTGCCCCGAATGCCACGGCACCCGCCTGCGCCGCGAAGCCCGCCACGTGCGGCTGGGCGAGGGCGAGCAGGCCCGTGCCATCTTTGAAGTGAGCCACGCCACGCTGAACACCGCCCATGCCTGGTTCAACGACCTGAGGCTCACCGGCGCCAAGGCCGAGATCGCCGACAAGGTGGTGCGCGAGATCGCCACGCGCCTGCAGTTCCTGAACGACGTGGGCCTGAGCTACCTGAGCCTGGACCGCAGCGCCGAGACCCTCTCCGGCGGCGAGGCGCAGCGCATCCGCCTCGCGTCCCAGATCGGCTCGGGCCTCACGGGCGTGATGTACGTGCTGGACGAACCCAGCATCGGCCTGCACCAGCGCGACAACGACCGCCTGATCGCCACGCTCAAACACCTGCGCGACATCGGAAACAGCGTGATCGTGGTCGAGCACGACGAAGACATGATGCGCGCCGCCGACCATGTGATCGACATGGGCCCCGGTGCGGGCGTGCACGGTGGGCGCGTGATGGCACAGGGCACGTACGACGAAGTGCGTGGCAACACGCAGTCGCTCACCGGCCAGTACCTGTCGGGCGCGCGCTCGATTGCCGTGCCCCCGCGCCGCACGCCCTGGCTGCCGGTGCTCGAGCAGGCTGCACCGGTGGTGGAGGCCAAGGCCAAATCGCGCTTTCCGCAGACCGAAGCCAGCAAGCGCCGCGCCGAACGCATGGCCGAGCACCACGCGCGCCAGGGCGCCCTGCAGGCGCTGCGCGTGGCAGGCGCCACGGGCAACAACTTGAAGAACGTGACGGTGGACTTTCCGGTGGGGCTGCTCACCTGCGTGACGGGCGTGTCGGGCTCGGGCAAGAGCACGCTGGTCAACGACACGCTGTACGCCGCCGTGGCCCGCCAGCTGTACCGCGCGCACGAAGAGCCCGCCGCGCACGACGAGATCGTGGGCATCGAGTACTTCGATAAGGTCATCAACGTCGACCAGAGCCCCATCGGCCGCACGCCGCGCAGCAACCCGGCCACCTACACCGGCCTGTTCACCCCCATCCGCGAGCTGATGGCCGAGGTCAACACCGCCAAGGAGCGTGGCTACGGCCCCGGGCGTTTCAGCTTCAACGTGGCCGGCGGCCGCTGCGAGGCCTGCCAGGGCGACGGCGTAGTGAAGGTGGAGATGCACTTTCTGCCCGACGTGTACGTGCCCTGCGACATCTGCCACGGCCAGCGCTACAACCGCGAGACGCTGGAAGTGCTGTGGAAAGGCAAGAACATCGCGCAGATCCTGGAGCTGACGGTGGAAGACGCCGCCGCCTTCTTCAAGGACGTGCCGACCATTGCCCGCAAGCTGCAGACGCTGCTGGATGTGGGCCTGTCGTACATCCGCCTGGGCCAGGCGGCCACCACGCTGTCAGGCGGCGAGGCGCAGCGGGTGAAGCTGGCGCAGGAGCTTTCCAAGCGCGACACGGGCCGCACGCTCTACATCCTGGACGAGCCCACCACCGGCCTGCATTTTGCGGACATCGACCTGCTGCTCAAGGTGCTGCACCAGCTGCGCGATGCGGGCAACACCATCGTCATCATCGAGCACAACCTCGACGTCATCAAGACCGCCGACTGGCTCATCGACATGGGCCCCGAGGGCGGGGCGGGCGGCGGCACCGTGGTGGGCGTGGGCACGCCGGAGGACCTGGCGGCCAACCAGAATAGTCACACGGGCAAATATCTGCGGCCATATTTAATTTCGTTTTGACCTCGAAATTACGCCGAGTAACAACAAACACCTTTGGAAACGGAATTATTCTGCAAATGCTTTAACAATCGCTCCCCATATTGTTTATTACACTGGGAATGTTTTCGTGAGTGAAATTGTTAAAACAGATGTGGCCAAACTGCGAACACAACTAGAGCAAAGATTGCCTTCTGTGCCACTCTTTGAACTCAGTGATATCCCGGACGTTATGCGCTCGCGAATGGGCTGGCCAGTGGCGGCAGCAATGATGGACCGCTGGTTCAGAAGTTCAAAGTTCGAAATGAGTCTGGAGATGAAACGAAGTACGGAACCTCCCTGTCTGTTGCACCAACTGCATGAAGAGAGGCTAGACGAAAAGCTGATTAAGATGAAATGGGCGCTTGGATTTGCAAGGGTGCAAACCGCTTTGCGTAATTTACAAACTAATTGGTCGAGTAAGGCCGGTTTAGAGTTGCTTCATGGGCGAATTAGTAGGCAGGGTTTTGGAAAATCACAATCTTGCTGGCGCTTTGGGAATCTTAGTCGGCCAGTCAAAGAAATCGACAATATTTGCCAGGTTAATAAAGAGCCGATAGGGGCACTTAGTGATCCTATGGATGACTTTTATGCCGCAATGGGACAATCTACGCTGAAGGTAGCGGTCTCAGGCATTGTCACATCTGATAGTAGTACAAAATTTTCCATTGAAATAGATGAGCTCGGATTTTATCTAAAAGATGCATATGATTTTAATGATGATTTATTCCTGTCTCAGCCACTTGGTTTTTGGGGTTTTAAAGGCGTAGAACGGACTCCTCGGTTTACTCTAGATGTTTTTACGACGCCGAGATTTGTCAATTCTACGGATATTGAGGAAGTGCGAGGGCGTACCTACTTGGTCCATAACAAGCACTTCAGGTTATGGCGCGAACAGCATGGTCGGGGAGGGGATTTTGTGGTGGTTTCTGACTTGCATAGGGTACGCTTGCCCCAAACCATAAAATATTCATGGTGACTATTTTTTAATTTAAAAATATTAAACTAAGGATTGTTTGAGATATTTAAAAAAACAAAAAGTTTTTTGGATCTTTTTTGCGACCTTTGCAATTTTGATGGGTTGTTACTTTGCGCGGTCGCAATTTCAATCGGTCCATTATAGTCCTCATCGAGTTTATGAGTTGGAATTTCATCGCCCATCACTATGGCAGCGTATGGTTCATATTAACTTCCGGGATCCGGCCTTTGTTCGGCTTTACCGGGTTGAGCCAAAATCTTTGTTGGGTGAGAGCCCAGTGGTGGATCTCGAAGGGGGCGCAGAGATTATGTGGCTTATCGACGAGCCGCACGCTTTAGGCAAGGTATGGGCAGGTCAGGATGCCGTTTTTCACAACATCCCTCCTGAGTGCAACTCCACATCCACAATGCCGACTTGTCCAAAGGGTGAGTAACTAGGGAGTGGTTATTTATCTGCCATTAACGATTGGCCTGTCCTATACATGAACCCATCATTGACCAGAAGACCGGTAACCCCACCACCCTGGTTCAGCGCAGTGTGCAATACAGTGCCCACGTTCGAACTACGGCAGAGACACCATAGAAGTCGCGAATCTCAAACAGAAGCTGTAGAGGTAAAAAGGCATTGATCTAGCGGCGAGTCAGCGCCCGCTGCGGGATCTCTGCGCGGCTGCCCAGTTGCTGGACGCGGCAGGCGATGTCCTGAGCAGGCAGGCAGGGTGGCCCAGGCGCTCAGTTGAGCAGACGAACCGAAAAGTCGGTACTCGGCCGGATGGTGCACGGAGCGACAACACGGTGGTTCAGAATGCCGAGTTGTAGGCCCATCGTTGGATAAGCCCTAACCAGCTATCAAAACAGTAGCTATTTGCAAGCGCATCCGAGTACGCCCCGGCCCGCCGCACCACGCGCCCGCTGGCGGTCGCCGCGCTACCGCGCTTGCAGGTCTCCGGTGCCGCTTCTTCCGCAAGCCCCGCTGCCCCGCTCACCCAGGCGTTTTCTTGAGCTTGCGGTACAGCGTCTGGCGGCTGATGCCCAGGCGGCGCGCGGCCTCGGACATGTTGCCGCGGGTGGACTGCAGGGCCTGGTCGATGGCGGTGTGGGACAGCTGCCGCAGGTTGAGTGGCGCGGGCGGGGGCCCGTCGTCGTCTGCGGTGGCTTGGCCGGTGGGCCAGGCCGTGGGCCCGCTGCCTGCGTGTGCGTGTTCCTCTTTCTGTTCCCGCGCCGCCAGCGCCTGCGCCAGGTCGTCCGGCAGATGGTCCCAGCGCAGCGTGTCTTCGCCGTCGTCAAGCATGGCGCAGGCGGTGCGCAGCACGCTGGCGTACTGGCGCAGGTTACCGGGCCAGGGGTAGCGCGCCAGGCGGGCCAGCAGGTCGGGGGCCAGCTGCAGGCTGCGCGGCCGGCCGGGGCAGGGGCTGGGTCCTGTGGTCGGTGTGGCCAGCGAGCTCAGCAGCTGCTGCGTCAGCGCCAGGAAGTCGGTGCGCTCGCGCAGCGCGGGCAGCTGCACCGTCAGGCCGTTGATGCGGTAGTACAGGTCTTGCCGAAAGCGCCCTTGTTCGGCGGCCTGCATCAGCTGGCTGTGCGTGGCGCTCACCAGCGCAAAGTCCACCGTGTACGACTTGCCGGCGCCCACCGGCGTCACGCTGCGCTCCTGCAGCACGCGCAGCAGGCGGGTTTGCATGGCCAGGGGCATGTCGCCGATTTCATCGAGGAACAGCGTGCCGCCGTGGGCCTCGCGCAGCCGGCCCGCGCTGCCCTCCTTGCGCGCTCCGGTGAAGGCGCCGCCCACATAGCCGAACAGCTCGGCCTCGATGAGGTTCTCGGGGATGGCGCCGCAGTTGATGGCCACGAAAGGGCCGTCGCGCCGCGGCCCGCTGGCGTGCAGCGCGCGGGCGAACACTTCCTTGCCCACGCCCGACTCGCCCTGGATCAGCACCGGGATCGGCTTGCCCACCACGCGGCGCGCCTTGTCGGCGGCGCTGCGCCAGCGGGCATCGCCCGTGTCCAGCTGCGCGAGGGCATCCGCGGCCTGTGCCGGTGCCGCGGCCTCGGGGGCTGCCACTGCGCCGCGGGCCGACGCCAGCGCGGTGCCCGGCCACGCTGCGGGGTCCCTCTGCACCTGCGCGAACAGCAGGGCACCGCCGGGCAGGCGCACGGCCTGCGGCTGCTGCGGGCGGCGCTGGTGGTGCGACAGCAGGTCGTCCAGCCGCGCGTCCACCACGCGCTCGAGCTCGGTGGCGCCCACATCGCTGGCGCTCAGGCCCAGCTGGGCCAGGGCTGCGCGGTTGGCGCCCACGATCCAGCCGTCGCCCGACACGGCCACGATGCCTTCGGCCACGCTGCCGATGCCTTCGGGGTCGCGGTGCAGGTGCAGGCGGATGTTGCGCTTGCAGGCGGCGGCCAGCAGGCGGTTTTCGATCATGCGGGCCGCGGTGCTGACCAGGCCCAGCGTGTGCGCGTGCCCCTGGCGGTAGTCGCCCGAGATGTCGAGAATGCCCAGCAGCTCGCCGGTGGCCGACAGGATGGGCGAGGCCGCGCAGGTGAGAAAGCTGTTGCGCTCCAGAAAGTGCTCGCCGCCGTGCACCTCCACGGCCGTGCATTCGGCCAGCGCGGTGCCGATGGCGTTGGTGCCCCGGTGCGCTTCGTGCCACGACGCGCCGCTCGTCAGCGCCACGCGCTCGGCCTTGCCCACGAAGCCCGGGTCGCCCAGCGTGTGCATCAGCATGCCGCGGCGGTCGGCCAGCACCACCACGCTCTGGCTGTGGCGCACCTGCTCGAAGAGGTATTCCATCACCGGCCGTGAATGCGCCAGCAGCTCGGGGTTGCTGGCCAGCGCATGGCGCAGCGTGCCGCTGCTCGCGTGCTCCACGCCCGGTGCCCGGCCCGTGGGCGCGAGGCCAGCGGCCATGCTGCGGCTCCACGATCGGGCCAGGCGCTCGTCCAGCAGGCCGCTGGGGCACTGGCCGAACTCCAGCAGGTGCTGGCGGGCCTGTCGCAAGGCCACAAGGGGTGGAATGGTGGCGGAAGAACGCACGCGCTGGTCTCCTGTGCAGGCGTCTGGTGCACCCGCTGCGGCCAGTATGGCGCCCCCACCCGGCCGGGGCAAGGGCGCCGGCGTGCCGCGCGGTGCGGGTGTTCCATTTCGTGACAGGTGTGGCGTTGCGGAACACGGCGGGCGGGCACGGTGTGACGGTCCGGACAGTGCTCCGACAGAAAAATCCCCATGGAATCAACGGTCCGCTGCGTGCCAGGCGCTGGCATGCGTCTTGAGTAGGGGAGTGCATCGGAGCGGCCCGCCCGGCCGGCCGATGCCACACACAACATCCCTGGAGACAACGCACATGACCGTATACGCAGCCCCCGGCGCCGCCGGCGCCAAGATCGCCTACCAACCCCGGTACGACAACTTCATCGGCGGCCAGTTCGTGGCCCCGGTCAAGGGCCAGTACTTCGACGTGATCTCGCCGGTGAACGGCAAGGTCTACACCCAGGCCGCGCGCTCCACCTTTGAGGACATCGAACTGGCGCTGGACGCCGCCCATGCCGCTGCCGATGCCTGGGGCAAGACGGACGCCGCCACGCGCAGCAACATCCTGCTCAAAATCGCCGACCGCATCGAGCAGAACCTGGAGCTGCTGGCCTATGCCGAAACCGTGGACAACGGCAAGGCCATCCGCGAGACGCTGAACGCCGACATCCCCCTCACCGTGGACCACTTCCGCTACTTTGCGGGCTGCGTGCGCGCGCAGGAAGGGGCGCTTTCCAACATCGACGAGAACACCGTGGCGTACCACATCCAGGAGCCGCTGGGCGTGGTGGGCCAGATCATTCCGTGGAACTTCCCCATCCTGATGGCCGCGTGGAAGCTGGCCCCGGCGATCGGCGCGGGCAACTGCGTGGTGCTCAAGCCCGCGGAGTCCACGCCGATTTCCATTTTGATCCTGGCCGGGCTGATCGCCGACCTGTTGCCGCCGGGCGTGCTCAACATCGTCAACGGCTACGGGCGCGAGGCGGGCATGCCGCTGGCCACCAGCAAGCGCATCGCCAAGATCGCGTTCACCGGCTCCACCAGCACCGGCCGCGTGATCGCGCAGGCCGCTGCCAACAACCTCATCCCCGCCACGCTGGAGCTGGGCGGCAAGAGCCCCAATGTGTTCTTCGCCGACATCATGGACAAGGACGACGCCTTCCTGGACAAGGCCATCGAAGGCCTGGTGCTGTTCGCTTTCAACCAGGGCGAGGTCTGCACCTGCCCGTCGCGTGCGCTGATCCAGGAAAGCATCTACGACAAGTTCATGGAGCGCGTCTTGAAGCGCGTGGCCGCCATCCAGCACGCCAACCCGCTCGACACCGACAGCATGATGGGTGCGCAAGCCAGCAAGGAGCAGCTCACCAAGATCCTGTCGTACCTGGACCTGGGCAAGCAGGAGGGCGCCGAGGTGCTGGCCGGCGGCGGCCAGGCCCACCTGGGCGGCGACCTGGAAGGCGGCTACTACGTGCAGCCCACGCTGTTCAAGGGCCACAACAAGATGCGCATCTTCCAGGAGGAAATCTTCGGCCCCGTGCTGGCCGTGACCACCTTCAAGGACGAGGCCGAGGCCCTCGCGATCGCCAACGACACGCTGTACGGCCTGGGCGCCGGCGTGTGGAGCCGCAACGGCAACGTCGCCTACCGCATGGGCCGCGCAATCAAGGCCGGGCGCGTGTGGACCAACTGCTACCACGCGTACCCGGCGCACGCGGCGTTCGGCGGCTACAAGGAGTCGGGCATCGGGCGCGAGACGCACAAGATGATGCTCGACCACTATCAGCAGACCAAGAACCTGCTGGTCAGCTACAGCGAGAACAAGCTCGGCTTCTTCTGAGGCCCATCGACATGGCACAGGCACGCACCGTTCGGGCTGAGCCTGTCGAAGCCTTGCGCGGCGCTTCGACAGGCTCAGCGTGAACGGGTTGCGGGTGGTGCTGAAGGGCTTGTGTAGCAGCCGTGGCCCTAAAGCAGCCGCAGACGGTACAGCGGTCGCCGACGGGATCGGCCGACGACAGAGCGCTGCAGGTGTTGGCCGAAACTTCCCCACCGTTCAGGCTGAGCTTGTCGAAGCCTTGCGCCGCGCTTCGACAGGCTCAGCGTGAACGGACTGGTGGGTGCAGAACTATGGAATCTATGCAAGGGGTGGGGGCTGGCTACGGCTCCCATTGCTTGTGACAAAACAAGGAGACACCCATGGTCGACAAAGTCATCGCCACCCCCGCCGCGCTGGAGCTGGTGGCCTTTCTGCAAGCCAAGCACGGGCCTGACCTCATGTTCCACCAGTCAGGGGGCTGCTGCGACAACAGCGCGGCCAACTGCTATCTGCCCGGCGAGATCACGATGGGCGCGGGCGATGTGTACCTGGGCGACATCGGCGGCTGCCCTTTCTACATCGGCCGCGCGCAGTACGAGACCTGGAAGCACACGCAGCTCATCATCGACGTGATCGAGGGCACGGGCGGCACCTTTTCGCTGGAGGGGCCCGAGGGCAAGGCGTTCCACACGCGGTCGCGGGTGTTCAGCGATGCGGAGCTGGCCGCGCTAGGCATCGAGCGCGGCGTGGCGGGCGGTTGAGGGGGCGGATTTTGAGGTAAATCGGCCTCTAACGCCTGTCCATGAAGCGCTGGCAGCTATCGAATTTGCAGCAATTGAGATGCAGGCGCGGTGGCCGGCAGGTGCGCGTTGCCTTCGTCGCCCAATCTGAAAACCGACACCACCTGTACCAGGTCTTCGGCCTGCAGCTGCAGGCTGCCGGCGGCCGCGGCCATTTCTTCGACCAGCGCGGCGTTCTGTTGCGTGACCTGGTCCATCTGCGTCACGGCCTCGCCCACCTGGGCCACGCCCAAGGACTGTTCGTGGCTGGCGGTGCTGATCTCGCCCACGATGTCCGTCACGCGGCGGATGGCGCTGACCACCTCGTTCATCGTGCTGCCAGCGCGGTCCACCAGGGCGGTGCCGTGCTCCACGCGCTCCACGCTGGCGCTGATGAGGGCCTTGATCTCGCGGGCGGCCCCGGCACTGCGGCCGGCCAGGCTGCGCACTTCGCTGGCCACCACGGCAAAGCCGCGGCCCTGCTCGCCTGCTCGCGCTGCTTCCACCGCGGCGTTGAGCGCCAGGATGTTGGTCTGGAAGGCGATCGAGTCGATCACGCCGATGATGTCCGAGATCTTCTGCGACGACGCGTTGATGCCCTGCATGGTGTGCACCACCTGGGCCACCACTTCGCCGCCCTGCACGGCCACGGTGCTGGCGCTGTCGGCCAGCTGGCTGGCCTGGCGCGCACTGTCGGCGTTCTGCCGCACGGTGGAGCTCAGCTGCTCCATGGACGCCGCGGTTTCCTCCAGCGCGCTGGCCTGGCTCTCGGTGCGGGCCGACAGGTCGGTGTTGCCCTGCGCGATCTGCACGCTGGCCGTGGCCACGCTTTCGGAGCCGCTGCGCACCTGGCGCACCACCCCGGTGAGCTGCGTGCGCATCTGCAGGAGCGCCTGCAGCAGCTGGCCCACTTCGTTCGTGCCGTGGGCGATGGGCGCGCCGCCCAGGTCGCCCTGGGCCACCGCGCGCGCCAGGCCCACGGCCTGCTTCAGGGGCTGTGTCATCGAGCGCACGAACACCAGGGCCATCGCGCAGGTGGCCGACAGCGTCACCGCCAGCGCCACCGCCACCCACAGCAGGCTTTGCTGCAGCCGCGCCACGCGGTCCTGCAGCGCCTGGGCGAGGCTGGCCAGCGACTGCGTGTTGAGTGTGTTGAGCGCATCGATGGTGCGGGTGAGCGCGTCGAAGTAGTCCTTGGAGGCCATCTTGAGTTCGGGCGCGTTGATCACCTCGCGCTCGGCCAGCTGCAGCGATTGCTGGATCTGCGCCTGGATGTCCTGCGTGCCGCTGCCCAGGGCCTGCCGAAGCTCTGCATCGCCTTGCAGCGCGCGGTCCAGCCCGCCGAAGGTGTCGCCCTGCAGTTCGCCCACGCGCTGCTGCAGCACCAGCATCTGGCCCTTGGCCTCGGGGCTGAGCTGGCCGCGGCCGAGCGCGCCCGCGCCCTGCGCGCGCAGCAGGCCCAGCTTCTCGCCGAGCAGCGGCGCCTGGATCAGCGACGACTGGATGAGCGCATGCGTGGGCGCTTCGGGATCGATCTGCAGGCCGTAGGCGTGCACCAGCGACGCGCTCAGCTGCAGCAGCGTGCCGATGAGCTGCGTGTGCTGCGCCGTGCTCTGCGCCAGCTCGATGCCGCGCGCGGCCACCGCCTGCTCCAGCGTGCGCCAGGCCTGCTGTGCGTCCCTCCAGGCCGCAGCCTGGGCCGCGGGCACCTGTGCGCTGGCAAAGCGCTCGGTCACGTCGCGCAGTGCGGCCTCGACCGCCTCGCGCGCAGCGGGGCGGCGTGCCGCCAGCGACTCGTCGCCGCCCAGCATGCCGGCCGACAGGCCCCGGTGCACCTGCACCGCCTGCACCAGCCGCGTGACGGCCTGCGCAGGCGGCACGCCGCGGGCCTCCTGCCGGGCGTGGCCGATGCCGCGCAGTGCGTCGGCCACATAGACATACGTGGGCAGCGCGCTCATCATCAGCCCGAGGGTTCCGAGGATCAGGAATTTTTCGAGCAGGTTCAGTCGGTGAAGCAGTGACATGGCAGGGCGGCACGCCGGGGCGTGCAAGGTGAAAACCGGCTCTGGCGTGGTCGGCCATCGCCGGTGGGCGGCGCGGCAGGCCGGGGCCGCAGGGTTGCTACGCAATGTAGGCAAGTGCGGCCTGCAGGGTGTTGACTCAGGTCAAGCTGTGGCGCCGGCCCCGGGCCTGCGCACCACCGGCGCTGCACCTACGTTCGCGCGCGGGCTGCACTGACGCGGCGCCCCCTGCAGCGCGCCGGGTGGCTGGTGATAATGGCTTCATACCCCCTGCACCGTTTTGATGGAGCACCCGCATGCAATCGATCACCCTGCGTTTCCTGGCGTCCCAAAGCACCCTGCCGCAGGCCGGCCGCGTGCCCGGCGGGACCGTGCTGCGCTGGGTGGATGAAGCCGGCTTTGCCTGCGCCAGCGCCTGGGCCAAGGGGCCGTGCATCACCGAGTTCGTCGGCGGCGCGCAGTTCATGCACCCCATCCGGCCCGGAGACCTGGTCGAAGTGCATGCCCGCCTGGCGGCGACCACGGACACGGCCATGCAGCTGGCGGTGGAGGTGCGCAGCGGCGGCCTTCACGGCGAGCCGCAGCACGAGGTGCTGCACTGCGTGGCGGTCTACACAGCGGTGGACTCCGACGAGCAGCCCCGCACCATCGACAAATGGAGCCCCGAGACCCCCGGCGATATCGCGCTGGCGCAGCGCGTGCAGGCCCACATCGACGCGGCCCGCAGCGCGCAGTGACGGGGCACGGCACGGCGCAGGGGGCGCCGCCGCTGCGGGCGCGAGACCTGCTCATCGCGCTGGTCGTGGTGGTGTTGTGGGGCGTGAACTTCGTGGCCATGAAATGGGGGCTGCGCAGCTTCAGCCCCTTTCAGCTGGGTGTGGCGCGCTATGTGTTTGCGGCGCTGCCGCTGTTGCTGACGATCCGGCCGCCGCGCGTGCACTGGCGCTGGGTGCTGTGGTTCGGTCTGTTCCAGGGCGTGGGGCAATTCGGGTTCTTGTTCATTGCGATGAAGACGGGCATGACGGCCAGCCTGGCCAGCGTGCTGCTGCAGACCCAGGTGTTCTTCACGGCCTTGTTCGCATTTGCGCTGCTGCGCGAGAAGCCGGGGCGTCCGCTGCTGTGGGGATTGGCGCTGGCGGCGCTGGGCCTGGCGTGTTTTGCGATGAACCACCTCGGTCACGGCACCGTAGTCAGCGCCGCACAGGCCACCACATTGGCAGGCCTGTTGCTGACGCTGTGTGCTGCTGCGATGTGGGCCGCATCGCACATCGTGGCGCGGCTGGCGCAGAACGCGAGCCCGGGTTACGACCCACTGGCCTTCGTGATCTGGAGCAGCGTGGTACCCATCGTGCCGTTCATCGCCCTGTCGGCGGTGTTCGACCCCGACGCCGCGCGCTGGCTGCAGTGGGACACCCTCGCCAGCGTGCCGCTGTCGGCCTGGGCTGCCGTCGCTTACCTGGGCTGGGCGGCCAACACCGTGGGCAATGCGCTGTGGACGAACCTGCTGCAGCGCTACCCTGCCAACCGCGTGGCGCCTTTCAGCCTGGCGGTGCCGGTGGTCGGGCTCACCGCGGGGATGCTGCTGCTGGGCGAAGGCGTGGCGCCCTGGCAGTGGGCGGGCATTGCGCTGATCGTGGCGGCGCTTGCCTGTGTGGTGCTGGGGCCCAGGCTCCAGAGAAGATAGCCCGCCACCCATCGCACCGCCCCGTGTTTGCTATCGGATTGGGCGCGTCGTCGTGCCGTCGTGGCGGCGCAACCTGCCCCCGCCTGCCCGGTCAGTTGATAGGCCTGCCCTGGCGCCCGATCATGGTCATGTCCACGAAGTCGGAGCCGTTGTGGTTGCCGGGGCTGAAGGTCACTTCGAACCCGCCCACATCCACCTTCATCTGGGACAGCGTCTGCAAAAAGCCCGCGCGCGTCGGTGTCGGGCCGGTGCGCTTCAGCGCTTCGCAGAACACCTTGGCGGCGATGAAGCCCTCCAGCGAGATGTAGTCGGGCTGGGCGCCGGCCCCACCGCTCTTGAGCAGGCGGTTGTACTCCTTGCTCACTTCCACCACCTGCTTGAAGGGGTTGGGCACCAGCTGGGTGACCGAGATGCCGAAAGCCTGGTCGCCCAGCTCCTGCGCCAGTTGCCGTGCGCCAACCAGGCTGCGAGCGTAGTACTGCGCCTTGCGGCCAGTGGCAGCCTCGTAGCCTTTGATGAACGACACCGCGTCGGTGCCGGACACGCCCAGCAGCACGGCCTGGGCCTCGATGGGCGCAAGCTGCCGGATGGCGTCTTTCGGCTGGGCAGAGTTGTTGGCCATGCTGCCGGTGCCCACCAGGGTGGCGCCGTATTTCTTCAGCAAAGGCTCCAGCTCGGCGAGCAGCTCGTCGCCCGTCTTGCTGGTGTAGCGCACGAACGCAATCCTGCGGATACCCAGGGTGGTGACGTGCCGGATGATCGCCTCCAGCTCGGCATGAAAGCTCGCGCGCACGGTGAAGACCATGGGGCTGCTGGAGCGGTACACGTCGCTGGCACCGGTGTACGGCGCAAAGAAGGGCACTTTGTACTTCGTCGCCACCGGAATCACCGCGCGGGCCACCGGCGTCCAGGTGTAGTGGGTCAGCGCGAAGGCACCGTGCTGCTCGATGAGCTTGAGGGTGTTCTCCACCGCCAGCTCGGGCTTGTACTGGTCGTCGAGCGACACCAGGCGGATCTTGCGCCCATGGATGCCGCCGCGGCGATTCACCTCGTTCAGGTACAGCAGCGCGCCGTCGCGGTACGCCGCCGCCTGGCTGGCAAAACTGCCGGTGAAGGACGCCGACTGGCCGAGGACGATTTCGTCCTTGGACACCTCTTGGGCAGCGGCATGCAAGGGGGCCAGCAGCAGTGCCCAGATCAACAACCAGACTTTCATGGCGATGTCCTTGTATTCATGGAAAACAGTGGTCCCCATGACGCCGGGCTGTTCATCACAGCGGGTCATGCAGCGGGCATGGGATGGGGTGAGGTCGCCCGCAGCGTGGGCGCGTGCGGGTGGGTTGGCAGCCGTGCAGCCTGAAGCTGCACGGCGGGGCGATGGCGCTGGCCAGGCGTTGCCAAGCGCCAGCCATGGGGTGTGCGAGAGCGCCTGTGCGCCCAGGCGCACGGACGGCGCCGGGGGGACAGCTAGGTCAGTGCCTTGCGGCGCGCAAAGCGCACCACCGTCACGCCCGCACGGGCTTGGCGCACCGAGGGCATCACCAGCACGCAGTCGTCGTACGGTGTGGTCACCGGCACGCCGTCGTTGTCGCCGATGACGGTGCCCGCTTTTTCAAACACCTCAAGGCCTGTGTAAGGCGCCACGAACCGGAACGCGCTGCTGGTGGCCACGACCGGGCCGGTCACATCCAGCGCCCACTGGCGGGGTGCATCGGGCAGGCGCCAGCCGGGTAGCTGCGCTGCCAGCGCGGCGGGACTGATCACGCCGGACTGCTCCAGAAAGCGCACGCACTGGTCCTGCGCCACGGCGCGGCTGGCGGGGTCGCCATGAAAGCCGCATTCGACCAGCAGCGAGCGGGTGTCGGCGGCTTCGCCCCCACCGGCGCCCTCACCGTCGTTGCCCGGCAGGCCGAAGCGGCCGTAGTCGCGCATGCGCACGCCGTCCTTGTGGCCCGCGTCGACCACGACGTGCTCGGGCGAGCGCATGGCGCGCGCCAGCGCCAGATTGCGCGGCTGGATGCCAGTGAGCAGCAGTGGTGCCGACGGCTCGTGCATGGAGTGGATGTCGAGCAGCCAGTCCGCACGCGCCACGAAGGGCCGCAAGGCCGCAGCGCGGCGGCGTTCCGCGGTGTCGGCCGCGTCGATGCGCTCGTCGAGCCACTGGCGGTTGAGGTCTTCGTCGGTGAAGCGCGAGGCATCGTGGCTTGCGGCGTCGAAGCGGTCGAAGGCTTCGAGGTTGCAGAACGCGAGCGTGAGCGTGCCGGACTCCGGCCGCACGCCGGCTTCGAGCAGGCCCTGGATCGCCCAGGCGCCGCACAGCTCGTTGCCGTGCACCAGCGCGCTGATCATCACGTGGCGCCCGGGCTGGCCCGAGTCGAAGTGCCACACGCCTTCGGTGCCGGTGTTGCCGGCGCGCCAGGCGCTGATGTCGGGCGCGGGCAGCGCGAAGGTGAGCGGTGGCACCGCGCCGTGGTGGAGGTCGTCGTTGCGGTTCATTCTTCGATCTTGGCGAATTCGACGATCTTCTTGTACTTGGCCACTTCGGCAGCCAGGTACTGGTCGATGTTGACGTTGGTGGCCGCCACTGTGGAGCCGGTGGCTTCCATCTTCTTTCGGAAGTCGGGCGACTGCAGGCTGTCGTTCAGCGCCTTCTTCACCTTGTCGAACACGGGCTTGGGCAGGTTGGCGGGCGCCAGCAGCGCGAACCACACGCCGATGTCCACGTTCTTGAACTGGGGCGACTCGGCCAGGGCCGGGATGTCCGGCGTGGTGGGCGAGCGCTTGGCTTCGGTCGTGCCCAGGGCGATCACCTTGCCGCTCTTGATGTGCGGCAGGCCGCTCGAGAGCACGAACACGCCGAATTCGAGGTTGTTGCCCAAGAGGTCGTTGGTCAGCGGCGCCACGCCGCGGTAGGGGATGTGCGTCATGAACAGCTTGCCCTGCTCCTTGACCATCTCACCGGCCAGGTGCAGCGACGTGCCCACGCCCGAGCTGCCGTAGCTGAACTTGCCGGGGTTCTTCGAGACCTTCTGCGTGAACTCGGCCACGTTCTTCACGCCCGAGCCGGCGGACGCCACCAGCACCAGCGGCTGCGAGGCGATCAGGCCGATGGCGGTGAAGTCCTTCACGTCGTACTTCACCTTCTTGGTCACCAGCTTGTTGATGGCGATCTCATTGCTGGCGCCCACCAGCAGCGTGTAGCCATCCGGCGCCGCGCTGGCCACCTTTTGCGCGCCAATGGCACCGCCCGCGCCGCCGATGTTCTCGATCACCACCGGGACGCCCAGCTTGTTGCCCAGCTCGGTCGCCACGGTGCGCGCGGTCAGGTCGGTGCTGCCGCCCGGCGGGTAGCCCACGACGATGGTGATGGGCTTGGAGGGATAGGCGTCCTGCTGCGCCCAGGCGGGGGCGGTGGCCAGGGCCGCCAGGGTGCACAGCAGCGCGGTGCGGCGCAGGGGGGAGGACAAAGACGGGTGGTGCATGGTGTGAGGTCCGGGTCGGTGGTGTTGTGGGCTGCTGCAAACCGCCACGGGGTCAGGATTACGAGGCCACCCAGGGCGGGTGGTGCCGTAAAACTTCCTGCGGCGTAACCCATTGTCGAAAATACGATCTGCTGTGTTGGTGCTGAAACGGCACCAACCATTGCCAATCCGTACCGGGCGTGCAGGGAAAACCCCTGCGTGATGGATGAATCCACCAATGCATGTGTCGCATCCACGCCGGACCTGAGCAGTACCTGAGCGGCACCTAGGCCGCATCGATGCTGCATTCGTGCTGCATCGGCGGGGCATCACCGCTGTGACAGGGCCTTCCACAGTGCCTCGGCCAGCGGCCCCAGGCGGCGCTTGGGCCGGTACAGGCGCACGTCGAACCGCACCTCCATCCGCGCATCCCCGGCAGGCGCGAGGCGCCGTGCCTTGCAGTCGGCATGCACCATGGACCAGGGCAGCCAGGCCACGCCCAAGCCCTTTTGCACGTATTCGTAGTGCGCGTCGGCCGAATCGCACTCCACCACCCGCTGCAGGCGCGGGGCGTGCGGGTTGTGCGCCAGGTGGTCCTCCACCAGCCGGCCCAGCGCCAGCTGCGGTGCGTAGGCGAGGTAGGGCACGGCATCTGTGGTGCCTGGTGGGCCGAATCGGTACATCGCGTGGCCCTGCGCCGTGGCGCGCGACACCGGCACCAGCCGGTCCGAGGCCACGGTCATGTGCAGGAACTGGCGCGCATCGAGCCGGATGGCCAGCGCCGGGTGGTGGTACACCAGCGAGAAGTCGGCCTCGTTGCGCTCCAGCAGCGCCACCGTGTCGGCCAGCGCGCGGGTGCGGATGCACAGCTCGCCGCCTTGCAGCAGCGGCTGCAGGCGCACCAGCCAGTCGGCCACCACGGTGCGCGCCAGCGTGCGGCCCGTGGCCAGCGTCACCGTGCGGGCCTGCCGGCCGGCCAGGCTTTGCAGTTCCTCGTGCGACTGGGCGAGGTTGCGGGCCAGCTGGCCTGCGGTTTCCAGAAAGCTGTGCCCGGCTGGCGTCAGCGTGACCGGGCCGCCCGTGCGCTCGACCAGCGGCGTGCCCGCCCAGGCCTCCAGCGCCCGGATGCGGCGGCCAAAAGCCGGGTGGGTGACATGCCGCAGCTCGGCCGCGCGGGTGAAGCTGCGTTCCTGCGCGAGGACGATGAAGTCCTCAAGCCATTTAAGCTGCATGGCGGTGCGGCGTCGGCCGGTGGGTGGGGCGGGTGCTCATCATGCGTCGGCCCCCCAATTGCGGTGCCTCAGCGGCTGCGCGAGGCTTCGAGCACGGCGCGGGTGCGCTGGGCCTCGGTGCGCGCTGCGTCCGCGAAGTCGTCGCCCTTGGAGGCGTACAGGATGGAGCGCGACGAGTTCACGATGATCGGCCCGCCGTCCCGCAGCCCGGCACGCACGGTGGCTGCCGCGTCGCCGCCCTGCGCGCCCACGCCGGGGATCAGCAGCGGCAACGTGGGCGCAATGGCGCGCACACGCTCGATCTCTTGCGGGTAGGTCGCGCCCACCACCAGGCCGAGCTGGCCGTTCTTGTTCCAGGGCCCCTGCGCCAGGCGCGCCACGTGTTCGTACATCAGCGGCTGGCCCTCCACGCTGGCCAGGCGCTGGGTCTGCAGGTCGTCGCCACCCGGGTTGGAGGTGCGGCACAGCAGGAAGGCGCCCTTGCCGTGGTAGGCCAGGTAGGGCTCGATGGAGTCAAAGCCCATGAAGGGCGAGAGCGTGACCGCATCGGCGCCGTAGCGCTCGAAGGCCTCCTTGGCGTACTGCTCGGCGGTGGAGCCGATGTCGCCGCGCTTGGCATCCAGGATCACCGGCACGTGCGGTGCGTTGGCCCGCATGTGCTGCATCAGGCGCTCGAGCTGATCTTCGGCGCTGTGCGCGGCAAAGTAGGCGATCTGGGGTTTGAAGGCACAGACCAGGTCGGCCGTGGCGTCCACAATGGCGGCGCAAAAGTCGTAGATCTTGTGCGCATCGCCCTGCAACCCCGCAGGAAACCGCGTGGGCTCCGGGTCCAGGCCCACGCACAGCAGGGAGTTGTTCTGCGCCGTGGAGTCGCGCAGCATGTCGGTGAAGGTCATGGGGCGTGATTTTAAGTGGGGGCTGCTGGCAGCTGCCGGTTTTCTGGCGGCTGCCCGTGTGCGACGTTGTCATGCATGCGCTGGCCCCTGCTGAGCAGGCAATAAAAAAGGCCGTCGAAACGGCCTTTTTGAATAGCGAACAGCGGGCTGCGGCTTAGCGCTGCACTGCCAGCAAGCGCTGCACGTCGCGGTCGTTCGGCAGGGCATAGTCATAGCCGCGGATGATGCGGCTGTCTTCGGTGCGCACGAGCTTCAGGCTCACGTAGGTGTAGTTGGCTGCAGCCGAGTACGTACCCACCAGCACCAGCGAGGCGCTGTGATTGCGTGCAATGTCCTTGATCTCGCGCGACAGCAGCAGCTCGCCGGCGCCTTCGCGCACGAACACGTCGCCGCGCAACTTGACTTCCTTCACATCGAAGCCGGTAGCCGCCATGTGCGAGGCATATTGCTCGGACAAGGTGCGGCCCAGAGGCGCAGAGCGGCTCAGGTCGTTCACGTTGACCACCGTGGCCACCAGGACGGGACCTGTGCCGGTGGCGGTGAGGTCAAACCCTGCGGTCAGCTTGGACACAGCGTCGCGGCTGCTGTTCAGGAATTGGTTGTTCGAGGCTTCCTGGTAGGTCGGCTCGTTGCGGACGGTCGTGCCATTGTTGGCGCAACCAGCCAGCAGAGCTGCTGCGGCCAGTGCGGTCAGAAGTGCAGCGGATTTCATTGCGAGACCACCTTCATGTTGACGTACTTGTAGTAAGACGGACGCAGGAACAGCGGCGTGTCCGCGTTTTCCAGGTAGTAGACGTCGGTCTTGCGGGCCACATACTGGCCACCGCGCGTGACGGTGGTGGTCAGGATCAGCTCGGTGTTCGTCGGGCCGCCGGAGTTGATGCTGGAGCCGTAATCTGCCAGGCCGGTAAAGCCCAGCGTGGCCAGCAGCTGCGTGTCGATGTGCTCGTGGCGCAGGCCGTAGGCGGCCATCAGGCCGGCCGCGATCATCGTGAACTGACCGGGAATGAAGTGAGGACGGGCGCTGTTGTGGCGCACGAGCTGGGTGTTGTAGGTGACGGTGAGCGTCTGGCCAGGGTCCTGCAGGACGGGCGCGCCGCTTTGCACAAAGCGGGTGATCAGGAACTCGCGGAACGCCAGGTCAAACGGGCTGGGGTTGGGCGGCTGGGCCACGTACAGCGCGGTGCCGGGGGCTGTGCCCGCCTTGTCGAGCGTGCTCAGCGTCTGCGCCACGACGTCGTTGGAAAGCAGTTCCCAGTGGCCTGCGGAGCGCACCTTCGGTTGAACCGTCAGTTCAAAGTTCTCTGCGAGAGGGATGGGCGAACGATAGGCGCAACCCGCCAACGTAGCCACGGCGCCAGCGAGTACCGCCAAGCTGACTGCTTTTGAAAATTTCATGATTCCCTCCTACGGACTTTGAGAGGCGGGGACATGAACAGATACATCCCACGCGATTGAAAAATAATTCTGGGCGGGATACTCAACAAAAACAAGAAAAAATTGAGGTAACTGCGCCCTGCCGCTCGCAATTCGTTGTTTTTGGTCACAGTTCCGTGTGACTGCTTACGTGCAGTCGCATGCGCTTGCGACTTCATACGTAACAAAAATCAATTTGAGGTAACGGCTCGTTTTTGAAGAATGTCGAATGCAGGCAGTGTCTTTCCCTCTAGCACTTCCAGGAACGCGCCGCCGCCGGTAGAGATGTAGCCCACCTGCTTTTCAATGCCGTACTTGGCAATGGCCGCCAGGGTATCGCCGCCACCGGCGATGCTGAACGCGGGGGATTCAGCGATGGCCTTGGCGATCTCGCGCGTGCCGTTTTCAAAGGCGGCGAACTCGAACACGCCCACCGGGCCGTTCCAGACGATGGTGCCGGCCGATTTGAGCTGGGCGGCCAGTCGGGCTGCGGTTTGTGGGCCGATGTCCAGGATCAGGTCGTCCTCGGCCACGTCTGTAGCGGCTTTGACGGTGGCGGGTGCGTCGGCGGAGAACGCCTTGGCGGTGACCACATCGGTGGGGATCGGCACATCCGCGCCCCGTGCTTTCATGGCGGCGATCACCTCGCGCGCCGCGTCCAGCAGGTCCGGCTCGGCCAGGCTCTTGCCGATGGGCAGGCCGGCGGCCAGCATGAAAGTGTTGGCAATGCCGCCGCCCACGATGAGTTGGTCGACCTTGTCGGCCAGGCTCTTCAGGATGGTGAGCTTGGTCGACACCTTGGAGCCCGCCACGATGGCGGCCAGGGGGCGCTGGGGCTGCGCCAGGGCCTTGGTCAAGGCGTCGATCTCGGCTGACAGCAGCGGGCCTGCGCAGGCGATGGGCGCGAACTGGGCGATGCCGTAGGTGGTGCCCTCGGCGCGGTGGGCGGTGCCGAACGCGTCGTTCACGAAGATGTCGCACAGGGCGGCCAGCTTGCGTGCCAGGTCTTCCTTGTTCTTCTTCTCGCCCACGTTCAGGCGGCAGTTCTCCAGCAGCACGACCTGGCCGGGCGCCACGGTCACGCCGTCGACCCAGTCGGCGACCAGCGTGACCTCGCGGCCCAGCAGTTCCGACAGGCGCGCCGCCACTGGTGCCAGGGAGTCTTCAGGCTTGAACTCGCCTTCGGTCGGGCGGCCCAGGTGGCTGGTCACCATGACGGCGGCACCGGCGTCCAGCGCCATGCGGATGCAGGGGATCGAGGCGCGGATGCGGGTGTCTTCGGTGATGCGGCCGGCGTCATCCTGCGGCACGTTCATGTCGGCACGGATGAAGACGCGCTGGCCTTGGGCCTTGCCCTGGGCGCACAGATCGGAGAAGCGGAGGATGTTCATGGCAGAGATTTGGAAGGAGGAAAGGGGGCTCGCGGCGGCCATTTTAGTAACCGCGCTTGAGGGGCGCACTCCTGTCTGTGCCAGTGCACCCGTGGATCTGGCTTTGCCAGGCCACCGGGTGCGTCACCCTAGGGGAAGTCGCGCAGCGACTCAGGGGGCGCCTATCTTCACCAGCCCAGCCCGATGTGCAGCGGCAGGTAGATCACCATGCCCACGACGATGGTCCCGAGGATGCCCCGCTTCCAGAAGTAGTAGCCACTGGCGCAAAGCACCGCCGGCAGGCGGGCGTCCATGAACGTGTCGATGAACTCGCCCTGGGTCATGAGGATCTCGGGAGCGATGACGGCGGCCAGCGCGGCCAGCGGCGCGTACTTGAGTCCGCGCTTGAGCCAGTCGGGCAGGGGCAGCTCGCGGTCCGGGATCATGAAGAATGCGCGCGAGACCACGGTGATAACCGCGAGGCCCAGGATGGCGATGGCTGGCTCGATCCAGGTGAAGCTCATGGGTGGCGCTCCTCGCGCAGCGGCACGATGTCGCCCGCCTTCGCGTGCTCAAGCTCTTCGGGCGGCAGCACGCTGTCGGCCGGCAGTAGCACCACTTCGGGTTTGTGGCGGCGGCGGTCCACGGCCTCCATGAGCAGTCCGGCCGCCACGGCCGCCGCAATGGCCACCAGGATGTTGAGCTTGAGCGGCAGGGCGAATGCCGCCACGGCTGCGGTGGCCGCCACCCCTGTCGCCAGCCAGGTCGCGCGGTCGAACAGCAGCGACAGCAGCACGCCGAGCAGCGCCAGCACGCCGGCAAACCCCAGGCCCCACGACAGCGGAACGGCGTTGGCCAGCAGGATGCCCGCAATCGAAGGCACCTGCCAGGCCAGCCAGTTGGTACAGGCCGCTCCCCAGAAATACGGTACTTGCTCGGGCTGCGGCCGGGGCTCCGGAAAGCGCTTCATGAAGCCCACGTAGATCACATCGCCGCTGAAGTAGCCCACCGCCAGCCGCTGGCGCAGCGGCAGGTGGCCGAAGTAGTTGCGCCACATGCTGCTGAAGATAACGAAGCGCAGGTTCACGCAGCTGGCCGTGAGCCACACCACCGACAAGGGCGCCCCCACGGCGATCAGCGGGATGACCGCCAGTTGCGCACTGCCAGCGTAGACGACCAGCGACATGAACAGGGCCATGCTGACCGACAGCCCGCTCTTGACCATGACCACGCCAGTGACCAGGCCCCAGGCCGCAATACCCACCGACGTGCCGGCCATGTCGACGACGGCCATGCGAAAGGAGGGGTGGCGCAGCGTGTGGCGAATGCGCGCGCTGCGGCTCATCCGGGTGCTGCTGCCGCAGCCGCCATAGGCGCCGCGCCCAGCACCATGCCCGGTGTCAACTCGAAACCCCGCAGGAAGTCTGCGGCGGCCAGCCGCTTGCCGCCGGCGCGCTGCAGGGTGGTCAGGCGCAGCGTGCCTTCACCACATGCCACGGTCACGCCGTCGTCGCTGACCGACAAAACTTGGCCCTGGCGCGCATTGGGCGTACCCTGGGCGCTATCAATTTTGTAGTCCCAGACTTTGATGGCTTCGCCCGCGCAGTCGGTGCTGGCGCCGGGAAACGGGTCGAAGGCGCGGATGCGCTGGCCGATCACCTGTGCGGGCAGCGACCAGTCGATGGCGCTCTCGGACTTTTCGATCTTGTGCGCGTAGGTGATGCCTTCGGCGGGCTGCGGTTCGGCCTGCAGACCGCCGCAGGCCGCCAATTCAAGTGCTTCGACGATCATTCGCCCGCCCAGGGCCGCCAGCCGGTCGTGCAGGGTGGAGGTGGTGTCGTCAGGCGCGATGGCTGTGCGTTCGGTCAGCAGCATGCCGCCGGTGTCCAGGCCCGCGTCCATCTGCATGATGGTGACACCGGTTTCGGCATCGCCCGCTTCGATGGCGCGGTGGATGGGCGCCGCGCCGCGCCACCGGGGCAGCAGGCTGGCATGGATGTTGAGACAACCTTGGGGCGGCAGGTCCAGCGTCCACTGCGGCAGGATGAGGCCGTAGGCGGCCACTACCATCACATCGGCCTGGACGGCCAAGATGGCTTCCCGCGCCGCCGCAGCGTCTTCCGGAAACTTGCCGTCCAGGCGCAGGCTGCGCGGCTGCGCGACCGCAATGCAATGCGCCTGGGCACACTGCTTGACTGGCGAGGCCTGCAGCTTCATGCCGCGCCCGGCGGGGCGGTCCGGCTGGGTCAGGACGAGCGGCACGGTGAAGCCGGCGGCCAGAAGCCGCTCCAGCGCCACGCGGGCGAACTCGGGGGTGCCGGCAAAGATGACTCTCATGGAAACGAAGGGGTCGTACGCGCTGGCTGGAGCCGCTGAAGCCGCTGTGCGTCAGTCGCGTGTGTTGTCGAAGTTGGGCAGCTCGTCGGTGAACATCACCATCCGCACCACGCCCTGGCGGTCCAGGTGGACGTGGGCCAGGCGCGGGTCCGATTGCTGCCGAAAGCGGTAGGTCCAGATGTCGCCGTCAAAGCGTGCCACCCGCTCAACGCGCAGGGGCGGGCCGAAAGTGCCCTGCACATCGCGGACGGACCAGATGCCGACGGGAATGGTCTCGAAACGCGTCTGCGTGAGGACCTGTTCATTGCGCACCAGACGGCCGGATGGGTCGAAATCCAGGTTGTAAGCGGCAAAGCCTGCAGGAAGCTCGGAATAGATCAGCCGCTCGCCCGAGGGCAGCGCCACCACCGCGGTGGGCGGCCCTTGCCGGGCAATCACCTCGGCACGCAGCGCGCCAGGCTTTTCGCTGGCTACCAGTGCACAGCCCGCAAGCTGCCCCACCAGCGCGGCCAGCGCCAGCACTCCGCTGCCCCGCAGGAAGCGAAGCGCCCAGCCTGTCACTCGCGGGCACCCCGCTGCTGCTTGATCATTTTGGTCTTGATGCGGTTGCGTTTGAGCGGGGAGAGGTATTCCACGAAGACTTTGCCCATGAGGTGGTCCATCTCGTGCTGGATGCACACGGCCAGCAGGCCCTCAGCCTCGATCACGCGCGACTGGCCGTCGGCGTCGAGCGCGCGCACATGCACGGCATCGAAACGTTCCACGCCGTCATAGATTCCGGGGACGGACAGGCAGCCTTCGTCATTGAGGTGCTTCTCGGCGCTGGCCCAGACGATCTCGGGGTTGATCAGCACCAGCGGCTGGTCGCGCCCCTCGGACACATCGATCACCACAAGGCGTTCGTGCACATCGACCTGCGTCGCTGCCAGGCCAATGCCCTGGGCGTCATACATGGTCGCCAGCATGTCGGACACGAGCGACCGCATGCGGTCATCGACCGCCTGGACAGGGTTTGCGACCTTGTGAAGCCGGGGGTCCGGGTAACAGAGAATGGGAAGGATTGCCATGGATGCAGGTAAGAGATGTCGCTATTTTCGCCACTTTTGCGGCCAGCTGCAGTATTGCAAGCCAATAATCGTTGCCGAATCAAGGGCTTGAGCAGAGAATCTAAAAAGGTTTGTAACTTAGTTGCCTGGTTGTTCGCATGCGCGAAGGCCAAGGCGTCAGCGGGGGGGCGTTTCACAATGCATGAGAAAAGGAACAACATGACGGCATTCACCAGCGTGCGGCGGACCGCCCTAGGCGCGCTCACCATCGTTGCTGGCGCTGTTTTGGTGGCCCTGCCGGCTCAGGCGCAGAACTACCCCATTTCCGGAGAGCAGCGTGCCACCGCACAGCAGGTGTCCGAGCGGGGCATCTCCCTGGCGGAACTTGCAGTCAACGCGCCGGACACCTATACCGTCAAGCGCGGCGATACGCTGTGGGGCATTTCGGGCATGTACCTCAAGCGGCCATGGCGCTGGCCTGAGCTTTGGGGCATGAATCTGAAAGATATTCGCAATCCCCATTTGATCTTTCCCGGACAAATTCTGTACCTTGATCAGAGTAATGGGTATGCACGTCTGAGGACAACTCCACCAGGTGCTTCCACGGCTGAGCCTCAGACTGTGCGCGTGTCTCCCCGTACACGCAGCGACACCTTGGCTGACACGGCATTGCCAACGCTTAAGCCCCACCTGATCGAGCCGTTCCTGGTCGAGCCTCTCATCGTGGATGCGCAGATGTTGCAGCGCGCGCCCCGAATCGTGGCAACTACCGAAGACCGTGTATTGATGTCCAGCGGTGACCGCGCCTATGTGCGTGGAGACCCTGCCGATCCGGTACGCGCCGAGGCAGGAGAGCCTCGCTTCTACCGGGTGT
Source organism: Acidovorax sp. LjRoot194 (assembly GCF_964253015.1). NCBI lineage: Bacteria > Pseudomonadati > Pseudomonadota > Betaproteobacteria > Burkholderiales > Comamonadaceae > Acidovorax > Acidovorax sp. LjRoot194. Next base: position 5,662,877 of record NZ_CAXUQB020000001.1, on the reverse strand, counting down.
TCCGTGACGCGGTGGCACTCAAGGACCCACAGACCGGCGAAATCTTGGGTTATGAAGCGCAGTATCTGGGTAAGGCAGAGCTCGTACGCGGAGAGACGTTTGAAGAGATTCCGGACGGCAAGGGCGGGCGTTTGTCCGAATACATTCCTGCGACGGTGGATTTGTCTGGTACCAAGGAAGAAATTCGCGCAGGGGATCGTCTTCTGCCCGCACCAGCACGGGCTTTCACCAGCTACACCCCTCGCGCGCCTGAGATCGAGGTCGAGGCGCGCATAGTGTCCATCTATGGCAGTTTTTCTGCGGCGTATGCGGCACAGAACCAAGTGGTAGCCATCAACGTGGGTACAGAACACGGTATCGAGCCAGGGCATGTGCTCTCGCTCTTGACCAAGGGCGACCGCATCAAGGACATGACCGACAGCTCGAAGACCGTGATCAAGCTTCCCAGTGAAAGCAATGGGACAGCCATGGTGTTTCGGACTTTCGATCGCGTTTCATACGCTCTCCTTCTGGAGATCAACAGTGGCGTGCGCGTTGGAGACCGTCTGGTCAACCCTCGCTGATTGACTTCATTGCGACCACCGGCCGCCTTTGTGCGCAGCCGGTGAGCAGTGGCTGCTCCTCCTCCTCTTCCTTTCATGGACCGTGAAGAACTCGGCGCATGGTTGCGCCTGACGCTCAGCCAAGGCGTGGGCAACAGCACTGCGCGCAGCCTGCTGGCGCGTTTTGGGCTTCCGCAAACCATCTTTCAGCAGACCGACACGGACCTGCGGCAGCATGTGAGTGCCGCCCAGGCGCGCGCGCTCTGCACGGTGCCGGACACCTGGGCCGCGCTGGTGGAGTTGACTTGGCGCTGGCTGCACGAAGCTGATCCACAAGGGCCTGCCCGCGCGGTGGTCACGCTGGGGGACAGCCGGTACCCGCAGGCCCTGCTGGAGACCGAAGACCCCCCGTTGCTGCTTTACCTCATGGGACCGGCCCGGCTGTTGGCGCAAAGCCCGTTCCCTGCAGGACGCTGCCTGGCAGTGGTTGGAAGCCGCAACCCGACGGCCCAGGGCGCAGACAACGCACGGCTGTTTTCGCGGGCACTCCATGGCGCCGGGTTGACCATCGTCTCGGGCCTCGCCCTGGGTGTGGATGCTGCGGCGCACGAAGGTGCGCTGGATGTGGCATCTAAAGGGGCTCCCGCTGCGGCCACCATCGCCGTGGTGGGCACTGGGCTCGACCGTGTCTACCCCCGCAGGAACCTCGATCTTGCGCACCGCATTGCGGCAAACGGACTGCTCGTCAGCGAGTACCCGCTGGGCACGCCGCCGTTGCCCGGCAATTTCCCCAAACGCAACCGCATCATCTCTGGCGTGTCGCAGGGCACCCTGGTCGTGGAGGCTGCGCTGGCGTCCGGGTCGCTCATCACAGCGCGGATGGCCGTGGAGCAAGGCCGCGAGGTGTTCGCGATTCCCGGTTCCATCCATGCCCCGCAATCACGGGGATGCCACGCGCTGATTCGCCAGGGCGCGAAGCTGGTGGAATCTGCCCAGGATGTGCTCGAGGAACTGCGCTTTACCGCTTCCGTACCTGTGACTGCAGCGTCAGTGGCACCTGAACAATCCACGGATGCGGACATCGCCGGCAACGATGGGGTGGGTGGCACGATGAGCACCGTGGCGCCCGAGACTCCGCTGCTGCAGGCTCTGGGCTTCGACCCTATCAGTGTGGATGCGCTGGTGGCGCGCACTGGAATGGCTGCCGCGCCTGTGCAGGTGGGCTTGCTGGAGCTGGAACTTGATGGCCGGGTAGCGCGCTTGCCGGGCGGTTTGTTTCAGCGTTTGGCCGCTGCTTGATCGCTGCGGTGACGTTCGTTCATGTGAGGCGCCAGCGCCGTGCTCTTACAGTCAATGGTATGACTGGCTGAAATCCTGCCTGCGCCTGACCGTCAGTCAGTACAGGCAGCCACTCCAGGTCCTGCAAAGGCGGCGACTTCGCCCTGCCCCCAGCATCATCAGCCCAGCAACCTCTCCGGGTTCGCATCCAGCTTGGCCAGTGCATCCCGCGTAGCGCGCACTGTCAGGCCTTCCTCGTCCTGCGGAACCAGCAGGCCCGCCTGCAGATACGCGGCCAGCCGGCGCAGCTGGATCAGGTAGCTGCTGCCATCCACGGCAGCAAACAGGTGCAGCTGCTTGCGCTGGCTCTGCCACGCGTACTGCACCTGCGCCGAGGATCCGTTGTGGTCCAGCGTGTACCAGGTGCCAGGTTGCAGCTCCTGGGCCCAGGCCACCATGTTGTCCTCCACCGGGGCGCCGTTGTCGGCCACCACGTGGATGGACGATGCGTCGATGCCGAGCATCATCTCGATGTTGTCGGCATTGAGCGGCATCTCGCCCAGCGTCGCGTCGCCGATGAAATCTTCCAGATTTGACAGCCGCTTGGCCATCGCGTCGATGTGCGCTTGCGGGATCGATGCGGTCTTGGACAAGAAGGCGTCGGCCAGCGTGTCGGTCAGGGTCTTGATCTGCGCATCCTGCGTGGCGCCGTTCACCCCCAGAAGCTCCAAACCCTGTCGCAACCGCTGCAGCAGGCCGGGCAGGTTCTGGATGACCTGCGCCCGGTCGCTGCGGTGTGGCTTGGCACTGGCGGCCCAGACCAGGTCGGCGGCGGTGCGCTTGAATGCAATGGTGTCCGCATGCTGGGCCCCGTCGCGCACGGCCGACAGGGCCAGTACCTCGGCCCAGGTCTTGAACAAAAACTCGCGGATCTCGTCGCGCACCGGCATGTCCTTGAGCATGGTGCGCAGCTCAATGGTGTACTGGATCGCCAGCGTTTCCTTTTGCTCCACCTGCTGGGCGACGCTCACCAGGCGCGATGTCGCCTGTTTTTCGGTCAGGAACTTGGACAGGAATTTCTCGAACTCGTCGTAGACCAGCTGGAACACGCGGCGGCCGGTCTCGGGGTACTGCTCGATGACCTGCACCACACGTCGGATCTCCGCCTCCAGCGCGCTGCCGTTGATGCTGGTCGCGTCAAAGCCCATCACGCAGGCACCCATGCGGTCGATCAACTGGCGCGCCGGATGGGTCAGGTTGCTGAAGAACTCGGGCTCGGCCAGCGCCACGCGCAGCACCGGCACCTGCAGCCGCGCAAACCACACGCGCACGGCGGGCGGAATGCGGTCTTCGGCCAGGATGCTCTGGAACATCAGGGCCACGACTTCGATGATGGCTTTCTCGCCCGCGGACGATGCCTTCTTCTTGAGCTCCGTGGAACGCTCGCGCACCGCGCCGGCCACCTGGACCACGCCCGCGGGGCTGTAGTCTTCCATCAGGGTGGCCACACCGCTGTAGTACGTGTCTGCCTGCACGCGGTGCGCGGTCAATGCATGGGCCAACGCGGCCGAGGCCGGAGGCGCGTTCACCATGTCAAAGCCGGTGGCCGGCTGAGTCAGCAGTCTGCGCAGCTGGCCCATCACGCCCTGGGCCCGCTGCCGGGCGCGTGCCAGCGGCGTCATGCCCGTGGCAAAGCCCGTGGGCATGCCATGCTGCGGATAACCGGGGGGCTGCTGCTGCATGCGCTGCTGCGGGTATTGACCCATGGAGCCCGCAGGTCCCATACCTCCCATGCCCCCCATGTGGCGGCCGGGCGGGGCCATCATGCCGCCCCGCGCCGCAGCGGCTGCCGCCATGGCGTCGCGTGTCTGGGCGAGTGCCTGCGAGGCCAGGCCGCCCGCGCCGGATTCGCTGCCCACGCCAGCCACACCACCGCTGGCCGTGCGGCGCACGCGCGACTTCAGGTCCGCCTGTGGCGTGACGCCCTGCTCCACATAAAACACATTGACCGCCTGGTACTGCTTTTGCAGCAGGTTGGCCAGTTCGCGCTGCAGCGGGTCAACCACCACCTGCAGGTCGGTACGCGGCATGCCGGCTTCCACCCACTGCTCCACCAGCAGCACGCAGACCGTTTCAGGCCGCAGGATGTCGTTGCCGTCCAGGTCCTGGCCTTCCAGCGATTGGGTGCGCTGGCGCAGGGTATCGAACTGGGGGCCCACCTGCTCGTTGAGCGTGAGCGCCATGCGGGAGGCGAGGATCTTGTTCTCGACCACATCGTCGCTCAGCAGCTCGAACTGATTGCCCAGCCCGTTGGGCGCGAGCTGGCCGCGGTTGGTGCTGGTGTGCGGTGCCAGCGCCTCGCGCCAGGCCTTGGCGGCGCGGTCTGTCCAGACCGCATGCCGCTGCTGGTAGAGCATCCAGGTGTCCCGGTGGGCCTGCATCTCGCGGGCCGTACCGGTTTGGGAAATCAGCGTGGTCAGAAAGTCCAGGACGATCTTGTGCAGCTCGGGCAGTCCGCCGCAAATGCCCTCCACGAACCGCTGGCGCGCCTGCCGGGCCAGGCGGCGCTGGGGGACGGACGACGGTGTGGGCTGCATGGACAGATATTAGCGGCTCAGACAGCAGCTCCGGCATGGGGATCGTTCGGATCCTCGTCCTTTTTGGCGGGCTTGATCAGGTCTTCGCGCTTCACACCCAGCCACATCGCGATGGCCGCAGCCACGAACACGGACGAGTAGATGCCGAACAGGATGCCTATGGTCAGCGCCAGCGCAAAGTAGTGCAGGCTGGGGCCGCCAAAGAAGAACATCGACAGCACCATCGCCTCGGTCGAGGCGTGGGTGATGATCGTGCGGCTCATCGTGCTGGTGATGGCGTGGTCGATCACCTCGTGGGTGGTCATCTTGCGGTACTTGCGGAAGGCCTCGCGGATCCGGTCGAAGATCACGACCGACTCGTTGACCGAGTACCCCAGCACCGCCAGCACGCCCGCCAGCACGGCGAGCGAAAACTCCCACTGGAAGAACGCGAAGAAGCCCAGGATGATCACCACGTCGTGCAGGTTGGCGATGATGGCCGCGACGCCGTACTTCCACTCGAAGCGGAAAGCCAGGTAGATGACGATGCCCACCACCACCATGGCCAGCGCCATGAGGCCGCCATGCACCAGTTCTTCGCCCACCTGCGGGCCCACGAACTCGGTGCGGCGCAGCGTGACTTCGGGGTTGGCTGCCTTCAGCGCCCCCAGAACCTGCTCGCTCTGCTGTGCCGACGTCACGCCCTTTTGCACGGGCAGGCGGATCATCACGTCGCGCGCAGTGCCGAAGTTCTGCACCTGCACGTCCGGGTAGCCCAGGCCCGCCACTGTCTCGCGGACCTTGGCGAGTTCTGCCGGCTGGCTGTAAGCCACTTCCATGACCGTGCCACCCGTGAACTCCACCGACAGGTGCAGCCCGCGCGTGAGCAGGAAGAACACTGCCAACGCAAAGGTGAGGAAGGAGATCGCGTTGAAGATCAACGCGTGCTTCATGAAAGGGATGTCTTTTCGGATGCGGAAGAATTCCATGTCTTCCTCCTTTAGTTCGTCTTGGCCACAGCGGTGTCAGGTTCAGGCTTCCACACCTGGCCGATCGACACGCTCTTGAGCTTCTTCTGGCGGCCGTACCAGAGGTTCACCAGGCCGCGCGAGAAGAACACGGCCGAGAACATGCTGGTCAGGATGCCGATGCAGTGCACCACGGCAAAGCCGCGCACCGGGCCGGAGCCGAAGGCCAGCAAGGCCAGGCCCGCGATCAGCGTGGTCACGTTCGAATCGAGAATCGTCGCCCAGGCGCGCTCGTAGCCCGCATGGATGGCCGCCTGCGGAGACACGCCCGCGCGCAGTTCTTCGCGGATGCGTTCGTTGATCAGCACGTTGGAGTCGATCGCAACGCCCAGCGCCAGCGCCATGGCGGCAATGCCAGGCAGTGTGAGCGTGGCCTGCAGCATCGACAAAATGGCCAGCAGCATCAGCACGTTCACGGCCAGCGATATCGTGGAGAACACGCCGAACAGCGCGTAGTAGATGCACATGAAGACGGCGATCGCCACCATGCCCCAGACCACGCTGTGGATGCCGCGCTCGATGTTGTCGGCGCCCAGGCTCGGGCCGATGGTGTATTCCTCGATGATTTCCATGGGCGCGGCCAGCGAGCCGGCACGCAGCAGCAGCGCGGTGTCGTTGGCTTCGGCCGTGGTCATGCGGCCGGAGATCTGCACCCGGCCGCCGCCGATTTCGCTGCGGATCACGGGGGCCGTGACCACTTCGCCCTTGCCCTTTTCGAACAGCACGATGGCCATGCGCTTGCCCACGTTCTCGCGCGTGATGTCCTTGAAGATGCGCGAGCCCTTGGCGTCCAGCGTGAGGTTCACGGTGGGCTCCTGGGTCTGGCCGTCGAAGCCGGGCTGGGCGTCGGTGAGGTTCTCGCCGGTCAGCACGACCTGCTTCTTCACGATGATGGCCTGGCCGCTGCGCTCCAGGTAGCGCTCGGAGCCGAACGGCACGGGGCCGCGGCCGGTTTCCGCAGAGCGGGCCTCGGTGCCTTCGTCCACCATGCGCACTTCCAGCGTGGCGGTGCGGCCCAGGATGTCCTTGGCCTTGGCGGTGTCCTGCACGCCGGGCAACTGCACCACGATGCGGTCCAGGCCCTGCTGCTGGATCACCGGCTCGGCCACGCCCAGCTCGTTGATCCGGTTGTGCAGCGTGACCATGTTCTGCTTGAGCGCCTGCTCCTGCACCTTGCGGGTGGCTTCGGGCTTGATGGCGGCGCGCAGCTTGAATTCGCTGCCGTCCGGCGTGCTCGTGACCTGCAGGTCGGTGAACTGGTCCGTGATCAGGTTGCGCGTGGCCGTGAGCGTGGCCTCGTCGCGCACGCGGATGTCGATGTTCTGGCCGTCGCGGCTGATGCCGCCGTGGCGGATGTTCTTGTCGCGCAGCGCGGTGCGGATGTCACCGGCGTACGACTCTGCCTTCTTGGTCAGAGCCGCCTGCATGTCCACCTGCAGCATGAAGTGCACGCCGCCGCGCAGGTCCAGGCCGAGGTACATCGGGTTGGCGTGCAGCGCCTTGAGCCACAGTGGCGAGCGCGACACCAGGTTCAGCGCGACGATGTAGGACGGATCGTTGGCGTCGGGCACCAGCGCCTTTTGCAGCGCGTCCTTGGCCTTGAGCTGGTTGTCGGGCGTGTCGAAGCGCGCGCGCACCGAGTTGCCTTCCAGCGCCACGAAGTCGGGCGTCACGCCAGCGGCCTTGAGCGTCTCTTCCACCCGCTGCTGCATGGCGGCGTCCACCTTGATGGTGGCCTTGGCCGACGAGACCTGCACTGCAGGTGCCTCACCGAAGAAATTGGGCAGGGTGTACAGGGCCCCCACCAGCAGCACGATCACCAGGATCGCGTACTTCCAGACCGGATAACGGTTCATGATCGCGCTCTTACCTCAGTTGTCCATGGCGCCATGCGCGCCAGCAGCCCCATGAGCCTGCGCCTGGCCATGCCAGACATGCCGTGGCGCTGGCGTGGCCAGACCACCGGCATCGCCCGCCTCCTTGCGCGCAGCGCGCAAGACGAAGAGGGAGGCAGCGCAGTCGCTCAGGGGGTTGTTCTTCTTCACTTCACCGAGCCCTTGGGCAGGACTTGCACGACAGCGCTGCGCTGCAGTTGCACTTCCACGCCACTGGCGATCTCGATGTGCAGGAAACCTTCGGACAGGCGCGTCACCTTGCCGACGATGCCGCCCGAGGTGGCCACTTCGTCGCCCTTGGCGATGGCGTCGATCATGGCGCGGTGCTCCTTCTGGCGCTTCATCTGGGGCCGGATCATGACGAAGTACAAGACCACGAACATGAGAACCAGGGGCAGCATGCTCGTCAGCGAGGACATCATGCCGCCGCCGCCAGCGGCTGCGGCGGGTGCGGTCTGGGCAAAAGCGGAAGAAATAAACACGGGTGGCACTCCACAACGGATGGTCAAAATACACAAAAACCGCCCACGCAGGCGCCTGGGCGCCCGCCAAGGCGGAACAGGACATTGTATGCGGCCCCCCGCCTGCGCCCCAAGGGCGAAGACCCAAGCCCGCGCCGGGTGTTTGCTGCACAGGCGCTGCAGGCAGGGTGGTTGCATCGATATGAATAAAAATGGCCGCTAGCGCTTGATGGAAAAGCGCTGGCAGCTCCTTAATTCATAGCAAAAGGCCCGCGGGGTGCGCGGGCCTCAGGTCACAGATGCAGCCCGCGGGCCGAACTTCAAGCCGCCCGGCGCTCGGTGGAGGCAGTCGCGCCGCCACGCCACTGCACCATCAACCCGTCCCACTTCGGCCGCGCGGTCTTCAGATGGCGCTCCTTCACGTGGCCGTAGCCGCGGATCTCTTCGGGGATGCGCGCGATTTCCACCGCCAGGGCGTGGTTGTCGGCCGTCAGGCCCGCCAGCAGTTCTTCGATGCAGGCCCGGTACTCCACGATCAGCGCGCGTTCCATGCGGCGCTCTTCGGTCTTGCCGAACACGTCGAACGCCGTGCCGCGCAGGCCCTTGAGCTTGGCCAGCACGCCGAAGGCGCTGCGCATCCAGGGGCCGAAGGGCTGCTTGACCAGTTCGCCGCGGTCGTTCTTCTTGGCCGTCAGCGGGGGCGCCAGGTGGTGCACCAGCTTGTAGTCGCCTTCGAACATGTTGGCGATCTTGTCCGTGAAGGCTTTGTCGGTGTGCAGGCGCGCGACCTCGTACTCGTCTTTGTACGCCATGAGCTTGAACAGGTATCGGGCCACGGCCTCGCTCAGGCGCGTGCCGATGTTCAGGCGGGACTCGGCGGCTTTGACCTTCTCGACGAAGGCGTGGTATTCGGCCGCATAGGCCGCGTTCTGGTAGCCGGTGAGGAAGTCCACGCGCTTGGCGATGGTCTCGGCCAGCGACGGCTTCTTGACGAACTGGATCACCTGCGCGGCCTGGAACAGTGCCTGCACCGACGCCAGGTCGTGCGCGCAGCGGCGGCCCCATTCGAAGGCGGCCTTGTTGTTGTCCACCTGCACGCCGTTCAATTCCATGGCGCGCATCAGCGATGCAAGGCTCAAAGGCACGCGGCCCTTTTGCCAGGCGTAGCCCAGCATCAGCGGGTTGGTGTAGATGCTGTCGCCCAGCAGTTGGGTGGCCACCTGCTCGGCGTCGAAGCTGCCCACGCCACCCGCACCGACTGCGGCGGCAATCGCGCTGTCGCAGTTGGCACCGGGGAACTGCCAGTCCGGGTTGGTCACGAAGGCCGCCGTGGGCGTGCCGTGCGTGTTCAGCGCCACGAAGGTGCGGCCCGGCTGCATGACGGCCAGCGTGTACTTGTGCGCCGCCACGATGGAGTCGCAGCCGATCACCAGGTCGGCCTTGGCGGTGTCGACCTTGGTGGTGTAGATGGCCTCGGGCCGGTTGGCGATCTGGATGTGGCTCCAGGTGGCACCGCCCTTTTGCGCCAGGCCGCCTGCGTCCTGCGTGATGACGCCCTTGCCGTCCAGGTGCGCGGCCATGCCCAGCAGCGATCCGATGGTGATCACGCCCGTGCCGCCCACGCCGCCGACCACGATGCCCCAGGCGGTTTCGGCCACCGGCAGCACGGGTTCAGGGAGGGACGGCAGCGCCGACAGGTCGCCCTTCTTTTCCTTCTTGGGCTTCTTGAGCTTGCCGCCTTCCACCGTGACGAAGCTCGGGCAAAAGCCGTTGACGCACGAGTAGTCCTTGTTGCAGGTGCTCTGGTTGATGCGGCGCTTGCGGCCGAATTCCGTTTCCACCGGCTCCACGGAAAGGCAGTTGGACTTGGTCGAGCAGTCGCCGCAGCCCTCGCACACCAGGTCGTTGATGACCACGGTCTTGTCGGGCGTGGCCAGCGTGCCGCGCTTCCTGCGGCGGCGCTTTTCGGTGGCGCAGGTCTGGTCGTAGATGATGACCGTGCAGCCCTTGATCTCGCGGAACTGGCGCTGCAGCGTGTCGAGCTCGTCGCGGTGGTGCACCGTCACGCCCTCGGCCAGTGCCACGCCGTCGTACTTCTGCGGCTCGTCGGTCACGATGATGAGCTTGGCCACGCCTTCGGACTTGAGGCTGTTCATGATCTGCAGCACCGAGTGGCCCTCGGGCCGCTCGCCCACCTGCTGGCCGCCGGTCATGGCCACGGCGTCGTTGTAGAGCACCTTGTAGGTGATGTTGGTGCCCGCCGCGATGCTCTGGCGAATCGCCAGCAGCCCGCTGTGGAAGTACGTGCCGTCGCCCAGGTTGGCGAACACATGCTGATCGGTGGTGAACGGCGCCTGGCCCACCCAGGTCACGCCCTCGCCGCCCATCTGCGTGAAGGTCGACGTGTTGCGGTCGGGCATCCAGTTGGCCATGTAGTGGCAGCCGATGCCGGCCACGGCGCGCGAGCCTTCGGGCACGCGGGTGCTGGTGTTGTGCGGGCAGCCGCTGCAGAACCAGGGCGCGCGCTCGCCGGTGTCCACCTTCAGCTCGGTCATCGCGCGCTCGCTGGCCTCGATGACGGCGATGCGCGCATCCATGCGCGCGATGATGTCGCTCGACACGCCCAGCTTCTTCAGGCGCTTGGCAATCGCCTTGGCGATGATGGCGGGGGTCAGGTCGGCCTTGGCGCGCAGCAGCCAGTTCTGGCTGGGGTTGGGCATGGACCATTCGCCGCCGGTGGCATCACCTTCAGGTTCGTCGAACTTGCCCAGCACGTGGGGGCGCACGTCGGCGCGCCAGTTGTACAGCTCTTCTTTCAGCTGGTATTCGATGACCTGGCGCTTTTCCTCGACCACCAGGATCTCCTGCAGGCCCTGGGCGAAGTCGCGCGTGATAGTGGCTTCGAGCGGCCAGACCACGTTGACCTTGTGCACGCGGATGCCCAGCTGGCGGCAGGTGTCGTCGTCCAGGCCCAGGTCCACCAGGGCCTGGCGCGTGTCGTTGTAGGCCTTGCCGCTGGCGATGATGCCGAAGCGGTCGTTTTGGCCTTCGATCACGTTGTAGTTGAGCTTGTTGGCGCGGATGTACGTCAGGGCCGCATACCACTTGTAGTCCATGAGGCGCGCTTCCTGCTCCAGCGGCGCGTCGGGCCAGCGGATGTGCAGGCCGCCGGGCGGCATCACGAAGTCCTCGGGCATCACGATCTTCACGCGGTCCGGGTCCACCGAGATGCTGCTCGACGACTCCACCACTTCCTGGATGGTCTTCATGCCCGACCACACGCCCGAAAAGCGGCTCATGGCAAAGGCGTGCAGGCCCATGTCCAAAATCTCTTGCACGCTGCTCGGGAAGAACACCGGCGTGCCGCAGGCCTTGAAGATGTGGTCGCTCTGGTGCGCGGCCGTGCTGCTCTTGCTGATGTGGTCGTCGCCCGCAATCGCGATCACGCCGCCGTGCTTGGCGGTGCCCGCCATGTTGGCGTGCTTGAACACGTCCGAGCAGCGGTCCACGCCAGGTCCCTTGCCGTACCAGATGCCGAAGACACCGTCGAACTTCTTGGACTGTGGGTACAGGTCCAGCTGCTGCGTGCCCCAGACGGCCGTGGCGCCGAGTTCCTCGTTCACCCCGGGCTGGAAGACGATGTTGTTGGCCGCCAGGTGCTTCTTGGCCGCCCACAAAGATTGGTCATACGTGCCCAGCGGCGAGCCGCGGTAGCCGCTGATGAAACCCGCCGTATTGAGGCCGGCCATCGCGTCGCGCTGGCGCTGCAGCATGGGCAGGCGCACGAGGGCCTGGACCCCGCTCATGAACGCCCGGCCACTGTCTAAAGAATATTTGTCATCGAGCGTGACGGTTTCCAGGGCCTTGCGAATGTGTTCGGGCAACGGGGCGTTCATGGGTAGTTCCTGTGGGGTGACGGCCTGCTGTCACCGCCTTGTGGGCAGCGCAGAGGGAGTTTCAACGGTTTGAAGCACAGTTTATGCACTCCGAAGGGATATGTCCTTTCGTTTTCATGCTAGGTTTACCCTTGATTTGGAAAGGATCTTTCTTAAAATCGCGCTGATATGAACAATTTGGATAAATTCGACATCGCGATCCTGAACGAGCTGCAGGTCGATGCCCGGCTGACCAACGCCGAACTGGCCCAGCGCGTGGGCTTGTCGGCGGCTCCGTGCTGGCGCCGGGTGCGGGCGCTGGAGGAGCAGGGCTTCATCAAGGGCTACCGCGCCGAGATCGACCGGCACAAGATCGGCCTGGGGGTGCTGGCCTTCGTGCGGCTCGATGCCGACCGCAGCACCGGCAACCTGACGCGCGAGATGGAGGCCGCGATCGCACGCATCCCCGAGGTGGTGGCCTGCCACTACATCAGCGGCACCGGCACGTTCGAGCTGCAGGTGGTGGCGCGCGACCTGGACAGCTTTTCGCAGTTCGCGCGCGAGGTGCTGCTCAACCTGCCCAACGTGAAAGACATGCACACCAGCTTCTCGCTGGGCGAGGTCAAGGCCAGCAGCGCGCTGCCGCTCACGCACCTGGCGCGTGCCAAATGACGTTTGCTATGTATTTGGTAGCTGCTGGCGCTTGCCAGACAGGCGGTAGGGCCAGTTTTGATCCCGTACCGGCGTGCTGCCGCTGCGGCAGCGCTCCGGCCACGCGCGCCGCCGGTACCGCCCACGTAACAAGGCGTTAAGGCGCCCTCCCGCAGCATGGTGTGCTGTATAAGCCTGCTGAAGCATCGCGGAGCCAGCCAGGCTTCGTGCGCGCTGCATCCACCACCACCACGCCCCGCCAGCGGCCTGCCCCGTGCCCACGGCCGGGGGCGCGGGGCCGTGGCACCGCAGTGACGGCGGTTTTTTCTGGTGGGTCCATCAATCAATAACTACGGCTCCCTTCGAGCACAGGCCGCCAGCCTGTCGACCGGGGCGCCAACGAGGGAGGGGTCGGCATGATCTTCTGGGGCGTTTTTTGGGGCGCGGTGCTGGGCTCCGTGCTGCCGGGCTACGGCTACGGTGAGCTGGGGCCGTACATCGGCGGCATCCTGGGCTTTTTTGCCGGGTTGTCGCTGCGCTGGGCCATCCGCGCTGCGATCCGCAGCGAGCTGCAGGCGCACGCCGCGAAGCCCGTCGTCAGCCCTGCGCCGCCAGCCACATCGGCGGCATCGGCGGCATCGGCTATCGCTGAGCTGGAGCGGGCGCCTGCTGCCACGGCAAGGGTGCCGGTCCCCGCGCCTGTTCCGTCGCAAATCCCCGTCCCGGTCGCGGCCGCGCCCACTGCGGACGACGAACTGCTGGAGGTGGACGACGCGCCCCGCAGGGGCGGTCTCACGCCGCAAGGCCTGCCCGCCAATCCGCCGCCGCTCGCGCAGCCCCCTTCGCCTGCCGCCACCCGCCCCCGTCCTCCCGCGCCGCCCGCCCAGCCCAACCCGATCGAGCTGGCCGTGCTGGCCGCAAAGAACTGGTTCCTCGGCGGCAACACCATCGTGCGCGTCGGGCTGGTGATCCTGTTCATCGGCCTGTCCTTCCTGGCGCGGTACGCAGCCTCGGCGGGCCTGTTCCCGGTCGAATTCCGCCTGGCCGCGATTGCCGGCGTGGCCATCGCGCTGCTGGTAGTCGGTTTCCGCAAGCGCACCGACAAGCCCGCGTTCGCGCTGGCCCTGCAGGGCGGCGGCGTGGCGGTGATGTACCTCACGGTGTTCGCGGCGTTCCGGCTCTACGGGCTGCTGCCGCCCACGCTGGCCTTCGCGCTGATGATCGCGGTCTGCGCCACCAGCTGCGCGCTGGCGCTGCTGCAGGACTCGCGCTCGCTCGCGGTGGCGGCGTTCGCCGGTGGCTTCGCGGCGCCCATCCTGCTGTCCACGGGCCAAGGCAGCCACGTCGGCCTGTTCAGCTACTACACCCTGCTCAACCTGGCCATTCTGTTCATCGCCTACAAGCGCTCGTGGCGCGTGCTGAACGTGGTGGGCTTCGTGGCGACCTTCGGCGTGGCCTCGGCCTGGGGCGTGCTCAAGTACGTGCCCGACCAGTACGCCAGCACCCAGCCCTTCCTCGCGGTCTTCGTACTCATCTACCTGTTCGCGGCCATCCTGTATGCCCGCAGCACGCCGACCAGGCTGGGCAACGCGGTCGACACCATGCTGGTCTTCGGCACGCCGCTGGTGGGCTTTGGCCTGCAGGCCGGGCTGGCGCAACCGTTCGAGCTGGGCACCGCCTTCTCGGCGCTGGCCTTTGCCGCGCTGTACCTGCTGGCCGCCATGGTGCTGGTGCGCCGCGCGCAGGGCAGCTACCGCCTGCTGATCGAATGCTTCATCGCCATCGGTGTGGGCTTTGCCACGCTGGCCGTGCCGCTGGCGCTGGACGCGCAATGGACGTCGGCGGTGTGGGCGCTCGAGGGCGCTGGCGCCTTCTGGGTCGGCATGCGCCAGGCCCGCTGGATGCCGCGCGCTTTCGGCCTGGTGCTGCAGGGCGTGGCGATGCTGGCCTTCATGGACGGCGTCTCCAGCGTATCGGCCCTGCCGCTGATCAACCCGGCCTTCCTGGGCGCCTTGCTGATCGCGCTGCCGGCACTGCTGCTGGCCTGGTGGCTGCGCAAGCCGCTGCCACACAGTGGCTCGGCCTGGGCCAAGGCTTATGCGGGTATCGAATCGCGGCTTTCCAGCCCCGCATACCTCTACGGCTTTGCCTTCTGGTGCCTGGCCTGGCTGTTCGAGATCACGCGGCGCGTGCCCAGCCTGGAGGCGGGCCAGTGGCCCGTGCCGGTGTTCTCCGACCGCGTGACCGAACTGTTGGCCATGCTGGCCATCGTGCTCAGCGCTGCGCTGTCGATGGTGCTGGGCCTGCGCACGCGCTGGGCTGTGGCCACCTGGCCCGCCCGCGGCACCATCGCCGTGCTGGCGCTGGGTTTTGTCGCGCAGGTGGGCGACGGCTACCGCGTGCTGGCCACGCCCGCCTGGGCCGTGTGGCCGGTGGTGCTGGCGCTGCATGTGTGGATGCTGCGGCAGACCGACCGCCTGCAGGCGGCGGCCGCTGGGGACGGCAAGCCCGCAGTGCGCATGTCGGCCTTCGGCTGGTTCCATGCCGCTACGGCGTGGCTGGTGACCTTTCTGCTGGCCGACTGCCTGTGGTCCGGCATCGGCAAGGCCGAGCTGTGGCGCACCTCGTGGGCTGGCGTGGTCATGCTGGTCAGCGCCATTGCGGTGCTGATGGCGCTGGCGCTGTGGGCCGGCCGCGGCAACCGGCCTGCGGCACGCGCAGCGCTGCCCTGGCCGCTGAACCCGCATGCCGAGGCCTACTACTGGCTGGCAGCGCTGCCGCTGGCGGTGCTGGTGTTCTGGGGCTCGCTGCTGGCCGCGGTGCATTCGTCGGGCCACACCGCGCCACTGCCCTACATCCCGCTGCTCAACCCCACGGACCTGACCCTGGCGCTCGCGCTGGGCGGCCTGGTGTTCTGGCGGCGGGTGTTGGTGTCGGCGCAGCCGCAGCCTGCCCACGCGGGCTGGGTCGTCGGCCGCCATGCGCTGGTGGCGCTGGCGCTGCTGGTGTTCATCGCGATCAACACGGTGTGGCTGCGCGTGGCCCACCACTTCTTCGGCGTGCGCTGGGATGCCTCGGCGCTGTTCGACAGCTTCGTCGTGCAGACCGGCTACGCCATCCTGTGGACGCTGCTGGCGCTCAGCATGATGGTGCTGGCGCACCGCCGCGTGCAGCGGCCGCTGTGGCTGGTGGGCGCAGGCCTGCTGGGGCTGGTGGTGGTCAAGCTGCTGCTGATCGACCTGTCCAACGCCGGTGGTGCCGAACGCATCATTGCCTTCATCGCGGTGGGTGTGCTGATGCTGGTGGTGGGCTACTTCGCGCCGCTGCCGCCCAAGGCCGCGCCCCGTGCGGCGCCCGATGCTCCGCCGGTCGCGCCGGTCCCCCCGGTCGCGCCTGCGGCGCCTGTGGCCCCGGCGCAAGAGGAATCACTGTCATGAAGTCTCCCCGTCACCACCTGCCGCGGCCCGTAGCCGCCTGGCTGGCCGCTGCCGCCCTGTGCCTGGCCGCGGGCGCGACCCAGGCGGCGGCCGATGCCAACAGCCCGGCCGCCTACGCCATCCGCATCCCTGTCACGCTGGCGGCCGATGCGCCGCTGCAGCGCGTCATGCTGCCCGCCGAGGTGCTGGTGCGCCTGCAGAGCCCAGGCTATGCCGACGTGCGCCTCTTCAACGGCGCAGGTCAGCCGGTGCCCATGGCGCTGGCCGGCGTGGCGGCCGCCAGTGCGCCGGAGGAATCGGTGGTGCTGCCGGCCTATCCCATCCTGGGCGGGCCCGGCACACCAGGGCAGGCCGGGCTGGAAGGCCTGTCGCTGCGCATCGAGGAGCAGCAGGGCCGGCGCGTGGTGCAGATCGACACGGCGGGCACGGCTGCCCCTGGCGGTGCGCAATCCGTGCGCGGCGCGCTGCTGGACGCACGCAGCATCCCACTGCCCGTGGCGCGCATGGCGCTGGACGCCGATCTGCCCGCCGGCCAACCGGTGACCTTCACGGTGCAGGCCAGCCGGGACCTGAAGAACTGGCGGCCGCTGGCCGAGACGGTGCTGTACCGCGCCGACGCGGCGGGCACAACCCCATCCCCAGCGGCACCGGGCCGCCTGGGCAGCGAGCACATCGACCTGCAACGGGCCGACCTCAAGGACCACTACCTGCGCGTGACCTGGGGCGATGCCGCGGTGACATTCCGCGGTGCGACGCTGGTCACCTCGCGCGGCGCGGGCCCGCGCGAGCGCGTCAGCGCCAGCATGGCCGTGCCGCCGCTGGGCAACAACCCGCGCGAGCTGGTGTTCGCCCTGCCGTTCGCCACACCGGTCGCTGCGCTCAAGATCACGCTGCAGGGCAGCAACGTGCTGGTGCCGGTGCGCGTGCTGGGCCGCAACGACCGCGAACGGCCCTGGGCGCACCTGGCCAGCGCCACGGTCTACCGCATGTCCACGGGCGGCAAGGAGCAGACCAACACACCGGTCGAACTGGGCGGCGCCTCGGTGCGTGACGTCAAGATCGAGGCCGACGCCAAATCGGCCGGCTTTGCCGCCGCGCCCGACATCGCGCTGCAGTTCGAGCCAGCGCAACTGGTCTTCCTGGCCAGCGGGCAGGGGCCGTTCACCCTGGCGGCTGGCCTACCCGGCGCCAGTGCGGCAGCGAGCGCGTTCCTGCCCCTGGCGAGCCTGGTACCGGGCTACCAGCCCCAGCAGGAGAACACCCTGCCCCTGGCGATGGCCGATGTGGCCCGCGCCGACATCACCGGCGGCAAGCCCGCGGACGGCCCTTTGGTGGCGGCTGCCACAGCCAGCGACGGCCTGCCCACGCGCAGCTGGGTGCTCTGGGGTGTGCTGCTGGCCGGCGTCGGCGCGCTGGGGCTCATGGCCTGGCTGCTGATGCGGCAGACAAAACCGGCGAGCCAACCGGCGATGGAGCCCGCGAGCAGTGCGCCGGATTCGCCGCGCGATGCGGTGTGACCGTGCCGTGTGGTGACCGTGCGGCGCTCTGCCAAGGTGGCTATTCGGCGCCGCACGCACCATGGCCGCGCCAACCGTCGCACAATGGCAGGACATGCCACCTTTGCCGTCCCACGAAAGCACGCGCAGTACTGCGCCCACCCCCGCTCCTGACCTGACCCCCGCTGCCGATGCCGCAGCGCGCGGGCCGACCGACGACGCGGCCGCCGCAGACCACGCCGCGACCGCGCAGGGCACCGAAGAATCCGTTGCCGCCCAGCTCGACCAGAGCGCCGCCGCGCAGCTGAGCCAGGCGGCCTCGCTGTCGCCCCTGGCGCCGCTGTCGGTGCCGGTGTTCCGCATGCTGTGGCTCACCTGGGTGGCGGCCAACACCTGCATGTGGATGAACGACGTGGCAGCCGCCTGGCTCATGACCACGCTCACCAGCTCGCCCATCCTCGTGGCCCTGGTGCAGTCGGCCTCCACCCTGCCCGTCTTTTTGCTGGGCCTGCCCAGCGGTGCGCTGGCCGACATCCTGGACCGGAGGCGCTACTTCATCGCCACGCAGTTCTGGGTGGCCGCCGTGGCGCTGGTGCTGTGCGTGTTCGTCATGGCCGGCGGCATGACGGCGCCGCTGCTGCTGATGCTCACCTTTGCCAACGGCATCGGCCTGGCCATGCGCTGGCCGGTGTTCGCGGCCATCGTGCCCGAGCTGGTCAGCCGCCCGCAGCTGCCGGCCGCGCTGGCCCTCAACGGCGTGGCGATGAACGCGTCGCGCATCATCGGCCCGCTGCTGGCCGGCGCCATCATCGCCAGTGCGGGCAGCGCCTGGGTGTTCGTGCTCAATGCCGTGCTGTCGATCATCTCGGGCCTGGTCATCATGCGCTGGAAGCGCACCCACGTGCCCAGTCCGCTGGGCCGCGAAAGGCTGCCCAGCGCCATGCGCGTGGGCCTGCAGTTCGTGCGGCAGTCGCCGCGCATGCGCGCCGTGCTGTGGCGCATCTCCATCTTCTTCTTGCACGCCACCGCGCTGCTGGCCCTGCTGCCGCTGCTGGCGCGCGGCCTGGAGGGCGGCGGTGCAGGCACCTTCACGCTGCTGCTGGCCAGCATGGGTGCGGGGGCCATCACCGCCGCGATGTTCTTGCCGCGCCTGCGCCAGGCCATGGCGCGCGATGTGCTGGTGATCCGCGGCACGGCCCTGCAGGCCGCGGCCACGGGCGTGATGGCCGTGGCGCCCAACGTGTATGTGGCCGTGCCCGCGATGTTCGTGGCCGGCATGGCGTGGATCACCACGGCCAATTCGTTGAGCGTATCGGCCCAGCTCGCACTGCCCAACTGGGTGCGCGCACGCGGCATGTCGATCTACCAGATGGCCATCATGGGCGCCACCGCGCTGGGCGCCGCGGTGTGGGGCCAGGTGGCCACCCTCAGCGACGTGCACGTGAGCCTGGGCATCGCCGCGGGCACCGGCGTGGTGGCCATGCTGCTGGTGCAGCGCCTGGTGGCCGACCGCAGCATGGAGGAGGACCTGAGCCCCTCCCGCGCCTTCAAGGCGCCCGTGGCCGACGCGCCGCCCGGCACCGGCCACGTGGTGGTCACCATCGAGTATTTCATCGACCCCACGCGTGCCGCCGAATTCCGCGCGGTGATGCAAGAGAGCCGCCGCAGCCGCCTGCGCCAGGGCGCGCTGGCCTGGCAGCTGCTGCACGACATCAGCCAGCCCGCGCGCTATGTGGAGCGCATCGAGGACGAGTCGTGGACGGAACACCTGCGGCGCTTCGACCGCGTGACGGCGTCCGACGTGGCGCTGCGCGACCGCAAGCTCGCGTTCCATGTGGGCGACGCGCCGCCGCGGGTGACGCGCTGGGCGGTCGAGTCGTGACGGCTCGGCAAGGCCCGAACCGCGGCTGACTCACAATACCTACCCTGAGCGGCGCGGCCCCGGCATGCGGGCCCGCCTTCCTTGTCCAACGCTTTCGACCATGTCCGCATCCGACGAAGATTTCATGCGCCTTGCCCTGGCCGAGGGCCGCAAAGCCCTGCCAGCCTGCCTGCCCAACCCGCCCGTGGGCTGCGTGTTCGTGAAGGACGGAGCGGTGATGGCGAGCGGGTTCACCCAGCCGCCCGGCCAGCACCACGCCGAGGCCATGGCGCTGGCCCAGTCGCCCGGCGATCTGGCCGGCGTGACCGCCTACGTCACGCTGGAGCCGTGCTCGTTCCATGGCCGCACGCCGTCGTGCGCGAAGGCGCTGGTGGCGCGCGGCATTCAGCGGGTGGTGGTGGCCATGCTCGACCCCGACCCGCGCAATGCCGGCGCTGGGATCGAGATCCTGAAGGCCGCGGGCGTGGAGGTGTCGGTGGGCGTGCTGGAGCGCAGTGCGGTGGACGACATGGGTGCGTATTTGGCGCTCAGCGCCAATGCCTCGACCCCGGGGAGCGCCGCATGAAGCGCTTCACGCCCAGCCTGCTGCTGTGTCTGGTCGTTGCCGCATCGTGCGCACAGGCCACCGAAACGCCCCAAGCCGCGACCGCTGCAAGTGCTGCAAGTGCCGCAAGTTCGGAGAGCGCCCCCAGCGCCGCCGGCCTGCTCGGCTGCTGGCGCGCCACCAAGATCGTTCTGTACGTGCAGGACGGCACCCAAGCCGAGGACACCTCGGGCCGCTGCACCCTGCAGTTCAAGCAGACCCTGTTGGAGTCCACCTGCAAGACCTCCACCGGCAGCTCCACCACCGTGTACCGCTACCAGGTCGTGCGGCCCCAGGTGTACGCGGCCACCATGGCCAGCAGCACCTTCAAGACGGACATGATCGGCTCCACCCGCGAGTACGAATACCGCATCGACGGCGACCAGCTGCGCACCGTGAGCGTGCCGCCCGCCAAGCCGCCCGAGCCGCCGGCCGTGGCGGCACCGCGCGTGGAGACAGAGGCCGCCAGAACTCCATGCCCGTGAGGGATGGTTTCCGTTTGCTACTGAATTAATAGCTGGTAGCGCTTGCCTACCCAGCGGTAGCAGCCAAAAAGGCTTGAATTTCAGGCCGTGTTGCCCGGCACCACCGTGGCCGCAGTACTGTCACCTCCGGCTGCAAAGCTGCGCCGCAGTATCCCGGTCAGCATGGTGTGCAGCAGCGCCTGCACCGCTTGCATCGCGTCATCCCCCGGCCCCGTGCGTCGCAGCGCTGCAGCCAATGCATCGCTGTGCGCGGCCACCGTGCCGGTGACCTCGGCGCGCCAGCGCTCGGCCAGCCGGGCGGCATCGGCCGGCGGCACCCGCTCCAGGTGCGCGATGACGAGGTAGTGCGTGCAGGCCGCCTCCACCGCGTGGCGCAGCAGCGCGTCCCCATCGTCCTTCTTCTGCAGGGACCGCAGCACCCAGGCGGTGGTGCCCCCCAGCAGCGCGCCCAGGGCGGTGCCCGCACCCAGCGTCAGGCCGCCGGTGCCGATGTCGATCAGCGCACCGGCCTTGGCGCCTGCCGCCGCGCCCGCTGCGGCGCCGGCGGATGTGCCTACGGCCAGGGCGGTGTTGCTGGTGCGGCGCATGGCGGGCAGCAGCGCTTGGCCGTGCGGGGCGTTGGATTCGTGCAGGCTGGGCGCAGGCGGCTGGCCGTGTAGCGTGCGCAGCGCGGCGTCCAGCGTTTGCACCTGCTGGGCGTAGAGCGCGGACTGGGCGGTGGCGTCGCCCGTCTCACCGCCTGGTGCGGGTTGCGCAACCTCGCGCAGGTGCCGGGCCAGGGCTTGCAGCGATTGGCGAAAGCGCAGCTCGTTGCGCTCCACCCAGGCCGCACGCAGGCGGCCTAGGGCGTGTTGCTGCGCGGGCAGCGCGGCGGCCAGCCGGTCAAAGAGTGCGGGCTCCAGCACCCAGCTGGCGCCAAAGGCTTCCCACCGCATTGCCAGCAGGGGCGCGCCCTGCCAGGCGGGCGGTGGGGCGTCGGTGGTCCACGCCAGCACCGCGTCCACCGGCTGGCGGGCATCGCCGAACTGCAGGCGGTCGCCCTGCGGGGTCTGCACCGCGGCGGTTTGCAGCACCTCGGCCAAGGGCCCGTGCAGGCCGATCAGCAGGTCGCCCGGCAGGGCGGCGCGCAGCGCGTCGAATGCGGCGTCGCCCGGGTCGATGCGGGCTTGCCAGCGGGCCTCGCGCCAGCGCGCCCAGGCCGCCAGCGCCAGGCGCGGCAGCACCACCACCAGGGCCAGCAGGCCCACGTACATCCACACCCAGCGGCTGCCGCCCGCGCCCTCGCCGGCAAAGTTCTGCGTGGCCGCGATCTCCTGCAGCGTGAAGGGAGCCGTGCCGAACAGCACAGCCAGCGGCCAGAACAGCACCGACACGATGGCATGCACCTGCGTGGCGTCGAGAAAAGTGCTCTCCCAACCGAACTGGTAGCGCACCACCAGCCCGCGCAGCAGCAGCGACAGCGCAATGCCCGCGCCCCAGGCTGCCGCGCACAGGTGCAGCACGCGGGCGGCGCGCTGCACCTGCAGGTCGGCCGTGTGGGCCCACCACCGCGCATGGAAGTCCGCCGCGATGCGCGCTGCCAGCCCGCGCCCCCGGCCCGAGCCCAGGCGGCGGGTGAGCTGCCCCAGGCCCTGCAGCAGCGGCAGCCCCGTGGCGGGCGGGCGCCAGGCACGCCAGCCCATCAGCAGGTACACGCACAGGTTCCAGGCCAGCACGATCAGCAGCGGTGGCGACAGCAGGTCCACCCGGTGGGCGTTGGCGATGCGGTCGATGGCCAGGCCCATCACCAGGGCCAGCAGCGGCAGGCCGCGTGCCAGCCAGCGCCCGGCGGCACCGGGCTCGTGCAGGGCGGCGATGACGGCATCCCGGCCGCTGGCGCGCCGGGCGACGGTGTCGGCACGCTCCAGCACCACGTCGCCCGCACCCACGCGCTGCGCGCCGCGCTGGCGAGCGGCAGCCACGGCCGTGCGCGTGGCCTCGTCCCAGTCGGCCTGGCTGACCAGGGTGCGCCCGGCATCCACCTGCTCGATGGACTGGGCGAGCAGCACGGTGCACAGCTGGGGCAGGGTCACGCGCACGGATGCTCCTGTTTCAATAGCTGCTGACGCTTGTCAGACAAGCGATAGAGGCATTTTTGACCATTATTTGGGCCACAGTGCCCACAGCCGCAGGTTCTGCTTCAGGCGCCCGGCAATGTCTCCGGCCTCCGGGCCCCAGCCCGTGAAGAAGTCGGCCCGCACCGCGCCCAGGATCGCGCTGCCGGTGTCCTGCGCCATCACCATGCGGTTGAGCTGCACCTGGGGGCCGCTGGAGGCCAGCCACACCGGCGTGCCGTACGGGATGCTCTGGCGGTCCACGGCGATGGAGCGGCCGGGCGTGAGCGGCACGCCCTGCGCGCCGCGCGGGCCGAAGCCCGCGTCCAGCGGGTTCAAGGGCTCCTCGCGGAAGAACACATAGCGCGGGTTGGTCCACATCAGCTCGTTGGTGCGCTGCGGGTTGGCCGCCAGCCAGGCGCGGATGCCGGGCCAGGTCGCGTCGCGCGTGTAGCCCTGGTCCAGCAGCCAGCGGCCGATGCTTTGGTAGGGCTGGTCGTTGGTGCCCGCATAGGCCACGCGCACCAGCGAGACCGAGCCGTCGGCCTCGGTGATGCGCAAGCGGCCCGAGCCCTGGATGTGCAGCACCATCGATTCCACCGGGTCGCGCAGCCAGGCGATGGCCCGGCCGGCCAACGCGGCCTGCGCTTCGGGCATCGACTCGATCTGCTGGCGCGTGTACCAAGGCTTGCGCGCGGCCAACCCGGCGGGCGTGCGGTAGATGGGCACGTTGAAGCCGTTGCCGGGCTGGCGGGTGCCGTCCATCATCGGTTCGTAGTAGGCGGTGAGCAGGCCGTCGGCATTGCCATCCGCGGCCTCCACCCGGTAGGGCTGCAGCCGCGCGATGAGCCACGCGCGCTGCTCTTCGGCGGTGGCGATGCTCAACTGGCGCACGTCGCTGCACAGCGCGGTGAAGGGCGGCGCGGGCCGCTCGCAGCTCTTGATCCAGGCGTTCCAGGCCTCGTGCAGCGCGTCGTCGGTAAAGCCCGGCAGCTCGGCCCAGCGCACGGGCACCCAGCGGCTCTTGGGCTGGGCCATGGGCGGGGGCAGCGGGCCGTTGTCGCCCGGCAGCACCACCGCGCCGGGCGGCAAGGACGGAAAGGGCGCCGGGATGGCCGGGGTGCGGGAGGGGCTTGCGGGCGGAGGGCTGGAGCAGGCCACCAGCGTTCCTACAATCAGCGCCGTCGATACAAGGCGCAGGAGTGTCAATGTCATGGGGCTGATTTTGCTTGAAGCGCTGCTTGCGCTGGTGCTGCTGGGGGCAATTGTCTGGTGGACCATGTTTTCGGGGCGCAAGGGGGGCGAGCTCAAGCCACCGGGTCAGGACACGTCTGCACCTGCACCTGCACCGAGTGAGGCGCCCGGCCCCAAGCCGCCTGCGCCGCCGCCCGGTTCTTCCTAACGCTCTGCGCTGACCCCTGCGGGGAGGCAGGCGACGCAGTCCTACAACCAAGGGGCCCCTGTGCCGATGGTGTGCCTCCGCGCGCCACTCCAAGATGGCGGATCAGCTGGGCGCTACCGAGGCTTGCCGCCAAAAACAGGCTGCAGCCCGCGACCGGAACTCCCGCAGCGCCCAGCTCCCGTTGATCATTCAAGGAGCACACACATGCGCAGAAACATTCTTTGGGGCGCCACCGCCGCCGTCGTCATCCTGGCCACCGGCTGCGCCAACATGGACGATACCCAACGCCGCACCGCTACGGGCGCAGGCGTGGGGGCTCTGGCGGGTGCCGTGATCGGCTCGGCCACCGGCGGCAGCGCTGGCACCGGTGCCGTGGTGGGTGCCGGCGTGGGCGCACTGGGCACCTACATCTGGTCGCAGAACATGGAGCGCCAAAAGCGCGAGATGGAGCGTGCGACCCAGGGCACCGGCATTGCCGTGACCCAGACCGCCGACAACCAGCTCATGCTCAACATCCCGAGCGATATTTCGTTCGCCGTGGGCCGCTCGGACATTCAGCCCAACTTCGCACCGGTGCTCGACCAGTTCGCCGCCGGGCTGCGCAACAACCCCAATACGGACGTGCGCATCGTGGGCCACACGGACAACACCGGCAGCGATGCCATCAACAACCCCTTGTCGGTGGACCGCGCGGCCAGCACACGCAGCTACCTGGCTGCGCGGGGCGTGGACGGCCGCCGCATCGCCATCGATGGCATGGGCGAGCGTTACCCCATCGCCACCAACGAGTCGGCCGACGGCCGGGCCCGCAACCGGCGCGTCGAGATCTTCGTGGGCGAACGCCCCCGCGGTTGATCCCCGGGGCTGACAGCCCCAGGCGCAACGACCCAGGCTTACCAGCCTGGGGTTGCGCACGCCGCAGCAGCTCAGTGCAGGGCCGGCGGCTTCATTGACCTGCGCGCAGCAGGTTGGCCAGCTCGACCGCTGACTTCACCTGCATCTTGTCGAACACGCGCGAGCGGTGGACTTCCACCGTGCGCACGCTGATGTCGAGCTGATCGGCGATCAGCTTGTTCGGCAGGCCCGCGACCACGAGGTCCATCACATCGCGTTCCCGCTCGGTCAGGTCGGCGAGCCGCACCTGCAGGTCGCTGCGCTCGCGCAGCTGGGTCAGACGTGCGGCCGACTGGGCAAGGGCCTGCTCGATGCGGTCGACCAGCGCGTTGTCGGAAAACGGCTTTTCGCAAAAGTCGAATGCACCGCGCTTGACGGTGTCCACCGCCGTGGGCACGTCGGCATGGCCGGTGAGGAAGATCACCGGCATGGTCGCCAGGTCGCCCCGCACTGCCAGCAGGTCGAACAGCGCCAGCCCGCTCATGCCGGGCATGCGCACGTCCAGCAGCAGACAGCAGGGCTGGCGCTGCACCGGGCGGGTCTTGAGCATCGCGTCGAAGGCTTCGGCACTGTCGAACGACTCGCTGGGCAGCCTGCGCGAGCGCAGCAGCCAGGCCAGGGCCTCGCGCACGCTGGCGTCGTCGTCCACGATGTACACGGTGGCGTTGGTGATGGGTTCCATCAGGGTGGGGGCGCGGGTTGGGAGACGGGGAGCGTGAAAGTGAATACCGTACCACGCGGCTCATGGGGGGCAAAGCCGAGAAAACCGCCGTGTTGCTCGATGACCGTGCGGCACAGCGACAGGCCCAGGCCCATGCCTTCGGGCCGGGTCGTGAAGAACGGCGTGAACAGGCGGGTCGCGACGTCGGGCGGGATGCCGGTGCCCACGTCGGTCACGGCGAATTCGATCCAGCCGCTGTGCTGGTTGGAGGCCGCACGACGCACGCGGATGTCGAGCACGCGGTGGCGGATCTCGGGGTCGTCCATGGCCTGCATGGCGTTGCGCGCCAGGTTGAGCAGCACCTGCTCGACCATGGTGCGGTCGCATAGCACGGGCGGCAGGCCGGGCTCCACCGTGGTGTTCACGCGCACGGCCAGCTTGCGGGCTTGCAAGATGGCCAGCGGCAGGATGGCGTCGATCAGCTGCTGGGCCGACACGGCCTCGCGCGCCTGGTCGCGGCGGCGCACGAAGTCGTGCACGCTCTTGATCACCTTGCCGGCCCGCTCGGCCTGGCGGGCGATCTGCTGCATGGCCATGCGCACGTCCTGCAGGCTTTCAGGCGCTGGCGTGCTGCCGGCCCCGGCGGGCGCTTCCAGCAGGTTCATCGACCCCGTCGCATAGCTCGATATGGCGGCCAGCGGCTGGTTGAGCTCGTGGCTGAGCAGCGAGGCCATCTCGCCCACGGTGGCCAGGCGGGCCGTGGCCTGCAGGCGCTCCTGCGATGCGCGCGAGAGCTCTTCCACCCGCCGTTGCTCGCTGATATCGAGGAACGCGCTCATCCAGCCGGTGTGCTGGCCCTGGGCGTTGATGAGCGGCGCCTCGATGATGAGCACCGGGAAGCGCGTGCCGTCCTTGCGCATGAAGACCGACTCGAACCCCTCGCGCGGCGGTATGTGCTGGCCGGACAGGCGGATGGCCTGGCGCTGGCGGTACTCGTCCACCAGCTCGGGCGGCCAGTAGGGGGCGGACGCGCTCTGGCCCAGCAGCTCCTGCGCGCTGAAACCCACCATGGCGCAGAACGCGGGGTTCACATAAGTGATGCGGCCTTCCAGGTCGCGCGCGCGCAGACCGGTGACGAGCGAGTCTTCCATCGCCTTGCGAAACGCCAGCGCATCGGCCAGGTCGCGCTCGGCGCGCAGCCGGCGGCGGTTGTCGCGCACCAGCACCACCATCACCGTGACCAGCGCGATGGACATGGCCGTGACCAGCGCGGTGAGCACGTTGGGGAACAGGCTGGGCGCGCTGTGCCAGGTGTCCATGCGCAGAACGAGCGTGGTGCCGGGCAGGTCCAGCAGGTGCTGTGCGGTGAACATGCGCGAGCCCCTGCGCGCCGCACCCAGCACCGCCAGGCGCGTGCCGTCGGCCTCGGTGAACGATGCCTCCTGGCTGCGCGTGAGGTTGTGCGCCACCAGGTTCACCAGCACGTCCTGCAGCGAATACGTGGCCACCAGAAAGCCGGTGTGCCTGCCCCCGCCGGTCAGCGGCAGGCACAGCTCCATCATTTCCGAACCCAGGCCGTCGCCGTGGGGCTGGAAGTAGCTGCTGGAGTACGAAGGGCTGCTCAGGCGGCGCGCGTTGGTGCAGGCGATGGCAGCGTCGGACTGGTGGCCTTCGCGGATGCGCGCATCCCAGGCCACGGGCCGGTAGGGCGACTGCGCATGGGTGCGCATCCGCAGGTTGGCGTCGCGCCATTCGATGCGCACCAGCTCGCGCCGGCTGCGCAGCAGCTCGGCCGCATCCACCTCCCAGGCCAGCTGGCCTGGTTCGCCCGCGTGCAGGGCCTGCAGGCTCTGCAGGTTGCGCGTGAGCGCCACGCGGATGTCCGACACCGCGTCGGCCGTGTCGCGCTCCAGCCGGCTCTGCACCTGGCTGGCCTCATAGCGCCCCGCCAGCCACACCATGGTGGCCAGCATGGAGATCACCAGCAGCACCAGCAGCGTCCACAGCGACCAGCGCCGCCAGGCGCCCCGCCAGCGCCGCAACAGGGTGCGTGGCCCCAGCTTCACAGGACGCGGTGCGACAGGGAGGGCAGCTGCAGCCGCACGCTGCGCAGGCGCTCAGGGTCCAGCGTGCCCTGCACCACGCCCGCGCCCTGGTCCTGTTCGGCCAGCACCACGCCCCAGGGGTCCACCAGCATGGTGTGGCCCCAGGTGTGGCGTCCGTTCTCGTGCACGCCGCCCTGCGCGGGGGCCAGCACATAAGCCAGGTTCTCCACCGCGCGGGCGCGCAGCAGCACCTCCCAGTGCGCCTGGCCCGTGGTGTGGGTGAAGGCGCTGGGCACCAGCAGCAGGTCGGCCCCGGCGCTGGCATGCGCGCGGTACAGCTCCGGAAACCGCAGGTCGTAGCACACCGACAGCCCCACGCGCCAGGTGTGGCCGCCGCGCGATGGCAGGTCGAACTGCACGGGCCTGTCGCCCGCTTCGATCACGCGGCCTTCGTGGTACTGCTCGCGTCCGTTGTCGAAATAGAAAAGGTGGATCTTGTCGTAGCGCGCTACACAGGCGCCGCTGGGGTCGAACACCAGCGTGGTGTTGCGCACGCGCTCAGGCGTGGCCGTCTGCAGGGGCAGCGTGCCGCCCACCACCCACAGCTTCAGCTCGCGCGCCGCGGTGGCCAGGAACCGCTGGATCAGGCCTTCACCGGCGGCTTCGCCCAGGGCCAGCTTGTCGGTGTCCTTGTGGCCCATCACGCAGAAGTATTCGGGCAGCACGGCCAGCTCGGCACCGCCGTGCGCCGCCTGCTCCAGCAGGGCGCGCGCGGCGGCCAGGTTGTCCTCGAGCCGGGTGCCGGACACCATCTGAATCGCTGCAACTTGCATCATGACACTTCTCCTGGTTTTGCCGGGGGGCTGCTGCGCGGCGGGGCCTCAGCACCGGGCAAGGCATCGCGCGCGCGGCGCGGCACGCGCACCACGCGCGGGTCGGACCAGGTGCCGTCGATGCGGAACTCCTGCGTGGCGGCCTCGATGAGCGGCCCGCGCAGGAACACCTGCGCGAGGAAGCTTCCGAGGCCGATCACCGGGTTGATGGCGGTGGCCACCAGCGACGCTGTCATGGCGTTGATCTCGGGCACCACCACCACGCGCAGGTCCTGCGTCTCGTGGTCGATGTTGGCGCTGCCTTCCATCAGCACGGCGGCGTTCACGCCCTTCATCTGCAGGTTGTTGGTGGTGGCCACGCCCTGCTCGATGCGCACGTCGCCGCGCACGAAGTCGAACGCGAAGCCCTCGCTGAACACATCGCGGAAGTCGAGCGTCAGGCGCCGCGGCAGCGACTGCAGGCTCAGCACGCTCAGCAGCTTGGCCAGCCCCGGGTCGGCCTTGAGGAACTGGCCGGTTTCGATGTTCACGTTGATCAGGCCGGTCATGGAGCGGTAGTCGGGGCTGAAAGGCGCGCCCACCCAGGCGACCTGGCCCTCCAGCCGCCCCTTGCCGCGCCGGATCACGCCGGGCATGCTCATGCGGGTCAGCAGGTCGCCCGAGTCGCGGATGTCCAGCCGGAAGTTGAGCACCGTGCGCCGATCGGCCTCGCGCGGGCCCGAGCCCGCCGCGTTGAGCACCGCCCAGTTGCCGCTGGCGGTCAGGACGGCCTCGGGCGCGGTGATGTTGAACTTGGACAGGCGCCATTCGCGCTGCGAACCATCGCCGCCGCGGTTCTGCGCCTCGATCTCCACCCGCCCGAGCCGCTTGCCGCGCAGGTCGAAGTCGTCCACCACGATGTCGAGCGCCGGCAGGGCGCCAGGCTGCTCGTCCAGCAGCGACTCCACCTGGTTCACGTCGCTTTGCGGCATGTTCACCCGCGACAGCCGCGCGAACAGGCGGCCGTTGGGGTGGTCGGCGGAGCCGGGCTGGCGGTACTCCAGGTAGCCGTTGAGTTCGGTGGCATCCAGGTTGGCGCGCCAGGTGGTGCCGTCGCGCAAAGCCCCGGCCACGATGTTGTGCAGCGTGCGGCCCTGCAGCGTGATTTCGCGCGCGCGCAGGGCGAGCGTGGTGGGCATGTAGTCCTGCGTGGCGGTCTGGGCGCTGGGGGCCGCGGCGGTTGCTGCGGTGGCCGAACGGCTTGCTGTGTCGGTGCCGGCAGTGCCGGCGGTGGGGGATGTGTTGGAGGGGCCCGAGGTGGCCTGTGTCAGCACATCCTCCCAGGCGTCCACATCGAGCTTGCCCTGGTTGATGTTGGCGGCCACGCCCTGCGCCGGCATGGGGGCCGATTCGCCGCCCGACAGGCCCACCCCGATGGTGCCGCGCAGCACCCGGGGCTGGGGGCCACTGATGTCGCGCACATACATGGCCGAGCCCACCGCGCCCAGGTCCACGGTGATCTGGTCGCGCAGCGGCGGGGCGTCCACACCGTTGGCGTTGGCGTTGGTGCCGGTGTTGGTGCTGCCACTCCCATTGCTGCTGCCGTTGGTGCCATGGCCGTGGCTGCCCTGCGTCAGGCCCACCAGCGACTCGCGCATCACCTGGGTTTCAAACCGCAGGGGCAGGCTCGCGTCTGCCGCCTTGCCCAGGGGCGGCGGCAGCGCCAGCGCCAGGCCCTGCAGGCTGGTCGTCACCTGCACCTCGGGCACGCCGCGGCGAAACGACAGCGCCATCGCATATGGCGCGCTGCCCGTGGCGCGCCGCGCCAGTTGCGACAGCAGGCCGAGCTGCGGCGCCTGCTGCAGGCCTTCGGCCGTGGCCGTGCCCTGCGCACGCAACTGCACGGCGGACTCGGTGGCGGGTGCGTTGGGCGGCAGCGCCCGCATGCCGCCTTCGAGCTTGACGTTGCCGCCCAGCGCCATCGCCTGCACGCCCTGCAATGAAAAGCCCGTTTCCGTGAACTGCACCGCGCCGCGCGCACGGCTCAGCGTGGGGGTGTCGGGCGTGATGCGCACGTCGTTGCCCGCCAGCGTGACGCTGCCTTGCACCTTGGATTTGTTGATGTCGCTGATGGGCAGCGACAGGCGCAGCTGCAGGTCCGCAGTGCCCGTGCCGCTGGCCTGGTCGAGCGCGCCGCCGGTCATGCGGCCGAGCGGCGAGGTGGCCATGAGCGCCAGCATTTCAGGCAAGGGTCCGCGGGCATCGGCGCTCACGGCGACCACGGTGTGGGCCAAGTCGGGGATCTTGGCGTCCACCTTGGACAGCTTCAGGCCCTGTCGCCCGGCAAACGTGCCGGTGGCGCTGCGCACCTGCATGGACGAGCGCTCGAAGATCAGCTCGCCCGACAGGTCGGTCAGCGCTGGCCAGGGCAGGGTGCCGGCGGGCTGCAGGCTGGGCGGAACGTAGGCGTACGTCACGTCCTTCACCCGGGCGGCAATGCGGAACTCGCCCAGCTTGGGGTCGTTGAAGGGCAGGTGGTGCAGGTCGCCCTTCACGCGGAACTGCACGTTGCTGGCACTGCCCGCCACCACTGCGTCGCGCACATAGTGGCGCGAGTCGGGAGGGATGGACAGCGGCAGGTAGCGGTGTACGCGCGTGCCGTCGGCGCGGTGCAGCGTGCCGCTCAGGTCCAGTACGCCCGGAAAGCGCGACTGGTGCGACACCTTGGCCGCGTCGCTGGTGTGCCAGGTGGCGCGGGCCTCGCCCTGCGCGTCGGCGTTGGCAAACTGCACGTCGTTGGCCTGCACCGCGATGCGGCTGCCTTCGAGCTGCCAGCGCACGTCGGCGCTCAGGCGGTCCAGCGGCAGCACCGGGTCTTCGAACACCCCGGGCAGCAGGAGCGCGCCCGAGGCAATGGTCAGCGCCGCCTTGCCGCCGCCCTGGGTCATGTCGAGGTCCACCGTGGCGCCGCGCAGGCCCAGGTGCGTGGGTGCGCCGCTGCTGGTGTCGCCCGCCAAGGCCAGGCCGCGGATGCGTCCGCGCACCTGGTATTGCTGCAGCTTCTCGAGTGGACCCTTCCAGGTGGCCTGGATCTCGTCCACCTGCCCTTGCGGCGTGTAGGTGCGCACCGCGGTGTGCGCCGTCTCGCCCAGGGGCAGGCGGCTGGCGATCTGCGCCAGAGCCGCCAGGTCCAGCCGGTCCGCGCGGAATTCGCCCTGGGCCGGTGCCTTGGCCGTGGCATCGGTGTAGACCAGCCGCAGGTTGCCGCCGGGCCAGGCCAGGCCGTCGTCGGTCTCAAACTGCAGGGACTGCGTGGAAAACTCGAACCCGCCGTTGAGCCGGCGCCCGCCCATCCGCCCCTGGATGGATGGCAGCACCAGCGCCTGCAACTGCGGGCCCAGGGTGGCGTTGACGTCGGCCAGCGCGAGGTCGGCCGTGCCGCCCACGATCTGCCCGCGCTGCACATCCGCCCAGGCGCGCAGCGCGCCGCGGCCCTGGGCCACCTCGACGCCCACGTCGGCATAGTGGCGCAGCCGCGACGCATCGACCCGCGCGAAGTGGGCGAACACCTGCCCGTTCCAGTGCTTCCAGTTGCCGTCGCGGGCGCTCAGCAGTGGCGCGCGGAACAGGCCCACCACCGTGAACCGGTCGCCCCAGCCTGCGGGTGGCGTGGCATCCAGCCGCATGTGGTGGTGCCAGTTGCCGTTGCGCAGCACCAGGTCCACCTTCTCCAAAGCCAGCTCGGGGGCGCCGCGCTGCTCGTCGGTCCAGCGCACCGTGCCGCCCTGGATGAACACTTCGCCCTGCGAAAAGATCCAGTCGGCCGCGGCGCTGCTGTCGCCCTGCTCCTGCGTAAAGTCCAGGCCCGCCACATGGATACGTCCCTGGGTGTCGCGCCGCACATCGAGCTCGGGTTGTTCGACATAGAGCTGCTCGAAACCGCCCTTGAGCAGCGACCGCGGCGACAGCGCCACCACCACCCGGGGCAGCCGCAGTGCGGTGCGGCCAGCGGCATCGAGCAACGCCAGGTCCGACAGTTCGATGGACGGGATCAGCCCCTCGGTCTTGGCGGAGATCGCGCCGATCTTGACCGGAACCCCCAGAGCCCGTGCGGCATGCGCCTCCAGCTGTGGGCGGAATTCGCCGATTCGCGGCACAATCCAGCCATGAAGTGCGCCCCACGCGATGGTCACCAGCAGCCAGAAGGCCAGCAGCAAACCCAGTGACCACCGTGCGAGACCAGCCACGAATTTCAGCAGGCGGGTGGGGTGCGTGGTGGGAGCAATCATGTTGGAATTGAATGTGGCAGGAATTATGACCCGCGGCCCCGGCGTGGGTTCCTTACCAACGAGTGTCCTTATGTATGTGGTCCCCGGCCATGTCTGCCATGCCATCGCCCGCCGCTGACCTTTGCTGCCTGGCCCGCCCCGAGGGGCCGCTGGCCAGCCATTCCCGCTTCTACCAGCGCCTGCACCGCCGCTACGCCGACGACCTGCCCCTGCTGCCCCCTGGCCCGCCGGTGCTGGCCACGATGGAGCAGGCCTACGACGCCTTGCGCGCCCGCGGCGCGGACACCGGCACCGCCCTGCGCGTGGTGCGCCAGCTGGTCATGGAGCGGCTGATCCAGCTCGATTGCGATGAGGGGGCCTCGCTCGCCGACGTCACCCGCGCGGTGACCGAGCTGGCCGAACTGGCGCTCGACCGCGCCTGCCATCAGGCCCGCCAGGAACTCGATGAGCGCCACGGCGCGCCGCGCGGGCCCGAGGGCCAGCCCGTGCAGCTGTGGATCATCGGCATGGGAAAGCTGGGCGCGCGCGAGCTCAATGTGTCGAGCGACATCGACCTCATCTACGTGTACGAACACGATGGCGAAACCGCCGGCACGCCCGAGGGCCGCGGCCGCATCTCCAACCACGAATACTTCGCGCGGGCCGTCAAGTCCATCTACAGCCTGGTGGGCGACACCACCGAGCATGGCTTCGTTTTCCGCGTGGACCTGGCCCTGCGGCCCAACGGCAACTCGGGGCCGTCGGCGGTCTCGCTGCCGGCGCTGGAGGAATACCTGCAACTGCATGGCCGCGAATGGGAGCGCTTTGCCTGGCTCAAGAGCCGCGTGGTCGCTCCGCGCGACTGCATCGGGGGCACCGAGGTCCAGGCGCTGCGTGGCGTGGTGCTGCCCTTCGTGTTCCGCCGGTACCTCGACTACAGCGTGTTCGACGCCCTGCGGTCCCTGCACCGCCAGATCCGCGACCACGCCGCCAAGCGCAGCGCCGGCCACCCCGAGCGCGCCAACGACGTCAAGCTCTCGCGCGGCGGCATCCGCGAGATCGAATTCACCGTGCAGCTGCTGCAGGTGGTGCGCGGCGGGCAGTTCCCCGAGCTGCGCCGCCGCCCCACGCTGGACGCGCTGCCGCGCATCGCGCAGGCCGGCCTCATGCCGCAGGAGACGGCCGATGCGCTCGCCCGCGCCTATGTCTTTTTGCGCCGCGTGGAGCACCGCATCCAGTACCTGGACGACCAGCAGACCCACGTGCTGCCCACGCGCGACGACGACCTGGCCTGGATCGCCTACACCCTGGGCTACCCCGACTGCTGCGCCTTCCTGCACGAGCTCGACGCGCACCGCGAACTGGTGGCGCAGGAGTTCGACACCCTGCTGGGCGGTAGCGGCAAGAAGCAGTGCAACGGCGGCGGCTGCGGCGGCCCCCGGGCGGCTGCGCCACCGCCGCCTGAACTGGAAGGCCTGCTCGAACAACTGCCCCCCGGCTTTCGGGAGCGCGTGGCCGAATGGCGCAACCACCCGCGGGTCGAGGGCCTGCGCGACGAAGCGCGCACGCGCCTGTTCCGCCTGGTGCAGCGCACCGCGCGCTGGCTGGCCGAAGGCAAGGTGAACGAAGACGCGGCGGTGCGCCTGGTCGGCTGGCTGGAGCCACTGCTGCGGCGCGAGAGCTACCTCGCCCTGCTGCTGGAGCGCCCCTCGGTGCACGAGCACCTGCTGCACCTGCTGGGCGCCGCCAAGTGGCCCGCCCGCTACATGCTGCAGCACCCCGGCGTGATCGACGAGCTGGCGGGCGACGCGCTGCTGTCCGAGCGCTTCGTGGTGGAAGACTTCGAGCGCGAGCTGGCCGTGCGCCTGGCCTCGCTGCAGTCCACCGGCGAAGACGACGACGAGACCCTGCTCAACCTGCTGCGCCGCGCGCAGCACGCCGAGACCTTCCGCACCCTCGCGCGCGACGTGGAGCGGCGCATCACGGTGGAGCAGGTGGCGGACGACCTGTCCGCGCTGGCCGACAGCGTGCTGCGCATCACCGCCGACTGGTGCTGGAGCCGGGTCAAGAACCGCCACCGCGACAGCCCGCAGTTCGGCATCATCGGCTACGGCAAGCTGGGCGGCAAGGAGCTGGGCTACGGCAGCGACCTGGACATCGTCTTCGTGTTCGATGACGACGACGAGCGCGCCCCCGAGGTGTATGCCGCCTTCGTGCGCAAGCTCATCAACTGGCTCACTGTGAAGACCAGCGAAGGCGATTTGTACGAGATCGACACCGCGCTGCGCCCCAACGGCAGCTCGGGCCTGCTGGTCACGAGCTTCGAGGCGTACGCCAACTACCAGCAGCGCCGCGGCAGCAACACCGCCTGGACCTGGGAGCACCAGGCCATGACGCGCGCGCGCTTCGTGATGGGCAGCGATGCGCTGCGCGAGCGCTTCGACGCGGTGCGCGAAGCCGTCATCACTTCCGAACGCGACCCGGTGGCCCTGCGCGACGAGATCGTGCTGATGCGCGAGCGCGTGCGCTCGGCCCACCCTGCCAAGGACGGGCGGTTCGACGTCAAGCACAGCCCCGGTGGGATGGTGGATGCCGAGTTTGCGGTGCAGTACCTGGTGCTGTCGCAGTCGGCTGCGCACCCCGAGCTGCGCGGCAACGTGGGCAATATCGCGCTGCTGCGGCACGCCGAACAGGTGGGGCTGCTGCCACCGGGCGTGGGCACGGCCGCGGCCGATGCGTACCGCGAACTGCGCCGCGTCCAGCATGTGGCGCGCCTGGACGAGGCACCCACGCAGGTCGCGCCGCCCGCGCTGCAGGCCGAGCGCGACGCCGTGTTCGCCCTCTGGCTGGCCGTGTTCGGCGCGGGCCTGGGGATGTAGACCGCCGACCCCGGCGTTGCCCCAGCGACAGCGGGCGGTGACAAATGGTTGCAAGTTGCCGGGGCGCCGCCGGCCTGAAAAATTCATTAATTCAAACAACTGTTTGAATTCTGGTGGTTTAATCCGGGGCCATGAGTTTTGGTGCCCACGTCATTCCTGCAGCCCAGCGCGCCGCCCGCAGCGACGGCGAAGACACGCGTGCGCGCCTGCTGCGCGCGGCCCTGCAGCTGTTTTCTGAAAAGGGCTTTGCCCAGACCTCGGTGCGCGCCATTGCCGAGGCTGCCGGCACCAACGTTGCGGCCATTGCCTACCACTTCGGTGACAAGGCGCAGCTGTACACCGCCACGTTTTACGAACCCTTTGGCAGCGGCAGCGACCTGATCCCGGTGTTTGCCGACCCGGCGCTGGACCTGGGCGAGGCCCTGAGCCGCTACTTCGCAGGGTTTCTGGAGCCGCTCAAGCACGACGATCTGGTCACCCAGTCGGTGCGCCTGCACATCCGCGAGCTGCTGGACCCGACCCACGTCTGGCCCGAGCTGTTCGAGCGCGAGTGCCGCGCGCCCCACCTGGCCCTGGTGCAGGTGCTGCGCCGCCACATGGGCGTGACCGAGGTGGACGACGACATCCACCGGCTCGCTTTTTCGCTGGCCGGCCTGGTGATGCAGATGTGGACGCAGCGCGACGCCTTGCAGGGCATCACGCCGCAGCTGGCCACGGAGGCGGCCGTCGAGCAGTGGGTGGAGCGGCTGACCGGCTACGCCCTGGACATGGTGCGCGGCGACATCGCACGGCGGCAGGCCGACGCACCCCCGGTGCGCCCTGCACGCCGCGGTACTTCACAGACTCCGAGGACTTCGCACAAGAAGGCATCCAACACATGACCACCAGCAAGACCCGACTTTTATGGGCCGCCTGCCTGCCCCTGGCCCTGGGCGCCTGTGCCATCTCGCCACCGCCGGCGCAAGTGCCCGCACCGCCCCCTGTGGCGTGGCAGGCCCCGTTGCCGCACCAGGGCTCGCTTGGGGACCTGGCGCAGTGGTGGACGCAGCTGGGCGACCCGCTGCTGGTCGAGCTGATCGACGCGGCACAGGCCATCAGCCCGGGCGTCGCGCAGGCCCAGTCGCGCATCGCGCAGGCCCGGGCCACGCAGGTCAGCAGCCGCGCTGCGCTGCTGCCGTCGCTCGACGGCCAGGGCAATGCCAGCCGGGGCTTCAATGAACAGCTCGCGGGCATTGCCACCACGGCGCAGGCCGGGCTGCAGGCGAGCTGGGAGATCGACGTGTTTGGCGCTAACCGCGCCACCAAGGCTGCGGCCGACCAGCGGCTGGCGGGTGCCCAGGCGCTGTGGCACGAGGCCCGCGTGAGCGTGGCCGCCGAGGTCGCGCTGCAGGCGAGCAGCCTGCGCACCTGCCTGGAGCAGTTGCGCGTGGCCGAGCGCGACGCGCAGTCGCGCGGCGAGACCTCGCGCCTGTCCGACCTGAGCGAGCGCGCGGGCTTCACCGCCCCCGCCACCGCAGCGCTGGCCCGCGCCAGCGCCGCCGAAGCCCAGGCCCGCGCATCGCAGCAGCGCATGCTGTGCGATGTGGACGTGAAGACCCTGGTGGCCCTGACCGGCTGGGAAGAGTCCGCGCTGCGCGCACGCCTGTCCACCGCCGCGCCTGCGGCGCCCGACACGTTGTTCAGCATCGCGGCCCTGCCCGCGCAGGTGCTGGCCCAGCGGCCCGACGTGTACAACGCCGAGCGCGAAGTGGCGGCGGCCAGCGCCGAGGTGGG
Organism: Acidovorax sp. LjRoot194; assembly: GCF_964253015.1. NCBI lineage: Bacteria > Pseudomonadati > Pseudomonadota > Betaproteobacteria > Burkholderiales > Comamonadaceae > Acidovorax > Acidovorax sp. LjRoot194. The sequence continues at coordinate 5,625,861 of NZ_CAXUQB020000001.1, read as the reverse complement.
CAGCGCGCAGGCGCAGCGTTACCCGCGTTTGTCGCTCAGCGGCTCCGTGGGCACGGCCTGGGTGCGCACCGGCGGCGTGACCACCGACCTGAACACCTGGACCATCGGCCCGCTGGCGCTGAGCGTGCCGCTGTTCGACGGCGGCCGGCGTGGCGCGCAGGTCGATGCGGCGCAGGCTCGCTACGACGAGGCCGCGGCCCTGTACCGCGCCAAGGTGCGCCAGGCCGTGAGCGAGGTGGAGCAGGCGCTGGTGCGGCTGCAGAGCACGGCCGAACGCAACACCAGCGCACGCACGGCGGCGGCGGGCTACCGCACCTCGTTCGATGCGACCGAGGCGCGCTGGCGCGGCGGGCTGGCCAGCCTCGTGGAGCTGGAGGACGCGCGGCGCACGTCGCTCGCGGCCGAGAACGCGCTGGTCGCGCTGCAGCATGAACGCCAGGTGGCCTGGATCGCGCTGTACCGCGCCGCAGGCGGAGGGTGGGACGGGCAAACAGCCCTCGCCGCAGCCCCACCCACTGCTGCGGCCACCGCCGCGCGCTGAGTGACTGAAACCACGGGGAGGCCGGCCGATCGCCAGCCTCCTTTTCCTGACACCGACTGGATGAACGGACAGACAAAAATGACAACGCCAACGCAACGTTTCACGTTTTCTCCCACGGCCTTCGCCGTGATCGCCGCCTGTGTGCTGGCCGCGGGCGGGGCCCTGGTTTTCTCGGGCGCGTCGCGCGCTGCCGATGAGCCCAAGGCCAACCAGCCCCGCCCCGCGCTCACCGTGAGCACGGCCCAGCCGCAGCGCACGGCAGTGCCGCTGCGCCTGGCCGCCAACGGCAATGTGGCCGCCTGGCAAGAGGCCAGCATCGGCGCCGAAAGCAACGGCCTGCGGCTGACCGATGTGCGCGTGAACGTGGGTGACGTGGTCAAGGCCGGCCAGGTGCTGGCCACCTTCTCGGCCGAAACGGTGCAGGCCGATGTGGCCCAGATGCGCGCAAGCCTGCTCGAAGCCCAGGCCAATGCGGCCGAGGCGGCGGCCAATGCCGACCGCGCCCGCTCGCTGCAGGCCACGGGTGCACTGAGCCAGCAGCAGATCCAGCAATACACCACCGCCGAGAAGACGGCGCAGGCCCGGGTGGAGGCCGCCAAGGCCACGCTGAACGCGCAGCAGCTGCGTCTGAAGTACACGCAGGTGGTGGCGCCCGACAGTGGCGTGATCTCGGCCCGCACCGCCACCGTGGGTGCGGTGGTGAGCGCGGGCACCGAGCTGTTCCGCATGGTGCGCAAGGGCCGGCTGGAGTGGCGTGCCGAGGTCACGTCGACCGAGCTGCGCCGCATCGCGCCGGGCGCCAAGGTCAGCGTGACGGCAGCCAGTGGTGCCACGGCCGAAGGCACGGTGCGCATGGTCGCACCCACGGTGGACCCGCAGACGCGCAATGCGCTGGTGTACGTCGATTTGCCGGCGAACAGCGATTTCCGCGCGGGCATGTTCGCGCGCGGCGAGTTCGCGCTGGGGCAGAGCGATGCGCTCACCGTGCCGCAGGAGGCATTGGTCGTGCGCGACGGGTTCTCCTACGTGTTCGTGGTGGGCGCCGAGCAGCGCGTGCAGATGCGCAAGGTACAGACCGGCCGCCGCGTGGCGGACCGGGTCGAGGTGGTGTCGGGCCTGGAGGCCAATGCGTCGGTGGCCGTGCGCGGGGCGGGTTTCCTGAACGACGGCGACCTGGTGCGCGTGGCGGCCCCGGCGGCTGCGCCGTCTTCGCCCGCGGCACCTGCACAGCCCGCGCGCACCTCCTCGGCGCGGGAATTCAAGCCAAAAATGCACCTGGCGCTTGCTGATCAAGCGCCAGCAGCTATCAATTAAGGAGCGTTCTTCATGAATGTATCCACCTGGTCCATCAAGAACCCGATACCGGCGCTGATGCTGTTCGTGCTGCTGACGTTCGGCGGCCTGCTGTCGTTCAACGCCATGAAGGTGCAGAACTTTCCGGACATCGACCTGCCCACGATCTCCGTGACCGTGGCGCTGCCGGGCGCCTCGCCTGCGCAGCTCGAAAACGACGTGGCGCGCAAGATCGAGAACAGCATCGCCACGCTGCAGGACTTGAAGCACATCTACACCAAGGTGCAGGACGGTGGCGCCACCATCACGGCCGAGTTCCGGCTGGAGAAGACCACGCAGGAGGCGCTCGATGATGTGCGCTCTGCCGTGGCCCGCGTGCGCGGTGACCTGCCTGGCGACGTGCGCGACCCCATCGTGACCAAGATGGACCTGGCCGCGCAGCCGGTGCTGGCCTTCACCGTGGCCTCCACCCGCATGGACGACGAGGCGCTGTCGTGGTTCGTGGACGATGCCGTCGCCAAGAAGCTCCTGGCCGTGCGCGGCGTGGGCGCGGTCAACCGCGTGGGCGGTGTGCAGCGCCAGGTCAACGTGTCGCTCGACCCGGTGAAGCTGCAGGCGCTCAACGCGTCGGCGGCCGACGTGTCGCGCCAGCTGCGTCTGGTGCAGACCGAAAGCGCCGGCGGCCGCACCGACCTGGGCGGCAGCGAGCAGCCCGTGCGCACGCTGGCCACCGTGCAGTCGGCGCAGGAACTTGCGGGCCTCACGCTCGCGCTGTCCGACGGCCGCCATGTGCGGCTCGACCAGGTGGCCACGGTCTCCGACACCATTGCCGAGCCGCGCGCGCTGGCCATGCTCAACGGCAAGCCCGTGGTGGGCTTCGAGGTGGCGCGCAGCAAGGGCGCGAGCGAGGTGGAAGTGGGCGGCGCGGTGCAGACCGCGCTCAAGGAGCTGCGCGAGCAGCACCCCGACCTCGAAATCACCGAGGCCTTCAACTTCGTGCAGCCGGTGCAGGAGGAATACGACGGCTCCATGCACCTGCTGTACGAAGGCGCCCTGCTGGCCGTGCTGGTGGTGTGGCTCTTCCTGCGCGACTGGCGTGCCACGTTCGTGTCGGCCGTGGCGCTGCCGCTGTCGGTGATCCCCGCGTTCATCGGCATGCACCTGCTGGGCTTTTCGATCAACGTGATCACACTGCTGGCGATGTCGCTGGTGGTGGGCATTCTGGTGGACGATGCCATCGTGGAGGTGGAGAACATCGTGCGCCACCTGCGCATGGGCAAGACGCCCTACCAGGCGGCCATGGAGGCGGCCGACGAGATCGGCTTGGCGGTGGTGGCCACCACGTTCACGCTGATTGCGGTGTTCCTGCCCACGGCCTTCATGAGCGGCATCGCGGGCAAGTTCTTCAAGCAGTTCGGCTGGACGGCGTCGCTCGCGGTGTTCGCGAGCCTGGTGGTGGCCCGGGTGCTCACGCCCATGATGGCGGCGTACATCCTCAAACCCATCGTGGACGAGCACAAGGACCCGCGCTGGATGACGGTGTACCTGCGCTGGGCGTCCTGGTGCGTCAAGCACCGCTGGATCACCTTCCTGGCCACCGGCGCGTTCTTCATCGGCTCGCTCGCGCTGATCCCGCTGCTGCCCACGGGCTTCATCCCGCCGGACGACAACTCGCAGACCCAGGTGTACCTGGAGCTGCCGCCCGGCGCCACGCTGGCGCAGACCCGCGTCGTGTCCGAAGACGCGCGCGCGCGCATCGCCAAGGTCGAGCATGTCAAAAGCGTGTACACCACCATCGGCGGCGGCTCGGCGGGTGCCGACCCCTTCATGGGCGGCGCTGGCGCCGAGACGCGCAAGGCCACGCTCACCATCTTGCTGGCCGAGCGCGGCGACCGGCCGCGCAAGCAGGGCATCGAGAACCACATCCGCGCCGCGCTGGAGACGCTGCCGGGCGTGCGTAGCAAGGTGGGCCTGGGCGGCTCGGGCGAGAAGTACGTGCTGGTGCTCTCGGGCGACGACCCGCAGGCGCTGACCACGGCGGCCCTCGCGGTCGAAAAAGACCTGCGCACCATCCCCGGCCTGGGCAGCATCTCGTCCACCGCCAGCCTGGTGCGCTCTGAAATTGCGGTGCGCCCGGACTTCGCCCGCGCCGCCGACCTGGGCGTGACCAGCAGCGCCATTGCCGAGACCCTGCGCATCGCCACCGTGGGCGACTACGACGTGTCGCTGCCCAAGCTCAACCTGGCATCCCGCCAGGTGCCCATCGTGGTCAAGCTGCAGGACGACGCGCGCCAGGACCTGTCGCTGCTCGAGCGCCTGTCGGTGCCGGGCAGCAAGGGCCCGGTGATGCTCGGCCAGGTGGCCACGCTGGAGTTCAGCGGCGGCCCGGCCGTGGTGGACCGCTACGACCGCGCGCGCAACGTGAACTTCGAGATCGAGCTGTCGGGCCAGCCGCTGGGCGACGTGACCAAGGCCGTGGAGGCGCTGCCCTCCATCAAGAACCTGCCGGCCGGCGTGCGCCAGATCACCATCGGCGACGCCGAGATGATGGGCGAGCTGTTCGCCAGCTTCGGTCTGGCCATGCTCACCGGCGTGCTGTGCATCTACATCGTGCTGGTGCTGCTGTTCAAGGACTTCCTGCACCCGGTGACGATTCTGGCGGCGCTGCCGCTGTCGCTGGGCGGCGCGTTCGTGGGCTTGCTAATCGCGCAAAAGAGCTTCTCCATGCCCTCGCTCATCGGGCTGATCATGCTCATGGGCATCGCCACCAAGAACTCTATCCTGCTGGTCGAGTACGCCATCCTGGCGCGGCGCGAGCACGGCCTGACGCGCTTCGAGGCGCTGATCGACGCCTGCCACAAGCGGGCGCGGCCCATCATCATGACCACGCTGGCCATGGGCGCGGGCATGATGCCCATCGCCCTGGGCATTGGCGCTGCGGACGCGAGCTTTCGCTCGCCGATGGCGGTGGCCGTGATCGGCGGCCTGATCACCTCGACGCTGCTGAGCCTGCTGGTCATCCCGGCCGTGTTCACCGGTGTGGACGACGTGGGCCAGTGGTTCGGGCGCACGATGCGCCGGCTGCGCGGCGGGCACCACGACACACCGCCCGCAGCGCCGCAAACGCCACCAGCCACGCGTTGATAGCACGCACTTACATTCCGGGTGGTTCTTTCGGCAGAAAAGCCGGGAAATCACCCGGCAGGCGATGCGTTTGATGGGGGACGGGCGTTAGATAATGTAACGAGCACCATGAACCTCGTCAGCCTCAACATCGAATCGATCCAGCTCGGCCAGCCGCTGCCTTTTGTGCTGCGCGGCGCCGACGGCACCCTGCTGGCACAAAAGGGGTACATCATCCGCACTCGCGAAGAGCTGGCCAAGATGGTGTCCCGGGGCCGCCAGCTGTGCGTGGACACCGACGAGTCCGGCGGCAGCCACCGCGCCTACCTGGCGCAGCTGCAGCGCATGCTGAACGCCGACACCAACCTGGGCGAGATCGCGGCGATGAAGATGACGGCGGCCGAGGACTCGGCCGCGCGCGCCCGGGGCGGCCGGCTGCTGCCCGACTGGCCCGAGCTGCAGTTGCGGGCCACGCAGCTGCTGCGGTCGCCGTCGGCCACGGACTTCGGCGGCCGGTTCCAGGCCCTGCACGACGAGCTATCGCGCCACTGCGAGCAGACGCCGGACGCGACGCTGCTGGCCATGATCTACCTGTCGGCGCAGGAAACCCACCTGTACAGCGGCACCCATTCGATGCTGGTCAGCTGCGTGTGCATGGTGGTCGCGCGCGAGATGCTGCGCTGGCCCGAAGTGCGCGTGCAGCAGCTGGGGCAGGCGGCGCTGAGCATGAACATCGCGATGACCGAGCTGCAGGACCAGCTCGCCCAGCAGACCCACCCGCTCACCGCCGAACAGATCTCTGCGGTGGAGGACCACGCGGCGCGTTCCGAGGCCCTGCTGCGCAGCCTGGGCGTGTCCGACCCGCTGTGGCTGGAGGCGGTGCGCTGCCACCACCACCGCACCCCCGGCCCCCTGGCCAAGAAGACCGAAGCCCAGCAGATGGCGCGCCTGCTGCAGCGCGCCGACATCTTCGGCGCGCGCATGGCGCCCCGTGCGGCCCGCCCGCCCATGCCGGCCACCGCCGCCATGCAGGCGAGCTACTACGACGAGGAGCACCAGGTCGACGAAGCCGGCGCGGCCCTCGTCAAGACCCTGGGCGTGTACCCCCCCGGTGCCTTCGTGCGCCTGGCCAGCCAGGAGGTGGGCGTCGTCATCCGCCGCGGCGCCACGGCCACCACGCCCAAGGTGGCCGTGGTGACCAACCGCGAAGGCATGCCCACGGGCGAGCCCATTCCCCGCGACACCGGCATGCCACCCTGGAAGGTCACGGGCGTGGTGGCCTTCAAGGATGTGCGGGTCAAGCTCTCGCTCGACCGCCTGCTGAGCCTGGGCTGACCCGCCGGCGCCGACGGACGGACAGATACACCTGCGGCCTGCGCCATCGGCCAGCGCCACTCGTGCTCATGCGGTGCGGCGCCGGTACGCCGCGGTGCGCGGCGCCCTCTCCACAGACTTTGATCCCCTTGCGGCATGGTGGCCGCATCCATGGGGCCGGCTGCTGCGTACATGATGCAGGTGCCGCGTGATCCACACCGATTCCGGGATCCGCACCCAGACGTAACCAATCGGTATAAATAAAAACTCATGTGGACAAAAAATAATGGAGCGGTTAAATTGGCCACACCGACCTGTGCTGGAAGTCCTATGACCACCTTTTTGCTACGACCCGTCCCTGCCGCCGCCCTGGTGCTGGCCGCTGCCTTCGGGCCCGGGGCCTGGGCCCAGCCAGCGGCGCAGCCGGTGCCCGGTGCGGCTGCAGCGGCGGCGCCGGCCGCCTGTCCCGCCACGCTGCAGCACACCTTCCTGCGCCTGCAGGACGAAAAGCCGCAATCCCTGTGCCAGTACAGCGGCAAGGTCGTGCTCATGGTCAACACCGCCAGCTTCTGCGGATTCACCGGCCAGTACAAGGGGCTTGAAGAGCTGTATGCGCGCTACAAGGACAAGGGCCTCGTCGTGCTGGGCTTTCCGTCCAACGACTTCTCGCAGGAGTCCGGCAGCAACCAGCAGATCGCGGACTTCTGCGAAAGCACCTTCGGCGTGAAATTCCCCATGTTCGCCAAGAGCAGCGTGAAGGGCGCCGAGGCCTCGCCGCTGTTTCGCCAACTGGCCCAGCTCTCGGGCACCGCCCCGCGCTGGAACTTCCACAAATACCTGCTGGGCCGCGACGGCAAGCTGGTCGACCAGTACTCCAGCCTGACCGCGCCCGACAACCAGGGCCTGGTGCGCGCCATCGAGCAGCAACTGGCGGTGGCCCCCGCACGGTGATTGACATGCTTTCTTTACGTTTCTTTAAAAAAAACCTGTCCGAAGGCTGGAACTTCGGCGGGACAGCCCCACTCTATTTCTTGCGCAACACGATTGCGCGACGTACAGTTTTAGTGTTGCGAAGCCTTTCGGGCCCCCGGGTTCCGACTGACCTCCTGGAGCGCTTCTCCTCCCTCCCTCTCTTATTCGTTTCGGGACGCTTCGCAACCTTTTTATTCCGTGACCCGGCCAGAGGGAGCCGGCCATGAAAATCGCCATCATCGGCTCCGGCATCTCCGGGCTGGCTGTCGCGCACCAGCTGCGCGGGCATGCGGACATCACCCTTTTCGAGGCCGGCGACTACTTCGGCGGCCACACCCACACGGTCGACGTGACGCTGCCCGATGCCTGGGGCAACCCGGTCACGCACGGCGTGGACACAGGGTTTCTGGTCTTCAATGAGCGCACCTACCCGGGTTTGATCAGCCTGCTGGCCGAGTTGGGGGTCGAAACCTCCAAGTCCGACATGTCGTTTTCGGTGCAGGTGCCCGGCGCGCTGCGCGGCCGTACGCTGGAGTGGAGCGGCACCAACCTGTCCACCGTGTTCGCGCAGCGGTCCAACCTGCTGAACCCCCGCTTTTGGGGCATGCTGCGCGACCTGCTGCGCTTCAACCAGCTGTGTACCGGCATCGCACAAGCCAATGCCGAAGCGGCCTTGATGCAGCCGCTGGGCGACTTCCTGAAGGAGCACGGCTTTGGCGACGCGTTCCGCGACTGGTACTTCCTGCCCATGCTCGGCTGCATCTGGAGCTGCCCGACCGACCAGATGCTGAAATTCCCCGTGGCGACGATGATCCGGTTCTGCCACAACCACGGGCTGATGCAGGTGAGCCAGCGGCCGCAGTGGTGGACGGTGTCGGGCGGTGCCTGGCACTACGTGGAAAAGATCGTGGCGGGCATTGCCGACAAGCGCCTGTCCACCCCCGTGCGCCGTGTGGAGCGCGACGCAGCCGGCGTGCGCGTGGTCACCGACCGGCATACCGAGCACTTCGACAAGGTGGTGCTGGCCACGCACTCGGACCAGTCGCTCGCACTGCTGGAGCAGCCCACGGTGCAAGAGCGCACCGTGCTGGGCGCCATTCGTTACCAGGCCAACCGCGCCGTGCTGCACACCGACACGGCCGTGCTGCCCCGCGTGCGCAGTGCCTGGGCCGCCTGGAACTACGAGCGCGCCGCCGAAGGCCACCGCGAATCCGCCCGTGTGTGCCTGCACTACCTCATCAACCAGCTGCAGCCCGTGCCGTTCGCTCAGCCCGTGGTCGTGTCGCTCAACCCGCTGCGCGAGATTGCGCCGGAGCACGTGATCGGCAGTTACGACTACGCCCACCCGGTGTTCGACCTGGCGGCCATCCGCGCCCAGCGGGGTGTGGAGCAGCTGCAGGGCCAGTCCCACACCTGGTTCTGCGGCGCCTGGACGGGCTACGGCTTTCACGAAGACGGCCTGCAGTCGGGCCTGGCGGTGGCCAGGCAACTGCGCGCCAACCTGCCCACCGCATGGGCGAAGGCGGCCTGATGAGCACGCCGGGCGCTTCCGCACCCCTGATCGGCTTCGGCCAGGTGCGCCACACCCGGCTGCGCCCGCAGCGGCACGCGTTCGCCTACCCCACGTTCTTCCTGATGCTGCCGCTGCGCAGCCTGGCGGGCGGGGCCGGCGCGGCTGCGGGCGCACCCGGCCCGCTCGCGGTCAACCGCCGGGGCCTCATCAGCTTTCACGATGCCGACCACGGCGACGGCCGCAGTGCCGCGCAGGGCGGTGCGCTCGCCTGGGTGCAGGAGCTGCTGCGCGCCGAGGGCATCGCAGACGCGGACGGCGAGGTCTGGCTGCACTGCTACCCGCGCGTGCTGGGCTACACCTTCAAGCCCGTGAGCTTCTGGTACTGCCACCGCGCCGACGGCAGCCTGCGCGCCATCGTGGTCGAGGTCAACAACACCTTCGGCGAGCGCCACTGCTACCTGCTCGATGCGCCGCGCTACGGCGTGGAGCTTGCAGCGCGCAAGGTGTTCCACGTGTCGCCGTTCTGCGAGGTGAGCGGCGGCTACCGGTTCCGCTTCATGCGCACCCTGGCCGCGGGGGCCGGAGCGCCCGCCGAGACCGTCACCGATTCCGATGCCGCTGGCCGCACCGTGGTGCGCATCGACTACGACGACGCTGCGGGCCCGCTGCTGCAGACCAGCGTGAGCGGCACCCTGCACCCCATCACCGACAAGACGCTGCGCCGGGCCCTGTGGGGCTACCCGGCCATGACGCTGGCCGTGATCGCCCGCATCCACTGGCAGGCCCTGCAGCTGTGGCTCAAGCGCGTGCGCTTTCACAGCAAGCCCGCAGCGCCTGCCTCCACCGTGACCCGCTGAACTGCTGAAACGTTGACCACCGAACCATCGAATCGCCGGCCCTTGGAACGCACCCACCGCAAACCGCACGAGATGAACGCCATGAACACCTCCAGCACCACCGCCCGCCGCCCGGCCATCGACCTGCCCCAGGGTACGCCCGCCGCCGCCCGCACGGCCCTGAAGCTCTTGCAGCGGCTGCAGCACGGCAGCCTGACGGTGCAGCTGCCCGACGGCACGCTGCAGCACTTCGGCCACGGGGGCGGGCCCACCGCGGCCATCACGCTCAAGAACTGGAACGTGTGCAGCGCCGCGCTCAAGTCCGGCGACATCGGCTTTGCCGAGAGCTACATCGCCGGCGACTGGACCACGCCGCACCTCACCGACCTGCTCAAGGTCTTCATCGCCAACCGGCAGCAGGTCGAAGGCGTGATCTACGGCACCTGGGCCGGGCGCTTGCTGTACCGCATGAAGCACCTGCTCAACCGCAACACGCGCGCCAACAGCCAGAAGAACATCCACGCCCACTACGACCTGGGCAACGCGTTCTACGAGCTGTGGCTGGACGACACGATGAACTACTCGTCCGCCTGGTTCGAAGGGCAGGCCGGGGGCGACATGCGCGCGGCCCAGCACGCCAAGGTGCGCCGCGCGCTGCGCATGGCCGGCGTGCAGCCTGGCCACCGCGTGCTGGAGATCGGGTGCGGCTGGGGAGCTCTGGCCGAGATGGCGGTGACCGAGTTCGACGCGTCGGTCACCGGGGTCACGCTGTCCACGGAGCAACTGGCATTCGCCCAGAACCGCATGGCGCAATGCGACCGCGCGCAGAAGGCCGACCTGCGCCTGCAGGACTACCGTGACATCACGGACGGCCCGTACGACGCCGTGTGCTCCATCGAGATGATCGAGGCCGTGGGCCGCGAATACTGGCCCACGTACTTCCAGGCCGTGCAGCGATTGCTCAAGCCCGGCGGCCGTGCCTGCGTGCAGAGCATCGTCATCGACGACAGCCTGTTTGCGCGCTACATCAGCTCCACCGACTTCATCCAGCAGTACATCTTCCCCGGTGGCTGCCTGCCCTGCCCGAGCGAATTCCGCCGCGAGGCGGAGGCCGCCGGCCTGCGCGTGGTGGACGAGTTCGCGTTCGGGCAGGACTACGCCGAGACGCTCAAGCGCTGGCGCGAGCGCTTCCTGGCCCAGCGCACGCAGATCCTGCAGCTCGGGTTCGACCAGCGCTTCATGCACATCTGGGAGTTCTACCTGGCGTACTGCGAGGCCGCCTTTGCCATGGGCAACATCGACCTGGTGCAGTACACGCTGGTCAAAGGCTGAAGCGCAGCCGTACCGAGGGCACTACCGATGAATGCTATTAAAAATATAGCTGCTGCCGCTTTGCTGGCAAGCGGTACGGCCATTTTTGTTCCACAAACCAGCTGGGCGCAGGAGCCTGAAGCCGCCACTGCGCTGGCGGGGTCCCGCCTGGTGGGCCAGGGCACGCTGCGCTTCCTGGGCTTCGACATCTACCGCGCCCGCCTGTGGGTGGCACCCGGGTTCGATGCCAACGACTATGCAGCCCGTCCGCTGGCGCTGGAGCTCACCTACCACCGCGGCTTTTCGGGCGAGGCGATTGCCAAGCGCTCGCTCGAAGAGATGCGCCGCGTGGGCAGCTTCACGCCGGAGCAGGCCGCGCGCTGGCAGCAGGCGCTGCAGGCTGCGCTGCCCGACGTGAAGTCCGGCGACCGCCTGCTGGGCGTGTACCAGCCCGGCACCGGCGCGGTGTTCCGCATGGGCGGCCGGGTGGTGGGCGAGGTGGCGGACGCTGAATTTGCGCGGCTGTTCTTCGGCATCTGGCTGTCGCCCCAGACGTCCGAGCCAGCGCTGCGCCAGGCGCTCATCGCATCGGCACGCAACGCAGGGTCACCACCGTGACCACGACGCAGGGCGCACCGCCGCTGCGGGCCAGCCAGGGCCTGGCCTATGGTCTGCTGGGGCTGCCACTCGCGTTCGTGGCGCTGCCGCTGTACGTGCTGCTGCCCAACCACTATGCGCGCGAGTTCGGCATGTCGCTGGCCACGCTGGGCGCGCTGCTGCTGGCGGCGCGGCTGCTCGACGCCGTGTCCGACCCGCTGCTCGGACGGCTTTCAGACCACCTGTTCGGCCGCTCCGCGCGCGGTGTGCTGGCGGTGGGCGCCGTATCGGCGGGCGTGATGGCGCTGGGGCTCACGGGCCTGTTCTTTCCGCCGGTGCAGGCGGCGGGTTCTCTCACCGTCTGGGCCTTTGCGGCGTTGGTGGTGACCTATCTCGCCTACAGCCAACTGGGCATCGCGCACCAGTCCTGGGGCGCGCGCCTGGGTGGGGACGAGCTACAGCGCAGCCGCATCGTGGCCTGGCGCGAAGGCGCGGCCCTGGTGGGCGTGGTGCTGGCCTCGCTGCTGCCCGCGCTGGCGGGGCTGCCGGCCATGCTGGGCGTGTTTGCGCTGGCGCTGGGCCTGGGCTGGTGGGCCTGGAGCCGGGCGCCACGGCCTGCGATGCATGCCGCCGCGGTCGGACAGACCGCGCCGCAGGCACCACCGGCTGCCCTGTGGCGTCCGCTGCAGCGCCCGGCGTTTCGACGGCTGCTGGCGGTGTTCGTGCTCAACGGCATTGCCAGCGCCATACCGGCCACGCTGGTGCTGTTCTTCGTTCAGGACTTGCTGCAGGCCCCGCCCGCGCAGGAGCCGCTGTTCCTGGGCACGTATTTTGTGTGTGCCGCGCTGTCGATCCCGCTGTGGCTGCGCGCCGTGGCGCGCTTCGGGCTGGCACGCACGTGGCTTGTGGGCATGCTGCTGGCCATTGCGGCGTTCAGCGGCACGGCGCTGTTGGGCGCAGGCGACGTGTGGCCGTTTGCGCTGGTGTGCGCGCTCTCGGGCGTGGCGCTGGGCACCGACCTGGCCCTGCCCAGCGCTCTGCTGGCCGGCGTGATCGCCGCCGAGGGCGACAGCGGCCGGCACGAAGGCGCGTACTTCGGCTGGTGGAATCTGGCCACCAAACTCAACCTGGCGCTGGCGGCCGGCCTGGCGCTGCCCCTGCTCGGGGGCCTGGGCTACACGCCCGGCACCCGCAGCGAGGCCGGCCTGCAGACCCTGAGCCTGGCTTACGCGGTGCTGCCCTGCGCGCTCAAGCTGATGGCCGCCATCGCCCTGTATGCCCTGATCCTGCGCCGCCCCCCGGCGGGCGCAGCCCTTCCCCTGCGAGGTACCCCATGACAATCAACCGACGCCACATCCTCGCCGCCGCCGCCGCCAGCCCCGTGCTGCTGGCAGGCTGCGCCAGCCAGAACCTGGAGGGCTACGCCAGCGAAAAGCCGGTGCTCGACCTGGCCCGGTATTTCAACGGCACCATCGATGCGCACGGCATCTTCCAGGACCGCAGCGGGCAGATCGTCAAGCGCTTCACCGTGGTCATGGTCTGCACCTGGACGGGCGACCAGGGCGTGCTGGACGAGGCCTTCACCTATTCGGACGGGACCACGCAGCGGCGCGTCTGGCGCCTCACGCGCCTTGCCGACGGGCGCTACACCGGCACGGCGGACGACGTGATCGGCGAGGCCCGGGGCCAGACGCGGGGCAACGCCTTCCAGTGGAACTACACGCTCGCGCTGCCGGTGGGCGGCTCGATCTACCACGTCGATATGGACGACTGGATGTACCTCATGGACGACCGCGTCATGCTCAACCGCGCCACCATGCGCAAGCTGGGCGTGCGGCTGGGCGAGGTCACGTTGTCCTTCACCCGGCGCGCGCCATGAGCCTGAACCCGCCCCAGCGCGACTGGCACGGCCGCCGGGCCTGGCTCATCGGCGCCTCCACCGGCATCGGCCGGGCCACGGCCTCGGCGCTGCATGCGCGGGGTGCGCGCGTGGTGGTGTCGGCCCGTGACGACAAGGCGCTGCAGGAATTCGTGCGCGAGCACCCCGGCAGCGAGGCCTGGCCGCTCGATGTGGCCGTACCCCAGCAGGTGCAGGACGTGGCCTCGCAGGTGCTGGCCGGCGGCGCAGTGGACCTGGTGTGCTACTGCGCAGGCACCTACCGCGAGATGCGCGCCACCGAGTTCGACCTGGCCGACATGCTGCGCCACCAGCAGACCAACTACACCGGCGTGCTCCACGTGCTGGGCGCCGTGCTGCCCGCCATGCTGGCCGCCGCCGCACGCGGCCAGCCCGGGCACCTGAGCGTGATCAGCAGCGTGGCGGGCTTTCGGGGCCTGCCCAAGAGCCTGGCCTATGGGCCCACCAAGGCGGCACTCATCAATCTGGCGGAGACGCTGTACCTGGACCTGCACGACCTGGGCATGGGGGTGAGCGTGATCAACCCCGGGTTCGTGTCCACGCCGCTCACCGCGGGGAACGACTTTCGCATGCCCGCACTCATCACGCCCGACGCGGCCGCCGCCGCCATCCTGCAGGGGTGGGGCGAGGGCCAGTTCGACATCCACTTCCCCAAGCGCTTCACGCGCGTGATGAAGGCGCTGCGGCTGTTGCCGTATGGTTGCTACTTTCCGGCGGTCCGCCGCTTCACGGGACTATGACTACCAGTTTCTCGACCCCTCCACAGCCCGAGGCCGCCGGCGGCGCGCCCAACGCCACACCCGAGGCCGTGGCCCGCGTCGTGGCGTTCTTCGAGCAGCTGTCCCCCGCCGATGTCGCGCACATCGGCCGGCTGTACGGCCCCGCCGCGCGGTTCAAGGATCCGTTCAACGATGTGCAGGGCGTGCCCGCCATCCAGGGCATCTTCGAGCACATGTTCACGTCGCTGCAGGCGCCGCGCTTCGTCGTCACCGGCCAGGTGGTGCAGGGCGACCAGTGCTTTCTCACGTGGGACTTCGTGTTCGCGTTCCGCAATTTCCACCAAAGCGTGCAGCAGACGGTGCGGGGCGCGTCGCACCTGGTGTTCGACAGCCAGGGGCTGGTCACGCTGCACCGCGACTACTGGGATGCGGCCGAAGAGCTGTACGAGAAGCTGCCTGTGGTGGGTGGGCTGATGCGCTGGCTCAAGCGGCGCGCGAACAGCTGATCCAGAGCGTTCGATAGTTCCAAATCTGTTCACGCTGAGCCTGTCCCCGCGCCGCGCAGGGTTTCGACAGGCTCAGCCCGAACGGTCGGGTGTGAACGGCCTAACGCAGACCCCCTTGCACGGCCCGGGGCTGATAGCGGTCAGCCCCGCGCCCGCAGCCGCGAGTGGCCGGGCAGCGGCACCGCGCGCTGCAGCACGCCTTCGGCCAGCCACACTGCGCTGTCCCACGCACGCTGCGCCACGAAGGGCAGCGGCAACTGCTGGTAGTCGTCGTTGAAGACCTCGAAGCTGTAGTCGCCCTGGTAGCCCATGCCGTCGAGCGTGCGCACCAGCTCGGCCAGCGCCTGGCTGTGCACGCCCTCGCCGGGGAACACCCGGAAGTGCCGCGCGGTGTCGATGCGCTCCTGCACCGTGCGCGTCTCCTGCCACATGAAGTCCGACAGCTGCACCAGGTAGATCTTCTCCGGGTCCACGTCGCTCAATGCCGACAGCGGCGTGCTGGTGGCGAACTGGTGGTACGAGTCGATGGCCAGACCCAGGTTGGGACAGTCGGCCTGCTCGACCGCGGCCCAGGCCTGGTGCACCTCGTTGATGTGCCGGCCCCACGACAGGCCCTCGAAAGCGATGCGGATGCCGTGCGGCAGTGCCAGCAGGGCGAGCTTGCGCAGGTCGCGCGCAATCGCGTCGGCATCCGCAGTGGCGTGCGACGAGGTGGAGCTGCAGGCCAGCAGCACCGGCGCGCCCAGGTCGCGCGCCATCAGGATCATCTGCTTGGCGATGTCCACCTTGTAGCTGTGCAGGTGGCCCGACAGGCCCTCGAAGTCGCGCAGCACCTGAAAGCCGGTGACGCGTAGCCCGCTGCTGCGCACCGCGTTCACGGCGGCCTCGATGCCCTGGGGGTGGCCCACGATGTCGCGGGCGGCCAGCATGATCTGGCCAAAGCCTGCGGCTTGGATGGCGGCGAGCTTGGCCTCCAGCGGGCCGGCCAGGCTGATGGTGTCCATGCCGAAATCGGCGACGTTGCGTTGCATGGTGGATGTGCGCATGGCGGCTCGGCTCCGGTGCGGGGTCAGCGCTGGTCCAGCACCAGCTCGAAGCTGGGCGCTCCAGCCTCGGCCCGCGTGAGCGCGCCACGGGTCTCGGTGTGCACGCCGGTGGGCGACTCCACGAAGTCCACACCGCGTGCGCGCAGCGCGTTCACCGTGGCCAGCACGTCGGGCGTGCCGAAGGCCACGCGCTGCAGCAGCTCCTCGGGGTCGGCGTCCAGCGCATCCACCAGCGGCTCGATCAACTGCCAGTGCAGCGTGCCGCAGGGGCTGGCCAGGATGCGGCCGTGCGTGAGCACGCCAAACGACGTGTCGGGCGACAGCTCTGCAAAGCCGAACAGCTCGCCGTAGAAATGCGCCCAGTCCTGCGCGCGGCCCAGGCCTATGTACTGCACCACGCCGAACAGGTGCAGGCCCTGCATCGCGGGCGACAGGGCCGTCGGCGAGGGCTGCACCGTGGGGATGGACACGAAGTCCACGTCGTAGATCGAAAAATCCTTCCAGCGGTCCACGAAGTAGATGCGGCTGGCGCCCACGCCGTGGATGGCGGGGATGTTCAGTTCCATCACCTCGACCTCGGTGTGCACGGCCCATGCGCCCAGCGCGAGCACGCGGCGGTAGGCCGCGGCGGCATTGCCCACGCGGAACGCCACGGCGGTGAGCACCGGTTGCTCGGTCAGCGCTGCGGGTGCGTGCACGCCGGTGCGCTCCTCGTCCTGGTGCGCGTTCACGATGATGTTCATATCCCCCTGGCGGTACAGCAGCACCTCGCGCGAGCGGTGGCGCGCCACGGGCTGAAAGCCCATGCGTTCCAGCGCCTGGCCCAGCGCCTGCGGGCGGCTGGTGGCGTATTCGATGAACTCGACGCCCTGCAGGCCCAGGGGGTTGGGCATGTCGCCCAGCGCTTCGCGGGCGGCCATCATCGGGGTGCTCATGGGTTCAACTCCTTGTGTTGTGCCGCGCGCGCAGGGGCGTCAGCGGGCGGTGACGAGGCGGCGGAAATGCGCGTCCATGCGCGCAGCGTCGGGGGATTCGCCGGTGAACAGCTCGAACGCGCCCACGGCCTGGCCCACGGCCATGCCGCCGCCGTCCGACACGCGGCAGCCCAGGGCCCGTGCGGCCTGCACCAGCGCGGTGTCGAGCGGGAAGTACACCACCTCGGACACCCACATCGCGGGGCGCAGCAGGCCCACGTCCAGCGGCAGGCCGGGCAGCTTGTCCATGCCCGTGGGCGTGGCGTGGATGAGCCCGCTGGCACTGGCCATGGCGGTGGGCAGGTTCGCAGCCTGGGCGCGTGCGCCATACAGGGCGTTCACATCGGCGGCCAGCTGCGCCGCACGTTCGGGCTGGGCATCGACGATGCTCAGGCGCTGCGCGCCCAGGCGCAGCACGGCGTGGGCAATGGCAGCGCCTGCGCCGCCCGCGCCCAGCAGCACCACGTGCGACAGGTCGGCCTGGGGCAGTGCGCGGGTGAACCCCCACGCCCAGCCCGAGCCATCGGTGTTGTGCCCCACCAATTGGCCATCGCGGATCACGACTGTATTGACCGCGCCCATGGCCTGGGCCTCTTCGGAGAGGCTGTCCAGGTACGGGATCACGGCCTGCTTGCAGGGGTAGGTGACGTTGCAGCCCGCGTAGCCCATGATGCGCGCGGCGGACAGCAGCGTGGGCAGCTGTGCGGCCGACGAGGCCGAGCGGTCCAGGTCGATGAGCTGGTAGTGCAGGCGCATGCCGTGGTGGCGCGCCTCTTCTTCATGCAGCGCGGGGGACAGCGACTTCTGGATGCCGGCGCCGATCAGTCCGATCAGTACCTTGCGGGGGCTCAGGGGCGGCATGGCAGTCTTTGCGGGAGCGGTCGGGGGATCGGGGAGCAGGGTGCTCATGGGGGATAGGCTTGGGTGCGCTGCGCCAGCGCGCAGCGCACGGGGTGGAGGTAGCGTTACTTGGTACCGCGCAGCTTGGCCAGCGTCGCATAGACCTCTTTCACGGTCTCGGCGCCCACCTTTTCGCTGTGCTTCTCGACCACGGGCTTGACCTTGGCGCGCAGCTTGTCGAGCTCTGCAGCGGGGAACTCGGTGACCTGCATGCCGGCCTTCTTGAGGTCTTCGAGCGCCACGTTGGCCTGCACGCGCGAGACGCCGCGCTGGAACGTGGTGGCCTCGGCCATGGCTTCGGTCACGGCCTTCTGGTCCGCGGGGCTCAGGCTGTCCCAGAACTTCTTGCTCACGATGACGGCCTGCGGGTTGTACATGTGGCGCGTGATGGTCAGGTACTTCTGCACCTCGGCGAACTTGGACGACAGGATGGTGGAGACCGGGTTCTCCTGGCCGTCCACGGCCTTTTGCTCCATGGCGGTGTAGAGCTCTGGGAAGGGCATGGGCACGGCGTTGGCGCCCAGCGCGTTGAACATGTCGATGTAGATCGGCGACTGGATCACGCGGATCTTCAGGCCCGCGATGTCCTCGGCCTTGGTGATGGGCCGCTTGCTGTTGGTCACGTTGCGAAAGCCCAACTCCCAGTAGCCCAGGCCCACCAGGTTCTTGGCCTGCAGCTTGTCGAGCAGCTTCTTGCCGAAGGGACCATCGGTCACGGCATCGGCTTCTTGCGGCGAGGCGAACAGGAAGGGGAAGTCATAGATGCCGAACTCCTTGGCCTGGGCCGACAGGATGCCGGCGTTGAGCACCGTCATCTCCACCGTGCCGCCTTGCAGGGCCGAGACGGTCTGCAGGTCGCCGCCCAGCGTGCCGCCGGGGAACAGCTTCACGGCGATGCGGTTGTTGGTCTTGGCCGCGACGAGGTCGGCGAACTTCTGTGCGCCCTGCGCCTGCGGGTGGTCCTTCTGGTTCTGGAACGCGAACTTGATAGTACGCTCCTGCGCGTGCGCAGCGGGCAGCAGCGATGCGGCAACGAGGGCGGTGGCCAGCAGGGTCTTCAAGAGTTTCATGGATGTCTCCTTGGGTTTTTGGGCGGTGCAGAAACGACGACGGAAAAGGGTTGCGCGGTGTGCGTGGAATGCTCGGATGGGTGGGCGTATCAGCCGCCCAGCCAGCGCATGGGCACGGTGACGAGCGAGGGGAACAGCACCATGAGGAACATCACGATGAACTGCGCCAGCATGAACGGCATGACGCCGCGCGTGACCTGGCCCATCGAGATGCGGCCCACGCCGGCCACCACGTTGAGCACGGTGCCCACGGGCGGCGTGATGAGGCCGATGGAGTTGTTGATGATGAACAGCACACCGAAGTACACGGGGTCGATGCCGGCGGCCTTGACCACCGGCATGAGCACGGGCGTCATGATGAGGATGGTGGGCGTCATGTCCATGGCCGTGCCGACCACCATCACGAGCACCATGATGGCGATCAGCAGCAGCGTGGGGTTGCCCATGAAGGGCTCCAGCATGCCGATGACCTTGGCAGGGAGGTCGGCCACGGTGATGAGCCAGGCCGACACCATGGCCGCAGCCACCAGGAACATGATCACGGCGCTGGTGCGGGCCGCCGTCTTGAAGATGACGATGAGCTGGCGCCAGGAGAGTTCGCGGTAGACCACCATCGAGACGACGAGCGCGTACATCGCGGCCACCACGGCGGCCTCTGTGGGGGTGAACACGCCCATGCGCAGGCCCACCAGGATGATGATCGGCAGGCCCAGCGCCCAGCCGGCCTCGCGCAGGGCGACCTTCAGTTCAGCCCGCGTGGCGCGCGGCGGAGGTGTGACGTTTTCGCGGCGGCCCACCCACCACCAGGTGAATGCCAGCGACAGTGCCAGCAACAGGCCCGGGAAGATGCCCGCCAGGAACAGCTTGCTGATGGACACGTTGGCGGCCACGCCGAAGATCACGAAGCCGATGGACGGCGGAATGATGGGACCGATGACGCCGGCCGAGGCGATGAGGCCCGCAGAGCGCTCCTTGCTGTGGCCTGCGACCACCATCATGGGCAGCAGCAACGAGGTCAGCGCCGCCGCGTCGGCCACGGCCGAGCCCGACACGGCCGACAAAATCACGGCGGCCATGATGACCACGTAGCCCAGGCCGCCCGGGATGTGGCCGACCAGCGCCAGCGCCAGCTTGACGATGCGGCGCGACAGGCCGCCCACGTTCATGATCTCGCCGGCCAACATGAAGAAGGGCACGGCCAGCAGCGGGAAGCTGTCGGCACCGTTGATCACGTTCTGCGCCAGGATCTGGGCATCGAACAGGTCCAGGTGCCACATCAGCGCCACGCCGCTGAGCAGCAGCGCGTACGCGATGGGAATGCCGATGGCCATGGCCACCAGCAGCGAGCCGAGGAAGATTGCGACGGTCATGGAAAGGGTGCTCCGGGCGGTTTGTTCTCAAGGCGTGAACACGTTGTCAGGGCTTGCCCGAGCCCGGCGCGCTGCGGCCGTCCAGGCTCTGCGCCATGGCAGCGGCATCGGCTTGCTGTACGTCGCGCTGGATCTGCTCGAGCGCAGCCGCCTCTTCGCTTTCCTGCACCATGATCAGTTCGCGGTCGGTGAGCGGCAGGAACAGCGTGCGCAGCAGGTCGCGCAGCAAGATGGCAATGGCCGATGCGCCCATGAGCACCCCGCTGGCGTAGAAGATGCCGACCGAGGCGCCGGTGACTGGGGCTTCGGTCTCCCAGTTGATCAGCGTCTGCGCCCAGCTGCCTGCGAGCAGCAGCCACGATACGTAGATCATCGCCACCTGGGCCAGCACGAGGCAGATCTTCTTGCCCAGGCGCGGCAGCCGGGCCACCATCGCGTCCACGCCCAGGTGGCCGTGTTCGCGCAGCGCCACCACGGCGCCCATGAAGGTCAGCCAGACGAAGAGCCAGCGCGACAGCTCTTCGGACACGGTGATGCCCGAGTTGAAGGTGTAGCGCAGCACCACGTTGCCGAAGACGAGCACCACCATGATGGCCAGGCACAGGCCCGCGAGGGCGTCCAGGGCGCGGGTGTAGCCCCGCAGCACGCGGTCAGCCAGTGCAAACATGGTGTCTCCGTTCTTGTCGTTGATGCCGGTAAATAATTTTGTACGAACTGGTTAGTATTTGATCTAGGTGCAAACCCTGGACCGGGGAGTGCAAGAAAGAATGAGGAACGGGAACGGGAACGGGAACGGGAACGGGAACGGGAACGGGAACGGGAACGGGAACGGGAACGGAGGGCGGGGGCAGCCTGAGCGAGCCGCACGGCCGGCGCAACCGCCGCAGCGCCATCGCACCCGCGCAAGGGCCGCCCCGCTGCGCCGGGTGCGTCCCCCTCGGGGGAATGGCGCGCAGCGCCTCAGAGGGCGTTACTTCAAGAAGCGGACGATCATCTCGATGATCGATGCACGGCGCGCTGCCGTGGCGTCGGCGGAGTCCAGCGAGCGCTTGAAGATGGCGCCGAAGGTGTGCTGATTGGCCACATTGAAGAAGCACAGCGCCGAGATGGACATGTGCAGGTCCACCGGGTCCACGTCGGGGCGGAACACGCCGCTGGCCACGCCGCGCTGGTAGACGTCGCGCACCGCGTGGATCACCGGGATGTTGAGCTCCTGGATGGTGGTGGAGCGGCTGATGAACTCGCCCCGGTGCATGTTTTCGTTCATCACCAGGCGGATGAAGTCGGGGTTGGCCAGCTGGTAGTCGACTGTGAAACCCACCAGCGTGCGCAGGGCTTCTTCGGGCCCGAGGTCTTCGAGGTGCAGCTCCGACTCGATGCGCCGGATGCGGCGGTACGCGTCTTCCAGCACCGCCACGTACATGCCTTCCTTGCTACCGAAGTAGTAGTAGATCATGCGCTTGCTGGTGTTCGTGAGCGCCGCGATCTCGTCGATGCGAGCCCCCGCCAGGCCCTTGTCCGCGAACTCCGCCGTGGCCACCTGCAGGATGTTGGCCATGGTGCGGTCCGGGTCGTTGATCCGCACCCGGTCGGCGCCCGGCGTGGCGGCGGCAGCGCGGGCTGCGCGTTGCCGTGCGGCACGGGGGGTGGTGGCCTTGGCGGCCTTGACGGCCGTGGCAGGCTTGCCAGCCTTCGCAGGCTTGTTCGGTTTTTGAACCATCTCGTTCATAAGCTTCGTAGCATACGGCACGCCCTGGATGTCTCCAGGGCGGCACGGCCACGGCGCCAAGGCACGGCTGTGGCCTGCCAATGCACGCGCAGGCTCAGGAGCACGCGCAGGCTCAGGACGGCTTGGTGTCCGCGAAGCTCGGGCGCAGCATGAGCTTGTCGAGCAGCTTGGCGAGGTTGGGGTACTCGGCGCGCCACGCGATCTCGGGGAAGCGGAACTCCAGCCAGCCCAGGGCGCAGCCCACGGCGATGTCTGACAGGCTCAGGTGGATGCCGCTGCAAAACGGCTTGTCGCCCAGGCCCTGGCTCATGGACTTCAAGCTGTCGTTCACCTTGCGCAGCTGGCGGTCGATCCAGGGCTGGCTGCGCTCGCTGTCCTTGCGGTGGGCCCAGGTGGCTTCCAGGCGCGCCAGGATGGCGGCGTCCACGAGGCCATCGGCCAGGGCTTCCCAGGTCTTGACCTCGGCGCGCTCGCGGCCCTGGCTGGGGATGAGCTTGCCCACGGGCGAGAGGGTGTCGAGGTACTCCACGATCACGCGCGAGTCGAAGACGGCTTCGCCGCCTTCCATCACCAGGCAGGGCACCTTGCCCAGCGGGTTGGACGTGGCAATGGTGGTGTCGTCCGCCCAGACGTTCTCTTGCACGAACTGGTAGTCGAGCTTTTTTTCCGCCATCACGACGCGCACCTTGCGGACGTAAGGGCTGGCAGTGGCTCCGATCAATTTCATGGTGTGGCTTCCAGTGCGCGGTAGTCTGAACAATCGAGTTTGATTCTATCGGCTGCGCCTTGGCACCACCGCCGGGCGGGCCGCAGGTGTGGCAAAGCCGTGACACTGGCCCAACACCTACAATTGCGCGCCATGAGCCTGTCCACCATTACCGCCCTGTCGCCGCTTGACGGCCGTTACGCCAGCAAACTTGCCGCCCTGCGCCCGATCATGAGCGAGCACGGCTACATGCACCGCCGTGTGCAGGTCGAGGTGGCCTGGTTCATCGCCCTGTCCGACGCGGGCTTTGCCGAGTTCAAGCCCCTGACCACCGGCGCACGCGCCTATCTGCTGGGCCTGATCAAGAATTTCTCCGAAGCCGACGCTGCGGCCATCAAGGAGATCGAAAAAACCACCAACCACGACGTGAAGGCCGTGGAGTACTGGATCAAGAGCAAGTTCGAAGCGCGTCCAGAACTCGAGAAGGCCTCGGAGTTCGTGCACTTCGCCTGCACGAGCGAAGACATCAACAACACCAGCCACGCGCTGCAGCTGCGCTCGGGCCGCGACCAGGTCGTGCTGCCGGGCCTGGACCGCATCGTGCTCAAGCTGCGCGAGATGTCGCACGCCTACGCCGACGTGCCCATGCTCAGCCGCACCCACGGCCAGACGGCCAGCCCCACCACGGTGGGCAAGGAGATGGCCAACGTGGTCATGCGCCTGCAGGCCGCCAGCGAGCGCATCGCCAGCGTCAAGATCATGGGCAAGATGAACGGCGCCGTGGGCAACTACAACGCCCACCTGTCCGCCTGGCCCGACTTCGACTGGGAAGCCTTCAGCAAGAAGGTCATCGAGACCCCCGAACCGCTGGGGCTGGGCCTGACCTTCCAGCCGTACTCGATCCAGATCGAGCCGCACGACTACATGGCCGAGCTGTTCGACGCCGTGGCGCGCGCCAACACCATCCTGATCGACCTGTCGCGCGACATCTGGGGCTATGTGAGCCTGGGCTACTTCAAGCAGCGCCTCAAGGCCGGCGAGATCGGCTCGAGCACCATGCCGCACAAGGTCAACCCCATCGACTTCGAGAACGCCGAAGGCAACCTGGGCCTGGCCAACGCGCTGCTGCGCCATCTGTCCGAGAAGCTGCCAATCAGCCGCTGGCAGCGCGACCTGACCGACAGCACGGTGCTGCGCAACATGGGCGTGGCGCTGGGCTATGCGGCGCTGGCGTACGCCTCGCTGCTGGCGGGCCTGAACAAACTCGAGTTGAACGAAGAAAACCTGGCCGACGACCTCGACTCCGCCTGGGAAGTGCTGGCCGAGCCCATCCAGACCGTGATGCGCCGCTTTGGCGTGCAGGGTGCGTACGAGAAGCTCAAGGAAGTCACGCGCGGCAAGACGGTGACGGCAGAGGCGCTGCACGGGCTGATCCGCTCGCTGGAGATCCCTGAAGCCGAGAAGGACCGCCTGCTGGCCATGACGCCGGGCAGCTACACGGGCAAGGCGGCGGAGCTGGCCCGGAGGGTGTAGCCCCCTGAGGCGCTTTGCGCCTTCCCCCCAAGGGGGACGCACCCGATGGCCTGGCGAAGCCAGTCCCACGGATGCGCTGGCTTGGGCAGTGCCCATAGGTTGCTGCTGCCGAGTCGCGGTGCGCATCTGTTTTTTTCAAGCCTTTTTGGCCTCCACCGCTTGATAGGCAAGCGGCGGAAGCTATGACATTTATAGCAAGGCCCCATGGCAATCAAATCCACGATCTTCAAGGCGCATCTCTCGATCGCCGACATCGACCACGGCTACTACGCCGACCATGCGCTCACCCTGGCCCGCCACCCCAGCGAAACCGACGAGCGCATGATGATCCGCCTAGTGGCCTTGGCCATTCAGGCCCACCAGCTCAACGACCTGTGCAAGGGCGACGGCACGCTGACCTTTGGCGCGGGGCTGTCCGACCCGGACGATCCCGATGCGTCGCTGACCGACTTCACGGGCCGCAAGCGCGTGTGGATCGAGGTGGGGCAGCCGGAAGACAAGCCGCTGACCAAGGCCTGCAGCAAGTCTGACGCGGTGATCGTCTATTGCTTTCACCATGCGGCCGAGGTGTGGTGGCGGGGCATCGAGCCGAAGCTGTCTCGCCTGGAAAAACTGCAGGTCTGGCGCATACCCACCGAGGCATCCCAGGCGCTGGCCCAGTTGGCCGAGCGCAGCATGCAGCTGCAGGCCACGGTGCAGGAGGGCGCGATCACCCTGAGCAGCACCCAGGGCAGCGTGCATGTGGAGCCTGTGCGCTGGAAGTGACCCCGGATTCCAGGGCTCAGCGTTCATTAATTGGGAAAAAAGAAGCTACCGCTTGATAGATGGGCGCTGGCAGCTATTAATTTGATAGTGATTGCGCGGCATCGCATTCCGCCGCGCTGAATTCCTTCGCTGTGGCGGTGCCGGTCAATCGCGCGGCATGAGCGCGCCGCACTGCCAGCACTGCTCGAAGCCGCCCTCCACCATCTCGCCACAACGGCAGGTCCAGCGGCGCTGGGGCAGGTCCTCCAGTGCCTGGAGCAGACTGCGGGCAGGGGTGGCGTGTTCGTCGTACTCCAGCCAGATCTCGGGCAGGCACTGGTCGGGCGGCAGGTGGCCGGCTGCGGCGCCCAGGTACTGGCGCTGTACCGATGCTGCCATGCCCGCCTCGCACAGCAGGTCTGCCCAGAGCGTGGCAATCGCGATGTTCGGGGCTTGGGTCAGGCGCAGCATGGGCCCACCATAGCGGTTTGCTCCCGTGGCGTACAGCCCTGCGGCCATTCAACCCTCGGGCCTGCTTCCGGTCGGAGTGCTGTCGTATCTGCCCCAACCTGCTCCAGTCTGCGGCGCCTGCCGCACCTGGTCGCACCTGGCCGCAGTGACCGACTGGCAGATCTTTAGGATGCGGCCTCGGCAGCCGACGCCCTGGACGACGCGCCTTCGGCCGCACGCTCTGCGTACCGGTTGAAGCGCCAGGCCGAGTGCTCCAGCGTGATGCGCCGCCACACCACGCGCTTTTGCACCGGCGTGAATGCGGGCCAGAACTGCACTTCGTCAAACGTGCGCCCGCAGCCTTTGCACAGGTCGTCGCCCTGGCTGGTGGAGCAGATGGCGATGCACGGCGTGTCGGGCGTGGTGTCGTACCAGGCCTGCCACGCGGCCTGGGCCTCGGGCGGCACGGCGGCTTCGTCCACCTCGTCCTCGCGCCGGAACACCATGAGCGCGTACAACTCCCCCAGCGCCCGGATCTCCGGCGCCAGGCTCACTCCATCGGGCGACGGGGAGCGCCTGCGCCAGTGGTTGATGGCGGCTTCGATGTCGGTGATGTGGAGGGCGGCCATTGGAGAAAGATCAGAAGGGGCTGGATCATAGCTGCCCGTCCCGGGGCCTCCTGCCAACGGTGTTATTCGCTTGCGACGGGTGCTCTGGCAGAGATTCATGGGTCCGCTGTAAGCATTAACCACAACGAGTCGCCCTTGCGCGCAGGCGCTGGCGATGTTCCAATCGCAGCTTCGAAGGGGAGTAGCTCCCGACTTGCCACCCGGCGCGGCCAGAACCCTGGCGGACCGGGCGGCGAGGCATCGGATACGTCGTCAGTACGAAGCGAACCATCGCTTCCGGCGGTCCGGGCCTGGCGCACACAGTGCGTCAGGTCGAGCAAGACCTTTGATGGGCCCTGCATGGGCTGATCAAGGCCGCCCTTCGCATGTCAATGCCCCACCGTGGGCGAGCCCTTGATCCATCTATCGCAGGCCCTCTATCCCTTGGACGGACTCGGCGCTACAGTGGCGGCGTGGTCCTCCTTTTGCGCGCTTTGATACAGAGGAATTTATGGATTTTTTGGCTTCGCCCGAGTTCTGGGTCGCCCTAGGGCAGATCATCATCATCGACATCCTGCTGGGAGGCGACAACGCGGTGGTCATTGCGCTGGCCTGCCGCAAGCTGCCACCTGCGCAACGTACCAAGGGCATCATCTGGGGCACCGCCGGTGCCATCATCCTGCGGGTGATCCTGATCGCATTTGCGATGACGCTGCTGGCGCTGCCGTTCCTCAAGTTCGTGGGTGCATTGCTGTTGGTGTGGATCGGCATCAAGCTGCTGGCTCCCGATGAAGACGGCCACGGCGACGTGCAAGGCAGCGACAAGCTGCTGGCAGCCATCAAGACCATCATCGTGGCCGACCTGGTGATGAGCGTCGACAACGTCATCGCCATCGCCGGTGCCGCGCAAAATGCCGGCGAACATTCCTTCCTGCTGGTGGTGCTGGGCCTGCTCATCTCCATCCCGATCATCGTCTGGGGCAGCCAGCTGGTCATCAAGCTCATGGAGCGCTTCCCCCTGATCATCACGGCCGGCGGCATGCTGCTGGGCTGGATCGCTGGCGGCATGCTGGTCACCGACCCCGTGTTCGCCAACCCCGACAAGTGGCAGTGGATGGTCAAGCTGCCGCAGACGGACCTGATCCGCTACGGCGCCAGCGTCGCAGGTGCACTGCTCGTCCTGGCCGCCGGCAAGTTCATCATGTCGCGCCGTGCGGCGGCTGCGCCTGCCGAACAGCACTGATCGGGCAGAGCTCTCAGGAATCGGACGAAGGCCTGGCGGGCAACGTCGCTCGCCAGGCCTTTGGTTCTCAACAGGAGGTGGTGGTATGGACAGAGTCATCGTGTACGTGGACGACGCGGCGTACGCCGAGCAGGTGCTGGCGCCGTTGTTTGCCCGGGACGCAAGCCGGCAGACCGAATGGGTGCTGGTGGCCTGTGCTCCCCGCATGACCCACCGCATCAGCAAATGGGTGAGCCACAGCGCGCGCGAGAACTGGCGCGCCAAATGGGCCGACAAGCTCTTTTCCCAGATCCTCCCTGCGCTGCGCGCGCCTGCCAGCAGCGTGACCACCGTGGTGGCCAAGGGACCGCTGGTGGAGCTGACCGAACAGCTGCAGGCAGCGCAGCCTTCGGCCGCCCAGGTGGTGGACGCCCGCCGACCCAAGGCCGACAACCTGCAAGAGCAGAACGCCGCGGGCCGCCACTGGTCGTCGCCCCGGCCGGGCACGCTGCTGGGAAGCTTGCTCACGGGCTTTGGTGTCCTGTGGGTGCTGGCGCTGGAATAGCGCTGGTGCCGCGGTCCGCTGCGCGGACCGGATGGTGATGAGAGGGCCCCATGGGCCCTTTTTCTTTGCGGTGGGCCGGTGCTATTCTTTGGCCATGAAACTAATTCTCAAATGGCTGCTGAGCGCAGCGTCGCTGCTGTTCGTGGCCTACATCTACAGTGGCGTCGAGGTGCAGAGCTTCACCTCGGCGTTGATCGCGGCCTTTGTCATCGGCCTGTTCAACGTGGTACTGCGGCCCATTCTGGTGGTGCTGACCTTGCCGGTCACCATCGTCACGCTGGGGCTCTTCCTGTTTGTGATCAACGCGCTGATGTTCTGGGCTGCAGCTGCTGTGCTGGACGGGTTTGGGGTGCAGGGTTTCGCGGCAGCCCTCATCGGGTCATTGATCTACACCGTCCTGGGCGTCCTGATCGAGTCAGCGCTCGGCGGTTTGTTCACGAAGAAGTAGCTCCACGGCACGCAGCCGCGTGTCGATGATGGACGCTTCGATGTGGTCCACCTGCGGCCCACCGCGCCGCGCCAGGTCCTGCCCCGCCTTGAAACGATCCACTGCGGCCGCGTAGTCGTAACGCGCTGCGTGCGCCTCGGCCTCGGCGCGCACGGCCCGCAGGGGCTGGCCCTGGGCTTGCCAGTTGGAGGCCAGCAGCTGCCAGACGGTGGCGTCGCGGGGGTGCGTGGCCACCCAGGTCTGCAGCGCGCCCGTGCCGTCCGCCGGCCGTCCCAGGCGCAGCAGGGCCTGACTGCGCAGCGCCAGCTCTGGTCGGCGCGTGCCGGCCTCCGTGGGCAGCGCGCTGAGGGCCGCGCCAGCATCGCCCGCGCCGAGTTCGATCTCAGCGCTCAGCAGGCGGGTCAGCCGATGGGCGGCGGGGTCATGGCGAGAAATCTCATCCAGCTTCTGGGCCGCCGAGCGTGCACCCTGGGCATCGCGCAGCTGATTGCTGCCGAGCGCCGCTGCGTACAGCACGGCAGCGCGGCGCGTGGCCGGCAGCGAGGCAAAGCCCGTGCCCTGAGGCTCGGCCACCCACTGGCGCAGCGTATCGACACCGGGGTTGGACAGCACCCGCGCCCTGGCGGCCACCATCGCATGCTCCATCGTGCCCACCGGCGGCGAAATGCCCGCAGCCGCTGCGCCGGGCGGCGTGCGCGAATGCATGTCCGCCATGCGCTCGCTGGTCAACGGATGGCTGCGGAGATAGGGCCAGGAACCGTTGTCGTTCAAGCGGTTGGCTTGCTGGAGCTTCTCGAACATGCTCACAAAACCCTGGGGCGCAAACCCTGCAGGCGCCATCAGCCCGTAGCCGATCCGGTCCGCCTCACGCTCCATGTCGCGTGAAAAGTTCAGCTGGTTCTGCATGGCGAGCGCCTGCCCACCCACTACCAGGGCTTGCGTCGCGCCCGGGTTCTTGCTGGCTGCCAGCGCGCCCAGGATCATCGCCCCCAGAAGCAGCGGCGTCTGCTTGCTCTGCTGCGTGATCAGGCGCGAGATATGGCGCTGCGTGACGTGGCTCAACTCGTGCGCCAGCACCGAGGCCAGCTCGTCGCGGGTAGTGACCACCCCGATGAGGCCCAGATGCACCCCCAGGTAGCCCCCGGGCAAAGCAAACGCGTTCACCGTCCGGTCGCGCCCCAGGAGAATCTCCCAGGCAAAGCGCTCGTCCAGCTCGGGCGAGAGCTCGCCGCGGGCCTTGGCGGCCGCCACCAGGGGTTGCCAGATGCCCTGGACGTAGTCGCCCACCACGGGGTCGTCGATGTAGTCTGGGTCACGGTAGAGCTCGCGGATAATGCGGTCACCCAGCCGGCGTTCGGCGCTGGTGGTGAGGTCGCTGTTGTCGCCGAGGGTGGGTAGACTGGTTTGGGCCCGGGCTACCTGCACATGGACGGTGCCAAGCGCTATCAAAATAGAAGCTGTCAATGACCGAATGGCAATCGCTACCAGCTTGAAGACTCTGAAATTGGGCATCGGGAGAGTAGGAGGCTTGCGGGAGCTTGCCCGCGCTCTTGAGCGGTTCCACATGCTCGTATGATGCCTTGAACCGCTGAATGTTTCGTCATCAGCTCCGTAACTACCGCAACACTCAAGATATGTCTTCCCTGACCCACTTCGACGCCCAGGGCCAAGCCCACATGGTAGACATTGGTGCCAAGCCTGCGACGCACCGTATTGCGGTTGCTATTGGGCGTATCCAGATGCAACCTGCCACCCTCGGGATCATTGAGGGCGGCATGGCCAGCAAAGGTGACGTGTTAGGAGTAGCGCGTATCGCGGGGATCATGGGCGCCAAGAGGGCGAGTGACTTGATTCCCTTGTGCCATCCAGTCGCTTTAACGCGAGTAACAGTAGATTTTGAGTGCTTGCGTGTTGATAGCGCAGTGCAGTGCACAGCGGCTGTCGAAACTATAGGGCCTACAGGTGTAGAGATGGAAGCACTTGCTGCTGTACAGGTGGCGCTGCTCACAATTTATGATATGTGCAAGGCAGCTGACCGTGGAATGGTGATTCAGTGCGTGCAGGTGGTAGAAAAACACGGAGGCAAGTCCGGCAGCTTTGTGGCGTGAGGATTTTTTCAGGTACTTGAAAAGGGTTCTGGAAATCAGGCCTCCCCGCTTCATTCGACAAAAAAGGAAGGTGTGGTCGGGCACTTTTCTTGCTTATAAATCATTTTATCATTGGTTGGCACATGAATCAGCACATCGAATCGGACGCGGAAGCGCATAGTGGTAGTCGCTTAGGGCTTTTGGCCATTTTTGTCTTGTCCGGTTTTGCAGGTTTGATTTACCAGTCTATCTGGTCGCATTATCTGGGGCTTTTCCTTGGCCACGCTGCTTATGCGCAAGCGCTGGTGCTGGCCATCTTTATGGGTGGAATGGCCATTGGTGCAGCTTGGATTGCCAAAGCAGGCCAGCGGTGGCGCAATCTCATTCGTGGATATGCGGTAATTGAAGCCGTCATCGGTGTGTTGGGTCTGTCGTTCCACTGGTTTTTTACCAACATTACCGAGTTTAGTTACGACACGCTGATACCGGCTTTGGGGGACCCTACTAGCGTTCTGCTGCTTCGCTGGATTGTTGCTGCCATCTTGATCCTGCCACAGACCATTTTGCTAGGAATGACTTTCCCGTTGATGAGTAGTGGACTTATACGCCGCTTTCCCGACAGCCAAGGTCGCCTGCTCGGAGGGCTTTATTTTGCCAACAGTATTGGCGCGGCAGTGGGCGCTCTCGTAGCAGTGTTTGTACTGCTTCCATGGGTCGGGCTTCCTGGGGCAATGGTGGCAGCAGGGATTTTGAACTTCCTGGTGGCTGCAGTGGCGTGGTGGCTTGCACGCGATTCTGAGCCGTTGCCTCGCCAAGCGGCACTTTCAGCAGGGCCAGACGAGAGCCTGCGCAACAACCCTCTGCTACGTGTCGTTCTGCTCGGCACTGCTTTGTCGGGTGCGGCATCGTTCGTTTACGAGATCGTTTGGATTCGAATGCTGAGCATGGCAGTGGGAAGTACCATGCACGCTTTCGAGTTGATGCTGGCCTCGTTCATTGCTGGCATCGCGCTGGGCGGCTTGTGGGTGCGTAAACGTGCCGACCTCACGGTGAACCCGCTGAGATTGGTGGGTTGGATGCAGATCTGCATGGGGGTGGCAGCGCTGGCCTCTTTGGCCGTTTACGCCAACGCTTTTTCGTGGGTGGGCTGGCTTATTCAGTCGCTGGCTCCGAGCGATGGAGGCTACGCGCTATTCAATTTGGGCACTGCGTCGATTGCGATTGCCATCATGCTGCCAGCAGCTTTTTTTGCTGGCACGACACTGCCCTTGTTCACGGTCACTTTGCTGCGCGCTGGATGGGGCGAACGCGCGATTGGACGGATTTATGCTTGGAATACCTTGGGCGCCATCGTTGGCGTATTTGCTGCCATCCACCTGTTGATTCCTTCGGTTGGCCTGAAGCTGACGCTTTGCATTGCTGCGTTGCTTGATCTAGTGATCGGTCTCGTACTGCTGCGTCGCGAAGTGACAAGTCCGCGTGCTATGCGCGGCTTTGGATTGGGTGTGGCATTGTCTGCCGTGGCGATGATCATCGCAGTGCGCATTCCGTTTGACCCAATGCTACTTGCATCCGGTGTCTTCCGTCATGGAAATTCGTCACTCTCAAAGGATAGCAAAATCATCTACATGCGAGATGGCAAGACCGCCAGTGTGTCCGTGACCGCGCAGCCAGGGGGAATGGTTGCGATTGCCACCAACGGCAAACCCGATGCAGGTGTAATGATGAGGGATGGTGGCTTCCCCACAACCGATGAGCCTACTATGGCCCTTCTGGGCACTCTTCCCCTTGCGTTACACCAGCGGCCCGAGCGGGTGGGAGTAATTGGTTTCGGCTCAGGGTTGACTACACACTCGCTGTTGGGAGATGCGCGTTTGCGTAATGTCGATACGGTAGAAATCGAATCTGCCATGGTGACAGGTGCGAGGGCGTTTGGTACGCGGGTGGAGCGCGCATATAATGATTCACGGTCAAACGTGGTGATCGATGATGCAAAGACATACTTTGCTGGGCAGCGGCAAAAATACGACATAATTATCTCTGAACCGTCGAACCCGTGGATTAGCGGCGTAGGAACACTGTTTTCCAAAGAGTTCTACAAGTTCATTCCTCGACATCTTAATGATGATGGCCTGTTTGTTCAATGGGTTCAACTGTATGAAATAGACGGTGCGCTGGTCAGTTCAATTTTGAATGGATTGACTCCAGGATTCAATGATTACGCTGCATGGCTTACCAACTTCGCTGACATGGTCATCGTAGCTAGCCCTAAAGGTCATGTTGGAGAACCGGATTTTTCACATTTGATGAAAGGTCCTTTAAAACCTGAGCTTGAGCGTCTGGGCTTGTCATCCCCTGAGCAGGTAGCTTTCAGAAAAGTAGCAGATGGCCGGGTGTTGCGTGGCCTTGCTCGTTTGCATGCCACCAGGCCCATTAATTCGGATTATTTGCCCATTTTGGGTCTTGAGGCGCCTAAAACCCGTTTCGCTAGGGCAACGGCGACTGATCTGCTGGACTTAGCCCATCAGGGGGCACCCATGTTGGAAGCCTTGGGAGTGCGTAAGCCACTCGATCAGGCCCAGCCTTCCGCCATGAGCCATTTCCCGCCTGAGACAGCCAGTCGCCAAGCACGTGCACTGGCGGCGTATTTGCGCGGAGATCCTACAGATGAATTGGTAGCGGGATTGGGAGCTTACCCCTTGTCTGCCGCCGTCCTATTGAAGAATTCAGCATCAGATACTTGTAAAGCTGCTCCAGCCACTGAACAAAAGCGTCAGGAATTCGCGGCTGCGCTGCGTCAGTTGGCAGATACAACAATAACGTTTTTGCCGCCGTCATTGCTGGAAGGTGTATGGATTCGTCCGCAATGGATGCCATGCAAAAGCCGCCTCGATGGCTTTGCAACAGCGTTTGATTTATTAGAGGCCCTTGCCAAGCGTGATTACAATTCCATGCAGCGAATGGGACAGGCATGGTTGGAAAACCCTCCTGCGGACCCTGCGTTACGTCGAGAGTTTGATCAGGTTGCCCTCTCGCATGTGCTTCTTGCACAAGCGCATCAAGGGCGCTGGAAAGAGCTGGTGGAAATAGAGAGAAAATACGGCATTAAGGTAAATTCACAAGGTGCTTATCAAAAGCAGCGAATGCTACTGCTGGCGATGGCGAACGAATAGATCGATTTAGACTGCAGCCGTCGGACGACACACAATGGTCGTTCCGATGCGGTTCACTCAAGGCGCAAATCGGCAGTTTGCGGGGACATATCTGTAAGCCGTTGGCGCATCTATGGCGCAGCCCCACACCACCGGATCGCCAATTTTCAAGGCGTTGCTTGGAACCCCAGAGTTGCCTACGGTACCGCTACCGGGAGTCAAGATCAGCGCTTTGCCCAAGAGGACTGTGTTAATCTGACCGCCATAGGTAATAGAAATTGCCCCTTCCTTGGCGACAGGCGATGTCACGTCTGTTATGGCTGAAATGGCAATCGATTTAACGTGTGTGCCAGCCTTGTACTCATAGTTGTATGAACCAGCTGCCGATATGCCACTACCTGCATAGGCAGCAATACCTCCGCTGTTAGTACTGGCAAAAGTCTCTGTCACCGAAGTCTTCGCAGTGCTCGCTAGACCTAAGCCTTCGGAAATGCGTGCACGCACAACGTAGTCTTGGTAAGCTGGTAATGCCACAGCCGCCAGGATACCGATAATGGCTACTACGATCATCAACTCGATGAGGGTAAAGCCTTGCTGGAAGCTGGGTTTCATAAATTTCTCCTGCCTAGACTTGTGGCTAGATGTCTACCCGATCATCGGCATGTTTCAGCAGCTTTCATGCCTGTGGAATAAAGTGCACCGCGAATTTCAGAAAAATCCGTCAATGGGTGCGTAGGCGAGTGGTTGGCCAGTTGTGCGGTGGAGCAATACAATCCATTCCATACTGCGACGGCTTACCAAAGGTAACCATACCAAATCAGCCACGTCCACTCCCGCCTCCTTCACGGCTTTATCCAGTAAAGGCCGCTGGGCAGACCTGGCGCTTGCTAACAAATCCAGAGGGCGAGCACGCTTCAGCATGTCAGGTACTCCCTCGGAATAGCTTTGCCACCATCCAGGACGCACTGATGGCTCCTTGCCCGCCAGAGAAAGCTCGACACTATTCAGCAATTCGTCACTATCTCGTGGAGCCCGTACGCTTAGCCAAGTCGGGCCAGTCCAGGGCAACACACGGAGCTCCGGCGAGGCCTGTGGCAAATCTGCGGAGTCGATATCAACCGCGCTAACAACGCGCAGCCTGTCTACCTCAAAGACAACATGTACTGGTCGCCCTTCTGCTACTGTGTACAGTCCATACCCCAGAGCCGCGATTTGAATACATGCAATAAGCGTGCAATCTACAGTCAGCGCAAGCTTCGTTTTGCGGTCGTTCCATAGTAGGAATGTAAGCATAGGGCCGCAGACGGCATCAACCCCTGCAACAAGCCCTAGCAGGCCCAAGCCCCCCAGCATTGTGTGCAGCGGCCAAGGATACCAAACTAAGAAAATCAGCATGGCTACCAAGAGTGCAACTGCCAGCGATACTAGAAGATGCACAAGGCTTGCACGACGCGCCGAGATTCGAACAGGGTTAGGGGTGGACAGGGTAACAGTAGGGGTCATTCTCAAGCGACTAAAGATCGGAAATGAAAAAAGCGCCCATTAAGGGCGCTTTTGTGCATCAGGGGCGATCCCCGTGGACTTTAAGGCCCTGCTTTACTTCACGAAGCGGCAGTTGGCGGGTACGTACTTGAACACTGGCGTAGACTTCACGCCGCAGCCCCAGACAACAGGGTCGGATTGGACCAGCGCGGCAGCAGGGTTGGCAGAATTGTTCACGAGGCCAGAACCGGGAGTCAGGTACAACACATTGGAGCCGGCCGCAACCTTGTCCATGGCGGCGCCCGCAGCACCGGTCTTCAGATAGGTCACTGTGATAACGCCAGATGTATTCAAGACGGGCGCAGTCACGTCTGTAATTTCTGCAATCGCGACGCTATCCACGACGGAACCTTTGGTGTAGGTGTAGCCGTAGACCGACTCGCCAACAGCGGGAGCAGGCTGGGCACCGAAGCCAGGGTAAGCGATGACTTTGCCACCGTTGGCATTGGTGAAGGTTTCTGCTACCGCCGTCTTGGCCGAGCCAGCCAAGGACAAGCCTTCAGTCACGCGTGCGCGCACGGTGTAGTCTTGGTAAGCGGGGAGAGCAACAGCCGCCAGAATGCCGATGATGGCCACCACGATCATCAGTTCGATCAGGGTGAAACCCTTTTGCATGAAACGCTTCATAAAAACTCCTTGGAAGTCAATTGCAACTAACAACCTGCAGAACGACTCTTCAGGTCTGCTACTGTTAAGCAATTCCTGTGCCACCTATCATCTGCTTACAAGTTAACAACTTTCGAGGCCATGTCTGTAGAGGCGGGGTACCTGGAGAAGTGCAAAACTGTACTTAAGGGAGTGAGTGACAATTTTGTTCTGCCAAGAGTGTCACCAATTGCTTCTTACGTGTCTTTTGAGACTTGGCCATCTGCGGATTTCAATTGCGTGTACGTGTCGCATGCGCAGTGCGTTAATCTGCGCTGCGCAACTCTGATGCAGATCGGTTCAGACAAAAAATTCATCGCCTGCACGGAGCCAGTTGATTCCTAAAGACGCTGAGGCGCTGTGCGCCGATGCCACATTAAGCATTGCTTGGATTTCCTGCATAATCACGTCTGTTTCCGCTGGCTTTGTATGGGTGATGTAGATCTTGCAGTCTCCGCACTTAAAGTGCTGCAGCTCTTCAATAAGAGTGCAAGGCGCCAGGTGTTTAGAAAGACGAGCTAAAGCGTTTTCGCGCTCGCTAAACGCTGTTTCAATAACAAGCATCTTTACCGGCAACTTGTTCAATCGCTTCCAGAATTCGGGATTGCGTTCGGTGTCTCCAGTGAATACCCACCAACCGGAAATGCCACATATGGCATAGCCCAAGGCTGGAACTGTGTGGACTGCGGGAAGGGCTTCTATCAACAAACCGGACGCGTTACGCTGTTCCCCGATTTGCAAAGGGAAAAACCGCATGAAAGGCTGGTCCGACGAGGGAAGTGCCTCGAAATTTGGCCAGATAACGTTGTTGAAGACATGCGTTCGCAGAGCCTCGATGGTTGCTGGGAGCGCATGGATCTGCACTGGTGCGCTGCGCATTGACGACACAGCGTCAAGCATTAACGGAAGTGCTGCGATGTGATCGAGATGGGAATGAGTGAGAAAAACATGGTCAATCTTTCGCATTTCTTCGAGCGTTAAATCGCCGACGCCCGTCCCCGCATCAATCAAAACGCTGTGGTTGACGAGAAATGAGGTGGTCCGGCAGTCCCTTGCTATGGCACCAGAGCAACCCAGCACACGAATTTTCATGGGCGCAGCCTGTGTTTATTTAGTGTCGAAATTGTTCGCGCCGTCCCACTTGGGGTCAAAAGGTCGCATAAGCCGACCCTGTACGCGGGAACCGTACATGCTATAAAGACCAGACGAGGGTTGGATTTGCATTAAATCCGCTATAAGCTCGTTGCATATTGTCCAGTCTTGAGCGCGATAAGCCACGAGAAAATTTTGCCAAAGAGAGAGTTCGTGGGACCGTCCTGCCATTGTGGCGTCTAGCTGAGCAACAGGGGTGAAAATTGCAACCGACTCTGCTTTACCTTTAACACGTACTCGATCTAACTCTTGCCAAATGAAGTGGACTGCCTGGATACGCGTAGTTTCGCTCACAACGGTAAGCACTGCATACTTCTTGGAGAGGCCTTCCAGCCGCGAAGCCAGATTTACCGAATCACCAATCACTGTGTAACTGCGCCTTATATCTGATCCCATATCACCCACACACATATTGCCCGTGTTGAGTCCAATACCAATACCGATCTCCGGCAGACCCCGCTCTCGGTGCAGCAGGTTCACCTCTTTGATGGCCCGGGCCATGTCAAGAGCAGCCTGCACGGCCAATCGGGCGTGATCCGGGGTCGCAACCGGTGCACCCCAAAACGCCATCACACAGTCTCCCATGTATTTGTCGATCGTGCCGCGGTGGCTGCGGATGATATGCGTCAGTCTGCTGAACACGTCATTGAGCAAGGCCTGCAACTGCAACGGCTCCATCTGTTCAGACATTGCGGTGAACCCCCGCATGTCGCAAAACATCACCGTCAACTCTTGGTTGCTGGCCTGCATGCTGTAATTGTCGGGCTCCTTCACCATCTCATCCACCAGTTCTGGGGGTACGTAGGTGCCAAAAAGAGCGGCCAATTCACGTTTGGAGCGGCTTTCCACAAAATAGCCATAGACCATGTTCAGCGTGAACGCCAAAAGAACCATCACGACCGCGCTGGCCAGGGGCAGTGCCAGACCGTGGCTGAGGTAGAGCCACAGATTGAGAACGGTCAAGCCGCTCACCAACCCCACACTCAGCAAGACAGCCCATGCGGCGGACAGCGCGGGCAACGCAAATGCCAGCAGCAAGCCCGCGCACACAAGCTGCAATGCGTCAAACCCGACGGCATAGTCCGGTCGGACAATGTTCTTGCCGTCGAGAAACGCAGACAAGACATTGGCATGCGTCTCGACGCCGGGATAGGCGCGGCCTACCGGCGTGACTCTCAAATCCAGCAAACCCGGCGCTGTGGACCCAACCAGGATCATCCGATCCTTGAGCTCGTTGGGAGGGAGTTTGCCCTCCAAAACGTCCGAAGCGGAGAGATAGCGAAACGACCCACCG
Organism: Acidovorax sp. LjRoot194; assembly: GCF_964253015.1. NCBI lineage: Bacteria > Pseudomonadati > Pseudomonadota > Betaproteobacteria > Burkholderiales > Comamonadaceae > Acidovorax > Acidovorax sp. LjRoot194. Next base: position 5,587,981 of record NZ_CAXUQB020000001.1, on the reverse strand, counting down.
CCAACGTCGCCGGGGCCACGGAAGGGAATAAGGGTGGCCAATCGGTCATCCACCGGGAGAGCCAGCGAACGCCCGTCCTGAACCAGTGCAACACTGTGCAGCGTGTCATAGGTGCCATCCGGCGCAGGGTTTGCAAAGCCGGGGTGGATTTCGGGCAGGCCCAACGCGGTGCGAAACATCGCCAATGCAAGCGATTCATAGTACCTGCCTTGGTACTCTGCGAGCAAAGGCAAGGCACGCACCACTCCGTCTTCATCGGTCACTGAGTTGAAGAAGCCTGCGACGGGCACCGCACCAGCGATGATGTCGATATTGCTGCCATACCCTCCCCACGAATATGTCTTGAGGGGCAGGCCACGCAAGCGTTCTGACGAAAGTGCAGGAGGCGGTAGGATGCCTTTGGTTCGACCCTCCTTGTCACTGGTGAGGTAGTAGCCCAGCACCGCCGGGCGCCCCTTCAATGATTCAGCGAAGAGGGAGTCGAAGTCCAGAGATGGCGCCAGACGCTCCAGCTGTGTTCTGAATGCCGGTTGGTCGCTCAGCGCGCCTTGTGCCAGCTGTTGCAGGTTACGGAGTCCCGAGCTCCCATCGGCCTCTGCAAAAAGAACATCGAAGCCCACGACGGCCACCTGTTGCCGCTCGAACAGCTCTGTGGCAAGGGTGGCCATCTTGTCGCGGCCCCAGGGCCAGTGGCCTACCCGCTCCAGGCTTTTTTCATCGATATCGACGATGACAATGCGTTCGTCCAAGGTGCGCGGCATGGTGGCGCGCAATCGGATGTCATAAAAGATGTTGTCCAGCCGCTCCAGCATCGGCAGGGGAAGAATGCCGGACAGGTGCAGCAGCGCAAAGACGAGAGGGACCAGCGTCACTGCCGTGCGCCGCCAGCGTCGGCGAGCCAGCTGCGCGATGTTCTTCCACATGATTTCCGGCGTGGGTGATGCTGGGAATCGGAAGTTTGGGCCAAAAGCTCAGGCGATGCAGGTCGGCCCGTTCATTCAGCCTGCCCGTCAGCTCTGCTCGAACTGCATTTCCGTCCCGGCCAATTCCAGCCGGTCGCCGTTTTTCAGCGGCACGGGTGACGCGCTGATCGCCGCCCCGTTGAGCAGCGGCATGTCGGGGCCTTCCACATGGGCCAGCACAAATCCATGGTGGCGCTTGGTGATGGACGCCACAGCCACGCCGGGTTTACCGATGGTGGTGACCACCTTCAGAAGGGACACCTCACGACCCGCTGCCGCGCCAGACATGACCCGGATGACTGCCGAAATGGGCGGATGCGCTGCTGCTGCCAGCGGCGCAGGACGAGATGCCGCTCCGATGGGCGGTGGCACCATCCCCGGCTTGAAGATCATCGTCTTCTCGAAGTTCTGCCCTTCGGCCTCGTGCATGAAGCGGATCTTGTACTTGCCCACCTCGATGGTGTCGCCGTTGCGCAGTTCCTGGCGCTTGACCGCCTTGGCATTTACATAGGTGCCGTTGGTGCTGCCCAGGTCTTCGATTTCGACATCCTGCTCCAGCATGTGGATCACTGCATGTTCGCCACTGACCGCAAGGTTATCGATCACGATGTCGTTGTACGGCCGACGGCCGAGCGTGGTGCGCTCTTTGGTCAGCTGGACTTCCTTGATGACGACGCCGTCGATTGAAACGATCATTTTGGGCATGATCCACTCCTGATGTGATGAGTAATTGTTGTGTTGGGAGCCCTTCAAGAGGCTCCTAGCAATCGGGACACAAGGCTGCGTTTTTTACCCCCTGCCGCAGCCTGCACCAGCAGTACGCTCACGTTATCACGGCCACCGTTCGCGTTGGCGGTGTCGACGAGCAGTGTGGCTTTTTCTTCCAGCGGTATCGGCGCACGGACGAGTTCGGCCAGGTCCGCGTCGGCCACCATGTCGGTCAGGCCGTCGGAGCACATGAGAAACAGGTCGTTGGGCGCCACCTGAAACTCGTTGACTTCCATCATCACGTTCGGCTCCACGCCCAGCGCGCGGGTGACGAGGTTGCGGTTGGTGGACAACGCCGCCTGCTGGGCCGTGAGCAAGCCTGCATCGACCTGCTCCTGCAGCCAGGAGTGGTCGCGTGTGATCTGTTGCATCGCACCATCGCGCAGGCGGTAGCAGCGTGAATCGCCGATGTGGCCCAGAATCAGCCGGCTGCCGTGAAAGACGCCGACCACCAGCGTGGTGCCCATGCCCGCATATTGGGGGTTCGACAACGACGCCCCCAGAATGGCATGGTTGGCGTTTTCCACGCAGATCTCCAATGCCCGGCGGACGTCCGTGGTTTGCGGCGTGGTGCCGGCCTGGCCGAGCCAGCGGGACATCTCGGTACGGATGAAGGTGGTGGCCATGCCGCTGGCGACCTCGCCGGCGTTGTAGCCCCCCATGCCATCGGCCAGGATGGCGACCTGCGCATCGCGGTCGACAGCTACCGCGTCTTCATTGTTCGTACGCACGCGACCCTTGTCAGTCCGCGCGAAAAATTCGTAGGTCATGGATGTTGGGGCGAGCGTCATCGGGCGCTTGAAATCGGCGGGGATGCCGCGGCCCGCCCCGCGGGTGTCTCCATCACGGTTTCCTGAAAATCCACCATCTCATGCCCTGTTGCATCGCGGTCCGCATCATAGACGACTGCTCCGGCCTCTGGGGCACCCGTTTGTCCAGCCTCAGCGCCCGCCTGCCGCAGAGCGTCGGCGAATTGCCGGCCCGTTTGGTAGCGCGCCTCCGGGCGCTTCTGGAGGGCGGTGGCTACCGCGTGGGCCACGGCAGGGGTGAGTTCAGGCCTGATTTGGCGGATGTCGGGCGCATCCACGCTGGCGATCTTGTGCATGAGTTCCGTCATCGACTCGCCGCGCAGTGGCAGCGAGCCCGTCAACAGCTGAAACAGCGTGACGCCGAGCGAATAAAGATCAGATCTGCCGTCCACCTTCTTGCCCGCCAGTTGCTCGGGCGACATGAAGCTGGGCGTGCCCAGTACGAGACCTGTGCGCGTCTTGCTCGAATCCGTGATGCGGGCGATGCCGAAATCCGTGACCTTCACCGTGTCCGTGACGCCGTCGAACATGATGTTGGCCGGCTTGATGTCGCGGTGCACCACCTGGTGGGCATGGGCGTAGTCCAAGGCCTCGGCCACGCGGGCCGCTATCGAAAGCACGGTGGGCACCGGCAGCAGCTGGTCAGCGCGGCATGCGGGCACCAGGTCTGCGCCTTTGAGGAACTCCATGGCGATATAGGCCAGGTCGTGCTCTTCGCCGGCATCGAAGATCGTCACGATGTGCGGGTGCTGCAAGCGTCCTGCGGTCTCGGCCTCTCGAAAGAAGCGGGTTCTCGCGTCGACCAGCGCATCGCCTTCGAACTCCTCGCTCAAGGCCAGCGTCTTGATCGCCACCACGCGGCCAATCTTGGGGTCCCGACCCTGGTACACGACGCCCATGGCGCCTTTCCCGATTTCCTTGTCGATGTGGTAGCGGCCCAGCATCGGGATTGCAACGCCCGCATCCCCCGGCAAATGTGGCAACTGCGACGGCAGGGACGACGGCGTGCTGGTCGGCGCGTCGGCTGCCTGCAGCTGGGCCCGAACGCGCTTGTAGCGGCTGCGGGCGTCCTTGTAGTCGCGGTTGTGCTGAAGAATGTGCTTGTAGACGGCCTTGGCCTTGGCCAAGTTGCGCTTGCGTTCAAAGTCCTGGGCGAGGTGGTAGAGGTTGTCCATCACCGCATCGCTCTGCGGCACCTTGCGCAGGCGTTCGAACGCCATGTCGAGTTGCCCCTGGCCCTGCAGCGCCAACGCCATCATGCGGTCGGTTTCTCCCGCATCGGCCGACTGGGCCCCGGCAGCCGTGCCTTTCAATGACAGGACTGTGTGGGCGAGCAGCCCGGCAATGAGCGCCACCACCCCGGCCAGTAACGGCACCCACAGGCCTGCGTGGCGCAGCAGGGCCCATTCCAGCCCCGCCAGCACGACGATCAATGCCGCAGCGGCCACCCAGCCTGCGGGGCGCGAGAGCTTGGGAAGCGCCAACGCCGCAAACACCAGCGCGAGCACGGCGGCGCCCCACGACGCTGCCGAGGCCCACGGCGGCCGCTGCACGCTCTGGCCCAGCCGAATGGCGGACACGGTGTGCGCCAGCACTTCCACGGGGTAGGCGGTTTGTCCGCTCGGCAGGGCCCGTGGCGTTGCCAGGGCTTCGCTCATGTCGCCGACCAGAACGAGTTTTCCGCTGAAGGTTTGGGAAGGCACCTTGCCCTGTAGCACGCTGGCCAGGGATGTTACAGGGAAGACCGGTGCGTTTTCTGCCGCGGCATGAAAGCGGGGGCGCATCACGGCAGAGGCGTCGGTCGCGACCTGCAGCCCGCCCAGCCGCAGGCCGGACGGCGTGTCGGCCACGCGGACTTCGCTCGGACCGAGGTGCAGGCTGTGGCGTGCCGCCAGCAAAGCGAGCGACGGCAGACCGATGTTGTCGTAGCGCACCAGCAACGGCACCTGCCGCACGACACCGTCCGCATCCGTGTCCGCCGCCATGGTGCCCACGCCTGCTGCAGCTGCGCCAAGGCCGGTGATGGGGTACTGGACAGACTTGGCTGTCACAGCGAACGCTCCGGGGTCTGCCAGCGCGTTGCGGTGCGCGTAGGAGGGCAGTGGCACCGACGTGCCTGTCGATGCGTATCGAGAGGCCAGGAGGACATTGCCCGCACGCTGGATGCTCGCCGCCAGGCGGGCATCGGTGTCCAGGTCGTTTTCCGCTGCGGCGGCCAACTGGTTCAGCTCGGTCGATGTGGCCGATGTGTCGCCGGAGCGCGCCAGCGTTTCGCGGATCTTTCGGATGTGGGCGAGGCCGCGATCGGATTGCGGCTCGAACAAGGGGCTGGTCAGGACGATGGTCTTGGCGCCGGCACCCGCCAACTGGTCGATCAGCTTGGCATCGAGGTCGCGCCCCCACGGACGGTGGCCGAAGGCTTTGAGGCTTGCATCGTCGATGCCGATGATGGCGATCTCGGGGAGCGGTGCAGGCGCTGTGATGCTGGATGCAGCGTCATAGACGGCGTTTTCCAGCCATGGCACGGCGCCGGTGGCGACCAGCAACGCGGTCAAGCCGGCGGCCGTCAGAGCCGCCAGAACACCGTCGGTACGCCATTGGCCACGCTGCCGTCCCGAGGTAATTCGTCCCACTTGCTGTCGTTCCGCTCTGAGTTTGAAGTGGGTTCGAAGCAATATCTGCGCCCAACGCCATCCATGCCAGAAAGGGCGCGGCGTTGCGATGGGCGGGCGCTTCGGGGCGTGTGCCTGCCGTTCTTGTCGCGCCACACGCCCATGGCAGCATCGCTGCTGCCATTTTTGTCACTGGCTGAAAATGGCTGGGTGTTATGACGCGGCGCTGGCGCGGCGCGAGCGCGACGCCCAGAACTTGCCGGCGCCCACGACGAGCGCTGCGCCCAGCGCCGCCGCCACGTAGTGGAGTGACGGGTGTGCCACCGCGTAGCCATGCAGGGCGGCATCGTTGGCAATGGTTTCGCCGCCCACCCAGCCGATCAGTGCAGCACCCAGCAGCACGATGATGGGAAAGCGCTCCATCAGCTTGATCATCAGCGTGCTGCCGAAGATCACCAGCGGGATGCTGATGGCCAGGCCCAGCACCAGGAGCACCACGTTGCCATGGGCAGCTGCCGCCACGGCGATCACGTTGTCGAGGCTCATCACCAGATCGGCAATCAGGATGGTGCGCACCGCGGCCATCAGGCTGCCATAGGTCTTGGACTCGCCTTCGTCTTCGTCGCCGTCACTGAGCAGCTGAAAGCCGATCCACAGCAGCAGGCAGCCGCCGATGATCTGCAGGAATGACAGCTCCAGCAGCTTGGCCGCCACGACGGTCAGCAAGATTCGCAGCACCACGGCGGCGCCGGAGCCCCAGAAGACGGCTTTTCTCTGCTGATTCGGGGGAAGCGAGCGGGCCGCCAGGGCGATGACCACGGCGTTGTCGCCAGAAAGAATGATGTTGATTCAGACGATCTTCATCAGGCCGATCCAGAAATCGGCACTTTGCATAAACTCCATACTGAACTCCACTGTTATGAATGCAAGAAGCGCCGGGAACCAGGGTTCCGAGCGCTTCTCTTTTTATTGGAGCGGCCAGTTTATCTGGCCTGGCGGTCACGGGCGTCCGTAATTGTGCTTACGAATGCCCGTGCCGCGGTATGGCAGGCAGCTTACTTGAGCTGGGCCTTGAGCAGCTTGCCCAGTTCCGACGGATTGCGGGTGATGATGAAGCCCGACTCTTCCATGATGGCGAGCTTGGCATCGGCCGTGTCGGCACCACCGGAGATCAGCGCGCCGGCGTGGCCCATGCGCTTGCCGGGAGGGGCGGTCACGCCAGCGATGAAGCCCACGATAGGCTTCTTCATGTTGGCCTTGCACCACTGGGCGGCTTCGGCTTCGTCAGGTCCGCCGATTTCGCCGATCATGATGACGGCATCGGTGTCCGGGTCGTCGTTGAAAGCCTTCATCACGTCGATGTGCTTGAGGCCGTTGATGGGGTCGCCACCAATGCCCACGGCGCTCGACTGGCCCAGGCCCACTTCCGTCAGCATGGCGACGGCTTCGTACGTCAGCGTGCCGGAGCGGCTCACCACGCCGATGCGGCCCTTGCGGTGGATGTGGCCGGGCATGATGCCGATCTTGATTTCGTCGGGCGTGATCAGGCCGGGGCAGTTGGGGCCCAGCAGTAGCGTGCGCTTGCCGCCAGCGGCTTCCTTGGCCTTCATCTTGTTGCGCACTTCCAGCATGTCGCGCACCGGGATGCCTTCGGTGATGCAGATCGCCAGGTCCAGGTCGGCCTCGACGGCTTCCCAGATGGCGGCAGCAGCGCCTGCTGGGGGCACGTAGATCACCGACACGGTGGCGCCGGTCTGCGATGCGGCTTCCTTGACGGAGGCGTAGATCGGGATGTTGAAGATCGACTCGCCGGCCTTCTTGGGGTTCACGCCTGCCACGAAGGCGTTCTTGCCGTTCGCGTATTCCTGGCACTTTTCAGTGTGGAACTGGCCGGTCTTGCCCGTGATGCCCTGGGTGATGACCTTGGTGTCTTTGTTGATGTAGATCGACATGTGTGTTCTCCGGGCTTACTTGACGGCAGCAACGATCTTGGTCGCAGCTTCGGCCATGGTGTCTGCGGCGATGATGGGCAGGCCGGACTCGGCCAGCATCTTCTTGCCCAGCTCTTCGTTCGTGCCCTTCATGCGCACGACCAGCGGCACGTTCAGGTTCACGGCCTTGCAGGCAGTGATCACGCCGGTGGCGATGGTGTCGCACTTCATGATGCCGCCGAAGATGTTGACCAGAATGCCTTCGACCTTGGGGTTCTTGAGCATGATCTTGAAGGCTTCGGTGACCTTCTCGGGGGTGGCACCGCCGCCCACGTCCAGGAAGTTGGCCGGCTCGCCGCCGAACAGCTTGATGGTGTCCATGGTGGCCATGGCCAGGCCGGCGCCGTTCACCAGGCAGCCGATGTTGCCGTCCAGGCTGATGTAGGCTAGGTCGAACTTGGAGGCTTCCACTTCGGCTGGATCTTCTTCGTCCAGATCGCGGAAGGCCACGATTTCAGGGTGGCGGAACAGCGCGTTAGCGTCGAAGTTGAACTTCGCGTCCAGGGCCATCAGATTGCCCTTGGAGTCGCAGTTCAGCGGGTTGATTTCCACCAGCGACGCGTCGGTTTCCATGTAGCACTTGTAGATCTTGGCGAAGATGTCTACGGCCTGGTCGACGGAAGCACCGGTCAGGCCGATGGCGGCTGCGACCTTCTTGCTTTGCTCGGTGGTGATGCCCACGATGGGGTCGATCATCTCGGTGATGATCTTCTCGGGGGTGGAGTGGGCCACTTCCTCGATGTCCATGCCGCCTTCGCTCGACGCGATCAGGGCGACCTTCTGCGTGCCGCGGTCGGTGACCAGGGACACATACAGTTCGTTCTTGATGTCGGCGCCGTCTTCGATGTACAGGCGGCGGACCTTCTGGCCTTCGGGGCCGGTCTGGTGCGTCTTGAGCTGCATGCCCAGGATTTCGCCCGAGATGCGCTTGACGTCGTCAATGGTCTTGGCAACCTTCACGCCGCCGCCCTTGCCACGGCCACCGGCGTGGATCTGGGCCTTGACCACCCACACGGGGCCGCCGAGCTTCTGGGCTGCTTCAACGGCTTCTTGCACCGTGAATGCGGGAATGCCACGCGGAACGGGCACACCAAAATTGCGCAAGATTTCCTTGCCTTGGTATTCGTGAATCTTCATGAGGTCTCTCTCAGGGAAGGGTGATAGTTACCCGTTTACCATGAACAGTTGTCTGGCCGCGGGCTTGGGACATGGCAACCGGCGACTGTATCATGTTGCGACGCACCATCCCTGTGCAGACCTGACGGCCCCCATGGCTTCGCCACGGGCAACCACCCTTGTTTTCTTCGGCGGCCCAGCGGCTGCTTTCTTGCAGGAGTCACCTCATGTCCAGAGTCTTTATCGATGGCGAAGCCGGCACCACGGGCCTGCAGATCCGTGAGCGCCTGCAGGCTATGCCGCAGGTCGAGCTGGTCAGCATTGCCCCCGAGCTGCGCAAGGACCCCTCTGCCAAGCGCGACCTGATCGCCGGTGTGGACCTGGTGGTGCTGTGCCTGCACGACGATGCCGCCCGCGAGACGGTGGCCATGGTCGACGGCATCACGCAGAGCACTGGCCGCGCGATCAAGATCGTCGACGCCAGCACCGCGCACCGCACGGCGCCAGGCTGGGTGTTCGGCTTTCCGGAGCTGGCTGCGGGGCAGCCCGAAGCGGTGGCACAAGCCGACCGCGTGTCCAACCCCGGCTGCTACGCGACCGGCGCCATCGCGCTGCTGCGCCCGCTGGTGGATGCGGGCCTGGTGCCCAAGGACTTCCCCCTGGCCCTGCCGTCGGTCAGCGGATATTCGGGCGGCGGCCGCACCATGATCGAGGCGTACGAGGCGGGCACCGCGCCGCTGTTCGAGACCTACGCGCTCACGCTGCAGCACAAGCACCTGCCCGAAATCTTGCGCTACACCGGCCTCACGCGCCGGCCCATCTTCGTGCCGTCGGTGGGCAACTTCCGCCAGGGCATGCTGGTGCAGTTGCCACTGCACCTCGACCTGCTGCCGGGTGCGCCCAAGGCCGCGGATCTGCACGACGCACTGGCCGCTCACTACGCCAAAAGCAACACGCCCGAGCAATGGGTCAGCGTGCTGCCCGCCACTGCCGACGGCAAGCTGGACGCGACCGCACTGAACGACACCAACAAGCTGGAACTGCGCGTTTTCGCCAACGAAGAGTACCGCCACGCCGTGCTGATCGCCCGCCTGGACAACCTGGGCAAGGGCGCCAGCGGTGCTGCGGTGCAAAACCTCAAGTTGATGCTGGGGCTCTGAGCCGGTTCAGGCCATTTGGGCGATCCCGGGGCGCGCGGGGATTCAGGGAATTCCGCAGAGGCCCGCAGTCGCAAGATCCTGGCCGCAGAAGGCGCAGGGCACGTTGCGGTGCTGGTCTGCAACACCGCTCCTGCACGCCAGGTGCGCGCTTTCTAAGACTCTTCAGATTCGGGCGCTTCACCCCGCACGACGCGCCAGGTGATCTCGCTGGAGAACCCGCGCGTCACCAAAAAGCGCACCTGTTTTGCGCGCTGCTGCGGGTCTTCGGCCACGGCCCCGAACTTGCGCTGCCACACGGCATGCGCGCGGGCCCATTCGGTGTCCTTCAGCCGGGTCAGCGCTTGCTGCACCGCGTCGGGGTCGATTCCCTTGGCCTGCAGTTCCTGACGGATGCGGTTGCCGCCCAGGCGGCTGGCGCGCTGGTGGAGCACCGATTCCAGCACCCGGGTTTCGCTGATGAAATCGCGGGCTTCAAGGTCGTCCAGCAGGGCGGTCAGGTCCTCACCCTCCTGCACATGGGGTGCCAGCTTGCGCTGCAGTTCAGCGCGGGAGTGCTCGCGCTGGCTCAGCAGCCGCAGTGCCCGGCCCTTGAGCGACAAAGTGGCAAAGCCCATGGCGGATGGTCGTTGGTATCAAATTCATAGCAGCTACCGCTTGTCAATCAAGCGGTAGCGGGCTATTTCTATCGATAAGTGGCGATAAGTGGCGCTCTGGCGGAACTCGCTCACTCTCACTCTTCGGCGGCGGTGGCAGCCGAGGCTCTGGGCACCGAGGCGGCCAGCAATGCCACGCCCAGGTCTTCGCGCACCTTGTTCTCGATCTCGCGGGCGAGGTCGGGGTTTTCGCGCAGGAACTCACGGGCGTTGTCGCGGCCCTGGCCGATCTTCTCGCCCTTGTAGGCATACCAGGCGCCCGACTTCTCCACGATCTTGGCCGTCACGCCCATGTCGATGATCTCGCCTTCGCGGCTGATGCCCTCGCCGAAGAGGATGTCGAACTCGGCCGTCTTGAAGGGCGGGCTCACCTTGTTCTTGACCACCTTGACCTTGGTTTCGTTGCCGATGGCTTCGTCACCCTTCTTGATGGTACCGGTGCGGCGGATATCCAGGCGCACCGAGGCGTAGAACTTGAGCGCATTGCCGCCGGTGGTGGTTTCGGGGCTGCCGAACATCACGCCGATCTTCATGCGGATCTGGTTGATGAAGATGACCATGCAATTGGTCTTCTTGATCGTGGCCGTGAGCTTGCGCAGCGCCTGGCTCATCAGGCGGGCCTGCAGGCCGGGCAGCGAGTCGCCCATTTCGCCTTCGATTTCGGCCTTGGGAGTGAGGGCTGCGACCGAGTCGATGACGATCAGGTCCACGGCGCCCGAGCGCACCAGGCTGTCCACGATCTCCAGGGCCTGCTCGCCGGTATCAGGCTGGCTGATGAGCAGGTCGGGCACGTGCACACCCAGCTTCTGGGCGTACTGGATGTCCAGCGCGTGCTCGGCGTCGACGAAGGCGCAGGTGCCGCCCTGCTTTTGCATCTCGGAGATGACCTGCAGCGTGAGCGTGGTCTTGCCCGACGATTCCGGGCCGTAGATCTCGACCACCCGGCCGCGGGGCAGGCCGCCCACGCCCAGGGCCACGTCCAGGCCCAGCGAGCCGGTGGACACCACCTGGATGTCTTCGATCACCTCGCCTTCGCCCAGGCGCATGATCGTGCCCTTGCCAAACTGCTTCTCGATCTGGGCGAGCGCGGCGGCCAGCGCCTTGGCTTTTTCGGTGTTTGCGGGGTTGGTGCCTTTGACTGCGACGTCCATGAGAAACTCCTAGGAAAAACAACAGGTTGGATGCTTTCATCCTTTCTGCGGTTAACCACAGGCTGGATGCTTGAACAGTAGTTTATGCGACCTGTTTGGTCATTTCCTAACGGTATTTAGTCAGTTTGCCTGACAATATCCCATGGCCGAAAGTACCCCGCCCAGCACCCCGCAGCACACCTCCTCGCCCCGTGTGGACGACGGCTGGCGCCAGACCCACCTGGGCCGTCTGCTGGGCCATGCGATGCGCCGCTTCGATGCACGGGTGCTGCAACTCATGGCGCGCAATGTGGAGGTGCCGCTGGCGCTGTCCAACCTGGCGGCACGCGACCAGGTGACGGCCGCGCATGTGCACATCACCCGCCATCTGGCGCTCTCGGGCGACCGGCTGACCGACCTGGCCCAGCGTGCCGGCATGACCAAGCAGGCCATGGCCAACCTGGTGGACCAGTGCGAGGCCTGGGGCCTGGTCACCCGCCAGGCCGACCCGCTGGACGCCCGTGCCCGGCGCGTGTGCTTTACCGCTACCGGGCTGGCCTGGGTGCAGGCCTTTCGCGACGCGGTGGCGCAGGCGGAGGCGGAGTTCCGCGCCGAGGTGGGCAACGACGTGGCCACGGTGGTGGCCATCGGCCTGGAAGCCTATGCGAGTGGTGATGCGGAGTGGTTGGGCGCAGGCCGTCGCGAGTAGATCAACCGGCGGAAGAGGCCAGCACGACTAGCGAGGCCAGCAAAGGCCAGCAAAGGCCTGCAACAGGGACAGGACCCATGTTTCAGCGCCGCGAGCAAGCCGCGTCCCATGGGGCGCAGCCATCTGGTGTCAGCTCCCAGCGTCGCTACGAAGCCTTGCTGCCCGCGACCTGCGCCTCGGCCCGCGCAGCCACCCCCAGTTGCATGGCATCCAGCTGCAGCGCCCGCAGTGTGCGTGCTGCCACGCCCAGCGGCATGTCGGCCACCAGCGCCACCACATGCGCGCCGCGCAGCGGGCCGGACTGCGATTTGCGCGACCGGGCCAGGGCCTGCATCAGCTCCTGGCCTGAGGGCTGGGCCTGGTAGAGGCTGGGTCTGTCTGCGCTGGTGGCGGTGGCGCCGGGCAACGGTGCGTCCAGCCCCAGGCCTTGCAGTGCGTCGCGGTACTGCTGCTCGATGGCGCCCGGCACGGCTGCGGGGTCTGCGCCCACGCGCTCGAAAGCGCGGCGCGCCGAGCCGTCCGGCAGGTCGAGCGCCGCCAGCAGGAAGTGCTCGGCGCCGGGCGCGCTCTGACCCTGGGTGCGGGCATGGTTCTCGGCGCCGGTGCACAGCTGCTGCAGCGTGCGCATGCTCTGAAAATGGTCACGAATGCGTGGAAACATAGGGGTCACGGCTCCTTGATTCAGGGAGATGGGGGACGGCCGACCAAACCCGCCAGGCGCTTGTGCGCGGCCTGCTTGCTCACGCCCAGCGCCTGCGCAATCTGGGCCCACGACCAGCCTTGCTCCAGGGCTGATGCCACCGCGGCGGTTTCAAGCCGGTCGGCCATCAGGCGCAAGGCCACCACGGCGGCCAGGGCGGCTTCAGGTTCGTCGGGGGGCGGAAGTGCGGGTGGCGTGGGCATTCGTCAACTGTAGTTGACAGCTGTTAGTTCGTCAACAAGTGTTGACGGCAGCCCGTATGACCAACACGGTCACGAGCCTGGCAACGGGGCCGCGGCCGAGCCTTGCGCCCCTGGAGCGCCGGGTACTGCGCCAGGTATCGCACCCGGGGGTTCGGCGCACACCAGCAGCCACTGCAGAAAGCACTGCAGTGCATGCAACTGCGTGCGGCCTTCGGGGTAGCAAAACCAGTAGCCCATGTCGCTCAGGTAGCCGCCGCGCAGGGGCGCCTCGGCCAGCGGCTCGCGCACCAGCCCGGCGGTGATCTCGTCCTGCACCAGGCAGCGCGGCACCAGCGCCAGCCCCATGCCCGCCATCACCGCGCGGATCATGGTCTGGAACTGGTCGAACTGCGGCCCGGCCAGCGGGTCGATGAGGCCCGCCACCTGGTGTGTCTCGCTCCAGCGCAGCCAGGCATCGGGCACCGTCACGTGGCGCAGCAGCGTGTGCTGCGCCACGTCGCGGGGGCTGTTGAGCGGCCAGTCGGCCACGCGGGTGCGCGGGGCGATCAGCGCGACGTCGTTGCCGGTCAGGTAGTGCGCATGGGCGCCGGGCCAGTGGCCTTCGCCGAACAGGATGGAGCAGTCGAGCTCGGGCCGCTCGAAGTCGTAGCTGTGCACATAGGGCACAAAGTGCAGCGTGACCTGCGGGTGCTGCTGCTGGAACTGCGGCAGGCGCGGAATGAGCCACTTGGCCCCGAACGTGGGCAGGCTGGACAGGTGCAGCGCGCCGCCGCCGTCATCGCTGGTGATCAGCTCCAGCGTGGCGGCCTCCAGCTGCGCCAGCACCGCGCGCACGGCTTTTTCGTAGCGCTCGCCCGCGGGGGTCAGCGACAGGCGCTTACGGTTGCGCTCGAACAGCGCCACGCCCACCCAGCCCTCCAGCTCCTTGATCTGCTTGCTCACCGCGCTCTGCGTGAGGTGCAGCGCCTCGGCGGCGCGCGAGACCCCGCCGAACCGCGTGACGGTGGAAAACGCCCGCAGCAGGTGCAGGGGCGGTGAAAGGCGGCGCAGGGAGGACATCGTAAGTTCTCACATCATTCCATTCAGGAATGTTATCAGGCATATCCATTGCTTGGTAGGACTCACCAGTTCATTTAACCTTCAGATTCTTCATAGGAGAAACCCACATGCAACGCCGTCACCTGCTGTCCGCTCTGGCTGCCGTATCTTTCGTTCCTGGAATGTCTATGGCGCAAGAGGGCAAGCCCCTGCGCATCGTCGTGCCCTTCCCGCCCGGGGGCGCCACCGACATCACGGCCCGCAGCCTGCAGGAGTCGCTGGCCCGCATCCTCAAGCAGCCCGTGGTGCTGGACAACCGCGGCGGCGCGGGCGGCTCCATCGGCATGTCCGAAGTGGCGCGCGCCCCGGCCGACGGCCTCACCATCGGCGTGGCGACCCTGTCCACGCACGGCGTGAACCCGGCGGTCTTCAGCAAGCTGCCCTACAACCCGACCAAGGATTTCGTGGGTGTGACCGAGATCGTGAAGGCCCCGGGCGTGATCGTGATCAACCCCACGGTGCTGCCCGTCAAGGACTTCGCCGACTTGGTCAAGTACCTCAAGGCCAACCCCGGCAAGATCTCGTACGCCACCCCCGGCAACGGCACCATCGGCCACATGTGGGGCGAGCTGTTCAAGAGCAGCACCGGCACTGCCATGGTGCACATCCCCTACCGTGGTGCAGGCCCGGCCGTCAACGACGTGCTGGCCGGCCAGGTGGCGGTGTACTTCGACCAGGTGGCCTCGTCGCTGCCGCACATCAAGTCCGGCAAGCTCAAGGCGCTGGCCGTGTCGTGGCCCGAGCGCCTGGACGTGCTGCCCGACGTGCCCACCTACGCCGAGCTGGGCTTCAAGCAGGCCAACGAACCCTCGTGGTTCGGCCTGGTGGCCCCTGCCGGCACGCCGCCCGCCGCGGTCGAGCGCATCCAGCAGGCCGTCGCCCAGGCTTTGAAGGAGCCCGCGGTGCGCGAGCGCCTGGCCGGCCAGGGGCTGTACCCCTCGGGCACAACGTCCAAGGACTTCACTGCGCAGATCGGCCGCGAGATCGACAAGATGAAGCGCGTGGCCGCATACGCCAAGATCGCGCTGGACTGACTCGCCGTGAACTGACACCCCGGGAGGCCTTGCTCCGCAGGTGCAAGGCCCCACATGGGCAGGGTGCCGTCCCTGCCCGGCCGTTAGCCGGATGCCATGGCGCCTGAGGGATAACCATGGCCCTATTCCGGTCTGGGAGGCTAGGCCAGCCGCCCCCATTTGCGCACACTCTGCCTATGCATGCAGCCTTGAAACTCATTCACCACCGATTCCAGCAGGCCCAGCCCGGCCTGACCGGTTCGCCCGGGCACACATCGCCCGCTCCTGCCACAGCTGCCGCTGCCGCCATGGTGACCGCCGTGCCCGGCAGCACGCCGCTGGTGCTCGACTCGCCGCACAGCGGCACCCAGTACCCGGCCGACTTCGGCTCGGCGTGCGACCTGCCCACACTGCGCCGCGCCGAGGACACGCACGTCGAGAAGATCTACGCCTTTGCCCCGGCCCTGGGCGTGGCCTGGATCGAAGCGCACTTTCCGCGCATCTACCTCGATGCCAACCGCGACACCACCGAGCTCGATACCTCGCTGCTCGACGGCGACTGGACCGACCCCATCTCCACCGACCCGCAGGTGCTCAGCAAGGTGCGCCTGGGCAAGGGCCTGGTGTGGAAGTTCACCGACGAGGGCGAGCCCATCTACAACCGCCTGCTCACCGTCGATGAAGTGCGTGCGCGCATCGACCGCTGCTGGCGCCCCTACCACGCTGCCGTGGCGCAGGCCATCCAGGCCGCCCATGCGCGCCACGGCTACAGCATCCACCTCAACTGCCATTCGATGCCCGCCGTGGCCGGCCGCTTCGCGACCGAGTTCCCGGGCCTGGAGCATGCCGACTTCGTGGTCGGCGACCGCGACGGCACCACCGCCAGCCCAGAGCTGTCCGCACTGATCTGCGACCACCTGCGCTCGTGCGGCTACAGCGTGGAATACAACCACCCCTACAAGGGCGTGGAGCTGGTGCGCCGCTACGGCAACCCCGCGCAGAACCGCCACAGCATCCAAGTCGAAATCAACCGCAAGCTCTACATGGACGAGCGCACGCTCGCCCAGCACCCCGAAGGCATGGCGCGGCTGCAGGCCGATCTGCAGACCCTGGTGCACAAGCTGCTGGCGCACGACCCGCGCTGACGGCGGCACCCACCCCGCAGGCCAAGCAGCCCCTGCAGGCGGCGCAGGCACCGCACGGCCTGCACCTGCCCAGCGGGTTGGCGATGGCCGGGTCGGCAGCGGGGCCCCGGTTTGCGCCAGCGGCCTGCCGCTGCGCCCACGCCGCCTAGAATCGGCAGCAGGCGCGGCGCCAGACCGCAGCCATCCACCAGGAGACACCCGCATGCGCATCCTCATTGCCGAAGACGACCAGGTGCTCGCCGACGGGCTGCTGCGCACGCTGCGGGGATCGGGCGCCGTGGTGGACCACGTGGCCAGCGGCACCGAGGCCGACGCCGCCCTGCTCACCAACAACGAATTCGACCTGCTCATCCTCGACCTGGGCCTGCCCAAGCTGCACGGCCTGGAGGTGCTCAAGAAGCTGCGCAGCCGGGGCTCGGCGCTGCCGGTGCTCATCCTCACCGCGGCCGACAGCGTGGAAGAGCGCGTGAAGGGACTGGACTTCGGCGCCGACGACTACATGGCCAAGCCGTTTTCGCTGCAGGAGCTCGAAGCCCGCGTGCGGGCCCTCACGCGCCGCGGCATGGGCGGCACCAGCAGCGCCATCAAGCACGGCCCCCTGGTGTACGACCAGGCCGGCCGCGTGGCCACCATCGACGGCAAGATGATCGAGCTCTCCGCCCGCGAGCTGGGCCTGCTGGAAGTGCTGCTGCAGCGCGCCGGCCGGCTGGTGAGCAAGGAGCAGCTGGTGGAGCGCCTGTGCGAATGGGGCGAAGAGGTCAGCAACAACGCGATCGAGGTCTACATCCACCGCCTGCGCAAAAAGATCGAAGGGGGGCCCATCCGCATTGCCACGGTGCGCGGCCTGGGCTACTGCCTTGAGAAAATCCCGGGATAGGAAACCCCCCTGAGTCGCTGCGCGCCTTCCCCCGCAGGGGGACGCACCCGGTGGCCTGGCGGAGCCAGTTCCACGGGTGCACTGGCCTGGAGCACGCCAGTTTTGACGGCAGCGGTGCTAGTGTGACGTCTGAGTTATTTGCAATAAAAATGATAGCTGCTGGCGCTTGATGGACAAGCGGTAGCGGCCCAAAAGGCTTGAAACCTTGAAAATCTTCCAGCGAGAGCAGCGCTCCCTCTTCGGCGAGATCCTCGACTGGATGCTCACGCCGCTGCTGCTGCTGTGGCCCGTCAGCCTGGCGCTGACCTGGCTCGTGGCCCAGGGCCTGGCCAACAAGCCGTTCGACCGGGCGCTCGAATACAACGCCCATGCGCTGGCCCAACTGGTGTCGGTGTCCGGCGGCAAGGTGCAGTTCAACCTGCCGCAGCCCGCCAGCGAGATTTTGCGGGCCGACGACTCCGACATCGTCTACTACCAGGTCATCGCTCCGGGCGGCGAGTTCCTGTCGGGCGAGCGCGAGCTGCCCGAGCCGGCGGGCGACGAAGTCCCCCAATCCGGCGAGGTGCGCCTGCGCGATGCCGAGATGCGCGGCATCGAGATCCGCGTGGCCTACATCTGGGTGCGCCTGCCGCTCGAAGGCACGCCCCTGGCCCTGGTGCAGGTGGCCGAGACGCGGGAAAAGCGCAGCGTGCTTGCCACCGAAATCATCAAGGGTGTGATGCTGCCGCAGTTCGTCATCCTGCCGCTGGCGGTGCTGCTGGTGTGGCTGGCGCTGGCGCGCGGCATCCAGCCGCTCAACCAGCTGGAGCAGCGCATCCGCGCACGCAACCCCGACGACCTGTCGCCGCTGGACGACCGCACCGTGCCGCTCGAAGTCGCGCCGCTGGTCTCGTCGGTGAACGACCTGCTGCAGCGCCTGAACGACTCGCTGGCCACGCAAAAGCGCTTTCTGGCCGACGCGGCGCACCAGCTCAAGACCCCCCTTGCAGGCCTGCGCATGCAGGCCGACTTGGCCCAGCGCGAGGGCACCAGCACCGAAGAGCTCAAGCGCTCGCTGCAGCAGATCGGGCGCTCCAGCATCCGCGCCACGCACACCGTCAACCAACTGCTGGCCCTGGCGCGTGCCGAGGGCAGCGGCGTGGGGATTGCGCGCCAGCCCTGCGACCTGGCGCGGCTCGTGATCGAGGTGGTGCGCGACTCGGTGCCCCGCGCGCTCGACAAGCGCATCGACCTGGGCTACGACGGCGCCGAGCCCGGCTCGCCCGGCGTGCTGCTGGATGGCAATCCCACGCTGCTGAAAGAGCTGGTGCGCAACCTGCTCGACAACGCCATCAACTACACGCCGTCCACGCCCGCCAAGCCCGGCGTGGTCACCGCCCGCGTGCTGGCCGACACCTTCGGCCACGTGCTGCTGCTGCAGGTCGAAGACTCCGGCCCCGGCGTTCCCGAGGCCGAGCGCGAACTGGTGTTCCAGCCGTTCTACCGCGCCCTGGGCAGCGAGGCCGACGGCTCGGGCCTGGGCCTGCCCATCGTGCTGGAGATCGCGCGCAAGCACGGCGCCGAGGTCACGCTGGAAGACGCGCGCCCCGGCCACCACCCGCCCGGCGCGTGCTTCAGCGTGCGGTTTGCGGCGCGGGATGTGGTGGCGGGGGGCTGACGGCGTGCCTGGCGCCTGTCGACTGTTGACTGAACTGTGCGTCACTGCAGCGCGCAGCGATTGCATCGTGTCGCGTCTCGTCCATCACGCAATGCATTGCAGCGTGCCAATCTCCCCGCATATCCAGCACTGCAGCCGCACATTCCACCGCGGAATGTGATGAGGCCCAAACATCGTTAGCCAGCGCGGCATCGCCTGCCCAGAATGGGCCGCAGCACATGCCGCGAGGCGAGGACTCCACGATGCCCACCACTACCAGCCGGCGCAAGCTGCTGATCTCCACCGCCGCAGCCTGCCTGGGCGGCCCACTTCAGGGGCTTGCCTACGGGCAGGGGCAGCCGGCTTCGGCCGGCAGCGCACCGCAGGCCCGGCCCAGCCAGCCCGTGCGGCTGCTCGTGCCCTTTGCCGCAGGCGGCGCCACCGACATCACCGCGCGCGTGCTGGCGGGGCCGCTGTCGCAGTGGCTGGGCATGCCGGTGGGGGTGGAAAACCGCCCCGGCGCGGGCGGCGCCACCTGCATGGCCGAGGTGGCCGCTGCCGCACCCGACGGCGCCACACTGGGCGTGGCCACGCTGTCCACGCATGGCGTGAACCCCGCGGTCTACAAACAGCTGCCGTACAACGCGCTCGACGGCTTCACCCCCATCACCGAGATCGTCAAGGCCCCGGGCGTGCTGGTGGTGCACCCCGGCCTGCCGGTGCGCGACTTTGCGCAGTTCGTGCAGCACCTGAAGGCACGGCCCGGTCAGCTGGCCTACGCATCGCCGGGCAACGGCACCATCGGCCACATGTGGGGCGAGTTGCTCAAGAGCAGTGCCAATGTGCGCATGACCCACCTGCCCCAGGCCGGCGCCACGGCCGCGCTGGCCGAGGTGCTGGCGGGCCGGGTGCCGGTGTACTTCGACCAGGTGGCGTCGTCGCTGCCGCACATCCAGGCAGGCCGCCTGCGGGCGCTGGCGGTGTCGTGGAACCAGCGCCTGGCGGTATTGCCCCAGGTGCCCACCTACGCCGAGCTGAGCTTGTTCTCCAACAACGACCCGTCATGGTTCGGCCTGGTGGCCCCCGCCGGCATGCCGGCCGCCGCGGCGCGCCGGCTGCGCGATGGCGTGGCCGCCGTGCTCAAAGACCCCGGCGTGCTGGCGCGTCTGGGCGAGCAGGGCCTGTTCGCATCCGGCAGCCTGCCCGACGAGTTTGCCGCGCAGATCCGCAAAGAGGTGGAGAAGATGCGCCGCGTGAGCCGGTTTGCGCGGATCACGCTGGATTGAAGAAGGGGGCTGCCGCGTCCACCGCCGCAGGCAGGCAACACATCGCCTGCGGTGTTTGCCTCGGGTGCCATGTCGGTGGATTGCGGCGCGCCGCGGTCTGTCTTTGCACAAACCCGATGCATCCGGCAAAGGCGCGTAGCCTCGAGGGTCTGAATGTTTTTAGCCTCTACCGCTGGTTGGGCAAGCGCTAAGAGCTATATTTTTTATAGCAACGGGCAACGGGCAACGGGCAACGGGCAACGGGCAACGGGCAACGGGCAACGGGCAACGGGCAACGGGCAACGGGCAACGGGCAACGGGCCTAGCCGCAGTTGCGCAGCGTCTTGCCCGCCATGGCCGTGCGCAGCACCTCCAGCTGCGGGCGCAGCGCGTCGGTCACTGCGGGCAGGCGCAGGGTGAAGCCGGCGGTGTCCGGCCGCTCCTGGATCACGCGCGCGGTGCGCACGCCCTTGGTGGCCAGGTTGGCCAGCTCGCGCTCGGCGGCGTCCTTGGAGGCAAAGCGGCCGAGTGACAGACCCAGCTCCAGCGTGCCGCCCGCGCGGTCGTGGTCCACCTTGCGGGCCCGCAGCTCGGAGCGTTTGCGGTCCAGTGCTTCCTGGTCTTCGAAGCGGCCCATGTAGACCATCCAGCGGCCCGGCACGGGCGTGGGGTCGATCACCCAGCTGCCCTGCGGCAGCGGCGCGGCAGCGGTGCGCAGCGCCTCGGCCTGTCGTTCGTCGAACACACCGGCCTGCAGGCATTCGGCGGATTCGGTGGGAGGAGGGGAAGACGAAGAGGCAGCATCGCTGGACGCCGTGGCCGTGCCGGATGAAGAGCCGGGCGTGGCCGGAGCCGCCGAAGAAGAGGGCGAGGTGCCCGAAGAGGACGACGGGGACGTCTTGCCCGGGTTCACGCGCAGGATCTGCAGCGTCTCGGGCCGGATCTGCTGGTCCATGCGCTGGGGCTCCGCCTGCTCCTCCGGGGCCAGCCCCCAGCTCTTGAGCAGCCCTTGCGACCAAGCGTAGTAGCCCGCATTGGCCAGCAGCAGCACGATCACGGCAAGTCGCAGCATGGTGTCCTTTCAATAGCGGTGTTCGACCAGCGTAGGTCCAACGCACCTGCCGTAAAAACTGGCGCTACCCCCGCCAGCGCCACCGTGGAGCCGGCTTCGCCGGGCCAGGGGTGGCGTCCCCCTGTGGGGGATGACGCGAAGCGGCTCAGGGGGAATCTCATGCCACCGGCCGCACGCTGATCTCGGAACTCGTGATCGCCTGCATGCCCGCGTCCGTGTGCACCAGCAGCGCGCCGTCCTCGCCCACGCCATGGGCCGTGCCTGCGGTGCCGTCGCTCAGCGTCACCGCGCGGCCCTGCAGCACGTCGCGCGCCGCAAAGCGGGGCTGCATGGGGCCGAAGCCGTAGCCTTCGAACGAGCGCAGCAGGCTCACCAGCGGCGGCACGATGCGCAGCAGCGCGGCGGGTGCATCCAGGCCCGGCTCCACGTCCTGCAGGCTGCCGGGCGGCATGCTCATGCCGTCGCCGCTGCGCGGCAGCACGTTGATGCCGATGCCCACCACCACGTAGCGCTGGTAGCGCTGAGTGTGGGGCAGCCCGCCAGGGGCGGGCGCCGCGCCCTGCGGCGACACGAAGCTGGCCGTCTCGACCAGAATGCCGCCCAGCTTGCGGTCGCCACCCGCGCCGCCCAGCCACAAATCGTTGGGCCACTTCAGGCCCACGCGGGCAGGGTGGGCCGCGCCGACGGGTGGCAGCAGGGGCTGCAGGCTCTCGGCCACGCTCACACCCACCGCCAGCGACAAACCCGACCAGTCGGCAGGCGCCAGCGGCAGGCCCAGGGACATCATCAGCGACGAGCCGACATCGCTCTGCCAGGCGCGCCCCATGCGGCCGCGGCCTGCGGTCTGCTGCTCGGCCACGAGCAGGGTGGGGTCGCACTGGCCGGCGCGTGCGCGGCGCATCAGCTCGGTGTTGGTCGAATCGATGCTGGGCAGCACCTCGACGGTAAAACCGGGTAACAACGGTGACACCGCTTCCCACACGGCCTCTGCGGGCCAGCGGATGGGCGCGGTCACGCGCGGCGGCCCTGGGCGGTCTTCGCCTGGGGCTGGGCCGGCTTCACGGCCTTGGAGGGTTTTGCCGTCTGGGGGGTCTTTGCGGTCTTGGCCGCTTTGATGGGCTTGGCGGGCTTGGCGGCTTCTGCGGCCTGGCTGGCCTTCGCGTTCGCTTTCACCGCCTTGGCGGTTTTGGCTGCTTTCGCCGGGCTGCGCGGCACCGGCGGTGCCCAGCCGCGCTTGGGCGCCAGCAGTGTGCCGCGGCAGTTGGCGTTGCCGCACCAGCAGGGGTATTCGGCCTTGAGCTTGGGGGTGTAGCGCTCTTCGATGATCAGGCCATAGTCGTAGTTGAGCTCTTCGCCTGCCTTGATATTGCGCAGCGCCGTGATGAAAATGCGGCCGTCCCGTTCGTCGGCGTAGCAGTTGGGGTTGCAGCTGTGGTTGATCCAGCGCGACGAATTGCCGCCGAACTTTGCGTCGATCACGCGGTCTTCATCCACATGGAAGTAAAACGTGTGGTTCGGTTGCAGCGGGTCGTGGGGGTGGCGGTCCTGCGCCTCCTGCCAGCTGATGACCTCGCCGGTGTACTCCACCAGCACCTCGCCCTCGGCGATGTCCTGCACGGCAAACACGCCGTTGCCGTGCACTGCCGAGTGCCGGGTCTGGATGCGGCGACCCGGGGCGATGGTGGGGGCAGCAGGCGATGCAAAGCGGGGCATGGCAAAAACTCTGTTAACTTGATAGTGCACACGTGTGTGCGTGCGCGTGCATGTATGCGTACGTACATGCGCGCGAAACCCGAATTGTAGAAGCGCCCGGGCCGGACCCGGTCGCTTGGCCCCCAGAACGCAGAACGAACGACGACAGGCAAGAGCCCCCCAAAAAATGACCAAGACCCTGGTAATTGCAGAGAAACCCTCCGTGGCACAGGACATCGTGCGCGCCCTCACGCCCGTGGCGGGCAAGTTCGACAAGCACGACGACCACTTCGAGAACGACCGCTATGTGGTCACCAGCGCGGTGGGCCACCTGGTCGAGATCCAGGCGCCCGAGGAGTTCGACGTCAAGCGCGGCAAGTGGAGCTTTGCCCACCTGCCCGTGATCCCGCCGTACTTTGACTTGAAGCCCGTGGACAAGACCAAGACGCGCCTGAACGCGGTGGTCAAGCAGGCCAAGCGCAAGGACGTCACGCAACTCATCAACGCCTGTGACGCGGGCCGCGAGGGCGAGCTGATCTTCCGCCTGATCGAGCAGTACGCCGGCGGCGCCAAGCCCTTGGGCAAGCCCGTCAAGCGCCTGTGGCTGCAGTCCATGACGCCGCAGGCCATCCGCGACGGCTTCGACGCACTGCGCACCGAGCAGCAGATGGCGGGCCTGGCCCACGCCGCGCGCAGCCGCAGCGAGGCCGACTGGCTGGTGGGCATCAACGGCACCCGTGCCATGACGGCGTTCAACTCGCGCGACGGCGGGTTCTTTCTGACCACCGTGGGCCGGGTGCAGACGCCCACGCTGTCGCTGGTGGTGGAGCGCGAAGAAAAGATCCGCAAGTTCGTGAGCCGCGACTACTGGGAAATCCACGCCACCTTCGGCGCCGAAGCGGGCGAGTACCCCGCCAAGTGGTTCGACCCCAAGTGGAAGAAGGGCGAGGATGTGGAAATGCGCGCGGACCGCGTCTGGTCCGCCGCCGAGGCCACGGCTATTGCCAACGCCGTGCGCGGCAAGCCGGCCACCGTCACCGAAGAGAGCAAGCCCACCACGCAAGCGTCGCCCCTGCTGTTCGATTTGACCAGCCTGCAGCGCGAGGCCAACGGCAAGTTCGGCTTCTCGGCCAAGACCACGCTGGCGCTGGCGCAAAGCCTGTACGAGCGCCACAAGGCCCTGACCTACCCGCGGACCGACTCGCGCGCGCTGCCCGAGGACTACCTGCCGGTGGCCAAGCAGACCTTCGAGATGCTGGCCGACAGCGGCATGCGGCACCTGGCGCCGCACGCGCTCACCGCGCTGAACAACAACTATGTGCGCCCGTCCAAGCGCATCTTCGACAACAGCAAGGTCAGCGATCACTTTGCCATCATCCCCACGCTGCAGGCACCGAGCGGCCTGTCCGAAGCCGAGCAGAAGCTGTACGACCTGGTCGTGCGCCGCTTCATGGCGGTGTTCTTCCCGAGCGCCGAATACACGGTGACCACCCGCATCAGCACCGTGGCGCCCCATAGCTTCAAGACCGAAGGCAAGGTGCTGGTCAAGCCGGGCTGGCTGGCCATCTACGGCAAGGAAGCGGCCGACGAGGTCGAAGGCGGCAAGGAGGGCGACAAGGGCCAGAATCTCGTGCCCGTCAAACCCGGCGAAAGCGTGAGCACCCTCGCCGCCGACCCCAAGGGCCTCAAGACCAAGCCCCCCGCACGCTACTCCGAAGCCACGCTGCTGGGCGCCATGGAAAGCGCCGGCAAGCAGATCGACGACGAGGAGCTGCGCTCTGCCATGCAGGAAAAGGGCCTGGGCACGCCAGCCACCCGCGCGGCCATCATCGAAGGCCTGCTGACCGAAAAGTACATGCTGCGCGAAGGCCGCGAGATCATCCCCACGGCCAAGGCCTTCCAGCTGATGACGCTGCTGCGCGGCCTGGAGGTCGAAGAACTCTGCCGCGCCGACCTGACCGGCGAATGGGAGTTCAAGCTCTCGCAGATGGAAAAGGGCCAGCTCAGCCGCGAATCCTTCATGGCCGAGATCGCCGCCATGACCGAGCGCATGGTCAAGAAGGCCAAGGAATACGACCGCGACACCATCCCCGGCGACTACGCCACGCTCGAATCGCCCTGCCCCAACTGCGGCGGCACGGTCAAAGAAAACTACCGCCGCTTTGCCTGCGTGGGCAAGCCTGGGGCGGAAGGCTGCGGCTTCAGCTTCGGCAAGTCGCCCGCGGGCCGCACCTTCGAGACGGCCGAGGCCAACGCGCTGCTGCGCGACAAGAAGATCGGCCCGCTGGAGGGCTTTCGCTCCAAGGCGGGCTGGCCCTTCACGTCCGAGATCGTCATCAAGTACGACGACGAGGCGCACAACTACAAGCTCGAATTCGACTTCGGCGACGACAAGAAGGGCGAGGAGTCCGGCGAGCTGGTGGAGTTTGAAGACGCCTCGCTCGGCCCCTGCCCCATCTGCGGATCGGAAGTGCACGAGCACGGCAGCAACTACGTGTGCAGCAAGGCCGTGCCCACCGCCGCGCAGCCCACGCCGAGCTGCACCTTCAAGAGCGGCAAGATCATCCTGCAGCAGCCCGTGGAGCGCGAGCAGATGACCAAGCTGCTGGACACCGGCAAGACCGACCTGCTCGACAAGTTCGTGAGCATGCGCACCCGCCGCGCCTTCAAGGCCCACCTGGCCTGGGACAAAGACGCGGGCAAGGTCAACTTCGAGTTCGCGCCGAGCAAGTTCCCGCCGCGCCCCGGCGCTGTCGCCAAGGCCGCCGCGGCCAAGGCCGCCAAGCCCGGCGCCGCCGCCAAGAAAACCGCCAAGCCCGCAGCCGCCAAGAAGGCCCCGGCCACCAAGACCGCCGCCGCCAAGGCACCGCGCAAGGCCGCCGCCGGCAAGGCCCCCAGCGCCGCCCTGGCCGCCGTGATCGGCACCGATCCCGTGGCCCGCCCCGAGGCGGTGAAGAAGCTGTGGGAATACATCAAGGCCCACAACCTGCAGGACCCCAAGGACAAGCGCACCATCGTCGCCGACGACAAGCTGCGCGCCGTGTTCGGCAAGGACAGCGCCGGCATGTTCGAGCTGGCGGGCATCCTGGGCAACCACCTCGGAGGCGAATGATGACCCCCCAAGCTGAACGCACAACGCCGCGGGCTGGCCGCGTCTGGCGCGCCGCCCTCACCACGCTCGGGGCCGTCGTGGTCGTCGGCGCGCTGGGTGGCTGCGGCAGCACCAGCACCTCGGGCTCTGCACGCTCCAGCGACCCCGCCAGCCAGCAGCAGGGCGGCAGCGGCGTGACGGTGTTCGGCGATATCGATGTGAACGTGACGCGGGAGCGCACGCGCTGAGGTATTGAGGTGAAGGCGTGTGGTGGTGAGGCGGCGAGGCTTGAGGTGCCGAGGTGTGCATCTGGTTCAGCGTCGCTCGCGTCCATTCGGCGCCGCGGTGGCCACCGCACGCAGTGGGCCTGCCCACAGCGCATCGCGTCACCAGCCTGGACCGCACAGGTGATCGCCGCCCACCCGCACCCCTGGAAAGAGTGATGTGATGGGCGAGCCCGCACTGTCCCTGCAGATCGCCACCACGGTCCACCACCGCATCCACACCGTCACGGTGCGCATGGATTCGGTGGGCTGGGTGGTGTCGGGCACCAAGCACCTGGTCGCGCCCGGCGGCGGGCACCGCTATCCCAGCGGGCGGGTGTTCGTGCTGCCACGCGGCGCGCAGTGGGAGGTCGTCAACGACCCGGCGCCGCAAGGCCGCTATGTGGCGCGCCTGCTGTGTTTTGCGCCCGAGCTGGTGGCGCAGTTCCACCGACAGTTCGGCCAGTTCGCCGCGGTGGCCCCGGTGCAAGGCTGCGCCGGCATCGCTGCCGATGCCGCGTTCGAAGACGGCTACATGCGCGCCGTGGCCGCGCTGGAGAGCGACGCCAGTTCGCAGGCGCTGCGCGAACACCGCGCGCTGGAGGTGCTGCTGCTCCTGGCCGAATCGGACATCGTCTTCGCTCCCCCCGGCGAACTGGGCTGGGCCGAACGCGTGCGGCGCCTGGTGGGCCCGAGCCCCCAGGCCGACTGGACGCTCGAGCGCATCGCCGCGGCCTTCGCCATCAGCCCCAGCACCCTGCAGCGCCGCCTGGCGCAAGAGGGCGACACCGTGAGCCAGTGCCTGCGCGACGTGCGGCTGGAGACGGCGCTGGTGCTGCTGCAAAGCTCCACGCTGCAGGTCTCCGAGATCGCCGGCCGCTGCGGGTACGAATCGCACAGCCGCTTCAGCGCCGCATTCCGCGAACGCTTCGGCTTCCCGCCATCGCAACTGCGGCCGTGATGCGTCGGCTGTGCCGATCTGCGGGCAAACGACAAAACGACAAACCGTTCACGCTGAGCTCGTCGAAGCGCTGCGCAGGGCTTCGACAGGCTCAGCCCGAACGGGTTGTGCAAGTGATGCCGTTGGGAATGCACTGAAAAAGAAGCCCGGTCCGTTCACGCTGAGCTCGTCGAAGCGCTGCACAAGGCTTCGACGGGCTCAGCCCGATCGGGGTGTGGAGGTTATGCCGCTGGGAAGCCGCCAAAATGAAGACAAGTCCGTTCACGCTGAGCCTGTCGAAGCGCCGCGCAAGGCTTCGACAGGCTCAGCCCGAACGCCCTGGGGTGTGGCCGAGCGCGACCCCCCTGACGCGCAGCGCACAGCGATTGACGCCGCCGGGCCAGCGCCAAAGCACGGCGCGAAGCACCATCAAGGCCTTGTTCCACACCGCTATTGCAGGAGCCTTCTTGATGCCACAACGTCCCTCGCTTCACCGCCGCCTTCTGACCACCATGGCCACAGTGGGCCTCGCACTGACAGCCGGCACGCTGGCCGTCACAGCCGCCCACGCCCACGCCCAGGCCTTCAGCCTCAGCAGCCCCGACTTCGCCGCGGGCGGCACGCTGCCCCAGCGCTTCGAGTTCAAGGGCTTTGGCTGCGCAGGCGACAACCAGTCGCCCGCGCTGCGCTGGAGCGGCGCGCCCGCCGGCACGCAAAGCTTTGCGGTCACCATGTACGACCCCGACGCACCCACGGGCTCGGGCTGGTGGCATTGGTCGGTGGTGAACATCCCCGCCAGCGTGACCGAACTGCGTGCCGATGCGGGCGCGGCGGGCGGCGCGCAACTGCCGGCAGGTGCCAGCCACGTGCGCATCGACTACGGCGTGGCCGCGTGGGGCGGCACCTGCCCGCCCGAGGGCGATGCGCCGCACCGCTACATCTTCACGGTGCATGCGCTCAAGGTACCGCGGCTCGACCTGCCCGCCAACGCAACGGCGGCGCTGGCCGGCTACATGGTCAACGCCCACAGCCTGGGCAAGGCCACCCTCACCGCCCGCTACGGGCGCCCCGCGGCCCAGTAGGCGCGCTGCGCACCCGGGCGCCCGGGCCATGGCAGTGGCCGCAGTGACCGCAGTGACCGCAGTGGCCGTGTCGGGTGGAGCGGGGCGAGGTGGGCACCTGCGTTGTCTTGCCGTAAGCTCGCGGCGTCCGGCCCGTGCCAGCGTGGGTCGTCCCTGCCCACACTACTGAAGGCCCCACCCATGCGCAGTACCCGCGAACGAGCCCTCTGGTCCATCGCCCTCGCGCTGCTCTTGGCCGCTGCCGCCGCCGCATGGTGGACGGCCGACCAGTGGCTGCCGCAAGCGGGCCCGTGGGCCGACCAGGCGTGGAAGAAAATCACCCGCCCCGGCCCGGACACGCTGCCACCGGGCCAGCAGGCCGGCCAAGCCCGCGCAGCGCGCGGCGGAGCCTCGGAGCCGCTGCCCGCGCAGCCCCGCAAGTGCGTGCAGGACGGCCGCGTCACCTACACCGACCAGCCCTGCCCCAAGGGCAGCCGCGAGCAACCCGTGGACGGCGCCTTGACCTCGCTGCCGAAGTGATGCAAATAACGCCTGCCGGCGCCATCAAGATCGGAGCGCATGGCATCCCCGGTAGTAAGGCTGTCCCGCATGTGCCAGGCCCCCGGGCCCTGTCACCAGACTGCCTTGGTGCGTCGATAGAGTCGGCCTCTTTTCCAAAATGGAACGATCCCCCATGAAAGCCTTCTCCCTGGCAGCCGTCTGCCTCTGTGCCCTCATCGTTACCGGCTGCGGCGGCAGCGACGACGCCCCTGCCCAGCCCCAGGTCATCGCGCACCGCGGCGCCAGCGGCTACCTGCCCGAGCACACGCTGGGCGGCTACGAACTGGCCATCCGCATGGGCGCCGACTTCATCGAGCCCGACCTGCAGATCACCAAGGACGGCGCACTCGTGGCCATCCACGACGACACCCTGAACCGCACCACCAACGTGGCCACGCTCTTTGCGCAGCGCAACGGCGGCTACAAGGTGGCCGACTTCACCCTCGCAGAAATCAAGACGCTGACCGTGGTGCCCACCGGCACAGGCAAGGTCAGCTACCCCGGCTTTGTGCCCAGCGCCACCAGTCCCTTCACCGTGCCCACCTTTCAAGAGGTGGTGGACTTTGCCAAGAAGCAAAGCAGCGCCGTGGGCCGCGAAGTGGGCATCTACCCCGAGGCCAAGCAGGCCGACCCGGTCATGGAAGACGGCATCCTCAAGACGCTGAACGCCAACGGCTACAACGGCACCAGCAAGGTCTTCATCCAGTCGTTCAGCGACGCCACGCTGCGCAGCCTGCGCACCAAGCAGATCGCGCAGAACAACAAGATGCCGCTCATCCTGCTGGGCGTGGCCACCACCGCGGCCGACGGCAGCGTGCGCATGGGCGTGACGGGTGCCACCGGCGTGCGGCCGCTCACGCTGAAAGACGTGGCCAGCTTCAACGAAGGCGTGGGCGTGCTCATCAACAACACCACCTACCCCGTCACCAAGGCCTTCATCGACCAGGCCCACGCCGCAGGCCTGAAGGTGCACGGCTGGACCTTTGCGCAGGCCGACGCCACGCTGGCTGCTGCAGAGTTCCGCAAGTACCTGGACATGGGCATGGACGGCATGTTCGCCAACTACCCCGACCTGGCCGTGACCACGCGCAACGCCTACGTGCAGGGCAAGTAACGGCGCGCTGAGGGGCGCGGCCCGCCGTGTGGCACACGGCGGTGACAGCCCGGGCAGCGCATTTGGGCTAGGCTTGGAGCCTGCGCCGGCCCGTCACTCCCGTGGCGCCGGCCCAGCACCACCACCAGCCACCCCACGCAAGTCCCCACGTACATAGCCACATACATAAGCACGCACTCGCCATGCCCCAGCAGCCCGCCTCCACGCACTCCACCGCCAGCCCCACCCGATCCCTCCCCTTCGCGGGCGCCAGCAACTTCCGCGACCTGGGAGGCTACATCGGCCGCGACGGGCGCGCGGTCAAGTGGCGCCACCTCTTCCGGTCAGACCACCTGGCCGCGCTCACCCCGCAAGACCAGGCCCTGCTGGCCCAGCTGGGCGTCACCCGTGCCATCGACTTTCGCGGCAAGGCCGAAAGCGCCGCCTACGCCTACGCCCTGCCCGGCGTGGCCTACCACCCCCTGGTGATCGAGCCCACCGTGGTGCAGCGCGCGCTGGAGCTGCAGCGCACAGGCCGCCAGCTCACCGCACAAGACGCTGTGGTGCTGATGCAGGACACCTACCGAGGCTTCGTGCACGACAACGCGCCGCGTTTTGCCGAGCTGTTCCAGTTGCTGCTGGCGGGCAACCAGCCCACGCCCGTGGTCTTTCACTGCACCGCCGGCAAAGACCGCACCGGCTTCGCCGCCGCCCTGATCCTGCTGAGCCTGGGCGTGCCGCGCGATGTGGTCATGCAGGACTACCTGCTCACCAATACCCTGTACCGCCGGCCTGAGGGCATGGGGAGCCATGCGCCCGAAGAAGTGCTGTCGGTGCTGTGGCGAGTGCAGGAAGAGTTTCTGGATGCGGCGCTGCACATGGTGGACAACGACTTTGGCGGCGTGCAGGCGTATCTGGTGGATGTGCTGGGTGTGGATGCGGCGGCGCAGGAGGCGTTGGTGGGGCGGTATTTGCAGAAGTAGCGGGGGTGGCAGGTTCGGAGCGCAATTGGTTGCACCTCTCACGTTTGCGCTCTGTTTTTTGCTTCTAGACTCCTCCGGCTCAAGCAGTTGCTATCCGATGGATCAGATGCTGGAGTTTGTTTAATCTCCCATCTGAAAGTCAGAATGTCGTATATCTATGAGAATCCGGAGTCTCTTGTTGGCAAGCCGCTCGCGGGAACCCACCAGTGCGTTGCCCTCGTTAAAGAGTATGCGCGTGCGCCGGCCACTGCTCTGTGGCGCGAAGGTGCAGCGGTCAAAGGCAACCTGTTGCTGAAGAAGGGCACCGTCATCGCGACGTTTGTGGATGGCAAGTATCCAAACAAAAGTACCGGAAACCATGCAGCGCTCTATGTCTCGCAAGACGCTTCGGGTATCACCGTGGTTGACCAGTGGGTCGGCGTCGACGGTATCCAAAAGCGCGTTCTCGCCTTCAAGGGCAAGGACAAGAAAGGAAACCTGATCAGTCCCAGTAGCAACGGTGATGCTTTTTCGGTGGTGGATTGAGCATGATGACCTATAAAAAAATCTTCGCTATCACATTTCTCGTCTGGGGTGGATTAGGTTGTGTATGGGCCCAGACGCCAGTGGCGTCGGCCACATCCTCCGCAGCAGGCCAGTGCCCTGAGTCTCTGCAGGTCCAACAGACTCCTGCCGACAAGGTCGGACCCGACTGGCAGGTCCGAGCCAGCAACGAAAGCCATCCGCATTTCAACGTCTCATTTTTCTCAGGCCCTCCCGAGAAGCTGGAGAAGCTGGCGCCGGACAGTCAGCAGCGCAAAGGCAAGACGCTGATCTCTCAGTGGAATTTTGCAGAGTCCCCCCAAGCGTACTGGGTAGCGTGCGAGTACTTCCGGACGTCGGCGATTGCAGCTAGGCCACTGGACAAAGACACTACCGGTTGCACCGCAGAACACAATCTCAATACATCACCGCCCACCGTAAAACGGTGGACCTGCCAGCGCACAGCGCGCCGCTGAAGTGCACGTGAATGCTTGATTGCCGCAAGTGGATGACTCGCGCTGCAGCTAATCCGGACGCGGTCGCTGCACCCCGACGAGCTGGTTCAACAGCACACCGCCCCTCCATGCTGCCTTCGCCTTTTTGTCGTGGAGTAGTCGCTATGGCCATTCGCTGGCACTCGGTATTTTTCCTCACGGTGTTTTCAGCTACGGGTTGCGCTATTGCCCAAACAGGCCACACCCTGTCCGGCATCGCTCACGAGGGCACGTGCCCCGCGTCCATTCAGGTCCAGCAAACGCTAACCGCCGAACCGCCGGCGGGTTGGCAGGCGGTGGGTAGCTCGCGCAACCACTACCTCAACAACGTATCGCTGTACTCCGGGCCGCCGGAAGAAAGAGCGCATCTGATGCCCAGCAGCGAGCGGCGCAAGGGCAAGACATGGGTGGTGACTTGGCTACTCTATCCCCAAGACCTCCCTTATTGGGTTGCCTGTGAGTACGCGCAAACAGCCGCTGTGATAACCAAACCTCTCGAAAAAAGCATCACGTCTTGCACTGTGGAATACGACCGGAACATTTCACCCGTCATCTTCAAGCGTTGGTCGTGTCGCAGTGGCGACCTGCAATAAATCGGGCGAAAGGTAGCCACGGGGCAGTGGGATTCCAGGGATTGTCAAGAGCCGCTAGCAGTGCGGGAGGCCCACAACTTCGTCATGCCTTTGCTCATAAAGTTGAAGCTGCTAGCGCTTTCGAAGTAAGCGGCAGAGGCCAATTTGGCTTAGTTTTTACCCCACGCTCTCCCGTCGACACTAAGTGCAGCCGTCGCCATGAACATCCACCGCCACATCGTCTTCCTGCTCATCGCTCCCGGCTCAATGGCTCTCGCTATAGCGCAATCAGCACCTGGCCCCGACGCAACGCCAACGGGCAGCCCGTGTCCGCAATCTCTGCAAGTCCAGCAAACGCCTTCGGACAAGGTGCCCCCTGATTGGCAAGTCCGCGGCAGCAATAGCAGCTACCCCCTGGACAACGTGGGTTTTTATGAAGGCCCGCCGGAGCTGCTCATGCAAAAGGTGCCGCACCGCACGCACAGTCGAGGCAAGACGCTGTACTTGCAATGGGCTTTCCCGCCCTCCACGCAGCAGTATTGGGTGGCCTGTGAATACTCAGGCACCTCTGCGGTGGCTACGAGGCCTCTCGACAAGAGCGTTACTGGGTGCAAGGCAGAACATGACCTCAATATATCACCGCCCACCGTCAAACGGTGGAGCTGCCAGAGCCAAGTGCGCCACTGACAATTGCTATTGAATTGGTAGCTTCTAGCGCTTATTCAACAAGCGGTGGAGGCCACTTTGATGCCAATTTCCGATGGGCACCGCCACCAAGGCCCACCAACCGCTCGCACAGCAGCTCGCCCCCACCCTCTGACATTTGATAGTTGCCGCATTCGCCGCACCACCCTACATTGGATTTACAAATGGACACATAAGTAGATCAGCAGGCAAAGGGGGAAGGCAAGTGCAGGCATGGCGACATTGATACCGGCGATAGGCTCGTCCGCGTTTGATTCCACTGGTGAGCGGCGGCTGGCCGAGGGGCTTGAGCAGAAGCTCGATGACGAGTATCTGCTGTGACACAACGTGCCAATAGGCCCCATGTTCGCCCACCGCTTTGGCGGCGTCTGAGGCTGCCGTAGCTCGACCGGATGCGCTGGATCATGTTCCCGCAGGTGCGCGTGCAACCCAGGGCGCCCTGTTTGACGACAACGACGCCGACACCCAGCTGCCCGGCATCATGCGCGTGATGGACATCCAGCAAGAGCAGCTGGCCCGCAGCCTGGGGCGACGACAACTGGACCACCGTATGGCCGACGACATTCTGAAACCCGAAGTCGTCAGGGGACAGTGATGACGGCATCCCGTTACCGCAACTCATAAGCTGCGGGCGCGAGGTTCGGAGCCCATTTTGATC
Organism: Acidovorax sp. LjRoot194; assembly: GCF_964253015.1. NCBI lineage: Bacteria > Pseudomonadati > Pseudomonadota > Betaproteobacteria > Burkholderiales > Comamonadaceae > Acidovorax > Acidovorax sp. LjRoot194. The sequence goes on along the minus strand of NZ_CAXUQB020000001.1, from coordinate 5,554,427 downwards.
GACCTGCCGACGCTGCTTGAGCGGGCGGCAAACGTGGCGATTTGCTGGGGATCAGCATGCGCTAAGGCACGTATGGGGCGATATGGAGGTGTGTTCGGTGGCGCTGGTGCGCAAGCATCGGGTGATTCGTCGGTCGGGGGTTACGGGCCGGAGGAGTACACCATTAAGTTGATGACGATGCATTCGATTAAGGGGTTGGAGGGGCGGTGGCGGCAACTCCACAAACGTGTGAGCAGTTTCAATTGGCGCGGAGTCGCGTACCCCGCACTCAAGTGCCTGTCAAAACGCAACTAGGGTGCTGTATATGGCAGTTAGTCGTTGGGCGCAATTTATAGCGATCGGGCGATAATTTTTTCGATATTATCCAAGGAGGGGTGATGAGGCAATTGAACATCATTAGTGGCGCGGGCATCAATTTGGGCATCTCTGCGGTTTGCCCTGAAGCGACTGAGATTACAAATTTTACCTACCAAAAAATCAGCACAAGCGTTTACGAAAGAGTTACACCTGAAATTAGGGCAATGTTTTCCCCGGATTCTTTTGATTATATATTGGGTGGATTATTGACGATAAATTTAGTTATAGAAAGAACAAAATCTGAATTGCAGCGATTTCGGATGGACCCGCATGCATTTTCTGCCTTGTTTAGGCAATCGGAGTTGCAGGGCTCAATAGGGAGCGCGCTAGATGACATCGAGGAAAAGCTTACGATATCTTTGCGGCAGATGATGTCAGTGGTCAACCGTTTTGATCGTCATATTGCTCGAATTTTTTCGGATTATGATTCGATAAATTATTTTACCCTTAATTTTGATGGACTATTTGATCACATCGTTTATGGGCCGAGATACTCCAGAGGTACAGACGTCACAGATTTTTGGGCCGGAAATGGTCAGATGAATCGCAGTGCCGCGGCGAAATTCAAAATATTGCATTTGCATGGTGATCTTCGATATAAGCCCACGAAGAAAACCCAATATCATACTCCCCCTTATCGTTGGCCAGTGCTAGTAGTCGGGGATCAAGGTGTGAAAAAGGGAATTATCGCTGGAAATGAGGCGCTGCTTTTCTATAAGCAATACTTCAATTCCATCTGCGGAAATAGAGGTTTGGCGACTGAAAACAATCTTGCGATTATCGGGTTTGGGTTCAGGGATGAGGATAGTCATATAGTTTCCAATATTCAAGATGGGTTGTTGAATAATGTTTTTGATAAAGTTTCAGTTTATAGTCCAGAAGACAAATTATTGTCCATTTATCCTGCCCGGCGATGGATGACCCCAACGAATGGATCTTTAACGGATTTTTTAGACGGCCTGTAAGAAGGGGCGGCTGGAGCTCTCAAAGCGCCCTGGCACGCCCCCCACTCAAATCTTGACGAACTGCGTACTCGACAACGCCCCAAACGGCAGCTCCGACAGCCGCCCGCCCACCGCCAGCGTGCCCAGGTCCACCGGGAAGTAGCCAATCGCGTCCAGTACTTCGCGCACTGCAGCCTTGGCGGCGGCGTCGTCGCCGGCGTAGAACATGGCGCGCTGGCCGCCGGAGACCTGGGGCTGGGCCAGCACGTTCACGTCCAGGTGGTTGAACGCCTTGACCACGCGGGCGCCGGGCACGAATTCGCTGAACACTTCGCTGGATGAGCGTCCGCCCAGGTCGATGGCCTTGATGCCGTAGGCTGCCAGTGGGTTGGTGGGGTCCTGCGCATCGGGCGAGTTGGGGTCCAGAAACTCCACGGGGTTGGTGCCGTCGATGACGATGCGGCCGTTCCAGGCGGGCAGGGGGCCCAGCGCCTGGCCCAGGTCTTCCCAGCGCACGGCGATGAGCACGATGTCTGCGGTGGCAGCTTCTGCGACGGTGCATGCCTGGATGGTGGGGCCCAGTTCGGCTACCAGAGCGGCCAGGGATTGCGGACCGCGCCGGTTGGAGAGGGTGGCCGACAGGCCCTTGCGGGCCAATGCGCGGGCCACGTTGGAGCCGAGACCGCCAGAGCCGATGATGCCGATGTTCATGATGTTTCCTTGGGTGAGTGAGTGAGTGAAGTGGGTTGAAAGAACGTGATGGAAAGTGAGTGGAGCCAAGGCGACGCTGGACAGGCCTGCGCGATGCGCCGGCCCTGTTCAGCCCCGCCCTAGGCCAGCCGCCCGGCCTGGCGCAGTTGCCCTGCAATGCGCCGGATTTCTGTGGCGCCCTGTGCCAGTGCGGCCGGGCTGGTGTGCACCGAGTAGCGGCCCATGACCAGGTCGTGCGGGTGCGGCACGGCAGAGCCCAGCACGAACCGGGTGGGTTCGGTGGCGACAAAGTCGATGCTCTGGCTGCTGGGCTCGAACGCCACCAGCTCGCCTGCGTCAAGGCCTTCGCCTGCAGTGAGGGCCCCGGTAGCCACCGCTGCCCACGCCACCGTGTGGCCCTGGGGCGGGGTGTAGGTCCAGCGTTCGCCCTGGGCCAGTTGCACCGACAGGTAGGTCATGCCGCCCGGCGCCGCGACCGGGCTGCGCGCCGGGCCGTAGGTGCCCATCAGCACCCGCACCGGGCCGACCTGGGGCACCAGCTCGGGGGCGAGGTACTGGCTCTGGGCGGGGGCGTTCTCCAGCGCGGCGGGCAGGGCCACCCACAGCTGAAAGCCGCGGCCCGGCGTGTCGCCCACCGGGGCACCGGTGTGCCACACGCCGTTGCCAGCACGCATCCATTCCACGCCGCCTGCGGGCAACAGGCCGGCTTGGCCGGTGCTGTCTTCGTAGCGCACATCGCCTTCCGACAAGAACGTGACCGTGGCGATGCCCGAATGGGGGTGCATGCCAAAGCCCTGCTGCGCCGCGCCGGGTTGGAAGTGCACCAGGTCCAGAAAGATGAAGGGCTTGAGCACCTGGCCCAGGTCCCCGGGGCTCATGAGGCGGGTGATGGGGCCGTGCGTGGTGCCGCGCGTGCGGTGGGCGATGGCGCGTGGGGCTGAAGCTGGTGCAGACATCCTGAAAACCCTGAAGGTGTTGAAGTGATGCCTGTAGCTTAAAAATTCATCGATTGATTGACTAGATAGCGCAATATGATTGCACTCGTCCATTAATCGAATGAATGAATACGTGAATGAGCGAGCGAGTGCAGCCATGCTGGATCTGAACGACGTTGCGGTCTTTGTGCAGGTGGTGCGCTGCGGCAGCTTTGCCGAGGCCTCGCGCCGCCTGGGCGTGCCGCCCAACACCCTGAGCCGCCGGGTGCAGCAGCTCGAGGCACACCTGGGCACCCGGCTGATGCAGCGCTCGACCCGCCATCTCACGCTCACCAGCGCGGGCCAGGTGTTTCTGGAGCGCTGCAGCGGCGCGGTGGAGGGCCTGATGGATGCGGGCGAGGAGCTGCTGGCGGTGAACCAGGAGCCCAGCGGCCTGGTGCGGGTGGCGGCGCCAGCGGACTTTTTTGATTTCTTTGCGATGGAGTGGCTGACCGAGTTTCTGGTGGCGCACCCCAAGGTACGGGTGGACTTTGTGCTGAGCGATGGGCGCGCAGACCTGATCGCAGACCGGATCGACGTGGCGTTTCGGGGCGGCATCCTGGAGGACTCGGGCCTGTTTGCCCGCAAGGTGCTGGACGCGGGCACCGACGGCCTGGTGGCCAGCCCCGCCTACGTGGCGCGCCAGGGCGTGCCGGCCACGCTGCAAGACCTGGCAGCCCATGACTGCCTGGTGTTCGGCCACCCCAGCGGCAAGGCCACCTGGCGCGTGACGGGGCCGGACGGCGCACCGGCAGAGGCGCAGGTGTCCGGCCGCTTCAGCGGCAACACGGCGCAGGCCCTGCGCAAGGCCGCGCTGGCGGGCTTGGGGATTGCGCTGCTGCCCTCCACGCTGACGCAACGCGACCTGCGCGCGGGCCTGCTGGTGCCGGTGCTGCCCGGTTACCACCAGGTGGGCCACGGCGTGCACATGGTCTACCCCAGCAGGCGCTACCTGCCGTTGGCCGTGTCGGCGTTCATGGATCTGGTCATCGACAAGATGGGCGCGGTGCAGGAGCTGCCGCCGCAGGCCTGCGGCTGATGCGGCAGGCATCCACCTGAGCCGTTCACGCTGAGCCAGTCGAAGCGCCGCGCCAGGCATCGACAGTCCCAACCCGAGCGGATGTTGCCGGCGAGCGCCCTACACCACCAGCCGCGAGTACCCCACGCCCCCGCCCTTCACCACGCGGATCTGCGCCGGTATCCGCTCCTTCAACGCCTCCACGTGGCTGATGATGCCGATCATCTTGCCGCTGGCGTTGAGCGAATCCAGCGCCGTGAGCGCCACCTCCAGCGTGTCGCCGTCCAGCGATCCGAAACCTTCGTCCAGAAACAGCGAGTCGATCGACGTCTTGTTGCTCACCAGGTCCGACAGCGCCAGGGCCAGCGCCAGGCTGACCAGAAAGCCTTCGCCGCCGGACAGGGTGCGCGTGTCGCGCGCCACGTCGCCTTGCCAGGCGTCGACGATCTCCAGCTCCAGCTCGCCGGTGGACTTGCGGCGCAGCAGGTAGCGGCCGTGCAGGCGGGCCAGGTGCTGGTTGGCCAGCTGCAGCAGGTGGTCCAGCGTGAGGCCCTGGGCGAACTTGCGGAACTTGTCGCCTTTGGAGGAGCCGATCAGCGCGTCCAGCCGCTGCCACACGTCGCTGTCGGCGGTCTGCTGGCTGATCTGCGCGAACAGGGTTTGTTGGGTGGTGCGCAGCTGGTCGTCACGCGTCAGCAGGGCGCGGTGGGCGCCGATCTGTTCGCTGACGGCGCTGCGCTGCGCTTCCAGCTCGGACAGGCGGGCGGTCAGCTCGTCCAGTGACTGCGGTGTGAGCGCCTGGGCCTGCAGCTCTTCATGGCGGGCGTGCGCGGCCTGCAGCAGGGCGTCGGTGCGTTGCTGTGCGGCCAGCAGGGCGTCGCGCTGGGCGGCCAGGCGCTGGCGCTCGGGCTCGGGCAGCAGGGCGGCGTTGAATCGGCCCAAGTCGGCGAAGGGGCTGGCCTGCAGCGCGGCGTGCCATGCGTGGGCCGCGGCCTCCAGGGCCGTGGCTTGTTGGGTGCGGGTGGTTTGTGCCTGGGCTTGGCGGCCTTCCAAAGCCGCCAGGGTGCGTTGCAGGCGCTCTATTTCCGCCACGCTGGCCTGCAAGGCTGCGGCTGCATCGGCCGCGCCATCGTGGGCCCCGTCGTCGTCCAGGGTTGCCGACAGGGGTAGCTGCAGGTTCGCGTCGGCGGGCTGGTCTGCACCGCCAGCGGAAGTGGCTTGCAACGCAGCCCATCGTTGCGACCACAGTTCAGCCTGCGCCTGTGCTGCGTCGCACTGGGTTTGCAGGCGCGTGATGCTCTGGGCCAGCGTCTGCAGCTCGGCCTGGGTGTGGCGCCAGCGTTGCCATTCGGCGTCGCGCGCCTGCAGCCAGGGCGCGTGGTCGGCGGGCAGGTCGTAGCCAGCGGCTTGCACGGCGGCGCGCAGGCGGGTGTCCAGCGCAGTGCATTCGGCCTGGGCGGTGCCGATGGTGTCTGCCAGCGTGGCCTGCCGCGCGTGCGCTTCGTGCACGGCTTGCTGCTGCAGGGCCAGTTGGTGCGTGGCGGCTTGCAGGCTCTGGTCGCACTGGCTGGCAGCGGCCTGGGCTTGCTGCACGCGCTGCTCTGCGGCCTCTGCGTTGTGCAGGGCGTCGGCCAGGCGTGCTTGAGCGGCTTGGGCGGCTGCGTGCCCGGCTGCGAGTTGGTCGGCGTGCTGCCAGTCTTCGGTGCGCAGCGCGGGCAATGAGGTCAGCGCGTTCGGCGCTTCGGAGGGGGCCGCTGCGTTCAGCCCGTTCTGTTCGCTCTGCACGTTCGGCGCATTCAGGGGTTCGATGCAGGTGGCCCACTCTGCATCCCACTGGCCGATGCGCTGGGCGGTCTTTTGTTGCTGGTCCATGCGCTCGGCCAGCCGGGTCTTGCTGGTGGCCAGCGACTCTGCCACGGCCTGGCCTTGGGCGGTCAGCGCCTCCAGCTCGGCCTGTTTGTGCTGCAGCGCGGCCTCGGTGGCCGACACGTCCAGCGCCTGGTAGGCGTCGATGGCGGGGTGCGCGGTGGCGCCGCACAGCGGGCAGGGCTCGCCGGGTTGCAGGGCGTGGCGGTGCTGGTCCAGGCTCTGGATACGGCGCTCTTGCTCCAGCAGCTGGCGCTTGTCGGCCACCTGTTCTTTCAGGCCGTTGTACTGCGCGCGCAGTGCCAGGCGTGCGGCCTCCTGGCTGGCGGTGGCCGCTTCGATGCGCTGCATTTCCGTGCCCAGTGCGGCCTGCTGCTCTGCCAGTTCGCGGCGCTGCTCGCCCAGTTGCACAGCGTGGCGCCAGGCGGCCACATGGCCCTGTGCGTGTTGCCAGCGCTCGCGCAGCGTGGCGATGGTGTGGCCGCCCAGCTGTTGCTGCTGCTCTGCCTGGGCGGTGCGCAGTGCGGCGGTGGCGGTGGCCTGGTCTTGCGTGGCGGCGTCCACGCGCGCGCTCTGGGCGGTGACCTGGTCGCTGCGCTGGGCGATGTCTGCCTGCAGCGCCTGCAGTGCCGTGTGGTGCTCGGCCAGCTTGCCCTGCAGGTGCTGCCGTTGCAATAGCTGCTGGCGCCATTCGCCCAGGCGCTCGCCCAGGTGGGCGTGCTGCGCGCGGGTGGTGCAGTAGTCGGTGTGGCGTTGCTGCGCGGCCTCGGCCTGCGCCAGCTCGGTCTGCGCGGCGTCGGCCACGCGGTGGGTCAGCACGGCGGCGGCGTGGTGGTGCTGGGCGTGTTGCGCGGACTCGTGCTGGTGCTGCGCCTGCAGGCTGGCCAGCAGGGTGTCGCTGGCTTCGCAGGCGGCCTGGGCCTGCTGCCACGCCGCGTGCGGTGCGCGCAGGGCCTGGGCGGGCTCGCTGTCGGCCAGGCGTTGCAGGTCGGGGGCGGCGGCCTGCAGTGCGGCAGCGGCCTGCTGCTGGCCGGTGGTGGCGGCCAGCACGGCCTGCGCGCTGTGGTCCATGTCGATGTGCCACTGGCGCTGCGTGCTGGTGGCGGCGTGGGCGTGCTGCACCTCGGCCAGCGCCCGGGTCCATTCCTGCAACTCGGCCTGCATGGCGGCGCTGCGCTCTGCGGGCAGCAGCTCCACGCCGTCGGCGCGGGCCTTGAGCTGGTTCAGCTGCTCGCGGGCGTCGCGCGCCTGTTCGAACACGCGGCGGGAGATGTCGCCATAGATCTCGGTGCCCGTCAGCTCTTCGAGCAGCTCGGCGCGGTCGTTGGCGCTGGCATTCAGGAAGGCCGCAAACTGGCCCTGCGCCAGCAGCATGGACCGGGTGAAGCGGCCAAAGTCCAGCCCGGTGATGTCGGCCACGCGGCGCAGCTTGTCGTTGCTCTGGCTGCACAGGACGGTGCCCAGGCCGGTGGCGGGGTCGACCTGGGCCAGCTCCACCTTGGGGTCTTGCAGCGCGCCGTCCACCTTGTCGCGGGCGCGGCGCTGGCTCCAGAAGGCGCGGTACACGACGCCCTTCACTTCGAATTCCACCTCGGCCAGGCAGTCGGCGGTGTGGCGCGTCATGAGGTCGTTGGACGACTTGGAGACGCTGGGCAGCCGCGGCGTCTGGTGGTAGAGCGCCAGGCAGATCGCGTCGAGCAGGGTGGACTTGCCCGCGCCCATGGGGCCGGTGATGGCGAACAGGCTGTTCTCGGTGAACGGCGGCCGGGTGAAGTCGATGGCCCATTCGCCCTTGAGCGAATTGAGGTTCTTCAGGCGCAGCTTCAGGATCTTCATGCCGCGCCTTCGGTGATGCTGCGGACCACGTCGGTGTACCGCTGGTTCAGGGCCTGCCGCAGGTCGGGCGACAGGTCTTCCTGCGACAGCCGCCGTGCAAACACGTCGCCCGGGCTCAGTTCGTCCAGGGTTTCCAGCGCCTCGGAGAACAGCGTGGCGGTGGCGCTGGCGCGCTGGCGGCGCACGCGCAGCACTTCCACCGGCCGGCCCTGCGTCATGGTGTTGATGCGCTCGGGCAGGTCTTGCAGGTAGTCGTCTTCGGCCACGGTGACCTCCAGCCAGGCCGGCTTGTCGGCCGTGCCTTCCGATGCGGCGGCGGCGATGGCCGCGGGCAAGGCGGCCAGGTTGCCGCTCACGGACACCAGCGCCTGAAACCGCGGCACGGGCAGCGGCGTAACGCCTGCAAGGCCGGTGGCATCCAGGTCCACCAGCAGCACTTCCTTGTGCTGCCGCGCCTCGTCAAAGCCCAGCGGAATGGGCGATCCGCAGTAGCGGATGTGCGCGAGGCCGCCCACCTTCTGCGGCTTGTGGATGTGCCCCAGCGCGATGTAGTCCACCGGCGGAAATGCGGCGGTGGGAAAGGCGTCGAGCGAGCCCACGTAGATCTCGCGCACCGACTCGTTGCTGCTGGCGCCCACGGTGGTGAGGTGGCCGGTCGCGATGAGGGGCACGCGCCGGCCCAGCGTCTGCTGCAGCTGCGCCTGCAGGGCCAGGCCCGCGTCATGCACGCCCTGGTAGTACGCCTGGATGGCTGCCTGCAGGGACTGCTGCTTGTCCTCAGCGCTCTGCCCGGCCTGGCTTTGCCACACATCGCGCGGGCGGATGAACGGCACGGCGCAGACGATGCACCCCGGCACGTGGCTGCCATCACCGCCGCGCCGGGGCAGCACCACCACATGGTCGGCCGGGTCGCTGACGGCCGCCACCACCGTGGTGTTCAGCACCGCGAGCAGCGAGCGGCTTTCGCCCAGCGTGGCGACCGAGTCGTGGTTGCCGCCCAGCAGCAACAGCGCCACGCCCTGGCGGTGCAGGCTCACCACCAGGTGGCTGTACAGCTCGCGCGCGTAGCTCGGCGGTGCGCCGGTGTCGAAGATGTCGCCCGCGATCAGCACCGCATCCACCGCATGCGCATCGACCTGGACCAGCAGCCAGTCGATCAGCGCCTGGTGTTCGGCCTGGCGGCTCTTGCCCATGAAATGCTGGCCCAGGTGCCAGTCGGAGGTGTGGAGGATGCGCATGGGATGGGTGGGTGGAATGGGCTGAATGAACTGTACGAGCCGAATAGGCCGAATACTATGCTTTTGATAGCTGCTGGCGCTTGCTGATCAAGCGGCAGGGGCTTGTTTCGTCTCAATATCCGCCCATTCCGCCAGCTTTTGCTGCAGCTCTTCCTTGCTGGGCAGGTACAGCTGGTACTCCCTGGCGTGGATGTTGGCGCCCTGGGGCAGGGTGATCTCGACCAGCGCCTCGTGCTTCTTCTTGCACAGCACGATGCCCACCGTGGCCGCTTCGGTGTCGGTCTTGACGTGGCGGTCGAAGTAGTTGACGTACATCTGCATCTGGCCCAGGTCCTGGTGCGTGAGCTTGCCCAGCTTCAGGTCGATGAGTACGTAGCAGTGCAGCAGGCGGTTGTAGAACACCAGGTCCACGAAGAAATGCTCGTCGTCGAAGGTGAAACGCTTTTGGCGCGCCTCGAACAGAAAGCCCTTGCCCAGCTCCAGCAGGAAGCGCTCGATCTGGCTGATGATGGCTGCCTCCAGGTCCGATTCGGAAAACCGGGCCTGCTCGGACAGCCCCAGAAACTCCAGCACCAGCGGTTCCTTGAGCAGGTCGCTGGCGCGGCTGACGGTGTGCCCCTGGTGCGCCAGCTGGCGAATGCCGTCCTGGTCGCGGCTCAGGGCCAGGCGCTCGTAGAGCCCGCTCTGAAACTGGCGCTTGAGGTCCCGCAAGGTCCATTGCTGCTGGGTGGACTCGATTTCGTAGAAGCTGCGTTCCTCGGCATGCTTGATGCCCAGCAGGAAGACGTAGTGGGACCAGCTGAGGGTGAAGGGGCGCTCAGATTGTCCAGACGCTGTCTGGCCGATCTGAAACGGCGCGGTGCCAAGCGCCAGCGATGATTGTCCAGACGCTGTCTGGACAATCAGCACGCGCTCCCGGTACGCCAGGTAGAAGCTGCGGCAATAGGCGATATTGCTGCGCCCGAAGCCCTTGCCGAACTCTGCGGTCAGCCGCTCGGACAAGAGACTGAGCAAGGCATTTCCATAGCCCGCCCGCTGCTCCCCCTGCTGCTCGAACTCGACAATGTGCCGCCCGATCTCGAAGTGGGTGTGCACCTGCACCAGGTCGACGCCGCGGGCCACCGTGCTGCGGGCCGACTCGATCAGCGTGCGGATGCTGGCAAACAGCGCCGACTCGGGGTCGGTCAGGGCGGAAGCAGCGCGGGGCGTCTTCGTCATGGCGGGTCCTCAGGCGGGGGGTGAAATGCGCAGATGACTGTATTTTTGCACAGTGTTTTGCGCGGCCAGCCTCATCTGCTCCGCGCGCTCCAGGCCCATGCGCATCACCTGTGCATCACCCGCGCACCACCACCACCGCTCACACCCTGACCGACGCCCCCGTCGCATAGAACTGCCCACCCGCCACGTAGTGCAGCGTGCGCAGCGCATCGGGTGCAGTGTCGAACTCCCAGTGCCCGTGGCGGAACACGCGCTCGTCCGCCCAGGCGGCCACCACTTCGCCGATGAAGAGGTCGTAGGTCTGCTGGTTGTGGGGCTCGGGGATGACGCGGCACAGCAGCCAGGCGGCGCAGCCTTGCACCAGCGGGATGTGGGTACTGATGTGGGTGCTGGCGTGGCCGGGGGCGTGGAAGAGCTGCACGCCATGCTGCTGCAGCTTGTCTGGGTGGGTCTTGGCGCTGTCGGTGCCGATGGCCACGGTCATCGCCGCCATGGGCACGGTGGGCAGCTGCAGCGCGAACTCGCCGCTGGCCTCCACCAGCTCGCGGGTGCGCGTGGCCTTGTCCAGCACCAGCGTCACCTTGGGCGGCGCAAAGTCCAGCGCACAGGCCCAGGCTGCGGCCATCACGTTGTGCTGGCCGGCGTGCGCGGCCGACACCAGCACGGTGGGGCCGTGGTTGAGCAGGCGGTAGGCCTTGTCGAGCGGGACGGGGGTGAAGTGCTCGGGGGCAGCGGTGGCGATGGTGGAGGTGGTGGTGGACATGCGGGCTGTGCTGGACGGTGGTGGAGGTCTTCCCCCGAAGCCTACGCCAGATGCGCCAGCAGATGGCGCCAGAAGTTCAAGCGTGCTTCCAGCGTGGACACCAGGATGTGCTCGTGCAGCGTGTGCGCGCCGTCGCCATCGGCGCCCAGGCCATCGAGCGTGGGCACACCCAGGGCCGAGGTGAAGTTGGCGTCGCTGCCGCCGCCCGTCATGGGGGCGTCTTCCAGCGTGAAGCCCGCGTGGCGGGCCGAGTCCTGCGCACGGGCCAGCAGGGCCTGCACGGCTTCGCTCTTGACCATGGGCGGGCGGTTCACCTCGACGTCGATATCGAGTTCCATGTCGGCACCCACCGGGCGCAGCGCCTGCATCTTGTCCACCAGCTCGTCCGCCGCCTGCAGGTCGGGCAGGCGAAAGTCCACCACGCAGCGGCAGCGGTCGGGCACGGTGTTGGTGGCGGTGCCGCCTTCGATGGTGCCCACGCTGACGGTGACGCCGCGCGCGTAGTCGGTCATGGCCTCCAGCGCCAGGATCTGGTGCGCCATTTCGCGGATGGCGCTGCGGCCCTTCTCGTGCTGCACGCCGGCATGCGCGGCGCGGCCCTTCACGCCCAGGCGCAGCATGCCGGTGCCCTTGCGCGCCGTCACGCACTTGCCGCCGTTGGCGCGGGCGGGCTCGCACACCAGGGTGTAGCGCGCGTTGCGTGCAAAGGCCTCGATGTGTGCGCGCGAGGCGTGGCTGCCGGTCTCTTCGTCGGGCACCACCACAAAGTCCACCGGCAACGCGGTGGCGCCTGCGGCGGCCAGGTCGCGCAGCGCGGTCAGCGCCAGGTAGATGCCGGCCTTCATGTCATAGCCGCCGGGGCCATAGAAGCGGTCGCCCTCGATGCGGCAGGGGTTGTCCTGGAGCGTGCCGATGGGGTGCACGGTGTCCGAGTGGCCCAGGATCAAGAGGCCCGGTCGTGCGTCGCCCGCAGCCCGGTTGCTGATGTGCAGCAGCGGCCCCACCGCAGCGCCCAGCGGCGTGACCGCGGCTTGCAGGCCGGCGCTTGCTGCATAGCCCTGCATGACCGCGACCATGCGCGCCAGGCCTTCGGGGCTGCTGGTGGGGGACTCGCATTGCATCCACGCGGTGATGCCATCGACGAGGGACTGGGTGGTGGGTGAGGTCATGGGGGCGGCTCCGAAAAAGGGTGTGGCGATGGGCGATGGGCGACGCGTTGGCGTTCGGCTTCGGGTCGGACGCGGTCAGGCCGTGTGCCGGCCCGCCAGCGCGGCCAGCTGCGCAGCGTCGGGCAGGCGGTGGTGAAACCACAGGTGCGCGCACACGGCCGACATGGCTTCGCCGTCGTGGCCGATGCCTGCGACGGTGTGCAGTTGCCACGCGAACGGCAGGCCCCGGCGCGCCGCCTCGGCCTGGGCCGTTGCGAAGTAGTTGAGCGCGCGCGCATAGCGGTGCGGGCCCTGGCGCAGCGCGGCGGGCTCGGACGGCAGGTGCGGGTCGTGGGTCTCGGTGTCCTGGTCGCCCGCCAGGATCGTGAGCGGGGCAGCGAACAAGCGGGCCAGGCTGTCGGCATCGGCCGGGGTGCCGCTCAGCCCTTCGGGGAAGGGCAGGTCGAGCAGCGGCAGCGTGTACCACCCCGGGTTGCCCGCGGCGACCTGGGTGAACACGCCAGGGGTCAGCACGCTCAGCAGGCGGTGCACGAACTGCCCGCCCGCCGAGTGGCCGAACAGGTAGAGCGGCTGGTCCGCCAGCACCCCGGCGGCTTTCAGGTCGTCCACCAGCCGGGTGACCACGGTGTACGACCAGGCCTCGGGCGCGGTGGTGGGGGCGGTGTCGGCCAGCGCGGCGCGGTCGGTGGTGGCCAGCAGGTTGCCGTTGTTGTAGCTCACCACGTCGGGCCACTGCGCGTCGGAGAACGTGGGCGCGATGATGACCAGGCCGTGCTCCTCGGCGGCCGGAATCCAGAAGTCGCGGTAGTCGTCGCCGTTGCGCATCACGCCGTGCTGCACCAGCACGACGGGGCTCTGGGCGGTGGCGTGCGCGGGCCTGTAGGTGTGGAGGGTAATGGTGCGCGCATCGGGTGTACCGGTCGCAACGCCGTTGCCGTAGTCGACCGCGTGGCGGCCCACGCGCAGCACGGCGTCGCGCAGGTTTTGAAGGCGTGGTTCGTGGGGCATGTCAGGTGGGGCGGGTGGGTCGGGTGGATCAGGTGGGGTCAGGCGGGTTCAAGGGGCCGTGTGGTTCAGGTGGCAGGCCGACCAGTGGCCGGGCGCAATGGCTTCCAGCGGCGGCACTTCTTCGCGGCAGCGCGGCATGGCGTGGGGGCAGCGGGGGTGAAAGGTGCAGCCCGATGGCGGGTTCAGCGGCGAGGGGATTTCGCCCTTTATCGGCACGAACACGCGCTTGCGCCGCGCGAGGTCCGGCACCTCGGCCATCAGCGCCTGCGTGTAGGGGTGGTTGGCGCGCGCAAAGATCTCGGCCGTGGTCGACATCTCCACGATCTTGCCCAGGTACATGATGGCCACGCGGTCGGAGATATGCCGCACCACGCCCAGGTCGTGGCTGATGAACAGGTAGGTCAGGCCGTGCTGCGCGCGCAGGTCCATGAACAGGTTGATCACCTGCGCCTGGATGGACACATCCAGCGCCGCCACCGGTTCATCGCACACCAGAAACTTCGGCGACACCATCAGCGCCCGGGCAATGCCCACGCGCTGGCGCTGCCCGCCCGAGAGCTGGTGCGGCAGCCGGTCGCGGTACTCGGCGGCCAGCCCCACCTCGGCCAGCGCCTGGTCGATGCGCGCGGGGATCTCGGCTGCGGGCGCGAGCTTGTGCACCTGCAGCGCCTCACCCAGGATCTGGTGCAGGCGCTGGCGCGGGTTGAGCGAGGCCTGCGGGTCCTGGAACACCATCTGCACGCCCAGCGTGTAGGCCAGCTTGTCGGCGCGGTTCAGGCCCGCCACGTCGGCGCCCTGGTACCGCAGCTCGCCCTCGGTCTGGTGGTGCAGGCCGGCCACCACACGGCCCAGGGTGGATTTGCCGCAGCCCGATTCGCCCACCAGGCCCAGCACCTCGCCGGGCGCGATGGACAGGCTCACGCCGTTGACGGCATGCACGGTGCGGGGCACGGGCTTCTTGCGCGCCAGCTCCAGCGCGCGCCCGATCAGGTCCTGGTGTTTGGTAAAGCGCTTGTGGACGTTGCGCAGCTCGATGACGGGAGGCAGGGTCGTACTCATGCGGCAGGGTCCAGGGCAACGAGGGGGGCAAAGCAGCGGTAGGTGCGGCCGCCGGCCACCGTGCGGTCGGGCTCGGTGGTGGCGCACTGCGGCAGGGCCCGGCTGCAGCGCGGTGCAAAGGCGCAGCCTGCGGGGCGGTTGCTCAGCGTGGGCGCCATGCCGCTGATCTGGCGCAGGCGCTCGCCGGGCTGGATGGCGCCGGGCAGCGAATCGAGCAGGCCGCGGGTGTACGGGTGCGCCGGGGCGTCCAGCACCTGCGCCACCGGGCCGGACTCCACGATCTTGCCCGCGTACATCACGGCCACCTTGTCGGCCAGCTCGGCGATCACGCCCAGGTCGTGCGTGATCCAGACCAGCGCCGTGCCGTGCGTGCGGCAGATCTCCTGCATGCGGTACAGGATCTGGCCCTGGATGGTCACGTCCAGCGCCGTGGTCGGCTCGTCGCAGATGATCAGCGCGGGCTGGTTGAGCATCGCAATGGCAATCGCCACGCGCTGGCGCATGCCGCCCGAGAACTCGTGCGGGAAGTTGCGCAGGCGCGATGCGGGGGCGGGGATGCCCACCATCTCCAGCGCCTGCACGCAGCGCTGCAGGGCCGCCGCGCGCGAGACCTCGGGGTGGTGCGTCTGGATGGCTTCGAGCATCTGCTCCTCGATGCGCAGCACCGGGTTCAGCGTCATCAGCGGGTCCTGGAAGATCATCGCGATGCGGTTGCCGCGCAACCGGCGCATCTGTTCTTCGGTCAGGCCGCGCAGGTCCTGGCCCTGGAACAGCACTTCGCCGGCGATCACCTCGCCCGGCGGGTCGATCAGGCCGAAGATGGAAAAACCGGTGACCGATTTCCCCGAGCCGGACTCCCCCACCAGGCCCACGATCTCGCCGGGCTGGATGGACAGGTCCACACCGCTCACGGCAGGCCAGGCGCCTTCTTCGGTATGGAAAACGGTGTGCAGGCCACGCACTTCAAGCAAAGGGGTTGTTGTGGTCGTCGTCGTGGTCATCATCAGCCCCTCGGGTCCAGCGCGGCGCGCAGGCGGTCGGCGATCACGTTGATCGTCAGGATCAACAGCAGCAGCGCGAGGCCCGGGAACATGCTGATCCAGTAGTCGCCCGACAGCAGGTACTGAAAACCGTTGGCGATGAGCAGGCCGAGCGACGGCTCGGTGATGGGCACGCCCACGCCCAGGAACGACAGCGTGGCTTCGAGCACGATGGCATTGGCGATCTGGATGGTGGCGAACACCATCACCGGGCCCAGGCAGTTGGGCAGCAGGTGGCGCAGCATGATGCGCCACGCTGGGAACCCGAGGTTCTGCGCCGCCTCGATGTATTCCTTGCGGCGCTCCTGCAGCGCGCGGCTGCGCATGATGCGCGCGTAGTGCGCCCACTGCACGGTCACGATGGCGATCACCACCTTGTCCACCCCGCGGCCCAGCATGGCCAGCAGCACCAGCGCCACCAGGATGGTCGGAAAGCCCAGGATGAAGTCCACGATGCGCATCAGCACCGTGTCGACAAAACCGCCGATGTAGGCCGCCACCAGGCCGACGAGGCTGCCGATCACCGTGGCCAGCGCCACGGCGGCCAGGCCCACGGTCAGGCTGATGCGCAGGCCGTACAGGATGGCGCTGAGCATGTCGCGCCCCTGGCTGTCGGTGCCCAGCCAGTAGGTCAGGCCGTCCATGCTCTTGGAGCCTGGCGGCAAGCGGCCGTCCATCAGGTCCAGGGCCGCCAGGTCATACGGGTTCTGCGGCGCCAGGAACGGCGCCAGCATGACCACCAGCAGCAGGACGATGAGCGCGATCACCGAGCCCTTGACGGACGGGCGGCTGCGCAGATGTTTGAGGATGGCGCGGCGCCGCGGCGTGTCCGACAGCGGTGTCGCGGCGGATGGGGCGGGTGTGATCGGTGTGTTCGACGTCTTCGGGGTGATCGGCGCGACCGGCGTGGGGGGAGATTCTGGAATTGTCATCGTTGTCGGTGCCCGCGGTTATTCCGATTCCTGCAGCTGCACGCGCGGGTCGAGCGCGGCATACAGCATGTCCACCAGCATGTTGATCATCACGAAGATGAAGGTCACGAGCAGCACATAGGCCACGACCACCGGGCGGTCCAGCTGGTAGATGCTGTCGATCAGCAGCTTGCCCATGCCGGGCCAGGCGAACACCGTTTCGGTGATGGTGGAGTAGGCGATCAGCGTGCCGAACTCCATGCCGATCACGGTGACCACCGGGATCAAGATGTTGCGCAGGATGTGGCGGGTCAGGATGCGCCGGGGCTTAAGGCCCTTGGCGCGCGCGAACTTCACGTATTCCTGCGTCTTGGCGTCCACCACGCCCGTGGCCGTGAGCCGCAGCACCAGCGCGATGTTGGCCAGCGCCAGGTTCACGGCCGGCAGCATCACGTGCTTCCATCCGTCGGCCGTCAGCAGCGACAGCGGCACGCCGAACACCGCCACCGTGTCGCCGCGCCCCGCGGCGGGCAGCCATTGCAGCCACACCGCAAAACACAAAATCAGCACCATGCCCTGCCAGAAGCTGGGCAGCGAAAAGCCCAGCACCGAGCCCGCCATCAGCCCGCGCCCGGTGGGCTTGTCGTTCTTGAGGCCGGCGATCAGGCCCAGCGGAATACCCACCACGATGGTCAGCGTGATCGCCACCAGCACCAGCTCCAGCGTGGCCGGAATGCGCTGCACGATCAGCTCGATGGCAGGGATGCCGTGCACGAACGAGGTGCCCAGGTCGCCCTGCAGCGCGCGCACCAGAAAGCTCGTGTACTGCTGCCAGATGGGCAGGTCGAGCCCCAGGCGCTTGATCATCGCCAGGCGGTCGGCCTCGCTGGCTTCGGCATTGACCAGCAGTTCGATCGGGTCGCCCACGGCATACACCGCAAAGAACACCACCAGCGACACGGCCAGCAGGACAAAAAGGCTCTGCATGAGCCTTCGCAGGATGAAGATGAACACTCAGGCACCCCCTCGCGAAATGGATGGAAGCCTCGGCTCAGCGGCACGGCGCCTGCCGCTGGGCAGGGTGAAGAAGGGGGCTTTGGACATGGCTGGCCTGTGACGACGTGGCTGGGCGCGGCATTGCGCGGCATTGCGCGAGGAGGGCGCGACGTGGCGCTGAAGGAAAAATAAAAATACGGAGTGCTCTAGGAGCCTGTCGGACTTGGAAATCGTCGGCTGCAAATTGACCGCAGCGGTCCATTTCTTACCGTCTTTTTGCCCCATAGCCGTGCTATGAGGCTGCAAATCCGGCAAAAACTGTCCTTGCTGGGGCCAATTTTCGCTTCGACGCTCCAAGTCCGCCAGGCTCCTAGGCGCACCCCGTATCGTTCACTGACCCGCGACGGCTTACTTGGGCTTGACCGAGGTGGCCAGCGTGTACTGGTCGCGGCGGCCTTCGTAGCTCAGGCCCTTCTTGAAGGCCCAGATGCTGCTTTCAAAGTGCAGCGGGATCAGCGCCACGTTGTCGAGCGCGAACTTGGTCGCGGCTTCCAGGCCGGCCTTGCGCTTGGCGGGGTCCACCAGGTCGGCAGCCGGCAGGTACAGCTTGTCGAACTCGGGGTTGTAGTTCGCGCCGTAGTTGCTGGTGCCCTGGCCCTTGGGCGCATCCAGCGATGCCACCCACAGCTGGAACAGCGCCGATGCCTCGCCCGTTTCCGCAGGCCAGCCGCCCATGGGCAGGCTGAACTCGCGCTTGGCGCGCTTGGGGAAGTAGATCGATGCCGTCATCGCATCCACGTTGGTCTTGATGCCGATGCGCGTGAAGTACTGCGCCACCGACTGGGCCACCTGGGCGTCGTTCACGTAGCGGTCGTTGGTGGACGACAGCGTCAGCTCGAAGCCATTGGGGTAGCCGGCTTCGGCCAGCAGCTTCTTGGCGCCTTCGGGGTCGAACTTGATCTCGGGGGCCTGGGGCAGCGCGCCGAACATGCCGTCGGGCATGTACTGGTAGGCGGGCGTGGCCATGCCGTCCATGATGCGCTGCACGATGGCCTTGCGGTCGATGGCCA
Organism: Acidovorax sp. LjRoot194; assembly: GCF_964253015.1. Lineage (NCBI taxonomy): Bacteria > Pseudomonadati > Pseudomonadota > Betaproteobacteria > Burkholderiales > Comamonadaceae > Acidovorax > Acidovorax sp. LjRoot194. The sequence goes on along the minus strand of NZ_CAXUQB020000001.1, from coordinate 5,536,249 downwards.
TGTTCATGGCCCGGCGCACGCGCACATCCTGCAGCGGGTTCTTGCCGTCCGCGGCCTTCACCTGCGGGCTGGGGTTGCGGCCGATGTCGGGCTGCAGGAACACCAGGCGCGTCGACGGCGTGGCGACGAAGTCGAACTTGGCGTTGTCCTTCACACGGGTCAGGTCGCGCGCGGCGGGGTTTTCGATCACGTCGTAGTCGCCCGACAGCAGGCCCGTCAGACGCGGGCCGGCGCTGGGCACGGGCACCATCTTCACGGTCTTCCAGTGCGGCTTCTCGCCCCAGTAGGCATCGTTGCGCTCCAGCTGGATGCCGGTTCCCTTGACGTAGGATTTCATCAAATACGGGCCGGTGCCGATGGCCGTCTTGCCGGTGTTGAAGTCGGTCACGGTGGGCCAGGCACCGGTCACGCCGCAGCCCGTCTTGGGGGCGAACGCGAGCTTGCCGCTTTGCGCAATGCCGCTCCACACGATGGGCAACGACCGCGCCATTTCAGCGGGCAGCAGCGGCAGCGGCGCGATGGTCTTGATGATGACGGTCAGGTCATCGGGCGTCTTCACATCGGTAATGCGCTTGGTGGTGTCGGTGTACGACTCCGAGACATTGGTCTCGTTGTTCAGCGTGCGGCAGATGGTGAACAGCACGTCCTTGGACGTGAACGGCTTGCCGTTGGAGAACTTGACCCCGGGGCGCAGCTTGAACTCCCACGTCAGGTCGTCCAGGTTCTTCCACGACGTGGCCAGCGAGGGCACCAGCTCCATCTTGGCGTTGCGCGCCACGAGCGAGTCGTACACGTGCGCCGAAAAGGCATCGTTCGCCGTCATCTTGTGATAGTGCGGGTCGGCCGCCGTCGGCTCTGCGGCCAACGCGATGGTGAGCGACTGCGCGTGCACCACGCCCACCGCACACACCGACACTGCCACACCACCCGCCAGGGCGGACACGGTCTTTCGGATGCCTACATTCATTTTCGGATTCCTTTTTTATCAACCACTCGATGAAACACACGCAGCGAACCGGCCGTGGGGCCCGCGTTCGCTATGTATGCATATTATCGGTTCATCCAGGGGCAGAACCCCACTCGGGTATTCCGCAGTGCGCGTGCGCGCAGTCGCCTGCCGGGGCGTGGGCAACATGGCGCTGCCTGGGTGGCATGCTATGTATTCAATAGCATGTGGTGCATGCGGGACAGGCGGTGGAGGTCATCCGGGCGTCCCGCATGCGCGCAACGTGGCACGCTGGCGACCGGCTCACGCACCGATGAGCCAGTAACATCCCCCTGCCCACAACCCGCCCCTGCAGGGGCCCAACGGAGACAACAACAATGTTCAGTCATGTGATGGTCGGTGTGAACGACCTGGAAGTGTCCAAGAAGTTTTACGACGCGCTGCTGGGCACGCTCGGTGTGCCGCCCGGCGTGGCCAACAAGAACCGCTACTTCTACCGCGGCCCCAACGGCACCTTCGCCATTTCCACCCCCATCAACGGCGAGCCCGCCACGCAGGGCAATGGCGCCACCATCGGCTTTGCGGTGCAGTCGCCCGAGCAGGCCGACGCGTTCCACGCAGCCGGCGTGGCCAACGGCGGCACGACGTGCGAAGACCCGCCGGGCTTTCGCGAAGGCCCGTCGGGCGCGCTGTACTTGGCCTACCTGCGCGACCCGGACGGCAACAAGCTGTGCGCGCTGCACCGCCCGCCCAAGCCCGCTGCGGCTTGAAGGCGTCGTTGCTTCTTCTTCTTTTTCACCCTCACGCCGCGGTGCGGGCCGGGGGCCGGCGCACGGCGCGCACCTTGCCGCTGCCGCCGCCACCGCAGTAGAACAGCCCGGCTCCGTCGGACTCGAGCCCGCTCACGCCCACGCCGGGCGGCAGGTCCAGCTGCTGCAGCACCGCGCCGCTGGCGGGGTCAATGTGGCGCAGGGTGCTTTCGTCGCCCTCCCAGGTGCCGTGCCACAGCTCACCGTCCACCCAGGTCACGCCCGTGACGAAGCGGTTGGATTCGATGGTGCGGCGGATGGCACCCGTGGCGGGGTCGATCTGGTGGATCTTGCGGTCGCGGTACTGGCCCACCCACAGGCTGCCTTCGGCCCAGGTCAGGCCCGAGTCGTTGCCGCCGCCCGGTGCCGGAATGGTGGCCAGCACCTGGCCGGTGGCCGGGTCGATCTTGTCGATGCGCGACTCGGCGATCTGGTAGATGTGCGTGCCGTCGAAGGCGGTGCCTGCGTCGCACACCACGTCGAGCGTGCGCGCGGTGGCGCCGCTGGCGGGGTCGAACGCCACCAGTTGCTCGCCCGTGGCGGCCCACACACGGTGGCCGTCGTGCGTCACGCCGTGGACCGCGCTCGCGGTGCCGAACGGCCCGTACTCGCGCACCACCTCGGCCGGCTGGCGCGCGGCAATGGGAATCTGCAGGTGCGATGGCGGGGTGCCGCCGGGCTGGCTGCTGCAGGCAGTGTCTGCGGCAGTGTTTGCGGCGGTGGTGGAGTTGGCCGTGGGGGTGGCACTGGGCGTGGCGTGGGGTGTCGCGGTGGTCATGGCGGTAGCTCCTGGGTGGGTGCCCGTGGCAGGGGTTGCTGGGGCGGTGCGGCCACTTTAGGCAAACGGCTGCGCAGCAGGGAGTAACAAGATCGTCGTGAATCCCACCAGCGGCGCGGCCAGCCAGCGCCGCGCCCGCGCTTGCCCGATGGCGCGCACGCGCCCGGCGGCTTCCAGGTCGGCCAGTGCGCGCTGCACGGTGCGCTGGCTGTCGCCCAGGGCCAGCGCCAGGGCCGATGTGGACCAGGCCGCGCCGTCCGCCAGCAGCGCCACCAGCGCGCCCTGCTCGCCCTCCACCGGCGGTGCCAGCACTGCCACGTCGCGCCCGCCCAGCGGCTGCAGCACAAAGCCGCGCGGCGTGGCCTGCACACCGGCCAGCGGCGCCATCAGCGCGCGCAGGCGGCCGATTTCCACGCGCAGCCGGGCGCGGTGGGTGTCGTCGGGGTGGCGCGTGCGGAACACGGTGGCAATCAGGGCGTCGCGGTCCGCATCGCCGGGCCATGCCTCGGCCAGCGCGCGCACCAGCGCAAACAGCACCGGGCGGCGCGCCAGCGGCTGCCAGGTGTCGCCCGCGCGCACGCCATGGCGGCAGGCGTCCACCACCATCAGCGTGGGGGAGGCCCGCAGCGCCGCCACGCCGTCCAGCCGCAGCATCTGCTCGGCGCCATGGGCCAGGCGGCGCGCGGCAGGCTGGTGGAGCAGCGCGTGGGCCTGCGCCACTTCGGCCAGCAGGGCAGGCACCCCCGATTGCGCCGCGGCCTGTTGCGCGCGCTGCAGGGCCGTGCGTGCCGCGCCGATGTGCAGCGAGCGCAGCGCCAGTTCCGCGGCGGCCAGCTCGGCCACGGCGACCAGCGACGGGGGCCGGCGCGTGGCCGGGTCGGCGGCCTGGGCGCTTTCCAGCGCAGCCGATGCCGCGTCCAGTTGGCCGAGCAAGATCAGCTTGCGCGCCGCCACCAGCCGGGCCTGCAGCGCGTTGGCCGTGTCGCCGTGGGCCTGCAGCAGGGCGGCGGCCGTCAGCAGCGCGTGGGTGGGCCCGCCCAGGTCGCGCAGGGCCAGGGCCACCTCGGCCTCGGCCACCACACAGCGCGCGCGGGCCACGGGCTCGTGCGCGCCAAAGCCGCGTGCAGCGCGGCGCAGCAGTTCGCGGGCGCGTGGGTGCTCGCCCAGCTGGGCCATGGCAATGCCGCGCAGTGCCAGGGCCGATGGGTCGTCGCGCAGTGCCACGCGCTGCAACGCGGCGAGGGCATCGCCTGCGGCCAGCGCGCGGGCCGCGGCGGAGATCAGCGAATCCATGGCGACAGCCTAACGCAGCGTGCCGCCGCGAGGGTGTGTGGCAGCCCGTGGGGGATACTTGGCGCCTTCGCGCTGCCGCCCGCCGGGTGGTGCGCACCACCCCCAGACACGAGGACCCGCCTTTGAAATCCGCCAGCGCCACCACTTTTGACGAGGCCTACTACCAGCGTTTCTACTTCGACAAAAAGACCAGCGTGGTGGACCCGGCGCACATGGAGCGGCTGGGCACGTTTGTGTGCAGCTACCTCAAGTACCTGCGGGTGCCGGTGCAGCGCGTGCTGGACGTGGGCTGCGGCATCGGGCTGTGGAAGGGCATCGTGGCGCAGCACTTTCCGCAGGCCAGCTACCAGGGCGTGGAGATCAGCAGCTACCTGTGCGAGCGCTTCGGGTGGGAGCAGGGTTCGGTGGTGGACTACGCGGCGGACAAGCCGTTCGACCTCGTCATCTGCCAGGGCGTGCTGCCCTACCTGAGCCCGCCGGACCTCAAGGCCGCGCTGCACAACCTGGGCCGCCTCTCCCAAGGCGCGCTGTATGTGGAGGCGGTATCGCGCGAGGACTACGAGCGCGACATCATCGACGAGGACCTGACCGACAACCGCGTGTTCCGCCACCGTGCCGATCTGTACCGCCGCGGCCTGCAAGAGGGCGCGATCGAGCTGGGCGGCGGCGTGTGGCTCAGCCGCAAAGCCGAGCTGCCGCTGTTTGCGCTGGAGCAATCGGGTGGGTAGTAGCGAGGCGCCAGGCACGGCCCTGCCGGCCAGCGTGGCGCCCCACGCCGTCTCCCGCCTGCGCACCGAGCGCCTGGCCCGCAGCGCCAAGCCCTTCCTCGCGCGCGGCGGCCCCAAGGGCGTGCGTTGCGCCGGCTGCCGGCTGGTGCCCAGCCACTGCATGTGCGCGCTGAGCCCCGAGGTGCCCACGCGCGCGGGCATGTGCCTGCTGATGGCCGACATCGAGCCGCTCAAGCCCAGCAACACCGGATGGCTTATCGCCGACGTGGTGGCCGACACGTTTGCGTTTGGCTGGGCGCGCACCGAGGTGCACCCCGGCCTGCTGGCGCTGCTGGCCGATCCGCAGTGGCAGCCCTACGTGGTGTTCCCCGGCGAGTTCGTGGCGCCGGAGCGCGTGGTCACGGAGGTCGCTCCATCGAATGGCAAGCGCCCGCTGTTCGTGCTGCTGGACGCCACCTGGCCCGAGGCGCGCAAGATGTTCCGCAAAAGCCCCTACCTCGACCACCTGCCCGTGCTCAGCCTGCAGCCCGAGCAGCTGTCGCGCTACCACCTGCGCCGCTCCACGCGCATGGACCACTTCTGCACGTCCGAGGTGGGCGCGCTGTGCCTGGAGCTGGCCGGCGAGCCACACGCCGCGCACACGCTGGAGGCCTACCTGGACGTGTTCACCGACCACTACCTGCAGGCCAAGCACCAGCTGCCGGTGGACGCCAGCGATGCCGTGCACCAGCGGCTCATGGGCCTGCGCAGCGCGCGCTGAAAAAGTACCCGCGCCACCAGCGCGGCCCGGCAGGCGGCGCCACACGGGCAAAATGCACCGATGAAAGCACCCCCCCGCCTGCAGTCCCTCGTTGAAGAAGGCCTGATCGACACCGTGGTCCGCCAGCTCATGAGCGGCAAGGAGGCCATGGTCTACGTGGTGCGCTGCGGCGACGAAACCCGCTGCGCCAAGATCTACAAAGAGGCCAACAACCGCAGCTTTCGGCAGGCGGTCGATTACACCGAGAACCGCAAGGTCAAGAACTCGCGCTCGGCCCGCGCCATGGCCAAGGGCAGCAAGTTCGGCCGGCAAGAGCAGGAGGCCGCGTGGCAAAGCGCCGAGGTCGATGCGCTGTACCGCCTGGCCGCCGCGGGCGTGCGGGTGCCGCAGCCCTACAACTTTCACGACGGCGTGCTGCTGATGGAGCTGGTGACCGACGCCAACGGCGACGCAGCCCCCCGCCTGAACGACGTGAGCTTCACGCCCGAAGATGCCCGCGCCCACCACGCCACGCTGGTGGCCGAGGTGGTGCGCATGCTGTGTGCGGGCGTGGTGCACGGCGATTTGTCGGAGTTCAACATCTTGCTGGCGCACCTGCCCGGCGAAGACGGCCAGCCCGCGGCGGACGGCCCCGTCATCATCGACCTGCCCCAGGCGGTGGACGCTGCCGGCAACAACCACGCCCAGCGCATGCTGCTGCGCGACGTGGCCAACCTGCGCGATTTCTTCGGCCAGTTCGCGCCCGAGCTGCGCACCACCCAGTACGGCCCCGAGATCTGGAGCCTGTACCAGGGCGGTCTGCTGACCAACGAGACGCCGCTCACCGGTCGCTACGCGCCTCAGCACGTCGATGTGGACATGCAGGCCGTGCTGCGCGAGATCGACGATGCGCGCGACGAAGACGCGGCGCGCAGGCTGCGCATGGCCGCAGGCTGAGACGCCGCGTTCAACGCGCCGTGGTCGCGCCAGCCGGGCCTGCGCTACCTGCCGACGCTTGGTGCCGCTGCGAACCCGCGGCTCAGGTAGCGCGAGCCGCGCAGCCCGAACCGCCAGGGCACATCGACCGCCTTGGAGATGCCGATGCGCGGGCCGGTCACCACGTCGTTGGGCGGCATGCCTGCGGCAGCCACCGCATCGGGCTCCAGCAGCGCGAACGGCGGCAGGTGCAGCGGCTGGCCGTTGAAGCTGGCGTCGATGCCCAGCGCCTGTGCCAGGCGCCCCGGACCCGCGCACAGCAGGCGCACATCCTGCAGCCCGCGCCGTGCCTGCTGCGTGTCGATGCCATGGGTGGGTTCCAGCGCGCGCAGCAGCACCCCGGCGCCGTGCCCGGCCTCGCGGCACACGGTGTTGACGCACCAATGCAGGCCGTACGAGCGGTACACATACGCGCAACCCGGTGGACCGAACATGGCCGCATTGCGCGTTGTGGGGCCGCCAAAGGTGTGCGACGCCGCATCCGTCTGGTCGTACGCCTCGGTCTCCACGATGCGCCCGCCCACGCCGTCCACCAGCAGCGTGACGCCGATCAGGCGGCGCGCCACCTCGTGTGCGGGCGCTGAAAAGTCGATGGTGGCCAGCACCAGTGGTGGGTTGGGCGAAGGCGCTGCAGCAGGCGGTGCGGTGGTTGAAAAGGGGCGAGGCATGTGGGCGATCCTGGTGGCTTGAATTGAACGCGGTGCATCGGTGGATCGGTCGGTGGACAGGCAGTGGCGGGTGATTCGGTGAGTGGTCAGCGAAGGGCAAGGTGGCCGCGTGGAGCGTGACCAAGGCCATGTGCACAAGTGCACAAGTGCTGTGTTGTCCTGCCCAGGTACGAGCCATGACGCAACCGATTGCCACCCCAAACACTAGCGAACCGCACGCGGCGCAGGCGCGGTGACGCGGCCTGTCGTGCTGTGCGCCATGGCCTACGCGCGCTGCTGTTGCGGCCGTGTGCAGTGCATGCAGCCCACTAATGCACAATCGCGCGCTTTTCCATGCGACCCACAGGCCCTGTGCGTGCCGCCCGCCATGCGCTTCGCGCTAGGTCGCTGATCCAATCGTCACCATATGCCCTCCCTCCTCATCCGCCACTTCCGCACGGGCGACGAAACCGCACTGCGCGCCGTGTTTCACGCGTCGGTGCACGGCCTGGCCTGCAAGCACTATTGCGCCGAACAGCTCGTAGCCTGGGCGCCGCTGGAGCACGACGCCGCGCAGTGGGCCCAGCGCATGCAGGCCGACCAGCCCTTCGTCGCACAGGCCAGCGACGGTGGCGCCATCGCCGGGTTTGCGGACCTGCAGGCCGACGGCACCATCGACATGTTCTTCGTGGCCCCGGCGTTTGCGGGCCAGGGCGTGGCGCGGGCGCTGATGGCCCACATCCATGCGCAGGCGGTGGAGCGTGGCATCAACCGATTGCACGCCCATGTGAGCCTGACCGCCGAGCCGTTTTTTGCCGCACAGGGCTTTGTGGTGCAGGCGCGCCAGCAGGTGGAGCGCGCGGGCGTGGTGCTGCACAACGCGCGCATGGACAAGGCGCTGGTGGTGGGGATGGGTGGTCACTCCTGATTCGATAGCTGGTGGCGCTTTATCATCGTGCGCTCAAGGCCAATTTGGCTTGAAGCCTGCCCGCCCTGCCGGGCCCCCGTGTTCGCCGGTGCCTTACAGTAGCCGCCCCGCAGCACGCAAACCACCCCCACACCACAGCCCCCAGGCTGCCCCACCCATGACCAAAGACCTGGCCCGACAGAACGATCTCAAACCCATGGCCCTGTGCGAGCCGTGCCAGGGCATCCAGCGCAACTGGCGCAAGGCCCCCGGCCACGCCGAGCTGGTGCAGCGCGGCAACCGCAAGGAAGAGCGCGACCACGGCACCGTCACCATCACCCGCTATGTGTGCGACCGCTGCGGCACCGCGTGGGAGTATGAGAACGACAAGACTGATCAGAAGGTCGGCTGGTCGGTGGTGGGGCGCTAAGAGCGGCTCACAAAACTCTTCTGGCGTCGTTGCAGCGTCTTGTCGTACTACTCGTACTGCCTGCGACGCAGCGCCCAGCCAGAACCGCTTCGCTGAATTTTGTAATCCGCATCCAAGATGCTGGCAGATCGTTAGCTATTGAAATAATAGCTGGCAGCGCTTGATGGATAAGCGCTAGCGGCCTAAATGGCCTGCATTCTCGGCCGCAATGCCCCGAAACTGATCCGACACCCGCGCATCCACCGCCGCTGCGCGCCAGAACGCCAGCGCCAGGCCCCGCGCATCGGCCCACTCGCCCAGCGTGGCCGCGGTGGGTTGCAGGGGGCGGCTGGCAAAGTCGCGCGGCACCAGCTCGCCACCCACCGGGGCGTACAGCATGGGCAGCATGTCGTAGGTAGGGGACAGCGCCCAGTCGTCATCCTGCAGCACCAGCGAGATGTTGCCGTAGTGCCGGTCGGTGTTGGCGATGAGCTGGCCGTAGGCCTCCAGCAGGCGCAGGGTGCGGGCGTCGGCGGGGGTCAGCAGGTGGCGCGCGGCCATGCGGTTGGCGGTGGCGGCCCAGTTGTCGATATCGCCCACGTATTCGGCGTTGTAGACCTGCAGCGACACCATGCCGATGCGGCCGCCCAGGCTGTCGGCGCCCGGCCCCGCCAGCGGCGTGCGGTCAAAACGCTCCGATTCCAGGAACACGCGCCCCGCGTCCATGAACAGCTGCGTGGGCGCCGCCGGCAGCCCGGCCTGCGCCAGGGTCTGCAGTGCCAGGTGCTCGCACACCAGCAGGTCGCGCAGGCGCTGGTCGGCGGGCGCGTTGCCGGCGGGCGAGAACTTGACGATCACGTGTCGCCCCGCGGTGATGGTGCAGAACTTCGGCTGCTCGCCGCCCGCTGACGAGCCGGGGTGGGTGCCGCGCATGGCCTGCTCGGCCAGCGCGGGGTAGGCCGCGGCGGAGTCCACCCGCGAGGCGCGTGCTGGCAGCGTGTGAAAGCGCTGGAACGCGGCCTCGCCCATGATGAGGTTGCCCGGCAGGTCGTCGCCATACAGCGTCATGGCGCGCAGCACGTCGTCGTCGCTCCAGTGGCCCGGGTCGTGGCCCAGCTGCAGCTTGGGGTGGGCGTGCGCAAAGGTGCGGCCCATGAAGCCCTGGGGCCGCATGTCGTCCAGAAACCAGGGCAGGCCGTCGTGCCGCGCGCTCACACCGTCGGCTTCGTCCACCCAGAAGGCGCCGCCCTCCAGCGGCACCATGCGTGCAAACGGAGACGGGCGGCCGTGCGCGTCGATGCGCATCACCAGCACTTCGTTGCCCACGTTGGGCACGGTGCGCGGCAGCACATAGCGCTGCGACCGTGCCGCGCCCACCTTTTGCACCTGGCCCGCGTGGATCAGCGGCGCAAGCGCCCGCGACACGGTGGGCTGGCTCACGCCCAGCAGTTCCTGCAGCTCGGCGCTGGTGAGCACGCCGCCCTGGCGGCGCAGGGCGGTCAGGGCTCTGGAGGTAAGTTCTGGTGGGCGGGCCATGAATGATTATATGAATGGATAGATTTCGTTGAAAATCCAATGAATTCAATGGTTTGTATGCATTTATGAATAGATAAATTAGCACGCAGGCCATGCAGAAGTGGCACGATGGCGGTGAATCACCCGGCACCTTTTCATCGCCGGTGTGTCCGACAGCCCTTCAAGAGAGAACCAGCCATGCTGCACCGCCGACGATTTCTGACCACCGCCTCCCGCAGCCTGGCCCTGGGCGGCGCCGCGGTGTTGACGCTGGCGGGGCATGCCGCGTGGGCCCAGCCCAGCTACACCGTGCCGCTGTCGCAGCTGCAGGAGATGACGGCCACCAAGTTCCCGCGCAGCGTGCCGGTGCAGGGCCTGTTCGACCTGACCCTGCAGGCGCCGCGGCTGCGCCTGCTGCCCGAGGTGAACCGCGTCGGCGCCACCATGTCGGTGGACGCGGCCGGCGCTGCACTGCGGCGCAGCCACGCGGGTACCTTCGATGTGGAGTTTGCGCTGCGCTACGAGGCCAGCGACCGCACGCTGCGGGCGCACCAGATCAAGCTGGGCAAACTGGATTTCCCCACGCTCAAGCCGGCGGTCAACGAACTGCTCAACGCCTACGGCCCGGTGCTGGCCGAGCAGTCGCTGGGCGAAGTCACGCTGCACCAGCTGCGCCCGCAAGACACCGCCATGTTCGACGGCATGGGCCTGCAGCCGGGGGCCATCACGGTGACGGCCAAGGGGCTCACGGTGGCGTTCGTGAACAAGCAGCCTTGACGCCCTGGGGCGCTGCTGCCATCAACCACCACCGCAGCGCCCTGCCTGACTCCCTCTCCCCCCGCGGGAGAGGGCCGGGGAGAGGGGGCTTTTGCGGGGGAGCGCGGCGCTTGTCCCTCCTTAGGCCAGGAAGGGCGGATTCAACGCCCCGCCTTGCTACTTCCGCTCCGCCGCCACCCGCCGCTGCGCCGCTGCAAACGCATGCTGGCGAATCCACTGCAGCGCCTGGCCGCGTTGCCCGCTTTCGGCCGACACGGTGGACGTGGTGGCCACCACCAGGTCCATCGGCGGATACACCCAGATGAACTGTCCGCCAAACCCGCTGGCCATGAAGGTGGGGCGCGGCGCCTTGCCGGGTACCACCCACCACAGGTAGCCGTACGACAGCCCCACCGGCGGGCCGCCGGTGCTCTGCACCTGCACTGAGGCATCGGCGAACGCCTCGGGCACCAGCGGCTTGCCGTCCCACTGGCCGTGCTGCAGGTACAGCTGGCCGAGCTTGGCCATGTCCTGGGTGCGCAGGTGCACGATGCTGCCCTGGTAGCGCGGCGCGGCCCACCCCATGGGGCCGACCAGTTGCTGGTGCGCATAGTCGGGCAGGGGCATGCCGGTGGCTTTCTCCAGCACGGCGGCCAGCAGCGGCGTCACGGAGTTGTCGTAGGCGAAGGCCTGGCCCGGGTCTGCCGCCAGCGGCCTGGCCCACGCCTCGCGCGCGGGCAGCGGCGGTGCGTTGCCGGACCGGGTGCGCGGGTCGCTGGGCAGCGAAAAGCCCGCCGTCAGTGTCAGCAGGTGCCGCAGCGTGATGGTGCCGGCGCGCGGGTCGGTGTTCAGGGGCGCCCACTCGGGCACCAGGTCCACCACGCGCTGGTCCACGCTGGCAATGCGGCCCTGCGCGATGGCCGTGCCCAGCAGGGCCGACAGTGCGCTCTTGGAGGCCGACTGCGTGTCGCGCAGCTTGTCCGGCTCGCCATCGCGGTAGAAGCGGTACACCACGCGGCCGCGCAGCACCACCACGGCGCTGTCGACATCGGCAAACTGGGGCGTGGCCAGCGTGGCCTGCACGCCCTCGAACGCCGCGGCATCCAGCGTCTGCTCCTCGGGGGTGGAGTCTTCGCGCCAGGGTGTCCCGGGCGATTGCGCCTGCGCCTGCGCGGCTGGCCCGGCCAGACACGCCAGCAGGCCGACGGTGATGCCGATCGAGCGAATGGGCCAGCGACGAGTGCGCATGCAGACTCCTTCATCAAGCGGTGGGCGGACGGTGCGTTCGCGCAGTGTAGAAGCGCAGACCTTTGCGGCAGCCAAAGGCGGCGCGCTGTGCCGCGCGCCCACGCGGTCGTGCGTTGAAGTGAGCCGGACCCGGGGAGCTATCGCTCAGTGGCCCGCCACAGCCCTGCGCAGCGCTGCGCGCGCCAGCAGCCGCGTCGAATCCAGCGTGGGCAGGGCCGAGTTCGCGTCGCTGAGGATGAGCGGGATCTCGGTGCAGCCCAGTACCACCGCGTCGCAGCCCTCGTCGCGCTGCATGCGCGCGATGACCTGCTGAAACGTCGCCACCGACGGCGCGCGGATCACGCCGGGCACCAGCTCGTCCATGATGATGCGGTTGATCTCGGTGCGCTCTGCCTCGGCGGGCCGCACGCAGGCGATGCCTTGCGCGGACAGGGCATCGGGGTACACGCTGCTGTCCACCAGCCAACGCGTGCCCGTCAGTGCCAGGCGTTGGTAGCCCCGCGCTGCCGCTTCGGCCGCCACCACTTCGGCGATGTGCAACCACGGCAGCGGCGAGCGCGGCTGCACCAGCGCAAACGCCTGGTGGATGGTGTTGTCCGGGCAGATCAGAAAGTCCGCGCCTGCGCGTGCCAGCTTGTGGGCCGATGCGAGCATCAGGTCGGCCACGCCCTGCAGGTCGCCGCGGTCCAGGCAGTCCACATAGTCGGCCAGCGAGGGCGTGTGCATCGACACCTCGGGGTGCGCGTGCGCACGGCCCATCAGCGCCGCGCCTTCGGTGCACAGAGTGCGGTAGCACAGGGCCGCGCCTTCGGCGGAACAGCCCACGATGCCGATGTGCAGCGGCCGGCACTGGGCGGGCAAGGTGTCACGGGAAGGGCTTGTGGTGTGCGTGGCAGCGGTCATGCAAAGAGGCGGTGCGGGACGAAAACCCCATGATGCCAGCCCCGCCTCCCACGCCACCATGCGCCCGTGTCTGGCATGGGGCAGCTGGCCCGCTGCGCATTCTGGCCGGATGACGCTGTCGACCACATCCCCCGTTGCCTGCGCGCCCCACCAGCGCCAGCCTGCATCCTCTGCATCCCCCGAAAGCCTGGGCGACATCCTCGACCGGTTCGACGAGCTGGCGCAGCAGGACGCCCGGGTGTCGGTGGCGGACCTGGTCGATGCCGTGGGCACGCGCAGCTACGGCCCTTTTCTGGTGGTGCCCGCGCTGATCGAGCTGTCGCCCGTGGGCGGTGTGCCCGGCGTGCCCACGGCCCTGGCGGCCGTGGTGGTGCTGTTTGCCGCGCAAATGCTGTTGGGGCGGCGCAGGCTGTGGATTCCGGGCTGGATAGCGCGCCGCAGCCTGAGTGCGCAGCGGCTGGCACGCCTGGTGACCGCGGTGCGCCCGATGGCACAGCGCCTGGACCGCTGGTTCCATGGCCGCCTGCGTGCGCTGACCTCCGGCGTGGGCATGCGCGTGGCAGCGCTGGCCTGCATCGGGCTGGCACTGATGGTGCCGCCGCTCGAACTGTTCCCGTTCGCCAGCTCGGCCCCGATGGGCGCCATCGCGCTCATCGGCCTGGCCCTGCTGGTGCGCGATGGCGTGCTGATGGTGGTGGCGTCGGCGCTGGCCTGCGGCGCGGTGTGGATGGTGGTGTCGATGGTGCTCTGACGATCCGATGGGCTGATGGCCCGGCGTCGCCCTTCACCCGGCCAGCATCCGGCCAGCACCCAGCACCCAGCACCCAGCACCCAGCACCCAGCACCCAGCACCCAGCACCCAGCACCCAGCACCCAGCATCAGGTCCACAGTATCAGGTACACAGCACCTCAATCGCCCCGCACGCGCTGCGCAAAGCCCCGCTGCGCGAACTGCTCGACGATGAAGTCCACGAACACCCGGGTGCGCGCGGGCAGCAGCTTCTTGCTGGGGTAGTACAGCGACGTGGGGCCCGAGTCGGCCCACCAGCCGGGCAGCACGCGCACCAGGTCGCCGCGCGCGAGCCAGGGCTGCGCAAACGGCATGGGCAGCACGGCCATGCCCAGGCCCATCATCGCGGCCTGGCACATGGCCTCGGGGTCGTCGAAGACGATGCGCGGGCGCAGCTCCGCGGGGGCCGCATCGCCCGCCTTGTTGCGCAGGGTGGTCACCTGCACGCGCCCGGTGCGGATGGTGCGGCGCGCAATGCCGTCCCAGCGCGCCAGGTCGGCGGGGTGGCGCGGCGCACGCCGGCCGCGCAGCAGCGCGGGCGCGGCCACCACCACCAGGTGGATCTGCCCCAGCGTGCGCGCCACCATGTCGGGGTTCAGGTTGAGGCCACCGCCAATGCCCGCGTCGAAGCCCTCGCCGATCAGGTCGACCTGCCGGTTCTCGAAGCGCCAGTCCGGCTGGATGGCCGGGTAGCGCTGCAAGAACTCATCGAGCAGCGGCACCAGGTAGGCCCGTCCGAACGCCAGGCCCATGCTGACCTTGAGCGTGCCCGCCGGCTGCCCGTCGGCCTCGGCCGCGTGTGCCACCGCGTCGGCCAGCGTGCCCAGCGGCTCGCTGATCTGCGCCAGCAGCCGCTGCCCGCCCTCGGTCAGCGCCAGGCGCCGCGTGCTGCGCTGAAACAGCCGCACCCCCAGGCCGGCTTCGAGCCGCGCCACGTTCTTGCTCACGGCCGCAGGCGTCAGGCCCATGAGCCGCGCAGCGGCCGAGAAGCTGCCGGACTCGGCGGATTTGACGAAGGATTCGAGGTGGCTCAAGGGCTGCATGGTGGGTCTCGGTGTGGCGCGCCATTTTCAACCAAGGGTTGAAATAAATACAGCCGATTCATGGCTACCGCCGGTGCAATGGTTTGCCGACACTGCAGGTGTTTCGCGGCTTCCTCAGCCGCTCTTTTGCAACCCCCTGATTCCCCTGGAGAACACATGACCAGCACTTCTGCCCCTGCCCCTGCGTCCGTGCAGCCTTCATCGTCCCCCGCATCCACCGCAGGCGTCCTGGCCGGCAAGGTGGCGTTCGTCACCGGCGGCTCGCGCGGCATCGGCGCGGCCATCGTGCGGCGCCTGGCGCGCGACGGCGCTGCGGTGGCCTTCACCTACAGCAGCTCCGAGGCACCGGCCCAGGCCGTGGCCGCAGCGGTCGAAGCCGCCGGTGGCCGTGCGCTGGCCTTGCGCGCCGACAGCACCGATGCCGCGGCCCTCACAGCGGCCATCGATACCGCTGCGCGCACGCTGGGCCGCATCGACATCCTGGTCAACAGCGCGGGCGTGGCCGTGGCGGGCGAGATCGACAGCTTCTCGCTGGCCGACTTCGACCACACGGTGAACGTGAACGTGCGCGCCGTGTTCGTCGCCACGCAGGCCGCCGTGCGCCACATGGGGCAGGGCGGCGCCTATGGCCGCGTGATCACCATCGGCAGCACCAACTCGGACCGCATTCCATGGGCGGGCTTCAGCGTGTACGGCATGAGCAAGGCCGCCATCGTGGGGCTGACCAAGGGCCTGGCGCGCGACCTGGGCCCGCGCGGCATCACCGTGAACAACGTGCAGCCCGGGCCGGTGAATACCGACATGAACCCGGCTGACGGCCCACTGGCCGGCAACATGCATTCGATGATGGCGCTGGACCGCCACGCGCACCCCGACGAGATCGCGGGCATGGTGGCCTACCTGGCGGGGCCCGAGTCGGGCATGGTCACGGGCGCCAGCCTGCTCATCGACGGCGGCTTCGCGGCCTGACTCGCCGCTGCATCGCCCGGTGTGCCACCGTCACTGCGCCGGCTTGCGTGCGCGGGGCTTTTTCTGAACGGCGGGGCGGTGGGCCGCCAGCTCTTGCTGCGTGAGGGTGTAGGCCGGGTTGCCCGCCACCATCTCCACCGCCAGGTCAATGAAGGCCCGCACCCGCGCGGGCAGCGCGGTGCGGCTGCCGTAGTACGCGTACAGCGCCAGGTGCTGCGCCACATGCTGGGGCAGCAGCGGCACCAGCTGGCCGCTGCGCACCAGCGGCGCTGCCGTCACGCCCACCAGCTGGCCCACCGCGTGGCCGCCCACCACCGCGCGCGCCTCGACCTCGATGTCGTTGGTGCAGAACGTGGGGTGCACCGTGCGCGCCACGATGTCGTCGCCCACCTGGAACTCCCACGGCATGGGCTTGCCGGTGGACGGGTGCCTAAACCCGCTGCAGCGATGCTGCGCCAGGTCGTCGATGCTGGCGGGTGCGCCGTGGCGGGCGATGTAGGCGGGCGCGGCGCACACGATGAGCTGCAGGGTGATCAGCCGCCGCGCCACCACGCCGCCCTCGGGCGGGTAGCCCGAGCGAAAGCCCACGTCCACGCGGTCTTCCACCCAGTTGCCGATGCGGTCGTCCAGCTGCACATCGGGCTCCACCCGCGGGTGGCGGCGACAAAACTCGTGCAGCACCGGCCAAATCACCTCCAGGACGATGGAGCGCGGCGCCGCGATGCGCAGCGGCCCGGCCATCTCCTCGCGCCCGCGCCGGACGCCCTGCACCGCATGCTGCAGCGTGGCCAGGCCCGGCTGCGCCGACGCCAGAAACTGCCGGCCTTCCTCGGTCAGGCTCAGGCTGCGCGTGGTGCGGTGAAACAGCCGCACGCCCAGGTGCGACTCCAGCTGCACCAGCAACTGGCTGGCCGCCTGGGGCGTGATGCCCTGCGTGGCGGCGGCCTGGCGCAGGCTGCCCAGCTCGGCGGCCTTGGCGAAATTGGCGATGGCGCGCAGTTCATTGATGGCCATGGTGGGCAGGCATTGTGCGAGGTGGATGCGGTGTAGGTTGTGGGGTGGATTGGCAAGCAATGCTTGCGAATGAATCCAGAGATTATGGGCTAGTCGCATGGCAATGATGTGCCTACAGTCCACCGCCATGGGTACCGCCCATTGCTCAACACCACCTCAAGGACCTGCCATGACTGCCGCAAGCACTACCCCCACCACAGCCACCACCACCCATTCCTCGTATCCCCGCGTCTGGATGATCACCGGCGCCTCGCGCGGCATCGGCGCGCGCATTGCCGAGGCCGCGCTGGCCCAGGGCGATGCCGTCGTCGCCACATCGCGCAGCGCCGCATCGGTCGAACAGCGCCTGGGCGCCCGCGACGCGCTGCTGCCCCTGGCGCTGGATGTGACCGACGAAGCCCAGGCGCAGGCCGCCGTGCAGCGCGCGCTGGCGCACTTCGGCCGCATCGATGTGCTGGTCAACAACGCGGGCTATGGCCTGCTGGGCGCGGTCGAAGAAGCTACCGCCGACGAGGTGCGCCGCCTGTACGACACCAATGTGTTCGGCCTGCTGCACGTGACCCGCGCGGTGCTGCCCGCCCTGCGTGCACGCCGCGCCGGGCACGTGGTCAACATCTCGTCGCTGGGCGGCGTGCAGTCGGCCGCGGGGTTCGGCGTGTACTGCTCGACCAAGTTCGCGGTCGAAGGGTTGACCGAGGCCCTGCACGCCGAGCTGGCGCCGCTGGGCATCCACGCCACGGTGGTGGAGCCGGGGTACTTTCGCACCGAGTTCCTGGACGGCAGCTCGCTGGCCGTGTCACCCCAGGTGATGGACGACTACGCCATGAGCGCCGGCGCCGTGCGCGAGGCCGCGCGCCGCATCAACCTGAACCAGCCCGGCGACCCGGTGCGCCTGGCCCAGGCCATCATGCAACTGGTGGCCAGCCCCACGCCCCCGCTGCGCCTGCCGCTGGGCACGGACACGCTGCAGACCATTGCCGACAAGCACGCCTTCGTCGAGCGCGAAACCGCGCAGTGGCGGGCGGTGGCGGCGTCCACGGACTTTCCCGCAGAGACGGCATTGCGCGCGGCTTGAAGCAGGCCGCATGCACGGCGCGGGCTGGGCGGCGTGCGCCCCGCCCGCCGCATCGGTTGGGGGTTCTGGCAACCGTCCTACAGCGGCGCGGCAGCGCGTGGATTACAACCGGACATCGTTGTTGTCCATGCCCTGCCGACACACCGGCCGGCGCTGATCCCCCTTCTGCCATGGCATCTCCATCCCCCGCTACTTCCAACGCCTTCCGTACCGCCAGCGCCCGGGTGGCGCCGGTGGTGGTCATCACCGGTGCCTCCAGCGGCATCGGCCACGCCACCGCGCTGGCCTTCGCCCGCCGCGGCGCGCGCCTGGTGCTGGCGGCCCGCAACCCCGACACCCTGGCCCCCGTGGCCATGGCCTGCCGCGAGGCCGGCGCCAACACCGCGCTGGGCGTGCCCACCGACGTGACCGACCCCGACGCCGTGGCCCAACTGGCCGATACCGCGCTGCGCCACCATGGCCGCATCGACGTGTGGATCAACGGCGTGGGCGTGGGAGCGGTGGGCCGGTTCGACGAGACACCGGTGGCATCGCACCGCCGCGTGCTGGAGGCCAATCTGCTGGGGCACCTGCACGGCGCACATGCAGCGCTGCGCCACTTCCGCGAGCGCGGCGAGGGCACGCTGATCAACATGATTTCTGCGGGCGGCTGGATCCCGTCGCCCTATGCGGCCGCGTACACGGCCAGCAAGTTCGGGTTGCGCGGCCTGTCCGAGGCGCTGCGCGCCGAGGTGTCCGACCTGCCCGGGGTGCACGTGTGCGATGTGGCGCCCACCTTCGTCGATTCGCCGGGCCTGTCGCACGGCGCCAACTACACCGGGCGCAACCTGCAGCCGCGCATTCCGCTGCTGGACCCACGCCGCGTGGCCGACGCCATCGTGGCGCTGGTCGACCGCCCCCGGGCTGTCACCTGGCTCGGCGCTGCCGCCGTGCCGGGGCGCGTGGCCCACACGCTGGCGCCGGAGCGCCTGGGTGCGGTGATGCGCTGGGTGACCGAGCGCGCCCTGGGCAGCGCGCGCGCCGTGCCGTCCGGTGACGGCAACCTGTTCGAGCCCTCGCGCGGCACCGCCATCGACGGCGGCCAGCGCCGTGCGCAGCGCAACAGCCTGGGCCTGGTGGCCGCGATGGGCATCGCAGGCGTGGCCCTGGGCGCGTGGGCGGG
Organism: Acidovorax sp. LjRoot194; assembly: GCF_964253015.1. Taxonomy (NCBI): domain Bacteria; kingdom Pseudomonadati; phylum Pseudomonadota; class Betaproteobacteria; order Burkholderiales; family Comamonadaceae; genus Acidovorax; species Acidovorax sp. LjRoot194. Next base: position 5,517,522 of record NZ_CAXUQB020000001.1, on the reverse strand, counting down.
CCGCCGCCGCTGATCTGTCTGAACGGGCTTGCGGCACCGCAGCCCGAGATAGCGCCGAGGCTGCCCAGGCGCAGCGAACCGGGCGACAGCGAACATGCGCAGAGCACGTGCGCTACACGGGCCGCGAGAACTCCATCACCCAGTTCACCTCCCACGTCGCGCCACCGTCACCTGAAAACGCCTGCTGCCAGCGGGGCGTCGGTGTGCCGGTTTGCGTCCATTCAAAGCGCACCTGCACGGGGCGCCCGTCCAGCAGCTCCTGGCCTTCAAAAATACCCACGCCGTTGTCGAAGCCGCCCACCACGGGCGGCATCAGTAGGCCCGTGGCCGCATCGAGCCCGCCGGTGGCGTTGTCCAGCCAGTAGATGCTCCAGCGCTGCGCGGCGGGGCTGAACACCCGCAGCGTCATGCCCACGAAGCCGGGCTTCCAGGCCAGGGGCATAAAGTCGTCGCAGTTGCCGATGCCACCGGGCAAGGGCCGCGCATGGCCGGTGGCGTCGAACACCTCCCAGTCGTTGCAGCCCGCCAGGCGCCGCACCAGCCGCGTGTTGCGGATGCGCCAGGGGCCCATGAGGAAATCAAAGTCGCGCGCGGCGCTGGGTGCCACGGTGGGCGAGGGGATGGTGATGAGGTGGGGTGTCATGGCCATGGTGGTGCTCCTGTGGGGGCTTCAGGCGTGCAACGCGCTGCGCGCGGTGGGCTGCAGGCGCAGGGTCTCGCTCGGGCGCGACAACCAGGGCGCCAAGCTCGGCGCCACACCGCGCTCCCAGGCGCCGCTGGTGGCAAACGACTGCGCCGCCGATTCGCTGCCAAACAGCGCCAGTGCCAGCAGCACGTGTTCGCCTTCGCGCACCGGCAGGCGCGGAAAGGTGTTGGGGCTGGTCTCGGTGCAGTACCACGCCACCTGCCGCGCGCCGCTGCGCTGCAGCAGGGGCGCCATGCGGTGGCGGCAAAAGTCCAGCAGCGCAGGCGTCGCGGCCTCGTGCAGGTGGAACACCGTGGCCGCCAGCAGGCCGGGGGCTGCGCCGCTGGCAGCGGCGGCACCCGGTGCGGGGCGCGGGTGCTGGGGCAATGCCGCCGCGGCACCGGGCCAGGCGGGGCGCAGCAGCAGCACGTTGTCCGAGTCGATCATGGTGGCGTTGGCGGCGCTGCGGTGCGCCGCCCAGGTGGGCCCGCCGTAGAAGGCTTCGAGCGCCTGGCGCCGGGCCTGCATGCTGGCAAAGCCGCGCAGCCACACGAACAGGTCGGGCCGGTCCAGGTCGCGGAACTGGCCCAGCACGCGCATGCCCTGGGCCTCCTGCGTCTCCACAAACTCGCGGTCGAACAGGTCGATGAGCACCTCGCGCTGTTGCGGGTGCAGCGTGTACTGGCGCAGCTCGACGACGGCGCATGCGTCGGCAGCGATGGGGGCAGAGGGTGCTGCTGCGGTTGCCGTGGTTGTGACGTCGGCGGTGCCTGACGGCGGGGCGGTGAGGGTGTCTTCACACATGTGGGCTCCTGGGGCGATGGGGTGTGGAATCGAGCAGGACTGCAGTCTGCGCCGCCATACCTGCCACCTGATGGCAGGTATTTAGGCTATCTTTGCGGGGGGGGGGGGGTTGCAGGTGGCCGCCTGCCCGCATTCCCGGTTCTCCCCACCCAGACCCAACATCCACCATGCGCGCCAGCCGCCTGTTGTCCCTTCAGATGCTGCTCGAAACCCAGGGCCGCATGAGCGCGACCGCGCTGGCCGATGCGCTGGAGATCTCGGTGCGCACGCTGTACCGCGATGTGGACCAACTCAGCGCAGCCGGCGTGCCCATCTACGCCGAGCGCGGGCGACACGGCGGGTTTGCGCTGCTGCCCGGCTGGAAGACCACGCTCACCGGGCTCACGCCGTCAGAGGCGCAGGCCGTATTCCTGAGTGGCCTGCCCGGCCCTGCGCAGCAGCTGGGGCTGGGCGACGAGGTGGAAGGCGCGCGGCTGAAGCTGCTGTCGTCGCTGCCCGCAGCCTGGCGCGAAGACGCCCAGCGCGTGAGCACGCGCCTGCACCTGGACCCGGTGGACTGGTACCGCGAGAGCGACCCCACGCCCCACCTGGCCACCGTGGCCGCCGCCGTGTGGAACGGCCACCAGATCACGATGCGTTACGAAAGCTGGGCCGACACCGTGCAGCGCACCGTGAGCCCGCTGGGCCTGGTGCTCAAGGCCGGGGTCTGGTACCTGGTGGCACTGCCGACCGGTGATGCGGCGGATGGCGTGGTGGGCAAGGCGGCGAAAGTGCGGAAGGCGGCCCAGGCCGCAGGCGCAGCCACCGCGGGCGCGCCGGCAGACCGCGGCCCGCGCACCTACCGCGTCTCCAACATCCTGGCGGCGCAGGCGCTCGATGCGCCGGTGCGCCGGCCCGCGAGGTTTGACCTGCCCGCGTACTGGGCGGCGTCGATCCAGCGCTTCGAATCCTCGCTCTACACCGGCAAAGCCGCGCTGCTGGCCACGCCGGCAGGGCTCAAGGGGCTGCGCATGCTCAGCAGCGCGGTGGCGCGGGCGGTGGCGGCAGCGCCTGCCTCACGCCGCCAGGACGGGCGGGTGGCGGTGACCGTGCCCATCGAATCGGTGGAGCACGCCTGCGGCCAGCTGCTGCGCCTGTCGCCCCAGGTCGAGGTGCTGCGGCCCGCCGCGCTGCGCCGTGCGGTGGTGGAGCGGGTGCGCAGCACGGCAACGCTCTACGGCCAGTCGGTCGATGGATGACGAGGCGCTATCAAATTGGTAGCTGGTAGCGCTTGATGGGTGCGCGGCAGGGGCCTCAAACGCTTCAAGCTCAGGCACCAAGGAGCGCTGGCGCGGCGTGCGCGTGCGTCAGCTGAACGCGGGTGTCCACGCGGAACACGGCCACGGACTCCACCAGCCCGTGGGTCTGCTGGTTCAGGGTGTGGGCGGCGGCGGCCATCTGCTCCACCAGCGCAGCGTTCTGCTGGGTGGACTGGTCCAGCTCGGCCACGGCGCTGCCGATCTGCGCGATGCCGGTGGACTGCTCGCGCGTGGCGGCGCTGATCTCGCCGATCAGGTCGGCCACGCGGTGGACTTCGCCCACGATCTCGGTCATGGCCGCGCCTGCGGTGTTGACCAGCGTCGAGCCGCTTTTCACCTTGGCAGCACTCGCCTCGATGAGCGACTTGATCTCCTTGGCGGCCTGCGCGCTACGCTGTGCGAGCGTGCGCACCTCGCTGGCCACCACGGCAAAGCCGCGGCCTTGTTCGCCCGCCCGCGCGGCCTCGACCGCAGCGTTCAGCGCCAGGATGTTGGTCTGGAACGCGATGCCGTCGATCACGCTGGTGATCTCTGCGATCTGCCGCGAGCTGGTGGCGATGTCGTTCATGGTGGTGACGACCTGGGCCACCACCGTGCCGCCGTTCTCAGCGGCGGCGCGTGCGACGGAGGCCAACTGGCTGGCCTGGTGCGCGGTGTCCGAGTTTTGCTGCACGGTGGCCGTCATTTCTTCCATCGACGACGCGCTCTGCTGCAGGCTGCGCGCCTGCTGCTCGGTGCGGTGGGACAGGTCGGTGTTGCCCGTGGCGATCTCGTGCGAGCCCGCCTCGATGGCGGTGGCCGCAGCGCGGACCTGACCCACGATGTGCGCCAGCGCAGACTGCATGCCGCCCAGCGAGGCCAGCACGCTGTCGGCAGGCGCCGCCGCGCCGCCAGGCACGGGGCCCAGGTCGCCCGATGCCACGCGGCGGGCCGCGGCGCTCAGCTCCACAGGGTCGGCACCCAGCGAGCGCATGAGGCTGCGGTTGATCAGCAGGGCCAGGCCCACGGCCGCACCGATGGCCACCAGCGCCAGTGCCACGAGCGCCAGGCGGTTGGTGCTGAAGTGCTCCGCGGCAACGCGGATTTCGGTCGCGCCCGATGTGGTGATGAGCTGCGTGTACTGCGACGTGGTGCCGATGAGCTGCTGCAGCAGCGGCTGGCACTGCGCATTCATCTTGAGCGTGGCTTCGTCCTTCTTGCCGGCCAGCGCCAGCGCCACGATGTCGAGCGCCACCGGGCCGTACTGGCTTTCGATGGCCTCCAGCCGCTGGAACAGCGCGCGCTCGCCGGGATCGACGTGCGTGCCGCGGGCCAGTGCCGCGCGCAGCTGGGACATCCCGTCCTGCACCCGCTCGTGCGCCGCCTTCACGGCGGCGGTTTCCATCGCGATGTCGGACGCACCGGTGAGCAGGATCAGGTTGCGCGCCGAGATCGCCCGTGCGCTGGCGGCGGCGTGCACATCGCGCGCCAAGCTGCCGCGGGTGAACTCGTTGCTGACGAAGCTCTGGAACTCCGCCTGCGCGGTCCCCAGGCTGCGCAGCGACAGGATGGAGACACCGATCAACAACGCGATCAGTACAAAAAATGCCATCGTCAGTTTCTGGGTGACGGTTTTGCTGTGGAAGTTCATGGTGGTGCTCAAGGGGCGCTGCAACGGTCACATCGGCGTGCGGCTCCCGGGGGGCGCACTGGCGGTTAGCGGCTTTGTGACCAATTGGTTTTGTTTGTGACTTTTGGTTTCAATATGTGAATTATTGGTACGCAGGCGGCGCGGGTGTGTAGGCGAACTTCGACAACCCAGTCTAAAAAGGGGGCATCGGGTGGCGATGGGAGGGTGTGCAGGCCCCATTGAGCGGTCCCTGGCCGCAGCGAAGGGGCCGCCTCCAGGCGATGCGGGTCGGAGGGGAGTGTGGGCTGCGCCGTGTGCGCCGCGGTCTACAGCCCGCGCTCGACCATGTCCAGCAGCCGCTGGCCCAGGGCGTCCAGCATCGGCTGCGGCGTGCCCCGCAGCGGGCCGTCGATGGCCAGCAGCGCCATGCCGTGCACGGTGGACCAGGCCAGGTACTCCGCGCCGGGGCGGCGCTCGGCGGGCAGCGCGCCAGCGGCCACCAGGTCATCGAGCGCCGCACTCAGGTGCTCGAAAGGGTTGAGCCCCGTGGCGCCGCCCATGGCCGGGTCCGGGTCGTGCTGCACCGTGAACCGGCCGCCGAAAGCCGTGCGGAACAGCCCGGTCTCGGCGTGGGCAAACCGCATGTAGCCCGCGCCCACGGCGCGCACCCGGGCGTGGGCCTGCTCGGTGGGCGTACCGGTGGCGGGCACCCGGGACAGCTCGTCCTCCATGAAGCGCGCGGCCGAGGCCACGGCGGCGGCGCGCACGGCATCGAGAAGATCGTCGCGGTTGGCGAAATGCCGGTACGCCGCGTTGGGCGCCACACCCGCGCGGCGCGTGGCCTCGCGCAGCACCACCGCGTCGGGGCCGCCCTGGCGGGCCAGCTCGATGCCGGCATCCAGCAGGGCGCGGCGCAGGTCTCCATGGCGGTAGGTGCTGCGTGCGGCCGGGGTGTTGCGGGTGCTTACGTTCATGGGTGGGGCAGATGTGGACACTGTCCATTATCTTTGGTATTGTTTGTGGACGGTGTTCACAATTGCGCGCCGCACCCCACACGACCCCAAGGAGACCGCCATGAAGATCGAGCCGTACCTGATGTTTGAAGGCCGCTGCGAAGAGGCCCTGGATTTCTACCGAAGCGCCCTGGGCGCCCAGGTGACCACGCTCATGCGCTACAAGGACAACCCCGATCCCGCCGCCGGCCCGGGTTGCGCCGAGGGCGGCGGGCCCGGCCCCACGCCGGAGATGGTCATGCACGCCGCGTTCACCGTGGGCGAGACGCAGCTCATGGCGTCCGACGGCATGGGCTCGGGCAAGGCCAGCTTCCAGGGCATCTCGCTGGCCCTGAGCCCTGCCGACGAAGCCGAGGCCCGGCGCTACTTCGATGCGCTGGCCGACGGCGGCCAGGTGCAGATGCCGCTGACCAAGACCTTCTTCTCCAAGGCCTTCGGCATGGTGGCCGACCGCTTCGGCGTGTCGTGGATGGTGGTGGCACCCGAATGAGCGCGCCGATGCTTGCCCTCTACGGGCACCCCTTCTCGTCGTACACCCAGAAGGTGCTGACCGCGCTGCATGAAACCGGCACACCGTACGAGCTGCGCAATCTCGACCGCGCCGCGCCGGGCGGCCACGCCGCCGAGTGGCTGCGCCACTGGCCGTTGGCGATGTTCCCGGTGCTGGTGGACGGCGAGCGGACGGTGGTGGAGAGCAGCATCGTGATCGAGCATCTGCAACTGGCCCACCCGGGCCCCGTGCGCCTGATACCGCTCGACCCGAAGGCCGCGCTGGAGGTGCGGTTCATGGACCGCTTCTTCGACCTGCACGTGATGGCCCCGGTGCAGCAGGCCGTGAGCGCGGCGCTCACCGGCGACCCGGCCCGCCGCGCAGAGGGCGTGGCCGCGGCGGCCGACAAGCTGCAAAAGGCCTACGCGTGGCTGGAAGGCGAGTGGGGCGGCCGGACCTGGGCCGCAGGCGCCGATTTCACGATGGCGGACTGCGCCGCGGCACCCGCGCTGTTCTACGCCGACTGGACGCATCCCATTGCCGACGCCTACCCCATGCTGCGGGCCTACCGGGCCCGGCTGCTGGCCCGCCCGTCGTTTGCGCAGGCGGTGGATGGCGGACGTCCGTACCGCCACTACTTTCCGCTGGGCGCACCAGACCGCGATTGAGCGCAGCGCGCTCCGCCTTCGACCCCCAAGGATCAAACCACCAAGGAGACCGCCATGATGAACACCGAACCCCACGCCATGCACCGCTGGCTGCAGCAACTGCTGGGCGAGTGGACCTGCACGTCCGACTGCGACATGGGGCCCGACCAGCCGGCCGAAAAGGGCACCGGCACGGAACACGTGCGCGCGCTCGGCGACCTGTGGGTCATCATGGAAGGCACAGGCACCATGCCCGGCGGTGGCGGCGAGGCCCGCATGCAGATGACGCTGGGCTATGACCCTGAGCAGAACGTGTTCCTCGGCACCTGGGTCGGCTCGATGATGACCCACATGTGGGTGTACCGCGGCACGCTGGACGCCGGCCAGAAGGTGCTCACGCTGGAAACCGAAGGCCCGAGCTTCAAGGGCGATGGCGCCACGGCGCGCTACCGCGACGTCATCACCCTTGTCGGCCCCCATGAACGCACGCTCACCTCATTCGGCCAGCAGCCGGATGGAAGCTGGAAGCAGTTCATGCAGGCGACGTACCGTCGCAAGTGATGGCAAGGCGGGCTCCGGTCCGCCGGGCCGGGTGAATACGGGATGAGACGCCCCAGGTGGGCAGTTCGAACAGTCAACCTCACAGGAGTCAGGATATGTCTTACATCGATGGTTTCGTGATCGCGGTCCCCACCGCCAACAAGCAGAAATTCATTGAGCACGCACGCCAGCTCGACCCGATATTCATCGAGCTCGGCGCTCTGCGCGTGATCGAAGGCTGGGGCGATGACGTTCCCGACGGCAAAGTCACCGATTTCCGCCGCGCGGTCCAGGCGACGGCCGAGGAGACGGTGGCCTTCTCCTGGATCGAATGGCCGGACAAAGCCACGCGCGATGCGGGCATGAAGAAGATGATGGAAGACCCGCGCATGGACCCCTCCACACCCGGCAACCCGCCCATGCCGTTTGATGGCAAACGCATGATTTTCGGCGGCTTCGTACCGGTGGTCGAGGTGAAGGCCTGAGCCGCTGTCGCAGTCGTGCCGCCCGGGCCCGGGCCCGGGCCATGGGACGAGAAGGGCGACCATCACGATGGCTGTCCTGATATCAAAACCATAGCTATCTGCGCTTGCCAGACAAGCGCTGGAGCCGAATTTTGTCAAATATCTCCGGCATGGCTGGGTGAGCCGCCAAGCCCCCACTGTCCCGCCCGGCGCACCGCACTGTCCTATCCGCCGCACTTCTGTTCAGGCACCATGGGCTCCATATTCGACAGGCAACCGTCCGATAGTGGCGGTGCACAACACGAGGAGCCCCCTGATGTCGTCGTCCACCCCTGCCACCACCGCCACGCTGGTCCCAATCGTCCGGGCCCAGCTGCTGGGCCCGCAGTGGCCCACCATGGACCCGTTTCTTTTCTGCGCCCACCACGACGATGCCTACCCCGCGGGCAACGCCGCGTTCGGCCCCGCCGTGCCGGTGGAAGACCGCCAGATCGGCAGCGACTTCAGCGGCAAGGACGGCTGGAGCATGTACCACGGCGACACCGTGCCCGGTTTTCCCGGCCACCCGCACCGCGGCTTCGAGACCGTGACGCTGGTGCGCAAGGGCCTGATCGACCACTCCGACTCGCTGGGTGCGGCTGCACGCTTTGGCGGCGGTGACGTGCAGTGGGTCACGGCCGGCAAGGGCATCGTGCATTCCGAGATGTTCCCGCTGCTCAACGCCACCGAGCCCAACCCGCTGGAGCTGTTCCAAATCTGGCTGAACCTGCCCGCCAAAAACAAGATGGTGGAGCCGCACTTCACCATGCTGTGGGACGAGCGCATTCCGCGCCTGGTGCACAACGACGCCGCCGGCCGCGCGACCACCGTCACCGTGGTGGCGGGTGCGCTGCCCGGCGCGCCCGACCCCCTGGCGCCGCCGCCCGAGTCCTGGGCCTCGCAGCCCGAGGGCGACGTCGCCATCTGGACGCTGCGCATGGACCCGGGCGCCGAGTGGACCCTGCCCGCCGCGCAGGGCGAAGGCACGCAGCGCATGCTGTACTTCTTCGTCGGCGACAGCCTGCGCGTGGGCCCGCAGGACGTGGACCGCCACGCCGCGCTGCAGGTGCGCGCCACCGAGGACTGGCTGCTGGCCAACACCGGCCCCACCACCGTGGAATGCCTGGTGCTGCAGGGCCGCCCCATCGGCGAGCCCGTGGCGCAGTACGGCCCGTTCGTGATGAACACGCAGGCCGAGATCATGCAGGCCATGAACGACTACCGCCGCACCCAGTTCGGCGGCTGGCCCTGGGACGACCAGGACCCTGTGCACGGCACCGAGGCCCGCCGCTTTGCGCGCTACCCCGGCCAAGCCGAGGAAGAGCGCCCGGGCGAGGACGCCGCAGCGGCGGTGCAGGCCTGAACACCTTCGCCCGGTGGGGTCGCCGGGGCTGCCCGGCAGGCGCCGGGCGGCTCGTGGACAATCCAGGGTTTCGACGCGCGCAGCGCTGCCAGGGGTTGGTGCCCGCTGGCCGACCGCTGCGCTGCGCCCTCTTTTTTAGACACCCAGACGAAAGCGCCAGCGAGCCATGACCACCATCACCAAAGACTCCGCCGTCACCATCACCTACAAGGTGACCACGCCCCAAGGCAAGCCGCTCGATGCCGGCAGCCTGGCCTACCTGCATGGCGGCTATGACAACATCTTCCCCAATGTCGAAGCCGCATTGGAAGGCCAGGCCGTGGGCTTTGCCACCACGCTGCAACTGGCGGTGGAAGACGCCTTCGGCGTGCGCGACGAAGGCCTGGTGCGCACCATCCCCAAGAGCGAGTTCCCGCCCGGCGTGAAGGTCGGCGGCCAGCTGCAGGGCGTGGGCACCGACGGCCAGCCCGCGGTGTTCAACGTGGTCAAGATCAAGGGCCCCGAAGTCCACCTGGACGGCAACCACCCGCTGGCCGGGCAGGCGCTCACCTTCAGCTGCAAGGTCACCGCAGTGCGGGCCGCCAGCGCTGAAGAGATCGCCCACCGCCACGTGCACGGCGACCACGGCCACCAGCATTGAGAGCGGCCACCTGGCACCACACCCCCGCACCGCGCCGCACGACCCATGCGCCTGATCCGTCACTCCGAGCGGGCCTTTTCGCTGCAGGACTTCCTGTCGGCCGATGAATGCGCCCAGCTGGTCGAGCTGGCGGAGGCGGGCGGCTTCAGCGCCGCGGGCGTGCGCACCACCGGCGGCCCCAAGGCGATGCCCCTGGTGCGGAACAACGAGCGCGTGATGGTCGAGGCGCCCGGCTGGGTGGCGCTGCTGTGGCAGCGGCTCGGCCAGGTGGCCCTGCCCGCCGTGGGCACGCAGGTGGCGCAGGGGCTGCCCAAGGACCTGCGGTTCTACAAATACGCCCCCGGCCAGCGCTTCAAGATGCACAAGGGCGGCCCGTGGATGGAGTCGGGGCTGACCAGCCAGCTCACGCTGCTGGTGTATCTGAACGACGACTTTTCCGGCGGCACCACCGACTTCCGCGAGTTCGCCGTGGCACCGCGCACGGGCAGCGCGCTGCTCTTTGTCCACGACACCTGGCACGAAGGCACCGCCGTCACCGAGGGCACCAAGTACGTGCTGCGCTCGGACGTGCTGTACGGCTGAGGCCCGGGGCATACCCAGCACCAATCCCCTGGCGCCTGCCACCCGCACCGACGGCCCGGTTTCGGCTGCCGCAACTTGCGCTGAAGTGCGGCGCACGCTCCCCATTTCCTGTTGAAGGAACCCGTGGTTTCAGCATCGCAGTGTGTGTGCCAGGGCCCGCCAGCACCCTCCGAAAACACGCCTGCCCATAGGCGCGCAGCGCTTGAAAAGCGCCTTTTTCAACGCTGAAAGAGCCTCCCGACGGCGTCACGGAACGTTCATATGCCCTGCCTATAACCACGCGCTGTGCGGGCTCCATGGCGGACTGGCCCCACCGCCACTTCACCATCCCTTAGATTCATGAACTCCCCATTCCCTTCCCGCGTCCCCCCTGCGCTCCGAGCGCCCCTGGCGTCTGCTGCCATCCTTTCCCTGCTGCTGCTCGGCGCGTGCGGCAGCTCCGGCGATGGCACCGGCACGCCGGCCGCTGAACCTGGCCGCTGGACCACGGGCGACCTGCACGTCCACACGGTGCAGTCCGATGACTCGCGCACCACCCAGACGCTCGACTTTGTGCTGGGCAAGGCGTTCGGCACCTACCACCTGGACTGGATGTCGCTGAGCAACCACCTGCGCTCGTCCAAGTACGACCACGCTGCCAACCCCCTGCCGGCGCCCAAGGCCTTTGCCTACGGCATGGAGGCCTACGAGATGCCCCGCGTGGCCGCACTGCAGGCCGCGGGCACCTACGCCGACAAGACCATCTTCTCGGCCTTCGAGTGGGACATGCCCACACGCGACCACGTCAACGTCGGCATCTTCGAAGGCAGCCCCACCTTCAAGACCTCGGCCAGCGCGGCCAAGGAGTTCCAGTACCGCTTCACCACGGGCGACGAGTCGCTGTTCGATGCGGCCGACGTCGCGCGGTGGAGGGCGCAGTCGCCCGAGCGCTACAACAAGACCGGCGAAGACGCGATGAAGGCCATCGCCTGGCTCAAAGACAAGTACCCGAACACCAGCTACGCCACCATCAACCACCCCTCGCGCAACCCCGGCAAGTACACGATCGCCAACTTCCGCGAGATGCACGACGTGGCGCCCCGGATCGTCTTCGCGATCGAAGGCATGGTCGGCAACCAGCTCGAACCCGACCGCGGCGGCTACACCTCGGCCTACATCGACGCCAACAAGCCCAACCGCACCTACGGCGGTGTCGACTACGTGGTGGCGCAACTGGGCGGCACGTGGGATGCGCTGCTGGGCGAAGGCCGGCGCATCTGGAACATCGCCAACTCGGACTCGCACTTCGAGATCGACGCCAACAACAACAGCAGCGGCTACTACCCGGGCGAATACGCCAAGAACTACGTCTGGCAGACCAAGTCGCAGTCGCAGGCCGGCATCTCCGGCGTGGTGGACAGCCTGCGCGCGGGCCGCAGCTTCGGCGTGTTCGGCGACCTGATCAACGGCCTGGACTTCAACGCCACGGGCGCCGAGGGCACCGCCACCATGGGCCAGGACCTCAAGGCCACCAAGGGCGAGACCGTCACCGTGCGCATCCGCTTCAAGAGCCCGCCGGTCAACAACTACCAGCGCCCGGTCAGCAGCGGCAACCTGGGCAACATGACGCCCAAGGTGGACCACATCGACCTGATCGCAGGCGACGTGGGCCCCCGGGCACAGCCCGGCACGGCCGCCTACCAGCAGGCCACGAACGCGAGCACCCGCGTCGTCAAGCGCTTCACCGCGGCGGACTGGACGCAGGAGAGCGACGGCTACTACGCCATGGAGATCACGCTGCCCGCTACCAAGAGCCAGTACTTCCGGCTGCGCGGCACCAACCTGGGCGAGAACGTCGCGGGCCTTACGCTGAAAGGCGAGCCGCTGGCCGACCAGCCCGTCAAGACCGCCGACGCGGCCACCCGGCACGACCAGATCAACGACCGGAACTACGGCAACCTGTGGTTCTACTCGAACCCGATTTTCGTGTCGGTGCGCTGAGGGCGTTGGGCAACGTTGTGGTGCTGGCCGCCATCCAGCGGGACTGCGGGCGTTGACAGTGGGCGTCCGAACCTTGCCAGGAGGTCCGGGCGCACAGCAGGGCTGTGACGCTCGGGTGCATAGCCCTGGCCCTGGCTGCCTGTAGGCGCCTTGCCCACGCCTCTGGCCCTTTTGCCCCACACGCCGCGGGCCCCGGCTTGGGTACGATGACTGCCGTGTTGCTTGCGCTGCCTCCAGAGTCCGCTCAGGCGCTGGCGCAGCCCCTGGCAGCTTCCATTGCTGGTCTTGATCGTCGAACTCATCGAACGCGAACCCCGCCACCCTTCACCGCCCGCCTGCCATGAGATCGCTCCGAAGCCAGCTGGTTTTCTTCTGGGTCCTGTTGTTCGCCATCTGCGCCACGCTGGCGGTGGTGATGGTGTCGGTCTACCGGGGCAGTGCCGGTGCCCAGCTGGCGGCCGGCCGCACGGCGGCCGAGCGCTCGTGCAGCGCCATCGCCGCACGCTATGCGCGGTCGGTGCCGCAGCCCGCGCCCGCGCAGCCGCAGATCGACCTGCTGCAGGTGCTGCTGCAGCTAGTGCTGATCGAGGTGCCGCATGTCGAGGGCGGCGTGTGGCAGGCCCAGGGCGGGTTCCTGGCGTATGCCTACCCCACCTACGAAGGCAGCGGCGTCAAGCGCGACGTGCCTGCGGCCGAGCAGCCGCTGATCCTGGAGATGGCCGAGCTGGCCGCCCGCACCCGCCAGCCCCAGACCGACGTGGTGCGCGGCAGCCGCGAGGCGCTCATCGTCACCGCCTGCCCGCTGGCCGCGCCGGGCAACGACCTGGCCGCCTGGACCATGACGCGCACCCATGCGGGCGCGCTGGCGGCCGAGAACAGCCTGCGCATCGGCCTGGCGGTGCTGCTGGTGGGCGTGCTGGCCTCGGGTGGTTGGCTGGGCCTGATCCTGCTGCGCGGCCTGCGGGCGGTGCAGCGGCTGGAGGCGCGCCTGGCCGCCGCCGAGGGTGACGCGGTGCCGGTGCTGGAGCCCACGGGCGTGCGCGAGATCGACCGCATCGTCGACGGCTTCAACCGCTACCGCCTGCGCTTCGAGGAAACGCGGGCCCAGCTGCGCGCCGCCGCCCAGCAGCGCAGCCGCGACCAGCGCCTGGCCGCGCTCGGCCGCATGACCGGCGGCTTGGCCCACGAGATCCGCAACCCCATCGCCGCGATGCGCCTGAAGGCCGAGAACGCACTGGCCGCCGCGCCCGACCGCCACCCGGCGGCGCTGCGCGCCATCCTCGGCCAGATCGAACGGCTGGAAGGCCTGGTGCAAAGCCTGCTCGCGCTGGTGCAGCCCTTGAACCTGGCCCCCCGGCGCATCGACCTGCCCGCCTGGCTGCAGGAGCGGCTCGATGCCGCCGCCCCCCGCGCCGCCGGGCGCGGCGTGGCGCTGGTGCTGCGGCCCGGCGCCCCCGCACACGCCGAGTTCGACCCGCAGCACGTAGGCCGCGCCATCGACAACCTGCTCGACAACGCGGTGCGCCACGCGCAGCAGGGGGGCACTGTCACGCTGGGTGCCGTGGTGCAGCCCGCCGACCGCGTGGTGCTGCAGGTGGACGACGACGGCCCCGGCGTGCCCGAGGCGCTGCAGGCGCGGCTGTTCGAGCCCTTTGCCACCGGCCGCGCCGACGGCACCGGCCTGGGCCTGGCACTGGCGCGCGAGGTGGCGCTGGCCCATGGCGGTGACCTGCACCATGTGCCGCTGGGCGGCGCCACCTCAGCCGACTCAACCGACGCACGCGAAGCAACCGAGGCAACCGAGGCAACCGAGGCAACCGCAGCGCCCCGCCACGACCCCGCAGGCGCCGCCCCGCCTGCCGCCGCATCGCCCCGCGGCACCCGCTTTGCACTGGAGCTGCCATGGCACGCCTCTTGATCGTCGACGACGACGACGCCTTCCGCGAAACCCTGGCCGAGACGCTGGAGGGCCTGGGCCACACGGTGGACCAGGCCGCCAGCGGCGATGCAGCGCTCGAAGGCATGCTGCGCCAGCGCTACGACGCCGTCTTTCTGGACCACCGCATGCCGGGCATGGACGGCCTGCAGACCCTGGCCGCATTGCAGGCCCGGCTGCCCCGCCTGCCGCCGGTCATCGTGCTGACGGCGTATGCCAGCGGCGCCAACACCATCGACGCGATGCGCCTGGGCGCCTTCGACCACCTGGCCAAGCCCATCGGCCGCGACGCGGTGATCGAGGTGCTGGCCCGCGCGCTGCGGCAGGAGACGGCGTCGCCCGACACGGTGCGGCAGCTCGCCCACGGCGCGGACGACAGCCGCGATGGCAACGACGACGAGAACACCCTCGTCGGCCCCAGCCAGGCGATGCGCGAGGTGCACAAGCGCATCGGCCTGGCGGCGGCCAGCCACGTGCCCGTTCTGGTGCTGGGCGAGACCGGCACCGGCAAGGACATGGTGGCGCGGGCGCTGCACCGGCATTCGGACCGCGCCCACGCGCCCTTCGTCGCGATCAACTGCGCGGCCATTCCGCCCGAGCTGCTGGAGAGCGAGCTGTTCGGCCACGTGCGCGGCGCCTTCACCGGCGCCACCGGCGACCGGCCCGGGTGCTTCCGTGCGGCCGACGGGGGCGTGCTGCTGCTCGACGAGATCGGCGACATGGCGCTGCCGGTGCAGGCCAAGATCCTGCGCGTGCTGCAGGCGGGCGAAGTGACGCCGCTGGGCAGCCACCGTACGGTGAAGGTCGACGTGCGCGTGGTGGCCGCCACCCACCACGACCTGGCCGCCGCGGTGCGCGCCGGGCGCTTTCGCGAAGACCTGTACTACCGGCTCGACGTGCTGTCCATCCGCGTGCCGCCGCTGCGCGAGCGCCTGGCCGACATCGTGCCGCTGGCCGAGCATTTCCTGCGGCTGGCAGCGGGCCACGGCGTGCCCAAGGCGCTGTCTGCCGACGCGGCGCAGGCGCTGCTGCAGTACCGCTGGCCCGGCAATGTGCGCGAGCTGCGCAACCGCATGGAGCGCTGCCAGGCGCTGGTGCGCCACCCGGTGATCAGCGCGGCGGACCTGCAGGGCGACCTGGCACACGGCTCCGCGCCCACCGATGCCCATGCTGTGGGCGCGGAAGGCGCCGCCAGCGCATTGCCCGCCGACTGGTTCGACACCGAGCTGCCCGTGGCGGTGGAGCGGCTGGAGCGGCTGCTGATCGAGCAGGCGCTGCAGCGCGCCCAGGGCAACCGCGCCGAGGCCGCGCGGCGCCTGGGCATCCACCGGCAGCTGCTGTACCGCAAGCTGTCGCAGTACGGGCTGGAGTAGCGATGGCGATAAGCACTCCGTCCGCGCAGCCCACGGCCTGCGCGCGCCGCCAGTGCGGCTACAAGCTGTCGCCGTCACGCGCCCAGGTGTCTCATCCGCGGACACCGCCTGTCCGCATTGCATCCACGCCAACGTGCCTGGCAGCCCGGCCGCCCTGTACGGGGCGGCGTTCGTGCGGTGTCAAGCAGCGGGCACGGGTCTTGAGTGCCACACCACGTCCTGCGCGCTGCACGCACTGGCCATTGGGCTGGCACTGTGACCGGCCCATGCCTGCCTCTGTGTCCGCCGCCGTCGTTGCCGCTCTCGATGTCGGTTTCGATGTCGCTGTCGCGTTCTCATCGCTCAGCGCGCCTCGTTTTCTTACCTTCGCCCGTCCATGACCGACTCCTCTCCCGCCCGCGCAACCGCACCTGCCACATCCACTGCGCCTTCCCACAGCGCGTCCTCTGCAGCCGATGAGGCGCCCGGCGGCGGCAACGGCCTGTTGTGGGTGCTGGTGGCCGTGGCCGTCCTCTTCGCCGTGCTGCGGCCCCGCGCACCCATGGACTACCTGCGGCTGGTGGACTGGCAGACCGTGGGCGCGCTGGCGGGTCTTTTGGCCATCACCCAGGGCGTGGAGAAAAGCGGCATGCTGCAGGCCACCGCCCAGCGCCTGCTGGGCCGCATGACGGATCTGCGCAGCCTGGCGATGCTGCTCACGGCCGGTGCCGCGGTGCTGTCGGCGCTGGTCACCAACGACGTGAGCCTGTTCCTGCTGGTGCCGCTGACCCGCGTGCTCGCCACCCAGGCCGACCTGCCGCTCGCGCGGCTGGTGGTGCTGCAGGCACTGTCGGTGAATGCGGGCTCTGCGCTCACGCCCATCGGCAATCCGCAGAACCTGTACCTCTGGCACCGCTCGGGCGAGAGCTTTGTCGGCTTCATGGGGATGATGGCGCCCACGGTGGCGATCATGCTGTTCTGGCTCTTCGTGGCGGTGTGGGTACTGGTGCCGCGCACCGCGATCACGCTGCGCCCTGCGACCGAGGCCCCGGCCGTGAAGCCCCGGCTGTTGACGCTGGCCGGCGTGCTCTTCGTCGCCTTCGTGGTGGCGCTGGAGCGGCACTGGCTGGTGGCCGGCCTGGCACTGGTGTTCGGCGCGTTCGTGGTGTTCTACCCGCGCGTGCTCAAGGGGGTGGACTGGGCGCTCCTGGCCATCATCGCGCTCATGTTCGTGGACCTGCGCCAGCTGGCCGAGCTGCCCGCGGTGGCCAGCCTGCTGCAGCACGCGCCCATTGCCGAGGGCTGGCGCGCGTACCTGGCGGCCATCGTCGCCTCGCAGTTCATCAGCAACGTGCCTGCGGCCATCCTGCTCGACGGCCCGGTGCGCGACCTGCCCGCGCTCGCCGCCGGGGTGAGCGTGGGCGGCTTCGGCTGTGTGCTGGGGTCGCTGGCCAACCTGATCGCGCTGCGGCTGGCGCGCCTGCCGCACGGCCTGCGCGAGTTCCACAAGATCAGCATTCCCTTCCTCATCGTGTGTGCGCTGTCGGCGCTGTGGCTGCGGATGGGGTGATGCGGGGGCGGCGATGGGGGGTATGGCCTGTGCCACCTGTCCGCAAAGCGGACGCCAGGGTGTCCCCCGCGCATGCAGCCAGCCGGCGGTGCAACGATGCAAGTGGTTGATTTGAAAGTGAATCGTGCCTGGCACGCAATGTGAGTACAGCCAGGGCATTCCCACCCACTGGAGTTGATCCATGCGACATTCCCTTCGTCCCCTTGCCCTGTGCGCAGGCCTGTGCCTGGCAGGTGCTGCCTGGGCCCAGCAGCCCCCACCACCGCCTCTCGCGCCGCCACCAGCCGGCGCAGCGGTCCCCGGTCTCGCAGGCGCACCCGGTGCCCTGCCACCGCCCGGCGCACGCCCCGCGCGGCCGCTGCCGCCGCCGCCCGATGCGGCGCAGCAAGGCACGGCGCCCGTCGTCTCCGGCCAGCTCAAGCGATGGCTGGTCAACCCCGGCGGCGACGTGGACGGCTTGTTGTTGGCCGACGGCACGCAGGTGCAGTTGCCACCCCACCTCTCGCCAGCCCTGCTGCAGGCCGCGCGGCCCGGCGACACGGTGCAGGTCAGCGGCTGGCGCGCGCCCAATGCGCCGGTGCTGCGTGCCGTGCGGCTGACCGTCGGTGGCCGCACGGTCGAAGACACGCCACCCGCCCGGGGCAGCGCCCCTGCGCCGCGGCCCGACCCCGCTGCGCTGGCCGCGATGAGCGCCAGCGGCCGCGTGGCCCAGGTGCTGTACGCCCCCGGCGGCGAGGCGAACGGCGTGCTGATGGACAGCGGCACCATCGTGCGCTTTCCGCCGCATGTGGGCACGGCCATGGCGGCGTTATTGCAGCCGGGCAGCACGCTGTTCGCACGCGGCTGGGGCTCTCGCGGGCCGCATGGCAGTGCGCTGGAGGCCACGGCGATGGGCCCTGCTGCCGACACCGCCCGCGAGCTGTTCGCAGGCCCTGGCGTGGAGCCCCCGCTGCCCGGTCCGCGCGGAGCCCAGCCGCCCCAGGCCGGTCCCAAGGGCGGCCCCGGAGCACGCGGTCCTGCCGGCCCCAAGGGCCCCCGCGAGCCAGGCGCCGGACCTGCAGGTCCTGCCGGTGTCCCGCCGGCAGCCGGGCCGGGAGCGCCCATGGCGCCGCCAGCACCACCTGTGCCAGCCCCGCAACCCGCGTCGTGACCTGTCGTCAGGCCGGCGGTGTCCCAGCCGCCGCCTGACGGGTCCCTGCAGCGTTGTCAGTCCTTTTTCTCTTGCATTTTTCTTTCCCGTTTTTCGTTCACTTCACACAAGGATTCCCATGCCCGCCCAACCCCATGACATCGACGTCTGGTCCGTCGAAGGCCAGTTCCAGCACCTGATCTACAGCCCCAAGGGCACCATCGAAGGTGTGCTGATCGACAGCGAAGGCGCCCCCGCCCAGTTCGTGTGCGACGCGCACGACAGCGCGGCCCACGCCGCACTGGCGGGCCTGAAGCCCGGCCAGGCCGTGGTCATCGAAGGCACCGTCGCCGAGCCCTCGCCCAAGGGTGAAGCCGAGCACGAGGTCTACCAACTGGAGCGCGTGGTCTCGGTCGACGGCAAGCCCGCCGCGCCGCACCACCACCCCGGCCACGTGGCAGGCACCGTGGCGCGCCTGAACTACGCCAAGCACGGCGAGCCCAACGGCGTGGTGCTCGACACCGGCGACTTCATCCACACCAAGCCCGATGGCCTGAAACACCTGGGCCTGAAGGTCGGCGACAAGGTCAAGGCCGAGGGCGATGTGCGCCCTCTGGCCAACGGCGGCGGCCAGGTGGTGCAGGCCCGCACGGTGAACGGCAAGCCCGTGGGGCCCGGCCATGGCTGATGCTGGCGCGGTAACTGCCGGCGGTCTGCCCGCTGGCGGCAACGCTGGCGCGGGCCTGGCAGCGGTGCCGGGCTCGCTGATGGCGCTGGCGCTGCTGGCGTTCTTCATGGCCGATGTGCGCGACGGCCTGGGGCCGTTCCTGGCCACCTACCTGCAAAAGAGCCAGGTGCAGCAGGAGCTCATCGGCTACACCATGACCGCTGGCGGCCTGGCGGGCATGGCCATGACGCCGCTGGCCGGCGCGTGGGTGGACGGCTCGCGCGCCAAGCGCCTGCTCACGGTGGTGGCGGCGCTCGCCATCCTGGCGGCCAGCGCGCTCGCGTTTTCGACGCTGCAGGGCACGTGGCTGATCGCATCACAGGTGGTGACCGGCGTGGCCGGGGCGTTGCTGGCGGCCACCATGGCCGCGCTCACGCTGGGGCTGGCGCGGGCTTCGGGCTTCAAGCACCAGACGGGCCGCAACGAGGCCTGGAGCCACGCGGGCAACATGGTGTCGGCCATCGGCGCGGGGCTGGTGGCGCACTGGTTCGGCGCGCACTGGATCCTGGCCGTGATGGCGGCGATGACCGTGGGCGCGGTGCTGGCGGTGCTGTCGATCCGAGCGGGGGACATTGACCACCAGGCCGCGCGCGGCTGCGAGTCGCCCGAGACGCTGGGCGAGCATGTCGAGCGCGGCACCGGCTGGGGCGCACTGCTGTCCAACAAGCCGCTGCTGCTGTTCGGCATCACCTGCCTGTTCTTTCACCTGGGCAATGCCGCGATGCTGCCGCTGCTCAACCAGCGGCTGGCCGCCACCGTGGCCGATTCGTCGCCGCTGCTGTGGACCGGTATCGCCATCGTGGTGGCCCAGGTCACGATGATCCCGGTGGCGCTCTGGGTGTCGCGCAGCCGCTGCTTCGATGTGGCGTGGTTCGTGTACGCCGCCATCCTGGTGCTGCCGGTGCGCGGCGCGCTGGCCTACCTGATCGCCGCCGACTGGGGCAACGTGCCGGTGCAGATCCTGGACGGCCTGGCCGCCGGCGCGCTGGGGGTGGCCACGCCGCTCATGGTGCAGCGCTTCACGCAGGGCAGCGGCCGGTTCAACACCGCGCTGGGCCTGGTGATGACGCTGCAGGGCGTGGGCGCGGCGCTCAGCCCCACGCTGGCCAACTCGGTGGTGGGCGCGGGGCAGCACTTCGGCCTGGCCTTCGTCGCGCTGTCGGTGGCGGCGCTGGTGGCATTGCCGATGTTCTGGTGGGCGCAACGGTATGCGCCGGCCATCGATGGTGCGGTTGCTATTGATTAGATAGCTGCTTGCGCAATGGCAACAAGCGGAAGGCCATGAAATCGCTGTGAACTGCGTGGCCCACCACGCTCCCGCCAGCGCTCACCCCTTGCTGCGGGTGCTGTTGCTGCTGCTGCCGCCGCTGCGCCGTGTAAGGCCGCGGCCCTGCAGCACCGGTTCGGCGGCCAGCCGGTGCCGCGCGAACTCTACAAAGGCCCGCACCTTGGCCGGTGCGCGCCGCCCCGCGGGGTAGACGATGTGCACGGGCACGGGGTCGGGCTCATGCTCGGCCAGCACGATGCGCAGGCGCCCGGCGCGCAGGCTGGCCGCGGCCTGGTAGGCCAGGCAGCGGGTGAGCCCCAGGCCCGCCTCGGCCGCGGCGATGTCCACCTCGTTGCTGTTGCTGAGCCAGGCCTGCTGCGGCGTGCCCGTGGTGCCATCGCGAAACCGCCAGGGCGAGGGGGCCCGCGCGTCGAACGAAAACGCAATCGCGCGGTGCTGGCTCAACTCGTGCGGGTGCCGCGGCTCGCCGTGGCGCGCCAGATACTCCGGTGACGCGACCACCAACTGCCGGAGCGATCCCACATGCAGCGCGGTCAAGCCCGAGTCGTGCAGGTGCGCGATGCGCACGGCCACGTCCATGTCCTCCTCCAGCAAGTGCACCACGCGGTTGACGAACAGCGTGCGCGCCTGCACCCGTGGCTGCGCCTGCAGAAAGTCGAGCACGATGGGCGCCACATGCTGAATGCCGAACATCTGCGGCGCGGTGATGGACAGCAGGCCCTGCGCCTCGGCCTGCGCGCCGCGCGCGGCCTGCTCGGCCTCGTGCAGGTCGCTCAGCAGCGGGCGGCAGTCGGCCAGAAAGCGCTCGCCCGCCTCGGTCAGCCGCACCATGCGCGTGCTGCGCTGAAACAGCAGCACCGACAGGCGTGCCTCCAGCGCCGCGATGGCGCGCGTGACCGCCGCCGCCGAGCAGCCCAGCCGCCGCCCCGCCACCGCAAAGCCGCCCGCATCGGCCACCGCCACAAAGCAGCGCAGGGTCTCCAGATGGTCCATTGTTTCGATTTTTGCAATTTTGAAAGTCGCACTATCGCTATTCACACCGTGGTGCGCAATAGATAAGGTCGAGTCCTGCACAACTTCTGACACCAAGGACACGACACCATGGCCCCCACCCAACCCATCACGCTGTACCGCATGGCCGTGTCCGGCCACTGCCACCGCGTCGAACTGATGCTGTCCCTGCTGGGCCTGCCCTACCAGCTGGCCGAGGTGAACCTGCTGCAGGGCGAGCACCAGCGCGCAGAGCACCTGGCCCTGAACGCCCTGGGCCAGGTGCCCGTCATCGTCGACGGCACCGTGGTGCTGAGCGACAGCACCGCCATCCTGGTCTACCTGGTGCAGCGCTACGCCCCCGGCAGCGCCTGGATGCCGCAGGACCCGGTGGGCCAGGCGCGCCTGCAGCGCTGGTTCAGCCTGGCCGCCGGCCTGCTGGCACCGGGCGTGGCGGTGCCGCGCTTTGCCGCCATCACAGGCAAGCCCTTGAATGCGGCGTCCCAGGCCATCGGCCAGCGGCTGTTGACCTTCATGGAGGGCGAGTTGCAGGGCCGCACCTGGCTGCTGGATGGCGACGCGCCCACTCTGGCCGACATCGCCATGGTGAGCTACATCTCGCAGTCACCCATCGGTGGCCTGCCGCTGGCCGCCCACCCGCGCGTGGCCGCGTGGGTGGCGCGCATGGAGGCCCTGCCGGGCTACGTGCCGCTGGCCGACCGCCTGCCCGAGGCCGCTGCAGCGGTACCCGCATGAGCGCCGGCCTGCCGCCTCTTGAAGCCCCGGCCTTCCACGCGGGCGAGCAGGCCCTGCAGGACCGCGTGGGCGTGCGCGAACGCATGGGCGAGATCGGCCCCATGGTGCTGCGCGACCACATGCCCGACCCGCACCGCGAGCTGTTCGAGAAGCTGCCCACGCTGCTGCTGGGTGCCATCGACGCCCACGGCCAGCCCTGGGCCACCATGGTGGCGGGGCCCCCGGGCTTTGTGCACACGCCCGATGCGCACAGCATGCAGGTCGCGGTGCCGCCCGATGCGGCGGACCCGGCGCTTGCGCAGCTCGCGCCCGACACCCCTGTGGGCGTGCTGGGCCTGGAGCCCCACACGCGCCGCCGCAACCGCATGAACGGGCGCGTGGCCGCCTTCGGTGCGCAGGGCCTGGCGGTGGACGTGGTGCAGAGCTTCGGCAACTGCCCCAAGTACATCCAGGCGCGCGCGCCCGGCCTGCGGGAGGTGGTGACCCGGCCCGCACCCCCACAGGCCCTAGGCCCGCAGCTCGACGCCGCCGCGCTCGCGCTCATCGCCCGCAGCGACACGCTGTTCATCGCCAGCGCCTCGGCCGCGCGCCCCGGCGCAGCGCGCAACGAAGGCGTGGACGTATCGCACCGCGGCGGCGAGCCGGGCTTCGTGCATATCGCGCACAGGGAGGAGGGCGGCGTGGTGCTGTCGGTGCCCGACTACCCGGGCAATCTATTCTTCAACACGCTGGGCAACCTGGCCCTGCACCCGCTGGCGGGGCTGCTGTGGGTGGACTACGACGGCGGCGGCCTGCTGCACGTGGCGGCCCGGTCCGAGCTGCTGTGGGACGACGCAAGCCGCGCGCCCTGGCCCGGCGCCCAGCGGGTACTGCGGCTGCATGTGCTGGGGGGCGTGTGGCGGGCCAATGCATTGCCGTGGCGCTGGACGGCGGCACAGGCTGCGCCGCAGTTCGGGGTGCTGCGGGCGCGGGCAGCGGGGTAGCGCAATGGGGCATGTGCGCGTCGGGCGCCCGCACCGTCGTTTGCGATTGAGCAAAAAGACGCGGCTCTGAGCCGCAAACCGGTCTGGCACGCTGCAGAATCTCGTGCACCCAAGCGCTCTCATCCGGCGTGGCTTGGGCCATTCATGCCTCTCCATCAGTTCATTTACCCACCAGCCTCTCCGCAGCCAACCAGGTTCTTCTTCGGCGACGCGCAAAGTGGCACCGCCCCATGACCAAGGCCACGCTGCACTACACCGACAAGCTGGTGAAAAACGCGGTCTCTGCGTTCTGGTGGCGAACCGTGGGCTGGAAGTTCATAGCTTCCCTTGTTTTCCTGGCGGCTTACTTTGCTTACGCGCTAGCCAGTGGCATGCATTCGTGGACCACTGCGGCATTGGGCGTGCTGCTGATACTGGGCCTTGTACTGATTGGATCGCTGTACGTGGTCCATCTGCGCGGCTCGCTCGCCCGGTTTCGACGGATGCGGGTGAAGCAGGCTTGTTTGGAGACGACGCCGGACCGCCTGCGCTTGTCGTCGGACATGGGTAGCTCGGACGTGGACTGGTCTGCCGTGACGGAGGTCTGGCGCTTCAATGACTTTTGGTTGCTGTTCTTCTCGCGTGCGCAGTTCGTCACGCTGCCGTTGGCCGACCTGAGCGACGAGGTGCGGCACATCGTTCTGGACAGGGTCAAAAGCCATGGCGGAAAAATCCTGTAGCTGGACGGGTGGCTGGGTGCTGCGTACCGTCTGCGGGTTGAGTCCGTGGTGACGCCGCTCCTGAGAATCGTCATCGCCTTCGTAGCAGCGGCGATGGCGCCCGTCATCGCGCTGGCGTTCGGGTATCTCTTCGAGCAGTTTCAGATGGTGGGGACAGGGGACTCATCCCTGTGGATTCGAACACTGGGGTTCATGTCCCTGTGCGCGCTCGTGTCGGCAGCTCACGTGGTCCTTCTCGGGATTCCAGCCTTTTGGCTGCTGCGCTGGATGGACGTCCTTAAGTGGTGGAGCGTGTTGTTGGCAGGCTTTGTTCTGGGGTGCATGCCCATGGCCGTTTTTTCTTGGCCGCAGCGCGATTCGGACATGAAAAGTTCAGTGACGATCGGCCATGTCCAGACCGTCATCAGCGGGGTTCCGACCACCGCTGGCTGGCAACAGTACGTGGCTGTTGTTGCGTTGTTCGGGATCTGCGGCGCTTGTGCGGCTGCAGTGTTCTGGATGGTTTTCAGAGCAGGCCGTCACCGTGCTGTTGACTGACTGACGGTCATCGTCCCGGGTCATCGGGTCGCACCTGCAGTGCCTGCCGCGCTACGCGCTTGATGCACCCCGCCGCATCGGCTCGATCCGCTTGCGCGGCGTGGTCGCCTCGGCCTCCACCATGTGCCCGCTGCGTTCGTGCGCGCCGTGGGCCAGCTCGGTGATCAGCGCTGCCTCGGGCAGGTTGCGCCAGTAGCGGGTGGGCATTTCCTTTTTCATCATCGTGGTCTTGAGCCGCGCGGGGTTGAAGATGTGGCGGTAGTAGGTGAGCCACAGCGCCTCGCCCGCATCGGGCGGCGGGGCGTCGCTGCGCTGGCCGCCGGGGCCCACGTGCAGGTCGGTGCCGTCCCAGCGCACGCTGGCATCGGGCGTGAGGATGGCCCAGTGCATCTGCGTGAAGCGCCGCACGAAGAAGCCGGCGTTGGCCTCGGTGATGAAGTGGTCGGGCTCGAACCAGGCGACCTGCACGGTGTGGCCGTCGCTGTCGGTCACCGGGCGAAAGCGCACGAAGGCGTGCATTTTGTGCATGTCGCGCGCCACCGCGCGCACCATGTGGTGGGCCTGCATGCGGTCGGCGTCCAGCGGGTCGTGGCGCAGCGCGCGGTCGTGCGCCAGGCGCCACAGCAGGCGGTACATGAGCGCGAAGCGCGCGGGGTTGCGGTGCAAGACCAGGCGCTCGCACAGGCGCACGAAATCCTCGGGCACGCGCGGCGCTGGGTGGCCGGTGCGGGGCGGCAGTGACGCGGGGTCGGGCGGTGTACCGGTGGAGGCTGGCGCGGCAGGTGCGGGTGGCGCGGCGGTCGGGCTGGCAAACAGGTCCTGCGCGGCGTCCTGGGGAGTGAACCATTCCACCTGCTGGGGCGGCACGCCCGCCTGCACCAGCTGGCGCGCGGCCTGCCGAAAGCCCGCCCAGTCGGTTGCGTGTGCCAGCGTGACGGCGTGTGGGCCCATGGTGCGGCCTTCCTCAGTCGAACAGGCCGCGCTGCGCAGGTGGCGGTGCCAGGCGGGCGGCCAGGTCGGCAGCATCCAGCGTGCTGCCCGGGCGGTAGTCGGCCGCTTCCACAAACGGCAACACCTTCTTGAGCGGCACATGCAGCCGCGTCAGGTCGGCGTGGCGCAGTCGGCGCACGCGGCGGGCGGCCAGCAGGCGGTCCACCGTCTGCACGCCGAAGCCGGGCACGCGCAGCAGCAGCTCGCGCGGGGCGGTGTTCAGGTTGACCGGGAAGCGCTCGCGGTGCGCAATCGCCCAGGCGAGCTTGGGGTCCATGTCCAGCGCCAGCATGCCGCCCTGGCTGGCGGGCACGATCTCGCCGTGGGTGAAGCCATAAAAGCGCATCAGCCAGTCGGCCTGGTACAGCCGGTGCTCGCGCACGGTGGGCGGGGCGATGAGCGGCAGCGCGCGCGCTGCATCGGGGATGGGGCTGAAGGCCGAGTAGTACACGCGCCGCAGCCGGTGCACGCCGTACAGGCCCGCGCTGGTGGCCAGGATGGTGCGGTCGTCGGTGGCGTCGGCGCCCACGATCATCTGCGTGCTCTGCCCGCCGGGGGCGAAGTGGGGCGCCGCAGCGCGCCGCGTGAGGGTGCGTGTGGTGGCGGGCATCGACACCACCTTGGCGGCGGCCTGCTCCTTGCGCGCCTGCCGCGCGTCCTCGATGCGCACCGCCATGCGCGCCATGGACCGTTCAATCGCCGCGCCGTCCTTCTGGGGTGCCAGGGCGGCCAGGCCTTCGGGCGTGGGCAGCTCCACGTTGATGCTCAGCCGGTCGGCATAGCGGCCGGCACGCTCCATCAGCTCGGGCGACGCATCCGGGATGGTTTTGAGGTGGATGTAGCCGCGAAAGTCGTGGACTTCGCGCAGCACGCGGGCCACCTCCACCACCTGCTCCATGGTGTAGTCCGGGCTCTGGATGATGCCGCTGGACAGGAACAGGCCTTCGATGCAGTTGCGCCGGTAGAAGTCGAGCGTGAGCTGCACCACTTCATCGACCGTGAAGCGCGCGCGCGGCACGTTGCTCGTCACCCGGTTCACGCAGTACAGGCAGTCGTACTGGCAAAAGTTGGTCAGCAGGATCTTGAGCAGCGAAATGCAGCGCCCGTCTGGCGCGTAGCTGTGGCAGATGCCCATGCCTTCGGTGGAGCCCATGCCCCGCCCGCCGACCGAATCGCGCGGCGCCGCGCCGCTGGATGCGCACGAGGCGTCGTACTTGGCGGCGTCGGCCAGGATGGCGAGTTTGGACTGTAATTGCACTGGATGAATTTACAGTATTTTCATCTCCGAGGCCAGCGCAGGGGCATCGCTGACAATGCCATTTGCTATTAAATTCGTAGCTGCTTGCGCTTGCTCATAGAGCGGTAGCGGCACAAAAGCATTTAATTTCGGATGCCAGTGTCTTCCTCAAGCCGCGTGCCTTCCGTGGCGACGGACAGGGCCCGGCGCGCCCAGCAGCGCCTTCCGCCTTCCGCCTTCCGCATCGCATATGCACATGCGGGCTCCGTACTTGCCCCCGCCTCTGAAGGACCTTGAACCATGAAACATTGCAGACCCGCCTGTGCGTTGGTGGTGGTCATGGCGCTGGCCAGCCTGGTCGCGGGCGCCGTGGCCCAGGAGCCCTACAGTCTCAAGACGGTCGAAGCCCGCCCGATTCCGCGCGACGACATCCTGCAGCTGTGGCGGGAGGTGGCCCTGTAGAAGTGCGCGGATGCGCGCAAGCGATTCAATCTGTGCTGGCGAAGTGCAGTTGATGCGTTGCTGAACGGCTTGTCGCAAGTCGCAAGTCGCATGCAGCGCACTGCGCGCCGCACACCGCAGCGCGTTGAATTGACTTACGTCGACGACGAAGCCCGGCTCCGGTCCCTGCGCAGCGCCTGCCGCAGCAGACGCGTGGCACGGTCGCGGATGCCGGGAGGGTGGCTCACCGACGGAGGGCTGGCCTTGGCCTCGGCACACGCCGCCAGAAAGTCCTGCAGGATGGCGGTGTCGTCCAGCGTGTCCGCCCCCAACTTGTGGAACTCGGGGTGCCACTGGGTGGCCGCGATGTAGCCGCGGCCTGGCGCCGATTGCAGGCGGATGGCTTCGGGCACGCCATCGGGCTCGCTCAGCGCTTCGACCACGAATTCCGGGGCCACGGTCTTGATGCCCTGGTGGTGAATGCTGTTGACGCGGGCGCGTGGATGGTCGGGGTACAGCTGCGCCAGGCGCGTGCCCTCGACGATGTGAATGTCGTGAAAGTGCTGGTCGTAGGTGGATGCATTGCGGTGTTGCAGCGCACCGGGGTGCTGGGTCTGCAGGTCTTGGTACAGCGCGCCGCCGAAGGCCACGTTGATCAGCTGCAGGCCGCGGCAGACACCGAAGATGGGCTTGCGAACCTCGGCAAAGGCTTTCACCACCGCCAGGTCGTACAGGTCGCGCACGCGGTCGCCGATCCACTCTTCGCGCAGCGGCTCCTCGCCATAGTTGCCCGGCCACACGTCGGCGCCGCCGTGCATGACCACACCGTCGAGCCACTCTGCGTAGTGCGCCAGCGTCACGTCGCCGCGTGCGGTCTCGCCTGTGGGGCAGGGCACCATCACCACCATGGCGCCGGCCGACATGATCCAGTGGGCGATCGACTGCTCCACGTACTGCAAGGTCTTGTTGGTGAACAGCGGGCGGGTGGGGTCGGCGTGCTGGAAACAGGCGGACAAACCAATCTTGAGGCGGCGATCAGCGGGCATGGATGGGGGGCTCCGGGCAGCACGCTGAAACGGTGCTGCGATTGCAGTGAACAGGTATCCAATTTGTAGCACTGCGGATGGGCCGGCGTCTGTAGGAGAGCGGCCTGCGCCCCTGCGCGTGCCAAACTTTTTGCGCTGGGATCGCGATGCAGTCCACGACACGATGCGTGTACGCAGGCAGCACCCGAATACCTGAGTACCTTGCGGCAACGCAGGCTTCGTCGACACCACAGACAAGCCGGCCGCGCGCGCATAGCCAATCGCGAAGGCACATGCAGTGCCTGGCCCCACAAGACCCGCCGACTAACAGGTTCTTACGGGCGCAGAGCCCCGAAGGTGCGACCATGGTGGTTCACGGGACGGCTGCCAGCCGGGACGGCGGGCACGGTCCTTCGCTTGAATTCTTCAAGGAGCATCACCATGCAAGTACAAGTCAACACGGATGACCACATCGAAGGCGGCGAATCTCTGAGCGAGTGGATCGCCACCGAAGCCAAGAGCCGGCTGTCGCGCTTTCAGGACCATGTGACGCGGCTGGATGTGTTTCTCAAAGACCTGGATGCAGGCAAGTCCGGTGCCAACGACAAGCGCTGCCGCATCGAGGCGCGCGTCACCGGCCGCCAGCCGATCTCTGTGGCCGACGACGCCAGCGAGATGGGCCGGGCGTTCATCTCCTCGATCGACAAGCTGGCCCGCGCGCTCGACACCGACCTGGGTCGCGCCAAAGACCGCCACGGGCGTGACACCATCCGCACGCTGGACGCGTCGGATGCCGCCGCCGCAGGTTGAGCTTGAATGTTGCAACCCATGCCCCGCTACCGCTCTCCGTTCATCATTTTGTTGCTATGTGAACGATAGCAACCGAAGGCGGCGCCTGCATTGCGCGGGCGCGCCTTCGCTGGCTGGGGCTGGCGCGCGGCGCAGCTCGGCACACAGCCACCCCGCGCCGTGCGGCATGGCGCCGGCGTATTCGCATCAGCCTGCGGCCATCGCCGCCGCAGCGCTCACAAATCCAGCACCAGCAGCTTGCTGCGTGCACGCGAGCAGCAGGGCATGAACTGCTCGTTGCTCGCCTTCTCTTCATCGGTCAAGTACATGTCGCGGTGGTCCACCTCGCCCTCCAGCACGCGGGTGATGCAGGTGCCGCACACGCCCTGCTCGCACGACGTCATGATGTCGATGCCCTGGCCGCGCAGCGCTTCCACGATCGACACATCCGGCGCAATCGCATAGGTCTTGCCGGTGCTCGCGATGCGCACCTCGAAGCCCTCATCACCCGACGTGTCCTGCGCGGGCGCGGCAAAGTACTCCAGGTGGATGCGGTCCTGCGCCCAGCCCATGGCCTGCGCAGTGGCCACCACATGGTCGATGAAGCCCGCCGGGCCGCACACATACACCCGCTTGTCGTCTCCCGGCGCTGCCAGCACGGACGCCAGGTCGAGCTTTTGCTTGGGCGCCCCTGCATCGAAGTGAAAGTGCACGTGCGGTGCCATGGGCGAGGCGGTGATCTCGCCGGCAAACGCGGTGCGCTCGGCCGAGCGCGTGCAGTAGTGCAGCGCAAAGCCCGCGCCGGTGCGCGCCAGGCGGTCGGCCATGCACAGCAGCGGCGTCACGCCGATGCCGCCGGCCAGCAGCAGCGTGTGCTGCGCCGGGTGCAGCGCAAAGTGGTTGCGCGGCGTGCTGATGGTGATCACGTCGCCTTCGTTCACGCGGTCGTGCATGCCCACCGAGCCGCCGCGCGAGGCAGGGTCGCGCAGCACGGCGATGCGGTAGCGGTGCTGCTCGTGCGACGCATTGCACAGCGAGTACTGGCGCACCGTGCCACCGGGCACATGAACGTCGATGTGCGAGCCCGCGCTGAACGGCGGCAGCGGCTGGCCGTCGAGCCGCGCGAGCTCGAAGCTGGCGATGCCCTCGGCCTCGGCGGTCTTCTTGGCGACGCGGACCTGGAAGGTCTCCTGCGCGGTCATGCGGCCACCACCGGCTGCGGGGCTGCGGGCGCGCGCTCGGCGGCGATCACGCGGTCCAGCACCTTGCGCGACTGCACGCCGCCGGCATCGATGTTGAGCATCAAGAGCTTGCGATCGGGGTAGCGCAGCAGGTTGTGCTGCTGCTTTTCCAGCATCTCCTGGTCCTCGGCGAAGATGCCGCCCTGGCCTTCGCGGATCTTGGCGGTGAGCTCCGCGTCCTGCGGCTTGAAGTTGCGGGCCATGCCCCAGAAGTAGTGGATGGAGGTGTCGGTCTCGGGCGTGATGAAGTCCACCACGATGCTCGATGCCTTCTTGTCCGCAGGCGCGTCGTAGCCGCCGTGGCCGGCCAGCGCCACGCCCACCTCGATGAGCACATGGCTCGGTGGCGAGAAGTGGCAGATCTGCCAGCGGTCCACCGGCTGGTCGTCGGGCAGGCCGTTCATGCGCAGCGCCATCTGCCAGAACGGCGGCGCCTGGATGCCTTCCATGAAGCGGCTGGTGATGACCTCGTCGCCCTCCACCCGGGTCTTGCAGGGCACCTCGTCGATCTCTTTCTGGCCGATGCTGGTGGCGTGCACATACGTCTCGTGCGTGAGGTCCATCAGGTTGTCGATCATCAGGCGGTAGTCGCAGGCGATGTGGTACAGCCCGCCGCCGTAGGCCCATTCGTCGCTCTCGGCCCAGGGCAGGTGGTGGATCTGGGCGGGGTCGGCCAAGGCGGCATCGCCCGTCCACACCCAGATGAAGCCGTAGCGCTCTTCCACCGGAAAGCTGCGCGTGCGCGGAAAGCCCTGCACGCGCTGGCCGGGCATGGATACCGCCTTGCCGTCGCAGCCCACGCGCAGGCCGTGGTAGCCGCACATCAGCTCGCCCTCGCACACCGTGCCCAGCGACAGCGGTGCGCCCCGGTGCGGGCAGAAGTCCTCCAGCGCAGCCACCTTGTCAGGGGCGGGGCGGTAGAACACGATCTTCTCGCCGCAGACCATGCGGCCCAGGGGTTTGTCGGCGATCTCGTCGGGGGTGCAGGCAACGTACCAGGCGTTCTTGGGATACATAGTGGTTGTCTCGTGGGTGTCGATGGCTTGTCGTGGGGCCAGTGCGCGCCCGAAATCCGCGCACTGGGATACAGCGGATTGTGCGAAAGGAGCGTGGTGCTGTATACATAAAAATACTGAAAACCAGCTATCGCACGCCGGCATAGCTTGTAAGTCGTTGTTTTAAATCGGATTGTCTTCGCGTCGTCTGGATTTGATGCAGGTTCTTGTATACATTCAGGGCTCGTTGCGGCCCAGCCAGGCTGCCGTTCTCCCTCCGTCCACCCGTCCCGCCAGCCATGCACCTGACCGACGATCCGCAGATCGCAACCCTTTCAGCGCCCGCTAGCGACGCCGCCACCTCGCAGGCCGTCAAGGCGCAGCTGCGCCTGCGCGAGATGATCCTGGCGGGCGAGCTGCCCGGGGGGGCTCGCATTGCCGAGCTGACGCTGGTGGAAAAGCTGGGCGTCTCACGCACCCCCATCCGCGCCGCGCTGATGCGGCTGGAGCAGGAGGGGCTGCTGCACCGCCTGCCCGGCGGTGGCTACGCGGTGCGCACGTTTTCAGAGACCGACGTGGCCGACGCCATCGAGCTGCGCGGCACCATGGAAGGGCTGGCCGCGCGCCTGGCGGCCGAGCGCGGCGTGGAGGCCGCGCTGCTGGCCGAAGCCCACGCCTGCCTGGATGCCATCGACACGGCCCTCGCACCCCGCACGCTGGACGACGAGGGCTTCTCGCGCTATGTGGAGCTGAACGCGCGCTTTCACCTGCTGCTCAGCCGCATGGTCGGCAGCGATGTGATCGCGCGCGAGCTGGACCGGGTGAAGGGCCTGCCGTTCGCATCGCCATCGGCCTTCGTCGTGGTGCAGACCCATTCCCATGAAGCGCGCGACATGCTCATCGTGGCGCAAGACCAGCACCGCCAGGCCCTCGACGCCATCGAGCGCCGCGAGGGCGCCCGGGCCGAAGCCATCCTGCGCGAGCATTCCCGCATCACGCGGCGCAACCTGCTGGCTGCGGTGCAGGCGGCCCAGGTGCAGGGCTTGCCGGGTGTCGGGCTCATTCGTGAACGTGGGTGATCTGCAGCCAAGAAACGGCTTCCGAGCGGGTCGCTGTCGGCGGATGCCGGCCGGCGGAGGAAGAGGGCGTGGCTTCCGCCAGGTAGCCGCGGAACTGGCTGTGCCAGGCCGCTGGCTGCGTCCCCCTCCCGCGCGCAGCGCGAGAGAGGGGGAAGGCGCCGCAGGCGACTCAGGGGGTGATATCCCGTTCTGAGATATCTAAAAGTGGGAAAGCCCGCTTGTCGAAGTCTCCAGCGCCATTCACACTGCGGCCAGCATTGTTCTGTATACAACGACATCCCCAGGAGACATCGATGCCCACCAAACGCCACCTTCTTCGTGCCTCCGCGGCTGCGGCCCTGGTGCTGACCAGCTGCCTCGCCGCACTGCCCGCCGCTGCGCAAGACAGCAACGTCTTCAAGATCGGCCTCATCCTGCCCATGACGGGCCAGCAGGCCACCACCGGCCGCCAGATCGAAGCGGCCGCCAAGCTCTACATGGCGCAGAACGGCGACACCGTGGCCGGCAAGAAGGTGCAGCTCATCATCAAGGACGACACCAGCCTGCCCGACGTGACGCGCCGCCTGGCCCAGGAGCTGGTGGTGAACGAGAAGGTCAACGTGCTCGCCGGCATGGGCATCACGCCGTCGGCCATGGCGACTGCGCCGCTGGCCACGCAGTCCAAGACCCCGCTGGTGGTGATGGCCGCGGCCACGTCCAGCATCACCGAGGCATCGCCCTATGTGGTGCGCAGCAGCTTCACGCTGCCCCAGGTGTCGGTGGCCCTGGCCGACTGGGCGCCCAAGAACGGCATCAAGAAAGTCGTGACCCTGGTCAGCGACTACGGCCCTGGCATCGACGCCGAGAAATACTTCAACCAGCGCCTGACCTTCAACGGCGGCCAGGTGACCGAGGCCCTGCGCGTGCCGCTGCGCAACCCCGACTTCGCCCCGTTCTTGCAGAAGGTGCGCGACGGAAAGCCCGATGCGCTGTTCGTCTTCGTGCCCTCGGGCGCGGGCGCTGCGGTGATGAAGCAGTTTCTGGAGCGCGGCCTGGACAAGGCCGGCATCAAGCTCATCGCCACCGGCGACGTGACCGATGACGACCAGCTCAACGACATGGGCGACGGCGCTCTGGGCGTGGTCACCTCGCACCACTACTCGGCCGCGCACCCCTCGCCGCTGAACAAGAAGTTCGTCGACGCGTTCGAGAAGGCCAACAAGGGCCTGCGCCCCAACTTCATGGCCGTGGGCGGCTACGACGGCATGCGCGTGATCTATGAAGCGCTGCGCACCACCAAGGGCGCGGGCGGCGGCGACGCGCTGCTGGCCGCGATGAAGGGCCAGGTGTTCGAAAGCCCGCGCGGCCCGGTGTTCATCGACGCGCAAACGCGCGACATCGTGCAGAACGTGTACCTGCGCAAGGTGGAGCGCGTGAACGGGCAGCTCTACAACGTGGAGTTCGATGTGATCAAGGATGTCAAGGACCCCGGCAAAGCTCGGTAACCCCCTGAGGCGCTGCGCGCCTTCCCCCTACAGGGGGACGCCACCCGTGGGCTGGCGAAGCCAGTTCCACGGTGGCACTGGCTTTAGGGCGCGCCGGTTTTTGCGGGCGGGGTGTTTCTAATCGGTTGCGGGGCGCGCCAGTTTTCGGGGGGAGGCTTTCTTCCACCATCCGTTCGGGTTGAGCTTGTCGAAACCAGGGCGTTACGTTCAGCCTCAGACAGTTGAAGCCACCGCACCACCCGTTCGGACTGAGCTTGTCGAAGCCGGGGTGCTGCTGTTGAGGCTGACCTTGTAGAGAGGCACCACCCGTTCGGGCTGAGCCTGTCGAAGCCAGGGCGCCACGCGCGGACCCATGACTCTTGTTCGTCTTCATTGAAGTGATTTCATGCTGACCATTCTTTTCGACGGCGTTGCCTACGGCATGCTGCTGTTCATCCTGGCAGTGGGCCTGGCCGTGACCATGGGGTTGATGAACTTCATCAACCTGGCACACGGGGCCTTTGCCATGGCGGGCGGGTACATCACGGTGCTGCTGATGCAGCGGCTGGGTGTGCCGTTTCTGGTGTGCCTGCCCATCGCGTTCGTGGGCACGGCGCTGTTGGGGGCGGTGCTGGAGCGCACGCTGTACCGGCCGCTGTACAACAAGGCGCACCTGGACCAGGTGCTGTTCTCCATCGGCCTGGTGTTCATGGCCGTGGCCAGCGTGGACTACTTCGTGGGCTCCACGCAGCAGATCATGCAGTTGCCCGAATGGCTCAAGGGCCGCACCGAGATCGGCAGCGGCGCCTTCATGCTGGGCATGGGGCACTACCGGCTGTTCATCATCGCGGTGTGCGCGGCGCTCACGGTGGCTCTGCAGTACGTGCTGACCAAGACGCGCTTCGGCAGCCGTCTGCGCGCGTCGGTGGACGACCAGCGCGTGGCCGCGGGCATGGGCATCAACGTGAACATCGTGTTCCTGTCCACCTTCGCGTTCGGCTCGGGCCTGGCGGGGCTGGGCGGTGCGCTGGGGGCCGAGGTGCTGGGCCTGGACCCGAGCTTCCCGCTCAAGTTCATGATCTATTTCCTGATCGTCGTGGCAGTGGGCGGCACCTCGTCCATCACCGGCCCGCTGCTGGCCGCGCTGCTGCTGGGCATTGCCGACGTGGCGGGCAAGTACTACATCCCCAAGCTGGGCGCCTTCATCGTGTACAGCCTCATGATCGTGATCCTCATCTGGCGCCCGCAAGGCCTCTTCGTTCGCAAAGGAGGGAAATGAGATGAACGCTCAGACCTCCATCCTCTTGAAGGCCCGGCGCTTTCGCTGGTGGGAACCCATCTTCTGGATCCTGGCCTTCGTCGCGCCGCTGGCCCTGCCCAGCCACGCGCTCATCATCAACGAGATCGCCATCGTCGCGCTGTTCGCCATCTCGCTGGACCTGATCCTGGGCTACACCGGCATCGTGTCGCTGGGCCACGCGGCCTTCTTCGGCATGGGCGGCTATGCGGCGGCGCTGTTCGCCAAGCATGTGATGCCCGACCCGCTGGTGGGCCTGGCCGTGGGCATCGCAGCCGCCACAGTGCTGGGGGCGGTGGCCTCGTTCACCATCATGCGCGGCACCGACCTCACGCGGCTCATGGTCACGCTGGGCGTGGGCCTGATCATGCTGGAGCTGGCCAACAAGCTCGATTGGCTGACGGGCGGCGCCGACGGCCTGCAGGGCGTGGTGATGGGCCCAGTGCTCGGCCAATTCGAGTTCGACCTGTACGGCCGCACGGCGGCGTGGTATTCGCTCACGGTGCTGCTGGTGTTCTTCCTCATAGCGCGGCGCATCGTGCAGTCGCCGTTCGGCGCCACGCTCAAGGCCATCCGCGACAACCGGCTGCGCGCCATGGCCATCGGCATCCCCGTCACGGCCAAGCTGGCGCAGGTGTACACGCTGGCGGCCGCGCTGGCAGGCGCTGCGGGCGCGCTGCTCACGCAGACCACGGGCTTTGCATCGCTCGACCTGTTCGAGTTCCACCGCTCGGCGGACGTGATGCTGATCTTGGTGATCGGCGGCGTCGGCTGGCTCTACGGCGGCATCCTGGGCGCCGTGGGCTTCAAGCTGCTGCAGGACGTGATCTCGTCCGTCACGCCGCAGTACTGGACGTTCTGGATCGGCCTGTTCCTCGTGGTGCTGGTGCTGGTCGGGCGCGACCGCCTGTTCCGCCCCTGGACCTGGTTCGGGGCCGGGCGCAAGCCCGGTGCCAGCTCCAGCGCGGGAGGCCATTGATATGAACACGACAACCTCCACCACCGTGCTGTCGGCGCAGGGCCTGGTCAAGCGCTTCGGCGGTATCACCGCCACCAACAACGTCACGCTGGACTTGAAAAAGGGCGCACGCCACGCGCTCATCGGCCCCAACGGTGCGGGCAAGACCACGCTGATCAACCTGCTGACCGGCGTGCTGGAGCCCACCGAAGGCGCCATCGTGCTCGAAGGCCAGGACATCTCGCGCCTGGCGCCGCACCAGCGTGTGGCGCGCGGCATGGTGCGCACGTTCCAGATCAACCAGCTGTTCGACAGCCTCACGCCGCTGGAGACCCTGGCGCTCACCGTGTCGCAGCACCAGGGCCTGGGCGGCAAGTGGTGGCAGCCGCTGGGCGCGCGCCGCGCCGTCACCGAGCGCTGCGAGCAGCTGCTCGAGCAGTTCCACCTGACCTCGGTGATGGCCGAGGAAACGCGGGTGC
Source organism: Acidovorax sp. LjRoot194 (assembly GCF_964253015.1). Classification (NCBI taxonomy): domain Bacteria; kingdom Pseudomonadati; phylum Pseudomonadota; class Betaproteobacteria; order Burkholderiales; family Comamonadaceae; genus Acidovorax; species Acidovorax sp. LjRoot194. Next base: position 5,481,387 of record NZ_CAXUQB020000001.1, on the reverse strand, counting down.
TGGCCTACGGCAAGCGCCGCCTGCTGGAGATCGCCATCGCGCTGGCCTGCGAGCCGCGCGTGCTGCTGCTCGACGAGCCCGTGGCCGGCGTGCCCGCGGGCGAGCGCGAAGAACTTTTGCAAACCGTGGCGGCACTGCCCGCCGATGTCTCGGTGCTGTTGATCGAACACGACATGGACCTGGTTTTCAGCTTTGCCAACCGCATGACGGTGCTGGTCAACGGCACGGTGCTGACCGAGGGTGACCCGGACACGATTGCCAACGACCCGCAGGTGAAGGCGGTGTATCTGGGGCATGGGGAGGGATCGAGCGACGCCGGGCCGCCCCAAGGCGCGAGGGCCCCCTTGGGGGGCAGCGAACCACGCGCAGCGGGGAGCGTGGGGGCGGGAGGTCTTCATGTCTAAGAACGAACTGCTGCGTATCGAAGGCCTTAGCGCGGGCTACGGCGAAGCCGTGGTGCTGCAAGGCATCTCCCTGTCGCTGGCCGAAGGCGACACGCTGGCGCTGCTGGGCCGCAACGGCACGGGCAAGACCACGCTCATCAACACCCTGGCTGGCGCCACGCGCCAGCACGGCGGCACGGTGATGCTCGGCGGTGCGGCGCTGCACAAGCTGCCATCGCACGAGCGCGCCGCCGCGGGCATTGGCTGGGTGCCGCAGGAGCGCAACATCTTCAAGTCGCTCACCGTGCACGAGAACCTGACCGCCGTGGCGCGCCCCGGGCGCAAGGGCTCCACCGCGCGCCCGTGGACGCCCGAGCGGGTGTACGAGATGTTCCCGCGGCTGGCAGAGCGCAAGACCAACCTGGGCACGCAGCTGTCGGGCGGCGAGCAGCAGATGCTGGCCGTGGGCCGCGCGCTGGTGCTCAACCCGCGCCTCTTGCTGCTGGACGAGCCGCTCGAAGGCCTGGCGCCCATCATCGTGGAAGAGCTGCTGCGCGCCATCCGCCGCATCACGCGCGAAGAAGGCCTGTCGGCCATCATCGTGGAGCAGCACCCGCAGGCCATCCTGGCCATCTCGGACCAGGCCGCCGTGCTGGACCGGGGCACGGTGGTGCATGCGGGCACAGCGGCAGAGCTGAGCGCGCAGCCCGCGCTGCTGGACCGCCTGCTGGGCGTGTCGCGCTGACAGGGGCCAAGGCATGCGCATGAACCTCACCATCCACCGCAGAACCCTCCTGGCCCTGGCCGCAGCCTGGGGCGCAGCCGCCGCCCACGCGCAGCCCGCGTTCCCCTCGCGCCCGATCCGCATCGTGGTGCCCAATGCGGCGGGCGGCGCGGCCGACATCACTGCGCGCACGGTGGGCCAGAAGATCGCGGGCCCGCTGGGGCAAAGCGTGGTGATCGAGAACAAGCCCAGCGCGGGCGGCGTGGTGGCCGGCGAGCAGGTCGCACGCGCCGAGCCCGACGGGCACACGCTGCTGCTCATCAGCAGCGGCACGGCGGTGAGCGCCGCGCTGTTCCACACGCTGCCTTTCGACACCCTGAAGGACTTCGTGCCGGTGTCGCTGCTGGCCACGTTCGACCTAGCCATCGTCGTGCGCGAAGGCGGGCGCTTCGGCACCCTGGCAGAGCTGCTGGCCTATGGCCGCGCGAACCCGGGCAAGCTCAACATCGGCACGCCGCAGATCGGCACCACGCAGAACCTGGCGGCCGAACTCTTCAAGGTGACCGCCGGCATCGACGCCCAGGTGGTGCCCTTCAACGGCACGCCGCCGGTCATCACCGCACTGCGCGGCGGCGAGATCGATGCCATGGTGGACATCCTCGGCGGGCTGATGCCGCAGATCGGCTCCAGGGCCCTGCGCCCGCTGGCGGTGCTGGGCGCCCAGCGCGCGCCGCAGCTGCCCGACGTGCCCACGGTGCGCGAGAGCGGCGGCCCCCTGGCCGGCTTCAACGTCACGTCCTGGAACGGCCTGGCCGTGCCCGCGCGCACCCCGCCCGCCGTGGTGGAGCGCCTGTCGCGCGAGGTGCAATCGGCCCTGGCCCAGCCCGACGTGAAAAAGCGCCTGCTGGAGCTGAACCTGCAGGCCCAGGGCAGCACGCCCGCGCAGGCCGCCGAACACCTGGCGGCCGATGTGCGGCGCTGGGGCGATGTGATCACGCGGGCCAAGATCGCGCGGCAGTAGGCGGGGTTCGCGTTCGATCAGCCGGCCCGATACCGGTCGGGCTGGCTTGCCTCCCCTTGCCGCACCCCCTTTTCCGTTCGGGCTGAGCTTGTCGAAGCCAGGTGCTGCGCTTCGACGAGCTCAGCGTGAACGGTTGAGTTTGTCGGCGACGCTCACGTGTGCTCGAACACCAGCGGCACCGTGCGCTCGATCAGCTCCAGCGCCGCTTTCTGCACCTGCGTGGCCGGCCGCTGCAGGCTGGTCGCCAGCGACAGCGCGATGCGCAGCGGCGGCTTGCCCGGCGTGCCGATGACCTGGGCCGTGTAGGCCGAAGGCCGGGGCGAGTTGAGCAGCGCGTTGCGCGAGAGGATGGCGCAGCCCGCGCCGTCGGCCACCAGGTCCAGGATGGCGGAGACGCCGTCGATCTCCAGCGCCACCTCGGGGCGGCAGCCGATGTTGGCCATCTCCGATTCCACATGCATGCGGATCGCGTTGGGCCGCGACGGGATGATCAGCGGCAGCCGCGCCACCTCGGCCAGCGGGATGGGGCCGGGCGGCGGGTCTTCGGCCAGGCCGGGCGGGCGCACGCGCACCAGCACCAGGTCTTCGTCGATGAGGTGCGACACATCGATGTCGCGCGATGGCTGGGCGTTGTAGAGCACCACGATGTCCAGGCGCCCGCTGACCAGGCCTTCCAGAATCGCGCCGGACAGCCCCTCGCTGATGGACAGGCGCGCCTCGGGCAGCTCCTGGCGGAAGGCGCGGGTCAGCGGCACCGTCATCACCCGCGCCACGCTGTTGGGCAGGCCGATGGCCACGCGGCCCGACAGCCCGCCGCGCATGCGGTCCATGTCCTCCCGCGCCCGCGCCATCTGGTGCAGGATGCCGCGCCCGTGCTCCACCAGCAGCTTGCCCGCTTCGGTGGGCGTGGCGCCGCGGCCGTTGCGCACCAGCAGGTTCTGGCGCAACTCCACCTCCAGCAGGCGGATCTGGCGGCTCAGCGCCGACTGCGCCACGTCCAGCGCCGCGGCCGCGCGGGTGAAGCTGCCCAGCTCGGCCACGCGCACAAAGTATTCCAGCTGCTTGAGGTCCATCGGGGAGGCGCGAAGCGGTGTTCGGCAAAAAATGTTTCCTATCGGTAAATGATATACCTGCTAGACGGTGCAGCTACTTTTTGTATAGCTCGGCTTCGCCCAGAATCCGGCCTAGACAGCGCTCCAAGGCCCCGTGCGGGCAAGGCGCCCTGGCCCTTTTGCCTGCCCTCCACATTCACGCCACCATGCCCCAACACCTTCGCGGAATCTCGTCCATGGCCACCCGCCAGGTGTTGGCCGAGCTGACTTCGGGCTACGAGCAGGCCACGGGCCACCGCGCCAGCATCGAGGCCGTGGGCGGCGTGGACGCCGCCAAGCGCGTGTTGGCCGGCGAGGCCTTCGACGTGGTGGTGCTGGCTGCCGACGGCATCGCCAAGCTGCTGTCCGCGGGCTGCATCGTGCCCGGCAGCGTGGTGGACCTGGTGCATTCGGGCGTGGCGGTGGCCGTGCCTGCCGGTGCGCCGCAGCCCGACATCGGCTCCGAAGACGCCGTGCGCCAGGCCGTGCTGGCGGCGCGCAGCATCAGCTATTCCACCGGCCCGAGCGGCGTGGCACTGGCAAAACTGTTCGAGCGCTGGGGCATTGCCGGCGAGATCGCCGGCCGCATGGTGCAGGCACCGCCCGGCGTGCCCGTGGGCTCGCTGGTGGCCAAGGGCGAGGTGGAGCTGGGTTTTCAGCAATTGAGCGAGCTGCTGCACGTGCAGGGCATCGCCATCGTCGGGCCGCTGCCGCCCGCCATCCAGATCACGACCACGTTCTCCGCCGGCATCGGCGCGTTGTCGCAGCAGGCCGATGCCGCCCGCGAACTGCTGGCCTACATGGCGTCGCCGCAAGCCGCGGACGCCAAGCATAGGCAGGGCATGAGCCCCGCGTGACCGGCCTGCGCCACAGCACAAGCACTTCGACAAGAACATCTTTCAGGAGCACCACCCCATGAGCCTCATCATCGACTGCCACGGCCACTACACCACGGCCCCCAAGGCGCTGGAGAACTGGCGCAACGCGCAGATCGCCGGCATCAAGGACCCCGCCCAGATGCCCAAGGTGGCAGACCTGACCATCAGCGACGACGAACTGCGCGAGTCCATCGAGACCAACCAGCTCAAGCTGATGAAAGAGCGCGGCAGCGACATCACGCTGTTCAGCCCGCGCGCGAGCTTCATGGCCCACCACATCGGCGACTTCGAGGTGTCCAGCACCTGGGCCGCCATCTGCAATGAGCTGTGCTATCGCGTCTCCACGCTGTTCCCCGACCATTTCGTGCCCGTGGCCATGCTGCCGCAAAGCCCCGGCGTGGACCCCGCCACCTGCATCCCCGAGCTGGAAAAGTGCGTGCATGAATACGGCGCCGTGGGCATCAACCTGAACCCCGACCCCTCGGGCGGCCACTGGACCAGCCCACCGCTGACCGACAAGCACTGGTACCCCATCTACGAGAAGATGGTGGAGTACGACCTGCCCGCCATGATCCATGTGAGCACCAGCTGCAACGCGTGCTTTCACACCACGGGCGCGCACTACCTGAACGCCGACACCACGGCCTTCATGCAGCTGATCCAGGGCGATTTGTTCAAGGACTTCCCCACGCTCAGGTTCTTGATCCCGCACGGCGGCGGCGCAGTGCCTTACCACTGGGGCCGGTTCCGCGGCCTGGCGCAGGAGATGAAGAAGCCGCTGCTGGACGACCACCTGATGAACAACGTGTTCTTCGACACCTGCGTCTACCACCAGCCCGGCATCGATTTGCTGAACACGGTGATCCCGGTGAAGAACGTGCTGTTCGCCAGCGAGATGATCGGCGCGGTGCGCGGCATCGACCCCACCACCGGCAACTACTACGACGACACCAAGCGCTACATCGAGGCCAGCAAGATCCTGAGCGCGGACGACAAGCACCAGGTCTACGAAGGCAATGTGCGCCGCGTGTTCCCGCGCCTGGATGCGCGCCTGAAGGCCAAGGGGCTTTGATCTCGCAGTCGGTTGAGATCAACCCCCACCCCGCCCGTTCACGCTGAGCCTGTCGAAGCGCCGCGCTGAGGCTTCGACAAGCTCAGCCCGAACGGTGGAGGGTGATCGAACGCCGTGCGCTCAAAGTTCCAACACCACCCACACAAACGAAGAGAGACCACCATGTACGAACTAGGCGTTGTCTACCGCAACATCACCCGCGCCGACCGCGCGGCCGCCGACGGTCTGGCTGCCCTGGGCTCGGCCACCGTGCACGAGGCCATGGGCCGCGTCGGCCTGCTCAAGCCGTACATGCGCCCCATCTATGGCGGCCAGCAGATCAGCGGCACGGCAGTGACCGTGCTGCTGCAGCCGGGCGACAACTGGATGCTGCACGTCGCGGCCGAGCAGATCCAGCCCGGCGACGTGGTGGTGGCAGGGGTCACGTCCGAGTGCACCGACGGCTACTTCGGCGACCTGCTCGCCACGTCGTTCCAGTCGCGCGGTGCGCGCGCGCTCATCATCGATGCCGGCGTGCGCGACGTGAAGACGCTGCAGGAGATGAGCTTCCCCGTGTGGAGTCGCGCCATCAGCAGCAAGGGCACGATCAAGGCCACGCTGGGTTCGGTGAACATTCCCGTGGTGTGCGCCGGTGCGCTCGTCACGCCGGGCGACGTGATCGTGGCCGATGACGACGGCGTGGTCTGCGTGCCCGCCGCGCGTGCGGTCGAGACGCTGGCCGCCGCGCGAAAGCGCGAGAGCTTCGAAGGCGAGAAGCGCGCCAAGCTGGCGAGCGGCGTGCTGGGCCTCGACATGTACAACATGCGCCCCGGCCTGGAGAAGGCGGGCCTCAAGTACATCGACTGACACATCGACTGAGCCCTGAATCACGCCATTTTTGGTCGCTACCGCTTGTCTATCAAGCGCAAGCAGCTATCTTATTTATAGCATTCCACCTGCATTGCATCCCATGACCCTCCGCACCGTCTCTCCCCTGCGTCGCCGCATCGGCCTCGCGTCCGTGGCCTCGCTCGGCCTGGCTGCCACCCTGGGCCTCGCATCCCATGGTGCACACGCCCAACAGACCTTCCCCACCAAGCCCGTGCGCATCATCACGCCCTTCCCCGTGGGCGGTGGCCCGGACGGCGTGGCGCGCATCGTGGCCGAGAAGCTCGGCCGCATCTGGAACCAGCCCGTGGTGGTCGAAAACCGCCCGGGCGGCAATGGCTTCATCGCCATCGACGCCTTCAAGCGCGGCGCCAAGGACGGGCATGATCTGATCGTGCTGGACAACGTGCACCTGGCCGCCTACCCCAGCCTGTTCAAGAAACTGCCCTACGACGTGGCCAAGGACTTCGACACGCTGCTGCCGCTGTTCAAGACCCACTTCTTCTTCACCGTGGGCACGGCCAGCAAGTACAAGACCGTGGGCGACATCGTGGCCGACGCCAAGGCACGCCCGGGCAAGCTCAACTACGGCTCGTGGTCCGTGGGCAACCCGGTGCACCTGGGCTCGGAGCTGTTCGAGTCCGCCACCGGCACGCAGATGGAGCACGTGATCTTCAAGGAGACCACGCAGCTGTACACCTCGGTCGCCACCGGCGACATCGACTTCGCGCTGGGCAGCGCCGCCACCGCCGGCCCGCTGTACCGCGCGGGCAAGCTGCGCCTGCTGGCGTTTGCCGGCCCCCAGCGCTCGGTCGAGTTCCCCGACGTGCCTACCGTGGCCGAAGCGGGCGGCCCCAAGGACTTCACCGTGACCGGCTGGAACGCCATCGCCGTGCCTCCCGGTCTGCCTGCCGCCGTCACCGACAAGATCAAGCGCGACATCGAACAGGCCCTGACCGGCCCCGATGTGGCCGAGAAGTTCAAGACCTTCGGCTACGAGTCGTTCCCCACCACGCGCCCCCAGTTCGCGCAGTTCGTGAAGGACGAGAGCCAGCGCTTTGGCGACGTGATCAAAAAGGCCAACGTCTCGCTGGACTGATGGCATCCACCTTTGTGAAAGTTTCACCATCATGAGCAAACCCACTTCCGGCCCTTTCGAGAAGACCGCAGGCTGGCTCGACTGGTACACCGGCCCGACCAAGCCAAGGTTCCAGTTGCCCCCAGGCGCGGTGGATGCGCACTGCCACGTGTTCGGCCCCGGCGCGGAGTTTCCTTACGCCCCCGAGCGCAAGTACACCCCGTGCGACGCCTCCAAGGCGCAGTTGTTCGCGCTGCGCGACCACCTGGGCTTCGACAAGAACGTGGTGGTGCAGGCCACCTGCCACGGCGCGGACAACCGCGCCATGGTCGATGCGCTCAAGGCCAGCCACGGCAAGGCCAAGGGCGTGGCCACGGTCAAGCGCAGCATCTCCGATGCCGAGCTGCAGGAATTGCACGACGCCGGTGTGCGCGGCGTGCGCTTCAACTTCGTCAAGCGGCTGGTGGACTTCACGCCCAAGGACGAGCTGATGGAGATTGCAGGCCGCATCCACAAGCTCGGATGGCACGTGGTGATCTACTTCGAGGCGGTGGACCTGCCCGAGCTGTGGGACTTCTTCACCCAGCTGCCCACCACCGTGGTGGTGGACCACATGGGCCGCCCCGACGTGAGCAAGCCCGTGGACGGGTCCGAGTTCGAGCTGTTCCTGAAATTCATGCGCCAGCACCCCAATGTGTGGAGCAAGGTGAGCTGCCCCGAGCGCCTGTCGTTGGCCGGCCCCAAGGCACTGAACGGCGAGCAGGCGGCCTACCAAGACGTGGTGCCGTTCGCGCGCAAGGTGGTCGAGGAGTTCCCCGACCGCGTGCTCTGGGGCACCGACTGGCCGCACCCCAACCTCAAGGACCACATGCCCGACGACGGCCTGCTGGTGGACTTCATCCCGCACATCGCGCCCACGGCCGAGCTGCAAAAGAAGCTGCTGGTGGACAATCCCACGCGCCTGTACTGGCCCGAACTGGCCCAGGGCTGAAGGAGCACACCATGGCATTGCACAAACCCTACAAGGACGTGCCCGGCACGACCATCTTCGACGCCGAGCAGTCGCGCCTGGGCTACCACCTGAACCAGTTCTGCATGTCGCTCATGAAGGCCGAGAACCGCGCGCGGTTCCTGGCCAACGAGCGCGGCTACCTGGACGAGTGGCCCATGACCGAAGACCAGAAGCTGGCCGTGCTCGCGCGCGACCTCAACCGCTGCATTGCGCTCGGCGGCAACATCTACTTCCTGGCCAAGATCGGCGCGACCGACGGACGGTCCTTCCAGCAGATGGCCGGCTCCATGACCGGCATGACGGAAGAGGAATACCGCAACATGATGATCGGCGGCGGCCGCTCGGCCGAGGGCAACCGCTACATCGGCGAAGAAGGCGACGCACAGGCGCACCGACAACCCCAAGGAGCCGCCGGCAAGAAGCCGGCCGGACACTGACATGGCCAAGATCACCGCATCCGTCTACACCTCGCACGTGCCCGCCATCGGCGCGGCACTCGACCTGGGCAAGCAGGACGAGCCCTACTGGCAGCCGCTGTTCAAGGGCTACGACTTCTCCAAGGCATGGGAGAAGGCGAACAAGCCCGACGTCGTGTTCCTGGTCTTCAACGACCACGCCACCGCGTTCAGCCTGGACATGATTCCCACGTTCGCCATCGGCACCGCAGCTTCCTACCAGCCTGCCGACGAGGGCTGGGGCCCGCGCCCCGTGCCCACGGTGTACGGCCACCCCGAGCTGGCCGCGCACATCGCGCAGTCGGTCATCCAGGACGACTTCGACCTCACCATCGTCAACCGCATGGACGTGGACCACGGCCTCACCGTGCCCCTGTCGCTGATGTTCGGCCAGCCCGAGCAGTGGCCCTGCAAGGTGATCCCGTTCGCGGTCAATGTCGTGCAGTACCCCGTGCCCTCGGGCAACCGGTGCTTTCAGATCGGCAAGGCCATCCGCAAGGCGATCGAGTCGTTCGATGAAGACCTCAACGTGCAGATCTGGGGCACGGGCGGCATGAGCCACCAGCTGCAAGGCCCGCGCGCCGGCCTCATCAACAAGGACTGGGACAACCGGTTCCTGGACCGCCTGATCGCCGAGCCTGCCGAACTGGCCCAGGTGCCGCACATCGAATACGTGCGCGAAGCCGGCAGCGAAGGCATCGAGCTCGTGATGTGGCTCATCGCCCGTGGCGCCATGAGCGACGTGGCCGGTACCGGCCCCGCGCCCAAGGTGGCGCACCGCTTTTTCCACGTGCCCGCCAGCAATACGGCGGTGGGGCATCTGATCCTCGAGAACCAATAACTTCAAGGAACCCGACATGACCATCAAAGTCGCGCTCGCCGGTGCTGGCGCCTTCGGCATCAAGCATCTGGACGGCATTAAAAACATCGACGGCGTCGAAGTCATCTCCCTCATCAGCCGCGACCTGGCCAAGACCCAGGAAGTGGCCGACAAGTACGGCATCAAGCACGTCAGCACCGACCTGAACGATGCGCTGGCCATCCAGGAAGTGGACGCCGTGATCCTGTGCACCCCCACGCAGATGCATGCCGAGCAGAGCATCGCGTGCCTGAAGGCCGGCAAGCACGTGCAGGTGGAGATCCCGCTGGCAGATAGCTTGAAGGGCGCGCAGGAAGTCGTCGCCACGCAAAAGGACAAAGGCCTGGTGGCCATGTGCGGCCACACGCGCCGCTTCAACCCCAGCCACCAGTACGTGCACCAGAAGGTCCAGGCGGGCGAATTCAACATCCAGCAGATGGATGTGCAGACCTACTTCTTTCGCCGCACCAACACCAACGCGCTGGGCCAGGCCCGCAGTTGGACGGACCATCTGCTGTGGCACCACGCAGCGCACACGGTGGACCTGTTCGCCTACCAGGCAGGCAGCCCCATCGTCAAAGCCAACGCCATCCAAGGCCCCATCCACCCCGTGCTGGGCATTGCGATGGACATGAGCATCCAGCTCAAGGCAGAGAACGGCGCCATCTGCACGCTGTCGCTCTCGTTCAACAACGACGGCCCGCTGGGCACGTACTTCCGCTACATCGGCGACACCGCCACCTACCTGGCGCGCTACGACGACCTGTACAACGGCAAGGACGAGAAGATCGACGTGAGCCATGTCGACGTGTCGATGAACGGCATCGAGCTGCAGGACCGCGAGTTCTTCGCCGCAATCCAGGAAGGCCGCGAACCCAACTCTAGCGTGGGCCGCGTGCTGGCGTGCTACGAGGTCCTGCACGGGCTGGAGCAGCAGCTCAACGGCTAGAGCCGCCCGGTTCTCGCCATGGGGCCCATCGCCCACCCCGCCGAATAGAATGATTCGGTCAACGGGGTGGGCTTTTTTATGGGCACTGCGGAGGCGGCTTTTGGAACATGGCGTGAACATTCGTGGACAACAACGTCCCGGCAAGCTTGGTAGACCACCGGCGCAAGCCGAGATTCGCGAAAGCAGGGTGGGACTGGGCTATGGCATCTAAACGCAGTCTCAGCAAGCGCGAACCACCGCCCAGCAGCTTTTCGGCTCTGGTGGCCGACATCCGTCATGTGCACGCACAGTGAGCCGCGCAGGCGACACGTGCCGTCAACATCAGCCTGACGTTTCGCAACTGGCTGATCGGTGCGCACATCCATCACTACGAACTACAGGGCGCGGACCGCGCCACTTACGGCGACAAGCTGCTTCACAAACTGGCCGAGCAACTCACACAAGGCAAGGTCAGCAACTGCGACCGGCGCCAGCTCTACCGCTATTTGCGCTTCTATCGCCTTTATCCAGGCATTGTGGGGGCGCTGTCCCCACAATTCGCCGAGTTGCAGCCACCTACAGCCGACGCGCAAGTAAAAGTGGGGACAGCGTCCCCACTTTGGGGGACGGAAGCGGGCGCTGGCGACCCATTGCAGCTGCTCACCCGCCTGTCGTACAGCCACATCGAGGAGCTGGTAGGCCTGGAAGACCCGGCGCAACGCAGCTTCTACGAAACCGAGGCATTGCGCGGCAACTGGTCGGTGCGCGAACTCAAGCGCCAGATCAGCACGCTGTACTACCAGCGCAGCGGCCTCTCCACCGAAAAGACGACCCTGTCACAGCGGGCCCACGCCAAAGCCGAGCGGGCCGATCCTCAGCAAATCATCCGCGATCCCTACGTCTTTGAATTTCTGGGCCTGAAGCCTCAGGAGACCGTGACCGAAGGCCAGCTTGAGGATGCGCTACTCGACAAGCTGCAAGCTTTTTTGCTGGAACTGGGTCACGGCTTTTGCTTTGAGGCACGGCAAAAGCGCGTGGTGATGGGCGGCGAACACTTCTTTGTGGATCTGGTTTTCTATCACCGTGTGCTCAAGTGCCATGTGCTCATCGAGCTGAAGAACGATGCCTTCAAACACGAAAACCTGGGGCAGCTGAACGCCTATGTCAGCTACTACAAGCACAACCACATGACCGAGGGCGACCAGGCGCCCATCGGCATATTGCTGTGCACGCGCAAGAACACCGAACTGGTGCAGTACGCGTTGGCAGACATGAGCAACAAGCTCTTTGTGTCGCGCTACCAGGTGCAGCTACCAGGCACGGAGGAGATGGCGGCTTTCTTGCACAGGGCCGTGGAGGAGTTGGGGGGCGGGAATGAATGAGCGGGCAAAGGCGAGTTGGGCGAGTTGGGCGAATTGAAGAACAACCATGACGGAGCCGCCGGCCGGTCATTGCGCTCTTGGTACGGTCGTCGCTCAATATTCATGCCCCAAAAGGCCCCTGCTGCGCATCTGACGGGCGCAAGCAGCTATCAAATCAATAGCTGCTCTTTTTTGGCCGACGTACGCCACCTGCGCAGCGCCTGGACGCAAGGCGCGCCGTCGATCAGATGGTTCAGATCGGCGCGTAGCTGCCCGTGCCGCCCGGCCAGGCCGTGAGCACTTCGTACCCTTCGGGCGTCACCGCCACCATATGCTCCCACTGTGCAGACAGCGAGCGGTCCTTGGTCACCACGGTCCAGCCGTCGGCCAGCTCCTTGGTCTCGCGGCCGCCGGCGTTGAGCATGGGCTCGATGGTGAAGACCATGCCGGCCTCCAGCGTGAGGCCGGTGCCGCGCTGGCCGTAGTGCAGCACGTTGGGCACGTCGTGATAAATCTGCCCGATGCCGTGCCCGCAGTACTCGCGCACCACGCTGAAGCGCTCGCGCTGCGCCACGGTCTGGATCGCGTGGCCGACGTCGCCCAGCGTGGCGCCGGGCCGCACCTGCCGGATGCCCGCGCACAGGGCTTCGTACGTCGTCTCCACCAGGCGCCGGGCGAGCGTGCTGGGCGCGCCGACGAAATACATGCGGCTGGTGTCGCCGTACCAGCCGTCCTTGATCACCGCCACGTCGATGTTGACGATGTCGCCCTTCTTCAGGATCTTGTCGTGCGACGGAATGCCGTGGCAGACCACCTGGTTGACCGAGGTGAGGATGGTCTTGGGGTACCCCAGGTAACCCACGTTAGCCGGCACCGCGCCCTGCACGTTCACGATGTGGTCGTGGCAGATGCGGTCCAGTTCCTCGGTGCTCACGCCGGGCACCACGTGGGGCTCGATCATGTGCAGCACCTCGGCGGCCAACTGCGCGGCGCGCCGCGACAGGGCCAGCTCGTCCGCCGACTTGATGGGGACGCTGCGCGCCATCAGTGTTTCCCGTTCGCCACGGCGCGTGGCTTGTCCGGCAGGCCGTCCACGGCCATGGCGATGTCCAGGCCGCCCGCCATTTCGGCCCGCACCAGCAGCTGGCAGATCTCGCGGTGGTCGAGCTCGGGGTGCATCTCGGTCAGCATGCCCACCCGCATCCAGTGCTCGGCCTGCGCGTTGATGGAGCGGCTCAGTGCCGTGCCTGCGACCCGCAGGTTTTCGTGCATCTGGTCGGAAATTTTGACGATACCCATGGATTGGTCTCTATATAAAACGTATACGAATTATATATAAAACGTGTAGCGACGTCTTAAGGTGACGCACAGCATGGGTTGACCACAATGGGCGGTCCGCCGTGCCGCTGCCTCTGCGGCCCACGCACGCCACCGCAACACCAGGATCAGCCACCCATGGGTTCATCGCCTCCCGTGACCTTTCGCCCCTTCGCCGGGCCGTCGGATTTTCCGGCCATGGTCGCCTGCGCCAACGCCAGCTTTGCGCTCGATGAGACCCGGTTCTTCCGCACCGTGGACGACGTGGCGCGCGACTACGCCGCATTCACCGCGTGCGTGCCGCAGCACGACGTGTGGATCGCGCAGGCGGGAGACAACATCGCAGGCTATGTGCGTGCCTGGCACTGGGAGCAGGTCGACGGGCTGCAGCTGTACGGGCAGTTCGCCGTGGTCGCACCGCCGTGGCGCAGGCGCGGCATCGGCACGCAACTGCATGCGTGGCTGGAGGCGCGGCAGCGCGCCATGGCCGCGGCCCGGGGCCACCCCGGCCCGCATGCGCACCACGCCTTCGTCACCCAAGGCGAAACCGCGCGCGCGGCGCTGCTGGAAAAATCCGGCTACCGGCCCGAGCGCTACTTCTTCACCATGGTGCGCGCCACGCTGAACGACATCGCCGACTTCGCGCTGCCTGCCGGCGTGGAAGTGCGCGCGGTGCAGCCCGACCACTACCGCGCCATCCGCGAGGCGCACCACCGTGCGTTCCGGTCCCACTGGGGTGCCGTGCCGCCGGACGACGATGACTACGAACGCTGGCTGGACAGCCCCGTGTTCCAGCCGCACCTGTGGCAGGTGGCCTGGGATGTGGCCACGAACGAAGTGGCGGGCCAGGTGCGCGCGTACATCGACACCACGTGGAATGCGGGCAACGCACGCCAGCGCGGCTGGACGGAATTCATCAGCGTGGACGAGCGCTGGCGCCGCCGGGGCCTGGCGCGTGCGCTGATCTCGCGCAGCCTCCGGGTGCAGGCCGACGCGGGCATGCACGAGTCCGGGCTGGGCGTGGACAGCACCAACGCCCACGGCGCCCAGGGCATCTACGAAGACTGCGGATTCATCGTCGAGCAGCGCAACTGCGTGTTCCGCAAGCCCCTGCAACCGGGCGCGGTAGGCTCGGCCACAAGCCTGTTGCGCCGCCCGGCACCCTAGCGTGAAAGAGCCTGCGACAGCACGATGAGCCCCCAGACGATGACCACGAGCTGTACCAGGTGAGCAGCAGCACCGTGGCATGCATCCGCCGAAACCGCTGCAGTGCACTGGCATCTCCGGCTTCGATCTGGCTGCCCACTTGCAGCATCGCCGGCAAAAGGCGCTTGCGCAAAATCGTGGCGGTGGCGGCCAGCACCGCAGCCCCCACGGCAAACACAAACCGGCCCCACAGCGCATAGCTCACCGCCGCACCCAGCGCCACCCAGAAGGCCGCGTGGTAGTACACGTTGAAGAAGCCGCGCACGAAGCGGGCATCCAGCGGTTCGTCGTGTTTGAGGATGAGCAGCGGCAGGCCGCCGAGCAAAAAGTAGCCCGTGTTGACCATCATCGCGACGGTGAAGAACAAGGCGGGGTAGATGGCGGAGGACATTGCGCTTCTCCTGGTCGGATTCGCCGACTTTGGGGGTGCCGGTGGGCTCGCGTAATGTAGCGCTGGCGGTGACTCGCTGGGCAGGTTTTGGCGCGCTGGCTTGGCGGCCGCCACCGCCACCGCCCTTGGCGACACCGCACACTGCGGCATGCTGGCTGTACACACCTGTGGATGTTGGCAACAATGGTGGCGCCATGCCCAAGCCTGCTGCCCTAGCTTCACCGCCCTGCGCTCCCACCTTCTTCGCCACGCCCGCTGCCTTTCGGCAGTGGCTGCAAACGCATGCCGCGCAGTCGGCCGAACTGCTGGTGGGTTTTCACAAGGTCGGCACCGGCCGCCCGTGCATGACCTGGTCCGAATCGGTGGACGAGGCGCTGTGCTTTGGCTGGATCGACGGTGTGCGCCGGCGCATCGACGAGCTCACCTATTCCATCCGCTTCACGCCGCGCAAGCCGTCGTCCATCTGGAGTGCAGTCAACATCGCCAAGATGGAGCAGCTGCAAGCCGCTGGCCGCATGACGCCTGCAGGTCTGGCGGCCTTCAGCCATCGCCAGGCCCACAAGTCCTCCATCTATTCGCACGAGCAGGCTGCAGCCGCCGAGCTGCCCGCGCCGCAATTGCGCGAGTTCAAACGCCACAAGAAGGCCTGGCAGTTCTTCGAGGCCGCGCCCGCGGGGTACCGCAAGTCCATGCTGCACTGGGTGACGTCGGCCAAGCGGCCAGAGACACGCGCTGCGCGGTTTGCCCAGCTTCTGACGGCGTCGCAGGCGGGCGAGCGGATCGACCTGTGGAAGGGGCGGGCCGCTGCGGCAGCTGCCAAGGCTTGAAGTCCGTCTGTGCAAAAACTGCCGATGGCTGCAACGCACAACGCCCCAGCATTTTTTTGGAAAGCTTTTCACCATGACGGCACCCGCACCCCGCTACCGCAGCATTGCCGACTACATCGACCAGGCGCCTGCCGCGGGCCGGCCTCTATTGCAATCGCTCTACACGCTGCTTCAACATGCCGCGCCCGATGCGCAAGAGGCCATCAAATGGAACACGCCGTTCTTCATCGAGCCCCGGTTTGTGTACGGCTTCTCCGCGCACAAGGCGCACGCCAGCTTTGCACCGCCCGCGTCTGCCATGGCGCATTTCGAGGCGGAGCTCAAGGCGGTGAAGACCACCCAAGGCACCATCGTGCTGCCGTATGACCAGCCCCTTCCGGAAGCGCTGCTGCGGCAGATCGCGCAGTACAGCGTGCAGCGCGTGCAGGCACGCATTACCGACAGCTTCTGGGAGTGAACCCGCAGCGCCCCGGGTGACCCTTGGTGTGAGGATGCATGGCGTTAAGCTTGCGCCATGCAACAAAGAAACCTTGGACCTTTCTCCGTCTCGGCCATCGGCCTGGGCTGCATGAACCTCTCGCACGCCTACGGCGCGCCGGTGTCGGCCGAGCAGGGCGAGCGCGTGCTGCTGGCCGCGCTGGATGCCGGCGTGACGCTGTTCGACACCGCCACGCTGTATGGCTTCGGCGCCAACGAAACACTGGTGGGCCGCGTGATGAACAGCCACCGCAGCCGCTTCACCCTGGCGAGCAAATGCGGCATGCAGGGCGTGGACGTGGCCGGCGACGGCAAGCTGGTGCGCGTGATCGACGGCCGCCCCGCCACGCTGCGCCAGACCTGCGAGGACAGCCTGCGCCGCCTGCAGACCGACGTGATCGACCTGTACTACCTGCACCGCTGGGACAAGAAGGTGCCCATCGAAGACAGCGTGGGCGCATTGGCCGACCTGGTGCGCGCGGGCAAGATCCGCAGCATCGGCCTGTCGGAGGTGTCCGCCGCCACCCTGCGCCGCGCGCACGCCGTGCACCCCATCGCTGCGGTGCAGACCGAGTATTCGCTGTGGACCCGCAACCCCGAGATCGCGGTGCTCGACGCCTGCCGCGACCTGGGCACCGCCTTCGTCGCCTTCAGCCCCGTGGCGCGGGGCTTTCTGTGCGGCGACCTCACGGACGTCAGCACCCTCGACGCCAAGGACATCCGCCGCGCCATGCCGCGTTTTGCACCCGATGCGTACGCGGCCAACTTGCAACTGCTAGGCGGCTACCGAGACATCGCGCGCGAGGTCGGCTGCACCCCGGCGCAGCTGGCGCTGGCGTGGTTGCTGCACCGTGGCGATCACATCATCCCCATCCCCGGGACGACGAGCGTGGAGCACCTGCTGGACGATGTGGGTGCTGCTGGCGTGCAGCTTGATGCGGCGGTGATCGCGCGGCTCGATGCGCTGATCAATGAGCGCACAGTGGTGGGGCCGCGGTACAGCGCGCAGAGTGCGGGTGAGGTAGATACCGAGACGTTTGAGGGTCGCGGGGGGTAGTCGCAGAAGCGCTACCTGTGGTCATGATCTCAATATGCAGCGATGCCACCCATGCGACAGCATCAGAGAGAAACAAAGATGGCACGTATCACTACTTCGGTTCGACGCCGCTTGGAGCGCGGCCGGCGTCGGCAGAAAAAGATCAATGGCAATCCTGCCTATCGAGGCAGGCCTCGTTTCTACAGCTTTGATGCATCGCTGCGGATTGCTGGTGTTGGTCTGCTCCACGACATCGTTTCATTGAAGACGGGAATCCTGCCCACTCGTACGACTCGCAAGGGCGAACTACGGGCAGCGGAGAAACTGTGGTCCGAGGACGTGTGGCTGCTGGCATCGCCGTTGGGTGGCGATGCCTCTCTGGATGAGCATGTCCAATGGCTTTGGGACACCATCGCTCCCCACCAAGATTACTTTCGAGAGGTCATTCTCCAGTCCACGAGCACTGACATCGTTCTTGGATGCTTCTCGGAAAGCCCCTACCCGTACTTCACCGTGAAGAATGAGCCGTTGCGTCTTCTCATGAACCTGGGCGTGGGCGTTTCATTCAACTTCACCTGCGTATAGAAGCTGGGCTCGCGCTCGATTGACTGGCTGCGTTTACTTGCACTGAAAAGAAAAGGCCCTGGAGCAATGAAGCTCCAGGGCCTTTTTGTGGGTTCATCGCAAGACTCAACGGCCGCGCAGATTCCCCTTGTCATCCGCAATCACGATCTCCACGCGCCGGTTCATGGCGCGGCCTTCCGGCGATGCGTTGTCCGCCACCGGGTAGACCTTGCCGTAGCCGCGGGCGGTGATGCGGCTGGTGTCAACACCGCGCACCACCAGCGCGTCGCGCACGGCCTGCGCGCGGCGGTCGGACAGGTCCTGGTTGTAGCTGTCGGAGCCCACGCTGTCGGTATAGCCCTCGATCAGCAGCTTGCGGTCCGGGAACTGCTTGAGGAAGTTGGCGAGCTTTTCCAGGCGCGGTGCGGCCTGGGGCGACAGCTCGGCCTTGTTGAAGGCGAACAGCACGTCGCCCAGCGTGACCAGCAGGCCGCGCTCGGTTTGCTGCGCTTCCATGTCGCGCAACTGGGCTTCCAGCGCACGCACGCGGTCCTGGGCGGCGTTGGCCTGGGCCATGGCAGCGGTGGCGTTGGCCTGCTGCTGGGCGGCGCGTTGCTCGGCGCTCATGGCCTGGGCCTGGGCCTGCTGGGCGCGCAGGCGGGCCTGGTCGGCCTCCTGGGTGCGGGCCTGCAGGCGGATGCGGTCGGCCTCGCTGCCGGCTTGCTGGATGTTGGCATCGAGCTGGCGTGCGCGGGCCGTGTTGGTCGCGATCTCGGCGCGCTGGCGGGCGATGTATGCCAGGTGGTTGGTTTCCGATTCGTCGTGGTCGTCGGCCCATTCACGGTCGGCGCGGGCCAGGGCGTCGGTGGCTTGCTTGAGCTCCACAGCGGCGTACTGGTTCACGGTAGGGTCGCCCGCCGCGGCGGTGACGGCAGAGCGGGCTTGTTCCAGGGCGGGCAGGGGGGCGGTGCTAGCGCAGGCGGCGAGCAGGCCCACGGCGATCAGGCTGGAGCACAGGGCGGTGGTACGGTGGATCAATTGGCGCATGGTGGGATGTCCCTTCAAATGTCGTTCAGGCGGTCAGTAGGTGAGGCGCGGCGCAGAGGGTGCGACAGCGCTCAGCGCGGAGACCGGCGGTTGATTTCTTCCTGCAGCGCACGGATGCTGTCCTGCACCTGGGCCAGGTTGGTGGCGTTGCGGGCCGCATCGGCACGGGTCTCGGCCACGCGGGCATCGACCTCGGCTTCGGCTGCCAGGCGGCGGGCGTTCTTGTAGTCGCCCTGGGTCATCGACTTCTCGGCCTGGATGAGCTTTTCCTGCGCGCGCTGCAGGTCGACCGGTGCATTGGCGGCCGTTGCGGGTGCAGCCGCAACGCGGTTCACCGTGGTGCGGGTCACGGCCATCTGCTCGGTGGGCGCGGGGGTGGAAGAGCATGCCGCCAGGGTGCCCAGCGCAAGGGCTGCAGCGGTGGTTCGGATGAGTGCGGTCGAGTGCATGGTGTAGTGAACTCCTGCTGAAAGTGGTGTAGTGACGGTGGCCAGCGGCTGTGCCGCGAGGGCACGTTGTGCGGTGCTGGCACCGGAGACCAGGGGTGGCCCTGGTGTGTATGCATTGTTGGCGGCGGACCGTGGAGGGGGCGTAGGTACTGCCTCTGTATTCCTGTGGGCGAAGTCTTACGAACTCTTGCAATTGCATTCGCTCTTGCATTGGCAGCTTTGCATTAGAGGGCGGAGCAGGTGTGCGCGGCTGAGTCCTACGGCTCTGCGGACATCAACGTGGCACGCTAGGTACTTGGCAGCGAAAGGGCCCGTGATGCTCGGGGTGCCTCGGCGTATTGCGTGAACGCAGCGGTGGGTTGTTACCGGCGCAACTGCGAGGGCCCGCAGTGCAGCGTGTGTAGTGTGGTGCTGTGCGGGCGACCAGCGACGTGCCCACACGCAAGCGTGTGCGGACCACGCTCAAAGCCTTGCAAGCAGGCTCCAAAGATTGTTGAAGCGGCTTGTCAAACGGGCTTGTTCTGCACGCCAGCACCTTGTGGCTGCGCCTGGGTTTTTGCTTGCTGGCCATCCGGTAGATCGGCTGTGCCAGCCTGCGCTGGCGCCATGTGCGGCGTGGTCGTCGCGCTGGCAGTAGCGGGCGCTCTTCGCTTTTCGTGAACATCGGCCGGGTGCAGCGCGTGCAGCGCGGGCCCTGTGCCGATCCAATGCAAGGAGCAGCGTTGAGCATGCAAGATTTCCCCTTCATGACCTGGGTCCGCGAGACCACCGTCATCGGCATTCCGTTGTGGAGCCTGCTGCTGGCACTGGCCGCAGCCGTCACCACCTACTTTGCGATCATGGTGGTGCTGCACCTGCTCACTCGGCGCGCCCGCAGCTGGGCCAGCCGCTCAGGTAGCGCCACCGCGCACACAGCAGCCGACGTGCTGGCCGGCACCAGCCGGCTGCTGGTGTTGCTGGTCGCGGTGCTGGTGGGGGCCAACTTCCTGGACCTGCCCCCGCGCTGGGAAACGCGGTTGAGCCAGCTGTGGTTCGTGGCCGTGGCCCTGCAGATGGGGCTGTGGGGCATGCGCGCCATCGGCCTTGGCGTGGGCCGCTACGTGCAGCGGCACAGCTCCAGCGGCATGACGCAGGTCAGCGCCTCGGCCACGCTGCTGTCCTGGGGCCTGCGCACGCTGCTGTGGAGCGTGGTGCTGCTGGCCATCCTGTCCAACGTCGGGGTCAATATCACCGCCTTCATCGCCAGCCTGGGCGTGGGCGGCATTGCGGTGGCGCTTGCGGTGCAGAACATTCTGGGCGATCTGTTCGCGTCGCTGGCCATCGCGGTCGACAAGCCCTTCGAGGTGGGCGACTTCATCGTGGTGGGCAACGTGTCGGGCACGGTGCAGGTCATCGGCCTCAAGACCACGCGCATCCGCAGCTTGCAGGGCGAGCAGATCGTGATGTCCAACACCGATCTGCTCAAGCAGACCATCAGCAACTACCGCATGCTGGAGAAGCGGCGCATCGTCTTCCAATTCGGCGTGTCGTACGCCACCACCCCTGAGCAGGCCGAGGCCATCCCCGGCGTGGTGCGCAGGCTCATCGAAGCGCACCCGGAGCTGCGCCTGGACCGGGCGCATTTCAAGTCGTTCGGCGAGAGTTCGCTCGACTATGAAGTCGTCTACATCGTGCAAGACCCGGCCTTCAATCTCTACATGGATTTGCAGCAATCCGTCAATCTGGCGCTGATGCGCGAGTTCAAGGCCATGGGGGTGGAGTTTGCGTTCCCGACGAGCACGGTCCACATTGCGAGAGACCGGCCTGCTGCAGCGGCCAGAACGGCAGCAGGAGGCCAGCCGGTGGAAGAAGCAGACCCGGTGAAACAGGCGGTCGCGGGTGAAGACCTCAGTCGTTCAACACAAAGCCAACCTTGACCTCACGGCAGGGGCCGCGTTCTTCCACGCTGATGTCGGCGCTCCACACATCGGCGTGCTCGCAGCGCATGTGGCGAAAGTGAGTCCCGGCGCCCGAAACCTGGGCCCGGTCGCCGCTACAAGCCAGGGGCGCCATGGCGGCAGCGTGTTTCAGCAACGCCACATCGGGATTCATGTAGCTGCCGTAGTCCATGGCGACATACGGCACGCCTTCGCCATCGCGCCCCTTCCAGTGAAAGCGCGCTGGGCGGCATTCTGCAAAGGTGGGCGTGGCATCGCGGATGCTTTGAGGCACGCCGATGTAGTACAGCGGCCATCCGGGCCTGACATCGCCGACTTCGAACAGCATCCACAGGCCCAGCAGGGCGGTCGGCGGGAGGATCAGGCCCGCGAGAACGAGGCCCTTCACCCATGCTGGTGGGTTCGGTATTTGGTCATTCATTACGGGGCACGAGCAGCTGCAGGGTGTCAAAAAAAAAGGCCGGCGACCCTTGCGGACAGCCGGCCTGAACGGGTAGTTGCAGACTTATCGCTTCTTTCTAAATCCTGTGTCCATCACTGGTGACGGACCACTGATCATCCATCACTTCATCATCACTTGGCGACGACGCGCACCATCTCCAGGCACTTGTTCGAGTAGCCCCACTCATTGTCGTACCAAGACACGATCTTCACGAAGGTGCCATCCAGCGCAATGCCGGCGTCCGCGTCGAAGATCGACGTGCGGGTGTCGCCACGGAAGTCGGTGGCCACCACCTTGTCTTCGGTATAGCCCAGCACGCCCTTCAGAGCGCCTTCGGACTGTGCCTTCATCTCGGCCTTGATCTCATCATACGTGGCGGCGTTTTCCAGCTCCACCGTCAGGTCGACCACCGACACGTCGGAGGTGGGCACGCGGAAGGACATGCCGGTCAGTTTCTTGTTCAGCGCCGGAATCACCACGCCCACAGCCTTGGCAGCGCCGGTGCTCGAAGGGATGATGTTTTCCAGAATGCCGCGGCCGCCGCGCCAGTCTTTGTTGGACGGGCCGTCCACGGTCTTTTGCGTGGCGGTGGCAGCGTGCACCGTCGTCATCAGGCCGCGCTTGATGCCCCACTTGTCGTTGAGCACCTTGGCCACGGGGGCCAGGCAGTTGGTGGTGCACGATGCGTTGGACACGATGGCCTGGCCAGCGTAGGTGTCGTGGTTCACGCCGAACACGAACATGGGCGTGTCGTCCTTGGACGGAGCCGACAGGATGACCTTCTTGGCGCCGGCATCGATGTGCTTTTGCGCGGTGACCTTGTCCAGGAACAGGCCGGTGGATTCGATCACCACATCGGCGCCGACTTCGTTCCACTTCAGGTTGGCGGGGTCGCGCTCTTGCGTCAGGCGGATCTTCTTGCCGTTGACGATCAGGGTATTGCCCTCGACCGACACGGTGCCCTGGAAGCGGCCGTGCACCGAGTCGTACTGCAGCATGTACGCCAGGTAGTCAGGCTCCAGCAGGTCGTTGATGCCCACGACTTCGATGTCGCTGAAGTTCTGGACGGCGGAGCGCAGCACGTTGCGGCCGATGCGGCCGAAGCCGTTGATACCAATCTTGATCGTCATAGCTTGTCATCTCTCCAAGGTTGCAAAGTCGAAAAATCAGGAATCTGCCGCAACGCGCCCGCCGGCGGCAGGGCGCGCGGCGGGCTGGACGGGTCAGCGTGCCTTCTTGGCGGGCTTGAGCCGTGCGGCGCCGATGGCAACCAGTACGGCGTCGGCGACGTTCTCTTCGGTAAAGCCGAAGTGCTTGAACAGCACGGGCGCGGGAGCCGATTCGCCATAAGTGTCGATACCGACCACGGCGGCGCAGCCGTACTTCCACCAGCCGTCGGTCACGCCCATTTCCACCGCCACGCGGGGCACGCCGGCGGGCAGCACGCTGCTCTTGTACTTGGCGTCTTCGCGGTCGAACGTGGTCGTGCTGGGCATGGAGACCACGCGCACCGCAACTTTCTTGTCGGCCAGCAGGCGCTGGGCCTTCAGGGCCAGCTGCACTTCGGAGCCGGTGGCGATGATCACAGCCACGGCCTTCTTGTTCAGGCCCACGTCGGCGGGCTCGGACAGCACGTACGCGCCGCGGCTGATGTCGCCCAGGTCGCGCTTGGGGGCGTAGGGCAGGTTCTGGCGCGACAGCAGCAGGGCGGTGGGCTTGTTGCGGTTGGACAGGGCCACGCTCCAGGCCACGGCGGTTTCGGCCGTGTCACCGGGGCGCCACACATCGAGGTTGGGGATCAGACGCAGGCTGGCGGCGTGTTCGATGGACTGGTGGGTGGGGCCGTCTTCGCCCAGGCCGATGGAGTCATGCGTGAACACGTGGATCACGCGCTGCTTCATCAGCGCAGCCATGCGAATGGCGTTGCGGCTGTAGTCGCTGAAGGTCAGGAACGTGCCGCCGTAGGGGATGAAGCCGCCGTGCAGCGCGATGCCGTTCATGATCGCGGCCATGCCGAATTCGCGCACGCCGTAGTTGATGTGGCGGCCGCCGATTTTTTGGCCGCCTTCGACTTCGGTCTGCACCACGTTGCCCTGCATGTCAAAGCGCAGGTTGGGCGTGCTCTTGGTGTTGGTGAGGTTGGAGCCGGTCAGGTCGGCGCTGCCGCCCAGCAGCTCGGGCAGGGCCGCGGTGAAGGCTTCCAGCGCCAGTTGGCTGGCCTTGCGGCTGGCCACGGTTTCGCCCTTGGTGTGGGCGGCGACCACGGTGTCCACAGCCACTTGTGCGAAGTTGGCGGGCAGGTTGCCCTCCATGCGGCGCGTCAGTTCTGCCGACAGCTCGGGGAAGGCGGCGGTGTACGCGGCAAAGCGCTCGTTCCATTCGGCTTCGACGTTCTGGCCGTTGGCCTTGCCGTCCCAGTCGGCGTACACGTCTTGCGGCACGACGAAGGGCTCGCTGCTCCAGCCCAAGGCTTCGCGCGTGAGCTTGATTTCTTCGGCGCCCAGCGGCTCGCCGTGGGCCTTGGCGGTGTTGGCGCGGTTGGGGCTGCCCTTGCCAATGTGCGTCTTGCACACGATGAGGGTGGGGCGCTCGGTCTGCTTCTTGGCCTCGGCAATCGCGGCGGCCACCTTGTCGGCGTCGTGGCCGTCGATGGGGCCGATCACGTTCCAGCCGCTGGCCACAAAGCGCAAGGGGGTGTTGTCGGCAAACCAGGGGGCGACCTGGCCGTCGATGCTGATGCCGTTGTCGTCGTACAGGGCGATCAGCTTGTTGAGTTTCCAGGCGCCGGCCAGGGACACGGCCTCGTGGCTGATGCCTTCCATCAGGCAGCCGTCGCCCAGGAACACGTAGGTGTTGTGGTCCACCACCGCGTGGCCTTCGCGGTTGAACTCGCTGGCCAGCAGCTTTTCAGCCAGCGCAAAGCCCACGGCGTTGGTGATGCCCTGGCCCAGCGGGCCGGTGGTGGTCTCGACGCCGGCGGTGTAGCCCACTTCGGGGTGGCCAGGGGTCTTGCTGTGCAGCTGGCGGAAGTTCTTGAGTTCTTCGATCGGCAGGTCGTAGCCGGTGAGGTGCAGCAGCGCGTACAGCAGCATCGAGCCGTGGCCGTTGGAGAGCACGAAGCGGTCGCGGTCGAACCACTGGGGGTTGGCGGGGTTGTGCTTGAGGTGGCGGCCCCACAGTGCCGCCGCCATGTCGGCCATGCCCATGGGGGCGCCGGGGTGGCCGGAGTTGGCTTGTTGAACTGCGTCCATGGCCAATGCGCGGATTGCATTTGCCATCTGTTGGGATTGCTGCGGGGTATGGGCCATGGGGTGTGCGGGTTCGGGTGGGAGGGGTGGGATTTCAGGGGGAAACCCGGCATTTTACCGGCCCTGCTTTCCCGCGCCCGAACCGGCAGGGTCGAACCCTTGGCGAAGCGGCGCCGGCACTGCGATGCACTACAGTGCGGGCCATGCAAGGACTGCACCTCACCGCCGATCTCCGAGACTGCCGCTGCGCCCCCGTGTGGCTGCTGGACGCCGCCGCGCTGGGCCAGGCCTGCGCCGACGCCGTGCGCCACGCCGGGCTGCAACCCGTGGGCCAGGTGTTTCATGAATTCCCTGCCACAGCGCACGGCCCGGGCGGGGTGACAGCTACTATTTTGCTAGCGGAGTCGCACCTGTGCGTGCACACCTGGCCCGAGCAGCGCGCCGTCACGCTCGATGTCTACGTGTGCAATTTCGGCGCCGACCATTCGGACAAGGCACGGTCGCTGATGGATGCACTGCTGGCCTTGTTCGAGCCGTCTTCGGTGCAGCGCCATGCGCTGCAGCGGGGCGCCGTGCCGGAGCTGGCGGCATGAGCGCGATGAACCCTGCCATCCCTACCCAGGTCCCGGCGCTGCTGCTCGCCGCCGGCCGCGGCGAGCGCATGCGCCCGCTGACCGACAGCACCCCCAAGCCGCTGCTCGCGGTGCAGGGGCTGCCGCTGCTGGAGTGGCACCTGCAGGCGTTGCAGGATGCGGGCGTGCAGCGGGCTGTCATCAACACCGCCTGGCTCGGGTCGCAGATCAGCGAGCGGTTTGCAGATGTTTTTGGCCTCCACCGCTTGATAGACAAACGCGAGCAGCTATCAATTTCATACTCCCACGAGGGTGTGGACTTTGGCGGGGCGCTTGAAACCGCCGGCGGCATCGCCCGCGCGCTACCCCAGCTGGGCCCCGTGTTCTGGCTGGCGGCGGGCGATGTGTTTGCGCCCGACTTCGTGTTCGACAGCGCCGCGGTGCAGGCTTTTGCCGCCAGCGACCGCCTGGCCCACCTGTGGCTGGTGCCCAACCCGGCGCACAACCCGCGCGGCGACTTCGGCTTGTCGCCAGAGGGGCTGGCGTTGAACCTCGCACCCGGCGACCCAGCCCCCCGCTACACCTACAGCACCATCGCCCTGCTGCGTGCAGAGCTGTTCGCCGAGCCCTGGTGCGACATTCCGGCCGGCAACCCGCACGGCATTCAGGCGCCGCTGGCCCCGCTGCTGCGCCGCGCCATGGACCAGGGCCGTGTCAGCGCAGAGATCTACACCGGCCGCTGGACCGACGTGGGCACGCCCGAGCGGCTGGCAGAGCTCAACCGCTGACGCGGCGGCGCAGGCGCGGTCACTGCGTGGCCGTGGCGGGGCCGGAGTAGGCAGGCTGCACCGCAATGGCAGGGCCATTTTCACACCCGCGAAACAGCCACTGGCTGGGCATGAAGCGCGCATCCGGGCCGTCGGGCGCGGGCTTGCCCACCTCCGCCTGCACGTCGTAGGGGATGTGCGGCACCTGGAAAAGGGCCAGTTGGCCCTTCTTGCACGCCATGGCCGGAATGAGCTTGTGGGGCACCCATGCCTGGCTCGCGTTGTCGTACCGGTACAGCGGCCCGATCTGCTGGTCCTGGGCCAGCTCCACGCGCATCGGCACCACCTGCAGCGCGCTGGCCCAGACGGAGGCCACCTGCACCGGTTCCGCGAACCGCACGGCCTCCAGCCCGTAGAGCGCCAAAGGACGGCCCGGCGCGCCCTTGTCGAACGGGTCGTTGCGGTTGATGAGGCTGCCCGCAGGGATCAGCAGTTCGCCGTACTGAAAGTCCTGCGGCAGCACAAACTTCTCCCGGCTCGCACGCACCACCGCGCCATCCTGCCGCGCCTGCTTGGCGCTGTGCGACAGGAAGAGCTGTGCTATCAGCAGCAGGTTGCAGGCTGCCGCCACCGCGCAGGCGATCACCAGGCCCCGGCGGGTGAGCAGCCACTTGTTCGGGATGTCGACCCAGCGCACATACATCGCATAGATCAGCAGCGCACTGGTCAGCAGCAGGCCGAGCAGCGGCAGCAGGACGGCCACGATGAGGTGCAGCAGGGCATTGAGCAGGTTGAGCATGGTTGCAGGGAAAGTGGCAGAGCAGGGCGCCTTCGAGACCATCGCCCGGGGCGGCGGCGCATCGTGAGGCGTCGAGTCTGCCATGAGCCGCGGGCCGCCCGGCCTGCTCGGTCGGCGGCGGGCAGCGTCCGCGGCTTCTGACCTTGCCGCTTACTCTGCGGGCCGGGCGGCAGCGCGCTCGGCCGTCGGCTGTCCGCCCAGCATGCCTGCCAGGCTCTGCGCCATGCCGGTGATGCCTTCGTTGGACAAGCCTGCGTCCTTCATCACCGCATCGACGATGGGCTTGGCGATCTGGTACTGCAGGGCCGAGTTCATGACCTGCTCCGGGAAGGTGCCCTGCGCTCCATTGCCGCCTGCCGCTGGGCCCTGGCCGCCTTGGCTGCCGGGCATGCCGCCCACCTGAACGATGCGGATCGAGTCGATCTTCTCCATGGGGCGCACGGCCTGCTCGATGATCTGCGGCAGTTGCTGCAGCAGCAGGCTGCGCACCTGCAGGTCCACCTGCGCTGCAGACAAGGTGTTGAGCGCTTCGTTCAGAGCGCGCTTGCCTTCGGCCTCGGCCAGGGCCGCCGCCTGGCGGGCGCGGGCCTCGATGGTGATCGCTTCGGCGCGGTCCATCGCCGCTTCCTTTTCGGCCGACGCGGACACGCGAACGGAAATGGCGTTCTGCTCGGCGTCTTTCGACGCCTCGATCAGCTGGATGCTCTTGTCACGCTCGGCCACGGCCACCTGGCGCGCGGTGTTCACGGCTTCTTCGGCTTTCACGGCCTCTGCGCGGGCCAGGTTGGCGGCGGCGTCCGCATCCGATTGCTCGCGCGACTTGGTGGCAATGGCGATCTGCGTGTCCTGGCGGGCGATTTCCACCTGCTTGCGCTGCTCGGCGCGCTTGGTCTCGGTGTGGCGTTCCAGTTCGATCTCGCGGGTCTGGATGACCAGGTTCTTTTCGATCTCGGCAGCCTTGATCTCGCGCTCGGCCTCGATGCGCTTTTGGCTCACCTGGCGCTCGGCTTCGATCTTGGCGGCCTCGGCCTCGCGGTTGCGCTCGGCCTGTTGCGTGGCGATGAGGGCGGCCTGCTCGGCGCGGGAGTTCTCGATCTCGCGCTTTTGCGACAGCGACGCGAACTCCTGGTCCTTCTCAATGGTGAGCTTCTGGCGGGTGGCTTCCAGGTCCTTGGTACGCACCTGCACTTCGGTGTCCTGCTCCACGTCGTTGCGCTGCTTGCGGCGTGCCTCGGTCTGCTCGGTCAGGCGCGTCAGGCCCTCGGCGTCGAAGGCGTTGTTGGGGTTGAAAAACTGCTTTTCGGTCTGGTCCAGGCTGGTAAGCGAGACGGATTCAAGCTCCAGGCCGTTCTTCTCCAGGTCTTCGGCCACGGCGTTCTGCACGGCCTGCACGAAGTCGCGGCGCTTGTCCTGCAGCTCCTGGATGGTCATGGTGGCGGCGGTGGCGCGCAGCGAGTCGACGAACTTGTCTTCCACCAGCGCCTTGAGCTCCTCGGGGCTCATGGTGCGGGCGCCCAGCGTCTGGGCGGCGATGCTCACGGCCTCTTCGGTCTGCTTGACGCGCACGAAGAAGGCGGCGGTCACGTCCACGCGCATGCGGTCCTTGGTGATCAGGCTTTCCTTGGCGCGGCGCACCACTTCGAGCTTCAGGGTGTTCATGTTCACCAGCACGCGCTCGTGAAACACCGGCAGCAGGATGGCGCCGCCGTCCATGATGACCTTCTGGCCGCCCAGGCCCGTGCGCACGAAGGCCGTCTCTTTGGTGGAGCGCTTGTACAGGCGCGAAAACACGATGCCGATGGTCAGCAGGGCCAGCAGGGCAATGCCTGCGATGGTGCCCATTTCGATCAGGTTGGTCATTTTCTAGGTTCTCCCTCTTTGGATGTCTGTTGGATTTGGGTGATCAGCGGGGCTACATCAGCGCTGGATGCGGGTTGGCGATGCAGCGGTAGAAGGCGCCCACCTTGCGCACGATGAGGATCTGCGCGCCTTCGTCGAAGACCTCGTCATCCACATCGGGCTCCACCATCAGGTAGTGGGTGCGGCCATGCGTGTCGCGCACGCGGGCCTGCGCGGCCAGGCCGCGGCGCGCCGCACCGGCGGAGACGACGCCCGGGCGGCCGATGAGCGACATCTCGCTCACGGCCGAGGTCTCGTCGCGCGGGATGATGTGGGCGATGAGCGCGCCCAGGCTGCGTACCGTGGCCATACCCGGGGCCACGGCCGCAAGGCCTGCGACCCACACCGGCAGGTAAAACCCCAGCAGGCCGTGCGCGACCTTCTGCAGGCTGTAGCCGAACACGGCGTAGCCCGCAAGGAACAGCACCATCAGCACCAGCGAAGGCACCTTGCCCAGGTGCAGCCAGCCCAGCACCCGGTCCAGGCCGCTTTCTCCATGCACGTCGGGCAGCAGGTCGTCGATCCAGTTGCTGGGGCTCAGCGAGATCAGCATGCCCAGGCCCTCGATCAGCGCAATGCCGACGATGAGCGCAAAGGCCACGCCGAAGGGCCAGGTCTCCGGGGCGGTGAACAGGCCGACGATCACGACTTGACGGCCCTCAGTTGTGCCATGCGCTCGGCGATCTTGTTGTCGCGCACCAGGTCATCGAGCTCCTTGAGCTTGGCGGCCTGGTCCAGCGTATTGCTGCGGTCCGTGCCCGACAGGCCGGTCTGGCGGGCGTAGACGCGGTCGAACGCGCCAGCCACCGCCTCCATGCGCTGCGCCGGGTTGGCACCGCCAGGCTGCGCAGCAGCGGATGGCACGGCGCTGGCGCGGCTCTTGCGGAAGGCTTCGAGCGCTTCGGCCATTTCGCGCTGCTTGGCCAGCAGCGCGGCCACGTAGCCGGTGAGCTCGCTCTCCTGCCGCGCCAGCTCTGCCAGCGTGGTCTCCAGCACGGGGATCTGCGCCTCGATGTCGAGCTGGCGGGCCACCGCAGCGCGTGCCAGATCCTCGCGGCCTGCGGCCAGGGCCTGCTCGATCTGCTCGCCGAGCTTGCCGTGCTGGCCGTTGAGGTTGGCGTGCTGCTGCTGGGCCAGGTGCCGGTTGGCGCTGGCCAGGCCCAGTTCGTGGCGGACCTCGCCGATGACGGCATCGGCCTCGCGCAGCGACTGCTCCATCACGGCCACGGGGGCCTGGTTCTCCAGGTGGTCCACCAGCGCGTGGACGCTGCCGGTGATCACGCGTCCAACGCGGGTCTTCAGGGAATCTGCCATCTCAAGCTCCTTTTGAAACAGGGGGGTGAATGGTGCGGGCCAGCTCCAGTGTCGCTGCCGCATGCCGCTGCACGACGGCCGGATCGTAGGCGCTCGCCTGGCTGGTGGTCGCCTGGCGCAGCAGCATCTCACTGAGCGCGAAGCCCCGGCGCACCAGCAGGTCTTCCAGCCGGGAGGCCTCCTGCTCGGAGGCGGGGGCGTTGCTCACGATGATCGCCAGGCAGGTGGTGACATGGTCCAGCATGGCGTTGAGCACATCGGAATGCCGCCCCGTCTGGCCTTCGGTGCGCACCAGCGATTCGCGCAGCCGCCCGGTGATGTCCCGCGCCCAGGCATGCGCGGCGACATAGTCCAGCGCACCGTCGTGGTGGCGCTTGAGCTGGCCCAGCAGCACGCGCAGCTTGTCGCTGTTCGTGGTGGCGCCCTCGACCTGCAGCTGGGCCAGCCACAGGTAAAGGTCGCTCGGTATCCGGGCGGAAAGGGGCTCCATGGTGGTGGTGGGCGTGGCGGACATGTGTGAACCTCATGCAGTGTTGAATGCGATGGTATTCATTTGAATTCGTTTGTCAACAGACAGGAGGGGTGCGGAGGGATTTTTGGAATTGTTGGATCGGCAGATGTCACTGCCCCGCGTCCGGCCATGGTTTCGCGATAAAAATAGCGGATGAGCTCAACGTCCTCGCATTCCATCTACGCCCAGCGCCGCGCGCGCCTTGCTGCCCAGTTGGGCGCCGGGGGCATCGCCATCATCCCCACCGCGCCCGAGCGGCCGCGCAACCGGGACACGGACTTTTTGTTCCGGCACGACAGCTATTTCTATTACCTGACCGGTTTCATCGAGCCCGGCGCCTGCCTGGTGGTGGCGGCGGACGGCCGCAGCACGCTGTTTTGCCAACCCAAGGACCTGGAGCGCGAGATCTGGGACGGCTACCGGCTAGGCCCCGCGGCGGCACCGGGCGGCCTGGGGGTGGATGCGGCGCATTCCATCGCCGAGCTCGATGCCAAGCTGCCCCGGCTGCTGGAGAACCGCAGTTGCGTGTGGTACCCCTTTGCCACGCACGCCGGCCTGGCGGCGCGGGTGGAGGGCTGGCTGAACGCGGTGCGGGCGCGGGTGCGCTACGGCGCGCTGTGCCCGGCCGAGCAGAACGATGTGTGCACGCTGCTCGACGAGATGCGGCTCATCAAGGATGCGCACGAGCAGGACATCATGCGCCGCGCCAGCGACATCAGTGCCCGGGCGCACATCCGCGCCATGCAGCGCTCGGCCCGCATGCTGCGCGCCGGGCAGGACGTGCGCGAATACCACCTGGATGCCGAGCTGCTGCACGCATTCCGCGACGAGGGCTCGCAGTACCCGGCGTACAGCTCCATCGTGGCGGCCGGGGCCAACGCCTGCGTGCTGCACTACCGCGCTGACGCCGCCCCGGTGCGCGACGGCGAGCTGGTGCTCATCGACGCGGGTTGCGAGCTCGACGGCTACGCCAGCGACATCACACGCACCTTCCCGGCCAACGGCCGCTTCACCGGGCCGCAGCGCGCGCTGTACGACCTGGTGCTGGCCAGCCAGGACGCGGCCGTGGCGGCCACCAAGGCGGGCGCGCGCTTCAATGACCCGCACGACGCCACCGTGGCCGTGCTGGCGCAGGGCATGCTGGACCTGGGCCTGCTGGACCGCAACCAGGTGGGCAGCGCGCAGGACGTGATCGACACGCGCGCGTACTTCCAGTTCTACATGCACCGCACCGGCCACTGGCTGGGCATGGACGTGCACGACTGCGGCAGCTACGTGGAGCCCGGCGAGGTGGGCCAGGTGAGCGAGCGCAGGGACCCGCTGTCCGGCGAGACCATCACCAACCGCCCGAGCCGCGTGCTGCGCCCGGGCATGGTGCTCACCATCGAGCCCGGCATCTACGTGCGCCCGGCCGACGGGGTGCCCGCGCAGTTCCACAACATCGGCATCCGCATCGAGGACGATGCGATCGTCAATGACGCGGGCTGCGAGCTGATCACCCGCGGCGTGCCCGTGAAGGCCGACGAGATCGAAGCGCTGATGCGCGACAGCGCTTGAACCCGCAACCGCTCGGCAGCACCGCGCGCGACGACGTGCCGGCGAGCCCGCCGGAGCCGTCTTCGAAAGTCTCCAGGTGGCGGCTGGCCGGGGCCCTGTGGCTGCTGGGCCTACCCGGCGTAGTGGCCGTGGTGTGGGCGCTGCTGCCGCCCCTGGCCGCCAACGCGGCGATGTTTCCGCTGCCGCTGTGGGCCATCGTGCTGCTCAGCGGGCTGCAGACCGCGGTGCTGCTGGCGTTGGCCGTGGGCGTGGGCGTGTGGCTGGCGCCGCGTGTCGGGCTCACGGCACCGGCGGTATCGGCATGGCTGGCCGGGCAGCCCGTGGGCCCGGTGCTGCGCGCGCAGTGGCTGCCGGGCGTGCTGGGCGGTGTGGCCGGCGCCGCCTGGCTCTGGGCGCTGTCGCGGCTGGCGCCGGAAGCGCTGAAACCGTCGGACCCGGGCAGCGCGATGCCCCTGGTGGTCAAGCTGCTGTACGGCGGTGTGACCGAAGAGCTGCTGGTGCGCTGGGGGGTGATGACGCTGCTGCTGTGGCTGGGCTGGCGCATCGCGCAGCGCGGCCTGGGTCGTCCGGGCGGCGGCGTGGTGGGCGTTGCGGTTTTGGTCAGCGCACTGCTGTTTGCGCTGGGGCACCTGCCGGCGGCGCAGGCCATGGCGGGCGTGCTGACGGTGCCGGTCATCGCCTTTGTGCTGGTGGGCAACACGGCGTTCGGGCTGGTGGCGGGCTGGCTCTTTGCGCGCCAGGGCCTGGAGGCTGCCGTCATCGCACACGTGCTGGCCCATCTGCTCTCGCAACCGTTGCTGTAACTCCGCACCGCTCAGCAGGGGTTTCCGAGAGGTAACCGGCCCGTAACCGCTTCGTGTGAGAATTGAAATTCGATTACATCCGCCACACAAAGAAAGAGACAAAACCATGCCCAGTACCCGCCGCGCCACCAAGATTGTTGCCACCCTGGGCCCCGCATCGAGCGACCCGGCACTGCTGGAGGCCATGATCCGCGCGGGCGTGAACGTGGTGCGGCTGAACTTCAGCCATGGCAAGGCGCAAGACCACATCGACCGCGCCGCTACGGTGCGCGCTGCCGCCCAGCGCGCAGGCCGCGAGGTCGCCATCATGGCCGACCTGCAGGGCCCCAAGATCCGCGTGGGCAAGTTCGCCGAGGGCAAGGTGCAGCTCGAGCACGGCGCCAAGTTCGTGCTGGACGCATCGCGCACCGAGCCGGGCGATATCGAAGGCGTGGGCCTCGATTACAAGGAGCTGCCGCGCGATGTGAAAGCGGGTGACCTGCTGCTGCTCAACGACGGCCTCATCGTCCTCACGGTGGATGCGGTGCGCGGCGAAGAAGTCCACACCACCGTGAAGGTGGGCGGCGAGCTGTCCAACAACAAGGGCATCAACAAGAAGGGCGGGGGCCTCACGGCGCCGGCCCTCACGGCCAAGGACATGGAGGACATCCGCACGGCGATGAGCTTTCAGGCCGACTACGTGGCCGTGAGCTTTCCGAAGAACGCGACCGACATGGAGATGGCGCGCCAGCTGTGCAACGTGGCCGCGTCCGAGTACCGCCACAAGCCGGGCCTGATCGCCAAGATCGAGCGTGCCGAGGCCATCCCGCACCTGGAGTCCATCCTGCGCGTGAGCGACGGCATCATGGTGGCCCGTGGCGACCTGGCGGTGGAGGTGGGCAACGCAGCGGTGCCTGCGCTGCAAAAGAAAATGATCCGCATGGCGCGCGAGCTGGACAAGGTTGTGATCACCGCCACGCAGATGATGGAAAGCATGATCACCAACCCCGTGCCCACGCGCGCCGAGGTGAGCGACGTGGCCAATGCGGTGCTGGACGGCACCGACGCCGTGATGCTGAGCGCCGAGACGGCTGCCGGCCGTTACCCGCTCGAAACCGTGGAAGAAATGGCCACCATCTGCGCTGCCGCTGAAGCGGCCGAAGACCACCAGCTCGACGCCGACTTCACGGGCCAGACCTTCGGCCGCATCGACCAGTCCATCGCCATGGGCGCGCTGTTCACCGCCCACCACCTGGGCGCCAAGGCCATCGTGGCCATGACGGACAGCGGCGCCACGGCGCTGTGGATGAGCCGCCACAGCATCGACATCCCGATCTACGCCCTGACGCCCAAGGTGGCCACGCAGCGCAAGATGGCCATGTACCGCAACGTGCGCCCGCTGCTCATGGACACCAGCGCAGACCGCGACACCGCGTTGGAGCAGGCCGAGCGGCACTTGAAGAGCCGCAACATCGTGCAAAAGGGCGACGTGTACGCGATCACCTGCGGCGAGCCCATGGGCGCGCCGGGCGGCACCAACATGCTGAAGATCTGCGTGGCCGGTTGATCCCCGCCGACGGCCGATGGATGGCCGGGGGCTGCAAGCCTGCGGCAGATCGGTTGGTGGCGAGCCATCTGTCCTAGCGCTTACCGTCCAGCCGGCCCAGTCCGGGCAGCTACCCCGCGGCTAAGACGCCGCCCCGATGCCGACGGGCCCGCCCACCCAGGCCGACAGGCGCTGGCGCAGCGCGGTGGCCGCCATGTCACAGATCCAGCCGGTGGTCCAGCACAGCCAGCCCGTCCACAGGGTGTGGCTCATGAAGTGGGCGCCCCGCATCTGCTGCGCGGCGCCCAGCACGAAACCCGCAGCCATGGCGGCGCCCAGCCACCAGCGGGCCGCGCCAGGCTCCGTGCGCCGCAGCGCAAAGTAGCCGCCGACAAACGCAAAACCTGCCGACGCGTGGCCCGCCGGAAAGCACCGTCCGCTGCCGCCGTCGAGCGTGCCCAGCGCCCAGTGCGAGGCATGGCGTGCCACGCCGCCGAACTCCGCCAGATCCCACGGGCAGCTGGTGGTGCTGAGGTTCTTCATCACGCTGACCACCGCCAGCGCCAGCAGCGCGCTCGCCGCGATCTGCAGCCGCCCGGCCGTGTCCAGTCGCCGCAGCATGCCCCAGGGCCACCACACGCCCAGCGCCAGCAGCAATGCCACCAGCCACGCCAGGTAGCGTGCGCCTTCGTGCAGCACCTGCACCAGCAGCCAATGGTCGCGCAGCGGAAAGCCGGAGCCCGTGCCGAACAGGTGGGCCGCCTGCAGGTCCTGCCCGGCTGCGTCCCAGGCCACCACGCACGCCAGGGCCCCGAGCGTCCACCACAAGGTGGCGCGGTGGCGGGCAGCGTCTGAAGAGGACGAGAACGGGGAAGCGGAATAGGAAGGGGGCGTGGCACGAAACATGGGCGGACCTTAAGCGGCCGCACTTAACGCCGTCTTAATGACGCCGCTCGCAAAGCCGGCCAGCCCGGCGACAATGCCGGCATGCGAATCCTTGTGGTCGAAGACGATGCAGGCATTGCCAGTGGCCTGCGCACCAACCTTCAGCAGCGCGGCTATGCGGTGGACGTGTGCGACGGCGTGGCCAGCGCGTGGAGCGCCTTGCGCGCCGAGCGGTTCGACGCCGTGCTGCTGGACCTGGGCCTGAAGGACGGCGACGGCAGCGAGCTGCTGCGGCGCCTGCGCCTGAGCCCGGTGGCCGACAGCTCCGCGCCCGCCGTGCTGCCGGACCCGGCCACCCCGGTGCTGATCGTCACCGCGCGCGACCAGGTGCATGAGCGCATCGCAGGGCTGGACCTGGGGGCCGACGATTACCTGGCCAAGCCTTTCGACGTGGACGAACTCGATGCCCGGCTGCGTGCACTGCTGCGCCGGGCCGTGGGCCGCGCGTCGCCCACCATCCGCTATGGCGATATCGAGGTGGACCCCGCGGCGCGCTCGGTGCGCCGGGACGGCAAGCCGGTGGAGATGTCGCCGCGGGAGTTCTCGGTGCTGCTGGTGCTGCTGCAGGCGCGCGGCCGCGTGCTGTCGCGCCCGCAGATCGAAGAGCGGCTGTACAGCTGGGACGCGGCCATCGAGAGCAATGCGGTGGAGGTCCACATCCACCACCTGCGCCGCAAGCTGGGCAGCACCTGCATCCAGACCATGCGCGGCGTGGGCTACTTCATGCCCCAGGACGCCGCATGACGAACGCACCTGCACCTGCACCTGCACCTGCATCTGCATCTGCATCTGCCAGCCCGGTGGCCTCCGTTCGCCGTGCGTCGCTGACCCGCCAGCTGCTGCTGTGGTCGCTGGGCGCGTTGGCGCTGGTGTGGGCCAGCTTCGTGCTGATCGGCTACCAGACGGGTGTGCACGAGGCCGACGAGCTGACCGACGGGCATCTGGCCAGCGTGGCCGCCCTGCTGCTGAACCTGCGGGCATCCGAGGCCATGGAAGAGCCGCAGATCACCCCGCGCGCGGCCACCCCCTGGCTCAAGTCGCACGACTACCAGCAGTCGCTGAGCGTCGTGCAATGGGATGCGCAGGGCCGATTGCTGCACCACACGGGCGCGGCGCCGCTGCCATCGTTTCGCGGCGACGACGGTTTTGCCAGCATGACCCTCGGCCCCGACGGTGCCGTGTGGCGCAGCTTTTCTCAATGGGACGCGGCGCGCACCCGCCGGATCACGGTGCTGCTGGAGTTGCGCGAGCGCGACGAGCTGGCCGAAGACATCGCCGAGCAGATGATCGAGCCCGGCCTGTGGCTGCTGCCCGTGGTGTCGCTGGCACTCGGCCTTGCGCTGTGGCGGGGCTTGCGGCCCCTGTATGCGCTGTCCGCCGATGTGGCGGCGCTTGACCCGGCCAGCACGCAGCGCCTGGCGTCGCGCCACGCGTGGAGCGAGTTCGAATCGGTGGTGGCTTCCATCAACACCCTGCTGGACCGCCAGCAGGCCGCGATGGTGCGCGAGCGGCGCCTGGCCAACGAGGTGGCCCACGAACTGCGCACGCCGCTGTCATCCATCGCGCTGCAGGCCAGTGCCCTGGGCGGAGACCTGGACGATGCGGCGCGGCAGCAGGCGGTTGCGCGCATTGGCGAAGATGCCCTCCGGGCCGGCCACGTGCTCAACCAGTTGCTGGCCCTGGCACGCGCAAGCCGCGCAGAGCTGCACGAGGTGAAGGCCCCGGTGGATGTGAGTGCGCTGGCGCGCGCCGTGTGCGCCGACTATGCGCAGGCCGCCTGGCAGCGCGGCGACGAGATCGCGCTGTCGGCCCCTCCGTCGCTGGTGGTGCCCGGCCACGCGGTGCTGCTGGAGATGGCGCTGCGCAACCTGGTGGAAAACGCGCTCAAGCACACGCCCGAGGGCACCAGCATTGCGGTGCAGCTGGGGGTGGCCGATGGCGCGGGCGGCGCCTGGCTGCAGATCAGCGATGACGGTGCGCGCAGCCGCAGTGACGGTGACGGCGCAGCACCAGCGGCGCAGCGGGACAGCCTGCACCTGGGCCATGAAATCCTGCGGCGTGTGGCGGACATCCATGGCGGTCACTTCGGCAAGGCCGAGGCCCATGCGC
This sequence comes from Acidovorax sp. LjRoot194, assembly GCF_964253015.1. Classification (NCBI taxonomy): domain Bacteria; kingdom Pseudomonadati; phylum Pseudomonadota; class Betaproteobacteria; order Burkholderiales; family Comamonadaceae; genus Acidovorax; species Acidovorax sp. LjRoot194. The sequence continues at coordinate 5,443,916 of NZ_CAXUQB020000001.1, read as the reverse complement.
CCTTTACCACCTGCTACCGGTTGGATTTGCCCGAAGCCGCCGTCATGCTCGCCGGTTAAAATTGCGAGTTACCAAGCGGTTACCACCGCCCAGGTCCCCGTCTGGCCCCACCAGGCCGACTGCGAACTCTCACCCACTTGAACGGACATCACGACCATGCCCCTCGTTTCGATGCGCGAACTGCTCGACCATGCCGCCGCCCACAGCTACGGCATCCCTGCCTTCAACGTCAACAACCTGGAGCAGGTCCAGGCCGTGATGGCCGCCGCCGACGAAGTGGGCGCGCCGGTCATCCTGCAGGCCAGTGCCGGTGCCCGCAAATACGCCGGCGAGCCCTTCATCAAGCACCTGATCCAGGCTGCAGTCGAGGCCTTTCCGCACATCCCGCTGGTGATGCACCAGGACCACGGCACCTCGCCCAAGATCTGCTCCGGCGCCATCGACCTGGGCTTCGGCTCGGTGATGATGGACGGCTCGTTGATGGAAGACGGCAAGACGCCTTCGTCCTTCGAATACAACGTGGAAGTGACCCGCAAGGTCGTCGAGATGGCCCACAAGGTGGGCGTGACGGTGGAGGGCGAGCTGGGTTGCCTGGGCAACCTCGAAACCGGTGAAGCCGGCGAGGAAGACGGCATCGGCGCCGACGTGAAGCTCGACCACAGCCAGATGCTGACCGACCCCGAAGAGGCAGCCACGTTCGTCAAGGCCACGCAGCTCGATGCCCTGGCCATTGCCATCGGCACCAGCCACGGCGCCTACAAGTTCAGCCGCAAGCCCACCGGCGACATCCTGGCCATCAGCCGCGTGAAGGAAATCCACCAGCGCATTCCCAACACCCACCTGGTGATGCACGGCTCGTCGTCGGTGCCTGCGGAGCTGCTGGCCATCATCAACCAGTACGGCGGCAAGATGAAGGAAACCTACGGCGTGCCGGTCGAGGAGATCCAGGAAGCCATCAAGTTCGGCGTGCGCAAGATCAACATCGACACCGACATCCGCCTGGCCATGACCGGCGCGGTGCGCAAGTTCCTGGCCGAGAACCCCGACAAGTTCGACGCGCGCGAATGGCTCAAGCCCGCCCGCGAAGCCGCCAAGCAGGTCTGCAAGGCGCGCTACCTCGAGTTCGGCTGCGAAGGCCAGGGCCCCAAGATCAAGGGCCACAGCCTGCAGGACGTGGCCCGTCAGTACGCATCCGGCGCGCTGGCGCAGGTGGTGAACTGACCGACGGCGCGCGGTACTGACTGCCGCCTGGGAGCCCGGTTGCACACAAGGCGGCCGGGCTTTTTTACGGCCTGTGCGGTCTGTTCCCTGGACGCCAACGGCAGGCTGTCGCGAATTAGCGTGCACACTCGGCACCTTGCGTGGCACGCGATCCTTTGCAGGGGTGGGGAGTTCCCTCTACATCAGACAAAGGCGACAGTCATGAGAAATTCTTCATGTAAGCTCGTGGTCAGTAAGTAATTCCACTGACCCTCACCGAGGAGATGACATGCTGATTGGTGTGCCTGCGGAATCGATGGCAGGAGAGACCCGGGTCGCCGTGACGCCCGAGACGGTCAAGAAGCTGAAGGCGCAGGGCCACACCCTGCGCATCGAGTCGGGTGCGGGTGTGGCCGCCAGCGTCACGGACGCCGCCTACGAAGCCGCCGGCGCTGAAATCTCCGACGCGGCTGGCGCCTGGGGCGCCGACCTGGTGCTCAAGGTGCGCACCCCCTCGGACGCCGAAGCTCCCCGCCTGCGTGCGGGCGCCACCGTGGTGGGCATGCTCAACCCCTTCGACGCCGCGGGCCTGCAGCGGCTGGCCAGCGCGGGCGTCACCGCCTACGCCCTGGAGGCCGCACCGCGCACCACCCGGGCGCAAAGCATGGACGTGTTGTCCTCCCAGGCCAACATCGCCGGCTACAAGGCCGTGATCATTGCGGCCGACCGCTACCAGCGCTTCTTCCCCATGCTCATGACCGCGGCTGGCACCGTCAAGGCCGCGCGTGTCGTGATCCTGGGCGTGGGCGTGGCGGGCTTGCAGGCGATCGCCACCGCCAAGCGGTTGGGGGCTGTCATCGAGGCATCGGACGTTCGCCCCAGCGTGAAGGAACAGGTCGAATCGCTGGGCGCCAAGTTCATCGACGTGCCCTACGAGACGCAGGAAGAAAAAGACGCGGCCGAGGGTGTGGGCGGCTATGCGCGGCCCATGCCGCAAAGCTGGCTCGACCGCCAGAAGGCCGAAGTGGCCAAGCGCGTGGCCCAGGCCGATGTGGTCATCACCACCGCGCTGATCCCGGGCCGCGCCGCGCCGGTCCTGGTGACCGAAGACATGGTCCGGTCGATGAAGGCCGGTTCCGTCATCGTGGATTTGGCCGCCCCCCAGGGCGGCAACTGCCCGCTCACCGAAGCGGGCCAGACAGTGGTCAAGCACGGCGTCACGCTGGTGGGCGAGACGAATCTGCCGGCGCTCGTCGCCGCCGATGCGTCCGCGCTCTATGCGCGCAACGTGCTCGACTTTCTCAAACTCATCATCAACAAGGAAGGTGCTCTGCACATGGACTTGCAGGACGACATTGTTGCCGCCTGCCTCATGGCACACGAGGGCACGGTAAAGCGCGCATGAGCCTGCTGAAGAATTTGCAAGAGATGTTGTCCGCCACGCCCCGCCGCAGTGGCTGGCTGCTGGCCGCCTGTGGCGTGCTGGCCGTGAGCGGCTGTGCACCCATACCCGCGGGCCCCACCGAGTACAGCGCCGGCCGAACGCGCGTGGTGCTGCCGTCTGTGGCGTGGGAAGACCTGGGCGCCACGAACGAGGCCTTCCCGCTGCACCCGCTGCCCGGCGCGTTTCCGCTGCAGACGCGCGCTGTGGCGCTGCGCGGCGCCAACCGTGAGCTGCTGGCCGTGATGCTGGTGCAGACCAACCGCACGGACATCCCGCGCGACGCTACGCTCTGGACGGGCAGCTGCCCCCTGCAGCAAGGCATGACCGTGGAAGACGCCGCCAAGGGCAGCCCCGTGCGCATCGACTGCCTGCGCTTCAAGCGGTGGGCCAACAATGCCGACTGGATGGACAAGAACCACCCTGGTGTGGTGCGCTGGATGGCTGAGCACAAGGCCACGCCGCTGCAGCCGTATTCGCACCTGAACTACCGCTTTGCAACGCAAGGCGGCTCGTATGTCGAGATCAACGCGATGGTCGACCAGCGCCTGCTGCGGCCGAAGACGAGCAACAACGAAGAGTTCCTGCGCGCGGGCTACCCGGCCCAGGAATGGAGCCACAAGGTGGCCGAGGCCGCTCGCGTGAGCACCGGCATGGCCGATGGCTTCTTCCCCGTGCCGCCGTTTCCCTTTGCCGTGCCGAACTGAGCACGCAGCAAGCCCCCACTTACCGCCTTCCCACCGCCCACCGACTGGAGTTCTCAACATGGGTGTCGTTCTGCAGATTCTGGGCCTGGTCATCACGTTCACCATGGCGATGGAGGCCTTGCGCCGCTTCGGCATCGATGTGGGCTGGCTCAATCCGTTGACCTTTTTTCACCGCCGCGCCTGGCGCAAGAAAGTGCAGACGCCGCCGCTGTATGCGCTGGACCACCCGGTGGACGTCGTCGCCGTGATGGCCCTGGCCACGGTGCAGACCACCGGCGCGATCACGGTGCAGCAAAAGGCCGGCGTACAGGCCCTGCTGCGCGAACACCTGCAGCTCAGTGAATCGGATGCCGCCAACCTCTGGGTGGCCAGCGCGCATCTGCTGCGCAGCCGGGCTCTGGAGGTGCGCGAGCTGCCGGTGCTGTTCGAACGCAGCGCCGACAAGTTCACCGACTACCACGTGCAGACACTGCAGGCCGTGATGCGCGCGGCCGCACAGATCGAGCCGCCCGCCAACGCTGCACAGCAGCAGCTCATCGACGCGGTGGATGCTTACTTTGCCAAGAAGAAAGCGTCTTCTGGCCCCTGGTCTTCCTGAAAACGCACTGAACGAAGGACTCTCCATGGACGCCGTCTCGCCCACCCTCATCAACCTCATTATCTTCGTGCTGGCCATCTACGTGGGCTACCACGTGGTCTGGACGGTGACGCCCGCGTTGCACACGCCGCTGATGGCGGTGACGAACGCCATCTCGGCCATCGTGATCGTGGGGGCCATGCTGGCCGCCGCGCTCACCGAGACCACGCTGGGCAAGAGCATGGGGGTGCTGGCGGTGGCGCTGGCGGCGGTCAACGTATTCGGGGGCTTCCTCGTCACGCGGCGCATGCTGGAGATGTTCAAGAAAAAAGAAAAGAAGGTTGCTGCCCCCAAGGCTGAAGGAGGCCAGGCATGAGCATGAACCTCGTCACGCTGCTGTACCTGGTGGCCAGCGTCTGCTTCATCCAGGCGCTCAAGGGGCTCTCGCATCCCACCACCTCCATCCGCGGCAATGCGTTCGGCATGGCGGGCATGGCGATCGCCATCCTGACCACCGCTGCGCTCATCGTCGAGCTGTCGGGCGGCAAGGCCCAGGGCATGGTGTACGTGCTGGGGGCGCTGGTGGTGGGCGGCGCTGCAGGCGCCTTCATGGCCCAGCGGGTCGAGATGACCAAGATGCCCGAGCTCGTGGCCTTCATGCACAGCATGATCGGCCTGGCCGCCGTGTTCATCGCGGTCGCGGCCGTGGCCGAACCCTGGGCGTTCCAGATCGTGGCCAAGGGCCAGCCCATCCCGGCGGGCAACCGGCTCGAGCTGTTCCTGGGCGCGGCCATCGGTGCCATCACGTTCAGCGGCTCGGTCATCGCGTTCGGCAAGCTGTCGGGCAAGTACAAGTTCCGCCTGTTCCAGGGCGCGCCGGTGCAGTTCGCGGGCCAGCACATGCTTAACCTCGTGCTGGGTCTGGCCACCGTGGGGCTGGGCCTGGTGTTCATGTTCACCGAGAACTGGACGGCCTTCTTCGCCATGCTGGCGCTGTCGTTCGTGCTGGGCGTGCTCATCATCATTCCCATCGGCGGGGCCGACATGCCGGTGGTGGTGTCCATGCTCAACAGCTACTCGGGCTGGGCCGCGGCGGGCATCGGCTTTTCGCTCAACAACAGCATGCTGATCATTGCCGGGTCGCTGGTGGGCAGCTCGGGTGCGATCCTGAGCTACATCATGTGCAAGGCCATGAACCGCTCGTTCTTCAACGTGATCCTGGGCGGCTTCGGCGGCGAGGCGACAAGCGCCGCTTCGGGCGCCAAGGAGCAGCGGCCCGTCAAGACCGGCAGCTCGGACGATGCGGCCTTCGTGCTGGGCAATGCCGAGACCGTGGTCATCGTGCCCGGCTACGGCCTGGCCGTGGCGCGCGCCCAGCATGCGGTCAAGGAGCTGGCCGCCAAGCTCACCGAAAAGGGCATCACCGTCAAGTACGCCATCCACCCCGTGGCGGGCCGCATGCCCGGCCACATGAACGTGCTGCTGGCCGAGGCCGAGGTGCCCTACGACCAGGTGTTCGAGATGGAAGACATCAACGGCGAGTTCGGCCAGGCCGACGTGGCCATCATCCTCGGTGCCAACGACGTGGTGAACCCCGCCGCGCACACCAAGGGCAGCCCCATCTACGGCATGCCCATCCTGGAGGCCTACAAGGCCAAGACGGTGATCGTGAACAAGCGCTCCATGGCCGCGGGCTACGCGGGCCTGGACAACGAACTGTTCTACATGGACAAGACCATGATGGTCTTTGGCGACGCCAAGAAGGTGGTCGAGGACATCGGCAAGGCCATCGAATAGACCCCGCGCGGTTTCCCGCGCCCCTGGCGGCAGGGCGACCCGCAAAGCCCTTTGCGCCTAGGGAAACCACACACCCCCGAAACCCGCACCGGCAGGGACAATGCCGGGGTTTCATTGCATTCAGTTTCAAAAGAGTTTGGAGAGACAGACACCATGACCGACCGCCCCTGGCTGGCCGCCTATCCGCAAGGCGTGCCTGCAGATATCGACCCCTCGCAATACCCGTCCCTCGTGGCGCTCATGGACGAAGCGTTCTCCAAGTACGCCGACCGCGTGGCCTACAGCTTCATGGGCAAGGACGTGACCTATGCCCAGACCGACTCTCTGTCGAGCGCGTTTGCGGCCTACCTGCAGGGCCTGGGCCTGGTCAAGGGCGACCGTGTGGCCATCATGATGCCCAACGTGCCGCAGTACCCCGTCACCGTGGCGGCCATCCTGCGCGCCGGCTTCGTGGTGGTCAACGTGAACCCGCTGTACACCCCGCGCGAGCTGGAGCACCAGCTCAAGGACTCCGGCTCCAAGGCCATCGTCATCATCGAGAACTTTGCGACCACGCTGCAGAACTGCATTGCCAACACCCCCGTCAAGCACGTGGTGCTGTGCGCCATGGGCGACCAGCTGGGCCTGCTCAAGGGCGCGCTGGTCAACTACGTGGTGCGCAACGTCAAGAAGATGGTGCCCGCCTACAACCTGCCTGGTGCCGTGCGCTTCAATGACGCGGTGGCCCAGGGCACGCGCGGCACGCTGAAGAAGCCCGACATCAAGCCCGACGACATCGCACTGCTGCAGTACACCGGTGGCACCACGGGCGTGAGCAAGGGCGCGGTGCTGCTGCAGCGCAACGTGATCGCCAACGTGCTGCAGTCCGAGGCCTGGAACGACCCGGTCATGAAAAAGGTGCCGGCCGGCGAGCAGCCCACCAGCATCTGCGCGCTGCCGCTGTACCACATCTTCGCGTTCACCGTGAACATGATGCTGAGCATGCGCACGGGCGGCAAGACCATCCTGATCCCGAACCCACGCGACCTGCCCGCGGTGCTCAAGGAGCTGTCCAAGCACACGTTCCACAGCTTCCCGGCCGTGAACACGCTGTTCAACGGCCTGGCCAACCACCCGGACTTCAACACCGTCAACTGGAAGAACCTCAAGGTGTCCGTGGGCGGCGGCATGGCCGTGCAGGGCGCCGTGGCCAAGCTGTGGCTGGAGAAGACCGGCTGCCCCATCTGCGAAGGCTACGGCCTGTCGGAGACCAGCCCATCGGCCAGCTGCAACCCGACCACCAGCACCGAGTACACCGGCACCATCGGCGTGCCCATCCCCGGCACCTGGATGAAGCTGCTGGACGACGAAGGCCGCGAGGTCACCACGCTCGGCCAGCCCGGCGAGATCGCCATCAAGGGCCCGCAGGTGATGGCCGGCTACTGGCAGCGCCCGGACGAGACGGCCAAGGTCATGACCGAGGATGGCTACTTCAAGTCCGGCGACATCGGCGTGATGGACGCCCGCGGCTACTTCAAGGTCGTGGACCGCAAGAAGGACATGGTGCTGGTCTCGGGCTTCAACGTGTACCCCAACGAGGTCGAGGACGTGGTCGCGCAGATGCCCGGCGTGCTCGAATGCGCGGTGGTGGGCGTGCCCGACGAGAAGACCGGCGAAGCCGTCAAGCTCGTCATCGTCAAGCGCGACCCCACGCTCACCGAAGCCCAGGTCAAGGAGTTCTGCCGCGCCGAGCTCACCGGCTACAAGCAGCCCCGCGTGATCGAGTTCCGCACCGAGCTGCCCAAGACCCCCGTGGGCAAGATCCTGCGACGCGAGCTGCGCGACAAGAAGTGACCGTCCCGGTCCCCGCGGCGCAGCCCGGCACGCTGTGGGCCTGGGGTGCCAACCATCTCGGGCAGATGGGGTGCGGCCCGGGCCCTGACCAGTGGACGCCCCAGCCCGTGCCCGGCGTGCCCCAGGTGCGGTCCGTGTGCGCCAACGCATCCGCCGTGCTGGCGCTGGATGGGCAGTGTCGCGTCTGGAGTTGGGGTTGGAACACGGGCGGCATGCTGGGCCGCGGTCGCCCGGCGGACGAGAAAGCCCACTGGCTCCCCACCGCGCTGCGTGACAGGGGCCACCCCGGCATCGCCCCCGCAGGCAACCCGCCCAACACGCCGGGCTTGACCCTCACACCGGCACAAGAGCACTGTGAGAGCGCGGAAGAGGGTGCCGACGGGGGCGCCGACGAGGGCACTGACGCTGCGTTCGACGCGGAGCTGCAGGCCTTCCTGGCCAGCATTCCAGTCCACATCTCGCCTGTGCCCGTGATGGAGGGCGTGTGCACTCCCGGGCTGCTCTCCGGCTTGCCGCCGGTGCGCCAAATCGCAATGGGCAGTGACAACGGTTTTGCCCTGGACGACAACGGTGCCGTCTGGGCCTGGGGCGCTGGCGGGCGCATGGGCACTCCTGTGCCCAAGGGCCTGGCGCTGCCAGAGCCGGCACCAACGCCGGTGCAGGTGGCTGGCTTGCCGCCGGTGCTGGCCATAGTCGCACACCCCACAGGCGACGCCGTGTATGCGCTGGATGCGCAGGGTGTGGTGTGGTCTTGGGGCAATGGATACGAAGGCGAGTTGGACCAGGGAAAGCGGCGCACGGACCCGGTGCCTGCGCCCATCACCGGGCTGGCGCCGGTGCGCTCCATCCACGCGCTGGGCTTTGCCGCCCTGGCGGTTCTGACCGATGGTCGGGTGTTCGGCTGGGGCTCTACCGAAAGCGGGCTTGGTTTTGAAGCCCTGCGCAAGAACACCTGGCGGGTGATGGCACCTGTGCCCGTGGGTGGGTTGCCGGGCCCCGTGCGCAGCGTCTGGGTGGGCCATGGCGTGGCCGTGTATCGGCTGGACGACGGCTCCACCTGGGCTTGCGGCGTGGGGCTGCGCGACATGTACCCTGGCAGCGTCGGAGAGCCGCCCCGCGTGCCGCGCCGCCAAACGGACCTCGACCTGTTCGTGGACTTTTTCCTCGGCGACCGCCATGGCTTCGCGCTGGACGCAGCGGGCGGGGTGCACGGTTTTGGCCGCGTCGAGTCCGGCGCGCTCGGGCAAGGGGAGCATGCGGCCGATGTGCTGCGCGATTGGGCGCCGATCACGCTGCTGCCGCATCCCGTCACCACCATGGCCGCTGCCGGCCACCACAGCCTGGCGGTCTGTGCGGCGGGATAATCGTCCCGTCTCCATGCCCCCAGCGGCCGTCCTTGGCGCGCGTGCTCCCGGCGGTGCTGCCTGCTAGGGCAGCTAGGGCAGCTAGGGTGCCACTGGCGTCCGTCCATCGTTCTTGAGTTCTTCTGTCATTTCTCACACCGCATGACCACCGCCATCCTCAGCGCCCTCCCCGAAGAACAGGCCGGCCTGGTCCACGCGCTCGAGCGTCCCCAGCGCATCACCCACGCTGGCCGCGCGTTCTGGCGCGGTGAACTGCACGGGCGGTCTGTCGTGCTGGCGCTCTCGGGCATCGGCAAGGTGGCGGCGGCCACCACGGCCACGGCGCTCATCGAGCACTTCGGCGTCGCGCGCATCGTGTTCACCGGCGTGGCGGGCGGCCTGGGTGACGGCGTGAACGTGGGCGACGTGGTGGTGGCGCAGAGCTACCTGCAGCACGACATGGACGCATCCCCGTTGTTCCCGCGCTGGGAGCTGCCCGGCTATGCACGCGCGGTGCTGGAGTGCGATGCACCATTGTCTGCTCTGCTTTTGATAGCTGCTCGCGATTGCCTGATGGGCGGTAGCGGCCATTTTTCTTCGCAATCCGAGGTCCGCAGCGTGCACCAGGGCCTGATCGCCAGCGGCGACCGCTTCGTCTCCAGCGCCCAGGAGTCGCAGCGCCTGCGCGACGCCCTGCGCGCCGCCGGCCACCAGGTCCTCGCCGTCGAAATGGAAGGCGCCGCCGTGGCCCAGGTCTGCCTGGACTACAACGTGCCCTTCGCCGCCATGCGCACCATCTCCGACCGCGCCGACGACACCGCCCACGTCGACTTCCCCCAGTTCATCCAAACCGTGGCGAGCCGGTACGCAGAGGGCATCGTCGGCAAGTTGTTGCAGTTGCTATGAAATATCTAGCTACTGGCGCTTTATAGAAAAGCGGTAGAGGGTGTTTTGGCTTAGAAGCTGAGTATTTTCATGAGGGGTGCGCCGCCGCCTCCATCCAGTAGCCTCCGACCCAGCTCACCCAAGACCACAGTTAGCCCGCCCGCAGAAGGTGCCCTAGCGCCGGTACCCCAGCCAGAGCGTAGCGAATGGCGCTCCGCTGACAAAGGGCGCGCCACCAATCACCCCCCGCCCTCAACGCCAGCGCCACCGTGGATCCGGCTTGTATGGTGGAGGTGTTGGGGTGGAGGGCCTGAGTACCGGCTATCGGCTTTGACCGACTGGCAAAGATAGCCCCCACCCCGCCCCTGAGCGTCGATAAGGAACTGAGCCGCACCTCAGCGCCGATCTGTAAGCAAGCTAACGCCTGTGGCGGGATTCCACCCCAACGATCGTCATTGTTCATTGGAGGAATCTCATCATGCAAGTACCCCTTTGTTTCATCGGCGTGGACGTCTCCAAGGCTGAGCTGGTCGTGGCCACCCACGGCCAGGACGCTTGCCTTGCCGTCGCTAACGAGTCCACTGCCATCGTGCAGTGGTTGCACACCCTGCCCCCTGGCGCGCTCCTGGCCATGGAGTCCACCGGCCGCTTTCACCAGCTGCTGGCCACCCTGGCCGCCGGCATGGGTTTGACGGTGTTCGTGCTCAACGCCCGCGATGTGTACTTCTACGCCAAGGGCCTGGGCGCGCGCGGCAAGACCGACCGGGTGGATGCCCGGATCATTGCCCGCTACCTGGCCGAGCACCACGAGCGGCTGCACCCGCACCGTGTCCCCAGCGCCTGTCAGGCCGAACTGGAGCAGTTGCTGGGCCAGCGCTGGACGGCGGTGACCAAGCGCACCGCGCTGCGTCAGTCGCTGCGCGGCTGCAGCACGAGCATCGCGCAGGCGGCCGCGGGGCTGGAGGACGCCTTTGGCACCTTGCTGCACACCATCGATGGGCGCATTACGCAGTTGATCAAAGAGCAAGAGCAGTTGCACCGCGCTCGCACGTTGCTGCAAAGCATCGTGGGCATCGGTCCCCAATCGAGCGCGTTGCTGGTCACCGTGCTCGATCGCGTGGCGTTTTGCAGCTGTGATGCGCTGGTGGCCTACAGCGGGCTGGATCCCCGGGCCCACGACTCTGGGCGTAGCAGGGGGCGCAGGCACTTGTCCAAGCGAGGGAATCCGGCGCTGCGCCACCAGATGTTCATGGCGGCGATGTCGGCGTGCCACACGGTCACGTTTGCGGCGACCTACCAGGCGTTGCGCGCCCGGGGGCTCAAGAGCACCGAGGCTCTGGTCGTGCTGGCGCGCAAGCTGCTGCGCATTGCCTTTGCTGTGTGGCGATCGGGCAAGCCGTTTGATGCTCATCGCATCACCCCAAGCGCTTGACTCGAACCATAGAACCTTCGCCGGTCCACCGGAGGCGTCCCCCCCTAGGGGGGAAGGCGCGCAGCGCCACAGGGGGGCTACTTCAACCAGCCTCGTTTGCGGAAGTACCACATGGGCCCGAGCGCACTCGCCAGCATGAGCCCGATCACATACGGATAGGCCGCCGGCCCCAGCAGCTCCAGCTCAGGGAACTTCATGTTCATGCCGTAGACGCTGGCGATCAGCGTCGGCGGCAGCAGGGCCACGCTGGCCACCGAGAAGATCTTGATGATCTTGTTCTGGTTGATGTTGATGAAACCGACCGTGGCGTCCATCAAGAAGTTGATCTTGTCGAACAGGAACGCCGTGTGGTTGTCCAGCGACTCGATGTCGCGCAGGATCTGGCGGGCCTCTTCGAACTGGTCGGAGTTGAGCATCTTGCTGCGCATCATGAAGCTCACCGCGCGGCGGGTGTCCATCACGTTGCGGCGGATACGCCCGTTCAAGTCTTCCTGGCGCGCGATGGCGCCCAGCACTTCACCAGCCAAGGCGTCGGTCACGTCGCCGGCCAGCACCTGCTTGCTCACCTTTTCGAGCTCGTCATAGATGTTCTCGAGCGTGTCGGCCGAGTATTCGGCGTCGGCGTCGAACAGCTTGAGCAGCACTTCCTTGGCGTCTTCGATCAGCCCCGGTGCACGGCGTGCGCGCATGCGCAGCAGGCGGAACACCGGCACGTCTTCGTCGTGGATGGAAAACAGCACGCCCCGGCTCTTGAGGTTGGCGTTGTGCTGGTTCAGGATGAAGGCCACGCGCACCGAGCGGGGGTCTTCATCGTCGTCGATCAAGAAGTCGCTGCGGATGTGCAGCTCGCCGTTGTCTTCTTCGTAGAAGCGGGCGGATTCCTCGATGTCCTCGTCCATCGCATCCTCGGGGATGGACAGGCCGTAGTGCTGCTTGATCCAGCGCTTTTCTTCGAGGGTGGGGGCTTCCAGGTCCACCCAGATCGGCTGGAAGCGGGTCAGCTCTTCCAGGGATTCGATTTCTTCCTGAACGAGCCGGCCATTGGCGAGCGAAAAGATGTTGAGCATGGGCTCACTCCCTTGTTATGTGGCATCTGCGGCGGTGGGGGGTCATGGGGTGCTTTCAGACCCCACGGCAGCAGGCCGGGGAGCTGAAAGCTACCAACTGGGGTAGGTTTCCAAGGAGCTTTCTCCGTCAATCAGTAAGAAATGGACAAGCGGCGGATTATGGCACCGGACCTTGTGCCTGTCCGGGCCGTGGCGGGGCTGAATGCGTTCGTTGCGCGCTTTGTGTGAGGCGCTGTGCAGCGCCTGTGGGAAGACTCCGTGCAGCACGGCCGAGTTCCCCCGAAGGACGGCCCCCAAGACCGCTTGAATGCCACGCCAGAAAGCTCGCGTCCCTGCAAGGAGGTCGATGACGACGGAGACCCCGAGGGGCGGCGGGGACGCGTCCAGCGGGCCAGGGAGGAACGCTCAGCCGTTCAGGCGGGCCCGCACGGTGGCCAGTGCCCGGCACAGGTCTGCCCAGGCCGCCGCCTTGGGCTCCTGCGAGCGCAGCAAAAAGGCCGGGTCGTACGACACCACCGCCGGGCAGCCCGCCAGCTGGTGCAGCTCGGCGCGCAGACGGCCCAGGGGCTCGGTGCGGCCCAGGGCTGCGCGGGCGGCCACATGGCCCAGCACGAGCACCATGGCGGGCTGCAGCCGGGCCACCGTGTCGGCTAGGGCGTCAGGGATGGCGTCGGTGCCGGGGGCGCCGGCGGCAGAGCGTTCCAGCGCGGCGATGAACACGCGGGGGTGCTTGTGCAACTGCATGGCCCGCAGCATGTTGTCGAGCAGCTTGCCCGCGTCGCCTGCCAGCGGGTCAGTGGGGGTGGTGCTCTCGGTCACGATGAGCCAGCCCGCGCCCAGCTCGGCGGGGGCCTGGGCGGGGTCGGCCTGCGGGTAGAGCGCCTGCGCTGCATGCAGCCGCAGCGCCGGGGCGCCTGCGCCGCCCGGAGACGCCGGGCTGGGCATCGCCGACGCAGGTGCGGGTGCAGCTACAGCCGCACGTGAAGAGACCGGCGCTGCCGTCGGCGCCGCCAAGGGCGGTGCAACGGCTGCAGGCGCGGCCCGCGGGGCTGGCGGCTGCAGTGCCGACGCCTCAGAGGATGGCGCGACGGGTGCAGGCACGGCTGCCGCAGCCCCTGCGCGCGCGGGTGCCGTATCGGCCGCTTCGGACCGGCCCCACACGGTGACGCCCATTTCCTGCAGCATGGCGCGCTGGCGCGCATCGAGGTGAAGACTCATAAGAAGTAAAGGCGCAAGGTGCCCATGTTCATAGCGCAAAGCTCATGACCACCGCGTCTTCGCGTTGGCCGTCGAAGGCGGGGTAGTAGCGCTTGCGTTCGCCCACGCGGCGAAAGCCATAGGCCAGATAGATGCCGTGGGCGCGCAGGTTGCTGGTGCGCACCTCCAGCCACAGCCACTGCGCGCCGCGCCCGCGCGACCACAGGGCCAGCGCATCGAGCAGCACGCGCGCCCAGCCCTGGCGCTGGTATTCGGGCGCGACGGTGATGTTCAGCAGGTGCACTTCGTCCACCCCCAGCATGGCGACAAAGTAGCCCAGCAGGTGGTCGCCGGCCATCAGCACCTGGGCCTGGTAGCCCGAGGCCAGGGCGTCGGTGAAATTGCCGCGCGTCCAGGGGTGGGTGTACGCGCGCGCCTCCACCGCCAGCACGGCGTCCAGCCGCGCGAGCGTGAGGTTTTCAAAGCGCGCCTCCAGCGCGGATGTAGGGGGGGTGGGCAGGGCGCTCATGGTGGCGTGGTGGTCGGGGTGGCCGCCACGCGCTCTGCAGCGCGTTCGGCCGTGGTTTTTGCCACTTTATCGCGGATGTAGCGCGGCAGGGCATCGCTGGCGGGCACCGCGCCGCCAGCGGCCAGCAGGGCAGGGGCCAGGCGCAGCAGGGCGGCGGCGGTGGGCAGGGCCGCGACGTGCGGTGCGCCTGGTGCCAGGCGCTCGCCGTAGGGGGCCCGGGCGTTGCCCGCCACGGTCCAGCCAGGCGGGGCCTGCACGGTTTCGGGCGCGCCCAGGCCGAAGTCGGCGTCGGCGTGCCAGCGGCCTTCGGCGGCCAGCCACTCGCAGCGGGCGTGGTAGACCTCGTCCATGCGCGCATCCAGCACGGCCACCACCTGGGTGCAGCCGTGCTGCGCCCGGGCCTCCTCGGCCACAGCCAGCAGTGTGTCCACCGGCAGCACCGGAATCCCCTGGCCGCCGCGTGCGCCAAAGGCCAGCCCCTGGGCCACGGCACACGCCGTGCGCAGGCCAGTGAACGAGCCCGGCCCGCGGCTGAAGACCAGCGCGTCCAGCGTGTCGAACGTCAGGCCCGCCTGCGCCAGCAGGCTGCGAACGGCAGGGATCAGCGTGGCCGAGGCCTGCGGGCCGCCCGGACCGTGGTGCAGCCACACGGCATCGCCGTGCTGCACGGCGATGGAGATGACGTCGGTGCTGGTGTCGAAAGCAAGCAAATTCATGGAGCTGGGGCCGGTCGCGCGAGGGGATAAAAATCGGGTTACGGGGCCGTTCGGCCCGGTGCGGAAGCAGTGGAGGGTACCGGTGAGGCCGCCGCCGCTGGCGGGGCCCGGCGCAGCACCCCCAGCAGGATACCCCCGGTCACCAGCAGCAGCCCGGTCACCAGGTTCCAGTGCAGGGGCTCGCCCAGGAACATCACCGCGCCGATGGCCGACAGCCCCGGCACCAACGCCGTGATCATCGTCGAGCGCACCGGGCCGAAGTGCTGGATCATGCGCGTGAAGGCAATGCCCGAGATCACCACCGAGCCCCCGCCCTGGAACGCCAGCTGGAACAGGATCTCGCTCCACGGCGCCTGTGCCAAGCGGCTGGCGACCGCGCCCAGGCCCACCAGCAGCGCATACGACGGCACGTACACCAGGCAGGCAAAGGCGGTGATGGCGATGGTGGCCTGCACTGCGTCCACCGCGTGGCGCCGCGCCATCACGCTGTAGGCGGCCCAGCAGGCAGCGGCGGACATGAACAGCAGGTCGCCCTTCCAGACGTCTCCGCCCGCAAAGGCGGCCAGCAGGCTGCTGCCACCCACCAGCAGGTCGCCTGCCACGATCAGCGCGAGCCCCGCGGCGCGCTGCGGCGTGATGCGGTCGCGCAGCACCACGGCGGCCAGCAGGGCCGTCCACAGCGGCAGGCTGCCGGGCATGAGCACCGCCGCATGCGTGGCCGGTGCGTGGAAGAAGCCCGCATACGCCAGCATGGCGTACAGCAGCCCGCCCAGCGTGCCCAGCAGTACCGTGGTGCGCAGGGGCAGGGGGGAGATGCTCGCGAGGCTCGATGGTGGTGCTGCGCTGCCCAGAGCGGCTTTGCGCCGCCGTACCATCCACCAGCCCCAGGGCAGCAGGATCAGGCTGGCGCCCGCGATGCGCAGGAGAGCGATGTCGAAGGGTGTGAGGGTGCGCTGTGCCGACGCTCGGGCGATGACGATGAAGCCCGTCCAGATGGTGACCGTCACGACAGCCGCCAGCAGGCCCATGGCACGGGGAGAAAAGCGCATGGTGGGGATTATCCGGCGGCGCGGGCCCGGGCCAGGTTCAGCCCACGGCGCGTGTGCCGCCGGTCAGCGCATCCGACCGTCGCCCCAGGTGCTCAGAAGGATTCCCAGTCGTCATCGCCGCCCTTTTGCGCGCTGCGCGGATCGGGCCGCGGGGCGGCGGATGGCGCCAGGGCAGGGGCCGGGGCCGCAGGCTTGCGCGCTGCAGGCGTGGGCGTGGGCGTGGACGATGGGGCCCGGGCGATGGCGGGTTTTGCCGGGTTGGCGGGTTTGGCCAGGGCCACAGGCCGTGCAGGCGCGGGGCGGCTTTGCGGGATGGGGGCGGGCGCACGTGCGGGCGCTGCAGCAGGGCGGGTCTGGTCGCCAGAGAGCTTGAACACCGCCACCACCTGCACCAGGTCGTGCGCCTGGTTGCGCAGGCTGCTGGCGGCTGCGGCCATTTCTTCGACCAGCGCGGCGTTTTGTTGCGTGGCCTGGTCCATGGAGGTGACGGCCTCGCCCACCTGGGCGACCCCGGCGCTCTGCTCACCGCTGGCCGCGCTGATCTCGCCCATGATGTCCGTGACGCGGCGGATGCTGCTCACCACTTCGCTCATGGTCTCGCCCGCCTTGTCGACCAGCGCCGTGCCGTGCTCCACACGGTCCACGCTGGCCTGGATGAGGTTCTTGATCTCCTTGGCGGCCTCGGCGCTGCGGCCGGCCAGGCTGCGCACTTCCGATGCCACCACGGCAAACCCGCGGCCCTGTTCGCCCGCGCGGGCGGCTTCCACCGCGGCGTTCAGCGCGAGGATGTTGGTCTGGAAGGCAATGCCGTCGATCACGCTGATGATGTCGCTGATCTTGCGGCTGGCGTCGTTGATGCCCTTCATGGTCTCGACCACGTCGCCCACCACAGCGCCGCCCTGGGCGGCCACGCTGGAGGCCGTCATCGCCAGCTGGTTGGCCTGGCGGGCGTTGTCGGCGTTGTTGCGCACGGCGGAGTTCAGCTGTTCCATGCTGGCGGCTGTCTGCTGCAGCGCGCTCGCCTGGTGTTCGGTGCGGGAGCTCAGGTCCGTATTGCCCTGGGCGATCTCGGAGCTGGCATTGGAGACGGACTCGGCGCCGTGCCGGACGTTGTTCACCACGCTGGCCAGGTTGGTCTGCATGAGCGCGAGGGACGACATGAGCTCGCCCACTTCATCCTTGCCATGCTGCGGCACGGTGGCGGTCAGGTTGCCGGCGGCCACCTGCTTGGCAAGGTCGGAGGCCTGCGACAGCGGCACGGTGATGGAGCGGGCCAGGATCCACGAAAAGAGCACGGCCACCGCCACACTCAGTGCGCCCAGGGCCAGCAGCAATTGCCGGCTGGTCTGGCGGTTCTGTTCCACGGACCGCCCCAGCGCATCCACCTGCTCGCGCTGGTTGCGCAGCAGCTCGTCCATCTTGGCGGCGTAGTTGGCCGCCTCGGGCATGAACTGCTTGACCAGCATGGCATTCGCTTCGTCCACCTTGCCCTCTTTCTTGAGCGCAAAGATGTCGTCGCGGTTCTTGAGGTAGATCGTGCGCAGCGCGCCGATTTCCGCAAAGGTCTTTTTCTCGGAGTCGAGGATCATCAGCGCCTCGACGGCCTTTTGCAGCTCGCCCGAACTCTTGGACGAGGCCTTGCTGTCCTCGGCAAAAAAGTCCGCCAGCGCCGGGTCGCTGCTGCGGGCCACGGCAGCGGTGCGCGTGATGCCGGTGCGCAGGTTGCGGGACCAGTCACTCACCAGGCGCTCGGTCTTGATGGGGTTTTGCACCATCTCCAGCGTGGCATCGGCCACCGCGTTCAGGCGCGAGATGCTCAGCGCAATGGCGCCGATCAACAGCAGGAGCACCAGGGCAAATCCCAGCGCGAGGCGCTTGGCAACGGAGAGATCGGAGAGTCGGCTCATAAGAAAAATGCCTTGTTGTGTAGCGTTGTGGTGGCAACCGTGGCCGCGATGGCCGCCCTGCCGCGCAGATCCTCGGTGCCTCAGCGCGTTGGGGGTGCGCCCGCACTGTCCCGGTGCGTGGGTTCAATGTTGCATAGTGTAAGTACGCAAGCTGCAGAGTGCGCACGCGGCAGGTGCGCCAGCCGCCCAATGATGCGAGCCGGCAACTGTGCGGCCGTCCTCTAGACTTCCGGCATGAAGAACCGATCGACAAATCCCCTGCCCCTGCGATGGGGGCGGGCCGTGTGGCTGGCGGGTGCGTTGTGCGCTGCCGCTGTCGCTGCCATCCCCGTGCAGGCCCAGACCACGCCAGCGCCTGTTGTGGCCCTGCCCCCCGAGGTCGAAGCCGCGCTGGCCCGCGCCAAGCTGCCGCGCGAATCCCTCAGCGTGGTAGTGACCGAGGCCCAGGGCGCTGCGCGCACGCAGCCCCGCCTAGCGCACCGCGCGCAGGTCGCCGTGAACCCCGCCTCGGTCATGAAGCTGGTGACCACTTACGCGGCGCTGGAGCAACTGGGCCCCGCCTACGTGTGGAACACGCCGGTGTATGTGCAGGGCACCGTGCAGGACGGCAGCCTGCGCGGCAATGTCTACATCCAGGGCCAGGGCGACCCTAAGCTGGTGATGGAGCGCCTGTGGCTGCTCATGCGGCGCCTGCAGGCCCAGGGCATCCAGGTGATCGTGGGCGACATCGTGCTGGACCGCACCGCGTTCGACGTGCCCGAGCACGATCCGGCCCGCTTCGACGGCGAGCCGCTGCGGCCCTACAACGCGTCGCCCGATGCGCTGCTGGTCAACTACAAATCGTCGGTGATGACGTTTGTGCCCGACGTACCGGCGGGCCTGGCGCGCATCCAGTACGACCCGCCCCTGGCCGGCGTGCAGCGCCAGCCCACCGTGGCGCTGGCGGCGGCGGGTGCCGACTGCGGCGACTGGCGCGGCGCGCTGCGGGCCGAGCTGGCCGACCCGGCCAAGGTGGTATTCCAGGGCGTGTACCCGGCCGCGTGTGGCGAGCGGGTGTGGCCCGTGGCGGCGGCCGACCCGCGCGGCTTTGCGGCGCGGGCCGTGGAGGGCATGTGGCGCGAGCTGGGCGGCAAGCTCACCGGCAGCGTGCGCGACGGCAAAGTACCCGCGGGGCTCAAGCCCGCGTTCGTGTCCACATCGCCCGCGCTGGGCGAGGTGGTGCGCGACGTGAACAAATACAGCAACAACGTGATGGCCCAGCATGTGTTTTTGACGATGGCGCTGCAGAAGAACGGCGTGGCCACCTTCGACGGCGCGCGCGAGGCCCTGCGCCAGTGGTGGCAGGCGCGTGTGGGCGATGCCGAGCTGCCCCAGGCCGACAACGGCGCAGGGCTCAGCCGCGACGCGCGCCTCACGGCCCAGGCCCTGGCCCGCATGCTGCAGGTGGCCTGGCAGTCGCCCGTCATGCCGGACCTGGTGGCGTCGCTGCCAATATCGGGCGTGGACGGCACGCTGCGCCGCAGCCAGAGCCGCGCGTCCGCCCACCTCAAGACGGGCAGCCTGCGCGACGTGATGGCGGTGGCGGGCTACGTGCACGCCGCCAGCGGCCGGCGCTATGTGCTGGTGGCGGTGGTCAACCATGCCAACGCAGGAGCAGCCCGGCCGGTGCTGGACAGCCTGGTGGACTGGGCGGCGCGCGATCAATGAATAATCCGGAAGGCTCAGCCCTTCTGACACTGCCGCTTTTGACCATGCCCCTCTCCGAGCTCATCGGCTACCTGGCCGCGTTCCTCACCACCTGCAGCTTCGTGCCGCAGGCCTTGCACACTTTTCGCACGCGGGATGTGGGCGGCATTTCGCTGGGCATGTACAGCGTGTTCACCGCGGGCGTGGCGCTGTGGCTGGTCTACGGGCTGGTGCTCGGGGCCTGGCCCATCGTGGTGGCCAATGCGATCACGCTCGCGCTGGCCGGCACCATCCTGGGCATGAAGATGGTGTACGGGACCCGCGGCGGGCGCTGAGCATCCGGCAGTGCCCCGCCCAGGGCACTACCGCTGTGAGCGGGCCCGTCGCCACTGTCGCCCAGGTGTCAAATCTGCCCCGCCGGGCTCTCGTTAACCCGGATGCTGCTGCAGTGCAGGTAAGCGCACGATCCGTCGTTCCTTACCCACCGGAGGTCTCCACCCATGACGTATTTTCGCTTGACCTGTGTTGCCGCTGCGGCGGTCCTGCTTGTGGCCTGCGGGGGCTCGGACGACCCCGCCCGCGGCGCCCTGATCGACCCACCGGCGGTGCTCGCCACGCTCACGGCCGCGCAGATCGATGCCGGCACGACCAGCAGCGGCCTGCAGCCCATCAGCGGCAAGGCCAAGTGCGACGTGAAGGTGGTGTCGCTCAACTACGCCACCGCAGGCGCCAAGGGCGGCGAGATGACCAACGCCTCGGGCGTCATGCTGGTGCCCGCCGGCAGCTGCACCGCGGCGGCGCCGCTGCTGGCGTATGCCAAGGGCACCGACGTGCAAAAGCCCCGCACCCTGGCCAACCCGCAGGACAGCGAGACCTTCCTGCTCGCCGCGATGTACGCCGCGCAGGGCTATGCGGTGGTCGCCACCGACTACCTGGGCTTTGCCAAGTCGGGCTACAGCTACCACCCCTACCTGCATGCCGATTCGGAAGCCACCTCGGTGATCGATTCGGTGCGCGCAGCGCGCAACGCCGCAGGCACAGTGGGCGCCAACCTGTCGGGCAAGGTCATGTTCACCGGCTACTCGCAGGGCGGGCATTCGTCGATGGCCGCGCAGCGCAGCGCAGAGCGCGACTACGGCAGCGAATTCAACGTCGTCGCGGGCGCGCACCTGGCCGGGCCGTACAACCTGTCCGGCTCGCTGCGCATTCCGGATGCGATCGCGGGCGTGCAGTTCTTCGTGCCGTACCTCGTCACCGCCTGGCAGAAGGTCTACGGCGATGTCTACACCGACGTGAAACAGGTCTTCAAGGCGCCGTACTCGGGCTACATCGAGACCCTGCTGCCCAACCCCACGATGAACTACACCACCTTGGTCACCTCCGGCACGCTGCCGGCGGGCACGCCCAACCAGGCCCGCGACGCGCTGTTCCAGCCCGACTTCATCAAGGGCTCGCAGACCAGCACCACCCATCCGCTGTACCTGGCCGCCAAGAAGAACGACCTGCTGGGCTGGACGCCCAAGGCGCGCGTGCTGCTGTGCGGCGGCGCGGGCGACCCCACGGTGCCGCCCTCCGTTCACCAGCAGGTCATGAAGGCCGACTTCGACAGCCGTGGCGTGACCAATGTGGTGTCGGTGGATGTGGATGCTGCCGTCCAGGCCACCTTCGGCATCGGCGGCAAGGCGCCCACGGACCCCGCGTCTGCGGCCTTTGCCACCTACTACGGTTCCTACCACGGCACGTACGAGCCACCGTTCTGCCACGCGCAGGCGCGGGCGGTGTTCGATACCGTCAAGTAGACACGTCGACACGTAGATGCCTGGATGAGCGCAGGTCTGCGCAGGCGGCCAACGTCCGCCGCTGCAGGCAGACCCTGCGCTCCTCCACAAGCCGACCTGCGGGTCGGCTTTTTCTTGCGTGCTTGTAAAGGGGGCGGGGGCTCGGTAGTTTCCCGGGCGGTCAAGGCGGGAACTCAGGGGTACCATGGAGTTGCGAAAAAAAGCACGGTCGTTCGTTTTTGCAACTTCCCATTGGAGAATCCCTTGAATTCACAACAATGCAAAGCCTCCCTGTCGGCCCTGGTCGCGGCCTGCCTCCTGGCCGCCTGTGGCGGCGGTGGTTCCGACACCGCACCATCGGCAGCCGTCACCTCGGTCAAGGTGGCCGGTGACAGCCTCGCCGACAGCGGAACGTTTGGCTATAAATTCACCGTCCAGGGCTCGGCCGCCACCGGCGTGGGCTCCACGCCCATCTGGCCCGAGCGCGTGGCCACCAGCTACGGCCAGTCGCTGTGCGCGCACTACGCGTTCAATGGCTCGGCCTTCGGCACCAATGCGGCCTGTACCAGCTACGCGGTTGGCGGCGGGCGCATCAACAACCCCACCGCACCCACGTCGCCAGTGTCGATCACCCAGCAGCTCAAGGACATGGGCGCGCGGGGCTACAGCGCCAACGACCTGGTGCTGATCGACGGCGGCGGCAACGACGCGGCCGACCTGATCGGCGCGTACTTGCGCGCCTCCACCGACAGCGGCCAGGCCTATGCGGCCCTCTTGAGCAGCGTGCTGCCCCAGGCCACCGTCAGCGCCGCGCTGGCGGGCGGGGCCAATGGCCTCGCGCAAGTGGGCGGCGCCTACATGCAGGCCCTGGCCCGCAACTTTGCCGACACCATCAAGGCCAACACGGTCGCCAAGAACGCACCGCGCGTGGCCGTGCTCAATGCCCCCGGCGTCACGCTCACGCCGCGCTTCCGCCTGGTGCTGGCGTCCATCAGCGCCACCCGCGGCGCAGCCGCTGCCACGCAGGCCGAGGCGTTGTTCGATGGCTGGATCCAGGCGTACAACGCGCAGTTGGCGACCAGCCTGGCCGGCGACAACCGCATCGCGCTGGTGGACTTCTACACCTCCTTCAAGGACCAGGCGACCAACCCTGCGCAGTACCAGCTCACCAACGCCACCACGCCGGCCTGCCCGGCCACGGGCGTGGGCGCGGATGGACTGCCGACCTACACCTTCCCCACCTGCACCGCCACGGCGCTGTCGGCCATGACCCCACCTGCAGGCGCTACGGGCGGCGCCGACTGGTGGAAGAGCTATGGCTTTGCCGACAGCTTCCACCCCACGCCGTACGGCCACCAGCTGGTGGGCCAACTGGTGTCGCGCTCGCTGTCCCGCGCTGGCTGGCTGTAAGCCGGCTGCATTCGCTTCCATTCAAGGAGTTCTTCATGCACGCATTTTCCAAGGCTGGCCTGGCGGCAGCGGCGCTGTTCATCGGCACGGGCGCCATGGCGCAGGTCGCCGGTACATTGAGCGTCCGCGCGGGCCTCACCCACATCGCTCCACAGGTCAAGAGCGGCAACCTCAGCGCCCCGGCGTTCCCCAATACCAAGGTGGACGTGGACGCCGCCACGTCGCTGTCGGGCGGCGTGAACTACATGGTGACCGACCACTGGGCGGTGGACGTGCCGCTGGCCTTGCCGTTCAAGCACGACATCGTGGGTGACGGCGCCATCGCCGGCGTGGGCAAGCTGGGCGAAACCAAGGTGCTGCCCGTCACGATGTTTGCGCAGTACCGCTTTGGCGAGGCCGAGGCGCGGTTTCGCCCCTACGTGGGCCTGGGCGTGACCTACGGCCGGTTCTTCAAGACCCGCACCACGGCCACGCTCAGCGGCCTGACGGGCGGCACGCCGGCGAACCCGACCACGGCATCGGTCGACAACAAGTGGGGCGTCACGCCCCAGGTCGGCTTCGTGTGGAAGATCAACGACCGCTGGTTCGTGGACGCGGCCTACTACAAGAGCTTCCTCAAGACCACCTCGCACCTCTCGTCGGGCCAGTCGATCTCCAAGCGACTGAACCCCGATGTGATCGCCGTGGGCCTGGGCTACCAGTTCTGAAGAAGGGCGGAGTCCCGCCCGCCACCATGACAAAGGCCGCCCGAGGGCGGCCTTTGTGTTTGTGCGCGGTCCTGTTGGACGAACCGATTACCAGCGTGCGCGCAGGCGGTCGTACGCGTAAGTGCCGAACTGGCGCTGCGCCGACGGCGTGAGGTACACCTGGTCCGCGAACACGAAGGAGTCCTGGCTCGCGCCCGCCACCAGCGTGGAGGTGTTGCACAGCGAGGAGTTGACCTTGCCCGTGCCGATGCCGATGCCGTTGTTGGCATCCACCGATGTGCATATCGGCGCGACGGCGTTGTTGAAGCCGTAGTTGGCAGGGACGCCGGTGTACAGGTTCACGTAGTAGGCCGAATCGACGTAGAGCACGTTGGCGCCCAGGTCGACGATGTTCACGAGCAGGCCGTCGTTGAAGCGGGTGCTCGCGTCAGCCAGCAGGGCTTCGCGGTTGATGGACTTGGCCCAGGGCGTCTTGCTCAGGTCGTAGGTGCCGGTCACCACCACGTACTTGGCACCGGCCGTGACCAGGCGGCGCACCTGCGCGGCCTGGTCTTCACCGGCCTTGCGGGCGGCTGCGACCATGGCGGCTTCGGTCTGGGTGCCGGCCTGCACGGCGGCCATGCCCGCGATCACGTCGCTCACGCCGCCGCTCACGAACACGACATCGCTGGCGCCAAAGGTATTGCCTGCCAGGAAGGTGTCGATCTGCTCGGTGATGGTCGGGGTGCTGGCGTTGCCGGCGGCGTCGGGCTTGGCCTTGACGCGGGCATTGCCCACGGCGTAGCTCTTGCCGCCTGCCGATGCGGCCGTGAGGGGCTTGCCGTAGTTGGCCGCCACCTGCAGGGTCCAGTTGTTCACGCTGCCGTCATTGACGGTGTAGCGCGTACCCTTTTGCCCGATGTCGCTGTAGGCATCGCCGAACGCGATGAAGCGCTCGGGCGTGATGGCCGACTCGGTGGTACTCGAACCGCAGGCCGCGAGCAACGCCGCCGACGCACATGCGGCGACCATGACGGTGCGGCGCATCCAATTTGCTGCCATGTATTTCTCCAGAAAAGTGGGGGGTAGTTTAGCGGCGCAATGTCAAACCATGTAAAGCGCTGGCCGGAACATGGTTTCAAGGTGCGCGTGGGACTCTTGCGTGCCAGGCCACGGGAGCGGCCAAGGACTGTGGCTGGCGGCCAGGTCCTCGGCCTAAGCAGCCGCAGCCCGCTGCAGGCGGTCGCGCACGCCTTCCCAGTCGGGGCTGGGGGGCGGGGTTTCGATCCAGATCAGCTTCACGCCGTCATCGTCGAAGCCGCGCAGCACGGCAAACAGCTGCTGGGCGGTGGCGGCGGCGTCGGCGGGCATGCGGCGCATCACCAGCCGCGACGACTTGGTGCGCAGCACCGCGCGGGCATACACCGCGATGTTGGCGGCCTCGGCGCCCAGCAGGTCCAGGCCGGTCTGCAGCGCCTTGGCATCCATCAGGCGCACCTTGGCGTTGGGCGCGTAGTGGGCCTCCAGCGTGCCGGAGGCGCGGGGCGTGTGGTCGGGCAGGTCTTCCTTGGACAGGGGCGCCATGCCGCAGGCCGCGGCGATCTGCTCGCGGGTGATGGCGCCGGGGCGCAGCAGCACGGGCACGCCGCGGGTGCAGTCCACGATGGTGCTCTCGATGCCCACGGCGCACGCGCCGCCGTCGAGCACCAGCAGGTCGGCACCCAGCTCGTCCTGCACATGCTGTGCGGTGGTGGGACTCACGCGGCCAAAGCGGTTGGCGCTGGGGGCCGCCACCCCCCACACCGGCGGTCCACCGGCCTGGGCGTCGTCGCCCGGGGCCGCGCAGGCCACGAGCAGGGCGTGCGCTACCGGGTGTGCCGGGCAGCGCAGCCCCACGCTGTCCTGGCCGCCGGTGGCGGCGGTGGCCACGCCGGGCAGGCGCGGCAGGATGAGCGTGAGCGGGCCGGGCCAGAAAGCGTTGACCAGCGCCTGGGCGAACGGGGGCACGCTGCTGGCAAAGTGGCGTATGCCCTCTGCATTGGCCACGTGCACGATCAGCGGGTGGTCGCTGGGCCGACCCTTGGCGGCAAAGATCTGCGCCACGGCGGCATCGCTGCTCGCATCTGCGGCCAGGCCGTACACGGTTTCAGTGGGCAGGCCGAGCAGCGCGCCACTGCGCACCGCGCGGGCCGCAGTGGCGATTGCCAGGGGGTCGTTGCCGTCAAGAATCATGGTGGTCAGAACGGGCCTATGCCCAAAAGTGCAGCCGCCTGCAGCGCCGTGGCGCGTGCGGCCTCGGGCGTGGCGCCGGTCACGTTCAGGTGGCCCATCTTGCGGCCGCGCTTGGCGTCGCGCTTGCCGTACAGGTGCAGATGGGTGCCGGGCAGGGCCAGCACCTCGGCCCAGGGCGGGGTCTGCGCGGCGTCGCCGTGCGCGAACCACAGGTCGCCCAGCAGGTTCAGCATCACGGCGGGGCTGTGCTGGCGCGGCGGGGTCAGCGGCAGGCCCGCCATGGTGCGCACCTGCAGCTCGAACTGCGACACGTCACAGGCGTTCTGGCTGTAGTGGCCGCTGTTGTGCGGGCGCGGGGCGATCTCGTTGACCACCAGGCTGCCGTCCTGCAGCACGAAGAACTCGACACACAGCACGCCCACGTACTGCAGGCCTTCTGCTACAGATTTTGCAGCTGCTACCGCTTGTGCAGCAAGCGGTGGGGGCAGATTCTGTGCATGAACCTCGGTCACAGCCAGGATGCCGTCACGGTGCAGGTTGCGCTGCACCGGCAGGTGCACCATGGCGCCGTCGGCCCCGCGCGCCACGATCACCGAGCATTCGAGCGCCAGCGGCAGCATCTTCTCCAGCACGCACGGGACCTTGCCCACGGCATCCCAGGCGGCGGCCAGCTCGGCGGCGGTCTTCACACGCACCTGGCCCTTGCCGTCGTAGCCCATGCGGGCGGTTTTGAGAATTCCTGGAAGCAGGTCTTCGGACACGGCGCCCAGTTGCTCGGCCGTCTCGATCACCGCATACGGCGCGCAGGGCACGCCGCAGCCCACGAAGTGCGCCTTCTCACGGGCCCGGTCCTGCGCCACCGACACGGCGCTGGCTGCGGGCGACACCGGGCGCTGCGCGGCCAGCGTGGCCAGGGCGGCAGCGGGCACGTTCTCGAACTCGGTGGTCACCGCGTCGGACACGCGGGCCAGCTCGGCCAAGCCCGCCGGGTCTTCGTAGCCGGTCTGGATGTGGTGGTGGCTCACCAGGCCGGCGGGGCTGTCGGGGTCGGCATCGAGCACGGCCGTGAAGTAGCCCATGGCCTGCGCCGCGTGCACGAACATGCGGCCCAGCTGGCCACCGCCCAGCACGCCCAGAGTCGCGCCAGGAAGTAAAGGCGTTGTAGAAGCGGTCATGCGGCAGGCGGCAGGGTCATGTTGCGCGCCACCTCCGTCTGCTCGGCGCGGAAGGCTTCCAGGCGCGCACGCAGCTCGGAGTTCTCGCTGGCCAGCAGCGCCACGGCGAACAGCGCCGCGTTGGCGGCCCCGGCCGTGCCGATGGCGAATGTGGCCACCGGGATGCCCTTGGGCATCTGCACGATGCTGTGCAGCGAATCCACGCCCTGCAGGTGGCGGCTGGCCACCGGCACGCCCAGCACGGGCACGGTGGTCTTGGCCGCGATCATGCCGGGCAGGTGGGCTGCGCCGCCCGCACCGGCGATGATGGCCTTGAGGCCCCGGCCCACGGCGGCTTCGGCATAGGCGAACATGTCGTCGGGCATGCGGTGGGCCGAGACCACGCGGGCCTCGTGTTCGATGCCGAACTGTTCAAGAATCTGCACTGCGTGCTGCATGGTGTCCCAGTCACTGCTGGAGCCCATGACCACACCGATCTGGATGGATTTCATGGTGGTAGGGGGTGCGCGGCAGCGGCGGGTGCCCGGTGCTCGGCTGTAGGTAGAACCCGCGATTTTACTTTTTGCGCCTCCCTCCACGGAGCCCGGGCATGTCGATGGGCCAAAATAGCGCGAACCCACCAGCTGCGCCGGCCTCTCCCGGCCCCCCATCATGATTGACGTCACCGTAGAAAACTTTGAAGCCGAGGTGGTTGCCGCCTCCATGGATGTGCCCGTCCTGGTGGACTTCTGGGCGCCCTGGTGCGGCCCCTGCAAGTCGCTCGGGCCGGTGCTGGAAAAGCTCGAGACCGAATACGCCGGCCGCTTCAAGCTCGCCAAGATCGACTCCGACCAGGAGCAGCAGCTCGCGGGCATGTTCGGCATCCGCAGCATTCCCACCTGCGTGCTGCTCATGAACGGCCAGCCCGTGGACGGCTTCATGGGCGCATTGCCCGAGGGTCAGGTGCGTGCCTTCCTCGACAAGCACGTGCCCACCGAAGACCAGCTCACGGCCGAAGCCGAAGAGGAAGAAGCCTTCGAAGCCCTGGCCGAAGGCGACACCGACACGGCGCTCGAGAAGCTGCAGCATGCCGTCGTGACCGACCCCGCCAACGACGACGCCCGCTTCGACTACGTCAAGCTGCTGCTGCAGCTGGGCCGCGAAGACGACGCCAAGGTCGCCTTTGCCCCGGTGATCGCCAAGGCCCCGGGTTCGCGCAAGCTCGGTGCCCTCAAGACCTGGATGGATGCTATTGATTTCGTAGCTTTGAGCGCTTATGGGGAGAGCGCTGGAGCCGATTTTGATGCCAAGATCGCCGCCAGCAAGCGCGACTTCGACACCCGCTACGCGCGCGCCCGCTGGCTCATGGCCCGCCAGCGCTGGACCGACGCGATGGACGAATTGCTCGAAATCCTCATGCGCGACAAGGCCTGGGGCGAAGAAGCCGCCCGCAAGACCTATGTCGCCATCCTTGAAATCATCGAGCCGCCCAAGGTGAAGGTGGCCGACGGCCAGATCCCGCCCGACGACCCGGTGGTGGCCACCTACCGCCGCCGTTTGTCGAGCGTGGTGCTCAGCTGATTCCGGCCAGGTGGCTGGACGCGGCGGGTCGGGGGTGATGGCGGTGCAGCGCGCCGGGCAGGGGCACCACCGCAGCCTCCGGGCAGGCCGGGGCCGCCTGTTGGCGTGCATGGCCGCTTGCCTGCTCGCTGCGGGCTGCGGCACGCGGCCGCCGGCACCGGATGCGGTGGTGACGGGCGTGGCCTTGTCCCGAGAGCGCGTCGTGCTGCCCCCCGAGGCCGTCTTCGAGGCCACGCTGCTGGATGTGAGCCAGCCCGACGCGCCCCCGGTGGTCCTGGGGCGCCAGCGCCGCGAGCCGGCGGGCCAGCCGCCCTATGCAGTGGCCATTGCGTACCCGTCCTCGCGGTTCGTGCCCAAGGGGCGCTACGAGGTGCGCGCCGCCGTCACCCTGGAAGGCCGGCTGCTGCTGGCCTCCGAGGCGCGCCACGCCGTCCCGCAGGATGCGGCCTACCGCCATGTGGACGTGCAGCTGCGGCGCCAGCCCCCGCTGGCGGCCGTGGTGGAGGCCGGCGTGCCGCTGCTGCTGACGTACTGGCGCCTGGTGTCGATCGAGGAGGAGGCCGTGCCCCGCCCCGCGCAGGGCGGCACGCCGCCGCACCTGGTGCTGCAGTCCGACGAGGCGCGGGCCACAGGCTCGGGCGGCTGCAACCGGTACCTGACCGACTACCACCTCAACGGCGCGCAGCTGTTCTTCGGCCGGGTGGTGTCCAACATCGCCCTGTGCCTGGACCGCGGCGCGCTGGAGACGCGGTTCTTCAATGCCCTGGAAGGCGTGGCGAGCTTTCGCCAGCAGGGCACGCACCTGCAGTTGCGCGACGCGCAGGGCAAGCCGCTGCTCGGCTTCGAGGCCGCCGAGACGCTGCTGGAATAGGCGCTGGAAGCGGTAGGCCGCACGCCCGGTCGCCCGTCGGGTCGTCGGCACCGGGGCCCCCGGCCGTGGCGGAAGGCGTGCAGCCGTTCGTCATGCCGCTACGCCCTCACGCTGTCACGCCGTCAACCGCTCCCGCGCTTCGCGGTACTTGGCGGCGGTCTTCTCGATCACGTCGCGCGGCAGGCGCGGGGCCGGGGCGGTCTTGTCCCAGGGCTTGCCGTTGACCTGGGCCTGTTCCAGCCAGTCGCGCACGAACTGTTTGTCGTAGCTGGGTGGGTTCTCGCCGCGGGCCAGCGCGTCGGCATAGCCCTCGACAGGCCAGTAGCGCGAGCTGTCGGGGGTGAGCACCTCGTCCATCAGCACCAGCGTGCCGTCCGGCGCGAGGCCGAACTCGAACTTCGTGTCGGCAATGATCATGCCCTTGGCCAGCGAGATTTCGGCCGCCGCCTGGTAGATGGCGATGCTCAGGTCGCGGATGCGGGTGGCGAGGTCCAGCCCGATCATCTCCACCGTGCGCTCGAAGGTGATGTTCTCGTCGTGCTCGCCCGCAGCGGCCTTGGCGGCGGGCGTGTAGATGGGCGTGGGCAGCTTGGCGGCGTTGGTCAGGCCCTCGGGCAGCGGAACGCCACAGACCGAGCGCGATTCCTGGTATTCCTTCCAGCCGCTGCCGGCCAGGTAGCCGCGCACCACGGCTTCGACCGGAATGGGTTTGAGGCGCTGGACCAGCATGGAGCGGCCGCGCACCTGCGCGACTTCGTCGGGCTTGACCACGCTCTCGGGGGCATCGCCCGTCAGGTGGTTGGGGCAGATGTAGCCCAGCTTGTCGAACCAGAACAGCGCCATCTGCGTGAGCAGCTCGCCCTTGCCGGGGATGGGCTCGCCCATGATTACGTCGAACGCCGACAGGCGGTCGCTGGCCACCATCAGGATGCGGTCGTCGCCCACGGCGTAGTTGTCGCGTACCTTGCCGCGGGCCAACAGGGGCAGCGACGTGAGGGCAGAGGTGTGCAGGGCGGCGGCGGTGGGGCTGGGCTGGGTCATGGTGTCGGTGTGGCGGTCGATGGGTCGCGTCCGCTGCGGGCAGGCTGGTGAACGTACAACGTGGAAACACATGCGGGAGCATTCCACGCAACCTGCTGATTTTACGCGCCAGGGCAAAGCCGGGCGCCGCGCCCGGGTCTGCTTCGTCGTGGCGCTGGCGCCGCCGCGCGCAGGCAACGGCGTTGCCTGCGCACCGAATGTCGCGCGTGTTGCACTGTGTTGCGGCACACTGTGCGGCCCCCGTCCGGTCGTTTCCTGCCGCCCCTCCATCTTCCCCCACTGGCCGCCCGCGCGCGACTTTCCTGTGCAGTCCTCCCCACCCCCTTCACCCACATCACCTGCTTCACCTGGCGCAGCGCCTGCTGCTGCCCCTGCACTCACGCCGCGGCGCGAGTTCTGGCTGCTGCTCACCCTCGCCGGCATCCAGTTCACCCACATCCTGGACTTCATGATCATGATGCCGCTCGGGCCGCAGTTCACGCGGCTTTTTGGCATCACCGATGCGCAGTTCGGGCTGCTGGTGTCGGCCTATACCTTGTCGGCGGGCGCGTCGGGGCTGCTGGCCTCCACCTACATCGACCGTTTCGGCCGCAAGCGGCTGCTGCTCACGCTGTACGTGCTGTTCGGCTTGGCCACGCTGGCCTGCGGCCTCGCGCCCACCTACGGCTCGTTGATGGTGGCGCGCATCCTGGCGGGGGCCTTCGGCGGGGTGCTGTCGGCGCTGTCGCAGACCATCGTGGCCGACGTGGTGCCGTTCGAGCGGCGCGGCCGGGCCATGGGCATCGTGATGACGTCCTTCTCGCTGTCCACCGTGGCGGGCGTGCCGCTCGGGCTGCTGCTGGCCGAATACGGCGGCTGGCACCTGCCGTTCATCGCCATCGCGGCGCTGGTCGGCGTGCTGGCCATTTTTGCGGCCCGCACCATGCCGACGATGACGGCGCACCTGCAGGCCGCGCAGCGCCGCAGCACGTTCGGCGGCATTGCCCAGGTGCTGGGCGATGCCAACCACCGCTGGGCGTTCCTGTTCTCTGCGCTGATCATGTTCACCGGGTTCACGGTGATCCCCTACATCACCATCTACCTGCAGGCCAATGCCGGCGTGCGGCCCGACCAGGTCCCGCTGGTGTACCTGTGCGGCGGCGTGGTCACGCTGTTCACCGCCCGGCTCTTCGGCGTGCTGACCGACCGCTGGGGCAAGGTGGTGGTGTTCCGCTGCCTGGCAGTGGCCGGGGCGTTTCCGCTGATGGGCATCACCCTGGTACATGGCGTGCCGCTGTGGGGGGTGCTCACGGTGTCCACGCTGATGTTCGCGCTGATGAGCGGCCGCATGATCCCGGGCATGGCCATCATCTCGTCGGCGGCGCAGCCGTCGCTGCGGGGCACGTTCATGACGCTCAACGCTTCGGTGCAGTCTGCGGCCATGGGCGTGGCATCGTTTCTGGGCGGGCTGCTGATCAGCCGCGATGCGCAGGGGCTGGTGCAGAACTACTGGATGTCCGCCGCGGTGGGCATCACCGCCAGTGTGCTGTCGATGGTGGTGGTGGGGCGCCTCACGCTGCATGGCGCGACGCCGTCGGCCCGCTGAGCGTGCCCTGAGTCAACGGGGCGTGGGGCCGTAGAGGGCGCGGTGCTGGGGGCCAGCAAGGCAACCGGATCATTGTGCGCGCTTTTGAGGCGCTTGGCACCTTCACCGCCATAACCCAGCAGGCAAGGGCGGTATGGGATTGCTTTTCGGTGAGGGCAGGGGCATAGTGAACTCACGTCAACGGATGCATCCTCGTTCCCCAGCCGCTCCCCTGATCAAGGACGGCATTCTTTCACCGAGAGTGTTACAGGAGACTTATCTATGAACTTGACGATCAGCGGTCACCATCTCGAAGTTACTCCCGCCTTGCGCAGCTACGTCACCAACAAGCTGGACAGGATCACCCGCCACTTTGACCAGGTTGTCGATGTCAAAGTATTGCTGACGGTAGAGAAGCAAAAGGAAAAGGAAAAGAGGCAGCGAGCGGAATGCAACATCCACGTGAAGGGCAACGACCTGTTCGCCGAGAGTTCGCACTCCGACCTGTACGCTGCGGTGGATGAGCTGGTCGACAAGATGGATCGCCAGGTCGTGCGCCACAAGGACCGCCTGCAGGATCACCACCACGAAGCCGCCAAGCGCGAACTGCACGCGTAATGCGCCAGCCCTGAGCTTGGCACAGCAGCCGCCCACTGGGCGGTTTTTTTGTTGCCTGACGCCTCGCGATCAGGGTTTTCGCCAAGATGTGCATAATTGTTACCTTGACCATGAATCGACTCGCCTCCATCCTGCCCTCCGCCCAAGTGCTTGTGAGTGTTGACGCCACGAGCAAGAAGCGTGCTTTTGAAGAAGCGGGTCTCCTGTTCGAGAGCCAGCACGGCCTGTCGCGCGCGCTGATCACCGACAGCCTGTTTGCGCGCGAGCGCCTGGGCTCGACCGGACTGGGCCATGGCGTGGCCATCCCGCACGGCCGCATCAAGGGCCTCAAGGCCCCGATGGCTGCCGTGTTCCAGCTGCTGCACCCCATCGGTTTCGATGCACCGGACGAGCAGCCGGTGGGCCTTCTGATCTTTCTGCTGGTGCCCGAAGCGGCGACGCAGAAGCACCTCGAAATTCTGTCCGAGATCGCGGAGCTGCTGAGCGACTCCGCACTGCGCGAAAAGCTCAAGTCCTGCACCGACGCGGCCGAGCTGCACGGCATGATCGCAGGCTGGCAGTCCACGCAGGCCGCCTGAGCCGTACCGGCGCTCGCTGCACACAACACTCCGCCAGCACCTTGTGAAGCCCAATGTTGTCAGCGCCGATGTTCTCTTCGAGGAATTCCGCGCGCCCCTGAAATGGGAATGGGTCGCCGGGCTCGGCGCCTCCGAGCGCCGCTTTGACGAAGTGGCCGTGCGCTCCGCGCGCTCCGGGGCTGACCTCGTCGGCTACCTGAACTACATCCACCCGTACCGCGTGCAGATCCTGGGCGAGCGCGAAATCGCGTATCTGAGCAGCGCATCGCCCGACGACTGCAAGCGCCGCATCGCCCGCATCGTGACCCTGGAGCCGCCAGTGCTGGTACTGGCCGACAACCAGACCGCGCCCGACGCGCTGGTCTCGATGTGCGAGCGCGCGCAGATCCCGATGTTCTCGACGCACGAGTCCTCGGCGTTCGTCATCGACGTGCTGCGCGCCTACCTGTCCAAGCACTTTGCCGACCGCACTACGATGCACGGCGTGTTCATGGACATCCTGGGGCTGGGGGTGCTCATCACCGGCGAATCGGGCCTGGGCAAAAGCGAGCTGGGCCTGGAACTGATCTCGCGCGGCAACGGCCTGGTGGCCGATGACGCGGTCGACTTCTACCGCATCAACCAGACCACCATCGAAGGCAAGTGCCCCGAGCTGCTGCAGAACCTGCTGGAAGTGCGCGGCATCGGCCTTTTGGACATCCGCGCCATCTTTGGCGAGACCGCGGTGCGCCGCAAGATGCGTTTGAAGCTCATCGTGCACCTGGTGCGCAAGGAAACGCTGGAGCGCGAATACGAGCGCCTGCCGTACGAGCCGCTCACGCAGGATGTGCTGGGCGTGCCCGTGCTCAAGGTCGTGATCCAGGTGGTCGCCGGCCGCAACATCGCCGTGCTGGTCGAAGCCGCCGTGCGCAACACCATCCTGAACCTGCGCGGCATCGACACCTACCAGGAATTCGTCGAGCGCCATCGCCGCGCCATGGAACGCGACACCGGCGGCTAAGTCAGTCTGCTATTGATTTGGTAGCTGTTTGCGCTGGATGGACAAACGGTAGAGCCTGTTTTGGCTCAAATCGGGCCTGTCAGAGTGCTTTTGCCCACCGAGCCGTTGCTCCGGGATTCGCTGAAACAGGACATCCCCACCCCAGCGCGAAGACACCAGCACCAGAGCACCCAGAGTGCCCAAGCGTCACAACCCATTTGCGCCCCGAGGCCGTAAATACTGGCGCTCCCCCAACGCCAGTGCACCCGTGGAACCGGCTCCGCCGGGCCACCGGGTGCGTCCCCTTGAGGGGAAGGCGCCGAAGGCGACTCAGGGGGGCGTTATTTGCTAGCACATGCCGCGCACTGGCCGTACAAGGCCATCGTGTGGTCGTGCACGATCCAGCCCTTGGCCTTGGCCACGGCCTGCTGGCGCTTTTCGATCTCGGGGTCGTAGAACTCTTCGACCTTGCCGCACGAGGTGCACACGAAGTGGTCGTGGTGCTGGCCTTCGTTGAGCTCGTACACCGCCTTGCCGCTCTCAAAATTGCTGCGGATCAGGATGCTGGCCTGTTCGAACTGGGTGAGCACGCGGTAGACCGTGGCCAGGCCGATGTCCGAGCGCTCTTCCAGCAGCACGCGGAACACGTCTTCGGCGGTCATGTGGCGCTGCGCGCCCTTCTGGAAAATCTCCAGAATCTTCAGGCGCGGCAGCGTGGCCTTGAGTCCCGTGCTTTTGAGTTCGTCGATGTTGGTCATGGCATGGTCTTTCGGGATACCGGCCTGGGCCCCGGGGTTCGGGGGCCTGCCGCTACAATGGGGCGATCATATCCTCAGCCCTTTTATCCATGCCCGTCAAAGCCACTTGCAGCGCCCGCCTGGTCCTGGTCCTTTTGATCGGTGCTGGCGTGGCCACCCTGGCCGGATGCGGTAGCTTCAACGGCGCCGGCACCCGCATCGCCAACATCGTCACCCCCTACAAGATCGACGTCGTCCAGGGCAATTTTGTCTCGCGCGAGCAGGTCGAAGCCCTGCAGCCCGGCATGAGCCGCCAGCAGGTGCGCGAGATCCTGGGCACGCCGCTGCTCACCAGCCTGTTCCACGCAGACCGCTGGGAGTACGTGTTCACGCTCAAACGTCCTGGCGAAGAAGTGCAGACCCGCAAGCTGACCGTGTTCTTCAAGGGTGATGTGCTGGACCGCTCCGAGGGCGACACCATGCCCACCGAGACCGAATTCGTGGCCACGCTGGGCTCCAAAGGGTCCAAGAGCAAGGTGCCGGTGCTCGAAGCCACGCCCGAGCAGCTGGCGCGCTTCCCGGCCTCGGCGCGGCCCACCACGCCACCCACGGCGGCCCCTCTGGAGCCCGCCTCCGTCAGTTACCCGCCGCTCGAAGCGCCTGCGCGCTGAGATCGAACGTGACCACGTTCTAGACCGGCACCGGCAGCGCGCACAGCCCGCGCTGCACCAACGATTAGGATTTTCATGACAGGGACATCAACCCCCGCTGCCACCGCTCCGTGCCGCGTGGCCGTGGCAGGCGCCTCCGGCCGCATGGGCCGCATGCTCATCGAAGCCATCCGCGCCACCGACGATCTGGTGCTGGCGGGCGCCCTCGACGTGCCGGCCAGTCCCGGCATCGGCTCGGACGCCACGGCGTTCCTCGGCCACGCCAGCGGCGTGGCCATCACGGCCGACATCGCCACGGGCCTCAAAAACGCCGACGTGCTGATCGACTTCACCCGCCCCGAAGGCACGCTGGCCCACCTGGCCGTGTGCAGCCGCCTGGGCGTGAAGGCCGTCATCGGCACCACGGGCTTCTCCGACGAGCAAAAGGCCGAAATCGCTGCCCACGCGCAGAACACCGCCATCGTGATGGCGCCCAACATGAGCGTGGGCGTCAACGTCACGCTCAAGCTGCTGCAGATGGCCGCCAAGGCCATGGCCACCGGCTACGACATCGAGATCATCGAGGCCCACCACCGCCACAAGGTGGACGCGCCCTCGGGCACCGCGCTCAAGATGGGCGAAGTCATCGCCGACGCCCTGGGCCGCGACCTCAAGGACTGCGCCGTCTACGCCCGCGAAGGCGTGACCGGCGAGCGCGACCCGTCGAGCATCGGCTTTGCGGCCATCCGCGGCGGCGATATCGTGGGCGACCACACGGTGCTGTTCGCGGGCATCGGCGAGCGCATCGAGATCTCGCACAAGTCCTCCAACCGCGCCGGCTATGCCCAGGGCAGCCTGCGCGCCGTGCGCTTCCTGGCAGAGCGCAAGACGGGCATGTTCGACATGTTCGACGTGCTCGATCTGCACTGATCCATGGACGCGCTGCACTGGTGGCGCCAGGGCGATGCGGTGACGCAGGTCACCGCCTTGCTGCTGCTGGCCATGTCGGTCGCGAGCTGGGTCGTCATCGTCTGGAAGCTGCGGCTCATGCGCCGCGCCAGCGCCGACGTGGCGCGCAGCACCGCCGCCTTCTGGCAGGCGCCATCGCTCGACCTGGCATCGCAACGTTTGCAGGCTTTTGACCGGGAAGCGCTGGTCCTGCCTCTTGTGGTTGCTGCAAATTCCATAGCAAACTCTTCCACGGCCGCACAGGCCAGCCTGGCCACACAGGGCAGCCTCGCCACGCAGCTCACCCGCGTGCTGCGCGACGCGCTGCACGGGGTGCTGGGGCGCCTGCAGTTCGGCCAGGTGATGCTGGCCACCGTGGGCTCCACCGCGCCCTTCGTCGGCCTGCTGGGCACCGTGTGGGGCATCTACCATGCGCTCACCGCCATGGCTGGGGCCGGGCAGATCACCATCGACCGCGTGGCCGGCCCGGTGGGCGAGGCCCTGATCATGACCGCCGCCGGACTGGCCGTGGCCATTCCCGCTGTGCTAGCCTACAACGTGTTCGGCCGGCTGATCGGGCGCATCGAAGCCGATTTGGAAGGCTTCGCACGCGATCTGCGCGAACTGCTGATCGACCAGGCGGTGGCGCGGGGGGCTTTGGCGCCCGCCGCAGGCACGGCCTGAGCCACTCCCCGGCACCTTCACCAGGACACCCCGCCATGGCTTTCGGACGGCTGGAACGCACCACGGGCCCGCAGCCCATGAGCGACATCAACATGACGCCGCTGGTCGACGTGATGCTGGTGCTGGTGGTCATCTTCATCCTGACCGCCCCGCTGCTGGCCAGCTCCATCCGGCTCGACCTGCCGCGCAGCGAAGGCGCCACGCCGGGCTCCGCACCCCAGGCCATCACACTGGTGGTGGACGCCAAGGGCCAGGCCTATCTGGACGACCAGCCCCTGAGCCAGCCCGCGCTGGCCGAGCGCCTGCGCCGCATCGGCGCCGAGCAGCCCGACACCGAAGTGCAGCTGCGCGCCGACGCTGCCGTACCCTATGGCCGCGTGGTCGAGGTCATGGGCGCGGCCCACTTGGCGGGCCTGCAGCGCATCGGTTTCGTGGCCGAACCGGCGCCACCTGCCGGGCCATCTACCGCGACATCTGCCGGGCCAACCTCCACGCCCGCGACCGCCTCGCAGCCGCCCCGCACGCCCTGAAATCGCGCCCGGCACGGCGTGCCGGCCCGGGTTGGCCATGGCGTGCTGCAATGACAGGCGCATGACCGCCTAAAATCCGCCCAGCGCAGCACCGCACGCGGCTGCACCCCCCTCTCACCCCGAGCCCCCATGCAAGACAAATATTCTCCCCAAGACGTCGAACGCGCCGCGCACGACCACTGGACCGCCACCGACGCCTACCGCGTGACGGAAGATACGAGCAAGAAGAAGTTCTACGCCTGCTCGATGCTGCCCTACCCCAGCGGCAAGCTGCACATGGGCCATGTGCGTAACTACACCATCAACGACATGCTGGCGCGCTACCTGCGCATGAACGGCCACAACGTGCTCATGCCCATGGGCTGGGACGCTTTCGGCCTGCCGGCCGAGAACGCGGCGCTCAAGAACGGCGTGCCGCCCGCCAAGTGGACGTACGAGAACATCGCGTACATGAAGCAGCAGATGCAGGCCATGGGCCTGGCCATCGACTGGAGCCGCGAGATCGCCACCTGCGACCCCGAGTACTACCAGTGGAACCAGTGGCTGTTCCTCAAGATGCTGGACAAGGGCATTGCCTACCGCAAGACCCAGGTCGTGAACTGGGACCCGGTGGACCAGACCGTGCTGGCCAATGAGCAGGTGATCGACGGCAAGGGCTGGCGCACCGGCGCCACGGTCGAAAAGCGCGAGATCCCGGGCTATTACCTCAAGATCACCGACTACGCAGACGAACTGCTCGACTTCGTGACCGGCGACAAGCTGGCCGGCTGGCCCGAGCGCGTGAAGCTGATGCAAGAGAACTGGATCGGCAAGAGCGAAGGCGTGCGCTTTGCGTTCACGCACGACGTCCGCGGCGACGACGGCGCGCTGATCGGCGACGGCAAGATGTACGTGTTCACCACGCGCGCCGACACCATCATGGGCGTGACCTTCTGCGCCGTGGCGCCCGAGCACCCGCTCGCCGCCCACGCCGCCAAGAGCAACCCCGCGCTCGCAGCCTTCATCGAAGAATGCAAGAACGGCGGCACCACCGAAGCCGAGCTCGCCACGCAAGAGAAAAAGGGCCTGCGCACCGGCCTGTTCGTCACCCACCCGCTGACCGAAGAGCAGGTCGAGGTCTGGGTCGGCAACTACGTGCTGATGAGCTACGGCGACGGCGCCGTGATGGGCGTGCCCGCGCACGACGAGCGCGATTTCGCCTTTGCGCTCAAGTACGACATCGAGATCAAGCAGGTCGTGCTGGTCGACGGCGAGAGCTTCAACTACCACCAGTGGCAAGACTGGTACGGCGACAAGCAGAACGGCGTGACCATCAACTCCGACAGCTTCAGCGGCCTGTCCTTTAAGGACGCCGTGAACGCCGTCGCCCATGCCCTGGAGCAAAAGGGCCTGGGCGAGAAGAAGACCACCTGGCGCCTGCGCGACTGGGGTGTGAGCCGCCAGCGCTACTGGGGCACGCCGATCCCGATCATCCACTGCGAGGAACACGGCGCCGTGCCGGTGCCTGAGAAGGATCTGCCCGTGGTGCTGCCGCAGGACTGCATCCCCGACGGCTCCGGCAACCCGCTGCACAAGCACGAAGGCTTCCACGCCGGCGTGACCTGCCCCGTGTGCGGCAAGGCCGCGCGCCGCGAGACCGACACCATGGACACCTTCGTGGACAGCTCGTGGTACTTCATGCGGTACTGCGACCCGAAGAACAACGACGCCATGGTGGGCGAAGGCACGGCCTATTGGATGCGCGACCAGAAGTCCGCCACCGGCGGCGCCGGCATGGACCAGTACATCGGCGGCATCGAGCACGCCATCCTGCACCTGCTGTACGCGCGCTTCTGGACCAAGGTCATGCGCGACCTGGGCCTGGTGACGGTGGACGAGCCGTTTGCGCAGCTGCTCACGCAGGGCATGGTGCTCAACCACATCTACTACTGGCGCGATGAAAAGGGCGGCAAGAACTACTTCCCGCCCGAAGCCGTCACGCAGGTGCTCGATGCGCAAGGCCGCATCGTGGGTGGCCGGCTGACCGAGGCCGAAGGCCAGTACCCGCAAGGCCTGCAGCTGGAATACGGCGGCGTCGGCAAGATGGGCAAGACCGAGCGCAACGGTGTCGACCCGCAGGATTTGATCGCCAAGTACGGCGCCGACACGGCCCGCCTGTACACCATGTTCACCGCCCCGCCCGAGGCCACGCTGGAGTGGAACGACGCCGCGGTGGAAGGCAGCTACCGCTTCCTGCGCCGCGTGTGGAACTTCGGTGTCAAGCTGTCTGCTATGGATATGGGAGCTGCTACCGCAAGCGTGGCAAGCGCTAGCAGCCTGAATGACGTCGAATTCGGCAAGGAGGCCAAGGCCCTGCGCCTGGAGATCCACAACGTGCTCAAGCAGGTGGATTACGACTACCAGCGCATGCAGTACAACACCGTGGTCTCGGGCGCGATGAAGATGATCAACGCGCTGGAGGACTTCAAGGCCGCCGACTCCGCCGGTGCCCAGGTCGCGCTGATCGAAGGCTTCGGCATTCTGTTGCGCGTGCTGTACCCCGCCACGCCGCACATCGCGCACACCCTGTGGAGCAGCCTGGGCTACGCCAACCACCTGGGCGACCTGCTCGACGCGGCCTGGCCGCAGGTCGATGCGGGCGCGCTGGTGCAGGACGAGATCGAGCTCATGCTGCAGGTCAACGGCAAGCTGCGGGGCTCCATCCGCGTGCCGGCCCAGGCCGACAAGGCCGAGATCGAGCGCGTGGCCCTGGCCAGCGAAGCCTTCACCGCACAAGCGGCAGGCGCGGCCCCCAAGCGCGTGATCATCGTGCCCGGCCGCCTCGTGAACGTGGTGATTTGACTGACTGGACCATGAAGCGACCACTCCCTGGTGCGCATCGCATCTGCAGGCCCGGGCCGCACCGGGTGGATCGCTTCTGGTCGCGCGACCTCAATGAATGACTGATATGCAAAGACGTACGCTGCTGACCTTCGCCCCCGCCGCCTTGCTGGTCGGATGCGGCTTTCGCCTGCGGGGCGTGCCGGAGTTCGGCTTCGAGACGCTCTACATCGCCGCGCCCGCGGCCTCGCCCCTGGCCCGCGAACTGCAGCGCACGCTGGCCGGCTCGGGCGGCAAGCTGCAGGTGGTGCGCGAGGCCACCGGCCTGACCACCGCCCAGGCCATCATGGACCTGGTGCAAGAGCAACAGGAGCGCGTGGTGGTGGGCCTGAACGCGTCCGGCCAGGTGCGCGAGTTGCAACTGCGCCTGCGCGTGAAGTTCCGCCTGCGCACCCCCGCCGGCGTGGAGCTGATCCCCGAAACCGAGCTGCTGCAGCAGCGCGACATCAGCTACAACGAAACCATCGCCCTGGCCAAGGAAGCGGAAGAAGCGCTGCTGTACCGCAACATGCGCACGGACATCGTGCAGCAGCTGCTGCGGCGCTTGGCTGTGGTCAGGCTTTGATCGATTTTTGAACGGTCGCGTCCCGCTGGGCGCTGCCGGGTGGATTTCTGTCTTTCGCCCGCTGCAGGTCAATACTGGCGCGCCCCAAAGCTAGAGCAGCCGCGCAAGGGCCGCCCCGCCGCGCTGGCTGCGTCCCCCTTCCCGAATCGCGCAGCGATTCGAGAGAAGGGGCTGAGGGCCGCGGCTCCGAGCCTGCCTGCGCAGGCTTGGACGGCCCGAAGAGCTGCCGCCTCTGGCGGCCAGCACCGAGGCGCGCAGCGCCTCAGGGGGATCGCCTCATGAGCGTGCTTTTTCCGAACAACGACTCCACCAGGTCCACCGCCAGCACCGCCGTGCGGTTGCGCACATCGAGCGCCGGGTTGACCTCCACGATGTCCAGCGAGGCCAGGCGCCCGCTGTCGGCGATCATCTCCATGCACAGCTGCGCCTCGCGGTAGGTCGGGCCGCCGGGCACCAGCGTGCCCACGCCGGGCGCGATCTCCGGGTCCAGAAAGTCCACGTCGAAGCTCACGTGCAAGTGGGTGTTGTCGTCCACACCCGCCAGTGCCTGCTGCATGGTGGCGCGCATGCCCATCTCGTCGATGTAGCGCATGTCGAAGACCTCCAGGCCCTGCTCGTGCACGAACCGTTTTTCGCCCGCATCCACGCTGCGGATGCCGATCTGGCGGATCTGGCCGGGCGTGAGGGCAGGGCGCCCGCCGGGCATGCCGGCCAGTTGCGTCAGCTCGGCCGGGCCAAAGCCGCACAGGCAGGCCACCGGCATGCCGTGCACGTTGCCGCTGGGGGTCAGGGCGCTGGTGTTGAAGTCGGCATGCGCGTCGAGCCACAGCACGCGCAGGGTCTTGCCCACGTCGAGGCAGTGGCGCGCCACCGCGCTGATGCTGCCCAGGCCCAGGCAGTGGTCACCGCCCATCAGGATGGGCAGGTGGC
Source organism: Acidovorax sp. LjRoot194 (assembly GCF_964253015.1). Classification (NCBI taxonomy): domain Bacteria; kingdom Pseudomonadati; phylum Pseudomonadota; class Betaproteobacteria; order Burkholderiales; family Comamonadaceae; genus Acidovorax; species Acidovorax sp. LjRoot194. Next base: position 5,402,134 of record NZ_CAXUQB020000001.1, on the reverse strand, counting down.
CCTGCTGCAGCTCGGCGTACACCGCATCGAACACATGCTGGTTCCACGCCACCACCTCGGCCAGGTGCCGGTAGCCGGCGTCGGGCGGCTGCCAGGGGTTGGCGGGGCCGTTGAGGTTGCCCCGGTCGACCACGGTCAGGCCATGGCTCTCCAGCGCGGGCTGCAGGCCTGCCACCCGCAGGGCTTCAGGCCCCATGGAGGCGCCGCGCGCGCCAGCGCCGACGTCGGTGGGGGCGCCGATGAGGCTGATGGCGGGCGCCGTGGGATGGGGCGAGGGAGTCATGGAAAAAGCCTTTGTGGGGAGCTGAAGGGGGCGGTGCATCCGGGGTCGGGGTGCGCCGTGGTGGCGGGATTGTCTGCGCAGCGCGCGCCAATGAACAGTCAGACAGCTGCTCCATCGGGCGCGTGCGCTGTGCAATATGCGGGCTGGCGCTGGCGATCTGCGCAGTGTGGGCCTGCTGATGGGCGCGTTGGCAGGCGTCCGCAGTCCGTGGCATAGAGCCGAGGCGATAAACTTTGCCGCATGCAACTCGCCCTGGCCCAACTCTCCAACCACCTCCAAAAGGGCCTGTCGCCGCTGTACGTGCTGCACGGCGACGAACCTCTGCTGCAGCAGGAGGCGGCCGACAGCATCCGCGCCGCGGCACGGGCGCAGGGCTACACCGAGCGCAGCAGCTACACGGTGGCGGGCGCTCACTTCGACTGGAGCGCGGTGCTGGCGGCGGGCGGCAGTCTGAGCCTGTTCGCCGACAAGCAGATCGTGGAGATCCGCATCCCGTCGGGCAAGCCCGGCAAGGACGGCAGCGTGGCCCTGCAGCAGGTGGCCGACGCGGCGCGCGGCAACGACAGCACGCTCACGCTCGTCATGCTGCCGCGCCTGGACAAGGCCACCCGCAGCGGCGCCTGGTTTGCCGCGCTGGAGGCCAACGGCACCTCGATCCAGATCGACACCATCGAGCGCGGCATGCTGCCGCAGTGGATCGCCCAGCGCCTGGCCGCGCAGGGCCAGCGCGTGGTGGCGGGTGAGGAGGGCCAGCGCACGCTGCAGTTCTTTGCCGACCGTGTTGAGGGCAACCTGCTGGCCGCCCATCAGGAGATCAGCAAGCTGGCGCTGCTGCACCCGGCGGGTGAACTGAGCCAGGCCCAGGTCGAGGCAGCGGTGCTTAACGTGGCGCGCTACGACGTGTTCAAGCTGTCCGAGTCCGTGCTGTCGGGCCAGACCGCGCGCGTGCAGCGCATGCTCGACGGCCTCCAGGCCGAGGGCGAGGCAGAAGTGCTGGTGCACTGGGCGCTGGCCGAGGACATCCGCGCCCTCAAGCGCGTGAAGGACGCGATGAACGCCGGCCGCCCCCTGCCCATGGCCCTGCGCGAGAACCGCATCTGGGGAGCCAAGGAAAAGCTGTATGAGCGCATCCTGCCCAAGGCCAGCGACGCCGCCCTGGCACGCCTGCTGCAGTCGGCCCACACGGTGGACGGCATCGTCAAGGGCCTGAAGGTACCCGACTGGCCGCAGAACGGCTGGCAAGCGCTGCAGCGGCTGGCGTTTCAGGTGTGCCGGCTGACGCAGGCGGCGCGGTGAGCGATTGCCGCGAATCCGGGTTGATTGGCTAGAACTGGCGGATCAGGATTGCAAACTTTGTGGGAGGCCCTATGCGCCCAGGTTGGAACCCCGCTCGACGAAACAGAAATGCAGGTACCAAGGCGCATGGGCATGGGGTGGACAATGAGTTCTCCATCCCGGAGTCCTGGAATGACTCCAAGTGCTATTGGGAAAGACTGAGTTCGTACACCGTCGTCACGAGGCTGGTCGGGGCGCGCGAAGTTCGATTTTTTGTAGAGCCGACGCGGCCCGATTGGTTTTATCCGTGCACAGTCGATGATATTTGCGCGGTCCTGGCGCGTTGCCCTGCCGATGTGCTCGACGCCTTTGATTTCATCGTGTTGCGGCAGCCAACGCGCAAGCAGCGAATTTTGTGCCCTGTGTGGGGCCGCGCCATTTTTGTGTTCGATATGGATCGGTACCAGGGGCGGGCCATTGTTATCGAGGCGCAAGACCTGACGCCCATTGATTGGAGCGAATCGGTCGACCCGGAAAGGGCGCGTGAGCTCGAGCGCTTGCGCCGAGATGGGCACGGCATTCACCGTATCCGCAAGGGCATTCAGATTCGGGTGACGCCCACCTCGTTGCGCAACACGGTGCTGTATCGCACTTTGTTCCATGAGATAGGCCATCACGTGGATCACGACCGGTCTTGCGTGTCCGATTGGGAGGGAAAAACCCGAGCCACCAAAGAGGACTATGCGCACCGGTTTGCGCAGGAACTGCATGACAGGCTGGCAGCGTTGGGCGCGCTGCCTTTTGCGCCCATCATCGACGAACGATCGCTGCTGGCAGACGGGCTTCAGCAGGAGTGGTTCTGCTTGCCCTAGCGCGTTGCCGCGCTCAGGCGATGGCTGCCCGCGCCTTCTCCACCCACATCCGCAGGCTGTCCACCAGGTCTTTCTGGCTGAAGGAGCAGCTTTCTTCCGAGAACAGCGCGCTGGATTCCAGCCGGTCGAGCAGGCCGTGCAGCACCTCGGCGTAGCGCGGGGGCAAGGCGGCCAGCAGGTCGGTCTGGGCGCGGGCGGTGGTGCTCAGGGCGGACGCCGACAGCGTGCCGTGGCTGAAGGCTTCCAGGGCGTCGTGGACAGGTTGGAGCAGGTGGGCGCGGGTCATGGGCGGCTCTGGATGCGGGCGATGGGGGCGGGGTGGCAAGGGTAACAGGCGCTCAATGGGCCGCACAGAGGGTATCTGCGGCAAAATCGCCGGATGAACGCCCTCAACGTCGCTGAATACACGCACACCCTCGGCCTGCAGGCCAAAACGGCCTCGGCGCTGATGGCCAAAGCGCCGGCAGCTATCAAAAACAATGCGCTCAAGGCGCTGGCCCGCCTGCTGCGCGAAAACGTGGAGGCGCTACAGGTCGACAACGCCCGGGACCTGGACCGTGCCCGCACCGCCGGGTTGGCCGAGCCGATGGTGGACCGCCTCAAACTCAGCCCCAAGGTGCTGGAGACCTGCGCCGAAGGCTGCGAGCAGCTGGCGGCCATGCCCGACATCATTGGCGAGATCCTGGGCATGAAACAGCAGCCCAGCGGCATCCGCGTGGGCCAGATGCGCGTGCCGATCGGCGTGTTCGGCATGATCTACGAGAGCCGGCCCAACGTGACCATCGAGGCCGCGTCGCTGTCCATCAAGAGCGGCAACGCCTGCATCCTGCGCGGCGGCTCCGAAGCCATCGATTCCAACAAGGCGCTGGCCAAGCTGGTGCAGCAGGCGCTGGCCGAGGCCGGCCTGCCGCAGGACGCGGTGCAGCTGGTGCAGACCACCGACCGCGAGGCCGTGGGCCAGCTCATCGCCATGCCGCAGTTCGTGGACGTGATCATCCCGCGTGGCGGCAAGGGCCTGATCGAGCGCATCAGCCGCGATGCCAAGGTGCCCGTCATCAAGCACCTGGACGGCAACTGCCACACCTATGTGGACGACCCCTGCGACATCGCCATGGCGGTGAAGGTGGCCGACAACGCCAAGACGAACAAGTACAGCCCCTGTAACGCGAGCGAAGGCCTGCTGGTGGCGCGCGGTGTGGCGGCCGACTTCCTGCCCAAGATCGGCGCGGTGTATGCCGCAAAGGGCGTGGAGATGCGCGGCTGCCCCGAGTCGCTGGCCATCTTGAAGAACGTGGCCGGCGCCCAACTGGCCCAGGCCACGGAGCAGGACTGGAGCGAGGAGTACCTCGCACCCATCATCAGCGTGAAGATCGTGGCGGGCGTGGACGAGGCGATCGCCCACATCAACCACTACTCGAGCCACCACACCGACGCCATCCTGACCACCAACCACCTGCACGCCCAGCGGTTCCTGCGCGAGGTGGATTCGGCCAGCGTGATGGTGAACGCCAGCACGCGCTTTGCCGACGGCTTCGAGTACGGCCTGGGGGCCGAGATCGGCATCAGCACCGACAAATTCCACGCGCGTGGGCCGGTGGGCCTGGAGGGGCTGACCTCGCTCAAGTACGTGGTGCTGGGCGATGGCGAAGTCCGCGTTTGATTTGCTCTTGTTTTGATAGCTGCTGGCGCTTGCTGATCAAGCGGTAGGAGCCAAAAACACATGAAAATCATCATCCTCGGAGCGGGCCGCGTAGGCCAGAGCGTGGCCGACAGCCTGGTGTCCGAGCGCAACGACATCACCGTCATCGACACCAATGCCGAGCGCCTGCGCGACCTGGAGTCGCGCTACGACCTGCGCGGCGTGGTGGGCAGCGGCATCGAGCCCAACGTGCTGGCCGAGGCCGGCGCGCACGACACCGACCTGCTGATCGCCTGCGCTGCGCAGGACGAGACCAACCTGGTGTGCTGCAAGATCGCGCAGCTGATGTTCAACATCCCCAAGCGCATCGCTCGCGTGCGGTCCACCGGCTTCGAAGGCGAAGAGCGCCTGGTGGGCCCCGAGGGCTTTGCGGTGGACCGCATCATCTGCCCCGAAGAATCGCTCACCCGTTACATCGCCAAGCTCATCGACTACCCCGAGGCCATGCAGGTGCGTGAATTCGCCGGGGGCCGGGCCTGCCTGGTGTCGGTGCGCGCACGCGTGGGGGCGCCCATGGTGGGCCACACCATCGGCGACCTGCGCGACAAGGCGCCCGAGCTGGCCATGCGCATGGTGGCCATCTACCGCCGCTTTCCGGACGAGCCCGACCGCTTCATCGCCTGCGATGGCCGCACGCGCATCGAGCCCGGCGACGAGGTCTTCGTGCTGGCCGCGCAGGAGCGCATTGCCGATGTGCTGGGCGCCCTGCACCGCCCGCAGGGCCAGCCCTCCAAGCCAGTGCGCCGCATCATGATCGCCGGCGGCGGCCGGGTAGGGCTGCGCCTGGCGCGGCAGCTGGCGCAGGCGCCGGGGCGCTTCAACATCAAGATCATCGAGGACCACGCGGAGCGCTGCGTGGAGCTGGCGTCGTCCCTGCCCACCAACGTGCTGGTGCTGCAGGGCGACACCACCGACGAGGACCTGCTGGGCGATGAGGGCATCGAAGAGGTAGACCTGTTCCTCGCGCTCACCGACGACGACGAGGACAACATCATGTCCTGCCTGCTGGCCAAGCGCATGGGCGCCAGCCGGGTGCTGGCGCTCATCAACCGGCGCAGCTATGCCGACCTGATGCACGGCACGCAGATCGACATCGCGCTGTCGCCCGCGCAGGCCATGCTGGGCGAGCTGCTGGCCTATGTGCGCCAGGGCGATGTGCAGGCGGTGCACAGCCTGCGCCGGGGCGTGGCCGAGGCGCTGGAGATCGTGGTGCGCGGCGACCGCAAGAGCTCGCGCGTGGTGGGCCGCAAGGTGAGCGATCTGCAGCTGCCGCGCGACGTGCACATGGGCCTGATCGTGCGCGGCCTGCCCGACGCCCACGACGCCGCCGAAGGGGCGCCGCAGGACCTGCGCGAGCCCGAGGTCATCATCCCGCGCAGCTCCACCGTGATAGAGAGCAACGACCACGTGGTGTTCTTCCTGCCGCACAAGCGGCTGGTGCGCGACGTGGAAAAGCTGTTCCGCGTGAGCGCGACGTTCTTCTGACGCGGCGTCCCCTCTCTCCGTCTTCAACCCACAAGCAGGCACTTCCCATGGTGGACATGTTTCCCGTCCTGCGCGTGCTGGGCATCCTCATCATGATCTTCTCGTTGTCGATGGGCGTGCCGCTGGCGGTGTCGCTGTGGACGCGGGACGGGGTCTGGCACGTGTACCCGATGGCCATGGCCGCCACGCTGGCCGCGGGTGCGTGGCTGTGGTGGCGGTTGCGCCTGTTCCGCCAGGAGCTGCAGCCGCGCCATGGCGTGATGCTGGTGTCGCTGGTCTGGCTGCTGCTGCCGCTGTCGGCTGCGGTGCCGCTGATGCTGGCCGGGCACCACATCGGGCGGCCGATGTCGTTCACCTACGCGTACTTCGAGGCCGTGTCGGGGTTGACCACCACGGGCTCCACGGTGCTGGCGGGGCTCGATACGCTGCCGGTGTCGGTCAACGTGTGGCGCACCTTTTTGCAGTGGATGGGCGGCATGGGCATCCTGATCCTGGCCGTGGCCGTGCTGCCACTGCTGGGCGTGGGCGGCAGCCAGCTCTTCAAGGCCGAGGCGGCGGGGCCGCTGAAAGACACTAAGCTCACGCCACGCATGACCGGCACGGCCAAGGGCCTGTGGGGCGTGTATGCGCTGTTCTCGGTGGCCTGCGGGCTGGCGTTCTGGCTGGGGGGCATGCGCCCGCTCGATGCGCTGATGCACATGTTCGCCACGGTGAGCCTGGGCGGGCTCTCGTCGCACGACGCGAGCTTCGGGTACTTTCAGTCGCCGCTGCTGGAGGCGATCTGCATCGTCTTCATGCTTGTGGCCAGCTGCAACTTCGCGCTGTACTTCATCGCGATCCGCAAGGGGCAGTGGAGCGGCTTCTGGGGAGACCCGGAGCTGCGCGCCACGCTGCTGACCCTGGTCGGCGGCGGTCTGCTGGTGTCGCTGCTGCTGTGGGCCAAGGGGGTGTACGAGCCGCTCGTGGCCCTGCGCCACGGCATGTTCAACCTGGTGTCCATGGCCACGACGACCGGGTTCGCCACGGTGGACTACCTGGCCTGGCCGGTGTTCGCGCCGGTGTTCATGCTGCTGCTGTCGGGCGTGGCCACCAGTGCCGGGTCCACGGGCGGGGGCATCAAGATGGTCCGCATGCTCATCCTCGTCAAGCAGGCGCGCCGCGAGATGAACCGCCTGGTGCACCCGCGTGCGGTGCAGCCGGTGCGGCTGGGCGACGCGGTGGTGGACAACCGGGTGATTTTCTCGGTGCTGGCCTTCATGCTGGTGTATGGCGGCACGGTCTTTGGCCTGTCAATGGTGATGCTGCTGACCGACCTGGACCCGGTGACCGCGTTCTCGGTGGTGCTGGCCAGCGTGAACTGCGCGGGGCCGGGGCTGGGCATGGTGGGGCCGGCGTCCAACTACGCGGTGCTGACCGACTTTCAGATCTGGGTGTGTACGCTGGGCATGCTGCTGGGCCGGCTGGAGATCCTGAGTTTCATGGCCCTGCTCACGCCCGCTTTCTGGCGCCGTTGACCCCGCGGGCTGCCGCGCCGCCTTGCGAAAAGAGAAGGCGGCCCCAAATCCCTACAATTCGTCGCAATTTGCTTCCCCAAGGGCACCTATGGTTCCGCATCTCATCACGGCCCTCACCGGGCCGATCAACGAACTTGAACAGCGCATCCTGGACTCGATGCCCGCCATCGAACGCTGGTTCAGGCTGGAGTGGATGGAGCACACGCCCCCGTTCTACACCTCGGTGGACATCCGCAATGCGGGCTTCAAGCTCGCACCCGTGGACACCAACCTGTACCCCGGCGGCTGGAACAACCTGACCAAGGAGATGCTGCCCCTGGCCGTTCAGGCCGCCATGGCCGCCATCGAGAAGATCTGCCCCGAGGCGCGCAACCTCCTGATCATTCCGGAAAACCACACGCGCAACACCTTCTACCTGGCCAACGTGGTGCAGCTGCAGCGCATCTTCAACATGGCGGGCCTGAACGTGCGCGTGGGCTCCATCAGCCCCGAGATCAAGAAGCCCACGCTGATCGAGCTGCCCAACGGCGACACGGTGACGCTGGAGCCCGTGGTGCGCACCAAGGGCCGGCTGGGGCTCAAGAACTTCGACCCGTGCACCATTTTGCTGAACAACGACCTGTCGGCCGGGCCCCCGGGCATCCTGGAAGACATCCACGAGCAGTACCTGTTGCCCCCGCTGCACGCGGGCTGGAGCGTGCGCAGGAAGAGCACCCACTTCAAGAACTACGAAGAGGTGGCCAAGCGCTTCGGCAAGATGCTGGGCATCGACCCCTGGCTCGTGAACCCCATGTACAGCCAGTGCGACGGCGTGGACTTTGCCGAAGACAAAGGCATGGACAAGCTGCAGACCACGGTGGACGCGCTGCTGACCAAGGTGCGCCGCAAGTACAAGGAATACGGCATCAACGAAAAGCCGTTCGTCATCGTCAAGGCCAACAACGGCACCTACGGCATGGGCATCATGACCGTGCGCGATGCCAAGGAGCTGGACGCGGTCAACCGCAAGACCAAGAACAAGATGGCCGTCATCAAGGATGGCCAGCCGGTCAACGACCTCATCATCCAGGAAGGCGTGCTGACGCAGGAGCGTGTGCATGAAGCCGTGGCCGAACCCGTGGTCTACATGATGGACCGCTATGTGGTGGGTGGCTTCTACCGTATGCATGCCGAGCGCGGCGTGGACGAGAACCTGAACGCCCCGGGCGCGAGCTTCGTGCCGCTGGCCTTCGAGCACAGCACGCACATGCCCCAGCCCGGCGTGCGTCCCGGGGTGAGCGCGCCCAACCGCTTTTACATGTACGGCGTGGTGGCGCGCCTGGCCATGCTGGCCGCCAGCTACGAACTGGAAGCCACCAACCCCGACGCCGAGATCTACGACTGAGGTGAATGGACCCCCTGAGGCGCTGCGCGCCTTCCCCCACGGGGGACGCACCCCGTGGCCTGGCAAAGCCAGTTCCACGGGTGCACTGGCCTTGGCCGCGCCAGTTTATGCACCTGGGTGGCGCGCGCAACGCAATGGATCGCTGCGACGGATTTGCACGCAATAACTCCACACCGTTCACACCGGTCGGGCTGAGCCTGTCGAAGCCTTGCGTGGCGCTGCCGTGGCGGCCATGCCATGTCTGCGGTGCGCTGCCAAGCCGTGAATCACCGCCGAGTTGCTGCGCTGCAACATAGTGCAAGCCCTCCAGACGCGGCCGGGGGCACAGGCGCACAATAGCGTTCCCAAAAGTAACGGAACCCCGCCAGACTCTGCGTGGGGTAGGTCAGTGCAAAGCTCCAAATCATCGCTCGCAGCGCTCACGCTGGGCGCCATCGGTGTTGTGTACGGCGATATCGGCACCAGCGTGCTGTACGCCATGAAGGAGGTGTTCGGGTCCGGCCATGTGCCGTTCACCCAGGACAACATCTACGGTGTCCTCTCCATCTTCTTCTGGACGCTCACGGTCATCGTGTCGCTCAAGTACGTGGTGCTGGTGCTGCGGGCCGACAACCACGGTGAAGGCGGGCTCATCGCCATGCTGGCCCTGGCCTCGCAGGCCGTCAAGGACAAGCCCCGGCTGCGCTCGGTGCTGCTGGGCGTGGGCATCTTCGGCACATCCCTGTTCTATGGCGACGGGGTCATCACGCCCGCCATCTCGGTGCTGTCGGCGGTAGAGGGGCTGGAGGTCGTCTCGCCCCACTTCAAGCAGTATGTGATCCCGCTCACGCTGATCGTGCTGTTCTGCCTGTTCGTCGTGCAAAAGCGCGGCACGGGCGGCATCGGCAAGTTCTTCGGGCCCATCACGCTGATCTGGTTCATCACCATTGCGGCACTGGGCGTCTCGCACATCGTGGGGCACCCTGAGATCCTGTGGGCGCTGAGCCCGCACCATGCCCTGGGCTTCATGTGGGCCAACCCGGGCACCAGCTTCATCATCCTGGGCGCGGTGGTGCTGTGCGTGACCGGCGCCGAGGCGCTGTACGCCGACCTGGGGCACTTCGGCAAACGGCCCATCCGTCTGGCGTGGTTCGGCGTGGCGATGCCGGCGCTCACGCTCAACTACTTCGGCCAGGGCGCGCTGCTGCTGGCGGAGCCCGAGGCCGTCAAGAACCCGTTCTACATGATGGCGCCCGACTGGGCCCTGATCCCGTTGGTCATCATGGCCACCATGGCGACGGTAATCGCGTCGCAGGCGCTGATCACCGGCGCCTTCAGCGTGACCAAGCAGGCCATCCAGCTCGGATACCTGCCGCGCCTGAACATCCAGCACACCAGCGTGCGCGACACCGGCCAGATCTACATGCCGCTGGTGAACTGGGGGCTGTTCGTGGCCATCGTGCTGGCGGTGGTGATGTTCCGCTCGTCGAGCAACCTGGCCGCCGCGTATGGCATTGCCGTCACGCTGGACATGCTGATCACCACCATCCTGACCTTCTTCGTGATTCGCTACGGCTGGGGCTACCCGCTGGCGCTGTGCATCGCCGCCACGGGCTGCTTCTTCGTGGTGGACCTGGCGTTCTTCGCATCCAACCTGCTCAAGCTTTTTCAGGGCGGCTGGTTCCCGCTCATGATCGGCGGCATCGTGTTCGCCTTCATGATGACCTGGAAGGAAGGGCGCCGCCTGCTCAACGACAAGCTGCGCGCCGATGCCATCGATCTCAAGGATTTTCTGGAGTCGGTGTTCATCAGCCCGCCCACGCGGGTGGAGGGCACGGCGGTGTTTCTGACGGCGGAGGTGGGTGCGGTGCCCAATGCGCTCTTGCACAACCTCAAGCACAACAAGGTGCTGCACCAGCAGAACCTGTTCGTCACGGTGCACAACCACGAAACGCCGTGGATCGGCCTGGACAAGCGCCTGCAGGTCGAGTCGCTGGGACATGACTGCTGGCAGGTGGTGATCCACTACGGCTTCAAGAACGACCCCGATCTGCCGCGGGCCCTTGAGCTGCTGCGCGGCCGCGGCTGCGAGCTGGAGCCCATGACGACCAGCTACTTCCTGTCGCGCGACACCGTCATCCCCACCATCGGCAGCGGCATGGCGCCCTGGCGCGAGAAGCTGTTCGCCCAGATGCACCACAACGCCAGCGGCGCGGCGGACTTTCTGCACCTGCCCAACAACGCGGTGGTCGAGCTGGGGTCGAAGATCGAGATTTGATCGCGGCGCGACCGGATATGTGCCGGATGTGTGCCAAGTTTTCAGTCTTTTAGGCCTCTACCGCCTGTCCAACAAGCGCTACCAGCTATATAAAACATAGCATTCGTGCTGCGCAGGGCTGGGTGCCAGAATCCAGTCCATGCAATTTTTCAAAGACCTGAGCCTGTCGTCGTTTACCGCGGGCTTCGTCGCGGTGCTGGTGGGGTTCACCAGTTCGGTCGCCATCGTGTTCCAGGCGGCACAGGCTTTTGGTGCCACACCGGCGCAGATCACGTCCTGGATGTGGGCGCTGGGGCTGGGCATGGGGTTGTGTTCGCTGGTGCCTTCGCTGCTGCTGCGCAAGCCCGTGATGATTGCCTGGTCCACCCCCGGTGCGGCGGTACTTGCCACCGCCGGCCTCGCAGGCGGCTTCAGCATGGGCGAGGCGGTGGGTGCTTTCATGGTCAGTGCCACGCTGGTCGCGCTGGCCGGCATGACGGGCTGGTTCGAGCGGGTCATGAACCGCATTCCTATGGAGATCGCAGCGGCGCTGCTAGCGGGTGTGCTGGCGCGGTTCGGCCTGCAGGCCTTTGCGGCGGCGCAGACGGCGCTGCCGCTGGTGCTGACCATGCTGGTCGTCTACCTGTTTGCACGCAAGTTCGCTGCGCGTTATGCGGTGGTGATCACGCTCGCAATCGCGGTGATCTTCGTGGCGCTGCAGGGGCAGATGGCCTGGTCTGCGGTGCACCTGGAGCTGGCCCTGCCGGTTTTTACTGCGCCAGTGTTCAGTCTGCCTGCGGCCATCAGCCTGGCGCTTCCGCTGTTCGTGGTGACCATGGCCTCGCAAAACCTGCCGGGTGTGGCGGTGATACGCGCTTCGGGCTACGACCTGCCCATCTCCCGGTTGATCACCCTGACCGGCGTGGCCACCCTGGTGCTCGCACCCTTTGGCGCGTTTGCCCTCAACTTCAGCGCCATCACCGCCGCCATGTGCATGGGCCCCGAGGCGCACGAAGACCGCCGCCGTCGCTACACCGCAGCCGTGTCGTGCGGCGCACTGTACGTGGCCATCGGCCTGTTCGGCGCGGTGATCACCGGCTTGCTGACGGCCTTCCCCCAGGAATTGGTCGTGGCCATCGCAGGCCTGGCCCTGCTCGGCACCATCGGCAATGGCCTGGCCGTGGCCGTTCGCAGCGAGGAGCACCGCGAGGCGGCGTTGATCACCTTCCTGGTCACCCTGAGCGGCGTGGTCATAGCCGGAGTGGGGTCGGCCTTTTGGGGTGTGGTCGCGGGCAGCTTTGCGCTATTTGTGCAACAGTACAGGCGTTCGCCGGCCCGAGGAGCCTGACGCGGGCCCCCGGCTGCACCTGCAGCGGCTGGCGGCCC
>NZ_CAXUQB020000001.1:5092500-5385000 GCF_964253015.1 Acidovorax sp. LjRoot194 | reverse complement strand
GAATGCTGACATGAGTAGCGTTAAAGGGGGTGAAAAGCCCCCTCGCCGTAAGCGCAAGGTTTTCTACGCAACGTTCATCGGCGTAGAGTGAGTCGGCCCCTAAGGCGAGGCAGAGATGCGTAGCTGATGGGAAACAGGTCAATATTCCTGTACCGATCAATAGTGCGATGTGGGGACGGAGAAGGTTAGCTCAGCCAACTGTTGGATATGTTGGTTCAAGCCTGTAGTCGTGCCTGGTAGGCAAATCCGCCGGGCTTAGATGAGGGGTGATAACGAGTCTGCTTGCAGACGAAGTGAGTGATACCCTGCTTCCAGGAAAAGCCACTAAGCTTCAGCTATTGACGACCGTACCGCAAACCGACACTGGTGCGCGAGATGAGTATTCTAAGGCGCTTGAGAGAACTCAGGAGAAGGAACTCGGCAAATTGATACCGTAACTTCGGGAGAAGGTATGCCCCAAGTAGGTGAACCTGTACAAGGCGAGCCCAACGGGGTTGCAAAAAATCGGTGGCTGCGACTGTTTAATAAAAACACAGCACTCTGCAAACACGAAAGTGGACGTATAGGGTGTGACGCCTGCCCGGTGCTGGAAGATTAAATGATGGGGTGCAAGCTCTTGATTGAAGTCCCAGTAAACGGCGGCCGTAACTATAACGGTCCTAAGGTAGCGAAATTCCTTGTCGGGTAAGTTCCGACCTGCACGAATGGCGTAACGATGGCCACACTGTCTCCTCCTGAGACTCAGCGAAGTTGAAATGTTTGTGATGATGCAATCTCCCCGCGGAAAGACGGAAAGACCCCATGAACCTTTACTGTAGCTTTGTATTGGACTTTGAACAGATCTGTGTAGGATAGGTGGGAGGCTTTGAAGTGGCGTCGCTAGATGTCATGGAGCCAACGTTGAAATACCACCCTGGTGTGTTTGAGGTTCTAACCTAGGTCCATTATCTGGATCGGGGACAGTGCATGGTAGGCAGTTTGACTGGGGCGGTCTCCTCCCAAAGCGTAACGGAGGAGTTCGAAGGTACGCTAGTTACGGTCGGACATCGTGACGATAGTGCAATGGCATAAGCGTGCTTAACTGCGAGACTGACAAGTCGAGCAGATGCGAAAGCAGGACATAGTGATCCGGTGGTTCTGTATGGAAGGGCCATCGCTCAACGGATAAAAGGTACTCTGGGGATAACAGGCTGATACCGCCCAAGAGTTCATATCGACGGCGGTGTTTGGCACCTCGATGTCGGCTCATCTCATCCTGGGGCTGTAGCCGGTCCCAAGGGTATGGCTGTTCGCCATTTAAAGAGGTACGTGAGCTGGGTTTAAAACGTCGTGAGACAGTTTGGTCCCTATCTTCCGTGGGCGCTGCAGATTTGAGGAAGCCTGCTCCTAGTACGAGAGGACCGGAGTGGACACACCTCTGGTGTATCGGTTGTCACGCCAGTGGCATTGCCGAGTAGCTAAGTGTGGAAGAGATAACCGCTGAAAGCATCTAAGCGGGAAACTCGTTTCAAGATGAGATCTGCCGGGGCCTTGAGCCCCCTAAAGAGTCGTTCAAGACCAGGACGTTGATAGGTCAGGTGTGGAAGCGCAGTAATGCGTTAAGCTAACTGATACTAATTGCTCGTGCGGCTTGACCCTATAACTTTGATAGCCAACATGCATCCAGAAATGAATGTGTGCCAAGCTCAAAGATTGTTATGCCAAGTTGACGCAGTCAAAACACCAAAAGCTGATTTAACTCTATGAATTCGTTGTACTGAACTCCAAACGTGACGTTCAGTATGGCAACCCTTTATGCCTGATGACCATAGCAAGTTGGTACCACTCCTTCCCATCCCGAACAGGACAGTGAAACGACTTTGCGCCGATGATAGTGCGGGTTCCCGTGTGAAAGTAGGTCATCGTCAGGCTCTTACAGCCCAGAAAACCCCAGTCAGTCATGACTGGGGTTTTTTGCTTTGGGCGATCCAAAGATGGGAATTGATTGGAGCCGATCGATGTTCTGGTGAGTTATTGGACGGTTTCGCCGCCAAGCTACCGTCAGCCGCCAAGCCGCTTTGCCCTCCTAACCCGTGGCTGGTGAGCATTACAACCTCTGGCCCAGGATTAGATCGACAGCCTTCTACCTTGCTCGAAGACCAGCAGCTCATCCTTGCTGAAGGCTGTCCATTCTTCGTTCGTCGTCAGCGGACTCGTCACGATCACCGCCACTTCATCCTTCGCGTCAGTCTCCCGCGAGAAATCCAGCCGGACATCCTCGTCACTGAGCTGGGCCTCCCCGAACGGGTGCCGGCGCTCTATGTAGTAGAGACTGGTCGACGCATGGCTCCACAGCGCCTGGCCGTTGGACAGCAGAAAGTTGAACGTGCCGTGCGGGCTGACATTCGCCGCCAGCTCTTTCAACGTGAGCGTCAGTTCCCGCACAGACGGAACACTGGCGTGTGACTTGGCCAGTTCCTGCATGATCCAGCAGAACGCGTGTTCGCTGTCGGTATCTCCCACGGGGCGAAAGTGCGAATGCAGACGCGGGCGGAAATCCTTGAGATCTCCGTTGTGGGCAAACACCCAGTAGCGGCCCCACAGCTCGCGCACAAAAGGGTGGCAGTTCTGCAGGCTGACCACGCCCTGTGTGGCCTTGCGGATGTGGGCGATGACGTTGCGGCTTTTGATGGGGTAGCGCCGGATCAGCTCGGCCACCGGCGAGTCCACAGCGGGCAGGTGGTCGACAAAATGCCGCAGGCCCTTGTCTTCAAAGAACGCGATGCCCCAACCATCACTGTGGTGGTCGGTCTTGCCGCCGCGCTGTGCGAATCCCGTGAAGCTGAAGGTCACGTCGGTGGGGACGTTGCAGTTCATGCCGAGCAATTGGCACATGACTTGATTTCCATTTCGGCAATGTTTCGTGAAATTGTGGTGCGCTGGCCTGGGGTGACTTGAGAGCCGCCTGCCGAGGCGACGTCGGCCTTGCCTGCGCAGCACCCCATTTATAGCCCCGAGATGTACGCCCGGACCGCGACGGCGGCGCGCACAAGCAGAAGAAACATCTGCGCTGTGCTTTCAGCCCAGCATACGCGATGCAGCCGGGCGCCTTGCGCCGACAGTCATGGACTTTCCCGGACTCCCGCCAACGCACCGGCACGGCACCGGCCACATTCAGGTCGTGCCCGCAGACTCCGGCTTCGCTGGCGCTTCCTTCAACTGCCAGGCGGCCAGCAAGGCCAGCCCGCACAACACAGTCAGCATCAAAAACGTTTCTCCAAATGCTGCGATCCGTGCGGGATTGCTGGCCCCCACTGCCAGTGCCACGCCATGAGCACCCAGCCGCCATTCCAGCACGATGCCGCACAGGCTCACACCTGCAGCGCCGCCCAGCATGCGCAGAAATCCGATGGTGCTGGAGCCTTGCGAAATGAGTGACTTGTCCAGGGGGCGCATGGACCCCAGGTTGAGCGACGGCAGGATGAACCCCAGGCCGATACGTCCCAGAATGGCCAGCGCCACCAGGATCCACAGCGACACCCCCAGGCCCACGAACACCATCAGCCCGAACGACAGGGCCAACAGCGCCAGGCCGATGCTCACCAGCAGGTTGGTGGGCTGCCGGTCGGCCAGGCGGCCCACCACGGCAATGGTGGCGGCCAGCACAAAGCCTGCGGGCAGCATCAGGGTGCCGACATGCGAGGCCGACAGCTCCAGGCCCAGTTGCATGAACACAGGCAACAGATAGGTCGAGCCGAAAAGCGCGGTCCCGTAGATGAACGCCACCACGCTGCCCATGGCGAACTGGCGGTACTGAAACAAGCGCAGGTCCATCAACGGCTTGCGACCCTGCTGCAGTTGGCGGCGTTGCCAAGCGATGAAGAGGGCGACCGACACCGCGGCGACCACCAGCAGCGCACCGGCCTCGGCGGCAGAGCCTCCGTGCAGCGACACCAGCCCGTTGAGCAGGCACAGCGTGCCCACGGTGCCCAGCAGCAGGCCGCGCCAGTCCAGCGCCTGGCCCTGCCGGTTCGCCTCGACCCCGCCCGGTGCTGTGACAGGCACGAACTTGTACGCCAGCGCGATGGACGCCAGGCACAGCGGCACCACCATGAAGAAGATGGAGCGCCAGCCGAACCAGTCCACCAGCAGCCCGCCGATGCTGGGGCCGATCGCCGGAGCCAGCACCACGCCCATACCGAAGATGCCACTCGCGCGGCCCTGTTCATGCGGCTTGAAGGCATACAGGATGATGACGGCCGGGATGGGCTGCACCACACCCGCCGCCAGGCCTTCTGCCACGCGGGCGACCAGCACCAACCCGAAGTCGCGGGCCAGGCCTCCGCCGATGCCGCCGGCGAGCAGCAGCAGCATCGCGCCCACATAGGTCGCGCGGTAACCGTAGCGCGACAGCAGCCACGGCGTGGTGAGCATGGAGACCGTGGTCGCCACCATGAACCCCGATGTCACCCACTGCGCCCGCTCCTGGCCCAGGGCGAAGTAATGGCTCATGTCTGGGATGGCCACGTTCACGATGGTGGACGACATGATCGACGCCATCGTGCCCACCATGACGGACAGCAGCAGCAGCCAGCGGTAGCGCTCTCCGTAGCGCTCGCGCAGTACGGCCAGGGAACCGGAGGTCTGGGAGGTGTTCATGGGCTGTTCGGTGCGATGGGGTCGGTGGCGCGACGGCGGATGGGCGGGCGGCGTTTGAACGCTAAGATCGGGCTGGTGATGCGGTCACCCTGCCCATGGTGCTGCGCGGGCGGCCATCACCGCAGACGCCGCTACCCCAGGCCCGGCCCAGGCCACGGTGTGTGCAAGCCGACCGGAGCACGCAGATGCGCCGATGGGGCACCGCGCCGTCAGGCTGCCCCCGCCCCGGTCGGTGGAGCGTTGCCGCCCGTCCCGCCATGGATGCGACCCAGCTGCCAACGCAGCCGGATGGTGTCATGTCAGGTCCGCTCGGACCAGAGCTTGCCGCCCGTGGCCCAGTTCTCGCGCTTGATGTCGGTGATCAGAATGTCCACCGACTCGGGCGAGCCGCCCAGCACTTCCACAGAGACGCGGGTGATCTCTTCCACCAGCTTGCGCTTTTGTTCGACCGTGCGGCCTTCCATCATTTCAACGTGGTACGTCGGCATATCTGATTCCTTGTAGGCATTAAAAGAAGAACTGCTGTTCAACGATGAGCAGCGACAAGCGCCAAATCATATCGGCGGGCTGGGTGACACCCCGGGAGCTCCGGGAGCAGCTGCAGCATCGGCCACCGCGGGCGCGCCGCAAGCCGGGCAGATGCAAGCCACGCCGCGTTGATCGGCAGGCACACGGGCCAACGCGGCACGGTCGATGGTCTGGGCCATGCACCAGCAGCTCTCGGGCGCGCGCCCCGCCGCGATGGCGCAGCCGTTGGGCTGGCCGCACAAGGGGCAGTGGGAGGTGTCGGGGTCCGAGGGGTGGGGCATGGCAGCGCGGGTGGGCCGCCTGTGGGGCGGCGCCCGCTGGCCAGTGTACGGCGGGTGCCCGCTGTGTGCCCGCCGCGGGTTATCCCGGCGACCGCATCTGGCGCGGGCGCAGCGGGCGGCGCGCATGACCCGTTCTCGCTGCCTGCCAACCCCGCCGCGTGCCTTGTGCGCGTTCGCACGGCGGCGGTTTCGAGCAAAAATAGCCGCTATCGCTTGATGGGCAAGCGCTAGAAGCTATATTTTTTGTAGCGCCGGGCTGCGGTGTGTCAGCAGCCGATTGCACGCATCGGATCAGCACAGATCAGTACCGATCAGTACAGCCTTCCCAGTTCAGCCAGCCTGCAGAGGGGGCAGCTGCCTCGGGGAGGCCGTCACGCCCGCCCACTCATCAGGCCTGCGCGGCCTTCAGCTTCAGGCGCCAGGCGTGCAGCAGGGGCTCGGTGTAGCCGCTGGGCTGCGCCTGGCCCTGGAAGACCAGGTCGCAAGCCGCCTTGTACGCCATGCTGGTGTCGAAGTGGCCCGCCATCGGCTGGTACAGCGCGTCGCCCGAATTCTGGCCGTCCACCACCGCCGCCATGCGCTCGAAGGTCTCGCGCACCTGCGCTTCGGTCACCACGCCGTGCAGCAGCCAGTTGGCCATGTGCTGGCTGCTGATGCGCAGCGTGGCGCGGTCTTCCATCAAGCCCACGTTGTGGATGTCGGGCACCTTGGAGCAGCCCACGCCCTGGTCCACCCAGCGCACCACGTAGCCCAGGATGCCCTGGGCGTTGTTGTCCAGCTCCTGCTGCTTCTCGGCGTCGCTCCAGTTCGGGGCGGCAGCCACGGGCACAGTCAGCAGGCCGGTCAGCAGGTTGTCGCGCTCGGCGTTGGCGTCGGTCTTTTCCAGCTCGATCTGGATGTCGCTCACCTTGACCTGGTGGTAGTGCAGCGCGTGCAGGGTGGCGCCCGTCGGGCTGGGCACCCAGGCGGTGTTGGCGCCGGCCTTGGGGTGGGCGATCTTTTGCTTGAGCATTTCGGCCATCAGGTCGGGCATGGCCCACATGCCCTTGCCGATCTGCGCCTTGCCGCGCAGGCCGCACGACAGGCCCACGAGCACGTTGTTCTTCTCGTACGACTGGATCCAGGCGCTGGTCTTCATGTCGCCCTTGCGCACCATGGGGCCGGCGTGCATGGCGGTGTGCATCTCGTCGCCAGTGCGGTCCAGGAAGCCGGTGTTGATGAAGGCCACGCGGGCCGATGCAGCGGCGATGCAGGCCTTCAGGTTGACGGACGTGCGGCGCTCCTCGTCCATGATGCCCAGCTTCACGGTGTTGGCGGGCAGGCCCAGCAGCTGCTCCACGCGGCCGAACAGGTCGCTCGCAAAGCCCACTTCGGCGGGACCGTGCATCTTGGGCTTGACGATGTAGACGCTGCCCTTGCGGGAGTTGCGGATGCCGTCTTTGCCGTGCCCTTGCAGGTCATGCAGTGCAATCGCCGTGGTGACCACCGCGTCCATGATGCCTTCAGGGATCTCGCGCACCTGGCCCTGCGCGTCGGTCCACAGGATGGCCGGGTTCGTCATCAGGTGGCCTACGTTGCGCAGGAACATGAGCGAGCGGCCATGCAGGCGCACTTCGCCACCAGCCGGGGCGGTGTAGACGCGGTCGGGGTTCAGCCCGCGCGTGATGGTCTTGCCGCCCTTGGCGACCTGCTCGGTCAGCGTGGCCTGGATGATGCCCAGCCAGTTGCTGTAGCCCAGCACCTTGTCTTCGGCGTCCACGGCGGCCACGGAGTCTTCCAGGTCCAGGATGGTGGACAGGGCCGCTTCCAGCACCAGGTCGCTCACGCCCGCGGCATCGGTCTGGCCGATGGGCGTTGCGCGGTCGATCTGGATATCGAGGTGCAGGCCGTTGTGCTGCAGCAGCACCGACTTGGGCGCAGCGGCATCGCCCTGGTAGCCCTTGAACTGCGATGGGTCCTTGAGGCCCGTGGTGCTGCCGTTGGCAAGAGACACCACCAGCTGGCCGCCTTCGACCTTGTAGCCGGTCGAATCCTTGTGCGAGCCGCTGGCCAGGGGCGCCGTGTCGTCCAGCACCTGGCGCGCGAACGCGATCACCTTGGCGCCGCGCACCGGGTTGTAGCCCTTGCCCTTTTCGGCACCGCCTTCTTCACTGATGGCGTCCGTGCCGTACAGCGCGTCGTACAGGCTGCCCCAGCGGGCGTTGGCGGCGTTCAATGCATAGCGAGCGTTCAGGATGGGTACCACCAGTTGCGGGCCGGCCTGGGTGGCCAGTTCGTCGTCCACGTTGGCCGTGGTGGCCTTCACGTCGGCGGGCTGGGGCACCAGGTAGCCGATCTTTTCCAGGAATCCGCGGTAGGCCACCATGTCCTTGATGGGGCCGGGGTTGGCCTTGTGCCAGGTGTCGAGCTCGGTCTGCAGGCGGTCGCGCTCGGCCAGCAGGGCGATGTTGCGCGGGGCCAGGTCGGCCACGATGGCGTCAAAACCCTTCCAGAACGCGCCGGCATCGACACCCGTGCCGGGCAGCACCTTGTCGTCGACAAAGCGGTACAGGGAGGTGGCCACTTGCAGGCCGTGGACGGTGGTGCGGTCGGTCATGGGAGAGCCTTGAAGGATGGATGAAATGGGAGGAACAAAAAAAACGGAGCCGCCCGCAGCGCGGGCCATGGGCACACTGTATTGCAAATGTTTGCCCACATAAATATGCAGAAAAGCTGGAAACCAGTGACTTTTACGCAAAGGTGGAGAGCTTGTTCACCCGGGTGCAGAGCGCGCAATTACTATAAAAATAATAGCTGCCAGCGCTGGATAGGTAAGCGACAGGGGCCTCTTTCGGTCATATTTCCGGCCCAGATCCTCCTGCCGACACCCGGGAGGGCGCGCGCCCGTTGTCCCCATAATCACCGCCCATGGACAAACTCAAGGCCTTCGAATCCTTTGTCTCGGTGGCCACGCGCGGCAGCCTCACGGCAGCGGCCAAGGCCGAGGGCGTGGCGCCCGCCATCATGGGGCGGCGGCTCGACGCGCTCGAAGAGCACCTGGGCGTCAAGCTCCTGGTGCGCACCACCCGCCGCATCAGCCTCACGCACGAAGGCAGCGCGTTTCTGGAGGACTGCCAGCGCCTGCTGTCCGACGTGGCCAATGCCGAGGCCAGCGTGTCCGAAGGCGGGGTCAAGGCCACGGGCCACCTGCGCATCACCGCGCCCGCGGGCTTTGGCCGCCGCCACGTCGCGCCGCTGGTGCCGCGTTTTCGCTCGGCGCACCCGGACGTGACCATCTCGCTGAACCTCAGCGACCGTGTGGTGGACCTGGCCGGCGAGGGTTTCGACTGCGCCGTGCGCGTGGGCGACCTGCCCGACTCGTCGCTCGTGAGCGTGCGCATCGCCGACAACCGCCGCCTGTGCGTGGCCACGCCGGAATACCTGGCGCGGCGCGGCACCCCGCGCGCGCCGGCCGAACTGGTGCAGCACGACTGCCTCACGCTGTCGAGCGACGCCTCGCAGACGCGCGGCTGGGCGTTTCGCGTGCCTCTGGGTGACGATGGTGGCACCGAGGTCATGCACCTCAAGCCCGGCGGGCCGCTCGACTGCTCCGACGGCCAGGTGCTGCACGACTGGTGCCTGGGCGGCTGGGGCATCGCGTGGCGCAGCACCTGGGAGGTCGAGGCCGAGATCGCTGCGGGCCGCCTAGTCGCGGTACTGGAGGACTTCGCCGCGCCGCCCAACGGCATCTACGTGGTGTTCCCCCAGCGCAAGCACCTGCCACTGCGCGTGCGGCTTTGGATCGACTTCCTGAAACACCAGTACGCGCAACCTGCGTTCTGGAAAGGCGAATGACTCCCCCTGATTCGCTTCGTGCCTTTCGCCGGAGGGATACGTCGGTGGTGGCTCCACAAAGCCGGCTCCACGCCAGTGCTCATCGGTGCGCGCCCCATCGTGTGGCCCGCTTCCGCAGCGGCGTGTGGCGCTGATGGACCGCCCCGTGGCAGACTGCGCACTCCATGTCCTCCGAGCCCACGCTCCTCGTCGCTGACGACCACCCCCTGTTCCGCGCGGCCGTGCTGCACGTGCTGCGCGAGCGCCTGCCGCAGTTCCGCACGCTGGAGGCGGCCAGCGCGGCCACGCTGGGCACCGCGCTGCAGGAGCACCCCGAGGTCGAGCTGGTGCTGCTGGACCTGAGCATGCCCGGCGCCCGCGGCTTCTCGTCGCTGCTGCATGTGCGCGGCGAATACCCAGAGGTGCCGGTGGTGATCATCTCGTCCAACGACCACCCGCGCGTCATCCGCCGCGCCCAGCAGTTCGGCGCTGCAGGGTTCATCCCCAAGTCCGCACCCGCCGAAGCCATGGGCGAGGCCATCGAGGCCGTGCTCGACGGCGGCAGCTGGTTCCCCCCCATGGCGGCCGAACGCTCCGAGGCCGACGCAGAGTTGGCCGCACGGCTCGCGCAGCTCACGCCGCAGCAGTTCCGGGTGCTGCTGTGCCTGGCGGACGGGCTGCTCAACAAACAGATCGCCGCTGCGCTGGGCCTGGCGGAAAACACGGTGAAGGTGCACGTCACGGCCATCCTGAAGAAGCTGGCGTGCTACAGCCGCACGCAGGCGGCGGTGCTGGTCAAGAGTTTGGAGGCGGATGAGGGCGGGGTGGGGTGAGGTGGGGGCGTTGTTGAGTGGTGGTGCTTGTGCGGGGCCCCCTCTCCCCGGCCCTCTCCCGCGAGGGGAGAGGGAGTGAAGGCAAGGGCGGTGGTGGTTGACTGAGTCGCGCCCTGGTGTGGCGAGTGTTCCAAGGCCTTGCGAGGCATGCTTCCCACCAATGCTCGATAGCGCACCACAACCCCCTCTCCCCTCGCGGGAGAGGGTCAGGGGAGAGGGGGCCGCAGCCCAGGGCGCACAGCCCGATCCATCCCCACTCCCAGGCCTGCAGTTTGCAAATACTGCATGGCCCGCCAGCGCGGCAGCGCAGAGCGGCCACCCGGCGCACGTCCCCCTGCTACGACTCCCTCTTCTCCCGCAGCCTGAGCAACGTCTGACTCACCAACGCCCGCAGCGCCGGTGCCCGCACTGGCTTGGCCAGAAAGCCCCATCCCCGCTCCGCAGCCTGCCGCCGCAGCGTGGCGTCGCGCTCGGCGGTGACCAGGATCACGGCGGGTGACTGGCCCCAGCGGTCGCACAGCTGGGTGTACACATCCGGGCCGTGGTGGCCTGCGCCCAGGTGCACGTCCAGCAGCACCAGCTGCGGTGCCTGCCCGCGTTCGGCGTGCGCCAAGGCTTCGGGGGCGCCGCCGGCCAGGGGCACCTGGCAGCCCCAGCGCTCCAGCAGGGCGCGCGTGGCGGCGCAGGTGGGGCCGTCGTCCTCGATCACCCAGGCGGTGCTGCCTTGCAGCGGGGCGTCTTCCTGCGGCTGCTGCTGCACGGTGGCCAGTGCGGCGGGGGGCAACTGGGCGGCGGCGGGGTCGCCCAGCGGCACGCAGACCCAGAACACGCTGCCGCGGCCCAGTTGCGAGCGCAGCCCGATCTCGTGGCCCAGCAGGCGGCCCAGGCGCTCGACGATGGCCAGGCCCAGGCCCGCGCCGCGGTCGTCGGCGCGGCCTTCGTCCAGGCGGCGGAACTCCTCGAAGATCTCGCGCTGCAGCGCCTCGGGGATGCCCGGGCCCTGGTCGTGCACCTCGATGCGCAGGTGGGTTCCGCCGGGGTGGCCCACGCGCCGGCAGCCCACCACGATGCGCCCGTGCCGGCTGTAGCGGATGGCGTTGGAGACGAAGTTCTGCAGGATGCGGCGCAGCAGGTTTTCATCGGTGCGCACTACGGCGCGCGTGGGCACGCAGCTGAGCTGCAGGCCCTGGCTCTCGGCCAGCACGCCGAAGTTGTGGGCCAGCACCTGCAGCAGCGGGCCCAGGGCCACGTCGTGGATGTGCACGTCCAGCTGCCCCGACTCCATGCGCGAGATGTCGAGCAGGCTGCTCAGGATCGCGTCCTGCGACGCGAGCGCACCGTCGATGCTGTCCACCGTGCGGCGCTCGGCGTCGTCGTGCAGGTGGCTGCGCAGCAGCGAGGTGAACATGCGCGCGGCGTTCAGCGGCTGCAGCAGGTCGTGCACCGCCGCCGCGACGAAGCGGGTCTTGTAGCGGTTGGCGCGCTCGGCCTCGCGCCGGGCGGCGTCCAGGTCGCGCGTGCGGTCGGCCACGCGCTGCTCCAGCGCATCGGCGAGGGACCGCAGCTCGCGCGCGGCGTTCTTGTAGCTGGTGATGTCGGCGTAGCTCGTCACGAAGCCGCCCTCGGGCAGCGGGTTGCCGCGGATCTCGAGCACCGTGCCATCGCCCTTGGCGCTCTCGTGCAGATGGGGCAGGCCGCTGCGCAGGTGCGACAGGCGCCGCTCGATCGCCTCGTCGGCCGGGCCGGGCCCCAGCAGGCCGCGGCGGGCGTTGTGGCGCAGAAGGTCTTCGATGGGCTGGCCCACGCGCATCAGGTCGGCGGGGTAGCGAAACAGCTGCACGTAGCGCGAGTTCCAGGCCACCAGGTTCAGGTCGGCGTCGATGATGACCACGCCCTGGGGTAGGTGCTCCAGGCTGCGCGACAGGCCCGTGTCGGTCTGCTGCGCGGCCTCTTGCGCCGCCTGCACGATGCCGTCCTGGGCGGTGCGCAGCTCCTGGGCGTGCTGCTGCAGGACGGTCTCCAGCTCTTGGCGGCTGCGCTGGCGCAGGTGGGCCAGGCGTTGCCGCTGGCGCACGAACAGCACCAGCAGGGCCAGCGCCAGCCAGCCGCCGCCACCGGCCGCGGCGGCCCAGCGGCTGTCGGCGATGCTGCTGTGCGTCTCGTGCACCAGGTGCAGCTGCCAGGGCGTGCCGGGCAGCGGCTGGGTCTGCCACAGCACGCGGCCGGGCAGGGGCGGCAGGTCGGACGACAGCATGCGCACCAGGCGGCCCCCGTTGTCCATGTGGTCGTCCACGCGGTAATCCAGCGGGCGCAGCGGCTGGTTCGAGTACTGGCGCGTGGCGTTGAGTTCGCGGCGCTCCTCGTCGCCCAGGGGTTCGAGCAGGCGGTAGCGCCAGGCGTCCTGGCTGGCCAGGAACACCACGCCGTGCGCGTCGGAGGCCAGCACGATGTCCGGCGTCTGCAGCCACTCGCGCTCGAGCTCCTGCAGCGCGATCTTGATCGCCACCAGCCCCAGCAACTGGCCGCTGGCGTCGCGGATGGCCTGCGACAAAAAGTACCCGGGCTCGCCCGTCGTCACCCCGATGCCGTAGAAGCTGCCGCGCCCCTGCGCCAGCGCCTCCTGTACATACGGCCTGAAGCTGTAGTCCACGCCCACGTTGCTGGTGGCGGTGCGCCAGTTGCTGGCCGCCACGGCCAGGCCTTCGCGGTTGATCAGGGTGAGCGTGGACGACTGGCTCGCGCCGTTGGCCTGCTCGAGCTTGAGGTTGAGCTGCTCCACCTCGGCCGGGCTCATGGTGCGGGTGAGCGCGTCCTGCAGCTGCGCGTCCAGCGCCAGCACCTCGGGCAGGGTGCGGTAGCGGTCGATGCGCTGGGCCAGCGTCTGGCCGTACAGCGCCAGCTGCCGCTGCACGTTGTCGCTCTCCTCGTACAGCGAGTGCTGCCACGCCCACTGCCCGGCCACGAACATGCTGCCCGCCATGCCGGCGAGCAGGATCAGCAGGGTCCAGAATTTACGAAGGCGCGGCGTCGTCATGGAGCAGAAAACAGGGTGCCGGGAGGAAGGCCCGGGGCTTCGATGGTGGGGTCACCGAGTGTGCCTGAGCCCGCCGGGGACTAGGTGTTTTCCCTATGTTGGGGCGTGGGGCGCCCTCTGGCGGTGCGGCCGACTAATACCAATAGGTTATCGGCTGAATGGAGGGGCAGCGGTACAAACGGCACCCTCGACGCACCCCGCTGGTGCAGTCACCGTGATTTCAGGAGACATCCCCATGCAAGCCATCACCGCTCCCACAGCCCACCCCGTGCGGCTGCCTTTCTACCGGCAACTGTACTTCCAGGTGGTGGTCGCCATCATCCTGGGCGTACTGCTGGGCCACTTCGAGCCGGCCTACGGCGCGGCACTCAAGCCGCTGGGCGACGCGTTCATCAAGCTGATCAAGATGATCATCGCGCCGGTGATCTTTCTGACCATCGTGACCGGCATCGCCGGCATGTCGCAGCTGTCCACCGTGGGCCGCGTGTTCGGCAAGGCCATGGCGTACTTCCTGACCTTCTCCACCCTGGCGCTGGTGGTGGGCCTGGTGGTGGCCAACGTGATGCAGCCGGGCGCCGGCATGCACATCAACCCGGCCGACCTGGACCAGAAGGAAGTCAGCACCTACGTGGCCAAGTCCCACGACATGACGCTGACCGGCTTCGCCATGGACATCATCCCCAAGACGCTGGTGAGCCCCTTCGTGGGCGACAACATCCTGCAGGTGCTGCTGGTGGCCGTGCTCTTCGGCGTGGCGCTGGCGCTGTCGGGCAATGCGGGCAAGCCGGTGCAGGCGTTTCTTGAATCGCTGACGGTGCCCGTGTTCAAGGTGGTCAACATCGTCATGCGGGCCGCCCCCATCGGCGCGTTCGGTGCCATGGCCTTCACTATCGGCAAGTTCGGCCTGGGCTCGCTGCTCAACCTGGCCGAGCTGGTCGCCACGTTCTACATCACTTCGCTGCTGTTCGTGATCGTCATCCTGGGCGCAGTGGCTCGCGCCTGCGGCTTCTCGGTGTTCAAGCTGATCAAGTACCTCAAGGCCGAGCTGCTGCTGGTGCTGGGCACGTCGTCGTCCGAGTCGGCCCTGCCGTCGCTGATGGAAAAGATGGAGCGCGCCGGCTGCAAGAAGTCCGTTGTCGGCCTGGTGGTGCCTACCGGTTACTCCTTCAACCTGGACGGCACCAATATCTACATGACGCTGGCCGCGCTGTTCATCGCGCAGGCCACCGACACCCACCTCACCCTGGGCCACCAGGTGGCGCTGCTGCTCGTGGCCATGCTGTCGTCCAAGGGCGCGGCAGGCGTCACGGGCGCCGGCTTCATCACGCTGGCCGCCACGCTGGCCGTGGTGCCCGAAGTGCCCGTGGCCGGCATGGCGCTGATCCTGGGTGTGGACCGTTTCATGTCCGAATGCCGCTCGCTCACCAACTTCATCGGCAACGCGGTGGCCACTGTGGTCGTCTCGCGCTGGGAAAACGCGCTGGACTATGACCGCCTGAACGCCGCGCTGGACGGCGAGCCCCAGCCTCTCCCCCTGGTGGAAGAAGTGGCGCCGGTGGTGTCGTCTGCCGTAAGGCCCGCCTGATCTGCACGGCGAACTGCCGTTCAATCCCCCAAAAAAAGCGGTGCGGGCCTTCGGGTCTGCACCGCTTTTTGCGTGGGTGCTACTGCGTAGCAAAGCTGGTTCAGCGCGTTGTTCATGGGGTGCCGACGCAGGAGTCGAAGGCCTTCGGCGGTTGTGCCCCGCGGTGAACGGGCAGCTTCCTCAAGCACAATGGCCGCCAACCGGTTCCCCAGTGGAGCAGCGCGCCCACAGCGCCGCACACGGAGGCCGCGATGACAAGGAAACCCCCATGACTCTCGAAGCCACCCTGGCCGCCCTGCATCTGGTGGCCATCCTGACCTTTGTGGTCTTTTTGTCGAGCCAGGCGGCCTTGTGCCGCATCGAATGGATGAACGCCGCCGTCGTCGAGCGCCTTGCGCGGCTGGATGCGATCTACGGCGCGGCCGCCATGCTGATGATCGGCAGTGGCCTGGCACGCCTTCTGTGGGGCGTCAAAGGCGCGTCCTGGTACGTGTCGCAGCCGCTGTTCCACATCAAGATCACGCTCGTGGTGGTCCTGGCCCTCCTGTCGATCTGGCCGTCGATCATGTTCCGGCGCTGGCGCCGCAACCTGCGGGCCACGGGTGCCCTGCCGGATGCGGTGGAAGTGAAGAAGGTGCGCCGCCTGGTGATGATGCAGGCGCACGGACTGCCCGTGGTGGCGGTGATTGCGGTGTTCTGGGCGAGGGGCTGGTAGGGGCGGTTGCCCGACCGCTCGCGTTCAGACGACAAAGCCCGCCAGTGGCTGTCACGGGCGGGCTTTTTTGTGGGCGGCTGGCGCGGAAGCGCCGGGCCGGTGGGCGTGTCAGCCCTTCAGGCACTCGCTCATGAAGGCCTTGCGTTCGTCGCCCTTGAGCGTCTTGGCTTTTTCGTCGGCGTTGCAGGTCTTCATCTTGGTCTGCTGCTTTTCTTGCTTGTTGGCAGACAGGCATTCCTTCATGAACGCCTTGCGCTCGTCGCCCTTGAGCGTCTTGGCCTTTTCGTCGGCGTTGCAGGTGGCCATCTTGGATTGCTGCTTGGTCGGCGCCTTGGCGTCTTCGGCGGCGTGGGCGCTGGCGCCCAGGGTCAGGGCCAGGCCGAGTGCAGTCAGGGAAATCAGCTGTTTCATGGAAGCTCCTGGTGTGAATGCGTTGTAGGTGGGTCCCGGCGGAATTGCACCATAGAACGTGCGGGCCTACAACGCGAAACAGTGCGGCACCGACCCCTTCGGCAGCTTATGCGCCGTGCCCCTGGGTCATTGGTTGTTTTTGCGGCGCGACCGCTTGGTGAACGGCTGCGCAGCGTGTGCTGGAGCTGGCGGGTGTCGCATGCCAGCCGCCCGGGCAACAATGAGGTCGCCCCGCCGAAGCCAGCGCCACGGCGTCTTGACGATCACTCCCCGCACAGACTTCCTCCGTCCCGTACGCCCTCTGGCGAGAAGCAAAAAAAGCACACATGGTGCGCGTTGCCACAGCGTGCCGGGAGCCGGCATGGGACGCCCCGTAAAATCCGCCGATGCTCACTGCAAAAAATGAATTGCTCGCGGCCCTGGCCGGCGAGCTGGAAAAACTGTCGCCTGGCTCTGCGGGGCGTGCTGCCTTCGAATCCCCCAAAGTGGCCGCGCATGGCGATTTCGCCTGCACCGCCGCCATGCAGCTGGCCAAGCCGCTCAAGCTCAACCCGCGCGCGCTGGGCGAGCAGCTCAAGGCGGCGCTGGAGGCCACGCCGCCCTTCGCCCGCTGGGTCGATGCCATCGAGATCGCCGGTCCGGGCTTTCTGAACATCCGCTTGAAGCCCGCCGCCAAGCAGGAGGTGGTGCGCGAGGTGCTGGCCGCCGGCGAGCGCTTTGGCTACCAAAAGGACAACGGCCAGCGGGTGCTGGTCGAGTTCGTCTCTGCCAACCCCACCGGTCCGCTGCACGTGGGCCACGGCCGCCAGGCGGCCCTGGGCGACGCGATCTGCAACCTGTTCAGCACCCAGGGCTGGAACGTGCACCGCGAGTTCTACTACAACGACGCGGGCGTGCAGATCCACACGCTGACCATCAGCACTCAGCTTCGCGCCAAGGGCTTCAAGCCCGGCGACGAATGCTGGCCCACCGACCCGGAGAACCCGGCGTCCAAGGCGTTCTACAACGGCGAGTACATCCAGGAGATCGCCAATGACTTCCTCGCCAGGAAGACCGTCAAGGCCGACGACCGCGAGTTCACCGCCAGCGGCGACGTGGATGATGTGGAATCCATCCGCCAGTTCGCCGTGGCCTACCTGCGCAACGAGCAGGACAAGGACCTGCAGGCCTTCAACCTGAAGTTCGACGAGTACTACCTGGAGTCGAGCCTGTACACCAGCGGCCGCGTGGACGCCACGGTGAACAAGCTCATCGCCAACGGCAAGACCTACGAGCAGGACGGTGCGCTGTGGCTCAAAAGCACGGACTACGGCGATGACAAGGACCGGGTCATGCGCAAGAAGGACGGCACGTACACCTACTTCGTGCCCGACGTGGCCTACCACATCGCCAAGTGGGAGCGCGGCTTCACCAAGGTCGTCAACATCCAGGGCACCGACCACCACGGCACCATCGCCCGCGTGCGCGCCGGGCTGCAGGCGGCCGATGTGGGCATTCCACAGGGCTACCCCGACTACGTGCTGCACACCATGGTGCGCGTGGTCAAGGGCGGCGAAGAGGTCAAGATCAGCAAGCGCGCGGGCAGCTACGTCACGCTGCGCGACCTGATTGAGTGGACCAGCAAGGACGCGGTGCGCTTCTTCCTCTTGAGCCGCAAACCCGACACCGAGTACACCTTCGACGTGGACCTGGCCGTCGCGCAGAACAACGACAACCCGGTGTACTACGTGCAGTACGCCCACGCGCGCATCCAGTCGGTGCTGCGGGCCTGGCAAGAGGCCGGCGGTGGTGACGTGGCGTCCCTGCACGGTGTCGACCTGTCGGCGCTGCAGGGCCCGCAGGCCCAGGCGCTGATGCTGCAGCTGGCCAAGTACCCCGAGATGCTCACGGCCGCCGCCGACGGCGAGGCGCCGCACGACGTCACCTTCTACCTGCGCGACCTGGCCGCCAGCTACCACAGCTACTACGATGCCGAGCGCATCCTGGTCGACGACGAGGCCGTGAAGAAGGCCCGCCTGGCGCTGGTCGCGGCCACCGCACAGGTATTGCACAATGGCCTGGCCGTGCTGGGCGTATCGGCTCCAGCCAGAATGTAAGCAGTCACTATGAAGAAACAACAGACGGGCGGGACGATCATCGGCTTCATCGTGGGGGTCATCGTGGGCCTGGGCGCCGCATTGGCGGTGGCCGTGTTCGTGACCAAGGTGCCGGTACCCTTCCTGAACAAAAGCAATGGCCGCGGTGTCGACCTGGACGCGGCCGAGTCGCAAAAGAACAAGAACTGGGACCCGAACTCGCCGCTGTACGGCAAGAACCCGGCCCGCCCCCCGGTGGCCGCGGCTTCTGCCCCCGCGTCGGCGCCCGCCGCCGCGGCGCCGGCGCCGGATGTGCGGGCTGCGGCCTCCGCACCCAAGCCGGCCGCCAGCAAGCCCGAGGCCGCCAAGGCCGAGAGCAAGCCCGGCGCCGACCCGCTGGGCGACCTGGCCGTGGCCAAGGCTGCTGCCAAGGGCAATGTGGACCCGTTTGACTACTTCGTGCAGGCCGGTGCCTTCCGCACCCAGGCCGATGCCGACGCCCAGCGCGCCAAGCTGGCCATGCTGGGCTGGGAAGCCCGGGTGAGCGAACGCGAGCAGAACGGCCGGCCGGTCTTCCGGGTGCGCGTGGGTCCGTTTGCCAAGCGCGACGACGCCGAGCAGCTCAAGGAAAAGCTGGACGGCACGGGCGTGGAGTCGGCCTTGGTGCGCGTGCAGCGTTGAACGGCGGGCCTGCGGACTGCGCGGGCTGAACTTTTTCCGGGGGCGCGGCTCCCATCCCCCAGACCTGAACTAGGAGAGTCTTTGTCATGAAACGCCGTGAGTTTTCTTTGTCCACTGCTTCGGCAGTCGCCGCCACCGCCCTGACGCTGCCCGTCGCCACGCCCGCGCTGGCCCAGGCCCGCCAGTTCAAGGAGGGCAAGGACTACAAGCGGCTGGACAAGCCCGTGACGCCCGACGCGCCCGCCGGCAAGGTCGATGTGATCGAGTTCTTCTGGTACAGCTGCCCCCACTGCAACGCGTTCGAACCCACGCTCGACGCCTGGGTCAAGGCCGCGCCCAAGGATTTGTCCATCCGCCGCGTGCCCGTGGCGTTCAACGCCAGCTTCGTGCCGCAGCAAAAGCTGTTCTACGCGCTGGAAGGCATGGGCAAGCTCGAAGCCCTGCACGCCAAGGTGTTCCGCGCCATCCATGTGGAGAAAGCCAAGCTCGCCAAGGACGACGAGATCCTGGCCTGGGTGACCCAGCAGGGCGTGGACGCCGCCAAGTTCAAGGAGGTCTACAGCTCCTTCACCGTGTCGAACCAGGTGCGCCGCGCATCGCAGCTGCAAGACGCTTACGGCGTCGAAGGCGTGCCCTCGATGGGCGTGGCCGGCAAGTACTACACCGACGGCACCATGGCCGGCAACATGCAGAACGTGCTGCAAGTGGTGGAGTTCCTGACCAAGCAGAAGTAAGCCCGAGCCGCCTGGGGCCCGGCATGCCCTGCGAAAAAGCCCGCTGATGCGGGCTTTTTTCATTGCCGTCCCGACCCGAGGAAGCGACTGCTTGGGGCCAGAGACCCCACGCGCGTGGAAGCGTGCGGGTCTTTTTCCATGGCGCATGCCGTGGGGTGGCTACAATGAACTGCAAGATTCGTGCCCTATGAAACACAGCATCCTCCCAACCCTCCTGCTCACGGCCCTGGCCTGCATTCATGGCGTTGCCCATGCTGAAAAGGCTGACCGCGCCAAACCCATGAACATCGAGGCCGACGCCCTGCGGCACGATGAGCTCAAGCAAACCAGCGTGTTCACCGGCCGCGTGGTCATGACCAAGGGGTCCATCATCCTGCGCGGTGCGCGGCTGGATGTGCGCCAGGACGCCGAGGGCTACCAGTACGGGGTGGTGACGGCCGAGGCGGGCAAGCGCGCGTTCTTTCGCCAAAAGCGCGACACCGTGCCCGGTGCGCCCGACGAGTTCATCGAGGGCGAGAGCGAGGTCATCGAGTACGACGGCAAGGCCGACAACGTGCGCTTCATCACCCGCGCCGAGCTGCGCCGCTACCGCGGTGCGGTGCTGAGCGACGAGATCACCGGCGCCGTCATCGTCTACAACAACCTGACCGACGTGTTCACCGTGGACGGCCAGCGCAAGCCGTCCACCAGCACCGCAGGCGACACCCCGGCCCCTGGCAGCCGCGTGCGCGCAGTGCTGGCGCCCAAGGACCCGCCACCGGGCGCCGCTGCACCTGCCGCGCCGTCGTCGGCCCCGGCGCTGCGCCCCAGCAACACCCTCGGCGGCGGCGCCAAGTGAGCGCGCAGCCTGTCCACTCCAGCGGACCCGCGGCTGCAGACCCACAGGTCGGCAGTCGGCTGGAGGTGCAGCACCTGGCCAAGTCGTACGGCAGCCGCAAGGTCGTCAAGGATGTGTCGCTCACCGTGCAAAAGGGCGAAGTCGTCGGGCTGCTCGGGCCCAACGGCGCGGGCAAGACGACCTCGTTCTACATGATCGTGGGCCTGGTGCGCAGCGATGCGGGCGACATCCGTATCGACGGCCAGTCGGTCGCCCACATGCCCATCCACCGCCGTTCGCGCCTGGGTTTGTCGTACCTGCCGCAGGAGGCGTCCATCTTCCGCAAGCTGTCGGTCGAGGAAAACGTGCGCGCCGTGCTGGAGCTGCAGCGCGGCGACAACGGCCAGCCGCTCCCGCGCGAGGCCATCGAAGAGCGCCTCACCGCCCTGCTGCAGGAGCTGCGGGTGGACCACCTGCGGGCCTCGCCCGCCATGGCCCTGTCCGGGGGCGAGCGCCGCCGGGTGGAGATCGCCCGCGCGCTGGCCACGCAGCCACGCTTCATCCTGCTGGATGAGCCCTTCGCCGGCATCGACCCCATCGCGGTGATCGAGATCCAGCGCATCATCGGCTTCCTCAAGGCGCGCGGCATCGGCGTGCTCATCACCGACCACAACGTGCGCGAGACGCTGGGCATCTGCGACCACGCGTTCATCATCAGCGACGGCCAAGTGCTGGCGCAGGGAACCCCTTCCGAGATCGTCGACAACGCCGAAGTGCGCCGGGTGTACCTGGGCGAACACTTCCGCATGTAGCAGACCGATGGACCGTACGTTCGACCCCCGCCTCTCCCTTTTGCCACCCCGCGGGGCGGCGTGCGCCGCGCGCCGTGCAGGCCGCAAGGCGGCTGCCCGATGAAGCCCGGCCTGTCACTGCGCGTTTCGCAGCACCTGGCGCTCACGCCGCAGCTGCAGCAGTCCATCCGGCTGCTGCAGTTGTCCACGCTGGAGCTGGGTCAGGAGGTCGAGCAGATGCTCGACGAAAACCCGTTTCTCGAGCGCAACGCAGAAGAAGCTCCGCGCGAAGAGTTCGGCCTGGAGGCGGCCGACGTTCCTGCCCAGCCCGACGAGTACAGCGCGGACGACACGCTGTATTCCAACGCACCCGGCGCCAGCACCGCCAGCACGTCCAGCGACACCGCGGCCGACGGCCCGCTGGGTGACTCCGAGCCGGGCAGCAGCGCCAGCGACGAGCCCGACTGGAGCGGCGACGGCACCGTCGAGGTCGCGCCGAACGACACCGAATGGGGCGGCGATGCGCCCGCCCGCAACCGCAACGATGCCGAAGGCGACGAGGCCGACGCCACCGAGCTGGCCCGCACGCACGAATCGCTCACCGCCTTTTTGCACCGCCAGGCGCTGTCGCTGCGCCTGTCCGAGGTGGACCGCGCGGCGCTGCGGTTCCTGATCGAATCGCTCAACGACGACGGCTACCTCGAAGACCCGCTCGAAGAGCTGGCCATCAGCCTGGCCGGCCCCGACGACCTGGAGCAGATCGAAGAGCTGGTGCACCGCTTCACGGTGGCGCAGCGCCTGTTGCAAAGCCTGGAGCCCGTGGGCGTGGGCGCGCGCGGGCTGGGCGAGTGCCTGACCCTGCAGCTCAAGGCCCTGGCCGCGGACGAAGACAGCGAGATCGACCCCGACACCGTGCAGACCGCGCTGCGCGTGTGCCAGCAGCCGCTGGAGATGCTGGCGCGCCGCGACATCCGCCGCCTGACGCAGCTGTGCGGCGACGGGGAGGAGCGCACCCGCGCCGCCATGGCCCTGATCGCCCGGCTGGAGCCGCGCCCGGGCCGCAAGTTTGTGGACGTGGAGCGCAACATCATCGTGCCCGACGTCATCGTGCGCAAAGCGGGCCGCGCCAACGGGCGCGACGGGCAGCACAATTTCATCGTCGCGCTCAACCCAGATGTGATGCCGCGCCTGCGCGTGCACGACATCTACGCCGGCGCACTGCGCGGCCACAAGGGCGGCGAAGGCCACCAGGGCATGCAGCAGCGCCTGCAGGAGGCGCGCTGGTTCATCAAGAACATCCAGCAGCGCTTCGACACCATCCTGCGCGTCTCGCGCGCCATCGTGGAGCGGCAAAAGAACTTCTTCACGCATGGCGAGCTGGCCATGCGCCCGCTGGTGCTGCGCGACATTGCCGACGAGCTGGGCCTGCACGAGTCCACCATCAGCCGCGTGACCACCGCCAAGTACATGGCCACGCCCATCGGCACCTACGAGCTCAAGTACTTCTTCGGCTCGGGCCTGGGCACCGAGACGGGCGGCAATGCGTCGAGCACCGCCGTGCGCGCGCTGATCAAGCAGTTCGTCGCGGCCGAGAGCCCCACCAAGCCGCTGTCGGACAGCCAGATCGCCGAGATGCTCAAGGAGCAGGGCATCGAGTGCGCACGCCGCACGGTGGCCAAGTACCGCGAAGCGCTCAAGATCGCGCCGGCCAATCTGCGCAAGGCGCTGTAGCTCTGTCAGCGCTGCAGGGCCTTCAGGACCTGCGATGGGCCGTGCGCCGGAGGATCGCCGCCCACCCACCGGCCCGCCAACTGCGGTGCGGTGGGGTGCGAGGCCAGGCTACTTGCGCTGGGACGCGAAAACGGCGTCGTAGGACTGTGCGCTGAAGCCTGACAACCGCTGGCCGTTGGTGAGCAGCACCGGCACACCCCGCCCGCCAATCTGTGCAAAGGCCGCCTTGCCCACCGGCGTATCGACGTCCAGCTCGCGGTAGGCAATGCCCTTTTGCGCCAGGTACGCCTTGGCGGCCTTGCAGTAGCCGCACCAGGTGGCCATGTAGAGCACGACGTCGCCACGGGGTGCTGCGGCGGGGGGCTCGGTCTTGGGGCTGCGGTCGGCCGCGCGGGGCTCTGCACCCGGCACCACGCTGACCGGCAGGTTGTCCAGCTTCATCGCCTTGTCCACACCCACGCCCGTTGGGGGCTTGTCGCTGTAGACGACCCGGCCGTCCGGGCCCACCGTTTTGTAGAGCGTCTGGGCGCCCGCCATCGGTGCCAGCACCAGCGCGGCCATTGCCAGCGTGGCGGCTACGGCCTGGCGGAAAAGGCCGGGGGAGGGGCTCCGGTAAAATCTCATGCCTGCGAGCATAAGAGACACCGGGCGTGCTGTCAGCAAGAAGCTGCCCGGATGTGCCGCACCGCCCCATGGCACCACCCGCCGTGGGCCGCAGGGCCTGTCGCTGCAGAAAATCCCCGGCACCCAGCGGCCCTGCGCAGTACCGCATGCACGCCGCCACCGCGGGTGCCCGCCCGTTGTCCTTGTTCCACGCTTCCACCTCCGCTCCACCCCCACCGCCCAGCCATGGCCCGCATCGTCTTCGACCTTCCCGCGCAGTTCGGTTTTTCCACCGAGATGCAGATCTACATCAGCCATGTGAACCAGGGCGGGCACCTGGACAACGCGCAGCTGCTGAGCCTGGTGTCCGAGGCGCGCGTGCGTTTCTTCCAGTCGCTGGGCTACCCGGAGGCCGACGTGGGCGGGCTGTCCATCGTGGTGGGCGACATCGTGGCGCAGTACAAGTCCGAGGGCTTTCATGGCGAGACCATGTGCGTGGAGATGGCGCCGGTGGATTTCAACCGCTATGGCTTCGACCTGGTGTTCCGCATGACCGAGAAGACCTCGGGGCGCGAGGTGGCCCGCGGCAAGATCGGCATCGTCTTCATCGGCCGCAGCGACCGCAAGGTCGCCACCATTCCAGAATCGATCCGCCAACTGCTGCTGCAGCGCGCACCCGCCGCACCCGCCGCACCGGATGCACCCGGCGCCCCCATGGCCTGAAGGCTTATCCTCTGCGCTGATATGAACCAACTCCAACTCTTTCTTCCTTGCGCCGCGGGCGTCGAGGGCTATCTGGCCGACGAGGTGCATGCCATCACCGGTCTCACGGGGCAGGACCTGCTGGTCGGCCGGGGCGGTGTGCTGCTGCGCGCCTCCTGGCGCGAGGCGCTGCTGCTGAACCTGCACAGCCGGCTGGCGCAGCGCGTGCTGGTGCAGCTGGCCCACCGCCCCTACCGGTCCGAGAACGACCTGTACGCCGCCGCGAGCGACGTCGCCTGGGAGATCTGGTTCACCACGCGCCAGACCTTCAAGGTCGAGGTCACGGCTCAGCACAGCCCGCTGCAGAGCCTGAACTTCGCGGGCCTGAAGGTCAAGGACGCGGTGGCCGATCGCTTTCGCGCCAAGAGCGGCGTGCGGCCCGACGTGAACACCCAGTGGCCCGACGTGCGCATCCACCTGCACCTGACCACCGACGAGGCCACGATCTACATCGACACCTCCGGCGAGCCGCTGTTCAAGCGCGGCTGGCGCGAGGACAAGGGCGATGCCCCGCTCAAGGAGACGCTGGCCGCCGCCATGATCGCCGCCAGCGGCTGGGACCCCCTGGGCGACAACCCCGTGCCGCTGTACGACCCCTGCTGCGGCAGCGGCACCATCGCCATCGAGGCCGCGCAGATCGCCTGCCGCATCCCGGCCGGCATGGTGCGGCGCTTTGCGTTCGAAAAACTGCTGCCGTTCCAGGGCCATGTGTGGTCTGCTATCAAATCAGAAGCTGAAAGCGCAATCCAGGCGAGCGCTGTGCCGATATTTGGCAGTGATGTCGCCTTCCGGATGGTCGACTTCGCGGTGCGCAACGCCGAGCGCGCTGGGGTGGCCGACGCGGTGCAGCTGCGCGGCGGCGACGCCCTGCAGCGCATGCCGCCCAGCGAACAGCCAGGCGTGATGCTGCTGAACCCGCCCTACGGCGAGCGGATTGCCGCCGCCGGTGCCGCGGGCCGCAACGCGGGCGAGCGTGCGGCCGACCGCGCCCAGGGCATGGCCGTGGGCCGGGAAGAGGCGCACACCGAGGACGGTGGCGAGTTCTTCAGCCAGCTGGCCACGCACTGGAAGAAGAACTACAGCGGCTGGACGGCCTGGATGCTCACGCCCGACCTCAAGCTGCCCGGCAAGATGCGCCTGAAGGAGTCGCGCCGCGTGCCCATGTGGAACGGCCCCATCGAGTGCCGCATGTTCCGCTTCGACATGATCAAGGGCGCGGTGCGCGAGCGCCCCGCCAAGGCCGCCGACACCGGGCCCCGCGATGCGGGTTGAGCTGCACCTGCCCGCCGAGGCAGCGCCGCAAGAGCCCGCACGCCCCGTGGTGGTGGACACCAACGTCGCGCTCGACCTGCTGATCTTCTCGGACCCCGCCACCGTGCCGCTGCGGGCGCTGCTGGCAGAGCGGCGCCTGGACTGGATCGCCACGCAGGTCATGCGCGATGAGCTCGAGCGTGTGCTGGCCTATCCGCACATCGTCTCGCGCATGGACTACTACCAGGTGGATGCCGCGCAGGTGCTGGCCGCCTTCGACGCGCAGGCGCGGCTGGTGGACATCGCCGCGCCCGTGCAGTACGTGTGCAAGGACACGGACGACCAGAAGTTCATCGACCTGGCCGCCGCGCACCGCGCCATCCTGCTGAGCAAGGACAAGGCCGTGATCTGCATGCGAAAGCGCCTGCTGACCCTGGGTGCGCATGTGGCGACCGCCCTGGTGCTGACGCAGCCCGAGGTGGCTACCGCCTGATACTCCCTTAATCTCCAGAAATCCAAAGAACCGTTCCCGCGGAGCCCTTGGACGGGCCCAGGACGGCCCGCCACATGGGCGGCAGGGCTTCCCCGAGCGGTATGGAATGATGGAACGCACACCCGTTTGAAGGCTGAAGGCGGCGCTGCGGCTTCCTTGGCTTACGCCGCGAACCGGAAGTCGCCGGCCGCGTGCAGCTGCCAGGCGCCGTCGCCCTTGAGCTCCAGCACATGGGTGTGGTGCTTGAGCACCGCAGGCCGGTGGGCGATGCTGACCAGCGTGGTGCCGCTCTCGCGCAGGCGTTCGTACAGCGCCGCTTCGTTGGCGCTGTCCAGCGCGCTCGTGGCCTCGTCCAGGATCACGATGCGCGGCTGCTTGGCCAGCACGCGGGCAAACGCGAGGCGCTGCTGCTCGCCGGTGGACAGCAGCTTTTCCCAGTCGTGCGAGGCGTCCAGTCCACCCACGCGCTCTGCCAGCGATTCGAGGTGCACCGCCTGCAGCAGCTCCAGCAGCTGCGCGTCGCTCAGCGCGGTCTTGCGCGCGGGGTAGATGATCTGGCTGCGCAGCGTGTCGAGCTGCATGTAGGGGCGCTGCGGCAGGAAGAACATGTCGTCCAGCGACGGGCTTTGCACCGTGCCGCTGCCAGAGCGCCACAGCCCGGCCACGGCGCGCAGCAGCGAGCTTTTGCCGCAGCCGCTCGGGCCGGTGATCAGCAGGGCGTCGCCCGGGTTCAGCGCCACGCACAGGTCCTGCACCAGCAGCCTGCCGAACTGGGGCGTGTGCAGCGTGAGGCCTTCGATGGACAGCGCATCGCCGCTGCGCAGCTCGATCTGCGACGTGACGTCTTCCGCGGGCACCTGCTGCGCTTCGGCGGGCGGCACGGCGGGGGGCGCAATGGGCTTTTCTGCCCACGGCGTGGGCGCGGCGGGCGTTTTCAGTGCCACCTGCGACAGCACGTGCAGGCGGTCGATGCCGGCCACGAAACGGCTCAGGCTCTCGAAGTTGTCCACGATCAGCGACACCGCGGCCAGCACGGCCGCAAACGCGCCGGCCGCCTGGATGGCGCGGCCCACCTCCATCTCGCCCGACAGCACGCCGTTGGCCAGGATGATGGCCGGCAGCACCAGCGTGAGCTGGCTGAACGCGCGCTGGTACAGGTTGAGCGAGCGCTGCTTCTTGATGAGGCGGCTGAAGTTGTTGAACGCCGCTTCGAACCGGCGGTTGAGCTGGGCGCGTTCCTGCGGCTCGCCGCGGTAGAACGCGATGGACTCGGCGTTCTCGCGCAGGCGCATGAGGCCGAAGCGGAAGTCCGCCTCGCGCCGGATCTGCCAGAAGTTGAGCCGGATGAGCGGCGCACCGAAGAAGTACAGCGCGCCGAACGTGCCCAGCAGCGCATACGCGGCCAGAAACGCCACCAGCGTGTGCGAGATGGACCACAGCACCGCGCTGAACGCCACCAGTTGCATCAGCGACCCGAGAAAGATCAGCAGAAAGTGCGTGGAGCGCCCGGTGAAGGTGTTGATGTCTTCGCTGATGCGCTGGTCGGGGTTGTCAATCTCGTTGCCGGTGCCGATCTCGTAGTACTTGCGCTCGCCCAGGTAGCCGTCGAGAAAGCGGTGGGTGAGCCAGCGGCGCCAGTGGTTGGAGAACGCATCGCGCATGAAGTAGTAGAACGCGTACACCGGCACGGCGAACGCCAGCACCAGCAGGCTGCCGCGCACCGCGGCCCAGAACCGGTCGGCCTGCTTGGCGGCCAGGGCCGATGTCAGCTCGCCGCTCTTGTCGATCAGCATCACGGCCAGCTGGGTCTCCAGCACCATGAGCCCGATGAGCAGTGCGAGCAGGCCCCAGGCGGTGCGCTTCTTGTCGCCCGTCCAGTAGGGGCGGGCCACGCTCATGAACTGCTTCCAGGCCGACCAGGACAGCGTGGGTGGGCGACGGCGGCGGGGCTTTTTCTTGGCAGGCGGGGGCTTGGCTGAAGAGACGGCGGTCGGGTCAGGCAGGGCAGCGGCGGAAGCAGGATGTGGCATGAGGCAGGGAAGCTGAGGGTCGTGGTGCAAAACACCTGCCTGCACGATAGGTCCCGGGCCCCCGTGGTCCTGTCAGCCAATGCCGACCGGACATTACGGCGGGTTGCGCGACCTGCCGATGGCCGCGCAACCCGCATGGTTGGGGGCTTTGCGCCGATTCCCCTCAAAGCGCCGCGGCATGCCCAGGGGAGGGCCTTGCCACCGTGCCGCCTACGGCACCAGCAGGTCGTACGCGGCCCGCACGCGCTGCAGGTCGCGGCCCAGGCGGCGGCTGGTGGGCAGGTGGCGCATCCAGCGCATGCGGCCGATGCTGGTGGCCAGCACGGCCTGCATATCCGGGGTGCCCTGCGCCACCCACGCCGCCCAGCGGGCGCGGGCCTCGTGCAGGGTGCCGCTGGCGGGCAGGTAGATCGCCGTGGAGTGGGCGTAGCACAGCGCGTCGCGGGCATGGCACACGGCCAGCGGCAGCACGGCGGCGGGGTCGTCCTCGAAATCGATGCAGGCCACTTCGCCGTCCGGGCAGCGCACCAGGTTGCGCGCGAACGCCTGGCTCAGGCAGGTGCCCTGGCGGTGCACGTGGGCCAGGGTGTTGAGGCCCTGCTGCCACAGCGCCAGCACCGCGGTGGCGTCGCCTGCGCGCACCGCGCCGTCGATCTCGTTGCCCAGCGAATGCGTTTCCTCGCCCACGCGGCCCAGGTGGCGCATGGCGAATCCATCGGTCTGCGCGGCCAGTACCGCCGGCACGCGGATGCCGCGCGCG
The DNA here is from genome assembly GCF_964253015.1 of Acidovorax sp. LjRoot194. Lineage (NCBI taxonomy): Bacteria > Pseudomonadati > Pseudomonadota > Betaproteobacteria > Burkholderiales > Comamonadaceae > Acidovorax > Acidovorax sp. LjRoot194. Next base: position 5,356,434 of record NZ_CAXUQB020000001.1, on the reverse strand, counting down.
GCCAGGTCGGTCAGGCGCCGTACCTCGGTCGCAATCGCGGCGGGCCCGCCGGGGTTGGGCACGGGGCGCAGCACCGGCAGGCGCAGCAGGCCCGCCAGCAGGGCCATGGCGCGGTAGCGGCCCTGGCCGTGGGGCGCGCCCGCGCGCTTGATCCAGATCTGCTCGCCGCTCAGCACATGGCCCATCACGTTGTGGGGCTGCGCTGCCAGCTGCTGCCGCAGAAAGGCGCTGTAGTCGGTGGGGTGGGGCGCAGCCGTGCCCACCAGTCGCTCGCCCGTCATGCCGCCACGTCGGCGGCGGCCACCGCCTGCGTCACGGCCACTGCCGCCTGTGCGACCTCCACATGGTGCGGCACCGACGGCTCCAGCTCCGGCTCGCGCGCTGCGAAGCTGTGGGCATTGGCCAGCGGCCAGTACAGGCGGAACACGTTGTGCTGCGCCTCCAGCGGGCCGAGCAGCGCGCCGGGCTGCACGCGCGTGATGAGGTTGGACAGCAGGCGCACCTCGGTGTCGCTGATGCGCCGCACGATGTGGTGCGCGGTGATGTCCTTGGGGTGGGTGAGGCCGGCCGCCTGCACCAGCTCCTGCAGCGCATGCAGCGTGCTGCGGTGGAACTGCGCCACGCGCGTGGCCTTGTCGGGCACCACCAGCGCCTGCTGGCGCAGCGGGTCCTGCGTGGTCACGCCCGTGGGGCAGTGGCCGGTGTGGCAGGTCTGCGCCTGGATGCAGCCCAGCGCCATCATGAAGCCGCGCCCCGCGTTGCACCAGTCGGCGCCCAGCGCCATCATGCGCGCGATGTCGAAGGCGCTGATCACCTTGCCCGCGCAGCCGATCTGCACGCGGTCGCGCAGGTTCACGCCCACCAAGGTGTTGTGCACCAGCAGCAGGCCCTCCTGCAGCGGCGCGCCCACGTGGTCGCTGAACTCCACCGGTGCCGCGCCCGTGCCGCCCTCGGCTCCATCGACCACGATGAAGTCCGGCGTGATGCCGGTCACCAGCATGGCCTTGACGATGGCGAACCACTCCCACGGGTGGCCCAGGCAGAACTTGAAGCCCGTGGGCTTGCCGCCCGACAGCGTGCGCAGCCTGGCGATGAACTGCATCATCTCCACCGGATTGCGAAACGCGCTGTGGCTGGCCGGAGATATGCAGGCCTCGCCCTCCATCACGCCGCGCGCCGCTGCGATCTCGGCCGTGACCTTGGCGCCGGGCAGCACGCCGCCGTGGCCCGGCTTGGCACCCTGGCTCAGCTTGAGCTCGATCATCTTGACCTGCGGGTCGGTGGCATTGGCCGTGAAGCGCTCTTCGCTGAAGGTACCGTCGCCATTGCGGCAGCCGAAGTAGCCCGAGCCGATCTCCCAGATCAAATCGCCGCCATGCACCCGGTGGTGCTGGCTGATGCTGCCCTCGCCCGTGTCGTGCGCAAAGCCGCCTTTGCGTGCGCCCTGGTTCAGCGCCAGGACGGCGTTGGCCGACAGCGCGCCAAAGCTCATGGCCGAGATGTTGAAGATGCTCGCGTGGTAGGGCTGGGTGCAGGGCGAGACGGACTGCGAGGGCTTGTCCGGGCTGCCGCCGATCCACACGCGAAAGTCGTGCGACGGCAGCTCGGTGGGCGCGAGCGAGTGGTTCACCCATTCGTAGCCCTGCGCGCCCACATCCAGGTGCGTGCCGAAGGGCCGGTTGTCCGGGTCGCCCTTGGCGCGCTGGTACACCAGCGAGCGCTGCGCGCGCGAAAACGGCGCGGCTTCGCTGTCGCTCTCGATGAAATACTGGCGCACCTCCGGCCGGATGTACTCCAGCATGAAGCGCAGGTGACCGATGACCGGGTAGTTGCGCAGGATGGCGTGGCGCGTCTGCTGCAGGTCGTACACGCCCAGCGCGACCAGCGCTGCGCACACCAGTACCACCGGCAGCCCCACGTTGAACGCCACCAGCGTGAACAGCGACAGCAGCAGTGCAAAAACGCTGAGCGCAAAGGCGGTGTAGCGGACCGGGTACAGGGAGTTGAGCTGGTGGATCATGGGGGTCCTGGTTCTGCAAAAAGCGGCAGCGGGCTACACTGGCCGCCTTTTTGCACCGTGGTGCACGGCGCCGCCAGCCTGCGGGCGTCGGCCTTGAAGCACCCGACGCGCTTGCCGCACGCGCATCATAGAAGTAAAAAATTGCGTCCAGGAGCTTTCGGCGCCGCCTTGGCTGCCCACTGGCCTACCGCACCCTGCCCCCTGAATACCGACCCGCACCGACGAACGGAGCCCCCATGACCCAGCCTGCCACCCCCTTCACCCCAGCCACAACCGACGCCGACCTGGGCGCGCTGCCTGCCGGCTTCCCCGAAGGCCTCGGCCCGGATGAGCTTGAAGAGATCGACAACATCCTCGACGACCTGCGCTCGCGCGGCGAGGAAATCCCCCAGTGGGAGTTCTGCGACGGCTTCCTGACCGCCGTGATCTGCAGCCGCCGCCCCATCGCCCCGGCCGAGTACCTGCCCATGCTGCTGGGCGACGGTGCCGAGCTCGATGTTGCAGACGGTGAGCCCCTGCCGCTGCTGTCCGCCTTTGCCGACGCCGCACAGCAGGCGCGTTTTCTGGAGCTGTGGAACCGCCGCTGGACCGAGGTGGAGGCTCAGCTCGACGCCAAGGTGGAGTCGCTGGACGACGAGCGCACCTTCCAGCCCGAAGCCATGGACATGCGCGGCGCCGTCGCCAGCCTGACCGACGAGCAGCGCGCCGAGATGGACGACGACCAGGAAGTGCCGTCCTTCGGCCAGGTCTGGGCGCTGGGTTTCATGTTCGCGGTCGAGAACTGGCCCGAGGACTGGGCCGCCCCGCGCGACAAGGAAGCCGCCCGCTGGCTGGACGATGCGCTCGGCAGCATCGTGACCCTGACCGAAGACGACACCGGCAAGCCCGAAGTCTGCATGTACAGCGAAGACGGCCCGCCCAGCACCAGCCAGGCGCGTGTGGAAGCCTTCGGCGAAGCCATCTGGGCGGTGTACGACCTGCGCCAGATCTGGAAGAGCATGGGCCCGCGCGTGGAGACCCTGCGCAAGGCCCCTGAGCCCGGCCGCAACGACCCCTGCTTTTGCGGCAGCGGCAAGAAGTACAAGAAGTGCCACGGCGCGTGATGCGCACAGGCCCGGGCCGCCGCACATGATGGATGCGCTGGCGCAGTCCTTCCCCTGGCTGCAATATGTCGTGCTGCTGGTGGTGGGCGCTGCGTTGGTGGGTGTGGAGCGTGCGTGGCCCCGGCGCCCCGGGCAACCAGAGACGCGGGCACGCTGGGTCGTCAACGTGGGGCTGTACGCCCTGGGGCTGTTGTTGCTGGCGCTGGTGGTAGAGCCCCTGCAAACCGCCGCGATCCGCATCGGGTCCTTGCCCGGCTGGGGGGGGCTGGGCGCCGCGCCGCTGCCCGATGCGCTCAAGGTCGCGCTGGGCGTGTTGCTGGTGGATGCCCTCCAGTACAGCCTGCACAGACTGTGCCACGCGGTTCCGCTGCTGTGGCAGCTGCACCAGGTGCACCACTCGGACGAAGCGTTCGACGTGTCGACCAGCGTCCGCCACCACCCCTTGGAAGTGCTGGCCCTGACGGGGCTGAACCTGATGCTGTGCGCCGCACTCGGCGTGCCTTTGCTGTCGCTGCTGGTCTACGCGCTGTTGCTCGCGCCGCATTCGTTGTTCTGCCATTCCAATGTGGCGGTCCCTGCGGGGGTGGACCGGGCTCTGCGCTGGTTCAGCGTCACGCCGGACATGCACCGGGTGCACCACTCCGTCCGCATGGACGAAGGCCACCGCAACTTCGGCATGGTGTTTCCGTGGTGGGACCAACTGTTTCGCTCCTACTGCGCGCAGCCGCAAGACGGCAGCGAACGCATGCGGCTGGGGCTGGCGCAGGAGCAGACACTTGCCGCCGGAGATGTGCCGCGCAGATCGGGACTGTGGACCTCGTTGTGGCAGCCGTTCACCAGGCCGCCGCGGTGAGCCGTACCGTGGGCGCGGCACCATGGCGCTGATGGCGCGGTGGGCCCAGCTGGTGGCGGCGCTCGCCGGCCCGCTGTGGCTGTTGTGGCTTTTGGTGGTGGCGTGCCTTTTTTTGCAGGCCACACCGGCGGGTGCCGCCAGTGAACCATGGCGCATCGACGACCTCGCAGTCGTGGCCGATCCGGCGGGCGGCGAGACCATTGCCAGCATCAGCCAGCCCGGCCGGGCTGCCGACTTTGAGCCCGTCCCCGGCGGGTTTTCCGGGGGCTACACGCGGGCCGTGCACTGGCTGCGCTTCACCTTGCATGCGCCGCCTGTCAATGCCGAGGGCAAGCGGGAGATGCTGCTGGAGATTCACCCGCCCTACATCGACGACTTGCAGATCTACGTATCCCAGAGCGCAGGCGAGCCCTTCGACGTGCGGCGGGGCGGAGACCTGCAGCCGCAGTCTGCCAAGGAAATTGCGTACCGCGGCTACGTGTACCGCTTTGTCTTCGAGGACGACCGGCCACGCACCGCCTATGTGCGCTTGCAGACCCACAGCAGCTCGGTGCTCATCGTCAAGGCGTGGGAGCCCGGCCAGTTTCTTGCAAAGATGTCGCGGGAGTACGCCCTGTTCGGCGTGTTGCTGGGCCTGATGCTCGCGGGGCTGCTGGCCAATATCTGGCATGGGCTGTGGCGCAGCGAGAGCATCTACCGGCGCTACATCGCCTACCTGCTCGCCACACTGCTCAACCTGCTGGGCATCAACGGCCTGGCGGGCGAGTTCCTGCTGCCCGAGGCGCCGTACTGGTCCAACCAGTGGGTCCCACTGGGGATCGTTCTGGTGGCATTTTTTGGCACGCGGTTCTACATGCTTGCGCTCGACATCGCGCATGCCGCGCCGTGGATGCGCTGGGTCTATCGCATTCAGCTGTGGCTGGCCGTCTGCTGCCTGCCTGCGTCCTTTCTGGGTATCTATCCGGAAATGATCCAGGCCCTGCTGTCCGTCTCGCTGGTCATGCTGTCGACCGGCGCGGTGCGCAGCATCCAGTTGTGGCGGCAAGGCAATGGCAACGGCAAGATCCTGCTGCTGGCCCACCTGTTCGCTTTGGGCGGCAGCTTCTCCGCTTTTCCGGCATTGCTGGGCTTGCTGCCAGGCCAGTTCTGGCTGATCTACGGCTTTCAGTTGAGGTCGGTGGCCGCGCTGCTGGTGCTGCAGCTGATGCTGGCCAACCATGTCCGGGCCATCCAGGCCCAGCTGACCCAGGCCAGCGTGAACATCGAGGTGTCCAAAACCATCGCCCAGCAAGAGCGCGCCGCGTACGAGCACCAGCGGCATTTCCTGTCCATGCTCACGCACGAGCTGAAGACGCCGCTGTCCGTGATCCGGATGCGCCTGGGGGCGGCTGCACCCACCCAGCGCATGCAGGACCACGCCACGCGTGCCGTGGCAGACATCGATGCCATCGTCGAACGCTGCGCGCTGGTCAGCCAGATCGATGGCGGGCCCGGCACGGTGCAGCGGGCACCGTGCCATATCAACGACCTGCTGGACGAAGTGCGGACCCTGCAGCGGGCCGAGCAGCGCGTTGTCATGCAGGTGGCGGAGGACGCGTTCGATCTCTGGGTCCACACCGATCCGCTGCTGCTGCGCACCATCCTCAGCAACCTCGTCGACAACGCGATCAAGTACTCGCCTGCAGACTCGCCGGTGCAGATCAGCGTCGCGCGCAGCGTGCAGTCAGGCAGCGACGGCGTGTGCGTGCGCGTGGACAACCGCGCCGCCGCCGGCCTGCCGGACCCGCAGCGCGTCTTCGAAAAGTATTACCGGGCGCCCGGCGCCCACCACCAAAGTGGTTCGGGCCTGGGACTGTACATCGCCAAGGCGCTGACCGTGCAGTTGGGCGGCACGCTGGCCTACCGCACCGACCACCCTCTCGTCATTTTCGAGCTATGGCTGCCACTGTGACTTTCCATCCACCGCTCAGGCTGCTGGTGGTCGAAGACCACCAGGCCTTGCTCGACGTCACCGTCGAGACCCTGACGGCCGCCGGGCACGACGTGGTCGGCATCGACAGCGCCGAGGCCATCGACGAGCTGCCGCGCGACTTTGTCGCCGACATCGCGGTGCTGGACCTGAACCTCCCCGGTGAAAACGGCCTGAGCCTGGCCCAGCGGCTTCGCCGGGTGCAGCCCGGCATCGGCATCATCATGGTCACGGCGCTGCGTGCCGTGGAGCAAAAAGTGGCGGGCTACGAGCACGGCGCCGACCTGTACCTCATCAAGCCCACCGCGCCCGAGGAGTTGCGGGCCGCCGTGCTGGCGTTGGCGCACCGCGTGCGACACATCGCCGCGGCCCATCCTGCCGACTTCACGCTCGACACTGCGGCGCAGCGCCTGCACACGCCACTGGGCCCGCTGGCCTTGCGCAGCGCCGAAACCACGTTGCTGCGCGCCTTGGCCCTGGCGCCCGACCACACGCTGGAAATTTTCCAGGCGCTCGAGCAGCTCGACAAATCGGTGGACGAGCAGGGCAAGGCGCAGCTCGAAGTCCTGGTCTCCCGCCTGCGCAGCAAGCTCGTGGCCCACGGTGCGCCAGCCGCTCCCATCCGTGCCCTGCGCGGCAAGGGCTACCGGCTGTGCATGGGCATGCACATCCGGTAAGCAGGGATTGCCCGGTCCTGTGCGGCGTTTGCCACGCTTGCCCGGCGAAGGCAAGCTTTGGCAAGGTTTGCGCGGACGGTCTCACTAGAGTCGCGGACACGGTGATACGCACCGAGAAACACAGGCTCGGGGCCGCCAAGGCCCTGTAGAGCACGGCCGCCGCCGGCAGACGGTGTGCAGTGCCAGCCATGCCTTGCAATGTCCGTGGATTGACCTGTTCAAATGATCAAAAAATGTGGGTGGAAGATCGCTGCCGTGCTGGCAGGGTGGGTGGTCGCATCCGCGGCCCATGCGGGCGCCGCAGGCACCTTCGGCACGGTGTTCAATCCGACGACCGTGCCGATCAATGGCACGTCCACACTGACATACACGCTGACCGCCTACGATAACTTTCGCAACCTCGGTTTCACGACCACATTGCCTGCAGGCTTGGTCGTCGCCACGCCCAACGGCGCCGCCACCGATTGTGGCCCTGTGCCCGGGCCGCTGCTCCCCACCATCACGGCAGTGCCAGGCTCCACCACGGTACAGCTGGCCAACGCCAACACCACCACGGTGTACGACGGGCCGTTCATGGGCCCCCGTTCATTCGGGTGCGTCGTTTCCGTCCGCATACAAGGCGCGGTGCTGGGCAGCCACGCGCTGCCACCGGTGACCTTGCTCGACAGCGGCTTTCCCACCCTTTTGACGGCATCCGCGGTGCTCAACGTGCTGGGCGCACCGGTGGCGGCTGCCAGTATTCCCACCCTCAGCGAATGGGGCCTGATCCTGCTGGTGCTGGCCATGGCCGCCTCGGCCCTCAACGGCATGCGCCGCAAGCGCGGATAATCGGCACCTCTTCGGTATTGCCGTTCCTCCTTGTCGAGGCCTCGGTGCGCAGTGCGCTCCGGGGCTTTTTTGTTCATGGCCCACCACCTCTCTGTTTCCTTGCAACGCCTGCGCGCCGAATGGGCGCCCAGCATTCCGCGCGAACTGCTGGCGGGCGCCGTCGCCACGTTTGCACTCATCCCCGAGGTCATCGCGTTCTCGTTCGTGGCGGGGGTCGATCCGTCGGTGGGGCTGTTCGCCTCGTTCGTCATCAGCCTGGTCATCGCCTTCGTGGGCGGACGGCCGGCCATGGTGTCCGCCGCTGCGGGCTCGGTGGCGCTGGTGGCAGCGCCGCTGGTGCAGTCGCACGGACTGGGCTATTTGCTGGCGGCGGGCTTGCTGGCGGGGCTGGTGCAGTTGGTGTTCGGCCTGCTCAAGCTTGGCGTGTTGATGCGGTTCGTCTCCAGCTCGGTGCGCACCGGCTTCGTCAACGCGTTGGCGGTGCTGATCTTTGCCGCGCAGCTGCCGCACCTGCAGGGCCAGGGCGCGGCCACCTGGGCCATGCTGGCACTGGGGCTGGCCATCATCTACGGCCTGCCGTGGCTGGGCGGCGTACTGCGGGTGCCGGCGCTCAGCGCCGTGCCTTCGCCGCTGATCTGCGTGGTGGCGCTGACCCTGCTGGCGCAGGGCCTGGGCGTGCAACTGCCCACGGTGGCCGACCTGGGCAAGCTGCCGGACTCGCTGCCCGTGTTCGGCTGGCCCGGCGTGCCGCTGTCGCTCGATACGCTGCGCATCATCCTGCTGCCGGCCCTGGCGATTGCCATGGTGGGCCTGCTCGAATCGGTGCTCACCGCCGCCGTGGTGGATGAGATGACCGACACCCCGAGCGACAAGAACCGCGAGTGCGCGGGCCTGGGTGTGGCCAACATCGCGGCCAGCCTGTTCGGCGGCATCGCGGGCTGCGGAATGATCGGCCAGGCCGTGGGCAACGTGAAGTACGGCGGGCGCGGCCGGCTGTCCACGTTGTTCGCGGGCGTGTTCTTGCTCATCCTCATGGTGGCGCTGAAAGACTGGGTCTCCCGGGTGCCGGTGATCGCGCTCGTGGCCATCATGGTGATGGTGTCGGCATCCACGTTCGACTGGAGGTCGCTCACTGCGCTGGTGCGCCACCCGCGCCTGTCCAGCGCGGTGATGCTGGCCACGGTGGTGGTCACCATCGCCACGCACAACCTGGCGGCGGGTGTGGCCGTGGGCGTGCTGCTCAGCGGCGTGTTCTTTGCGTTCAAGGTATCGCGCATGCTGGCGGTGCAGGTGCACGACGACGATGCCACCGGCATGCGCACCTGGCGCGTGACGGGCCAGGTGTTCTTCGCCTCGGCCGACGCGTTCATCGAGGCGTTCGACGTGCTGGGCGCCGAGGGCCGCGCCGTGGTCATCGACGTCACGCACGCCCACTTCTGGGACATCACCGCCGTGGCCGCGCTCGACAAGGTGGCAGAGCGCCTGCGCCACCACGGCTGCACGGTGCAGGTGCTGGGGCTGAATGAAGCCAGCGGCGTGCTGATCGACCGCATGGCAGCCGACAAGGGCTGATGGGGTTGCGCAGGCGCTGATCGGGCTGCACCCCGGGGCTGCACCGCGGGCCGGCGAGCCCGGCAGGCGCCGAGGTGGTCAGTGCATCGTGATCACTGCCCCTGGCGCGGTCACGCTGGCAACCACCCCAGCAGCCGCTGCAGCGCATAGCGCAGCGTGGCCGCCCGCACGGTGCCGCGGTCGCCTGCAAAGTGCTGCATTTCGCTGTGCGTCTCGCCGCCCACGCACCAGGCGAACCACACGGTGCCCACCGGCTTCTCGTCGCTGCCGCCCGTGGGGCCGGCCACGCCGGTGACCGCCAGGCTGACCTGGGCCTGCGAGTGGGTGAGCGCGCCGTCGGCCATGGCGCGCGCCACGGCTTCGCTCACTGCGCCGTGCTGCTCGATGAGCGCGGCGGGCACGCCCAGCATGTCGGTCTTGGCGGCGTTGGAGTAGGTGACGAAGCCGCGATCGAACCATTGGCTGGAGCCCGCCAGGTCCGTGCAGGCCGCGGCGATCATGCCGCCGGTGCAGCTCTCGGCCGTGGCCAGCATGTGGCGGTGCTGCAGCAGGCGCAGCGAAATCTGCGTCAAATTGGCATCCAGCGCTGTACTGTCAAGCGCTATCAGCTCACTTTTTGATAGTGACGTCATGGTCATCGGAGTCTCCGCAGCGCCTGTCGGCAAGTCCACAAGGCTGCCACAAACTGGCGGTGCGGTACAGGTACAGGTCATGCCGGGCTGGCGGGTGCTGCGCCGCGGCCTACCAGAAGCGCCACAGCGCAATGACCAGCAGCGTACAAAACGCCGCCACGAAGTCGTCAAACAAAATGCCCCAGCCGCCGCGCCAGCCAAAGCCCTTGAACAGGCCGTCGGCCCAGCCCACGGGCCCGGGCTTGGCCGCATCGAAAAAGCGGAACAGCGCAAACGCCGTGAGCTGACCCCAGAAGCCCATGGGCATGGCCAGCCACAGCACCAGCCAGAAGGCAACGATCTCGTCCCACACGATGCTGCCGGGGTCGGCCACGCGCAGGTGGCGCGCGGCGGTGGTGCAGGCCCACCAGCCCACCAGCGTGCCGCCGGCGATGAGCAGGCCCATGCGCCAGGGCGTCATCCACGGCTGCAGCACCAGGTAGGCGAGCCACGCCCACAGCGTGCCCACGGTGCCCGGCGCCTTGCGCGAGAGGCCCGCGCCAAAGCCGAGCGCGACGAAGTGGGCCGGGTGGGCAAGCAAAAAGCGCACGGTGGGGCGCAGGGCGTCTGGGGCGGAGGGCATGTCGGCAGCAAAAAAGAAAGGGCAGGCCCGTCGTGGTGCCTGCCCTCGGATTGTCACCCAGCGGCGCCGGTGCGCTCCGGCGGCTGGTTGGATGCTGTGCGCCGTAGTCGCAGCGGCCGCCGCGTTACTGCCGTTCCTGGAGCTGGACGTCCTTGGGGTAGCGGATGGTGTGCTCGGCGCTGAACTGCGCCGTGGCGCCTGCCGCCAGGCTCTGCTGCCAGGCCACGGTGCCGGGCGTGCGGTCCCACGCCATGTCGGCGGGCTGGGGCTGGTAGCGCGACTCGACCTCGATCTTCTCGTTGCGCGAGACCGGCGCCGCATGCAGCACCTGCAGCGTGATGGCGGTCTTGTGGCGGTTGTCCACGCTGTAGGCGCGGCGCGTCTTGCGCTCGGTGCGCGAGCCGGTGAAACCCGTGCTGCCGGTCAGGTCCTGCACCGCCTCGGCGCGCACGGTGACCAGCTCATCGCGGCCAAAAGACAGGCTGGTGCTGCCCGCAGGGGCCCCGGCGGTGGCCGCCGCAAAGTCGATGCGCCCGGTGCCTACAAAGGCGCCGTCGCGGTACAGCCCCACGGTGCCCGCCGGCCACACGCCCGCAGGCTGCGCCATCTGCGCGACGAGGTAGGCGGCTTCTTCCACCGCAGGGGCCGTGCGCGTGATCAGCGTGGCGGGCGCGGTCTGGCTGCCCAGTGCCAGCGTCACCCGCTGTCCGCTGGACGGCACGGTGATGCGCTGCGGCACGGCGAACTCGGTGGCAAAGCCCTTGTCGATGGAGCTCACGTCGAAGCTGGGCATGGCGTCTTCGGCCATGCGCGCGCGAGCCAGGGGCGCAGGAGCCGCTGCTGGCGCAGGCGCAGCCATCGCCATGACGGGCGCCACAGCACCCACGGGCTGCGGCGGTGTTGCCACATCCAGCGTCCAGGCGCGGAGCAGGCGCCCCTGCGTGGCGCGGCCGGGCTGGCCGGTGGACAGCGTGAGCTGCACGCCCGTCCAGTCCTCGCCGCTGTTTTGCGCCACCAGCGCCTGGCGCTCCAGCAGCACGGTCGACTTGGCGCTGTCGAGCGTGGCGCGATAGGTCGGCTGCCAGCCCGGTCCACGCACCTGGTAGGACAGGCGCAACTCGGCGTCGCGCTCTGCCGCGAGGTTGATGCTCACAGTGACCACACTGGCACGCTGGCTGGCCACGCGGTCGCGCTCGGCCACCAGCGGCTTCAAGGCGAGTTCGAGCGCCTCTTGCTTGCGCTTGAGCTGGTGCGTGCGCGCAAACGCGTCCTGCCCGGACTTGCGCAGCACCTCGGCCGTGGCCGTGATCTGGGCGGGCGTGGGGCTGGCGATGCGGGTGTTGGTGGCGGTCGCCGTGGTGGCCGCTGCCGTGGCGTCGTCGCCCGTGACCGCACCACCCACGCCGGCCACGCCGCGCAGGTAGCCGTCCACCAGCTGCAGCGCCGAGGCCTCGGCCCTCACCCCGGCGATCTGGTCCTCCAGCTCGCGGATGCGGCCGTCCAGTGGGCTCGCGCAGGCGGCGGCCACATCGCGGTCTTCGGTCAGCACGTTGAACTCGCCCACGCGCACGGCCGGGTCAGCGCTGATCTGCAGGCTCTGCGCGTCGATCGATGCGGGCAGGCAGCCAATGGTCAGGCTGCGCGCGCCGGCGGGCACGCGGGCCACGCGCTCCACGGTGGCGCTGCCGGGGTACACGGTGACGCGGGCGATGCGTGATGTGTCGACGGCCGCGGGGCGTGGCGCGTCCTGCGCCATGGCGACAAAGGGCAGCGCGCCCACCCCGCTGACGATGCAGGCCATCCACAAGGCGCGGTGGACGACAAAAGCGCGTGGGCGCAACGCGGTGGGGCTGGGCATCGCAGGCTCCTCGAAGGGGTGTGGATCGGGTGCCGGATGCTAGCAGGCCCGGGGCGGCAGGCAGCGGTGGATTCAGGGGGTAGAGCGCCGTCGTTGCAGCCACTTCTTGTAACGATTTTGGGGGAGCGCCCTAGGGGCATGTTCGCCCGCTCCGTTTAAAACGCCAGGGGGCCGCCGTCGCCGCGCGATCCATCCATCCATCCATCCAACCACGAGGAGCACCGAGTGCAGGACAACGACAAGACCGCCTTTGACTCCGCGATCCGGGCGCTGGAGTTCGAGATCGCCAACGCCGGCACGCACCTGACCATCGACGCCACCGCGCGCCAGGCGTATTCGATGCAGATCCAGGCGATGGCCAACGAGCTGCGCGGGCAGGTGAGCAGCGGGCGGATGACCTGGGCGCAGGCCGCCCAGCAGGCGCAGGAGGCCCGCAACGCCATCATGGAAGTCATCCGCGGCCGCAGCACCCCGGTGGGCCGCGCGATGGCCGAGCGCCTCAAGCGCGAAGGCAAGACGCTCAACGAACTCATCGCGCGCAAGACGCAGCAACTGCACGGCGCCGGTGCGGACTTCGGCCGGCTCTCCACCACCCAGCAGAACGCGGTGTATGCCGAGATCGTCAAATCCGCCGGCACCTCGAACCCCCGCGTGACCGCCACCATGCGCAACCTCTCGCGCGCAGGGCGGGGCCTGCTGGTGCTGTCGATCGCCCTGTCCGTGTATTCCATCGCCAAGGCCGAAGACAAGGCCGGCGCCGCCCGCCGCGAAGTGGCCGTCACCGGCGCCGGCATTGGCGGCGGCATCGCCGGCGGCGCCCTGGCCGGCCTGGCCTGCGGCCCCGGGGCGCCCGTGTGCGTCACTGTCGGGGCTTTTGTCGGCGGCGCGCTGGCGGCCTTCGGCGTGGACTACTTCTGGTAAGGACGCAGCGCCCATGCACCTGCTCACACCCCAAGAGCTGTCGGTCGAGCGCCTGGCAGGCCGCCCCGACGACGAACCCGCCCACTGCCACATCCTGCGCAACGGCCAGCCCACCGGCCGCCACGTGCCCGGCGCAGTGCTGGAGGCGGCTGCGCAATGGCAAGGTTTTACGCTGCTGCTGACGACCGACGACGTCCCGGCAGAAGAATTTCTGCACATCCACCTGCTCGATGCGGACCTGCAGTGCATCGACACTGCAACGCTGGGGGCGATGTACTCAACGGGCTCGTTCTCGCTGCTTCCGTCGCCCGAGCCGGACACGCTGCGGTTTCGTTTCATCGGCGATACGGACTGGAGCGTGCAGGTGCTGGCGGAGCCTGGCTTTCGGGTTCCGCTGTGGTCGGAGCCGACGGGTGTGAGTCGGCCCGTGGGGTTTTCGCGGCACTTTGTGGTGCGGGGGGATCCGAAGCGGGAGGGGGAGTAGGGTTCTCTTCTTTTTTTTGCGGTTGCTAACCGGCCAACTGGCACGCAGCCACAGGCAGAGGCGAAATGACGGAGGGGCGATTTAAGCGGTTGGTAGCATGCTGCTGAATGCCAGGAGCGGAAGCATGTCTAGACGTTTTGTCGAAGTGGAATTAACCATCGTGGGCCGTGCAAAGATGCCGGTCCTGACCGGTGGCGTTTATCGCCCGCACCTGCGCGTGGAAGGCGGCGAGTACCTCGGCGTCTCATTTGTTGATGGCCCGCACGCGAGCCCTGGATCGACAGTCCGTGCCGTTGCCGCACTGATCTATGACCCCGAGGTCGATTACTGCGCGCTGCTGGTCGGAACCCATTTCGACGTTTTGGAAGGCCCGAAGGTCGTGGGCTCCGGCCGGGTTGTACGAGGGCCGTTCACCCCCTCAATGACTACAAGCGTCCATAAACGGACATCAGGACACAGGATGAGATCAATCTCCGTTCAAGTTCAACCAGACAGATCGCCTAGCCTGGATATCAAAGAGCTTTCAGCCTTGTTCCAGGAAGTCGCAGACGATCACGCCCTTGTAACGTGCCATAGCTTTGACAGCGGCGATGAAGATGGTCTCTATTTCAATTTCACCTTTGAAACGGAAGATGCGGTGGCCTTGTGGAATGACATACGACGACTAGTCTTCGAGACTCCGCGTTTCCAACAGCATCTATCCAGGGCCGCGATGGCGATGTGCTCCAGCGATGATGGCTGGGACTCTTATGTCCAGCTCCGACATTGGGACACGCAAGTGTCATTGGTTGCAGACAATAACTTTTGAAGGTCTGCTCGCTGCCCCAAGGCGAGGTTGAGAGTTGCCCCGAAGGCGGCTGATCCAGAGTTTCGCAATTGGAGGAACCATGCTGGAAATGTCCGATTGAATTCGGCATCACAGCGATTCAAGCTAGCGGGTCCCAGCGGGCGGTGAGCTTCTCGCAAAAGCAGACAGCTGCGCTCAGCTGTTCATTGCAGCACAGTGCCTTGCTGTATGGCTTTTAGAACTCTTTCTTTAGCCGTTTGCCATGCCCATTGCATGTTCTCCAACATACGTTGGTCACATTGATCGAGCACCCAATGAGCAATCGAGCGCCGAAAGCTCTCAGTCGAATCATTGACTAGCAACTCATAGGTACATGCTGCAACACGATGCTGAATCTCATTGATCTGGCGAAGATGAGTGGGATGCTCCAACTCTTCGCTCTCAGGGATGTAGCTATCACGACCAGCAACAGTCAAACAGTGACCGAGTGCCGTCAGAAAGATAACTTGATGAATCGATGGCAGCGATTCCAGCCATTCCCCCTGAGTTTCAGATTCCGTCATCTTGTTTCTCTTTTTGATCGGTTGCTTCCGACCGAATTCTGCCACCCTCGACCCCTCCACCACTTCCCACGTTTCACGCATCCCACGGCCTCCCCCACCACCTTCACCCCAACGCCTCCGGCACCTCCCGCGCCAAAAAGTCATACACCGCACGAATCCTGCGGCTCGTGCGGATCTCGCGGTGCACCGTGAGCCAGATGGGCAGCTCGGGCAGGGGCAGCATGGGCAGCACACGCACCACGTCGGGGTCGGTGCGGGCCATGTAGTCGCCGACAAAACCCACGCCCAGGCCGGCGCGCACGGCTTCCCAGCAGGCGATCAGGTCATCGGTGCGGAAGGCAAAGCGTTGGCGGTCCACCGGGTAGCCCATGGCGGCGAAGCCTTGCTGAATGTCTTCGTGCCGGTCGTTGCCGATCAGCTCGTGCTGCAGCAGGTCTGACGGCTGGCGGGGCGTGCCCTTGCGGCGGAGGTAGTCGCGGTGGGCATATGCGCCCAGCTTCACGGCGCCGATGCGCTTGGCCACCAGGCTGGCCTGGTCAGGGCGGACCATGCGCAGGGCGATGTCGGCCTCGCGGCGCAGCAGGTTGGTGACTTCGTTGCTGGAGACCAGCTCCACCTGCACGTCGGGCAGCGCCTGGCGCATGCGCGCGAGCACGGGCGGCAGCAGCACGCAGGCCACGGGCTGGCTGGCGGTGATGCGCACGGTGCCGCTCACCCCGGCCTCGGCGCCCGACACGCTGCGCGCCAGCTGGTGCGCGCCGACCTCCATGGCGCGGGCGGATTCGGCCAGCTGCAGTGCCGTGGCGGTGGGCAGCAGGCCGCGGCCGGTGCGCTCGAACAGCACCACGCCCAGTTGCGACTCCAGTTCGGCGATGTGGCGGCCGATGGTGGGCTGGCTGGCGTTCAGCACACGGGCCGCGCCCAGCAGGCTGCCTTGGTCCAGCGCGGCCAGGAAGGACTGCACCAGGCTCCAGTCGAAGGTCTGATTCATGGCGGTAGCGTGCTCCGGTTCGGCGGTGTTTAGCTATTCAAAAATGAATTACTGGTATGGATAGTTAGGCAATTGTGTGGTTGTCGGTGCGTTTTCACAATCGGTCCATTCCTTTCCCGCCGTGGAGATTCCGATGACCGCACCGCTCAACACTCTCTTCGCTCCTGCCGCACCACAGGCAGCACCAGCCGCTCAGCCCACCGTGCTGATCCTGGGCGCGCGGGGCCGCCTGGGATTGGCCGCTGCACGCGCTTTTGCCCAGGCCGGCTGGCAGGTGCTGGCGCAGGTGCGGCCCGCTGCGGGCGGCCACGCGCTGCCCGCCATGGGCGGTGTGTGGTGGATGCCGGTGGCGGTGCATGACACGGCGGAGCTGTTGCGCCAGGCGCGCGGCGCACAGGTGGTGGTGCATGCGATCAGCCCTGCGTACACGGACAAGGCATGGCGCCTGGAGGCGCTCGGCTTGCTGGACGCGGCCATCGACGTTACGCAGCAGCTCGGCGCCACGCTCATGCTGCCGGGCAACGTCTACAACTTCGGCGAGGGCATGCCCGCCGTGCTGCGCGAAGACACGCCCCAGGCGGCCGCTGGCGGCAAGGGGCTGGTGCGCGTGGCGATGGAGCAGCGCCTGGCCGCCGCTACGCAGGGTGGGCGCATGCGGGCGGTGGTGGTGCGCGCGGGCGACTTCTTTGGCAGCGGCGCGAGCGGCTGGCTCGACCAGTCCATCGCCAAGGATCTGCACCGGGGCCGCGTCACCTGGCCCGGCCCGCTGGACGTCGCCACGCCCTGGGCGTACCTGCCCGACCTGGCGGCCACTTTGGTGCGCGTGGCCGAGGAGCGCCACCGGCTGGCCGCGTTCGACTGCCTGCACTTTGCCGGCCACACCGTGAGCGCGCAGCCCTGGCTGCACAGCCTCTCCACCTTGGCCGCAGAGCGCGGCTGGCTGCCCGATGCCGGCACGCTGCGCGTGGCGCGGCTGAACTGGACGCTGCTGCGTGTGGCGGGTGTGTTCATGCCCATGCTCGCGTCGCTGGCCGCCATGCGTTACCTGCGCCACCAGCCCCACCGGCTGGACAACACCCGCCTGCGCGCGCTGATCGGCGAGGAGCCCCACACGCCGTTCGAGCAGGCAGCGCGCCAGGCGCTGAACGACCTGGCGCTGGGTGCTGCGCCCGCCCCGCGCGCCGCGCTGGCCTGAAGGCGCGGCGCCCACGGGCCTGTCACCGCTGCACCGCCACACCCAACCCGCCGGCGGTCGCGGCGAGCTGGCGTGCGCGCCTGGCCTCACCACCTTGTCTTCACAGCCTTTTTTGACAGGCACACCGGCCCACACGGCCAGAAGGACCCGCCATGAACCGTCGCAATTTCATCCGCCTGGCAGGCGGTGGCACCGTCGTCGCCGCCACGGCCGGCACCCTGGCCGCCTGTGGCGTGGCCAGCCCGCACTACCCCGCCGAAGCGGTGGAGGCCTGGCAAGGCCCGGTGGGCGAGACCGAGGTGCGCCGCCGCGCCGTGGCCTACGCCATCACCGCCCCCAACCCGCACAACCTGCAGCCCTGGGTGGTGGACCTGCGCGAAGACGGCGTGATCACCCTGCGCACCGACCGCGAACGCGTGCTGCCGCACACCGACCCGCTGGGCCGCCAGATCCTCATCGGCCACGGCGCCTTTCTGGAGCTGCTGGTGCTGGCCCTGGCGCAGCAGGGCGTGGGCAGCGACGTGCTGCTGTGGCCGCAGGGCCCGCTGCCTGCGGCGTTGGCGGACTGGGATGACCGGCCGGTGGCGCGTGTCACCTTGAAGCCTGCGGGCCAGCCCGATGCGCTGTTCGCCCAGGTCCTGCATCGCCACACGCCCAAGAGCGACTTCGACATGGCCCGCACCGTAACGCCCGATGTGCTGGCCGCGCTGCTGGCGAGCCAGCGGCCCGCAGCAGGGCTGCAGGTGGGTGGCACGGTCGACGCTGCGCGCCTGGAGCCGCTGCGTACGCTGTGCTGGCAGTCCGCGCAGGTCGAGCTGCTCACGCCGCGCACGATGATGGAGAGCATCCACCTCACGCGCGTGGGCCCGGCCGAGATCCTGCGCCACCGCGACGGCATCTCGCTCAACGCACCGTTCGTGCGGGCGGTGGCCGCGCTGGGCATGTTCGACCGGTCCGCGCCACCCGCCGAGGGCAGCGCCGCGTACAAGAGCGCGATGGGCCGCTTCGAGGGCCACAGCCGCACGGCGATGGGCTTTGTGTGGATCACCGGCGGCAACACGCGCGGCGACCAGATCGACGCGGGCCGGGCCTATGTGCGCTTGCAGCTGCAGGCCACGGCGCTGGGCGTGGGCATGCACCCCATGAGCCAGGCGCTGCAAGAGTTTGCCGAGATGGCGCCGCATTACGAGCGTGTGCACCAGTTGGTGCTGGGGCGCTCCGCGCCGCGCGCGCCTGAGGATGCCACCGTGCAGATGTTCTGCCGCATTGGCTACCCGCAGGACGAGGTGCCTGCCACGCCGCGCCGGCCCCTGCGGCAGTTCGTGCAGGCGTGAAGCGGGCCGGTTGGGGCGGAGCGGGTTTCAGGCGCCGGGAGTTGACCAGAATCGGCGCTCCAATGCCACAGAGCCGTTCGGGCTGAGCCTGTCGAAGCCTGGTGCAGCGCTTCGACAGGCTCAGCGTGAACGGGTGAGGTTCCACCAGCCCATCGAGACCATCGGAATCAAGCCACGGGCGCCACGAACGCAATCAGCCGCCCCATGCGCCGTATCCACTCGGCCGTGACGATGAACTGGGGCTTGTCCTTCTTCACGTAAGGCGGCACTTCGGGCGGGTTGTCGGCCGGGTAGGGCGAGGTGTCGTACACATCGCCCACGTGCTTGCTGCGGTAGGCGGTGCCGGTGTACGGCGCGGTGGGGCCGTCGCCCTGGTAGGGGTTCACCACTTCGGGCACGGGCGATGTCCAGTAGTTGCGCGTGCCCAGCTCGGTCAGCAGTGTGGCGACTTCGGATTCGGGCACCGCGGGGGTGGCCATGACTGCACCGGTGAACAGGTCCGGAAAGTCCACCTCGCGGATCGAGAAGTACTTGGGCAGCGCCTTGCCGCCGCCCGCCACCTTCAGCGGCGAGCGCGCGGCCATCTCGGCCACGGCCGCGTCCGTCATGCCGCTGAGCTTGGCGTACGTGGCCTCCAGCCCCGCGATGTCGATGGGCCGGCCGGCCGAGTAGTGGCTCACGGTGTTGGTGTAGTTCTTGTCGTAGTAGTAGGCGCCGTTGTGGATGTTGGAGCCGTAGCGGTGCACGTACAGGCCGTCGTTGGTGCCCAGCTCGACAAACGTGGGGTGGGTGCGGCCGCCGCCCAGCAGCGGGTTCACCGTGGCGGCGTCGGCCGGCAGCGGGCAGCTCTTGAGCCAGGCGATCGCCTCGGGCAGGCGCGCCAGGTATTTGCGGTCGCCGGTGAGCTGGAAGTAGTTGAACATCTGGCGGATGTTGGTCTGCGTGGTGTGCGTGGCCAGCGACCGGGGCTCGTAGCTGCGGGCACCGGCGGGCGACCCGGCAGGGCGGCCGTCTTTGGCGCGCGACAGGTGCTGCAGCCCCCAGCCCGCCTGCTGGCCGGGCTGCTGCATCAGGCGCATGCATTCCATCGCGCGGCTGATGCTGGGCAGCAGGCGCGTCTCGCCCAGCGCCATCACGCACAGCGTGAGGAACTTGATGTTCTCGCCCATCACGTCGTCGTTGAAGGTCACGTGCAGCGTGTAGTCGCCGTCGTCCATGCCGGCCCTGGCACCGGCGGGCAACTGCGACGCGTTGGGCAGCGGCATGCTGCTGATCGCCCCGGGGAAGTGCGGGAACCGCTGCGGCCAGCCGCCATTGGCCACACCGTACTCGGGGCCGAACTGCGCGTTGAGCACGAAGTCGATGGCCTTTTGCACGGCCGGCAGGTAGCGGGCGTCGCGCTTTTCGAGGTACATGCGCAGCAGGAACTGCGATGCCACGGCCGTGCCCGCATCGTCGAACGTGGCGTTGCCGTAGTAGTGCTGGAACTCTTCGAGCCGCCACCCGTTCTTGCCGATGGTGTCGTACCACTTCTTCAGCGACGCCTCGCCCGCGAAGTCGTGGATGTAGTTCCACCCGCCCGAGCTGTGCTGCGCGGCCATGATGGCCGTGGCGGTGCGCTCGGCCGCGCGCCAGTGGCGCTCGTCGCCGGTCGCGTGGTAGGCGTCCAGGTACACGTGGCCCACCGACGGCGTGCCCGGCGGCTGGATCCAGCACATGGTGCGGTAGGCCTCCATCTCGCCAAAGGTCTGCTTCAGGTCCGGCGAGTACGACCACACGTAGCCGCCCTGGTAGGACACGGTGTCGTCCATGTAATGCGTGGCCCGCTTCAGGGCGTCGGCAGCGTCTGCCTTGGGGCCGGGTGGAAAGGTGGGTGCGGGGTCGTCGCTGCCGCCGCAGGCGCTCAGCAGCAGGGGGGCCAGGGCACTCAGGGTGAAGTCTCTGCGCTTCATGGTCAGCATGGAATGTCTCCTCGTTGGATGGCAGTGGGTCTGAAAGGGGCCGTAACGGGTGCACCGGCTGCCACCCCGGCGGCCCGGCCCCAGGCCGTACTGCGCCATGACAAATGACGTCGTACAACTGCAGCGAATTCTGGGCGCGTGATTTCCTGCTGCGACTGGCGTTAACCCCAATCGGCCTGTCGCACTGGTCGCTGCAGAATCGGGCGCGAGAGCGCGGTGCTTACAAGAATAAAAGCCTTGAAATCCGCATGGAACCTCAGGTTCACGGGATTTGCGGAGGTCCGCTTCTGCGGCGCGCAGTGAGCCGCAGAAGGTGCTGATGCCGCGCGATCAAAGCTCTAAAAATTTGTGATTATTTGTATGACGTCAGATGATGACGTTAACAATGCACACAGAACAACACGATGGGGGACAAGCATGCTCAAGAGATGGAAAGCCGGTTGTCTGGTGGCGGCAGCATTGCTGTGCGCGGGTGCGGCGTGGGGGCAGACGAAGCTGCGCGCTTGGAATATCCACCCTGACGGCTACCCCGTCACCGAGGCCATGAAAAGCTTCGCGCAGCAGGTGGGCAAGGCCACGCAGGGGCGCTACCAAGTGGAGGTGTTCTCCAATGCCACGCTGGGCGACCAACCCAAAGCGGTGCAAATGCTCAAGAGCGGCGAGATCGACATTGCCGAGTTCAGCTCGGGCCCGCTGTCCGACGCGGTGCCCGGCATCAAGGTGCTGAACCTGCCGTTCCTCTTCACCGACTCGGCCCACATGTTCCGCCACCTGGACGGCGCGTTGGGCCAGCGCTTTGCCGCCAACCTGCAGTCGGCCGGCTTCGTGGTGCTGGGCTGGTACGACGGCGGGGGGCGATCGTTCTACTGCGCCAACCGCTCGCCCGCCACGATCCGCGACCTGGCGGGCGCGTCCATCCGCGTGCAGCAGTCGGAGATCTTCACGGAGATGATCCGGCTGCTGGACGCGAAGCCCGTGGCGATGCCCTTCAAGGAGGTGCTGGGCGGTTTCGAGAAAGGCAGCATCGACTGCGCCGAGAACAACATGCCCTCGTACGAATCCACGGGGCACCACAAGCTGGCCAAGAACGTCTACGTGACCAACCACGTGATCTCGCCCGAGGCGCTGGTGGTGTCCACCGCGGTGTGGGCCAAGCTCTCGGCCGAAGACCGCAAGGCCTTTGCCGACGCGGGTGCCCAGTCGGCTCTGCTGATGCGCGAGCTGTGGAACAAGCGCGTGGCCCAGGCGCTGGAGACCACCGCCAAACAGGGCTCGCAGTTCGTGCGCGTGAAGGACGTCTCGCCCTTCGTGCGCCGCATGGCGCCGCTCTACAACAAATATATGGCCGACCCGACCACGCGGGAAGAGCTGCTGACCATCATTGCGAAGTAGCGCTGCATTCCGTGATCGCTGCCGCGGCGGTGCTCCTCACGGCGTGACGGCGCTGCCAGTGGTGCCAGTGGTGCCAGCGGGCAGCAGGTATTCGCGCACCAGGGCCCTTGCGCGGTGCAGCCGGCTCTTGGCCGCCTCGCGCGTGGTGCCCAGGCGCTCGGCCATCTCTTCGATGGTCAGCTCCTCGAAGTCGCGCATCAACAGCGCATCGCGGTAGATGGGCGGCAGCGAGTCGATGGCCAGGGCCAGGTCGTGGCGCAGTTCATGGTCGGGCTTGTGCGACCAGGCCAGGTTGTCTTCCACCTGCGCCAGCGGCTCGCCCTTGAGCCAGCCCAGCACCGGGCGCATGCACAGGCGCTGCACGATGCGCACCACCCAGCCGCCAAAGGCCGCCACTTCGCGCAGAGCGCCCACGCGGCGGTACACGATGATCAGCGCCTCCTGGACCACGTCGTCGGTGGCTGTGGTGGCGGCGCAGTGGCGCAGCGCGTAGCGGCGGATGTCCGGGCGTGCCAGCGCCAGCAGTTGTTCCATGGCCCGCGCGTCGCCATCGCGGGCGGCGGGCAGCAGTTGGGCGAGCGTGGGGAGTGGCATGGATGGGTATTCTCAGTTCGAAGCGACTCAGGGGCCGTCGGTTCACTCCACCGGCCTGCGGCCGACCAGCGCGCAGGCGGGGCAGTAGCCGAAAGCGCCGCTCAGCACGCTGCCCACGCCGGATGCGGCCAGCACCAGGCCCAGGGGGGATGCGCCTTGCCACCACAGGCCGACGGCTGCGAGGGCGATGCCGCCGACGATGCGCAACAGGCTTTCGGGGCGGGTAATGTTCTTGCGGTACAGCATGGTGAAAAGCTCCTGGGAATCGGTGGATGGATGGACAGCGAGGCGCACTCACTGCGCGCCTCACCTACCAAGAGCCGCCGAATTCGACAAAGGATTCATGCGTTGGCAAATATTTTTAGGTGCTGCCCCCTTGGCAGATGTGCGGTTGCCGCGCCCCTTACCCGAAGTGGTCGAACGAGGCATACCGGTTCTCCACCGGCTGACCCTGGCCGTCCACCAGGCGCAGGCCTGGCTCAGCCACCACGGAGCCGATGCGCGTCACCGCTGTACCGCTGGCCGCGGCCGCAGCGGCCACAGCACCGCGCTGCGCAGGCGGGGCGGTGAAAGCCAGCTCGTAGTCGTCGCCGCCCGATAGGACGCAGCGACGCATCAATTCAGCATCAAAATGGCCTCTACCGCTTGATAGGTAAGCGCTAGCAGCTATTAAATTAGTAGTAACGTCCACATCGATCACCGCCCCCACGCCCGAGGCCTTGAGGATGTGCGACACGTCGCCCACCAGCCCGTCGCTCAGGTCCATCGCACTGCTGGCTACGCCGCGCAGCTGCAGGCCCAGGGCCACGCGTGGTGTGGGGCGCTCCAGCCGCTGGCGGGCGCGGGCCAGCACGTCGGCGGGTAGCGTGATGTGGCCGAGCAGGGCTTCGAGCGCCAGCCGCGCATCGCCCAGCGTGCCGCTCACATACAGGTCGTCGCCGGGCCGCGCGCCGCTGCGCAGCAGGGCCTGGCGCGGGGGCACCTCGCCAAACACGGTGATGCAGATATTGAGCGGGCCCTGCGTGGTGTCGCCGCCCACCAGCTCGCAGCCGTGCGCGTCGGCCAGCTTCCACATCCCACGCGAGAAGCCGGCCAGCCAGGGTTCGTCCACCCGCGGCAGCGACAGCGCCAGCGTGAAGGCCAGCGGCCGCGCGCCGCAGGCCGCCAGGTCCGACAGGTTCACAGCCAGCGCCTTGTGGCCCAGCGCCTCGGGGTCCACGTCGGCAAAGAAGTGGCGGCCTTCCACCAGCATGTCGCTGGAGATGGCCAGCTGCATGCCGGGCGCGGGCGCCAGCAGCGCGCAGTCGTCGCCCACGCCCAGCACGGCAGCGCCATCGGGGCGCACGGGGCGCGTGAAGTAGCGGGCGATCAGGTCGAACTCACCCATGGCGCAGGTCGGCTGTCAGGGGCAGGGCAGATGGATGTGTCACGAAGCGCTTTCCTGTTCGGTGAACCACTGCGCCCAGTGGTCGATGCACGCCTGGATCTTGGGCAGGCGGTGCCGGCGCGTGAGCGTGATGGCATGGATGGGGCTGGGCTGCGGGTCCACCCACGCGGCCAGCACGGGCGCAAGCTGCCCCTGGCGCACCAGCGGCTCGGCCACCACGGTGGCCAGGCGCGCAATGCCCAGGCCCTGCAGCGCCAGGCGGGCGGTGATGCCGGTGCTGCCTGAGCGCCAGTGGCCTTCGGCCGCCACCACATGCGCGTGGCCCTCCACCACGAAAGGCCAGCGGTTGAGCATCGCCACGGCGTTGTTGGTGATGAGCCGGTGCTGGTGCAGGTCCTCGGGGTGCTGCGGCGCGCCGTGCAGCTGCAGGTAGCCCGGCGTGGCGTACAGGCGGCGCGCCAGCGTGCCCAGCGGGCGGGCCACCACGGTGTCGGTGGGCGGCGCGCCAGTGCGGATCGCGATGTCGATACCGCCCTGCGCCATGTCGGCGATGCGGTCGTCCACCACCAGCTCCACGCGCAACTGCGGGTGCGCCTGCTGCAGGCTCTCAAAGCTGGGGATCAAGAGGTGCTCGGCCACCACCGAGCTGGCTGCTACGCGCACCCAGCCGCTGGGCTGGCCGCTCTGGTGGGCGAACTCGCCCTCCAGCTCGTCCAGCGTGCCGGTGATGCGCCGGCAGTAGTCGAGAAAGGTGAGCCCCTCCGCCGTGAGCGTGAGGCCGTGGGTGGTGCGGTGCACCAGCCGTGCGCCACTGGCCTGCTCTATGCGCGCCAGCGTGCGGGAGACCTGGCTCACCGGCACAGTGCGCTCGCGCGCCGCGGCCGACAGCGAGCCCAGGTCCGCCACGCGGGCGAACAGGTGCAGGTCTTCGAGGCGGAGGTCGCGCATCGGGCAATGGTAACGGCGGCAGACGTCTTTTCGCCGGGGCGCCGCTCGGCCACATCAAGGCGCCGGGCCCTTTGCAGCCGTGCAAAACGCTGTTGCCGTGTGCGCTGTTTCCGTGGCCGCGTGGCGTGCCTACAGTCGCTCCAACTTTTGAAGGTCTGCACGAAAGGACGCTGCAATGCCCCGCGACATCACGCCTGCAGAGTCCCTGCGACTGCACCAGGACGCAGAGCGCCTGGCGCGGCAACTGCGCCGTGAAGCGCTGCGGGATTTTCCCGACGCGGCCACGCGCGCACTGGCCTGCGCTGCAGTGGCGTCGGTGCGGGCTGCAGTATCGGCGGCCGTGCGGGGCTTGCAAAGGTTGCTTTCTCGCACCGTGCCGTCATCGCCACCACCACGACACCCGCAGTAGTTCATTCACTTTGTCACCCACCCCCAGGAGCTGATCCATGCCCACCCTCATCCTCACACTGACTCCACCGCAAACCCCCGACCGCTGCCAAGCCCTGGCCCGTGCGCTCACCGACCTCACCGTGCAACGGCTGGGCAAGCGCCGTGAGGTCACTGCGGTGGCCATCAACCAGCTACCGTCCGGCCAGTGGCACATCGGTGGCGAGCCCGCTGCGCAGCCCACGGCGTTGCTGGAGATCAGCATCACCGAGGGCACGAACACTCCGCAGGAAAAGGCGGCCTTCATCGCCGCCGCGTTTGCCGAGCTGGCGCAGCAGCTGGCCCCGGGCGCTGCGCTCGCCCGCGCCAGCTACGTGGTGGTGCGCGAGCTGCCCGCTCAGGACTGGGGCTACGGCGGCGTCACCCAGCTGGCGCGCAGGCAGGCGCTGCCGGTGTGACCGATGGGGTGTGGAATTGCGAGGGGATACCGCGCGGTCAGGCCATGGCGCCGCGAAAGCGCTGCGCCGCCTGGCGGCTGACTTCGGCCAGCAGCTGTTCTTCACGCTGGCGCTCGCGCAGCCAGCGCGCATCGTTCTGGCCCGCTTCGACCTCGGTGCGCAGCATGTGCATGGCGCTCGATGAGCCTTGCACAGCCGCGTGGCCGGCGATCTTGTCCATGGTCTTGAGGATGTGCTCGCGCAGCGGCATGTGGTCGCCGGTGGCCGGGTCCACATACACCGCGTCCATGCCGAAGCGGCACGCCTGGAAGCGGTTGTAGGTGTAGACGAGGTAGTCGTCTTCGGTGGGCATGAAGGGCTGGTCCGCCAGGAACCAGGCGCCCAGCGACTGCACGTAGCCCGCCAGCGCTGCGGCGCGCTCGATGGTCAGCGGGGTGTCGAACACGCGAATCTCGATGGTGCCGAACTCGGGCTTGGGGCGGATGTCCCAGTAGAAGTCCTTCATGCTCTTGACCACGCCGGTGCGCGTCATCTTGTCGAAGTAGACGGTGAAGTCGTCCCACGTGAGCGCCAGCGGCGCGCGGCCCGACAGAGGGAATGCGAACACCGAGTTCAGGCGTGCCGAGTCGAACGCCGTGTCCTGCCCCTGCACGTAGGGGCTCGATGCCGACAGCGCGATGAAGTGCGGGATGTAGCGCGACATGCGGTGCAGCATGAGCAGCGCGGCATTGGCATCGGGGCAGCCGATGTGCACGTGCTGGCCGAAGATGGTGAACTGCTTGGACAGGTAGCCGTACAGCTCCGACAGCTCGCGAAAGCGCGGCTTGTCGTAGATGCGCCGCTCGTGCCACTGCTGGAACGGGTGCGTGCCGCCGCCGACCACGGCGATGTTGAGCTTGTCCGCGCTCTTGACCAGCGCATCGCGGATCGGCGTGAGCTGGCCCAGCACTTCGCTGCTCGAGTGGCAAATGCCGGTGGAGATCTCGATCATGCTGTTCGTCATCTCGGGCACGACGCTGCCGGGCAGCGGGGTCTTGTGCATGAGGCGCAGCATGTCCTCGGCATAGGGCGCGAGGTCGTAGTCGTTGGTGTTGACGAGCTGCAGCTCCAGCTCGACGCCCAGGGTCAGGGGCTCGGAATGGTTGAACGCTTCAAGGGACATCAAAGGGCCTCTTCTGTACGGTGCGGTGCGGTGTGAGCGGGCTGCGCGCGGTCTGGCGCGGCGCCGCTCATGGCTGGGTGTCTCCGTTCTGGCCGCGGGCCGTCAGGGCCGCCCAGGGCTTGGAGCTTTCGCCCGCGCGGTAGATGGCCACAGTGGCGATCACGGCGCCCATCACTTCCATCAGCAAGATGGCGGGCAGGGCCACGCCGGCGATGACATGACCGGTGGAAGGCGAGGCCAGCACGAACTGCGAGGCGATGAGCAGCGCGATGGAGGACATCGGCGTCATCGCGCAGCCCACCCACAGCGCCTGCTTCCAGCTGGCGCCGCTGCCCACGTTGCCCAGCGCCACGCCGGTGGCCTTGGCCACCAGGCGCACGGCGATCAGCGCCAGCACCACGCCGGCCACGGGAGCGCTCCAGTCGGCCTGCGCGGCCACGGTGGAGACCAGCACGAACATCAGCATGGTGAGCAGCGACGATGCGTTGCCCAACTGGCGCGGCCAGGCCCAGGGCCGGGGGTTGAGTTGCTTGAGCAGCATGCCGCCCAGCAGCGCCGCCAGCGGGGCCGAGCCGCCCATGTGGGCCGACACGGCCGTGCCGGCCGCTACCAGCGCGAGGAACAGCATGGAGGTGTTCTCGCTCGTGGGGCTCATTACGCGCAGCGCCATGCGCAGCACCAGCGCCAGCACGGCGGCCACGACGATGGAGACGCCCAGCACCACCACGACGGGCGACATGGTCTCCATCAAGGTGAGGCCCTGGCGGTTGATGAGTTCGGCCTTGGCGCTGCCCAGTGTCAGCGCGTACAGCGTGGACAGCGTGGTGAGCACGATGGCGCGTTCCGTCACCGGGCCGGCAGCGCGGGTGTCGGCCACCACGCGGGTCAGCACCGCGGGCGAGGCGGCCAGCGCCACCAGGGCCAGCGGCCCGGCCACCTGCGTGGGCAGGTTGAGCCACACCAGCACCCAGTACACGGCGAAGTAGGTGAACACCGATTCGGCAATGCTCTGCACCAGCACCATGGGGTTGTGGCGGAACCAGCGCAGCGGAATGCGGCCGCCGCACTCGAACAGCACGATGGCAATGCCCAGCTCCAGGAGGAACAGGCCGATGCCTTGCAGCGGCCACACGGCGCCGCTGAAGCCGGCCAGGCCCGCGGCGGTGCCGACGAGCGAATAGCCCAATACCTTGGGCAGACCGGTGTGGCGCTGGGTGAGATAGCCTGCCATGGCCGCCACTGCCAGCAGCAGTGACCACTGGACCGTCGGCAACCCGGCCGAGGGGCGCAGCCACTGCGCCCAGAAGGTCAGGATTTCATTCATGTCTGGAACCTCTGCGTCAGGCGGGGACGGGCCCCGCCGGGAGTGAAGAAGCGGGTGCGCAGAAACCCTGAAAAATCAGGGACGCACCAGCGTTGCCTGAATTTACAGGCCGAAACATCCCGTCCATGTAGGACAGGGGCGGGGCTTGCCGCTGCCGCCGGGCCCGTCTTTCCGGGTCTCTCGTCAGGCTGCGCGGCGGGCGGGCACGAAAAAGCTCAGGGGCGCGGTGCGCAGGCGCACGCGGATCGCTCTGTAGATGTGAGAGCGGTCCAAGCCACTCACGTTCTGCGCCCGCAAGGCCAGGCTGAACGCGAGGTAGAAACTCACCGTCACGTTGAGTGCACCGAGCAGCGGCAGCGATGCCACCGCCCACCAGAAGGCCGGCATGTGCAACACGCCGATCCCCAGCGTTGCGCTGGCCGCAGCCACCTGGCCCGTGGAGAGTGTGACATGGCGCACATCCAGGCCCAGCCCGAAAAACCCTGCGAAGGCAGGGACGAGACCGAGCATGAACCCCAGCGAGATGTTGGCCGCGAAGCCCGACAGGTTCTCGCGCAGGAAGCGCGCCCACCGCGCCGCGCGCTCGGCGCCCAGCCAGCGCGTGATGCGCGGGTTGTAGTGCAGGGCAGAGTCCAGCCGGTTGAGCACGAACCAGTTCTCGGCCCAGCCCGCGATGATGCTCGACGCGAACAGCAGCACACCGGTGAAGGCCGCGAAGAACAGTGACGGCCCCAGCAGGTGCAGGGATTCGAGCACGTGCTGCGCCTGCTTCTCACTGATGGCCGGCGCGCCCGTGGCCAGCGCGATGGCCGTGGCCAGCAGCAGCACGGCCGGGAACACCACCAGCACATTGCCCAGCACGGCGGCCACTTGGGAGCGCACCAGGTGCGTGATCTCGTCGACAAAGGACTCGATGGCACCGCTGCCTCCCAACTCCTTGAGCTTGGCGGCCATGGCGGGTGCGGTCATTGCGGGCTGCTTGGTGGCCACCGTGAGGTGCAGCAGCTGGATCAGCACGAAGGTGACGGCGTAGTTCACCCCCGCGATGAAGCCGCCCCAGAACGCCGACAGCGCGAGCGCATGCAGCCCGAACTTGACCAGCGTGGTGACGGACATCAGCGCGCCGCCGCCTGCGGCCTTGCCGACCATGGACCGGTAGTCGGCCGCGTTGCGGGTGATGTAGTGCTCGCCGGTTTCCGCGCTGCGCTCGGCCACCTTGGCTGCCAGCAGCGACGAGTTGGAGGCCAGCAGCGCACGCAGGCTGCGCCGCTCCTGCCCCACCATCACCAGGTGCGCCAGCAGGCGCGCAGCGGTGACCGGAGGCTTGGGCGAGAGCAGGCAGTCCAGCAGCTCGCGCACGCGCAAAATGCGCTCGCGCAGCTGCCGCAGGCGAAACACCAGGCCGACCGAAATGCCGTTGTCTTCGAAGTGGGTGTACACGGTGGAGGCCGCTGCGCGGCACGCTTCGAGCCGCTCGCGCAGGCGCTGGGCGGCGTCGTTCAGGCGGTCGGGCGTGCGCAGCGCCAGCAACACTTCCACGCGCAGGCTCTCCACATCGTGGATCAGCGCATGAAAAGGCTGGGCATCGCGTGCCGATTCGCTCATCCGCAGGCGCAGCTCGGGCGCAAAACCGGTCGACAGGATCTGGCCGGCGCAGTAGGTGATGGCATCGAGCAGCGCCTTGTGCCAGCGCGAGGGCCCGGTGTGGACATCGGGGTCCGCGGGCGCGAGCAAGGCCACCAGGCGGGCGAGCTGCGCTTCGTCCAGCGCCAGCAGCCACTGGGCATCGAACTCGCCGGGCAGCGCCAGCATGAAGAGCTCGGACGCATCGATGGTCTCGGGGCTGCCCGGCAGGAACTTGGTGCGCAGGCGCTCGGAGATCTCGCTGACCAGCGCGGTGCGCGGCGCAAAGCCGAAGTCGGCCAGCAGCGTGGTGACGTCCACCTGGTCCACCAGCGTGGCCCACCACGCCCTCAGCCGCAGCTGCACGTCCGGCCGCGTTTCGACGGCATCGAGGAAGAGCTGCACCCGGCCCACGGCGGCAGGGATGGAGTCGCTCTTGCCGCGCACCCAGTCCAGCAGGTGGATGAGCCACAGGTGGCGGTGGGCCAGGTCGGCGGCAGGGTCCAGCCGGGCCAGCAGGGCTGGCAGGTCGACGACGGAGGAACTGCGGTTTCTCATCGCGCTGCCCCGCAGTGGGGCCACGCCCCCACAGGGTGGGGCGCGTGGGGGCTACCAGCGCTCAATGCAGCACCCGACCGGTCAGCGGCTGGCCCGCGGGGCCGTGGCCCAAAGCTTCCAGCACGAACAAGGGGACGACGGCGTCGAAGGGCTCGCCTTCTTCGCCCACGCAATGAAAGGTGCCGTGCATG
Organism: Acidovorax sp. LjRoot194; assembly: GCF_964253015.1. Lineage (NCBI taxonomy): Bacteria > Pseudomonadati > Pseudomonadota > Betaproteobacteria > Burkholderiales > Comamonadaceae > Acidovorax > Acidovorax sp. LjRoot194. Next base: position 5,326,040 of record NZ_CAXUQB020000001.1, on the reverse strand, counting down.
GTGCCGCTGGCCGTGCGCAGGCGGCATCCGCTGGTGTACTGGAAGGATTCGCCCGGCTTGAGCAGCGGCTGGTGCCCCACCACGCCCAGGCCTTTGACCTCTTCGGTGTGGCCGCGCGAATCGCTGATGATCCAGTGGCGTGCAATGAGCTGGGCCGGCGTATCGCCTGCATTGGTGATCGTGATCGTGTAGGCGAAGCTGAACACCCCGGTGTCCGGCGCGGACTGCTCGGGCAGGTACTCGGGCAGCACTGTCACGTCAAACTGGTACTTTGGCATGGCGGAATGGTAACCGTGGCGGCCCGTAAAACCCGCGGATTCATCCGCCACATCGCCACAGGCCGCCCGCTTTGAGACAATCGGGGGATGAGCCGCACATTCCAAATCGCCCCCTCGATCCTCTCTGCCGACTTTGCCCGCCTGGGCGAAGAAGTGCGCAACGTCATTGCCGCTGGCGCGGACTGGATTCATTTCGACGTGATGGACAACCATTACGTGCCCAACCTCACCTTCGGCCCGATGATCTGCCAGGCCCTGAAGCCGCATGCCAAGACGGCCGATGGCGTGGCCGTGCCGATCGACGTGCACCTGATGATCCAGCCCGTGGACGCGCTGGCCGCTGCGTTTGCCGATGCGGGCGCCGACTACATCAGCTTTCACCCCGATGCCTCGGGCCATGTGCACCGCAGCATCCAGGCCATCCGCTCCAAAGGCGTGAAGGCCGGCCTCGTGTTCAACCCCGCGGCGCCGCTGGACGTGCTGGACTGGGTTATCGACGACATCGACTTGATTCTGATCATGAGCGTGAACCCCGGCTTTGGCGGCCAGAGCTTCATCGACTCGGCCCTGCGCAAGATCGAGGACGTGCGCCGCCGCATCGATGCGACGGGCAAGGACATCCGGCTGGAAGTGGATGGCGGTATCAAGACCGACAACATCCGCCGCGTGGCGGATGCCGGGGCCGACACCTTCGTGGCTGGCAGCGCCATTTTTGGCAAGCCAGACTACAAGGGCGTCATCGACGCGATGCGTCAAGCTTTGGCCTAACCCCCGAGCAGCTGCGCGCTTTCCCCGAGGTGAAGCACCCCAGTGGCTGGCATCGCCAGCTCCACGGCTACGAGTGTCCCGGCGCGCGCCCGCTACGGCGGGCGTTTGCTATTTTATTGATAGCTGTTGGCGCTGATTGGGCAAGCGGTGGTGCCCATTTTCATTCGGTTTCATGGAGCGCCGGAGCGCTTACTTGGCCGGGATCACCGTGGTGGTGACCGATTCACGCAGCACGCCACCACCAGACACGGAGCCGCTCACCGACGACGACTGGGTGCGGCGCACGCACTCGGCCTGCTCGGCTGCCGTCTGGAAGGCTTCGCAGCGCTGGGTGGTGTTCTCCGAAGCGGCCGGGCCGGGGTTGCTCAGCTGGCCCTTGCGCGACGCATCCAGCGCGTTGTTGGCTTCACGCAGGCAGGTCGCCAGCGAATCCTGGGTGTTGTTCGTCATGCACTTCTCGCGCTCTTGCTCGTAGCGGGCACGGGCGTCGCCCGAAGGGGCGGGGGCTTGAGCCATGGCCGAAGCGGAAGCAGCCAGCAGGACAGCGGTGAGGGCGGGGGTGATAAAGGTGAAGCGTGGCATGAGTAGGTCTCCTTGCGCGGTTGTGACAGGGCGCACCAGGGTTCGGTGCAATCCTGCAGCGTAGGGCGCGGGCCGTGGCTCCGCTGTCGGACGGCACGCCCCGCCGCCGTGCGCGCAGGTGCCTTTTCTGCCACCGTGGCGGGGTGTGCGAAACCGGCCTCAGCCCAGGCGCTGGAAGGTCAATGTGAACGCCACGCCGTCGTCCGTATTGCGCGCATTGACGGTGCCGCCCATCTTGGCCATGTAGGTCTTGGCCACGAACAGGCCCTGGCCCCGGTGCTCCGAGCCGCCTGGCGGCGTGGGCAGGCTGGGGTCGGACACGCCCAGCTCGAAAATGCGCCCGAGCAAGTCCTCTTCGATGGTGGAGCCCTGGTTGTGCAGCGTGGCGCTGGCCGTGGACTCCGACGCCTTGAGCGTGAGCGTGATCGCCGTGCCCGCCGGGCGGTAGCGGTCTGCGTTGCCCAGGATGTGGGTTACCACGTCCTCCAGCGCGAACTCATCGGCGCGCACGACCACGGGCCCTGTGCCGCCTTGGTAGACCACGTTGCCGATGCCCGCGAAATGCGCGTTGTCGGCCACATGGCGCAAGAAGGCGTCCAGGTCCAGCCGGCCCTGCGGCAGGTCGGCGGCCTGCAGCGCCTCGGCCGGTGAGGCCGTGCCGTACAGCACGTGCACGGCCTGCTGCATGCGCTGCACGTAGCGATGCCCCGGGTCGCCAGGCCCGCCGTGCAGCACCATGAGCGACTGCAGCGGCGACATGATCTCGTGGCCCACGGCGTGCCACATGTCGCGCTCCTGCTGGGCGCGCAGCTGTTCGCGCTGGATGTCGTCCTTCACGCGCTGCAGCAGGTCGGCCAGCCCGCCGGCCAGGATGCCCAGCTCGTCCGAGCCGCGCAGGTCCGACACATCCAGGTCGCCCAGGCGCGGGCCGATGTGGCCGTCCTGCACGTTGTACGAGACGGCGGCAGCGCGCCGCGTCAGTGCGGTCACGCGCCGCAGCAGGCCGACTTCCACCGCCAGCCAGGCCAGCGCGATGGCTGCGAGCATGGCACCCAGGTACCACGACATGCGCGTGGCCACGACCGCCAGGCCTTGCTCCACGCCGCGCAGGTTGCCGGTGAAGGTGACGGCGTAGTTGCCCAGCGGCGTGTCGAGGATGTCGAGCCCTGCGGGCACCTCCTGCACCTTGGCTTCGCCCGGGCCCTGCAGGTCCAGCGGCAGCCAGCTGATCAGTCGGATCAGCCACGGCGCCGTGGGCCCCGCTTCGACTTCGGTGCCGCGCAGCGTGAGGGCGTCCTGCTCACTGCTGCCCAGCTTGCGGATCTGCACCTTCTCGCCCGGCAACAGCGAACGGGCCACGTCGGCCAGCGATGCGGCGGGCTGCGCGCCGGGCGTGTTGCTGTCGAAAAGCACGCTGGAGTTGCCAGGGCCCAGCATCTCCACCCGCACGCGCATGCTACCCAGGTCCTCGGGCGGCCAGACCAGCGGTTGCTTGCCGAACAGTGCCTCGCGAAACAGCTCCACGGGCAGGCGGATGGAGTAGAAGGTGCGGCGCAGGCAGCCGGGCGCGGTGCCCGCCGGGTCGCGGCACGCATTGCTTTGCCACAGCCAGCCGCGGAAGTCGCGCACCGGGCGCGCGCGCACGTCGAGCGCCTCTTCGCCCACATCCGCAAAGCCGGTCAGGCGACCGCGGGTCTGGATGCTGCCTTGCGGCGGCAGCGCCTCGAACGGCGCCACCCAGCGCGACGTGGTGCCGCGCATGTCCAGCGTCACCCGGGCCCGGTGCACGGCGGCCAGATCCAGCGCGCCGCGTTCGCGCGCCACCAACTCGCCCGCATAGAAGCTGCCCACGAGGTAGATGAAGCCGCCCGCATAGGGGTTGTTGCCGATGGCCGCGCAGGCCGTAGCGCCATCGGGGTACTGCACCGCGCAGCCCGCCATCTCCACCGCCTGCTGCGCCTTGTTCTGGTCGTCGAAGTCGATGGCCGCATAGGGCAGCAGCAGCGGCGCCAGCGGCGTGGCGCCCTGGCCCTGGATGTGCGCGTTCAGCAGCGCCAACTGGCCGGACGGATGGCGCAGGCGTGCCATCACTTCGGACTGGCTGCGCTTGAAGCCGTTCTGGTAGCTCTGCCAGGCGCGCTCTTTTTCCTCCTTGAGCAGCACCACGCTGAGCGCCACCGTGGCCGCTGCCAGCAGCAGGAACACGCTGCGCACGAGGATGCGCAGGCGAAACGCCGGCAGGCCCAGGCGGGGCATCTCGAGCCGCGGCATCTCCAGCGCCGGGCGCCGCAGCAGGCGCTTCATTGCCACCTCCCCCCATCAAAGGCACTTGGCACGGCAGATGGCGAATGAACAGGGCGTGGCCTGGACCAGGGTCGCCGCGCAAGGGCCGCCAAGCTGCCCGGGCGCTTACCTTGCGGGCGCTGGCGACGTCCCCCTTCCCGAATGGCGCAGCCAGTCGAGAGAAGGGGGAAGCCGCGAAGCCGCTCAGGGGGATGCTTCACTGCCTTACCCAACGGAAGCCGCGCATGGGGACGTTCTCGATGCCTTCGAATGACGGATCGACCTCGCGCAGCGCCTCGCGGATGGTGCTCACATGCTTGCGCACGTTGTCGCGGTTGCGGCCGCTCTTGACCACATCGAACAGCTCGTCGTACGACACGACCTCGCCGCTGCGCTGGTGCAGCGTGGCCAGGATGCGCTGCGCGGTGAGCGGCAGGTTGATGCGCTCGCCGCGCCAGGTGGGGGTGCGCTGCCACAGCGGGTCGAGCACCAGCGCGTCGCCTGGCGCCGCTGCGGGCGCGGCCTGGGCGGGGGTTGTCTGCGTGGTGCGCAGGATGTCGAGAAAGGTCTCGATGAAGTCGGCCTCTTCGAAGGTCGTCTTCTGCAGGTAGTCCCACGCGTCCAGTGCTTTCATGATGCTGCGGTAGATGGCCGCGGGCATGGCCGACACCACCAGCACGGGCGTGCCTTGGCCTAGCTTGTTGATCGCGTTGATGAGCGCCACGCCCGCATGGCGCTCGCGCCCCAGTTCGATGTCCAGCACCACGGCGTCGTAGTGTTCGCGCGCCAGGGCGGCCTCGGCGTCGTCGCGGGTGAACCACTGGTCGATCACGATGCCGCTCTTTGCACTGGCAATCCAGCCGGCCAGCTGGTTGCTGGTGGGCAGGTCGTCTTCGATCACGGCGATGCGTGCCATGCGTGCGTTGGGGGTCATGAAAGCGCTTTGCAGTGGTGGTGGCCGGATTATCCCGGCGCGCCACCGGGGGCGGTGTGAGTTTTTCTTCCGGGGCCGGAGCAATTGCTCGGCCGGCGGGCGGACTCTGGGCTGTGGTGCGCGTTGTTGCTTCCGGGTGTTCTCCGAAGAATCACCTACCAATGAACAGCCCGCAGGTTGTTCAGGCCAAGACAACAAATTCAACCCGTCCGAGAGAGAGAAACACCATGAAATTTACCTGGAACCGCATCGTCCAAGCCCTGCGCGGCCGCTCCGCCGCCACGCCCTCCGCCGCCGACGCTGGCGCTGCCGCAGACGCTCCATACGACGAAGCAGCGGGAGCCGCAGCAGTCAATCCTTGGGCCACCGCCGAAGACCGCCGTCCCGCCCGCCGGGCCTATGCGCTGCCCACGGCACGCACCGTGCGCTGGCTGGCCTTGGGTGCAGTGGTGGTGGCTGCTGGCGTAGCGGTGGTGCGCAACCCGCCTGTGCGGCATCTGGACCAGGGCGAGCTGGGCCTGCGCACGAACCAGTTCACCGGCTCGGTCACCCAGTGGCGCGATGGCGGCGTGTGGGTGCTGCCCGGCGTGCACAGCGTGCGGGTGCTCTCTCTGCGCGACCAGAGCTACCGCCCCGAAGCCATGCGCCAGGCCACCGGCAGCGCGCCCCTGCAGTCGGTGGAAGGCCTTTCGTTCGGCCTGGACCTGAGCGTGCGCTACGCACTCGACCCGGCTTCACCCGCTGTGAAGTCGGGCAACCTGCCCGACGACGTGGACGGCGACGTCGTGGCACCCGCAGTGCAGGGCCTGGTCCACAAGGTGTTCGCCCGCTACACGGTGCGGGAGATCTTCTCGTCCAAGCGCGCCGAGATCGCACAGATCATCGAGACCGAACTGCGCACCCGCCTCGCGGCCGATGGCGTGGTGCTTCGCAGCGTGCAGATCGGCAAGGTGGACCTGCCCGCTGAATACCGCCGCGGCATGGACAGCCTGCTGGCCGAGGAACTGGCCTCCGAGAAGATGCGCTACACGCTGGAGCTCAAGGACAAGCGCGTGAAGGAAACCGAGCTGGACGCATCGGCAGACAAGGTTCGCCGCGAAGTCGCCGCCGAAGCCGCTGCGCGCGAACAGGTGATTGCCGCGCGCGCCCAGGAAGAAGCCATGAAGCACGTGCTGCCCTTCAAGCAGCGCCAGATCGAGCAGCGCCAGCTGGAAGCCGAAGCCGAGCGCGTGGCCCGTGTGAAGGCTGCTGAAGGCAACGCCCAGGCCCGCCGCATCGAAGCCAACGGCGAGGCAGACGCCCGCCAAAAGCTCGCCGAAGCCGAGGCCTACCGCATGGACCGCATCGGCAAGGTGAACGCCGAGCAGATGGCCCGCGAAGGCGCCCTGGTCACGCGCCACCCGCTGCTCATCCAGAAGACGCTGGCCGACAAGCTCTCGGACAAGATCCAGGTCATCATCGCGCCGCCGCCCACCAATGGCGACTTCATTGGTGCAGCGCTACTGGGCGGCAACCGCAACGCCCAGGCCGCTGCCGCGCAGGCTGCCGCAGGCGCCGGTACCGACGACGCATCCACCACCACTGCTGTGGAGCAATGAACATGAAGCGCACTCTCTTCACGCTCATCACAGCCATCGCTTCGGCGGCTACCACGGTGGCCACCGCTGCCACCGCCAGCGTGCCCACCGGCGCGGCGGCCAGCGCATCCAGCAGCGCACCTGCCAGCGACTTCGGCAGTGCCATCGTGGTGCAGGACCAGGCCAGCCTGCGCGCCGCGCCGCGCGACTCCGCCCAGCAGCAAACGCTGCTGTGGCAGGGCGAGGTGCTGGAAGTGCGCGGCGAGCGCATGGACTACCTGCAGGTGTGGGACCACAAGCGCGAGCGCGGCGGGTTCATCCGGGCCAGCGACGTGCGCCGGGTCTCGCTGACCGAGGCCGACGGCCCCGCGCTGCTGTCGGTGCTGCGCTTCGTGCGGGACACGCCGGGCTCCGAAGCGCTGGGCATCGGCCTGACCGCCGCCTACCTGCAGGCAGCGCCTGCGGTAGCGCTGTCGGGCGAGCGCGGTGCGCAGGCCCTGGATGCCCTGGGCACGTTCGCCGACCGGCTGGCGCGCAGGGCATCCCTGGCACCGTCGAGCACGGCGGCAGGCAAGGCCAACGGCGCCACGCTGTCCGCTCATCTCGACGTAGCCAACGGCTACGGCGTGCGGTTCACCACCTACGAGGTCGAAGGCCGCATGCAGATCTGCTACGACGGAGAGGCCTTCCGCCGCGTGCTGGCCATGCCCTCGGCCGATGCCGACCAGCGTGCCCGTGCGGCGCTGGCGCTCACGCGGCCCGAATGCACCAACCCCGACCTGCCCGCCCACGAGCGCGCCAAGCTGCAGGACTGGCAGGCCCAGTTGCTGGAAAAAGTCGACGTGGCCGGCCTGCCCAGCTACCTGCGCAACCGGGTGCAGATGCGCCGGGCGGGGCTGTGGAGCGCCGTGGCCTTCCAGCAGGCGCGCAAGGACGGTGGCCCCGCCGCGGGCGCTGCCGCGTCGCGGGCCCTGGCGGAGTTCGCCGGTGTGAGCCGCAACGATCTGCCGGACGAAGACCAGGTCGCCTACAACGATGCCGCCATGCGCGTGAGCGCGGTGCGCTGGGCGCTGGTACCCGCCGCCGCACCGGTGGCCGACGCCAAGCGGCCCGCCGTGGTAGTGCAGCCGGGTGCGCCTGGCGAGAGCTGCTTGCTGCTGGTGGACGCGCAGCATGGCGCCAAAGACCCGCTGGTGCGCCGCTGCACCTACGGCGTGGTGTGGGCGGCGTCCGCCACCGTCAACCGCGAAGGCACTGCCGTGGCCCTGGCCGTGCAGCCGCTCGAAGGCTGGCGCGAGCTGTGGGTGATGCGCAAGGCGGGCGATGCCTGGGTGGTGGACGTGCTGCCCCCTGCAGCCACATCGCCTGAAACCGGCTATGCCGAATTCGCCGGCTGGGTCCCCGGCGGTCAGCAGATGCTGGTGGCCCGCGAGGCGCGCGGCCAGGGCCGCTACCGCAAGAGCTTCGAGGTGGTCCGCATCGACGGCCTGGCCACCGAACGGGTGACGGGTGACGTCGCATCGCTGCCCTTGTTCCAGCGCTGGCAGGACGCAGGCTGGAAGCGCCAGACGCTGAGCCTGCGTTGAACGCAACGCTCCCCTGCTGGTGCTCAGCGGGGGAGCGGGCGTTTCTACAGCCGCCTGTAGCAGGCCGACGCCGGCAGGGTGTCGAGCGCTGCGGCCACACGGGCCAGGGTCGGCAGGATGGACGGGTTTTCATCTCCCAGCAGGCACAGCGTGTTCTCGCCGCGCTTGGCCCAGATGGCCTGGCTGGTCAGGCCCGTGATCTGCCGGAAGGTACCCCAGTTGGCCGCCACGCTGGCGTTGGACTCGGAGCGCGAGAACGCCACTTGGCCCAGCGACGTGCCGCCCAGCACCGTGCCGGCACCCGAACACTGGCTGTTGCCAAAGAGCCGCAAGCCCTGCACGTGCGAGAGGGTGGTGCCGTTGACCTGCACGGGGCGCAGGTAGTTGCGGGCCCACTGGCCGCCGCCCGCGGCCACGCAGCTGTTTTGCTGCCACTCGCCCAGCAGGCCGGCGATCCCCGCGGTGATGACCGGGCCCGTGTCGCCACCGCCCGTGCCGGCCGCGCAGTTCACCTGCACATCGGCGACGGGCGCCGTGGCGGTGCCGCTGCCGTTGGCCACCTTGCAGTTTTGGCCGGCCGGTTGTGTGGCGACCTCGACCCGATAGCCGGTGGACGGCTGGGCGAACTGGAAAGCACCGTTGGCGTTGATGCGCAAGGCATCGCCGCCGTTGTTGTTGAGCACCAGCTCGGTGTTGGCGGCCAGCCCGGTCACCGTGCCGCCGATGGCATGGGGCGCCGCGCCGCCGGTATCGTCGTCGCCCCCTCCACCGCAAGCGGTGAGCAGGGCGGCGATGCAGGCGACCACGGTCAGGCGTGGCATGAAAAGAAAGGTGGCAGGTGCAGTGCGCAAAGTGAAACTCCCCAATGAATGGCTTCACGCACAGCGCATGAAGTGGGGCGATTGCAGCGCACAGGCCCTGCGGCTTGAACTGGCTGTTCTTACAGGCCGACCAGCCCCTGCATGAGCGCCTTGACGATGGCGTGCTGCCGGCTGTGGCAGCCCAGCTTGGCCATCGCATTGCTGAGGTGAAAGTTCACCGTGCGCTCGGCGATGTTCAGCACCAGTCCGATCTCCCACGACGTCTTGCCCGCAGCCGCCCATTGCAGGCATTCGCATTCGCGCCGCGTGAGAACCGGCTCCTGCTCGGCGTCCGCACGCAACATGCGCAGCACCGCCTCGTGCGCATGCGCCGCCAGTGCAGGTATCAAGGGCGCCGTGTGCAGCACCAGGTCCTGGGCCTCGGCCACGGGCACATGGCGCAAGCTCAGGCACAGCAGGCTGAAGCGTCCGTCCATGCTGTGCGTGGGCGCGTAGATGCCCGCGCGCACGCCGAAGTCGTGGGCCTCCTGCATCATCTGCGCGGCGCGGGGGTGGTCGTACAGGTCGGCGCTGCTCCAGCGCTGCGGGGTGGTGTGGCGCGCGCAGTGGTGCACCCGCGGGTCGACCTTGTAGTAGTTCTTCTTCAGGTAGTGGCTGTGCCACTTGTCGGAGATCACCGAGGTCGAGTCGACATGCAGCCCGCCCTGGCGCGAGTAGCTTTGAAGGCCCTGCACGATGCTGTCGTAACCCAGTGCCTGGCCGACGCTCGACAGCAACTGCGTGAGCTCCTGCGGCGTGCGCACGCTGTGGAATTGCTCCAGGGAGTGAAGGTAGCGGGGCAGCGTGAGCATGGCCGGTGTTCTATCCCATCGCAACGAAGCACGCACCTGGCAGATCTGGCAGGGCGCAGCCAGATCGTAATCCTTGCGGTGGTGGCTGGAACGAGGTGGTGAAAAATGCGTGGCTAACACGCCGTACCGCCGTCTGCATTTTGACGGGAGCATTCCCTGCTGAAAAAGCGCCCGGCCACCGCAGGTCTCGCTGCTTCTGCCTTCAATGCAACACCGGCGCTGTCGATTCAGGTGGCGGCCTACACGCGGGCACCGCCGTCAGCCTACGCGCTCCAGCAGGGCTGTCGGCGAGCCTACATCTACCCAAAACGGAATTGTCCGTTTTGGAACTGGCTGTTCAGCCGTCGTCCATGCAAAGCCTTCAATACCAATGCTTTTCGAGCCAGTTGCTGGTCTGCGATAGCTTTCGGGCATTGACTTCGTGCCAGAAGTCCTGCCCCCGCGCCGTCGCTGCCGCCAAAGCGCAGCCAGTGCAGCAACTGCTGCCAGGCTCCACAGCCGCACCTGCAGAGGCTGCGTCTGTTTCGGCCGGCGACGCCAAGCCGGAGATCCCCCTGCACGTGTAACGGAGCCGGAGGCTCAGGCCGCGTGGGGTGTCCGAGGGCGGCGCCCCGTTACCATCCAAGGCATTTTTCACTTCATCGTGCTGCCTTGAACTTCCTTCCCCTGAACCAGAAACAACTGGACGCCGCCATCGTCGATCTGGACGGCACCATGGTCGACACCATGGGTGACTTTGCCGAGTCCATCAACCGCATGCTGCGCGATCTGGACCTGCCGTCCATCGAGGCTGCGCGCATCGAGCCCATGGTGGGCAAGGGCTCGGAGAACCTGCTGCGTTCGGTGCTTCAGCACGTCCTTGCGCAGGATGACAAAGCGCTGGCTGCTATCAAAATCGATGCGCTGTACCCCGCTGCGTGGGATAGCTACCAGCGGCACTACATCGCCATCAATGGCCAGTACTCGGCAGTCTACGCGGGCGTGGTGGATGGTCTGCAGGCGTTGCGCGCCGCCGGTCTGCGCCTGGCCTGCCTGACCAACAAGCCCACGGACTTTGCCGTGCCGCTGCTCCAGGCCAAAGGGCTCGACGGCTTCTTCGACCATGTGTTCGGCGGCGATGCGTTCGAGCGCAAGAAGCCCGACCCCTTGCCGCTGCTCAAGACCTGCGAGGCCCTCGGTACGGCGCCGGCGCGCACGCTGATGGTGGGCGACTCCAGCAACGATGCGCAGGCCGCACGCGCGGCGGGCTGCCCGGTGGTGCTGGTGACCTACGGCTACAACCACGGCCAGCCGGTGCGTGGCGTGGATGCCGACGGGTTTGTGGATTCCCTGGCTGCGCTGCGGTAGCGTCTTTCGATCCCTCAATCCCCGCGCCCGGCGGTCTATCCGGGCTGCTGGGCCATCCAGGCGTCACGCCGGGAGTTGCCGCGGCGCAGCGCCGCTACCGTAGCCCAGGCGGGCGCCACCCGAAGGTGTCGAGGGGTCTGCAGTGGCCGACCGCGTGGGCGCACCCGAAGTGCCCGGAGTGCCCGAAGCACCCGGCGCCAGGCGGAACACCGCCACCGCATCCACCAGCAGCCCTGCCTGCGTCTTGAGGCTGTCGGCCGCTGCCGCGCTTTGCTCCACCAGCGCCGCGTTCTGCTGCGTGGTCTGGTCCATCTGCGTGATGGCTTCCCCCACTTGGGACACGCCCTGGCTCTGCTCGCCGCTGGCCGCGCTGATCTCGCCCATGATGTCCGTCACGCGGCGGATGGCGCTGACCACCTCGGTCATGGTGGCGCCGGCCTTGTCCACCAGCACGGTGCCGCGCTCCACGCGCTCCACGCTGGTGCTGATCAGGGCCTTGATCTCCTTGGCGGCCTCGGCGCTGCGGCCGGCCAGGCTGCGCACCTCGCTGGCCACCACCGCAAAGCCCCGGCCTTGCTCGCCTGCGCGGGCGGCTTCCACCGCGGCGTTCAGCGCGAGGATGTTGGTCTGGAATGCGATGCTGTCGATCACGCTGATGATGTCGGCGATCTTCTTGCTGCTGTCGTTGATGCCCTTCATCGTGTCCACGACTTCGGCGACGACGTCGCCGCCCTGCACGGCCACGGTCGACGCGGTCATGGCCAGCTGGTTGGCCTGGCGCGCGTTGTCCGCGTTCTGGCTGACGGTGGAGCCCAGTTCTTCCATCGACGCGGCGGTCTGCTGCAGGGCCGACGCCTGCTGCTCGGTGCGCGCCGACAAATCGTTGTTGCCCGACGCGATCTCTGCGCTGGCCGTGGCCACGCCTTCGGCGCTGTGGCGCACGTTGCCCACGATGGTGGCCAGGCGGGCCTGCATGGTGGCCAGGGCCTGCAGCAGTTGCCCGGTCTCGTCGTTGCGGCCGGTGTCGATGGGGTGGGTCAGGTCGCCGTCGGCGATGTTCTCAGCGGCCCGCTGGCCGCGCTGCACCGGCCGCACGATGGAGCGGGTGACGGTGAAGGCCAGCAGCGCGCCCAGCGCCACGGCCACCAGCGTGCCCACGCCCAGCAGCACCTGGCTGGCCGTGGCCAGCGTGCCGGTGTCGGCCTGGCCCTCGGCCAGTTGCGTGGCCATGGCCTTGCGCAGGTCGTCCAGGGCCTTGAGGTATTTGTCCGCCAGCGGCCGCAGGTCCTTGTCCACGAGGGCCGGCACATTGGGCTCGCCGCCGCGGTGCAGTTCGCGGATCTCGGTCAGCTTGTCGTTGTAGGCCGTGCGGGCCGTGGCGATGGCCGCCAGCAGCGTGCGTGCCTGCTCGCCCTGAGCCAGCGCCTCGATGCGCTGCACCTTGGTGTCCATGCCCTTGGCGGTGGCCGTGGTGTCGGCCGTGAGCTTGTCCATGTAGTCGCGGTCGATGGCCTTGAGGAAGGCTTCGGTGCGCACCCAGTTCAGCCGGATGTCGGCCGCCCAGTCTTCCACCAGCAGTTGCTGTTCGATCTCCTGCGTGGCCACGCGCTCGCTCGCGCGGTGCAGGCTGCCGATGCGCCACATGCCCATGGCGGCGATGAGCGCGGTGATGAGCAGGATGGCGGCGAACGAGGCGCCCAGCCGCAGGCCGACGGAGAGGTTGCTGAATGTCATGGTGGTGTCCGGCGCAGAAGAGGTCGTCGTGAAAGGCGGGAGGTCGTTGCGTTGCAGACAGCTCGTTCCGGCGCGCGGGTAGCGGGGAGGAGGCTGCGGCCCGCCGCGCTGCAGGGGATGTGCAGTAGCGGGTCGGTGTAGGTCAGTACGGGTCCGTGGGTGGTGCGGCGCTGTAAAAAAACGCTGCATGAAGGTTACGCGCCGGCAGTGCTGGCATCTGTCGGCCGCGCGACAAGAAGTGGCCTCATCGCGTGGGGGTTTGCCCGGGGCTTGACCCGGACCCTCTGGCGTGCAGTCAGCCTGCGGGCTTGCCCAGCATGGCGTCCTTGAGCTTCCAGTCCGCGGGCGCATTGCCCAGCCAGATGCCCATCAGCGCGTTGAAGAATTCGGGCTCCTTGAAAGGCTCGCCCTGCGGCTCGCCCTTGACGGTGATCACGGTGCCGGTGCCCGGAATCCAGTCGATCATGAACTGGTCGCCGGCGCGCAGCTTCTTGTGCTCCGAGAAGATCTGGCTCATGCGCAGCACACCCGGGATGAGCTTGGAGAACGCGGCCTTGTCCATGTTGTCTTCCATGCCGCGCGAGAACAGCTTGCCCAGCTCGGTGGAGTCGATCTCGCGCAGCATGGTGATGCTCACGCGCTTGGGGCCCTTGAGGGCTGCGACTTCCTGCGGCGACTGCGCCTTCTTCTCCAGGTACAGGCCCGCCGTGTACACCTTGAACACGGCCTTGTAGCGCACGCCTGCGCCATTGAGCTGCAGCGTGCTGCCACTCACGGTCGCGGTCTCCGCGTATTTCACGTCGGCCACGGTCACGGGCTGGGCCATCGCGCTGGCCGCCAGTACCCAGGCAGCCAATGTCACCGCGCAACGCTTGCAGAACTTCATGCGCAACTCCTAAAAAAGAACGGTCGTTCGTTTCAAATTGTTGCTGCGCTCGACTTTTGCCGCAACAGGGTTTTCGAGTGGTTGCGGCGTTGTAGGGAGGCCCGTCAAAAAAGGATCGGCAAAAAACCTTTGCTACACTTTGGCCCATGTTCATTCACCACGTGTTCATCACAGGTTGCAGCGACCGGGGAGCCTGGCCCTGGCGTCCGCCTGTCTGCCTGAACGCCTGATGGCACCTGGGCTCTTGCCCCAGCGTGCACCCGTGGCCCTTGCCCTGCAGCCTGCAGCGGCGGGCCGACCGAATGGACCGTAGCGCCCCGTTGATCTATCTGCTTGCTGACAAAGCCGGGACACGCGCTGCGAAATGCTGGGAGCTCTCCCCGTGATCACAGAACTTGAATTCAAAAGCCTGGCCGGCGAAGGCTACAACCGCATTCCGCTCATGGCCGAAGCCTTTGCGGACCTCGAAACCCCTCTTTCCCTTTACCTGAAGCTCGCGCACAGCAAGGACGGCGGCAAGCACAGCTTCCTGCTCGAATCCGTGGTGGGCGGCGAGCGCTTCGGGCGCTACAGCTTCATCGGCCTGCCGGCGCGCACGCTGCTGCGCGCCAGCGGCTTCGGCGCTAATGCCAAGACCGAGGTAGTGACCGACGGACAGGTGGTGGAGTCCGCCGCGGGCAACCCGCTCGACTTCATCGAGGCCTACCAAAAGCGCTTCAAGGTGGCCCTGCGCCCTGGGCTGCCGCGCTTTTGCGGCGGTTTGGCTGGCTACTTCGGCTACGACGCGGTGCGCTATGTCGAAAAGAAGCTCGAAGACACCTGCCCGCCCGACACCCTGGGCTGCCCCGACATCCTGCTGCTGCAGTGCGAAGAACTCGCCGTCATCGACAACCTGTCGGGCAAGCTCTACCTCATCGTCTACGCCGATCCAGCCCAGCCCGAGGCGTACGCCAAAGCCAAGAAGCGCCTGCGCGACCTGAAAGAGCAGCTCAAGTATTCGGTGAGTGCGCCCATCGTCAAGCCCACCGAGAGCCACCCCGCGCAGCGCGACTTCTCCAAGGCCGACTACCTGGCCGCCGTGGACCGCGCCAAGGAGCTGATCGCCGCCGGCGACTTCATGCAGGTGCAGGTGGGCCAGCGCATCCACAAGCGCTATACCGAAAGCCCGCTCTCGCTGTACCGCGCGCTGCGATCTTTGAACCCGTCGCCGTACATGTACTTCTACGACTTCGGCGACTTCCATGTGGTGGGCGCCAGCCCCGAGATTCTGGTGCGCCAGGAGAACACGCCCGAAGGGCAGAAGATCACCATCCGACCCCTGGCCGGCACCCGCCCCCGCGGCGCCACGCTGGAGAAGGACAAGGCTGCCGAGGTCGAGCTCATAAACGACCCCAAGGAGCGCGCCGAGCACGTGATGCTGATCGACCTGGCGCGCAACGACATCGGCCGCATCGCCAAGACCGGCACCGTGAAGGTGACCGAGGCCTTTGCCATCGAGCGCTACAGCCATGTGATGCACATCGTGAGCAACGTGGAAGGCATCCTCAACGACGGCATGACGGCCATCGACGTGCTCAAGGCCACCTTCCCGGCCGGCACGCTCACCGGTGCGCCCAAGGTGCATGCGATGGAAATCATCGACCAGCTCGAACCGACCAAGCGCGGCCTGTACGGCGGTGCCTGCGGCTACCTGAGCTACGCCGGCGACATGGACGTGGCCATCGCGATCCGCACCGGCATCATCAAGAACGGCACGCTCTATGTGCAGGCGGCGGCCGGCGTGGTGGCCGACTCGGTGCCCGAGCTGGAATGGAAGGAAACCGAGCACAAGGCCCGCGCCCTGCTGCGCGCGGCAGAACTCGTCGAGGAGGGCCTGGAATGAACACCCCCGCGAAACCCCCAGCCATCGACAAGGTGCAGGACTGCACCACCATGGCCGAGGTGCGTGCGCGCATCGATGCGCTGGACGACATCCTCGTGCCGCTGCTGGTGGAGCGCAGCGGCTACATGACGCAGGCCGCGCGCATCAAGCAAAGCGACGCCCAGGTGCGCGACGTGGCCCGCATCGAGGCCATCGTGCGCCGCGTGCGCGCCGCGGCCCAAGCCGAAGGCGGCCAACCCGACCTGATCGAAGCCATCTACCGCGGCATCATGGAAGCCTCCATTGCCTACGAACACCGCGAGTTCGCGCGCTTGCGCGCCGGGCACGCCAGCGACGCGGCCGCACCACAGACCGCAGGGAGCGCAGCATGAAACTCTTGATGGTCGACAACTACGACAGCTTCACCTACAACATCGTGCAGTACTTCGGCGAGCTGGGGGCCGAGGTCGAGGTGTTCCGCAATGACGAGATCACCCTCGAAGGCATCGCGCAGCGCGCCCCCGACCGCCTGGTGATCTCCCCCGGCCCGTGCTCGCCGGCAGAGGCCGGCATCTCGGTGGCGGCGATCCAGCACTTCGCGGGCAAGCTGCCCATCCTGGGCGTGTGCCTGGGCCACCAGAGCATCGGCGCCGCGTTCGGCGGCACCATCGTTCGCGCGCAAGAGCTGATGCACGGCAAGACCAGCGTCATCACCACCACGCAGCAGGGCGTGTTCGCGGGCCTGCCCGAAAAATTCACGGTCAACCGCTACCACTCGCTGGCCATCGAGCGCGCCGCGTGTCCCGACGTGCTGCAGGTCACGGCCTGGACGGATGACGGCGAGATCATGGGCGTGCGCCACAAGGAGCTGGCCATTGAGGGCGTGCAGTTCCACCCTGAAAGCATCCTCACCGAACACGGCCACGCGATGCTGAAGAACTTTCTGGAGCAGCGCGCATGACGGCGCCGGCCGATGCTGCGGCAGCGTCGGGCTCGTTCGCCCAGCTGTTCCAGTACAAGCGCTGGGCCAACGGCGAGCTGCTCGCGCTGGGCGAGGCGTCGCAGGCGGCATTGCCCGAAGGCGACCACCGGCTCTTCGTGCGCATCCTGAACCACACCTACGTGGTGGACCGCATCTTCGCGAGCCACCTGCAGGGCCTGCCGCAGACCGCGTACGCGGCGACCAACACCGACGAGACACCGGCACTGCCGGCCCTGCGCGAGGCCGTCCGCGCGTCGGACGACTGGTACCTGCAGTACGCCAGCGGCCTCACCGCGGACCAGCTGGCCGAGCCCGTGCAGTTCCGCTTCACCGATGGCGATACCGGCACCATGACGCGGGCCGAGATCCTGAACCACGTCGTGGTGCACGGCACCTACCACCGGGGCGCGGCCGGCCGCATCCTGGCGGGGCATGCGGTGCCGCTGCCGCGCGACTCGCTCACCACCTTCCTGCACCGCCTGCAACCGGAGCGACGCTGGTCGTAACCCCATGCCCGACAGCCACCAACTGTTCATGTTCATCGCGGCCGGCTGGCTGCTGAACCTCACGCCCGGCCCGGACGTGCTGTACATCGTCTCCAACGCCCTCAAGTCCGGCACCCGCGCAGGCATCGTCGCCGGCCTGGGCATCACCGCGGGGTGCTTCGTGCACATCTTCGCGGCCGCGGTGGGCGTGGGCGCGCTGCTGGCCACTTCGGCCACGGCGTTCACCGTGCTCAAGTGGGTGGGCGCCGCCTATCTGATGTGGATGGGTGTGCGCATGCTGCTGTCCAAACCGTCAGGCGATGGCGGCAGCGCAGCGGCCATCGCGGCGGCGCAGGCGGGGGCATCATCCGGTGCTGCCACGCCGCTGTCCAAGGTGTTCATGGGCGGCTTCTGGACCAACGTGCTCAACCCCAAGGTTGCGATCTTCTTCCTGGCGTTCGTGCCGCAGTTCATCGCGCCGGGCACCGAGAACAAGGCGCTGGCGTTTGTGCTGCTGGGCGTGCTGTTCAATCTGAACGCGATTCCCGTCAACACGGGTTGGGCGCTGGCCGCGGGCTGGATGGCGCGCCGCATGGGCGCGGTGCAGCGCGGCATGCACTGGCTGGACCGCGTGGCGGGCGCGATGTTCATCGGCTTTGGCCTCAAGCTCGCCTTCACCGACCAACCGACGCAATGAAGCACCCGCTAAGCCGCTTCGCGTCATCCCCCTGGGGACGCACCCTGTGGACCGGCAAAGCCGGATCCACGGGTGCACCCGCCCTGGCAGCGCCAGTACTGTGGAATGCGCCGGCTGCCACGCGCCATTGAAGAATTAACGCAGACAGGATCTATCACCATGTCCATCACCCCCCAGGAAGCGCTGCAGCGCACCATCGAGCACCGCGAAATCTTCCATGACGAGATGCTGCACCTGATGCGCATGATCATGAGCGGCGAGCTGTCGCCCGTCATGACCGCGGCCATAGTCACCGGCCTGCGCGTGAAGAAGGAAACCATCGGCGAGATCACGGCGGCCGCGCAGGTCATGCGCGAGTTCTCCACCAAGGTTCACGTGCCCGATAGCAAGCACCTGGTGGACATCGTGGGCACGGGCGGTGACGGCGCCAACACCTTCAACATCTCCACGTGCTCCATGTTCGTGGCCGCAGCGGCGGGCGCCAAGGTCAGCAAGCACGGCGGGCGCGGCGTGTCCAGCAAGAGCGGCAGTGCCGACGTGATGGAGGCGCTGGGCATCCACATCAACCTCAAGCCCGAGCAGATCGCGCAGTGCATCGCAGAGGTGGGCATCGGCTTCATGTTCGCACCCAACCACCACCCGGCCATGAAGAACGTGGCCCCGGTGCGCAAGGAGCTGGGCGTGCGCACCATCTTCAACATCCTGGGCCCGCTGACCAACCCGGCCGGCGCGCCCAACATCCTGATGGGCGTGTTCCACCCCGACCTCGTGGGCATCCAGGTGCGCGCGCTGCAGCGCCTGGGCGCCGAACACGCCATGGTGGTCTACGGCCGCGACGGCATGGACGAAGTCAGCCTGGGCGCAGCCACGCTGGTGGGCGAGCTGAAGAACGGCCAGATCACCGAGTATGAAATCCACCCCGAGGACTTCGGCATGTCGATGTCCAGCAACCGCGCCTTGAAGGTCGAATCCCCCGAGCAGTCGCGCGAGATGCTGATCGGCGTGCTCAAGGGAGAACCCGGCGCCGCGCAGGACATCGTCTGCCTGAACGCGGGCGTGGCGCTGTATGCGGCCAACGTGGTCGACTCGGTGCCCGCAGGGCTTGATAAGGCCCGGGCCGCCATCGCTTCGGGCGCTGCGCTGGTCAAGCTTGAGCGGATGGTCACGCGCACGCATGCGCTGGCAACGGCGGCCTGAAGCAGCCATGTGGCGCGACCGTGATACTGGGATGGCATTGGGCGTTTCGGTGTTGTTCTTCGGGGCGTTGGGCTTCGCGCACCGCATGGTCAAGCCGGCCGGTGCGCATTACTGCGAACCGTCCCAGCTCGCGTTCAAGGATGAGGTTTGAGCGCCGTCATGCGGCAACTGGCGCACCCCAGGACCCTGCACGGGCTCGTCGCTGCTGTTGAGCAGCAGTCCCGTGTGTGGCTGCCGTTGCAAATGGCGACGGGCGGTTCGATGCTTTTCTCTGTGCTGGTGGGTGCGGCAATGGCAGGGCTGGGCCTGTGGCTGCTCCACGTTGCCTCGGCGGAGAATGATGGGAGCCTTTTATTGCAGGGGATTTGCCTGATTGGATGCGGTGTCTTTGTTGCCACAAGGAATGTGCAGCGTACGTGGCCTCCGAACCGCCACCGAGGCTGGGAAGTGAACTTTGAGCAACGGACGTTGACCCCTGTGTGGTTGTCTGGATATTCCACGATCTCATTGGGGCCAGATTTCAGTTTGGGCTGTTATTTGGGTAGCGATGTAGATCAACAACCGGCATGGCTACTGGAGTTGCGCCACGTTCGCCGGGGGCCGGTCGCAACGTTGATGATGGTCCCTGTTGGAGGTCGCGGCGTCGGTGACGCGAGGATGATGGACCGCTGCGTGGATCGACTCGCCGAGCGGCTGGGTATCCGACGCTCGGGTTCTTTGTTGGGGCCGACCAAAACACGACAAACGTCGTAACTTTTGAAGCGACAAGATCCTGATCTGCACCGACCGTTGGTGACGCTGACTAACCATTTTTGTGAGAATTAAACATGTCCGACATCCTCAACAAGATCGTGGCCGTCAAGCACGAAGAAGTGGCCGCTGCCAAGAAGCGCACACCCCTCGACGCCATCCGCGCCGATGCCGAGAGCCGTGTGCTCACGCGCGACTTCGAAGGCGCGCTGCGCGCCAAGATCGCCAAAGGCCAGGCGGCGGTGATCGCCGAGGTCAAGAAAGCCAGCCCCAGCAAGGGCGTGCTGCGCGCCGACTTCATCCCCGCCGACATCGCGCAAAGCTATGCCGACGGCGACGGGAAGGTGAGCGCGGCCTGCCTGTCGGTGCTGACGGACAAGCAGTTCTTCCAGGGCAGCGTGGATTACTTGAAGCAGGCGCGCGCCAGCTGCCAGCTGCCCGTGCTGCGCAAGGACTTCATGGTCGATGCGTACCAGATCTACGAGTCGAGGGCGATGGGGGCGGATGCCATCTTGCTGATCGCGGCCAGCCTGGACGACGCCCAGATGGCCGACTTCGAGGCCATTGCGCGCAGCCTGGACATGGCGGTGCTGGTGGAGGTGCACGACGGCGCCGAGCTGCAGCGCGCGCTCCAGCTCAAGACGCCGCTCGTGGGCATCAACAACCGCAACCTGCGCACCTTCGAGGTCACGCTGGACACCACCCTGGGCCTGCTCAAGGATGTGCCCGCGGACCGGCTGCTGGTCACCGAGTCGGGCATCCTGAAGCCCGACGACGTGAAGCGCATGCGCGATGCTGGCGTGCACGCGTTTCTGGTGGGCGAGGCGTTCATGCGCGCGCCGGAGCCGGGCGAAGCGCTGGCAAAACTGTTCGCCTGATTGCCTGGTTACTCCTAAATCTATAGCTGGTTGCGCTTGTCCACCAAGCGATAAAGGCATTTTTGACCATGAATGACGCCGCTGCTAACCCCACCCAGCTGCAAAGCGCCGACCCGGCCGACTGGCCGGTGGCCCCAGGCTGGCAGCCCCTGGTCGATGCCTTCTTCGCCGGGGCGCGGGGGCAGTCGCTGCGCGCGTTCCTGCAGTCGCGGCTCGATGCCGGCGCGGTGATCTTCCCGCCGCGCCCGCTGCGCACGCTGGAGCTCACACCGCCCGACGAGGTGCGCGTGGTCATCCTGGGCCAGGACCCGTACCACGGCCGCGGCCAGGCCGAGGGGCTGGCGTTCTCGGTGGCGCCGGGCGTGCGCCTGCCGCCCTCGCTGCAGAACATCTTCAAGGAAATGCAGCGCGACCTCGGCGTGGCCTTTCCGCCGTTTCCCCAGCCCGGCGGCAGCCTGGTGAAGTGGGCGAAGAACGGCGTGCTGCTGCTCAACACCGGCCTCACAGTGGAAGAGGGCCAGCCCGCCAGCCACGCCGGCAAAGGCTGGGAGGCCCTGACCGACGCGGTCATCCGCCACGTGGCCGAGGGCGAGCGGCCGGTGGTGTTCATGCTCTGGGGATCGCACGCGCAATCCAAGCGCGCCTTGATCCCCCAGGACCGTGGGCACTTGCTGCTCATGTCCAACCACCCCTCGCCGCTGTCCGCCCTGCGCCCGCCCGTGCCCTTCATCGGCAATGGGCACTTCGGCAAGGCGCGGGACTTCCGGGCGCAGCACGGGTACTGACTGACTGTGCAGGCCGACTGGCTGCCGGCCTTGTGACCATGCCCCAGCAGCGCTGCACATGGCCGTGACAGTTTCTGCGGGACGAAGGGACCACCCATGACGGACGCTGACATCGAAGACCGCATCTTCGTCCTGCTGGCGCTGCGCCAACCCGAAGCGACCATCTGCCCGTCGGAGGTGGCCCTGTCACTGGTGGGTGAGGATGGCGCGTGGCGCGACCACATGCCGCACGTCCGCCAGGTCGCGCAGGCCTTGGCGCAGCACCACCGCCTGCGCGTGACGCGCGGCGGCGTGCCGGTCAGTGCGACAGCGCCCGGCGGGCCGATCCGCCTGGGCCTGCCCCGTGCGGAGGAGGGCGGCGCACCTACCAGCGACCCGGCAGCCGCTCCTTGAGCAGGTCCAGAAACGCCTGCACGGCCACCGGCAGGCTGCGCCCCGCCAGGGTCTGCACTTCCAGGTCGCGCAGGTCCATGCCCGGGTCGCTGATGGGCAAGGCCACCACGGCCCCGGCGGCCACCAGGTGGCGCGCGGCGATCTCGCTGGCCACCGACAGCCCGCCGCCGTGTGCCACGAAGTTGAGCACCGTCTTGGCGTGGTTGCTGATGAGCACGGCTTCGAGCTGCAGGCCCTGGCGGCTGCAGACGATGTCGATCATCTGGCGCACCGTGGTCTCGGCGGGTGGCAGGGCCAGGGGGTAGGCGGCCATCTGCGCCAGCGTGACGCTGGCCGCGCCCGCCAGCGCATGGCCGGGCGGCACGAGCGCCAGCACCGGGGCGTTTTGCCGGTAGGCCACCTCGACGTCCTTGTGCGGCGCGCGGCTGAAGCACAGGCCGATGTCGGCCGCGCCGCTGCGTACCGCGTCGGGCACCTGGGCGGTGGGCAGTGAGATCACGCTGAACTGGATGCCGGTGTGCGTGCGCTGAAACTCCACGCACAGGCGCGGCACCAGCTCGTTGGCAAACGCGTCCGATGTGGCCAGCCGCACCTGCCCCGCGCGCAGGCCCTGCAGCGCACCGATCTCGCCCAGCGCGCGCTCGGCGTCCAGCACCGTGCGCCGGGCGTGCACGGCCAATATCTCCCCGGCGGCGGTCAGCACCATGCCGCGCGGGTGCCGGTCGAACAGCGGCGTGCCCAGCTGCGCCTCCAGCCCCGCGATCTGGCGGCTCAACGCCGAGGCGGCCACGTGCAGGCGGGCCGATGCCTCGGTGAGCGAGCCGCTGTGCGCCACCTCCAGGAAGTAGCGCAGGGCGGTGTCTTGCAGAAGCTGGGGGCGCATGGGGCAATGGGGGGTGTAAGGAGTTGGCGTGTTTTGCCGTTGGGCAGCCCAAAGTATGAAGTGGTTTGCCGCTGCGGCAAAGCTGCTTGCCTATTTGGCGTTGGTGTTGCGGGCGCGGGCTTTCTAAGATGGTTGGCTGGCCATTCAGGCGTGTGCCGTGCAGCCGCCGGTCTTGCCTGAGTGCTGCCACCTGTGACCTGTGACCTTTGACCTTTGACCTGTGTGTGCGGCACTGTGCGCTTTTCCCATTCTTCTGGAGTACCTGTATGCGTCTTTTTCCGTGGAGCCGTCGTGTTCTGTGCCTGGCCGGGCTGATGGTGTGGGGCGCAACCGCACAGGCGCAAGCCGCGTGGCCCGACAAGCCCGTGCGCGTGATCGTGCCGTTTCCGGCCAGCGGGGCGACCGACCTGGTCGCGCGCGTGGTCACCCAGCGCGTGGCGGCCGACCTGGGCCAGCAGATGGTGGTGGACAACAAGCCCGGCGCGGGCGGCACCATCGGCACGGCCGAAGCCGCCAAGGCCGCGCCGGACGGCTACACGCTGCTGCTCACCACGAGCAGCACGCACGCCATTTCGCCCCACCTGATGCCGCGCCTGGCGTACGATCCGCGCAAGGACTTCACGCCGGTGGCCCACGTGGCCGACGCACCCAGCGTGCTGCTGGTGACCAATTCTTTGCCCGTCAAGAACGTGGCCGAGCTGATCGCCTACGGCAAGGCCCATCCCGGCAAGCTCAACTACGCCACCAGCGGCAACGGCACCATCGTGCACCTGAACACGGCCGCCTTCAGCGCGCAGGCCGGCGTGGAGATGACGCACATCCCCTACAAGGGCACGGCGCTGGCCATCCCGGACCTGATTGCCGGGCAGACCCATGTGCTGTTCGACTCCCTGCCCACGGGCATGCCGCACGCCAAGGCCGGCCGCCTGCGCGCCCTGGCCGTGACCAGCGAAAAGCGCAGCACGCTGGCGCCCGAGCTGCCCACGCTGGCCGAGTCCGGCCTGCCCGGGTATTCGTCGGTGACCTGGTTCGGCGTGTACCTGCCAGCAGGCGCACCGCCCGCGCTGGTCGACAAGGTGCACAAGGCCTTTGCCAAGGCGGTGCAGGCGCCCGAAGTGGCCGAGAGCCTGGCCAAGCTGGGCGTGGAGCCCGCTGCGCCGCGCACGCCCGCGCAGTTCGGTGCGATGGTGCAGGCCGACAGCAACCGCTGGGCGACGGTGATTCGGCAGCACAAAATCACGGTGGAGTGACATCTCCCCGGTACCCGTTTGCCGTCAAACAACGACAGAACCGTTCACGCCGAGCCTGTCGAAGCGCCGCGCACGGCTTCGACAGGCTCAGCCCGAACGGCTTGGGCAGGAGCCGCCTTCGGCCCCTCGCCCGAGAGAACGACACCCTCGGTGCGGGGCGGGCCCTCCTCGGTGCCTCTCGCTTTGCGCCGCGCCAGTTTCAAGCGCCGCGAACCCTTGCGGGCAACCCATTCAGAACGCCATGAATAACCCAACCCTCGACTGGTCCCTTCCCTACGCCTCCCACCGCAGCGCGGTCATGGGGCGCAATGTGGTCTCCACCTCGCAGCCGCTGGCCGCGCAGGCGGGGCTGCGCATGCTGCTGGCGGGCGGCAACGCGGTGGATGCCGCCATCGCCGCCGCCATGGCGCTCACCGTGGTCGAGCCCACGGGTTGCGGCATCGGCAGCGACGGCTTTGCCATCGTGTGGGACGGCAAGGAACTGCACGGCCTCAATGCCTCCGGCCGCTCGCCCGCCGCGTGGTCGCCGGAGTATTTTGAGAAGCTGGGCGGCATCCCCGAGACGGGGTGGAATGCGGTGACCGTGCCGGGCGCCGTCTCGGCCTGGGTGGCACTGTCCAAACGCCTGGGCAAGCTGCCCTTCGCACAGCTGGCGCAACCCGCCATCGACTACGCGCGCCATGGTTTTCCGGTGTCGCCCACCATCGCCCGCCTGTGGGCGCTGGGCGGTGCCAAGCTGGGTGCGCAGCCCGGTTTTGCCGAATGCTTTCTGCCGGGTGGCCGTGCGCCGCAGGCGGGCGAGATCTTCCGCAGCGAGGCCCATGCCCGCACGCTGGAGCTGATCGCCGAGACGCAGGGCGAGGCCTTCTACCGCGGCGTCATCGCCGAGCGCATGGTGGCCCATGCGCAGGCCCACGGCGGCGCGATGACGCTCGAAGACCTGGCCTCGCACCAGGCCGACTGGGTGGGCACCATCGAGCAGCGCTTCGGAAAATCGGTGATCCACGAGATCCCGCCCAACGGCCAGGGCATTGCCGCGCTGATGGCGCTCGGCATGCTCGACGCGCACGGTGTCGGCAAGCATCCGCTCGACAGCGTGGAGACCGTGCACGCCAGCATCGAGGCCATGAAGCTCGCGCTGGCCGACCTGGACCAGTACAACGCCGACATCGACGCGATGCCGGTCACTCCCCGCGACCTGCTGCAGGCCGACTACCTGCGCAGCCGCGCAGCGCTCATCGACCCCGAGCGCGCGGGCGACCCCGGCCACGGCGCGCCGCGTCCGGGCGGCACGGTGTACCTGGCCGCGGCCGATGCGTCCGGCATGATGGTCTCGTTCATCCAGTCCAACTACATGGGCTTCGGCTCGGGCGTGGTGGTGCCCGGCACGGGCATCAGCCTGCAGAACCGGGGCCACGGCTTCAACCTCAGGCCCGGCCACGCCAACGAAGTGGGCCCGCGCAAGCGCCCCTCGCACACCATCATCCCGGCGTTTGCGATGCATGCGGATGGCACGCCACAGATGGCCTTCGGCGTGATGGGCGGCCCCATGCAGAGCCAGGGCCACACCCAGATGGCGCTGCGCGTGCTGCGCTACGGCCAGAACCCGCAGGCCGCCGCCGACGCGCCACGCTGGCGCGTGACGGGCGGCAAGGGCGTGGCCGTGGAGCCCGCGTTCGACCCCGCCGTGGTGGCGGCGCTGCGTGCGCGGGGCCATGAGGTCACGGTGGAAGAGGGCAACGGCGTGTTCGCCTTCGGCGGTGCGCAGCTGGTGCTGCGCGAGGGCGGGCACTACATCGCCGGGTCCGACCCGCGCAAGGACGGGCACGCGGTCGCTTTCTGACCGGTCCTGGCGCGTTGGCGGCGGCGCAGGACGCCCACGGCCGCCGCACGCGGGTCAGCCCGCCGCGCAGTCCGGAAACCGCCTTTGCAGCTCGGCCGCCGGCATGGTCTCGGCCACGTCAATTTTGCGCACGAGGGGGATGTATTCGCCCGGGTCGGTGAAGCGCATCAGGGTGCTCACCACCTGGTTCCTCAGGCCGTTTTTCTGGCAGCCGGCCAGCTCCAGGCCCAGGCTCAGTTCCCGCGGCCCGTCGTCGGTGGCCTTCCAGGCCAGCGCCTTGTCGCGCAGCGCCTGCAGGCGCGGCAGGGCGGCAGGCTCGATGCGCCAGACCTGCACCACGGTATGGATGGACTCGTACGGCGCCAGCGGGCTGCGTTCCGCGGTGCTGCGCAGCTCCTGCAGCGGCAGCTTTTCTTCCAGGCGTTCCACCGTGTCGCGGCCACCGGGCAGGCGCACCTTGCGCGACACGCCCACCGACAGCACCAGCGACTGACCGTGCAGCCGCAGGTTCGGGCTGTGCACCACGGCCGCGCGCAGCGCCGCCGGGTCCACAGTCTCCAGCTGCAGCTTGCGCAGCTTCCACAGCGACGACACCGGCACGCTGCCGCACGCGGTCAACAAGGCGGCGACCAGGGCGGCGCACACAGCCAACAGCAAGGCGGTATCCCGCGGCGCACGGCCTGTGCCGGAAAGCGCGGGCACGGCGCGGTGAGGAGGTGCTGCGGGCGCAAGCTCACCGTGTTGGTGGGTGAATGGACTGGGCAATGGCATGGCTGTATAAAATTGCTGTAAAACGGTATATTATTATTGTTTTACGGAAAAATTCAGGTGCCGAAATGCTCCATTCCATTGCCTCCCAGCGTTCGCCGGTTCACACCGCTGCCTTTCGGCGGCTGGCCTGGGGACTGCTCCTAGCCAGTTGGGCCTGTGCGTTGGTGTCCATCGGGCTGTCGTTGGCGCGCTGGGCTGCCATCGGGCATGCGATGGATTGGGGGCGCTGGCTGCCCGTGACCGTGGTGCCCGCGCAGGCCATGGTGGCGGGCCTGGTCGCGCCGGCAACGATGGACACCGGCTGGCGCTGGCTGGGCGTGGCGCTGGAGTGCATACCTGGCTTGGCTCTGCTGTACACCGTGCTGTGCGTGCACCGCATCTGCCGCGCCTTCTTGCGTGGCGAGGTGTTCGGGCCGGAGGTCGTGCGCGGGTTTCGGGGCGTGGGCTGTGGCTTTCTGGCGATGTTCGTGGCGTCGCTGGTCTACCAGGTCGGCGTCTCGGCGCTGCTGTCGTGGCTCGCGTCGGGGCAAAAGGGCGGTATGGTCGTGCTGGGCGTGAGCTCGTTCGAGATGAGTGTGGTGGTGGTCGGGCTGATGATGCTGCTGCTGGCCCACGTGCTTGCCGAGGGCAGCCGCCTGAAGGCCGAATCCGATGCGTTCGTCTGAAAAACAGGCCCCGAAAGCGACTGCCACACCATGACGATTGTTGTCACCCTGGATGAGATGCTCGTGCGCCGCAAGGTCAAGTCGCGCGACCTGGCGGCCCATGTGGGCATCACCGAGGCGAACCTGTCCTTGCTCAAGAGCGGCAAGGTCAAGGGCGTGCGCTTCGAGACGCTCTCGGCCATCTGCGGGTACCTGCAGTGCCAGCCCGGCGACCTGCTGGCGTGGGTGGACAGCGGCGGCGATGGCGCCCAGGACGGCGCGGCGCAAGAAGGCGTGTAAGTGCGCCGGTGGGGCTGGGGTGCCGCTGCCGTCAGCCGGCGCCGGCGCGTGGCTGTGGCCGTGCTGGCCGCCGTGCTGCTGCACGGTGTCGTGCTGACCGCCTGGAATCTGCAGCAAAGGCATGTTCTCCCATCGCCATCGCATTCGCCGCGACAGGCGATGGAGGTGCAGTGGATCACGCAGGCCGACGTGCTGCCGCCCCCTGCAGCGCGGCGTGACATGGAGCGTGCACAGGCTCTCCCCAAGGTTTCCGCATCTGCATCTGCATCTGAAGCCCGCCCGGTGCGCGCGGCAGAGCGTTTGCGCAGCGCAGGCGCGCCCGCCAATGCCCTTGCCAACGCGGCGCCCGACGCAGTGACCGGCACGGTCCTCGGTGCCCGAGCATCTGTCGTGCCAATGCCACCTCCGCAGGCCGGGACTGCTGCGGCTCCAGCGCCCCAGCCACCAGCGTCCGACAGCCGGATGACCAATGCCCCGCTGCGCTGGAGCCCCGACGCCGTGGGCCGTGCCGACCGCCAGGAGCGCGAATGGCAGCGCCGCCACGGTGCCGTACCGGCAGCGCAACTGGCAGTGGGAGACGGCGCCCCTGCGGACAGGCCCTTGGGTGCGGCGATGTCGACCCGCGAGTGGCGCGGTGGCGATGGCTCCCGCGTCACGCAGGTGGAGGGCCCGGCGGGCACCTACTGCGTGCGGCTGCCGTCGGCCAATCGCCTGCCCGATGTGGGCGCCGCACCGCGCGTGGCGCCCGTCAGCAACTGCCCTTGACCCCGCCGATTGCCGGGGGCCGCATCGCCGGTCAGCGCGCGGGCGTGCGCTCCAGCAGCATCGCGTCGCCGTAGCTGAAGAAGCGGTACTTCTGTGCGATGGCGTGGCGGTACAGGCCCATCACATGCGCGTAGCCGGCAAAGGCGCTCACCAGCATCATCAGCGTGCTCTTGGGCAGGTGGAAGTTGGTGATCAGCACGTCCACCACCTGAAAGGCAAACCCCGGCGTGATGAAGATGCTGGTGTCGCCCGACGCCTGGCCCGAGCGGGCCCACGATTCGAGCGTGCGCACCGTGGTCGTGCCCACCGCCACCACGCGGCCGCCGCGCTGGCGGCAGCGCTCCAGCGCGGCCAGCGTGGCGTGCGGCACCTCGTACCACTCGCTGTGCATCTGGTGCTCGGCCAGGTTCTCGGTCTTCACCGGCTGGAAGGTGCCGGCGCCCACGTGCAGCGTGACGCTGGCGCGCTCGATGCCGCGCGCCGCCAGGTCGTCCAGCACGCCGTCGTCGAAGTGCAGCGCGGCCGTGGGCGCGGCCACGGCGCCGGGGTTGCGGGCGAACACGGTCTGGTAGCGCTGGGTGTCCTCGGCTTCGTCGGGGTCGTGGTCGGCGTTCTGCTGGCGCTCGATGTAGGGCGGCAGCGGCAGGTGGCCGTGGCGCTCCATCAGCTCCCAGGGCGATTCGCCCGCAGGGCCCTGCAGCGCAAAGCGGAACAGCGGGCCGTCCTCATGGGGCCAGCGCGACAGCAGCGTGGCGTCGAAGCCGCCGCCGTGGCGCCCGCCGGCCATGTGCACGGTGCTGCCGGGCAGGGGCTTCTTGCTGACCTTCATGTGGGCGACGACTTCATTCCCCGGGTTGTCGGCTTCGGCGGGCAGCACGCGCTCTATCAACAGCTCCAGCTTGCCGCCGCTGGCCTTCTCGCCAAAGATGCGCGCCTTGACCACGCGCGTGTCGTTGAACACCAGCAGGTCGCCTGCGCGCAGCAGGCCGGGCAGGTCGCGGAAGATGCGGTCGGCAGGCTCGATGGCGCGGCCGTCGAGCAGGCGCGATGCGCTGCGCTCTGCGGCGGGGTGCTGGGCGATGAGTTCGGGGGGCAGCGAGAAGTCGAAGTCGCTGAGGGTGTAGGCGCGCGGCGCGCCGGGGTCGATGTCGGTCATGGTGCTTGAGGGCCGGACGGGCCCGTGCCAAGAAAGGCGGAGGTCAGGGGAAGAAAGGGTGCGATTGTCCCACGCGGCCTTGCGCACCACGCGCCACGGGCCGTGCCGGAGCGCGATGCGCCCGAGCGGGCCTGGCGGCCCGGCACCGGGGAAAAGACGCCCGCCTTCAGGCGCTGGCCACGGTAACCGTGGTAGCCTTTTTGATTCGATTGCTTCGTTCGCACCACCCCGCTCCATGCCTGCCGCTGCCCCCCGCGTTCCCTTGAGCCCCAAAGCCGCGGCAGCGCCTGCTGGCGCGGCCAAAGGCGGCGCGTCGGTGGCGCAGAAGGCGATGCACAAGCTGGGCCTCCAGCGCGATATCGACCTGGCGCTGCACCTGCCCCTGCGCTACGAGGACGAGACCCGCATCACCCCGCTGGCCAACGCGCGCGACGGCCAGATGGTGCAGGTCGAAGCCACCGTGATCGCCAGCGAGGTGCAGCTGCGGCCGCGCCGCCAGCTGCTGGTGCAGGTCGAGGACGACACCGGCACCTGCGAACTGCGCTTCTTCAGCTTCTACCCCTCGCACCAGAAGACACTGTCGGTGGGCGCGCGCCTGCGCATCCGCGGCGAGGTCAAGGGCGGCTTCTGGGGCCGGCAGATGCTGCACCCGGCGTTTCGCCTGGCGGGCGGCGAGCTGCCCGCCGCGCTCACGCCCGTCTACCCCACCACGGCCGGCCTGCCGCAGCCCTACCTGCGCCGCGCGGTGGTCGGTGCGCTGGCCCGGGTGGACCTGTCGGACACGCTGCCCCCTGGCACCGAGCCGCCGTATGCGCGGTTCAATAGCCAAAATGGCCTCCCGCGCTTGTTCAGCCTGCGCGAGGCGCTCACTTTTTTGCATCACCCCACGCCGGACGTGGCGATGTCCACGCTGGAAGACCACAGCCACCCGGCTTGGCAGCGGCTCAAGGTGGAGGAGCTGCTGGCCCAGCAGCTGTCGCAGCAGCAATCGCGCCGCGCGCGGGACATGCTGCGTGCGCCCGTGCTGCACGTGCGTCGGCCCACCGATGGTGCGTTGCCGCTGCACGAGCAACTGATGGCCGTGCTGCCCTTCAGCCTGACCGCCGCGCAGCGCCGCGTGGGCGAGGAAATCGCGGCCGACCTGGCGCGCCAGGTGCCCATGCACCGGCTGCTGCAGGGCGACGTGGGCTCGGGCAAGACCGTGGTCTCCGCCCTGGCCGCGTGCCTTGCCATGGACGCGGGCTGGCAGTGCGCGCTGATGGCGCCCACCGAAATCCTGGCCGAGCAGCATTTCGCCAAGATGATCGGCTGGCTCGAACCGCTGCTGGCCGCGCGCGGCCGCAAGGTGGCCTGGCTGGTGGGCGGGCAAAAGAAGAAGGACCGCACCGCCATGCTCGCGCTGGTCGAGAGCGGCGAGGCCGCGCTGGTGGTGGGCACCCACGCCGTGATCCAGGATCAGGTGCGGTTCAAGAACCTGGCGCTGGCCATCATCGACGAGCAGCACCGCTTTGGCGTCGCGCAGCGGCTGGCGCTGCGGCAAAAGCTGGCCGAGCACGGCATGGAGCCGCACATGCTGATGATGAGCGCCACGCCCATCCCGCGCACGCTGGCCATGAGCTACTACGCCGACCTCGACGTCTCGGTGATCGACGAGCTGCCTCCGGGCCGCACGCCCATCGTCACCAAGCTGATCGCCGACAGCCGCAAGGACGAGGTCATCGAGCGCATCGGCGCCCAGGTGCAGGCCGGCCGGCAGGTGTACTGGGTGTGCCCGCTGATCGAGGAAAGCGAGGCGCTGGACCTGAGTAACGCCACGGCCACGCACGCCGACCTGAGCGAAGCCTTGCCAGGCTGCATGGTGGGCCTGCTGCACTCGCGCATGCCCACCGCCGAGAAGAAGGCGGTGATGGCGCTGTTCACCAGCGGCCAGATGGGCGTGCTGGTCAGCACCACCGTGATCGAGGTGGGGGTGGACGTGCCCAATGCCTCGCTCATGGTCATCGAGCATGCCGAGCGTTTCGGCCTGTCGCAACTGCACCAGCTGCGCGGCCGCGTGGGCCGCGGCTCTGCGGCGTCGGCCTGCGTGCTGCTGTATGCCACCAACGACAGCGGCCGCGTGGGCGAGACCGCCAAGGAACGCCTGCGCGCCATGGCCGAGACCAACGACGGCTTCGAGATCGCCCGCCGCGACCTGGAGATCCGCGGCCCCGGCGAGTTCCTGGGCGCGCGCCAGTCGGGCGACGCGCTGCTGCGCTTTGCCGACCTGGCCACCGACACCGTGCTGCTCGACTGGGCCCGCGAGCTGGCGCCGGTCATGCTGGACCGCTACCCGGACCTGGCGGCGAAACACGTGGCGCGCTGGTTGGGTGGAAAATCGGACTATCTGAAGGCATGAAGATGGCATTCCCCCGAAGCCGCCACGGGCAGGGGACTGCCATTCACCCCCAGCCCAGGAACAGACCATGACCCTGACCGAACTCAAATACATCGTCGCCGTGGCGCGCGAGAAGCACTTTGGCCATGCGGCCGATGCCTGCTATGTCTCGCAGCCCACCCTGTCGGTGGCGATCAAGAAGCTGGAGGAAGAGCTCGATGTGAAGCTCTTCGAGCGCAGCGCGGGCGAGGTGTCGGTCACGCCGCTGGGCGAGGAGATCGTTCGGCAGGCGCAGAGCGTGCTGGAGCAGGCCGCGGCCATCAAGGAGATCGCCAAGCGCGGCAAGGACCCGCTGGCGGGCCCGCTGACCCTGGGCGTGATCTACACCATCGGGCCCTACCTGCTGCCCGACCTGGTGCGCCAGGCCATCGGCCGCTCGCCCCAGATGCCGCTCATGCTGCAGGAGAACTTCACCGTCAAGCTGCTGGAGATGCTGCGCACCGGCGAGATCGACTGCGCCATCCTGGCCGAGCCCTTCCCGGACACGGGCCTGGCGATGGCGCCGCTGTACGACGAACCCTTCATGGCGGCCGTGCCCAGCTCGCACCCGCTGGCGGGCAAGAAGTCCATCACCGCGGCAGAACTTAAAAGCGAGACCATGCTGCTGCTGGGCTCGGGCCACTGCTTTCGCGACCACGTGCTCGAGGTGTGCCCCGAGTTCGCGCGCTTTTCCAGCAATGCCGAGGGCATCCGCAAGTCGTTCGAAGGCTCGTCGCTCGAGACCATCAAGCACATGGTGGCGGCCGGCATGGGCGTGACGCTGGTGCCGCGCCTGTCGGTGCCGCGCGATGCGCTGCTCACGGTGTCGCGCCGCCGCAAGAGCGACGAAACCTACGTGCGCTACCTGCCCATCCGCGAGGAGGACGGCGGCCCGCCGCCCATGCGCCGCGTGGTGCTGGCCTGGCGGCGCAGCTTTACCCGCTACGAGGCGATTGCCGCGCTGCGCAACGCGGTGTACGCGTGCGAGTTGCCGGGCGTCAAGCGGCTGTCCTGAACATCGCTTCGACGGCTGTTTCGATCGCCGCCTGAGCAGGGCGGCAAGGGCTACACTTTCGCCCCGCATGGCGTGCAGTCTTTCAGGGGCCCGCCACGGGCGGCGACAACGCGCTGCCCGGACTGCAGGCCGAGCGACAGGCGGCCCGCAGGCGCCGTGCGCACTCCACAACCCAAGGAAAACAAGCAATGAAGAAGATTCTGATGGCCGCCAGCCTGGCCGTGGGCCTGGCCGCGTGCACCAGCATGCCCACCAACGCACCCTCGGCGGGTACGGTCAAGAAGGCCGACATGGACCGCCTGGTGGCCGTGCTGCCCGCTGCAGCGCAAGGCAGCTTCACCGAGTTCCTGGCCCAGGCCGCGCGCGAGAACGCGCTGCTGCGCGCCAGCGTGGCGGCCTATGCGGCCAAACAGCCGCTGGCGGGCGATGACCTGGTCAACATCAGCCGGCTGCTGGGCCTGTACAACCGCCTGCACAACCAGGCCGCGGTGATCGACGCCACGGCGAAGATGGTGGCCATCCCCACGGTGCGCGCCGACAAGGTGCCGCCGCACGAGGACAAGAACATCATCGCCTTCGGCGCGCTGGTCGAGGGCATGGCCCGCGACTTCGGCCTGGTGTACCGCAACGTGGACAACCGCATCTTCGAGGTGAAGCTGCCCGGCAGCAGCAGTGAGGAGTTCGGCATCCTCACCCACGCCGACGTGGTGCCCGTGGTGGCCGACGAATGGGTGCTGGACGACGGCACGCGCCTGGACCCCTTCAAGCTCACCCGCGTGGGCGGCAACCTGTACGGCCGCGGCTCCATCGACGACAAGGGCTCCATCGCTGCCGTGCTGTACGCCATGAAGGCCGTGAAGGAAAGCGGCCTGCCGCTGTCGCGCACCATCCGCCTCATGATCGAGACGACCGAAGAGACCGGTGGCGACGCGATGAAGTACTACCGCGCCAAGACCGCGCTGCCCGAGTACAACATCGTGCTGGACAGCAAGTACCCCGCCGTGGTGGCCGAAAAGGGCTCCGGCGCGCTGCGCGCCTCGTTCGCGCTGGGGCCGGCGGCCGGCGCCGGTGCCACCGCCATCACCGCCATGGCAGGGGCCGCATCGACCAATGCCGTGCCGCAGACCGCCACGGCCAGGCTGCAAGGCGGCAACACCGCCGACGTGGCGGCGCGCCTGAACGCTGCCAAGGCTGCGTTCGTCGAGAAGTACAAGCCGCAGGGTGGCCCCTTCAGCATCGACGTCACGCAGGACGGCGCCGCCGTGCAGGTGAAGGTGACCGGCGCATCGGCCCACGGCTCGCGCCCTGAAGAAGGCGTGAACCCGCTGCCGCGCCTGGCGCTGTTCCTCAAGGAGTCCGGCGTCGCGCTGGCCCCCAACGGTTACGCGCAGGCCGTGCGCTACCTCACCGACCTGTATGGCACCGACTACCTGGGCCGCACGCTGGGCCTGGCGTATGCCGACGACTTCATGGGCCCGCTGACCATGTCGCCCAACCTCGTGCGCGAGAAGGATGGCCAGGTCGATGTGCTCGTGAACGTGCGCATGCCCCGCGGCAGCACGCCCGAGGCGCTCTCGCAGGCCACCTCGGCCAGGATCAAGGCCTGGGGCACCCAGGCCGGCGTGGCGGTGGAGGTGGACCACCAACAGGGCAACTGGATGGCCCGCGACCCCAAGGGCGCCTGGCTCTCCACGTTGCTCAACACCTTCGGCGACACCACGGGCCTCGAAGCCAAGCCCGTGCCCACGGCCGGCAGCACCACGGCCAAGCTCATGCCCAACGCCATCAACTTCGGCCCCGCCATGCCCGGCAAGAAGTACACGGCGCACAACGCCAAGGAGTTCAAGGAAGTGGTGGACATGGACGCGGACATGCAGATGTTCACCGAGATGCTCGTGCGCATCGGGAATTTGAGCCAGATGCAGTGATGGCTTTGACGCCTGCGCTAAAGTGATCCGTCAGCCGCCGTGCGCTGCAGCTCCGGGCCCACCGGGGCCGCAGCGCACGGCGGATTCCATCGATTGACCCTCATCCAACGAAGGAGCTCCCCATGGCCAAGGCCCCCAAGACCACCATCTCCCCCGCCGTCTCCACCACCGCCCCCCGCATCAACATCGGCATCAGCGACAAGGACCGCGCTGCCATCGCCCAGGGCCTGTCGCGCCTGCTGGCCGATACCTACACGCTGTACCTGACCACGCACAACTTCCACTGGAACGTGACGGGCCCCATGTTCAACACGCTGCACACCATGTTCATGGCGCAGTACACCGAGCTGTGGAACGCGGTGGACCCGATTGCCGAGCGCATCCGCTCGCTAGGCCACATCGCTCCCGGCTCGTACGCCGAATTCGGCAAGCTGGCCACCGTGCCCGACGCGCCCAGCCAGCCCCCGAAGGCGCTCGACATGGTGCGTGTGCTGGTCGAAGGCCACGAAGCCGTGGCTCGCACGGCCCGCAGCCTGTTCCCGGTGGCCGACAAGGCCAGCGACGAGCCCACGGCCGACCTGCTGACCCAGCGCCTTACCGTGCACGAGCAGACGGCGTGGATGCTCCGTTCGCTGCTGGAAGAGTGATTGCAGGCGCTCACCGGAGAGCGGCCCCAGGGCCGTACCGGTGCCCAGGCCCGTCAAAGTGCGTTTTGTCCTACAACATGTGTGAGCAGTTGTACGGATGATGCGAGTTTTGGTCGTGCTGCCCCCGTGGCGGTGGCATGGCGGCTTGACCAACCGGTGATCTATGCGAATTCTGTACGTTGAAGACAACCCCGAGCTGCGCGAAACCATCGGCATGCTGATGGAAGGCGACGGCCAGACAGTGACCTCGTGCGCCACGGCCGAGGAAGCGCTGGTCCTGGACGCCGACGATCCGTTCGACCTGCTCGTCTCGGACGTGAGCCTGCCCGGCATGTCGGGCACGGACCTGGCCCGCAAGGTGCTGGCCGTGGACCCGCAGCGCTGGGTGGTGCTGTGCACCGGCTACGAGCTGGGCGACTACGCCTCGGCGTGGGGCCCCAATGTGCGCACGCTGCTCAAGCCCTTCGAGCTGGAAGACCTGGAGAGCCTGCTGGGCTCGATCCGCGCCGCGGTTCACGGCACCGCCGCCTGATACGGACTCGCGTTCGGAGCCATCGCCTCTGGCGGTAGTGCCGAGGCGCAAAGCGACTGGCGACTGGCGGCCGCCACCTACCCCCAGCGGCTACCCACCAGCAAGCTACCAACCAGCAGCTAGCGACTCAAGCGTGCCTCGCTTCAGGCCCGCCGATCCCTCACAGGGCACGGGGCCGCACGTGGCAGCTCGACCCGGAAGTGCGTGACGCCCTGCTGCGACGACACCTCGATGCTCCCGCCATGCGCCAGAACGATCTGGTTTGCGATGAACAAGCCCAGCCCCAGGCCCTGCTGCCGTCCAGGCGCACGTTCGCGGCCACGGAATGGGTCGAACAGGTGGGGCAGCAGGTCGGGCGCAATCGTGCCGCCGTTGGACACCTGCAGCACCAGCGTGTCGGCACGGAGGCCATCCAGCAGCACCCGCACCGGCTCGGTCTCGGTGCCGTGGTGTACGGCATTGCCCACCAGGTTGGTCACCACCTGGCACAGCCGCTCGCCGTCCCAGGTGCCCGCCAGGTCCCCCTGCAGCGTGGAGTCGATGCGGCGTTCCGGGTAGCTGGCCTGGATTTCGGCCAGGATGCGCTGGACCAGCGCCTGCATGTCGGTGGGGCCCGGCTGTAGCCCCAGACCACCCGCTTGCCGGATGCGCGTGACATCGAGCAGGTCCTCGATCATGCGGCTCATGCGCTGGCTGCTGCTGAGCAAACGGTCCGCCATCGCGTCGATCTTGTCCGCGTCGGGCTGGCGCTTGAGCACGGTGGCTGCCGCCGTGATCGACATCAGGGGCGTGCGCAGGTCATGGCTCAGAACGGCCATGAACATCTCGTTGATGCGCAGCGCCTGCGTGCGTTCGTGCAGCTCGTGGGCCAGCGCCTGCTTGCGGCGGTGCAGCTCGAAGAACACCTGGGCCTTGGTGGCCAGCATGTGCGGGTCGATCGGCTTGTACAAGAAGTCCACCGCCCCGCTTTCGTAGCCCCGGAACTGCCAGTTCTGCTCGCGTGAACCGGCGGTCATGAAGATCAGCGGAATGTGCCGCGTGCGCTCGCTGCCGCGCATCAGTTCGGCCAGCTCGAACCCGTTCATCTCCGGCATCTGCACGTCCAGCAGCGCCAGGGCCACATCGCTGTGGCTGAGCAGCAGCTCCAGCGCCTCGGGGCCCGACTGGGCCTTCAGGATTTCGATGCCTTCGCGCTGCTGCAGCAGGGCTTCGAGCGCGATCAGGTTTTCCTGCACGTCGTCGACCAACAGGCACTTGATGCGCTCGGCAGGCGGGGGCTGGGGCGGTGATGTCAGGTCGTTCATCGGGCGGTCGGGGTACATCATCGTCACAGCAGGCTTTGTTGGTGCAGTTGCGCAAGCAATGCTGCAATGCCCGCAGGGGGCAGGGTGTGGTCTACGGGCGTGCGGGCCAGTGCGGCCAGCGGCATCGTCGGCATGGGAGCGCTGGCAGGGTCCTGCACGATGGCCAGGCCCCCGGCCGAGCGGATGGCCGCCAGGCCCTGCGCCCCGTCTTCGTTGGCGCCTGACAGCAGAATGCCCACCAGGCGCGGGCCGTACAGGTCGGCGGCGGATTCGAACAGCACATCGATGGAAGGCCGCGAGAAGTGCACCGGTGCATCCACCGACAGCGACAGGCGCGGCCCGTCATCCACCAGCAGATGGTAGTCCGGCGGCGCAAAGTACACCGTGCCGGCCTCGATCCGGTCCTTGTCCCCGGCCTCCTGCATCGGCAGGGCGCACCGTTGGCGGAAGATGTCCGCCAGCAGGCTGCGCCGGTCGCGCGGCAGGTGCAGCACCACCACCATGGCGGCCTGCAGCGTGGCCGGCAGGGCGGGCAGCAGGGCCACGAGGGCCTCCACTCCGCCCGAGGAGCCGCCCACCACGATGGCCTCGTACGCGAACGAGGAACCCGACGCGGATGAGGACGAGGTGCCGGGGGCGGTGGCCGCAGACATGGCTTCAGCGTTCACAGGCCGGCCTTCTTGCGGTAGATGCGGTCTTCCAGCACGAAGTCGTCGAACGCCGGGGCCTCGGCCGAAAAGCGCAGCGACTCCTTGGAGCCCAGGCCCAGAAAGCCCCGGTGGCACAAGGCCTCGCGGAACAGCCCGAGCGCGCGGTTTTGCAGGTCGCGCTCAAAGTAAATCAGCACATTGCGGCAGGACACCAGGTGCACCTCGGCGAACACGCTGTCGGTGGCCAGGCTGTGGTCCGAGAACACCACATGTTCGCGCAGCGACTTGTCGAACACCACGCGGCCATAGCGCGCGGTGTAGTAGTCCGACAGCGAGCTGCGCGCGCCCGAGCGGGCGTGGTTCTCGGTGAACGCCGCCACACGCGCGAGGTCGAACACGCCGGACTCGGCCAGGCGCAGCGCGTGGGGGTTGATGTCGGTGGCGTAGATCAGCGTGCGGTCCAGCAGGCCTTCTTCCTGCAGCAGGATGGCCAGCGAGTACACCTCTTCACCCGCGCTGCAGCCGGCCACCCAGACCTTGAGCGAAGGGTAGGTGCGCAGCAGCGGCACCACTTCTTCGCGCAGCGAGCGGAAGTACGTGGGGTCGCGGAACATGTCGCTCACCTGCACGGTGAGGTACTCCAGCAGCGCCGGGAACACGTGGGGCTCGTGCAGCACGCGGTCCTGCAGCTGCGACAGGGTCTTGCACTGGAACTCGATCAGCGCCGTGGTCAGCCGTCGCTTGAGCGATGCCGGCGAGTACCCCCGGAAGTCGTAGTGGTAGCGGTGGTAGATCGCATCGATCAGCAGGTGCTGCTCGATGTCTGCGGTCTTCGCTTTCTTCAAGAGGGACATGGGCCGGGCTGGGGTGCTCGCTGGGTAGGTTACTTGGGCATCCAGACGCGCACGAGCGACAGGAGTTTTTCCACATCCAGCGGCTTGGCGATGTAGTCGTTGGCACCGGCGGCCAGGCACTTTTCCTGATCGTCCTTCATGGCCTTGGCGGTCAGCGCGATGATGGGCAGGCGGCGCCACGCGGGGCGGTTGCGGATCTCGCGCATGGCGGTGTAGCCGTCCATCTCCGGCATCATGATGTCCATCAGCACCAGGTCCACCGCAGGGCCGCTGGCGTCGGCGCGTTCCAGCGCCTCCAGTGCCTCGATGCCGTTGCGGGCGATCTGCAGCTTGATGCCCGTGGGCTCCAGGATGCTCGAGAGCGCGAACACGTTGCGCACGTCGTCTTCCACCACCAGCACATTGCGGCCTTCCAGCGCCGTCTCGCGGCTGCGCGCGGACTGCAGCATCTGGCGGTGCTCGACCGACAGCTCCGACTCCACCTGGTGCAGGAACAGCGTGACCTCGTCCAGCAGGCGCTCCGGCGAGCGGGCGTCCTTGACGATGATGGATTTGGAGAAGCGCCGCAGCTGCTGCTCTTCGTCGCGCGACAGTGCGCGGCCGGTGTAGACGATGACGGGCGGAAACGACACGCCGTCCTGCTCGGTCATCTGCTGCAGCAGCTCGAAGCCGGTCAGGTCGGGCAGGTTCAGGTCCATCACCATGCAGTCGAAGGTGGAGCCGCGCAGGTGGTCCAGCGCCACGCCGGCAGTGCCGGCGCAGACGATCTCCACGTCGTCGCGGCTGAGCAGGTGGCGCACGCTCTCGCGCTGGCGCTCGTCGTCTTCCACCACCAGCACGCGGCGCAGGTTCTGGGTGAACTTGGCCTCCAGGCGCTGCAGAGCCTGCACCAGCTCTTCGCGCTTGACGGGCTTAAGCGCGTAGCCCACGGCGCCACGGCCCATGGCCTCTTGTGAATAGTCCGCCACCGAAACCACGTGCACAGGGATGTGCCGCGTGGCGGGGTTGCGCTTGAGCTGGTCGAGCACGCCCAGGCCGGAGAAGTCGGGCAGGTTCACATCGAGCACGATGGCGCTGGGCAAGAGCTGCGCGGCCATGGCCAGCCCGTCCGCCGCGTTGGCAGCCATGTGGCTTTCAAAGTCCATTTCACGGGCCAGCTCGCACAGGATGTTGGCAAACCGTTCGTCGTCTTCAACCACCAGGATGCTGCGGGCACTGGCCCGCTGGGGCACCACCGCGGTGGCGCTGCCGCCTGCCTGGGCCGCTGGTGGCGCTGCGATCGAACTCAGTGCCTGCACCACGCCTGCCAGCTGGGGCGCGGCTGGCGCCAGCGCTGACGGCGTCGCCCCATGGGCGGTGTGGCCTGCGTTGGCCGTGTGTGCTGTTTGTGCTGTGTGCGGGGAATTTGAAACCGCTGCAGGATCAGCCTGCAACGCCGCCAGCCGCGCGGGCAGTGTCAATGTGAACACGCTGCCTTCGCCCGCGCTGCTCTCCACCGAGATCGCACCGCCCAGCAGCTGCGCCAGGTCGCGCGAGATCGACAGGCCCAGCCCCGTGCCGCCGTACTTGCGGTGCGTGCTGCCATCGGCCTGGCGGAAGGCTTCGAAGATCAACTCCTGCTGGTGCGCCGGGATGCCGATGCCGGTGTCCCGCACCGCAAACACCACCGTGTCGCCCGTGCCGCGCGAGACCTGCAGGGTGATCGAGCCTTTTTCGGTGAACTTGAGCGCGTTGGACAGCAGGTTCTTGAGCACCTGGCCCAGGCGCAGCGGGTCGGTCTCCATCGTGGGCACGTCGGCCGCCACGGTGGCCGACAGCGCCAGGCCCTTTTCCTGGGCCAGCAGGCGCAGCGGCTCCACCAGCGCCTGCACCGCCTTGCCCACCTGCACGGGCTCGACCGACACGGTGGCCTGGCCGGCCTCGATCTTGGCCAGGTCGAGGATGTCGTTGATCAGCGCCAGCAGGTCGTTGCCTGCGGAGTAGATGGTCTGGGCGTACTTGACCTGGTCGCCGGAGAGGTTGCCGGGCTTGTTGTCGGCCAGCAGCTTGGCGAGGATGAGCGTGGAGTTCAGCGGGGTGCGCAGCTCGTGGCTCATGTTGGCCAGGAACTCGCTCTTGTACTGGCTGGCCGTTTCCAGCTCGCGCGCCTTGTCGGTCAGGGCGCTCTGGGCGCGCAGCATCTGCTCGCGCTGGTATTCCAGCTGCTGGGTCTGCTCTTCCAGGTGGGCGTTGGTCTGCTCCAGCTCGGTCTGCTGCACCTCCATCTGCGCCTGCGACTCCTGCAGGATGCGGCTTTGCTGCTCCAGCTCTTCGTTGTTCACGCGCAGCTCTTCCTGCTGCGTCTGCAGTTCCTCGGACTGGCGCTGGGTTTCCTCCAGCAGCGCTTCCAGCCGGGTGCGGTCCGCACCGGAGCGGATGGCGATGGCCAGCATCTCGGAGGCGCGCTCCATCAGGTTGCGCTCGGCATCGTCCAGCGCGCGGTAAAAGCCCAGCTCGATCACGGCATACACCTTGCCGTTTTCGACCGCGGGGGCCACCAGCAGCTCGGCGGGGCTCGACTGGCCGGTGCTGGAGGACACCAGCAGGTGGGTGGAAGGCACGTCGCGCACATGCAGCAAGGTGCGCGATCGCGCTGCCTCGCCCACCAGGCCCTCGTCGGCCAGCAGCGTCTGGGTGAGCCGCTCGCGCGGCAGCGCATAGCCGCCGAACAGCGAGAACCCGCCGCCGGGCTCGGCCACGTAGCCTGCGCCCACGTTGGCCTTGAGGTAGCCGGCCAGGTACTCCAGGGCCAGCTTGCCGATGTCTTCCAGCCGGTGGTCGCCCTGCAGGCGCTGGCCCAGGCCGGTCAGGCCGGCGGACACCCACGACTGGCGGGACTTGGAGCGGTATTCCCGCGAGGTCATGGCGGCCGAGGCGCAGATCAGCGCCAGCAGCACGATCGAGCCGCCCCACGAGTAGTAGGCCGACATCGTGGCGGCATCCACCCAGGCCTGGCGGCGGGCTTCCAGTTGCTGGCTTTGCAGGGTGAACAGGTCGGACGAGAGGTCGCGCACCCGGTCCATCAGGTTCTTGCCCGCGTCGGTGCGCACCAGGGCCATGGCGGCGTCCCGGTTGCCGCCCTTGTGCAGCTCGATGGTCTCGTTCAGTTCGCGCAGCTTCTGGCGCGTAAGGTCATCGATCTGCGTGACCAGGCGCCGGTGAATGGGTTCTTCGTTGGTGCTGGCCTTGAGCGCCGTCATCTGGCGCTCCAGCGACGTCAATGCCAGCTGGTAGGGCTGCAGGTAGGACACCTCACCCGTCAGTAAAAAGCCGCGCTGGCCGGTTTCGGCATCTTTGAGCGCGGAGCTGAAGAGGTTGAGCTGGCGCATGGCCAGCGTGGTGCGATCCATCGCCGCCACCGCTTCGCCCCGCGTTTCGGACGCGCGGAAATTCACAAGGGCGATGACCAGGGTGGCCAAAGCCGCCACGACGAAACCCGCCATCAGCGTGCGGGGAATGGCAAAACGGGTGGTGGCCTGGGTACTGGAGGATCTGGGCATGCGGGGCAGGTCCTTAGGGTGGGATGACCCGGGGACTTTACCGGGTTTGAGACGCTTGTTACAGGGAGGGCCATCCCCGCGCGGCCAATTTGTGGCCACCGGCTTGCGGGGCATGCCGGGGGCGCGCCGCCAGCCGGCTGCTACATTCGCACAGCCCGTGCGCCGGGCGGCCGGGCCGGGGCACCAACCGCCCGGTCTTTGGCCCCCCGCCGTTGGCCGGTTGCCGCCGGGTCTTGCTCGGGTTCCCCAGGTTCTCCCGGGTTATTCCAGATCGTCCCCGGCTTTGCCAGGTCTTCGCAGGTTTGTCCCGCAGCTTGTCGTCTGTTTTCACATGTCCACCGCCGCCCCCCGCAGCCGTTTCGCCCTGTACCTCGACCTCATCCGCTGGGACCGGCCCGCCGGCTGGCTGGTGTGCCTGTGGCCCACCCTGGGCGCGCTGTGGATCGCGGCCGACGGCTTCCCGGGCTGGCACCTGCTGGCGGTTTTCGTGCTGGGCACCATCCTCATGCGCAGCGCCGGCTGTTGCGTGAACGATGTGGCCGACCGCGACTTCGACAAACACGTCAAGCGCACCGCGCAGCGCCCTGTCACCACCGGCGCCGTGTCGGTGAAGGAGGCCCTGGGCCTGGGTGCCGTGCTGGCGCTGCTGGCGTTCGGCCTGGTGCTCACCACCAACGCGGCCGCCATTGCCTGGTCGGTGCCCGCGCTGCTGGTGGCCATCGCCTACCCCTTCACCAAGCGCGTCATCTCCATGCCCCAGGCGGTGCTGGGCATTGCGTTCAACTTCGGCATCGTGATCGCGTTCGCCGCCGTGCAGGGCACCGTGCCGGCCGTGGCGTGGTGGCTGTGGCTGGGCAACCTGTGCTGGGTGCTGGCCTACGACACCGAATACGCCATGGTCGACCGCGACGACGACCTGAAGATCGGCATCAAGACATCGGCCATCACCCTGGGCCGCTGGGACGTGCCCGCCATCGTGGC
This sequence comes from Acidovorax sp. LjRoot194, assembly GCF_964253015.1. NCBI lineage: Bacteria > Pseudomonadati > Pseudomonadota > Betaproteobacteria > Burkholderiales > Comamonadaceae > Acidovorax > Acidovorax sp. LjRoot194. The sequence continues at coordinate 5,282,890 of NZ_CAXUQB020000001.1, read as the reverse complement.
TTTTTACCTGATTTTCTTGGCCGTTTGGGCCCTTGCGCTGGTCCCGTATGCGCTAGGCGCTATGTTTTATGTAGCAATTGCCGCCGCACTCGCCCAGGTGGCCTGGCACTGGAGCCTGATCCGCCACCGCACCCGCGAGGGCTGCTTCAAGGCCTTCCGGGTAAACCACTGGCTGGGCGCCACGGTGTTTGCCGGCATCGCGGGCAGCTACCTGGTGCGCTCGCTGCTCAGCCACTGATAGCTGCCAGCGCAGGACACACCAGCGCAGCTGCTGCTCAGGCAGCTGCCCCGAACTCGTTGCCCAGCTCGTCCGCGCGCTGGCGGGCGGCTTCCATCGCGCGCTCGAACGCAGGGCCCACGCCAGCCGCTTCCATCGACTGCAGCGCCGCGTAGGTGGTGCCGCCCTTGGACGTGACGCGCTGGCGCAGCACGGCCGGGGGCTCATCGGAGCGGCGCGCCAGCTCTGACGCGCCGACGAAGGTGCCCACGGCCAACTGGTGCGCCTGCGCTTCGCTCAGGCCCATGGCGGTGCCGGCGCGGGTCATGGCCTCCAAAAAGTAGAAGACGTAGGCGGGGCCCGAGCCCGACAGGGCGGTGACGGCGTCGAGCTGCTTTTCGTCGTCCACCCACAGGAACTCGCCGGTCGAGGCCATGATGGCCTCGACCTGGGCGCGCTCGTCGGCGCCCACGGCAGGGCGGGCGTACAGCGCGCTCATGCCCTTGCCCACCAGCGCGGGCGTGTTGGGCATGGTGCGCACGATGCGCTCGCTGGAGAGCCACTGGGCGATGCTGTCCGAGCGGATGCCGGCGGCCACGCTCAGGTGCAGGGCACTCTGCGTGTGGGCCTTGGCCTCGCCTGCGGCGTCCTTGAAGGTCTGCGGCTTGACGGCCCACACCACGATGCTGGCGCGCTGCAGGGCAGGGCCCGATGCAGGCTGCGCGGCCAGGCCGTAGTTCCGCAGCAGCGCTGCGCGCGTGGGCTCGAAGGGCTCCACCACTTCGATCTGCCCGACCGGGTGGCCCTGGCGGATCAGCCCGCCGATGATGGCGCTGGCCATGTTGCCGCCGCCGATGAAGGCGATGGTGGGCAGGGGGGCAGAGGAGGGCGAGGACGCGGCGGTGTTCAGGCTCATGGTGGTAGCAAGGTGGCTGCAAGGTGGCGACAACTGGGGCGATGATGGTAGCGCCCGCCCAGCTGCACACTGCAGGTTTTAGCCAAATGGGGCGCTACCGCTTGCCCTGTCTCATAGTTTGCTATTGTTTTTGTAGTATTGCTGCGCAGGGCGATGTTCCGGGCTCATTCAGCGGTCGTCTGGCGCACCGCGTGCTCCCATTTCGCCATCAGCTCCTGCGCGCGCGCATTGCCCAGCGTGGGCACAAAGCGCCGGTCCGCGCGCCACAGCTTCGACAGCTCTGCCGTGCTGCTGTAGACGCCGCAGGACAGGCCCGCGAGGTACGCGGCACCGAGCGCCGTGGTCTCGATGACGGCAGGGCGCACCACCGGTATGCCCAGCAGGTCGGCCTGGAACTGCATCAGCAAGTCGTTCACGCACGCGCCGCCGTCCACCCGCAGCTCGCTCACCGGCGCGCCGCCCGCCGCGGTGGCGTCGCGGCTCATGCCTTGCAGCAGGGCCGCGCTCTGGTAGGCGATGCTCTCCAGCGCCGCGCGGGCGATGTGGGCGATGGTGGTGCCGCGCGTGAGGCCGGTGATGGTGCCGCGCGCCTCGGGCTTCCAGTACGGGGCGCCCAGGCCGGTGAAGGCGGGCACCATCATCACGCCGCCCGAGTCGGGAACGCTCTCGGCCAGGGACTGCACCTCGCTGCTCGACGGAATGGCGCGCAGGCCGTCGCGCAACCACTGCACCACGGCGCCGCCGACGAAGACGCTGCCTTCCATCGCGAACTCGGGCGTTGCGGATGCCTGCGCTGCACTGGTGGTGAGCAGGCCGTTCTGGCTCGTTTGGAACTTGTGGCCGGTGTGCATCAGCATGAAGCAGCCCGTGCCGTAGGTGTTCTTGGCCATGCCCGCCGTGAAGCAGGCCTGGCCGAACAGCGCGCTCTGCTGGTCGCCCGCCACGCCGCCGATGCGGATGCCGTGGCCCAGCAGGTCAGGCGCGATGTCGCCGAAGTGCGAGCTCGACGGCTGCACCTGCGGCATCAAGGATTTGGGGATCCGCAGCAGGGCCAGCAGCTCATCGTCCCACTGGTTGGTGTGCACGTTGAACAGCATGGTGCGCGAGGCGTTGCTCACGTCCGTCACATGCACCTGGCCGTGGGTCAGCTGCCAGATCAGCCAGCTGTCCACCGTGCCGAAGGCCAGCTCGCCGCGCTCGGCCGCGTCGCGCGCGCCGGGCACGTTGTCCAGCAGCCACTGCAGCTTGGTGCCCGAGAAGTACGCATCGACGAGCAGCCCGGTCTTGGCCTGGATGGTGCCGGCGTGGCCTTGTTCGCGCAGTTGCGCGCAGGCCGGCTCGGCGCGGCGGTCCTGCCACACGATGGCGTGGTGCACGGGCTTGCCCGTCTTGCGGTTCCACAGCACCGTGGTTTCGCGCTGGTTGGTAATGCCCACGGCGCGCACCGCGTCGGCCGCAATGCCCGCCTTGGCCAGCGCGTCCCGCGCGGTGGCCAGCTGCGTGCGCCAGATCTCCAGCGGGTCATGCTCCACCCAGCCGGGCTGCGGGTAGATCTGCGGCAGCTCCACCTGCGCCTGCGCCACGATGTGGCCGCCTTCGTCGAAGACGATGCTGCGGGAGCTGGAGGTGCCTTGGTCGAGTGCGAGCAGGTAGGTCATGGCGGGCAAGGATAAGTCAGCAGCGCACTGCCGCAAAGGGGTGGTGGGGGCTTGCGTTCAACTCATGAAGACCGTTCGGGCGGAGCCTGCCGAAGCCTTGCGCAGCGCTTCGACAGGCTCAGCGTGAACGGTTGTGTGTTGTTGAAAGAGAGGGCGTATGGGGTGTCATGCCGCAACGGTGCACAGGACTTCGGCATCCTGCAGCAGCGCTGGAAACGGCTCCGGTGGCGGCGCGTCGGTGAACAGGCGGTCGATCTGGTTCAGCGTGGCCAGTTGCACCATGGCCGGGCGGTTGAACTTGCTCTGGTCGGCCGCCAGCCACACCTCGCGCGACTGGGCAATGATGGTCTGGGCCACCTTCACCTCGCGGTAGTCGAAGTCGCGCAGCGAGCCATCGGGCTCCACGCCCGAGATGCCGATGAGCGCGATGTCCACCCGGAACTGGCGGATGAAGTCCACCGCCGCCTCACCCACGATGCCGCGGTCGCGGGTGCGCACCACGCCGCCGGCCACGATGACCTCGCACTCGGGGTTGCCGCTCAGGATAGCCGCCACGTTCAGGTTGTTGGTGATCACGCGCAGGCCGCGGTGGTGCAGCAGCGCCTTGGCGATGGCTTCGGTGGTGGTGCCGATGTTCAGGATCAGCGAGCAGTCGTTGGGCACCTGGCTTGCCACGGCGCGCGCGATGCGCGCCTTGCCTTCGGCGTGCAGCGTTTCGCGCTGGGTGTGGGCCAAGTTCTCGACGGTGGAGCTGGGCACGCGCACGCCGCCATGAAAGCGCGTCAGCAGCCCCGATTCGGCCAGGCGCTGCACGTCGCGGCGCACGGTCTGCAGCGTCACGCCCAGGGTGTCGGCCAGTTGTTCCACGGTGGCGGACTTGCGCGCGCGGACTTCTTCGAGGAGCAGCAGTTGTCGGGGGTTCGTATTCACGCGGTTGGGGCAGTCAGAGTGTGTGGGTACTTTAAATCGAACAAAAAGGAACCTGTTAAGGGTAAACCTTGATTCAATACGATCACAAAAGAACAAAAATGAACGCAATCGAAACCGAGAGGGTTTGCTGTGGCTGGTGCCCGGCAGCGTAGCAGCGCAGGGTTTCCACAGAACAAACGCCCTTCGGGCAACAACAACAGAAAGGTTGCGGGATGCAGCTGGCACTGGACAGCATCAGCAAGAAGGTAGGACCGCAGACCTGGCTCCATGACATGAGCCTGGCACTGCACAGCGGCGCCGTCACGGTGCTGCTGGGCGCCACCCAGGCGGGCAAGACGAGCCTGATGCGCATCATGGCGGGGCTGGATACACCCACCGCCGGCCGCGTGACGGTCGATGGCGTGGATGTGACCGGCACCCCGGTGCGCGAGCGCAACGTCGCCATGGTCTACCAGCAGTTCATCAACTACCCGTCGATGAAGGTCGCGGCCAACATCGCCTCGCCGCTCAAGCTGCGCGGCGAAAAGAACATCGACGCCCGGGTGCGCGAAATCGCGACCCGCCTGCACATCGACATGTTCCTCGACCGTTACCCGGCCGAGCTGTCGGGCGGCCAGCAGCAGCGCGTGGCGCTGGCGCGGGCCCTGGCCAAGGGCGCGCCGCTGATGCTGCTGGACGAACCCTTGGTCAACCTGGACTACAAGCTGCGCGAGGAGCTGCGCGAAGAGCTGACCCAGCTGTTCGCCGCCGGCCAGTCCACCGTGGTCTACGCCACCACCGAGCCGGGCGAGGCCCTGCTGCTGGGCGGCTACACCGCCGTGCTGGACGAGGGCGAGCTGCTGCAGTACGGCCCCACGGCGGAGGTGTTCCACGCGCCCAACTCGCTGCGCGTGGCCCGTGCCTTCAGCGACCCGCCGATGAACCTCATGGCCGCATCGGCCACGGCCCAGGGCGTGCGCCTGCAGGGCGGTGCCGAGTTCGCCGTGCCGCTGCCGCAGCAAGGCTTGGCGGCCGATGGCCTCACGGTCGGCGTGCGGGCCAGTGCACTGCGTGTGCAGGCCCGGCCCGGCGATGTGGGTGTGAGCGGCGTGGTGGAGCTGGCCGAGATCTCGGGCTCAGACACCTTCGTGCACGTGTCCACGCCCTGGGGCGACCTGGTGGCGCAGCTCACCGGCGTGCATTACTTTGAATTGGGCGCGGCCGTCACCCTGCACCTGGACCCTGCGCAGGTCTATGTGTTCGGTGCCGATGGCCGGCTGGTCTGGGCGCCTGCGCGGCACCTGGCACAAGGAGGCCGCTGACATGGCACGCATCAGTCTGGACCTGGCGCATTCGTACAAGCCCAACCCGCAGCAGGACAGCGACTACGCGCTGATGCCTTTGAAGATGGAGTTCGACGACGGTGGCGCCTACGCGCTGCTGGGCCCCTCGGGCTGCGGCAAGACCACCATGCTCAACATCATGTCGGGCCTGCTCGTACCCTCGCATGGCAAGGTGCTGTTCGACGGCCGCGACGTGACCCGCGCGAGCCCCCAGGAGCGCAACATCGCCCAGGTGTTCCAGTTCCCCGTGATCTACGACACCATGACGGTGGCTGAGAACCTGGCTTTTCCGCTGCGCAACCGCAAGGTGCCCGAGGCGCAGATCAAGCAGCGCGTGGGCGCCATCGCCGAGATGCTGGAGATGAGCGGCCAGCTCAACCAGCGCGCAGCGGGCCTCGCGGCCGATGCCAAGCAGAAGATCTCGCTGGGCCGTGGCCTGGTGCGCTCGGACGTGGCGGCCGTGCTGTTCGACGAGCCGCTCACGGTGATCGACCCGCACCTCAAATGGCAGTTGCGGCGCAAGCTCAAGCAGATTCACCACGAGCTCAAGCTCACGCTGATCTATGTGACGCACGACCAGGTCGAGGCGCTCACTTTTGCCGACCAGGTGGTGGTGATGACGCGCGGCAAGGCGGTGCAGGTGGGATCGGCCGATGCGCTGTTCGAGCGGCCTGCGCACGTGTTCGTGGGGCACTTCATCGGCTCTCCGGGCATGAACTTTCTGCCCGCGCACAGCGACGGCGCGAACCTGTCGGTGGCCGGGCACGCCCTAGCGGGCGCCGCGGGCCGCGCGCTGCCCGAAGGCGCCTTGCAGGTCGGCATACGGCCCGAGTACCTGGCACTGGCCCAGCCGCAGCAGGCCGGCGCGCTGCCCTGCACCGTGGTGCAGGTGCAGGACATCGGCACCTACCTGATGCTGACCGCCAAGGTGGGCGAGCACACGCTCAAGGCTCGCTTCGCACCAGAGGCCCGGTTGCCATCGGCCGGCGACGCGGTGTGGCTGCAGGTGCTGGGTGCACACACTTGCTTCTATCAGAACGAACAGCTGCTGACCGCGGAGGTCTCCCTATGAGCGCCGCCCGGCCGCCCGAAGGCGCTCAGCACCGCAGTGCGCAGCACGGAGGTTTCCAATGAGTACCACCACCAAACCCGTGAACCAGAAGGCCTGGTTCCTGATCCTGCCGGTGATTTTGTGCGTGGCCTTCTCGGCCATTCTGCCGCTGATGACGGTGGTGAACTACTCGGTGCAGGACATCATCTCGCCCGAGCGCCGCGTTTTCGTGGGCACCGAGTGGTTCGTGCAGGTGATGCGCGACGAAGAGCTGCATGCCGCGCTGTGGCGCCAGATCACGTTCTCGCTGGCGGTGTTGGCAGTGGAGATTCCGCTCGGCATCATGCTCGCGCTGTCCATGCCCGCGCAGGGCTGGAAGTCGTCCGCCGTGCTGGTGGTGGTGGCGCTGTCGCTGCTGATCCCCTGGAACGTGGTGGGCACCATCTGGCAGATCTATGGCCGTGCCGACATCGGGCTCATGGGTCGCCTGCTGCAACAGGCGGGCATCGAGTACAGCTACACCGGCAACGCCACCCACGCCTGGCTCACCGTGCTGCTGATGGACGTGTGGCACTGGACGCCGCTGGTGGCGCTGCTGGCCTTTGCCGGGCTGCGCTCCATACCGGATGCGTACTACCAGGCAGCGCGCATCGACGGCGCCAGCAAGTTCGCGGTGTTCCGCTACATCCAGCTGCCCAAGATGCGGGGCGTGCTCATGATCGCGGTGCTGCTGCGCTTCATGGACAGCTTCATGATCTACACCGAGCCCTTCGTGCTGACGGGCGGCGGGCCGGGCAATGCGACCACGTTCCTGTCGCAGTACCTCACCACCAAGGCGGTCGGCCAATTCGACCTGGGCCCTGCGGCAGCGTTCTCGCTGATCTATTTCTTCATCATCCTGCTGCTGTGCTTCATCCTCTACAACTGGATGCAGCGCGTGGGCACCGCCAGCAACGAAGGGGCCGGCCATGAATGAAAAGCGCTTTCAGAAGCGGTCGGTCTTTCTGATCCTGTACTTGGCATTTGCAGTGCTGCCCATCTACTGGATGGTCAACATGAGCTTCAAAACGAACGCGGAGATCCTCTCGACGTTTTCGTTCTTCCCGCAGCACTTCACGTGGGACAACTACAAGACCATCTTCACCGACGAGTCCTGGTACTCGGGCTACATCAACAGCCTGATCTACGTGGCCATCAACACGGTGATCTCGCTCACCGTGGCGCTGCCCGCAGCCTATGCGTTCAGCCGTTACCAGTTCCTGGGCGACAAGCATGTGTTCTTCTGGCTGCTGACCAACCGCATGACGCCGCCCGCGGTGTTTTTGCTGCCGTTCTTTCAGCTGTACACCACGGTGGGGCTCATGGACACGCACCTGGCCGTGGCCCTGGCGCACCTGTTGTTCAACGTGCCGCTGGCGGTGTGGATTCTGGAGGGCTTCATGAGCGGCATCCCGCGCGAGATCGACGAGACGGCGTACATCGACGGCTACAGCTTTCCGCGCTTCTTCATGACCGTCTTTCTGCCGCTGATCAAGGCCGGCGTGGGCGTGGCGGCGTTCTTCTGCTTCATGTTCAGCTGGGTGGAGCTGCTGCTGGCCCGCACGCTGACCAGCGTGAACGCCAAGCCCATCGTGGCCACCATGACGCGCACCGTGAGCGCCAGCGGCATGGACTGGGCGACGCTCGCCGCCGCCGGCGTGCTGACCATCGTGCCCGGCGCCATCGTGATCTGGTTCGTGCGCCACTACATCGCCAAGGGCTTCGCGATGGGCCGCGTTTGACGAGAGAGGGAGCAGAACCATGAACTACACCAATTCGCCGCAGAGTGTGCAACGCACCCCAGGCAAGCGGCAGCGGTGGAACGGGCTTCGCCCGGCCACCCGCTGCCTCCCCCTGGGGGGAAGCCCCGCAGGCGCACAGGGGGGTACCCATGTTTGACTGGATGGCCTGGACCCTGCCCGTGGCAGTGTTCTTTACATGCATCGTGCTGATGCTGGTGGGCATGACGGTGTGGGAGCTCAAGTCGCCCACGTCGATGCGCAAGGGCTTTTTGCCCCTGGAAACCACGCGCGGCGACCGGCTCTTCATCGGGCTGCTGTCGGCGGCGTACGTGAACCTGATCTTTGTCGGCATCAGCGGCAAGCTTGTCCAGTGGTTCAGCCTGTCGGCCGAGCCGTCGGTGTGGATCAGCTTCGTGCTGTCGATGGCGCTGCTGGCGTTGATCCTGCGCAAGGGCTGAGCCGCCGACACAGCCACCCATCCGTAGATTCCCGTTGCGCGGCTCAACCCTTCCCCGGAGCTGCGCAACCCTTGCATCCAAAGGGGAGATGACTATGAGGAGACAGGCACTATGAAGACGCGGTACACAGCGCTGGCACTGGCAGTGGCGGTCATGACGGGGCAGTCCGCCCTGGCGGGTGAGGCGGAAGCCAAAAAGTGGATCGACAGCGAGTTCCAGCCATCCACGCTGAGCAAAGACCAGCAGATGGCCGAGATGAAGTGGTTCATCGAAGCCGCCAAGAAGCTGCAGGCCAAGGGCGTGAAGGAAATCTCGGTGGTGTCCGAGACCATCACCACCCACGAGTACGAATCCAAGACGCTGGCCAAGGCGTTCGAGGAAATCACCGGCATCAAGGTCAAGCACGACCTGATCCAGGAAGGCGACGTGGTCGAGAAGCTGCAGACCTCGATGCAGTCCGGCAAGTCGATCTATGACGGCTGGATCTCCGACTCGGACCTGATCGGTACCCACTACCGCTACGGCAAGATGATGAACCTGACCGACTACATGGCCGGTACGGGCAAGGAATGGACCAACCCGGGCCTGGATCTCAAGGACTTCATCGGCACCAAGTTCACCACGGCGCCCGACGGCAAGCTCTACCAGTTGCCCGACCAGCAGTTCGCCAACCTGTACTGGTTCCGCGCCGACCTGTTCGACCGCAAGGACATCAAGGACAAGTTCAAGGCCAAGTACGGCTACGACCTGGGCGTGCCGCTCAACTGGAGCGCGTATGAGGACATCGCCGAGTTCTTCACCAACGACGTGAAGAACATCGACGGCAAGGCCATCTACGGCCACATGGACTACGGCAAGAAGGACCCGTCCCTCGGCTGGCGCTTCACGGATGCCTGGCTGTCCATGGCCGGCACGGCCGACATCGGCGCGCCCAACGGCCTGCCGATCGACGAGTGGGGCATCCGCGTGGCCGACGACAAGTGCACGCCGGTGGGCGCCTCGGTGGCCCGCGGCGGCGCGACCAACTCGCCCGCCGCCGTCTACGCGCTGACCAAGTACGTGGACTGGATGAAGAAGTACGCGCCCAAGGAAGCCACGGGCATGACCTTCGGCGAAGCCGGCCCCGTGCCCGCCCAGGGCCAGATCGCGCAGCAGATCTTCTGGTACACCGCCTTCACGGCCGACATGGTCAAGCCCGGCCTGCCCGTGGTGAACGCCGACGGCACGCCCAAGTGGCGCATGGCCCCAGGCCCGAACGGCCCGTACTGGAAGCAGGGCATGCAAAACGGCTACCAGGACGTGGGTTCGTGGTCGTTCTTCAATGGCCATGACGCCAACAAGACGGCGGCGGCCTGGCTGTACGCCCAGTTCGTGACGGCCAAGACCACCTCGCTCAAGAAGACCCTGGTGGGCCTGACCCCGATCCGCGAGTCCGACATCCAGTCCAAGGCCATGACCGACGCCGCCCCCAAGCTGGGTGGCCTGGTGGAGTTCTACCGCAGCCCCGCCCGCGTGGCATGGTCGCCCACCGGCACCAACGTGCCCGACTACCCCAAGCTGGCCCAGCTGTGGTGGAAGAACGTGGCCCAGGCCGTCACGGGTGAAAAGACGCCCCAGGGCGCCATGGACACGTTGGCCGACGAGATGGACCAGGTGATGGCACGCCTGGAGCGCGCGGGCATGGCCCATTGCGCGCCCAAGCTCAACCCCAAGGGTGACCCCAACAAGTGGCTGAGCGACAAGCAGGCCCCCTGGAAGAAGCTGGCGAACGAAAAGCCCAAGGGCGAAACCATCGCCTACGACAAGCTGCTGCAGGCCTGGAAGGACGGCAAGGCCCGCTGATCCGGCTCTCCTGCCGCCGCACTGCGCTGCAGTGCGGCGGTCTTCACCGGCAGCCGGAGCCCACAAGGCCCCCGGCTGCCCTTTTTACTGGCGCGGGAGCATTCCGGCCGCCCTCGCGGTGTGCTGTGAATCTCTCCCCGATACGTCAAGAATTTAAGGGTTAACCCTTAAATTTTGTCCCACCCATGGACAATCGCCCTATGACCACCGCTTCTGCTTCCGCTCCCCTTGCTACCCGGCGTGCCGATCTTCTGGCGCGCCTCGCCCAGCCCCATCAATATGACCTGGCCGTGATCGGCGGGGGGGCGACGGGCCTGGGGGTGGCGCTGGATGCGGCAGCGCGGGGTTTCAGCGTGGTCCTGGTGGACTCGCACGACTTTGCCAAAGGCACGTCGTCGCGCGCGACCAAGCTGGTGCACGGCGGCGTCCGCTACCTGGCGCAGGGCAACATCGCCCTGGTGCGCGAGGCCCTGCACGAGCGCACCACGCTCTTGAACAATGCGCCGCACCTGGCGCAGCCGCTGCCGTTCGTGATGCCGTCCTACCGTTTCTGGGAGACGCCGTTCTATGGCATCGGCCTCATGATGTACGACGCCCTGGCCGGCAAGGCGGGCCTGGGCGCCACGCAGTTCCTGGGGCGCGACCGCACGCTGGCGTGCCTTCCGACCGCCCGCACCGAGGGGCTCAAGGGCGGCGTGAAATACTGGGACGGGCAGTTCGACGACGCCCGGCTCGCGCTGGCGCTGGCGCGCACGGCCGCCAGCCGCGGGGCCCTGCTGGTCAACTACTGCCCGGCGCGTTCGCTGATCCACGAAGACGGCAAGGTGGCTGGCTTCGTCTGCGAAGACTCCGAGTCGGGCCAGCCATTCACGGTGCGCGCGCGCGCGGTGGTCAACGCCACAGGTGTGTGGGTGGACGCCCTGCGCCAGATGGACGGCGAGGCCATCGGCCGGCCGGTCAAGCCCATCGTCGCCCCCAGCCAGGGTGTGCACATCGTGGTGGACCGGGAGTTCCTGCCGTCCGACCACGCCCTGATGGTGCCCAAGACCGCAGACGGGCGCGTGCTGTTCGCCGTGCCGTGGCTGGGCAAGCTCATCCTGGGCACCACCGACAGCCCGCGCCAGGACATCGTTCGCGAGCCCCTGCCTTTCCGCGAGGAAGTCCGCTTCATCCTGGAGGAGTCCGCCCGCTACCTGACCCGCGCGCCGAAGATCGAAGACATCCGCAGCGTGTGGGTGGGCTTGCGCCCGCTGGTGAAGCCGCAGGACGACGACGGCGACAACACCAAGAAGATCAGCCGCGAACACACGGTGCTGGCCAGCAAGAGCGGCCTGGTGACCGTGACCGGCGGAAAATGGACGACTTACCGCGCCATGGCCGAGGATGTGTTGCAAAAATGCTTCACGGTAGGGCTGTTGCCGGAGAAAGCCGCGGGTGTCACCAACCGGTTGCCCCTGGTGGGCACGCCCTCCGAGCCGGTGCGCCACCGCATCAGCGACGCCCAGGGCCTGCATTCCTATGGCGGGGAGGCGCCTTCCGTTCAGCTGTTGCCAGGAGCTGCCAAGGCACTGGGCGGAGGGCTTACCGAAGCCATGGTGCGCTTCGCGGCCCGCTTCGAGTACGCCTGCACCGTGGAGGACGTGCTTGCACGCCGCTCGCGCATGCTGTTTCTCGACGCCCGCCAGGCCATCGTCTGCGCCCCTGCGGTGGCCGTCATCCTGCAGGAAGAGCTGGGCACAGACCCGCAACTTGATGCATTCCTGGCACTGGCCGAGCAGTATTTGCATGCCCCGGTGTAGGAACAGGTTCCAAGGCGCTTGACTTCGCGGCATGCCTTTGCAATAATCGAGGGCTTCGCGTTTCCTACGTGAAGTTTCTGCCCAGCGGGAAGTGCTGCAAATGGTTTGCGGTGCGGACGACGGGCCCAAGACTGACTGGCTGATCTGCAGCCCTTGAGAAGTTCTCTGGGGCTGTTGTCTTCTGGTGCAAGTTGGGAATATTGAAATGATCCAGACAGAATCTCGGTTAGAGGTTGCCGACAATACCGGCGCCAAGTCCGTCCTTTGCATCAAGGTGCTGGGTGGCTCGAAGCGTCGCTATGCAAGCGTTGGCGACATCATCAAGGTGAGCATCAAAGAAGCCGCTCCGCGTGGCCGCGTCAAAAAAGGCGAGGTCTATAGCGCAGTGGTGGTTCGTACCGCAAAGGGTATCCGCCGCGGTGATGGCTCGCTCGTCAAATTCGACGGCAACGCAGCAGTGTTGCTGAATGCAAAGTTGGAGCCTATCGGCACCCGCATCTTTGGACCCGTGACGCGTGAACTGCGTACCGAAAAGTTCATGAAGATCGTGTCCCTGGCTCCTGAAGTTCTCTAAGGACGCGCCATGAACAAGATTCGCAAGGGCGACGAAATCATCGTGCTGACAGGGCGCGACAAGGGCAAGCGCGGCACGGTGTCGTCGCGCAAGGACGATTCCTATGTGCTGATCGACGGCATCAATGTCGTCAAGAAGCACGCCAAGCCGAACCCCATGAAGGGTACGACGGGCGGCATCGTTGAAAAGTCCATGCCTATCCACCAGTCCAACGTAGCCATCTTCAATGCGGCTACCGGCAAGGCTGATCGTGTGGGCATCAAGGTGCAAGCCGACGGTTCGCGCGTTCGCGTGTTCAAGTCCAGCGGCGCTGAAATCAAGGCGGCCTAAGGGGTAAACATGGCACGACTCCAAGAAATCTACCGCGACAAGATCGCTCCCGAACTGATCAAGCAGTTCGGTTACTCCTCGCCGATGCAGGTTCCCCGTCTGACCAAGATCACGCTCAACATGGGTGTGAGCGAGGCAGTCTCGGACAAGAAGGTGATGGACAACGCTGTGGCTGACCTGACCAAGATTGCTGGTCAAAAGCCCGTCGTCACCAAGGCCAAGAAGGCTATCGCCGGTTTCAAGATCCGCGAAGGCCAGGCCATCGGTTGCATGGTCACGCTGCGTGGCGTGCAGATGTATGAGTTCCTGGACCGTTTCGTGACCGTGGCACTGCCCCGCGTCCGTGACTTCCGTGGTATCTCCGGTCGCGCTTTCGACGGCCGTGGCAACTACAACATCGGCGTCAAGGAACAGATCATTTTCCCTGAAATCGAGTACGACAAGGTGGATGCCTTGCGCGGTCTCAATATCAGCATCACCACGACGGCCAAGTCCGACGAAGAAGCCAAGGCGCTTCTCGCTGGTTTCCGTTTCCCGTTCAAGAACTGAGGCGAAGCATGGCTAAAGTAGCTTTGATCCAGCGCGAACTGAAGCGCGAAAAATTGGCTGCCAAGTACGCAACCAAGTATGCGGAACTGAAGGCAATCGCTGGCGATGCCAAGCGTAGCGATGAAGAGCGTGATGCAGCCCGTCTGGGCCTGCAAAAGCTCCCCCGCAACGCAAACCCCACGCGTCAGCGCAACCGTTGCGAAATCACCGGTCGTCCACGTGGCACCTTCCGTCAATTCGGTCTGGCTCGCGCCAAGATCCGCGAACTGGCTTTTGCAGGCGACATCCCCGGTGTCACCAAGGCCAGCTGGTAAGCAGGCAGGAGAGATACAACATGAGCATGAGTGATCCCATCGCTGACTTGCTGACCCGCATCCGCAATGCACAAATGGTCTCCAAGGCCACGGTGCTGGTGCCTTCTTCCAAAGTGAAGATTGCCATCGCCCAAGTGCTGAAGGACGAAGGTTACATTGACGGCTTCCAGGTTAAGACCGAAGACGGCAAGTCGGAACTCGAAATTGCCCTGAAGTACTACGCAGGCCGTCCAGTGATTGAGCGCATCGAGCGCGTCAGCCGCCCTGGTCTGCGTGTCTACAAAGGCCGTGATTCCATTCCACAAGTCATGAACGGTCTGGGTGTGGCAATTGTCACGACGCCCAAGGGCGTGATGACTGATCGCAAAGCGCGCGCTACCGGTGTCGGTGGCGAAGTGCTCTGCTACGTGGCCTAACCGCGGCATTGAGGAGAAAACTGAAATGTCCCGAGTAGGAAAAATGCCCGTGACCATCCCCGCTGGCGTGGATGTGTCCGTGAAAGATGACCAGATCTCTGTCAAGGGTTCTGGCGGCACCCTGTTGCTCGCACAAAACGTGCTGGTGAAGGTGTCGAACAACGAAGGCAAGCTCAGCTTCGAGCCCGCCAACGATTCCCGCGAAGCCAATGCCATGAGCGGCACGATTCGCCAGTTGGTCAACAACATGGTGGTCGGCGTCAGCAAGGGCTTTGAAAAGAAGCTCAGCCTGATCGGCGTGGGCTACAAGGCTGCAGCGTCCGGTTCCAAGCTGAACCTGGCGGTCGGTTATTCGCATCCGGTCAACATCGAAATGCCCGCCGGCATAACGGTGGCTACCCCGACTCCCACGGAAGTGGTGATCAAGGGTGCCGACCGCCAGCGCGTCGGCCAGATCGCTGCTGAGATCCGTGCTGTTCGTCCACCCGAGCCCTACAAGGGCAAGGGCATCCGCTACGCGGACGAAAAAGTCACGATCAAAGAGACCAAGAAGAAATAAGGAGCTGCAACATGTTGACCAAGAAAGAGCAGCGTCTTCGTCGTTCGCGTCAGACCCGCATCCGCATTGCACAGCAAGGCGTGGCGCGTCTCACGGTGAACCGTACGAACCTCCATATCTATGCCAGCGTCATTTCCGGCGACGGCAGCAAGGTGTTGGCCAGTGCCTCCACCGCAGAAGCCGATGTGCGCAAGGAACTCGGTGGTTCGGGCAAGGGTGGCAATGCCGCCGCAGCCACGGCCATCGGCAAGCGCATTGCTGAAAAAGCAAAGGCTGCTGGCGTTGAGAAGGTTGCATTTGATCGCTCAGGCTTTGCCTACCACGGTCGCGTCAAGGCTTTGGCCGACGCAGCCCGTGAAGCCGGCCTGCAGTTCTAAGCGGAGCGGAATACAAAATGGCTAAATTTCAACCCAAAGTGCAGACCGAAGGTCAAGACGACGGTCTGCGCGAAAAAATGATCGCGGTCAACCGCGTGACCAAAGTCGTGAAGGGCGGCCGTATTCTCGGTTTCGCTGCACTGACTGTGGTTGGCGACGGTGACGGCCGCGTCGGCATGGGCAAGGGCAAGTCCAAGGAAGTGCCTGCAGCTGTGCAAAAAGCGATGGAAGAATGCCGTCGCAACCTGGTCAAGGTTTCGCTCAAGAGCGGCACCATTCACCACTCGGTGAAGGGTCACCACGGTGCGGCTTCGGTGGAACTCCACCCAGCTCCCAAGGGTACCGGCATCATCGCTGGCGGCCCCATGCGCGCTGTTTTCGAAGTTGTGGGCATTACCGACATCGTGGCCAAGAGCCATGGTTCGTCGAACCCCTACAACATGGTCCGTGCCACCTTTGATGCGCTCATCAATTCGACCACCCCGTCGAACGTGGCAGCCAAGCGCGGCAAAACGGTCGAAGACATCTTCGCCTGATAGGAAGCTGGAAATGACTACGCAACAAACCGTCAAGATTCAACTGGTGCGCAGCCCTATTGGCACCAAGGAATCGCACCGCGCCACCGTCCGTGGCCTGGGCCTGCGCAAGCTCAATAGCGTGAGCGAACTGCAGGACTCGCCCGAAGTGCGCGGCATGATTAACAAGATCAGCTATCTGGTCAAAGTCCTCTGAGAGATAGATCATGGAACTCAATAGCATCAAGCCCGCAGACGGCGCCAAGCATGCCAAGCGCCGCGTAGGCCGTGGTATCGGCTCCGGCCTGGGCAAGACCGCTGGCCGTGGTCACAAGGGTCAGAAGTCTCGCTCCGGTGGCTACCACAAGGTCGGCTTCGAAGGCGGTCAAATGCCTCTGCAACGTCGCTTGCCCAAGCGCGGCTTCAAGTCGCACCTGCTCAAGTTCAATGCAGAAGTCACGCTGACTGCACTCGACCAACTCGGCCTGGCCGAAGTGGACGTGCTGGCACTCAAGCAAGCTGGCCTGATCGGCGAGCTGGCCAAGGTGGTCAAGGTCATCAAGAGCGGTTCGCTCACGAAGGCTGTCAAGCTCAATGGCATCGGTGCCACGGCGGGTGCCAAGGTAGCGATCGAAGCTGCCGGCGGCAGCGTCGCCTGAGTTTGACTTCGAAGGAAGGCATCTGTGGCTACTAGCGCGGCTCAAATCGCAAAGACCGGCAAGTTCGGCGACCTGCGTCGTCGTCTGGTTTTTCTGTTGATGGCGCTGGTCGTGTACCGCATCGGGGCTCATATCCCTGTGCCCGGTATCGATCCAGCCCAACTCCAGCAGCTGTTCAGTGGCCAGCAAGGCGGGATCCTGAACCTGTTCAACATGTTCTCGGGTGGCGCGCTGTCGCGTTTCACAGTCTTCGCTCTGGGGATCATGCCGTACATCTCGGCATCGATCATCATGCAGCTGATGGGCTACGTGGTGCCGAGCTTCGAGCAGTTGAAGAAGGAAGGCGAGGCAGGTCGCCGCAAGATCACGCAGTACACCCGTTACGGCACGCTCGGTCTGGCTTTGTTCCAGTCGCTGGGTATCGCTGTGGCGCTGGAAAGCTCTGCTGGCCTGGTGATCAGCCCTGGCTTTGGCTTTCGCCTGACGGCGGTGGTCAGCCTGACAGCTGGAACGATGTTCCTGATGTGGCTGGGTGAGCAGATCACCGAACGCGGTCTCGGCAACGGGATCTCGATCCTGATCTTCGCTGGCATCGCTGCCGGCCTGCCCAGCTCCATCGGTGGTCTTCTGGAACTGGTCCGCACGGGTGCGATGAGCATCCTGGCTGCCATCTTCATCGTCGTCGTCGTGGGTCTCGTGACTTACTTCGTGGTCTTTGTGGAGCGCGGTCAACGCAAGATACTGGTGAATTACGCTCGCCGGCAGGTGGGGAACAAGGTGTATGGCGGTCAATCGTCGCACCTGCCCCTCAAGCTGAACATGGCCGGTGTGATTCCTCCGATCTTCGCCTCGTCGATCATCCTGCTGCCGGCAACGGTGGTGAACTGGTTCAGTGCTGGTGAGTCGATGCGCTGGTTGAAGGACATTTCTGGTGCTCTGACCCCTGGTCAGCCCATCTATGTGATGTTCTACGCTGCGGCCATCGTCTTCTTCTGCTTCTTCTACACGGCGTTGGTGTTCAACAGCCGCGAGACTGCAGACAACCTGAAGAAGAGCGGTGCGTTCATTCCAGGCATTCGCCCGGGTGAGCAGACTGCGCGCTACATTGACAAGATTTTGGTTCGCCTGACGCTGGCGGGTGCTGTGTACATCACATTCGTGTGCCTGCTGCCGGAGTTCCTGATCTTGAAGTACAACGTGCCGTTCTATTTCGGTGGAACGTCGCTGCTGATCATCGTGGTGGTGACCATGGATTTCATGGCCCAGGTACAGAACTACATGATGTCGCAGCAATATGAATCACTGCTCAAGAAAGCCAATTTCAAAGGCAACGCGGGCGGTTGAGGATAAGGAAGGCAGAGATCGCACTGCGATGCGCTGCCTGCAAGCTGGATATCGGTTACGTCGACGCCCCACGATTTTGCGGGCACAAATTGTGTTCCGTGCATGCAGCCGGGACGGATGGAAAAGTTTTAGGAGAATGCAATGAGAGTTTCGGCTTCGGTCAAAAAAATCTGCCGCAACTGCAAGATCATCCGCCGCAAGGGTGTGGTGCGCGTGATCTGCACGGATCTGCGTCACAAGCAGCGCCAAGGTTGATTGGAAAGTATTAGAGGACGCATATGGCACGTATCGCTGGCATTAACATTCCGCCCCACAAGCACGCGGAAATCGGTTTGACCTCCATTTTTGGTATCGGTCGCACCCGCGCTCGCAAGATTTGCGAAGCAACTGGTATCGCTTACTCCAAGAAGATCAAAGATCTGACGGACAGCGATCTGGAAAAAATTCGCGAGCAAATCGAGCAGTTCACCATTGAAGGTGACCTGCGCCGCGAAACGACGATGAACATCAAGCGTTTGATGGACATCGGCTGCTATCGTGGCTTCCGCCATCGCCGCGGTCTGCCAATGCGTGGTCAGCGCACCCGTACCAATGCCCGCACCCGCAAGGGTCCGCGCAAGGGCGCAGCTGCACTGAAGAAATAAAGAGATTGAAAGATCATCATGGCTAAGTCTCCTGCCAATAACGCAGCCCAGCGCGTCCGCAAGAAGGTTCGCAAGAACGTTTCCGACGGCATCGCTCACGTGCACGCCTCGTTCAACAACACCATCATCACGATCACCGATCGCCAGGGCAATGCCCTGTCGTGGGCATCGTCCGGTGGCCAAGGTTTCAAGGGCTCGCGCAAGTCCACCCCATTCGCTGCCCAGGTGGCATCGGAAGTGGCTGGCCGCGCTGCCATCGACCAAGGCATCAAGAACCTCGACGTCGAAATCAAGGGTCCTGGTCCTGGCCGTGAATCCTCGGTGCGCGCTCTGGGCGCATTGGGCATCCGCATCACGTCGATCTCCGACGTGACTCCGGTGCCCCACAACGGTTGCCGCCCTCAAAAGCGCCGCCGTATCTAATCTCTCTAAGCCCACCGCCGCCTGTGAACGCGCAAGCGCCTCAGGCGGCTCCCGCAATGGTTTGCGGTAGATGACACAAAGGAAGCTCAAGTGGCACGTTACCTCGGCCCCAAGGCCAAACTCTCCCGCCGTGAAGGCACGGACCTGTTCCTGAAGAGCGCCCGCCGCTCGATCGCCGACAAGTCCAAGTTCGACTCCAAGCCAGGTCAACACGGCCGTACCTCCGGTGCGCGCACGTCCGACTACGGCCTGCAACTGCGTGAAAAGCAGAAGGTCAAGCGCATGTACGGCGTGCTGGAAAAGCAATTCCGCCGCTACTTCGAAGCCGCTGATGGCAAGAAGGGCAACACCGGCGCCAACCTGCTGTTCCTCCTGGAATCGCGTCTGGACAACGTGGTGTACCGCATGGGTTTCGGCTCGACCCGCGCTGAAGCGCGTCAGCTGGTGTCCCACAAGGCGATCACCGTGAACGGCAAGTCCGTGAACATTGCGTCCTACCTGGTCAAGGCCGGCGACGTGGTGGCCGTGCGTGAAAAGTCCAAGAAGCAAGCACGTATCGTCGAAGCCCTGCAACTGGCTGCCCAAGTCGGCATGCCTGCATGGGTGGAAGTGAATGCCGACAAGGCAGAAGGCATCTTCAAGAAGACGCCTGACCGTGATGAGTTCGGTGCCGACATCAACGAATCGCTGATCGTTGAGTTGTACTCGCGCTAATCGGTCGAATACGTAATTCAAGAAACCGTCCCTGAACCGCGAGGCATCGCGGTTTAGGCGCTTCACCAGCCTTACCGGTGTAACGAGCTGGGGGTATTGAGAGGAAGTCTGAATGCAAACCAATTTGCTGAAACCCAAGGCGATCAATGTCGAGCAGCTTGGCCACAATCGTGCCAAGGTCGCACTGGAGCCGTTCGAGCGTGGCTACGGTCACACGCTGGGCAACGCCATCCGGCGCGTCCTGCTCTCGTCCATGGTGGGTTACGCAGCGACGGAAGTCACCATTGCAGGCGTTCTGCACGAGTACTCGTCCATCGATGGCGTTCAGGAAGATGTGGTCAACATCCTCTTGAACCTCAAGGGCGTGGTGTTCAAGCTGCACAACCGCGATGAAGTCACGCTGAGCCTGCGCAAGGATGGCGAAGGCGTGGTTACCGCGCGCGACATCCAGACACCCCATGACGTCGAGATCGTCAACCCCGATCACGTGATTGCCAACCTGTCGGCAGGCGGCAAGCTGGACATGCAGATCAAGGTGGAAAAGGGCCGTGGTTACGTGCCTGGCAGCCTGCGCCGCTACGCTGACGAATCGACCAAGTCGATCGGCCGTATCGTGCTGGATGCGTCGTTCTCGCCCGTCAAGCGCGTGAGCTACACCGTGGAAAGCGCTCGCGTCGAACAACGTACCGACCTGGACAAGCTGGTGGTCGAGATCGAAACCAATGGTGCCATCACTGCCGAAGACGCAGTGCGTGCATCGGCCAAGATCCTGGTGGAACAGCTGGCTGTGTTTGCACAGCTGGAAGGTGGCGAGCTGGCTGCGTTCGACGCACCTGCAGGCCCACGCGGCAATGCCACGTTCGATCCGATCCTGCTGCGCCCTGTGGACGAGCTGGAGCTGACCGTGCGTTCCGCCAACTGCCTGAAGGCCGAGAACATCTACTACATCGGTGACCTGATCCAGCGCACCGAGAACGAGCTGCTCAAGACGCCTAACCTGGGTCGCAAGTCGCTGAACGAAATCAAGGAAGTGCTGGCTTCGCGTGGTCTCACGCTGGGCATGAAGCTTGAAAACTGGCCGCCAGCCGGTCTGGACAAGCGCTAAGCAACCGTTATAATCATGGGTTCCCCGAACAGGGGAGCCCGGTTTTCAAGTCCTCCGCAAGGGGGACTTTTTGTTCCCTGGAGGCAAGCAGCTGAAGGGAACAAGTGCCTCGGGAAGTACCTGACACGGCTGCCCGATTTAATTACATAGACAGTAGAAGGAAAGCACCATGCGCCACGGACACGGACTCCGCAAACTCAATCGCACCAGCTCGCACCGCCTTGCGATGCTGCAGAACATGATGAACTCGATCATCGAGCACGAGGCCATCAAGACCACCGTGCCCAAGGCCAAGGAACTGCGCCGCGTGATCGAACCCATGATCACCCTGGCCAAGGTCGACACCGTGGCCAACCGTCGCCTGGCTTTCAACCGCCTGCGCGACCGTGACAGCGTCACCAAGCTGTTCAACGACCTGGGCCCCCGCTTCAACGCGCGTCCCGGTGGCTACACCCGCATTCTGAAGATGGGTTTCCGCGTGGGCGACAATGCGCCTATGGCCCTGGTCGAATTGGTCGACCGTGCTGCAGATACCGAAAATAATTCGGCAGCAGCTGAATAATAGGGTATAATTTATTTCTTACCGCGCGATGGAGCAGTCTGGTAGCTCGTTGGGCTCATAACCCAAAGGTCGGAGGTTCAAATCCTTCTCGCGCAACCAAATATTGGCTGATTCAGTCAGTCAAAGCAAAACGCCCACAGCAATGTGGGCGTTTTTGTTTGTGGGCTCGCTATCGGTGCCCGGTTGGCTGCGCAACGTTGGCGCTGGAAGTGCCTAGCTGCCTAGAGGCTTCCTTCCTGGCTGACGGTGTAGCAGGTTGGTTGGTTGGCCGGCTGACTGGGTCGATCAATTGATCGGTTGCGGCGCTTGCAAGCCGCACCAGCATCGCACGGCGCTGCGTGATACGTTGCGATCACGTTGGTTGTCTTCACGCCGCCCGGCGTAGCAGCTCGTCAGCGCTGCCAAGCCCGCCAGGACGGGTGTTCCCACCTGCGCACCGGTCCACCACAACGCACCGGCCAGCGATTCACTTCCCGAACAGATCCGCCTTCGCCGCCTTGGTGATGGCCGCCACGCACGGGTGCGTGATGCGTCGCTCCACCGAGATCGCAAAGAACTCCTCCACCAGCTCGCTCGATCTTCCGATGACCTCGACGCCGAATTGCGCCGTGGTTTCATCGTCCAGCACGGTGGGCGACGTGAAAACGCCCCGGCCTTCGCGGCCAAACGCGTTCATGAGCGCGCTGTCGTCGAATTCGCCCACCAGGCGGGGCTGCAGCTGGTACTTGTTGAACCAGTGGTCCAGCTGCTGGCGCACCGATGACATGGGCCCCTGGATCAGCATGGGTGCGCCTTGCAGACACTGAGGGAAGTCGCCCTGCAACTCCGCGCGCAGCCCGGGGGCGCACAAAAAGCTCATACCACTGGTGCCCAGCGGGTGGTTGAACGCCTTCACGCCGATCTTCTTGGACACGGGCTCGTCGGCCAGTACGAGGTCGAGCTTGTGCAGGCTCAACTGGGCGATCAGCTCGGGGAACTTGCCTTCCTGGCAGGTCATGTGCACCTGCTGCGGCATGCCGAGCGCCGGCTCCAACAGGTGGTACGCCACCGACTTGGCGATGGAATCGGCCACGCCGACCCGAAATTCGAGCGGCTTGACCTGGCCGCGGGACAGGCGTACCGACTTTTCCAGCTCGTCGCCCAGCGCAAAAATCTGCTCGGCGTAGCCCAGCGCTACCCGGCCTTCGCTGGTCAGCTCCAGGCCCCGCCCGCGCTTGCGGAACAGGTCGTGCCCCAGCCATTCCTCCAGCTGCTTGATCTGGCCGGACAGCGTTTGCGGGGCGGTGTGCAGCTGTTCGCCGGCGCGCATCACGCCGCCCGCCTTGGCCACGGTCCAGAAGTAGCGCAGGTGCTTGAAGTTCATGGGTGCTCCGATGCTTCGAAAAAACCGATCTATTTGAATCGATAAAACGAATATACGCGAAGTGTCAAAGCCTCTACATTGAACGCCTGGCCCCATTCCGTGGCAAGTGCCCGGCTTGGAAATTGTCGTGTTCACACAAGGAGTACAACGATGCGAATCACTACCAGAGGACAACTTGCGGTGTCGGCGATGACCGACCTCGCGCTGCGCCAGAAGATTCGCCCGGTGGCGCTGTCAACCATCAGCGCACGCCAGGGCACCTCGCTGTCGTACCTGGAGCAGCTGTTCAGCGCCCTGCGCCGTGCGGGGCTGGTGGACAGCACGCGCGGCCCCGGTGGCGGCTACACGCTGGCCCGGCGCGCCGACCAGGTGTCGGTGGCCGAGATCATCCTGGCGGTCGAGAACCTCAAGGCCGACGACCTGCAGAACCTCGGTGCCGGCCAGGCTGCCCAGGTGAAGTCGATGACCGGTGATCTGTGGTCCACCTTCAACGCACGGGTGATGGACTACCTGCAGTCCGTGACCTTGCAGGACCTGGTGGCCGAGCAGATCGAAAAGGGCGTGGTGGCAGAAGTCGCCGCACCTGCAGCCGCGCCACGCCCCAAGCTGAGCGCCAAGCCGCGCCCGCTGATGGCGCGTGTGGGTGTGCCCAACTCGGTGTTTGCACTCGGCACCATCCCGCTGCTGCAACGCCGCTGACGCGCGACCTCCGCAGGCGATCTGCGGAGGATGGCGTCATGCATGCCCGTTGGGCCAGGATGAGACCTTGTCGCCCAGCCGCCGCAGGAGGCCAATGACGTCACTGAAGACGGGGGGCGCCGCGCGGTGGCGTCGCGCAAAAGCGTTCCGGTGTACCTGGTTGAGTACTTCGGCAGGTGCGCATACAGGGTGTGAAGATGCCCGCTAGATCGCGCAGCCGGGTTTGATCCGTACGGCAGGCCCTGCGCTGCGAGCATGCGCGGGCCACATCTGTCAGCAGCCGACATTGGCGCGCGCCGCGCGCCTGCGGCTCAGTGCCGGCCAAGCAGGGTGTGCCTCAGCTCGCGTACACCTCGTCGAGCGAGCGAAAGCCCTTCATCTCGATCGGATTGCCGCTGGGGTCATGGAAGAACATCGTCCACTGCTCGCCGGGCTGGCCTTTGAACCGCACCTGCGGCGCCAGCGCGAACGTCGTGCCTGCCGCCTTGAGCCGCGCGGCCAGCGCATGCCACTCGGGCAGCTCCAGAATGGCGCCGAAGTGCGGCATGGGCACCAGATGGTCGCCGACATGGCCGGTGCGGGCACTGGCAAACGGCTCGCCCAGGTGCAAAGAGATCTGGTGCCCGAAGAAATCGAAGTCCACCCAGGTATCGGTGCTCCGGCCTTCCTCGCATCCCAGCACGCCGCCATAAAAGCGGCGCGCGGCATCGAGGTCGGTGACATGAAAAGCAAGATGAAAGAGGCTGCGCATGCCGAGCAGGATAGCAGCGGCACTGGCCCTGCGGCAGCGGATCTTGCTCACCGGCCTCGACGACGACCAACCTGACCAATCCCGCAGATCAAGTCTCCACGCTCAACCCTTGCTGCGCGGCGCCCCGCTGCACTCCAATGCACCCAAAGGGCCCCGCTTCGCGAAAGGCGATCACAGCACTCCTTGCCTGCACACCTCTACACCTTGCCTCAGCCCGATTGAGCCCGAGATAGTCAGAGCGGGCGGCCAGAGCTTCTAGCGCTGGCCAGAGCTAATCAGAGCCGGCCCGCGTCGACCGCCCCGCCAACACTCCCTTGCCTTGAACCCGCCAGCCCCAACCACTGGCACACCGCCAACGCCAGTGCCACCGTGGAACCGGCTCTGCCGGGCCACCGGTGGCGTCCCCCTCCGGGGCTGAGGACTGCGGCTCCAAGCCTGCCTGCGCAGGCTTGGACAGGCCTAAGAGGCCGCGCCTCTGGCGCGTGCCACCGAGGCGCTCAGCGGCTCAGGGGGGGCTTCACCTGACGGCTTCACTTCCTCGCCAACATCTCCGCCGTATTGGTCTTGCGGTCCGCATTCACGCGCTGCACATGCGGGCGCTCGGCCATGCGGGCCAGGTAGTCGCGCACCGGCAGGTCGGCCAAAAAGTCGCGGCCGTAGACGATCTTGGTGGCCGAGCTCACCAGCGGCAAATGCACGATGGCCGCGCAGTCGGCCAGCGTGAAGGTGTCGCCGCCCACGTAAGGGCTGAACTTGGCCAGTTGGGCAAACGCAGCGATGTTCTTGGTGAGCTGCGCACCGACCTTTTCGCGCGCGGCCTCGCTCACGGTGCCGCCGAAGAAGGCCTGCGGATACAGGTTGCGCGCCACCAGCTCCAGGTGCAGCTCCAGAAAGGTGATCAGCTCGCGCACCTTGGCGGCGGCCAGCGGGTCGGCCGGGATCAGCGGGTGTTCGGGGTGGGCCGACTCGATGTAGTCCGCGATCACCGCCGATTCGCACAGCGTGCCGTGCGGCGTGCGCAGGTAGGGCACCTTGCCCAGGGGCGACGCACTGCGGTCGGTCTCGCCGACCCAGGCCAGCTCCTCGGTGAAGGGCAGGCCCTTTTCGAGCAGGGCGAGTTTGACCTTGTTGTAGTAGTTGCTGGCCGAAAAGCCGCAGAGCGTGAGCATGGTGGTGTCTCCGTTGTTGTCGTTGAGGCAGGGGGCGGTGCAGGCAGGCGCCAGGCCGGATCGTAGGCCCGGCCCGCCAGGGCGCCCGTCGCCCAGATGACCCCCGTCAAGGCCGCTGCAGGTGCGGCATCTACAATCGGACCTCCATGGTGCCGTCCCTGCAAACCCTCCGCAGCCTTCGCTGGCTCGCCCGCTGTGTGCTGGCGTGGTTTGTGGTGTCCATCGGGGTGGCGGTGGCGTCGCCGCTGGTCAGCCCGCAGGCCATGGAGCTGATCTGCTCGGGCTCCGGCGCGATCAAGCTGCTGGTCAAGACCGACGACGGCGTGCAGGAAGTGACGAGCCACGCGCTCGACTGCCCGCTGTGCGCCCACGTCGGCGCACCGCCGCCCGCCGCGCAGGCCCCGCTGCCGGTCGTTCATCCCCTCGCGCATGCCTTGCGCCCCATCCCCGCCGCGCACATCGCTGCGCGCACGGCCGCGCCGCTGCCGCCGCGCGGGCCGCCCGTACTCTCCTGATTTGCTATTGATTCAATAGCTGCTGGCGCTTGTCCATCAAGCGGTAGCAGCCTGTTTGGCTTGTATTTCAGGAGTTTCCATGCGCAAAAGCCGCAGGGTGCTGGCCGTGGCCGGTGCCTTTCCTCTCGCCCTGTTCGCGGCTGCGCCCGCGCAGGCCCAGGCCGCCGACGGCGCGCCCGTCAAGGCGCTGGGCGTCGTCACCATCACCGGCGGCCAGCCCACTTCGCTGCCCACGCAGATCCCCACCACCATCGAAGGCGTGACGCGCGAGCAGATCGAGCATTCGATCAACGCCACCGACAGCGAAGACGCGCTCAAATACCTGCCCAGCCTGCTGGTGCGCAAGCGCTACATCGGCGATTACAACCATGCCGTGCTGTCCACGCGCGCCTCGGGCACGGGCAACCCGGCGCGGTCGATGGTGTTTGCCGACGGCATCCTGCTGAGCAACTATCTGGGCAACGGCCCCACCAACGCGCCGCGCTGGATGCTGGTCACCCCCGAGGAGATCGAGCGGGTGGACGTGCTCTACGGCCCGTTCTCGGCCGCGTATGCCGGCAACTCGGTGGGCGCGGTGGTGGACTACGTCACCCGCATGCCCACCCGGTTCGAGGCGCACGGCAAGGTCAGCGTGCAGCACCAGCCGTTCGACCTGTACAGCACCAGCGCCAGCTACGGCGGCAAGCAGGCCAGTGCGTCGGTCGGCAACAAGAACGGCGACTGGTCGTGGTTCCTCAACTTCAGCAAAACCGACAGCGAAGGCCAGCCGCTGACCTTCCCCACGCGCCTGGTTGCTGCCGGCACACCGAGCGGAGCGGGCACATCCGGCAACGCGGGCACACCGGTCACCGGCGCGGTGGCGGGCAGCAACCGCAGCAACCAGCCGTGGTACCTGCTGGGCACCGCCACGCAGTACCGCACGCAGCAGGACCACATCAAGGCCAAGCTCGCCTACGACGTCACGCCCACGGTGCGCGCGGCCTACACCTTCGGCTGGTGGCACAACGAGTCCGAAGGCCGCCCCGCCAGCTACCTGCGCGATGCGGGCGGCAACGCGGTCTATAGCGGCAACGTCAACATCAACGGCCGCTCGTTCATGCTCATGCCCACAGACTTCAATGTGTCGAACGAGGCGCTCACCCACTTCATGCACGGCCTGTCGGTCAAGAGCCGCACCCAGGGCGTGTTCGACTGGGAGGTCGCCGCCAGCCGCTACGACTACCACCAGGACACGCTGCGCGCAGCCACCGTGGCTCTGCCCGCCGCACTGAACGGCGGCGCGGGCCGCATTGTCGACGGCAAGGGCACAGGCTGGACCACGCTGGCGGCCAAGGGCACGTGGCGGCCCGAGGGGCTGCAGGGCACGCACATCGTGGACTTCGGCCTGCAGCGCGACAGCTACCAGCTGCGCAGCATCGAGAACGCCACCACGGACTGGATCAACGGCGCCGCCGGCGCGCGCAACCAGGCGTTCAACGGCGACACGCAGCTAATCGGCCTGTGGGCGCAGGACACCTGGAAGATCGCGCCCCGGTGGAAGGCCGTGCTGGGCGCACGCGCCGAGCGCTGGAGCGCCAGCCACGGCCAGACGGCCAATGCCAGCACGGTGCTGGGCCACCCCGAGCGCACCGAGAACTACCTCTCGCCCAAGGCCGCCGTGGCCTACCAGGCCAGCCCGCAGTGGGTGCTCAAAGCCTCCACCGGCCGCGCGGTGCGCATGCCCACCGTGTCCGAGCTCTACCAGGGCGGCATCAGCGGCAGCGGGGTGCTGGTCAACAACGACCCGAACCTCAGGCCTGAAAAGTCGTGGACCACCGAGCTGACCGCCGAGCGCGACCTGGCCGGCTGGGGCGGCGAGGGCCTGCTGCGCCTGACCGCGTTCTTCGAGCGCACGCGCGACGCGCTGTACTCGCAGACCAACGTGCTCGTCACCCCCAACGTGACCAACGTGCAGAACGTGGACGCCATCCGCACCCAGGGCCTGGAAGCGTCCTACCAGGCCGCCAACGTGTTCGTGCGCGGCCTGGACATCGGCAGCAGCCTGACCTGGACCGACTCCAAGATCACCCGCAACGACAAGTTCCCGGCCAGCGTCGGCAAATGGCAGCCGCGCATCCCCGCGTGGCGCGCCAGCGCCGTGGCCACCTACCGGCCGGACGCCACCTGGTCGTACACCCTGGGCGCGCGCTACAGCGGCAAGCAGTACGGCACGCTGGACAACACCGACTCCAACGGCTTTGCCTACCAGGGCACGAGCCGCTACTTCACCACCGACGTGCGCGTGCGCTACCAGGTCAGCCAGCAGGTCAGCGTGGCCGTGGGCATCGACAACCTCAACAACTACCGCTACTGGAATTTCCATCCGTATCCGCAGCGGACGTACATGGCTGAACTGAAGGTCACCCCCGAGAAAGAAAGGTTACGGAAATGAATGTGAATACTATGAAAAAGATAGCTGCTGGCGCTTTATGGATCAGCGGTAGCGCCCTTTTTGCACCTGCATCCGCCCACGTGGTGCTTGAATACCAGGTGGCCCCGGCGGCCAGCAGCTACAAGGCGACCTTCAAGGTGGGCCATGGCTGCGGCGCGGCGCCCACGCGGCAGATCGTGGTGGACATTCCGGCCGGCATGCGCGGTGCGCGGCCCATGCCCAAGCCGGGTTGGGTGCTGGACGTGCAGCGCGACAAGCTCGCGCAGCCGTATAGCAGCCATGGCCGCAGCGTCACCGAAGACGTAGTGCGCATCACCTGGACGGCCAAGACGCCGGACGACGTGCTGCCAAGCGCGCACTACGACGAGTTCGTGGTGGTCGCGACCACGCCCGAGCAGGCGGGCACCGTGTACTGGCCCGTGCGCCAGGTCTGCACCGAGGGCCGCAGCGACTGGACCGAGGTGCCAAAGCCCGGTCAGAAGCTGTCGGACCTGAAGTCCCCTGCGGCCGCACTGGAGATTCTTCCCGGCGGCAGCGCGGGTGGCCACAATCACTGACAGTGGCCGCGTTCCTCATCTTTGTCGCTAGCTATCTCTCTCTTCCTGCCACGCCGCATCGTGCGTGGCGCTGCACCTCTTCTGAACTGAAAGACAAGACACCATGACATCCACACGCTTTCACACCGCCGCCCAGGCCTGCCTCCTGGCCGCCACGCTCGCTGGCGCCCATGCCTGGGCGCAGACCGCTGCCGCCGTCAAGGTCGAGGGCGCCTGGGCCCGCGCCAGCGTGCAGGGCCAAAAAGGCACCGGCGCCTTCATGCAGTTGACCGCCAAGGACGGCGCCCGCCTGGTGCGCGCCGAGTCGCCGGCCGCGGGCGTCACCGAAGTGCACGAGATGAAGATGGAAGGCGACGTGATGAAGATGCGCGCCGTGCCCGCCCTGGACCTGCCCGCGGGCAAGACGGTGGAGCTCAAGCCCGGCGGCTACCACGTGATGCTGCTCGACCTGAAGGCCCCGCTGGCCAAGGACAGCACCGTGCCCATCACCCTGGTGTTCCAGGACGCCAAGGGCGCCGAGAGCAAGCTGAACCTGAGCGTGCCGGTGGGCACGTCGGCACCGGGCGCCGCGCCTGCGGCACACGGACACAAGCACTGACCGTCGCGATGCGCTGCTGCCGTCCTTTCTTGGGCGCCTGAGGTGCGCCGCGGCCCGATAGCCCGGCGCGCACCCCGGAAAAGACCGTACGCCCGCAGGGCAGGCATTGGAGTAAGCTGTGCTCCCACCACAGAATCACCCAGTCCCCACCTCTTGCGGAGCGGCCATGAGCGACACATCCAACTTCGGTTTCGGCAAACTCGTCCCCGGATTCGACTTTCTGCAAAGCCTGGCCAAGGGCGCATCGAGCAGCATTCCCCAGCTGCCCAACCTCTCCAACTGGGTGGCGCCCACCATCAGCGTGGAAGAGCTGGAAAAGCGCATCGATGAACTCAAGGCGGTGCAGTTCTGGCTGGAGCAGAACTCGCGCGCCCTGGCCGCCACCATCCAGGCGCTGGAAGTGCAAAAGATGACCCTGGCCACGCTCAAGGGCATGAACTTCAGCATGGGCGACGTGGCCAACGCCTTCAAGCTCAAGACCGCCGACACCGTGATGAGCGGTGTGCAGAAGGCCGCTGGCACCGTGAGCGGCGCTGCCGACGCCGTGGCAGGTGCCGCAGCCCGCGTGGCGAGCCGTGCTGCCGACGCGCAGGCGGATGAGGCGGAAGAAGCCGAAGAGGAAGACGACGCCCCCGCAGCGGCCCCCAAGTCGAAGGCGGACAAGGCAGGCAAAGCCAAGGCAGCGAGTGCCGCCGAGCCCAACGTGGTCGACCCGATGCAATGGTGGGGCGCGCTCACCAGCCAGTTCCAGCAGATCGCCACCAACGCGATGAAGGACGCCGCCAAGCAGACGGCCATCGACACCACCAAGAACATGGCCACAGGCTTGGCCAAAGAAGCATTCAAGACAGCGTCGGGCATGGCCAGCCAGTTCGCCGCCAAGGGCCTGCAGACCGTCCAGGGCACTGGCAAACGCGCCTCCGCCTCCAGCGCCACCAAGAAAGCCGCGCCGGCTGCCGCCAAGAAGTCCGCGCCCCGCAAGGCCGCCGCCAAGCCCGCAGCCAAGAAATCCACCTCCCGCACCAGCGCCTCGCCGCGCAAGCGCGCGGGCTGACGGGGCCGGGCGCGGCGGGTGCAACAAGCCTGTTGGCCGGCTGGCCCGCCCCCAGAGAGACCATGATGAAACTATTCCCCTCCGGCCATGCCACACACCCGCAGTGGCGCATGGCCGCCGCACTGGTGCTGGCCCAGCTGCGCGCCCAGATGGCGCTGCCCGGCTACGCCGCGGCGCCCACGCTGGGCCTGCTGTACATCACCGACCACTACGCCGATGAAGCGCAGGCGCTGCTCGACTACCTGAGCGGCGAACTGCCCGAGGTCACCGACTGGAGCGGCACGGTGGGCGTGGGCGTGTCGGCCAACAACGCCGAATACTTCGACGAGCCCGCGCTGTCGGTCCTGCTGCTGGACGTGCCGGCCGACCAGTACCGCGTGTTCTCGGGCGTGGCACCTTTGCCCACGCATCCAGCGCATCCGGCGCACCCTGCGCACGGGGGCGGCGGCTTCACCGCGCACACTGCGCTGGTCCATGCCGATGGCCACACGCCCGAGCTGCCCGAGCTGATCCTCGAGATGGCCGAGCGCACGGACACCGGCTACCTCTTCGGCGGGCTCACGGCCAGCCGCAGCGCCAGCGTGCAGTTCGCGGTCGGCGGCAACGGCAACCTGGCGGGGCAGGGCGCGGCCACCGGCGTGTTCGACGGCGGCTTGTCGGGCGTGGCGTTCGGCTCTGGCGTGGCACTGGTGTCGCGCGTCACCCAAGGTTGCCAGCCGGTGGGCGCGCTGCGCGCGGTCACCGCCGCACAGGAGAACGTGGTGCTGGAGCTCGACGGCGAGCCCGCGCTCGACGTGCTGCTGGACACACTGGACGTGTCGCTCGATGGCGACCCGCAGCCCGCGCTGCGCAAGGTGCGCGCCACGCTGGCCGGGCTGGTCAATGCGGGCGAGCAGCCCCAGGGCCAGCGCCGCACCGGCCACTTCGGCACCGACACGCGCGTGCGCCATATCGTGGGGCTCGACGGCTCGCGCCGGGGCGTGGCCTTGGCCGACCGCGTGGAGGCAGGCATGCACCTGGCGTTCTGCCAGCGCAATGTGGCCGCGGCCCGCGCCGACCTCATGCGCATCTGCGCCGAGATCCGCGAAGAGCTCGAGCCTGAAGAACTGGAGCCGATGCACCTGGTGTCGGACGCCGACAGCGACACCCTGCCTGCGTCGCTGGCCACCAGCACGGGGCCAGGCCAGGGCGCATCGCCCAAGGCCGGGCAGCGCATCTGCGGCGCGATCTACGTGAGCTGCTCCGGCCGCGGGGGGCCGCATTTCGGCGGGCCCAGCGCCGAGCTGCAAATCGTGCGCCATGCCCTGGGCGACGTGCCGCTGGTGGGCTTTTTTGCCGGAGGCGAGATCGCGCACCACCACCTGTACGGCTACACCGGCGTGCTGACGGTGTTCGTGGGGGACTAGGCCCCGACGCCGAGCCCAGGCTGCTCAAAGCCAAAGAAAAAGGCGACCCGCGGGTCGCCTTCGTCATGGGTGCGCCTCAGTGAGCATCAACCTGCGGGCAGCCCTTCAGGCTCGTCCCGCTCTTCGTCGGTGAGCTTGGTGGCCAGGATCTTGTCGATGGTCTTGCCGTCCATGTCCACCACTTCGAGCTTCCAGTTCTCCCACTTCACCGTGTCGGTCACCTTGGGCAGGCGGCCCGTCAGCAGCATGATCATGCCGCTCAGCGTGTGGTAGCGGCCGCGCTCTTCTTCGGGCACGGTGTCCAGGTTCAGGCGGTCCTTCAGCTCGGGCACGGGGATGTGGCCGTCCAGCAGCCAGCTGCCGTCGTCGCGCTGCAGCGCCCAGGATGTTTCAGGGTCGCGCGGCTGGAACTCGCCGGTGATGGCTTCGATCAGGTCCTGCAGCGTGACGATGCCCTGCACCTCGCCGTACTCATCGATCACGAACGCCATGTGCACGTCCTGCAGCCGGAAGTTGTCCAGCAGCTCCATGCCGGTGATGGTCTCGGGCACATACAGCGCCGTCTGCAGCGGCTGGTCGGCCAGGCCCTGCTGGCGGTCGCGCAGCGCACGCGACAGCCACTGGCGCGCGTTGATCACGCCCACGATGTTGTCCATGCCGCCACGCACCACGGGGAAGCGCGCGTGGTCCGATTCTTCGATGCGCGCCAGGTTCTCCTCGAACGTCGCTTCGATGTCCAGGCACACCACGTCACCGCGCGGCAGCATCAGCGAGCCGATCTGGCGGTCGTCCAGCCGGAACACGTTGCGCACCATGGTGTGCTCGTGCGACTCGATCACGCCGGCCGTCGTGCCCTCCACCAGCATGGCGTGGATCTCTTCTTCGGTCACGGGGCTGCCGCTGGTTTCCTTCACGCCGAGCAAACGCAGCAGGGTGCGCGTGGACGTGGACAGCAGCAGCACGAACGGCTTGGTCGCCAGCGCCAGAAAGTTGATGGGCCGCGCCACCAGGCGGGCAAAGGTCTCGGGGTACGACTGGCCGATGCGCTTGGGCACCAGTTCACCCACCACGATCGAGAAGTACGTGATCAGCACCACCACCAAGCCGGTGGCGGCATAGTTGCCGTAGGGCTGGGGCATGCCCAGCGAGTACAGCCACGACGCCAGTGGTGCGGCCAGCGCGGCCTCGCCCACGATACCGTTGAGCACGCCGATGGACGTGATGCCGATCTGGATGGTGGAGAGAAAACGCGTAGGGTCTTCGCCCAGCTTCACGGCAGCGGCGGCGCCGCTATCGCCCTCGTCTATCAGCTTTTGCAGCCGGGCCTTGCGTGCGGTGACCAGGGCGATCTCCGACATGGCAAACAGGCCGTTAAGACAGATGAGGGCGAACAGTATTGCTATTTCCATACAAAGGGCGCCTTGCGCGCCCTTGGGTGTTGAGAAGCTGACGATTGTAGGGACACAACCGGTGACACCCCGGAGATGGTGGGGCAGGACCGTGGGGCATTGGCCCGTCGCGTGGCCTGCAGGTGCTTGTGCAGATGCCTGTGCAGCGGCCCGCAGCAGGCGGTTTCGGGCGCTGCTCCGGGGCTAGCCGCCCTCGGTGGGCAGCCCGTTTTCATCCCATTCGGGCAGGCCGCCGCGCAGCCAGTACACCGAGGTGAAGCCCTTGCCCGCCGCCACCTTGGCGGCCTTGTACGACTTCCAGCACTCGGCGCCGTTGCAGGCAAAGATCACCGGCTTGCCCTTGTCCAGCTGCGGCACCTTGTCCAGGGCAGCAAAGTCGTCCTGCGCGGCGTTGAAGGCCACGTCCTTGAGGCTCTTTTCCACATAGGCTGCAAACACCGCGCCGCGGATGCGCTTGGCCTTGTATTCCTTTTCGGTGCGGGTATCGACCAGCGTGGCGCCGCGCGCCAGCAGGTCGCGCGCCTCCTTGGCGCTCACCCGGTTCACGCCCGGCAGGCTGCTGGGCGTGAACAGGCCCAGCTCGGCGAGGCGCTTGTACTCGGTGTTTTCAGGCCGCACCGCCACGGCGGGCAGGCCCACGTTGGCGGACGATGTGCCGAACCACTGCGCCAGCTTGTTGCGCGTGTCGGCGGGCAGGTCCTTCTTGACCACCACCGAGAAGCCGCCGGGCACCGGCTGCGACGTGGCCAGCACGCGGGCGGTCTTGGGGTGGGCTGCAGACCATTCGGCCCATTCGTCCTCGCGCACCACGGTGGCCTCGGCCGAGCCCAGGGTCAGCGCGGTCAGGCCTGCCTGGGGAAACTTTTCGTACTGCACGCTGCGCAGGTCCTGGAACGACAAGCCCGCCTCGTTGAGCATGCCGCGCGCCATGTAGGTGTAGACCGAGTCCTGCTGCGGCAGGTACAGGCGGCGGCCCTTCATGGCCGCCACGGCGTCGACCTGCTGCACGCCCACCAGCAGGTACTTGTCGGATTTTTGCGTGGCGCCCACCAACTCGTAGCCGCGCTGCAGGGCCGACGCAGCCACCTGGGGCGGCCCGATGAAGATGTCGAAGCCTGCACTGCGCGTGGCGCGCATCACGTCGGACAGGTCTTCGCTGGTGGTCACCGTGACGGCCTGGCCGGCGGCCTTGGCCAGCCCGGTTTCGGCCGCGCTGCGCAGAATGGAGTGCGCCGCCTTCTTAGCGGTGGGCTCCACCGCGACCAGCGCCGTGAGCTGCGCCTGCGCATGAAATGCCGCGCCAGCCAGCAGCGCCACCCCCAGCCTCATTCCGATGTCGATGCAAGTCCTGTAGCGGTTCATGCCGGCCCCCTTCTGTGTTCAGCCGAATATGCCGCAGACCCTTTACGGATGCACGAATGTTTCCATATGCTTATTACTATTACATCTTTTGACAATGATGAAGGCGTCTGAGGTGGGTGTGTGGCGCACAGAATGCGGCAACTATTGCTGAGCAGAGCGCCGGGAGCTTGATGCACCGCGCCAGGCATGTAGCTGTTTGTGTTGATTGGTTTACAACTTTCCGGAGATTGACCCATGAAAGAATCGATGACTCTTCCGCGCCGACACCTGCTGGCCGGAAGCGCCGCCGCATTGAGCGCCATCGGCCTGGCCGGCTTCAGCGGCCGCGCTGCAGCCCAGGCCGCAGCAGCAACTGCTGCCGCCGCCAAGCCGCTGCCTGCATACGCGGGGTGGAAGACCTCCGACGCGCTCATCGTGCACAGCAGCAGCACGCTGGAGACCAAGCGCTCCGCGTTCGGCACCAGCGTCATCACGCCATCGAACCAGCTGTACGTGCGCAACAACCTGCCGGCGCCCGACGCAGCCATCCTGAACGACCGCGACGCGTGGACCGTGGCCATCGAGGGCGTGAAGAACCCGCGCAGCCTCACGCTGGCCGAGCTCAAGACTTTGGGTGTGGAAACCGTCGCCACCGTGCTGCAGTGTTCGGGCAACGGGCGCGGCTTCTTCCCCAGCAAGCCCAGCGGCACGCCCTGGGCCGTGGGCGCGGCGGGCTGCGTGGTGTGGAGCGGCGTGCCGCTGCGCAATGTGGTGGCGGCCCTGGGCGGGCTGGCCGATGGCGCGGTGTACCTGACCGGCACGGGCGGCGAGAAGCTGCCTGAGGGCGTGGACCCGCTGTCCGTGCTGGTGGAGCGCTCGGTGCCCGTCAAGGCCACCGACGATGCACTGCTGGCCTGGGAGATGAATGGCGAGCCCATCTCGCTGGCCCACGGCGGCCCGCTGCGGCTGGTGGTGCCGGGCTACCAGGGCGTGAACAACATCAAGTACGTCAAGCGCGTGGCGTTCACCAGCGCGCAGTCGCAGGCACGCATCATGTCGCACGGCTACCGCATGTCGCCCCCCGGCACCAAGGCCGCGCCCGACCAGCCCTCGGTGTGGGAGATGGGTGTGAAGTCCTGGATCAACGGCCCGCTGCCCGAGAAGGGCACGCTCAAGGCCGGCCTGGTGCAGGTGCACGGCGTGGCCTTTGGCGGCACGCAGGCCGTCAAGGGCGTGGAGGTGTCGGTGGACGGCGGCAAGACCTGGCAGGCCGCACGCCTCATCGGCCCCGACCTGGGCAAGTTCGCCTGGCGCCAGTTCGTGCTGCCCGTGCAACTGGGCGCGGGCACCCATGTACTGGCCAGCCGCGCCACCGACATGGCAGGCACGGTGCAGGGTGAGCAGCGTGACGAGAACGTCGGCGGCTACAACAACGCCAGCTGGCGCGACCACGCCGTGACGATCACGGCAGCATGAAAAAGCTCCCCCCTGAGGCGCTGCGCGCCTTCCCCCCTGGAGGGAGACGCCACCGGTGGACTGGCGCAGCCAGATCCACGGCGGCACTGGCTTTGGGGCGCGACCTCGCATTGGCATTGCTGTTGCTGTCGACAGGCACCAGCTGGGCCGCCGATGCCGCCGAGCTGGCGCGCGGCAAAGAGCTGTTCACCAAGATCCAGCCCGCCTGCGCCGTGTGCCACACGCTGCAGGCCGCCGGTGCCGAAGGCCAGGTGGGCCCCGTGCTCGACGAGCTCAAGCCCGATGCGCCGCGCGTGCTGCGGGCATTGAAGGCGGGCATCGGCGTGATGCCGTCGTATGCCGAGCGCATGAGCGAGAAGGACATGAAGGCCGTGGCGAGCTTTGTGGCGCATGCCACCGGGGCTGCCAAGTAGACGAGGTACGGCGGCATTCGGTTGTAGCCCTCAGTGCTTTTTCATGGCCGTACAGGACTGCCGCGCGGCCTCAACGGGCCGCGCGCCGTGGTCATTCTGTGCTCAGGCCGTGGTGCGCGTCGGCAGCAGCGCCGCAGGGCGCGGGCTGCGCTCCAGGCCTTGAAAGTCGAAGTCCACCTGCGGCACCCGCCCACTCACGATGTCGGCCAGCGCCTGGCCTGAGCCGCAGGCGTGCGTCCAGCCCAGCGTGCCGTGGCCGGTGTTGAGAAACAGGTTGGCGAGTTTCGTCTTGCCGATCAGCGGTACGTTGCTCGGCGTGGCGGGGCGCAGGCCGGTCCAGAACTGCGCCTGGCTGGCGTCGCCCGCGCCGGGGAAGAGCTGCTCCACGCGGCGCACGATGGCGTCGCAGCGCACTGGGTTCAGGTGGCGGTCGTAGCCGTTCAATTCCGCCGTGCCTGCGATGCGCAGCCGGTCGCCCTGCGCGCTGGTGTAGCGCGAGAACACGAGCTTGAACTCGTCGTCCGTCAGGCTCACCTGGTGGGCCTTGGCCGCATCCTTCACCGGCATGGTCACCGAATAGCCCTTGGCCGGGTAGATCGGCAGGCGGATGCCCAGCGGCTGCGCCAGCAGCGGGCTGAACGAGCCCATGGCCAGCACAAAGGCATCGCCCTGCACGCGCTCGAAGCGGCCTTCGGGCGTGGTCACCTCCACATGGTCGATGCGCCCCCCGGCCTCGCGCAGCGCGGTGATGTGGTGGCCCAGCCGGAACTGCACGCCCGCCGCCTCGCAGAGGGCGGCCAGCGCGCGCGTGAACTGGTTCGCGTCGCCCGATTCATCCTCGGCGGTGAAGGTGGCGCCCGCGAGCTGTGGGCGGATATGGGCCAGGGCCGGCTCGATGCGCACGG
This sequence comes from Acidovorax sp. LjRoot194, assembly GCF_964253015.1. Classification (NCBI taxonomy): domain Bacteria; kingdom Pseudomonadati; phylum Pseudomonadota; class Betaproteobacteria; order Burkholderiales; family Comamonadaceae; genus Acidovorax; species Acidovorax sp. LjRoot194. The sequence continues at coordinate 5,245,744 of NZ_CAXUQB020000001.1, read as the reverse complement.
CCTCGTCGGCGCTGATGACCTGGCGCTCGCAGCCCAGGGCGCGCATCTGCTCGGCGGGGGCCAGGGCGCCGTCGAACTCCTTGGCATTGGTATAGAAGTGCAGGATGCCCTGCGTGCGCTGGTCGTACTGGAGTCCGGTGGCCGCGCGCAGCTGCTGCAGCACGCTGCGGCTGTAGGTGCCCAGGCTCACGATCTGCTCGATGTTGTGGCGCGTGCGCGCCGGCGTGCAGTTGCGCAGAAAGGCCAGGCCCCAGAGCCACTGGCGCATGTCGGCGCGCAGGCGGAACAGCAGCGGCGCGTCTTCCTGGCCCAGCCACTGCAGCACCTTGAGCGGTGCGCTCGGGTTGGCCCAGGGCTCGGCGTGGCTCACCGAGATCTGCCCGCCGTTGGCAAAGCTGGTCTCGGCGCCGGGCGCGCCCTGGCGGTCGATGACGGTCACGTCGTGGCCGAGTTGCGAGAGGAAGTAAGCCGAAGTCACGCCGAGCAAGCCGGCGCCAAGAACGATCACGCGCATGGTTCAGAACCTTTTGAAGGTCTACCGCCTGCCAGGCGTGCGCTACCAGCTATGAATTCAATAGCAATGCAGCTGGCGCACGTCTGCCAGGCTGCCGCTCCCCCTGTCCTTGGTACCTGAGAGATTCACCGCCGCGCCCACATGGCGTGCGGTTTGCTCCTTCGGTGCGCCACCACGCCGATAAGGGGTGGGGCGGCTCTCCAGACGGCTTTGATGAATGGGCAGTACGGGACCTGAGCGTGTATGGGAGTTTGCGCCTTCGGTGCAGCAGCGGGTGGTGCCCGCCGTGCTCTCCTGCTGGGCGGATTCTAGGGGCGGCCCCGCGCACATGGCCGGGCCGCGAGCGCTAATGCACCGCAACGTTTGCTGATGCAACGGACCGCTGAAGCCGGCCCGAAGCGGTTCAGGCGCCCTGCGGGAAGACGGCCTCGCCCAGGTTGAGCATGAGGCGGTTGGCCCAGGCGAACAGGGCGCTCGCGTGCAGCGCGTCCAGGATATCCAGGTCCGACAGGCCCGCCGCGCGCAGCGGCTGCAGGTGCTGCGCACTGAAACTGCCGGGGCTGCGCGTCAGCGCCAGCGCGGCCTGCACGATGGCGCGCTCGCGGGCGTTGGTGCCCGCCTGGTCGGGGTCGGCAAAGATCTGCGCCATCACGTCGTTGCGCCGCGCCAGCTGCTCGAAGCGCTGGGCGTGCACCGAGGCGCAGTACACGCAGCCGTTGGCGCGAGACACCGCCGTGCTGGCGACCTCGCGCTCGGCGCGGGAGAGGCCGCCGGGCGCGTACATGATGGCGTTGAAGGCCTGCGAGCGCTCCGACAGCACACGGGCTTGGTGCACCAGCAGCAGGTAAAAATCCGAGCTGCGCGCCTTGGGGTGGCTCAGGTCCAGCACCGCCTGCTGCTCGGGCGTGGCGGTGGCGGGGTCCACCACCTCCAGCCACGAGGCCCAGCCCAGCGTCTCGCTGGTGTAGCCGTTCAGGCGCAGCGGTTCGCCGGGGGCGGGCAGGTTGGCAGGGTGCACGAAGGGCGCGGCCTCGGCGGTGTCCGGTGCGGGCGGCGCATCGCCTTCGCCACCCAGCGCGTCCAGCGCCGCCAAGCCCGCCACCAAGCGCAGCTGGTACGTCACGAAACCGATGAGCTGCGCCAGCAGCACCGTGTCCGCCACCGACAGGCCGGCGGCGGGCAGGGCCAGCAGGGCGGCGCGGTCGCTGCGGTCCGGGTGGGTGGCGAGCGTGCGGGTGAACTGGGCCACCGCCTGCAGGCGCGCATCGGTGGGCGTGCTGCCGGGGTGTTGCAGCAATTCCTGCAGCGGCTGCGAGAGCACGGTATGGGCGGTGCTTTTGAGCACCTGGTCGCGGTAATGCGCTGCCAGCACGGGCATGCCGCTGGCCTCGGCGATATCGCTGGCCACCCACAGGCGCTCGGTGTGGGTCAGCGTGCCGGACAGGTCGGCGCTGAACAGGGCGTCGTAGCAGCCCTGCGTGGCCACGGCCACCTTGTCGCGCGCGTGGCGCGTGGCGAACGCGGGCCGCTCGGGCGTGAGGGCGAGCAGGGTGTCGATGGTGTCTTCGCTGGACGTGGTGGCAGTGGTGTCAGGGATGGTGGTCATGGGGTGTGCAATCCAGAAGAGGAGGCCGCGCGCAGGCGGCCGGGCGCGTCAGGCGCGGTCGGGTTGGGGCAGGGGCTGGGCGTTCGGCGAGACGTGGGGCTGGGTCTGCAGCTGCTCGACGCGCTGCGCCGTATCAGCCGCCGTCCATTCGTCGCCCACCAGTTCGGGCTCGGCATAGGCCTGCAGGTTGGCAAAGTGCTGCTCGACGTCTTCGCGGTAGAACAGGCTGGCCAGCCCTTGGGCCAGCCGCCGCGCGCCATCGCTGATGGCCGGTATGTCGCCCGACACCGTGCCGTGCGACAGCGCTGCGGGGTAGCAAAAGCAGTGGATGCGTTCCAGGCCCGGGCAGCTGCCGGGGGTCTTTGGCTGGAACTCGAACACCGGGCCCAGGTCGGGCGAGTCGGCCAGCTCCTGGTCCTCGTCGCCCGGTGCAGGCTGATACCGTTGGCTCCAGGCGCGCACGTGCGGTGCGATGTGCGCGAACTCGGGCTTTTGCAGCCAGTCGATGGCAAACCCGGTGGAGACGATGAGGAAGTCGAGCACGAAGGTGCCCTTGGGCGTGGCCACGCGCAGGGTGTTGCCCTGCTGCTCCACACGCTCCACCGGGCAGCCCAGGTTGAAATGCGCATTGGGGTGGCGCGACACGCGCAGCGTGCTGCCGTGCGGCGGCGGCACCTGCTGCACGTTGATGTAGTGGCGCAGGCGCCACCGCCATGCATCGGGCAGGTCGTAGTGGCCGTGGGTGAGGCCCGGCACGCCGGAGCCCTTGGACTTGTTGATGCGGGGCAGATCGGCGCGGCGTACCAGCAGGTCCACGCTGGCGGCGCCGCTCTCGAGCGCCGTGGCCGCGCTGTCCATGGCGGATGAACCCGCGCCCACCACACCCACGCGCAGGCCGCGCAGCGTGGCGTAGTCGAGCACGTCCGACGAATGCGCCCAGCGGCTGCGGTCCACGCCCTGCATGAAGGCCGGGATCTGCGGGCCGCCGAGGCCGTCGCGGCCGGTGGCCAGCACCACGCGGCGCACGAGCCATGTGCGGGGGCCGCCGGTGCTTTGCACGTCCACCTCCACCAGCGCATCGGCCCGCGGGCGCAGGGCGGTGACAGCATGCTCGTTGCGCACGTCGGCCCCGGTCACGCGGCGGTACCAGCGCAGGTAGTCCATCCACTGCAGGCGCGGAATCTTGTCGAGCGCAGCCCAGGCGGCACGCCCCCATTGCGCTTCGAACCAGGCACGAAAGGTCAGGCTGGGCAGGCCCAGCGCAGGGCCCGTCAGCTCTTTGGGCGAGCGCAGGGTTTCCATGCGCGCGGTGGTGGCCCAGGGGCCTTCATGGTCGCGCGGCGCGCGGTCGAGCAGCACGGCGCGGATGCCCAGCTGCGCCAGCGCGGCCGCTGCCGCCAGGCCCGCCTGGCCCGCGCCGATGATCAGCACATCGACCACGGCATGGCCTGCGTAGGTGCGCTGCGGCACCCAGCTGCGTGCCGGCCAGCCCAGCATGGACAGGTCGTCCTTCAGGCGCTGTTCCAGCACAGCCAGGCCGGTGCCGGCTGGGGAGGTGTGGTTGGTTTCTTCGTTCAGTGGCATGGAGTCAAAGGCTTGCCCGCGGCGGTGGTGCCGCAGTGCGAAGCCCGCAGTTCAGTCGATGCTGATTTTCGCGTCCTTCACCACCTGGGCCCATTTGTTGCGGTCGGTGTGCACCGTCTGGCGGAATTGCTCGGGTGTTTCGATGCGCACTGTGTTGCCGTTGGCCTCGAAGCGGGCGCGCACGTCCGGCAGCTCCAGCACTTCGCGCACGGCGGTGTTGAGCTTCTTCACGATGGCCGCGTCCGTGCCCTTGGGCGCGAAGATGCCGAACCAGATCGAGCTGTCGAAACCCTTGGTGCCCGGCAGGCCGCTCGATGCGATGGTCGGCACTTCCTTCACGGCGTTCACCGGCTTGGCGGTGGTCACGCCCAGCAGGCGCACCTTGTCGGCCTTGTAGTGTGGCAACACCGTCTGCACCTGGTTCATGATGCAGCAGGTCTCGCCCCGCACCACCGACGCGATGGCCTCGGGCCCGCCCTTGTAGGGCACGTGCACCATGTTCAGGCCCAAGCGGGCGTTGAACTCGGCAAACGCCATGTGCGTGCCCGCGCCGTTGCCGGTAGACGCAAAGTTGTACTTGCCCGGGTTGGCCTTGACCAGGTCCACGAACTCCTTGAGCGTCTTCACGTCGATGACGGTGGGGTTGATGGTCAGCACGTTCGACACATCGATGAGCGGCGCCACGGGCACGAAGTCCTCTTCCACATCGAACGGCAGCTTCTTGTACAGCGCGGCGTTGCTGCCGTGCGTGGCCGCGGTGCCGAAGGCGAAGGTGTAGCCGTCGGGCTTGGCGCGCGCCACGTATTCGCTGGCGATGTTGCCGGCCGCGCCGGACTTGTAGTCGATGATGACCGGCTGGCCCAGGCGCTGGGCCAGGGGCTCCTGCACGGAGCGGGCGATCACGTCCACGCCCGACCCGGCCGGGAATCCGAGGATCAGCGTGATGGGTTGCTGGGGCCAGGTGGCGGGGCCGGCGGCGTGTGCGCCAGTGGTGGCGAGCAACGCAGCGCAGGCGAGCGCGACGGCTGGAATCCAGCGGAGAGAGGGCAGGGCGCGCATGGGGAAATCCTTCAATGGGGTGTGCAGCAGGGATGCGCTATTGTGGGAAATCCAACATGTGCGACGTCGTATATGCATATGGCAGCACAGTCCGGGCGGCTGCGCAGTGCCGTTGAAAACGCAACAGCGCGACGTGCCAGGCACGCCGCGCTGCGGGGCTGCGATCAGCCGGTCAGTGGATCAGCGGATCAGCGGTCCGTCGTCCATCAATTGCGGCGTGGGTTGTCGGGCTGCTGGTCGCGGCGGTTGGAGACGCCGTCTCCATCACGGTCCCGGTCATTGCGGTTGGACACGCCATCACCGTCCCGGTCCCAGCCACCGCGCTGGAATTCCCAGCGGCCATCACGTTCGGCCCATTGGGGCTGGCGGTACTGGTGGCCAGAGCGGGCTTGCACCCAATGGCCGCGCACCCACTGGTAGCGGTTGCCACGCCACTCCCAATGGCCTTCTTCCCACACCTGGCCACGGCGGGGGCGTGGCACGGCTTCACGGCGAGGCGCTGGGGGCGCGGGGATGACCTGGTAGGTCTGCGTTTGCTGGTACCCGCGGTCGGAATGGCCCTGCGCCACCACCACGCCAGGGGTGGCAGCATGGGCGGTGGCCAGCGTCATCAGCGATGCGAGGGCGATGGAAGCGGCGGACAGTGTCTTGGTATGTTTCATTGTTGTTCTCCGGTGGGTGGACGGTGGCATGCCGGTGATGCACATCGCGGCGTTGTAGATATCCGCGTTGTGGGGGGCACACACCGGCCACAAAAATGCTGTGGATCGGGGTGGGACATCCTGGGTGGCGCAGGTCGCGTCACGCAGGATGATTTACCGAGGATGGGTTACCGGTCAGTTGCGGTTGGGGTTGTCGGGGCGGCGGTCGTGGCGGTTCGGTACGCCGTCACCGTCGCGGTCTCGGTCTCGGCGGTCGCGGATGCCGTCACCATCGCGGTCCCAGCCGCCGCGGCGCATTTCCCAGCGGTCACCGTGCTGCTCCCAGCGGGGTTCGCGGTATGCGTAGCCGGGGCGGGCCTTCACCCAGTAGCCCTGCATCCACACGTGGCGGTTGCCACGCCATTCCCAGTGGCCGGGCACCCATGCCATGCCGCGGCGGGGGTGCGGCGCGACTTCGTGGCGGGGTGGTGGTGGGGGGCCGTACTGGACCAGGACGGGCGCGCCGTGGACCACGACGGGCGCACCTGAGTGGTACTGGTGCTGCCCCGATTGAAAGACAACAGTGGCACTGTTTTGTGCTTGCGCTACCGTTGCGGCGCCCAGCGACAACAGGGCGATGGAAACAGCGGCGAGTGCATTACGGGCCATGACGATCTCCTCAAAATGATTCCTTGCGGAACCGAGGACTTCATAGTGCTCAACTTGCGTCAAGCCGGTGTAGTCCATTTGCGAAGTCTTGTGAAGTTGTGTTTCCTGTCTCGGGCTGCAGCACGGGCAGCGTGAACCACGTCACGCTGCGGGTTTGTGCAGTGCACCCACCGTGCGCGCTAGCGCCACCACACCAGTGCGGCCACCGCCATCAACGGCACCCACGCGGGGTGCCTGCCGCGTGTGGCGTAGAACACCAGCAGGCCGCTGGCCAGGGTGGCCACGCCCGCCACATCGGCCACCCACGCGGCCAGTGCGGCGTCGGTCCAGGGCGAGGTGCCCAGGCGCCACAGCAGTGCGCTCAAGGCCAGGCCCAGCACCGTGGCCAGATGCCACGTGCCCCAGAGAATGCGCACCTGAGGCTCGCGCAGCACGGGGCGGCCCGCAGTGGGCACCACGCCCCGCGTTCGCAGGCTGCGAAACACCATGATCTCGCCCAGCACCGAGTGCGCCAGGGCCACCACGGCCAGCACCCCGGCCGCCACAATGAAGAGGATGTTCATGAAGCGGTCTTTCGTGAGTCCGGCGTGAAAACGGTGGACGGCGTTGGCGGCGGAGGCTGCGCTGCGCACAGCGCCAGCGCAGGCGGCAGCACCAGCCAGAAGCCGGACGGCGGCATCAGCACGATGCCCAGCAATGCCAGCGCCAACAAACCAAAGCCCAGCGGGCGCTGCGTGGCGGCGGCCGCTGCTCCGCCATGGCGTTCGAGCTGCAGCACGACCCAGGCCAGCAGCGCAAACAGAACGCCGAACAGGACGAACCACACCACGGCGCCCAGCAGCGGGTCGTTCCGGACGCTGGCGAAAACGCCGCGCCGCAGGATTTCGCGCAGGGGCTCGGTGAACACCACGAACGCATAGCCCATGTGCAGGGCCGCCACGGCCAGCAGCCATGGGCCCTTCCAGCGGTGGCGCAGCGAGGGTTGCACGGGGCCGTCAGCGGCGAGTGGTGGTGACATGTGCGTGGCCTGTAGTGAGGGGAAGGCTGTGGACCCAGGGGTTGGTGGTGCGCACCTGCGCGCCCAGGCGCGTGAGCAGGTGCATCAGCCCCATCCACAGGCGCTCGAACGACGGCATCTCGGGCGGCACGCCCGCCATGTGGCGGCCGAGCACGCGCTGCTGTTCGGCGGTGGGCATCGGCGGCGGCTGCTTGTGGCGGAAGTCGAAGACCTCGGCAGTGAAGGGCTCCAGCTGCCAGTCCTGCATCCCTGCCAGCAGCGGCATGGTGGCGCTGAACTCCTGTGCACTCAGGCCACTGCCGACCAACCCCAGCGACTGGTAGGCCTGCAGCACCTGCAGGTCCCGCGCGGCGCTGGCAGGCTGCAGCAGCGCCGACCAGGCCTGTTGCACGCCGGCGCGAAATGCGGGTGACAGCGCGCGCGTGCAGCCGAAGTCCAGCACGCCCAGGTGGCAGTCGCCATCGCCCACCGGCATGAAGAGAAAGTTGCCCGGGTGCGGGTCGGCGTGCACGCGTCCCAGCGCAAAGATGCAGTGCAGGTACCAGTCCCACAGCCGCTGCCCGGCCTGGTTGCGCTGCGCCTGCGTGGGGCCGGTGGCCAGCCAGGCATCGAGGTGCAGGCCGGGCAGGTGCTGCTGCGTGAGCACCTGGGCGCGCGTGTGCGACGCGATGGGCAGCGCCATCACCACGCCAGGCCAGGCAGCGTGCTGGGCAAACCAGGCCAGCTCTTCGGCCTCTTGCAGATAGTCCACCTCGCGCAGCAGTGTGGCCTCGATCTCGTCCATCACGCCGTCCACGATGCCTGCGGCGGGCAGGGGCATGTCGGTGTGCGCCAGCGCCCTGAGCGCGGTGCGCATCAGCTGCATGTCGCTGGCGATGGTGGCGGCGATGCCCGGGTACTGCACCTTCACCGCCACCGCCCCGTGGCCCGCCAACTGGGCGTGGTGCACCTGGCCCAGGCTGGCCGCGGCAAACGCCGTGGGCTCGAAGTGGTCGAACAGCGCCTCGGGCTCTTGCCCGAACGCCTGGCGGAACACGCGGCCCACCAGCGCGCGGTTCAGCGGCAGCGCCTGGTGCTGGCCGCGCGCCAGCTCGCGGCGCACGCCCTCGGGCAGCAGGCTGGGGTGCATGCTGAGCATCTGCGACACCTTGAGGGCGGTGCCGCGCAGCTGGCCCAGCGCGCCGAACAGGATGCGGCCCAGCGCCGCTTCATGGTCGGCCTGCGCCTGCTCGGACGGCGCGCGCACGCTGTGCCCGATGCGTGCCAGGCCGATGCGCGCCGCGGCCACGCTGGTGATGGCGCCGCGCGCCAGGCGGCTGGTGCGGGGCGGGGTGTTGCGGGCCATGTCAGTGCCCGGTGCGTGTGGGTACGGCCGCCACGCGACGCAGCATGCTCCGCACGATGGCGCAGTGGAACGGCGTGATGACCGCCATGTAGGCATGGCCCAGCGTGTTGTGGATGTGCACCACGGTGCTGAGCACCAGCATGGGCTGCCCGGCCACGAGCCGCTTGCACAGCGACACCTGCACATCGAGGTGCTTGTCGTCCTGGCCCATCACCACCTCGCGCTCGCCCAGGTGGCGCAGGATGAAGATGCCCACGCGGTCGCCCTGGCGGTAGCTGGCGGCGTTGCGCGGGTCGGCGTGTGGGCCGCTGCGCTGGTCGTGCACATCGTGCAGCTGGCCCACGTCTTTGAGGCCCACCAGCCGCACCAGCCGGTTGCGCACCGCCATGAGCGCGCGCGTCCAGTGGGGTGTGCGCGCCACCATGTCGAGCCATGCCTGCAGCGCGCTGGCGTTGGGGTGCGGGTCGGGTGTCTGGTATGCGTCGGCGTACTGCGCGCCGGGCAGGGCGGCGTGGATCACGGTGCCTTCGGGCAGGGGCACCGCGTGCACGGTGCGCAGAGTGGCGGTTGTGCTCATGGTGCGGCCTTGCGGGTGCGGCGGACTGGGGCGGCGGCGGTTGCAGGGGCAACGTCTGCCGGGGTGGCTGCCGCGGGTGACGGGCCACCGGCCTTGGTGCGCGCCTTGCGGGGCTTCGGCTCGGCAGCCGTCTCGGGTGGAGGCGGCGCTGCGGGCGCCGTGGCAGCTGCGCGGCGCACGGGCACGGTGCCCATGTCGTCCAGCGTCTGCTGCGCCGCGCGCAGCACGCCCACCAGCCCGCTGCCGCGCTGCATGAAGCGCGCCATCTGGCTGCGCAGCACAAAGCCGCCCAGCTGCAGCGCCCGGCCCACCAGCCCTGTGCGCAGCGTCAGCACCAGCACCCCCAGCGACAGGTCCACCAGCTGCGTGGTGTCGGCAAAGCCGTCGGACTCGTCGGCCAGCCAGTAGGCCACCACACCGCCCAGGTAGTCGGTGTACAGCCCACCCGCCAGGCCCTTGAAGTCGCAGGGCTCGATCTCGCCGCTGGCCTCCGCGGCCTCCAGAAAGCTCGCCACCGCATCGCGCAGCGCGGCACGCGCCGGCAGGGGCTCGGCCATCAGCGCCAGCGGCGAGCGCCGGGCCACCTTGTGCATCTCGGCCACGAACTCGCGGTCGGCCAGCAGGCGCTCCAGCACCGCGTCCGTCAGGCGCTGCAGCTTTTCCTGCAGGCTGTAGCTCGCGAACCCGGGCGCTTGCAGCGTGTCGGCCAGCGACGCATGCACCACCTCGTCCAGGTACCCCAGCGCAATGCGGTCCTTGGTGGGGAAGTACTTGTAGATCGTGGCGTCGCCAATGCCGGCAGCGCGGGCGATGTCCTTCATCGTCGTGCCGTCGAACCCCTGGCGGGTCATCAGGTCCACCGCGCTGGCCACGATCTGGCGGCGGGTGGCGTCTTGCTGCTGGCGGGTGGTTTTCATTTGCTATCTTTAAATTCGTCGAATTGACGATTTAAAGAATAGTGGATTCACATTAAAGAGTCAACAGCGCCCGAAATGGGCATCCAGTGCTGTCAGAACCAGCGTTTTGAGCATCGTTTTGCCCTCTACCGCCGACTGGTAAAGCGCAAGAAGCTATTAAAAATATAGCAAACGTAGTGTCTGACCTGTGGTCCCCGCCGTGCGACGCTCACTACCCCCATAAACCGGCGCGCCCCCACGCCAATGCACCCGTGGAACCGGCTCTGCCGGGCCACCGGGTGCGTCCCCCTGCGGGGGAAGCGGCGCAGCCGCTCAGGGGGACTACCAATCCTTCCCGTGGAACCGGCTCTGCCGGGCCACCGGGCGCGTCCCCCTGTGGGGCGCGGCGCAGCCGCTCAGGGGGACTACCAATCCTTCCCGTGGAAACGGCTCTGCCGGGCCACCGGGTGCATCCCCCTCGGGGGGAAGGCGCGCAGCGGCTCAGGGGGGCAACTCTTCATAGGGGCAATCTGCGCATTCCAGTGAACGCCTCGAACTCCCAGCTGCGCATCGCCAGCAGCAGCGTGTAGCCCTCCAGCTCGCGCGGCGGCAGCTTCTGGTCGGCCAGGTGCTGCTGCGCAAAGTCCTGCGCCACGCGCTGCATGCGTTCCATGAAGGCGGGGGCCAGGCCCCGGCTGATGGTGCCGTGCACCAGCAGCACGCCTTCGCCCGATCCGTCGAAGCCGCCCGCAAAGTAGTCGAGCAGCGCGTGCTCCCGAAAGTAGTTCATCACCGGGCCGTGGGGCCGCCAGCGGAAGGTCTTGGCGAGCTTGAGGCGGTAGCGGTTCAGCGGCCGCAGCTCGATGATGCCGATGCGGTCGAGCTGCGCCAGGTACTTGATGCCTTCGGCCTCGGACAGGCGGTAGGTGGTGGTCACCTGCTCCAGCGTCCACTGGCTCAGCACGCAAATGGCCATCAGCAGCAGCTTCTTGTCCGCGACCACAGCGCGCTCCTGCTCCTGCGTCAGTTCCTTGAGCAGGGGCTGGCTCTCGGCCACGCGGCGCGCCAGGTCGGCAAAGTCCAGCGCCAGCGCGCGGCAGATGGCGTCGATGCGCGACAGGGGCATGTCGCCCTTGGCCAGCATGCGCTTGACGCTGGATTCGGCCATGCCCAGCGCCACGGCCAGGTCGGCGTAAGTCATCTGGGCGCTTTTGAGTTCTTTCTTCAGCGCGGTGACGAGATCGGCGGTAGTGCTCATGGGTCAGTGTCCTCCTGGGTATCGATTATCAATACCCAGAGTGGTCGGGGTGGCGCCTTGCGCGACTTTTGGGTGGGTGGCGGGGCAGGGCTCCCGACACTGCGCTCCATCTCGTTCACCCAACCCCTGAAAGACGGTCCCGCATGTCCCCCTCCTACCTGTCATCCCCCGCGCGCAGGCCCGGCCTGTCGCGCACCGAAGCGGCCCTGCTAGGGCTTGCCATGCTGCTGGCGGCGCTGGCGCTGTTCGGCCCGGTGCTGCCCGCCAGCGTGCACCAGCACGACTTTGCCGACCAGCGCCTGCTGTGGGGCATCCCTTGCGCGCTCGATGTGCTGAGCAACCTGCCGTTCGCCGCCGCGGGCGTGTGGGGCCTGTGGTGGCTGCGCGGTGTGGAGCGGCGCGCCATCGACGGTGCCTCCCGCGCTGGCGCACACCTCTTCTTCGCCGGCCTGGTGTTCACGGCCATCGGCTCCACGCTGTACCACCTGCTGCCCAACGATGCGGGCCTGCTGTGGGACCGGCTGGGCATGGTGCTGCCCTTCGCGGGCCTGCTGGGCCTGGCCGCAGCGGGCCGGGTGAGCAGCCGCGCTGGCTGGGCCGCGATGGGCGCGGTGCTGCTGGCGGGCCCTGCCGCCGTGCTGTGGTGGTGGCACACCGCCAACCTGCTGCCCTGGGCGGTGGTGCAGTTGGGCGGCATGCTGGTCGTGCTGGTGCTGGCCCTGCTGCCCCGGCGCGCGGGCACGCTGCCGGTGCACCTGGGGGCGGTGATCGCGATGTATGGGCTGGCCAAGCTCTTTGAAGCGGCCGACCACGCGGTGTTCGACGCCACGGCGCAATGGGTGTCGGGCCACAGCCTCAAGCACGTGCTGGCTGCGGGTGCAGCCTGGCCGGTGCTGATGGCGGTGGAGGCTTTGCGCCACAAAGCAACGACCGGCACCATGTTCATCATCCGCACCGGGCAGAATGGCGCCCACACCGTGGGTGTCGCGCGCACTGTGCGCGCCGGTACCTGCCAGAACACGGCCACTGCCCCTGTCGCCGCGACAGGAGCAGCTGCCACCGCCGACCCATCGGCTACGAGGAGAAACGCATGACCCCCGCCGAGTCCACCGCATCGAGCGTGCCCCCTGCGCAGGCCGCAGGCCACCCCGCCCACGGGCATAACGGGCAACATGGGCCACAGGGTCATGAGGACCCGAACCAGTTCGCGCTGCTGCGCCAGCGGCGCTTCGCCCCGTTCTTCTGGACGCAGTTCTCCGGCGCGGCCAACGACAACCTCTTCAAGTTCGCCTTCACCGTGATGGTGACCTACCAGCTCAGCGTGGGCTGGCTGCCGCCCGCGATGGCGGGGCTGGTGATCGGCGCGCTGTTCATCCTGCCGTTCCTGCTGTTCTCGGCCACATCGGGCCAGCTGACCGACAAGTACGACAAGACGAAGATGATCCGCTTCGTGAAGAACCTGGAAATCGCCATCATGCTGGTGGCGGCCGCCGGGTTCGTTGCGGGCAACGTGCCCATCCTGCTGCTGTGCACCTTCCTGATGGGCGTGCACTCCACGCTGTTCGGGCCGGTCAAGTTCGCCTACATGCCCCAGGTGCTGAGCGAGCGCGAGCTCACCGGCGGCAACGGCATGGTCGAGATGGGCACCTTCGTGGCCATCTTGCTGGGCAACGTGGCGGGCGGCCTGCTGGTGGCGCTGCCCGGCATCGGCCACACGACGGTGGCCATCGCCTGTGTGGCGCTGGCGCTGGTGGGGCGGGTGGTGGCGCAGTTCATCCCGTCGGTGCCGGCCACCGACCCGGGCCTCACCATCAACTGGAACCCTTTCACCGAAACCTGGCGCAACCTGCAGCTGGCGCGGCAGAACGTCGTGGTGTTCCGCTCGCTCTTGGGCATCAGCTGGATGTGGTTCTTCGGTGCGGTGTTTCTGAGCCAGTTTCCAAGCTTGGCCAAGGAGGTGCTGCACGGCAACGAGCAGGTGGCATCGCTGCTCTTGGTGGTGTTCTCCATCGGCATCGGCATCGGCTCGCTGCTGTGCGAGGTGCTCTCGCGCCGCCATGTCGAGATCGGCCTGGTGCCGCTTGGGGCCATCGGCATGAGCGTGTTCTCCATCGACCTGTACTTCGCGTCGCGCAGCCTGCCTGCGTCCGAGATCATGGGCCTGGCCACGTTCTTGTCGCAAAGCCAGCACTGGCGCGTGATGATCGACCTGGCCCTGCTGAGCCTGTTCGCCGGCCTGTACAGCGTGCCCATGTACGCGCTGATCCAGATGCGCAGCCAGCCCACGCACCGGGCGCGGATCATCGCGGCCAACAACATCCTGAATGCGCTGTTCATGATCGGCAGCTCGCTGATCGCCGGGGCCCTGCTGGGCGCGGGCTTCACGGTGCCGCAGATCTTTTTGTTCACCGGCCTGGCCAACGCGGTGGTGGCGTTCTACATCTTCATGCTGGTGCCCGAGTACCTGCTGCGCTTCGTGGCCTGGGTGTCCTCGCGCTTCGTGTACCGCTTCAAGGTGCACGGCGACCAGCACCTGCCCACCACCGGCGCGGCCATCCTGGCGTGCAACCACGTGAGCTTCATCGACGCGGTGCTGCTCATGGCCGCCAGCCCGCGCCCCATCTACTTCGTGATGGACCACCGCATCTTCCGCGTGCCGGTACTGGGCTGGCTGTTCCGTCTGGCCAAGGCGATCCCGATCGCGCCGTACAAGGAAGACCCCGCGACCTACGACGCGGCCTTCGAGCGCGCGGCCCAGGTGCTGCGTGAGGGCGATCTGCTGGCCATCTTCCCGGAGGGCGGCATCACCAAGGACGGCCAGCTGCAGGAGTTCAAGGGCGGCATCATGAAGATCATCGAGCGTGCGCGCGAAGAGGGCGTCGAGGCGCCCGTGATTCCCATGGCGCTGACCAACCTGTGGGGCTCGTATTTCAGCCGCATCGAAAAAGGCGGCGCCATGGTGCGGCCGTTCCGCCGCGGGTTCTACAGCCGCGTGGGCTTGAATGTGGGTGCGCCCATCGCTGCGCGCGACGTACAGCCGGCCACGCTGCGCGAGCAGGTGGCGCGCCTGCTCTGAGCCTGGTTTGCCGTCAACGGACCGCACCCGCGCCCACGGTGGGCATGCGGGCCGCGGTCACGCTCACTCCGCCTTGATGTTCGCGCGCTGCGCAATCGCGCGCATGCGCGGCAACTCGTCCTCGATCTGGGCCTGCACCGCGTCGCCGCTGGCGTAGGCCTGCTCCAGCCCGCTGGCGATGAGCTTGCTGCGGATCTCTGCATCGGCCATGGTCTCGGCCAGCGCCTTGCCCAGCTTGGCCTTGGCATCGGCGGGCAGGCCGCGCGGCGCCACCACCGCCAGCCACGAGTCCGCGGCAAAGCCCGCAAAGCCGCTTTCGGCCACCGTGGGCACATCGGGCAGCTGCGTGGCCCGCGTGGCGCCGGTGACCACGATGGGCTTGATCTTGCCGCCCTTGAGCTGCGGTAGCGCGGCGGCCACCGTGTCGATGGTGAACGGAATCTGCCCGCCGATCAAATCGCTCATGGCGGGCGCGCTGCCGCGGTAGGGCACGTGCATCAGCTTGACGCCGGTGGCCGACCACATCAGCTCGGCCGCGAAGTGGCCCGTAGTGCCGCTGCCGAACGAGCCGTACGAGAACTTGTCGGGCGCGCGGTTCACCGCGGCGATCAGCTGCTTCAGGTTGCTCACCGGCGCATCGCGGTGGGCCAGCAAAATCAGCGGCACGCGCGCCACCATGCCCACGTGCTCGAAGCTCTTGACCGGGTCGTAGGGCAGCTTGTTGTTGAGCGCCGGATTGACGGTGAAGGTGGAGCCCGAGCTGATCAGCAGGGTGTAGCCGTCCGCCGGTGCATTGGCCACGAACGATGCGCCCACGATGGTGCCCGCGCCCGCCTTGTTTTCGATCACCACGGCCTGGCCCAGGCGCTCGCCCAGCTTCTTGCTGATGAGCCGGCCCACGATGTCCACCGCGCCGCCCGGCGGGAAGGGCACGATGAGCTGGACGGGTTTGGCGGGGTAGCCGTCTGCGCGGGCCAGGGGCGATAGACCCAGGCCTGCGGTGGCTGCGATCGCAGCGATGGACAGGGCGACGCCAGTGCGTCGCGTCAGAGGCAAGCGGTTCATTCGGCGATCCTTCGGATGAGGGCTGGTTGTGTTCAGCCATTGCTACCTGCGGACAGGGTCCAGGATGCGCCAGTCTTCGTTTCGCTCTGGCGGCCCGCCAGGGCCTGTCGCTACCACGGAAGTTCGATCAGCCGCCATGGACCCAGGAAGGCCCGGTGCCATGGCGGTGGGACCCGGCGGCGTGCTCGGGTCCGAGGGAATGCAAAGGCGAAAAAGGAGAGGCGCTCAGATCAACGACAGCCCGGCCAGCCGGCACAGGCGTTGCTGCTCCGTCTCCTCGCGCGGCGCGTCAGCCGTTGCGAAAAAGAAAGCTGTAGGCGTTGAGCGCCGGCACCCCTCCCAGGTGCGCGTACAGAACGCGAGAGCCTTCGGGGAATTCGCCCTTGCGCACCATGTCGATCATGCCGTGCATGGACTTGCCTTCGTACACCGGGTCGGTGAGCATGCCTTCCTGGCGCGCGCACAGGCGGATGGCTTCGAGCGTGCCCTCGTTGGGCAAGCCGTACTCGGGGCCGCCGTAGCGCGTGTCCAGCACCACGTCCTCGGCCGTGATCTCCTGGCCCAGCTCCACCAGCTTGGCCGTGTTCTGTGCGATGCGCAGCACCTGGGCATGCGTCTTTTCGGGCTTGGCCGAGGCGTCGATGCCGATCACCTTGCGCGCGCGGCCGTCGGCCGCAAAGCCCACCACCATGCCGGCCTGCGTGCTGCCCGTGACCGAGCACACGACGATGTAGTCGAACTGGAAGCCCAGCTCTTTTTCTTGCTGGCGCACTTCTTCGGCAAAGCCCACGAAGCCCAGGCCGCCGTACGGGTGCTCGGAGCACCCGGCCGGGATGGGGAAGGGCTTGCCGCCGGCCTTCTTCACGTCTTCCATGGCCTGCTCCCAGCTGGGGCGGATGCCGATGTCGAAGCCCGCTGCGTCCAGGCGCACGTCAGCGCCCATGATGCGGCTCATCTCGATGTTGCCCACGCGGTCGTACACCGCGTCGGAGTAGTTGACCCAGTTCTCCTGCACCAGCACGCACTTCATGCCCAGGTGCGCGGCCACCGCGGCCACCTGGCGCGTCTGGTTGGACTGGATGCCGCCGATGGAGACCAGCGTGTCGTAGCCGCCCGCAATCGCCTCGGGGATGAGGTATTCGAGCTTGCGCGTCTTGTTGCCGCCAAAGGCCAGGCCCGAGTTGCAGTCCTCGCGCTTGGCGTACAGGTGCACCTTGCCGCCCAGGTGGGCCGACAGGCGCGGCAGCGCGGTGATGGGCGAGGGCCCGAAGGTGAGCGGATGGCGGGCGAATTTCTGCAGGTTCATGGCGGTTTCCTCAAGCGGTGATGGGGCGCAGACCGGGGCGTCTGCCGTGCATCCATCGTAGGAAAACACGCACCTAACGGGGTTGTGAACTCTGCGTGAAATTTGGCGTTTTGATGCTGCTCAATGAATAATGGATGATGGAAATTTTGGTGATGAACAAATGAGCGCAACAAAAGTTCGTGCAAAGAATGTGGATGCCATGGAGGAAACGCTGGAGGCCCTGGACCGCACCGACAAGGCCATCCTGCGGCTGCTGCAGCGCGACGCATCGCTGTCGAACGTGGCGCTGGCCGCCAAAGTGCACCTGAGCCCGCCCGCCTGCCTGCGCCGCGTGGAGCGGCTCAAGCGCCTGGGGCTGATCGACAAGGTGGTGGCGCTGCTCAGCCCTCGCGCGGTGGGCGCGGGCATGCTGGTGATGATCGGCGTGGTGCTGGACCGCTCCACACCCGACTCGTTCGCGGCGTTCGAGAAGGCCGCGGCCAAGGTGTCCGGCTGCATGGAATGCCATGTGGTCACCGGCGAGTTCGACTACTTCATGCTGGTGCGCACGCGCGACAACGACAGCTTCAACCGCCTGCACGCCGAGCAGCTGCTGTACCTGCCGGGCGTGCGCCAGGTGCGGTCGTTCATGGTGCTGCGCAATGTGCTGTCGACGACGGAGTTGCCGCTGGCGGTGTGATTCGCCAACTCGCGCTGCCAGAGTTCTCCCCCCAAAAAACAATACCGTTCGGGCTGAGCCTGTCGAAGCCTAGCGCGGCGCTTCGACAGGCTCAGCGTGAACGGGTAGTGGTGTTCTGGGATTGTTGCGGCAATCGGAAGGCCTCAGCGCGCTGACTCCCGCGCGCGCCCCGTCAGCCGGGCCCACACCGCCCCACCGAACACATTCACCACCAGCCCCGCCATCAGCAGCCCCGCGCCCGCAAAGTGCACCGGCTGCAGCGCCTCGCCAAACACCAGCCAGCCCGTGGTCAGCCCCACCACCGGCACCAGCAGTGTGAAGGGTGCCACGCGGTTCACGGGGTAGCGCGACATGAGGTACGTCCACAGCCCGAAGCCCAGCAGCGTGGAGATCCACGCGATGTACGCCACTGCGGCCATCGACTTCCAAGACAGGTGCTGCACGGCCGCCAGCACCGCGCCGGGCCCGTCGATCCACAGCGACAGCGCCACGAAGGGCAGGGGCGCCACCAGGCTGGACCACACGATGAAGGCGAACTGGTTCATCGGCCCATGCCGGCCCACGGCGCGCGTCACGATATTGCCGCAGCCCCACATCGCCGCCGCCGCCACGGTGAGCGCAAACCCCGCCAGTGGCATGGACGCGCCGTGCGCGCTGCCGATCAGCACCAGCCCCACGGCCGCCAGCGCCAGGCCCGCCACCTGGTTGCCGTGCCACGGCTCGCGCAGCCACCACGCGGCCAGCAGCAAGGTGAAGAACGACTGCGCCTGCAGCACCAGCGACGCCAGGCCCGAGGGCATGCCGATGTGGATGGCGGTGAACAGCAGCGCGAACTGGGCCACCGCCATCGTCATGCCGTACAGCAGGTACAGGCGCAGCGGCACCTTGGGCGGCCGCACGAACAGCAACGCCGGGAAGGCCGCCAACAGGTAGCGCAGCGCGCCCAGCAGCATGGGCGGAATGTCGGCCACGCCCACCTTGATGACGGCGAAGTTCAGCCCCCAGACCACGATGACGAGCAAGGCCAGGCAGAGGTCGCGGGGGCGCAGGGAGGTGTTCATGGCAGGGTGGCAGCGGGGGCAGCAACAGCAACGGCAGCAGTGGCTGTGATTGTCCGACAGCCACGGGGCCCGCGCCGCGCGTGGCCGGCCGGATTTCGGTCAGAAACGGACACGCCCTGCACGTGCCCGGTGGGCGGTATCAGCCTGCCTCGACGGCGAAGCTCAGACCCGCGTTTGCCTGCAGCCGCGCGATCAGCGTATCGCCCATCGCGGGCGCCGTGGTCCAGATGCCGCCGGGGGTGTCCGGCGCGTCCTGCAGCAGGCACACGGCGGCCTCGGCGATCATCTTGGAGGTGGAGCCGTAGCCCGGGTCGCGGTCGCCCTTCACGCCCACGCGCAGGGTGTTGCCTGCCGCGTCGGTGCCGAGGAACAGCACGTCGTAGAAGCCCGCATCGCGCTCTTCGCGCGAGGGGCCTTCGCCGGGCTTGGGGCCCTTGTCGGAGCCGAGCGACTTGTCGCCCGCCACGGCGTTGGCGATCGCTTCGCCCTTTTCGCCGGTGCCGGTGATCAGCATCTCGTCGTAGACAAAATCGGCGCCGTAGGCGTGCTGCAGCAGGAAGTTGGAGCGGTGCACGTTGCGCGTGTTGATCGCGGCCATCACGAAGGGGGCGACCCACACACCCTCACCGCCCGGGCCTGCCAGGGCCTCGTCCAGCATGGGCTTGTGGCCGGTGGGCTGGCGCGGGCCTTCGAAGCCGGGCGTCAGCGAGAACGGGTTCTTGAGCAGGTCCAGCACGGCAGGGTTGCCGGCGGCGGCGGCCATGGTGGCCTTCAGGCTCGCCGCGGTGCCGCCCGAGAACGTGCCTTTCATCTTGCGCACCCGGCCGCGTACCCGCGGTGCGGGGTGGCCGAAGCGCTGGCCGAATTCCTTTTGCAGCAGGAACACGCCCAGGTCGAACGGGATGGAGTCGAACCCGCACGAGAACACGATGCGCGCGCCGCTGGCTTGGGCGGCGGCTTCGTGCGCATCGATCATCTGGCGCATCCAGGCGGGCTCGCCACACAGGTCCACATAGTCCACGCCGGCCGCGGCGCAGGCGGCCACGAGTTCGTTGCCGTACAGCTGGTAGGGGCCCACGGTGGTCAGCACCAGGCGGGTCTGGGCCATCAGGGCCTGCAGGCTGGCGGGGTCGGTGCTGTCGGTCACGATGAGCGGGGTGTCGGCAGGGGCGCCGACTTCGTCGCGCACGGCGGCCAGCTTGTCGGCGCTGCGCCCGCCCATGGCCCAGCGCAGGCCGCTGCCGGCGGGGTAGCGCTGCAGCAGGTATTCGACGACGAGGCGGCCGGTGAAGCCGGTGGCGCCGTGGACGACGATGTCAAAGGGTTTGGCGGTGGTCATGGGCGGTCTCCGTGCGGGCGTTGCAGCAGTCAAAGGCTGCGATTGTCAAAGACAAGCGGGTGCAGTGATGTCGCCCAGGTGCCCCGGTCCATGCGATGAAAGTATCGCCATTCGATACCAATGAGCCGGGCAGCCGCCACTGGCGCAACCCGTTGGCGGCGGCGGCGGGCGGGCGGGGCACTATCCGCTCCGTGTTCAACCACGGCCCTTTCAGGCCACCCCACTTGTATGTCGTCTTCTTCCACCCTCATCCAGCGTGACACCCGTGCTTGGCAGCTCCAGGTGTGGGTCTCGTTCGGCATCGCCGTCTTCCTGTGCGCCGTGGGGCTGGCCTGGCTGCCGGGCGAGCAGCTGGAGCAGGCGTTCATGGTGATGGGCTATGTGTTCTGTCTCTCGGCCGCGTTCGTACTGGCCAAGTTCGTGCGGGACAACGAGAGCGCCGCGCGGCGCGGCGCGGGCGACACACCGATGTGGAAGCTGGTGGTCTGGGGCGGCTTCGTGGTGGCCATGGGCCTCACCGGATGGGGCCTGTTCGGCATGGAGATCAACGTGACCTACAAGGCCTTTCTGGGCGTGAGCTGGCTGTACCTGATCACCACCGCGTTCACGCTGGCCAAGATGCTGCGCGACCGCCATGAGGCGGACCTGCTCGAAGCGCGCCTGCAAGGCCGCCGCGAAGCTGCCGCAGCACATCCTGCTACGTCTGGTAACAACGCCAGCTGAGTTTCCGGCGTCCGCCATGAAGCCATGGCGGATGCTCGGAGGTTGCCCTGAAAAATCCGGTGCTGCCGCGCTACTGCGCAGCACCTTCCGCGAGGAGTGAAACCATGAAGACATTGCCCAAGATCCTGACCCTTGCCCTGGCCGCCGGCCTGCTGTGCACGCTGGCTGCCCTGCCCGCACGGGCGCAGAGCGAGGCTTCGGCCGCGCTGTCGCTGCTGCCCATCGCGTCGGTGGTGGGCACGGCCTCGGTGGCGTCTGCCGCCGCTGGCGCGATCGTGACGGTGCCTGCTGCGCTGTCGGTCGCCGGTGCGGTGCTGACGGTGAAGACGGTGGAGGCATCGGCCACCGGCACGGTGTACCTGCTGGAGCGCGCATCGGACGGCGCCCGGGTCAGTGTCGAGGTGGCGGGCCGGGGCGTGGGCGCATCGGCCCATGGCGTGGGCACCGTGGTGACCTGCAGCGTGATCGGCACGGGTGTGGTCCTGTCGGTGGCTGGCGAGGCGATTGCCTTCGTGCCCAACGCCATCGGCCGTGCGCTGCTGCACAACGAGCGTCTGTAAGGGCTCCGCCATGAATATGCAGCTGATGACCGTGACGACCCCTGCGCAGGCCCGCGTGCGCTCTTCTTTCAACCCCGGCATGTGGGGCCTGGCCCTGCTGGCCGGCGCGGCCTTGCTGGCGGCGCCTGCGGCCCACGCGGGCCGCTCTTGCGAGGCCGCGAAGCCCGTGCCGGCCAAGGTGATCGAGCGCGGCATGCAACTGGCCCAGCAGACCTCGGCCGCGCTCGATGCCGAGCATGCCAAGTCCGGCGCGCAGGTGGTGGTGCTCGCCCGCGCCGGGCAGGATCTGAGCAAATACGGCCTGCGCTATTCGCACCTGGGCTGGGCGTACAAGACGCCCGAGGGCCCCTGGCGCGTGGCCCACAAGCTCAACGAATGCGGCACGGCCGTGGGTTATCTGTACCGCCAGGGTTTGGGCGAGTTCTTCTTGGACGACCTGTGGCGCTACGAGGCCGTCTACGCCGTGCCCACGCCCGAGGTGCAGCAGCGCCTGCTGGCCGTGCTGCAGGACACCGCCCGCACCAAGACGCTGCAGCACCCGCCCTACAGCATGGTCAGCTACGCGTGGGGCCGCAAGTACCAGCAGTCCAACCAGTGGGCGCTGGAGACCCTGGCCGTGGCCATGGAGCCCGCCACGGTGCGCAGCCGCGAGCAGGCGCAGGCCTGGCTGCAGTTCAAGGGCTATGAGCCCACCACGCTCAAGCTGGGGCCGCTCACCCGCATGGGCGGGCGCGTGGGCTCGGCCAACATCGCGTTCGACGACCATCCGAACGACAAACGCTTCTCGGACCGCATCGAGACCGTCACTGTCGATTCGGTGCTGGCGTGGCTGCAGCGTGCGCAGCTGGCGTCGGCCCCGGTGACCATCAAAAATTGAATGAAAAGTGCTGCTACCGCTTAATGGTCAAGCGCTGGCAGCTATCAAAAAAGAAGCGTTGCGCTTCAGGCACCCGTGAGGAGCAAACGACCATGAGCAAATCCCTGCGACTGTCGGAGAAGTGGTTTCGCCGCGGCCTGTGGCTGGTGGCGGTGGTGTTCGCCAGCTTCCTCATCGGTCTGGGCGGCACCATTGTGGGCGACCTGCCCAAGGTCGAGACCCCGCTGCAGGTGGACGACTTCCTCGACCGCGCTGCCGCCGAGAAGCTGCGCGCGCAGGTCAAGGAGGCGCGCCAGGCCGAGCAGGATGCGCAGACCGCGCTGGAGCAGGCGCAGCTGCAGCGCAGCAAGGCCCGCAGCGAGACCCAGGCCGCGCGCGAGACCTTCAACAACTGGCTCGCCACCCGCTCCGCCACCCAGCGCGCCGACCAGGACCCCGAGGTCATCGCCCGCACCCAGGCGCTCGATGGGCTCAAGCTCGCCGAGCGCGCCACGCAGCAGGCAGTGGAGCGGCAACAGCAGGCCGCGCTGGATGCGCGCCAGGGGGCCGCAGCCACGCAGGAGCGCCTGAACGCGATGGAGGCCGACGGCTACGTGAAGCTGGAGGCCGAGCGCCGCAAGGTCGACTTGCGCGTGTTCCTGTACCGCCTGGCGCTCACACTGCCGCTGCTGGTTGTTGCCGGCTGGCTGTTCGTGAAGAAGCGCAAGGGCACCTACTGGCCGTTCGTGTGGGGCTTCATCTTCTTCGCGCTGTTCGCGTTCTTCGTGGAGCTGGTGCCCTACCTGCCGAGCTACGGCGGCTATGTGCGTTACGTGGTGGGCATCGGCGTGACGGCGCTGGTGGGGCGCTACGCCATCCTGGCGCTCAACCGCTACCTGGAGCGCCAGAAGCAGGCCGAGGCCCTGCCCGACCAGGAGCGCCGCAAGGAACTGAGCTACGACCTCGCCCTGGCCCGCCTGGCCAAAAGCGTGTGCCCCGGCTGCGAGCGGCCGGTGGACCTGAAGAACGAGAAAATCGACTTTTGTCCGCACTGCGGCATCGGCCTGTTCGACCACTGCGGCACTTGCACCACACGCAAGAGCGCGTTTGCCAGGTTCTGCCATGCCTGCGGCAGCGGGGCAGGGGTCAAGCTGGCGCAGGAGTGAGGTGGCGGAGGTAGCGGCGACGCTACTTCGAGTGCGGAGAGGTTGGAGGGTTGTGGTTGGAAGAACGATGCGCCAATACCGGGGCTCCCCGCAAATGTTTGGTGCCCCAGGCCTGGGAATAGGCACGCTCTAAGCCAGAGCACCCGTGGAACCGGCTCCGCCGGGCCACTGGGTGCGTCCCCCTCAGGGGGAAGCCGCGCAGCGGCTCAGGGGGGAGCCGTCCCTACCCCACCACCACCCGGTTGCGCCCCTCGGCCTTGGCCCGGTACAGCGCGGTGTCGGCGGCCAGCAGCAGCACTTCCAGGTCGGCATCTCCACCCAGGGTGGCGCTGTGCACCAGCCCGATGCTCACCGTGGCGTGCTGCGGTGATCCCTGGCCTGTGGCGAAAGGCGCTTGCTCGACGGCGGTGCGCAGGCGCTCGGCGATGGCGTGCGCCTCGGCGGGTGACACGCCGGGCAGCACTGCGGCGAACTCCTGCCCGCCCATGCGGCCCAGCAGGTCCGCGGGGCGCAGCGCGATGGCCATGATCTTGGTGATGCCGACGAGCAACTGGTCGCCCGCGCTGTGCCCGTTCTGGTCGTTGACCTGCTTGAAGTGGTCCACGTCCAGCATCATCACCGCTGCGCCGGCGCAGCCGCGCTGGTGGCGCGCCACCAGTGGGTCGCCCTGCTTGAGCAGTGCGCGGCGCGCCAGCACGCCGGTCAGGTCGTCGTGGCGTTTGGCGTGGTCCATGCGGCGCAGCGCTTGTGCCCGGGCGGCGCTGGCGCAGGCCACGGCCAGCGGTCCCAGGGCCAGCAGCGTCACGCCCACGCGCAGCGAGAACACGTCGCCCGCATGGGCCGGCGTGAAGTTGAGCACCCCGGTGGCCACGCCCGCCATGGTCCACAGGCATACCACCAGCGACAGCAGGCTGGCGGTGAAGGTGCTGTAGCTCAGGGCGCACCACAGCAGCCCTGGCACGACAAAAGCCAGCATGCCGGGCCCGCCGATCACGGTGCGCACGCCTTCGGCCAGCAGCAGCGAGCTGACGGGCGCCACGCGCCAGAACATCGACGCCCACGCAGTGCTCGTTGCTGCGGTTGTGGCTGGAATCAGTGGCGCAGAGTCGTCGGCACGCGGGGCCGCCAGCACCACGGGCACGATCAGCATGTAGTTCATCAGCTCGGTGCTGAACCACAGCGACAGCAGGTCGGACCACGGCGCGTTGAAGTACACCGGTGCGGCGCCGCAACCCGCGAGCGCGCCCACGGCACTGGCCGTGAGGGCGGCCAGCAGCAGGTACAAGGCCGATACCGTGCGCCGCAGGCGCAGCGTGTTCTCGTCCAGCCGGCGCAGCACCAGCCAGCCGGCCGTGGCACTGAGCAAATTGGCCGCGTTGAGCCACAGCGCCATGCCCCATTGGCTGCCCGTGAGCAGGTCGGCCGCCACATAGCCCAGGCCTGCGGCGATCCATGCCGGGGGCCGCGCCAGAGTGGGGTAGCGCACCAGCAGGCCCAGCAGCAAGGCATTGGCCGGCCAGAAGGCCGACAGAAAGCCGATGGGCCGCGCGAAGATGCCCACCAGGCAGGCGCCGAAAACCAGCAGTCCCAGGCCGGACCAGACAAGCGCCGGTGACAGGGGCCGGGAGGGGGCAAGGGTGCGGAGCATGCGTGGAAATGGGGAGGGGCGCGGCAGGACGACGGCGTCCACTCGATTGTCTCTGTCGGCAGGCTTACAGACCATTTCTTCGCACCTATCAGAAACTTCTGTTGACATTCTCCAACAATATGTAACGTCAGTGTGGAGGGTCTGCAGGCGGTCGTCTTGCTGTGCTAGGTGCGCTGTCAGGTACGCGGCAATGTGCAAGCCAGCGGGGTGCGGCAGGCCTTCGCGCGGATGGTGCGCGGCGGCGGCTAGCGTCTGCGCCAGCGCTGCATCCAGTGGCGCCGCAGCACGCGCGCCACGCGCCAGGCCCACGACGCGCGGGCGCGCTCCAGCACCCGGTGCTTGAAGCCCATCCAGTGGGTGTAGGCCCAGGCAAACCAGCGCAGCTGCATCAGCGCGGGCTGGGTGAGGGTGAACAAACGCGCCACCACGGCCGTCCCCACCACCTTGGCCAGCGCAATCACCAGCATGCCCAGCACCACGTGCCCTTGCCCCATGGCCCACAGTGCCAGCAGCTTCACGGGCAGCAGCAAGGCAGTGGGCAGTGCGAACAGCGCCACCGCCGCCCAGGGCGGCCGGGACCGTACCCAGCCCTCGATCCAGCGCAGCCCCGGCCAGCGCCCGATGCGTGCCAGCAGGTGTTGCAGCGGCACCCAGCCCCATTCCTCGAACAGGATGACGAGCGCCAGCAGGCCGCTGACGAGGCCGGCCACCATGCGGCCGGGCCAGCGAAGCAATTGGTGCAGCAGGTTTGAAATGATGTTGGCCTCCAGCGCCAGGTGAGCCGGTCCCTGGTCGCTATGGTTGATGTGCCCGGTGGTGGGTTTGCCCCCCGGCGTGATGGGCGTGAAAGCCCCGCACACTCATGGACTGCGTTTGCGCAGCCAGCATACCGCTGTGGACGCAGCGGCTCCGGTGACTCTGGTTTGCGATTCTCTTGGTTGTCGAGGGCAGCTGAAGTATCCGCCAGCGATACCGCCAGACCCGTGCCATGCCACCGCCCCCGAAATGCCGCTGACATGCACCGCAGTGCGCCAATCATCGGTGCCACAAGCATGTGCTTGGTTTCCAAGGAGCCTTATGGGCTTGTTGTCTTCGCCTTCGATCCGTCACCGCGCCATGACGGGCCTGGTTGTGTCTGCTGCCGTGGCGGCCCTCAGCGGGTGCTACGTGGCACCCATCCAGCCTGCGCCCGCGCCTGTGATGGTGCAGGTTCCGCCGCCGCCTGCGCCGGTCACGCTGGCTGTGCGCCTGTACCCTGCCAACGACCAGGCGACCGGGCTGGGCGTGGTGCATGCGGTGGTCACCAACGATCTGCATGGCCGGGGCACTTTCCAGGCCAACATTCTGGGCGAATCGTTCATGGGCGAGGCCACGCGCAAGGCCGGGTCGTCCCGCGAAGGGCTCGCCAGTGGCGCGGGCAGCCGGGGCAGCTACCTCAGTTGCCAGTATTCGATGAACTCGTCCACGCTGGGCATGGGGTCGTGCCGCCTGTCGAACGGCGCGCTGTTCACCATGCACGTGGGCGGCTGACGCCGCGATTCCTCAGGGCAAGGGTTGCCCGGCGGCTGCCACGTCGGTGGCTGGTTGGCCGCCCTTGAGGTGCCCTACGTACTGCAACGCCTGCTTGATCTGCACCGACGGCACGTCGCCCTCGCGCATGTGCAGCAGATCGGCGGGGCTGATCAGCAGTGCCGAGGCGTCGGTCAGCGGCAGCTGGGCGGCGCGGTAGGCCTCCAGCACGAGTTGCGAACAAAAGAAGCGGTCGTTGCGGGCCGCGCCCAGCTGGATGGCAGCGATGCCGCGGATGCAGGCGTCGCGCACGCTGCCCGGCACGAGCGGCAGCTCGCAGTACTTGCGCTGCAGGGTGAAGGGGGCCTGCAGCACGATGCCCGTGGTGTTGTACTTCTTGCCGTCCTGCGCCTGCGCAAAGGCGCGCATCGCCGTGGCGTGCTCATCGGTCACGCCCGGGTGGCGAAAGGCGACGATGGTGGCTTCATCGGCCACGAACTCGGCCGTGCTGCGCATGCGCACGCCCGAGCCCACCGCTTCGATGATCCGGTCGTCACCGAGATAGAGCGCCGCATGGCTCACGGGCGACAGCGTGATGGCGCGGATGCCCAGCGAGTTGATGCCGTTGGTGGCCGACAGAATGATGTCTCCGGCCCGCAAATCCTGCCCGCTGATGGACTGCCCCCCGTTCGCGGGGGTGAGGAGGCTGCTGTTTTGCAGCTGCAGCGTGGGCAGGCCGTTGTCCGCATCGCGGCCGATGCGCGTGGCGCAGCCGCTGGCAGCCACCACCACGGCCAGGAGCGCGCACAACGCGGCACGGTTGCTGCGGCCGAAGGGGCGGGAGAGTGCCGCGAGCTTGTGGAGTTGTGCCATGGTGGGTGCCGGTGGGGTTGCTGAACGACGGCGTCAGACGCCGCGCGCGCGCTCGGCCTTGAACTGCGCGCGGAACTGCGCAAAGGCGCCGGTGTCCAGCGACTCGCGCACTTCACGCATGAGGTTCAGGTAGTAGTGCAGGTTGTGCACGGTGGTGAGCATGGGGCCCAGCATTTCGCCGCAGCGGTCCAGGTGGTGCAGGTAGGCGCGGCTGAAGCCGTCCCGTCCGCCTTCGTCCCACGACACGCCCGACATGCCCGCGCAGGCGTAGCAGGTGCAGCTGGTGTCCAGGGGCTGGTGGTCGGTTTTGTGGCGCGCGTTGCGGATCTTGAGGTCGCCATACCGCGTGAAGATGGTGCCGTTGCGCGCATTGCGCGTGGGCATCACGCAGTCGAACATGTCCACGCCGTCGGCGACGCCCTGCACCAGGTCTTCGGGCGTGCCCACGCCCATCAGGTAGCGGGGCTTGTGCGCGGGCAGGCGGTGCGGCGTGTGCGCCATGATGTCCAGCATCTCGTCCTTGGGCTCGCCCACGCTCACGCCGCCCACGGCGTAGCCGGGGAAGTCCATCTCGACCAGGCGCTCGAGCGACTCCTGGCGCAGGTGCTTGAACATGCCGCCCTGCACGATGCCGAAGAGCGCGTTGCGGTTGTTCAGGCGGTGAAACTCGTCGTGGCTGCGCTGGGCCCAGCGCAGGCTCATCTCCATGCTCTTGCGGGCTTCGGCCTCGGTGGTGAGGTGGCCCTTGGTCTCGTACGGCGTGCACTCGTCGAGCTGCATCACGATGTCGGAGTTGAGCGTGGTCTGGATCTGCATGCTCACCTCGGGCGACATGAAGAGCTTGTCGCCGTTGACCGGGCTGGCGAACGTCACGCCTTCTTCGGTGATCTTGCGCATCGCGCCCAGGCTCCACACCTGAAAGCCGCCCGAATCGGTGAGGATGGGCTTGTCCCATTTCTCGAACCCGTGCAGCCCGCCGAAGCTCTGCATCACGTCGAGGCCTGGGCGCATCCACAGGTGGAAGGTGTTGCCCAGGATGATCTGCGCGCCCATGTCGTGCAGGCTGCGCGGCATCACACCCTTGACGGTGCCATAGGTGCCCACAGGCATGAAGATGGGGGTCTGCACCACGCCATGGTTGAGCGTGAGCGTGCCACGGCGTGCGTGGCTGGAGGGGTCGGTCTTGAGAAGGTCAAACTGCAGCATGATGGGCCGTATTGTCCCAGACGGCCTGCGGCGATCTACGGTTGCCCGGCGGCCGCCACGGCCCACGGCGTTTTCAGGGGGCTTCCATCGGGTGGCAGACGCCCCATCGGCACGCAGGGACAAGGGCTGGCGCTGGCGCGGTGCGTGGCTACACTGATCCGTAACACGCGGACAACCCGCTCAAAGGAGACCTTCATGCTCAAGATCCTCATCGCCGTGGATGGCTCGGAACTCGCTCTGGATGGCGTTCACCATGCGCTGGCGCTGGTGAGGCAGGGCCTCCAGGCCAGCGTGGTGCTGGCCAACGTACAGGAGCCCGCCACGCTGTACGAGCTGGTGACCACGCGCGACCCCGACCTCATCGCCGCGGCCAGCCTGGAGGCGGGCGAGCACCTGATGGCGTCGGCGCGCACTTTGCTCGATGCCGCCGGCGTGCCGTACGAAACCGACATCGGTGTGGGCGACGTGGCCCACACGCTCGTCGACATGATCGAGCGCTCGGGCTGCCACATGGTCGTCATTGGCGCCAAGGGGCAGGGCGCGATCACCACGGCGTTGCTCGGCTCGGTGTCGCAGCAAGTTGCCAACGCGAGCCCCGTACCCGTGACCATCGTCAAGCATGCCGACGTGCTGGAAACGGTGGACGGTGATCTGGTGGAAGACGCACAGGCCTGATGGCTTTGCAGGCCGGGCGGAAGCGCCTGGCAGAAACAGCAAGGGCCGCGTGCTGCGGCCCTGGGATGGCTTCAGTTTGGCAAAGAAGGCCGCGTTACCCCGCGGCGTGCCGCGTCAGGCTGCCTTGCGAAACGGCTCCGAAGGCCGCTGCAGCTTGCCGTGCGGCAGCGTGGCCAGCCGGGTGAACATGCGGCGGCAATAACCGCTGATCCACAAACACTTGTTGAGCTCGTCCACCGGCAGCGGGCCGGACACCACGACGATGTCGTTGGCGGCCTCTTGGGCACCCGCGGCGCGCAGGCGGCGGCGGGTGTTGTTGGCCCAGGACTGGATGCGCGTGGGGCTGCCGTGCTGGTGCACCTCGCCCGTGTGCACATCGAACGCAATGGCGACGGTGTCGGTCTTGAGCTTGAACTTGCGCTCACCCGTGACGGTACTCGGCGTGTCGCGCATGTCGTACAGGTAGTAGCTGCCTGCCTTGAGCTGGTATTGCATGTCCATGGGTGTTCCTCTCTGTCGGCATTTTCGAGGGTGCACACGCAGGGCAGTGCCCAGTAAAACGGCTGAAAAGCCGCCCTTATCGCAGGCTGCGGCGGCCACCATGCCAGCGTCGGTGCGCGTGCGATTGTGGCGGCGCGCCGGCAGCATGGCGCAAAACTTGAGAGAGTTCTGGTAACGAGTTGTGATGGGTCTCGCCGGTCAGCTGCGCAACCCATGCCGTTGCCAAGGAAAGCCAGCCCGCACGAGCGGCGCAGCGCCTGATACTGGCGCTGCCCAAGCCAGCGCCACCGTGGAACTGGCTTTGCCAGGCCACGGGTGGCGTCCCCCTCAGGGGGAAGGCGCCGAAGGCGACTCAGGGGGAATTAAAAGTCCACCAAGCTCACACCCACGCTGAACACGGTGCGCTTGCGGTTGTAGTCGATCATGCTGTCGCCGTAGCCGCTGAACAGTGCGGTGTGCAGGCGCAGGTTGCTCTTGCCGCCCAGGGTCGAGCCCACGGCCTGCAGCCATTCCACGCGCACGGAGCCGCGGTCGGTGCTGGACAGCGAATGGCGCACGGTGGCGGACAGCGTGTTGTCCTTGTTGACGTTCCAGAACGCCGACAGCTCGCCGCGGCCGATGTAGTCGGCAATGCCGGGGTTGTCGTCGCTGCCCGAGCTTTCAGGAATGCGCTTCCAGATGCGGGCGTTCACGCTCACACTGTTGGACAGCTCCAGGCCCGTCATCATGTACACGCGGTTCCAGCTGCGCGACAGGGGCTTGCTCTGGCCGTTGGACTGGTGCACCAGCCCGACGCCGCTGTAGCGCCACTTCCAGCCGAACGGCAGCTCGGCCGTGGTGGGGTAGACGTACATGACTTCGGGTTCGTGGTCGGTGGCGCGGAAGGGGCGCGAGATCTCGGGCGTGAACAGCTGCCAGTACGACTGCTGGGTGTAGCCGAACCACACCGAATCCTTGAGCGTGGGGTGGCCCTGCGTGAGCAGGCCCTGCGCGACCTTGGTGCGCACCGACAGCTGGATGCGGTTCTCGGCGCGGCGGTAGGGGGTGGACTCGGTGGCCGAGTGGTCTGCCGCGTCCGACGTGGGCTGGCGGTTGACGTTGCTGCCAGCCACCACCGACAGCGTGATCGGGCGGTAGCCGCGGAAGCGGAAGGTGCCGCAGTCGGTGCCCGACTCCAGCTCCCAAAAACGCGACAGGTCGCTGTACTGCGCGTCGCGGCAGCCGTCGGTCTTGGCCACGTCGATGATGCGGGTGGCGGGCAGCGTGCTGTCCACGGGGGGTGGCACGGCGGCGGCATCGGTGGCCGCGCCTGCAGCACCTGCCGAGGCGCCGGGCGCCTTCCAGGTCTGCTCGGCCGACAGCTGGTCGAAGCAGGCCAGGCGCGCCTGGTTGTCGGTGGACAGCGCTGCGCAGCGGCGCCAGCCGGCGTCGGCACCGGTGGCGGCCGCTGCAGGGGCCGCGGACTGGGCGAACGCAGCGCCTGCGGGTGCCAGCGTGGCGATCACCAGGGCGGCGGTGCGGTGCAGTGCCCAGCGGCCGGGTGCTGCGGCAGCGGTCTGTCCCGCGGCCACAGTGCGTGCCGGCGCAGAACGCCAAGCTCCGCGCAGAGGGCTGCTGGAGCCGGGGGAGGGGTGTGCGCTGTGTTCCATGGTCCGCTTATTTCCTTGCCGCAACTTCCACCGCCACCCAGCCTGTCCGGGTGGCACCAGTGCAAGTGCCGTTGATCGATTCATTCATGTCCGCGACACCGCGGGTTCCCGGGCCATCCGCCTGCATCGCTGCCTGAAGAGGTCCGTGCTGCGTGCCGCTGCAATTCCAATTGCCGCCGCCACTGCCGCTGTTTCTGCGCTGTACGGTACCACGCACGTCCTGTGCCAGCCCCGTACACAGCATCTTGTGCCGCACCCCCACACCGCACCTTCCACACTCCGCTCCCGAACTTCCCGCCTTTCGCTAGCGGTGGTCAATGGCCAAGTCTGGTTGCGGTGTGGCGGGTGCTTTTCCCAGGTGTCCGATGCGTGCCAGCGGCCTCGCGGGTGCCGTGTTCATGTCCACAGCAGCCGGGCGGGCCGGGCTGGATTGTGGGTGGTACCGGCTCCTGGCGCTTGTAGGATAAGCGCTGATAGCTATCAAAAGCAAAGCACCCGGCGCCAGTCTGCCGGTGTGTGGCGGTACCGCAACGGCGCTGCGGTGAGGGCTCGCTTCGCTGTGGGGCCTCTCAGGGCGTGGGCGGGGCGCTGTCGGCCAGCGCTTTCTTGGCGGCAAACTCGGCGCGCAGGGCCTTGAGCTTTTCGCGGGGGTCTTCGCGCACGGTGGCCTTGTCCAGGCCCATTTCGGCGATGAATCGGCTGGGCTGGGCCGACACCATCTCGCGGCCCTTCTTGCGCTTTTTGGTCCAGCTCACGGCCAGGGTGCGCTGGGCGCGGGTGATGCCCACGTACATCAGGCGGCGCTCTTCCTGCAGGCGCTGCAGGGTGTCGTCGCTCACCTTTTGCTGGCGGCCTTCGTCGTCGTCGAGCTTGAACGGCAGCATGCCCTCGGTCACGCCCACCAGCACCACGTGCGGCCACTCCAGCCCCTTGCTGGCGTGCAGGGTCGACAGCGTGACCATGTCCTGGTCCTTCTCGCGCTCGCTGATGGTGGACAGCAGCGCGATGGTCTGCGACACCTCCAGCAGGCTCTTGGTTTCCTTGGCCACCACGGCGCCGGCGGTGTCGTCGATCTGGCCGCCTGCGCGCTGGGCCATCCAGTCGCAGAACTCCATCACGTTGCTCCAGCGCGCGGCCGCCACCTTCTCGCTGTCTTCGTTGTCGTACAGGTGCTGCTCGTAGCCGATTTCCTTGAGCCACTCGTTCAGGAACGTGCGCGAGTCTTCGGCCCCATGCACGCGGCGCGCACTGTACTCCAGGTAGTTGATGTACCGGCCGAACTCGTGCAGCCCGTCCATGGCGCGCTTGGGCACTGCGGCGGGCAGCATGCCGTTGAACAGTGCGCCGAACATGCTTTGCTTGTGCTGCGTGGCAAACGCGCCCAGAGCGGCCAGCGTGGTGTGGCCGATGCCGCGCTTGGGGCTGGTGATGCAGCGCAAGAACGCCGGGTCGTCGTCGTTGTTGATCCACAGGCGAAACCAGGCACACAGGTCCTTGATTTCCGCGCGGTCGAAAAAGCTCGTGCCGCCCGACACCTTGTACGGAATGTTGGCCTTGCGCAGCGCTTTTTCGAACGGCTTGGCCTGGTGGTTGGCGCGGTACAGCAGCGCAAAATTCTTCCAGTCCGGCGGCGGGTTGCTGGCCGCGCGCAGGCTCTGGATGCGGGCCACGGCGCGGTCGGCTTCGTGCTCTTCGTTGTCGGCGTCCACCACGCGCACGGGCTCGCCCTCGCCCAGTTCGCTGAACAGCGTCTTGGGGAAGAGCTTGGGGTTGGGCCCGATCACATTGTTGGCCGCGCGCAGGATGGCGCTGGTGGAGCGGTAGTTCTGCTCCAGCTTGATGACCTTGAGCTGCGGAAAGTCCACCGGCAGCTTTTTCAGGTTGTCGAGCGTGGCGCCGCGCCAGCCGTAGATGGACTGGTCGTCGTCGCCCACGGCTGTGAAGTGGCCGCGCTCGCCCACCAGCAGCTTCAAGAGCTCGTACTGCGTGGCGTTGGTGTCCTGGTATTCATCGACCAGCACATGGCTGAGCAGTGCCTGCCACTTGGCGCGCACTTCGGGGAAGTCGCGCAGCAGGCGCAGCGGCATGCCGATCAGGTCGTCGAAGTCCACGCTCTGGTAGGCGGCCAGGCGCTCCTCGTAGCGCGCCATCAGCGTGGCGATGATGCGCTCGTTGTCGTCCGCCGCCTGGGCCAGCGCCTCTTCCGACGTGAGGCCCATGTTCTTCCACTTGCTGATGACCCACTGCCACTGGCGCGCCGTGGCCATGTCAGTGGTGCCGCCCGAGGCTTCCTTCAGGATGCCCGTCACGTCGTCGGCATCCAGGATGCTGAACTGGGGCTTCAAGCCCAGCACGCTGCCGTCCTCGCGCACCATGCGCACCCCGAGGGCGTGGAAGGTGCACACCAGCACCTCCTTGGCCCGCTTGCCGATGAGGTGCTGCGCACGCTCGCGCATTTCGGACGCCGCCTTGTTCGTGAAGGTGATGGCCGCGATGCGCTTGGGCTCCATGCCTTTTTCGATCATGTGGGCGATTTTCTGGGTGATCACCCGCGTCTTGCCGGAGCCCGCACCGGCCAGCACCAGGCACGCGCCATCGGTGTAGTGGACAGCCTGAAGCTGGGCGAGATTGAGACCGAACGACATGGGGAGGGAGGGGGGCGAAGAAAAACCAGGAGAAGGGGGCACGGGGGCCGCCGCGGGGCTGGGCCTCGCAATGCGCAGGCCAGGGCCGCAATGATACCGGCCGTCCCGGGAGGGCGGGGCCACCGCCGCGGCTGACACGGCCCTGACGGGCAGCTGCGCCCGGCCCCGCCAGGCCCGCGGGCTGCGGGAAACCCCGCTAGGGCGCGCATGCACACACTTTGATACTGGCGCGGCAGCTCCACCCACCGATCAGATCACGAGCCCCACACCATGACCCCCTCTGCATCGACCCCTGCGTCCCTGTTCCCGTCCCTGTCTCTGCGTACGCGCACCAGCGCCCTGTACCTGATGGCCGCGGGCACCCTGCTGGCGGGGGCCTTCCTGGCACAGCCTGCGCGGGCCCAGTCCGGCAACAACGCAGCCGTGCGCATCGGCGTGGTCGGGCCGTTCACCGGGCCGTCGGCGGACTTTGGCGTGCCCATGCTCAACGGCATCAAGCTGGCGGTGGACGAGATCAACGCGGTGGGCGGCTACCTGGGCCGGCCGCTGGAGCTGGTGGTGAAGGACGACGCCGCCAACCCCGACCAGGGCCGCAAGGTGTCGCAGGAGCTGCTGGCCGAGAAGGTCGTCGCCACCATCGGCTTTTGCAACACCGGCGTGGCGATGAAGGCCATCGACCTGTTCCAGGACGCCAAAAGCCCCCTCATCGTGCCGTGCTCCACCGGCACGGCGGTGACGACCAAGTACCCGGCGGCCGACAGCTACATCTTCCGCGTACAGGCCCGCGACGCGCTGCAGGCGCCCTTCATGGTGGACGACATCGTCAAGCGCGGCTGGGACAAGGTGGCCATCTTTGCCGACAAGACCGGCTACGGCGAGGGCGGCTACAACGACGTGGTGGCCGCGCTGGCCGCCAAGAACCTCAAGCCCGTGCATGTGGCGCGGTTCGACCTGGGCGTGAAGGACCTCACGGCCGAGCTCACGGCCGCCCGCGCCGCGGGCGCGAACGTGGTCTACAGCTACACGGTAGGGCCGGAGAACGCGACGATCGCCAACGGCAAGAAGGCCATGGGCTGGAAGGTGCCCCAGGTGGGCGCCTGGCCGCTGTCGTTCCCGTTCTTCCTCGAAGGCGCCAAGGACGCCGCCGAGGGCGCGCTCATGGTGCAGACCTTCATCGCCGAGCCCAGCAACGAGCGCCGGGCCTCGTTCCTGTCGAGCTACACCCGCAAGTACCAGGGCAAGGTGGCGGTGCCCATGGCAGCGGCCAACGCGTACGACGCCACCTATTTGCTGATGTATTCGTTCCTCGGTATCCGCGACGGCAACCTGTCGGGCCAGGCAGTCAAGGATTCGCTGGAGGGCAAGATGAAGACCTACTACGGCGTGGTCGCCACCTACGACAAGCCCTTCAGTCTGCAGGACAAGGATGCGATCACGCGCAACATGCTGGTGATCGGCATGGTCAAGAACGGCGCCATCACGTTTGCCTACCCCGAGGACGCCAAGCGCAACCTGATCATCCAGCGCAAGCAGTGAGAGCGGCTCACAAAACTCTGCTGGCGGTGTTGCCGCGTCTTGTCGTACTACTCGTACTGCCTGCGACGCAGCGCCTGGCCAGAACCGCTTCGCTGAGCTTTGTGATCCGCTCTCAAGCTGCTTTCGCATTCGCCGCGCGTGATGGCACCCGCCTGACTTTGCGCTGACCACCGCGCGGGCGCCCTGCACGGCTGCGCGGCCCAGCACGGACAATATCCCCCGTGCTCTCCGTCCTTCTCATCACCTTCCCCTTCTTCGCATTGGTGCTGTGCGGCTACCTGGCCGCGCGGCGCGGCGTGCTGCCGCAGCCGGCCATCCCGGGGCTCAACGCCTTCGTGCTGTACTTCGCGCTGCCCTGCATGCTGTACCGCTTTGGCGCCAGCACGCCCATCGGCCAGCTGCTGGACCCCGCCGTGGCGGGCGTGTACGTGCTGTGCGCGCTGGTGATGGTGGGGGCTGCGGTGGCGCTCACGCGCAAGGCGCACATCGGCTGGAACGACGCGGCCTTCGGCGCGCTGGTGGCCGCCTTTCCGAACACCGGCTTCATGGGCGTGCCACTCCTGGTGGCGCTGCTGGGTGCGCAGAGTGCGGGCCCCGCCATCGTGACCATCGTGGTGGACATGGTCGTCACCAGCTCGCTGTGCATCGCGCTGTCGCGCCTGGATGGCGCGGGCACCCACGGTGTGGGCGTGGCGCTGCGCAGCGCCTTCCGGGGCATGGCAACCAACCCCATGCCCTGGTCGATTGCGCTGGGTGCGCTGGCCTCGGCCTTGCACTTTCAGTTGCCCGGCCCGGTGGACAAGACCATCGCCATGCTGGCCGACGCGGCCTCGCCCGTGGCGCTGTTCACCATCGGCGCGGTGCTGGCGCGCTCGCAGATGAACCAGCACGAACAGGTACCCCCGCGCGACTACGTGCCCCTGGCGCTGGCCAAGCTGCTGGTGCACCCGCTGTTGGTGTGGGCTGTGGGCACGGCGGCCATCGCACTGGGCGTGCCGCTCACGCCGTTCGCGCTCTCGGTGCTGGTGCTGCTGGCCGCGCTGCCCAGCGCCAGCAATGTCTCGCTGCTGGCCGAGAAGTTCGGCGCCAACAACGGGCGCGTGGCGCGGATCATCCTGGTGTCGACGGCGCTCGCGTTTCTCAGCTTTTCGGCTGCGGTGGCGCTACTGACCTGAATGCTATTGTTTGTATAGCTGCTTTCGCAGGCGGGGTGAGCGGGAGGGGCAGATTTTTCTATCAATAGGCTTTGCAGGCCTGGCTTACCGATGCAACCAGCGCCTCGCGTGCGTGGTGCATCGCATACATGGCCCCTACCCAGACCAATCCTTCCAAAAAGAGGTCAACGAAAAAATCCGGCCTGTAGATGCGCGTGACACTGGTGTACACCGCCTTGAGCACGATCAGCATGGGCGCTGCCAGCGACGCGGTATATGCCACGGCCTTCCAGCCTTGAAGATAGGTGCCGATCGGAACCGTCGGATGGCATCGGATGACTGCACCGTGGCGTTGCCAGTCGCCGTAGGCCTCCCACAGCATCATCGCGTTCAGAAAGCTGAAAACCGCCATCGGCACCAGGCAGAAAAGGACCAGGTTCGCATCAAGGGTGTTCCAGCTGGCATCGTCGGCCCGCTCGGCCTTCTGCTCAGGGCTTTCGTCGCGGCGCATGCCTTCGGTGCTGATCACTTCTTCGGCCGTATCCACCGCCAGGTCCAGCCATTGGATCCATGTGCGCACACGGGGTTGCTGGCCCAGGGCGGCGGCGTAGACACAGGTGTCGTCGACACACACCTGTTTGTCGGGGGTGATGTGGCTGCCGGGCAGGTACCAGTCGTCGGATTGGCGCGGTAGCCAGACTACAAACACCGTGGTGGTGACGTAGGTGCTCTGGACCATTCCCGTGGGCTGGTGGTCCAGTTCGATGGCCATCCAGTCGTAGCCTCGGTGCTGCCCCTTCACGATCCATTGAGGCCGAGTGCCTGTCAGGCCGAGCCGCTCCCACAGTGGCGCCGAAAAATTGTCCAGCAGGCCCCTGGGCGGCTTCTCCTTGACGGCCATCTACAGGTGCTCCAGGTCGGCATCGTCCTGCGCGGTGCGCCTGGACTGCAAAGCCACGGGGATGGTGAGGGCGATGCACAGCAGCAGGTTCCACGGACCAGGCATACCGTACACAGCCCAGCCCGCACCGATCACTGCCAGCACGATGGCCATGCGAAGCCATGACAGGCCTTCGCACAATCTGAGGGAATATCCGAGGACCAGATAGATCACGGCCAACATCAGCGGCCAGCCGAAGATGCTGTAGATCAGCAGCACGGCGAGACCGGTGCCCTTGGCTTTCATGAACCACGATGCCCAGATCCAGTTGGTTGCCAGCGTGGACACCGCGACGGCGATGGTGGTCCACAGAGGGGAGAGAAGGGTGGTGTAGAGCTTCATGGGAGCCGGCGGCGAATATCGTCCGGAGTATGTACCGTGGTGATGCCCTGCAGTGTGGCGGCCAATGCGCCACCGCCGCAGGCTTTCAGCGGCCGGCCAGCTCGGGGCTACTGGCGGTAGCGCAGAACGATACGCTTTGACGTTGTTCGATCTGTGAGTGGAGGGGCCCCCTTCTGGCCCGGCATCCGTCGATGCCTGCATCCCTTGTTTGCTTTCGCCTGTCCTCGTATCAAGGCACTGCTGGCTTGCGCCCCACCAGGTAGCTCACCCCGTCGGGGCCGTAGAACTCCGAATGCGGCTCGTGCGCCTGCAGGTGGAACACATCGCCCACGCCGTACAGCCGCTCCGACCCTGCGGTCACGATGCGGATCTCGCCCGACAGGATGAGCGCCTTGGCCTCGAACGGGTGCGTGTGGTCGTCCAGCCTGCCATCAGGCTCGCGTGTGACGGTGACTGGGGGCTCGAAGCCTTCATCGGCCAGGGCGCGGGTGAACGTATCGGTGTGGTCCATCGATGTCTCTTGTCTGTGTGGTGAGGCCCCAGTGTAGGCAGTCGAGGGGCCGTCGCACAACGCTGGCGGTGCGTGTCTGCCGGAGCGTTGGTCAATCCGGCGCCGGGCCCTGGCTCTGCAGAAATCCCAGCAGGAACGCATCGACATGCTGCAGCGGGTGCGGCCCGCGCTCGGGGATGGTGCCGGCCAGTTGCAGGGCTCTTTGCAACTGGTCGTCCAGCTTTTGGCGCCAGCGTCCTCGTCGGTCCAGGATGTCGGCCACGGCCTGCGCGGTGGTCGCTTGCGTGGTGGCCGCAGCGGCGTCCTGGCCCAACAGCATGGCGCCTGCCAGGTCGGGGTCGTAGTCACTGGCCAGCAGCAGGGCGGTGCCGGTCTCGTACAGGCGGTCCATGTTGCCCGCCTCTGCATAGCGGCGCGTGATCAGCAGAAAGTCTGTGGCGTCCTTGGCGGTGTCCAAATGCCGGTCGCGCCATGCGATCAGCTTGAGCACCGCCAGCGACGGCAGCGATGCCACGCGCACCACCAAGGCTCCATCCAGCGCCACTTCGACGGCGGCGCGGTGAGCTTCGGCAAAGCCCGCGACGTTCATCACCACCGCATGCTCCGGCGGCCAGGCGATGGTGGCCTGCGAGCTTGCCACGGCGCCGAAGGGCAGCAGGTCGAGCGGAACGCCGTGGGGCATGTCTGCCGGGCGGTACATCAGCCGGTGGGCCACGCCAGGCTGTGGGTGGAAGCTGCCTTGTGATAGCAACCGGTCCTTGATGGCGCTGAAGGCGGCCCAGTCGGTCAGGTGCAGGCCCAGGTCCACGTCGCGCGTGGCGCGGCCCGTGTTTTGGCCGTGCACATGCCACAGCATCAGGTCGCGGGCCAGCGCGCCGCCGACGAAGAAGTCGATGCCCAGGCTGTGCGCTGCAGTGCTGGCCTGCTGCAGGATTTCGCGCAGCAGCGGGTCGATAGGGCGCTCAGGCGCTATCTTGAGCATCGCGGCCGGTGTCCAGATACTGCGCGCGGATGCGCTGGGCGGTGTCGATGTTGCGCGGGTCGGCACTGGCCATCAGGTCTGCGTAGACGAGCAGTGGCGGCACCGTGGCGCTCGCAGCGTCGGCCTCTTCGGCCAGGGGCCAGAAGGTGTCGAGCACTTCGATGGCGCCGGTGGGGTCGGGGCGCAACCGGTGTTTCAGGATCAGCGCTTCGGGCTTGGCGGTGTAGATAGTCGATTGCTCGGGCTGGAGATACCCGGTCAGGTGGTAGGCCGCGACTTCGCCGCCCCACACGGCCTGTTGCGTGCGCAAGTCCACGCCTTTCCACCAGTCTGCGGCTGGCGCTGCGAAGCGCCGGGCGTGCAACCGGGGACGCAGTTTGACCGGAAAGTGCGTGGCCCACTCTTCCTGCAACGCTCCGGGCGCCAGCAGGCGGCGCGGCTCGGTCGGCGCCAGGTGCCCGCGTGCCTGCAGGTCGGCCAGCACGTCCCCCACGGTGCCCAGCGCCACGTCGGCGGCGGTCGCGATGTCGCGGTAGGTTCCGGTGGCGAGGGCAGGCCGGGTCAGCAGCGCAAAGACGATGCGCAGTCCGGCTGGTGTGAGGGACTTGAACCGCCCCACTGGCCGCGCGCTCTCGGGGCGGGGCTTGCCGGTCACGTACACGAAGCATCCCGGTACGTCGAGGTAGGCGTTGCCTGCCGCATCGATGAAGTTCAGTCCCAGGCTGCGGCATTGCCGGGCGGCCTCGGTGGTGACGAACGGTGCGACCAGCACCGTCGGCTCGCGCCGCTGGCGGGCCCTGGCCTGGAGCGTGCCCAGTGTGTGGAAACGGTCGACGGCCTTGATCTCGGCCGCAAAGCGGACGGGCTGAGCCTGGGGCGAGATCACGTCCAGCCAGGCATCGGGCGATGCGTCGCCGGGGGCTTCTTCCCTGACCTGGTGGATGGCAGCCCGCTCCATGCGCACCCCTGTTTCTGCTTGGAGTGCGGCGATGGCGTCGCTCAGGGTCGTCTGGGTGTTCATGTTTTTAAAGTGTTCACGCAGTGTGAACATCGAGAATAACTGAACGCATTGTTTTGTTCAATATATTTTTCTGTTCGTGAAACGTGAACAAAACATAAAAATGAACAATCAGATCACCAGCGGATCCACATCCACCAGCCATCGCACCAACCCCTTATGTTCCGGTGCGCTGCGCGTGACCTGAAGCACGGGCTGCCAAGCGGCCAGAAACCGCTGCAGGGCGGCGCGGCTGCTGCTTTCCATCAGCATCTGGGCGCGCTCCACGTTGGCCACGCGCTGGATGGTCAGAGGCACGGGCGGGAACAGCGTCACGGCCTCCAGCCCCGGCAATGCGGCGGCATGGGCCGCAGCCGTGGCGGCGGTCAGAAAGCCCTGTGCGACCTCCTGCGTGCGGGCATCGGCGCGCACCAGGGCCTGGAAGGCGAACGGCGGCATGGCGGCTTCTTCGCGCTCCTGGAGCTGCTGGGCGGCAAAGGCCGGGTAGTCGTGGGTGCGCAGCGCCTCGTACACCGGGTGCTGCGGGTGAAAGCTCTGCACCCACATCTCGCACTGCGTGCCCTGGGCCGCCATGTAGGCCGCGTCGCGCCCCGCGCGGCCGGCGGCCTGCATGAGCAGGGCGAACAGGCGCTCGGGGGCTCGGAAGTCACTGGAAAACAGCGCACCGTCGGGCTGCACAGCCGCCACCAACGTGATGCGCCGAAAGTCATGCCCCTTGGCGATCATCTGCGTGCCCACCAGCACATCCACCTCGCCCGAATGCACCTGGGCCAGCTGCGCTTCGAGCGAGCCTTTTGCCTTGGTGGTGTCGGCGTCGATGCGGGCGATGCGGGCGGGGGTGCGGTCGGGCCGCAGCACCTCGGACAGCAGGTCGCCGAGCTGTTCTTCGAGCTGCTCGGTGCCCCGGCCCATGGAATGGATGTCCGGGCTGCCGCAGGTGGGGCAGGCGCGGGGCACGCGCACCGTGTAGCCGCAGTGGTGGCAGCGCAGGGTGCGGTCGGCCTTGTGGAAGACCTGGTGCGCGCTGCAGTGCGGGCAGTCGCTCTTCCAGCCGCAGTCGGCGCAGTGCAGCACGGGCGCGTAGCCCCGGCGGTTGAGCAGCACCATGCTCTGCTCCCCGCGCGCCACGCGCTCGGTGATGGCGGCCAGCAGCGGTGCGCTGAAGATGGCGCGGCGCGGCTGCTGGTTCATGTCCACGCGACGCACCCGGGCCGGGGCGCCAGCGCCGATCCGGCTGGGCATCGCCAGGCGCACGTAGCGCCCGCCTTCGGGGTCTTCCGCCGTGGGCGGGCGGCTGGCGTGCCAGGTCTCCAGCGACGGCGTGGCCGAGCCCAGCAGCACCTTGGCGCCTTGCTCGCGCCCGCGCCAGATGGCCAGGTCGCGCGCCGAGTAGCGGGCGCCTTCCTGCTGCTTGTAGCTGGGGTCGTGCTCCTCGTCCACGACGATGATCTTCAGGCCCGGCAAGCTGGCGAACACCGCCATGCGCGTGCCCAGCACGATGCGGGCAACACCGCTGTGCGCGGCCAGCCAGCTCTTGAGGCGCTGCGGGTTGGTCATGCCGCTGTGCAGCGACACCACCGCCTGGCTGCCAAAGCGCGGCGCAAAGCGGGAGGTAAAGCGCTCTTCGAGCTGCGGGGTGAGGTTGATCTCGGGCACCATCACCAGCGCCTGGGCCGTGGGGTCGGCCTCCAGCGCCTCCTGCACGCAGCGCAGGTAGACCTCGGTCTTGCCGCTGCCGGTACTACCGAACAGCAAAAACGGGCCGGATTCGGATGAAATTCGGGCCCTGGCGCTTTCCTGCTCTGCGGTAAGTGCTATGGTTTCGATAGCGTTGGCGGCGTCACCGCCTGCCGTTCCCTTGGCCGGGCGCCGCAGCCGCCGCGCCAGTTGATCGGGCTGCAGGTCGCGCAGTTGCGGCGGCAGGGCTGCGAGGGCCACCTCGCCCAGGGCGCGCTGGTAGTAGCGCGCCGCAAAGGCGACCAGCCGGCGCCAGGGCAGGCCCAGGGGTTCCACACCCTCCAGCACCCCCGCAATCGAGCGCATCGCCGCGCCTTCGGGCAGCTCTCCGGTCGCATCCTGCGCGTCCCACACCACGCCCAGCACCTCCCGCTTGCCCAAGGGCACCCGCACCAGCGTGCCAGGCGGCAAGGGCCGCTCGCTGGCATAGCTGAGCAGGTCCCCCACGCCGCTGTGGGAGGGCGTGTGCAGCGCGACATGGACGATGGTGGAAGGGGTGGTCACGGGTATTGGACAGTTACACGTGCTTGTGCAGGCGATGTAGAGGTTTGACGGCTAAGTGCTTGATTTGCTGTGGGTGGGGAGTAATCCCGACTTTCTGTGGATAACTTTGTTGACATCCTGCCTGGACGCCCCGCCAAGCCGCATGAATAC
Organism: Acidovorax sp. LjRoot194; assembly: GCF_964253015.1. Classification (NCBI taxonomy): domain Bacteria; kingdom Pseudomonadati; phylum Pseudomonadota; class Betaproteobacteria; order Burkholderiales; family Comamonadaceae; genus Acidovorax; species Acidovorax sp. LjRoot194. Next base: position 5,203,166 of record NZ_CAXUQB020000001.1, on the reverse strand, counting down.
TGGCCCGGAACACATTGCCCACAAAATTGGCAGCTAGAAAAAATCGTTATGAATCAATCATCTGAAGAATTTTGACCGCATTTTCTGTGCTATGGCCCGGCTACTGCGCAATGCTGCGCCGCATCAAGATTTGTGTGCATAAGTCGAACATCGATCCGGCGTCAAGCCCCGGAACAGCCCCATTTTTGTGCTAGCGGCGGTGGCGCATGCTCGACGTTTTGTGCGGTTTGGCCTGCAAGTGCTTGATTTGACTGGGAATTTGTAAGAAATCCAGAATTTCTGTGGATAACTTTGTTGATATCCCCTGTGTTTGCCTCGCAAGCCCTTGAAACGCCGTGCTTTCGGTGGATTGCCTGCAAAAAATGCAACGCAGTGCATTCCTTTGAAATCAATGACTTACGTGGCGGTTGAGAATCTTTTCGCTTTTTCTCGCACGCCTTGCCGTTGCGTGCAGGGGGTGCGTGCGCTGCTCCAATTTTGTGCATAAGTAGCGCCTGGCCCCGCTTGATGCCCGGCTTGGGGGCAGGGCGGCGCCCGCAGGCCGCCGCCGAAGCACCGCCGGGCAGGCTAGCCCTGCCGCTGCGCGCGCGAGTGGCTGTGCACGGCCTCGACCAGGGCCGACACATGCTCGGGCGGCGTGAACTGGCTGATGCCGTGGCCCAGGTTGAAGATGTGCGTGGGGCCGGTGGTGGTGCGGTCGGTGTGGGGCTTGCCAAAGCTGTCCAGAACGTGGCGCACCTGGGTGGCGATTTGCGCGGGGGGCGCAAACAGCACGTTCGGGTCGATGTTGCCCTGCAGCGCCTTGCCGGGGCCGCCCGCCTGGCCGCCGACGATGGCACGGGCATGGCCCAGGTTGGCCGTCCAGTCCAGGCCCAGTACTTCGCAGTCCAGGTCGTTCATGTCCGGCAGCCAGATGCCGCCGCCCTTGGTGAAGACGATGCGCGGCACGTCGGTGCCGTCCACGCCGGTGCGCTTGAGCTGTGCCAGCACCCGTTTCGTGTACGCCAGGCTGAACTCCTGGAAGGCGCCGTCGGCCAGCACGCCGCCCCAGCTGTCGAACACCATCACGGCCTGGGCACCCGCGTCGATCTGGGCATTGAGGTAGGCGGCCACGCTGTCGGCGTTGATGGCCAGGATGCGGTGCATCAGGTCGGGCCGCGCGTACATCAGGCTCTTGACCATTCGATAGTCGTCGCTGCCCTTGCCCTCGACCATGTAGCAGGCCAGCGTCCAGGGGCTGCCCGAGAAGCCGATCAGCGGCACGCGGCCGTTCAGGGCCTTGCGGATGCTGGTGACGGCGTTGAATACGTAGCGCAGCTTGTCCATGTCGGGCACGGCCAGCTGATCCACAGCGGCCTCGTCGCGCACCACTTTGGCAAAGCGCGGGCCCTCGCCCTCGGCGAACGAGAGCCCCAGGCCCATCGCGTCGGGCACGGTGAGGATGTCGCTGAACAGGATGGCCGCATCGAGCGGAAAGCGCTCCAGGGGCTGCAGCGTGACCTCGGTGGCGTAGTCCACATTGGTGGCCAGCCCCATGAAGCTGCCCGCCTTGGCGCGCGTGGCCTTGTACTCCGGCAGATAGCGCCCCGCCTGGCGCATGAGCCACAAGGGCGTGTAGTCGGTGGCCTGGCGGCGGCAGGCACGCAGGAAGGTGTCGTTGGAGAGGGGGGCAAAGCTCATCCTGCAATTGTCGCAGGGTGGACGGCAAGGCCCGGCACGGTGTGCTGCGGCTGAACCTGGCGCGCCCCAGGCCAGCGCCACTGTGGGTCCTGTTTTACCGGTCCACGGGTGGCGTCCCCCTCAGGGGGAAGACGCGAAGCGGCTCAGCGGGAGCTAACTATCTCTCAGCGATGTAGTGCGACATGCGCACGACCTCGCCGGGTGCCAAAAATGCACGCACCTCCGTCTCCAGCGCCTGGTCGGCCATGGTGGCGCGGGCGCGCTGGTGCAAATAGTCGGCCCAGGACTCGACGATAAAGCGCTCCACGTAGCGCGAGGGCTCGCCCAGGTCCTTGTACACGCGCCAGAAGGTGGCGCCGTCGCGGCGGCGCGGGGCCTTCATGCGGCTGATGGTGTCCAGGAACTCGGCGTCCGAGCCGGGCGCAATGCGGTAGCCCACCTCCACGGCGACCGGGCCGGCCTCGGGCAGGGGCTCGGCCTCGATGAAGAGTTCGTCCCAGGGCGTGGCCTGCGTCACTTCGTGCAGCGCGCCCATGCGCAGCGGCATGGGCCGTGCCAGCAGCAGCCCCGCCCCCATGAGCGCGGCGGCCGTGTACAGCGTGGGGGCCAGGCCCACGATGTCCGATGCCGCCCCCCAGAAGGCGGAGCCCATCGCAAACGCACCCAGCGCCGCCACCATGTGCATGGCCACTGCGCGCGACCGCACCCACTGCGGCGCGCTGGCCTGGGTGGCGGTGTTGAAGGTGGACATGGCCGACATCCAGGCCGCGCCCGCAAACAGCATGGCGATGTACACCACCCACGCGATCTTGGTCATGGCAGCGACCAGCATGGCGGCGGCAAACACCACGCCGCCTGCGCCCACGATGATCTCCATGCCAAAGCGCGCGCGCAGCCGCCCCAGCACCAGGCCCACCGCCACGGCGCCGGTGCCCAGGCAGCCCATCAGCAGGCCGAAGCCCGGCGCCCCGGTGCCCAGGCGCTGGGCGATGACGGGCAGCAGCGCCCACAGGGCCGAGCCCGCGGCGCTGAACGCCATCACGCGCACCAGCTGCGCCAGGATGATGCGCGAGTGCCAGGCAAAGCGCAGGCCGCTCAGCGTGCCGCCCCACAGGCGCTCGGCGGGCAGCTTGGAGGGCGGGTGGGCCTTGGGCGGCCAGCGGCGGATCGACTGCCACATTACCAGCGTGGTGGTCACGGTGACGGCAAACACCCACCCCGCGCCCAGCTGGGCAAACACCAGCCCCGCCAGCGTCGGCCCGATGGCGCGCGCGGCGTTGTAGGCAATGCTCACGGCGGTGATGGCCTGCGGCCATTCGTCGCGCGGCACCGGGTCGATGACCGACGAGTTCCACGCCGGCGTCAGCACCGCCGTGCAGCAGCCGCAGATGAACACCAGGAACAGCACCGACGCCGGCCCGCCCCAGCCGCCCAGCACCAGCAGCGTAAGCAGCACGCTGGCACCCACCTGCGCCAGCAGCGCGCCCGAGATCAGGCGCCGCCGGTCCGTCGTGTCGGCCAGCACGCCCGCCGGCAGCGCCAGCAGGAACATCGGCATGAACACCGCCGTCTGCACCAGCGCCGCCAGGAACGAGGAGCCCGTGAGCTCCACCATCAGCCAGGCCGCGGCCATGGTCTGCATGCCGCTGCCGATGAAGAACACGCCACCGCAGACCCACAGGCCCCGGAATGCTGGTTGGCGCAAGGGGCTCCACAAAGAGGTTGATGGCTGCGACATGAATGGATGGTGGGGCGGTGGGTGTGGGCCGGGGTCGGCCGCGGGTTCGTCGTGGTGCGGTCGTATGTCGTCGTGGGGTGCGCTCAGCAGTTTGTGGCCGCGAGTCCCGCTCTGGAGGATATCGTCGGTTCCCCGTTTTAGGGCGGTTCCGCGCGCATCCCCTTCAATCTGTGTGCCGCCCGCCGCGCAGCCGGTAGGTGCGGGGCACGTCGGTGCGGGTGGCGACCAGCGCCTCGGCGCGCTGCTGCATGTCGGCCAGGGCCTGGTCCAGGCTCTGCACGGCGTGCGCGTCCAGCCCGGCCAACAGCTCCTGGTTGAGTGCCTTGACCTGCGGGAACAGCCCATCGTGCACCGCCTGCCCGGAAGGCGTGAGCGACAGCACGGCCTGGCGGCGGTCGCCCGGCATGGCCTCGCGGATGAGCAGCTTCTTGGCCAGCAGCGAGGTGATGGCGCGCGAGGTGCGGGCCCGGTCCAGCCCCAGGCGCAGGGCCAGCTCCGCCGGCGGCAGGCCCGGGTGCTGCGCCAGCACCATGAGCAGGCCCCATTCGCGCCGGGTGATGCCGTAACCGCCTTCGCACAGCCGCACCACCAGGCTACCAGCCACCGCCAGCAGGCGGTTCAGGCGGTACATCAACAGGTCGTGGGCCACCAGCGGGTCGGCCAGCCGGCTGGCCGCTGGCGTGGCCGGGGAGGGCGCGGGCATCAGGGTATCTCCGGGCATGAATTGATTAGATCAATCGATTGTGGGCCCAATACAGTGGGCCGCGCGGCGACGCTCTTTTGCTCGATGCCTGCCTGCCTGTCCTTTGCCACTGCCCCTGCCTGGAGACCCGACCATGCGAAAACCCCTCGCCCTCGTGCTGACCGCCGCGCTCGCCCTGTGCGCCACCCTGGCCCAGGCGCAGGACACGCCCTTGCGCATCGTGGTCGGGTACGCCCCAGGTGGCGCGACCGACCGCGTGGCCCGCATCGTGGCCGACAAGCTGGGCTCCAAGCTCGGCACGCCCGTCATCGTGGAGAACAAGACCGGCGCGGGCGGCCGCCTCTCGGCCCAGGCTGTGAAGGCCGCCCCCGCCAACCAGCCCATGCTGCTGCTGGCCAACCCCGCCGTCATGCTGGTGGCGCCCCTGGTGTTCCCCGACGCGGGCTACGACCCCGAGCGCGACTTCCGCCCCGTGAGCCATGTCAACAGCTACGAGTTCGGCGTGGCCGTGGCCAGCGCCGTGCCGGTCAAGGAACTGCCGCACCTGATGGCCTGGCTGCGCGCCAATCCCGACAAGGCCAACTTCGGCGTGCCCGCCACCGGCAGCCTGCCGCACTTCTTCGGCCTGATGGTGGGCGACGCCGCCAAGGTGCGCGCCGAGGTGGTGGGCTACCGCGGCTCGGCACCGCTGCTCAACGACCTGCTGGGCGGCCAGGTGCCCGTGGCGTTCGACACCTTCGACACCCTGCTGCCCCAGCACGAGGCCGGCAAGATCCGCATCCTGGCCGTGTCGAGCGCCAAGCGCAGCCCGCTGGACCCCAAGATCCCCACCTTCAAGGAAAGCGGCATGGACCTGGCCGCCACCGGCTGGAACACCTTCTTTGCACCGATGAGCATGCCCAAGGCCCAGGCCGAACGCCTGGCCGGCTTGATTGTGGAGGTGATGAAGGACCCGGACACCCAGCGCAAGTTCGAGGCGGCCAAGATGGAGCCGGTGGTGGCGACCATGGCGCAGACCGAAGCGATGCTGAAGGCGTACCGCGCGCAGTGGGCGCCGGTGGTGCAGCGCTCGGGCTTCAAACCTTGACGCGCCGCGCTTTCGTCAGCGCCAAACTTCAATCGTCAATCGCCAAACGCTGCGCACCACACACCACCAACCGTTCACGCTGAGCCTGTCGAAGCGCCGCGCAAGGCTTCGACAGGCTCAGCCCGAACGGTATTGACGATATCGCCGAGCGCTACCGACAAGCTCCCACATACACCCCGCCTCTGCCACCACCTTCGCCGCCACCTCCCAACACCATTTACCCGTTCACGCTGAGCTTGTCGAAGCGCTGCGCAAGGCTTCGACAAGCTCAGCCCGAACGGACTTGGGTGGTGGTGAGAGCCAACCGATCACTCGACCCCTCGGACCCGCCCCATGCCCCAGCGCCCCAACATCATCTTCATCGTCGCCGACGACCTCGGCTATGCCGACCTGGGCTGCTACGGCGGGCGCGACGCCAGCTTCGGCGCCGTGTCGCCCGTGCTCGACGGCTTGGCCGCACGCGGCCTCAAGCTCACGCAGGGCTACTCCAATTCACCCGTCTGCTCGCCCACGCGCTTTGCGCTGATGACCGCGCGCTACCAGTACCGCCTGCGCGGCGCGGCCGAGGAGCCCATCAACAGCAAGAGCCGCGGCAGCACCACGCTGGGCCTGCCGCCCGATCACCCCACGATGCCGTCGCTGCTGCGCGCAGCGGGCTACCGCACGGCGCTGATGGGCAAGTGGCACCTGGGCTACCCGCCCGCTTTCGGGCCGCTGCGCTCGGGCTACGAAGAGTTCTTCGGCCCCATGTCGGGCGGGGTGGATTACTTCACGCACTGCAGCTCGGGCGGTCAGCACGACCTGTACCTGGGCGACGAGGAAAAGCAGCAGGACGGCTACCTCACCGACCTCATCACCGACCACGCGCTCGACTACGTGGAGCGCATGGCCCCGGGCGCGCAGGCCGGCACGCCGTTCTTCCTGAGCCTGCACTACACGGCGCCCCACTGGCCGTGGGAGACGCGCGACGACGAGGCGCTGGCGCAGGAGGTCAAGGGCAACCTGTTCCACCTGCACGGCGGCAACATCGACACCTACCGCCGCATGATCCACCACATGGACGAGGGCATCGGCCGCATCATGGCGCTGCTGCAGGCGCAGGGCCTGGAGCGCGACACGCTGGTCGTCTTCACCAGCGACAACGGCGGCGAGCGCTTCTCGGACAGCTGGCCCCTGGTCGGCGGCAAGATGGACCTGACCGAAGGCGGCATCCGCGTGCCCTGGATCGCCCACTGGCCCGCCGTGATCGCGCCGGGCGGCGTGAGCCCGCAAACCTGCATGACCATGGACTGGTCCGCCACCATGCTCGATGCAGCAGGTGCGGCCGCTGCGCCCGACTACCCGCTCGACGGCCGCTCGCTGATGCCGCTGCTGCGCGACCCATCGGTGCTGGACGAGCCCGCGCTGTTCTGGCGCATGAACCATCGCGGCCAGCGCGCCATGCGCCAGGGCGACTGGAAGTACCTGCGCGTGGACGGCAACGACTACCTCTTCAACCTGGCCCAGGACGAGCGCGAGCGCGCCAACCGCGCGCTGCTGGAGCCCGCGCGCCTGCAGTCCATGCGCGCGGCGTGGGAGGCGTGGAATGCGTCGATGCCTGCGATTCCCGAGGACGCGACAGTGAGCCTCGGCTATTCGGTAAAGGACATGCCGGGGAGGTAAAGCCCCCTGAGTCGCTGCGCGCCTCGGTGGTACGCGCCAAGAGGCGCGGCCTCTTCGGCCTGTCCAAGCATGCGCAGGCAGGCTTGGAGCCGCAGCTCAGCCCCGGAGGGAGACGCCACCGGTGGCCCGGTAAAGCTGGTTCCACGGTGGCACTGGGATGATTGCGCGCCAGTTTTGGCGGCCGGAGCGCCGCGCAACCAACGACCGTTCGGGCTGAGTTTGTCGACGCCTTGCACGACCTGCGAAATCTTCGAAGCTAATCCCAACTTCGTTCGTGCTGCTCTCGCCGAAGGGCTGTCCCCTTCCATGCCCTAGCTTCTACGGGCTCAGCCCGAACGGATGGGATGACATGGATGGAGCATGTTTTTAAGCGTTTTAGGCCCCTACCGCTTGATAGACAAGCGCCACCAGCTATTGATTCAATAGCGTCCCGCTCTTCCCCGCCTCCAGCAGGCGCGTGAGCAGCGGGTGCATCACCTTGCGGGCGCTGTAGATCAGGTGGAACTGCTCCTGCACATCCGGCGTGGTGCCCACCTGCACCAGGCCGTGGGTGTGTGCCAGGTGCTCGCCCAGCGACACGGGGGCGGGCATCACGCCCATGCCGGTGGCGGCAAAGGTGCTCAGGAGGGCGCTGTCCTCGAACTCCCCGGCGATGCGCGGGCGGATGCGTTCGCGTTCCAGCCAGTGGTCGATGCGGGCGCGCATGGCGGCGTGGTCGGTGGGCAGCAGCACGGGCACCACGGCCAGGCTGTGCGGGAAGTCCGTCGCCGCCGCCTCGGCCCACAGCGGCGGGGCGTACCAGGCGATGGCGCTCGTGCCCAGCAGCTGGCTGGTGGTGCGCAGCGCGCGGTTGGGCGGCGCGGCGCGGTCGGCCAGCACCGCGTCGAGCTTGTGCAGCGCCAGCTCGCCCAGCAGCGGCTGGAACTCGCCCTCGTGGCACAGCAGGCGCAGGTGGGGTTCGTCCAGCACGGGGGTCAGCAGCCGGTGCACGGCCAGCTTGGCGATGCCGTCGGAGATGCCCAGGTTCAGCCGCAGCGTCTGGCCGGTGGCGGCCTCGCGCACGCGCACCGGCAGCAGCTCGCCCAGGGCAAAGATGTGGTCCGCCTCGTGCAGCGCGGCCACGCCTGCGTCGGTGAGCACGAGGTTGCGGCCCTCGGAGCGCAGCAGGCTCACGCCCAAGGCCTTTTCCAGCTCGCGCACCTGCGCGCTGATGGTCTGCACGGCCATGTCCAGCCGCTCGGCGGCGCGCGCGATGCCGCCCTCCTTGGCCACCACCCAGAAGTAGAAAAGATGGCGGTAGTTGAAGCTCTGGCTCATGGGGTTTCCTGGGAGAAATCGCAAAGGTTCGTAAAAACCGAACCAATGGTATCAATATGACAGGTTTTTAAGAATCTCTTGCATCCCTACAGTGCGGGCTGTTGCCGGGTGGGGCGCCCGGCAGACGAACCAATTCCCTTCGGAGCAAAGATTCATGGAAACAATAGGAACCTGGTGGATGTGGGCGGGATTCGCCGTCTTCGTGGTCGTCGCCATCGGCGTCGACCTTCTGGTGATGGAGCGCCAGGGGGCGCACAAGGTCACGATGAAAGAGGCGCTGCGCTGGAGCCTGCTGTGGTTCTCGCTGGCGTTCGTGTTCGTCGCCATCCTGTGGTGGTACCTCGACAGCAGCCAGGGCCGCGAGGTGGCCAACACGGTGTCGATGCAGTTCATCACCGGGTACCTGGTGGAAAAGAGCTTGTCCATCGACAACATCTTTGTCTTCCTGATGCTGTTCAGCTACTTCGCCGTGCCGCCGCAGTACCAAAAGCGCGCGCTCATCATCGGCATCATCGGCGCCATCGTGCTGCGCACGCTGCTGATCCTGGCGGGCGCCTGGCTGCTGGCCACCTTCCACTGGCTGCTGTACGTGTTCGGCGCTTTCCTCGTGGTCACGGGTGCCAAGATGTGGTTCGCTGCAGGGCAGGAGCCTGACATCGCCACCAACCCGGTGCTCAAGTTCCTGAAGAAGCGCATCCGCATCACCGACCAGTTCGACGGCGAGAAGCTCTCCACGCTGGTCAACGGCGTGAAGCACTACACCCCGCTGTTCGTGGTGCTGGTGCTCATCGGCACCACCGACATCATCTTCGCGGTCGACAGCATCCCTGCCATCTTCGCGATCACCAACGACCCGTTCATCGTGCTCACCGCCAACATCTTCGCCATCCTGGGCCTGCGTGCGCTGTACTTCCTGCTGGCCGACCTGGCGGACCGCTTCCACCTGCTGGCCTACGGTCTGGCGCTGGTGCTGATCTTCATCGGTGGCAAGATGCTGCTCATCGACCTGGTCAAGATTCCGATCGGCTACGCCCTGCTGGTGACGGCCGGCCTGATCGCAGGCTCCATCTTCCTGTCGCTGCGCAGCTCGGGTGGCAACACCCAGCAGCCTGCGCCAGCCCTGCCACCCAAGGACTGACCGCAAGGAAGCGCACACCATGGAACTGCTGGACTCTGTACTGTTGTTTCTCCTGGGCGGCCTCGTCGCCGCCACCGTCATCGCCCACCGGGCGGGCAACGAGAAGCGCGATGTGCGCCTGCTGATGGGGCTGTCGGCCCTGTGCGGCGCGGGCACGGCAGCGGCCTTCGCCTGGAACTGACCGCGCGATGATGTCCATGCTGTGCTCCCTGCGCCGCTGGCTGCGCGGGCTGGAACCGCGGGCCCGCACCCACCTGGACCGCAGCTGGCTGGCCAGCCTGCGGCCCTGGCTGGAGCAGCGCGCGCTGTTCCGCTTCCAGCGCGAGCCGCTGGCGCGCGGTGTGGCAGCCGGCATGTTCTGCGGGCTCATCCCCGGGCCGCTGCAGATCCCGGGCACGCTGGTGGTGTGCGCCGGGATTCGCGGCAACGTGGTGGCCGGGTCTGTGGCCACCTTCTATACCAACCCGTTCACCACCGTGCCGCTGTATGCGCTGGCGTTCTACCTGGGGTCGCTGGCGATGCCCGGCACGCAAACCCTGCCGCCGTGGAGCAGCGTCGCACCGGGCGGCGATTTCTCGGTGCAGGCGATGGCGGCGTGGATCCAGGCCCTGGGCACGCCACTGCTCGTCGGCCTGCCCACACTGGGCCTGATGCTGGCGGCGCTGGGTTATGCCGCGGTGCAACTGATGTGGCTGGCCCCTGCTTTGCAGCGCAAGCGCCGGCTGGCACGCTGCCGATCAGCCGCTGCGTAACGGGCGAATCGGCGCTGCCCACGTCCCGAAGCGCGAGGCTAGGCAGATCCTAAAGTCCACAGGCTGCGAAACCGGCGCGCCGCCATCGCCAGTGCCACCGCGGAACCGGCTTCGCCGGGCCGCTGGAGGCGTCCCCTTGAGGGGGAAGCGGCGCAGCCGCTCAGAGGGCTCAATCAGTGGGGTTAGTCAAGCTTTACGCCCACCTTGGTGATGACCCGGCCCCACTTCTCCCGCTCGGTGCGCGCAAAGCTCCCCATCTGCGCCGCGCTGCCAGGCATGGGCTCCACGCCCAGAGCCTGCAGGCGCGCCTTGGTGCGCGTGTCGGCCAGCGCGGCCTGCAGGGCCTTGCTGAAGTTCGCCACCACCTCGGGCGGCGTACCGGTGGGAGCGACCACGCCTTGCCATGCGTAGCCCTCGAAACCCTGCAGGCCCTGCTCTGAAATGGTGGCCACATCGGGCATGGTGCCCACGCGCTGCGGGCTGGCCACGCCGATGGCCCTCACCTTGCCGGTCGCGAGGAACGGGTACACCGTGGCGCTGTCGATCCACATCGCGGGCACCTGGCCGCCGATCACGTCCTGGATGGCCGGGGCGGCACCGCGGTAGGGCACATGCGTGAGCTTGAGTCCGCTTTGCTCGCGGAACAACTCGCCCACCAGGTGGTGCGGGCTGCCCGGCCCAGCGGACGCCCAGTTCACGCCATCCGGCAGGCCCTTGGCCCATGCCATGAACTCCTTGAGGTTCTTGGCCGGCACGTTGTTGGACACCACGAGAAACATCGGGAACCGCACCAGCAGCCCCACGGGCTGGAAGTCCTTCTCGGCGTTGTAGCTGAGCTTGCTGAACAGGAAGGGGTTGGCCGCCAGCGTGGCGAAGTCGGCCGAGAAGATAAGGTTGCCGTAGTCCTTGTTGCGCGCACTGTATTCGGCCGCGATGTTGGTGCCCGCGCCGGGCTTGTTGTTGATGATGATGGGGCGGCCCAGCGTGGCCGACATCGACTCGGCAATCGTGCGCGCCACGATGTCGGAGCCGCCGCCGGCCGCATAGCCCACCACCCATTCGAGCGGCTTGGTGTCTTGGGCCGTGGCGGGCAGGGCCAGCGTGGTGAGTGCCAGGGCACCGAGGGTGGCGAGGAAGTGTTTGCGCAGCATGGTTTTGTCTCCGGGTTGTTGTGATGTGGTCGGGGCAGAGGCTGCAGTGCACCGTCTTTGCGATGCTGCTGCGGCCGGGGGAAAAGGTGTGGTGCAGTGAGGTACGGGGCGGGCCGGCATTCAGGCCATGGCTTGCGAGGGCAGGATCGGTGTGATGACCGGGTGGTCTGCCGCCGTGGGTGTTGCGGTGGCGGTGGCCGTCTTCAGGCCCACCGTGCCGCGTGCCAGCCGCAGCGCGTCGCACAGCGTGGCGTGGTCGCCGATGTGGTTGGCCAGCAGCAGCACCAGGCGTGCGTTCATGGCGTGGCTCTCGGGGGTGGACAGGCCTTGGTGGGCGTTGATCAGCGCTTCGTAGAAATCGTCGCAGGCCTGCAGGTGGGGCTGGGTGTTGAGCATGTGGCGAGCAGGTTGGGTGTCAGACATGCGCTGTCGTGGCGCGGGCCAGGGCGGCGCGCACGGCGGCTTCGGTGGGTGCACGCCAGCGCGCGCACACGTGCTGGTCGGGGCGCACCAGGTAGGCGGTGTGGGGCAGGGCGTCCAGGCGCTGCGCGGCCAGGCCCTCGCTGTCGTGCACCTCCACGCCGATCTGCAGCACCTGCACCTGCGGTACTTCGAGCGCCCAGCCAGGCGCCGCGCCAAAGACGATGAGCGTGAACTGCGGCCCCAGCGCGCGCAGCAGCCAGGTGGGCTGGCCCTGCCGCGTCAACGGCGCGTCCAGCAGCACGGCGCCCGGCACCTGCGGGCCCGCGAAGGCGTCGGTGTCGGGCGTGTTCAACGGCGACGCATGCAGCGTGGCCGGCACCGACAGGCGCCCGCTGTTGACGATGCGCCGTGCAAACGCATGGTCGCGGGCCAGGTGCAGTGCGGCGTCGCGAAACAGCCGGCTGATCTCGCTCTTGGGCGTGATGAAATCGGTGGCGCGTGTGGAGTTGGCAATGTTCTCGTCGGCCGCGTATTCGCGCTCGGGGCCGTAGGTGGCCACCAGAGCAGCGCTGGCGCGGCCCTGCAGCACCCAGTCGAGCTTCCAGGCCAAGTTCTCCGCGTCCTGCATGCCGCTGTTGGCGCCGCGTGCGCCGAAGGGCGAGACACCGTGGGCGCTGTCGCCCACGAACACCACGCGGCCGTGCACGAAGCGGTCCATGCGCAGGCAGGCAAAGGTGTAGACGCTGGCCCAGTCCAGCTCGAACTGTGCGTGGGGGCCCAGGAGCGCCTGCACGCGGGGCAGGATGTTCTCGGGTTTCTTTTCTTCCTCGGGGTCGGCGTCCCACCCCAGCTGGAAGTCGATGCGCCACACGTTGTCGGGCTGGCGGTGCAGCAGCACGCTCTGGCCGGGGTGGAACGGCGGGTCGAACCAGAACCACCGCTCGGTCGGAAACTCCGCACCGCCCGCGAGCTTCACGTCGGCGATGAGAAAGCGGTCCTTGAAGATGCGGCCTTTGCTCTCCAGGCCCATGGCCTGCCGCAGCGGCGACCGCGAGCCGTCGCACGCGGCCACCCACTGCGCGCCGATACGGTAGTCGCCCTCGGGCGTGTCGATGGTCAGCAGCGCGCCGTCGCCGTGCTGCTCCACGGCGGTGACCCGGTTGTGCCAGCGGATGTCGATGCCCGGCAGCTGCAGCGCCCGCTCCACCAGGTAGGCCTCGGCGTAGTACTGCTGCAGGTTGATGAAGGCCGGCCGCTCGTGGCCGGCCTCGGGCAGCAGGTTGAACTCGTACAGCTGCTCGTCCTGCAGGAAGACCTTGCCCACGTTCCACGACACGCCCTTGTCCACCATGCGCTGGCCCACGCCCAGGCGGTCCCAGATCTCCAGCGTGCGCTTGGCAAAGCAGATGGCGCGCGAGCCGGTGGAGAGCTTGTGGTCGTTGTCCAGCACCACCACGCGCTGCCCGCGCTGCGCCAGGTCGATGGCGAGCGACAGGCCCACGGGGCCCGCACCCACGATGACCACGGGGTGCTGCGCGGGCGTGGGGCTGTCCTGGTCGGGCGAGCGCACGTAGCCGAATTCGAGGGCCTGCACCTCGGCGCCGCTGGCGTGGAAGGCCTCGGGAGGGATGTCTCTGGGGTTCATGGCGTCATGACCTTTGTGTCTTGGATCGAACCGGGCGCTGCTCTGGGAACGGACCTGTGCAACTGGCGCAGCCCCCCAGCGAGGGCGTCGTCCCCCGTCCCACAGCGCGCAGCGGTGCGAGAGGAGGGGGAAGGCGCGCAGCGCCTCAGGGTGTTGTTCTCTATTCAACCTTCCAGGGACTTCCACATCTGCACATCCCGCTCGGCCGTCCAGATGCGCGGGTCCGGGTACTGCGTGGCTTCGTCGTAGGCGCGGGTCACGTCGAACGGCATGCAGTGGTTGAAGATCACCCAGTGGCCGTACTTGGGTTGCAGTTTTGCGAACGTGGCCTCGTACACCTTGCGCAGGTCTTCGCCCTGGGCGGCGCTGGCTTTCACGCTCTCGTACAGGTCGCTGATGAAGGCGCGCGTGCCGGCAAGGCCCGCCTGCACCTGGTCGGGCGTTTGCAGCGCGGCGCCGCGGCCGGGCACGAGCTTTTCGGGCTTCAGGGCCGCGATGTTGTCGAGCGTCTGCGGCCAGTCCTGGAAGTACGCGTCGCCCGCATACGGGGTGGCGTCGAACTCCACCAGGTCGCCGCTGAAGAGGATCTTTTCCTGCGGCAGCCAGGCCACCGTGTCGCCCTTGGTGTGGCCGCGGCCCAGCTGCAGGATCTGCACCTCCAGCGTGCCCAGCCACAGCGTCATCTTCTTGTTGAAGGTCATCGTGGGCCAGGTCAGGCCGTCCGGCACGCTCTCCACGTTCTGGAACAGGCGCGGGAAGCGGCCGATCTCGCTGTCCTTGTCGAACTGGCCGCGCTCGACGATCAAATCGCGCGTGTCCTCGCTGGCAATGATGTGCTCCGCCCCGTAGGCACTCGCGCCCAGCACGCGCACCGCGTGGTAGTGGGACAGCAGCACGTACTTGATGGGTTTGTCGGTCACTTCGCGGATGCGGCGGATCACGTCCTGCGCCATCACGGGCGTGGCCTGGGTGTCGATGACCATCACGGCGTCGTCGCCAATGATGATGCCGGTGTTGGGGTCGCCCTCGGCGGTGTAGGCATACGCGTGGTCGGAAAGCTTGTCGAAGCTCACCTTCTTGACGTCCAGGTCGGCGGCGGAGGCAAAGGTCTTGGTGGTCATGGTGTGAAATTCGTTATGGGTGAATGCGTTTATCTAAACGGAATGTTTTGATGTTAGGCAATAAATTCGCCAATGTCTAACGCATTTGCTTAGGTGAAAACCCGGAGATCCATACGCCAGCGCTTGCCGTGGACAATCGCAGCCATGCCTTCCTTCCCCATCGACCCGCCCCGCCCCGACGACGAAGACGACACCAGCCCGCGCACGCCACGCGGCATTCAGAGCGTGGAAGTGGGCGGGCAACTGCTCAAGGTGCTGGCCCGCACCGGCCGCCGCATGGCGCTCAAGGACCTGGCCCGCGCCGCCGACATGACGCCCGCCAAGGCGCACCCGTACCTGGTGAGCTTCGGCAAGCTGGGCCTCATCGAGCAGGACGCCGTGAGCGGCCACTACGGCCTGGGCCCGCTGGCCATGCAGCTGGGCCTGATCAGCCTGCAGCAGGTAGACCCGGTGCGCCTGGCCATCGCCGAGCTGCCCGCGCTGGCCCAGCGCATCGGCTACACCGTGTCGGCCTCGGTCTGGGGCGACAACGGGCCCACCATCATCCGCGTGGAAGAAGGTCCCACCGCGGTGTACGTGGCCATGCGCCACGGCACCACCGCGTCGGTGCGCCACACGGCCACGGGCAAGGTGTTCGCGGCTTTCGGCCCGCGCGAACGTGCTGCTGCTGCGTTGGCGGCCGAGGGGTTTGCAGGGGCGCTGGACGAACCGGCGTTTGCTGCCGAACTGGAGTTGGTGCGCGCGCACCAGGTGGCGCAGGTGACCGATCAGTTGTTGCCCGGCATCAGCGCGCTGGCCACCCCGGTGTTCGACGGGTTCGGCCAGTTGGTGCTGTGCCTGGCGGTGATCGGACCCAGTGCCACGCTGCAGACGGGGCCAAGCAGCGCGGCGGCGCAGCATTTGCGCGAGGCTGCTCGGAGTTTGTCGCAGCGACTTGGGACTGCTGTAACTGGCTAGAAAATATTATTCTTTTTAAGTTGAACTTGAAGCGCAATTCAAGCGGATGGTTGCTATGAAAAGGCAGTAATTAGCAGATGGCTGGATCTGTGTAAATGTTGGCTTGAGAAGCTGTGCGTTCTGTTCGGTCTGTGTCTAAACTCAGGTACTCAAATTTCGAGGGTGAGAATAGTGCTGCCAAAAAAGAATGCCAATAAAATTTCAAAAACAATCAAAGTCAATTTGTCGCTTCAGATTGTTGAGGCGATGGAAGGTTTGAAAAGGGTTTTTGTTTTTGATTGTGTTACTGGGGATAAGGGGCATCCAACTAATCGAGGAAGCTTTAGAATATCGCGTAAGGCACATCCTTACAGAAGTAAGACATATGATGTTCAAATGGATTATGCAATGTTTTTTACAGCTGATGGCAAAGCATTCCATCAGTATCACGGAAGCATCCCACTGTCAGTGGTTCGATCTGCAAAAAGTTCGATGAGTGATTGGTTTGGTTCGCACGGCTGCGTCAGATTGACGCAGGCAAATGCAAGAGCTTTGTATGATTGGGCACCTGAAGGTACCATGGTGCATATATTCTGATGATTTCTATTGATAAAAATTTCCTGAAATGCGGTGCTCTTTTTGTTGCTGGGTTGTTGTGTGGGTGTTTTTTATTTTCAACGATTTTTGATGATTTGTTGCTTCGCCGGGAAAAATCATTCGATATTTCTGCGAGTGGAGTTCTGTTGTTTGTATTTACAAGCCCTAAAACCTCACTCGTTGCTCATCGAAAAGATGATGCTGATGATTTTTATCTGCATACTATTTCGGGTGGGAAATCACGGCATTGCAATGTGAGTAATGATTTTGGTGGTTATCTTCATCAAATATCATCTTTTCACTCCAATAATTTTATCGAAAAAAAATACCTGAGAGATAAATTTCCAAAATTCATTGGGAAAATTGAAATTCAAGATCAAATAATTGAATATGATATCGAGCCAATTTACTTTTACTCTTCGGTCGATGGTTCAAGAATAGCGGCACAACATGCAGGTATAGCTGGGGAGATAAGTATTTCAGAGAGTGTATTTCACGCCTTGGAGGCGGGATGTTCGGAGCTGGCGAAGAGGTAAGCTATCGAGTTGTTCTGGATTATGTGCGCACCATTGTGCATATTTTTGTGAAAAAATACCTTGTTTACCCGACTTTGCTTCTTTTTGGCTTTGCCTTTGGCGCGGGTTCCATGGTCTTCTATTCTGCAATGTGGCCGGGCGGATATCCCGGGGTTGGCGACATGGAAGTCTTGAATTTCGAGAGATCTCCCGGGCTGGTGTACTACTTCAAAAGTGATCGCATTTCACTGGTGGCGCACCGAGCCAACAACGATGATCCCTTTTATCTGCATGTAGTTGCCAATGGAAAATCCAAACATTGCCTCGGCAGCCCGGATCTGGGCGGCTTCATTGAGCAAATGTCCTCCCTCAAGCCCAAAAAATTGGTCGAGGCCAAGGACATGACGACCCTATTCCCCATATTCCTGGGTCGAATAGAAATGCTGGACGGCACAGTCAATATCAGCAACGAGCCCGTCTTGTTCTTCTCGTCAAAAGATGGCGAGCGGATCGCCGCTCAGTACATGGACGTGAGAGGCGAAGTGGAAACGTCCAAAGACCTGTTCAAAGCACTGGAGGCGGGGTGCTCGAAGCTGGCCATGCATTGATGAATCCAGCTTGGACTCTGAAGCCTGTCGATTCGGGCGGCGCCTACGACTTGTACTTGATGCTGCACCCATACGGCTGCGTCGTCGCCGCGGAAATCGGCTTGCCCGCCAGCGCCTCGGACAGCCCCACCTTCACATAGTTGGTGGCCTTCTCGATGTCGGCCGGGCGGGCCGAGGGGATGCTGTCGATGCCGCCCGCGTACACCAGCACGCCCTGCGGGTTGACGATGTACATGTGCGGTGTGGTGCGTGCGCCGTAGCTCTTGCCCACGGTGCCTTCCTCGTCCATGAGCACCGCGGTGGGCTGGGCCTTGCGCTCGGTGAGCCAGGCCGTGAGCTTGGACGGCTCCAGGTAGTCGCTGCTGGCCTTCTCGGTGGAGTTGACCGCCAGCCACACCACGTTCTTTCCAGTCGCGTCCTTTTGCGTGGCCGGCATGTTGCCGCTGTCGTAGTGCTTGCGCACGAAGGGGCAGCCCGGGTTGGTCCACTCCAGCACCACGTGTTTACCCTTGAAGTCCGACAGTTTCACGGTCTTGCCGGTGGCGTCCTTGAGGGTGAAGTCGGGCGCCGGCTGGCCCACGGTGGTGGCGGCCTGTGCGGCGCCGGTGGCGAACAGCGCGGCGGCGGATGCAATCAGCGTACGGCGAAGCAACTTCATGGCGGAATCTCCTTCGGTAGATGGCTAAGGTGAACAACGACAACACGACGAACAACGCGCCGCACGGAACCCAGCGCAGCCTCGTGGCCGCGCTCTTCATGGCCTTTACAGTTGGGCGATGGTGGCGCGCACCTCCTGCACGCTCAGCACTTCGGTCAGCACCACGGGCGGCTTGCCGGCCCGGTAGAACACGTACACCGGCACGCCGTTGCGCCCCAGCTGGGCCAGCGCGGCGGTGATGGCCGGGTCGCGGCGCGTCCAGTCGGCGCGCAGCAGGACCACATTCTTGGCAGACAGGTCGGCCAGCACGTCGCTATCGGCCAGCGTCGTCTTCTTGTTGTACTGGCAGGTCACGCACCACGCGGCGGTGAAGTCCACGAACACGGGGCGGCCGCTGGCCACGATCTGCTCGGCCGCGTCCGGCGCCCAGGCCTGCCACTGCGCGCCGCCGGCGCGGGTGGCCTCTGCGGTGTGTGCGGGCGATGCGTTGGTGATGTGCGGCCCGAACGACCAGGCCAGCAACGCGAACGCGGCGACCGACACGGTGGCCATCCAGCGGCGTGCACGGCCCGCCAGCGACAGCGACCAGGCCACCAAGCCCACGCCCACCAGCAAGATCAGCAGCGCGCCCGCGCCGTCGATGCCGCTTTGCTGCCCCAGCACCCACACCAGCCACACCACGGTGGCGAACATGGGGAAGGCCATGAACTTGCGGAAGGTGTCCATCCACGCGCCGGGGCGGGGCAGGGCGCGCGCCACGGCGGGGATGAAGCTCGCGGCCAAGTAGGGCAGCGCCAGGCCCAGGCCCAGCACTGCAAACACCGCCAGCGCCTGGGGCACCGGCAGCGTCGCCGTGAGGCCCATCGAAGCACCCATGAACGGCGCGGTGCAGGGCGACGCCACGGCCACGGCCAGCACGCCCGTCAGAAAGCTGTCGGCCACCGGGTGGCGTGCCTGCAGGCTGGCCACGGACGACGGCAGAAAGTGCCCGAACTCGAACACCCCCGCCAGGTTCAGCCCGATCACGGTGAACAGTGCGGCCAGCCCCGCCACCACGGCGGGCGACTGCAGCTGAAAGCCCCAGCCCACCGCCTCGCCCGCAGCGCGCAGGCCCAGCATGAGCGCGCCCAGCAACAGGAACGACAGCACGACGCCGGCCGTGTAGGCCAGGCCGCTCAGGCGGTGCGCCCGGCGGTCCTGCGCGTGCTGGGTAAAGCCCACGACCTTGATCGCCAGCACCGGAAACACGCAGGGCATGAGGTTCAAGATGAGCCCGCCCAGCAAGGCCCCCAGCAGCGCGGCCGAGAGCGTGAGGGTGGATGCGCCGGAGCCCGCCAGCGGAGCCCCGGCGCCGCCGGTAGCCTGGGCTGCCTGTGCGGCATTGGCCTTGAGCGCCGCGTCCAGCGCGGGCGACACGCTGGCCACCGCGGCACCCTGCGGCCAGGTGCCCAGTACCTTGAGTTCTGCCCGGTAGCCGGTGCGGGTGTCGGGGCCCGTGCCGTGGGCGGCTGCGCCTTGCTCCGCGGCCCGTTCGGCCAGCACGACGGGCATCAGGCTGGGGCTGCTGCTGCGCTGGGCGGCCAGCGGAATTTTTGCCGTCCACACGCTGCCGTTCCAGGCCTGCGTCCACTGCACGGCGTTCTCGATGACTTCGCTGGTTTCCGGGAACAAATCCAGGGTCTTGCCGCGCACCGCCACCGGCAGGCCGTGCACGCTGATCTGCAGCGCGTTGCCGTCGGCGATCTGCGCCTGGCTGTCCGGCACGATGCCGTTGGTGCCCGCCAGCACCGGCTGGGGCTGCGCCTTGGCCGCCGCCTCGAACGCGGCGCCGTTGAGCGCCGTGGTGCTGCGCAGGGGCAATTGCAGGGTGAACTCGCCCTCTTCGGGAATGCACTCCTTGCGGCACACCAGCCAGGAGGCGCGCAGCTTGATGACGGCGTCCTTGGCAAGCGGGCCGGCGGCAAAGGTGCTGGCCACCGTGACGGGCACGGGCAGCAGCACCGTGCCTTCATAACCGTAGTTGGCCAGCGTGCCGATGGGGATCTTCCTGGGCAGCGGCCAGGCGATCTCGCCCGCGTCCAGCCCTGCGGGCAGCGTCCAGGCCAGGTCGGTGGGCAGGCCGGAATCGCCCGGGTTCTTCCAGTACGTGTGCCACTCGGGCTGGTGGGTGATCTGCAGCCCCAGCCACAGCGGCTGCCCCGGCGCCACGCCCTGGGGAGCATGGGCCATCAGCTCGGCCCGGACGTACGGCGTGGTGACCACGCTGGTCCCCTGGCCTGTCGTTTTGGGGCTGAATTGGGCGTTGGCGCTTGTCCAGAAAGCGCTGGCAGCTATCAAAAGCAGAGTAACTGCAAGACGGTTGAGCAGGCGTGAAGGCATGGTTGCAGTGTGGGAGCGGGCGCGGCGCCGTTGGTTCCGGCCCGCTCCGTCGATTCCGGTGGTCCGCCATTGTGCGCGGGGCAGCCCGGCCGTTGAAAACCGGCGCGCCACGGCCCCATGGGCTGGGGGATGTAGCCCCCGGTCATCGCCCTCCGAACCGGCGCTGGCCACCGCCAGTGCACCCGTGGATCTGGCTGCGCCGGTCCACCGGGTGCGTCCCCTTGGGGGGAAGCCGCGCAGCGGCTCAGGGGGCTACCGAGCCTCGAGGCTCAGATCCGCCCGCGGCGTCCACTTGTCGGGCTGGTTGCCCGACTTGGGCGCCGCCACGAAGAGCCGCTCCGCCGGCAGCTTCTGCGCCACCAGATAGCTGCGAATCGCCTGGCCGCGGTCGTGGGCCAGGTCGGCGGCCATGGCGTCGGTGGCGCTCTGGTTGGCCAGCAGCAGGGCTTCCATCTCGGGCACCGTGAGCTCCTTGGCCAGGCCGACCAGGTTGCGCGGCTTGGCCATGTCGGCGCGGCGGTACACCTCCTTGAGCAGGGCGGGATATTCGGCGGCCGACACCGGGCTGCTGTCGGCAGGGTTGGCGCGGCGCTTTTCGGCCAGCACCTGCTGCTGCAGGCGCTCGCGCTGCAGGCCTTCGCGCTCGTCCTTCAGGCTGGCCATGCCGGTCACGGTGATCTTGAGCGCAGGCCGGTCGGCCAGGGCCTTCACCACCTTGTCCAGGTTCTGCTTCGCATCCGCCGAGAGCGCCGCGCTGCCGGGCGCAAAGGCCACATGGCTCATCTCGCTGCCGCCGCCAAAGGCGTTGGCCAGCAGGCTGAACGGAGCAGTCAGCGCCTTGCCGATCAGGTTGACGATGACCCGGCCGATGACCGGCCCCAGGCGGAACTGCGGGTCGTTCAGAGAGCCGCTGATGGGCAGGTCCAGGTCGATCACGCCGTCGCGGTCGGCCAGCAGGGCCACGGCCAGCTTCACCGGCAGGCTGTTGGGGGCGCCCTGCACGGGCTCGCCAAAGGTCAGCTGGTTGAGCACCAGCCGGTTGCTGGCGGTGAGCTGGCCGCTGGGCAGCACCTTGTAGTTCACGTCCATGCTGAGCTTGCCGCGCTCGATGCCGTGGCCGGCGTACTTCACGGCGTAGGGCGTGAGCGGCGGCAGCTCCAGGTCGCGCACCTTGCCCACGATGTCGAGCGCCAGCGGCTTGGCCAGCGGGTTGAGCTTGCCGGTGATCTCCAGCGACGCCGAGCCTTCCGCCCGGCCGCGCAGTTCGAGGTCCGCCAGCACGGGCTCGCCGCCGGGCGTCTCGGATGAGAAGGCGCTCAGCTTGCCGGTCAGCTCCGACAGATCCGCCGAGTAGTTGGGCTTGATGAAAAAGTCCGAGAACAGCACCTTGCCGTTGACCAGGCTCACCGGCCCGAACTGCACCACCGGTGCCAGCGGGTCGGCCTTGGCGACGGCAGCGCTGGCGGGTGTGCTGGCAGCGGCTGCCGACGCGGCGGCGGGCCCGCTGGCCGAGGCTGCGGCGGTGGCCGCATTCGCTGCACTGGCCGCGTTGGCTGCCTGCGCCTCGGCGGGCGTCTTGGCGATGTCGGTCAGGTTGATGCGGCCCGCCTCGTTCACCGTGATGCGCGCGAAGAAATCCACCAGGCTGGTCTCCTTGACCTCCACGCGCGGCGCGGTGCCGGGCGCGGTGGCCACGGACAGGCCGCGCAGGTTCAGGCTCTTCCAGGCCAGCAGTTCCTCGCCCACCTGGGCTTCGGTCTTGGGCGTGGAGGCGGCGGTGCTGTTGGCCGTGAGCTCATCGATGGCGGCATCGCCCGCCAGGCGCAGGCTGGGGCCCTTGTCGCCCAGTGCCAGTGCAACCTGGCCCTTGAAGCCCACATCGGCCCGCAGCAGCTCCACCGACAGCTGGCTGGCCAGGTAGCCATCCAGCGCATGCAGCGGCACCCGCGCCAGGTCGAGCTTGCCCTGTGCTGCCAGCGGCTGCAGGGCCAGCGTGCCCTGGTAGTCGATCTTGCCGGCCTCGGGTTTGCCGTTGCCTTTGCGGGGTGCGGCAGCGCGTGCGGACAGTTGGAACGCCTCGGGCTTGCTGCCGTCGCTGGCCAGGTTCTTGGCGGTGATGTTCAGTGCCGACAGGTCCAGCGCCACAGGGCGGGCCTGGGCGTTGTCGGCGAACGTGACGGTGCCGCCTTCCACCGCGAGGTCGGCCACGCGCAGCTTCCAGGGCGCAGGGGTGGAGGTGCTGGCGCTGGTGGCGTTCGTGGTGGCGGTACTCGTGCTGGTGCTGCCACTGCTACTGCTACTGCCACTGCTGTCGACGGCCGGTGTCGGCGCGGGGCTGGCGGCCTTCGTCCAGCGCTCGAACATCCACCGCCCGTCCGTGCCGCGCTCCACCGCCGCCAGGGGTTGGGACAGGGTCAGCCTGGCCAGCGTGGCCGTGCGCGCATCCAGCGGCACCTGCACGCCTTCGACCGCCAGCTTGGTCAGGCCCGCCACCGTGGTGCGGCCCTGCTTCACGGCCAGTTGCTCCAGCGCCAGCGGGCCGGCGGTCAGCGTCACGCCCGTGGCACCGGCCTGCGCCGCCTTGGCGCCGGGCGCCTCCCACGCCACGCCCAGGTCGCCGGTGATCAGGCCTGCCACGGTGGGCTCCAGCACCTGCGCCAGGTAAGGCGCGGCCAGTTGCAGCGACAGCGCCTGCGCCGACGCGTTCACCTGCGCCTTCTGGTCGGTGGCCTCGCCGGTGAACTGCAAGCCGCCGTCCTGCAGCTTGAGCCCGCCCTTGAAGCTGAAGGGCTTGACGAGCGGGAGCGACAGGTCCGCCATGTCGAGCGTGAAGTCCGTGGCCTGCAGCGTGGCGGCGGGCCGGGTGCCTTGGTCCGACCACCGCACGGTGCCGCCGCGCACCGCGGCGCGGTCCACGCGCACGGCCCAGGCGGGTGCCGCGGGGGGCTTGTTGCCTGCCTGGCTGGCGCCAGCGCGGGGCTTGGACGCCGCCATGCCTGCGCTCGCTGGCGGCGCAGCGCTGGACGGGGCGGCAGAAGCGCTGGCGGTGGTCTCGGCTGCCGAGGCTGGGGCGGCAGAGGGTTCGGCTGCCGCGGTGGCCGAGGCTGCGGTTGCCGGGTTGGGTATTGTCGTTGTCGTGGGTGTCGCTGCAGGGCTCGGGGCCAATTGCGCCAGATTGATCTGGCCCGATGCATCGCGCACCGCGGTGATCACGGGCGCGGTCAGCTCCACCTGGCTCAGGTGCACCACCTGCTCCAACGGGCGCACGTCGGCCATGTCGACCTTCAGGCGCTCGTACGACAGCAGGTCGCCGCCCTGGCGGTCGGTCAGGCGCACATCGCGCGCCTGCACCGTGCCGGTCAGCTTCACCGACATGCGCGGCGCCTGCTCGAAAGCCACCCTCACATCCACGTCCAGCGTGGCGTCCTGCACCTTGACCGGCAGGCTGGCGGGCAGGTAGCTCAGGTAGGGGGCCAACCGCAGGCCGTCCAGGCGGATGCTCGCGTCACCCCGGCCCGTCTGCGCAAACGGCGTGCCCTCGGCGGACGAGTCGAAGCGGCTGCCGTTGATCGCAAAAGACAAGTGGGGTTCGACCTTGACCTGCTGCTGGGTGGGCAGCGTGCTGATGAACGGCACCTTCAGCGCCAGGTCGCGCACCTCGTGGGTCTTGCCCACGCCCTGGTCCGTGAAGTCGACGCTGCCGCCCGTCAGCGCCAGGTTGTACAGCGCCAGGCGTGCAGGCCCGGTGGCTGGCTTGTCGCTGGGGGCTGTGGCCTTGGCGATGATGTCGTCCACGTCGTAGCGGCCGTCGCCCAGGTGCGTGACGCGCAGCACCGGGTTCTCGATGGTGAACGCGTCCACCACCGGTGCCAAGCGCAGCAGCGACTGCATTTCGCCATCCGCGTAGATGCGGCCGATGGTGAGCTGCGGCGGTGCGCCCGCAGCGCCTGCCACCGCGACGTCGCGCAGGGCCAGCTCCAGCGTCCACGGCTTGAAATCGATGGCGCCCACCGTCACGGCACGGCCCAACTGCGCGGTAGCCGCACGCTCCAGCGGGCCCTTGAGCAGCGGCGGAACGGCCAGCCAGGCCACCGCCCACACGCCGATCAGCCCCGCCAGCGTGCAGGCCGCAGGGCGGAACCAGCGGTGCTGGCGGATGGAAGCGAGAGAGACGGGGCGCAGGGCAGGCGGCATGGCAGCAGATTCATGGGGCTCCGCGGCCCAGGCAGAGGCCTGGAAGCTAAGACAGACAACAGGCAATACGGCCGCGCGCGTGGGTCGCTATTGTCCCTGTTGTGCGAAAGCCTGGGTAAGCCATTGCAACGAAGGCGCGGGCCCGGTTCAAGATTGTTGACGTTGGGCCTTCTCGCGCGTCGAAGCCCCCTGCACCGCGCAGCGGGGTCAACGGGTGCTGGGCATCCGAAGCAGCTTCACCGGGCGTGCTTTTGGCGTGGCCTCACTGGGCAAACCCCAGCACCACCCTGCGGGTGGTGGCGCTCTTCTTTTCGATCTTGGTCACCACGATGGCCCCGATCTCCGCGGTGTTGGCCACGTGCGTGCCGCCGCAGGGCTGCAGGTCGATCAGCGGTGTGCCGCCGTCACCCCCGTCACCCCCGATGCGGATGGTGCGGATGCGCCCCGTGCCGCGCGGGGGCTGCACGCTCATGCTCTTGACCAGCGTGGGGTTCGCGTCCAGCTCCTCGTCGCTGATCGAGGCCACGGTCAGCGGGTGCGCAGCAGTCACCAGCGTGGCGATGGCGGCGGTCAGCTGGTCCTTGTCGAGCGGGTCGGTCATCGCAAAGTCCAGCCGCGCATAGTCGGGAGTGATGGAGCAGCCGTTGACCAGCTGCGGCACCACATGGCACAGCAGGTGCGACGTGGTGTGCAGCCGCATCATGCGGTGGCGGCGCTCCCAGTCGATACGGGCCATGACCGCAGTGCCGGCGGCCAGCTGCGCCAGGCGGTCGTCTTGTCCCGGCGCCGGCACATGCACGATGTCGCTGGTGGGCTTGCCATCGGCGTCCTTGCCCTTGCGGGTGTCGGCGATGGCGATCTCGGTGCCGTCGGCAAGCGCCAGCACGCCGCTGTCTCCCGCCTGGCCACCGCCCAGGGGGTAGAACACCGTTTGGTCCAGCACGATGCCGGCGTCGGTGATGGCGGTGATGTGGGCGCTGCATTCACGCAGGTAGGCGTCTTGTCGGAAGAGGTCGTGGGTCATGGGTTCCATGGTAGCGCCGCGGCACCGCCATGTCCCTGCACGGCTACCATGGCGGGCATGACTGCCGTTCCCAACACCGCCCCACTGCCTCCGCTGCCCTCGCGTTTCTGGGCCGACCTCTCGACACGCGACTTCGCGCAGTTGAAAGTTTCCGGCCAGGCCGCGCACACCGTGGCGGTGCTGCCCGTGGCCGCCATCGAGCAGCACGGGCCGCACCTGCCGCTGTCGGTGGATGCCACGCTTCTGCAGGGCGTGATCGACGCCGCGCTGCCGCAGCTGCCCGCTGACCTGCCGGTGCTGTTTTTGCCCCCGCAGAATGTGGGCCTGAGCCCGGAGCACATCCGCTTTCCCGGCACGCTCACGCTGTCGCCCGCCACGGTGATCGCGCTGTGGACCGAGATCGGCGAATGCGTGGCGCGCGCGGGCATCCGTAAGCTGCTGCTCTTCAACGGCCACGGCGGCCAGGTCAGCGTGATGGACATCGTGGCGCGCGAGCTGCGCACCCGCTGCGACCTTATCGTCTACAGCGCCAGCTGGTTCAGCCTGCCGCTGCCCGATGCGGTGGCCGGGCAGTTCAGCGCGCAGGAGCACCGCTTCGGCATCCACGCCGGCGAGATCGAGACGTCAATGATGTTGCACCTGGCGCCTGGCACCGTGCACATGGAGCACGCGCGCGACTTCCGCTCCACCTCGCAGGACCGGTCGGAGCAGTACGCCATTCTGGGCAACGGCAAGAGCGCCAAGCTGGGCTGGCAGATGCAGGACTACCACCCCGCCGGCGCGGTCGGCAATGCTGCCGGGGCCTCTGCCGCCAAGGGCCAGGCTGTGGTGGCCGCTGCGGCGCAGCAGCTCGTGGCGCTGCTGCAAGAGGTGCATGCGCTTCCCCTGTCAACGCTGGTGAACGAGGCGGGCGCGCCCTAACGTGGCGGTGGGACGGCCGCTGCACAGACACCGGTGGCGTTCTGTCTGCTGGGTGTGTGAGGCAGTTGGTAGAGAGCTGCAAATGCCGCGCTACGCCAAGCGCCAGGGCGGGTTCTTGCGGTTGTCACCGGCCCGGAACAGGCAGATCACATTGCCGGACGGGTCCGCCAAGCGTGCTTCGCGCCAAAGCCAAGGCTCGTCTTTGGGTAGCTGTGTGAACTGGAATCCCGCGGCTTGCAAAGCCGCCACCCTCACGTCGAGGTCCGCGCATTCAAAGTACACGACAACGCCCGTCTCACGTGGGCCCCCATGGTCTGCGTGCAGCGAGAACGTAGCGTCGCCCTCCGGGCACTCGAAGCGGGCGTACCGGGGTGGCGCGTGAACGATCAGCAGGAAACCCATGTTGCGATAGAACGCGACAGCGTCGTCGAGGTCCGCGACAGGCAACGTGATCTGGTTGAGATTCATGAGCGATTTTCTTTTTTCTGACCCTGTTTGCGCCAAGGTACCTAACGGGGCATGGAATGGGTCACCAAAAGCTGGGGTTGTCCGGGCTCCGCCTCGCTGAGCACGCGCGACATGAGCTGCACGTGTCGCCCGATGTCGTTGCAGCCCAAACGCTTTATGGGTCTTTGGGCCTTGCGCCTGTAGCGCCTGTCAGCTTCAACCTTGTGCTGGTTCCCAAGTCTCTTGCGCTGGGCGAGGTCTTTTTCCGCGCCTCAGCAAAAGCAGACGTACTGTCACCCCCAGCATACCCACAGCGAACATGCTGGCCACGATGGGCCGGTCCAGCACCAGTGGCAACCATTCACCCCGGCTCAGCAGCAACGCTCGCCTCAGGTTTTCTTCCAGCATGGCAGATGCAGACAGGCCGACCAGCAGGGGCACGACGGGGCAGTCGAGTTGCAAGAAAAGCATGCCCAAGGCCGCCAGCGCTACACAGGGCCACAGCAGGTCGGGCGTCAACCCATACCATGCCAGCAGCCCTGCACACCACGCTGTCGCGAAAGGGCCCGTCCAGGCCGGGCGCTGCAGCCATCCCGCGGTGGCAATGAAAGCGCCTGAAGCAGGCCAAAAGCCCAGGCAAAGATACACCGTGCTCCAGAGCCTTGTGCTTCGGGGGGGCGCTTTGGAATGCGGTGGCGGCGGTGGGGCGTCCGGTCTGGGGATGAGGTGTTGCGCGATGTGGGGAACGAGCAGTGCGAAAATTCCCAGGCAGGCCACAACCACGGACGGGTCTTCGTGCAGCAGTGCAAGACCCGTCATATCGCGCAGATCACCGGCTGGGTCTTGTCCTTGAGTCCCGAGCAACAGGCCCACCACTGCCATACCGCTGGAGCGGGGCAGTGGCTGTGGCGCAGCCAGGCAGACCCCCATCAGCAGCAGGGTCAAGGTGGCCGCATATTCTGCAGGTCCGAACCGAAAAGCAATGTCTGCCCAGGTCATGCGGGTCGCCTCTCCGCGATATGTTGGAGGAGGTTGTCGTGGCAGGTCGCTGTGAGCATGGGGCGAGATTCTCGCACCGGGGTGCCGCCCGCCGGGAGCATGAAAGGCCGCACCGGCGGCTACACCAACTCCCGCAGCACCATCGTCACCACCCGCTCCTGCGCGCTGGCACCGCGCAGGCGCAGCGCAACGGACGTGCCCGGCTCGCCCGCCAGTTGGGTGCGCAGCCAGATCGCATCGGTGGCTGCAAGTTCACGCCCCTGCACGGCCAGCAGTGATTCGCCCCGGCGCACGCCCGCTTCGTCGGCCGGGCTGCCGCCCACCACGTCCAGCACATCGAACCGCTCGCCCGTCCACCGCGCCACCAGGCCGCTGCGGGGTCCGGCAAAGGGTTCGGCCAGTGCGGCCTGCGGCTCCAGATACAGCGCACCGCCCGCCGCATCGATGGTGACGGCGAAGCCCCGCCACAGCTCTCCACCCAGGTTGCCCATCCAGGCATCGCTGCCGAACAGCCCGCCCGTGGCCAAAGACAGGTGCACCGGCACGCGCGACAGTTGCCAGGGCCCGATGTCGAACGTGGGAAGGCGCGCCACATCCGCCCAGGTGGTGCCGCCCACGCTCACGCCGGTGAGCATGCGCACCGAGGGCTGCAGCGCGGCGCGCAGGCACAGCCGCTCCACCACCGGGCGGAACAGCGTCACGGCCCCGGCATCGCCTGTGTCGACCGAGAACAAGCCTGCATGCCCGGCTGCGGTGGCCTGCACCAGCATCTTGCCGCCCGGCAGCACCCGCAGCGGGAGCCCCGCGGCCGCGGGCGATGGGGCGAGACGGCCGGGTGCTGCCAGCGTGGCCTGAGCTCCGCCGTAGTCCAGGCGCACCGCGAAGGCGCGCCAGAACGTGGCGCCCAGGATGCCGTCGTAGTCGAACTCGACCGGCATGGGCACGACGAACGCGATCTCGCGCTTGAGGTGCAGCGCGTCTCCCACGGCAAGGTCATCTACCACCGTCCAGGGAACGGTCTCGTCGGAGGCTTCGGCGCCCGAGCTGGGCACCCGCTCGGTGGACAGGGGCAAGCCCAGCAGCTGTGCTGTGTGGGGCGTGAGTACATTGTGGTCCGCGCCCGTGTCCAGCAAGAACCGCAGGGGCTGCCCGTTGACGCGCACGGCCAGCGACACATGGGTTTGCCGGCGCTCCAGGGGCACGGTGACGGGGCCGGGGCCGGGCGGCGGCACCACCTCCGCCTCTGCGCCCAGGCCCAGCGATCCGCCGCAGCCATTCAAGCCCGCCAGCGGAAAAGAAGACACCGCCAGGGCACGGCCCAGGACTTCGCGACGGCGCATGGCAACTCCCGTTGTTTGAGAGTTGCTATTAAACAGTAAAAAATTATTGTTTTACAGAAATTTATTGCAAGTCCGCGCAATGCTCAGGCGTGCGTGATCCAGTCTAGGTGCGGGCCTTCATTCAAATGCGGCAGGGTGTTGAACGTCTGCATCATCAGCCGCTTGGGCGCGATCGAGAACTCCGTCACTGCGCTGTTGCGGATGCGCATGTTGAGCGCAATGGTGACCTCGGGCGCTGTGCCCAGCACCTCGCCCACCGCAGCAGAAATGGGCCCGCCGCTGCTCACCATCAGCACGTTCTGGCCCGCATGGTGGTGGCGCACGTGGTCCAGCGTGGCGCGGATGCCGGCCGAGAAATCGTTCCAGCTGGGCATGCCCTGCGGGCTGATGACGCCGGCCATCCATTGCGCCAACGCGTCGCACAGGATGCGAAAGTGCTGGTGGTACTTCTCGGGCGTATCGGCAGGGCCCAGGGGCTGGGGGTGGATGGCGGCGATCAGCGCATGGCTGTCGTATTCGTTGAGGGCCGGCAGCTGCAGCGCCTCGGGCGCGATCTGCAGGCCTTCGGCAATGCCCTCCAGTGTCTGCGTGTGGCGGCGCAGCGTGCCGGTGATGACCGCGTCAAACCGCAGGCCGCGCGCCCGCCAGTACTCGCCCAGGCGCACGGCCTGCTCGCGGCCGCGCGGGCTCAGCTGGTCGTAGTCATCGGCGCCAAACGAGGCCTGGCCATGGCGCACGAGGTAGAGGGTTCCCATGCGGCGGATTGTGGAAACAAACATCGTGGCCGCTTGTCACTGGGGCGACTGGTGCTATCGAATTGTGAGTTTCTTGCTGCCGTGCAGCATTGATGGCGGCGGTGCAACAGTGTGTCTGTGGAGCGTGTTGGCGCTGGCTAAAATTTATAGCGCAGAGTCAGAGGGAGGCTGAACATACTGACGTTCGGCCAGCGGCTTTGCTTATTCGTCACTCAAAAATCATGAAGAAAACAATTTATCTCGCGCTGGCACTTTCCGTGCTGATGACCGGTTGCGCGTCGGTCAACATGGCTTCCAAAGAGCAGTCCGCCAAGGCCAAGGAGTTTCAGCAACCACCTGAAGGCAAAGCGGGTGTTTATCTCTATCGCAACAGTGTGTTGGGCAAGGCCGTGACAAAAGACCTTCGCATTGATGGCGCTTGTGTGGGCACCAGCGCCCCCGATGTTTTTTTCTACACCCAGGTGGATGGTGGCAAGAACCACACGGTAGAAACTGCTTCTGAATTCTCCCCGAACAAGTTGGAGATCGCGTTTGAATCGGGCAAGAACTACTTCATTCGGCAGTTCATCAAGATGGGCGTGTTCGTGGCCGGTGCAGACCTGGAGCAGGTGCCTGAGGCGCAAGGCAAGGCAGACGTCGCCAAGCTGGAAATGGCCGAGGGCGGGAAATGCAGTCCTCCCGCCAAATGATCGGTAGGCTCCGCAGCCGTTCATCCGGCGCTTAAAAGGAACAAAGGGGCTTCCAAGCCCCTTTTTTTTTATTCGCGCAGAGCATCAACCGCTCAGCACGCCGCTGAACATGGGCGCATCCACATTGCCCCCCGTCAACGCCAGCCCCACGACCTTCCCCTTCAATGCACCGCGCTCCTGCAGCGCCGCCGCCAGCGCAGCAGCACCCGCCCCTTCGGCCACGTTGTGCGTGTCCGTAAAGATCGCGCGCATGGCTGCGGCCACCTCGTCGTCGCTGACCTGCACGATGTGGTCGATGTGCGGGGCGATGATGGACAAGGCCTCGGCGTCGGCCACGCGGCAGGCCATGCCGTCGGCCAGGTGGGTGGTCACGGGCGCCTCGACGACGCGGCCGGCGGCCAGCGAGTCGGCGTAGGTGGTGGCGTGGCTGCTGACCACGCCCACCACGCGCACGCCGTGGCCCAGCGCCAGCTTGGCGGCAATGGCCGAGCAGGCACCCGAGCCCTGGCCGATGGGCACGTAGGCCACGTCCATCTGCGGCACGGCGCGCAGGAATTCCCACCAGTAGGTGCTCACGCCGCGCAGCAGGTCGGGGTGGAAGCTGGGCACCATGTGTGCGCCGCGCTCGGCGGCCAGCTGGATCGCGAATTCGCGCGCTTCCTGAAAATCCGCGCCGTGCTCGATGAGCGTGACGCCGAGGGCGCGCATGGCGGCGTTCTTCTCGACCGAGTTGCCCTGTGGCACGACGATGGTGCAAGCCACGCCATGGCTGCGCGCGGCCCAGCCCATGCTCTGGCCGTGGTTGCCGCGCGTGGCGCTGATCACTTCGCGGGGCATGGCGCCGCGCTTTGCGAGCTGGTCGAAGTAGGTGAGGCCGCCGCGGATCTTGAAGGCGCCGACGGGTGTATGGTTCTCGTGCTTGAGCCAGCAGTCGGTGCCCAGGCGTTCACTCAACAGGCCCCAGCGGTACTGCGGCGTGGGCGGGAAGTCGCGGTACACCACCTGTGCGGCGGCTTCGATGTCGGCCAGGGTGGGCAGCAGCGCGGTGGCGGGGTCGAGGCGGGCGTTCATGCGGCGGCTTTCTTTTCGGTGAGGAGTCGGAGTGCGAGCAGGCCGAGGACGGTGCCCATGACATAGCGCTGCGCCCGCATCCAGGCGGCGTTGCGGTTAAGGAACAGCGCCACGCGCGCGGCGCACAGGATGAGCAGTGCGTTGACGACCGCGCTGGTGGCGATCTGTACGCTGCCGAGCGTCAGGCTCTGCAGCAGCAGTTGGCCGCGCTCTGGGTGCAAAAACTGCGGGAAGAACGACAGGTAGAACATGGCGACCTTGGGGTTCAAGAGGTTGGTCATGAAGCCCATGAGGAACAGCGTGCGGGGGCCGTCGTGCGGCAGGTTGCGGGCCTCGAAGGGCGCGGCGCCGCCGGGCTTGACGGCCTGCCAGGCCATCCAGAGCAGGTAGGCGGCGCCGGCGTAGCGGATGGCGTCGAAGGCCAGCGGCACGGCGGCCAGCAGCGCGGTCAGGCCCAGTGCCGCCGCCAGCAAGTGCACCAGAAAACCCAGCACCACACCGCCCAGCGAGACCAGCCCCGCACGCGGCCCCTGCGTGAGGCTGCGCGAGACGCAATAGACCATGTTGGGGCCGGGCGTGAGCACCAGAACCAGGGCGGCCAGCGCAAAGATCAGCAGTTCCTGTGCAGAAAAAAGCATCGTGGTTACTCCGGTGTGAATGACGATACGGCGACCGGTCCGCGTGGCGTGGTCAGTTGCGCCGTGAGGCGGGGGGCGCCACCTGCGGCGATCGCTACCTGCGCTGCCACGCCGATCGCCTCGCACGCCGCCTGCAGCGTGGCCGCCTGCGGGTGCTGCAGCGCCAGCGATTGCAACTGCACGCCGCTGGCGGGCAGGCTGTCGCACGGGTGCACGGGGCCCCACTGGATGAGCGTGGGCAGGCAGCCGTCCATCAGGCGCAGGCCGTCTTCGCGCACGGTGATCTGCCACTGCAGCAGGCCCTGTGCGGTGGGGCGGCTGGCGGCGATGATCTCGCCGCGGTCCAGGTCCTGCGCGGCCAGGGCGGCGCACCGGTCCTCGACGTCAGGCACCGCGGCCACCCAGTGGATGAGTTGCGGCCCGTGTTCGGCCACCTGCTGCTGCAGGGCCGCATCATCCATGTCAAACCACCGCCTACCGCTTGATGGTATTGCGCTAGTAGCTCCTTTATTGATAGCAATGACTTCCAGGTAGGCGCGCGGGTGCGCCGGGCTGGAGACATTCAAGATGCGGTTGTGCGTGCCCATCAGCGGGTGCTCGCCGCCCGCCGTGGGGGTGATGCCCAGCGTGCGTTCGCACCAGGCCACGCCCGACGCCAGGTCCGCGGCCAGCACGACAAGGTGGTCCACGCAGGGCGGACGTGCAGCACTGGCCGCGGTGCCTGCGGCGGCCGTCACAGCAGCACCTCGCCCGACACGCAGGTGACCGAGCTGCCGCCGACCCAGATGGTGTCGCCGTCCTGCTCCACGAACACGCGCCCCGCGCGGGCCAGGCACGTGCCCTGGCTGGCCACGTACTGGGCGGGGGCCAGGCCCGCGCCGATGAGCCACTGGGCCAGCGCGGCGTTGAGGCTGCCCGTCACCGGGTCTTCGGCCAGGCCGTTGTTGCCGGGGAAGAAGGCGCGCACTTCAAACGCAATGCCGTCCGCGTCCGTGCTGCCGATGACGCCGACTTTTCCGCGTGGTCCGACCACGCCCACATCGAGCTTGCCCAGGATGCTCGCATCCGGCTTGAGCGCCAGCACCTGCTCGCTGCTGCGCAGCATCACGCCGCGCCAGTTGGGGCCGTTGTCGCACCAGGCGTGGTGCAGGATGTAGCTGCGCGCCACGCCCAGGCCGCGTGCGATCAGGGCCACATCGTCTTCAGGCAGCGGGCCGCTCTTGATGAGGGGCGGCGCTGCGAACGCCAGGCGCTCGCCGTCCTGCCGCAGCGTGACCAGGCCCACGCCGCATTCCTGCACCACGGTGCCCGCCACCTGCGGCTGGCCGCCGGCCTGCAGCCAGGTGTGGCAACTGCCCAGCGTGGGGTGGCCGGCAAACGGCAGCTCACGCCCGGGGCAGAAGATGCGCACGCGGTAGTCCGCGCCGGCCGCGCGGCCCTCGGGCGTGGGCGGCAGCAAAAAGGTGGCTTCCGAC
Organism: Acidovorax sp. LjRoot194; assembly: GCF_964253015.1. Taxonomy (NCBI): domain Bacteria; kingdom Pseudomonadati; phylum Pseudomonadota; class Betaproteobacteria; order Burkholderiales; family Comamonadaceae; genus Acidovorax; species Acidovorax sp. LjRoot194. The sequence goes on along the minus strand of NZ_CAXUQB020000001.1, from coordinate 5,169,503 downwards.
AGGTTGGTCCAGTTGGTGAACTCCTGCATGGCCTCGGTGGTCAGGCCGGTGCCATCGAGCACCACGGCCAGGGGGTTGCCGCGGTAGGGCTGGTTGGTGAAGACGTCGACTTGCTTGAAAGGGCGCTGGTGCATGGTGCTCAAAGTCCTGGTGTCGAAGGGTGATGAAAAATGGAAGAGGGGTGTAAGAGGGGTGGAGGAGGTTCGGACGACGGGAACGCCGGGGGCGCGACCGGCGCTCTGGCGGCGTTGCTGCTACAGGTTCGGTCGGCCTTTGGGGCCTGGGTGGATCAACCGCTGGAGGGCGGGGCGATGGACAGTGAATTCACAGCAGAACGGTCCCTTCGATGCAGGTGACAGCCTTGCCGCCGACCCAGATCTGCCCGGCGTTGTCTTTGCGGATGTGCACGCGGCCGGCGCGGCCCAGGCACTCGCCCTGGGCCACCAGGTAGCTTGGGGGCGCCAGGCCGTCGGCGATCAGCCACTCCGCCAGGCTCGCGTTCAGCGTGCCGGTGACGGGGTCTTCCGGGTTACCCATGGGCGCGGCAAAGGCGCGCACCACGGCGCCGGGCTGGCGCATGTCGCTGGCCTGCGGGCCGACGTGGATCACGCCCACGTCCTGGCCCAGGTCTTTGAGGCGGGCGTGGTCGGGCTTGAGGCCGAGCACCGTCTCTGCGCTGTCGAGCAGCAGGCCCAGCCACACCGGGCCGTTGTCCAGCAGTTGTGCGCCGCGAATCTGCTGCGGGCGCACGCCCAGCGCGCTGGCAATCAGCGGCACCAGCGCGGGGCTGGGCGCGCTGCGCGCCAATGGCGGCGCGGCAAAGGCCAGCGTGCTGCCGCTGTGCTCCACACGCACCAGGCCCAGGGCGGATTCCTGCATCACCATGCCCGCCACGCGCGGTGCGTGGCCGGCCTGCAGCCAGGCGTGGCAGGTGCCCAGCGTGGGGTGGCCGGCAAACGGCAGCTCGCCATTGGGGCTGAAGATGCGCACCCGGTAGTCCGCACCCGCCGCACGCCCAGCCTCGGTGGGCGGCAGCAGGAAGGTCGTCTCCGACAGGTTGGTCCAGGCCGCGAAGCGGCGCATGTCGCTCTCGCTCAGGTCCTGCGCATCCAGCACCACTGCGACCGGGTTGCCGTAGCCCGGCTGGTCGCTGAACACGTCGATCTGCTTGAAGGGGCGCTGGTGCATGGCAACCTGCGCTCAGGAGAGAGGTTGGTCCAGGACGCCGATAGCGCCCGTGCGGCTGCTCACTGCCAGGTACCAGCGCTCCAGGTGTGGGCGCGCGGGGCGCTCTTGCGGCAGGCCCCACCAGCGGTGGATCTCGCATGCCACGGGAATGTCGGCCATGGTGAAGCGCTCGCCGGCCATGAAGGGCTGGCGCGCCAGGTGGGCGTCCAGCATCGCCATGAGCGGCTCGGTCACGGCCACCGATGCGGCAATGAGCGCGTCATTGCGCTGCGCGGCGGGTGTGCGCACCCACTGCAGGAAGGCATCGCGCCCGGCGGGGTTCAGCGTGGTCTGCTGCCAGTCCATCCACTGCTCGGCCACGAAGCGCGCGGGCAGGTCTTCGGGGTACAGGTTGCCCAGTGAATGCCGGGCGCACAGGTAGCGCACGATGGTGTTGGACTCCCACAGCACCGCGCCCGTGTCCTCGTCCTCGACCAGCGGCACCAGGCCGTTCGGGTTCAAGGCCAGATAGCGGGGCTCGCGCACGATGCCGAACTGTCCGCCCGCATCGGTGCGCTGCACCGACGGCAGGCCCAGCTCCTGCACGGCCCACACCACCTTGCGCACATTGATAGACGACATGCGTCCCCACAAGCGCAGCATGCGTCAGCCCTTGGCCTGCGCGGCCAGCTGGTCGCGAACGGCCGCGGCCAGCGCCGCGATGCCGGTGGCGATCTGCTCCACGCTCGAGGTCACGAACGACAGGCGCAGCGTGCGCGGGTCGGCGTTGTCGGCATAGAAGGCAGCGCCGGGCACGAAGGCCACGTTGCGCTCCACCGCCTTGGGCAACAGCTCCACGGCGCTCATGCCGTCGGGCAGGCGCACCCACAGGAACATGCCGCCGTCGGGGCGGTTCCAGTGCACGTCCAGGCCCTGCATTTCCTTCGTCAACGCAGCCAGCATGGCTTCGCACTGCTGCTTGTACAGCGCGCGGATGGTGGGCACGTGGCGGTCCAGGAAGTTGCCCTTCATCACCTCGGCCACCAGGCGCTGGTTGTAGCCGGGGGTGTGCAGGTCGGCCGCCTGCTTGGCCTGCAGCAGCTTGGGGTACACGGCCTTGGGGGCCACGACGAAGCCCAGGCGCAGGCCGGGGGCCAGCACCTTGGAGAACGAGCCCATGTAGATGCAGCCATCGGGGTTGCGGGCCGTGAGCGGTGCGGGCGGCGGATTGTCGAACCACAGGTCGCCGTAGGGGTTGTCTTCGACCAGCGGCAGGTTCAGCTCGGCCGCGGCCTTGACCAGCTCGGCACGGCGCGCATCGCTCATGGTGCGGCCGGTGGGATTCTGGAAGTTGGGCAGCACGTACAGGAAGCGGGCCTTGTCGGCGCCGGTGCCCACCTTGGCCCGGAGGTCGTCCACCAGCACGCCTTCATCGTCGCTGGCCACGGACACCACGGTGGGCTCCATGGGCGTGAAGGCCTGCAGCGCACCCAGGTAGGTGGGCGTCTCGACCAGCACGCGGCTGCCTTCGTCGATCAGCACCTTGGCGATCAAATCCAGCGCCTGCTGCGAGCCGGTGGTGATCAGCACCTGGTCGGCATCCACGTCCCAGGGCAGGAAGTCGGCGATGGCCTGGCGCAGCGGGGCATAGCCTTCGCTGGCCGCGTACTGCAGGGCGGCCGGGCCGTCGTTGGCCAGCACGGCGGCCGAGGCTTCGGCAAAGGCCGAGACCGGGAAGGTCTTGGGCGAGGGCAGGCCGCCCGCCAGGCTGATGATGCCGGGCTTCTCGGTGACCTTGAGGATCTCGCGGATGACCGAGGGGTTCATGCGCTCGGCGCGGCGCGCCAGGGTCCAGGTGCTGGTGGGCGGAAGGTCGTTCAGTTTCATTGTCGTTCTCCTCCGGGCGGTCCCCAAAAGACCACCCATGTTGCAAAGTCGTCAGAAAAATTCTCGAAGCGGTGCACTTGCCCCGCCGGTACAAAAAAGGCGTCCCCAGCAGCGCAGCGGTGGCGGGTTCCGTCCTGCACGAATTCTCCGCTCCCGCGCTGGATGAAGTACAGCTCGTCCTGCGCGTGGGGCTGCTGAGGGTCCTGGCCCCGGGGCGCATACAGCTCGGTGCGCATGCTGCCATGGCGCAGGAGTTCCACGAACCGCTCTCCGGCGGGGCCGGGCAGTTGCTGCAAACCTTGATCCACGGAGTATTTCACAGGGCCTCGTGCGTCGTTGTGTGGCTCAGTCCACGATGAACAGCGTGGCGCCCTGGGGCGACTCGGAGCGGTGGGGCTCCGCGTTGTCGGCCACCTGGTAGCTCATGCCGGGCGTCAAAGTGAATGTGCGGCCGTCTTCCAGCTCGGTGTGCAATTCTCCGCTCACGCACAGCAGCACGTGGCCTTTGACGCACCAGTGGTCTGAGACATAGCCCGGCGTGTACTCGACCATGCGCACGCGCAGGTCGCCGAACTGCTGGGTGCGCCAAAAGGCCTGGCCGGCCTGCGCACTCTTTTCCTCGCGGGGCAGGGCAGACCAGTCGGTAGTGGCGAACGGGATGTTGTGCATCTGCATGTTCTGGACTCCTTCAAACGCACCACGGCCTGGATCGCGGCGCACACGGGGTGTTGGCGGTCATGCGGTGGCTCCTTGGTGAACGGGCATCTTCTTGCCCACGAAAACGGTGACGATCACGGCCAGCGCGAAGCATGCGGTGACGAGGTCCAGGCGCTCGCCCAGCAGCGGCACGGCGAACAGCAGGCTCAGAAAGGGCTGCACCAGCTGGATCTGGCTGACCCGCACGGCACCCAGCGCCAGCGCGCGGTACCAGGCAAAGAAGCCGATCCACATCGAGAACAGCGCCACGTAGGCAAACCCCGTCCAGGCCATCGCACTGATCGCGCCGGGCACGGCGGGTGCAAACCACCAGGCCACGGGCAGGGTGAGCGGCAAGCTGCAGGCCAGCACCCAGCAGATCACCTGCTCGGCGCCCAGGCTGGGCGTGAGGCGTGCACCGCCGATGTAGCCGAAGGCGCCGGTGGTCATCGCGATGATGAGGTAGATGTTGGCCGCGCCCAGGTAGAAGCCGCCCGCGCGCCAGGCCATGAAGCCCAGCACCAGCCCGCTGCCCAGCACCGCGCACGCCCAGAAGCCTGCGGAGGGCCGCTGGCGGTACCACAGCGCGCCCAACACGGCCGTGGACAAGGGCAGCAGCGCCGTGACCACCGCGCCGTGCGTGCTGGGCACATGCCGCAGCGCCAGCGCCAGGAACAGCGGAAAGCCGACGATCACGCCGAACGCGGTCACGCCCAGCAGCGGCCAATCCGGGCGGCGCGGCACGTTCAGCTGCCCGCGGCTGCGCTGCCACGCGAGGTACGCGACGGACAGCAGCCCCGCCACCGCAGCGCGGCCGAAGGTGACGAACCATGGCGACAGTTGCGGCGCGTCCACCGGGCCCACGGCCAGGCGTGTCATCGGCAGCGTGGCGGCGAACAAAGTCACGCCCACCAGACCCCAGACCAGGGCTTCACGCTCTTGCGCGCGGTTCATAGCGTGAGCATCCACACGGCGGTCACCACCAGCACCAGGGCCAGCGCGCGGTTGAACCACAGCAGGCGGGTGCCCTGGGCCAGCCACTGGCGCAGCAGCGAGCCGATCAGCGCGTATACAAAATTGCTGGTGAAGGCGAACAGCATCATCACCACGCAGATGATCGCCAGGCGCTCACCGGGGTTGACGGCGGGCTGCCCCGCGGCGTTGACCACCCAGCCCGCGCTGAGCGTGAGCGCCAGCATCCAGGCCTTGATGTTCACGAACTGCAGGCCCACGCCCTGCCAGAAGGTCACGTTCAGCCGGGCGCTGTCCACTTCGGCCAATTGGCCGGCGCGGCTGAGCTTGTAAGCGAGCCACAGCATGTAGGCCACGCCCGCCAGCGTCACGCCCCAGCGCAAGGCTGGCACGCCGGTGATCAGCGCGCCCAGGCCCAGGCCGCTGGCGAGCATGAGCAGCGTCCAGCCCGTGGGCACCGCAAAGCAAAAGCGCAGCGCGCGCCGCAGGCCCAGGTTGGCCGCGAGGGCCGTGGACAGCGTGGTGTTGGGCCCCGGCGAGAAGCTCATCGCGGTGCAGAACAGCAGCAGGGCAGTCAGTTCGGGGGCGCTCATGGTGCGGGAGGGGCGGTGTTCCGGGTGGGGAGACTTGTCAATGCCGAGGCTTCAATGTAATCTTGGCTGCCAGTACACAACCAATACAGTTCAGCAGCGCAGTTCGCAATCTGTATTGGCCGCGATAACAGTACACAAGTGCACGGCGAGACCACCGCAAGAACGCTGCACACACACTGCAAGGACCCCGCCATGCTCATGAAAACCACCACCCAGTCGCTCACCGAACAGCTGTCGGCGCGCTTTGGCGAGCGCATCCGCAACCGGCTGCTGGCACCCGGCGCGCGCCTGCCGTCGGTGCGGCAGTGCGCGCAGCAGCACGGCGTGAGCCCGTCGACGGTGGTGGCGGCCTACGACCAGTTGCTGGCGCAGGGCCTGGTGGAGGCGCGCAAGAACCGCGGCTTCTTCGTGCGCGAGATGGCCACGGGCCTGGCCGAGCGCATGCCCGACAACGAAGCCGACACGCCCGAGGCCGAGCGCGGCATGGGCAACTGGAGCACTGCGCACTGGTTTGCGGCCCGTGGCGCCGGGCGCGGTGCGGCGCGCGGGGCGCCGCCCGTCAACGCCACGGCGCTGATCCGCGGCATGTTTCACAAGATCAGCGACAAGCCGCAGCCCGGCATGGGCGTGTTCCCGCCCGACTGGCTCGAGTCCACCTTCATGCCCGCCGCAGTGCGCAAGGTGACCAGCACCCGCGCGCTGAACGACTTTTCGCTGCAGTACGGCGAGCCGCTGGGCGACACCGGGCTGCGCAGGGTGCTGTCCAAAAAGCTCGCCACGCTGAACGTGCATGCCACGCCCGAGAACATCATCACCACCGTGGGCGCCACGCACGCGCTCGATATCGTGAGCCGCACGCTGCTGCGCCCTGGCGACCCGGTGATGGTGGAGGAGCCCGGCTGGGCCGTGGAATTTGCGCGGCTGGCGGCCCTGGGCATGCACATCCTGCCCGTGCCGCGCCGTGCCGACGGCCCCGACCTGGAGGTCATGGCCCGGTACTGCGAGGTGCACCAGCCCAAGCTGTATGTGAGCGTGAGCGTGTTCCACAACCCTACCGGCTACTGCCTGTCGCCGGGCAGCGCGCACCGCATCCTGCAGCTGGCCAACCAGCACAACTTCCACATCGTCGAGGACGACACCTACAGCCACATCGCGCCCGAGCACGCCACGCGCCTCACCGCGCTCGACGGCCTGCAGCGCACCATCTACGTGAGCGGTTTTGCCAAGATCCTCGCGCCCAACTGGCGCATCGGCTTCCTGGCCGCGCCGTCGTCACTCATCGAGCAACTGCTGGACACCAAGCTGCTGGCCACGCTGACCACGCCCGCGCTGCTGGAAAAGGCGCTGGCACTGTGCATCGAACAGGGCCAGTTGCGGCGCCACGCCGAGCGCATCCGCACCCGCCTGGATGCCGCCCGCGCCCGCAGCGTGAAGCTGGCGCTGGGCGCAGGCTGCACCTTCGCCGCCGAGCCCGTGGGGCTGTTCGGCTGGGTGGAGACTGGCGTGGACACCGATGCGCTCGCGCAGCGCATGCTGGACGAGGGCTACCTGCTGGCGCCCGGCGCGCTGTTCCATGCCGAGCGCAAGCCCAGCACGCTCATGCGCATCAACTTCGCCACCACGCAGGAGGCCGCGTTCTGGAAGACGTTTGCGCGCGTGCGGGCTCAGCAGCAGGGGCGTGGGTGAGGCCTGTGGCTCAGCGCTGGTGGGCGCGATGTGCGGGCTGAAGAGTATTCATCCAGGGAGGCAGGCGGGGGTTGGCGGCCTGGCGCGCGCGGCAGCCTCAATCGGGAAGGGTTTTTGTGTGCTGTGCGCACGATTTTGTGCTGCGTCTTCGAGCTGCGGTTCGAGAGGGCGCTCAGTCCGCTCTGTAAAAGTACGGACTGCTCTTCCGATCGATCATGATCGTCTCGTTGACGATCGTCTTGGTGTCTTGCGATTCTATTTTTAGCAGATCGATGTCTCTGGCGAATCTGTCTCGAACTTCTATCCTGTATTCTCCGCACAATGTCAATATGTTGTTGCAATTATCTAGGTGCGCACGAAAATTTCCAATGTAATTGACACTTCCTGGCTTTAGGTCAACAAAAATCTTGGGAAATGTTCTCAAATCTTGAGAGCTGAAAAGCCCTTTGGGGCGCCCTGCATCCACCATTGCCGTGAGGGACATCGCCTCGGGCCCGGTTCCACTGACTCGTTGTACGTTGATGGCCGATATTTTGTATTTTCCTGGTGGCATTTTGAATGACTGGTGGACGATCCCATACTCATTAGTATCGTAGATGATAAATTGCTTTTCTGCAGAACTATGTCTGTAGATTCGTGTCGAAACTGGAAAGGCAAAGGGACCCAGTTTCTCATCCCGATTTGGCTCCACCTGATCCATTTGCATGCCCCACAGCACGACTTTGGACATGCTGAAGTCGGAAGTTTGGCTCAGCACTATGGTTGCAGCATCAGGCTGATCGTAAATATAAAAGCGTTTTGGAGCGGCACAGCCAGTCAATAAAAGGCTGAGGATAAGGAGTGCAATTTTCATGGTATTGATCTGATGGAAAATGAGCTTCCTGCGTTTTCCAGGGGCAAAATTGGATATTGAACCCTGCTGGTGAAGTAACGCGTATTCTTTGAGGTAAATATTCGCTGGATGCGCAGTTTCTAAAGCGTGTACTGCCCTCTCTCTGCGGTTGACAATGACTGGAGCATTGCCTGCACGCATGGAACTCAAGGTTCCAGTTTTGAAATCATGGCTTGGCCGTCCTCAATAAATGGAAGCCTTTATAGTCATCAAAATTGCTGGGTGAGTGCACGGACACGAGCAGCATCCAATGAACAGTCGGTCTAGCCAGCCTGCTTCCATCACCCGCGCCCATTGTTGGTCGACAGTTGCAACTTCTCGCAACTCGCACGTAGTTCGGAGGCGGGGGGGGTAGCTTGAGTAAACAGTTGACTTCAGCGTCAAATTAACTGAAGGATTTTTAGGTCATGCTGGAATAAAGCAGCTTCTTCTTGAGGAATGTCAGCCAGCAGGCTCTGGAGTGTGTCGTTGGCAAAAATCTCTTTTATTTGCTCTCTGTGATAGTTCCTCGGCTCCCGATGCCACCCTCCACTCAAAACCATGCAAATTACATGTAACATCAGTCGTTCAATTTTTCAATCAAATGAAAATTCATATTCATAAAAACACCGCCTATAATTTCTGCGTGCGGCCGTCCCAGAATCACACCTCGGTCACGGCTGAAATAAAAATAGGCATCCATTGCCCACTGCTTAATTGTTGAATAATTGACTCTTTGTTCATGTAAATTCATGTCATGGTTTCCTGATCGGGGGCACGATGTTTCCACCGTTGTCGAGCACATTTATTGTGATGTTGGGATACTTGGCTTTGAATTGGTCAATGACGTTCGCGCAACTGACACAGGGAGCGCGCTCTGTCAGGAGGTTGATCGTACCAATCGCTGACGTGCTGTTTCCCAATTTGGCGGCAACGTTGTTAAGAATGATCGCTTCAGAATCTGGGCCACGGAATAGCCGATATCCATTCGGCAATGGAACAACTGAGCTTGGAAATGTCTCTGGGACTTGGCCAACAAACCCCAAGTCTCGTTGTTCAGTTGTTGGAGTAGCGATACGGCTGGACGCTGCGATGATCGACTGAATGCCTGGAATACCAATTTCTGCAACACCCATGTTTCTACGGCGCTACCATTCACTGAGTCTCAATTGAGCCGTTTCAACCAACTGGTGTTGCGCTTCGGATTTGAGACCGCCCGTTATATTAATTTTACGATCAGCAAAGTTGCCCCGCAGACCTGCCAGGGCAAACCGGGCTCGATGCCCGGCACGGCCTGTAATCAATGCTCTGCGCGCAGCGCCCAGCTTTAATTCTGCAACGGCGGCAACGCCATTCCTGGTCGATGTGGCCCAATGTATGAGTCGCTATGGCGGAAAAATATCGGCCAATTTCCAACAAGCGAGTCACTAAAATTTCCCGTCATCACAAAGCTTGTAGACTGATACGGGAAATACCACCCTTCCTCATCTTCTAGGATACGCTCATCAAGAATGGTGTACGGCCCCCCTTCTGGCTGAGCTTCAAGCGTGCGGAGATACGTTTCAACCATTTGCCTCGCATTTGCAAAATCGTTGCTCGTGGAAGTATCCCAAATTTAAAGTTTTTGAATGCCTTGAGGTTACTTGGTTCGCCCTGAAAAATCCAATTCTCAGCTGCAAGTAGATCGTTTGTTGAGCGTAGGGGCGATCTGCGCGGCGATAACCGCCTGCATCGACACCCCGAATCGAGCGCAATAAAGCCGCAACGCCGCCACGAGCATGCGCAGGTTGTGCCCGGCGCCGCACATCACCGCGTGCAGTGCGTCGCCCAGCGCGCCCTTGAGCGGGTTGCGGCCCAGCCGCCCATCCATCTTCATGTTCCCAATGGCGGGCTCAATCGCGCTGCGCCTTTTGATCATGGCCTTTAGCTTTCGGGTGATGCTACGACATTAGTATGCCTCCGCCTCGACTCGAATGAACCATCATTCGCTCATCAGATCATCGGACACGGTGCCAGTATCAAAAAACTCATTGAAGGCTTGTCTGACAATCGCGGGATTTTTAAAAATGCAATTGCTGCGCCAAATATCTCCAAGTAGCGTAATCTCGTCCGAACTAAGTTCACTTCTTTGATGCATGCGCACAATCCATTCGTCTTCTGTTTCATAGCCGAAAGTCAGTAAATAATTGCCATTTTCAAATCTGACTTGAATCGACCGACCAAGGCCATGTTCGGTTTCGCCTTCAATGCCAATAACTCCCTTGCCGCCAAGGTTTGCTATCAACTTAGCCTCAACGTCGCTCCACTCAGGATTTCTGATATGGCCACCTGTACCTGCGTCACTCCAAGTTAAAATTAAATCATTCATAATTATCTCGGTTTCAGTCTTGTCATGCCGGGGAACCAGTAGTAGGTCACACCTGCCGCTTCATCGACTATCTGCAACGACTTTAGCCCAGCTGCTTGTGCTGCCGCTGGAATGTCTCCACGACAGAAATCGCACACCCTTTCGCCCTTAACCGTAAGCGTCATATCAGCACCTTTAGCAACCCCGGCGTTAGAAGCTTGCTGAATTACGCCCACCTCTGCGTGAGCAGTGGCCATGTTGCCGTTGACATTTCCAAGACCTTGCGCTTCTCTCGCAGCTACTCTATCGGCTGGCACCAACGTAATTTCTGATGCGTTGGCGGCAGTACTTGGCCTGGCAGTTTGATTTGTATCGATGTATACCTGCCCGTTGACTTTGCCTTCCGCAACAACCTTAATGTTATTCAGATTGGCGCCGCTAGCCGTCAGGGATTCGTTTGAAAGTTGTTCCGCAAGCTTCGGCCCTGTCGCTGAATTCGCAGTCCCGCCGGAAGTCACAGGGGTTGCAATTTCCCCTGCAACTTTGCCTCCCTCACTAGCCCCAGCGTCTGAAGCGGCAAGGCCATCGCCCTCTGGAGTCCGCATGCCTGTCGACGCCTTGCCCCCATGCTGCCCTTCGTAGCGTCCTCCCGCACTGCCCATGCCCAGGGCCATCGCGGCGTCATTCCCTTCGGTGGCCGTCAGCGCTTTGTACTCTATCCAGGCGGGATTGCCAGGGTCTGATCGTCCTCCCGAGCGAACATACGCGTCAGCGGCCAGCGGTGAAGTGATGTCGCGCTTCTCACGTTGCGCCTGCTCCACGTAGGGCTTGGCTTGCGCATAGGTCATCTCCCCCTTTTCGACCTTGTTCAGCAGTGCTTTGGTATAGAGATCCAGCCCGTTCGCCGCTTCTACTGCCTGCGCGCGAATCGTGTCGCACGCAGTGCTTCGCGTACCAACACAGTTGCCCAGTTCTGCTTGCCGATTGGAGTCGAGTTGGTTGAGTGCATCGCGTTGTGCGCATGCTGACGAGTTGCCTGCATCACAGGCTTTTTGGGCCGCGACCCGGCTATTGATTTCCTGGTGTTTGAGGTAGTTGTTGGCAAACGCGTTCTCAGCCCCGCTTTGCCCGATGCCGAAGTTCTGCTGGACCTTGTCGGGCTTGCCGCCGACCAGGGCGTCTGCTGCGCCACCGCTCAGGCCCGCGAAGAAGGTGGAGGTGCCATCAATGCTGCCCCCGGCGTTGGCAAAGCCTTGCAGCACGGGGTTGGGATTGGCGCTGTTCAGGTTGGCATGCACCTGCTGGCCCGCCCAGTCTCCGACCACAGCGCCGACCGCGCCCGTGCCGCAGCCGCTGCCCGAGCGCGCGGCCACGGCGCCGCTCACGCAGCCCCAGGCCGCGTGGCCAGTGTAGTTGAGCCCGCTGCCGGCGCTGTAAGTGTCTCCAACGGCGCCTGCGACCTGGGCGCCGACGGCCTGCATGCCTGCGCCCACGCCGGCGTTCAGCAGGTTCTGCCCGAAGCTGCCTCCGCCCGCGACGGTGGCACCGGCGGCGTTGGCCAGCACGTTGAAGGACCGGTTGATCAGGCTCTCGGAATTCGTGAAGCCCAGGCCCGGCGCCAGCATGTTGACCGCGACCGACACCAGGCCGCCCTGCATGGCGCGGCCTGCGGCCTTCAGGCCCTGGCTCACGCTGCCGGTGGCGATGCCGGTGCTCAGGAACGCGCTGGTGGTGGTTGCTGCCATGGTGCCCAGCCCGGTGGCCATGGCGCCCCCCACGGTCAGCGATGTACCGGCGGTGCCGGCCACCACGGTGGCGCCTGCAGCACTGGTTGCCGTGGCGCCAGGGATGAGGTTGGCCAGCCAGCCGCTGACCGCCGGCCCGATGAAGAACGCGGCCACGGCTGCCACTACTACCGCTGCCAGTTGCTTGAACAGGCTTTTCTTGGGCGGGGGCATCAGGCTGTCTTCGTAGGCGCGCTTGAAGCGCTGCTCGGCCAGGTCGCGCGCCTCGCGCCAGCCGGCATCGCCTTCCTTGAGCTGGCCTTGGGCCAGGCTGCGCAGGCTTTGCTCCTGCTGCGCATCGCAGCTCTTGCAGTACAGGTTCAGGCCTTGCTGGAAGAGCTCGCGGTCGCCCGCGCCTTGCAGCTGCAGCTTCTGCGCCTGGTAGTGCGCCGACTCGCGGTTGTGCACGATGGCGGTTTCGTACTCCACATGCTGCGCCCATGCGCGGCTGAAGGTGCGTTGGGCCAGGGCCTGGGCGGCTTCGTAGCCAGGGTCTCCGGGCTTGAGGGTGCCGCTGCGCAGGGCATCGAGCGTGGCCCGCTCGGCCGGCGAGCTGACGTGCGCATACAGGTCCACGCCCTGCATGAACAGCGCGCGGTCTTCCTCGAATCCGGCAAAGTTGATGCCCGCGCTGGCCTGCAGGCCCTTAGCGTGCTGGCTGGTGGCCTTGGCCAGGTTCTGCCCCACGATGGCGTTCTGGCGTGGGTTGATGTCGCCGTTATCCGACTGCGCGTTCATGAACGAGGCAGCGAAGTGGGGGTTTTTCTTGAGGTCGAAGGCGTGGGCTTGCCCGCCGGGCATCACGTAGCCCAGTTCGACGCCACTGTGCGGGTTGAACGCGCCGAACAGGTTCTGGTGCAGTTGCTGGGCGCCGTCGGCGGCGCATTCGCCCATGGCGATGCAGTTGGAGTTGCCCGCACCGGCGCCGCCAGCGCCGGGCCCGGTGGGGATGCGGTGCTTGGAGTAGAAGATGGGCGAGCCCAGCAGCGTGGAGTTCTGCAGCTGGATGGCGTTGAAGTTGGCCACGACTGCGGTGTTTTGCACCGATTCGACGCTCTCTGAGATGACGACGCCCGCTGCGCCTTGGCCACTGGGCAGGGCGGCCTGGAACACGGGGGTGTTCAGCAGCGCGTCAGAGCCGAAGATCGACAGCCCGCCCTGAGGCTGTGTGGTGGCGGCCACGCCGCCAAGCGCAGCGTAGTCGGCCAGGATCTGGTCGTAGGCGGCCATGTTGGCCGCTGTGTGGGCATTGGGCGTGCTGACGTTGGCGTAGGGGTTGGCGCCCACGTACAGCGTGTTGATCTGCGATGCGGCTTGCTGGGGCGTGAGGTTTAGCGCGGTGGCCATGTCGGCCAGCGACGGCTGCACGTAGTTGGGGTCGGTGGTGTTACTCAGCGCGAAAGCGCTGACGGTCCACACCGAGATGTTCATCAGGGTGTGCAGGCCCTGGTGCGGGTTGGGCGTGATGATGCCGTTTTGCAGGAAGGTGCCATTGGCGGTGAAGCCGGTCTGGGGCGCGCCGTGGGGCCCCCAGATGATGGGGCGCACGACCTGTGCGAAGCTGGCCGTGTGCACGGACACGAGCAGCACCCAGATGAGCAGGCGGGCCAGCCAGCCTGCGCGGCCGCTGCTTTGTTCACGGCCTTGTGCGTTGCGCAGAGCGCTCGTCATTGCGCCAGCGCCTTTTGCACTGCGTCTTCCAAGAGCGGCTGCAGGCCCTTCATGATGCCTGGCACCTGCTCGAACATCACCCGCGCCGATTGCTGGTTGACCAGTTGCATCTTCTCGACCACCCGCACGTAGTCTGGGTCCTGGTAGAGCTTGATGAGGCGGTACACATCGGCCTGGTCGAGCTGGCTTTTGTAGATGCTGATGTAGCTCGGCTTGAGGGTCTCCCAGCTCAGCTTCTCGCGCAGCAGCTGGACGACTTTGGGCACGACCTGGTCGACGGCGGTCTGCTGGGTGCGGGTCAGCGGCTTGCCGCCGTTGTAGCGGACCATGTCGGCGGTGACCTGCTGGCGGATCTGTGCCTCCATGCCGGCCAGCGCCTGCTCCAGCGACTTCTGGGCGCCGTTGACGGACAGCAGTTTCAGCACCGAGGCGTCACTGGCAGCCTGGGCCGCGGCAGGGCCTGGCGCCATGCCCGCTGCTAGGCATGCAGCCAGTGCCAGGACGGTGGATGCGCCCATGCGCCGCAGGTGGTGGGAGAGGCGCAAGAGGCGCACGAGGCGCGGAATGCGGTGGATGCGATGGATGAGGCCGGGCATCATGGCTGCTCCGCGCGTTCAGCGGCTGCCAGCGGGGAGCGCAGGCCCACGTCCTTGAAGTTGACCAGAAGCCCCTGTGCGTCGCGCACGGTCTCCTTGGTCTCCAGCGGGCCGACCCACATCAGGTAGTGTTCGCGGTACTGGGCTTCGTTGCTGGCCTGCTGCGGGCGCAGCACGTTCTTGCCTTCGCGGTCGAAGGCCATGATTTCAAAGCTGGTCTCGGCCTTGACGGTTTCGTTGTTGTAGACCATGGCATCGAACCGGCTGCGCACGATGCCGAAGATGTCCACTGTCACGTAGACCAGGACGTCGGCCGAGGGGTCGTTGGGCGTGGTGGGGACCACGCCGCTGAGCAGGAAGTAGTTGCGCACCAGCCCCATGAGCAGGCTGGCGTCGCTCTTGGGCACCGGGAAGTTCTGGTACTCGCCCAGGCCCCTGTATTGCAGGGAGGCCGTGTTGTCGCGCCGGTTGCCCTGGCTGCTGGTGACGCTGGTGACGGCTGCGGGCGTGATGGCTTCGCGCTGGTAGTTCTGGCCACCCGCAGTGCGGCTGTTGCCGGTGCTGTTGGTGTTGCTGTCGGAGTTGGTGCGCCCGCTGGAGTTGGTGGTGCTGGTGCTGTTGGTCGTGCTGTTGGAGCTGCCGCTGGTGCTCGAGCTGTTGTTGTCGGTCTGGCTGTAGTTGGTGGTGGTGGTCGTGCCGCCCGTGGTGCTGGTGCTGGTGCCTATGCTGCTGCTGGTGCCGCTGGTGGAGCTGTTCGATGTCTCGGCCGTCTGGCTGGAGCTCACGGTGTTGCTGGTGCCAGTCTGCAGGGTGGTGCCGGTGGTGGTCGAGGCGCCGCCCGAATTGGTGTTGGTGTAGTTGGTGCCGCCTTCGGCGAGGTTGTAGACCTGGAAGGCGTTCACGGTGCTGCTGACGGGGCTCATGGCGCTGCCCACGCTGAAGAGCAGGCCGGGGCTCCAGCGTCCGCCGGAGAGGTTGCCGCCCCCCTCGTCGGCCACCAGGTCGAACACGAGCGCTGCACGCATGCCCTTCAGGCTGGAGATGTCCAGGTCCTTGAGCGAGGAGCGGATGCTGGCCGATACCAGCCGCTGTTCGGTGGCGAAGCGCTTGCCGCCGCCGTGAGAGGGTATGCCCGTGAGGGTGCCGCAAGCGGTGAGGGATAAGGCACAGGCGGCAGCGAACAGCCTGCAAACACGGATTGCAGAAAAATGAGAGCAAGAAAGCATTGTCTGACGCGGCTTCTAAGGTGCCGAACAAGTGGATGAGGGTGTCCGGCCCTGTGAAGGAATTCTTTCCTTCGCTGCCCCGCAGGGGTGTGCTCAAAAGCTACTTCATCGTTCCGGTCAATAAAAAATTGTATTGATATGTTGCAAAATTTGGACCGCGTTTTGCACGCCATAACGGCAGAAAATCAATGCATATGAATCAGCGAGAGGGTTGCCAATTTGGGTGACTCCTGCTGGTGCGTCCACGCCCGCACAAGGCCGAATAACGCGCGCACCGCCGCCACCGGCCGCCGGCCCCATGCGTGGCGGCCGGCGGTGCGCAGGCCTACTTGCTGCGTTCGACCTCGAGATCGGCCAGCACCCGCAGCAGCGCGCGGTTGACTTCCTCGAGGTCCATTTCGTGCGTCTCGCACAGCTGGCGGATGGCGCTGGCGTCGTCGGTCTCCAGTGCGCAGGCCATCTGCAGGCCCGCGGCGTAGGGGCCGGTGTGCAGCACGGTGGCGTCGTAGATGCGTTCGGACAAGGGCAGGCGGCGCAGGATGGTGCCCAGGGGCTCGCCCATCAGGTCGTCGATCTGCGACAGGAGGCCGCACAGATAGATCTCGCGGCGCAGGTCGTTTTCGATGCCGGCATCCAGCAGGTGCGCCGTCAGCTCGGCGCGCATCAGCATGGCCTCGCGCACGGGCTGCATGTTGGGGTCGGTGCTGGCGTGTGGCAGCTGGTCGGACAGCCAGCGCTTGATGGAGCCGTAGCCCATCATCACCAGGCCCCGGCGCAGCGAGTCGATGCCCGTGCGCAGGCCCAGCGCCGCCGAGTTGGTGTAGACCATGAAGCGGTAGGCCAACAGCGGGTCTTCGCCCATGATGGCTTCAAACGTCTCGAGCGACTGCTCCGCGTCAATGGCCTTCATGAGCTTGAAGATCACCGCGTGCGACGGCTGCTGGGGGTGGTGGCGCAGGCTGTAGAGCACGTCTTCGGCGGGCCAGCCGGCCAGCGCCATCGCGTTGTGCTCGTCCAGGCAGCGCTCCATCAGGGCGCGGCTGGCGATGCCTTCGTACATCTGACCGGCCAGGATCGGCGGGCCCGAGCGCGCGCCCGCGGCTCCGGGGCGGCCAGGGGCAGGGGGCTTCAGGGCCGCCACCGCGTCTTCGGGCCGCAGGCTCAGCAGGCTGTTGTCAAAGCACTGTGCCACGTCGGGCTCGGGCAGCTTGCCCAGCTCGCCGCGCCACACCAGCCGCAGGCCGCGCTGGTGGGCTGCCATCACGCGGGTGTAGATGGCCGAGTCGGCCAGCCACTCGCCGCGCACTTCGATCCACGGTGCGCCGCGGGGGGCGTGCTCCAGCATGTCGCACAGCAGCTGGCGGTTCTGGGGTGACAGGAGGATGGGCGGGGAGCTGGCGGACCAGAGCTCCTGCAGCGTGCGCAGCAAATGCGCCGCGTCGACCACCACCGACGCATCGTTGTGGGCATAGAGCTGGATGCCCGCGAGCTTGCGGGCCCGGCTCCACAGGGGGCGGTAGCCCAGAATCAGGCTGCCAAGGACAGATTGGACCATGTGCTCTCAGGCGTTGTCTCATGGGGTCTGTTCCCCAGCATTCCCCGGCATCCCCGGCTTGGGGATGCGTGGAGCCGTGGGCAGACCCGCGTTAGCTGATGAAATTGAACAAGGACAGCTTTTGAACCTGCGCGTAGGACTTGAGTGCAGCCTCATAGCCGACCTGCTGGTTCTGGAAGTCCGATATCCCCTGGATCATATCGAGATCCTCCGCCCGTGACCGGTCGCCTTCAAGCTGCACGGACCGCTTGTCCTGGTCGCCCGTGATGCGGTCCGCGCGGTTGAGCAGCTCGCCTGCATAGCCGCGCATGTTGTGCATGCGTTCGAGGCCGATGTCCATGTTGCCCAGTGCCTGCCCCACGGCCTGCGCTGCGGCATTGCTGTCCGGGGCGTTGCGGATGTCGCGGATGGCGGCGTCCATGGCGCTGAACATGCTGGGGCTGGGCGCCAGCGTGATGGTGTCGCCGTTGGCCGGTGTGCCCTTGATGTCAAAGGTCAGCCCCGGGATGCTGGCGACCGTGACGTTCATGGGCTTGTCGGACGGGAAGTCCGGCACCGTCACCGGGGCCGACACGGCGCCCGTGGTGGTGTTGGTGATGGTGTAGGTGGCCGTGGTGGTGCCCGCCGTGGCGCCGGGGCCGACGGCGCTGAAGGCGATCGAGTAGTTGTTGCCGGTCACCAGGCTCGGGTTCACCGGGGTGATGGCCGTGGTGTTCAGAAAGCGGCTGCTCGGAATGGCGCTCACGCCGGCGGTGTACACGCCGTCGCGCTGCGGGTCGAACATGAAGGCGGCCTCGCCGTCCAGCGTGCCGGGGATGGTCACGCCAGAGCTGGCCGCCTGGCCGGGCAGGCCGTTGAAGCCGTAGTCGGGCGAGCTGCTCAGCGGGCCGAGGAAGGGCGCCAGGGCACTGCCCAGCGCGCCCAGCAGCGGAATGCCGTTGGTGTCCTTGCGGTTGGCCACCTCCACCATTTGCTCGCGCAGGCCCTGCAGCTGGTTGGCAATGGTGGCGCGGTCGTTGGGCGTCAGGGCGGCGCTGCCGGCGTTCACCACCAGCTCGCGGAAGTTCTGCACCAGGTCGACCGCGTCTCCCAGCGCGGATTCGGCCTGGGCGATGGCGTTGCGCTGTGTTTCCAGCGCGCGCTGCTCGGTCTGGATGCGCGACAGGCGGTTGATGGCGCGCTCGGCCTGCGCGGCCGACACGGGGTCGTCGCTGGCGCGCACCACGCGTTTGCCGGAGGTGAGGTTCTCCTGCAGGTTGGACAGGTTGGTCTGCCGCGTGCCCAAATTGCGCAGGGCGTTGTCGTACATGTTGGCGGTGCCAATGCGGTAGATGCTGCTGCTCATGGGAGGCTCCTAGCTCTGTACGGTGCGGTCATCAGCGGCCCATGCCCTGGATCAGCGAGTCGAAGATGTTCTGCGCGATCTGGATCATTTTGGACGATGCCTGGTAGGCCTGCTGGTATTGGATCAGGCGGGCGGCCTCTTCGTCCAGGTTCACGCCCGAGATCGCGGTGCGGTCGCGCTCCAGGTTGGAGGCGATGGTGGTGGACAGCTCGGCCGCGAACAGCGAGCTTTGCGTGCGGGTGCCCACCTGCGCAATGGCGCCGGCGTAGCCGTCCGAGAGGGTGGATTCGTCGAACATCTTCACGTCGCGCAGGCCCATCAGCGCGCTGGCGTTGCCCGAGTTGCGGGTGAAGGTGTCGCCGTACTGCGGGTCGGACGCATTGCCGATGACGACCGTGTCGCCGGTGTTGGGCGTGCCCTGCAGCTTGATCTCCCACCCGTTGATGGTGATGGGTGCACCCGGCGTGTAGGGCTGCGCGGCCGCCACGGTGGTGGGCGGCGCGGTGCCGCGGTCGAGCACGTCGTACGTGGTCGGCGGGCCGGCAGTAAAGCGCAGCTGGATGCCGCCCAGGATGGGGGGCACGGCAGCCGCGTTGGCGTTGGGCGGCAGCACCAGCCCGGGCGGGTTGGGCAGGCCGGTGGCCTTGAGGCCCGCCAGCTGCATGGTGCCGCCGTTGGACGTGCCCATGGCCGCGTTGACCGGGTTGGCCACGGCCAGGTCGCGCGGCGAATACACCAGCGCCTGGATGTTGCTGGCGGCCGTGCTGAACGGCTTGAACAGCATGCGCTCGCCCGGGTTGCCCGGCGTGGTCAGGTTGAAGTTGAGCCCGTCGATCTGCAGCGTGGCCAGGTTGGCGGCGCTCGTGAACGCAGTGGCCTTGCCATCCGACAGGCGCACTACCTGCCCGGCGGTGCCGGTGGTGAAGCGGATCTCGTAGTCCGACGCAGCGAACTGCGTGGGGCCGGTGAACGACACCGATCCCACGCCCGCACCGTTCGTGTGGCCGGGCATGCTGGTGGGCAGCGAGAACAGGTCCTTGCCCAGCGCGCCGTCGAGCGTGAGGCCCAGGTTGTGCTGGTCGTTCATCGTCGTGCCGATGGCCATGGCCATGCGGCCCAGCAGGTTGCGGCCTTCCGCCAGATCGGTGTTGTTGAAGCGCAGCAGGCCCGACATCGATCCGCCGCCCAGCACGTTCTCGTCCATCTCGATGGACGGCGAGCCCGGGCGGTTGAAGAACAGCTTGATCTGCCCGCTGCCCGGGAAGGCGGTGGCGTCGTCCACCGAGAGGCTGGTGGCGGTGGTGCCCAGCACCAGCGGCTGGCTGCCCGCCACGAACAGGCCCACGGTGCCGTCGTCGGCGGGGATCTGCGTGGTCTGGATGTACTGGTTGATGTCGCGGATGACCTGGTCGCGCTGGTCGAGCAGGTCGTTGGGCGTCTGGCCGTTGCCCTTGGCGCGGGCGATCTGCTCGTTGATGCTGGCCATCTGCTTGGCCAGGCTGTTCACGGCGGTGACGCTGCTGTTGAGCTGCTCGGTGACGGTGTACTGGATTTCGGTCAGGCGGTCCGCGGCCGAGCGCATGCGCGCAGCCGTTTCGTCCATGCGGGTGAGCACCACGGTGCGGGCGGTGATGTCGGTGGGCGCGCTCACCACGTCGGAGAATGCGTTCATCATGTCGTTGATGGCTGCGCCCAGGCCGGCGGTGCCGCCGCTGAAGACTTCCTGCAGCTGGCGCAGGCGCTCGGCCCGCACGATGTCGGACGCCTGCACCGAGCCGGCCGTAGCCGACTGGCGCGTGAGCAGCTCGCTCTGGTTGCGCAGGATGGTCTGCACGTCCACACCCTGGCCGATGTAGCCGCCGCCGGTGAACTGGCCCTGCACGGTCTGCAGCGCCACGGTCTGGCGCGAGTAGCCGGGCGTGTTGACGTTGGCGATGTTGTGGCCCGCCGTTTGCAGGGCCACCTGGTTGGCCAGCAGCGCGCGGGCGCCGACGTTGAGCAGGCTCATGGCTTACCTCGCGTTGTCATGCTTGGGCACGTTGAGTGCGCAGCGCGCTGTTGATGGCACCGCTGAGCTTCTTGGCGTAGTCGGGGTCGGTCGCGTAGCCGGCCTTTTGCAGCTCGGCGGCGTAGGCCACGGCCGAGCCGGTCTTGGCGGTGGCCTGGGCTTTTTCGTAGCGGGGGTTGTCGTTGATCAGCCGTGCGTAGTCGCGGAAGGAGTCTTCGTACGAGTCGTAGGCGCGGAACTTGGCCGTCACCTTTTGCGGCTTGCCGTTGATGAATTCGGTGGTCGTGATCTCGGCGACCTTGCCCGTCCAGCCCTTGCCGGCCTTGATGCCGAACAGGTTGAACGAGTTGGAGCCGTCCTTGTGGCGGATCTCGCTCTTGCCCCAGCCGGTTTCATGGCCGGCCTGGCCGAGCATGAAGCTGGCCGGAATGCCGCTGTCCTGCGCCACGCGCTCGGCGGTGCCGGACAGATGCTGCACAAAGCCTTCGCGGCCCTTGGGCGCCTGGATGGTGGACTCGGCCGGCGCGCTGCCCGAAGCCGCGGCAGCGCCGGGCAGCGAGCGCTGCAGGCTCAGCGTGGACGGTACGGAGAAGTTGGTGTCGGCCCCGCCCATCTGGCGCGACAGCTGGCGCGCAATGGCTTCGGACAGCCCGCCCTGCATGCCGGCCATGTTCACCGACAGCTGCTGGTCCAGCATGTCCTGGCCCAGGTCGGCCTGGCCGCCCTCCATCAGGCCCGACTTCATCGTCGCGTCGCGCATGCTCTTGATCAGCTCGCGCATGAACAGCGATTCGAACTGCTTGGCCACCTCGCGCGTGGTCTGCGCGTTGTTGGCCGTGCCCGCGTCGTACTTGAGCGAGTTCAGCGAGCGGATGTCCACCGCCAGCGCGTTCGACTTGCTGGTGGTGCTACCGGACGAAGGGAGGGTGAGGGCCATGGTCAAGCCTCTTGCGTTGGGCTACCCACTGGCCGTGAATCGGGCGCGGCGCAGGCCAGTGCACCCGTGGAACTGGCTTTGCCAGGCCACCGGGTGCGTCCCCATCCCGAAGGAGAGGGGGAAGGCGCGAAGCGACTCAGGGGGTGCTTCATGTCAAATCACTTCCAGTTCGGCGTTCAGGGCGCCCGCGGCCTTGATGGCCTGCAGGATGGCCAGCAGGTCGCCGGGCGTGGCGCCCAGCGAGTTGAGCGCCTTGACCACGTCCGCCAACTGGGGCGACGACGGCATCTGGATGATGTTGCCCGGCTCCTGGTTGATGCGGATGTCGCTTTGCTGCGCCACCACGGTCTGCCCTTGCGAGAGCGGATTGGGCTGGCTGATGACCGGGGTGGAGCTGATGGTGATCGACAGGTTGCCGTGTGCGATGGCACACGGGCCCAGCGTGACCGCCTGGTTGAGCACCACCGATCCGGTGCGGGCATTGATGACCACCTTGGCGGCCGGTGTCATGGCTTCGAGCTGCAGCTCTTCCAGGTCGGCGATGAAGCCGACGCGGGCACCCGGGTCGATGGGCGCGCGGACCTGCACGGTGCGGCCGTCGAGCGCCGTGGCCAGGCCGTTGCCCAGCTTGCCGTTGATGGCCTGCGCCACGCGGCGCGCCACCTGGAAGTCGGAGGCATTGAGCCCCAGGTTGATGGTGGCGCCTTCGTTCAGGGGGGTGGGCACGGCCCGCTCGACCTGTGCGCCCTGCGGCACGCGGCCGGCGCTCAGGTGGTTGATCTGGACCTTGCTGCCGCCGGCGGAGGCGCCTGCGCCACCGACCACCACGTTGCCCTGGGCCAGCGCGTAGATCTCGCCATCGGCACCGCGCAGGGGCGTGACGATCAGCGTGCCGCCCTTGAGCGACTTGGCGTTGCCCATGGAGGACACGTTGATGTCGATCATCTGCCCGGGCTGCGCAAAGGCCGGCAGTTGCGCCGTGACGATCACGGCCGCCACGTTCTTGAGCTGCAGCTGGTTGGCCGCGCCGGGCGGCAGGCTGATGCCCATCTGCTGCAGGTAGTTCGACATCGCCTGCGTGGTGTAGGGCATCTGCGTGGTCTGGTCGCCAGTGCCGTCCAGGCCCACGATCAGGCCGTAGCCCGTCAACTGGTTGCTGCGCACGCCTTGCACCGCAGCCACTTCCTTGATGCGCAACGCATGGGCGGGCAGCGCCACCCCAGCGGCCACCAGGGCCAGCAGCAGCCAGAGAGCGCGCGAAGTGCGTGGCAGGAAGGAGTGGGACAAGGCTTTCATGGCATCGATTGTGGTCGGCCCCGCCAAGAACTAAAACCCAAAAAGAAGCGGGTTCACCGGCTTATTGCGTGCGTTCCCGGGCGGGTGGGGCGCGGCCAGTGGCGCGCGGAAAACCAGGCAGACGCTGGTGCCGCGCTACGAAAAAGAATTTGAATAAAAACAGCCTCTACCGCTTGATGAATAAGCGCTAGTAGCTATAAATTGTGTAGCAATGATGGTGTGGGGCACGACAGCGCCCAGACGCACAGGGTCTCCATGCCCCCGGTATTGGAGCCCGGGCGCATCCCGAACCCGCATTCGTAAAACCTGGCGCGCCCCAGGCGAGGGCCGCCGCGCAAGGGCCGCCCCGCCGCGCTGGCGGCGTCCCCCTCCCGTAGCGCGCAGCGCGTAGAGAGAGGGGGAAGGCGCGCAGCGCCTCAGGGGGTGAAATTCCAGAACTTCTAGAACGGCGTGACGGTATTGAAGATCCGGTTCATCCACCCCATGGCCTGGGCTTCGTTCTGCGCCCCGCGGCCGCGCGATTCGACGCGCACGTTGGCCACCTGGGTGGAATTCACGATGCTGCCGGGCTGCAGGGCGCGCGGATCGATGGTGCCCGAGAAGCGCAGCACGTCCACGTTCTGGTTCACGCCGATCTGCTTTTCACCCGTCACGACCAGGTGGCCGTTGGGCAGCACGTCCACCACGGTGGCGGTGATCGAGCCGGTGAAGGTGTTGGCGCTTTCGGTGCCGCCCTTGCCGGAGAAGGTGTTTTCCGAGCCCGCGCCCAGCGTGGTGACGTCGCTGAGCGACTTCTTCACGAAGGGCAGGTTGGTGATGCCGGCCTTGGCGTTGGAGGTTCGGTCCACGGTGGATGTGGACTTCTGGCTGGCCGTCACGTTCTCCACGATCATGATCGTCACGTTGTCGCCCACCAGGCGTGCACGGCGGTCTTCGAACGCAGGCCGGTAGCTGGCGTTGTGGAACAGGCTGCCGGTCACCGGTGGCGGTGTGCGCTGCACTGCGGCGATGGGCGGCGGCGTGGTGGGCAAAATGTCCACGGGCGGGGGCGGCGACATGGTGGCGCAGCCGGTGAGCACCAGCGCGCCGAGGGCGGCAGGCAGGGCGAGAAAGCGGTTGAACTGCAGCATGGCAAAGGCTCCTGTCGTCATCGTCATCGTCACAGCTGTGCGAGCTTGGCCAGCATCTGGTCGGAGGTCTGGATGGCCTTGGAATTCATTTCGTAGGCGCGCTGGGTCTGGATCATGGTGACCAGCTCTTCCACCACGTTCACGTTGGAAGCTTCCAGAAAACCCTGCTTCAGGATGCCCAGGCCGTTGGTGCCGGGCGTGCCCTGCTGGGGCTGGCCGGACGCGGCGGATTCCTTGAACAGGTTCTGGCCGATGGGCTCCAGGCCCGCCGGGTTGATGAACGCGGCCATCGCCAGGTTGCCCAGGGGCTGGGGCTGGGTGTTGCCCTGCACTGTGGCAGACACCACGCCGTCGGCGCTGATGGTCACGCTGGTGGCGTTGGCGGGCACGGTGATTCCGTTGGCCACGGGCAGGCCGCTGGAGGTGACCATGCGGCCTTGCGCATCGACCTGGAACGAGCCGTCGCGGGTGTAGCCCAGCGTGCCGTCGGGCATGGTCACTTCAAAGAAGCCGTTGCCGTTGATGGCCACATCCAGGTTGTTCTTCGACTCCTGCAGGCTGCCCTGCACGAAGTTGCGGCTGGTGGCCACGGTGCGCACACCCAGGCCCAGGTGCAGGCCGGTGGGCAGCTGGTTCTGCTCGGTGGTGGCAGCGCCCACCTGGCGCAGGTTCTGATAGATCAGATCTTCGAACACCGCGTTGTTGCGCTTGTAGCCGGTGGTGGAGACGTTGGCCAGGTTGTGCGAGACGACGTCGAGCTGGGTCTGCTGGGCAGACATGCCGGTCTTGGCGATCCAGAGGGAGTTGATCATGGTGCTTCCTTATGGCGTGTCAGCGTGCGATCCGCTTCAGCCGTTCATGCTCAGCAACTGGCTGGCGGTCTTGTCATTGGTCTCGGCGGTCTGCAGCAGGCGCATCTGCTGCTCGAACTGGCGCGATGCGGCAATCATTCCGACCATGCTTTCCACCGGGTTCACGTTGGAGCCTTCCACTGCGCCGGACAGCATGCGGGCGTTGGCATCGTTGGGCATGGGGTCGCCCGACGTGGTGCGAAACAGGCCATCGTCGCTGCGCTTGAGCGGGTCTTCCTGTGCGGGCGTGGCGAGCTTGAGGCGGCCGATGTTCTGCGCGGCCTGGCCCGGGATCTTGGCGGTGATGGTGCCGTCGCCGCCCAGCGAAACCTCGGCACCCGGCGGCACGTCGATGGGTGCGCCGCCGTCGGACAGCACGGGCAGGCCCGTAGGGGTCATCAGCTGGCCGGCGGCCGACACTTCAAAGGTGCCCGCACGGGTATAGGCCTCCGTGCCGTCCAGGCCCTGCACGGCAAACCATGCATTGCCGGCGGCCATGGCGTCGAGATTGCGACCGGTGCGTTGCACCGGGCCGGGCGTGTTCACGTAGCCCGAGGTGGCTTCGAGCGCGAAGACGCGGGTCTTGGAGCCGTCGCCCTGCATGGGCACCGAGCGGAAGGTCGACATCTCCGCGCGAAAGCCCTGGGTGGACGCGTTGGCCAGGTTGTTGGACAGCACGGCCTGCCGGTGGGCGGCCGCGTTGGCGCCTGTCATCGAGGTGTAGATGATGCGGTCCATAAGTGCTTTCGGGAGTCCAGTGCAGGGTCAGTGGCGTGTGATCAGGTCGATCAGGTCGATCAGCGCAAATTCACCAGGGTGGACATCACCTGGTCTTGCGTCTTGATCGTCTGCGCGTTGGCCTGGTAGGCGCGCTGCGCGGTCATCATGTTCACGAGTTCGGCGGTCAGGTCGACGTTGGAGTCTTCCAGCGCGCCCGAGCGCAGAGAGCCGAAGTTGCCATCGGTGGCGGTGCCCACCACCGGCTGGCCGGATTCGAACGTGGCCACCCAGTTGTTGCCGCCCACCGAGGCCAGGCCCTGCGTGTTGCGAAAGCTCGACAGGGCGACCTGGCCTTCGGCACGGGTCACGCCGTTCGAGTAACGGGTCATGATCATCCCGTTGTTCTCGATGTTGATGCCGGTCAGCTCGCCGGAGGTGTAGCCGTCCTGGCTCAGGGTGGACACCGAGAACTTCTGGCCGAACTGCGTTACCTTGTCCAGCGCCACATCCACCGTGTAGGGCGTCAGGTTGTTGGGGTTCGGGGGCGTCGGGTTGACGGTCAGCGGCAGCGAAAAGCCGGTGGCAGGCGGCGTGGCGGCCGGGCCGACGATGGCGCCGTTGTTGTCGAAGGTGATCTGGCCGATGGCCGTGGCCACCACGGGCGGCGTGGCGGTGGGGTCGTCCAGCGCGTCGTACACGTCCCAGGTGTTGGCGGTGGCGGTCTTCTGGAAGTACAGGTTGACCGGCTTGGCAACGCCCTGACTGTCGTACACGTTGATCGAGGTGCCGTAGGTGGCGCGCGGCGTGGCGGGCACGGGCGGCGTGGCCGTGGGGTTGCCTGCTGCGTCGGTGGCGCGTGCGTCCAGGTTGAACGCTGCCGTGATCTTGGTGGTCTGCTTGGCAGGGATCGGTTCGGTCGTGGGGAACACCATCGGGATCGGGTCGGTGCCCGACCGCAGGCCCGTGGCCGGGTCCACCGGAAAGCCCATCACCTTGGCGTTGTCGTTGGTGATCATGTTGCCTTCCTTGTCCAGCTTGAAGTTGCCGGAGCGGGTGTAGGCAGGCGTGCCATCGGGCATGGTCAGCGAGAAGAAGCCGTTGCCGTTGATGGCCACATCGAGGCTGTTGCCGGTGATGGTGAGGTTGCCCTGCGTGAACTGCTGCGACACCGCAGCGACTTCCACGCCGATGCCGGCGTTGGTGCCGCCGGCCGAGCCGATGGCCGAGGCCACCATCTCAGCGAACTCGGCCCGCGAGGCCTTAAAGCCCACGGTGTTGGAGTTGGCGATGTTGTGCCCGATGACATCGAGATTTTTGCTGGCGGCATTCAAGCCCGACAGGCCTTGCTGAAAACTCATGGTGTTCTCCTATGGACGCGAAGAAAAGGGGGGCGGGCCGGCGTTACACCAGGGCCTTGATCTGGCTGTAGCTGATGGTCTTGCCGTTGGACAGGGTCAGCTGGAGCTGGCCGTCCTCGGCGCCCGCGGCGGTGACCTTGGACAGGGCCAGCGGCGTGCTCGACAGCTTGGCCGAGCCGTTGACGGCGCTGACGCGGAACTGCAGCGCATCGGTGGCGCCGGTGTATTTGCTGGCATCCCACTCGAAGGTGTGGCGGCCTGCGCCCTTGGCGCCCAGGTCGATCGTGTCCACCACCTGGCCACCGGCGGTGGTGACCTCGATCTTCACGTTCGTGGCCGCCGACGGCAGCTCGAAACCGCCCTTGCCGACCTTGTCGGCCACCGCGATGGAGGCGCCTTCGGTCAGCACGTTGCGCCCGATCAGCGTGGTGCCCTGCATGACCTGCAGCGAGTTGAACTGCTCGGACATGCTCTGCATGGTCTGGTTGAGCTGCTGGATGCCGGTGACCGTGTTGATCTGCGCGATCTGCGAGGTCATCTGGGCGTTGTCCAGCGGGTTCATCGGGTCCTGGTTGTTCAGCTGCGCGACGAGCAGCTTCAAGAACCGGTCCTGCGCAGCCGCGGGGTCCGTGGCAGCGTTGGCCTTGGTGCCGCCGGTGGCGTCGGTGACGGTGGGCGCGCTGGTGGTGGAGTTGAGGATCATGGTGAGGTCCTTGAGTTACTGGCCCATCTGCAGGGTCTTGAGGAGCAGCGACTTGGCCGTGTTCATGACCTCGACGTTGTTTTGGTAGGAGCGCGAGGCGGAGATCATGTTGACCATCTCCTCCACCGCGTTGACGTTGGAATGCGTGACGTAGCCCCGCTCGTCGGCGGACGGGTGGCTGGGGTCGTGCACCTTCCGGCCGGGCGTGTTGCTTTCGTTGATGCCCGTCACGCGCACGCCGGCAGAGCTTTCCGCGCCCATGGGCTCGGTCTGGAACATCACCTGGCGTGCCTTGTAGGCCTTGCCATCGGGGCCGGCCACGGCATCGACGTTGGCCAGGTTGCTGGCCACCACGTTGAGCCGCTGCGACTGCGCACTGATGGCGCTGCCCGACACATTGAAGATGGAGAACATGGACATGGGGTGACTCGCTTTCTGCGCTCGGTGCGGGGGCGTCTGCTTACTGGCCCTGGATGGCGCTGAGCATGGTTTTGGCGTTGCCGTTGATGAACCGCAGCGTGGCTTCGTAGCGCACGGCGTTGTCGACGAAATTGGCGCGTTCGCGGTCCAGGTCGACCGTGTTGTTGTCCAGGGCGGGCTGGGTCTGCACCGAATAGCCCAGCGAGCCCTTGGCGCCCAGCTCGCCGCTCATGCGGCTGGTGGGCAGGGGCATGTGGCGCGCGTCGGTGGTGCCGGCCGTGCCCACGGAACCCGCGGTCAGCTTGGTGGTGAAGCCCGAGCCGGTACCCGTGCTGCTCTCGCCCGTGGCCTCTTTCAGCGCTTCGCTGAACTTGAAGTCGCGCGCCACGTAGCCGGGGGTGTCCGAGTTCGCAATGTTGCTGGCGATGGCACGCTGGCGCTCGGAACGCAGGATCAGTGCGTTGCCGTGGAAGTCCAGCCGGTTGGTCATCTTGTCGAGCATGTTTGCCTCGTGCCCTGGAGTGCAAAGACGCCGGTCCAGGGGGTTTTCCGGCGTGGCTCGATTGTGGAGAGCGTGGCTTTTTTCTAAAGCGCGAAGAACGCGGAAATGGGCGCGCAGTTTCGGGTTTTGCCCGGGCCGGGCCTGCCTATAGTTCCAGTCGTGAAATAGTCTTTGCCGCCCTGCGCGGGAAGACCCGCGACGACTCGACGACGTGCGACGACTTGCGAACCCGCCCCGCGATGCCCCAGGAGGCCCCATGCCATCGATCTCGTTCCCCCGTTCCTTCTCCGCTCCCCGTGCCGCAGCCCGCCATGCCCTGACGGCTGCGCTGCTGCTGGCCGCGGCGCTGTGCACCATGGGCTCCGCGCGCGCCCAGGCCGCTGCGGACCCTGCGGCGGACCTGGGGCCGCTGACCCAGCGCTGGCTGGACGATGCCCTCACGCGCAACCAGTCTTCGGGCTTGCCGCTGCGCATGGAAGTGAGCGTGGGCTCTCTGGATTCGCGCCTGCGGCTGGCGCCCTGTGCGCGGGTCGAGCCTTACTTGCCGGTGGGTTCGCGGCTGTGGGGCCGCACCCGCCTGGGGCTGCGCTGCGTAGAGGGGCAGACCGCCTGGAACGTGTACCTTCCGGTCACGGTCAAGGCGTTCGGCCCTGCCTGGGTGCTGACCAGCGCCGTCGCACCGGGGGCCGTCCTGACCGCCGCCGACGCCACCGAGTCGGAGGTCGACTGGGCAGCAGAATCTGCAGCCGTCATGGCCAACCCGGAAATGTGGGTAGGACAGATTGCGGCGCGCCAACTGGTGCCCGGACAGGCGCTGCGCCAGAGCATGGTGCGCGCGCCCAACCTCTTCCGTGCCGGGGCCCAGGTCAAGGTGGTGGCGCAGGGGCCGGGCTACGCGGTCACCTCCGCTGGGCAGGCGATGTCTGCAGGTGCTGCAGGCCAGATTGTCCGTATCCGAATGGACAATGGCCGCATCGTTAGTGGCACTGTGAGCGAAAACGGGACAATCGACGTCACTCTTTGATGACCGGACTGCGATAAATCGCTAAAGTCCCCGTTAAATGGGTCGAAAACATTGCTACTGTGCCCCACATCGAACGGGGTGGTGGAGAGAGCGATGAAGATTGGTCAAAAACCGGAACTCCCGGGCGGGTTGCCGCAGGCAGCGCTTGCCAAGCAAGCCAAGAGTCCTGCCACGGCTGCTGAAGGAGCCACGAAAGACGCGCTGAAGGCGTCAGCCGCCGGTGT
Source organism: Acidovorax sp. LjRoot194 (assembly GCF_964253015.1). NCBI lineage: Bacteria > Pseudomonadati > Pseudomonadota > Betaproteobacteria > Burkholderiales > Comamonadaceae > Acidovorax > Acidovorax sp. LjRoot194. The sequence goes on along the minus strand of NZ_CAXUQB020000001.1, from coordinate 5,139,934 downwards.
GCCTGTCACGGTGTCGACCGCGGCCCGCGCCCTGGACCAGACGGCCCGCACCACGGGCGACTTCGACGCCGGCAAGGTCAAAGCCGTGCGCGCGGCGATCGACAAAGGCACCTTCTCGGTGAACGCCGAAGCCATTGCCGACAAGATGCTCACCAACGCCCAGGAAATCCTGTCCCGCTCACGCGGCTGATCTGACTTGTTATCGGACAGACCGCGCGTTTCTCGAGTCCTGAACTTTCCTTGGCAGACCAGCACGGTTCATCGCACAATGCGCCATGTCGCTGGAAGAATCCCTCTCGGCTGTTGAACAGCTGATCGAAAAAGTCTCCGCCGCGCTGCTTGCGGCCGATCCCCAAATCCTGGAAAAGAACAGCATCGCCCTGCGCGATGCTGCGGCGCAGTTCACCTATGCGCTGGAGCAGACGGCGCACCGCGGGCTCCCCGTGCCCGCACAGCTGCAACAGCGGGTGGATGCCATCCGCGACGCGCTGGCCAACCACCGCGAAGGCCTGGCCCGCTTGTCCGCCAACGCCGACCGTCAGGTCGCCAGCCTCATCCCTCAGTCCGGCACCCCCGCCACCTACGGCGATGGCCGCGGCACCCAGCCCGGCAAGCCCGGCGTGGCCCGCATCTACAAGTCGGCGGGTTGAGTCGCAACTCAAAAAAGATAGCTGCTGACGCTTGCCTCGCCTGGGTTGGAATGGATAAACCGGCTCGATCTGCCGTCAGCCAAGCGCAAGCAGCTATCCTATCGATAGCAGAAGCGATGGCGAAAGCGGGTCAGTACGTCGGGAGTTCGCCTTGAGCAATGCCCGTCGAAACGGTCGCAGCCCCATACCAGTGCCACCGTGGATCTGGCTCCGCCAGTCCAGGGGTGGCGTCCCCCTCAGGGGGAAGCGGCGCAGCCGCTCAGGGGGAGCGCTAGTGCGCCCGCATTTTTGCCCGCAAGCGGGCGATGGACTGGCTGTGCAGCTGGCACACCCGGGATTCCGTGACGCCCAGCACGGCCGCGATCTCCTTGAGATTCATGTCGTGCTCGTAGTACATGCCCATGATGTGCTGCTCGCGCTCGGGCAGGCTCTTGATGGCGTTGACCAGGGACACCTTGAGCCGCTGGTCGCGCAGCATCTCCATCGGGTCGGCGTCACCGTCCGCGACGTGGCGGTCGAGGAAACCGTCGTCGTCCTCGTTGTGGGTCATGTCCTCCAGATACACCAGCTGGGTGCCGCGCACCTTACCCAGCAAGCTCTGATAGTCGGACAGCTCCATGCCCATTTCGTCGGCGATCTCGGATTCGAGCGGGCTGCGGCCGAGCTTTTGCTCCAGGCGGTGCACGGCGTGCTCGATGTCTTTCTGGCTCTTGCGCGAGCTGCGGCTCATCCAGTCGCCCTCGCGCAGCTCGTCGAGCATGGCGCCACGGATGCGCTGGGTGGCAAAGGTCTCGAACTGCACGCCCTGCGCCACCTCGTAGCGCGACAGCGCCTCCGCCAGGCCCATCATGCCGACCTGGATCAAGTCGTCCAGCTCCACATTGGGGGGCAGCTTGGCGATCATGTGGTGCGCGATCCTGCGAACCAGCGGAACATGCTGGCGGATCATCGCGTCACGATCGAGCTGGCCTTTGGCGGTGTACATCAGATCAGTGGCTCCGGGCAAAATGGACAGGCGCACCTGTCAGATTGTGGGTGGGGAGAGCCGTCATCGATTCACTGATAGTGCCCGCATTTTCCAGCAGTTGCAAGGCCAGGCGCTGCAGGTCCTGCGGGTTTTGCGTGGCGATGGTCGTCGTGCGCACGGGGCCGACCAGGTGCTGTTCGGCGCACTCCTGCAGGGTTTGCAGGGCGCCCTGGGTCTTTCGGCGCTCGGCAGCGGTGTTGCCGTGCAGCAGGCCGGCCACCATGCAGGGCAGGCCGGTGTGCAGCGCAATCTGCTTCAAGCTCTTGTAACTCTTGAGCACGCCTGCGGCATCGTTGCCCATCACGACGAGCGGAATGGTCGCCGTGTGCGTGAGCAACGGCCCCAGCGTGGACGCAGGCGCGTGCAGCACCATCAGGCCGTAGGTCCTGAAGTAAGGCAGCAGGCCCTGCAGCGGCGGTGTGTCCTGCGCCAGCGCGCGGCGGGTGGTGAGCTGCAGTCCCCGCGCGGCGGGGATCACAGCCAGCGACGAGGCCGCAGCGCCCATGTTCAGGTGCGCGCCGTCGTTCCACGGCGCCTGCTGCAGCAGGTGCAGCAAACCGGGGCTGTCGTCGGTCTCCTGCGCCGTGCCGTCCAGCACCACGACCGGGTGTCCCAGGCGCTGCAGGATGGCGCAGACCTGCCACAGCGCTTCGAGGCCCGTGCCGGCGTTGTCCTGGCTGGCGACCGCCACCACGCGCAGTTCGGACTGCGGCGTGAAGCTGTGCAGGCTGGCGCCTTGGTGAAATCCGATATCAAGCATCGACCATCCCTCGCTCGTTGATGCCGTCTGGCGAGTGCGAGAAGAAGAAGTTCAGGTCGCTGGCCTTGGGGTCGAACGCCGACTTCACCGGTGCGCGCATCGAGGTGTTGATGAGCTTGTGCGCATCGGCGCGCTCCCAGTCCTCGGGCACGCGCTGGCCGTTGGTCACGCCGCGCAGCACCATCTGGTGGCGGATGAGGGCGTCGATCGCGGGGCCGAGTTTGACGGCTTCGTCCACCTTGGACAGGATGGCCTGCTGCGAGCCGTCGGTCTTGAAGGCGGTGAGCACGTCGTCCAGCGTGTCGCCATGGCAGCCGGCGTTGAGTACCAGCAGGCGGTTGACGTGCGGCAGGTCCAGCACGTCGAGCATGTCGCGCTTGCGCGGGTCGCGCGGGGCCACGCCGGTGGTGTCGATGAGCACCATCTTCTTGCCCGACAGCAGCCCCAGCAGGTCCTGCAGCGCCGCGCGGTCGTGGGCCAGGTGGGCCACGATGCCCAGCATGCGGCCGTAGGTGCGCAGCTGTTCGTGGGCGCCCACGCGGTAGGTGTCCAGGGTGATCAGGCCCACGCTGCCGGGTCCGTGGATGCGGGCGCACATGGCGGCCAGCTTGGCGGTGGTGGTGGTCTTGCCCACGCCGGTAGAGCCCACCAGCGCGAAGATGCCGCCCTGCTCGTACAGCGGGGTCTCGGCTAGGTCGGTCTTGAGGTTGCGCTCCAGCACTTCCATCAGCCAGCGCACCGATTCGGCGGCCGACAGCTCTTCGGGCATGCGCTCCAGCACGGCGCGGGCCAGCGAGGGCGAGTAGCCCGCGCGGATCATCTTGAGCATCAGGTTGGACTGGATGGGGTTCTGGCGCGCCTGCCCCAGCCATGCCAGGGTGTTGAAGCGGTCTTCGATCAATTCCTTCATCGCGTGCAGCTCGGTCATCACACTTTGCTGGTTGGCGGCGGACTGCACGGCGTGGCTCACCGCGGGCTCTGGCCGGCGGCGGGGCTGCTCGGGCGGCAGGTCCATAGGGATGGTGCGCAGCGGGTTGTGGCGCGCCACGGCTGGTGCGCTGCTGATGCGCTCGCGCTCGGGCGCTTCGTCGCGGCTGCGCTCGGACAGGGTGGGCGGGTCCGACGGGCCGTTCAGGGCTTCGTGGCGACGGCGCAGCATGCGTTCGCGCACATAGTCCTGGAAGGACAGCGTGCTCATCGCGAGCTGCTCGGTGTCTTCTTCCACGGGGTTGCGGTTCATGGCCGACAGGGCTGCCATGGCGGCCTGGTTGTGGTTTTGGCTCTGGGCTTGGCTGGCGCGCTGTGGTGCGCTGCGGGCCGGCGTTGGGGCCAGCAGGGGCTGGTTGGAGGCCGGCGAAGAGCCGCCGCCCGCGCCGCTGCCGTCCAGGGCCGAGAGCGTGTCCTCGGCCGTGGCCACCACCTCGACGCCGTTGGCCGTGGGGCGGTTGGACAGGATCAGGGTGCCGTCACCGAAGGCCATGCGCGCTTTGGCCAGAGCTTCCCGGGACGTGGGGGCGGTAAAGCGTTTGATGTTCATGCTGATGCACCTCTAAGGATCGGCCCAATGCGGATGGTGTGGGTCTCGGGGATTTCACTGTGCGCCAGCACCTGCAGGCGGGGCGCGACGCGGCGCACCAGGCGGGAGATGGCATTGCGGATCTGGTCGGGCACCAGCAGGCAGGCTGGCAGGCCCATTTCTTCCTGCTTGAGGGCCACTTCGGCGGCCTTCTGGGTCAGGATGTCGGCGACGCCGGGGTCCAGGGCCGGGCCGGCGGCATTGCCCAGGGCCTGCACCAGCAGGCGCTCCAGGCCCGGCTCGATGGCGATGACGTTGAGTTCGCGCGTCGGGCCGTAGATCTGCTGGACGATGGCGGGCGACAGCGCAATGCGCACGCGGCGGGCCAGCTCGACCGGGTCGCTGATGCCGCCAGCGAACTCGGCCAGCGTCTCGATGATGGTGCGGATATCGCGGATGTGCACAGATTCCTCCAGCAGCAGCTGGAGGACTTTCTGGAACGTTGCGATGGAGACCATTTTGGGGACCACTTCTTCGATGAGCTTGGGGGCCAGCTTGGCCACGTGTTCCACCAGTTGCTGCGTTTCCGTGCGACTGAGGAGCTTGGCGGCTTGCACTTGCATCAAGTGTGACAAATGGGTGGCCATCACGGTTTCGGAATCAACGACCGTAAAACCTGCCATTTGTGCGGCTTCCTTCTGGCGGTCATCGATCCAGTGCGCGGGCAGGCCGAACGCGGGGTCGGTCGTGGGCGTGCCGATCAGCGGCGTGGTGATGCCGCCGGGGTTGATGGCCAGGAACATGCCGGGGAAGGCCTCGCCTTCGCCCACCACCACGCCACGCAGGGTGATGCGGTAGCCGCTGGGCTTGAGCTCCAGGTTGTCGCGCACGTGCACGGCCGGGGGCAGGAAGCCCACCTCCTGCGCGAACTTGCGGCGCACGCCTTTGATGCGGGTGAGCAGGTCGCCCTGGCGGCTCTTGTCCACCAGGCTGATCAGGCGATAGCCCAGCTCCAGGCCCAGCAGGTCCACGGGCTGCAGGTCGTCCCAGGTGGCTTCGCCGTCGGCTACAGGGGCGGGCGGGGCCTCGACCTCGGGCGGTGCCTTCTGGCGCTCGTAGAGCAGCCAGGCGCCATAGGCCATCATGCCGCCCATGGTCAAAAACACCAGGTGCGGCATGCCGGGGATCATGCCCAGCAGCAGCAAGATGGCGGCCGTCACACCCACCACGCGGGGCGACATGAACAGCTGCGCCACGATCTGGCGGCCCATGTCCTGGTCCTTGCCCACGCGTGAGATCACCATCGCGGCGGCCACCGAGATCAGCAGCCCGGGGATCTGCGCGACCAGCGCATCGCCCACCGCCAGCAAGATGTAGCTGTCGGCGGCCTGCCCGGCCGACAGGTTGTGCTGGAGCATGCCGATGGCAAAGCCGCCGACGATGTTGATCACCAGGATCAGGATGCCGGCGACGGCGTCCCCGCGCACGAACTTGGAAGCACCGTCCATGGATCCGAAGAAGTTCGCTTCTTCAGCGACTTCGGCGCGCCGGCGCTTGGCTTCCTTTTCGTCGATCATCCCGGCGTTCAGGTCGGCGTCCACCGCCATCTGCTTGCCCGGCATGGCGTCGAGGGCAAAGCGCGCGGACACTTCGGCGATGCGCTCCGCGCCCTTGGTGATCACCACGAAGTTGATCACCACCAGGATGGCGAACACGATCAGGCCCACGGCAAAATTGCCGCCGATCAGAAAGTGGCCGAAGGCCTCGATCACCGCACCGGCCGCCCCGGGGCCGGTGTGGCCTTCCAGGAGCACGACCCGGGTGGAGGCCACGTTGAGCGACAGGCGCATCAGCGTCGTCAGCAGCAACACTGCGGGGAATGCCGCGAAGTCCAGCGGGCGCAGCATGTATGCCGCCACCATCATCACCATCAGGGCGACAGCGATGTTCAGCGTGAAGAACGCGTCCAGCAGCCACGGCGGGATCGGGAGCACCATCAGCGCCAGGATGGCGACCACCAGCAGCGGCGCCGACATGCCTTGAAGGGCGCTCGAGTGGTTGCCCGCCCAGAGTCGGACAGACTTTACAGAGGTATTCATACGGCGGCGCCTTGCACGGTGGTGCGGTTCAGCGGATCAAGCTCTGGCGGAACGAAGGGCTCCTCCAGGCTGTCGGGCATGCGGCCTTCGCCGCGCAGCGCGGCCTTCAGGCGGTACACGTAGGCCAGCACCTGCGCCACGGCGGTGTACAGCGTGGCGGGGATGGCTTGGTCGAGCTCGGCGTGGGCATACAGCGCACGTGCCAGCATGGGGGACTGCAGTACGGGCACTTCGTGCTCCTTGGCCACGTCGCGGATCCGCAGGGCGATCAGGTCGGTACCGCGGGCGATCACCTGGGGGGCGCTCATGGTCTTTTCGTCGTACTTGAGCGCCACGGCATAGTGGGTGGGGTTCATGACCACGAAGTCGGCCTTGGGCACGGCGCCGACGCTGGCGCGCTCGGCGATCTCGCGCTGCTTTTGGCGGATGTGGCCCTTGATGTGGGGGTTGCCGTCCGACTCCTTGTGCTCCTGCTTGATTTCCTCGTGCGACATCTTCAGGCGCGACTTGAAGAAATACGCCTGCAGCGGCACGTCGATCAGGGCTGCGAGGAACACCACCAGCAGCAGCAGGCTCATGCCCGAGGTCAGCCAGTCCGCCAGCTGGCGGATGGCGATGGGCGAGGGCTGCAGCACCAGCATGGCCACGGTCTCGATGCTGTTGCCCATGAACTTCCAGGCCACGTAGCTCAGGATCACGGTCATCAGCACCATCTTGGCCACGTTGGCCATCTGCTGCTTGGAAAAGAGGTTGGCCAGGCCCGAGATCGGGTTCAGGCGGTTGAACTGGGGCGTGATGGGCTTGCTGCTCATGATCCAGCCGCCTGCGCCGATGGCGCTGATCAGGGCCGCGCTGCTGGTGAGGATGGCGAACACGGCGCTGGCGATGAGGCCGATCATCACCATGTCCGACAGGCGCTTGAGCATGGTGCCGGGCGCCATCACGATGGCGGAGTCGAACGCCAGCTGGCGGCTCATGGCCAGCTGCATGTGGTCCATCAGTGCCGGGGCCATCATCAGCATGCAGGCCGCACCCGCGCCCAGGATCGCCAGGTGCGACAGGTCGCGAGAGCGCGCACCCTGGCCGTCTTCGCGCGCTTTTTGCAATTTGCGCTCTGACGCGGGTAGGTTTTTTTCTTGGCTGGATTCCATGATGGCATGACGGCTGGTGCCATGCCATTGTCGTGAGCGACCCGGAAATCTAAAGGTGGATAAGGGGGCGTCGATGCCCGCTTTTCCGTGCCGCGAGGCCTTTGGAGGGCTCCTTGAGCGCCAGCGCGACCAGCTACACGCACGCTCTCCGAAACCGGCGCGCCCGAAGCCAGCGCACCCGTGGAACTGGCTTTGCCAGGCCACTGGGTGCGTCCCCCTCAGGGGGAAGGCGCCGAAGGCGACTCAGGGGGAGATCAGAACCCGAGGCTGGCGAGCAGGTCGTCCACCTGGGACTGGTCGGTGACCACGTCCGCGGTGTTCTCGGGGTCGACCACCGGGCCTTGCAGGTGCATGGGCTTGGCTTCGACCACCGGCACCTGGGCGTTGGGGGGCGCCGTCTGGATGAGCAGCTGCACCAGCTGCTCTTCGATGTTGGCCGCCAGGTTCACCACGCGCGCGATCACCTGACCGGTGAGGTCGTGGAAGTCCTGGGCCATCATGATTTCGGTGAGGTGCGTGTCCGCTTCCTTGGTCACGCGCTCCACGTCGGTCAGGAAGTTCATGATCTCGCCCTTGGCCACGGCGGCCACGGGGTCCTTGACCAATGAAGTCACCACCCGGCGCGTTTCCGCCGCGATGTAGTCGTGCTGCGCCTTGGCCTGCTCGACGCGGTTGAGCACCTTTTCCGCCGCTTCGCCGGTCAGGCGGGCGATGTAGGAGAGGCGGCTTTGCGCGTCGGGCAGCTCGCCCATGGAGCCGCGCAGCTTGTCGGCGTAGCCCAGTTCGTTGAGCGAGTCGTGCAGTTGCCGGGTCAGCAGGCCGATCTTCTGGTGGACTTCGGCAGGCTGTTGGCTGTGGTCCGGTGTGGCATCCATGATGTCATAGCCCCATCTTCTTGAGGATCAAGGTCACCTTTTCCTCCAGGGTGGCCTTGGTGAAGGGCTTGACGATGTAACCCGCTGCGCCACCCTGGGCGGCGGCCACGATGTCTTCCTTGCGGGCTTCGGCGGTCACCATCAGGACGGGCAAGTGCTTGAGCTTGTCGTCCTTCTTGATCTCCGCCAGCAACTGGAAGCCGTTCATGTTGGGCATGTTGATGTCGGTGACCACGAAGTCGAACTTGCTGTTGCGCAACTTGTTCAGGGCAGCGACGCCGTCCTCGGCCTCGTCGGCGTCGGCGAAGCCGCTTTCCTTGAGCAGGTTGCGCACGATGCGCCGCATGGTGGAGAAGTCGTCAACAATCAAAAAACGAAGGGCTGTGGTCACGTGGGACCCTTTCGGTCGGAAGTATCTGTAAGTATTGTCATGGGCGGCAGCTTTGGTGACAAGTCGTAACCGTTATCTGCCAGGGGTGGGATTTTCCCGCTTTTCATTCAACAGTTCTGTGGAAGTGATTTCGGGGATCCCTTTACCCATGAGACGTTCTTCGGCTTCGCGGGTCAGCACCGTGATGGTGATGCGCCGGTTGGCAGGGGCACGCGGGGTCTTTGGCTCCAGCAGATCGCTGGCCGCCAAGCCCACCACACGCCCCAGTTTAGCGTCTGGCATGCCGGCCGAGACCAATTCGCGCCGCGACGCGTTGGCCCGGTCGGCCGACAGCTCCCAGTTGCTGTAGCCGCGATCACTGTTGCCATACGGCACGGCGTCGGTGTGGCCGGCCAGGCTGATGCGGTTTTCGACGCCGTTCAGCGCAGCGCCGATTTCGCGCAGGATGTCGCGCATGTAGGGTTTCACCAACGCACTGCCGCTGTCGAACATGGGGCGGTTCTGGTCGTCGATGATCTGGATCTGCAGCCCGTCGGGGGTGATGTCGATGCGGATCTGCGACTTGTATTCGTTCAGGCGCGGGTTTTCGGTGATGAGCGCGTCGATCTTGGCCTCCAGCGCCTTGATGCGGGCCAGGTCCTGCTTGGCGCGCTCGGCCTTGGCCGCGTCGATGCTCATGCGGCGCTGTTTGGCCTCTTCCACGTCCGAGCGCCGCACCTGGCCGTGCACCTTGGCCAGGTCGTTGCCGCCGCCCGGGATGATGCTGGAGCTGTTGCCCGAGCCGTCGCCGCCCGTCATGGCGACCTTGAGCGGCGAAGAGAAGTACGCCGCAATGCCTTGCAGCTCGCCCTTGGCGGTGGAGCCCAGCAGCCACATCAGCAAAAAGAACGCCATCATCGCCGTCACGAAGTCGGCGTACGCGATCTTCCAGGCGCCGCCATGCACTGCATGGCCGCCTTTCTTGATGCGCTTGATGATGATGGGCTGGAGTTTCTTTTCTGCCATGGCGCGTGGGAATCAGGGGAGGGAGCGTGCCGCTCCCGCTACTTCTTGCCTTTCACATGCCCCTCCAGCTCGGAGAAGCTGGGGCGGACGTTGGAGAACAGCACCTTGCGGCCGAACTCGATGGCGGTGGCCGGGTTGTAGCCCTGCATGCTGGCCAGCAGGGTGGACTTGATGCACTGCAGCTCCTTGGCCGCGTCTTCGGTCTTTTGCTCGACCAGGCCGCCCAGGGGCTCGACCACACCGTAGGCCAGCAAGATCCCGAGGAACGTGCCCACCAGCGCCGAGCCGATCATGCCGCCCAGCACCGACGGCGGCTGGCCCACCGAGCCCATGGTGTTCACCACGCCCAGCACGGCGGCCACGATGCCAAAGGCGGGCAGGGCGCCGGCCAGGCGGGCCAGCGCGGCCACGGGGGCGTGCGCCTCCTGGTGGTGGGTGTCGATCTCGCTGTCCATCAGCGCCTCGATCTCGTGGGAGTTGAGGTTGCCAGACACCATCATGCGCAGGTAGTCGGTGGTGAACTCGATCACGTGGTGGTCGCTGCCCACCGTGGGGTATTTCTTGAAGATCTCGGACTCGTGGGGCGCCTCGACATCCTTTTCGATCGCCATCAGGCCTTCCTTGCGGGCCTTCTGCAGGATGTCATAGAGCATCGCCATGAGCTCCATGTACCGCTCTTTCGTGTACTTGGAGCCCTTGAGCGCCATCGGCAGCGCGGCCATGGTGGCCTTGATCACCTTGGGCTGGTTGTTCACCACGAAGGCGCCCAGGGCGCCGCCCAGGATGGTGATGATCTCGAAGGGCAGCGCCTTCAGGATCACGCTGATGTTCCCCCCGTGCACGATGTACACGCCGAAGATGCAGCCGAGGCAGACGACGTAACCGATGATGACAAACATGCTTTGGACGTGTTGGGCGGCAACTGCAATGAGGCCGGGAACGGCGGGTTGGGCACGGCTGCTGGCAATGCAGCTTACCGAAGGTTACTGCAAATGTATCGGATTGAAGAGTGCCAAATGGCGTCAAGAGAGCGGACATCACAGCGCTTCTTGGGCAAATGGCGCCAGAGCGACAGGCCGCGACCCGCTGCCAGCCCCCTGCGACCCGCGTGCGGACTTCGGGTGCAGCCGGGAATGGCGGCAACACTTGAGAAGCAGAGGATCTGCAGACCCGCTGAGCCCGCGACGAGGCATCGGCGCAACGGCAGCAGCCCCCGAAATTGAATGAAAACGGCCTCTGCCGCGCGATAGGCAAGCGCAGATAGCTATATTTTTAATAGCATTTGGTGGAAAACACGACCGGAGCCGCTCCCGGCGGCCGGCATCAATCGCTGCATTTGGGGCGCTTTTGCGCACCCACAGGGCCTTTTGATGCTGCGGGGGCTGCACTATGCTGCGGGCATGAAAGCCGTACTGCTCGCGGGGGGGCTGGGAACCCGCATCTCGGAAGAGTCGCACCTGCGTCCCAAGCCCATGATCGAGATCGGTGGGCGGCCCATCCTTTGGCACATCATGAAGATGTATGCCGCCCATGGCGTCAACGACTTCATCATCTGCCTGGGCTACAAAGGCTACGTCATCAAGGAATACTTCGCCAACTACTTCCTGCACATGTCCGACGTGACCTTCGACATGGCCAACAACCGCATGGAAGTGCACCACCGCCACGCCGAGCCCTGGCGCGTGACCCTGGTGGACACCGGCGAAAGCACGCTGACCGGCGGGCGCCTCAAGCGCGTGGGTGAATACCTCGAGCCCAACGAGCCCTTCTGCTTCACCTACGGCGACGGCGTGGCCGACATCGACATGCCCGCCCAGTTCGCCTTTCACCGCGCGCACGGCAAGCTGGCCACCGTCACCGCCGTGCTGCCCCCCGGCCGCTATGGCGCGCTGATGCGCGACGGCGACAGGGTCGAAGGCTTCGTTGAAAAACCCCGGGGCGACGGCGGCTGGATCAACGGCGGGTTCTTCGTGCTGTCCCCCCGGGTGCTCAGCCGCATCGAGGGCGACGCCACCCCCTGGGAGGCCGAGCCCATGGACACCCTGGCGCGCGACGGCGAGCTGATGGCCTATGAGCACCACGGCTTTTGGCAGCCCATGGACACTCTGCGCGAGAAAAACCTGCTCGAAGACCTGTGGCAAAGCGGCCAGGCGCCCTGGAAGCGCTGGTGATGGCGGCAGTCCGGACGACGACAACCACCACAAGGCAGCAGCACCATGCGTCCTGATCCCGACTTCTGGCGCGGCAAGCGCGTGTTGCTCACGGGCCACACCGGCTTCAAGGGCGCATGGCTGGCCCTGTGGCTGCAGCGCTTGGGCGCCCAGGTCACCGGCGTGGCCCTGCCGCCCCCGGCCGACCCCAACCTGTTCACGCTGGCGCAGGTGGACGAGGGCATGGACAGCCATTTCTGCGACGTGTGCAACCCCCAGGCCCTGGCGATGCGCATCCGCGCCGCGCGGCCCGACGTGGTGCTGCACCTGGCCGCGCAGGCGCTGGTGCGGCCCGGCTATGCCGACCCGCTGGCCACCTTTGGCACCAACATCATGGGCACGGCCCACGTGCTCGATGCCCTGCGCGGCCTGCCCGAGGCGCGCGTGGCCCTGGTCGTCACCACCGACAAGGTCTACCGCAACCGCGAATGGGCCTACCCCTACCGCGAAGACGACCCGCTGGGCGGGCACGACCCCTACAGCGCCAGCAAGGCCGCGGCCGAACTGGTCACCGCCAGCTACCGCGACGCCTTTTTGGCGCCGCAGGGCGTGGCCGTGGCCACGGCCCGGGCGGGCAACGTGATCGGCGGCGGCGACTGGGCGCAGGACCGCCTGCTGCCCGACGCCGTGCGCGCCTGGGAAAAGGGCGAGACGCTGCACATCCGCCGCCCCGAGGCCACCCGCCCCTGGCAGCACGTGCTGGAACCCCTGGCCGCGTACCTGCGGCTGGCGCAGCGCCTGTGGGATGCCCCGTCGCTGGCGGGCCCCTACAACTTCGGGCCGCTGCCGCACGAGGCGGCCAGCGTCAAAAATGTGATCGAAATGGCCTCTGGTGCTTATCCAGCAAGCGCCGTAAGCTACGAAAATGATAGTGACGGCCCGCACGAGGCCGGCTGGCTGGCGCTGGAAACCGCCCACGCCCGCCAAGCCCTGGGCGTGGCCCCGCGCTGGGCGCTGACCACCTCGGTGGCCCGCACCATGAACTGGTACCGCCAGCAGCACGGCGGCGCCGATGCCCGCACGCTGTGCCTGGCCGACATCGCCGCCTGGGAGGCCCAGGCGTGAGCCGCCTAGTCCGCACTCCCTTGCCCCTGGCCGGGCTGTTCCGCATAGAGCGGCAGCCGCTGGCCGACGAGCGCGGCTTCTTCGTCCGCCTGTTCTGCGCGGACGAGCTGGCCGCCGCCGGCTGGACGCAACCCATCGCGCAGATCAACCACAGCCATACCGCGCGGGCCGGCACCGTGCGCGGTCTGCACTACCAGCGCCCGCCGCATGCCGAGATGAAGCTCGTCACCTGCCTGCGCGGCGAAGTGCTGGACGTGGCCGTGGACCTGCGCCACGGCTCGCCCACCTTCTTGCAGTGGCATGCCGAGCGCCTGTCGGCCGACAACGGCACGGCGCTGCTCATACCCCCGGGCTTTGCGCACGGCTTTCAGGCCCTGACCGACCAGGCCGAGCTGCTGTACTGCCACTCGGCCGCCCATGTGCAGGGGGCCGAGGCGGGCCTGAACCCGCTGGACCCGCGCCTGGCCATCGCCTGGCCCTTGCCGCCCGTGGGCCTGTCGCCGCGCGACGCGGGCCAGCCCTGGCTGACCGACGGGCCCGGCCCCGAATTCGAAGGAGTGCGCCTGTGAAGTGCCGACACTGCGGCAGCCCGCTGCAACTGCCGTTCCTGGACCTGGGCAGCGCGCCCCCGTCCAACGCCTACCTGCCCGAGGCCGCCCTGCGCGCGCCCGAAACCTGGTTCCCCCTGCGCCTGCTGGTGTGCGAGACGTGCTGGCTGGTGCAGACCGAAGACCACGCCGGGCGCGAGGCGCTGTTCACCGACGACTACGCGTACTTCAGCTCGTTCTCGTCGTCCTGGCTGGCCCACGCCAGCGCGTACGTCGTTGCGATGCGCGAGCGCCTGGCGCTGAATGCCGACAGCTGCGTTGTCGAGGTCGCCTCGAACGACGGCTACCTGCTGCAGTACGTGCAGGCCGCGGGCATCCCCTGCTACGGCGTGGAGCCCACGGCCAGCACGGCGGCTGCCGCCCGCGCCAAGGGTATCGAGGTGGTCGAGCGCTTCTTTGGCGTGGCCCTGGCCGACGAGCTGGTGGCTGCCGGCCGCCAGGCCGACCTGATCGCCGCCAACAACGTTCTGGCGCACGTGCCGGACATCAACGACTTCGTGGGCGGCTTTGCGCGGCTGCTCAAGCCCCACGGCGTGGCCACGTTCGAGTTTCCGCACCTGCTGCGCATGGTGCAGGGCTGCCAGTTCGACACCGCCTACCACGAGCACTACTCGTACCTGTCGCTCACCGCCGTGCAGCGCATCTTCGCGGCCAACGGCCTGGCGGTGCTGGACGTGCAGGAGCTGCCCACCCACGGCGGCAGCCTGCGCGTGTTCGCGGGCCGGGCCGATGCAACCAGCCACCCGCACGCCACGGCCGACGGCGCCAGCCACGTGCGGCAGTTGCTGGCCGACGAGGCCGCTGCGGGCATGCTGGGCGCCGATTTTTATGGCAATTTCCAGGCCCAGGCCTTGCGCATCAAGCGCGAGCTGCTCACTTTTTTATTGCAATGCCAGGCGGACGGCATCACCGTTGGGGCCTATGGCGCAGCCGCCAAGGGCAACACCCTGCTCAACTTTGCGGGCGTGCGGCCCGACCTGCTGCCCTACGTGGTGGACAAGAACCCCGCCAAGCAAGGCCAGTACCTGCCCGGCAGCCGCATCCCGGTGGTGAGCGAGGCGCACCTGCACGCCCACCGGCCCCAGCGCGTGCTGATCCTGCCGTGGAACCTGCGGGACGAAGTCAGCGCGCAGCTGAGCGACATACGGGGATGGGGAGGGCAGTTCGTCACGGCCGTTCCCCGCCTGGAAGTCTGGTAGCCGCCTCACGCGCTCCCTACGCATCCGCGACGCAAAGCAACGCACCCGCCACGCCCATCTGAACCGTACACAACCGAAGGAGACCACCATGATCCCAATGTTCAAGCCCTTGATCGAACAGGAAGAAATCGATGCCAGCCGAGAGTCGCTGGAGCTGGGATGGCTCGGCATGGGCAGCTATGTGTCCGGCTTTGAAAAGAAGGTGAAAGAGATCCTGCAGGCGCCGGACCGCCATGTGGCCGCGGTCAGCACCGGCACGGCAGGCCTGCACATCGCGCTGCTGCTGGCGGGCGTGGGCCCGGGCGACGAGGTGATCGTGTCGGCCTTCAACTGCTCGGCCGACTACCAGGCCATCACCTGGGTGGGGGCGGACATCGTGTTCTGCGACTGCACCGACGACACGCTCGAGCTGGACCTCGCCAAGGCCGAGTCCCTGGTGGGCCCGCGCACCAAGGCCATCATCGTGATGGACTACGACTGCATCATCAGCAACCACGAGGAGATTGCCGCGTTTGCCGAGCGCCACAAGCTGCGCGTCATCCACGATGCGGCCCACTCGTTCGGCTCCAGCTACAAAGGCCGCATGGTCGGCAGCTTTTCGGACATTTGCGTGTTCAGCCACGACCCGGTCAAGACCGTGACTTGCCTGGACGGCGGCACCGTCGTCGTGCGCACCGAAGAGGAATTGCGCCGCGTGCACGAACTGCGCCTGCTCGGCATGCAGCAACCCGCCGAGGTGATGTACCAGAACAAACGCGCCTGGACTTTCGACGTCGAGCGGGTGGGCTTTCGCTACCACATGCTCAACATGCACGCCGCGATCGGCCTGGCCCAGCTGGGCAAGCTCGACGTGATCAAGTCGAGCCGCCAGGCGGCATCGCGCCGCTACAACGAAAAGCTGCAGGGCATCGCACAGGTGCGCACGCCGGCAACCGACTTTGCCGATGTGAACCCCTTCCTGTACTACATCCGCGTGCCGGCGGAGCACCGCGATGCGCTGCGCGACTTTCTGAAGGCCAACGGCGCCGACACGGGCATCCACTGGCAGCCGGGGCACTGGTTCTCGCTGTGGAAGGACTGCCGCGCGGGCGACCTGTCGGTGACGGACAGCGTGGGCAAAGGCATTCTCTCGCTGCCCCTGCACTCGCGCATGTCGCTGGACACGGTGGACGCCGTGGCCGAGCAGGTGCGCCGCTACTTCGAGCAAATCTGACGAACGGGGGGCGGCCATGCAAGCACCAACTCCTGGACAGCAGCTTTTCGCAGCGATCAAGCAGACGGCCCGCGCTGGCGAGCCCGGCCTGGTGCTGCCGGTGGGGCAGCCGCTGGCGGCGGTCGTGCGGCCCATTGCCACCGTCCCCGGACACACCGACGCCCTCGACGCGCAACTCCTGACCGACTGGCGCAATCGCCATGTCAAATCCTTCCTGACCGAATTCGTTTCCACCCCCGAGCGCACGGCGGCCTGGCTGGCGGGAGCCGTCCATGACAACCCCGGCAAGATGCTGTTCATGGTGGAAACGCTGGACGGCGAGCGCGTGGGGCATGTGGGCCTGGGCTTCATCGACTGGCAGCGGGGCTATGGCGAAGCCGATGCCATCGTGAGCGGCGGGGCGTCGCCCCCGGGGTTGATGAAGGCCTCGCTGCTGGTGCTGATGCGCTGGGCCCGCGACGCGTTGGGGTTGCAGACCCTGGCCGTGCGGGTGCGCTCGGACAACCCGGCGGTCGAGTTCTACCGCAAGGTGGGTTTTCAGGAATACCAGCGCGTGCCCATCGTCGCGACCACCGTGCCGGGTGGCGTGGACTGGAACGAAGACCCTGCGGCGGTCGGCGCGCCGGCCAGCCTCGTGTACATGCAATTGCAGCTGCCCGCGGCCTGAATGAATGACTGGATAACTGACTGACTGAGCGGTTGCGGCGCACCGCCTTGGGAGACCCACCATGGACATCTTGCGGATGGACCGCGACCGGTTGCTGCGCTACGTGGTGCAGCAACTGCACAACACCCTGCCCGACGACTTCGACCCGCGCCCGGACATCGATGCGCACCTGGACGAGGCGCTGCACCGGCTGCACACGTGCATCAATGCCGTGCGGCCCTGGCGGCAGGACTGCTTCGACCCGCTGCACTCCACGCAGTACTGCAGCTTTCTGTACTTTCTGGCGCACACCATCTGGCGCAGCACCGGCAACGCCGACACGCCCACGCGGCTCTTCTTGCTGAACAAGGCGCTGAACGGCATCGATCTCTTTTATGAAATCGAGCTGCCGCCGGTGTTCTTCATCGGCCATTCCGTCGGCATCGTCTTTGCCAAGGCCACCTACGGCAACTACCTGGTGATCTATCAGAACTCCACGGTGGGCAAGAACCACGGTGTGGCGCCGGTGCTGGGAGAGGGCGTCGTCATGTACCCCGGCACCGCCATCATCGGGGGCTGCCAGGTGGGCGATGCCACGGTGCTGTCGCAGGGCACGAGCCTCGTGAATACCGACACGCCGGGGCATTGCACGGTGTACCCGGCACAGGCCGGCAAGGTGAGCTTCAAGCCCACCCGGCGCGACGCACTGCAGGACATCTTCCGGCTCTGACACGCCAGCGCGCGTCAGCCGGCCGTGACGCCCATCCCCATCGCCTGCGTGGCGTGCTGCAGGTAGGTCACCGCAAACTCGGTGTGTCCGTGGGCATGTTCCACCTCGGCCAGGCAGGCCAGGGCCACGGGGTCGTGCGGCACGGCGCTCAGCACCAGCTCTGCCAGCTCGGTCACGGCCACCCAGTGGCTGCCCATGACCGCTTGCGCCGGTGCCCCGGCCGGGGAGGGTGAGGCCGACGATGCGGCCGGCGTTGCCTTGGCCTTTTCCACCAGGTCCTGCAGGAGCTGGTGGGCTTCGTGCAGGCTCACCCGCTGGCCGGGCTTCAGGCCCACGCCGGGCACCGGGGGCTGCGTCCATTCCGGCGGGTATTGCTGCACCCAGGCCTGGATGGCCTGCTCCTGCGCCTCGGGGTCGTCCGGGTGTTCGGCCCGGGCCAGCCACTGCAGCCACATCACCCGCAGGCCCTCGCCGAAGAGCTGGTTGTACAGGTCCTCGCGCATCAGGGGTGAGTTCTCCGTCTCGCCACGCAGGTTGAGCCGCAGGTTGTTGAGCGCGGGCACGTCGGCCGCCAGGCCCGCCGCGATGCGCACGTAGTCGTCGGGCGTCTCGGCCAGCCACTCGGTGCGGCCCAGGTAGGTGAGCATGCCCACGCCCATGCGGCTCTTGAAGCTCTCGCCCACCATGGAGACGATGGGCACGCCCATCCACAGCACGTCGAAGGTGGTGGTGCCGCCCGTCAGCGGAAACGGGTCCAGCGCAATGTCGATGCGGTGGTAGGTGAGGTACTGGTTGTCGTGGCTGAGCGCCACCAGGTCTACGCGCGCCGGGGGCAGGCCCAGCCGCTCGCACCGGTCGCGGTAGGCCTGCGCGAACTCGGGGCGGTCCAGGTTCTTGCCTTCGATCAGCAATCGGGAATCAGGCACGGCCGCAAGAATCCTGCCCCACAGCGCCAGCACCTCGTCCGTGAGCTTGCCCAGGTTGTTGCAGCTGCCGAAGGTGACAAAGCCGTTGCCCACCGCGGGCGAGGTGCGCACCTGGTAGCGCGGCTGGTAGCGCCACAGGGGGTTGCGGCTCATGGGCCGATAGCACGCGAACAACGTCGGCAGCCGGTACAGGTGCTCGGTGTACTGCGCCTCGGCTCCGGGCGGGTCGGTGATCT
The DNA here is from genome assembly GCF_964253015.1 of Acidovorax sp. LjRoot194. Classification (NCBI taxonomy): domain Bacteria; kingdom Pseudomonadati; phylum Pseudomonadota; class Betaproteobacteria; order Burkholderiales; family Comamonadaceae; genus Acidovorax; species Acidovorax sp. LjRoot194. The sequence continues at coordinate 5,121,627 of NZ_CAXUQB020000001.1, read as the reverse complement.
CGTCGGAGAATTTGTAGTCCACGGCCTCCAGGCCGGTCGTGGCCGGAAACCCCAGCCACGACACCTGCACCGGTGCCGGCTTGTGCGCCAGGGCCAGCAGCCCGTTGTTGCCGGTGTGGCCGGCCAGGTCGATCAGGATGTCGATGCCGTGCGCGTGGATGGCCTTCGCCTGCTGCTCCGGCGTGAACCCGGCCAGCCGCACGAAATGATCGACATGGCGCTCCACGCGGTCCGTGACATGGTCGGACCGGGGGAACAGGAAGAAGGCATAGACCTCGAACTGCCGGCGGTCGAGCTGTGCGAGCAGGCCTTCCACCGAGTACATCACCGCATGCACCCGGAAGTCGGGCGACAGGAACCCGATCTTGAGGCGCCGCCACGGCGGGCCGCGGTGCGCGTCGAAATGGGGCCACTCGGGCCGCAGCGGGGGCTCGAACACGCTGCCGAAGTGGCGTGCCGCCACCGACAACTGGGACGCATCCACCTGGGGGTCCGCCAGCATGAACAGCAGCCGGTTGGTGTAGTTGCCCGGGTCGTTGGGGCGCAGCGCGATGGCTTTTTCGCAGTCGTGCACGGCCTCGCGCACCTGGCCCAGTTCGCGCCGGTGGATGGCGCTTTGCATCAGGGCCGCCACCTGGTCGTGGAGCGTGTCCGCCAGCTTGGCGGCTTCCTGGCTGGCGGCAAAGCCCTTGTCGTGCAGGTTGATCAGGTAGCAGCACTCGGCCAGCTTGATCCAGGCAATGGCCTGCAGGGGGCGCAGGGCGCACACCTTCTCCAGCAGCGGCAGGGCATCGATGTTGTAGGCGTGCTCGATCAGGATGTTGGCGTAGTTGACGAGCAGTTCGGCATCGTCCGGCCAGTAGATCCGCGCCTGCTTGTAGGCCTTGAGCGCGCCATCGAAATCGCGCTCTTTGTTCAGCGAGAAGCCCAGCAGGCGGTGCGCGGTGAGGTGTCGCCCGTTCTTGCGCAGCGCCTGGCGGCACAGGCGGGTGAGGAGGGGCCAGTCAGCGGCGGTGAGCGCCGCATGCAGGCGGGCGTCGTCCTGTTCGGTGTGTTTGGGTTGCACGTTGCGGCCGATCTCCGGGCAAAGGGGCGTCAATGCGGCAGTGTGCCATGCACCAAGGCAAAGGGGCCCGTCGGGGCCCCTTTGTCGTCGTCATCGGTCCACCACCAGCGGGGGGGCTTACTTGAGCAGCGAGAGCACGCCCTGCGGGATCTGGTTGGCCTGGGCCACCATGGCGGTGCCGGCCTGTTGCAGGATCTGGGCGCGCGACAGGTTGGCGGTTTCGGCCGCGAAGTCGGCATCCTGGATGCGCGAGCGCGAGGCGGAGAGGTTCTCGGACGTGATCTGCAGGCTGGCAATGCTGGTCTCGAAGCGGGACTGCATGGCGCCGAGCTTGGCACGCTCACCGCTGATGAAGGCCAGCGCGGAGTCCACGGTCTTCAGGGCGTCGGTCGCGTTGGTGAACGTGGTCACATCGAGGTTGGCCACCGTGTGCAGCGACGAGCCGCCGTTGTCCAGCTGGTTGCTGGTCGACGTCAGGGCGAACGACTTTTCCGAGTCCAGGGTGATGTAGCCACCGGTGGAGACGTTTTCTGCCGTGGTGTCGGCGGCCAGCGTGCGGGCCGTGCCGTTGCTGGCGCCTGCAGCGTCGTAGCCGGTCACGGTCACCGCTGCCGCATTGGCGTTCAGGGTGTCGCCGATCACGATGTCGTTGCCGGTGGCGTTGGTCAGGATGATCTGCGTGCCGTCCGAGCTCAGCGAGGCGTTGATGCCGGTCTTGGCCGATTGCTCGTTGATGGCCGACACCGCGGGCGACAGGCGGTCGGTGCCGGTGGCAGACGTCAGCGTGAAGGACACGGTGCGGGAGGCGCCCACGTTGTCGCCTTCGAGCGTCAGTGAGTACGAGCCGGCCGATGCCATGCCGGCCAGGCGCACTTCGGTGCGGGCCGTGGCGGTGACGCCGGTCGTGGATTGCAGGGAGTTGATCTGGTCGGCCGTGGCCTTGGCCGTGGCGTTCGATGCCACCGTCATGGTGCCGGTGCCCAGGTAGCCGCTGATGGACACAGCGCCGCTGGTCACGCCGTTGGAGACGGCCGTGGTGCCGCTGACGGCAGCCTGCGCGCCGATGCCGGAGCCGTTGGAGGCGACGTTCTGGTTGTTGCCGTACACACTGGTGCGCAGATTGGCCGTGGCCGCCACGATGGTCTGGTTGGCGTTGGCGCCGACCTGGAACTGCTGCGTACCAAAGGTGCCGTCCAGCAATTTCTGGCCGTTGAACTCGGTGGTTTGCGAAATACGGTCAAGTTCTGCCACCAATTGGCCGACTTCCTGTTGCAGGGCCTGGCGGTCGCCGGCGCTGTTGGACGCGTTGGCCGATTGCACAGCCAGTTCACGCACCCGCTGCAGGATGTTGCCGGCGGAGCCCATGGCGCCTTCGGCCACCTGGGCCAGGGAAATCCCGTCGTTCGCATTGCGAACAGCCTGGTTCAGGCCACGGATCTGGCTGGTGAAGCGCTCGGAAATGGCCAGGCCCGCGGCGTCGTCCTTGGCGCTGTTGATGCGCAGGCCCGACGAGAGGCGTTGGATGGCGGTGTTCAGCGAGGCCTGGCTGGTGCCCAGATTGCGCTGTGCTGTGAGCGAGCTGATGTTGGTATTGATGGTTGCTGCCATGGCGAAACTCCTTAACGTCGCAAGACGGATCTGTTTGCCGGTTCAAGCGCACCCGTCCGGCTGTCAATGGGGGAACGATGGACGAATTGTGGAGATGCCACTTTTTGGCGTTGGGGAGATAAGCGGCAAAAAAGTCGCACAACTTGTGCGTTTGACCCTCAAGTTTTCCGGCGGGAACCCGAAAACATTTGCAACGGTCCGTAAGCGGCCCGCCGTTCACCAGGTAGCAAAAGCGCTGGCGAACCCAGGAGGCCAGCGTGGTGCTGGCAACCCCGGCCGGCGGCAACGCCATATTCAGTCAGTTCTTTCTGGAGATTTGCAATGGCTTCCACCATCAATACCAACATCGCCTCGCTCACCGCTCAGCGCAACCTGGGCACCAGCCAAACGTCGCTGAACACGTCCATCCAACGCCTGTCCTCGGGCCTGCGCATCAACAGCGCCAAGGACGACGCTGCTGGCCTGGCGATTTCCGAGCGTTTCACCAGCCAGATCCGCGGCCTGAACCAAGCGGTTCGCAACGCCAACGACGGTATCTCCCTGGCGCAAACCGCTGAAGGCGCACTGAAGGCTTCCGGCGACATCCTGCAACGTGTGCGTGAACTGGCTGTGCAGTCGGCCAACGCTTCCAACAGCGCCGGCGACCGCCAAGCCCTGCAACAGGAAGTCGGCCAGCTGGTCTCCGAACTGGACCGCATCTCGCAAACCACCGAATTCAACGGCGCCAAGCTGCTGGACGGCTCGTTCGGTACGCAACAGTTCCAAGTGGGCGCCAACGCCAACCAGACCATCGTGGCTGCCACCGGCAACCTGCGCACCAGCGTCTACGGTAACAACCAGAACGTCGCCTCTAACGGCTCCGGCATCGGCGCACAAGCCCCTGCCAGCGGCACCACCGCCGTGAACAACGGTGTGACCAGCGGCGCTGTGTCCATCAGCGGCTACCTGGGCACCGGCAGCCTGACCGTGGCGTCGAGCGCCACTGCCAAGGCCACGGCCGACCAGATCAACGGTATCAAGGCCACCACCGGCGTGACCGCCACGGCCCGTACCGAAGTGCGCCTGGGCGGCATGGCATCGGCCGGCTCCTACTCGCTGACGCTGGAAGGCGACAACGCCGGTGCCGCCCGCACCGTGTCGTTCACGCTGACCTCCGCCACCGGCACCGACCGCCTGTCCGCCGCTGTGTCCGCCATCAACGACCAGACCGCCAAGACCGGTATCAACGCCTCGCTGAGCTCGGACGGCACGCAAGTGATCCTGACCAACGCCACCGGCAATGACATCGTGGTCGGCGACACCGCCAACGCCAACGCTGCCGCCGTGACGGTCACGGGCTACGACGCTGCCGGCGCCAGCAACGGCACGGCCCGCACGCTGACCGCCGACACCACGGCAGAAAACGTCTCCACCGGTGGCTACATCACCCTGGACTCGGAAAAGTCGTTCGCCCTGACCTCCGCCAGCAACCAGCTGGACGCCGGCGGCTCGTCGCTGCAAACGGTGGCCAACCTGGACGTGACCACGTTCGGCAACGCGACCAACGCCCTGAAGACGGTGGACTCCGCCCTGTCCTTCATCAACGGTGAGCGTGCCAAGCTCGGTGCTCTGCAATCGCGCTTCGAAACCTCGATCAGCAACCTGCAAGTGACCTCGGAAAACCTGTCTTCTTCGCGCAGCCGCATCCTGGATGCCGACTTCGCCGCAGAAACAGCCAACCTGTCGCGCTCGCAGATCCTGCAACAAGCTGGTACGGCGATGGTGGCCCAGGCCAACCAGCTGCCACAAGGTGTGTTGGCCCTGCTGCGTTAAGCGGCGGGTAAGGCGGCCGGGGCGTTGCAGCGCTCCGGCAGGACCAGGCGGCGGCAGATTTCTGTCGCCGCCATTTGGCTTTTTGGCGGCAGATGGTGGTGCCGCCAGCGGGCTCTGTAAGCCAGCGGGTGCCAGGACCGCTGGATAAGACGGGTTTCCTGGTGTGAATACGGACGATGCTGGCGACCATTCGGCGCCATAATTTCCGTTGGACCAGTTCAGGAGGTTGTTATGGCCACGATTTCATCCGTAGGTGTCGGCACGAACGGACTTAATGTCAAAGACATCATTTCCAAGTTGGTCGAACTGGAAAAAGCGCCGCTGACCAAGCTGGGTGTCGAGGCCGCCACGGTCAAGACCAAGATTTCCGCCTACGGGCAGATCAAGTCGATGGTGTCCACGCTGCAGGACGCCGCGAGCAAGCTCACCAGCGTCACCGGCTGGAACGGTGTCTCCACCACATCGTCTGACTCCAAATTTGTATCGGCCACCGCCGTCGGCGGCACTTTGCCCACCACGTTCAGCGTGGAAGTGCAAAGCCTGGCCAAGGCGCAGGCTACAGCCTCGGCGGCGCTGCTGCCGGTGGGCGGCGCCCTGGGCGCAGGCACGTTGCGGCTTGAACTGGGCAAGTGGAGCGTCTCCCCGGCGTCCTTCACGCCCGGCGCCGGCCAGCCGGTGGACATCACCGTCAGCGCCAGCGACAAGCTCTCTGATGTGGCCAGCAAGATCAATGGCTCCAATGCGGGTGTGACCGCGTCCATCCTGTCGGATGCTTCGGGCGAGCGTTTGCTGCTGCGCAGCAAGAGCACGGGCGAAGAATTCGGTTTTCGCCTGAGCGTGACGGAGGGCGCGGACACCGATCCGCAGAGCGCAGGCAACACCGACGCCTCCGGGCTGTCGCGCCTGGTGGCGGGCTCCACCGTGACGCAGGTGGCCGCCAACGCCAAGGCGACCGTGAACGGCATTGCCGTGTCGTCCGCGACGAACACGTTTGCATCCACCGTGTCCGGCGTGACCTTCAAGGCCGAGCAGGTCACCACCGCACCGATCGAGATCGCGGTGGGCAAGGACCAGTCTGCGATCCAGTCGAACATCGACGGGTTCGTGAAGGCCTACAACGCCATCAACGAACTACTGCAGGACGCGACCAAGTACGACGCCAAGACCAAGTCGGCCGGTTTGCTGCAAGGCGACTCGACCGCGGTGGCGCTGCAGAACTCGCTGCGCAATGCGATCCAGTCCGTCACCTCGGGTGGCGGCGCCTTCCAGCGCCTGGCCGATGTGGGCATCACCCAGCAGCTGGGCGGCAATCTGGCGGTGGACACCGCCAAGCTGAACAAGGCGTTGACCGAAAAGCCGGACGACGTGAAGGACCTGTTTCGCAGCACCGGCGGCGGCAAGGCCGATGGCATCGCCGTGCAGTTGAAGGCCCTGACCACCAACCTGCTGTCCAACGATGGTTTCTTCAAATCCAAGGACGACACGCTGCAGCTGAACCTCAAGCGCAATTCGCAGGACCAGACCCGCGTGGCGGAGAAAGTCGACTCATTCGAGAAGCGGATCACGCGGCGCTACAACGCGCTCGATACCCAGCTGAGCAGCTTGAACGGCCTGAACACCTATATCTCGCAGCAGGTGGCCGCCTGGAACAAATCGACGGGTTAAAGAGGCTTCAGTTTTTCTGGCGCAGGCCGATAACTTAAGTAATACCTCGGAAGGATTGCCAGCATGTTCAGCGCCTACAGCCCTCGTGCAGCCAACGCTTATCAGCGCATCAATGTGGAAACCAGCATGCACACGATGGACCAGCACCAGCTGGTCAGCCTGCTGTATGAAGGTGTCCTCAACTCCATCGCCACCGCGCGCGGGTCCCTGGCCCGCGGCGATGTGCTGGGCAAGGTCAACGCCATCGGCAAGGCCGTTCGCATCCTCGAAGAGGGTTTGAGCACGTCGCTCGACAAGGTGGACGGCGGCGAACTGGCCGAAAACCTCGGTGCGCTGTATGACTACTGCATGCGCCGCCTGATTCTGGCCAATGCCCGCAACGACGACGCCATCATGCTGGAAGTGATGCGTTTGATCGAACCCGTGGCCCAGGGCTGGAACGAGATCAAGAAAACCGGCGCCACCAACGCGCCATCTGCCTATTCTTCTGCCGCTGGCCAGCCTGTGCTGGTGGAGGCTTGAGTCATGTCCCACATGCTGATTGATTACTACAAGGCGATTGAAGACAGCAGCGCCAAGATGCTGGAAGCCGCCAGGCTCAAGGACTGGGATGGCGTGGTGCGCTACGAAGGCGCCTGCGCTGTGCTGATCGAGCAACTGCGCTTCAAGTCGCAAGAGCACGAGCTGCTCCCCGAACACCGCCGCGAAAAGAGCCGCATCATGCAGCGCATCCTGCGCAACGATGCCCAGATCCGCTGCCTGGCAGAACCCTGGCTGGCCCAGTTCGAACACCTGTTCGAAGGCCAGCCGCAGATGATGCACTGAGCCCTGCGCTGACGTCCAAGACAAAGCCGACCCTACGAGGTCGGCTTTTTCATGGGCCAAATAGGGTGCTACCGCTTGTCTATCAAGCGCAAGCAGCTATCAAATTAAGAGCGATTGGCTCCTGACTCCTGGCGCGAAGGCTCCACGGGCAACGAAGTCCCCGATACCAAGAGCGTGGCGTGTATTTTGGGAGGTAAAAAGTGACCGCAGCGCTTATCCAACCAGCGCAAGCAGCTACGAAATCAGGAGTAGGCCCCCACGGTTCGATACCGGCGCGCCCCAGGCGAGAGATGCCCAGCAAGGGCCGCCCCGCAGCGAGGGCATCGTCCCCTTGCCCACAGCGCGCAGCGCTGTGAGAGCGAGGGGAAGGCGCGCAGCGCCTCAGGGGCGTGCCCCTGCTATACCTGCATGTTCATGATGTCGGTATACGCCTGCACCATCCGGTTGCGCACATGCAGCGTGGCCTGGAAGCCGATCTGCGCCTTCTGGATGGCGACCATGGTCTCTTCCAGGCTGACGGAGGGGTTTTCCATCTGCACTTCGGTCTGCAGGTTGGACGATTTGTTCTGTGCGGCGCTGACGGACTGCAGCGCGCCCTTGAGGGCACCGGAGAACCCCACGTCGTTGGCGTCGTTTTGCGGCGCTGCAGCACGGCGCGCCACGCCTGCGCCCGTCAGGGGGGCGGTAGAGCTGGAGATGCGAAGGTCCATGGCTGTGGTTCCGTGGGGAATAGGGGTATGCTGCGTATCCTAGCCATCGCGCCGGGACCCATCGCTTTGAATTGATGGCCAAACGGGCGGCTTATTCAGCGAACATTTTGGAGGCGGGACCGAATAATCGACCCCACGCTTTGGTCCCTCGTCGGGCCTTCCTTACTGGAACGCAAGATGTCTGCAGTTGCTGAAATACCCCTCAATTCCCCCGCCAGCCCGAACTTGCTGCAGCGGCTGTCCACCCTGGACAGAGCCAAGCGCATGCGGCTGGGTGTGGGTGTGGCGCTGCTGGTGGTGGCGGCCATCGCGGCGATCGTGCTCGGTCGCCAGCCTGACTACCGCGTGCTGTTTGCCAACCTGAGCGACAAGGATGGCGGCGCCATCGTCGCCCAGCTGTCGCAGATGAACGTGCCCTACAAGTACGCGGATGGCGGCGGCGCCATCCTGATTCCCTCCGACCGTGTGCACGACGTGCGCCTGCGCCTGGCCACCCAGGGCCTGCCCAAGGGCTCGGTGACGGGCTTCGAGCTCATGGAGTCCAGCAAGTTCGGCATGACCCAGTTCCAGGAACGCCTGAACTTCCAGCGCGGGCTGGAGGGCGAACTGACCCGTTCCATCCAGGCCTTGTCGTCGGTGCAGGGTGCCCGCGTGCATCTGGCGCTGCCCAATCAGAATGGTTTCTTCCGCGAGCAGCAAAAGCCATCGGCGTCCGTGCTGGTCAGCCTGCACCCCGGCCGCATCCTGGACCGCGCGCAACTGGCGGGCATCGTGCACCTGGTGGCGTCCAGCGTGCCCGAGCTGTCGCCCTCCGCCGTGAGCGTGCTCGACGACACCGGCAAGCTGCTGTCGCAGTCGCCCGACGGCGGCACCGGTACCGAAGTGAACGCGCAGCACCTGCTGCACGTGCAGCAGCTGGAGCAGCAGTACACCCGCCGCATCATGGACATCCTGGAGCCCGTGGTGGGCCGCAACAACGTGAAGGCCCAGGTCACGGCCGAGGTGGACTTCACGCAGACCGAGTCCACGTCGGAACAATTCCGCCCCAACCAGACCCCGGACTCCACCGCCATCCGCAGCCAGCAGGTGCTCGAGAGCAAGGGCAGCGCGAACAAGACCGCCACGGGCGTGCCCGGTGCCGTGTCGAACCAGCCCCCGGCCCCGACCACGGCCCCTGTCAATGGCGCCAACCCCGCACCCACAGCCGGCAACAGCCAGCAGGGCACCGAAGAGCAGACCAGCAAGCGCGAGTCGACCACGAACTTCGAGGTGGACAAGACCGTGCGCGTCACCCGTGGGAGCACCGGCAACGTCAAGCGCCTGAGCGCCGCCGTGGTGGTGAACTACCAGACGGGCGAAGACAAGGGCAAGCCCATCACCAAGGCGCTGACGCCCGAGCAGTTGGAGCAGATGACGGCGCTGGTGCGCGAGACCATCGGCTTCAACAAGGAGCGCGGGGACTCGGTCAACCTCATGAACACTCCGTTCCAGGTCGATGCCACCCCCTCGAACGACGTGCCGCTGTGGAAGCAGCCGGAGGTGATGGACCTGGCCAAGACCTTTGCCTGGCCGGTGGGTGCGGTGCTGTTCGCAGCCCTCGTGCTGCTGGGTCTGGTGCGGCCTGCCCTGAAGGGCGGCGCTTCCGCCAAGCCGCAGCCCGTCACCGCGGCGGGTGCCCAGCTCGATGCCCTGGAGTCGGAAACCCCCGAGCGGGCCGCACTGCCTGCGCCCAACAAGAAGGACGAGGTGCTCCCTGCGACGCCCGAGCAGCTGCGCCTGGACGATGCCCGTGTGCTGGCCAAGGAAAATCCTGTGGCCGTTGCCAACATCCTGAAGTCCTGGCTCAACGGCGACCCTGCCTAAAACTACCTATTCCGGACGACCACCATGGACGAGCAAGGACTCAACGACGCCGCCATCATGCTGATGTCCCTCGGCGAAGAAGAGGCTGCCGAGGTTTTCAAGCACTTCTCGCCCAAGGAAGTGCAAAAGCTGGGCGAGACCATCGCCCGCATGCGGTCGGTGTCGCGCGAGAAGGTCGACCAGGTCATCAACAAGTTTTCCAACGCCGCGTCTGCGCAGAGCCTGCTGGTGTCCGACACCGGCAACTATGTGCGGGCCGTGCTCAAGCGCGCGCTGGGCGACGACAAGGCGGGCCTGCTGATCGACCGTATCCTGCAGGGCGGAGATGTTTCGGGCATCGAAAGCCTGAAATGGATGGACCCGCTGTCTGTTGCCGAGTTGCTGCGCAACGAGCATCCGCAGATCGTGGCGGCCATCCTGGTGCACCTCGACAGCGACCAGGCATCCGGCATCCTCATGCACCTCACGGACCGTCAGCGCAGCGAAATCCTGCTGCGCGTGGCCACGCTGGAGGGCATCCAGCCCACGGCGCTCAAGGACCTCAACGAGGTGCTGTTCAAGGTGCTGGCCGGCGGCGACAAGATCCGCAAGAGCTCGCTGGGCGGCGTCAAGGCCGCGGCCGAGATCATCAACCTGCTGGGCGGCAACATGGATGCCGTGGTGCTGGAGTCGATCCGCGGCTACGACCCGGACCTCGCCCAGAAGATCATGGACAAGATGTTCGTGTTCGACGACGTGCTCAAGCTCGACGACAAGGCGATCCAGACGGTGCTCAAGGAAGTGGCGTCCGAGACGCTCATCGTGGCGCTCAAGGGCGCAGTGCCCGAGCTGCGCGAGAAGTTTCTGTCCAACATGTCGTCCCGTGCGTCCGAGGCCATGCGCGAAGACCTGGAGTCGCGCGGCCCGATGCGCCTGTCCGAGGTCGAGGCGCAGCAAAAGGAAATCCTGAAGACCGTGCGTCGCCTGTCCGACGAAGGCCAGATCGTGATCGGAGGCGGTGGTGATGATGCATTCGTCTAGCCGCTCGTACTCCCGCTTCATCCCCAGCGAAGAGGTGGGCGACTTCGTCCAATGGAAGTTCGGCGCTGTGGATGGCTCCGACCTGGTCGAGCCCGAGCCCGCCGAGGCGGTCCCTGAACTCCCCCCCGAAGTGGACGAAGCGGCCCAGCAAGCGCTGGTTCAACAGGCCTGCGACGATGCCTACGCCGAAGGTTTTGCCCAGGGCCAGGCCGAAACTGGTCTGGAGTGGCAGCGGCGCATGGACGACTACATCGCCCAGCAGGGTGCAGACGCCGCGCAGCGGCTGCAGGCCACGATGCAGACCTTCGATGCAAGCCTGATCGACATGCAGCAGGTGATGGCGCAGCAACTGCTGGAGCTGGCCTGCGACATTGCACGCCAGGTGGTGCGCCAGGAGCTGTCGGTCAACCCGAACACGCTGCAGCCGGTGGTGCGCGAAGCCGTCAACATGCTGGTTGCCGAAGGCCGGCCCGCCATGGTCCGGCTGAACCCTGCCGACATGGAATCCCTGGCGCAGCCGCTGCGCGCAGAGATGGATGGGCCTGGCGTTCAGTGGGTGGCAGACGCCGCTGTGGCGCCGGGTGGCTGCCTGGTGGAGTCGGCAGGCACGGTGGTGGACGGCAGCCTGGACAAACGCTGGCAGCGCGCCATTGCGGCGCTGGGCCTGCAGTCGCCCTGGCAGGAAGAGGACGGCGGCGATGACCGTTGAATCGCCCTCTGACTGGACGCGTTTCATCGACGATGCGCGCGAGCGCGTGGCCGAGCCAGCGCCCCTGGAAACCCGCGGCACGCTGACGCGGCTGACCGGCCTGGTGCTGGAGGCCGTGGGCATCCGCGTGCCGGTGGGGTCGCAGTGCATGGTGCAGATGCCGGGGGCCGAGCCTGTGCTGGCCGAGGTGGTGGGCTTTTCTGCCGACCGCGCGTTCTTGATGCCTGCGGGCGATATCCATGGGCTCTCCAGCGGCGCGAGCGTGGTGCCTGCAGCACCGTACATACCGATTCCGCGCCTGGGCGAGCCTGCCCGGGCCATCCAGCGCGCCGGCGTCCTGCGCCTGCCGATGGGCGAGGGCCTGCTCGGGCGCGTGGTGGATTCGCAAGGTTTGCCACTGGACCACGGCGGGCCCGTGCAGGACGTGGTGGCTGAGCCCATGGGCCGCCGCCAGATCAACGCGATGGACCGCGACCCCGTGCGCGAGTCGCTGGACACCGGCGTGCGCGCCATCAACGCGCTGCTGACCGTGGGGCGCGGCCAGCGCCTGGGGCTGTTTGCCGGCTCGGGCGTGGGCAAGAGCGTGCTGCTGGGCATGATGGCCCGCTACACCCGCGCCGACGTGATCGTGGTGGGGCTGATCGGCGAGCGGGGGCGCGAAGTCAAGGAATTCGTCGAGGACATCCTGGGCGAAGAAGGCCGGGCCCGTTCGGTGGTGGTGGCAGCCCCGGCAGATGCGCCGCCGCTGCTGCGCATGCAGGGCGCGGCCTATGCCACGGCGGTGGCCGAGCACTTTCGCGACAAGGGCAAGCATGTGCTGCTGCTCATGGATTCGCTCACGCGCTACGCCATGGCCCAGCGCGAGATTGCGCTGGCCATTGGCGAGCCGCCCGCTACTAAGGGTTACCCGCCATCGTGCTTTGCCAAGCTGCCGCAGCTGGTGGAACGCAGCGGCAACGGCCTGCACGGCGTGGGCTCGATCACGGCCTTCTACACCGTGCTGTCGGAAGGGGACGACCAGCAGGACCCGATCGCCGATGCGGCCCGTGCCATTCTGGACGGCCACATCGTGCTGTCGCGCGCGCTGGCCGAAACGGGGCATTTCCCCGCCATCGACATTGAGCAGTCCGCATCGCGGGTGATGCACAACGTCGTGTCGCGCGGCCACTTCGACCTGGCGCGGCGCTTTCGGGCGGTGTATTCGCGCTACCAGAAGAGCCGCGACCTGGTGCAGGTGGGTGCCTACATGAGCGGTTCGGACCCGGCGCTGGACGAGGCCATCCGCCTGCAGCCGGAGATGGCGGCTTTTCTGCAGCAGGACATGTTCGAGGCAGCCTCGATGGACGACAGCATCGCCGGCATGGCTTCGGTGCTGGACCGTTGACCGCCCCGGCGTCATATCCCGTAATCCGCCATGTCCAACCTCAACTCCCTCGCCATCGCGATCGACGTCGCCGAGCGCAAGCGTGACGCAGCCCGCCAGGTGCTGCAGGACACCCTGGCTGCGCAACAGGCTGCACGTGCGCAGCTGGACCAGCTGGAAGACTACGCCCGCGAGACCGAGGCACGCTGGGGCATGAAGGCCGACACGGCCATGCAGCCCGAGGTGATGTACCACCACTACCAGTTCATGGACCGCCTCGGCCACGCCGCCGGCATGCAGACGGGCGTGGTGGGCGACCATGCCGGCCGGGTCGAGACCGCCCGGCGCGCCTTGCTGGAGGCCGAACTGCGGCTCGCCAGCCTGCGCAAGGTCATCGACAAGCGCCGCCATGACCTGGAGCTGGTGCAGACACGACGAGAACAGAAACAAACCGATGAGCGAGCCTCGTTGCAGTACAGCAATGTGAGCCGCAACTCGGTGGGCCAGGAGTAAGCACTATGGAACAGACAAAAATTTCTTCTTCACAGGGAACGCAGCCGGCCCACGCTGCACGGTCCCGTTCTTCCGCACCAGCGACCGATACCGCCGACGCTGCGGGTTCGGGCGGATTCCTTGCGCTGCTGGCAGCGCTGGGGGACGGATCTTCACCGTTGGACGGTGCGCCGCTCGACTTGGGGAGTGCTGAGCAGGATGCCACGGTGGCCTTGCTGCCTGACGCGGGCAAGGATGCCGCAGATGCCGCCGCGATGGCTGCGTGGCAGGGGCTGCTGGCGCCATCGGCCCCGGGACTTTCTGGCGTCGATACAGCAACGCTTGCGCAAGACGGGGTCCTGGGCGGTGGAGGGCGCGCCAGCGCACTGAACAGCGCGCTGGTGGGCGTGGACGGCATGCCTCAAGGCCTTGTGGCCGAGACCGCGATGCTCGATACCTCTGGCGACCTCAAAGGCGGCCCGCAACCTGCAGTGGGGCAAGGCTTCGGACGTGCGTTCTCACGTCTGCAGAGCAATGCACTGGCGCAGAAAGCCGATTCGCTGGAGGCCCTCGGCGGCCGGACGGCGGCGGGAGACAGCGGCAAGCTGCAGTCGACGCTGCAGGCTTTCACGCCAACGGTGGGCGCAAGCTTCCAGGCGATGGGCGAGCCGCGCACGGCCGGTGGCGGCGCGGGTGAGCGTTCCTTCTCCGGCGTGCCGGGGATGTCGGCCATGGAGTCGGGCGCGCCGGCGGTCGACGGCTTGCTGGCAGCGACGGCATCGGCCCGCGGCGGAGAGTCTTCGGGCGGCCGCTCGGGCGATGGCCAGCAGGGTGCAGCAGCGTGGTCCGACGGCCTGTCGGCCAGTGCCCCGCAAGAGGCCGGCAATGTGGATGGGTCCGTGTTCACCGACCCGGCCCAGGCCGGGGTGGAAGAGCAGGTGGCAGACCAGGTGGCTTACTGGGTCCACCAGAAGACCCAGAACGCCGAACTCACGCTCAACCGTGACGGGCAGCCCGTGGAGGTGTCGGTGACGCTCTCGGGCAACGAAGCCCATGTGTCCTTCCGCAGCGACCAGGCGCAAACGCGAGACATGCTGGACCGCAGCATGGCGCAGTTGAGCGAGTTGCTGCGCAGCGAGGGGCTGGTGTTGTCGGGCATGTCCGTGGGTACGTCTGCCGGCCAGGGCACAGGCTCCGGCGAGCAGCCGCGTCAGCGCGACGGCGGCGGCACCCGCCAGGCGCAGGTGGTGGCGACAGCGCCGGTGGGTACCGCGTCGCTGCAGCGCAGCGGCGGCTCACCGGACCGTGCGGTCGATGTCTTCGTGTAACGCTACCCGGGGCGTGCGGGGCCGGGCCTAGGCAGGGTGCCACGCACAGTCTGAGCCCCAGGGCAGGTCGAGCGGGCCGAATGCCATGGTTTATGGCTTTTATTCTGGCTATTATGGGCTGCCTCTTCGTCCAATAATGGGCCTTCCAGCTTTGCCCGCCCCCTGATGGCGCAGGCGCGGCTTGCTCACTACCGCAAGGAATCCGCATCGTGTCAGCCAATACTCCTGCAGCAGCACCTCCGGCCAAAAGCAAGAAGATGCTCATCATCATCATTGCAGCCGTGGCTGTGCTGGTGATCGGTGGCGGTGCTGCGGCGTGGTTCATCTCCAGCCGCTCGCACGCCGATGCAGAGGACGGCGGTGAAAAAGTGGCGCACAAGGAAAAAGAGACCCCAAAGGTCGCGCCCACGTTTTTGCCGCTGGAGAACATGGTGGTCAACCTGGCCGATCCTGGCGGCGACCGGTTCGCCCAGATCGGCATCACCCTGGAAGTGGAAGATGCGAAGACGGCCGAGCAGGTCAAGCAGTACCTTCCGTCCATCCGCAGCGGCATCCTGATGCTGGTGTCGCAGCGCACGTCTGCCGAGCTGCTGCAGCGCGAGGGCAAGGAAAAGCTGGCCACCGATGTGTTGCGCGAAGTCTCGCGCCCCCTGGGCTACTCGGTGCCCTCAGAGCGTGAACGTGAGCGCGAGCGCGCCCGCGAGAAAGAGTCTGCCGATGATGAAGACGACCGCCCCGCGCGCCGCCGCGCGGAACCGCGCAACCCCGTGCGCCGCGTGCTTTTCTCCAACTTCATCATCCAATGACCCGGGCAAGGACCAGTCATGAGTGATTCGTTTCTTTCGCAGGAAGAGGTCGATGCCCTTCTGGAAGGGGTCACGGGCGAAAGCCAGAAGTCGGTCGAGGAAGTGGCCGAGGCGGGCTCGGTCCGCAACTACGACATCTCCAGCCAGGAGCGCATCGTCCGCGGCCGCATGCCGACGATGGAAATCGTCAACGAGCGGTTTGCGCGCAACTTCCGCATCGGTTTGTTCAACTTCATCCGCCGAAGCCCCGAGATTTCGGTGGGCACGGTGTCGGTGCAGCGGTACAGCGCCTTCCTGCGCGAACTGGCGGTGCCTACCAATTTCAACATCGTGGCCATCCGCCCGCTGCGCGGCAGCGGGCTGATCGTGTGCGAGCCGTCGCTGGTGTTCGGCATCATCGACACGCTGTATGGCGGCGTGGGCAAGTTCCAGACGCGGATCGAAGGCCGTGATTTTTCGCCCACCGAGCAGCGGGTCATCAACCGCCTGGTGGAGGTGATCTGCACGGAGTACAAGAAGGCCTGGCAGGGGATCTACCCGCTGGAGCTGGAGTACCAGCGCTCGGAAATGCAGCCACAGTTCGCCAACATCGCCACCCCCAGCGAAATCGTGGTGTCGACGGCGTTCCAGCTGGAAATCGGCGACCTCTCCGGTGCGATCCACATCTGTATGCCGTACGCCACGCTGGAGCCTATCCGCGATGTGCTGTACTCCTCCACGCAGGGCGACTCCATCGAGGTGGACCGCCGCTGGGTGCGGGTGCTGACGCGCGAGATCCAGGCGGCCGAGGTGACGCTGGTGGCAGAGCTTGCGAAGGCCGATGCCACGGTGGAGCAGCTGCTGGCCATGAAGCCGGGAGATTTCATAGAACTGGACCGTGAGCCGCGCATCCGCGCGTCGATCGGCGGAGTTCCAATTTTTGAATGCCAGTACGGAACCCACAATTCCAAGTACGCCATTCGCATTGAAGAGTGCCTGCGCAATTCGGACATGAGCTGGCTGGGAGAAAAAGATGGCAACTGAAGAAGACAACAAGGACGCTGCCGCGGAAGATCCGTTTGCGGGTTGGGCCGAGGCGCTGGAAGAGCAAAAAAGCACGGACGGCAAGCCCGCCGATGGCGAGCAGGGCGGGCCTTTGTCGGGCGAGCCCGTGCGGCCTTTCTCCGGTGCGGGCGGTGGTGGCGACACCATCAACGACATCAACATGGTGCTGGACATTCCGGTGCAGCTGTCGGTGGAGTTGGGCCGCACCAAGGTGCCCATCAAGTACATCCTGCAACTGGCGCAGGGCTCGGTCGTCGAGCTCGATGCGCTGGCCGGCGAGCCCATGGATGTGCTGGTGAACGGTTATCTCATCGCCCAGGGCGAGGTGGTGGTGGTGAACGACAAGTTCGGTATCCGCCTGACCGATGTGGTGACGCCTTCGGAGCGCTTGCGCCGTGTCAGCCGTGGATAGCAGCGGCATGACCCAGACCTTGCTGGTGGTGGTGCTCTTCGTGGGCGCCATGGCCTGCCTGCCGTGGCTGATCAAGCGTTTGCAGCAGCGGCATGCCGCCAGCTCGATGGCCGCAGGCACCGCGTCGCGCGTGTTGTCGGTGGTGGCGGTCGGTCCGCAGCAGCGGGTGGTGACGGTAGAGGTCGGACCCGAGCATGCGCGCACCTGGCTGGTGTTGGGGGTGACGGCTCAGAACGTGAGCTGCCTGCATGTGTTGCCGACCGCTCCCGCAGCCACGGGCCTGGGCGCCCCCGCGGTGGGTGCCGCTCCGGTGGTGGGCAGCGCACGCGCTGAGCCTTCATTCGCACAGGAAGTGGCTATCGCCGTGGCTGGTGCAGGAAAGCCGTCCAATGGTTGAAGGGCGCTCTGTGCGCCGCCTGGCGGCCTGGGGAGCGCTGGCGGCTCTGGGCCTTGCGCTGCAAGCTCCGGCGTTTGCGCAGGCTGCGGGTGGGTCATTGCCTCTGGTGGTGGGCAGCGGCCCTGGTGGCACCAACTACTCGGTGCCCATCCAGACACTGCTCTTCTTCACGGCCCTGTCCTTTTTGCCCGCCGTGCTCCTCATGATGACCGGCTTCACGCGCATCGTGATCGTGCTGTCGTTGCTGCGGCAGGCGCTGGGCACGCAGTCGGCGCCGCCCAACCAGGTCATCATCGGGCTGTCGTTGTTTCTCACGTTCTTTGTGATGGGGCCGACGCTGGACCGGGTGTACCAGGACGCGTATGTGCCGTACACCACCAATGCGATCACGTTCGATCAGGCCCTGGAGAAGGCCGAGGCGCCGATGCGCAGCTTCATGCTCAAGCAGACCCGGCAGTCGGACTTTGCGCTGTTCTCCCGTCTGGCCCGCCTGGACCCGAAGGTCACTGCCGAGACGGCGCCACTGCGCGTGCTGGTGCCGGCCTTCGTCACCAGTGAATTGAAGTCGGCGTTTCAGATCGGCTTCATGATCTTCATCCCGTTTCTGGTGATTGACATGGTGGTGTCCAGCATCCTGATGTCGCTGGGCATGATGATGCTGTCGCCGGTGCTGGTGGCGTTGCCGTTCAAGCTCATGCTGTTTGTGCTGGCCGACGGCTGGAACCTGCTGATCGGCTCGCTCGCAGCCAGCTTCGTACCCTGAAGGAGCCCGCAATGACCTCGCAAATGGTGCTGACCATCGGGCGCGATGCCCTGACGCTGCTGCTGATGATCTCCATGCCCGTGCTGGGCGTGGTGATGGCTGTCGGCCTGGTCGTGAGCATCTTCCAGGCCGTCACGCAAATCCATGAAGCCACGCTGGCATTCGTGCCCAAGCTGATCGCTGCCATGGTGGTGTTTGCCATCGCTGGCCCCTGGATGATCAGCACGCTGGTGGATTTCATCCGCCGGACGATCGAGTCCATTCCGTCGATGATCGGCTAGGCAACGCATCTGCCGTCCCCACCCGGCGACGGTTGTCTGGCCCTGCCTGTTTTGCCCCGCTGAGGACCGCGCGTGATCACTTTCTCGGAAGCCCAGTTGATGGCGTGGCTGTCGCCCATCCTGTGGCCTTTTCTGCGGGTGTTGGCGGTGTTTACGGTGGCGCCCGTGTTCTCCATGCGCGTCATCCCGATGCGGGTGAAGGTCGGCCTGGCGTTTCTGGTGGCCGTGTGCGCGCAAGGCGTGCTGGGTGAGCAGCCGGTCATCAGCGTCAATGGGCGCGAAGCGATGGCGGCAGTGGCCCAGCAGGTGATCGTGGGGCTCGCCATCGGCTTTGCGGTGCGGCTGGTGTTTGCCGCCGTGGAGCTGGCGGGCGAACTCATTGGTTTGCAGATGGGGCTCAACTTCGCGTCGTTCTTCGATCCGTCGTCCAACACGCAGATCAGCGCGGTCGCGCGCTTCTTTGGACACATGTCCTTGCTGCTGTTCGTGGTGATCAACGGGCATCTGTTGATTCTCATGGCCGTGGTGAAGAGCTTCGAGCGGTTTCCGGTCAACGGCAACTTCATGCAGGCATTGGGCCAGATGCGGCTGCACGAGATGGGCTCAGCGCTGTTCTCGAGTGCGCTGTGGATTGCGCTGCCCATGATTGCGCTGCTGCTCTTCGTCAACCTGACCCTGGGCATCATTTCGCGGGTCGCACCGCAGATGAACATCTACTCGGTGGGGTTTCCCGTCACGCTGACGGTGGGCATGCTGGGCATTGCGGCGACACTGCCCCTGCTGGAGCAACCCGTGCTGGCGCTGATGCAAAAGGCGGTGGATCTTTTCGCCAGGTAGGCGGCACCGTGGCGCGCTACACCAAACCGTTGCGGATGGCGTAGACCGTCAGTTCCGCGTTGTTGGAGAGCTTGAGTTTTTCGAGCACCCGGGAGCGATAGACGCTCACGGTCTTGGGGCTCAGCATCAGCTCTTCGGCGATGTCCGACAGGCGCCTGCCGGAGGCGATCTTGACCAGGGTCTGCAGCTCCCGTTCTGACAGCGTGGTGTGAGGCAGCTCCGGAGTCGGCTGCGCCAAGCTGTCGGCCAGCATCTGCGCCACCTCCGCCGTGAGGTACTTGCGGCCCTGCATCACGGTGCGCACGGCCGCAATCAATTCGACCGGGTCGCCGGCCTTGTTGGCATAGCCCTGGGCCCCGGCTTTGAGGCAGCGCAGGGCGTACTGGTCTTCGGGGTACATCGACACCACCAGGACCTTGATGGCCGAGTGGGTCTCGCGCAGGCTGGTGAGCACTTCCAGGCCGCTGCGGCCCGGCATGTTCAGGTCGAGCAGCAGCACGTCGCAGGTGGCGGTGCGCAGCACGTCCCGGAGCTCGGAATACCCCCCGGCTTCGCCCGTGACCTCGATGTCCGGCGCATCGGCCAGTGTGTCGCGAATCCCACGCCGCAGCACGGCATGGTCATCGCACAGGACCACATGAATCACTGAGCATCTCCAGAATCGGGTGGTATGGCCTGTGATGTTAGCGGTATGGACAGGATCACGGAGGTTCCGTGGCCCGGCCGGCTGCTGATATCCAGCCATCCCCCGACGGTCCGGGCACGCTCGTGCAGGCCCTTGAGGCCGAAAGCCTTGGGCTTGTCGAGCATTTGAGCGTCGATACCTTTGCCGTCATCGGTCACTTCCAGGGTCAACACTCCCTCCCTGTCAGACAGGTCGATGTCCACCTTGCGGGGCTGGGCATGCTTGGAAATGTTGGTCAGCGCCTCTTGTGCGGTGCGGTAGGCCACCAGCTGGACCTCCGGGGGCGTGTGCACGGTCTCGCTGCTGCTGACCACCCGGGCCGGAACGCCCGTGCGGCGTTCGAAACCGGCGGCCAGCCACTGCACGGCAGCCACCAGACCCTGCTCGAGGATGGGAGGGCGCAGGTTCATCATGATGCGCTGGCTGGCGCCAATGGCGTGCTGGAGCATGTCGGTGGCGGACTGGGCGTGCTCCTGCATGGCCGGGTCCGAGCTGTGGCGTCCGATCCACGCCACATCAAATCGCACCGCGGTCAGCGCGCCGCCGATGTCGTCGTGGATCTCGCGGGCTATCGATGCGCGCTCCTGCTCGATCGACAGCTGCAGGTGTTCGGTCAGGTCTGCGAGCCTGCGCTCCGATGCGGCCAGGTCCGCC
Organism: Acidovorax sp. LjRoot194; assembly: GCF_964253015.1. Taxonomy (NCBI): domain Bacteria; kingdom Pseudomonadati; phylum Pseudomonadota; class Betaproteobacteria; order Burkholderiales; family Comamonadaceae; genus Acidovorax; species Acidovorax sp. LjRoot194. The sequence continues at coordinate 5,101,287 of NZ_CAXUQB020000001.1, read as the reverse complement.
ACGGCCTGCTCGCGCGCCCGGCGGGCCTCGTGCACCTCGATCGCGCGTGCAATCACGTGCGGAAGCCGCTGGAGGTCATCTTTGAGCAGGTAGTCGGCGATCCCCAGGCGCATCGCATCCACCGCTGCCGCTTCGCCAATAGCCCCTGAAAGCAGCACGAAGGGGGGATGTTGCGGCTTTTGCGCCACATGTGACCAGGCGTCCAGTGCGGTGAAGCCTGGCAGTCGGTAATCCGCCAGGATGACGTCAAAAGACTGCTGATCGGTGAGCTTTTGAAATTCGGGAAGCGAATCCACCCTCTGGAGGTGGCATTGAAGGCCGGATCGCCGCAATATCCTGGCAGTCAGGTCGTGATCTGTCAGTGAATCTTCAAGATGCAGGATGTTCAGGGTCTGGTCTGATGCTATGGTGACCATAGGGGCGCTATCATAGGATACAAATTGGAACAAACAAGGGTGTTTGTCCGGTTGGGGCGGTTTCAGCGTACGCGTCCAATGGGCGATAACGCCGCGGTGCGTGCACCGGTTTTGGCTGTTGTGCGTGTATCGTAGTCCTGTGTTTTTTGCGTGCTGTGCTGCTGCGTGCTGCGATGGAGAAACGATGCAATCTACGCTAACAACCTCTGGAGGACCTGCTGTCCAGGTTCCCGTCATGGTGGCGGCAGAGTTGCAAGACTCCCTGCTGGTTGTCATGCACGACCTCCATCGGCTGGAGGGACTGCTGAGCCATGCCACCGACAACCTCATGGAACGCTTTGGCGAGGCCAATGCGGTGCTGACCGATGAGACCGTGGCCCATTCCCCGGAACTGGTGGCGGCGCGGGCTGCGCTGCGCAACGCCGTGACCGAGCTCCAGTTCCAGGACATGGCGTCCCAATTGATCTGGCACACCACCAAGGTTCTGCAGGGATGCGCTTTCCGGCTGGCCTCGGAGGCCATGGGACACGAGGATGGGGAAGAGGCCGCGCCTTTCGCCGAAATGGCGCCAGACCGCCCGAACCCGGTCACTCAGAGCGAGATGGATGCAGGTTCGGTGGACCTGTTCTGACCTTTACACCGCTGGTTAACCTATATATTCAAGTCAGTTGGAGCCATACATGCAATCGATCCTTGCCGTAGATGATTCACCCTCCATGCGGAAAATGGTGTCGTTCACCCTGACGGGCGCCGGCTATCACGTTGTGGAGGCGGTGGATGGGCAGGATGCCCTGGAGAAGGCCGAGAGTCACGATATCGATCTCGTGCTGGCCGACCAGAACATGCCGCGGCTCGACGGGATCGGCCTGACCCGCAAACTGCGCGAGAACCCCAAGTTCAAGACCATTCCCATTCTGATCCTGACCACCGAGTCCAGCGACCAGATGAAGCAGGCAGGACGCACCGCAGGCGCAACGGGCTGGCTGGTCAAGCCGTTCGACCCCAATCGCCTGATCGAAGTCATCCAAAAAGTGATCCGCTGAGCCCAGTCGGCCCGGACTACCCAGTACACAGCAGGAGCCTACGATGGCGGATACCTACCAAGAAGGATCGGGCGGGGGCGCTGACTTCGACCTGAGCCAGTTCTACCAGATCTTCTTTGAAGAGGCCGGCGAGAACCTCGACCAGATGGAGCACATGCTCCTCAATCTGGACCTGGTCAATGCCAATGACGAGGAACTCAACGGGATCTTCCGTTGCGCTCACTCGATCAAGGGCGGCTCAGCCACGTTCGGTTTTTCGGATGTGGCGGAGCTGACGCACCAGATGGAGTCGCTGCTGGACAAGCTGCGCCGCCACGAGCTGCAGCCGATTCCTCAGATGGTCGACGTGTTGCTGGAGTCTGCCGACGCTTCGCGCAGTCTGCTCGCCCGCCACCAGGCAGGTGGCCAGGGCGAGGCGGTGTCCACCGCATCGCTGGTGCGCCGTATCAGCGACCTGGCGGCCGGGCAAGTGCCTGGCGAGGCTGCCGCTGCAGCGGCACCGCCGCCCCCAGCACCGGCACCAGCGCCAGCGCCTGCTCCGGTAGCAGCTGCACCTGCGCCCAAGGCCGCAACGCCAGCCGTGGCAGGGCAGGCACGCAAACTCCAGATTCAGATCGGCCCGCTGGAGCGTTTGCAGCAAGCCGATGCCATCAAGGAGTTGTTCCGCGACATTCCAGGCCTGGGCGCGATCCAGGACCTGGAGAGTTCGCAGCCGAACACCCGCCTCTTCGCAGTGGAAACCACCTCCACCGACGACGACCTGCTGGACCTGTTTGCCTTCCATGTGGCCAAGGAACAGGTGCTCATCCGCGATGCAGCGGCAGCAGCAGACAGCGCTCAGCCTCTGGCAGACGACGAGGAAGTGTTGGTCGCTGTCGACCCGTCTGGCAGCGAGGCGCCGTACGGTTTCTTCAACGATGCGCCCGGAGCGCCTTCTGACGCGCCGCAGGCTGCCGCACAGGCCCCCTCTCAGGCCAAGGCTGTGGCTCCCAAGGCTGCCGAGCCCAAAGCCGCCATCCAGGCCCAAATGGAATCCACCACCATCCGGGTGGACGTCAAGAAGGTCGATCAGCTGATCAACCTGGTGGGTGAACTGGTCATCACCCAGGCGATGCTGGCGCAAAACAGCCGTGGCCTGGATGCCGGCGCCTACCAGCAACTGCTGGCAGGCCTGGCCGATCTGGACCGCAACACGCGCGACCTGCAGGAATCGGTCATGTCGATCCGCATGATCCCCATGTCCATCGTGTTCAGCCGGTTCCCGCGCATGCTGCGCGACCTCGCAAATAAGTTGGGCAAGAAGGTGGAGCTGGTCACGCTGGGCGAAGCCACCGAGCTGGACAAGGGCCTGGTCGAGAAGATCACCGACCCACTGACCCACCTGGTGCGCAACAGCTGCGACCACGGTATCGAAATGCCGGCCGACCGCCTGGCCAAGGGCAAGTCGGAGCACGGGACCATCACCCTGTCGGCGTCCCACCAGGGCGGCTCGATCGTGATCGAGGTGCGCGACGACGGCCGCGGGCTGTCGCGCGACAAGATCCTGAAGAAAGCCCAGGAGCGTGGCCTGGAAGTGTCCGAGCAGATGAGCGACGCCGAGGTGTGGCAGCTGATCTTCGCGCCGGGCTTCTCCACCGCCGACGAAGTTACCGACGTGTCCGGCCGCGGTGTGGGCATGGACGTGGTCAAGCGCAATATCGCAGCGCTCAACGGCTCGGTCGAGATCGATTCCGCCGAAGGCTACGGCATGAAGGTCTCCGTGCGCCTGCCGCTCACCCTGGCCATCATGGACGGCATGTCGGTGGGCGTGAGCGACGAGGTCTACATCCTGCCGCTGTCGTCGGTCGTGGAGTCCTTCCAGGTCAACTCGGACGACGTGAGCACCGTGGCGCAAGGTTCCCAGCTGGTGAAGGTGCGCGACGAGTACATGCCGGTGATCGCCCTGGAGAAGATCTTCCAGGTACCGCGCTTCGACCCCAACAAGTCCAGCAACATCATGGTCGTCGTGGAGGCCGATGGCAGCCGCGTGGCTTTGCTGGTGGATGAGCTTCTGGGCCAGCACCAGGTGGTGGTCAAGAACCTGGAGTCGAACTACCGCAAGGTGCCCAACGTGTCTGGCGCGACCATTCTGGGCGACGGCACGGTGGCCCTGATTCTGGACACGGGCGGTCTGGTGCGCAGGGCGCGCCACTAATTTCAAGCGATTCGAGCGCGCCAGCCTGCAGCGGGCGGCGCGGCTTAAAAAGGAGTGTGCACCATGAGTGTGATTGGAAAGACAGCAGAAGCGGTGCCAACCGGTACGCGGGAATACCTCACGTTCCGTCTCGATCAGGAAGAGTACGGGATCGATATCCTGAAGGTGCAGGAGATCCGGGGCTACGAGCCCCCGACACGCATTGCGAACGCCCCGAGCTTCATCAAGGGTGTGGTCAATCTGCGCGGCACCATCGTGCCTATCGTGGACATGCGCATCAAGTTCAACTGCGCGCAGGCCGACTACAACAGTTTCACGGTGGTCATCATCCTGAACCTGCGCAACCGGGTGGTCGGGATCGTGGTGGACTCGGTGAGCGATGTGATGGAGCTGACGCCTGAAAGCATCCGTTCCGCACCCGATATCGAAAGCGCGATCGATGCCAGCTGCATCCTGGGCCTGGGCTCGGTGGGTGAGCGCATGCTGATCCTGCTGGATATCGAAAAGCTCATGTCCGGCGTAGACATGGGGCTGGTGGCGGCCACCGAATAGGCCACACCCGCATGGACCGGCGACGGCGGCAGTGGGCCGCGTCGCCACTGTGGCTTGCAGATCTCTTGGAGTGAACAGAACTTCCCGTCGGATGATCAATATGGCCCAACCCACCAGCGCATCTGCTTCAGCCCGATCCCCCGCGTCCCGGGCGGAATCCGCCATGGCCGGGGCTCCATCGGGGCCTTTGGCGCAGGGGCGTGAGTTCGTCTGGACCAATGCCGACTTCGCGCGCGTCCAGGCCTTGATCTATCAACGCGCGGGCATCAGCCTGCACGATGGCAAGCACGCCATGGTGTACAGCCGCCTGTCGCGGCGGCTGCGGGATACCGGCCATTCGAGCTTTCATGACTACCTGGGTTGGCTGGAAACGCACGACGGCCCCGAGTGGCAGGAATTCATCAACGCGCTTACCACCAACCTCACGGCCTTTTTTCGCGAGCAGCACCATTTCGAAATCTTTGCCTCGCACCTGCGGGGCAAGCCGGGCACCAGCTGGCGAGTCTGGTGCAATGCTGCGTCCACGGGCGAGGAGCCGTATTCCATCGTCATGACCGCTTTCGAAGCGCTGGGGGCCAACGGTTCGTTCAAGCTCACGGCCAGCGACATCGACTCGCGGGTGCTGGCGACGGCGGCGCAGGGCGTGTACCGGCTGGATGGCCTCAAGGGCCTCAGCCCCGAGCGCCTGCAAAAGTTCTTTCTGCGCGGCAAGGCGGGCAACACCGGCATGGTGCGGGCCAAGCCCGAACTGCGCCGCGCCATCGACTTCATGAGCGTCAATCTCATCCGCGACGACTGGCCGTTCAAGGAACCGTTCGACGTGGTCTTTTGCCGCAACGTCATGATCTACTTCGATGCGCCCACCCAGCGGCGTGTGCTGGAACGAATCCACAGGGTGCTCAAGCCCGGTGGCATGCTGTTTGTGGGCCATGCAGAGAATTTCAGTGAATCCAGAGACCTGTTTACGCTGCGTGGCAAGACGGTGTACGAGCGCCGTTGACCTGTCCATGTTGTCGCACCGCACCTAGCACCATGACCAACATCCAAGCAGGATCATCCCCCTCTCTGGCGGCAGCCGCGAGCGGCTCCGCAGAGCGGCGCCGCGCACCGCGCATTGCCCCGCTGAGCGCGGACATCTATTCGCCCGGCAATGCTCCTGCGCGGGAGTCTTCGCTGCAGGACCTCAAGGCGCGCAGCCGCAAGCCGGGCGAAGCGTCGTTCTTCTACCTGGACCATCACTTTCAGCACAACGCAGTAAAGGTGCTGCCCGGGGAGTATTTCGTTGCCGACGAAAGCATGGTCATCATGACGGTGCTGGGCTCGTGCATCGCCGCATGTTTGTGGGACAGCCGGGCGCGCATCGGTGGCATGAACCACTTCATGCTGCCCGATGGCGATATCGCGGATGCATCGGGGCGCTACGGCTCGTACGCGATGGAACTGCTCATCAACGAAATGATGAAGCAGGGTGCCCGGCGCGAGACCATGCAGGCCAAGATCTTTGGCGGTGCGCAGGTCATGCACAACTTCACGACCATGAACGTCGGCGAGCGCAACACCAACTTTGTTCTGAATTACCTGCATACCGAGCGCATTCCCATCGTCTCCGAGGACGTGCTGGACATCTATCCGCGCAAGGTGGTCTTCTTTCCCGTGACCGGGAAAGCCATGGTCAAGCGGCTGGCCCACGCCCATCCGGAGGCCCTGGTGGCCCAGGAAGTGAAGGGCAATGCGGCTACCGTGGCCAAGACCACCTCTGGCGGTTCTGTGGATCTGTTTTAAAGAAAGCGTGAGTGAATGAGCAGGAAAATCCGGGTGATCGTGGTGGACGATTCGGCACTGGTGCGGAGTCTGCTGTCCGAGATCATCAACCGGCAGCGGGACATGGAGTGCATCGGCACTGCCAATGACCCCTTGATAGCCCGCGAGATGATTCGCGAGCTCAACCCCGATGTCATTACGCTGGATGTCGAGATGCCCCGCATGGACGGCATCGATTTTCTGGGTCGGCTCATGCGGTTGCGTCCCATGCCGGTGGTGATGATCTCGACGCTGACGGAGCGCGGAGCCGAAGTGACTATGAAGGCGCTGGAGCTGGGCGCCGTCGACTTTGTGGCCAAGCCCCGTGTCGGCCTGGCCAGCGGGCTCAATGATCTGGCATCGCTGATCGTGGAGAAGATCCGCGTCGCCGCGGTTGCGCAGGTGCGCCGTGCGCCGGTGCGGGAGGCTGCGGTTCCCGGTCACGCTGGCAGTGCCGCCGCCGCGCCGCCGTCCGCGTCGGCACTGCTGGGTCGTCTGTCCACCGAGAAGCTGATCTGCATCGGCGCGTCGACAGGCGGCACCGAAGCGATCAAGGAGGTCCTGGTGCACATGCCGGCGGACTCGCCGGCGATTGTGATCACCCAGCACATGCCGCCCGGCTTCACCACCAGCTTTGCCGCGCGCTTGAACGGCCTGTGCCAGATCACGGTTAAAGAGGCGGTCAATGGCGAGCGCATCCTGCCTGGCCACGCCTACATTGCTCCTGGGGGAACGCAGTTCCATGTGGCGCGCAGTGGCGCCAACTACGTGGCTGTGGTGGACGACGGCCCGCCGGTGAACCGCCACAAACCCTCGGTCGAGGTGTTGTTCAAGTCCGCTGCCGCGGTGGTGGGGCGCAACGCGTTTGGCATCATGCTCACGGGCATGGGCAACGACGGCGCCGCAGCCATGCGGGAAATGAAAGATGCGGGCAGCTACAACTACGTGCAGGACGAAGCGACCTGCATCGTGTTCGGCATGCCGCGCGAAGCGATTGCGCACGGGGCAGCGGACGAAGTGCTGCCACTGGGGCAGATTGCGCCAGCGCTGATCAGCCGCTTGCGCGGGGCCACCGACAGGCTGCACCATCGTATTTGATGGATGGATGGAGGGCGGGGGCGCTTGGAATGCCAGGCTCAGCACCGAGGCGCTTCGCCGGTCCCCAATCCCAATAGCCGGCTGATTCGCCCAGGCGCCCAGCGCCTCGGGTTCTTCATGCTCCTCAGGCGGACAACGCAGTCCAGCGCTCCAGCGCCGCCATCAACTCGTCATCAATTTCACTGGAGCGTGCGCCCATGGTGGCTGCGCGGGCAGGGTCAGTGCTGTACAAGCTGCCATCGGCCAGTCCTTCTTGCAGGGTTTTTTGTTCCGCTTCAAGTGCAGCGATACGTGCGGGCAGCTGCTCGAGCTCACGCTGCTCTTTGTAGCTCAGCTTCTTTTTTGATAGCGGCAAAGCGTCGCCAGATGCGCGCGAGGCAGTATTTTTATCTGAACTTTCGCTCTCTACCTTGGATGCGGCTGCCGGTGCTGCTGCTGTGGCGGTGGCCAGTGCACGGCTGCGCTTGGACTGCAGCAGCCAGTCCTGGACCCCGCCCTCGTATTCGCGCCACAGCCCATCGCCTTCGGATGCGATGGTGCTGGTGACCACGTTGTCCAAAAAGGTCCGGTCGTGGCTGACGAGGAACACGGTGCCGTCGTAGTTCTCCAGCAATTCTTCCAGCAGGTCCAGCGTGTCGATGTCCAGGTCGTTCGTGGGCTCGTCCAGTACCAGCACGTTGGCTGGGCGTGCGAACAGCCGGGCCAACAGCAGGCGGTTGCGCTCTCCGCCAGAGAGCGAACGCACGGGCGAATGCGCGCGCGCAGGAGAGAACAGAAAGTCGCTCAGATAGCTCTTCACATGCTTGCGCTGATTGCCGATCTCGATCCATTCGCTGCCGGGGCTGATGAAGTCCTCCAGCGTTGCGTCCAGATTGATCGCGTGGCGCATTTGATCGAAATATGCGACCTGCAGGTTGGCACCTTGGCGGATGGTGCCCTTGTCGGGCTGCAGTTCACCCAGGATCAACTTGAGAAGGGTCGTCTTGCCCGCACCATTGGGGCCGATCAGTCCCACCTTGTCGCCGCGCAGGATGGTGCCCGTGAAGTTGCGCACGATGGTCCGGTCGCCAAATGCTTTGCTCACATCCGTGAGCTCGGCCACGATCTTCCCTTGATAGCCGTTGGAGCCCCCGGAGGCAACGTCCATGCGCACGCTGCCCACGACATCGCGACGGGCTTCGCGCTTGGAGCGCAGTTGCTCCAGGCGGCTGATGCGGCTCTGGCTGCGTGTGCGGCGCGCTTCCACCCCCCTGCGTATCCACACTTCTTCTTGGGCGAGAAGCTTGTCGGCCTTGGCTGAAATCACAGCCTCCTGGGCCAGCTGCTCTTCCTTCTGAAGCACGTACTGGGCGAAATTGCCGGGGTAGGAGCGCAGTTGTCCCCGGTCCAGCTCCACGATTCGCGTCGCGACCCGGTCCAGGAATGATCGGTCATGGGTGATCGTGACCACGCTGCCAGGGAAGTCGATCAGCAGTTCCTCCAACCATTCGATCGAGTCCAGATCCAAGTGGTTGGTGGGCTCGTCCAGCAGCAGCACATCAGGGCGCGCCACCAGCGCCTGGGCCAAGGCCACACGCTTTTTGGTCCCGCCCGACAGCGTGCCAACGACGGCGTCAGGGTCGAGATGCAGTCGTTGCAATGTTTCTTCTACGCGCTGCTCCCAGTTCCACGCGTCGTATGCCTC
>NZ_CAXUQB020000001.1:2122500-5087500 GCF_964253015.1 Acidovorax sp. LjRoot194 | reverse complement strand
TGTTTAATAAAAACACAGCACTCTGCAAACACGAAAGTGGACGTATAGGGTGTGACGCCTGCCCGGTGCTGGAAGATTAAATGATGGGGTGCAAGCTCTTGATTGAAGTCCCAGTAAACGGCGGCCGTAACTATAACGGTCCTAAGGTAGCGAAATTCCTTGTCGGGTAAGTTCCGACCTGCACGAATGGCGTAACGATGGCCACACTGTCTCCTCCTGAGACTCAGCGAAGTTGAAATGTTTGTGATGATGCAATCTCCCCGCGGAAAGACGGAAAGACCCCATGAACCTTTACTGTAGCTTTGTATTGGACTTTGAACAGATCTGTGTAGGATAGGTGGGAGGCTTTGAAGTGGCGTCGCTAGATGTCATGGAGCCAACGTTGAAATACCACCCTGGTGTGTTTGAGGTTCTAACCTAGGTCCATTATCTGGATCGGGGACAGTGCATGGTAGGCAGTTTGACTGGGGCGGTCTCCTCCCAAAGCGTAACGGAGGAGTTCGAAGGTACGCTAGTTACGGTCGGACATCGTGACGATAGTGCAATGGCATAAGCGTGCTTAACTGCGAGACTGACAAGTCGAGCAGATGCGAAAGCAGGACATAGTGATCCGGTGGTTCTGTATGGAAGGGCCATCGCTCAACGGATAAAAGGTACTCTGGGGATAACAGGCTGATACCGCCCAAGAGTTCATATCGACGGCGGTGTTTGGCACCTCGATGTCGGCTCATCTCATCCTGGGGCTGTAGCCGGTCCCAAGGGTATGGCTGTTCGCCATTTAAAGAGGTACGTGAGCTGGGTTTAAAACGTCGTGAGACAGTTTGGTCCCTATCTTCCGTGGGCGCTGCAGATTTGAGGAAGCCTGCTCCTAGTACGAGAGGACCGGAGTGGACACACCTCTGGTGTATCGGTTGTCACGCCAGTGGCATTGCCGAGTAGCTAAGTGTGGAAGAGATAACCGCTGAAAGCATCTAAGCGGGAAACTCGTTTCAAGATGAGATCTGCCGGGGCCTTGAGCCCCCTAAAGAGTCGTTCAAGACCAGGACGTTGATAGGTCAGGTGTGGAAGCGCAGTAATGCGTTAAGCTAACTGATACTAATTGCTCGTGCGGCTTGACCCTATAACTTTGATAGCCAACATGCATCCAGAAATGAATGTGTGCCAAGCTCAAAGATTGTTATGCCAAGTTGACGCAGTCAAAACACCAAAAGCTGATTTAACTCTATGAATTCGTTGTACTGAACTCCAAACGTGACGTTCAGTATGGCAACCCTTTATGCCTGATGACCATAGCAAGTTGGTACCACTCCTTCCCATCCCGAACAGGACAGTGAAACGACTTTGCGCCGATGATAGTGCGGGTTCCCGTGTGAAAGTAGGTCATCGTCAGGCTCTTACAGCCCAGAAAACCCCAGTCAGCAATGACTGGGGTTTTTTGCTTTGGGCAATTCAAAGATGGAAATTGCGAAAGCTAAAGGCCTTGTAATAGGCAAGCGCTGACGAAGTCACACCGCATGTGAATGACGAGCACATGTACCGCTGTGTTACACCCTTCCAAAATTGGAGTGGCGTTTTGGGCCAGGCCGGCTGTTGGCGTGCAATCGTGGTCAACAGAACGCCACAAAGTGCCCCACCTTCCCAGCGCAGCAGAGGATGTCAACCCGCAGTACGGTGTCTGAATCGATGAACTCCGTCTGAGTCCAGCCAGCGATCCATCTGTCCCCCAAGCCACAGATAGTGCAAATGGGCCAACGCTTCGCCCATCGCGAACGTCATCTGGTGAGCATCCAGCGTTCGCTTGAACAGAATAGGCAGGATGTCCGCTGCTGACAGACCCGTTGCACTGGCCGCGTCTGCGTCCATGATGTCATTGAGGCGATCTCGGTGGTGATCTTCCAGTTGCTGTATCCGCTGATGCAAGCCGATAAAAGGTTTGCCGTGCGATGGCAGTACCAGGGTATCCAGTGGTAGATCGAGGTACCTGGTGAGCGACGTCAAAAACAGCCGCAAGGAGTCGGCCTCAGGCTCCGTCGCATGAACGCTCACGTTGGTGGAAATGCGAGGCAGCACCATGTCGCCGCTCAGCAGAATGCCCAACTCCGGGCAGTACAGCGCGATGTGCTCCGGGGCGTGGCCGTACCCACTGATGCACTGCCAGGCCCAGCCCCCAATGTCGACAGTGCCCCCGTCCAGCAGTCTGCGATACGCGGACGGCAGCGCCGGGACCAGGGTCCAAAAATAAGACACGCGCGTGCGGACATGCTGCAGGAACTCCTCGTCCCGCATGCCGTGCAGCGCATAGAAGTCTGCGTTCGCTTCGCCGCCGAAGCCGTCGCGGTCATACACAGCGACTCTGGCGGTGTGATAGTCCGTGGCGCTGATCCACAGGCGCACCTGCCACCGCTCGCAGATCCAGTGCGCCAGACCGATGTGGTCCGGGTGCATGTGCGTGACGATCACGCGCAACACGGGAAGTCCTTCCAGACAGTTTGCAAAGACCTGCTCCCACTGCGCGCGCGTCGTGGCGCTGTCGATGCAGCAGTCCACCACCGTCCAGCCGTCGACCAGATGACCGTGCACATCAGGCTGCCGGTCGCGCAGCAGCCAGAGGTTGATGTGGTCCAGCGCGAACGGCAGCCCCATCCGTATCCATCGAATCCCCGGTGCGACCTCCAGCACGGAGCCCTCGCCGGGCAGCGTGTCGCCCAACGGGTAGTGGATTTGGTGTTCAAGAGGATTCATGGCGGCTACCGGATGAGTTAGCATTGACGTTAACGTAAACGTCATGCATCCAGGCATTGTAGGGATTGGCGGCCGACGGGCTGTCTCCTGGGCGAAACCACCTGCGCTGCATTCCACAAGCACATGGCCAACACCTACAGCATCAGCGACCTCGCCAAAGAGTTCGACCTCACCACGCGGGCCATCCGGTTCTATGAAGACATGGGCCTGCTGCAACCGGAGCGCACTGGCGCCGCAGGCCGCAACCGGGTGTACAGCGCGCGGGATCGTACCCGGCTGCGGCTGACCTTGCGCGCCAAGCGCCTGGGCCTCTCGCTCACCGAGGCCAAGGAGATCATCGACCTTTACGACAGCCCCCGCGATACAGGTGTGCAACTGCGCAAGTTCCTCGACGTGCTGGTGGTGCACCGCAAGCAGCTGGAAGAGCAAATGGCCGACCTGAAAGCCAATCTCGAAGAGGTGCAAGACCACGAGAGCGACGCCCGGGCCCTGCTGATGAAGCTCGAAAAACAAAAATGATCCATAATTGACGTTTACGTAAACGTAAATCTGGAGACCGTGTGACCACGACCCCTTTCGAGCCCCGCAACGCCGAGTACGCCGCCCGAGTGCGCGAAAGCTTTGCACTCCAGGGTGCCATGCAAACGCTGGGCGCCAGCCTGGGCCATATCGCTCCAGGCGCGGTGGACATCGAACTGGCCTGGGCCGCGGCCCTGACCCAACAGCACGGATTTCTGCACGCCGGCATGGTGGCCACGGCGCTGGATTCCGCCTGCGGCTATGCCGGCTTCACCTTGATGGCCGCCGACGCTGCCGTGCTCACCATCGAATTCAAGATCAACCTGCTGGCGCCTGCCAAAGGCGAGCGCTTTCGCATGGAAGGCCGCGTGCTCAAGCCCGGCCGGACCATCACGGTGTGCGAGGGCAGGGCCTTCGCCATCGACGGCGGACAGGAAAAACTGGTCGCCACTATGGGCTGCACGCTCATGGCGGTCACTGGCCGCGACCACATCCAGGGCTGATCACAAGCCTTTTGCCCTTCACCTTTGAGGAGACATCCATGAGCATTCCCGCCAACCTTCCCGGCCTGAACTTCCAGCTGGGCGAAGACATCGACGCGCTGCGCGACGCCGTGCGCGACTTTGCCCAAGCCGAGATCGCCCCGCGCGCGGCAGAGATCGACCGCAGCGACCAGTTCCCCATGGACCTGTGGCGCAAGATGGGGGACCTGGGCGTGCTCGGCATCACCGTGTCCGAGCAGTACGGCGGCGCGTCCATGGGGTACCTCGCGCACATGGTGGCGATGGAAGAAATCTCCCGCGCCAGCGCCTCGGTCGGGCTGTCCTACGGTGCGCACAGCAACCTGTGCGTGAACCAGATCAACCGCAACGGCAACGAGGCGCAAAAAGCAAAGTACCTCCCCAAGCTCATCAGCGGCGAACACGTGGGCGCCCTGGCGATGAGCGAGCCGGGCGCAGGCTCCGACGTGATCAGCATGAAGCTCAAGGCTGAGGACAAAGGCGGCTACTACCTGCTCAACGGCAACAAGATGTGGATCACCAACGGGCCCGACGCCGACACGCTGGTGGTCTACGCCAAGACCGAGCCCGAGCTGGGCGCCCGCGGCGTCACGGCCTTCCTGATCGAAAAAGGCATGCCGGGCTTCAGCATTGCGCAAAAGCTCGACAAGCTGGGCATGCGCGGCAGCCACACGGGTGAGCTCGTGTTCAACAACGTCGAAGTGCCAGCGGCCAACGTGCTCGGCGGCCTCAACCAGGGCGCCAAAGTCCTGATGAGCGGCCTGGATTACGAACGCGCGGTGCTCACCGGCGGGCCGCTGGGCATCATGCAGTCTGTCATGGACAACGTGATCCCGTACATCCACGACCGCAAGCAGTTCGGCCAGAGCATCGGTGAGTTCCAGCTCATCCAGGGCAAGGTGGCAGACATGTACACCGTGCTGCAGGCCGGGCGCTCGTTCGCCTACACCGTGGCCAAGAACCTCGACATGCTGGGCACCGACCATGTGCGCCAGGTGCGCAAGGACTGCGCCAGCGTCATCCTGTGGTGCGCCGAGAAAGCCACCTGGATGGCCGGCGAGGGCGTGCAGATTTACGGCGGCAATGGATATATCAACGAGTACCCCCTGGGCCGCCTGTGGCGGGATGCGAAACTCTACGAGATCGGCGCCGGCACCAGTGAGATCCGCCGCATGCTGATCGGCCGCGAACTGTTCGCCGAGACCTGCTGAGCCCGCCGCCCCAGCCAACCCCTGGCGGCACGTTGACTTCAAGGACCCCATGACGACCTCCATCGACGACCTCTTCGTACACAACCGCGCCTGGGCCGCCCAGATGGAGCGCGAGCGCCCCGGCTTCTTCACCGGCCTGCTGGCCCAGCAAAAGCCCAAGTACATGTGGGTGGGCTGCTCGGACAGCCGCGTGCCGGCCAACCAGATCACCGGCCTGGAGCCCGGCGAGGTGTTCGTTCACCGCAACGTGGCCAACGTGGTGGTGCCGACCGACCTCAACTGCCTGTCCACCATCCAGTACGCGGTCGACCAGCTGCGCATCGAGCACCTGATGGTCGTGGGCCACTACGGCTGCGGCGGCGTGCTGGCCGCGCTCGAAGGCATCCGCGTGGGCCTGGCCGACAACTGGATCCGCCACGTGCAGGACGTGCGCGACCGCCACCGCGACCTCATCGCCGCTACCGCCCCCCAATGGCGCCACGACGTGCTCTGTGAGCTCAACGCCATCGAACAGGTGGTCAACATCGCGCAGACCACCGTCATGCTCGACGCCTGGGGCAGCGGCCAGAAGGTCACGCTGCACGGCTGGTGCTACGGCCTCAAGGACGGCCTCATCAACAACCTGCACATGACGGTGGACAGCACCGAAGGCCTGGATGCGATCTACAAGGCCGCCATCGCCGGTGTCGCTTCCAAGCACCGCGAATAGCCCGGCCCCGCACCAGGCCCCCAGCCAGCCCCGGCGCGCCATGTTTCCCCAGCGGCTCGATGCCCCCGAGGCCTACGGCATCGCCAAGTCGATGATGGACGGCTTCAACCGCCACTACCGGCTGTTTCGCACCGAGTCCGCGCGCGCCAAGCACCGCTTCGAGACGGCCGACTGGCCGGGCCAGCAGCGGGCCCAGCGCGAGCGCATCGAGTTCTACGACCTGCGGGTCAAGGAGTGCGTGCGCAGGCTCGAAAAAGAGTTCGGCGCCGGCTCGCAGCCCATGGACGTGTGGCACCAGATCAAGCTCCACTACATCGGGCTGCTGGTCAACCACCACCAGCCCGAGCTGGCCGAGACCTTCTTCAACTCGGTCACCACCAAGATCCTGCACCGCACGCACTTCCACAACGACTTCATCTTCGTGCGACCGGCCGTCAGCACCGAGTACATCGAGAACGACGAGCCCGCGGCGCTGCCCACCTACCGCGCGTACTACCCCTCGCGCAGCAACCTGCACAGCACGCTGCAGGCCGTCATCGACAACTTCCGGCTGCAGCGCGAGTTCGAAGACCTCGCGCGCGACACCGCCCATGTGCTGGCCGCCATCGAGCCGCGCATCGCGCACATGACGCTGCGCGCCAACTTCCAGATCCAGGTGCTGGCCAGCCTGTTCTACCGCAACAAGGGCGCGTACGTGGTGGGCAAGATCATCAACGGCTTCAGCGAAGTGCCGTTCGCGCTGCCCATCCTGCACACCGACGCGGGCAAGCTCGCCATCGATGCCGCCCTGTTCGGCGAGGACGACCTGCTCGCGCTCTTCAGCTTTGCGCGGGCGTACTTCATGGTCGACATGGAGATCCCCAGCGCCTACGTGCAGTTCCTGCGCAGCCTCATGCCGCGCAAGCCCCGCGCCGAAATCTACAACGCCCTGGGCCTGGCCAAGCAGGGCAAGACGCTGTTCTACCGCGACTTCCTCTCGCACCTCAAGCACTCCAGCGACAAGTTCCGCATCGCACCGGGCATCAAGGGCATGGTGATGCTGGTGTTCGACCTGCCGAGCTTTCCGTTCGTGTTCAAGCTCATCAAGGACTTCTTTCCGCACCAGAAGGAAACCACGCGCGAGCAGATCAAGGGCAAGTACCTGCTGGTCAAGCAGCACGACCGCGTGGGCCGCATGGCCGACACGCTCGAATACAGCGAGGTCGCCTTCCCGCGCGACCGCTTCGACGATGCGCTGATCGCCGAGATCGAAAAGTTCGCCCCCAGCCAGCTCGAGATCAGCGACCGCGACGGTGACGGCCAGACCGAGGTCATCATCAAGCACCTGTACATCGAGCGCCGCATGGTGCCGCTCAACATCTACCTGCAGGAAGCCTTCGACGCCGGCCTGTCCGACCCGCGCGCCCACCAGCGGATGGAGCGCAGCGTGATCGAATACGGCAACGCCATCAAGGACCTGGTCGCCGCCAACATCTTCCCGGGCGACATGCTCTGGAAGAACTTCGGCGTCACCCGCAACGGCAAGGTCGTGTTCTACGACTACGACGAGATCGAATACCTTACCGACTGCCACTTCCGCCGCGTGCCCGCGCCGCGCAACGAAGAAGAAGAGATGAGCGGCGAGGTCTGGTACAGCGTCGGCCCGCGCGACGTGTTCCCCGAAACCTTCGGCCCCTTCCTGCTGGGCAACGACGCCGTGCTCGAGGTCTTCATGAAGCACCACGCGGACCTGCTCGATGCCGCGTTCTGGCAGTCGCACAAGGAGCGCATCCAGGCCGGCCACATGCTCGACGTCTTTCCGTACGACAGCGACCGGCGCTTCGCCCACAACGTTCCCGCCGTGCCCATCGCGCCCGCCATACCCACAGTGCAAGCCTGACGGCCCCGGCGCTGCAGACACCGATCCAACGTTTCGCTTCATCCACCCCATACCGACAGCAACCCAGGAGACCACACCATGACTTCATCCACGCAAGACCCTATCGTCATCGTCGGCGCAGCGCGCACCCCCATGGGGTCGCTGCAGGGCGATTTTTCGAGCCTGTCCGCCCATGACCTGGGCGGCGCCGCGATCAAGGCGGCCATGGAGCGCGCCAACGTATCGCCCGACGCCGTGGGCGAAGTGCTGTTCGGCAACTGCCTGATGGCCGGACAGGGCCAGGCGCCCGCACGCCAGGCGGCCTTCAAGGGCGGCCTGCCCAAGGGCGCGGGCGCGGTCACGCTGTCGAAGATGTGCGGCTCCGGCATGAAGGCCGCGATGATGGCGCACGACATGCTGCTGGCCGGCACGCACGATGTCATGGTGGCCGGCGGCATGGAGAGCATGACCAACGCACCCTACCTGCTGCAAAAGGGCCGCGGCGGCTACCGCCTGGGCCATGACCGCATCTTCGACCACATGATGCTCGACGGCCTGGAAGACGCCTACGAGGCCGGTCGTTCCATGGGCACGTTTGGCGAAGACTGCGCCGCCAAGTACCAGTTCACCCGCGAGCAGCAGGACGCCTTCGCCACCGCCAGCGTGCAACGCGCCAAGGCCGCCACCGAGTCCGGCGCATTCGCGGCCGAGATCGTGCCGGTGACTGTCAAGACCCGTGCGGGCGAGACCGTGGTGTCGACCGACGAAGGCCCGGGCAAGGTCAAGCTCGAGAAGATCGCCACCCTGAAGCCCGCCTTCAAGAAGGACGGCACCATCACTGCAGCCTCCAGCTCCAGCATCAACGACGGCGCGGCTGCGCTGGTGATGATGCGCGAGTCCACCGCCAAAAAGCTCGGCGCCACACCCCTGGCCCGCATCGTGAGCCACGCCACCCATGCGCAAGAGCCCGAATGGTTTGCGACCGCCCCGCTGGGCGCCACGCAGAAGGCTTTGGCCAAGGCCGGCTGGCAGGTCGGCGACGTGCAGCTGTGGGAGATCAACGAAGCCTTCGCCGTGGTGCCCATGGCGCTGATGAAAGAGCTGGACCTGCCGCACGACAAGGTCAACGTGAACGGCGGCGCCTGCGCGCTGGGCCACCCCATCGGCGCGAGCGGCGCCCGCATCATGGTCACGCTGATGTACGCGCTGAAGGCCCGTGGTCTGACCAAGGGCCTGGCCACGCTGTGCATCGGCGGCGGCGAGGCCACGGCCGTGGCGCTGGAACTCGTCTGATGGCGGCGTCCGCATCGCCCGAGATCACCGCGTTCTGGGCAGAGTTCAGCGCCGCGCAGCCCACGCTGCAGGCGCTGCCCCTGCGCGACCGCGTGGAAGCGGCCAACACCATTCTCGAGCGCCACCTGGAAGGCCTGGCGCTCGAGATGTCCGGCGGCGACGACGATGCCGTGGTGGACCTGATCGCCACTGCGCACGGCAGCGTGGAGAACTTTCCGCTGCTCATGCAGCTGGTGGCCGCAGCGCCGACGCTCGCGCACTACCGGCTGCGCGCTTTCCGCGAACGCACCACCCAGCCCGACTTTCCCATCGGCATGGACGGCTTCGAACTGGAGACGTCCGATGTGCTGGTGGCCTGCGGCCGCGATGACGGCCAGGCCGCGCTGGAGATCCGCTTCGGCCGCGAGATCCCGAGCGACTACCAGGACCACGCGCGCAACATGGCGTTCATCATGCTCGACCATGTGCTGGGCGAGTACGACTTTGCGGTGAAGGTGGGCGCGGTGGACTTCGTCGAGATGCCGCAGGACCCCGACGCGCAGTGGACCCCGCTCAGCCAGCTGCCTCCGGTGTTCGACCGGCATTGGATCGATTTTCTGGGCCGTACGGGAGAGTTTCCCCA
Source organism: Acidovorax sp. LjRoot194 (assembly GCF_964253015.1). Taxonomy (NCBI): domain Bacteria; kingdom Pseudomonadati; phylum Pseudomonadota; class Betaproteobacteria; order Burkholderiales; family Comamonadaceae; genus Acidovorax; species Acidovorax sp. LjRoot194. Next base: position 5,078,025 of record NZ_CAXUQB020000001.1, on the reverse strand, counting down.
GGGCGAGCACGACTGGGCAGGGATGACGCTCGCCTTCGGCCCAGGCGCCGACGGCCGTGGCGACGAGGCCATCGTCATGGTCAACCGCAGCGCGCAGCCCGTCGCGATGCGGGCCGACCTCGCCTACGCGCTCGAGCTGGACCTGGCTGTCGAAAACCGCGACGAACTGGCCGCCGTGCAGGCCTTGCAGGACCAGGCCGCCACCTTGCTCGAACTGCCGCAGCTGGGCATCCTGGCCTACACCATGACACGCGCCGGCCGCCGCAAGGCCGTGTACTACGTGGGCGACACGCAGATGGCACGCCAGGCGCTCGCACCGCTGTTGCTGCGCGACGAAGCCGCCTCGCTGGAGCTGACCACGCGCTTCGACCCCACGTGGTCGGGCTACTTCGAATTCGCCGTCCATTTGTAGAGCGCGGCTTTGTACAACGTGCCCTCTGAATTGCTATTAATTTAGTAGCTACTTGCGCTTATCTATCAAGCGGTAGAGCACTGAAAGGTCTTGAAAATGAAGTCCATCCTCATCATCGGCGCATCGCGCGGCATCGGGCTGGAGCTGGTGCGCCAGTACACCGACGCGGGCCGCCGCGTGATCGCCACCGTGCGCGACGACGCAGGGCGCGAGCGGGTGCAGGCCCTGGGGGGCGAGGTGCTGACCATCGACGTGGCCGACCCCGCCAGCGTGAGCGGCCTGGCCTGGCAGCTCGACGGCGAAAAGATCGAGACCGCCTGGTACGTTGCCGGCGTCATCCGCCGCCCCAACGCCACCACGCCGCCCACGCAGCAAGACTTCGACGCCGTCATGCACACCAACGTGCTGGGCGCCATGCAGACCCTGCCGCAGGTCGCGCCCCTGGTGGCCGACGCCCAGGGCGTGTTCGCGTTCCTGTCCTCTTCCATGTCGCAGATCGGCAGCGTGCCCGACAGCGGCTCGTGGCTGTACCGCACCAGCAAGGCCGCGTTGAACATGGCCGTGGCCTCGGCGCAGCACGACTACCCCGACGCCACCCTCATCACCATCGACCCCGGCTGGGTGCAGACCGACATGGGCGGCGAAGGCGCTGCGCTCACGGTGCAGGACAGCGTGCGCGGCCTGCGCGCCACCGTGGCGGGCGTCACGGCCGCCGACAAGGGCCGCCTGCTGCACCACGACGGCCGCCGCGCCGCCCACTGGTAATTCTTTCGACCGAACACAACGACTTCCGGAGACAACCCCGATGCTGCTGACCCAAGACCAGGAAATGATCCGCGATGCGGTGCGCGACTTTGCCCAGGAACAGATCTGGCCCCACGCCGCCCGCTGGGACAAAGAGCACCACTTCCCCCACGACGTGCACCAGGGCCTGGCCGCCCTGGGCGCCTACGGCATCTGCGTGCCCGAAGAGTTCGGCGGCGCCAACCTCGACTACCTCACGCTCGCCCTGGTGCTGGAAGAGATCGCGGCCGGCGACGGCGGCACCAGCACCGCCATCAGCGTGACCAACTGCCCCGTCAACGCCATCCTCATGCGCTACGGCAACGCCCAGCAAAAGCGCGACTGGCTCACGCCGCTGGCCCGCGGCGAGATGCTGGGCGCCTTCTGCCTGACCGAGCCGCATGTGGGCTCCGACGCATCGGCACTGCGCACCACGGCGGTGAAGCAGGGCGATGAATACGTCATCAACGGCGTCAAGCAATTCATCACCAGCGGCAAGAACGGCCAGGTGGCCATCGTCATCGCCGTCACCGACAAGGGCGCGGGCAAGAAGGGCATGAGCGCGTTTCTCGTGCCCACCAGCAGCCCTGGCTACGTCGTCGCGCGGCTCGAAGACAAGCTGGGACAGCATTCCAGCGACACCGCGCAGATCAACTTCGACAACTGCCGCATCCCGGCCGACAACCTCATCGGCGCCGAGGGCGAGGGCTACAAGATCGCCCTGGGTGCGCTCGAAGGCGGCCGCATCGGCATCGCCGCCCAAAGCGTGGGCATGGCGCGCAGTGCCTTCGACGTGGCGCTCGCGTATTCGAAGGAGCGCGAGAGCTTCGGCACCGCCATCTTCAACCACCAGGCGGTGGGTTTCAGGCTGGCCGACTGCGCCACGCAGATCGAGGCCGCCCGCCAGCTCATCTGGCACGCCGCTGCATTGCGCGACGCCGGCAAGCCCTGCCTGAAAGAAGCCGCCATGGCCAAGCTCTTCGCCAGCGAGATGGCCGAGCGCGTGTGCAGCGCCGCCATCCAGACCCTGGGCGGCTATGGTGTGGTCAACGACTTTCCGGTGGAGCGCATCTACCGCGACGTGCGCGTGTGCCAGATCTACGAAGGCACGAGCGACGTGCAGAAGATCATCATCCAGCGCGCGCTGGCGTAGGCCGTCCTCTTCGGCGGCTTTGTCAGGCGGCCTTGCGCAGCTCCCGCTCCAGCATGGCCAGGCGCTCGGGCTCTGCGTGGTGGCGGGCCACAGGCTGCACGCCGGCAAACGCCTCTCGCGCCTGCCGTGCGTGCCCTGTCCAAGCCAGCGCCAGGGCGTAGTCGCAGGTGCACACGGCCAGCGAAGGCCACGCACCGGGCGCCTTGCGCACCAGGCCCAGGAACTGTTCGCACGCGCTGCCCAGGTGCCGCGCCGCATCGCCGGCAAGCGCCGGGTCGCGCAGCGCCACCATGCCCCGCACCCAGTCGATGAAGGCCTGCCCATGGGGTGGCAGCAGCTCGGGCTTCAGCGCATCCAGCAGCCGCGTGGCCTCCTCGGTGTGACCGGCGCGGGCCTCACCCAGCGCCAGGTCCATCTGCAGCGTGGGCTCTCCAGGGCGTTGCGCCAGCAGTTCGCGCAGGCGTGCGATGAAACCCGGGTGGTCGCCAGTGGCCAGCGGCAGGGTGTAGGTGCGCGCCAAAAAATCGGCGTCGTCCGCAGGCCGCAGTGGGTGGATGCGCAGCCGCAAAATGGCAGCCTCCGCGCCTTCGGTGCGTGCCTCGAACCACGCCACGCGCACGGCCGCATCCCAGCCCGGCTGGACGAGGAACTTGTGCCGCTGCGCGGCGCTGGCCAGCTGCTCTGCCAGCGAGCGCAGGCGCGCCTGGTCTCCGGTGGCGTGCGCATGCAGCACGTTCTGGTACATCCGCTGGAACCGGTGCATGTAGGCAAACAACGCAAAGGGCACGAGCAGGGCCGCGACCAGCCCGCCCACCACCCAGGAACTCCAGTCGAACCACACAGCCACTGCGATCAAGGCCGCGCAGGCGAGCAGCCAGCCCCGGTTGTTGCGCAGCAGCTGGCGCAAGGTCGTCCACACGCCGGGACTTTCCAGGTTCTCGATCTGGTCGCGCGCGAGTTGGCGCAGGGCTTTCACGTCCAGCGGGCCCATCACATCGTCCAGCATCTCGGTCATGGCCCGCGCATGGAGACTGGACGTGTGCAGCTGGACCTGGCTCAGGGGCGGCTGCTGCGCCGCGATCGCCTGGAGTGCTTCTTCGGCCGTGGCGGCATGGACGAACCCTTCGGTGGGCTGCCCGCGGACGTCCTGGGCCTGGTACAGCCAACGGGGCTGGTGGCTTGGTGGTTGGGTGGGTGGGGCTGTGTTCAACGCGCGACTCCCTAGGCGCCGACATGGCGGTTCGTGCGGGGCCTCACTGTGCAGGATTTGCGGCTGCGCATCGCTGTGCGCCGGACAGTCGGGCTTTAGCCCTTGACGGCCGGCACAGGGCTTTGTGGCATGGGAGCGTCCAGCCAGTGTCCCGGCCCGGCACGCGGTTCTTCCATACTGCAGGCCCCGCCCCGCCACGGCGACAGCCCCGACTGCCGGAAGCCAGAGCCATGACTCTGGCCGATAGCCCCCTCGGGCAGCGGTTCAGTCCTGGGAGTCCCGCCGCCGCAGCACCACCGTGATCTGCCCATTGGTCTCGATGGTGGCGCGCTCCACCTCGTGCACATGCAGGCAGCCCCCAGCGCGCAGGGCTGCTTCCAGGTCCTCGGCCGAGAGCAGCTCCTTGTGCATCAGCGTCTCATTCACTTGGCCGTTGCGCACCAGCACCTGGGGCGTGCCGTCGATCAGGCGCTCCAACCATCGGACGCGAAAGGTCATCTGCGCCAGCACCACATGGCAGGCAATGAGCGTGGTGGCGGACACCAGCCCGCCCACCAGCGAGTTGTCGCCCGCGTTCATCGAGTTCTGCACCGCGTTCGACAGGATGAGCAGCAGCACCAGGTCGAAGGGCGCGAACTGGCCCGTCTGCCGCTTGCCGGTCAGTCGCAGGAAGATCAGCAAAAACACATACACCACCACCCCGCGCAGCACGAACTCCCACCAAGGCACGCTTGTTGTCCACATGGCCTCACTCCTTATTGCAGTTGCCGCCAGATCGTAAACAGGTTCGCCACAGCGCGCGTAGGTGAAAATCGGCTTTGGCGACACGTGTCCGCCAGAGCGAGCGCGCCACACCACCGTGGGTGCCGCCGCCCGGCGCACCGCCACCCCCTTCATCCTGAAAGAACCTTCACATGCTGCGTCGCCAGTTTCACCATGCCACCGCGGCCACCCTGGGCGGGCTCCTGCTGCTGGCCGCCCACCAGCGCGCGCTGGCCCTGTCGCTGAGCGACCTCACCAGCGCCGATGCGTCCAGCGGCCTCAAGGCTGCGCTCGGGCAGGGCGCCCAGGCTGCCGTGGCACTGCTGGGCCGGCCCGACGGCTTCCTGGGCAACCCCCAGGTGCGTATCAGCTTGCCGGGCTACTTGGCCGATGCCGCCAAGGTCATGAAGTCCCTGGGCCAGGGCAAGCGCATCGACGAGCTCGTCACTTCCATCAACCGCGCCGCCGAGGCCGCCGTGCCCATGGGCAAGGACCTGCTGGTGGGCGCGGTGCAGAACATGACGGTGACCGATGCCAAGAACATCCTCACCGGCGGCAGCACCTCGGTCACGATGTTCTTTGCCGACAAGACGCGCGCTCCGCTGGGCGAGCGCTTCTTGCCCGTGGTGAACCAGGCCACCGAAAAGGTTGGCCTCACGCAGAAGTACAACGCGTTCGCGGGCAAGGCCGCGGGCTTCGGCCTGCTCAAGCCCGAGGAGTCCAACCTCGCGCAGTACGTGACCGGCAAGACGCTCGACGGCCTGTACTTCATGATCGGCGAAGAAGAGCGCCGCATCCGCCAGGACCCGGCCAGTGCCGGCAGCGCCATCGCCAAGAAGGTGTTCGGCGCACTGAAGTGACGCCCCGCCACGGCGCAGCCATCCAATGCCTTTGAAGAACACCGACCCCTGCCTCTGCGGGCGCACCCAGGCCACGCCTGGCCAGGGCGCCAGGGCGGCGGCCTTGCCGTATGCCCACTGCTGCGGACGCTACCTCGACCACTGGGACGCCGCCACCGCGCCCGACGCCGAGAGCCTCATGCGGTCGCGCTACACCGCTTTCGTCCTGGAGCGTGGCGACTACCTGCAGGCCACATGGCATGCCAGCACCCGCCCGGCCACGATGGATTTCGAGCCCGGCACGAAGTGGCTGGGCCTGGACGTGCGCAGCCACCGCACCACCGGCGGCGACCGCGCTGAGGTGGAGTTCGTCGCCCGCTACCGCATCCGTGGCCGCGCCGTGCGCCTGCACGAGACCAGCCGCTTTGTGCGCGAGCAGGGCCGGTGGTTCTATGTGGATGGGGATGTTTCTCCATGAGTGCATTGCCGCTGTAGCCACTACGCTTGCACGCCCAGTGCGGCGATGCCTGCGGGGACGTTCATTCGCCTCATTTTTAAGTCAAAACAACCTCTACCGCTTGATAGGCAAGCGCAAGCAGCTATGAAATTTGAAGCGATCCTTTTCGACTGCGACGGCGTCCTGGTCGACAGCGAGCCCATCACCAACGGCGTGCTGCGCGACATGCTGGCCGAGGCTGGCTGGGCGCTGACGTCCGAGGAGTGCATGCGCATCTTCATCGGCAAGACGGTGCGCAGCGAAGCCGCCCGCATCGAGGCGCACACCGGGCGGCCGCTCACCAATGCGTGGATGGCCGACTTCTATGCCCGGCGCAACACCGAGCTGAACCTGCGCCTTACCGCCATCGAGCACATCCACGGCACCATCGAGCGGGTGCATGCGCACCACGGCGGGCGCATTGCCTGTGCGTCGGGGGCCGACCGGCACAAGGTGGAGCTGCAGCTGGCCAAGGTGGGGCTCACGCCGTACTTCGAAGGCCGCATCTTCAGCGGCCACGAAATGCCGCGCACCAAGCCCGCGCCGGACGTGTACCTGGCGGCAGCTGCTGCCCTGCAGGCCGATCCGCTGCGCTGTGCGGTGGTGGAAGACACGGTCACCGGAGTGACGGCGGGCGTGGCTGCGGGTGCCACGGTGTTTGCCTACGCGCCGCTGGACGATGGCGAGGCCCTGTTGGCCGCGGGCGCCACGCAGGTGTTTCGCAGCATGGCCGAGTTGCCAGCGCTGCTGGGTTGCTGACTTCTCTCCACCACAGGACGCCCCATGACCCAGCCCATGCCCCCGCACAGCAGACACTATATGCCGCGCTGGCTGCGGCACTGCGCCGCTCTGGCCGCTCTGGGCGTGCTCATGGGCTGCTCCTCGGTGCGGCCCTGGGTCAACGAGCCGCTGCCGCCCGAGGACCAGAACATCCCGGTGCGCAAGTCCGAGCGTGACCCGACCATCCTCGTGGCCGTCACTTTGTCCGGCGGTGGGGCCCGCGCTGCAGCCTTCGGCTTTGGCGTGCTGACGGAGATGCAGCAGACCCGCTTCCAGTGGAACGGCAAGGACACCACCTTGCTTGACGCCACCGATGTGGTCAGCGGCGTGTCGGGCGGCAGCATCGTGGCCGCGTACTTTGCCGCGCACGGCATCGACGGGCTGCCGCGCTTCGAGCACGACTTCCTGCGGCAGAACTTTCAGAACAGCCTCATCACCCAGGCCCTGCGCCCGGGCAACCTGGTGGACCTGACCTCGCCCTGGCTGGGCCGCACGCACCTGCTGGCGCGGCGGCTCGACGATCTGTATGGCGGGCTGACCTTCGGCGACGTGGAGCGGCGCCCGCGCCACCCGCAGTTGTTCATCACCGCCACCGACATGTCGCTGGGCACGGGCTTCGAGTTCACCTGGGAGCAGTTCTCGCTGATCTGCTCGGACCTGCGCAAGGTGCCGCTGTCGTTCGCGGTGGCGTCCTCATCGGCCGTGCCATTGCTGCTCAGCCCCATGACGCTCAAGAACTACGCCGACCAGTGCCCGGCGCACCGCGCGGCGTCCACCGTGGGCGCGCGGGCTGCAGCCGGCGACTACCGGGCCCGGCTGTACCGCGCGCACGAGCTGAGCTATACCGACGCGCAGCGCAAGCCGTACATCCATCTGGTCGATGGCGGCCTGGCCGACAACCTGGGCGTGCAGCGCCTGCTGGACCGCGCCCTGGCCGGTGGCGGCCTGCGCCAGACCTTCAGCGAGGTGGGCATACCGCCTGGCACCATCCGCAAGCTGGTGCTCATCACCGTGAACGCCGAGCGCGATCCGTCGGTCAACATCGACATGAGTGACCAGGTGCCCAACATGGCGCAGGTGGTGGACTCGCTGCTCTTTGGCACCGGCGCCCGCGCCACGCGCGAGACGCAGGAGTTCTTGCGCGACATCACCCGCCAGTGGCGCCAGTCGCTGGCCGAAGGCTCCAAGGGCGAGAGCGATGCGTTCGCGCCCGATGCGGAGATCCACGTCATCCCGGTGAACCTGCGCGACGCACCGGACGACGTGGCGCGCCGCCGCCTGTTGCAGGTGCCCACGGCGTTCTCGATTGCGCACGAAGAGGTCACGGACTTGATCGAGGCGGGCGGCAGTGTGCTGCGGCATTCGCCGGAGTTTCGGGCGCTGGTGCAGTCGCTGCTGCGCAGTGCACCGCAGCCATCTTCCCCATCGGCCCAGCCGCTGCCGTCGTCGCAGTAACGGGCGTTGGCCTGTATCCGTGGGCGTAGCGCCGCCCACCTCATAGCGCGGGCGGGCCTTGTCAGCGGTGCATCAAGGCCGCGTGTCGGGTGCCGGGGTCGTAGGCACGTCCTGGTCCTCGGCCGCCTCGATCTGCGCGGCGTGGGCCCGCTGGTAGCCCGGGCGTTCCTGCAGCCGCTGCCAATAGGACTGGGTGGCCTCGCCGAACTGCGGCTCCAGGCCCAGATGATCGGCCAGCAGCAGTGCATAGCCCACGGACACGTCGGCTGCGGTAAAGCGGCCTGCGCACAAGTAGTCCTGGCGGGCGACGGCGGCCTCTACCGCCCGCAGGCGGGCCAGGAACCAGCGGCTGTAGTCCTCCACCACCTGGGGTTGCTTGCGGTCCGCGGGCTCGAAGCGGCCATAGCGCAGCACCAGTGTCTGCGGAAAGGTGAGCGTGGCCTCGCCCAGGTGCAGCCAGTTCAGGTAGGCGCCAAACGCCGGGTCTGCGGGGCGCACCTCCAGCCCCGCATCGGGGTGCGCAGCGGCCAGGTACTGGCAGATGGCGGCCGACTCGGTCATGCGCACCTGGCGCTGGCCCTCGCCCTGCACCAGCAGGGGCACGGTGCCCAGCGGGTTCTCTTCCAGAAACCAGCGCGCCTTGGCGCGCGGCGGGAACGGCATCATGTGCAGCGTGTACGGCAGGCGCAACTCTTCGAGCATCCACAAGGGGCGAAAAGACCGGGCGCTGACGCAGTGGTAGAGATGGATCATGGGCAGGGCGGGCCCGCCGGGGCGGCAGGCAGTGGTCGGGCGAACAAGTGGACTGCAGTTTAGTGGCGCACCGCCGCCAGGGCTGTCGGACAGGTGCCACGCAGGGTGCACATCATGCCGAGCACCGCGTCCGCCCAACTGGTGTCAGGCATCGCGGGACTGCCGGCGAAACTCCGCGGGCGAGTGCCCCGTCCAGCTGCGGAACGCGCGGATGAAGCTCTTTTCGTTGACGAAGCCCGCCGCCTCGGCCACTTGCTTGATGGGGCGGTCGGTGCGGTGCAGCAGGTCCACCGCGCGGCTTTGGCGCACCTCGTCCTTCAGGCCCTGCAGCGTGGCGCCTTCTTCCTTGAGCTGGCGGTGCAGGGTGCGCGGCGACACGTGCAGCAGCGCGGCCAGCGACTCGGCACTGTGCTGTGCCAGCGCGGGCGCGGCGTGCCCTGCCACTGTGGCGCCCAGCAGTTGCCGCACGCGCTGCACCAGCAGGCGGTCGCGCCGGTACTGCAGCACCGTGAGCGGCAGCGCGTGCTGCAGCATCTGCCGCAACGCGGACTCGTCGCGCCGCAGCGGCAGGCTCAAGTAGCGCGCATCGAAGTGGATCGCCGTCTGCGCCGCGCCAAAGGCCACCGGGCCGCGGAACAGCACCGCATAGGCATCGGCATGCGGCGGCGCGGCAAAGGCAAACTCCGCCGCGGTCAGCGGTATGCGCGAGTCCACCAGCCAGCAAGCCAGCCCGTGCGCATTGCGCAGCACCGACACCAGGCAGAACTCGCGCAGCGCACCCAGGTCGCGCGCCTCGGTGATGCGCAGCGTGGCGGTGTCGCCTTCGGTGGTCAGGTGCAGCGCGATATCGTCCGCCAGCAGGCCGTGGTGCCGGCACCAGCGTACTAGCGCCACGCCCAGGTGCGGCGAGCTGATCGATGCGCGTGCCAGCATGCCGTAGCTGCCCCAGGGCAGGCGGCGGCTGAACCAGCCCAGGGCCTCGTCGTCCAGCTCCTGCATGGCGGCGTCCGAGATGCGCTCCATCTGCCAGGCCGTGATGCGCGCCTGGTCGTCGTGCAGCAGCTGCGGCGCAATCTGTGCCTGCGCCAGGGCCTGGTCGGCGCGCAGGCCGCGCTGCTCGTACGCCAGTACGATGGCCCGTACGAACGCGATCGGCGTGACGGCTGGGGCGGCGGTGGGGGGCAAGGCCTGCCAGGCGGGCTCAGGGGTCGGTGCAAGGGATTTCACGCGGGCCAGTGTGCCCCAGGCGTGGCACGATTTGCAACCATTGTGGCAACCGGGGGCGGGTTGGCGCTTCTATGCTTACGGATCGCAGCCCGGTCCACGGGCGCCACCGCCTGCCGCCGCTTGTCGCCACATGCACGGCGCAGGCCCCGCAAGGAGACACAAGGATGACGAGCCCCGCCACCGCTGCAGCGCCAGCACCCCTCACCGGCAGCCACGCCCGTGGCGCCACCAGCGTCCCGCTGATCGAGCAGACCATCGGCAGCTTCTTTGCCGACATGGCGGCCCGCCAGCCCGGCCGCGAGGCGCTGGTCAGCGTGCACCAGGGCCGCCGGTACACCTATGCCCAGCTGCAGGCCGAGGCCCAGCGCCTGGCCAGCGCGCTGCTGGGCCAGGGCCTGGTGCCCGGCGACCGGGTGGGCATCTGGTCGCACAACAACGCCGAATGGGTGCTGATGCAGCTGGCCACAGCGCAGGTGGGCCTGGTGCTGGTCAACATCAACCCGGCCTACCGCACGTCCGAGGTCGAATACGCGCTCAACAAGGTGGGCTGCCGGCTGCTGGTGAGCATGGCGCGCTTCAAGACCAGCGACTACCTGGGCATGCTGCGCGAGCTGGCGCCCGAGTGGCAGCACCAGCAGCCTGGCCAGCTGGGCGCCGTGAAGCTGCCGCACCTGAACACCGTGGTGTGGATCGACGACGGGGCGGGGCAGGGTGCCGACGAGCCCGGCCTGCTGCGGTTTTCCGACCTGCTGGCGCGCGGCGATGCGCAGGATGCGCGCCTGGCGCAGATCGCCGCCACGCTCAAGGCCACCGACCCCATCAACATCCAGTTCACCAGCGGCACCACGGGCTTCCCGAAGGGTGCCACGCTCACGCACCGCAACATCCTGAACAACGGCTTCTTCATCGGCGAATGCATGCAGCTCACGCCCGAAGACCGCCTGTGCATCCCCGTGCCGCTGTACCACTGCTTCGGCATGGTGCTGGGCAACCTGGCCTGCTTCACGCACGGCTCCACCATCGTCTACCCGAGCGACGGGTTCGACCCGCTCACCGTGCTGCAGACGGTGCAGGATGAGCGCTGCACCGGCCTGCACGGCGTGCCCACCATGTTCATCGCCGAGCTGGACCACCCGCGCTTTGCCGAGTTCGACCTGTCCACCCTGCGCACCGGCATCATGGCCGGCTCGCCCTGCCCCACCGAGGTCATGAAGCGCGTGGTGGAGCAGATGCACCTGTCGGAGATCACCATCGCCTACGGCATGACCGAGACCAGCCCGGTGAGCTGCCAGAGCAGCACCGACACGCCTTTGCCCAAGCGCGTTTCCACCGTGGGCCAGGTGCAGCCGCACCTGGAAGTCAAGATCGTGGACCCCGACAGCGGCGCCGTGGTGCCCATCGGCCAGCGCGGCGAGTTCTGCACCCGGGGCTACTCGGTGATGCACGGCTACTGGGGCGACGACGCCAAGACACGCGAGGCCATCGACGCCGAAGGCTGGATGCACACCGGCGACCTGGCCACCATGGACGACGAAGGCTACGTGAACATCGTCGGCCGCATCAAGGACATGGTGATCCGCGGCGGCGAAAACATCTACCCGCGCGAGATCGAGGAGTTCCTGTACCGCCACCCGCAGGTGCAGGACGTGCAGGTGGTGGGCGTGCCCGATGCCAAGTACGGCGAAGAGCTGTGCGCCTGGATCATCGCCAAGCCGGGCACCAAGCCGACCGAAGACGACATTCGTGCCTTCTGCAAAGGCCAGATCGCGCACTACAAGGTGCCGCGCTACATCCGCTTCGTCACCAGCTTCCCGATGACGGTGACGGGCAAGATCCAGAAGTTCAAGATCCGCGATGAGATGAAGGGCCAGCTGGGCCTGGCCGAACAAACAACCGCCTGAAGATTTAGAGCACACAGCATGACCATTCTCGACACCCAACTCAACGCCCGCTCGGCGGACTTTCTGGCCAATGCCGCGGCCATGCGCACGCTGGTCGACGACCTGCGCGCCCAGCTCGACAAGGTCGCCCAGGGCGGCGGCGAAGCCGCCCGCGCCAAGCACACCGCCCGCGGCAAGCTGCTGCCACGCGAGCGCGTGCAGATGCTGCTGGACCCGGGCACACCGTTCCTGGAGCTGGCGCCGCTGGCCGCGCTCAACATGTACAACAACGATGCGCCCAGCTCGGGGCTGATTGCCGGCATCGGCCGCGTGAGCGGAGTGGACTGCATGATCGTGTGCAACGACGCCACGGTGAAGGGCGGCACCTACTACCCGCTCACCGTCAAGAAGCACCTGCGCGCGCAGGAAGTGGCGCAGCAGAACCACCTCACCTGCATCTACCTGGTGGACTCGGGCGGCGCCAACCTGCCCAACCAGGACGAGGTCTTTCCGGACCGCGACCACTTCGGCCGCATCTTCTTCAACCAGGCCAACATGAGCGCCATGGGCATCTCGCAGATCGCCGTGGTCATGGGCAGCTGCACGGCGGGCGGCGCCTACGTGCCGGCGATGAGCGACGAGTCCATCATCGTCAAGAACCAGGGCACCATCTTCCTGGGCGGCCCGCCGCTGGTCAAGGCCGCCACGGGCGAGGTCGTCACGGCCGAGGACCTGGGCGGTGGCGACGTGCACACGCGCCTGTCGGGCGTGGCCGACCACCTGGCGCAAAACGACCTGCATGCGCTGCAGCTGGCACGCAATGCAGTGCGCAATTTGAATAAAAACAAGTCTCCGGCGCCGGCTGATCAAGCGCCAATAGCTCCTAAATTTGTAGCAGAAGAGTTGTACGGCGTGATCCCGGTGGACACCCGCAAGCCCTTCGACGTGCGCGAGATCATTGCCCGCATCGTCGATGGCAGCGAGTTCGACGAGTTCAAAGCCCGCTACGGCACCACGCTGGTCACGGGCTTTGCGCGCATCGAAGGCATGGCCGTGGGCATCATCGCCAACAACGGCATCCTGTTTTCCGAGTCGGCCCTCAAGGGCGCGCACTTCATCGAGCTGTGCTGCCAGCGCAAGATCCCGCTCGTGTTCCTGCAGAACATCACCGGCTTCATGGTCGGCCGCAAGTACGAGAACGAGGGCATCGCGCGCAACGGCGCCAAGATGGTCACGGCCGTGGCCACCGCGAGCGTTCCCAAGTTCACCATCATCATCGGCGGCAGTTTTGGCGCAGGCAACTACGGCATGTGCGGCCGCGCGTACAGCCCCCGCTTTTTGTGGATGTGGCCCAACGCGCGCATCAGCGTCATGGGCGGCGAGCAGGCGGCTGGCGTGCTGGCCACCGTCAAGCGCGACGGCATCGAGGGCAAGGGCGGCCAGTGGAGCGCCGAGGAAGAAGAAGCCTTCAAGGCCCCCATCCGCCGCCAGTACGAAGACCAGGGCCACCCCTACTACGCCACCGCCCGCCTGTGGGACGACGGCGTGATCGATCCGGCCGACACCCGCCGTGTGCTGGCGCTGGGCCTGGCCGCCACGCGCAATGCACCCATTGAAGACACCAAGTTCGGCCTGTTCCGCATGTGACCGTGCCGGGAGCCGCCATGGACGCCGTCGCCCACTTCACACAGCTTGCACGCTACAACGTGTGGGCCACGGCGCGCCTGCTCGACGCCGTGCAGGCACTGCCTGAAGAGGCCTACCGGCACGATGCGGGCCTGTTCTTTAAAAGCATCCACGGCACGCTCAACCACCTGCTGGTGGGCGAGCACCATCTGTGGTTCGTGCGGTTTGCAGAAGGCACATCGCCCAAGGTGGCGCTGGACGCCGAGCTGGAGAGCGACCGCGCGCGGCTCGATGCCCGCTTGCGCGCGGGCGCTGCCCGCTGGGCACCGTTGATCGCCTCGTTGCCGGCAGACCGGTGGAACGGCACGCTCGACTACACCACCATGCGGGGCACGCAGGCATCGTTGCCGTTTGCCGCCACGCTGGCGCATGTGTTCAATCACGGCACGCACCACCGGGGCCAGATCACCGCCGCATTGACCGCCCTGGGCCAGCCCAGCCCCGAGCTGGACCTTGTCTACTTCCTGCAAAACCCGCCCACGCCATGAGCCAGAACCTGTCCATCACCTACATCGGCGCCGTGGCGCGCATCACGCTCACGCAGCCCGAGATCCGCAACGCCTTCAGCGACGAGGTCATCGCCGAGCTGACGGCGGCCTTCACCGAAGTGGGCGCGCGCGCCGACGTGCGCGCCGTGGTGCTGGCCGCAGAGGGCCCCGCGTTCTGCGCGGGCGCCAACCTCAATTGGATGCGCCGCATGGCCGACTACACCCGCGACGAGAACGTGGCCGACGCGGGCAAGCTGGCCGAGATGCTGCGCGTGATCTACGAATGTCCCAAACCCACCATCGCGCGTGTGCAGGGCGATGTGTACGCCGGTGGCATGGGCCTGGTGGCCGCGTGCGACATGGCGGTGGCGGTGGACACGGCGGGCTTTTGCCTGAGCGAGGTGAAGCTCGGCCTCATCCCCGCCACCATCAGCCCCTACGTGATCCGCGCCATGGGGCCCCGCGCAGCGCACCGCTACTTCCTCACGGCCGAGCGCTTCGGCGCGGCCGAGGCGTTGCGCACCGGCTTCGTGCACGAGGTGGTGTCTGCAGACCAGCTTGACGCCAAGGTCGACGAATTGCTCAAGGCCCTGACCAGCGCCAGCCCCCACGCCGTGCGCGCCTGCAAGAAGCTGGTGCTGGACGTGGCCGAGCGCGAGATCAATGCGGGGCTGATCGCCGCCACCGTGCAGGGCATCGCCGACATCCGCGCCAGCGACGAGGGCAAGGAAGGCGTGCAGTCGTTCCTGAACAAACGCAAACCGGCATGGCTTCTGGCCTGACGTCTGAGGACACACGAACATGGACCAGCTCTGGCTCAACATCGTTCAGTGGCTCCACACGCTGGGGCTCCACGTGGATGGCGGCACGGCGCGCGCGGTGGGCGATGCGGCGGCCACGGCCACCGCGCGGCTCGACATGCCCAGCCTGCTGGCGCTGGCCGCCGCGCTGGGCTGGGCCAGCGGGTTCCGTCTGTACGCGGTGGTCTTCATCGTCGGCGGGATGGGGGCCCTGGGCTGGATGCCCTTGCCCCCAGGCCTGCACGTGCTGCAGAACCCGCTGGTGCTGCTGGTGGCAGGCGGCCTGATGCTGGTCGAATTCTTTGCGGACAAGGTCCCGTGGATCGACAGCGCCTGGGACGCCGTGCACACCGTCATCCGCGTGCCCGGCGGCGCCCTGCTGGCCGCGGGCGTGTTCGGTGCCGACAACGCCACCATGGGCGTGGTGGCGGGCTTGCTGGGCGGGTCGCTGGCCGCCACGTCGATGGCCACCAAGATGACCACGCGCGCGGCGGCCAACACCTCGCCCGAGCCGTTTTCCAACTGGCTGCTGTCCTTCTTCGAAGACGGCCTGGTGGTGGCCGTGGTGTGGCTGGCCACGCAACACCCGGTGGCCTTCGGCATCGCACTGGTGGTGATGGTGGCCGTGTCGGTGCTGCTGCTGGTGGTGCTGTTCAAGTTTCTGCGCGCCGTGGTGCGGCGCTTGTCTTCTTTCTTTTCTGGTTCTGCCAAGGTGGCCTAAATGTTCAAAAAGATTCTCATTGCCAATCGCGGTGAAAACGGCTGCGCAGCAGACGTTTCTGCAAATTGCGTGGCACGCGCAGCGTGCGCAAGCGATCTCGCCGCGGGAGGGCGCCATGTTTAAGAAGATCCTGATCGCCAATCGCGGCGAGATCGCTTGTCGGGTCGCGGCGACCGCTAAACGCCTGGGCGTGAAGACAGTAGCCGTGTACTCCGATGCCGACGCCAATGCCAAGCACGTGGCCGTCTGCGACGAAGCCGTGCACATCGGCGGCAGCGCGCCCAAGGACAGCTACCTGCGCTGGGAGCGCATCATCGAAGCCGCCCAGGCCACGGGTGCACAGGCCATCCACCCCGGTTACGGCTTCCTGTCCGAGAACGAAGACTTCGCCCATGCCTGCGCGGCAGCAGGCCTGGTCTTCATCGGCCCGCCACCCTCGGCCATCAAGGACATGGGCCTCAAGGCCGAGTCCAAGCAACTCATGGAAAAGGCCGGCGTGCCCCTGGTGCCCGGCTACCACGGCAGCGACCAGGACCCGGCCCTGCTGCAGCGCGAGGCCGACCGCATTGGCTACCCCGTGCTCATCAAGGCCAGCGCGGGCGGTGGCGGCAAGGGCATGCGCGCGGTGGACAAGAGCGAGGACTTCGCCGCCGCGCTCGCATCCTGCCAGCGCGAGGCGATCAACAGCTTTGGCGACGACGCGGTGCTGGTCGAAAAGTACGTGCAGCGTCCGCGCCACATCGAGATCCAGGTGTTTGGCGACACGCACGGCGACGTGGTGTACCTGTTCGAGCGCGACTGCTCCGTGCAGCGCCGCCACCAGAAGGTGCTGGAAGAAGCCCCGGCCCCCGGCATGACGCCCGCGCTGCGCCGGCAGATGGGCGAAGCCGCGGTGGCCGCCGCCAAGGCGGTGAACTACGTGGGCGCCGGCACGGTGGAGTTCATCGTGGAGCAGCCGGGCGGCTATGAGCGGCCTGACCAGATGAAGTTCTACTTCATGGAGATGAACACCCGCCTGCAGGTCGAGCACCCGGTGACCGAGGCCATCACCGGCCTGGACCTGGTGGAGTGGCAACTGCGCGTGGCCTCGGGCGAGCCGCTGCCGGTGAAGCAGCAAGACCTCTCCATCACAGGCCACGCCATCGAGGCCCGCATCTGCGCGGAGAACCCCGACAACAACTTCCTGCCCGCCACCGGCGCGCTCAACGTGTATGCGCTGCCCGAGTGCTTGACGTTCGAGAGGGGCGCGGTGCGCGTGGACTCCGGCGTGCGCCAGGGTGATGCGATCAGCCCGTTCTACGACTCCATGGTGGCCAAGCTCATCGTGCACGGCGACACGCGCGAGCAGGCGCTGGCGCGGCTGGACGAGGCCCTGGCGCAGACGCACATCGTGGGCCTGGCGACCAACGTGCAGTTCCTGCGCCGCGTGGCGCGCACCGGCGCATTTGCCAGTGCTCAGCTCGACACCGCGCTGATCCCGCGCGAGCAGGCGGTGCTGTTCCACCAGGAGCCGGTCGGCCTGCCGCTGGCTGCTGCCGCCGCCGTGGCGCAGACCCTCCTGAACGAGCGCGCCAGCGAAGGCGCAGACCCCTTCAGCCGCCGCG
Source organism: Acidovorax sp. LjRoot194 (assembly GCF_964253015.1). NCBI lineage: Bacteria > Pseudomonadati > Pseudomonadota > Betaproteobacteria > Burkholderiales > Comamonadaceae > Acidovorax > Acidovorax sp. LjRoot194. The sequence goes on along the minus strand of NZ_CAXUQB020000001.1, from coordinate 5,060,976 downwards.
ACGGATTCCATTCGCACGCGCTCACGCGCCGCCGCTTCGAGTTCGAGTTCGGCGGCGAGCACGCCAAGGCCTGGCTCACCTACGAGCGTGATGGCACGCTGCACCTGGTGGTAGGCGAGGGCGACGCGGCCGTGGCCGGGCCGCTGGTGTTTGCGGAACAATCCGGCGGCATCGAACTGCAGTTCGCCGGCCAGCGCACCCGCGCTGCGGTGTACGCCCAGGGCGAGGTGGACCATGTGTTCACGCCCCGCGGCGCCACGCAGATCACCGCCATCGACCTGCTCGCGCATGCGGGCGAGTCGGCGGCCGAGGGCGGGCGGCTCACGGCCCCCATGCCCGGCAAGGTGGTGTCGTTTGCCGTGAAGGCGGGCGATGCCGTCACCAAGGGCCAGCCGCTGGCGGTGATGGAAGCGATGAAGATGGAACACACGATTGCGGCGCCGGCCGATGGCGTGGTGCAGGAGCTGCTGTATGCGCCGGGCGACCAGGTGACCGAGGGGGCGGAACTGCTCAAGCTGGCGGTGGCGGTGGCGGCGTAAGCCGCTGGCGCGTCACCTCTGGGTCTTCCCCCGATAAAAACCCGTTCATCCTGAAAACCCGTTCACGCTGAGCTTGTCGATGCGCCGCGCAAGGCTTCGACAAGCTCAGCCCGAACGGTATAGAAGGATGGAGTCCATGAGAGGTGCGGGGTACCACACGGCTCCACCGCAACCCGTGCGCGACATCCGAGCGGCGCCAATGCAGTTACCCTTGACCGCATGAACATCACCCTTTGCTGTACCGACACCAAGATCGAGCCCTGGCTGCAGGGGCTTGCCGCTGCCTTGCCCCATGCCCACATCAGCGTGTGGCAGCCGGGGGCACCGCAGGCCGACTACGCCGTGGTCTGGGCGCCGCCCCAGCAGTTCCTGGACGAGCAGCCCGCGCTGCGCGCCCTGTTCAACATCGGCGCCGGGGTGGACGCGCTGCTCAAGCTGCGCATGCCGCCGGGCTGCCAGATCGTGCGCATCGACGACGGGGGCATGGCCGTGCAGATGGCCGAATACGTGTGCCACGCGGTGGTGCGCCATTTTCGCGAGCTGGACGCGTACGAGGGCGACATGCGCGCCGGTCGCTGGGGCTTTCGCCGGCCGCGGGTGCGCTCGGAGTTTCCGGTGGGCGTGATGGGCCTCGGTGTGCTGGGCGAGCGCGTGGCGCGGGCGCTGGCGCATTTCGACTTTCCGGTCAACGGCTGGAGCCGGTCTGCCAAGGCGGTGGACGGCGTGCGCGGCTTCAGCGGCGCAGAGGGCTTTCACGACTTCCTGGCCGCCAGCCGCGTGCTGGTCAACCTGCTGCCGCTCACGCCCGACACGCAGGACATCATCAACCGTGACACGCTGTCGCGCCTGCAGCCCGGGGGCTATGTGGTCAACGTGGCGCGCGGCGCGCACCTGGTCGAAGAAGACCTGCTGGCGATGATCGACAACGGCCACATCGCGGGCGCCACGCTGGACGTTTTCCGCACCGAGCCTTTGCCGGTCGGGCACCCGTTCTGGACCCACCCGCGGATCACCGCCACGCCCCACACTTCGGCCCGCACCATGCGGGAAGAGAGCATTGCGCAGATCACGCGCAAGATGGCGGCGATGGAGCGCGGCGAGGCGGTGGCAGGCACTGTGGACCCCGGGCGGGGGTACTGACCCGGCGCTCCGCAGGCGGCGTCAACCCGTACCATCGCAGGCATGAGATCCACATCCTTTCGCCGCTTTTTCGGCCTTCTCGGCTGGCTGCTGCTGGTGCCCGGCGCGCTGACTGCGGTAGCCGCCAGCTGGCTGCTGGCCACGAGCTTGCATCTGGTGGGCGACACGCGCAGCGCCAAAGGCCGCGTGGTGGCGCACGAAAGCGTGGTGACGGGGTCCTCAAGCCGGCAAGCCCATGGCAAGAAAAGCGTCGTCGAGTTTGTGGCGAGCGATGGCCGCACCGTGCGGTTCACGGACTCGCTGGTGCGGCAGCTGCAGGCGGTGCACGATGTGGGTGACACCGTCACCGTGCGCTATCCCGCCAATAGCCCTTCGCGGGCTGAGATCAGCAGCTCCAATACCCTGAAGATTTTCTTGGGCGCTGTGTGGCTGCTGTTCAGCGCCGTGGGCATGGCGGCGGGCTGGCTGCTTCTGCGCCTACGCCCCCGCGTTCCCGCCTAGATATCGCCAGGCGCCGCCTGCGCCTGCGCCTGCAAGGTGCCAGCCTGGCGTGCAGCAGTGGGGTGCACGGCACCTCGCAACACCCGACGCGCAACGCCCGCGGCCTCAGTCAATCCATCGTCACGCCCGCATCGCGCACCAGCTTGCCCAGGCGCTGTGCGTCGGATTTGATCAGCGCGCCGAAGTCCGCGGCCGTGCCTGCCACCACCGGCGTGCCGATGGCTTCCCACTTGGCGCGGAAGGCGGGCTCCTTGAAGATCGCATTCACGGTGGCGTTGAGCTTGTCCACGGTGGCCTGCGGCGTGCCCGCACGCACGGCGATTCCGTGCCAGCCGGTGATCTGGTAGCCGTAGACGCCCGCCTCGGCCATGGTGGGCACGTTGGGCAGCACCTTGGCGCGCTCGGCCGAGGTGACTGCCAGCGGGATGAGCTTGCCCGACTGGATGTGCGGCAGCGAGCTGCCCACGATGTCGAACATCACGTTCACCTGCCCACCCAGCAGGTCGTTGAGCGCCGGGCCCGCGCCGCGGTACGGGATGTGGCCCATCTTCACGTGGGCGGTGGTGTTGAACAGCTCGCCCGCCAGGTGCTGCGGCGTGCCGTTGCCGGCCGATGCAAAGCTCAGCACCGGCTTGCCCGCCTTGGCCATGGCGATCAGCTCCGGCAGGGTCTTCACGCCCAGCGAGGGGTGCACCTCCAGCACCAGCGGAAAGGCCGACAGCTGCACCACGGGCACCAGATCGGTCAGCGGGTTGAACGGCATGCTGGCGTACAGCGACGGGTTCACCGCCATCGGGCCGCTGGCGGCCAGCAGCAGGGTGTGGCCGTCGGCGGGCGCCTGCTTGGCCACCTCGGCACTGCCGGAGTTGCCGCCCGCGCCGCCCTTGTTGTCCACCACCACGGTCACGCCCAGCCGGCTTTGCAGCTCGGGCTGCAGCATGCGTGCCATCAGGTCGGTGGGGCCGCCGGGCGGGTAGGGCACCACGAAGCGGATGGTCTTGGTGGGGAAGGCTGCGGCTGCGGTCTGGGCAGCGGCCTGGCCTGCCATGCCCAGCGCCATGGGCAGCGCCAGAGCCAGGGTCAGCGGGGCGCGAATGCGGCGCGTGGCCCGGCGGGTCGGGGTGCTGGGTACCGTGCCCGGGGTGGGTGCGGTCAATACGGTGCGTGATGGCATGTTTGTCTCCTGCGGATGAATGAAAAGCCCGTCTGGCGCGGGTTGTGGGGTGAGGTGATGGGCGGCGCTGCGGATGCGCGGCAGCGTGCGGCAGTCAACCGGCGCCGAACCGCTGGCGAATGCCCTGCGCCGTGGCCAGCGGTCGCCCCAGCGCGGCCGCGGCCTCGACCGCCTGGCGCACCAGGGCCGCGTTGTCCGGCGCGGTGCTGCCGTCCTTGCGCAGCAGGTTGTTCTCAAAGCCCACGCGGGCATGCCCGCCGAAGGCCGCGGAGGCGGTGATGCAGGTGTTCTCGGCGGCGCCGAACGCGCACACGGCCCAGGGTTCGGGCCCGTCGTGGGCGGCCAGGAAGGGCAGCAGGTCCCGCGGGCTCGATGTCTGGCCCGCGCTGTAGCGGCCCAGCACGAACAGCAAAAACCACGGCGCATCCGGCACCACGCCGCTGGCGCGCAGCGCCTGCCAGCGGCGCAGGTCGGCCACGTCGTACAGGATGACCTGCACCATGCAGCGGCGCTGCACCAGGCCCGTGAAGAAGCGCTGCAGTCCGGGCTCGCCGATCTCGGGCTGGTCGATCTCGCGCAGGCCGATGGACACGGCCTCGGGCTGCAACGCCTCGACCATGGCGATCTGCGCCGGGGCGCGGTAGACGCCCGCGGCTTCGCTGGTGATCTGCACCACCATCGCATCGCCCACGGCGTGCTGCACCACGCGCCGGGCTTCGCGGTAGCCCTCCACATCCAGGCTGTGGCGGCCCTGGGCGTCGCGGATGTGCATGTGGATCATGGCCGCGCCCGCCTCCAGGCAGGCCTTGGCGGTGGCGGCCAGCGTGGCTGGTGTGGTGGGCACGGCGGGGTGGTCGCTCGGCAGTTTGTACGCGCCGTTGGGCGCCACAGTGACGATCAGCGGATCGGGCCATTGGCTGGGCGCACTGGCAGCGGTGGGCATGGGGTGGGTGCTCATGGCGCGGCTCCAGGGGTAGCCTGCGCAGTGGCGGGCTCGATGGTGGGTAGCTCGCTGGCCAGCAGGGCCAGCCCTTGGCGCAGTAGCGCGTCGTAGCGGGCGCGCTCGGCACGCTTGCGGTCCTCGGGCCAGTCGAAAAAGCCCTTGCCGGTCTTCATGCCCAGATCGCCTTTGGCCACGCGGTCGCGCAGCGCCTGGGCGGGTACGTCGGTGTTGGAAAGCGTGGGGTACATGGTGGCCGCGGCCGCGCAGTGCACCTCGATGCCCGCGTGGTCGCGCTGTAGCACCGGGCCTGCCGCCAGAAAGCGAAAGCCGAAGCCAAAGCGCACGGCGGCGTCCACGTCTTCGGGCGACGCGATGCCTTCGTCGATGAGCGCAAAGGCCTCGCGCGACAGCGCATGTTGCATGCGGTTGGCCAGAAAGCCCGGCTTGTCCTTCTTCACCAGCACCGGCACGCTACCGCAGCGGCGCATGAAGCCGTGCAGCCACTGGCCCAACGTGGGGTCGCTGCGCTCGCCCAGCACCACCTCCACCAGCGGCACCAGGTGCGCCGGCATGAAGAAATGCAGGCCCAGCATGCGCTGCGCGGTGGGCAGGCCCTGGGCAATGGCGCTGATCGGAAAGCCCGAGCTGTTGCTGGCCAGCACCGCGCTGGCCGGGGCGATAGCCTCCAGCTCGGCAAACAGCTGCTGCTTGGCGGCGAGTTGTTCGGTGATGCATTCGACCACCAGCACCACGCCGTCCCAGGCCACGTCCTGCAGGCTGGCGCACACCTCCACGGGGCCTGCGCCCGCGGCCAGGCCGGCGGCGTCGAGCTCGGCGGCAATGTGCGGCAAGAGCAAGTCGCGCCGCGCGGTGTGCGGGTCCACCACCGTGACCCGGGCGCCGCCGCGGGCCAGGACCACGGCCACGTCGGCGCCCATGGTGCCCCCGCCCACGACCACCGTGCGTGCATTGCGCGGCGAACTGATGTCCATGCTGGTGTCTCCTTGTGTTGTCTTGCGGTGCAGTCTAGGCAGGCCGCATTGCGCGGTCCAGACGTATTTTTCGATAGACTGATCGGCCATGAAGATCAATTGGTCGGCCCGCGAGGTCGATGTGTTCCTGGCGCTGGCCGACACGCTGAGCTTTCGGCGCACCGCGCTGCAGATGCACCTGTCGCAGTCGGCGGTGTCGGGCACGCTCGCGCGGCTCGAAGAGATGTTGGGCGCGCGCCTGTTCGATCGCACCACGCGCACGGTGCAGCTCACGCAGGCGGGCGAGGTGTTTGCCGAGCAGGCCCGCTTTCTGCGCCACCAGATGGATGAGACGGTGCGCCGCGTGCAGGCCGTGGCGCAGGTGCAGGTGGGGCGGCTCGCGCTGGCGGCGCTGCCGTCGCTGGCGGCTGGGGTGGTGCCGCGCGCTTTTGCGCGCTTTGCGGCGGGGCACCCGGGCGTGCACCTGGAGCTGTTCGACAGCCTGGCGGGCCCGGCGTTCGACATGGTGCGCGCAGGGCGCGTGGACTTCGCGCTCACCGCCGCCAACCCCGCGTATGCCGACCTCGACTACACCCCGCTGTCGTCCGACCGCTTCGTGCTGCTGCTGGCCCGCGCCCACCCCCTGGCGCGCGGCCGCGGTGCGCTGGCCTGGGCCGATGTGGCCGACCTGCCGCACATCTCCATGCCCGCCGGCACCAGCGTGCGCCAGTACGCCGACGAGGCGCTGCTCACGCACCGCATCCGCTTTGCGCCGCGCTACGAGGTGGAGCACCTGGCCACCATCGCGGCCATGGTGGCCGCGCAGCTGGGCGTGAGCGCGCTGCCCGAGCTGGCCGCGCAGGTGGTGCGCCGGCCCGAGGTGGTGACCCGGCCGCTCAAGCAGCCGTCGCTGCGCCGGCCCATCGGCCTCGTGACGCTGCGGGGGCGGCGCCTGTCGCTGGCGGCGGTGCAGATGGTGGCGCTGCTGCGCCAGGAGATGGACGAAGGGGCTGGTGCGTAGTGGCTGCGCCGGGGTGCCGCAATGGCACGAGCGGAGAGTGGTCTGGCAGGATATGAGGTGGTGCCGCACCGCCGAAGCCCGGACAATGGGAGGCGTCTGCCCGGCCCCAACCTCGACCCCGCTGTCGGGCCTCGCGCACAGCGAGCAGCGGGTGCCGGCCCAGGACCGCCCGTTCCACGTCCTCTTTTTCAGGTAGCCCCACCATGAGCATTCCTTCCCGCGTCAAACTCATCGATGTCGGCCCGCGCGACGGGTTGCAGAACGAAAAATCGCCCGTGCCCGCCGAGGTCAAGATCGCGCTGGTGCACCGCCTGCAGGACGCGGGCTTGAAGGAGATCGAGGTCACGAGCTACGTGAGCCCCAAGTGGGTGCCGCAGATGGCCGACAACCACGAGGTCATGCAGGGCGTGAACCGCGTGGCTGGCGTGCGTTACTCGGTGCTCACCCCCAACCTCAAGGGCTATGAAGCCGCGGTGGCGGACCGGCCCGACGAGATCGTGGTCTTCGGCTCGGCCAGCGAGGCGTTCAGCCAGAAGAACATCAACTGCTCCATCGCCGAGAGCATCGAGCGCTTCGCGCCCGTGGTCGAGGCGGCGCTGGCCGCCGGCATCGGCGTGCGCGGCGCGATGAGCTGCACCGTGGGCTGCCCGTACGAGGGCGAGATCGCGCCCGAGCGGGTGGAGTATCTGGCCGGCCTGCTCCAGGGCATCGGCGTGCAGCGCGTGGACGTGGCCGACACCATCGGCGTGGGCACGCCGCGCAAGGTGCAGCGTGCGCTGGAGGCGACGCTGAAGCACTTCGGCATCGACGATGTATCGGGCCACTTTCATGACACCTACGGCCAGGCGCTGTCCAACACGCTGGCCGCGCTGGAGCTGGGGGTGTGGAACTACCAGTCCTCCGTGGCCGGCCTGGGCGGCTGCCCGTACGCCAAAGGGGCCACCGGCAACGTGGCGACGGAAGACGTGGTCTACATGCTGCACGGCATGGGCATCGAGACGGGCATCGATCTTGATAAGCTCATCGATGCGGGGGCCTACATCAGTGGGTTCCTGAACCGTAAACCCAATTCCCGCGCGGCGAATGCATTGCTCACCAAACGCGCGGGATAGCGCCATCGGCGCAGGAGATGACGACCGTGTGTGGAGCTGAACTGAAGAACCTTCCCGAGGGCGTGCAGCGTGTGGCTGCAGCGCTGCAAACGCTGAACCACCCTCACATGCCGCAGATGCTGGACGACGCCGCGCGCACCGCGCAGCAGGCGGCCGACGCACTGGGCATTCTGGTGGGGCAGGTGGCCAAGAGCATCATCTTTCGGCGCAAGAGCGACGACGTGGCCGTGCTGGTGGTCACCTCGGGCGACCGGCGTGTGGACGAGAAAAAGGTCGAAGCCCATGTGGGCGGCAAGATCGGCCGTGCCGATGCGGACTTCGTGAAGTCGCGCACCGGCTTTTCCATCGGCGGCGTCTCGCCCGTGGCGCACGCCACGCCGCCCGTCACGCTCATCGACCGGGACCTGCTGCGCTTCGACGTGGTGTGGGCCGCGGCTGGGCATCCGCACAGCGTGTTCCCGCTGCACCCCAGCGACCTGCAGCGCCTGACCGGTGCGCCGGTGGTGGACGTGGTGCTGGCGCCTGTGGAAGCGTCCGCACAGCCCGTGGCATGAATGCTATAGATTTGCTAGCTATTCGCGCCCGGCAGGCAAGCGGTAGCGGCCATTTTGATTCAAAGAGTCAAGAAGTCGTGCCGTCTCCTTGCATCTCGGTGTGCCGCCTGTCGCTCGACCACACGCACTGCGAAGGCTGCTTTCGCACGCTCGACGAGATCCGTATCTGGTCCGGTGCCGATAGCGACACGCGCCGCCGCATCTGGGCCGGGTTGCTGGGGCGTGCCGGGATCACGCTGACATCGCCGCCCCCGCAGTCCACACCCTCCGCGCAGGAAACGACGCCATGAAGCGCATCACGTTCTACCTCGACTTCGTCTCCCCCTACGCCTGGCTCGCGTTCGAGCGCCTGCCCGAGGTGCTGGAGGGCCTGAGCTACAGCGTGGCCTACAAGCCCGTGCTGCTGGGCGCGCTGCTGCAGCAGCATGCCAACCCGGGCCCCGCCGGCATCGCCCCCAAGCGCGACTGGACCTACCGCCACGTGACCTGGCTGGGCCATGCGCAGGGCACGCTGCTGCAGATGCCCGCGCGGCACCCGTTCAACCCGCTGCCCCTGCTGCGCGCGGCGCTGGCGTGCAGCGACGACGGGCACATCAACCGCTTCGTGGCGGGCACGGTGCTGCGCCACGTGTGGCAGGGCGGGCACGACGCGCTCGACGCCGCGCGCCTGGCCGACCTGGCCACGCAGCTCGCGGACCAGTTGCGTCCCGGCGAGGATGCGGCCAGCGACAGCCCCAAGGCCCTGCTGCGCGCCAACACCGAAGCCGCACAGGCGGCGGGCGTTTTTGGCGTGCCGGCGTTCGAGGTGGACGGCAAGCTGTTCTGGGGCCTCGACGGCCTTCCGATGCTGCGCGCGTACCTCGACGGCGACGCGTGGTTCGACGGCCCGGGCTGGGATGCTGTCAGCCAGCTCCCATCGGGTTTACCCGGCAAGGCGTGAGCGATTTCCGGATGCTGAAAGGGGCCCTGCGGGTTTCACCTTAAGTTGTCAGAGAGCGGTCAGTTTGGTGAAAGCTCTTGTTGGTTTGGCGTCAGAGCGTGGTCAGTGCCATCTCGAACAATGGGCGCAGCCGCGGAAGCGCGGTCTGCAAAACCAACAGGAGACACACACATGGCAACCGTTCATCCCGCACCGCGGCCGATGTCGCCCGAAGAGAGGAAGGTCATCTTCGCGTCGTCGCTCGGCACTGTTTTCGAGTGGTACGACTTTTATCTGTACGGCTCGCTCGCGGCCATCATCGCCAAGCAGTTCTTCAGCGGTCTGGATGCCGGCTCGGCGTTCATCTTCGCGCTGCTGGCGTTTGCCGCGGGCTTCATCGTCCGTCCGTTCGGCGCCATCTTCTTCGGCCGCCTGGGTGACATGATCGGCCGCAAGTACACCTTCCTGGTCACCATCCTGATCATGGGCCTGTCGACCTTCATCGTCGGCATCCTGCCCACGTATGCGCAGATCGGTGTGGCCGCTCCGGTCATCCTGATCGTGCTGCGCCTGCTGCAAGGCCTGGCCCTGGGCGGTGAGTACGGCGGTGCCGCCACCTACGTGGCCGAGCACGCTCCGCACGGCCGTCGCGGCGCCTACACGGCCTGGATCCAGACCACCGCCACGCTGGGTCTGTTTCTGTCGCTGATGGTCATCCTGGGTACCCGCACGGTCATGGGCGAAGAAGCCTTTGGCGACTGGGGCTGGCGCATTCCGTTCATCGTGTCGATCCTGCTGTTGGCCATTTCGGTCTGGATCCGCCTGTCGATGAACGAGTCGCCTGCATTCCAGAAGATGAAGGCCGAGGGCAAGACCTCCAAGGCGCCGCTCAAGGAATCGTTCGGCGAGTGGAAGAACCTCAAGATCGTGATCCTGGCACTGGTGGGCCTGACCGCCGGCCAGGCCGTGGTCTGGTACTCGGGCCAGTTCTACGCGCTGTTCTTCCTGACGCAAGCGCTCAAGGTCGATGGCGCCACCGCCAACATCTTCGTCGCGATCTCGCTGTTGATCGGCACGCCGTTCTTCATCGTGTTCGGTGCGCTGTCCGACAAGATCGGCCGCAAGCCGATCATCCTGGCAGGCTGCCTGCTGGCTGCGGTGACGTACTTCCCGGTGTTCGGCGCGCTGACCAAGGCGGCCAACCCCGCCCTGGCCGAAGCGCAGGCCAAGAACCAGGTGGTCGTGACGGCCAACCCCGACGAGTGCTCGTTCCAGTTCAACCCCACCGGCACCACCAAGTTCACCAGCTCGTGCGACATCGCCAAGCAGGTGCTGGCTGGCGCTTCGGTGAGCTATGAGAACGCCACGGCCGCTGCCGGCACGCCCGCCACGATCAAGATTGGCGAGACGGTCATCACGTCGTACACCAGCAAGGGCCTGCCCGCTGACGAAGCCAAGAAGAAGGACGGCGAGTTCAAGAAGGCCGTGGCCGATGCCCTGAAGGCTGCCGGCTACCCCACCAAGGCAGACCCTGCCCGCATCGACAAGGTCATGGTCGTTGTGATCCTGACCTACCTGGTGCTGCTGGTGACCATGGTGTACGGGCCTATCGCCGCCATGCTGGTGGAAATGTTCCCGACCCGCATCCGCTACACGTCCATGTCCCTGCCGTACCACATCGGTAACGGCTGGTTCGGCGGCCTGCTGCCCACCACGGCGTTCGCCATCGTGGCCCAGACCGGCAACATGTACAACGGCCTGTGGTACCCCATCATCATTGCCGGCGCGACGGTGGTGATCGGTGGCTTGTTCATCAAGGAAACCAAGGACGTCGACATCTACGCCAACGACTGACCGGTGCTGATGAAGAAGATCGTCATGAATTGACGGGTGCACAGGGCCCGCCCCGCAAGGGACGGGCCCTGTGTTCCATCAAGGGGCTTGTGCCACACAGCACAACCTACAACGCAGCGCCCAGGCTCCTTGATTGAACAAACCCAAACTCAAACCCAAACCCCCACCCGCCCGCGGGAACCAAGGAGATATTTATGTGGAAGATTGCTGTTGGCTTCGTTTTGTTCGCTGCCCTGTCGATGTACGTCATCATCAAGGCGGGCGACAAGGCCGACATGGGCGGTGAAAAGCATGGTGCCGATGCGGTGCACGTGCCTGAAACACCCGCCAGCGCACCGGCACCGGTGGTGGCGCCTGCCGCTTCGGCACCAGCGTCGGCTGCCAGCGCGCCATGATGTTGGTCTGAAGGACCGCAGGGGGCGGCGGCGTGTAGCGCCGGTGCCCCTGCAAGAAAGCTTCAAAGACAAAAAGCCCGGGCCATGGTGGCACCGGGCTTTTTTGTTTGCTGGCTGCGCGTTCTCACCCTGTCGGCTGCATCGGAGGCATCGGAGGCATCGGCCGCATCGGCCTCATCCCCCCGCCATTCGTCAGCGCTTGAACCGCCCGTCGCTGCCGATGATGGACAGGTCCGAAAAATCCAGCCCGCTGTGGTCCGTGGGGCTGTAGCTCAGCTCCAGGCCGCCCAGGTCCCACTTCTTGATGCCTTCCAGGCCCGCCTGCAGCTTGGCGCGGTCGGGCTTGGGGCCGGCGCGCTTGAGACCTTCGACCAGCACCTTGGCGGTCACGAAGCCCTCCACCATGGCGGGCGTGAGGTCGGCGATGTTCTTGGCGCGGGCGAGGTCCATGGCCTCCTTGATGACCGCGTAGTTCAGCGACCGCTCGGACGGGAACACCTGCGTGACGACCACGCCGCGCGCCTGTTCGCCCAGCGCTTTCACGAAGCCGCCCGAGGCGTTGTTGGACAGCGTGACGATCTGGCCCGTGACGCCCGCGCCGCGCAGCGCCTTGATGCCGTCGACCACCGCAGCGCCGGTGCCGATGAAAATGACGGCCTGCGGCTGCTTGCCCGCCACGCGCGGTGCGATGGCGCTGTAGTCGGGCTTGGCGCGGTCGAACTTCTCGACGAAGGCGGCTTCGAGGCTATTGGCCTTGAAGCCGATCTGCGCCCCGGCCAGGCCGTCGGCGCCGAAGGTGTCGTCCACATGCACCACGCCGATGCGCTTGATGCCCAGCGTGTTCAGGTGCGTGATGGCTTTTTCGACCTCGCGCTGGTAGGGCGCGCGCACGTTGAAGATGTACTTGCTGACCGGCTGGTGCAGCGCGATGGCGCCGGTGGACGGGCCGACGAGGGGCACGCCGTGCTGCTCCAGCAGCGGGATGATGCCCTGCGTGTGCGGCGTGCCGCGGGTCATGAACAGGCCGACCACGTTCTTCTGCTCGATCAGCGTCTTGGCGTTCTCCAGCGTGAGCTTGGGTTCGAACTTGTCGTCGAGCAGCACCACCTCCACCTTCTGCCCGCCCACGCCGCCGCGCGCGTTCACGTGGTCGATGTACAGGGCGGCCCCTTGCGTGGACTCGGCCACGGTGGCGGCGGCCGAGCCGGTCACGCCCACGGTCTGGCCGATGAGGATCTGGGCGTGGGCGGCATGGGCGATGCCCAGTGCCAGGGCCAGCAGCAGGGCCGCGCGTTTCGCCAGGGGGCCGGGAACGGTCATGGTGTCTCTCTTTCTTGTAAGGGTGGGGAGTTTAGGGACGGACCATGACAAGGCATCTGTAGAAACGCGTAGTGGCGGCATGCCATGCTGCGCGTTCGCCCGCGCCCACTGCCGCTGCAGCTCTGCCAGCCGTCACCGCCGGAACTTGCCGTCCGTGCCGATGATGGACAAATCGGCAAAGTCCAGGCCCGTGTGGTCCTCCGGGCTGTAGCTCACCTCCAGCCCGCCCAGGTCCAGCTTCTTGATGCTCTCCAGGCCCGCATGGAGCTTTTCGCGCGTGGGCTTGGGGCCGGCGCGCCTGATGCCTTCCACCAGCACCTTGGCGGCCGCATAGCCTTCCAGCATGGCCGGGGTGATGTCGCCCGCGCCCTTGGCCTTGGCCAGCTCCTGCGCCTCCTTGACCATGGGGTAGGTCACGGCCCGCTCGTTGGGGTAGACCTGCGTCACGATCACGCCGCGCGCGTTGGCGCCCAGGCTCTTGATGAAGCCGCCCGAGGCATTGTTGGACAGCGTCACGATCTGCGCGGCCGAGCCCGCGGTGCGAAAGGCGGTGTTCGCCTCCACCACGGTCGAGCCCGAGGCGATGATCAGCACCGCCTGGGTATCGGCCTTGGCCACCTTGGCGGCGATGGCCGTGAAGTCCGGCTTGGCGCGGTCGAACTTCTCAAGCACCACGGGCGTGAGCTTGGCGCCCGCCAGGCCTTTCTGGGCCCCCGCCACGCCGTCGGCGCCGAAGCTGTCGTCCGCATACACCACGCCAATGCGCGAGATGCCCATGGAGGCCAGGTGGGTCATGGCCTTTTCGGCCTCGCGCTGGTAGGTGGCGCGCACGTTGAAGATGTACTTGCGCACCGGCTGGTGCAGCACCATCGCGCCGGTGGAGGGCGCCACCAGGGCCACGCCGTGCTTTTCCAGCAGCGGGATCATGGCCTCGGTGTGCGGCGTGCCCCGCGTGAGGAACAGCGCCAGCACGTTGTTGTCCTCGATCAGCTTGCGGGCGTTCTCGGCCGCGATCTTGGGGTCGAACTTGTCGTCCAGCGAGGTCAGCTCGATCTTCTGGCCGTTGACGCCGCCCTTGGCGTTGACCATGTCGATATAGAGCTTGGCGCCGTCGGTGGTCTCCTTCACGCCCGCCGCCACCTGGCCTGAAAAGCCCGCCGTCTGCCCGATCAGGATCTGCGCATGGCCGGCCGTGGCCAGGCCCAGCGCCAGGGCGGCGGCCCCGCCCCACCGTATCTGCCATCGGTTCATGGTTGTCTCCTGTTTGTGTCTTTGCGTAAGAGTTCAGTCTAAGCGCATGTATTTGAAGCGTTTAAAGGGTTTGTCCGAGAAAAACACCCCTTTGCCAAGGGCTTTTGCGCCTTGTCAAACCCGCGTGCACCGCGGTGCGGGGGTAATGCGCGCGGCCCGGCAGACCCGGCCCGGCGTCCCTAGAATGTTCCGCCTTACCCCAGAAAGACGCTTCCATGACCCAGGGACTGATCCGTATCCGCGGCGCACGCCAGCACAACCTCAAGAACCTGGATCTGGACATCCGCACCGGCGAGCTCACGGTGGTCACCGGCCCGAGCGGCTCGGGCAAGTCCAGCCTGGTGTTCGACACGCTGTACGCCGAGGGCCAGCGCCGCTACGTGGAGACCTTCAGCGCCTACGCGCGCCAGTTCCTCGACCGCATGGACAAACCGGCGGTGGACAAGGTCGAAGGCGTGCCGCCCGCCATCGCCATCGATCAGACCAACCCCGTGCGCTCCAGCCGCTCCACCGTGGGCACGATGACGGAGCTCAACGACCACCTGAAGCTCTTGTTCGCGCGCGCCGGCCAGCTGTTCGACAAGGAGACCGCGCAGCCCGTGCGCCACGACTCGCCCGAGACCATCTACGCCGAGCTGCAGCGCCGCAGCGCCGAGGCCGGCGACCCGCGCGTGGTGCTGACCTTCCCGGTCGAGTTGCCGGGCGGCACGTCGCCCGAGCAGGTGGAGCAGTGGCTGTCGGCCAGCGGCTTCACCAAGGTGCAGGCCGAGCGCGAGGTGGCCACGCCCACCGGCCCGCGCAAGGTGCTCGATGTGGTGGCGGACCGCTTCCGCCTGGGCAATGCCGAGAAGGCGCGCGTGGTCGAGGCCATCGAGGTCGCGCTCAAGCGTGGCACGGGTCGGCTGAACGTCTATGTGCTCCCCTCAACCCAGACCGTTCAGCCTGAGCCTGTCGAAGGCCGGGACAACGTTTCGACAAGTGGGGCGCGAACGGAAGCCGTGGAACCCGCGCCCGAGCTCTGGCGCTTTTCCACCGGCCTGCACTGCCCCGACAGCGACTTGCGCTACAGCGACCCGATCCCCTCGATGTTCTCGTTCAACTCCGCCGTGGGCGCGTGCGAGAGCTGCCGGGGCTTCGGCCGCGTGATAGGCGTGGACTACGGCCTCGTCATCCCCAACGACAAGCTCACGCTGCGCGCGGGGGCCATCAAGACCATCCAGACCCCTGCGTGGAAAGAGGCGCAGGACGACCTCATGCGCCATGCCGAAACCGCCGGCATCCCGCGCGACACGCCCTGGAACAAGCTCACCGACGACCAGAAGAAATGGGTCATCGGCGGCGCGCCCGGCTACAAGGACGGGCAGTGGAGCAAGCAGTGGTACGGCATCAAGCGCTTCTTCGAGTACCTGGAGAGCAAGGCCTACAAGATGCACATCCGCGTGCTGCTGTCCAAGTACCGCAGCTACACGCCGTGCCCCACCTGCGCAGGTGCGCGCCTCAAGACCGAAAGCCTGCTGTGGCGCGTGGGCAGCAAGGACGACGCGGACGCCGCGGTCGACCCGGCACGCCGCTTCATGCCCGAGGCCGTGCAGTGGTCGCGCGCGCAGCTCGAAGCACTGCCCGGCCTGTGCCTGCACGACCTGATGCTGCTGCCCATCGACCGGCTGCGCCGCTTCTTCGACCGCATGGAGCTGCCCGTGGGCGACGCCGCGGCCGGTGGCGATGCGCAGGCCCTGAAGCTGCTGCACGAAGAGATCACCACGCGCCTTCGCTACCTGTGCGACGTGGGCATCGGCTACCTCACGCTCGACCGCCAAAGCCGCACCCTGAGCGGCGGCGAGGTGCAGCGCATCAACCTCACCACCGCGCTGGGCACCAGCCTGGTCAACACACTCTTCGTGCTGGACGAGCCCAGCATCGGCCTGCACCCGCGCGACATGCACCGCATCACCGAGGCCATGCTGCGCCTGCGCGACGCGGGCAATACCCTGGTGGTGGTGGAGCATGACCCCGCCGTGATGCTCGCGGCCGACCGCATGATCGACATGGGCCCCGGCCCGGGCCGCCTGGGCGGGCAGATCGTGTTCGACGGCACCACGGCCGACCTGCGCCATGCCGACACGCTCACCGGCGCCTACCTGGGCGGCCGCAAGCATGTGGGCTTCGGCTTCAAGCGCATGGTGACCGAATCCACCCCGCGCCTCATCCTCGAAGGCGCGCGCGAGCACAACCTGCAGAACGTGTCGGTCGAGTTCCCGCTGCAGCGCCTGGTCACCGTGACGGGCGTGAGCGGCTCGGGCAAGTCGAGCCTGATCCAGGACGTGCTGGCGCCCGCGCTGCTGCGCCACTTCGGCAAGGCCACCGACGCGCCGGGCGCACATGACCGCATGCTGGGCGCCGACCACCTGTCGGACGTGGTGTTCGTGGACCAGTCGCCCATCGGCAAGACCGCGCGCTCCAACCCGGTGAGTTATGTGGGCGCGTGGGACAGCGTGCGCGAGCTGTTCGCCGTGGCGCCGCTGTCCAAACAGCGCAGCTACACCGCCGCCAAGTTCAGCTTCAACAGCGGCGACGGGCGTTGCCCCACCTGCGGCGGCTCGGGCTTCGAGCATGTGGAGATGCAGTTCTTGTCGGACGTGTACCTGCGCTGCCCGGACTGCGACGGCAAGCGCTACCGCCCCGAGATCCTGGAGATCACCATTGAACGCGGTGGCCGGACGCTGAACGTGGCCGATGTGCTGGCCCTGACCGTGGCCGAAGCCGCGGCGCTGTTCGCCGCCGACCGCGACGTGATCCGCGCGCTGCAGCCCATCGTGGACGTGGGGCTGGAATACGTGGCACTGGGCCAGCCCGTGCCCACGCTCAGCGGCGGCGAGGCGCAGCGCCTCAAACTCGCGGGCTTCCTGGCCGAGGCGGCGCGGGTGCAAAGCAAGTCGCGACAGGCCGTGGCGCGCAAGGGCACGCTGTTCCTGTTCGACGAGCCCACCACGGGCCTGCACTTCGACGACATCGCCAAGCTCATGCGCGCGCTGCGCAAGCTCATCGACGCGGGGCACTCGCTCATCGTCATCGAGCACAACCTGGACGTGATCCGCGCGAGCGACTGGCTCATCGACCTGGGGCCCGAAGGCGGCTATGCCGGTGGCCTGGTCGTGGCCGAGGGCACGCCCGAAGACGTGCGCCAGCACCCCACGTCGCACACCGGCCAGGCGCTGCGCGACTACGAACTCACGCTGGGCGTGGGCGGCCACTCGGTGCACGAGAAAGCCGCAGCGCTACGAAAAAGAGAGCTGGTGGCGCTGGATGGTAAAGCGGTGGAGGCCAAAAATGCCATACAAATCGTCAACGCCAAGGAGCACAACCTCAAGAACCTCAGCGTGGACATTCCGCGCGGCAAGTTCAACGTGGTCACCGGCGTGAGCGGCTCGGGCAAGTCCACCCTGGCGTTCGACATCCTGTTCAACGAAGGCCAGCGGCGCTACCTCGAATCTCTCAACGCCTATGCGCGTTCCATCGTGCAGCCCGCGGGCCGGCCCGAGGTGGATGCGGTGTACGGCATACCGCCCACCGTAGCCATCGAGCAGCGCCTGTCGCGCGGCGGGCGCAAGTCCACCGTGGGCACGACCACCGAGGTGTGGCACTTCCTGCGGCTGCTGTACGTCAAGCTGGGCACTCAGCACTGCGTGAAGGATGGCGCCGCGGTGCAGCCGCAGACGCCCGAGAGCATTGCCGCCCAGCTGCTCACGCAGTTCCGCGGCCAGCACATCGGGCTGCTCGCGCCGCTGGTGATGAACCGCAAGGGCGTGTACACCGAGCTGGCCGACTGGGCGCGGCCGCGCGGCTTCACGCACCTGCGCGTGGACGGCAACTTTTTGCCCACCACCAACTTCCCGCGCATCGACCGGTTCAAGGAGCACACCATCGAGCTGCCGGTGGCCAGTATTGACGTCTCTCCCGACAACGAGGCCCTGCTGCGCGAATCGCTGGCGCAGGCGCTCACGCACGGCAAGGGCGTGGTGCATGTGCTCAGCAGCATCGCGGACTTGGCCGCAGCCATGGAAGGCGGGCAACCCACGGCAGGCATCGGCCACCTGCAGGCGTATTCGACCAAGCGGGCCTGCCCGGTGTGCGCCACCAGCTATGCCGAGCTGGACCCGCGCCTGTTCAGCTACAACAGCAAGCACGGCTGGTGCCCCGACTGCGTGGGCACGGGCGTCAAGCTCACCAAGGAGCAGCGCAAGGTGTTCGATGACTCGGTGCAGGACGACAAGGAAAAGGGCCGCGAGCAGACCTTTGCCGAGCCCGAGGTGGAAGACCTGCAGGACACCGCCTGCGCCACCTGCCACGGCACGCGGCTGAACGCGACAGCCCGCGCCGTGAAGTTCGCAGGGGTGGGCATCACCGACATCGCCGCCATGTCCGTGACGGACGTGCGCCGCTGGGTGGAGAGCCTGCGCGCCGACGGCGGCATGTCGGTGCGCGAGGCCGACATCGCGCGCGACCTGGTGCCCGAGATCCAGAGCCGCCTGGAGTTTCTGGAAGAGGTGGGCCTGTCGTACCTCACACTCGACCGGGGCGCTCCGACCTTGAGCGGTGGCGAGGCGCAGCGCATCCGCCTGGCCGCGCAACTGGGCAGCAACCTGCAGGGCGTGTGCTACGTGCTGGATGAGCCCACCATCGGCCTGCACGCACGCGACAACCAGATCTTGCTCAACGCCCTGCACAAGCTGGGCGACAAGGGCAACACGCTGGTGGTGGTGGAGCACGACGAGGACACCATCCGCCGCGCGGACCACATCATCGACATCGGCCCGAGCGCGGGCAAACGCGGCGGGCGCCTGGTGGCGCAGGGCAGCGTGGCCGACATCACCGGGGCCGAAGACTCGCAGACGGGCCGCTACCTGCTGCACGCCATGCGCCACCCGCTGCAGCCGCGCCGCAGCATGGTGCCCGAGGTGCTGGAGGCCGCCGATGCCGGCGGCGCAGATGCTGCGCCCGCACCCAAGGGCCGCCAGAGCGCCGCCGTCAAGAAGCGCGCCGCGCAGGCTGCATCGCTGGCCGCCAGCGCGCTGGAAGACGCCAAGGCCCGCGCCGCCATCCGCTGGCTGACGGTGCACGGCGCGCAGCTGCACAACCTGCAGAACGTGACCGCCACGCTGCCCCTGCACCGCCTGGTGGCCGTCACGGGTGTGAGCGGCTCGGGCAAGTCCACGCTGGCACGTGACGTGCTGCTGGCCAACGTGCAGGCCTGGGTGCAGCAGCGCTCCACCAAGGCCGGGCGCGACGCAATGGACGCCGGCAAGGCGCCGCCGCTGGTGGGCTGCGCGGGCCTGTCGGGCTTCGAGTCCATCGACCGCGTGCTGGAAGTGGACCAGACGCCCATCGGCAAGACACCGCGCTCCTGCCCTGCGACCTACATCGGCTTCTGGGACACCATCCGCAAGCTGTTTGCCGAAACCCTGGAGGCCAAGGCGCGGGGCTATGCGGCCGGGCGCTTCAGCTTCAACACTGGCGAAGGCCGCTGCGCCAGCTGCGAGGGCGCGGGCGTGCGCACCATCGAGATGAGCTTCCTGCCCGATGTGAAGGTGCCGTGCGAGACCTGCCACGGCGCGCGCTTCAGCCCCGAGACGCTGGCCGTGACCTGGCGCGGCAAGAGCATCGGCGACGTGCTGCAGATGGAAGTGGACGAGGCCGTGGACTTCTTCGCCACCATGCCCAGCATCGCGCACCCGCTGCAGCTTTTGAAGGACGTGGGCCTGGGCTACCTCACGCTGGGCCAGCCCTCGCCCACGCTGTCCGGCGGCGAGGCGCAGCGCATCAAGCTCGTGACCGAACTCACCAAGGTGCGCGACGAAGTGGGCCGCCGCGGCCAGAAGGCGCCGCACACGCTGTACGTGCTGGACGAACCCACGGTGGGCCTGCACATGGCCGACGTGGACAAGCTCATCCGCGTGCTGCACCGGCTGGTGGACGGCGGCCACAGCGTGGTGGTGATCGAGCACGACCTCGACGTCATCGCCGAGGCCGACTGGATCATCGACCTGGGGCCCGAAGGCGGCAAGGAAGGCGGCCGCATCGTGGCGGCCGCCACGCCGGAAGAGGTGGTGCAGCAGGGCACGCACACGGGGCGGGCTCTGGCTCCGGTGCTGGCGCGGTAGGCAGGGGCGGCTCACGGTACCGCTCCGCGCAGCGGTGAAACGTTTGTGCGGATGTTCTGCGTGCACAGCCCGCCGTGGCGTACCTCACTGTCGGGCTGTGTCCTACGCGCGGCGCAGAATATTGCGCACGTTGGGTGGGGAACGAATTTTTTAGGATGCGATGCAGGGCCTGCCGCCAGTGCGCAAAGGCCCCCAGCACTTCCATCAAATCTTACGGACATCCATCACCATGAAATCCTTGCTCAAGACCTGTGTTGCCCTCGCGGCCACTTCTGTACTGCTGGTCGCTTGCGGCGGCGGCAACGACGACGATCCGACGCCCAGCAATGAGCCCGGTGTTCTGACCGTGACGGGTGCGAGCGTGGATGCGCTCAACGGCGTTTACGGCAATGGCACGATCAATCTGACCGATGTGGACAAGCGCAACCCGGTGGGCTCCGTGCCTGAACTGTGCTCGTTCAAGTTCGATGGCCTTGGCAAGGTGGGCTCGGCAGCACTGGCCTTCGGCGACATTCGCTATCGCCCGGACGCCACCGGCCTGCACCAGGTCTTCGTCACGTTCGACGGCAAGGAATACGGCAGCGGCGAGCCCACCGACACCACGGTGGCGCGCGACAGCAACCAGATCCGCTTCAGCAACAAGGTCCTGACCGCCTCCGATGGCTCCAATGCCACGCTGCGCGTGAACGGCATCATCCCCATGCGCCCCAACCGTCCCTTCGGCTGTTAAGCGCGTGACCCACCCCAGCGACCCACCCCACAAGCAGGGTTGGTCGCGGGGCGTGGGCTTCCGAGTTTTTGTGTAGCTCGTCTCCCTCCCCCCGGCCCTTGGGCCGGATTTGGCCCTGCGGCTTTGTCTGCATGGGCCTTTTTTGCGTCTGCAGTGTGGGTGTGTGCGGGCAGGGCGCAGCACCCACAGCATCGCTGAATCGATGTGCGAGCGCGCGGGTTACAGCCGCGCACAAAGTGTTTGCCGCATATTCACATGCGAAATCCTGCGTTCGCAGTTGGAGCGCTGCGTCTTAGTCTGGCGGCATGTCCAGTCGTTTGCCCGCCTCTTCAGGCCTCCTGTCCACACATCGCGTACTGACCCTGCCCGAGTCGCCAGCGGGCGGGGCGCCGACCATTCGCGCGAAGGCGTTGCTGTTCCATGACCCCCGGTCCGCTCAGCTGCTGGACCATGTGGACCGCATCGCGCGCAGCGACGCGTCGGTGCTGGTAGTGGGCGAGACCGGCACCGGCAAGGAGCTGATAGCGCGGCATATCCACGCCGAAAGCGGCCGGCGCGGGCCCTTCGTGGCGGTCAACTGCGGTGCGTTCAGCGAATCGCTGATCGACGCCGAACTCTTCGGCCACGAGGCGGGTGCCTTCACCGGGGCTACGCAGGCACGCGCAGGCTGGTTCGAGGCGTCGCAGGGCGGCACGCTGTTCCTCGATGAGATCGGCGACCTGCCGCAGTCGCTGCAGGTCAAGCTGCTGCGCGTGCTGCAGGAGCGCCAGGTGGTGCGCCTGGGCTCGCGCAAACCCATTGCGCTGGATGTGCGGCTGGTGGCCGCGACCAACATCGACCTGGCGCGGGCCGTGCGCGCGCAGCACTTCCGGGCGGACCTCTACTACCGGCTCAACGTGGCGGCCGTGGACCTGCCGCCGCTGCGCGAGCGCCCGGGCGACATCCTGCCGCTGGCAGAGCATTTCATGGACCTGTACGCCCAGCGCCTGGGCCAGCCGCCCGCGCGCTTGTCCACCGCGGCCCGGCACGCCCTGCTGTCGTACGCCTGGCCCGGCAACATCCGCGAGCTGGAGAACGTCGTGCACTTCGCACTCATCGTGGCGCGGCTGGGTGTGATCGAGCCGTGCGACCTCAAGCTCGTGCCGGCCCTGCTGCCGCAGCCGCCCGTGGCTTCGACAGTCGCGGTGGCGGCCGGCACGCCGCAGCCACCGTCGGCAAGCTCCTCATTGCAAGCGGTGCTGCACGGCTTGCTGGCGCAGGGCGCTCCCGGGCTGTATCAGACGGTCGAGGCAGCGCTGGTGCGCTCCGCTTTCGAGCAGGCGCACGAGAACCAGGTGCAGGCCGCGCGGCTGCTGGGGGTGACCCGCAACACGCTGCGCACCCTGCTCAAGCGCCACGGCCTGCTGGCCGACCCGGCCCACCACCCCACCCACAGCCTGCCGCCGCACGCGGAGAGCCCCTGGCGCTACGCGCAATGAGCCCGTTGCCACCGGGGCGCCCGCGCCATGCGCAGCCGCCCCGCTGAAGCCCACCCCACAACGACACACCACAACACACCAGGGAGTTTGCCAATGAGCACATCGGATTCGCACCACACCGCCCAGCCACCCGGCGCCCCGCGCAGTACGCCGCGCCGCCACTTCCTGGGCCAGGCAGGTGCCGGGCTGGCGGGTATGGCCGGTGGCGCCACGGTGGCGCCGGCGCTGCTCGGCGCCAGCGCAGCGGCGCAGGCGCAGCAGGGTGGTGCCTTGACGGCTGCAGGCTACGACGCACAGTTTGTGCGCCGCGCCGAGCAGCTGCGCATTGACCTGGCGCGCGCCAGCGCTGCAGTGCCCATCCCGCCGCATCCCGTCAATGGCGACGATGCGCTGTACGCAAACAAGATCGGGTCGGACACGCGCGGCCTGCCGCACAACGCGCGGGGCGAGGTGGACCTGGGCGCCTGGAACCTGGCCACCGCCGCCTTCGCCTCGCGCGAGCCGACGGACTTCGAGAAGATCGTGCTGGGCGGCACGCGCAAGCTGGTCAACCCTATCGGCACGCTGGCGGTCAGCCTCGATGGCCTCAATGCCGCACAGTTCGCGCTGCCGCCCGCGCCCACGCTGGCCGGCACGCAGCGCGCGGGTGAGGCCACCGAAATCTACTGGGTGGCATTGCTGCGCGACGTGCCCTTCAGCGAATTCCAGGACGGCACCCGCCACCCCGACGTGATCGCCGCGGCCGATGAACTGAGCCGCGCGCCGGACTTCCACGGCCCCAAGGTCAACGGGCGGGTGACGCCGCAGACGCTGTTCCGTGGTGCGGCCTGGTACGTGGATGGCAACGACCGCAGCGGCCGCACCGGCCGCTGGGCCACCCCACCGGGCGTGACGGATGGGCCGTACATCTCGCAGTTCCTGTACCGCGACGTGCCGCTCGGCCCGCAGTCGCTGTCGGCACGCATCCGCACCTACACGCCGGCCAACGAGTTCCTCACGCAGTACGACGAGTGGCTGAACGTGCAAAACGGCAAGGCGCCGGCCGGGCGCATCGCGTTCGACCCCACCCTGCGCTACATCGCCACCACGCGCGACCTAGCGGCGTATGCCCACGCGGCGGTGGCCTTCAGCTTTGCGGCCAACCAGCTGCTGGGCACGCCGCTGTCGGCCACTCAGCCGGGCTATGGCGGTATCTACGCGGGCGACAAGAGCCTGGCACCCAGCAACCCGTACCTGAAGCTCAAGACCAGCGGCGGCGCGTCGGGCACCTTCGGACCGGCGTATTTCCAGTCGCTGCTGTCGCTGGCCAGCTCGCTCGCCATCCGCGTCAACTACTACCAGAAGTGGTACGAGCAGCGCATCCTGCGGCCCGAGGCGTTCGGCGGCCTGGTGCACCACCGGCTGGCGAACCGTGTCACCGAATACCCCATCCACGAATCCTTCCTGGGCTCGCAGGCGCTGGAGCGCAGCCGAGCGAAGAACGGCAGCTACCTGCTGCCGCACGTGTACCCGGAGGGCGCGCCCATCCATTCGTCATACCCCGGTGGCGCCGCCATCATCGCGGCGGTGACGGCCACGCTGCTCAAGGCCTTCTACGACGAGTCGCTGGTCATCCCGAACCCCGTGCAGCCCGACCCCAGCGACCCGACCCGGCTGGTCCCGTACCAGGGCCCGCCGCTCACGGTGGGCGGCGAGCTCAACAAGTTCGCGCTCAACTACGGCTCGGGCCGCACCGCCGCGGGCATTCACTGGCGCTCCGACGCCGCAGCGGCCTATGCGCAGGGCGAGGCGCTAGTCATCAGCCTGCTGCGCGAGCAAAAGCAGACATTCCGCGAGCCGTTCGAGGGCTTCGCCTTCACCGGCTTCGACGGCCGCCGCATCGTCATCTGATGCGCCTCCATCTTCACCATCAGAGAGCCTGACATGACCCAACGACAACTGCGCCTGGGCGCTTTCATCATGGCCACGGGCCACCACATCGCTGCCTGGCGCCACCCGGGTGCGCAGGCCGATGCGGGCGTGAATTTGCAGCACTACATCGCGCTGGCCCAGACGGCCGAGCGCGGCCTGTTCGACCAGGTGTTCGTGGCCGACAGCCCCGGCGTGCAGAACCACGGCAACGACGAATCGCTGAGCCGCCAGGGCCGCCTGTCGTACTTCGAGCCGGTCACCCTGTGGTCCGCGCTGGCGGCGGTGACGAAGCACATCGGCTTTGTCGCCACCGCATCCACCACCTACGAAGACCCGTATCTGCTGGCGCGCAAGTTCGCCTCGCTCGACCACATCAGCGGCGGGCGCGCAGCCTGGAACGTGGTGACCACCAGTGCCGACAATGTATTCGGCAACTTTGGCCAGGAGGCGCACCCCGACCCCGCCGTGCGCTACGAGCGCGCCACCGAGTTCGTGGATGTGGTGAAAGGCCTGTGGGACAGCTTCGACGACGATGCGCTCATCCGCGACAAGGCCAGCGGCGTGTACCTGGACCCGGCCAAGCTGCACACCCTGAACCACGTGGGCAAGCACTTTCGCGTGAAGGGCCCGCTGAACCTGGAGCGCCCGCCGCAGGGCTACCCGGTCATCGTGCAGGCCGGCTCGTCCGAGGACGGCAAGGAGCTGGCCGCCGCCACGGCCGAGGCCATTTTCACCGCCTGGACCAGCCTGGCCGAGGCGCAGGCGTTCTACGGCGACGTGAAGGGACGCCTGGCCAAGTACGGCCGCCGGCCCGACGAGCTGTTGGTGCTGCCCGGCATCTCGCCGGTGATCGGCCGCACCGAAGAAGAGGCGCAGGCCAAATGGGCCGAGCTGCAGGCGCTGATCCACCCCGCCGTGGGGCTGGCCACGCTGGCACCTTTCTGGCCGGCCGAAGACCTGGCGCGCTGGGACCTGGATGCCCCGCCACCCTACATTCCCACCCCGCCCAAGGGCATCAACAGCCGCGCCCACGTGGTGCTGGAGCTGGCCCGGCGCGAGAAATTCACCGTGCGCCAGCTCTACGAATATCTGGCCGGCGCGCGCGGCCACTGGGTGGTGGTGGGCACGCCACAGACCATTGCCGACCGCATGCAGGAATGGTTCGAGAACGGCGCGGCCGACGGCTTCAACGTGATGCCACCAGTGCTGCCGCAGTCGCTCGACGAATTCGTGGACCTGGTGGTGCCCGAGCTGCAGCGCCGCGGCCTGTTCCGCACGGCATATGAAGGCACCACGCTGCGCGAGAACCTGGGCCTGCAGCGCCCGCCCAGCCGCTATGCACAGGCCGCCCGCAAGGCCGCCTGATCCGCAGGCCGCACTGCTACCGCAGCAAGCCACCCACCCCGGCACATGCCCGTTTTCTCTACGCAAGGAGTTCCCATGAGCACCGTCCTCGCCGAAAAGCCCCGCCATCTCTCCCTGGCCGCCACGCCCGCCACCGTAACGCCCGCCACCGCATCACCTGGCGCAGACTGGTCGATCCGCCCGCTCGATGCGCCGCTGGGCGCCGAGGTGCACGGCATCGACGCGTCGCAGCCGCTCACGGCCAGCCAGGTCTGGGCGCTCAAGCAGGCATTGAAGCAGCACCACATCCTGCTGCTGCGCGGCCAGCAGCTGGAGGACCCGCAGTTCCAGCGCTTCACCAGCTACTTCGGCAGCGTGTTCCGCGCGCCGATCAACGTACCGGTGCTGGGCTCGTCGGACCCGTACGGCGGCGACACACCCGACATCGTCAAGGTGGCGAACGTCGATGATGGCGTGCTCGGTAACCAGGAGCTGTCGGCCCATGCCGACCACCACTGGACGCCCGTGCCCTCGTCGGGCTCGCTGCTGTACGCGCTGGAGGTGCCCCGCGCCGGTGGCGACACCACCTGGGTCAACCTGGCCGCCGCCTACGACACGCTGGACGCCGCCACGCGCGCCGAGATCGACGCCCTGCAGCTCATCACCTACAACCCCTTCCTGCGCCGCCTGAAGCCGCTGGCGGGCGGCCATGCAACCTACCGCACGCCTGACATCGAGCCGGTGACGCCCTTCGAGGTGCACCCCCTGGTGCGCACCCACCCCGAGTCCGGCCGCAAGATTTTGTACCTGGGCGAGGCCACCGAGGTGGAGGTGGTGGGCGTGGACCCCGCCTACGGCGCCGCCCTGGTGGCGCGGCTGCGCGCGCACCTGCTGCAGCCCCGCTTTGCCTACACCCACCGCTGGCAGGTGGGCGACATCGTGTACTGGGACAACCAGGCCACGCTGCACGCGCGCACCGCGTTCGATGCGGCGGACCGGCGTCTGCTCAAACGCATCAGCCTGTCGGGCAGTCGGCCGTTTTGAAATGAACCCCCCTGAGTCGCTTCGCGCCTCGGTGCGTTCGCCAGAGGCGACCGCTCTTCGTTGCCGTCCAAGCCTGCGCAGGCAGGCTTGGAGCCGCGGCACTCAGCCCCTCTCCCTACGCACTGCGCGCTAGGGGGGGACGCACCCGGTGGCCTGGCAAAGCCAGTTCCACGGGTGCCCTGGCCTGGGCCGCGCCCATTCCATGCGTTGTGGATGGCTCGCAGCGAATGCATAGCTGCCCCCGTTGCTATCAAGAATAAAAAGCCGTTCACGCTGAGCTTGTCGAAGCGCCACACCGGGCTTCGAGAAGCCTGTCCTGAGCCCGCCGAAGGGCTTAGCCCGAACCGCATTGAATGATTGAACGCAAATCCGTAAGCGTTCCCACCGGTCCCGTCGAACCCCTTCTCACGAGGAGATCTGCCATGCCTGAATCCATCGACCTCCACCGCGCAGAGCGCCTGGCAGAGCCCACCCACGACACCGATGTGCTGGTGATCGGCGGCGGCCCTGCCGGTACTTGGGCCGCCATTGCCGCTGCGGGCCGCGGTGCGCGCGTCCTGCTGGTGGACAAGGGCTTTTGTGGCACCTCGGGTGCCACCGCGCCGTCGGGCACCGGCACCTGGTGGGTGCCGCCCGACCTGCAGGCCCGCACCGCCGCCAAGGCGCAGCGCGAGGCGGTGGGCGGCTTTCTGGCCAGCCATGAATGGATGGACCGCGTGCTGGACCAGACCTGGCACAACCTGCAGCAGCTGGCCGACTGGGGCTATCCCTTTCCGGTGGACGATGCGGGCAACGAGCGGCGCAATTCGCTGCAGGGCCCCGAGTACATGCGCCTGATGCGCAAGCGGGTGAAGGCGGCGGGCGTGCGCATTCTGGACCATCACCCCGCGCTCGAACTGCTGGTGGATGACCACGGCCAGGTGCGTGGTGCCACGGGCGTCGCGGAGCCGGGCGATGTGCCCTGGGCCATACACGCCGGCGCCGTGGTGCTGGCCAGCGGAGGCTGTGCTTTTTTGAGCAAGGCGCTGGGCACCGATGTGCTGACCGGCGACGGCCACCTGATGGCGGCCGAGGCGGGCGCGGTGTTCTCGGGCATGGAGTTTTCGAGCGCCTATGGCCTGGGGCCCACGTTCTCGAGCGTGACGAAATCGCTGTTCTACAACTGGGCGAGTTTTCGCGACCCGGGCGGTGCCGTCATCGACGGAGCGGGCTCGTCGCAGGGCCGCAGCATCATCGCGCGGCGCCTGATCAGCGAGCCGGTGTTTGCCGTGCTCGACAAGGCCGACGGCGCCGTGCGCTCCTGGATGCGGCAGGCGCAGCCCAACTTCTTTTTGCCCTTCGACCGGCTGGGGCTGGACCCTTTCACCCAGCCGTTCCCCATCACCCTGCGGCTCGAAGGCACGGTGCGCGGCACCGGCGGCCTGCAGCTGCAGGGGCTCGATGGCGCCACGCGCGTGCCGGGGCTGTACGCCGCCGGCGACGTGGCCTCGCGCGAGCCGATCTGCGGCGGCTTTACCGGCGGCGGCAGCCACAACGCAGCCTGGGCGCTGTCTACGGGGTTCTGGTCCGGTGCGGGCGCGGCCGACCACGCGCTGGCGCACCGCAGCACGCCTGCCGCTGCGCCGGTGTGGCGGGCGGGGCAGGTGGGGCTGGCGGCGTGTTCGCACATCCGTACCACGGCCACCGAGCGCATCGATCCGCAGGCTCTGGTGGCGGCGGTGCAGGCCGAAGTCTTCCCGCTGGAGCGCAACTGGTTTCGCAGCCGCGACGGGCTGGAGCCCTCGCTGCAGCGCCTGGACGCCCTGTGGGCGCAGGCCGAGCGCAGTGCCTCGGCCTTGCCGGAGGCACTGCGGCGCACCCGCCAGGCTGTGGCTCTGCTGGCCCACGCCCGGTGGATGTACCGCAGCGCCCTCGCGCGCACCGAGACGCGGGGCATGCACCGGCGCACCGACTTTGCGCAGCTGGACCCGGCCCAGCAGCACCATGTGGTGGTGGGCGGGCTGCAGCAGGTGTGGACGGGGCGCCACCCGGCGAGCGAGGGCGCCGCCGCGCAGCGCGAGGCGGTGGCCGCATGATCGAGTTGATCGATGCGGCCCGCTGCACCGGCTGCAACATCTGCGTGGCGGTGTGCCCGACCCGCGTGTTCGATGCGGCGCCGCCACTGGAGGCGGGTGTGGGCTCGGCTGGCCTTCTGCCCGTCATTGCCCGGCAGTCCGACTGCCAGACCTGCTTCATGTGCGAGCTGTACTGCCCGGTGGATGCGCTGTACGTGGCGCCGCAGACGGTGTCGGTGGCAGCGCTCACCGAGGCCGGGCCCGCGCAGCCTGCGGCCCCTTTGTGGGGCAGCTACCGCCGTGCCGTGGGGTGGGATGTGCGGGACGGCAGCACGGCTCGGCTGGACCAGAGTTACCACCTGCTGGGTGCTGCGCAACGTTGAGCAGGGGCAAGTCCATGGTCGTTACCGGCTGCGTTTTCTTCATCCCCCGTTCGGGCTGAGCCTGCCTAAACCTCGCGCGGCGCTTCGACAGGCTCAGCGTGAACGGTTGGGGGTTGTGACGGGGTGAACAAGGGAGGCCACTGCGGTTGCGCGCAGTGGCCTTGTTTTTGGTGATGCCTGGTGCGGGTTGCGTTCGATGCATCCCCACCGTTCGGGCTGAGCTTGTCGAAGCCTTGCGCGGCGCTTCGACAAGCTCAGCGTGAACGGGTGGGGGTATGCGGATGGTGAAGAAAAAAGGCCACTGCGTTTGCGCGCAGTGGCTTTTGTTTTTGGTGATGGCTGGTACGGATTGCAATCGATCCATCCCGACCGTTCGGGCTGAGCTTGTCGAAGCCTCGCGCCGCGCTTCGACGGGCTCAGCGTGATCGGGTTGGGGCATGTGGATGGTGAAGAAAAAAGGCCACTGCATTTGCGCGCAGTGGCCTGGGTGTGGGTGATGGCCGGCACGGGCTGCGTCCGATCCATTCCCACCGTTCGGGCTGAGCCTGTCGAAGCCTTGCGCGGCGCTTCGACAGGCTCAGCGTGAACGGCAAAGGGATCTCAGCGCGCCACCCCCTGCCACGCCGTGAAGTGCCGCTCCAGCCGCTGCAGCGCATAGTTCAGCGTCACGCCGATGGCCGTGATCGCGATGATGCCGAAGTACATGTCGCCGATCAAGAAGCTGTACTGCGCATAGATGATGAGGTAGCCCAGCCCGGCCTTCGCGCCCACCATTTCCGCGGCGATCAGCACCAGCATGGCCGACGCGGCAGCCAGGCGGATGCCGACGAAGATCGTGGGCACCGACGCGGGCAGGATGACCTTCACGAACAGCTGGCGCGGCGTGGCGCCCATGGTGCGGGCGGATTTGACCAGCAGCGGGTCCACCTGCCGCACGGCGGCGATGGTGTTGAGCAGCAGCGGCCAGGCGCAGGCATAGACCACGATGGACAGCTTGGACACTTCGCCGATGCCCAGCAGCAGCAGGAACACCGGCAGCAGCGCCAGCGGCGCGGTGTTGCGCAGCAGCTCGATCAGCGGGTTGAGCGCCTGGCCCAGCCGCTGGTACCAGCCGATGGCCAGGCCCAGCGGAATGGCGGCCACGATGGCGATCGACAGGCCGCCGAGCGAGCGCGCCAGGCTGATGGAGGTGTGCTCCCACAGCTGGCCGTTTTGCGCCAGCACCCAGCCGGCGGCCAGCACCTCGGTCAGGGGCGGCAGGAAGGTCGGGTCGGTCAGGCCCAGGCGGGGCGCCAGCTCCCACAGCACGGCCAGCGCCAGCACCAGGCCGGAGCGCCAGGCGCCGTTGGCCACGCGGCGGGCCAGGCGCAGCCACAGGGTGGGCAGCGCCTGTGCGGCATGGGGCAGGGCGGTTGCGGGATGTTGCTGCGCAGCGTGTGCGGACAGTGCGATGTCAGACATGGTGGGACTCCTTGATCACGGGTTGGGCGGCGATGCGGCTGCGGCGTTCGTGGCGCGCGGACGCGACCTCGTCGTGCAGCAGGCCCCAGATGCGGTGGCGCAGTTCACCGAACAGCGGCAGCGAGCGGATGTCGTCGGTCTCGGCGCGCAGCGATTCGGGGATGTCCACGATCTCCTTGATGCGGCCGGGGCGGGTGGTCATCACCGCCACGCGCTGGCCCAGCACCACGGCCTCGTCGATGCCGTGGGTGATGAACACGATGGTCTTGCCGGTGCGCTGCCAGATGTCCACCAGTTCTTCCTGCAGCGTCTCGCGGGTCTGCGCGTCCAGCGCGGCGAAGGGCTCGTCCATCAGCAGCACCTGGGGCTCGTAGGCCAGGCTGCGGGCAATCGCCACGCGCTGTTTCATGCCGCCCGACAGTTCGTGCGGATAGCGCTGCGCGAAGTCGGACAGCCCCACCAGCTGCAGGTAGTGCGCGGCCTTTTCGCGGCGCTCGCGCTTGCCCAGGCCCGCGACCTCCAGGCCGAAGGCCACGTTGTCCAGTGCGGTGAGCCACGGGAACAGCGCGTACTGCTGGAACACCACTCCCCGGTCCCGTGCGGGGCCGGTGATGCCCTTGCCGTCGATGAGCACCTGGCCGCTGGTGGGCGGCGTGAGGCCCGCGAGCAGGTCGAGCAATGTGGACTTGCCGCAGCCGCTCGGGCCCACCAGCACCAGGAACTCGCCGGGGCGGATGTCGAGCGTCACGTCCTGCACGGCGACAAAGCGCTTGGACGGGCCGCCGTCGTCCGCACGCACGGTGAACTCCTTGGTCACGTGCTCGAAGCGGATCTTGGCCGGCGCGTTGGTCGCGGCAGTGGCCGCGGTGTGGGGATGAATGGCGCTGGTCATTTGCTGGCCGCCAGTTTGTCCACGCCGCCGTTGGCATACGGGTTGAACGCGTTGGTGTACAGGTCGGCGGCCTTGAGCTGGCCGGGCTTGACCACCTCGTCCTTCACCAGCCAGTCCACCCAGATCTGCAGTTCCTTGTCGGTGATGAGGCCGCCCTTGCCGGCCACGCCGGTGCTCTTCCAGTACTGGATGGCGTCGGCGGTCTCGGCGCGTTTGCGGCCTTCGATGATCTTGGTGTAGCGCGCCCGCACTTCAGCCGGTGGTGTGTTGCGCGCCCATTCGATGGAGCGGGCCAGGGCCGACACCAGGTGACGGCTGGTGTTGGGGTTCTGCTCGATGAACTTGTTGTGCAGCACCAATGCGCCGCCGGTGAAGTTGCCGAACAGGTCGCGGTCCTTGAACAGCGGGCGGATGCCGCCGCGCTCCAGCGCCTTGTCGCGCAGCACGCCGCCGAGCGTGGAGACTTCGACATGCCCCTGGCGCAGCGCCTGTTCGCCGGTGACGGGCGGCGTGGCCACCAGCGTGACCTGCTTGGCCTCGGCGTTGGTGAGTTTGCCGCGCTCCAGGTACTCGCGCAGCATGAACTCGTGGTGCGCGCCCAGCGTGTTCACCGCGACCTTCTTGCCGATGAGGTCGCGCGGGCCCTTGATGGGGCTGTCGTCCTTGACGTAGTAGCCGTTGTAGGTGTTGTCGTCCGAGCCGTAGTAGCCCAGCACGGCCTTGACCGGCGCCTTCTTGGCCGCGAGCTTGATGATGGCGCCGTAGAAGGCGCCGCCGATGTCCACATCGCCGGTCACCACGGTCTGGATGTCCTGCGGGCCGCTGATGGTGTTGCCCACCCACTTGGACTTGAGCGGTGCGAGGTAGCCCAGGTCTTCGGCCAGTTCGATCCAGACCACCTGGCCGGCCCAGCCCTGGTAGCGGATTTCGGATTTCTCCAGGTTCTGCGCGGCGGCAGGGGCCGCCAGGCCCAGCGCCAGCGCGGAGACCAGCAGGAAGCGTTTCGACAGATCGAGCATGGGGAGTTCCTTCGTTGCAGTGGTTCAGTGAGGTGTGCAGTGCAGTGCGTGTGCATTCACTCAGGCCGGGCGCCGTTACCGCGGCCTGAGACCCCCTGCCTTCCGCAACCCGCGTGCCATGGCGTCGATGCTGCTTATGCGGAAATCGCGCATGGCGCCGGGGTGCTGCGTGGGCGCCGCCTGTGCGCTGCGTCGCCGGGATAAACGCACCCTGCAGCGTTGACGCGTATGGCAACTGACAGCAGCCGGGGGCGCCACGGCTGAGGTGCGAGCGGCTGTGCGCGGCTGCTGGGTTTGCAGCAGCGCGTGCGCGCTTCGTCGTTCGTTGCTGCAAAGTCAGCAGCGGCTGCGGGGCGCTGCAAAGCGATGCAGCGTTGTGGTGGATGCTCAGGGCGGCGGGCGGTCGGCACAATGGCGCGATGACGACCCCACCCTCGCGCCACGCCGTGGTCTGGCTGCAGGCCGACGCGCCGCCCAAGCCGGCCGTGGGCGCGCCCTGCAACGGCTGCGGTTTGTGCTGCCTGGCCGAGCCCTGCCCGCTGGGCATGCTGGTGTCGCGCCGCCGCCGTGGGGCCTGCGTGGCGCTGCGGTGGGACGAAGCGCACGCCCGGTACCTGTGCGGCATGGTGGCCGACCCGGGCGAGGTGACGGGCCTGCGGCAGCGCTGGTTGACGGCACCGCTGGCCTGGCTGGCTCGGCGCTGGATTGCGGCGGGCGTCGGGTGCGATGCGGATGTGGCGACCACCGACGTGCCGCGCCCGTGAGCTGGGTGGTGACTTGCCAGGGAACTGTTGGCGGGATGGGGCGGCAGGCGGTGCGCTACGCAGCGCTTGGAAGGTGATTGCTATTAAAAATATAGCTGCTAGCGCTTGCCTATCAAGCGGTAGAGGGGTTTTTTAATCAAAAACCCCCAGTGTCTACGCAGCGCGGCAGCAACGTCGTCTACTGGCCCACTGCGCTGTGGGCTGTCAGTGGGGCCGGGCGTCCGCCATGCTGCGCCGAGCCAGGTGCACGCCCGCCAGCATGCAGCGCACCGACCCGCCCGCCAGTTCGATGGTCGGCACGGCCAGCGGCAGCAGCGTGGCGCTGCGCTCGATGACGGCCTTCTGCGCCGCGGTCAGGCTGGCGGCGGCGCGCGCCGACAGGGCCAGCACACGACCCCGGGCGCCGGTCAGCTCCAGCGCATTGCCCGCGAATTCGCCGATCTGGTGGGCGCTCAGTTCGATGACGTCGCGGCCGGTTTCGCGCAGGCGGCTTCGCACAGCCTCACGTCGCAAGGGGTCGGTGATCAGGTGGAACCCGCCCAGCGCGAAGTCGGTGCCCACGCAGAGCATCACGTTGGTGTGATAGCACGGCCGGCCCTCTCCATCGGCCGTGGCAAAGGCCATGGGCTCGTAGTTGAAGTGGGTGCAGAACCGCTCCAGCGCCACCGGGTCGGCGCGGTTCGACTGCGCGGTGTAGGCGATGCGGCCGATGTGGTCGAGCACCATCGCGCCGGTGCCTTCGAGGAACATGTTGTCGGCCTCCAGCCCCGAGTAGTCGATCACGTCCTGCACCCGGTACTCGGCCTTGAGCAGGTCCAGCACGTCGCTGCGGCGCTCGCGCCGCCGGCTCTGTGCGTACATCGGGTACACGGCCACGTGGCCGCCGGCGTGGGTGGAGAACCAGTTGTTGGGGAAGACCGCATCGGGCGCGTGGCGCTCGCCCAGGTCGTCGAACAGGTGCACGCGCACGCCGGCGGCTTCGAGTTTCGCTGCGGCCTGGGTCCTCGGCGTATGCCTTGCGCGCGATGTCGTCCGGGGCGGCGGTGGTGGTTACGGACTGAAAGGCGTTGTCGTGCGCGGTGTCCGGGTTGGGGTGAAAGCGATGGGGGCGGACCATCACGACGGCGGAGGGGGCTTGGGCGGATGCGGGGGAGGGCATGGCGGTCAGTGGTTGGAAGATGGCGGCAAGGTGGCGGTGCATGAATTTTCCGGACAGTGCCAGCCAACCAACAGACTTCAAACTGATCGAAATGCAGCAAAATCTGGCGTTCTGATCACCCAGAGGCCCACTATGAACAGGCTGGACGACACCGACCGCGAAATCCTCAGCATCCTGCGGGCCGACGCGCGCACGCCCGTGGCCACACTGGCGCTCAAACTGCGCGTCTCGCGCGGCACCGTGCAGAACCGGCTGCACAAGATGGAGGAAAGCGGCGTCATCGTGGGCTACACCGTGCGCCTGCGGCCCGACTCCGAGCCCCAGCGCATCCGCGCCTGGATGAGCATCGCGGTGGAGGGCAACGCCGCGCCCGAGGTGATCCGCGCGCTGCGCGGCGAGCCCATGGTGGGCACGCTGCACACCACCAATGGCCGCTGGGACATCGTGGCCGAAGTGCGCGCCGAGAGCCTGGAGGCCTTCGACGCGGCGCTGGGCCGCATCCGCCTGACGCCCGGCATTGCGAACACCGAGACGAGCATCCTGTTGTCGACGTACAAGGCCTGATGCCGGTGCGCCTGCGGGGCGGAAGGTGCACTGGCACCTGTGCGACACCGGCTAGGGGGTTTCCGCAAGACCCCTGAGGAGTCGGTTGAAGTCCAATGGCGAAGTCTTTGTTTTTGCTATTGAGGAGCCCCGCCATGCAACGTCGCCAGATCATCCAATGGGGAGCCGCCGGCCTCGCCGCCCCCGCTTTCATGGCGCAGGCCCAGAGCTTTCCGAACAAGCCCATCAAGCTCGTGATCGCCTTCCCGGCGGGCGGCCCCACCGACATCACCATGCGTTCGCTGGCCGACAGCGCCGGCAAGATCCTGGGCCAGCCGGTCATCGTGGAGAACAAGCCCGGCGCCGGCGGCACGCTGCCCGCGCAGGCGCTGCAGGGCGCTGCGGCCGACGGCTACACCGTGGCGCAGATTCCGCTGGGCGTCTTTCGCCTGCCCTACACCACCAAGATCAACTGGGACCCGGTCAAGGACATCAGCTACGTGCTCAACGTCACCGGCTATGCGTTCGGGCTGGTGGTGCCGGCCGACTCGCCGCTCAAGACCTGGACGCACTTCGTGGCCTGGGCCAAGGCCAATCCCGGCAAGCTGAGCTACGGCTCCACCGGCACCATGACCAGCCCGCACCTGACGATGGAGCTGATCGCCCAGCAACTGGGGCTGGAGCTGCTACACGTGCCCTACAAGGGCAGTGCGGACCTGATGCAGTCCATCCTGGGCGGGCAGATCATGGCGGCGGCCGACTCCACCGGCTTTGCGCCGCAGGTCGAGGCCGGCAAGCTGCGCGTGCTC
The DNA here is from genome assembly GCF_964253015.1 of Acidovorax sp. LjRoot194. Taxonomy (NCBI): domain Bacteria; kingdom Pseudomonadati; phylum Pseudomonadota; class Betaproteobacteria; order Burkholderiales; family Comamonadaceae; genus Acidovorax; species Acidovorax sp. LjRoot194. The sequence goes on along the minus strand of NZ_CAXUQB020000001.1, from coordinate 5,025,533 downwards.
AACACCTGGGGCGCCGAGCGCCTGGCCAAGTTCCCGGACGCACCCACGCTCAAGGAGCTGGGGCTGAACCTGGTGCAGAACTCGCCCTTCGGCATCGGCGCGCCCAAGGGCACACCCGATGCGGTGGTCAAGCGCCTGCACGATGCCTTCAAGCAGGCGATGGAGCAGGACAGCTACAAGACCGCGCTGGCCCGCTACGACATGGTGCCGATGTACATGAGCACGTCGGCGTACAAGAAATTCGCGCAGGACACCTTCACGCGCGAGAAGGCGCTGGTGGAAAAACTGGGCCTGGCCAAGCCGAGTTGAAGTGAGCACCCCCTGAGCGGCTGCGCCGCTTCCCCCTCTCTCGCTGCGCTGCGCTGGCGGGAGGGGGACGCCCCCAGCGCACGGAAGTGAAGCGCCGCAAGCGGCTTGGCGGCCCTTGCGCGGGGGCACTGGCCCGGGACGCGCCAGTCACGACGTTTCGCTGGCAAACTTTTCTCACTGAAGGTCCGCCCTCACGCTATTCATCGGTACCGCGACATGGCCTCCGGAGGGGCGTATGGCGTTCCGTGTGATGATCCGTCCCAACATTGAACGGAATACCGCGAGCATTTATGGCATCCCCCTCCGACAACAGCATCAGCATGGCCCTGTTCTGCGACTTCGAAAACGTCGCCCTGGGCGTGCGCGATGCGCAGTATGAAAAGTTCGACATCAAGCCCATCCTGGAGCGCCTGCTGCTCAAGGGCTCCATCGTGGTCAAGAAGGCCTATTGCGACTGGGAGCGCTACAAGGGCTTCAAGGCCACCATGCACGAGGCGAATTTCGAGCTGATCGAAATCCCCCATGTGCGGCAGTCGGGCAAGAACTCGGCGGACATCCGCCTGGTGGTGGACGCGCTGGACCTGTGCTACACCAAGTCGCACGTGAACACCTTCGTGATCATCAGTGGCGACTCGGACTTCTCGCCGCTCGTGTCCAAGCTGCGCGAGAACAACAAGCAGGTGATCGGCGTGGGCGTGAAGCAGTCCACGTCGGACCTGCTCATCGCCAACTGCGATGAATTCATCTTCTACGACGACCTGGTGCGCGAGAACCAGCGCGCGATGGCCCGGCGCCAGAACCCCGGCTCGGCCCCCGCGCCGCGTCGCACGCCCGAGGAAGAGCGCCATCGCAAGGAAACCCAGGACGTGCGCCGCACCCAGGGCGTGGAGCTGGCGGTGGAGACCTTCGAGGCGCTGACCTCCGAGCGCGGCGACAGCGGCAAGATCTGGGCGTCGGTCCTCAAGGAAGCCATCAAGCGCCGCAAGCCCGATTTCAGCGAGAGCTATTACGGCTTTCGCACCTTTGGCAACCTGCTGGAGGAAGCGCAAGCACGCGGCCTGCTGGAGTTCGGCCGTGACGAGAAGTCCGGCGCGTATGTGTTCCGCTCGCTGGGCGGCGGAGTGGGCGCAGGCAGTGCCGATCCCTCGGGCCGCGCCGACGCACCGGCCGAGCGGCAGGGGGGCGCAGCGGGTCACGTCCGCCACGATTTCCATGCCGTGGCTTCGGTGCCGGACACCTCGGCAGGCCAGGGCGAAGGCGGCGGCGGCAATGGCCGCGGTGGCCGCTCGCGCGGGCGCCGGGGCGAAGGCGCTGGGCGCTCGTCGGCACCGCAGCACGCAGAGATGCGCCGCGATGGGCAGGCAGAGGACCATGGCGACCAGCAGCCCGACTTCGGCGTGGATGCTCACGATGGCCGTGATTCGCGTGACTCCCGCAATTCACGTGAGGCTCGAGATGCTCGTGACACGCGGGACACGCGCAATGCGCAGGATGACGATCAGCCGGAGCGTCCGACCCGCAGCTACTTCAGTCAGCCGGCGGCCGCACCAGCGCCTGCACCCGCTGCGGTCGACGCCCCGCCGCGTCGCGATGCCGTGTTGAATGATGACGACTACCAGTCCGGCGCTCCAGCTCAGCAGTGGGGTGCCGACGATGACCACCAGGCCTCAGCGCCCGCGATGGTCGAGGCACCCGATGAAGCAGCCGAAGAGTCCAGCGCCCCTGCACCCCGCAGCCGCCGCGCCGGATCGGCAGCGCGCAAGACCAGCGGGCGCAAGGCAGCAACGGGCGACTCGGAGGCACCGGCGGCCGCATCGCAACCCGCGCCAGCGCCCAAGCCACGAACAGCATCGGCCAAACCCAAGGCCGCCGCGGCTGCTGCAACAGCAGCAACTCCAGAGGCCGCTGCAAAGACCCCAGCGCCCCGCGCCCGCAAGCCGCGCAGCACAGGCAAAACCACCAAGCCCGCTGAGTGAACGGTGCCAGCCGCCGGCCGGGCTGAACGCCTGCCGCACGGCTGACACGCGCCGCCAGCCAATGCAACCCTGGCCTTATGCGGCGGCTGCCTGTACGGCGGACGCGCCCGCCTGCGCGGCGAGCCGCTGGCGCACCGTGTCGTAGCGGGGCGGCACGCAGCCCACCTGCTCCACGCAATGGCTGGCACTGGCGAGCGCATGCCACAGCACGGCGTGCAGCCGCTCGGTAGCCAGCGGGGCCACCAGGCCCCCGGGGCGCTCGCACAGGGCCTCCTGCCCCCGCTCCGGCCCCGCCAGCAGCGCGGTGATGAGACCGGCCAGAAAACAATCTCCCGCCCCCACGGTGTCGGCCACGGCCAAGGGCGCGTGCTCTTGCGCATGCACGACCTGGCCGTCGCGCTGCAGCAGCCACGCGCCGCCGGGCCCCAGCGTCAGGGCCAGCCACTGGGCGCGGGTGTGGTCCAGCAGGTGCCGGGCGCGCTGCAGTGCGGTGCCGCCCGGCACGGCCAGTGCCTCCAGGTCGTCGTCGCTCACCTTGATGAGGTGGGCGTGCTGCAGCGCGGCCATCACGTTGGCCCGGTAGGCGGGCACGTCGTCTACCGCTGACAGGCGCAGGTTGGCATCGACCACCACCATGCGCCCGGCGGCACGCTGGGCTGCAAGCCACGGCAGGTAGATGCCTGCGTCCTGCGCCACCAGCGCGAGGCAGCCGGTGGCCACCACCTGCAGGCCGGGCAGGGCGGTGCAGGCGGCGATCAGCGCGTCGCCCGTGGCCTGGCGGTCGGCCACGCCATCGCGATAGAAGCTGTAGCTGGCCTTGCCCTCGGCATCCAGCGCGGCCACCGCCAGCGCGCTGGGCGCGCGCACGGGCACGGGCGATGCCAGGGCCACGCCGGCGTCGTGCAGGCCCTGCAAAAGCTGTCGGCCCAGCAGGTCGGCCGACAGCGGGTTCAGGTACATCGTGCCCACGCCCTGCAGGCCCAGCGCACGGGTGAGGTTGTAGACGGCCCCGCCCGCGCAGGGCCGCAGGCGTCCGTCAGCCTCCTGGATCAGGTCGAACAGGGCCTCTCCCGCGGTGGCCACCCGCAGGGCTGGTGCTGCGTCGGTGGGCGTGGAAGCCGTTGGTTCTAGGGCAGCGCGCGACCCTGGGAGCGGTGTGAGGGTGGCGGTGTCAGGTACTGATCGGCTAGGGAAAACCATAACTAAATCCACTTGATTTATTAAATTGCAACGCACTATAGTTCGATCCCATCCACCCGACAAGAGTGGTGTTCCCGAGGTGCCGCACCGTGTGGCGCCCGGGGTTTCAGCCATCCGTTCCAAGGAGACAACCGTGATCCAACGCGCCCCTGCTTTCGTGCTGTCCGCCATTGCCTTGTCTGGCGCCCTGGCCTGTGGCCTGGCCCAGGCTGCCGAGCCCGTGATCGGCCTGATCACCAAGACCGAGACCAACCCCTTCTTCGTGAAGATGAAGGAAGGCGCCACGGCCGAAGCCAAGAAGCTCGGCGCCAAGGTGGTGTCGGCCGCGGGCAAGACCGACGGCGACAACGCCGGCCAGGTCACGGCCATGGAGAACCTGATCGCCGCGGGCGCCACCACCATCCTGATCACCCCGAGCGACGCCAAGGCCATCGTGCCGGCCATCAAGAAGGCCCAGGCCAAGGGCGTGATGGTGATCGCGCTCGACAGCCCCACCGACCCCGTGGACGCCACCGATGCGCTGTTCGCCACCGACAACTACAAGGCCGGCGAGCTGATCGGCCGATACGCCAAGGCGGCGCTGGCCGGCAAGAAACCCGTGATCGCCATGCTGGACCTGCACCCCGGCCACCCCGTGGGTGCGCAGCGCCACAACGGCTTCCTCAAGGGCTTCGGCCTGCAGGCCAACGATGCCAAGAGCAATGAGCTGTCGCGCCCCGCCGAGGTGGTGTGCATGGCCGACAGCTTCGGCGACCGCGCCAAGGGCCAGACCGGCATGGAAAACTGCCTGCAGAAGAACCCCGACATCAACCTCGTCTACACCATCAACGAGCCTGCCGCCGCCGGTGCCTACAACGCCCTGAAGGCCGCGGGCAAGGACAAGGGCACGATCATCGTGTCGGTGGACGGCGGCTGCGCCGGCGTGGCCGACGTGGGCAAGGGTGCCATCGCCGCCACCAGCCAGCAGTACCCGCTGCGCATGGCCGCGCTGGGCGTGGCGGCTGGCGTGGAGCACGCCAAGACCGGCAAGAAGGTCAGTGGCTACACCGACACCGGCGTGACGCTGATCGCCGCCAAGGCCGTGCCGGGCGTGGACAGCAAGGACGTGAAGACCGGCACGGACCTGTGCTGGGGCGCGAAGTAAACGTGCCGTGGACCGGCCGGCAGACAGCTGGCCGCTTTGCGCCGGGCCCGGGCCCGGCGCGCTGACTGACCGAATCCTCCGAATGCCATGAACACCACCGCCTCCAAGCTCCCCCCGCTGGCCACGCTCGGGCCCTTCATCGCGCTGCTGCTGGCCTGCGGCTTCTTCGCGCTGCAAAGCGACCGCTTTTTGTCAGCGCAGAACTTCGCGCTCATCCTGCAGCAGGTGATGGTCGTGGGCGTGATCGCCATCGGGCAGACGCTGGTCATCCTGACCGCGGGCATCGACCTGTCGTGCGGCATGGTCATGGCGCTCGGCGGCATCGTGATGACCAAGGTGGCGTCGGACTATGGCCTGTCGGCCCCCGTGGCGATCGCCTGCGGCATGGCGGTGACCACGCTGTTCGGCATGGTCAACGGCCTCTTGGTCACCAAGGTCAAGCTGCCGCCGTTCATCGTGACGCTGGGCACGCTCAACATCGCTTTCGCTGCCACGCAGCTGTACTCGGGCGCGCAGACCATCACCGACATCCCGGGCGGCATGACGGTGCTGGGCAACACCTTCCAGGTCGGCGGCACGGCCGTGGTGTGGGGCGCGCTGCTGATGCTGGCGCTGTACGTGGCGATGTGGTTCTTCCTGCGCGAGACCGCGCCCGGCCGGCACATCTACGCCGTGGGCAACAACCCCGAGGCCACGCGCCTCACGGGCATCCCGACGGACCGCGTGCTGCTCTTCGTGTACATGCTGGCCGGCGTGTTCTACGGCATCGCCGCGCTGCTGTCGGTGGCGCGCACCGGCGCGGGCGACCCCAATGCCGGGCAGACCGAGAACCTGGATGCCATCAGCGCCGTGGTGCTCGGCGGCACCAGCCTGTTCGGCGGGCGCGGGGTGATCCTGGGCACGCTGGTGGGAGCGCTCATCGTGGGCGTGTTCCGCAACGGGCTCACGCTGATGGGCGTGTCGTCCGTCTACCAGATCCTGGTCACCGGCATCCTCGTGATCCTGGCCGTGGCCACCGACCAACTCTCGCGCAAAGGAGTGCGTTGATGAACACCGCCCACCCCAACGCATCCGCCCCGCTGGTGATGCAGGCCAAGGGCCTGGTCAAGCGCTACGGCCAGGTCGTGGCGCTCGATGGTGCCGACTTCGAGCTGCGCGCCGGCGAGATCATGGCCGTGATCGGCGACAACGGCGCGGGCAAATCCAGCCTGATCAAGGCGCTGTCGGGCGCCACCGTGCCGGACGAAGGCACGGTGCTGCTCGACGGTGCCCCCGTGCAATTCAGGAGCCCCATCGACGCGCGCCGCGCGGGCATCGAGACCGTGTACCAGGACCTGGCCGTGGCCCCGGCCATGACGATCGCCGAGAACCTGTTCCTGGGCCGCGAGCTGCTGCGCCCCGGCATGGCCGGCCGCGTGCTGCGCATGCTGGACAAGAAGCGCATGCTCGAAGAAAGCGTGGCGCGCATGAACGAGCTGAAGGTGGGCATCCGGTCCATGACGCAGGCGGTGGAGACGCTGTCGGGCGGGCAGCGCCAGTGCGTGGCCGTGGCGCGCGCCGCGGCCTTTGCGCGGCACGTGGTCATCATGGACGAGCCCACTGCCGCGCTGGGCGTGAAGGAAGGCAACATGGTGCTGGAGCTGATCCGCCGCGTGCGCGACAAGGGCCTGCCCGTGATCCTCATCAGCCACAACATGCCCCACGTGTTCGAGATCGCCGACCGCATCCACATCGCCCGCCTGGGCAAGCGCGCGGCCGTCGTCAACCCGAAAAAGATCAGCATGAGCGACACCGTGGCCGTGATGACCGGCGCCATGGCGGCGTCGGAGCTGCCCGCTGAATGCCTGGCCTGAACGTTTCCGCTCCGTTGCCTACCCATGCTCAAGAACATCGACCCCCTGCTGACCCCCGACCTGCTCAAGGTGCTGGCCGAGATGGGCCATGACGACGCCATCGTGCTGGCCGACGCCAACTTCACCGCCATGAGCCTTGGGGCTGGCAAGCCCGTGCTGCGCCTGCCCGGCATCGGCATGGCCCGCGCCGTGCAGGCCGTGGCCAGCGTGCTGCCGCTGGCGCAGGACGTGCCGCACCCTGTGGCCTACATGCAGGTGGGCGGCACCGAGGCGCCGTACCGCTCGGCCCTGCAGCGCGACACCCTGCAGGTGCTGGCCCGCGAAGGTGTGGCGAGCGAGCAGGCCGAAGGCGTGGAGCGCTTCGCGTTCTACGACCGCGCCCGGCGCGCGTACGCCATCGTGGTGACCGGCGAGCTGCAGCCCTGGGGAAACTTTCTGCTGCGCAAGGGCGTCATCGGCGACACTTTGCAACCCTGATCCCGCACATTTTCCTGCCACCACCACCGTGATCCCCCTCGACTCCGCAGACCTGCCTGACGCCATTGCAGACGCACCCGAGCCCGCAGCCGCCGGGCCGGTGCGGCTGCGCCAGCGGGGCTCCAACCACGTGGGGCTGCGCCAGTTCAACGAGCGGGTGGTGCTGCAGGCCCTGCGCACGCACGGCAGCCTGGCCAAGGCCGAGATGGCGCGGGTCACCGGGCTCACCGCGCAGACCATCGGCCTCATCACCGCGCGGCTGGACGAAGACCAGCTGCTGCGCCGCGAAGCCCCGGTGCGCGGCCGCGTGGGCCAGCCCTCGGTCCCCATCGGCCTGAACCCGGACGGCGCCTTTGCCATCGGCATCAAGATCGGCCGGCGCAGCGCCGACTGGCTGCTGGTCGACTTCACCGGCCACGTGCGCGAGCGCGTGGTGCTGGACTATGCGTTCCCCGACATCGATGTGCTGCTGCCCGCCATCCGCCGTCACCTGAACCAGCTGCTCGACGGCCTGGGCCCGCTGCGCTCGCGCGTGGTGGGGGTGGGCGTGGCAGCTCCGTTCCAGCTGGGCGGCTGGCACCGCATGCTGGGGCTGACCGAGGCGCAATCGGAAGCGTGGAACAACATCGACCTGGCCGAGCAGGTGCAGCAGATGACCGAGCTGCCCGTGAGCTTTGCCAAGGACACCTCGGCCGCCTGCGTGGCCGAGCTGCTGCAGGGCCGCGGGCGCGACATCCCGAGCTTTCTGTACCTGTTCATGGACACGTTCATCGGTGGTGGCTTGGTCATCAACTCGCACCTGCACCGCGGCCTGCACGGCAACGCAGGCGCCGTGGCCTCGCTGCCCCTGGCGCCCGCCCCGGCGGGCCAGGCCCCCGCGCAGCTCATCAGCCAAGCATCGCTGTGGGAGCTGGAGCAGCGCTTTCGCGCCCACGGCCTGGACCCCATGGCCGCCTACGACAAGCGCGTGCTGCAGGCCCCCTGGCTGGCCCACAGCCGCGCGTGGATCGACAGTGCGGCCACGGCGCTGGCGCACTGCATCGTGTCGGCCACCGCCTTCCTCGACCTGGACGCCGTGGTGCTGGACGGCGCCTGCGCGCCCGAGCTGCTGCAGGCGCTGTGCGAAGGCGCGCGCCGTTCGCTGGCCGACTACAACTGGGAAGGCCTGCACCAGCCGCCACGGCTGGAGCTGGGCAGCATCGGCTCGGATGCGCGCGCGCTGGGCGGTGCGCTGCTGCCGCTGCACGCTTGCTTTGCGCCGGACCACGAGATTTTTTTGAAGGCTTGACGCTCTGCGTTCTGTGCTGCGTGCTCTGCGGTGTGTGGTGTACAGCGTGGGTTTGCTATGAATTAAATAGCTACTTGCGCTTGCCTATCAAGCGGTAGAGGCCATTTTTATTCAGTAAAACCTTGGGTGGACGGTCTGAGGGATTTGGTGGGCTGGAGGTTTTACCCGCCGACATCCCTTGAACGCCCCGCCAGAGGCTTCACCTCCAAGCCCGTTGTTTTACCGGCCCGCCAGAATGGCCCGCGCCACTTCAGCAAACCCCGCGCCCCGTTCACCCTCGGTCACGTACCGCGGCAAGTGCTGCAACTGCGGCACGAACCGCGCAATGTTGGCCACCCCTACGCTGTGCGGGAAGTGCTGGAACATGAGCTGGTCGTTGGTGGAGTCGCCCACGTACACCCAGCGGTCGATCTCGGCATCCAGGTCGCGCCCGAACAGCTCGCGCACGATCCACCGCGCGCCTTCGAGCTTGTTGTGCGTGCCGTACCAGCCGTTGATGTGAATGCTGCTCACGGTGGCGTTCATGCCGGCGGCCTGCATCAGCGCAACGCATTGGTCGATGTGCGCCTGCGGCATCTGCGTGAACTCGCTGTGGTCGATGGCGATGTCGCATTCGCGGCCCGGGGAGTCGGTGGCGCGGCGCGCGCCAGGGACTTCTTGCTCGATCTGGGCCAATACCTGCTGCATACGGGCGAAGTTGGCGTTGCGGGTGGTGGCGTCCTGCTGGTAGAGCTTGTTCAGCGAACCATCGGCTTGCCGGATCAGCGCGACGGCGCCGTTCTCGGCCACGATGGCGTCCACGGGCCAAGACAGTGCGAAAGGTTCGCTCCAGCCGACGGGGCGGCCGGTGATGGGGATGATGGGTAACCCTGCTGACTTCAAACTCTCGAGCGCCCGGACAGCATCCGCCGTGACGGCGCCATCCGTCGTGAGGGTGTCGTCGATATCCGTGAGGAGTCCGACTATTTTCGCAAGGTCGGGCGTACGCTGAAGGTTAATCAATTGCATTGCAGTGGAAGGCTGGTGGGTTAGTATCGGAAGCTCAGCCTTGATTCAGGTTGATGAGTGTAATGAGAAAGAAAAACGCCCGTGTCTTTGACTGAAATTGTATGAAATCCTGGAATGCCTCTACCGCCCCGGCTGCGTCCTGGCGAAGAATAATGACTTGGACTTGGTTGCTGTTGGTAAGCGCCGTTGCGGTCCGCGGCCTGTACAAGGTCTATGTCAGATCAGTTGGAATGGTGAATGGCGACGCAGAATGGATTTATCTGCCAGGCGGAAGAAAACTTCTGGGAGATCCATTGGAATTTATAGCTACAGATATATTGAGCTATAGCGTGGCACCGCTAGGCTATGTGTGGAGTGCTGTCTGGGGTGTGAATGAGTTGGCTATCAAGCTCGCGAATTGCGGGCTTTTCATCATTTGCATATTCCTGGTGTGGCGTATCGCGCTACGGTTGGGCGGTGCCGTAGCTGCCGTTTCGGCCACTGCCATATGGGTGACAACCCATACGCTGCTCCATGCAATACCTCAGGTATTGACAGAGGCCATGTACATGTTCGGGTTTTTGCTGTTCGTCTTTGGGCTGGTGGAGGCAATTGTGTCAGGCAATCCGAGGATCCGCTGGTTTGCGGCAACCTCGCTGGGTTTGACCATCACCCTGCTATCGCGACCAGTGCTGCAATATGTCGTGCTGGGAGTACTCGCTTTGATGGCTGCAGCATACGCCGCTTGGCGGATCGGCGCCCTTAAAGACACTGCACCTCATGTCAAGGTGATATTTCGCCGTGCAACGTATGCCTTGTTGTTGGCGTTGGTGCTTCCCCTGCTGGTGATTGCCAAAAATGGCATCTATTTCGGCAGTTGGAGCATTGGCACAGGCGCGGGAGCGGGGCTGTATTATGGCGTACACCCCTTGCACATGGGGGAGGAACCGTACTACACCAATTTTCAGTACGATGTCGGGCACACTGCCTCAACCATCAACCCCGCCACGCGGGGAAATCTTGAAATTGAGGCTGATCGCTGGCAAAAACAAATCGCGGTCCACATGATTACGCAGACCAGTTTTCTGGATAATTTGCGGTTTTTTGCCAGCAAGGCGCGCGCATGGCTTCTGTACAGTCCAGTCGAAAATCACTTTGATCCCGAATGGCGCGAAAAACGGCAGTTGCAAGTGATTTTGCTTTGCGCAGGCATTGGGTTGCTGTGCCAGACGGCGCTGTTCCGAGGGCGTCGGGCGGTTGTGGAAATTTTTGAACAGCTGATACCAGCTCCCCATGCAAGGAGTGGATCCTGTCCCGTAGCGTGGACCCCATCGGACCAAGCCAAGGGGATGATTTTTTGTTGCGTCGCCTTGGTATTATTGACGGGTGGAATGATTGCCCAGTTTCTTCCGATACTCTATAACGCGCGTTACAACGGTGCGTTTCTGGATCCATTATTCGTCATTCTTGGGTCCGTAGCATTGGCCATGCTGACCCGGCACGTTCGCCTATTGTTCGCAGGTAATGAAGCAGGACAAGGCAACCTGCGCAACCTGCGCAAGTGGCCCAGGGCGGCCGGACAGATCGCCTTCCTCGTGCTGCTTCTTTTTGTCCACAGGGCTGCTGGCGACTGGGCGTTGCGCCATGAACGGCTCTCCCTCGACCCCCACCGGCTGGGCCCCGCTGCCGTCGTATTGAACGGTGACGCATTTGGCCCGGCACGGGTGTCCGGCATGGAGGCCAGGGGTGACAACCGATGGGTCACACGCGACTATCTGTCCGAATTGGCTATACAGGTGAACATTCCTCGGGGCTTGAGCCTGTCGAGAGAGAGCGTGTATGAGGCCATCTGGCGCGTCAGGCTGCAAATGCGGGGGGACATCCCGAGCGCCTGCCGCGATGTGGCGGTCAGCTATTCTCAGCCGGACAGTCCGACATCCACTTTGCCTCCTCGGGTTTTTCTTTCACGCGATGGCGAAATGCACAGCTATGCCTTGAGCGCAGGGCAGAGCATGCGCCCGCGAGAGAGCGGAGAATTGATATTCAAATTCACCTGCCCTGCGGGAATAGAGATCCATTGGGGTGGCGCAGAACTGCTGCGTTCGACGTTGGCTGAGGCAAGCCGAGAACTTGTCCTCCATGGAAGCGCATTCAGCCCCTATCAGCCTCACGAGCCTCGATTGCCCGACAAGAAGCAACCGTAGCACGCGTGAGCGGTTGGTTGCCGGAACCGGCCGCTTTCCCGACACCACGGGTTCATGGGGGAAAGGGGCACGGCATTGAGCCCCTCATCGACGAGGCCGCCAACTTGCCAGCATTGGGTGCCTGCCGACGGTCAGGATTCAAGAATTTCTTCGTCGAGATTCTGGCTGAGCGGCTCCGTGGGCAAATTGCCAACGTCGTAATGCATGAATGCCACCAAAAACTGGATTCCTGCCAGAAGGGGCAGTGCGGCCAGCATCACGGTTCCGCTGGTCGCGGGTTGATGATTCTGGCTGCTCATGATCCAGTGTGATATTCCGAAAATCGACCCGAAGACAAACGAGAGGATGCCGGTGAGGCTGTATAAGGTACCTACATTGAAGTCGCGAACGATGTAGTTGTACACATAGCGCCTCCATAGCCGCGACAGGTGTTTGCGCAGGAATTCTGGGAGTATCTTGCCGATTTTCAGGTTGGATTCCTCGTCTGCATAGACAGAATCCATGGGGATATCCTTGACCACAGCACGTATGGTGTTGAGCCTGAACAGCATGTCGGTCTCGAAAAAATAGCGTTGCTCGAGTTTTTCGAGTGGCAGTTCTTTCAGGACTTGGGTCCGGATTGCCGTATAGCCGTTGGTCGGATCCATGACGTTCCAGTAGCCGCAGCTTAACTTTGTCAGGAAAGACAGCGCACCATTACCGAACAGGCGCATCGGAGGCATGCCCTGCACCGACTCAGGCCGGTAAAAGCGATTTCCTTTGGTGTAGTCAGCCCGTTTTTGCAGAAGAGGGCGGACGAACTTGGGAAGGAGTGTCGGATTCATTTGGCCATCGCCATCGATCTTGACGACGATGTCCATGCCATCCGCTATGGCCGCTTGGTAGGCCGTCACAATCGCACCACCCACACCACGATTTTCCGGGTTGTACAGCACTCGGACCCGCGGATCCCGATTGTTCTGTTCGATGAATCGGCCGCTGCCTTCGGGACACGCATCGTCCACGGCATAGATGACTTCGACCTCCGGACCGATGGCCTCGATGACCCCGAGGACATGCTGCAATACCTTGTAGCAGGGAATGGCGACAGCAATGCGCATTTTTTTTCTCAACTGGTGGATGCCAACGCCACGCCCAGCATGATCAGCGCTCCGCCTGCCAGCGTGCGCCAATGCAGCGGCTCGCCGAGGAACATCCAGGCCAGCGTGGGGACTATAAGGAAGGCCAAACCCATGAACGGGTAGGCGAGGTGCAGGGGCACGTTGCGCAGGATCCATACCCAGCCCAGCGTCGTGATGCCATAAAGAATCAGTGACGCGATAAGCCAGCCATTGAAAACGAACGCCTGCCATGTCAGCGGCGCTGCAAACGCGCCAGCCGCTTTCTTGAACAGGATTTGCCCCACGCTGATGGACAGCACACAAAGCAGGGTGAGCGCGATGGTGAATTTAGGCATTCTCTCTATCCGGTGACCCACAAATGACGGGAAGCAGAACCAACGGCGCGGTGAAGAATGCCAGGAGATACCGGTACTCGCCCGCGATCGAAAAGATGAATATGGCGATCAGTTGCACGGCGTAGGTGCCTGAAATCAGGGCCGCAATCTTGTCGCGTCGCGCCAGCGAGCGGCGAAGGGCAAACATCAGCAACACCAGCCCACCCCAGGGGGCCCACAGGAGTGCCCTGTGCTGGATAGAAAAGTCGTACCAGGCGTGAAGATACTTGCGCGGCGAGAACTTCAGGGGCTGCACACTCGATACTGATTGGGTCAGCGGCAGTATTTGCGCGGTAGCTGGCGGGCCGGGTATGCCGCCGTTTGCCATCGCCGAGTACAGGAAGATGTTGACACGGCTGGCCATGAAGGCAGGGAAGTTGTGCCACAGGTTGTACTTGAAGAACTCCTTGATGATGGTTCTTTTGGATTTGTTCGAAAGCGACAGAAGCGCTGGGCCCGCAGGAAAGAAGATCAACGGGTCCCAGTAATAGTGGTCGTGGAACTCGCGGATCTTGTCCAGCGATTGGCCGGTGGAGGTGAGTGCCTCGACAGTTTTGGCGGTGACCCGCGGTTGGTTGTGTTCCCACAATCCCATCGGTCTGTCTTCCAGGAATCCCACCGTTTCATACAGTGCGAGCGGGAATACCGAACCAATAGGGTTTTCGTACTTATAGGCGAGCTGGCTACCAAAACCGACGACAAGCCAAGGAACGATGACCAATCCCATTCGAACCCTGTGGGGCGTGGACAGTACCCATGCCATCGCCACTAGGGGGATCAGGTTCAGCACCCCGTTGGGCCGTCCAAAGATTGCAAACGGTACGGTAACGAAGAGAATCAGCAGCGACGGCAAATCTACGCTGCGGTGGCGGATGCTCCGCCAGACTTCGAACAGCATGCCGCTCAGTGCAATCGCGTAGATGCCGTCTGAGTAGAAGCTGCTGGAGTAATACACCACACTGGGCGCCAGAGCGACGAACACGAGGCAGTAGGCAAAACTCTTCCACATGCGCCGCGTCAGCATCCAAGCCAGAATACGGGCGCACACTGCTGCACAAATCAGCATCTGTAACGCGATAGGTACTTCCACACGTCCCGTTGCTCCGTAGGTGAGCAGTGCATAGAGATACCAGAATGCCGGCTTGTTGGCTTGGTGCACGCGATCGGTGTCGACCTCCAGCATGATGGCGAGGCTGTCTTGCCCCAGAATTCCGGGCCAGGAGGCAACGAGCCATGCGGCATACACGACACCAATGAACCCCAGGACGATGGCGAAGTACTGCAGCTCGGACAGCGCCAGAAAGCGGGTTTTGACGGCGCGCATGGCAGGCGCGCCAAACCACGCCTGCGAGGACGACGGCTTGAATCTCAAAGCCTGCTTTTCCACCAGATGCCAGCTGGCGTACGCCAGCGCCACGGTAATGGTGAGCGATATGAACAGAGTCCCTGCGAATCCCAGCTGCGGCCAGCCATACTGAATGACGGTTTGCTGGATGGGAAATGCGAACAGATAAATGCCATAGGAAGGATCTCCCCACCGGCCAGCGCGCCGGATGTACGCTGTGGTTTGCGTTCCGGCGTAGATGATGAAAAACGGCAGCCCCAGTAGCAACGCGCTATGCCGCCAGCCCGCCATCCACACTGCAGCAGTTGCAAGAGCGATGGCTCCGCCCCACAGCACTGGCCGACGGTGCCAGTACGGCTCAAGGGTGTAAAGTGCGGCGCCGGCCAAGAAGAACGCGCTCAGCTCGCGGCCATGGTGAACCGTGCCTGTCACGTCAGGATTGCTGCGGACGAGAAACCAGCCGATCAGAACCGCAATGCTCAAAAGCAGTACGGGCCGGTACTTGAGCAGACCGATCAAACCCGCCAGGCCCAACACGATGTAGCAGCGTACTTCGATGGGAATGGTCCACAGCGACCCATTCACGCCGAGGCGGTAGGGGTTGTTCTCAAACACCCCGGGCAGCACGAAGTGGATCTTCATCCCCAGCGCCTGTAGGTAGTTGGCCGTTGCACGGTGTGTCAGGTACTCCTTCAACGGAAGTTGCGTGACCCAGGCGCCCAACACGTAGGCGGTCAATACAACGCCGACGGTAAGGGCAGGCCAGATGCGCAAAAACCGCCGAAGCCCGAACCGCCAGAGGTTTGGATCTCTCTGCCAACTCGCATTCACCAGATAACCGCTGAGCACGAAGAAGATCGTGACGGCCAGTCCGCCCAGGCTGTGGATGCCAAAGAAAGACGGCTCCATCTGGCCCGTGAGTGCGAAGTGGTGGCTGTACAGCACCATCGTCGCGGCCACGATGCGGATCGCGTCGAAGTTGTTGCCCGGGTGGGTGGCTGGGGATGGCGCCCCTGTGGGGGCCTGCACGGAGTTCGGGGCGCTCATGCGCTGGCCTGCAAAGCCAACCCCGCATGCTCCCGCAGCGGATGAAAATGAATCTTCGGAAACCGCTCCTGCGCCAAGCGCACGTCATACGGAGACGTGCACAGGTACGCCAGCGTGTCCGCCGCATCGTGCGCTAGGCGCAGCGGGTAGGCGTCGGTGAAGGCGCGCAGGTCGGCTGCGTTGTCGGCCGTGATCCAGCGCGCGCCGGTGTACTGGCAGCCTTCCAGCCGCACGTCGGCGTCATATTCGGCCTTCAGGCGGTGCTGCACCACTTCGAACTGCAGCTGGCCCACGGCGCCCAGCAGCATGTTGCCGCCGGCGTCGGGCTTGAAGACCTGGATGGCGCCTTCTTCGCCCAGCTGGGCCAGGCCCTGCTGGAGCTGCTTGGTGCGCAGTGGGTTCTTGAGCACCACGGTCATGAACATTTCCGGTGCGAAGAACGGCAGGCCGGTGAACTGCAGGTTGGCGCCATCGGTGATGGTGTCGCCCAGCTGTACTCCGCCGTGGGTGGTAAAGCCGATGATGTCGCCGGCATAGGCCTCTTCGACGGCCTCGCGGCGCTGCGACATGAAGGTCACGACCGATGTCGGGCGCAGTTCCTTGGCGCTGCGCTGCACCTTGAGCTTCATGCCGGGCGTGTACTTGCCGGAGGCCACGCGCACGAAGGCGATGCGGTCGCGGTGGTTGGCGTCCATGTTGGCCTGCACCTTGAAGACCACGCCGGCAAAGCCCTCGTCCTCGGGCTGGATGGTCTTGACCACGGGCTGCTTGTTCACCTGCAGCGTGCTCACGCGCGGGCCGGGAGGAGGGGCCATGTCGACCAGGGCGTCCAGCACCTCCATCACCCCGAAGTTGTTCACCCCGGAGCCGAAGAACACGGGGGTCAGCTTGCCGGCCAGGAAGGCCTCGTGGTCCCACGCGGGCGATGCGCCCACGGCCAGTTCCATGCTTTCGAGCGCGGCATCGAACTCGGCGCCGAAGCGTGCGCGCAGCGTGGTCTCATCGGACAGGGGGATGGCCTCGAAGTCCTGCGGGCGGCGCTCGCTGCCGGACTCGAACACCGTCATGGTCTTGGTGCGCAGGTTGATGATGCCGCCGAAGGCCTTGCCCTGGCCCACGGGCCAGGTCATGGGGCAGCAGGGCATGCCCAGTTCGCGCTCCACTTCGTCCATGATGTCCAGCGGGTCGCGCACTTCGCGGTCCATCTTGTTCACGAACGTGATGATGGGCGTGTCGCGCTGGCGGCAGACCTCGATCAGGCGGCGCGTCTGCGCTTCCACGCCGTTGGCCGCGTCGATCACCATCAGGGCCGAGTCCACGGCCGTGAGCACGCGGTAGGTGTCTTCCGAGAAGTCCTTGTGGCCGGGTGTGTCGAGCAGGTTGATCACGTGCTCGCGGTACAGCATCTGCATGACCGACGAGGCCACCGAGATGCCGCGCTGCTTTTCGATCTCCATCCAGTCCGACGTGGCGTGCCGGCTGGCCTTGCGGCCCTTGACGGCGCCGGCGATCTGGATCGCGCCCGAGAACAGCAGCAGCTTTTCGGTCAGCGTGGTCTTGCCCGCATCGGGGTGGGAAATGATGGCAAAGGTACGGCGGCGCCGGGTTTCGGGGGCGTAGGACACAGGGGGTTCCAGAAGGGGGAGTCGAGGCTCGCTGCGGCAGGGCTCTGCGGCTGGCGGCGCGGCAGGCGCATGCGCCCGAATCGCGGGATTTTAACGGTGTCCGCTGCGGCGCTTGCGGCGGTGCGGCCGCAGGGTCTGCAACGCTGGCGCCCGCTAGGCGCAGGGCTGCCTGATTCTGCGGTCTGCAGGGCGTGTGCGGGGCATGTGCGGGGCGCAATGCTGCCAGGTTTGCGCCGGGGTGGGCCGCGCTGCTCTGGCCGCGCTACCGCACTTGCTTTTATAATCCGCCGATCCGAGGAGCGTTGCAGCGTCCCCAGCACAGGCGGGGCGTGAGGCTCGGAGTCATCCAGCAACGACGCTCAACCACTTCTCGCGTGGTGAGCCTTCGGCAATCCCCCGACCAGTGGTTTTTTCAAACATGCTTTGGAGCAAACCATCATGAACGCACGCGTCAACGCACCCGTCAACACCGACTGTGTCATCACCGACATCGGCCTGGCCCCCTGGGGCCGCAAGGAAATCGCCATTGCTGAGACCGAGATGCCCGGCCTCATGGCGATCCGCGAGGAATTCGCTGCCGCCCAGCCCCTGAAGGGCGCCCGCATCACCGGCTCCCTGCACATGACCATCCAGACGGCCGTGCTGATCGAGACCCTGAAGTCGCTGGGCGCCGATGTGCGCTGGGCTTCCTGCAACATCTTCTCCACGCAGGACCACGCTGCCGCCGCCATCGCTGCGGGCGGCACGCCGGTGTTCGCCGTCAAGGGCGAGTCGCTGGAAGACTACTGGGACTACACCCACCGCATCTTCGACTTCGGTGCCAAGGGCACGCCGGGCGAAGGCCCCAACATGATCCTGGACGACGGCGGCGACGCCACGCTGCTGATGCACCTGGGCCAGCGCGCCGAGAAGGATGCATCTTTGGTGGCCGGCAACGGCGCCAGCGAAGAAGAGCGCATCCTGTTCGCCTCCATCCGCAAGAAGCTGTCCGAAGACGCGACCTGGTACAGCCGCAAGTCGGCCGAGATCATCGGCGTGACCGAAGAGACCACCACCGGCGTGCACCGCCTGAACGAGATGTCCGCCAAGGGCACGCTGCTGTTCCGCGCGATCAACGTGAACGACTCGGTCACCAAGAGCAAGTTCGACAACCTGTACGGCTGCCGCGAATCCCTGGTGGACGGCATCAAGCGCGCCACCGACGTGATGATCGCCGGCAAGGTCGCCGTGGTGGCCGGCTACGGCGACGTGGGCAAGGGCTGCGCCCAGGCGCTGGCTGCGCTGCGCGCCCAGGTGTGGGTGACCGAGATCGACCCCATCAACGCCCTGCAGGCCGCGATGGAAGGCTTCAAGGTCGTGACCATGGAATACGCTGCCGACAAGGCCGACATCTTCGTGACCACGACCGGCAACAAGGACGTGATCCGCCACGAGCACATGGTCGCGATGAAGAACGAGGCCATCGTCTGCAACATCGGCCACTTCGACAACGAGATCGACGTCGCGTCGATCGAGAAGTACCAGTGGGAAGAAATCAAGCCCCAGGTCGACCACGTGATCTTCCCGGACGGCAAGCGCATCACTCTGCTGGCCAAGGGCCGCCTGGTGAACCTGGGCTGCGCCACGGGCCACCCGAGCTTCGTGATGAGCAGCTCGTTCGCCAACCAGACGATCGCCCAGATCGAGCTGTTCACCAAGCAAGGCGACTACGAAGCCGGCAAGGTGTACGTGCTGCCCAAGATCCTGGACGAAAAGGTCGCCCGCCTGCACCTGAAGAAGGTCGGCGCGCAGCTGACCGAGCTGACCGACACGCAGGCTGCCTACATCGGCGTGGCCAAGCAAGGCCCTTACAAGCCTGATACGTACCGGTATTGATCCCGGTAGGGCGCTGCGCGTGGGCTCGGCCTGAGCTGGGCGCTGGGGCTGACCGGCTAGGCTGCCGAGCGGCGGGTTGAGGCTCTGCAGCTTTGTTGCATGCCTGCCGCAAGGACCCATCTGCCATCAGATGGGTCGCCCCCTGCACTTGGCGTAGCAGCTTGCTGCATCAGTGGCGCGTGCTGGGTGTACTTGGGTTTGCTATACAAAATATAGCTGGTAGCGCTTGCTGAGCAAGCGGTAGCGGCTATTTTTATTCATAAGAAGGACGGGCGCGATGCGCGCAGATGTGTATTTGGTAGAGCGCGGGCATGCCGCGACCCGGTCCCAGGCCCAGCGGCTCATTGCCGCGGGTGTGCAGTGGCGCCTGTCGCCGGGCATGCCCTGGCAGAAGGTGGGCAAGAACGGCGACGACATTCCCGAGATCGCCCTGGTCGAGCTGCTGGATGGCGCCGAGGCCAAGTACCTCTCGCGCGGCGGCCTGAAGCTGGAAGGGGCTCTCAAGGCCACCGGCTTGTCGGTGGACGGATTGCGCTGCCTGGACGTGGGCCAGAGCACCGGGGGCTTTACCGACTGCCTGCTGCAGCACGGCGCGGCCCAGGTGATCGGCGTCGATGTGGGCCACGGCCAGTTGCACGAGCGGCTGCGCAACGATCCGCGTGTGGTCGGTGTGGAGGGGCTGAACGCTCGCGCCATGACGGCCCAATCGCTGCAGGACGCGAGCGAAGAAGCGCTGTCCGAGCATGTGGAAACCGACGTCGATGACAACGACACCCAGCCCGTGGCGCCCTATGCGTGGATGCGCAACGGTGGCGAGGTGGACGAGGAATACGACGACACCGATGACGCCCGCGAGCAGGATGTCGAGGCCTTCAAGGCCGAGCGCGCCGCCAAGGCCCGCGCGCGCGCCGAGGGCATCGTGCCCACCAAGCGCCAGCGCAAGGCGGGGCTCGAGCAGGTGGACATCACGCCCGAGTTCGACGTCATCACCGGCGATCTGTCGTTCATTTCGCTCACGCTGGTGTTGCCGGCGCTGGTGCCGCTGCTGAAGGCGGGCGGCTCGCTGCTGATGCTGGTCAAACCTCAGTTCGAGCTGCAGCCGGGCCAGGTGGGCAAGGGCGGCATCGTGCGCGACGAGGCGCTGTACGCGGTGGTCGAAAAGCGCATCCGCGACTGCTGCGCCGACGTGGGGTTGGTGGTGAGCGACTGGCTCCCCAGCGCGATCGACGGCGGCGACGGCAATCGAGAATTTTTTGTTTCTGCGAGGAGAGCTGCTGCATGAATGCTGCCAGCGCACAAGGCACCGGCTTTCCGGTGAGCTTCGAGTTCTTTCCCCCCAAGACGCCCGAAGGCGCCGACAAGCTGCGGGCCGCGCGCCAGCAGCTGTACGCGCTGCACCCGGACTTTTGCTCCGTGACCTACGGCGCGGGCGGCTCCACTCAGGAGGGCACCTTCGGCACGGTGCGCGAGATCCTGGCCGAGGGCGTGAGCGCCGCGTCGCACTTCTCATGCATTGGCGCCACGCGCCAGTCGGTGCGCGAAGAGCTCACCCAGCTCAAGGCCATGGGTGTGAAGCGCCTGGTGGCCCTGCGGGGCGATCTGCCCAGCGGCTACGGTGCCGGCGGCGAGTTCCAGTACGCCAGCGACCTGGTGGCCTTCATCCGGGCGGAGACGGGGCGCGACTTTCACATCGAGGTGGCGGCCTACCCGGAGGTGCACCCACAGGCGCGGTCGCCGGAGGCAGACCTCAAGGCGTATGTCGCCAAGGTCCAGTCAGGGGCGGACTCTGCCATCACCCAGTACTTCTACAACAGCGACGCGTACTTCCGGTTCGTGGAAGAGGCCAAGCGCCTGGGCGCCGAGGTGCCTGTGGTGCCGGGCATCATGCCGATTGGCAGCTCGACGCAGCTGATGCGTTTTTCGGATGCCTGCGGCGCCGAGATTCCACGCTGGATCCGTCTGCGCCTGCAGTCGTTTGGTGACGACACGGCGAGCATCAAGGCCTTTGGCCTGGATGTGGTAACCGACCTGTGCGACCGGCTGCGCAGTGCGGGCGTGCCGGCGCTGCATTTTTACACCATGAACCAGAGCGCTGCGACCCTGGAGATTTGCCGCAGGCTGGGGATCTGATGCGGCAGGGGCACCGCGCCGCGCTGCTGCAGGGCCCGTGGTCCGCGGTCACCGGGCTGTGGCGCCAGCGATGGCCGCGCGCGTTGTTGGCCGTGCCGGTGCTGGGTGGCACGGTCGCTCTGGCGGCGCTGTGCGGCCCCGCGCCGGTGTGGGCGCAGGGGTTTTCGGCAGAAGCCGATGCTCTGGCGCCCAACCTGCTGAGCGTGCCGGGTGAGGCCATGCTGATCGACCCGGTTCGCCCCGAGCGTCCCCCGGCCGATGCGCCGCTGATCGTGCCCCTGATCGTCCCGGGCACGCAGTTGGACCTCTCTGCCGATGAAGTGGGGCTTGCATCCTGGTACGGGGCCAAATTCCACAAGCGGCGCACGGCCAGTGGAGAGCTGTTCGACATGAAAGCCCTGACCGCTGCCCATCCCACGCTGCCCTTTGGCTCCCTGGTGTGCGTGCGCAGCCAGGCTACGGGGCGCTCGGTGGTGGTCCGCATCAATGACCGCGGCCCCCACACCCGCAAGCGCGTTATCGACCTTAGCCGCGGAGCTGCCGAGGTGCTGGGCATGGTGGGGCTGGGGTTGAAGCCGGTGGAGCTGTTCGCGCTGGACGACGGCGCGCGCGACTGCCCGACGCCTTAAAGGCGAAGGGCGAGAGTCGGGGGCCACTTCCCGCCGGTGCACACGGCACCCTGGCCCCCTCCAGCGCCATCGTGGGTCCGGCTTTGCCAAGTCACTGCAGGCGTGTTTCCCTTGGGGGGGAGGCGCCGTAGGCGACTCCAGGGCGCCTTGCTGGCCTAGCCTCCGGATTCGAGCGTGTGGGTTGCGTGCTTGTCCTGCGCCAGCAGTTCCACCATTTGGGGCAGCGCGGTTTTCAGCGCGGCTTTCAAGGTGAAGGGCGGGTTGATCAGGAACATGCCGCTGGCCGGCAGGCCGGGGCGTTTGGTGTCGCCCGCGGCATCGCTGGTGATCTTGCTGGACTTGACGGTGAGCGTGGCGTGCAGCCAGCTCTTGCCCGCCTTGGTGGCCATGGTTTTCAGGCGGCGCGGCAGGTCGTGCGCCTCGGGGCGCGGGATGATGGGGTACCAGACGGCATAGGTGCCGGTGGCAAAACGCTTGAGCGAGTCTGCCGCCATGTCGAGCACCTTGGCGTAGTCGGTCTTGATTTCGTAGCTGGGATCGCACAGCACCAAGGCGCGGCGGGCCGGTGGGGGCAAAAACTTCTTGATGCCTTCAAACCCGTCTTCATGCAGCACGGCCACCTGGCGGCCCGCTTCGAGCTGGGCCACGTTGCCCGCCAGCGAGCGCAGGTCGGTCGGGTGCAGCTCGAACAGCTTGAGCTTGTCGTGGTCGCGCAACAGGCGCTGGGTGATGAACGGCGAGCCCGGATAGACCCTGAGCGCGTTGCCCTGATTGAAGCCGCGGATCAGGTCCACGTAGGCCTGCAGTGCGGGAGTGAGGGCGGGGGCCTCGGGCGCGAACAGGCGGACCACGCCGTCGGCCGCTTCGCCGCTGGTGTTGGCATAGTCGCCATCGAGCCGGTACAGCCCGGCGCCGGCATGGGTGTCCAGCACGGTCAGGGCCGCATCTTTTTCGATAAGGTATTGCAGGGCGGCGATCAGGACCGTGTGCTTGAGCACATCGGCATGATTGCCTGCATGGAAGGCGTGGCGATAACTGAACATGTCCAATGGTAACGGGTGCGGGTCGCGGTGGCGCATCCCGCCGGCAGGCCCGCCCCGCCATGGCTGCCAGGAGCTTCAGGTCGCCGGGACGGCTGTGCACAGGGCGTTTCCGTGGCGATGTCATGATCCGATGCCGTTTCGTCATGGTGTCCGGTGGTGCGGAGAGGCCGGGCGCGGCACAATCGGGTTGTTTGCCCAAGCGTGATGTTTTTTGCAGACAGAAAGCCTTTTGTTTCAGCAACCGTAACCGCATGCTTCATCATTCCGCCTGCAGCCGCCTTGACCTCAGGGCGTTGCCGATGCAAGCACGCATGCACGCCACGCACTCTTCAACATGAACGCAGTCTCCAGCCCCGCCTCTGCCCCTGCCAGCGGTATCAGCCACACGGATGCGCTGCCGCCCGGTACCCGGCTGGCCGAGTTCGAGATCCTGGGGCTGCTGGGCGTGGGCGGGTTTGGCATGGTCTACAAGGCCTTCGACCACTCGCTGCACCGGGCTGTGGCCATCAAGGAATATATGCCGTCCGCGCTGGCGGGGCGCTCCGAAGGGCAGTCGCTGTGGGTGCGTTCGTCGTCCGACCAGCAGACCTTCCGCGCCGGACTGGCGTCGTTCGTGGGGGAGGCGCGGCTGCTGGCGCAGTTCGACCACCCCTCGCTGGTCAAGGTCTTCCGCTTCTGGGAAGCCAACAACACCGCCTACATGGTCATGCCGCTGTATACCGGCATGACCTTCAAGCAGGCCCGCGCCCAGATGCGCACGCCCCCGTCCGAGGCCTGGCTGCGCAAGCTGCTGTGGTCGATATTGGGCGCCCTGCGCGTGCTGCACGAGGGCAAGACGCTGCACCGCGACATCTCGCCGGACAACATCTTCCTGCAGGACAACGGCCCGCCGGTGCTGCTGGACCTGGGGGCCGCCCGCCACGCCATCAACGACCAGGACCGCAAGCACACGGCCGTGCTCAAGGTGAACTACGCGCCCATCGAGCAGTATTCCGACGGCGACGAGGAGCTGCGCCAGGGTCCGTGGAGCGATTTGTATTCGCTGGCCGCCGTGATGCACGGCTGCCTGTGCAACGACACGCCCCTGCCGGCCACGCTGCGTTCCATCCGCGACCGCATGGTGTCGTTCTCCCGCGTGGCCCGGACGGTCAAGCGCCAGTTCGGGGTGGAGTATTCGGCGCCCTTTGTCGCTGCCATCGCCAAGTCGCTGGCGCTGCGCCCCGCAGACCGGCCGCAGAGCATCGACGAGTTCCTGCAGATCATGGAGATGACCACGGCTCCGGAGGGCAGTGAGCATTTCGATTTCAGAGCCGACCTGGGCGACATCTGGGTGGAGCCTGCCGACCGGCCCGGCCCCGGTCAGGTCACGCCCACGGTGGATGTGACGTCTGCGTCGGACGCCGTCAGTGAACTGCAGGCCCAGGCCGCGCGCGTTGCGCTGCCGGACGGCGCCCTGCACGCCGCGGGCCCCGCCCATGGCCACGCTGCGGGCGATGCCGGGGGCCTTGGCACGGACACGACGGTCGACCTGGGCGGCGACACGGTGATGATGGGGCCGGACACGGTGGCGGCCGACGCCGGGGACACCGTGTTCATCGACGCGGGCGACTCGGTGGTGGACGATTCGCGCTACGACGACCCCCAGACCTACCGCAGCATGGGCGAGCAGGGCCACGGCAAGGCCGCGGCGGAGACCCGTGCCAAGCATGCCGACCGCGATGCAGGGTCGCGCGCTGCGGCC
The DNA here is from genome assembly GCF_964253015.1 of Acidovorax sp. LjRoot194. Lineage (NCBI taxonomy): Bacteria > Pseudomonadati > Pseudomonadota > Betaproteobacteria > Burkholderiales > Comamonadaceae > Acidovorax > Acidovorax sp. LjRoot194. Next base: position 5,001,165 of record NZ_CAXUQB020000001.1, on the reverse strand, counting down.
AAGCCTGGCAAGAGCGGCAAGCGCGTGCCCATCGTGGCCTGGATTGCGGTGGCCGTCTTTGCGGTGGTGGCTGCCGCTGGTGGCTTGCGCTGGGCCCAGAGCGACAAGGCGCCCAAGGATGACATCATCACCGAGATGGCCGAACCGGCAGCCCCGGCCCCCGCGGTGGTGGACGCCGCCCTGACCGACGCTGCTGCAGGGGCCCCTGCCGCCGAATCCGCTGCGTCGGACGCCACGGCCAGTGCGGCCGCTGCGACGGCCGCAGCGCCGGTGCCTGCCGTTGCCGCTGCCTCGGCGCCTGCGACCAAACCCGCACGCACCGCCAAACGGCCTGTGGCCGAGCCGGCCCCCGCTCCCGTCGTGGTGCACGAAGAGCCCGCGCCACCCCCTGCGCCCGTGGTGGCCGAGCCCCGGCCCCGCCCCACGCCGCCCCGGGTGCAGTCGCCGCAGGAAAGCTGTGCGGATGCCAATTTCCTGTCGCGGCCGATGTGCATCCACCAGGAATGCCAGAAAGCCTCGCACTCCGCGCACCCCATTTGCGTAGAGAGCCGGCGCCGCTACGAGGCCGAAGAGCAACGGCGCCGCCAGACCCCCAACTGAGGGCATGGGGCCGGTGGCCGGCCCCGTTTGCCGCGTGTGCACGCACGCCGCTTGCGTGCACGCGGGGTAAATTCGTATAATCGAGGGCTTCGCAGCGCTTTTGTGGTCCCGCGGCGAGGATTTCATGCCACCTAAGAGGCTTCCTTCAGAGAAGCACCGACCGTGGAAAAGGACCCGCCAAACCCTCTTCATAGAGAGAATCTCATGACTACTACTTTCAGCGCCAAGCCCGCTGAGGTCGTGCACGAGTGGTTTGTGATTGACGCGACCAATAAGGTCCTCGGACGAGTAGCCAGCGAAGTTGCTCTCCGTTTGCGCGGCAAACACAAGGCCATTTACACGCCTCACGTCGACACCGGTGACTTCATCGTCATCATCAACGCCGCCCAGATCAAGGTGACCGGCACCAAGTCCCTGGACAAGGTGTACTACCGCCACTCGGGTTACCCCGGCGGTATCACGGCCACGAACTTCCGTGACATGCAAGCCAAGCACCCTGGCCGTGCGCTGGAAAAGGCTGTCAAGGGCATGCTGCCCAAGGGTCCCCTTGGCTACGCAATGATCAAGAAACTCAAGGTGTATGGTGGTGCAGAGCATCCCCACACCGCCCAGCAGCCCAAAGTGCTGGAAATCTAAGGAGCCTTGAGATGATTGGTGAATGGAACAATGGCACCGGCCGTCGCAAGTCCAGCGTCGCCCGCGTGTTTCTGAAAAAAGGCACTGGCAAGATCACGGTGAACGGCAAGGACATCCAGTCCTATTTCGGCCGCGAAACCTCGATCATGATCGCCAAGCAACCGCTCGCACTGACCAACCATGTCGAAACCTTCGACATCCAGATCAATGTGCACGGTGGTGGTGAATCCGGCCAGGCCGGCGCTGCCCGCCACGGCATCACCCGCGCCCTGATCGACTACGACGCGACGCTCAAGCCCGCACTGAGCCAAGCCGGCTTCGTGACGCGCGATGCCCGCGAAGTGGAACGTAAGAAGGTCGGTCTGCGCTCTGCACGCCGCGCCAAGCAGTTCTCCAAGCGTTAAGCTTTTGGTTCTGCCCGGAGGCCGCCTCGCGTGGCCTTCGCTCTGCAAGGGGGTTCTTCGGAGCCTCTTTACAGAACAGAAAAACCGCCTCAGGGCGGTTTTTTCGTTTAAGGTGCGCCTTTTTCCTTGCGAACCATTCTCATGTTGCAACCCCTGAATGAAGAAGCGGTAGTGCGTAGCCTGCTCACCCGCCCGGTGCCCGCCGGTGAAGCTGTGGCAAGGATGGGCCGGACGGCCTTGGCACAAACGAGCGCCGCCCAGGGTCAGCGGCTGTTGCAGGAGCTCTGAGCCATGCGCCTTCGTTTGCTGCGCCGCCGGTTGACCATCAGCGCCCCCCGGGTCGCCATCCGCAGTGCGCTGCCCTGGCCGTTTCGCTGGCTGGCCCTGGCGGTGGTGCTGGGTTTGTGCGCCGCGGTTGCGCTGTGGGCGTTCGAGTTCGGCAAATCCATTGCAGGCCTCGACAGCATCTCCCGCGACGAGCTGAACAAGCTGCGCGCCGAACTAACCAGCCTGCGCGATGCGGGGCAGGAGCAGCAGACCGTGGCCCACACCGCCGACAGCCTGCTGATCGCCGAGCGTGCCGCCAAGGAGAACCTGATGGCGCAGGTGCGGCAGCTCGAGGCCGACAACCGCACGCTGCGCGAAGACCTGGGTTTCTTTGAAAAGCTGATCCCCGCGGCCAAGACCGAAGGCCTGGCCATCCGCAGCCTGCAGGCCGAGGTGCTGGGGGGCATGCAGTTGCGCTGGCAGGTGCTGGTCATCCAGGCCACGCGCAATGCGCCCGAATTCAACGGCCGGCTGGAACTGGTGCTGTCCGGCACGCAGGACGGCAAACCCTGGACGCAGACCCAGCCAGCACAGGGCCAGCCGGTGCAGGTCAAGCAGTACCGGCGCATCGAAGGGGTGCTCGATCTGCCCCCCAACGCCGTGGTAAAAACCGTGACCGCGCGCGTGCTGGAAGGCAGCACGGTCCGGGCGGTGCAGGCCATGACCATCGAGTGATGCGGGGCAGGGCAGGGGTGCTGCCTGGGCGGCAAACCCTGTCAGCGGGCGCACGGCGCCTGTGGCCGTGACCCCGCGCTTCGGCTTGAGCGCATTCGGGGCACCATTCAGCATCTTGTGCCATGGTTTTCGTGCCGCGAGGAAGCCTGAGCAAGGTATCGTCGGCCCCTATTTTTGCTGCGCGCCGGGCCGATTGGGCGGCGCGCTTCTCCAGGAGTTTTGCCCATGTTTTCCCGTAAAAAGCAGCCCCCCATCAAAAGCCTGATCGCGCAGGGCACCAAGATCGAGGGGAACGTTCACTTCGTGGAAGGCATGCGCATCGACGGCGAGGTGGTGGGCGACATCCGTGCAGCGCCCGAACAGCCCAGCATCCTGGTGATTTCCGAGACCGCCCGCGTCGAGGGCGCAGTGCACGCCACCCATGTGATCGTCAATGGCCAGGTGGAGGGGCCGGTGCATGCCACCGAACTGCTGGAACTCCAGCCCAAGGCAAAGATCACAGGCAATGTGCACTACAAGGCGCTGGAGATGCACCAGGGGGCCGTGATCGCCGGGCAGATGTGCCCGGTGGCTGTGCTGGTGGAGGAAAAGCCCCCACTGAAGTTAGCGTCAAACGGGCAGTGATGTGAATTCCCGAGCGGTCTGCAGTACTATTACCCGCAAAATTGAAAACCGGAAGGACACCCCATGAGCGCAGTTGCCGAGAATATCCAGACCGAAATGCCAGCCCCCATCCTGTTCACGGACAGCGCGGCGGCCAAGGTGGCGGACCTGATCGCCGAAGAAGGCAACCCTGACCTGAAGCTGCGCGTGTTCGTGCAGGGTGGCGGTTGCTCCGGCTTCCAGTATGGCTTCACCTTCGACGAGATCACCAACGAAGACGACACCACCATGACCAAGAATGGCGTGTCGCTGCTGATCGACGCCATGAGCTACCAGTACCTGGTGGGCGCCGAGATCGACTACAAGGAAGACCTGCAGGGTGCCCAGTTCGTGATCAAGAACCCGAACGCCACCACCACCTGCGGCTGCGGCTCCAGCTTCTCTGCCTGATCGATGCACGGGCATGCCAGCAGGGCACTGCGATAGCTGCCCTGCCGACGACACAAGCCGCCTCCGGGCGGCTTTTTCGTTGGCGCCCTCCTGAATTTGCAGCGACTTTCAGCGCCGCGCCTGCCACCGATCTTGTGAGCCGTCCATGCAGCAGCCATCCTTGACCCCGCCACAGTCCACCACGCAGATGCCGGCACCCACGCCGACGCCCTCGCCGCAATCGCTCAAGCTGCTGCTGTGGCTCGTGGCCATCGGCTTCTTCATGCAGACGCTGGACGCCACCATCGTCAACACTGCCTTGCCGGCCATGGCGCGCAGCCTGGGCGAGAGCCCCCTGCGCATGCAGTCGGTGGTGGTGGCGTATTCGCTGACCATGGCCATGCTGATCCCCGCGTCGGGCTGGGTGGCCGACCGCTTTGGCGCGCGGCGGGTGTACCTGGCGGCCATCGTGCTGTTCGTGCTGGGCTCGGTGTGCTGCGCACTGGCGCAGAACCTGGGCCAGCTGGTGGCGGCGCGTGTGGTGCAGGGGCTGGGTGGGGCGCTGCTGCTGCCCGTGGGGCGGCTGGTGGTGCTGCGCACCTTTCCGCGCGAGCAGTTCCTGCAGGCGATGAGCTTCGTGGCCATCCCGGGGCTGATCGGCCCGCTCATCGGGCCCACGCTGGGCGGCTGGCTGGTGGAGGTCGCGTCCTGGCACTGGATCTTCCTCATCAACGTGCCGGTGGGCATCGTGGGCTGCATTGCCACGCTGCGCTTCATGCCCGGCGGGCCGGTCACCTTCGTCGCGCGCTTCGACCTGGCGGGCTACCTGATGCTCGCGTTCGGCATGGTGTCGCTCTCGCTCGCGCTGGACGGCCTGGCGAGCATGGGCCTGCGCCAGGCCAGCGTGCTGGTGCTGATGGTCTTCGGGCTGGCCAGCCTGGTGGCGTACTGGCTGCACGCCGCGCGCAAGCCGGACCCGCTGTTCTCGCCCAACCTGTTCACGGTAGACACGCTGCGCATCGGCCTGCTGGGCAATCTGTTTTCGCGTCTGGGCAGCTCGTGCATGCCGTTCTTGATTCCGCTGCTGCTGCAGGTGAGCATGGGGTACTCGCCCATGCAGGCCGGCATGATGATGCTGCCCGTGGCCATGGCCGGCATGTCGATGAAGCGCTTTACGACCACGCTGATCACCCGCTTTGGCTACCGGCGCGTGCTGGTGGTCAACACGCTGCTGGTGGGCGTCACCATGGCCAGCTTCGGGCTGGCGAGCCCCGCGCAGCCGCTGTGGGTGCACATCGTGCAACTGGCGGCGTTCGGCGCGGTGAACTCGCTGCAGTTCACCGCCATGAACACCGTCACGCTCAAAGACCTGGAGCACGCCATGGCCAGCAGCGGCAACAGCCTGCTGTCGATGGTGCAGATGTTGGCCATGGGCATGGGCGTGGCGTCCGCTGGGGCGGTGCTTGCGGCCTTCACCAACGTGTTCCCGGCGGGGTCTACAGGGCAGGCGCTGGCGGCGTTTCGGGCCACCTTTGCGTGCATGGGGCTCATCACCATCGCATCGGCCGCCATCTTCTGGCAACTGTCGCCGCACGACAAGACCAGCAGCCGGGCCGCGGCGTCGGCAGATGCGGCAGAGCCGGGCTGACAAGGCGGGCGAGAACACTGCGGCTGCAAGGAGCCGCAATCGCTCCCCAGCGCAACGGGCTGTCAGGCCGGGTAGATGGCGCCCAGCACGCGGGGCCCTACGGCGCCGGTCACGCTTGACAGGTTGCCCGGCTGGCCCATGACCGCCTGGCGTGCCAGCCAGGCGAACGCGGCGGCTTCCACCTGCAGGGCGGGCAGGCCGAGAGCGTCGGTGGCCACCACACGCAGGGCGGGGCACAGGGCCTGCAGCCGGGCCATGAGGTGGGCGTTGAGTGCGCCGCCGCCGCACACCGCCAGCGATGCACTATCTTTTTGATAGCTGCTTGCGCTCATCTGGCAGGCGGTAGCGGTGAATTCGGTCAATGTTGCCTGCACATCCACAGGCCGGGCGTCGCCCCACGCGTGCAGGTGCGCCGCCAACCAGCCGGGGTTGAACAGGTCGCGCCCCGTGCTTTTGGGCGCGCTCTTGTGCAGAAACGGTTCTTGCAGCAGTGACGCCAGCAGTCCCGGCAGCACCTGCCCGCTGGCCGCCCAGGCCCCGCCTGCATCGTACGGCTGGCCCGTGTGCTGCTGGCACCAGTGGTCCATCAGCGCATTGCCCGGGCCGCAATCGAAGCCCAGCACGCTGCCGTCCGCGCCCAGCACGCTGAGGTTGGAGATGCCGCCGATGTTGAGCACCAGCACCGTCTCGCCAGCCCGGCCGAACACGCCCTGGTGAAACGCCGGCACCAGCGGTGCCCCCTGGCCGCCGGCCGCCACATCGCGGCTGCGAAAGTCCGCCACCACCGCAATGCCGGTGCGCTCGGCCAGCAGGGCGGGGCTGCCCAACTGCAGTGTGTAGCCGGTGCCGTCGAATTCCTGCGGGCGGTGGCGCACCGTCTGCCCGTGGGCGCCGATGGCGCGGATGGCGGTGGCGGGCAGGCCGCTCTGGGCCAGCAGCGTGCGCACCACCCCGGCATATGCGAGCGACAGCGCATTGCCCGCCAGCGCGGCGCGGTGCAGTTCGTCGTGGCCAGAGGTATTGAGCGCCAGCAGCTCGGCCCGCAGCTCCGGTGCGAAGCCCGCGCTGGCATGGTGCGTGACCACCATGCGCGGGCCCGAAAAGTCGGCCAGCACCCCGTCGATGCCGTCGAGCGAAGTGCCCGACATCAGGCCGATGTACAGCTCAGAGGCGCTCACAGGAGGCGTGTGGACTGTGATGGCTTGGACTGGACAGTCCCGCGCTCAAAGGCGGCGCCAAGTCGGTCGCCACTGGCGCGGCCCAGACCAGCGGCCGCCGTGCAAGGGCCGCCCCGCCGCGCTGGCGGCGTCCCCCCATGGGGGGAAGGCGCGCAGCGACTCAGGGGGGGCTTCATTCAGCGCTGGCTTGCTCGATCAGCGCTGCGGCATTCAGCTGAATGCGCATGTTGGACGCCAGGCGCTGGAAGACAGGGCGCGATGCGGCCGAGATGGGGGCGGCAGCGTCGCTGGCGGCCACAATGGTCTGCGGGTCCTGGTGCACGCCGTTCACGCGGAACTCGAAGTGCAGGTGCGGTCCTGTGGCCCAACCGGTGGAGCCCACGGCGCCCAGGGTCTGGCCCTGTTCGACCGACTGGCCCTGGCGCACGTCGATGCGGCTCAGGTGGGCGTACACGGTGACGTGCTGGTTGCGGTGCTTGACGAAGACCACATTGCCAAAACCGTTCTGCACGCCAGCGAACTCGATCACGCCGTCGCCCACGGTGCGCACGGCGGTGCCGGTGGGGGCTGCGAAGTCGGTGCCCAGGTGGGCGCGCCAGGTCTTCAGGATGGGGTGCAGGCGCATCTTGAAGCCGCTGGTCACGCGCGAGAACTCGACGGGCGAGGTCAGGTAGGCGCGGCGCATGCTCTCGCCGTCCAGGGTGTAGTACGAGCCCTTGCTGCCCGGCTCCTGGAACCAGATGGCCTGGTGGGTCTTGCCGTTGTTGACGAACTCGGCGCTCAGCACGCGGCCGCTGGACAGGGGCTCGCCGTCGGCCTCCAGAGTTTCGTACACCACGGAGAACCGGTCGCCCTTGCGCAGCGAGCGGCGAAAGTCGATGTTGCCCGAGAACAGCTCGGCCATCTGCACGGCCACGCCGTCGGGGATGTTGGACGCATCGGTGGCGGCGAACAGCGAGCTGTTGATGACGCCGCCCGACAGGCGGCTGCTGGCCGTCATCTTGGCGGTCTCGACGCGCGAGGTGAATTTGTTGTCGCCCGTGCGCTGCACGATCAGGCGGCGGAAGTTGCCGCTATCGTCCGGCACCCAGCGGGCCGTCAGGCGCACCAGGCGGTGGTCGTCGGTGGTTTCGGCCGACACGACGCGGCCGGTACGGCCGAGCATGTTCTGTCTGACGGGCGTGTCACCGCGCATGAAGGCGGCAGCGGCCGGATCGGCCACGCCCATGCGCTGCAGCAGCGATTCGGGTGTGTCGCTGCTGCGCACCTGCTCGGAGCGGTACAGCGAGAAGCCGGGGGCATCGAGCTCGCCCAGCACCATGTTCTCGGCCAGCGATTCGACGGGCAGCGTCACCATGCGCACCGGCATCTCGGCCGGGTCGGGCGCGAAGGACGCCACGGCGAATGCGCCGCCGCCGCCTGTCAGCAAGATGGCTGCAATGGCGGCGGTGATGCGCTTGGGGTGTTTCTGGATCGTGTGGGACAGCCGGTCAAGCAGAGCCGTGCTGGCGGTGGTCAAGCCATGAATCAAAGGTCTATCCCCAGGGTGAACGTGGCTCCATGACACTCCCCCGCTGCGCGCGCTAGCGGGGCAAGGCTGAAGGCACAAGCTGTCAGGTGCAAGGTATCGGCTGCGGGCTGAAGGCGTCGTAACACCGGGCCCACTAGAATCCGGCCTTGGCAAGGTGGGCGCAAGTATAGCGGCGCACGCTGTCTAGACATCCCAAAAAACCCTTATGAATCAATCTGCTGTTACAACAAGCCCGGTGTCCGATGGTGTAGGAAAGGCGCTCGAAATTTCGCTGCGCGGCGTCGACGAGCTGCTGCCCCAGGACGAGTGGGTCCAAAAGCTCGCGCGCTCCGAAGCGTCGGGCCAGCCCCTGCGTGTCAAGCTGGGGCTGGACCCCACCGCGCCCGACATCCACATCGGCCACACCGTGGTGCTCAACAAGATGCGCCAGTTGCAAGATTTGGGCCACCAGGTGATCTTTCTGATCGGCGATTTCACCAGCCTGATCGGCGATCCTTCGGGCCGCAACAGCACGCGCCCGCCGCTCACCAAGGATCAGATCAAGGCCAACGCCGAGACCTACTACCGCCAGGCCAGCCTGGTGCTGGACCCGGCGCGCACCGAGATCCGCTACAACAGCGAATGGAGCGAGCCCCTGGGCGCCAGCGGCATGATCCAGCTGGCCGCCAAGTACACCGTGGCCCGCATGATGGAGCGCGACGATTTTCACAAGCGCTTCACCACCGGGCAGTCCATCTCGGTGCACGAATTCTTGTACCCGCTGATGCAGGGCTACGACTCGGTGGCGTTGAAGAGCGACCTGGAGCTGGGCGGCACCGACCAGAAGTTCAACCTGCTCATGGGCCGCCACCTGCAGCAGGAGTACGGCCAGGAGCCGCAGTGTGTGCTCACCATGCCGCTGCTGGTGGGCCTGGACGGCGTGGACAAGATGTCCAAGTCCAAGAACAACTACATCGGCATCACCGAAGAGCCCAACACGATGTTCGCCAAGGTGCTGTCCATCAGCGACACGCTCATGTGGGGCTGGTACACGCTGCTGTCGTTCAAGAGCCTGGCCGACATCGCTGCGCTCAAGGGCGAGATCGCCGGCGGGCGCAACCCCAAGGACGCCAAGGTGATGCTCGCCAAGGAGATCACCACCCGCTTTCACAGCGCGGCCGCGGCCGAGGCGGCCGAGCAGGACTTCATCAACCGCAGCAAGGGCGGTGTGCCCGATGAGATCCCGGAGGTGAGCCTGTCCGGCGCGCCGCTGGGCATTGGTGCGCTGCTCAAGCAGGCCAACCTGGCACCGTCGGGCAGCGAGGCCAGCCGCCTGATCGACGGCGGCGGCGTGCGCGTGGATGGCAGCGTGGTCAGCGACAAGGGCCTGAAGCTCGACGCGGGCACCTACGTGGTGCAGGTGGGCAAGCGCAAGTTCGCACGGGTGACTTTGGTCGCCCCCTGAGCGGCTGCGCCGCTTCGCCCGGAGGGGGGACGCACCCGGTGGCCCGGCGAAGGTTCTATGGTTCGAGTCAAGCGCTTGGGGTGATGCGATGAGCATCAAACGGCTTGCCCGATCGCCACACAGCAAAGGCAATGCGCAGCAGCTTGCGCGCCAGCACGACCAGGGCCTCTGTGCTCTTGAGCCCCCGGGCGCGCAACGCCTGGTAGGTCGCCGCAAACGTGACCGTGTGGCACGCCGACATCGCCGCCATGAACATCTGGTGGCGCAGCGCCGGATTCCCTCGCTTGGACAAGTGCCTGCGCCCCCTGCTACGCCCAGAGTCGTGGGCCCGGGGATCCAGCCCGCTGTAGGCCACCAGCGCATCACAGCTGCAAAACGCCACGCGATCGAGCACGGTGACCAGCAACGCGCTCGATTGGGGACCGATGCCCACGATGCTTTGCAGCAACGTGCGAGCGCGGTGCAACTGCTCTTGCTCTTTGATCAACTGCGTAATGCGCCCATCGATGGTGTGCAGCAAGGTGCCAAAGGCGTCCTCCAGCCCCGCGGCCGCCTGCGCGATGCTCGTGCTGCAGCCGCGCAGCGACTGACGCAGCGCGGTGCGCTTGGTCACCGCCGTCCAGCGCTGGCCCAGCAACTGCTCCAGTTCGGCCTGACAGGCGCTGGGGACACGGTGCGGGTGCAGCCGCTCGTGGTGCTCGGCCAGGTAGCGGGCAATGATCCGGGCATCCACCCGGTCGGTCTTGCCGCGCGCGCCCAGGCCCTTGGCGTAGAAGTACACATCGCGGGCGTTGAGCACGAACACCGTCAAACCCATGCCGGCGGCCAGGGTGGCCAGCAGCTGGTGAAAGCGGCCGGTGGACTCCATGGCCAAGAGCGCGCCAGGGGGCAGGGTGTGCAACCACTGCACGATGGCAGTGGACTCGTTAGCGACGGCAAGGCAAGCGTCCTGGCCGTGGGTGGCCACGACCAGCTCAGCCTTGGAGACGTCCACGCCGATGAAACAAAGGGGTACTTGCATGATGAGATTCCTCCAATGAACAATGACGATCGTTGGGGTGGAATCCCGCCACAGGCGTTAGCTTGCTTACAGATCGGCGCTGAGGTGCGGCTCAGTTCCTTATCGACGCTCAGGGGCGGGGTGGGGGCTATCTTCGCCAGTCGGTCAAAGCCGATAGCCGGTACTCAGGCCCTCCACCCCAACACCTCCACCATACAAGCCGGCTCCAACGGGTGCACTGGCATCGGGCGCGTCGGTTGTGACCGCTGCGATTTGTCGTTGCGCCTGTTGTATGTGTCGATAAAAATGGCTGCTACCGCTTGATGGATAGGCGCTGGCAGCTATTTTTTTGATAGCGTTTGCTGGTCAGTGCCGCGGCCCTTGCCCTGCTGCCTTTGGTACGTCGTTGCCTCGCTATCCGGCGCGCCCACCTTCAATCCAGATTGTCATTGAGATCCGGGTCGGGCACATCGCCGATGGCCTCGCGCGTGGCCTGGGCCTGCAGTTCCAGCCAGGCGCAGAACGCCTTGATCTCCGGCCGGTGGGCGCTGCGCGGGCCCACCACGAGCCAGTAGGTCAGGGGCGAGTCGATGCGGTGGCCGGGCAGCACCTCCACCAGGTCGCCCGAGGCCAGGGCGTCTGCGATCAGCGGCATGCGGGCCAGGGCGAGGCCCTGGCCTGCCAGCGCGGCCTGCACGATCTGGTGCGCGTAGTTGAAGTACAGCCAGCGCTCGGGCTGCAGCTTGGCCAGATCGCGCGCGTCGAACCAGCGGCGCCAGCTCAGGTATTCCAGGTAATGCGTGCGGTGGGCGTCGCCCGCCTCGATCAGGGTGAACTGCGCCACGTCGGCCGGCGTGCGCAGGGGTTTGCCGCTTTTCAGCAGCCAGGGGCTGGCCACCACCGCCAGTTGCTCGCCGAACAGGCGCGTGCCGCCCTGGGTGGCGCCGCCGGGCATGGCGTAGCGCAACGCCAGGTCCACGTCCGAGGTGTCGAGGTCGATCTGCACGTCGCTTGCATCGATGCGGATGTCGATGCCCGGGTTGTCGCGCTGGAACTCCTCCATGCGCGGGATGAGCCACATCGATGCAAAGCTGGCCCAGGTGGTGATGGCCACGCTGCGCCGGCCGGCCGTCTGGCGCACCAGGCGCACGGCGGCGTCCATGCGTTCGATGGCCGGCGCCACGGCGCGCTGCAGCTGCGCGCCCGCGCTGGTCAGCTCCACCGCGCGCGTGTGGCGCAGGAACAGCGCCACACCCACTTCTTCTTCCAGCGCCTGGATCTGGCGGCTCACGGCCGACTGGGTGAGCGACAGCTCGTCCGCCGCGGCGCGGAAGTTCAGGTGCCGCGCCACGGCCAGAAACGCGCGCCAGTGGCCGGTGGCCACGGCGCGGGTGCGAAGGACGGCAGGGGAGTACTCGGCTGAGGCCATGGCGGGTTCCTGAGAAGTTCCAGATTCATGCGTCGATGGAATGAATAGCGTACCGCGTTTTCATTGGACTGGGTAGGGCGCTGGCGGCAACATTGATGCTCATCAACGCGTATTGAGCGCACCCGAAGGAGCCCGTCATGTCAGCCCGCAACGTTCTGGAATCGCAACAATCCGCCCACGCCCCATCGGCTGGCCGACCTGCGGCCGGTTGCTGGAAACTGAACCCTGGCCGTGCCCTGTCGCTGCATCCGCGAGAGCACGGCGTGCTCGCCATCGCGCAAGGCCGCGCCTGGGTCACCCTGCGGGGCGCGTCGCTGGCCGGGCTGCCGGTGGACCTGCCCCCGGACCTGCCGATGTGCCTGGCCGACCATGTGCTGCAGGCCGGCGAGCGCCTGGTGGTCGCGCCCGGCCAGCATGTGGTGATGGAAGCCTGGAGCCCCGCCGGCACGCCGCCTGAAGCCGTGGCGTTCGAGTGGGCGGCGCAACCCGTTGCACAGGCCCAGCGCCTGTTGCGGCCCGGTGCCGAGTGGGAATGCAGCGTCGCCTTGCCCCTGCGCGACCTGATGCAGGCCCTGGGCCAGGGCGGCCGTGCCGTGGGCCAGGCGGGCGTGCAGGTGTTGGGCGCAGGCAGCCGGCTGGCGGTCGGAATCGCGCGCTTTGCTCTCTTTCGGATAGCAGCACCGCGCGCTCGCACAACGGCTTGAGAACGACATGCAAGAAGAGCATCAATCGACACATTCCTTTTCATTGGACGCCGTGTCTAGCACGCCGCACCATAGAGTCCATCAAGGGTAAACCCGGAGAACGCCATGAACACCACCTCGCACACCTTCCAAGTCCAATCCACCGCTGCCACGGCAAAGTCCGCCCAGGGCACCACTACCGTGCTGCCCGGCAGTGCCGTCAGCCTGACCCCCCGCTCGGCCCTGGCCCTGCGCGTTGCCGAAGGCCACGCCTGGATCACGCTCGATGCCGGCCCCTATGGCACGGGCGCCGAGGCGGGCGACGTCTTCCTGCACGCCGGCCAGACGCTGCAGATCGCTGCCGGCCAGCATGCCGTGGTGGAGCCCATCGGCACCCAGCGCCTGCAGTACCGCGTGGCCGCAGCGGCGCATGCGGAAGGCGCTGCACCCTGGTGGCGCCGCGCGGCCTTCGGCAGCGCTGCAGCCGCCGACCAGCGCGTGGGCGGGGACGCCTGCTGCGCCTGAAGTACGCCGGCCCGGGGCTGCCCTGCAGATCCCGCGCCACGGTGTCGACCCCGTGCCATCACTGGCACTTCATGGGCTGACCCGGAAATCAATGCCCTGAGAGCTTCTGCCGCTTGTCCTGCAAGCGGCAGAAGCTCTTTTTTTGATAGCAAGACAAGACGTGACAAGGCCAGGGCAGCGGGGTGCGCGCCTTGCGTCAGCGTGGCGGGGTCTCCAGCAGGTCGATCAGCTGCGCCTGCAGCGTGACCAAAATTTCTTGCGACAGGGCGGGCTGCCCCGCTGCCGTGGCCCGCGCCAGCGCCAGGCCGCCGACCATGGTGGCCAGCACTTCCATGGCCCGTGCACGCTGGGCCGAGGGCGGGGCGCCCGGCGCGTGGTCGGCCAGCAACTGCGTGAAGCGCTGGATGTTGCGCTCGATGCCTTCGGCAAACACCTGCGACAACTCGGGCCCCGCGCGGGCCGCGTCCACCGCCAGCGCAGCGGCCGGGCAACCGTTGCCGGGTTCGTCGCGGTGCTGTGGCGAGAGATAGCTTTTGATGCGGTCCGCCATGTTGGCGTTGGGCGTGTGCCCGTCCAGCGGCGCGATCGACCAGTCGAACGCACGCGCGCAGGCCTCGCGCACCAGGGCGTCCTTGGACGCGAAATGCCGGTACAGCCCACCGTGCGTCAGCCCGGCGTCGCGGGTGATGTCGGCCACGCCCACGCCCGTCAGGCCGCGCTCGCGGTACAGCCGCGACGCCGCGTCCAGGATGCCCTGGCGGTTCTCTGCGGCCTGTGCTTTGGACACCTTCATGGAAAACCTTTTAATGATTGCGGTCGTACGCAATAAGCTGTTTTGTGCTTATGATGACGGCTCCAATCATAAGCCTCGGCCCCACGGCGGCGTGGCAGGGTGGGGCAACGTCGCTGGCGGCCACCCCGGGTTGCACCGGTCCCCACTGTCCGCAACCGCCACTCGAATGCCACTCAGACGCCGCCGGACGTACTGAACGCCACCGAACACCCGTGGGCGCCACAACCATCCTCAGCAGGCGCAACCCGCGCCGACAACCAGCGAGATGTTTTCATGAAGATCACCCCGTCCCACCTGTGCACCTGCGCAGCAGCCTGCATTCACGGAGCCGACCGCTGATGCGCCGCATCGTCATCACGGGCATGGGCCTGGTCTCGCCCTTGGGCAGCAGCGTGGAACTGGCCTGGCAGCGCCTTTTGGCCGGGCGCTCGGGGGTCACCCGCCTGCCGGAGGGGGTCGCTGAAGGCGTGCCCGCACAGGTCGCCGGGCGTGTGCTGAGCGTGGCCGAAGACCCCGAGGGCGGCTGGGATGTGGACGCCATCGTCTCGCCCAAGGACCAGCGCAAGATGGACCGCTTCATCCCGTTTGCGCTGGGCGCAGCGCAGCAGGCGCTGGCGCAGGCCGGCTGGCCTGTCGCAGCTGTCGCGGGCGGCGATGCGGCCGCGCTCGCGCGCACGGCCACCGTCATCGCATCGGGCATCGGCGGGTTCGGCGCCATTGCCGATGCGGTGCGCACCACCGAAACGCGCGGGCCGCAGCGGCTGTCGCCGTTCACCGTGCCGTCGTTCCTGGTCAACCTGGCGGCGGGGCATGTGTCCATCCGCCACGGGCTCAAGGGCCCGCTGGGTGCTCCGGTGACGGCGTGCGCCGCCAGCGTGCAGGCGCTGGGCGATGCCGCCCGCATGATCCGCTGCGGCGAGGCCGACATCGCGGTGTGCGGCGGGAGCGAGGCCGCCATCGACCGGGTGAGTCTGGGCGCATTCGCTGCGGCCAAGGCGTTGTCCACGTGCTTCAACGACGCACCGCCCGAGGCCTCGCGTCCGTTCGATGCGCAGCGCGACGGCTTCGTGATGGGCGAGGGCGCGGGCATGCTGGTCATCGAGGCGCTGGAGCACGCCCTGGCCCGCGGCGCGCAACCGCTGGCCGAACTGGTGGGCTACGGCACGTCTGCCGACGCGTACCACATCACCTCGGGCCCCGAGGACGGCGATGGTGCGGCACGCAGCATGGAGGCAGCCCTGGCGCAGGCGGGGCTGCGCGCAGGCGAGGTGCAGTACCTCAACGCCCACGCCACCTCCACCATGGTCGGAGACCGGGGCGAGCTGGCTGCGATCCGCCGCGTGTTCGGCACCGAGGGCGGCATCGCCGTCAGCTCCACCAAGTCGGCCACGGGCCACCTGCTGGGCGCTGCGGGCGGTGTGGCGGCGATCTTTACCGTGTTGGCGCTGCGCGACCAGGTGGTACCCGGCACGCTCAACCTGCACACGCCCGATGAGCAGGCAGCGGGCCTGGACATGGTGGCGCTGGCGGCGCGGCCCATGGCGCTGTCGCACGCCATGGTCAACGGCTTCGGTTTTGGCGGGGTGAATGCCACGCTGGTGCTGCGGCGCTGGCCGCAAGGGCAGGCCTGATCCAAAGACCTGAGGGGCAAGTCTGAGTGGCTGCGCGAGCGCCGGGCGGGTTGCCGTGCAACCGGCCCGGCGCGGCGCGGTGGGACGACGGCCAGCCCGTGGGTGGGTGGCCGGGGGAGGGGTGGTCTCAGTAGTCCAGCTCTTCGCACACGGCGGTGAAGGCGGCCAGCGCGGCCTCGCCGTCCAGCTGCTCCATGCGCGCGAGCGCGTCCACGTCTTCCACGGTGCTGAAGGCCAGGTTGAAGTTCTGGAACCGCCGGCCTGCGAGCAGCCCGTGGTGCAGGACTTCGACGTTCACATGGCGCGGGTCGTTGCGGATGCGCTCGATGAGCTTGAGCACCGCTTTCTTGGGCCCCTCGAACTGCTGGCAAAAGCGCTGGCCGTCGAAAATGAGCAGCCCGGTGATGTCCATCCTGGTGTTGGCCACGCGGGCGGCGGCGGCGATCTCGGCCACGACGCTCAGGGGTTGGTCGGGCGCGAGCATGCTGACGTACAGCACCTCGTACAGTGCGGGGGAAAGGTTCATAGGGATGCCCCAATGTAGGCCGGGGCAGCGCGGTCGCGCAATGTCAAAAGACATACGCGGCATTGGCGCGTCACTTGCGCAACATCTGCGCTCTTGCGGTGTTGCGCGCGCAAGGACCGCTTCTAAAATCGCCGCACCATGAGCGCTGTCCCCCCTGTAGTCCCCGCCTGCCCTCCTGCCTGCCGAGCCTGCGGACTGCGCAAGACCGGCGCGTTCACGCTGGTGGAGCCGCAGGTGCTGGACTTCATCGAGGGGTTCCGCAGCGACACCATGGCGGTGCAGCCCGGCGACGCGCTGGTGCGCGAAGGGCAGGGCAACGCGCGGCTGTTCACGCTGTATTCGGGCTGGGCGTTTCGCTACAAGACGCTGAGCGACGGGCGCCGCCAGATCCTCAACTTTCTGCTGCCGGGCGACCTGGTGGGCCTGCAGCAGGAGTTCGGCGACGCGTCGGCGCACGGGGTGGAGGCGCTGACCGCGTGCTCGCTGTGCGTGTTCCAGAACGACAGCCTGTGGGCGGTGTTCCGCGAGCACCCGCGCCTGGGCTACGACATGACCTGGCTGGCCGCGCACGAAGAAGGCCATGTGGACGACAACCTGCTCACCGCCGGGCGGCGCAACGCCACCGAGCGCGTGGCCATGCTGCTGATGCACCTGTACCGGCGGCTCGACCGCATCGGCATGGCTGAGGGTGGCACCGTGGCGTTTCCGCTTACCCAGCAGCACATCGCCGATGCACTGGGGCTGTCGCTGGTGCACACCAACAAGACGCTGCGGCGCCTGTCGATGCTGGGCCTGCACGAGCTCAAAGACGGGCGGCTGCGCCTGCTCAACACCCGCGCGCTGGCCCGCATCGCCGAGTACTACGACACGCCCCCGCGCCTGCTGCCGCTGCTGTAGCCTGCCGACAGGCATCAAAAACGGCCTTGCCGCGCATCTGGCAAGCGCCAGGCGCTATGTTTTGCATAGCATGCGGCGTGGTGTGCGCTGCAGCCGATAATCCCGTACCGACCTGCGCACGCACCGTGGCGCGGCCCGCACTCTCCCTCATCGTTCATGACGCAACTCGACATCCTCATCATGGCGGCCGGCAAGGGCACGCGCATGAAAAGCCGCATCCCCAAAGTGCTGCAGCGCCTGGCGGGGCGCCCGCTGCTGCACCACGTACTCGACCAGGCCGCACACCTGCAGGCCCGCAGCGCGGTGGTCATCACCGGCCACGGTGCTGCCGAAGTAGAAGCCGCCTGCACGGGGGCCGCGAGTGGCAGCCGTGGTCTGGATGTGAAATTTGCGCGGCAGGAGCCGCAGCTGGGCACGGGCCACGCGGTGCAGCAGGCGGCGCCGCTGGTGGCTGACGACGGCACGGCCGTGGTGCTGTCGGGCGACGTGCCGCTCACGCACGCCGGCACGCTGCGCGCGCTGGTGGATGCGAGCACGCAGGATGGCGGCGGGCGCCTGGCGCTGCTCACCGTCACGCTGGCCGATCCCACCGGCTACGGCCGCATCGTGCGCGACGCCGAGGGCGCCGTGCAGGGCATCGTCGAACATAAAGATGCGAGCGAGGCCCAGCGCGCCATCACCGAGGTCTACAGCGGCATCATGGCCGTGCCCACGCGCCAGCTCAAAGGCTGGCTGGCACGCCTGACCAACGACAACGCCCAGGGCGAGTACTACCTGACCGACATCGTCGCCATGGCCGTGGCCGACGGCGTGCCCGTGGTGGCGCACCGCATCACCGATGCGCTGCAGGTGGCCGGTGTGAACAGCCCGCTGCAACTGGCCGAGCTGGAGCGCGCGCACCAGCTGCGCGTGGCGCGCAGCCTGATGGAGCAGGGCGTGCGCCTGGCCGACCCGGCACGCCTGGATGTGCGCGACGACACCCGCACCGGCGCGCGCGGCGAGCTGCAGTGCGGCCAGGACGTGGAGATCGACGTGAACTGCATCTTCACCGGCCGCGTGGAGCTGGGCGACGGCGTGAGCATCGGCGCGCACTGCTGCATTGCCAACGCCACCATCGCCGCGGGCGCGGTGATCCACCCCTACACCCACATCGACGGCGAAAAGGCCGGTGCCAGCGTGGGCGCCGGTGCGCTCATCGGCCCGTTCGCCCGCCTGCGCCCCGGTGCGCAACTGGGCCGCGAGGTGCACATCGGCAACTTCGTCGAGGTGAAGAACAGCACGCTGGCCGACGGCGCCAAGGCCAACCACCTGGCCTATCTGGGCGACGCCACGGTGGGCGAGCGCGTGAACTACGGCGCCGGCAGCATCACCGCCAATTACGACGGCGCGAACAAGCACCGCACGGTGATCGAGGCCGACGTGCACATCGGCAGCAACTGCGTGCTGGTGGCGCCCGTCACCATCGGCGCAGGTGGCACGGTGGGCGGGGGCAGCACCATCACCAAGAGCACGGCACCGGGCGCTTTGAGCGTGGCGCGCGGCAAGCAGGTCAGCATCGCCAACTGGGCGCGGCCGAAGAAGTGAGGAGCGCTGTGAGCCGCTGCGCGCCTTCCTCCGCCCTGATGGTGCGGGGCAAGAATGCGCCCGGTAGCCCGGTGCGGCCGATGGCGCTTTGGCTGGCCCTGGCCCGGGCGTCGCGCCAACTTCAAGGGGTGTGAACGATGAGCGACAACGACACCGCGCAGACCCTGCTGCAACTGCGCACCGAGCTGGCCCGCAGCCAGCAGCAGGTGGCCGACATGGCCGCGGCGCACGAGGACTTTCTGCGCGCGGTCTCGCACGACCTGCGCGCGCCGCTGCGGCACTTCACCTCGTACGGCACGCTGGTGCGCGAGACGCTGGGCGACCTGCCTGCCGCCGTGGTGCAGGGGGCCGAGGTGCAGGAGGCGCTGGGCTTCCTGGCCACCATGGACCAGTCGGCCCGCCGCATGGGCCTGATGATCGACGCGCTGCAGGCCTTGGCGCGCGCGGGCAAGGCCCCCGTGCGCTGGCAGCCGGTACCGCTGGCCGACGCGGTGGCGCAGGCGCGCGCAACCCTTGCCAGTGCACACGCAGGGCGTGAGGTGCAGTGGCGCATCGCCCCCGACCTGCCCACGCTGAATGCCGACCCGGAGCTGCTGCAGGAATTGCTCGGGCAACTGCTGGGCAATGCCCTCAAGTTCACGCGCAATATCCCGCAGCCCGCGCTCATCAGCGTGCAGCCCGTGGCGGCGGATGCGCCGGGTCAGGTAGGGTTCACGGTGACGGACAACGGTGCGGGGTTCGACCCGGCACGTGCGGGCCAGCTGTTCGGCGTGTTCCAGCGGCTGCACCGCGAGACCGAGTTCGACGGCGTGGGCGCAGGCCTGGCGCTGTGCCGGGTGATTGCGCAGCGCCATGGCGGCGCCATCACCGCTACGGCGGGCGTGGGCGCGGGCTGCACGGTGCGGGTGCAATGGCCGGCGGCGCTGCCCGGTGCTGCTGCGGGTGGTTGGGGCGGTGGTTGATGCCGTGGTTCAGGCAGTGGTTCAGGCAGTGGTTCAGGCAGTGGTCGAGACGGACCCGCGGTGGATCGCCCCAAACCGTTCGGGTTGAGCCTGTCGAAACCTTGCGCGGCGCTTCTACGCGCTCAGCGTGAAAGGGCTGGGTGCCGTCCCATGTCGGTGGTCATCACACCGCAGGCACCAGCTCCGGCTCCATGCACCCCGCCACGCGGTTGCGGCCCGCCTTCTTGGCGGCGTAGAGCGCGGCGTCCGCAGACTCGATCCAGGCGCGCAGGTTGCTGTGGCGGTGGTCGGCGGGGGCCACGCCGATGCTGCTGGTCAGGCGCAGATCGGGCAGCTCGCGCAGCCGCACGCCTTCGGCCTGGGCCCTGATGCGCTGTGCAATGGCCAGCGCATCCTGCGCCCGCATGCCGGGCAGGATGATGGCGAACTCATCGCCGCCATAGCGCCCCGCACAGTCGCCCGCCCGCACATGGCCGCGCACCACGTGGGCCAGCGCACGGATCACCTCATCGCCCACGGCATGGCCGTGCTCGTCGTTGACCTCTTTGAAGTGGTCGATGTCCATCATCAGCATGCAGGCGGGCTCGTCGGTGGTGTGGTGGCGCCGCAGTGCGGCCTCGGCCTGCTCCTGCCAGTGCCCGCGGCCGAACAGGCCGGTGAGCGAATCGATGCGGCGCAGCTCGTCCAGCATCTGGTTCTGGCGTGACACCTGGCGGATGAGCTGGTAGCTCACCACGCTGACCGACAGCGTGTGCAAGGTCATCACCGGCAGGCAGGCCAGCAGCACGGCGAACGACGTCTCGGGTGCCCAGTGCCAGCCCGTGAGCACCGCGCTGGCCACGCCCGCCAGCAGCATCACCGGAATGGACCGCGCCCACAGCCCGCGGATGCCGGTGGTCACCTTGTCCACCAGGGTCAGCGTGAGCAGCAGCACGCTGGGCAGCAGGTTGAAGTGCATCAGCGGCACAAAGGCCGCCGCCGCCGCCGAATCGACCAGCAGATTGCGCATCTCTGTCCGGTACGGGTCGGTGCTTTGGCGACTCAACAGATAGGCCACGTGCGGCCACACGAAGGCCGGCAGCACCATGCCCAACCAGGCGTACACCGAGGCGTGGCGCTCCCACAGCACCACGCCCACCACGGCGCCACCCAGGCCCATGCCCAGCACGCGCAGCGGGTAGATACGGCGGGGCATCTGGCGTTCGGGCGTCGGCATCGATGGAGAAGGGGTGTGGGCCGCGCCCGCCGGGGGCGGAGTGCGATGGGGCTGAGGTCTGTGTAAAGAAGGCTGGCGGGGAGCTTACCGTGGGCCGCCGGCGCAGGCCAGAGAGAAATGACCTACATCTGACGCGGGGCGGACAGGCCGACCCGTCGTTGCACAGATCGGCCGCGGATCGACCGTGAAGCGACCACGACTCAACCGCCACTTCACCACGACTCAAACCACGATTCAAACCACGATTCAAACCACGATTCAAACCACGATTCAAACCACGATTCAAACCACGATTCAATTGGCGATTGGTTTGCTATATTTTGTATAGCTGCTAGCGCTTGTTAATCCAGCGATACAGGCACTTTGGTATCGAATTTGGCCCGCCGCGTGGCAAAGAAGGCCTTCACGTTCCGCACATTCGCGTCGCCGGTAAAAAGCCGCTGCGACAGCGCCAGATACCCCGGCATGTCCCGGGTGTGCGCCACCAGCACGAAGTCCGGCCCCGGCGACACGCGCCAGCACTGCTGCACTGCGTCGTCGGCCACCGCGCGGGCTTCGAAGGCATCCAGGTGCTCGGAGCCCTGGCGGTCCAGAGACACCTCCACGATGCACGAGAGGCCGTGGCCCTGGATGGCGGCCAGCCGGTCCGGCTGCAGGATGGCCACCTGGCGCTCGATCAGCCCGGCCTCCTGCAGCCGCTTGACCCGCCGCAGGCAGGTGGGCGGGGACACATGCACCTGCTCGGCCAGCGACTGGTTGCTCTGGGCGGAGTCGGTTTGCAACAGGTTCAGCAGCTGCAGGTCCGTGGCATCGAGGGTTATGGATTCCATATTGATTGCGATTATGAAACTTAAATTCACATTCGTGGGTGGGTGAAATTTAAGTTCATTTCACTGCAAATATCGATGAGAAATTGTTTTGGAGCGTGCCTACCATCCCGGCATCCATCTCACACAAAGGCATCTCCATGTGCGGCATCGTCGGCGCAGTCTCCACGCGCAACATTGTTCCCATCCTCGTGCAAGGCCTGCAGCGGCTGGAATACCGGGGCTATGACTCCTGCGGCGTGGCCGTGCACGGCGCCAGCCTGGACCCTGCCCGCCACGGCACCGAGCGCGGTGGCCTGCAGCGTGCCCGCAGCACGGCCCGCGTCGCCGAACTGCTGGAGCAGGTGCAGACCGACCACCTGGACGGCGCCACCGGCATCGCCCACACCCGCTGGGCCACCCACGGGGCGCCCGTGGTGCACAACGCCCACCCGCACTTCAGCCACGGCACGGGTGCCGACGCCCAGGCCCACAGCGCGGGCCGCGTGGCCCTGGTGCACAACGGCATCATCGAAAACCATGAAGAACTGCGCCGCGCCCTGCAGGCCCGCGGCTACGTGTTTGCCAG
Source organism: Acidovorax sp. LjRoot194 (assembly GCF_964253015.1). Classification (NCBI taxonomy): domain Bacteria; kingdom Pseudomonadati; phylum Pseudomonadota; class Betaproteobacteria; order Burkholderiales; family Comamonadaceae; genus Acidovorax; species Acidovorax sp. LjRoot194. The sequence continues at coordinate 4,979,049 of NZ_CAXUQB020000001.1, read as the reverse complement.
CCAGACCGACACCGAGGTCATCGCCCACCTGGTGGACAGCCACTACAGCGGCGACCTGTTCGACGCCGTGCAGGCCACCGTGGCCGAGCTGCATGGCGCCTACGCCATCGCCGTGATCCACCGCGACGAGCCGCACCGCGTGGTGGGCGCGCGCGCCGGCTCGCCGCTGATTCTGGGCGTGGGCTCCGGGACTGCGGGCTCGGTCGTGGGCGAGCACTTCCTGGCCAGCGACGCCATGGCCCTGGCCGGCGTCACCGACCAGATCGTGTACCTGGAAGAGGGCGACCTGGTGGACCTGCAGCTGGGCCGCTACTGGATCGTCGGCAAGGACCGCGCTGCGCTCACCCCCGCGCAGCGCCCCGTGCGCACCGTGCAGGCCCACAGCGGCGCGGCCGAGCTGGGCCCCTACCGCCACTACATGCAAAAGGAAATCTTCGAGCAGCCGCGCGCCATCGCCGACACGCTCGAAGGCGTGGAAGGCATCGTGCCCGAGCTGTTCGACGGCGCAGGCCTGCACGGCGAGCCCGGCGCCGCCGCCTGGCGCGTGTTCAAGGAGATCGACAGCGTCCTCATCCTGGCCTGCGGCACCAGCTACTACAGCGGCTGCACCGCCAAATACTGGCTCGAAGAAATCGCCGGCATCCCCACGCAGGTGGAAGTGGCCAGCGAATACCGCTACCGCACCAGTGTGCCCAACCCCCGCACCCTGGTCGTCACCATCAGCCAGTCCGGCGAAACAGCCGACACGCTGGCCGCGCTGCGCCACGCGCAGTCCCTGGGCATGTTGCACACGCTGACCATCTGCAACGTCGCCACCAGCGCCATGGTGCGCGAATGCAAGCTGGCCTACATCACCCGTGCGGGTGTGGAGATCGGCGTGGCCAGCACCAAGGCCTTCACCACGCAGCTGGCGGGCCTGTTCTTGCTGACGCTCGCGCTGGCCCAGTCCAAGGGCCGCCTGACCGAAGCGCAGGAGGCCGAGCACCTCAAGGCCATGCGCCACCTGCCCGTGGCCCTGCAGGCCGTGCTGGCGCTGGAGCCCCAACTCATCAGCTGGGCCGAAGACTTCGCCCGCATGGAAAACGCCCTGTTCCTGGGCCGCGGCCTGCACTACCCCATCGCGCTGGAAGGTGCGCTCAAGCTCAAGGAGATCAGCTACATCCATGCTGAGGCGTATCCCGCCGGCGAACTCAAGCACGGCCCCCTGGCCCTGGTCACCAGCGCCATGCCCGTGGTGACGGTGGCGCCCAACGACGCACTGCTGGAAAAGCTCAAGAGCAACATGCAGGAAGTGCGCGCCCGCGCCGGCGTGCTGTACGTGTTGGCCGATGGCGACACCCGCATCGAAAGCGGCGAAGGCCTGCACGTGATCCGCATGCCCGAACACTACGGCCCCTTGAGCCCGCTGCTGCACGTGGTGCCGCTGCAGCTGCTGGCGTATCACACGGCGTGTGCGCGGGGGACGGATGTGGACAAGCCTAGGAATTTGGCGAAGAGTGTGACGGTGGAGTGAGGGGGTTATTGTCGCTATTGATAATCCGGGTAATTAAATTCGTAAACTCGCAAATAAAGTCGTGAACAAGCCAATAGCATCCATGCGGTTTTGCGATCTGATTATTTGTAACGATAAGATCGAATTCGATGGTTAAGAATACCTGGGTATGCGAAGCTAAACTCAGTCGGTTTGAACTTGTTGCCATAAAAAAATAGCGCTCACTTTGAGCGCTATTTTTTGTCTTGCGAGAAGTTCTTGTGGTCCGAGCAGGCGCCACATGCCGCAACGGCTGCAAGAGGATGGTTGCGGACATACGGTGTCCGTCTGCGAATTAGTACTATTAGCTAGGAGCAGCCAGTCAACTCGAATGAAAGCACCGCTCAACGTGAAGATGACCGGACCACCAACGCAAGCGGCGAAGCCGCCTTCTGCTGTTGTGAGGTCGTGTTAGTTGGCATGTTTGAACTCATTGCGCCGGAGAGCTGATGGCGATTATTTGCAGTCAGTATTGCGGTACGCTGGCGCGTAGACCTAGAGCTGATTGTCTGCCACTTCTTAACCCAGGCACTCTGGCTGAAGTACCCACGCGAACGATCTCTCAATGCGTGGCCCCACGCTTGAAGTTCGCATTAGGCGTGTCCAAATTCGCATTTAAAATTTATAAATTTTCGTATTTATTTTTAATGATTCATAAATGGCGCACCGATTTGTAAAATGACATATTTATTAACTATTTTGCCCAAGACATTGCTTTGAGAGATGAAATATCATTTTCCGGCAAGTTAACGACCCGCAGCCCTGCCATCCCTATCGAACCTACGTAGAACTCTACCGACCCAGCGACGGCAACATACTGCGCATGCGAAATATTACCAAAGTCAATTTCTAAGAAATTTTTCGCTAACCCTACCGAAAAATTCTGCTTAATATCGAAGCGCTGCGCACCGAATGGCCCATGGAGATCTTCTGGCAATCGAATAATTGGCAGCCCCTCTCTCTTCGATAAATTTTCTTTCGCTCTCGGTTCATGAATTGCATCCACGGAAGTCAGATTGAAGCCGCGAACTGCCATTGCAGATGGTTCGATCAAAAGTTCGAGCAATGAGGTATCAAAATTGCCTAGTCGCAAGTAATTAACACCGAGTGCCCCTTCGTAACTGCGAAAACGAAGCGGAATGTATTCATCGACCTCAATTCTGCACACATTGAGAGATGGTTGATATAAGCCGTATACTGTTATATATGTTGTCATTTTACTGGCAGTGCATGAATTAGCGCAGGTAGTTGCCCCTCCGCTCTGGGGGCGGCAAATTTCAATTCCCATCCCCCGACAGTTAATAGTCGGTCAAATGTCATTCCACCAGCTGTCGCCGCTTCCACCGCAGACTGAAGGCTTTTTAATTGTTGTTGAATTCCTATCTTAACTAAATCGACACCTACCCCTCTATTTGCCATGGAAATTGCATATTCCGCCAAATGTTCAGTCGCGTTGCCGTGCACCCAAACCCAGCTGTTCCCCGCAGCTAGCTCAAATGACCTTGGAATGGATGTCCCGGACCAAACAACCTGTGTTGCCTTCATTGAATCCCAGACTGTCGCGGCCCCCCTAACGCCGACACCCGCTGCTTGCGCCCCTTTGATGGTAGCTGCTCCAGGCCCACCTGCGACCATCAAGACGAATTTTGCAGACTCCCATGCTAAACCTGTCAAATACTCGTTGGGATTGAAATTCGGGTAGACATTTACCGATACTGACTGCCTCCCATCCGGATCTACAAATTTGTATGGATTGTTGTTTGCATACGCATACCGGTTGAAACTGTGCGGCTGCTCTGGGGCCATCTCAACGGGGTCGATGCCCGTAAATCGCCCCAGCAAGGGCATGTAGTACCGAGCCCCCATGTACGACAGCTGCGTCTCCGGGTCATAGGCCTTGCCGGTGAACCACAGTTTGTTGCCACTGCTGGCCGGGTCCGCCATCTGGCGGTAACCATAGGGCAGGTAGTTCTCCTTCCATACCACAGCGCCCGCAGCGTCGGTGGCCAGCATCGGGGTGCCGGCAATATCGTTGTGAAAGTACGTGACGGTCTGCGCAGAAGCAGTGCCGAGGGTGCCGACTACCAGGGTGAGCAGCAGTGCCAGGCGCGCCACGAATCGATAAACAGAAGTTCGCATAGCGGTGTTCAGCGTCGTGATCATTGTGCGGACTCCTTCTGGGCGATGCGCTTGCCGTTGAGGTAGATGTATTCCACCAGCTTGCCGGGCACGCCGGGCGTGTATTCCGCCAGCAGCTTGCCGTGCACGCCGTGGAACTCGTAGGTCTTCACGCCTGCCTTGGTGACCGATGTCCGCTTCTGGTCGCCGTCGTAGGCGTACTGGATGCTGGTGGCGGGCGTGGAGCAGTTCACGCACGTGAGGTTGGGCACGGAGTCGTAGGTATAGGTGCGGCCCGACCCACTCGCGATGTTGCCTAAAGAGTCGTAGGTGAACGTCGTCGACAGCGTATTGGGTGTCGCCGTAAGTGCGCTCAGGCGGTTGTCGCTGTTGTACTGATAGTTCAACTGCTCACCATCGAAAGTCTGGCGGGTGATGTTGCCAACACCGTTGTACGTGATGGCGCCGGAGCCGCCTCCGAAGGACATGGTGGTCAGGCGATCCATGCTGTCGTAGCCAAGGGTGCGGCTGTAGCTGTCGTCGCTGGTGTCGCTGATCCGGGTCAGGTTGCCCACGTCATCGTAGGTATAGGCCGCATTGGTGAACAATGAACCCGAGCGCGACGTTCTGAACGAACTGGGCCACAAGCGAGAGTTCTGGCCGTATTCCGATTGCGTGCCGTTCGCATACGTGATGCTGCGCAGCTGTCCCGACGGCCAGTAGGACACCGATGTCGCATACCCCGACACGGCCGTCGGCCTGCCCAAGGTGTTGACCGAGTAGTTCACCGTGGTGCCCGAGCGCGGGTAGGTGACGGAGGTCAACTGGTCGTTGCCGTTGTACCCATACTCTGCCCGCCAGCTCACTGCACCAGCATCCAGTTCTTCCTTGGTGAGATTGCCGTTGCCGTCGTAGGTGAAGTCCCGGGTCGCCTCCGAGGAAGTAGTTCTGAGCAGTCGATGACGCCGGTCGTAGGTATGTGAAACCGAGGGGGCTGAGCCTGGGTAATTGATGGTGCTCAAGCGGTTCTGGCTGTCGTACGAATACGAGATCGAGCCGGCCGAGCCCACGCTCTTGGAGGTCATGTTCCCTGCAGCATCGCGCCCAAAGGTGGTTGTGCCGGTCTCTGGGTGAGTCGCCGATGTCAGGTAGCCATTGCTGTTGTAGCCAAAACTGCGTGTCCAGCCATCCTGGGTCGCAGAGGTGATGAGATCCTTGTTGTTGCGGTCATAGCGCACGCTGGAACTGCTGTCCGGTGTGGACACTTCCATCAAGAAGGTCCTGTCAGGATCACCGTATGCGCGGTACGAGTAGCTGGTGGAATAGTTGCGCTCGTTTCTCACCGTCTTGGAGCCCGAGCCATACGAGATGGACTGCGTTGAACCGTCTGCGTTGCGGACCTCCTCCAGCCGATTGAGCATGTCGTAGCGGTAGGTCTGGCCCGATGAGCTGTCAGGGTCTGATGTGAAGGTGATACGCCCCAACGCATCCACTGTGTAGCTTCTGGAAATGCCGCCTCGGGTGACGCCCGTGACCCGGCCAAAGCTGTCGTACGAGGTGGTCTCGGACAGCGATCCCCGCGTGACTTGCCGGCTGGTGGCCGAGTAGCTGATGCTGATGCTGTTCCCTATCGGAAAATCGATCGACGTGAGCCGGTTGAGATCGTCGTACCCGTAGCGGGTCGTGCGGCTGTTGCCGTCAGTCTCCGAGGTCACGTTGCCAGCATCGCTGACTTGGCGTGAGATCGAAATGCTTTCGGGCTGCGTCTCGCTTTGCGGCACTCCACGCATGTAGTTCGAGTACCGGTGTGTCAGCGAACGGGGCAAGGTCGTGCTGCTCACGTTGCCTTCTCCGTCGTAAGTGCGGCTGACGGAGACGCCGTCTTTGGTCTCGTTGGTCAGATTGCCTGAACTGTCGAAATCGCGGCTGACCGAGTGCCCGGCGGAACTTTCGTTCTCAGGCTGCTTGATGATCCACTTGGAGGTGTTGGTGTAGTAGCTGATGGTGGTCGTTCGACTGCCACCGTTGGGCCCGGACTCGGACACCGTGCGAGGATTTCCGTAGTTGTCGAAGTTGCTGAACGTGGTGCGGTAGGTTGCACCATTGCGGGTGATGGTCTTTTGCGCCAGCAGTGGCGCGTTGGTCTGCAGATAGTCAATTTTGGTCAGAAAAGCACCGGGCCGAAAATACGTCTCGTTGGAGATGGTCTGCTTTTCCCACACGTATTGCTCCACCTGCTCCGAGCCGATGCGCTTCTCGGCCAGAAGCCCCACCTTCCAGACACTTCCAGAGCCAGCATATCCCGGGCCGAAGTGCTTGTAGACGATGCTTCCAGCGGGTGTCGATACCGTGGTGGTGTCCAGCGAGCCCGTTCCCCCGGGCGCGTAGCTGAAAGTCCAGGTCCCGCCCGTGCTCATGGTCTTTCTGCTGACCACGTTGGAGCGGCTCGCGGGGTTGGATTGCGAGTCGAAGTACTCGAAGTCATACGAGTAACTGATAGTCCCACCTTGAGGCGTCTTCGCGGAGCGCATCAGGTAGCTGCCCGCCGACGTTCCGTTGTTGCCGTTGTACTCGTACGTCCAGTCGTTGTTGTCGGGGCGCACCACGCGGGTGAGCTGGTAAATACCGCTGATGCCTGAAGCTTGATAGCTGTACTGGTAGGTCTGGCCCGCACCCGTGATGGAGCGGATACGCGGTATCGCACTGCCCGCGCCGTCGTAGCTGAAGGTCAGTGAGCGCCCGTCGCTGGTCGTTACGGTGCGGATCTCCGAGCTGCTGGCCGAGGCGTAGTTGATGGTGATGGAATTGCCATTGCGGTCCGTGATCTTCTTGGTGTGCCACTCGTACACCGGCGACGAGGTAGACGAAAAGCCCAGAGCCTGCGTCATCTGGTACTCCACCCCGTCCGGCGATGTAACGATGAGACCATCACCACCCGGGTTGCAGTCAGCCCGCCAGCGCTGTGTGGTCAGCGCCATGGGGGAGTTCTGGTTGGTGAAGGTGAGCAACTGACGGCTTCCGTCCGGCAACTCCAGCACTGGGTTCTCGGCGACTGTTTCCACGTTCTTGTTGAAGCACGGAAAGCCTTCGCGGGCTTTGAGGATGCGGCCGAAGTGAATGGTCCAACCCCACCCAGCCGTGGTTCTGGGCTGGCCGGCGCTGGCCGGGTCGACGTTGCTGCTGTTGTATGAGCGGATGACTTTGAGGTCCAAGCCGCCATTGCCCGGAATTCGGATGTCCACGTAGTGCCGCTGCAGCGAACCGGTGAAGGGGTCGATGCTTTCGTGGTGGCTTTGATTGACCGCGTCGCGGTTGGGCTGGATCCCGGGCTCCTTATAGAAGTCGGGGATGACCTCCTGGGCTTGCGCTGCGCTGGCGGCAGCGATCAAGGCGAAGCTGATTCGCCGAAGGGTTGGATTTGACACTGGGCTCTCCTCCCGTTGAAGGTGATAAATCACTCAGCAAGCACATGCCTGGGGCGGCCTCACATGTGCTCACGTCTTGTCGCAATCTATCTCTTCAATATCTACCAGCGATGAAAACCTTAAAAACTACCTATGTGGTCTTATGCATAAGTTGACCGGAGAAGTCAATTTGCTTTTGTAGCGCGCAAATTTTCACCAGTATTCGGCGGAATCGTATTGTTTAGGGAAAGCAAAATGCAAATTAGTATCAGTGGCGAAGGTTGATTGCTGTTTTGCACACAACCTATTTGCTTTTGAATGTGACAATAATTCGAAATTTGCAACAAACGAAACGATTCAATTTGCTGTGGTGTATGGCGAAGTTAATTTGTAAACATTAATTTGTTTTGCAACTAAACGATTCCAAAATCTCACATGTGTTAGTGGTGAGGATATGGCACCAATAAGCACAATCATGCAGTAAGTGAACACTTCGGCATACTTTCACTCACAAACAGCCCTTTTCAGAAACCATTGAAGCTTGCTTAATACAAATCAATCGCAATGGGTGGCTAGGCGGTGTTTTCTAAGGATACCTATCAAAAATGATATTGCATCAGTTGCGGCTGCTGCATTATTTGCCGGTTATTGCGATTGCGCGCGTGAATAAGGATGAGGGATCTGCGACGTCTCGCGATGGAGCTGTCCTTGCACATTGCAAGTGAACCCTGCTGAAGTTCCACTGATGCAGATGAAACACCTTATTTACCGCATTGCTTGCCTTGCTGAAGTACCGACCTTGACCTCAACCAGGAGATTTTTCGCATGAAGCACATATTCCTTTCGGTGGCACTGCTCGCATCCGTGGCTGCGTCGGCCCAGGAGTTCGAGAAGGACAACGGTGTCATCCGCATCAAACTGAACGAGGCCATAGCGCCCTACGGAACCAACTCGCCGATGATCACGAACATGTGGATCGCCGGCCGCAAGGTGGTGCCCCACGACAACGCCGGCGCAGACTTTCAGATGACAAGCCGCAGTAGCCAAGGCAACAACTACAACCCGACGCAGGGTGGTGATTGCGCAGGGCGCACCTCAGTGCTGACGGGCTCGATTCCGAATTGGAATGGCGCCCAGCTCGGAACCCCGGCCAGCAACGGCATCCTGCTCGGAATCGATCCACTGCTCTATGACGAACCGGGCCTCTCCGGTACCTGCAATGGCGGGCAGCCAGGCGTGGCTCCGTACGACATGGCATTCGGCGTGACGTTGGGCGACGGCGTTGCGGTGCCGCGCGAAGCGATGGTCGTGGACATGTCGATTCGCAAGGACGGCCCGGCATCTCCTGACCTGGTCAAAGCCCTGTCGGAACTGCCGGTTGCTTTTGTGGATGCCAACTTCTTGCGCTATGCCTACTACAGCGTCGACGGAGTGAATTTTCAGCAACTGCAAGGTTCCACCGGGGTCAGTCTCAGCCACGACATCAAGCAGTGGGTCTGGAACGACAACTTCATCCGGGACGGCCATGCGATCGCGCTGTGTGACCGCGCTGACGCGGTCGAGCAGCCAGCTCAGGGCACATGCATGGCGTTCTATGCGCACGAATTCACCCGTGTCTACGCAAGCCGCCGCCAGGGGTCGCCGAACGAACTGGCGTTGATGTCCGTACTGGGTGACAACACAGCTGCACCCACCATCTCCGACACACAGTGGCACACCGCACGCCGGTTGGTTGCCGTCGGCAATTTGTCGACTGTGGCTGCAGTAATTGGACATGCCGAGCAGAACTACCCTGCGTCTGGATGGGCGCGCTGGTAGGACTGCGCTTGAACTCGATAAGCCCAGCCGCCGTGACGATATGTGGGTGGGCAACGTCCAATGACTTCACCGGATTGGCACCTGATCAAGTGCCATAAACCGACATGACAAAAGTCGGTTTCGCCGCGGGCGGTGCGAAATGCAGTGAACTTTTCGTCCCGCTCAACTCCTGCACAGGCTCGCTCATCGCGTGCCGGCCAACCTCTTCTTAGAAACTATCATGAACATCGTTCAACGTCGCCCCTCATTCCCCGCTCTGGCGCGTCTGGTCTTGACCGCCGCCGTGTCGGGCCTGCTCCTGGCTCATGGCAGCCTGCTGCACGCGCAAGTTATCGCCAAGAAGATCGCTGTCTACACCGACTCTATCGGGGACGGCGGTAACGTGGGTGGCAATGCCACTACCGCTGCTGGCAACGGTAGTGGCCCTGTGTCCCAGTTCACCAGCTATCCGGCTCATGGCGCAAGCTCCAGCCTGTACGATCTGGCGTGGCGTATCTTCGGTGCCAGCGGAGCCTCCACTTACGATGCACAGCAGTTCGGGGGGTCCTCGCTTGTCGGCATGGTCAACGGCTACCGCATGGGTTTCGCCACCAACCCACCCGCCAACGTGTCGGCATGGGGCGGCCTGACGCTGGTGCAGCACGCCGCAGCCATCCAAGCTGACACCGTAATCATCCACCTGGGTGGTAACGATGGCCCAGCAGAAGGTGTGCATACGCCGACCGACAAGCACAATATCGTGGCCTACCTGATCGGCACGATTGGCAAGCAACTGGCTGCAGAAGGTCGCCGCCTCGTAGTGATCGAAGCACCATACACGGTGCCTGAAGACACGGTTGCCGCCGCTCTCACCCTGCCGCCACCCGGCTGGACTTCGGCCCAGGTAGCGGCGCAGGTCTCCGCTTGGCAGACGTACTTCGCTGCGACTAACACCGGCATCGACGCTGGCGTGGCCGAAGTGAACGCCCATTACCCTGGCTTCGCCATCCGTTCCAACTACTGGAGCGACGGCACCGTGGCAATGAACCCCGGCACGACCCACGAGGGACTGCATCCTACGCTTGCCACGCACTCGGCTATCGCCGCGGCGGTGGCTGCGGACGTGAAGGCGTTCCGGGGCTGGTAAGCATGAGGGCTTCGGCCCTCGTTGAGTGAACCATGGATCAGCTTCTCACGAGGCTGATCTGCAAGGGCTGGTTTGCATGGCGGGCTGAAGCAGACGATAAACCAGCAATCCGCGAGAGTTCGGAATTTGCCCATTGATGCGGAAGACGAACTCGTTGAGGTAGGCATCAAGATGAGCGGGCTGAACAGCGCCGTCATGGGTTTCCAGAAGCCATCCCTGGACCAACGCCGCCACCTGTGAACGCCAGCCATGGTGGACGTGGGCTGGCTGCTCCGCATCCAGCATGGCCAGGTCCTGGTTGTACCGCGCAATGCAGCGGCAGCGTTTTGATGACTCCGATCAACTCTTGCTACTCCGCGGCTCTGAAAGTCCGACTGACACACCAGACCCACCAGTGACTCCTGCCGTAGTGCGGGCGGGGTATGCAGCGCCGCCACATCCCAGACATGTTGGCGCCTGTGACCCGACAGCGGTCTGCCGACCAGTCGGCCACCGCGCCGCCAAACTCGCGCGGCGCTTCTTGGGGCAGGTTGAGCCCCGCGCCAGCGATCAGATGATGTCGCAACGCGCTGAAGCGTGCAGCATGCTCCGATTCATCGGCTGGCGGAAGTACCCCGTCGTCTGTCCCGGGACGGGCCCATACTGGGAACGGTGATGACAGGTTGAGCTGCGAGCCGTTCCTTGAGCCCTCACAGGCCGGGTCACCATCACGCGCGACTCCCGGCCCCTGGCTGACGACGGTTTTTGTCACCCTGCATGCCGTGTCAGAATGAATTTATGAGCACTTTGATCTCTTCCTCTTCGTCCTCCTCATTTCCATCCGCCGCAGACGGCACCCAGATCGCAACCTATACCTGGGCCAATGTGGCAGGCAAGCCCGCTGGTGTGGTGCAGATATCCCATGGACTCGCAGAGCATGGTGAACGCTATGACCGGTTTGCGAAAGCGCTGAACGCTGCCGGGTTTGTCGTTCATGCGGTTGACCACCGGGGGCACGGGCGTACCGCCAACGGGCGGCTGGGCGATTTCGGTGCGGCTGGTTTTGGCGGCCTGATTGCAGATGTGGCCCAGTTCGGGGCAGCGCTGCGTGCGCAGCACGACGGTCTGCCGCTGTTTTTGTTCGGCCATTCGATGGGATCGTTTGCGGCGCAGGCGGCCATTCTGGACCACGCATCGACGTGGTCGGGAGTGGTCCTGTCAGGGTCCACGGCGCTTGACCTGCTGGCTGCCGGCATGGCCAATGCACCGGCGGATGCGCCCGCCGGGCTGGCGGCGTTCAATGCAGGCTTTGAACACCGCACGGGCTACGAATGGTTGTCGCGCGACGCCGCCGAGGTGGATGCCTATGTGGCCGACCCGTGGTGCGGGTGGGATGTGCCAGAACCTGTCATTCCCTCGCTGTTCGCGCCCGCGTCGCGACTGGCCGACCCGGCACTGCTGGCGGGCATCCGCAGCGAACTGCCGATCCTTATCGCTTCCGGCGATGCCGACCCGCTCGCCGGAGGCGGGGCGCTGATTCAGGCACTGGGGCAGCGTTATCGCGATGCCGGCATTGCCGATGTGAAGGTCGTGCTGTACCCCGGTGCGCGCCACGAGATTCTCAACGAGACCCACCGCGACGAGGTGACTGCCGACATCGTGCAGTGGCTGGCTGCACACGCGGGATAGGCACGATAGGCGGGAAAGGCAGCGTATTCGCCACGCGGCGAGTGCCGTGGCATTGACGCTGAAGAACGGCGCCCCATCGCCTGCCAAGTGGGGCGATGGCTGCTGACCTGCACGTCCTTTCCATCACGGCGATCACGGCAATAACGCGATCACGGTGATTACAACGATCACGCCGGTTCGTGCTCCAGGCGAAACACCGACACGGCGTGGACCAGCTCCTGTGACTGGGTGCTCAGGCTCAGTGCCGCGGCCGACATCTGTTCGACCAGCGCCGCGTTCTGCTGAGTGGCTGCGTCCATGTGCACCACCGCTTGCACCACCTGTGACACCTCCTGATGCTGGCTTCTGCAGGCAGAGCTGATGGACGCCACCAGTTCCGACACCTTGTGAATGGCGGTCACCGCCTCGCCCATCGTGGTGCCGGCACTGTTCACCAGGCCCGAGCCATGTGCCACCCGGCTCACACTCGTGTCGATCAGGTTCTTGATCTCCTTGGCGGCCTGGGCGCTTCGTTGCGCCAGACTGCGCACTTCGCTGGCCACGACCGCAAAGCCCCGGCCCTGTTCGCCAGCGCGCGCTGCTTCGACCGCGGCATTGAGCGCCAGGATGTTGGTCTGGAACGCGATGCCGTCGATGACCCCGATGATCTCGGAGATCTTTTGGGAGCTGTCGTGGATGCCTTTCATGGTCTTCACCACTTCCTGCACGACAGACCCCGCATCGCTGGCCACCGTGGCCGCCACACCCGCCACGCGGTCCGCTTCGGACGCGTTGTCGGCATTCTGGCGAACCGCTGAACTCAACTGCTCCATGGTGGCGCTGGTTTGCTGCAGCGTGCTGGCCTGGTGCTCCGTGCGTGCCGACAAGTCGTGGTTGCCGTTGGCGATCTCCTGGCTGGCGGCCGCCACGCTGTCCGCGTTGTGCCGCACGGTGCGCACAGCATCGGACAGGCGGTGCGACATCGTGGCCAAGGCCGCCATGGCGCTTTCCGAATCGCCTTCGCGCACCCGGATCGCGCGAGCCAGATCACCATCGGCCACCGCCTGCGCAACGTGCTTGAGCGCGTGCGGGTCTGCGCCGAGCTGCCGCACCACACCGCGCAGGTAGTACGAAAGTCCGAGCAGCGCGAGAGCGATGCCTGCCATCACAGAGATGACAATGTTGCGGTCCAACGAGGCGAGCGACTTGATCTCGTCGATGCGGTAGGCCAGCCGGCTGCCTTGCCTGGACTTCTCGGCTGCGAGCGGCTGCAAGAGACGGTTGCGGGCAGGAATCGTCTTGTCCACCAGGAAGGCGAATGCCTCTTCTTTCTTGCCGGCCTGGATGAGCTTGACGTTTTCTTCCCCCACGGCCCAGAACTCGGTCATCAACGCGGGCAGGGGGGCAAATGCCTGGCGGCCCTCTTCGTCGATCATGTTCTTGCCCAGGTGATCCAGGCGTTCGAGCAGCAGTTTCTTTTTGGCGCCGACATCCGACAGCGCCTCGTCCAGTTCGGCAGGCGTTCGCGCCAGGATGGCATGGCGCAGCTGCAAGGAGGTGCGCGTGACGTTGAGTTCAAGCTCCCCGATGGTCAACAACTGCGGCACGTTGGTGAGGTTGACACGGTCCGCTGCCTCGGTCACCTTGGCCATCATGAACCAGACGATGACAGCGGCAATCATGAGCACGCAGATGAGTGACCCGTTGATGAGCGTCAGCCGCTGTGCCAGAGAGAGTTTGTTCATCGGATTTCCTGTTGTCGTAGATCTTCTGAAATGCCGACTGGATCACGCGATTCCTTCTTCGCACGAACCGGCATGAGGCCCCTTGCTCCTGGCGGGGTGGTCCGGCGACATGTGGCTGGAACCTTGGATCCTGCACATGTCGCCATCAAAACAGTGTACGGAAAGCACAAACTGCTGCAAGTTGTTTTGGCGCGGTGTGCTCCGATCTTGTGGCGTCTGACAGGGGAAACGTCACCGGGGAGACTCAAATTTGCGGCGAGAAGCTATTTTGTGAAGAGATGTAGCGGTTGCGGTAGCTGGTTATGCCGCAGAAAATTTTGCGCATCAACTTGCGCTTCTGGCTGACACGCAGACGGTGTAGCTGCCATAGCATGGCGGTTTGCGAGTGCTGGTCATGCCATGGTCAACAGCAACTGGGCGCTGCAACAGGCCGAAAATTCAAAAGCGAGCCTGCCGTGTCCGATGAAAAATCTCCATCCTTCCCCGCAATGGAGGAATCCAGCACAGCCCAGCAAAAGACCTTTGATACAAGCCTGAACACAGCCAGGACCGCCCCAGTTCGCCATCTCACTGCCGCACAGCCGCACGGGGCTGACCACCGATAACGCCATGCGCGTCGCCACCTGGAACATCAACAACGTCATTAAACGCGTAGACCTGCTGGTCGATTGGCTGCAGCGCGCCCAGCCGGACGTGGTGGCGCTCCAAGAGCTCAAGTGTTCCACGGCCGACTTCCCCACTGCGGCGCTGGAGGCTGCAGGCTATCGGTGCGCTGTGGCCGGACAGCGGACCTGGAACGGAGTCGCGCTGCTGTGCCGCGACCACGAGCCCCTCACCGTGGTCACCGCTTTACCGGGCGACCCGTCGGACAAACAGGTGCGCTACATCGAAGCGGCCATCAACGGCGTGCTTTTCGCGTGCCTGTATCTCCCCAACGGCAACCCCCAGCCCGGGCCCAAGTTCGACTACAAGCTGCGCTGGTTCGAGCGCATGACGCTGCGTGCGCAGGAGCTTCTGGACTCCGGCTATCCAGTGGTGCTGATGGGCGACTGGAACGTGGTTCCGACCGATGCAGACATCTACAAGCCAGACACCTGGCGGGACAACGCACTGCTCCAGCCCGGGCCGCGCGCAGCCTATGCGCAAGTGCTCGCGCAGGGCTGGACCGATGCCCTGGCCAAGGTTCACCGCAAAGGCGTTCCGTTCACTTTCTGGGACTACCGGCGCAAGCGCTGGGAGCGCGATGCAGGTCTTCGCATCGACCATATCCTGGCGGGCCCCTCCTTCAAGGTGGTGGATGCGGGTGTGGACCGTGATGAGCGGGCGCGAGAAGGTGCCAGCGACCATGCCCCCGTGTGGGCAGAGCTCTCGCTCGCCAAGGCGCCGGCAAAGCGCAAGGCAGCGGGTCTGCCTGCCACGCCCACGCGACCGCGCACTGCGAAGACTGCGGCCGCTGCCACCTCTGCGATTGCCGCACCGCCTGCACCGACGACGGATCCGCTGTCCAGGTACAACGCCAAGCGCGACTTCAAGAAAACCGCAGAACCGGCTGGTGTCGTGCCGGCGAGGCGGCGGTCCACCCAGTCGGCGCCACCGGAGGCGCTCCACTTCGTGGTCCAGAAGCACTGGGCGTCCCGCCTGCATTACGACTTCCGGCTGGAACTCGATGGTGTAATGGTCAGCTGGGCGGTGCCCAAGGGGCCGTCCTATGACCCAGCCACCAAATCCATGGCGATTCATGTGGAAGACCATCCCATCGACTACAACACCTTCGAGGGCACCATCCCGAAGGGCGAGTACGGCGCTGGTACGGTGATCATCTGGGACCGCGGCACGTGGGAGCCGGTGGGCGATGCGCGCGAGGGCCTGGCCAAGGGCAAGGTGATCTTCAAGCTGCACGGCCAAAAGCTGGCCGGCCTGTGGGAGCTGGTGCGCATCTCCAAGCCGGGCGAGAAGAAGCAGGATCAATGGATGCTGTTCAAGAAGCGGGGCGACGCGTGGGCGCGGCCCCGCAGCGACTACGACGTCATTACCGCGTTGCCGGACAGTGTGGTCGACAAGCCGCTGGGCTGGATCGAGGAACGTGAGCCGCGAAGCAAGGCGTCGCCTCTGCGCCGCGCCGCGGGTGGCGGCACTGACGCGCTGCAGGCAGCCAGGAAGGCCAGACTTCCCGCCAGGCTTGAACCCCAACTCGCCACGCTTGTGTCCGCCGTGCCCGAGGGCGACTGGGTCGTGGAGACCAAGTTCGACGGCTACCGGGTGCTGGCCCGCGTGGAGGGTGACAGTGTTCGTATCTTCACGCGCAACGGCAACGACTGGACTGCGAAGCTGCAGTCCATTGCCGACGCAGTGGCCGAGCTGGGCCTGACCAGTGCTTGGCTGGACGGGGAGATCGTCGTCCTCAACGATGCCGGCATCCCGGACTTCAATCGCCTGCAAAACTCCATCGACAGCGCCCACACGCGCGACATTGTGTTCTTCGTGTTCGACGTGCCCTTTCTGGGGGGCATGGACCTGCGCGCAGTCCCTCTGGTGGACCGCAGGGCTGTGCTTCAGCAGCTGCTCGGCGAGCGCCACAGCGACACCGTCCGGTTCAGCGACGCGTTTGATGTGGCACCGGCCCAACTGCTCGGCGCAGCGTGCCAGATGGGGCTGGAAGGCGTGCTGGCCAAGCGCTCCGATGCACCGTACGTGTCGGGCAGGACGGAAACCTGGGTAAAGCTCAAGTGCCAGCACCGTCAGGAGTTCGTGGTGCTGGGGTTCACCGACCGGTCCAACGCCGCCAAGGAGGTTGGAAGCCTCTTGCTGGGCTACCACGAGGACGGGCAGCTGCACCATGCTGGCTCGGTCGGAACCGGCTGGGATTCAGCCGCCGGCAGGGAGCTTCACTCCAAGCTTGCGAAGCTGGAGGTCGCGACCCCTCCGGTGAGTGTGGACGAGGTGAAGCCGGGGCGGTGGTCCAAACGGCGGGCGGGTAGCGAACGCTGGGTCAAGCCCACCCTGGTGGTGGAAGTGGCTTTTGGCGAATGGACGCCGGACAGGCGCATCCGGCACGCCGTGTTCCGAGGGATCCGCACCGACAAGCCGGCCAGCGCCATCGTGCGCGAACGCCCGAAGGCCCAGGTCGCTGCCGCGGCGCACGCAGCCGAGCCACAGCGCCGGAGCCAGGCCCACGCGGTGAAGATCACGCACCCTGACCGCGTGATCGACCCCACCACGGGCTTGCGCAAGATGGATCTGGTGCACTACTACGAGAGCATTGCCGAGTGGATGCTGCCGCACCTCAAGAATCGGCCTGCCTCCCTGGTGCGGGCCCCCATCGGCATTACCGGGCAGCTGTTCTTTCAGAAGCACCCCGACAGCAAGATGCCCGGGATGAAAGAGCTGGACCCTGCGCTCTGGCCCGACCATGCCGCGTTGCTGGCGGTTGACTCATTGGAGGCCTTGATCTCCGCGGCGCAGATGAATGTGGTGGAGTTCCACACCTGGAACTCCAAGATCGCGCGCATCGACCAACCGGACCGGCTGATCCTGGACCTCGACCCCGGCGAGGGCGTGACCTGGCCGATGCTGCAGGAGGCGGCCGAGCTCACCCGCGTCATGCTCACGGAGCTGGGGCTGGAAAGCTGGCTCAAGACCAGCGGGGGCAAGGGTTTGCATGTGGTGGTGCCCATCACTCCGAAGCTCCACTACGACGAGGTCAAGGCCTTCTCGCAGGCGGTCGTGCAGCACATGGCCAAGGTCATCCCGTCCAAGTTCGTGGCCGTCATGGGCGGCAAGAACAGGGTGGGCAAGATCTTCATCGACTATCTGCGCAACGGGCACGGGCAAACCACCGCCTGTGCGTTCTCTGCACGGTCTCGGCCCGGCATGGGCGTATCGATGCCGGTGGCGTGGGAGCAACTGCGAGAGCTCAAAGGTGGGGCCCACTGGACGATTGCGACGGCGCGGGAGTACCTGAGTTTTCAGAAAGACGACCCCTGGAAGGACTACTGGAAGAAGCGGCAGTCGATTCGCCAGGGCATCAAGCTGCTGGCCTAGCACGATGCGGTATTGAATGCGCCAGCGACCTGCCGCAGGCGCCGGGGTCGCGGCTAACCGCCGCCGCATGCCATGGCCCGCACCGCGCTCGCTGCCCGGCGCTATAGTCGGCAACCATCTCGTGACCCAGAGACGCGATATCTCCTGGTTTGTATCGTCGGACTCTCGTGTTGATCGTTGGCCATGCGCATCAAAAGTCAGCTGTTCGCTCTCGTCCTTTCCGTACTGATACCTGCTTCCCTGGCGGCGATGCTGGCCATCTGGTATGTCTATCAGGAGGAGCAGGCCACCCAGGAAACCGGGCTGAAGGAGGCGGCGCGCACCTTCTCGCTTCTGGTGGACAACGAACTGCAGTCCCGGCAGCGCATCCTCGGCACCATCGCCAATGCGCCTTCCCTGGCCACCGGTGACCTGGCGACGTTCTACGAGTTCGCCAAGAAGAACGCACC
The DNA here is from genome assembly GCF_964253015.1 of Acidovorax sp. LjRoot194. Lineage (NCBI taxonomy): Bacteria > Pseudomonadati > Pseudomonadota > Betaproteobacteria > Burkholderiales > Comamonadaceae > Acidovorax > Acidovorax sp. LjRoot194. The sequence goes on along the minus strand of NZ_CAXUQB020000001.1, from coordinate 4,961,170 downwards.
GACCTCCGACACCACCATCATCCTGATCGAACCGAGCGGGCGGCAGTTGCTCAACACGCGGGTACCGCTGGGGTCCGTGCTTCCGACCCAGCGAGCGTCCAACGTCAGCGACCTGATGCAGCGTGACGGTGGCGTCTCTCCCCTGGTGTCGGACGTCTTTTTTGCGCCGCTCGGCAAGCGGTACGACTTCGTCGTCCAGGTGCCATTCATGGAGCGCGGTGCCGTCCGCTACTTCGTCGTCATGGGGGTCAATGCTGCCGCGGTGCAGGCATTGATGTCCCAGCAAAACATGCCGGCCAGCTGGCTGGGCGCGATTGTCGACCGCAAGGGGGTAGTGCTGGCACGCTCGCGAGACCCCGAGAAATTTGTAGGCAAGGCCTCGGACGAGCGGCTTCAAAAACTCTTCGCATCCACCGCGCAGGGCGTCACCCGCTCGGTCACGCTCGATGGGGTGGCCGTCAAGACGTTCTACCAGCGCGTGGCCGCATCGGACTGGACGGTCGTTCTCAGCATTCCCGAGAGCGAGATTCGGCGATCGGCCCTGCGCGGGGCCGGGCTCTTTGCATTGGCTGCCGTTCTGGTGCTGATCATCTCGCTGCTGGTGGCGCGCCGCATCGGCGCGGGGGTCATCTCTCGCATGGACCGGCTGGCATTGGCGGCCGATGCACTGGGCCGGGGCGAACAAGTGAACTACACGTCACAGGGGCTGGTCGAGGTCGACGCCGTGGGCGTGCGGATCGCACAGGTGAGCGATCGCTTGTTGTTGAACCAGCGCGAGCTGGAGTTGCGCGTTGCACAAGCCGTGGCCGACACCGAGCGCGCGCAAAAGGCTTTGCTGCAGGGCCAGAAGATGGAAGCCCTGGGTCGGCTGACCGGAGGCATCGCCCACGAATTCAACAACCTGCTGCAGACCTTGTCGACCTCGCTGCAGCTGGCCAAGCGGGTCAACGAGTCCGACCGTGTGCAGGGCTTGCTCGACACCTGCACCAAGGCGCTCAAGCGCGCGAAGACACTGACGGGGCAGCTCAGTTCCTTCGGCCGCACGCAGGATGCGCGGCTGGAGACCGTGAGCCTGCAAAAGCACATCCACGAGTTCCGCCCCCTGGTGGACAACGTGCTGCCCGCCAGCATCGCGCTGGACGTGGTCATTCCGGAGGAGGCCTGGCCCGTCACCATCGACCCGACGCAGTTCGAGCTGGCGTTCCTCAATCTGGTGATCAACGCCAAGGATGCGATGCCCACCGGGGGCAGCATTCGCGTGGTGGTCGGCAACGAGCCGGGCGCCTCCCCCGCGGCCGGGCTGCCGGTGGACGACTACGTGCGGGTGAGCTTCTCGGATTCCGGGATCGGCATGACGGCCGATGTCATGGCCAAGGCGCTGGACCCGTTCTTCACCACCAAACGGGTGGGCGAGGGTACGGGCCTGGGGTTGCCGCAGGCTTTCGGGTTCGCGCGGCAATCTGGCGGAACATTGCTGCTCCACAGCCGCGAGGGGCAGGGAACGCAGGTGGACATCTACCTGCCCAGGGCCGTCGGTGCCACCGAGGCGCCTGGAGCGGCTGCCGATGTGCGGGGCAGCACGGCGGGCGAGGAGCCCGCAGCAGGTTCGGGTGGGCGCGGTGGCGGCACGCTATTGTTCGTGGAGGACGACGCCCTGGTCCGCGAAAGCGTCGCGCCTGCGCTGGAGGGCGGAGGGTTTTTCGTGATCATGGCCGAGAGTGCCGACGCCGCGTTGGCCTGCCTGGAGGCCGGCACCAAGATCGACGTCGTATTTTCCGACGTCGTGATGCCCGGCACGATCAATGGCATCGACCTCGCCAGGACCATCGTGAGCCGCTTCCCCCACGTCAAGGTGGTGCTGGCCACCGGCTATTCGGAGAACCGCGTTTCCATGCCAGGTGTGCAGGTGCTGGCCAAGCCCTATGACGTGGCCGATGTGCTGCGGGTGCTGAGAAAAACGGTGGGGTGACCGTGGAGTGAGGAGCCCGGCGCTTGGCGCATGGGACGCGAGGTTCAAGAGTCACCGCATAAGGCTGGGTCGGAACTCCGCTGTTCAAGGCGGCGCCCCGGGTCAGCCCGGCGAAAGATGAGCAGCGCTGCAGTTTTCGGAAGTGACCGCACCACAGCGTCACAAAACCGAAATACCGCACCGGTAACATTTGCTCACAACGATTCTTTGGCGCTGTTCATGCCCGAAACCACTGAGTACCTGAGCGATTTCCGGCCGCGTTTTCGCCAGCCCAGCGCCGCCGACCTGTGCATCGAAGTGCCGTGCATGACGACGGACGAGACCAATGAAAAGGTCATGGAGGTGTTCAACCGCCACCGCGACCTGGTGAGTCTGCCGGTGGTGGAAGGCAGCCAGCCGATCGGCCTGATCAACCGCAGCATTTTTCTGTCGCAGATGAGCAAGCAGTTCCGACAGGAGCTGTATGGCCGTAAGAGCTGCATCGCCTTCATGGACAAGGAGCCGCTGATTGTCGACGCGGCCCTGGACATCGATGCGTTGACCTTCAAGACCGTGGAGTACGGAGAAAAGGCCCTGTCCGACGGCTTCATCATCACGCGCGACGGTGCCTATGCGGGCATCGGCAATGGGCTGCAGCTCATGCGGGTGGTGGCCGACATGCAGGCCTCTCGCAACCGCCAGATCATGCACAGCATCGAATACGCCAGCGTGATCCAGCGGTCCACGCTGCGCAGCTCGCTCGACGCCCTGGCACGCGCTTGCCCGGACGCCGACCTGGTGTGGCAACCGCGGGACATCGTCGGCGGCGACTTCTACCAGTTCAGCACGGATGCCGATGGCTGGTTTGCTACGGTGGCGGACTGCACCGGCCACGGCGTGCCCGGCGCATTCATGACGTTGATTGCGTCCACCAGCCTGAACCAGGCCATTGAACAGAATGGCCCCCGCGACCCCGCAAGCCTGTTGGGCCACGTCAACCGCAGCATCAAGCAGATGCTGGGTCAGGTGGATGGGCAGGATCGCACCCCGGGTTCCGACGACGGCATGGACGCCGCGTGCTTCTGGTTCGAGCCCGCGCAAGGCCGGCTGGTTTTTGCCGGCGCGCGGCTGTCGATGTTTGTGGTTCGCCCCGGAGCCGACACGGTAGACGTGCTGGATGGGCAGCGCAAGGGCGTTGGCTATGTGGACAGCGAGTTCGATTACGCATGGAAGAACCAGGAAGTGGTGCTACCCGCGGGCAGTCTGGTGTTCGTCAGCACCGACGGGCTGATCGACCAGATCGGTGGCCCCCGCGGCATTGCGCTGGGCAAGCGCCGTGTGCGCGAGGTGCTGCTCGAGCACAGGGAAAAGACGCCGTCAGAAGTCAACGCTGCGCTGCTGGAAGCGCTTCGCCTTTGGCAAGGCGAGCACCATCGGCGCGACGACCTGACCTTCTTTAGCTTTCGCACATAGACAGACCACGATATGCCTTCTCTCACGATCGCCACCAAGTACGGCTCGTTCTTCCACCTGGCGCGCCAGCACCAGGTCATCTTCTACTACGTGGGGTATTTCTCGCAGCACATCGTGGCTGCGATGGCCGACGCGGTGAAGCTGCAGCTCGAAGTCGCCGGTGTCGCTGCTCCTACGCGGCGCAAGCTCTTTTCGTCCTTCGTCGAGATGGCGCAGAACATCATTCACTACTCGGCGGACTCCCTGACGCCTGCGAGCCAGAACAACGGCGAGTTGCGCCACGGGTCGGTGTGCATTCGCCGCGAGGCGGATGGCAGCTTCTCGCTGCTGTGCGCCAACCCCATCGAGCGCGTGGTGGCCGAAGAGCTGCGCATCAAGCTGAGTGCGCTGCGCAGCATGACGCTCGAGGAGATCAAGCAGGCCTACCGACAAACGCTGCGCGAGGAAACGCCACAAGGCAGCAAGGGAGCGGGGATGGGTTTTCTGACCGTCGCGCGGGATGCGCGCGAGCCGCTCGAATTTGACTTCGACGCCGACGAGGAGACCGGCAGTTCGCCTGTCTTCTACCTCAAGGCAGCCATCTAGGCGCACAGCGCCTGTCAATGAATCGAGATTACTGATGGAAAACCTCTACATCGCACCAACGCCCAGCTCGCCTGAGGTGGATTTCAAGTTTGATGCGCAGACGCTCAGTCTCCGGGGCGAGTCGTATCCTGAGAATGCAGCCGCGTTCTACGGCGACATCATCGCGCGCCTCAGCGAATTCTTGTCCACGCAGCGCGAAGCCACCCTGAACGTGAACGTGGCGCTGGCGTATTTCAACAGCTCCAGCACCAAGATGCTGTTCAACCTGATCGAGGCGCTGAGCAACGCTGCAGAAGCGGGCAACCGGGTGGTGCTCAACTGGTACCACGACGAAGAGGACGACACGATCCTCGAGTTCGGCCAGGAGTTGAGCGAAGACTTCCCAGCCATCGAGTTCGTCACCCATGCGGTGGGAGCCGCTTGAATGGTGAGCGCTGCAACCGGGCCGGCGCCCGATCTTTTCGATGCCGAGAACCAGACGCTGCTGGCAGCCCGAGCTGCCCATTCGGCTTGCGCAGGCTCCGCGCAGGACGCCTGTGGGTCGGCCCTGGGCGAGCTGATCCTGGCATACGAGCGACTCCTGCGGGAGACGCGCAGGCTGGTGCGCCGCAGCGACAGGGCCGAGCTGGAGATGAACCAGATGAACACACGGCTGCAGGATCTGGCGGCCGAGCTCGAACACCGTGCCAATCATGACCCGCTCACGGGCGTGCTCAACCGCGCGGCCATCATCGAACGGGTCAACCGGCATTTCGTCCGCGAAGACCTGGCCCTGGTCGTTCTCGACATCGATCACTTCAAGCGGATCAACGACAGCTTCGGCCACCCGATGGGCGACAAGGTCATCCTGGGCGTGGTCGCCTGTCTCCAGGCGGTGGTCCCGGCCACCGCGCAGATAGGGCGCGTGGGCGGCGAGGAGTTCACCGTGGTGCTGCGGCAGCACAGCGCCCAGGAGTCCGAGCGGGTGGCGCAGGCGCTCAGGCAGGCCATCGAGACGTGCGTCTTCGATCTGCCGGACGGCAGCGGCGTCACGGCCAGCTTCGGCGTGTGCTGGGCGGGTGCGGGCAGCGATTTCGACAGCGCCTATGGCCTGGCTGACGAAGCGCTTTACGTCGCAAAGCGCGGTGGGCGAAACCAGGTCTGCGTGGCGGCCAGCTCTTTGCCATCGCTTGAGCATGTGGTCTGAGGCTGAACTGCGCCGGGCAGATTCAAGGTGGGCCACCCTCGACACCACACGGCGTGACGCGCTCGGCATGGGGACGCACTGGCGAATACTCGTCGTCGACAACGATCCCGACGTGCACGCCGCCACGCTGGCTGCGCTGGAGGGCCACACGCTGTTCGAGCGCCCGTTGGTGTTCATGCATGCGTTCTCGGGCGACGAGGCCAAATCTTTGCTGCTCAAGGAAACCGACCTTGCCATGGTCATCCTCAACGTGGTGCCGGAGCAGGCCAGCCCGGGGCTGGACCTCGTCGATTTCATCCGCCACTCGGCGGGCCTGAGGAACACCCGCATCGTGCTGCGCACCGGCCAGCCCGGGCAGGTGCCGGACCTTGACACCCTGCTGCGGTACGACATCAACGACTACCGGACCAAGGCCGAACTCACCCCCGACCGGCTGTTGGCGATGGTCGTGACAGCGGTTCGGTCCTACAAACAACTGTGCGCGGTCGATGCCAGCCGGGTCAGCCTGGAGATGATCGTGCGCTCCAGCGCATCGCTTCTGGAAACGAAGGATGCCTATGAGTTCGCATCGGCAGTGCTGACGCAACTGGCGGCCTTGCTGAATGTGGAACGCGAGGGCCTGGTGTGCGTGCAGCGCGGCGAGAACCGGCGTGACTACTACGTACTGGCCGCCTCGGGCAGGTTCTCCGAACTCGCAGGGCTCCCGCTGGATCTGTTGTCACAAGGGCCCGAACTCGATCTGCTGTGCACTTCCATCGCCAAGCGGTACAACGTGTTCGGCGAGTCGGGAGGACTGGCGCTGCACATCGGCCACAAGGACGAGCAAGACTTCGTGGTGTTCATGGATGTGCCCCGCAACCATCGCGGCCTGGAGCCGCAGTTGCTCGATGTGCTGTGCGCGAACCTGAGCACGCTGCTGCACAACCGCGGGCTTCTGGGGCGGTTGCACGAGAGCGCCTACCACGACCCTTTGGTGAACCTTCCCAACCGCGCGCACTTTGTCGAAGAGGTCAATGATTGCGCGCGGCACGGGGCCACCGACTACGTTCTGGCGCTGATCGATATTGATGACTTCAGCGCCACGAACGAGGTGATGGGCCATCGCTTTGGCGACCGGCTGCTGGAGAAGGTCGCGCGTTGCCTGGAAGCATCGCTGCCGCCTGGCGTGCTGTTGGCGCGGCTCGGGGCGGACACCTTCGGGGTGCTGGGCTCCGTCCGGCAGGTGAGGCCGAGAAGCCTGCTGGATTGCGTTCGGCAACCGTTGAACATCGACGGCGTACCGCACAAGGTATCGCTCACCTGTGGGTACGTGCTCCTGCCCGACGAACCGCAGGCCGGTGCCGATCTGGTCAAGGATGCGACCATCGCCCTCAAGCGCGCGAAACGCGACCACCGGGGCCAGGACCTCCAGTACGCCGTGCAAATGGGAACGGAGGCAAGGGCCCGTGCCTTGCTGCGTTCCGAGCTGCGGGAGGCCATCGAGAACGAACAGCTGTTCCTCGTGTACCAGCCCCAGCTGAACCTCGACACCCATGCCCTGGTGGGGCTGGAGGCACTGCTGCGATGGCGGACGGCGGACGGCGGATTCGTTCCGCCCGATCAGTTCATTCCCGTGGCCGAACACTCCGGCCTCATTGTCGGACTGGGGCAGTGGGTTCTGGCCACCGCGTGCGCCACCATGCGTGAGCTGCTGGATGCCAACGCTGCCCCGCAGCGCATGGCCGTCAATGTGTCCACGGTGCAGTTGCAGGACCCGGGATTTTTCGACATCGTGTGCGCTGCGCTGGACCACAGCGGGCTGCAAGGCGAGCACCTCGAACTGGAGATCACGGAGTCGGTGGCGGTGCTCCCGACGCAGTTCCTGGAGCACACTTTGTCGGCTCTGCGAGCCAAGGGCATCACGATTGCCATCGACGACTTCGGCACCGGGTATTCGTCACTGAGCTACCTGGAACGCCTGCCGCTGGACCGCATCAAGATCGACCGTTCATTCGTCCGACAGCTCGGTGAACCGCGCGGCGCGCGCATTGCTGAGATGGTGGCCCAGTTGGGCCGAAAACTCGGCCTGAGCGTGCTGGCGGAAGGCATCGAGGATGCCGCCGTCTGGCAGTCGCTGCGCGGCATGGGCTGCCAGGAAGGCCAGGGGTTTCACATCGCCAGGCCGATGGAGCGGGACGCGCTGGTCGGCTGGATCCGGCGCCACGCGGGGTCATCCGTTCGGCACATGCAAGTGCCTTGCGCTGGTTTGCGGGATGAGCCGGAGCCCGTGGTCCAAGCGGTGTGCACTGGGCGGGTTTCTCACGGCGAGGTCGGCAACCTGCTGTAAGGCCAGATGCGGTCTTCCATGATGGTGGTGCGTCGTGGGTGCTGGCCGCGATGTGAATGCGTTCTGCTGGGCGCACACGTTTGACACGGTTCTCTGGAGAGACTTTGCGCAGCCCAATGCCGAAAGTTTGGAGCGCGAGACCGGCGTAGCGCTTCACCGCCTGTAGGCGAGGGCGCACTTGCCATCAGCGCCAGAACCCACGGCGCTTCCCCGCCAACATCGTCACCATGGCTTTAGGTCCACATCCGCGCGCAGGTGCCGCGCGGAAGAGCCTTTACAAGCGCAATGGGATGGGGTCGGCATGGCAAATCACACACGCAGGGCAATGGTGACGGGCGTTATCGCCGGTCTGATGGGCGCAGCCGTTCTGGCGGGCGGTCTCTGGCTGGCGTCGCTCGGCGGCAGTTGGTACTACGCTGCGGTCGGGAGCGCGCTGCTGGTCACGGGATTCTTGTGGGCCCGCCAGCATCCGTGGGCGCGTGGGTGGTATGCCGTGGTGCTCGGCGGGTCGCTCGCGTGGGCGCTGTGGGAGGTGGGCCTCGACTGGTGGCCGTTGGCCGCGCGGCTCGATGTGCTGTTCGTGTTGGGCCTGTGGATGCTCACCCGCTGGTCGGGGCGCCCTTCGCTCACCGACGAGAGAGATGCCTCCGCTTCGCCTTTGGGTTCGCGCCGGGCGCACCGGGGCTGGTCGCCCTCAGGCAGTGCACTGCTGGGTCTGGTGATCGTGGTGTCTGCAGCCGTCGCGGTCGCGTCGTGGTTTCGTGACCCGCACGATGTCGCGGGCACATTGCCGCGGACCGAAGCCTCTGCCACCGTCACGCCCGCAGTCGCGCCCACCCCCGCATCGGGCATGCCCGGCAACCCTGTGGTTGCGCCTGGAGAGTGGCACGCTTATGGACGCACTGGCCTGGGCCAGCGCTTTGCTCCTTTGTCGGAGATCACGCCCGCCAACGTGTCGGCATTGAAGCTGGCTTGGGAATACCGCACAGGCGATGTGCGGGGCAAGCCGGGCGACCCTGAGGAGACCACGTACGAGGTTACGCCGCTCAAGATCGGCAATCGGCTTTTTCTGTGTACGCCGCACCAGTTGGTGATTGCGCTGGATGCGACCACGGGCAAGGAGCTGTGGCGCTACGACCCCCAGATTGAAAACAAGCTGGCTTTGCAGCATCTGACCTGCCGCGGGCTGTCTTACCAGCCGCCGCGCGCTGCTGCGGCGGATGTGAACGCTGGCGCAACCGTAGTGCCCGTGTTGCCCCTCACTGCTGCGGCGCCTACTGCGGCTACCGCGGCGCCTGCCGACACTGCTGCTGCCGCATCCAACTCCCGTCAGACGCCCATCGCGGCACGGCGCGGTGCGACGGATGCGGCCTGCATGGCCAAGCTGTTCATGCCCACGGCAGATGGCCGCATCATCGCGCTGAGCCCCGACACCGGCGCGGTGTGCGCCAACTTTGGCGGGGGCACCGGCCAGATCGACCTGTGGCAGCGCATGCCCAACCTGCGGCCAGGTGCGTACTACTCGACCTCGCCGGTGGTGGTCACCCAGCGCTACGTGATCGTGGGTGGCACGGTGCTCGACAACGCGTCCGTCAAGGAGCAGTCGGGCGTGATCCGCGCATTCGACATCGACACCGGCCAGCTGGTATGGAACTGGGATTCAGGCAACCCTGACGACACCGCACCCTTGGCGCCAGGGCGCACCTACACGCCCAACTCGCCCAACAGCTGGTCCATATCCAGCGTGGACGAGGCACTGGGCATGGTCTATGTGCCCATGGGCAACCAGCCACCCGACCAATGGGGCGGCCGCCGCAGTCCGGCGGTGGAACGCTATTCGTCGTCTGTTGTGGCGCTCGACCTGGCCAGCGGCCGCGTGCGCTGGCACTTCCAGACCGTGCACCACGATCTGTGGGACTACGACGTGCCTGCACAACCGACCCTGCTCGACCTGCAGATCAATGGCCAGACGGTGCCTGCACTGGTGCAGCCCACCAAGCAGGGCGAGTTGTTTGTGCTGGACCGCCGCACCGGTGCGCCGTTGCTGCCGGTACAGGAGGCGCCAGCACCCCAGGGCGCAGCCGCCGGCGACCACACTGCGGCCACGCAGCCCCACTCGGCCCTGTCGTTCAACCCGCCCCCGCTGCGCGAGCGTGACATGTGGGGCGCAACGATGTTCGATCAGCTGGCCTGTCGCATCGCGTTCCATCGGCTGCGCTACGAGGGCAGGTTCACCCCGCCCTCCGAGCAAGGCAGCCTGGTGTATCCAGGCAACTTCGGCGTGTTCAACTGGGGAGGCATTGCGGTCGACCCGTCCCGCCAGGTGGCGTTCACCACGCCCACATACCTGGCGTTCGTGTCCAAGCTGGTCCCCCGCAAAGACGACTCCAGCCTGATGGTGCAGAAGGATGGACCGCCCAAAGGCAACCTGCCCGCGCTCAACGAAAACTTTGGTGCGCCTTTTGCCGCGTCGATGAAGCCTTTCGTATCGCCCATGGGCCTGCCCTGCCAGGCACCGCCCTGGGGCTACGTGGCGGGTGTCGACCTGCGCACGGGCCAGGTGGCATGGAAGCACCGCAACGGTACGGTGCGCGACCTGGCGCCAGTACCGCTTCCGTTTCGCATGGGGGTGCCCGGTATCGGCGGGCCCATGGTGACGGCCGGAGGGGTAGCGTTCTACTCAGGCGCGCTCGACAACTATGTGCGTGCCTATGACGTGAACGACGGCCGCATCATCTGGCACGACCGCCTTCCCGCCGGCGGGCAGGCCACGCCCATGAGCTACACGGGCGACGACGGGCGCCAGTACGTGGTGGTGGTGGCGGGCGGGCATGGCTCCACGGGCACCAAGGCCGGTGACTCGGTGCGTGCCTACGCATTGCCGCGCTAGCAGCGCCGGGCGCCGTAGCGTCGGCGGCGCTACTGGGCCTGCGCGAGAAGGTGATGGATGAACGGGCGGCACGGGTGGGCCGCACCATGGTCCGTCATTAAGTCCGCTCTGACCAGCACGCCCAGCGGCGGTACAGGCCTGGTTTGCCAGGCCAGCACGGCCAGGTCCTGCCGTTGCACGAACGGCCGCACCAGGCTCATCGGCAGGCACACCAGCAAGTCGCTGGCGGACAGCAGGGCATAGGCGATTTCTGCCGAGCGGCTGGACACCCTGCATAGATCGGGAACACCCCCCAGGTCGTCGAAGAGATGCTCCACCTGCAAGGGGCCAAGCCCTGTGAGCGGTGGGGCAAGCCAGCGATGCGCGAGCAAATCAGCGGCCTGCAGGGTGGCTTGCTGAGCCAACGGGTGTCCTGTGCGGCACGCGACGACGAACTCGTCCTGCCGCACGGCGTGGAACTCGAAACCCTGTGGCATGGGCTCCGGCTGGCGGCAGATCGCAAGGTCCAGTTTTCCTTCTTGAATGCTCGCGAGCAGGTTGTCGATGGTGATCTCCTGCACATCGATGACGGCGTCTGGCTGCAACGCGCAATAAGCGTGTATCGCCGTGGTCAGCAAGCCGTTGATGCCCGCGGCAATGCTCCCGATGCGGATCGGGGCGGACGCTGCCCCCTGCTGCATCAGCGCTGCATTGCCGGCCACCGCCTCGATGGGCACCAGCGCGGCCCGCAACAGCGGTAGCACTGCGCGACCCAGGCTCGTCAGGCGCATGCCTTTGGCGTGCCGTTCGAAGATGGCCCCGCCCAGTGTGTTCTCCAGCTCTGCCAGGGCGTGGGTGGCGGCAGGCTGGCTCAGGCCGATGGACGCTGCAGCCCGGTGCAGGCTTTGCAGGTCGGCAATCGCGATCACCAGTTGCAGGTGCTTCAGGCGGACGCGACCCAGGATTCGATTGAACAGGACCGACGGGGAGGGCTCAGACATGGGTATTCAAAAAATGAATCAGACAGCTAAAGAAGCATTGGTCTCGCGCGGCGCGCTGTGCAACGATGCCCGGGCCCTGAAGGGTGGGCGCCAACGCGCTCAGTCAATCCACTCCACGAATGTTATTGCCGAAAGGGACATGCCAAGGTCCCGCGGTCACTGAGGAGACAAAACCACATGCCATCGCCCTGTACTTACCCGTCGCGCCGTGCCGCACCGCGCACCTCCCGCCTTTACCTGCTGCCCATCGTCGGCGCGATGCTGGCCGCTAGCACTGCACACGCTGCCGACACGCTGGATACCGCCTGCAAGACCACGGCCGAATGCCAGGCGCAGGTCGCCAAGATCCAGGGCGTCGTGAGGGGTGACGCCACCAGTGCCCTGTCCAAATCGCAAGACACCTTTTACTGGATCGGCCGGATCAACATGGCATCGACCGTGATGAACGTCGAGCAGGGCATCATTCCCAAGACGCTGGCAGGCCGCATAGCGCGCGGCGTGGAGCAGTCGATCGCACAGGCCAGCGCGCCCGGCGGCAAGCGGCCCACCGACGTCCTGCAGGTCGAGAAAATCATCACGGACGCCGTGGGGCCCGAGGCCACGCTCATCCACACCGGCCGCAGCCGGCAGGACATCCATTCCACGCTGAACGCCGCGCAGCTGCGGCTGGAGATGCTGGACTTCGCAGACGCCCTGGATCAGGTGCGTGCACGGCTCATCACCATCGCACAGGCGCACACCGCCACGTATGTGCCTGCTTACACCAACGGCGTGCAGGCCATGCCCATCAGCTATGCACACTACCTGATGGCCTTTGCCGACTCGTTCGGTCGCGACTCGGCGCGCATCCGCGAGGCCTACGCACGCGTCAACCTCAGCCCCATGGGCACCGCAGTGCTGGCCAACTCCAGCTGGAGCATCAACCGCGAGCGCCTGGCACAACTGCTCGGGTTCGACGGCCTGATCGTGAACTCGCTGGATGCCGGGCAGATCAGCACCTACGACATTCCCATAGAAGCCACGTCCATCGCCAGCTCGACCGCCATCCGCGTCGGGGCCTTCATGCAGGATGTTCACACGCAGTACCACCAGACCCGGCCCTGGCTGCTGCTGGCCAGCTCCAAGACCTACACCAGCAGCGCCATGCCGCAAAAGGCCAACCCCGGAATCATCCAGAACACGCGGGCCAAGGCCAGCGATGTGGTGTCCTCGGCGCAGGCATCGCTGTGGCGCGCCCATAACGTGACACCGGGCATGATCGACTACAAGAACACCTGGAGCCCTGCCAGCGCCAAGACGTTTGTGCAGGCTGTCGAAATGCTGCAGCAGTTCACCGATGTGCTCGATTCGCTGCGCATCGATCCGGCGCGTGCACTGGAGGAGCTGGAGTCCGAATGGACCACGTCGATGGAGCTGGCGGAGGCACTGCAGCGCAGTCACGGCGTGCCGTTCCGCGTGGGGCACCACTTCGCATCCGACGTGGTGCTGTTTGCGAAAGAGCGCAACATTCGGCCCAAGGATTTTCCCTATGCAGAGGCTGTGAAGATCTACCGCGAAGCAGGTAAAAAATACGACCTCAAGGAGCAGCGGCTTCCGCTGAGCGAGAAGGAATTTCGCCGCGCGCTGTCGCCTGCAGAGATGGTCGTCACCCGCACGGGCACCGGTGGCCCCCAACCGCGGGAGGTACAGCGGATGATCGCCGCTGGCACCGACAGCCTGGCCAAAGACCGCGCGTGGGCTGGTGACGCACGCCAACGCCTGCTGTCGGCCGAGGCGGCGTTGAATGCCGCCTTTGCAACCCTGGTCGCTGCCCCGTAAGCCTGTGGGCGCGGCCCGGTAACTGCAACGGCAGTGGCAACGGAAGCCGGCCGGCGCTAGAGGAACTGCGCCCGCACACCCACCATCAACCGTCTGCCGGCTGCCGGTTCAAAGAACCGGCCGTTGCCATCGTTCACGATCAGTGTCCCGGCATAGCGTCGGTTCAACAGGTTGTCGAGCCTGGCCCACAATTGCCAGCGGGTGGCACCTGGCGCCGTGCCGCCCATCTGGTAGCCCGCGTGCAGCCCCACTACGGCAAAGCCTGCAGCCGATTCGCTGTTGGTGTCGTTGGCAAATACCGGGCCCGACAGGTTCACTGCGCCGCCCACACGCCACCGGGGGCCCGGTGCGTAGTCGACGGCCCACTGCGCCACATGGCGTGCAGTGCCTGGCAAGCGGTTGCCTGCGGCCACGGCAGCGCCTGCGGCGCCGGTGTAAGCGTTGCCGAAGCGGGCATCCAGGTACGTGTAGGTGGCGCTGGGAGACCAGGCGCCCCAAGCGGCCCGCCAGGCCAGCTCCAGGCCCTGGCGGCGCACGTTGTCCACGTTCTGGAAGACGGAGCGGCCGTTGACGGTGGCCACCGGCACGATCTCGCCGCGGCTGCGCGTGTCGAACCATGCCAGGTCGACCTGCTGGTGCTCGCCGCGCCATTTCGCGCCGATCTCCCACTGTTGGCTTGTCGATGCAGACAGCCCGTAGTTGGGGCCTGCGTTGCCCACGCTGTAGGCCATTTCGGCCAGCGTGGGTGTCTCGAAGCCGCGGCCCGCATTGGCGTAAATGTTCAACGCGTCGGTGGCGCTCCACACCACACCCAGCACGGGGCTGGTGTGGCGCCAGGTGCGCGCGCCGCTGTCGTCCGGGTTGGCCGGGGTGATGTAGCGGTCGTTCACCTGCACGCGCACCTGGCTTGCGCGCAGGCCGGCAATGGCGCGCCAGCGGGGCGACAGCCAGGCATCGATCTGCGCGTACACATCAGTGTTGGTGGCGCGGTCCTGCTCGTTGCGGCGCACGTCGCCACTGGTGCCTGCATCGTTCACAAAGCCCTGGCGGTGTTCGGCCATGCGGTGCGTCTCAAGGCCCGCCGTCAGGGTCACTGGCAGGCCGGATGCCAGCCGCGCCGAGCGCGTCCAGGTGGCGCCCATGCCGTGGTAGCTGCGGTCCAGGCTCACCACCCCGCCGGCGCTGTTGGTGGCTGCACCGCTAAAGGACAGGTACTGCGTCAGGTCGCGCGTGCCGCCGTAGGCGCGCAGCTGCACGCTGTCGGTGGACGACAACTCGTGGTCCACCACCAGACCCAGCTGGTTCTGGGACACCGACTTGCGGGTGTCGAACGCGGTGGCGACTGCAGCGGCCTGCCGCGGGTCGCTCTGCATTTGGGCGTGTGTCAGGCCCAGCGGGTCCTGCGCCAGCGGCTGGTCATACAGGTTGACAAGCGCAGTCACGCGTGTGCGGCCGTCCGGCCGCGCCACCAGCTTGCCGTTGAGGTGTGTGCGCTGCGCTCCACTGTGTGCGCGCCAACCGTCGGTGTCGAAACGGGACACGTCCACCAGGCCACCCAGGCGCTGGTCGCCAAAGTCGAGCGATGCGTCGACCAGCCGCTGGCCGTACGACCCGATGGCCAGACCCGCCTGCGCGGTTCCGGTCGTGCGAGGGTCGCGCGTGGTGACCTGCACCACGCCTCCGGCCGCATTGCCATACAGCTGCGCGAGCGGGCCGCGCAGCACATCGATCTGGGCGGCCGAGGGCAGGTGCGCGGTGGCGGCCTGGCCCTGGCCGTCGGGCATGGTCGCAGGGATGCCGTCGACCAGTATGCGCACGCCCCGCACGCCAAAGGTGGAGCGGGCGCCGAAGCCGCGCACGGCGATCTGCAGGTCCTGCGCGTAGTTGCCGCGGTCCTGCGTGACCACGCCAGCCTGGCCGCTCAGCAGCTCTGACAAATTCACCAGGGGCGAGGGTGCCGAAAACCCGTCCACCACCACGCTGCTGTGGCTCGCAGCGCTGTCGAAGCGGCGCTGGGCGGCCGTGCTGCCCATGACCTCCACTGTGCGCAAGGTGGGCGCAGCATCGGCGGATGGCTGTGCGTCAGTGGTTTCTTCGGCGGCGTGGGCGGCCACGCAGGCGCAGCCGGCCAGCATGAACACGGCGCCATGTTTGAAAAGAGGGGGCATGGAAGTCCGCAACACGGCAGCGCAGAGTGAGGGTCAAAGAGGATCGAAGACAGGCGAGGCGACAGCAGGGAAAGGGAGAGCAGGGCGATGCAGCGGGGGAAGCCGCTGCCAGCCCTGCGTCGATTGTCGCGCTGCATGCCACGGCGCGGTGGTGCGGTGGTGGGCGGCTATTCCGTGCGAACCACACGCCAGATGGTGTTGCCCACATCGTCGGCCACCAGCAGTGCGCCCTTGCCGTCCATGGCGACACCGACGGGGCGTCCGTAGGCCTTGCCGTCCTTGCTCAGAAAGCCACCCAGAAACTCCACGGGCGGCCCGGACGGCTGCCCACCGGCAAAGGGCACGAACACCACGTTGTAGCCTGTCAGATCCTTGCGGTTCCACGAACCGTGCTGCCCGATGAAAGCGCCACTGGCGTACTGCGTGGGCATGCGTGCGTCCGAGAAGGCCATGCCTAGCGGTGCGACATGGGAGCCCAGGCCGTAGTCGGGCGCTACGGCCTTGGCCACCATGTCCGGGTTGGCCGGCTTGACGCGCGTGTCCACGTTCTGGCCCCAGTAACTCCAGGGCCAGCCGTAGAAGGCGCCGTCCTTGACGGACGTGAGGTAGTCGGGCACGAGATCGTTGCCCAGCTCATCGCGTTCGTTGACCACGGTCCAGAGCGCCTTGCTTTGCGGCTCCCAGCCCAGGCCGTTGGGGTTGCGCAGGCCGGTGGCAAACAGGCGTTTGTTGCCGGTGGCAACATCCACCTCCCAGATCGCGGCGCGGCCTTCCTCTGCTGCGAGGCCGTTGTCGCCGATGTTGCTGTTGGAGCCCACCGTCGCGTACAGCTTGCTGCCGTCAGCGCTGGCAAGGATGTTCTTGGTCCAGTGGTGGTTGGCGCCCGCCGGCAGGTCCGTGACTTTGGTGGGAGTCGTCGCTATTGAGGTCTGGCCGGTTTCGTACGGCACCTTGACTATCGCATTCGCGTTGGCGATGTACAGCTGTTGGCCCACCAGGGCCATGCCGAACGGCGACACGAGGTCTTTCATGAACACCGTGCGGGTTTCCGCGACACCGTCGCCGTCGGCATCGCGCAGCAGCGTGATGCGGTTGGCACTGGGCGTGCCCGCGCCGGCACGCTTCATGACCATGCCCATGGCCTTGCCGCGCAGTCCGTCGGCGTGCACGTTCTTCGCGCCTTCTTCGGGTTGCGGCTTGTTGCTTTCAGCCACCAGCACGTCGCCGTTGGGCAGGGTGTACACCCAACGCGGATGGTCCAGGCCACTGGCCAGTGCAGTCACCTTGAAGCCTGTGGGCGCGAGCGGCGTCACGCCTTGCGGCCACTCGTCGGCCGGCGCGATGTTGACGGTGGGCAGAAGCAGGTTCTTGTGCGGGGGCGGCAATGGCGGGTTGGGTCCGACACCTGGCGGGTTGAGCTGCTGCGCGCTGGCCCCAGCGATGGAGCAGCTTGCCAGCAGCGCTGCGAGCGTCAAAGGCCACCCCGGCCCTGACGGACGGGACGGCACGGATGCCGAGGTGAAAACCGATGGCCGAGCGGGCCGTGAGGGCGATGGGTGTCGGGCAGGCTTTTGCATGGCGCAGTATGGACAGTGACGACCCCAGCCGGATGTAGGCGGACACCGCAAGTCCTGGCGTGTCAGCCACTGCGCGCCGTTCAGCTACCCATCCAGGCTGGCAGCCACCGTACCAGCGCCATGCCCACCAGGGCCTGGGCGACGGTGCCGTGCCACATGAGGGCCGTGTTGTCCAAGGTGGCGCGGGCATCGGTTCGCAGCCTGCCTGCCCACGAGCGGGCCAGCACGTAGCAGCCCATCACGATGAGGACCAGGCTGTGGAAGCCTTGCCACGCCAGCAGTGCTGCCACCGTGGCGCTCCAGGCGTCGGCGCGGGGCGAAAGGCCCGCCTGCCAATGGGTCGCCAACTCCAGGCCGGTGGCGCCCACCGCGCCCACCATGGCCAGAGCCACTGCCAGGCGCAGCAGGCCTTGCCGGGGGCGTTGTTGCAGACAGCGCACCGCCCACACCATGAGCCCGGACGCGCCGAGCAACAGCGCGGTGCTCAACGCCCCGCCCGGGGGGATGTGGGCGCCCGGTGGCGGGCAGATGTCCAGCGCCATCGACACGTGGATGTGCGCGAACGCGAACGAGGCGAAAACCGTGGCGTCCACCGCCAGCAGGATCACCGTGGCCCACCAGGAGTGAGAGCCCACGCCCGAGGCCGATGTCGGCACGCTCACACCCTCGCCGATGGCGGCCGTGTCTTGAGGTGGCGGGAGGTCTGATCCCCAGAGCCACACGAGCATCGCGGCCACCGACGCCACCCCTGCGATCATCGCGGGCACGATCCAGGCGACGGTCAGCAACAGGAAGAAGCCGGCCGTGCCCGCCGCTGCAATGAAGGGCGACCAGCCGTCTCCCGGAAGACGCAGCAGGTGCCGAACCTGCGCCTGCACGGGGCTCGTGACCAGCGTCTCGCGCCCACCGAACACCGTGCCCGGCAACCAGTGCCGGCCTGCGGCGACCTCCTGCGGCAGCGAGGGATGGCTCCACAGCGGCTCTCGCGAGGCGATTTGCGGGATGCTGCGCACGCCGTAGTCGCCCTGCGGCAGCCATTCCAGCGAATCTGCCCGCCATGGGTCGCCGTGATCACGTTCGGAGCGCACCAGGGTGCGCACCAGATCGACCAGGCACAGCAATACGCCGGCCGCAAAAACGAAAGCACCCACCGTGGACAGCAGGTTCCACAGCGTCCAGTCGAGCCCGGCGGAATAGGTGTACACGCGGCGCGGCATGCCGGCCATGCCGGCGATGTGCATTGGAAAGAAAGCCAGGTTGAAGCCGCCGAACATCAGCGCAAAGCTCCACCGGCCCACGCGCTCGGACAACCTGTGCCCGTTGTACAGCGGCGCCCAGTAGTAGATGGCAGCGAACAGCGGGAACACCAGCCCGCCGACCAGCACGTAGTGCAGGTGCGCCACGACGAAGTAGCTGTCGTGCGCCTGCCAGTCAAACGGCAGCACGGCCAGCATCACCCCCGTGAGTCCGCCCAGCACGAACACGAAGTGAAAGCCCAGCAGGAACAGCGACGGCGCCTTCATTCGCACCCGGCCCCGCCAGAAGGTGGCGATCCATGCGAACACCTGCACGGCGCTCGGGATCGACACGGCGAAGCTGGCGATGGAGGTGATGTGCAGCGCCAGTGGTCCCAGCCCTGCGGTGAACATGTGGTGCATCCACAGCAGAAAGCTGATGGCGCCCACCGCGACCAGCGCCCAGACGATGGCGCGGTGGCCGACGAGCGACGTGCCCGCCATCACCGGCACCATCATCGACACCATGCCGGCCGCAGGCAGGAAGATGATGTACACCTCCGGGTGGCCGAAGAACCAGAACAGGTGCTGCCACAGCAGTGGGTCGCCTCCGCGTGCGGGTATGAAGAAGGGCCAGTCGAACGCGCGTTCCAGCTCCAGCAGCAGCGTGCCCGCAATGAGTGCCGGAAACGCGAAGATCACCATCAGCGCCGCCACCAGCACGGCCCACGCGAATACCGGCATCCTGGCCAGCGTCATGCCAGGCGCGCGCGTGAAGAGGATGCCGATGATCAGCTCGATGGCCCCTGCAATCGCAGAGATCTCGATGAACCCGATACCGAGGAGCCACCAGTCGGCGCCGATGCCGGGAGAAAATTCCTTGCTGGTGAGCGGCGGATACATGAACCAGCCGCCGTCGGGCGAAGCCCCGAAGAAGATGGTGCAAAAGAACGCGATGCCGCCAAACGCATAGGCCCAGAAGGCATACGCAGACAGGCGCGGAAAAGGCAGGTCGCGCGCGCCCAGCATGTTGGGCAGCAGCCAGACCGCCACGGCCTCTACCACTGGCACTGCGAACAGGAACATCATCACCGACCCATGCATGGTGAAGAGCTGGTTGTAGGTATTAGCGCCCACGAGGGTGTTGCCCGGAAGTGCCAGCTGCATGCGGATGACCAGGGCCAGAACACCTGCCAGCACGAAGAACAGCAGCGCAGTGGCCAGGTAGTAGACACCGATGTGGCTGTTGTTCACTGCCGTCAGCCTGCGCCACCCGGACGGGGGCGCCCAGGCCCGCTGCAGCGCCTGCAGCTCGCCCTCGGGGCGGGGCAGGGTGTTGGGCAGTCCGGCAGTTGTTGGCGGTGTGTAGGCAGTGCCCGTCATTGGAGTGACCCCAGCCACTCGGCGATGGCGTTCAAAGTGTGTGTGTCCAGCCGGTCGTAGGACGGCATGCGCGCGCCCGGCTTGATGTGCTCGGTGTGCGCCACCCAGCGGGCACGCGCCTCATGCGTGTTGGGCAGCGTTCCGGCGCCCAGGTGCAGGCGGCTGCCGAAGTGCGTGAGGTCCGGCCCCAGGTTGCCATCGGCGCCCGCGCCGCGCACGGTGTGGCAGGCGTTGCAGCGCTGGGCCAGAAATGCCGCGCGGCCTTGTTCCAGCAGTGCCGATGCGGCAGGCGCTGCAGGGCGCGCCTGAGCCGCAAGCCACGTGTCGAAGTCCGGGGCGGCAAGACCCACCACATGCAGTGCCATCAGCGCATGCTGCTCGCCGCAGAACTCTGCACACTGGCCGCGCCAGACGCCCGGCGCGGCTGCGTTGACGAGAAGGTGCTGCATGCGGCCCGGCAGCATGTCCATCTTGCCTGCCAGCTGGGGCACCCAGAAGCTGTGGATCACGTCGGCACTCGTGAGCGCCAGGTACACGGGCCTGCCCACCGGGATGCGGATTTCGTTGGCGGTCACGATGTCCGCGCCGGTGGCCGGGTCGCGGTAGCGCACCTCCCACCACCACATGTGGGCCTTCACGGTCACCATCAGCGCGCCGGGCGGCGGCAGCGGCTTCCAGTGGGGCGTGAGGGGCAGCGACCAGGCAAAGAGGACCACCAGGACCGCTGCGGGAAACGCCACCCCGCCGCCCCAGATCCACCACCGTGCGCTGGCGCCTGTCGACCGCGCACGCAGAGCCCCGGCCAGCAGCAGCATCACGCCAACGAAGATGATGCCGCCGCCGATGAACAGCGCCCAGGTCACCGTTTCGATGGCGCGGGCTGCATCGCCCGCGGACTGGAGCACGCCTTGCATCGTCATTCCAGCGACAAGAGGTAGGCCGCGATGTGCTGCGCATCGGGCCGCGAGACACCCATGCTGGGCATGGTGGAGCCGGGCACCAGCGACTGCGGGTCCATGATCCACTGCACCAGAAAGTCGGGCCGGTTGGGTAGCCTGCCGGCGATATAGCTGCGGCGGCTCCAGGCGCGCAGGGTCTGTGCACTGTCACCCCGCGCGGCCTGCACGCCCGGAATGGTGTGGCACGAGCCGCACTGGTATTGCGCCAGCAACACCTTTCCGCGGTCCACGCTGGCACCGGGCGCGACAGGCGGCACGGGCTGCGCGTGCGCGGCCCAGGGCAGCCCGGTCGCCATCAACAGCGTCAGCCCCCCGGCCCACGCGCGGCCCGGCCACCGCGTGCCGGGCGCGAGGAGCGTATCGAGCGGTTCCCTATGCTTCATCGGTGCATTCTGACGCACAGGGGTCGACAACTGACCCAGAATGAGCGCACATGTCCAAAGCCAAGATGTTTCTGATCGTTGTTGCAACCACTGGTGGTCTGGCCCTGGCAGCCCTGCTGGGTGGCGCTGTGGTCATCTACGGCGGTCTGTACGACGTGGCGGCCACCCGGCAGCACTGGCAGATCACGCACTCGGCACTGGAGGTCGCCATGCGCCAGTCGGTGCGACTGCGTGCCCGGCACATCGAGGCGCCCCCGCTGGCCGATGAGCGCATGGCGCTGCGCGGCGCTGCGTGCTTTCGCGACAAGTGCGTGCAGTGCCACGGAGCGCCCGGCGTAGCGCAAAGTGATATCGGCCTGGGCCTGCAGCCGCAGCCGGGCCCGCTGGTGGATGCCAAGCTGCACTGGCAACCGCGCGAGCTGTACTGGGTGGTACGCCATGGGCTCAAGATGACCGGCATGCCTGCGTGGGAATACCGCCTGGCCGATGGAGAGATATGGGACGTGGTGGCTTTCATGCAGCGGCTGCCCGAGCTGAGCGCGCCGCAGTACGCGCAGTGGCAAGAGCGAGCGTCTGCCACGGCTGCCGTACCGGCATGCGGGCGCGGCCAGGCAGTTCCGGCGCCCGTCGTCACCGCTGAACCCGCGCGCGCATCTGCATCTGCGACGGCGCCTGCAGTGGCCTTTGCCGTGAATGTAGAGCGCGGGCGTCAGGCGCTGCATCAATACGCCTGCGCCTCGTGCCACAGCATTCCAGGCGTTACCGGCCCTGCGGCGTACGTGGGACCGCCGCTAGACGGATTTGGAAAGCGCGAGATCATTGCCGGGGTCTTGCCCAACTCGCCGGACAACCTGGAGCGCTGGCTGGTGCATACCCAGTCCATCAAGCCTGGCACGGCGATGCCGGAGCTGGGGGTGGCCCCGCGGGACGCCCGGGACATGGCTGCGTTTTTGGCCACGCTGCGTTGATACACGCCCGACGGACCGGCTGGCGGCCTCAGCCACACCCAGCCGCTGCGCGCAAAGCTTCGCTGGTATGGGCTGGACGCTTGCTCACCATGGGGGCTCACAGTGCAGCGGGCATGGCAGCGCTGTGAAGATGGTGCGCTGCACCACAGATCACCGAAGCTCTCCCAGGATGGAATCGGAGCCGTCCCGCAGTGCTTCGTCCAGAAGGTGCCGCAGCAACTGCCCGCGCAAGCCGTCTTCATGGTCGACGACGGCCACCCCATCGGCCGACTCTCCACGGGTGACCTCGATGGGCACCGTCATGAAGTTGGCGTCGGTGGTTCGCAACAGATGGGTCAGCGCCTCAATGCGCGCATAGGCGTCACGAGGCAGCGTTCGTGACACGGTGATATTGATCGACATACATGACCTTGGTGTGCAGTCGCAGTGCCAGTGGCGAAGTGACCCAACTCCATTGGTCATCGATGCACGCCGAGCGTGCGCTCATTCCTGCCGCATGGTTGTAATGATTTGTTTTTGAATCATGGAAGCACGCTTGGCTCAGGGTGTTGATCCAGCGGGATCGGGCCGTAGGTGGGCAAGCGCTAAGGACGGGTGACAAACTGAGCGCTGCCTGCCAGGTGGATGCGGCCCTTCCCGCGGCGTTTGGCGTGCAGCATGGCCTCATCCGCCTCTGCAACCAGCACCTCGGCCTGGGTGCGGCCTCTGGACAGCGCCACGCCGATGCTCATGCCCAGGGTCACTTTCAGCCCCGCGGCCAGCGGCACCGGCGCATCCACGGTCTGCATCAGCCGGTCGACAATCACGCGCCATTCGTCCCCCGCCAGGGGCGCGAGCAGCAGCACGAACTCGTCGCCCCCCAGCCGTGCTGCAGTGTCCGTCGCGCGGATGCAGGCCGATATCCGCGCGGCAATGGCCACGAGCAGCTTGTCCCCCGCCTCGTGCCCGTACTGGTCGTTCACCTCCTTGAAGCCATCGAGGTCGAGAAAACACACCGCCACTTCGTGGCCGAACCGTTCCGCGCCCGCCAGCGCCTGTTGCATGCGGTCCAACAGCAACAGCCGGTTGGGCAGCTGGGTGAGCGCGTCGTGAAAGGCCACGTGGGTGATCTGCTCGTGCGCGCGTTTGGCTTCGGTGATGTCCACCGCCATCCAGAACGATTCGGTGCCCGACAGCTGGACACCGTTCAAATCCACCCAGATCGTGGTGCCCTGTTTTTGCTTCAGGCGCACGTCGTCGCGGTAGTTCTCTCCACGGCGCATGGCCAGCAAGGTCTTTTGTGCCAGCGCATGCCGCTCGCCGTCCTCGGCACACAGCGTCTCTATGGCGGCGCCGGCCAGCTCGCCGTCTTCGTAGCCCAGCATTTTTTCGAATGCGCGGTTTTTCCAGCTGACCTTGCCATGGTGGAACTTGACCATGCCGACCACATCGCTGTTGAGCATGGCCGACTGCTCGCGCAACAGCGACTCCACACGCTGCTGCGCTTCACGCTGGGCCGTGATGTCCACCGCTACCGTGCGGCTCATCAGGAAGTTGCCATCGGCATCCCTTACGGCGGTGGAATTGATGCACAGGTGGCGCTGCGGGGCGTTGGCGGGCGAGATGCAGACCTCGATCTCGGGTGCGTGGAGCTGCAGGGCCAGGGCGATGAAATGGTCCCGAAACTGCGGGCGGGTCGCCGCGTCCAGCAGCCCCACGAACTTCGCGTCTGACGGTAAATCTCCCCCCAGCCATGCCTTGGCAGTGGCGTTCAGGTGGACGAAGCGCCCGTCCGCGTCCAGCGAAAAGTATCCGCAGGGTGCGTGGTCATACAGGTCCTGGATGCGCGCCGAGGACTCTTCCAGGCTTTGGAGCAGGCGTTTCTTGTCGGTGATGTCCCTGGCCGAGCCGAAGATCAGCAGGTGTCCGTCGATGTCGACGGCGCGCCAGTGCAGGTCCACATCGATGATGCTGCCGTCGGAGCGCACATGCTGGACCTCCACACGCTGCCTGTCCCCATCCCGGATCTTGGCCAGCCAGGCATCGATCCGGGCCTCGTTCTGGTTCGCGTCCCAGCTTGCCACGTGCTGGCCTTGCAGCTTGTCCCGGGACGAGCCGTGCATCTCGGCAAAAGAGTCGCTCAGTTCGACCAGGCGCCCCGCACGGTCCAGGATGTGGATGCCGTCTCCCGCGACGCGCAGCAGCGTCTGCGTCTGCCGGCTTTGCGCTTGCAGCGCAGCCACGGCGCGGATCTCGCGCCTGCCGAAGCGGTAGACGGCAATCGTCGCTGCACAGCTCAGCGCCCACGCCAGGCCAGCCAGCAGCGACACCATCAGCATCTCCCTGCGCCATTGGCTCCACCGGTTCGAGTTGTCCAGCCCGGCAATCGCAAGCAGGGGCCAGCCGTCCACCTGGCGGTACGCGAAGGTGCGGCTGATGCCGTCGACTTTGGAGGTCGCGAGATAGCTGCCGGCCGACGGCTTGCTGCGCAGCGAGTCCTGCAGTTCCTGCGCCACGTCGCGGGTGCCCACTGCGGCAGCACTGCGGCCGCGCGGGGACTGCAGTGCCACCAGCTTCAGGTCGTTGGTTCTGAGCGAAATGCCGTCGTGGTCGGCCAGCTCGTACCGCTTGAAGATTTGTTCGAAGTGCTCGGTATGGATGCTGGCGTACAGCACGCCCCGGAACTTGCCGCCCCATGCCATGGGGCGTGCCACGACGATGACCGAGTGGCCGGACACTCGCGAGATCACGGGGTCGGAGACGACCGCCTTGTCTGAGCTCGAGTCCCTGGCGCGAAAGAAAAAGTCGCGGTTGGTGATGTCGGGTGGAGAAGCGCTGTCGATGAGGTTGCCCCATCGGACAAGACCGTTTTCGTCGGCCACCCGAAACCCTTCCACCCCCGCCAGCACCCGGTGCTTGGCCGCCAGGTGGTCGTTGATGTCCTGCACGCTGGCACCGGCGTCGAAGCCGGCCCGCTGCAGATCGTCCATGGTGATCTTCAGCGCCGTGTCCACCGCGCCCAGCTCCGACTGCAGGCTGGCACTGGCGATGGCGACGAACCGCTCGGCCGCAGCCCGTGCCCGGTCTTCATGCGCTTGCCTGGAAGACGACATCACGGAAAGCACCAGGCCCGCCAGCACCGCACCGAGCAAGAGGTTGCCCCCGACCAGCAGCGCGCCGAGCTTTCGGCGCTGTTGTTCGGCCTGACTCACTGGCGTGGTGGAGTTCAAGTGCATGCGGAATGGTACCCACACGGTCATCACGGAGCGGCGGATTTACCCTGAAATACGCGGCGGCTGAAGGGCTCGCGCCGGCCGGGGCAACCCCGTGTCAGGGTACGGGTGCACCAAGGCGGTGCAGCCGCTCGGGCGGTGGCGTCAGGATGGACTCAGCCGGGCGCGCCGGGCTGTTTTCACTACTTTCACGTCCCACGATTCCAGCCAGCGGGTGAACACCTGCTGCGCGGCCTGTTCCAGCGCCCCACCGAACTTCTGCGCATCGGCCCGGATGCTGTGGGGCGCAACCCCGGCCTGTCGCAGTTCGCAACTGTGGCCCACCAGCCATTGCTCGATGCGGCGCGGGTCTGCCTCCAGATGGAATTGCAGTCCCAGCACGGCGGTGCCAAGGGTGAACGCCTGCTCCGTACACAGGGCGGTGCTGGCGAGGAGCTGCGCATGCCTGGGCAATTCAAAATGGTCACCGTGCCAGTGCAGTACAGGCACGCCTGCCAGCGGGGCCAGTACGGACGGCTCGGGCGCACCGTGCGATGCCAGGACCAGCGGGCTGAAGCCTATTTCATGGTGACCCATGGGCTGTACCCGGGCGCCCGCAAGCCTTGCGATGAGCTGTGCACCCAGGCAGATGCCCAGCAAGGGCTTGCCGCTGGCCAGGCGCCGCTTCAGCAGGCGCAGTTCCGACGCAAGAAAAGGGAAGCTGTTCTCATCGACAGCGCTCACCGGGCCGCCCAGCGCGACGACGAGTGCGGGTGCGGTGGCGTCGATGTCTTCCAGGTCGTCCAACGCAGGGTCGACATAGCGCACCTCGTAGCCACGGCCTCGCAGCAGGGGCTCCAGAGTGCCCAGGTCCTCGAAGTGCACATGGCGCAAGGCCAGCACGATGGGGCGGTCGGTTTTCATGGTGCTTAGGTCGTTGAAGCCTGCCGCCATGGGGCCGTGGTGGGCGTTGCTGCCGGGCGGGCTATCCGGGTGATGGGGGCGATGGGCAGTGCGGCCATCATGTGCAGTGCTCCAGCTCGATGATGGCAAAGCCGTGCTGCGCGATCTCCTGCTCTACCGCTGGGTGGGAAGACTCGGTATGGCAGAAGTTGCACTTCTCGGCTTTCAGTGCAGTGGCTTCAAGGCCCTTGGCCGCCAGATAGGTGCGGCCATACTGCAGAACGCGCTCGTCATCGGCCAGGTCCGCAGGTACCAGGATGTCGAAGTGCATGCGCAGCCCGTCGGGGCGCTGCACGTAGGTGTCGTAGACTGAAATTTGCATGGGGTCGTCCGGGGTGTCGTGGCAATGAATCACTGGCTGGCAACCGCGCGGCACGCAGTTGGCGTGCCCTCGCGGTCGCTGTGCCGGTCTTACTTGTTCGTCTTGCCGGGCAGTGACAGATTGCCCGACGCGGTCTTGAACACATCGACGACGCACAGCAGCGGGCTGTGCACGCTGGCGTTCACGCGCAGCGCGGCCGTCACGCCGTCGAAGCTGGCTGCGTTGACGGCACCGATGTCGTCAAAAGGCACGCGCACTTCCAGCGTGCCGCCGGAGAAGGTGGGGCTCCAGCCGGGGCTGTCGATCAGTATGGGCAGCCCAGGCCACGTCTTGGGAACGCGGGGCTTGCTGCCTTCCGGAATGTCCACCACCTTGAGCGCGCCTTTGCCGCACGCCTCGTCGGGCTGCAGCACCACCCAGTGCGAATGCCACACGCCGCCATCGTTGCCGGTGCGGCCATCGCCGTTCTCGTCGTACAGCGGGGTGTCGTCGAAGTCAGGGTGGGATGTCACGGCAAATGCCAGGATGCCGCTGCCCGATTCAAACCCTACCGATGCGGGGTCCAGCGTGATGGGCCAGACATAGGAGAACACGCTGCTGCCGGCCAGCTTGCCCGTTCTGGTCGGCTTGTTCGCGCCGGCCTTGCCAGACACGTGCATGTGAAAGATCGCCACATTTCCGTCGGTAGTGATCTTGGTGTGGACGATGTCATAGGGCGCTTTGACCGCGGCCGAAGGCGCGCTCTGGATGCCTCCGCTATGGGCCTTGCCCGTGTGTGCTGTGCCGTGTGCCACGGCGACGGACGCCAGCGTGGCGCAGGCCAGGGCCAGGGTGGCGCGCTGGATGGAATGGTGCAGTGTCATGGGGTCCTCGTCTTGCAGTGGTCATGCTGATTGCATGGATGCAAGTGTTCCCCGGAGCGCCTTGGCGATGGGCGCCATTCGTTTTTTTAAGATACCCAATCGTCCAGGCGCTCACGCGCTCTCTCGCTCAGCCTGGCCCGAGCCCCACGCCACCCGAGCGGGACCAATACGTCCATTCAGCCTTGGGGGTGGGCCCTGGTGAGTTTCGCCAGCGCGGTGTACAGCATCTCCGGCGTGCACGGTTTGGGCAGCACCTCGAACCCCAGGCTGCGGATGCTGTCCAGCTGCTCGGCATACCCGGTCATCAGCAGCAATCGCTGCTGCGGCCAGGTCTGGCGGATGTACTGGGCCAGACCCACGCCGTCCATGTCGCCGGGCATCACCACGTCGGACAGCACGATGTCCGGTTGCTCGCCCCGCTCCAGCAACTGCCGGGCCTTGGCGGTGCGGTCCACGTGCGTCACGCGGCACCCCAGCGATTCGAGAATGGGCACCAGCGACGCGGCCACTTCCTCGTTGTCTTCCACCATCAGAACGTTCTTCGCCAGAGGGAGCACCGTGGGGTGGGGTGCCGAGGCCTGCGCCGCTTGCGGCATGGCTGCGGGCAAAAGCAGGCGCACGCGTGTGCCCACGCCGATCTGGCTGGTGATCTCCGCGCGGCCGCTCAGGCGCTGGCACATCCCGTACACCTGGCTCAGGCCCAGGCCGGTGCCTTCGCCCACGGCCTTGGTCGTGAAGAAGGGCTCGAAGACCTTGCTGATCAGCTCCGGGGCGATGCCGGTGCCCGTGTCCTGCACGTCGATGAGCACCATGCCGGGCACTGCATCGCTGCCGGACTCCGCCGCGGTGGCGTTGCGCGCAATGATCGAGAGCGCGCCGCCCTTGGGCATGGCGTCGCGGGCATTGATGGCCAGGTTCAGCAGGGCGAGTTCAAGCTCTGCCAAGTCCAGGGTGACCGGGGCGGTGGACGCGTCCACCTGCACATCCAGCTGAATCTGGCTGCCCACCGCAGGGCTGACCAGGTCCTTGATGGAGGGAAGCTTGTCCTGCAGCACCACATGCTCGGCCACCAGCGGCTGCCGGCGCGAGAAGGCCAGCAGCTGGCGGGTCAGGTTGGTGGCCGACTTGACGGCACGGGCGATGGAGTCCACCTGCTTGGTCGCCACGCCCGGTGCCGCGCGCCGGATCAGGTGCAGGTTGTTGCTGACCACCATCAGGGCATTGTTGAAGTCGTGCGCCACGCCGCCTGTGAGTCGGCCCAGCGCTTCCAGCTTCTGGGCCTGCAGCAGGGCTTCTTCGGCCCGGTGGCGGGTCTCGATTTCCTTTTCCAGGCTCTCCATGGTCTGCAGCGCCGTTCGGGCATTGCGCAGCGCCAGGGTGGCCGTCAGGAACAGGGCGGCCACTGGCAGCGCCCCCACGGCGAACAGCGTGCCCAGCTCGGCCAGCACCCCATTGCGCAGCGCGGTCATGCTCATGCCGGTGCCCACATACAGCGGGTAGTTGTTGACCCGGCGGTAGGCCAGAAAGCTGTCTTCTCCGTTGACCGACGAAATGCCGCGCAGCTGTGCCGACTCCTCGCCCGTGCGCAGGTGCGTCAGCACCGGGCCCTGCGGCGCCAGCCTGTCCGGGGCGCCCGCGATGTCGGGCCAGCGCGTGTAGATTTCCCCGCCCTCGCGAAAGAGGTTGACCGCCAGGCCCGGTTCATCGGCCACCAGATCGCTGTAATAGCCGCGGAAGTAGGACGTCAGCAGGGTGACGTTGATGACTCCGGCGAACCGGCCTTCGTGGTCATAAAAGCCGGTGCTCAGGTTGAGCACCATTTCCTTGGACGTCCGGGTGACGAAGGGTTTGGACAGGTACGAGCCCTTGTAGCCTTGC
The DNA here is from genome assembly GCF_964253015.1 of Acidovorax sp. LjRoot194. Classification (NCBI taxonomy): domain Bacteria; kingdom Pseudomonadati; phylum Pseudomonadota; class Betaproteobacteria; order Burkholderiales; family Comamonadaceae; genus Acidovorax; species Acidovorax sp. LjRoot194. Next base: position 4,932,074 of record NZ_CAXUQB020000001.1, on the reverse strand, counting down.
TGGTGGACCTTGAAGTACTCGCCATCCGACAGGTCCGTGAGCGGAAACGGCAGCAGGCGGCTGCTGGCAAGGGTCTTGCCTTGTGCGTCCAGGATCAGAATTGACTGGATCTGCGGCTGGTCCACAGTCCTGGCGCGCAGGGCTTCGTGCAGAGCGGTTTCGTTGCCGCGCAGGTCGGCCGGGTTCTTGCCGCTGACCAGCACCAGCACTTTGTCCTGAAGCGCTTCCGACGCCGCAATGACCTTGGAGGCATGCTCGTGGACCACCCGCAGCGAGCGGCTCACGCGCGCTGCCGCATCGTCGCGCGCGCCCACGTACCGCACCGCGCCGACCACCAGGTAGATGAACAGCGGCACCGCAATGCTCAGCATGACCAGAATCCGAAGCCAACGGACCGAGTCGCCCGCCTGTCGGGGAGCGTGTTGGGCTGCGGCTGGGCTGTCCGGCATGTTCCGTCCTTGCAATCACGGTTCGGTAGGGGCGGTGGTGCCGAGGGTCGGCACGCAAACCTGCAGGGTCGATTACAACCGATTCTTACTGACAGGTAAGGGAGGTGGCTTCATTCTGGAATCGACAGGTCCGAACGGCCGCATGGCCCGAGCCTGTTCATCCGCTGACTGCCCCCCAAGGTCATCGCCTACAAATCTGGGCCGGGGCCGTGCACAAGATGAAATTGGCTTTGGAGCGGCACCTCGCGCGTCCCAGGGCCTCCCATCACGCAACAAGGCCCCCCAATGATCAAAGACACCCGCGCTGCAGGTACGTCGGCAGCTGCCGCAGCCAGAAACACCGACAGCGGCCCCTCCGCACTCGGTGCCCCCTCCGATGTGCACACCGCCAAGGCTGGCGAGACCCATGGCATGGCGGCAGCCATGCCCTACAACCCGGGCAAGGCGGCCGAGCACGGCTTCAAGAACGGCGTGAATCCCCCTGCCGGCACCACGGTGGAGGCACCTTCCCGCCTGCCGCTGGGCAGCACCTTGTCGGAGGCCAACAGCACCGATAAAACGGGCACGGTAGCTGCCGAAGGTGTGAACGCCACCATTGCACCCCTGGACAGGGTGCGGGTGGACTCGGCGGGGCAGGTTCTCACGACCAATCAGGGTGTGCCCATTGCCGACAACCAGAACTCGCTCAAATACGGCGAGCGCGGGCCCGCATTGCTGGAGGACTTCATCCTCCGCGAGAAGATCACCCACTTCGACCACGAGCGCATTCCCGAGCGCATCGTGCATGCCCGTGGCTCTGGCGCCCACGGGTTTTTTGAATGCTACGAGCCCCTGACCGAGCTCACGCGGGCCGCCCCGTTCAAGGAGGCCGGCAAGATCACGCCAGTGTTCGTGCGCTTTTCCACGGTGCAAGGCGAGCGCGGCTCCAAGGACACGGCGCGCGATGTGCGTGGCTTCGCTGTCAAGTTCTATACCGACGAGGGCAACTGGGACCTGGTGGGCAACAACATTCCCGTGTTCTTCATCCAGGACGCGATGAAGTTCCCGGACCTGGTGCACGCCGTGAAGCCCGAGCCTCACCACCAGATGCCGCAGGCCGCCAGTGCCCACGACACCTTCTGGGACTTCGTCTCGCTGATGCCGGAGTCCACCCACATGCTGATGTGGGTGATGTCGGACCGCGCCATTCCGCGCAGCTACGCCACCATGCAGGGCTTTGGCGTGCACAGCTTCCGGTTCGTCAATGCGGCGGGCGAGTCGGTGTTTGTGAAGTTCCACTGGAACCCCAAGGCTGGCACGCATTCGCTGGTGTGGGACGAGGCGGTGAAGATCTCCGGCGCCGACCCTGACTACCATCGCCGCGACCTGTGGGAGCGCATCGAGGCAGGTGCCTACCCGGAATACGAGCTGGGCGTGCAGGTGTTCACCGAAGAGCAGGCAGACAGTTTCAGCTTCGATATCCTGGACGCCACGAAGATCATTCCCGAAGAGCTGGTGCCCGTGCGCCGCATCGGCCGCATGGTGCTCAACCGCAACCCGGACAACTTCTTTGCCGAAACGGAGCAGGTGGCTTTTTGCGCGGCCCACGTGGTGCCGGGCATCGATTTCTCCAACGACCCGCTGCTGGCCGGGCGCATCCACTCGTATGTGGACACGCAGATCTCGCGATTGGGTGGCCCCAACTTTCATGAGCTGCCCATCAACTCCCCCATCGCTCCGGTGCACAACAACCAGCGCGATGGCATGCACCGCCAGGCCATCCACCGCGGAAAGGTCTCTTACGAGCCCAATTCCCTCGCAGGCGGCTGCCCCTTCCAGGCCGGTGCTGCCCAGGGGTTTGTGTCGGTACCAGCGCGCATCGAGGCCAAGGAGGCGCAAGGCAAGGTGCGGGCCAAGCCCGAGAAGTTTGCCGACCACTACACGCAGGCACGGTTGTTCCTGGAGAGCCAGACCCCTGTGGAGCAGGCTCACATTGCCGCGGCCTTCCGGTTCGAGTTGAGCAAGGTCACGGTGCCGGCGGTGCGCGAGCGCATGATCTCGTCGCTGCTGAATGTGTCCGAAGACTTGGCAAACCAAGTCGCCGAGGGCCTGGGCATGGACGTGTTGCCGGAGCCCATGCTCCGCGCACTGGCCAAGCCGCCCAAGCCCGAAGTGGCCAAGTCCGACGCGCTGTCGCTGTTTGCACGGCCCGGCGACGGCAGCCTGATGGGCCGCAAGGTGGCCATCCTCGTCGCAGACGGAGTGGTGGGGCAGCCTGCGCTGGACCTGCAAGCCGCGCTGTTTGCCCAAGGGGCTGTCGGCCGGTTCGTGGCGCCGCGCATCGGGCCGGTGAAGACTTCCGATAAGGTCGCCATCAACGCCGATGCATCGCTGGAAAACGAGCCGGGCTTTCTGTTCGACGCTCTGGCGTTGCCCGACGGTGACGTCGGTGTGCAGGCCTTGTCCCGCGATGGCCATACCCTGGAATTCCTCAAGGACCAGTACCGCCATTGCAAGACCATTCTGGTCATGCCCGCGTCTTCGGCCCTGATGCTCAAGGCGCAGATTCCGTCCACGCTGCTGTCTGGCGATCCCGACCCAGGCATCGTGTTCGGTGCAGGCCCTGCAGAGTTCGACCTGTTCATCCAGGGCATCGCCCAGCACCGCCATCCTGAGCGCGAGACGGACCCGCCGTTGGTTTAATCAGAGCGGTACCGCACCCGCAGCGCTTGGAGCCCAGAGGCGCTGCGGGTGCATGTTTTGCACGGCGCAGGGTAGCCCCGGTGTGGATGCCGATGTGGAGGTGGTCCCTCAGGCCGGAGCGAGCAATGCCCGGTGAGGCACCCCGGAGATCGAGCGCGCGGCGGCACTATGTCCGAAGGCTGGTGCGGCCGCATCTTCCAGTGTGAAAGTGCGAACCGCTTCCGTGAGTTGCTGAGCCTGCAACTCCAGACTCTTGGCTGCGGCGGCGCTTTGCTCCACCAGCGCTGCATTCTGCTGGGTGGCGTGATCCATCTGGTTCACTGCCTGGCCGATCTGGGAAATCCCGGTGCTCTGCTCGGAGCTGGCCGAACTGATCTCTCCCACAATGTCCGTCACCCGCTTGATGGCACCCACCACTTCCGCCATGGTCTGGCCGGCCTGATCGACCAGGCCGGTTCCCAGCGACACCTTTTCCACGCTGTCGTTGATCAGCGTCTTGATCTCCTTGGCGGCGCTTGCGCTGCGTTGCGCCAGGTTGCGCACTTCAGTGGCCACCACCGCGAAGCCCCGTCCTTGCTCGCCGGCGCGGGCCGCCTCCACTGCAGCATTCAGCGCCAGGATGTTGGTCTGAAAGGCGATGCCATCGATCACGCCGATGATGTCCGAGATCTTGCGCGAGCTGTTGTTGATGTCTTTCATCGTGTCCACGACTTTGGAGACCACCTCGCCGCCGCGCGTGGCCACTGCGGATGCGCTGATGGCCAGCTGATCGGCCGTCTTGGCGTTTTCGGCGTTGTTGCGGATGGTGGACGTGAACTCCTCCATGGTGGCTGCGGTCTGCTGCAGCGCGCTGGCCTGCTCTTCGGTGCGCTGGCTCAGGTCGGCGTTGCCCATGGCGATTTCGCTGGTGCCGGTGGAGATGGAATCCGTGGCGCCACGCACCTTGCTCACTATGCTGGCCAGATTCTGCTGCATGGCGCTCAGCGATGCCAGCACGCTGTCGTGCGGGGCGGCGCTTGCGCCCGCGATGGACGACAGGTTGCCCCCCGCCACCTTGCTGGCAGCGCTGCTCAATGCATCGGGCTCCGCGCCCAATGCCCGCAGCACGCCGCGCGTGATGGCCAGCCCGCAGACCACCGCGATCACCGTGGCCAGCAGGGCCAGACCGATGAGCACCCTGCGCTGGAATTCGAAGTCTGCTTCGGACGCATCCACCAACTGCTTGGAGCGCTCGTCGGTCGTCGTCTGGTATTCGTTCGTCTTGGCGACCAACGCTGCCAGCAGTGGCCGGCACTCATCATTGATTTTGGCAATGGCTTCGTCCCTTTTTTCTGCCATCGCCAGGTCCACGATGGCCAGTGCCACCGGACCGTAGGACTGCTCGATTTTTGCCATGTCCGCCACCAACGCCTTCACGTTGGCAGGGATGCCCGGGTTGTCTACCGCCTGCAGAAGCAGGCCCAGGCGCTTTTGCACGTTCTCGTGGGCTTTGGAGACCGCCAGCTTCTCGGCCTCGCGGTCCGCCGGCTTGGTGGCCAGCACCAGGTTGCGGGCGGCGACGGCACGTTGGTCTACGGCGGTTCGGATCTGCTGCGCCAAGTGCGCGCGTGCGCTCACGCCGGTCACAAAGTCATGAAACTGCGCTTTGGCACTGCTCATGTCCTTGATGGCGACCGCGGAGAGCACCACGATCAACAACACCATCAGGCCGAACGACAAACCCAGCCGCGCCCTCAATGTCATGTTTTGAAACCCCATGTCGACACCCCCAAAATTGATCTATGTCATGGTCCTTTTTTCCGTAACAGTTTGTCAATAGAAAATGGCTATAGGGCCGCAGGGTGTCGATTCAGCGCCGAAATGCACGTAAAGCCCCGTATAGACGCGGTGGCGGTGCGGTGGCTGGAGAAGGATCTCAGGACGCCGCAAGCAGGCCGATGCGTGCGGACGATGGAAGGCTTTGGTAGATCGCCTGTTATGCCGCCTTCCGTTGCGGCGCAGCCTTTTTCGCTGCCGGTGTTTTGGCGCTCGTTTTCTTTGCGGGCGTCTTGGCGGCTGGCTTGCTGGCGGACTTGCCACCGCCCTTCAGGCTGCGCTGCAGCAGCGCGGTAAGGTCGATGACCTCTCCAGTCCGCGGAGATTCTTCCTCCGGCTCCAGCACGGTCTTGCCTTCGCCAGCCTTGGCTTTCTTCTCCACCAGCTTCATCACCTGCAGGCGAAACTCGTCCTTGAAGTCTTCCGGGTTCCACTCGCCGGACATCTCTGCCACCAGCTGCTTGGCCATCTTGAGTTCGGCCGCGCTCACGCTGCTTTTGCCGGCCGCGGGCAACTCCAGGGAGTCCAGCGTTTTCACCTCGTCGCCCCAGCGCAGCAGGTTCAACACCAGGGCGGGCCCTGAGGGCACCAGCGCGGCCAAGTGCTGCTTGGTGGCGATGACCACCTTGGCCAGGCCGATCTTCCCGGTGGCCAGCAAGGTCTCGCGCAGCAGTGCATAGACCTTGTCGCTCTTGTTGATCGGCGCGACGTAGTAGGGCCGTTCGAGGAAGATGAACGGCATCTCGTTCGCATCGATGAACCGCTGGATCTCGATGGTCTGCGTGGTCTTGGGGAACACGGCCGCTATCTCTTCGGGGCTGATGATGACGTACTTGCCGTCCTCATACTCGACGCCCTTGACGATGTTGTCCTTGTCGATTTCCTTGCCGGTGCGCTTGTTGATGCGCTTGTAGCCCACGGGGTCCATGGAGCGCTTGTCCAGCCAGTCGAAATCCACCCCTTGCTCGCTGGCGGCGGTGTGCAGCCCGACGGGAATGTGAACGAGGCCGAAGGTGATGGCGCCTTTCCAGAGGGTGCGACTTCCAGTTGCCATGTCTGAATCTCTCTGCACGGGGAGCCCGCGTGCGTGAAGTTTGTCGCGGGGTGCATGCGGCCTGCGTAGGTGTTTGCTTACCCCGTTGGTAGGCCTTGGTACTGTCTACGGCGGCAGGTGCGCTTGTAAGCTCACCGCCATGCCTGCTGACCTTCGCCTTATCGCTGTCCACGTCGAAGAAGATTCGGCCGGCGGCTTCGAATGGGTTCTCAGCGAACGCGACGGCCGCACAGCCTGGGGAGAAATCCAGAGGTCCGCATCCGCCGCGGGTACCTACAAAGACGCCATGGCTGGCGGTTTGGTGGCATTGGAGGCCATGGTCGAGGACCTGGACATCGGGCCGCGCAGTTCCACGGCGCCTCACGCTTCCCATGCTTTTCGCGCTGCGCGTGCGGCGCATGCGCCTTCAGCTGCCAAGCGCGCCGCCACTGAGCGGGAGCCGTCGGGAGCGGCAGAGGCAGAGCAAAAAACGCCCGGCAAACCATCGCCCTTCGGGTTCGGTCCGGCGGTCTGACCGGTCGCGCTGCAAGGTCTACAGCGCGATGGAAGGGTGATCCGTGAGTTTTGGTGAGTTTCGGTGAGTCTGACCGGGTCAAGCCTGAACGCGGCACCGTGCCAGCTCGCTACCCACGGCAGCATTCAGGGTCTCCAGGTCAAACGGCTTCTTCAGCACCGACTGCACCCCTACCAGCCTTTCCACCTCGGCCATGTCCGCATACCCCGTTGCCATCAGCACGGGGATCTCGGGGTAAATCTGCCGTGCCGCAGCGATGAACTCGGCGCCGTTCATGCCGGGCATCAGGTAGTCCGCCATCAGAAGGTCGGGCATGCGGCGGCGCAGTTCCCGCAGGCCGCTTTCGCCGTCACTGGCCTCGCGCACGCTGTAGTTCAACAAGCGCAGCCCTTCGGTAATGCCGCGCCGGACCGCCTCGTCGTCTTCCACCACCAGGACCTCGGTGCGTTTGCTGGAGGTCGTGGCCCCGTTGTTTTGGGACGGGGCCGCAGGTGCGCTCTCGGCGGCCGGTGTGGCACGCGCGAACTGCAGCGTCACGGTGGTCCCCTCGCCCTCGCGGCTGTGGATCTCGGCGCTGCCGCCAGACTGACTGGCAAAGCCATAGACCTGGCTCAACCCCAGGCCCGTGCCTTCACCATCCGCCTTGGTGGTGAAAAACGGGTCGAACACTTTGGACTGAATGGCTTCGGGGATTCCGCAGCCCGTGTCCTGCACGCTGATCTGCACCCGCCGTTTGCCGTCCGCACCTTCGAGCAGCCTGGTGCGGATGGTCAGGTGCCCGCCATCGGGCATGGCGTCGCGTGAGTTCACGGCCATGTTGAGCAGCGCCATTTCAAGCTGCGCCCCGTCGAGCAACGCCCACGCCTCATCGGCGCAAAGGTCCACATGCACCTGCACCTTGGAGCCTACCGACACCTCGATCAGCTCGCGCAGGTTGCCGACCATCGTGTTGACTTCATGCAGGCGCGGCAACAGGCTTTGCGCGCGTGAAAATGACAGGAGCTGCGCGGTCAGCCGCGCCCCTCGGTCCACCGACTCCTTGGCGCGCCGTGCGTAGTCCGACAGCCGCTTGTCTTCGGCCAGCCGCATGATGAACTGCAGGTTCATGCTGACGGCATGCAGCAGGTTGTTGAAGTCGTGCGCTATGCCGCCCGTCAGCCGGCCTATCGCCTCCAGCTTCTGGCTTTGCACGACCTTGGACTGGATGCGTTCCCGGTCGCCGATTTCTCGCATGAGCCGGTCGTTGGCGCCTGCGAGGTCACTCGTACGCTCGGCAATGCGGCTTTCAAGGTCTGCGTTGAGCTGCTCTACCGTCTGCTTGGCCGATTCGATATCGGTCAGGTGCCGCCGCGACGCATACTGCCGTGCGCGGGCCCGAAAGGCTGAGCGCGCCGCACTCATCAGGGTCTGGGGGTTGACCGGCCGCTCCAGGATCACCAGGTTACCGAGTTCCTGCAACGACACCATGGCGCGCTCCGAACGCCGGACGGCCTGGCGCATGGCCAGCACCACGAACGGAAAGTCCGACCACGCCGGCTGGTGCTCCAGGTAGTCACGCTGCGACTCGTCCAGACCGCCGGCCAGCACCTCTTCAGTCAATACCACCGTGGCGGCGCCGGCCTGCAGCTCCGACATCAGCGCAGCGCCGTCTCCGCACACCAGGCACTCCATACCGTCACGGCGCAGCACCGACTCGATCACCTGTGCGTCGCGGCCATGCGGCGCAAGAATTAGCACGCGGCCTTCCATGCAATTCCTTGGTTATCGGGCCGACACGGCGATGTCCGAGTCGCCCAGCAGGGCATGCTTGCCCACGTACTGCACGGAGCCGGCGAGTATTCCGTGGAAATCGGCGAGCGGTTCTCCAATTTCAACGCCATCCGGTCCCAGGCGGAACTCACGGATGGTCGTCTCGTGTTCCATCGTGCGACTTTTCACCACCGAAAGCGCCTTGAGCAGATTGCCGCGGGCTTCGAAGAAGCGGTACTGCACCATGGCATCGCTCAGGTAGCTCAGGTCCACATCGGTGCGCACCTCGCCCACCACACCGTGCAGCGACAGGATGATCAGCGTGACCACGCCCTTCAGGTTCAGGTAGGCCAGCAACTCGTGCATCTGCAGTTGCAGGTACTGGCCGCCGGGCATGGCTTGCATGTACGAGTTCAAGCTGTCGATCACTACCATGTTGACGCCGTCGTTCTCCACCGCATTTCGCACGGCGTGGGCAAACTGGCCAGGCGAGACTTCCGCGGGATCGAACGAACGAATCGTGAGGTGGCCGGACGCGATGAACGGATCGATATCGAGCCCCAGCGCCTGTGAGCGCAGCCGCAGCGTGTTCAGGCCTTCGTCGAACAGGTAGTAGGCCACCTTGCCGCCGGCCCGCATGTTCGCCACGGCGCAGCTGGTGGCGGTGGTCGTCTTGCCCACGCCGGCCGGGCCTGCGAGCAGCAGATTGCTGCCGGGCGACAACCCGCCGCCCAGCAGCTCGTCCAGTTCGGCGGTGCCGGTCGACAGGGTCTTGTTGTCGAATGTACTGGAGTGTTCGCCCGCCACCAACCGCGGAAAGACCACCAGCCCACCCCGGTCCAGGTCGAAGTCGTGGTCACCGCTGCGAAATTTCACGCCGCGCAGTTTGACCACGCGCAGACGCCGCTTGTCGGAGCCATAGGTGTTGGCGCTCTGGTTCAGATGGACAACGCCGTGGGCGATGCTGTGCAGTTGCTGGTCGCCTTCACCCACGGACTTGTCGTCCAGCATGAGCACCGTGCAGCCCATTTGGGCAAAAAAGCGCTTGAGCGCCAGTATCTGGCGCCGATACCGCAGCGCGCTTTGCGCAAGCAGCCGCAACTCGGACAAGCTGTCGAACACCACCCGGTGGGGCTTGAGTTCGCCGACCAGCCGCATCACATCGCGCGTGGTTTCGCCCAGTTCGAATTCCGAGGGATGCAGGATCGTCTGCTCGGCGTCTTCGCTCAGGCCCTCGTCGCTGACCAGGTCATAGACCTCGATGCCGTCGAGCGCCCAGCCGTGCGACTGGGCCACCTGGGCCAATTCTTCGGAGGTTTCCGACAACGTCACGTAGAGCCCGCGCTCACCTTTGTCCCTGCCCGACATCAAAAACTGGAGCGCCAACGTTGTTTTACCGGTGCCGGGGCTCCCCTCGATAAGGTACAGATGCCGCGCTGGAAGCCCGCCATTCAGGACGTTGTCCAGCCCTGCAATGCCTGTAGGTGACAGGTCTTCGGACGAAGACGGGGCTCTTGAACTGTTTGACAAACCTTGTCCTTTCGACGGCGTGGCGGCCACTGGCAACGCGCGATATTGCGCAGCTAACGGTGACCCCAGGGCTGTGGACCAGCCGATGGAAGACTGGCAACGCTCGCCGCAGAGGATCACAGCACAAGACTTTAACGGCCCGCCTGCCATTTTTCTTCTTCGTGCGCTTCAGCGCAACTTGGAAGGTGGGGGGACACGTTGAGCTGTCGATGCTCAACCATTGTCGAATGCTAGTGGAAGTTGAGGGGTCAGCCTAGATCGAAAGCTCAAGGGCGGCGGCTCCTACAAGCAGCGCCCTGCAGCCCAACACGCCCTGACGCGTTGGGATCAAGAATGGGTAGCTGTCGTAGGGCTACCGGGACCGGGCGGTGTGTTCCTGCTACCGGCCTCTGCTGGTGTGGCTAAGCTGCCACCGCCACCGCGGCCACCGCCGATGATGGCGCCGATTTGGCGACACGCACAAACTCGGGCAAAAACGTGCGCCGCGCGCCGTTCGCGAACTCCACCGTCACCGAATGCGTGCTGGCTTCGACCACCTGGCCCGCTCCGTACCGCCGTGCGCGCACGGTCTGGCCACTGGCAAAACGGGGCTGGATACTCGCTGGCGCGCGCACCTCGATCGGGCGTTCCGGCATGGCCACCGCGGGTGCAAGGTGTTGGAGTGCTGCCATGCGCAGGCAGTTGTCGCACCGGCCGCACCCGTCAAACGGCGGGGTCTCCCCCAGTGCCGACAGTACGGCGTGCCAGCGGCACCGTCCCCCTTGCGCATAGGCCACCATGGCTTCCAGCGTCTCGCCGTCCTGCTCGCGCCTGCGCCGGTAGCCGGACAGCAATTGCTCCAACGCGTCACCGCTCAACTCCTGCGCCACGGTGAAGCGGCCTGAGCGGTCACGCCGCACAGCCTTGTGGCTGCGCAGCAGGCTCAATCCCACCAATGTCTTTGCACGGGGCCGCGACACTGCGTCCACGATGACGTCAGACGTCCAGCCGCCGTCCGGCGCTGTCTGGTGCAGCACGGCATGCACCGCCTGCAGGTCGTCCAGCGTGGGGTAGCGGCCCGACATGAAAAACTGCTGCAACGACCGGTCCTGCCGTACGTAGAGCAGGGTGCACTGCGAATCCTGTCCATCGCGTCCGGCGCGGCCAGCCTCCTGGTAGTAAGTGTCCACGCTGGCAGGCATCTGGTAGTGCAGCACGAATCGGATGTCAGGCTTGTCGATGCCCAGGCCGAACGCGTTGGTGGCCACCATCACACGCACGTCGCCGGCCATGAATGCATCTTGCGCCTGGGTGCGCCGGGCAGCGGGCAATTTGCCGTGGTACAGCGCCACGCTCTCGCCGGCCGCGGCCAGCTTGTCGTGGAGTTCTTCGGCGCTTTTCACGGTCGAGGTGTAGACGATGCCGGTGCCTTGGCTGCCGGCAACGAACTCCAGCGCACGGGGCAGCCTGTCGGCAGCGCGTGACAACTGCTCGACGGCGAGCTGAAGGTTGGGCCGGTACGCACCCGCTTGCACCACGTTCTGGGATGCGATGCCGAACTGGGTCACGATCTCCTTCATGACCTCGGGCTTGGCGGTGGCCGTCAGGGCCAGCACTGCGGGGCGCCCAAGCGCTTTGACTGCCGGCGCGATCTCCAGGAACGCAGGCCTGAAGTCGTGGCCCCACTGCGAAACGCAATGCGCTTCATCTATCACCAGCAGGCTGACCGTGTGCCTTGCCAGAGCGGCGGTGAGTGCAGGGTCTGCGATCTGCTCGGGGGTGGTCAGCACGATGCGCGCGCTGCCGTTGTCGATGGCTGCTCGCGCAGCGTTCAGCTCCTCGCTGGAGATGGCACTGTTGATCTGCACCGCGGCCAAGTCCAGCGCTTTCAGCATGTCGCATTGGTCCTTCATCAGCGCGACCAGCGGAGATACCACCACGGTGATGCCAGGCAGCAGTACGGCAGGCAACTGGTAGCACAGCGACTTTCCTGCGCCCGTGGGCATGACGGCCAGTGTGTTGGCGCCATCCAGCACACGCTGCACCACGTCCCATTGGCCGGGCCTAAGGCGCTGGAAGCCGAATACCTTCTTCAACGTTTTTTGAATGGCGTTCGGAACCGCCGCAAACCGCTCGGGCTTGGCGGACGGAACGGAAGAAGCAGATGTGCGGGACAAAGAAGTGCGAGATGTGGTGGTCATCGGCGGTATTCGATGGGAATGTGCGCAGCGAAGCGCGGCAGTTATGAAGCGTGGCGACGATGAAGGTGGAGCCAAATTTGGGAGACTGACTCCGCTGAACTGCGCCAAATGCTCCGTAACAATGTCATATAGCGATGCGTGAGCCGGCCCATGCCGGTCGCGTTCAGCCGATCGGTTTTTTTGGCACGAGTTACCAGGGCACCCAGATTGCCACCATCAAGAATGCGATGACCACACCGGCGATGGCGATGGATCGCTTGGTGGCAGATCGGTTGCTCGCTGAAGAATGCGGCACGCCGTCGGGTTTAGAGGATTGAGTCATCACTTCTCCCATCGATAAATTTTCAAACTATGCGGTCAGGCCTGAGCAGATGAACTCAGCTCGGTTCAGCTCGCGCGCGAGGCGGCGCGTTGCACCACCGTAGGCGATCCATGAAGGGTGCGCACCAGCTCCCGCGTGGCCTCCAGCCCGGCAGGCGTCCAATGCAGCGCGGGCGATAGGGCCTGGACCAGCAACTGGCGCTGTTCGTCGCCCTCCAGCAAGGGATAGCGCTCGCGAAAGATGGCAAGGTCCGCGTCCAGCGAGGCTTCGGTGTGCCTGGGTGTGCCGCGCTGGGCCTGGCGTAGCCGCTCGGCGACCCGAAAGCTCATCAGCCTGCGGGGTGTGGTGGCCGTGGCGCCACCAGTCCCGGTGGTTTCTGGGGCTGGCGCGGTGTCAAACGATGCGCCGTCTGCGCTGGCCGTACCGCGAATCCAGTCGTGGATGATCTGCAGTTCGTAGCCCGAGAAAACGCCGAACATCTCCGCGCGCTCGCCCTGCAGCAGCTTCCAGAACCGGCTCTCGTCGACAGGCCTGTTCTTCTTGATCCATCCCGCGCGTTCCAGCGCGGTGAGAAAGTCCGCCATGGCATCCGGCGTGGACAGCCACTCGTTCACGCTGCGGCCCTCCACCTTGCAGAAGTCGGAGTGTGCGCCGTGCCCGGCGGGGGATTTGTGCGCAAGGATGCGAACCACCTCCGCCTCGATGTCGAAGCCCTGGATCACATCCATGGTGCTCACCCCCAGATTGCCGAGCTTGGCACCGGCGCGCACGCGCTGCCAGTATTCGCCGCCATCGTTGATGCGCGGCGCGGCTTCCAGCGCTGCCTGGCAGGCGCGCCGGGCGTGTCCCGTGTCGGCATTGTCCACAGTAACGTGCAGCGTGAAGTAGTACGGGTCGATGCCCAGTTCGTTGAGCTCGTAGGATGTGATCAGCAGGTGCAGTGGCAGTTGCTCATAGGCCAGGTTGAAGCCGATCACCTCGGGCAGAAAATCCTGTGCGTTCCAGCCCAGCGCTAGCTGGATCAGGCCCTGCTCATACAGCGCGTCGGACAGGCCGTCGACGGGGTCAAGCCCATAGCGCGACAGCAGGTTGCGGTACAGCGTCACATGGTTCTTGTCCGCCTCACCATTGCCCAGCTCTTCCAGGTACGTGGTGACCAGGTTGGACAGGCGTGGGTTGCCCGTATGGGCGCACACGCCGTAGAGCCAGGCACCGTCGACCAACTTGGTGGGCGACACCTGCCGCAGAAAGTACAGTGCATGCGCCCGATTGCTGAAGTAGCGACGGGCTGCTCCGTCCTTGCGCGACTGCAGGTAGGACTGGTACTGGGCGTGCACCCGCTCCACGTTGGTGGTCATCCAGGTGGTGAGGTCCGCTGGATCGGCAGGAAGGTCATCGACCTGGGTGCCTGCGCGGTCGATGGCCTGGGCGAGAAAGTCGGCCGCTTCCTGGATGTCTTTGGCCGCGGGAATTCCGTCGGCCAGCCGTTCGTACAACGGGTGGCAGAAGCCGCTGTGCTCGTCGCGACCTTGGCTGGGAGTCAACGCCAACGGCGTGGCCATGGGCCGGGCGGGGCGATCGGCAAGTTCCTTCAGGATGGCGGACATGAGGTGTGCAGAGGAGTGCAGAAGAATGTGAGATCTTCAGCATCGCCGTGCGCCGACGCCTGCTGCATCGGGCCAGACGCCTTCCGCGCGTGGGCACTCTCCTACGGCGATGAATGCGGCCCTACAGCCGCGCCGCTGTCACTCCAGCCAGCCCAGGCGGTGCAGCAAATCCCACTCGCCGCCGTGCTCCAGGCGTTCTCCGACGTCCGTTCGGTAACGCAGGTTGGGCACCACCACGCCCTGCGCCACCTGCAGTGCCTGCGCGTTGGCAGTGCCCGGCGTTGGGCCCACTCCCGTGGCTACGCCCAGGTATCCAGTGACGCCGCTGGTGATGAGCTGTTCGCCTTGCAGCGCCACTTCGGCAAAATGCAGTGCGCTGCGATCAGCTTGCGACAAGGTGTCGCGCAGGTGGATCGGCAAGCCCTTGGACAACTCGGCATATCCGTAGCGGTAGGGAAACGGTGGCACCGTCAGTACCACGCCCGCGGCAAATCCAGGATGGGTGCGAAAGTGCATCCCGCTTTGGTGGACCATGGTGGAGAAAATGCTTTCCCACGGGTCGACGTGCAGTGCCTCGCAGATCGCAAAGCCCGGGTAGCCGAAGCGGCTGGTGAACTCCAGCGGCCACAAACCGTCTTCGTTCGCAATCAGGTTGACATTGATGTATCCGCAATAGCCACCGTCCCGCAGCATGTCGGCTAACGGGGCCAACACGGTGTCGAACAGGCGCTGCGACAGGCGGTAGGACACGATGGTTCCCATCTCACCCGTCAGCTCACCCAGGTCGCCAGGGAAGAACCGCTTGTGCTCGAAATCGATGCATGCCGGGCTCAGAAAAGACTGCCCGTCGAAGTACGCGCCGACGCCCACCTCCACACCCTGAAGGTAGTCCATCAGTATGAAACCATCTCGATCGCCAGCACTGCCGCCCGGCTGCTCGGCCGACTTTGGTGTTTGCGACCGACCGTAGTGCGCCAGCAGCGCGAGCACGTCAACGCCATCCGGGGTCGACCCCACGAAGTTGCGCGTGCGCAGGGCGTCGGCGCCATTGAGCTTGAGGACGTAGCGCGCAGGGTGGTTCCTGACGAAGGTACTGGCCGCCTCATAGTCGGCAAATGGATGGCTGGCGGCGGTGCGCAGGCCGATGGAGCGCAGCGCAGACTGTCCGAACGCGCGGTCGGCCTCCAGCCGGTCACCGAACGCGCTGCCGCCGACGACATGGAACCCATCACGGCGCAGTGCATCCTGCGTGGCGCCGTCGCTGGCGGATTCAAAAAGCGCTATGCCGTCGTCCCCCGCTTCCCGCAGCCAGCCCAGTTCTTTCTGCCAGTCGGACGTGAAGTCCAGCATGCCTGCGAACACGTCGCTGTAATCAGGGTCCCGCACGAATACGCGCACGTCGTGTCCCCTTTGGGCGAGGCCGTGGTACATGGCCGCCAGGTCATTGGTGTCGCCAATGCCCAGGAATCTCATGGCTTTTGCACCACCAGGCCGACGGCAGCGATACGGTCTATGTCGGCATACGCCGGGTTTTGCAACTCGTCGCCGAACACGTCCGGGTCGATCTCCTCGTAGCTCCACCTGCAGGGGTATGCAGCGAGCTCTGCCTCGGCCGCCTGCAGCAGGTGGTCCCCCCCCTGTGAGATCGAAGAGCCCGTGTACAGCACCAGGCGACCGCCAGGCGCCAGGCGTGGATAACCCTCGCGCAGGATTCGGATCGACAGCGCCTCGCCCCACCGCCCGCCGCCGTGGCGGTACAGCCGCTGAGCGCCGTCGTTCAGATACGGCGGGTTGGCCACGACCAGATCGAAATCTCCGGCCACGCTGTTGAACAGGTCGCCCTGGCTGAAGCCCACATGGGGAACGTTCGCCAGTTCCGCACTGGCTTGTGCAAAGCGCAAAGCCAAAGGGCTGATGTCCGCCAGCACCAGTTGCGGACTGACGGTGCGGTCGTGGATGGCTGCCACCAGTCCGCCTGCGCCAGAGCCGCAGCCCATGTCCAACACGCGCGACCTGCCCTGCAGCGGGCGCAGGCTCAGTTGGCGGCGGATCAGTCCGGCGAACCGATACGTGTCCGGGCCGAAGAACACGGACTCGTTCTGGGTCGTGGGAAACGAAGAGTGGGGAAAGAGGAGGGAGCCAAACGTGGAGAACCGGACCGTGGCGCGCTGAAGACCGGCGCCCCATGCCTGCACCAGCCCGCTACGCTGCAGCTTGGCCATCCACTCTGTGGGTAACAAGCTTTCGGCAAACGGCAGGTTCCACCCGAAGATGTCCCGCAGATCGGATGCTGTGGCATCGGTGCGGCGGCCCAGCACCAGGGCATGTGTGGCGGGCGTAGGCGTAATGAATTGATAGCGCTGAGACTGCAACCAGCGGCCCACGTCCACCAAGGCAGCGGGGTCAACCCATTGCGGCTGAGGTGTCGGGGATGCAGGGGGCGTCGGAGCTGGCATGGTGTGTGTTGGCAGGCTTATGGAGCTTTAGACGCTGGTAGTGGACTGACACGCTATGCCTCAGTCGGCAGGGCAAATGGGTCCGCGGTAATCAGCACAGTTCAGTGGGGCGTCAGAGCCATCGGTCGATGGCGCGTGGCGCTTAACCCCTGTGCTTGGCCCAAACGGCAGCGCCGGTCTGCGGACATCCCGCCTCAACGGGTATTGGCAAAGCCGATCTCGATCCCTTCCGGCACATCACTCGTTTGCGTCAACGCAGCACTGAGCAGCGCGACATCGGTCGCCATCGCGTTGTGCCTGCCGTCTCCTCCAATCCGAAAGTGCGCCGTGGGGCTGTTGGCCAGCTGCAGCGCAGAGCCGAAGCAGTGCGCCGGAAGGATGAGGGTCCCGATGGCGGAGTTGTCGACCAGCTCGAAGGACGGCAGCGCTGTCCGGTGGGACTCTGCAAAGCCGATCTTCAAAAATGTGCGGAATGCTCCCGCACGCATGCCGGACAGCTCGATGAAGCCGGTGGCCATCGGAATCGTGAATCCTTCGGCGTTGAAGGTGTCGATGCCCGAGAGCATTGCGGCACGCACGTGCTTGACCTTGGTAACGACGTAGCTGTCCCAGTTCGGCTGGTGCGTTTGAGCCCTTTGGAGATTCGATCCCCATTGGTTGGGGAGAGATGTGTTCATGGTTGCCCTAAGAATGCGATGAGCGCCAAGCCATGGGTTCGCTCTGTAGAACCATGGTGGGCGGCATGGGTCCACGGGTTTGTAGGAACGGGCCTATACGTCTGACAGTCAGGCTCGCTAGCCCGGTCCCATAGCGCTTCCCACGCAAAGTGGGTACCGGCGCTGGTAACGATAGCCAGTCAGAACGTCCACCATGTTGATGGACAAGCATGGTTGTCGTGTTCCACCGGCTGACTGCGCAAACCCTGCGGTACGGGCGCAGCGTGCGGCGCCGGTGCGCTCCTACACAAGTCGCGCCCACCGCCCCACACCACGGGTTGTCGCTGCTTTCCACACTGGGTTGTCAACGCTTCGCCCAAAGTGTTCTTTTCGGCGTTTCACAGCAATCAGGAGAAAGTCATGACCGACAAAAAGCAGCCACCCGACTACAACCAATACGGCATGAAAGATGCCGATGCGACGGTGGTAGACACCTATTCCAACCGCCCAGGCGGCGAACAACCTGTGGTGGGCCCCATGGACAAGGTCACCGCATCCGGGCATCGGGTGGGCGCGATCGAGCAGCGGCCCGACCCGAAGCCTTCTTCACGCGCAGGTCAACAGGTGCTGGGCGAGGTGGACGACAAGAAGCGGTAGCGTTGTCACGGTGGTCGTAAACCATTGGTGTCACCACCATGGAATCCACTGCACATTGCGCTTGCAGTCACTCCAAGGGTGGCTCTGTTCTCAAGTCATGCCACCGAGCCCATCCATAAGCACTGTCAAAACACTGCTGTTAGTACCGAGCCAAAAAAGCCCGCACGTTGCGGGCTTTTTTGCGTTGTGGGGCTCTACAGCGCGTGACGTGGATGCTGATCTTTGCGCGACTGGCACGCACCAGGATCAACTCCTTCTGTCCGGTTGCAAACGTTTGCGGGAATTTGTCCTACAGGGTTTCGGTGCGAATGCAGCGACATGTAACGTTCAGACGGCTCCGGACGGCATCCACACGCGCATTCGGCACCGTCTCAGTCACGTTATGCCAATGAAAACTTGCAAGCCCGCATGGATTTGGCGACATTTTGAGCGTCGATCCTGCAGGGCTTTTCAGTCAGTTTTGCCGAGCAAGCAGGGCAGCATCTAATTTGGAGGACTTGGTAGTGAAGTGCCCCCCCGCTCTTGAGTCAGAGGCTGAGCGCCTTCAGGCGCTTTCCGACTACGGACTTCACGGTGACCGCCCCCTGCCGAGCCTTGACTCGGTCGTGCAGATAGCCGCCAAGGTGTTTGGCATGCCGGTCGCAGCGGTCAACCTGGTGGGCGACGACCACGTGTTCTTTGCAGCCAGCACGGGCTTTGAAGGCCAGCGGGTGGACATGCGGCGAGACGTGTCGTTTTGCGCGCATGCCATCGCCAAGAACGAAGTCATGGTGGTGCCGGACGCCACGCGCGATGCGCGTTTTTATGACAACCCGCTGGTCACCGGGTTTTCCGGCGTACGCTTCTATGCGGGTGTGCCGCTGTATTCTCCCGGCGGGCTGCCGCTCGGCGCGCTGTGCGTACTCGACAGCGTCCCCCACTTCGACTTCTCCGACGACGACCGCGCTCGCCTCTCGGACCTTGCGCAGATGGCCTGCGACCGCCTTGAGTTGCGCAGGCTGGAGCACTCCACGGAGCGGGCCAAGCGGCCCTTCGACGACGGCGCACGCGCATCGCCCACGGCGGTGGTCTGGTTCGACGAGAGCCTGCGTGTCATGGCCTGGAACAAGGCCGCAGCCGCCATCTTCGGGTACATGCCGGCCGATGGCCCCGGGCGCATGGTCTTGAGCTTTCTGGCCGATGACCACCGCGACGCCGTGGCGCAGCTCGTGGCCAACGCGGCAGTGGCCGGTACTGCGGATGGATTGGTGGTGCCCGAAGGCTTGGAGGGCCTGCGCAAGGATGGCTCCGAGTTTCCACTGGGCGTCGCTCTTTTTTGCTGGATCGACCAGGGCAAGCTGACCTTCCACGCGCACCTGCAGGATCTCTCGGACCGCCACGCACAGTCGGCAGAGCTGCGAAGGCTGGCCACCACCGACCTGCTCACCGCGCTGGTCAACCGCGCAACCTTGTATCGGCGCATGGAAGAGGCGGTGACCGAGGCCGCCGGGGCGGCCTTGCTGATCATCGACATCGACGGGTTCAAGGAGGTGAACGATACCCTCGGGCCTGCGGTGGGCGACGCGGTGCTGCGCGAGGCAGCACGCAGGCTGGTCGAGTCTGCGTCTTCGCTGTCCACGGTGGCGCGCACCGGCGGCGACGAGTTCGCGGTGCTCATTCCGGCCGCCCCCAGCCATGCAGAGTCGATGGCGGTGGCCCGGAGGATTGTCGATAGCCTGGCCGACCCCATCACCGTGAACGGGCAAGACATCCACATCACCGTGTGCTGCGGTTTGGCAACCGCCCCTCAGGATGCGCACGAGGCACTGGAGCTTTTCAGCAACGCAGACCTCGCGCTGTTCAAGGCCAAGAGCTTCGGGCGCAGTCAGGTCTATGCCTATGTGGCCGACCTGCGCATGGAGGCTGCGGCGCGCAGGCTGTACAGCATTGAACTGCACCGCGCCGTCAGCGAAGGCGAATTCGTGTTGTTCTACCAGCCGCAGGTCAAGCTGAGCGATGGTTCGCTGCGCGGCGCCGAGGCGCTGATTCGCTGGCAGCATCCGCAGCGGGGCTTGCTATCGCCCGCGGCCTTTTTGCCCGCGCTCGAGACCGGTCCGCTCGCCGCGATGGTGGGCTTCTGGGTGCTGGACGAAGCGTGTGCGCAGGCAGCGCTGTGGCGCCGCAATGGCGCGACCCCATTTCGCATGGGTGTGAACCTGTTCGGTGCCCAATTCCGGGCGAACGACATGGTGCGGGAAGTGGCGGCCACACTCCAGAGGCACGGCCTGCCACCAGACGCCCTGGAGCTTGAGATCACGGAAAACATCGTGCTGGATGAGGACGATCTCGTGCTCGGCGTGTTGCAAAAGCTCCGGGACATGGGTGTCAGCATCGCGTTTGACGACTTCGGCACCGGCTACGCGTCGCTCAGCCTGCTCAAGAAGTATCCGCTGAGCCGCTTGAAAATCGACCGGTCGTTTGTCCAGAATGCACCCGACTCCGAGCGTGACCGGGCCGTGGTTCGCGCCATCCTGGACATGGCGCGCGGCTTCGGTCTTGAAACGGTGGCTGAAGGCATAGAGACCGAGGCGCAGCGCGACTATCTGAAGAGCGTTGCGTGCGAGGAAGGGCAGGGCTATCTGTTCAGCCGCCCGGTGTCGGCCTGCGAGTTCTCCGAGGCGTTCGGTCTGCAATCCGCACCATCGGTGGCCAGACTGGCATAGGGCACACCACCGGGTTGCCGGGCCTAACGGGTGCGCACAGGTGCAGGGGCGTGCAGGGCGGCGCAGGCCCTGCAGCCGCATTGCGGAAGTCGACTGACATACGCGGCCTCATTTGTCGTCACACTCGATGACAGTGGACGGCCAGGTACCTCGCTCCTGCTGGGGTTCGTGGAATCCGCCCAGCAGTTCCATCTTCACATGCATGGGTGGTGGCTTCATGGGATTTGGTCTCTTTCCCGGATGGCTCAGTTCTTTGCGCGCAAGGGTCACGCTGGGCACGATCGCCGTCTTGGCTGCAGGTATCGGCTTGATCGCCTTCGTGCTGGTTCAGCGTGCAGGACACGACACGCTGGACGACCAGCGGCAGCGTGAGTTGGCCGAGGTCATTCGCACCGCCAACCTGCTGTCGCGCAACGTGGTCGATCTGCAGAAGGCTCTGGGCATCGTCGCGGCGCAGCTTCCTGCCTCGGCGCTGGCGAGCGACGCTGCACTCAGCGAGTTTTTCGAGGGCAAACCTGTGTTTCGCAGCCTGTTCTCGAACATCTTCATCGCCCGGCCTGGTGGGCAAGTGGCCTTCTACCTGGATGACAAGGGGGTGCAAAGGCCGGAGCTGTCCATTGCCGACCGCCCGTACTTTCAGCGCACGTTGGCAGAGCGGCGGCCCATCGTTTCAGACCCCGTGCCCAGCCGGGTGTCCGGGCTGCCCGTGGTGGTGCTGACGCAGCCCCTGTACGACGCCAGCCGTCTGCATGCAGTACTGGCAGGCGCGCTCAACCTGTCGGAGCGGCGTCTCCTGTCCCACCTGGTGGAGGCGCGGGACCTGGACGGGGAGGCGCTCACCGTCGTCACCGATGCCAAAGGCAGTGTGCTGGCGCATCCCGACGTGCAGCTTCTCACGCGTTCTCTCACGGACGAACCCAGGCTGGCGGATGCCTACCGCGTATGGCTGAGCCAGGGCAGCCCGGTGGAGCCAGCGGGACTCCAGCTGCAGCAGGCGGGCGATGTCGTGAGCGCAGCGGGCGTGCCGGGGGCCGATTGGATGGTCTGGCGCTTTCGCCCGCAAAGTGAGTTGCTGGCACCGCTGAACGCCGCACGCAAGGAGGCACTGGCCTGGGCAACGGGTCTCATCGTCGTGGTGTCCCTGCTCACATTCGCATTGCTGTCCTGGCTTTTGCACCCCCTGCGGCTGCTCGAGCGGCGGGCGCAGCAGCTATTTGGCGCCGAGGTGCCTGCCGGCCAGGGCTGGCCCGAGGCCGGGGGCGAAATCGGGCGGTTGGGCAGCGTACTGAAAGAGGTCAGCATCAGCCGCGACAAGCTGGAGGCTGCCAACAAGGACTTGCTGAGCCGCCTGGTGTCGGTACTGGCTGCGTCGCCCACCGGCATCGCCTTTGTGCGCAACGAGCGGGTCGAGCTGGTGAGTACCGAGTTCTGCAGGCTCCTGGGACACAGCGAATCGACTTTGCGCAGCTCGCACCCCAGCCAGATCTTTGCCTCGTCCGAAGACTTTGCGAGCATTCGCCCGCGGGTGCTGGAGGCCTTCGCCAGGGGCCGGACCTATGCGGGGGACTGGAAGCTGCTGCGCTCCGATGGCTCCCACTTCTGGGCGCAGCTGCGAAGCAGTTCGGTGGACGTGACGGACGCTGCCGCTGGAACCATCTGGACCATTACAGACATCAGTGAACAGAAGGTTGCACACGACCAACTGGAGTGGTCTGCAGGCCACGACCCGCTGACGGGGCTGGCCAACCGGCGCGAGTTCGAGCAACGCGCCAGATCGTTGATAGACCGCTCACCGCACTCCATTCCGGCCGCCATCGTTTTCATGGACCTCGACCATTTCAAGCCGGTCAACGATGAAGGGGGGCATGCGGCGGGCGATGCCATGCTCCATGCCGTGGCCCAGGCGATCTCTGCGTCGGTGCGCGGCAGCGACTTGGTGGCCCGCATCGGTGGTGATGAGTTCGCCCTGCTGCTGGAGCATTGCCCTCCGGAGTCGGCCGTGGAGATCGCGCAGGCGGTGCGGGCGGCGGTGGCAGCCATCCGGTTGACCCGGGGCCGGCAGACATTTGTGGTGGGGGCGAGCATGGGCGTGGCCAGCCTGCTCCAGGGAACCGCTTCGGTGGATGAATGGATCGCTGCAGCCGACGCGGCCTGCTACCAGGCCAAGTCCCAGGGCCGCGGTGAAGTGTGTGTGGCGGTGCGCGAAGCCGCCTGAATTGCACCCGACGGCGGGAGTATCCAAACACAACAGCCCGCACGGGGCGGGCTGTTGGTCATGCGGGGCGCCAGTGGTGACCAGCGCGGCCGGTGCGGCCTGTACGGCCGCGGGGCGTCAGGCCACGGCAGCCTGCTCGTCCATGAGTTCCTGCTTGCGGGCCTCGACCACATCGCGCATCGCCACGAGGTCCAGCTTCTTGGCTGCACGGGCCTTGGGGAACATCTCGTTGCGCTCTTCCTTGACGTGGTGGTCGATGTACTCGCCCAGCACCTTGACCTTGGCGTTGAACTCTTCGTCTGCCGTCTCGGCAGCCTGGATTTGTGCAATCAGGTCTTTGGCGGTCTGGTGCTCCACCTCGGCTTCAGCGATCAGGTCGGTTTCCTTGATCGCATTGCGCACTGCGGGGTAGAAAATTTCTTCTTCCACCTGGGCGTGGACGGTCAGTTCCACACAAATCTCGCGGGCGAGGTCCAGGCGCGATTGGGCGGCGCCGCGGGCCTTGGATTCGGACAGTGAGTCAAACTCTTTGAACATCTTCTTGACGGCCTTGTGATCGGCATCAAGCAGGTCGCACACGTCTTTCTGGCGTTGGCTGGTAGGCATGAGAGAACTCCTGTGGGGGTTGATAAAGCAAGACCCATGGTCGAGAGATGGCAGGGGCGCCTCTGTAGGCGCACGCCACCGCATGCCGTCAGCGCTACGCATGCCTGGTGCATGCGTGGGTTTGCGGTGCGTCGCTGCACCGCTGGCACTGGATGAGGCCACACGCCCCATCCGATGGATTTGATTTCAGTTCTCGCAGTTTCTGCCGATATCCTATGGATAACACGGAGGAGAAGAATCCAAGATGAGTGCTGTAGGTCTTGCCACCCCCACCGTTGTCTCGCCGGCCCTCGCCCAAGGCGTCTCCCTGAACACGGCAGGGGCCTCCCAGCCAGTGGGCGGCGGCACAGTGGCGCCCTTGGCAGCGGCCGCATCACCCGCCGTCACCGTCTACACACCCAGCAGCATCGTGCCCGCCTTTGCCGCCAACTCTGCGGCAGGGACCGATCTCCGATTCCTGCACGTCACGCAGATGCCAGGCAGTCTGGAGACGGCCCAGGCGACGTATGAAGCGCTGCTGAGCGTGCAGACCCGCGGCGGGCAGATGCAGGTGTGGGAGCAACGGCCCGACGACGCGCTGGCCCAGGTCATGGGCCGCAATGCCAGCGGAACGACCGAGCAAGGCCGGCTGGCAGGGCTGGGGGCCGCACTGCTCGAGCAGGTAGGCACCACCGGCACAAGCTACCGCCAGACCATCGTGAACGTCGGCGCCGCTTACTCGCCCGATCAGATTCAGCGCAAGGCCTCTGACGCACTGTGGGCCTTCAAAAGCCGACCCAGTGCCAGTGCGGAGCTCACCATCCAGACCCAGTCGGGTGCCACAGTGCGCTTGTCCATCACGGACCAGCGTGAATACAGCGCTACCGGGTCCGGCATGTCGGTGGCGATCGAGGTCGAGGGAGAACTCACGGCCCAGGAGCGCGATGCCTTGAAGGCCTTGGCCGCGGGGTTCGACAAGGCCGTGCAGGGCCTGGCAGGCGACGAGCCGCGGCTCGATCTGGAAGAACTGCTCAAGTTCGACAGCAAGGTGCTCGCGCGGGTCGATCTGAAGTTCGAGCACTATGGCCGGGACGATGAAGGCAAACGGGTGCTGCAACTGGGCGCCGACCTGCGGCTGGATGCCAGCCGCCGCGAGGTCGACATCAAGACCCGGGAAGGCGTCGTGAAGATGAGCACCGACCTTCGGCAACCTGCACAGTGGGGCAGCGCAGCCCAGAAGGACAAAGCGGTGGCGCAGTATCTCGCGCGCATCGACCACGCCGCGGAACGTGGCCGGGCCAACCCGGCCTTGGTGGACCTGTTCAAGTCCACCTTTTCTGCCATGCACGCGAGCTACGCGCAGCAAGGCGGTGACGGCAACGGCCTGGGCATGAAGCCTGGCAGTATCCCGCTGCGCATCGATGGGGCTGCGTTCGATGCGGAAGACCAAAGCCTCATGACGGGCCTGGCAGATTTCAGCGCGAGCATCGCAGCCACCACCCGGGCCACCAACCCAAGGCGCACCCAGGAGCGGGACAGCTTTCAGTACACGCTGAACCAGTCCACGGACATCACGGGCAGCAACCGAGGCAGCCGGACTGTCACGCAAACGCAGGCGTCGAAGCTTTCGGCCGCTTACCACCAGTCGCTGCTGACGTCGGCAGCGCCCAAGTTCGACTCCACCTCCGCATCGCAAAACTATCTTTACAACACGGTGGAAGACAGCAGCACCACCGAAATGCGCCTGGCCTATGACGAAGGCGAGCCCGTGCTGGCCACGCTGTCGCACCAGGCATCGCAATCGCTGCACATGATCAAGGTCGAGAACAACCAGATCGTGGATACCCAGACCACGCCAGGCCAGCAGTCGAGCCACAAGGACCTGCTGCCGCTCATCAAGGAGCTGAAGCGCCAGCAGCGTGACCAGGAAGCGTCCGAGCGCGAGCGGCAGGGCACGCTGGGCTCACTGCACGCAATGGTGCTGCAGGTATCCGGCACATGATGGCCTGAACGATTGAACGATTGAACGATGGAGGATTCTCCGCGGAGCGGAATCTGAAGGCCCAGTGACCCGCTCGACACCCTCTACCCCCGCGACTGCTCAAGAGGCCCGGGCGAACTATTCGTTCAGCAACATCAACCGCGGCCGACGAACGGCATCTTGGTAGCCATCACGGTATGGAACAGCACGTTGGCTTCCAGCGGCAGGTTGGCCATGTACAGCACCGACTGGGCGACGATGTTGACGTCCATCAAGGGCTCGACCGCGATCTCGCCGTTGGCCTGCGGCACGCCTTTGGCCATGCGCGACGCCAGGTCCGTCATGGCGTTGCCGATGTCGATCTGCCCCACCGCGATGTTGTACTGGCGCCCGTCCAGCGACGCCGTCTTGGTCAGGCCCATGACGGCGTGTTTGGTCGATGTGTAGGCTGCAGAGTTGGGACGCGGCGTGTGGGCCGAGATCGACCCGTTGTTGATGACCCTGCCTCCCTGCGGAGACTGGTCGCGCATGACCCGAAAGGCCTGCTGCAGGCAGTAGAACATGCCGTTCAGATTCACGTCCACCACATCGCGCCACTGCTGGGGCGTCCAGTCCAGAAAGGACCCCGGCGGGTTGCCGCGGCCCGCATTGTTGAACAGCAAGTCCACGCGGCCGAATCTGGACACCGCCTGAGCGAAGAGCCGTTCGACCGCCGCAGCGTCCGCGACGTCGGTGGGCACGCTCAGCATGCGGTCGCCCGCGCCCGATTGCGCCTGGGCCAGTGCCACCACTTCATCCAGGAGTGCGCTGCGCCGCCCTGCAAGCACCACGCTGTACCCATCACCGGCCAGGGCCAGCGCGACGGCTTTGCCGACTCCGGAACCTGCTCCGGTGACCACGGCGACTCTCTGCTCTCTCATGGGGATGCTCCTTGATGGATCTGCCCGGCAGCTCCCGGAATGCGGAGGGCAGGGCGGCTGTTGATGGCCCGCCATTGTGCGGGATCGAGGCCTTGCACGAGCGGCTGCGCATGCCGGCCCGGCCCTTGCGCCTCGTTGACGATGCGCGGCAACGGCGGCTTGGTGTGCGATGGACGGACCCGCTCGATGGACTGGATCTATTCGATCTTGATGCCGGCGGTCTTCACGATCTGGCCGTAGCGCACGAACTCGGCAGTCACCTGGCGCTGGAACTGCAGCTGCGGGTAGCCCGTGGCGTCGATGCCCTGGGCGGACAGTTCAGCGCGCGCCGCAGGCGTCTGCACGATGCGCCCCACGTCCGCGGCAATGGTGTCCAGCACCGGCTGCGGTGTGTTGGCGGGCGCGAAGAGGCCAAACCAGGTGCCTGAGCCGTAGCCCGCATAGGTCTCCGCAATGGCGGGCACGTCCGGCAGCAGGGCGTTGCGCTTGTCGCCGGTGGTGCCCAGTGGCGTCAGCCTGCCGCTGCGGATGTGCGGCAGTGCGGGGCCCAGGGCGATGAACATCACTTCGACCTGGCCGGCAATCACGTCCTGCAGGCCCATGGGGCCGCCGCGGTAGGGGATGTGCGTGGCGAAGAAGCCGGCCTGCTGCTTGAGCATCTCCATGCTGAACTGCAGGGCGCTGCCGTTGCCGGCCGAGGCGTAGCTGTAGCGGCCCGGCTGGGCTTTGGCGGCGCGCACGAAGTCGCCCAGGCTGCGAAACCCCGTCTTGGGGTTGGCCACCAGCACGAAGTCCACATGGCCGAGCGAGACCACCGGAACCAGGTCGCGCTGCGCGTTGTAGGGCAGGTTGCTCTGCAGGTTGGGCAGGATGGTGATGGGGCCGTCACCACCCACCAGCAGGGTGTGGCCGTCCGCCGGTGCCTTGGCCAGCGCATCGGCCGCCACGATGCCGCCGGCGGCGCCGCGGTTGTCCACCACCACCGCGTGCTTCCATTGCTCGGACAGGCGCTGGGACAGGTAGCGCGCCAGCACGTCGGGCGCACTGCCGGGCGAGTTGTGCACGGTGACGCGCACCGTCTTGGTGGGGAAGGGCGTGGCGGGCGCTGGCTGCGCCAGCGCGGCACAGCTTGCCCACGCGGCGAGCCACAACACGACGAGGGACTTGAAGGGGGCTGCGGCGGCGTGCATGGTGATGGCGGTCGTGGACAGGAGCGGTGGAGGCGCGATTGTCTGGCCCTGCTGCTCTCAGGAGAACGACCGATTTGTCACATGCTTAGCTGCAAAGCGCCATATGGGCGGCGCCGCCCACCCTGGCCGCGCAAAGAAAAAACCGCCCGAGGCCGAAGCCTGAGGCGGTTGTGCCGAAGCGGCGGGGCCTGCTTACTTGGCCGCCTTGCGCTTGGCGGCCTTGGGATCGACAGCGGCCTTGAACTTGGCACCAGCGACGAACTTGGGCACGGTAGTGGCAGGGATCTTCAGGGCGGCGCCCGTGGAGGGGTTCTTGCCTGTGCGGGCGGCCCGCTTGGCGGACTTGAAGGTGCCAAAGCCCACCAGCTGGACGGTGTCGCCCTTCTTGACGGCCGTCTGGACGGTCTCGATCAGCGTCTCCAGCACGGCGTTGGCCGCAACCTTGGACAGATCATTCTTGGAAGCCAGGATATCAACGAGTTCTGCGCGGTTCATGGATGCTTTCACACAAAGATGGATGAGGTGCGCTATTTATAGCGCAAGCGCTGCCCGCCGGGCGCACTTGTTCTGCGCATATGCAAAGTCGGCGACGCTGGAGGTCTATTTTTTCACAACGCCTGCATCCGGCCAAGGGTCAGGCGGCGGCGTCAGGCGGCGGCGTCAGGTGGCCGCGTCAGGCAGCGGCGCCCGGATGTCCGACAGAAACTGCCGCGCGCGCGGGTGCTGCGGGCTGTCGAAGAACGCCTGGGGGCTGGCGCGCTCCAGCACGCGCCCCGCGTCCATGAACCAGATGCGGTCGGCCACCTCGCGCGCAAAGCCCATTTCGTGCGTGACGCACACCATGGTCATGCCGTCTCGCGCCAGGTCGCGCATCACCGACAGCACCTCGCCCACCATCTCGGGGTCGAGCGCGCTCGTGGGCTCGTCGAACAGCATGATGCGGGGCTCCATGGTGAGCGCGCGGGCAATCGCCACGCGCTGCTGCTGGCCGCCCGACAGCTCGGCGGCGTGGGCGTTGGCCTTGTGCGCCAGGCCCACGCGGTCCAGCAGGGCCAGCGCGCGCTGGCGGGCCTGGTCGGGCGACCCCCTGCGAAGATGGACCGGCGCCAGCGTGCAGTTGTCCAGCGCCGTCAGGTGCGGGAACAGGTTGAACTGCTGAAAGACGAAGCCGATGCCTGCGCGCAGCACATTCAGGTTCAGCTTGGGTGCGTGGATGTCCTGCCCGTTGACGGTGATGCGGCCTTTGTCGATGGGCTCCAGCCGGTTGATGGTGCGGATCAGCGTGGACTTGCCCGAGCCCGACGGCCCGCACACGACCACGACTTCGCCGGCGGCGACGGTCTCGGTGATGTCTGCAAGCGCGTGGTAGTCGCCGTACCACTTGTTGACGTTGTCGAAGGTAATCATGGTGCGGCCCCCGCAGCGGGGGCGTGGAGAGGCATCTGGCGCGCAGGGCGCCGTGCGAGCCGGCGCTCCAGCCATACCGCGAAGCGCGTCAGGCCGAAACACAGAACGAAATAGGTGAACCCCAGCACCAGGTAGACCTGCGTGGGCAGCGTGAACACGAGCGTGTTGATCTGCGATGCGATGAACGACACCTCGGCCAGGCCGATGATGTAGCCCAGCGACGTGGCCTTGATGGTGGAGACGAACTGGTTAACGAGGGACGGCAGCATGTTGCGCAGTGCCTGGGGCAGGACCACCAGGCGCATGGACGCCAGGTACGGCAGGCCCAGCGAGCGCGCGCATTCCATCTGCCCCCGGGGCAGGCCGCGAATGCCGGCGCGCACGATCTCCGCCAGGTAGGCGGCGTCGAACACCACAAGGGCGATCAGCATGGTGGTGAACTGGCCGGTCTTGTGCCCGGTGATGCTGGGCAGGAAGAAGTAGGCCCAGAAAATCACCATCAACAGCGGCGTGCCGCGCACCACGAACACCAGCGCGCTCACGGGCCAGCGCAGCCAGGCCCAGGGGCTGACCCGGGCCAGGCCCAGCAGCAGCCCCGCGGGGATGGCCAGCAGCAGGGCGGACGACGCCAGGAGCAGCGTCAGCGCCAGGCCGCCCAGCGGCCCGTCGGGGTACTGGCCGATGAGGAAGAAGAGCCAGTAGGCATCGAGCATCTCGAGAAAACTCATGGACGTGTGCCTCCTGTCATGCCGAGCGCGGCGGGTACCGGTGCTGGTACCACGCTGCGAGGGCGGTGATGGCCAGCGAGATGCCGAGGTAGCTGACCGTGGCGAAGGTGAACGCCTCGAAGCTCTTGAAGGTGGCGCTCTCCACCTTGGCGGCCTGGTACATGAGTTCGGCCGTGCCGATCACGGTGGCGATGCTGGTGTCCTTCCACAGGTTGAGGGTTTGCGACACCAGCGGCGGCACGCTGGTGCGCACGGCCTGCGGCAGCACCACGAGCCGCATGGCCGCCACGAACCCCAGGCCCAGTGCACGTGCTGCTTCCAGCTGCACCGTGGGCACGGACCGGATACCGCTGCGGATGTCCTCGGCCATGAAGGCGCCGGCATACAGGCTCAGCGACACCACGGCCGCGATGGCCTCGATGTTGTGCTGGTAGAGCCATTCCTTGGCAGAGTCCGGAAGGAGCTCGGGCGCACCGAAGTACCAGAACAACATGTGGGCGAGCAGCGGGATGTTGCGCTGCGACTCCACGAACAGGAAGCCGGTCCAGCGCAAGGGTGCCAGCGGCGACAGGCGCAGCACGGCCACCAGCAGTCCCAGTACCAGGGCCAGCGGCAGCGTGACGGCCAGCAGGGTCAGCGACAGGCGCAGGCCCGCCCAGAGCATGGCGTGGTAGGGGCCTGCCAGCAGCAGCGAAAAGTCGAAAGTGGGCATACAACAAAAAGCGGCGGCCTGCCTCCGTGTGAAAAGGCAGGCCGTCCTTTGGGCCTTCAGCGATAAGCAGCAGCGATCAGGGGACCAGCGTGCAGCGCTCAGCCGTCCACCTTGTCCGATTCGAAGCGGAACGTGCGCTTGGCGAACTTGAGCTTGCTCTGGGCGCCCCACCACTTTTCGTACAGCTTCTCGGCGTCGCCCGAGGCTTCAAGGCCGCGCAGCGTGTCGTCGATGGCCTTCTTCAGCGCGGTTTCACCCTTGCGGATGCCCAGGGCCAGCGGCTCGACGTTCAGGTTCTGCGGAAGGATCAGGTAGTCGCCGCCCTTGGCGCCCAGCTTGGCCACGTCGTTGTACAGCGACGACTCGTCGTTGACGTAGGCAATGCCCTTGCCCTGCTGCAGCGCCTGGAAGGCCTGCTGGGTGTTCTCGAAGGTCACGACCTCGGCAGTCGGCACGGCGCGCAGCAGGTTGGGCTCCTGCGTGCCGCCCTTCACGGTCAGCACCTTCTTGCCGGCCAGGTCGGCCACGTTCTGGATGCCGCTGCTCTTCTTGACCAGCACCTTGGAGCCGGTGACGAAGTGGGTCAGACCGAAGTCGATCTGCGCCTCGCGCTCCTTGTTGTGCGTGAGGGATGCGGCCAGCACGTCCACGTGGCCCTGCTGCAGCTCGGGGATGCGCGCCGCGACGGCCAGTTGCTTGAACACGGGCCTGACGCCCAGCTTCTTGGCCACCGCGGTGGCGATGTCGATCTCGTAGCCGATGAAGCCGCGGGTCTTGGGGTCCACGAAGCTGTTGGGCTCGTCGGTGCCCAGAACGCCGAAGACGATCTCACCCTTTTTCTTGATGTCGTCCAGCTGGTCGGCCTTGGCGGTCATGCCCACGAGCGCCAGTGCTGTGGCCGCAATGAAACCAGTGAGGGATGAAAATTTCAGTCGCATGGTGATTGATTGATGAGGTATTTCTGGTGGATGAGGCGCTGGTCTGCAGGTGCCCTTGCACATCGCCAAGGCGCAGGGCCAGCGGGAGCCGCGACGATAGGCGGGCGCCCCCACCCGGCCAACGAAGGAAAGCGCATATCCAAATCAGTTCATTGACCAGCACGACGCGACAAGGCTGCGCTACCGTGCGAGCGTGCTTGCCCGCTGCAACTCCGCAGGCAGATGATTCCTTTGGATGTTTATTTCATAAACAAGCAACTAATCATTCGTTCCGTGTAGAACGAAGCATCCCTACAGTCGGCAGCTTCCATGCACCAGCCCCTGCGACCCGAGCGCGAGAGTCCCCAATGACTGCCACTGCCACCCGTTCTCCTGCCCCCGTACAGAACTTCGAGATACGGCCCTTCGATGCGCCCGTGGGCGCCGAGGTCGTAGGCCTTGATATCTCGCGGCCCCTCAGCGACAACGAGTTCGCGCGCATCCACCAGGCGCACCTGGATCACCATGTGCTGGTGTTCCGCGACCAGCAGGTGTCGCCTGCGGCCCATGTGGACTTCAGCCGGCGTTTCGGCCCGCTGGAGATCCACGTGCTGCACCAGTTCCAGCTGAAGGGGCACCCGGAGATCCTCATCGTCTCCAATATCAAGGACAACGGCGAGCCCATCGGCTTAGGGGATGCGGGCGTGTACTGGCACTCCGACATCTCGTACAAGGCCCACCCCAGCCTGGGGTCCTTGCTGCACGCACAGGAGCTTCCCAGCGAGGGCGGAGACACACTGTTCGCCGACCAGCACCTGGCCTGGGAAGCGCTCAGCCCTGAACTGCAGCAGCGCATCCTGCCGCTCAAGGCCGAGCACAGCTACTTGGCCAAGTACGAAGACCTGCGCGCCAAGAACCCCTGGCGTCCGAAGCTCTCGCAGGCGCAGATCGACCAAGTCTCGCCCGCCGTGCAGCCCGTGGTGCGCACGCATCCCGAGACCGGCCGCAAGGCGCTGTTCGTGAGCGAGCACTTCACCACGCGCATCGTCGGCCTGCCGCAGGCAGAGAGCGATGCGCTGCTGGCCGAACTGTTCGCGCACAGCGTCAAGCCCGAGTTCATCTACCGCCACCACTGGCAGCCGCACGACCTCGTCTTCTGGGACAACCGCTCGCTGATGCACCTGGCCGCCGGCACGCCTGACCACCTGCGCCGCAAGCTCTACCGCACCACGATCCAGGGCGATGCACCGTTCTGACCTCCATCCTCCAGAGAGAAAAAACCCCATGAAGAATTTCACGCGCAAAGCCGCCGCCATCGCCACCGGCCTGGGCCTTGCCTTCGGCAGCCTTGCCGCCCATGCAGAAGGGCAGATCCGCATCGCCCAGCAGTTCGGCATCGTCTACCTGCTGCTCAACGTGGCGCAAGAGCAAAAGCTGATCGAAAAACACGCCAAGGCCGCCGGTGTGGATGCCAAGGTGGAATGGGTGCAGCTCTCGGGCGGCTCCGCCGTCAACGATGCGCTGCTGTCGGGCAACATCGAGATCGCCGGCGCCGGCGTGGGGCCGCTGCTCACCATCTGGGACCGCACCAAGGGCCGGCAAGACGTGAAGGGCGTGGCGTCGTTGGGCAACTTCCCCTACTACCTGGTCACCAACAACCCGAACGTGAAGACGATTGCAGACTTCACCGACAAGGACCGCATTGCGCTGCCAGCCGTGGGCGTGTCGGTGCAGTCGCGCGTGCTGCAGCTGGCATCGGCCAAGCTTTGGGGCGACAAGGAGTTCAACAAGCTCGACAAGATCAGCGTGGCGGTGCCGCACCCCGATGCAGCCGCCGCCATCATCAAGGGCGGCACCGAGATTTCGGCGCACTTCGGCAACCCGCCGTTCCAGGAGCAGGAGCTGGCCGGCAACCCGCAGGCGCGCATCGTGCTCAAGTCCTATGACGTGCTGGGCGGCCCCTCGTCGGCCACCGTGCTGTACGCCACCGACAAGTTCCGCACCGAGAACCCCAAGACCTACAAGGCCTTCATCGATGCGCTGAACGAGGCCTCGCAGTTCGTCACCGCCAACCCGGAGAGGGCGGCGGACATCTACCTCAAGGTCAGCAACGCCAAGACCGACCGCGACCTGCTGCTCAAGATCATCAAGAACCCCGAAGTCCAGTTCAAGATCACGCCGCAGAACACCTACGCGCTGGCCGAGTTCATGCACCGTGTGGGCGCCATCAAGAACAAGCCTGCCTCTGCCAAGGACTATTTCTTTGCAGACGCGCACAACGCGGCGGGGAACTGACCATGCCCGTGCTGGCGCCTGACTTCGCGCTGCGGCAGGGCTTTCTGGCCGAAGCCGCCGCGCCTGCGCCCGCGACCGCACCGCATGCGGCCACCGGCGCGCTGCTGCAGGTCGATGGCGTCAGCCTGGAATACCGCACCACAGAACGCGTGGTGCGCGCTACGCACCAGGTCAGCTTCGACGTGCACGCGGCCGACCGCTTCGTGCTGCTGGGCCCCTCGGGCTGCGGCAAGTCCACGCTGCTCAAGGCGGTGGGGGGCTTCATCGCACCCATCGAAGGCGAGATCAGGCTGGGTGGGCAACGGGTGACCGCGCCCGGGCCGGACCGCATCGTGGTGTTCCAGGAGTTCGACCAACTGCCGCCCTGGAAGACCGTGAAGCAGAACGTGATGTTCCCGCTGCTCGCGTCGCGCACGGTGGGCAAGAAAGAAGCCGCCGAGCGGGCCCTGCACTACCTGGCCAAGGTGGGGCTCGACCAATTTGCCGATGTGCACCCGCACCAGCTGTCGGGCGGCATGAAGCAGCGCGTGGCCATTGCCCGGGCGCTGGCCATGCAGCCGCGCATTTTGCTGATGGACGAGCCCTTCGCCGCGCTGGACGCGCTCACGCGCCGCAAGATGCAGGAAGAGCTGCTCGCGCTGTGGGACGAGGTGCGTTTCACGCTGCTGTTCGTCACGCACTCCATCGAAGAAGCGCTGGTGGTCGGCAATCGCATCGCGCTGCTGTCGCCGCACCCCGGCCGCATGCGCGCCGAGATCAACAGCCATGACTTTCACCTGGGCAGCCTGGGCGGTGCCAACTTCCAGGCCACGGCGCAGCGCATTCATCACCTGCTGTTCGAAGAAGAACAAACCCAAGAAGGGCACGCGCAGCCATGAGCCCACTTTTGCACCCGCCTGTGCGGCCTGAATACGAGCGCACCCTGGAGCCGTTTCGCGACGTGCCGGTGGAGCGCGCCCTGCCATGGTCAGACCGCATCTGGGGCCAGGAGTGGCTGCGCAAGGCGGTGATCCTGGCGGTGCTCGCGGCGGTGTGGGAAGTCGCCGCGCGCTGGCAGAACAACGACCTACTGCTGCCCACATTCAGCGCCACGATGAAGGCGTTGGTCGAAGGCCTTTGGAGCGGCGAGCTGATCGAGAAAGTGCGCCTGTCGCTGTTCGTGCTGGTGCAGGGCTATGTGGCGGGCGTGGTGCTGGCGTTTGCGCTGACCACGCTGGCAGTGTCCACCCGGCTGGGCCGCGACCTGCTGGGCACGCTCACGTCCATGTTCAACCCGTTGCCCGCCATTGCGCTGTTGCCGCTGGCGCTGCTGTGGTTTGGCCTGGGGCGCGGCAGCCTGGTGTTCGTGCTGATCCATTCGGTGCTGTGGCCACTGGCGCTCAATACCTATGCGGGTTTCCAGGGTGTGCCCGAGACCCTGCGCATGGCGGGCCGCAACTACGGGCTGCGAGGCATTCCGTATGTGCTGCAGATCCTCATACCCGCTGCGCTGCCGGCCATCCTGTCGGGCCTGAAGATTGGCTGGGCCTTTGCCTGGCGCACGCTGATCGCGGCGGAACTGGTGTTCGGCGCATCGTCGGGCAAGGGGGGGCTGGGCTGGTACATCTTCCAGAACCGCAACGAGCTCTACACCGACCGCGTGTTCGCGGGGCTGGTCATGGTGGTGCTCATCGGGCTGCTGGTCGAGAGCCTGGGCTTTGCCACACTGGAGCGGCTGACCGTGCGCAAGTGGGGGCAGCAGCGCTGAGCACGCCTGCGGCGTAACCTGTGCCTCCGGTGGGGCGTGCGTCCCCTTCATCCATTCTCGACAGGCGCAATGCCTTTTTCCATGCCGACACCTTCTCCCACCATGCACCTGGGCGCCTTCTTCTTCGGCGTGGGGCACCACCTGGCCGCCTGGCGCCACCCGGACGTGAACCCCGGCGCGGCCAGCTCCATCGCGCAACTGCGTGCATGGGCGCAGATCGCCGAAGCCGCCAAGTTCGACGCCATCTTCTTTGCCGACAACGTGGGCCTGCCCGGGCCACCCGATGCGGTGGTCGCCAAGAACGCGCTGTGGTACCCGATGGAGCCGCTGCTGGCCTTGTCGGCCCTGTCGCAGGCCACGGAGCGCATTGGCCTGGTCGCCACCGTGTCCACCACCTACCTGCCGCCCTACCACCTGGCGCGCAAATACGCCACGCTCGACCAGATCAGCGGCGGGCGCGCGGGCTGGAACCTGGTCACATCGGGCAGCGACTTCGAGGCGCGCAGCTTTGGCCTCGACAAGCAGCTCGACCATGCGCACCGGTACGCCCGCGCGCACGAGTACGTGCAGATCGTCAAAGGCCTGTGGGACACCTGGGAGGACGATGCCTTCATCCACGACAAGGCGGCCAACCAGTTCTTCGACCCCAAGCGCCTGCACCGCGTGGCGTTCGACGGCGAGCACTTCAAGGTGCATGGCGGCCTGCAGACGCCGCGCTCGCCGCAGGGCTACCCGGTGCTGGTGCAGGCAGGGTCATCCAGCGACGGGCAGGACCTGGCGGCGTCCGCCGCCGAAGTGGTCTTTACCGCGCAGCAGACGCCCGAGGCTGCGCGCGCGTTCTACCAGTCGCTCAAGGGCCGCCTGCCGACGTATGGCCGCACGCCGGACCAGCTCAAGATCCTGCCGGGCATCTCGCCCTTCGTGGGGCGCACGCAGCAAGAGGCGCAGGACAAGTTCGACCAGCTGCAGGGCCTGATCGACCCGGTGCTGGGCGTGGGGCTGCTGTCCACCTTCCTGGGCAATGCCGACCTGTCCGCCTACCCGGTCGACGGCCCGTTTCCGCAAGATCTGCGCGTTACTCAAGGCTGGCAGAGCCGCCAGGAATTGTTCGCCAAGATGGCGCGCGACGAGGGGCTGAGCATTCGCCAGCTGTACGAAAAAGTGGCCGGCGCGCGGGGCCACTGGACGCTGGTGGGCACGCCCGAGACCATCGCCGACCAGTTGGAGCACTGGTTCACCACCGGGGCGGCAGACGGCTTCAACGTGCTGGCGCCCACGCTGCCGCATGGCCTCAAGGACTTTGCCGAGTTGGTGGTGCCCGAGCTGCAGCGCCGCGGCCTGTTCCGCAAGGACTATGCGGGCACGACACTGCGTGAGCACCTGGGCCTGGCGCGGCCTGCGCACCCGGTGCGGCGGGGCACGGCATGAGTTCTCCCGGCCAAGATATTCCCCACTACGACGCCATCGTCGTGGGCCTGGGGGCCGTGGGCTCCGCCACCCTGTACCAGCTGGCGCGGCGCGGGGCGCGCGTGCTGGGCCTGGACCAGTTCGCACCGCCGCACACACTGGGCTCGTCACACGGCCAGACCCGCATCACCCGGCTGGCAGTGGGCGAGGGCGACCAGTACGTCCCCCTGGTGCGCCGCTCGCACGAGATCTGGGCCGAGCTGGAGGCCGCCACCGGCCAATCCATCTACACCCGCACCCACGGCCTGGTGCTGGGCCCGCGCGACGGGGCCACCGCCCGCGCTGGCAAGCCCGACGACTTCGTGCGCCGCACCATCGGTATTGCCCAGCGCCACGGCATTGCGCACGAGGTGCTGGACACGGCCGACCTGCGCCGCCGCTACCCGCAGTTCAAGCTGCGCGGCGACGAGTTCGCCTACTGGGAGCGCGATGCAGGCTTCGTGCGGCCCGAGGTGGCCATTGGCGCGCAGCTGCAGGTGGCGCAGGCGCACGGTGCCGAGGTGCACACCCACGAGACGGTGTTGTCCCTCGAGCCGCAGGGCGATGCAACCGTGGTCACCACCACGCGCGGCACCTACCGCGCGGACCAGGTGGTGCTGGCCGCGGGAGCGTGGCTGCCGCAGCTGGTGCAGGCGGGTGGGGCGCTGCACAGCGCGCCACTGGCCGGGCAGTTGGGCGTGTACCGCCAAGCGATGTTCTGGTTCGATGTCGGGACTGACACCGCGGCTTTCGGGCCTGCGCAGTTTCCGGTGTTCATCTGGGCGCTGGGCGATGAAGAGGGCCACTCGTTCTACGGCTTTCCCGCCGTGGGCCCTGGCGCGCCAGCTTTGAAAATCGCCACCGCCCAGTACCAGGCCACCACCACGCCCCAGGCGGTGGACCGCACCGTGGCCCCGGCCGAGGCAGACGACATGCTGCGCCGCTACGTACAGCCCCGGCTGAACGCGGGCCAGGCACGGTGCACGGGGGCCCATGCGTGCCTGTACACCGTCAGCCCCGACCACGGTTTTGTGATCGACCGCCTGCCGGGTTGGCCGGGCGTGCACGTGGCGTCGCCGTGTTCGGGGCATGGGTTCAAGCACTCGGCGGCCATTGGCGAAGCGCTGGCGCTGCGCGTGCTGGGCTTGCCCGAATGGGCGGATCTTTCGGCGTTCTCGGCTGAGCGATTTGTGCCCGCAGGTGTTTGAACACAGCCCTGAGATAGGCCCTTCGACGGGGTGCCACCTGCTCCGTTTTCTGGCCTAAGGATGTTTAAGTAATTTTGAACGGAGTTTTTATTCGTTTGTGATGAATGGCTTGACCCGTAGATTCGATGGCTATCACCACCGAATGAACGCAGGAGCCCCCTCATGACCTACGAAACAGCAGACGCCGTGCTGCCCACAGCCCTGGAGCAGGTGCGCCAGGAATCGGTGGAGCAAGGACTCTCTTACGCCGGCGGCGTGAAGCCCCCGGCCGCCTGGGACCTGGTGCGCGAGGGCCAGGCCCTGCTGGTGGACGTGCGCTCCGCAGAAGAGCGCAAGTTCGTCGGCCACGTGCCTGGCAGCCTGCACGTGGCGTGGGCCACGGGCACGGCACTCACCCGCAACCCACGCTTTGTGCGGGAGCTGGAGGCCAAGCTTGCCAAGGACGGCGGCAAGGACGCCGTGGTGCTGCTGCTGTGCCGCAGCGGCAAGCGCTCGGTGCTCGCGGCCGAGGCGGCAGCCGCCGTCGGCTTCCGCCATGTCTTCAATGTGCTCGAAGGCTTCGAGGGCGAGATCGACGACCGTCAGCAGCGCGGCGGCAGCGATGGCTGGCGCTTTCACGGCCTGCCCTGGGTGCAGGACTGAGCAGCGCAGCGCACAAGGCACCCATGGCAAATTTCCACATCGAGCAGATCGCCGCTTCGCTGAGCGAGGTGCGCCGCGAATGGCGCGAGGCGCAAAAGAGATCGCAGGAGCCGGGGGGCCGAGAATTCCCCTCGCGCGACGCGCTGGCCCAGGTGGTCGAGCAGCTCAAGGGCGCGCTCTTTCCGATGCGCCTGGGGCCCTACGACCTGCGCCAGGAGAGCGAGGACTTCTACGTGGCGCACACGCTCGACACCGCGCTGCACACGCTGTTCACGCAGATCAGCCTGGAGCTGAAGTACAGCGCGCGCCATGAAGAGCGCCACGACGAATCAAACCCGGACCGCAGCGCAGACGGCGCGCAGGCACACGCGCTCAAGGTGACGCAGTCCTTCGCGCAGTCCCTGCCGCAAATCCGGCGCCTGCTCGACAGCGACGTGCTGGCCGCCTACCAGGGCGACCCCGCCGCGCGCAGCGTGGACGAGGTGCTGCTGTGCTACCCCGGCGTGCTGGCCATGATCCACCACCGCCTGGCCCACTGCCTGTACCAGCTGGGCCTGCCGCTGCTCGCGCGCATCGTGTCCGAGCTGGCGCACAGCCAGACCGGCATCGACATCCACCCCGGCGCGCAGATCGATGCGGGCTTTTTCATCGACCACGGTACGGGTGTCGTCATCGGCGAGACCGCTGTCATCGGCAAGCGCGTGCGGCTGTACCAGGCGGTCACGCTGGGCGCCAAGCGCTTTCCCACCGACGCGCAAGGCGTGCTGCAAAAGGGCCTGCCGCGCCACCCGGTGGTCGAGGACGACGTCGTCATCTATGCGGGCGCCACCATCCTCGGGCGTGTGACGCTGGGCAAGGGCGCGGTCATCGGCGGCAATGTGTGGCTCACGCACGACGTGGCGCCCGGCGGCAACGTGACGCAGGCCAGCACCCAGGAGTCGGGCCGCGCCCCGCGGCCTGCGGCCGCCGCCGAGGTGCTGCCATGACCACCACACTCATCAAGGGATTCGGCATCGCGGTGCGCCAGTCGCGCGAAGCCCAGGGTTGGTCGCAGGAGCGGCTGGCCGAGCACTCGGACCTCAACCGCTCTTACGTCGGCGAGGTCGAGCGCGGCCGCGTGATCGCGTCCCTGGTCACCGTCGAGAAGCTCGCGGTGGCTCTGGGCGTGACGCCTTCCACGCTGGTCACGCGCGGCGAAGTGGTGCACACCGCCAACCTGGTGCGCGGCCTTCAGTTGGCGGCTATAGCCTGTTGAAGCCCGGCCGCAGAGCTTTGACACTCAGCGCCGCAGTTTCATCTTTTCCCCATTCAGTTTTCAACCACACGGAGTTCTCACATGTCGGCAACAGTGGGCGGTACCACCGCACTCGGCGATCACGCAGCAAGGCAACTCGCCAACGCGACCAAAACAGTCCCCCAGCTGGAGACCATCAGCCCGCGCTGGCTGACGCACCTGCTGCAGTGGGTGCCGGTGGAAGCGGGCATCTACCGCCTCAACAAGGTGAAGAACCCCGAGGCGATCAAGGTCGCATGCACCGCCAAGGAGTCCGAGAACCAGCTGCCGCGCACCTTCGTGGACTACGAAGAAAATCCGCGCGAATATTTCCTCAATGCCGTGAGCACCGTGCTCGACGTGCACACCCGCGTGTCGGACCTGTACAGCAGCCCGCACGACCAGATCAAGGAGCAACTGCGCCTCACGATCGAGACGATCAAGGAAAACCAGGAAAGCGAGCTCATCAACAACCCCGACTACGGCCTGCTGGCCCAGGTGACGGAAGAGCAGCGCATCTTCCCGCTCACCGGCGCGCCCACGCCCGACGACCTGGACGAGCTGCTGACCAAGGTCTGGAAGGAGCCCGCGTTCTTCCTGGCCCATCCTCTGGCCATTGCGGCCTTCGGCCGCGAAGCGACTCGCCGCGGCACACCGCCGCCCACGGTGAGTCTGTTCGGCTCGCAGTTCATCACCTGGCGCGGCATACCGCTGATCCCGTCCGACAAGGTGCCGGTGGCCGACGGCAAGAGCAAGATCCTGCTGCTGCGCGTGGGCGACAAGCGCCAGGGCGTGGTCGGCCTGTTCCAGCCCGGCCTGCCGGGCGAGCAGGGCCCCGGCCTGTCGGTGCGCTTCATGGGCATCAACAACCATGCCATCGCGTCCTACCTGATCTCGCTGTACTGCTCGCTGGCCGTGCTGACCACCGACGCCCTGGCGGTGCTCGATGACGTCGAGATCAACAAGTACCACGACTACCCCGATACCTACAAGTAATCCGCGGTGAGCAATCTTCCATCCACGCCGCAAGGCGCAGTTCCCCACGCGCTGGAAGCGCCGATCAGCCCTGCGCTTTTGGCGCAGATGGCCACGGCGCTTTTCTCGGCCCGGCCGGGCGAGGCACCGGCTTTGCCTGCCGGCCCCGCCGCCGGGCTGCCGTCCACACCACCGGGCGCCGTCCCCGGCTTTGCACAGGCGCTGTCGCCCGTGCCGGCCGGCGTGCAGGCGCCCGTCAACATCGCGCCGCCGGGCTCGCCGCTGGTCAGCCCCGCGGGGTTCGGCCCCAGCGTGCCGGGCACGCCGATTCCGCCGGGCGTCGTTCCGGGCAGCAACATCGTCCCGGCATCGCCCACGCCCCTGGCGTCGCTCGCGCACCGGGCCCCGGCCCTGCTGCCGCACGCCACGGCGGGCAACGGCCTGCCGGACACGGTGGTCAGCGCACTGCCAGCGTACGAGCCGCGCCTGGGTGGCGCTGCGCTGGGCGTGCCCGAGGCCTCGGGCGCCAACGCCGGTTCGGTAGCGCGGAATGCGCCCACGGGCGGTGCCGCCCAGCCAGCATCGCCGTTCTACTTCCTGGCCGACCGCCACGGGCAGCCGTCCCCCAGCGGGCACCCGGCACCGTCTGCCGGCGCGCCGACGGGCGCGCCCTACGGTACTTCTCCCAACGCACTGGGCGACACCCGCATCAGCGACGAGCTGGCCCGCCAGCCCTTCGCATCGCTGCAAGGTGTGGACCTGCGCAGCGCGCCATCGGCATCGCAAGGTCCGCTGGGCCAGTCGAGTGCCGGTGCCGCGCCTGCGCAGTTCTACTTCACCGATGCGGTGGTGCTGCCCAGCGGCTACGTGACGCCGGCCAAGCCCGCGCCGCACGCCAGCGTGCCGCTGGCGGGGCAGGGCCACCACCCGCCGTTCGATGTGCACGCCATCCGCCGCGACTTCCCGGTGCTGGCCGAGCGCGTGAACGGGCGGCAGCTGGTGTGGTTCGACAACGCGGCCACCACGCACAAGCCCCGGGCGGTCATCGACCGCATCAGCTATTTCTACGAGCACGAGAACTCCAACATCCACCGCGCCGCGCACGAGCTGGCGGCGCGGGCCACCGATGCGTACGAAGGCGCACGCCAGCGCGTGAAGACCTTCATCAACGCGCCGGATGTGAACGAGGTGATCTTCGTGCGCGGCACCACCGAGGCCATCAACCTCGTGGCCAAGAGCTGGGGCGCGCAGCATGTGGGCGAGGGCGACGAGATCATCGTCAGCAACCTGGAGCACCACGCCAACATCGTGCCTTGGCAGCAGCTGGCGGCCGCCAAGGGCGCGAAGCTACGGGTGATTCCGGTGGACGACTCGGGCCAGGTGCTGCTGGATGAATACCAGAAGCTCTTGAACGACCGCACCAAGATCGTGGCGGTCACGCAGGTATCCAACGCGCTGGGCACCGTGGTGCCGGTCAAGGAGATCGTGGCGCTGGCGCACCGCGCGGGGGCCAAGGCCCTGGTCGACGGCGCGCAGTCGGTCTCGCACATGCGGGTGGACGTGCAGGACCTCGATGCAGACTTCTTCGTCTTCTCGGGCCACAAGGTGTTCGGGCCGACCGGCATCGGCGTGGTCTGGGGCAAGCGCTCGGTGCTGGAAGACATGCCCCCGTGGCAGGGCGGCGGCAACATGATCGCCGACGTGACCTTCGAGAAGACGGTGTTCCAGCCCATCCCCAACAAGTTCGAGGCCGGCACCGGCAACATCGCCGACGCAGTGGGCCTGGGCGCTGCCATCGACTACGTGAACCGGGTGGGCATCGAGAACATCGCGCGCTACGAGCACGAGCTGCTGGTGTACGGCATGCAGCAGCTGTCCACCATCCGCGGCGTGCGGCTTA
The DNA here is from genome assembly GCF_964253015.1 of Acidovorax sp. LjRoot194. Classification (NCBI taxonomy): domain Bacteria; kingdom Pseudomonadati; phylum Pseudomonadota; class Betaproteobacteria; order Burkholderiales; family Comamonadaceae; genus Acidovorax; species Acidovorax sp. LjRoot194. The sequence continues at coordinate 4,889,560 of NZ_CAXUQB020000001.1, read as the reverse complement.
TCGGCACCGCGGCGGACAAGGCCAGCGTGATGTCGTTCGTGCTGGCGGGCTACTCCACCGAGGAGGTCGGCAAGGCCTTGAATGAGGAGGGCATTGCCGTGCGCACCGGCCACCACTGCGCGCAGCCCATCCTGCGCCGCTTTGGTGTGGAGACCACGGTGCGTCCGTCGCTGGCGTTCTACAACACCTTCGACGAGATCGACCGCCTGACCACGGTGGTCCGCAGGCTGGCAGCGCAGCGGATCTGACCCAACCGGACCGAAACCCCAACGGGTTCGACCGGGTCTGTCCGCATCGATCCCTCCAGCCTCTGCGGGCGCTCTTGCTGACAAGGCAGAGCGCCTGTTTTTTTGGGGGGCCCGCTGTGGGCTCAAGGTGCCCGGCGGACGGGCCCAAGGCTTTTCGTGCCGTACTGCCTGCCCCGAGGCTGCGTCAGGGTCGTGCAGCAATTTGCTATTAATTAAATAGCAAAAGATGCATGTCTATCAAGCGGTAGGCCAGTATTTCATTTGATGGCCCATGCCGGGCGCCCCGGTGGTTATTTCTCCTGCAGCGAAATCGCGCAAGCGGCCCTGATCAAGCGGTCGCGGGGGTTGTCGGCCATGTCTGCAAAGGCCAGGTTGCGACCATCGCTTTCCACGTAATCGTGGATGCGCATCTGGCCTTGCCACAAGGGACCGCTGAAAAGGCTGATTGACCGGTGCCAGGCCTTGGTCTCCTTGCAGTCCACCATGGCTGTGGAGTAGTACGAGCGAAACGGCTTGCCGTCGAACGCAGTGCGCGCTGTGCCGCGGTTGACCCGCAGCTTGACCAGTCGCATGGACTCGAAGGCCACCGCGCTGGTGGCGTCCACTTCCACGGTGTCCGTGGATGCGTTGCCAGGGTCGCCGACCACGGTGAGCCATGTGGAGCTTTGCGCACCCGCCGTGGCGGAGATGAGCGCGGCAGCGAGCACAACGGATTTCATGGACGGCCTCTTTTGCAAAACGCTATTCAAACACCAAATGGACGCGCCGTGCAGGCATTTGGCGCCGGGTCATGAAGGCTCCCTCAGAAAACGCCCATCGCCAGGCCCGCCGCCAATGCCCGGCCCAGGGCCTCGCAGCGCGTGAGGTCGGCAGCGCCGATCTGCTTGGCCGCCAGGATGGCCGCCTGCGTCTGCGCGTGGGTGCAGACGATCAGCGGGTAGCGATGCGCGCCACCTGCCGCGCCGCCTGGGTGCCGTCGCTGCCCGCGCAGACCATGCAGGCGTACGGGCGGCCGTTGGCCCGGTCGAGCACTCCGTAGTAGCTGCGGTCAAAAAAGTCCTTGAGCTGCCCGCTCATGGCCGCCAGGTTTTCCGGCGTGGCAAACATTACGCCATCTGCTGCCAGCATGTCCGCAGCACCCGCCTGGCTGGCGTGCAGCAGCCGCACGTGTACACCGGGCTCCTGCGATGCACCCCGGCAAGCCGCCTCGGCCATCTGCTGCGTGCCGCCCGTCATCGAGTGGTAGACGATCAGCAGCGTTTTCAGTGGCGCGGCCGGGTCGTGCGGAGCGGCGGGCGTGGCTGTCGACGCTGATATCGCTGGTGCAGGCATCGCAGGCGAGGGGGTCTTGTCCATGCGGCGAGCATATCGCCGCCTCTGCATTGCACGGCGACGGTCAGGCGAAGCCCAGCGTCTTCATGGCCGCGGTCAGGGTGGCTGCAGATTGTGCGTAGCCGTCCCACGGCGTGTTGCCGACGGCAAGGCGGGGCGCTATGGTCTGGACCGTCCAGTGCGAGGAGCTGGTCAGGCCGTCCAGCTCGTCCCAGGCCACCGGCACGGACACGCCCATGCCGGGCCGCGCACGGGCCGACCAGGCGCACACCGTGGTGGCGCCCCGGCCATTGCGCAGGTAGTCCACGAAGATCTTGCCCACGCGGTTGCGTGGCCCGCTCTTGGCGACGAAGCGCTCCGGTATCGTGCGGGCCAAGTGTTCCACGATGGCCTTGGAGAACGCGCGCACCGTGTCCCAGTCGCGCAGGCGTTTGAGGGGTACCACCACATGCAGCCCCTTGCCGCCGCTGGTCTTGAGGAACGCGGGCAGGCCCAGCTCCTGCAGCAGCACGCGCACCAGCAGGGTGCCTTCATGCACCTCTTGCCACGACACACCATCGCCCGGGTCCAGGTCGAACGTCATGCGGTCGGGACGCTCGATGCGGTCCTTCAGTGCGTTCCAGGTGTGGTATTCGATGACGTTCATCTGGGCATAGCTGCGCAGGCCCTGCGCAGACGCGATCTCCATCAGCGGGTCGTGCCCCTCGTCCAGGGCCGGGTCCAGCTGCAGCACGCCCGCCATGCGGTCGCTGTCCTCGTGTTTCTGAAAAAACAGCTGCCCCTCGATACCGTCAGGCGCGCGGACCACCGCCACGGGGCGAGACTTCAGATGCTCCAGCATCAGCGGTGCCACCAGCGCGTAGTAGCGCACCATGTCCATCTTGGTGATGCCGGTGGATGCGTCGACGACCCGTTCGCCATGGGTGATTCGGGGCTCGGGCTGCGAGGGTGGCGCGCGCTTCACTGGGGATTGAGCTGTGGCGGTGCGGGGCATGGCGTGGTTCTCATAGTCAAGAAGGTGGAGCGGGTGCCAGGGCCGGGTGCAGCGCAGCGTGCGCGGCCCTCGGGGCACCTGGCATGCGCCGGCCGTGGCGTACGGGCAAGCGCTTTTTGCCTACAGCCGTCGCGCTGGTTCCTGCTGACAATGGGTCCCAAACTCAAGGAGCGTTCATGGAGTCAGTCAACCCACAACAACCCAGCGAAGAAAATGTGTTCGGCACCTCCGATGGCGCGTCTTACTCGGCGGTGCTCTCGCACGGCGATGCAGGGCGGGTCACCATCCAGAGCCTGCTGGTCGACGGCCACAACACGCCCGTGCGTGAGGCCACCTTCGACACCCGGCAGCTGGCCGTTGCGGCGGTCGAGGAATACGCCCGGGGCGACAGAAAGCCCTGAGTGCATCCTGAGGTCTGACCATGGCTTTGCCACTCCAGGTGCACAGCGCGACTTGCGGCCCGCGCAGGCCGTAAGCACAGGTCAAACGTCAGGCCCCATCGCCCGCGTTGCCGGTGATGGGCAGCACCGTGCCGGTGATGTAGCTCGAGCACGAGGGCGCTGCCAGAAACACATAGGCGGGCGAGATTTCCTCAGGCTGTGCAGGCCGGCCCATGTGCGTGTCTTCGCCAAACTTCGCAATGTCTTCGGGGCGCTTGTCCGCGGGGTTCAGCGGCGTCCACACCGGGCCGGGCGCCACCGCATTCACGCGGATGCCCTTGTCGGCCAGGTTGTGTGCCAAGGCCTTGGTGAACGCATGGATCGCCCCCTTCGTGGCCGAATAGTCCAGCAACTCTTTGCTGCCGCGCAGCCCGGTGACCGAGCCGGTATTGATGATCGCGTCGCCGCGATGCAGGTGCGGCAGGACGGCCTTGGCCATGTGGAAGTAGCCGTAGATGTTGGTGCGGAAGGTCTCGTCGAAACGTTCTTCGGTCAGGTCTTCCAGCGAGGCGGCGTGCTCCTGAAAGGCCGCGTTGTTCACCAGCACGTTGAGCTTGCCAAAAGCCTCGACCGTCTGCTGGACGGCCTGCTGGCAGTACGCCGCATCGCGCACATCGCCTGGCAGCAGAATGCAGCGTCCGCCCTCTGCTTCTACCAGCTCGCGGGTGCGTTCGGCATCCTCGTGCTCGGACAGGTAGGCAATCGCCACGTCGGCCCCTTCGCGTGCAAAGAGCACCGCCACGGCACGTCCGATGCCCGAGTCACCGCCGGTGATGAGCGTGGAAAAGCCCTCCAGCTTGCCGCTGCCCTGGTAGTGCGGCGCTTCGAAGCGCGGCTGCAGCTGCAGGTCGGCCTCGATGCCGGGTTTCGTCAGGTGTTGCCGGGGCAGCGGGGTGGTGGGCTCTGCGCGGCCCGGGCCTGGGGCGGCTTTCTTCTTGGCTGGCTGAGCGGCCTTGGGCTTCGCAGCCTTCTGCTGCTGGTCTTTCGCATCCTGCTCGGCCTGGATCTTCTGCTGCTTCAGCGTGGTGGTGGATGCTGCACCGGCCGTGGACGCAGGCACTGCAAGCTTGCGGGCGGAGGCCGGCGACTGCTTGGGTGACGGCGTAGATGAAGATGTGGATGAACGTCGGGCCGCGGATGTTGATGCCGCTGGCGCTGCTGCTGCACGGGCTGATGTTCGTGCTGCTGGAGCGGGCGCAGCAGCCGAGGATGAGGCTGGTTTGCGGCGGGGCGGTGCGGGGCGTTGTGTGCTCATGGATATGTTCAGTGCGTGTGTGTGGTTCGGCAAGGGGCGCGGTGTGCGCAGACCGAGGGATCGGCCATCAGCCCAACGGCTTCCACACCGGCGGTTCGGGGTCCGGGAAGCGCAGCGGCACGCTGCGGGGACGGGCCATTGCCTCGCCCTGGCGCATGCGCTTGAGTGTGCGGGGCTTGACGTGGTCGGTCGCGGTACGGTGGGTCTTGGACATGACGGTCTCCCAGAGGGGCTGCAGAGGGGCTTCAGAGGTACTTGATGCCTCATTACCCCATCGGACCAGGGCAGGCCGTGTCAGACAGCGTCGGCTTCTCTCATCAGCGTGGATGCGTGCGCAGCACCCAGCGACCTGCGTGGGTGCCGCGTATCACTGGCGGGCGGATGCCGCGCTGTCCTTGGCGTGGCCCAGCATTTCCTTCATCCAGTTCACCAGCATGCCGGTATAGGCCTCGCTCCATTCAGGCCGGGCCAGTGCGTGGTCGGCCTCTGCGATCACCCGGTACGTCATGGATCGGGTGCGCAAGAAGGCTGCGCGGTAGTTCTCCAACACCGGGTGCGGCACGATGACATCCCGCTCGGATTCCACCAGCAGCACATCGCCTTCGAACTGAGCGCTGGCCGCCAGCGCGCGGTTGGCGTCGGTGGGCAGCTTCAGGGCGCGGTAGCGGGCCAATTCCTGCCGGTCCAGATGCTGCTTGGGCACTAACCAGTCCTCGTCCTTGTAGAGCGCGGGCGCGCGCAACGCCATCCAGCGCACCGGCCGCAGCGCGCTGAGCACGGTAGCCAGGTAGCCGCCGTAGCTGCTGCCCACCACCGCGACCGACTGGCGGTCCACGGCCGGGTGCCCTGTGAGCACGTCGTACGCGGCCAGCATGTCGTTCAGGTTGTCCTCCCGCGTCACGGTGTCGCGGTGCGCCTTGTCGCGGGCATGGCCGCGCAGGTCGATGGTGAGGCAAATGCAGCCCAGCGCCGCAATGGCGTGGGCCCGCGAGAGGTACTGCTCCTGGCTGCCGTCCCAGCCGTGCACCAGCATCACGCCGGGCACCACCGTGTCCGGCGCGACCAGCGTGCCTGCGATGGTGCGGTCGCCCGAGGGGATCCGAATGTCTCTATGCCGTGTCGCCATCGGTATGCACTACGGTGTACTTGGTCAGTGGCCCGACCTCGGGGTCCTCGCCCTGGAAGTAGACGACGGCCGATGCGGGGGGCGGCGCCAAAGGGCCGAACTCTTCGATGCAGCTGGCCCGCACCGTGTGCAGGCCGGGGTCGGCATGAAAGGCCTCCAGCGCGGCGATCTCCGCCCCGGTGGCGCCGCCGATGCGCCAGGACTGCTCCAGCACGCCGGAGCTCCATTCGCCTCCGGCATGGATGCCCTGCGCCACGTCGTAGTTGACGCGCGAGGCGTAGAAGCCCGGAAAGCACTGCCGCACCGAGGCGTCGTAGAGCAGTGCCTGGTCCACCGCCTTGCGCACCGGGCCGGGCGGCAGCGTGGCCAGCAGCGCATGGAAGTCGCCGCGCACCACGGTCAGGTCCGACCCGCCGTACGCCACGGCGCCGCGGTTGTCGCGTGTGAGGCGCTGGCGGCCGTGGTAGGAGGCCAGGATGCCCGCCACGCGCACCTGGCCGACGCTCAGCGTGTCGACGTTCGAGAGGTTGTGCTCCAGCACCACGCCATGCTCGGCAAAGGCGTTGTCGCTCAGCGCCGCCAGGCTCATGGTCAGCTCGCCGATGGCATGCACCACCGACTGCCCGCGCCCGCCGGTCTCCGCCACGGGCTTGATGCGCACGGGCCCCAGGGCCAGCAACCGTTCGCCGGCCTCGGCCGCGTCGTGGCGCGTGAAGGCGGTGTAGCCGGCCAGCACGGCCTTCTCAATGGCCTCGGGCAGGGTGTGGCTCCAGCCCAAAGGGGCGGCCGCATCGGGTGCGATCAAGGGGTGGGTGATGGCCTTGGTCGCCACGAAGGCATGGGGCACCACGCCGCCGAACAGGTCGTCCTCGCCGCGCATGTGCAAGCTCAGGGCGGCGGCTTCCACCAGGGTCTCGCTCGGCACCAGGTAGGTGCGCTGGGTCCACAGCGATGGGGCGAGTTCGTCGCTGTACGCACAGCCCTTCAGGTGCGCCACCCGGCGTGCCACATGTTCGCGGGTCTGGCGCTCGTGTTCACTGGCATGGCCTTGCAGGCCCAGCGTGAAGGGCATGACGACTTCTGCTTCATGCTGCAACGCCGTGGGCTGCTGCACGTAGCGCAAGGGGCCGTCGTGGACGGTCGGGTCGGTCATGCAAGGTCCTTTCCTTTCGGAGGGCCGGCTAGCGGGCCGGCGGCGCCGGTGCCGAAGCACAGACATTCTGAAAGGATCGTATTTTTGGACCGCTCCATTCGGTGTAGGACGGATAAGCAAGCGTGGGACAGCCGCGCCACTCCGGTGTAAGGCCGTGCAACACGCCAAGAACCGATGCACGCAGGGTCTCGTAGCCGGCCTGCAGCGTGCTTTGCCGGCCCCGGAGTTCGTTTGCTATCGAATATATAGCTTAAAAGTGATGCCTATCAAGCGGGAGGGGCAGTTTGAAAGCCCCGCCCCTCAGTACGTCTCCAGGTGCAGCCGCCCCTCGCGCTTGAGCGCCGCGCCTACTTGGCTCCAATCCAGCCCGCTGGCGGTGGCGATGTCGCGCAGGGCCATCACCACGCCTTCTTCCATGCTTTGGAGGCCGCACACGTAGAAATGGCTGCTGCCATCGCGCAGCAGCGCGGCCAGGTCGGCAGCGCGCTCGCGCATCAGGTCCTGCACGTACCGCCGGGGTTGCCCTGCGGTGCGCGAGAACGCGAGGTTGATGTCGATGAAATCCTTGGGCAGGCTTTGCAGCGGGCCGAAGTAGGGCAGCTCTTGCTGGGTGCGCGCGCCGAAGAACAGCAGCAGCTTGCCGCCCTCGAACTTGCCGCTGCTGCGCAGGCGGCGGCGCCATTCGGTCATCGCGCGCATCGGTGCGCTGCCGGTGCCGGTGCAGATCATCACGATGTGCGAGCGCGGGTGGTTGGGCATCAGGAACGAGCTGCCGAACGGCCCCACCACCTGCACCTTGTCGCCCACCTGCAGGTCGCACACGTAGTTGGAGGCCACGCCGCGCACGGCGTGGCCGTCGTGGTCGGTGGTCACGCGCTTGACCGTGAGCGCTAGGTTGTTGTAACCGGGCCGCTCGCCGTTGCGCGGGCTGGCAATCGAGTACTGGCGCGCATGGTGCGCCTTGCCCAGCGCGTCGGTGCCTGGCGGGATGATGCCGATGGATTGCCCCTCCAGCACCGGGAACGGCATGCTGCCGAAGTCGAGCACCACGTGGTGCGTCTCGCTGTCGAAGCCCGCCTCGGTGCAGTTGAGGTTGCCCACCACGGTCGCCGTGGTCGGGCTCTTGGGCGGAAAGAGATTGGTATACGGGTGCGCGGCCGACCAGGGCGGCACCGTGGCGCCGTACTGGGCCGATTGGAAGGCCTGCACGCCGGGCTCCTGCTGCGCACCGGCGGGTGCGGCGTGCTGCAGATCCGTTGCCGCCACTGCGGACGCTGCTGCGCCCTCGGCCGCAAGCTCCTCGTGCGACAGCTCTGCGGGCAGCTCCTCCCACGTCAGCTGCTCTTCGATGCTGTAGGCCCGCGCCAGCGGCATGGCGCGCCAGTTGTCGATGGAGCCCGTGGGGCAGGGCGAGATGCAGGCCATGCAGCCGTTGCACACATCCGCGCGCACGACGTAGTTGTTGTCGTCGTGCGTGATGGCACCCACCGGGCAGGTGGCCTCGCAGGTGTTGCAGCGGATGCAGATCTCGGGGTCGATCAGGTGCTGCTTCAGGATGCCGTTGTCGATCAGCGTGGTGGTATCCATATTTTTCTTCCAGCGAAGGCGTCGAATTCTTGGGCGATGCCTTGGATTGCGCGCGGCCCCGGGCCAGTGCCACCGCGGAACCGGCTCCGCCGGGCCGCCGGTGGCGTCCCCCCTCGGGGGGGAAGCCGCGCAGCGGCTCAGGGGGCTCAACTAAAGCGGACGTATTCAAAGTCGACCGGCTGGCGGTTGATGCCCATCACCGGCGGCGCGATCCAGCCCGCGAACTTGCCGGGCTCCACCACGCGGCCCATCAGCGACGCGACGAACGCAAAGTCCTCGGGTGTGGGCAGCCACTCGGCCTTGCGGGCTGCCCATTCCACGTCGTTCACCACGCGGCCGTCGGGCGACATCTTGATGCCGGCCAGGGCGCCGATCTGGCGGTTAAAGGCCTTGTGCGGCACCGACAGGCGCGTGGGGATGCCGGCTTTTTCCAGCACCTTGTTCCAGCGGCCCACGCCGGCCATCGAGTCCTTGATGAAGTCGTCGCGCAGCACCTCGTTCAGCGCGTTGAGCATGGGCACGTCCTTTTCCAGCAGCTGGCCGTCCTTGACCTCCAGCACCTTGTAGGTCTGGCCCTTGAGGATGTGGTCGTCTGTGCGTTTGCCTTCTTCGTAGCGGCCCTTGAGGCCCGAGCTGTAGAAGATGGCTGCGTTGCTCGACTGGTCGGCGCCGAACAGGTCGATGGTCACGCTGTAGTGGAAGTTCAGGTAGCGCTGCACCGTGCCCAGGTCGATGGCGCCGGCGGCGCGCACCTTGGCCGGGTCGTCGGTTTTCAGCTCGTTCATCACCTGCGCGGTGCGCGCCAGCACGCGCGAGACGCCGGACTCGCCCACGAACATGTGGTGGGCTTCCTCGGTCAGCATGAACTTGGTGGTGCGGGCCAGCGGGTCGAACGCGCTTTCCGCCAGGGCCGAGAGCTGGAACTTGCCGTCGCGGTCGGTGAAGTAGGTGAACATGAAGAACGCCAGCCAGTCGGGCGTTTTTTCATTGAAAGCGCCGAGGATGCGTGGGTTGTCCTGGTCGCCCGAGGTGCGCTGCAGCAGCGCCTCGGCTTCTTCCCGGCCGTCGCGGCCGAAGTGCTTGTGCAGCAGGTAGACCATGGCCCACAGGTGGCGGCCTTCTTCCACGTTGATCTGGAACAGGTTGCGCAGGTCGTACATGCTGGGTGCCGTGAGGCCCAGGTGGCGCTGCTGCTCCACCGATGCGGGCTCGGTGTCGCCCTGCGTCACGATGATGCGGCGCAGGTTGGCGCGGTGCTCGCCGGGCACGTCCTGCCACGCCTTCTCGCCCTTGTGGTCGCCGAAGTGAATCTCGCGGTTGGCGTCACCCGGGTTCAGGAAGATGCCCCAGCGGTAGTCGCGCATCTTCACGTGGCCGAACTGTGCCCAGCCCTGCGGGTCCACGCTCACGGCGGTGCGCAGGTAGACCTCGTGGTCGGTCGAGCCCTCGGGGCCCACGTCGTCCCACCAGTTGATGAAGTTGGGCTGCCAACCTTCGAGCGCGCGCTGCAGCGTGCGGTCTTCGCCGAGGTTGACGTTGTTGGGGATCTTCTCGCTGTAGTTGATCGTGCTCATGGCCAGTCCTTCAAGTGGAGGTTCATATCCGTTCGGCCTGAGCTTGTCGGAGGCTTGCGCAGGGCCTCGACAAGCTCAGGCTGAACAGGTGGGGTGGTCAATCGGTTGGGCGGGGGGTTGGGGTCAGACGCGGTTCAGATCGAAGCCGGCTTTTTCACCGGTACCGTAGACCTTGAGCGCACCCTTGTCGCCCACGGCGTTGGGGCGGTTGAAGATCCAGTTCTGCCAGGCGGTCAGGCGGCCGAAGATGCGCGTGTTCATGTTTTCCTTGCTGGCAAAGCGCAGGTTGGCCTCCAGCCCGGTGAGCGAGTCGGGCGACATGGCGGCGCGCTCTTCGATGGCGATGCGGATCTCGTCGTCCCAGTCGATGTCGTCCGGGGCGGCGGTCACCAGGCCCAGGGCCAGCGCGGCGTCCGCATCCAGCGGCGCGCCGGCCGCAGCGCGCGCGGCTTCCAGCGGCGCGGCTTCTTCGTAGAAGCGGCGCTGCAGGCGGCTTTGGTCGTTCACCATCGGCAGCAGCCCGAAGTTGAACTCGTTGAGCGTGAGTTTGGGCGCGCGCTCGGCATCGTCGGGCAGGGCCAGCATGTAGGTGCGGTCGGCGGCCAGCGCCAGTTCGGCCAGCGATCCTGCAAAGGCCGAGCCCGACTCCACCAGCGCGAACAGGCTGCGCGACGATACGTCCAACCGTGCGAACGTGCGGCGCAGCGCGCCGATGGTCTCGCGCACCAGCCAGTGGTCCTGGTGAGCGATCAGCGTGGCGTCGCTGGCCAGCACGGCCTGGGCGTCGCCCTCGGTCTTGAGCAGCCAGGTGCCGATGTCGAGTTCGTTGGTGCGCAGGTTCAGGATGGCGTCGTCCAGCTGGCGCGCCAGGGCCAGCGGCCACCAGGCGGCGCCTGCGGCCTCGATGCCGGCGATGTCCGTGTGTTGCGCGCCGGTGGGCGCCTTCAGCGTGAGGGTGGCCGTGCGGCGGGTGCGGTCGATGTCGACGCTGACATGGGCGTAGCGCAGGCTGTCGGCGCCTTCTTCGCGCTCCACGCGGGTCAGGGCCACGCCGTTTGCGTTGGCTGGGCGGTGGCTGCCTTGGGCCAGGCGCGCCGCCGCGTCATCGACGGCGGCCGCGAACTGCGCCGGCTTGGCGATGCGGTCCACCAGTCGCCAGTCCACCGCGCGCTGGCCGCGCACGCCTTCCACGCTGGTGCAGAAGATGTCGGCCAGGTCGTGGCGCACGTGGCGCTTGTCGGTCACGCGGGTCAGGCCGCCGGTGCCGGGCAGCACGCCCAATAGCGGCACTTCAGGCAGCGACACGGCCGACGAGCGGTCGTCCACCAGCACGATCTCGTCGCAGGCCAGGGCCAGCTCGTAGCCGCCGCCCGCGCAGGCGCCGTTCACGGCGGCGACGAACTTCAGGCCCGAGTGCTTGGAGGAGTCCTCGATGCCGTTGCGCGTCTCGTTGGTGAACTTGCAGAAGTTCACCTTCCAGGCGTGGCTGGAGACACCCAGCATGAAGATGTTGGCGCCCGAGCAGAAGATGCGGTCCTTGGCGCTGGTGACGATCACCGTGCGCACACCCGGGTGCTCGAAGCGCACGCGGTTGAGCGCGTCGTGCAGCTCGATGTCCACGCCCAGGTCGTAGCTGTTGAGCTTGAGCTTGTAGCCGGGGCGGATGCCGCCGTCTTCGGCAATGTCGAGCGACAGGCGGGCAATGGGGCCATCCACCGCCAGCTTCCAGTGGCGGTACTGCGTGGGGTCGGTGCGGTAGTCAACGCGGGCGGGTGCGGTGGTCTGGGCGGTCATGGGGCGTCTCCGTCAAATCTTGCAACAGGAATAATAATGCATCAATTGATCTGTTGATGTGCATCATGGTGCATGTTTGCGGGCAAGTCAATGCATGCGCGAATTTTTCGAGGATTTTTGTGGCCGCCGGGCGAGTGGGTCGCGCCGATGAGCCGGTCAGCAGGCGACGTCGGGGCGTGCCCGGACACGGGCGGACGCAGGCCCACGTGAAGGGCTGCACCGGCGGAAGGGGCGGAAGGGGCGGAAGGGGTGGAAGGGGTGCGCGGCCCCAGAGGCCCCGCGTCCCGCGTCTACCAGCTGGGTGTCAGTCGGGTCGGTCGACCATGAGCCTGCGCACCCCGGTGCGCAGCTGCCGCAGGCTGTCGTCCACAGCCTGCCCCGAGGTGTCGATGGTCAGGTCCGCCTTCGAATAGAAGGCTGCCCGGCCTTCCAGGATGCGGCGCAGGTCGTCCATGGCTTCCTTGCTGGCGGCCATGGGGCGCATGTCGCCCTGGGCCAGCACGCGGCCCATGTGCTCCTCGGGCGCGGCGCGCAGCCACACCGTGGTGCAGTGCGCCAGCAGCTCGTTGAAGGTGGCGGGGTCCGAGACGATGCCGCCGGGCGTGGCGATCACCACCTCGCTGTGGATCTGCACGATCTCCTCAAGCGCGCGGCGCTCGTAGCGGCGGTACGCGGTGGTGCCGTACAGGTCGTGGATCTCGCGCACGCTGCAGCCCGCCAGGGTTTCGATCTCGCGGCTCAGCTCGATGAACGGCACGTCCAGGTCGCGCGCCAGCAGGGGGCCCAGGGTGGACTTGCCCGCGCCGCGCAGCCCCACCAGCGCAATGCGCCGGTGGCGTGCCGTGTCGCTGGCGCCGCTGTTCAGCAGCTCGTGCAGGGCCAGCCGGGCGCGGCGCAGCTCGGGCTCGCTGCGGTGCTCCAGCAGCTCGCGGATCAACAGCCATTCGGGCGATCGGGTGGTGAAGTCGCCCACCAGTTCGGCCAGCGAGCAGTGCAGCGCGCCGGCCACCTGCTGCAGCACCAGGATGGACGCGTTGCCCGTGCCGTACTCCAGGTTGGCCAGGTGCCGCTCCGACACATCGGCCGCCACCGCCACCGCCTTGCGCGTGAGCCCGCGCTGCGCACGCAGGTTGCGCACCCGCTCGCCCAGCGCGGCCAGCAGAGGGTTGCGGGCTTCCTCGGTTGGCCCGGGCGCGCCCTCTCCGTGGGCGGGGCGCAGGGTGGCCGTGTCTTCTTGCTCGTTCATGTCCATCCTCATCCTCGTTCACATCGGCTGCGGCGCGACATTTTGCTGTGCGGCACTGGGCGGATTCCCGCCGCCCCAGCGCGTAGGGGAAAACGCCATGCATGCACTATAGTGCTTGACAGTGCATCAAGCATTACTTATTGTTCATGTGAAAGCAACATACTGCACATTGGGGAATCCGACAAGAACAGATCTCCAGCAACGTGCACGCTGTCCCCATTGTCCCAGCCACCCACGAGCCGCCATGTCCGATAAAGCAGCATTTCATCAAGCCCTGGCCGCACTGACCGGACAGATCGCAGGCCGAAGCCTGGACGGGGACCTGCAAACCTGGCTCAACCAGACCCACGGGCCGGGCAGCGCCGCCTACCAACAGCTCAAGTCCTGCTGCATGACTGGCGTGGCGCAGGGCTGGCTGTGCGAGCGCGAGGGCGGCGGCATCCGCTACGGCCGCGTCTTCAAGGCAGACAAGGCGCTGCACCGCTTCTCGGTGGATGTGGTGGACATGCAGGACATCGCCGGCCCGCACCACACCCATCCGCTCGGAGAGATCGACCTGATCATGCCGCTCGAAGGTGACGCCACCTTCGACGGGCACCCTGCCGGCTGGTGCGTGTACCCGCCCGGCAGCGCCCACCGCCCCACCGTGGCCCAGGGCCGCTCGCTGGTGCTCTACCTGCTGCCCGAGGGGCAGATTCAATTCACGCGCTGAAGGCACGGCGGGCTCGCCGCCCGACTTGTCCGCTGCATCGCTGCCGCCACCGACATCGCCACCGCGGGCGCTGCCGACCACCTGCAAGAAAGATCCCCATGACCGAACTGCTCCCCAACTACGCTGCCGGACGCTGGCAAACCGGCCAGGGCCCGGGCGCCGTGCTCCAGGACCCGGTGCTGGGCCACGACCTGGTGCGCGTGGATGCCACGGGCCTCGACCTGCCCGAGGCCTTCCGGTTCGCCCGCGAACAGGGCGGCTCGGCCTTGCGTGCGTTGACCTACCGGCAGCGCGCCGCGCTGCTGGGCGCCGTGGTCAAGGTACTGCAAACCCACCGCGACGCGTACTACGAGATCGCCACGGCCAACAGCGGCACGGTGAAGAACGACTCCGCCGTGGACATCGACGGCGGCATCTTCACGCTGGGCCAGTACGCCAAATGGGGCGATGCGCTGGGCGATGTGCGCGCGCTGCGCGATGGCGACGCCGCCCGGCTCGGCAAGGAGCCCGTGTTCCTGTCGCAGCACCTGCAGGTGCCCGCGCGCGGCGTGGCGCTGTTCATCAACGCCTTCAACTTCCCGGCCTGGGGCCTGTGGGAAAAGGCGGCGCCCGCGCTGCTCTCCGGCGTGCCGGTGATCGTCAAGCCCGCCACGTCCACCGCCTGGCTCACGCAGCGCATGGTGCGCGACGTGGTCGATGCGGGCGTGCTGCCGGCGGGCGCGCTGTCGGTCATTGCGGGCAGCTCCGCCGGGCTCATGGACCAGCTCGCGCCGTTCGACGTGGTCTCGTTCACCGGCTCGGCCGACACGGCCGGCATCATCCGCGCGCACCCCGCGGTGGCCCGGCGCTCGGTGCGCGCCAACATCGAGGCCGACAGCCTCAACAGCGCCCTGCTGCTGCCCGATGCGGCGCCCGGCAGCGACGCCTTCAACCTGCTGGTGCGCGAAGTGGTGCGCGAGATGACCGTCAAGTCGGGCCAGAAATGCACCGCCATCCGCCGCATCCTGGTGCCGGCGGGCGTGTACGGCGCTGCGGCCGAGGCCATCGGCGCCAAGCTCGCAGGCGTGACGGTGGGCAACCCCCGCAACGACGGCGTGCGCATGGGCTCGCTCGTCAGCACCGCCCAATTGCACGCCGTGCGCGAGGGGCTGGCGCAGCTGCGCGCCCACGCCGACATCCTGCACGACGGCCGGCAGGCGCAGCTGGTGGACGCAGACCCCGCCGTGGCGGCCTGCATCGGCCCGGTGCTGCTGGGTGCGCGCGACGCCGATACGGCGGCCGTGGTGCACGACGTCGAGGTGTTCGGCCCGGTGGCCACGCTGGTGCCTTACCGCGATGTGGACCATGCCCTGGCGCTCGCACAGCGCGGCCAGGGGTCGCTGGTGGCATCGCTGTACGGCGCCGACGAGGCCGCGCTGGGGCATGCCGCCGTGCAGCTCGCAGCCAGCCATGGCCGCGTGCACGTGGTGACGCCCGACGTCGCGCAGGCCCACACCGGCCACGGCAACGTGATGCCCATGTCGCTGCACGGCGGCCCGGGGCGTGCGGGCGGCGGGGCGGAGCTCGCGGGCCTGCGGGCGCTGGGCTTCTACCACCAGCGCAGCGCCGTGCAGGCCAGCCCTGGTGTGCTGGCCGCGCTGGGCCTGTGACCGCCCAGGCGCAGACCACGGCAGCCGCCAGCCAGCTCGCAGCACCAGAAAAACGCCAGCGAACCACGGAGACATCGCCATGACCAACCTGCCAGAGCGTTTCAACTTTGCACAGCACCTGTTCGACCTGAACCGCGACCACGCGCAGCGCACGGCCTACATCGACGACCGCGGCACGCTGAGCTACGGCGACCTGCAGGACCGCGCCCGGCGCCTGGCCGCTGTGCTGGTGGATGCCGGCCTGCGCCGCGAAGAGCGGGTGCTGATGCTCATGCACGACACCAGCGACTGGCCCGTGTGCTTTCTGGGTTGCCTGTACGCCGGCGTGGTGCCCGTGGCGGTGAACACGCTGCTCACGGCGGACGACTACGCCTACATGCTGGGCCACAGCCGCGCCCAGGCCGTGCTGGTGTCGGGCGCGTTGCTGCCCGTGCTGCACAGCGCCATGGCGCTCGGCCCGCACGAGGTGGCCGCGCTGTGGGTGTCGCAGCCCACGCAGGCGGTCGGCAGAGGGGCCGTGGCGCTGGACGAGGCCATTGCCTATGCGCAGCCGCTGCCTGCGCCGGCCGCCACCGGGCCCGACGACCCGGGCTTCTGGCTGTACTCGTCGGGCTCCACTGGCAAGCCCAAGGGCACGGTGCATACCCACGGCAATCTCTGGTGGACGGCCGAGCTGTACGGCAAGCCCGTGCTGGGCCTCACGCGCGACGATGTGTGCTTCTCGGCGGCCAAGCTCTACTTCGCGTACGGGCTGGGCAATGCGCTCACCTTCCCTTTGTCGGTGGGCGCCACCGTGGTGCTGATGGCCGAGCGGCCCACGCCCGACGCCACCTTTCAGCGATGGGTGGCGCACCAGCCCACAGTGTTCTTCGGCGCGCCTACGGGCTTTGCCGGCATGCTCGCATCGCCCCGCCTGCCAGCGCGCGCACAGGTGGCGCTGCGCATGTGCTCATCCGCCGGCGAGGCGCTGCCCGCCGAGATCGCCCAGCGCTTCAAGGCGCATTTCGGCTGCGACATCATCGACGGCATCGGCTCCACCGAGATGCTGCACATCTTCTTGTCCAACCGCCCGGGCGACATCCGCTACGGCAGCACCGGCAAGCCCGTGCCCGGCTACGACATCGCGCTGCGCGGCGAGGACGGCGGCCCCGTGGCCGACGGCGAGGTGGGCGACCTGTACATCCGCGGCCCCAGCGCTGCCCTGATGTACTGGAACAACCGCGACAAGACGCGCGACACCTTCCAGGGCGGCTGGACCAAGAGCGGCGACAAGTACGTGCGCGACGCGGACGGCTACTACACCTACGCCGGGCGCAGCGACGACATGCTCAAGGTCAGCGGCATCTACGTCTCGCCCTTCGAGGTCGAAGCCACGCTGATGCAGCACACCGCCGTGCTCGAGGCTGCAGTCATCGGCGTGCTGGATGACGAGGGGTTGACCAAGACCAAGGCCTTTGTGGTGCTCAAGGACGGCCAGGCGGCGACGGACGACGAGCTCAAGGCCTTCGTCAAGGACCGCCTGGCGCCGTACAAGTACCCGCGCTTCATCGAGTTCGTGCCCGAGCTGCCCAAGACCGCCACCGGCAAGATCCAGCGCTTTCGCCTGCGCGAGCAGGAGGCCCGCGCATGAGCGCCACGGCCAGCTCCGGCGGCCCGGCGTCTTTAGCCAGCATCTCCTGGCGGGGGCAGGCCGTGCAGGTCGAGTACCAGTGGATAGCGCCCGAGCGCACGCAGGCACCGCTGGTGGTCTTTTTGCACGAAGGCCTGGGCTCGGTGGCGATGTGGAAGGACTTCCCGGCGCAGCTGTGCGCGGCGGGCGGGTTTCGGGGCCTGGTGTTCTCGCGCCCTGGCTATGGCCGCTCCACGCCACGTGCGCCCGATGAGCACTGGGGCGTGGACTTCATGCACCGCCAGGCTGAGGAGGTACTGCCCGCGCTGCTGCAGGCCCTGGGCGTGGTGGAAGCGCCCTGGCTCTTCGGCCACAGCGACGGAGCGTCCATCGCGCTGCTGTACGCAGCGAAGTTTCCGAGCCACGTGGCCGGCCTGGTGCTGCTGGCCCCGCACATCTTTGTCGAGGACGTGACCATCGCCAACATCGAGCTGGCGCGCACGGCCTATGAAACCACCGACCTTCGAAGCAAGCTTGGCCGCTACCACGACGACGCGGACTCGGCCTTCTGGGGCTGGAACCGCATCTGGCTCGACCCCGCATTTCGCGCGTGGAACATCGAAGCGGACATCGCCGCCGTGCGCGCCCCCGTGCTGGCCGTGCAGGGCCTGGACGACGAATACGGCACGCTGGCGCAAATCCGCGACATTGCCGAAAGGGTGCCTGGCACGCAGTTGCTGGAGCTTGAAGGATGCGCACATTCACCGCACCGTGACCGGCCCGGGGACGTGATCGCCGAGACGGTGGCGTTCATCCATGGAGCATGTGACACACGACCTTGAGTGCACGTGAACGCCACCATCACCATTCCCACCGTTCGGGCTGAGCTTGTCGAAGCCAGGTACAGCGCTTCAACAAACTCAGCGTGAACGGCTGCGGGTCGGTGAAATTACTCCACCCGCCGGCGCAAGCTCTCCAGGTCCACCACGGTAATCCCCCCGTACTCGATCTGCAGCACGCCCTCGGCCTCCAGCCGCTTCAGGGCCGCGTTGCAGCGCTGGCGCGACACGCCCGACAGGTTGGCGATCTCCTCCTGCGACACCTGCAGGTGCGGGTCGCTGCCGGGGTGCAGAAAAGGGTGGAACAGCCCCGCCAGTGCACGCGCCACCTGGCTGTCGGTGTCCATGAGGTGGTGGGCCGTGAAGTTGCCCAGGAACCAGTGCATGCGCTCGTTGATCTGGCGCAGCAAAAAGTGGTCGAAGCTGCGCTCGGTGGCGTGCAGCCATTCAAAAGTCTCCACCGGCAGAAGCGCCACGCGGCTGGGGCGCAGCGCAATGATGTCTGCCGTGCGCTCCACGCCGCGCAGCAGCGTGCCCTCGCCGAACCAGCTGCCCGCCGACAGCCCGCCCAGCGTCACGGAGCGGCCGTTGTCGGACGTCACCGTCCACTTGAGCAGCCCTTCGATCGCGCCGTACCAGTGGCGGGGCACGTCGCCGCGCCGGCACAGCGCGCTGCCTTGCGGCACATCGACCTCGCGCAGTTCATCGAGCACGCGCTGCTGGGCCGGGGCGTCCAGCACCGGGAACCAGGCCGAGTCGGCCAGAAGCTCGGCCACCGTGGGCGGCGCCTTGTTGACCAGCATGGTGAAGCGTTCTCCAACGGGCAGGGCCGCACGGTTCCTCGTATACCCTGAGTCCAAATGTCATCGCAATGACTGAGTATGCAAGCGCCCGAAAAAATAATGCGTGCACTACCATTTTCCCTCAGCCGATGCCATGACAAAGCGCAAAGTCATCGTGACCATCGCCCCCACCGGCGGCATGGCGCACAAATCGCAGAACCCGCACCTGCCCACCCAGCCCGCCGAGATCGCCGAGGACGTGCAGCGCTGCTGGAACGCCGGGGCCAGCGTGGTGGCCATCCATGCGCGCAGGCCCGATGACGGCGCCACCTGCAACGCCGACATCTACCGCGACATCAACACCCGCATCCGCGCCAAGGGCTGCGACATCGTCATCAACAACTCCACCGGCGGCGGCGTGCACGGCGACATGGTCAGGCCGCTGCCCGGCAACCGCTGGGAGATCGCCTGGGAAGAGCGCATCAAGGGCATGGACGCAGGCGCCGAGATGTGCACCCTGGACGCCACCACGCTCAACCTGAGCTTCGACGGCCGCGAGATCCTGATGGACACCCCCCTGAGCCGCGGCCGCGAGCTGGCCGCCGGCATGAAGGCGCGCGGCATCAAGCCCGAATGGGAGGTCTTCAGCCCCACCCACATCCTGCAGGACACCACCACCCTCATCGACGAGGGGCATGACGACGACGGTCCGCATTTCATCAACCTGGTGATGAACGTGCACCGCGCCTTCCAGAACGCCATGCCGTACTCGCCGCGCCACCTGCAGATGATGGTGGACACGCTGCCCAAAAACAGCCTGTTCTGCGTGAGCGGCATCGGCCCCTCGCAGCTCGAAGCCAATGTCGCGGCCCTGCTGCTGGGCGGCCATGCGCGCGTGGGCCTGGAGGACAACCTCTACTACCGCCACGGCGAGCTGGCCACCAACGTGCAGCTCACCGAACGCATCGTGCGCGTGATCCGCGAGCTGGACATGGAGCCCGCCACACCCGCCGAGGCCCGCGCGCTGATGGGCCTGCCGCGCGTGGGCGGCCCCCGCCCTGAATTCGCGCCGCACTGAACGGCACCATCCCGCCACCGCATCCATCGCCGCCGCACCCATCCCCACCAGAAAGAAAGAGGAGACAAGAAATGATGAAGCCGACACGCCGCCAATTCATGCACCACGTGGGTGCTGCCACCGCGCTCGGGGCCCTCGCGCCCTGGAGCGCCTTTGCGCAGACCATCGAGCAGGTCAAGATCCTGTATGGCTTTCCGGCCGGCAGCGCGGGCGACAGCGTCGCGCGGCGCGTGGGTGAAAAGCTGGCGGGCTCCGCGTACACCCGCAACAGCGCCGTGGTGGAGAACAAGCCCGGCGCGGGCGGCCGCATCGCACTGGAGTCGCTCAAGGGCGCACCGGTGGACGGCAGCGTGCTCACGCTCTCGCCGTTCTCGTGCACGTCGATCTACCCGCACATCTACAGCAAGCTGAGCTACGACCCGGTGAAGGATTTCGTGCCCGTGTCCATCGGCGCGGTCATGCACCATGGCCTGGCCGTGGGCCCGCTGGTGCCGGCTTCGGTCAAGACCGTGAAGGACTACCTGGCCTGGGCCAAGGCCAACCCGGGCCAGGCCAACTACGGCTCGCCCGCCGCGGGCTCCACGCCGCACTTCATCGGTGCGCTGCTGGGGATCAACAACGGCGTGGACCTCAAGCACGTGCCGTACCGCGGCTCCATTCCCGGCGTGACCGATGTGGTGGGCGGGCAGATCGCGTCCATGGTCACCCCGAGCGGCGACTTCATCCCCAACCACAAGGCGGGCAAGCTGCGGCTCATCGCCACGTCCGGCCAGGCGCGTTCGCCGTTCTCGCCCGAAGTGGCGACCTTTGCGGAACAGGGCTTCCCCGAGCTCACGACCGAGGAATGGTTCGGCTTCTACGCCCCCGCCCGCACGCCGGCCAGCGTGGTGGCCGCCGCCAATGCAGCCATCAACCAGGCCATCAAGGAAAAGGCCGTGATCGACAGCCTGGCCGTCGTGGGCCTGATCGCCAAGGGGTCGACCCAGGCCGAGATGGCAGCGTCGCAGCAGGCGGAGTTCGAGCGCTGGGGGCCGCTGGTCAAGAAGATCGGGTTCACGGCAGAGTCTTGAACAGGTCTTGACGCACCCCTGAGCCGCTGCGCAACAACGACAAGGAAAATCTTCGATGGATTCGACAGTGAAGCGCGTGGCCGTGGTGGCCACCGGCGTTATCGGCGCCAGCTGGGCGGCCTACTTTCTGGCGCGGGGGCTGGATGTGGAGGCCACCGACCCCGCAGAAGGCGCCGAGCAGCGGTTGCGCGAAGCGGTGGCCCGCCACTGGCCCGCACTGGAGCAACAAGGGCTGGCACCCGGCGCCAGCATGGCCCGGCTGCGGTTTCACGCGCGGCTCGAAGATGCAGTGGCGCAAGCGGACTTCGTGCAGGAGAACGGTCCGGAGCGCGTGGACTTCAAGGCCGACCTGATGCGCCGCATCGACGCGGCGGCACCCCCGCACGCCATCGTGGCGTCCAGCTCGTCGGGCCTGTCGGTGTCGGCCATGCAAGCGCAATGCGCCCGGCCGGAGCGCGTGGTGCTGGGGCACCCGTTCAACCCGCCGCACATGATCCCGCTGGTCGAGGTGGGCGGGGGCGGCAAGACATCGCCCGAGGCCGTCGCTGCCGCAATGGCCTTCTACACCGCCATCGGCAAGCGCCCCATCCATGTGCGCCGCGAGATCCTGGGCCACATCGCCAACCGCCTGCAGGCCGCACTGTGGCGCGAGGCGTTCCACCTGGTGAACGAAGGCGTGGCCAGCGTGGCCGACATCGACACCGCCATCGCCCAGGGCCCCGGCCTGCGGTGGGCGCTGATGGGGCCTTTCATGAACCTGCACCTGTCCGGCGGCGACGGCGGCATGGCCCATCTGCTGGCCCACCTGGGCGGCCCCATCGAAGGCTGGTGGGACGACCTGGGCGCGCCGCACATGACGCCCGAGCTGCAGCGCCGCGTGGTCGAGGGTGTGGACCAGGCGCTCGGCGGGCGCACCCAGGCAGAGCTGGCGCAGGCGCGCGACGCCCTGCTCATCGGCCTGCTGCGCGCCAAGAGCGCATCCCCCGGGCTGGACACACCGACCTGATGCGCCGGGCGCTCCCCATCACCTGCCTCACCCAGACACCGCCAGAGAGACACCACGCCATGCACCCCGGATTCCTTGACGACGACACCCAGATCGCGCTGGCATTGACCACCCAGACCCGTGCAGACGACGGCTCGATCAAGCTGCAGTCCCCCGTGCCGCTGGGCGACTATGCGCGCTGCATCGGCGAGTGGCTGGAGCACTGGGCGCGCGAGACGCCCGACGCGCTGGCCCTGGCCGAGCGCGATGAAAAAGGTGAGCACTGGCGCCGCCTGACGTATGGCGAGTTGCGCCGCGCCGTGGGCGCCGTGGCGCAGTCGCTGCTCGACCTGAAGCTGCCGGCCGACCGCCCCGTGGCGATCCTGTCGGACAACGCGGTGGACCACGCGGTGCTCATGCTCGCGGCGATGCATGTGGGCCTGGCCTCGTGCTCGCTGTCCAGCGCCTACGCGCGCTCCAAGGACTCCACTCGGCTGCACAGCATGCTCGCGGCGCTCGGGCCGTCGCTGATCTACGCGTCCGATGCCCGGGCGTACGCACCGGCCTTGGCAGGCTATGCATCGGACGCGCTGCAGGTGTTCAGCCGCCACGCCGACGAGGTGCCGGGCGCGCTGCCGTTCGCACAGTTGCTGCAGGGCGTGGAGACCCCGGCCGTGCGCCAGGCGTTCGACGCCATCGCGCCCGACGACCATGCCAAGTACCTGCTGACGTCAGGCTCCACCGGCCGGCCCAAGGTGGTCATCAACACCCACCGCATGCTCTGCGCCAACCAGCAGATGATGGCCCAGACCTGGCCCTTCCTGACCCACGAAAAACCGGTGCTGGTGGACTGGCTGCCGTGGAGCCACACCTTTGGCGGCAACCACAACCTGAACATGGTGCTGTGCCACGGCGGCACGCTCTACATCGACGAAGGGCGGCCCGTACCCGGGCTCATCGAGAAGACGGTGCGCAACCTGCGCGACGTGAAGCCCACGATGCTGTTCAACGTGCCGCGCGGCTTCGATATGCTGCTGCCCTTCCTCGAAGCGGACGAGCAACTGGCCGCCGAGGTCCTGTCGCGCATGCGGCTGGCCTTCTATGCGGCTGCGGCGCTCGCGCCGTCCACCTGGCAGCGGCTCGAAGCACTGGCCCTGCGCGTGCGGCCCGCGCAGCCGCTGTGGCTGACCACCTCCTGGGGCTCCACCGAGACGTCGCCCGCCGTCACCAGCGCGCACTGGCGGCTGGAGAAGGCCGGCTGCATCGGCGCGCCGCTGCCCGGGCTGGCGCTCAAGCTCGTGCCCAACGGCAGCAAGCTGGAGATGCGGGTCAAGGGCGTGTCGGTGTTTCCGGGCTACCGCAACGCGCCGGCCGAGACGGCGGCCGCGTTCGACAGCGAGGGCTTCTACCGCATCGGCGACGCCGGCTACCTGGTGGACCCCGAGCGGCCCGAGCGTGGCGTGGTCTTCAACGGACGGGTGGCCGAAGACTTCAAGCTCTCCAGCGGCAGCTGGGTGTCGGTGGGCACGCTGCGCGTGGAGCTGATCTCGCAGCTCGCGCCGCTGGTGCAGGACATCGTGCTCACCGGCCACAACCACGACGAAGTGGGCATGCTGGTGTTCCCGTCGGCAGCGGGCGCGGCCGACCCTGCGAAGCTCACCGCCGCCCTGCAGGGCGTGATGCGGGCCCGGCGCAACGCCGGCGCGGGCTCGTCGCAGTGCCCCACGCGCGCCCTGGTGCTGGCGCAGCCGCCCGATGCGGACAGCGGCGAGATCACCGACAAGGGCTACATCAACCAGGGCGCGGTGCTGGCGCGGCGGGCCGCCGACGTGGCGCTCCTGCAGGCCAGCCCGGTGGACGAACGGGTCATCACCGGCTAGTCCATCTTTACAAACCGGGGCAGGCCCAAGTCCTTACAATATGAGAATCATTCTTATTAGCCACGGGCCTGACCACACTGCGCCCCCAGCCGTCCCGGTCCCGAACCTGCTGCGTTCGGGCCGCCCTTTGTCAGGCTGCGTGCGCCGTGGTTGCCCACTATTACCAAGAACTGCTGAACTACTTTGCCCGCATGGTGCGCAGCCGCGACACGGCGGCAGACCTGGTGCACGAGGCCTACGCGCGCGTGCTGGCGCTGCAGCGCAGCGGCGAGGCCGTGGCCCAGCCGCGCGCGCTGCTGTACCGCACCGCGCGCAACCTGCTCATTGACCAGCACCGCCGCCATGTGGTGCGGGGCACGGTGCCTTCGGAGGCCGACGACAGCCTGCCTGACGTTGCCGAATTGCCCGCACCCGCCGTGTGCGAGCCCGAAGCCGCCTTCACCTCCGCGCAAGGCGTGGCCTCGATGATCGCCACCATCGAATCGCTGCCGCTGCGTTGCCGCGAAGCGTTCATCCTGCACAAGTTCGACGGGCTGTCGCAGGCCGAGGTGGCCGCGCAGATGGGCATCTCGCGCAAGATGGTGGAGCAGCACATAAAGCGCGCCATGGTGGCCTGCCGCGCGTGCCGTGCCACCGCGCAGGGGGAGGAGCAGCCATGAGCGCGCAGTCCCCCATGCCCATGCCGGACGGCGCCAACGACTGCATCGACGCCATCGACCACATCGACGGTGAAGCCTTGGACTGGCTCGTGCGCAGCCAGGGCGCACCGGATGCCGCCACGCTGCAGGCCCTGCGCGCGTGGCGCGACGCCGACCCGCGGCATGCGGCGGCGCTGGCGCGCTGGCAGCAGGACTGGCGCGCGCTCGACGCATTGCCCGCAGCGGCAGTCCGGCAGCTGCGCGCGGGCTTGACGCAGGACAAGGCCCGTGCCGGCGCACCGGCCCGCCCACGTGCATGGACCTGGAGTTGGAACTGGAGTTGGGGGCAGGGCGCCGCCACGGCCGCATCGGTCTGCCTGGTGGCTGCTGCCACGGTCATGGGCTACCACCACTGGCAGCAGCAACCCGTGTATGAGCAGGCCCTCTCCACCGGCCTGGGCCAGCAGTCCGAGGTGCACCTGCCCGATGGCAGCACCGTGCGCCTGGACACCAACACCCGCCTGGACGTCACCTTCCGCCGCCAGCGCCGCGAGGTGGTGCTGCCGGAAGGGCAGGCCGTGTTCAGGGTGCAGGGCGATGCCGCGCGGCCGTTCGACGTGCTGGCAGGGCCCTTGCGCATCACGGTGGTGGGCACCCGGTTCTCGGTGCGCTACACGCCCGGCGTGCCGGGCGACGCTGGTGTGCGCGTGGCGGTGGAAGAGGGCCGCGTGCGCGTGGCGCGCGCTGCCGATGCCGGGCCCGAGGTGGTGGAGCTGACCGCAGGCCAGCAGGTGCGCAGCGCTGCGGACGGCCACCTTGCCGCCATCGCCGCGGTGCCCGCTGCGGGCATTGCACCCTGGCGCGATGGGCGGGTGAGCTTTGACGACACGCCCTTGTCGCAGGCGCTGGCCGAGTTCGCCCGGTACGGCTCCACGCAACTCGTGGTGCGCGACCCCGGTGTGGGCGCGCTGCGCCTGACCGGCACGTTCGACCCGCGGGGGCTCGATAACTTCACCCGGTCCCTGCCCAGCGTGCTGCCCGTGCAGCTGCGCGCGCACGGCGCGGTCACCGAGATCGTGGCCGCGCCTCACCCCCAATAGCTGCCCGTAGTAGCCACTGCCGGTAGCGGCGGGCAGCAGGCCATTGCTGGCCGTTCCTGGCCGCCCGCCGCTGGCGGATGGGTCTGCGCGCCTGTGGGCCCTGCACGCCCCGCCTGCCCTGCACAGGGCCCCGCATCTTTTTTCAAAAAACTTGGCCCACCGACCTAGGGGGATGGCTTCGGCCTGCGTCTACATGAGAAGGCGTCTTATTCAAACATCCATTCCAACATCCGTTTCCAGGGAGATCTCTCACATGCCCCGCACCCGATTCCGGCCCGCCCCGTTGGCCCTGGCCGCCGCGCTCAGCCTGGTGGCCATGGGCGCCAGCGCCCAGGTGGCGCCCGCCGCCACGCAGCCCGCCGTGGCGCTCAGCATCGCGGCCCAGCCGCTGGCCCAGGCGCTCAACGACCTGGCGCGCCAGTCGCGCATGGAGCTCATGGTGCAGCCCGCACTGGTGGCCGGGCGCTCGGCGCAGGCCGTGAACGGGTCACTCACGGTGCGCGAGGCGCTGGACCGGCTGCTCGCCGGCTCGGGCCTGGTGGGCGTGATCGAAGGCACCAGCATCGTGGTGCGCAGGCCGCCTGCGGCGGCTTCATCGGGTGCTGCGGGTGCTGCCGGCGAGACCAGCCTGGCCGAAGTGCGGGTACAGGCCCAGGCCGAGCCCAGCGCGCTCACCGAGCACAGCGGCTCCTACACCACGCGCCAGGCGGGCACGTCCACGCCGCTCGCCCTGTCGCTGCGCGAGACGCCCCAGTCGGTCAGCGTCATCACGCGCCAGCGCATGGAAGACCAGGGCCTGACGCAGCTGTCCGACGTGGTCGCGCAGACGCCCGGGCTGGTGTTCAGCCAGAGCGGCAACCAGGGCTCGGACACCTCGCCCATCTACTCGCGCGGCTTCTCGGTCAATACCTACATGATCGACGGCGTCCGCCAGACGGACTCCAACTACTCGAGCATCTTCCAGACCAACGACATGGCGATGTTCGACCGCGTGGAAGTGGTGCGCGGCGCCTCGGGCCTGATGAACGGCATCGGCACGCCGGGCGCGGCGATCAACATGATCCGCAAGCGGCCCACCGCCGACTTCCAGGCCTCGGTGCGGGCCGAGGCGGGCTCGTGGAACCATGTGCGGACCGAGGCGGACATCGCCGGGCCCATCAACGCGTCGGGCAGCGTGCGGGGCCGCCTGGTGGCCGCCGCGCAGGACAACGACTCCTACATCGACCGCCTGAAGGAGCGCAAGAAGCTGCTCTACGGCGTGGTCGAGGCCGAC
This sequence comes from Acidovorax sp. LjRoot194, assembly GCF_964253015.1. Lineage (NCBI taxonomy): Bacteria > Pseudomonadati > Pseudomonadota > Betaproteobacteria > Burkholderiales > Comamonadaceae > Acidovorax > Acidovorax sp. LjRoot194. The sequence goes on along the minus strand of NZ_CAXUQB020000001.1, from coordinate 4,863,196 downwards.
CTCACCGCACAGACGCAGTTGCTGGCTGGCGCTTCGGTGCAGCACCACGACGCCACGGGCCATGCGCGCGGCGGCCTGCCGGCCTACTACTCCGACGGCACGCGCACGCAATGGAGCCGCTCGGCCTCGGCCGCGCCGCCCTGGGCTTATTCCAAGCGCCACTACACCTCCGTGTTCGCGGCGCTGGAGCACCGCTTCAGCGACGACTGGAAGGTCAAGGCTACGGCCACCCGCACCAACAACTTCTACGATGAGCTGATCGGCTACGCCAGCGGCGGCGCGCCGGTGCGCGCGACGGGCGCGGGTGTCACGCTGTGGGCGGGCCGCTGGAGCGCCACGCCCCGCCAGGACAGCCTGGACGTGCAGACCACGGGCCGCTTCGACCTGCTGGGCCGCAAGCACGACGTGGCCTTCGGCGCGCAGATGTCGCGCACCAGCTACGACGCGCCGTCGTACACCAACTGGACGCACGCGGGCTGGAGCAGTGCCATCGGCAACATCTTCACCTGGGACGGCACCTCGCCCGCCGCGCCGCCCAACCCCAGCATCGGCCGCAACACGTCGGACGAACGCCTGAACAGCGCCTACGCCACCGTGCGCTTCAAGCCCACGGATGCGCTGGCCGTGCTGGCCGGCGCGCGCGTGGTGGACTGGAGCCGCGCGCAGACCAGCACCCGCTTTTCCACCGGCGCCACCACCGCCAACAACCGCTACGAAAGCGGCGAGGTCACCCCGTACCTGGGCCTGGTCTACGACATCGACCGCAACTGGTCGGCCTACACCAGCTTCACCACCATCTTCACGCCGCAGAGCCTGCGCCTGGCCAACGGCGACTACATGGACCCGCAGACGGGCGACAGCTTCGAGCTGGGCGTGAAGGGCGCGTTCCTGAACGACCGCCTCAACGTCTCGGGCGCCATCTACAAGGCGCGGCAGGACAACCTGGGCGTGGCCATTCCCAACGTGTTCGCCCCGGACGGAAGCCAGGCTTACGAGGCCGTCTCGGGCACCAGCACGCGCGGCTTCGAGGTCGAGGCCACGGGCGAGGTGCGCCCGGGCTGGCAGGTCGCGGCGGGCTTCTCGCGCAACCTCACGCAGGACCGCCTGCGCACCCGCCTGCTCACCGACGTGCCGCAGAACACGGCCAAGCTGTTCACCAGCTACCGCATCGCGGGCATCGGCAAGGGCCTGACCGTGGGCGGCGGCCTGCGCTGGCAGAACCAGATCTACCGCGACAACCAGGGCGCCGCGCGCGTGCGGTTCACGCAGCCCGCGTATGCGGTGGTCGACCTCATGGTTCGCTACGCCATCACCGACACGGTGGCCGTCACGGCCAACCTGCGCAACGCCCTCGACAAGGTGTACTACACCTCGGTCGGCAACTCGTACTACGGTGCGCCGCGCAGCCTGCAGGTGGCGCTGGACGTGCGGTTCTGATGCACCCCCTGAGTCGCTTTGCGCCGTCCCCCTGGAAGGGGGCCGCTCCCAGCGCGGCGGGGCGGCCCTTGCGCGGGAGCCCTGGCCTGTGTTGCGCCAGTTTTACCGGCAGGGGGTGATGCATGCCATCGCATCGCTGCAACCGGAGTGATCTGCCATGAAAGAAGGCTTTCGCCAGTGCATGGCTTGGCTGCACACCTGGGTCGGGCTGGTGGTGGGCTGGGTGCTGTTCTTCGTGTTCGTGACGGGCACGGCCGGCTACTTCGCGCACGAGATCGACCGGTGGATGCGCCCCGAGCTGCCCCTGGCGACCGATGCCGCGACAGTGGACCCGCACCGGGCGGTCGCGCTGGCGCAGGCCTACCTGCAGGCCAACGCGCCGCCACAGTCGCAGGACTGGTCGGTGCAGCTGCCTGGCCAGCGCGGCAGCAGCGCACTGAGCGTGAGCTGGCGCGAGCCGCCCGCCGACGGCAAGCCCGGCGCGCGCGGCCGCTTCGTGCGCCGAACGCTCGACCCGGCCACCGGCCAGGCAGCCGCCGAGCCCGTGGTGCGCAGAACCGGCGGCGGCCACCTGCTGTACCGCATGCACTACATGCTGCACTACGTGCCGTACGACGTGGCGATCCGCCTGGTGGGCGTGTGCACCATGCTGATGCTCATGGCCGTGGTGACCGGGGTCATCACCCACAAGAAGATCTTCGTGGACTTCTTCACCTTCCGGCCGGGCAAGGGGCAGCGCTCGTGGCTGGACGCGCACAACATCATCAGCGTGACGGCGCTGCCGTTCTTTCTGATGATCACGTACAGCGGGCTGGTGTTCTTCCTGTTCCAGTACATGCCGGCGGGCCTGGCGGCCAGCCACTATGCGGGCAACGCGCAGGTGTTCTACGACGACCTGCTGCAGCGACCGGCCGCTGTGGATGCCACTGCTTCCGCGCAGCCGCTCACCGCTTTGGCGCCGCTGGTGGCCCAGGCCGAGGCGCAGTGGGGCGCGGGCCAGGTGGCGCGCGTGGGCGTGCAGCAGCCCGGGCGCGCCGATGCCGACGTGCAGCTGGTGCGCGTGGCGGGCGGGCAGATTGCCGGCAGCGACCGGCTGCGCTTTGATGCCAGCACGGGCGAGGCCCTGCCGCCCAAGGCCGAAGACGGCGCGGCCCGCGAGACGCAAGACGTCCTGCTGGCCCTGCACGAAGGCCGCTTTGCCGGGCCCGTGCTGCGCTGGCTGTACTTTGCGAGCGGCCTCTTGGGCTGCGCGATGATCGCCACCGGCTTGGTGCTGTGGACGGCCAAGCGCCGCGCCCAACAGGACAAGCGGGCCAAGGCGGGCGGCAAGCCCGAGTTCGGCTTTCGGCTGGTGGAGTGCCTGAACATCGGCACCGTGGCCGGCCTGCCCGTGGCCGTGGCCGCGTACTTCTGGGCCAACCGCCTGATCCCGGCGGACTTCGCCACCCGCCGCGAGTGGGAGGCGCACGTGCTCTTCATCACCTGGGGCGTGCTGCTGCTGTACCCGGCCTTGCGCACGCCGCTGCGCGCGTGGCTCGAATCGCTGTGGCTGGCCGCCGCGGCGTTTGCGCTGCTGCCCCTGCTCAACGCACTGACCACCGACCGCCACCTGGGCGTCACCCTGCCTGCGGGCGACTGGGTGCTCGCCGGGTTCGACCTCACCATGCTGGCGCTGGGCGTGTGCCTTGCGGTCGCTGCACGCCGCGTGCACCGCCGGCAGCGCGCTGCGGCGGAGCCCGCACGCGCCCGTGGTGCCGTGGTCGCCGGTGCCGCCCTCTAGCGCGCCGCAGTGCTTCTTCCCCGATTTCTCTTTCTGCTTTTTCTTCTTCTCGATCTTCAAAGGAGTCTCCATGTTCAAGAAAACCCTGCTCGCCGTCGCCCTGTCCGGCATCGCCCTGACTGCCGCTGCCCACCAGCTGTGGCTGGAGCGCGATGCCACCGGCCCGGTGCGTGTGTACGTGGGCGATGCCGACAGCGAGCACGACAAGGGCGCCGAAGTGGCCAAGCTGGCCGCCACCACCCAGGTCTTCACCACCGACCGCCAGCAGACGGCCAAGCTCACCGCCAAGGAGGAATTCCTGGAGGCCGACGTGGCCGCTGCCGGCGACGTGCGCCTGTCCAACGACCAGGTCTGGAAGCCCTGGAAGGCCAAGGACGGCAGCTTCCAGGCCGCCGTGTTCAACGCGCGCGCCGGCCGCAGCGAGACGCAGGCCGTGCTCGACTACGAACTGGTGCCCGTCACGGCGGGTGGCAACACCTTCACGCTGGTGTTCAAGGGCCAGCCCGTGGCGAACAAGACCGTCACGGTGATCACGCCCGACAAGTGGACCAAGGGCTTCAAGACCGATGGGGCCGGCCGCGTCGACGTGCCGGTGAACGGCAAGGGCCGCTACGTGCTCGTCAGCACCCACGAGGCACCTGCAGTGGGCGATGTGGTCATTGCCGGCCAGAAGGTCGCCAAGCTGGGCTACACCACCACGCTGACCTTCGTCGCGCAGTAAGCCGCCATGGCCACCGCACACGCAGGCTCTGCCGCGCGCTACCGCTGCATGGTGGCCAGCCGCGCCCTGGCGGCGGCCCTGGGCGGCTATGCGCTGGCGTCGCTGTTCACCGCGGTGCTGGCCGTGGGGCTGCCCCGCGTGTCGGATACCAGCCGCGCCAGCGCGCTGCTCACGGCCACCCTGCTCAGCTTTGCGGTGTATGCGGCGGCGGTGATCTGGGCCTTCAGCGCACGCAGCGCACTGCGCGCCTGGATGGGCCTGGCCGTGCCGTCGGCCGTGCTGGCCGCTGCGCTGTGGGCGCTGAAGGCGAGCGTATGACAGCGGTGGGCTGGGCGGCGCCGCTGGCCGCGCTCACGCTGTCGTTCAGCGGCATGGCGGGCCTGGCGCTGGCCATGGACCGCCACCACGAACAGGTCACCGGCCGCGCCGAGGTGCCGCGCACACGGCGCCGGGTGCTGCGCTGGGCGGGCAGCCTGCTGCTGGCGCTGTCCCTGGCCGCCAGCATCGGGGCCTGGGGCGCCACCGTGGGGCTGACCGCCTGGTGCGGCCTTCTCACGGCGGGCGGCCTGCTGGTGGGTGTCCTGCTGACCTACGCGCCGCACCTGGCGGTGCGGGTGTCGGCGGCCACGGTGCTGGTGGCGGGCGTGTGCCTTGTGGGGTCCGCTGGCGGGCTGTAGGCACCGGCGGCGCCGCTTGGGGGGCGTCGGCAAAAAAAGTCCCGAACAGCGTGCGCTTTTTTCCGTCTCGTTGGTCATAGGCAGTAGGTGCAGTGCGTGGCCCAGCAGCCTGCGCCGCTGGCGGCCTGCATTTTTTTCATCTTCGTTTTTCGACCCAGCCATGTCTTCACTCTTTGCCTCACCTTCCGCCGCCGCCGGTGCCTTGCTTGCGCTGGCCGCCTGCGCCTGGGCGGGCCACGCCCATGCCGACTATGTGTGGCTGCAGCGCGATGGGGCCCAGGCCCGCGCCTACGCCGGCGAGCTGCCCCGCCGCAGCGCGGCGCTGCCGCCCCTCCAGGCGCCGCGCGCCTACCTGGCCGACGGCAAGGACCTGCCCGTGGCGCCGCAGGCCGGCCACATCGACATCACCGCGCCGGGCGGGGACGACCTGCGCCTGAGCACCTTGCACATCACCGGCCACGGCGCGGTCACCTACTACCAGGCCCGCACCGGCCGCAGCGAGACCCGCGCCGCCAACGACCTGGAGCTGGTGCCCACCACGCCGGGCGGCAACACCTTCAAGCTGGTGTGGAAGGGGCAGACCGTGGCGGCGTCGCAGGTGAACGTGGACACCAGCGCCGGCTGGCGCCGCACGCTGGCCCCGGCGGCCGATGGCACGGTGCAACTGGACACGCCCTTCCCCGGCCTCTACGTGCTGGAGGTGAGCGCCAAGGTCAATGGCTCCGTCACCGTGGACGGCAAGAAATACGACGACGTGCGCCACACCGCCACGCTCAGCTTCGAGGTGCCCCGCTGATGGCCCCGACTCCTCCTACCGAACGCACGCCCCGCCGCGTGGGTGCCCTGTTGGTGCTTGTGGTGCTGGCGAGTGCCATCGCCGCCGGCGCTTGGTGGTGGACGCGGCAGCCCGCCATGGTCTACGACACCGTGCCCGTGGCGCGCGGCGACATCGAGGCCACGGTCAGTGCCATCGGCACGCTGCAGCCGCGCCGCTATGTGGACGTGGGCGCGCAGGTGTCGGGGCAGATAACGCGCCTTCACGTGCAGCCCGGCACCGAGGTCAAGAAGGGCCAGCTGCTGGTGGAGATAGACCCCAGCGTGCAGCAGGCCACGGTGGACGGCGCGCGCGCCGCACTCGCCGGCCTGCGCGCGCAGCTGGCCGAGCAGCAGGCCCAGCACCGCCTGGCCCAGCAGCAGCAGGCCCGCCAGCAGCAGATGGAGCGCGAAGGCGCCACGCGCCTCGAAGATTTGCAGACGGCCGAGGCCGCGCTCGCATCGGCCGCAGCGCGCATCGACCACCTGAAGGCGCAGATCGACCAGACCCAGGCGAGCCTGAAGGCCGACGAGGCGCGCCTTGGTTACACCCGCATCTACGCGCCCATGGCCGGCACCGTGGTGGCGCTGGAAGCGCGCGAGGGCCAGACCCTGAACGCCACCTACCAGACGCCCAACATCCTGCGCGTGGCGGACCTGTCGACCATGACGGTGTGGACCGAAGTCTCCGAGGCTGACATCCGCAGCGTGCGGGCCGGCCTGCCGGTGTACTTCACCACGCTGGGCGGCCAGGCCGACGCCGCCGCGCGCCGGTGGCGCAGCACCGTGCGCCAGGTGCTGCCCGCGCCGCCCACGCCGGAGGCCAAGGCCGCGGGCGGCGCCAACGCACAGGCCGCCGCGAGCAAGGCCGTGTCGTACACCGTGCTGTTCGACGTGGACAACGCCGACGGCGAGCTGATGCCGCAGATGACCGCGCAGACGAGCTTCGTCACCGCGCAGGCGCAGGGCGTGATCGCCGTGCCGCTGTCGGCACTGGCCAGTCCGACCAGCCCTGCCAGACCGGCCAGCGGCAAGGCGGCTGGTGGCAAGGCAGCTGATGCGGAGGGTGACGGTGACAGCGCTGGTGCCGGCGCTGGCGAGAAGGCCGCCGCAGCCACCCACAGCGCCCGCGTGCTGCGCGCCGATGGCGTGGTGGAGCAGCGCGCCGTCGTCGTGGCGGTGAAAAGCCGCCACCTGGCCGAGGTGCGCTCGGGCCTGCAGGAGGGCGAGCAGCTGGTGACCGGCGAGCGCCCTGCGCGCAGCGGCCCGCAAAGGTTCAAGCTGTGACCGCAGGCAACGGCATCCAACACGACACCCTGCACGGCGTCTTGCATGACGCGCATGGTGTGCCGCTGATCGAGCTGCGCGGCGTGCGCCGCCGCTACGGCGGTGGCGAGCAGCCCGAGGTGGAGGTGCTGCGTGGCATCTCGCTGTCCATCCACGCGGGCGAGTTTGTCGCCATCGTGGGCGCGTCGGGCTCGGGCAAGTCCACGCTGATGAACCTGCTCGGCTGCCTGGACAAGCCCAGCAGCGGCAGCTACCGCTTCCAGGGCGAAGACGTGGCGGGGTTCGACGCCGACCAGCTGGCCTGGCTGCGGCGCGAGGCCTTCGGCTTCGTCTTTCAGGGCTACCACCTGATCCGCGCCGAGTCGGCGTGCGAGAACGTCGAGGTGCCCGCCATCTACGCCGGCACCCCGCGCGAGGAGCGCACCCGCCGCGCAGCCGCACTGCTGTCGCGCCTGGGCCTGGCCGACAAGCTGCACCACCGGCCCACGCAGCTGTCGGGCGGGCAGCAGCAGCGCGTGTCGATCGCGCGGGCGCTGATGAACGGCGGCCGCATCATCCTGGCCGACGAGCCCACCGGCGCGCTGGACACCCACAGCGGCGCCGAGGTGATGGCGCTGCTGCACGAGCTGGCCGATGCGGGCCACACCATCGTGCTCATCACCCACGACCGCGAAGTGGCCGCCCAGGCGCGCCGCGTGATCGAGATCCGCGACGGCGAGATCGTGGCGGACAGCGGTGCGGCCGTGGCAGGGGCGTTTGAAGCAAAAAAAGCCTCTACCGCTCAACCAGCAAGCGCAAGTAGCTATAAAAATGGTAGCAAGCGTTCCGGCCGCGCCTTCTGGGCCGAACTGGCCGAGGCCGCCCGCTCGGCCTGGCGCGGCATGCGCATCAACCGCGCACGCACCGGGCTCACGCTGCTGGGCATCGTGATCGGCGTGGCGTCGGTCATCGTGATGATGGGCGTGGGCGAGGGCGCCAAGCAGCGCGTGGTGGAGCAGATGGGCTCCATGGGCACCACCATCATGTACCTGGGCGCCAGCCACCCGCGCGAGGGCGGGCCGCAGGGCGAGATCACCGCAGAGGACCTGGAGGCCATCGCCCGCCTGCCCGAGATCGGCCACGTGATGCCCGTCATCGGCGACCCCATCCCCGTGCGCCATGGCAACGTCGAGCGGCAGATCTACGTGTTCGCCGCCAGCGAGGACATGCCCCGCGTGCACCACTGGAAGGTGGCCCAGGGCCGCTACTACAGCGCGGCCGAAGACCGCGACCTGGCGCCGCTGGTGGTGCTGGGGCACAAGGCCAGCGCGCAGTTCTTTCCGGACCACCCGAGCCCGCTGGGCCGCCACCTGCTGATCGGCAACGCGCCGTTCGAGGTGATCGGCGTGATGGCCGAGCGCGGCGCTGATTCGGGCGCGCAGAACTACGACGACATGGTGTTCATCCCCTACCAGTCGGGCCGCGCGCGCGTGTACCGCGTGCAGACCCAGCCCGACTACACCGTGGTCGCTGCCGCGTCGGTCGAGCAGGTGCAGGCGGCCGAGAAGGCCATGCACGCGCTCTTGCTGTCGCGCCACGGGCGCGAGGACTTTCGCATCGGCAACGCCGCGGCCAAGCTGCAGGCCGAGGCGCAGACGCGCAACGCCATGACCATGATGCTGGGGCTGATCGCGGCCGTGTCGCTGGTGGTGGGCGGCATCGGCGTGATGAACGTGATGCTGATGACGGTGCGCGAGCGCACGCGCGAGATCGGCATCCGCATGGCCACCGGCGCGCGGCAGGGCGACATCCTGCGCCAGTTCCTCACCGAGGCCGTGCTCGTCACGCTGGTGGGCGGCGCGGCGGGCCTGGCCATCGGCCTGGCCGTGGGCGCGGTGCTCATCGTGTCGGGCGTGCCCGTGATCTTCTCGCTCACCGCCATGGGCGGTGCCTTTGCCTGCGCCGTGGCCACGGGCCTGGTGTTCGGCTACATGCCCGCCCGCCGCGCCGCCGGGCTCGACCCCGTGGTGGCTCTGGCTTCCGAATGATTGTGATGGTTGGTATGCGCACTTGTATTGCCTCTGTGTCCTGTCTTGCCGCTGGTGTGTTGCTGCTGCTGGGCGGCTGTGCCGCGGTGCAGCCGCTGCCTGAAGATGCCGCTGCAGCACCCGCCTTGCCCGTGCAGTGGGCCAGCCCGCTGCCGCCCGCTCAAGGCGTGGCGACGGGTGTCTCTGCGCTCGGCGTCGCTGAGCTCGACGCGCTCATCCGCGCCGCCCACGCGCAGAGCCCGGACCTGGCCGCCGCCATCGCGCGGGTGCAGCAGGCCGATGCGGTGGCGCGGGGCGCCGGCGCCAGTCTGCTGCCCGTCGTGACCGGCACGCTCGACGCCCGCCGCCAGGCCCGTGCCGGCGGGCAGGCCGAGGTGGCCGGCAACCAGATCGGCGCCGCGCTGGTCGCCAGCTACGAACTCGACGCCTGGGGCCGCCTGGGTGCCGAGCGCGCCAGTGCCCAGGCCCTGCGCACGGCCACCGTGCACGACCGCGGCGCGGTGCAGATCACGCTGACGGCGGCGGTGGCGCAGGCCTGGCTGCAACTGGTGGGCGGGCGCGAGCGCCTGGCGATTGCCGAGCTGAACCTGCAGAGCGCCGAGCGCGTGCTGGCCGTGGTCGAGTCGCGTGCGCGCGCCGGGGCCGCCACGCAGCTGGAGCTGGCGCAGCAGCGCGGCCTGGTGGCGACGCAGCGCCAGGTGCTACAGGCGCGGCGCCAGCAGGTGTCGGGCGCGCACACGGCGCTGGCCGCGCTGCTGGGCCAGGCGCAGTGGCCGGTGGTGCAGGCCAGCGCCTTGCCCGCCACGCAGGCGCTGGCACCCGCTGCCGGGTCGCCCGCCGACCTGCTGGTGCGGCGGCCCGACATCGCGCGGGCCGAGGCGCGGCTTTTTGCCGCCCACGCCGACGTGGCCGCAGCCCGCGCGGCGCTGCTGCCGCGCATCAGCCTGAGCGCCAGCCTGGGCACCGGCGGCAGCAACCTGCCCGGCGTGTTCGACAACCCGCTCTACAGCCTGGCGGCTGCGCTGGCCGCACCCATCTTCAATGGCGGGCGCTTGGCCGCCGACCGCGATGCGGCCCAGGCGCGCCAGGCCGAGCTGCTGGCGCAGTACCGCGCCAGCATCGTGGCGGCCGTGAGCGATGTGGAGCAAGCCCTGCAGGCCGTGGCGGGCACGCAGGCCCAGCGCACCGCGCAGGCGCAGGTGGTGCAGCAGGCGCAGCAGGCGGCCACGCTGGCGCAGTCGCGCTACCGCGCCGGGGCCGAGACGCTGCTCACGCTGCTGGATGCACAGCGCACCCTGTACGCCGCGCAGGACATGGCGGCCCAGCTGCACCAGGCCGAATGGCAGGCGCAGGTGGCTCTGTACCGCGCATTGGGCGGGGGCTGGCAGCCCGACGCCGATACTGGCGCGCACCGCGTGGCCGCCATGGCCACGGTGTCGCAGCCATGAACGCAGGCATGAATGAGCCCGTGACCATGCTGCAGCGCCTGCGCACCGCGGGCCTGCGCCCCACCACGGCGCGCATCGGCGTGCTGCAGGTGATCCACACCGCGGGCAGCGCGGGCATCGGTGCGGACGAGGCTTTTCACCAGATGCTGCTGCGCGGCACGCACGTGAGCACCAGCACGGTGTACCGCATCATCCACGAGCTGCAGACCCTGGGCGTGCTGCTGCACGACCGCAGCGACCGGCGCCACACGGTGTACCGCCTGCGGCCCTTTGCGCCGCCGCCGTCGGCTGACGTGCGCATCGCCTGCCGCCGGTGCGAGCGCTCGGCCACGCTGCCCGGCGCGCAGCTGCGCAACGAGCTGGAACTGCGTGCCGCCGAAGTGGGCCTGCGGCCGCTGGTGGCGGACCTGGTGCTGCAGGTGGACTGCCTGGGCTGCGACGGCGCCGCAGGTCACTGCCAGCTCAATTGAACCTCGCTAAAGCCAACCAAGCCCAACTGAACCCCAAGGCCCGCACAAAGAAAAAGGACCAGACGCCCGGGGGCATCTGGTCCTTGTCGCTGGGGAGCGCGGGCTGATCTATCAGGCCGTTGCGTCCTTGAGCTTCTTCAGCGCGCGGGTCTTGATCTTGACCGATGCGGGCTTGGCGGGGAACCAGCGCTCAGCACCGGTGAAGGGGTCCTTGCCGAAGCGCTTCTTCTTGGCAGCGACTTGCTGCAGGCCGATCTTCAGCACGCCAGGCAGCGTGAATTCGCCGGAGCCCTTCTTGTGCACGGAGCCCAGGATGGCGGCTTCGAGCGCTGCCAGCACGGCCTTGGTGGCCTTGGGGTCCACGCCCGACTGCTCAGCCAGGTGGGCGACCAGCGTCGTCTTGTTGAACGCTGCCTTGATGGGCTTGAGCGCGGCGGGCACTGCGGCTGCCTTGACGGCAGGAGCCTTCTTGGCGGGTGCGGCCTTCTTGGCGGGAGCAGCAGCCTTCTTGGCGGCTGGAGCGGCCTTCGGAGCAGGCGCAGCCTTCTTCGCGGGAGCGGCCTTCTTGGCTGCAGGAGCGGCGGCCTTGACGACGACCTTCTTCGCGGGAGCAGCGGTGGTTTTTTTTGCAGTTGCCATGATGTTTTGTTGTTTCAAAGTTGCAAGACGCCCCTGTCAAATTTTGTAGGGGACGCGCGATTTTAGGTGCGGAAGCGCAGGGCGTCTGCATATGGAAGACCCGCACAGGCCTGAGGATTCTTGCCGCGGGCGTTTCGCGCAGCGTTTGCAGCGCGTGCTGAACGCCTGCAGCGGTCTCTACAATCAGGCCGCGCTGCGGGTCGGGGTAGGGAGAGCCTGCAGCAAAAACACCTGAAAACAAGGCCTTTTTGAGCGTGACTGCCGCGGCAGGCAGCGCGTGTATTCATGCAACTCAGCCGATTGCTTCAACTGCTGGGAGCGCTCATCCTGCTGGCCACCGTGCTGCTGGTGGGGCGCGTGGCAACGACCGAATGGCAGTCGGTGCGCAAGGCGACCCACAGCCTGCACGCGCTCGACGAGCTTCAGCTGGGCCTGCGCGCGGTCGAGATGCTGTCGCGCGAGCGCGGCCCCACCAACGCAGCGCTGGGCGACGGCTTGCCCGCGGCGCCAGAGCGTCTCAAGGCCCTGCGCGATGCCCGCGAGCGCACGGACCATGCGCTGGCGCAGTTGCAGCAGTCCGTGGCGCACGCACCGTATGCCGACGATGCGGCCGAGCGGCAGCGGCGTGCGGTGATGGCGCTGTCCAGGGCCCGCGCCGCGGTGGACGATGTCCTTGCGCTTCCGAAGGCGCAGCGCACGCACCCCATGATCCGGCAGGCCGTGAACGGCATGGCTGCGGTGGTGCCTTTGCTCGCACCGTTGATCAATGCATCGGCCCGGTCGTCGCTGAGCGCGTACCCGGCGCTGGGTGACGAGGTGCACGGCGCCAGCCTGGCGATCCATTTGCGCGACCAGGCGGGGCTGCTCGGCTCGCACTTCACGGCGGCCATTGTCACGGGCCAGACGTTTGCGGTGGCAGAGCGCCGCGCCATCGACGAGACCCGTGGCGGCATCGAGCGGCTGCGCGCGCTGCTGGAGTTGCGCTTGCAGTTGCACCAGGCCTCCGACCCGGTGGTGGATGCCTGGGGCGCTGTGACCATGCGGTACTTTGGCGCGGCCTATGCGCTGGCCGAAGACGTGATGGCCCGGGGCGAGCGCGACGGGATCTATGGCCTGACCGCCGCGCAATTCGCCGCGCTGTATGTGCCCGACATGGAGCCCCTGCCGGCGCTGCGCGATGTGCTGCTGGCGCAGGCCCGCCACAAGGCATCGGCCGAGCATGCGCGTGCGGTGACCACGCTGCTGTGGGTGCTGGCGGGTGCCACGGGGCTGCTGCTGGTGCTGGGCGGTGCGCTGGTCATGATCCAGCGGCGCGTGCTGCAGCCCCTGGTCAAGACCACCAGCGCCCTGCGCGCGCTGGCCCGCGACGACCTGAGCGCGCCGCTGCCCGTGCCGCTGGGCGACGACGAGATGGCCGAGGTGATCGGCGCCGTGCGGTCGCTGCAGGTGCAGACCCAGCAGCGCCGCGACCTGGAGCGCGAGCGCGACCAGCTCATCGAGCAGCTTCGGCTGCAGTCAGAAACCGATTGCCTGACCGGGCTGCCCAACCGGCGGGCGTTTCTGGCGGCGGCGCAGTGCATGCTGGCCGCTGCGTCGCGCCATGGGTTTGCGGTGGCGGTGGTGATGATGGACATCGACCGGTTCAAGCAGCTCAACGACAACCACGGCCATGCAGCGGGCGACACGGCGCTGCGTGCGGTGGCCGACGGGGTGCGTGCGATGCTGCGCGAAGGCGACCTGGCCGCGCGCTTTGGCGGTGAAGAATTCGTGGTGCTGCTGGGCTACTGCGACAGCAGCCACGGCGTGCTGTTTGCGGAGCGGCTGCGCGCTGCCATCGCCGGTGCGGCCGTGCTGCTGCCCGCTGGGCCGGTTCAGGTCACGGCCAGCCTGGGCGTGGCGGATTCGGCCTTGGCCGGGCTGGACCTGGATGCGCTGCTGTCTGCCGCAGACGCTGCGATGTACCGCGCCAAGCAGGCGGGGCGCGACCGGGTGATGGTGGCGGCGCAGTGCGGGCAGAGCGCAGCGGCCTGAGGAGCCAGGCCGCGCGCAAGCAGCCCTACCGCAGCAGCCGCGTGTGGGACGTGTGGTGCTTGTCGCGCCACAGCTGGTAGCGCGATCGCTGCAGCGCCAGCAGCTCTACCAGGCCCCATGCAAACGCGCAGCCCAGCGTGCCGCACAGTACCGCGAGGCGGTAGGCCTCAGTCTTGCGAAGGGACCGGCGCGTCGTCATGGAACCATCCGTCCGTGCGGGGAAGGTCAAAGCGCACCCAGCCTTGATCGAAGAGCTCATCCAGCAGCCGCTGCAGCCCGAGAATTTTCCAGAGCATGGTGTACCTCCACCCGTTGACTGCGGCCACGTTAGCCCGCCAATGTGACGGTTTGGCGTCACCGGGATGAATAGCAACAGCTGCCCGCGCAGGGCTATCGCGGGGCCCGGGCCCCGCTTAAGCTCGCCTGTTGGTGCGCGCCCCACGGGCCGCCATTCACCGGAAAATCATGCTGTCCGAGCTGCTGGCACTGGAAAAGATCATCGAGCAGGGCGCCCCGCACCTGGACGTGCGGGTGGTGCGCCAGGTGCAGGTGCCTGCGGGGCCCAGCCTTCCCATCTACGCCATCGGCATCGGCAACGACGCGCCAGACATACCTGCGGTCGGCTTCTTCGGCGGTGTGCACGGCCTGGAGCGCATCGGCACCGAGGTGGTGATGGCCTATCTGCAAAGCGTGGTGATGCGGCTGCGCTGGGACGCCACGCTGCACCGGCAGCTCGAGCAGGTGCGGCTGGTGTTCATGCCCATCGTCAACCCGGGCGGTATGTGGTCGTCCACCCGCGCCAACCCGCGCGGCGTGGACTTGATGCGCAACGCGCCGGTCGAGGCCATGGACCGCGTGCCGCTGTGGGTGGGCGGCCAGCGCCTGAGCCCGGGCCTGCCGTGGTTTCGGGGCAAGGCGGGCGAGCCCATGGAAGAAGAAGCACAGGCCCTGTGCGAGGTGGTGGAGGCCGAGCTGCTGCCGCGCAGCTTCAGCCTGGCGCTGGACTGCCACTCGGGCTTTGGCGTGCGGGACCGGCTGTGGTTTCCGTTTGCGCACACGCGCAAGCCCATCCCGCACCTGGCTGAGCTGCATGCGCTGCAAGAGATCTTTCTGCAAGCCCACAGCCACCACCCGTACGTGATCGAGCCGCAAAGCGCGCAGTACCTGACGCACGGCGACCTGTGGGACCACCTGTACCTGCAGGCCTGCCGCAACGTGCCGACGCACACCTTCTTGCCGCTGACGCTGGAGATGGGCTCGTGGCTGTGGATCAAGAAGAACCCGCGCCAGCTGTTCTCGCGCTGGGGCATCTTCAACCCGCTGATCGACCACCGGCAGCAGCGCGTGTTGCGGCGGCACATGCTGCTGCTGGACTTTCTGTCGCGCGCGGCCTGCAGCCATGCGCGCTGGGCGCCCGCGCCCGAGCAGCGCGCGCAGCGGCGGGCCGATGCATTGGCAGCCTGGTATGGCGATGCATTCGACTGACCCGCGCCGGGCGACCAGGTGGCAGGCCGATGCCGCAGCCGTGCGCAGTGGCTGCAGCGCGCATCGGCACGGTGCCCTGTGCAAACTGCACCACAGTCTTCGGGCATGACGGCATGACGGCATGACGGCATGACAGCGATGACCACCTGGATATTTCTGCGCGGGCTCACCCGCGAATCCGCGCACTGGGGTAGCTTTGTGGCCGACTTCGAGCGTGCGCTGCCGGGGCATGTTGTCACCGCGCTGGACCTGCCGGGCAATGGCTTGCTCCGCCTGTTGCCATCGCCCACCACGGTGGCGGGCATGGTGGCCGCGTGCAGGGCCGAGCTGGCGCGCCGGGGCGTGGCGCCGCCGTACCACCTGCTGGCCATGTCTCTGGGTGCGATGGTCGCCACCGAATGGGCCCGGGTGGCGCCGCACGAGGTAAGCGGCTGCGTGCTCATCAACACCAGCTTCAAGCCCTTCAGCCCCTTCTACCAGCGGCTGCGGCCCCGCAACTATGGCGCGCTGCTGGGGCTGGTGCTGCGGCCGCAGTCGCCCGAGCAGATGGAGCACACGGTGCTGCGCCTGACCAGCCACCGCGTGGCAGACCATGGCGCTGACGTGGCCGAATGGGCCCGCGTGCGGTTGGCACGGCCGGTGTCGCCCACCAACGCGCTGCGCCAACTGGCCGCTGCAGCCCGCTACCGCGCGCCGGTGGTTGCGCCGCTGCAGCGCGTGCTGATACTCGCCAGCCAGCGCGACGGGCTGGTGGATGTGCAGTGCTCCATCGCCATTGCGCAGGCCTGGCAGGTGCCTTTGCGGCTGCACCCCGGTGCAGGGCACGACCTGCCGCTGGATGACGGCGCCTGGGTGGTGGAGCAGGTGGCGCGCTGGGTGGCCGGTGGGGACGGTGATGGCCACCCACAGGGCGATGCCCAGGCCTGCAGCGGCACTACCGGCCCTGGTTGAGCCGCTGCGTGTTGCGGCCGCAAACGCGGGTTAGTTGGTGGTGGACGCGGCGGGGGTGGAAGTGGCAGACGTGCCCGGCGTGGCCGGAGCCAGGCCGCCCTGGGCCACCAGCTCCTGGTACCACTGCGCATAGCCTGCACTGCTGGGGTGCAGGCCGTCGGCGGCGTTCAGCTCGTCGCTGCGCAGCACGAAGGGGTCTTCATCGCGCGGGCGCAGCAGGCGCACGTAGCGCACTTGGTTGGCCGCGGCCACCTCCTGCACCATGGCGTGCAGCCGCTCGGAGCGGCTGGACATGGCCCACGACAGCGGCGGTACGAAGAACGGCGCATGGCCCACATTGCCGCAGGGCATCAGCACCACGGTGCGGCCCTTTTCGCGCGCCAGCGCCACGGTCTGCTCCAGGTTGGCGCGCAGTGTCTTCTGGGTGGTGAGGCGGATCACGTCGTTGCCACCGGCCAGCACCAGCACCATGTCGTAGCCCGACTCGGCACCCTGCAGCTGCTGCGCCACGTCGCCAAACTTGGCGCCGTTGGCGGCCAGGTTGTCGATGCGCCACTGCGGGTGGGCCTTGCCGATGCGGCCTGCCAGGCTGTCTGCGGGGCTGCTGGCACCCGTGCCCATCGCCGTGCTGTCGCCCACCACCAGCAGCCGCTGGCTGGGCTGCGGGGGCTGCGCGGTGTAGGGCTGGGCCTGCTTGGCCAGGTCTACCGACGTAAAAAGGCGCCAGGGTGCGCAGGCCGAGACCAGCAAGGCGCCCCCTATCGCTGCCGCAGTGACCAGGGCCAGGCGGCGGGTGCTGGAGGGGCGGTGGTGGGGGTGGTGTGGCATGGTGGGGCAGGACGTGGGCTAAATCGCCAGCGTATCGCCGCGCCCCTGGCCCCACCGTCGGTGGTGCGCCGTGGCCCGCGTAGGACAGCGTGCCCGCGGCCGCTGCCTCAGCCACCCAGTCTGCTACTGCTTGAAGACCACCGCATCCAGGTCCATCGCGCGGATGGACTCGGCCGCTGCTGCCGCCTGCGCCCGGCTGTCGTACGGGCCCACGCGCACGCGGATGCGGCGGCCCTTGGAGTTGTTGAGCTCTTGCCGAAAGGCGGGCAGCCCCTCGTTGAGCAGCCGGGCCTGGGCCTTGCGGGCATTGGTCTCGTCGGCAAACAGGCCCACGTTGATGTAGTAGCCCGCCGTGCTGCCCACGGTGGTCAACGGGGCGCTGGCAGAGCCGGACGCAGGGGCGGTGGCCGCGTTGGCAGAAGAGGCTGCAGCTGCAGATGCCTTGGCGGTCGCAGTGCGGGCGGCACGGTCGGGCGCGGCAGCGGGTTTGCTGGCGGCCTTGGTGGCCGCCTTGGCTGCAGCAGTGGCCTTGGCGGCGTCGGCTTTGCTGGCCGGTGCTGCGGGCTTGGACGCGGACGCATCGGCCTTGGCGGCGGGTGGGCTGCTGGGGTTGGCGGAGTTCGTCTTGTCGCCGGCCGCGCTGCCCGCTGCTGGCGCTGTCTGGGCGGCTGGGGCTGCGGGCGTGCTGGCCTGGGATCTTGCCGTGGTGGCAGTGGTGGCGGTAGCGGCGGGCGCGGGGGCCTGTGCGGGTGCAGTTGTCGGTGCTGGCGCTGGTGCTTGTGCTGTCGTTACTGCTGAGGATTTGGCTGCGGGCGCAGGCGTCGGTGCAGGGGTGGCTGGGCCGGGGCTTGCAGTCACCGCAGCACGGGTCGCAGCAGGCTGGGTGGTGGCTGGCGTGGCGTCGTCCTGCGAAGGGGCGGATGCGGCTGCGGTGGACTGGGCCGCCCCCTGCGCAGACGCCACAGACGCCGCAGCAGCCGCGGCCGACGACGCCTGCGCCACGGTCACGGCGGGCGTCATCGACGCATCGGCCTCGGGCTGAACCCCTGTGCTGGGCACCGACAGGTATGCCGCCACCGCGATGATGGCCAGGGCCACATTCACCCCGACGATGGCCTGCAGGCGTTTGCGCGAGCTTGCGCGCTGCTCCAGCAGCGCGCAGGCCTCGGGCACGGTGCGCGACGCGGCCAGCGCGCGCGAGATGCGCCGGCGCACGTCGGCGTGCAGGATGGCGTTGCCGTACAGGCCAGGCACCGTGAACGCCAGCATGGCAAACGCCGCCAGCACGCCCAGCTCCACACCCTGCGGCCAGTTCAAGAACTGGCGGCCCAGCGCAAACACCAGCAGCGCCAGGCCCTCGGCCACCGCCACGTAGGCCAGCGCACCGCTCCACACTTGGCGGAACACCATCCAGTTCAGCGTGGACAGGCTGGCTGCCCAGTTCCAGGTGGTGGTGGTGCGACCCGCGGTGTCAAAGCGGGCGAAGACGGGGAGGTAGTAGTCGGTGTTGACCGGCCCCAGCGCCACGCGGTACAGCGCCGTCATGGCGTTGTCGGACGGCGAGTCCAGCGACATGGCGGGGATGAGGGAGTCTGCAAAATCCGTGGTGGCGCGCATGCCTGATTTTGTCATGCACTGGCGCGCATGCGGCGCCTGTTGCGGCCACGCAGCGCTGGCGCGGTGCCATGTGGGCGCCCGCGGTGGCGGCTGGCGGCGCTACTGCAGCAGGCCCCGCCGCTGCGTGGCAGGGCGGGTTTGGGTAAAAATGTGCCGCTACCGCTTGATAGACAAGCGCTGGAAGCTATCAAATAAGGAGCATGCGTGCAGGGTTGCCGCGCTGCTCGTCACCGGCACCGCGCACCCGGTGCCCGTTACCCGCTGCCCTTTACCCGCTGCCCTTTACCCGCTGCCCGTCAACCGCCCCGCACCATCGCCATGATCTTGCCCGCATCCAGCGTGGCCGCCTTCTGCTGGATCTGCGGCAGGTACTGCGACTGCATCTGCTTGGCCGGGCCCAGCAGGTTCTGAAAACTGTCGCGCAGCATGGCGGTGCTCATCACCCGGCCGCCCGCGTAGTAGCGCTTGGCCACCTGCCCCAGCGCATACGTGGTGGCAAAAGAAAACGCCATGCCGGTGGCCGCGCTGCCCACGCCCCCGATGGTGCGGCCCGCCACCTTGCCCAGCAGGCCGCCCAGCAGCTTGCGGCCAAACTGCTCCAGGTACTGCGACGTCATACCCACGCCCGCCGCGGCGATGAACTCCTTGATGTGGCCCTGGTCCAGCTCCACGCCGTGCGCCTTGCCGATGCCGTAGACCATCTTCACCTGCATCGGAATGATGGCCATCGACGCCCACGACTGCGGCAGCAGCTCCAGCGCGCCGTTGAGCATCGCGTAGTTCAGGATGGACTTGTCCAGCTCGGCATCGCCCGGGCCTGCGGGCACGGCCACCGGCACGGGCATGGATGCAGGCGACGAGGACGACGAAGAAGAAGGAGAAGAAGGAGAAGAAGAAGGCGCTGATGCAGCGGCTGCGTAGGCCGCTGCACCGGTGGCCGCAGCACCCGCCACGCCCCACGGCACGGCAGAGGGCGGCGCCTTTTCGGCCACATCCACCAGCGCATCGGCCTCGTGCTCGAAGGCTGCGGTCTGCTGCGCGCCCAACTGCAGCGCAGACTTGAGCGTGGCCAGGAACTGCGCCTCGGCAGGCGTCTGGCGCCCATCCACATCGCACACGCACACGGCCATCTCATAGGCCAGCTGGCGCTGGCCGGGGTCGGTCAGTGCGGCGGCGGCGGCCTGCACCGTGGTGCGCTTGAGCAGCACGTCCTGGTAAATGCGCGGCAGGTCGGCCATGCCGCTGTCGCCCGCGAGGGACTGGGCGATGCGGCGGATCTCTTCACGCTCGGCGTCGTCCTTGGTGCCGTCCGCAAACGCGGCCAGCAAGGCGATGGTGAGGATGGATTTTTGCTGTTCTGGAGTCATGCGGTGCAGGCCTGCAAGGCCGTGAAATGAAGGGGCTGACACGCTGCCTGTGCCAGAAGGCAGTGTGGCGGCGTGCGGTGTGAGGACAGGTGCAGTCTAGGGCGCGCGCTTTCAACGCCACGGCTTGTGGGGACTTGCAGGCATCTGGTAACCAGGTGCATCGGGGCAGGGGGGCTGCCCACACTGCGGCCCACCCGGGTTTCCCCTTGCGTAGTCGATCGGCTGTGCGCAAGGGCGCGGCTTGCGTACAGTGGCTGTCTCAATGCAAGGAGGCAAGGCATGCGGCAAGCGGCGACGACCAGCAGGGCAAGCAATACCAGCAGTACGGGCAGTACGGGCAGCACCAGCAGGGCAGGCACCGCCACCCCCAGCGCGCGGGGCGCCACCCGATGAACATCGCTCACCTGCTGCGCCGCAGCGCGCAACTGCACGCCCACCAGCCCGCCGTGCTGCAGGGCGACCGTGTGCTCTTCGACTACCAAACGCTGGGTGCCCGCACCGCCGCGCTGGCCGCCAGCCTGCGCACACGCTACGGCGTGCTGCCCGGCGACCGCGTGGCCATCTCCGCCGCCAACGCGCCCGAGTACCTGGAGGCGCTGCACGCCATCGTGTGAGCCGGCGCCGTGCATGTGCCCGTCAACTACAAGCTGCACGCCAAAGAGCTGGCCTACGTGCTGGCCGACTCCGGCGCGCGCGTGGTGCTGGTGTCCGAGGCCCTGCACCCCGCCGCGCGTGATGCGGGCGCCGACCCCGCAGCCACCCTGGTGCTGGGCTCTGCCGACTACCTGCACGCCGTGCAGCAGCACGGTGCGCCGATGCCCGTGCACGACCGCGCCCCGGACGACATCGCATCGCTGTTCTACACATCGGGCACCACCGGCCGGCCCAAGGGCGTGATGCAGACCCACCGCAACCTGCTGGCCATGACGGCCTGCTACTTCACCGACGTGGACGACGTGCTGCCCGGCGACGCCATGGTCTACGCCGCGCCCATGTCGCACGGCGCGGGCTTGTACAACTACGCCCAGGTGCTGCGCGGCGGGCGGCACGTGGTGCCCGTGTCCGGCGGCTTCGACCCCGCCGAGCTGGTGCAGCTGGCCGCATCCGTGGGCCAGCTCACCCTGTTTGCCGCGCCCACCATGGTGCACCGCCTGGCGGACCATGTGCGCGCCACAGGTGCCGACGTGTCGGGCTTCAAAACCATCGTCTACGGCGGCGGCCCCATGTATGCCGACGACCTGCGCACCGCCATGGCCGTCATGGGCGACGACCGCTTCGTGCAGATCTACGGCCAGGGCGAAAGCCCCATGACCATCACCGCGCTGTCACGCGCGCACCTGGCCGACACCACCCACCCCCGCTGGGCCGACCGCATGGCCTCGGTCGGCGTGGCGCAGTCGCTGGTGGAGGTGCGCGTGGTCGACGCCCAAGGCCAGCCCATGCCCGCCGGCGACACCGGCGAGGTGCTGGTGCGCGGCGACACCGTCATGCCCGGCTACTGGAACAACCCCGACGCCACAGCCCGCACGTTGCAGGGCGGCTGGCTGCACACGGGCGATGTGGGCGTGCTGGATGCCGATGGCTTCCTGACGCTGAAGGACCGGTCGAAGGACGTGATCATCTCCGGCGGCAGCAACATCTACCCGCGCGAGGTGGAAGAGGTTTTGCTGCTGCACCCCCAGGTCCGCGAGGTGGCCGTGGTGGGGCAGCGCGATGCCGAGTGGGGCGAGGTGGTGGTGGCCTACCTGGTGGCGGGCGAGGGCGGGCCGGTGGAGGATGCAGTGCTGGATGCGCTGTGCGGGGAGCACATCGCGCGGTTCAAGAAGCCGAAGGTGTATCGGTGGGTGGAAGGGTTGCCGAAGAACAGCTACGGCAAGGTGTTGAAGACGGAACTGCGTGGGTAGACGCGTTGCATGGGGTGGCAATGAAGCACCGCGTCATCGCTGCTCTCCATGCGCCTATTCAGCCACACATGCGCCACACGTGAGCGGGTTCCGTTGCGGTCCTACAAGCGGTGGCCTCCGGTGTCCCTAAAGTTGCGGGCTTCGTGTGTCCGAACCGAGCGGTAACAGCTCATCGGCACAACCCTCCAATTCACTTCGTTTTATCTCCCCGACCATGATGCAGATCGTCTCCGATGCAGCGCAACCCGGCCTCATCATCGTGAACCTGGACGCGCAAGGCCACGACCTCTCCGTCCGCCTGGACCGCGCCATGCTGGAGCACACCCTGGGCGTGCACGGCGCTTTTGCATCCCTGGCCCAGGCGGTGGGCCGCAACATCGAACGCATCCAGGACGCCGCATTGCGCAAGTACCAGCAGACCCGCCAGCGGTGTGTGATTTTGTCGAAGGCTGAGTTGATGCGGGTTGCGGGGTGATAAACGGGGTCCGTGTTGGATGACCGGGCGTTCTGAACGTGTAGCAGTCGTCTTTATTCGCGTTATGAACTACCGGTATAGGCTGATTGCTGAAGTTCACCAATGACAGCTTCGCCGACTTTCAATCCTGGGCAGCGAGTCCAAGGGCGATGCCGTAGCGCGTCTTACTGAGCCGCAGGTGTTGATTTCCAGTTAAACGTGACCCGCTGGGGGTCAGTGGGTTACTTCTGAATGGAAATCAACACCACCGGCAGGAACCTCGTCATGAACGACTAGGAGCCGGAGAACCATCTTGCTGCGCCGTACCGCAACGGAAGCTTGACCGTGCCCGCTGCAATGGGCTTATGGGGTGTGCCACGTTGTCCAGCCTTCCTTGACACGGTTTCGCAGTGCCTTCCAGTCCTCATTAGGCTCTGCAGCTTCAGTCCAGAACTCGCACACATCCCAAGTTTCGTGCGATGCGATACGAGCGCCTGACCTGCCGATGATTTGATAGAGGGCGAGCTTCTCTAGGGAGTCTTGTCCGTCGCGAACACATCCACTTAAGCGTTCAAGAGTCACCCATGATTCATTAATTGCTTCGCTAGAACGGCGTACCAATTCGGGAAGCGATGCTATATAGGCAATATCTGGGAGAACGCGAAGCACAAAATCGCGACTGTTCTCGCACTTATTTAGCTTCTTTAGAGATGGGTCAAACACCTTCTCCATCGCCGTGAACGGCTTCCCCGCCATCCATGCTTCAAGGAGCGTAGGAGTTTTGGAATGGCAAATGCCCCTCGTTCCTCGGGCGTTGTCAGTGCAGAAAACTTGCTGCCGAACAAGGTTTCAAGGCTTTCCTGACGAGTCATCTCAATGAAAGCCCCTGGCTCTGACATCAGCCAATCGAAGAGCCATCGAACCCACCCGTTTACTGAAGTATCACTTGGTGGCGACTTCAGGTGTTCTTCCAACGAACGTAGCGTGGAAGCCTGAATGCCAAACTTCGCTGCTAGCACGTGTGACCAATCGCAATCTTCATCCGTATTCGCAAGCTTCGCTTTGGCCAAGATTGCCGCGGCTACGCGAGACCCAAGCCAGTCTTGGTCACCTGACAGACTCTTTAGGTATGCATTAAAGGTCCGAGACAACATGGCGCGAGACTTCACTTCGGTCGTCTCATCCGAGTCTCCTACCGGAAGACGTCGGAGTAGGTAGTCAACTGCGGCGTGATTCTGTTCATGCGAATGTATCGAGTCGAGAATCGGCGCAAGAGGGTCCTCAATTGCGAGGCATTGGTCTGCTTGAGAAAAAATCTCTTTGAGGCTAGTCCAGTGGCTATGGATGAGACCCACAGAATTATCGAAGTAGACAACTTTGCTGGGAATGACAAGAACAAATCCATACGAACTCTCGCCGGCCCGGCCTGCTCTACCTGCCGCATTCAGTAGTTCGTGGGCCTGCAGACGTTCGAGTTGGTTGTTCGCCGCGTCAAAGCGGCTGTCGCCGGCAATCAGAACAATCTGACTAGGCAGATTCATTCCCTGTGCAAGCGTTGACGTGGCGGCCAAAACATGGATGCCGTCTTTCCGGCGATATAGGGACTCGTGCAGGTGCCGCTCCGCAGGCAGAAGCCGGGCGTGATGCGGTAGCGCCGATGAGGTCACTTCCTTCTTCGATGAAACGGCAATGTATAGGCTGTCTGTGCTTCCAACTTCTTGCAAGGCAAGTTCGAACAGTTGATTCTCCTCAGTGCTCAATTGGATTGAGTTCTTTCCAAGTCGCTCCCTGGTGTATTCGGCGGTGCTGTTCGCGTTAACTGTCGTCTGGCAGAAGATGAGGGTTTTGAGCACTTGCGACGAACCCCGGTCGACGGCCGCAGACCCAATGGCCGCTGCAACGTTATTCGCGTTGGGCGTCAGCTTCCAGTGCGGACTGAGTGTCAACTGCACTGACTGGTCAAGCAAGGGAAGCAGTGCGTAATCAACGCGGTTCGTCGTATCCCAAGTCTGCTTAAGCCCGAAGAAACCTTGCGGTCGCGCCAACATTTGCCGTTTTGCTTTCTGTGGAGGCGCACTGGTCGTAGCTGAGGCCTTCAATGACCTTGCGAGAGTTGTCATCGCGTCGACCTCGGAACGCGGATAGACAAGGCAGCCGCGCACCTGTCGAGTCGGCTTCCAATTCATGGACAGTGCAAGACATGGCCGATTCATGACGCTCTGAAGCCATCCCGCAATTTGAGTTGCGTTGCTCATCATGGCCGAAAGCATCAGCATGTCAGCCTTCGGAGCTAGCTCCACGGCATTGAGCACACAGAGCATGGAATCAACGGCACGTTTTGCCCGCTCTGTGTCGATAGCATGCAGTAGGTGGCATTCGTCGAAGACGATAAGCCCAACGCTCTCGAATAGTCTCGGTTCAAAGCCCATCAAAGCGAGGCAACGCTCCGGTGTCATGACGGTGATTGGTGGAAGACGGACAGCGTCGAATCCGAATGGGTCGTCGCTTGCGTACTCGCGTTCGACGTCAGCATCAGGAAACGCTGCATCTAGGACTCGCGCCGTTTGGTCGACGAGAGATAGCGTGGGAGCCAGAAACACAACATCCATTTGCTTGCTGAGTGTGGCAAGTATTTTTAGCTCAGACAGCGTTGACTTCCCGGCACCGGTTGGGAAACTGATTGCAGCGGATGTTCCGCGGTCTAGGTAGCCGCTTCGAATGGCGTCGAGATGGTTCGGCCAAAGGTACGGGCGACGGCGCGAGATGTGGCGAACTCCGCGCTTCCACCGAGCTGAGTCGCTGCCGTTGGGTGGACTAAGGTTGGCAACACTAGCCTGGGGGAAGTCACCGGCGAGAATTTTGAGCAACACGGCTAAATGTCGCGGCCCAGCAAAGACCCGGACTATCGGTTGACCTTTAAACGGACTGTTGGTTGTTCGGCTGCATAGCGCCTCCGCTTGCACGAATTGTCTCTCACTACTTGCATTCGCATCGCCCAGCATCTCGGCGGCTAGTGCGGCAAGCCCGTTGTAAATCAGATGGTATAGAGCATCAATTGCTCGCTCGATGATTGGGCGGCCATCACTATCGGCACTCATGAACTCGGACTGCGGCTGGATGTTTCCGAGGTCACCACTAGCAAATCGCCTGATAGCGGCCAAGAGCGACGTTCGATGGAGATTCGCCTGAGCGAAATCTTCTTCAATCTCTCTGGCCATCTCAGCGGCGTCGGCGCTTGCACCGGCAATCATGAACAACACTGTCGCAGATACCTCAGGCGACACGTAATCCATTTCAAGGCGGGAAACCAGCTTGTTTCCAACGATACGTTCAGCCTGCATGAGAACGTAGTGCGCAGTCCCAGCGACGAATGCCGCCGAGCGACGGTCGTCGCGAGAAGGGCTGACAGAAATGAGAGCTTCCTGAGTACTCGCAAGCTCCCTGAGAAACTTCATCTCTTTGGAGACATTTTCGAGCGTCTCTGCTCTTGACTCTCCCGCTTGGTCAGCTTGGGAGGCCAAATCACGCAACCGCATACGTGCGGCCACGATGGTCGTGTATATACGGGTGAACTCTTTCGAGAGCTGGTTGTTGTCAAGTCCATTCAGAGTGGGGGCGTGTCGAATCAGTTCTTCGGTCGAAGGGTCAAACATAGAAGAGCACTCCCGACCTTAAAACGTGGCCACTTGGGCGATTGCTTTGGTGGCTAGATTCGCCATCCACACTCTAACGTCGTCGACTACGAACACTTCTGCCTTTCGACGGTCGATGTTTCCTTGCACCTTCGTGTCATAGTCCTTGAAGAGGCTTTTTCGAGAGGTTGGCGTGCTTCTGCTTGCGGTAATACTGATGCGATAGCGCCTAGTCGTATTCCACGAAATCTTGTTGACGGCTGCTGTCGGGTTCGGATGATGCGCGGCGGCCAAAATTCCAGAGGCTTGTTGTGTGAGCCTGTTAACTCCATGCCCCGATTCAAATTTGACGAACTCTGGCCAAACATCGTCTCGAACGGTGTCTCTTGGGTTCTCAGTCGCCTTGTCTTCGAAAATTATGGTCGCGACAACGTTCTGAGACGCATCGAGCATTATTTCGAGGCCATCTAGACCCTTTTCCGCATGAATCAGGTGCGGAAGCGCGATTAGGGCGCCTGGCCTGTTCACATGGGCTGCGAGCCATGACATAACTTGAAACATCCACCCATCTCGGTGCCAAGGGTCTGCGCCCTTCTGAGTTAGGAGTTCTACGGCGTCTAATTTCGCCGCGTCGTTCGTGGGTGGAGCCCCCAGTGGGTTCACCGCGTGAAGAATCTCAGCGACGTGCAACGCTTGGCCAATTGCCACCCACGCAATCCACTTTGCAAGGACGTCATCGTCAGGCACTTTCCAAGTATTGCCGGTCCACAGCGAGTCTGTCGCTCCGAACGGAGTTAGATTGATTGGCACGCGACCTCCCCCGACAGCATTTGAGTTTTTACAAGTCTATTGCATACCGAGAACTCGAGGCAGAAGGAAGGGGCGGTGGCTTTAATTCAAGCGGCGCAATATCGTGGTGGTGCGAGGCTTTGGGGAGAGCCGAATTTCCTACACGACCGTGAGCAGTCACGGGGCAGACCCGCAACTTGCATGTTGAATGGCCGCTAAAGTGCGACTAATTCGTAGAAGTGAGTGACCGCACCCGCTGCAAAGCGATCAACTGCCTCACCGCCAGCCACACCAACCGACTCAGTAAACCCCCTCCCACCACGGTTATCCCACCCCGCCTACCATCCCGTCCTTCTTTCCTTCCCAAGGCCCTCCCATGCCCAACCCCACCACCCTCAAAATCGATTTCGTCTCCGATGTCTCCTGCCCCTGGTGCATCATCGGCCTGCAGTCGCTGGAGCAGGCGGCGGACCGCCTCAAGGATGAGGTGGCGCTGGACCTGCACTTTCAGCCGTTCGAGCTGAACCCGCAGATGGGCCCGGAGGGGCAAGACATTGGCGAGCACCTGCAAGAAAAGTACGGCGCGACGCCCGCGCAGAGCCAGAAGAACCGCGACGCCATTGCGGCGCGTGGGGCGGAGCTGGGCTTTACCTTCAGCATGGACAAGCGCAGCCGCATCTACAACACCTTCGATGCGCACCGGCTGCTGCACTGGGCTGAAGAGAAGGGCGTGCAGCCCGCGCTGAAGAAGGCGCTGTTCAAGGCCTATTTCACCGACGGGCAGGACCCGAGCAACCATGAGGTGCTGGCGCGGGTGGCGGGCGAGGTGGGGCTGGATGTGGCCGAGGCGCGTGCGCTGCTGGCGTCGGACCGCTTCACGGACGAGGTGCGCGAGCGGGAGCAGTTGTATCTGCAAAGCGGCATCCACTCCGTGCCGGCCATCATCATCAACGAGCGGCACCTGATCCAGGGTGGGCAGCCGGTGGAGGTGTTCGAGCAGGCGCTGCGGCAGATTGCGGCGCAGCAGGGGTGAGGCTGATGGTTTGCTATTG
Organism: Acidovorax sp. LjRoot194; assembly: GCF_964253015.1. Taxonomy (NCBI): domain Bacteria; kingdom Pseudomonadati; phylum Pseudomonadota; class Betaproteobacteria; order Burkholderiales; family Comamonadaceae; genus Acidovorax; species Acidovorax sp. LjRoot194. The sequence continues at coordinate 4,835,787 of NZ_CAXUQB020000001.1, read as the reverse complement.
AATGTATAGCTGCTAGCGCTTGCTGGATAAGCGGTAGGGGGCTGAATTACATAAAAACAAAGGGGCCCTGGGGCCCCTTTGTCGTTGTGGTGTGGTGGTGTGCTTGTCGTGCTGTGCGTTGCTTTGAGTCGTGTGCGGCTTTGGGCTCGGTTCATTCACATCGCGCTAAACGGGCTTGGGCGGACTGCTGCGCAGCGCTTCGACAAGCTCAGCGTGAACGGACTGGGGTGGGGTGCCAGGAGCGGGGCGCGATGCCTGCTCCGGTTGATAGTGACGCGGCCACAGCCACAGCCGCAACCGCAATCGCAATCGCAATCGCAATCGCAATCGCAATCGCAATCGCAATCGCAATCGCAACTGCAACTGCAACTGCAATCGCAGCTACGAGGGCATCACTTGCGCAGCGGGATGGCCGTGGCGCGGTCCACGGGTACGGCGGTCACGCTGTTTTGCGGGGAGCCGTCCACCAGTTTTTCAGAGTACGTCAGGTACACCAGTGTGTTGCGTGTGGCGTCCACCATGCGCACGATGCGCAGGCGCTTGAACAGGATGGACATGCGTTCGCTGAAGACTTCTTCCTGCTTTTTCAACGGCTCCGGAAAGCTGATGGGCCCGACCTGGCGGCAGGCGATGGAGGCCTCGGCGCGGTCTTCGGCCAGGCCCAGCGTGCCCTTGATGCCGCCGGTGCGGGCGCGCGAGACGTAGCAGGTCACGCCCTGCACGGCGGGGTCGTCGTACGCTTCCACGATGATGTCGTGGTCGCGGCCCACCCACTGGAAGGCGGTGTCCACGGTGCCGATCTTTTCGCCGGACGCGGCGTGCGCCGGTGCGGCCATGCCCATGCACAGGGCCGACGCTGCGAGCGCAGCGAAGGCGGCAGCGGCCCGGGTCTTGGTCGTCTGCATGGTCGTGATCTTCATGGTCATCGTCATTGTGGGCCGCGCCTTCTTCGTCATCATCACAATCATCGTCACGCGGCCGTTCCGGGCGCGGGGGCTTCGGTGCAGCGCTGGGCCAGGTGGGCCAGGGCTTCTTCGACCTGGTCGACCAGCACCAGGCACAGGTCGCCGGGCTGCAGGCGCTCCAGGGCGGCGTCGATGGCGATGAATTCGCCGCGGATCTCTTCGACGTGCTTCGTGCGGGGCGCGCCGGCCAGGCCTTCGCGCAGCAGGTTCATCACTTCGCCGTCGGCACGGCCGCGCTGGGCGGCGTCTTGGTACAGGATGACGTCGTCGAACGCGGCACCCAGGATGACGGTCTGCTCGCGGATGTCCTCGTCGCGGCGGTCGCCCGCGCCGCTGATGACCACGCTGCGGCGCTTGGCGGGCAGGGCGTCGACGGCCTGCACCAGGGCGCGCATGGCATCGGGGTTGTGGCCGTAGTCGGCGATCACGGTGGCGCCGCGGTAGTCCATGATGTTGAAGCGGCCCGGTGCGTTGTCGCTGTCGTTCACAAAGCCCGACAGGCCGCGGCGGATGGTCTGCCAGGGCATGCCCACCCCCCAGGCGGCGGCGACGGAAGCCATGACGTTCTCGACCTGGAAGCCGATCTTGCCGTTGCGGGTGATGGGCACGTCGCGCAGGTGGATGGTTTCGCGCCACGAGCCTTCGGATGCGACGATGGAGTCGCCGTCCACGTACACCGTGCGGTGGCCCTGCGCGCGGTGCGTGGCCATCACGGGGTGGTGGCGGTCGGCCGCAAAGAAGATGATCTTGCCGGGGCACGACGGTGCCATGGCCGCCACGATGGGGTCGGCCGCGTTCAGCACGCCGTAGCCGGTGGTGGCCACGTTCTGCACGATCACGCGCTTCAAGACCGCCAGGTCTTCCACCGTGGTGATGTAGTTCAGCCCCAGGTGGTCGCCCGCGCCGATGTTGGTGACCACGGCCACCTGGCAGCGGTCAAATCCCAGGCCTTCGCGCAGGATGCCGCCGCGGGCGGTCTCGAACACGGCGGCGTCCACCTCGGGGTGCAGCAGCACGTTGCGGGCGCTCTTGGGGCCGCTGCAGTCGCCGCTGTCGATCTGGCGGCCGTTGACGTACACGCCGTCGGTGTTGGTCATGCCCACGCGCAGGCCCTGGGCCGTGAACAGGTGGGCGATGAGGCGCGCGGTGGTGGTCTTGCCGTTGGTGCCGGTGACGGCCACGGTGGGGATGCGGCCGTCGTCGCCATGCGCATACAGCTTGTCGACCATGGCCTGGCCCACGTTGCGGGGCTTGCCGTAGCTGGGCGCCAGGTGCATGCGCAGGCCGGGGGCGGCGTTCACTTCGACAAAGCCGCCGCCTTGCTCTTCCAGCGGGCGCAGCACGGTCTCGGCGACCATGTCCACGCCGCAGATGTGCAGGCCGACCATTTGGGCGGCGGCGATGGCGCGCGCGGCGACTTCAGGGTGCACGTCGTCGGTCACGTCGGTGGCGGTGCCGCCGGTGGACAGGTTGGCGTTGTTGCGCAGGATGACGCGCTGGCCCTTGTCAGGCACGGAGTCGGGCGTGAGGCCCTGCAGCGTGAGGCGTGCGACGGCGATGTCATCCAGGCGGATCTTGGTGAGCGAGGTGGCGTGGCCTTCGCCACGGCGCGGGTCCTGGTTGACGATGTCCACCAGCTCGCGCACGGTGCGCTGGCCGTCGCCCAGCACCTGGGGCGGCTCGCGGCGCGCGGCGGCCACCAACTGGTCGCCCACCACCAGCAGGCGGAAGTCGTGGCCGGGCAGAAAGCGCTCGACCATCACGGTGCCGTATTCGGCCGCGGTGCGGAAGGCTTCGTCGAGCTGCGCGCGGTCGGTGATGTTGACGGTGACGCCCTTGCCCTGGTTGCCGTCCTGCGGCTTGACCACCACGGGCAGGCCGACCTTGAGCGCGACTTCCCAGGCCTCGTCCAGCGTGTCGACGGGCTTGCCCAGCGGCACGGGCACGCCGGCGGCGTGCAGCAGGCGCTTGGTCAGGTCTTTGTCCTGGCCGATGGATTCGGCCACGGCGCTGGTGGAGTCGACCTCGGCGGCCTGGATGCGGCGCTGCTTGGAGCCCCAGCCAAACTGCACCAGGCTGCCGCGCGTGAGGCGCCGGTACGGAATGTTGCGCGCCACGGCGGCGGCGACGATGGAGCCGGTGCTGGGGCCCAGGCGCTCGTCTTCGTCCAGCTCGCGCAGCTCGGCGACGACGGCATCGGCGTCGAAGTTGCCGGTGCCTTGCGCGGCGTGGATGAGGTGCTCGGCGTATTCAAACGCCTTGCGGCCCACGGCTTCTTCGCTGTATTCCACCACCACCTGGTACACGCCCGCGTCGGTGGTGGCGGTGGTGCGCGCAAAGGTGACGGGGCAGCCGGCCTGGGCCTGCAGCGCCAGGGCGGCGGTCTGCAGCACGTGGGCCAGCGAGATGTCGGGGCCGCCGCTTTCCGGGTGCAGTGCGCCGATGCCCGGGAACAGCGCCCGCAGGCGGGCTTCGAACCCGGCCATCTGGCTGACGGCACGCTCGGCTTCAGGGCAGGTCACGATGGCCTCGATGGCCATGTGGCGGCTCCAGAGATTGGGGCCGCGCAGGGCCCGTGTGCGGGATACATCCATGGGGAGTCTCTTTCTCAATATCCGTCGGGACCACAGTCCGACTTCACTACATCTGTCAGGTTGCTCAGCGTCAATTTCACACAGTACGTGGTGACGCCAGCGGCACATGAAACTGGCGCGACCAAGGCGAGTGCCCCCGCGCAAGGGCCGCCCCGCCGCGCTGGGGGCGTTCCCCTCCCGTATTGCGCAGCAATACGAGAGAGGGGGAAGGCGCGAAGCGACTCAGGGGGTGCCATTTCAGGTGGGCAGGCCAAGGGGGGCGGGCAAGTCGGGCTCGAAGGTCTTGATGCCCGCGCCGATCAGGTCGGGCGCGATGTCCAGCGCCCAGGCGGCGCCCACGGCGGCCAGCAGGGCGTCGGTGTCGGGCACCACGGCGTTGCGGCCGAAGGTCAGGTCGGCCAGCGAACCCAGCACGTGCTCGGCACTGCCGGTGGCCAGCACCACGCGGCCGTTCTTGACGATGACGGCGCGGCCGTTGTCGGTGGCGCGGTGTTCGACGATGACGGGCAGGGTCGGGTCCTGCGCGTACAGCACGACCGAGCCGTCCGACAGGGGCGCCAGATCGGCCACCTGCTCGATGGCGGCGTTCAGCACCGCGGCGCCTTCGGACAGCACCACGTCGACCTGGGTGCGCATCACCTTGGTCATCTGGTCTTGTTCATGCACGTCGAACTCGGCCAGCGTTTCCACGCCGTCCATGTCGGTCACCACGCCCACCTGGCAGCGGTCGTACGCCAGGCCGTCGCGCAGGATGGTGCGGGCGTCGCTTTCGATCACGGCGGCCTGCACGGTCTGGTTCATCAGCAGGCGGTGGGCGGCTTCCCAGTGCGCGCAGTCGGTGGTCTCGACACAGCGGCGGTCCAGGAACAGGCCTTCGCGGCAGGCCAGGCCGGTGTGGTGGCCGCCCAGGTGCAGCAGCCAGGCCACCAGCCGCGCAATGGTCGATGTGCTGCGCGTGCCGGCCACGCCCACCACCGGAATGCGGCCCACGGGGCCGGAGTCGTCTTCGGACGGGAACAGGTGTTCGGCAATGGCCTGGCCCACGGGGCGGGGCGCGCCCACGGCGGGCTTCAGGTGCATCAGCAGGCCGGGGCCGGCGTTCACTTCGACGATGGCGCCGCCCTGCGTGTGCAGGGGCTTGGAGATGTCGAGCGCCACCATGTCGATGCCGGCGATGTCGAGGCCCACCACCTTGGCGGCGAGCTGGGCGATGTAGGCGACCTCGGGGTGCACGTCGTCCGTGCAGTCCACGGCCACGTTGCCGTTGCGCTGCACCACGATTACGCGGCCCGCGGCGGGCACGGAGTCGGCGCCCAGGTCCTGGCGCTTGAGTTCGAGTTGCACCTTGGTGTCGGTGGCCAGGTCGATGATCTCGAGCGGGTACTCTTCTTCGTAGCCGCGGCGCGGGTCGGAGTTGAGCTGGGTGTCGACCAGCTCGCGCACGGTGGAGCGGCCGTTGCCGGTGATGCTGACCACCTCGCCACGCGCTGCGGCCACGACCTTGCCGCCCACCACCAGCAGGCGGTGTTCGTCGCCGGGGATGAAGCTCTCGACCATGACGTCGCTGCCTTCGGGGTAGGCCACGTGGTAGGCCGCCTCGATGTCTTCCTGCTTGCGCAAATCGAGCGTGACGCCGCGGCCGTGGTTGCCGTCGGACGGCTTGACCACCACGGGCAGCCCGATGTCCTGGGCGGCCTCCCACGCTTCTGCCGGGCTGTTGACGACCTGGCCTTCAGGAATGGGCACGCCGCAGGCCTTGAGCAAGGTCTTGGTCAGGTCTTTGTCGCTGGCGATGCCTTCGGCGATGGCGCTGGTGAACTCGGTCTCGGCCGTCCAGATGCGGCGCTGGCTGGCGCCGTAGCCCAGCTGCACCAGGTTGCCGTCGTTCAGGCGGATGTGCGGGATGCCGCGGTCGGTGGCGGCGGTGACGATGCAGGCGGTGCTGGGGCCGAGGTACTGGTCGTCCACCTCGGTGCGCACGCGGGCCACGGCGGCCTTCACGTCGAACGGTTCGTCGTTGATGGCCGCCATGATGAGTGCATGGCCCTGGGCCAGCGCCACGCGCGCCACGCTTTCGTCGCGGGCGCGGAACACCATGCGGTACACGCCGCGCTGGCTGGTGCTGCGCGTCTGGCCGAAGCCGGTGGGCATGCCCGCCAGGTTCAAGAGCTCGATCACGATGTGCTCGAGCACGTGGCCGCACCAGGTGCCTTCTTCCAGGCGCTGCAGAAAGCCGCCGCGCTCGCCCACGCCGCAGTGGTGTTCGATGAGTGCGGGCAGCCAGGCGGTCAGGCGGGGGGTGAAGCCGGGGATGGTGTGGGAGGGGTAGTCCTCCAGTTCGCCCAGGTCCAGCCAGACTTCCAGGACCGGCCGGTAGGTCCAGATATTGGGTCCGCGCAGGTAGTTGATGCGCAGCAGTTGGATGTCGTTGAGTTTCGCCATGGATTGCAGCGGGTGTGTTTGCGGCCTTGGAAGGGCGTCGAAGGACAAAGAAGACGTGATGGAGGGGGATTGTGCGTCAGCCGCGCACTGGCTGGCAGTGTCAGCCAAATGATCGCTGCAGACGTTACATGAGGATGCCGCCACGCATCGAAAGAGGTTCTGAGGCGCAGTATCGGCGAGAATTCGCGCTTTCGCGAGACCGGTTGCGGCAGGCTGCCGGGAGCGGGGATACCAACCAAAAATGCAACATCACCATTCTGTGGACGCCTCGGGTGTCTTTTCCAGCCCCGTGGGGGCTGATCTGCGGGCCATGCTCGCACCCAGAGAGAACGTGCTGGCCGCGTTACAGGTTGACCTGACCGCGGATCTGCGGTTTGGCTCCGGCTGGGTGGTGGTGACGTCCGAGCGCCTTCTGGCCTGCGACCCGGGCACGACCGCCTGGCACGCCTGGCCTCTGGGCGAGGGGCTGTCGCTGCGCATGCAGGACCACGGAGGCGTGGGCTCGCTCGAGTTGCATGGCCCCGCACAGCGCCTGGCGCTGTGGCGCTTTACCCTGGCGCACCATGCCCAGGCGCTGCGCCTGGTGCAGCGGTTCGAGCAGCACGTCGCCCGGGGCGACACGGCCACCGAGGCCGAGGCGGACGAGCCGGTGTGCCCCACCTGCCACACGCCCCTGCCGCCCGACACCGAGGAATGCCCCGCCTGCGCGCGCGCACAGCCGCCGCAGACGTCCACCTGGGTGCTGCTGCGCCTGTGGCGCTTTGCGCGGCCCTACCGCAAGCACCTGGCTGCCGGTTTCGGGCTGACGCTGGCGTCCACCGCGGCCACGCTGGTGCCGCCGTACCTGACCATCCCGCTGATGGACGACATCCTGATCCCGTTCCAGAACGGTAAGCAGATCGACCCGGGCCTGGTGCTGCTGTACCTGAGCGGCCTGCTGGCATCGGCCCTGGCGGCCTGGGGCCTCTCCTGGGCGCGCACGTACATCCTGGCGCTGGTGTCCGAGCGCATCGGCGCCGACCTGCGCACCACCACGTACGAGCATTTGCTGCGCCTGTCTCTCGACTACTTCGGCGGCAAGCGCACCGGCGACCTGATGGCGCGCATCGGCTCGGAGACGGACCGCATCAACGTCTTCCTGTCGCTGCACGCGCTCGACTTCGTGACCGACGTGCTCATGATCATGATGACGGCGGCCATCCTGTTCTCCATCAACCCGTGGCTGGCCCTGGTCACGCTGGTGCCGCTGCCCTTCATCGCCTGGATGATCCACACCGTGCGCGACCGGCTGCGCACCGGCTTCGAGAAGATCGACCGCGTGTGGTCCGAGGTGACCAACGTGCTGGCCGACACCATCCCCGGCATCCGCGTGGTCAAGGCCTTCGCCCAGGAAAAGCGCGAGGCCGAGCGCTTTCGTGCGGCCAACCAGCACAACCTGGAAGTCAACGACAAGCTCAACAAGACGTGGAGCCTGTTCACCCCCACGGTGTCGCTGCTGACCGAAATCGGCCTGCTGGTGGTGTGGGGCTTCGGCATCTGGCTGGTGTCGCGCAACCAGATCACGGTGGGTGTGCTGACCGCCTTCATCGCCTACATCGGGCGCTTTTACAGCCGGCTCGATTCGATGAGCCGCATCGTGTCGGTCACGCAGAAGGCCGCTGCGGGCGCCAAGCGCATCTTCGACATCCTGGACCACGTGAGCAACGTGCCCGACCCCGCCCAGCCGGTGAAGGTGGACCGGGTCGAGGGTGCCATCGCCATGCGCAACGTCGGCTTCAGGTACGGCAGCCGCTCGGTGATCAAGGGGCTGGACCTGGACATCCGTCCCGGCGAGATGATCGGCCTGGTGGGCCACAGCGGCTCGGGCAAGAGCACGCTGGTGAACCTGATCAGCCGCTTCTATGACGTGAGCGAAGGCTCCATCCAGGTCGATGGCGTGGACGTGCGCCGCTTCGCCGTGGCCGACTACCGCCGCCACATCGGCCTGGTGCTGCAGGAGCCCTTCTTGTTCTTCGGCACCATTGCCGAGAACATTGCCTACGGCAAGCCTGAGGCCACGCGCCAGGAGATCATTGCCGCCGCCCGCGCCGCGCACGCGCACGAGTTCATCCTGCGCCTGCCGCACGGCTACGACTCGCTGGTGGGCGAGCGCGGCCAGGGCCTGTCGGGTGGCGAGCGCCAGCGCATCTCCATTGCCCGTGCGTTGCTGATCGACCCGCGCATCCTGATCCTGGACGAGGCCACCTCGGCCGTCGATACCGAGACGGAAAAGGAGATCCAGAAGGCGCTCGACAACCTGGTGCAGGGCCGCACCACCATCGCCATCGCCCACCGCCTGTCCACGCTGCGCAAGGCCGACCGCCTGGTGGTGATGGACCGCGGCGAGGTGGTCGAGGTCGGGCCGCACGACGAGCTGATGGAAAAGCAGGGCGCCTACTGGCGCCTGTACGAAGCGCAAGCCCGCCGCGCCGAAGAAGACGCCCAGGCCGCTGGCGTCGTCATTGTCGACAGCAGCCTGCTGCACCCGGCGCACCCTGCCGGCAACGCCTGAACGAACCGCTGGAGCCTGCGATGAACGACGACGCCCACACTGCCAACGCCCGCCCTGCACCCCGCGCCGCGCTGCCGCTGGCCGCTTTCACGCTCAGCCGCAATGCGCATGGCCGGCTGGTGCTGACCTTCGCCGATGGCACGGTGCACGAGAGCATCACGCCCGTGCGGGCATTCCCGATTGCCGCGCCGGACGAGGGGCTGTCTATCGTCGGCACCGACGGCCATGAACTGGTCTGGGTGGACCGCATGACCCAGCTGGACGCGGCCGCGCTGCGCCTGATCGAAGAGGAACTCGAAGCCCGGGAGTTTGTGCCCACTATCGAGAAAATCGTCGCGGTCTCGAGCTTCTCGACCCCCAGCACCTGGGATGTGGTGACCGACCGCGGTACGGCCAAGCTGGTGCTCAAGGCCGAAGAAGACATCCGCCGCCTGGGCGGGCGCACCCGGCTGTTGATCGCGGCCAACGACGGCCTGCAGTTCCGCGTGCCCGACACCACCGCGCTGGACAAGCACTCGCGCAAACTGCTCGAACGGTTCCTCTGACGTCGGGCCGCGCCTGCGGCCTCTCCAGACGAGCAGCCCAGTGGCGGCGCTGCGCACGCCCGCGCACATCTGCGCATTCGGGTCTTTGCATCTCCGGCATGACGAGGGCGCTGTACGATGCTGCCCGGAGCGCCAATGGCCTTCATGGGGCCCTTGGATCGCATGGCGCCGGGGCATTCCCGCGCTGCTTGCCCCCCGTTGACAGCCGCCTTGCCCGAAAGCGGCTCCGATTTCGTCTTTTTCTGCCAAAAGGCGCGTCCACAACGGTGCGCCGGCTTCTGCATCTTCCGATCCAATCATCCTGAGAACCGCACCTATGGCGGCTCAAGGCCGTCTTAAGGCCCGCGGGCGGTTGCAAACGCCATCAAACACCTAGGGAAAACCCTATTTTTTGTTTGATCGGTGAAAAAGACCTAAATTTCCCTTTCTTTTTGCCGTAATGAAGTACGAAGAAGGTGAAAGACCCTCTGCACGTTTTTACCAACTACCGGGCCCTCGTCATGCAAATGCCACCTGTCGACCGATCGCCGAGTTGGCGTCCTCAGGGCGCTGATTTGTATTCCACCGGGGCCTCGGGCGCGCCACCCGTGCGTCCTGTCAACGCTCCCAACCCCGTCGAGTCCATGGACCGGCTGGGCGAGGGCGCCATCGTGCGAGAGCCGGACAAGCCGTCCAACCCCGACACCGCCAACCGCGACTGGACCGAGGTCAAGAAGAAGAACACCGTCGAAGAGCCGCCGGAGCCGCCCAAGGAGCCCATTTACAAGCAGCTGCTCGAGCTGATCCAGTCCATGTGGCGCGCCAGCGGCAGCGCGGTGGAAGTGGCCCAGGACATCAACAAGATGACCCTGCAGGAGCGCTTGGCACAGCAGGCCAAGAACGAGCCGTTGATCTACTCGGACCCGAAGGTCAAGCGCACGGGCGGGCTGTAGGCCGCCGACAGGTTCGTCCGTCGCCCAAATAAAAAGCGCAGTGCGGTTCGCAGTGCGCTTTTTCTTTTTGGATGGGGCTTTTGACGTGGGTTGCGGCAGGTCGATCCAGAGGCGGGCAGCGGGGGGGCCGGCTGCCGTGGGTAGGGTGGGCCGCTCTCACCGTCTGCTGGGTGTTCGATGGAATTGCTATTAAAAATATAGCTGTCGGCGCTTGCTGAGTAAGCGGTAGAGGCTATTTTTGGCCATTTTTGATCAGAAAAGCAGCTGCACTGGCACCGCTTGGGCTTTGCTGGGCCAGCCAGCGACCAAGCTGGTCGATGGTGAACCCATGTCATCCCATGCCACGCCGATCCGGCCCAAGCTTTACCACTCCCAGGTACCCAAGACCGATGCCGGCGCCCACTCAGGGCTGGGCTGAAGACGCTTTCGGCAAGGGGGCTGCCGGCGGTGGCTCGGACGCCAAGGCCGGTGCCGCTGTCGGAACTGGTGTTGTGACTGGCGCCGGTGCCGGGGCTGGGGCTGGTGCCGGGGCTGCGGCTGCTGGTGCCGATGACTGCGGGCTGACAGCAGCCTGCTCGGCCTTCTTGCGGTCTCGCTCGGCACGGTACTTGGCGGCGAAGGCGCGGACTTCCGCGTACGACGCAAAGCCGTCGTGGTCTGTGTCCGCATCATCGAAAGCCGCGGCCAGGCGGGGGAACAGCTTGACCTCAGACCGGCTCAGCTTGCCGTCGCCGTTGAAGTCCAGCATCTTGAACTCGCGGATCGCTTTGATCTCGCCTTTGGAGAGGCCGGGCTGCGATTCGTCGGGCACCGCAGTGGTGGCTGCGGCAGGTGGTGGCGCTTTCGCGTTCGCTGGCTGCTGCGCGAACGCGTTGCTGCAAAACGCAGTGGCACCCAGAACGATGGAGGCAATGGACGCGATGGATGTGATCGATGCCAGTGACGTGTTTGAAATTGTTTTGGGCAATACAGGCTCCTTCGACGCAAGGTCGTGATGGTGGCATGGTGTCACAGGTGGGCCCCCAGCCCGCGGATTGCAACGGGGGCTTTGCAGCCTTCACCCAGTGTTGCAGGGGCTTTGCAGAACTTTTCAGGCCGGTGCGCACGGGTTGCGGTGCGCTCAGGCGCCCGGCGGCGGCGTCTACTGGCCGTCGGCCTTGAGCGGGTTCGAGATGCCGCTGTTCACGTGGCCCGCTGGCACATGGCGCGCGGCGGACGTCGCATGGCCCGTCTGGTCGTCGAAGAAGAAGTCGGGCTCGAACTCGCGCAGGAACGGGCCCTTTTCAAGACCGCCCAAAAACATGGCTTCGTCCACGGCCAGGTTCCATTTCAGAAGGGTGTTGATGGCGCGCTCATGGGCGGGCGCGCTGCGGGCCGTGACCAGCGCAGTGCGCAGCTTCATGCCTGCGGCGCCGGCTTGCTGCTGCAACTGGTGCAGGGCGGCCAGCAGTGGCTTGAACGGGCCACCTGACAGGGGCAGCGCCGCCTTGCTGATCTCGTGCAGTTGAAACGCCGCCAGCCCCTCGGCCTGGTACACGCGCTCGGCCTCGTCGGAGAACAGCACCGCGTCGCCGTCGAAGGCGATGCGCAGCTCGTTCGGGTAGTTGGAGCCGGCCGCAGCCGAATCGGTGAGCACCCGCGCCGCCGGGAAGCCCAGCGCCAGCGCCTCGCTCACGTCCTTCTCGTTGGCCGACAGGAACAGGTGCGCGCCCAGCGGACGCAGATACTTGAACGGGTCGCGGCCCTGGGTGAACACGCCGCGCTCCAGCGGCAATCCGGCGTTGTGGGCCGAATGAAAAATGCGCAGCGCACTCACCGGGTCGTTGCGCGACAGGATGACCACCTCCACCGGCCGCGCATCGGCCGTGTTGAAGGCCAGCAGCTTGTTCACCAGCGGAAACGCCACGCCGGGCTTGGCCGGCACATGCAGCCGCTGCTGCTGCAGCTCCATGTAGGGGCGCGGGTCCAGCGGGTCGAAGATGCGGTTTTCTTCCTCGAAGTCGAAGAGCGCCCGTGAGGAGATCGCCACTACGAGCTTGTCGTCCAGAGTCAACGCCATGGTATTTCCTAACGTCCATTGCCGCCCGGCGGGCCGCCCAGCGCAGGGGCGCGGCGCCGGGCTGCTTTTCTTATTTCACAAACTGGTTGAGCTGGATGATGGGCAGCAGCACGGCCAGCACGATCATCATGACGATGAGGCCCATGCCCACGATGAGCAGCGGCTCCAGGATGGTGGCCAGTGCCATGGCGCGGCGCTGCACCTCGGTGGACAGCTGGCGTGCTGCGCGCTGCAGCATCACCGGCAACTGGCCGGTCTGCTCGCCCAGCCGCGCGAACATCGACAGCAGGCCCGGAAAGCGCTTTTTCTGCGCCAGGGCCGAGGCCAGCGGCGCGCCTTCGCGCACCAGCACCAGCGCATCGAGCGCGTCGGCGCGCAGCGCCTGATTGCTCAGGGTTTCGGCAGCGGCCTGCAGCGCTTTGAGGATGGGCACCCCGGCGCCCGACAGCATGGCCAGCGTGCTGGCAAACCGCGCGGCGTTGTAGCCGCGCGCCAGCTTGCCCACCAGGGGCAAATTCAGCCACGCGGCGTCGAACCTTTCGCGCACCGAGCTGATGGTCAGCGCCCAGCGCCCGGCGCTGCCCAGCACCACCAGGGCCAGCAGCATCGCCCAGCCGTAGTTGCGCACAAAGGCGCTGATGCCCAGCATGGCGACGGTCAGGAAGGGCAGCGCGCGCTTGGTGCCCGCAAACACGCTGGCCACCTGCGGCACGACGTAGCCCACCAGGAATAGGACGATCACGATGGCGACGATGGTCACGATGGCGGGGTAGAGCGCCGCGCCCATCAGCTTGGCCTTGAGCGCCTGGCGCTCTTCCAGGTCGTCGGCCAGCCGCTCCAGCACCAGGCCCAGGTTGCCGCTGTGCTCGCCCGCGCCGATCACGGCGCAGTAGATGTCCGAGAACTCGCGCCGGTGCTGCGACAGCGCCCGCGCAAACGACGCGCCGGCGTTGACCTCGGCCCGCAGGGCCGCGACCAGGTGGCGCTGGCGCTCGTCCTCAGCCTCTTCCGACAACGCGGTCAGTGCGCGCTCCAGCGGCAGGCCCGACGACACCAGCCCCGCAAGCTGGCGCGTCCAGATGGACAGCGCCGTGGCGCCGAACACGGGCCGGGTGAACAGGCGCTGGCCGAGGCCGGGAGCGCCGCCCTGGGTCGATTGGCCGGTCTGCACCATCTCCACCGACAGGGGCACCAGCGCCTGGGCCCGCAGCAGGCCGCGCGCGGCCTTGGCGGTGTCGGCCTCCATGAGGCCCTTGCGGGTCTGGCCCTGGGCGTCCAGGGCTTCAAAGGAAAAAGCGGGCATGCGGCGTGGGCGTGGGGCGTGAAGAGGCGGTCTGTCTGTGTGCCGGCTGCCCGGTTGGGGGCAGTCACCGGCGGAGCATTCGGTAGCCCGAGATGGTAGCCGCTACCCGTGGGCCGTTTCGCAGACTGCGTCACGCAATCCCTTTGCGCGGTGCTTTGCGTGACCTCCTTGCGCAGACGCCGGCGTGTCGCCCGCTGCGCTCCGGCTTCAGGCGGCCACTGCCGGCCCGCTGGCGGGCACCCCAAGGGCCGCGTGGGCCTCTGCCGCAATCTCCAGCGAGCGCAACCGCAGGGCCGGGTCCCACACGTCGCTCACCAGCATGAACTCGTCAGCCTGGGTGGACTCGGCCAGCTGCGCAAGGCCTGCGCGCACGGTCTCGGGCCCGCCGATGACCGCTGCCGCCAGAAAGTCGCCAATCGCGGCGCGCTCTTGCGGCTGCAGGCGGGCAGCGAAGTTGTCGATGGGCGGCAGCAGGCGGCGGCGGTCGCCCGTCAGGATGCCCAGCACGCGCTGGTAGGTGCTGCTGGCCAGGTACTCCGCCTCGTCGTCGGTGGGCGCTGCGATCAGCGGCACGCCGATGGCCAGGTACGGCTTGGGCCACGCGGCAGACGGGCGGTACAGGTTGCGGTACAGGTCGATCGCCTGGTGCAGCAGGCGCGGCGCAAAGTGCGATGCAAACGCATAGGGCAGGCCGCGCTCGGCCGCCAGCTGCGCCGAGAACAAGCTCGAGCCCAGCAGCCAGATCGGCACATTGGTGCCCGCACCCGGCATGGCGATCAGGCGCTGGCCAGGCACCTCGGGCGCCAGCAGGCGCTGCAGCTCGGCCACGTCCTGCGGAAAATCATCGGCCGTCTCCACCCGGCTGCGGCGCAGCGCACGCATGGTGGCGGGGTCGGTGCCCGGCGCGCGGCCCAGGCCCAGGTCGATGCGGCCGGGGAACAGCTCGGCCAGCGTGCCAAAGGCCTCGGCCACCACCAGCGGTGCGTGGTTGGGCAACATCACCCCGCCCGAACCCACGCGGATGCGCGACGTGCCGCCCGCGATGTGGCCCACCAGCACCGCGGTGGCCGAACTGGCGATGCCCGACATGTTGTGGTGCTCGGCCAGCCAGTAGCGGGCAAAACCCAGTTTTTCAGCATGTTGTGCGGTGCGCAGGGCAATCTGCAGCGCCTCGGCCACCGTGCCGCCTTCGCGGACGGCAACCAGGTCAAGCATGGACAGGGCGGAACGGGGTGCGGTGGAAGTCATGCACCTATTGTCTTGCGCGCAAGGTATTTGTGCCGGCAGGGTCACCAGAGCCGGCTGCGCCAGAAGGGTTGCCTTCGGGCCGAACAGGCACGGCGCAATTTTTTGATAGCCAAAAATGCTCGGGCGACACAAAATGTTTCAAGCCATTTCTGGCGGGACGATTTTCGGCCCCGTGCACGGGGCCTTTACCGGTAATTAGCATGGGTTTTTTCAGCCGCCTGTTCAAGATCAAGGAACAAGATCCCGCCAGCCCCGACACCACCTGGGCCCTGGAGGAAAACGGCAGCGAACTGGTGCTGGATGCCGAGTACGCGTCGATGCTGATGACCGAGATCGACATCGACGCCGCCATCGCCAGCCACGAGCGGTGGCGCCTGCAACTGCAGGACATGGTCAACGGCCGCTCGCAAGAGGTCATGCGCCCCGAGCGCATCTGCCAGGACGACCGCTGCGACCTGGGCCGCTGGCTCTACGGCACCGGCAAGGTGCGCCTGGGGCATTTTCCGGCGTTCGCGATGCTGGTCGCGCGGCACAAGTACTTTCACCAGCAGGCGGCCGACGTGGTGACGATCTTCCAGGCGGGGGAGCAGCAAAAGGCGGTGCAGTTGCTCAACAGCAGCTGTCGGCATGCGTCGAACCAGGTGTTGTTGTTGCTCAAGGAGCTCAAGCGGGGGTTGGGGCGGTGAGCGCCTTGTCCCATATCCGGTTGCCTGTAAAAGAGCTTGAGCGTCGATTCGGCTGTGTATTAAAAATTTGCACTTCGGCATATGGCTCCCCGCGCAGTTTTTTAATGCTCATCTTTAGATGGCTGTCCGCTATCGCGCATCAAGCGCTGCTGCGGATTTCAGTCTCACGCAGAGTGTTGTTGTCTTGAGTGTGATGGAGTCGGACAAGCGGGTTTGCGAATTGAGCATCGGCACACAGCTCTTACATCTGCAGACGTCTAACCGCCTGTAAACCAAGGCTTCCGTCGCTATCCTTCGCCGCGAGCTCATCAGCTGTTCATGACAGCCTGTGCGCAGCAAACAATCTCTAAAAACTTGGACAGCCGGCGAAGGCATAGGAAACCCGATGATCACGGACACCGTTGGCCAAGGCGGCCGCAACTCCCTGAACGACACCATGATCGTGCAGCGGCTGCTCAACGAGATCGATATGCCAGGAGCGCAGCAATTGGTTGCTGACGGCTCGCCTGGGGCGCGGACCATTTTCAAGATTCAGGCCTTTCAACGCAGCATAGGTATGTCGCGTCCGGATGGTTTGATTCGGCCCGGCAGCAAGACGATGACGGAGCTCATGTGTCGGGCAGACGCGGAAAACACCCTGCATACAAAGGTTGCATTGACCAATCCGGCACCTACTAGTGCAGACTTGGGGGCACCTTGGATTGCGACTGCCGAAAGTGAAATCGGGCAGAAGGAGGTAGTTGGCTCAAAGGCCAATCCGCGGATCATGGAGTACCACAAGGCTTCCAAGCACTGGGCCAAAGATGATTCAGGAAAACTGGACGCGTGGTGCGGATCGTTTGTTGCGTGGGTCATGGCTAAGCATGGCTACGCACCACCCAGGGATGCTTACCGAGCCTTGGAGTGGGCCAAATTTGGTACTGCGCTCAAAGCACCTGTTTATGGCGCCATCTGTGTGAAAAGCCGGACTGGTGGTGGGCACGTAGCATTCGCCGTGGGACAGAGCCGCGATGGCAAGGACTACTATGTTCTGGGCGGCAATCAAGACAACGAGGTGAACATCAAAAAGTATCCTGCGACTGTGTGGGACGCTTTTGTGTTCCCCCTGGGAGCCGGGACTGGGACCTCGCTGCCTGTCTATCAAGGGACTGCGGGAAATGCTGGAAGGGAGTCGTGATGCGGCGCAAGAGTTTGAGGTTATGTTGGATGCTGCTTCTCGGGGCGGGCATTGCGGCTCCGGTGGTATGGGCCCAGGTTCCTCTGCCCCATGCCAATGAGGCCGCCCCGTCCCTCAAGGAGCCGCTGGAGAGGGCTGTCGCACAGACACCCTATTCAGCACTTGTCATTCATACCCGCGTTGATATCGAGCCTGTGCGCCCGAAGAAAGGCGCATCAGCGGGTCAAGATGAATACACCGAAGAACGCACTGTCTATCACGCACGCGTGCTAGAAACGTTTCGCGGCAATGCTGTTCGGCAGGTCCGGTACGAGGTGTGGGGAGAGCGTGGCGAATCGGCAGTCATTGACAGCAAGCCCCAGATACTAACTTTGTGTTCTGGACCTCGCGGCTTCTATTGGCCTGGCACCGGAGCAAGCTTTCCTGCAGATCCAGAGCTTTTGGTGCTGGCACGGCGTGTCGGCCGCGAAGCGGCTGCGGGTTCGTCGCACAAATTTGTGCAGTGCCATTGATTTTTACGCGCGACGTGTTTTCCTGACCACGAATTGCAGGGTACAAGCCGACGAGCCAGTTCGGCTACAGCGGATGAGCGGCGCTGCGGGCGACCGGTGTCGGCCGACGTGCCTGCGGGCCTGGCATGGGCCCCGGCCCTCAATAACTCCGCCCCCCCTTGTACATCGCATGCTGCCGCCGATTCAGCGTGGCCGCCTCACCCAGCCGGCTCATGGCGGCCCCCGCATGCGCATGGGTGATGGCCATGCCCAGGCCATCCGCCGCGTCGGTGCCCGGCAGGCCGGGCAAATGTAGCAACCGGCGCACCATCTCCTGCACCTGGCTCTTGGCCGCGCGGCCGTGGCCCACCACGGCTTTTTTCATCTGCAGTGCGGTGTACTCGGCCACCGGCAGGTTGCTCGCCACCAGTGCCGTGATGCACGCGCCGCGCGCCTGGCCCAGCAGCAGGGTGGACTGGGGGTTGACGTTGACGAACACGATCTCGACCGAGGCCACATCGGGCTCGTAGCGGGCCGCCACTTCGGTGATGCCGTCGAACAAGATCTTCAGGCGGCCGGGCAGGTCACCCAGCGCCAGCGTGGTGGTGCGGATGGTCCCGCTGGCCACGTAGCTGAGCTTGTGGCCGTCCATGTCCACCACGCCGAAGCCGGTGGTTTGAAGGCCAGGGTCGATGCCGAGAATTCGCATTGCTATTGTTTTGCTATTATTTTTGTAGCTGCTAGCGCCTGTCTATCAAGCGGTAGAAGGCTTTTTCTCTTATAAACCGAAGTACCACCGTACCGAGTGGAAGAACACCGGTGCCGCAAAACACAGCGCGTCCACCCGGTCGAGCAGGCCGCCCGCGCCGGTGACCGACATGCCCTGCATGCCCCAGCTCGTGATGCCGCGGTCGCGTTTCAGGGCCTTCATCACCAGGTGTCCCAGGCTGCCGGCCACGCAGGCCAGCAGCGCCATGCCCAGTGCCTGGCCGGGTTTGAAAGGGGTGATGAAGGTCAGCAGCCCGCCCATCAGCCCGCCGACCGCCACGCCGGCGAGCCAGCTGGTCCATTGAAAGCTCTGGCTCACCTGTGGTGCCACAGGCTTGTGCGGAAAGCGGCGGCCCAGCAGGTGCTGCACGACCATGCAGGTCTGCACCACGAAGACCAGGAAGAACACCAGGAACGCACCCTTGTCCTTGTAGCCCGGAAAGTCGAGCAGCAGCAGCGCGGGCACGTGGCTCATGCCGTACACGCAGACCATGATGCCCCATTGCAGCTTGGCATTGCGCTCCAGAAAGCGCTGCGGGTCGTTGGCCAGCGCGCTCACCACGGGGATCGCCAAGAACACGTAGACAGGGATGAACACGGTGAACAAATCGAAGTGCTTGCTGCCCACGATCCAGAACTGCAGCGGCAGCACCACGAAGAACGCCAGCACCAGGCTGCGGTGGTCGCCCCGCCGCGTGGGCGACAGCGTGATGAACTCGCGCAGTGCAAAGAACGCCACGATGGCGAACAGCACGGTGGCCACGGTCTCGCCCAGCACCCAGCCCACCCAGAACACCGTGGCCATCATCCAGGACGTCTTGAGCAGGCCCCAGAAGCGCTTGGCCTCCACGACGCGGGCTTCGGCCTGCGGGTCGTCGCTGGCATGCTCGCGCAGATTGCGCACGAAGGCCCACACGGTGACGATGGACAGGATGCCGAACACGGCCAGGAACAGCGCCCCGATCTGCTGCGTGGCGGTGAGATTGCGAAGGAAGTCGTTCATGGTGGTCAAACTTCCCGCAGGGCGATCACCGCGCGGCGTGCGCGGTCGAGGAAGGGGCGGCGTTCTTCGCCGGATTCGAGCGCGATCGGCGCGCCGAACGTCACCGAACACAGGATGGGCACCGGCACCACTTCGCCCTTGGGCATGACGCGCTGCACGTTGTTGATCCAGGCGGGCACCAGCACCACCTGCGGAAACATTTGCGCCAGCTTGAAGAGGCCCGACTTGAACGGCTGCGGCTCGTCGCCGTGGCCGCGCGTGCCTTCCGGGAAGATCACGATCGAGTCGCCGCTCTCCAGCGCGCGCACCAGCGGTGCCAGCGGGTCCGATTCAGGCAGGGCCGTGCGCAGCTCCTCTGGGGTGGGCGCGCGGGGTGGGGCTTCGGGCGACGGGTCGGGGCCGCCGGCCATCGCGGTGTCTGCGTCTGATGGCGAGGTGGCCATGGCGTCGATCACGCTTCCGATGTCCGGGGCTACCGCTGCCACCGGAGCGGGCGGGCGCGCGGGTGTGGCCTGCCGGTCCACATACACGGCGTTGAACACGGCCGTGGTGATCCACTGCCGAAACGGCGTCTTGGTCCAGTAGTCCTTGGCCGCGATGGGGCGGGTGATGCTGCGCAGCTCCTCCGGCAGCGCGGCCCAGATCAGCACCATGTCGGCGTGGCTCTGGTGGTTGGCGAAATAGATGCGCTGCTCGGCCTTGGGCGGGCAGCCATACCAGCGGGCCTGGGAACCGGTCAGAAACCGCACGATCCCCAGTAGGAGAAGACTCATCAACTTGGCAAGCATGGGCGGGATCATACGGGGCGAGGTGCGCAGGCCAGGGCTGGGCGCTGCTGAATGGGGGCTGCACGCAAAGAAGTCGCCGGGTGAGGAACTCCCGGCGTCCGCCTGTTACTCAGTGGTCACTGGATTGACCAGGCAGGAGCACGACCATGAACCCCACATCCGACGCAAACCACGTCGACCTCAGCACCCCGGAAGGCATCGCCGATGCTTTCGTCAACCATGGAGTCACCCTGGCCTCGGTCAAGGGGATTTCCGGCGATGACCTGGAGGCGCTCTATGCCGTGGCCTACGAGCACCTGGCCGAGGGCCGTGCGCAGGACGCGGTGGAAGACCTGCTCCTGTTGGTGACGCACGACGCCTGGGAGCCGCGCTTTCAGTTCGCCTATGCGCTGGCCTTGCAGATGCTGGGGCACCATGAGGCGGCCGCACAGCACTACGCACAGGCGCTGCTGATGGACGCCACCAATGCGGGCTGCATCCTGCGCCTGGGTGAATGCATGGAAGCGATGGGCAACGCCCAGGAAGCCGAAGAAGCGTTTCGCGCGTGCATCCAATTGAGCTACCTGAGCCCCGAGCACCACCTGGTGCGCGCCCACGCGCAAGCCCGCCTATCCAGCCTGACCGGAGGTGCAGCATGAGCTCTCCCATCGGCGTTGGAATGGGCCGGCCGGCCAATCTGTTCTCGACCACGGGCAGCGGGCCCGCGCAGCAAACCGCCAGCACGGCACAGGCGGCTGCGACGCAGGCACCCGTTTCACTGACGCTGCCCCCGCCACCGCGCAGCGATGTGACGGCGGGGCAGGCCGACCGTGTTCGCTCGGTAGCCTCCGAGCCCGTCCGCGAAGGCGCGACGACCTCGACACCTTCGCGGGCAGACGCTGCCAAAACCAAGCTTCTGGCGGCTGGCGACAAGCTGCTGCAGGCCCGGCAAGAGGGCGTGGATGTCGCCAAGACATCGTTCTGGAAAAAGGCGCTGGGCGTGGCGCTTTCGGCGGTGGCGGTGGGTGTGGCCGTGGGCCTCACGGCGATATCGTTCGGCGGCGCCACGCCGCTGCTGGCGCTGGCCTGCGTGAACTTCGCAGTCTCCACCGGCGATGCCGTCTGCGCCTACCGCAATATGCGCAACATGGAAGCCATTGCCGACCACAGGCCTCCGCCCTACGAGAAGCTGCCCATGGGCAACAGCATCGTGGCCAACGTGGTGCATGGGGCACTCACCCGGTGCGGTGTGAGTGCAGAGACGGCGTCCACTGCCGCCAAATGGACAGGCATCACGGTGGGCGTGGGCCTGGCAGTGGCTTCGGTCGCCGTCAGCGCGGGGCTGTCGGGTTTGCCCGCTGCCTATGACCTGGCGGGCAAGGTGGCATCGTCGGTCGGCACCGCGGTGGCCGTCGCGTCCACCGTCGGCGGGCTGTTGACCGACGATCTGGACCGCGAATTGCTCAAGGAAAGCCTCGACGAAGTCCGTGGGGAGGTGATGGCCTTGAAGGAGCCAGAGCATGGAAGCACTGCGTTGGATCCCGACGGCGGGCTGGTGGCGTCCGCGTTGATCCGCTCGCTGGACGGTAAAGATACGGCCTCGGCCACCGAACTGCACGAAAGCGCGCTCACCGACGCAGGCCGCACCAAAGACGCCGTGACCGGCGCCGTGGGTGTCTTCAAGGCCGTCGACCCCGCGATCGGGGTGATGAGCATGGTCAAGGGTGCGATCATGGGGTGACGCGCATCGGAATCGGCGAGCTGGCTGCAGGCGTTGCTACACGCGATCCACAGGCTCGGCCTGTATCAAAGCACTTTCAAATCACGTTCAAAGCACGTTCAAAGCACGTTCAAAGCACGTCGATTCTGATCACGTTCTGGTTCACGGCACCCAGAGGTTGCGCAATGCACACCTCTGGGTATTTGTTGATGTTCTGCAGAAGCCTGGGGTTCACCGGCTCGGTGTAGAACACCGCCTTCACGCAGCTGAGCTCATCGGGCCTGGTCACCGTGTCCAGCAGGTGGGCCAGGTGCGCCTTCATGTGGTCTTCGGTATGGTGGGGCGAGAGTTCACCCGACCCATCCATGCGGAACACGACCAGATTGATTTTGAACTGGTGCCCATCGATCTGCCTGGATGGAAGGCTACCCACCCAACACCCGTCTATCCGCGGGTTTGCGCTGATCGCGTCGCGAAATAGCGCCCGGGCCGCGGGCTCCAGAGGCTCCAGCGGTTCGTTGGCGAACCGGCTCCACAGGTCCCGGTCGAAGAAGGCGTCTGTCCAGCGCAACGCCGCGTCCAGTTTTCGGATGGACCGTTCGATGGCTTGCGCGCAGTCGCGTTGCAAGCGGTACTCGGAGATTCTTCGCAGCGCTGGCACCGCCATCTTCTTGTTCAGCCGGACGGCGGCCTGCAGGTGGTCGATGCCGTCCTCATCGTCGCTGTCGAGCAAGGCGCAGCCGAGTTCATAGTTCAGGTAAGCGTTGGCAGGATGGTCTGCCACCAGCGCCCTCAGCGCGTCCACTGCCGTGGTGGATGTGGACAGTGACGCCATGGCAACGGCCTGCAGTGCCACGTCGTTCGGGTGGGCATCGGCCTGGGCCTGCAGCCAGCGCAATCGGTAGTGCGCGAAATACCACGCATCCCGGTGCTTGCCGACCCATGCCGCCTGGTGCGCCTGAAAGATGGACGCCCAGTCGCTCGGAAAGGCTTCGGCACCCGCGCAGGCGCCATGCCACTGCGGTGGCTCGATGGTGACGCGAAGGTGGTCTGCGCGCTGTTGGAGGCGGGGGTGGGTGTCGTACAGGCGTGTGGGGCGCGCCTGGGCCGCTGCCAGCATCGGGGCGAAGGACGGCGCGGCGTGACGCTGTATGTGTTCGAGGGTGGTCTCCAGGATGTTCGGGGGCGGGGCGTCTGACTGGAGCTTCCATTGCACCCAGTCCCGCTGCATCGCAAGCTGCTCGATGTGCTGGTGCAGCTCCATCTTCACCAGCGCATCGATCAGGCTGCTGGCCAGGCCCGCACGCTGGGCGCAGGCGTCGGCTTCGTATTCGCACTGGTGTGACCAGGCAGAAGACTGGCGCAGAAAGTACGGAATGAACCAGCGGGCCACAAGCTTTTGCGCCGACTGGATGAACCCGTCCGCATCGGACCTGTGTGCCAGCAGATAGATGCCCCACTTGTACCTGACGCGGTAGACCCAGTGGCCCGCCCGATTGTGCTGCCGTGAAAAGTGCCCGAGCTCATGCGCCACCACAGCCTTGACTTCATGGCTGGAGAGGCACTGCAACAGGGGCAGCCCGATGCTGAGGGTTCGGCGCGCGCCCAGTCCCATGAACCCGGGCGATACATAGGCCGAAGCGTTGACCTCGTCGGTCAACACGATGCGGTGAATCCTGCCCCCATCCACGGCCTCCGACAGCGCGTGGACCCACTGGTGCAGCACGCTACCCGGTGCGACGGCCATCGCATCCCGGTCGTCGATGGGGTCTGGCCGGACCGCCCACATGACCACCAGAAAAAGCGTGGCGCCGATCATCAGCGCAGTGGTGGGCGGATAAAAGATGGCGCTGAGCAGCGTGAATGGCACTACAGGAACGAGCGCCAGGATGTAGTAAATGCCTTCTGCGAAAAGGCACAAAACTATCAGTTTGAGTTTCTGAAAAATCGAAAATTGCATGGCGTTTTTGGATGTGTCGCCGATTGGAATGCGAGACCCGCCGCACGTACAGACCGGGCTGCGCAATGGGTGCAAATTGCAACAGATAAAAAAGAGCGCAGACAGATGCGGAACTCGACAAACCAGGACCGTGATCACCCTGCAGCATGGCGTTTGCTATACGGACGAGCAAAAGACAGCTGCGACCTGCCCATCCAGTACCAACATCCGCTACACCCAAATTCTGTACACCCAGAAAGCCTCTTTTCGGTGGATGCCCTCGTACAGCGATTGCGGCGCATACCCCGTGATGCGCCGCGTCACGCGGCACAGGTGCGACTGGTCTGAAAACCCCGCACCGGCGGCCACGTCGGCCCACTTCACCGACTCGCCTGCCGTCTCGGCCGCAATGATGTCGAAGAAGGCTTGCTCCGCCCTGCCAAACCCGCGCAGCTCGCGCAGCGGCAGCCCGGCCCAGCGCTTGATGCGCCGCTCCAGTTGGCGCAGGCTGCGGCCCGGGGCGGACATGGCGGCGCGCTGCGCCAGGTGCGCGGCCCAGTCGCCGTAGCGTTGCGTGTGCAGCGGTTGCGTGGGGCGGCAGGCCTGCCACCGGGGCTCCAGAAAGTCTTCCAGGCACTCCAGGCGGGCAGCGTCGTCGGCCTGGCGCTGCACGGCCTCGCACATCGCGATCCACTCCGGCGGCAACAGGGTCTGCGCGTCCACCATGCGGTCGGTCAGCGCCTGCGGCTCCAGGCCGGTGAGCTGGTGCAGCGCATCGGGCATGAACATCACCATCATCGCGTGGGTGGGCCCGGCGCAATGGCTGCTGCTGGGGCGGGTTTGCGGGCCTGCCAGCACCCAGCGGCCGGGGTAGGCCTCGCGCGGGCTGCTCAGGTCGGCCATGGTGTCGGGCCGCTGGGGCACCAGGTGTTCGCTGCGGCCGGTGAACCACCAGCTCAGGCTGCACAGCGGCGTGGCCGGAAAGCGGTTGATGCGGTCCTCATCGCTGAGCACATGGCCCACCGTGCTGCGCACGATGGTGCCGCGCAGGCAGGCCGCGAGCGTGGGGCGCGCCAGCCAGAGCTGGCCCGAGGGGATCAGCCCATCGGGCTGGCGTGCGGCAGAGGAAACCAGGGTGGCCATGCGCGGCGAGTGTAGGCCAGTGCGGATGTCGAATTCGTTCAAGACCGCCTCGCCATCGCCCCGCACCATCGGCGGCATGAACCCAACCACGTCCGTCCACACTCCCATGCCCGGTGCCTCTTCGGCCTCTTTGGCGGCTCCAGCGCCCACCGCTCCCACCTTGAAAGCCGGTGGCCCGCCCCACCGTTGGTGGGGCCTGCCCCTACTGCGCGCCATGCGGGCGGACTACCTGGGCTTCGTGCAACGCCTGCAGCGCGACCACGGCGATCTGACCCGCATGCGCATCGTCAACGAAGACGCCTGGGACCTGATGTCGCCCGCGCTGGTGCGCGAGGCGCTCGTCACCCATGCCGACTCGCTCATCCGCTGGGAGCGCGGCATCGCCGTGTTCGAGCAGGTGTTCGGCCAGAGCGTGCTGGTGACCGAGGGCGACATCTGGCAGCGGCAGCGGCGCATGTTGATGCCCGCCTTCAGCCCCCGGCGCGTGGCGGGCTACGCGCAGCTCATGACCGATGCGGCGCACAGCGCGCTCGACGCGGCCGTGCCCGCAGGCCAGGCCGAGGCCCTGGTGACCATGGACACGCTCTGGACCGACGTGGCCATGGACGTGATCCTGCGCACCCTGTTCAGCGAATCGGCGCAGGCCGATGCACGCGATGCGGCCTGGGCCACGCAGACCTTGTCGGCCGCCGCGTTCCGCGAAATGTTCATGCCGTTCACGCTGCCCGACTGGTTGCCCCTGCCCGGCAAGGCCGCCAAGCGTCGCGCGCTGAAGGCCCTGCGCGGCCTGGTGCAGCGGCACATCGATGTCCGCCGGCAAGAAAAAGGCGCTCCGCAAGGCCCGCCAGCGCCCGAGCGCGCCGACCTGCTGCACATGCTGCTGGCACTGCACGACGAGACCACCGGCGAGCCGCTATCGCCGCAGGAGGTGTTCGACCAGTGCATGGTGAGCTTTCAGGCGGGCCACGAGACCAGCGCCACTGCCCTGCTGTGGTGGAGCCGCCTGATGGCCGAGCACCCCGAGGCCGCCCGGCGCGCACACGCCGAGGTGGACACCGTGCTGCAAGGCGGCACGCCGGGGCCCGAGCACATGGCGCAATTGCCCTGGCTGACCGCCACCCTGAAGGAAGCGCTGCGCCTGTACCCGCCGGTGGCTGCGTTGATGACCCGCCGCACCACCGCGCCCATCACGCTGGGCGGCGTGGCCGTGCCGCGGGGCGCCATGTTGCGCATCACCCCGTGGGTGCTGCACCGGGACGAGCGCTGGTTCGCACAGGCCGACCGGTTCGTGCCCGAGCGGTTTATGGAGGGGGCGGCACCCATCGAGAAGGGCGCGTGGATCCCTTTTGGCGTGGGCCCGCGCGTGTGCATCGGGCAGCACTTTGCAATGCTGGAGATGACGCTGCTGGCGGCCATGCTGCTGCAGCGGTACACGCTGCGGCAGCCCGAGCCGGCAGTGGCATGTGCGCCGCAGCTGCACGTGACGCTGCGGCCTGATGTGCCGGTGGTGCTGCGGTTGGCAAGACGGCAATAAGTTTTTCGAGTGTCGAAACTAAGGTCGGCACAAACCGATTTCTATTGTGAAGCTCACCTGCGATTTCTCAGAAACCGACAGATGGCGATATAGGTCCACCACTGGGGTACGCAGAGAATGATCCAAGCTAGCTGCTTCACTGTCACGAATTCGGTAAAGCTGTGGCCATAGACAGCATTTGCCGCAAGCGAGGCAGGCAACCAAGACGGGAAGTTCAGTATTGCCAGGATGGTCTCGGCATACGAGGGAGCGCTGCAGCAAGCATAGAGTGGAAGTGCGTCATAGGCGACGCCGAGGCTCCAGACGCTAAAGAGACAGACCATTGCAATGTTGACTATTGCCGCCCAACGCTCTGTTCGCGTGAATTTCACCGGTTGATACCTCATGACGTAACGTGCCCTCACGGCAGCTCCGCACTCCCCATCCGCGCCATGATCGTGCGGGTGCGCCCTGCCAGGTAGGCCGAGCCTGGCGCTTTTTCAAACCGCTTGGGGGCCGGCAGCATCACGGCCAGGCGGGCGGCTTCGCCGGCGCTGAGTTTGCTGGCGCTCTTGCGAAAGTAATGCTGCGCGGCCGCCTCGGCGCCGAACACGCCTTCGCCCCATTCCACGCTGTTGAGGTAGATCTCCAGGATGCGCTGTTTGGAGAGCAGTTGCTCCAGCAGCAGTGTCAGCACGAACTCCTGGCCCTTGCGCAGCAGCGTGCGCTCGCCCGACAACAGCAGGTTCTTGGCCAGTTGCTGCGTGATGGTGGAGCCGCCGCGGATCTTGGGCGCGCGCTGCGGGCGGTCTGGCGCGCGGGCCTGGGCTTTGCTCGCCTGCGCTTCGGCCTTGGCATTGCGCTCCCAGGCTTTTTCGATGGCGTTCCAGTCCACGCCGTCGTGGCTGACGAAGCCGTCGTCTTCCGAGGCGATCACGGCGCGCTTGAGGGTGTCGGAAATGCCGGCATACGGCACCCATTCCTGGCGCCAGCGGACATGGCCCGTGCTGGACAGCTGGGCCCAGGCTTCGGAGCGCTGGAAACTGGTGGATTCCGGGTCGATCACGGTCATGGCCGCGATGCGGACCACGAAGAACAGCTGCAGCGCCACGAAAGCGAGCACCACCAGTCCCAGCCAGCGCAGCACGGCTTTCATGACAGCGATTTTCCCTGTGTCAGGTGTTGTGTATGGAGGGGCATGCCCTTGCAAAACCGTTCGGGCTGAGCGTGTCGAAGCCTTGCGCTGCGCTTCGACAGGCTCAGCGTGAACGGTTCAAGGGGAATCATGGCAGTGCCGTCGCTCAAGCGGCCTGCTGCATTTCTTGCAGCACCTGCGCCGACGGCGGGCGCACGCCGCGCCACAGCAGGAACGCTTCGGCCGCCTGCTCCACCAGCATGCCCAGCCCGTCGCGCGGCGTGGCGCCGTGCTGGCGGGCCCAGTCGAGGAACCCCTGCGCGGCGGGGCCGTACATCATGTCGTAGGCCAGGCTGCCAGGGCGCAGCACGCGCGGCGCCACGGGCACGCCCGCGCCGGCCAGGCTGGTGGCCGTGGCGTTGATGATCACATCGAAATCGGCCTCTACCGCTTGCGGGGTAAGCGCTACCAGCTCTGATTTTTGTAGCGTTGCCAGCGCGCTGTGCGATTGCACCAGCGCCTGGGCTTTTTCCAACGTGCGGTTGGCCACGGTGATGTGCCGCACGCCGGCCAGCAGCAGGGGGCCCAGCACGCCGGCCGCGGCGCCGCCCGCGCCCACCAGCAGCACGTCGCGCCCGGCCAGCGATACGCCGGCGTTGCGGGTGATGTCCGCCACCAGGCCCAGGCCGTCGGTGTTGTCCGCGTAGATGCTGCCGTCCGGGCGGAAGGTGAGGGTGTTGGCCGCACCCGCCAGTTGCACGCGCGCGCTGGATTCGGTGGCCAGGCCGGGCGCGTCGATCTTGAACGGCACGGTGACGTTGCAGCCGCGCCCGCCCTGGGCGACGAACTCACGCACGCCCTGGGCAAAGCCGTCCATGGGCACCAGGCGGCGTTCGTAGGCGATGGACTCGCCCGTCAGTTCGGCGAAGCGGGCGTGGATGGCGGGCGAGCGGCTGTGCGCTACCGGGTTGCCCATCACGCAGTACAGGTCGGGTGCAAAAGACGAAGATGTCATAAGAACAAAAATACTGCATGCAGGGCGCGGTGCCAGGCCAGGGCTGCCGCGGAACTGGCTTTGCCAGGCTGCTGGCGGCGTCCCCCTGGGGGGAAGGCGCCGCAGGCGACTCAGGGGGGCTACCTGACGCTTGTCTCCAGCGTCTGGTCCCGGGTGAACTTGAAGCGCGCCACCATCGCGATCTGGTCGGCTTTCTTGCGCATGTCGGCGTCGAAGGCGCCAAAGGGCCCGGCGGCGCGGGCGATGGCCTCGGCGCGGCGGTCCAGGGTGGCGTTGCCCGAGCTTTGCACGATCTCGGTGTCGAGTACACGGCCGTCGTGGTTGACGGTGACGATCATCGTGAGCTCGCCGTACAGCTTCTTGCCGCCCTGTTCGGGGAAGTTCTCGGTGCCCTTGTCTTCCACCTTGCGGCGCAGGCCGTCGTAGTAGATGGCGTAGGCCTCCTCGCGCGTGGCGGGGCTGATGTAGCGCTTCTTGGGGCGGGAGTTTTCTTCGTTGATGCGCTTTTCGATCTCGGCCAGCAGCTTGACGAGCTGGCGGCGCTTTTCCTGCTCGGCCACCTGTTCAGCGCTCTGGCTGGGCTTGCGCGGGTCGGGCTCGGGCAGGGTGGCGAGCTGCTTGCGCAACTGGGCCAGCAGCTGGGCCTGCTGCTCCTGCATCGCGTCCATCTTGCGCTGCGCTTCCTCGAAGTCGTCTCCGATGGCGGTGAGGGCCGAGTAGGGCAGGGGGCTGGTGGCCCGGCCCTTCTCGGCATCGCCGCCACCGGCCAGGTTGGACTGGGCGATCGCCTGGGCCTTGTCCGGGCGCTCGTTCGACTTGGCATTGACCAGGATGACTTCGAGCGGCGTGTCCTGGAACACGCGGTTGAAGCCCTCGGGGTCGATGAAGCGCACCGAGATCAGCGCAGCGTGCACGGCGATGGACACGCCCAGCGCCAGCTGCAGCGTGCTGAAGGTGCGAAGGAATGCGGGGAGTTTCATCGCCGGCAATTATCAGGGGGTGTTACGGGGCTGTCGGTGGCTGTTGCAGGCGGTCAGGACGCCGCGGCTGCCGCAGCGGCTTCGGCGGGGGCCTCGTTCACATCCACCGCGATGGCGATCGGGCCGGCCACGGCGTCGTCGTCTTCCTCGGCGTCCTCCACCGGACCGTCGTCGCTGCTATCGGCCGGATCGTCCAGGCGCTCGATCACGGTGCCGTGGATGTCGAGGGTGATCTCGTCCGCCTCGCCCAGCTTGACTTTCAGGCGCGCGCCGCGCGGCAGGTTCTGCGCGCCCAGCACCGGGAAGACCAGCGGAATGTCGTCCGCCCGCACCAAAAAGCTGCCGCCCGGGCCTTCCTTGAAGACGGTGGCATTCAGCTCGGTGATGCCGTTCTGCTCCACGTACTTGAGCGTCCAGAAGCGCTCCATGCCGCCCTGGTAGCCGTTGTAGGCGCTGTAGGCGGCATCGAAGCTGCTGATGATCGAGAACAGGTCGGCGTCCTTGGGCTTGAAGGGCGCGGCCAGCGCTGCGGTCTTGCCGTGGCGGGCGCAGGCAATGATCTGCCACTGGTTGACCAGGTCGGTGTAGCGGCGCAGGGGCGAGGTGGCCCACGAATACGCTTTCACGCCGATGCCCGCGTGCGGCAGCGCCTTGGTGCCCATGCGCACCTTCACGCCGGGCGCCATGCTGGCCTGGCTGCGGTAGATGCCGGGCACGCCCAGCTCGGCCATCCAGCTGCCCCAGGTGCTGTTGGCCACGATCATGGCCTCGGCCACGATCAGGTCGAGCGGCGCGCCGCGCTGGCGCACGCTGATCTGCACCTGCTCGTCGCCCGTGGGCTCGGCGCCGTTGTTGCCGACCAGGCGGAAGTTGTAGTCCGGCCGGTTGAAGTTCTCGGGCTTGCCGCGCACCACTTCGCGGCGGGCCTTGAGGTCTTTGGCCAGGCGGTGCAAAAATGATAGCTGGGGGCGCAGGTCAGACAAGCGCTGCGGGTCGTTTTGATGCTCGAATGCGGGGTTGGCCAGCCATTCTTCCGTCACCACCGCGTCGAGCTGGTCGTGGCGCAGGTTGGCAGCCACATGCACGCGCTCCAGTTTGGTCTCGGAGCTCTTGAACTCCAGCGTGGCTTCGTCGATGGTCACGTACAGCGACACGGCCGGGTTGGCGCGGCCCTCGTCCAGCGTGTAGGTCTGCACTACGTCGTCGGGCAGCATGGTGATCTTGTAGCCCGGCATGTACACCGTGGACAGGCGCGCGCGGCCCAACTGGTCGATGGCGCTGCCCGGCTGGATCGCCAGGCCCGGCGCGGCGATGTGGATGCCCAGCACTACGGTGCCCGTGCCCAGGCCCTGCACCGACAGCGCGTCGTCGATTTCGGTGGTCTGCGAGTCGTCGATGGAGTACGCCTGCGCGGTGGACAGCGGCAGCTCGTCGGCAATGACGGGCGCCGTGACGGCCGGAAAGCCCGTGCCCTTGGGGAAGTTCTCGAACAAAAAGCGCTTCCAGTGGAACTGGTAGGCCGAGTCGATGGCGCCGGCCTTTTGCAGCAGGTCGAGCGGCGCGGTATGCGTGGCGCGGCTGGCGTCGACCACGGCCTTGTACTCGGGCGCGTTCTTGTCCGGCTTGAACAGGATCTTGTAGAGCTGGTCGCGGATGGGCTGCGGGCATTCGCCGCGTCCGAGCGCTGCCGCCCACTCGTCGATCTGCGCGAGCAGGGCCTTTTTCTTCTCGATGGCGGCCAGCGCCTGCTGCAGGATCTCGGCCGATGCCTTCTTGAACCGGCCCTTGCCCGCGCGGCGGAAGTAGTGAGGCGCGTCGTACAGGCGAAACAGGGCGCCGGCCTGCTGGACCAGGGTGGCGTTCTCGGAGAAGTAGTCCCGCGCCAGGTCGGCAAAGCCAAATTCGTCTTCTGGGGCGAATTCCCAGGCGAGGTCCAATTCGATGGTCTCGGCCACGGCCTGGGCCTGGGCGATGAGTTCCGCCGGGGCGGGCTTCTCGAACTTCAGGAGGATGTTGGCGGCCTTGACCTTGACCCGCTTGCCGGAGTCGAGTTCGACCTGGGCCGATGTATCGGCCTCCGACAGGATACGGCCGGCCATGAATTTGCCGGCTTCTTCAAACAGTGCATGCATGGCGGGGATTGTCCCATGGGTGGCGGTGGGGTCCGGCGGGGCGCTTGGGTGGCGGCCCCGTGCGGCCCGCTGCCCCTATGATCCGTTGACGCCGCGCCCGGCCTTCCCACCCTCTACCTGCCTTTTTCCCGCCGAGATGCCTTTTTCCGTCGCACCGTTGTTTGTCCTGGCGGTAGCGCTGCCGTTTCTTTTCTCCATCACCGACTCCCCCACCGGCAACTTCTGGCCGCTGCTGGTGTCGTGGGTGTGCGGCGGCGGGTTGCTGCTTGTGGTGGCTGTGCAAGCGCTGCGTCCTGGGCCCCAGGGGGTCGTCGCCCGCTTGGGCTGGGCCCGGCTCCTGGCGCTGGGGCTGGCCGTGGCGGCCGCGGCGGGGAGCTTCATCGGGCTGATCCAGTACCTGGTTGGCGACGCGGGCCTGGCGCCGTGGATCCATGCATCGACCATCGGGCAGGCGGTGGGCAATCTGCGGCAGCGCAACCAGCAGGCGTCGTTGCTCAGCCTGGGCCTGTGGGCGATCTTGTGGTGGGCATTGCATGCGCCGACATGGCGTGCGGCGCCCGGCTCGGTGGTCGAGGCCACGCCGCGCCGGCGCCTGCTGCAGGACATGGCCCCGGTGCTGGCCGTGGCCGCCATGGCCTGGATGGGCCTGGCGCAGGCCGCGACGGCGTCGCGCACCGGCGCTGTGCAGTGGCTGCTGGTCGTGGCGCTGGTGGTGTGCTGGCGGCGCACCGGGCCGGGTGCCGCGCTGCGCCTGGCAGTGGCGGCATTGACCATTTTTGTGGCCGCGGCCTGGGCGCTGCCCGAGCTGCTGTGGCAACTGCAGGGCGTGCGGGCCGATGCGCTGTTCCAGCGTTTTGCCGGCGATTCGCATTCGTGCACCAGCCGCCGCGTGCTGTGGTCCAACATGCTCACCCTGATTGCGCAAAAACCCTGGCTGGGCTGGGGGTGGGGCGAGCTGGACTACGCCCACTACGTCACGCTGTTTCCGGGCGAGCGTTTTTGCGTGCTGCTGGACAACGCGCACAACCTGCCGCTGCACCTGGCGGTGGAACTGGGCCTGCCTGCAGCGGTCGCACTGTGCGGTGGCACGCTGATCTGGGTGCTGTGGAGCCAGCCGTGGCGCGAGACCCAACCCGCGCGCCAGCTGGCGTGGGGCGTGCTGGCCGTCATCGGCTTGCACAGCATGCTGGAGTACCCGCTGTGGTACGGCCCGTTCCAGATCGTGACCCTGGCGGCGCTGGCCCTGCTGCTGTGGCCCCGCCACAGGGTGGTGTCGGCCCGCGGCGCAGGCGCCGCGCTGGGTGGCGCGGCCCTGGTGTGGGCGCTGTGCGCCCTGGCCGCGTGGGACTACCACCGCGTGAGCCAGCTGTACAAGCCCTATGCCGACCGGGCTGCGGCATACCGTGACGATACGCAGAACAAGGTGGGCAACCCTATGATCTTCCGTGCCCAGGCCGACTTTGCCCGCTTGACCACCATGGCGCCCACCCGCGACAACGCGCCCCAGGTGAACGCCCTGGCCCACCAGATGCTGCACTATTCCCCCGAGCCCCGCATACTGGAAATACTGATCGACAGCGCCCTGATGCTGGGCAAGGACGACGAGGCCGCCTTTCACATGAAGCGCTACCGGCTGGCCTACCAGCGCGAGTACAGCCGCTATGTGGGCGGGCGGGCAGCGAAGGCTTCTGCGCCGGGGTGATGGGCTTGCTGTGACCTGTTGGCGGTCAGGCCAGCGCCAGAAACTCCACCACGGAAGGCAGGTACTCCTCGAAATTCACCAGCGCATGCTCGCCGCCCTCCTGCAGCAGCAATCGCGCGTGGGGGTAGCGCGCCACCATCTCGCGCCAGTCCAGCACCTCGTCGCCCTTGGCAATGATGGCCAGCTCGCGGCTGGCCGGGGCCTGGCCGGACGTGTCCAGCGCCTTCAGCTCGTCGATGTATTCGGGCCGGAAATAAAAACTCTCTGCCGGGTTGTGCCAACTGGTCTGCTCGCCGATGTAGCGGGCCAGGTCGCGGGCCGGGTGCACGGCAGGGTTGAGCATCACGCTCGGGCACCCCTTGTGGTGCGCCACCCAGCTGGCGTAAAAGCCACCCAGCGACGAGCCGACCACGCCCATCGCCGCGCGGGGCCACTGGGCAATGCCCTGGGCTACCAGTGCCATCGCCTCGCGGGGCGAAGGAGGCAGTTGCGGACACCACCAAGTGACGCCCGGATGGTGCTGCGCCACATGCTCTGCCATCTGGCGGGCCTTGGCAGACTGGGGCGACGAGCGAAAGCCGTGCAGGTACAGAAGGTGGGTGGTGGGGTGGGTGGCGGGATGGAGGGTGGTCATGGCGCGGAAAACGACAGGGCAGGGGAATCACTGCTCCAAAAATGGACAGGCGGGGCATAAGATGCACGGCATGGGCGCCGTGTCGAAGGGCCCGCTGCATTGATCCCCACCATGACTGATTTTGCCCCGCTTTCCACCGCCAAACGCTGGGCCCTGGGATCCAACAACGAGAAGCCGCCTGCGTCGGTGGGTCGGTTCGAGCTCAAGAAGATGCTCGGCCGCGGCGCCCAGGCCACCGTCTGGCTGGCGCTGGACCCGCGCCTGCAGCGCGAAGTGGCCATCAAGCTCATGCGCCCGGTGCAGGAAGAGGACGCGTCCGTGCTGGAGCAGTGGCTGCGCGAGGCGCGGCATGTGGGGCGCCTGGCCCACCCCTTCATCGTGCCGGTGTTCGAAGCCGACGTGCAGGGCCGCCAGCCCTATATCGTGTTCGAGTACGTGCCGGGCAAGACCCTGGCCGAGCACCTGGCGCAGCAGGGCCGCTGCACGCCACACGACGCGGTGGCGCTGATGGTGGATGTGCTCGATGGCCTGCAGGCAGCGCATCAGGCCGGCATCGTGCACCGGGACTTGAAACCGTCCAACATCATGATTGACACCCAGCGCCACGCGCGGGTGATGGACTTTGGCATGGCCGCCCCGGTCCAGGCCGAGCAGGATGCGCAACTGGCCAGCGGCACGCCCGCCTACCTGTCGCCCGAGGCGGCGGCTGGCGCGGCGCCAGCGCCCGCCATGGACGTGTATTCCGCGGCGCTGGTGCTGGTGGAGATGCTCACCGGCCAGCCGCTGATCCACCAGAAGGACACCTGGCAGGCGCTTTACCGCATCGCCAACGAAACCCTGCAGCTGCCGCAGGATCTGGGCCCGGGCGTGGACGACGGCCTGCGGGCCATCCTGCAGCGCGCCATGGCACGCCAGCCCGGCGAGCGCTTTGGCTCGGCGGCGGATTTTCGCGATGCGCTCCGCACTTGGGCGGCGCCAGCCAGCGCGTCCAGCGCCGCAAGCAACGCCACGCTCGATTTCCTCCTGCGGCGCATGCGCCACAAGAGCGACTTCCCGGCGCTGTCCGATTCGGTAGCCCGCATCCAGCGCGTGGCCAATTCGGAGGACGACAGCATCAGCGACCTGACGCACGAAATCTTGAAGGACGTGGCGCTGACCAACAAGCTGCTGCGCCTGGTCAACAGCGTGCACTACGCCCACGCCGCGCGCGGCACCATCAGCACCGTGTCGCGGGCGGTGAGCCTGGTGGGCTTCAACGCCGTGCGCAACATGGCGCTCAGCCTGGTGCTGCTGGACCACATGCAGGACAAGGCCCACGCCAGCCAGATGCGCGAGGAGTTCCTGCGCGCGATGATGGCGGGCTCGGTGGCCGCCGAACTCTGCGAGCCCGGCCAGGCCGCCGAAGAAGCGTTCATCGGCGCCATGTTCCAGAACCTGGGCCGCATGCTGTGCGAGTTCTACTTCCCCGAAGAAGCGCGCCAGATCCGCAGCATGGTGGCCTCAGGCCGCATCGAAGGCGGCGAAGAGTCCGCGGCGCTGCAGGTGCTGGGCCTGGGGCTGGAAGACCTGGGCGTAGGCGTGGCCCGCGTCTGGGCGCTGCCCGACAGTCTGCAGCGCTGCATGCGCAAACCGCTGGGATCGCCCATGCAGCGAGCGCCGGAGCAGGGCGTGGAGCGGCTGCGCTGGGTGGCCCTGGCGGCCAACGAGGTCGCCAACACGCTGCTGCTGAGCGAGCCGGGTCAGGCGGATGCGCACCTGGGCCAGGTCGGCGCGCGGTATTCGCGCACGCTGGCGCTGTCGGCCCAGGACATCGCCGACGCCACCGTGCGCGCCCGCCACAAGCTGGTGGCGCTGGCCCAGGCACTGGACCTGCGGGTGGACCCCGGCACGCCGGCCGCGCGGCTGCTGAAGCTGCCCCCGGCAGCCGGCGCCGCAGCCAGTGCGGCGGCCGTGCAGGACGATGCGCTGAAGACGCACGAACTGCGCGAGAGCGAAACCCAGCCGCTGCCCGCGGTGCTGGAGTCGCAGGCCCGCAGCGCGGTGTCGGTGGCCCAGATCAACGAGGTGCTGGCCGCCGGCATCCAGGACATCACCAATGCCATGGTGGAGAGCTTTCAGCTCAACGACGTGCTGCGCATGATCCTGGAGACCATGTTCCGGGCGCTCGGGTTTCGCCGCATGGTGTTTTGCCTGCGCGAGGCGCGCACCGACATGCTGACCGGCCGCTTCGGCCTGGGCGAGGGCAGTGAGGCGGCTGTGCGCGCTCTGAAAGTCCCGCTCAAGGTGCCCGGCGACCTGTTCGCGGCGGTGTGCCTGCGGGGCGCGGACACGCTCATCAACGATGCCACCGAGCCCCGCATGCAGGCCCGGCTGCCGGCCTGGTACCGCAGCGGGCTCGATGCTCCCTCGTTCCTGCTGCTGCCCCTGCAGATCAAAGGGCAGACCTTTGCGCTCATCTATGCCGACCAGTCCACGCCCGGCGGCATCGTGGTGGACGACAAGGCCCTGGGCCTGCTGCGCACCCTGCGCAACCAGGCGGTGATGGCCTTTAGGCAGGCGGGTTGAGGGGGCTTGGAGCGGCTGGCAAAACGCTTCGGGCGTCGTTGCCGCGTCTGGTCGTAGCACTTGTATTGCCTGCGACGCGGCGCCTGGCCAGAACCGCTGTGCCCGCTGCGGCCATTGGGGGTCGCCGATAATCGGGGGATGTCCGCCGTTTTTGACAAACCCACGCTCGCGCAGCGTTTCATGCCCCTGTTCCGTGGGTTCGACCTGCCGCTGCTGCTGGTAGTGATGCTGCTGGCCGGTGCGGGGCTGGTGGCCATGTACTCATCGGGCTATGACCATGGCACGCGCTTCATGGACCATGGCCGCAACATGCTGATCGCGGGCGCCATCCTGTTCATGGTGGCCCAGGTGCCGCCGCAAAAGCTCATGGTGTTTGCGGTGCCGCTGTATGCCGCCGGGGTGGCGCTCTTGGTGGCGGTGGCGCTGTTCGGCATCACCAAGAAGGGGGCCCAGCGCTGGGTGAATGTGGGCATCGTCATCCAGCCCAGCGAGATTTTGAAGATCGCCATGCCGCTGATGCTGGCCTGGTGGTTTCAAAAACGCGAGGGTACCCTGCGCCCGCTCGACTTTGCGGCGGCAGGGCTGCTGCTGCTCATCCCGGTGGGGCTCATCATGAAGCAGCCCGACCTGGGCACATCGCTGCTGGTGCTGGCCGCCGGGCTGTCGGTGATCTTTTTTGCCGGGCTGTCCTGGAAGCTGGTGCTGCCGCCGGTGCTCATTGCCGGGGTGGGCATCTTCACCCTGGTGCTGCTGGGCGACCAGCTGTGCGCCGACGGCGTGCGCTGGGTGGTGCTGCACGACTACCAGCAGCAGCGCGTGTGCACGCTGCTTGACCCCACGCGCGACCCGCTGGGCAAGGGCTTTCACATCATCCAGGGCATGATCGCCATCGGCTCGGGCGGGGTGTGGGGCAAAGGCTTCATGGCCGGCACGCAGACGCACCTGGAGTTCATCCCCGAGCGCACCACCGACTTCATCTTCGCGGCTTTTTCCGAGGAGTTTGGCCTGGCGGGCAACCTGTTCCTGACCGTGTGCTTCCTGCTGCTGGTCTGGCGCGGCCTGGCCATCGCGGTGGGCGCCACCAGCCTCTTCGGGCGTCTGATGGCGGGCGCGGTGTCGATGATCTTCTTCACCTATGCGTTCGTGAACATGGGCATGGTCAGCGGTATCCTGCCCGTGGTGGGCGTGCCGCTGCCTTTCATCAGCTACGGCGGCACCGCCATGGTGACCCTGGGCATGGCACTGGGCATCCTGATGTCTGTGGCGCGGGCGCAGCGGCAGGACCCGAAGGATGCGCGGCCTGCGCTGCTGGGGGCGTCTGGTTAGGTCTCCGCAGTGGCAGGTGAGCCACGTTCACCCATTAGCAGGCCATGCCCAGTAGCCCCGGGGCTAGACTGTGCAATGCAAAAAATTCCGTTCAGCGCCAAGGCTGCGATTCGTTGGCTGGCCTTGGCCGTCGTGTGCTTCGGCATTGCCACTGTCGGCAAGACGGTGATTTTGTATCAGCTCACGCGCTGGGGGCGGCTGGTCTGCCCGGAGGGCTGGTGGCGCTCATCGCCTGGAATCTGTGCCTTTCCACCCGTATCCATTTCCATCTGGTCGCTGAGCTACGCTGCAGTGTCGACGCTGCTCCTGTGCGCTGCCGTGGTGCTCGCCCCCGCGCACAAGCTGAGAGTGTGTGCAACGCTCCTGATGGCGTTGGTGTGTTGGCAAGCCAGTGTGCTCATCTTCAATGCCTTCTCCTGGGTGGCTCTTGGCTCGCTCTGCGCGGCCCTTGGCATCGCGACGTGCTTCAGTCTTGGCGCCTTGGCCTTGCACAACACCCGTTCCGGCGACAAAGCCCTGCCCATCCGCACCCGCGTATAAGGCGCCACCCGTATGACTAGGTGGCACTGCAATCGCCCGGCGCGGTTTAGTTCACCAGGGGCGACCCACCACGAAGCGCACCGGTTGCCGCACGGTCTTCATGCCGTCGTACAGCTCCGCCTGCAGTTCGCCCTTGGCCAGCGGTGCATCGAACTTCCATGTCTGGCTGTAGTCCGCGTTCGTGCGCTGCCAGCCGCCGCGCTCGGCCTTGATCATCTGTCCGGACGGCAGCTTGAGAGACAGTGTCTTGATCCGCAGGAGCGTGTCGTTGCCCTGGAAGTGCACGCTGGTGCCCTCGACCTTGAACTGCAGGATGGCGACGCTGCCCAGCTTGAGCGGACCAGGGCGTTGGGGGTCCAGCGCCTGGGCGGCCTTGCTGGTGCCGTTGGCCACGCTCAAGGGCAGGGTGCCCTCGAAGATCAGGCCGCTCACCGGTTTGTCGGGCAAGCGGTTGATGACCAGATTGAAGCTGCGCGTGCGGCCATCCGCAGAGAACTTGGCGAACCCGCTCATCTCGGCATTGCCGAACGCCTGGCTGCTCTTGTCGGGAAAGACTGCGGTCACGTTCACATCGCCCTTGTCGGGGAAGCCGCCCGACGCTTCGACAAACTGGAGTGAGCGGCTCGTGGCGACGGCGTGGACCTCCACCTTTTCTTGCGATGGGGACGCGCCAAACGCCGTGAGGTTCTTGTCACGGCCCGGCGGGGCTTCGATGAAGGTGACGCCCGTCACTTTCAGATCAACGTCTTCGCGGGCATGCAGGACAGGGCTGAAGGCGGCAAAGGCTGCCATCAGGGGGAGGGCAAAGGCTGGAAAGTGGCGCATCGGTAGGGGTGCTGTGGGGGAGAAAGGAAATCCTGTCGGGGCGAGAATTTTCTCTCACAGTTCGATGGTTCGGGAGGGCTGGTTTGGCTCCTGGCAACCGGCAGTCGTCGCGCAAGGGTTGGCGGCAAGGCGCAGCGGCTGCGGGCCATGGGGGAGCCCGCGCAGTGCGGGATGCGCGCGTGCGTCTGGCTGCCTTGCAGTACATCCCGACCCGACCAGGGGTCTCTGCCCCGGCGTTGCATGTGCTGCGGCAAGCGGGTACAACGCGGCTGGCGGTCCCAGCATTCCTTGGCCTGTGCAACCGGAGGGCATCCCCATGGCGGCGAAGTTCGAGCTGAAGAAGTCGAAAAACGACAAGTTTGTGTTCAACCTGCTGGCCACCAACGGCCAGGTCATCCTGACCAGCGAGCTGTACGACTCCCGGGCCAGCGCGCTCGGCGGCATCGAATCCGTGCGCAAGCATGCACCGCTGGGCGGCCGGTTCGGACGCCTGAGCGCCAGGGACGGTTCGCCCTACTTCACGCTCAAGGCCGGTAACGGTCAGGTCATCGGGCAAAGCCAGATGTACGCCGGGGCCAAGGCGCGGGATGCTGGCATCGAGTCCGTGCAGGCCCACGCGCCCGAAGCGGGCGTGGACGACCAGACGGCGGCCTGACGGGTGGGTGCGCGGGCGGTCGTCCTGGACCGTCCTCCGCCGCCTTTCCCGGGCCGTGTTGCCATGGCCGCGCAGGGGCATCCGCGGCGGCGCTCTGCAGGGCGGGGCGCCGCGCCTAAAATGCCTGGATGACCTTCCGCACCCCCACTGCCGCCCCCCAGCGCGCGGCGACCAGCCAGCGCATCGATGTTGCCCGTGAACTGCTGCTGACCCCGTTCGGTCTCGATGAAAGCCACCTCGCCCGTGCCCTGGCCGAGATCCGCGCCCACCAGGTGGACGACGCAGACCTGTATTTCCAGTACACCCGCAGCGAGGGCTGGAGCCTGGAGGAGGGCATCGTCAAGACCGGCTCGTTCAGCATCGACCAGGGTGTGGGCGTGCGGGCCGTCAGCGGGGAGAAGACGGCGTTTGCGTATTCGGACGACATCTCCGAGGCGTCGCTGCTGGATGCAGCGCGCACCGTGCGGTCGATTTCGGCTGCATCGCGCTCTGGTAAAGCGCGGGTAGCTCCTAAAAAGGTAGCGGCAGGCCGCAGCCTGTACCCGGGCGTGGACCCGATCGCATCGCTCGACAGCACCGCCAAGGTGGCGTTGCTGGAACGGCTGGAGCAGCGCGCCCGCGCCAAGGACCCGCGCGTGGCCCAGGTCATGGCGGGCTTGGCCAGCGAATACGACGTGGTGCTGGTGGCCCGCGCTGATGGCACCCTGGCGGCCGATGTGCGCCCGCTGGTGCGCCTGTCGGTGACGGTGATCGCCGAACAGAACGGCCGCCGCGAGGTAGGCTCTGCCGGCGGTGGCGGGCGCTTCGGCCTGGCGTACTTCGACGACGAGCAGATGAACCAGTACGTGGACGAGGCCGTCAACGCGGCGCTGGTCAACCTGGAATCGCGCCCCGCGCCCGCTGGCGAGATGACCGTGGTGCTCGGCCCCGGCTGGCCCGGCATCCTGCTGCACGAAGCCATCGGCCACGGCTTGGAAGGCGACTTCAACCGCAAAGGCTCGAGCGCGTTCAGCGGCCGCGTGGGCCAGCGCGTGGCGGCCAAGGGCGTCACGGTGCTGGACGACGGCACCATCGCCGACCGCCGCGGTTCGCTCAACGTGGACGACGAAGGCAACCCCAGCCAGCGCAACGTGCTGATCGAGGACGGCATCCTCAAGGGCTACATCCAGGATTCGCTCAACGCCCGCCTGATGGGCGTGGCGCCCACCGGCAACGGCCGCCGCGAGAGCTATGCGCACATCCCCATGCCGCGC
Organism: Acidovorax sp. LjRoot194; assembly: GCF_964253015.1. Classification (NCBI taxonomy): domain Bacteria; kingdom Pseudomonadati; phylum Pseudomonadota; class Betaproteobacteria; order Burkholderiales; family Comamonadaceae; genus Acidovorax; species Acidovorax sp. LjRoot194. The sequence goes on along the minus strand of NZ_CAXUQB020000001.1, from coordinate 4,795,179 downwards.
ATGACCAATACCTACATGCTGGGTGGCGACAAGGACCCCGCCGAGATCGTCGCCAGCATCAAGAAGGGGCTGTACGCCACCAACTTCGGTGGTGGGCAGGTGGACATTACCTCGGGCAAGTTCGTGTTCTCGGCCAGCGAAGCCTACTGGGTCGAGAACGGCAAGATCCTGTACCCCGTGAAGGGCGCCACCATCGTCGGCAGCGGCCCGGAGTCGCTCAAGAAGGTCACGATGATCGGCAACGACATGCGCCTGGACAGCGGCGTGGGCACCTGCGGCAAGGAAGGCCAGAGCGTCCCGGTGGGTGTGGGCCAGCCCACGCTGCGCCTGGAAGGCCTGACTGTCGGCGGCACGGCCTGAAGCCTGAGGCCTGACCTGGGCTTCCGGGCTGAGCCATCAGCACCGCCCAGGCTGTGGGCTGATCGGAACTGATCAGAACCAATCAAAACTGAGCGCAACGGATCGGCAGCACAACGCTGCGGTGTTGCAAGCGCCACCATTGGTGGGTGCGGGACGCATTAATTGCGCGGGCCCCTCTTGTGGCAGCGCAAAATATCGCCATGCCCGCCACGCTCCCGAGCCAGCAGTTGACCCTTCAGTCGTTTGGCGACATCAGCCGCTTTCTGCGCGAGGGGGTGGCCGATGAGGAGTCCCGCCAGCTGCGCGACAGCCTGGGCGCACTGTCGAGCCAGATCGACGAGGCCGTGCGCACCCGGCGCACCAGCAGCGACACGTCGGCCATCATGCAGCGCGTGGTGAGCCTGGCGCAGTGCGCGCGCGAACACCAGCTGTTCCTGACCGGCCTGGGGTCGGCCTGGCATGCCTTGTACGAGTTCGGCGCCTACCAGCGGGCCCTGCGCGAGCTGCGCAATGCCATCGCCCACTGGCAGCAGATGCTGGAGCGCCGCAGCGCCAAGGAAGGTGCGGGGTTCGACCATTTCGAACTGCTGGCCTGGCGCACTTTGGGAGAGGCGCTCCTGCTCATCGACATGTACGAGCACCACAGCGATCCGCCCAGCGATTTGTCCGATGTCGAGCGGCGGGGCAAAGTGCCTGCGCTGCAGCGCGTGCGGGAGTGGTTTCGCCGGTGGCGGCGCTGAACAGGCCTGCCCTTGCAGGCACTCCCCACCAACCCGCTGAAGCCGCGCTGAAAACGTGTGCCGCGCGCCCTCTGGCGCGGGTTCTGGCGCACCGCCCTGTTGTGCGGCTGCAACGCACACCGCTTGCTGCACTGCCGCACTCCTGTGCTACATTGCCTTCCATGCAAGTTCGCAGCGCGTTTTATTTTTGGTTTTTTATCTCAGTCCCCGGCGGATGAGAGGCTAACGCGCAAGCACACACAACCTCCCCATACCAACCGCCGACGCTGCAAAGCCCGGCGGTTTTTGTTTTTTCAGCCCCCTGTTTTTTCCCTTTCTTCACCCAACCAACGACTCCACGAGGAAGCAGCACCATGACGGTCTCCACCACCCCCACCAGCGATGCCTGGTACCGCAGCGTCGAGAAAACCAGCCAGACCGACGACGAACGTATCAAGGACATCACCGTGTTGCCTCCTCCAGAACACCTGATCCGCTTTTTCCCCATCAGCGGCACGCCGGTGGAATCGCTGATCACCCAGACCCGCAAGAACATCCACAACATCATGGCCGGCGAGGACGACCGCCTGCTGGTCATCATCGGGCCGTGCTCCATCCACGACCCGGCCGCCGCGCTCGAATACGCCCGCCGCCTGAAGGTGGCGCGCGAGCAGTACAAGGACACGCTGGAGATCGTGATGCGCGTGTACTTCGAGAAGCCCCGCACCACGGTGGGCTGGAAGGGCCTGATCAACGACCCCTACCTGGATGAAACCTACCGCATCGACGAAGGCCTGCGCATCGCGCGCCAGTTGCTGATCGACATCAACCGCCTGGGCATGCCGGCGGGCAGCGAGTTCCTGGACGTGATCTCGCCCCAGTACATCGGCGATTTGATCAGCTGGGGCGCCATCGGCGCGCGCACCACAGAAAGCCAGGTGCACCGCGAACTGGCATCGGGCCTGTCTGCGCCCATCGGCTTCAAAAACGGCACGGACGGCAACATCCGCATCGCCACCGATGCCATCCAGTCTGCAAGCCGCGGCCACCACTTCCTGTCGGTGCACAAGAACGGCCAGGTCGCCATCGTCAACACCAACGGCAACAAGGACTGCCACGTCATCCTGCGCGGCGGCAAGGCCCCCAACTACGACGCCGAGAGTGTGGCCGCCGCCTGCAAGGATTTGGAGGCCGCCAAGCTGCCCGCCACCCTGATGGTGGACTGCAGCCATGCCAACAGCAGCAAGCAGCACCAAAAGCAGATGGACGTTGCGCGCGACGTGGCCGGCCAGATCGCGGGCGGCTCGCGCAGCGTTTTCGGACTGATGATCGAAAGCCACCTCACGGCCGGCGCGCAGAAGTTCACGCCCGGCAAGGACGATGCGGCAGCACTGACCTACGGGCTGAGCATCACCGACGCCTGCCTGGGCTGGGATGATTCCCTGCAATCGCTGGCCGAACTGTCGAACGCTGTGGTTGCGCGCCGCGCGCGTTGATCGAAGCTGCAAGGGCAAGGGGCAGGCCGCGGGCCGTGGCCCTAAACTGATGGCCGTGGGGCCGGTGCACGGGCACTAGCCCCCCACGGCCCCGGTTTCAGAAGAAAGGCAACCCACCATGCACAGCGAAGTCTCCGTCCGTCTGGCCGGCAACCAGGAATTCCGTTTTGACCTGAAGAGCGCCGAGCCCATGGGCCACGAGGCCGGCCGGCGCTGGCTGGATGAGCAGTTCACCGTGCTCGATTGCGAGCCACTGCGCGCGAGCGGCAAGGTGCTGCTGGCCGACAAGGTGCTGACCGTGGCGCGCGCCGCAGGCGAGAAGCTGCTGGCCGACCCGGCCTGGCTGCAGGACTTTGCGCGGGCAGCTACCGCTGCGCTGGCCAAGCCGGTGGTGCGCGTGGACGTGCCCGCGATGGCCGTGACGTTCTGATGCCGGGCTGCCACCCCGCGGCGGGGTGTGCCTTGATCTGCAAGGCGGCCGGTGTGTGGTCAACGCATCGCACGCCTGGAGTGTGTTGAGGCGAGGATTTAGCAGTAAAAACCGCTCTACCGCTCGTCCAACAAGCGCTAGCAGCTATTTATTTTGTAGCGCCTGCAACATCTTGGCGTGGATACCGCCGAACCCCCCGTTGCTCATGCACACGATGTGATCGCCCGGCCTTGCGGCTTCGGCAACCTGCTGCACCAGGGTGTCGATGTCTGCGGCCGTCTGGGCGCGCTGCCCTGGGCCCACGCCCAGCGGCGCCAGGGCTTGTGCAGCGTCCCAGTCCAGCCCTGCGGTGTGGCAGAACGCCAGATCGGCCGGCTCCAGAGACCACGGTAGCTGCGCCTTCATGGCGCCCAGCTTCATGGTGTTGCTGCGCGGCTCGAACACCGCCAGGATGCGGGCATCGGTGCCGCCGATGCTGCGGCGCAGACCGTCCAGCGTGGTGCGGATGGCCGTCGGGTGGTGCGCGAAGTCGTCATACACCGCGATGCCGCGCACGGTGCCGCGCAGCTCCATGCGCCGCTTGACGTTCTGGAACGCGCCCAGCGCCAGCGCCGCCTGCTGCGGGCCCACGCCCACATGGTGCGCCGCGGCGATGGCGGCCAGCGCGTTGAGCTGGTTGTGCACGCCGGTCAGGCCCCACTCCACGCGCGCGACCTTCTGGCCCCGGTGCAAGACGTCGAACGCATGGGGCGCTCCGTCGGCGGAGAAATCGCTCACCGCCTCGCCGAAGCTGCTCACCTCGCTCCAGCAGCCCTTGTGCAGCACACGCACCAGGCTTTCTTCCAGCCCGTTGACCACCACGCGGCCCGACGGCGGCACGGTGCGCACGAGGTGGTGGAACTGCCGCTCGATCGCGGGCAGGTCGTCAAAGATGTCCGCGTGGTCGAACTCCAGGTTGTTCAGCACCGCGGTGCGGGGGCGGTAGTGCACGAACTTGCTGCGCTTGTCGAAAAAGGCGGTGTCGTACTCGTCCGCCTCGATGACGAAGAGCGGGGCCTCGCCCAGCGCCGCGTTGCCCGGGGCAGGGCGCCGGGCAGCGCCCAGACGGGCCGACAGGCCGAAGTTGAGCGGCACGCCGCCGATCAGGAACCCGGGCTGCTGGCCTGCGCTGTCCAGAATCCACGCCAGCATCGACGTGGTGGTGGTCTTGCCATGCGTGCCGGCCACAGCCAGCACGTGCCGACCCTGCAGCACGTGCTCGGCCAGCCACTGCGGCCCGCTGGTGTAGGGCAGGCCGGCCTCCAGGATGGCTTCCATCAGCGGAAATTTCGCCGTTCCGTCCGGCAAGCGGGCACGGCTGACCACATTGCCTACCACGAACATGTCCGGCTTCAGGGCCAACTGGTCGGCGCCGAACCCTTCGATGAGGTCGATGCCCAGCGCGCGGAGCTGGTCGCTCATGGGCGGGTAGACGCCTGCGTCGCAGCCGGTGACCTTGTGGCCCGCCTCGCGCGCCAGCGCAGCAAGGCCGCCCATGAACGTGCCGCAGATGCCCAGTATGTGTATATGCATGGGCGCAGATTCTAAGAGCGTGCCCAGGGTGCCCTGGCAGTGGCGGCGTGCATGGGCATGTGGTGGGCGCGACCTGGCTGCAGCAGGCGCAGGCGTCGGGCCAGTGCAGAGGCGGGCGGCAATGGCGCCGGGATGGCATGGGCGTTGACCCGACGCTGCGCAGGGTGCATATGTGAAGTGAAAATTGCCCCTGCCGCTCATGTGTATTGCGCTGAAAGCTATAAAAATAGGAGCATCTGCCGGGAATGCGCCCCATCCCGCCACGTCCAAGGGTCAACCCTCACCCCGGGCGGCACTTGGAGCCACAATGCAGTGGTGTCCTTCTTCCATCCTTGCCTGCCATGCACACACCTCTGAGCGAAGAAATCGCACACACCACGGCCCGGCTGGTGGTGGAAGAAGGCCTGGAGTGGGGGCCGGCCAAGCGCCGGGCGCTGCGCCAGATGGGCTTGCCCGCCCGGACGCCGCTGCCGGATAACGACCTCGTCGAGGCGGCAGTGCGCGAGTACATCGACCTCTTTTGCGCCGACACCCAGCCGCGCGAGTTGTTGGCGCTGCGGCAGCTGGCGCTGGTGTGGATGGAGCGCATGGCGACGTTTCGCCCGCACCTGGCCGGGGCCGTCTGGCACGGCACGGCCACGCGGCTGTCGGATATCTACATTCAATTGTTCTGCGATGACTCGAAATCTGCAGAAATAGCGCTCATCGACCACCATGTGGACTACGAGCCGCGCACGGTGACCGGGTTTCATGGCGAGTCCGTGGAGGCCCTGAGCCTGGGCAGCAAGTCGCCTGAGCTCAACGAAATGATCGGGGTGCACCTCATGGTCTACGACCTGGACGACATGCGCGGCGCGCTGCGGCCCGACTCCAAAGGCCGTGTGCCGCGTGGCGACATCGCTGCGGTGCGCCGGCTTCTGCAGGAAAATGCCGCTCCATGAACGCACCGCAATCGCCAGATTCCCCTTTGCCGGCAGCCGCGGCACACCTCCCGTCGCCCGCGCGCCGGCGCATGTTGTATGCGGGCGTGGCGGGCGCTGCAGCACTCGGTGGCGCGGGCCTGGCCTGGTGGAAGTTCCAGCCGCACGCCATCGACAGCGGCGCCGAGCAGGCGCTGTGGACGCAGGAATTCGAGCGGCCCGAGGGTGGAACGCTGGCTTTGCAGTCCTTGGCAGGCAAGCCTCTTCTGCTGAACTTCTGGGCCACGTGGTGCCCGCCGTGCGTGGAAGAGCTTCCCATGCTCAATGCGTTTTACCGTGAACAGGCCGCCAATGGATGGCAAGTGCTGGGTTTGGCGATCGATCAACCCTCTGCGGTACGCAAGTTTTTGGCACGCATTCCGCTGGAGTTTCCGGTCGGGCTGGCGGGCCTGGGCGGGACGGAGCTCGGCCGTTCGTTGGGTAACCTTACGGGGGGCTTGCCCTTCACCGTGGTGCTGGGTAGCAACGGGCGGGTGCTGCACCGTAAAATGGGGCAAGTCACACCGCAGGATCTGCAGCTCTGGTCCGCGCTGCGCTGAACTTTTTGGCTGATATCCATGCCGCCGGGGAGGGTAGGTACTGCAAATTGTCAGCAGAAGTTCATGAAAAATAACTGTGGAAGACGGTGATAGGGTGAAATTGGAGTAAATTCGCGCCCTATTCAGTTTTATAGCCGTTGGAGCTTCCATGGATCTGCGAAAACTCAAAACCCTCATCGATCTCGTGTCCGAGTCGAACGTGTCCGAACTCGAAATCACTGAGGCCGAGGGCAAAGTCCGCATCGTCAAGAGCGGTGGCGCGGTCGTTCAGCAATACGTGCCGGCCCCTGTGCAAGCCCCCGCCCCTGCACCTGCCGCAGCCGCTGTGGGCGAGCTGCCCGCCCCGACCGCCGCAGCAGCGCCTGCGGGCCACATCGTCAAGTCCCCCATGGTGGGCACGTTCTACCGCTCGTCCAGCCCGGGCGCCAAGGCCTTTGTCGAAGTAGGCAGCCAGGTCAAGGAAGGCGAGACCATCTGCATCATCGAGGCCATGAAGATCCTGAACGAGATCGAGGCCGACAAGTCGGGCACGGTCACCCGCATCCTGGGCGAAAACGGCCAGGCCGTGGAATACGGACAGCCGCTGTTCGTGATCGAATAAGGCGCTCATGTTCAAGAAGATTCTTGTTGCCAATCGCGGCGAAATTGCCCTGCGAATCCAGCGCGCCTGCCATGAGCTGGGCGTGAAGGCGGTGATGGTCTACTCCGAGGCCGACCGCGACGCCAAGTACGTCAAGCTGGCGGAAGAAGCGGTGTGCATCGGCCCCGCCCCGTCCCCGCTGTCCTACCTCAACATGCCGGCCATCATCTCGGCCGCCGAGGTGACCGACGCCGAAGCCATCCACCCCGGTTACGGCTTCCTGTCCGAGAACGCCGACTTTGCCGAGCGCGTGGAAAAGAGCGGGTTCCAGTTCATCGGCCCCACGCCGGACAACATTCGCACGATGGGCGACAAGGTCTCGGCCAAGCAGGCCATGATCCGCGCCGGCGTGCCCTGCGTGCCGGGGTCCGAAGGCGAGCTGCCCGATGACCCGGTGCAGATCCGCCGCATTGCCAAGGCCGTGGGCTACCCCGTGATCATCAAGGCCGCCGGCGGTGGCGGCGGCCGCGGCATGCGCGTGGTGCACACCGAAGCCGCCCTGGTCAATGCCGTGCAGATGACCAAGGCCGAAGCGGGTGCCGCGTTCGGCAATCCTGCGGTGTACATGGAGAAGTTCCTCCAGAACCCGCGCCACATCGAGATCCAGATCCTGGCCGACAAGCACCGCAACGCGGTGTACCTCGGCGAGCGCGACTGCTCCATGCAGCGCCGCCACCAGAAGGTGATCGAAGAGGCTCCGGCCCCGGGCATTCCCCGCAAGCTGATCGAAAAGATCGGCGAGCGCTGCGTGGCCGCCTGCAAGAAGATCGGTTACCGCGGTGCGGGCACGTTCGAGTTCCTGTACGAGAACGGCGAGTTCTACTTCATCGAGATGAACACGCGCGTGCAGGTGGAGCACCCGGTGACCGAGTGGATCACGGGCGTGGACATCGTGAAGACGCAGATCATGGTCGCCGCGGGCGAGAAGCTGCCGTTCACCCAGCGCCAGATCGAGATCCGCGGCCATGCCATCGAGTGCCGGATCAACGCGGAAGATCCCTACAAGTTCGTCCCATCCCCCGGACGCATCACCACCTGGCATCCGCCGGGCGGCCCGGGCGTGCGGGTGGATTCGCATGCGTACACCAACTACTTCGTGCCGCCCAACTACGACTCGATGATCGGCAAGATCATCGTGCACGGCGATACGCGCGAGCAGGCCCTGGCCCGCATGCGCACGGCGCTGAACGAGACGGTGATCGAAGGCATCAACACCAACGTGCCGCTGCACCGCGAGCTGATGGTGGACGCCAAGTTCATGGCCGGCGGCACCAACATCCACTACCTGGAAGAGTGGCTGTCGCAGCACAAGCGCTAGGCAGGCGGGGTACAACCCGCTGAGTCGCGTTGCGCCTTCCCCTTCTCTCGAACTACTGCGCAGGTTGGGAAGGGGGACACCTCCAGCTGGCAAGTTCTGTGCGCTGTTCAAGAGCCATGGTTTGTGCCGGGCTGTTGCTGGCGCGGCAATGGTTGGTTTACATGCTGGCCTCTGGCAACGGGGGCCGGCATTTCATTTTTTCTGAGAGTCGCCCATGTTTGAGCTCAGCCTGATGTGCCCGGAAGACAGTATCGAAGCGGTCAGCGACGCGCTGGACGCGCTGGATGCGCTGTCGGTATCGGTGGAAGACGCCGACGCGCAGACCGATGCCGAGCAGGCGCTGTTCGGCGAGCCCGGCATGCCCCCGCCCAAGGACGGATGGCAGCGCAGCCGGGTGGTGGCACTCTTCCAGACCGAGACTGGAGCCCATGAGGCGCGGGATCTGTTGGCCGTACAGGACTTCTTCGAAGGCTGCCAAGTGCTGGGTGTCGCCAAGGTCGAAGAGCAGGACTGGGTGCGGCTCACGCAGTCGCAGTTCGCGCCGGTGGACATCACGCCCGATTTCTGGATCGTGCCCACCTGGCATGAGCTGCCCGCCGAGGCCAAGCGCAGCATCCGCCTGGACCCCGGCCTGGCCTTTGGCACCGGCACCCACCCCACCACACGCATGTGCCTGCGCTGGATCGCGCGCCACGGCGCCACCGACGCGGCCCAGGGCAACCCGCTGGGGCGTGTGCTCGACTACGGCTGCGGCTCCGGCATCCTGGCCATCGGCGCCGCCAAATTCGGGGCTACCGACATCGACGCGGTCGACATCGATCCCGCTGCCGTGGAGTCCACCGCCCTGAATGCGGCCGCCAACGAAGTGGTGTTGCACGCAGGCTTGCCGGACAAGGCGAAGGGCCAGTACCAGACGGTGCTGGCGAACATCCTGGCCACCCCCCTGCGCGTGTTGGCCCCTTTGCTGTGCGGGCACGTGGCCGTCGGTGGCCACCTGGTGCTGGCTGGCATCCTGGCGCGGCAGAGTGAGGAGCTCAAGGAGGCGTATGCCCCATGGGTTCAGCTGGAGGTGTCGGACACCGAGGACGGCTGGATCCTGATGACGGCCCGGCGCTGAGCTTGCCGCTTGCCCGTGGTGGGCCGGTACCGCGCCCCTACAATCGCCCGCAGATGAGCCAGATCACCCGTTGCCCGTCCTGCGCCACCTCGTTCAAGGTGGTGGCAGACCAATTGCGCATTTCGGAAGGATGGGTGCGCTGCGGCCAGTGCAAAGAAGTGTTCGATGCGGCAGCCCACCTGCTGCCCGCGCCGCCCCCGCCGCTGCTGCCCGATGTCTCCCTGACGGATGTGCGTCCGCCCCCGGCCCCGGTGGTGCGCAAGCCGGACACAGGGCGCGCGTGGGCCGGCACGGCTCCTGTAGCGCCACTGCCTACCGCTCCCGCTCCCTCCGTGACAGTGCCGGCGGCGCCGTTGTATGCGGCGCAGGATTTTTCGTTGTTCCCGGCGGATCCTTTGGACGATGCGCATGCGGTCGTAGGCGTAGGCTTGGGTGTGGATGCCGGTGCTGCTCTGGCCTCCGCCGATGCGCCCGACGTACCCGACATAACCGATACACCTGAATTTCCTGCTGTCCCCGAGATGCCGGAGCAAGTGCTTGCGGTGCCAGAAGCGGCCGTCCCGGCATTTCTGGCGGCAGGTAGCACCACTGGCCAGCGACAAGGCGAAGATCTTCAGCTTGAGCCTCTCACGCCATTTGGCTGGCGCACCCGCCAAGGCGCAGCCACCCAGAAGGCCGCGGGGTCTGCAACCGAAGCGCACGCTCTGCCTGCACCTGCCGTGCCGGCAGACCCCATGCCGTCAGCGGCCCGCATCGATGTGGCGTCGGCGTCGCTCCCTGCAGCAGTGGTCATCGGGGCCAGATCCACACCTGTCGGGGCCAGTGAGGCGGCGATTTCACCAGTGCCCCTGGTGCCTGCCGTACCCTTGCCCGCGGGCTACGAGCTGCCCTTTGCAGATCTTCGCGACGACGAAGATCCGCTCGACATGCCGTCGTTCGAGTCGACGGTGCCTGCCGAGCTGACGCCCCTGGGTTACCCGGCGCTCGAGTTGCCCATCAGGCCTGTGACGGCGCCGCCCGCGCCCGTCGCGCCACCGCGGCTTGCGCCCAGCCCCGAGCCGCACTCTGATGACGTCTTGGCAGTCCCACCATCGTCATCGTCCGCAGCAGCTGTGCAGGTGCAGCACGCTGCACAGGGTTTGCCGTCGGTGGAGTTTGATGCGCCACCTCTGCAACCTGTGCCGCCAAGCCCCGCAGGGCTGGCGTTGGTGGAGGACGATTCCCCCGCTGCGGTGCTACAGGCCAAGCCCCGCAAGGCACCTCGGGCGGAAGCGGACGATGATGATCACGACGCAGAACCGCATGCCGAACCGCATGAAGAAGAGGTGAGCTTTGTTGTGGCCGCACGCCGCAAGGCGTTCTGGCGCAGGCCCGCCGTGCGGGCTGTGCTGGTCGTGGTCGTGCTGCTGGCCACACTGGCGCTGGCATTGCAGGTGGCCGTGCAGGAGCGCGACCGCATTGCGGCGTTGGATGCACGGGCGCGGCCATGGCTGACCAGGCTGTGTGTGCCGCTGCAGTGCGACATTGCGCCACAACGCCAGATCGCTGATGTGGTCATCGACAGCTCTTCCTTCAACAAGGCGCGGGGCGACAGCTACCAGCTCACCCTGGCCATGAAGAGCAAGGCCAGCATTGCGCTGGCGATGCCGGCGGTGGAGTTGACGCTGACCGATGCGCAAGACCAGCCGGTGTTGCGGCGGGTACTGCTGCCTGCCGACATGGGGGCGCCGTCCGAGTTGCCCGCCCGTGGCGAGTGGTCGACCGCGGTGTCGGTGGTCGTGACCACCGGCGGGGCACGTGTGGCCGGATACCGGCTGCTGGCGTTCTACCCCTGAGCCGCCCGAGCAGTCTCTTCTCCCTTTCTTTTTCCAACCTACATCACCGATATGGCTGCCCTTATTTGCGGTTCCCTGGCGTTCGACACCATCATGACCTTCGAGGGCCGGTTTGCCGAGCAGATACTGCCGGACCAGCTGCACATCCTGAACGTGTCCTTCCTGGTCCCGTCGCTGCGCCGCGACTTCGGCGGTTGCGCTGGCAACATCGCCTACAGCCTGAAACTGCTGGGTGGCGAGCCCGTGCCCATGGCCATGCTCGGCAGCGATGGCGCAGAGTATCTGCAGCGCCTGGAAACGCTGGGCATCAGCCAGCGCCATGTGGGCCAGGTGCAGGACACCTACACGGCGCAGGCGATGATCATGACCGACCGTGACAACAACCAGATCACGGCCTTCCACCCCGGCGCCATGATGCAGGCGCATGCCAACCGCATCGAGCCGGATGCAGCGGTGAAGGTGGGCATCATCTCGCCCGACGGCCGCGACGCGATGCTGCAGCATGCGGCCCAGTTCGTGGCGGCGGGCATTCCGTTCGTCTTCGATCCCGGCCAGGGCCTGCCCATGTTCAACGGCGAGGAGCTCACGCGCTTCGTCGAGCAGGCCACGTGGGTCACGGTGAACGACTACGAAGGCAAGATGCTGTGCGACCGCACGGGCCTGTCTCTGGACGCACTCTCGCGCAAGGTGCAGGGGCTGGTGGTGACCCTCGGTGCCGAGGGGTGCGACGTGTGGGTCGACGGTGCCAAGACCCATGTTCCCGCGGTGGCTCCGGCGCAGGTGGTCGACCCCACGGGCTGTGGCGACGCCTGGCGCGGTGCGCTGCTGTTCGGCCTGGAAAAGGGCTGGCCACTTGTGCGCTGTGCGGAGCTGGGCAACCGTGTGGGCGCGCTCAAGATCGCGCAGCGCGGCCCGCAAAACTACACGCTCGACTTCACGCCGCAGTGATGCGGTGATGCAGCAGTGATGCAGGGTGGCCTGTCGCTGATCGATCTGCGCTGATCGATGCTGCGGCGGCCGGCCCTGCGCTTGGCCTTGCGCGGTGCGTGGGCTGGGCATGCTTAATTGCGCAAGCTCTGGACCGCACTAGGCCCAGCGCGTTGCCGATCTTCTCGCCCTGCGTTCAGGCATAAAAAAACCCGGTGCACAGGCACCGGGTCGAGGGCGACGTGCGCCAGTATCAGGGCTTGTTGCCCGTAGGAAATGGCCAGGCTGCCTGAGGGTTCAGCGTGGTCTGTGCAGCAGGCGCTGCGGCCGCAGGGGCAGGGGCCTTGGGGGCTTTCTTGGCGGGCGAAGCCTTCTTGGCAGCAGGAGCTGCCTTCTTGGCGGCGGGTGCTGCCTTCTTCGCTGCCGTTGCCTTCTTGGCCGGTGCAGCCTTCTTCGCTGCTACTGCCTTCTTGGCGGGAGCGGCCTTCTTCGCTGGCGCTGCTGCCTTCTTGGCAGGAGCGGCCTTCTTCGCTGCTACTGCCTTTTTGGCGGGAGCGGCCTTCTTTGCTGGCGCTGCCTTCTTGGCCGGTGCAGCCTTCTTCGCTGCTACTGCCTTCTTGGCGGGAGCGGCCTTCTTCGCTGGCGCTGCTGCCTTCTTGGCAGGAGCGGCCTTCTTCGCTGCTACTGCCTTTTTGGCGGGAGCGGCCTTCTTGGCCGGTGCTGCTGCCTTCTTGGCGGGCGCAGCCTTCTTGGCCGGTGCTGCCTTCTTTGCTGCTACTGCCTTCTTGGCAGGAGCGGCCTTCTTCGCGGGGGCTGCCTTCTTAGCAGCGGTCTTTTTCGCAGTTGCCATCATGTTCTCCTTGGGTCAATTTGCAAAGAGCACTTCCTGTCTTCAATGGACAAGAAGCGATCCATGGAGATGGAGGTCGACCCCATCCCCATGAACACGGGAACGCTCCACACGGCAAGGCTCTCGGGCGCTGTCGGTGTGGTGCGTGGTGTAGATATCCATGGTGGTGCAATGCTAAAAAGTGCTAGTCCCAGGACAGCGCACCACCAGACTGGTATTCAATAACCCGGGTCTCGAAGAAGTTGCGTTCCTTCTTGAGGTCGATCATCTCGCTCATCCACGGGAACGGGTTTTCTTCATTGGGGAACAGCGTCTCCAGGCCGATCTGCGTGGCGCGGCGGTTGGCGATGTAGCGCAGGTAGCCCTTGAACATCGACGCATTCATGCCCAGCACGCCACGCGGCATGGTGTCTTCGGCGTAGCGGTATTCCAGCTCGACGGCCTTCATGAACAGCGCGTTGATCTCGGCCTTGAACTCGGCGGTCCACAGGTGCGGGTTCTCCAGCTTGAGCTGGTTGATCAGGTCGATGCCGAAGTTGCAGTGCATCGACTCGTCGCGCAGGATGTACTGGTACTGCTCTGCAGCGCCGGTCATCTTGTTCTGGCGGCCCAGCGCCAGGATCTGCGTGAAGCCGACGTAGAAGAACAGGCCTTCCATCAGGCAGGCGAACACGATCAGCGACTTGAGCAGCGTCTGGTCGGTTTCGAACGTACCGGTGTGGAAGTTGGGGTCCATGATCGCTTCGATGAAGGGGATCAGGAACTGGTCCTTGTCGCGGATCGAAGGTACTTCGAGGTAGGCGTTGAAGATCTCGCCTTCATCGAGGCCGAGCGACTCCACGATGTACTGGTAGGCGTGGGTGTGGATGGCTTCCTCGAACGCCTGGCGCAGCAGGAACTGGCGGCACTCGGGGGCAGTGATGTGGCGGTACGTGCCCAGCACGATGTTGTTGGCAGCCAGCGAGTCGGCAGTCACGAAGAAGCCGAGGTTGCGCTTGATGATGCGGCGCTCGTCTTCGGTCAGGCCGTTGGGGTCCTTCCACAACGCGATGTCGCGCGTCATGTTCACTTCTTGCGGCATCCAGTGGTTGGCGCAGGTGGCGAGGTACTTTTCCCACGCCCACTTGTACTTGAACGGGACCAGCTGGTTGACGTCGGTCTGGCCGTTGATGATGCGCTTGTCGGCGGCATTCACGCGGCGGTGCGTGGCGGCTGCTGCAGGAGTTGCCTGGGGTGCTGCGGATGCGGTCATCGAAGCGTGGACGTCCTGCAGTGAGGGGGTCTGGAAAGACACGGGCGGCTGCTCCGCCGGGTGGCTCTTGTTCAGTCCACCGTCCAGTTGATTTTGCGATGAGGGCTTGACTTCTTCGTCCCAGGACAACATAGATTTTCCAGTGTTCGGATTATGAAAGCAGTGCTGCAAAAAGGAAAGCACTGCAGCGTTGTGCAGCAACGATTTGTTGCTTCACAGCACCGAAGCGAGCGTGCATTGAACGCGATGCACGCCGCTTCGTAGGACCTTACTGACAGGCCTCGCAGCTGACGTCGTCGATCGCGGTGAACTGAACGTCCGTGGCGGGTCGTGACGCGGCCTGCGCAGACGCTGCAGTGACTGCTGTTTCCTGCGCGCCGGGCTTGGATGCAGCGGCTGCAGAACCCTGCTGCGAGGCACCGTCGTTGCCGGAGGACACGGCGTTGAGCTGGCGTGTGTTCACGGTGCTCATCTCGACGTGCGTGGCGCTTTGCGTGCGCAGGTAGTACGTGGTCTTGAGGCCACGGATCCACGCCAGCTTGTAGGTGTCGTCCAGCTTCTTGCCCGATGCGCCGGCCATGTAGATGTTCAGGCTCTGCGCCTGGTCGATCCACTTCTGGCGGCGCGATGCGGCTTCCACCAGCCATTGCGCTTCGACTTCGAAGGCGGTGGAGTACAGCGCCTTGATGTCGGCCGGCACGCGGTCAATGGGGTGCAGCGATCCCTTGAAGTGCTTGAGGTCCATGATCATCACGTCGTCCCACAGGCCCAGGCGCTTGAGGTCGCGCACCAGCCCGCCGTTGATGACGGTGAACTCTCCCGACAGGTTGGACTTCACGGACAGGTTGCCGAACGATGGCTCGATCGATGCGTCCACGCCGATGATGTTGGAGATCGTGGCGGTGGGGGCGATGGCCACGCAGTTCGAATTGCGCATGCCGTCCTGCGCAATCTTCTTGCGCAGGGCGTCCCAGTCGAGCGTGGACGAACGGTCCACTTCCACATAGCCGCCACGGGCCTCGGACAGCATGTCCAGCGTGTCGAAAGGCAGGATGCCGCGGTCCCACAGCGAGCCTTTGTAGCTGGTGTACTGGCCGCGTTCGCGGGCCAGCTCGGTCGACGCCCAGTAGGCGTAGTAGCAGATGGCTTCCATCGACTTGTCGGCAAACTCCACGGCCGCTTGCGAGGCGTAGGGGATGCGCAGTTCGTACAGGCTGTCCTGGAAGGCCATCAGTCCCAGGCCCACGGGGCGGTGGCGCATGTTGGAGTCGCGGGCCTTGGGCACAGCGTAGTAGTTGATGTCGATCACGTTGTCCAGCATGCGCATGGCCACGGTGATCGTCTTCTTGAGCTTCTCGTGATCGACCTGGCCATCCTTCAAGTGCTGCAGCAGGTTGACCGAGCCGAGGTTGCACACGGCGGTTTCGGTGTCGCTGGTGTTCAGCGTGATCTCGGTGCACAGGTTGGACGAGTGCACCACGCCGGCGTGCTGCTGGGGCGAGCGCACGTTGCAGGCATCCTTGAAGGTGATCCAGGGATGCCCGGTCTCGAACAGCATGGTCAGCATCTTGCGCCACATGTCGGTGGCCTGCACCGTCTTGGACGGCTTGATCTCGCCGCGCGCAGCCTTTTGTTCGTAGGCCACGTAGGCCTTCTCGAAGGCGGTGCCGAACAGGTCGTGCAGGTCGGGCACGTCGGAAGGCGAGAACAGCGTCCAGGTGCCCTTTTCCATCACGCGGCGCATGAACAGGTCGGGAATCCAGTTGGCCGTATTCATGTCGTGCGTGCGGCGGCGGTCATCACCGGTGTTCTTGCGCAGCTCCAGGAACTCTTCGATATCCAGGTGCCACGTTTCCAGGTACGTGCACACGGCGCCCTTGCGCTTGCCGCCCTGGTTCACGGCCACGGCCGTGTCGTTGACCACCTTGAGAAAAGGAACCACGCCTTGGGATTCACCGTTCGTGCCCTTGATGTGCGAGCCGAGGGCGCGCACGCGGGTCCAGTCGTTGCCCAGACCGCCGGCAAACTTGGACAGCAGCGCGTTCTCCTTGATGGAGTCGTAGATGCCTTCCAGGTGGTCGGGCACGGTGGTCAGGTAGCACGAGGACAACTGCGAGCGCAGCGTGCCGCTGTTGAACAGCGTGGGCGTGCTGGACATGAAGTCGAAGCTCGAGAGGATCTCGTAGAACTCGATGGCGCGGGCTTCACGGTCGGCTTCGTTGAGCGACAGGCCCATGGCCACGCGCATGAAGAAGCACTGGGGCAGCTCGATGCGGGTCTTGCGCACGTGCAGGAAGTAGCGGTCGTAAAGCGTCTGCAGACCCAGATAGTCGAACTGCAGGTCGCGGTCGGCCTTGAGGGCGGCGCCCAGGCGGGCCAGGTCGAACGTCAGCAGGCGGGGGTCCAGCAGTTCGTTGTCCACGCCCTTCTGGATGAACTGGGGAAAGTATTCCAGGTACGCCTGGCCCATCGCGGACTGGGTCACTTCCTTATCCAGCACCTCGCGCACGATGGTGTGCAGCAGCAGGCGGGCGGTGGCGTAGGTGTAGTCGGGGTCTTTTTCGATCAGCGTGCGCGCGGCCAGGATGGAGGCCTTGTAGACCTCGTCCATCGGGACGCCGTCGTACAGGTTGCGCATGGTTTCCGCGACGATGGGGTCGGCCTTGATGTCGGCACCCAGGTTCACGCAGGCCGACTCGATCAGGCCCTGCAGGCGATTCAGGTCCAGCGCCACGCGCTTGTCGCCGTCGATCACATGCAGCAGCGGTGCAGCGGGCACGGCAGCCTGTTGCTCGGTGTGGCGCGCGCGCTCCTGCGTGCGGCGTTCGCGGTAGAGCACATAGGCGCGGGCGATTTCATGGTGCTCGCCGCGCATCAGGCCCAGCTCCACCTGGTCCTGCACGTCTTCAATGTGGAAGGTGCCGCCGGCAGGGCGCGAACGCACCAGCGCGCGCACGACGTTCTGCGTCAGCGTGTCCACGACTTCGCGCACGCTGGCAGAGGCTGCGCCCTGGGTGCCATGCACTGCCAGAAAGGCCTTCATCATCGCCACCGCGATTTTCTGGGGCTCGAAGGGCACCACCGCGCCGTTGCGGCGAATGATCTGGTAGTGCGGGAGCGATTGGGTGGCGGCCACTGGCGCTGCATGGGATGCAGGGGCATCGGCCGTGGCGGTGTGGGTGGTGACAGGCGTGTTCAAAGCAGCTTGCATGGGTGTCCTCTTCTATGGGCTGTCTGGGGTGTGATGCTCGGCTGGGAATGCAGCCGGGCCGGGAGAGCGGTGCGCAGGGCTTTTGTCTGGGCACACTATATATGGTGTGTCTCATGCGTTCAAGACACTACCGGTAGTGTATCGCGGTAAAACTGCCTCCAGGAGGACACGGCTTGTGCTAGGCATGCGAAGCGGGGGCTGGGCACCTCGTCGCAATCCATTGAAACGCGGGGATGTGGGGCAGACGACCCGCATGCCGACAGGCGTTGCGAGGGATTTTGCCGCCGAGGCCGCATGCTGCCTTGGGGTCGCCGGGCACTGCAACAATGTGCAAACGCACAAAGAAAAATCTTGGATGTGGCGCTGGGGCTGCAGTGATCAGCCCGGTGGTGGGTGGCTGGTCAGCGTGGTAGCAGGAAACCTGCGCAATGGCCAGCTGAGCGCATCCTGAAGGCGGCGCCAGTCGAACCCTGGCCCGGGATCTTGTTTGCGCCCCGGGGCGATGTGCTCGTGGCCGGCGATGTGCTCGATGGCATAGCGCTGCTCGATATCCCGGCACAGCTGGGCGAGCATGTGGTACTGCGCCGCCTCGAACTCCAGGCCTTCCAGGCCCTCCAGTTCGATGCCGATGGAGTCGTCGTTGCACTGGCTGCGGCCGCGGTAGGCAGACTGGCCGGCATGCCAGGCGCGCTGGTCGCAGCTCACGAATTGCCAGAGCGCGCCGGTGCGCTCTATGAAAAAGTGCGACGACACCGCCAGGCCGCGGATGCTTTGAAAGTACGGATGGGCATCCCAGTCGAGTGCATTGGTGAACAGTTCCTGCACCTTGCCGGTGCCGTATTCACCCGGCGGAAGGCTGATGGAGTGCACCACGATCAGGTCGATGGCCTGCTCGCCCTGTACCGGGCGCTCCCCGTAGTTCGGCGAGGGGAGCCGGTGTGCCCGCTGGTACCAGCCGCCGTCCCAAAGTGGGCCCGAGTCGTCCTGCTCGGCTTCAACCGATCTCGTCATTCGCATCCTGGTCGTTGGGCGCGGCAATGTTCAGGCGTGCGATGCGGTAGCGGATCTGGCGCAGGCTGATACCCAGGCGCGCCGCGGTGGCTGTGCGGTTGAAGCCGGCCTCGCGCAGGGCCCGGATGAGGATGTCGCGTTCTTGCTGGTCCAGCCAGGCCTGCAGGTCGCTGGGCAGTGGCACCGAACTGCCTGGGTTGGGGTGGGCCGCCGCAGCGGGGCCTTGCGCGGAAGTGGGCGCGTCGCCTGCAGAGCCTGCCGAGGCGCTGGTGGCGAGCGCTGCCTGCGGCGGCATGGGCCGCGCACCCGATGCGTCGTACGGCAGCGCCGGCCCGTCCACATGGAGCTCCTCTCCATCACTGAGCGCCACCGCGCGGTGCAACAAGTTTTCCAGCTCACGCACGTTGCCAGTCAGGGGATGCGCTGCAATGGCGGCCAGCGCCTGCTCGGTCAGCCGTGGCACGGCCATGCCCGATTCCTGGGCGATGCGTGCCAGCAGGGCCACGCACAGCGCGGGCAGGTCTTCGCGCCGCTCTCGCAGGGGCGGGATCACGATCTCGATCACGTTCAGCCGGTAGTACAGATCCTGCCGGAAGCGGCCCGACTGCACGTCGGCAGCCAGGTCGCGGTGCGTGGCGCTGACGACGCGCACGTCCACGGTTTCTTCCTGCGTGGAGCCCAGCGGCCGCACGCTGCGCTCCTGGATCGCACGCAGCAGCTTGGACTGCATGGCCAGGGGGAGGTCGCCGATCTCGTCGAGAAACAGTGTGCCCCCCCGCGCCGCCTGAAAGTAGCCATCGCGATCCTGCGAGGCGCCGGTGTAGGATCCCTTGCGCGCGCCGAAGAACTCGGCCTCCAGCAAGTTTTCGGGGATGGCGCCGCAATTGACAGCCACGAGCGGGCCATCGGCGCGCTGGCTGCTGGCGTGCAGCGCCTGCGCCACCAGTTCCTTGCCGGTGCCCGATTCGCCATGGATCAGCACAGGCGCCATGCCGCGGGCCACCTTGGCCACTCGCTGTTTGACGTTGCGGATGGCCATGGACTCTCCCACCATCCGCTCCAGGGCCGGGGTCGATCCGGCCAGGTCCACGGCCGCCGAGGCCGCACTTTTGTTCTGGTTGCCGCCACTGCGCGCTGCGCGTGGGGCCGGCACGCCGCCCGTGCCCTGGATGGCCGATGCCACCACCGACCGAAACTGCTTGAGGTCCACCGGCTTGGTCAGGTAGTCGAAAGCCCCGGCGCGCAGGGCCTCGACCGCGTTCTCGGCAGAGCCGTAGGCCGTCATCACCACGCAGCGCTCCTTGCGCTGCTGCTCGCGCAGGTCCTGCAGCAGCTCCATGCCGAACCCGTCGGGCAAGCGCATGTCGGTGATGACCGCATCGAAGCGATGGGCCTTGAGCTGATCGCGCGCCTCCTGCACGCTGGAGGCCGTCTGCACGCGGTAGCCCTCGCGCAGCAGCGTGAGTTCATACAGGGTGCGCAGGTCGGGTTCGTCGTCTACGACGAGGATGGAGGCAGGGGTGGCGTTCATGGCGGTGGAGGTCAGACCACGATGGTGTCGAACAGGGTGGCGGATTCGGCAGGGCGGGTCGTACGGCGAAAACCGACGGTGAAGGCATTGCCCCCGGTCTCACCCCGTGCCGTGGCACGCGCAAGGCGCTGGTAGCTGATGGAGGCGCCGTGTCGCTGGCACAGTTCTCGGCAAATATAAAGGCCCAGCCCGCTGGACCGGCTCTCGGACGAAAAGAAGGGCTCGAACAGATGGCGCTCCACCGACTTGTCCATGGGAGCGCCATCGCTCCACACCTGCAGGCTGACCTGGCCCGACGGCAGGGCGCGCGTGCTCACCAGCAGCGCATCGGGCTCCTGGCTCATGTAGCGCAAGGCGTTGTCCAGCAGGTTCACCAGAACGCGCCGCAGATGTTCGGGGTCGAACTCGACCTGGGTGCCCTCGGCTTCTAGCGTCACCACGGCCAGGCGCTTGGCCGGGTTCTGGGACTGCCAGTCGTTCCATATCTGCGCCACGGTCTCATCGAGCGGCACGGTGGATGCCGGGGCATGGCTGATCTGGTGCTGCACGCGGGCAATGTCCAGCACTTCTTCTGCGATGCGGGCCAGGCGGTCGGCGTTCTGCTGCACCATGTGCGCGAGGCGTTTTTGCGCCGGGTCGTGCAGGTCTTCTTCGAGCAGGGCGTTGGCTTGGACGATGGCGGCCAGCGGGTTGCGGATCTCGTGGGCCACGGCGGCCGACATGCGGCCCATCGCCGCGAGCTTTTCGGTGCGCAGCCGCGCCTCCATCTCCCGCAGGTCGTGCAGGAACATCACGCACAGCCGTTCCGTCTGAGTCTGCTGAGATGCCTCGCGCGTAGAAGTCAGCCAGGTGCGCACGTGCAGGCCGGTGGGGCTTTGCCCGGGGTGCAGCAGGTCGACATCGGCGGTCTGGGGTTGCTCCTGCCGAAACGTGCGCCGCGCCAGGATGATCAGGGGGCTCCATGGGGGCTCCGTGGTCAGCATGAACGGCAGCTCTGGCAGGCTGCCCCCGCCCAGCAGCTGCAGGCCCGCCGGGTTGGCGATGCGCACGGTATCGCTTTCGTCCACCACCAGCACGCCGTCGGTCAGGTTCTGGATCACGAGTGCGCTGACCTGGGTCTGCACGCGGGCCGCGACCTGGCTTTGATGGGCTAGCTCCTGCTCGCGCGCCAGGCGGGTGGCCAGCTGGTGCACCAGGTAGCTCACGATGAAATAGCCGGTGCCCGTCAGCGCGCTTTGCAGGTAGCGCGGGGCGGCGTCGCCGGTCATGCTGATGCCCTGCCACCAGGCCCAGCCCAGCAGCAGCAGGGTGGCCGCCGCCGTGGTCCCCAGGGCCAGCGTCAAGGTGCCGAGCACGGCCGCCATGAGAATGGGCAGGCCGAACAGGGGGGTGAAATTCATGATGCCGGCATGCAGCAACTGCACGAGGGCGATGGCCAGCAGGTCGACCCCGATCGAGGGCAGCCACCGGGCACCTGCCCGCGGCGATGGCGGAGCATGTCCCGCCAGCACACGCAGCATGGCGGTGGCGACCAGGTACGCTACACACACGCCCAGCACTGCTGGCTCCGGTGCCTGATTGACGATCTGCCCAATGCCTTGCAGCATCAACAACGCCAGCGCCACCACCACCCGACCGGTCAGAAAACCGCGCCACAGCCTGACAAATGGTGCGTCCACAGTGGGCGTAAACATCCCGGCGGGTGGTACTTGCATGGCTCAGGCCGGGCCCAGGCGACTGTGCTCCGGGCAGCAATAGGCCTGGTTGCCCAGCATCAGGGCCTCTGCCTTCGGAATATGCACACCACAATGCGCGCACGCGAGGATGTCCTGCGGACCTGCCAAAGGCGGTGGGGGCCTGCGTGATTCCGCGTCGGTGTCCTTGTCACGCCGGCTGCGCCAGATACCGATGGCGACGACCAGGACGATCAGCAGTACCAGGTATTTCATGCGCTGCGCCCCAGCACCACTTCCATGACGAAGCGTGAGCCCACGTAGGCCAGCAGCAGCAGGGTCGAGCCCGCATACAGCACGCGCACCGCGTTGCGCCCCCGCCAGCCAAAGCGCGCGCGGCCTATCAGTAGCGCGGCGAAGGTGAGCCAGGACAGCAGCGAGAAAACGGCCTTGTGGTCCCATCGCCAGGCGCGGCCATACAGCGTTTCGCCAAACAGCCAGCCGGCCAGCAGCGTGGCCGTCAGCAGGATGAAGCCCGCCGTCACGAAGCGGAAGGTCAGGCGCTCCAGCGTCAGCAGCGGGATGCCGCTGTGCGGGTCTTCAGCCTGTCGGATGTGCCGCTCGGCGCGGGTCATGAGCCAGGCATGCACCACCGCAGCACCAAAGAGGCCGTAACAGGCAATGCCCAAGGCCAGGTGCAGCGGCAGCCAGGCAGAAGCCGTGACATGCAGTGGCTGCCCCGGGAACACCAGGGCCAGCACCACGGCCACCGCGCCCAGCGCAGCCAGCACCCAGCGCGACTGCATCTGGGGAAAGAGCTGCCGCTCGACCGCATAGACGGTGAGCACCAGCCAGGCCGTCATCGACAGGGCGGGCGCAAACCCGAAGCGCGGTGCGTCGCCCCACAGGCCCCACACCAGGACGGCGCCATGCAGCACCCAGGCCACCAGCAGCGCATTGCGGGCTGCCGTGGTGCCCAGGCGCTTGGCGGCGACGGCGGGAACGCCATATGCCACCGCGGCGGCCAGGGCCAGCAGCCAGCTGAAGGGGGAGCTACTCGCTAAAATCATGGATCGCAGTTTAGCCTTTTGCCCCCACCGCCCGTACCTGGGCGTGCCTGCCAGCCACAACCGTTGTGTTGATCGCGCGCAGGCAACACCGGAACATTGCCCATGGCCTCCGCCCTTACCGACAAACTCTCGCGCCTCGTCAAGGAGATGCGTGGCCAGGCCCGCATCACTGAATCCAACGTGCAGGACATGCTGCGCGAGGTGCGCATGGCGCTGCTGGAGGCCGACGTGGCCCTGCCGGTGGTGCGCGACTTCATTGCGCGGGTGAAGGAAAAAGCCCTGGGCGAGGAGGTCATCGGATCGCTCAAGCCCGGCCAGACGCTGGTCTCCATCGTCAACCGCGAACTGGCGGCCACCATGGGCCAGGGCGTCTCGGACATCAACCTGGCGGCCCAGCCGCCCGCCATCATCCTGATGGCTGGCCTGCAGGGCGCCGGCAAGACCACGACCACCGCCAAGCTGGCCAAGCACCTGATCGAAAAGCGCAAGAAGAAGGTGCTCACCGTTTCTGGCGACGTGTACCGCCCCGCGGCCATCGAGCAGCTCAAGACCGTCACCAGGCAGGCGGGCGCGGAGTGGTTCCCGAGCACCCCGGACCAAAAACCGCTGGACATTGCGCGCGCCGCGCTCGACTACGCCAAGAAGCACTATTTCGATGTGCTGCTGGTCGATACGGCCGGTCGCCTGGCCATCGACGAAGCCTTGATGAAGGAAATCAAGGACCTGCACGCCGCCCTGAACCCGGTGGAGACGCTCTTCGTCGTCGATGCCATGCAGGGCCAAGACGCGATCAACACGGCCAAGGCCTTCAAGGAGGCTCTGCCTCTCACCGGCATCGTGCTGACCAAGCTCGACGGCGACTCACGCGGCGGCGCGGCGCTGTCGGTGCGGCAGATCACGGGTGCGCCTATCAAGTTTGCAGGTGTGTCGGAAAAGATCGACGGCCTGGAGGTGTTCGACGCCGAGCGCCATGCGGGCCGCATTCTGGGCATGGGCGACATCGTGGCGCTGGTCGAGCAGGTCACTGCCGGTGTGGACATGGAGGCCGCGCAGAAGCTGGCCGCCAAGGTCAAGAGCGGCGACGGTTTCGACCTGAATGATTTTTTGTCCCAGATCCAGCAGATGAAACAGATGGGCGGCCTGTCCAGCCTGATGGACAAGCTGCCGTCCCAGCTCACGGCCAAGGCCGGCGCGGTGGACATGGACAAGGCCGAGAAGGACATCAAGCGCAAGGAAGGCATCATTCAGAGCATGACGCCGCTGGAGCGCCGCAAGCCCGACCTCATCAAGGCGACCCGCAAGAAGCGCATTGCCGGCGGGGCGGGCGTGCATGTGCAAGAGGTCAACCGCCTGCTCAAGGAGTTCGAGCAAATGCAGGGCATGATGAAGAAGATGAAGGGCGGCGGCCTCATGAAGATGATGAAGCGCATGGGCGGCATGAAGGGCCTGGGCGGCGGTGGCATGCCCAAGATGCCTTTTTGAGATCACCTATCTGAGCTGCTCAACCCTCAGCCCGGATCAACGGGGCTGCCTGACGCCCTCATTCAACCCAGCAACGGACGTGCTGCATGCGTGGGCCGCTCAAACCTCTATGCCGCAGCGGTTGGGCGATGAGGGATGAGCCATCTTGAGCGCAGGCCAGGCGCTCAAGGCGCTTGCAGCCAGTCTTTCAACGGCTGGCCTGCCCAGGCCTTGGCTTCTTCGCCGACGAAGGTCTGCGGCTTGGATGCGGGCAGCTTGCGGCGCTTTTCTTGCGCGGCGATGGATTTTCTGGCTTCATCCATCCAGTCGGTCACTGACAAATTTTCGGCATCCACCTGGCCGAACAGCGCTTCGGCGAACGGCGTGTGGGTGCCATCGTATTGGCAGCGGAACGAGGTGAGACGCGTGTCGGAGGCCGTGAGCACCACGCGGTTCGGCGCCCTCAGCGGCTTGATGAATGCGCCGCTGTAGCAGGCGGACAGCACCACCAGGGTCGGTACCTTCAGCGGCGCGAGGGCATCGCTCAGCAACCTGGGTGTGATGGGCGGCTGGTTCTTGCCAGCCACGGTGATGTTGAGCAGGCCAGGGTTGGCGTGCGTGGAGATCAGCAGCAAGACCCGGTCCCGCGGTTGCACCACCTCGGCCATCTTGGACATCACCAGCGCGAAATTTTCGACCGTCGCCTGAGGCCACTCTGCGCTCTCGCCCCGTGCCGGGTTGGCCAGCTTGAGCATCAAGGCGTTGGAGTCGAGCTCACGCACCAGCTTTTCAGCCAGCAATACATCGTTGCGGAAGGCCTTGGACTGCGAGTGCATCGCAAAGCCGGCAAAGATGATGCGGCCCGGTGGCTCAGCAGGCACCACTGGCGCGGGTGCGGCAGGGGGCGCGGTGGGCGCCTCGGCCATCGGCGCTGGCGGCGCGATGCACCCTGCGGCTGCGATGGCCAGTGCCAGTAAGCTGACTCTCAAAAAGCGCCGCAGGGTATCGGGGGCAGGGGAAGACATGGGCATGGTGATCAAGAAGCTGAGACGGATGGAAAGGTGACCGCTGTCCGGTGGCGGCATGCGTCCGGCCGTGTCCAAAGCGTGCCGTATCGTAAAGGAGTGCCGTACCCCTGCCGCATTTGCTGGGACAGTGTTTCAAGTGCTTGCATCGTCAGCATCCGACCGCGTGGACCCTGAATACTGCCAAAGCGCGCGCACCGTAAAAAAGCCGGTGCATGCACCGGCTTCCTGGGGGGACGTGGGCGTGACGTCGATCACATGGCGGTTAGGCCGCGCGCAGTGCGGGCTGCGCCAGGCGGCTGGCATGCAGCCACGCACGGCGCAATACCGGCGGCGACCACGACTCCTCGGGGATCAACAGCAGTTGCTGCGCGCGCAGTGCCTTGCCCAGAGCGATCTGGCTGGTCAGCACCGCCAGCGGAATCGCCAGTGCCAGGGGCAGGCCCACGGGCATCAGCCACAGCAGCGCGCTGCTGTCGATGAAGGCCACACCCAGCGCCATCACGGCGATGATCGCGCTCATGGGGGCCAACTGGCGCATGGCGTGGAGCCATGGCACGGCATGCGCTTCACGGGGCGGCGACTTCCATTCCAGCTTCAGGCCGGTCAGTGCAATCACCACGAACAGCGAGTGCGCCAGCATGCGGATGGGGGCTTGCAGAATGGCCAGCACGCTTTCCAGCACCGCACTCTTGAGCAGGCTGAAGGCGCCACCGTACTGCGATTGCTCGCGGCGCATGAACACCGCGGCCACGCCCAGGATGCGGGGCAGGAACAGCAGGCACAGGGTCCAGGCCCACAGCGCCAGCAACTCGGCCGGCAGGATGTGCCAGTCGGCCACCAGCTTGGCGCCCGACAGCCACAGCGCCGTGCCCAGCGTCAGGAACGCAAGCCACAGCGGTGCCGACAGATAAGCCATGGCGCCCGTCACGAACATCGAGCGGTGCACGGGGTGGATGCCAGGCTCGGCCATCAGGCGGGCGTTTTGCAGATTGCCCTGGCACCAGCGGCGGTCGCGCTGCAGTTCAGCCAGCAGGTCTGGTGGTTGTTGCTCGTAGCTGCCGATCAGGTCGGACACCAGCCACACGTGGTAGCCGGCGCGGCGCATCAGCGCGGCTTCGACGAAGTCGTGCGACATGATGCCGCCCGCCAGGCCGCCCGTGCCCTTGATCGGCGCCAGCGCGCAATGTTCCATGAACGGCGCCACACGGATGATCGCGTTGTGGCCCCAGTAGTGCGACTCGCCCAGTTGCCAATACTGCATGCCCAGCGTAAACAGCCGGCCGGTGACGCGCGAGGCAAACTGCTGCGCACGGGCGTGCAGCGTGACGTGGCCGATGGCCTGCGTGGCGGTCTGGATGATGCCGGCAGAGGGGTTGGCTTCCATCAGCTTGGCCATGGAGACGATGCAGTCGCCGCTCATCACGCTGTCGGCATCCAGCACCACCATGTAGCGGTAGTCCTTGCCCCAGCGGCGGCAAAAATCTGCCACGTTACCGGCCTTGCGGTGGGTGCGGCGGGTGCGCAGGCGGTAGTAGACCTGCACCTGGGGTTGCTGGCCGTTCTGGGCCAGCGCGCTGCGCAGCTCTTCCCAGGCGGCGCGCTCGGCGGCGGCAATGGAGGGGTCATAGCTATCGGACAGCACGAACACGTCGAAGGTGGCGCCGTGGCCGGTGGCCGCCACGGATTCACACGTGGCCCGCAGACCGGCGAACACGGTGGACACGTCTTCATTGCAGATCGGCATGATGATCGCGGTGCGCGCATCCGGCGCCAGCTGGTGCTCGGTGACGCTGCGGACCGACAGCGCATGCTTGTCGCCCCGCACCATCACCCAGAAACCCATTAGGCCGGTCAAGAAGCCCGTGACCACCCAGGCCGACAGCAGCGCGAACAAGGCGATCTGCCCGTAGCCAAGCCAAGGGTTGTCATACGTGGGCTGCACGCCTGCAAACAGCAGGCTGGCAAGTGCCGTGGCCAGCACGGTCAGCACCATGAAGGTCCAGCGGCGGCGCTGCGCTGCGCCCTGCCAGGCCTGCGTGTGCTCGTCTGTCGGCTCTGCAGGGCCGGCATTGCGGGCGCGGCCCGTGAGGCGCAGCAGCACGGCGGTGCTCATGCTGTTCCAGAACCCGCGCCAGGGCACGGGCGTCATCGACCCGCGGTGCAGCGGCGGTGCCGTCACAGCGTTGGGATGGCGCTCTTCACGCACGACGCTGCGCAGGCTGGGAACAGCGCGCAGGTGGGCTGGTGAGCGAAGGGGCGCCTTGGGGCTTACTCGGGAAGAATGATGTGCGTCCATGTTTCACTCACAGCGTTGTTGTCGTGTTGAAGAAAAGCGCGCAGTTCGATCGGGCGATCGGCTTTGAGGCGCTGTACGCGAACGGTCATGCGCCACTGGTCGGTGGCGGGATTTCGGTAGACGATGTTTTCAAGCACCTTGCCGTTGGCATCGGTGCTCACCACCGCCTTGACGGCGGCTTCCGGTGGCAGGGCCTTCAGTGAAGGGCCGTCGAAGTCGACGACGAACTGGGCCTGCTGGCGCAGGGCGGCTGCCGTCTCCTTGGTGTAGCCCATGCCGCGGCGCGATTGCGTCACCCAGCCACCCGGCGGGCGCTGCTGCTCTTCGCCCTGCCAGCTCAGCTCGTAGGCAAATTCCAGCGGTTGGCCTGGGGCGGGCAACTGGGCGGGCACCCAGTACGCAACGATGTTGTCGTGCGTTTCATCGGGTGTGTTGAGCTGCACCAGTTCCACACGGCCAGGACCCCAGTCGTTCAGGGGGCGCACCCAGGCACTGGGGCGGCGTTCATAGCGGGCTTCCACGTCCTCGTAGCTGGCCCACTGGCGGTCCCGCTGCATCAGGCCAAAACCCTTGGGGTTCTTGGTGGCGAACGACGTGACCAGGGTCTGCTTGGGGTTCTGCAGCGGGCGCCAGAGCCATTCGCCCTCGCCGGTGGCGATCATCAGCCCGTCGGAATCATGCACCTCGGGGCGGAAGTCGTCCTTGCGGGGCTGGTTCTCGCCAAAGAAGAACATGCTGGTCAACGGGGCAACGCCCAGCGTGCCGATGGGCTTGCCTGCACCAGCCCGCACAAAGATGCGGCTGCGCACGGTCGTGGTGGTCGTTGCGCCGGGCTCGATGTCGAAGCGGTAGGCCCCCGTGGCGCGTGGCGAATCGAGCAGCGCGTACACCGTGACCTGGGTCGACAACGGGTCGGGACGCACCAGCCAGAATTCGGTGAAGCGAGGAAACTCCTCGCTCTGGCCGGGCGCCGCGCCTACCGTGTCGATGGCCAAGCCGCGGGCCGACAAACCGTACTGCTGGCCCTTGCCCAGTGCGCGGAAATAGCTGGCGCCCTGGAAGACCACCAACTCGTCCTTGTAGGCGTTGGAGTTCAGGTGGTTGTGCAGCCGAAAGCCTGCAAACCCAAGGTCGCCCCAGGCCTCGGGCTTGACCTGGTTCTTGCCATAGTCGAAGTCGGCACGGCTGTAGCTGATGTGGCGGGCACCCTGCGGCGTCACCTCGTTGATCAGCACCGGCTCCTTCTGGTACAGGCCCAGATGGAAGAACATGGCCTCGAAAGGCAGTTTCTCGGCGCGCCACAGGGCGCGGTCGGGACGCCAGCGGATGTCGCGCACCTGGTCGTAATTGAGCTTGGCCAAGTCGGCGGGCAGCTTGTCGCCAGCTGCCCGATAGGGCTTCCCGGCACGCTCGCGCGCCAGCTGGGTCACGCTGTCGAAGTCGAAGCCCTGTGCCTGGGCCTTCGCGGCCACCAGGGCCAGCGCCAGCAGACCGACGGTCCGTCGGGCATGCCGAAGCAAAGGCGAAGATGGAGAAAAAACAGCTTGCATGCAGCATCTAGGGCAAACCCTGTGCCAGCTCTGAAAAACTGTTCTATATCAACGACTTAAGCCTCGATGTACATGTAAGCGATTGTGCAAGCAGTTTCTGCGGCCCTAAAAGCCTCGTATTTGTCGCTGTGTGGCGACAAGCACCAAGCCTAGGACAAGAAATTCTTTTGAAATCAACGGCTTAGTCGTGTCGCTCTTCGGCGACATCTTCACCGCTCGCCGTTTCGTTCTTGAAATTGCCGGGGGTGAGGGCATGCTTTTGCAGCAGCCGATAGAACTCTGTGCGGTTGCGCTGGGCCAGGCGGGATGCGTCTGCGACATTGCCATCCGTCATCTTGAGCAGGCCCACCAGATATTCGCGCTCGAAGCGTTGCCGGGCCTCGGTAAAGCTCAGCACCTGGGCCGACGGGATGCGCAGCGCACGCTGCACCAGGGTCAGTGGCACGAGCGGCGTCGTGGACAGGGCGCACACCTGCTCCACCACGTTGAACAGCTGGCGCACGTTGCCAGGCCACGCGGCCATGGTCAGCGCCTTCAGGGCCTCGGGCGCAAAGCCCGAAAGGCGCTTGTCGTACTTGCGTGCGAGACGGTCGAGAAAGTGGTTCGCCAGCAGTGCAATGTCCTCGCGCCGGTCAGCCAGCGTGGGCAGCGCCAGCGTCACCACATTCAGGCGGTAGTACAGGTCCTCGCGGAACTGGGCGGTGGCCATGGCCGCTTCCAGGTCGCGGTGGGTAGCAGAGATGATGCGCACGTCGATGGGCGTGGACTGGCTCGAACCCACGGGCCGCACGGCGCGCTCCTGCAGCACGCGCAGCAGCTTAACCTGCAGGGCCGGGGGCATGTCGCCAATTTCGTCCAGCAGCAGCGTGCCGCCGTCGGCCGCCTGAAACAGGCCCTTGTGGTTGCTGGTCGCGTCCGTGAAGGCGCCTTTGACGTGACCGAACAGCTCGGATTCGAGCAGGGCCTCGGGGATGGCGCCGCAGTTGACTGCCACGAAAGGTTTGGCGGCGCGCGGGCTCGCCCGGTGGATGGCTTGCGCCAGCAGCTCCTTGCCCGCGCCGCTGTCGCCCAGCAGCAGCACGCTGGCATCCGACTGGGCCACCATGTAGGCTTCGGCCAGCAGATCGGTCATGCGGTTGGACCGGCTCACGATCTCGGCGCGCCAGGCCTCGTTGGCATGGGCGTGGGTGATGGCGGGGGCGCTCAGCGCCAGGGCCTGTCCGATCTTTTCGAGCAGGTCTTTGCCGTCGTACGGCTTGGTGAGGTAGGTAAACACACCGCGCGAAGTCGCTTCCACTGCATCGGGAATGGTGCCGTGCGCAGTCAGCAGGATCACCGGCAGCGAGGGGTGCCGCGCGCGCACTTCGTCGAACAGCGCCAGCCCGTCGCGCCCCGGCAGCCGCACGTCGCTGAGCACCAGCTGCGGCCGCGCCATGTCGAGCTGCGCCAGCGCGGCTTCGGCAGAGCCCACCGCAATCACTTCGTAGCCAGCGGCACTCAGGCGCAGCGACAGCAGCCGCAGCATGTCGGCATCGTCGTCCACCACAAGAATGCGGGCCGATGCGCCAGCGCGGGATGCAGGGGTGGAGGTGGATGCCATGGTGGTGTGGGTGTCAGGGGGCTGAACGTTGCGGGCTGCTGCCGGGCGAAGACGCGGGGGCGGCCGGCACGGGGGGGCGGGTGGTCAGGCTGCGCTCGATGGCGCGCACGGCCTCCAGCCGCTCGTTGAGTTGGTCGTTGCGACGCTGGGCGTCGCGCAGTTGCTGCGTCTGCCGCTCCAGCTGGTCTTCCAGTCGGCGCTGGGTCAGCAGGCGAGCCTCCATCAGGCGTGCCAGCGGGTGCAGGGCTTGGGACGCTGCACTCTGGTTGGCCAGCACGCGCTGCACCAGCCCCAGCGCGCGCGCCGTATCCACGGCCTGGCGTGTCTGTGCGAGTGCTGTGGCCAGCAGCAAGGGGTTTTCGGCCGCAGCCTCTTCGGCATCGCTCAGGCGCGCGATTTCCTTCGGCAAATCTGCCGGCGGCATGCGCAGCATCAGATCGGTCTGTGCCAGCACCTGCTGCACGGGGTGGGGCGGGGGCAATGGGGGCAGCTCTGCGGGTGGAGTGCGCTCCGCTTTCACTTTGACCGGCACCGCCACCGCGACCGTCACCAGGGGCGGTGGTGGTGGCGCAGCGACCTGCTGCGGAGCCGTCGCGCCGCAGCCGACCAACAGCCACGCCGCCGCCAGCGGAAGAAGGGAGGATGCCCCGGGGCTCGGCAACGTGCGCTCGGTGGCAGCGGTAAGGTGAAAGTCACTGGGCTGCATGCGGTAGTTCTATGCGAAAGAATGATTGGGCGCCTTCGTCCACCAGACGCACCGTGCCACCGTGGGCCGCGATGTATTCCTGGACGATGGACAGGCCGATGCCGGTGCCGCGCACGGCATCGTCCGGCTGGCGCACGCCGCGGTAAAAAGGCTCGAAGACGTGGTCGCGGTCCGCCGGCGCCACACCCGGGCCCTGGTCGATGACATCCACCCGGGCGGCCCCTGCGGGACGCGACAGCACGATGCGCAGGGTGCTGCCCTTGGGCGAGAAGCGGATCGCGTTGGACAGCAGGTTGCTCACGGCCGACGCAATCTTGTCGGCATCGATCGGCAGCGACACTGGCGGGCCTTCCACCTGCACTTTCAGGCCCCGGGCCTGCCACTGCAGTCTCTGGCTTTCCACCTGCGCTTCCAGCAGTGAGAGCAGATCGGTGTCGCGCCGTTTCAACTGGCGCGCCTCGAAGGCTGCAGCATTGAAGCGCAGCAGTGCCTCGATCTCGCTCTGCAGCACCAGCGTGTTGTGGTGCAAGATTTGCGTGACCTCGCGCTGCCCGCCATTGAGCTCGCCCGTCACGCCGTCCTGCAGCAGCGCCACGCCTTCGCGCAGTGCGGCCAAGGGTGTCTTGAGTTCGTGCGATACATGGCGCAAGAAGCGGGCTTTGTCCGCATCCAGTTCCACCAGCCGCAGGCGCAGCCATTCGAGCTGCTGGCCGACGCGGCGCACGTCGTCGGGGCCCGAGATCACCACGGGTTCATCCAGCTGGTTCTCGCCCAGTTGGCGGATGGCGCCCTCCAGCCGCTTGAACGGACGGGCCAGCCAGATGCCCAGCGCCAGTGCCAGCAACAGCGCCAGCACGATCACGCCCACCACCTGATGCGTCACATTGCGGCGACTGGCTTCCACGCGGTCCTGCAGCTCTCGGTTGCGCTGGGCGTTGATGTCCTGTATCGACTGCGCGATGTTCAGGTTCAACGTCTCGATGGCCACGAACTCCTCGGCCACCAGCCGCTCGTTGTCCAGCGCACGTTCGGGCGGCGCGTTCACAAGCTCCTTGACGGCGTCGAGGTGCCTGCGCCACTCGTCCACCTGCGCTTCGGGGAGCCCGTCCTTGTGCAACTGTTCGAGGATGCCCAGCGCCTCCAGTGCCATTTCATCGAAGCTGCGGCGCAGCGGCGCATCGCGCAGCACGAGGGACTGCCGGGCTGCGCGCTCCAGCGCTTGCCCGCGCTGGTTCAGCGACTGCGCGGCGGTGCCCAGTGCGGTGGCGTGGGCCGTACCCTGGCGGCTTTGCACCATGAGCTGCTCCAGCGTGTGCAGCGCCCGCAGCGAACTCACGCCCAGCAGTCCCGCAATCAGCAGGAACGCCAGCAGCAACAGTTGCTGAAACGAAAACCCGTTGAGCGGCCCGCCCGCCCTGGGCGCGCCAGCGCTGGGTGGACTACTGGGTTCGGACATGGGAGAGGCTGTTCCTGCGGTTTCAGGCCAGTGCGGCCTCGTGCGTGAGGACCTCGCCGCGCAGCGTGTAGGCCTTGGCTTCGGTGATCGTCACGTCCACCATCTGCCCGATGAGGCGCGGCTGGCCCACGAAGTTGACCACGCGGTTGCATTCGGTGCGGCCCATCAGCTCGGTGGTGTCGCGTTTGGAGGCGCCTTCCACCAGGATGCGCTGCACCGAGCCCACGCGGCTTTCGCTGATGGACTTGATGTTCGCGTTGATCACGGACTGCAGGTGCTGCAGGCGGCGCAGCTTCACGTCGTGTGGCGTGTCATCGTGCAGGCCGGCGGCAGGCGTGCCGGGGCGGGGGCTGAAGATGAAACTGAAGCTGTTGTCGAAGTGGATGTCGTCGATCAGCTTCATCATCTTGTTGAAGTCGTCTTCCGTCTCGCCGGGGAAGCCCACGATGAAGTCGCTGCTCATGGCCAGGTCGGGGCGTATGGCGCGCAGCTTGCGCACCGTGCTCTTGTACTCCATGGCCGTGTAGCCGCGCTTCATGGCCATCAGGATGCGGTCGCTGCCGTGCTGCACCGGCAGGTGCAGGTGGCTGGCCAGCTTGGGGATGCTGGCGTACGCGGCAATCAGCCGCGGTGTGAACTCGTTGGGGTGGCTCGTGGTGTAGCGGATGCGCTCGATGCCCGGAATGTCGGCCACGTACTCCAGCAGCAGCGCAAAGTCGGCGATCTCGCTGGTGTCGCCCATCTTTCCCAGGTAGGCGTTCACGTTCTGGCCCAGCAGCGTGATCTCTTTGACGCCCTGATCGGCCAGGCCCGCCACTTCCACCAGCACATCGTCAAAGGGGCGGCTGACCTCTTCACCGCGGGTGTAGGGCACCACGCAGTAGCTGCAGTACTTACTGCAGCCTTCCATGATGGAGACAAAGGCGCTGGCGCCTTCGACCCGTGCTGGCGGCAGGTGGTCGAATTTTTCGATCTCGGGGAAGCTGATGTCCACCTGCGGGCGGTCAAGGCGCTCGCGCTGGTTGAGCAGCTCGGGCAGGCGGTGCAGAGTCTGCGGGCCGAACACGACGTCGACATACGGCGCGCGCTTGATGATCTCGGCGCCTTCCTGGCTGGCCACGCAGCCGCCCACGCCGATCTTCACGCCGCGGGCCTTCAGGTGCTTGATGCGGCCCAGGTCGCTGAAGACTTTCTCCTGCGCCTTTTCGCGCACCGAGCAGGTGTTGAAGAGGATGAGGTCGGCCTCGTCCACGTTCTGTGTGGGCTCGTAGCCCTGGGCTGCATTGAGTACGTCGGCCATCTTGTCCGAGTCGTACTCGTTCATTTGGCAGCCGAAGGTTTTGATGAAGACTTTTTTGGCCATGGCAATCAATCTCGTGTCCGAATGGGGATGCGGCGGCGCGCGTGGGGCGGCCACTGGGGCAGGGCAGTGGGCGGGCGCGCAGCGGGCCTGCCCATGCCGGGGCTACTTCTTGGTCGGGTCCGAGTCGGTGCGGAAGTTGAACTGGATCGTGTCCGAGCCATTGCGCGGTTGGGCGGCCTCGCCCTCGGTCAGGATCCAGGCGGACAGCAACATGCCCGTGCTGTTCTCGATCAGGTAGTTGACCTTGAAGGTCTGGCCCTGCACCGTGTGCAGCATGACCAGCGAATTCTGCGGGCTGAACAGGCGCATGCCGGGCGCCATGCGAATGTTGCGCCCACTGAGCACGGCATCGGAGCCGCCCTGGATGGTCAGGCTGCCCCGCAGCGACGCATCGGGAAAGTTGCGCACCACGCCCATGCCCGGCTGCACCTGCGCCTGGGCGGGCGCTGCCATGCATGCCAAGGCGGCCAGGCTGGCGGCTGCGATGACGCGTGCAGCGTTCAGACATCGGCCAGGGCCGGCGGGGGAAGAGGTCAGGGCAGGGAGGCAGCGGTTCATGGTGTGTATCCAGAGGCTGAGGACAAGGTGGGGGAGGCTGATTTTACGGGCCAGGGGGCCGAAAAAACCGTTTTCGTACAAGGACTTACCGCCACGGCCGCCGCGCTGCGGCCACAAAAAAGCCCGCAATCACTGGCGCGTTGCGGGCTTTTGGCAGGTCTCTCGAATGTGGTGGTCGTAGGTGGACTTGAACCACCGACATCAGCATTATGAATGCTGCGCTCTAACCAACTGAGCTATACGACCGTAAGACCAAGATTATAGAACAAAAATTATTGGTGTGTGAAGTTGGCAGCGCGTTTGTTGATGAAGGCGTCCATGCCTTCCTTCTGGTCCTGTGTGGAGAACAGCGCGTGGAACAGGCGGCGCTCGAACATCACGCCATCCGACAGGCTGCCTTCGAAAGCGCGGTTCACGGACTCCTTGGCGGCCATCACGGCGATCTGCGAGAAGCCGGCAATGATGATGGCCGCACCCAGTGCTTCGTCCATGAGCTTGTCGTACGGCACCACGCGGCTGACCAGGCCGGCGCGCTCGGCTTCGGTGGCATCCATCATGCGGCCGGTGAGGGCCATGTCCATCGCCTTGGCCTTGCCCACTGCGCGCGGTAGCCGCTGCGTGCCGCCAGCGCCGGGGATCACGCCGAGCTTGATCTCGGGCTGGCCGAATTTGGCATTGTCGGCTGCGATGATGAAGTCGCACATCATGGCCAGCTCGCACCCGCCGCCCAGCGCAAAGCCGCTCACTGCCGCGATCACGGGCTTGCGGATGGATCGGATGGCTTCCCAGTTGCGGGTGATGTAGTCGCCCTTGTAGGTGTCCGCAAAGCTGTACCTGGCCATCGCGCCGATGTCGGCACCCGCTGCAAATGCCTTTTCGCTGCCGGTGACGATGATGGCGCCGATCGCCTCGTTGGCATCGAAATCCTTCAGGGCGGCACCCAGCTCGTTCATGAGCTGGTCGTTCAAGGCGTTGAGTTGCTTTGGGCGGTTCAGCGTGATCACGCCGACCTTGTCCGCTTCAATGCGAACCTCAATGGTTTCGTAGGCCATGGAATCTCCTGGGTTTATGGTTTGTTATGACGGGCGTGAAGGAATATACCGAAGCAGGTCCGGATTGCGCCGCGGTAGGTAAAAGACCGTACCGCTGCCGCGCGTGGGCCTGAATTGCCCTCCGCCGTCACCTTTACCCCAGCCAGCGTCCCAGCGCCGCGGCGTCCGAGGCCGACAGGCTGACCGTATCCGGGGCGGGCGTATGGCGGCTCGATTTGCGCGGCGTGGCACTGTGGCCGCGCGCCGGCAGCTCCAGCGCCAGGCGCAGCAGCCGGCCGTCGCGGGCCACCACGGCCGTCACCGACGTTTCGGTGCCTGCGTAGAACGCCACGTCGTCGAGTTTGCTGATGCGCCAGCCCTGGCCTTGCACCTCCACGCCCAGCCATTCGTCCCCGGGTGCGATGCCGGCCTGCTCTGCCAGGCCCGCGCGCAGCACGGTCTTGATCTGCACGCTGTGGTTTTCGGCCACGCGCAGCCCCAGGCGCTGGGCCCATTGCGGCGCTTCTGCCTGCAGATGCACGCCGTGGGCCGCCAGCAGTTCGGCCAGGGGGAGTTCCGACGTGCTGTGCACCCACTGCGCGATGTCAGCGTCGAACGAGCGCCCGCCCAGCTCCCGCAGCACGGTGCGCAGGTCGTCCTCCGTCATGGGGCCGCCCTGGCAGCGCTTCCACAGCGCGCGCATCACGTCGTCCAGCGTGCTCTTGCCGTCGCGGCGCAGCGCCAGGTCCAGGCACAGCGCCAACAGCGAGCCCTTGGTGTAGTAGCTCACCGTGGCGTTGGGGGTGTTTTCATCCTGGCGGTAGTACTTGACCCACGCGTCGAAGCTGGCCTGCGCCACGGTCTGCACCGCGCGCCCCGGGGTCTGGTGCACCTGGTTGATGGTCTTGGTGATGAGCTTGAGGTAGGTTGCGTCGTCGATCAAGCCGGCACGGCGCAGCAGCAGGTCGTCGTAGTAGCTGGTAAAGCCCTCGAAGAACCACAACAGGTCGGTGTAGTTCTCCCGCGCGTAGTCGTACTGCGCAAATTCGGCAGGGCGCAGGCGCTTGACGTTCCAGGTGTGAAAGTACTCGTGGCTGATCAGACCTAGCAGCGTGGTGTAGCCGTCGCCAGCGCGGCTTTCGCCCACACGGGGCAGGTCCCTGCGGCCGCAGATGAGGGCCGTGGAGTTGCGGTGCTCGAGGCCGCCGTAGCCGTCGCCCACGGCATTGAGCATGAACACATAGCTCTTGAACGGGGCCGCGCCGTCGCCGTGCCAAAACCGGATGGCCGTCTCGCAGATTTTTTGCGTGTCCGCCAGCAGGCGCTTGTCGTCGAATGACGGCGCAGCGCCGGCCACGACGAAGCGGTGCGGGATGCCACCGGCCGTGAAGCGGCCCACCCAGAAGTTGCCCAGCTCGAACGGGCTGTCGACCAGCTCATCGTAGTCCTCGGCCTGGTAGAGACCAAAACCCTTCTTGTCGACCTTGAGTGCCGTCAACCCGGTGGCCACCGACCAGTCCGCCGTGGCCGGGGTGCTGGCCATCTCCAGGGTGTGGCTTTGCTTTTCCTGGCCGCGCACCTGCAGGCACAGGCTGGTGCCGTTGAAGAAGCCGCGCGACGTGTCCAGCCACGCCGTGCGCACCGAGGTGTCGTAGGCGCAGACGGCGTAGGTCAGTACCAGGGGCTTGTCCGCGCTGCAGTCCGCGCGCCAGCGGTGCTTGTCCAGCTGCGTCAGGGGCACATCGTGCTTGCCCTGGTGTGCCTTGAGCTCCTGGAGGTTCTTGGAAAACTCGCGCACCAGGTAGCTCCCCGGGATCCACACCGGCAGTGCGACCTCCTGCAGCGCCTGGGGGTGGGCGATCGTCAGCGTGATGTGAAAGAGGTGGGCATGCAGATCCGCAGGCTCTACGCGGTAGTGGATGGCTGCGGGCTCGTGGTGGCGGGGTGAGGGCATGGGCGTCTGGTGGGTTCTGGCGTGGTAGCCAGCAGCGCCGGGCCCTGCTGGCAGGCTCAGGGAACGTCAACGCGTTCCCACAGTGCGGTTCAGTTCGTGCGGCTCAATGGATGCGGCTCAGTTGGCCCGGGTGGTTTCGCTGCTGGCCTCGGCCAGGCGCTTTTCGACTTCCTGCGCGCCGATGGCTCCGGGGACCCGTGTGCCATTGGCAAAGATCAACGTGGGGGTACCGGTGATCTTGTGCTTGCGGCCGAAGGCCAGGTTGCGCTGCAGGGCGCTGGTGTCGCAACTGGCGGCTGGAGCGGGCTTGTCGCGCACCATCTGGTCTTGCCAGGCGGCCACCTTGTCCTTGGCGCACCAGATGTTGCGCGATTTTTCTGCCGAGTCGGGGCTCAGGATGGGGTACAGGAACAGGTAGACGGTCACGTTGTCCACATTCTGCAGGTCGCGCTCGAAGCGCTTGCAGTAGCCGCAGTTGGGGTCTTCGAACACGGCCACCTTGCGCTTGCCGTCGCCGCGCACGATGGTGAAGGCGTCCTTCAATGGCAACGCCGAGAAGTCCACCGCAGAGAGCTTGGCGCTGCGGTCTTCGGTCAGGTTGCGGCGTGCCTTGGTGTCGATCAGTTCGCCCTGGATCACGTAGTCGCCCTTGGCATCGGTGTAGAACAGGTCAGTGCCGATGCGCACTTCGTACAGCCCCTTCATGGGCGTGGGGCGAACCTCGTCGACCTTGTCCATCTGCGGAATGCGTTCGGCCAGGGCCTTGCGGATATCGGCCTCCTGGGCAGAGGCTGCGGTGCTGGCGAGGAGGCCAATGGCCGTGATCAGGATGGGAAGCAATGTCATGGTGTTCTCGGGTTCAAGGCGCGGAAGCCACCAGGGGCCGCCGCAGTGTCGTCGTCAATCAAATTCCCATGGCCTGTCGGGCCACAAAATCCTTCAGTGGGCCGCTTCTCTCGAAGCCCTTCATGCCCCAGTTGCGCAGTGCCTGTATCGGCCCCTCGGGCCGCGCAAACAGCTGCTGCAGTCCGTCGGTGGCCACGCCCATGGGCAGCAGGGCGGCCTTGCGCTCGCGTTCATAGCGCCGCAGCAACCGCACATCGCCCACGCTGCGCCAGTAGTCCCGCTCGTGCAGCACACGGGCCAGTGCCTGTGCATCTGCCAGCCCCAGGTTCAAGCCCTGTCCTGCCAGCGGGTGCACGTTGTGGGCGGCATCGCCGGCCAGGGCCCAGCTGCGCATTGCAGTGCCTGGTGCCGATGGCATGGGGCCGCTCCAGCGGTCAGCCTTCGCCCATTGCAAAGGCCAGGCGGCCCGCTCCGCGCTGAGTTGCAACGCGCCCAGTGCGTCGTGGCTGGCCGATTGCAGCCGTCGCGCAAATTCCTGCGGTGGCAAAGCCAGGAGCGGCGCCACCTGCTCCTGCAAGACGGACCACACAACGGCCACGGAGTTCCCGTCAGGCCCGCCCAAAGGCAAAAAAGCCAGGATGCCGTCGGGCAAGAACCACTGGCGGGCCACCTGCCCATGGGGGCGTTCGCACTGCAGCCGGGTGGCGATGGCGTGCTGGGCATAGGGCGTGACCTGAAAGTTCACCCCGAACTCGTCCCGGGTGCTGCTGGCCCGGCCCTCGCACACAACGGTGAGTGCGGCAGGCACCGGCGCGTCCACCACTTCTACATGGGGTTGGTACCGCACGGCCTGGGCCAGGCCCGATTCCAGGGCCGGCACGTCGACGATCCAGGCCAGGGCATCCACGCCCTGGGCCGCCGCATCGAATTGCACCGCGCCGTCCTGGTCGCCCTGCACCTGCATCTGGCGCACGGCCGTGGCATGTGCATCGTCTGGCCAGCTGCGCAGGGATTGCAGCAACTGGCGGGAGGCGATGTTCAGGGCATAGGCCCGCACGTCGGTGGCTGCAGGATTTTTGGGGCCTGAGGCGGGCAGCAGCGCCACTTTCAAACGGTCCCGCGCCAGCAACAGGGCGAGCGTGCTGCCCACCACGCCGGTGCCGCGAATACAAATATCAAAGGTTTGGGCCATGAGAGGCATTGTAGGAGCCGTCCCGGGCGCCTGGGCGCAGTGCAAAATTGCGGGCGGAGAGCCCCTTTTTTGTATCGATGGCCCATTTTTCAGGAGCGCGCTGGCGTGAGTTTCAATCCCGATTCCGATCTGTCCGGCACCATCGCGC
This sequence comes from Acidovorax sp. LjRoot194, assembly GCF_964253015.1. Lineage (NCBI taxonomy): Bacteria > Pseudomonadati > Pseudomonadota > Betaproteobacteria > Burkholderiales > Comamonadaceae > Acidovorax > Acidovorax sp. LjRoot194. The sequence goes on along the minus strand of NZ_CAXUQB020000001.1, from coordinate 4,755,459 downwards.
GCCTGTTCGTCTACCCCGTCAAGTCGTGCGCGGGCATCGAGGTGCGGGAGGCGCTGCTCACCGAGACGGGCCTGGACCTGGACCGCGCCTGGATGGTGGTGGACGCGCACGGTGCCTTCCTGACCCAGCGCGCGCTGCCGCGCATGGCCCTGATTCGCCCGCAGCTCAAGACCGAAGAGATGGTGCTGCGGGCACCCGGCATGCTGGCCCTGCACGTGGCCATCGACGCGGTGGAGGCCCCGGCCACGGTCACGGTCTGGCGCGACACGGTGCCCGCCTGGGACATGGGCGCGGTGGCCGCCCAGTGGTTCACCGACTTTCTGGGCCAGCCCTGCCGGCTGGTGCGCTTCGACCCCGATTACCGGCGCCTGTCCAGCATGGACTGGACGGGCGGCATCGAGGCGCCCAACCAGTTCTCCGACGGGTTTCCGGTGCTGGTGGCGAGCGAGGCCTCGATGCAGGAGCTGAACGACCGACTCACGGCGGCTGGCCACGGCGCCGTCGGCATCGAACGCTTTCGGCCCAACGTGGTGCTGGGCGGTGTGGACTCTCACGACGAAGACCGGGTGGACATGGTGCGGGTGGACGGCGGAGCCGAAGGCGAGATCCATCTGCAGGCCGTCAAGCCCTGCGCACGCTGTCCTATCCCCGACATCGACCCGGCCACCGCCGAGAGCAGCCCCGAGGTGGGCACCACGCTGCGCGCGTACCGCGCGGACCGGCGCCTGAACGGTGCCATCACCTTCGGCATGAACGCCATCGTGCGCCAGGGGGCCGGCCAGATGCTGCGCGTGGGACAGCGGGTGGCGGCCGATCTGCGGTTTGACTGAGGCGTGAACGGTCTCTCTCGGAGGGGCATGCCTCGCGCGCCGTAAAATAAGCGGTTTGTCTCCGAATTCCAGAAAGCCCTGCCATGAGCCTCCAATGCGGCATCGTGGGTCTGCCCAATGTGGGCAAGTCCACTCTCTTCAACGCGCTGACCAAGGCCGGCATCGCCGCCGAGAACTATCCCTTCTGCACCATCGAGCCCAACACGGGCGTCGTGGAAGTGCCCGACCCTCGCCTGCAGAAGCTCGCTGAGGTCGTCTCGCCCGAGCGCGTGGTCCCCGCCATCGTCGAGTTCGTGGATATTGCCGGTCTGGTGGCCGGTGCCTCCAAGGGCGAAGGCCTGGGCAACCAGTTCCTGGCCCACATCCGCGAAACCGATGCCATCGTCAACGTGGTGCGCTGCTTCGAAGACCCGAACGTGATCCACGTGGCCGGCCGCGTGGACCCGATCGCGGACATCGAAGTCATCCAGACCGAGCTGTGCCTGGCAGACATGACGACGGTCGAGAAGGCACTGAACCGTTACAGCAAGGCCGCCCGGTCGGGCAATGACAAGGAAGCCGCCAAGATCGTCGCGCTGCTCACCCCCATCCAGGCCGCCCTGGACCAGGGCCAGCCTGCCCGCAGCGTCCCCGTCAGCAAGGAAGACGCGCCGCTGCTCAAGCAGTTCTGCCTGATCACGGCCAAGCCCGCCATGTTTGTCGGCAACGTGAGCGAAGACGGTTTCGAGAACAACCCCCTGCTCGATCGCCTGAAGGAATACGCAGCCGCCCAGGGCGCGCCGGTGGTGGCCATCTGCGCCAAGATCGAAGCCGAAATGGCCGAGATGGGCGATGAAGACCGCGACATGTTCCTGCAGGAGATGGGCCTGGAAGAGCCCGGCCTGAACCGCCTGATCCGCGCGGGCTTCAGCCTGCTGGGGCTGCAGACCTACTTCACGGCCGGCGTGAAGGAAGTGCGCGCCTGGACGGTGCCTGTGGGCGCCACCGCACCGCAGGCGGCGGGCGTGATCCACGGCGACTTCGAGCGCGGCTTTATCCGTGCGCAGACCATCGCGTTTGACGACTACATCCAGTACAAGGGTGAGCAGGGCGCCAAGGACGTGGGCAAGATGCGCGCGGAAGGCAAGGAGTACATCGTCAAGGACGGCGACGTGCTCAACTTCCTCTTCAACGTTTGATTGGCCTTTGTGGCATCGCCGGCCTTCCGGCGGTGCCGCCTGGGGGCGCGTGGCGCTCCCGGTCCGCTCCCTGCAAGCCCCTGGCGGCCTGCAGGGATTTTTTTCGACCCTGCGGCGGGACGGGCACTGGCCCCATTCCGCACCCACCCTGGCAGCACCATGAACCCCGGAATCCTCTACGCCGCGCTGGCCTATGTCGCCTGGGGCCTGTTCCCGCTGTACTTCAAGCAGGTGGCCGATGTGCCGTCGCTGGAGGTGGTGATGCACCGCACGCTATGGTCGCTGGTGTTCGTGCTGGCGGTGCTGCTGGTGCGTCGCCAGTGGGCGTGGATGGGCGCCGTGGTGCGCCAGCCCCGCGTGCTGGCGGCGTTTGCGCTGTCGGCGCTGCTGCTGTCCGGCAACTGGCTCACCTATGTGTGGGCGGTGCAGAACCAGCATGTGGTGGACGCGAGCCTGGGCTACTTCATCCTGCCGCTGGTGAACGTCGCACTGGGCTATGTCTTCCTGCACGAGCGTCCGCGCCCCGGGCAGTGGGTGGCGGTGGCCGTGGCGGCAGCGGGGGTGCTATGGCTCACGGTGCAGGCGGGTCGGCTCCCCTGGATCGCGCTGGTGCTGGCGTCGAGCTTCGGTGTGTACGGGCTGCTGCGCAAGGTGGCCGCCCTGGGGGCCCTGGAGGGTCTGGCGCTCGAGACGATGATGCTGGCCCCGGTGGCCGCCATCGTGCTGGGCTGGTGGGCCTGGCAAGGGCAGGGAGCGATGGTGCAGGGTGATGCGGCCACGCTGGGCTGGCTGCTGGTGGCGGGGCCGCTCACCGCCGTGCCGTTGCTGCTGTTTGCGGCGGGCGCGCGTCTCATTCCCATGTCCACGCTGGGCATCCTGCAGTACATCTCGCCCAGCCTGCAGTTCGCGCTGGGCGTATGGGTGTTTCATGAGGCCTTCGAGCCTGCGCGATTGGTGGGTTTTGTGCTGATCTGGGCGGCTCTTTGCGTCTATTCTGCTGAAGGCTGGTGGTCGGTGCGCAGGGCGGAGCCCGCGCGACTATGATGCGCCGCGCTGCAGTGCGCGGCGGCGGCCGCTGCGGACGGCGGTCCATGCCCCCCATCGGTTGATCTTTCTCAAAAGTGGGCGTCTGGCGCTGCCCGCTACTGGAAAACACCGTGTGGTGTGATGTCAGTTCTGCGTAAGATGCGCGGGGCCTGCACCAAGGCTGCTTGCCAAGGGCCCGCGCACCCCGGCAAGATGTTGCCACCCGAACGAACCCAGGCTTCGCCTGTCCTCCCACATGTTTTTTGGACGCAAGAATCCGTTTTCTGCCACGGATGCCTTTCCCTTGTCCGACGCTGTCATGGAGTTCGACGACTCGTCGGCGGCGGTGGTGCGTCCGGCCCGGCGCGCCATGGACGGACTGGGCGCACAGGGCGCGCGCGGGGCCAGCGTGGCGCAGCAGTGGCAGCAGGCGATCGGTCTGATCGGGCTGTACGCGGCGGCGATGGTGGGTTTCTACGCGCTGGACGTGGTGTCGGCGCAGGTATTGGTGGTGCTGGCGGTGTTGGCAGCGCTGTGCTGCCTGGCCTTCTGGGCCTTGTTTGCCACGGCGCTGCACCAGAAGCTGCGGCACCGGCATATCAAGCTGGCCATCGTGGCCACGGCGCTGGCCTGCATGCTGGTGCTGTTCTACCTGGAACCCGTCACGCAGATTTTGCTTGCGCCCTTTGCGTTCGTGGCGGTGGCTTACGGCACCTTCACCGTGCCGCGCCGCACGCTGCTGGGCTTGTCGGCCTGCCTGATGGTGCTGTATGCCGGGGTGGTGGGGCTGCATTACCTGGAGCAGCGCAATGTGGCGCTGCTGCGTCTGGAGGCGCTGCACGGTCTGGCCCTGCTGTTGGCGCTGCCCGCGTTCATCCTGCTCATGGGCCGGGTGCAGCGCCTGTACCGCAGCCTCTACCACGCCAGCCGCAAGATCAAGAACATCCAGGAAGACGCGCAGCGCGACACGCTGGTGGGCTGTTTCAACCGGCGCTACGTGCTGGCCGCGCTCGAAGAGCAAAAGCAGATGGCCGACGAAAGCGGCATCCCGCTGTGCCTGGCCGTGCTGGACATCGATCGCTTCAAGCGCATCAACGACGAGCTGGGCCACCTGGGCGGCGACGAGGTGCTGCGCACGTTTGCGCGCATCGCGCAGCAGGGCGTGCGCGGCGGCGATGTGTTCGGGCGCTACGGCGGCGAGGAGTTCTTGCTGATCTTCCCCGCGACCTCGCTGCTTCCGGCGCTCAACACCTGCGAGCGCATCCGCGCGCAGGTCGAGTCGCACGCCTGGACCGGGCTGCTCAAGGGCCGCGTGACGGTGTCCATCGGCGTCACGCAGTATGTACTGGGGGAATCGGTGCTGGAGTTCTTCTCGCGCGCCGACACCGCGATGTACATGGCCAAGGAGGGCGGGCGCAACCAGGTGGTGGTCGAGGAGCCCGTGGCCAAGGGTGATTCAGTGCTGTCGGAGTCCAGCGCCCACGCTTTTCTGTAGGCCTGCGCAAACGGCGCCGGGCATCAGCCGCCCAGTTTGCCGGGCATGAAGTGCAGCAGCACGCTGGTCATGACCAGGTAGCGCATGAATTTGCCGATGGCCATGTAGAACAGGCAGGGCCAGAACGGCAGCTTGAGCCAGCCGGCCACCGCGCACAGTGGGTCGCCCACCACCGGCAGCCAGCTCATCAGGCACGCCCGGGCGCCGAACCGCTGCAGCCAGGCCAGTGCCCGCACATCCGTGTGGCCGCCCCGCGCCTTGTCCACCGCCTTGTGGGCGCCAAAACCCATCCACCAGCTCACGCCACCCCCCAGCGTGTTGCCTGCCGTCGCCACCAGGATCGCGGGCCAGAACATTGCGGGGTTGATCTTGATGAGGCCGAACACCGCGGGCTCCGAGCCCAGCGGCAGCAGCGTGGCCGAGATGAAAGAGACGATGAAGACGGTGCTCAGGCCGAACTGCGGCAAAGCCAGCCATTCCAGCAGTTGCTGCATCCAGTGTTGCATCCAGATTTCCATAGCGGCGAAGTGTAGGTCCGGCCAATGGGGCGGTTTGCGCATGGGGGCGCTGTCCTACGCAGGCCTGCGGCATCTGCGCATGGGCCTGCCACAGCCCGATTTGTATCGTGAAGCAACACGGTGCTGCCAATCCTGTTCTTCTGGTGGCGCCGCTCAGGAGACCGCCATGCACAAAGACACCCTGTCCACCATCCCATCGTTTGCAGTCCGCACCGGGCGCCGCTGCGCCGCCGTGTCGTCCCGCACCCGCTGGTCGTCGGTGGCCACGGCGCTACTGATGGCGGCCTGTGTGCACAGCCCGCAGGCTGCAGTGCCGGCATCGTCAGAACCGCGGGCCGCCAGCGCCTCAGCCGGTCAGGGCTCTGCCCAGCCCTGTGCGGAGACCGCCGCCTCGCGCAGCGCTCTGCAGGGCATCACGCAGGAGCTGAAGGCCCAGGGCCTTGCGTTTCGCGCGTCGTGCCAAGTGGCTCAGAGCCGCAGCGGCTGGGTCGTGCAGGTGAAGGTGACGGACGGCGTCAAGGCCAGCAAGGTGGTGCGCGGTCCGTTGGCCGACGGGCACGATGTGGACATGGGCACCCCGCCCGGTGTGGAGCTGGCAGGTGCGCAGACCGGGGCACAGGGCTTTTCGCCCGATGTACAGCACAACCGGGATTGGCTGCGCGGCCTGATGGCCCGCCACCAGTTCGACAACCTGCCTACGGCCTGGTGGCATTTCGCACAGCGCGGCGCGGCGCCCGCGTCCTCGGCGGACACCGATCTCGCATCGCGCTGATCGGGCCAAAGCGTGGCGCGCGGGCCAAAAGCTGAGATAGCAGCAGCCGAATCAACGAGACGTTGAAACGTACCGGCCGATGAGGCCATGCCTGCCGCGGCTTGGTGCGGCTACCGCCAGCTGCAAAGACATCCGCTTTTCACTGGGCGGAACATTTCATTTGCTGAAATTTTGAGCAGGTACAATCCCGCCTCCTTTTTCAGCATTCGCTGCTGCCCCCTCCCGCACCCTTCCCATGCACATTGGCCACATTCCTTTGGCGAACCGGTTGTTCGTCGCCCCGATGGCGGGCGTCACGGACCGGCCGTTCCGCCAGTTGTGCAAGGCGCTGGGCGCGGGCTATGCGGTGAGCGAGATGGTGACCTCGCGCAAGGACTTGTGGAACAGCCTCAAGACCTCGCGCCGGGCCAACCATGACGGGGAGCCCGGGCCGATTGCCGTGCAGATCGCCGGCACCGAGGCGCAGATGATGGCCGAGGCCGCGGTCTACAACGTAGAGCGTGGCGCGCAGATCATCGACATCAACATGGGCTGCCCCGCCAAGAAGGTCTGCAACAAATGGGCGGGCTCCGCCCTGATGCAGAACGAGGCCCTGGCGGTGGAGATCGCCGCTGCGGTGGTTGAGGCCTGCGCGCCCTTCAACGTGCCCGTCACGCTGAAGATGCGCACCGGCTGGTGCCAGGAGCACAAGAACGCGGTGCAGCTCGCCCGCGCGTTCGAAGGCGTGGGCATCCAGATGCTGACCGTGCACGGCCGCACGCGCGAGCAGGGCTACAAGGGCCATGCGGAGTACGACACCATCGCGGCGGTCAAGGCCGCGGTGAAGGTGCCCGTGGTGGCCAACGGCGACATCACATCGCCCGAAAAGGCGCGTGACGTGCTGGCCGCCACCGGGGCCGACGCGATCATGATCGGCCGCGCGGCCCAGGGCCGGCCGTGGATCTTCCGCGAGGTCGGCCACTTCCTGGCCACGGGTGAACACCTGGCGCCGCCGTTGGTGGCTGAGGTGCGGCGCCTGCTGCTGGACCACCTGCAAGACCACTACGGCCTGTACGGCGAGCTGACCGGGGTGCGCAGTGCGCGCAAGCACATTGCCTGGTACCTGCGCGCGCTGCCCGGCGGCGAGGCCTTCAGGCAACACATCAATACGATCGAAGACAGCGCCACGCAGTGGCAGGCCGTGGCCGACCACCTGGATGCCCTGGGGCAGCAGATGGACCGGCTGCCCGCCGCCACCGGCGTGGACGCTGACTCAGAAGAACAAGAGGGAATGGCTGCATGAGCAAGAAACACATAGAGGAATGCGTGCGCGAGAGCCTGCAAGGCTACTTTCGCGACCTGGGCGGAGAGACGCCCGACGGCATGTACGACATGCTGGTGCGCGTGGTCGAAAAACCGCTGCTGGAAGTGGTGATGCAGCAGGCCGACAACAACCAGTCCCGCGCCGCCGAATGGCTGGGCCTGAACCGCAACACCCTGCGCAAGAAACTGTCGCTGCACAAGCTGCTGTGACGGCCCGCACAACCTATTGCTATTAAATTTGTAGCTGCTCGCGCTTATCCATCCAGCGGTAGACCCTGTTTTTATTCAAACTCTCCCCACCACCACTGCCATGAACGCACTTCTTTCCGTCTCCGACAAGACCGGCATCGTCGAATTTGCCCAGGCCCTGCACGCGCTGGGCATCAAGCTGCTGTCCACCGGCGGCACCGCCAAGTTGCTGGCCGACAACGGCCTGCCCGTGACCGAGGTGGCCGAGGTCACCCGGTTCCCCGAGATGCTGGACGGCCGCGTGAAGACGCTGCACCCCAAGGTGCACGGCGGCCTGCTGGCCCGCCGCGAACTGCCCGAGCACATGGCCGCCTTGAAGGAGCACGGCATCGACACCATCGACCTGCTGGTGGTCAACCTGTACCCCTTCGAGTCCACCGTGGCCAAGGCCGGCTGCACGCTGGCCGACGCCATCGAGAACATCGACATCGGCGGTCCCGCCATGGTGCGCAGCGCCGCCAAGAACTGGAACGACGTGGGCGTGATCACCTCGGCCGACCAGTACGACGCTGTGCTGGCCGAGCTGAAAGCCGGCGGCAAGCTCTCCAACAAGCTGCGCTTTGCGCTGTCGGTGGCTGCGTTCAACCGCATCGCCCAGTACGACGGCGCCATCAGCGACTACCTGTCGTCCGTCACGTTCGAAGAAGACAAGCTGTCGGAAACCTACGTGCCCACGCGCGCCCAGTTCGCCGGCCAGAGCAACGGCATCTTCACCAAGGTGCAGGACCTGCGCTACGGCGAAAACTCGCACCAGCAGGCCGCGCTGTACCGCGACCTGCACCCCGCACCCGGCTCGCTGGTGACCGCAGAGCAGGTGCAAGGCAAGGAGCTGTCGTACAACAACATCGCCGACGCCGATGCCGCGTGGGAATGCGTCAAGAGCTTTGAGGCGCCTGCCTGCGTCATCGTCAAGCACGCCAACCCCTGCGGCGTGGCCGTGGGCCTGGACGCGCTGGATGCCTACAGCAAGGCCTTCCAGACCGACCCCACCAGCGCATTCGGCGGCATCATCGCCGTGAACCGCACACTCGACGGCGCCGCTGCCGCGCAGATCAGCAAGCAGTTCGTCGAAGTGCTGATGGCCCCCGACTTCACGGCCGAGGCATTGGAAGTCTTCAAGGCCAAGGCCAACGTCCGCCTGCTCAAGATCGCGCTGCCGCCCCACGCATCCAAGACCGACGTCCTGACCGACTGGCAGCGTGGCCGCAACGCCATGGACGCCAAGCGCATCGGCTCGGGCCTGCTGCTGCAGACCGCCGACAACCATGAGCTGTCGCTCATCGACCTGCAGGTCGTGACCCAGAAGCAGCCCACCCTGGAGCAACTGGAAGACCTGCTGTTCGCCTGGAAGGTCGCCAAGTACGTCAAGAGCAACGCCATCGTCTTCTGCAAGGGCGGCATGACCATGGGCGTGGGCGCCGGCCAGATGAGCCGCCTGGACTCCGCCCGCATCGCCAGCATCAAGGCCGGCCACGCCAACCTCTCGCTGCAGGGCACCGTGGTGGCGAGCGACGCGTTCTTCCCCTTCCGCGACGGCCTGGATGTGGTGGTGGACGCAGGCGCCACCTGCGTCATCCAGCCCGGCGGCTCGATGCGCGACAACGAAGTCATCGACGCAGCGAATAAGCGTGGCGTGGCGATGGTGTTCAGCGGCGTGCGCCACTTCCGCCATTGATACCTATACAAAAAAAGATATCTGCGTAAAAAGCGGCCTCACGGCCGCTTTTTATTTGCCCTTACATCTGAAAACGTTTCAACTTGAAAATTTCCTTGTTGAAAGATTTGCCTTGAAATGAAATCTGTCGCGCATATCAATAGGTTCATTGCGGGGCGGATTATGTTGAAGCTAAGTGCTGACGGGATGGTGATCAAAAATTCCAGGGTGGTTGCTCACAGGGTAACATCCATCGAGCGTTCAAAAATGGCTGCCGTGATGGGCATCATTGCCCATCAAACCGGTTCTTCTACCGAGAATTCCACACTGGCTAGTTATAAACAACCAGGCGCCAATGGTGCTCATTTTCTTATTTCGAAAACGGGTGTTATATATCAGACGGCTTCTATCAGGTATCGCACAATCATATTGGTCCGATACGCGCCCGTTGCCTTGCTGAAGTGAAATGCACGCCTTCTGAAAATTCGGCATACAAGAAGATGGGCGTCACCCGAATGCACGCAGCGGAAATGAAAAAATCAGTGCCTGAAAGATATCCGTCCAATTCCGAAACCATCGGGATCGAGATCGTGGGCCAAGCTTTCCTGCCGGCTAACAAACCAATGCCCAAAGGACTGAGCGACGTTCAGCAAAAGCGTTTTTTAACGATCATTCGGTGTACGAGGCGTTGACGGGCGCACAACAGATGTCTTTCAAATATCTGCTGGAGGAACTGCTGCAGACCTTGAGCTTGGAGAAAGCAGATGTCTTTCGGCACCCCACCGTCAGCCGCAAGAACGTCACGGAAGCGGCCACTGCGGAGTGGTGATGCCAAAACTGTTGTCGACAACCCTTGCCGTGATGGCCGCAGGAGTCGCCGCGTTTGCCCACGCGGCGGACGATTTTCCGCTCCTCCAGAAAGACTCCAAGGCGACGTACATTGTCAAGAATTCTGCGGGAGCGAATTCATCGGGCAATCAAGATCATTGCGTCGATTCGGTATTGACCGAGCGAAAAATGCGATTCTTCATAAAACATGCTGTCCCAAGTACGGCATTCAATTATCAAAGGGCATTGATCCTGGATGACTGCACGGCCGAGGGTTTTGTGCGGTCCCACAAAGGAAAGACCTATCGACTCACTCTGGATGGCGCCACGGGATGGGGCGCGTTGGCGGCTGGAACCAAAACTAGGTATCTTTATTGCGAGCGTTGTGAAGGCATCTTAGACAAGGATTTTCCCCTCGACTGAGATGCGTTATTGGCTCTTGATGCGTTGCAGGGGGTGCATGACGTCCGCGCCCCCGTCAAGCATGTATCGAAACCGCTTCAAACGCTTGAAGAGCGGATTACGAGGGCTCACGCAGCGCAAAATCCAGCGGCAACCCCACATAGTTCTCCGCCAGCGACGTGGACGCCGCGCGTGAATTCACCAAGTAATCCAGCTCCGCCTCCTGCATCTTCTGCCCGAACTCGCCCGTGTCCGGAAAACGGTGCATCAGCGAGGTGAACCACCACGAGAAGCGCTCGGCGCGCCAGACGCGGCGCAGGCAGCGGTCCGAATACGTGTCGATGCCCGCACTGGACTTATCGCGGTAATAGTCCGACAGCGCGTTCCACAGGTACCCCACGTCGCTCGCCGCCAGGTTCAGGCCCTTGGCACCGGTGGGCGGCACGATGTGGGCCGCGTCGCCCGCCAGGAACAGGCGGCCAAACCGCATGGGCTCGGCCACGAAGCTGCGCAGCGGTGCGATGCTCATCTCCAGCGCCGGGCCGGTGACCAGGTTCTCGCGCGCCTCGGGGTCCAGGCGGTTGCCCAGTTCTGCCCAGAATTGCTCGATGCTCCACTGCTCCACCTTGTCGGTCGATGGCACCTGCAGGTAGTAGCGGCTGCGCGTGTTGCTTCGCATGCTGCACAGCGCGAAGCCGCGCTCGGTGTTGGCGTAGATCAGCTCGTGCGAGACGGGCTTCACGTCGGCCAGCACGCCCAGCCAGCCGAAGGGGTAGACGCGCTCGTAGGTGCGCAGCGCGCCCTCGGGCACGCTGGCGCGGCACACGCCGTGGTAGCCGTCGCAGCCTGCGATGAAGTCGCACAGCACCTCGTGCGTCTGGCCGTCCTTCTCGTACGTCACGCGCGGCTGCTGGCCGTCGAAGTCGTGCACGCTCACGTTCTGGGCGTCGTATACCGTGGTCAGGCCTTCGGCGGCGCGGGCGTCCATCAGGTCGCGGGTCACCTCGGTCTGGCCGTACACCGTCACCCGGCTGCCGCCGGTCAGCGCGTGCAGGTCGATGCGGTGGCGGGCTCCCTTGAACAGCAGCTCGATGCCGTCGTGCGGCAGCCCTTCGGCATGGGCGCGGGCGCCGACGCCGGCCTGGTCCAGCAGGTCCATGCTGACCTGCTCCAGCACGCCGGCGCGGATGCGGCCCAGCACGTAGTCGGGGCTGCGCTGTTCGATGATGACGGCGTCGATGCCGGACGTATAGAGCAACTGGCCGAGCAGCAGGCCGGCGGGGCCTGCGCCGATGATGGCAACCTGGGTACGCATGGGTGGGCAACCTCGTGGGGAAAAGATGCTGCCAAGCGTAGGTTGATCTGCGTCAAACGGGCAGGGCGACTGGGCGGTTGCGTGCGATGGGCGGATGTATTGTGCGATCATCGCGCAATGACCACCGTTCAGACTGCGTCCCCCATCGCCAAGGCGGACTTCATCGAAGGCATGGCCAAGGGCATGGCGGTGCTGGAGAGCTTCGACACCGAGCGCCAGCGGCTGAACGCCACGCTGGCGGCGCAGCGCACGGGCCTTACGCGCGCGGCGGCGCGCCGGCACCTGCTGACGCTGGCGCACCTGGGCTACCTGGAGACGGACGGCAGCTACTTCTGGCTGGCGCCCAAGGTGCTGCGCTTTTCAGGAAGCTATCTCGCGTCGGCCCGGCTGCCGCGCGTGCTGCAGCCCACGCTCAACCGGCTGGCGGCGCAGACGCAGCAGTCGTTCTCGGCGGTGGTGCTGGACGGCAACGAGGTCGTGATCGTGGCGCGCAGCGGTGTGTACGGCGCGCCGTCCCGTGTGCTCGCCTACGGCCTGCACCTGGGCGCGCGGCTGCCGGCGCACCCCACGTCGACCGGGCGGGTGCTGCTGGCGGCGCTGCCTGCGGCGGAGCTGACGGCCTGGCTCAAGGGCTGCACCCTGCAGCGTCTCACGCCGCACACCATCACGCAGGTCGGGCCGCTGCGGCAGGTGATTGCTAGGGCGCGGCGGGACGACTGCTGCTTGGCGGTGGAGGAGCATGAACTGGGCGTGCACGCGCTGGCCGTGCCGCTGCGCAACCTGCAGGGCCGCACGGTGGCGGCACTGAACGTGGTGGCGTCACCCAAGCAGGTGGACGAGGGCAGCCTGCAGCGCGACATGCTGCCGCTGCTGCAGGAAGCCGCGCGCGAGCTGCGCGGGCTGCTGTGATGGCGCTGCAGCCAGGATTTCGATAAAAAATGCCGCTACCGCGCTATGGATCAGCGCTGGTAGCTATGATTTTTATAGTGTCTTGAATACTTCGCGCGCGGCGGCCACGGTGGCGTCGATGTCGTCGGCCGTGTGGGCCGAGCTCACGAAGCCTGCCTCGTACAGCGCTGGCGCGATGTAGACGCCGCGGTCCAGCAGGCCGTGGAACAGCGTGTTGAAGCGCGCGTTGTCGGTCTTGAGCACCTGGGCGTAGTTCTGCGGTAGCTCGGGCAGCAGGAAGAAGCCGAACATGCCGCCTTCGCAGTCCGCGCTGAAGGGAACGCCCTCTGCGGCGGCGGCGGCAGACAGCCCATCGACCAGCGAGCGGGTGCGGGCCGAGAGCGCGTCGAAGAAGCCAGGCTTCTTGATCTCGCGCAGCGTGGCCAGCCCGCAGGCGGTGGCCACCGGGTTGCCAGACAGCGTGCCCGCCTGGTACACGGCACCCAGCGGGGCCAGGTGCTCCATGATGGCGCGCGGCCCGCCGAAGGCCGCCAGCGGCATGCCGCCGCCGATCACCTTGCCCAGCACCGTGATGTCGGGCTTGAAGCCGGGGATGGCTTTTGCGTACACGCTCTGCGCACTGCCCAGCGCCACGCGAAAGCCGGTCATCACCTCGTCGAGCACCAGCAGCGCGCCGTACTCGGTGCACAGCTCGCGGCAGCGCTTCATGAACGGGACGCTCGCGCGCACCAGGTTCATGTTGCCCGCGATGGGCTCGATCATCACGCAGGCCAGTTCCTTGCCATGCAGGGCAAAGGCTTCTTCGAGCTGGGCGACGTTGTTGTATTCGAGCACCAGGGTGTGCTGCACCACTTCGGGGGGCACACCCGCGCTGGTGGCGTTGCCGAAGGTGGCCAGGCCCGAGCCGGCCTTGACCAGCAGCGAGTCGGCATGGCCGTGGTAGCAGCCTTCGAACTTGATGAACTTGCTGCGCCCCGTGGCGCCGCGCGCCAGGCGGATGGCGCTCATGCCGGCTTCGGTGCCCGAGCTCACCAGGCGGATCATTTCCATGGAGGGCACCAGGCCCAGGATCTCCTCGGCCAGTTCGACCTCGCGCTCGGTGGGCGCGCCGAAGCTGAAGCCTTCGAGCGCCGCCTTCTGCACCGCGTCGAGCACGGCCGGGTGACCGTGGCCCAGGATCATCGGGCCCCAGGAGCCGATGTAGTCGATGAAGCGCTGGTCGTTGGCGTCCCAGAAGTACGCGCCTTGGGCCCGCTTGATGAAACGCGGCGTGCCGCCCACGGCCTTGAAGGCCCGCACGGGCGAGTTCACGCCGCCGGGGATGAGCGCCTTGGCGCGTTCGAACAGGGGAATATTGAGATCAGTGCTTGGTGTCATGAGGGGGCATCACAAAGCCTTCGATGGCCTGTGTTTCGTCGATCAGGGTGTCGTCATCCGCATCGTCTTCGTCGTCGGGCTGGGCCCAGAACATGCGGTCGGGCACGATGTGGCCCATGCCAGGGCGAAAGCCGGCGTCCAGGCAGCGGTCGAGGTAGCTCAGCGCCTCGCTCGTGGCCTCGCCCAGGTCGTTGCCGGCGCCCACCAGCGCGGTGAGCGCCGCCGACAGCGTGTCGCCCGCGCCGGCGAAGGTGGCGTCGAACAGCTCGAACTTGCCGCTGCCCATGATGGCCTGGGGAGAGGCGAGCACGTTCTCGACGAACTGCTCGGGCAGGGGGATGCCGGTGACCAGGGTGTAGGGCACGCCCATCTCGGACGCGGCGCGGGCGATGTCGCGCGCCGTGGGGCTGCGCTCGCTGCTCCAGTCCGGCAGCAGCCAGCGCCACAGCGTGCTGTGGTTTCCTACCAACACCGAGGTCTGCGGTAACAATAATTCTCGGAAGGCATCCAGGTACTCGTCGATCTGCTCGTCCGTCCACCAGGACAGGTTGGGCATGTAGGCGATCACGGGGACTTCGTCGTAGTCGGTCGTGATCTCGGCGATGGTGCTGATGTTCTCGGGGCTGCCCACGAAGCCGACCTTGATGGCCTGCACGGGCATGTCTTCCAGCACGGTGCGGGCCTGCTCGGCCACGGCCTCGTCCTCGAAGCTGAAGTGGTCGAAGATCTGGGCTGTGTCCCTGGCGTAGGCCCCACACACCACCGCAATAGGGTGGCCGCCTACCGAGGCAATGGTGGTGATGTCGGCCGTCAGTCCGCCCGCGCCGCTGGGATCGCTGGCATTGAAGACGAGGATGCAGGCCGGGCTTGCGTCTTCGGAACCGTCATCTTCGCTGTCTATGATTTCTGGGGAGGGTTGGGATGCTTTGTTGGTCATGGACCAGATCCTGCTAAAGGGGTGGCCCCGAAGCCGCAGCCCGCTGAGATGACTAGATACAATCGTTGCATTCTATGTGAAGGCCCTTTAAGCTGTGACCGACTCTAAAACCTGGATGTGTTTGATTTGCGGCTGGATATATGACGAGGCAGAGGGTTCTCCCGAGCACGGCATTGCCCCCAATACGCCCTGGGAGCAGGTCCCCATGAACTGGACCTGCCCCGAGTGTGGCGCACGCAAGGAAGATTTCGAGATGGTTCAGATTTGAGACGATTTAGCCCAGCATCATGGACTACAGCGTTGTTTATTTTTCCATCGGGAGCAGTAACAATTGACTACAACAGGCGCATCTTTCAAAGTGCTCGTGGTGGATGACAGCAACACCATCCGTCGAAGCGCCGAGATTTTTCTCAAGCAGGGGGGGCACGAAGTCTTGTTGGCAGACGACGGCTTTGATGCTTTGGCGAAGGTCAACGATTACCAGCCTCAGCTGATTTTCTGTGACATTCTCATGCCCAAGCTCGACGGGTACCAGACCTGCGCCATCATCAAGCGCAACGCCCGTTTCGCAGATACACCGGTAGTCATGCTGTCCTCGAAGGACGGCGTGTTCGACAAGGCCCGCGGGCGCATGGTCGGCTGCCAGGAATATCTCACCAAACCGTTTACCAAAGACCAGTTGCTGCAGGCTGTGCAGCAATTTGGCAATGCCCAACAAGGAGCGATGTAATGCCCATCCAGAAAGTACTGGTCGTCGACGACTCGAAGACCGAGTTGATGTTTTTGACCGACCTGCTTCAGAAAAAAGGCATGCAGGTGCGTACCGCAGAAAATGCTGATGAAGCTTTTCGCCGTCTCGCCGAAGAAAAGCCCGACCTGATTCTCATGGACGTGGTCATGCCCGGCCAGAACGGTTTTCAGCTCACCCGCGCCATTACGCGTGACCCGCTGTATGCCGACGTGCCCATCATCATGTGCACCAGCAAGAACCAGGAAACAGACCGCGTCTGGGGGATGCGCCAAGGTGCGCGTGGCTACATCACCAAGCCAGTGGATCCCGCAGAACTGCAGGCCAAAATCGACGCGCTCAACTAACGCGGCGGCTCGCTCATGGCCAACCGCGAAGCCCTGCGAGAGCTCCAGACCCGCCTTGCCAGCCGCCTGCAGGCGGCGCGGGTCGAGGGAACCTCTGTATCGTCCTGGCTGGCTGTAGAGTCCGCCGGGAGTTTTTATTTGCTGCCGCTCGGACAGTCGGGGGAAATCTTCTCCTGGGTCTCCGTGCAGCCTGTCCCCTACACCCAGAGCTGGTTTCTGGGGGTCGCCAACCTGCGCGGCGGGCTCGTCGGCGTGGTGGATCTGGCCGGCTTGCTAGGTGCCACGGCGCCGCGCACCGAGCAGGCACTGACCGAGTCGAGCCTGCTGGCGTTCAACGCCGCGCTCGACGTCAATGCTGCGCTCCTGGTCGACCGCCTTGCGGGCCTGCGCGGCACCGACGCTTTCGTGTCGTCGCACCCCCCGGGCGAGGATGCACCCGCATTCTTCGGCACGACCTATATCGATTCCAGCGGCACCCGCTGGCAGGAACTGAACCTGCAGCTCCTGTCCCAACATCCCGCTTTCCTGAGCATCAGTGCTTGAGTTTTTCTGTAAGGCTGCACCATGTCCGTCGTCAATCAATTTGGAAAACTGTTCAACCGGAAACCTGCCACGCCAGACAACGGCGCGACGGCAGGCACTGCCGACGATGGGCAGGACCTTCTGGCCACGGGTTCGCTGGACGGCGCGCAACTGCGCGACGCGTACCAGGCCGAAGCCATGAACAGCGTGCAGGGAGACCCTGACGGCTACGCACCGGAGCTCTCGGCCCCGGACGTCGAGGAAGACCTGATTTCCCTGCCCATCCTGGGCCGCGCGACCGCAGCGGCCCACCAGCGCCGCCTGCTCGCCCTGCTGGGCGTCGGCGTGCTGGTGCTGGGTGCCATTGCCTTCTGGGTGCTGCAACAAGCCGACCGCTCTGCACAGCAACTGGCCGCTACCGGCCAATCGCTGATGCAGTCGCAGCGTCTGGCCAAGTCGGTGTCGCAGGCGCTGGTGGGTAGCCCCCAGGCTTTCCCCGACGTGGTGGAAAGCTCGGGCGTGCTGGCGCGCAACGTGCGCGGCCTGAACGCTGGCGACAACGAACTGGGCGTGCAATCGCTGGGCGAGCCCTACAAGCCGGATCTCGATGCGGTGAACCCGCTGATGGAGCGCGCAGAGCGCAACGCCAGCGTGGTGATGGGCCAGCAAAAGATCCTGACGCAGGTGGGTGACGCTCTGCGCACCATCAACCGCCAGTCGTCCGACCTGCTCGAAATCGCCGAAACGGTGTCGTCGCTCAAACTCCAGCAGAACGCGCCCGCCGCTGAAATCTCTGCTGCCGGCCAGCTGGTGATGTTGACCCAGCGTATCGGCAAGTCCGCCAACGAATTCCAGACCATGGAAGGCGTGAGCCCCGAGGCTGTGTTCCTGCTGGGCAAGGACTTGAACTCGTTCAAGGAAATCGCCCAGGGCCTGCTGGATGGCAGCCCTGAACTGCGCCTGGCCGCCACGAAGGACGCCCAGACCCGCGAGCAACTCGAATCGCTGATCAAGCTGTACGAACAAACCCGCACCCAAGCCAGCGCCATCCTGGGTAACCTGCAAGGTCTGGTGTCTGCCCGTGAAGCGCAGTCCGCCATCATTGCCGACAGCGAACCCCTGCGCCGCCAGCTGGAAGGCCTGCAGTCCAAGCTGTCCGCACAAACCGGTGTGGGCGGTGGTCAGCTGGCAGCCCTGGCTCTCGCCGGTCTGTTCGTGATTCTTTGCGGTGTGGGTATCTCCCGCGTGCAGCTGCTGGACAGCCGGGGCCGCCAGGCCGCTGCCGAATCGCAGCAAAAGGACGCCAAGCGCCAGGAGCAGGAAGCCAAGCGCGTCAACGATGCCAACCAGGCCGCCATTTTGCGTTTGATGAACGAACTGCAGTCGGTTGCTGAAGGTGACCTGACCCAGGAAGCTACCGTGACCGAAGACATCACGGGCGCCATTGCCGACTCGGTGAACTACACGGTGGAAGAACTGCGCCAACTGGTGGGCAGCGTGCAGAACACGGCGACCCGCGTGGCACAAACGACCGCCCAGGTGGACAGCACGTCGACCGAACTGCTGGCAGCCTCGACCGAGCAGCTGCGCGAAATTCGCGAAACCGGCCGCTCCGTTCTGGACATGGCGACCCGAATCAACGAAGTGTCCACACAGGCGCAAGAGTCGGCCACGGTGGCCCGCCAGTCGCTGCAAGCAGCCGACTCCGGTCTGCAGGCCGTGCAGAACGCCATCGGCGGTATGAACTCCATCCGTGACCAGATCCAGGACACCTCCAAGCGGATCAAGCGCCTGGGCGAGTCGTCGCAGGAGATCGGTGAAATCACCGAGCTGATTTCCGACATTACCGAACAGACGAACGTGCTGGCTCTGAACGCCGCCATCCAGGCAGCGTCTGCTGGTGAAGCCGGTCGCGGCTTCTCGGTGGTGGCAGAAGAAGTGCAGCGACTGGCTGAACGTTCCGCAGACGCCACGCGCCAGATCTCGGCGCTGGTGAAGGCCATTCAGACCGACACCCAGGATGCCGTGGCCGCTATGGAGCGCTCCACGCAGGGTGTGGTGGAAGGGGCCCGACTGTCCGACAGCGCCGGTACCGCACTGACCGAAATCGACCGCGTGTCGCGCCGCCTTGCCGAGCTGATCGAGCAGATCTCGTCGTCGACATCCCGCGAAGCCGTGCTGGCCAACGAAGTGGCCGACAACATCCAGCACATTTTTGCGGTGACCGAGCAGACCGGTGAAGGTACCCGGACCACAGCACAGCAGGTGCGCGAACTGTCGCACATGGCCGAAGAACTGCGCCAATCGGTGGCCCGGTTCAAGATCGCCTGACGCGTCAGCAGTTAGTCATCAATCAGCTGGCTCATAGCGGCCGGGGACGAATACATGTCATCTATGGATGTCAACAATGCACCGGCCGCAGACTGGTCCCAAGGGGACCAGGACCTGGGTCCCTTGGCCTGGGTGCTGGACGAACTGCGCAAATCGCTGGACGGTGCGGTCAAGGCCATGCGCCGCTTCGTGCGCGACGCCGAAGTGGCCAGGGAGTCGGATCTGGCCGCGCTGGACGCCGGGTCTCTGCGCATAGCGCGCCAGCAACTGCACCAGGCGTGCGGTGCGCTTGAAATGGTGGGCATGGGCCCACCGGCGTTGGTGCTGCGCTCGATGGAGTCTGCTGTCCAGAAGTTCGTGCAGCGCCCTGAAACCTGCAGCGACGAAGCCGCTGCGGTGATCGAGCGCGCCAGTTTTGCGCTGATCGAATACCTGGAAACGGTGCTGGCGGGCAAGCCTGCCTCGCCCGTGTCGCTGTTTCCGCAGTACCGCGATGCCCAGGCACTGGCCGGGGCCGACCGTGTGCACCCTGCCGACCTGTGGCCCGTGGAGCGCCGCTTTCGCGAGCCGGAAGGCACGGTGTCCGTGCCCCCGCTTCCCTACGGCCCGGAAGCCCGTGCACGCCTGGATTCCGCGGTGCTGCGCATCGTCAAGTCGGGTGACCTCAAGGCGGCCATCAGCCTGCGCGACACCTGCCTCGGGTTTGTCGCAGCTCAGCCGGACCGCCAGTCGCGCGCCTTCTGGAAGATCTGTGCCGGCTTCTTCGAAGCGTTCGGCACCGGCCTGTTGCCCCCCGATGTGTATGTGAAGCGCGTCGCGTCGCGCGTGCTGATGCAGTACGCCACGCTGGCCAAGGGCGACACCACCATCGCCGACCGTTTGGTGCAAGACCTGCTGTTCTTCTGCTCGCAGGCCAAGCCGGCCGAAGGCACTCTGGACGACGTGCCTTCGCTGCGCGCCGTGCGCCAGGCGTTTTCGCTCGACCGTTTCAAGCCGGTCGATTACGACACCCCCCGCTTCGGCCGCTTCGACCCTGCCGTGTTGACCCAGGCCAGAAAGCGCATTGCCGCGGCCACGGAAACCTGGTCGGGCCTCGCGGGCGGAGACCGCAACAAGCTCAAGCCTGCAGCGGACCAGTTCAGCCTCGTCTGCGACTCCCTGCGCAAGCTGCACCCAGGCAGCGAGAACCTCGCCCTGGCCCTGACGCGCGTGGTCGAATCCACCACCCGCTCGGGCGAGCCGCCTTCGGCCGCCCTGGCCATGGAGGTCGCGACCTCGGTGCTGTACCTGCAGGCCGCGTTCGAAGAACTGGACGCTGGCGACGAACAGATGGAAGTGCGCGCGACCCGCCTGGCGGAGCGCCTGGATGCAGTGGGCGCAGGCGCACAGCCTGAGCCCCTCGAACAATGGATGGAAGAGCTATACCGCAGGGTCAGCGACAACCAGACCATGGGCAGCGTGGTAGACGAGTTGCGTGCCACCCTCGGCGAAGCCGAAAAGGCGCTGGACCAGTTCTTCCGCAATCCGCAAGACACGGCCGTTCTGGCCGCGGTGCCGGGTCACCTCGCGCAAATGCGCGGCGTGCTGTCGGTGCTGGGCCTGGACCAGGCCTCGTTGGCCGTCGTGCGCATGCGCGACATGGTAGAGCGCCTGCTGATCAACGAAGTGCCCGAGGCCGAGCGCCAGGGCGTCTTCGAGAAGCTGGGCAACAGCCTGGGCGCTTTGGGTTTCCTGATCGACATGCTCAGCTACCAGCGCACCATGGCGCGCAAGCTGTTCGTGTACGACGAAGAACTGGGCGAGCTGCGCATCCTGATGGGCAAGACACGCCCCCGCGCATCGGACGCGGTGGAAGAGTCTCCCGCCAAGCTGGAAGAGCGCTCTGCGATCCCGGTGCCCGACGTGCTGCCACGCTTTCCGGTGCAGGAACCCATCAGCGCACCGACCGATTTCGGCTCCTTGCAGGAACTGCCGGATTTCCCCGCTGCGGCCCCAGTCGCGGCGCCGTCCGATGCACCATCCCTGGCGCCCGAAATCTCTTTCGACGCGCTGGACCTGGGCGCAAACGCTGCGGCACCAGCTGCCACGCCGGCCCCTTTCATCAACCTGCGCGCAGCGCCTGCCATCGAAGAAGAACTCCTCGAGGTCTTCCTCGAGGAAGCGCGCGAAGTGGTCGTCAACGGTCTGGCCGCGATCGACCTGCTCCGCGATGAACCTGGCAACCTGAGCGAGCAGACCACGCTGCGTCGTGCGTTCCACACGCTCAAGGGCAGCTCGCGCATGGTCGGCCTCAACGACTTCGGCGAAGCCGCCTGGTCGATGGAGCAACTGCTCAATGCCTGGCTGGCAGAGCAAAAGCCGATGCAGCCCGAATTGCTCACGCTGTCGGCTGATTCCTTGCAGGCCTTCAGCCGCTGGGCAGACGACATCGCGGCAGGACGCGATGCTGGCTGGGACCCAGAGGCCTTCCGCAAGTCTGCTGACGCGATGCGCCTGGATGGCACCTTGCTGCCGCTGGCACCCCCGTCGGCCGATGGAGTCGCGGCCTCGGTGCCCGCCGCTGCCGAACCCGAGCTGGTGGCCGAGGCGCCCGAACTGGCCGCTCCGGAAGTCGAGCCCCTGGTGGCAGAGTTGCCTCCCGTGTTGCCCGAGCCTGTGGTCGCAGAAGTACCTGCCGCAGGTGAAGAAGAATTCACCATTCCCGACTTTGAGGCCACCGAGATCGCAGAGCACGGTCCCGACGAGATCGCTGCGGTGCCGGAAGTGGCCGAGGACATCGACTTCTCGGTCTTCAGTGCTGCGCTGAACGAAGCCTCGCCTGCCGAAGTGCCCGCTGCAGTCGATACGTCCAGCGTCGATTTCGTGCTGGACCTCGAACTGCCAGACCTCGAACCCGTGGCCGCCGCAGAGCCTGTGGCTGACGGCTATCTGTCGCTGGACTCCGAGCCAACCGCCGAAGGTGCCGTGCAAGAGGCGGATGCAGCGCCTGCGTTGCCGCCGCTCGAATCGGTGGAAGAGGTCGAATTCCTGGAAGCGCAGGAATTTGCAGAACTGGAAAAATTGCTGGATGCCGGCGAGCCGGAGCCCGTGGCTTCTGCAACTGCCGAGTTGCCGGATGCGCGCGTGGATGCCCCGGTGGCTTCGTACGCCGCAGAAGACGCGGCCGATGCGGAGCTCACTGCGGCAGCGGAGCCATCAGCTCCACTTCCAGTCTCGGCCGATCTGGACGAACCCCTGCAGCTGGACGATTCCGCCAACGATGACGCCGTGAAGGTCATCGACACGCTGCGCATTCCGATCCCGCTGTACAACGTGTACCTGAACGAAGCCGACGAGTGGTCGCGCCGTCTGGTGACCAGCCTGCAGGAGTGGGCGCTGGAGCTGCACGAGCCGCTGCCCGACAACGCCGTGGCGCTGTCGCACTCGCTCGCGGGCAGTTCGGCCACGGTGGGTTTCACGGGTCTGTCCGAAATGGCCCGCACGCTGGAACATGCACTGCAGCACGTGCAGTTCCAGTCTGGCGGCACCGAGGAGCAGGCCCAGGCGTTCATGGCTGCGGCCGACGACATCCGCCGCCTGCTGCACCAGTTCGCGGCCGGATTCCTGAAGGAGCCCAGCCAGGAGGTGCTCGAACAGCTGCGCCAGATTCTGGAGACCGAGGTCGAAAACACCCTCACGCCTCCCGAAGACGACTTGCTGGACGCGTACGCCAACGAGTTTGCAGAACCGGCACCCGCAGCGCCAGCAGAACCCGCAGCAGCTGTGGTTGCTGCTGCGGAGCCCGCCGCGCCCGAGCTGCCTGAAGAGCCCGAAGCGTTTGCCGAGTCGACACTCGAGCCTGCGCCGCTGATCGTGCCCCAAGGCCATGTGGCCCCCGCGCTGTCGGTGGTGGTGCACGACCAGGACCAGTTGGTGGACGACGCCATCGCCCACGCCGTGGCCATGGCATCCGACGTGGACGACGACATCGACGCCATCGACGTCATCGACCCAGACCTGTTCCCGATCTTCGAGGAAGAAGCCGCAGAACTGCTGCCCCAGCTGGGTGGTGCACTGCGCCAGTGGGCCTCCCGCCCCGACAACCTGGGCGCACGCAGCGAGGTGCTCCGTGCCTTGCACACCCTCAAGGGCAGCTCGCGCCTGGCAGGCGCCATGCGCCTGGGCGAAATGGCGCACAGGCTGGAATCGGCGATCGAACACCTCGATGCCGAGACCGTCACGTCCGACCAGATCGAGCCTTTGCAAGGCAGTTTCGACGGCTTGCAGGCCAACTTCGAGGCACTGCGCGCCATCGGCCAGAACGCTGGCGACACCGTGGTGGCGCTGCCCGTGGACGCTGCGCGCGCCGGCGCTCCGGCTGCAGCACCGTCTGCAGATGCGGCGGCCGCAACGTCGGCTCCATCGCCGGCTACCCCTGCGGGCGCTACCGCTGCCCGCATGCCCGGACCGTCCCAGCTGGCGCCCCTGCGCGTGGCGACGAACCAGTCGGTGCGCGTGCGTGCCCAGTTGCTGGACCGCCTGGTCAACCAGGCCGGCGAGGTGATGATCAGCCGCTCGCGCCTGGACGTCCGCCTGGGCCAGTTCCGCAGTTCTCTCACCGATCTGTCGGGCAACCTGGACAGGCTGCGCCAGCAACTGCGCGACATCGAAGTGCAGGCAGAGTCGCAGATGCAATCGCGCCTGGCGCTGTCCAAGGACTCCGCCGCCGGGTTCGACCCGCTGGAGTTCGACCGCTTCACCCGCGTGCAGGAACTCACGCGCATGATGGCCGAGTCGGTGAACGACGTGGCCACCGTGCAGCGCAACCTGCAGCGCGCCATGGAAGGCGCCGAAGACGATCTGATCGCCCAGGGCCGCCAGGCCCGCGAGCTGCAGCGCGACCTGCTGCGCACCCGCATGGTGGAGTTCGAAGGCATTGCCGAACGCCTGTACGCCGTGGTGCGCCAGGCCTCCAAGGAGACCGGCAAGCAGATCAAGCTCGATATCACCGGCGGCTCCATCGAAATGGACCGCGGCGTGCTGGACCGCATGACGCCGGCGTTCGAACACTTGCTGCGCAATTGCGTCGCCCACGGCATCGAAGACCCGCAGGTGCGCACGGCGGCAGGCAAGCCTGCTTCCGGCACCATCACGGTGGATTTGCACCACGAAGGCAACGACGTGTCGGTCGAGTTCCGCGACGACGGTGCAGGCCTGAACCTGCCCCGCATCCGCGAGAAGGCGCTGGCGCAAGGCATCGTGGAAGCCGGTGTCGAACTGAGCGACGCCGATGCCGCCAACTTGATCTTCATGCCCGGGTTCTCCACGGCGTCTGAAGTGACCGGCCTGTCGGGCCGTGGCATCGGGATGGACGTGGTGCGCGCCGAGATCAACGCGCTGGGTGGCCGCATCGAAACCTCGACCGAAGCGGGCAAGGGCGCTGCGTTCCGCATGGTGCTGCCCCTGACCACGGCGGTGACGCAGGTGGTGATGCTGCGTGCGGGCGATCTGTCCGTTGGCGTACCCGCCAGCGTGGTCGAGATCGTGCGCCGCACGTCATTGCAGGACCTGGAAGAAGCCTACCGGACCGGCACCTTCGATGACGGCACCGAAAAGCTGCCGTTCTTCTGGTCCGGCGCGCTGCTGCAGGCCTCGGCCCGCAGCTACGAGCCTGCTGGCAAGACCCGCCCTGTCGTGATCTTCCGAAGCGCTGCACAGCGCATCGCGATGCACGTGGACGAAGTGCTGGGCAACCAGGAAGTCGTGGTGAAGAACCTCGGGCCGCAGCTGTCCCGTCTGCCTGGCCTGGCCGGTATGTCGGTGCTGGCATCGGGCGCCGTGGTGCTGATCTACAACCCCGTGGCGCTGTCCACGGTGTATGGCGACCAGGTGCGTGCGGCCAGCGTCGGCCTGCCACCCGCTTCTGAAGCTGGCGGCGCGGGCGCCGGCAAGGCAGTGGTGCTCCCCCAACTGGCAGGACCGAGCCAAGTGCCGCTGGTGCTGGTGGTGGACGACTCGATCACGGTGCGCCGCGTCACGCAGCGCCTGCTGCAGCGCGAAGGCTATCGCGTGTCCCTGGCGGCCGACGGCCTGCAGGCGCTCGAACGCTTGCAGGAAGAGCGGCCGACCGTGGTGCTGTCCGACATCGAAATGCCGCGCATGGACGGCTTCGACCTGGCGCGCAACATCCGGGCCGACGGTGCACTGCGGGACCTGCCCATCATCATGATCACCTCGCGGATCGCCGAAAAGCACCGCGAGCATGCGATGGAGCTGGGCGTGAACCACTACCTGGGCAAGCCGTACTCGGACGAGGAACTGCTGAGCCTGATCCAGCACTACGCGCGCCTGGAGGCCGCGGCCGCCGAGGCTTGACCACGGTACTGCAGGAGCAGTGTCTGGATCGATTGACGATAGATACGATAGATAGACGACAGAAGTTAGACGAATGAATGTGTGCCGCGGCATGCGGCCCCCTGAAGGAGCTGCATGCCCGGTTCTCACACAGTTCCTGCAACGGGCGCCCTGGAGGCGCCCTTTTTTTTGAGCGTGCCATGCCCCCAGAGTCCGATGTCCTGATCGAGCCCAACCCGCCCGCACCGTTCGGCGACAGCCGGCTGCTGGCCTGCCTGGCCCTGGTCGCCCGCGAAAGGGCGTCAGACCTTTTCCTGCTGGCGGGGGCACCGCCCACCGTCAAGCGGCAGGGGGACTTCCTGCCCATCAGCCAGCAGGTGCTGCCAGCGCAGGACATCCGCACCATGGCCTATTCGATCATGGGCAAGGCGCAGCGCCATGAGTTCGAAAGCACGATGGAGTGCGACTTCTCGTACGCGACGGCAGAAGGCGATCGCTTTCGGGTCAACGTGCACCTGCAGCGCGGCCAGGTGGGCATGGTGATTCGCCATGTGGCCTCCCGGATTGCCAGCCTGGACGAGCTGGGCCTGCCCAAGGTGCTCAAGGAGCTGGCCTTCCTCAAGGGCGGCCTGGTGCTGACGGTGGGCTCTGCAGGCTCGGGCAAAACCACCACGCTGGCCGCGCTGCTCGACCACCGCAACACCAACGCGTCCGGGCACATCCTCACCATCGAAGACCCGATCGAGTACCTGCACCCGCACAAGAAATCGCTGATCACGCAGCGCGAGGTCGGTATCGACACACGCTCTTACGACGAGGCCTTGCGCCGCGCGATGCGCGAGGCTCCCAACGTGATCATGATCGGCGAGATCCGCGACCGTGCCACGATGCAGCATGCGCTGCACTATGCCGAGTCGGGGCACCTGTGCGTGTCCACCCTGCATGCGCACAACGCCAACCAGGCGGTGCAGCGCATCCTCAATTTCTTTCCGGAGCATGCGCACAAACAGCTGCAGATGGACCTTTCGCTGAACCTGCGGGCGGTGATTGCGCAGCGGCTCATCAAAGGCGTGTCGGCGCGCCTGGTGCCTGCTACCGAGGTCATGCTGCTCACGCCCTACGTGGCCGACCTCATCCAGAAAGGGCAGGTCGACGAGCTCAAGACTGCCATCAGCCGGGGCGTGGAGCAGGGTATGTGCAGCTTCGACCAGTCACTCTTCGCGCTGGCCGAGTCCGGCGCGATCAGCGCCGAGGAGGCGATTGCCCATGCGGACAACCGCACCGACCTGTCGCTCAAGCTGCGGCTCGCGGCGGGGGGATCGCTGACGGTGGCGGGGATGAGCATGCGTGAGAACATGCCGCCCGTCTGAGCCATGTGGCGGATACCTGTTTGCCTCCAGAAAATACAAGAACCCGTCCCTGCTGAGCATTCCACGAGCTCAGGACGGGGCTTGGGGGCGGGCCCGAGGAAGCGCCGCGCAAGGCTTCGACAGGCTCAGCCCGAATGGTGTTGCATCATCGACCGCCCCTCGGTACGAAGGTCAAGCTCAGGCGCTGGCCTTCACCACCGCATACCGCTCCAGCGTCTGCTGCCGCGCGGTGTCATGGTCCACGATGGGCAGGGGGTAGTTGCCCCCCAGTTGCACACCGGCACTCTGCAGCTCCAGAGGCTTGGCCTTCCAGGGGGCATGCAGCGCCGCGTTCGGCAACCCGGCCAGCTGGGGCAGGTAGCGGCGGATGAACTTGCCGTCGGGGTCGAACTTCTCGCTTTGGCTCACCGGGTTGAAGATGCGAAAGTAGGGCTGCGCATCGCAGCCGCTCGAGCTGGCCCACTGCCAGCCGCCGTTGTTGGCCGACAGGTCGAAGTCGTTCAGCTGCAGCGCAAAGTAGGCCTCGCCCCGGCGCCAGTCCAGCCCCAGGTCCTTGACCAGAAAGCTGGCCACCACCATGCGCAGCCGGTTGTGCATGTAGCCCGTCTGGTTGATCTGCGCCATGGCGGCGTCCACCAGCGGGTAGCCGGTGCGGCCCTCGCACCAGGCCGCGAACAAGGCATCGGCCTCGGGCCCCGTCTCCCACGCGATGGCATCGTAGGCGGGCTTGAAGCTATCGTTCACCACGTGGGGGTGGTGGTACAGGATCTGAAAATAAAAGTCGCGCCAGATCAGCTCGCTCAGCCAGGTGGCAGCGCCGGGGCTGCCTTGTCTGGCGCGCTCGTGGGCGGTGCGGGCCAGCAGGCGGGGCGATATGGTGCCAAAGCGCAGGTGCACGCTCAGGTAGCTCGGGCCCTTGACCGCCGGGAAGTTGCGCGTGTCCTCATACTTGTCGATGCGCTCCACAAAGTCGGCCAGCAACTGGTGGGCGCCCTGGCTGCCGGTGGGGATCTTCAACTGCGCCAGGCCCGCGGGCTCGAAGCCCAGTGCCGCCAGCGTGGGCACGGGCCTGCGGTGGCCCGCAGGCCGGGGTGCCAGCCGCGCGGCATGCCGCTCCGCCGGGTAGCTGCTCAGGTAGAACGCATCCACCTTCTTGAGCCACGCGTTCTTGTACGGCGTGAACACGCTGTACGGGTGCCCCGCCTGCGTCATCACCTCGCTGCGTTCGAAGACCGTGTGGTCCTTGAAGGTGTGCAGCGCGCGGCCCTGGGCCGCCAGCCGGGTGCGGACGGTGCCGTCCCGCTCGATGGCCTGCGGTTCGTCGTCGTGGTTGGTGAACACGGCCTGCACGTCCAGCGCGGCCGCCAGGTCCGGCACCGCATCGGCTGCCGCGGCGTGGTGCACCGCGATGAGCCCGCCGTGATCGTGCCCTGACAGGGCGCGCAGGGCGGCATCCAGCTCCACCAGCGTCTCGCGGATGAACTCCACCCGCCGGTCCGCGCGGGGCAGCACATCGAGGATATCGGTGTCGAAGACAAAGGCGCAGTGCACCTGCTGGCACTGGGTGAGGGCGTGGTACAGGGCGGCTTGGTCCTCGGTGCGCAGATCGCGCCGAAACCAGACCAGCCCGCTTGAATAGGAGGGCGCCGAAGGGGGCTGCATGTTCACCGTTAAAATTGCGGAATGTCCTCCGATTCTGCGCCCATCAACCTGACGCATCACTTCCTGATCGCGATGCCCGGCCTGGAGGATGAGTCTTTCGCGCGCAGTGTGGTCTACCTGTGCGAGCACAGCGAACGCGGTGCGCTGGGCCTCATCATCAACAAGCCCACCGACATCACCCTGAAGGGCCTGTTCGACAAGGTCGACCTGTCCTTGCGGCGCGAAGACCTGACCCAAGAGCCCGTGTTCCAGGGCGGCCCGGTACAGACCGAGCGCGGCTTCGTGCTGCACGAGCCCATGCTGTTCGAGAGTGCCGAGGCGGATGAATCCGTGTACGCCTCCACCATGACCATTCCGGGCGGCCTGGAGATGACCACTTCCAAAGACGTGCTCGAAGCCCTGTCCACCGGTGCGGGCCCCCGCCGCGTGCTGATCACGCTGGGCTATTCGTCCTGGGGCGAAGGGCAGCTCGAGACCGAGCTGGCCGAGAATGCCTGGCTCACCGTGGCGGCCGACCTGTCGGTGATCTTCGACACCCCCGTGCCCGAGCGCTACGACCGGGCCCTGGCGCTGCTGGGCCTCAAGGCCTGGATGCTGTCGCCCGAGGCGGGGCACGCATGACCGTTGCGCCCGTTCACCACGAGCCCCCCGAGCAACCCGCCGTTCCCGCGCATTTCCAGACCTTTTTAGCTTTTGACTTCGGCCTCAAGCGAACGGGCGTAGCCACCGGCAACCGCATGCTTCGCAGCGCGACACCCCAGCGCACCATCCAGGCCGAGGGCGACGCCCGCTTTGCCCATGTGGCCGAGCGCATCAAGGAATGGCAGCCCGACGCCCTGGTGATCGGCGTGCCCTACCACCCCGACGGCGCCAGCCACGAGAACACCGCGCGCGCGCTCAAGTTCGGCCGCCAGCTGCGCGGACGCTTCGGCCTTTCGGTGTTCGAGGTGGACGAGCGCTACAGCACCACCGAAGCCATCGCCGGTGGCGCCAAGGACGCCGATGCCGCCTCGGCCTGCATCATCCTGGAACAGTTTTTGAGGACCCTCCCATGACCACCCCGACCCCCTCCATCGCGGGGAGCCTCGTGCTCGATGCCGAGGCCCTGTACCGCGAGTTGCTGCGCGGCGTGCGCAGCATGCACACCGGCACCACGCGCCTGGTGGGCATCGCCTCCGGCGGTGCCTGGCTGGCCGAGCGCCTGCAAAAGGACCTGGGCCTCGAAGGCCCCGCCGGCGTGCTGTCGTCGGCCATGCACCGCGACGACTTCGCCCAGCGCGGCCTGGCCGCCAGCGCGCAGACCACGCTGCCGTTCGACGTGAACGGCGCCGATGTGCTGGTGCTCGACGACGTGCTCTACACCGGGCGCACCATCCGCGCCGTGCTCAACGAATTGTTCGACTACGGCCGCCCCGCCAGCGTGCGCCTGGCCGTGCTGGTGGACCGCGGCGGGCGCGAGCTGCCGGTGCAGGCCGACTTCGCCGCCGCGCGCGTGGCGCTGCCCGCATCGCAGTCGCTGGCCCTGGCGCGGGACGACAGCGGCACCTTCCACTTCCAAGTCAAAGAGGCCTGACCGTGCTGAAGAAGCGCAACCCCCAACTCAACGGCAACGGCGAACTCATCCACCTGCTGTCCATCGAAGGGCTGCCGCGCGACATCGTCACGCACATCCTCGACACGGCGGCCAACTTCGTCAGCGTCAACGACCGCGAGGTCAAGAAGGTGCCGCTGCTGCGCGGCAAGAGCGTGTTCAACCTGTTTTTCGAGAACAGCACGCGCACGCGCACCACATTCGAGATCGCGGCCAAGCGCTTGTCGGCCGACGTGATCAACCTGGACATCGCGCGCAGCTCGGCCAGCAAGGGCGAGTCGCTGCTGGACACCATCGCTAACCTCTCGGCCATGGCGGCCGATTTGTTCGTGGTGCGGCACAGCGAGTCCGGCGCGCCGTACCTGATTGCCCAGCACGTGGCACCGCATGTGCACGTGATCAACGCGGGCGACGGCCGGCATGCCCACCCCACGCAGGGGCTGCTGGACATGTACACCATCCGGCACTACAAAAAAGACTTCAGCAACCTCACCGTGGCCATCGTGGGCGACGTGCTGCACTCGCGCGTGGCGCGCTCGGACATCCACGGCCTGACCACTCTGGGCTGCCCCGAGGTGCGCGTGGTGGGCCCGCGCACCCTGGTGCCGTCCGACATGTCGCAGATGGGCGTGCGCGTGTGCCACACGCTCGAAGAAGGCATCAAGGACGCCGACGTGATCATCACGCTGCGCCTGCAGAACGAGCGCATGAGCGGCGCGCTGCTGCCGTCCAGCCAGGAGTACTTCAAGAGCTTCGGCCTCACGCAGGAGCGCCTGCAACTGGCCAAGCCCGACGCCATCGTGATGCACCCGGGGCCCATCAACCGCGGCGTGGAGATCGACTCCGCCGTGGTGGACGGCAAGCAGAGCGTGATCCTGCCGCAAGTCACTTTTGGCATTGCGGTGCGCATGGCGGTCATGTCCATCGTTGCCGGAAATGAAGCGTGACCCCCCTGAGCCGCTTCGCGTCTTCCCCCCAAGGGGGGACGCCCCCGGTGGCCCGGCGAAGCCGGTTCCACGGGGGCACTGGCGTTGGGACTGCTGCGGTGCATGCGATGGCGGGCATGGTTGCATGTAATGCATTTGCTATGTTTTTTGTAGCTGCTGGCGCTTGTCCATCAGGCGGTAGCGGCCCATTTGGCTTGAAATCATGAAAATCCTGATCCAGAACGGCCGTGTGATCGACCCTGCCTCGGGGTTCGACCAGACCTGTGACATTGCGCTGGCGGCGGGGCGCATCGTGGGGGTGAACCGCGTGCCGCCCGAGTTTGCGCCCAACCGGGTGATCGATGCGGCGGGCTGCATCGTGCTGCCTGGGCTGGTGGACCTGGCGGCGCGCTTGCGCGAGCCGGGGTATGAGCACGAAGGCATGCTCGAATCCGAGATGGCCGCCGCCGTGGCCGGGGGCGTGACCAGCCTGGTGTGCCCGCCCGATACCGACCCCGTGCTCGACGAGCCGGGGCTGGTGGAGATGCTCAAGTTCCGCGCCGAGAAGCTGCACCAGTCGCGGCTGTTCCCGCTGGGCGCGCTCACCCGCAACCTCGCGGGCGAAGTGCTGACCGAAATGGCCGAGCTGACCGAGTCCGGCTGCGTGGGCTTCGGCCAGGCCGAGGTGCCGCTGGCCAGCACGCAGGTGCTGCAGCGCGCGCTGCAGTACGCGGCCACCTACGGCTACACCGTGTGGCTGCGCCCGCAGGAGATGCATCTGGGCAAGGGCGTGGCCGCCAGCGGCCCGCTGGCCACCCGCCTGGGCCTCTCGGGCGTGCCCGTGGCGGCCGAGACGATCGCGCTGCACACCATCTTCGAATTGCTCAAGACCACCGGCGCGCATGTGCACCTGTGCCGCATCAGCAGCGCAGCCGGCGTGGAGCTGCTGCGCCGCGCCAAGGCCGACGGCCTGAAGGTCACGGCCGACGTCAGCATCAACTCGCTGCACCTCACCGACGCGGACATCGGCTTCTTCGACAGCCGCGCGCGCCTGTCACCGCCGCTGCGCCAGCAGCGCGACCGCGATGCACTGAACGCCGCCCTGCTGGACGGCACCATCGATGCGCTGGTGTCCGACCACACCCCGGTCGACGAAGACGCCAAGACCCTGCCGTTCGCCGAAGCCGAGCCCGGCGCCACCGGCCTGGAGCTGCTGCTGTCGCTGGCGCTCAAGTGGTCGCAGGACAACGGCGTGCCGCTCGCGCGCGCGCTGGCCGTGGTCACCTCCGAGCCCGCCCGCGTGCTGGGCTCCGCCCTGGGCACGCTGCAGGCCAGCGTGGGCCAGATCGTGGAGGGCGGCGTGGGCGACCTGTGCATCCTGGACCCCGGCGCCGCCTGGGTCGTGCAGGGCAACGCGCTGCGCAGCCAGGGCAAGCACACCCCGTTCTCCGGCTACGAGCTGCCGGGCCGCGTGCGCATGACGCTCGTGGGCGGACAAGTCGCGTTTGATCGGTAGCCCCCCTGTGCCGCTTCACGCCATGTACCCAAGGGGACGCCACCCTTGGCCCGGGAAAGCCGGTTCCATGGTGGAACGGGCGTCGGCCGCGCCATTCATGCCAGTCGTGCCGGGCATGCTGATTGGGCGACCGCTGCAGGGCCGGTCCGTACGGATGGATCGATACGGACCATTGGCATGAGGCATCTGCGCGCCGGCTGGCGCTTGCTGCGTCTGCTGGGCCACATTGCCAAGGGGCTGTGGATCGTGGCGCTGCGCTTTCCGGCACTGTCCGAGGACCAGCAGCACGCGCATGTGCAGGCGTGGTCGCTGCAGCTGCTGGCCCGGCTGGGCATCAGCCTGCGCGTCGTGGGCCAGCCGCCGGTGGCGGGGCCGGTGATGCTGGTGGCCAACCACATCTCGTGGCTCGACATTCCGGTGATGCACGCAGGGCGGCACTGCCGCTTCGTGTCCAAGTCCGACGTCAAGGGCTGGCCGCTGATCGGCACCCTGGCCACCGCGGCCGGCACCCTGTACATCGAGCGCAGCTCGCGCCGCGACGCGCTGCGCATGGTCAAGTCCATGCAGGACGCACTTGGGCGCGGCGAGGTGCTGGCCGTGTTCCCCGAAGGCACCACGGGCGATGGCCGCGACATGCTGCCCTTCCACGCCAACCTCATCCAGGCCGCCGTCGCCGCCCAGGCGCCGGTGCAACCGGTGGGCCTGCGCTTTGCCGACAAGGCGACGGGTGCGACGAGCTTTGCGCCCAGCTATATCGGCGACGAGACGCTGATCGGCTCCATCTGGCGCACGCTGAGCGCGCCGCCGATTGAGGCGGTGGTGCACTACGGCGAGATCCAGCAGCCCGAGGGGCGCGACCGCCGCGTGTGGACGCAGAATTTGCACGGCACGGTGGATACGCTGCGGCAGACGGGGTGAGAATTTCGGGACTTGAATGGGTTGTGTTTTGACTCTCCTGCGCTGCGCGGGAGTACCGGCTGAATGGTTTGGAAAAGCGGCCTGAACCGATGACTGGGATCGGCCAATAGCGGCCATTAATGAGGACGCCAAGTTGTACTACCAAGGCTGTGTCGTGTTTGATGGCTTCCAAAGTGATAGCACGCACGCGATAGGTACAAGAACAAATGCCGACCCTGCCAGATAGTGATTTGGATAGAGCCAACGGTAGGCCAACACCATGCCAAGTAAGCTTGCGACTACCAGCAACAGGCAGTTCGCAATGCGCCATCCAACCCGTCGTTGGGGCAACAGGGCTCCCGAAATTCCAAAAAGTAGTATGAACATTGAGTCCATTAACGCGAAACTGATAGGGATGCTTATCGAATCAGCGTCTGCTGGATAAATTCCCCTTGTTAGATTGGCACCCAGCACGCCCCACAGGGTTGCGTTGGCACACACGACAGCACCAAAGATAGCCAGTGCAGATTGGGCACGAGATAGTGGCTTGAGATTTGGCATAAAAGGCATAGTAGGAGCCTTTCGTGTGCAGAAAATGAGCCTAATTTGAACTGAGCGTGAAGTAGCCATCTTGGATGCTCGCAAACCGGTGACCAATGCAAAGCGAGTCGGCTCAATTAACCCGCAATGTCTGCAAGAATGCAGGTCACTGAAGGACTGCTCAGGGCCCTGAGTCGACAGTGGGCACCCTTCCCGAAAGCAGCCACTGGCCTCGCTCCCCAAAACCGTGCATATTCCACGGTTACAGCCGCGGGGGCTGCTACACACCGGCCCCATACACGCCGTTTCCCCGTATCGTCCGCATCTTTCGCCAGCCTGCAGCCTTTGCAGGCCTGTCACTGCCGGGAGGGCACCATGAACCTGATCGAACGCGCCAAGAGCATTCTTTTGCAACCCAAGGAGACCTGGGTCGCCATCGACACGGAGCCTACCGACGTCGCCACGCTGTTCACCCGCTACGCGATGATCCTGGCGGCCATTCCGGCGGTGTGCGGGTTCATCGGCATGTCGCTGATCGGGTTCGGCGGGTTTGGCGTCACCATCCGCGTGCCCTTCGTCTCCGGGCTGGTGAACATGGTGGTGTCGTACGTGCTCAGCCTCGTGGGGATCTTCGTGCTGGGGCTGATCATCGATGCGCTGGCCCCCACGTTTGGCGGGCAGAAGAACCCCATTCAGGCCCAGAAAGTGGCGGTGTACGCCAGCACGGCGGCGCTGCTGGGCGGCATTTTCAGCCTGCTGCCCTCGCTGTCCGTGTTGATGCTGGTGGCTTCGCTGTATTCCATCTACCTGCTCTACACCGGCCTGCCGGTGCTGATGAAGAACCTGCCCGAAAAATCGGTGGTCTACACCGTGGTGGTCATCGTGGCGGCGATCGTGGTGGGCGTGATCATCGGTGCGGTCAGCTCCATCTTCATGCCGCGCGGCGGGTCGTTGATGGGCGGTGCTGCAGGCTCTGCCATCACCATGGAGACCGCGGGCGGCAAAGTGTCTATCGACACGGCCGGGCTGGAGGCCGCGGGCAAGAAGATGGAAGAGGCCGCGCGCAAGATGGAAGAAGCGCAAAAGAGCCAGGACCCGGCCGCCATCGCTGCCGCGGGCCAACAGGCGGCCGCGGCGGCTGCGGGCGCCCTGGGCGGCGGCCAGGTGGTGGCCGCGCAGTCGCTCAAGGCCGCGCTGCCCGAGAAGCTGGCGGGCCTGCCCCGCACGGGTTTTGACGTGCAGGACGGCGCAGCGCTGGGCCTGCCCACCAGCCAGGCCCGTGCGCAGTACGGCAGCGATGACAAGCAGGTGCGCCTGGAGATCGTGGACGTGGGCGGCCTGGGCCAGATGGCCGCGATGGCGATGGGCATGGCCCAGGGCGAAAAGGAAGACCCGTCCAGCGCTGAAAAGACCTGGCAGGAAGGCGGCCGCACGCTGCACACGCGCTACCAGAAGGACGGCAGCCATGCGGAGTTCAAGGCCATCCTGAAGAACGGCCTGGTGGTCAGCCTCGAAGGCGATAAGGTGGGCGTGAAGGAACTGCAGGGCTACATGTCGCAAGTGGACTTGAATGCCCTGGAAGGCCTGCAGCGCAAGGGCAAGTCCTGAAGCGCAATAGCACCCGCTGAAGCGCTGCGCGCGTCTCCCGCCTCTCTAGATTCGCTGCGCGATTCTGGAGGGGGATGTTCAGAGCACACAAGCGAAGCGCCGCATCCGCGCTCGCGCCCGTGCCCGCGCCCGGGGCGGCCCTTGCGCGGGGGCACTGGCTGTGGCCGCGCCAGTGGCATGCGCTGCGGGTGGTGCGGGTCGCGCGTTGCACCGGTATGCATGCCGGCTTTTGAGCGTGGGGCACCGGCAGGGTCGGTAGACTGGTCGGCATCGACAGCGTGGCCGTCCGTCCGTTGGCGACGGTGGTCTTCGCTGGACTGATACCCTCACTTTGCCCATGCCCGACACGTCCGCACCCTCCCACCCCTTGCCTATGTACCAGCGCGCCATGGGCCCGGCCTTCGCGCGCCTGGCACCGGCGCTGGCGCGTTTTCACAGCCTGTCGGGCCAGCACCGGCTGCACGGGCAGGTCGCGGTAGAGGCCCCCGCGGGCGCCATGGGCCGTGTTCTGGCCTGGGCGCTGGGGGCGCCGCAGGCATCGGTGCGCGGCAGCATCGTCTTCGAGCTTCAGGCCACGCCGCTCGCCGAGGTGTGGACCCGCCACTTTCCCGCGCGCACCATGCGCTCGACGCTGCGCGCATCGGGCGGCCAGGTGGTCGAGCACCTGGGTGCGGCGCGCCTGGGCTTCACCTTGGTCGAGGCACAGGGCCGCTTGGTCATGCGACTGGAGAGCCTGCACTTTCTGGGCGTTCCGTGCCCCGCATGGCTGCGCCCGCAGATCGTGGCCGAGGAGACGGGGCAGGGCGACACGCTGCACTTTCATGTGCAGGCCACCGTTCCCTGGGTGGGGCGGGTGGTGCACTACCGGGGCCACCTGGTCGTGCCGATCGCGCCGGCCGTGCCGGCTGGGCAGGAGGCGTCCGCATGATCGTGGTATTCGACGCGCAGTGCCTGCTGTGCAACGGCTGGGTGCAGTTCATCCTGCGGCACGACCGCGCCGGGCGCATCCGTTTCGCGTCCATGCAGGGGGCCACGGGTCGGCAGTTGCTGGCCGACGCCGGCCTGCGGGTGGACTCGTTGCAGACCCTGCTGGTCATCGATGGCGCCCGCAGCTGGCAGCACACCGCCGCCATCCTGCGCGTGCTGCACGCGCTGGGCTGGCCGTGGCGGCTGGCGTGGGTGGGGTGGCTGGTGCCCGCACCGCTGCGCGATGCGCTCTACCGCTGGGTGGCGCGCAACCGCTACCGGATCTGGGGGCGGTCAGAGGTGTGCATGGTGCCTTCGCCCGAGACCGCTGCACGCTTTCTGGACTGAAAAATCGCAGCGCTGTTTCATCAAAAATGATAGCTGCTTGCGCTTGATGGACAAGCGGTAGAGCCCGTTTTGGATCAAATTCCGGCCATCATGCGCGCGGGAAGGTCACCACATGGTCCACCTGCGCGCGAATGCCGATCCACTCGCCCAGCGCATGGTTGTGGTGGCTGGGCACATGGGCCAGCACGGTGTGGCCGCTGGCCAGGCGCAGCGTGTACAAGAACTCCGACCCGCGGAACGACTTGCGCAGGATCTGCGCCTGCACCGGGGCGGCGTCGTCGTGCACCACGTCGTCGGCGCGCAGCAGCACGTCGCACTCGCCGCCCGCGTAGCTGCCGGGCAGCGGGCATTCCTCCAGGTCGGTCAGCTCGCCCAGCGGCGTCTGCGCGATCACGTTGTCACCGCGCTGCACCAGCGTGGCGGGCGCGAACACGCCGTGCCCGATGAAGTCGGCCACGAAGCGGGTGGCCGGGCGGTGGTACAGCGTGTACGCGTCGTCCCATTGGTGCAGATGGCCTTCGTGCATCACGCCGATCACATCGCCGATGGCAAAGGCTTCGAGCTGGTCGTGCGTCACGAACAGCGCCGTGGCGCCCGCGGCCTTCAGGATGCCGCGCACCTCGTGCGCGAGCCGCTCGCGCAGGTCCACGTCCAGGTTGGAAAACGGCTCGTCCAGCAGCATGAGCTGGGGGCGCGGCGCCAGGGCCCGGGCCAGCGCCACGCGCTGCTGCTGGCCGCCCGACAGTTCGTGCGGAAAGCGGTTCTCGCTGCCTGCCAGGCCCACCAGCTCCAGCACCTCGGCCACGCGCGCAGCCTGCTCGGCCTTGGACAACCGGTGGATGCCGAACGCCACGTTGCGGCCCACGGACAGATGCGGGAACAGCGCGTAGTCCTGGAACACCATGCCGATGCGCCGCTCTTCGGGCGGCACGCTCACGGTGGCGCTGCTCACCACCTGCTGGGTCAGGCGGATCTGGCCGCCGGCCACGGGCTCCAGCCCGGCCACCGCGCGCAGCAGCGTGGTCTTGCCGCAGCCCGACGGGCCGATCAGCACGCCGATATCGCCTGCATTGAGGCTGAGAGTGACGCCTTGCACGGCGGCCTGCGCGCGGCCGGCATAGCGCACGTCGAGTTGGGAGACCTCAAGAAACATGCCCCAATTCTAGGCGTACGCACGAATGCTTAAAATTCGCATTTGCATTCCCGAACCATGCCTGGCCCTGCCACGCCGGGCGTGCGTCCCTGGTCCCTGATTCCCTGACTCCTTCGCCGAGCCCCCTGCCTTGCGCCGCATCTCCTTCGCCCTTCGCTCCATCCCGCTGATCCTGTTTGCCGGTTTCCTGTCGCTGCCCGTGCTGGCGGTGCTGGCGTCGTGGCTGCCGTTCGGCCAGGGCGACGCGCAGGCGGGCAGCATCCTGCGCGAGATGGCGTCCACCGTGCTGCCCGGCTATGTGTGGACCACGCTGTGGCTCAGCGTGCTGGTGGCGGTGGGGGCGGCCATCGTCGGCACGGGCACGGCGGCGATGGTGACGCTGTTCGACTTTCCGGGCCGGCGCACTTTCGAATGGCTGCTGCTGCTGCCGCTGGCCATGCCGGCGTATGTCACCGCGTATGCGTACACCGACTTCTTGCAGTTCAGCGGGCCGCTGCAGGTGGGGCTGCGCAACACCTTCGGGCTGGAAGGCCGCCTGCTGCCCGAGGTGCGCAGCCTGGGCGGCGCTGTGTGGGTGTTCATCTTCTCGTTGTATCCGTACGTCTACCTGCTGGCCCGCACCGCGCTGGGCGAGCGCGCAGCGCACCTCATGGAAGCCGCGCGGCTGCTGGGCGCGCCGCTGTCCCGCCGCATCCGCACCGTGGCCCTGCCGCTGGCGCGCCCCGCAGTGGCCGCCGGGGTGGCGCTGGTGCTGATGGAGACGCTGGCCGACTTCGGCGTCACCAGCTACTTCGGCATCCAGACCTTCACCACCGGCATCTACAAGGCCTGGCTGTCCATGGACAACCGGCTGGCCGCCGCGCAGCTGGCCACCATCCTGCTGGTGCTGGTGATGCTGCTGCTGCACATGGAGCACCGCGCGCAAAAGCGCATGCGCTTTGCGGCCAGCGGCGGCCGCGCGGGCTCGGCCGAGGCGCAGCCCGTGCGGCTGCGCGGTGCGCGCTGCGCAGCCGCCTGGGCCATCTGCCTGGTCCCGGTGGTCCTGGGCTTCGTGGCGCCGGTGTTCTTCATGCTGCGCCCGCTGGCAGCCGACTGGTCGGTGCTGCCGTGGGAGCGCTTCGTGGGCTGGGCCTGGAACAGCGTGCGCCTGGGCGGCATCACCGCCGGCCTGGCCGTGGTCGTGGCGCTGGGCCTGGCGTTTGCGCTGCGCCGCCAGCCCGACCGCATCACCCGCGGTGTGGTGCAACTGGCCAGCGTGGGCTACGCCGTGCCGGGCGCGGTGATCGTGGTGGGCCTGCTGCTGCCCGTGGGCTGGCTGCAGGCGGCGGTGCCGCAATGGGGCGTGGGCGCGCTGGTCACGGCCACGGCGTTCGGCATCGTGTGGGCGTACCTGGTGCGCTTTTGCGCTGTGGCGTTGCAGTCCATGCAAAGCGGCTATGCGCGCATCCCCCCCAACCTCGATGCCTCGGCCCGCATGCTGGGCGCGGGCAGCGCGCGGCTGCTGTCGCAGGTGCACTGGCCGCTGCTCAAGCGCTCCACCGCCGCGGCGGCGCTGCTGGTGTTCGTGGATGTGATGAAGGAGCTGCCCGCCACCATGGTGCTGCGGCCCTTCAACAGCGACACGCTGGCCGTGGTGGCCTACCAGCTGGCGCGCGACGAGCGCCTGGGCGAGGCGGCGCTGCCGTCGCTGGCGCTGGTGGCCGTGGGTTTGGTGCCGGTGATTTTGCTGAGCCGCACGCTGCGCAGCCGCTGATGAGTGGGTAGGTCGGCGCTGTGCGCTTTCGTAACCTTTCCACAGCAATTCGAGCCCTGGTAATCGCGCACGCAATCTTCAGGTCGTCAGAGACTAATCCAGCTTCCTGAATGGATAGTCGTTGATGATCCATCCATCACCCTGCGGGCAAACCACTTTCTGGTAGCCCAAGGATTTGGTCACCTTAACGTCTGGACTTATGGCACAGACATCACCCTTGGCCAAATGGAATTTCACGGTGAACCTGTCGTCGCTTTCGGCATAGAAATTGACCGGGCCAGTGGCCTCCCAACGGCCCTGAGGCGGCTGTGGCGGGTCGGTGCAGGCACACAAGATAGACAGGCATGACAGCATCGCCATTTGCAAAACCCTGGTCATTTCGATTTTGAATAGTTAGTGCGCTTGATCAACCGATCCGAGCGGGAAAGAATAATCAGCAGCTCCTTGGGGGTCACCAATTTTGTGCTGGATGGCATCAGTTGAAAGCGTGGGTCATGGGCCAGTATGCCGACCTTTTCCAGAACGTCTGCCACATTGGTGGAACAACTATTGACCGCGATGTCGTAAGGCGCTTGAGCTGCAACACGCTTGTCCAGCTCGGCCTTGATGATCGCTTTTTCCTGGCGAGTGACACGCAGAGTCAGTGACACCACATCGCGTTTCACCCGCGTCAAGTTGCTTGTGATGTAGTCGTCGCGCCCAAGCTTTGCATATTTTGTGTGCGCACGGGAGTAGGTAGTGCCGTCAATGTCGATTGCGGCATGTCCGAACTGCGACCCAGGGCTGCTCATGATGGCGTCAAATACAAAAACCTCAATGCTCTGTTGAGGCTCTGTCATGGTGAGTGACATCTTCAGCCGCATCCGCCTTCGCTCGTATCCAAAAGCGTCCGGTCTCTGATTGAGCATCCACAGCGTAGGGCTCCCCGGTTCAACGCGGCCGGGCCGTATGGCAGCGATGTCGCCAGCTATTTGGAACGACGTTATGGCTTCAAGGAGTTCGGTCGACATCTTTCCATCCACCGCCAGCTGCCTGCTGCCGTTATCTCTCGCCAAGTGCCCGTTGAGAAGGCGCTGTATGGCTATCACGTCAGTTGGCTTATTCAGGCCTGCATCTCCCACAGCGCCAGTGATCCTTTGTTGTGCTGTTGCTCCCATTTTCATCCCACGTTGCGAATTGGTCGGTTGGTGCGGGTAGCACCGAACTTGGGCCATTCCATCATCTGTGGGAGCGGTTCCAACGTAGCTGGTGACGATGCAGCATCGGTTGATGCAACGAGGTCTAAAAAGGCTAGAAAGTGCGCCCTGATAGCAATTGGAAGAAATTTTTCATCGAAGGGGCCATGTGGTCCGTATGACGACATCAGGGTTTCAATCACCACTACTTGCGCAGCGCAGAAGGCATTTAGCGAGGTGCAGCGAAAGAGGATGACGCCGGCCTACGCAGAGCGCGAGGTCATGGCGCTGCAAGCGGTCTGTCGAGCCCATCACGCTAGCCGCCGCGCAGCTTCAACCCCAGCCTGCGCCACCCGATCACCACCCCGGTCACGCTCATCACCGCACCGCCCAGGCTCAGCACGATCAGCACCACATCCCACAGGGGCCTGCGCTCCAGCAAAGGCAGCCAGTCCCAGCTGTGCAGCATGGCAAACAGCCAGCGGCTGGTGCGGCGGTGGGTGTCGGTGCGGCCCAGCACTGCGCCGGTGTGCGGGTCGATGTGGACCCAGGTGGCATGGGGGTCGTCGAACACCACGCGAAGCACAGGCAGTGGCTTGTCGCCGCCGCCGGTCATGGTGTGGGCGGCGCGGTCGTAGTAGTGCAGGTCGTAGGCCTGCAGGGTGTCGGTGCGCACCACCGGGTAGGGCAGCAGTTGGGCGGCGGCGTGGGCCAGTGCGCCGGGCTGCCAGGCGTGGGGGGCGCCTGTGCCCGCGTGCAGTACCAGGGGCGCGCCGGTGGGGCTGTGTGCCTGTACCAGGGCGTGGCCGGCGGTCTGCGTCCAGCGCAGCTCGCGGGTGTTGGGCGATGCGGCGGCCAAGAGCGCGGGCACGCTGGCGGCGGGCGCGGGCAGCACCAGGGGGCCGCCGTGCATCGCCTCGGTGCGCAGCGGGGCGGCGCCGCTGTCGAAGATCTTCCAGGGGTTCATGGACATGAGGCCGCTGAAGATCCAGGTGAAGGTGACGAGCGCAAACACCAGGCCGAACACATGGTGCCAGCGCATCATGAAGCCGCGGTACGGCGTGCGTGCACCGGTCTTGTAGCGGCCCGCAAAGCGCCAGCGCATCACGCCCACCACGGTGCCCGTCACTGTCAGCACGATGCCTGCGATGGACAGCCAGTTGACGATGTCCGTCCAGTAGGGGTTGAACACATTGCCCCGCAGCGGGTACAGCCAGTGGATCCAGGCGCCTGCGTAGTTCCACACGCGCTCCTGCAGCGTGGCGTCGCGCACCACCTCGCCGGTGGTGCCCGATACGTAGACGACGGTGCCGACCGCGTCGCCCAGGTGCAGGCGGTGCAGCGGGCGGTGCACGTCCAGGGCGCGGGAGTGGGTGAACGCATCTTCGTCCACCGTGCCCAGGTGCTGGATGGAGCCTGCAGCGCCCTGTGCAAAGGCGCTCGCGGAAGCGACGGCGTGCTGTGCATCCACCTGCTGCAGCACGGCGCCGGTGATGGCGTCGATGACAGCCGGGGCCGGCGGCCTGCGCGGGAATGCGGCCTTTGACGCGGGGGCTGTTGGCGATGCCTGCGCCGTCGCCGGCACCACCAGGTACACGGCGCGGCCAGCGCTCGCCACGGCCAGCCGCAGGTCCTGCAACGGGCCGGTGATGCCCGCGCGCTGCAGCGCCTCGGCAGGCTCCAGCACGCGGTCGGGCCCCTGCGTGGCAGGGCGCAGCGGCGGCAGGTGCGCCAGCCGCTCGGCCTGCGTGAGCTTGGGGTAGCCCACGTACATCATCACCACGCCCGAGACGAACCACATGGCGAAGAAGGCGCACAGCAGCACGCCCAGCCACCGGTGAACCAGATACAGCCAACGCTTGGCATGCAGCATGTGCGTGGGCTCCCTGCGTCAGAAGGCGGTGTGCAGCGTCACGTCCAGCGTGCGGGGCGCGCCCAGGTACACCTGGTCGCGCGTTTCGGCGGCGTAGATGCGGTCGGTGGCGTTGCGGATGCGGCCGGTGAGGGTGGTGGTGGGGCTGACCTTCCACGCCAGGCCCAGGTCCAGCAGCGTGTACGAGGGCCAGAACTTGGTGTTGGCCGCGTTGCCATACACCTTGCCCACATGGCGCACCCCGGCGCTGGCCGTGATGGCGGGCGTGACGGCATACGACGCCCACAGGTTGGCCACGGCCTGCGGCACCAGGGCCGGCACGTTGCCCGCGCGCGAGACGCCGCCCTGCACGAAGTGCTCGTAGCGTGCGCGGGTGAGCGACAGGTTGCCTTGCAGCTGCCACTGCGCGCTGGGGCGCACGCCGGCCGCCAGCTCGATGCCTTTGGACGATTGCTCGCCCACCAGCACCATGAGGTTGGGGTTGGCCGTGTCTTGCGTGGCGATGTTCTTGCGGCGGATCTCGAAGGCCGCCACCGTGGCGCTGCCCTTGCCGTCCCAGAAGTCCCACTTGCTGCCCACCTCGACCTGGCGGCCGGTGGTCAGCTCGCTGTTGTTGCGCACGTCGGCGAACGAGGCCGATGCCAGCGAGCCCGAGGGCGGGTCGGCCGCGTTGGAGGCCTGGGCGTACAGGTTGGCGCCGGGCGCGATGTCCCACACCACGCCCAGGCGGCCGGTGGTGGGGCTGTAGCTGCGGCTGAACGTGGCGGGCGCGGCGGCCGTGACGGCGCGGCGGTTGACCAGGTCGAGCCCGATGCGCTCGTGCCGCAGCGCGCTGACGAGGTTCACGCCCGGCACCACGGCCGTGCGGTTCTCGATGTACAGCGCGGTGGTGGTGGCCTTGTTGTCCTTGTCGGCGCTCAGTACCGGCGACATGCCGGGGATGTCGAAGAAGTTCTCGGTCGAGAACTGGTAGGGGTTGACCGTGCTCACCGTGACCGAAGGGCCCAGCGGAAAGCGCGTCTGCTTGTTCACGCTCACGTCGAGGCCAAAGGCCCAGTCGCTTCGGCGGCCCGCGAGCTGGCCCTGGTGGGTGCCCTCCAGCCGGTTGCCCACCAGTTGCTGGTCGTGGCGCTGCAGGTAGGGCGAGGTGCGCACGACGGCCGTGTTGGCCGCGTTGAAGGTGTAGATCTCCACGTTGCGGTAGTCGCGCAGCGCGTCGTACGAGTACAGTGTATTCGTGAACTGCAGTGCGTCCGACACGCGCCACTGCGACACCGAGCGCAGCCACTGCACGCGGTGCCCGTACATGCCGTCGGCGCTGTTGTAGTTCGCAAAGCGCGTGGCCCGGTCGATGCGCAGCGCGCCCACGGCGGGGTTGAGCACGGGCGTGCCCCAGGAGGGGCGGTCCACATGGTCCTTCTGGTACTCGTAGGCCAGCGTGTGGGTGAAGCCGCCGCCCAGGTCCGACAGCAGCGAGGTGGCTAGCTGTGTGGCCTGGGTTTTTGTGCCGTGCGTCCAGCTGCCGGCGTCGCGGTGGTTCAGGTCGATGCGTGCGAAGTGCGCCGGGCCGGTGCCATCGGTGCTTGCGGCGATGCGCCGGTTCAGGCCCACGGACACCTCCTTGTGCCCGTAGGAGCCCAGGCGCACCTGGCCTTCGGCGAAGTCGCTGCGATCGGCCGTCTTGGTGATGTAGTTGATCGAGCCGCCCACGCCGCCCGCGCCGAACAAAAAGCTCGACGCCCCGCCGATGGCCTCAACCCGGTCGTAGATCCAGCTGTCCACCGCGCGCGTGGCGCTGCCGTACTGTGGGTTGATGCCGTTGTACAGCTGCGCCACCGAGTTGGCCGTGAAGCCCCGGTAGTTGGCGGCCATGGAGCCGGGTGCGTTGTGGGCGGTGACGCCCGGGATGCCCCGCAGGATCTCTTGCGTGTCCTGCGCGCCGCGCGCGTCGATGGTGGCGCGGTCCACCACGGTGACGGCGGCCGGGGTCTCGCGCGCCGTGAGGCCCAGGCGGCTGCCGGTCTCGGTGGGGGTGTCGAGCTGCAGCTTGCCGCCAGCCGATGCAGCGGGCTCGGCCACGGTCACGCTCTGCAGCGTGGGTGTCGGCGTGGCGTCTTGCGCCTGGGCTGCTGCCAGCGGGCCCAGCGCCAGCAGGGCCAGGACGCCGCTGTAGATGGGCGAGGGCGACAGGGTCAATGAGCGGCCTACGGGCTGCAGGCAGGCGCTGTCAGCGAAACGGGGCGCGCAGGCGCGGGTGGCCGCAGTGCGGCGGGGGGAGGTACGGGACATGAAAAAAACGCTCGGAATGAACCGCGCAGCCCACCCCACAGGATGCGCTGGCGCGTTGGTACGGACAGGGATGCAGTGCCGTCCCACCAGGAACGCGGCGCTGCGAAGGCGTGTCAGCTCACGAGCGTGCGGGCGGGCCGCGGGCCGGCAGCGGCGCTGCCGTGGCCGCCGCAATGCGGGCGGCCTCCACCGGCTGCAGCGCATGGGCCAGCGGGTGGTAGGGGAGCGGAAGGGTCACCGCAGCCGGCGGT
This sequence comes from Acidovorax sp. LjRoot194, assembly GCF_964253015.1. Lineage (NCBI taxonomy): Bacteria > Pseudomonadati > Pseudomonadota > Betaproteobacteria > Burkholderiales > Comamonadaceae > Acidovorax > Acidovorax sp. LjRoot194. The sequence continues at coordinate 4,710,468 of NZ_CAXUQB020000001.1, read as the reverse complement.
GGTGCAGCCGGCGTGGCGCACAGTGGGCAGTCCATGGGGGTGGCGGCCATCTCCACCGTGCCGTCGTCGGTCTGCACCAAAAGCTTGATGGTGCCGGCGCCCGAGCAGATCACTTCGATGGTCTGCGGGTTGACGAACGGGGTCGCCACGGCCATGCCCATCGACGCCACGAACCATGCGAGCACCCACAGGCGCAGCGCAGAGAAGGTTCGTCGGGTGGCGGTCATGGGGCGCGATGATAACCGCGCATGCCCCGGATCGCCGGGCGAGGCACTGCAGGCGGCGTGCGCGCCTCTCGATGATCTCAATGCGATGTGCTATAAAAAATATAGCTATTGGCGCTGATCCATCAAGCGGCGGGAGGTCGTTTGGATCGATAGTCTTCAGGAGCGAACACCGTGCCGTAACCTCTGTGGCGCTGGCGGTAACTGGCCCTGCTGCCCGTGCGTTGGGCGCCGCAGACTGGGGGGCGCTGGCGTTGCTCCTGCAGTCTGCAAGGCGCACTCACCGCGCCTTGGCGCTCGTCACCATGCCCTGGGTCGCCGCCCACGCGTTGATGTCGTCGCGCCGGATCGCCGCGGCCATCAGCTGCGGAAAGGCGTCGGGCGTGCACGCGAACGAGGGCACGCCCAGCGCGGCCAGTTTGGCCGCCAGCGCGTGGTCGTAGGCGGGCGCGCCTTCATCGCTGAGCGCCAGCAGGGTGATGAACTGCACGCCGCTGTCCACCAGCTCCGCGGCGCGGCGCAGCAGGTTGGCCTCGACGCCGCCTTCGTACAAATCGGAGATCAGCACGAAGATGCTGTTGCGCGGCTCCTTGATGAGGGACTGGCAGTACGCCACCGCGCCGTTGATGTCGGTGCCGCCGCCCAGCTGCACGCCGAACAGCACGTCCACCGGGTCGTCGAGCTTTTCGGTCAGGTCCACCACCGCTGTGTCGAACACCACGAGCTTGGTGGATACGGCCGGCAGGCTGGCCAGCACTGCACCGAAGATGCTGGAGTACACCACCGAGTTGGCCATGGAGCCGCTCTGGTCGATGCACAGCACCACCTCGCGCTGCGGGCGCCGGGCCTTGCGGCCGTAGCCGATCAGCGTCTCGGGCACCACGGTGCGGTAGTCGGGCTGCCAGTGCTTGAGGTTGGCGCGGATGGTGCGCTGCCAGTCGATCTCCGAGTGGCGCGGGCGGCGGTTGCGCTGGCTGCGGTCCAGCGCGCCGCTCACGGCCGAGCGCATGGGGTCCTCCAGCCGCTTCATCAGGTCGTCCACCACGCGGCGCACCACCATGCGGGCGGTGTCCTTGGTGCCGGCCGGAATCACGTGCGACAGCGCCAGCAGGTTGGCCACCAGGTGCACGTCGGGCTGCACGGTCTCCAGCATCTCGGGCTGCAGCAGCATGTCGCGCATGTTCAGGCGCTCCATGGCGTCGCGCTGCATCACCTGCACCACCGAACTGGGGAAGTACTTGCGGATGTCGCCCAGCCAGCGGGCCACGCTGGGCGACGAGGCGCCCCGGCCCCCGCGCCGCTCGCGCGACTGCAGGCCGCCCGGGCCATCGGCCTCGTACAGCGCCGCCAGGGCCTGGTCGATCTCCACGGCAGGGCCCGTCAGGGGGCCGCAGCTTTGTGCCGCTTCGCTGCCCAGCACCAGGCGCCAGCGGCGCAGGCGTTCTTCGTGGGTGAGCGGCGTGGGCGCGGTGTCCGCCGCCGGTGCCGATGGCGTTGCCTGGGCGGCCGGCGTGGGGTTCGGGGTTGTCGTCATGCCGTCAGTCCCATCAGTTCGCGCAGCAGCGGCAGCGGCAGGGCCGCGCGGGTTTCGTCCCATGCGGGGGCGGCCAGCGGTGCGGCGGCGGTGCGCGCGCCCTGGCTCGCTCGCTGCCCCAGGTCGCGCCGCTCGCTCGGGCCGAACGCCGAGAACGTGCGGCGCACCAGCGGCAGCACCCGCACGAAGTGTTCTTCATTCAGGCTGGAGAGCCACTGGTCCACCAACTGCCACACGTTGGCATCGTGCAGCAGCACCACGGCGTTGCGGTTGAGAAAACCATCCAGCCACGCCGCCGCCTTGCCGGGCTCCGCGCCCGCCGACAGGTGCAGCGACAGCGCGGGTCCGACCTGGTCTGCCGACCAGACGCCATCGTCGAGCAGCAGCCGCACCGCCACGCCCTGCAGCAGCTCGTGCGCGCTCTGGTGCTGCTGAGCCACCTGGGCCAGCGCACGCTGCCACTGCTCGGTCTGCTCAGGCGATTGCCGCAGTGCGATGGCCGCGTGGGCGCCCAGGAGCTTTTCGCGCAGCTGGTCGGCGGCGTCGTCGTCGATGGCGCTGCAGGCCAGTGGCAGGCTGATGGCCGCGCGCACGATGAGGCTGTCCAGCACATGGCTGACCAGCGTGGCGTCGGTCTGCCGCACATTGCCGTAGCGGAAAACGTTGGACAGCGGCGGCAGCGCGGCCAGCAGCTGCAGCGCATCGCCGGTGAGCGCCGCGCGGTTTTCCAGCGCGCGCGTGGCGGCGGCCACGGCCGTGTCCAGGTCGGCCAGCAGCACGCGGTCCACCAGGGACGACAGCTCGCCCAGGCTCTCGGCGCGGGCGGACTCGTCGGTCACGCGCGCCGTGGCGGCCTGCGCCAGTGTCTGTCCCCACTGGCTGGCCTCGATGAGGCGCAGCACGAACTCGGGCTGCCACTGCAGGTTCCACACCTCGTGGAAGGTGCCGCGCGACGAGCGCCCCACACGGGCCAGCGTGCCCCAGGGCACGTCCAGCAGGTTCAGGCGGTGCAGCAGGTGGCTGCGCGCCAGGTCGTTGGCGTTGCGCAGGTCCAGGTCCAGCGTCTTGTGCGTGGCCTCGGGCTTCAGGCGCAGGCTCTTCTGGGCCTGCTCCACATCGCGCTGCAGCGGCACCATGGGCACGTCGGGCGGCACGGCGCCCAGGCGGTCGCCCACCACCAGCGCATCGTGGATGAAGTGCAGCACCGACTCGTCGCCCAGCGTGAGCACGGTGCGGCTGGCCTCGTGCAGCTCTTCCAACCCCGGGGCGGGCCGCTCGCGCAGCGCGGCCAGGGTGTCGGCCAGCCGCGCGGCCTCGATCAGGTGGGCGGACGAGCAGTCCAGGTCGCGCTCGCGCATCAGCCGCGCCACACGGGCCAGCCAGCCGATGGCGCGCGGCTGCGTGCTCTGGTGGCTGGTCCACAGGTGCTCGTACCAGCCGGGAGCGTGGATGCCGGCGCCATAGCCGCTGGCGCGGGCCAGGTGGCGGTAGGTCCACGGCACCCAGGTGCTCTGCACCTTGACCTTGGGCAGGCCCTTGAGCAGTGCCTGGTCTGCCTTGGCCGTGGCCTTGGCCTGCAGGCCCCCCAGGTGCCAGGCGCCGCAGACCACGGCGATGCGCTCGAAGCCTTCTTTCTGCGCCGCGCGGATGCACTGGCGCATGTGCGCCTCGCGCAAGGCTTCACGCTGCGCTTCCTCGGGGCTGCGGTGGCGCTCGCCCCACTCGCTGCGCAGCGCCAGCATGGCTTCGGAGATGGCGGCGAACAGCTCTTCGCCGTCGCCGCGTTCCTCGACCATGTGGTTCCACCAGGCTTCGCCGTCGGCATAGCCTGCGGCCTGCGCCAGCCAGGTCAGCGGGTCGCCGCGTGCGTCTTCTGCGTCGGCTTGCGGGTCCAGGTCCGCATCGGTTGCGGGGCTGTCCGGTGTGTCGGCATCTGCGTCGCCCGGATGGGTGGGGGTGGCTGCAGTTACGGGCTCTTCGGTGGCGTCTGTGGCGACAGGATCGGCTGCCTTGCCGGGCTCTGCCTGCATGGTTTCCGCATCGCTCCCGGCCGCTGGTTCCGCCTGGTCGGCTTGTTCTGCCTTTTCGGCGTCCGCACGCGCTTTCTCGATGCCCAGGCTGTGCGCCACCGGCAGGTCGATGAAGCGCACCGGCACCTGGGCCTGCACCGCCCACAGGGCGGCCTGCCACTCCGGCGAGAACACGGCGAAGGGGTGGTACACCGCCAGGCCTTTTTCGTCGGGTGCGTGGCTGAGCAGGGCCACCGGCGGCTTCATGTCGGCATGCACCATCAGCGGCAGCAGCGCGTCGCCTTCGGGGGGGCCTTCGATCAGCACGCAGTCGGGGCGCAGCGCCTCGAACGCGCGCACCAGGCTGCGCGCACAGCCGGGGCCGTGGTGGCGCACGCCGAAGTAGTGGGGTTCGCTCATGTCAGTGGTTCACGGTGCACGGCACGGCGCACAGCCCGCCGGCACAGGTGGTGCAATGGGCGCAACTGGCGCAAGGGGGCTGTGTCATGCCATTTCGCGGAAGGCGCGGTACAGGTCCTTCCAGTCGGCGCGTTCCTTCACCACGGTTTCCAGGTATTCGTTCCAGACCACCTGGTCCTGCACCGGGTCCTTGACCACGGCGCCGATCAGGCCCGAGGCCACGTCCAGCGGGCTCAGCGTGCCGTCGCCGAAATGCCCCGCCAGCGCCATGCCGTTGTTGATCACCGAGATGGCCTCGGCGGTGGACAGCGTGGAAGACGGGGACTTGATCTGCGTCTTGCCGTCCTCCGTCTTGCCGTTGCGCAGCTCGCGGAAGATCTGCACGATGCGCCGCACTTCCTTCAGCGCTGGGGGCTCGGCGGGCAGCTGCAGCGCGCGGCCCATCTCGGCCACGCGCTTGACCACAATGGCGACCTCGTCGTTCTCATTGCCGGGCACGGGCAGCACCACGGTGTTGAAGCGGCGCTTGAGCGCAGCCGACAGCTCGTTCACGCCCTTGTCGCGGTTGTTGGCGGTGGCGATGATGCTGAAGCCGCGCACGGCCTGCACCTCGCTGCCCAGCTCCGGGATGGGCAGGGTCTTTTCGGACAGCACGGTGATGAGGCTGTCCTGCACGTCGGCCGGGATGCGCGTGAGCTCTTCGATGCGCGCGATCTTGCCCGCGCGCATGGCCTGCATCAACGGGCTGGGCACCAGGGCCTTTTCCGACGGGCCATGGGCCAGCAGTTGGGCGTAGTTCCAGCCGTAGCGCAGCTGCTCTTCGCTGGTGCCCGCCGTGCCCTGGATGAGCAGGGTGGAGTCGCCGCTGATCGCGGCCGACAAATGCTCGGACACCCAGGACTTGGCCGTGCCCGGCACGCCGTACAGCAGCAGGCCCCGGTCCGTGGCCAGCGTGGCCACGGCGACCTCCATCAGGCGCGCATTGCCGATGTACTTGGCGCTCACCTGAAAACCGTTGGCGAGCGTGGCGCCCATGAGGTACTGCACCACGGCCCAGGGCGACAGGGCCCAGTTGTCCGGGCGCTGGCGCTGGTCGTGCTTTTTCAGTTCCGCCAGTTCTTCGGCGAACTGGTGCTCGGCGTGCTGGCGCATGACGGAAGAAGGTGTGGAGCTCATGGCGTGGCGTGGGTGGTGGGTGTCGTGGACAGGGGTTGAAGGGCGCGGCGTGTGGCGATGACCTGCATCACGTCATGCACCACGGTGGCAAAGGAAGGGGTCTCGTCGGCATGGCGCGGCCACTGGGCCAGCGCGGGCAATACATCGGGGTGCAGCGCGCAGGCCAGCTCCGCCAGGTCCGAGCGCAGCCCGTAGTCGTCCCTCAGCGTGCCCTGGCGGGCCCGCTGCAGCAGGATGGCTGCCAGCGCCGCGGACAGCGGGGCCGACAAGGTGTCCGCAGGCGGGCAGGCCGCCAGCATCTGCGGCGCAAGGGTGTACAGCTGCACCGTCACGCCCTCCTTGTCCAGCCGCTGCTGCCAGATCTTTTCACGTGCGGCGCGGGGCAGCAGCGCCAGGATGGCCGCCACGTCGGTGCGCAGCTGGTGGGCAGCGCCGGTGTCGATGAAGGCCTGGGCCCAGTCGGTCTGCGGCGCTGCGAGCAGCACGTCGCGCCAGCCGCGCAGCAGCGACTGCGCCCAGTCGGTGCCCCGGGCCCACTCGATCAGCTCGCTGGCGGACAGGCTGGTGTGCATGCTCCACCAGTCCAGCGGCACCTGGCGCACCAGCTGGTACAGCCACCAGGCACGTTCGCCGAGCGCCTCGTGCTGGGGGCGGGGCGTGTCCAGGTTGTCGGCTTTCCAGTCGGCGCCCACGGCCTCGGGCGCATCGATGACCCAGCGCTTGCGCAGCAGCGCGCGTTCGTGGCGCATCAGCGGGGCCATGCGGTCTGCAGCGCGCCGGGGATGGGCGGCCTCGGGCAGGCGCAGCAGCAACTCCAGCGCGCTGGCGCGCACCTCGCGGCTGCGGTCGGTGCGCAGGCCGTCGAGCAGCGGCTCGTCCTGCAGCGAGAGCTGGTCGGCCAGCACGCCCACCAGGTCGGCGCGCTCTTTGGCGCCCAGCTCGGCCAGCGCCTGCGCGAGCCGCTGGCGGGCCTGCTCGGGCTGCGTGGCGCGCTCGGCGGCCAGGAAGGCGCGCCGCTGTTCCAGGCTGCCGTCGGTCCAGCGCGTTTCTTCGGGGGCCGACGCGCTCACGCCCACGGCGTAGCGCCAGTCCTCGCGCTGGCTGGCCAGCCACCGGCCCCGCTCGCCCAGCACCGGCGCCAGCACGGGCCGCAGCGCGACGGAGCGGCGCCCCAGGTCCAGGGCTGCGGGCAACAGGCGCGGCGGCAGCCGGTACCCCGCCCCGGCCAGCGCCAGGCAGATCTGGTGGTGCAGCCGGGGCGGCCCCTCCTGCAACGCCCAGGTGATCAGGTGCGGCAGCTGGCCGTCAGGCCAGGCCTGCAGCGCGGGCCGCGTGTCGGGCCCTGCCTGGGTGGCCGATGCGGGCAGGGTGCTGGGCACGCCCTGCAGCCCCGCCAGGCTGCAGGCCGCCAGCATGCCCGAGGCGCGCAGCAGGGCCGTGGGTGCATCCGCCGCCTGCGCCATCGCGTCGTCGATGGACTGGCCGATGGCGCCGGGCCAGTGCGGCTGCGCGCTGCTCTGGCGCTCGGTGCCCACCATCGCGGTGGCCAGCAGCGGGGTCCATGCGGCGCTCATGCGGCACTCCTTTGCCACAGGGGCGACGGCGCCGGGGCTTCGGCCTGGTGTTGGGGCGGAGCGCTCTCCCACGCGGTCATCGGCACCAGGCTGCTGCCGTCCCATTCGCAGGCCAGGTGCACCGCGTGCCCGCCGGTCGCGGCCAGCAGGGTCCACAGGTCGGCGTCGCCCACGGCCAGGGGCAGCAGATGCCCGTCGGCATGCAGGTACGGCTGGCTGTCGCGCAGCAACGGTACGGCGTGGTGCATCACCACCGGATGGCTGAACACCCAGGGGCTGGCGGCGATGCGGCGCGCCACGCCGTCCCATTCGTGCGCCGTGCCGGCATCGGGCCACTGCGGGGCGGCCGGAGGGCCTGCCTGGTCCACCACCTGCGCGCGCAGGTCCGCCGTGCCGGGGAAGAAGGCCAGCGTGGCGCTGACACCCGTCCCGGCGAAGAAGGAGTGCTCGAAACCCCGGCCGCCGAAGGCGTGGTCCCACAGCAGCGCGCGGCGCTGGCTGCGGGCGCCGTGCAGCCATACGCGGCGTTCGGTGAGCTTGTCGTCGCGGTCCTGGGCCACCACGCCCAGCACGGTCCAGTGGTCGTCCACGCGCTCGCCGTGCTCCAGCACCTCGGCCTTGTCGTGCGGCCAGCCCAGCATGGCGCGCAGCTCGGCCTGCAGGGCCGGCGGCAGGCTGGCGCGGCGCTGCAGGGCTTCGCAGGCCAGCTGCATGAGGCCCAGGCGCGCCAGCGTGCGCTCGGGCCAGTCTTCGCCGTCACGGATGCCGGCGGCGGCTTCGCGGATGCGCACGCCCAGGCCCGGGGCCTGCGCATCCACCATGCGCGCGGCCATGGTCTGCCAGGTCTGCAGCACCTCGGCGTTCAGCGACCCGAGCCCGCGGCTCACCTGGTCGCACAGCCAGCGCTGCAGTTCCTGCGCGGCGGTTTCCATGCGCTGCCAGCGCTGGGCTTCGCGTTTGGCCTGCGCCTGTTCGTCCACGGGGGCGGCGGCCTTCTCGGCTTGGCGCACTTCCTTTTGCTGCGCCTTGTCGGCGCGCGAGCCGAGCCATTCGCTCACCCACGCGGGCGGCGGTGTGGCCTGGAAGAGTTGGGGGTTCTGCGCCTGGATCATGAGCAGCGCCAGCCCGTGCTTGCACGGAAACTTGCGGCTCGGGCAACTGCAGCGGAAGGCGGGGCCGTTCAGGTCCACCTGCGTCTGGTAGGGCTTGGAGCCACTGCCCTGGCATTCGCCCCAGACGGCTTTGTCGTCGGCGCCCAGCAGGGGCCATTTGGCGGGGGAGACCAGGCCTTTGGCGGCCTTGGCCGACGCGTCGTCGGGCGCCAGCGCCACCACGCCTTCCATCGTGAATGCCATACGGATCCCGCGCCCCTCGCCCTGTTGGTTGTGTGAATCTGGTCCGGGCAGGATCATACGGGCGGCCTGCGGCCCATTCGGGGCCCGCGGCCCACCGTTGCAATGCGTAACGATTGGGGCGGCCATCGCTCCCCGCCCAAAAAGAAACCCCGCCAAGGCAGAGTGCCGTGGCGGGGTTGCGGGGGGGGCAGGCAGCCGTACCCATGCAGGGTGCGGCTGGCGCGGTGCGGGCTGGTCAGGCCTGGGTGTAGGCCGTCTTCACGGTGGTGTAGAACTCCGCGGCGTAGCGGCCTTGCTCGCGCGGGCCGTAGCTGCTGCTCTTGCGGCCGCCGAACGGCACGTGGTAGTCCACGCCGGCCGTGGGCAGGTTCACCATCACCATGCCGGCCTGGGCGTGGCGCTTGAAGTGCGTGGCGTGCTTGAGGCTGGTGGTGGCGATGCCGCTGGCCAGGCCGAACTGCGTGTCGTTGGCCAGGGCCAGCGCTTCGTCGTAGTTCTTCACGCGCTGCACGCTCACCACGGGGCCGAAGATTTCTTCGCGGTTGATGCGCATGCCGGGCGTGGTCTCGGTGAACAGGGCGGGGCGCAGGTAGAAGCCGGGCGCGCCGTCTGCGTTCTTCTCCAGGGCTTCGCCGCCAAAGGCGAGCTTGGCGCCTTCCTGCTGGCCGATGCCGATGTATTCCAGGTCCTGCGCCAGCTGGCGGTCGTCCACCACGGGGCCGATGTCGGTGCCGGCCTTGCGGGCGTCGTCCACCTTCAGGGTCTTCATCTTCTCGATCATGGCGGCCACGAAGCGGTCGTGGATGCCCTCGGTCACGATCACGCGGCTGCTGGCGGTGCAGCGCTGGCCGGTGGAGAAGAAGCCGCTGTTCACGGCAGCGCCCACGGCCACGCCCAGGTCGGCGTCGTCCAGCACCACGAAGGGGTTCTTGCCGCCCATCTCCAGCTGCACCTTGGCGCCGCGCGGCACGCAGGCGGCGGCCACGCGCTGGCCCGTGCCCACCGATCCGGTGAAGCTCACGCCCGCGATGCGCTCGTCTTCCAGCAGCACCTGGCCCACGTCCGAGCCGCGGCCCATCACCAGGTTGAACACGCCGGCCGGCAGGCCTGCGCGGTGCAGGATGTCGGCCAGCGCCCAGGCGGAGCCGGGCACCACTTCGGCGGGCTTGAACACCACGCAGTTGCCGTAGGCCAGGGCCGGGGCGATCTTCCAGGCGGGGATGGCGATGGGGAAGTTCCACGGCGTGATGATGCCGATCACGCCCAGGGGTTCGCGCGTGATCTCGATGCCCACGCCGGGGCGCACCGAAGGCACCAGCTCGCCGCCAGGGCGCAGCGCCTCGCCGGCGAAGAACTTGAAGATGGCGGCCGCGCGGCCCACTTCGCCGATCGCCTCGGGCAGTGTCTTGCCTTCTTCGCGGGCCAGCAGGTCGCCGAGCTCGGCCTTGCGGGCGATGATCTCGTTGCCCACCGCGTCCAGGATGTCGAAGCGCTGCTGGGGCGTGGACACGCTCCATGCCGGGAAGGCCGCGTGGGCTGCCGACACGGCCTCCAGCGCCTGCTCGCGGCTGGCCACGGCGTAGTCGCCGATCACATCGCGCGTGTCCGACGGGTTGGTGTTGCGGTAGTTGCGGGCGCCTTCGGTCCAGGTGCCGCCAATCAGGTTTGCATGCATGGCTGTGGTGGGAGTGAGTGAGGTGGATGGATGGGGGGCGACAAGTCCTCAAGCCCTCCGGGCTGTGGACGTCGTGGCACTTAGATTCGGCACCGTGCCGCAAGCGCCGCGGTGGTACGGCGGCCAAGGCCGACGCACCCAGGGAAAAACATGTTGTATGTCATCGTACAACAATGTGCACATACTTTTGCCAGGGTAACTACTTAGGCGCCGAGACTGTGCCTGCCAGTGGCGGGGGCGTTCAGCTGGCCTCGGCCTGTGCGCGCCGGCGGCGTTCACGGCTGTTGGCCAGGTGGGTGCGCATGGCGGCGCGGGCGGCGTCCGGGTCCTGCGCCACGATGGCGTCGTAAATGCTTTCGTGCTCGCCGTTCACGCGCCGCAGGTACTGGCTGCGCTCGTTGCTCACGCCGTCCACCGAGTCCAGCCGCGCGCGTGGAATGATCATGCTGCCCAGCGTGCCCATGAGTTCCGCGAAGTGGCTGTTGTGCGTGGCGCGTGCGATCTCCAGGTGGAACTGGAAGTCCGACGCCACCGCGTCGCGGCCTGCCTCTACCGCGGCGGCCACGGCATCAAGCGCTTCGCGCATGGCCTTGAGGTTGCCCTCGGAGCGCCGCTGGGCGGCCAGGGCCGCCGCCTCGGTCTCCACGCCGATGCGCAGCTCCAGCACGGCGATCACGTCGCGCAGCGTGCTGAACTGGTCGGGCGTGATCTTGAAGCCGGGCGCCTGGCCCAGCCCCAGAACGAAGGTGCCGATACCGTGGCGCGTCTCCACCAGGCCCGAAGCCTGGAGCTTGGAAATCGCCTCGCGCACCACGGTGCGGCTCACGCTGAACTCCGTCATGATCGCGGCTTCGGTCGGCAGCTTGTCGCCCAGGGCCAGGCGGCCGTCGCGGATGCGGTCGCCCAGGGATTCGACCAGCTCCAGGGCCAGGGTGCGGGGCTTGCGGCGAAGCTCGGTAACGGTGTTCATTTCTTGGTGTTATCCCTATGTGGCCTCGTGGGGCAGAAGCGGTACATTGCTCTTTCTTTGTTGTACGACAACTGATGACGTATAGCAAGAGTGTTGTCACTGTACCAAGAACCTCTGCCTTTGTAACCGCCATGCCTTGCCATCCGACGCCGATCCGTTTTCAACGCTTGCTTCTGACGGGCGCCGCCGGGGGGTTGGGCAAAGAGCTGCGCACGCGGCTGTCGGCGTATTGCACCACGCTGCGCCTGTCGGACATCGCGGACCTGGGCGCAGAGGCCGAGGGCGAGGAAGTGCGCCCCGCTCGGCTGGAAGATGCCGGCGCCGTGCTCAGCCTGCTGGAAGGCGTGGACGCCGTGATCCACCTGGGTGGCGTGTCCACCGAACAGCCCTGGGACCTGATCCTTCAGGCCAACATCGTCGGCGCATACAACCTGTACGAAGCCGCGCGCAAGCATGGCGTCAAGCGCGTGGTGTTCGCCAGCTCAAACCACGTCACCGGCTTCTATCGCCAGGACGAAGTCGTGGGCCTGGCAGACCCGGCCCGCCCCGACGGCCTGTACGGCCTGTCCAAGGCGTTTGGCGAAGACCTCTCGCGTTTCTATTTCGACCGCTACGGCATCGAGACCGTGTGCCTGCGCATCGGCTCCTCGTTCCCCGAGCCACGCAACCGCCGCATGTTGGCCACCTGGATGAGCTACGACGACCTGGAGCGCTTGGTGGTCGCCAGCCTGACCGCGCCGGTCGTGGGCCACAGCACCATCTACGGCATGGGTGACAACACCACCACCTGGTGGGACAACACTCTGGCGCGCCACATCGGCTACCGCCCGCAGGACAGCTCCGAGCCCTTCCGCGCCAAGGTCGAGGCCGCCGACCCGCACCCTGACCTGACCGACCCCGCCGTGATCTACCAGGGCGGCCCCTTCGTGCGCACCGGCCCTTTCGAATGAGCGCCCCGATGACCCCGTCCGTGGACCTGCTGCTGCCCGACCATCGCGACCAGGTGGGCGAAAGCCCGGTGTGGAGCGCTGCCGAGCAGGCGCTCTGGTGGGTGGACATCGAAGGCCGCCAGCTGCACCGCTGGACCTATGCGGACCAGCACCTGCAAAGCTGGGACACCGCCGAGCGCCCCGCCTGCATCGCGCTGCACGCAGCCGGCGGGCTGATCGCCGGCATGGACACGGGCGTCTTTCACCTGCAGCCCCAAGTGGGCGGCACGCTGGCCGCCACGCTGCTGGCCGGCGTGGACCACCCCCAGCCCGGCATGCGCTTCAATGACGGCCGCTGCGACCGCCAGGGCCGCTTCTGGGCGGGCACCATGGTGCGCGACATGTCTCTGGCGCAGGCCGCGGGCAGCCTGTACCGCATGGACGCGCAGCGCGGCCTGTCGGCACCGCAGGTGCAGGGCCTGGTCACGCAGAACGGCCTGGGCTTCAGCCCCGACGGCAAGACCATGTACCTGAGCGACAGCCACCCGAGCGTGCAGCAGATCTGGCAACTGCCATTGCACGACGATGGGTCCCTGGGCGAACGCTCGCTGTTCGTCGACATGCGCGATCTGCCCGGCCGGCCCGACGGCGGCGCGGTGGATGCCGACGGCTGCTACTGGATCTGCGGCAACGACGCTGGCGTGGTGCACCGCTTCACGCCCGACGGCCGCCTGGACCGGTCCATCGCCGTGCCCACCAGCAAGCCCTCGATGTGCAGCTTTGGCGGCCCGGGGCTGGACGTGCTGTTCATCACCTCCATCCGTCCGGGGCAGCCCCAAGGCGACGACGTGGCGCTCGGCGGCGCCATCTTTGCCACCCGGCCCGGCGTGGCGGGGTTGCCGGAAACACCCTATCGGAGCGCCTGAGGACAACAGGCCCCGGAACTCTCCCCCAATTCACAACATTTCAACCCAGGAGACAACCATGAAAATCCCCCATCTGTTTGGCCGCGTCGCACTGGCTGCCAGCGTCCTGTTCGGCAGCCTGGCCGCGCAGGCCACGGAATTCCGCTCGTCGGACATCCACCCCGAGGACTACCCCACCGTGCTGGCCGTGCGCCACATGGGCGAGACGCTGTCCAAGGCCACGGGCGGCAAGCACAGCATCAAGGTGTATGCCAAGGGGTCGCTCGGCATCGAGAAGGACACCATCGAGCAGACCAAGCTGGGTGCGATCGCCATGACGCGCGTGAACGTCGCGCCCATGAACAACATCTGCCCCGCCACCATGGTGCCCACCATGCCCTTCCTGTTCCGCGACAAGGAACACATGCGCAAGGTGCTCGACGGCGCCATCGGCGACGAGATCCTGAAGGACTGCGAATCGCAAGGCTTCGTGGGCCTGGCGTTCTACGACTCCGGCGCCCGCTCGATCTACACCGTCAAGAAGCCGATCAAGACCCTGGCCGACGTCAAGGGCCTGAAGGTGCGCGTGCAGCAGAGCGACCTGTGGGTGTCCCTGCTCGAAGCCATGGGTGCCAATGCCACCCCCATGCCCTTCGGCGAGGTCTACACCGCGCTCAAGACCGGCCTGGTGGACGCTGCCGAAAACAACTACCCCAGCTACGAAAGCTCGCGCCACTTCGAAGTGGCCAAGTACTTCAACAAGACCGAGCACTCGATGGCGCCCGAGATCCTGTTGTTCAGCAAGCGCGTGTGGGACACGCTGAGCGCCGACGAGCAAAAGGCCATCCGCGCTGCCGCCAAGGAATCGGTGGGCTTCATGCGCAAGATCTGGGACGAACGTGAAGAAAAGTCCCTGGCCACGGTGAAGGCCGGCGGCGCGCAGGTCGTGGAGATCGACAAGGTCGCGTTCAAGACCGCGATGAAGCCTGTGTACGACAAGTTCCTGAAGGACCCCAAGCTCCAGGACATGGTCAAGCGCATCGACGCGGTGCAATAAGCCCACCAGACCGGCCGGCAGGGCGCCTTCTTCGGTCGCCCGGCCGGTCACTCCTTCCGTCTTCTGAATGTCTCTTATGTATACGCGTCTCTGCGCTTTCATCGCGCGCACCTGCCTTCAGCTGGGTGTCGGGGGGCTGGTGCTGCTGGTGTGCGCCGTGCTCTATCAGGTCGTCGGCCGCTACATCTTCAACAACACACCCACCTGGGCCGAAAGCAGCGCCGTGCTGCTGGTGCTGTACGTGACCATGCTGGGCATGGCCGTGGGGGTGCGTGATGCCGGACACATCGGCCTCGAATCGTTCCTGGTGCTCGCGCCCGACTGGCTACGCCACAAACTCGAAATCGTGATCCACGTGCTGGTGCTGATCTTCGGCGTGGTCATGGCCTGGAACTGCGGCGTGCTGGCCGAGTCCGTGGCGCCCTACAAGATCCCTACGCTCGGCATCTCCGAAGCGTTCAAGTACGTTCCCCCCGCGCTCGCTGGTGTGCTGGTGGCGATGTTCTCGCTCGAGCACATCATCGCCCTGGTCCGCGGCACAGAGGTCGAGCCCGCCTGGCACTGAGATGAAGCACACCCCCCTGAGCGCTTTCAGCGCTTCCCCCCGCTCTCGCATGGCTGCGCCAAGCGGGCAGGGAGACGCAGCCCTCGCGGCGGGGCGGCCCTGGCTCGGCTGCCCTGGCCTGGGTAACGCCCGCCTCATGCGCAGCGACCCGGGGTCGATCGCAGCAATCCCTGCATACCGCCCAGCACCCTAACGTTCCTGTAAAGATTCCACCATCATGGCGTTGACCATTCTGTGCGTGACCTTCACGCTCCTGCTGCTGCTGGGCGTGCCCGTGGCCTTTTCCATCGGTTTGTCGTCACTGGCGACCATCCTGTACGAAGGCCTGCCGCTGGCGGTGGGCTTCCAGCAGATGATTTCGGGCATGAACCCGTTCTCGTTCCTGGCGATTCCGTTCTTCATCTTTGCGGGCGAGATCATGATGTACGGCGGCATTGCCGACCGCATCGTGGTGTTCGCCAAGAGCGTGGCCGGCCATGTGCGCGGCGGGCTGGGCATGAGCAACGTGCTCGCCTGCACGCTGTTCGGCGGCGTCTCGGGCTCGCCCGTGGCCGACGTGTCTGCCATGGGCGCGGTGCTCATCCCGCAGATGAAGAAAGAGGGCTACCACGCCGACTACGCGGTCAACGTGACCACGCACGCCTCGCTGGTGGGCGCGCTCATGCCCACGTCGCACAACCTGATCATCTTCACGCTGGCTGCCGGCGGCAAGGTGAGCATTGCCGCGCTGATCCTGGCTGGCATCGTGCCTGCGCTGCTGCTGACCGTGTGCAACCTGCTAGCCGCCTACCTGGTGGCCGTCAAGCGCGGCTACCCATCGGGCACGTTCCCCGGCTGGGAGATCGTGTGGATCTCGTTCCGGGCGTCGGTCCCCGGGCTGGCGGTGGTGGTCATCATCATCGCGGGCATCTTGTCGGGGGCGTTCACGGCCACGGAGTCCGCCTCGGTGGCGGTGATCTGGGCGTTGCTGCTGTCGGTGTTCGTCTACAAGAAGCTCACCCGCGAGCAGTTCCTCAAGGCCGCCTCCAAGGCCGTCAAGACCACGGGCACCGTGCTGCTGCTGATCGGCATCTCGTCGATGTTCGGCTACCTCATCGGCCTGTACGGTGTGGCCGAGCTGACCGGCGAGGCCCTCAAGTCCATGAGCACGTCGCCATGGGTCATCTTCCTGTGCGTGAACATCATCCTGTTCATCCTGGGAACGTTCCTGGACATGGCGGCCACCATCCTGATCTGTACGCCGATCTTCCTGCCCATCTGCCAGCAGTTCGGCATGAGCACCGAGCAGTTCGGCATCGTGATCCTCATCAACTGCGCGCTGGGCCTGAACACCCCGCCGGTGGGGACCACGCAGTTCATCGGCTGCACCATCGGAGGCATCTCGGTGGGCGAGGTGATGCGAACCATCTGGCCGTTCTACAGCGCGCTCATCGTGGCGCTGATGCTGGTGACGTACGTGCCGCAATTCTCGATGTGGCTGCCGGACCTGGTCTTGAAGGGCGGTGGGTGAAGCGGGGCGGGGCTGGCGACGAGTCGGCCCCTTGACAGCTTGTCCACCGGGTGTGAAGGCGAGTGAAGCGAGATGCATGTGCAAGGCGCGTGCGATGACTCTGGCGGCGGCATGGCGTATCTTTTTGTGCAAGCTGTGCAGCGCCAGCAAGAAGTAAAGAAGTGACAGACCCGATGCGAGAAGCCCTCACCATCCGCATGCATGCGGAAGACAACGTCGCCATCGTCTCCAACGACGGTGGCCTGCCCGCTGGCACGGTGTTGCCGCCCGGCGTGCCCGGCGCCGGCATCGCGCTGCGCGACAAGGTGCCCCAGGGCCACAAGGTGGCGCTGGCGGACATCCCCGAAGGCGGCGTGGTGCGCCGCTACAACGTGCCCATCGGCTATGCGCTCAAGGACATCGCGGCCGGCAGCTGGGTGCACGAGCGGCTGCTGCAGATGCCCTCGGCCCGTGCGCTGGAAGGCCTGCCCATGGCCACGGTGAAGCCCCCGGTGCTGGAGCCGTTGACGGGCTACACCTTCGAGGGCTACCGCAACGCGGACGGATCGGTGGGCACGCGCAACATTCTGGCGATCACCACCACCGTGCAGTGCGTGGCGGGCGTGGTGTCGCAGGCCGTGCACCGCATCAAGACCGAGCTGCTGCCGTTGTTCCCGAACGTCGACGACGTGATCGGCCTGGAACACAGCTACGGCTGCGGCGTGGCCATCGACGCGCCCGACGCGGTCATCCCCATCCGCACGCTCAAGCACATCAGCCTGAACCCCAACTTCGGCGGAGAAATCATGGTGGTGAGCCTGGGCTGCGAGAAGCTGCAGCCCGACCGCCTGCTGCCCCCGGGCAGCTTCCCCATCACCGACGAGCGCGATGCGGCCCTGGGCCCCGAGACGGTGTGCCTGCAGGCCGACCACCACGTGGGCTTCATGTCGATGCTGGACGACATACTGCAAAGCGCCAGGCCGCATCTGGAACGCCTGAACGCCCGCCGCCGCGAGACCATCCCGGCCAGCGAGCTGGTGCTGGGCGTGCAGTGCGGCGGCAGCGACGCGTTTTCGGGCGTCACCGCCAACCCGGCTGTGGGCTTTTGCGCCGACCTGCTGGTGCGCGCAGGCGCCACGGTGATGTTCAGCGAGAACACCGAGGTGCGCGACGCGGTCGAGCAGCTCACCAGCCGCGCCGCCACGCCGGAGGTGGCCGAAGCCATCGTGCGCGAACTGGGCTGGTACGACCGCTACCTGGACCGCGGCCGCGTGGACCGCGCGGCCAACACCACGCCGGGCAACAAGGCGGGTGGCTTGTCCAACATCGCCGAGAAGGCCATGGGCTCCATCATCAAGAGCGGCACCGCGCCCATCTCGCACGTGCTGGCCCCGGGCGAAAAACTGCGCCGCGACCAGCGCGGCCTGGTGTACGCCGCCACGCCGGCCAGCGACTTCATCTGCGGCACGCTGCAGCTGGCCGCCGGCATGAACCTGCACGTGTTCACCACCGGCCGGGGCACGCCCTACGGCCTGGCCGAATGCCCCGTGGTCAAGGTGGCCACGCGCAGCGACCTGGCGCGCCGCTGGCACGACCTGATGGACATCAACGCCGGCAAGATCGCCGACGGCGAGGCCACCATCGAAGATCTGGGCTGGGAGATGTTCCACCTGCTGCTCGATGTGGCCAGCGGCCGCAAGAAGACCTGGGCGGAGCAGTGGAAGCTGCACAACGCGCTGGTGCTGTTCAATCCGGCGCCGGTGACTTGACGAGGCTCGCGTGTATTAGCCAACCGTTCGGGCTGAGCCTGTCGAAGCCTCGCGCCGCGCTTCGACCGGCCTGTCCTGAGTCCGTCGAAAGGCTTGGCGTGAACGGTATGGGTTGTTGAAAGGGTTCGCAGGAGTCTTTTGAAGCGTACGTTGTGAGGGACCTCACCCATCTGTCCCGCGTCCGCTCCCATCCTTCAAACCCACCAAATACCCGGTCGGGCTGAGCTTGTCGAAGCCCTGCGCGGCGCTTCGACAAGCTCAGCGTGAACGGGTTTTAAGTTTTTTTTCGAGACAGATCCATGAGACACGATCTGCCGAAATCCCATCCCCACAGCCCGTCCTTGCACGGGCTGTGTCACTAGAGAGAAAGACGAATCCCATGCCCCACACCCGATTTTCCGACCGCAAGGTCGTGGTGGCGCTGGCGCTGCTGTGTTGCCTGCTTTGGGGCAGCTCGTACCCCGCCATCAAGACCGGCTACGCCTGGTTCGGCATTGCGCGCGACGACATCCCATCGCAACTGGTGTTCGCCGGCTGGCGCTTTCTGGGCGCGGGGCTCATCCTGCTGGCCTGGGCGCTGAGCCAGCGCAAGTCCATCGTGAACCTGGGGGCGGGCAGTGCGCGCCAGCTGGTGGTGCTGGGCCTGTCGCAGACCACGCTGCAGTACGTGTTCTTCTACGTGGGGCTGGCCTACACGACGGGCGTCAAGGGCTCGATCATGAACGCCACCGGCACCTTCTTCAGCGTGCTGCTGGCGCACTGGGTCTATCACAACGACCGGCTGAGCCACGCCAAGCTCTGGGGCTGCCTGGTGGGCTTTGTGGGTGTGATGGTGGTCAACCTGGGGCGCGGCACGCTGGACATGGACTTCACGCTGCTGGGCGAAGGCTTCGTGGTGATCGCCGCTTTTGTGCTGGCCGCGGCCAGCATCTACGGCAAGCAGGTGTCGCAGCGCATGGACTCGGTGGTCATGACCGGCTGGCAACTGGGCATTGGCGGCGCGGCGCTGCTGGCCGTCGGCGGGGTGCTGGGCGGCTCGCTCACGGGCTTCACCTGGGGCTCGGCTGCGCTGCTGGTGTACCTGGCGCTGCTGTCGTCGGCCGCGTTCTCGCTGTGGAGCATCTTGCTCAAGCACAACCGGGTGAGCCAGATCACGGTGTTCAACTTCACGGTGCCGATCTTCGGCGCGGCGCTGTCGGCGCTGTTCCTGGGCGAGGCGCTGCTGGAGTGGAAGAACCTGCTGGCCCTGGTGCTGGTGTGCGCGGGCATCTGGCTGGTCACGCGCGATGCGCCTGCGTCCACGCCAGCCACGCCCCCTGCCAAGCCCTAGACTCGCTGCCCATGGCCCATACCCTCCATCGCGACGCTTTCACGCACACCCTCCACGGTCAACCCACCGACCTGTACACCCTGCGCGGCGCGGGCGGGCTGCAGGTGGCGGTCAGCAACTACGGTGCCCGCCTGGTGCAGGTGGCGGTGCCCGACGGGCAGGGTGGCCTGGCCGACGTGGCACTGGGCTACGACAGCCTGCAGGGTTATCTGGATGGTCAGCTATCGATGGGCGCCATCATCGGCCGCTGGGCCGGCCGGCTGCGCCACGGACAACTGACGTTGCCCGATGGCGCCACGCTGCAACTGCCCACCAACAGCGGCCCGCACCATCACCACGGCGGCCCGCTGGGCAGCCGGTTCCAGGTGTTCACGGTGGCCGAGGTGCAGCCCGATGCGCTGCGCCTGCAGCACGTGTTTCGCACGCAGGACGACGGCGTGCCCGGCACCGTGCGGCTGACGTTGGACCTGGCCGTGGCGCCCGACAACGCACTGCACATGGCCTGGACGGCCGAGGTGGCCGATGCACCCACCGTGGTCAACATCACCGGCCACGCGTTCTTCAACCTGGCTGGTGCGGGCAGCACGCACGGCCATGTGCTGCAGGTGCCTGCCAGCCACTACGTGCCGCTGGCCGCGGATGTGTGCCCCGTCGGCACGGCGGAGCCGGTGCAGGGCACGCCGTTCGACTTTCGTGCGCCCCGCCGTGTGGGCGATGCCGTGGCGCAATCGCACGAGCAACTGGTGCGCGCAGGCGGGCTGGACCACTACCTGGCCTGGGGCGGCGCTCCCGGCGCCGCGCTGCCCGTCTGGGCACAGCAGGCACCCGCGCCGGTCCCACCCATCACGCCAGGGGGGCTGCGCCCCGCTGCCCTGCTCAGCGACCCTGCCAGCGGCCGCGCGATGCAGGTGTGGACCACCGCGCCGGGCGTGCAGGTGTATGCGGGCCACGGCCTGAAAGCCGACCCGATGCGCGACAGCGGGCGCAGCGCCATCGCCGCGCCCGGCACGCCCTGGCTGTGGCAGCCCGGCGACGGCATTTGCCTGGAGCCCATGGAGTACCCCGACGCGCCCAACCACCCCGGCTTCGGCGCGCTCTGGTGGCAGCCGGGCGAGGTGGTGCGCGGGGCCATCGTCTACCGCTTCACGGGTTGATGCATCAGCCTGCCTTCAACAAGTTTTGAGCGTTTCAGGCCCCTACCGCTTGTCTGGCAAGCGCTACCAGCTATCTAATTAATAGCAGGCCCTGCTGCGCTACGGCCGCCTCGCGCTGCAGGTGCTCCTGCACCACCGCGGCCAGCCAGTCCATCACCACGCGCACACGCTGGGGCAAGTGGCGCCGGTGGGCGTACAGCAGCGTCACGGGCATGGGCGGGGCAGGGTGGTCCTGCAGCACCTCCACCAGCAGCCCCTTGTCGATCAGCTCGCGCACGCCCAGCAGCGGTGCCTGGATCAGGCCCAGCCCGGCGGCGCAGGCGCCCAGGTAGGCCTCGGCGCTGTTCACGGTGACGCGCCCGTCCATGGGGTGGAACTGCGGGCTGTCGCCGTCCTGCACCTCGAACCCCGCCGACCGCGTGCCCAGCGTGCTCACGTAGTGCACCAGGTCGTGCTGCGCCAGGTCGGCCAGCGTGCGGGGCGTGCCCTTCTTCGCCAGGTAGCCGGGGCTGGCGCAGGTGGCCACGCGCACAAAACCCAGCGGGCGCGCCACCAGGCCGGGCTCTGCCACCGGGCCCACGCGGATCACGCAGTCAAAACCCTCGCGCACCAGGTCCACGCGGCGGTCGGTGCTGCTCAGCTCCACGTGCAGCAGGGCGTGGCGCTGCAGCAGCTCGGGCAGGCGCGGCAACACCAGCTGGCGCGCGATGCCGGTGGACATGTCGATGCGCACCCGGCCCTGCAGGTCTGCGCCCTCGGGGTGGGTGAACAGGGTTTGCAGCTCTTCCACGTCGGCCAGCAGGTCCTTGCAGCGCTCGTAGTAGACCTGCCCGTCCTGCGTCAGCTGCACGCGGCGCGTCGTGCGGTGCAGCAGGCGCGTGCCCAGCTGCGCCTCCAGTTGCTGCACCGCCAGCGAGGCATTGGCCTTGGGGATGCCCAGCACCTGCGCGGCCTGCGTGAAGCTGGCCAGCTCGGCCACGCGGGCAAAGATCTGCATGCGGTCAAGGGGGTTCATTGGCTGTTGATTTTTGAACAATCAATTCAATTTTGACTGGTTTAACTATCCATGGGGAATCAATAAAGTTCTCTCCATGCCCGCTGCACCCCGTGGCAGGCACCCCACCCCTACCCGAGAACCTTCCCATGACCGCACCGGCACACACTTCATCTTCTTCCTCCACCCCCATCGTTCTCATCACCGGCGGCAGCCGGGGCCTGGGCCGCAGCGCCGCGCTGGCGGCTGCGAAGAGCGGTATCGATGTGGTGCTGACCTACCGCCAGCAGTCCGCCGAAGCCCAGGCCGTGGTGGCCGAGATCGAGGCCCTGGGCCGGCGCGCCGTGGCGCTGCCGCTGGATGTGGGCGACGTCGGCAGCTTCGAGGCCTTTGCCGGCCAGCTGTCGCAGGCCCTGCAGTCCGGCTGGCAGCGCGAGCGCATCGACTTTCTGGTCAACAACGCCGGCATGGGCGTGCACGCACCGTTTGCCGAGACCACCGAGGCGCAGTTCGATGCGCTGGTCAACGTGCACCTCAAGGGCGTGTTCTTTCTCACGCAGCGCCTGCTGCCGCTGATGAACGACGGCGGCCGCATCCTGAACCTGTCGTCGGGCCTGGCTCGCTTTGCCTTGCCCGGCTACGCGGCCTATGCGGCGATGAAGGGCGCCATCGAAGTGCTCAGCCGCTACCTCGCCAAAGAGCTGGGCCCGCGCGGCATCGCCGTGAACGTGGTGGCCCCGGGCGCCATCGAGACGGATTTTGGCGGCGGCGCCGTGCGCGACAACGCACAGCTCAACGCCTTTGTCGCCGGCCAGACGGCGCTGGGCCGCGTGGGCGTGGCGGAGGACATCGGCCCGCTGGTCGCAGCCCTGCTGCAGCCCGCCACGCGCTGGGTGAATGCGCAGCGCATCGAGGCCTCGGGCGGCATGTTTTTGTAGAGTGCACCCCCTGGGCGCTACGCGCCTTCCCCCTCTCTCTACGCGCTTCGCGCTAGGGAGGGGGATGCCACCGGTGCACGCAAGCGCAGCGCCGCATACGCAGCATGGCGGCCCTTGCACGGTGGCACTGGCCTGGGGTCGCGCCAGCATCGAAGGCCCTTGGGCGGCAAAAGAATGCTCCAAATGCAACCACATGCACATCCCGCAGCCTAAGTTTCGTCTAAGTGTCGCTGCCCACACTGCCTTCCATCGCAACCCTGATTGAAAAGGCAGACACCATGAGCAACACGCTTGCATCCACTCCCCGCCGCCTGATCCTGGCCCTGGTGGCCGCGGGCGCTCTGGGCGCCACCGGCGCCGGGCTGATCAGCGGCCACCAGGCCCGCGCGGTCACGCCGGCTACCCCCATCGTGGCGCAGACCCCTGCGGCACCCTCGGGCGGCGCACTGCCCAGCTTTGCGCAGATCACCGCGCAAAACGGCGCGGCGGTGGTCAACATCAGCGTCACCGGCAGCACCAAGGCTGCCATGGTCAACGACGACGATGACGACGACGAGAGCCAGCCCACCGCCCGCCAGGGCCGGGGCCCGCAGATCGATCCGAACGATCCGTTCTACGAATTCTTCCGCCAGTTCGGCATGCCCGGCGCCGGTGCGCAGGGCCGTCCCAACATGCCCACCCACGGCCTGGGCTCGGGCTTCATCGTCAGCCCCGACGGGCTGGTGCTGACCAACGCCCACGTGGTCAAGGGCGCGAGCGACGTCACCGTCAAGCTCACCGACCGGCGCGAGTTCCGCGCCAAGGTGCTGGGCTCGGACCCCAAGACCGATGTGGCCGTGCTCAAGATCGACGCCAAGGACCTGCCCGTGGTGCGCCTGGGCAGCACGCGGGACCTGCAGGTGGGCGAATGGGTGCTGGCCATCGGCTCGCCCTTCGGCTTTGAAAACAGCGTGACCGCCGGCGTCGTCAGCGCCAAGGGCCGCTCGCTGCCTGACGACAGCCTGGTGCCGTTCATCCAGACCGACGTGGCGGTGAACCCCGGCAACTCGGGCGGGCCGCTGTTCAATGCGCGCGGCGAGGTCGTGGGCATCAACTCGCAGATCTACAGCCGCTCGGGCGGCTACCAGGGCGTGTCGTTCGCCATCCCCATCGAGCTGGCCGCCAAGATCAAGGACCAGATCGTCGCCACCGGCAAGGTGCGCCATGCGCAGCTCGGCGTGGCGGTGCAGGAGGTGAACCAGGCGTTTGCCGAATCCTTCCAGCTCGACAAGCCCGAAGGCGCACTGGTGGCCAGCGTGAGCAAGGGCAGCCCTGCCGAGAAGGCGGGCCTGCAGCCTGGCGACGTGATCCGCCAGGTGGACGGCCATGCCATCGTCGCCTCCGGCGACCTGCCCGCCTGGGTGGGCCAGGCCCAGCCCGGCCAGCAGGCCAAGCTGTCGGTGTGGCGCCGCGGCCAGCCGGTGGAGCTGACCGCCACCCTGGGCGACGCCAGCGACAAGGCGGGCAGCAAGCAGGCGCGCGCCGAAGAGGCGGTGGGCAAGGCACAGCTGGGCCTGTCGCTGCGTCCCCTCGATGCCGACGAACGGCGCGAGGTGGGCGTGAGCGAAGGCCTGGTGATCGAGCAGGCCCGCGGCCCCGCCGCCGCCGCGGGCGTGCAGCCTGGCGACGTGCTGCTGGCCATCAACGGCGCACCGGCCAAGAATATCGACCAAGTGCGCACGGCGATGGCCAAGGCCGGCAAGTCGGTGGCGCTGCTGATCGAGCGCGACGGCAACAAGATCTTTGTGCCGGTGCGGTTGGGGTGATGCGGGGATGAGGGTGAGGTGGGTGGGGTGGGAGGAGCGGGGCGGGGCGCCCCAACCTCCACACCTCAGTCCGACCCGACCCGTTCGGGCTGAGCCTGTCGAAGTAAGGTCACCGACCGTGGCGGCACTTCGACAAGCTCAGTGTGAACGGATTGGGGATTAACTGCCCGGCTGCAATACATGCTCCTAGGCTCCACCCGTAGCGCCCCAACCCCTTAGCGCCCCCACCCGTTCGGGCTGAGCCTGTCGAAGCCAGGGCACAACCCCACCCCCGCCATTCGCTATGCTCGCCCCACCATGCGACTGCTCCTCGTAGAAGACGACACCATGATCGGCGAAGCCGTGCAGGACCTGCTGCGCGCCGAGCACTACGCGGTCGACTGGGCCCGCGACGGCAACGCGGCCGATACGGCCCTGCGCACGCAGGCCTACGACCTGGTGCTGCTCGACCTGGGCCTGCCCCAGCGCGACGGGCTCTCGGTGCTGCGCGACCTGCGCACGCGCAAAGACCGCACCCCGGTGCTGGTGGCCACGGCGCGCGACTCGGTCACGCAGCGCATCGAAGGGCTCGATGCCGGTGCCGACGACTACGTGCTCAAGCCCTACGATCTGGACGAACTGCTCGCCCGCATCCGTGCCCTGCTGCGCCGTGCCGCCGGCCGGGCCGAGCCGGTGTACGAACACAAGGGCGTGTGCATCAACCCCGCCACGCGCGAGGCCTCGGTGCAGGGCGTGCCGGTCGTGTTGTCGGCGCGCGAATGGGCCGTGCTCGAGCCGCTGATCGCCCGGCCGGGCATGGTGCTGTCGCGCCAGCAGCTCGAAGACAAGCTCTACGGCTGGGGCGACGAAGTCAGCAGCAACGCGGTCGAGGTGTACATCCACGGGCTGCGCAAGAAGCTGGGCGCCGAGGTGCTGCTGAATGTGCGCGGCGTGGGCTACCTGGTGCCCAAGGCATGATGGAAAAAATCACCCCAGCCCTGCAATCCGTGCGCGCGGTGCTGCCGCGCTCGCTGCGCACGCGGCTCTTGATCTTCATCCTGGCCGCCATCGTGCTGGCCGGCGCCGTGCAGGGCGCGCTGGCCTACCGGGGCGCGCTGGCCGAGGCCGACACGCTGTTCGACTACCACATGCAGCAGACCGCGCTGGCGCTGCGCTCGGGCCTGCCGGTGGACGCGCAAGGCCTGGGCCCCGGGCTCGACCCGGAGGACGAGAACCACGAATTCATCGTGCAGGTGTGGACCAACGAAGGCCTGCGCATTTTTGAATCCGCCGTGGGCGCGGCGCTGCCGCAGATCGCGGTGCTGGGCTTCACCGACGTGCAGGCGCGCGGCGGCACCTACCGGGTGTTTTCGATGCAGACGCGCTCGCAGGTCATCCAGGTGGCGCAGAACATGGCAGCGCGCCGTGGCATGGCGCGCGCCCTGGCGCTGCGCACGCTGGCGCCGCTGGCCTTCATGGCGCCGCTCTTGGTGCTGGCCGTATGGTGGGGCGTGAGCCGGTCGCTCGCGCCGGTGGAGCGCGTGCGCCGCCAGCTGGCCCAGCGCCAGGCCGACGACCTCTCGCCCGTCAGCGACGCGCAGTTGCCCGACGAGGTACAACCCCTGGTGAGTGAGCTCAACCTGCTGTTCGAACGCGTGCAGCGCGCGTTCGACGCGCAGCAGCACTTTGTGGCCGATGCCGCGCACGAGCTGCGGTCCCCCCTGGCTGCGCTGCGCCTGCAGCTGCAGGGCCTGCAGCGCGCGGGCGACGACGCTGCGCGGGCCGCCGCCATCGAGCGCCTGTCTTCAGGCATCGACCGCGCCACGCGGCTGGTGGAGCAACTGCTGACCCTGGCCCGCCAGGAGGCCGGTGCGGCGGCCCCCGGCGCGCACACCGAGCCGGTGGACCTGCAGGCCGCGGCGCAACTGGCGCTGGCCGACGTGGCCCCGGCGGCGCAAGCCCGGTCCATCGACCTGGGCCTGCTCGACTCCGACGCGTCATCGGTGCCCGGCAACGCCGAGGCGCTGCGGATGCTGGCGCGCAACCTGCTCGACAACGCGGTCAAGTACACGCCTGCGGGCGGCAGGGTGGACCTGCAGATCCGGCGTGCGGCCGACGGCCAAATCGTTGAACTGACGGTGGAAGACAGCGGCCCCGGCATTGCTGAGGAACACCGCGCCCGCGTGATGCAGCGCTTCGTGCGCGAGACCAGCGACGGCGCCACCGGCAGCGGCCTGGGCCTGGCCATCGTGCAGGCCATCGCGCAGGCCCACGGTGCCTCGGTGACGCTGGATGCATCGCCGCGGCTGGGCGGGCTGCGCGTCACGGTGCGGTGGCCGGGGGCGGCGTAGGTCGCCATCAGCCCGTAGCACCGGCCGCGGGCCTGCGTGGGTGTGCGGGCCGTTCGTTGTGCAATGCACGGTATCGGGTTCAGTGCAGATGCTATGATTTTAGTAGCTGGTAGCGCTTGTCCATCCAGCGGTAGCGGTCAAAAAAGCTGACTTCTGGTGCACGTTGGCATCCGAGGGGGCAGTGCAGGGTAGTGCCGGGCAAGGCCGTGAGAGGTGCACAGTGGTCGCCTGGGCGGCTGGCCGCAGGCCCGCGTCGCCGCACAATGCACAGGCTGCGGGTGGCCGGCCGCCGACCGCCCTTCAGCGGGCGGTCTTGCCAGTCCGCATTTACACATCGCTTCAACGGAATCGACGTCACATGAACTTCATCGTCTTGGGTGCGGGCGCCATTGGCTGCTATGTGGGTGGGCGGCTGGCTGCGCACGGCCACTCCGTGTGCCTGGTGGGCCGTCCTCGTGCGCTCGAAGCCATCGCATTGCAGGGCTTGCGCGTGACGGACCTCGACGGCCTGGACCAGCTGGTGCCGCCCACCGCACTGCGCATTGCCACCAATCTGGCCGATGCCGTACCCCGTGCCCAGAGCGTGGTGCTGCTGTGCGTCAAGAGCGGCGCCACCGGATCCGCCGCGCGCGAACTGGCGGCCGCGTGCCCGGCCGGCACGCCTGTCATCTCGCTGCAGAACGGCGTGGACAACGTGGCCCACCTGACCGCATTGGCCCCCGAGCTGCGCGTGCTGGCCGGCATGGTGCCGTACAACGTGGTGCTGCGCGGCGCCCACGTGCACCGCGCCACGGCGGGGCACCTGCAGCTGCAGCGCGACGAGGTCACCGAAGGCCTGGCGCCCCTGTTCAACGCCGCGGGCCTGGCCACCGTGCTGCCGTACGACATCCGGTCGGTGCAGTGGGGCAAGCTGCTGCTCAACCTCAACAACCCGGTGAATGCGCTGTCCAACCTGCCGCTGCGCGAAGAGCTGCTGGACCGCGACTGCCGCTTCGTCTTTGCCGCGCTGCAGTCCGAGGCACTGGTGGTGATGGCGCGTGCCGGCATCTCCCCGGCCAAGGTCACCGCCGTGTCGCCGCGCCTGCTGCCCCATGTGCTGCGCCTGCCCAACTGGCTGTTCACGCGGCTGGCCCGGCGCATGCTGCAGATCGACGCCCAGGCGCGCTCGTCCATGTGGGACGACCTGGAGGCCGGCCGTGTGACCGAGATCGATGCCATCTGTGGAGCCGTGGTGCGGCTGGCCGCGCAGCAGGGTGGGCAGGCGCCGCTCAGTGCGCGCATGTGCGAGTTGCTCGGGGGGCCGCGGCTGCGGTTGACGGGGCGAGAGCTGCGCAACGCGTTGGGTTTGGCGTGAGACAGGACTTGCTGGAAAAAGCTTTGGTGCCTTGTCTTCCCACCCAGGTCGTTGGCTTGCCAAGGCGCATGTTTTCCCTGTCCCAACCCTCCACCCGTGCGTGGCGCAGACCCGCCGGCAAAGCTGCGTTCAAGTCAACCCTGGGTGGGAACCGCTAAGCTTTGATCATGCGCAAATTCATACTCCTTGCAGCCACGGCGCTCGTGTTGTCGACACCCTCCCTCGCCGCGTCACCGCGCACGGACACGCTGGCCATTACTCCATCCGAAGGGTGGGCCGCGGCCGGTTGTACGCCAGACAAGCTCTGTGTGGAAATCGCTCCATCGGAGCCCGGCTGCGAAGGCCAGGCATGTCCCAACGGCGCAGCCGATGGCACGGACGTGAGCCTGCAGCTGCCTGGCGGTCAGGGCGATCCGGCGCACATGCTCTATCGGATAGCAGGGCTGCCATCCGCAGACGCTTATGCCCGGCTGTGGCCGAAGCTCATCCGCTTCAAGGGCGGCCTCCTTGTGGGTGTGCAAATGGAGGAGCGCGCCATGTATTCGGGCGGTGGGGCCAGTGCAACCACCCTGCACCTCATCGCCTTTGTGCCCGACCAATCACCGTTCGAGGTTCTGCGTGTTCCACAGAGCTCCAGCGCGACGATCCGGGCGTGTTTCAGCGAGCGCCACATGAAGCAGCGCGCCGGGGCCTGCCACGATGAATACAACTTCGACGCGACCATTGCGCTGACGCAAACATCCGCTGCAGGGTGGCCGGTGCTGCGCTATCGCAGCAAGGCGACATCGTTTCCGGGGCACGTGTCGCGGTCCAAAGACTCGCTGGCGGCGCGGCCACTTCGCCAGCGCGACCTGGTGACCGTGACCGACCCCCAATGCAGTTACCAGCGGTTGTACCGCTTCACCCCGCAAGCCCGCGCTTACGTGCCCGATACGCCAACGCCCGATTGCACGGACTACACCGTGCCCTGATGGGCTGTGCAAGCTCACCGGAGGTTGCCAGGCTTGGCTGCCAGTGCGACGATGGCGATACGGCCAGCGATGAGCAAGATGCACTCCAGTGGCAACCGCTGCCAGCGCGCCGGCTTGCTCACGGGCGCGCGGGGCGAGTGCCCTACCGGCGACAACGGCGCTGATGGTCCGCGCCCACAGGCCCAGGGTCACCGTCCTGTCAGGGCTGTCTTCATTTTGTCGCCGGCCAGTTTCATACCAAGGACCCACCATGACAGAGCCAAGCACCAACACCACCCCGGCGAAAGGCCCCGCCTCGTATTTCCCGTCCATCGAGGCCAAGTACGGCCAGCCTATCAGCCACTGGATGGACGTACTGCGCGCCGCGGGCCCGCGCAAGCACATGGAGTACGTGGCCCTGCTCAAAACCGACCACGCCCTGGGCCATGGGCATGCGAATGCGCTGGTGGCGGCCTATCTGAGCCAAGGCAAGTCATAGCTGTCCATCTTTGGGGGATGTGCGCAGCCGGGGTCGCCACTCAGGCCGCACCAGCCTCACCCAAGCCCAGCGGCACCTTGAGCCCTGCTTTCAAACACCCCAGCGACACCGACGTGCGAAAGCGCCGCACGTTGTCGTCCCCATCGAACAGCCGCCGCGTCAGCGCCTCGTAGTCCGCCATCGACGCCACGTTGACCACCAGCAGGTAGTCCGCCTCGCCGGTCACGCTGTAGCACTGCTGCACCGCGTCTTCGGCGGCGATGCGCGCGCGCAGCGGGGCCGTGCGGTCGGGGCGCTCGTTCTCTAGATGGATCTCGAGCACGATGGTCAGCGGCATGCCCACCTTCACCGGGTCGATCACGGCCACGTTGGCGCGGATCACGCCGCTGTCCTGCAGCCGCTTGATGCGCCGCTGCACGGCGGGCGCCGACAGATTGACCGCCCTGGCGATCAGGCGTTGCGGCGTGGTGTTGTCCGTCTGCAGGATGTCGAGGATGGCCAGGTCGAAGCGGTCCAGGCCCGGGTGCGGCAGGGGCGCGATGGCGGAGGCGGAAATGGGCGTGGTGGGCATGTCGGCAGCCTTCCGGTGCAGGGCAGGGGGAGTGAGCGAAAGTTGCGTGAAGGGCTTCGAAACAGAGCCAAAAACGCGCCGCGGTCGAACTATATTTTTACCCATGACCGCGTCCCCCTTTCAACGATTCATTCCCTTCCTGGCCGTGCTGGGCTCCGTCACGGCGCTCGGGTTCGGCACATCGTGGGCCAAGCAGATCCTGTTTCCGGCGGTGGGCGCGCAGGGCACCACCGCCGTGCGCGTGGGCCTGTCGGCCGTGCTGATGCTGCTGCTGTGGCGCCCCTGGCGCTGGCGTCTGTCACGCGCCGATGCCGTGGCGATTGCCTGCTACGGCGCCGCGCTGGGCGCCATGAACCTGATGTTCTACATGTCGCTGCGCACGCTGCCGTTCGGCCTGGCCGTGGCCATCGAGTTTTCGGGGCCGCTGGCGGTCGCAATCTGGTCGTCGCGCCGCGCGGTGGACTTCGTGTGGGTGGCCCTGGCGATGGCAGGCCTGGGCATGCTGCTGCCGCTGGGCCTGAACGGCAGCGTGCTCGACCCGATGGGCGTTTTCTACGCGCTGGCTGCCGCCGTGTTCTGGGCGCTGTACATCGTGTTCGGCAAGCGCGCCGGCCATCTGCACGCGGGGCATACCGTATCGCTGGGGCTGCTGGTGGCTGCGCTGGTGGTGGTGCCCGTGGGCGTGGTGCATGCAGGCACCACGCTGCTCACGCCCACCGTGCTGCTGGTGGGCCTGGCCGTGGCGGCTATCTCCAGCGCCATCCCCATCTCGCTGGAAATGATGGCCCTGAAGCGCCTGCCCAAGGAGGCCTTCGGCATCATGATCAGCATGGAGCCCGCCGTGGCCGCCGTGCTGGCCATGGGCCTGCTGGGCGAGCACCTGAGCTTCAATCAGTGGCTCGCCATCGGCCTCATCGTGTCGGCATCGATGGGCACGGCCATGACGGCCGGGCGGAGCAAGCCCGCGCTGCGCGAGCCGGCCGCCGCGTAGTTCAGTGATGGTTCCAGGGGTCGCGCATGCGCATTACTAACTGGCGCGCGGTGCGTCGTGGTAATGCAGGTGCTGCACCTGCCAGCCGTGTTCTACGGTGTGCAGCCACAACTCGGTGAACAGCACCGCAGGCTGGTCACCCTGTGGTGTAGCCATGCGGCCCACGCCATGGGCCGACACCACGCCATCGCAGATTGTGCGCAGCACCAGCCGCTCGTCCTGCGCGCGGCTGCCGGGCGGAAACCAGCGGCCCGATTGCACGGCAGCTGCAATGCCGCCCAGCTGCATCGCCCGGCTTTGCACGCCGGTGCTGGTGACGACAAAGAAATCGGCGGCCTGCAACTGCCCCAGAACGCCGGTGTCGCCCGCCACAAAGGCTGCATACCATTGCGTGCGCGCCGCCCGCAGATCCGTGTGATTCACTTGCTGTCACTCCCTGCCATCCGTTCCTCAAGAGCCCGACGCGGGCTCTTTTCTTGACAGCGATGGTATCCGTCAGTGCATCAAGCCGCAGATGCCGGGCCGCCGCCCCGCCATGCCGCCTCGATGGTGGCGATGTCGATCTTGCGCATGGTCATCATCGCTTCGAACACCCGCTTGGCCACTGCGCGGTCGGGGTCGGCCATGGCCGTGGTCAGCACGCGCGGGGTGATCTGCCACGACACGCCCCAGCGGTCCTTGCACCAGCCGCACTCGCTCTCCTGGCCGCCGTTGCCCACCACAGCGTTCCACAGTCGGTCCGTCTCGGCCTGATCGTCGGTCGCGATCTGGAAGGAGAAGGATTCGTTGTGCTTGAACTGCGGCCCGCCGTTCAGGCCGACGCACGGGATACCCGCCACAGTGAACTCCACCGTGAGCACATCGCCCTGTTGGCCGTCCGGGTAGTCGCCCGGTGCCAGCATCACTGCGCCGACGGAACTGTCGGGAAAGGTGGCTGCGTAGAAATGGGCGGCGCTCAAAGCATCTCGCTCGTACCACAGGCAAATCGTGTTCTTGCTGGTCATGGTTGGCTCCTTGGAAAAGTGGACCCGCCGCGCATCTGGGCGATCGTCATCGTCGTCATGTCCCGCGCGGTGTCCATGGGGTTGTCGCAAGCGGGTGGTGTGGCCGCGCGCTTCGTTGATGCACGTTGACCGAGGCTCGCGTGCCCGCCCGTCGCGCCGCGGGCGTGCAACGTTTATGGCGTGAATGTGCACATCTGTATCGCAGCCACAGCACTACAAACGCGTAAGGAATGGCCTACAGAAATGGGCAGCGCGTTTTTTCAAGATGGGTTTTCGCATGAGGAATTGGCCCATGCGTTTTCATTGAAACGAGGAGATTGCAATGGCATACCGTGACGACGAAGACCGCAACCGCAACCAAGCACGCGACTACGACAGCGACAGCGGACGGCACCAACAACACCAGCAGCAGGAATACCGCAGCGGCGGCTATGGCAGCCATGAAGACCAACGCAACCGGCAGTACCAGGCGCAGGACGACACCAGCCGGTTTGCCAGCGACAGGGACTCCAGCGCCGGCCAGTACCGCAGCGGGCGCGGCAACGAATCACAGTTTGGCGGCTATGGGCAGTCAGGCCCCGGCAGCAGCCACTTCGTGGGTGACCGCGGTGGCAACAGCAACATCGGGCGCGGCGTCGGGGACAGCGGCTACGGCGGCTATGGCGGCGGTCAGCAGTACCAGCAGGACCGCTATCCACAGGGTGGTCAACAGCAAGGCTATGACTGGGGCGGCTCTCGCCAGGTAGGCGGTGGTTACGGCGGCGCCGATCAGTTCTCGCAGGGCTACGGTGGTGGCCAGTACGGCGGGCGGCAGGACCGGTCCGGCGGTGGTTTCTACGGTGACTCCGACCGCTTCAGCTCTGGCCGCAACCAGAGCCAGCAGGGCCACGACCCCGACTACCACCAGTGGCGCAACGAGCAGATCAGCAATCTCGACAAGGACTACGAAGCCTTCCGCGGAGAGCGCTACCAGAAGTTCTCGGACGACTTCAACACCTGGCGCAGCAACCGCACCAAGAGCGCCGACCAGAACCAGCAAACCGCCAGCGCGAAAAACAAGGACCAGACCAAGTGACCGTGCTGCAGCGCAGCCGTAACACGCAATATGGCAAAGGCCTCGGCATCTGTGTCGGGGCCTTTTTTTCGCACATGCGCTACGTGCGCGAAGGGGCCAGTGACACTCCCGGCCGCGCACCCGGATCTTCGCCCGTCTCCTACGCTGCAGGCCAGCGCTACCGGGCCCAATTCAATCTTTGACCCAGGAGCACACCATGGCCACCGACCCCGCAGAACACCCCATCCACAAAGTCCCCGAAACGTTCCCCCTGCCGCCCGGGGATCTGCCGCCCAGCACGGAGCCACTGACGGTGCCGCCACAGCCCCAGTTGCCGCAGTCGTCCGAACCGAGCCCCTACCAGGGCGAGCGAGAGGATGAAAGCGCAGACCCGGTAGGCCAGCCGCCCAGGATGTAGGGCGACTGCTGCAGTGGTCAAAGCTTCATGCGCGCTCCTAAGCGCCAGAGGCTTTGACCTGCTGACTTGCAGGTCCCGTTCAAGCCTGCGGGTCCTGTCGGCGACGGGCATGCCACGCAAGTCCGCTAGCATCACGCAGCGCTGACCCTGCCTTTGGCCGTCGCCTTGGCCATCCGAAGATGCTGGTACGGAGGTGGGAATCAGCCTGACCGTGGATGTGTCGGCGTGCGCCGCTTAGTTGGACGCGCTCAGCCGAGCCATCTGTGTTGCACCCCCCGACCACCTACCCGTCTACCCACTTCCACCCATGAACTTCGACTTGGTCGCCCCGCTGCTGCATCGCATCTACGACGTTGCCAACCACGGCATCGACAGCTACGGCCAGTCCTTCTTTCGCATCCCCGATACGGTGACCGCGCAAGAGCGCCAGCAACTGGCCGATGCCGGCTGGACGCCCAATACACCCGTGCAGTGGCCGCATGATGAAACCATTCAGCGGCTGCGCAGCCTCGCCGCGCAGGTGGACCTGCGTCGCGCGGCCGACGCGTTCGTGGCATCGCTGGGCTCGGCCGGGCTGCAGTGGCAGGCCGTGCTGCCCGCCGTGGCGCTGGGCCTGGCCATGCCAGAACATGCACACCAGCCCATGGGCCCGGGGTCAGACCGCTGCGCCATCTGCTTTCACACCGCAATGGCCAAGGATCGCACTCAGCTGGCTTACCACCGCGCGTTGCAAGGGTCGGGCTGGAGCGACGAGGACGGCCCGCTGGCCGCAGTGCTGACCCTGGAAGACGCGCTCCAGTGCCCGCCCGACAGCTGGCCCCAGCCCGCGCCGCGCGACATCTGGGTGCTGCACCAGCTGCTGGGCTTGCTGCGCAGGCTGCCCGGCATCGCTCGCTATAGCCAGGCGCGCACCGCCATCCAGGCTGCGAAGTGGCTGCAGCCTGCCAAGCCCTGGCGTGCTGGGCTGCTGCTGGAGGCACTGGCGTTTGTAGGTGTGCTGCAGGCCCCGGATCGGCCTGGCCTGCGGACCCGCTTCACCTCCGCGCGCGAGCGCGACCAGCGGCCCAGTGTGCGGGTCGAAGTGCCCGGCCCGCTGGCCTGGTGGACAGCGGCGCACGGCACCAACGACGCCCTGCTGCAAAGCCTGTTCGGCCACCTGCAGCGCCCCACCGCAGAGCCTGCGGCCCCAGCACCTCAGCCACCACCATCTCGTGCAAAGTCCGCAGCCCGGCCCACCGGGGTGCCCAAGGCCCCGCGTGCATTGCCCGGCCCGCTGGCCGCGGGCGATGTGTATGTCGTGCGCTTTCGAGAAGACCTCTGGGGCGCCGCCTACTGCCACGAAATGCGCACCGACGAGCCCACCGGCGTCGTGCGCGGCCGCATGGAGTATCTGGACATCCTGTCACCCACACCACCCACACCGGCCGACTTGGCCGAGCGGGGCTTTCGCGACCGCCTGGACGGCAGTCGCTGGCAGATGTGGTGCGCCAGCCTGGACCAGACCAGCGGCGTCAAACGCATCGCCCAAGGCGTACCGCCGCGCCCCCATGCCCAGAGAATGCCCGACCGCATAACCCACGGCGGCGCGAAGGAATTGCGGCACATGGCTGCATGGAATTTTCCGCAGCTTTGAGCAGCGCGGGCGTTGGATGGACCGGGCGCTTTGCCTGCGCGCCCACACATCCCGTGCCTATCGCAGCAACTCCACAACCATAGGAGCTACTTGGTACAGCCCGTAGAGCACATATGCGATGAACGGGCAGGCAAGAACGGCGGCGGTCAACGTCAGCGCGGATTTGAAGCGAAGCATCGCTGACGAGAACGTAGCGATGCAACCCGCCATGGCGACGGCCGCACAGGCTGCAAGCCAAGAGAGCGCCCCGGCCCACACCTTGCCGTACCCGCAGCCGCCTTCGAAGTCGGAGGCACAGGGCTTGTGCACCGCGATCGCAAGGTCTGCGGAAAACCACGCTGCAGCGCAGTAGAGGATGAATGCAATTGCAAGGGCCAGTCCTGAGGCTGATGGGTCGGGGGGCGCATCTTGAAGCTTTTCGTATTTGTAGCGCTTGCGCTGATGGCCCAGGCCGCCGCAGCCGAGACGGTGCAGGTGTGGCACCACGGCCCCGTCCCGCTCGATACGCTTGTGTGTGCCGACGTGAACCAGAGCAGCGATGTTTCCCGCATCTGCTACGACAAAGCAGAGCGGTTCATGGTCATTCGTTTGAAGAGCACCTACTGCGACTATTGCAGCATCGATTCAGGCACGGCGCAGGCGCTACAAAGCGCGGGCTCAAAGCGACAGTTCCTCGAGTCGCGCATCCGTGGCTCGGGCAGCGATGAGCCCTTCGATTGCAGGATCCACCCCATCCCGAACAAGTACAAGCGCTAGACGCTGAGCGCTCTTTAAGCCGAAGGCTGATACGCAGAGGTGCGGTGTGCGAATTGTACCGGTGCGATCTTAAAAATTTGCCCTTCCGCTCCAACATTGAGCTATCAAAGCCAATGGGAATAACTCCTACAGTGAGAGCAAAATTCTTGTACTTTAATAGTCAGTCTTATGTGCTTATTCTGATAGTTTAAAAATAAATTGAAGCCCGCTAAAATATTCAAAGTAAAAAATGAAAAAACCTTTATCTATCGGCATTGCTCTCGTCGCTTTGAACCTTTCTGCCTCGGCATGGGCTCAGACCGCAGGCCAATTTATGAATAATCCAGCGTTTACTGGTCAAAGGCCAGCGCAGTGCATCTCAACTCTTGAAATGCAGCAATGCGCTGCTCATGATTTGCGCGATGCAGATGCTGAGATGAGCAAGCGCTATGCTGAGCTGCGCGCTAGCCTGAATACAGCCGCTCGAAAAATTCTTTTGACCGAGCAACGGGCATGGCTGAAATCGCGTGATCGGGACTGCGTCTCCAAAGGGCGCAATGGCGGCACGATGGCTTCTGTAGCCGTTGCTAGCTGCTGGGTCGAGGTAACTAAATCTCGTTCTTCAGCGCTGGAGAAAGAACTCGGGTCTAAGGTGAATTCTGCTGATCCTTTGCCAGCATCCGCGTTCATCGGCCGCTGGCGCGGCGGTGAAGGCACTGTGATGAAAATTACGCGCCAAGGCGACCGTCTCTTGATTGACAATCAGTGGGGCTTAGACGCAGATATGCACGGCAAATTTGTTGGCACTATTACATCGGATGGACTTCGCTTCGAGCGTAATGGTGTGATGGAGACTGTGCGTCCTGGTATGGGTGATTCCGTAAACCGCAGTGCTTTGAGAGGGAAAAAAGACTGCCTTGTGGTTTCGCGCGATGAAGGCTATTGCCGATATTAATAACGATATTTATTCTTCGTAGTGTTGACGGCTTGTAATTGATGGCAGGCCAACGCAAAAAAGGGCCCCGAAATAACGCCGGGGCCTTTTGCATTTCAGCGCTAAGCGCACGCCTGGTAGGAATCATTGGGACGCTCAAAGATCCAGCATGCCCAGCGCCTCCACTCGGGCTGCCCCGAAGCCTCCGGCCGCCCCAGCGCCACGGCCGTTGAGCGCTCGCCGACCAAACTTCATGCAATAGGCGCGCACATCCTCCACGCGCTAATCAGAGCCCAACGGGTCGGGAACGTGCGCAGCAGCGCCATGGCCTTCGAGAGGGCCTCTTCGCAGTCTGCCTAGGCCTTGCAAGCCTCCAGGCGCGCATAGGCTGCATCGTGGGCGGTTGCGTACTGCTCTGCAGCCGTGACACACTGGCCCGCATGGGCAGCGGGGTGCGCCCCGAATCGGCCAGCGCCTCGCGAAGCTCTTCGGCGATAACCATGGGAGGACTGTGCTTGGTCTGGCCGCAATCAGTGCTTGTATAGGGGCATAAGCTGATTTCCCAGGGGGAAACAAAAAAGCCCGCAAGAGCTTGCACCCGTGCGGACTGGTTGTTTTTTGGTCCCTTCGACAGGAATCGAACCTGTATCTAGCGCTTAGGAGGCACTCGTTCTATCCATTGAACTACGAAGAGACAGCCGCGCATTGTAGGGGCTGCGTGGCGCGGTTCCTGGCGGCCTGATTCCACCCCCCTCAGTCGTACTTCACGGTATAGATCAGATCCACCGCGCTCTTCTCCCCCGTCTGCCCGCGCAGCGTCAGGCGGCGCGACAGGTCGTAGAAGATATACAGCGTGCCGAGCGTCCCCGACAGGCTGCGTTCGTACGTCACGTACAAATCCTTGGACAAGCGCTTGCCAAAAGTGAGTGCCGCGCCTGTGGCGTCTTCGCCGGAGCCGGGGCCCTTGAAGCCGATTTCGTCCAGGCCCACGCGGTTGGCGATGTTGGCGGCGGTGTTGTTGCCGCCGCCGCCTCGGCCCAGCAGGGCCAGGGCGGCTTGTTGCAGCACGGCGGCTTCGGCGCCGCCGGCGGCGGCGTTGCGGCCCAGGACCACCCACGACAGCTTTTCGGCGTCGGGCAGTTCGGGGTCCGAATACAGGCGCACGCGCGGGGCCTGGGCGCTGCCAGTGACCTGCACGCCCGCGCGCACGCTGATGTTGGGGCGCAGGGCGAGGATGTCGAGCGACGGGTTGTTGTACGGGCCGTTGAAGCGGATGAGGCCGGTCTCCACGTCCAGCATCTGGCCCCAGGCGCGGTAGCGGCCCTCTTCGGTGCGCACCTCGCCGGTCACGCGCGGCGGGGCGCCGGCCACGGCGCTGCTGCGGATGTCCACTTCGCCGGTCAGGCGCGTGGTGATGCCGTGGCCATGCAGCGCGAAGTCGCGGCCCAGGTTGAGGGTGATGGCGATGTCGGGGGGCTTGGCGGTTTCGGCCTGGGCGGCCACCTGGTTGGCACGGGCGGCGGCCTGGGCCTTGGCCTGGTCTTCCTTGTCCTTGGCGGCAGAGCGCACGATCACGTCCGAGCCCAGGCTGGGCGCGCTTTCGTCGGGCAGGATGATGGTGGCGCGGTCGGTGGTCAGCTTGCCGCGCAGGCTGATCTGGCCTTGCTGTAGCTGGGCCTTGAGGTCGCCCGACACGCTGATCTGGCGGTCGGCGCGCACCAGCACCTGCAGCGCCTTGGCTTCGGCCTGCATCGACATCGCGATGCCGGACATGCCGTTGCCCGCCTGGCCCCAGGTGATGCGGCCGGTACCGGTGAGTGTGCCGCCGTCCTGTGGCGCGGACGTGCGGTTGCCGCTGAAGCCCGCGATGCGTGCACCACTGCCGCGCCCGCCCTGCAGGCGGAACTCGGTGATATCGAGCTGGTTGCCGCTCAGGGTGGCGCGCAGGCGGCCGCCTTGCAGGTCCACACCGTCGACCACGGAGCGCACGGCCAGTTCGTCGGCGCCCAGCGTGCCGGCCCAGCGGGGTACGTCGCGTGTGCCCGACAAGGTAGCGCTGGCGTCGAGCGTGCCGCGCACGCGCCAGCCGGGCGGTGCCAGGGCGGACCACACGCCCACATCGGGCAGGCGGGCGCGCAGGGTGCCGGCCAACGGTGCGTTGGCCGCCCAGGTGATGGCGGCCAGGTCGGTGCCCGCGCTGCCACCGGCCAGTGTGAGCCGTGTGCTGGCGCTGGCGTCGATCTCGCCAGCGCGGTCGCTGGCCCAGGCCAGCCGTGCGCGCAGCGCGTCGCCTTCCAGATCGATCGACACCTCGGCCTGGCGCACACCGGCGGGTGTGCCTGCGGCGGGGGTGGACGTGGCCTCGGTGGCGATCACGGTGGTGGCGCCGGCACCAGCGCCTTGGCCGCTGCTCTGCACGGCGGTCACGGCGGTGGGGTCGCCCGCCAGGATGCGCAGGTCGCCGCTGGCCCGCCGCAGGCTGGCGCTGGCACGCAGCGCGCTGGTGGTGTCCAGGTTCCATTGCCCGTCCAGCACCAGGGTGCTGGCCAGGCCCATTCGGGCCAGTAGGGGCTGATTGGGGCGGCCTGCTGCCGCGGGTGTGCTGCCAATGCCCAGTGCGTCCACCCAGGCCATGGGCAGGCCCTGCAGAGTGCCCTGGGTCTGCACCTGCAGTGCGGGGCCTGTGGTGACGCGCACGGGCTGCCAGCGCAGCACCACGGTGCCGGGCTGAGGGCCGGTCAGGCGGGCCTGGCCTGCGGATGTCTGGATGGTCAGTGCGGGCGCGGGCTGTGGTGCGGGGGCGGTGCTGCCTTTGTTGTCGTTCTTGTTGTTGCCGGTGCGCCGGCTTGCCGTGCCGGCGGCGGGGACCGTGCTGGCCGTGGTGTTCACGGTAACGGACAGCGGCTCGGCCAGTTGCATGGCCCAGGGGCCTGGGCGCTGCGCGTCTTGCGCCTGCAGGCGCAGTTCGTTGATCTGTGCTCGCCATTGAGAGGGGGCGGCCAGACCACCGGACAGTCGGGCCTGCAGGGTGGCGCGCTGCATCTGCTGTGCCTGGTTGGCGTTCAGGCGGGCTTCGCCGTCCACCGACAGGGTGGCCTGCAGTACGTTGCCCGACAGCTCGGCCTTCACGCCCCGCAGTTGCACGGCGGTGGGCCGGCTGCCGGCTTCGTTGGCGGAAGGCAGCGTCAGGTCGAGCTGCGATGTCGCCAGCGTGGCCTGCAGCTCGAAGGCGTCTTTGCCCGCAGGCAAGGCGCTGCCCGTGCTGGAGGCCTCCAGTTGGCGCACCAGCGTTTGCCAGCCGCCCTTCCATCGCGCCGTGACCGACGCCGCACCCTTGGCCGTGGCACCTTGCAGCGCGGCCTGTGCGGCGCTGCCCGCGAACGGTAGGCTGACAAGCCAGCGCTGCGTGGCATCCACGTCGGCCCATTGCACCTGCAGGTCGCCTGCGCCGGTGGTGGGTGCGATGCTGCCTTGCGCCCGGGCCGTGGCGCCCGGTATGGTGATGGCGAGCTGGCCCTGCACGGCGGGGCCGGCCAGGGCGATGCGCAGGCCAGTGCCTTCGGCGCGCGCCTGCAGTGCATCCACCAGCAGGCGGTCCAGCTGCACCGTGCCGCCACCGCTCTGCGCACCGGCCTGGGCCCCGGGTTGCCAGTTGCCCTGCGCCGCGAGGGTCTGGATGCTGAGCAGGGCAGGGCGGCCCTTGGTGGCCCGTGCAGGCGCTGTAGCGGGGCCTGACGCACGGATGTCT
This sequence comes from Acidovorax sp. LjRoot194, assembly GCF_964253015.1. Lineage (NCBI taxonomy): Bacteria > Pseudomonadati > Pseudomonadota > Betaproteobacteria > Burkholderiales > Comamonadaceae > Acidovorax > Acidovorax sp. LjRoot194. The sequence continues at coordinate 4,670,375 of NZ_CAXUQB020000001.1, read as the reverse complement.
GCGTTGAAGCGCACCTTGTCGCCCTGCGTCTGCGCGCTGATGCGGCCTGCCAGTGGCGCAGCGGCCATGGCGGTGTGCAGCAGGTCGGGGCGCAGGTTGCGCAGCTCGGCCTGGCCTTCCAGGGCCTGGGTTGCGGGGGTGAAGTGGCCTTGCAGCGTGGCGGTACCGGTGCCTGCAGTGGCAACGGCGGAGGGCACGGTCCAGCGGGTGCCGTCGTAGCGGGCGTCGGCCTGCAGCGCGGACAGGGGCAGGCGGCGCTGGTCCCACGGGCCGGCCAGGTCATTGCGCAGTTCGGCTTGCAGCGTCCATCCGGTGGTGGGGCTTGCCGATGAGGGAGCAGTAGTGGGAGAGGCGGCGCCACTGCCCTGCGTGATACTGGCTGGATTGTTGGGTGCGGGGAGCGGCGGCGTGGCACCTGCTGACGGGTCGACCGCCATCGGCCCGGCCCTCACGGTGCCATGCAACTGTGTACTGGGTGCCTGGGGCCAGAGTGCGGCCAGGTCCACGGCGCGCAGCGCTGCGGTGGCGGCTTGCAGGGGCTGGGCGGTCCAGGGGGTGACGGTGGCCGTCAGGTCGGCCTGCATGGGCTCTGCGGGCGGCGGCTTTGCCGCATTGCGTTGCGCGGTGCTGGTGGTACGGGCGGCTTTGGACGCCGACTTGCTGGCGGGCTGGGCGGTGGGTGCCGATGCTGCCGTTGCGTTGGCGGCCGCGGAAGCGGAGGCGGCTGCTGATGCTGTTGCTGTTGCCGTGGTGGCCACCGGGCTGATGCGTGCATTGAGCTCCAGCTGCGCCGCGGCGGTGGCCAGCGTGCCCTGCAGCGTGGCGTGTGCGCCCAGCTGCAGCGCAGCGCCGCCGCCGGGCACGGCAGCCTGCACGGTGCCGTCCACCGTGGCGTCCAGCGCCATGGGCGCATCGGCCTGCAGCGTGGCGCTGGCGCTGTAGCGGCCCTGGGCCAGCTCCACGTTGTCGATCTTCAGGCGGTGGTCGCGCCCGTCGTAGCGGTAGGTACCCTGCAGGCCCAGCACCTGCACGGCCGGCGTGCCTGCCCACTGGATCTCGTCCACCCGAAACGGCACGCCGATCTGCAAGGGCAGCTTGAGCTGCGTGAGCGGCTGGGGTGGCTCTGTACTGCGTGGTGCGTCCGCAGCGGGCGTGATCTGCACCCGCGCGGCGTGCACCTCGCCCAGCTCCAGCCGCCGCTGCAGCAGGGGCATGAGCTGCCAGCCCAGGGTGATGTCGTTCACCTCCACCGACAGGGCCGGGCTACTCCAGCGCAGCCAGCCGATGTGCCCGCCACCGCGCAGCGATCCGGTGACGTCGCGGCTTTCCAGTTGCTGGTCGGCGGGCAGGTACTGCGCGGCGCGTGCCAGTGCGGCCGCCAGCGAGCTGTTGCTGCCGGTCCACCACCACAGGGCCGCGGCCACGGCCATCAGCAGGGCCACCACGGTGGCCAGCAGCCAGCCCAGGCCCCGCAGCGCGCGGCGCACGCGCCGCCGTGGGGGCTTTTTGCGGCCGGACGCGCCAGCGCTGAAATCCGAGGACCTCGCGCGTGGCGAAGCCGGGGCAGGAGTAGCGGCGGTATCTTGGTTTGCCATCAGAAGCTGAACCCCAGCCGCAGGTGCACCCGCACTTCCTTGGTCTTCACGCCGTAGGCCAGGTCAGCCTGCAGCGGGCCCACCGGGCTGCGCCAGCGCACACCCGCGCCCACGCCGACGCGCGGGTCCAGGTCGCCTGCGCGGTCGGCCACGGCGCCGGCATCCACGAACAGGGTGCTTTCCCAGTCGGTCATCTCGCCCTTGTAGACGATGGGGCGCTGCCATTCGACGCTGCCTACTGCCATGTAGCGGCCACCGTACAGCTGGCCGTTGTCGGTGCGCGCGCCGATGCTGCGGTAGCCGTAGCCGCGCACGGTGGTGTCGCCACCAGTCAGAAAGAGCTGCGTCACCGGCACCTGTGCGCCGTCGCGCGCCATTAGCGCCCCGGCTTCGGTGCGCACGGCGATGCGGGCGTTGCGGCCCTGGCCGGCGTCGTCCTGCACTCGGCCTGCGGGGATGAAGGTCTGCCAGCGCACCAGGGTGCGCACGAAGGGGTCGCGCTCGGGCCGCAGCGTGGTGCCCACGCCCAGCTCCACGGCGATGCCGTGGCCGCGCGTGGGTGCGGTCATGTTGTTGAAGTAGCGACCCGTCCAGCCGTAGTTGACGCTGACGGCGGTGCCCGACGGCGGTGCGCCCACACCCTGGCTGTTGGCGTAGTCGTACTGCAGGAAGTAGCTGCGGTCGATGGCTTTGGTGCTCTTGCTGCGGCCCGATCGCAGGCGGCCGCTGTTGGTGTCGAAGTCGCCCGTGTCCTCGCGCTGCAATTGGCCGCCGGCGAACCAGCGCCAGCCGTTGGTGTCGGGCAGTGCGGTCCATTCGGTGCTGGCCAGTTTCGTCTCGCGGTCCAGCGACAGCTTGCTCACCGCGCGCCAGCCGATGCCGGGCAGTTTGTTGTGGATGTGCTCCAGCGACAGGCGGGCGCCGCTGTCGGTCGAAAAGCCAGGGCCGAACACCAGCTTTTGCAGCGGCGCTTCGCGCACCTGGGCCACCACCGGGGCGGCCTGCGGGTCGGTGCCTTCGGTGTCGAGCGTGAGGAACACCGCATCGTAGTAGCCGCTGCTGGCCAGGCGCAATTGCGCGTCCAGCAGCTCGGCCTCGTCGTACACCGCGCCCGTGGGCAGGCGCGCCAGGCGGCGAGCACCGTCGGGGTCGTAACGCTCGCTGCCCTGCACGCGCAGGGGGCCGAAGCGATAGGCCGGGCCGGGGTCGTAGGTGACGTTGAGCTTGGCTTCGTGCTTGTCGGCGTCAACCTCTGCACGGCTGTTGGCGATGCGAGCGGTGGGGTGGCGGCGGGCCTGCAGCTGGCGCAGGCCGTCGGTCTTGGCCGAGTCCCATGCAGACTGCGTGAAGGCCTGGCCGGGCGACAGCGACCAGTTACGCTGCACCCGCTGCTGCTGGCGCGCGCTGGCCTTCACGTCTTCGGGGTTTGCCGCGGGGTTGGCGGAGAAGTCGATGTCTGCGCTGGCAATGCGGGTCTGTGGGCCGGGCTGCACAGTGACCACCACGGTGCGCGGCGCGGCCTTGGAGTCCGGCGTCTCGGTCAGCTCCACCGTGATGGTGGGGGCGAAGTAGCCCATGGTGCCCAGCAGCTCGCGCGCGTTGGCGTCGGCTGCGCCCAGCAGGCGCTGCAGCTCGCTGGCGTTCACGTCGGGCAGGTTGCGAAAGCGCTGCAGCTCCAGGTGCCGCTCCAGCGTCCCGCGCACGGCGTCCGGGGCGCGCACTTCGACCGCGAACGATGGCGATGAGGATTCTGCGATGACGGGCCCCGTGCCCGATGCGTTGTCGCCCTCGTCCTTGTCGACCCCGGGCCGCAGCATGCTGCACCCTTGCAGGCCGAGCACGCCAACAAGCAGCAACGCCGGCCACAGGGCCGGCGTTGGGGAGATGGCGGTGGGGCGCAGGGGGCTGAAAGGCACGGTGGGCAAGGAGTGTTGGGCGTCCGGGGCGTCAAAAACGGCGTTTCAGGTGTCTTGCACGCCGCACCTGCACCTTGTTGGTGCCCTGCCACTATGCCCTGAAAGTTGGGCGGTCCTTGTCAGACAGCTTCGCTCACTGTGCCCGCATGCCCGGGCGGCCCCGCTGGCCCCGTGCGCAGTCGGCGCCGGGGCAGTGTCCGCAGTCCTATTTGGACAGCAGGCGCATGGTTTCTTCCAGCCCCTTGAGCGACAGCGGGTACATGCGGTTGCCCAGCAGCTGCTGGATGATGCTGATGCTCTGGCGGTACTGCCACACGCCCTGGGGCTCGGGGTTGATCCAGGCGTGCTTGGGAAACGCGTGGGTCAGGCGCTGGATCCACTCGGCGCCGGGTTCTTCGTTGTTGTATTCCACGCTGCCGCCGGGCTGCAGGATCTCGTACGGGCTCATGGTCGCGTCGCCCACGAAGATCAGCTTGTAGTCGCGGTTGTATTTGCGGATGATGTCCAGGGTCGGGAACTTCTCGGCAAAGCGGCGGCGGTTGTTCTTCCACATGAAGTCGTAGACGCAGTTGTGGAAGTAGTAGAACTCCAGGTGCTTGAACTCGGACTTCACGGCGCTGAAGAGTTCTTCCACGCGCTGGATGTGCTCGTCCATGGTGCCGCCCACGTCCATCAGCAGCAGCACCTTCACGTTGTTGTGCCGCTCGGGCACCATCTTGATGTCCAGGTACCCCGCGTTGGCGGCGGTGCTGCGGATGGTGTCGGGCAGGTCGAGCTCCAGGTCGTGCCCTTCGCGTGCGAACTTGCGCAGGCGGCGCAGCGCCACCTTGATGTTGCGCGTGCCCAGCTCCTGCTGGTCGTCGTAGTCCTTGTAGGCGCGCTGCTCCCACACCTTGACGGCGCTCTTGTTCTTGCCCGCGCCGCCGATGCGCACGCCCTGCGGGTTGTAGCCGCCGTGGCCGAACGGGCTGGTGCCGCCTGTGCCGATCCACTTGCTGCCGCCCTCGTGGCGCTCCTTCTGTTCTTCGAGGCGCTTCTTGAGCGTCTCCATCAGCTCGTCCCAGCCCATCTTCTCGATGGCGGCTTTCTGCTCGGGCGTGAGTTCGTTCTCCAGGATCTTGCGCAGCCAGTCGGCCGGAATCTCCTTGGTGAAGTCGGCCACCATCTCCACGCCTTTGAAGTAGGCGCCGAAGGCCCGGTCGAACTTGTCGTAGTGCTTCTCGTCCTTGACCAGGGTCAGGCGCGAGAGGTTGTAGAAATCGTCCAGGCTCCACGCGTCATCCGACTTGGGGCCGACCACGCCGGCCTGCAGCGCTTCAAGCAGCGTGAGGTATTCCTTGACCGACACCGGCAGCTTGGCCGAGCGCAGCGTGTAGAAGAAGTCGATGAGCATGTTGTGGGCTCCTGCCGCTGGTCAGGCTGGCGTGTGGCGCTCTAAAAGATATAGCAACTGCGCCTTGGCTTCGGGCCATTCGCCCGAGCGCATGCTGTACATCACGGTGTCGCGGATGGTGCCGTCGCGGCGCAGGGCGTGGCCGCGGATGACGCCGTCCTTTTTGGCACCCAGGCGCTCGATGGCGCGCTGCGAGGCGAAGTTGTAGTTGTCGGTGCGCCAGCCCACCACGTGGCAGCCCAGCGTGTCGAAGGCATGGCCCATCAGCAGCAGTTTGCAGGTGGTGTTGACGTGGCTGCGCTGCACGCTCTGGCGGTACCAGGTGTAGCCGATCTCCACGCGGCGCATGGCGGGCAGGACGTCGTGGAAGCTGCTGGACCCCAGCACCTGGCCCGTGGCTTCATCGATGACGGCGAACGCAAAGCGGTGGCCTTCCTCGCGGCCTTTCAGCGCGGTCTCGATGTAGGCGCGGGTGTCCTCTGGCTCGGGCACCGAGGTGATGCGCAGCTTCCACAGCTCGCCATCGGCGGCCGCTGCGGCTAGGCCCGATGCGTGCGACAGCGCCAGCGGCTCCAGGCGCACGCCGCGGCTGCTCAGGGTGACGGGTTCTACAAAGGCCATGTTGCTGTCTTTGCGGTTGGTGCCTTGGGGTGTGTGTACGTGCCCCAGGCCGGTCAGTCTTGGGTCCGTTCGCGGCGGCTTTTCTGCCAGCGGCGCGCCGCGTGCAGGCCCAGGCCGCCACCCAGGCCGACCAGGGCAATGCCCAGCAGTGCCTTGGTGCCGTAGCCGGGCGCAAAGATATCGAGGCCCAGCCACTGGCCGATCCAGAAGCCGGCCAGCGCGCCGCCGACAAAACCGATGGCGTCGGCAATGCCGTCTGCGAGAGAGGGTGTGTGGGGTGCGCTCATGGGGCCGGGCTTGGCTGCGGCATCAACGATTTCTTTGGTTCATGAACACGAGCTTTTCGAACAGGCTCACATCCTGTTCGTTCTTGAGCAACGCGCCCACCAGCGGCGGTACGGCCACCTTGTTGTCGGCGCTTTGCAGCGCGGTGAGCGGGATGTCTTCGGCCACCAGCAGCTTGAGCCAGTCCAGCAGTTCGCTGGTCGACGGCTTCTTCTTGAGGCCCGGCAGGTTGCGCACGTCGTAGAAAGTCTTCATCGCCACGGACAAGAGCTCGCTCTTGAGCGTGGGGAAGTGCACGCCCACGATCTGGCGCATGGTGTCGGCCTCGGGGAACTTGATGAAGTGAAAGAAGCAGCGGCGCAGGAAGGCGTCGGGCAGCTCTTTTTCGTTGTTGGAGGTGATGAACACCAGCGGGCGGTGCTTGGCCTTGATGAGCTCGCGCGTCTCGTAGCAGTAGAACTCCATGCGGTCGATCTCGCGCAGCAGGTCGTTCGGGAATTCGATGTCGGCCTTGTCGATCTCGTCGATCAGCAGCGCGACGGGCCGGTCGGCCGTGAAGGCCTGCCACAGCACACCCTGCACGATGTAGTTGCGGATGTCCTTCACGCGGTCGGCGCTGTCGCCATCGTTGAGCTGGCTGTCGCGCAGGCGGCTCACGGCGTCATATTCGTACAGGCCCTGCTGGGCCTTGGTGGTCGACTTGATGTGCCATTGCAACAGTGGCATGTCCAGCGCCTGGGCCACTTCTTCGGCCAGCATCGTCTTGCCGGTGCCGGGCTCGCCCTTGATGAGCAGCGGGCGCTGCAGGGTGATGGCTGCGTTCACGGCCAGCATCAGGTCTTGGGTGGCGACGTAGTTCTGGGAACCTTGAAATTTCATGAGGGAAATCACCGGATCGTTGATGGATGGGGCTTGACAGGCGCTGGCTATAATCTGCTGTTGATCAGATCCCCAGAGCTGACTGAACTTCCACGAGATTGTGCGCGCAAAATGAACAAAACGCTGACCACGCTATTCGCCCTGGCTGTCGCTTCCGTGACCGCCGTCTCCCATGCCCAGGAAGCCAAAGGCGACGTGGAAGCAGGCAAGCAAAAGATTGCCATGTGCATCGGTTGCCACGGTATTCCGGGCTACCAGGCCAGCTTTCCTGAAGTGCACAAGGTGCCGATGATTTCGGGCCAAAGCGCCAAGTACATCGCCGCAGCGCTCACCGCCTACCAAAAGGGCGAGCGCAAGCACCCCACCATGCGCGGTGTGGCTGAGTCGCTGTCTGAAAAAGACATCGCCGATGTGTCTGCCTACTACGAGCAGCACGGCAAGACGGGCACCGAGCTGCCTGCCAAGCCCGCCCGCGAACCCAGCGTGCAAGTGGCCGAGCTGCTCAAGAAAGGCGCCTGCGTTTCGTGCCACGGCGACAACTTCGCCAAGCCCATCGACCCGTCTTACCCCAAGGTCGCAGGCCAGCACGCCGACTACCTGTTCGTGGCCTTGAAGTCGTACAAGGCCGAGAAGAACCCCAACGTGGGGCGCAGCAACGCCATCATGGGCGGCGTCGCCAAGCAGTTCACCAATGCCGAACTGAAGGCGCTGTCCAACTACATCAGCGGCATCGACGGCGATCTGCACGTAGTGCCGCAATCGCGCTTTCGCTGATCACAGGAAGAGCCCGGCGGTGTGGCCAGCCACCCGCCGCAGCCAGAACAACCCGCCAAGCCCTGGCGGGTTTTTTTATGCCTGCGTCGATGGCGTTGACGATGGGGTGGGCAGTGAGCCCGTGCCATCCCCGTCCAGCAGCCGCACCGACAGGTCCATGTCCTGCAGCAGCGCAGGGCGGCCGAACCAGTAGCCCTGGGCGCTGGCGCAGCCCATTTCGCGCAGGCGCTGGGCGGCGGCCTGGGTCTCCACGCCCTCGGCCACCACGGTCACGCCGAAGCCTTGCGACATGTTCAGCACGGCGGTGACGATGGCGGCGTTCTGCGGCGAGTCGAGCAGGTTGCGCACAAAGCTCTGGTCTATCTTCACGCAGTCGAACGGCAGGCGGCTCAGGTAGGCCAGCGATGAATAGCCCGTGCCGAAGTCGTCGATGGCGATCTTCACCCCGAGCGCCCGGATGCGCGCCAGGCGCTGGCCGGTCACGGCGTCGCCTTCGATCAGCACCGACTCCGTCAGCTCCAGCGTCAGGTGCCGGGGCGGCAGGCCGCTGGTGGCCAGCACCTGCTGCAGCGCTGCCGGAAAGTCCGACTGGATGAGCTGGCGCGCCGACACGTTCACGTGCAGATCGAACCCTTCGGGCAGGTGCGGCAGTTGCTGTGCGATGTCCTGCGTCGCGCGGCGCAGCACCCAGTCGCCCAGGGCCAGGATCAGGTCGGACTCTTCCGCCACGGGGATGAACACACCCGGCGGCACCATGCCGCGCGTGGGGCTGTGCCAGCGCAGCAGCGCCTCGGCGCCGCTCACCCTGCCGGTGTCCAGCTCGATCACCGGCTGGTAGTGCACCAGGAACTGGTTCTTCTCCAGCGCCTGCCGCAGCTCGGTGGCCAGCCGGGCGCGCTCCTTGGACTGCTCGGCCATGCTGGGCTCGAACACGACACACTGGTTCAGGCCGCGCCGCTTGGCTTCGCCCAGCGCGATGCTGGCGTTGCGCAGCCATTCGGGCAGGTCGTCGCCGCGCAGGTGCCCGCCCACCACGCCGACCGATGCGTGCACCATGACTTCGTCGGCACCGGCAGAGAACGGTGTGGTGAACAGCGTCAACACTGTCTTGGCGATCTGCGCTTGCGACGCCGCATCGCCGCTGCTCAGGTGCAGCAGCGCAAACTCGTCGCCGCCCAGGCGCGCCATGAGCACCGGCGCGGGCAGGCGCGCGCGCAGCCGTTCGCTCACGGCCTGCAGCAGGCGGTCGCCGGTGCCGTAGCCCACGTTGTCGTTGATGGCACGAAAGGCGTCCAGGCCCACCAGGGTCAACACCGCGGGTTGCGGCTCGGTCCAGTTGGCCTGCTCCAGCAGGCCGCGGCGCGTGAGCAACTGGGTGAGGCTGTCGTAGATGAGCAGCTCGCGCATCTGGTTGAACGAGCGTTGCAGCCGGTCCGCCATCTGGTTGAAGGCGTGCACGAGAATGGTGGTCTCCAGCAGCGGGCTGCTTTTTTCGATACCCGTGCTCCACTCGCCGCGTGCAATCCGGTTGGCGGCCTCGGCCGTCATGAGGATGGGGCGCGCAGCCCGCTCGATCACCCACAGCCCCAGGATGAGTCCCAGCACCGCGATGGCTGCGGTGGCCAGCAGTGCCTGGCGATTGGCGCTGCGGGAGTCGCCCAGCAAGTCCGACTCGGGCAGCAGCACCACGATGCGCCAGTCGATGCCGCGTGGGTCCGCATATCGCGTGACCCGGCCGAAGTACTGCTCGCCCACATGGGTGAACCGAAAGCCCGTGCCCTCCGCCGCGGGGGCCTGCTGCAGGTACGGGCCTGCCGCACGAATCTGCGGGCTGGCGCTCTGCGCGACCGTGAGGCGTTCGCGCTGCCCGGCCGCGTCCTGCTGGTCGCTGACCAGCGCGCCGGGTTCGGAGTGCGCAACGATGCGGCCCTGCGCGTCGGTGATGAAGATCTGCCCCTGGCCGCGCAGCGGCTCCTCGCGCAAAAAGCGGTTGAGGGTGTCCAGCCGCACGTCGGCCTCCATCACGCCCACCAGCTGGCCCTTGACCACCACGGGCGACGCGGCCGAGATGGTCACGTCACCCCGCTCGCCGGCCGTGGTGTAGATGGGCGACCACTGCGCCGTGCCAGATTGCGCCACCGGCGCATACCAGGGCCGCACGCGCGGATCGTAATGGGGGAAGGCCGCCGCCACCTTGGCAGGGGTCGCGTCCTCGTACACGTTCATGAGGCCGCGGGTGGAGTTGTCCTTGAGGATCAGCTTGAAGCCGCTGCGCGCGCTGGCGTCGCGGCGGATGCCGGCGTACTCGCCTGTCTGGCTGCCAAAGCTGAGCAGGCTGATCTGCTGGTGGTTGGTGTAGAGCTCGGAAAAAATGCCCTGCAAATGCTGGTACAGGGGCTTGAGGTTGCCTGGCTGGTACAGGCCATGGCGGGCTATCGCATCGCCGATGCTGCGCTGGATGAGGAACGGCGCCTCCAGAAACTCGGCCAGCCGCCCGCGCGAGGTGTTGGTGATCGCATCGAGCAGACGCACGCTTTCCTGGTCGATCAGATCGGTGATCTGCCGGTGCTGCGTGACGGCCTGCAATGCCACCGTGGCTGCGAACAGCACGGCAAAAGGCACGGCGATGGCCGTTCGCAGGGAGAGCTGAAATGCGCGCATCCGAGTGGGCTCCAGGACCGGACTGGACAGGCTGCACGCAAGGAGCGTGCCGCGTGCAGCCAGTGGTTTGTGTCCTATTGTGTGCGCCAGGGTGACGAACGGGCAAGCGCGCCGCACATTTGTGCCACCGGTGGTGTTGTCCGGCCACCGCCGGCAAGGCTGTGTCGCTCGATATCTAGGCGCCGCAGGGCAGAGCAGCACAGCGCTGCTCGCGCGGGCCCGGCCCTAGTCCTTGGTAGCGCGGCGCTGCACGCAGGCGATGTACGCCTGGCCGTCGGGCGGGCGGCCGGCGCGCTGGCTCTCCCACAGCATTTCGCCCAGGCAGTCCATGGCCGCGTGGTGGGCGTCGTGCAGCGAATCGAGCCGTGCGGTCAGCAGTTCCACTGCCTGGCGGATGCCGCGGGGCTGGTCGATGCTGCATTGCTCGCTGATCGACAAATGCATCGACAAATGCAGGAAGGGGTTGGTCTGGCCCGGCGTCTCGTCGTAGTTGCGGGCCACGGCGGCATCGGCGCTGGAGAGGTCGGCGTGGTACTCGGGGTGCTCCGCGATCCACAGGCTGGCCAGCGTCTCGATGGCTTCCATGGGGGCGCCGGCCTGGGTCTTGGTGTGCACCCCGCAGAGAAAGCGGCGCACATCGGCTTGGGAGGGGCTGAACATGGGGCGGGAGGTTAGCACGCACCCCGTGGGCCCAGGGCGCGCAGGGTTGCCGGGGCCGCGCTGCCAACGCAGCATAGTCTGCGGCTATGTCCTACGCGGCGGCTTTCTGGCCGCTTCTACATTTGCGTTGCGCAGAGAGAGCCGGGCCCTATCTGCCAGATTCCACGGATGGTCCGGTGTTTGGGAGATGCGTTCATGACTGCTCTGCGAATTGCGGGTGTCTTGCTGCTGGTGATGGGCATGGCGGTTTTTGTGACCGGCGGCATCAGTATTAGCGGCGATGCCTTGCAGGCGCCCCTGGGCGCACTGGATCTGACGGCACAGGACAACTACGAGGCTGTCGTCATCCCGCAGTGGATGAGCCTGGGTGCCATGGTGGTCGGCGGCATGGTGCTGGTCGTAGGCTTTCGCAAGAGCTGAGATCAACCCGGCTGAAACCCAGCCGGCAGTTCGCTGATTTTCTCCCCGGCTATGCCCCGCCGCAGGGCATGGCATCACATGCAGTGCCTTGCGCAGCGCGCGCCGGGCCACCAGTCATCGCAGCGAGTCGTTGGCGTTGGTGCTTCAGCACTTTGCACCCACGCAAGGCAAGGTCGCCTGGATGCCAGCCCCGGCTGCTCGTTGCGGTGAATCGCTGGATCTTTCCCTTCCCACCACCAAGCCCCCACCGTTCATGCCCGCGGTGCACCCATCATGCGCGAGATGGTTTGGGCCGCGCGCAGCAATGCCGGCAGCAGCGTGGTCTGCATCACGTCCGCACTGGTCCGGTTGGCCTGGCCGCTGATGTTGAGCGCCGCCACCGTGCGGCCCGTGCGGTCGGACAGCGGCGCGGCAATCGATATCAAACCCTCTTCCAGCTCCTGGTTCACCAGGCACCAGCCCTGTTGGCGCGCCTCGCTGATCCGTGACAGCAGCGTCGGCAGGTCGGTGGTGGTGTGCTCGGTAAAGCGTTCAAGCGGCTGCTGCGCCAGGCGCAACTCCAACTCCGCATCGGGCAGCCCGGCCAGCAGCACCCGGCCCATCGACGTCCACGGCGCCGGTAGGCGCGAGCCCACGCCCAGGTTGGTGCGCATGATCTTGTGCGTGGGCACCCGCAGCACGTAGACGATGTCCAGCCCGTCGAGCACGGCGGCCGATGACGACTCGCGCACGTCTTCCACCAGGTCTTCCATCACCGGCTCGGCCAGGTTCCAGATCGGCAGCGACGACAGGTACGCAAAGCCCAGGTCCAGGATGCGCGGGCTCAGCCGAAAGAGCTTGCCGTCCGTCTCCACATAGCCCAGCGTCTGCAGCGTGAGCAGGATGCGGCGCGCGCCCGCGCGGGTCAAGCCGGTCTGCGCAGCCACTTCGCTCAATGTCTGCTGCGGCCGGGCGGCGCTGAACGAGCGGATCACCTCCAGCCCGCGGGCGAACGACTGCACATAGCTGTCGCTGGGTTTGGGGTCTTTGGTGGGGAGCGTTTCGGTATTCATGCAGCGGCCCTCTATAATTCTTTATGCGAACATTTGTTCTATAAGCGAACAAATTCTATCCCGAGACAAGCACATCATGAAAGCGGTTCGATGATCAACAAGCTGGCGGAGTCGGTGGCCCAGGCCCTTTCGGGGGTGAAGGATGGTGCCACGGTGTTGATAGGCGGGTTCGGCACGGCCGGCATTCCCGGTGAACTGATCGACGGCCTGATCGCCCAGGGCGCGCGCGACCTCACGGTGGTCAACAACAACGCCGGCAATGCCGACCAGGGCCTGGCCGCGCTGCTCAAGGCCGGCCAGGTGCGCAAGATCATCTGCAGCTTTCCGCGCCAGGTCGACAGCTACGTGTTCGACGACCTGTACCGCAGCGGCAAGCTCGAACTCGAACTCGTGCCCCAGGGCAACCTGGCCGAGCGCCTGCGCGCTGCGGGCGCGGGCATCGGCGCTTTTTTCTGCCCCACGGCCCACGGCACCGAGCTGGCCGCCGGCAAGGAGACGCGCGAGATCAACGGCAAGCACTACGTGCTGGAGTACCCCATCCACGGCGACGTGGCGCTGATCAAGGCCGAGCAGGGCGACCGCTGGGGCAACCTGACCTACCGCATGTCGGCCCGCAACTTCGGCCCGGTGATGGCCACGGCCGCCAAGACCACGATCGCCACCGTGCACGAGGTGGTGGAACTGGGCGCGCTGGACCCGGAGGCCATCGTCACGCCCGGCATCTACGTGACCCATGTCGTGAAGATCGACCGCACCGCCACGCAGGCCGGTGGGTTCAAAAAGCCGTGAAATCCGCATGAAATTGGCCTCTACCGCACAAGGAATCAGCGTGAGCAGCTATCAAAAGCGTAGTAAAGAAGAACTGGCGAAGCGCGTGGCGCAGGACATCCACGACGGCGCCTACGTCAACCTGGGCATCGGCCAGCCCACCCTGGTGGCCAACCACATTCCGGCAGGCCGCGAGGTCATCCTGCAAAGCGAGAACGGCATCCTGGGCATGGGCCCGGCGCCCGCTGCGGGGCTGGAGGACTACGACCTCATCAACGCCGGCAAGCAGCCGGTGACGCTGCTGCCCGGCGGCGCGTATTTTCACCACGCCGACAGCTTCGCGATGATGCGCGGCGGGCACCTCGACATCTGCGTGCTGGGCGCCTTCCAGGTCAGCGCCACGGGCGACCTGGCCAACTGGAGCACGGGCGAGCCCGGCGCCATCCCGGCCGTGGGCGGCGCCATGGACCTGGCCATCGGCGCCAAGCAGACCTGGGTGATGATGGACCTGTTGACCAAGCAGGGCGCCAGCAAGATCGTGACGCAATGCACCTACCCGCTCACCGGTGTCGCCTGCGTGAAGCGCATCTACACCGATCTGTGCACACTGGCCTGCACGCCCACGGGGCTGCAGCTCATCGACACCGTGCCCGGCCTGCAGTTGCCTGAGCTGGAGCAACTGGCGGGTCTGCCCATCCGTGCAGCCGCCGTTTGAATGCGTCATTTCGTCACCCCACCCCAGCCGTTCGGGCTGAGCCTGTCGAAGCCAGGGCGCTGTCAGCGCAGCCCTTCGACAAGCTCAGGGCGAACGGTCTGGGGACATTTCCACTGAGTCCATAGAAACGAGGAGACAAAACCATGAGCCAACAACGCCAAGCCTTCATCTGCGACGCCATTCGCACCCCTTTCGGTCGTTACGGCGGCGCGCTCTCCAGCGTGCGCACTGACGACCTGGGCGCCATCCCCATCAAGGCGCTGATGGACCGCAACCCCGGCGTGGACTGGGCAGCAGTGTCCGACGTGCTCTACGGCTGTGCCAACCAGGCCGGTGAAGACAACCGCAACGTGGCCCACATGAGCAGCCTGCTGGCGGGCCTGCCCATCGACGTGGCGGGTGCCACCATCAACCGCCTGTGCGGCTCGGGGCTCGACGCCGTAGGCACCGCAGCACGCGCCATCAAGTCGGGCGAGGCGGGCCTGATGATCGCGGGCGGCGTGGAGAGCATGAGCCGCGCCCCGTTCGTCATGCCCAAAGCCGAGTCGGCCTTCAGCCGCAACAACGCGGTGTACGACACCACCATCGGCTGGCGCTTCATCAACAAGTTGATGAAGGAAAAGTACGGCGTCGACTCCATGCCCGAAACCGCCGAGAACGTGGCCACCGACTTCGGCATCGAGCGCGAAGCGCAGGACCGCATGGCCCTGGCCAGCCAGCTCAACGCCGTGGCAGCCATCAAGGCCGGCCACCTGGCGCGCGAGATCGTGCCGGTGCACATCCCCCAAAAGAAGGGCGACGCCATCATCGTGAGCCAGGACGAACACCCCCGCGAGACCAGCCTGGAAGCGCTGGCCAAGCTCAAGGGTGTGGTGCGGCCCGACGGCACGGTGACGGCGGGCAACGCCAGCGGCGTGAACGACGGCGCCTGCGCACTGCTGCTGGCCGACGAAGCCAATGCCGCCAAATATGGCCTCAAGCCCCGCGCCCGCGTGGTGGGCATGGCCGTGGCCGGTGTGGCGCCGCGCATCATGGGCTTCGGCCCCACGCCCGCCACGCAAAAGGTGCTGGCGCAGACAGGCCTGACCATCGACCACCTGGACGTGATCGAGCTCAACGAAGCCTTTGCCGCGCAGGGCCTGGCGGTGCTGCGCGCGCTGGGCATCAAGGACGACGACGCGCGTGTGAACGCCTGGGGCGGCGCCATTGCGCTGGGCCACCCGCTGGGTGCCAGCGGCGCGCGCCTGGTGACCACCGCCGTCAACCGCCTGCACGAACACGCCGGCCAGTACGCGCTGTGCACCATGTGCATCGGCGTGGGGCAGGGCATTGCCATCATCCTGGAGCGCGTGTGACCGCCATCGATAAAAGCACTCCCGTCACGGTCGTCACCGGCGCCAGCAACGGCATCGGCCGCGCCATCGCCGAGGCCGTGCTGGCCCAGGGCCGCGCCGTGGTCAACCTGGACTACGTGCTGCCCAGCTGGAGCCACCCGCTGCTCACGTCCTACCAGGGCGACCTGACCGACGAGGCATCGACCCGTGATCGCGCGGCCGAGATCGCCGCCAAACACAATGTCACGGCGCTGGTGAACAACGCCGGCGCCACGCGCCCCGGCACCATCGACACCGCCACCACGGCGCACCTGGACGACGTGGTGGGCCTGCACCTGCGCGCGCCCATGCTGCTGGTGCAAGCGTTCTTGCCCAGCCTGCGCGCCAGCGGCCAGGGCCGCATCGTGAACATGTCGTCGCGCGCAGCGTTGGGCAAGGCCGACCGCATCGTGTATTCGGCCACCAAGGCCGGAATGATCGGCATGACGCGCACGCTGGCCATGGAGCTGGGGCGTGACGGCATCACCGTCAACGCCATCGGCCCCGGGCCCATCGCCACCGAACTCTTCCGCCAGAGCAACCCCGACGGCGCGCCGCAGACGCAGCGCATCCTGAACAGCATTGCCGTGGGCCGCATGGGCACGCCCGACGACGTGGCCCGCGCGGCGCTGTTCTTCCTCTCGTCCGACAACGGTTTCGTGACCGGGCAGGTGTTGTACGTGTGCGGTGGTACCACGCTCGGCGTGGCACCTGTCTAGCCACCTGAACGCATTTTCACTGCAGCCCTGAAAGGGGCGCACCCCCTGTTCTCGCCCGGAGGCCTTGGCGCCCGGTTGAGGCCACGGCGCGGCGGATTCCGCGCTCGTGACACCCATTTCATCCACCTTTCTGAAGGAGACAAACCATGACCCGTTCCATCCACACCACCCGCCGCTTTGCGCTGTCGGCCGCTGCCTGCGCGGGCATTGCCGCCATCGCCGGTGCTGGCCTGCTGGGCAGCAGCGCAGCAATGGCCCAGGCCTACCCCACCAAGCCCGTCACCATCGTCGTGCCCTTTGCCGCGGGCGGCACCACCGATATCCTGGCCCGCATCATCGGCCAGGCGCTGACCACCGAACTCGGCCAATCGGTCATCGTGGACAACCGTGCCGGCGCGGGCGGCAACATCGGTGGCGCGCTGGCGGCCAAGGCCCCGGCCGATGGCTACACGCTTTTCATGGGCACGGTGGGCACGCACGCCATCAACGCCAGCCTGTACAAGAAGATGCCCTTCGACCCCATCAAGGACTTCGCGCCGCTCACGCGCGTGGCCAATGTGCCCAACCTGCTGGTGGCCAACCCCGCACAGCCCTACAAGAGCGTGAAGGAGCTGATCGCCTACGCCAAGGCCAACCCCGGCAAGGTGAACTTCGGCTCGTCGGGCAACGGCAGCTCCATCCACCTGTCGGGCGAGCTGTTCAAGAGCCTGGCCAAGGTGGACATGGTGCATGTGCCCTACAAGGGCAGCGCACCGGCCGTCACGGACCTGCTGGGCAACCAGATCGGCATCATGTTCGACAACATGCCCTCGGCCATCCAGCATGTGCGCAGCGGCAAGCTCGTGCCCATTGCCGTGACCACGGCCAAGCGCTCGCCCGAGCTGCCCAACGTGCCCACCATCGCCGAAGCCGGCGTGCCAGGGTATGAAGCCACGTCGTGGTTCGGCATGTTCGCGCCCACCGGCACGCCCGCACCGGTGCTGGCCAAGCTGAACACCGCGCTGGTCAAGGTGCTCAACCAGGCCGAGGTGAAGAAGAAGATCAACGAACAAGGCGCCGAGACGTACAGCGAAACACCCGAGCAGTTCGCCGCCTTCATCCAGGCCGAGTCCGTGAAGTGGGGCAAGGTCGTCAAGGAATCGGGCGCGAGTCTGGACTGATCTGCGCCTTCGGTCGTTTTAGCTACTAAAATGATAGCTGCTGACGCTTGATAGACAAGCGGCAGCAGCTATTTTTCTTTCATTCCTAGCTGGGTGGGGTGCAGGTGGCCGTGATTACTGCACGCGGTACACGCGCCCCGTCTGCGCGCCTTCCACGCTGCGCTGGTAGCCGCGTGCGGCGCGCTCGGCAGACACGGTGTCGAAGCCTGGGAAGAACGGCCCGTACACGCCCACCGATTCGGTGAGGATGGTGGGGCTCACGGCGTTGATGCGCAGGCCGCGCGGCAGCTCGATGGCGGCGGCGGCCACGAAGCCCTCGATGGCGGCGTTCACCGCCGTGGCGCTGGCGCCGTTGCGGATGGGCTCGATCGACAGGATGCCCGCGGTCAGCGTGATGGAGCCGCCATCGGTCAGGTACTTCTGGCCGATCAAAGCCAATTGCACTTGGCCCAGGAGCTTGTCTTGCAGCCCCAGGTTGAACTGCTCGGGCGTCATGTCGGCCAGCGGGCCGAAGTGCAGGTTGCCGGCGGTACTGACGATGGCATCGACCGTGCCCACCGCCTCGAACAGTTGTGCGACCGCGCCCGGCCGCGAAAAGTCTGCGCGGTGCGTGCCGCTGCTGCGGCCCACGGTGATCACCTCGTGGCGTGCGCCCAGGTTGGCCAGCACGGCCTGGCCGATGGTGCCGCTCGCGCCGATGAGAAGAATCTTGGACATGGTGTTTTCCTTGAAGGTTGAAAAAGAACGGGGGGAGGAACAGACAGGCCCTGATTCTTTTGTGAATCAATCAATGCATAAAGTACATTGAAGTTCTTCTTGCACTAACCATTGATTAGGAATCTGCCATGGACAAACTGCGCAACATGGAAGTCATGGTGGCCGTGGTCGAGGCCGGCAGCTTCGCCGCCGCCGCGCGCCAGCTGCAGGTGTCGGCGGTGATGGTGGGCAAACACATCCAGCAGCTCGAAGCCCACCTGGGAGCGCGCCTGTTCCAGCGCAGCACGCGCCAGAACAGCCTGACCGAGGTGGGCGCCGCGTTCTATGAAGACAGCAGGCGCGTGCTGGAGCAAGTGCGCTGGGCCGAGTCCGCCGTGGAGCGCAGCCGCGCCGTGCCCCAGGGCCTGCTGCGGGTCAGCGCGCCCTTCACCCTGGGCACCCACGTCATTGCGCCGCTGGTGGCCGACTTTCTGCGGGTGCACGACCAGGTGCGCGTGGACCTGCAACTCACCGACAGCGTGGTGGACCTGGCGGGCGAGGGCTTTGACGTGGCGGTGCGCATCGGCCGGGTGGTGGATGAAGGCCTGGTGGCCCGCCCGCTGCGCCCCTACCGCATGGTGATCGCCGCCGCACCCGCCTACCTGCAGCGCCACGGCACGCCCGGGCGCGCGGCCGACCTGGACCGCCACCAGTGCCTGAGCCATTCGGCATGGCAGCGCCGCGTGGAGTGGACGCTGCGCGATGGCGACACGGATTTCTTCTGGCCCGAGAACGCCCGCCTGACCTGCAACCAGGGCGAAGGCCTGCGCCAAGCCGCGTTGCGCGGCCTGGGCCTGATCATGCAGCCCGAGGTATTACTGGCCGACGACCTGGCCAGCGGCGCGTTGGTGCCGGTGATGCAGCACTGCCTGCCCGCGGCGCGCGCCGTGCAACTGGTCTATGCGCCGGACCGGCGGCAGCTGCCCAAGCTGGCGCGGTTTGTGGAGCATGTGGTGGCGGTGATGGGCGTGGCTTGATGCGTGGCAGTGCAAAGCAGCGCTGTGCAGCGCAACGCAACGCAACGCTCTGCAACGGCAGATCAGTAGAAGGCTTCGCGCTGCTGCCTGAGCGCATCGCGGTCGATGCTGGCGGCGAGCTGCTCCATGTCTGCGGGGCAGACGCCATGCTGCACAAAATGCCGGGGCCACTGCGCGACCACCTGGGCGACGTCCTGGATCAATGCGATGGCCCGGTTCCGTGAGATGCCGAACTCGTTCAAGTCGGTCAGCGCGTTGTCCAGCGTGGACTGCGCCCCGTGCCGGCCCACCACCATCGCCTGGTAGCCCATGTTCTGCAGTGTGGGCACCACGTCGAACGCCGGGGCCAGGTCGTAGTAGCCGTCAAAGCCCAGGCGCAGGCAGTGGTTGCGTTCGTGGTCGTCCGTGTTGTCCATCAGGATGTTGAACACCATGCGCCTGAAAAGCTCTTCGCGCAGGGCCTTGTGCCGGTCCGGGTGGGCCTGGCGCAGCAGTACCGTGGCCAGCGCGCCATAGCTTTCGGTCAGGCCTGCCGCTGCCAGCGCGGTCTTGGCAGAAATGCAATGCACGCGCAGGTCCAGTGCCTCGGTCTGCAGACGGTCAAACCGCTGGATCGTCAGCGCATGGCGTTTGGATGGGCGCGCCTGGCGCGATGCAATGGGCAGCACACCCGTGGTGGCGACATGGATGCCCGCCTGCGCTGCCAGCGTCATGGTGGCGTGTTCGATGAGGGGCGTGTCCACGGTGTCGTCGAGTTCGCTGAACTTGATCACGCAGGGGCCATTGTCGGCTTGCAGCAGCGCCTTGGGCCGGGCCCCGCCCAGCGTCACGCCGGGCTGCACCAAGCGCTGGATTTCGGGGGTGACCGGGGCTTGGGACTGCACGTCTTCCACCGCTCGCACCATGGCGTCCAGGTCACGCAGCTGCGGGTACGGCCCGATGCGGCGGGGAACGTAGTGGTCGGCCGATGTCGAGATGCCCAAAGCGCCAAAGCGGTCGTCCCCCGCGAACAGCAGCATCTCCAGAATCGACAGGCGTGCAGGGCGGTCGATGTGGCGGATGATGCGCTCGCCCCAGCGGTCGGGGCGGGCATCGTCGATGGCGCCGGGCGCACTGTCCTTGTGGCCTGCGCTGAACATCTGTCCGGCCAGCAGGGGCAGGTCTTCGCTCAGCGCAAACTGCCACCAGTCTGCAGCGTAGTGGAAGGTGGCGCAGTTGGGCACCAGTTGCGACAGGCTGACAGCGCCCGCCAGAACAGGGTTGGCAGGGTTGACCAGCGCCCACACGTACAGCGTGTCCTGCGGCTGGTAGGAGCGCGGGGTGACGTCGGCCATGCTCACGGCCGCACCTTGTTGTGGCCGGCGATGAGGGCCGCCAAACCCGCTGCGGTGCTGTTGGTCTTGTGATCGGACATGCCCAGCCCAGCGGCTACCTGCGTGGCCCGCTGCACGTTGTCATCCTGTGGTGGGCCCCAGGGACTTGTCGTTGCTTCCCGCGCAACGTGAGAAGCCCGAGGTTCGGCTTGGGCCGTTTTTCCCTTTGCGGGTTTCGGCTCCGAATACCCCATCTGGCCTTGCCGCACATCAGTGGAGGACGCCTCTTGCACCGCAGCCCTGGTGGCTTGGGGCCGGCTGCGGGTCCGGGCAACTTCCCGTTCCAGCGAGGCCATGTCGTTTTGCGGCGCAATCAGGTCAGCCAGGCCCAGGGCCGGGTTGATGATCCACATGCACATGACGTAGGACGCCATCGCGACGGATGGGTCGCCCCGTTCGATGCGCGCCATGGTGGGTTGCGACACCCCCAGCCGCTGCGCCCACTGCGCCTGCGTTTCCTTGCGGCGCTTGCGCGCGATCACGATGTTCTGCGCGAGCAGCGCAATCTGCTGCAGAACTGCGTGGGGATGGTCGGCGGGACTGGTGTTTTGAGCGGGCATTCATAGATATTAGTGCAGATTGAAATTTCTGACATCTATGAATTTTTCTGGTGTTGTTGCCGCCATTCTTTGTCATAGTTGGCAATATTTATTCATAGATGAATTAAAATAAGAAAATTCGTAAGTCTATGAATGAAAAGCCATTGCAAAAGCAAGGTCGCGTAGCATTTCTCGCGCCCGCGCCGTGTGATGGCAACCGCTCACTCGACAGCGTTTTGTGGCGCAGCCGGCCCGATCTTGAACACCCCACTCACCCGCGCGCAAGGAACGCCATCGGCCGTGACCAGCCCCTGCGCGAACACCAGCGAGCGCGTGATGCGCAGCGGATCGGCCTCCCCTTCCACCCACGCGCCCAGCGGGGCAGGGGCGAGGTAGTCGATCTGCAGGCTGATGGTCGGCAAAAAGCGGTCGGCCACCTCGGTGCTCTTGCGGTGCACGGACAGCGGCAGCAGCATGTCGCAAAAGCTGGCCATCATGCCGCCGTGCAGGTTGTTCATGGGGTTGACGTGGCGGCGCTCCACCCGAAAGCCGAACCGCACCACGTCGCCCTCGTGCTGCACATACAGCGGGCCGTTGTGCTCAATGAACGGCCCACCGGAGGCCAGCGCCACAAAACCATCGGGTATCTGCGGCGACGGGGCCTGCGCTGAGGAGGGGTTGGACGTCACTGCGCGGCCTCCTGCTCCACATCGTCGGCAAAGCTGGCGCCGTGCAGCATGCTGGTGGTGCTGCTGCTGCTAGCACCACTGCCGCTGTCGAGCCAACCGCCGTACACCGCCTGAAAATCCGCCACGATCTGCGCGAGCGGCATGTCGTCAAACGCGCCGCGCTGGTGCACGTACTCCATATGGCGTGCGCCGGATTTGTCGAACGAGTGGTAGATCGAATCGTTCTCGCCATCGAACGTGAGCGGCAGCAGCCCGAAGCGGTCGCACAACTCGATGTTGAAGGCCGGCGTGGCCTTGCGCCATTGGCCATCGAGCCAGAGGTCGGTGTAGCCGTGCCAGATGAAGAGGTCGGTCTTCATGGTCTCGCGCATGCGCTCGGTGGAGAGGTGGTTGCGCACGTCGGCAAAACCTATGCGCGCAGGGATGCCCGCTGCGCGGCACGCGGCGGCCAGCAGCGCCGCCTTGGGCACACACCAGCCGTAGCCGTTGGCCAGCACGCTGCTCGCTGTCATGCCCGGCGGCGACAGGTCGATGCGGTAGGGGTCGTAGCGAAAGCCGTCGCGCACGGCCAGGTACAGCGCCACGGCACGTTCGCGGTCGGTGGCTCCGTGGGCGTGTTGGGCTGCAAAGGCCTGGACCGCTGGGGCGTCGCTGTCGATGAGCGCGGTGGCCTGCAGGTGCGCGGCGGTGGGTTGGTCGGGACTCGTCATGGTTCGATGGCTCCTCGTGGCCCAGTGTGCCGCCCGCGCCAGTGCACGGCTGTCACGGTGGCGCCAGGGCCAGTGCGCAGTGCTGATTCCGTTGATGATGCTGGGTGTTTAAAAGGCGGCAATCAAGTGTCACACCCGCCAGGCCGGCAGCTCCCAGTTGCGCCACAGCGCCAGGCCGCGCAGCCCGGCGGTGAGCAGCACACAGGCCACCAGCGGTGCCCAGTCGGGGGCGTGCAGGTGGCGCAGGGCCACGTCGGCCCAGCCACCGGCAAACGCGCACAGCGCATACGGCCGGTGGTCGCTGAAGGCCTGGGGCACTTCGTTGCACAGCACGTCGCGCAGCACGCCGCCGAAGGCGCCGGTGATCACGCCCATCATCACGGCGATGATCGGCTCCATGCCGACGGCGGTGGCGATGTCGACTCCCACCGCAGCGAACAAGCCGAGGCCGATGGCGTCGGGCACGAGCATGGCGCGCTGGGTGGGCTCGAAGTGGCGCTGGCGCATGAACAGCATCGCGCCCACGCACAGGGCCAGGATGCCCCAGACAAAACCGGTGTGGCGGATCCAGAAAAAGGGCCGCTGGTCCAGCAGCAGGTCGCGCAGCGTGCCGCCCCCAAAGGCCGCGACGAAGGCCAGCACGCACACACCCACGGCATCGAGCCGCTTGCGCGCGGCAGCGATCACGCCGGAGAGTGCAAACGCGATGGTGGCAGCCACCTCCAGAAGAAAGCGCAGGGTGTGCACCCAGGGGGCGTCGAGCAGCAACTGGTCCATGGCCGCGATTGTGCCGTGGCGCCGGGTGGGCACTCAGCATTCAGTGTGTGGCTGTGATGCTATAAAAATAGCAGCTACCAGCGCTTTTCCATCAAGCGATAGCGGCCTTTTTGATTGAAAAAAGAAGGCTCAGGTCTGGAAGAAGAAGTGCCACGCCAGCGCCAGAACGCAGCCCACGCCGCCCAGCGCGCCCAGCCGGCGAGCCCACTGCAGGCTGGCGGTGGGCCACTGGTTCATGGCCAGCACCAGCAGCCAGCCCAGCACCATCCACGCAGCGACCACCAGGGCAACGCCTGCGGCCAGCCCAGCCGCTGCAGTGGCGGTCAGTACCTGCAGCACGACGGTGGCCAGCGCCACGGCCCAGGCGCGGCGGGGAGCCGGATTGCCGTCGCCCCACGCACGGGTGGGCACGCTGTGCGCCCAGCAGGTCAGGGCCATCAGCGAAGCGACTGCGGCGCACAGGCCGGTGAATTCGTTCATGCAGCCTCCGGGGGGTGAGGGTCCGCCGCTGGGGCTGGAGCGTGCGGCGCGTTATTGCCCGTCCGCCGCCAGCGCAGTGCCCGCCGCGCGCGCAGCAGCAGTGGGGCCCCGGCTGCCACTGCGCACAGTGCACACGCCACCGCCCATTGCACCAGCCCGGCCTTGGCCGCCAGGCCGCCATAGGCCAGCGCGGCCACCGCCCACAGCAGCACGGTGGTGCGCGGCGCCCAGTGGCGCAGCGTGGCGGCGGGCAGGGCGATGAAGAAGGCGAGCAGCAGGCCCAGCATGCCGGACGAGCGCGCGGGTTCGGTGGCCACGATGTGGGCCAGGCGGAAAGACTCCACAGCCAGCAGGCCGCTCAGCCAGAAGGGCAGATGCGCCGGCACCACAAGGCGGCCCCAGCCGCGCGGATGCCAGCGCGGACGGGGAGCGACCGGGTGCGCTGCAGGGCCCGATGTGGCCACGGTGGCGTGGCGCGCTGCCTTGCGCCGGTGGGCCTGCACCCGCCGCGGCCCGATGAAGGCGGCGATGCCCGCAAACGCCAGGCCCACGGCGAGCAGGCTGGCGCACATGCCCACCGCGTGCGCGCTGCCCAGCGCCAGGCCCACGACGCCGGCGATGGCCAGCATGGCACCCGCACCGCCCAGCGCCACGCGCCACAGCGCGAGCGTGCGCAGCGCCCATGCGGCCATGCCCGACATTAGTAGCCACGCGCCGATGAGCACCCACGTCGCCCATACCGGCCGCTGGGCCAGCGACGGCATGCCGGAAGGCCCCCAAAAATGCACGAACACCGCCACGACGAGCGCGGCGGGCGTGGTGGCGTGCAGGGCCAGGAAGAAGCGTTGCATGGTCAAGGAAAAAAACGAATGGGGGGCCTGGAGGTAGACATGGGGGTGGATGGGCCTCGCAAAGACGGGCTTTCAATCATTCAATACCGTTCGGGCTGAGCCTGTCGAAGCCTTGCGCGGCGCTTCCGCAGGCCCAGCGTGACCGGTTCAATGACCATCAACTCGCCGCAGCGATCCCGCCGCCCGCAGCCTCCGCCTCGCGCCGGCGTTGCTGGCGAGCGTCGAGCCAGATCAAGGTGCCCGAGATCGACAGGAACGCGGGCGTCATGCCCAGCAAGAAATACAGCCACTTGAGCGCCAGCCCGCCGAAGTCGCCGAAGTGCAGCGGCTCCATGAGGCCATTGACCAGCGACCAGAAGCCCGCCGTGCGCGGGTCGTGCACCTTCCTGGGCACGCCGGTGGCGGCGTTGATATCCACCCGCGCGGTGCTGGCCAGGTGGTCGCTCAGGTTGCCGGTGAAGCCCGCCTCAGCGGTATCAGTCCCCCAGCGGCGCATCGACACGTAGCGCGCCTCCAGCCCCGGCACGGCCTGCTGCGCAGTGGCGTACAGGGCATCGAGCGACTGCATGCGCACGGGCTCTGCGGCATCGCCCGCGGCCTTGCGCGCAGGCTTGGGGGCTTTGGCGGCATCGGTGCCGCTGGTGTTGCTGTTGACGGTGCTTACGTATTTGTAGCCCTGCTCGAACAGCGGCGCCAGGCCCATCCATGCGCCCGTGGTCGCGATCAGGATGTGAAAGAACAAACCCCAGATGCCCGCGGACTTGTGCAGGTCGGACATGACCACGCGAAAGCTGCGGCCCCAGCGCTGGGTGAAGAGCTCGGCCAGGATCTTGCGGTGGATGACGATGCCCGTGACGATGAGCACCAGCATGGCTGCGCCCAGAAAGCCCACGATCCACCGCGGCCCGAAGAACAGGAACACGTGCAGCATGCGCAGGTACTGGCCGAGCTGGCTGTCCACCGGGCCCACCACCGCGCCCGTGTCCGAGCGCAGTGCCACCTTGGTCCGCGTGCTGGCCGGCGCGCCGCGCTCGCGCACGAAGGCGAAGTAGCTCGGGTTGACCGCATCGGGCAGCGCGATGGTCTCCACCGTGGCGCCGGGGTAGCGGGTGTGCAACTGCGTCAGCACCACGTCGAGCGACGCGGGTTTGTCAGAGCGTGGCAACTGCGCCAGCGACGGGTTGGCCCACAGGTCGATCTCGTTCTTGAACACCACCACCGCGCCCGAGAAGCACACGATGAACAGCAGCAGCCCCGTGACGATGCCCGCCCAGGAGTGCAGCACGAAAAGGCGGTTCAGGGTGCGCTGGCTGGTCATGGTCGGCTGGCGGTGGCGGGTGATGGCGCTGCGGTCAGAAGAAGTACGTCACACCCAGGTTGAAGCTGCGCGGCAACGCGGGCGAGACCACGTTGGCATTGATCGCGCCGTCGTAGTACGCCTTGTTGAACACGTTCTTCACGCCGGCCGTCACGCGGTAGTTGTCGCCCGCGTAGCTGATGGACGCATCGGCCACTACATACGACGGCAGCGTGAACGGGTAGGAGCCGATCTGCTCGCTGACATAGCGCCCGCCCATGCCCAGCGTGATGCGCTGGTACTGCGGCAGCTTGTAGGTGGCCCAGGCCGTGAGCGTGTGGCGCGGCGTGAGGTTCAGCGGCAGGCCCACGATGGCGGCGTTGTTGTCGCGCGTGACCTTGGACTGCGTGTAGGTGTAGGCGCTGGTCAGCTTCCAGCCGTTCTTCATGTCTGCGCCCAGTTCCACCTCCAGGCCGCGTGCGCGCTGCTGTCCGGTCTGCACGCTGAAGCCCGTGTTCGCCAGGTCGGCCGTGGTCACGTTCTCGCGCACCAGGTCGAACACGGCGAGTGCGCCGGTGAGCTGGCCATTGGGCGACTCGTACTTCACGCCGGCCTCCCACTGCTTGCCGGTCTCGGGCACGAAAGGCGAGCCTGCAAACGTCAGGCCCGACTGGGGCAGAAAGGATTCGCCATAGCTGCCGTACGCGGCCCAGCCAGGCTTGAACTCATACACCAGGCCGGCGGACAGCGTGGTGGCGCTGTCCTTCTGGCGCGTCTGCGTGTTGGCCACGCGGTTGTCGGTGTCGTTGGTGGACCAGTCGCGGCGCAGGCCCACCAGGGCCGTCCAGCCTTGGCCGAACTTGATCTGGTCCTGCGCATACAAGCCGGCCACCGAGAGCTTGGCGGGCGCGTCGCTGGTCAGCGCCGTGGGGCATACGGCCTGCATGCCGTAGACGGGCGCGAACAAATCCAGCGCGCCGATGCGGCAGGTGCGGCTGGCCAGCAGGCTGTGGCCGCTGCGCACGTCCAGGCCCGTGACGATCTGGTGCTTGGCGCCCAGCGCCTCGAAGCGCGTGAGCATCGAGGTGTCGGTGGCCAGCAGGTCGTAGTCCATGTATTGGCGCGAGGCCTGGCGGTTCTGCAGCCGCTGGTTGGCCTGCAGCGCCTGGTTGGAGACGAAGTTGCCCGTGCCCTTCTCGGTCTCGTAGCGCACGTTCTGGCGGAAGGTCATGGCGTCGGACACCTTGTGCTCCAGCGCATAGCCCAGCGTGGTGCTCTCCACGTCGTACACGCCAAAGGCAGGGTCGCCGGTGAACATCGTGCGGGACAGCGTGCCGTTGCGGTTGGGCAGCAGCGTGCCATACGGCGTGATGCCCTGCTGGCGCATCCACTCGCTGCGGCTGTAGGTGGCAAACAGCACCAGGTCGGTCTGCGCGCCCAGGTCGATGGAGAGCGAGGGCGCGAACCACCGGTCCTTGCGGTAGACGAACTGGGTGGGGTCGTCGGCGTTGGACACCTGGGCATTGATGCGCAGCGCCGTCTTGCCCGATTCGGACAGCGGCTTGTTCACGTCGGCCTGCAGCGTGCGCTGGCCGAAGCTGCCCACCTCGACGCCCACTTCGTTCAGCGCATCCTTCTTGGGCCGCTTGCTCACCGCGTTGACGATGCCGCCGGGCTGCACCTGACCGTACAGCACCGACGCCGAGCCCTTGAGCACCTCGAAGCGCTCGTAGCCGTAGGGCTGCAGCTTGGCCCACATGCCAGGGCTTTGCACCAGGCCATCGACCAGGATGGATTCGGTAGAGCGAAAGCCGCGGATGTTGATGTCGTCAAACCCCCGGCGCCCGAAGTTGACGGGGCTCACGCCCGCCACGGTCTGCAGCGCCTGCTGCACGTTCACGATCTGGCGCGACTCCATCTGCTCGCGCGTGACCACGCTCACCGACTGCGGCGTCTCCAGCCGGCGCATGGGCGCCTTGCCGGCGGTCTGGGCCTCGACCGGGGCGAAGCCCATGTCTTTTTCAGTGCTGGCGTTGATGCGGACTTCTTGCAGTTGGGGGGCTGTGACGTTGGCGTTGGATGTTGGGTCAACAGGGGGCGCGGCGGCCTGCTGCGCCATCGCTGCTTGTGCAAAGCAGAGGGCCAGCGGGGTCAGGGCGAAAAAGCGGGCCTTGCGGGCCGATGGAGTGGGAGACGCAAACGTGCGTGCAGCGCTGGACGCCAGGGCCGCGCAGGAGGGCTGGAAAGACATGAAAGTCCCGTTGGAGAGTGGGCAAAACGCGAAGGGGCACTGGCTCGCGTTTCTCTGTCCGGGGACGCTGGCTGGCTGAGGGGTGGGATTCTAATGCGAATGGTTATCGTTTGGGAGGCTTGGCACGGGAAAATGTTGCGCCGCGGTGGCCTGTGTCATCCGCTGCACTTTGTAGGAGTCGTAGAAGCAGTTTGCTGCAAATGTTTCGTGTCTGGCACATATTGGTTGGTGCTGCGGTCGTGAAAACATCGGTGCCGTCGATACGATCGCGGGCTTTGCGAAGCACCTTCCACTCGATGCGCACCAAGCATCAGAGCGGACGGTAGCGGGCCGAAAGCGTTCAGTGCAGCAGCCCTGCACCAGCGGCAATATTCAAAACACCTCTCCGACATGACGCAAAAAACAAGGCGCGATATCACCGCCAACGAAGCGCTTCCCCTCATCAAAGAAGCGGCCACCTGGAAAGGAACGACGTATGCCCTGCGCGGATCTGCTTCCACCAAAGGGGGCTCTGGCGACTGCAGCGGAACGACGTTCTTGATCTACCGCGAAGCGGGCTTTCCGTACGAATATCAGACGTCGGGCACCTTCCCTGCCTATGCCCAGCGCTCAGGGCTATTTCGCCTGTTGACGGCGACGGAGGCGGTGCAACCGGGCGATGTGCTGTCCTGGCCCAATCACATGGCGATCTATGCTGGTTCTGCGCTTCAAAAGGAAGACGCCACCACGCAGCGTGTCAACGCCAATGGCAAGAACTGGACGCAGCACAACGATATTTTCACGGCCACCCGTCCGAACGGGCCCGCGTACATGCCGGCGTCCTTGCGCTACTGGCGGCCGGATCCTCCCAAGGTCTACCGCTACCAGACCAGCGCTCCATGACTGCGGCCCTGCCTGATCTTCATCAACGCCTGCGGAGCGCGGTGCGATGTGCCGTCGTGATCGGAGCCAGTCTGTGTCTGGCGCAGCCCGTCATGGCGAACGACACCAGCGATGGCGTGGCGCCCCGCATTCTCTCGGCGCCCCAGGATGCCCCGCTGCGTGGCGCGCCCAGTGTCAGCAGCGCAGTGCGCATGCAGGGTGATGAGGTGACTGTGTCCTTGACGCCCCCACCCACACTGGCCGCCCCGGCGCAGTGGCTGATTCAAGGGCCGCTGTTTGGCTGGCTGGGAGACTCGGACCCTTATCCGGACCGCCACTTCCCGGAGCTGCGTGTCCTCAGCAATGGCCAGCCCGTAGAGGTCACGGAGTCGGTCCGGGCGGTTGCCGGTGCGGTGGATGTCTCCGAGCTGCTGCGCAAGGCCGGCATCAACCCCTGGCTGATCGCCGACACGCCGCCGTTCGTTCCCACGGAAGGCCTCTCTGCCGACGTGCTCTCCCAGCTAATTCGCGCAGGTGCTGTCGGCACCTCGGGCACCGACCACCTCGCCCAGTGGCGCGCGCAGCGCACGCTGGGCGTTACCGTGTCACCAGGCCAGACGCTCGACATCCGTTACCGGCCGCGCCCCGGGTACGCCCTGATGACGCAGCAGGCCCTCGCAAAAGCCAACCTGCGCCACCGCTACTGCCTGACGGACGCGCCATTGCGCGCGCTGAGCACACAGTTCGGCCGTTCTGCCCAGTTCATCGCCAAGCGCTACGAGATTGCCGTGGGCGCGCAAGACCGCACGCCGCCGCCGGTGCGCCTGAGCGTGGTGCCGCAGCCAGGGGGCGCGCTGGTGGCCGCCTGCACGCGGGGCCATGCGCGCCCCGCCGGCGTGGGCGGTTGGACCGATGTCGAGGTCGTGCCGGATCAGCGTGCGGTGCTGCATGTGTTGACGCTGGAGCCTGCCGGCCGTTGATGGCGCGGACGCAAAGCGGACCTGCTAGGTTCGCGCGAATGCAGGCAGTGGACCGCCGTCGTGGATGCGCCATTCGGGCTCGGTGGAACACCTCTGAAGACCTGTAGTGCTATTGAATAAATAGCTGCCAGCGTTTGATGAATAGGCGTTAGGTCCGGTTTTTGGTCTCATCTTGGGCGCTGGCGATCGCATCGCCCCCCTCGCCAGCCTTCTCTGCTTCATACCCCGGATACGCGCCACCCGCGGCATCCAGCGCGGCACTCTCCTGCCGCTCCCTCGCCATCTGCTCCGCAAACTGGTTGCGCCCCTCGCGCGCCACGGCGATGAACTTGGCGCGGTCCTTGTGGTGCGGGTACATGCGGTCGGCCAGCGCGATGTTGTGGGCGCGAAAGCGCTGGGCGATGGCCGTGGCTTCGGTGGGCTGCAGGCCCATCAGTTCCAGCACGGTGTGGGCGCTTTGCAGGCTGGATTCGAACAGCTCGCGCTGCACCAGCGTCACGCCCACATCGCGCAGCTTGTTCCAGTGGGTGACGTCGCGGGCGCGGGCCACGATCTGCAGCTGGGGAAAATGCTCGCGGGCCAGCTTGGCGATCTTGAGGGACTGCTCGGCGTCGTCCACCGCGATGACCAGGATGCGGGCGTGCTCGGCGCCAGCGATGCGCAGCAGGTCCAGGCGCGTGGCGTCGCCGTAGAACACGCGGTAGCCGAAGGTGCGCGCCACTTCCAGCATCTCCACGCTGTGGTCCAGCACCGTGGTGCGAAAGCCCTGGGCCAGCAGCACGCGCGAGACGATCTGCCCGTAGCGGCCGAAGCCCGCGATGATGATGGGCGCCTCTTGTGGCTCGGAGATTTCCTCGGCCGCGGGGGCCTTGACGTGCGCATAGCGGCGCAGCAGTGCGCGGTCGAGCACCACGAGCAGCAGCGGGCTGATCAGCATCGACAGCGCCACTGCGCCGATCAGCAGCGACGCCGTCTCGGCCGGGAACACGCTGGCACCAGCCGCAGCCTGGAACACCACGAACGCGAACTCACCGCCCTGGGCCAGCAGCAGCGTGAACACCGGGCGCTCCTGGTAGGGGATGTTGACGAGCTTGGCCAGGGTGTAGATGACGATGGCCTTGGCCGCCAGAAAGCCGACCAGGATGGCGGCCATGAGGCCCGGCGAGCGCAGGATCACGCCGAAGTCGATGCTCATGCCCACGGCGATGAAGAACAGCCCGAGCAGCAGACCCTTGAAGGGTTCGATGTCGGCCTCCAGCTCGCGCCGGTACTCGCTGTCGGCCAGCAGCACGCCGGCCAGAAAGGCGCCCAGCGCCATCGACAGGCCCACGATCACCATCAGGTAAGCGATGCCCACCACCAACAGCAGTGCGGCGGCGGTGAAGATCTCGGGCGTGTTGCTCTTGGCGATCCAGCGCAGCACGGGGCGCAGCAGCAGGCGCCCGCCCAGGATGATGGCGGCGATCACGCCCACGATCTTGAGCACCTCCAGCGCCATCTCGCCCGGCGTGTGGCCCGCGCCGTCGCCCGCAGCGGCGCCCAGCACCGGCAGCAGCGCCAGGATGGGGATGGCCGCCACGTCCTGGAACAGCAGGATGGAGAAGCCCGCCTGCCCGCTCTGGGTGCGCATGAGGTTGCGCTCGGCCAGCGACTGCAGCGCGATGGCGGTGGATGACAAGGCCAGGCCCAGGGCGCCCACCAGGCTCACGCGCCAGGGCAGTCCGGCCAGGGCGCCCAGCGCAAACAGCACGGCCGCACAGCCCAGCACCTGCGCGGAGCCCGTGCCGAAGATGGGGCGGCGCAGCGCCCACAGGCGGCTCGGTTGCAGCTCCAGCCCGACGAGGAACAGCATCAACACCACGCCGAATTCAGCGAAGTGCAGGATGTCCTGCACATTGCTCACCAGCCCCAGGCCCCAGGGCCCGATGGCGATGCCCGCCGCCAGGTAGCCGATGATGGCCCCGAGGCCCAGCGCTTTGGCAATGGGCACGGCCAGCACCGCGGCGGTGAGGTACAGGAAGCCGTAGGTGAGCCAGGTAGGGGCGTGTTCCATGTCTGAATAAAGGCTGGGGCGACGGCCTAAGCCGTGGCCTGTTCAACGGTGTGAGGGAGCGTGTGCGGAACGTACGAGCGGGCCTGTGCGGGGCTTGAGGCCGCACGTCCGCATGCCCGTGCTAAAGGCGTACGGATGGCATGGATTTTGGCACCGCTGAGGCCGCGCGGCAGCGGGTGTGCCGTGTTTACTGCACCAGCCTGACGTGGTTGCGCGGCAGTCCACCGGCGTGCTTCTGTTTTGATAGCTGCTTGCGCTGGGTGGCTGAGCGCGAGCGGCTGTTTTTGCCTGCGTCAAGCCGCCAGGCAGGCCGCGTTGCTAAGATGCGGGCCCCTCTTGGCTTTCTCTTGGTGTGACCTCATGGACTTGCAGACCTGGCTGGCGTTTTTTGTGGCATCGTGCCTGATAGCGGTGTCGCCGGGCTCCGGCGCCGTGCTGTCGATGAGCCACGGCCTGTCGTACGGCGTGCGCAAGACGGGCGCCACCATCCTGGGCCTGCAGCTGGGGCTGCTGCTGATCTTGCTGGTCGCAGGCGCGGGTGTGGGCTCGCTGCTGCTGGCGTCCGAGGTGGCCTTCAGCATCGTGAAGGTGCTGGGCGCCTGCTACCTGATCTACGTCGGTTTCAACCAATGGCGCGCGGGCGATGCGTCGCCCGTGCAGGGCGACGAGGCCGCGTCGGCGGGCACCTGGCAAAAGCGCTGCCTGACAGGCTTTTTGACCAATGCCACCAACCCCAAGGGCATCATCTTCATGGTGGCCGTGCTGCCACAGTTCATGACCGACACCCGCCCGCTGTGGACGCAACTGCTGGTGATGGCCGCCACCACGCTGACGGTGGACGTGGTGGTGATGCACGGCTACGCTTTCGGGGCCAGCGCGCTGCGCCGCCTCATGCGCAGTGCGCGGGCCGTGCGCACGCAGAACCGGGTGTTCGGCGGGCTGCTGATGGCGGTGGGTGCGGGGCTGTTCTTTGTGAAGCGGGGCGGGCAGCACGCCTGAGGGCGGACCGCCCCGGGTGGCTGCAGCGCCGCCGTGCAGGGGGTCTGTGCGGTCCGTGCGGTCTGCACGGTTTTGCTCTGAATTTAATAGCTGCTAGCGCTTATCCATCAAGCGGTAGGGCACGATTTGGCTTGAAGTTTTCATGAACCCAAAGATTCGAAGGAGCTCGCCATGCCAGTGATCGTTGTCGCCAATCCCAAGGGCGGCGTGGGCAAGTCCACGCTGTCCACCAACATCGCGGGCTACTTTGCGAGCCAGGGGCACCCCGTGATCCTGGGCGACACGGACCGGCAGGAGTCCGCCAAGCTGTGGCGGGGCCTGCGGCCTCCCGCCGCACGCACCATCGGAGCCTGGGATGCCAGCTCGGACGTGATCAGCCGCCCGCCCAAGGGCACGACGCATGCGGTGCTGGACACGCCTGCCGGCCTGCATGGCTGGCGGCTGAACGACGTGCTCAAGCTGGCCGACAAGGTCATCGTGCCCCTGCAGCCCAGCGTGTTCGACATCTTTGCCACGCGCAGCTTCCTGGACCAGTTGGCCGAGCACCGCCACGCAGCGGGCGTGCCAGTGGGCATCGTGGGCATGCGGGTGGATGGGCGCACCAAGGCGGCCGAGCAGTTGCACCACTTCGTGGACACGCTGGGGTTTCCGGTCCTGGGCTATCTGCGCGACACGCAGAACTATGTGCACCTGGCGGCGCACGGCCTCACGCTGTTCGACGTGGCGCCGGGCCGCGTGGCGCGCGACCTGGAGCAATGGCAAGGCATCCGCACCTGGCTCGACGCATGACGGACGCGGTTTTGAAGGACGCTGTGAAACAAGAAATCCTGCGGGAAAACACCTGCTGTCCCGCGCCAGACAAGGCGCGCCCGGGTGCGGCGCTACATTGGGGCGATGAAAATCTTCCGCTCCTACTCCGAAGTCAGCGCCAGCGTCGGCCAGGAGGTCGCCGTGACCGACTGGATCACCATCACGCAGGAACAGGTCAACCTGTTCGCCCAGGCCACGGGCGACCACCAGTGGATCCATGTGGACCCCGAGCGGGCGAAGGCCGGGCCGTTCGGCGCGCCGATCGCGCACGGGTTTCTCACGCTGTCGCTGATTCCGCAGTTCTTCGAGACGGGCCTGGCCATCGAGGGCTCGCGCATGGGCGTGAACTACGGGCTCAACAAGGTGCGCTTCACCGCGCCGGTGCCGGTGGGCAGCCGCCTGCGTGCGCGCCTGACGCTGCAGGCCGCCGAGCCCGTGGCGCCCGATGGCATGCAGATGACGTGGCTGGTGACCGTGGAGCGCGAGGGCAGCGACAAGCCGGTGTGCGTGGCGGAATCGCTGGCGCGCAACTTCGGCGCTCCGGCGTAGAAGGACAACCCCCTGAGCGGCTGTGCCGCTTCCCCCTTCTCTCGAATGGCTGCGCCATTCGGGAAGGGGGACACCGCCAGCGCGGCGGGGCGGCCCTTGCGCGGCGGTCGCTGGCCTGGATCGCGCGTGTTCCACGGACTGCGCTCTCGTTAGACGCTCGTGTTTTTAGGCAGGAGGCTTGAACCATGGACCGTCTGCAAGCCATGAAAGTCTTCGAGCGCGTGGTGGAGGAGGGCGGCTTTGCCGCCGCCGCCCGCGCCATGGACATGTCGCCCCCGGTGGTCACCCGCATGGTGGCCGAGTTGGAGCAGCACCTGGGCACGCGCCTGCTGCAGCGCACGACGCGCAAGCTGGCGCTCACCGACGCGGGGGAGTCGTACCTGCAGCGCGTGCACACCATCCTGCACGAGATCGATGACGCCGAAGCCGCGGCCGCCGCCAGCACGCGCGACCTGCGCGGCACCATCCGCATCGTGGCAGCGCCCGTGCTGGCCAGCAATTTCCTCGCGCCCATGGTGGCGCTGTGGCATGCCCACTACCCCAAGCTGATGCTGGACATCAGCATCGACGCTTTCGCGATGGCCCGCGTGGACGAGTTCGATGTGACCATCATGGTCGCGGGCGAGGACTTCGACGCCAACATCGTGGCGAGGCCCCTGCTGCAGGGCGAAGCGATCGTGGTCGCATCGCCGGACTACCTGGAGCGCCGCGGCATTCCGCGCGAACCGCAGGACCTGGTGCACCACGACCACCTGCGCGACTCTGGCATGGCGGCGCGGTCGCAGGCCGGACCCGGGCGCAAGCTGCGCCTGCAGTCGCTCAATGGCAACCAGCCCGCGCAGGAAATCGACGTGCCCGCCGTGCTGCAGTCGGTCAGCACCGAGCTGCTGCTGCGCGCTGCGGTGGACGGCGCGGGCGTGGCGGTCACCTCGCGGCTGCTGGCCGAAGAGCACTTGGCGCGGGGCGAGCTGGTGCACATCCTGCCCGCGTGGATCTTCTCGCGCTACACCATCTACGCCGCGCTGCCGTCAGGCCGCATGCTGCCCGCGCGCACCAAGGTGCTGCTGGACTTTTTGACGGAGCAGGTACCGCTGGCGATGGCGGAGCTGCAGCGCCAGAAGCTGTAGCGCTGGCGTGTGTCTGCACCTGATCTCGGCGAAGGAAGTGCGGGTTTGAATTCGGGTGATGCTGCGAGAGCGGCAGGGACAGGCAGCAGGGACAGGCAGCAGGGTCGGCTTGCAGCGCGGATCGGGCCGGGTCTGAAAAGACTGGGCCTGAATCACCGCACCTCAGACCAGCGCAACCAGGTCCCGCTCAGCTTGCCTCAATTGAGCTCAACTCAACTGCGCAAAGCCGCTGATGATCGTGCCTTCAGGCTCCACGTCGATCGCGCCGTCCGGCATGGCAAAACTGTTCTGACGCCACGCTTCGAACACCGTCACTGCCACCGCGTTGGACAGGTTCAAACTGCGCTGGCCCGCCACCATGGGCAGGCGCAGGCGTTGGGCGGGCGGGAAGGTGTCGCGCAGCTCGGGTGGCAGGCCCCGGGTTTCGGCCCCGAACACCAGCCAGTCGCCCGCGAAGAACGGGGTGGAATGCACAGGCTGCGAGCCCTGCGTGGTCATGGCGAACATGCGGGTCGGGTCGGGCTGGGCGTCGCGCAGAAAGGCAGTCCAGCCTGCGTGGCACTGCACCTGGGCGTACTCGTGGTAGTCCAGGCCGGCGCGGCGCATCTGCTTGTCGTCCATCGAAAACCCCAGGGGCTCGATCAGATGGAGCGTGCAGCCGGTGTTGGCCGCCAGGCGAATCACATTCCCGGTGTTGGGCGGGATCTCGGGTTCGACGAGGACGATATGGAACATAGGCCTCTATTGTCTTCGTCCCGCGCGAGAGTGGGACAGCCGCTGGTAATCAAAAGTATCCCGTCAGTCGGTGCCGGTGCGGGCCAGCACCACGGCCGTGATGTGTGCCACCCCGGCCTCACGCAGGGCCTGCGTCGCTGCGTGCAGGGTGGCGCCGGTGGTCATCACATCGTCCAGCAGCACCACGCGCTGCCCGCGCAACGCGGCGGCGCGAGCGGGCTCCACCGCAAAGGCGCCGTTCAGATTGCGCAGCCGCTGCGCGCGCGGCAGGCCGCTCTGGGCCTCGGTGGCATGTATCCGCAGCAGAGTCCGTGCGTCGGCCTTGGGCCCGGCCAGCTGCCGCGCCAGCAGGGCCGACTGGTTGAAGCCGCGCTCGCGCAGGCGTTGGGCTGATAGCGGCACGGGCAGCACCCGGTCGGCGGCATCCAGCGCTGGTTCGATCCACGGCGTGCTGCGCATCAGGGTGGCCAGGGTGGCGGCCCAGCCTGCGTCGCCTCGAAACTTGAAGTCCCCCAGGATCTCCGCCCAGGGATAGGCGTAGTCCACCGCCGCCATGCAGGCGTCAAACAGCGGCGGGTGCAGCGTGCAGGCGCCGCAGACGGCAACGCCCTGGGGGACCTGCAGCGCACAGCGCTGGCAGCGGGCGGCCGGCTGGGCGAACCGCGCCGCGCAGGCGTTGCAAACGCGTTGCGACGGCCAGGCGTGGCATATGGCGCACTGGCTGGGGACGCGGTGGGCACTGCTGCGCACGCGGTGCGAAATCCCTTGAAGGGCCTTGAAGAGCATGAATCAATATACTCGCCCGTCCCCGTGCATTCCCATGTCCTCCGAGCGCCCCCCCACCATCGATCCCACCGCCGCAGCCCGCTGGCATGCTGCTGCCCCCGCTACTTCGCCCTGGCTGCATGAAGAGGTGGCCCGCCGCATGGAAGACCGCCTGCAGTGGATACGCCAGCCTCCCGATTCCTGGTGCCACTGGGACGCCGTGCGCGGCGGACTCGACGCCCACGCGCTGGTGAGCGCACGCTACCCCAAGGCGCGTTGCCAAGTCTACGAAAGCGCGCACCGGCATGAGAGCGCGGCGCAGCAGGCACTGGCCAAGTCCTGGTGGAACCCTGCCAGCTGGGGGGCGGGCAACCCGCGGTTCGGCATGCCGCCGGATGCGAGTGTGCAGATGCTCTGGGCCAACATGGCGCTGCACACCGCGGCCGACCCGCAGGCGCTCATCGGCCAATGGCACCGCGCCCTGGCGGTCGATGGCTATCTGATGTTCTCGTGCCTGGGCCCGGACACCCTGCGCGAGCTGCACGCCGTCTATGCCGCGCTGGGCTGGCCGCCGGCAGGCCATGCTTTCACGGACATGCACGACTGGGGCGACATGCTGGTACACGCCGGTTTTGCCGAACCGGTGATGGACATGGAGCGCATCACGCTGACCTTTGCCACGCCCGAGCGGCTGGTGCAGGAGCTGCGAGAACTGGGCTGCAACCTGCACCCGGCGCGCTTCGGCGCACTGCGCGGCAAGCGCTGGCGGGACCGTTTGTACCAGGCGCTGGCAGACAGGCTGGCAGACCCGGCCGAAGGTGGCCAGTTGGCACTGACTTTCGAGATCATCTACGGCCACGCCTTCAAGCCCGCACCCCGGGTGCGCGTGAGCGAGAGCAGCGCCGTGTCGCTGCAGGACATGCGCGCCATGCTGCGCCAAGGCGGCAAAGACAGCCAGGACGGCGGGCCGCGCAACCCCTGATCGGGCCGGCCCGCACAGGGTTTTCCAGACTTGATTTGTGCGAGTGTTGCGAAGGCGGCGCACCCATATGGGGCTATGGCCTTCACTTGCAACAGCGTGTCAATGATGTGGAACAAGGCACGGTACAATTCAGGGTTATTGGGATTTCGGGCACATCCTCCCGCGCAACGTGGCGGCTGCGCATGTTGCACCAGTATTTTTGCTGGTGCAGCGGCAGTCGCCGGTCTTGTGAACACCACCGGTGACAGGCTTGATTCTTCGTTTTGCCACTGTCTCGGGCCAGCGCATCGATTGGCGTCTGGCTCGCAACTGCTCGGTCACCCCCGCGCAGATGGGGTGGATGTACCTGTCGCTGTGTTCGGTGTCACTGGGCATTGCGACTTTTTTCTGGATGCTTGGAGCCCGTCTGGTCATGCCGTTTGCATGGCTGGAGATAGTGGTTGTTGGATGGGCATTCGCCATGTACGGACGTCATGCGGCCGACGGCGAGAGGATTTCACTGCAGGGCTCACGCCTGGTGGTGGAGCAGGAGACAGCAGGCAAGCTGAAACGCGCCGAATTCGACCGGAACTGGGTCCGTGTGGAACCCAAGACCGGCGACCGATCGCTGATCACCTTGTCTGGCCAAGGACGGTCGATAGACGTGGGGCGTTACGTGCGCCCCGAGCTTCGCCCGGCCCTGGCATCGGAGATCCGCATGGCCTTGCGCGCAGCCTGACCCCACGCAGGCGCACACAGGGGATTGGTTAAATTAAGGCTTAGAAGTAAGTGAGAACTATGAAGAGCATTTCCAACAAGCTGGCTTCTCTGCTCCTGATCGCCGGTGCATGGGTGGGTGGCGTGGCCCATGCCGTTCAAGACCTGCCCGGCGGTCCTGCAGTCAACCAGCTCAATCTGCATCCTCCGGTCACCAAGATTGCCGAGGAGCAGCATTTTCTGCACTGGATGATGCTGATCATCTGCACGGTGATCTTCGTGGCAGTGTTCTCCGTGATGTTCTACTCGATCTGGAAACATCGCCGCTCCAAGGGCGCCAAGTCGGCCAATTTCCATGAGTCCGTCACTGTCGAAGTGGTCTGGACCATCGTCCCCTTCATCATCGTGATCCTCATGGCCCTGCCCGCCACCAAGGTGCTGGTGGCGCAGAAGGACACGACCAACGCCGACCTCACCATCAAGACCACGGGCTACCAGTGGAAGTGGGGTTACGACTACATCACCGGCGAAGGCGAGGGCCTGGCCTTCATCTCTACGCTGGACAGCAGCCACCGCGTGATGTCCGATAGCGGCAAGGTCGCCGACGCACCCGCCGACTACCTGCTCAAGGTCGACAACCCGATGGTCGTGCCGGTCAATAAGAAGATCCGCATCATCACCACGGCCAACGACGTGATCCACGCCTTCATGGTGCCCGCATTCGGCATCAAGCAGGATGCGATCCCCGGCTTCGTGCGCGACACCTGGTTCCGCGCCGAGAAGATCGGCGACTACTACGGCCAGTGCGCCGAGCTGTGCGGCAAGGAACACGCCTACATGCCCATCCACGTGAAGGTCGTGTCCGCTGAGGACTACACCGCCTGGGTGGCCGACCAGAAGAAGAAGGCCGCCGCCAAGCTGGACGACCCGACCAAGGTCTGGACGATGGACGACATCATGAAGCGCGGCGAGAAGGTGTATGCCGCCAACTGCGCGGCCTGCCACCAGGCCAACGGCAAGGGTGCCGGCCCGATCAAGCCACTGGACGGCTCGGCCATCGTGCTCGATGCCGACCACGCCAAGCAGATCCAGATCCTGCTCAAGGGCGCGGCCAATGGCGCGATGCCTTCCTGGGCCCAGCTCAGCGATACCGATATTGCCTCTGTGGCGACCTATACGAAGAACTCCTGGTCCAACAAGACCGGGCAGCTGGTGCAGCCTGCTGAAATCGTGGCCCAGCGCGGCAAGTAAACATCGCCCTACGTATTGATTGAGGAATCCAACATGAGCGCAGTTCTCGACAACCACGGGCACGCTGGCGACCACGCACACGACGACCATGGCCACCATGGTCCCACCGGCTGGCGCCGCTGGGTGTTCGCCACCAACCACAAGGACATCGGTACGCTGTACCTGCTGTTCTCGTTCACCATGCTGATGGTGGGCGGCATCCTGGCCCTGCTGATCCGTGCCGAGCTGTTCCAGCCCGGCCTGCAACTGGTCAATCCCGAGCTGTTCAACCAGCTCACCACCATGCACGGCCTGATCATGGTGTTCGGCGCCATCATGCCGGCCTTCGTGGGCTTTGCTAACTGGATGATCCCGCTGCAGATCGGGGCATCCGACATGGCTTTCGCCCGCATGAACAACTTCAGCTTCTGGCTGATGATTCCTGCGGCACTGATGCTGGTGAGCTCGTTCTTCATGCCAGGTGGCGCACCCGCCGCCGGCTGGACGTTGTACGCACCGCTGACGCTGCAGATGGGCCCCTCCATGGACGCCGGCATCTTCGCGATGCACATCCTGGGTGCCTCGTCCATCATGGGCTCGATCAACATCATCGTGACCATCCTGAACATGCGCGCCCCCGGCATGACGTTGATGAAGATGCCCATGTTCGCCTGGACCTGGCTCATCACCGCCTACCTGCTGATCGCCGTGATGCCCGTGCTGGCCGGCGCGATCACCATGACGCTGACGGATCGCCACTTCGGCACCAGCTTCTTCAACCCCGCCGGCGGCGGTGACCCGGTGATGTACCAGCACATCTTCTGGTTCTTCGGCCACCCCGAGGTGTACATCATGATCTTGCCGGCCTTCGGCATCATCAGCCAGATCGTGCCCGCGTTCGCTCGCAAGAAGCTGTTCGGCTACGCCTCCATGGTGTACGCCACCTCGTCGATTGCCATCCTGTCGTTCATCGTGTGGGCCCACCACATGTTCACGACCGGCATGCCTGTGACGGGCCAGCTGTTCTTCATGTACGCCACCATGCTGATCTCCGTGCCCACGGCCGTGAAGATCTTCAACTGGATCGCCACCATGTGGCGCGGCTCCATGACGTTCGAGACCCCCATGCTGTTCGCCGTGGGCTTCATCTTCGTGTTCACCATGGGTGGCTTCACCGGCCTGATCCTGGCCATGGCGCCCATCGACATCCAGCTGCAGGACACCTACTACGTGGTGGCCCACTTCCACTACGTGCTGGTGGCCGGCTCGCTGTTCTCCATGTTCGCTGGCGTCTACTACTGGCTGCCCAAGTGGACGGGCGTGATGTACTCCGAAAAGCGTGGTCAGATCCACTTCTGGGGCTCGCTGATCACCTTCAACATCACGTTCTTCCCGATGCATTTCCTGGGTCTGGCCGGCATGCCCCGCCGCTATGCCGACTACCCCATGCAGTTCGCAGACTTCAATGCCATCGCTTCGGTAGGCGCGTTCGGTTTCGGCCTGATGCAGGTGTACTTCTTCCTGGCCGTGGTCGTGCCCGCCATGCGCGGCAAGGGCGAAAAGGCCCCCGCCAAGCCATGGGACGGTGCCGAAGGCCTGGAATGGGAAGTGCCATCGCCTGCACCTTTCCACACCTTCGAAAACCCACCCAAGCTGGATGCCACGGCAACCCGCGTGATCGGTTGATGCCATGCCCATGACGCCCGAGCAAAAGAAGAGCAACCTGCGGATGGCATTGATCCTTGCCTCCGTGGCCGTCGTCTTCTTCGTCGGGTTCATGGTCAAGGTCGTGCTGATGTCCCGCTGAACAATGCACCGACTGCCATGAGCCTGCACCGCGAAAACGCCAAGATGGTCGGCAAGCTGGTCGTGATCGCGGCCGGCATGTTCGCCTTCGGCTATGTGCTGATCCCCATCTACAAGCACATCTGCGAGATGACGGGCATCAACATCCTGTCGCTCTCCGAGCGGCAGGTGCCAGGCAACGGCGTGGCGGGCAAGGACGTGAAGGTGCCTGCCAACACGCAGGTGGACAAGACCCGCACCATCACCGTCGAGTTCGACGCCAATGCGCGCGGCCCCTGGGACTTCAAGCCCGCGCAGCGTTCGGTGCAGGTGCACCCTGGCGAGCTGACGACGGTGATGTACGAGTTCCAGAACATCCAGAACCGCCGCATGGCGGCTCAGGCCATTCCGAGCTATGCGCCGCGCCAGGCGGCAGCGCACTTCAACAAGCTCGAATGCTTTTGCTTCAACCAGTACACGCTTGAGCCCGGTGAAAAGAAAGAGTGGCCGGTGGCCTTCGTGATCGACCCGCGCCTGTCCAAGGATGTGACCACGATCACGCTGTCCTACACCTTCTTCGAAGTTGGCGGCAAGACGCCCCCAGCGCCCGAATCGACAGCGGCCGTGGGCAGCGTGCTCCCCGCAGCATTGGCCACCGGGGCAGGCTCATGAACGCGCCGGTGGAGCAACCCGCTGTGGCCGCCAAGCCGCACGAGCGCAAGGG
This sequence comes from Acidovorax sp. LjRoot194, assembly GCF_964253015.1. Classification (NCBI taxonomy): domain Bacteria; kingdom Pseudomonadati; phylum Pseudomonadota; class Betaproteobacteria; order Burkholderiales; family Comamonadaceae; genus Acidovorax; species Acidovorax sp. LjRoot194. Next base: position 4,628,388 of record NZ_CAXUQB020000001.1, on the reverse strand, counting down.
CTCGTTGCTGCGCACAGTGCGCGCCGTGGCCTGGTCGCTGATCGGCCTGCGCAAGGGCAGCGAGTACCAGCAGGATGTGGAAAAGCTCAACCCGCTGCACATCATCGTGGTCGGCCTCGCAGCGGTATTCCTGCTGGTGATTGGCCTGATCGGGCTGGTGAACTGGATCGTTTGAGTTGCGTGAATAAATAGATGAATATTGGTCGAATCGGGTGGGGACGACGTACCCCGAAGACAAGACCGAGACAAACAAAGATTTTGAGAGCCAGGAGCTGAAATGAGTGCATCGACCCACGGCGGAACCCCGTACTACTACGTGCCTGCAGAGTCTCGCCACCCGGTGATGGCGGCGATAGGGCTGTTTTTCGTCATCCTGGGCGCAGGCCAATGGATCAACGGCCACGACTGGGGCAAGTATTCCCTGGCGGTGGGCATGGTGTGGTGGCTGTTCGTGCTGTACCAGTGGTTCGGCGACGCCGTGCGCGAGAGCCAGAACGGCCTGTACGGCCACAAGATCGACATCTCCTACCGCTGGAGCATGAGCTGGTTCATCTTCTCAGAGGTGATGTTCTTCGGCGCGTTCTTCACCGCCCTGTGGTGGGCACGTTCGCACTCGGTGCCCGCACTGGGCAGCCTGGACAACGCACTGCTGTGGCCTGACTTCAAGGCCGTGTGGCCCAGCCTGGCTGCGGGCGTCACCGCTTCGCCTGCCGGCATCGTCGAGCCCTTTCAGACCGTGGGTCCCTTCTGGCTGCCCACCATCAACACCGCGTTGCTGCTGACCTCGGGCGTGACGCTGACCATTGCCCACCACGCACTGCGCGAAAACCACCGCGGCAAGACCATCGCCTTCATGTGGGCCACGGTACTGCTGGGCTTCGTGTTCCTGCTGGTGCAGGGCTACGAGTACTACCACCTGTACACCGACCTGAACCTCAAGCTCAACTCGGGCGTGTTCGGCTCCACCTTCTTCATGCTGACCGGCTTTCACGGTTTCCACGTGTTCCTGGGCATGCTGATGCTGCTGGTGATCACGCTGCGCCTCCAAAAGGGCCATTTCACGGCGGACAAGCACTTCGGCTTCGAAGGCGCCGCGTGGTACTGGCACTTTGTGGACGTGGTCTGGCTCGGCCTGTACGTGCTGGTCTACTGGATGTAATCAGCAGTGCCATGCATCAACAAAAAAGCGCCGCAAGGCGCTTTTTTGTTGGGAATGTCAGGGCTGGCGCCAGGGGCTGCTTGGACGCCAGTGGCCAGTGTTCAGACCATCCAGAGCCTTCAACGGCTCGCCGGCAGACCGGTGGGCTGGATGTACCCGAGCTTCCAGGCCAACAGCAGGCACAGAAACAGCACAATGGACAGTCCCACCCGAACCGCCAGCGCCTTGGCCATGTGGTTGCCTTTGGCCCTGTCGTCCTTGTCGCTGCGGCCATTGCGCATCATGAAGAACAGGGCCGAAGCCAAGCTGGCCAAAATAGCGATGAACGCCACCACCACAAGATATTTCATGGAGTCCATTATCCCGTGACCGCTATCCAACGTCCTGTGGGCCTGCGTTTCTGGCTGATCGCCCTGGCCGCGCTGGTGGGCATGGCCGTTACGGCGTCGCTCGGGCGCTGGCAGCTGTCGCGCGCTGCAGAAAAGGAATCCCTGCAGACCGCTCTGGATGAGCGCGGGCGGATGCCCGCCATCGATGGCTCCAGCCTGTTCCTCAGCGCGGGCCCAGCCGCCGCTGCGTCAGCGCCGGGCAGCCAGGCGCTGGTGCACCGTGCGGTGGTGCTGGAAGGGCGGTGGCTGCCCGAGCACACCGTCTACCTCGACAACCGCCAGATGCAGGGCCGCCCCGGGTTCTTCGTGCTGACACCGCTGCAACTGAGCGCGCCGGGCGGTGGCGTGGTGCTGGTACAGCGGGGTTGGGCACCGCGCAATTTTCAGGACCGCACCGCACTGCCGCAAATCCAGACCCCTGCCAGTGCGGTAGTCCGCGTCGAAGGGCGCGTGGCTGCGGCGCCATCGCGGCTTTATGAGTTCCAGGGCGCCGATAGCGTTCAGGGGTCTTCCCGCATCCGGCAAAATCTCGACCTGGCAGCGTACCGCACCGAAACCGGTCTTGCGCTCGCCAATCTCACGGTGCTCCAAACCGGCGCAGCGAGCGAAGGCTTGCAACGCGACTGGCCCGTGGTCGGCGCCGGTGTCGACAAACACTACGGTTACGCATTTCAATGGTTCGGGCTCTGCGGCCTGATTGCACTTCTCTATGTCTGGTTCCAACTCGTCCGACGGTTCATTCGCCCGCGCAGCCAGCCTGCCGCCTGAGGGCCAGGGGGACGAGCATCCCCTGGGCCTGACCGTGCACACGCTGCCTGCTGCAGGCGATGCGGTGGCGTCGGCGCAGCGCACGCACCACGGCCGCTGGAAGATGCTGGGCGTGCTGCTCATCTGCGCGGCCCCGGTCGTCGCCTCTTACTTCACCTACTACGTGATCCGCCCCGAGGGCCGGCGCAACTACGGCGAGCTGATCGATCCCCAGCGCACCATGCCCGCGTTGACCGCGACGGCGCTGGATGGCAAACCGGTGCAGCTGTCGTCGCTCAAAGGCCAATGGCTCTTGGTCAGCGTCGCCGGGGGCGCCTGCGATGCGGCGTGCCAGAAGCACCTGTACCTGCAGCGGCAACTGCGTGAGAGCGTCGGCAGGGAAAAGGACCGTGTGGACTGGGTGTGGCTCGTGAACGATGGCGCCCCGATCCCTGCCGAATTGCAGCCAGCGATTCAAAAAGCCACGGCGCTGCGGGTGGATGGCGCGGCATTGAGCGCCTGGTTGGCCCCGGCCGACGGCCACCAGATAGCCGAGCACCTCTACGTGGTGGACCCCATGGGTAACTGGATGATGCGCTTTCCGGCCGCCATGGACAGCAGCGGCGCGGCCAAGGCCAAGCGTGACCTGGAACGCCTGCTGCGCGCCTCGTCGTCCTGGGACGAGGCCGGCCGGCCCGGAAAGCCCTGATGGACGCGTCACAGCCCCTGTACGACCTCGCTCCGCTGGCCCGCATGATGCTGCTGGGCGTGGTGATCGCCCTGGGCCCGCTGGCTTGGGTGGGGCTGCGCAACCGCGGCAGCTCACCGCTGCGCCGTCTGCAGGCCCTCACGGTGCTCACGCTATTCCTCACCTTCGATCTGGTGCTGTTCGGTGCGTTCACGCGCTTGACCGACTCGGGCCTGGGCTGCCCCGACTGGCCCGGCTGCTATGGCAGCGCGAGCCCGGTCGGCGCGCGCACCGAGATCGCTGCGGCGCAGGAGGCGATGCCCACGGGCCCGGTCACACACGGCAAGGCCTGGGTCGAGATGATCCACCGCTATCTGGCCACCGGTGTCGGCGTGCTCATCATCGTGCTGACGGTGTCTGCCTGGGTGCAGCATCGCCGCGCTGCGCGGGGCGAGGGCGAGCGACCGCCGCTGAGCCCCTGGTGGCCGACGTTCACGCTGTTCTGGGTGTGCCTGCAGGGCGCCTTCGGTGCGCTGACAGTGACCATGAAGCTCTTTCCTGCCATCGTCACGCTGCACCTCATTGGCGGCCTGGTGCTGCTGGCGCTGCTGTGTGTGCAGGCCGTGCGCCACACCCACAGCGCGCTGGGCAAGGCGCCCGTGGGCATCTCCGCCGGTCTGCGCCGTGGGTTGGTGTGGACGGGCGTGTTGGTCAGCGCGCAGGTGGTGCTGGGCGGCTGGGTCAGCACCAACTACGCGGTGCTGGCCTGCACGACCTTTCCCACCTGCCAGGGCAGTTGGTGGCCCGACATGGAGTTTGCCCAGGGCTTTCAGATCTGGCGCGCGCTCGGCATGCTGCAGGACGGCAGCCACATCAGTTTTGCGGGCCTGACCGCCATCCACTACGTCCACCGGCTTGCGGCCTATGTGGTGCTGCTGGCGCTGGGCCTGACCGCATGGCGCCTGCACCGCACCGGCGCGCTGCCGGTACAGGCGCGGTGGCTGGCGGGCCTGGCGCTGCTGCAACTGGCCACAGGCTTGTCCAATGTGGTGCTGGACTGGCCCCTCGTCGCCGCCGTGCTGCACACCGGTGGCGCCGCGGCGCTGGTGGTGGTGCTGACCTGGGCGCTGGCGTCCAGCCGCGTGGCCGCTGCCACCCACAATGTCCCCGCGCGTTCGAGCGCATCGAGAGTCTCCGCATGACCGCTGCCCCCGCCCTTGTCTCCCCGCCGTCACGCTTTGCGCAGTTCTATGCGCTGACCAAGCCGCGCGTGGTGCAGCTCATCGTGTTTTGCGCGCTCATCGGCATGGTGCTGGCGGTGCCGGGCATGCCCACGGCGGCGCAGTTCGGTCTGATGGTCATCGCCTGTCTGGGGGTGTGGCTGGTGGCCGGCGCGGCGGCGGCCTTCAACTGCATCGTGGAGCAGGGTATCGACGCCAAAATGAAGCGCACCGCCTGGCGCCCCACGGCCAAGGGCGAGCTGTCCAACGCCCAGACGCTGCTGTTTTCGGCCGCGCTGTGCGCAGCCGGCTCGCTGCTGCTCTACTTCTGGGTGAACCCGCTGACCATGTGGCTGACTTTCGCCACGTTCGTCGGCTATGCCGTGATCTACACGGTGATCCTCAAACCCCTCACGCCGCAGAACATCGTGATCGGCGGCGCGTCCGGCGCCATGCCCCCGGTGCTGGGCTGGGCGGCCATGACGAACGATGTGGGCCCCGAGGCGCTGATCCTGTTCCTCATCATCTTCCTGTGGACGCCGCCGCACTTCTGGGCGCTGGCGCTGTACCGCGTGGAGGACTACCGCAAGTCCGGACTGCCCATGCTGCCCGTGACCCACGGCAACGAGTTCACGCGGCTGCAGGTGTTTTTGTACACGCTGATCCTGTTCGCTGGCTGCCTCATGCCCTTCGTGTACGGCATGAGCTCGTGGATCTACCTGGCGGCTGCGGTGGTGCTCAGCGCGGGCTTTTGCGGCTATGGCTTTGCGCTGTGGCGCAACTACTCGGACGCGCTGGCGCGCAAGACCTTCCGTTTTTCACTCATCCACCTGAGCGTGCTGTTCGCGGCGCTGCTGGTGGACCACTACGTGCTGTAAATACCATGCTCAAGAGAAATGCTCTTAAAACGATAGCTGTTGCCGCCCTGTCCATCAGCGGTGGCGGGCTTTTGACGGCATGCACAGAGAAGAAGGCCGAGTTCCGCGGCGTGGACATCACCGGCGCAGACTATGCCCGTGACCTGCCCCTGACCGACCACAACGGCCAGCCGCGCCACATCAAGGACTTTGCCGGCAAGGTGGTGGTGGTGTTCTTCGGCTTCACGCAGTGTCCCGATGTCTGCCCCACGTCGATGCAGGAGCTGGCCGAGGTCAAGCAGATGCTGGGCAAGGACGGCGAGCGCCTGCAGGGCATCTTCGTCACGGTGGACCCGGAGCGCGACACCCCCGAAGTGCTCAAGGCCTACATGACCAACTTCGACCCCAGCTTCCTGGCCCTGCGCGGCACGCCCGAAGAGCTGGCCGCCGTCGCCAAGGACTTCAAGATCTACTACAAGAAGGTCGACGGCAAGACGCCCACGAGCTACACGATGGACCACTCCGCCGGCAGCTACGTGTACGACACGGCAGGGCGCCTGCGAGTCTACAACCGCTACGGCAGCGGCGCGCAGGCGCTGGCTTCGGACGTCAAGGCGCTCCTGGGCGAGGCGGCCTGAGCCGGGCGGGCTGCCCGCCTCCATCACCTCCATCGCCCCGCCACGCCTGCGTCGGCAGTGCGTCGCGAAACGACAAAGGGCCCGCTTGCGGGCCCTTTGTGATGGTCATGGGTGCACCCCAGTGCCTTTACTCAGCCTTGATGCCCCGCATGGCGATCACACCGCCCAGCAGGTTGGTGTCGGCCTTGATGCGGTTGGCCAGGCCTTCGGGCGAGGTGCCCACCACCTGCCAGCCCTGCTGGAACAGCTTGCTGCGCACATCCGGGCTGCGGGCGATCTCGCTGATCAGCGCCGCCACCTTGGCCTGGATGGGCTTGGGCATGGTGGCCGGGGCTGCGAAGGCGTTCCAGATTTCCAGGTTGAAGTTCGTGATGCCCGCTTCCGCGAGGCTCGGTACATCCGGCACCAGCGGGCTGCGGCCCGCGGACGTGACGCCGATGGCGCGCAGCTTGCCGGCCTTGACCTGGGCCTGGGCCAGGGCGGGCGGCAGCAGCGCCATCTGCAACTGGCCGCCCAGCATGGCCGTGGCTACCTGGGGATAGCCGGGGTAGGGCACGTGCACGGGGTTGATGTTGCTGCGCGACTTGAGCAGTTCGGTGCCGATGTGGCCGACCGTGCCCACGCCCGGCGTGCCGTAGCTCCACTTGTCGCCACCATTGCGGGCGGCCACGAAGAATTCGCGCGCATCGGCCGTTGCCGACACGCCCGGCTGGCTCACAGGCGCGGTCAGCACCAGCGGCGAGGTACCGATCAGGCTCAACGGCGCCAGGTCCTTGATCGGGTCGTAGGGCACGGCCGGATTGAGCATCTTGGCGATGGTCATGTTGCCGTTGATCATCAGGCCGATGGTGTGGTCGTCACGCGCCTTGGCCACCGCATCGGCACCGATGTTGCCACCCGCGCCCACCTTGTTCTCCACGATCACCGGCTGGCCCAGCGCTTTGGACAGGGGCTCGGCGATGGTGCGTGCCGTCAGGTCCGGGGAAGAGCCTGCGGGAAAGCCGACGATGATGCGCACCGGCTTGGTCGGCCAGGCCACGGATGCCGCAGCCGCAGCGGGAGCAGCCGCCGCCGCTGGTTTGGTGGCGGGCTTCTGGGCGGACTGCTGCGCTAGGGCCCAGGGTGACAGGGCGGCAAGCGCCAATGCCAGGGCGGCGCGGCGGGGAACAGGGCGTGACAAGAGCATCTCCTTGGAATTATTCGTTCGGGAGGCTGGAATGGCAAAGGGCCCCGACGGGGCCCTTTGGTGTGTATACCAGCCGCGAAGCAGCGATGTTAACGCGCTACTTCGTGCTGCCGCTGGCAAACCGTGCGCATGCTTATGCGTATTCCGCCAGCGCCTTCTTCATCTTCTTCATCGCAGCCACTTCGATCTGGCGGATGCGCTCAGCGCTGACTCCATAGACAGCAGCCAGTTCGTGCAGCGTCATGCCGCCCGAGCCGTCGTCGTTGACCTTGAGCCAGCGCTCTTCCACGATACGGCGGCTGCGGTCGTCCAGGCTTTCCAAGGCCGTGGCGATCCCATCGGTGGCCAGCGCGTCACGCTGGCGCGACTCGATCATGGCGGTGGGCTCATGCGAAGCGTCGGCCAGGTAGGCGATGGGGCCGAACGCCTGTTCGCCGTCATCCGATGGAGCGGGGTCCAGCAACACGTCGCCGCCCGACATCCGGGTTTCCATCTCGATCACTTCTTCGCGCTTCACATTGAGCTGCGCGGCCACCGCGTTGATCTCGCTGTCCGACAGGGTGTCACGGTGCGTCGCAGCGTCGGCGGCTGCAGCGTCGGCCTTGAAACCCTGCTTCATGGACCGCAGGTTGAAGAATAGCTTGCGCTGGGCTTTGGTGGTGGCCACCTTCACCATGCGCCAGTTCTTCAGGATGTATTCGTGGATCTCGGCCTTGATCCAGTGCATGGCGTAGCTCACCAGGCGCACGCCCTGTTCGGGGTCGAAACGCTTGACGGCCTTCATCAGGCCCACGTTGCCTTCCTGGATCAGGTCGCCGTGGGGCAGGCCATAGCCCAGGTACTGGCGAGCGATCGACACCACCAGGCGCAGGTGCGACATCACCAGGCGTCCGGCGGCATCCACGTCATTGTTGTCACGCAGTTGGCGGGCGTAGGTTTGCTCTTCCTCGGGGGTGAGCAGGGGCAAGCGGTTGACGGCCGAAATATAGGCGTCCAAATTGCCCAATGGGGGCACCAGCGCCCAGGGGTTGGAAGGCGCCAAAGTCGTCGTCGCGGTTCCATACTGAATGTTCATTCCAGGAATCCTTTCCTCTAAGCCGTGAATATTAGCACTCGTTCAGATCGAGTGCTAAACCACAAGTTCCCTCTGGTTGTTCGTCCATGGTGCCATGGCCCGCATGACGTCGGGAGTAGGGCGGCATGCGTCGCGAGTGTCGGCCAATTCGCACGCAGGCCATTGATTCATATAGGATTAATGTGAGCTTTGATCCCATCTAATGACTGCAAGTGACCTCCAATAGGCGCGGTCATTGCTGCAAATGATGCAGCTAACCGCCCGCATTTTTGGTGATTCTTGCGTCGGCTATCTGCAATTCAGCGTGGGAAACGATTGTTGCCATTTACAGAACAGTCAGTTCGCGACCGGACGGTTTTTCTTTGAACACCACCGGCGTACAGTTCAAACCATCGATGAGCCGAACCCGCAAGGCGACTCACCGAGCCCGGTTCAAGAATTGTTTTGTCCCGGCTTTATTGAGACGCTTTTTAACTTCAAGGACTTTCATCATGAACAACACCGCACGCTTCCTCTCCATCGCCGCCGTTGCCGCTTTCGCTTCCTTCGGTGCACAAGCCGACGAAGCCGACGCTTCGCAATACGTGTCCAAGTTCGAAACCAACCGCACCCGCGCCGAAGTGGCTGCAGAAGCTGCCACCGTCGCCCAGAACCGCAGCATCGAGCCAGCAGGTTCGCGCGTCGTGACCTCCAAGTCCACCGCTGATCGCGCTGCCGTGCGTGCCCAGGCTGCCGACGCTGTGCGCACCGGCCAGATCCCTTCGGGTGAGCAGGGTTGATCTGAATCCAATCGATTCAGCGTCCCGTATCACTGAGTACCTAGGTACTTTCGATCCTCATCTTTATTCACCCGATTGCACAGGAGTTCCATCATGAACAAGACCGCACGTTTCCTCTCCATCGCCGCTGTGTCCGCTTTCGCTGCCTTTGGCGCCCACGCTGACGAAGCCGATGCTTCGCAGTTCGCTGCCAAGTTCGACACCAACCGCACCCGTGCCGAAGTGGCTGCAGAAGCCACCAGCGTGGCCCAGACCCGCAGCATCGAACCCGCAGGCTCCCGCGTGGTGACTTACAAGTCCACCGCTGATCGCGCTGCCGTGCAGGCCCAGGCTGCCCAGGCTCTGCGCGCAGGCCAGATCTCGTCGGGCGAAATCAGCGCGATGTAATGGCTGGGCTCTGGCCCCGCTGACAAGAAAGGCGCCTCGGGCGCTTTTTTTGTGGCTATGCGCACTGTGCGCCGCCGGGCGCTGGCCGGGGGCAAAGCTTGCGAGGTGCAAATCAGCCAGGCAACGATGATTCGCGCGCCTGCCGCTCGAACACATCGAGCGCCAGCGGCCTCCCGAACAAGTAGCCCTGAAAAGACCTGCAGCCGTGCGCCAGCAGAAACTCATGGTGCGCCGTGGTCTCCACCCCTTCGGCGATCACGTCCAGCCCCAGGCTGTCCGCCAGCGCAATGATCGAACGCGCAATCGCTGCGTCGTTGGGCTCCTGCAGTACCCCGCGCACAAAGCCCTGGTCGATCTTGATCTGGTCCAGTGGCAGGCGCTTGAGGTAGCTCAGCGACGAATAGCCCGTGCCGAAATCGTCCAGCGAAAAGCCCACGCCGTGGGCTTTCAGGGCGCGCATGGTGGCGATCACGCTGTCCACGTTGTCCAGCAGCAGGCTCTCGGTCAGCTCGAGCTTGATGCGCGTGGGGTCCGCCCCCGTGTCCTGCAGCAGCTGCAGCACCTGGGCCACAAAGTCGTCCTGCAAGAACTGCCGCGCGCTCACGTTGATGGCCAGCGCCAGCCGGGCCAGGGCAGGGTCCTCGCGCCAGAGCGCCTGCTGGCGCAGTGCGGTCTGCATCACCCAATGGCCCAGCGGCACGATCTGGCCGGACTCCTCGGCCTGCGCAATGAACTCCGCTGGCGGCACCATGCCGCGCACCGGGTGCATCCAGCGCACCAGGGCTTCGGCGCCGATGACGTGCCCGCGGCTGTCCACCTGCGGCTGGTACAGCAGCACAAACTGCGATTGCCGCAGGCCCGCATGCAGTTCGGCTTCCAGCTGGGCGCGGCGGTTCACCGCCTGCTGCATGTCGGGGTCGAAAAACCGCAGGGTGTTGCGCCCGGCGTCCTTGGCGCGGTACATCGCCATGTCTGCCTGTTTGAGCACTTCGTCCACCGAGTCCTGGTGGCCCCGCAGCAGCGTGATCCCGATGCTGGCCGAAAAATGGTGCTCGTGGCCTGCCAGGACCGAGGGTTGGCGCAACTGGGCCAGGATCAGCTCGCCCAGCGTGCGGGCTTGCGCGGCGGCTTCGGCCGCATCGCTGCTCAGGGCCTGCAGCACCACCACGAACTCGTCGCCGCCCAGGCGCGCCACGGTGTCCTGTTCGCGCACGCAGCGGCGCAGCTGCTCGGACACTTCCCTGAGCAGCAGGTCGCCCACCTCGTGCCCGCGGGTGTCGTTCAGTGTCTTGAAGTTATCCAGGTCCACAAAAAGCACCGCCGTGGTCAGGACCGAACGCGCGCCGCTGGCCAGCACCTGCTGCAGACGGTCCACCAGCAGGCGCCGGTTGGGCAACTGGGTCAATGCGTCGTAGAACGCCAGGTACCGCGCCTCGTCTTCGGCCGCCTTGCGCCCCGAGATGTCGATGTCGATGCAGAACATCTCGGCCGGCTGCCCCGGCACCTGGATGTAGGCGTGGCTGGAAAACACGTGCACGGGCGTGCCGTCTTTGCGCCGCAATTGCAGCTCGCCCGCGGGGATGGCCTCGCCGGTGGCGAACATCTGTTGCACGTTGCCGCGCACCACCTCGCGCATCGGCGGCGGGATGATCAGGTCCAGCAGGTTGCTGCCCAGCGCCTCTTCGGCCGTGTAGCCATACAGGTGCTCGGAAGCCTTGTTCCAGTAGCTCGTGGTGCCGTCCGCCAGGTAGCCCTGCACCGAGATGGATGGGATGTTGCGCAGCAGCGAACGAAAGCGCAGCTCCGACTCGCGCAGCGCGCTTTCGGCCTGCTTGCGGTGGGTGATGTCGCGCGCAAGAAAGGCCACGGCCGCCAGCCCACCCACCTTCACGCCCAGTGGCTGCGTCCGGCCTTCGAAATGCCGCAGCCCCGACTGCGTCTGCATCTCGTACTCCATGCTGTGGGTCTGGCCCGATTGCAGCGTGTCGGTCACCAGCCGCAGAAAGCGGTCTGCCTGCGCGGCAGGCAGCACGTCGTGCAGGCGTTTGCCGATCAGCTGTGCAGGGCTGGCCGCGAGCGATGCATCGTCGGACGACAGCACTTCCACATAGCGCCCCTGCGCATCGAGCACCAGCAGCACATCCGGGATCGCATGCGCAATGGCACGCAGCCGGGCGGCGCTGCCGGCCAGGGCAAGCTCGGTGGCCAAGCGCTGCTCCACGTCGCGCAGCAGCAGGCCCAGCGCCACTGTGGCAGGAGTAAAGGTCAGCAAAAAGGGCAGAGCCAGCGTCTCGTTCACCCGCGCCACCGCGGCGGGCGGCAGCCACTGGAACACGCCGAGCAGCGCCACATGCACCAGCAGCCCGAACAGGGCCAGCGGAAGCAGGTTCACGCTCAGGCGCCCGCGCGTGCGCGCTTCGCGGTAAAGCAGCCCCAGCACCGTGCACAGCGCGATGCTGGCCAGGCCGACCTCGGTACCGCCACCGCCCAGCCACAGCCGGTCCGCAGCAGCCATGGCGGCGGCAATGCAGGCCACCAGGGGGCCGCCGAACAGGCCCGCCATGCTGAGCACCACCGAGCGTGCGTCGAAGATCACCCCTGGCATCAACACCACCGGAGTCAGCATGCCGACCACGCAGATGCCGCCAAACAAGACCCCGGAGACGGCCTGTCCGGTCAACGGATGATGGCGCCACAGCCGGATGCTAGTGCTGTGCAGAAAACACAGAGCCAGCAGCAGGGCGAGACCTTTGACCAGCTCAATGAACATGGGCCTTCCACACGTTTTCTTCTGGACGGAAAAGGTCCATCATGGGGGAATAACCGTGATCCGTAAACGTGAAAATGGCCCCGGCAAGGGGCCATGGCGCGCCGTGGAGGCTGCCGGATTCAGCTCAGCAGTGCCTGGGCGAATTCGCGTGCGTTGAAGGTTTCCAGGTCTTCCAGCTTCTCGCCCACGCCGATGAAGTACACCGGGATCGGGCGCTCCTGCGCAATGGCGGCCAGCACGCCGCCCTTGGCCGTGCCGTCGAGCTTGGTCACGATCAGGCCGGTGAGCTGCAGTGCATCATCAAAAGACCGCACCTGGGCCAGCGCGTTCTGGCCGGTGTTGCCGTCGATGACCAGCAGCACCTCGTGCGGTGCCGTGGCATCGGCCTTGGTCACCACGCGGCGGATCTTTTTCAGCTCTTCCATCAGGTGCAGCTGCGTGGGCAGGCGGCCGGCGGTGTCCACCAGCACCACGTCCTTGCCGCGTGCCTTGCCGGCCGTCACGGCATCGAAGCTCACGGCGGCCGGGTCGCCCCCTTCCTGGCTCACGATCTCCACCGTGTTGCGGTCGGCCCAGACACCGAGCTGCTCGCGCGCCGCGGCGCGGAAGGTGTCGGCCGCGGCCAGCAGCACGGCGGCGCCTTCGTCGGCCAGGTGCTTGGTGAGCTTGCCGATGGACGTGGTCTTGCCCGCGCCATTGACGCCCGCCACCATGATCACGGTGGGCGTGAACTCGCCGATGACCAGCGGCTTTTCCAGCGGGCGCAGCAGGTCGGCCAAAGCGTCAGCCAGCAGGCCCTTGACCGCTGCAGGGTCGGTGGCCTTGGCATCCTTCACCCGGCGCTTGAGGTCCTGCAGCAGGTGCGTGGTGGCCTTGACGCCCGTGTCGGCCATGAGCAGGGCTTCTTCCAGTTCTTCGTACAGCGCATCGTCGATCTGAGTGCCGGTGAAGACCGTGGTGATGCTGGTGCCGGTCTTGCGCAGGCCGGACTTGAGGCGGTCGAGCCAGCCCGTGCGTTCGGCAGGGGCGGCGGCGATGGCTGCAGCGGGGGCTGGTGCTGACACCGGCACTGGCACTGGTGTGGGCGCCATGAACGGCGCGAGCGGAGCCCGAGCCGGAGCCGGAGATGGTGCGACGGCCGGGGTGGACGGCGCGGGCGCAGGGACGCGAGCGGCGGGCGCCAGAGCGGGCGCTGCGGCAGGCGGCGTCACCGCAGGGGGCGCAAGCACAGGTGCCGCTGCAGGTACCGCCACGGGCGCAAACACCGGCGTGGACACCGGCGCAGGTGCCGGTGTAGGTACCGGGGCGGCTACCGGCGTTGAGGGTGGCGGCTCCGCCGTCTTGTTGCCAAAAGGATTGCGCAGCCAGCCGAAGGCCGAGGGGGCTGGCGCTGCGACTGGCGCAACGGGTTGCACGGCCCCGGAAGCCGCTGGGGCAGGCGCGGCAGGCCAGGGCGGCACAGGCGCCGCAGTCGGGGCGGGGGCCGCCGATGGAGGGGTTAAAGGGGCTGGGGGCGTGGTCGGCGCGGCTGTGACCGGAGGGGCGGCCGCAGGTGCGGCGGCTTCCGGGGCCGGGGTGGACTCGGGGGAGGGCTTTTTCTTGAAAAAACTGAACATTGGCGGGTTCTTAGAATCAGCCATTCTATGAAACGCGCTTTCACCCTTCTGGCCCTGGTGGCCTGCCTCTCGTCCGGGGCTGCCTTTGCGGCGACCACCCCGGCTGTTCCAACCCCCGCCACGCCGTCCAGTACGGCCTCTGGCGCAGAGCTGTTCACGCTCAAAAACGGCATGCAGCTCATCGTGCAGCCGGACCGCCGCGCACCCACCGCGGTGCACATGGTGTGGGTGCGCGTGGGTTCCATGGACGAGGTCGATGGCGTCACGGGCGTCGCCCACGTGCTCGAGCACATGATGTTCAAGGGCACCAAGACGCTGCCGCCCGGCGACTTCTCGCGCCGCGTGGCCGCCCTGGGCGGGCGCGAAAACGCGTTCACCAGCCGCGACTACACGGGCTACTACCAGCAGATCCCGTCCAATCGGCTGGAAGACGTGATGAAGCTCGAATCCGACCGGTTTGCCAACAACCAGTGGCCGGATGAGGAATTCAAGAAAGAGCTGGAGGTGGTGAAGGAAGAGCGCCGCCTGCGCACCGAAGACCAGCCCCGGGCCGTGCTGTCCGAGCAGCTTTTTGCCACCACCTTCATCGCATCGCCCTACCGCCGCCCCATCATCGGGTGGATGAGCGACCTGGATGCGCTCACCCCCAACGACGCCCGCGCCTTCTACCGCCAGTGGTACACGCCCACCAACGCGGTGGTCGTGGTGGCTGGCGACGTAGACCCCGCCAAGGTGCGCGCCTGGGCCGAAAAGTACTACGGCAGCATCCCCGCCCATGCGCTGCCCGAGCGCAAGCCGCGCATCGAGCCCGTACAGCAAGGCATGCGCCGCATCGCCGTCAAGGCCCCGGCCGAGCAGGCCTACGTGGCGCTGGCGTTTCGCACGCCCAGCCTGGAGCGGCTGGACAAGCTCACCGACGCCGACAACGATGCTCTGGCATTGATGGTCCTGTCGGCCGTGTTCAGCGGCTATGACGGTGCCCGCCTGGACCGCGCCCTGACCCAGGGCGAGAACCGTGTGGCCGACAGTGCCAGCAGCGGCGCCATGGTCACCGGCCGCGGTCCCAGCCTGTTCATGCTCAGTGGCGTGCCCGCTGCGGGCAAGACCGCGCAGCAGGTCGAAGACGCGCTGCGCGCCGAAGTCACCCGCGTGGCGCGTGACGGCGTGAGCGAGGCCGAACTGGCACGGGTCAAGACGCAGTGGATCGCCTCCACCGTGTACGAAAGCGACTCCGTGATGAACCAGGCCCAGGAGCTGGGCGGCAACTGGATCCAGGGCTTTCCGCTCGACGCCAACGAGCGCCTGCTGGCGCTGCTGCGCACCGTGACGCCAGCCCAGGTACAGGCCGTGGCCGCCAAGTACTTCGGCGACGACCAGCTCACCGTGGGCACGCTGCTGCCCCAGCCCCTGGAGGGCCTGCGCGCCCGCCCCACACTGCCCCCTGGCACCGTGATCCGTTGAACAAGCCTTGGGCCATTGCACATGATTACTATCAAAAATATAGCTGCTCGCGCTTGCCTGATAAGCGCTGGAGTGGTTTTTTATTCAAACCCTGCCTGGGCGTTGCTGCCCATTCAGCACTGGACGGAGGCGAACGGCGCCAAGGTCTATCTGGTCGAAAGCCCGGTCATCCCCATGGTGGACGTGCAGATCGACTTCGACGCCGGCAGTCGCCGCGATCCTTCCGGTAAAGAAGGCTTGGCCAGCGCGGTGGCCACCATGGCATCGAAGGGCGTCAAGGCTGTGGGCAGCGAGCCCGCGCTGGACGAGAACGGCCTGGGCGAGGCCTGGGCCGACCTGGGCGCGAACTTCGAGGCCGGTGCCGAGAACGATGCACTTCACTACTCGCTGCGTTCGCTCACCGACCCGCCGCTGCTCGACAAGGCCGCCCGCCTGGCCGCCCGCCAGATCGGCGAGCCCAGCTGGCCTGCCGACGTGTGGCCACGCGACCGCGCCCGCTGGACCGCCAGCCTCAAGGAAGCGGCCACGCGTCCAGCGACCGTGGCGGGCTACGCATTTGCATCGGCCGTGTACGGCACCCACCCGTACGGCCTGCGCACCACGGAAGAAAGCCTCATGCGCGTCAACATCGCCGACATGCAGACCTTTCACACCCAGCTCATCGCAGCTTGCCGTGCCAAGGTCAGCATCGTGGGCGCCGTGTCGCGTGCGCAGGCACAGACGCTGGTGGCCACGCTGCTCTCGCGCCTGCCCGCCACGTCGGGCTGCGCGCCGTTGCCAGCAGTTGGCGAGATCAACGCGCTGACTGCGCCGGCCGAGCAGAACATCCCGTTCGCGTCGGCTCAGGCCCATGTTCTGATCGGCCAGCCCGGCTTTCAGCGCCGCGACCCGGACTTCATCGCGCTGCTGGTGGGCAACCACATCCTGGGCGGCGGTGGCTTCGTCTCGCGCCTGACCAACGAGGTGCGTGAAAAGCGCGGCCTCTCGTACAGCGTGTACAGCTACTTTGCCGCCGGCATGCATGCGGGTGCCTTTACCGTGGGCCTGCAGACCCGCCCGGACCAGGCGGCCCAGGCCGTCAAGGTCTCGCGCGAGGTCATCGCCCGCTTCGTGGCCGAAGGCCCCACCGAGGCCGAGCTGCGTGCCGCCAAGGACAACCTCATCGGCGGCTTCGCACTGCGCATCGACAGCAACAAGAAACTGCTGGGCAACGTGGCCAACATCGCCTGGAACGACCTACCGCTCGACTACCTGGACAAGTGGACCCAAAAGGTCGATGCCCTCACGGTGGCCGAAGTGCGCGCCGCCATGGCCCGCAAGCTGCAGCCCGAGCGCATGGTGACCGTAGTGGTGGGAGGCAAGCCATGAGCCGCTCCACCCTGCGCCCCAGCGACCTGCCCGGCGGCAAAAACGCGGGCGCAACCGCCGCGTCTACAGCGAAGCCGAAAGGTCCCCAAAGCAATGCCGCACCCACCGACCCGGCCGTCCATAAGGGCGCGGGCGAGATCCGCATTATTGGCGGCCAGTGGAAACGCACCCGCCTCGCAGTCGCCCGCCATCCCGGCCTGCGCCCCACGCCAGACCGCGTGCGCGAGACGTTGTTCAACTGGCTCGGCCAGGACCTCACTGGTTGGCGCTGCCTCGACGCCTTCGCCGGCACCGGCGCCCTGGGCCTGGAAGCCGCATCGCGCGGCGCCGCGGCGGTCCAACTGGTGGAGAACGATGCCTCCCTGGTGGCGCAGCTCAACACCCAGCAACAGCGCTTGAAGGCCACCACCGTGCGGGTGACCCGCGGCGACGGCCTATCTGCCCTGCAGCAGGCCGGGCCCGGCAGCCTCGACCTGATCCTGCTCGACCCGCCGTTCGGCAGCGATATCTTTGGCAAGGCACTGCAGGCCGCAGCGCGTGCCGTGGCCCCCGATGGGCATATCTACCTGGAGGCACCGCGGGTGTGGGTAGATGAGGAGCTGGCGGATTGGGGGCTGGTGGTGCACCGGCATCTGAAGGCGGGGGCGGTGCATGCCCATCTGCTGCGCCGGGGAGCGGCGGCTACCGCCGCCTGAGCGGCGATGTGCTGGCATGGCGGTGTGGCCCTACACGCCGTCCGCTATTGCCCAGCCTGATTGGCCCGCACCCTGGCTCAGTTGCCTAATCGCCCCAGCGCCTTCAGTACATTCTCCGCCGTCGCAGGCGCTGTCAACACCACCGGCGCTTGCGCTGCTTCATCGCCAGCGCGCCCGGCAGCCACCGCGTTGCGCAGCGCCTCGTACACGCTGATCGCCAGCATGAACGGCGGCTCGCCCACGGCCTTGCTGCCGCCCACGTTGTCTTCGCGGTTGGCCTCGGGCCACAGGGTCACGCGGAAGTGCGCGGGGATGTCGCCCGTCGCCGGGATCTTGTACGTGCTGGGGGCGTGCGTGACCAGGTACCCCTTGTCGTTCCACACCAGCTGCTCGGTGGTGAGCCAGCCCATGCCCTGCACGAAGCCGCCTTCGATCTGGCCGATGTCGATGGCCGGGTTGATGCTGTGGCCCACGTCGTGCAGGATGTCCACGCGCGTCACGCGGCTCTCGCCGGTGAGGGTGTCGATGACGACCTCGGAGCATGCCGCGCCGTAGGCGAAGTAGTAGAACGGCCGGCCGGTGAGCGTGGCCTTGTCGTAGTGGATCTTGGGCGTGCGGTAGAAGCCGTCGCTCCACAGCTGGATGCGGTTGGCGTACGCTTCTTTCACCACGTCGTCGAACTGCCGCACTTTCTTGGGCGAGATCACCTGCCCGCCTTCGAAGCGGATCGCACCCGCGCCGCAGGTGTCGAGCCCCGACACGAAAGCTGCAAGGTTGTCGCGCACGTTGCGCGCTGCGAACTGGGCTGCGCGGCCGTTCAGGTCGGTACCGCTGCTGGCGGCGGTGGCGCTGGCGTTGGGCACCTTGCTGGTGTCGCTGGCGGTGACCAGCACGCGGGCCAGCGGCACGCCCAGCTCGTCGGCCACGATCTGCGCGACCTTGGTGTGCAGGCCTTGGCCCATCTCGGTGCCGCCGTGGTTCACCTGCACGCTGCCGTCGGTGTACACGTGCACCAGCGCGCCGGCCTGGTTGAACAGGGTAGCGGTGAAGCTGATGCCGAACTTGACCGGGGTGATCGCAAGGCCCCGCTTGAGCACAGGGCTGGTGGCGTTCCACGCCGCAATCGACGCCTGTCGCTGGCGGTAGTCGGCGTCGCGCTCCAACTGGGGCAAAAGCGCGTGCAGGATGTTGTCCTCCACCGTCATCTGGTAGTGGGTAACGTTGCGGCCTTCGGATGCGTCCTTGCCGTACAGGTTGACCATGCGCACGTCCTGCGCATCCCGGCCCAGCGCGCGCGCGATGTCGCCCAGGATGGCCTCGATCACGATCACGCCCTGCGGGCCGCCGAAGCCGCGAAACGCCGTGTGGCTTTGGGTGTTCGTCTTGCAGCGGCACGAGGCTATCTCCACGTCGCTCAGGTAGTACGCGTTGTCGCTGTGGAACACGGCGCGGTCGGCCACGGGGCCCGACAGGTCGGCGGAAAAGCCGCAGTTGGCCGCCATCTGCAGCTTCAGGCCCGTGATGCGGCCGGTGGCGTCAAAGCCCACGTCGTAGTCGTACGCGAACGGGTGGCGCTTGCCGGTGACCATGAAGTCTTCGTCGCGGTCCAGGCGCAGCTTGATGGGGCGGCCGAATTTGTTCGCGGCCACGGCCGCCCACACGGCCAGGTGGCCGGCCTGCGTCTCTTTGCCGCCGAAGCCGCCACCCATGCGGCGGCATTCGACCTTGACCGCGTGGTTGTCGATGCCCAGCGCGTGTGCCACCCAGTGCTGCACCTCGCCGGGGTGCTGGGTGCTGGAGTAGATCCACCACTGCTTTTGCTCCAGCGGCAGGGCGTAGGCGATCTGGCCTTCGAGGTAGAAGTGCTCTTGCCCGCCGACTTCGAACTGGCCGCTCAGGCGGTGTTCGGACGAGACCAGGCCTGCGGCCGCGTCGCCCCGGCGCACGAACACTGGCGGCAGCACATAGCTCTGGGCCGCCAGCGCGTCCTGCACGGTGAGCACGGCGGGCAGGGGTGTGATGTCGAGCTTCACCGCCCGCACCGCGCGGCGCGCCTGCATCACCGAGTCCGCCACGACGAGGCCGATGACCTGGCCGATGTGCTGCACGGTGTCGATGGCGAACACGGGCTCGTCGTGCGCAAAGGCGGCCAGCAGCTTGTCGCCCGGCACGTCGGCCGACAGCACCACGCCGCGCACGCCGGGCAGTGCGAGGGCGGCACTGGCGTCCACGCTGTTCAGCTTGCCGTGAGCGACGGTGGACAGGATGGGCGCGGCGTACAGCGTGCCCTTCACCTCGGGAAGGTCGTCAATGTAGTGGGCAGCCCCGGCCACCTGGGCGCGTGCGCTTTCGTGGATGTGGGACTGGCCCATGGCACGCAGGCTGGGCGCGGGGACCGGGGCGGAGGGTGCGCCGGCAGCCGTCGGGGGCTGCGGGTCGGCGGCGTGGGCGTCGGCCGCTGCCACCATCGGGTCGTCGCCTGCGTCGCGGCTCACGGGCAGGCTGGTGGAGCCGTTGTCGCGCTGGTTCATACGGTGGCCTCCAGGCGGAAGTTCTCCACGCTCACCACGTCTTCGCCCTGGCTTTCGAGCCAGAAGCGCTGCAGCAGGCTGGCCAGCACGGTGCGGCGGTAGGCGCCACTCGCGCGCATGTCGGAGATGGGGTTGAACTCGGCCTGCAGCGCCTGCACGGCGCGCTGCACGGTGTCGGCATTCCAGGGCTGGCCAGTCAGGGCGGCTTCGGTCTGTCGGGCCCGCGCGGGCGTCGCGGCGACGCCGCCAGCGCCGATGCTGGCATGGCGCACCACACCCGCGTCGATGTCGAGGTTGATGACCAGGCACACGGCGGAGATGTCGTCGTCGAAGCGTTTGGAAATTTTGTACGCGCGCAGCGCCTCGGTCACGCCGGGGCGCGGCACGACGATGCGCACCAGCAGCTCATCGGCCGCCATCACGTTCTGGCGGTAGCCTGTGTACAGGTCTTCCAGCGGCAGCGTGCGCTCGCCGCGCGCACTGCTGGCCAGCACCACCTGGGCGCGCAGCGCGATCAGCAGCGGCATGGAGTCGCCAATCGGCGAGCCGTTGGCCACATTGCCGCCCAGCGTGCCCGAATTGCGCACCGGCAGGCCCGCAAAGCGCGCGGCAAAGCTGTGCAACTGGGGCCACTGGGCCTTGAGCACCGCGAACGCCTCGGTCAGCGATACGGCGGCGCCGATGGCGATGTGGTGCGCATCCCGTTGCACCTTGCGCAGCTCGGCCGCGCGGGTCACATCGAGGATGCGTTCGTACTGCTTGTGCTGCTTGGTCACCCACAAGCCGACATCGGTGCAGCCGGCCACGATTTGCGCGCCGGGGTGGGCGGCGCGGGCGGCCAGCAGTTCAGGCAGTGTCGTGGGGGCGATGTAAGAAGAATCAGGCGCTGCCGCTGGCCCTGATTCATTCATTTGCTGCAATTTCTGTAGCAAGAGCGTTTCGTTGACCGCTACGGGGGGCAGTGCGGCCATCTGCTGCGCTGCGTCGAGGATGGGGCGGTAGCCCGTGCAGCGGCACAGGTTGCCCGAGAGGTCTTCCTGCGCCATCTCGCGGGTGATGGGCTGGATGGGCTGGATGGTCTGGATGGGGTGGGTGGCCTGGGTGGTGCAGCCCACGGCCTGCAGGGGCACGACGTGCCGCTGGTACATGCCAAACAGGCTCATCACAAAGCCGGGGGTGCAGAAGCCGCATTGGGAGCCATGGCACTGCACCATGGCCTCCTGCGCAGGATGCAAACCTGCTGCGCGAACGGTGGGCGTCGTTGCGCGGTGCTCGGAATCCTCATGGACCTGAATGTCCATTCCGGTTCCTGCGCTCCGTGCGCCTAGCCCGCCGTCCGCTCGCGACGGTTTGGGCGGTTCATCAGCCGGCTGAATCAGTGGGTCTTCCGCCAAGTCCTCCACCGTCCACAGCGCCATGCCGTCCACCGAATGCGCCAGGCGTATGCAGCTGTTCACCGCGCTGTAGTGCACATGGCCGTCGCGCGGTTCGCCCAGCACCACCGTGCAGGCGCCGCAGTCGCCTTCGCCGCAGCCTTCCTTGGTGCCCGTGCAGCCCAGGTCTTCACGCAGCACCTCCAGCAGTGTGCGGTCGGGCGGTATGTGGTTCAGCACCACGGGCTGGCCGCGGCGGATGAAGCGAATAAGGCGGTGGGGCGTCGTCATGCGTGGGGCGGCCCGGGGTCCGGGCAGGTAGTCGTCAGAAGGATAGTTCCAGAGCGTATGCGCACCGCGCAGCGCCCACATAAGCGCGAGCGTATAACGAGGATGCCCGGCGCGCTATGGGTTTCTGATGTTGCGGCTGGGCAGGACGGCACCGGGCCGCGCCATCAGCCCTCGTGGGCAGGCTGGCGGCGCAGCAGGTAGATGTCCATGATCCAGCCATGGCGCGCGCGGGCCTGGGCGCGCGCGCTGTCGATGCGCGGGCCGGCATCGGCCAGCGGGCCGCTGTCAAGCAATTGCTGGGGCATGCCCAGGTAGGCGCCCCACCAGATGTGCAGCCCTTCAGCTGGCAAGGTGGTGAAGCTGCACTGCCCGTCGAGCATGACCACGGCCGTGTCCACCCCGGCGGGCCACCCGTGGTCGCGCAGTTGGCGGCCGGTGGTCACCACGAAGGGCTGGCCGATGTCGTTGAGTGCGATGGCGTGCGCCGCCGCCAGCGCCTGCACCGACGTGATGCCCGCAACCACCTGCACCTGTGCCGGCGCGGGCTGCAGGCGGGCCGCGATGCGCAGCGTGCTGTCGTACAGCGACGGGTCGCCCCACACCAGCAGCGCCACGCGCAGCGCTGCGCCATCGGCGGGCACAGGCAGGCGGGCCTGCGCCAGTGCACTGGCGATGGCCGCCTGCCACTGCTGCGTGATCGCGGCATGCCATTCGTCCACCTGGGCCAGGTAGTCGTCGCCCTCGCTGCGGCGCACCGGCATGTCGAAGCCGGCGATGCACGGCACTGCGGTGCCCGTCAGCACCGCATCGCACAGCGACTGCCGCAGGGCCGCCAGCTCGGCCTTGTCCTCGCCCTTGTGCGGCAGCAGGATCAGGTTGGCCGCGTTCATCGCCGCGATGGCCTGGCGCGTGAGGTGGTCGGGGTTGCCGGTGCCGATGCCGATGAGAGTCAGCGCGACGGGGGGCAGGGCCTGTTCGGCGCTCATGCGGAGGGCGCGTCCAGCGGCTCGTCGCGGGCGGTGTCCAGCGCCGTGCCGCCCCGCACATCGGTGGCCGGAAAGCGCGGCGCAGTGCCCAGGGGGCGATAGCGGCGGTCGTAGTCGGCGGCGTAGAGGCGGCTCTCGGCAAAGTCCTCGGCCTGCAGGCTGCGGCCCACCAGGATCAGCGCGGTGCGCTCCATGCTGGTGGCCACGGCCTGCGCCAGCGCGCCCACCGTGGTGCGCACCACGGTCTCGTCGGGCCAACTGGCGCGCCACACGATGGCGGCGGGGCAGTCGGCGCCGTAGTGCGGCAGCAGCTCGGCCTGCACCTTGTCGGCCACATGGATCGACAGGTGGATCGCCAGCACCGCGCCGGTGGCGGCAAACGCCGCCAGGTTCTCGGCCTCGGGCATGGACGTGGCGCGGCCCGAGGTGCGCGTGAGCACCACCGACTGGCACAGCCCGGGCAGCGTGAGCTCCGCGCCCAGCGTGGCCGCAGCGGCAGCGAATGAGGGGACGCCGGGCGTCACGGTGTACGGAATGCCCAGCACGCGCAGCCGGCGCAGTTGCTCGCCCATGGCGGACCACACCGACAGGTCGCCCGAATGCAGGCGCGCCACGTCCTGGCCCTGCGCATGGGCGACCTCGATCTCGGCCACGATGTCGTCCAGGCTCATGGCCGCCGTGTTGACGATGCGGGCGCCCGGCGGGCAGTGCGCCAGCAGGTCGCGCGGGATCAGCGAGCCGGCGTACAGGCAGACTGGGCACGCGGCCATCAGGTCGCGGCCGCGCACGGTGATCAGGTCGGCAGCGCCGGGGCCAGCGCCGATGAAATGCACGGTCATGCCGGTGCTCCTTGTAGTTCTTGAGATGGGCCCGTGGCATGCGGCAGGACAACCGCTGCGATGCCACAGGCCGGGTTGCCGGTGCGCCGGATGGCCACGGCCAGTGTGGCGCTGCCATCGGCGGCCACGAGGCGCGGCACGGCCAGCTCTGCCTGCGGGCCTGCAGCCGATAAGGCAGCTGCTTCGGCCACGCTGCCGGTGCCGTAGCGCGCCTGCAAGCGCGGCGATTGGGTGGCCACCGGTTGGCCGGCCAGGTCTGCGGCGGGTATTGCCCGTACCGGTACGGGCGGTGCGCTGCCGGCGATGCCCGACAGCCAGGCTGCGAGCGCGGGATGCGCCGCCTTGGTGTCGAGCACGGCCACGGCGCAAGGCCGCAGGTCGTCTGCAGCCCACGCCGCATCGCCCCGCAGCAAGGCCTGCGCCTGGGCCCACAGCGCGTGCAGCGCGGCGGGCTGCGCATGGGCCCGCAGGCCCACGCCCACCACCGTGCAGACGTGGTCCTGGCTCGAGGCGGAGTGGGGTGGCATCAGGTGGGTATCACCCGTCATCGCTGCCAGCTCCACTGCACCAGCGGACGGGCGGCCTGCCAGCTGTGCATGCGCCCGAGCGGCTGGGCGCTGGACA
The DNA here is from genome assembly GCF_964253015.1 of Acidovorax sp. LjRoot194. Classification (NCBI taxonomy): domain Bacteria; kingdom Pseudomonadati; phylum Pseudomonadota; class Betaproteobacteria; order Burkholderiales; family Comamonadaceae; genus Acidovorax; species Acidovorax sp. LjRoot194. Next base: position 4,604,709 of record NZ_CAXUQB020000001.1, on the reverse strand, counting down.
GCTCCAGCCGCAGTAGCTGCCCGCCGTGCGCGCCATGCAGCTGCACCAGCAGCGCCTGCGTCTCCAGCGTGACGGCGTTGACCACCAGGCGGCAACCGGCGGGCATCAACGCCTGCAGTTCGGCGAACAGCGCGGCGTCGAAACCGCCACCGACAAACACCGCCTGGGGCGACGGCAACCCGTGCAAGGCTGCGGGTGCGAGGCCGTGCACCACCTGCAGCGCGGCGTGCAGGCCCACGCGCTCGGCGTTGCGGCGGATGTTGTCGGCGCGGGCCGCGTGCTGCTCCACGCAGTGCGCCATGCCTCCGGCCAGGCACCATTCCACCGCGATGGAGCCGGAGCCGCTGCCGATGTCCCACAGCCGCTCGCCGCGCCGTGGCGCCAGGGCGGCCAGCGTGAGCGCGCGGGCCGGGGCCTTGGTGATCTGGCCGTCGTGCGCATAAAAATCGTCGGCACGGCCCGGCACCTGGGGCATGCCCACGCCGCCCAGGGCCTGCAGGGCCACGGCCAAGGGGGCCTGTGCGGGGTCTGCCGGCAGCGCGATGATCGCCTCGTGCGCCGCCAGCCTGCGGCAGCGCTCACGCGGGCCGCCCACGGCCTCCATCACCCACAGGCTGCTGTCGCCCCAGCCTTCGTGCACCAGCCACTGCGCCAGCTGCGCCACGGCCGCGCCATCGCGCAGCAGCACGATGAACTGCCGCCCTGGCGCCAGGCGGGGCAGCAACTGCTGCAGCGGGCTGGCGTGCAGCCCCAGGCAATCGACTGCCTCCAGCCGCCATCCCAGGCGCGCCGCGACCAGCGAGAATGTCGAGGGTTGCGCGTGGCAGCGCCACTCGTGGGGCGCTAGGTGCGCCGCCAGGCTGCCGCCCGCGCCGAACCAGAACGGGTCGCCCGATGCCAGCACCACCACGCGCTGCCCGCGCAGGGCCAGCACGGGGGCGACGTCGAAGGGCACAGGCCAGGGCTGGCCGCGGTCTCCCACCTCGGCCAGCGCCAGGTGGCGCGGGCCGCCGAACACCACCTGGGCGGCATCGAGTGCGCGGCGGGCGGCGGGGGCCAGTCCTTCCAGCCCATCTTCACTCAGGCCGACCAATGTCAACCACGGATCAGTCATGACGCATGTTCTCCTGCTGGGCGGTACCACCGGCGCCAGCCAGTTGGCCCAGGCCCTGCACCAGGCGGGCGTGCCGGCCGTTTTTTCGTATGCGGGCGTCACACAGGCCCCGCTGGCGCAGCCCTTGCCTGTGCGCGTCGGCGGCTTTGGCGGGGTGCCGGGGCTGGTGCAGTACCTCGTGGACCATGGCATCACGCACGCGGTCGACGCCACGCACCCCTTTGCCGCGCAGATGAGCCGCCATGCCTGCGAGGCGTGTGGCATGGCCGGTGTGCCGCTGCTGGCGCTGGAGCGTGCCCCGTGGCAACCCGGGCCGGGCGACCGGTGGATCGACGTGCCCGACATGGCGACCGCTGCCTTGGCTTTGCCAGAGACACCGGCGCGGGTGTTCCTGGCCGTGGGGCGCAAGCAGCTGCAGGCCTTTGCGGGCCTGGGGCAGCACCACTACCTGCTGCGGCTGGTGGATGCCCCCGAACCCGGCAGCCTGCCTTGGCCCGATGCCTCGGTGGGCCTGGAGATCGGGCGTGGCCCCTTCAGCGCGGACCAAGACCTGGCCCTGCTGCAGGCGCACCGCGTGCAGTGGCTGGTGGCCAAGAACGCGGGCGGCGAGGCCACGCGCGGCAAGCTCGACGCGGCGCGCGCGCTGGGCCTGCCGGTGGTGATGGTGCAGCGGCCAGCCCTGCCGCAGCGTGCGCGCACCGAGGATGTGGGCGCGGTGATGCACTGGCTGCGTCATGGCGCATTGCCTGGTGAAGACGCGTCGGCTGGCACGCCATAAAAGCGCGGCGTGTAGGTGAACCGGCCCACGCGCCGCGTGGTGCTGTTGCCCACCAGCACCACGGTGCGCATGTCGGCCATCTCGGGCGCAGCCTCGGCCAGGGTGCAGACGGTGAGCTGCTCGTCGGGCGTGGACACGGCCCGCGCAAACACCAGCAGGCGCCCGGGCTCGCAGTGGGCGCGCAGCAATTCCAGCAGCCGCACGAAGCCCTCGGGCCGGCTGCGCGAGCGCGGGTTGTAGAAGGCCATCGCGAAGTCGGCCTCGGCCGCAAGCCGCACGCGCTTGGCGATCACCGGCCAGGGCTTGAGGTTGTCCGAGAGGTTGATGCAGCAAAAGTCGTGGCCCAGCGGCGCCCCGGCGCGCGCGGCTGCCGCGAGCATGGCAGTGATGCCGGGCAGCACCTGCACGTCCAGCGCCTGCCAGGCTGCCGATGTGGCGGGCTCGGCGTGCTCCATGGCCTCGAACACTGCTGACGCCATGGCAAACACGCCGGGGTCGCCCGACGACACCACCACGACCTGCCGGCCTTGTGCGGCCAGGGCCAGCGCCTGTTGCGCGCGGTCCAGTTCCACCCGGTTGTCGGACGCGTGCCAGGCCACAGGTTGTAGTGCGTCGGCTTGCTGCCGCAGGGCTTGCGCCCGCTCGACGTACGGCAAGTAGCCGACCACATCGGTGGCGTGCTGCAGGGCGGCTGCCACCTCGGGTGTGATCTGCGCCAGCGAGCCGGGGCCCAGGCCTGCGATGGTCAGGCGGCCCGGGGCGGGGTTGGCAGACCCGTTCACCATGCCGCCTCCGGCCGCCGTCCCTGGCCGTGCACCAGCACGATGGCGAAGTAGGGGCAGGCGTCGTCCGCCACTTCGGCCAGGCGCGCGACCTGCTGCGTGGACGTGGTGCCGTTTTGCACCAGCCACGCGGTATCGAGCCGCCCGGTGCGCACCAGCGCGCGGCGGATGCGGGGCAGGTTGCGCCCCACCTTCATCACCACCAGCGCGTCGGCGGTCTGCATGCGGCGCACCAGTTCGTCCTCGGGCAGGGTGCCGGTCATCACGCTCAGCACGTCGTCGCCCCAGGTGATGGGCTCGCCCGTGGCGTGCCAGCAACCCACCATGCCGGGGATGCCGGGCACCACATCGGGCGCGGTGCCGGTGCGCTCGCGCAGGCGGGTGTACAGGTGCATGAACGAGCCGTACAGAAACGGGTCGCCTTCGCACAGCACCACCACCTGCTGGGTTTGCGCCAGCAGGGCCAGGCGCGTGCACCAGTCGTCGTAGAAGGCCGAGAGCTGGGCTACGTAGTCCGCGCTGTCCACCGGCAGTTCGGTGGTCACGGGGTATTCCATGGGGTATTCCGTCACGCCGGGTGCGAGCAGGCCCTGCACCAGCTGGCGCGCCTTGCCGGGGCGGCCCTTCTTGCGGAAGAAGGCCACGTGGAGCGCGCCGCGCACCAGGCGGTCGGCCTTCACGCTCATCAGGTCGGGGTCACCGGGGCCCAGGCCCACGCACACGATGCCGGGCCGGGCCTGCGCGGATGCCATGGCGCTACTCGACATCGCTGGCCAGTGCGTTGATGGCGGCCACCGTCATCGCAGAGCCGCCCAGGCGGCCGCGCACGATCATCGCCGGCACGGGCAGGTCGTGCATCAGGGCATCTTTGGATTCGGCCGCGCCGATGAAGCCCACCGGGCAGCCGATGATGGCCGCAGGGCGCGGGCAACCGGGCTCCTGCAGCATGTTGAGCAGGTGGAACAGGGCTGTGGGTGCGTTGCCGATGGCGACCACGGCGCCCTGCAGCTGCGGGCGCCACAGCTCCACCGCCGCGGCGCTGCGCGTGGTGCCCAGTTGCTGGGCGAGAGCGGGTATCCGCTCGTCCTGCAGCGTGCAGATGATGGGGTTGGTGGCGGGCAGGCGGGTGCGGGTGATGCCCTCGCTCACCATGCGCACATCGCACAGCACGGGGGCGCCGTCCTGCAGCGCCTGGCGCGCGGCCTCGGCCATGCCGGGGGAGAACATCACGAGCGGGGCCAGCTCGACCATGCCCGCGGCGTGGATCATGCGCACCACGACGCGCTCTTCGACGGGGGTGAAGCGGCTCAGCTCGGCTTCGCGCCGGATGGTGGCAAAGGACTGCCGGTAGATCTCGGCGCCCTGGGTTTCGTAGCGGTGGAGCATGAATTCTTTGCAAACAACAACCCGGGATTGTCTTGCAGGATGGCCTCCTTCATGCGCTCATCGGTGACCTGGCTGGCAGTCCCTTGGCGAATCACCGCCCAAATCGGTCCGCGTTCGGTCGCTTCCGCCCGCAGAGCGACCGTGGCCGGCGCCTGGCGCGCGCAGCCTTTGGCGCAGCCCGACACGTGCAGGTGCGCGCCCGGCGGCACGTGGGGCGCGCAGGTCAGCGCCAGGGCCTGGGTGGGGGCGTGGGCCTGCGGGCAGCCCGGGGCGCCGGTGCACGCGGAAACGCGCAGGCGCGGGTCGTCGGGGTGGGTGATCCAGTGCGGGCTGGATGGGAGGCCCGCCGCGGCATCACATCCCTGCCTGCCGCCGCCAACGGCGTCGGAGCCAGATTCCAGCAACACCATGCGCCACGGCGTGATGCGCAGGCCCGTGACGCCGCTGCGGCGCGCTGCGCAAACCATTTCGGCCCACGCTTGGGCAGGCACCCGCCCCAGCGGGGCCGCCACCAGCGTGCCGACGCCGGGCACCAGGCAGGGCAGGGCATCGCCTTCAAGGGGCGGCTCTGACGCTTGTGCAGAGACCACCCCGTCGGCCGGCACCCACGCCACGCCCGCAGGCAGGCTCGTCAGCCATTCCAGAGACGTGGATGACGTGGCCGTGGAATTTTCGTCAGCAGGGTGATGAAGTGCGCTTTCCAGTTCTTTTGCACAGGCGGCCATGCGTCCGGGCCGTTGCCCCAAGGCTTTCTGGCGCACGCAACGTTGTGCAAACCAGCGTGCCAGTGCCAGGCCTGCAGCCACAGCGTCTTGCTGATTGTTTGCCGCCAGCGCCCAGCGCAGTCCATCGGGCTGCACACACCATGCGGTGGTGCCCGGGCCCGGTGCGCGCAGCAGGCGGATGTCCGCCGACACGCCATGCAGCCAAGTCGAATATCCGCCGTCGATGGACCAGCCGAACTTGGCGGGCAGGGCGTCCAGTTCTGGCGACTGCGCCAGCGCCTGGTGCAGCGCCAAAGCCAGCGCCTGCACCCCGTCGCCGGGCCGGTGCAGCGGGTCGACCACTACATTGCGCAGGCGCTCGCTGCGTGCATCCGCATCCAGCAGCCCGCAGGCCGCCAGGGATCGCAGCAACGCGGCATGGCGCTCGGGCGGCACGCCGCGCAGCTGCACGTTGGCGCGGCTCGACAGCTCCAGCGTGCCCGCACCGTGCACCTGCGCCAGGCGCGACAGCCGCAGTGCCTGGTGCAGGGTCAGCCAGCCCAGCGGCGGGCGCACGCGCACCACCAGCCCGTCGCCCGAGGCCATGGGCTGCCAGGCGCCGGGGCACCAGCCTTGGATGTGCGGTGTGGGATTCATGCAGGGGGAACAGGAGGAGCGCTTGCGCGCAGGCGGATGCGTGGGCCGCGCAACCGACAAATGTACCTGCGGCGTGGTCGGCCACGACCGGGCAGTCGCCGTCAACCCGCAGCCCGGTCGCGGGACTTTTGCCTTGCGCGCTGCTGCTGGCGCGGCGTTCTATGTGAAGATTGGCAAGCCCCTTGCGGTGCGTTGCGCAGCCCCGCGCCGCACGGCATACACGATGCCGTATGACAGGAATGCAGGCCCCCGTATGAGAGACCACGCCCTTTTCGACAAGATAGACCTCCATCTCATAAGGGTCTTGCACACCGTGCTCACAGAACGCAGCGTATCGAGGGCCGCCGTCCGGCTGGGCATGCACCAGCCGGCCGTGTCTGCCGCGCTCAAGCGCCTGCGGGACCTGGCGGGCGACCCGCTGCTGGTGCGATCGGGTGCCAACATGATGCCCACCGACGCCGCGCTGCGCATGGTGGAGCCCGCGGGCGCCATCCTGCGATCGGCCGAGGCCTTGTTCTCCGATGCGCGGGGGTTCGATCCGCGCACGTCCACCCGTACCTTCCGCGTGGCGGCCAGCGACTACCTGGACCCGCTGTTCCTGCCCCAACTGGTCGCGCGCCTGAAGGTCGAGGCACCGCTGTGCCCCATCGAAATTCTGCCGCTGTCGGCCGACGCCCACTACCACGCGCACCTGGCGCAGGGCGAGGTCGACGTGGTCATCGGCAACTGGCCGCAGCCGCCCGAAGACCTGCACATGGGCCGCCTGTTCGGCGACGAGGTGGTGTGCCTGGTCAGCCGCGAGCACCCGGCCGTGCGCCGGGGCTGGGACGCCGAGAGCTGGCTGGCCGCCGAGCACATCGCGCCCACCCCCACCCACCCGGGCGCGCGCGGCGTGATCGACGCGCACCTGGACAGCCTGGGCATGGCCCGCAACATCACCGCACGCTGCGCGCACTTCAGCGCCATACCGCCCATCGTGGCGTCGAGCCTGCTGGTGCTGACCACCGGCCGCCAGTACTGCGAACGCTACGTTGACCAGCTGCCGCTGGCCATACTGCCCAGCCCCGTGCCCTTCCCGCGCCTGATGTATTACCAGCTGTGGCATGCGCGCACCCACCATTCGGCGGCGGCCATCTGGCTGCGCGACTGCGTGAAGACCGTGGCTGCGTCGCTACGAAAAGAATAGCTGCTAGCGCATACGGAGCAAGCGCAAGGCGGTATTTTCATTCCAAAAACAAGTCATAAAACTGAGAGACAATCCCCGCATGAGTTCACCTCCTACCTCCAGCGCCCCGGGTGGTCCGGGCGCACCGCCGCCCCGGCTGCAGCTCGCGGGCATCACCAAGCGCTACCCGGCCGTGGTGGCCAACAGCGGCGTGTCGCTGACGGTGCTGCCCGGCGAGATCCACGCCGTGCTGGGCGAGAACGGCGCGGGCAAGTCCACGCTGATGAAGATCATCTACGGCTCGGTCAAGCCCGACGAGGGCAGCGTGCACTTCAACGGCCAGGCCGTGCAGGTGCGCAACCCGCAGGAGGCGCGCGCGCTGGGCATCGCCATGGTGTTCCAGCACTTCAGTTTGTTCGACACGCTCACGGTGGCCGAGAACGTCTGGCTGGGCCTGGACAAGAGCCTGTCGCTGCCCGAGGTCACGCAGCGCATCACTGCCAAGGCGGCCGAGTACGGCCTCGACATCGACCCCCTGCGCCCGGTGCACACCCTGAGCGTGGGTGAGATGCAGCGGGTGGAGATCATCCGTGCGCTGCTCACCAACCCCAAGGTGCTGATCCTGGACGAGCCCACCTCGGTGCTCACGCCCCAGGCGGTCGAAAAACTCTTCGTCGTGCTGCGCCAGCTGGCCAGCGAGGGCTGCAGCATCCTCTACATCAGCCACAAGCTGCACGAGATCCGTGCGCTGTGCACCGCCTGCACCGTGCTGCGCGGTGGCAAGGTCACGGGCGTGTGCAACCCGGCCGAGGAATCGAACGCGTCGCTCTCGCGCCTGATGATCGGCGCCGAGCCGCCGGCGCTGGAGCACCGCGCGGTGCAGACCGGCGCCACGGTGCTGCGTGTGCAGGGCCTGTCGCTGCCGCGCGCGGACCAGTTCGGCGTGGACCTGGTCGACCTGCAGTTCGAGGTCAAGGCGGGCGAGGTGGTGGGCATTGCCGGAGTGTCCGGCAACGGCCAGAAGGAGCTGCTGTACGCATTGTCGGGCGAGGACACGCGGGCGGAGCCCGCCGCCATCCAGGTGGCCGGGCAGAACGCGGGCCGCATGCGCCCCGGGCAGCGCCGTGCGCTGGGCCTGCACTTCGTGCCCGAGGAGCGCCTGGGCCGGGGCGCCGTGCCCACCATGGGCCTGGCGCACAACCTGCTGCTCACGCGCACCAACTCGGTGGCGGGCAGCGGCTGGATCAAGGTGGGTGCGCTGGAGGCGCATGCCAAGGCGCTGATCGAGCGCTTCAACGTGAAGGCGGGCGGCCCGCACGCGGCGGCCAAATCGCTGTCGGGCGGCAATCTGCAAAAGTTCATCGTGGGGCGTGAGATCGACGCCAACCCCAAGCTGCTCATCGTCTCGCAGCCCACCTGGGGCGTGGACGTGGGTGCGGCGGCGCAGATCCGCGGCTCCATCCTGGCGCTGCGCGATGCCGGCTGCGCGGTGCTGGTGGTCAGTGAAGAGCTGGATGAACTGTTCGAAATCTGCGACCGGCTGCATGTGGTGGCCAAGGGGCACCTGTCGCCCTCGGTACCGCGCGCCGATGCCACGGTGGAGCAGATCGGCGAATGGATGAGTGGCCTGTGGCATGCCGACGTGCAGGCCCATCTGGCCCAGAACGTTCACAGCGCCCACAGCGCCAAGGTGGGGGAGGTGCAGCATGCTTAAGCTCGAACCGCGCCCCCAGGCGTCCAAACTCTGGACCTACGGCTCGCCGCTGCTGGCGCTGGCCTTCACGGTGCTGATCGGCATCGCGCTGTTCGCCGCGCTGGGCAAGGACCCGGTGCGCGGGCTGCAGGTGTTCTTCTGGGAGCCCATCAAGACGCAGTACGCCATCGGCGAACTCATGGTCAAGGCCACGCCGCTGTTGCTCATCGCGCTCGGTCTGGCGGTGTGCTTTCGCTCCAACGTGTGGAACATCGGTGCCGAGGGCCAGTTCGTCATCGGTGCCGTGGTGGCCGGCGGCGTGGCGCTGCTGGCCGACAAGACCACCGGGCCGTGGATCGTGCCCGCCATCCTGGTGGCGGGCGTGCTGGGCGGCATGGCGTGGGCGGGGCTCACGGCCCTGCTGCGCGACAAGTTCAACGCCAATGAAATCCTGGTCAGCCTGATGCTGGTGTACGTGGCCACGCTGGTGCTGGGCTACCTGGTCTACGGCCCGTGGAAGGACCCCATGGGCTACAACTTCCCGCAGACCAAGACGTTCGAGAAGGTCACGCAGATCCCGCGGCTGATGCAGGGCTCGCGCATGTCCATCGGGCTGCTGCTGGCGCTGGCCGGGGCTGCGGCGCTGTGGGTGTTTTTGTTCCGCACCCGCGCGGGCTTTGCCCAGCAGGTGGGCGGGTTGGCGCCAGCGGCGGCGCGGTACGCGGGCTTTTCATCGCGCCGGGCGCTGTGGACGGCACTGCTCATTTCGGGCGGTGCAGCGGGCCTGGCGGGCGCGCTGGAGGTGGCCGGGCCCATCGGTCAGCTCACGCCGTACGTGCCGGCGGGCTATGGCTTTGCGGCCATCATCGTGGCGTTTGTCGGGCGGCTGCACCCGGTGGGCATGATCCTGTCGGCCATTTTGATGAGCATGTTCTACATCGGCGGCGAGCTGGCGCAGTCGCGCCTGGGGCTGCCCAAGTCGCTCACCGGCGTGTTCCAGGGCTTGCTGCTGTTCACGCTGCTGGCCTGCGACACACTCATTGCCTACCGCGTTCGCTGGGTAGGCGCCAAGAAAGTGGTGGCCTGATGGAATCCTACGCACTCCTCATCGGCGCCACCTTGAGCGCCGGCACGGTCCTGGCCATCGCGGCCCTGGGCTTGCTCATCAACGAGAAGGCCGGCATCGTGAACCTGGGGGCCGAGGGCATGATGCTCTGCGCCGCCATCGCCGGGTTTGCCACCGTGGTGCACACGGGCAACACCTGGCTGGGCTTTGCCGCGGGCATGGCTGCCGGGGCGCTGCTGGCGGCCATCTTCGGTGTGCTGGTGATCTGGCTCAACACCAACCAGTACGCCACCGGGCTCGCGCTGTCGCTGTTCGGGGTGGGGTTCTCGGCCTTTGCGGGCATCAGCTTCGTGCAGGCCAAGCTGCCCGAGCTGCCCAAGTACGCCATCCCGGTGCTGTCCGACGTGCCGCTGCTCGGGCCCGCGCTGTTCCAGCAGCACCCGCTGGTGTACCTGACCATGGTGCTGGTGGCGGCGCTCATCTGGTTTTTGTACCGCTCGCGCGCGGGCCTGGTGCTGCGCTCGGTGGGCGAGTCGCCCGAGTCCGCCCATGCGCTGGGCTACCCGGTGCGCCGCATCCGGCTGGCCGCGGTGGTGGCCGGGGGCGCGCTGTGCGGGCTGTCGGGCGCCTACATCTCCACCGTCTACACCCCGCTGTGGGTCGAGGGCATGGTGGCTGGCCGCGGCTGGATCGCGCTGGCGCTGACCACCTTTGCCACCTGGCGGCCTGCGCGGGTGCTGCTTGGGGCCTACCTGTTCGGCGGCGTGACGATGCTGCAGTTCCACCTGCAGGCCACGGGCGTGCAGGTGGCCAGCCAGTTACTGTCGATGCTGCCGTACGTGGCGACCATCGTGGTGCTGGCGCTGATATCGCGCAATCCGGCGTGGATCCGCATCAACATGCCCGCGTCGCTGGGCAAGCCTTTCTATCCAGGCTTCTGAGCCGCGCCGGGCATTTTGCAGAAACTGCCTCCGTGGCCCGGGTCTTGCATCCGGACTGCAGGAGCTGAAAAACCTTTGGTTACTGCCCGGTAGATCGGACCATAATCACCGTTTTCGTGCGTTTGCCGTGGTAAACCTCTCTTCACCTATTCATAAGGAAACCGACATGACTGATCTGCAGAAACGCTCCCTGCTCAAGGTGGCAGCGCTCTCCGCCGTTGCCGCCGCCGCGCTCGTGGGCTGTGGCAAGAAGGAAGAACCGGCACCGGCCCCCGCGCCCGCACCGGCTCCTGCGGCAGAGGCCCCTGCGCCCAAGGCCGAGCCTCTGAAGATCGCCTTCGCGTACGTCGGCCCTGTCGGTGACGGCGGCTGGTCTTTCGCCCACGACAACGGCCGCAAGGCCATCGAGAAGGAATTCGGCGACAAGATCGTGACGAGCTTCGTCGAAAGCGTGCCCGAGTCCGCCGACGCCGAGCGCGTGCTGCGCGACCTGGCCGGCCAAGGCAACAAGCTGATCTTTGGCACGACCTTCGGCTACATGGAGTCCATCCAGAAGATCGCCCCGGACTTCAAGGACGTGAAGTTCGAACACGCCACCGGCTACAAGACCGCCGAGAACGTGCGCACCTACGACAGCCGCACCTACGAAGGTGCGTACATGGCCGGTGTGATCGCCGGTGCCATGACCAAGACCAACACGCTGGGCGTGGTGGGCTCGGTGCCGATCCCTGAAGTGATCCGCAACATCAACAGCTTCACGCTGGGTGCGCAGTCGGTCAACCCCAAGATCAAGACCAAGGTGGTCTGGGTGAACGAATGGTTCAGCCCACCGAAGGAAACCGAAGCCGCCACGTCGCTGATCAACGGCGGCGCCGACGTGCTGTTCCAGAACACCGACTCGCCCGCCGTGCTCAAGACCGCGCAGGAAAAGGGCAAGCGCGCCTTCGGTTGGGATTCGGACATGACCGCCTACGGCCCCAAGGCCCACCTGGCATCGGCCGTGATCAACTGGGGCCCGTACTACACCAAGGCCACCCGGGACGCTCTGGAAGGCAAGTGGGCCACCGGCCAAAGCTGGTGGGGCGTGAAGGAAGGCGCGATCGACATCGTCTCCATCGCTGAAGACGTGCCCGCCGAGACCAAGGCCAAGGTCGAAGAAGTGAAGAAGGGCCTGGCCGACGGCAGCTTCGTGATCTGGAAGGGCCCGATCGTCGGCCAGGATGGCAAGGCCGTGCTGGAAAAGGACGCTGTGGCCGACGACAAATTCCTCGGCGGCGTGAACTTCTACGTCAAGGGCGTGGAAGGCAAGATCCCCGGCGGCGACAAGAAGTAAGACACCTGTGTGAACACCTTTGCGGGCGCCGTGTGGTGCCTGCAAGGTGGATCGCGACAATGTCTCAGGGCCGCTTTGTGCGGCCCTTTTCGTTGGTGCCATGCCGGTGCATGATGTCGCCCATCCCCACAGAAAAATGAGAGGCCAGGCCGCCATGTTCAAAGTCCCGCCCATCTCCGCCGACCGCCTGCCTGCGCTGCTGCGCGCCATGCCCAAGGCAGAACTGCACATCCACATCGAAGGCTCGCTCGAGCCCGAGCTCATCTTCGCGCTGGCGCAGCGCAACGGGCTGACCCTGCCTTACGCCAGTGTGGAAGCGCTACGCAGTGCCTACGCCTTTACCGACCTGCAGAGCTTTCTCGACATTTACTACGCGGGCGCCAGCGTGCTGCTGCACGAGCAGGATTTTTACGACATGGCACGCGCCTACCTGGTCCGCGCCGCGCACGACAACGTGCTGCACGCCGAGATCTTCTTCGACCCGCAGACCCATACCGCCCGCGGCGTGGCGATGGAGACCGTGATCAACGGCCTGCACCGCGCCTGCCAGGACGCGCGCACCGAGCTCGGTATCAGCGCCACGCTGATCCTGTGCTTCTTGCGCCACCTGAGCGAAGAGTCCGCGTTCGAGACGCTGGAGCAGGCACAGCCCTTCCTGGACAAGATCGTGGGCGTGGGGTTGGATTCGAGCGAAGTGGGCCACCCGCCCGAGAAGTTCGCGCGCGTGTTCGCCCGCTGCCGCGAACTGGGCCTGCGCTTGGTCGCGCATGCGGGGGAAGAGGGGCCACCGGCGTACATCTGGAGCGCACTCGATGTGCTCAAGGTCGAGCGCATCGACCATGGCGTGCAGGCGGTGCACGACGCGGCGCTGATGCAGCGCCTGGCGCAGGACCGCATCGCGCTCACGGTGTGCCCGCTGTCCAACCACAAGCTGCGCGTGTTCCCCGACCTGGCGGACCACAACCTGGGCAAGCTGCTCGACGCAGGGCTGGCGGCCACGGTCAACTCGGACGACCCGGCGTACTTTGGCGGCTACATCAACGACAACTTCACCCAGGTGTTCGCCGCCACGCACCTCACGGCCAAGCACGCCTACCAGCTCGCTTTCAACAGCTTCGAAGCCAGCTTTGCAGGCAATGCCGACAAGCGTACGTGGGAGCACAAGCTCAAGGAGACCTTCGAGCGCTGTGTGGAGCATGACTACTGAGAACGGACCACTCTCGCGCTGCGTTGCGGGATGGCTCATGGTGCAGCCGCCTTCACAGGCCCTCCAGAGGCCTTGGTTTTATCCCCCATTTGGTGCAGGACTAGCTAAATTTTCGGGTAAACCCTAGAATTGTGAGTTTTTGTACGAGCGGGCTGAGGCCCGCATCCTGGGGCGCCGTCAGCCGCACCCCCGTTTTGACTTCCCTCGATCCAGACCCCCTCAGCCCATGGACCATGGGCTGGCGAGGCGCGCGCCCGCGCCACCACGGAGCTTTCCCCCATGTTTCTCAGTCAAATTTCCATCGGCAAGCGCCTCACTTTGGTGCTGGGCCTGATCCTGGCCCTGTTTTTTGCCAGCAGCGTGGTGGCGGTGGTCAAGCTCGGCCAACTGGGCCAGGAGATCGACACCATGGTGTCCGACAACATCAAGACCGAGCGCGCGGGGGCCGACTGGCTGCGCCACACCACGTCGGGCGTGCAGCGCGCCGCGGCCATCGCCAAGAGCAGCGACGCGAGCCTGATCCCGTACTTCGCACCGGCCACGGCCGAGTCGATCCGCAACACCAACGAGCTGCAAAAGTTCATCGAATCCAAGATGGACACGCCCGAAGAGAAGAAGCTCTTCGACCAGGTGGGCCAGCTGCGCAAGGACTACCTTGCGGCGCGCGAGGAAGTGAGCAAGTTCAAGCAGGCGGGCGACGCCGAGAGCGCCAACAAGGTGTTCAGTGAGCGCTTTGAGCCCACCTCGCGCAGTTATCTCGCAGGCGTGCAGCAGATGGTGGACGCGCAGCGCGCGCAGCTGGATGACGCCGGCAAGCGCAGCGAAACCCTGCGCGCACAGACCACCCTGCTGCTGCAGGTCTGCACCGGCGTCTCGCTGCTGCTGGGCGCCTTGCTGGCCTGGCTGCTGGCCACCAGCATCACGCGCCCGCTGCGCCATGCCGAGGCCATTGCCGAAGCCATCGCCGACATGGACTTGACCGGCCAGCCCGAAGCCAGCTACGCCAACGACGAAACCGGCCGCCTGCTGCGCGCGCTGGACCTGATGCGCAGCGCGCTGCAAGGCTCGCTGCAGCAAGTGCGTGGCGTGGTGGACAGCATCTCCACAGCCAGCACGCAGATCGCCATCGGTAACCAGGACCTGAGCGCGCGCACCGAGCAGACCGCCAGCAGCCTGCAGGAAACCGCCAGCTCCATGGAAGAGCTGACCAGCACCGTGCGCCAGAGCGCTGATTCGGCCGTGCAGGCCAACCAGCTGGCCGCATCGGCCGCTGCCGTGGCCGAGCGCGGTGGCGCGGTGGTCTCGCAGGTGGTGAGCACCATGGACGAGATCAACACCAGCAGCAAGAAGATCGCGGACATCATCGGCACCATCGACGGCATCGCCTTCCAGACCAACATCCTCGCGCTCAATGCGGCCGTCGAAGCGGCCCGTGCAGGCGAGCAGGGCCGCGGGTTTGCCGTGGTGGCCACCGAAGTGCGCAGCCTGGCGCAGCGCAGTGCCGAGGCCGCCAAGGAGATCAAGGCGCTCATCAGCGTGTCGGTCGAGAAGGTCGAGTCGGGCTCTGCCCTGGTGCAGAACGCCGGCACCACCATGACCGAGATCGTGAGTTCGGTGCGCCGCGTGACCGACATCATTGGCGAGATCAGCGCCGCAGCGTCGGAGCAGAGCCTGGGCATAGGCCAGGTGAACGTGGCGGTGAGCCAGCTCGACCAGATGACGCAGCAAAATGCCGCGCTGGTGGAGGAATCCACCGCAGCCGCCGAAAGCCTGAAGGACCAGGCCGCGCGCCTGTCCGAAGTGGTGGGTGCCTTCCGCCTGGGCGGTACCGTTTCGGACTCCGCACGCCTCAGGGTGCCGCGCCTGGGCTGATGGGGGCGTCGATGCAGGCGAAGGGTGGGCGCCGCCCCGCAGCCTGCCCGGCACCCATCACCATCGACCTGTTCACCATCGACCTGTCCAGCGAACCGTTTGCCGAACTGCCCACCGACCGCAGGACCATCGACTGAACCACTGACCGACCGATTTTTTTCGTGGACCACCGCCGCCCTGCGGTGGCTCCGCTTTTCAACCTGGGCCATGTAGAGGAACACCATGTACAAAAACCTCGCCACCGCACTGCGTGCGGCTTGTGTGAGTGCGCTGGCGGGCGCCGTTTTCATCACCTTTCCCGCTGTCTCCCAAACCCCGGCCGGTGCCAAACCACCTGCCCCCGCGCCAGCGCAGCAGCCCGTCAAGGCGGGCTTCGTCTACGTCTCCCCCATCACCGAAGCCGGCTGGACGCGCCAGCACGACGAGGGCCGCAAGGCCGTGGAGGCGGCGCTGGGCGCACAGGTGCAAACCACCTTTGTGGAAAACGTGGCCGAGGGGGCCGACGCCGAGCGCGTGATCCGCGACCTGGCGGCCACGGGGCATCAGATCATCTTCACGCCCAGCTTCGGCTACATGGAGCCCACGCTCAAGGTGGCGCAGGACTATCCGAACGCGAAGTTCGAGTCCATCACCGGCTACAAGACCGCGCCCAACGTGGCAGCGGCCAACGCGCGTTACTACGAGGGTCGCTACCTAGCAGGCATCGCGGCGGGCCGCATGAGCAAGACCGGCGTGGCGGGCTACGTGGCGGGCTTTCCGATCCCCGAGGTGCTGCAGGGCATCAACGCGTTCACGCTGGGCATGCGCTCGGTCAACCCGCAGGCCACCGTCAAGGTGGTGTGGATCAACGTGTGGTTCGACCCGCCCAAGGAGCGCGATGCGGCCATGGTGCTCTTCAACCAGGACGTGGACGTGATGGCGTTTCACACCGGATCCACCGCGGTGATGGCCGCAGCGCAGGAGCGCGGCAAGATGGCCGTGGCCTACCACTCCGACATGCGCAAAGCCGGGCCGGACGCGCAGATCGTCGCCGTCACCCACCAATGGGGCCGCTACTACACCGACCGCGTGCGCGCGGTGCAAAACGGCACCTGGAAGAGCGGCAACCTCTGGGGCGGCGTGCGCGAGGGCCTGATCCGCGTGGGCGACTTCGGCCCCAAGGTGCCGCCCGCCGTGCAGCAGGAGGTGCTGGCCGCACAGAAGGCCATCGGCGCGGGGCAGCTGCAGCCGTTCCGCGCGGGTACCAAGGCCGCAGTGCGCGACAACGAAGGGCGCGAAGTGATCGCTGCCGGCCAGTCCCTGACGGATGCACAGATCCTGCAGATGAACTGGCTGGTGGAAGGCGTGCAGGGCCGCATCACCCGCTGACGCGGTTACCTGGGCTGCGTCGGCGCGCAGGCCATAGCGTTTATTGCACGCAGCGTATGTCCGGGGCCACAGCCGCCGCTAAGCTAGCGCCCATGCACGTATACCGCTCAGCCCTTTTGCGCTTTGCCGACGATGGATCGGCGCTGTATGAAGAAGACGGCCTCTTGGCCGTCGGCCCCGATGCGAAGGGCCGCCAGCGCGTGGTGGCGGCGGGTGCTTGGCAAGCGCTCGCCCACCAGTACGCCGGCCACCCCGTCACGCACCTTCCGGGCCGGATTCTGGCGCCGGGCTTCGTGGACATGCACATCCACTTTCCGCAGACCGACGTGATCGGCTCGCCCGCGGACGGCCTGCTGCCCTGGCTGGAGAACTACACGTTTCCGCACGAGTCGCGTTTTGTCGACCCGGCCTACGGCGCCCAGGTGGCGGGCTTTTTCGTCGACGAGCTGCTGCGCAACGGCGTGACCACGGCGCTGACGTTTGCCACCTCGCACCCGGCCAGCGTGGACGCGCTGTTCACCGAGGCGCAGCGCCGCCAGCTGCGCCTGATCACCGGCAAGGTGCTGCAGGACCGGCATTCCCCCGACGGCGTGCGCGACGACACGGAGCAGAGCCTGCTCGACACCGAAGTACTCATCCGCCGCTGGCACGGCGTGGACCGCCTGGGCTACGCCATCACGCCGCGCTTTGCCCCCACCAGTACGCCCGAGCAGCTGCGCGGCGCGGGCGATCTGGCCGCGCGCTACCCCGACGTGTGGATTCAGTCGCACGTGGCCGAGAACCTGGACGAGATCCGTTGGGCGCGCGAGCTGTTCCCCGCGTCGCGCAGCTACCTGGCGGTGTACGACGACTTCGGCCTGATGCGCGAGCGTGCGGTGTACGCCCACTGCATCCACTTCGACGACGACGACCGCGCATTGATGCGTGACACCGGCACCGTGGCGGCCGTCAGCCCCACGAGCAACCTGTTCCTGGGCAGCGGCTTTTTCGACTACGCGGGCGCGGACCGCGTGGGCTTTGGCTACGGCCTGGCCAGCGACGTGGGCGGGGGCACCAGCTTCAGCCCGTTCCACACCATGCTGGCGGCGTACTACGTGGGCCGGGAGGGCCAGAGCAAGCAGGGCCTGAGCTTGTCGCCCCAGCAGCTGTGGTGGCAGCACACAGCGGGCGCCGCCAAGGCGCTGGGCCTAGCGGGCGTGGTGGGCAACCTGCAGCCGGGCTGCGAGGCGGACTTCGTGGTGCTGAACCCCCGAGCCACACCGCTGCTGGAGCGCAAGACCGCCCAGGCGCGCAACCTGGATGAGCTATTGTTTGCGCTGATCGTGCTGGGCGACGACCGGCTGGTGGAGCAAACCGTGATTTCTCAAGCAAAATATGCCTCTCGCGCTTGATAAACAAGCGCTACCAGCTACATATTTCATAGCGCCCGGCCGTTTGTCGTCGTTTTTGTCGACAGCCCGGGCCACTGCGCAGGGAATTGACCGATGAGCATCAAGAGCGACAAATGGATCCGCCGCATGGCTGCCGAGCACGGGATGATCGAGCCCTTCGAGCCCGGCC
This sequence comes from Acidovorax sp. LjRoot194, assembly GCF_964253015.1. Classification (NCBI taxonomy): domain Bacteria; kingdom Pseudomonadati; phylum Pseudomonadota; class Betaproteobacteria; order Burkholderiales; family Comamonadaceae; genus Acidovorax; species Acidovorax sp. LjRoot194. The sequence goes on along the minus strand of NZ_CAXUQB020000001.1, from coordinate 4,587,083 downwards.
AGGTGCGCGAGGCCGAAGGCCGCAAGATCATCAGCTACGGCACCAGCAGCTACGGCTACGACATCCGCTGCGCGCCCGAATTCAAGGTGTTCACCAACATCCACAGCACGGTGGTGGACCCGAAGAACTTCGACGAGAAGAGTTTCGTAGACTTTCATGGTGACAGCTGCATCATTCCGCCCAACAGCTTTGCGCTGGCACGCACCATGGAGTACTTCCGCATTCCGCGCAACGTGCTGACTATCTGCCTGGGCAAGAGCACCTACGCCCGCTGCGGCATCATCGTGAACGTGACCCCGTTCGAGCCCGAGTGGGAAGGCTACGTGACGCTGGAGTTCTCCAACACCACGCCGCTGCCGGCCCGCATCTACGCGGGCGAAGGCTGCGCGCAGGTGCTGTTCTTCGAGAGCGACAAGGACGATGTGTGCGAGGTGAGCTACCGCGACCGCGGAGGCAAGTACCAGGGGCAGGTCGGCGTCACGCTGCCCAAGGCCTGATTCCCGCCGCTACACAGCCACCCAGCCACCCAGCCACCCAGCCACCCAGGCAACGAGGTGGCCCCGTAGGCGCTCAGCCGCGGGCGGGCGGTGCCGACAGCCGGTGTCCTACACAGGCATGGTCCATCGGCTGAAGTGCAAGCGCACGTAAGGTTCTTAGCATGGTGTCAAGCCTCCAGATGGTCTGGTGGTGAGACAAAAAGGAGTTCCCCATGCTGACCTTTGCTGCACCCTCGGCACCCGCGCAAAACCGGGGCGCTGATTTTTCCCTCACCACCGACGCATCGTTTGCCTCGCAACGCCGCGCGGCAGCGTTTGTCGGCATGCCGCACCACGCCACCTACTGGCCCTGCGATTTGCTCAACGTTTTTGTGCTCAAGATGGCTGCTGCGGGCCACTGTGTCAACACCGACATGATGCTGGGCCACCGGCCCTATGCCCAGAGCCGCCTGAATGCCGCCTATGACTCGCGCGACGAAAGCCTGGGCGCGCTGGCAGCCCGCTTGCAGGTTTACTTCGACGCCGCGGCGCCTGAAGGTTGCCGCGTGGCAGCCGAGATGGACGAGCAAGGACGCGGACACCTCCTCCTGGTGTAACAGCCCTCAGGTCCCTCAGGTCTCCACGCAGACCCGATTGCGTCCCTGGCCTTTGGCTTCGTACAGAGCTGCATCTCCCCGCCGCAGCATGTCGGCGCCATCGTCGTACATGCCGTGCATGGTGGCCACGCCCGCACTCACGGTGATGTGGCCGACCACCGGGTCGTGCTGTTCGTCCATGGCGGTTACCAGCGCCTCGGCGATGGACCGCGCACCTGCCAGGTCGGTGTCGGGCAGCAGCGCCACAAACTCCTCGCCCCCCACCCGTGCCACCACGTCGGAATTGCGAAGGCGCAGCTCCAGCGTGCGGGCCAGGCGCCTCAGCACTTCGTCGCCGGCTTCGTGCCCGTAGGTGTCGTTCACGCGCTTGAAGTGGTCGACGTCGACGGTGATCAGGCTCAGCGGGCGGCCGCCGCGCCGCGCCAGCGCCAGTGCAAAAGCCATTTGCGTTTCGAACCCGCGGCGGTTGAGCAGGCCGGTGAGCGCATCGGTGCGGGCCTGCAGGTCCAGGGCGCGGTTGGCGGCTTCCAGCTCCAGCGTGCGCATGCGCACCTTTTCTTCCATGGCCTCGCGGGCGGTGAGCAAGTGGTGCGTCATGCGCCGCAACGCGCCCGAGAGCTTGCGCACCTCGCGGCTGCTGCGTGTCTGCGGGATGCGTGTGCCGGGCGTTTCGGCCTCCACGGCCGTGGCGGCATCGGCCAGCGAATACAGGTCGTCGCTCAGCCGCCGCGCCGCCAGCCACGCCAGCACCGATGCCACCATGGCGGCAGTCAGCCCGATGACCAGCGCCAGGCGCACGGTGCGGCCCGCCTCGGCAAAGGCCAGCTCCACCGGCTCGCGGGCCACGACGCGCCAGCCCAGGTCGCTGGCCTTGTTGCGGGGCTTCATCGGGGCGATGGCGGTCAGGTACTCGCGCCCGTCCAGCCAGCGGACCACGGCGGGCTGCGTGCCGTCACCCGCCCCTCCCCGGGCCGTGGGCGGGGGCTTGGGCAACTGCTGGCCGGCCGCCTGCAGGGCCTGGGTCTGGCCATCGGGGGCGTAGATGAGCTGCCCTGCACGGTCGAAGACGAAGAGTTCCAGGGCGGAATCCTCCGTGGGCGGCGGGGTGAGGCTTTCGATGACCTCGCCGGTCCACTCCCAGCTGCCGTGGATGCCCAGCACGCCCACGGTGGTGGGGCCGATGCGGATCGGCGCAGCGAAGTCCACGAACCGGTACGGCTCGCCTGACGCCTGGGGCGGCAGCAGTTTTTCGAGCAGTTTGGCGGGGTGCACGTCGCCCACATAGAGCTTGTCGATGCCGGCCTTGAACCAGGGACGCTCCAGTACGCTCTGGTTCAGCAGCAACCCGCCCGTCGCATTGCGCACCACGCCCTGCGCGTCGGCCACACCGATCCACACGCTGTTGGGCTGCGCGGCCTGGCTGCGCGACAGCATGTGGTGGGCCTCTGGCGAGTCCAGCCCCTTGACCCAGACGACCTCGGCGGCGGCCAGTACTTCGGCTTCGCGGCTGCGGTCCAGTAAGCCATTGGCCAGCAGCTTGCCCGCGTTCTCGGCAACCATCATCAAGGAGGCGCCCGCATCGCGTTCGTTGCGCACCTTGATCAACTCGCCGAAGCCCAGCGACAGCAAGGCAGCCAGCGCGACCACGATGGTGCCGAACACCAGCGCAATCTGCGAGCGCAGGCTGAGATCCGAAAAGCGTCGCACCCTCATGGCGTGGCCCATTGGTGCGGCTCGGCGGTACCGACGGTACCGGCCGCAGCGCGTGCATGGTCGTGCGCACGCACCGCCAGCCGCGCCGCGGCCAGGTCCCACCCGGCCCAGCCGCAGCTCTTGAAGAGCACGGGGCCGGTGCGCTGGATGCGCGGGCCTTGCAGCACGTCGCCCAAGGTGGGCAGGTCGGCCACGTCAATGCCCGCCTGCAGCAGGTCGCCCGCCTCGTGGCGCGCGTCGGGGGTGTCGACCACGATGTGGCCGTGCTGCGCAATGTGCCGGCACAGGGTGGGGGAGAGTTCGGCCATGGTGGGGGTGTAGGCGCCCACGGCCGCCACAAAGGCATCGGCCAGCGGCGGGGTGCCCAGCACCACGCTGTGCGCGGGGGTGCAGGTGACGATCAGGGGGCAGTGGCGCACCTCGGCCTCCGCGTCGGCCACCACGCGGGCCTTGGCACCCAGGGTGCGGGCGTGCTGGGCCAGGGCTTCGGCGCTGGCCGCGCTGCGCGACGCCACGCGAACGTCCCGGACGCCCAGGCCCTGCACGAAGGCTTCGACATGCGCAAAGCCCTGCACGCCGGCGCCTACGACCAACAACGGCCCCTGCGGCTCCTGCGCCAGGTGCCGTGCGGCCAGCAGCGACGCTGCCGCGGTGCGGCGCGCCGTGATGGTGGGGCCGTCGAGCACCAGGCGGCGCTCGCCGGTGGCCACGTCGAACACCAGCACGTCACCCTGGATGGTGGGGCGGGGCGTGCCTGCGTTGGCGGGTGTCAAGGTGATGAGTTTGGTCATGGCCACCCGGCTGTCGGTGGCGGGCATCACGAACAGGGTGCCGCCCAGCGGCAGTGGCAGCACGGTGCGGGCGGGCACCAGCACCGACGCATCCCGCAGCACGGCGGCGATCTCGTCGGCCAGCGCGGTCCAGGGCAGCAGCGCGGCAGTGGCGGCGGCGTCCAGCGTGCGGGAGGGCTCCGGGCGGTGCGAAGAAGGCATGGTGGAAATGTACACACGCCGCGGCGCACCGGGGGGCCGGGCAAGCCCCAGTTCAGGGGGCATTGGCCGGCGGGATCGCATTCGGCCCCCGCGCCGTGGGTGGGAGTCAGTGCGTGGCGCCCGCTCCGAGCGCAATGTCTTCACGCGCCAACACGGCCGCCCACAGGGCCGCATGCAGGCCCCGCACCATGTCGCGCAGCGGAAGGTAGGGCGCGCCCTGCCCGGGCAGCCAGGGCACGTGGACGAATCCACCGCGCACGCCCTGGGGGCCCGCAGGGCGCGTGGCCAGCAGGTGCATCAGCCCGTACAGCACGTGGTTGCAGACAAAGGTGCCGGCCGTCTGCGACACCTCGCAGGGCACGCCGGCGCGCTGCACGCCGCGCAGCATGGCCTTGACGGGCAGGCTGGCGAAATACGCGGCCGGCCCGCCGGGCATCACGGGCGTGTCGACGGGCTGGGCGCCCATGTTGTCCGGGATGCGCGCGTCGTTGACGTTGATGCCCACCCGCTCGATGGAGAGTGCGGCCCGCCCGCCCGCCTGGCCCAGGCACACCACCAGGGCAGGCTTGTGCGCGTCGATCAGCGCTCCCAAGTGGTGCAGCGACCGGCCAAACACCGTGGGCAACTGCACGGACACCACCCTGTGCCCGCCGATGCGCTGGCCATCCAGCGCCTGGGCGATGAGCCAGCTGGGGTTCAGCGCGTCGCCGCCGAAGGGGTCGAACCCGGTGAGCAGGATCACCGGCTCGGCGGGCGGCGCGTAGTGGGAGGCGTGGTGGTGCATGGGGGGGTGCCTGCGCGGCGGGCGTGAAGCGAGGTGGGCCATCGTAATCTGCCCGGCGCCGCCCTTGTTGGCGCGTAACATGGCGCCCATGCCTTCCAGGGAGGAGGGCGCTGGAGACTGGCATGAAGTGGGAAGGCAATCGCGAATCCGACAATGTGGAAGACCGCCGGGACGAGGGCGGTGGCGGCGGGGGCGGCTCGCCCATCTTTGGCGGGCGCAGCATCGGCATCGGCACCATCGTGATCGCCCTGGTGGGCGGCTGGGTGCTGGGCATCAACCCGCTGACGATTTTGGGGCTGCTGAGCGGCGGCTCTCCGGCGCAAGTGCAGCAGCAGCAACCGCAGGGCCCGGCGCACCGCCCGCCCGCGGACGACACCATGGCGCGCTTCGTGTCCACCGTGCTGGCCGACACCGAAGACGTGTGGCAGGCCGTGTTCCGCCAGGGCGGCGGCCAGTACCAGAACCCGCGCCTCGTGCTGTTTCGCGGTGCCACGCCCACGGCCTGCGGCACAGGCCAGGCGGCGATGGGGCCGTTCTACTGCCCCGCCGACCAGAAGGTCTACATCGACCTGGGCTTTTATGAAACCCTGAAGAACCGGCTGGGTGCGCCCGGCGACTTTGCCCAGGCCTATGTCATTGCCCACGAGGTGGGCCACCACGTGCAGAACCAGCTGGGCATCAGCGCCAAGGTGGACCAGATGCGTGGCCGCGTGAGCAAGGCTGAGTACAACCAGCTGTCGGTGCGCCTGGAGCTGCAGGCCGACTGTTTTGCCGGCGTGTGGGCCCACCACGCACAAAACGCCCGCCAGATCCTGGAGAAGGGCGATGTGGAAGAGGCGATGAACGCTGCCGCCAAGATCGGCGACGACGCGCTGCAGCGCGCCAGCGGCGGCGCCGTGGTGCCCGAGAGCTTCACCCACGGCACCAGTGCGCAGCGCCAGCGCTGGTTCAACAACGGCCTGCAGAACGGCAACGTGAAGGCGTGCGACACCTTCACGTCCCGCAGCCTGTAAGGGCGGTGTGCCGCGGTAGTTTGTAGCAATTGCTGCCGCAGCCCCAAGACCGCCATCGTCGGCTCCATCGCAGCGGCAGCACCTCTCTCATGCCATCCGTCCAGCAGTCACGGCCTGCGCCGCTTCAGACCCCATCGCCCACCGGCTGGAACACGCTGGAGCCCGAGGCGGCTGCGCCCCAGGCATCGGGCGCAGCGGCAGCCTGGTCTGCCGCTGCCGTCACCGTGCCGCATGCCGTGGGCCTGGGGCTGCTGGCCTTCGCTCCGCTGGCGGGGGACCATTCGCTGGCCGCGCTGGCCCTGTGGTCGGCGGCGCTGCCGGGCCTGCTGCTCACGCTGGTGGTGCCGCGTCCCGGCGTGGTCTATGCGCCCACCACGGTGGTGGCCCTGCTGTTTGCGGCGGTGCTCGCCACGGCCCATGGAGCTGCGCCAGAGCTGGGCCTGAGCGCACGCCAGGTGCTGGCGGTGAGCGGTGCCACGGTGGCGCTGGCGTTTGTCTTTCAGTGGCTGCTGGGGGTGCTGCGGCTGGCATCTGTCGCGCGGTTCTTGCCGATCTCGGTCACGCATGGCTTTGCGGCCGGAGTGGGGCTGTCGATGGTGGTGGGCCAGGTGCGCAACGGCTTTGGCGCCGGGGCCGCCGATGCGCTGTGGAGTGCGCGCACGCTCTGGCATGCGCTCGCGGCCCTGACCGTGGTGGCACTGGCCTGGGCGCTGCGCTGGCGCTGGCCGCGTGCGCCGGGGCTTTTGACGGCGGTGGCGCTGGTGGCACTGGCGGTGGCGCTGGCGGGCGTGTGGGGCGCGGGGCTGGGCGATGTGTTCGCGCCCGCGGTGCAGGCCAGCGCGTTTGCCGGGCCGCTGTGGCCCGACTGGACGGGCATCCCGTGGGTGGCGCTGGCGCAGCAGCACGGCTCGGCCCTGGTGGTGCTGGCGCTGCTCATGGCCCTGGTCAACAGCCTGGAGATCATGGTCTTCAACCAGGAGCTGGAGCTCGACCACGGCCTGCGCGGCAATGCCAACCAAGCCCTTCGGCGCGAGAGCCTGCTGGGCGCGCTGTGCGGCCTGGCGGGGATGATCCCTGCCTCCACCAGCGCATCGCGCTCGCGCATCCTGCTGGCGCAGGCTGGGGGCTCGGGCGGCGCGCCGGGGCTGGCGAGCGGCCCGCGCTGGCATGCGGCCATCATGCTGGGCGTGGCGGTCACCGGGGCCTGGTGGCTGCACTGGGTGCCCATGGCGGGTCTGGCGGGCGGCCTGGTGCTGGCGGGGCTGCTGCAGGTGCCCGCACTGATGTGGTCGCTGCGCTATGCCCGGCGCTCGCGCGTGACCTGGGCGCAGAGCTGGCTGGTGGCGCTGGTGTTTGCGGTGATGGGCGGCGTGGGGGCGCTGGTGGCCGGCCTGGTGGTGGCCACCTTTGTGCTGTTGCACGACTCGGCCGCCAAGGTGCTGCGGCATGTGCGGCTGGATGGCGAGTTGCGCTCGCGCCGGCTGCGGCGCGCGGGATCGGACAGCTGGCTCGTACCGCGTATGAACCAGGTGGCGGTGTTCGAGCTGCAGGGCGTGATGTCCTTCGGCGTGGCCGCGCACCTGGCCGAACAGGTGCGCATGCTGCTGCAGCCGCGCCACCGCTGGGTCATTCTGGATGCAGCGCGCGTGCCGGCCTGGGACAGCACGGCGCTGGCCCAGCTGCGCGCGCTGGTGCGCGACCTGGCGCAGCAAGGCATCGCCGGCGCGGTGGCGGGGCTCGACCCGCTGGCGCGCGAGCATGCGGGCGAGCACGTGCGCAGCTTTGCCGATCTGGACCGCGCGCTGGAATGGGCCGAGGCCGGCATCCTGCTGCAGCGCCCCCTCGACCAGCGCCCCGCCCACCCCGAGCGCGACCTGCTGGGCGAGATCGGCGAGGGCGTGGGCCCCGAGGCCGGCGCCGCGCTGCTGGCCCTGCTGGTGCCTGTGGCCGTGCCCGCCCGCAGCGTGGTTTTCAGCGCGGGCGACCATGATCGCGACCTGCTGGTGGTGCAGTCCGGCCACATCACGCTGGCCACGCAGTGGCCGCCCGAGACGGGCCTGAGGCTCGCCACTGTCGGTCCGGGCATGGCGTTCGGCGACATGGCTTTCCTGAACGGTGCAGCACGCACGGCGAGCGCCGGGGCCGAGCGGCGGCCTGCGCAACTGGTGCGGCTGTCGCGCGACCAGTTCGACGCGTGGGCCCGGCTGTACCCCGAGGCGGCGCTCACGGTGATGAATAACCTCGCGATGATCGGGGCCCGCCGGCTGGCCGCCACCACACGCCAGCTGCGCGCCGTGCTGGAGTGATACATCGATCAAAACTGCCGGTACCGCTTGATAGGTAAGCGCTGGAAGCTATATAAAACATAGCAAATGCCGTTCTGGGCGACGGAAAGCGGGCCCGCTCGCACCCCATTCCTGCCTGAAAAATCGCTTTTTGGGCCACCGGTGCGACAATAGAGGGCTGCGAGCCTGCTCATGACCTCGCGCGGCCCCCGACCGCGGAAGGTCATGAGCAGGTTCTAGCGCAACGCCCAGTCAGGCCCTTGCCCACGGCACCCCGCCCGTGGGAGGCCCGATCTGCGGCGTTGCAATCCTTGCGGTGGCGATGGTCACCGCTACGGTTTGCGCCTTGTGGCCCGCCTCGAACCTGGGGGTGTCACATTGCTCAGACATATTCAGCGTCGCCTTCCAACACGCTCTTAATGACAAGTTCCTTTTCCAATCTTTCGCTGGCCGAGCCGCTGGCGCGTGCCGTGGCCGAAATGGGCTACGAATCCATGACGCCGATCCAGGAGCAGGCCATTCCGGTCGTGCTCACCGGGCAGGACGTGATGGGCGCCGCCCAGACCGGCACCGGCAAGACGGCCGCCTTCTCGCTGCCCCTGCTGCAGCGCCTGCTCAAGCACGAGAACAGCTCCACATCGCCTGCACGCCACCCCGTGCGCGCCTTGGTGCTGTTGCCCACGCGTGAGCTGGCCGACCAGGTGGCCCAGCAGATCGCGCTGTACGCCAAGCACACCAAGCTGCGCAGCACCGTGGTGTTCGGCGGCATGGACATGAAGCCGCAGACCCTTGAGCTGAAAAAAGGCGTCGAAGTGCTGGTGGCTACGCCAGGCCGCCTGCTCGACCACATCGAGGCCAAGAACGCGGTGCTCAACCAGGTCGAGTACGTGGTGCTCGACGAGGCGGACCGCATGCTGGACATCGGCTTTCTGCCCGACCTGCAGCGCATCCTGTCGTACCTGCCCAAGCAGCGCACCACGCTGCTGTTTTCCGCCACGTTCTCGCCCGAGATCAAGCGCCTGGCCGGCAGCTATCTGCAAAACCCCATCACCATCGAAGTGGCTCGCCCCAACGAGACGGCGTCCACGGTGGAGCAGCGCTTCTACAGCGCGAACGACGACGACAAGCGCCGCGCGATCCACCAGGTCTTGAAAACCCGGGGCATCAAGCAGGCCTTCATCTTCGTGAACAGCAAGCTGGGCTGCGCACGCCTGGCCCGCAGCCTGGAGCGCGAGGGTCTCAAGACCGCCGCGCTGCATGGCGACAAGAGCCAGGACGAGCGCCTGAAGGCCCTGGAGGCCTTCAAGAAGGGTGAAGTCGACCTGCTGGTGTGTACCGATGTGGCCGCCCGCGGCCTGGACATCAAGGACGTGCCGGCGGTGTTCAACTTCGACGTGCCGTTCAATGCCGAAGACTATGTGCACCGCATCGGCCGCACCGGCCGTGCAGGCGCCTCGGGTCTGGCGGTGACGCTGGTGTCCGGCAGCGACACGCGCCTGGTGGCCGACATCGAGAAGCTGATCAAGAAGAAGATCGACCTCGAAGCCGTTGAGTACGACGAAGACCAGCCCCGCGGCCGCATCAACGATGGCCGCCGTGCCTGGCGCGAAGCCGGCGAAACGGGCGATGGCCGCGATGCCATCTCGGCCGCTCCGCGCCGCGAGCGTGAACGTGAGCGCGACCACCGCGGTGGCCGCGAAGGCCGCGAGCCGCGCGAGCAGCACCGCGGCTTTCGGCCCGCAATGCCGTCGCGCGACCCGTTCTTCGAGAAGCCTTACGAAGCCAATGCAGCCGCCGACGCCGCCCCCGCCTGGGAGTCCGCCAAGTCGGCCCCGCGCAGCAGCGTGTCGGCCAACATCAAGCCCAAGCGCAAGGTGGCCGCGTTGTTCAAAGCTGTGCAGCCGGAAGCAACGACGCAGTAAGTCAGCATGTAGTCGCTGCGCCTGGTGATGCACCGGGTTGCTCAATAAAATAGCTGCCACCGCTTGGTACACAAGCGCTGGCAGCTATATTTTTTGTAGCGTCGCTTTTTGGGCAACTCACCTTGTGCCCTTCCTTCGCGCTCTTGTGCCGTGGGGCTCTGTGCTCCCGCAGTGCAGCCCCGGGTTCAGGCGCCGGGTGCTTGCGACTGCTCGCAGTGCACCTGCAGCAGTTCGCGGTCGGCCAGCGTCGCGCCAAAACGCACGGCGCTCAGGCAGCCGCCCCACACGCAGCCGGTGTCCAGGCCCAGCAGATCGCTGCGGTTGAGCCAGCCCAATGTGGACCAGTGGCCAAACGCGACCAGCGTGCCTGCCGCGCGGCGCCCTGGCACGTCGAACCAGGGCATCAGACCTGCGGGCGCATCGCTGGCGCTCTCGGTGCTGTCGAAGTCCATCTCCCCGCGGGCCGAGCAAAAGCGCAGCCGCGTGAGCGCGTTCACGATGACGCGCAAGCGGTCGTTGCCGGTCAGCTCGTCGCTCCAACGGTCAGGGGTGTTGCCGTACATCGCCTGCAGAAAGCCGGGCAGGTCGGGCCCGCGCAGCACGGCCGCCACCTCGTCGGCATGCGCCAATGCGTCCTGGGCAGACCAGGCGGGCAGCACCCCGGCGTGCACCATCAGCAGCGTCTCGCCGGCGTGCGTGTGCGTGCGGGCCAGCGGTTGGCTGCGCACCCACTGCAGCAAGGCCTCGCGGTCAGGCGCCTCCAACACGGAGGCCAGCGTGTCGCGGCGCGACGGCTTGCGGGCCCCGTGGGCCGCGGCCAGCAGGTGCAGGTCGTGGTTGCCCAGCAGGCTGCGCAGCGCGCCGTCGTGCGCGATGCAGCGGCGCAGCACGGCGGCCGAATCGGGCCCGCGGTTCACCAGGTCGCCCAGCAGGTACACCGTGTCGCGGCTGGCAGAAAAACCGATCTCGTCGAGCAGGCGCCCCAGCGCGCTGTCGCAGCCCTGGATATCGCCGATGCAGTAAAGAGCCATGGGTACTTGTGGTGTGTAAGGAGCAGCGATTCTCTGCGGGATTGCACGGCCCGCGGCGGCAACCGGTGTCGATTGCTGAATGCAGAGTGCATTTCAGGCCGGGCTTGGCGGATGCGCCAATGCCTTGAAAGCGTTGCAGGCCACAGTCTGTGGGGCGCGCGCCCGATATTCAGGATTTACAGGGCGTGATGCGTTCGCAATAAAACTTTACGGCTTGCAGATAGATGGTAGAGGCGCTCCCGGCCCACAGTGGCTGGCATATTCCGATGGATATCGCACCCGGTGCCCAGGGCTTTCAGGTCGTCCAACCCATCCCCATGGAGGTAGGTGTAGTCGCAAAGGTGGGACGATTCCTACAAATGGCGCTGGCTTATTCCATGGCATTGAAAATGGGATTTTTTCGGGGCTGTGAACCACACGGCAGAAAATATTCCTATAATCGCGCCTGTCTTTCACCCTTACACCTAAATCCAGACATCATGACCACTAGCTACAAAGACCTGCTGAAGCAGCGTGAAGCCCTCGAACAGCAAATCAACGAAGCGCGCCGCAGCGAATTGTCGAGCGCTGTCGCTCAGGTTCGTTCGCTGGTGGCTGAATATGGCCTGACCGCGCAAGACGTGTTCCCCGCTGGCAAGTCTGCTGGCAAGGGCACCCGCAGCTCCACCGCTGGCACCAAGGTCGCGCCCAAGTACCGCAACCCCGCCACCGGCGAAACCTGGACTGGCCGTGGCAAGGCGCCCAAGTGGATTCAAAACGAAAGCCGCGATAAGTTCGTCATCTGATTCACCGCCCGGACCGTCCGGATGGTAAAAAAGCCCGCTCTTCAGCGGGCTTTTTTGTGGATTCGTTAATCCCCCAATTGGTGCAGGCCGGGGTGCAGGGTTGAATGGTGTTTATCCATCCTCACAGCAGCGGCGGCTTGGCTCGATTGCGATGGCGGGAGATGCCTCGCTTGTCTGGCCAAAGTGGCGTCGCAGTACAACTTTGGATAATTAGGGGGAAACCCTGCCCCCGCCTCAAACCCTGCGCCATTGCATGGCGCCCAGACAGCAGCAGGCCAGAAGGTCTATTTGCTGCCCGCCATTTACGCCTGCCTGTTTTGCGCCGCCACGTCGCGCAGCACCTGCGCCGTGAAATCGTCGGCTGGAAAGAATGACTCCACTGCCAGCTCCTGCAGCGTCACGTCCACCGGGGTGCCGAATATCGTGGTGGTGCTGATCAGCGAGAGCATGCCGTGGCGGCTTTCAAAGCAGAAAGGCATTACCACGCCCAGCAATTCACCGGGCAGCACGGTGGATTGGGCGCCTGCGGGCTCGGGATATTCCAGCAGTTCGGCCTGCAATGCGATCAGCGCCGGGTCGGCCGTGGCCTGGATCTGCTGGCGCAGCCGCTCGAACAGGTGCGCACGCCACTGCGCCAGGTTGGCAATGCGCGGCGCCAGCCCCTCGGGGTGCAGGCTCAGGCGGAACACGTTGACGGGGGGGGCGAGCAGCTCGGGCGCGACGTGGTCCGCCAGCAGGGCCTGGGCCGCGCGGTTGGTGGCCACCACGTTCCAGCAGCGGTCCAGCGCGATGGCAGGGCAGGGCTCGTGGCCTTTGAGCACCAGCTCCACCGCCTGCCGCGCGGCGGCCAGCGCCGGGTCGTCCAGCGCGCGCTCGCGGTACATCGGCGCATAGCCGGCCGCCACCAGCAGGGCGTTGCGCTCGCGCAGGGGCACGGCCAGGCGTTCGCACAGGCGCAGCACCATGTCGCGGCTGGGGTTGGTGCGGCCGGTTTCCATGAAGCTCACGTGGCGCGTGGAGATGTCCGCCTCGTCCGCCAGCTCCAGCTGGCTCAGGTGCCGCTGCTGGCGCCAGGTGCGCAGGTGGTCGCCGAACGATGCGGGCCCGGCCGCTGCGGCGCGGTGCGGCAGGGTGGGGCGCGGTGGGCGGTGCGACGGGGTGGATGCGGAGGATGCGGAGGAGGTCATGGGCCACATCCTAGGGTCAAAGCGCTCACGGGCCATTACCTGCCACGTCATCGACTCGGTGCGCCGTGGCGGCAACGATGCAGGCCTGTCTTCGCTGTTTTCACTTCACTTCACCTCACCAAGGAGCCTTCCATGTTCAGTCTGATGTCTTCCCCCCGATTCCTGCGTGCCGTGGTCTGGTTCGATGCGTCCACGGGTGTCTTGCTCGGTGCCCTGCACCTGCTGCTGACTGCGCCGCTGACCGAATGGCTGGGCCTGCCGGCGGGGCTGCTGCAGGTCACCGGCGTGCTGCTGCTGGGCTATGCGGCGCTGGCCGTGGCGATAGCGCGGTCCGAGCCCATGCCCCGGGGCTGGCTGTGGGTGCTGATCGTGGGCAACTTTGCGTGGGCGTTGGCCAGCCTGGCGCTGCTGCTGGCCTCGCCGCTCACGCCCACGCTGCTCGGCCAGGCATACCTGGTGGTGCATGTGGTGTCGGTGGCGTTGTTGGCTGAACTGCAGTGGTTCGGTGTGCGCCGCCTGCCTGTGTGGGCAGCCGCGTAGGGTAATGCAGACGATTGCTATCAAATAAATAGCTGCTGGCGCTTGTCCATCAAGCGGTAGCGGCTATTTTTATTTGAATTTTCAGCGCTGTGGCCCGGGTCCATGCACGTGCCGGGCGCACGCAGCGCCGTGCGACACCTGTGCATACCCCCACGATTGCGCCGTCACGTGAGGCTGACAGAATAGGCCTGTTGCGTCACACAGGAGTTCGCCATGGCCTCATCGCCCAAGCCGCCAGCCACCCCGTCTTCCCGCCCAGCCACCGGCTCGTCGCCGCGCCACGCGTTTGCCAGCACGCTCAAGAGCTTCAAGACAGCGTCCGGCAAGGAGGGGTACTTCTACTCCCTGCCCGCGCTGGCCCGCCAGTTCCCCGAGGTCAGCCGCCTGCCGGTGTCCATCCGCATCGTGCTCGAATCGGTGCTGCGCAATTGCGATGGCCGCAAGGTGACGCCCGAGCACGTGCAGCAGCTGGCGCACTGGGCGCCCAATGCCGAGCGCAAGGACGAGATCCCCTTCGTCGTCTCGCGCGTGGTGCTGCAGGACTTCACCGGCGTACCGCTGCTGGCCGACCTGGCCGCCATGCGCAGCGTGGCCGGCCGGCTGGGCAAGAACCCCAAGAAGATCGAGCCGCTGGTGCCGGTGGACCTGGTGGTCGACCACTCCATCATGGTCGACTACTACGGCAAGAAGAATTCGCTCGACCTGAACATGAAGCTCGAATTCCAGCGCAACCGCGAGCGCTACGAGTTCATGAAGTGGGGCATGCAGGCCTTCAGCACCTTCGGCGTGGTGCCCCCGGGCTTCGGCATCGTGCACCAGGTGAACCTGGAATACCTGGCCCGCGGCGTGCACAAGACCAAGGACGCCACGCGCCCCGTCTACTACCCCGACACCCTGGTGGGCACCGACAGCCACACGACCATGATCAACGGCATCGGCGTGGTGGGCTGGGGCGTGGGCGGCATCGAAGCCGAGGCCGCCATGCTGGGCCAGCCGGTGTACTTCCTCACGCCCGATGTGGTGGGCTTCGAGCTCACGGGCCAGCTGCGCGAGGGCGTGACCGCCACCGACCTGGTGCTCACCGTGACCGAGATCCTGCGCCAGCACAAGGTGGTGGGCAAGTTCGTCGAATTTTTCGGCGAAGGCACGCGCACGCTGTCCCTGCCCGACCGCGCCACCATCGGCAACATGGCGCCCGAATACGGCGCCACCATGGGCTTCTTCCCGGTCGATGAGAAGACCATCGACTACTTCCAGGGCACGGGCCGCACCAAGGTGGAGATCGAAGCCTTCGAGGCGTACTTCCGCGCGCAGGGCTTGTTCGGCGTGCCGCTGGCCGGCGAGATCGACTACTCGCAAGTTGTGCGCCTGAACCTGGGCGACGTCACCCCCAGCCTGGCCGGGCCCAAGCGCCCGCAGGACCGCATCGAGCTGGGCAAGGTCGCCAGCCAGTTCGCCGAGCTGTTCAGCCAGCCCATTGCCAGCAACGGCTTCAATCGCCCAGCCGAGCTGCTGCACACCCGCCACCATGTGCGCCCTGACGACGCGCCGGCCGACCCCGTCACGCCCGCCGAAAAGCCCGCGCCCTCGGGCGGGCCGCGCTTCCTGGTCGAGATGGAGCACAACAAGCCCACGCTGGCCGCCGCGCGCGCCGACGTGCCGGCGCAGCAGGCCAGCCGGCCCGGCGACGTGAGCATCGGCAACGGCGACGTGCTCATTGCCGCCATCACCAGCTGCACCAACACCAGCAACCCCAGCGTGCTGCTGGCCGCGGGCCTGCTGGCCAAGAAGGCGGTGGAGGCGGGGCTCAAGGTCAAACCGCACATCAAGACCTCGCTCGCACCCGGCTCGCGCATCGTTACCGAATACCTCACCGAGACGGGCCTGCTGCCTTACCTCGAAAAGCTGGGCTTTGCGCTGGCGGGCTACGGCTGCACCACCTGCATCGGCAACGCGGGCGACCTGACGGCCGAGCTCAATGACGTGATCACTAGCAACGACCTGGTGTGCGCGGCCGTGCTGTCGGGCAACCGCAACTTCGAGGCGCGCATCCACCCCAACCTGAAGGCCAACTTCCTGGCCAGCCCGCCGCTGGTGGTGGCCTACGCGATCGCCGGCACGGTGCTCAAGGACCTGATGACCGAGCCCGTGGGCAAAGGCAAGGGCGGGCGCGACGTGTACCTGGGCGACATCTGGCCCACCAGCGACGAGATCCGGCAGCTGATGAAGTTCGCGATGAACGGCAAGGCCTTCCGCGAGAACTACGCCAAGGTGAGCACCGAGCCCGGCAAGCTGTGGGAGAAGATTCTGGGCGTCTCCGGCAATACCTACACTTGGCCTGCCAGCACCTACATCGCTGAGCCGCCGTTTTTTGCCCAGTTCACGCTGGAACAAGGCGAGTTCACCGCTTCTGCAGTGCACGGCGCGCGCATCATGGCGCTGTTCGGCGACTCCATCACCACCGACCACATCTCGCCTGCGGGCTCCATCAAGGCCACGTCGCCCGCCGGCCAGTGGCTGCAGCTCAACGGCGTGCAAAAGGCCGACTTCAACAGCTACGGCGCACGCCGCGGCAACCACGACGTGATGATGCGCGGCACCTTCGCCAACGTGCGCATCAAGAACCTCATGATCCCGCCCACCGCCGACGGCTCGCGCGAGGAGGGCGGCGTGACGGTGTTCCAGAACGAAGGTGCGCTGCAGGGCGAGAAGATGTTCATCTTCGACGCCGCCATGCAGTACATCGCGCAGAAGACGCCCACGGTGATCTTCGCGGGCGAGGAATACGGCACGGGGTCGAGCCGCGACTGGGCGGCCAAGGGCACGCAACTGCTGGGCATCAAGGCCGTGGTGGCGCGCAGCTTCGAGCGCATCCACCGCTCCAACCTGGTGGGCATGGGCGTGCTGCCCCTGCAGTTCAAGGCGGGCGAGTCGTGGGAGACGCTGGGCCTGGTCGGCAACGAAGAGATCGACGTGGTGCCCGACCCCGCACTCACGCCGCAAAGCGATGCGCAACTGGTGATCCGCCGCGCCGACGGCTCGCGCCAGGAGGTCACCGTCACGCTGCGCATCGACACCCCCATCGAGGTGGACTACTACCAGGCCGGCGGCATCCTGCCGTTCGTGCTGCGCCAGTTGCTGCAGGGCTGAGGTTGGGGGGGGTCGTGCGTTGGGCAGCGCTGTGTGGTGCTCCTCGGGCGCGCGGCCTTCAGACACCGCACTGAGCCCGTGGGGCCCCGCGCCATGACCGGCTGGTCGCGCAAGCTGACGTAAAAGGTGGGGGCGCAAGGGTTACCCCCTGCGGCCCCGACACCCTCAGGGTCCACGGCAGAGTGCCGACATTGAGGCTACGACTGCGTGGCAAGACTCGTGGTGGAGGGGGCCAAGTAAAGCCGGCCGGGCATCCTGCCGTTGGGTTTACTCATGGATACACTTGTGACGCGATGTAGAACTCTGTAGAAATACGCCTGTCTCTCGCTCGCCCATGGCCCCACCACCCCTCACACGCTCCTCCAGGCCGCGCCTGCCGCAGCTGATCGACGCGCCCGCCGCCACGGTGGTGCTCGTCGTGGCTGTGCTGGCGCTGACCGTGGTGCCCCTGGCGCGGGTGCTGGGCGAAGGGGCGGGCGCGCAGCACGGGCTCGAGCCTTTTTTCGAGCTGATGGCTGTGCTGCTGGGCCTGCTGGTGGTCACCGTGTCGCTGCACACGCTGGATGCACCCGAGCAGGCCCGCGCCAATGTGCTGGCCGCCGGCTTTGTCGTGGCGGCGGCCTGCAACTTTTTGCACGGCGTGCTCGCGCATTCCACGCCGGTGCACATGCCCTCGGCCACCTCCGACATCTCGCTGTGGCTCAGCAGCTGGGCGCGGCTGGCCGAAACCGTCACCTTGCTGCTCATGGGGCTGCAGGTGGCCGCTCCGGGCCCGGCCAGGGCGTGGCTGGCCGGCGCGGGTGCAGTGGCACTGCTGCTGGTGGTCTCGTCGCTCGGCCCGCTGCCCGGCTGGTTCGCATCGGCCGCGGGGGGCGGGCTGCGGCGCTACCTGGCCTGGGCGCTTGTCATGGCGCTGGCGGTGGCGGCTGTGTGGTGCTACCGCGGGGCGCAGCGCCACGCACAACGGCGCGAGCGCGTGCTGGCCTGGGCCGCGCTGGCATTCCTGTGCGGCGAAGTCACGGTGGCCACGCTGGGCGGCCACTCGCCGGTGGGCGGGCCACTGGCCCACGGCCTGCGCGTGGTGGCCTATGCACTGCTGTACCAAGCCGTTTTCAATGCCGGCATTCGCCTGCCGTTCGCACGCGTGCAGGAGGCCGAGCGCCGCCTGCGCGAGAGCGAGGGCCGCCTGTCCCTGCTGGGGCGCAACCTGCCGCACAGCGTGCTCTACCAGGTGGTGCGCGAGCTCGATGGCCGCACGCACTTCGTCCATGTGGGCGAGGCGCTGGAGCGCCTGCACGGCGTGAGCGCGCAGGACGCGCTGCGCGACCCTCTGCGGGTGTACCGCCAGATCCTCCCGGAAGACCTCAAGCGCCTGCGGCAGTTGGAACGTGCGTCGTTTCTCACCATGTCCACGCTCGATGTGGTGTTCCGCATCCGCCGCGCCGACGGCCAGCTGCGCTGGATGCACCTGAGCGCATCGCCCCGCCCGCTCGACGATGGCCGCGTGATGTGGGACGGCGTGCAGACCGACATCACCGCCCACCACCTGGCCGAAGAAGCCGCGCATGCGCACGAGGCCTTGATGGCCAACATGCTGCGCCAGGTGCCGGGCGGCGTGGCGAGGCTGGACAAGGACCTGCGCGTGCTGTACGTAAACGAGCAGCAGGCGCGCTGGCTGCGCACCGAACCCGCGCAGTTGCAAGGGCGGGTGCTCAAGGACGTGCTGCCCCCCGAACTGATGGCGCGCATGCAGCCGTATTTCGACAAGGCCTTTGGCGGCGAGACGGCGGTGTTCGAGAACCGCGTGGACGCCCCCGACGGACCGCAGTACCGCCACACCACCATCGCGCCCGAGGCGGTCACCGACCAGGGCGTGTCGGCCGTGGTGGTGTTCGCGTACGACCTGACCGAGCTCAAGCGCATCGAGACCGAACTGGCCCTGCAAAAGGCGCACCTGGCGCGCGTGGTCAACGCCATGCCGGACATGGTGTTCCTCAAGGATGCGCAAGGCGTGTACCTGTCGGTCAACCCGGTGTTCGAGCGGTTTGCCGGCCTGCCCGAGCGGCAGGTGGTGGGGCGCAACGATTTCGACCTGGTGCCTGCCGCGGTGGCCGAGCGGTTTCGCAAGTACGACCTGCGCGCCATGCAGGCCTGGCAGCCACTGGTGTACGAAGAGACGCTCACCTTTGCCGAGGACGGCTACCAGGGCCAGTTCGAGACCATCAAGACCCCCATCCGCGACCTGCACGGCCGCGTGACCGGCGTGCTGGGCGTGTGCCGCGACATCACCGATCGCAAGCGCGCAGAACAAGAGATCGAGCGCCTGGCCTTCTACGACGCACTCACCGGCCTGCCCAACCGCCGCCTGCTGCTCGACCGCCTGCAGCGCTCCATCGCCGCCTGCCAGCGCACCAAGAACCTCGGCGCCCTGCTGTTCATCGACCTCGACAATTTCAAGGACCTCAACGACACCCTGGGCCACGACATGGGCGACCAGCTCCTGTCCCAGGTGGCCGCCCGCCTGGTGGGCAGCGTGCGCGAGGCCGACACCGTGGCCCGCTTCGGCGGCGACGAATTCGTCGTCATGCTCGAAGCCCTGTCCCCGGACCTGGCCGAAGCCGCCACCCAGGCCGAGACCGTGGCCGAGAAACTGCTGGCCCACCTGAACCAGCCCTTCGAACTCGACGGCGCCCAGCACTACAGCACCCCCAGCATCGGCATCACCCTCTTTGGCGACGAACGCCTGTCGGTGGACGAGCTCTTGAAGCGCGCCGACCTGGCCATGTACCAGGCCAAGGCCGCCGGGCGCAACACCCAGCGCTTTTTCGACCCCGACATGCAGGCGGCGGTCAACGCCCGCTCCAACCTGGAAGCCGACTTGCGCCAGGGCCTGGCGCGGGGCGAGTTGCTGGTGCACTACCAGCCCGTGGTGGACCACCAGGCCACCCTGCTGGGCGCCGAAGCCCTGGTGCGCTGGCGCCACCCCCAGCGCGGCATGATCAGCCCGGGCGACTTCATCCCGCTGGCCGAGCAGACCGGGCTCATCCTGCCACTGGGCCAGTACGTGCTGCAGACCGCCTGCGCGCAGCTGCAGCGCTGGGGCCAGCACATCGAGACGGCGCATTTGTCCATTTCGGTGAACGTGAGCGCCCGCCAGTTCCGCCAACCCGGCTTCGTGGCCGAAGTGCTGCAGACCCTGAGGGAGCACGGGGCGGACCCCCGAAGGCTCAAGCTCGAGCTCACCGAAAGCTTGCTGCTGGGGGACATCGAAGACACCATCGCCCGCATGGTGCAGCTCAAGAGCGAAGGCGTGGGCTTCGCGCTGGATGACTTCGGCACCGGCTATTCATCCCTGTCCTACCTCAAGCGGCTGCCACTGGACCAGGTGAAGATCGACCAGAGCTTTGTGCGGGACGTGCTGTCGGACCCGAACGACGCGGCGATCGTGCGGACGATTCTGGCGCTGGCCAAGAGCCTGGACCTGGAGGTGGTGGCAGAGGGGGTGGAGACGACGGGGCAGCTGGGGTTCTTGCGGCTGCATGGGTGCGAGGGGTTCCAGGGGTACTTGTTTGGGCGGCCGGTGCCGGTGGATGTGTTTGCGCGTGAGCACAACCTGGGCACGGGTGCGGCCACGCAGGCGACGCCCCCCGCGCCACAGCATCCGCAGCCGCCGTCCACTGCCGCCTCCCTGTCTAAAGGCCCTGTCGCATGAGCGGGACGGGCGTCCTGTGGGTGGACAGCGACACGCAGCACGCGGCGCTCGCACGGCGGCTCATCGCCGTCAACCACCCCGACTGGCGCGTGGTCAACAGCCCTGGGCCGGAGGCCGCCATGGCCCCGCTCGCATCGCAGGCGTGGGACGCGGTGGTGCTGTGCCTCAAGCCTTCGGTGCAGGAGCTGCCCGATGTGCTCGAACTGTGTGCGGGCCGGCCCGTGCTGATGTGCATCGACGTCCAGCAGGAGGCCCTGGCCGCGCGCGCCTTTCGCTGTGGCCTGGGGGACTATGTGCTGCGCGATGCCGACGGCACGGCCCACCTGGGCGAGCTGCTGCACCGGCTGGCCGCGCTCATGAAGACCGCCAGCGTGCAGGGCCAGCAGCCCGTGCGCATGGTCGACGCACGCATCTGGCAGGACGCGCTCGCGCTGCTGCAGGAGCAGCGCTCGGCCCTGCAGGCCACGCTGGGCAGCATGAGCCAGGGCATCTTCAAGACCGGGCCCGACGGGCGCATCACGGTCTACAACCAGCGTGTGCTGGAGCTGCTGAACCTGCCCGAATCGCTGATGGCGGCGCGCCCTACCATGGCCGAGCTGACCCGCGTGCAGGCCGAGCGCGGAGACTTCGGCGAAGGCTACAGCCTGGTGGACCGGCGCGGCCATGAATACGTGGCCCGCGGCGCCGTGGCCCCCGCGCCCGAGCTGTACTGGCGCAGCACGCGCGAAGGCCACACGCTGGAGGTGCGCACCACCACCTTGCCCGACGGCAGCCTGGTGCGCACCTTCACCGACGTGAGCGACTACGTGCGGGTGGAGAACGAGCTGCGCGAGAGCGAGATGCGCTTTCGCTCGCTCAGCGACCTCTCTTCGGACTGGTACTGGGAGCACGACGCCGAAGGCCGCTTCGTGCAGCTGGCGGGCGACCTGAGCGTCAACGGCCTGCCGCTGGCAGACGTGCTGGGCCACACCCGCTGGGAGCTGGGTGCGCTCAACATGACCGATGCCGACTGGGCCGCGCACCGCGCGGTGCTGCAGGCGCGCCAGCCGTTTCGCGACCTGGAACTGCACCGCCACCGGCCCGACGGCACGATGCACTGGATCTCGGTCAGCGGCGTGCCCGTGATCGATGCGCAGGGCACGCTGCGCGGCTACCGCGGCGTGGGCCGCGACATCACCGAGCGCAAGGCGGTGGCGAGCCAGATCGAGCGCCTGGCCTTCTACGACGTGCTCACCGGCCTGCCCAACCGCCGCATGCTGGTGGACCGCCTGCAACGCGCCATGGCGGCCGTGGGCCGCTCGGGTGCGCAGGGCGCGCTGCTGTTCATCGACCTCGACAACTTCAAGGACCTGAACGACACCCTGGGCCACGACACCGGCGACCAGCTGCTGCTGCAGGTGGCCCAGCGCCTGACCACCTGCGTGCGCGATGCCGACACGGTCTCGCGTTTTGGCGGCGATGAATTCGTGGTGCTGCTGGAGGGCCTGAGCGCCGACGGCCCCCACGCCAGCGCCGAGGCCGCGCTGGTGGCCAGCCACATCGCCGCCACGCTGGGCACGCCCTACGCGCTGGGCGAGACCAGCCACCACAGCACGCCCAGCATCGGCATCGCGCTGTTCGGCCAGCAGACCGGCAGCGTGGACGAGCTGCTCAAGCACGCCGACCTGGCCATGTACCAGGCCAAGGCCGCGGGGCGCAACACCCAGCGCTTCTTCGACCCCGACATGCAGGCCGCCGTGAGCAACCGCTCCGCCCTGGAGGCCGACCTGCGCCGCGGCCTGCAGGAGCGCGAGCTGGTGCTGTACTACCAGCCCGTGGTGGATGGCAAGGGCCGGCTGATGGGCGCCGAGGCGCTGGTGCGCTGGAAGCACCCGCGCCGCGGGCTCGTGTCGCCGGCCGAGTTCATCCCGCTGGCCGAGCAGACGGGGCTCATCCTGCCCATCGGGCAGTGGGTGCTCGAAGCCGCCTGCGCGCAGCTCGTGGCCTGGTCGCGGCACTCGCTCACGCGGCAGTTCTTCCTGTCGGTGAACGTGAGCGTGCGGCAGTTCCGCCAGCCCGACTTCGTCGAGCAGATGCTGGGCATCCTGCACAAGAGCGGCGCCAACCCTGAGCGCCTGAAGCTCGAGCTCACCGAGAGCCTGCTGCTGACCGACGTGGAGGACGTGATCTCGCGCATGGAGTACCTGCGCCGCTACGGCGTGGGCTTCTCGCTGGACGACTTCGGCACGGGATATTCGTCGCTGTCCTACCTCAAGCGCCTGCCGCTCGATCAGATCAAGATCGACCAGGGCTTTGTGCGCGACCTGCAGACCGACCCCAACGACGCGGCCATCGTGCGCACCATCCTGGCCCTGGCGCACAGCATGGACCTCACGGTGGTGGCCGAAGGCGTGGAGACCACGGGCCAGCTGGAATTTCTGCAGCGCCACGGCTGCCAGGCGTTCCAGGGCTTTCTGTTCGGACGCCCCATGCCGGCCGAGGTGCTGGAGCGGGCGCTGCGGCCGGCGCTGTAGCCACCCGGTGCGCTCACGTGGGCCTGCGCGGGCCCTGCGCCATGACAAAGATCGGCGCCCGGGCGCGCGGCACAATCGGCGCATGACACATTGCATGCGCGCTTTCCGTCCTGTGTGGTCGCAGTCCCGTGCCGGGGCTGCGCTGGAGCCTTCGGTGGGGGGGCGATGAAAAAGCAGGTCCTGGTGGCCGGCGGCGGCATCGGCGGGCTGGCGGCTGCGCTGGCCGCATCGCGCGCGGGCTGGGAGGTGCGGCTGTACGAACGCGCGGCCGCGTTCAGCGAGGTCGGCGCTGGCGTGCAGATCGGGCCCAACGTGGTGCGCCGCCTGCAGGCCTGGGGGCTGCAGCAGCCGCTGCAGGCCGTGGCGGCGTTTCCCAGCCGCCTGCAGGTGCGCAGCGCCGTCAGCGGCCGCGGCCTGGCCGAGCTGCCGCTGGGCCCGACGGCGGTGCAGCGCTACGGCGCGGCCTACGCCACCATCCACCGCGCCGACCTGCACGGCCTGCTGCTGGCCGCCGTCGAAAAATACACCGACACCCAGCTGCACCTGGCCCACGCCATCGACAGCTTTGCCGACGACGGAACCGCCGTCACCGTGCGCACCAGCCGCGGCAAGGAGGTGGAGGGCGATGCGCTCATCGGCGCCGACGGCCTGTGGAGCCGCACCCGCACGCAACTGCTGGGCCCCGTGCCACCGCGCGTGACCGGCCACCTGGCCTACCGCGCCCTGGTGCCGCAGCACGCGCTGCCCCAGGCGCTGCGCACCGCCCAGGTCACCGCCTGGCTGGGCCCGCGCCTGCACGCGGTGCAGTACCCCGTGCGCCGGGGCGAGCTGCAGAACATCGTCGTCATCGTGCAGGGGCCGGTGCCGCACGACCTGGAGAACTGGGACCACGCCGCCAACGCCGCGGGCCTGGAGCACGCCCTGAAGGGCACCTGCACCGCGCTGCAGGACGTGGTGCGCAGCGTGGCCGCGCCAGGGGCCGCCGGCTGGCGCCTGTGGCCGCTGTGCGACCGCCCGCCGGTGCGCAGCGCGGGCGAGATGGCGCGCGGCCTGGTGGGCCTGCTGGGCGACGCAGCCCACCCCATGCGCCCTTACCTGGCCCAGGGTGCGGGCATGGCCATCGAAGACGCGGCGGAGCTGCAGCGCGCCCTGGCCATGCACGACCTGGAGGTGCCCCTGCGGCTGACCCGCTACGCCCTCAACCGCTGGCAGCGCAACGCACGCGTGCAGGCGCGGTCCACCCGCAATGGCCGCATCTTCCACGCCACGGGGCCGGTGCGCTGGGGGCGCGATCTGTCGCTGCGCCTGCTGGGCGAGCGGGTGCTCGATGTGCCCTGGCTGTACCGGGGCGACGGGTCGATCGCCAGTTCTCTGTGATGCTATTTATTTGATAGCTGGTGGCGCTTTTCCATAGCGCGGTAGCGGCTGTTTTTAGCCGAAATCAGCGGTGTGGGTCCGGGTGTGGCGGGCTGGGTGCGCCTTCAGCGCGGCTCGGCGGCGCGCAGCGGGCAGTCGGTGGCCACGCGCTCGGCCAGGGTCTGGCGCAGGCTCTGCAGTGCAGCGATGCGTGCGTCGATCTCTCCGAGCTTGCTGGCCAGCACCTCGGCCAGGGCGGGTGCTGGGTCTGGCGCGTCCCAGATGGCCGGCAGGCGGTCGCCGATCTCCGCCAGGGTGAAGCCCAACTGCTGCGCGGTGCGGATGTACTGCACCAGCATCACCGCCTCGGGCGGGTAGTCGCGGTAGCCGTTGGCCAGGCGCCGCGCGCGGATAAGGCCCTGCTGCTCGTAAAAGCGCAGCGCCTCGCGGCTCAGGCCCGACGCGGTGGCCAGCTCACCGATCAGCATGGCCGTCGCCCTGGTGGGCCACCCGTTTGGCATCGGCCTCGGCGGCGGCCGCCAGTGCCCAGCGCACGACGGCGATCTGCACGGGCAGCAGCAGCTCCTTTTGCGCGTAGCCCACAAAGCCGGGGTAGGCCGCAGGGTCCACCGTCAGCTCGCGGCCCAGGGTGAAGGGTGGCGTGGGCAGCAGGGCGGGGGAGCCCATCGCGGCCAGGTGGTCCTCGGACAGCGGCGTCAGGTCGGTTTGCGTGGTGGCGTCGGCTTCGGCACTGGCCGGCCAGCTGTCGGTGATCACCACGTCCACCGCCTGCGGCAGCGCGGACGGTTCCACGAATTCAACCTGCGGCAGCACCTCGTGAAAGCGCCGGTCGCACACCTGCACCAGCGCGAACCCCAGCACCTGCGCCAGTTCGTGCCATGAGCGGAACACGTTGGTGCTGGGCCCCCACAGGCACACGCGCGCGTCCTGCAGCGGCTTGATCCGGGTGTCCACGTAGTACGCATCGGTGAGCACCTCGCACGGGTGGCCCTGGGCTGACATCGCGTTGATCACCGGCCGGCGCGACGCCGCCGCAAACGCCGACAGCCGCGGGTGGTCGGACTCGCGCACTACGTACAGCGCATAGAACGGGTCCAGGTACCCAGCCAGGTCCTCGGGCCGCTCTGCGGTCTTGAGCAGCTGGGGCAGCTCGGTGAACGCCAGGCCCAGCTGCCGGAATGCCTCGATGAAGGTCGTGCGCGTGCGGATGCCGTTGCCCTCGAACGACCACGCCACGGTGCCGCCCGGCGCGGGGTTCAGTGCGGGCCCCGGCGCCTCGCCCGCCAGCGCCCAGATGCGGCGGATGTCGTCAGGTTGCAGGTCGGTCAGTTGGAGAAGGTTCATGGGAGTGCCCGCTGCCGGGATGAAGGCGTGTGGAAGAGAAACAAAGAAAGAGCAGCACGCGTCGCAGAAAGTGCTTGACCCTGAAGCGTACTTCAGGCCTGAAGCTCGGCGCTTCCTTCACTTCGATGACCGCGTTGCCATGGCCACCATTCCTGCATTTTCCGAATCGCGCTACCTGCGCATCGTGCGCGCCAGCGGCTGGTACGACCTGCTCGTCACCTGGCCGTTCGCACTGCCCTGGACCTTTGCGTGGCTGTACGCGCAGCTCACCGCGCTGGCCCAGGCGCTGGCCCTGCCAGGCACGCTGCACCCGCTCGACACCACGCACATGCTGTTTGCCAACCTGCTCGGGTCGGTGGTGGTGGTGTGGTCCATCGCCCGCATCGCAGCGCCGTCGCGGCTGCTGGGGCGGCTCGATGGACTGGCGCGCATGCTGTTCTCTGCGTGGCAGATCTATGCCGTGGCGCACGGGGCCAATGCCATCGTGCTGGGCTTCACCGCGTTCGAGCTGCTGTTCGGGGTGTTGCAGTGGTGGCGGGTGCAGGGCACGGGCCCCGCCCAGTGCCCGCCGCGGGCCGCTGGCATCAGCGCGCAGGGCCGTGACAAGGCGCAGGCAGCAGCCTGAAGGCCAGCACCCCGGCTGCCAGCATGCTGGCGATGGTGAGCATCACCGCCACGTAAGGGTCGGCGCCCCGCGCGGCGGCCAGCGATGCTGCCAGGCCCGTGGCCCACTGCATCAGTGCCACGCCCAGGAACAGCGCCATGGTGAAGACCGCCATGGCGCGCCCGGTCATCGCCGCGGGGTAGGCCGAGCGCACGTCGGCGTACTGCAGCACCATGTAGCCCGACAGCAGCCCCACCGCGATGGAGCCTGCCACGTCCAGCCATTCCGCATGCAGCAGGCCCACGGCGGTGAACAGCGCGGCCAGCAGCACCGTAAAGCCCGTGATCCAGCGGCGCCGCCGCCCCGGCCCCGGATCGAGCCGCCCGAACAGCGCGGGGGTGAACAGCGACACCAGCGACGACAGCATGGCCACGTTGCCGCTGGCCACCAGCGAGTAGCCGTGCCGCTCGATCAACAGCGGCCCGAGCCACAGCCCGCGCAAGGTCAGGAACGACGCGTACGTCATCAGCGCCAGCAGCATGATGCCGGCCGTGTGCGGCAGCAGGAACAGCGCGCCAAAACCGCGCACGGCGGCGCCCACCGATTCACGCGGCTGGGTGCCGTGGCCCGCCGCTGCAGGCTCGTGCACCTTCCAGAAGATGAGCAGCCAGGCCAGCGTCGCCAACACCGCCAGCACGGCAAACCCCATGCGCCAGGACGACTGCTGCACCAGCCACGCCAGCGGCGTGCCCGTGAACAGCATCCCCAGCCCGCCCACGCCCATGGCCACGCCCGACACCATCGCAAACCGGCTGGCCGCGAAGTAGCGCGCAATGAACACCGTGCAGACCAGGAAGGCCGGCGCGCAGCCCACGCCGATCAGCACCTGGCCCAGCAGCACCACGCCGTAGCCGGGCGCGAGCGCCGACAGCAGCGACCCGGCGATAGCCAGCGGAAACGCCACCAGCAGCGTGCGCCGCACGCCATACAGATCGATCCCCACGCCCATGAACAGCTGCATGGTGCCGAAGGCGAACGCAAAGGCACCGGCAAACACCCCCAGCGCCTGGGCCGACAGGCCGAACTCCGCACGCAGTCCGGTGGCCATGATGGCCGTGATGGTGCGAAACGCCTGGCTCAGCGCAAAGCCGGACACCAGCGCCAGCAGCATGGCCCAGGCGGCGCGGGCGGGCAGCAAGGCAGGGGGCGGGGGCGACGCTGAGGGGGATGGGGGCGCAGGCAAGGGGTGGTCTCCAGAAAGAGGCGGCGCTCGGAAGTCATGTCCGGCCCGCTGGATCCGGCGAGCGTACCTGCTGATCGGCATGCCCGCTGTCGCCGCCTGTGCGCAGCTGGTGTGCGGCCCGGTGTGGCAGGTGGCTGTGGCAGCGCTCGACCTGCCCCGCCTAGGGTATGTCCTGATCCCCTGCATGGGGTGCTACCTGCACCGCTGCGGGGCTGCTTTCTTTTCAACAGTTGCATGCAATCCACCAGTTCAAAAGCCATTGAGATGGCTGGTGATCTCAATGGAGCCATGCCCGGGGGCTTTTGGTGCCGTCACAGGCACGCCACAGGCCGGGGGCAGACTTTAGAGGAGCCTCTCGATGTGGGGATCACCCCAATGACGGGCCGAAAGCCCTGGGGCACTCTTGTGGACATGCCTCTGGGGGGCTCCGAAGGATCTGGAATCCGGTGGCTTCGGCCTCGTGCCAGCAGGCCGGGAGGACCCATCCGGCGTGGTACCGCCCGCAGGGGGGGACCGGCAGGCAGGAGTGGCAAGGTTTGTGCTTGGGTGGTAGCCGGGGCCGCGAGTCCGCAGGCCCCAAGGTGTGGATGTTGGATGGTTGTTGTCGGGTGTGCCGCCAAGGTGCACCGCGACGTCAGGAGTGACCGATGAAGAAGATGGTTGTGCTGGGTTCGGGTGCGCTGGTGACTCTCATGCTGACGGGTTGCGCCAGCCAACCGCCTGCGCTGCAGGCTTTCTCCGAGCCCACGGACCGTGGCAGCATGCAGTTTGCATGCGGCAACGGCGAGAAGGTGGAAATGCAGTTCTTCCCCGATCAGGACATGGGCGTGCTGCTGCGCAGCGGCTGGACCGTGGACCTGCCCAAGCAGGCGGCTGAAACCGGCTACGCCTACAGCAACGGCCCGACCACCGTGCTGGGCAAGGGCAACGAGCTGACCATCCAGATCGGTCACCTGGCACCGATCTGGTGCCGCAGCAACCGCCCCATGATGGTGGCGGGCGGCACGCAAGGCAGCGTGCGCTGATTGCGCCTTTCTTTCATCGCCTGTGCGGCGGTGAAATGGCTGCGGAGGCCGTCCCGGGCCCCGCGCCCTGCGGTCATCCCTGCCTGAGCCTGAGCACCTGGAGAGTGCCGTGCGGCGCTCTCATCCGCAGTGTGTGCGGGCTCTGACCGTGCAGACAGCAGTAGCGCAGTAGCGGCGATTGGAAGGCCTGTTCACCGTGCAGTGAGCAGCCTCCTTGTTCGCGTGGGCCGCGTCACAGGTCCGTGCGCAGCTTCCATATCTCCGGGAACAGCACCACGTCCAGCATCTTGCGCAGGTAGCTCACGCCGCCGGTGCCGCCCGTGCCGCGCTTGAAGCCGATCACGCGCTCCACGGTGGTCACGTGCCGAAAGCGCCACAGGCGGAATGCGTCTTCCAGGTCGGTGAGCTCCTCGCCCAGCTGGTACAGGTCCCAGTGCTCCTTGGGATTGCGGTACACCACCAGCCAGGCCTGCTCCACGCCGTCGCTTTCTGCGTACGGTTGCGTCCAGTCGCGCTCCAGGTGGCTGGCGGGCACGGGGATGCCGCGGCGCGCCAGCAGGCGCAGGGCTTCGTCGTACAGCGACGGCGCCTCGTACGCGGCCTGCACCTGGGCCAGCAGGTCGGCGCGGTGCTCGTGCGGCTTGAGCATGGCGCGGTTCTTGTTGCCCAGGGCGAACTCGATGCTGCGGTACTGATAGCTCTGGAATCCACTGGACTGGCCCAGGTACGGGCGCATGGCGGTGTACTCGGGCGGCGTCATGGTGGCCAGCACGTCCCAGGCGTGCACCAGCTGCTCCATGATCTTGGAGACGCGCGCCAGCATCTTGAACGCCATCTGCAGCTCGTCGTTGGCGATGTGCGCAATGGCCGCGCGCAGCTCGTGCAGCATGAGCTTCATCCACAGCTCGCTGGTCTGGTGCTGCACGATGAACAGCATCTCGTCGTGTGCGGGCGACAGCGGCTTTTGCGCGGTGAGGATGGCGTCGAGCTGCAGGTAGTCGCCATAGCTCATCGACTGGCTGAAGTCGAGCTGGGCGCGTTCCTCGTGCACGATGGACTCGGGCAGGGCGGCGGCCGGTGCGTCGCTGGCGGGGACGGTGGTCTGGGAAAAAGGGCACATGGTGGGTCTCCTGCGTTCGCGTGGCGTCGTGCGTATTCGCGGTCGATCATTCAAGACCGTTCGGGCTGAGCTTGTCGAAGCCTTGCGCGGCACATCGACAAGCCCGGTGTGAACGGTTGAGGTGTTTTGGGATGCCGACAGGCCTCAGGTCACCGCGTGCGTCTGGTTGAACTCGGGCTTCTGCCAATCGCCACTCTCCAGCACCTGGCGCAGGTGCTCCACCGCATTCCACACGTCTTCAAACCCCAGGTACAGCGGCGTGAAGCCAAAGCGCAGGATGTCCTTGTGCGGGCCCGTGCCGCCGTCCCCTTTGCGGAAGTCGCCGATCACGCCGCGGGCGATCAGCGCCTGCACGATGGCGTAGGCGCCGCTACCCTGGCCGTTGACGCCCGCGCCTTCGTCGCGCGTCAGGCAGACCTGCGAGCCGCGCTGTGCGTGGTCGCGCGGCGTGGCCAGGCCCAGGCCGTGGCCTGCGCAGCGCTCCTCTACCAGGCGGATGAACAGGTCGGTGAGCGCGAGCGACTTGGTGCGCAGCGCGGCCATGCCGCCTAGTGCCTGCGCGACGGTGAACACGTCCAGCCCGCACTGCAGGGCCGACAGGCTGATGATGGGCTGCGTGCCGCACAGGTAGCGCGTGATGCCGGGTGCAGGCTGGTAGTCGGGCGTGAACTGGAACGGCGCCGCGTGGCCCCACCAGCCCGACAGCGGCTGCCAGAAACGGCTGGCGTGGCGCGGGTGTACCCACACAAACGCCGGCGCGCCGGGGCCGCCGTTGAGGTACTTGTAGCCACAGCCGACGGAAAAATCTGCACCCGCGCCGTTCAGATCGACGGGCACCGCACCCGCGCTGTGCGCCAGGTCCCACACGCACAGGATGCCCTGGGCATGCGCGGCGGCCGTGATGGCGGCCATGTCGTGCATGGCGCCGGTGCGGTAGTTCACATGGGTGAGCATCAGCACCGCCACGTCGGGGTTCAGCGCGGCGGCGATGTCTTCGGGCTCCACCAGCACCTGCTCCAGCCCGCGCTCCTTGCACAGGCCTTCGGCGATGTACAGGTCGGTGGGGAAGTTGCTGCGCTCGCTGACGATGCGCTTGCGCGCGGGGTTGTCCTCGCGGGCGATGTTCAGCGCCGCGCTCAGCACCTTGTAGAGGTTGATCGAAGTGCTGTCGGTGCAGACCACTTCGTCCGGGCCCGCACCGATCAGCGGGGCCAGCTGGTTGCCCAGGCGCTGGGGCAGGTCGAACCAGCTCGCGGTGTTCCAGGATTGGATGAGGTCCGTGGCCCACTCGCGCGTCACCACATCGGCCACGCGGGCTGCTGCGGCCTTGGGTGCCACGCCCAGCGAGTTGCCGTCCAGGTAGATCACGCCCCGGGGCAGCGCAAAGTGCTCGCGCAGCGGGGCGATGGGGTCTTGTGCGTCGAGCGCGCGGCAGTCTTGTGCGGTGATGGTCATGGCAGATAGGTGGTTGTTTGCTTCTGTTTTGATAGCTGCTGGCGCTTTATCAGCAAGCGGTAGCGGCCCAAAAGCTTTATAAAAATGAGTGATCAGGCCAACGCACGCAGCACGGCGCGCACGGGTGAGGCGTCGGCGGTGGTGAGCTTGAGCGGCAGGGCGATCAGCTCGTAGTCGCCCTCGGGCACATCGTCGAGCACCAGGTTCTCCAGCACGCGCAGACCGCGGCGGCGGATGACCTGGTGGCTGTCCAAAGTCTTGCTATCGGCCGGGTCGATGCTGGCGGTGTCGATGCCCACCAGCAGCACGCCGAGGTCCGCCAGGCGCTCGATGGTGTCGGGGGCATAGGCCGCCAGTGCGCCGTCCCAACGGTCCTGGGGCATGTGCTGGTAGGTGCGCACCAGCACGCGCTGCGGCAGCGTGGCGCCCACCGCGTGGGCGATGTGGTCCCAGGTGATGAGCGGCCCGCGCGCGATAGCGTGGATCACGCGGCAGGGGCCCAGAAAGGCGTCGAGCGACACATCGCCGATGCTGGCACCGTGCTCGTCATAGTGCAGCGGCGCATCGGCATGCGCGCCCACGTGGGGCGACAGCGTGATGGCGCTCACGTTCACCGGGCAACCGGGCCCGATGGTGGCGCACCACTGCTGGCTGTACGCCGTGTCGCCCGGGAACACGGGGCTGCCCGCATGCACGGGCGGCGAAATGTCCCAGAGCCTGCGGGCGGCGGAGGAAGAGGGGCTGGTTGGCATGGGACAAAGTTTGCATGTCCCGGAAAACCCGTGGTGTCGGTTATTTCCAACACCCTTCATATTTTGTTGAAGCCTAAACGATCTATCAAAAAGTGCGTCAGAAGATCAACCCTGCTTGCCGTTCACCTTCGCCCCAGAGTCGACCCTGCATGGCCACATGCCCGCGCCGAGGCCCGCGTAGCGCGTCGTCCGCGTGGGTGCGTCTGTCAGGGACGACCACCGAAAAAGGCTGCGAACAGCCCGCTTGCCACTGCAGCAGCGGCAGCTATGCGGATCGCGGCAGGGCCATTGAAGATGCCCAGGTTCCGCTGCGTCGCGCGCAGGTATCTCGAGAGGGTCGAGGCGCCATCCTTGAGGAATACCCACCAGAGCAGTGCGCTCCACAGAAAAATCTGGACGGATAGGGCCAGCGATCTCTGCGGTTGCGGCCACGTCAGAAACATCGGCGCTGCGCTGTCGCCCTCCGACCTTTGCAGGACCCAAAGAAGAACACAGGGGCAGGAGATCCAAAGCGCGTATGCCCGCGTGAAGGATGCGACCTCCTCTGCGGAAAATTCTCCAGCGGCCACACTTTTTCCAAGCCTATACCGTATATAGACCGCGCCCGTGAGACCACACCACGCCGCACAAAGGAGCCAGAAGTAATCGTTCATTCGTCTTCGCAATGCTTAGTGACCAGCGATTTTCAGGTGTAACACAAACAAGGCGCTAGCAATGGGCACTGCCGATGTGGCGCCGTTCCAGCCCGCAGACCTGAAGCCGTAGTGCGTTTGCCGCAGCAATGGCAGAGCCTCTTCTAGCGAGGCAGTCCCTGCAGGCTTGTTGCGCTGCATCAACCCTCTTCGACGGAACCAAACTCCCAACCTTGGTGTCATTAAAATGAGAATCAATAACATTCAAAAAATCAGACTCCGATGACTACCTCGCACGATGGCGCCGCTGTGCCGCAGCAGTTCTTCACTGGCCCTGCGCCATCCACCTGCCTTGACGGGCTGGCCCTGCACACCCCGGCGCTGGTGACGGGCCTTCGCAGCGCCAGCGGCGAGCAGGAAGAGGGCACGGTATTGCGTCTGATGGAGATCGGCTTTCTCCCTGGCGAGGCGGTGCGTGTGGTCGCACGCGGTGGGTTCGGGGTGGACCCGATTGCTGTGCGCGTTGGCCAGGCCACGTTTGCCTTGCGCCGCAGCGAGGCGTCGATGGTGCAGGTGCAAGTCGGCGTCGAGGTACAGCCATGAGCGCGCAAGGCACCTCCACCACCGCGCCGTCGGCAACTGCCTCGCTGCGCATCGCCCTGCTGGGCAATCCCAACTGCGGCAAGACCGCGCTCTTCAACCTGCTGACGGGTGCCCGCCAGAAGGTGGCCAACTATGCGGGCGTGACGGTCGAGCGCAAGGAAGGCTCGCTGCAGACAGCCAGCGGCCGGCGCGTGCGCGTGCTGGACTTGCCGGGTGCCTACAGCCTGCATGCGCAGAGCATGGACGAGGCTGTCACGCGCGACATCGTCACCGGCCGGAGGGCGGGCGAGCCCGCGCCCGAGGTGCTGGTCTGCGTGACCGATGCCACCCACCTGCGGCTGAACCTGCGCCTGGTGCTGGAGGCCCGCTCCCTGGGTCTGCCCATGGTGCTGGTGCTGAACATGAGCGACGTGGCAGAGCGCCAGGGCATCGTGATCGACCGCGAGGCGCTGGCGCGCGAGCTGGGCATGCCGGTGCTGGCCACCGTGGGCGTGCGGGGCGGCGGTGCGCAAGAACTGGTGCAATGGCTGGACACGGTGCAGCCTGCGGCGCTGGCTGCCGCGCAGGTGCCGGTGGCGATGCCCGAAGGCAGCGCGCAGCAGCAGGTGATGCAGCTGCACCAGCAGGTGCGCCGCATCATCGACATGGCGGTGCGCGCACCGCAGGTCAGCCTGCACCGCGACGACCGCATCGACGCGGTGGTGCTGCACCCGGTGTGGGGCATGGTGCTTCTGGCCGTGACGCTGTTCCTGATGTTCCAGGCGGTGTTCAGCTGGGCCGCTGCGCCCATGGACTGGATCAAGGCCGCCACCGAGGCCGCGGGCGCGTGGGTCAACGCGAACATGGGCGAGGGCACGCTGCGCAGCCTGCTCACCGACGGCATCATCGCCGGCGCGGGCGGGGTGGTGGTGTTCCTGCCGCAGATCCTGATCCTGTTTTTCTTCATCCTGGTGCTGGAAGACTCGGGCTACCTGCCGCGCGCGGCGTTTTTGCTGGACCGGGTGATGGGCGTGGTGGGCCTGTCGGGCCGCTCGTTCATCCCGCTGCTGTCGAGCTTTGCGTGCGCCATCCCGGGCATCATGGCCACGCGCTCCATTCCGAGCTGGCGCGACCGGCTGGTGACGATCATGATCGCGCCGCTCATGACGTGCTCGGCACGTTTGCCGGTGTATGCGCTGCTCATCGCGGCCTTCATCCCGGAGCGCACGGTGGCCGGTGTGTTCAACCTGCAGGGCTTGGTGCTGTTCGCGCTGTACGTGGCCGGCATCGTCAGCGCCATGGCGGTGGCCGCCGTGGCCCGGCTGGCGCGCACCAACACCGGTGCCGCGCCGCTGCTGATGGAGCTGCCCACCTACCGCTGGCCCAGCGTGCGCAGCCTGGCCATCGGCCTGTGGGAGCGCGCCAAGATCTTCCTGCGCCGCGTGGGCGGCATCATCCTGGCGCTCACCGTGCTGCTGTGGTTCTTGTCGTCGTTCCCGGCGCCACCGGTGGGCGCCACCGGGCCCGCCATCGAATACAGCCTGGCGGGCAAGATCGGCAGCCTGCTGGCGGTGGTGTTCGCGCCCATCGGCTTCAACTGGCAGATCTCCATCGCCCTGGTGCCCGGCATGGCCGCGCGCGAGGTGGCCGTGGGGGCCTTGGGCACCGTATACGCGCTGTCTGCCACGGGCGAGGAGACTGCCGCGCAGCTGGGCCCGCTGATCGCCGCCCAATGGTCACTGGCCACGGCGCTGTCGCTGCTGGTGTGGTTCATCTTCGCGCCGCAGTGCCTGTCGACCATCGCCACCGTCAAGCGCGAGACCAACAGCTGGCGGTACCCGTTGATCATGACGGCGTACCTGTTTGCGCTGGCCTACCTGGCCAGCTTCGTGACGTACCGCATCGCACTGGCGATGGGTGGAGGGTAGACAACCATGGCCCAGGACATCATCGTCGGCGTGATCGTGGCCGTTGCCATGCTCTACGTGGCGTGGCGCTACATGCCGCAGGGTTGGCGGCAACGTCTGGGCCGGGTGCATCCGGCGCTGGTGCAGGCACCGGGCTGCGGCAGCGGGGACGGCGGTGGGGGGTGCAGCAGCTGCAGTAGCGGTGGCGGTGGCTGCGGTCCTGCAGCATCGTTGCCGGGCGAGGCTGCCGAGAAAACAGTGGCCATGCCACGCTCGCGGCATTGATATAGGTTGCTATATTATTTGTAGCTGCTTGCGCTTGTCCATCAAGCGGTAGAGGGCGCTGGAGCATCTAATAGGCTTGGATGGCTTGGATGGCTTGGATGGCTTGGATGGCCACATGCGTCACGTACCCCCAATCCGTTCGGGCTGAGCCCGTCGAAGCCTTGTACGCTTGGGGCATGCCCTGGCTTCGACAGGCTCAGCCCGAACGGATGGTGAGGTCGCTGAGGCTGCAGTTCATCAGGCCGCGAGTTCGCTGAGGCTGAAGCTCATCAGGCCGCGAGTTCGCTGAGGCTGAAGCTCATCAGGCCGATGGCCAGCGGTTGTCACGACGGCCATGGCCCGCTCGGATCAGCGCCGCATCAGCCCCGGCGCGCCGCCAGCGGTATCTCCACGAAGAATCCCACGCCCCGCCCACCCAGCCCCTGGCCCAGCCGCACTTGCCCGCCCATGCGCAGCGCGGCCTGGCGCACGATGGCCAGGCCCAGGCCGGAGCCGTTGGTGGCATGGTCCCCATCGTTGTGGCTACCGCTACCGGCCGCATGGCCCGGGCCGCGGTAGAAGCGTTCGAATACCTTGCCCTGCTCAGCGGTTGGAATGCCCGGCCCGTCGTCCTGCACCGCCAATTGCAGCGTTGTGCCACCGTCGTCCACCCGCAGGCCGACAGCCACCGTGCCGCCTGCGAGCGAGTAGCGCACCGCGTTGTCCAGCAGGTTGTGCACCACCGATTCCAGCGCGGGCAGGTCCAGCCGCGCAGTCAGGCTGTCGGGCGCGTCCAGCGACAGTTCGATCTGCCGGGCCATGGCCCGCGGCGCGGCCTGCGCCAGCGCGGCGCGCAGCCACTGCGCCACGTCCAGGTCGCGCGGGGCTGGGCGCTGCGCTTCATCGAGCGCGGCCAGGTCCAGCAGCTGCTGCGCCAGGTGCGAGGTGCGGGCGATGGCCTGCTCGAGGTGCGCCTGGGCCTGCGTGCGCTCGGCTTCGCTTTGCGAACGTGCCATGACGTGGGCTTGGGCGGTGATGACGGCCAGGGGCGTGCGGATCTCGTGGGCGGCGTCCTGCACGAAGGCGCGTTCGCGTTCGACTTTCTGGCGCATGCGGGCCAGCAGGGTGTCCAGGGACTGCTCCAGCGGTTTGAGCTCGCGGTGGCGGGCGTCGAAGCCCACAGGCTGCAGGTCGTCGTTGTTGCGCCGGGCAATGCGGCTGGCCAACTGCTGCAGCGGCTTGAGGCCGTTGCGCACCGACAGCCACACGGGCACCAGCACGAAGGGCATGGCCAGCAGCAGGTAGGGCAGGATGAAGCGGCCGTTGTAAGCCAGAAAGGCTGCATCCGTGCGCTTGGGCTCGAACACCTGCAAGGCCCACCGGGCGTTGTGGCCTGTGTAGATGCGGTACACGGTGCCCTCTGCGATGGCTTCGGTAATCACGCCCACCGCCTCCGGGTGCCTGGGGGGTAGATTCAGGGTCTTCAACTCATGCGAGGCAAACACCGGATTGCCGTCTGCATCACTGAGTGCGTGCAGTGTCTTGCCAGGAAAAATGCCAATCTGGCGGCGTCGTATGTAGGTCCACGTTTCGGTGGAGTCGATGGCCGCTGCAGCGTGTGCGGGGTCGGTCACGTCCTGCAGAGACACCAGCAGGGCGTCTCCGTACTTTTGCAGGCCCGGGTCGTTGGTGATGGTGTGTTTGTAGGTCATGAAGATGTAGCACAGCAACACCCCCCAGACCAGCACAAACGCCAGCAGCACCGATACCACGCTGCGGCGCACCAGGGTGGGCTCGGCCAGCCGCTGCCATCTGGCGTGCAATGTCGTGCGTGCGCTCATGCTTGAAGCAGGTAGCCCACGCCACGCACCGTGCGGATCAGCTCTGGCCCGATCTTGCGGCGCAGGTTGGACACATGCACTTCGATGGCGCCAAAGTCCACCGGCTCGCCCAGCGGGTCCAGCCGCTGCGCGATCACGCCCTTGGGCACCACGGCGCCAGGCTCGCGCGCAAGCTCCAGCAGCAGCTGAAACTCGCGCGGCGACAAGTCCAGCGCCTCGCTGCCACGCCGCACCTGGTGGCGCCGGGGCTCGATCACCAGCTCGCCCAGCACCCAGCGCTCGCTGGCCTGCCGCGCGCTGCGGCGCAGCACCGCGCGGATGCGCGACATCAGCTCGGCCGTGGCAAAGGGCTTGATCACAAAGTCGTCCGCGCCGCCGTCCAGTCCCGCCAGCCGGTCCTCCACCGCCGAGCGCGCGGTGATCACGATGACGGGCACCTGCTCCCCCTGCGCCCGCCAGCGCGCCAGCAGGTCGAACCCGCTGCCGTCGGGCAGCGTCAGGTCCAGCAGCACGCAGTCCACGGTGGTGGCATCCACTGTGGCGGGCGCGTCCACCGCGCGGCGCAGCCACTCGCTGGTCAGTCCCTCGACCTTCAGCGCGGACTGCAGGGCCCGGCCCAGGTCCAGGTCGTCTTCGATGAGCAGGATGTGCATGGGGGGATTGTGGCGGTTTGCACCACGGTTGGACGGGGCAACAGCATGTTGGCGCGCCGTCTTTGGCTGCGCTTAAGACACGCGCTGGACAATGACCGGAGGAGGGTAGGTATGAGAAAAATCAAGCGCCATGCCGCGATGTGGATGACTTGTCTGGCGGGCCATGCTGCGTGGGCCCAGGGTCAGGCCGAGGGAGCGGGCGCGCCCCCGCAATTGGAGGGCGTGACGGTGACGGCGCGCCGCTCGCTCGAGCAGCGCTTCTTTGCCGCGGGCTCGCTGGTGGTGGTGGACCGCAATGACATCGAGCAGATGGGCGCTTTCTCGGTGGCCGATGTGCTGCGTCAGTTGCCCGGCGTGCAGGTGACGCCGTCAGGGGACGGCAGTGTGGAGATTCGCATGCGCGGCATGGACCGTGGCGCGACCCAGTTGCTGGTGGATGGACAGCGCGTAGGCAGCAAGCGATCGCAGTTGCCCATCGACCAACTGCCGCCAGAGCTGATCGAGCGCATCGAGGTGGTGCGCGCGCCCACGGCGGAATTCTCAGGCGCTACGGGCGGCACCATCAACATCGTGCTGCGCCAAGCCACGGTCAAGCGCGAGACGGTGCTGCGCCTGACGGACAACCATGTGTGGGGGCGCAATGCGGGCCAGGCCTTCTTCTCGCGCACGGGTCCTATCGGCGCCACGCCGGCACAGGCTGGCGATGAGAGTGATGCAGCGCACAGCCCGCCGTGGTCGTACTTCGTGGCCGCGTCGGCCACAGGGCTGCTGCTGGGCTCGGACACCCACCGCAGCACGCAGCGTGCGGGTGCAGAAGTCGCCCAGTCGGACACCAGCGCTCGCTATCGACGCAATGACTATGCGTTGGTCCCGCGCGTCAGCGGTCGGCTGAGCGCGGAAGACCAGCTTACGCTGCGCGCAACGTTCAGCCGGGGCGAGTTTGCCGGCGAGTCGGTCGGCGTGGGCAGCGGTGATGGAACCTATGCGCTGAGTTCAAAGGAAGCACACCGCTACGAGCGCCGCTACCTGCAGGCCGCGGCCGACTGGACGCACCGCTTTGCCGCCAGCAAGCTCGAAACTACGCTGGCTGCGAGCCGGGCGAGCGACACCGTGGACCGCGATGGAACGCTGGTCCGCGCTGCGGGAATGGCGGGGGCCGCTGCAGTGACCGACAGCTACAGCTTTCTGGATGACCGGCGGGAGGACCTGGTGAGCCTGAGTACCAAGCTCACCGGCACCACCAGCGCTTTGCTCTGGAGCGTGGGTGCGCAGCTGGAAGACCGTCAGTTGCACGTCCGCACTACAGCGAGTGGCGATTTGCAGTCGAACACTGCGTTGGAGTCTGGAATCCGCCGCGCCGTACTGTGGGGGCAAAACGAATGGGAGCTTCCCGCCAACACCACGCTCACCCTCGGGCTGCGGGGCGAGCAGGTCACGCTCCATGGTGGTAGCTCGCTGGTGGCGGGCCAGAGGCAATGGAACATTTTGCAGCCCTCGCTGCACACGCGCACACCGCTGTCCGACGACCTGCAGTGGCGCGCCAACCTGGCCCGCGTGACGCAGTTGCCCCGCGTGTGGGACTTGGTCGATCGGACCATTCCCAGCCAGGGCAGCAACAGCCTGAGCAACCCCGATACCGTTGGCAACCCGAACCTGCGCCCTGAAGTGACGTGGACGCTGGACACAGGCTTCGAGCGCCGGCTGGCGGCGGGCCACATGGGCTTGAACGTTTTCGTGCGCAGGGTGAGCGATGCGCTCGCGCCCACGCTCCAGCTACAGGGCGCGCGTTGGGTGGAGCAGCGCAGCAACGTGGGCGACGCCATGGTCTGGGGCCTGGAGGCGGACGCCCGCACCGGCCTGGGTTGGCTGGGGCTGGCCAGCGACTGGACGCTGTCTGCCAACGCCAGCCTGCTGCAGTCGCGCATGACCAGTGGGCGCAACGAGGGCCAG
Source organism: Acidovorax sp. LjRoot194 (assembly GCF_964253015.1). Lineage (NCBI taxonomy): Bacteria > Pseudomonadati > Pseudomonadota > Betaproteobacteria > Burkholderiales > Comamonadaceae > Acidovorax > Acidovorax sp. LjRoot194. The sequence continues at coordinate 4,547,614 of NZ_CAXUQB020000001.1, read as the reverse complement.
CGCATTCCCGGGCAAGCCCGCTACATCGTCACGTTGAGTGCAGCCCGCCCTATGCCGCGCGGAGGCGGTTGGTACGGCGGCGCCACGCTGTCGATGACCGGGCCTGCAGATCAGAATGTCGACCCGGTGTTGGCGGGTCGCAGCCGTGCCCATGCGATGCTGGATGTGTACGTGGGGCAGTTGGTGCGAGGCCTGGGTTACTGGCGTCTCGGCATCTACAACGTAGGCGACGCGCGCTTTCGCCGCGACCGCGTAGATGCATCGGGCCCGGTGCCGCTACTGAGCACCAGCAGCATGCAGCTGACACAGCGCGTGTACCTGACGGTGGGCACGCAGTTCTGATCGTCGCCGGCAGCAGGTCATGCCCCTCACTGGCAGCTGAGCGGCTTAATCCCAAATGTCTATTGATCCCATTGAAACCATGGATGCCTCCAACGCTTTGATCGAAATGCGGCAGCTGTCTGCTGCCAATGCGTAGGTGTTTTCGTCGCTGCGCCGCGAACTGACAGCGGACAACCCGATACCCATGGGTCTCACGTTGGAAGAAGAACTGAGCCGCTCTCTGGACGGCTTCAGGGAGCAACTGGCGTATCCGGCGCCGAATGCCGTGTTCGGAGTCTTTTGCGATGGTGTGTTGGCGGGGACAGCAGCCGTGGCATGGCAGAGCAAATTCGCATCGTCTCGCCACAAAGTATTGTTGTGGGGCACTTTTGTTTCCCCACGGTTCAGACGCCGAGGTTTTGCGCGCAGGCTGGTTGTGCGGGCCATTGAGCACGCACGCGCTCAAGGTGCGCGGCGGATCAATCTCATGATGTATTTGCCCAACGATGCGGCGGCCCAGCTGTACCGGTCGCTGGGTTTCTCAACATACGGTGTGGAGCCGGAGGCAGTGTGTCTTGACGGGGTGTACTTCGACGCTGCGCTGATGAGCCTGCGGTTGGACTGAGCCCTGCGCGGGGCGGCGCTGTGACCTGCTCAGCCGTACAAGCGGCTTGCGGACAGAGCTTGCAAGGCGTTCTGGAGGTTTGCGCGCGCCTGTGCCTCATAGCGCTCGTGGAACCACTCCGAGCCATAAATCCGCGGCCGGTCCACAAACCCTTGCAGCACCGCGCTGCGGCCCGCCACGTAGCGCGGCCAGCGGACAAAGAAGTATTCACGCCGCACGTTGCGCTCGAACTGGCGGTAGACCGCATCGCTCTGGCCGAGGATGGACAGGTCGATGTCGACAACCCACTGTGCATCGCCGGTCAACGCACCGGGGCAGTGCCGCGTGTCGAGGATGTGCTGGTGCACGCGCACAACCATGGATTCGGGCAGACCCTGGCTGCGCAGAAAGCGCGCGGCCCATTCAGCGCTGCGTTCCTCGTTGTGCTTGCTCCACGGCCAGTAGACCGCATCGTGGTACCACAGCGCAAGGGCCACAGCATGGGGGTCTTGCAGGGCGTCGGGCTGCTGGTCTTGCACGGCCTGCAGATGCCGCAGGCAGGCCCACATGTGTGTGGTGTCGTGGTACGCACGGGGCCAGTGGGCCCAACTCAGGATCAGGCGGCGGCCCTCGGCGCGCCAAGTGTGGGTGTCGCGGCCCAGCGCCTGGCCCAGTGCGTTCCAGTGCGCCTGCAGTTCGGCGCTGTGGGCTGGTTGGCGGCGCCAGGGCATGGGACTTGCCGCTCAGGCAACCTTCCCGAGCAACAAGTACTCCATGAGTGCCTTCTGCACGTGCATCCTGTTTTCTGCCTCGTCCCACACCACCGACTGCGGCCCGTCGATCACATCGGCTTCGACCTCTTCGCCGCGGTGGGCGGGCAGGCAGTGCATGAAGAGGGCATCCGGCTTGGCGGCGGCCATCATCTCGGTGTCCACGCACCAGTCGGCAAAGGCTAATCTGCGCTCTTCGTTCTCGGCCTCGTAGCCCATGCTGGTCCACACGTCGGTGGTGACCAGGTCCGCGCCCTGGCAGGCTTCGAGCGGGTTGCTAAAGAATTGATAGCTGCCCGCGCTGATCCCGCGGGCGCCAGCGGCCAGTTTCTCGTCCACTTCGTAGCCGCGCGGGGTGCTTACATGCACCTTGAAGCCCAGCAGCGATGCTGCCTGCAGCCAGGTGTTGGCCATGTTGTTGCCGTCGCCCACCCAGGCCACGGTCTTGCCCTTGATGGCGCCGCGGTGCTCGATGAAGGTGAAGATGTCCGCCAGGATCTGGCAGGGGTGGTATTCGTTGGTCAGGCCGTTGATGACGGGCACGCGCGAGTTGGCGGCGAAGCTTTCGATCTTGGCCTGCTCGTACGTGCGGATCATCACCAGGTCGACCATGCGGCTGATGACCTTGGCGCTGTCTTCGATGGGCTCGGCGCGGCCCAGCTGGCTGTCGCCTGTGGTCAGGTGCACCACGGAGCCGCCCAGCTGGTACATGCCGGCCTCGAAGCTTACGCGGGTGCGGGTGCTTGCTTTTTCGAAGATCATGGCCAGCGTGCGGTCCACCAGGGGGTGGTGTTTTTCGTAGGCCTTGAACTTCTTCTTGATGAGCGCGGCGCGCTCGAAGAGGTACGCGTATTCGTCGGCGGTGAGGTCGTTGAACTGCAGGTAATGTTTCAGCGTCATGGCGTGCTTGCTCTTCATTCAGCCAGGATGGCTTTGACCAGCGGGGTCAGCTTGGCGACGATCTCGTCGGCCTCGGCAGTGGTGAGGATCAGCGGCGGCACCAGGCGGATCACGGTGTCGGCGGTGACGGACAGCAGCAGGCCAGCCTCGGCCGCGCGGGCGATCAGGGCGCCGCAGGGCTTGGCAAGCTCGATGCCCAGCATCAGGCCCTGGCCGCGGATGTCCTTGACGCCCGGCAGGCTGCCCAGCTCGCGCTGCAGCGCCGCGCGCAGGTGGTCGCCCACCTTGGCCGCGTTGGCCAGCAGGCCATCTTCTTCCATGATGCGGATGGTCTCGACCCCGGCGCGCATCGCCAGCGGGTTGCCGCCGAAGGTGGTGCCGTGGTTGCCGGGCTGCAGCACGTTGGCGGCCTTGGGGCCGGCCACCACCGCGCCGATCGGCACGCCCGAGCCCAGGCCCTTGGCCAGGGGCATCACGTCGGGCACGATGCCCGCCCATTGGTGGGCGAACCACTTGCCGGTGCGGCCCATGCCGCACTGCACTTCGTCGATCATCATGAGCCAGCCGCGCTCGTCGCACAGCTTGCGCAGCTGCTGCAGGTATTCGATGCGCATGCCGTTGATGCCGCCTTCGCCCTGGATGGTCTCGAAGAACACGGCCACCACGTTGGGGTTGCCTTCGGTGGCCTTCTTGATGGCCTCGATGTCGTTGAGCGGCACGCGGATGAAGCCTTCAACCAGTGGGCCGAAGCCGTTGTGGATCTTGGGGTTGCCGGTGGCCGACATGGTGGCGATGGAGCGGCCATGGAACGCCTTCTCGTACACCACGATCTCGGGCTTGGCGATGCCCTTGTCCACGCCGAACTTGCGGGCGATCTTGAGGGCCGCCTCGTTGGCTTCGAGGCCCGAGTTGCAGAAGAACACGTTCTGCATGCCCGACAGCTCCACCAGTTTGGCGGCGAGCTGCTCTTGCAGCGGCACGTGGTAGTAGTTGGAGGTGTGGATCAGCTTGGTGAGCTGGTCCTGCAGCGCGGGCACGAGCTTGGCATGGTTGTGGCCCAGCGTGTTCACGGCGATGCCGCCCAGGCCGTCCAGGTATTCCTTGCCGTTGACGTCCCAGACTCGGCTGCCCTGACCGCGGGCCAGCGCGATGGGGACGCGGCCATAGGTGTTCATCACGTGGGGCGAAGCTGCCGGGGTGGTAGCGGTCATGCAGAAATCTCCTGACGGTGCGGTGAATGGGCTGCCCTGTTGGGATCAAAGCCCGAGAAAGCGAAGCACGATTCTAGGGGGAGCACGGTGAACGGCTGTTGACGATTGCGCATTACTGCAATGCCGTGCGTTGGCAGCAGTCCGGGCCTGATTCCCGGTGCCGGCCGTGGATTAGAGGGGTAGCTCTTATATAAGAGTTAGAATGTCGCGTTGCGGTGCAGCATGCAGTGATCCTGCCTTGGGGCGCCCTTACTACCACTCCAATCCCCCGATGGTTTCCCCCTCCTCCAAAGAAGTCTTCATCCAGGGCATCACCCACGACGGGAAGACCTTTCGCCCCAGTGACTGGGCCGAGCGGCTGGCCGGGGTGATGAGCAGCTTTCGCCCTGGCGGAGCGCGGCCTGGCAGCCATCTGAGTTATTCGCCCTGGTGCATCCCCACCACGATGAACGGCGTGAAATGCGTGGTGGTGCACCGCGACCTGCGCGACCACGAGCCCATGGCCTGGGATTTCGTCATCAACTTCGCACGCGACAACGATCTGCAGGTGGCCGAGGCCTGCCTGCTGCCCGACCCGCCGCCCAAGGGCTGAAGCCGCGCAGCGCCGGGGTTCAGCGCTGGGCGTTGCTGCCCGCAGGGCCCGCGCGCAGCAAATGGTCTGCCTGCAGCCTGTTCATCCAGGCTTTTTCCACGAACGGGTCCGTCACGCCGTAGTGGCCGTGCTTCACACGCATGAGCAGGTTGGCCGAGGTCATCATGCCGATGATGCCCTGCACCTCCTGGGCAGTGACATCGCGGCCGATCTGCACCGCGTAGGCCTTGAGCGCTTCGCCGGTAAACACACCCTTCACGTCGCCGCCGATGCTGCAGATGCGCGAGAACACCGCCTCCGCCAGCGGGCCCATGGCCTCCACCTTCTGCAGCTCCACATCGGCCGCTGCGGCGCCCAGCGACTGGGCAATGGTGGGCAGGTGCTCGTCCGGCAGGGCATCGGCGGGCAGGCTGCGCAGCACGTTCAGCGCCTTCATCAGCTCCTCGGGCCGGCTGCCCATGCTACGAAAGGCGGCTTCGGTGATGTCGGCCGAAGGCAGCATGGCGCCCAGCTGCGGGCGGACCTGCTCCAGCACGTAGTCGATGAAGTCCCGCCCCAGCACCGGAAACTCGTTGGTCACCGCGCCGTTGAAGGCCTGGTTGCCCTTGAGCGTGAGCTCCTGCACCCGCGCGCGGTGCGAGCCGGTGCCGATGAACAAGAAGTAGCCAGGGGTGTCGGGGCGGGTGTTGATGGCGTCGCGCGCGGCCTTGAGCGCGTGCAGCAGGTGGTCGCCGTCGGCGCTGCCCAGTGCGTGCTGCACCTCGTCGATGATGAGCACCACGTCCGTTCTGGCTTGGTCGATCAGTGCCTCGAAGGCGTGGGCCAGGGTGGTGCCGTCGTCCTTGCCCACGTCGGCCAGCTTGAAGCCGAACTTGAACCCCGCCGCCCCGGCTTCGACGCTGGCGACCTGTTGGAGGCGCTTCAAGATGCCCGAGCCGGGCGTCTGCAGCTCCTTGAGCGTCTTGCGGATGGCCTCGTGCACCAGGTCCGCCGGGTTGGCCTGGGGCTGGCTCCACAAATCCACATAGACCACGATGGCGCCCAGCGCCTCGAGCGCAGGGATGAGGTCGGTCGCGAGGAACGTGGTCTTGCCCACCCGGCGCTGGCCCGACAGGAACAGCCCGGAGCGCAGGGACGTGTCCAGGAACGAGGGCCTGAGCAACTGCGTGGCCATCTGCTCGGCAAGGGCGGTGCGGCGGAACGTCATGGTTTATGGATTTTTATGAAATTCCAATAATTATGATCAATCCATAATTTGGCGTAAAGCCTGATAACGTGCATTCTGGAGCGACGGCTTTGGATACGGAGCGCCAAACCGGCGCAAAACGTTCGGAAACGAAAAAACCGCCCGAAGGCGGTTTTTTCGTTTGCTGGCAGCGCACCCGTTACAAACGGCGAACGGCACATGCCGTTCGGGCTGTTTGCCTGAAGTGAATCAGGCGGAAAATGAGTTTTAAGCGGCTGCCAGAGCCAGGGTCTTCACCTTGGCAGACAGACGGCTCTTGTCGCGAGCAGCCTTGTTCTTGTGGAAGATGCCCTTGTCGGCCACGGAGTCCACCACGGCTTGCATCTTGGCGAACAGTTCGGTCGCCTTGGTCTTGTCGCCAGCCAGAACAGCCTTTTCGACGTTCTTGACAGCGGTACGGTACTTGGAGCGCAGCGAGGTGTTGGCTGCGTTCAGCTTGGTGTCCTGACGGACGCGCTTGCGGCCCGACGCCAGGCGCGGGTTCTTCTTCTTGGGTTTAGCGGATGCCATGATTTAGTTCCTTGAGTCTGAGGATGATGCCAGCAAAGCCCGCGATTATAGCCCAGACCGGGTTTCAGCTGCCACCGCACTCAAAAACCGGCGCAGCGCCATCGACTGCGCACCCAGGGCGTGGGCTTGGCCGTGCCGCCCGATGCGTCCCCACTGGGGTGAAGCCGCGCAGCGGCACAGGGGGAATACACTCCAGCGGTGTCATTGCTCAAAGCCGCCTCCACCGTTTCCCTGCTGACCCTGGCCTCCCGTGTGACGGGACTCATGAGCCAATTGCTCATGGCCTCGATGTTCGGGGCCAACGCGCTGACCGACGCCTTCCAGGTCGCCTTCCGCATCCCCAACCTGTTCCGGCGGCTGTTTGCCGAAGGGGCGTTCAGCCAGGCCTTCGTGCCGGTGCTGGGCACCGCCAAGACGCAGCAGGGCGAGGAAGCCACGCACAAGCTCATCTCCGCGGTGGCCACCGCCCTGGCCTGGGTGTTGCTGCTGGTATGCATCCTGGGCGTGGTCGGCGCGCCGCTGCTGGTATGGGCGCTGGCCAGCGGCCTGCGCCAGAACGCCGAGGCCTACGACGCAGCGGTGCTGATGACGCGCTTCATGTTCCCGTACATCGGCTTCATGTCCATGGTCGCGCTGTCGGCGGGCATCCTCAACACCTGGAAGCACTTCGCCGTGCCCGCCGCATCGCCCGTGCTGCTCAACGTGTGCATGATCGCCGCGGCCTGGCTGGGTGCGCCGCAGCTGGAGGCCCGCGGCATCGAGCCCATCTACGCCATGGCCGGCGGTGTGATGCTGGGGGGCGTGCTGCAGCTGGCCGTGCAGATACCGGCCCTGGTGCGCCTGGGGCTCATGCCGCGCATCGGCGTCACCTGGGGCACCGTGCGTGCCGCCTGGGCCGACCCCAGCGTGCGCCGCGTGCTCACGCTCATGGGGCCGGCGGTGCTGGGCGTGGGGGTGGCGCAGATCTCGCTCATGATCAACACGCAGATCGCCTCGTACCTGGCGCCGGGCAGCGTGACCTGGCTGTTCTATGCGGACCGGTTGATGGAATTCCCCACCGCGCTGCTGGGCGTGGCGCTGGGCGTGGTGCTCACCCCACAGCTCACGGCGGCCAAGGCGGCGGGCGATGCCGAGAAGTACTCGGCCATGCTCGACTGGGGCCTGCGCATCGTGGTGCTGCTGGCCGTGCCCTGCGCGGTGGCGCTGCTGACCTTTTCCACACCGCTGGTGGCCACGCTGTTCCACTACGGCAAGCTCACCGACGACGATGTGGGGCAGATTGCGCTCGCGCTGTCGGGCTACGGCGCCGGGCTGATCGGCATCGTCGCCATCAAGGTGCTGGCGCCCGGCTACTACGCCAGCCAGGACGTGCGCACGCCCGTGAAGATCGCCATTGCCGTGCTGGTCATCACGCAGTTGCTCAACATCGCGCTGGTGCCTTTCATCGCCCACGCGGGCCTGGCCTTGTCGATTGGCCTCGGGGCCCTGGTCAACGCGCTGTGGCTGCTGATCGGCCTGCTGCGGCGCGGCAGCTACCAGCCGCTGCCGGGCTGGGGCATGTTCGCCTTGCAGGTGATTGCCGCCAGCGCCTTGCTGGCCGTGCTGCTGCTCTGGGGCTCGCAGCATTTCGACTGGGTGGACATGAAGGGGCAGACCCTGCGGCGCATAGGGCTGCTGGCGGCGCTCATGGCGGCCGCTGCCGCGCTGTATTTCGGCGCGCTGTGGGCGGCGGGGCTCAAGCTGCGCCAGTTGCTGCGGCGCTGATGCCGGTGATGCTGGTAACAGCCTGGCAAAACCTGGGTTTGTGCAGCTTGACGCCAGGGCAGGGTGCACTTACAACAACGCCATGCCCCTGAGTCTTTCCGTGCCCACCTCGCTCGAGTACTTTGCATCGCTGGTGCAGAGCGACGACCACTTTCCGCTGCTGGAAGCCGCCGCCAGCCTCGCCCAGGACGAGTACCCCGAAATGGACGTGCAGCTGCTGCTGGGCGACATGGACCAGTTGCTCGCGCGCACCAAGCGCCGCCTGCCGGTCGATGCGCCCGCGCTGCAGCGCCTGCGCACGCTCAACCAGTTCTTCTTTGCCGACCTGGGCTTTGCCGGCAACATTAACAACTATTACGACCCCGAGAACAGCTACCTCAACGCCGTGCTGCGCACGCGCCGGGGCATTCCGATCTCGCTGGCCATCCTGTGGATGGAGCTGGCCCAGGGCCTGGGCCTGCACGCGCGTGGCATTGCCTTCCCGGGGCACTTCATGGTCAAGGTACTGCTGCCCAAGGGGCAGGTGGTGCTCGACCCGATTTCGGGCCAGTCGCTCAGCCGCGAGGAGCTGTCCGAGCGGCTGGAGCCCTACAAGCGCCAGAGCGGCCTGGTGGACGACTACGACGTGCCGCTGGGCCTGTACCTGCAGGCCGCCACACCGCGCGACATCATTGCGCGCATGCTGCGCAACCTGAAGGAGGTGCACCGCACCCAGCAGGACTGGCAGCGCCTGATCTGCGTGCTGGACCGCCTCATCGTGCTGCAGCCACAGTCCTGGGGTGAGTGGCGCGACCGGGGCCTGGCGCATGCCGAACGCGGCAATACTGCGGAGGCCGTGGTGGACCTGGAAACCTACCTCGACCATGTCGAGGACGGCCTTGACATCGACCTGATCTCCGACCGCCTGAGCGCCTTGCGCAGCGCGGGCTGACCTGCAGCAGCGCAGGCAGGCAGACCTGCCGCCTGCGCGCCGGGCACCCTGGGGTCAGCGCCGAACGAAACCCGTGCCTAGAACGGCGCGCCGTCTGCTGGCAGGGCCGCCTGCAGTTGAAACAGCTGCCGGCGCAGTTCGGTGTTCTCAGCCGTGAGTTCGGCCACGCGGTGGCGCAGTGCCTGCAGTTCATCAGCGCCTGAGCTTGCGCCTGCGCCAGCGCCTGCACCAGTATCGGCGTCAGCGCCTTCGGCCTCTGGCAACGGGGCGTCTTCCTTGGGCTTGCGCTTGTTGAGTTCACGCACGCGCTTGGCGGCCTGCTTGAGCTCGTCCTTGCCCGCCGCCACGGCGGCCACCTGCTCCTCGGCAGGCAGCGTGGCGACGGCGGCAGCGGCGTTGATGGAGATGGTGCCGGACTTCACCGCGGCCACCAGCTCGGGCGCGGCCTGCTTCTGGATCTTTTCGATCATCACCACCTGGCTGCTGCTCAGCCGGGCGGCCTTTGCGATGGCCTCGCGGCTGCTCAACGGGTCGGGCGCGGGCAGTGCGGCCATCGCTTCGGGGGCGGCTGCGGACGCATCGGTTGTGGCATTGGCGGCCGACTCAGTGGTTTCGTCCGCCGTGGTGGCGCGGGCCTTGCGGTCCGCGATGATCTCGCGCTTGCGCAGCGCCAGCACGCCGCGCTGGAAGTCGGACACGCTGCGGCGCCCCAGGTGCTGGTCGATCATCCACAGGTGGACGTCTTCCATCGACTGAAAACGCGGGTTCTGCACGGTCTGAAAGGGCAGGCCGTGCTTTTGGCAGATGCCATAGCGGTTGTGGCCGTCCACCAGCACATCGCCCCACAGCACCAGCGCATCGCGGCAGCCTTCGGCCAGGATGCTGCGCTCCAGGGCCTCGTGCTCGTCGGGGGTCAGGGGTTCGATATAGGCTTTGAGTTCTTCGTTGACGACGATGTTCATGGCAGGCAGGGCTGGGCTGGGGAGTGCGAATCGGAGGCGGGCAAGGGGCGCGATTGTAGACATGCCCGGCCACAGGCCCCGCGCAATCGCCCCGCTGCGCTGATGCGGCAGCTCAGCGGCCGCTGACCCTTCGCTCACCGGTCGCGCGCATCCCGCAGCGCCAGCCAGCCTGCCACGGCCGTGAAGGCCACCACCACGGCCACGATGATCCAGAAGCCGTGCGGCTCGTCCGCCAGCGGCACGCCGCCCACGTTCATGCCGAACAGGCCCGCCAGGATGTTGATGGGCAGGGCCAGCACCGTGACCACCGTCAGCACGAACAGGCTGCGGCTGTTGGCCTCCTGTACGCTGGCAGCAATCTCTTCCTGCAGCAGCTTGATGCGCTCCTGCAGCCCCTGCATGTCGCGCAGTACCACCGAGAACTCTTCGGTCGAGTCGCGCAGCTCCTGCGCGTCGTCCGCCCCCATCCAGGCGGGCGGGTGCTGCAGCAGCCGAAAGAGCGCCGCAGGCTCCGGCGCCAGCAGCCGCTGCAGGCGTACCAGCAGCCGCCGCAGCACGCCCAGGCGGGCGCGCTTGTGGTCCAGGCGGCCTGCCAGCAGTGCGTCTTCCACATCGTCGATGCGCTGCGTCACGCCACGCACGATGTTCACCAGGCCCGACGCCTGCGTGCGCATCAGCTCGGCCAGCAGCCCCACGCTGGAGCGCGGCGCCTGCCCGCTGCGCACCGCCGTGCGCAAGGCATCCACCGACCGCAGGGGGCGCGTGCGCCCCGTCACCATCAGGTGCGGCGCCACGCTGGTCCACAGCGTGGCGATGTCCGAAGGCTCGAACGCGAAGTCGAAGTGCGCATCGTTGAGCACCGCGATCAGCGTGTCGTCGTCGCGCTCGATGCGGGTGGAGACCGAGCGGTCCTTGAGCGCGTCGAAGAACGCTTCGGGCAAGTTGGCGTGCCGCTCCATCCAGCGCACGGCCTGGGCCTGGCTCAGGTTGAAATGCAGCCACAGGAACTCGCCCGGGGCTGCGGCAGCGGTGCCCTGCGCCTGCAAGGCCAGCCACTGGGCGGCTTGCACGGAGTCCACCTCGCGCGGCAGGGCGTCGTCGCCCAGCAGATAGCCGCAGATGAGACCTGCGGCATCGCCGCCGTAGTTGAGGCTGGCGTGAAGGGCGCCCGGAACAGGCGGGCTGGGGGGAGCGGGGGTTGCAGGGGTGGGCACGGACGTGCATGATGGTGCGCAGTTGTGACGCTGCCGTGACAAATCACGCGGTTGTCATTCAACTGTCACGACAGCGTCACCAGCCGAAGACACCATGGCGCTCTTTGTGTGAAGACCCTGACGCCCATGCTCTACAACAACGCCCTCGACACCCAGGAACTGATGCAGCGCATCGCCAACGACCTGATCGACAGCTACGACGAAGAACTGGAGCTGGAGATCGAAGACCGCGAGGTGGACGACATCGGCGCGCCCACGGCCGCCGACAAGCTCGCCCGCCAGCAGTATTTCAAGGAACTGTTCCGCCTGCAGGGCGAACTGGTCAAGCTGCAGGACTGGGTACAGCACAGCCGCGAGAAGGTGGTGATCCTGTTCGAGGGGCGCGACGCCGCGGGCAAGGGCGGCGTGATCAAGCGCATCACCCAGCGCCTGAACCCCCGCGTGGCCCGCGTGGCGGCGCTGCCCGCACCGAACGACCGCGAGCGTACGCAGTGGTACTTTCAGCGCTACGTGGCACACCTGCCCGCTGCGGGCGAGATGGTGCTGTTCGACCGCAGCTGGTACAACCGCGCCGGCGTGGAGCGCGTGATGGGCTTTTGCTCGGACGACGAGTACGAAGAGTTCTTCCGCACCGTGCCCGAGTTCGAGAAGATGCTCGTGCGCTCGGGCATCCGCCTCATCAAATACTGGTTCTCCATCACCGACGAGGAGCAGCACCTGCGCTTTCTGGGCCGCATCCACGACCCTTTGAAGCAGTGGAAATTGAGCCCCATGGACCTGGAGAGCCGCGTGCGCTGGGAGGCCTACACCAAGGCAAAGGAAACCATGCTCGAGCGCACCCACATCCCCGAAGCCCCCTGGTGGGTGGTGCAGGCCGTCGACAAGAAAAAGGCGCGGCTGAACTGCATCGCGCACCTGCTGTCGCAGATGCCGTATGAAGAGGTGCCGCACCCCACCGTGGTGCTGCCCGAGCGCGTGCGCAACCCCGAATACCTGCGCCAGCCCGTGCCTGCGTCGATGTACGTGCCAGAGGTGTACTAAGGCGCCTGGCTCAGGCAATTGAGCGGCGGGCGGTGGGTGATTCCAGTTGGCCGGCTGCCTGAGTGCCCGCTGTATGGCTCGATAGCCGGCTCGACTGCTTGACCTGTTGATTGCTTTGCAAGTTGGCTAGCTCGCCAGTTGGCAGATCGGCAGGTCGGCCAGTTGCGTGTCCAGCAATCTATCGCGGAGCTACTATTTTTATAGCATCTACCGATTGTTCACCCAGCGGTAGAGCCCTAAAAAGGGCAAAGTCCAGTGCGCGCTACGCCGCAGCCCTGAGCATCAGGATCGTCGAGATCACATCCCGCACCTTGAAGGGCTTGAGCAGCACGCGCCGCACCTGCAGGGCCTTCATCTGCACGGCGGTGGAGGCGTCGACCTGATCGGTGGTGACGGCCACCGGCACCTGGGCGTCCACCGCGAACTGGGCGCTGCGCACCCGCTCCAGCAGGGCCACCGCTTCGGCCACCTCATCCAGCGACACGATGACGCCCGAGAAGCCTTTGTTCGTCAACTGCTGCTGCGCATTGCGCACGCTGTTGACCTGGCGCACCGGCGGCAAATTCAGCTGGCGCGCGGTGGCCACGATGATGCTGCCGGTCAGCGAACTGGGCTCGACCAGCAGGATGTCTTGCGATTGCGGGCTTTGGCTCATGCGGCGTTCTCCTCGCTGGCGCGTCGCACCAGCTCTTCCACGGCCAGGTCGCGCAGTGAGCCCAGGATGGCCAGGTCCACCTCGTCCAGCTGGCGCGGTGTGCGGTCGATGAGGCACAGCGTGCCGATGTTCTGCCCGCCCGGCATCTTGAGCGGCGCACCCGCGTAGAACTGGATGTGCGGCTCGCCGGTGACCAGGGGGTTGTCGGCAAAGCGGTCGTCCAGCGCCACGTCTGGCACGACCAGGGTCTCGTCCTGCAGGATGGCGTGGCCGCAGAACGAGATGCCGCGCCCGGTCTCGCACACGTCCAGCCCGACTCGGGCCTTGAACCACTGCCGGTCTGCGTCGATGAGCGACAGCAGCACGATGGGCATGTCGAACTCTTCGGCAGCAAAGGCCGTGAGCCGGTCGAAGCGTTCTTCGGGCGGCGTGTCCAGGATCAGCAGCTGGCGCAGGGCCTGCAGGCGGTCATCCTCGTTGGCGGGGCGAGGGGGCTCTTTCATGGCGGTGTGGGGGCAGCAGTCGCGATGGCGCCAATTATGGCCGTGGCTGCGGCCACTGCGCGGGCACCCGGTGGGTCAGTGGGGTTGACCCCGGCCCGCGCCCTGGGAGGGCGTGCCGCCCCGGCCGAACTGGTGCCAGGCGCGGCGCAGCTGCGTGTCGGAGCTGAAGCCCGCCATCTGCGCCGCCTGCGTCACGTTGCGCCCGGACTGCAGCGCCGCCTCGGCCGTGGCCAGGCGGATGCGGCGCAGGTAGGCCAGCGGGGCGATGCCCGCATGCTCCAGAAACAGCCGCGTGAGGTGCCGCGGCGACGTGTGCGCCACCTCGGCCATGGCGGGCACGCTCCACTCGGCCTGCGGCTGCTGGCCCACGGCGTCCTGCACGCGGTGCAGGGCGGCGTGCAGGTGGTTGCGGTGGTGCAGAAACGGCGAGAACTGCGGGTCGTCCGGCCCGCGGCGCAGCACGATGACCATGGCCTGCGCCACCTGCACCGCCACCGTGGGGCCGCAAAGGTCCGAAATGCGGTGCAGCAGCAGGTCGATGCCGGTGGTGACGCCCGCGCTGGTGTACACCGGTCCGTCGGTCACGAACACGCGGTTGGCGGCCACGTCGCAGCGCGGGTCCACCTCGGCCAGCTCGTCCAGGTGCAGATGGTGCGTGGTGGCGTGCCGCCCGGTCAGCAGCCCCGCGTGCGCCGCCAGCACGGCACCCGCGCACACGGTCACCAGCTCCAGCTGCCCGACCGCCAAGCGCAGGCCGCGCAGCCAGTGCAGCAGCGCCTGGGCCTCGTGGCCGCTCACGTCGATGCGCTGGCCGACCAGGCCGACCAGCACCACCCACGCCGGGCTGGGCAGCGTGTCGGGCAGCGGTGCCAGCCCGCTGATCGCGACCCCCACCGACGAGAGTGACTCGGGCGTGGGGCTCACGAAGTGCTGCACGAATCGCTCGGGCAAGCCGCGCGCGCGCAAGGTCTGGTTGGCGATGCGCAGTGCCTCGGCCGGGCCCGCCCAGTCCAGCACCAGGCTGCCGGGCAGCAGGGCGAAGTAGACGTGGATGGGGGTGGGTGGGGTCAGGGCTGCGGGTTCCATGGCGTGTCCAATTGGCGGGCAGTGCGCTTTGACAGCGCCTCGCTCACCAGGCGCGTCACCAGGTGCAGGCTCATGTCGATGCCCGCGCTGATGCCGGCCGATGTGACCAGGGCGCCCCGGTCCACCCAGCGCACATTCTCCCGCACGTCGAGCGCTGGAAACTGCGCGCGCAGGTCGGCAATGTCTTCCCAGTGCGTGGTCACAGGTCCGTCGGTGACCACGCCGGCCGCCGCCAGGATGAACGCGCCGGTGCACACCGACGCCGTGATCTGCGCGCCGCGCGCCGCCTGCGCCACCCAGGCACGGGTCTGGGCGCAGGCTGCGGCGGCATCCACCACGCCGCCGGGCACGATGAGCACGTCGGGCGCCGTGGCGGTGGTGAAGTCGGCGTCCGGCAGCACGCGCAGGCCGGCGCGCGCCTGCACGGGCGCCAGGCTGCGGGCCACGCACTGCACGGCAAACGGCGCGGGTGCGCCGGGCTGCAGGCGCTGCTGCATGCGGGTGGCGGTGGTGAACACTTCGTAGGGGCCACCCAGGTCCAGCGCTTCCACCTCGTCGAAGACGAGGATGGCGATGTTCAGGGGGTGCGGAGCTGCAGTGATTGAGGTCATGGCTGTGGTGAAGTCGAAGAAAAGACGTAGCGCGGGTAGGTGGCCTGCGCGGCGGCCGGGGCCTGCAGGTCCAGGTCGACCGTGCAAAAGGGCTGTGCGGGCGAGGTGCGCGCCAGCAGCACACCGTCGGGGCTGATGACCCAGCCTGCGCCGCCGTAGGTGCCGGCGGCGGTGTCCACGCGGTTGGACGACAGGCTGTACGCCCCGGTGCGTGCGGCGGCCACGGTGCCCACGGCCAGCCACTTTGCGGTGGTGGCGGCGGCTGTGGCGCGGGGCGAGAGGATGGCCTGCAGGCCGCCCAGCGCGGCATAGTCGCCGTAGGTGTCCAGCGCCCAGAGTTCGGAACAGATGTTGAGCCCGAACGCGAGCGCCCCGGCGTTAAAGCGGGGAAAGGCAGCGTCGCCGCGCTCGAACCAGTGCGCCTCCCAGCCGCCCGGCTCGTCGGGCAGGTGGAACTTGCGCCGCAGCGGCGTGTAGCCGCCCAGGCGCGACCAGGCAAAACCTTCGTTGAGGCGACGCCCGTCCACCGTGACAGGGCGCGCGCTCACCACCCAGTCGGCGCCCAGTTCGTGTAGGCGCTCCTGCCACGCATCGCTCAGTGCCACGGCGGCATCCCAGCGGGCGGGGTCCGGGGGCAGGGTCTCCCACACGGGCTCTACGAACGCGAACTCGGGCAGCAGCACCAGCGCCGACTGCTCGGCATGGGTGTGCGCGCACAGCGCCGCCCAGGCGGGGTCGAGCAGTGCGGGGAGGTGGGGGAGTTCACAGACGGTGGTGCGCATGGCGGTGGGTCCTGGTGTGTAGGTTTCTGGGTGATCCATCGGGCATCCGTCCTGCGTCATCACGGTGCCATCACTATGGGACATCGCAGTGAGACCGGGCGGATGCCATCGTTCAAGGCATGGCGCCAATGGTGCCTGGCCTGCAGGAGCAAGTCCGAACCCCGTGGGACATGTTTCGATCAATTTGGGACATCCCGCAGGCCCGATGGGCAGACCGGTCGCGCGCCACCGTCCACAGCGCAGTTGAAGGACTTGGAATATGGCAAAAAATGGCCTCTACCGCTTACCTGGAAAGCGCTGACAGCTATCAAATTAATAGTCGATGCGCGCAGGGCCCGAGATGCTGTTAAGGTGGCTAGGGTTTTCCCTTATCTGTCGATCACGTCTTTCTGCAGCGTGCTCTTCACCGGGGACTCCCCGACACCGCCTCTGCCACTGCCTCTACCGCTTCATCCACACCCATGGCCCGACGTTCACGCATGTTCTCCCTGTCAGCGCTGACGCGGGCGTACCAGCGCAACCTCAAGGCCCTGGTGCGCGCCACGGGGCCGGTGCGCACGCCCAAGAAGAAGGTGGTCAAGGTGGTGGCACCCCTGCGTGCAGCAGCTGTGGCATCGGCGCTCGCACCCGCAGCCCCCCGCAGTGCCACCAGCCGCGCCCGCAAGCCCCGCGTGCCTGCAGTGCGGGGCGAATGGCTGGCCGGCGTGGCGCCGGGGCCAGCCGGGGCGCGTCGCTACCACCTCTTCGTGCCGCCAGGGCTGGTGGCGCGGCCTGGCGAGACCTTTCCGCTCCTGGTGATGCTTCACGGCTGCGGCCAGACGGGGCGCGACCTGGCCGTGTCGTCGCGCATGAACCGGCTGGCCGCGCGCGAGCGCTTTCTGGTGCTGTACCCCGAGCAAGAGCGCGTGGCTAATGCGCATGGCTGCTGGAACTGGTTCGAGCGCCGCAGCGGCAAGGCCGAGGCCGAAGCAGCCACGCTCCTGGCTGCCGTCGACAAAGTGGCGAGCCGCCACCCCGTGGATCTCTCGCGCGTGGCCGTGGCCGGTTTGTCAGCGGGTGCGAGCATGGCGGTGCTGATGGCGGCCACCTACCCGCACCGGTTCTGCGCCGTCGCCATGCACTCGGGCGTGGCTCCGGGTACGGCGGAGTCCGCGGCCACTGCCATGGCGGCGATGGGCGGGCGGCGCGAGGCGCAGCTGCCGGAGCCCGTGACGGGGGCCCTGCCCCCCGTGGCTGCAGCGCCCGCCGGGCGCGCACGGCCAGCCATGGCCCGCCCTGCCAAGGTGGCCCGCACCACGGCGGCCGCAGCTGTTGCGGTGCCGGCCGTACTGCCCCCTTTGTTGTTGTTGCATGGCGATGCCGACAACGTGGTGTCGGTGCGCAACGCCACGGCCACGGCGGCGCTGTGGGCCGAGAAACTGGGCGCACGTCCCGGGGCGGCGCGCACCCTGCAGCGCGGCCAAAGGCATGCCACGCAGGTCACCGAATTCAAGGCCCGCGGACGCACCGTGGTGGCCCTGCGTGAAGTGGTGGGGCTGGCCCATGCGTGGAGCGGCGGCGCGGCCGACCAGCCGTACAGCGACCCGGTGGGGCCCGATGCCTCAGCCCTGATCTGGGCCTTTGTCGCCAAACAGTTCGATCGCAGAAAAGTTTGATAAAAAAGAGCGCCTACCGCTTGATAGGTAAGCGCTGATAGCTATATTTTTAATAGCAAGAGGCGGTTGGTGCCTTGCGCGATGCGTGGCTTGATGGCTTGTCTGTGTCCATGCTGGGCCGGGCAGGTTAAGCCAGGGCAGGCCAGGGCAGCGCAGTGACCGGGCGGGCAACGCTGCAACGCATCCCCGATCGAGACACGCTTGCCCTCAAGCCCTCCGTTCACCGCAACTGGCGCGGCGCTCCCGCAGCGGGCAGGGCGGGCGCCCCAGGACTGCCACCGTGTTCTGCCTGCAGCTGAAAGGCCGCCACCACCTGCTGCAGGTCGTTCGCCTGCTGCTGCAGCGCGGCAGCCGCCGCGGTGGCTTCCTCGACCAGCGCCGCGTTCTGCTGCGTGCCCTGGTCCATCTGCGCCACGGCTTGGTTGATCTGCTCGATGCCGTCGGTCTGCTCGCGGCTGGCCTGGCTGATCTCTTCGATCACCGACGACACGCGCTGCACGCTGTCCACCACGTTCTGCATGGTGGTGCCGGCCTCGTGGGCCAGCTGGGTGCCCTGCTTGACCTCTTCGGCCGACCGGCTGATGAGCGCCTTGATCTCCTTGGCCGCCTCGGACGAGCGCTGCGCCAGGCTGCGCACCTCGCTGGCCACCACCGCAAAGCCCCGGCCCTGTTCGCCTGCGCGCGCGGCCTCCACCGCGGCGTTCAGCGCCAGGATGTTGGTTTGGAATGCGATGCCCTCGATCACCCCGGTAATGTCCGACACCTTGCGCGACGACGCGTCGATGGAGCCCATGGTCTGCACCACTTTTTCGACCACCGCGCCGCCCTGGCGCGCCACCTCGGAGGCCGACTGCGCCAGCACGCTGGCCTGGCGCGCGTTGTCGGCGTTCTGCTTCACGTTGGACGTCATCTCTTCCATCGACGCGGCCGTTTGCTCCAGCGCGCTGGCCTGCGACTCGGTGCGGCCGGACAGGTCGTGGTTGCCCAGGGCGATTTCGCGCGATGCACTGGCGATGTGCTCTGTGCCCTCGCGCACCCGCTGCACGATGCGGTGCAGGCTATCGCGCATGGCCTGCATGTCCAGCATCAGGCTCGACTGGTCGCCCGTGCGGGTGTTCACGTCCACCGACAGGTCGCCCTCGGAGATGCTGCGCGCGATGGTGCGGGCATAGCCAGGCTCGCCGCCCAGTTGGCGCAGCAGGTTGCGCGAGATCAGCGTGCCCACCACCAGCAGCGCCGCGCCCAGCGCCAGTGCGATGGCGCCAAAGCCCAGCGCGCGCTTATAGATGGCCGCATCCACGGTGTCGATGTACACGCCCGAGCCGATTACCCAGCCCCAGGGCGCAAAGCCTTTGACGTACGACGTCTTTTCCACCGGCTTGTCGCTGCCCGCCTTGGGCCACAGGTAGGGCACGAACCCCGAGCCGTTGGCCTGCACCGTGCGCACAAAGTCCACGAACAGCTGCTTGCCGTTGGGGTCCTTGTTGGCCGTCAGGTCCTGGCCGTTGAGTTCGGGGCGCACCGGGTGCATCACCATGCGCGGGTGCATGTCGTTGATCCACACGTACTCGTTGCCGCTGTAGCGCACCGCCTGGATGGCGGCCGCCGCGCGCTTGCGGGCCTCGTCGTCCGGCATGCCGCCCTTGGTGCTCAGCTCATGAAAGTGCGTGGCGATGCCGTGCGCGGCCTCCACCACCTGGCGCACGCCGGTCTGGCGCTCCTCCAGGATGAGCCTGCGCTCGGAGACCAGGAACCACGCCGTCATCACCACGATGCCCAGGATGGCGCTCAAGACCAGTAAGGCCAGTTTTCTTGCAATGGTCATCGACAGCCTTTGTCTGCGGCAGAGAAGGCCGCGCCATGGCAGGTTACTGCTGGATACATCCAGCCCCGCTCGGAACAAACCCGCATGGATGCTGGCTGGGCATGCGGATCTCAATCCAGCCGATTCGAATATCGCTTGATACAACATCGACTCAATAAATACCGGAAATCATTCACTCTAATGTGCCAGGCAAAGTGTAATCGTCGCAGAACCTTTATAAACGGCATGTACGGCTTCTGCCTTTATCGCAACGACGTTTTGACCCTCTCTTTGTTGCTCCTCAGTACATGCAGGAATTACCTTTACAATTTCCGCCAAACGTTTTAGCGTGCCTGCATTTGCTTCGATCAGGCCATCATTGCGGCCCACTGAGTAATAGGCATCTTTTGTATAATAATATGTTATTAAAGCAATTGACGAAATTGCAAAGAAAATGCTTAAAAATATCAGAATTACTTTGCGCACGTACACCTCCGAATAACGCTTTGTTGGTCAGGTCTGAAACCCCATTTGTTTTCGATGACTCCACTGGGAGAAGCCGAGATGGTCGTGGTTGAACTTGTGGCGATTCCCACGTGCCCACCAGAAGCGACCAAGTCGCCAGGTTGGGCAGGTCCTGACACAGTAGGCCATCCGGGCACTTGATAGCCAGGCTTTGAGAGTTCGCCAGCACCAGGCGGGTATTTTTCAAGAAGTCGGGATAGCGGACTTCCACCCATATTAGGCAGGCTATAGCCTGAATTCTCATATTGGGTGTCCGCAAAAAGATTGCATTTATAAGTGCCTGAACCAAAGCCACTATTGATATCGCGCCTGTCAGCCTGTTGACTCCAGTCGCGTTTATCCAAGCGCGCGCTATTGATCAAATCAGTAGGACTGCCACAGGGGCACAGGCCAAGAGCATCAGCATACTTTAGTGGATTACTCGCCGCATATGAAAAATTATTAATTCCTCCTTGTAATCCTATGGGATCCTGAGTCACATACCGTCCCACCCCTGGGTCGTAGTAGCGGAACCGGTTGTAATGCAGCCCGGTCTCCGCATCAAGTTGCTGCCCCTGCAAGCGAATGGGTTGATGTATGCAGCGGGGGTTGTACTCCTGCTCGATCTCCCCCCAGGCACCGTACCGGGCCGCCCAGCTCACCTGTCCAGCCTCTTGTCCGTTGGCGTCCACCAGCGCAATGGGTGTGCCCAAGTGGTCCGTCACGAAGTGCCGGATGGTCAGCGGGTGGGTATCTTCGATGTGGGCTTGGGTGTCCTTGATGAGCTGCAGCGACTCTTGCACTTGGCTTCGCATCTCCTGCGGCAGCAAGGCGGACAGCTGGTAGCCCGGTTGCAGGACCTCCTTCAGCGCTTGGTGCAGCATCTCTTGGTCGCATTGCTGCAGCTCTGGTTCTTGCGCTTGTGCGTCGCCGCTGCCGGCCAGGGCCAGCAAGGTTTTGACGGGGTTGGTCTGCCCATCTTTGTGGCGCTCGATCTGCAGCAGCGGCACAAAGCTGCCCGGCTCGTACACCGTGTGCTGGATATGGCCGTGGGATTGGGTGTGCACCAGCCGGTCCCCATCCCAGCCGTAGTGGGTGGCTTGGCTTTCCTCGTCAGTCTGTTGGTGTGTCTTGCTCACCCTGCGTCCGAACGCGTCGTAACGGTAGGTGGTTTTGCTTTGCACCTGTCCTTGCGGGTCGATCCGTGTGACTTGCCTGAGTTGGTGCAGGCCGTCGTAATGCAGGGCGGTGGTGCTGCCATCGCCGTGGCGCGCCTCCGTGCGGTTGCCCCAGTCGTCATACCGGTAGTGGATGGCGCCTTCATCATCTGCGCCCTGGCTCCAGCCGATGCGGTTGTCTTGCCAGCGCTCCACGTGCTCTGTGGCAGGGTTGTCCGTGGTAGGTTGGGGCTGCAGCAAGTTAAAGCGTGGGTCGTGCAGGTGCTGCCGGACCTAGGCGGTCCAGTCTGCGCCGGTAGCGGTGTTGCCGCCCGAGTTCTTGCCGGGCACTGGGTCAGGCAGCCGGTTGCCCGCCGGGTCCAGTCTCCAGCGCGCTTGCTGCTCGCCCTGGGCGCTTGCGCTGTGCTGCCCGGTCAGCCGTTGGCGGGCGTCGTACTGGTACGCGTCTGCGTGGGTCGGGGTCTGGATGCCCACCAGCTGGCCCAGGCTGTCGTAGGTGTAGCGGCGTTGCCGCAGGCCACCGATGAGGGGCGCTGCGCTGGAGGGCGCGCTGCTTTGTCCGGGCAGGCCTTGCCAGCGCTGGTGCAGCAGGCGCCCCAGGGGATCGAGCTGGCGGCTCTGGGTGGGCGCTGTGCTGGCCATCTCGCCGGGCAGCAGGTGCAGGGTGCGGCCCACTTCGCGGTGCAGCTTGTCGCGCTCTAGCGCCAACAGGGGCATCTGGTTGAGCAGCACGCCGTGCACATGGCCCGAGCCGTAGCTGAGCCAGTCGAGCTGGCCGATGCCCTGCAGTTCGCTGATCACCTGAACAGGTGGAAGTTCGAGACTGCTTGAACTGACCGTTGGCAGGTCAGCCGTCGCATACATGTCCCTTTGTGTTGGGCTAGATAGGGCTCATGTCGCAACAATTAGGTTTCTGCAATATTGCCATATTTGGATGTCAATTTTGAAATCAGTAGGATTAAAAATGTACTGACAAATATCGACACAGAAATATTTAAAGCATCAATAGCAATCATCTTAAAAAACCTGCTCAAAGCAGGCTTTTCAAGCCCCTTCAAATTATGAAAACACTCCTGCCAACCAAAATTATAAAGAATGATTTCCAACATAGTTCCCGCAGGGAATATCAGGTAAAAACAAAAAATAACTGCAAATACTGCAATCCTAAAATTCTGCTTATTCAATTTATATATATTAAGTATTTTTCTTGAAATTAACATTAGAAAAATCCAGCCGATTGCCCAAATGCCAACTATTTGCATTACCCATGAAACCAAGAACGTTTTCTCACTACCAAAAACAATGGCTGCCACACCTACAATCCAAACAAAAAAACTCACAAAGAAAAATGCATTAAATTTCGTCATTATTTGAAAAATTCAATTGTTGGTGCACTTGGAGGAGCCAATAAAGCAGCACAATTTTTTGCAGGTGCCGTTGCGTATCCCAGAGCTTTTGCGGACTTGGCGATTGGGCCATCTGACGCACTTTCCACAGCTGCCGACACCGGACCAGCGGCATAGATTGAGGTCTCTTTTGCAGCCAAAGCCAATTTAGCTGCTTCAGGGGTAAGCTCATCTCTATCGACTTTATCTGCAATTTCTTTTTCTGCCTTACACATCAGCGTATTTTGATCAATTTTCACTTGACGCCCAATTTCTTTGTTCTCCTTCCAATCAAGAGCGTCAGAGATTTTATCGAATATGCCTTTTGCTGTTCCAATATCGGGGCCTTTGGAAGGCGCGCCCATTGGATTGAGGCCTAGAGGATCTACAGAACTCAAAGGATCCCTTGGGTAAGCTATCGTATTTAGTCCTCCGATCAACCCAATAGGATCCTGGCTCACATACTGTCCCACCCTTGGGTCGTAGTACCTGAACCGGTTGTAGTGCAGCCCCGTCTCCTGATCAAGCTGCTGCCCCTGCAAGCGGATGGGTTGATGGATGCGGTGGGGGTTGTATTCCTGTTCGATCTCCCCCCAGGCGCCGTACCGGGCCGCCCAGCTCACCTGTCCGGCCTCTTGCCCGTTGGCATTCACCAGCGCAATGGGTGTGCCCAGGTGGTCCGTCAGGATGTGCCGGATGGTCAGCGGGTGGGCATCCTCGGTATGGGCTTGTGTGTCCTTGATGAGTTGCAGGGATGCCTGCACTTGGCTTCGCATGTCCTGCGGCAGCAAGGCGGACAGTTGATAGCCAGGCTGCAGCACTTCGTTCAGGGCCTGGTGCAGCATCTCTCTGTCGCCATGCTGCAGTTCTTGCTCTGAGTCGCCGCTGCCGGTCAGGTCCAGCAGGGTTTTGACGGGGTCGGTGTGGCCTTGCTGACTGCGCTGGATCTGCAGCAGCGGCACAAAGCTGCTCGGCTCATACACCGTGTGTTGGATCTGCCCGTGGGACTGGGTGTGCACAAGCCTGTCGCCATCCCAGCCGTAGTGTGTGTTCTGGCTGTCCTTGCCGGTGTCTTGGTGTGTCTTGCTCACTCGCCGTCCGAACGCGTCGTAGCGGTACGTGGTTTTGCTTTTCACCTGTCCTTGGGCATTGGTTTGGAGAACCTGCCGCAATTGGTGCAGGGCGTCGTAGTGCAAGGTGGTGGTGCTCCCGTCGCCATGCCGGGCGTCGGTGCGGTTGCCCCAGTCGTCGTAGCCGTAGTGGGTGGCGCCTTCGTCACCTGCCCCCTGGCTCCAGCCGATGCGGTTGTCCGGCCAGCGTTCCACGTGCTCTGTGGCAGGGTTGTCTGTGGTGGGTTGAGGCTGCAACAAGTTAAACCGCGGGTCGTGCAGGTGCTGCTGGACCTGGGCGGTCCAGTCGGCGCCGGCGGCGGTGTTGCCGCCCGGGTGCTTGCTGGGTACTGGGTCGGGCAGCCGGTTGCCCGCCGCGTCGAGCCTCCAGCGCGCTTGCTGCTCGCCCTGGGCGCTGGCGCTGCGCTGCCCGGTCAGGCGCTGGCGGGCGTCATACTGGTACGCGTCTGCGTGGGTCGGGGTCTGGATGCCCACGAGCTGGCCTAGGCTGTCGTAGGTGTAGCGGCGTTGCCGCAGGCCGCCGATAAGGGGCGCTGCGCTGGCGGGGGCGCTGCCGGGTCCGGGCAGGCCCTGCCAGCGCTGGTGCAGCAGGCGCCCCAGGGGATCGAGCTGGCGGCTCTGGGTGGGCGCTGTGCTGGCCATCTCGCCGGGCAGCAGGTGCAGGGTGCGGCCCACTTCGCGGTGCAGCTTGTCGCGCTCTAGCGCCAACAGGGGCATCTGGTTGAGCAGCACGCCGTGCACATGGCCCGAGCCGTAGCTGAGCCAGTCGAGCTGGCCGATACCCTGCAGTTCGCTCGATTCGCGTTGCCCCAGGGCGCCCAGGCGGTGGTGGATGCGGTGCTCGAATTCGATGGCGGTCTTGCCGCTGGAGTTGCCGTACAGCGTTTGCACCTCGCCAGTGGGGCGCCCCAGGGCATCGCGCTGCAGGTCTACACGGCTGGTTTTGTGCAGCCGGTCGGCTTGCAGGCTTTGCAGCAGGGGACTGCTCGCCAGAGTTTGGGCGTCGTGCTGTTGGCTCAGGGCACTGTGAAGCTGATGGGTGTTGATCTCCAGCCAGGCAGCGATCAGCTCGGCGGGCGCAGTAGCGGGTGCATCGCAGTGTTCGGGCCGATCGAGCCCGTCCAGCTCCCAGCCCTGGGTGTCCAGGAGCTCCCCGCTGTCGCTGTAGCCGAACTGGTGGATCTGCAGGTTGGTGTCTGGGGTGCGTTGATTTGCCGGTGTTGCTAACTTTGAATGTGCGGCTGCTGCATCCACTTTGCCGGTGACGCGGTAGATCAGCCGCCCTGCGCTGTCGTAGTGGTAGCGGCTGCGCACCGTGCCCTGGCTTTCTGTTGTGCCCTGGCTTTGTGCGCCCATGCCACTGTCCTGCGCATCGGTCTTCTCGATCAGCTGGCCCGCCGCGTCATACCGGTAGCTCTGGCTGCGCCCATCGAACCCTGTTTCCTTAACCAGCCGGTCCTGGCTGTCGTAGGCGAAGCGGGTAACTGCATGGTTCTCGTTGATCAGCTCGGTCAGGCGCCCGGCCACGTCGTAGCGCAGGTGCAGGCTTGCGCCCGCCTGGGTCTGCGCGGTGACGCGGCCCCACAGGTCGTGCTCATAGGTGATGGTGGTGGTCTGTACCGATGTACTGGGTGAGCTTGGTCCCGGGCTGGCCAGCGCTCCGAGGGTGATGGCCTGGACTTGTTCGTTGCTGCCCCAGCGGTATTGCACCAGCGTGCCGTCCGCCTGGGTCGTCTGCTGCAGTCGCCCCATAGCATCGCGCTGGTGGCGTATGCGTTGACCCAGGGCATCGGTCTCTTCGATGAGCTCGCCAAAGGCGTCGTGCAGCCAGCGGCTGGTGTGGCCCGAGCAGTCGGTGTAGCTCGCAAGCTGGCCGACGGCGTTGTAGCCCAGGGTCTTGCGCCCGCCCTGGGCATCGATCAGCGCAATGGGCTGGTCCACCCAGGCGCGGGCGTTGCCTGCGGCGGCGTGGGGCGGCCCGCTCGGGTATTCCAGGTGGGTGGTGAGGGCGATGTCGCCTGCCACCACGGTGGTCTGTACCAGGCGGGCCCAGGGGTCGTATTCGTAGTGGGTGTGGATGCCGCTGGCGCTGGTGCTGTGCAGCAGCAGGCCGTCGGCGGCGGTGCCGGGCAGGCCCCAGCGCTGCTGGCTGCTGCGGCCGTCGGGCCCTTGCACCCCGAGCAGGTGGCCCTGGCCGTCGTAGCGCCAGTGGGTGGTGCGCCCCAGGGCGTCGGTGGCGGCAATGCGCCGGCCTGCGCTGTCGTACTGGTAGTGTGCTTCGCTGCCGTCCGGTTGCACCTCGCGGGTGATGCGTTTGAGGCCGCCGGTGCCTTCGTGGTGGTACCGGGTCACGCGCCCCAGGCTGTCGCGCACGGTGGTGCAGCTGGCGGCCCGGGGGTCCTGGGGGTGGGCATCTTCGTAGTCGAAGTAGTAGCTCAGGCCTTCTTCGTTGTGGTGCTCGGCCACGCGGGCGCCGGGGCGGGGTGGCGGGTTGCCACTGGCGTCAGCGACTTTCTGGTCTTGGCGCTGGTCTTCGTAGACGTAGGTGTGCTCGGGGCCGCTGCCCACCCGGTGGGCGACCATGCGGTGGGCGCTGTCGTAGGTGAACTGGCGGGTGCGCCGGCCGTCGCGGGCGTGCACGGCGATGAGGTCGCCCAGGGGGCTGTAGTGGTAGCGCACCAGGGGGATGGGGTCGTGCCGCTGTGCGCCAGCACCGGAGCCTGAGCCTGAGCCAGAACCCGCATGCTCGGGGTCGTGCGGGTTGTAGGTGCAATCCACGCCGATCAGGCGCAGGCCGCTGTCGGGGTTCAGGCCTGCCAGGGTTTGCGTGGGGACAGGGGCGGTTCCTGCGTCTGCGGCTGTCGCTGCGCTGCTGGGCCGGTTGTACAGGAGCGCATAGCGCCGGCCCGCCCCGTCGGTGATGCCTTGCAGGCGTCCGCGCTCGTCGTGCTGGTAGTGCTGGCTGCGCCCGTAGGCGTCCATCAGGCCGATGAGCCGGCAGAAACCTTTGGAAGAGCCCTCGGCTTGCACCTTGAAGAGCCAGACGGTGCGCCCGCCCTGCGTGGCTGCCAGCAGGTAGTTGGGGTCGGCCTTGGCGGCGGCAGGTACGTGGGCCCAGCGCTGTTGCCGGTGCCAGGGCAGGAGTTCTTCTGCGGTGTTGGGGTAAGGGTTGGCGCCGGTAGTGGGAACGGGAGGATTCTCGGTATTACCAGCCAGAGCAGACAAGGCCTGCGCCACCCCCATGCCGCCTCCGCGCATCAGCAGCAGCCCTTCGCTGTCGCTGTGCAGGCTCTGGCCCGGCTCCAGCGCTTCGTCGAACGTGATGACCCGCCCGCCCGCATCGCGCAGCAGGGTCTGTGTGGCTTTGAGCTCGATGCTCAGCTCGTGCGGCAGCTTCCAGCCGTAGCCCAGCAGCCCGCAGTCGCTGCCGTGCTCTGCGTTGACGTAGCTGCTGTACTGCCGCTGCCACACCAGCGGCATGGGGCCGGGCAAGGCAAAGTCCAGGTCTTCCGTGCCCACCAGCACTTTGGCGCCCAGCGTGGGGTTGACGGGGCTGCCGATGGCCTTGCCGCCCGGGCAGGTAGAGCAGGCGATGCCGCCTTGCGAGCCGATCAGCACGGTCAGCGATCCCTGCGTGATCGGCCCTCCGGACTTCGTCAGATCTCCCAGCCTTGCTGCCGGCTTGCCCATGGTGATTCCCTCTCGATATCATTTTTTGTGTAGCGATGTCCCCTCTGGAAGGGGGCTTCAAATCGCCGCGCATGATAGGTTCGAGGGAGTGCAAAACAGCGCCCGGGGCGTGCTTGTTTTATCGTCCGATACAACTCTTACGCGGTCATGAGAGACCTGTCGAAAAGACGTTGTAGTTCAGTGTTTCATTGGGATTTTCGAGGTGCATACGCATTTGAAAATCTTGATGGCGAGGGCGATACGCCGCTCTTGGATATCGATCAGAAGTTGGATGACGATAAAAGGTCCTTGAGAGCCGGACGGTGCGGCGTGAACGACGCGACACCGGCTATTGGCTGGGCACACAGGGGTGCACCGGATAGAACCTGCGCGCGGGCTACACCAGCCGCGCCGCCACCAGTTCCTTTTTCAGGTATGCATAGAACAGCGGTGCCGCCACCAGCCCCGCGGGGCCGAAGACCGCCTCGGCGACGAACATCACCGACAGCAGCTCCCACACGCCCATCTGGGTGCGGCGGCCCACCACCTTGGCGTTGATGACGTACTCAGCCTTGTGGATCAGGATCAGGAAGCCCAGGCAGGCAGCGGCGGCCAGCGGCGACACCGACAGGCCCACGATGGTGATCACCACGTTGCACACCAGGTTGCCCACGATGGGCACCAGCCCGGCGATGAAGGTGAAGGTGATCAACACCGGCGTGTAGGGCAGCTCCAGGCCCCACAGCGGCAGCACGAACAGCAAAAACAGGCCCGTCAGCAGGGTGTTGAACGCCGCGATCCAGAACTGCGCGGCCACGATCTGGCGGAAGGCTTCGCCGAACAGCGTGATGCGCAGCCGCAGCTGCTGCGCCAGTGGCCCGCGCGCCAGCACAGCGGGGCGCACGGCGGCCAGCGCGCCAATCAGCAGGCCCACATACGCAAACAACACACCGGCCAGCCAGGCGCGGCCTGCCATGGCCAGCGCGCCGGCCTTGGCGCCCAGGTAGCTGGCGATGATGCGCTGGATGTCGGCCACGCCTTCGGGCAGGTGGCTGGCCATGTCCACCGGCAGTTTGAGCCGCAGCTCCAGCACGGTGCGCGCCATGTAGTTGAGCAGCTCCTGGTACTGCTGCGGCGCGGTCACCAGATAGCCGCGCGAATGCGTGAGGCCTGTGGCCAGCAGCACCAGCGGCAGCAGCATCACCAGGGCCGCCGCCGCAATCTGCGCAACGCGCAACGCCGAAACCGAAGGATGGGCCTGGCGCCGCAACCGGCTCAGGCCCTGTGCGAACCAGCGGGTGAGCGCCCGCGTCAGCAGAAAACCCAGGCACACGCACAATAGGCCCGGGAGCAGCCCGCGCCACATCACCAGCAGCAGCGTGGCCGCCATCAGCACATAGCTGGCAATCACGATGCCCTGTGTGCTCAGGCGCGGCGGCAGCGTGACCGGGGCCGCCGAGGCCGCCGTCGCCGTCGTTGCCGTCGTTGCCGCCGGATCTGGCGTGTTGTTCAGGACTGTGGGGGTCGAGGGCGGTGTGTGCGCCATGCGCGGGTCGTTCAGGCGGGCCGACGTTGTGCGTGTCGCGTGCCGACTAGGCCACGACCACGGCAGCACCTTCGCCGCGTGCGGCGATGGTGCCGATGGCGTACACCTGCTCGCCCGCGGCGCGCAGCGTGGCGGCCGTGGCTTCTGCGGCGGCAGCATCCACCACCACCACCATGCCGATGCCGTTGTTGAAGGTGCGGTTCATCTCGATGTCGTCGATGCCGGCCGTCTTCTGCAGCCAGGCGAACAGTTCGGTCTGGGGCCAGCTGCCCTTGGTCAGGTGGGCGGCGGTGCCGTCGGGCAGCACGCGCGGAATGTTCTCCAGCAGGCCGCCGCCAGTGATGTGGGCCAGGGCCTTGATGCCGCCGGCGTCATCGGAATGCGGGTGGGCTGCCAACGCGGCCAGCACGTTCTTCACGTACAGGCGGGTGGGCTCCATGATGGCCTGCTTGAAGGGCTTGCCGTCCAGCGTGGCCGGGGCTGTGGCGCCCGCGCGCTCGATGCACTTGCGCACCAGGCTGAAGCCGTTGGAATGCACGCCGTGGCTGGCCAGGCCCAGCACCACGTCGCCGGGCTTCACGTTCTGGCCGGTCAGGATCTTCGATTTTTCGACTGCGCCCACCGCAAAACCTGCCAGGTCGTATTCGCCTGCGGGGTACATGCCGGGCATCTCGGCGGTTTCGCCGCCGATCAGCGCGCAGCCGGAGAGCTCGCAGCCCTTGGCAATGCCGCCGATCACGGCCGCTGCGGTGTCCACGTCGAGCTTGCCGCAGGCGAAGTAATCGAGGAAGAACAGGGGCTCGGCGCCCTGCACCAGCACGTCGTTCACGCTCATGGCCACCAGGTCGATGCCCACGGTGTCGTGCATGTTCCATTCGAACGCGAGCTTGAGTTTGGTGCCCACACCATCGGTGCCGGACACCAGCACGGGCTCCTTGTAGCGCTTGGGCACTTCGAACAAGGCGCCAAAGCCGCCGATGCCCGCCAGCACGCCTTCGCGCATGGTCTTCTTGGCCAGCGGCTTGATGCGCTCGATGAGCGCGTCGCCCGCGTCAATGTCAACGCCGGCGTCTTTGTACGAGATGGGGGTGGAGGAGGCAGAGGAGCTCATGGAAGGGGCTTTGGTGCTGGTAGACCCGCCGGGCGGGCTGGAATCCGGGGATTTTAAGCGGCACGCCCGGGACGGACTTTCTCAGCCCTGACCGGGCGGGGGATTTGAAGCTGGCACCCGGGCGGTGCCATCGCATGAGCACGCCGGCCACCGCACGCCGCGACGGCTACCCGCAGGGCACGGCGCGGCATTCGCGGGATCACCGTTCCATCTCTGTGCAACTAATAAGTTCACTCATCAAACTATGTCGGGTTTGCCCCGATGTGTGCGCCGGTTCAGCCCTTTCATAATTAGTTCGTCGTCCGCACTATGTCGGCGGAGGTAGTTGCCCGGAAGGGGAGCTGCCCGCCACGGACTGCAGCCTGCAGGGTTCAGCGAGAGGGGTTGCGGCGCGACAGTCAACGTCGTTCACACCAACCAAGGTCCGCACGAGGCCATCAATGGAGACAAGAATGAAATTGAAGACAACCTTGACCGCCCTGGCAGCCCTGGTGCTGGGCCTGTCCGGCGCCAGCGCCTTCGCCCAGGTGGTGGGCGTGAGCTGGTCCAACTTCCAGGAAGAGCGCTGGAAGACCGACGAGAAGGCCATCAAGGACCAACTGGCCAAGCTCGGTGCCAGCTACATCAGCGCCGACGCGGGCGGCTCGCCCGAAAAGCAGCTGTCGGACGTCGACTCGCTGATCGCCAAGGGCGCCAAGGTACTGATCGTGCTGGCGATGGACAAGGACGCCATCCTGCCCGCCGTCAACAAGGCCGCGCAGCAGAAGATCCCTGTCGTGGCGTATGACCGCCTGATCGAGGCGCCCGGCGTGTTCTACATCACCTTCGACAACGTCGAGGTCGGCCGCATGCAGGCCCGCGCGGTGTTCGAGGCCAAGCCCAAAGGCAACTACGTGATGATCAAGGGCTCGCCCACCGACCCCAACGCCAACTTCCTGCGCGGCGGGCAGCAGGAGGTGATCGAGGCGGCCATCACCAAGGGCGACATCAAGATCGTCGGCGAGGAATACACCGAAGGCTGGAAGCCAGAGGTCGCGCAAAAGAACATGGAGCAGATCATCACCAAAAGCGGCGGCAAGATAGACGCCGTGGTGGCCTCCAACGACGGCACGGCCGGCGGTGTGGTGGCGGCGCTCACGGCCAAGGGCATCAAGGGCATTCCGGTGTCGGGCCAGGACGGCGACCATGCGGCGCTCAACCGCGTGGCCCAGGGCTCGCAGACCGTGTCGGTCTGGAAGGACGCCCGCGACCTGGGCCGCGACGCCGCAGCCGCCGCCGTCGCGCTGGCCAAGGGGCAGAAGGTGGCCGGCGCCCAGACCTGGAACGGCGGCGAGAAGAAGGTGCCGCTGCAGGCGCAGTTCCTGAAGCCCGTGCCCATCACCGCCAAGAACCTCGACCTCGTCGTGAAGGCCGGCTGGATCCAGAAGGACGCGCTGTGCAAGGGTGTGGATGCGGCCAAGGCGCCCGCCGCCTGCAAGTGACGTGACCCCGGCGCGGCGCTGCATGCCGCCCGGTGGCTGAACAACACGTTTTGAAGCTCCCGGACCGGGAGCGGGGCCCTGCCGCGCGCGGCGGGCTGGCCTGCGCCCGGTCCCTTCACGAACAATTTTGGCGGAGTGCGCTTGTGAGTCCTGTTCCCCATGCCCTCAGGCAGCTGGCCATCGACTGGCGGCTGGTGCTGATGGGCGCCGTCCTGGTGGTCACCGCCGTCGTGTTCAACATCCTCTCGGGCGGCCTGTTCCTGTCGCCCGAGAACCTCTACAACATCGCCCAGCAGACGGCCGTGGTCGGCATCGTGGCCACGGTGGTGGTGCTGGTGATCGTGGCGCGCCACATCGATCTGTCGGTGGGCTCTGTGATGGGTTTCGTCGGCGTTCTGATCGCCACGCTGATGTACACCGCCGGCTGGCACTGGGTGGCGGCGTCGCTGGCCGGGCTGGCGGTGGCGATCGGTGTGTCGCTCTACCAGGGCGCGCTCACGGCGATGCTGGGGGTGCCATCGTTCGTGGTCACTCTGGGCGGGCTGATGTCGTTTCGCGGCGCGGCCTTCATGGTGGCCGACGGCAAGACCCAGCCGGTCAGCGACAGCTTCTTTCAGCGCCTGGGCGGCGGCTTCGATGGTGCCATCGGCGTGCAGGCCAGCTGGGTGCTGGCCGTGGTGCTGGTGGTGGCGCTGGGCCTGAAGACCTGGCTGCGGCGCCGGGCCAAGGCTTCGTACGGCGTGCCCAACCCGGCGCTGTGGCTCGATGCGCTGGTGGCGGCCGTGCCGGCCGTGGTCGCCGTGGGCTTTGTCGCCACCATGAACGCGTACCAGATACCCACCAAGGATGCGCCGCAGGGCGTGCCCATCCCCGTGCTCATCTGGGGCGGCGTGGCGGTGGTGCTGTCGTTCATCGTGCGGCGCACGCGCTTTGGGCGCTACGTGTTCGCCATCGGCGGCAATCCGGAGGCCGCGGCCCTGGTCGGCATTCCGGTGCGGCGCGTCACGCTGATGCTGTTTGCGCTGATGGGCGTGCTCATCACGATTGCGGCCATGGTCTCGATTGCGCGGCTCAACGCCGGCACCAATTCGCTGGGCACGGGCATGGAGCTCTTCGTGATCGCGGCTGCTGTCATCGGCGGCACGGCGCTGGCGGGCGGCAGCGGCTCCATATTGGGGTCGGTGCTGGGGGCGCTCATCATGCAGAGCATCGACAGCGGGCTCTTGCTGCTCGACATCTCGATCGGCCTGCGCTACGTGATCATCGGGCAGGTGCTGATCGCGGCCGTGGTGTTCGACGTGGTGTACCGCCGCCTGACCGGAGACACCGCATGAACGCGCCCCTCGTGGAAATGCGCGGCATCCGCAAGTCGTTCGGTGGCGTGCGGGCGGTGGACGACGTCAGCCTCAACCTGTACCCGGGCGAGGTGGTGGCCCTGCTGGGGCACAACGGCGCGGGCAAGTCCACGCTGATGAAGATGCTGGCCGGTGCCTACCCCATCGACAGCGGCGAGGTGCTGGTGCAGGGGCTGGGCGCCCACATCCGCACGCCGGCCGATGCGCAGCGGCTGGGCATCGAGTCCATCTACCAGACGCTGGCGCTCGCCGACAACCTGGACGCGGTGGCCAACCTGTTTCTGGGCCGCGAGCTGCTCACACGCTGGAACACGCTGGACGACCACCGCATGGACGCCGAAGCCCGCAAGGTCTTCGAGCGCCTGAACAAGAACTTCCGCAACGTGCGCACGCCGGTGCGGCGCCTGTCGGGCGGGCAGCGCCAGGTGGTGGCCATCTCGCGCGCCATCTACTTCAACGCCCGCATCCTGATCATGGACGAGCCCACCGCCGCGCTGGGCCCCGAGGAGACCGCCATGGTGGGCCGCCTGGTGCGCCAGCTCAAGGCCGAAGGCGTGGGCATCTTCCTCATCACCCACGACATGCCCGATGTGTTCGGGCTCAGCGACCGCCTGGCGGTGATGAAGAACGGGCGCATGGTGGGCGCCTACCGCACGGCCGATGTCACCGAGGACGAAGTTCTGGGCATGATCATCGCAGGCAAACAACCCGACGGAAAAGCGCAGACCCACCGCCTTGGCGAGCCTGCGCCGACCCCCACACCCGCATGAAGACCACCGGCGACCAGCAACTTGTCAAACGCATCAACCGCAGCGTGCTGCTGCGGCTGCTGCGCCAGCGCGGCAGCCTCTCGCGCGCCCAATTGGCCGGCGAGAGCGGCCTGACCAAATCCACCGTGAGCCTGCTGGTGCGGGAGCTGATCGACGAAGGCTGGCTCGCCGAGACCGGGCTGGCCGCCGCGCAAGGCATGGGCCGCCCGTCCACACCGCTGCGCCTGGACGGCAGCCGCCGTGCCATGGTGGGGGTGGAGATCGGCGTCGAGTCGCTGCGGGTGGTGGGCGTGTCGGTCACCGGCGAGGTGCTGTGCGCGGCCGAGGCCCCCCTGGCCGACCGCGACCCTGCCGCCGTGTGCCGCCAGGTGGCGGCGCTGGTGGTGCGCACGCAGGCCGAGCTGACCGCCAGGCCGGTCACCGTGTCGGGCGTGGGCATCGGCGTGCCCGGCGCGTTCGACGAGGCCACCGGCTCCATCCGTTTTGCGCCCAACCTGGGCTGGCGCGACGTGGCCTTTTTGCCGCTGATCACACGTGCGCTGGCCGACGCGGGCAGCCCGCCGGTGGCGGTGCATGTGCAGAACGAGGCGGACACCGCCGCGCTCAGCGAGTACGAGTTCGCAGATGGTGAGGCGACGGACTCGCTGATCTTCGTGACCTGCGGCGTGGGCGTGGGGGCGGGCATCGTGCTCAACGACCGGCTGTTCACGGGGCTGCAGGGCATGGCCGGCGAAATCGGCCACAGCATTTTGCAGATTGACGGGCCGCCGTGCTCCTGCGGGCGCAGGGGGTGTGCCGAGACCTTCTTCGGGGCCCGGGCGCTCGAGCGCCAGAGCGACCCCGCGCGCGGCGGCGTGTTCCTGGGCGTGGTGCTGCAAAACCTCTGGACCACCTTCAACCCCGGCGCCCTGGTGGTGGGTGGGCCCTCGTGCGAGCGGCACCCCGGCATCGTGCAGCAGGCCCGCGACACGCTCGATGCCTACGCAGCCAGCGCGGGCGTGGCGGCGCCCGCCGTGCGCGCAGCCCGCTACGGCCTGCTGGCCTCGGCCGTGGGCGCGGCCGCGCTGGTGCTGCACCACGAGCTGCGGCCCATGCACGCACCGGCAGTCGCCGCGGCGGGGGCCGATGAGCAGGCCCTGGCCCCACCACCGGCAGGCGCCACACCGCCCGCCCATCTCCACTGAACGCAGCCATCCACCATGTACATCGGCATCGACATCGGCACCTCGGAAGTGAAGGCTTTGTTGCTCGGCCCGGACCAGCAGGTGCTGGGTGCCGCCGGTGCGCCCCTGTCGGTGTCGCGCCCCCACCCCGGCCACACCGAGCAGGACCCGGCCGACTGGTGGGCGGCCACGCAGGACGCCCTGGCCAGCCTGCGGGCCGTGCACCCCGAGGAATACGCAGCCACCGAGGCCATCGGCCTGTCGGGCCAGATGCATGGCGCGGTGCTGCTCGATGCACACGACCGCGTGCTGCTCCCCGCCATCCTCTGGAACGACACTCGCAGCGCCGAGGAGTGCGCGGAGATGATGCGCGAGCTGCCGGCGCTGAGCGGCCTGGCCGGCAGCCTGGCCATGCCCGGCTTTACGGCCCCCAAACTGCGCTGGGTGGCACGCCACGAACCCGCGGTGTTCCGGCAGATCGCCAAGGTGCTGCTGCCCAAGGACCATGTGCGCCTGATGCTGACCGGCGAGCACGTGAGCGATCTGTCGGACGCGAGCGGCACCCTGTGGCTCGATGTGCAGCGCCGCGACTGGTCGGATGAACTGCTGGCACTGACCGGACTGGCGCGCCGGCACATGCCGCGCCTGGTGGAGGGCAGCGCAGCGAGCGGGCGCCTGCGGACCGATGTGGCGCAATCGCTGGGCCTGCGGCCCGGCACGGTGGTGGCCGGTGGCGCGGGCGACAACGCCGCCAGCGCCGTGGGCATGGGCGCGGTGCAGTCCGGGCAGGGGTTTCTGTCGCTGGGCACCAGCGGCGTGCTGTTTGTGGTCACACCGCAGTACCAGCCCAATGCCGCCAGTGCCACGCACGCGTTCTGCCACGCGGTGCCGGGCCGCTGGCACCAGATGAGCGTGATGCTGGCCGCCGCCAGCGCGCTGCAGTGGGTGGCCCACCTGCTGGGCGCTGCAGACGCGGGCGAGGTGGCCGCACGCGCCGCGGCGCTGAGCGCCCGGGCCCGCGAGGCAGCGCCGGTGTTTCTGCCCTACCTCAGCGGCGAGCGCACGCCCCACAACGATGCGCGGGTGCGCGGCAGCTTCCACGGGCTGGACATGGACACCGACGCCGCACGCCTGGGCTATGCGGTGATGGAGGGCGTGAGCTTTGGTTTGCGGGACGGCCTGGCGGCATTGCACGCCGCGGGCAGCGAGGTGTCGCGCCTGTCGCTGGTGGGCGGTGGCGCCCGCAGCGCCTTCTGGGCGCAGATGCTGGCCAGCGCGCTGAACGTGGAGATCGTGACCCACGGCGGCTCGGCCGTGGGCGGCGCGCTGGGCGCGGCCCGCCTGGGCGCATTGAGTGTCGGCACCCCCATGGAGTGGGCGTGCCTGCCGCCGCCCATCGACACCGTCTACCTGCCTGACCCTGCCGAGCGCGCCTTGCTGGCGCCGCGCCATGCCTTGTTTCGCAGCCTGTACCGCAGGCCCTGATGTCCCCGAGCCCCGTCCTGAGCCCTGTCCCGAGCCATGTTCCGTCCTTAGCCGAGAAAACCATGAGCACCTACTTCTCCGACATTTCCCCCATCGCCTACGAAGGCCCCGATTCCACCAACCCGCTGGCCTTCAAGTGGTACGACAAAGACCGTCTGGTGCTGGGCAAGCGCATGGAAGACCACCTGCGTTTTGCCGTGTGCTACTGGCACAGCTTCTGCTGGAACGGGTTCGACCCCTTTGGGTACGACGGCACTTTCGAGCGCCCGTGGCAGCAGGTGGCTGACCCCATGGCTGCGGCGCGGCTGAAGGCCGATGCGGCGTTCGACTTCTTTGCCCGGCTGGGCGCGCCGTACTACTGCTTTCACGACCGCGACGTGGCGCCCGAGGGCAGCACGCCCCGCGAGAGCGTGAAGTACCTGCACGAGATGGTGGACGTGCTGCAGGCCAAGCAGGCCCAGACCGGCATGAAGCTGCTGTGGGGCACGGCCAACCTGTTCAGCCACCGGCGCTTCATGTCGGGCGCATCGACCAACCCCGACCCCGAAATCTTTGCGCTGGCCGCGTTGCAGGTGAAGGAGGCGATGGACGCGACGCTCAAGCTCGGCGGAGAGAACTACGTGCTGTGGGGCGGCCGCGAGGGGTACGAAACCCTGCTCAACACCCGCGTGGGCCACGAGCTGGACCAGATGGGGCGCTTCTTGAACATGGTCGTGGAGTACAAGCACAAGATCGGCTTCACCGGCACCATCCTGATCGAGCCCAAGCCGCGCGAGCCCTCCAAGCACCAGTACGACTTCGACACCGCCACGGTCTACGGGTTTCTGGCCCGCTACGGCCTGGACAAGGAGATCAAGGTCAACATCGAGGCCAACCACGCCACGCTGTCGGGGCACAGCTTCGAACACGAGATCGCCACGGCCATCGACCTGGGCATCTTCGGCTCCATCGACATGAACCGCGGCGACATGCAGTGCGGCTGGGACACGGACCAGTTCCCCAACAACATCCCCGAGACCGCGCTGGCCCTGTACCTGATCCTGCAGGCCGGCGGCTTCACCACCGGGGGCCTCAACTTTGACGCCAAGGTGCGGCGACAGTCGCTGGATGCCGAGGACATGTTCCACGGCCACATCGGCGGCATGGACGTTGCGGCCCGCGCGCTGCTGATTGCCGAGAAAATGATCATCGACGGCCGCCTGGCCCGCCACGTCGATGCCCGCTATGCTGGCTGGAACGCGGCCTTCGGCCAGGACCTGCTGGCCGGCCGGCTGGGGCTGGCCGAGGTGGCCGACCGCGCCCTGGAGCGCAACCAGGACACGCGGCCGGTGTCGGGCCGGCAGGAGCTGCTGGAGAATCTGCTCAACAGCTATCTTTGACAACAACGAACCGGAAGCTTGGTTATGAAACCTGTGGTGTGGGGCGTGCTGAGCACGGCCAGGATCGGCATGCAGCACGTGATACCGGCCTTGCTGGCGAGCCCGCTGGTGGAGTTGCGCGGCATCGCCTCGCGCACGCTGCCAGCGGCCCGGCAGGCGGCGCAGCAACTGGGCATCGCCCAGGCGTATGGCAGCTATGAAGAGCTGCTGGCCGACCCGGCCATCGAGGCCATCTACAACCCGCTGCCCAACCACCTGCATGTGCCGCTGACCCTGCAGGCCGCGGCCGCCGGCAAGCATGTGCTGTGCGAGAAGCCCGTGGCGCTGAGCGCGGCCGAGGCTGGCACCCTGCGCGCCGCTGCAGGCCAGGTGCACATCGAAGAGGCCTTCATGGTGCGCCACCACCCGCAGTGGCACCGCGCGCGCGAGCTGGTGCGGGCCGGCCGCATCGGCACGCCGCAGGCGGTGCAGGTGTTCTTCTCGTACTTCAACGACGACCCGCACAACATCCGC
Source organism: Acidovorax sp. LjRoot194 (assembly GCF_964253015.1). NCBI lineage: Bacteria > Pseudomonadati > Pseudomonadota > Betaproteobacteria > Burkholderiales > Comamonadaceae > Acidovorax > Acidovorax sp. LjRoot194. The sequence continues at coordinate 4,509,783 of NZ_CAXUQB020000001.1, read as the reverse complement.
AACCAGCCGGGCATCGGCGGCGGGGCGCTGTACGACATCGGCTGCTACGCGGTGCTGGCCGGGCGCTACCTGTTCGAGGCAGAGCCGCAGCGCGCCGTCGCCCTGGTGGACCGCGACCCGGCGCTGGGGACCGACCGGCTGACCAGCGCGCTGCTGGATTTCGGCGCGGGCAGGCAGGCCAGCTTCACCGTGTCGACGCAGAGCGTGCGCTACCAGCGGGTGCAGGTGGTGGGCACGCGCGGCCGCATCGAGCTCTTCATCCCCTTCAACGCAGTGCGCGGTGGCGAAATGCGCCTGGCGCTGGACGAGGGCGGCCTGCTGGACGGCAGCAGCATCACCACCGAAACCCTGCCGGCCTGCGACCAGTACCAGCTGCAGGTGGAGGCCTTCTCCCGCCGCGTGCGGGACGGTGAGGCCCCGCAGGCCCAGGGCATCGACGACGCGGTGGCCCAGGCACGGGTGATCGACGCGCTGTGGCAGTCCGAGCGCAGCGGGCGGTGGGAAGCGCTTGCCTGAGGACGGCGCGAACCCGCGAGTAGAGGGCGCCCGGGCCCACCAGCCGGGGGTTTGGCATCATTGACAGGCTGCCCCGGGCAGGGCGCACAAGCCCTCCGGCGCCGCCGTCCGGGCCCGGAACGCTGGCGGCCGCCCGAAGCCGGTTGGCGGCAGTCTAAAATCCCGCTCACTGTCGCCATCCGTCCTTGCGAGGCCGGCCCGGGGCGACCCCGCGCCCCAGCCTCTTGTCCGCGGTGCCCGCCGTAGTTGCTCAGCTGCTCTATGGTCAGGCACCTTCCAATTCACCTGTGATGCCGCTGCCGATCCCACTCCTGTCCGCCGCTCCTGCACCCGCCACCGCTGGCCTGGCCCGGCCGCGGGGGTGCCGCGCATGATGAAGCAGCTGGCGCTGGACATCGGCCTGGCCACAGGGCCCACCCTGGCCCGTTTCTTTGCCGGCCCCAACGAGGCCGCGCTGCAGCACCTGCGCCTGGCTGCCGGGGACGGCAGCAGCCTGGCCACTCGGTCGCCCGTGCCCACCTACCTGTGGGGCGAGCCCGGCAGCGGCAAGACCCACCTGCTCAAGGCGGTGCGCCAGTCCCTCCGGGAGCAGGGCGCCAGCGTCGGCTGGCTCGACCCGTCGGTGGCCGAGCCGCCGGACTTCAACGAAGACTGGGCCGCCATCGTCATGGACGACGTGCATCTGTACGACACCGCCCAGCAGGCCACGGCGTTCAACTGGTTCGTCAACGCCATCAGCCCGGCCAGCGGCAGCCAGCGCTGGGTGCTGGCCGCCGGCAACCTGCCCCCGGCCGACCTGCCCCTGCGCGACGACCTGCGTAGCCGCCTGGGCTGGGGCCATGTGTTCCAGCTGCAGCTGCTGGGCGAGTCCGAGCGCCGCTCGGTGCTGCGCCAGGAGGCCGACGCCCGCGGCGTGTTCCTGGGCGACGACGTGATGGACTACATGCTCAACCGCTTCTCGCGCGACCTGGGCAGCCTGATGCTGCTGCTCGACCAGCTCGATGCGTTTGCGCTGCGCACCCAGCGGGCGATCACCATCCCCTTGCTCAAAACGATGCTCGAATCGGAATGATGACGCGTCCTTCCTTGCCTTTTGTGAACCTGAATGACCTCTGACACCCGCCCCCTGCGGCTTGCGCTGTTCGACCTCGACCACACGCTGCTCCCGCTCGACTCCGACTACGAGTGGGGCGAGTTCACCATCCGCATCGGCTGGAACGACCCGGTGGAGTTCGCGCGGCGCAACGGCGAGTTCTATGCGCACTACCAGGCCGGCACGCTCGACGTGCATGACTACGTGCGCTTTGCGACCGAGGCCGTGCGCCTGCGCGGGCCCGAGGCTTCGGCGGCCGCGCATGCGCAGTTCATGCGCGAGGTGATCGGCCCGGCCATCCAGCCCCAGGCGCGCGATTTGATCCGCCAGCACCAGGCCGCAGGCGACACGGTGCTGATCGTCACCGCCACCAACGAGTTCGTGACCCGCCCCATCGCCCATGCGCTCGGCGTCGCCGACGATGCGCTGCTGGCCGTGCAATTGGCGCGCGACCCGCTCAGTGGCTGGTACACCGGCGAGATCGACGGCGTGCCCACCATGCGCGAAGGCAAGGTGCGCCGCATGGAAGAGTGGCTGGCCGCGCGCCAGCTCGGCTGGGCGGACGTGGACAGCACGTTCTACAGCGACTCCATGAACGACGTGCCCCTGCTGGAGAAGGTGAACCGCCCCGTGGCCACCAACCCCGACCCGCGCCTGCGCGCGCTGGCCCAGGAGCGCGGCTGGCGCATACTGGACCTGTTCCCCCAGACTGAAGCCAGCCAGGACGCTGCTTCCTGACACCCGCGCGCCTGCGCCAGACCTTTTGCTTCACTCGCTGACCCATGATCAAGAAGTTCATTGACAAACTGCTGGGCAAATCGACCCCCGGCACCTCGGGCGGAAAGCCCCATTTCGGCAAGCGCGAAGAGGTGCCCGCCACGGTGCACGGCATCGACCCCGAGCTGGTGGACCGCCGGGCTGCCGAGGTCGTGGCCACGCTCAAGCAGGCCGGCTACGAGGCGTATATCGTGGGCGGCGCCGTGCGCGACCTGCTGCTGGGCCTGCGCCCCAAGGACTTCGACGTGGCCACCAACGCCACGCCCGAGCAGGTCAAGGGCCTCTTTCGGCGCGCGTTCATCATCGGCAAGCGGTTTCGCATCGTGCACGTGGTGCACGGCCGGGGCCGCGAGCATGAGGTGATCGAAGTCTCCACCTTCCGCGCCTACCTGGACAACAGCGCCGCAGGGCAGCAGGTCAGCGGCAACGAGAAGACCTCCAGGGCGGCCCTGGCGGGCATGCAGCATGCCGTGGACGCATCGGGCCGCGTACTGCGCGACAACGTCTGGGGCCCGCAGGACGAAGACGCCACGCGCCGCGACTTCACGGTGAACGCCATGTACTACGACCCGGTCAGCCAGATCGTGGTGGACTACCACAAGGGCATCCAGGACGCGAAGAAGAAGACGCTGCGCATGATCGGCGACCCGGCCACGCGCTACCGCGAAGACCCGGTGCGCATCATCCGCGCGGTGCGCTTTGCGGCCAAGCTCAGCGGGCTGGGTTTCACCATCGAGGCCAAGACCGCCGCACCCCTGGTGGAGTCGCAGACCCTGCTGGCCGACGTGCCGCAAAGCCGCATGTTCGACGAGATGCTCAAGCTGCTGCAGACGGGCCACTCGATCGCGAGCGTGGAGCAACTGCGCAAGCTGGGCATGGCCAAGGGCATCTACCCGTTGCTGGACGTGGCGGTGGAGCGCGCCGACACCCCGTTCGTGAAGGCCGCGCTGCTGGACACCGACCGCCGTGTGAACGAGGGCAAGCCCGTGGCCCCGAGCTTCTTGCTGGCCTGCGTGCTGTGGGAAGACGTGCGCAAGAGCTGGACGGAGCGCCTGGCCCAGCGCCAGCACCCGCTGCCTGCGCTGCAGGACGCCATCGACGATGTGTTCGACAAGCGCATCGGCGATGTGTCGGGCCGCGGCAAGCTGGCCGCAGACATGCGCGAGATCTGGGTCATGCAGCCCCGCTTTGAAAAGCGCGTGGGCAGCACGCCGTTCGGCATGGTGATCCAGCCGCGCTTTCGCGCGGGCTTCGACTTCTTGCGCCTGCGCGCCGATGTGGGCGAGGTGGAGGAGGCCCTGGCGGAGTGGTGGCAGGACTTCCAGGGCGCCGACGACGAGCGCCGCGAAGACCTGATGGACCAGGCCAAGGAAGAGCAAAAGACCCGCCAGAAGGCCCAGCAGGCGGTGGTCAAGCGCGTGCCGCGCCCGGCACCTGCACCCGCCCCTGCACCCGCCGCGGCCCCCCGCGAGGGCGGCGATGCCGACGCAGCCGATGCCGGTGACGGCGCCGCCGAGTTCACGGCCGACGGCGCAGCCGCCCCCAAGAAGCGCCGCCGCCGTCGCCGCAAGCCCGTGGGCGACGGCAGTGCCAGCAGCTCGGTCCCCGGCCCCGAGCAGGACGCCTGATCGGCATGGCCCCGCGCCCTGCAGCCGCGATGCGGTGGGTGCGGCAGCCACAAGACAACCCACGGCGCAGACCCCGATGACCCCGGCACCGCAGAGCGGCGCAGCGCCTGTGCTGCGGCCTGACGACCAATCCGCTTCCACGGCCTATATCGGCCTGGGCGCCAACCTGGGCGATGCCGCCGCCGCCCTGCGCGCAGCCGCCCGTGCCATCCATGCCTTGCCAGGCACGCAGGTGCTGCGCGCATCGTCGCTGTACCGCAGCGCGCCGGTGGACGCCACGGGCCCGGACTATCACAACGCGGTGGTCGCCGTGCGCACTGCCCTGGCCCCCCAGGCCTTGCTGAGCGCGCTGCAGGCCATCGAGGCGGCCGCCGGCCGCGAGCGCCCCTACCGCAACGCACCCCGCACGCTGGACCTGGACATCCTGTTTTTTGGCGAACAGGCGATCGACACGCCCACGCTGACCGTGCCGCACCCGCGCTTGCAGGAACGCGCGTTCGTGCTTCTGCCCCTGGCCGAGATCGCGCCCCGCCAAGTCCACCCTGAGTGGCTGGCGGCGGTGCAGGATCAGCGCATCGAGCGGCTGTCGGCCGCGTGGTGCGAAGGGCTGTAGCCGCCCACTGGTCGCGCTGATCGGCTCTGCCGAGACCCGGCAAGCCGCAGGTGGTGTCGCCCTGGGGCGGGCGCCGCCGGCGACTCAGGGGTTCAACCCTGCCGCGCGCGTTGGTTGGACGCAAACACGTTGTCCTTGGCCAGCGCCGTGCCCGCCTGCACCGCGGCCATCCAGTCGGCCGTGGACACGGCTGCGGCAAAGTTGCTGTGGAACACCACGCTGAACACCCGGTGGATCTCTTCAGCGCTCGCGCGGCCCGCGGCATTGGCGTAGGGCAGGGCGCCCGTCGCATCGGCCAGGAACTCCACCGACAGCCCGCGGTGCGAGGCCTCGTAGATCGTGCTGGCGTCGCAGTTGTGCGTCATGTAGCCCACCACTGTGAGGGTGTCGATGCCGCGCTCGGCCAGCCACTCGGCCAGGCCGGTGTTCGTGAAGGCGCTGGCCATGCTCTTTTCGATACGGTGGTCGGCGTGGCGGCGGGCCACTTCGGGGTGCAGTTGCCAACGGTCGGTGGCCTTGTCGAACACGGGCGCACCGGTCGGCGCCGTGTGCTGCACCACCACCACCGGCACGCCGGCGGCGTGGGCGGCGTCCATGGCGCGGGCGATGTTGGGCAGGGTGTCGGCAACGGGCGGGTATTCGATGGGCAGGTTGCCGCCCGCGAAATACTCGTTTTGCACGTCGATGACGATCAAGGCGCGGCGGGGGGCGGTGGTGGCAGAGGTCATGGTCACGGTCCTGGGTGGATGAAGAAAAGTCTGGAATTGCCGTTCGGGAATGAGGTGATTGTTCGCGCTTGGGCTGTCCACCAAAAGTGGCTGGATTGACATGCATCGATAGAATCGGGCCATCATGCCTGCCTCTGCCGCGTCTTCCCCGCTGCCCGCTTCGTCGCCCGCCCCGGACACCGTGACCGTGGTGGCCTTCGACGGCATCAGCCCGTTTCACCTGTCGGTGCCCTGCCTGGTGTTTGGGGAGGACCGCACGGCCGAGGGCGCGCACCGCTACCGGCTGGTGGTGTGTGGCGTGGAGCGCGGGCCGCTGCGCACCTCAGCGGGTTTTGGTATCCACGTGGACCATGGCCTGGTGGCACTGCGGCGCGCGCAGATCATCGTGGTGCCGTCCTGGCGCGATGACCTGGCGCCGGCGCCACCTGCTTTGCTGGCGGCGCTGCAGGCGGCACACCGCCGCGGCGCGCGCATCGTGGGGCTGTGCCTGGGCGCCTTTGTGCTGGCCGAGGCGGGGCTGCTCGACGGCCGTGCCGCCACCACGCACTGGGCGCTGGCGCAGGAGTTTGCGCGGCGCTACCCCCGCGTGCTGCCGCGACCGGAGGTGCTGTACGTGGAGGATGGCCTGGTGCTCACCTCGGCCGGCACGGCTGCGGGCATCGACTGCTGCCTGCACCTGCTGCGCCAGCAGCACGGCGCCGAGGTGGCCAACCGCGCCGCGCGCCGCATGGTGGTCGCCCCGCACCGCCAGGGCGGGCAGGCGCAGTACATCCAGCAGCCGGTGGCCCCGTCGGTGCGTGGCGACCGGCTGGCGCCGCTGCTGCAGTGGGTGGGTGAGCATCTGCACCAAACCCACACCCTGGAGGCCCTGGCCGAGCGCGCCGTGATGAGCCCGCGCACTTTTACGCGGCGCTTTCGGCAGTCCACCGGCACCACCGTGGGCCAGTGGCTGCAGAACCAGCGCATCGCGCTCGCCCAGCGCCTGCTGGAGGGTGGCGACCAGTCCATCGAAGCGGTGGCACTCGCTGCCGGCTTCGGCTCGGCGGTTTCGCTGCGGCAGCATTTTTCTGCCAGCCTGGGCATTGCGCCGTCGGCCTACCGGCGGCAGTTTCGGCGCACTGAATAGTTCGATGCAGCCATTGTTTTTGCTACTAAATTTATAGCTGCTGGCGCTTTATAGACAAGCGGTAGTGGCTGTTTTTTTGTTGAATTGCATAGGGTAGAAGGCATGCACCGCTTTGCGGACCACCCGGCGGAGGCCCTTTGCACGTTGGTGGAACTGCAGTGCGTCTGCGGCGTATGCCGTGGCGTTGGCCGTCAGCCGCGGGTCGCTAGCGGCGAAGGGCAGGTTGGGGTGACGCTGCAACGACGGTTGAAGTCTGCGGTTGTCTCCATCCGCCGTGGCTCGTGGTGGAGAAGGAAAAGGTGGCCGCGATCATCGGCGTGGCCGGCACGGGCGTGGCCAAGGCCGTGATGCCGTACTGCGAGGAAAAGCGGGTGCCGCTCTTTGCGCTGACCGGAGACGACAGCGTGCGCAAAATCAAGCAGGAGTTCACATTCTTCTCGTGCGCCAGCTACGGCGATGAGGTCAGGAACATGGTGCGGCATGGCGCCACCATCTCGCACAAGAGCGTGTTCGTGGTGCACACCGACGTGCCCGCAGGCGCCTCCTGGGTCGACAGTGCGCGCCTGTCAGCGCAGGACAACAAGATCGAGTTCAAAGGCGCAATCGCTGCTGCGCCCGATGGCTCCAATGCAGACGTGGTGCTCAAAGCCTTCCTGGATTCGAAGGCGGCATTTCTGGTGATGGTGTATGCCGGTGCGGGGGTGAAAGTCCTGCTCGATCGATTGCACCAGGCCCATGTGTTTCCCGGCTCGATCTACCTGTTGTCGCAGGGTGCGACGCCCGGGCTGGTGGATTCGGTGCGCAGCAGTGCTTCCGGGCTCATCGTGTCGCAGGTGGTGCCGAACCCGTTTTCCACGCTCAGCCCGCTGGCGCGCGACTACGAAACCGCCATCGCCGCGTCGGCGGTGCCCAAGAACTACATGACCTACCAGGGCTTTTTGCTGGGCCGCGCCTTTGCCGACGCACTGGGCCGAACGAAAGGGGCGGCCACTGCGGCCGCGGTGGCTGATGCCTTGCAGGAGGCACCGCTGGCCTATGGCGACTACAAGCTGGACTACCGGGGCGGCAAGCGCCTCGGGACATCGTTCACCGACATTTCGATGCTCACCCGAGACGGCCGCTTCATTTCGTGAGACAGCCCCAGCGCAGCGCGCTTTGGGCGGTCAATCCACCTTCGCGCCAGACGCCTTCACCACCTGCTGGTACTTGGCGCGCTCGGCGGCCATAAAGCTGTCGAACTGTGCTGGTGTGGTGGACACCGGCTCGGCCAGCAGAGCGGCGAAGCGGGTCTTGGTTTCAGGCGCGTTGAGCGCCGCCACGAAAGCCTTGTTCAGCTTGTCGATGATGGGCTTGGGCGTGGCTGCAGGCGCCACCAGGCCCCACCAGGTGTCGATGGAAAAGCCCTTGAAGGTGGCGGACAGGGCGGGCACGCCGGGCAGCGAGGGCGAGGCGTCCAGCGAGGTCACGGCCAGGGCCTTGAGCTTGCCTGCGCGGATGTTAGGCGCGGCGGCGGCCAGGTTGTCGATGTTGAAGTCCACCTCGCCGCCCAGCAGGGCCAGCTGTGCGGGGTTGGCACCGCGGTAGGGGATGTGCAGCGCGAAGATGCCGGCGCGCTGCTTGAACATCTCGCCTGCCAGGTGGCCGGCGCTGCCGTTGCCGCCGCTGCCGTAGTTGAGCTTGGCGGGGTTGGCCTTGGCGTAGGCGATCAGGTCGGCCACGGTGTGGATCTTGAGCTGCTCGGCCTTGGCTGCGTTGATGACCAGCACGTTGGGCACGCGCACCATCTGCGTGATGCCCGCAAAATCCTTGGCCGCGTCGTACGGCATCTTGGTGTACAGCCAGGGGTTGACCGCATGCGTGGCGGTGGCCGCGATGCCGATGGTCAGGCCGTCCGGCGCGGCTTTGGCGATGGCGTCGGCACCGATGTTGCCGCCCGCGCCGCCCTTGTTGTCGATGATCACGGTGCCCAGCGAGTCGCGCACGCGCTCGGCCAGCGCACGGGCCGTCACGTCGATGGGGCCGCCCGCTGCGTAGGGCACGATCAGCCGGATGGGCTGGCCCGAGTCCTGCGCAAGCGCGACGTGGGAGGAGAAAGCCGCGGTGATGGCGGCGCTGGCGATGAGTATGTTTCTGCGGTTCATGGGTGCCATTGTGCAAAAAAATCGTAAGAAGGCTTACGAAAACCTTCGGGTGGGGCATTCTTTGGGGTCAGGACGGAGTCCTGGAGAGCCCCAGGTCCTCGACCAGCATGCCCAGTTCGTGCGACGAGCGGATGTCCAGCTTGAGAAAGATGGCCGAGCGGTGCGTGTCCACGGTGCGCGGGTCGATGGGGCGTTCCGGGTCGCGCTGGGCCATGGCGCGGGCGGCCTCCTTGCTGCTGATGCCGGTGGCCAGCAGGCGCGCCACCTCTTGCTGGCGGGGGCTCAAGGCATTCCAGCGCTCCAGCAGCTGGGTGCGCCGCTGCGTGTGGGCGGCCACTTCCTTGGACAGGGTCGCGGCGCGGTGCACGGCGGCGAGCAGCGTGGCTTCGTCGCACGGCTTTTCCAGCCAGTCCACCGCGCCCTGCTTGACGGCGGTCACGGCCGAAGCGAGTTCGCCGTGGGCGGACAGGAACACCGTCTTGAGTACCGTGCCCCGCTGGCGCATGGCCTCGAACACCTGCAGCCCGCTCATGCCGTCCATGCGCAGGTCCAGCAGCACGCAGCCAGGCCGGGACAGGTCGGCATGGGCCAGAAACTCTGCCCCGCCTTCGAAATGCTCTGCCACATGGCCGCCGGCCAGAAGCAGTGCGGCCAGGGAGTGGCGCACGCCTTCGTCGTCGTCGACGATGTAGACATGAACCGCAGGTGTTGCGCAGGCCAAAGGGGTGGTGGGGTGGTGGTCAGTCATGGCGAGAGTGCGGGTGGCGGGGTGTGGGACGGCAGCCGGATCTCGAAGACCGCGCCACCGCCCTCGCGGTTGCGGGCCAGCAGCTCGCCCCCCATGCTTTCGACGATGGAGCGGCAGATGTTCAGCCCCAGCCCCAGGCCGTCGGAGCGGGTGGTGAAGAAAGGCTCGAACAGGCGGTCGGCGATCTCGGGGGCCAGGCCCGGCCCGCGGTCCAGCACCTGCAGGGACGCCCGGCCCGCCTCGGTGGTGGTGTGCAGCAGCAGCTCGTGCCGCGCGGTGGGGGCGGCCTGCGACTGCATGGCCTGCAGTGCGTTCAGGCCCAGGTTCAGCACGACCTGTTCCAGCAGCACGCGGTCGGCGCTCACGCGCACGGGCTCGCGTGCCAGGTCCAGGCGCACCGCCACGCCGTGCCGGCGGGCTTCAGCGCGCAGCAGCAGGGCCAGGGACTGGTCTACCGCGGCATTGAGGTCGCAAGGCTCGCGCGACTCGGGGTGCTGGCGCACCCAGCGGCGAATGCGCCCCACGATGTCGGCGGCACGCAGCGCCTGGGCCGACAGGGCGGCCAGGGTGTCGTTCAGCAGGTCGGCCTTGCCCTGCGCTGCCAGCGACTTGGCGGCGGCTGCGTAGTTGACCAGGGCCGCCAGCGGCTGGTTCAGCTCGTGTGCCAGGGTCGACGCCATCTCGCCCACGGTGATCACGCGCTGCACGCGCTGCAACTGGGCCTCGCGCTGCTGCTGGTGCTCTTCGGCCCGCTTTTGGGCGGTGATGTCCACCACCGAACTCATCCAGCCGATGTGCTCGCCATCGCCGTCGATGAGCCGCGCCGTGTAGAACATGGTGTACACGTCCGATCCGTTGCGGTGCCGCAGCCGGTTCTCGTGGCCGTGGGGCGTGGCCTTGCCGGCCAAGGCGGTGTCGCTGTCCTTCCAGTGCCGCGCCAGGTCGTCGGGGTGCCAGTAGGGGTAGGGCGGCAGGCAGCCGATGAGTTCGTCCGCGCTGTAGCCCACCATGTCGCACATGGCAGCGTTGACATAGACGATGCGGCCTTCGAGGTCGCGCGCCCGCATGCCCACCAGCAGTGAATCTTCCATCGACTGGCGAAACGCCTGCGCCTGCTGCAGTTCGTGGGTGCGTTCATGCACACGCTGCTCCAGCTCGATGCGGGCCTGGCGGTTCTCGGTCAGGCGCCGCTCGCGCAGCTGCCAGTAGAGCGCACCCAGCACCAGCAGGCCCGACGCCAGGGTGGCCAGCGCCCACGCCTGCTGGCGGGCCACGGCCACCACCTTGCTGTCGGCCGTGATGGTCAGCGACCAGCCGAGGTCGGGCAGGGGCTCCTCGTACGCCAGGTATTCCTTGCCGGTGTCCGGCACGCGCAGTTGCCCGCCGGGCTGGTCGGCAGGCAGCTCCAGCTTCCAGGGCACCGGCTCCGGCGACCATTGCGCGCCGTACTGCTCGTCGTGCTGCACCTGCCGCACCGCGTCGTGCGGCAACGGCCGAGTGGTCTTATAGAGCCAGGGCGCCACCGACCCTAGGAACACGATGCCGCGCTCGTCGGCCACGAACACCGGGTCCCGCAGCTGCGACCAGGTGTCCACGATGGGCTGCATGCGCACCTTCACGGCCACCACGCCGATCACCTTGCCGTCGGCCTGCTGCACGGGCGCGGATGCGAACAGACCGGGCTCGCCGGTGGTCTTGCCCACGCCGTAGAAGCGGCCCGTCAGGCCATGGAGCGCGTCGCGAAAATACGGGCGGTTGCCGTAGTTCTGGTCGACGAAACTGCTCGGGGTGTCCCAGTTGCTCGACGCCAGGGTCATACCCTGGGCATCCATCACGTACAGCGTGTCGGAGCCCGCGCGGGTGTTGACGGTCTGCAGGTAGGCGTTGGCAGCCTCGCGCACCTGCGGCGAGGTGGGATTGCGCAGCAACTGCGCCACCAGCGGCTGCTGCGCCGCGGTAAAGGGCAGATAGCTGTAACGCGTGGCCACGCCCCGCAACGCCAACGCCTGCACCTCGGCCGAGCGGCGCAGGTTGTCCCACTGTGTATCGAGCTCGTTGCGCGTGGCCCATTCGCCCGCACCCAGCACCAGCAGCACCGCCATTCCCAGCACGGCCGCCATGGGGCCGCTGGCGCGCAGGGCCTTGCGCCCGGCTGCCGGCTCGATGGAGGGGCTGGCGGACGCTGACGCAGGCGCAGGCGGTAACGCGTGCGCGGACGCCTGCTGCGAGTTGGGCAGGCCTTGCGGCATCTCCATGCCCGCGCTCCTCAGCCGCCGTGCTTGTCGGCTTCGGAGGTGAAGGCGTCGGCGTAGAACTCTTCGGGAGGCAGGCCGCGCTGGGCGCTATAGGTGTCGCGAGCAGACTCGACGACGATGGGCGCGCCGCAGGCATACACCTGGTGGCCCGAGAGGTCGGCAAAATCATCGAGCACGGCTTGGTGCACAAAGCCCGTGCGGCCCGTCCAGCCGTCTTCGGGCTGCGCGTCCGACACCACGGGCACATAGGTCAGGTGCGGCATCTCGGCCGCGCGGGCCAACACCCAGTCGTGCATGTACAAATCGCCCGGCCGGCGCCCGCCCCAGTAGAGCACCGTGGGGCGGGTGATGGCCTTGAACTGCATGTGCTCGATGAGCGCCTTGATGGGCGCAAAGCCCGTGCCCGAGGCCAGCAGCACGATGGGGCGGTCGGAGTCCTCGCGCAGGAAGAAGCTGCCGAACGGGCCTTCGACCCGCAGGATTTCCTTTTCCTTCATCGCGCCGAACACGTGGTCGGTGAACTTGCCGCCCGCCATGTGGCGGATGTGCAGCTCCACGCCGGGCGCCTCGGCCTGCGTGTGCGGCGCGTTGGCCATCGAGTACGCACGGCGCGCGCCGTCGCGCAGGATGAATTCGATGTACTGGCCCGCGTGGTAGCGGAAGGTGTCGGCCGCGGGCAGCTGCAGGCGCACCTGCATCACGTCGTGAGATGCCTTGGTGAGGGTGGACACGCGCACCGGCATCTTCTTGATGGGGTAGGCGCTCTCGTCGGTGACCTGGCGCGACTCCAGCACCACGTCGGTCAGCGGCTCGGCGCAGCAGGTCAGCACCAGGCCAGCGGCCTCTTCGTCGGCCGTGAGCGCCTTGGACTGGTGCTCGCCATGGTGGACGGCACCGCTGATCTTCTTGCATTTGCACGAGCCGCACGCGCCGTCCTTGCAGCCATAGGGCAGGCCGACGCCGCTGCGGATGGCGCCGGCCAGGATGGCTTCGCCGGCGTTGGCGGTGAAAGCGCGGCCGCTGGGCTGTACGGTGATCTGGAAGGCTCTCGGGCTCGCGGTCTCGGCGCTGGTCATCTTGTGGGTATCCTTGGGAACGTACTTCTTCAAGAACCGGTGTTCTTCGCATTCACCCGGCTGAGTAAACGGACCGATTTTGCCTTCAAACCAAAACCCCCTTGGCGCCCTGCCGGCGCGTTTTCGCCGCGAGCGCCTGCTGATCGTGGGCTGTGGTGACGTGGGTCAACGCGTGGCGCGCCAGCTGCACACCGGCCCGGGAGCAGGGCGCATGCAGGTGCTGGCACTCACGTCGAGCCCCGAGCGCACTGCCGCCTTGCGCGCCCAAGGCATCCGCCCGCTGCGCGGCAACCTGGACGACGCGGCCACACTCAAGCGCCTGTCGGGCATTGCCACGCGGGTATTGCACCTGGCACCGCCACCCGGTGAAGGCGCTGGCGGCCAGGGTTGGTGGCGTGATCCGCGCACGGTGGCACTGGCCCGGGCGCTGCGCTTGCGCAGCCTGCCGGTGTCGTTGGTGTACGCATCCACCACCGGTGTGTACGGCGACTGCGGCGGCGCCCTGGTGCCCGAGACCCGTGCCGTGGCCCCCGGCACGCCGCGTGCACAACGCCGTGTGAACGCCGAGCGGGCGGTGCGCCACCTGGGCCGTGCGGGTGTGCGCGCCAGCGTGTTGCGCATTCCCGGCATCTACGCCCCCAACCGCGAAGGAGGCACGCCCGAAGCCCGTCTGCGCCGCGGCACACCCGTGCTGGTGCCTGAAGACGATGTGTTCACCAACCACATCCACGCGGACGACCTGGCGCGTGCCTGCCTGGCCGCGCTGTGGCGCGCCCGGCCTCAGCGCATTTACAACGTGAGCGACCAGACAGAGCTCAAGATGGGCGACTACTTCGACCTGGCGGCCGACCTGTACGGCCTGCCACGGCCGGCCCGCGTGCCGCGCAGCGCGGCGCAGGAGCAGTTGTCGGTGATGCTGCTGAGCTTCATGAGCGAATCGCGCCGGCTGGACAACCGGCGCATGCTGAAAGAGCTGGGCCTGGTGTTGCGCTATCCCACGGTGGAACAGGGCCTGCGCGCGTAAGTGCTTTGAATGCAGGGGCGACGACGGGGAGGCAGCTCCACGTCGCCCAAGTCAGCAAGGCGCCTGGCCGCCGTTGGATCGGCACACGCCGCCCTGGCCGGGGAAGCGCCCCGGGCCCACACGGGGATAAGTGTTGCCCTGGTTGTCCGTGCACCGGAAGTCGCCGCACTGCGTGAGGCGCGGCGGGGGCTGAGGGGCTTGGTACACAGGGGGATAGCGCTGGGGCACGACCACCACGCGGGGCTGGTTGGCCCGGGCCTTTTCGACCTCGGCATAACCCTGCGGACCCAGGCAATCCAAGTCCACCTGCCGCTGGGCAGCCTCCAGGCGCACGTCCTGCTCGTAGTTGGAGCGTGACAAGCCCGACGCCACCATGTCCAGGTTGCGCCGGGAGCGGGCGCATTCGGCCGACCGTGCGTAGTCTTGCGGTTGGGGGGCGGCTGCGGCTGCCTGCGCTGCCTTCGCGCGGTCGCGCTCCGCGGCGCGGCGGGCGTCCAGCTCTGCCGCGGTGGCTTCGGATTGCAGGCGCTGCTGCTTGCGCTCCAGCGCTTCGGCTGCCAGTTCTCGCTCTTGTTGAAGCTCTTGCGGGGACTTGCGTGCTTCGACCTCTCGGGCGGCCGTGCCACCGGCGCACTCGCCGTCGGTGTAGGTCACCTTGCCGGTGCGGGCATCGGTACAGCGCAGCACCTGGGCCTGTGCTGCAGTCCCGAGGGTAACCGCGCACAGGCACAGCAGAAGGTGATGCAGGCGGATCGTCATGGCAGTGACCTGAAAGAGTCGAGGAGGATTGCCCGGATTTTCGCTCCAATGCTACCTTGGCAGAAGCTGTGTTGTGTGCACGCGGTGGCTGGCGGCGGCTCTCGGTGGATAAGCGGCGCCTGAATTCTCTTCACGAATCTGCTTTAACGGACGGCGCCAGAATCCCTTGGCCGTGCGGGCTGCACCACAAGACCGGCACACCGCAGCAGGCGGTTGCCGGTCTTCGTGGTCGTCACAGCCCGCCGCTGGGGATCAAGGCTTGTCAGGGTTGTTGATGCCCTGGCGTGCACGCCAGTCACCCGGGGCTGGCGTGTAGCTGTCGGGTGCCATGCGACCGGGGCGGGACTCACGGTTACGGCGATCTTCGGCAGCGCGACGGTCTCGATCGGCCTGCTCGCGGATTGCCTGGTCACGGTCTCGCTGGCGGCGGTCTGCATCGCGCGCCTGCTGGTCACGGCGGTCGCGGTCACGATCGCGGGCGGCGCGGTCACGTTCGGCACGGTCGCGCTCGATGCGCTCTCGTTCACGTTCACGATCGCGCCAGTTGTTGTTATTGCGATCACGGTCGCGTTCCCAGCGGTCGTCGCGGTCACGGCTGCCGTAGTAGATTGTTGCGCCAGGGGCCGAGTAGCCGGGGTACACCGGAGGGCTCGAATAGACGGGTGGGCTCGAATACACCGGCGGGCTGGAGTACACCGGCTGCGAGTTGTAGATATAGCCAGGCTGCTGCTGGTATGCGGGCTCGTAGTACGGATCGCCCGGCACAGTGGCACAACCGGTCGCTGCGGCGCCCAATACCGCGAGGGAAATGATGCGGGCGAATGTGTTTTTCATACTGTTCAGACCCCCGGCAGGGCGTGGGCGTTCCGACCTGCTCGTAAAGCCCCCGAAAAGCACCCCGGCGGAGTGTTACAAATGCGTGGGCTGCGTTTTCACGCGTGTCCCACTTTAGCGTTCGGGGCGGGGGGTTGGTTGACCGGACGTCGATGCCGCGAGTAGGACGTTTTCCCCTACGGCGTGTATCCGGAGCTGTGGCATAGCTGCGCGAAGACTCAAAAATGATAGCGGCTACCGCTTGTCCAGCAAGCGGTAGCCGTCTAAAACTTTCAAAATCTCGGTCCGCAGTTCAGCCCTGAAGGCCTCACCGCGGCAGTCGCGTCATTTGGGCAGCACGCGGCGAATGGTTTCCGCCAGGTCTTCGGCCACGAACTTGGCCACATAGCCATCGGCGCCCACGCTGCGCACGTGGTCTTCATTGGCAGAGCCCGACAGCGACGAGTGGATCACCACCGGCAGGCCGTGAAAGCGCGCATCCTGCTTGATGTTACGGGTCAGGGTAAAGCCATCCATCTCGGGCATTTCCAGGTCGGTCAACACCATGGCGACGCGGTCGAGCACGGTCTTGCCCTCGGCCTCGGCGCTCTTGGCGATGGCGTTGAGACGGTCCCAGGCCTCCTTGCCGGACTTGACCATCTCGTACGGCGCCTTGAGCGCCTTGAGTTCCTGCTCGATGAGCGAGCGGGCCACGAAGGAATCATCGGCCGCCAGGATCATCGTGCCGGGCTTGAGCTTGAGCTTGGCGCCCACCTTCTCTTCGGTGACCTCATGGCCGTCCGATGGCGACACCATCTGCAGGATGGCTTCCACGTCCAGCACCTGGGCCAGGCGCGATTCGTCGGTGTTGCCGTCCAGGCGGGCGATGCTGGTCACCAGCTTGCCCTTGGCGCCGCTGGTTTCGGCCGAGAGCACCTGCTTCCAGTCCAGGCGCACGATGTCTTCCACGGATTCGACCGCAAACGCCTGGGTGGTGCGGGCGTACTCGGTCACCAGCATGATGTTCAGGCCCGTCTGGGGCTTGCAACCCACGATGGAGGGCATGTCCAGCACCGGGATCACTTGGCCGCGCAGGTTGACTACGCCCAGCGAGTGGGGCGTGGTCCCCGCGATCGGGGTGATGCTGGGCATGGCCACGATCTCGCGGATCTTGAACACGTTGATGCCGAAGAGCTCGGATTTGCCCAGGGCGGCGTCCACACCCAGGCGAAACAGCAGCAGCTCGAACTTGTTGGTGCTGGTGAGGTTAGTCCGCTCGTCGATGTCCTGCTGCACTGCTTTCATGATGGATCCTTTGCGCAGAAAAAAGATACGCGCTTTTACAAATTTTAGGAGCAGAACGCTGTGCGCAGTGCGCTAAATCTTCAGGCAATACCCGAATAGTGCGCTGCAGCATCGCGCCGTCGCGGCGCCGACACAGCCCGGGGCTGATATCCCTACCCGGTGCAAGGCCGCTGGTCCGACAGGCCCGGGCGTCCTTGTGCAGTGGCGGCGCGCAGCCATGCGGCCCCGCGAGGCCTCTGGCTTTGTACCGTATTGCCCTAGCAGGGCACCAGAACTTTTCAGCCATGTTGCCCCGTTGCCCCGTTCCCCCGTTGCCGCAGCACGTCAGGCAGCCCCGCGGTGCCTCAGCGTCTCAGTCCGCCACCCCCGGCACCTGCCGCAGGTAGTCCTGCAGCGCCGCGATGGCCTGGCGCACTTTGGCCGGCTGGGCGTCGCGCTGGGGCGTCACCGCCCAGATGTCCATGGTGCCGAACGACCAGTCTGGCAGCAGTTGCACCAGCCGCCCGGCCTGCAGCGCCTCGTGTGAATCCATGCTGCCCACCAGCGCCAGACCCAGCCCCGCCTCGCACATCTGCTGGATCGACAGCTGGTTGTTGCTGGCGATGCGTGGCTCCACCCGCAGTGCGCGCGGCTCGCCGGCAGGGCTGCGCAGGTCGACGAGCAGCCCGCCGTTCTCGCGCGCAAAGCCCAGCCAGCTGTGCGACAGCAGCGCATCGGGGTGTTCGGGCCAGCCGTGCGCGGCCACCCAGGCGGGCGATGCGCACAGCCGCCACTGCATGCTGCCCAGCCGCCGTGCGGCCCAGGTGGAGTCGGCCAGGCGACCGTAGCGCACCGCCAGGTCGATGCGGGCATTGATGAGGTCGATGGTGGCGTCGTCCACCAGCAGCCGCAGGCGCAGGGCCGGGTGGGCGGCCAGCAGGTCACCGAGCGCCGGGGCGATGTGCCGCGCAAACCCCACCGTGGCCGACAGGCGCAGTTCGCCGCTGGGGGCATCACGTGAGGCCGCCAGCTCCGCCCGCGCCTGCTCGGCGGCCGCCCACATGGCGGCGCAGCGGGAGTGGTAGCGCTGGCCCGCCTCGGTGAGCGCCAGCTTGCGCGTGGAGCGGTGCAGCAGCGTCACGCCGCCGTCGCTCTCCAGCTTGCGCACCTGCTGGCTCACGGCAGAAGTGCTCATGCCCAGCGCGCGCGCGGCACCGCTCATCGAGCCGTGCTGCACCACCGCGGCGAACACGGCCATGCGTTTGAGGTCGTCCATGGAAAGAAGGCGTAGGGGTGAAAAAGCGGTTGATTGTGAAGTACAGCTTCAAGCACAAGGCATTTGAAGCCCTCTACCGCACGCTTTGACAAGCCCCTATTCTCACTGCATCCCAACTCTCTGACCTGAGGAACCCTCCATGAACATCGCCCTGATTGGTGCCACCGGCTTTGTCGGCTCGGCCGTGCTCGACGAACTGCTGCAGCGCGGCCACCGCGTGACCGTGCTGGCCCGCAACCCCGGCAAGCTGACCGCCCGTGAACGGCTGACGGTGGTCGTCGCCGACGCCCAGGATGCCGCACAGATCGCCCAAGCCGCTGCCGGCCACGACGCCGTGGTCAGTGCCTACAACCCCGGCTGGACGGTGCCTGACATCCACGACCAGTTCCTCAAGGGCACCCGCGCCATCATCGACGGTACCAAGCAGGCGGGCGTGCGGCGCCTGCTCGTGGTGGGCGGCGCCGGCAGCCTGTTCGTGGCGCCCGGCGTGCAACTGGTGGACACGCCGGACTTCCCTGCCGAATGGAAGCAGGGCGCCCTGGCTGCACGCGAGGCCCTGAACTGGATCCGCACCGAGAACACGCTGGACTGGACCTTCCTGTCGCCCCCCATCCTGCTGGCCCCGGGCGAGCGCACCGGCAAGTACCGCCTGGGCACCGAGGCGCCCCTGATGAATGGCGAGGCGCCCGGCGGCATCAGCGTGACCGACCTGGCCGTGGCGATTGCCGACGAGCTGGAAACGCCGCGGCACGTGCAGCAGCGGTTCACGGTGGCGCATTGATACGCATCGAGGCGAATTGACATCACGTGGCGCGCCTCATGGGGCGCAGCCGTTCAGTCCCGGCCCCCCGTCGGGCGGAAAAAGCGCCTTGTCCTACAGGGAGCGTGCTCACGGTAGCGGCACGATATGTTGAAGGCGGTAAAAAATTGCAAGAAAACTCGGGAAGCTGCCCGCCCGCGTGACTGGACGTTGCTGCGTCCGCTCGCGGTCGGTGCCGAGCGGTTTGGCTTGCGCAGGCCGCCGGCAACCCAGCGCTTCCGGAGTTTGTTTCTGTGCCTACTTTTTCTTCGCTGAATACGCAGCAATCCCCCATATACAACCGCTTGCCTGCAGCCTTGCGCGCTTGGCGCCGCTTGAGCCGCATGAGCCTCTTGTGCGTCCTGGGCTCGGCAATCGGCGTGCTATCGACCACCGCCAGCGCCCAGGATGCTCCGCCGGAGCAGCGCCGCATCTTCATCGACGGCGCCCGCGCCGCCGGGGATGTGGGGCTTGCATCGGTGGGGGTGCAATTGCCTTGGGAATGGCGCCGCTCCTTCCTGGGGGGCGAACTCTCGGGCCACTGGGATGCCCACGTGGCCCATTGGCGCGCGCCCGCTGGTACGGCGGCGTCGGAGCGGCGGCATTGGACCCAGCTGGCGCTGGTGCCCACGCTGCGGTTGCGGTTTGACGGCGGGCGGTCGGCGTGGTTCATGGAAGGGGGCATCGGCCTGTCGGTGCTCGACGGGCGCTACGCCACACGGCACAAGACCTTCAGCACGCGCTTCAACTTTACCGACCACCAGGGCATTGGTTTCAACTTCGGTGCGCAGAGGCAGCACGAGCTGATGCTGATCGTGCGCCATGTCTCCAACGGTGGCATCCGCAAGCCCAACCCGGGCGAGGATTTCGTGCAGTTGCGCTACGGCTTCGCCTTTTGAACGAAGTCGGGGCGCGCGCATGAACGCGTTGAGTGCTACTTATTTGATAGCTGTGGGCGCTTGTCCAGTGCGCGGAAGAGGCAATTTTTAGTTACTAAACGCCGTATTGCCCCCACTGCGCGCGAGGTGCCCGGGACGCACAGGGCGCCCATCACCCATCACCCGTCACCCGTCACCCGTCGATCAGCTGCGGGTCCCACGCGAACACGGTCTGCTCCTGCTCGCCCAGCTTCTCGATGCCC
This sequence comes from Acidovorax sp. LjRoot194, assembly GCF_964253015.1. NCBI lineage: Bacteria > Pseudomonadati > Pseudomonadota > Betaproteobacteria > Burkholderiales > Comamonadaceae > Acidovorax > Acidovorax sp. LjRoot194. Next base: position 4,489,986 of record NZ_CAXUQB020000001.1, on the reverse strand, counting down.
AGGCGCATCACGTCGCCGGGCTGGAGGAACTGCGCCTGGGGCTTCTTGCCCATGCCCACGCCGGGCGGGGTGCCGGTGGTGATGAGGTCGCCGGGCTCCAGCGTCATGAAGCGGCTGAGGTAGCTCACCAGCTGCGCCACCGTGAAGATCATCGTGCGGGTGCTGCCGGTCTGCTGGCGCTCGCCGTTCACGTCCAGCCACATCGACAGATTCTGGGGATCGCCCACTTCGTCGGCGCTCACCAGCCAGGGGCCGATGGGGCCGAAGGTGTCGCAGCCCTTGCCCTTGTCCCAGGTGCCGCCGCGCTCGAGCTGGTATTCGCGCTCGGAGATGTCGTTGATGGTGCAGTAGCCGGCCACGTGCTGCAGTGCATCCGCCTCGCTCACGTAGCGCGCGCGGGTGCCGATCACCACGCCCAGCTCCACCTCCCAGTCGGATTTGACCGAACCCTGCGGCAGCACCACCGGGTGGTTGCAGCCCACAGCGCAGTCCACCGTCTTGGTGAAGATGATGGGCTCCTTCGGGATGGCCATGCCGGCTTCGGCCGCGTGGTCGGCGTAGTTCAGGCCGATGGCGATGAACTTGCGCATGCCCGTCCACGGCACGCCCAGGCGGCCCTGGGGCACGACGGGCAACGTGGCGGGATCGATGGCGGCCAGCGCGGCCAGGCCAGCGGGCGCCAGGGTGGCGGGGCTGATGTCGGGCAGCACGCCGCTCAGGTCGCGCACCGTCCCGTCGGTGTGCAGCAGGGCGGGTTTTTCCTGGCCCTTGGGGCCATGGCGAAGCAGCTTCATGGTTCGTAGTGGTGGAGGGGTTGGATGATGGGTGGCGCAAAACGCAGAGCGTAGATGAAATCAGTTGGACCAGCCGCCGTCGATGACCTGGGCGGTGCCCGTGGTGAACGATGACTCGTCGCTCGCCAGGTACACCGCCAGCGCGGCGATCTCCTCGGCGCGCCCCAGGCGGCCCATGGGCTGGCGCTCGACAAAGCCCGCCTCCACGGTGGCCAGGCTCTGGCCCGTGGCCGCGGCCTGCGCGGTGATGCGGTCCTGCAGCGACGGCGACATCACCGTGCCGGGGCAGATGGCATTGCAGCGGATGCCCTGGGCCACGAAGTCGGCGGCCACCGACTTGGTCAGGCCCACGACCGCCGCCTTGGTGGTGCCGTAGACGAACCGCCGGGGCGCTCCTTTGATGCTGCCCGCCACCGAAGCGACGTTGATGATGGACCCGGCGCCGCGCTCCAGCATGCCCGGCAAGAAGGCTCGGATGGTGCGGAACTGCGCACGCACGTTCAGCGTGAACGCGAAGTCCCACTCGTCGTCCGTGCAGTCGAGCACACTGCCCGCGTGCACAAAGCCCGCGCCGTTGAACAGCACGTCCACCGGCCCCACGGCGGCGGCTGCGTCGCGAACGGCCTGGGGCTGCGTCACGTCCAGCACGCGGGTTTCGCATCCGGTGTCGCGCTGCAGGGCGGCCAGTGCTGCGGCATTGATGTCGGTGGCGATCACGCGCGCGCCCTGGGCCGCGAAGGCGATGGCCGTGGCGCGGCCAATGCCCTGGCCGGCGGCAGTGAGAAAGGCGGTCTTGCCTGCAAGTCGGAGTGTCATGGAATGCGGGGCGTGAAGAGTGGGTGGGGAGTGCTGTTGGGCAGGGATGGGCGCCGTCAGCCCGTGAACCAGCGCAGCGGCGCCAGCACCGTCTGCGGGAAGAGCACCATGATGAACATCACCGCGAACTCGGCCGCCATGAAGGGCAGCACGCCGCGCGTCACCTCGTCCATCTTCATGCGCCCCACACCGGCCACCACGTTCAGGATGGTGCCCACCGGCGGCGTGACCAGGCCGATGGAGTTGTTGATGATGAACAGCACGCCGAAGTACACCGGGTCGATGCCCGCGGCCTTGATCACGGGCATCAGCACGGGGGTCAGGATGAGGATGGTGGGCGTCATGTCCATGGCCGTGCCCACCAGCATCACCAGCACCATGATCGCGATCAGCAGCAAGGTCTGGTTGCCCATGAAGGGTTTGAGCAGCTCCACCATCTGCGCAGGCAGGTTGGCCACGGTGATGAGCCACGACGACACCATGGCCGCCGCCACGAGGAACATCACCACCGCCGTGGTCTTGGCCGCGGTGGTGAAGATGGGCAGCAGCGCGCGCAGCGGCAGCTCGCGGTAGATCACGCTGGCCACGAACAGCGAATACACCGCTGCGACCACCGCGGCTTCAGTGGGCGTGAACACGCCCATGCGCAGGCCCACCAGGATGAACACCGGCAAGGTCAGCGCCCACACCGACTCCCGCGCGGTGCGCCAGACTTCGGCTGCAGTCTTCTTCTCCGGCACGGCCAGCACCTCTTTGCGGCCCACCCACCACCAGGTCACCGCCAGGCCCACGCCGATCATGATGCCCGGCACGATGCCCGCGATGAACAGCTTGCTGATCGACACGTTGGCCGCCACGCCGAAGATCACGAAGCCAATGCTCGGCGGAATGATGGGCCCGATGACGCCCGACGCCGCGATCAGCCCGCCGGACACCTCTTTCTTGTGCCCGGCCTTGATCATCATCGGCAGAAGCAGCGCGGTGAGCGCCGCCGCATCGGCCACGGCCGAGCCCGACAGCGAAGACAGCAGGCAGGCGGCCAGGATCACCACATAGCCCAGGCCTCCCTTCACATGCCCCACCAGCGCCAGCGCAAAGTTGACGATGCGCTGCGACAGCCCGCCCACGTTCATGATCTCGCCGGCCAGCATGAAGAAGGGCACGGCCAGCAGCGGAAAACTGTCGGCGCCATTGATGAAGTTCTGCGCCAGGATCTGCGCATCGAACAGATCGAGCTGCCACATCAACGCGACGCCGGCGGCCAGCAACGCATAGGCGATCGGGATGCCCAGCGCCATGGTGCCTATGAGGGCCCCCAGAAAAATCAGCACGGTCATGTGTTGTCTCCGTTATTTTTGATGTGCCATCTATGAATGCATGCATGCATGCATGCGTGCGTGCGTGCTTGCTTATTGGCCGCGCTGCTTCGGCGCCTGGCCCAGGGCCCGCGCGGCCGCGTCTTCGCGCGCCAGTTCGGCCTGCAGCGCTTCCAGCTCGGCCTGCTCTTCGGACTCCTTGACCATCACCAGCTCGTCCTCGCTCGCCTTGCCGGTCAGCACGCGCAGCAGCTGCAGCGTCAGCAGGAAGCCCGCGCACACCGAGAACACCACGCCCGAGGCATAGAAGATGGCCATCGATGCGCCCGTGACCGGGGCCTCCACATCCCAGTTGATCTTCATCTGCTGCCAGCTGCCGTCGAAGAACAGCCAGGTGATGTAGAGCATCAGCACGTGGCCCAGCGCCATGCAGACCTTCTTGCCCCGCACCGACAGGCGCGACACCAGCATGTCGGTGCCCAGGTGCGCGTTCTCCTTGATGGCCGCCACCGCGCCCAGAAAGGTGATCCACACGAAGAGCCAGCGCGACAGCTCTTCGCTGACGGCGATGCCGGAGTTGAAGACGTAGCGCAGCACCACGTTGCCGAACACCAGCACCACCATGGCGGCCAGCGCCAGCGCGATGAGAAGGTTGATGGCCCGGACGTAGTGGTTTATGAAGGTATTGAGCATGGTGAATGTCTCCGTGGGTGGCTGTGCCGGTGTTGTGCTTTTTTATGGACTCAGAGCGCCGCGCCTTGCAGCAGCCCGCGCGCGGCCAGGTTGGCGATGAAGGCCCGCAGGCCAAAGCGCCAGGGCGGCGCCATCTCGCTGTGCGTCACCGTGTTGTGCAGCGCGCCCAGCCAAGCGCTCTGGATGGTGACCACATCGCCCAGCTTGTGGGTGAAGCCGCTGCCGGGCTGGTCGCGGTCTTCGATGGGCGCGAACAGCGTGCCCAGGAAGAGCATGAAGCCGTCCGGGTACTGGTGCGCGGCCAGCGTCTGCGCCACCAGGTCGGTGGGGTCGCGGCTGATGCTGGCCATGGTGTTGATGCCCCGCAGCGTGAAGCCGTCGGTGCCCGCCACGCGCAGGTGCACGGTCTCGCTGCGCACCTGGTCCAGCCCGAAGCCTGCGTCGAACAGCCGGATGAAGGGGCCGATGGCGCAGGACGCGTTGTTGTCCTTGGCCTTGCCCAGCAGCAGCGCGCTGCGGCCCTCGATGTCGCGCAGGTTGACGTCGTTGCCCAGCGTGGCGCCCACGATGTCGCCGCGGCTGTTGACGGCCAGCACCACCTCGGGCTCGGGGTTGTTCCAGGCCGAATCGGCGCGGATGCCGATCTCCTCGCCCGTGCCCACCGAGGCGAGCACCGGCGCCTTGGTGAAGACCTCGGCATCGGGGCCAATGCCGACTTCGAGGTATTGCGACCACAGGCCCTTGTCTTGCAGCAGCGCCTTGAGCGCCATTGCTTGCTCGGAGCCGGGGCGGATGTCGGCCAGGCTTTCGCCGATGAGTCCTACCACCTGGCTGCGCAGGCCCTGGGCACGGGCCGCGTCGCCGCGGGCCTGCTCTTCGATGACTCGCTCGATCAGGCTGGCCGCGAAGGTCACGCCGGCGGCCTTGACCACCTGCAGGTCGCAGGGGGCGAGCAGCCAGGGCAGGGCTGCGTCGCGCACGCCATGCTGGCCGGCTTGGCCGGTGTGGCTGTTGGCCAGCAGGTCATCCACGCTGCACAGGTACTGGCCGGGGGCTGCTCGCGCTGCGTCGGCGGGCGCGGGGGTGTCGAGCAGCGTGCTCATGGTGGGGTAGTGGCGGCTCAGGTCGAACACGCCGTCGGAGCGCAGGGCGATCACTGCGGGGCCGGGCACAGCGCCGGGGACCCAGGCGCGGCCGACCAGGGTGCCGGCCAGGCCGTCTTCGGGGAGGATGCGGGCGTGCGGTGCGGGCGCTTGCGCCGCCCGCTGCAGGACGGAAGATGCTGAGGTGTCGGTCATGGGAAGTCCTTGAAATGAAGTTCTGGTTCTCTGCCCAGAGTTTTCGCAGCAGTGGGCGGGTGCTGGGTGCTCTCCCGCATGCCATCCCTGCATCACCCCATCCGTTCACGTTGAGCTTGTCGAAACGCTGCGCAAGGCTTCGACAAGCTCAGCCCGAACGGTGGGGAGGGGGGAGGGCACGGGCCACGCATCGCCCACCCCATCAATGGTTATGCCGCGGCGTGTGCTCCGAAATCCGCCGGTAGTCCAGCGCAAAGTCGAGCGTGGCGCCATCCACCAGCTGCCCGGTCTTCTCGCGGTAAAGTGCCTCCCACGGCGACTGGCTCCTGGGGATGGGCGGCGCGGGCAGCTCGCGGCGGCGGCGCTCGATCTCCTCGGGGGCCACCAGCGCATCGCAGCGGCCCGTGTTCAGGTCGATGCGAATCGTGTCGCCGCTGAGCAGCCAGCACAGGCCGCCACCCACCGCGCTCTCGGGCGATGCGTTCAGGATCGACGGGCTGTCCGCCGTGCCCGATTGGCGCCCGTCGCCCAGCGTGGGCAAGGTGTTGATGCCGCGGCGGATCAGTGCGTCGGGCGGCTGCATGTTCACCACCTCGGCCGAGCCCGGCCAGCCGATGGGGCCCGCGCCGCGCATCACCAGGATGCAGCCTTCATCGATGTTCAGTGATGGGTCGTTGATGCGCGCGTGGTAGTCGTCGGCGCCCTCGAACACCACGGCGCGCGCTTCGAAGATGCCCTCTGCGCCTGGCTTGTTCAGGTAGCGCTGGCGGAAGGACGCGGAGATCACCGAGGTCTTCATGATGCCGAAGTCGAACAGGTTGCCGTGCAGTACCAGGAAGCCGGCTTTTTCCATCAACGGCGCGTTGAACGGAAAGATCACCTCGCGGTCGCGCGTCTCGCGGCCCTGCAGGTTGTCGGCCAGGGTCTTGCCGGTCACGCTCATACAGTCGGCATGCAGGCGGCCTGCCTGCTGCAGCTCCCACATCAGCGCAGGCACGCCGCCAGCGCGGAAGAACCGCTCGCCGAGGTACTTGCCGGCGGGCTGCATGTTCAGCAGCAGGGGCAGGTCGTAGGCATGCTGCGTCCAGTCCTCGGGGCGCAGGTCCACGCCCGCGTGGCGCGCCATGGCCATGATGTGCACCTGCGCGTTGCTGCTGCCCCCGGCCACGCTGACCACGGCCAGCGCGTTCAGAAAACTCTCGCGGGTGAGGATGCGCGAAGGGCGCAGGTCCTCGTACGCCATCTCCACGATGCGCCGCCCGGTCTCGTACGCCATCTGCCCGCGTTCGCGGTAGGGCGCCGGAATGGCGGCGCAGCCCGGCAGCGACAGGCCCAGCGCCTCGGCCACCGCGTTCATGGTCGATGCGGTGCCCATGGTGTTGCAGTGGCCGGCCGATGGCGCGCTGCTGCAGGCGAGCTGCAAAAATTCTTCTTCGTCGATGTCGCCCGCAGCCAACAGGCGGCGGCTGCGCCAGATCACGGTGCCCGAGCCCACCAGTTCGCCGTCGTGCCAGCCATCGAGCATGGGGCCGCCCGACAGCACGATGGCCGGTATGTCCACGGTGGACGCCGCCATCACGCCCGCAGGTGTCGTCTTGTCGCAGCCGGTGGTCAGCACCACCGCGTCGATGGGGTAGCCGTACAGGATCTCCACCAGCCCCAGGTAGGCCAGGTTGCGGTCGAGCGCAGCCGTGGGGCGTCGGCAGTTCTCGAAGATGGGGTGCACCGGAAACTCCATCGGAATGCCCCCGGCGTCGCGGATGCCCTCGCGCACGCGCCGCGCCAGGTCCACATGGATGCGGTTGCAGGGCGACAGATCGCTGCCGGTCTGCGCGATGCCGATGATGGGGCGGCCCGAGCGCAACTCTTCGGGCGTGAGCCCGTAGTTCATGAAGCGCTCGAGGTACAGCGCGGTCATGTCCGAGCGTGCGGGGTCGGCAAACCATTCGCGGGAGCGGAAGGGGCGGCGGGGTGTTTTGGTCATGGATCGCGGTGTGTCAGCAGGAGGGACGGGCGCTGCGCCAGGGGGTTGGCATGCTTGAAATCGAACCACAAAACTTTCGGACTGGTGCGTGCGATGGCTTGGGGGGTGTTTCGATGACATCACCACCCGTTCGGGCTGAGCTTGTCGAAGCCTTCCGCGGCGATTCGATCAAACCCAACCCGTTCGGGCTGAGCCTGTCGAAGCCTTGCACAGCGCTTCGACAGCCCTCAGTGGACGGTTCGGGCGGAACATAAAAATTACTTCCCGCCCCGCACCTTGGCGAGTTCCGCGTTCATCTCGCCAGTGGTCTCCTCACCGAATTCCTTGGCGTACTTGGTCAGCACCGGCTGCAGCTTGGCGCGCATCTTGGACTGCTCGGCGGGTGCAAGTTCGGTCACCTGCATGCCTGCCTTCTTCAGCTCGCCCAGTGCGGTCTCGCTGAACGCGCGGATGGTCTTGCGCTCGAACAGGGTGGCTTCGCGCGCGGCGTCCTGCACGATTTTTTGCTCCTGCGCCGACAGGCCGTCCCAGGTCTTCTTGGACATCAGCAGCACCCAGGCGCTGTACATATGTCGCGACAGCACCAGGTGCTTTTGCACCTCATAGAACTTGCTCGACAGGATGGTGGCGGGCGGGTTCTCCTGTCCGTCCACCGCGGCCTGCTCCATGGCCGAGTACAGCTCGGTGAAAGGCATGGGCGTGGCGTTGGCGCCCAGGGCGTTGAAGGTGTCGAGGAACAGCGGGCTCTGGATCACACGCAGCTTCAGGCCCGCCAGGTCTTCCGCCTTGGTGATGGGGCGGCGTGAGTTGGTCACGTGGCGAAAGCCGTTCTCCCAGAAGCCCAGGCCCACCAGGCCCTTTTCGGGCAGCTTGGCCAGCAGCTTCTGGCCGAACGGGCCGTCGAGCACCGCGTCGGCTTCTTGCTCGTTGTTGAAGGTGAGCGGCAGGTTCAGCACGCCAAACGGCTTGATCAGCGCCATCAGCGTGGAGCTGTCGGGCACCGTCATCTCCAGCGTACCGCCGCGCAGGGCCGAGGTCATGCTCACGTCGTTGCCCAGCGAGCCGCTGGCGTACAGCTTGGCCACCAGCTTGCCGCCGCTCTTGGCCGAGAGCTGCTCGGCAAAATGCTTGACGGCCTGCGCCTGGGGGTGGTCGTCGTTCAGGCCGATGCCGACCTTGAACACGTGGTCCTTGATCTGCGCCGACACGGGTGCGGCCACGGCGGCCAGGATCGTGGCCGCCAGGGCCAGGGCTTTGAATTGCATGTGTTGTCTCCGAATATGGAATGGCTGGGGCACGGTGGAGCACGGCCAAAAAGGCGGTTCACCGGCGCCATCGGGTCTCTGCAGGACCCTCCCGACGCAGGCGAGAGAGTAGGTTTCGCTGGGCGCGGGGTCCACTCAATTTTTTGCTAGCATCCATTCCAAATGCTTATGAGTTGCTGTGGCCTCCACCCCTGTATCGGGTAAACCTCTGTCGATGGCGCAAGCCTGCGCGCGGCTGCGCTTTCGGCACCTGCAGTTCCTGGACATCCTGGGCCAGACGCGCAACCTGCGCCTGACGGCCGAGCAGATGCACATCACGCAGCCGGCCGCCACCAAGATCCTGATGGACATCGAAGAGATCCTGGAATCGCGGCTCTTCGATCGCCTGTCGCGCGGCATGCGGCCCAACGAGCTGGGGCTGTTCACGCTGCGCTACGCGGCCAGCGCGCTCGCCGGCCACCGCAAGTTCGTCGATGAATTCAATGCTCTCAAGGAGGGTGGCCACGGCCACCTGACCATTGGCGCCATCACAGGATCGGCCGCGCATGTGCTGACGGCGTCGGTGGCCGAGATCCAGCGCCTGCGCCCGCTGCTGGTGCTCAAGGTGCTGGAGCAAAGCAGCGACCAGCTGATCGTGTGGCTGGCCGAGCGCAAGATCGACCTGATGATCGGCCGCTTCACCGACGAGGCGCAGCGCGCGCAATTCCACTACGAACGCCTGTCCAACGAGCCGTTGCTGGTGGTGGGCGGCCTGCACCACCCCCTGCGCGGCGCGCGCGACCTGGACATGGCGGAGCTGTCGCACTGGCCGTGGATCCTGTACCCCGCGTCCACCGCGGTGCGCAGGGTGTCGGACGACATCTTCGGCCGCAACGGCCTAGCGCTCAGCTCGGGCGTGGTGGAGACCCCGTCGTTCCTGTTTGCGCTCCAGATGATGCAGACCACCGACATGCTGTCGCTGCAGCCCCAGGCGCTGGTGGAGCGGTACATCGCCAAGGGCCTGCTGGCCCGCATCCCCGTGGACCTGCCCGACCGCATGCCCGACTACGGCCTCATCACCCGGCTGGGAGAGTCGCCCACGCCTGCGATGCAGGCCTTCACCGACGTGCTGCGCGAGGTGGCAAGCCCTGCCGCCGATGGGCCCTGACCGGCCTGGCTGTGGGCGCCGTGGGCACTCGGCTATCGATAACCAAAGGTTATGGAAAATGCCTTGCAGCCGCGCCCGCCCGCCCGGGCCGTTATGCTCTGCGCCCTTTCCCCGAATCTTCTGCAAGCCTTCTCTCCATGCAAGACACCCCTGACACGCCCGACACCATCCAGGAACCGCGCCGTTGGTCCGACGGCCAATGGACCGCGCAGGTCATCAAGAACGAGGATGACGACGGCTGGGCGGTGTCCATGACGCTCAAGGGCGAGACGGAGCCCGCGCTGGTCGGCCCCTGGACCATGGGGCGCGACAAGAAGAACCCCAAGCCGCTCGACGTCTCGGCTTTCCACACCCTGGTCAAGACCGCCAGCGAGGTGCTGCGCCGCCACGAGCAGCAGTTGCATGCGCAGCTCAACAAGAACGTGTCGGTCACCGTCAACGGCCAGCGGCTGAAGGTGGCGCTGGCCATCGTGCCCGACGAAGAAGGCGCCACGGCCACGCTGAGTGCCCAGGACGATCTGGGTGAAGAACTGGCGCGGGTGCCGGCGCCGCCCACCTTCAAGCTCACCCCCGCCAGCGCCACGGCCTGGGTGGAGGGCGGCTTCGAGAAGCCGCGCTGACGGGTTGATGCGCCTCAACGGTGGCGGCAGGGCCATCGCGCAGGCGACTGCAGGGCACCAGGGTTTCCCCTAGAATCCGTGCGCCGGGCGGGATGTCTCCTGCCCGGCAGCGTTCTCAGGGCGGGGCGAAATTCCCCACCGGCGGTATCTGCGGGCAGATGTCTTTGCATCTGCACTGCAGCAGCCCGCGAGCGCCCGGGCCGTGCCAGCAGTGGTGGCGGCCCGGGGTCAGCAGATCTGGTGAGATGCCAGAGCCGACGGTCACAGTCCGGATGAAAGAGATCGCGAAACCAGGGGCCGCCCGCAGGGGTGGTGCCGTGCGTGCATCTGCGCAGCGTGTCCCGTCCTGTGCGGCCCGAGGTGGTGATCCATCACCGGCCTGGTCGCCCGGCCCGGCCTTGCCCGCAGCGGTGCGTGCGGTGCTGCCGGTGCACGGCAGTCCTGTTCGCGCGCCCTGATTCTGGTAATCCTTTCCTCGCTTTTGAGATAAGTCCATGAATCAGTCCATTCCTTCCCAGACAGCCATCTCCGCCGCCACGGCGCGCCGCAGCGAACGCGTCGCGATCATCTGCGCCGGCTGGCACCGGGACATCGTCCACCAGTCGCGCGATGCCGCGATCGCCGAGTTCGGCCGCAACGGGCTGCCCGCCGGGCAGATCGAGCAGTTCGAAGTGCCCGGCGCCTTCGAGATCCCGCTCCTGGCCAAGCGCCTGGCGCAAAGCGGTCGCTACGACGCCATCGTGGCCTGTGCGCTGGTGGTCAACGGCGGCATCTACCGCCACGAGTTCGTGACCACTGCCGTCATCGACGGCCTGATGCGCGTGCAACTCGACACCGAGGTGCCCGTGATGTCTGCCGTGCTCACGCCGCGCGACTTCCACGAACATGACGATCACCTCAAGTTCTTCCGCGAACACTTCGTGAAGAAGGGCACCGAAGTGGCCGACGCCTGCCTGCGCACCATGGCGCAGTACAAGGCGCTGGAGCCTGCGCACGGGGATTGATCGCTCGCGGCTACGCGCTGCGTGGCGGTAAGATGCCGCCCGCGGTGCAGGCCGCGCCCGGGCCCGCGGGAAGGGTTGAACCCACTTGCCACTCCTGGAGCACTCTTCGTGTTCCGTGCCGAGCTGACCTTTCTTTTCATCCTTTGTGCTGCCGGAGTTGCGGGCCGTCGGCGATCCATGCACGGAGGTTCTCGTGAAACGCATTCCCCCTCGGCCCGACCTGGGCCATCTCAAGAAACAAGCCAAGGACCTGCTGGCCGGCTACCGCCGCGGCGAGCCCGAGGCCCTGGCGCGCTTTCGCCACGCGCTGCCTCTGGCCGCAGGCCTGGGCGATGCCGCCATCGTAGCCCTGGGCCTGAAGCTGCACGACGCGCAATCGTGCCTGGCGCGCGAGCATGGCTTTGCGTCGTGGGCCGACTTCCAGGGCTTGGTGCTGGCGCGGCGCGCGCTGGTGGATGACCCGGAGCGCGCCACCCTGCAATGGCTGCGGCTGGTCTACGCCGGCGACATTGCAGGCGGTAACCACAGCGCCCGTCCCCGGCTGGCCGAACGGCTGTGGGCCGATGGCGCCATCCCGCAGGACGAAGGCCCGTGGCTGGCCTGTGCCGTGGGCGATGAGGCGCGCCTGCGCCAGGCCATTGCGCAAGACCCGGGCTGGGTGCAACGCGCTGGCGGGCCCTTGCAGCTGCCGCCGCTGCTGGCCGTGGCGCATTCCAGCCTGGCGCGGCGGCCGGCCTTTGCGGACCGCCTGCAGGCCTGCGTGGCCCTGCTGCTGCAAGCGGGTGCCGATGCCAACCAGCGGGTGGGCAGCCGCTGGCCCCCTGCGTCGCTGGCCACGCCCGATGCAACGCACCCCTTGTCAGCCCTGTACGGCGCAGCCGGTCAGAACCACCACGCCGGCATGGCGCGCCTGCTGCTGGACGCAGGCGCAGACCCCAACGATGGCGAGTCGCTGTACCACGCGCTGGGCAGCCTGGACTGCACGCGGATGCTGCTGGAGGCGGGCGCGCGGGTGCAGGGCACGAACGCGGTGTACAGAGTGCTCGACATGGACGACCTGCCTGCGCTGCAACTGCTGCTGGCCCACGATGCGGATGCGAACGAGCCCTTGGGTCAGGACGGCGGGCCCGCCCCCCACAGCGCGCCCCTGCTGTGGGCCCTGCGGCGGCGGCGCTCCCCGGCGCACGTGCAGGCGTTGGTGTCCGCGGGGGCCGACCCTGCCGTGCACACCGCCGACGGCACGGCGGCGCACATCCAGGCCCTGCGGTATGGGCTGCCGGCCGTGGCGGAGTTTCTGCGCACCGCGGCGGGCGGGGGCGAGGTACCTGCCGACGAGCAGTTCATCGCCGCCTGCGCCGAGGCCGACGAGGCACGGGCGCGCACGCTGCTGGTCACCCAGCCCGGGCTGGTCAACGCGCTGTCGCCGCCCCAGCAGCGCCTGCTGCCCGAACTGGCCGCGCAAGCGGACTGCGGCCCTGCCGTGCGGCTGATGGTGCGCCTGGGCTGGCCCATCGACGCGAAGGGGGGCGACTGGGACGGCACCGCGCTGCACCTGGCCATCTTTCGGGGCGACGCGGCGCTGACCCGTTTCCTGCTGGAGCACGGCGCGCGCTGGCAGGCCACGCATGGCTTCGACGACAACGCCTGCGGTGCGTTGTCGTGGGGGTCCATCAACACACCGGAGCCCGGTTGCGACTGGGTGGGGTGTGCGCAGGCGTTGCTGGACCATGGGTTGCCACCGGCTGCGCTTGATCCGCAAGGGTCGGAGGCGGTGCTGCTGGACGGGCGGCTGATGCGGTTCTCGGACGAGGTGACGGCGTGCTTGCTGGAGGCTGCAGCACCGCTGGCGTGAGGCGAAACGTGTTCATCTGCGCCCCACCACATCCCACCGTTCACGCTGAGCCTGTCCAAGCGCCGCGCGAGGCTTCGACAGGCCTGTCCTGAGCCCGTCGAAGGGCTCAGCCCTAACGGTTTTGGGGTGTTGGGACCCATGCTGCAATCGATCAATTCAGCCAGAAACGAAAGTCGCTGCAGAAAAAACGCCCCGCATCGGATGAGGCGGGGCGTCGCGGCTCACCGCATCGGTCGGGAGCGTCTACACCACGCCCGTCGCCCGCAGTGCTGCAACACGCTCAGGGCTGATCCCCATCTCGGCAAGCACTTCGTCCGTGTGCTGCCCCAGCGCCGGCGGCGCATTGCGCAGCACGGGTGGCGTGGCCGACAGGCGCAGCGGGCTGGCCACGCCGGTGATCTGCTGCACGCCATCGGTGGCGGCCTCGCCGTCCTTCCAGCGCGGCAGCGTCACCGTCAGGCCGCGCGCCTTCACCTGGGCATCGTCGAACGCCTGGGCAATGGTGTTGATCGGGCCGCAGGGCACGGCCTTGTCTTCCAGTAGCGTGATCCAGTCGGCGGTGGTGCGCGTGCGCGTCACGGCCTCCATGGCGGGGATCAGGTCGGTGCGGTGCTTCACGCGCAGCGTGTTGGTGGCATAGCGCGGGTCGGTGCCCCACTGGGGCTGGCCGGCCGCGGCGCAAAAGCGCTGGAACTGCCCGTCGTTGCCGATGGCCAGCAGCATGTTGCCGTCGGCGGTCGCAAAGTCCTGGTAGGGCGCCAGGCTCGGGTGGCTGTTGCCCATGCGCTCGGGCGCCTTGCCGGTCGCAAGGAAGCCTGAGGCCTGGTTGGCCAGCACGGCCATGCCCACGTCGAGCAGCGCCATGTCGATGTGCTGGCCCTGGCCGGTGCCAGTGGCCGCGTTGTCGCGCACATGCAGCGCGGCCAGGATGGCGTTGCTGGCGTACAGGCCGGTGAACAGGTCGATCACGGCCACGCCCACGCGCATCGGGCCGCCGCCGGGCTGGCTGTCGGCCTGGCCGGTGATACTCATCAGGCCCGTCATGGCCTGCACCATCAGGTCGTAGCCCGCGCGCTCGGCGTATGGCCCGTCCTGCCCAAAGCCGGTGACGGAGCAGTAGATGAGGCGCGGGTTCAGCGCGCGCAGGCTCTCGTGGTCCAGGCCGTATTGCTTCAGGCCGCCGACCTTGAAGTTCTCGACCACGATGTCGGCCTCTTGCGCCATCTGCCGGATCAGCGCCTGCCCGTCGGGTGATGCCATGTCGATGGTGACCGAGCGCTTGTTGCGGTTGCAGGCGGTGTAGTAGCTCGCCTGGTTCGTGTCGTTGCCCTCGGCGTCCTTCAAAAAGGGCGGGCCCCACTGGCGCGTGTCGTCGCCCACGCCGGGGCGTTCTACCTTCACCACATCCGCCCCCAGGTCGGCCAGCACCTGCGTGCACCACGGGCCGGCCAGCACACGGGAGAGGTCGAGCACCTTGATGCCCGTCAGGGCGCCTGCATTGGATGTGGTCATGGAAATTTGAATGAAAAAGGCTGCTAGCGCCTGTCTATAAAGCGCTAGCAGCTATCGTTTTAGGAGTAATGGCAGTGAATCTACCGGGCCATGATGGCTTCGAAGGCTTAGTTGCTGAACGCTGCAATGCCAGTCTGCGCCCGGCCCAGGATCAGCGCATGCACATCGTGCGTGCCTTCATACGTGTTCACCACTTCCAGGTTCACCAGGTGGCGCGCCACGCCGAACTCGTCGCTGATGCCGTTGCCCCCCATCATGTCGCGCGCCAGGCGGGCGATGTCCAGGGCCTTGCCGCAGCTGTTGCGCTTGATGATGGACGTGCCTTCCACGCTGGCCGTGCCCGCGTCCTTCATGCGGCCGAACTGCAGGCAGGCCTGCAGGCCGATGGCGATTTCGGTCTGCATGTCGGCCAGCTTCTTCTGGATGAGCTGGTTGGCAGCCAGGGGGCGGCCGAACTGCTTGCGGTCCAGCGTGTACTGGCGGGCGGTGTGCCAGCAGAACTCGGCCGCACCCAGCGCGCCCCAGGCGATGCCGTAGCGCGCGCTGTTCAGGCAGGTGAAGGGGCCCTTCAGGCCTTGCACCTCAGGAAACGCGTTCTCTTCAGGCACGAATACGTCGTCCATCACGATCTCGCCGGTGATCGATGCGCGCAGGCCCACCTTGCCGTGGATGGCAGGAGCCGTCAGGCCCTTCATGCCCTTGTCCAGCACAAAGCCGCGGATGGGGCCCACGGCGCCGCCTTCGGAGACTTCCTTGGCCCAGACGACGAACACATCAGCCACAGGGCTGTTGGTGATCCACATCTTGCTGCCCTTGAGCTTGTAGCCGCCATTGACCTTGTAGGCGCGCGTGGCCATGCTGCCGGGGTCAGAGCCGTGGTCGGGCTCGGTCAGGCCGAAGCAGCCGATCCACTCGCCCGTGGCGAGCTTGGGCAGGTACTTCTGCTTTTGCGCTTCGGTGCCGAACTCATGGATGGGCACCATCACCAGCGACGACTGCACGCTGGCCATAGAGCGGTAGCCCGAATCCACGCGCTCCACCTCGCGGGCGATCAGGCCGTAGGCGACGTACGACAGGCCGGGACCGCCGTACTGCTCGGGGATCGTGGGGCCCAGGAGGCCCACTTCGCCCATCTCGCGAAAGATGCTCACGTCCATCTTCTCGTGGCGGAAGGCGTCCAGCACGCGGGGTGCCAGCTTGTCCTGGCAGTAGGCGGCGGCAGCGTCGCGGATGGCGCGCTCGTCGTCGGTCAACTGCTGGCTCAGGAGGAAAGGGTCATCCCATTGAAAAGAGGCGTGGGCCATGTGCGTGTCTCCAGGTGCAAAAAAGGGTGGCAACAAAGGTGTTCTGGGGCGCATCGTAGGCCTCGCGCCAGCGTGCTGCAAGCGAGTTCTTTTCATTCAGATATGCATGGATGGAATGTATGGAATACTTTGCGCCAGACACCGCCTGCCGGTGGGCACCGTACAAGTTCATCTTCATCATGCGCCGCAACATTCCATCGACCCAGGCCCTGGCCTGTTTTGAAGTCGCCGCCCGCCACGAGAGCTACACCCGCGCCGCGCAAGAGTTGTCTCTGACGCAGAGCGCTGTCTCCCGCCAGATCCAGGCACTGGAAGAATTCCTGGGCGTGCAGCTGTTTCGCCGCACCCGCCACGGCGTGGTGCTGACGCCCGCCGGCGCGCACTATGGCCGTCAGGTGGCGCGCTGGCTGCAGGGGCTGGAGCGCGACACGCTGGACGTGATGGCACACCAGGGCGAGGGCGGCACGCTGTCGCTGGCGGCCGTGCCCACGTTCGCCACGCGCTGGCTCATACCGCGCCTGCCGCAGTTGGCGCAAGTGCACCCCGACATCGTGGTGCACATCGATACGCAGACGCGGCCGTTTCTGTTTGCCGACACCACCTTCGACGCCGCGCTGTACGCCGGCACGCCGGAGCAGGTGGCCAACTGGCCCGGCGTGCAAGCCCAACTGCTGATGCACGAAGACGTCGTGCCCGTGTGCAGCCCCCGCTTGCTCGAATCCGCCGCGCCACGCGGCCGGGGCCGCGCCCACCAGCCCGTGGCGGCCGAAGCGCTGGCCGAGTTGCCCCTGCTGCAGCAAAGCACGCGCCCGTATGGCTGGCGGCAGTGGTTCGATGCGATGGCGGTGGAGGCGCCGCACGCGCTCGATGGCCCGCGCTACGAGCTGTTCTCCATGCTGGCCGTGGCGGCCACGCACGGCATGGGTGTGGCGCTGATCCCGCCGCTGCTGATCGAGGCGGAGCTTGCCAGCGGCGAACTGGTGGTGGCCTGCGCCCGGCCCCTGCGCGGCGAGCGCGGCTACTACCTCATCAGCCCCGCGCAGCCCGCGCAGTCCCCGGTGTTGACCGCGTTCTCACGCTGGTTGCAGGACATGGCCGCGTTGGGGGGCAGTCCAATGCCGGGACCCGGCTAATGCGCTTGCATGCGCCTTCTGGCTGAACTAATCTGGCGCTGCAAGGATCAGTCAACACATAAATCACAACCTGAAAGCGCCCTCCATGACGACCTACCATGCACCGCATTTCGATCCCACCGTCGACGAGATCGAAACCCTGAAGCAACTCGAAATGGGCCAGACCATCACCATGCCCCACGCGCTCAAGGACCACGTGTCCGCGCGGCTGCTGGAATGGGGCTTCATCGCCAAGGGCATCTCCGGAGACCTGACCATCACCCCCAGCGGCCGCCAGCTCATACGCCGGCAAGACAACTGACCCGTGGCACACCACACCGCTGTTGCAGCGCCTCGTTTGAAGCGCACGCCCCTGTCGGGCAGGGCCCGCGCCCTGCGCGCGGTGGTGCTGGGCGCCGCCATGGCGCTGCTGCTCCAGGGCTGCAGCACCGTCAAGCTGGCCTACAACCAGGCGCCGCAGCTCATGGCGTGGCAGATCAACCGCTACCTGGGGCTGTCGGACGCACAGAGCGAACGCGTGCGCGATGAGCTCGATGACCTGCACCAGTGGCACCGCGACACCATGCTGCCCCAGCATGCCCAGGTGCTGCAGAAGGTGCAGCGCCAGTTGGCGGACGACGTGACCGCGCAGCAGGCCTGCAGCACCTACGCCGATATCCGCACCCAGCTCGACCAGGTGGTCAGCCAGGCCGAGCCCAAGATGCTGTGGCTGGCATCGCAGCTGACGGACAGCCAGATCCGCCAGCTGGAGCGCAAGCAGGCCGACAGCAATGCCGACTGGCGCAAGGAATGGCTCGACCCCACGCCCGAGAAACTGCGTGAACACCGCTTCAAGGAACTGCTCTCGCGGGCCGAGGGCTTCTATGGCCGGCTGGACGAGCCGCAAAAGGCCGCGCTGCGCGCCTTCATCGCCCAGTCCTCCTTCGACCCCCAGCGCACCTACAACGAACGCCTGCGCCGCCAAAAGGACCTTGTGCACGTTCTGCAGACCGTGGCCCGCGACCGGCAGAACACCGCCCAGACGAAAACCCTGGTGCGCGAGTACTTGGCCCGGTTCGATCAATCCCCCGACCCCGCTTACCGCAGCTACGCACAAACGCTGGTGACCGAAGGCTGCGCCGGCTTTGCACAAGTGCACAACGCCACCACGCCGGCCCAGCGCGTGAAGGCGGTGGCGTCGGCCAAGTCGTATGAGCAGGATTTCATGACGCTGGCTGCGCAGTGACGGGGTAGAGCCGTGCAGGTCGTGGGGGCCGCGGTGGCGAACCAGCAGGCCTGACTGGTGCGGGATGGTTCGCTATAGCTCGCGGCGAAGAGGTTTGACCGGCAGGGGCTGGCAGGTACTGTGGCTGTTGAGCGCTGCTGCCCGCTGCTGTGCAGTCAGGCCGTAGCTACAGGCATTGACGCGCGAAGCCAGAGTACATGCTGATCGGTGGCCCCACGACGTATTGAGGGCTGCGACTGCTTGCCTGTGGTTGGCACGCATCCCGTGGCAATCCCCCATGGCGTCTTTTGCGCATTTGGGTGGATCATGGGGTCCTTGCTTGGCACTTGCAGGAGACCCCGATGGACAACGCTGTCTATGTAAAGCTCAAGGGCATCGTGATTCAGGACTTGCTGAAAGACCCGCACCGCGCCCAATTCCACGAGCGCGAACTCAAGACCGAGGATCTGACGCCGGAGTACCGGCGGGCGGTGCAGGAGGCGCTGGCCGAGCTTCGTGCGGCGCAGCGGTCAAGCGGTGCGAGCGTTGCCATGGCCCAACCGCAGCGCAAGTGAGCAGGTTTTACCTTGGCATTTGCTTTTTGATGACCAAAGTTCAGTCACCGCGCGCCAGCCTCAGAAGTTTTGCCTGGCTTTGAGGAACAGTCGCCCAAGGATCGAACCCACGACGCCTGCCACCACTGCCGACAGGTAAATCTGCCGGTCCGAAAGCCAGTGCTCCGTCAGGACAAACTTCAAAAGCACGGCGGTCAGCGCAAAACCGAAGAACGCCCCGATGCCCGAGTACATGCGCGAGTCGAGTGCGTTCGCAGCATTCTTGAACCCATTCCGAATGGCCCGCCGCCTCGTGAATCAGCGTCGTTTGGCATCTCATGCACCTCACGTCGGTCGCTGCATTCAGGTTGTTGCATGTCGGATATTGCATGATCGGTGATCCCTCCTGCTGTTGTCTGCGAAAACGACATTTTCCCCACACTGGGCTCACGCCCCATGGCCAGCCTCAAGGCCCGGGACGTCATGGATGCTGTCAAACAGGTCGAAGCCCGCGGCGCAACTGACCAGGCCGGCCGCGTGCTGCAGCGCGTGAAAGCCATCTACCGCTGGGCCGTGACCCACCAGCGCATCGACACCAACCCCATGCTCGATCTGGTGCCCTCCGAGATCCTCAAACCCCGCACCGTCCAACACCGTGCCGCCCTGGCGGAAAAAGAGCTGCCCGAGTTCATGCGCAAGCTCGCGGCCTATGACGGCGCCCCTAGCATCGTGCTGGGCCTGCGCATGCTCATGCTCACGGCCTGCAGGCCCGGGGAAGTGCGCGGCGCGCGCTGGGTGGAGTTCGACCGCAAGGCCGCCTTGTGGACCATTCCCGCAGAGCGCATGAAGATGCGCGAGGAACATGGTGTGCCACTGTCTAAACAGGCCCTCGAAGTGCTGGACAAGATCGAAGCCATCAGCGGCGGTCGCGAGCTGGTGTTCCCGAGCCCGTACTACCCCAGCAAGCCACTGAGCGAGAACACGTTCAACTCAGCGCTCGCCCGCATGGGATACAAGACCATCGCCACGGCCCACGGTTTTAGAGCCTTGTTCTCGACCGTGGCCAACGAACACGGATGGAACCCGGATGTGATCGAGCGGCAGCTCGCGCATCGGGAGCAGAACGAAATCCGTGCCGCGTATCACCGCACCACCTACATGGCAGACCGGACCAAGCTTATGCAGTGGTGGGCGGACTATTTGGGGGGAGATCGGGCAATTCGCCACTGAGGTCCGTGTCCACTATTTAATGGTGGGCAGCGCAAGTGGCGCGTAAAAGTTGCTCTTGCGGCTACTAGCGGCCAAGAGCGGTCTATAGCGAGGGGTGAAGGCGGAAGCCCAACTTTCGCCTAGAGAGGCGTGCCCCGGTTTGTCAGAGCATGTCCTCTGGGTGAATGGGTTAGACGCTCCGCTTCCGAACCGGCGACTTTGAAAGATATTCCGTCGCCTCTCCCTTGTGCTGATTTGCAAAGCTCTCTGCTTCAATCCATTGTTCAAACTTTACTTTACCTTCATCGCTCCAATGCAAGTGAATACGTAGCATGTCATCGATTGAGCGAAATGGGTTCTTTCCGAATGACCAGCCTGGATGAAATTCGGAGAATCCACGTGAGTAAAATACTTCGAGAATCCAGTGATTCACATTGTCTTCATGTGCGTGAAGGGTGAATCTTCTGTTTCCTCCGACTATTTTAGCGCCAAGGACTTCATGCGTGTGTTCGGAGAGGGATCGAGATCGATCAAGTTCGATGTCGTTCCACTGCTTTGTATAACGCCTTTGCATCCGAAAGATTGCTTCCTTCAGTTTTGGATCGTCGATTACGATTCCGGACGTGGTGTATACCCATCGATTTCCACTTGAAGGGCGCTTCCCTACCCAATAGTTCGAACCTCTCTTCATTTCGCCTCCTTAGATCTGTGATCTTTCTGATGAATGCTTAGCGTGATGAATTCCGCAAGGCCCGCGGA
The DNA here is from genome assembly GCF_964253015.1 of Acidovorax sp. LjRoot194. Lineage (NCBI taxonomy): Bacteria > Pseudomonadati > Pseudomonadota > Betaproteobacteria > Burkholderiales > Comamonadaceae > Acidovorax > Acidovorax sp. LjRoot194. The sequence goes on along the minus strand of NZ_CAXUQB020000001.1, from coordinate 4,469,522 downwards.
TTATTTTGGACCTAATTGCGACTCAAAGTAGCTTGCAGCCTGTCAACGATAGTAGGCCCCTACCAAGTCGACACAGTTGCAGTAATTTGCTATCTCAGGCACAGACGTTTCTGCTTGCGATACGCATATCGTCCATGCGAGCTTGGACCAGCGTGCGCCCAGTCGGTGGGTCAATCCACAGCAATGCCTCCACCGGATGAGTAATGCCCGTTGCCTTGTAGCCTGCGCTTATTGCCAGCACCTCGTTATATGTTTGAATATTTCGGTGTGCAGCGGCATTTCGAATTATACGGACTTCATCTATTTGCGGTACTGTCCCGAATCCACCCAACAACGAATTCGTATTAGCTGGTGAAAGGGCCTGAATCACTTCAATTAGGCGCGCAATATGGCCCCATGTCGGCTCTAGGCGCAGCACAGAGTTATGTCCATGCTTTGGGGGTGCGTTCCCGTTTCTCTGTTTCGCCGCGATGTATGAAACTTCGCCGCGCCCGGCATGGACTGCCGCTATGGGCCCCGCTGCCTGTGTGCTGCAACCAGTGCAAGACGCTACGACCGTGGTTCGGCAAAATCTGCACCACATTTGCCATAGCTCAGACAGCCAGCCTTCCAGCTGGTGGACTTCAGCGACCTTTAAATTTTGCTGTTGGACATTAGAAAGATATGAAACCAGTTGGTTATCCGCACGATTTAAACTGATTTCAAACCGCTGCTGAAGACGATTCAGCTCCACTTATAGTTGCTCCTCTAATGCCTCCGATATCGCCTTAAATCGCGCTAGTCGTTGATTAACGCGATTCGTCCCCCCTTTGCAGGCCTCCACATAGTCCTTGTGTCGACCGGTACTATCTTTCATCTCATGCGCTGATGCGAGTGCAAGTAATTCGGTAAGGACTGGGAAAGTATTAACTGGAAAATGACCTGTAGGAACAATTCCTGTGGTTTGTTGAACTCCCGGCAAGCCCCAACGCGTGTGAATAAGAGCCGTGATCAGCGACATGAATGCGTAAGATTTGGTCATGTACGAACCTTGGATGCCTGACAGATCCGTTTGAATAAATTGCAATGCTGCATTTATCCGATGCCCCCATTCTTCACTCTCCGGAAAATCGTCGTCATATGTTTTGTATAAACCCTTCAATGATGAGGTACTGGTGCTTACTATGCCAACATGCATTGCTAATGCAATTTCGGTAATGAATTCGGCATCTTCCATTCGCACGATTGCTCGACTGGAGAGCACCTTCCATTCAATAAACAATTGACCCCAGTTATCTACAAGTGAATTTACCCAATTTTTAAATGCGCCAAAATATTCGCTGTGTCTCTTCTCGGCCTCGTTCAGAGGCAACGTGTAAGCGTTCATCCTTCTAAACATTTGCAAAATTTCCGCCCGTTGCGCATTTCGGATGACATCACAGGAAACGGTATACGTCAGGAAATTCTCTTGGGCATCCTCGGTTAAATCTTCAAATTTCTTTCCGGAGTAGTGCGCAGAGTTTGCCGTCAGGGCGAATTTATTATCCCGAAAGTCGATGATCGACGTCATCCGTTGCTGCCCATCGACAATTTCGCGTTGCGGCCGCAGCGTTGCTTTATTAAGTTGTTCCCAAAGATAAATCTTGGGAAAGGGATAGCCCGATAGGATGGTGTCGATAAAGTAACTTCTTGCAGCCGGCGGCCAAATACGAGGCGCACGCTGATATTCCTCATTTACTGTGAGGTCTTTGCGTTTATAAAGATCAATCAATTCTGCAATCGAATGCTTTGACTCTTCAATTTTCATTGCTCAGGCTTTCTATCTATTTTGATGAACTTAATAATTTCCGGCTTATGCAATACATGGTCTAAATGTTGCAAATTTAATCATTTAGCGGGATCGGGCTCACGATCATTGACTGAATGCTAAGAACCATAACTGTTTCTTGAAGGGGAGGCATCCGGGTGCAATACTTTCCTCGGCCTGGTAGAGCACACACTCTGCCGAACAACGTTGACTGTCCTATACCCTCTGACGGCCATATTCTGCGACACACTCGAATGCCGCACTTGGACCATAGTCGGCATCCTATCAGTGGCCGCGAAGGGCGGATGCACGTCAACATCGATGAGTGATTTCCACCGCCACTGCTCTCATTCGAACTACCCCGAACAGGGGCGGCGCGCAGTGGAGACCCCGCCTCACCTGCCCGCTAAAGAGACCGGTTATGCTGACCCCGCCGACTGTGGACTTCGCTAGGCGTGGTGCAGCTTTGCAACCCGTCTCCGAGCCGCTTCGAGTGCTCGGATTTGACGGCTTTTGACTGAACATATAGGCATTCAGTCGAGCATCGAGTTACGTTACGGGACCTATGATGGTTGTGCGTCAGGACACGGCCACAACCAAACCTACCGACCTAACATCTGATGGACAAGACTTCCCCGGCATTTCCCAGTTTTATTGAGACCTCGCGCCTCGCGCTGCGCGCTCCGCATCTCTCGGATACCGAGGAAATGTTCGCCTCGTACACCCAAGATGCGGATGTCGCTCGGTACATGGTTTGGCAACCGCATGCCTCGGTGGAGACCACACATGATTTCATCGCTGGCTGTGTCGCTCAGTGGAACGCTGGCTTGGCGTTCCCGTACATCATCACCCTGAAGTCGAGCGGCCGACTCATTGGCATGCTCGAAGCTCGTCCGAGCGGCCACATTGTCAACGTTGGATATGTGCTCGCACGCCGGCATTGGGGCCAAGGCTTGATGGTTGAATCCCTTCAGGCGTTTACAGCCCTCGCGCTTCGTCTACCAAGTGTGTATCGCGTTGAAGCGACCTGCGATGTCGACAACCGCCCGTCCGCCCGAGCGTTGGAGAAAAGCGGCTTCCTGCAAGAGGGGCGGCTCGCCCGGCACACGGTTCATCCGAACATTTCAGCCGAGCCCAGAGACTGCTTCATCTACGCCGCTTGCAGGCCGTAGCGACAGGCAGAACTCGGTCCGACCCACCCTTCGCAATAGCAACCCCATCTCCTATCCCATGAGGTGAGTTATGCAGTTTCGCAGTCCAAATGATTCCGATATCCAAGCTATCCATCGTCTGCTTTGTGCAAACGGATGGGCTCACCGAGTAGGCGACATTCACGATCTTCATCGGCTGATTGCCGCGTCACAGCGAACCATAGTCGCGGTCGTTGATCTGGAAATAGTCGGCTTCGCACGGGCAATAACCGACGGGATTTCTAACGGCTATGTGTCCATGGTCGTAGTCGCAGAAGCATGTCGGCGCCAAGGAATCGGACAGGCGCTCGTCGAGCGACTCGTCGGATATAACCCGCAGATCACTTGGATGCTTCGAGCAGGGAGACAAGGCGCTGCTGAGTTCTTCGCTAAGCTAGGCTTCATCTCCTCAACGACCACGATGGAGCGCCAACGACGCTGACCGATCGAGGACCGCCACAGGGCGCGCATACACCCGCATTGGGCCCAGAGCCGCCGTTTAGAAGCGCCGCCCGGAAGCTGCCTCAACTCGCTGCACGCTGCTATTGGAAATTCCGGTGTCTTGCTACGGCAAGCTATAGTTTGCTGACTTAACGCGTGCCGGTGTTCATGAAATTTTTGCATTTGGACGTTTGAACAGCTCATCGCTGGCAAAGCTATGCAGTAAGCAGACTCCAGGAGAAATCAGTGTCCAAAAAATTCCGCACGTTCCAGTTTATCCCGCAGATTTCGCGGCCAAATTACGTTTAGCGTTACAAGAGAGTGCATCGCTTATGGCAAAGCATATCCTCACGGTAGGTGTCGATCTCGCAACTGACGCGGTTTCCGAGAAGGACTTTGACTCAAGAACTTCCCTGCTCGACTGGGACATCATTCTTTTTCGTCCATCAATCCAGAGCTGGATTTCTTACCGCGACCAATACAAAGGTAAGCCCAGCCTAGACGATCAAGCGTCCTTCAAGATTAAGGAGGCAAGTGAACATTGGCGGCGGGAGATCAACCAAGCCTTCGAGTCTGGCAAGACGATTGTGCTATTTCTCCCAGCCATCGAAGAGGTATACATAGACACGGGTGAGCGCCAGTACTCTGGGACCGGCCGCAACAGATCAACTACTCAGATAGTTGGTCTATTCAACAACTACAAGTGCCTACCGCTTGACCTGAACCCCGTCAACGCAAAGGGAACGTTGCTTAAGCTCGCCTCGAAAGGCGCTGAAGTGCTTGCCCCGTACTGGTCTGAGTTCGCGGCGTACTCCGAGTACTGCGTTCTAATTCAGAACAACGAGTATCCACCTACGATGCTGACTCGCAATGGCGACAAGACCGTCGGCACACTGTTGAGGCATCAAAAGTCTGGCGGTTCAATCGTATGCCTGCCCGACATCGACTTCTATCAAGACGGGTTCCTAGAATCGAAAGATGACGACGAAGGGACCGAGTGGACGGCCGACGCGCGGAAGTTCGCAGCAAGATTGGTAAGCAGCATCGTAGGTCTTGATGCCGCTCTTCAAGCAGAAGGCGAGTCCACACCAGAGCCCGGTTGGGCGGTAGATCCCCGTTTCGCGCTAGGCTTGGAGTTGACCCTTCGATCGAAGCTGCTCGAAGTGGAATCGGAGCTTGAACGAGTTCAACGCAACAAAGAAGATGTCCTTCGCCAACTTTCTGATGCAGGTTCTTTACGCGGACTACTCTATGAAAAGGGAAAGGCACTTGAGAGAGTTGTAATCGCTGCGCTTAAGTTGCTCGGATTCGACACCAAGTCTTTTCGAGAAGGTGCATCAGAGTTTGACGTCGTATTCGAATCGACAGAAGGCAGATTGATCGGCGAGGCGGAGGGCAAGGACAGCAAAGCAATCAACGTTGACAAGCTTCGCCAACTTTCGATGAACCTTCACGAGGATCTACAGAGGGAAGAAGTCACCGCACCAGCAAAAGGAGTTCTCTTCGGAAACGCCTACCGACTGACTGCTCCCGAGAGCAGGACCGAACAAGCATTTACTGACAAATGCATCGTTGCAGCAAAGTCCAACGGAACAGCTCTGCTGGCAACGTCCGAGCTCTTCTATGCTGCGCAGTACCTATCCTCTCGGTCCGACGGGGAGTTTGCCAGTGCATGCCGTCAAGCCATATTGAACGGAACCGGCGCGATATCCCTCCCCAAGGCGCCCGTGGAGCCACCGACCCCAACTGAGGCCACCGAGAGGTGACGCCCAACCCTTTCATTGAGAGGACGTCGCAAGGGCTACGCCCTTGTGACGCCTCTCATGTCAAACGTTGATGGTCCGCTTTCATCTGCCACCACCGGCTGCTCCTGGCCGACTGCAGTCCAACGAAAAAAGGCCCCGACATCACTGCCGGGGCCTTCCGCTTTCAGCGCCAGGCGCACGCCTGGCAAGAATCACCGCGACGCTCAGGCCGCTGCAGCATCCTCCGCGCGCTGCAGCTGTAGCGCCTGCACCGGCGTCAGGTACGCACGCCCCGTAAACGGTCCCAGCTCCAGCACACCGAGCGCCTCCACCTCGGGCTGCTCCAAAGCCTCAGGCCGCTCCAGCGCCACGGCCGTAAGGCGGTCCGCGACGAACTTCATGCGGTAGGCCTGCATATCGTCAGCGCGCTGATCAAAGCCCAGCGGGTCGGGAACGTGCGCCAGCAGCGCCATGGCCTTCGAGAGGGCCTCTTCGCACTCTGCCAAGGCCTTGTAGGCCTCCAGGCGTGCATAGGCCCCATAGGCGGCATCGTGGGTGGTTGCGTAGTGCTCCGCAGCCCGTGATGCACTGGCCCGGATGGGCAGTGCCGTGCGCTCCGAATCGGCCAGCGCCTCGCGCAGCTCTTCGGCAATCGACTGGGCGTCGTTCTTGGTGAACAACGCATCCTTGACCGCCTTGGTCTTCTCGTAGTTCGAGGCCGCCAACAGGCGCTTGAATTCCTGCGTTGCGGACCCGGCCGCGGCCTCATGCGCGGCGATCTTCTTGCGCAGCTCCGCATGGCGCTCCAGCAGCTCGGCGTAGGTCTTGCCCGCGCCGTTGTTGAACTCCGCGCAGGCCTGTGCGAGCGCCCGCAGCGCAGCGTGATAGGTGGCTTCGGCTTGGGTCACTTCGGCCTGAATGGAGGTGGTCTTGGTGGTCAAGGTGAGGGTTCCTTTCAGCAGTCGGTCAACTGGATTTCTGCGGTGTGGCCTGGCCCGTGCCGGTGTTGAACTGCAGCAACACCTTCTTGTCGACAGCGGAGACTCGCCGGCGATCTGTCTTCTGCAGGTGACGGCGCGCCGCACGCCCGGCCTTGCGAGAACTTGCCAATGAGTCCCTGCAACACTGCGCGCAGGACCACCGGCGGGCCGCTGCGCCTCGCTGCGTCTGCGGGCTGCACTGAGCTGCGTGCGCAGCGACTGGGCGTCCTCGCGCAGGGCCGGCGCCGGGGCAATAGCGGGGCGGGTCCGTCGGGCGTTGAGCAATTAAGGGGGCCGTGTGAGAAGGGTGACCGTGCAAGGCGAGCGGCACAAATCCGAGCGGCTGGGGGCACTACCGGCGGGCGGTTCGTGAATTCGGTGGGTTTCGGTGAGTTGTGGGACCTGACCGAGAGCGCGAAAAAATGTGCCTAGCAGCAGATTCGGACGCTCTGTATGACGGAAATAGTATGGAAAGACGTTGGGCTGACGTCTGCTGTCACAAGAGTCCGCTTCAGGGCGCTTTCCAGGGTGCGATACGACCCCGCAGTGGGGGCACAAGCTGTAGACCTGGCACATGTAAATATGCCCTAGTTTTCTCGGATGGGCGGCTGGTCTCGACGGGTACGGACAGCCAAGCTGCTGATCCCAAAGGACAAATAAAAAAAAGTCCAGAAGAGCATGGACTCTTCTGGACTCGTTCGTGGTGCCCGGGGCCGGAATCGAACCGGCACGCCTTGCGGCGGGGGATTTTGAGTCCCCTGCGTCTACCAATTTCACCACCCGGGCTGGAATTCGTGAAGCCGCAAATTATGGCACAGTAGGGCGCATGAAATATCCGACGATTGAAGATGCGGTTGGCAACACGCCGCTGGTCGCGCTGCAGCGCATTGGGGCCCAGGACAATGCCGCGCGCGGCAATGTGGTGCTGGGCAAGCTCGAGGGCAACAACCCGGCGGGCTCGGTCAAGGACCGGCCGGCGCTGTCGATGATCCGCCGGGCCGAAGAGAGGGGCGACATTCGGCCCGGTGACACGCTGATCGAGGCCACGTCGGGCAATACCGGCATTGCGCTGGCCATGGCGGCGGCGATCAAGGGCTACCGCATGGTGCTGGTGATGCCCGAGGACCTGTCCATCGAGCGCGCCCAGACCATGAAGGCCTTTGGCGCAGACCTGGTGCTCACCCCCAAGAGCGGCGGCATGGAGCATGCGCGCGATCTGGCCGAGGCGATGCAAAAGCGGGGCGAGGGCAAGGTGCTCGACCAGTTCGGCAACCCGGACAACCCGCGCATCCACTACGAAACCACCGGCCCCGAGATCTGGGAGCAGACCGGCGGGCGCATCACGCACTTCGTGAGCGCGATGGGCACCACGGGCACCATCACCGGTGTGTCGCGGTTCCTCAAAGAGAAGAACCCGGCCATCCAGATCATCGGCGCGCAGCCGGAAGAGGGCTCGCGCATCCCCGGCATCCGCAAGTGGCCGCAGGAATACCTGCCCAAGATCTACGACGCGAGCACGGTGGACGAGCTGGTGTACGTGAACCAGGACAACGCCGAAGACATGTGCCGCCGCCTGGCGCGCGAAGAGGGCATCTTTGCGGGCATTTCTGCCGCCGGGGCCTGCTGGGTGGCGCAGCAGATCGCGGCACGCGAAAGCAACGCCACGATCGTCTTCGTGGTGTGCGACCGGGGCGACCGTTACCTGTCCACCGGCGTATTCCCCGCGTGATCTAGAGGAAGGCCGGCTGCGTGCCCTTCTTTTTTAATGAAAACGGCCGCTACCGCTGGATGAACGTGCGCAAGCAGCTATCAAAATAAGAGCATATGCACTACGAAACCCGCTACTGCACCCACTGCGGCACCGCGCTGCAGCCAATCACCCTGGCCGAAGACGGTGGCGACAAGGAGCGTCTGCGCTGCCCCGCCTGCGGATGGACGCACTGGAACAACCCCACGCCCGTGCTGGCCGCCATCGTGGAGGTGGACGGCCGGGTGCTGCTGGCGCGCAACGCGGCTTGGCCGGAGAAGATGTTTGCGCTGATCACCGGCTTCATGGAGGCGGGCGAGTCGCCGCAGGAAGGCATCGCGCGCGAGGTGAAGGAGGAAACCAACCTCGATGTGCTGTCCACCACCATGGTGGGGGCGTACGAGTTTCTGCGCATGAACCAAGTCATCATTGCCTACCATGTGGTGGCGCAGGGCGAGGTGCGGCTGTCGCCCGAGCTGGTGGATTACCGGTTCTATGACCTCGACAAGCTCAAGTGCTGGCCTGCCGGCACCGGCTATGCGCTGGCCGACTGGCTGCGCACGCGCGGGCACGAGCCGGTGTTCTTCACGGCCGAAGAAAATGAAGAACGCCGCCGGGGCCTGAACCTGCCGCCCAAAGACTGAAGCACAAGACAAGATACGGACACAACACCATGGACATCCACAAAGAAGTCGACACGCGGGGCCTGAACTGCCCCCTGCCCATCCTCAAGGCCAAGAAGGCGCTGGCCGACATGGCCAGCGGCCAGTTGCTCAAGGTGGTGGCGACGGACAGCGGCTCGCTGCGGGACTTTCAGGCGTTTGCCAAGCAGACGGGCAATGAGCTGGTGGAGCAGCAGACGGTGGGTGAGGAATACATCCACGTGCTGCGTCGGCGTTGAAGACCTGACGGGCGCACGCACGGAGGCACCGCAGGCGGTTCACGCCGCTGGGCGTCCTGTGCAGGGCTGGGGCCCGCTGGCGCACGCCCGGCCATCCACAAAAGAAACCCTCTCGCAGCGTTTGCTGGGAGAGGGTTTTTTGTTGTGCAGGCAGGGTGTTGTGACTGGGCCCCGGTCAGCTTTCGCTGCGCGGGGCAGGTGCGGTACCCGGCTTCGACAGGCTCAGCCCGAACGGGCAGGGGTGATGGTGCGCCGGTGGGCCACCTCTGATTCCCGAGTCCTGATCCCCGGAGCCCGATCCCCGGGGTCTGATCCCCGGGGTCGCGCTTACGATTACAGCTCCAGCGCCTTCAGGTACTCACGGAAGTGCGCACCCACCTGCGGGTGGCGCAGCGCCAGTTCCACCGTGGCTTCCAAAAAGCCTTCCTTGCTGCCGCAGTCATAGCGCTTGCCCTGGTACTGAAACGCGTACACGGCCTCGTTCTGCATCAGGCGGGCGATGCCGTCTGTGAGCTGGATCTCGCCGCCCACGCCGCGCGGCTGGTTGCGGATCTCGTCGAACACGCCGGGCGTGAGGATGTAGCGGCCGGCCACGCCCATGCGGGACGGGGCCACGTCGGCCTTGGGCTTCTCGACGATGCGCTCGATGCGGATCAGTGGGCCCCCGGCGGATTCACCGGCCACGATGCCGTATTTGTGCACCTGGTCTTCCGGCACTTCCTGCACGGCGATGACCGAGCGGCCTTGCTGGCGGAAGGCCGCGGCCATCTGGGCCAGCACGGGCGGGCCGCCCTGGGGGCCGACCATCAGGTCATCGGCCAGCAGCACGGCAAACGGCTCCTTGCCCACCAGCGGTTCGGCGCACAGCACGGCATGGCCCAGGCCCAGCGAACGGGGTTGGCGCACGAAGGCGCAGTCCATGTCGTCGGGTTGGATGGAGCGCACCAGGTCCAGCAGCTCCTTCTTGCCGGCGGCTTCCAGTTCGGCTTCCAGCTCGTACGCGGTGTCGAAATGGTCTTCGATGGCGCGCTTGCTCCGGCCCGTGACAAAGATCATGTGGCGGATGCCGGCGGCGTAGGCTTCTTCCACCGCGTACTGGATCAGTGGCTTGTCGACCACGGGCAGCATTTCCTTCGGAGACGCCTTGGTGGCGGGCAAAAAACGGGTGCCCAGGCCGGCGACGGGGAACACGGCTTTGCGGACGGTGGTGGCAACGGTCATGGAGGAGGTTCCTTCGGGGATGTGAAGCAGTGAAATCGGGTGGTAGGGGCCGCCGCCAGGGCCGGCCCGCCAGCCCGAAGAGTATGGCGTCGGTTGTCAGCCCAGTCGTGTCAGTTGATCGCGCAAGCGGCCCAGCGTGACGCCGAAGTCGGCGATGCGCTTCTTTTCCTGGTCGATCACGGCAGGGGGTGCCTTGGCCACGAACGCTTCGTTGGAGAGCTTGTTGTGCGCCTTGGTGATCTCGCCGTCGGTGCGGGCGATCTCCTTGGACAGGCGGGCCTTCTCGGCCGCCACGTCGATCTCCATGTACAGGCACATGCGGGCATCGCCCACCACAGCCACGGGCGCGGCCTGCGCGGCAGCAGCCCAGGCGGCTTCGTCGTCGAACACCTTGACCTCGCTGAGCTTGGCCAGCGCCTGCAGCACCGGCGCCACACCGCGCATGAACTCGGTGTCGCCCACCACGTACATGGGCAGGCGGGTCGACGGCGAGACGTTCATTTCGCCACGCAGTGCGCGGCAGGCGTCCACGAGGCCCTTCACACGGCCCATATGAGCGATGGCGGCCTCATCGATCTTGTCCAGTTGCGCCTGGGGGTAACGGGCGATGCTGACCGACTCGCCGGCAATACCAGCCACCGGCGCCACCGTCTGCCACAGGGCCTCGGTGATAAACGGGATGATGGGGTGGGCCAGCCGCAGGATGGCTTCCAGCGTGCGGATCAGCGTGCGGCGCGTGGCGCGCTGCTCGGCCTCCGTGCCGTTCTGGATCTGCACCTTGGCGATCTCCAGGTACCAGTCGCAGTACTCGTTCCAGACAAAGTCGTAGATCGTGTTGGCCACGTTGTCCAGGCGGTACTCGGCAAAGCCCTTGGCCACCTCGGCCTCGGTCTTCTGCAGCAGCGACGTGATCCAGCGGTCGGCCTGGCTGAAGTGCATGTAGCCGTGGGCGGGGCCGCCGGGCTGGCATTCTTCCTTGGTGTGCTCTTTCAGGCCGCAGTCCTGGCCCTCGCAGTTCATCAGCACGAAGCGGCTGGCGTTCCAGAGCTTGTTGCAGAAGTTGCGGTAGCCCTCGCAGCGCTTGCTGTCGAAGTTGATGCTGCGGCCCAGGCTGGCCAGCGCCGCAAAGGTGAATCGCAGCGCATCGGCGCCGTAGGCCGGAATGCCTTCAGGGAATTCCTTTTGCGTGTTCTTGCGCACCGTGGGCGCAGTCTCGGGCTTGCGCAGGCCGGTGGTGCGCTTGTCCAGCAGCGGGTCGAGCGCAATGCCGTCGATCAGGTCCACCGGGTCGAGCACGTTGCCTTCGGACTTGCTCATCTTCTTGCCCTGCGCGTCGCGCACCAGGCCGTGGATGTACACGTGCTTGAACGGCACGCGGCCCGTGAAGTGCGTGGTCATCATGATCATCCGGGCCACCCAGAAGAAGATGATGTCGTAGCCGGTCACCAGCACGGTGCTGGGCAGGTACAGGTTGAAATCGTCGGTGGGTGCGTCACCTTGCTCAGGCCAGCCCATGGTGCTGAACGGAACGAGCGCGGACGAGTACCAGGTGTCGAGCACGTCCTCGTCGCGGCGCAGCGTCTTGCCAGGGGCCTTGGCCTGCGCCTCGGCTTCCGTGCGGGCCACGATCACGTTGCCGTCTTCGTCGTACCACGCCGGGATCTGGTGGCCCCACCACAGTTGGCGGCTGATGCACCAGTCCTGGATGTTGTTCATCCACTGGTTGTAGGTGTTGACCCAGTTCTCGGGCACGAACGTCACCTCGCCCGTGGCCACCGCGTCGATGGCCTTTTGCGCGATGCTCTTGCCCGTGGGGTCCTGCTCGGACACCTTGCTCATGGCCACGAACCACTGGTCGGTGAGCATGGGCTCGATGACCTGGCCGGTGCGGGTGCAGATGGGCACCATGAGCTTGTGCTTCTTCACCTCGACCAGCGCGCCGATAGCTTCCAGGTCGGCCACCACGGCCTTGCGGGCCACGAAGCGGTCCATGCCCTGGTACTTGGGCGGCGCGTTCTCATTGATGGTGGCCTGCAGGGTCAGCACCACGATCATCGGCAGCTTGTGGCGCTGGCCCACGGCGTAGTCGTTCTGGTCGTGCGCAGGAGTGACCTTGACCACGCCCGTGCCAAACTCCTTGTCCACGTAGTCGTCGGCGATCACCGGGATCTGGCGGTCGCACAGCGGCAGGTTCACCATCTTGCCGATGAGGTGGGTGTAACGCGCGTCTTCAGGGTGCACCATCAGGGCCACGTCGCCCAGCATGGTTTCGGGGCGGGTGGTGGCCACCGTGAGGCTGCCCGATCCGTCGGCCAGGGGGTAGGCGATGTGCCACAGCGAGCCATCTTTTTCTTCGCTCTCGACTTCCAGGTCGGACACGGCGGACTGCAGCTTCGGGTCCCAGTTCACCAGGCGCTTGCCGCGGTAGATCAGCCCCTGCTCGTACAGCTTCACGAAGGTGTCTGTCACCACCGTGGACAGCTTGTCGTCCATGGTGAAGTATTCACGGCTCCAGTCCACGCTGTCGCCCATGCGGCGCATCTGCGTGGTGATGGTGTTGCCCGACTTTTCCTTCCATTCCCACACCTTGCTCACGAAGTTCTTGCGCGCCTCGGGCGGGGTCGGGCCCATGTCGTAGCGGCTGATGCCCTGTTCCTGCAGCTGGCGCTCCACCACGATCTGCGTGGCGATGCCCGCGTGGTCGGTGCCCGGCACCCACGCCGTGTTGAAGCCACGCATGCGGTGGTAGCGCGTGAGGCTGTCCATGATCGTCTGGTTGAACGCATGGCCCATGTGCAGCGTGCCTGTCACGTTGGGCGGCGGCAGCTGGATGGAGAACGCGGGCTCGCCCGCCTGGGCGGCGCCGGTGCCCCGGAAGCCCGCTACGCCGTAGCCACGACGCTCCCATTCGGGGCCCCAGTGGGCTTCCAGGGCGGCGGGTTCAAAAGACTTGGACAGGCTGTCGAGGCCGGTTTGTTGCAGGGGCGAGCTCATGGGTATGGGGCAGTGGGACCGGGCGGCCACGCTGTGCGGCGCCGGGTCGGACAAGATGGACCGGGCATTTTACGGGAGCGCAGCCACTGCCCCGGCGCCGTGGGGCTGCGGGCTGTCCGACCGTTCATCCAGCGTTTCTATCCAATTGTTACCTTGTGCCTGCGCCTGCAGCCACAGCGGTGCCGATAATCGCCGCCCATGGAGCGAGGGAAGGCCGCAGCGAAGCAGGCCGGGCTCCATGCAAGAGAGCACGCGCGTGCTCTTCGGATCACTACATACAACACGGTGGACTACCGGCCCGAAAGGCGGCGCGCAAAAGCGCCGGTTTCGGGCATTGGGCCGCCACAACACACGTCCGAACCCATGACAGCAGTTCCATCTTCTTTCCGCACGGCCCTGGCCAAGGTCTTCGTGTACGCGCTGCTCGCGCTGTTCCTGGTGCCGGCGGGGACGTACTTCTTCAGCGGCTACGCGCAGCGCGACCAGGACGCGGGTTTCGTGGCCGGCATCAGCCAGCGCATCGACGCCGAAAAGGGCATGCCCGCGGCCGAGAAGCTGGCGCGCAAGGACTACTACCGCCTGAACCCGCCGTCCACCATCTGCGGCAGCACCGACCCCGAGGCGCAGGACTACCGCGAGGCGCTGTGCGAGCGGTACTCGGACGTGTGGCAGTTCAACATGGCGCGCAAGGTGTCGTTCTGGACCCTCGTGGCCAGCGCCTTGCTGCTGTTGTCGGTGCTGGGCCTGGGCGCGCTGGCGTTTGCCGACCGCACCTTGCAGTACACCAGCTTCGTCACCGGCTGGCGCCTGACCACCTGGGCCAGCGCGGCGGCGCTGGTCGTGCAGGGCACGATGGCGGTGTGGCTGTCGTTCTGGGTCACGGCCTTCTTCTTTCACAAGTACTCGCCCAAGCTGATCATCATCGTCGGCCTGGCCGTGGCGGCCGGGGTGTTCGTGGCGGTGGCGGGCATCTTCAAGCGGGTGCATTCCGAAAGCCGCGCCGTGGGCGAGCTGGTGTCCGAAGAGGATGCACCGCTGCTGTGGAAGCGCATACGCCACATGGCCGAGCGCCTGAAGACTGAGCCGCCGCAGCACATCGTGGCCGGCATCGACGCCAACTTCTTCGTGACCGAGGCCCCGCTGGCCGTGGGCGACAAGCTTCTGACCGGCCGCACGCTGTTCGTCAGCCTGCCGCTGCTGCGCATCCTCGATCAGTCCGAAGCCGACGCGGTCTTCGGCCATGAACTGGCCCACCTGCGCGGTGGCGACACCAGAAGCAGCGCCCGGCTGGGGCCCAAGCTCGTGCAGTACGACCACTACCGTCACGCCATGCGCACCGGCGGGCTCACGGCCGTCGTCTCGCCCGTGCTCGACCTGTACCGCATGATCTTCGAGATCGCGTTGGCCCGCGACAGCCGCGAGCGCGAGTTCAAGGCCGACCGCATCGCCGCCAAGCTCATCACCCCCGCGGCGATCGCGCAGTCGCTAGTCAAGATCGCGGCGTACGCGCAGTACCGCCACAAGATCGAGGACGAACTCTTTGGCCGCAACGAGCGGCACGACCAGGCCACGCTGGGCATCGCCAGCTTCGTGGCCCAGGGCCTCGCGCCGTATGCTGCGTCGGACGACTTCCTGGCCGCGATGAAGACCGCCAACGTGCCCCACCCCTACGACTCGCACCCCGCCATGCCGGAGCGGCTGCGCAACGTGGGCATGGCCCTGAAGGAGCAGGACTGGGGCAGCATCGCCGTGCGCGTGCCTGCGGCCACCTGGGTGCAGCAGATCCTCACGGCCGACGCCATCGAGCAGCGCCTGTGGAGCGACTACGAGCAGCAGTTCGCGCAAGACCACGAGCGCAGCCTGGCCTACCGCTACGAGCCGGCCAATGACGCAGAGCGCGCCGTGGTGCTGAAGTACTTCCCGCCGGTGGTGTTCACGCTCAAGGGCAGTGACACCGTGGAGATCAGCATCGACGGCATCCGCACCAGCGCCGACGAGACCACCGTGTTCTGGGACGCGGTGAAGGCGCTGGAGTACAAGGAAAGCAGCTTCGGCAATGCGCTCATCGTGACCCACCCCGACAAGGGCGCGTTGGGCACGGCCAAGACCACGAAGATCAAGCTCGGCGGCCTGGCCAAGCAAAAGGACGAGTTCAACGCAGCGGTGAGCCACTACTGGCAGCGGCACCAGATCATGCGGGCGCATCAGCAGGGCGGCTGAGCCACCACGGAGCGCCTGCGGGAGCGCCCCATTGCCCGTTAGAGGGGAGGCGCTTTTGGACGGCTGGGAATGTGCCGGCGAGCGCTGGCTGTGGGTGCAGCTCGTGTCTTATCAGCTGTAGCCGCCAGCAGCCTGCCCGCGCCGGACGTCGATTTTGTTTGCTACGCTTTTTATAGCTGGTAGCGCTTGCCTACCAAGCGGTAGAGCACTTTTTCATCACAAGCGCGTGCCAGCCGGGCGCCCCCGGGCCATCGCATCAGCCCTGTGCGTACTCCGGCCGGTCGTTCTGCTGCGGCTTCAGGGGCTGGGCCGCCTTGCCTTCGGCGCGCTCCTTGCGCCACTGCTCCTTGCGCGCCGTCCACTCCTTCAGGCGCGCATGCGCCACCGTGCTGTCCTTTTCCATGGCTTCTTCATTGGCCAGCTGGGCCGACAGCTCCAGGCGGATGCCGTTGGGGTCGAAGAAGTAGATGCTCTTGAAGATGTGGTGGTCCGTCACGCCCAGCACCTCGATGCCGTGGGCCTGCAGGCGCTGCTTGGTGTTCTCCAGCTCTTCGATGGTGTTCACGCGGAAGGCGATGTGGTTGACCCACAGCGGCGTGTTGGGCGAAGGCTCGGCTTTCACGTCGTCACCCAGGTCGAAGAAGGCGATGA
This sequence comes from Acidovorax sp. LjRoot194, assembly GCF_964253015.1. Lineage (NCBI taxonomy): Bacteria > Pseudomonadati > Pseudomonadota > Betaproteobacteria > Burkholderiales > Comamonadaceae > Acidovorax > Acidovorax sp. LjRoot194. The sequence goes on along the minus strand of NZ_CAXUQB020000001.1, from coordinate 4,453,646 downwards.
ACGAGCCGTCCTTCAGGCGAAAGAAGAAGTGCGTGTACGGGCAGTACTCGCCGGTGCTGGGCACGTGGTCGCTCTGGATGATGTGGTACAGCGGCAGGCCCAGGATGTCTTCGTAGAAGTGGCGCGTTTCCTCGGCGTCGCGCGCCTTGTAGGCGTAGTGGTGCAGTTGCTGGATGGCAGCGGGCGCGGGCAGGGTGGCCAGGTCGGGCTTCAGGACGGCATTCATGCGGTGTCTCCTCAGATGGATGCTTGCAATTCTACTATTCGTAATCAATTTACGTTAAGTTAATTTTTGGGGGCGACGAGTTTGCGGTACAGTCCGCATCCGACCATTGCCCCACCCACCGAGGCCCGACTCCCATGCGCCTGTAAGCCCCTTCAAGCCGTTCCCCCGCTTGCCTTTGCGAAGGCCAGGGGGCTCTCTGTCTTGTCTGGAGTGCTTTGGCATGGCGACACCTTCACGGGGCACATCCGCCCCTGGCAGCCGCAGCGCTGCCGCATCCACCCTCAGCAGCCGCAGCGCTGCCGCAGCTTCAGCTGCTCATCCTTCTTCGGGTTTTTCATCGTCTGCCGTCTTGACGGCTTCTTACGCAGCTGACGGCGGCGCGCCGCCGCATCCGCGTGCCGGCGCCAGCGTGCTGCAGTTTCGCGACGTCACCTGGGGCCCGCCTGGCGGGCATGCGCTGTGGGCGCGCCCCCTGACCGTGGCCGTGGGCCGCGGCGTGACGGGCATCGTGGGTGCCAACGGCAGTGGCAAGAGCGTCTTCCTTCAGTTGGCGTCGCGTGCGCTGCAGCCGGCCAGCGGCGTGGTGCTGGGCCAGCCCTCGGTGCACGCGGTGGCGCAGGAGGTCGCCGCCGCGGCGCAGGCCACGGTGGCCGACATCGCCGGCCTGGGGCCGGTGCTGGGCGCGCTGGCGCGGCTGGCGGCCGGGGAGGGGTCTGCCGACGACGTGCTGGCGGCCGATGGGCGGTGGGACTTGCCCGCGCGCTGGCAACAGGCGCTGCAGGCGCTGGGCCTGGCCCACCTTCAGCCAGGGCACGCGGCCCGGCAACTCAGTGGCGGCGAACGCATGCGGGTGGCGCTGGCGGGCGCTTTCTTGTCGGGCGCGGACCTGCTGGTGCTGGACGAGCCCACCAACCACCTCGACCGCCCCGCCCGCCGCTGGTTGATGGAGTCGCTCGGCCAGTGGCCCGGCAGCGTACTCGTGGCCAGCCACGACCGCGAGCTGCTGGGGACGGTGGGCAGCATCGTGGCGCTGTCCCCGGCCGGGTTGCAGCGCTATGGCGGCAACTGGGCCCTGTACCAGGCGCAGCGCCAGGCCGAAGCCGCAGCCGCCCAGGCGGATCTGGACCACGCGCGCACCGAGCGCGAGCGGGCCCTGCGCACGCTGCAGCGGGACCACGATGCACAACTGCGCCGCGCGGCCCGGGGCCGCGAAGTGGGGCGCACGGCCAACCAGGCGTCCGTGCTGCTGGACCGCCAGAAGAACAACTCCCAGGCCCACGCCGGCCGCGAGCACGAGCGCCAGCAGCAGGAGCGGATGCGCCTGAACGACGCGGTGCGCGAGGCGGCCTCGCGCCTTCCCGCACAGGCATCGGCCACGCTGGTGCTGCCGCAAAGCGCTGTGCCCGCGGGCAAGCAGGTGCTGGCGTTCGAACAGGTGGTGGTGCCCCATGCCGCACCCGGCCAGACGCCGCTGAATGGTGTGTGGAGCGGGCCGGTGCGCATCGCGGTCACGGGGCCCAACGGCTGCGGCAAGAGCAGCCTGCTGCGGCTGATCGCGGCGCCGGGCGAGGTTGCGGGCGGCAGGTCGGGCAACGTCTCGGGCAATGTTTCGGGGGATGTGTCGGGCAACGTGTAGGGCAACGTGTCTGGGGGCCGCGTGTTGCGCAGCGTGCGGGCCGCCTGGCTGGACCAGCACAACACCGACATGCTGCCGCCCGGGCGCAGCGTGCTCGCGCAACTGCAGGCGCTGGGCTCGCCCTTGCCCGAGGCTGCGTTGCGCACGCACCTGGCGCAGATGGGGCTGGGGGCGGACAAGGTGCGGCAGCCTTCGGACCAGCTCAGCGGTGGCGAACGCATCAAGGCCGCGCTGGCCTGCGCGCTGTGGGCGGGCGAGCCGGCGCAGATGCTGCTGCTCGACGAGCCCACGAACCACCTGGACATGGCCGCCGTGGAAGCCCTGCAGTCAGCGCTGCAGGCCTTCACCGGCGCCTGGATCGTGGTGTCCCACGACCACGCCTTTTTGCGTGCACTGCAGCCGGATGTGGTGTGGGCGTGGCGGCCGCAGGGCTGGGACCTGGATGCGTCGCTGGACGTCGCCTGAGCGCACACCGGGCAGTTGGCGCCCCAGATGCCCACGGTGGCGCGCCCCAGAAAAAAGCCACCCGCTGCGCTGACGCTGCGGGTGGCTTCTGGGCCAAGACGCCAGCAGCGCCTTGGAGGCAGTGACGACCGTGATTACTGCTTCACGGCTTCGATCTGCACCACGAGGCGCACGTTCTTGGGGAAGCCCCATTCCACGCCGTAGTTCATGCCCCACTGGGTGCGGTCGATGGTGGTCTCGAAGTCGCCGCCGCACACTTCGCGCTTGAGCATCGGGCTGTCGTAGCAGTTGAACTGCGTGGCCTTCAGGGTCACGGGGGCGGTCTTGCCCAGCAGCGTCAGTTGGCCGGTCACTTCGCTGACCTTGTCGCCGTTGAAGCTGAACTTGTCGGACACGAACTTGATGGTGGGGTGCTTGGCAGCATCGAACAGGTCAGGGCTTTGCAGGTGCTTGTCGAACGGAGGCGTGCCCGAGTTCACCGAGGTGGTGTCGATGGAGATCTCCACCTTGCCGGTCTTGGCTGCGCGGTCGAACTCCACCGTGCCTTGCTTCTTGTCGAAGCGGGCGCGGTTGGTCGTGGCACCGAAATGGCTGATCTCGAACGTCACGAAGGTGTGCGTGGGGTCGATCGCGTAGTTGGCGGCCTGGGCGGCGCCAGCGGTCATGGCAGTGGCGGCGGCGACGGCCAGCAGGGAGAACAGGGACTTGCGCATGCGAAAACTCCTTAAAAGGAAAGGTTCAGGGATGAAGGAACACGAATAAGTTTGAGTTGTCAGCTCACGCCCCAAACAGGCATGGCCGAGGCCAGCGCTCCCGCGCAAGGGCCGCCCCGCCGCGCTGGGAGCGTCCCCCTCCCGCATTGCGCAGCAATGCGAGAGAGGGGGAAGGCGCGGAGCGACTCAGGGGGAGCTTCATTCAAATCTTGCCCACGCCGGTGAGCGCGAGCTTGAACTTGACGGTCACGTCGTCGGCCACCATCGAGGTGTCGGCCCACTCGTTCTCGCCGATCTTGAAGGCCAGGCGCTTGATGGGCAGCGTGCCGGTGGCCGTGGTGGTGGGACCGCTTTGCGTGAGCGTCACGGGAACGACCACGTTCTGGGCATTGCCCTTGATGGTGAGCTTGCCGGCCACTTCGAACTTGCCGCCGCCCAGTGCCTTGATGGCGGTGGACTCGAACTGCGCCTGCGGGAACTTGGGCACGTTGAACCACACGGGCTTGGGCAGCTCGGCATCGGTTTCCTTGGAGCCCAGCGTGGCGCTGCCGGTGTCCACGGTGAGCGCGATCTTGCTGGTGGCCAGCTTGGCCGGGTCGAACGCCACCTGGGCGCTGAACTTCTTGAAGTGGCCATCCAGCGGCACGCCCATCTGGCGCGCGGTGAACTGCACCTCGCTCTGGGCGGGCACGAGTTGCTGCTGGGCCATGGCGGCCTGGGCGCCCACGGCGAGGGCGGCGCCCAGCACGATGCGGGAGAAGGCGGAAGACAAGTTCATTCGGAAACTCCGATCAAAGATTGTTGGAAAAGAGAGCAGTGCCGAGATGTGCCACTGACGGATGACTGGGGCGAGCACTCGCCAGCGCACCCGTGGATCCGGCTTTGCCGGTCCACCGGGTGCGTCCCCCTCCCGAAGGAAAGGGGGAAGACGCGAAGCGGCTCAGGGGGTGTTTCATCGAGGCAGCATGCGTTGGAGCAGGCCATCGCGGTCGATGATCTGGTGCTTGAGCGCTGCCGCCACATGCAGCAGCACCAGCCCCGCCATCGCGAACGCGGTGTACTGGTGCCAGGGCTTGATGGCCTCGGCCAGCTCCTTGCTCACCGGCACGAAGTCGGGGAGCTGCCACAGGCCCAGGAACACGATGGGAAAGCCCGCCGCAGAGCTGTACGCCCAGCCGATCAGCGGCACGGCGAAGAACAGCAAGTACAGCAGGTGGTGCGTGCCGTGGTGCGCCAGTTTTTGCCACCGCGGCATGGCGTTGTCGACAGCGGCAGGCAATGCTGGGGGGCGGTGCGTCAAGCGCCACAGCAGGCGCAGCACCGACAGCACGAGGATGGTCACGCCCGCCCACTTGTGCCAGTTGTAGAACTTGAGCCGCTGGGGCGAGAACGGCAGGCCGGTCATGTACAGGCCGAAGCCGAACAGTCCGATCAGCGCCAGACCCAGCACCCAGTGCAGGAGGATGGCGGTGCGCGTGTAGCGGCGTGGTGGTGCTGCGGCAGCAGGGGCTTGGGCGGTTGCAGTCATCAAAAAGGTGGCTCAGGAATGTGGGCGCCGGCGTGCTGCAGCGGGTGCTGGTGCGCGTCCGGTGATAGGGCAGTGTAGGAAGCCAGGGGCAGGCCCGGCTTCAGGCAGATTGACCACTCAGTTCAAAAAAAATGAATTGAGGGGGCCTGAGCAATCAAAGTTCCCCAATGCTTGGGGTAACCCTGTGCGGTCAGGGGGCATCGGGTGAGGCGATGGATGAAGAGCGCCCGGGGTCTGGTCGGACCGCGCCGGTCGGACTGTGAAGCGGCGGCATGGCGGCAGGTCGCTCTGTCATGCAGCGCGTCCTGGCGGCTCTTTCAAACGGCGTGCTCGGGCAGCTCGCTCAAGCCGCCGGTGCGCGGATTGCGCGGATTGCGCGGATTGCGCGGCGCAGGGTTACCGGCCCAGCGCGGCTTTCTTCCACGCCTCGGCCGCGACGGCATCGTCGCCCCGCTGCTCGGCGAGTTCGGCCAGGTGGCGCCATGCACTGGCGCGCAGGCCGGCGTCGGCCAGCTGCTGCGCGGCCTGCGTGAGCAACTGCTGGGACTTGCCCCACAGCTGGCGCTTGAGGCAGGCCATGCCGGCCAGGTACTGCAGCCGCGCGTCGCGCGGATTCGCCTGGTGGGCGGATTCGATGCGGGCCAGCCAGGGCGCGTCCAGTGCATCCAGGCCCGCTTCCAGCGCGCGCACCAGCTTCAGCGCATGGTGTTCGGCCAGCGCGTCGGGCAGGCCGACCATGCGGTCCCACACCGGCAGCAGCCAGGCGCGCACCTGCGTGGCGTCACCACCCAGCGATGCCAGGCGCTGTGCGGCATGGATTGCCAGCTCGGGCATGTTGCGCTCGGACGATTCCAGCGACAGCCAGATCTGCTGCAGCTGCGCCGTGTCGTGCGCGCTGTTGATGAGCTCGGTGGCCAGGCCGCGCACGATGCTCTGCGCCGCGCTGGGCGAGAAAGCGCGGTGCTTGCCCAGCAGGCGCGCGGTGTCGAGTGCCTCTTGCGTCTGCCGTGCCAGGCGCGTGGCCTTGAGCTTGATGCGCAAGGCCAGCGTGCGCCGCGCCGCGCCCTGGGGCAGGGCGGCCAGGCGTTCCAGCGCTGCGCTCGGGTCGCGGTCGTCCAGCGACCAACGGGCGGCGCGCATCTGCGTGCCTTCGCGCATTTCCTGCTCGTTGACGGAGCCGCGGGCCGGGGCCTCCTGCAGCGCATCCTGCAGATGGCTTTCGCGCGTCGCGCGGTCTTGCAGGGCATGCGATGCCTCGGCCGCAATCATGTGCGCCAGAGCGCGCAGCTGGCCGCCGTGCGGCACGCCTTCGCCGGAGGCGGCCAGCGCGCTCTCTTGCGACAGCGCCGCCACCGCCGCCTTGCGCGAGCGGATGAAACGGCCGCCCAGCATGTGGGTCAGCGCATCGAGCAAGGCCGCGTGCATGGCGCGCTCCTTTTGCTGCACGCGCCAGCGGCGGGCCTGGTGCGGCAGCTCCAGCAGCGCAGCCAGGGCACGCAGTGCCGCGTAGACGGTGACGAATCCGCCCACCAGCAGCAGTACCACCATGTTCAACGACAGGTCGATGCGATACGGCGGCCAGTACAGGGTGACGGTGCCCTGGTTGTTGCCCGCAAACAGCGCGGCCGCCACGGCCACGCCAAACAATGCCAAAAGCCAAAGTGCTGCGCGCATTTCAATATTGCTCAGTGATCCGCTGCACTGCGCGCCTGCCCGTGACACTGGCGCGGCCAGAGGCGAGTGCCACCGTGGAACTGGCTTCGCCAGGCCACCGGTGGCGTCCCCCTCCCGCAGGAGAGGGGGAAGGCGCGAAGCGACTCAGGGGGTGATTCATTTACCTTCCGGCTGCTGCGGTGGCCAGGGCGGACAAGGTTTCGTCCAGCCGCGGCTGCTCGGCCGCCTTCATGCTGGCCTGCGCGGTCTGCAGCGTGCTGGCCGCGTTCTGGGTGCGCCGCGATGCGGGGTCGAAGTACTTGTTCAAGGCCACGGTGGCGGCGGTCAGGTCGGCGCGGGCCGACTCGAATTGCCGCGCGAGCACGCCCAGCCGCGCGTTGAGCAGCTTGAGCTTGAGGTTCTCGCGCAAAAAGAAGGTCTGCTCGGGCGCCAGCAAGATCGCCTCGGGCTGGTCGATACGGCTCACGCGCACCAGGCCCCGGGCTTCGTCGCGCACCACTTCCCAACTGCGCTGCAGGGTGGCTTGCCACCACGCCATGCCCTCGGTGGGGGCGGGCGGGCTGCCGACAGCGGCCGGGCCGGTGGACAGGCGCTTGGTTGATGCTGCCTGCGCCACGGCGTTCAGCACGGGCAGTTCGTCCACCTGGCGCACCAGGTCGTCCAGGCGGGCCAGCAGGCCGGCGGTGTCGGTGACGGCGGCGCGCGTCAGGCGGTCCAGGTCCCGGCCGATGGCGCGCTGCACGGGCGCCAGCCGCGGTTGGGCTGCCCGCTCGATGCGCTGGTTGGCGCTCTTGAGGGCCGCCACCAGCGGCTCCAGGCTCCCGGTGAGCTGGGCCTGCTGCTGGGCCAGGCGGATGGCGGACTCGATGTCCACCACCAGGTTTTCATCGCGCGACCGGGACAGGCTTTGCATGAGCTCTTCAAGCTGGCTGCGCTGCAGCGCCACCTCGCTCACGCGGGCCTCGGCCACCGACAGGCGGGCGGCGGTGTCGCGCACCAGTTCTTCGGCCTGGCGGGCCATGGTGCGGGCTTCGATGGCCTGCGCGCCGGAGTCGGCGGACTGCCGGGCCAGTTGCTCCTGGATGGCGCTCAGCCGCTGCCACAACAGGCCGCTGCTGATCAGCGCGGCGGCGGCCACCGTGCCGAGCAGCAGCGTCACGGCGCCGCCGCGGCCTGTGGCGGCGGGTGCCGGTGCAGGGGCTGGAATGGCCGCCGGTGCGGCCACGGGCGCGCCGGCGTGGGCTGGAGGCAGGTCGTGGGAAGGCGCGGAACTCATGCGCCCGATTCTATCGACGCCACCACGTCGGCCAGCGCCGGACGGCATTCCCGCACCGTGCCAAAGCCCACTGCGCGGGCGGCCTGGGCGATGCGTGGGTGGGTGGCCAGCGCCTGCGCCGCTGCCCAGGTTTGGCCCGGCAGCGCCTGTGCCAGATGGGCCACGGCCTCGGAGCTGCTCAGCAGCCACACCGAGCCGTCCTGCGCGGCCTGTTGCGCCAGCGCCCTCTCCGCCGCATGGAAAGTGGGTGCGCCGCGTTGGTATGCCACCACAAAGTCCACCTGCCCGCCGGCGGCAGTGATCTGCTGTGCGAGCCAGTCGCGCCCCGTGCCCTGCACCGATTCGTGCGCGCCGTCGGGCGTGGCCGAGCGCCCGCGCACGATGAGCACACGGTCACCGGCTCCGATCTGGCCGTGCACCTGTTGCCACAGCGATTCGGAGTCGAACTGCGCGGCATCGGGCGCCGGGCCGTCGATCTGGCTGGGTGGCACGCCCGCCTGCACCAGCGCGGCCGCTGTGCCCGGGCCGGGTGCCCATGCTCTTGTTTTGATAGCTGGTAGCGCCTGCCTATCCAGCGGTAGGGGCTGTTTTGATGCAAAAAAGTAGGTGGCGGCATTGCCGCTCACGAACATCAGCGCGCGGTACCCGGCCAGCCGTGCACGCGCCTGGGCCAGCGCCTGCTGGGCTGCGGGGTCGGTGCAGGGGCCGATGCCGATCAACGGCAGCGCGACGGCATCGAGGCCGTGCGCCGAAAGCTGATCGACCCAGTGCGCGGCCTCGCGGGCCGGCCGCGTGACGATCACCCGGGGCAGGGGCATGGCCGCCTCGGCTCAGTCTTGCGGGCGGGACGCTGGGTCCACGCCGCGCGCGCCGCCAGCGCGAAGGCGCTCGGCCACCGCGGTGCCCAGTGCTTCGGCCTGCACGAGCGTGGCCACGGGGCCGTGGGCCTGTGCGCGCACCAGCGGCGCCCGGCCGTCCGGATCACCCCAGGCCGCGTCGATGTGCAGCACATCGTTGCTCAGCGTGGCATGCGCCGCCAGGGGCATGGAGCAGCTGCCGCCCATCGCACGGCTGACCGCGCGCTCGGCCGCCACGGTGAGCCAGGTGGCCTGGTGCGCCAGCGGAGCGAGCGCGTCCACCAGGTCCTGCCGCTCGCCGCGCACCTCGATGCCCAGCGCGCCCTGGCCCGCTGCGGGCAGCATGGTGTCGGGCTCGAACGCGGTGCGGATGCGGGACTCGAGCCCCAGGCGCTTGAGGCCCGCGGCCGCCAGCACGATGCCGTCGTACTGGCCTTCGTCCAGCTTGCGCAGGCGGGTGTCAAGGTTGCCGCGCAGCGGCTCGATCTTGAGGTCCGGCCGCAGGGCCTGCAGCAGCACCTGGCGGCGCAGGCTGGAGGTGCCCACCACCGCGCCCTGGGGCAGATCGGCGAGCGACGCATAGCGGGGCGAGACGAAGGCGTCGCGCGGGTCTTCGCGTTCCATCACGCAGGCCAGCACGAAGCCTTCGGGCAGCTCCATGGGCACGTCTTTCAGCGAGTGCACGGCGATGTGCGCGCGGCCTTCTTCCAGCGCCACTTCCAGCTCCTTCACGAACAGGCCCTTGCCGCCCACCTTGGACAGCGAGCGGTCCAGGATCTGGTCGCCCTTGGTGGTCATGCCCAGCAGCTCCACCGTGTGGCCCTGCGCGCGCAGCAGGGCCTGCACATGCTCGGCCTGCCACAGCGCCAGACGGCTCTCGCGCGTGGCGATCACGATGGACAGCGGCGGGGTTGCCGCGGGGCTGTGCCCTTGCGGCAAGCGAGACTCCTGGGGGGGCAGCGACCCGGTCGGCGAGGCGTGGGGGGCGTCTTTGGGGGTGCTCAAGTTCGTAACCTGTTTGTAATCTTTCAGGGGCGGGCGATGCTAGCATGCGCCCGCACCGGGGCTGTGGTGTGGCCTGGCGCAGACCGGGCGGGCGGCCCCCGGCCATCCCATCCATTCCCGGAGACACCTGCATGAAACGATCCGACAAGGACCAGCCCCTGATCGACGACATCCGCCTGCTCGGCCGCATCCTGGGCGACGTGATCCGCGACCAGGAAGGCGTGGCCGCCTATGAGCTGGTCGAGCAGGTGCGCAAGCTCTCGGTCGCCTTCCGGCGCGACGCCGACCAGGAGGCCGACCGGGCGCTCAAGAAGCTGCTCAAGTCCCTGTCGGGCGACCAGACGGTGAGCGTGATCCGCGCCTTCACCTACTTCAGCCACCTGGCCAATCTGGCCGAGGACCGCCACCACATCCGCCGCCGCGCCGTGCACGAGCGCGCCGGCGACACGCAAGAGGGCAGCATCGAGGTCGCCCTGTCGCGCCTGCGCTGGGCCGGCATTGCGCCCAAGACCATCTCGCAGACGCTGGCCGGCAGCTACGTGGCGCCGGTGCTCACGGCCCACCCCACCGAAGTGCAGCGCAAGAGCATTCTGGATGCCGAGCGCGACATCGCCCAGCTGCTGGCCACGCGCGACGACATCCAGGTGCGCGCCCAGCTGTACAACACTGCCAAGGACGCGCTCACCCCGCGCGAGCTGGCCGCCAACGAGGCCCAACTGCGCGCCCGCGTGGCCCAGCTGTGGCAGACGCGCCTGCTGCGCTACAGCAAGCTCACCGTGGCCGACGAGATCGAGAACGCGCTGTCGTACTACGAAGCCACCTTTCTGCGCGAGATCCCCAAGATCTATGCCGACCTGGAAGCCGAGCTGGGCCAGTACCCCGTGCACAGCTTCTTGCGCATGGGCCAGTGGATCGGCGGCGACCGCGACGGCAACCCCAACGTCACCGCGCAGACCCTGCAGTACGCCCTGGGCCGCCAGGCCGAGGTGGCACTGCGCCACTACCTGACCGAGGTGCACTACCTGGGCGGCGAGTTGTCGCTGTCGGCACGCCTGGTGCAGGTGTCGGCCGAGATGGAAGCGCTGGCTGCGCGCTCGCCCGACACCAACGAGCACCGGGTGGACGAGCCTTACCGCCGTGCGCTGACGGGCGTCTATGCGCGCCTGGCCGCTTCGCTCAAGGAGCTGACCGGCGGCGAGGCGGCGCGCCATGCGGTCGCCCCGCAGAACCCGTACGTGAGTGCCGAGGCCTTCCTGGCCGACCTGCGCGTGATCGAGGCGTCGCTCAAGTCCCACCACGGCGAAGCCCTGGCCGCCGAGCGCCTGCACCCGCTGATCCGCGCGGTGCAGGTCTTCGGCTTTCACCTGGCCACGGTGGACCTGCGCCAAAGCTCCGACAAGCACGAAGAAGTGGTGGCCGAGCTGCTGTCCACGGCACGCATCGAGACCGCGTATTCCACGCTGTCCGAGACCGACAAGCGCGCGCTGCTGCTGCGCCTGCTCAACGATGCACGCCCGCTGCGTGTGGTGGGCGCCAGCTACTCGGACCATGCCCGGGGCGAACTCGCCATCTTCGAGGCGGCCCTGGTCATGCGCCAGCGCTACGGCCACCAGGCCATCCGCCACTACATCATCAGCCACACCGAAACCGTGAGCGACCTGCTGGAGGTGCTGCTGCTGCAAAAGGAAGTGGGGCTGATGCGCGGCACGCTGGACGGCGATGCGCGCAACGACCTCATCGTCGTGCCGCTGTTCGAGACCATCGAAGACCTGCGCAATGCCGCGCCCATCATGCGCGAGTTCTATGCCCTGCCGGGTGTGGCAGGCCTGGTGCACCGCAGCGGCAGCGAGCAGGACATCATGCTGGGCTACAGCGACAGCAACAAGGACGGCGGCATCTTCACCAGCAACTGGGAGCTGTACCGTGCCGAGATCGCGCTGGTGGAGCTGTTCGACGACCTGGCCACCAGCCACGGCATCCAGCTGCGCATGTTCCACGGCCGTGGCGGCACCGTGGGCCGTGGCGGCGGCCCCAGCTACCAGGCCATCCTGGCCCAGCCCCCCGGCACCGTGCGCGGCCAGATCCGCCTGACGGAGCAGGGCGAAGTCATCGCCTCCAAGTACGCCAACCCAGAGATCGGCCGGCGCAACCTGGAGACGCTGGTCGCCGCCACGCTCGAAGCCACGCTGCTGCAGCCCACCAAGCCTGCGACCAAGGCGTTCCTCGACGCCGCGGCCCAACTGTCGCTGGCGAGCATGGGCAGCTACCGCGCACTGGTGTACGAAACGCCGGGCTTCACCGAATACTTCTTCAACTCCACACCCATCCGCGAGATCGCCGAGCTCAACATCGGCTCGCGCCCGGCCAGCCGCAAGGCCAGCCAGAAGATCGAAGACCTGCGTGCTATCCCCTGGGGCTTCAGCTGGGGCCAGTGCCGCCTCACGCTGCCCGGCTGGTTCGGCTTCGGCTCTGCAGTCGATGCCTTCGTCAACGCCGAAGGCAAGGACCCCAAGAGCCAACTGGCGCTGCTGCAAAAGATGTACCGCCAGTGGCCGTTCTTCCGCACCCTGCTGTCCAACATGGACATGGTGCTGGCCAAGAGCGACCTGGCCCTGGCCTCACGCTACAGCGAACTGGTGACCGACGCACGCCTGCGCAAGAAGGTCTTCACCGCCATCGAGGCCGAATGGCAGCGCACCGCCGAGGCCCTGACCCGCATCACCGGCGACAAGCAGCGGCTGACGAACAACGTGGCACTGGCCCGGTCGATCAAGCACCGCTTTCCGTACATCGACCCGCTGCACCACTTGCAGGTCGAACTGGTGCGGCGCTGGCGCGCAGGGCAGGGGGATGAGCGGGTGCAGACCGGGATTCATATCTCCATCAACGGGATTGCAGCGGGGTTGCGGAATACGGGCTGACGCGATTCCACGGCACGACCCTGTGGTGCCGAGCACTGAGCACTGAGCGTTGAGCAGGGCGTGCTGTGAAGCACGGCGGTGCGGGGTTCCGAGGGGGCCGTGTCCCCATGGCCTTATCTCCCCTGCGGAGAGGCCGGGTGCACATCCATCACCCGCACGATGGAAGGCGCCAGCATTTCAGCGGCTGGCGCGGTCTAAATCCCTACCTTCGGTGGTTAGAGCACCCCCAATCCGGCATTACCCGCTGCGGCGTTCTACTACGATAGATTGAGGGGAGCACGGTCATAGACGGCATCTGCGGCGCGACCCCAGCCAAGCGAAAAGCGTCGGCGCACAACCATCTCCAGAACCACAAAGCACGCAGGCCATTCGCCTGCGTGTTTGCGTTCTGTGGTCGCAATGGCAGCAGCGGGGGCATTGGCCTGCGTGCAGCAACTGTCTGGTTTGGCGGCGGACTGCTCAAGCTTGATTGCCTGCATGCCCCTGGCTATTGGATGAACCCATGGAACGCACCCATTGCAATCAATACCTATGCTGAGTTCTTCTTCTTCAACACTGCGAGGCCGCATCATCCGTCGGATGGCGCTGTTGCTGGCTGCATTGGCCCTCTGGTTTTTGGCGGTGGCGCCCATGGCCCGCTGGATCACTTGGAGCAAGGCCGACCAGGAAATAGCGGCGCTGGAAGCCGCGGCAGAGCAGGACGAGAAAATCTCCCCGATCGTGGTGTACAGCACCATTCGCCGGCTGGAGGCAGAGGCCTTCGCGCAGGAGAAGACGCTGACCGCCACCGGGCTCATCACGCTATGGTTCGTGGTCAGCACCATCCAGTCGGCCAAGCGTCGGCGCAACGAGTCAGCGCAATTTTGACGCCGATTCGCTGTCGCTCGCACAGCTCCCAGTCGTTGGCGGTGGGCCGTTGCCCCCGCGCAGCAGCAGTGCTACGGGGTGACACGGCGCCTTAGTCCCCCAGCAACTCCCCCACCGCTTTCAAATCTTCCACCCGGTCGCAGATCGCCTTCACCGCCATCATCACCGGGATGCCCAGCAGCAGGCCCCACAGGCCCCACAGCCAGCCCCAGGCGAGCACGCTCACGAACACGGCGACGGGGCTCATGCTGCTTGTGCGGCTGGTGAGCCAGGGGGTGAGCAGGTTGCCGATGAGGGTGTGGATCACCAGCGACGCGCCGCCGATGGCCAGGGCCATGTCGATGGTGCCGAACTGCAGGAAGGCGACCAGCGCCGATGAACCCGTGACCAAGGCCGAGCCGATGTACGGCGCGAGGTTGAGCACCCCGGCCACCACGCCCCACACGGCGGCGTTCTGCAGGCCCAGCGCCCAGTACGCCAGGCCCGTGGCCACGCCCACCAGCACGCTGGTGAACACCTGCACCAGCAGGTAGCGCTGAATCTGGTTGGTGATGTCTTCCAGCACGTGGATGGTGACCTTGCGCCGCTCCAGGCTGGTACCGGCGATGCGCAGCAGCTTGTTGCGAAACAGGTTGCCGGAAGCGAGCGCGAAGAAGGTGAGGAAGATCACCACCGTCAATTGCCCCAGGGCCGACATCAGACCCATGGTGCCGCTCCACAGGTAGTCGCGCACGTTGAAGGGCGGGCGCTCGACGATCACGCGCTGCACGCCGCGGCGGGCGGGGGCGGCGGCCGTGTTCTCATTGGCGGCCTGTTCGATCTGGGCGGCGGCCTGCTGCACGGTGTCCAGCGGGCTGGCGGTGGTGGCGCGCGAGCGGATGTTGTCGCGCACCTTTTTGGCGGCTACCGGCAGGGAGTCGACCAGTTGTGCAGCGCCGTCGCTCAGCGACCAGGCGGCGGTGGCCAGGCTGCCGACGATGGCGATCAGCAGCACGCCCGCGCCCAGCCAGCGCGGAACGCGGGCGCGGTGCAGCATCTCGACGGCAGGCCGCAGCGCCGTGGTGAGCAGCAGGCTCAGCATGATGGGGATGAACACCGCACTGGCCCAGTGCAACAAGGCCACGCTGGCGAACAGGGCCAGCAGGGCGAGCGACAGGTTGCGCACGTCCACGGGCATGTGGAGCATGAGCGGGCTGTTCAAGGCGGTGGGGGAGGCCGAGGACAGCGCGGCTTCTGACATGGCGGGTGTCGCAGGACCTGCGGGTGCCGCCACAGTCTGCGGGCTGATTCGGTCAGCGGCCGGAGTTGATGAGGGAGGCTGCGCCGGGGGCGCTGCTGCATGCGCTGTCTCCTGAGGGGCGGTGCCGGCCGGCCTGGCAGGGGTGGCGTCCGCGGTGGTGGCGGGGGCAGGGGGCAGGGGGTCGGCAGCGGGCGCAGTCATGCGCAGATTGTGCTGCAGCCATCCCACCGCGTTTGTAGGCGGCCACGCCACCGCTCGTGTTGTGCCGGGGGAAGAACGGCGCAAAACCCACGCTTATTGCCTGATGGCGGTAACCCCTGCACCGCTACGATGACGCGATGCCATTGCAATGCCTGCATTCCATTCACTTCACGGCGACAAGGGGGTCGTGCGCATGAAACACCAACGACCACGGGCGGTGGGCGTGCTGTGGCGCGCCGCGGCAGCTGCTGCCGTCCTGCTGATGGCCGGCTGCTCGTCTCTGGATGTGCCCCGCGCCGACAACTATCCCGCCACCGACCAGAAAAAGGCGCGCGCTGTGCACCACTGGGATGTGCTGGCCGACGATGTGGCCAGCCGCATCGCCAGCAAGATCAGCGCCTGGCCGGCCGGCGAGTACCCCATCTACGTGTCGACGATCGCAGGCGACACCAGCTTCAACAACGGATTTCGCAAGCTGCTCATCACGCGCTTGCTGGACCGGGGCGTGACCTTGTCCACCCAGCCGACGGCCGTGACGCTGACGTTTGAAACGCAACTGGTGCAGCACGAGGCACGGGTGGTCAGCAAGGGCCCGATGCCCTGGACGCGCCTGGCACTGGGCGTGGGCGTGGCGCGTGACTGGCATCTTTACCACCAGAGCGCGGGTTCAATGCTCGGCGGGATCGTCGCGCTGGGCGCGATCACCGACCTGACGCAATACGCAATCAGCGGCGCCGCAGCCGGTGGGCCCACGCGCACCGAAGTGCTGATCACCACGTCGCTCGAAAGTGCAGACCGGTACCTGGCGCGCACGGCCGATGTCTACTACATCGAGCAGGATGACTCGGTCCTGTACAAGGCCAAGGCGCCTGAGCCGCCGCCCCCCATGCCGCCCCCGCCCACCCCCATGAAAACGTGGCAGGTGGTGGCACCATGACGCCCCGCCTGCCCCGCGCCCCAATGCGCGCCATGCACACACTGGCTGCCGCCTGCCTGGCCCTGGGCCTGCAGGGCTGTGCGAGCAACCCCATGCACAGCTACTACTACGGCGACCGGGCCGGTGGCATTTCGCGCAGCGACCTGATCGAGACCAACGAGCGCGCTGCCGACGCGCTGCTGCAGTACGCACCGCTGGACGCGCGCCAGCCGGTGCTGGTGGCCACGTTGGTGAATGTGGACCGCCTGACCGAATCGTCCCGTCTGGGCCGCATCTTCTCCGAGCAGATTGCGGGCCGCCTGGTGCACCGCGGGCTGCGGGTGACCGAGGTGAAGCTGCGCGACAACCTGCTGCTGCAGCGCGACCAGGGCGAGTTGCTTCTGTCGCGCGAGGTGCGCGAGGTCAGCCAGGCGCAGGACGCGCAGGCCGTGGTGGTGGGCACGTATGCGGTGTCCACGACGGTGGTTTACATCAGCTTGAAGCTGGTGAACCCCGTGGGCAACACGGTGGTGGCTGCGCACAACTATGCGGTGCCGATGGATGAGAACGTGCGGGCGTTGCTGGCTGGAAGGTAGTGAAGCCCCCCTGAGCCGCTTCGCGCCTTCCCCCGAGGGGGACGCCCCCAGCGCGGCGGGGCGGCCCTTGCGCGGGGGCACTGGCTTGGTCCATGCGAGTTCATAGACCAGTGGACTGTTGTCTCCTCCAGAAACACCAAAGCCCCGCCGGTAGTCCGTGCGGGGCTTTTTGCTGGAAAGGTCAATGCAGCATCAGCGCGCCGGCGGTCTTGCTCTTGCCGGCCCGTGCGGGTGGGTTGCACAGGCCGCAGGTGAAGTGGCGGTTTTCGTACAGCTCGGTCACGAACTGGCCGCTGCACTGCGAGCACTTGGTGCGGGTGAGCATGCCGGCGTCCACGAACTTCACCAGGCGCCAGGCGCGGGTGAAGGACAGCAGGGGTTCGATCTCGGCCGTGGCGACCTGTTCGTTGTACAGGCGGTAGGCCTTGGTCAGCAGTTCCACCGAATCCAGGTCCACGCCCTTGGACAGATATTCGTAGATGTTCAAAAACAGCGAGCTGTGGATGTTTTCCTGCCAGGTCAGGAACCAGTCGGTCGAGAAGGGCAGTTGGCCCTTGGACGGCGACTTGCCCGCGATCTCCTTGTAAAGGCGGATCAGCCGCTCGTACGACAGCGTGGTTTCCGATTCCAGCACCTGCATGCGTGCGCCCATCTGGATCAGCATGGCAGCGCGTTCGATCTGCTTGGATTCGTTCAGAACGCTCTTGGCTGGGGCTTTGACGGCGGCGGCAGGGGTGGTGGACGACATGGAGGGCTTTCGGCGGGGTGGGCGGTGAGGGCGGGGCAGGTGAAGCGCTGCTCTGTCAGAGCACTTCAGACACGCGGCTGGCCATCAGGATGTTGGCGTGCAGCGTGTTCGTGGCTTCGTTCCCCACCTTCTTGGCCGAGTGGTTGGTCAGCAAGCTCCACACCAGGTTGTCGTCCACACGGAAGCTGCACAGCAGCGTGTTGCGGGAGGCCAGCTTCATCACTTGCGCTGCGGACAGCGAAGCGAGAATATCGGCAGACTCCTCGTTCATGCCCAAGCGGAACACGGCTTCCGCCTTGTCCTGGCGAATCAGGGTCTGGGCCAGCATCAGGTAAGTGAGGTTGGCTTCGCGGATTTCAGCGAGGATTTGTTCGTTGGTCATGGCAGCTTCCTTTTTCCAGTTCGGGGTCCGCGTTTCCTGCTGATTGCAGGCTTTGCGTGATCCGATGAAATGGATTGTGAAACCGCCCCAATCAGAAATTAAGTCGGGGTTTGGATGTGCCGCGTGTCTGGTTGTGCGGTGGGTCGTGTAGGAATTTGCCTTACAAGAACCTCAGGCGCTGTCCCGCATTTCCATTGGTGCAGGGGTGCTGTGCCTGTATGCACACCCTGCCCGATTCTGCTCATGGTTTTGATAGCGCCTGCAAAACCATCTTTTTTGCGGTTTTACACGCCGCGTTGGCATGTTGTGGCGCGAATCAGCCTTTTTCGACCGGGCGGGCGGGGTCTGAGCACCATTCGCTCCAGCTGCCGGCAAACAGCGCGGTAGGGCCCAGGCCGGCCACTTCCATGGCCAGCAGGTTGGGCACGGCGCTCACGCCGCTGCCGCACTGGTGCACCACGGTGGCCGGGTCGCGGCCTGCGAGCAGGGCGTCGAACTCCGCGCGCAGTGTGGCGGCGGGCTTGAAGCGGCCGTCCGCGCCGATGTTCTCGGCAAACGGGCGGTTCAGCGCGCCGGGGATGTGGCCCGCCACCGGGTCCAGCGGCTCCACTTCACCGCGAAAGCGTGCGCCGGCACGGGCGTCGATCACGTTTTGCGCGGGGCTGCCCAGGCCGGCCAGCACCTCGTCGGCCGTGGCCAGGCGGCGCAGGGGCTCGCCCAGTTCGAAGTTGGACTGGAAGTGCGCGGGATCCTCACCGCTGGCCACCGCGCCACCGGCCGTCTGCCAGGCCTGGAGGCCGCCGTCGAGCACGGCCACCGCATCGTGGCCCGCCCACTTGAGCATCCACCACAGGCGACCGCAGTAGTTGGCGCCCTGGCGGTCGTACACCACGGCCTGCATGTGGTTGGCAAAGCCTACGCTGGAGAGCCACATCGAAAATCGCTCGCGGCTGGGCAGCGGGTGGCGGCCGCCGGACGCGGGCTTGTCGGCCTCTTGCGCGGTCAGGGTGCCTCCCGCACCGGGCGCGCCGTGCTTGGCGCTCAGGTGGTGGTCGAGGTCGGCGTAGACGGCGCCGGGGATGTGGGCCTGGTCGTACTGCTGTGCACCGGCCGAAGGATGCATCAGGTCGAAGCTGCAGTCGAACACCATCAGCGGCGCGCCGCCGTCGATCAGGGCCTGCAGTTCAGAAGCGGAAATGAGGGTGGTGTAAGAGGTGGTCATCGAAGTGGGATGTCAAAACAACGGGCTCCATTGTGTCCAGTTGCGCGCCGTCCCGTGCATCCAGTTCGTATCAATGTTCTTCAGCGGGCGCGCCGGGTGCGGCACGAGCGCGCAGGATGGTGGCGGCAATGCCGCTGCCCACGATGAGCGCCATGCCCGCCCAGGCGATGGGCGGCAACTGGTCGCCGAACAGGGCCACGCTGTAGATGGCGGCGAACACGATGCCCGAGTACTGCAGGTTGGCCACCACCAGGGTGCCGCGCTGCGTTTTGGCGCTGGCATACGCCTTGGTCATGCACAGCTGGCCGCCCGCCGCCAGGATGCCGATGGGCAGCAGCCAGAGGGCCTGCCACCCCGGCCACACCGACGTGCCGGTGAACAGCAGCGCCGCGCCGCCCGCCACTGCCGAGCCCAGCGCAAAGTAAAACACCGTGCGCGACTCGGGCTCGCCCAGCCGCGACAGGGCCACGACCTGCATGTAGGCAAACGCGGCCGACAGGCCCGACATCAGTCCGATCATGCCGGCGAAGGCCTGGTGCGCGTCCAGGCTGGGGCGCAGCATCATCACCACGCCCACGAAGCCGGTGAGCACGGTGGCGATCAGCGTGCCCTGCAGCGCGGGGCGCGGGGTGGTGGCCGAGGGCCGCCAGGCCAGCAGCGTGCCGCCGATGAGAAAGGCCGCGATCCACACGCTGCTCATGTAGTTGAGGGTCATGGCCGTGGCCAGGGGCAAATGGGCAATCGCGTAGAACCAGGCCCCGAGCGACACCACGCCCACCGAGCTGCGCCACGCATGCATGCCCGGGTACTGCGTGGCCAGGCTCACCTTTTGCGACCGGGCCAGCAGCCACAGAATGGCCATGCCGATCAGGCCGCGGTAGCACACCAGCTCGGCCGAGTTGAAGAAGCTGGAGGCGAGCTTCACGCACACGCCCATGCTGGCAAACAGGAACGCGGCCAACACCATCCAGAGGGCTTGCATGGGGAATGAGTCTCGAAAGTAAAAATAGCTGCCGCGCTGGATTACCAAGCGCTGGCAGCTATTGTAATGAGAGCATTGCGGGTGAACCCGCGGATTCAGGCGGCTTTGCGCCCCAGTTCAGCGCTTTGGTACTGCTTCACCCATCGCGTTGCGATACCACTCGTGAAAGTGCTGCATCCCGTCTTCCATGGGGCTCTGGTAGGGGCCGACTTCATTGTCGCCGCGCGCCAGCAGCGCCTTGCGGCCGGCGTCCATGCGCTCGCCGATCTCATCGTCCTCGACGCAGGTCTCCATGTAGGCAGCCTTCTGCGCCTCGACAAATTCGCGCTCGAACGCCGCGATCTCTTCAGGGTAGTAGAACTCCACCATGTTCATGGTCTTGGTCGGGCTGATGGGGTGCAGCGTGGACACGGTCAGCACGTGCGGGTACCACTCCACCATGATGTGCGGGTACAGCGTGAGCCAGATCGCACCGTGCTTGGGCGGCTTGCCCTCGCGGAAGGCCAGCAGCGCCTCGTGCCAGCGCTCGTACACCGGGCTGCCGGCCTTGCCCAGGCGGTTGGCCACGCCCACGGTCTGCACCGAGTAGTTCTGGCCGAACTCCCAGCGCAGGTCGTCGCACGTCACGAAGCTGCCGAGGCCCGGGTGGAAGGGGCCGACGTGGTAGTCCTCCAGGTAGACCTCGATGAAGGTCTTCCAGTTGTAGTTGCACTCGTGCATCTCGACATGGTCGAGCACGTAGCCGTCAAAGCTCAAGTCGGCGCGCGGGCCCATCTGGGCGAGGTCGGCGGCCACGTCGTAGCCATTGTCTTCGAACAGCAGCCCGTTCCACTCGCGCAGCGGGTAGTTGTTCAGGTTCAGGCACGGGTCGTGCGAGAAGTGGGGCGCGCCCAGCAGTTCGCCCTTCGGGCTGTACGTCCAGCGGTGCAGGGGGCACACGATGTTGCCGCCCGCATGGCCCTTGCCCTGGCCTTGCAGCGAACCCTTGCCCTTGAGCATGACGGCCTGGCGGTGGCGGCAGACGTTGGAGACCAGCTCGACGCCGCCCTGGGCGTTGCGCACCAGCGCGCGGCCCTCGCCTTCCTGGGGCAGTGCGTAGTAGTCGCCCGCATTCGGCACGCTCAGTTGGTGCCCCACATAGCGGGGCCCGCGCTGGAAGATGGTGGCTAGCTCGCGCTGGAACAGCGCATCGTCAAAGTAGCTTGAAACTGGTAGTTGGCTTGCGGCCTGCTGCAGTTGAAGACTTAAATCAGACATGGGTGACCTGACCTAAAGACTCCCCACAGGGAAGTGCGGGAGGTGCGCCGGAGCGCATCCAGAAAAAAGAAACCGGCTCGGGAACATGAGCCGGTGTGCGGGAATGGGATTATAGGCGGTGGGGTTATTCCCGCATCCCCGCTACGTGTATTGAAAAGCTTCGTTCTAGATGCAGATCAAACCGCCGCGATGCCCTGGGCATGGACCAGCTGGCGATTGGCTTCGGCAAGGGCGCGCCCATTCTGCGGCCTTGGCCCCCTGCGTCGCAGTGGTGCGCCTAAAATGACCGGTTTTTTCACCCGCGCTCTGCGCCCCCTCCATGCCCAAGGCCCCCGCCACCCCCGCGCCTCCTTCCGAACCCGCCAGCTACGAAGCGGCGCTGGAGGAACTGGAGCAGCTTGTGGCCCGCATCGAGTCGGGCCAGCTGCCGCTGGACCAGATGCTGGCCGGCTACCAGCGCGGCGCCACGCTGCTGGCCTTTTGCCGGCAGCGGCTCGAAGCCGTGCAGGACCAGATCAAGGTGCTGGACGAGGGCCAACTGCAACCATGGAGCCAGGAATGAGTGCAGTGCCCGCGCCGACATCCGCAGCAACGAATCCCGTGCCTTTTGAATTTGAAGCCGGCCCCTGGAGCCACCACCACCTTGCTCGCGTGGAGCAGGCCCTGTCGAACTGGGTGGGCGACGGCGCGCCGGCCGGCCTGGGCGATGCCATGCGCTATGCGGTGCTCGATGGCGGCAAGCGGCTGCGGCCCCTGCTGGTGATGGCCGCATACGAGGCCGTGTGCAGCGCCCACCCCGCAGCGGCAGCGGCGACGACAACCGCGGCAGCGGCGACCACACCGGCTGACGACGCAGCCCTGCGCGCCGCGTGCGCGGTCGAGCTGATCCACGCGTACTCGCTGGTGCACGACGACATGCCCTGCATGGACAACGACGTGCTGCGCCGGGGCAAGCCCACGGTGCACGTGCAGTTCGGCGAGGCGCAGGCCCTGTTGGCGGGCGACGCGCTGCAGGCGTTTGCGTTCGAGCTGCTCACGCCCGACGGCAGCGCCATACCGCCGGCCACGCAGGCCACGCTGTGCCGCCTGCTGGCGCGCGCGGCGGGCTCGGCCGGCATGGCGGGCGGGCAGGCCATCGACCTGGCCAGCGTGGGCATAGTGCTGACCGAAGACCAGTTGCGCCAGATGCACCGGCTCAAGACCGGCGCGCTGCTGCAGGGCAGCGTGCTCATGGGCGCCGTGTGCGGCCATGCCGCGCAGCCGGCCTACCAGGCGCTGTCAGACTATGGTGCGGCCATGGGCCTGGCGTTCCAGGTGGTGGACGACATCCTGGACGTGGTGGCCGATTCGGCCACGCTCGGCAAGACGGCGGGCAAGGATGCCGCGGCCGACAAGCCCACCTATGTGTCGCTGCTGGGCCTGGCACGGGCGCAGGCCTATGCACAAGAACTGCTGCAAGAGTCGTACGCGGCGCTCGCGCGCAGCGGACTGCCCGACGCCCGCGCCCTGGGGGCGCTGGCGGACATGGTCGTGCGCCGCTCTCATTGAGCTTCGTCCTCACCCCGTTCATGCGCCGTGCCTGCCCCGTTGTTGCCGATCATGATGAAAACTAGCCCCTACCGCTTGTCCAGCAAGCGCTGGCAGCTATCAAAAGAATAGTAATGTCAACCACGTCCTTTCCCCTGCTGCAGACCATCAACGACCCGGCAGACCTGCGCCAGCTCTCCCGCGCAGACCTCAAGGCGCTGGCCACCGAACTGCGCGAGTTCGTGCTGCAAAGCGTCTCGCAGACCGGTGGGCACCTGAGCTCCAACCTGGGCACGGTCGAGTTGACGGTGGCCCTGCACCACGTCTTCAACACCCCCGAAGACCGGCTGGTGTGGGACGTGGGCCACCAGACCTATCCGCACAAGATCCTGACCGGCCGGCGCGACCGCATGCAGACGCTGCGGCAGATGGGCGGCATATCGGGCTTTCCGCAGCGGGCCGAGAGCCCGTACGACACCTTCGGCACCGCGCATTCCAGCACCAGCATCTCGGCCGCGCTGGGCATGGCCCTGGCGGCCAAGCTCAAGGGCGAAAACCGCCACGCGGTGGCCATCATCGGCGACGGCGCCATGACGGCCGGCATGGCCTTCGAGGCGCTGAACAACGCCGGCGTGGCCGATGCCAACCTGCTCGTGGTGCTCAACGACAACGACATGTCGATCAGCCCGCCCGTGGGTGCGCTCAACCGGTACCTGGCGCAGCTCATGAGCGGCCAGTTCTACGCCGCCGCCAAGAACGTGGGCAAGACCGTGCTCAAGCCCGTGCCGCCGCTGCTGGAGCTGGCCAAGCGCTTCGAGCAGCAGGCCAAGGGCATGGTGGTGCCCGCCACGCTGTTCGAAAAATTCGGCTTCAACTACATCGGCCCCATCGACGGGCACGACCTCGACTCGCTCATCCCCACGCTTGAGAACATCAAGAGCCTCAAGGGCCCGCAGTTCCTGCATGTGGTGACCAAGAAGGGCCAGGGCTACAAGCTGGCCGAGGCCGACCCCGTGGCCTACCACGGCCCGGGCAAGTTCGACCCCAGCGTGGGCCTGACCAAGCCCGCCACGCCGCCCAAGCCCACGTTCACCCAGGTCTTCGGCCAATGGCTGTGCGACATGGCCGCGCACGACACGCGCCTGGTGGGCATCACGCCCGCCATGCGCGAGGGCTCGGGCATGGTCGAGTTCGAAAAGCGCTTCCCGGACCGCTACTACGACGTTGGCATTGCCGAGCAGCACGCGGTGACCTTTGCGGGCGGCATGGCCTGCGAGGGCGTCAAGCCCGTGGTGGCGATCTACTCCACGTTCTTGCAGCGCGGCTACGACCAGCTGATCCACGACGTGGCGCTGCAGAACCTGCCGGTGGTCTTTGCGCTCGACCGCGCGGGCCTGGTGGGGGCCGACGGCGCCACGCACGCGGGGGCGTACGACATCCCCTTCGTGCGCTGCATTCCCAACATGAGCATGGCGTGCCCGGCCGACGAGCGCGAATGCCGCCAGTTGCTGTCCACCGCGTTCGCGCAGAACCACCCCGTGGCCGTGCGCTACCCGCGCGGCAGCGGCGCGGGCGTGGCGCCCCTGCCGGGGCTGGAAGGCCTGCCGTTCGGCAAGGGCGAGATCCGCCGCGAACGACAGGGCACTGCTGCGCCCGGCAGCACCCCGCGCATCGCCATCCTCGCCTTCGGCACGCTGCTGTACCCGGCCCTGCAGGCCGGTGACGCGCTCGATGCCACCGTGGCCAATATGCGCTGGGCCAAGCCCATCGACGAGGCCCTGCTGCGCGACGTGGCCGAGCGCCACGATGTGCTGGTGACGCTGGAAGAGGGCGCCATCCAGGGCGGCGCAGGCAGCGCCGTGACCGAGGCGCTCAACGCCATGGGCATCGTGCGCCCCGTGCTGCAATTGGGCCTGCCCGATGTCTTCATCGAGCATGGCGACCCGGCCAAGCTGCTGGCACTGCAGGGCCTGGATGCCGCGGGCATCGAGCGGGCGATCCGCCAACGCTTCCTGGCGTCCTGATCGGCACACCGCCAGGGGGCGGTGGTGCGGCAATGGCTACTGGCATGGGCGGCCCGCACAGGCCGTGCACTGATGGCCGGCCGCGTTCGGAGCGTCGCCGCGTGCGGCGCCATCGCTTCGGCGTCACCTTGCACTGCGATCGGCCAGAGCGGGGCAGTTGCCGCTGCGGCCCTGGACGGCTTCGGCCGGGCGCAGAGATACCTCGCCCGGCGCCCGGGAAAACCTAGAGGGCAGTCCGCACCCCTGCCTTCTACAATTGCGTCAAAAAGCAACGGGCCACCAGCCCGTGCGGGCGCTGCAAGGGTGCCCTGGCTGCTCCCTTCCGGCACTACCACCCCTCTGGAGACTTTTTGTATGGATCGCCGTTCGCTCATCAAGCACTCCGGTCTGGCGGGTGTACTGGCCACAGGCGTTGCGCCGGCCGTGCATGCCCAGCCCACGCTGCGGTGGCGCATAGCATCCAGTTTTCCGCGCTCCTCGGACAACATCTTCGGCGGCGCCGAGGTGTTCGCGAAGGCCGTGCGCACCCTGTCCAACGGCAAGTTCGAGATATCGGTCCACCCCGGCGGAGAACTCATGCCCCCGTTCGACGTGGTGGATGGCGTGCAGAGCGGCGCGGTGGAGATGTGCCACGCCGTGCCGTATTACTTCTACGCCAAGAACCCGGCGTTCGCGCTGGGTTGTGCGGTGCCTTTCGGCTTCAATGCCCGCCAGATGAGTGCGTGGATGCTGCATGGCAACGGGCGCAAGCTCATGAACGAGTTCTACGCCGGCTACAACATCGTGAGTTTTGCCTGCGGCAACACAGGCACGCAGATGGGCGGCTGGTTCCTGCGCGAGATCAAGACGCCTGCGGACTTCAAAGGCCTGAAGATCCGGGTGGGTGGCGGCTTGGTGGCCGAGGTCATGCAGAGGCTGGGCGCCATTCCGCAGAGCCTGCCGGGCGGCGAGATCTACCAGGCGCTGCAAAAGGGCGTGATCGATGCGGCCGAGTGGATCGGCCCTTACGATGACCAGAAGCTGGGCTTCAACAAGGTGGCGCCTTACTACTATTACCCGGGCTGGTGGGAGGGCGGCCCCGAGGTCGACCTCTATGTGAACAAGAAGGCCTACGAGTCGCTCACGCCAGACTACCGCTTCATCATCGAGGCTGCGGCATCGATAGCGCACACGGACATGCTCGCCCGGTACGACGCGCTCAATCCCAACGCGCTCAAGCAACTGGTGGCCGCCAAGACCAAGGTGCTGCCGTTTTCGCAGACCGTGATGGATGCCGCGTTCAAGGCATCGATGGACGTCTTCGCGCAGAACGACTCCAAAAGCCCGGAGTGGAAAAAGATCTACGGCGACATGCGCAACTTCCAGCGTGACCAGATCCTGTGGTTCCGGTTTGCGGAAGCGCGGTATGACACGTTCATGTCGGCGCAGAAGATTTAGCTCCCCCTGAGTCGCCTGCGGCGCCTTCCCCCTGAGGGGGACGCACCCAGCGGCCTGGCAAAGGTTCTATGGTTCGAGTCAAGCGCTTGGGGTGATGCGATGAGCATCAAACGGCTTGCCCGATCGCCACACAGCAAAGGCAATGCGCAGCAGCTTGCGCGCCAGCACTACCAGGGCCTCTGTGCTCTTGAGCCCCCTGGCGCGCAGCGCTTGGTAGGTCGCCGCAAACGTGACCGTGTGGCACGCCGACATCGCCGCCATGAACATCTGGTGGCGCAGCGCCGGATTCCCTCGCTTGGACAAGTGCCTGCGCCCCCTGCTACGCCCAGAGTCGTGGGCCCGGGGATCCAGCCCGCTGTAGGCCACCAGCGCATCACAGCTGCAAAACGCCACGCGATCGAGCACGGTGACCAGCAACGCGCTCGATTGGGGACCGATGCCCACGATGCTTTGCAGCAACGTGCGAGCGCGGTGCAACTGCTCTTGCTCTTTGATCAACTGCGTAATGCGCCCATCGATGGTGTGCAGCAAGGTGCCAAAGGCGTCCTCCAGCCCCGCGGCCGCCTGCGCGATGCTCGTGCTGCAGCCGCGCAGCGACTGACGCAGCGCGGTGCGCTTGGTCACCGCCGTCCAGCGCTGGCCCAGCAACTGCTCCAGTTCGGCCTGACAGGCGCTGGGGACACGGTGCGGGTGCAGCCGCTCGTGGTGCTCGGCCAGGTAGCGGGCAATGATCCGGGCATCCACCCGGTCGGTCTTGCCGCGCGCGCCCAGGCCCTTGGCGTAGAAGTACACATCGCGGGCGTTGAGCACGAACACCGTCAAACCCATGCCGGCGGCCAGGGTGGCCAGCAGCTGGTGAAAGCGGCCGGTGGACTCCATGGCCAAGAGCGCGCCAGGGGGCAGGGTGTGCAACCACTGCACGATGGCAGTGGACTCGTTAGAGACGGCAAGGCAAGCGTCCTGGCCGTGGGTGGCCACGACCAGCTCAGCCTTGGAGACGTCCACGCCGATGAAACAAAGGGGTACTTGCATGATGAGATTCCTCCAATGAACAATGACGATCGTTGGGGTGGAATCCCGCCACAGGCGTTAGCTTGCTTACAGATCGGCGCTGAGGTGCGGCTCAGTTCCTTATCGACGCTCAGGGGCGGGGTGGGGGCTATCTTCGCCAGTCGGTCAAAGCCGATAGCCGGTACTCAGGCCCTCCACCCCAACACCTCCACCATACAAGCCAGTTCCGCGGGTGCACTCGCATGGGGCGCGCCAGTTTCTGCGGCTGGTGATGGCGCTTGCGCGCTGTGACGCCGCAGAGCCATCGTTGGTGCTCTGAATGGCGATGCTTGCAGAACCCTGAAGCCCGTATGCGTGCGCCGGGCTTTCACGGGAAAACCCCCAAATCTGCGGGGGGGCATGTTCCTACAATCAATCGGGCTAGAAGGTCCTTGGCTGCGGGCGACCCGCTTGCGTGCCAGGGTGTGCAATCACAAGTATTCGGAGAGAACTCATGGATCGTCGTTCAATCATCAAGCAGGCAGGTATTGCCGGTGTGCTGGCTGCCGGTGTGGCACCAGCAGTGCACGCGCAAGCCGCAGTGCGCTGGCGCCTGGCATCGAGCTTCCCCAAGCCCCTTGACACCATCTACGGTGGTGCCGAAGTGTTCGCCAACGCTGTCAAGGCCATGTCCGGCGGCAAGTTCGAGATCTCGGTCCATGCAGGCGGCGAGCTGATGCCTCCCTTCGGCGTGGTCGACGGCGTGCAGCAGGGCTCCGTCGAAATGGCCCACACGGTGCCTTACTACTTCTACGGCAAGAACCCCGCATTCGCCCTGGGCTCGGCCATTCCTTTCGGTCTGAACGCCCGCCAGATGAACGCCTGGATGCTGCACGGCAACGGCCGCAAGCTGCTGGACGAGTTCTACGGCGGCTACGGCATGCTCAGCTTTGCAGGTGGCAACACCGGCACGCAAATGGGCGGCTGGTTCCGCAAGGAAATCAAGACGGCTGCTGACCTGAAGGGCCTGAAGATGCGCCTGGGCGGCGGCCTGGTGGGCGACGTGATGACCAAGATGGGCGTGGTGCCCCAGAGCATCCCTGGCGGCGAAATCTATCAAGCGCTGGAAAAGGGCACGATCGATGCGGCCGAGTGGGTGGGCCCGTACGACGACCAGAAGCTCGGCTTCAACAAGGTGGCTCCGAACTACTACTACCCCGGCTGGTGGGAAGGCGGTCCTGAAGTGGACTTCTTCATCAACAAGAAGGCCTTCGACGCCCTGTCGGCCGAGAACAAAGCCATCATCGCCGCCGCTGCCGCACAGGCATCGGTGGACATGCTGGCCAAGTACGACGCCCGCAACCCCGTCGCCTTGAAGCAACTGATCGGCGCCAAGACCAAGTTGCTGCCCTTCAGCAAGGAAATCCTGGACGCTTCCTACAAAGCCTCGCTGGCCGTGTACGAAGAAAACAGCGCCAAGAGCCCCGAGTGGAAGAAGATCTACACCGACTTCGCCGCATTCCAGAAGGACCAGGTGGCATGGTTCCGCGTGGCCGAAGGCCGTTTCGACAGCTACATGCAGACCATCAAGCTCTGATCTGGCGCTGCGCCAGGCATTGCAACAAAAAACCGCGCTTCGGCGCGGTTTTTTTATGGGTGGCGTGGAGAGGCTTCCCCATTCCGCACTCAGTCACGCGCGCGCCGGTAGTGCAGTGCGACGGCGCCGTTGCGCATAGGCGCCGCAGCAATCAACTCAAGCCGTCGCGTGCCGGGCAGCCCGCTGGCGTACAGCGTCGGGCCGTGGCCCGCGATGCGGGGATGCATCAGAAATCGGTACTCGTCGATCAGGTCCAGCGCATCCAGCGCCGCCGCGAGCTGGCCGCTGCCGAGCAGCACGCCAGCAGGTGTCGCGTTCTTCAGCGCCTGCACCTGTTCTAGTAAGTCAGCACCGCCAGCGATGTGGTGGCTTTGGGTCCACGGGAAATCTTTGCGTGTGGACGAGACCACGTACTTCGGCTTGGCCTCCAGCTTCACCGCCCACTCGCGCACGGCCGGCGGCGCCTGCATATCACCGCGCGCGACGGCCGGCCAGTAGCCCTCCATCATCTCGTAGGTGGCGCGGCCCCAGAGCATTGCGCCGTGCTGGTCCATGAGCTGGGTGAAGAAGGCGTGTGTCTCGTCGTCGGCAATGCCCTCCTGGTGGTCGATGCAGCCGTCCAGGGTGAGGTTGAGGCTGAAGGTGAGAAGTCCCATGGGATGGCTCCGCGTTGGGTGATCAGGTGCTCAGGGCCGCTGTTGAGCAATTGCGGCCACTGCTGCGCTGTTGTGCCTTTTAGCCCATTGCCGCTCGCACCACGGGTGGGTACTGGCCCATCGCTGGTGTCGGGCCGCAGGTTCGGCTGCGCTCAAGTCTCGAGGCTCACTCCCAGGCTGTCCAGTTTTTTCGCATACGAGTCTCTGCGCTTTACCGCCTTTGCAGCGGTTTCGACGGCAGCCTGGACGGCCTTGGGGCCCTTGTTCTCAGCAGCCTTGATCAACCCGAGCTTGTGAGCGGCATCTGCCTGAGCCCGTCTGAACGTGGCGATGAGTTCGGAATGTGCAACGGATGAATTCACAGGTACTCCCACATCAATCGGCGCAGTGGACCTCAAAGCTTGACGCTGGTGCGCAGCAAGGCTGTCCTCAACTCGCGAGTGGCGGACTTCGAAACATCCACCTGTTGAACAGCCAGGTCGAACGGTGAGCCTGGCTTGATATTCGAAGGCAGGATCTTTTTTGCTGGATGCTTGCCAGGGTACGTGCCCTGACCCGGACACATGCGAACGGAAAACCCGAATTCGTCGAGGACCCCCTTCGCATACAGCTCTGCCAATTGCTGGAACGTCACAAAGGTTGAACGTTTGACGTCTTTGTATCCAGGCTCTTGGATGTCACGAACGATCTCGAATTTACCCAGCGAATCTCGCTGCGTATCGGTAAAGGGATGCAGCAAAAACGTCTGACGAACGCCATCCTTTTTGGACACCAGCGTGTGCTCCACGGCTATATCTGTTAACAGCATTTATTTCCTTGCAAAGCGCCATCAGTCGCCATGGTTGCCTTGGTTGCCAAAGTGGCAGACCCTGTTGAATCAGATCAGCTTGGAGCAGTCGTCGACGCCCCGTCTTTGCCTGACCGCATTGGGCCGATGCTGGAAGTCTATCCACACGGAGTGGCGCAGAGTCAAGATGCGACGGCCCACTGTTCACCAACATGCCGCGATCGAACGAAAAAAAACCGCGCCTCAACGCGGTTTTTTGGCGAGGCCGGCCAAGCGTCCTGCATGTCGCAATCACATCTGCCGAAACGCTTTCAGCTCTGCTCCGATTCGCTCGAACTCCGCCATCAGCTGCGGCGTGGCGCCATAGAACACCGTGAACTTGCCCGCCAGCGTGCGCACATACAGCCGCGGCGCAATCAACCAGCTCAAGCCCGGCACGCGGATCAAGCGCACGTAGGCCAGGTCGTCAAAGGCCATGGACTTGTCCCACACCCAGCGCTGGTGCAGGCCGCTGGGGGTGATGCGGGTGCGGCTGACCATGATGCTCCACCAGGTCCAGGCCATCAGCAACAGGCCGGCGATGAACCAGCCCGTGCCGTTGCTCACGCCGCTGCCCAGGGCGCCGCGCGACCACAGCTGGTAGAACCACAGGGTACATCCGCCCACGATCAGCGTGGCAAAAAACCGGAAGGTGGGCGAGAACGCCGCGCCCTTCACTTCACCGTCTTTCGGGGCAAAACGGAAGGGCTCCATCAGGGGCTGCGGCGTGATGTTCATCAGCATGCGCAGGCCACCTTGGTTCGCGCGATCACGGCTGCCATCACTTGGCAGGCTCGGCCGGCGCTGCCGCGGGGTCTGCTGGCGTGGCAGGCTCAGCGGGTGGCGTGGCGGAGTCGCCAAAGGGGTTTTCGCCGCCGGACGATGAGTCCTCGTTGCGCATGTCGTCCACCGGCACTTCGATCTGCACCTTGTCGGTGTCGATCACCTCGGCCTTGGGCAGGAACATCGTCACGGTCTGCGGCACGAAGATCACGATGGCCACCAGCAGCAGCTGCATGATCACCCAGGGGATCGCGCCCATGTAGATGTCGCTGGACAGCACGGGCTTGGGAATGCGCCCCTCCTTGAACAGCGTGTTGGCGATGCCGCGCAGGTAGAACAGCGCAAAGCCGAAGGGCGGGTGCATGAAGCTCGTTTGCATGTTCACGCACAGCAGCACGCCGAACCAGATCAGGTCGATACCCAGCTTGTCGGCCACCGGGCCCAGCATGGGCAGAATGATGAAGGCGATTTCGAAGAAGTCGAGGAAGAACGCCAGGAAGAAGATGAACAGGTTCACCGCGATCAGGAAGCCGACCTGGCCGCCCGGCAGGCCCGAGAGCATGTGTTCGACCCACTTGGCACCGTCCACGCCCTGGAACACCATCGAGAACACGCGGGCACCGATCAGGATGAACACCACCATGGCCGTGAGGCGCATCGTGCCCTGCATGGCTTCCCACATCAGCGACAGGCTCAGGCGCCGGTGGATAGCGGCCAGCAGCATGGCGCCGACCACACCCATGGCACCGGCTTCGGTGGGGGTGGCGATGGCAGTGTCGATACCGGGCAGGCCGCCCATGGAGCCCAGCACCGCAAAGATCAGCAGCGCCGACGGGATGATGCCGCGCAGGCACTTGAGCCAGAGCTTGGCGCCCGACATGGTGCGCGCTTCCTTCGGAATGCCTGGCAGGTAGTGCGGCTTGAACACACCCAGGAAGAACGTGTAGCCCGCGAAAATCACCACCTGCAGGATGGAGGGGCCCCAGGCGCCGCGGTACATGTCGCCCACCGAGCGGCCCAGCTGGTCGGCCATGACGATCAGCACCAGCGATGGCGGCACCAGCTGCGTGATGGTGCCCGAGGCGGCCAGCACGCCGGTGGCGTAGCGCATGTTGTAGCCGTAGCGGATCATCACGGGCAGCGAGATCAGCGCCATGGCGATCACCTGGCCGGCCACGGTGCCGGTGATGGCGCCGAGGATGAAGCCCACGATGATCACCGAGTAGCCCAGGCCGCCGCGCACGGTGCCGAAGAGCTGGCCCATCGAGTCGAGCATGTCTTCCGCCAGGCCGCACTTCTCCAGGATCGCGCCCATGAAGGTGAAGAACGGGATCGCCAGCAGCAGCTCGTTGGAGAGGATGCCGAAGATGTTGATGGGCAGGTTGGCCATGAAGACGGGCGGGAACCACCCCATCTCGATGGCGAAGAAGCCCGACGCCAGCCCCAGGGCGGCGAGTGAGAAGGCGACGGGGAAGCCGATCAGCATCACCACCACCAGCCCCGCGAACATGATCGGGGCGAAGTTTTCCATGTGCATTTTGTTGTTCCTGAAATTCCGGGAGTGAGAGCGCGGCAGGCCGTCCTAGCAAGCGGGGCCGGGGTGCCGCGGGGTCTTCTTCATGGCGCGTCCTGGAGGGAGCGGCCGAAGGAGCGGGCTGCTTACTGCACCGGCTTTTCGTAGTGGGTGTTCATCTGGTAGATGCCGCGCAGGTAGGCCACGCGCTTGATGATTTCGGCCAGGCCCTGCAGGACCATCAGGGTGAAGCCGACGGGCATCAGGATGATGGCGGGCCAGCGGATCAGGCCGCCGGAGTTGCCCGACATCTCGCCCGACAGGAAGGCGCGCTCGAACAGGGGCCAGCTCAGGTAGGCGATGAGCGCCATGGCAGGCAGCAGGAACAGCGCCAGGCCCATGATGTCCACATACACCTGCTTGTTGCCGCGCAGCTTGCCGTAGATGATGTCCACGCGTACATGCTCGTTGAGCATCAGCACGAAGGGCGCGCCCAGCATGACGGTGGCGGCAAACAGGTACCACTGGATCTCGAGCCAGGCGTTGGAGCTCATGTCGATGCCGTAGCGCACGAAGGCGTTGCCGGCAGAGATGAGGGCGGCGGCGAGGACGGTCCAGGTGGCGATCTTGCTCAGCTTGCTGGAAATCCAGTCCATGCCCAAGGCCAATTTGAGAAGTGCTGACACGTTGTGTCTCCTGAGTATGAAAATGGGGCGGGCCCAATGCGCTGCTGGGCCCGAGGGTGTCTGAAAGTAACGCGCATCCTACTCCCCAAGCGCTGAAGAAAGCCTGACGCGCCGACATGGGGTTTTCCTCAGGGTCGGGCCCCTTCATCGGCGCTTTCCGAGGCTTTGCGCGCCGGTATCCCCACACCATTTCCCTCTTGGCACCACCCCCGCAGCATGCGCTTGTGCGGCATGCGCTGCCTGTATGCGTTCTCAGGCCGCCTGGGCGCGGGAGGCGCGCTTGGGCTTGGCAAAGCGCCACCAGGGCAGCACCCGGCTCATCGCCAGCACCTCGCCGCAGCGCAGCGGCGTGTAGCCCGGCAGCCCGGCCATCTGCTGCAGCCAGTCGGGCGTCTGCAGCAGGGTGCGCAGGGCCAGGGTGGCGGGCTGGTCCAGGCTCGCCTTGAGGCAGGCCAGGTGGTAGCGCTCGCGCACCAGCGGCACAAAGCCCAGGCCGCGCGCCCGCGCCGCCAGCTCGATGCCCACGCCCACATCGGCCGCGCCGGCGGCCACGGCCTGCGCCACCGCGGTGTGCGATGGCTCGTCGGACGCATAGCCGGCCAGCGCGCCCGGTGCCAGCCCGTCCTGCGCCAGCAGCTCGTCGATGAGCACGCGCGTGCCGGAGCCCAGCGGCCGGTTCACGAACCGTGCCCCGGTGCGGGCCACGTCGGCCAGGGTGTTCAACTGCAGCGGGTTGCCCGGCGCCACGATGAGCCCTTGCGTGCGCTGGGCAAAGCCGATGACCTTGTGCAGGCCCGGCTGCAGCAGGGGCTGGTAGGTGCGCGCGGTCAGCGACTCGGCCTGGGCGTTCTCCACCGTGTGGAAACCCGCCAGCGTGCAGCGCCCTTCATTGAGCGCGCGGATCGCGTCCACGCTGCCCGTGAAGCGGATGTCCAGGTGCAGCCCGCCGGTGCGCCCCGGTGTGGCCGCATGCGCCCGCAGTGCGGCCAGCGCGTCGTCGTGGCTGGCGTACAGCGTGAGCACGTGGGCCTGCGGGTCGAAGGCCACTGCGAACGCGCGCTCCAGGTCCGCATGAAGTGCCGCGATCTGCGGCGCCAGCCGCGCCTGGGCCTGGCGCTCGGCCCACAGCAGCTTGGTGCCGAACTCGCTGAGCTGGGCAGACTGCCCCTTGCCCCAGATGATGAGTTCGCCGCCCAGCTGCTCTTCCCAGCGCTTGAGCGCGCCCCAGACATGGCGGTAGGAGAGGTCGAGCGCGCGCGCCGCGCCCGAGATGGAGCCATGCTCGGCCACGGCCTGCAGCAGCTCCGGCAAGGGGTTGCGAATGAGTGCAGTGCCCGCGTCGCGGCTCAGCGTGTAGTGGAGTTGGACCCTATGCACAGGATTTCATATGGCTGGATATTGGCAGGGTGCCTACGATAGCCCAATTCAATATATGTCCACGCTGACCGAAAGCGCGAGCACAGCGCTGCAACTCACCCTCTCCTTCGACCCGGTCCTGTGGGCCATCGTGGGCCGCTCCCTGTCGGTCAGCGCCACCGCCTGCCTGCTGGCCTGCGGCCTGGGGCTGGTGCTGGGCGCATGGCTTGGGGTGGCGCGGTTTGCGGGGCGCGGCGCGGTGCTAGCGGTGCTCAACACCCTCCTGGCCGTGCCGTCCGTGGTGGTGGGGCTGGTGGTGTATTTGCTGCTGTCGCGCAGCGGGCCGCTCGGGTCGCTGGGCTGGTTGTTCAGCTTCAAGGCCATGGTGCTGGCCCAGGCCATCCTGGTGCTGCCGGTGGTCACCGCGCTCACGCGGCAGGCGGTGGAAGACGCAGAGCGCGCGCACGGCGAGCAGCTGCGCTCCCTGGGCGCGGGCACGCTACTGCGCAGCCTGCTGCTGGCGTGGGACGAGCGCTACGCGCTGCTCACCGTGCTGATCGCATCGTTCGGGCGCGCCATCTCCGAGGTGGGCGCCGTCATGATCGTGGGCGGCAACATCGACGGCTTCACCCGCGTCATGACCACCGCCATCGCGCTCGAGACCAGCAAGGGCGACCTGCCGCTGGCGCTGGCGCTGGGCATGCTCCTGCTGGCCGTGGTGCTGGCGCTCAACGTGGTCATCGCCCTGGTGCGCCGATGGCGCGAGCGGGTGGACGGTGCGGCCTCCGGCATGCCGGTGGGGGTGGCCGCATGAGCGCAGTGCACACCACCCAAGGCGTGGAGATGGCCGGCGCGCCAGGCCAGCCAGCCGCCAACGACGGCGCCCCGTGGGTGGACCTGCGCCACGTCTCGGTGCGCTATGGCGCCGTGGTGGCGCTGGCGAATGTCAGCCTGTGCATCGTGCCCGGCGAGCGCGTGGCCCTGGTGGGCGCCAACGGCAGCGGCAAGAGCACGCTGCTGCGCGTGCTGCACGGCCTGGCCGATGCCACCGGCGGCGGAGGCCTGCACTGCAACCGCACGCTGCGCCAGGCCATGCTGTTCCAGCGGCCGCACATGCTGCGCACCAGCGCCCTGAACAACGTGGCGCTGGCCCTGTGGCTGCGCGGCACGCGCTGGCGCGATGCCCGGCTGGCCGCGCTCACGGCGCTGCAGCGCGTGGGGTTGCAGGGCATCGCCGCGCAGAACGCGCGCACCCTGTCGGGCGGGCAGCAGCAGCGGCTGGCGCTGGCGCGCGCCTGGGCACTGCGGCCCGACGTGCTGCTGCTGGACGAGCCCACCGCCAGCCTGGACCCGCACGCCAAGCGCGAGGTCGAGTCCCTGATGGCCGACTTCGCCGCCAGCCACGGCGCTGGCGGTCCCGCCCACCCGGTGACCATGGTGTTCAGCAGCCACAACCTGGGCCAGGTCAAGCGCCTGGCCAGCCGCGTGATCTACATGGAACACGGCCGCCTGGTGGCCGACCTGCCGGTGCACGACTTCTTCAACGGCCCCCTGCCCGAGGCCGCCCGTCTGTTTGTCAAAGGAGAACTGGTATGAAAAAAACCGCCCCCCACGCTCGCCACCCCGTGCCGTCGCTGTCGCCCGAGGACTCCGCTTTCTCGTCCCGGGGCGGCCCGGTGATGAAGAATTTCAAGCTTTTTGGCCCTGTACCGCGCATTCAGCAAGCGCTGGCAGCTATTATTTTTGTAGCATCTGGCGCAGCGTCCGCGCAGAGCATCACGATGGCGTCCACCACGTCCACCGAGCAGTCGGGGCTGTTCGGCTACTTGCTGCCCGAGTTCAAGAAGACCAGCGGCATCGACCTGAAGGTGGTGGCCCTGGGCACGGGCCAGGCGCTGGACATGGCGCGCCGGGGCGACGCCGACGTGCTCTTCGTGCACGACCAGGCAGCCGAGGAGAAATTCGTGGCCGATGGCTGGGGCGTCAAGCGCTACCCCGTCATGTACAACGACTTCATCCTCGTCGGCCCCAAGGACGACCCGGCAGGCACGCGCGGCAAGGACATCGTGCAGGCGCTGCAAAAGCTCGCGGCGGGCAACGGCAACTTCGTCTCGCGCGGCGACAAGAGCGGCACCCACGCTGCCGAGCTGCGCTACTGGAAGCTCGCGGGTGCCGATGCCGCCAAGGGCAGCGGCTACAAGGAATGCGGCTGCGGCATGGGCCCCGCGCTCAACATCGCGGCGTCGAGCAACGCCTACGTGCTGGCCGACCGCGGCACCTGGCTCAACTTCAAGAACCGCGCCGACCTGGCCATCCTGGTCGAGGGCGACACCAAGCTCTTCAACCAGTACGGCGTGATGGTGGTCAACCCTGCCAAGCACCCGCACGTGAAGGCGCAGGACGCGCAGAAATTCGTCGACTGGGTCGTGTCGCCCGCCGGCCAGCAGGTCATCGCCAGCTACAAGATCGGCGGCGAGCAGCTGTTCTTCCCGAACGCAGGAAAGTAATCCCCCCTGAGTCGCTGCGCGCCATCTCCCCTGGGGACGGCACCCGTGGCCCGGCGAAGCCGGCTCCACGGTGGCGCTGGATTGGGGCGCGCCGGTTGGCTAACCCCTGCGGGGTTGAAGCACCGTCCGATGGGGACTCAGCCCCACAGGCTCGGCTTGTTCACCATCAGGTAGAACACCACCACCATCGCCACGAACGCCGGGTAGCCCAGGGCCTCCCACCAGCGGGCGCAGCGCCAGTACTGCGGGGGCAGGGGGCTGCCTGTGCGCGCAGCCTCTGCCGCCATGTCGCGCATGCGCAGCTGCAGCCACACCACCGGCAGCCAGCAGGCGCCCGCCAGCACATACAGCCCCAGCGACAGCGTCAGCCACGGCGTTGTCAACGGCAGGCCCAGCATGTACGCCATGCCCAGCCCCGTGGCGGGCTGTACGAACACCGTGGGCGTGGTGAACCACCAGTCCGCCCGCACCACCAGCCGCGTGACCACGGCCTGCGCCTGAACGTTACCGCTGCGGTTGGTGAAGAACATGTAGAACGCCGAGCCCAGGCCCGTGCCCACCAGCAGCATGCTGGAGACGATGTGGATCCACTTGAGGATGAGGTACAGGCTCATGGTCGATCTGCGCGCGCGGCATGCGGCGCGTTGTGCAGCAGCACCCACAGGATGGCGGCGATGGGCAGGTTCTTGGTCAAGGGCCCCAGCGGGTGCAGCCACAGGTCGGGCTGGATCACGGTGGCCAGCACCGTCATGGTGGCCATCAGCAGCAGCGCGGCGGCATACGCGGCGCGGCCCGGGCGTAGCGCCATCCACACGCCCAGCACCGCATCGGCAGCGGCGCCGCCCAGAATGAGTGCCGTGGTCCAGCCGGGCGTCTGCAGCGCGGCCGGCAGGCCGGCCAGCAGGTCGCGGCTTTGACCGTGCAGCTCCCACACGCTGACGACAGCCGTGATGAGCCACACGGCCACGAGGCTGTAGCGCAGCAGGCGCAAGGTTGCTTGCGTGAACATCAGCGGGCTGGGGGCGTTGTGACAGCAGCGTGTACCGACACCACGGGCAGTTCGTGCCGACTTTGCTGCCACGTGTGGATATCGTTCGAATGGTGCTGCAAGAATTTCTCCAGGCGCTGGAAGCGATCACGCGTTTTGCGGATGAAAACCCAGTTCACCAGGGGTTCCATGAACCACCGCAAGAGCCTTGGACGGGTGCGGAATGTGTAGGTATATACCAGCTGCGAATGGCCGGAGCCCACGGGTTCGTGGCGCATCGATGCAGCCCAGTGCACAAACGGGAAAGAACGCCCGACCATGGTTGCCGCTGCCAGTAGGGGGCGGTCGTACTGTATGAAGCGGGTACGCATCGACAACGTGCGCAGAGCGCCTGCACCCGCGTTCTCCGTCATTGCGCCCACGCTGGGGCAGCTCGAACCATCCAGTACCTGCGTATCACGCACCAGAGAATCCCACTGAACTTTCCACTCATGGTAGTGAAATGCATCGAACACGATGTCTGCGCGTGCAGGCATAGGGAACGTCAACTTTCCGTGGGCCATTAGGCTTCTTCCACCACATCGTTCACCATGCCCCAGCGGTCGAATTCAGGCGCGAAGGATTCGAGTGCGAGCAGGCCCGTGCTGGTGTGCGCACCCAGCGGCAAGGGGTTGCCGGCCGCCAGGCGCCGCGCGAGCAGGATGGCGGCCATGCACGGGATCTCCGGGCCGTGGTCGTGGTCGGCCGCGATGTGCCAGGCGCGGCGGCGCGTGTGGCCGTGGGCATCCGTGCCGGCCACGCGCACCACCATGCCGCCCAGCGGCGTGCCCAGCACGTCCAGCACGCCGCCCGCGCGGTGCAGCAGCCCGGCCAGGCGCTCGGGGTGCGGCAGCAGGCCCCAGTGGCGCAGCGCGGCGATGGCGGCGAAGCTGCGCTGCGCCAGGCCCACCTCCAGCGCGGCTCGGAACACCGCGCGATCGCGCACCTGGTAGCGCTCTGGGAACAGCTCCAGGTCCGGGATGTCGCACACCGCGGCCAGGCGGGGGCGCAGGCGCTTGAAGTGCACCGGCACCGGGTCGGCCCACCCGCGCCGGTGCTGCCACCGGCCGCCCTCCCACACGGGAATGGGCACGCCGCAGTAGCTCAGCACCGCCGCCAGCGTGGCCTGCCCGCGCGGTGCGCGCTGAGCGGGGGCGATGCAGATGTCGATGCTGTCGATGTGCTGCCAGCCGGCGCACAGGTGGTCGATGACGGCAGACGACAGCGCGGGCACGGTGCTCGCGCCCGTGACGGCGGTGCGCTGCGCCGCAGCGAAGGTGCCGTGCACCGCCGCCGGGAAGTCGCACACGAAGCGCCGGCCGTCGGCCAGGTCGATGTAGTGCGCCCCGGCCTCGGCCGCTGCCTGCGCCACGGCGTAGGCCTGTGCCTGGAACGGGCCGGCAGTATGGATGACCAGGCCTACGCCCCAGGCGCGCAACTGGTCCGCCAGGCCCGGGGCCTGGTGGTCCAGTGCCACGCCGCGTGCGCCGTGGTGCAGCGTGTCTGCCAGCGCTTGCGCGCGGGCTGCATCGCGGCCTGCCACCAGCAGGGTCATGTGGTGGTGCTGGGCCGGGTTGCCCGCCAGGGCGCGGCAGATGCGCGCGCCAAAGTTGCCGTAGCCGCCCAGGACCAATGTGGTGAGTGTTGTCACGAATGAGAGGGATGAACGGAGTGCAGAAAGTCGGGCCCGGAGGCGCGCGACGCGGACAGCACCGGCGCCGCCGCAGCGCTGCCAGCGGCCGCCCGGGTGGTGTGGGAGAGCAGGGCCTGCAGTGCCTTGCGGCGCGGCTGCATCTCGTTGGCGTACCAGGCCGGCACGCTGGCCGATGCCATAGGCTTGCTGTACAGGTAGCCCTGGATGGCGTGCAGGCCCGCGGCAGCCACGGCCTGCAGCTCGCCCGCGGTCTCCACGCCCTCCACGACCACCGACAGGCCGAACTCGCGGGTCAGCGCGCCGATGTGCCGCAGCAGCGACTGCCTGCGCGCATCGCTGGCCAGTTGCTGCACGAACAACCTATCGCACTTGACGCCCGCAATCGGCAGGTCCGCCAGCATGCCCAGCGACGAGTAGCCGGTGCCGAAGTCGTCCATCACCACCGCGATGCCCAGTGTGCCCAGCGCCTGCAGCGCGTCCACCATGGGTGCGCCCAGCGCGATCACGGCGTGCTCGGTCATCTCCAGCCGCAGCGCGTGGTGGGGCAAGGCGCGCTGCGCGAGTTCTGCGCGCAGCCAATCTGAGAAGCCGGTCGCCAGCAGCGTGCTGGGTGCCACGTTCACGCTGATGGTGATCTGAAGCAGTCCCTGCTCGCGC
Organism: Acidovorax sp. LjRoot194; assembly: GCF_964253015.1. Lineage (NCBI taxonomy): Bacteria > Pseudomonadati > Pseudomonadota > Betaproteobacteria > Burkholderiales > Comamonadaceae > Acidovorax > Acidovorax sp. LjRoot194. The sequence continues at coordinate 4,413,694 of NZ_CAXUQB020000001.1, read as the reverse complement.
CAAGCGGCCAGGCAGTCCAGCGCGTTGCGCAGGATCATGCGGTCCACATCGCCGGTGCGGCCCTGCAGCTCGCAGGCCAGCAGAAAAATTTCGGGGTTGAGTGGGCCCAGGGCCGGGTCTTTCACGCGCAGCAGCGCTTCGAACTGCACGCCGGGCTGGCGCAGGTCCACGATGGGCTGAAAGTGCAGCGTGAGCCGGTCGGGCTGCAGCAGGTCGTGCAGCCGGTCGGCAATCAGGGACAGCTGCATGTCGCGCTCGGGGTTGTGCGCCATGTTGGACGCCCGCATCATCGACAGCCCGCGGCGCAGCAACTGCTGGCGGCCCGCGTCGAAGTGCATGTTGCGCAGCTGCTCCACGGCCAGCGCCGTGCCGAACACCAGCACGCAGACCAGCAGCGCGCTGTTGTGCGCCGTGTCGCCAGCCGGGACGCTGAGCAGGCCGAACGTGTTGACCAGCAGCCAGTGCAGCAGCAGGATGGCCGCGCCGCACACGGCTTTTTCTTCCCACGACCGGCGCAGCAGATGGGGTGTGAGGACGCTCATCTTCACCGCCCGGTGGCGGATGGATGTCCAGGTGGCCAGGCACAGCGCAATGGCCGCCGCCAGCACGATCGCCGCCCAGTTCACCGTGGCGAAGCTGCGCACCAGGTCCTGCGTGATGGTGAAGTGCGCCAGCAGCATGCCCGCCGCCAGGCAGGCCCCCGCCATTGCGATGTGCAGCTTGCTGGCGCTGGTGCTCAGCGTGGGTATGGTCAGCCGCGTGCTCACCGCCATGATGATGAGCCCGCTGAGCGCGGGCACCAGGTCGAGTGCCACGGCGTGGTGCGCCAGCTCTTCATAGAGAAAGAGGCCCACCACGTCCAGCGCCCACACGATGCAGCCGATGCCCAGCGATGCGTGCGATGCACTCACGCGCCGGCTGGGCGGGTCGGCCGAGAACGCCGTGTGCTCCACCAGGCGCTGGCACACGTGCACCACCAAAGATGCAGTCACCCAGAACAGCAGGCCTTGCAGCGGCGCAGGAAAACCCACCCCGAACGCCTGCGCGGCGTCATGCCAGATTGAAACCATGTTGCCCCACCCTCGTTGTAGGCGGTCATCATACGACCCGTGGACGGGCCCACTGTTGCGCTCAGTTGACGATGGCCACGCCCTTGATCTGCGCGTACACCGGCTTGCCCGGGACCAGGCCGAGCACGCTGGCCGAGCGCTGGGTCACCCGCGCCAGCAGCCGCGTGGGCCCGGCGTTCAGCGCCACCATCAGCTGGCCCGGGCTGTCGTGCGCTACATGGGCCACCGTGGCTGGCAGGATATTGAGGATGCTCGTGTCCGCGGGCGGCGTGAGCGCAATGCTCACGTCCCGCGCCTGGATGCGCAGCCGGATCGGCGCGCCCACGGCATGCTCGCCGGGGCTGACCAGCAGCAGCTGCCCGCCTGCGAACGCCACTGTGGTCACCAGGTCGTGGTCGTCGTGCTGCGTGACGTGGCCGTCGATCACCGTGGCGGCAGCGTCGCCATGGGCCAGGGGAAGGTCCAGCCGCACCAGCAGTTCGGACGTGGGGCCGTGGGCGCGCACGCGGCCGTCCTCCAGCAGCACCATGTGCGCGGCCAGCCGCGCCACTTCGTCGATGGCGTGGCTCACGTACAGCACCGGGATGTCCAGCGTGCGCTGCAGTGTGTCGAGGTAAGGCAGCACCTCGGCCTTGCGCGGTGCATCCAGCGCGGCCAGGGGCTCGTCCATGAGCAGCAGGCGCGGGCTGGTGGCCAGGGCGCGTGCAATGGCCACGCGCTGGCGCTCGCCGCCCGACAGGGCCTGGGGCTTGCGGTCCATGAGGTGGCCGATGCCCAACAGGTCCACTGCTTGCTTCAGCGCCACCTGGCGGCGCGCGGGCGGCGTGCGCTTTTGGCCGTAGCCGATGTTGCCCTGCACCGTGAGGTGGTCGAACAGGCTCGCTTCCTGGAACACATAGCCCAGAGCGCGCTCGTGCGTGGCCCGCCAGATGTGCTGTGCGTCGTCCTGCCAGGTCTCGCCGTTGACCTGCACGTGCCCCGGCTGCGCACGCTCCAGGCCCGCAATGGCGCGCAGGCAGGTGGTCTTGCCGCAGCCCGAGGGGCCGAACAGCGCGGTCACGCCGCGCCCGGGCAGGCGCAGGTCCACATCCAGCGTGAAGCCGGGGCGTGCCAGGTGCAGGCGCGCCTCGATCTGCTGAGAACTCGGTGCGTTGGCGCTCATCACGACACCATCGACGCCCGGCGCCGCGTGAGGTTCAGGCCCAGCAGCACCAGGAACGAGAAGACCACCATGCCGCCGGCCAGCCAGTGCGCCTGCGTGTACTCCAGCGCTTCCACATGGTCATAGATCTGCACCGACACCACGCGCGTCACGCCGGGGATGTTGCCGCCCAGCATCAGCACCACGCCGAACTCGCCCACCGTGTGCGCAAAGCTCAGGATCGCCGCGGTGATGAAGCCTGGGCGGGCCAGCGGCAGCGCCACGGTGAAGAACCGGTCCAGCGGCCCGGCGCCCAGCGTGGCAGCGGCTTCGAGCGGCCGCCGGCCGATGCTCTCGAACGCATGCTGCAGCGGCTGCACCGCGAACGGCAGCGAATAGATGAGCGAGCCCGCCACCAGCCCCCAGAAGGTAAACGGCAGCGTGCCCAGCCCCAGGCTCTGCGTGAACTGCCCGATGGGCCCATGCGGCCCCATCGTGACCAGCAGGTAAAAGCCGATCACCGTGGGCGGCAGCACCAGCGGGAGCGCCACCACGGCGGACACCGGACCGCGCCAGCGCGACGGCGTGTGCGCCAGCCACCAGGCCAGCGGCGTGCACAGCACCAGGAGCAGCGCCATGGTGGTGCCGGCCAGGCGCAGCGTCAGGCCGATGGCCGCCAGATCGGCGCTGGAAAAGGGCATGGAGCGTCGGAAAGTGTCTTGGAAGTCGGGAAGCGGTGCCAAGCGATTTGCGCACGCGCCCTTCAGAAACTATAGCCGTAGGACTTGATGATGGCGCGGGCCTTGTCGCCGCGCAGGTACTGGAGCAGCGCCGTGGCCGCCGCGCTGTCCTTGCCCGGCGTGAGCAGCGCCGCATCCTGGCGGATGGGCTCGTGCAGATCCGCCGGCACCTGCCAGGCCGAGCCGCTGGTGATCTTGCCGTCCGCCATCACCTGCGACAGCGCCACGAAGCCCAGTTGCGCATTGCCCGTGGCGACGAACTGGTGCGTCTGGGCAATGTTCTCGCCCTGCACGAAGCGCGGCTGCAGCTGCGCGGTCACGCCCAGCTTGTCCATGGCCTGCATGGCGGCCAGGCCATAGGGCGCCAGCTTGGGATTGGCGATGGCCAGGTGCTTGAAGCCGCCGGTCTTGAGCACGGCGCCCTGCGCATCCACATAGCCGGGCTGCGCGCTCCACAGCACCAGCGTGCCGATGGCATAGGTGAAGCGTGCGTTGGCCACGGCCTTGCCTTCCTTCTCCAGCCGGGCGGGCGTGGTGTCATCGGCGGACAGCAGGATCTGGAACGGCGCGCCGTTGGTGATCTGCGCGTAGAACTTGCCGGTGGCGCCGAACGACAGCTCGGCCTTGTGGCCGGTGTCGGCCTCGAAGGCGGTGGCGATCTTCTGCATGGGCGCCGTGAAGTTGGCCGCCACCGCGACCGACACGGTGTCGGCATGGGCCGATTGCAGCAGGGCGGCGAACAGTCCCGTGGACAGGCTGGTGGACCAGCCGATGGCGGTGAGGATGCGGGGCAGGGAGGCAAGGCGATGCAGCATGGCGGCGCGGCGCGGGTGGCGCTATTCATGAATGGAATAGCGCGAGTATATGCAGATCGCTCTGGTGTGCTGGTGGGGCCGGGGGGGGCCGGCTGCGCCGGGTCAGGCCAATGGAGGCAGCCGCATCGGCCAGGCCGCAGTCGGCTGCGCTGTAAGCTTTGGCGGATGCAAGAGCAAGAATTTCAGGTGCTGTGCAAAGGCAGGGCGCTGCATGGAACAGCTTGTCACGGCATTTCGCCACAACCCCCGCGCACGCTGGCCCTGCACGGTGGCGGGCGCTCGTCGCGCCAGGGCTACCGGCCTCTGTTGACCTACCTGGCGGGCCAGGATCAATCTGCGGCGGCGTTCGATTTTGCGGGCCAGGGCGACAGCCCAGGGCCGATGTCCGACTCCAGCCTGGACGACCGTGTGGCGCAGGCGCTGGCGGTGGTGGAGAGGCTCGGCCTGCAGCCGCCGGTGTCACTCATCGCCAGCAGCATGGGCGGCCACATCGCGTGCAGCCTCATCCCGCGCCTGATGCCTGCGGCCATCGTGCTGTTCTGCCCGGCCGCGTACGAGGCCGCGGCGCAGCCGGTGGCTTTCGGGCCGGCATTCCAGCAGGTCATTCGCGCCACCACCGCCTTTGCGGCGTCGCCTGCATTCAGCGCGCTGGAACAATTCGAAGGCCGGCTGCTGATGGTGCTGGGCGAGCTCGACGCGGTGATCCCCCGGGAGGTCGAGCACGAATACATCACCCGGGCCACACGGGCGCGCGGCGTCGAGGTGATCCGTCTGGCCGGGGCAGGCCACCATCTGCATGCCTGGCTGCAGGACCACCCCGTGGAACGTGAGCGTGTGTTTGCCCGCGTCCTCGCCACGCTGCGCGGCTAGCGTGGTGCGACACTGCTGCCTCGTTGCAACAGCTTGGCTGCACTGCCCGGCCATCATCCTGAATCTTCCATGCCCTCATCGCTGTCCATTTCGTCCGCACTGACCCACGCCCTGACCGACAAGCGCATCGACATCCTGCGGCAGATCGGTGACACCGGCTCCATCTCGCAGGCGGCGCGCGTGGTGGGGGTGAGCTACAAGGCGGCGTGGCAGGCGGTGGACACGCTCACCAACCTGGCCGGTGCGGCGCTGGTGGTGCGGGCGGTGGGTGGTGCCGGCGGCGGGGGCGCGCGGCTGACCGAGGCGGGGCAGCAGTTGCTGGCGGCTGCGGATGCGATGACCCAGGCGCGGGGCGCCGTGCTCTCGCGCTGGCAGGCCACGCCGCATGCGGGGCCCGCGCTGGCGAGGCTGGCGGTGCGCACCAGCATGCGCAACCAGTGGCCCTGCGTGGTGCAGCGGCTGGAGGTGCTGGGGCAGATCGTGCGCGTGCACCTGGTGCTCGAGGCCGAGCTGGGCGATCTCGCGGGTGCGACGGTGCTCGCATCGCGCATCACCCGCGAGAGTGCGGAGCTGCTGGGCCTGCAGCCGGGGCTGGTGGTGCAGGCGCTGTGCAAAGCCACTGCGGTGCGGGTGGAGCGCAGGGCGGGTTCGCGCACCCATGCTGGCGCGCAGAGCGCTGCCACGGGCAGCTTTCGCCTGCCGGCCAAGGCCGTGCGCGTGGTGCGCGGCGAGTCGGGCGATGAGGTATCGGCCGAGTTGGCCGCGGGCGTGCAGATGGTGGGCTTTGCCGCGGCGGGCAGCGGACTGCGCGCAGGCAGCCAGGTGGAGCTGATCGTGGACGACAACGCGGTGGTGCTGGCGCTGGCGGAAGTCTGAAGGCGCCGCGGTCCGCCGTCCCCGTCGTGCGGCGCAGTCCACGCAGATGCTATGTATTTGATAGCTGGTGGCGCTTGTCTACCCAGCGGCAGGCCACTTTTTTATTCAAGAAATTTGCGTCCCTGCGGGCGTGGTCCCACCGCGCATGCCCACCGCGTGTGCCCGCCGCCTGCGCTCAATGACCTTTGGGCACCCCCAGCTTGCGGTACACCGTGGCGCGGCTGATGCCCAGGGCGCGTGCAGCCTCGGCCACGTTGCCGCGCGCGTCCTGCACGGCCCGGCGGATGAGGGCGGTCTCGGCCTCGCGCAGCGGGGCGGGCGATGTGGCAATCGGCGCCATGGCCGCATGGCCTGCAGTCCAGCCGCTGCCGGGCGCAGCCTGGTGCGGGGCCTGGGCCAGGCCGGACAGCCGCAGGCCCGACCACAGCGGCAGGTCCAGCGGCGCGGGCGTGCCGCGCGAGCGGGCGGCATCGAAGAGCTGGGGCCAGGGCAGCGCCATCAGGTCGCTGCAGTGCCGCAGGCTGCCGGGCGGGCACAGCGGCAGGGGCAGCAGTTGCCGGGCCATGCTGTTGCAGCCCAGCACGTAGCCGTCGCCGTCCAGCACCAGCAGCCCGTCGGCTTCGCTGCCCAGCGTGCTGCCGGGCCAGTTCACGCGCAGCAGCAGGGCGTGGGGCAGTTGCAGCAGCAGCGCGTCTTCCATGGCGCGGGCGGACCGGGCCACCAGGTGGCGCAGTTCGGGGCGCTCGGGCACATCCACGCCGGTCAGGTCCAGCATGCCGATGCACTGCCCGTCGGGGCCGAAGAGCGGCGCGCCCGCGCAGCTGTAGCTGCCGTTGTCGTCGAAGAAATGCTCGCCCCGGTGCAGCCACACCGGCTGCAGCTCGGACAGCGCCGCGCCGATGGCGGTGGTGCCCACTGCGGCTTCCGACAGGTCGATGCCCACGCGGCCGATGGCGCTGGCGCGCGGGTCGTGGCGGTCGCACGGGCCCTGCACGTCCACCACGATGCCCTGTGCATTGGTCAGGATGGCGAAGTACCGCATGCCGGCAATCGCGCGGGTGAGCTGGTCCAGCACCGGGCGCGCCGCGCGCAGCAGGGCGTGGCTTTGCTCGCGGCTGCGGCGCTGGGCGGGCGCGCTCACCATGTCGAAGGCCACGCGCTGCGCGGGCTGCAGGCCCCGGTCCAGGCAGCGCTGCCACGACCGCGTGATCCACGGCTCCACCGCGGTGCGCGTGGTCAGCGCGCCCTCGTCCAGCAGTGCGCGGCGCGCCTGGGCGATCAGGGCGTGGCGGTCCTCGGCGGGTGATGGCGGTGCGGTGGCGAGCATCGGTATCCCGGGTGGATGGCGGGTGGCGGCGCTGCAGCAGGGGCGGCCGCAGCGGCGTGCCCCGCATGATGCTCCGGTGTGCGGCGCAACATGTTTCATTTTGAGAATTTCCGGCGCGCGCTGCCGGAAATTCAGGGTTCTCCCTAGGGATGGGGCCGGGGGGCGGGCAGAAGATGCAGCGGCTTAGGACAGGTTCACAGCCAAACTCTTCTAGGAGACAGCCAGATGCAAGTCCAGTTCACGGTCAACGGGCGCGCGGCCCGTGTTGACGTTCCACCCAACACCCTGCTGGTCCATGCGCTGCGAGAGCACCTGCTGCTCACCGGCACCCACGTGGGCTGCGACACCAGCCAGTGCGGCGCGTGCACGGTGCACGTCAACGGCCGCGCGGTCAAATCGTGCGCCATGCTGGCCGTGCAGGCCCAGGGCGCCGATGTGCAGACCATCGAGGGCCTGGCCGCGCCGGACGGCACCATGCACCCCATGCAGGCGGCCTTCAAGGAATGCCACGGCCTGCAGTGCGGCTTCTGCACCCCGGGCATGGTGATGAGCGCGGTGGACCTGTGCAACAGCCACCCGCACGCGAACGAAGGCGAGATCCGCGAGCTGCTCGAAGGCAACATCTGCCGCTGCACGGGTTACCAGAACATCGTGCGCGCTGTGCAGGTCGGCCAAAAAGCCATGGCCTCGGCATAACGGAAAACAAGGAGACAGACCATGGGTGCATCCGACTTCTCCAAGCTGCCGCACATCGGCGAATCGCTCCGGCGCAAAGAGGACTACCGCTTCCTCACCGGCGCGGGCCAGTACACCGACGACGTGGTGCTGGCTGCGCAAAGCCATGCGGTGTTCGTGCGCTCGCCGCATGCGCACGCGCGCATCAACAGCATCAACACCACCGCCGCCAAGGCCGCGCCGGGCGTGCTGGGCATCTTTGTGGGCACCGATGTGGCGGCCGACAACATCAACGGCCTGCCCTGCGGCTGGCTCATCACCAGCACTGATGGGCAACCGATGAAGGAGCCACCGCACCCCATCCTGGCGCAGGGCAAGGTGCGCTACGTGGGCGACCACGTGGCCGTGGTGGTGGCCCTCACGCAGCAGCAGGCGCGCGACGCGGCTGAGTTGGTGGAGGTGGACTACGACGTACTGCCCGCGGTGGTCAGCGTGGCCGATGCAGCGGCGGGCACGGTGGCCGGCGCAGGCCTGCACGACGCGGCGCCGGACAACCACTGCTACAAGTGGGCCATCGGCGACAAGGGCGCGGTGGATGCGGCCTTTGCCAACGCGGCGCATGTGACGCAGCTCGATCTGGTCAACAACCGGCTGATCCCCAACGCCATGGAGCCGCGCACGGCCATCGGCAGCTACAGCCGCGCCAACGACGAGTACACGCTGTACGTGAGCAACCAGAACCCGCACGTCGAACGGCTGCTCATGACGGCCTTCGTGATGGGCCTGCCCGAGCACAAGGTGCGCGTGATCGCGCCCGACGTGGGCGGCGGCTTCGGCTCCAAGATATTCTTGTATGCCGAGGACGTGTGCCTGACCTGGGCGGCCAAGAAGCTCAACCGCAACATCAAGTGGGTGGCCGACCGCAGCGAGTCCTTCGTGTCGGATGCGCATGGCCGCGACCATGTGAGCCATGCCGAGATGGCGATGGACAAGGATGGCAAGTTTCTGGCCATGCGCGTGCACACCGATGCCAACATGGGCGCCTACCTCAGCACCTTTGCCAGTGCGGTGCCCACCATCCTGTACGCCACGCTGCTGGCGGGCCAGTACACCACGCCGCAGATCTATGTCGAGGTGGACGCGTGGTTCACCAACACCGCGCCGGTCGATGCCTACCGCGGCGCGGGCCGGCCCGAGGCCACCTACCTGCTCGAGCGCCTGGTCTCGCGCTGCGGCTGGGAAATGAACCTGCCACAGGACGAGATCCGCAAGCGCAACTTCATCACCAGCTGGCCCTACCAGACGCCGGTGGCGCTGCAGTACGACGTGGGCGACTACCACGCGTGCATGACGCAGGCGCAGCAGCTGGCCGATGTGGCGGGCTTTGCGGCGCGCAAGGCGGCCAGCGAGGCCAAGGGCCTGAAACGCGGCATCGGCTACAGCAGCTACATCGAGGCCTGCGGCATCGCACCGTCCAACATCGCAGGCGCCCTGGGTGCGCGCGCGGGCCTGTTCGAATGCGGCGAGGTGCGCGTGCACCCCACCGGCAGCGTGACGGTGTTCACCGGCTCGCACAGCCACGGCCAGGGGCACGAAACCACCTTTGCGCAGGTGGTGGCCGCGCGCCTGGGTATCCCGGTGGAGAACGTGGACATCGTGCACGGCGACACGGGCCGCGTGCCGTTCGGCATGGGCACCTACGGGTCGCGCTCCATCAGCGTGGGCGGCGCGGCCATCATGAAGGCGCTGGACAAGATTGAGGCCAAGGCCAAGAAGATCGCGGCGCATTTGATGGAGGCGAGCGACGCCGACATCGACTTCAGCGGCGGCGAGTTCACCGTGCGCGGCACGGACAAAAAGATCCCGTTCGGCCAGGTGGCGCTCACGGCCTATGTGCCGCACAACTACCCGCTCGACAAGCTCGAACCCGGGCTCAACGAAACGGCGTTCTACGACCCGACCAACTTCACCTTCCCCGCAGGCACCTACATCTGCGAGGTCGAGGTAGACCCCGCCACCGGCAGCACGCGGGTGGACAAGTTCACCGCGGTGGACGACTTCGGCACCATCATCAACCCGATGATCGTGGAGGGCCAGGTGCACGGCGGCCTGGTGCAGGGTATCGGCCAGGCGCTGATGGAAAACTGCGTGTACGACCGCGAGACGGGCCAACTGCTGACGGGCAGCTTCATGGACTACGCCATGCCGCGCGCTGATGACTTCCCCGAGTTCAAGCTGGGCCATGTATGCACGCCCTGCACGCACAACCCGCTGGGCACCAAGGGCTGCGGCGAGGCGGGGGCGATCGGGTCGCCGCCCGCGGTGATCAACGCTCTGCTGGATGCGCTGCACCCACTGGGCGTGAAGGAGTTCGACATGCCCGCATCGCCGCACCGCGTGTGGGAAGCCATTCAAAAAGCCAAGGCCTGAGGAAATACACCATGTACGCCTTCACCTTTGAAAACCCATCGTCCACCGCAGCCGCCGCGCAGCTCATCGCCCAGGGCGGCAAGCTGCTGGCGGGCGGGCAGAGCCTGTTGCCGTCGATGCGCCTGCGGCTGGCCAATCCCGGGAAGATCGTCGACCTGAACAACATCGCCGAGCTGGCCGGCATCCGCCGCGAGGGCAACGCGCTGGTCATCGGTGCCATGACGCGCCACATGGACGTGGCGAACAGCGCAGAGGTTAAAAGCGCCATCCCGGCGCTCGCCGACCTGGCCGCCCACATCGGCGACCGGCAGGTGCGCGCGCGCGGCACGCTGGGCGGGTCCGTGGCCAACAACGACCCCGCGGCCTGCTACCCCAGCGCGGTGCTGGGCCTGGGGGCGACCGTCATCACGAACCAGCGCGAGGTCGCAGCCGATGATTTCTTCGTCGGCATGTACACCACCGCGCTGGAGGAGGGCGAGATCATCACCGCCATCCGCTTTCCGATTCCGAAGCGCGCGGTGTACCTCAAGTTCAAGCAGGCCGCGTCGCGCTTTTCGCTGGTGGGCGTGTTCGTAGCGCAGACGGACAGCGGCGTGCGCGTGGCCATCACCGGCGCGGCCAGCAGCGTGTTCCGGCATGCGGGGCTGGAGGCAGCGCTCAACCAGAGCTTCACGCCCGCATCGGCCGCTGGCGTGAAGATCGACGCGAGCGACCTGAACAGCGACATCCACGCGAGCGCCGCCTACCGCGCCAACCTGATCAGCGTGCAGACGCAACGTGCCGTGGCCCAGTTGGTGGGATAAGCGAGGAGGGGAGTTGGGTGACCCACCACGGGGCCGAGTGTTCTGTGGTGGGCAGGTATTGGATAAGAATGGCCGCTACCGCTTGTTAGGCAAGCGCTAGAAGCTATCAATTAAATAGCAATGAATCCACAAATCCCTCACGTTGCACACCACCCGGCGTCCGCCTCCGTGGACGGGCTGCTGCAGGCCCTGCAGGGCGTGGGCTACTTTGCCGACCGGCGCCTCGCCACGTCGGTGTTCCTGGCCCTGCAACTGCAGCGCCCCCTGCTGCTGGAGGGCGAGCCCGGCGTGGGCAAGACCGCGCTGGCCCGGGCCCTGAGCGCGGTGCTCTCTCGCAGCCTGATCCGCCTGCAGTGCTACGACGGGCTGGAGCAGCGCGAGGCACTGTACGAGTGGAACTATGCCGCCCAGCTGCTGCACATGCGCCTGGCGGAAGGCAAGGCCAACGCCGACATGGCGCAGGTCGAGCGCGAGGTCTACCAGGACCGCTACCTCATCCGCCGCCCCCTGCTGCAGGCCCTGCAGGCCCCCGCGCCCGGCGCTGTTTTGCTCATTGACGAAGTGGACCGCGCCGACGAGCCCTTCGAGGCCTTCCTGCTCGAATACCTGGGCGAGTACCAGGTCAGCATCCCCGAAATCGGCACGGTGCGCGCCAGCGCCACGCCCGTCACCTTGCTCACCAGCAACCGCACGCGCGATTTGCACGACGCCGTCAAGCGCCGCTGCCTGTACCACTGGCTGGACTACCCCGACCGCGACCGCGAACTGGCCATCGTGCGCGCACAGGTGCCGGGCGCCAGTGCGGCGCTGGCGCAGCAGGTCGCAGACTTCGTGGGCCGGCTGCGCAGCCAGCCCTTCGCCAACGCCTTCCAGCGCGCGCCCGGCATTGCCGAAAGCGTGGAATGGGCCAAGGCGCTGGTGGCGCTGGACACCATCGTGGTGGACCCCGAAGTGGTGTCCGACACGGCCGGCATTTTGTTCAAGCAGCGCGAGGACGTGGCGGCGCTGACGAGCGACATGGCGGTGCAGCTGTTGCAGCCTGCCGACGCGTGATGCCAAGCGGCCTTCCAAAATACGCAGCCGTTCACGCTGAGCTTGTCCAAGCGCTGCGCGAGGCTTCGACAGGCTCAGCCCGAACGGCCTGGAATGATCGAATGCGTATCCGTCACCTGTGTGGGAACCTGTGAGGGTGCGACCATGGCGGGAGGCACACCCATCTCTCAACTCGGCGACGCTCGCACCGGCAAGCTGGCCGACAACCTCACCGGCTTTGGCCGCACCCTGCGCCGCGCCGGGGTGCCGGTGGATGCCGCCCGCATGGCGCTGGCGCAGCAGGCCGTGATGCTGGTGGGCGTGGAGCGCGCCGACTTTGGCGCCGCGCTGGAGTCGGTGCTGATCAGCCGCGAGCAGGACCGCCTGGTGTTCCGCGAGCTGTTCGACGCCTACTTCAAGAACCCGAACATTGCGCAGAAGCTGCTCGCCCAGATGCTGCCCAGCGCCGAGACCAAGGCCGAGCCCGCCAAGCGCCGTCCGCGCGTGAGCGAGGCCCTGGCGCCGGTGCACGCCGCGCGCAACGCCCCGCCGGTGCGGGAGGACGAAAAAATCGACCTTGACGCCGCCATGACCGCCAGCGACCGGCAGCGCCTGCACCATGCGGACTTCCACCAGCTGTCGGCCAGCGAATACCTGCTGGTGGAACGCCTGGCCCGGGACATCGCACTGCCCTTGCCGCACTACGCGGCCCGCCGCACCCGCCCCGGCGTGCGCGGCAGCCGCCCGCACTGGCCCGGCGCCATGCAGCAGGCCGCGCGCACCGGCGGCGAGCTGCTGACCCTGCCGCGCCTGCAGCGCCGCCAGCAGCCGCTGCCCTTGCTGGTGCTGGTGGACGTGTCGGGCTCCATGGAGCGCTACGCGCGGCTGCTGCTGGCCTTTTTGCACGCGGCCACCGCACCGCGCCATGCAGGGCCCGGTCTGCGGCGCGACGTGTTCGCGTTCGGCACGGGCTTGACCGACCTCACGCCTGCGTTCCGGCTGGCCGACACCGACGCCATGCTGGAGGTGGCCGGCCAGGCGATTGCCGACTTTGCCGGCGGCACGCGCATGGGCGACAGCCTGGCCGCGCTGCGCCTGCAGCACGCGCGGCGCCTGGTGGGGCGGCGCACGCTGGTGCTGCTCATCACCGACGGCCTGGACACCGGCGCGCCCGAATTGCTGGAGCGCGAGCTGGGCTGGCTGCGCCGCCACAGCGGCCGCCTGCTGTGGCTCAACCCCTTGCTGCGCTTTGGCGGCTATGCGCCCACCGCGCGGGGCGCGGCGGCGCTGCACCGCCAGGCGCACGGCATGCTGGCGGTGCACAACCTCGCGCGGCTGCAGGACCTGGCGGTCAGCCTGGCGGCGCTGCTGCGGCAGTGAGGACTTGGAGCGGACGCGGAGGCGGTGGTGGTTGCCGACGAATGCCATCACCACCGTTCATGCTGGGCCCGTCGAAGCGCGGTGCAGTGCTTCGACAGGCTCAGCACGAACGGTGAAGGGGCTGCGCTGTATCGAATGCAATGGATTTCTGAGACTTGTGAACACTGAGAGGACCCCACCATGGAAATGCAAGCCAGCCGTACCCTTGCCGTGAGCCAGCAGCAGGCTTGGGACGCACTCAACGACCCCGAGGTGCTCAAGCTGTGCATCCCCGGCTGCGAGAAGGTCGAGCCCACCGCCGAGCACCAGTACAGCGTGGCCATGGCGCTCAAGATCGGGCCGGTGTCGGCCAAGTTCGCGGGCAAGATCACGCTGTCGGACATCGTGCCGCCCGAGAGCTACACCATCGCCTTCGACGGATCGGGCGGCGTGGCCGGCTTCGGCAAGGGCAGCGCGCAGGTCCGGCTGGTGCCGCTGCCCGCCGATGCGGCAGGGCAGGACAGCTGCGAGCTGCACTACACCGTGCAGGCCACGGTGGGCGGCAAGATCGCGCAGCTGGGCCAGCGGCTGATCGATGGCGCGGCCAAGTCGATGGCCGAGGATTTCTTCAAGCGCTTTGACAACGAGATGCAGCGCCGCCACCCGCGCGCTGTGGCAGACGACGCAGCGGGTGCAGCGGTGCCGCCCGAAGAGCCCGAGCCTGCGGTGGCGGCCCTGGCAGCGGCGACTGGGATGCAGGCAGGCAGCGGGCCCGGTGCGCCCACTGCCGCCGCCACCGTGTCTGCAGCCTCAGGGGCGACTGCCGCCGCAGAGCACAGCGCATTGGCCGCCACAGCGGGTGACGACAATCCCCCCAGCGGCATACCGGTTTGGGTGTGGGCGGCCGGCGCAGGCGCGCTGGTGCTGTTAGCGTGGTGGTGGAACTGACTCCCCCTGAGTCACTTTGCGCCTTCCCCCTGAGGGGGACGCCTCCGGTGGACCGGCGAAGCCGGATCCACGGTGGCGCTGGCGGGGGCACCGTGCTGCTTTGGGGCGCAGCGGGCGTGGTGGATGGCGGTGCAAGACCGTTGAAATGAACTAGCGAAGAAGCAAATGGAAAACCTGGATGTGATGGTGCTGCGCACGCTGCAGGGCTGGCGGGCTGCGGGGCGGCAGGCGCTGCTGGCCACCGTTGTGCGGACCTGGGGATCGTCGCCGCGGCCGGTGGGCTCGATCATGGCGCTGTGCGAAGACGGGGCGGTGGTGGGGTCGGTGTCGGGTGGGTGTATCGAGGACGATTTGATCGACCGCCACACGCGGGCCTATGCGCAGGTGGCCGCCGCAGCCAGTGCGGCCGGTGCAGGCGATGCGGCGGTGGACCGCAGCATCCCGAGCGGCCCGCCCGCCTTCGTGAAGTACGGCATCACGGCGGACGAGGCGCACCGGTTCGGCCTGCCCTGCGGTGGCACGCTGGAGCTGTTGCTGGAGTACGACCCCGACCCGGCCGGCCTGGCCGCGCTGATCCAAGCGCTGGAGGCCGGCCGCCTGATGCAGCGCAGCGTGCGCCTGGCCGATGGCGTGGTCACGCTGCAAGCCGCCGCAGCGCCGCAGGACCTGGTGCTGGACGCGCAGCAGCTCACCAACACCTTCGGCCCCGAATACCGCATGCTGCTGATCGGCGCGGGGCAGCTGGCCGAGTACCTGGCCACCATGGCGCTGTTCAACGGCTTCGCGGTCACGGTGTGCGACCCGCGCGAGGAATACCGCGGCAGCTGGAACGTGCCCGCCGCCACGGTGGTGAGCGACATGCCGGACGACGTGGTGGCCGCCTTCAAGCCCGACCGGCGCAGCTGCGTGGTGGCGCTCACCCACGACCCCAAGCTCGACGACCTGGCGCTGCTGGAGGCGCTGTACACCGAGGCGTTCTACGTGGGCGGCATCGGCTCGCGCCGCAACAACGAGGCGCGCCGCGCGCGGATGATGGAGCACTTCGACCAGACGGCCGAGAGCCTGGCGCGGCTGCGCGGGCCCATCGGCATCTACATCGGCAGCAAGACCCCGCCCGAGATCGCGGTGAGCGTGATGGCCGAGATATTGGCGGTGAAGAACGGCGTGGCCCTGCCGCGCGACGTGGAGGTGGCGCAGGCCAAGAACGAGCGGGAGCTGGCGCACAACGACCCCGGTGCGCTGGTGTGCGGCCTGGGCTGACCCGAGCCAGCCGCCCGTTCAGCCGCCCGTTCAGGCCCCCATGACCACCGGCCCGCCCTTGGCGATGCCACGCTGGTACGCGGGACGCGCTTCCATGCGGCGCTTGTAGGCCTGCAGGTTCGGGCAACTGGCGGCTTTGCTGGCACGCGAGAGGGCGGCCTCGACCGCAAAGCTCATCTGGAAGTCGGCCATGCTCAGGTGCTCGCCCGCGAACCAGGTGTTCTGGCCCAGGTGCTGCTCCATGAAGTCGAGCGCGGTGTTCACGTTGGGGTCGATCACCTTGTCCTGCACCTTGCCGCACAGCGCCTTGGCGATGGGCTTCACGAAGAAAGGCATGGGCTGGGTGGGGATGGTCATGAACACCAGCTTCATCACCAGCCAGTTCATCAGCGAGCCTTCGGCGTAGTGCATCCAGAACCGGCACTGGCGATAGGCGGGCGTGCCGCGCGCAGGCTGCAGGTGGGCCAGGTCGCCACCGGCCTGGGCGCCGTAGGTTTCCACCAGATATTCGACGATGGCACCGGACTCTGCAATCACCTCGTCGCCATCGGTGATGACGGGGGACTTGCCCAGGGGGTGGATCTTTTTCAACTCGGGCGGGGCCAGCTTGGTGGCCTTGTCGCGCTGGTAGATCTTGAGCTCGTAGGGGAGGCCCAGTTCTTCAAGGAGCCACAGGATGCGCTGAGAGCGCGAGGTTTCGAGATGGTGCACGGTGATCATGGCGCGCATCTTAGAGCGGTTGACAAAACTCTTCTGGCCTCGTTGCCACGTCTTGTCGTACTGCGTGTACTGCCTGCGAAGTGGCGCCAGGCCAGAACCGCTCCGCTGAATTTTGTTATCCGCTCCGGGCCATGGCAACGGGGTGAGCGTGCCACTGCAGCCGGAGCAGATTGCAGACACAAAAAAGCCCTCGCGAGGAGGGCATTCTTTGGCGCCGGGCGCAGGCCCCAGCGGCAGATATCAACCGCCCTTGTGGGTGCGCTTGCCAGGGTTCTTCTTGCTGCGGGTGGACACGCCACGCTCCAGGCTGTTGCGCTGGCCGCGGCCAGGAGTGGCCAGCGAGTAGCCAGGCAGGGGCTGGGGACGGGGGGTACGCTTGCGGTCTGCTTCGGTAACGATCTTGTTGCCCATGGTGGTTCTCTGTCGAAGTGGAAAAAAGAGTGATTTTAGGCTACACGCCGCTTGCGGGCTTTTTCAGCGCGCAATGTGTGTATCTTGCCACCACTCATGCCATCTGCTGCGCGGCGCTGTGGCTGAGCCGCCAGCAGGGCTTCGTCCTCACCGTCAGGGCACGGAAAAATGGTTGCCTGCAATGGTTCCCTGGTCGGTAGACAGGGCTTCCACGCAATGCACGGGCTGCACAAAACCCTGCCCGATGTCCTCGATGGCGGTGGTGCGGATGACCGGCGCATCGGCACGCACGCCGCCAAAGATGGTGGCGAACGCCACGTCGGCAGCGTCGCGCCCGGTGGAAAAGCGCAGCAGCCCCATCGGTATGGCGGTGCCAGACGGGTCAAAGATGTACCAGCGGTCGCCCAGGTACACCTCGACATAGGCATGAAAGTCGGGCGGGCCCAGGCTCGGGTCTGCGCCGTAGTCGGTGCCGGTGGTGAAGCGCGCGGGGATGTTCACCGCGCGGCACAGCGCAATCATCAGGTGCGCAAAGTCACGGCACACGCCCACTTGCTCGATCAGCGTGTCGACGGCGGACGTGTTGGAGTTGGACGTGTTGGATGTGAAGGCCACATGGCGGTTCACCCAGTCGCGGATGGCCTGCACGCGGCCGTGGCCTTGCCACAGCGCGCCAAATTCCTTGTTGGCCAGCCGCAGCAACCTGTCGGACTGGCAGTAGCGGCTGGGGTAGATGTAGCCCATCACCTCCGGCGGCAGCTGCCGCACGGGCACTTCGGCCAGCTGCATCGGGTTGGCGCGGTGGTGGGCAATGTCCACCGTGGCGGAGTAGGACAGCTCCAGCACGCCCGGTTCGCCATGCAGCCGCAGCGAGCGGTTGAGCGTGGCGGGGTCGGTGTGGATCTGGTACGAAATGTCTTGGTTGATGACCAGGCGTTCGTTGCTGACCGTCTGCTGGGGTGTCTTGGCGGCGTGGATGTTGAACACGAAGTCCGCGCCGTACTGGTCGATCTCGTAGCGCAACCCGATGTGCAGGTCCATGCGCACGCGGTCTTCCAGAGGGCGCGTGGGCGCGGCACCTGGCGTGCCCGCTGCGCCGGAGAGTGGCCAGACGTCAGAGGTCATCGAAGCACCATAGGGAGGGGTAGACACTAAATGCAGAGAGTTCATGCTGCGCTCCACGATCCGGCCAGAGATGTGGATGGAGCTGCGCCGCGGCGGGCGGCAGATGGGGAACTGAAGGTCTGGAGTGGGCGGTCCATGGGTTGTCCTTGGTGTGCTGCGCATCCGTACACCGGGCGCGACAGCCTGCCATCAGGATAGACCCGCACGTGCCACGGGCCGTGTAGGCCGACGGCGCGCCGTCGCGCAGGTTGGGCGAGGGATGCGGGGCTGGGCACACCACCATCATGAGATACCGAACGCGCTGCGCAGTGCCGCGCAGAAATCCGTGTTGCCGCTGACTGACAGGGTCAGCGTGGTGCGCGGGGGGGCAGGCGTGCCTGGCGCGCTGTGGATGCCGCCCGTCGCCGCGTTGAAGTCGAGCGCCAACGGGGTGCTGACGTCCTGCACGCCCTGCAGGTCGTACTGCCACTGCCCGCCGTCTTCCGAAGGCCCGCAGGCGTCGGGGAATTCCGAGTGCGCCCATTGCAGCACCAGCGCCACCTCGGCGTGCAGCGCGGCCAGCTGCGCGGGCAGCACGCTGGCCATGGCGTCGAACGTGCCGGTGCCTTCGTCGTCTTCGCTGTAATCAAAGTCCAGGTAGTTCAAGCTCATGGGGCATTGTGCGGCACGGGGCCGGGCCGCCTGCCGTGGTGCCTAGAATCGCTTTTTGTCCAAAAAGGGGAACAGGGTGGCCGACAGCTCGATGTTGCAGGTGACGGGGTTGCGGTTTGCCTACCCCGAATGCGCGGTGCTGGAAGGGGTGTCGCTGGCATGGCCGGCGGGCCTGGCGCTGGTGCAGGGCGACGAGAGCACGGGCAAGACCACGCTGCTGCGCGTGCTGGCGGGCGAGCTGGTGCCGCAGGCTGGAGACATCGTGCTGCAGGGTGTGCCGCAGCGCAGCGCGCCCCAGGCCTACCGCGCGCAGGTGTTCTGGCAAGACCCGCGCAGCACGGCGCTGGATGAGATCACGGCCCGGCAGTGGCTGGCAGGCTTGCCCGCGCAGTACCCGGCCTGGGACGCTGCGGCGCTGGCCTTGCATTTCGAAGGCTTCTCGCTGGAGCCGCATCTGGACAAGCCGTTTTTTGCCTTGTCGACCGGCAGCCGGCGCAAGGTGTTGATGGCGGGTGGCTTTGCCAGCGGGGCCGCGCTCACGCTCATCGACGAGCCTGTGGCGGGGCTGGACAAGCCCTCGATCAACTATTTGGTGCAGGTACTGGCCCGGGCGGCCAGCGACCCTGCACGGCTGGTGGTGGTGGCCCACTACGAGGCGCTTCCGGGCGTGGCCTGGGGCAGCACGTTGACCTTGGCCCGGGCTCGCTAAACTGGGCGATCTCCCGCCCACAGCTTCTCCGATTTTTCTGTTACCTGAAGGAACACCATGGACGCGCTCCTCTTCGCCCCCGTGGCGGTGGCCATTGCGCTCACGCCCGGCCCCAACAATTTTTGTGGCCTGAACAACGGCATTCGCGCGGGTGTGGGCGCCGCGCTGGTGGCCACGGTGGGCCGGGTGGCGGCGTTCGCCATCTTCCTGACGGTTTCGGCTGTCGGGCTGGGCGCGATGCTGCTGGCGTCCGAGACGGCGTTCACCGTGGTCAAGTGGGTGGGCGCGTTGTACCTGTTCTGGCTGGGCTGGCGCGCGTGGCGCAGCCGCGAGTTCAGCGGGCTGGAGGTGGAGGAGGGCGGCGATGTGAAGGAGTCCGGCGCGCCGGTGAACATGCGGGCGCTCATCACGCAGGAGTTCCTGCTGGGCATCACCAACCCCAAGGCCATCATTTTGTTTGCCGCGGTCTTCCCGCAGTTCATCGACCCGGCCCAGCCGGCCGTGCGCCAGTTCGTGGTGCTGGGCGCTGTCTACCTGGCCGCCGAGTTCGTGTCCACGGCGGTATACGCGGCGGGTGGGCGGCAGATCCGCCGCTTCATCCGCACATCCCGCGGTGTGGTGCGGCTGAACAAGGCCACGGGCGGTTTCTTCATGGGCGCGGGCGGACTGCTGCTGGCCACCAACCGGTAACGCGGTGACGCGGTAGAGCGAGCAGCGGGGGCGCAGCCAGGCCAGCGCTGCGCTGCTGCGCTACATCGCCTTGAACAGGTGGGCGTACAGGCGGCTCACGGGCAGCTTCTCGGGCCGGCCGGCCAGCTCCAGGTGCAGCTTGCCCGCCTCGTCACGGGTCACTGTGGTGATGCTGCTGGCGCGCACCAGCGTGCTGCGGTGGATCTGCCAGAACACCTGGGTGTCGAGCTGGCCGATCAGGTCCTTGAGCGGGGTGCGGATCAGGTACTCCCGCGCGGCGGTCAGCACCCGCACGTACTTGTCGGCCGCCTCGAAGTACAGCACGTCGGCCACCGGCACCATGTGGATCTGGCTGCCGCTGCTGGCCTGGATCAGCGTGAGCGGCGCGCCCGTGGCCGGCACAGCGGGCGCAGCTGCGGCAACGGGTGCCGCCACCCCCGGCGCCACCAGCAAATGGCGCAGCTGCGCCATGGTTGCTTCCAAATCAATAGCTGCTGGCGCTTTGCTGGAAAGCGCCAGCTGTAGTTTTTGCACTGTTTTTTGCAGCCGGGCCGCCTGCACCGGCTTGAGCAGGTAGTCCACCGCCTGCGCCTCGAACGCCTGCACCGCGTACTGGTCGTAGGCGGTCACGAACACCAGCGCCGGGAAGGGGCGGCCCGACGGACCATCGGCAGGCCAGGCGTCGGCCAGTTCCACGGCCGCATCCAGCCCGCTCTGGCCAGGCATGCGGATGTCGAAGAACAGCACGTCCGGCTGCAGCGCCAGGGCCTGGCGCACGGCGGACAGGCCGTCACCCACGGTGGCCACCACCTGCAGCTCGGGCCAGACGCGGGCCAGCTCCTGCTGCAGCGCGGCGGCGAGCAGGGGTTCGTCTTCGGCGATCAGGGCGCGCAGGGCAGGCTGGGTCATGGGGTGGTGCTCGACGGGCTCGATTTCAAGGGAAAAGTGACCGTAGCGCTTGTCCCGCCAGCGCTACCAGCTATCAATTTAAGAGTGCCTGCGGCCCCGTGCAGCGTGGCCAGCCGTTCGCGGGCCTGGGCCAGGCCAAAGCTCTGCCCGGGGCCCGGGGTGGGCAGGGTGTCGGGCAGGCCCGCGCCGGTGTCGGTCACCTCCAGCACCAGCTGCGGCCCGCTGTCACCCTGCCGGGTGCTGGCGCGCACGGTGATGTGCCCGCCCTCGACCTGCGGCTCCAGTCCGTGGCGGATGGCGTTTTCCACCAGGGGCTGCAGCAGCAGCGGGGGCACGGGCACGTCGCGCAGCGCGTCGGGCAGGTCCAGCGTGTAGGCCAGGCGCGGGCCCATGCGCACCGCCATCAGCTCCAGGTAGTCGCGCAGGCGCTCGAACTCGTTTTCCAGCGGGTGCTGGGTGCTGCGCGATGCGCTGAGCGTGGCGCGCAGGTAGCCGATCATGCGGTCCAGCATCTCCTGCGCGCGGGCCGGGTCGGTGCCGATCAGCATGCGCAGGTTGGCCAGCGTGTTGAACAGCATGTGCGGCTCGAGCTGGGTCTCCAGTAGCTTGAGCTGCGCTTCGCTGGCCTGGCTGCGCACCTCGTTCACCTTGGCCAGCAGCCAGGCGCTCTTGCTCTTGGTGTAGAAGTAATAGGTGCCCAGGAACCCCGCCACCACGGTGATGCCGATGGAGATGCGCAGCTGCGCGCGGCCGCCTTGGTCCCACGAAGAATAGCCGCACCACCAGTCGCCCAGCAGCGTGCCGCCCAGGTAGCCCAGCACGATGCTGGCAAACGGCAGCAGGGAACCCGGACAGGCCCGTGGGCCAGCCCGTCTCCTTGCTGGACGGAAACAGGTGCCGGCCGAAGTCGATGAGCGCCCAGGTCAGCGAGCCGATGGCCAGCGAATACCGGGCCGGGATGTCATAGGGCTTTTCGGGTTGAAAGGCGTACTGCAAAGCCGCGATGGCCAGGCAGAAGGCCAGCACCTGCAGCAGGTGCTGCAGCTTCTCGATCCAGTCGATTTTCATGGCAGCGCGGGCGGGGTGGTGTGGGGCGCGGGGCCGTGGGGCCTAGCGCTGGTTGCGCTCTTGCTGAGCGCGCAGGAGCCGCTCGCGCTCCTTTTGCACCATGCGCTCACGCAGGCCGCTGCCGGTGCCCAGCACGAACACCGAGATGCCGTGCAGCGCCAGCCCCAGACCCCAGCCCAGCAGCGGGAACACCGACCAGGCCCGGCTTCCGAAGCCGTAGCGGGAGATGCTGAACAGGACGAGATTGACCACGACGAAGGCGGCAGCATGCACATACCAGCCCAGCTTGGCGCCGGCGCGGCGGCGGGCCAGTTGTTCGATGTCGTCGGGGGTCATGGGGTGGGGCATGGTGAAGGGTCGATTCTAGGGCGCTGAAAGCCGCAGCTCAGGTCTTGCAGGCTTGCGCGACGGCGCGCACGGCGTCGGCATTGAGTGTCAGCCCCATGTGGTTGATGCCCGGCAGCAAGGTCACCGGCACCGGTTTGCCCGCCTGCGCAAAAACGTCTGCATAGCGGTCGGCGTAGAAGATTTCGTCGTCTTGGCCGGCCACTACGCAGACGGTGCTGCGCGCGTTGCGGATGTCTCTCTGGTAATCATCCTGGGGGCGAAAGTTCACCGCCAGGGAATACGAGTAGCTGGGCGTCAGCCCATCACGGACCGATGGGTCCAACGCAAAACGCAGGACGGGCAGGTCGTTCCACTGCGTAATGCCCAAACGGTTGAGCCAGCTCAGCGCCACAATGCGCGGCACGCCGACCGACGCCCATCCGCCCACATCCGGCCGCGCGGTGATGGCATTCACACCGATGAAAGGCGATAGCAGCACGTAGCGATCAAACTGATCCTGCCGACTGCTCCCTGCAACGCGCAGCGCAAACCCGCCGCCCGCGGAAAACCCCATCAGCGTCTGCGGTCCGGCATGCGGCACGCTGCGCAGGAAGTCCTCCAGGTCGTCGTCCAACTGTCCGATATAGGCAGCTTCGCCGCGCGGGCCCGACTCGCCGTGCCCGCGAATGTCGAGCGCCGCCACCGCGAGCCCCTCGGCCGCCAGAGCCTTGGCCAGGACGTGCATCGAGCGCGCGCGCGACGACGATCCGTGGACCAGCACCACACGACGCTGTGGCCCGCCCGCCGACGGGCCTGCCGCTGGGTAGTCGTACCAGGCCAGCGAGGTGCCGTCACGGGCGGCGAAGCGCTGCGGCGCAGGGACGCCGCTGAAATCCACGCCTTCGAAGGGCGTGTGGACACTGGCCAGGGGCAGGATGTGCTTGGGGCCACCCAGTGCAATGGCGGCGGCAAGCGCCACGATGCAGGCGATCAGCAGAAAAGCGGGAGTCAGCATGAGGGTAAATCGGCGATGACGGAACATGATCGGAAGGGTGCGCTCAAGATACACGGGATGAATCAGGGTGTGCGCCGCAGCGGCTGCAGGTGCTGGGTGAAGAACGCCACGACCTTGGCATCCACCTGGGGTACGGCGCTGCTGCGGTCAAACCCCGGCGGGTCGCCCAGCAGCGCCTGGTGCACGGTGCCGAGCAGGTGCATCGGCGGCAGGGGCGACAGCATCATGCCGTGGCTGGCGTCGGGAAGGTGGGCGACCAGGGTGCAGCGGTCCTGGCAGGCGGCCAGCACCGCGCTGCTGTGGAATTGCGGCACCTGGTTGATGTCCAGGCCCGCGGTGATCAACCCGAGCGGAATGCGCGGCGTAGCCAGCGTGGCCATGTCGAAGTCGGCGGCAAAGGGCACGGCGGCGATGGCCGCCTGCACGCGCGGGTCGGAGTAGGCGTAGTCCGTGGCGTCGTCGAAGCGCTGGCGGATCACGCCCAGCGCCACGGCTTTTTTCAGCCCGTCCAGCAGGTTGCCGTGCAGCCGGGTGATGAAGCCGACGCACGACGAAAAATCTTCGGCGATGTGGGCCTCGCAATGCGCGCGAAACCGTGCGGGCGACCAGTGGCCCCCTGCGAGCGTCAGCGTAGTGTGGCCGCCGGCCGAGCCACCGAAGGCCCCCACCCTGTCCACAGTCACCAGTGGCGCCAGGCGCGCATCGTGCGCCACGGCGTCGATGGCGCGGGAGGCTTCTGCGGGGCGGCGCTTCCAGCTCTCGGGGCCGGGGGTGGACGGGTCTTTGTAGTTGTCGCCCGCGTGCTCGGGCAGGGCGACGACGAAGCCGCTGGCTACCAGCGCACGCGCCAGGTCGGTGTGCACCCAGGGGCTGCCGCGCGAGCCGTGCGTGATGACCACCAGCCGGCCGTTGCCAGGGGTGGGCGCGCCGTCCGGGGCCAGTTGCAGGGTAAAGGGGCCGCGCTGCACTGGCTGGTCGGCGCTGCCGCTGGGGTAGAACACGGTGACCGGGCCGTCGCCCTGCAGGCCGGGCAACTCCCGGACGCCCGTGCCGGCGTGGGCGGCGCTGGCGGTGGCAAGGGCCAGCAGGCCCGCGGCCAGCAGCCGCCACGCCGGGGTGCGCGCTGTGGCCGGTGTGCGGCTCACAGGCGCGGCTCCTGTTGAAGGGCCAGCCGCTTGCGCTCGGCCTGCACCATGCGTTCGTGCAGCCCGCTGCCCGACACCAGGAACACCACCATCCCATGAATGGCCAGGCCCAGGCCCCAGCCCAGCGCGGGGTACACCGCCCAGTGCCTGCCGCTGGTGGCAGACAGGGTCACGAGCAGCAGGTTGACCAGCAGATACACACCGGCGTGCATGTACCAGCCCAGCTTGGCACCGGCGCGTCTGCGAGCCTGGCGTTCGATGGGGTCGATGGCGGTGTCGTGGTCGTAACGGTGGTGGCGCATGGGGAACTCCTGGGGATCAAGTGAGTGGTGGGAATGGGGGGACGGCCGCCCTCAGGCGCCGGCAGGCTGGCTGGCAAAGCCCGTGCTGCTGCGCACCAGGCGCCACAGCCGCAGCGACCGGGCCGCGAACAGGCCGTTGAACACGCCATAGAGCGCAGCGATCTGCAGGGCGAAGCTGCCGTCGCGGGCCAGTGCAGGCTGCATGGCCAGCTCGACGCCGACCAGGTACTTGGTCAGGAAGATGCCCATGATCAGTGCCAGCGGCATGGCGCTGCCCGGCAGTTGAAAGCAACGCGAGGCACCGTCGTACAGCGTGCCGGCTGGCGCCGTGGGCTGGAACCACAGCGCCAGGCAGGTGGCAGTGACAGCCGCCACGACCCAGGCACCGACCGCAGCGCCGGTGTGGCCCGCGCCGCCGAAGGCCGAGGCCAGCCCGTAGATCGAAAAGCCCGTCATGGCCACTGGCATGACCGTCACCCGCACCAGGCTGGCGGTGCGGTCGAACAGCTGGCTGGCGCCCAGCCACACCAGCGGGGCCAGCAGGCCCCAGACCCAGTAGGGTGTTTGCTGAATGATCTGGCCCAGTGCCTGGGGCTGGTGAACGAGGAGTTGGAGCAACATGGTGTAGTCCTTGGAAGGTTCGGTGAATGGGGTTGGTTCGGGGTGACGGGTGGCGTGGCGGGCAGTCAGACACGCGGACTGTTCAGAGCACGCCCAGCTGGGTCCACAGCGAATGGCCCAGCAGCCGGTCGGGCAGCAGCGTGAAGGCGCCGGCCACCACGCAGGCGCCGAAGTACACGCGCTGCATGGCCTTGCGGTGGCCGGCGATGTTGCGGCGAGCCAGGTAGACGAACGACAGCACCAGCATGCCCAGCGTGACGGGGATGAGCAGGTGGATGAGGCCGAAGCTGCCCCACCGGGGGCCGCTGCCGCCGGTGATGAAGATGGCGGAGATGGCCGTGGCGACCATCAGGGTGACCCAGGCGTAGCCGGCTGCGCGGTGCAGGCGGGGGCGCTGGGTGGCGCCCTTGCGGGCCCACAGTGCGACCGGCCCGATGGCGATGGCCGCCAGCGCGGCGGCGGCATGGATGGCGATGACGGGGGTGAGCTGCATGGTGGGGTCTCCAGGGCGTTCGATGGGGTGGACTGTGCCGCTGCGCCTGTGCTGCCGCCAGCGGTGTGCGACGAAATGCAGCCTGGCGGGCGTGAAATGCAGGCACCGGGAGCGGCCGGTGGTCAACATTCGGCCCTGGCCTACGGCCGGCCGCGGGTTTGGGACGCTGTGCCAGGCCCCAAGAGCAGGCAAACTACCGTGTGGTCGTCCGGGCCGGCAGGCGGGCGAGGCAAGTACCCTGGCGAGCACCCAGCAGTGCAATCTGGCGTGGCGTGGCTTCGCGTCAGCCCTTGCACGCAGGTTTCAGCCCGTCAGGTTTACTTTTCTTCGCACAGCGTTCAAGGCAGACCGTGAACTGGCCCCCTACGATGCGCTGACCCGGCCGAACAAGATCGCGAACTCGTTCTCAGAACACCCCATAGCACCGCCATGAATCCGCAAGAAGAAGTCCACGCGCCCGTCCCGCCACCGGCTGTCCCTCCCGAGCCACCCCGGGCCCCGCGCCCTCGGCGACGCTGGATGGGCAGCGTGCTGGCCCTGCTGCTGGTGGCGCTGGTGGGTGGCGCGGCCTGGTACTTGGTCAAGCGCGCCAACGACCCGAGCGAAGCGCCGGGCCCGGGCCGCGGCGGCCCCGGCGGCGGGCGGGCCATGGTCACGGTGGGTGATGCGCTGGCCCGCAAGGCAGAGCTGCCGGTGATTATCGACGCCCTGGGCACCGTCATCCCGACCATCACGGTCACGCTCAAGCCCCAGGTGTCGGGCACGCTGACCGAGGTTTTGTTCACCGAAGGGCAGATGGTCAAGAAGGGGCAGCTGTTGGCCCAGATCGACCCCCGGCCTTTCGAGCAGGCGCTGATGCAGGCCCAGGGCACCCGCCAGCGCGACGAAGCCCAGCTGGAAAACGCGCGCCTGACGCTGGCGCGCTACCAGACCCTGCTGTCGCAGGACTCCATCGCGCGGCAGGACGTGGACACCCAGGCCGCGCTGGTCAAACAGCTCGAAGGCACGGTGATGACCGATAAGGCCCAGGAGGGCACGGCCCGCCTGAACCTGAGCTACACGCGCATCACCTCGCCCGCAACAGGGCGCATCGGCCTGCGCACGGTGGACCCTGGCAACCTGGTGTCCTCGGGCGATGCCACGGGCATTGCCACCATCACGCAGGTGGCGCCCATCGACGTGCAGTTTGCCGTGCCACAAGACCGCGTGGCCGACGTGCTGGCCGCGCAGCGCGAATCCGACGCGCTGGCCGTGACTGCGCTGGATCGCACGCGCAAGTCCGAGGTTGGCAAGGGGCGTTTCTCCACACTCGACAACCAGATCGACACCACGACCGGCACCGTGAAGGCCAAGGCCCGTTTCGACAACGCAGCAGGCAGCCTGTTCCCCAACCAGTTCGTGAACGTGCAGCTCTTGCTGCGCAACGTGCCCGCCATCGTGGTGCCGGTGACGGCCGTGCGCACCGGGGCCAATGGCGACTATGTGTATGTGATCAACGAAGACCGCACGGTGACGCTGCGCAAGGTCAAGCGGGGCCAGGCCACCGTGGGGCTGATGGCGATTGCCGAAGGCCTGAAAGAGGGCGAGCGCGTGGTGACCGAGGGCGGCGACCGGCTGCAGGACGGCATGGCCGTGCAGACGGCGGATACGCAAGGTGCGCGCGGCCCCCGCTCGGGTGCCAGCGGGCCGCGCAGCGGTGCGTCGGGGCCCCGCGGAGAACGTGGTGAAGGCGGCCAGCGCCGCCAGCGTCCACCGCAAAATCCTTGAGCGCGCGCTGACACCATGAGTCCTTCGCGTCCGTTCATCGAGAGGCCCGTTGCCACCGCCCTGCTGATGCTGGCCATCGTGCTGGCGGGGCTGCTGGGCTTTCGCTTCCTGCCCTTGTCGGCCCTGCCGGAGGTGGACTACCCCACCATCCAGGTCCAGACCCTGTACCCCGGCGCCAGCCCCGAGGTGATGAGCCGCACGGTGAGTGCGCCGCTGGAGCGCCAGTTCGGCCAGATGCCGGGGCTGGAGCGCATGGCCTCGACCAGCGCGTCGGGCGTGTCCATCATCACGCTGCAGTTCGGCCTGGGCCTGGCGCTCGACGTGGCCGAGCAGGAGGTGCAGGCGGCCATCAACGCCGGCAACTCGCTGCTGCCCGCCGACCTGCCCGCGCCGCCGGTGTACGCCAAGGTCAACCCGGCCGATGCGCCGGTGCTCACGCTGGCCATCAGCTCCGACACGCTGCCGCTGACCGAGGTGCAGAACCTGGTCAACACGCGCCTGGCGCAAAAGATCAGCCAGGTCACCGGCGTGGGCCTGGTGTCGCTGGCGGGCGGGCAGCGGCCTGCGGTGCGCATCCAGGCCGACACCAAGGCGCTGGCGTCGTACGGCATCGGCCTGGATACGCTGCGCACGGCCATCACGTCGGCCAATGCCAACAGCGCCAAGGGCAGCTTCGACGGGCCGCAGCGCTCCTACACCATCAACGCCAACGACCAGCTGCTCACGGCGGACGACTACCGCAACCTCATCGTCTCGTGGCGCAACGGCGCGCCGGTGCGCATGATCGAGGTGGCGCGTGTGGTGGACAGCGCCGAGAACAACCGCCTGGGCGCGTGGGCGGGCCTCAACGAGCTGCCCGGCGCCGCGCCCGACCGCCGCCAGCTAGGTAGCGGGACCGTAGGGGCTGATGCAGACGCCAAGGAGTCCGGGGCCACACTGACCCCGGCCATCATCCTGAACGTGCAGCGCCAGCCGGGCGCCAACGTGATCGCCACGGTGGACAGCATCAAGAAGCTGTTGCCCGAGCTCGAAGCGGGCCTGCCTGCATCGCTGAAGGTGCAGGTGCTGTCCGACCGCACCACCGGCATCCGCGGTTCAGTGCACCATGTGGAGATGGAGCTGCTGCTGGCCGTGCTGATGGTCGTGCTGGTGATCTTCTTCTTCCTGCACAGCCTGCGCGCCACGGTGATTGCCAGCCTGGCCGTGCCCATCTCGCTCATCGGCACCTGCGGGGTGATGTACCTGCTGGGCTACAGCCTCAACAATCTGAGCCTCATGGCGCTGACCATTGCCACCGGCTTCGTGGTGGACGATGCCATCGTGATGATCGAGAACATCTCGCGCTACCTCGAAGAGGGTGAGCCGCCGTTCCAGGCCGCGCTCAAGGGTGCCACGCAGATCGGCTTCACCATCATCTCGCTCACGGTGTCGCTGATCGCCGTGCTGATTCCGCTTTTGTTCATGAGCGACGTGGTGGGGCGGCTGTTCCGCGAGTTCGCGATGACGCTGGCCATCACCATTTTGATCTCGGGCGTGGTGTCGCTCACGCTGGTGCCCATGATGGCCGCGCGCTGGCTGCGGCCCGAGCCTGTGGGTGGGCAGCACGGCGTGGCGGGCCGCATCAACCGCGGCTTCGACCGCGTGATCGCGGGCTACGACCGGTGGCTGGTGTGGGTGCTGCGCCACCAGGGCGCGACCATGGTGGTGGCGGTGCTGACGCTGGTGCTCACTGCGCTGCTGTACGTGGTGATCCCCAAGGGCCTGTTCCCCACGCAGGACACCGGCCAGCTGCAGGCGCGCATCGAGGCGTCGCAAGATGTCTCTTACGCCCGCATGAGCGAGCTGCAGCTGGCGGCCTCGCGCGCCATCCTGCAGGACCCGGACGTGCAGTCGCTCAGCTCCTTCGTGGGCGTGGACGCGGCCAACAACACCATGCTCAACGCCGGGCGCATGCTGATCAACCTCAAGCCCGACCGCGACGGGCAAGAGGCCATCATGCAGCGCCTGCGCGAGCGGGTGCAGTCGGTGGCGGGCGTCACGCTGTACCTGCAGCCCACGCAGGACTTGACCATCGACGCCGAGACCGGGCCCACCGAATACCGCGCGTCCATCGGCGGCGTGGATGCAGCGCAGGTCAACGACTGGACGCGCAAGCTGGCGGAGCGCCTGAAAACCGAGCCCAAGATCCGCAACGCCACCACCGATGCCGGTGCGCAGGGCCTGTCGGCCTATGTGGACATCGACCGCAACACCGCGTCGCGCCTGTCGGTCACGGCCAGCAGTGTGGACGACACGCTATACAGCGCCTTCGGCCAGCGCATCGTGTCCACCATCTTCACCGAGACCAACCAGTACCGCGTGATCCTGGAGGCGCAGCAGGACCAGCTCAACACGCCCGAGGCATTGGGCACGCTGCAGCTGCGCACCGGCTCGGGCGCGCCCACGCCGCTGTCGGCCATTGCCACCATCCGCGAGCAACCTGCGCCGCTGCAGGTCACGCGGGTGTCGCAGTACCCTGCGGCCACGCTGGGCTTCGACAAGGCGCCGGGTGTGTCGCTGGGCGCGGCGGTGGATGCGATCCGCGCCGCCCCCAAGGAGATCGGGATGCCCGCCGGGCTGTCGATGGAGTTCCTGGGCGCCGCCGGCGCGTACGAAAAGTCGCTGTCCAGCCAGCTGTGGCTCATCCTGGCCGCGATGGTGTGCGTGTACATCGTGCTGGGTGTGCTGTATGAGAGCTACATCCACCCGGTCACCATCCTCTCGACCCTGCCGTCCGCGGGCGTGGGCGCGCTGCTCGCGCTGATGGTTACTGGCAACGACCTGGGGGTGATCGGCATCATCGGCATCATCCTGCTGATCGGCATCGTCAAGAAGAACGCGATCATGATGATCGACTTCGCCATCGACGCCGAGCGCAACCAGGGCAAGTCGCCGCAGGAGGCCATTCACCAGGCCGCGCTGCTGCGCTTTAGGCCCATCCTGATGACCACGCTGGCGGCGCTGTTCGCGGCGCTGCCGCTGATGCTGGGCTGGGGCGAGGGCGCCGAGCTGCGCCGGCCGCTGGGCCTGGCAATCTTTGGCGGGCTGATCCTGAGCCAGATGCTCACGCTGTTCACCACGCCGGTGATCTACCTGGCGTTTGACCGCATGGGCCGCCGTGTCACGGGCCGGGGCACCGCCGCTGCGCCGCAGCAGGGTGTGGAGCCTCCGGCCAGCGCCGGTGCGGGTGCCGGAGACGTGCGGTGAACCTGTCTCGTCCCTTTGTTGAACGGCCAGTGGCCACCGTGTTGCTGACCATCGGCCTCGCGCTGGCGGGCATCGCGGCGTTCTTCGTGCTGCCGGTGTCGCCGCTGCCGCAGGTGGACTACCCGGCCATCTCGGTGTCGGCCAGCCTGGCCGGTGCCAGCCCCGAGACCATGGCCACCAGCGTGGCCACGCCGCTGGAGCGGCGCCTGGGCGTGATCGCCGGAGTCAACGAGATGACCTCGTCGAGCTCCAACGGCTCGGCCCGCGTGAGCCTGCAGTTCGACCTGAACCGCGACATCGACGCCGCAGCGCGCGAGGTGCAGGCCGCCATCAACGCGTCCCGCGCCGACCTGCCTGCCACGCTGCGCAGCAACCCCACCTACCGCAAGCGCAACTCGGCGGCCTCGCCCGTCATCATCCTGGCGCTCACGTCCAAGACCCGCACGCCGGGTGAGATCTACGACGCGGTGTCCAACGTGGTCAGCCAGCGGCTGTCGCAGGTGGACGGCGTGGGCGAGGTGGAGATCGGCGGGGGCTCGCTGCCCGCGGTGCGCGTGGAGCTGCTGCCGTTCGCACTCAACCGCTACGGCATCAGCACCGAAGACGTGCGCGCCGCCATTCAGGCCTCGAACGCCAACCGCCCCAAGGGCGCCATCGAAGGCGACGGGCGCCGCCTGCAGATCTACACGCCGTCGCCCGCGCGCAAGGCGTCTGAATACGAGTCGCTGATCGTCGCCTGGCGCAACAACGCGGCCGTGCGGCTGGGCGATGTGGCGCGGGTGGAAGACGGCGTGGAAAACCGCCGCACGGTGGGCCTGTTCAACGGCGACCCGGCCATCATCGTGCTGGTCACGCGCCAGCCCGGCGCCAACATCATCGAGACCGTGGACTCGGTGCGCGCGCTGCTGCCCGACCTGCAGGCCCAGCTGCCGCAGGACATCCAGGTGGCGGTGGCGTCGGACAGCACCAACTCCATCCGCTCTTCGCTCAAGGAGATCGAGCTCACGCTCATGGTCTCCATCGCGTTGGTGGTGCTGGTGGTGGGGCTGTTCCTGCGCAAGGTGCGGGCCACGGTGATCCCGGCGGTGGCCACGGTGGTGTCGCTGCTGGGCACTTTCGGGGTGATGTACTTTTTGGGGTTCAGCCTCAACAACCTGAGCCTGATGGCGCTGACGGTGGCCACCGGTTTCGTGGTGGACGATGCCATCGTGGTGCTGGAGAACACCATGCGCCACATCGAGGCGGGCATGGACCGCATGCAGGCGGCGCTGCAGGGCGCGCGCGAGGTGGGCTTCACGGTGCTGTCCATCAGCCTGTCGCTGGTGGCGGTGTTCATTCCGCTGCTGTTCATGGACGGGCAGGTGGGCCGGCTGTTCCGCGAGTTCGCCATCACGCTGTCGGCGGCGGTGATGATCTCGCTGGTCATATCGCTCACCACCACGCCCATGATGTGCGCGTGGTTGCTGCGCGCGCACGACCCCGCCAACGACAAGCCGCCGTCGCGCCTGGCGCGCTGGACCGAGCGCGGCTACCAGGCCGTGCTGCGCACCTACGCCAGCAGCCTGGACTGGGCGCTGGCCAGCAAGGGGCTGGTGGTGTTGATATTGCTCGCGGTGATCGGCCTGAACGTTTATTTGTTCGCCAAGATTCCCAAGGGCTACTTTCCGGAGCAGGACAACGGGCAGCTCAACGCCGGCCTGCGCGCCGACCAGAGCATCTCGTCCGACGCGCTGGCGGCCAAGCTGCGCCAGGCGGTAGAGATCATCCGCAAGGACCCGGCGGTGGACACGGTGGTGGGTTTTTCGGGCGGCAGCCGCGCGGGCGGAGGCTTCATGTTCGTCAACCTGAAGCCCCTCAAGCAGCGCACCGACAGCACGCCTGCGGTCATCGCGCGGCTGCGGCCGCAGCTCAACCAGATCACGGGCCTCAGGGTCTTCTTGAACCCGGTGCAGGACCTGCGCATGGGCGGGCGGTCGAGCAATTCGACCTACCAGTACACCTTGAAGAGCGACAACATGGCCGACCTCAAGCTCTGGGCTGGCAAGCTGGCCGACCGGCTCAAGGACGAGCCGCTGCTCAAGGATGTGGACACTGACCTCGCCGAGAACGGCGTGGAGACGTACATCGAGGTGGACAAGGCCACCGCGTCGCGCCTGGGCGTGACGTCGTCGGCCATCGACAACGCGCTGTACAACGCGTTCGGCCAGCGCTCGGTGGCCACCATCTATGGCGACCTCAACCAGTACGCCGTCATCATGGAATGGGCGCCGGAGTACACGCGTGGCCCGCCGGCCCTGAAGGACATCTACGTGGCCGCCAACCCCACGGGCGCCACCGGCACGGTGGCCAACCCGGGGCAGCGCGGTGCGTCCACCGGGCAGGTCATCAGCACGGCGGCATCGACCATGGTGCCGCTGAGCGCGATCGCCAAGGTGGTGGAGCGGGCGTCGCCCACCTCCATCAGCCACCAGGACGGCGAGCTGGCCACCACGGTGTCGTTCAACATCGACCCGGGCACGTCGCTCGGGCAGGCGCAGCAGGTCATTGCGCAGGCCGAGGCCGACATCGCCATGCCCACCAACGTGCGCGGCAGCTTCCAGGGCACGGCGCTCAGCGCGCAGCAGTCGCAGGGGCAGCAGGCGTTCCTCATCATCACGGCCATCATCGTGATCTACATCGTGCTGGGCGTGCTGTACGAAAGCCTAATTCACCCGATCACGGTGCTGACCACGCTGCCCTCGGCCGGCGTGGGGGCGGTGCTGGCACTGCTGCTGTTCAACATGCAGTTCACCATCATTGCGCTCATCGGCGTGTTTTTGCTGATCGGCATCGTCAAGAAGAACGCGATCATGATCATCGACTTTGCGCTGGAGGCCGAGCGCGCGCGCGGGCTGTCGGCGCTCGATGCCGTGCGCGAGGCCTGCATGATGCGCTTTCGGCCCATCCTCATGACCACCATGGCGGCGGCGCTGGGCGCGCTGCCCCTGGCCATCGGCTTCGGCCAGGGCTCGGAGCTGCGCCAGCCGCTGGGCGTGGCGATCATCGGCGGGCTCATCGCCAGCCAGTTGCTGACCTTGCTGACGACCCCCGTGGTGTACGTGCTGCTCGACAAGCTGCGCACGCCCGCTCCCAACGAACAACATCTGAGCCGCGCCGGTGCCCCCGGCACGGCCACCTGATCGGTGCCCATGACCTACCTCCACGCCCCGTTCACACCCGGCGCACACGCCGCTCGGCTCCCCACGGCCCGACCCACGACGCTGGCACTGGTGCTGGCCGCCGCCGCGCTGCTGTCGGCGTGCTCGGTCACGCCGCCCTATCAGCAGCCCGACATGGCGGTGCCCGCCGCGTTCAAGGAAGCCGGTGCCACCTGGGCCCCGGCAGCGCCCGCCGACGCGCTGGACCGCGGCCCGTGGTGGGAGCTGTTTCAGGACGCCGAGCTCAACCGCCTGGCCGAGCAGGTGCAGCTGTCCAACCAGAACATCGCCGCCGCCGTGGCGGCCTATGCGCAGGCGCAGGCCGTGGTGCGCCAGCAGCGGGCGGGGCTGTTCCCGTCGGTGAGCCTGTCGGGCGGTGCCACGCGCAACGGGGGCGAGGGCGCTGCGCGCTCGGGCCTGACCACCCAGGCATCGCTGGGGGTCGACTGGGCGCCTGACCTGTGGGGGCGCCTGCAAAGCGGCGTCACCGGCGCCCAGGCCAGCGCGCAAGCGAGCGAGGCCGACCTGGCTTCAGCGCGCCTGTCGGCCGTGGGCACGCTGGCCTCGGCGTACTTTCAGTTGCGCGAGGCGGATGCGGAGATCGAGCTGCTGGACGCCACGGTGGACGGCTACGAGCGCAGCCTGCAGATCGCCCGCAACCGCTACAGCGCGGGCGTGGTGGCGCAGACCGACGTGCTGCAGGCGCAGACCCAGCTGGCCAACGCCCGAGCGGACCTGGCTACCGTGCGGCAGAACCGCGCCCGCTTCGAGCATGCGCTGGCCGTGCTGACCGGGCGCGCGCCGGCCGATTTTTCGCTGCCGCGCGCGCAGTGGTCGGCCCAGGTGCCCGATGTGCCGCTGGGCGTGCCATCGACGCTGCTGCAACGCCGGCCCGACATCGCAGCGGCCGAGCGCGCGGTGGCGGCGGCCAATGCGCAGATCGGCATTCAGCGTGCGGCGTATTTCCCGGGCCTGAGTCTGGGCGGGTCGGTGGGCAGTGGCGGCAGCAGCGTGGCCGATTTGTTCAAGGCATCCACACTGGTGTGGTCGCTCGGCCTGTCAGTGGCGCAGACGATCTTCGATGCGGGCGCCACCGCCGCCCGGGTGGAAGAAGCCCAGGCCGCGCGCGAGGGCCGGGTGGCGGTCTACCGCCAGACGGTGCTCACAGCGTTCCAGACGGTGGAAGACCAGCTCACGGTGCTGCGCACCTTGCAGGAGCAGGAGCCGCTGCGCCGTGAGGCGGTGGCCGCGGCGGAGCGCACGGCGCAGCAGCTGCTCAACCGCTACCGCGAAGGGCAGGTGGGCTACACCGAGGTGGTGACGGCCCAGGCCTCGGCGCTGTCCGCACAGCGTGCGCTGCTGCAGCTGCAGGTCAACCGCCAGCTGGCGGCGGTGACGCTGGTGCAGGCCCTGGGCGGCGGGTGGCAGTCGCCGTGGCAGGCATCGGCACAGACGCCTCAGCAGGCGTCTGCACAGGCGCGGCCCTGAAGGGCGGCAGCCCGCTGCGCATATACTCCTGTTTTGATAGCTGCTAGCGCTTGCCTGGCAAGCGGTAGAGGCATATTTGAATTAAATTTTCCTTAAGGAGTGCGCGTGGACGTTCTATTGCTGGCCAAGGCCGCCATCATGGGCGTGGTCGAGGGCCTGACCGAGTTCCTGCCCATTTCCTCCACGGGGCACCTGATCCTGGCGGGCTCGCTGCTCGGGTTCGACGACGCCAAGGCCAAGGTGTTCGACATCGCCATCCAGACGGGCGCCATATTCGCCGTCATCCTGGTGTACTGGCAAAAGATCCGCGACACGCTGGTGGCCCTGCCCACCGAGCGCCAGGCCCAGCGGTTCGCGCTCAACGTGTTCATCGGCTTCCTGCCGGCGGTGGTGCTGGGCCTGCTGTTCGGCAAGATGATCAAGGAGCACCTGTTCACGCCCGTCGTGGTGGCCAGCACCTTCATCCTGGGCGGCTTCATCATTTTGTGGGCCGAGCGCCGCTCGCCCGCCGCCACGCGCATCCAGACGGTGGACGAGATGACGCCGCTCGATGCGCTCAAGGTCGGCCTGGTGCAGTGCCTGGCCATGGTGCCGGGCACCAGCCGCAGCGGCGCGACCATCATCGGTGGCATGCTGCTGGGCTTGTCGCGCAAGGCCGCCACGGACTTCTCGTTCTTCCTGGCCATCCCCACGCTGATCGGGGCCGGGGTGTACAGCCTGTACAAGGAGCGCGCGCTGCTGTCGGCGGCCGACATTCCGATGTTCGCGGTCGGGCTGGTGTTCTCGTTCATCAGCGCCTGGCTGTGCGTGCGCTGGCTGCTGCGCTACATCAGCAGCCACAGCTTCGTGCCTTTTGCGTACTACCGCATCGTCTTCGGCATCATCGTGCTGGTGACCGCCTGGACGGGCTGGGTGCAGTGGGCGGAATGACTTTGCGCATCCGGATGGATTGGTTATAGAACGAAAGTGATAAGCTGACGGCACACCCTGCCGCTCGGCGCAGGGGCCGAGGCGCGCGGCGGTGACCTTTCTGGAGGACTGGCGCGCGGGGCGTTCCACCGATGACCCTGCCCGCTGGGGCTTTCGCCGCATGAAGCAAGACGATCCAGAGTTGTCCGACTATCGGGCCATCGCCCCTGGCCACAGCCTGTCCAAGGGCGAATTGCTGGATGTGATCACGCGCAGCGCTGGAGCCACCATGGCGGTGGTGGACCGCAGCCTCACCATGCTGTATGTCAACGATGAGTACGCGCGCTGGTTCGGCACGGTGCCCGAGCAACTGGTGGGCAGGTCGCTGACCAGGATGTACGGTGATGCGGCTGTCACCGCTTTCATGCCTTTCGTGGCCCGCGTGCTGTCGGGCGAGCGGGTGCAGTACCAGCGACTTCTGCGCACGCCGTATGGGTTTGACGAGTGGCGCACCATCTGCCTCACGCCATGGCACAACGCCGAGGGCTCCATCGAAGGCTTCATCACCACCGCGCTCGACGTGCATGAACTGCAGGTCGCCATGGATGCGCTGCGGGCCGCCAACCAGCGCCTGTCGTCGCACATGGAGAACAGCCCGCTGTCGGTCTTTGAGATGGACCACAACCTGCGGCTGCTGCACTGTTCGCAGCGTGCCGTGCAGCTCATGGGCTGGGTGCATGTGGCGGGTCTGGAAGGGCAACTGCTGCCCGAGCTGTTACACCTCTCGCCTGCCGACACCAGCCTGCTGCTGGCCCTGCAGCGCCTGCAGTCAGGGCAGGAGTCACAGAACCGGGCCGAAACCTCGTTCCTGCGCGACGACGGCACCGAGGTGCATTGCGAGTGGTTCAACTCGGCGCTGACCGATGCGGATGGCCAGGTCACATCGATCATGGCGCTGGTCGAAGACGTGTCCGCCAAGATCGAGATCGCGCGCCAGCAGCACTACCTGGCCCACCACGATTCGCTCACCGGCCTGTTCAACAGGGCGGCGTTTCAACAGCAGCTGGAGAAGGCGCTGGACGCCGCCCGGCAGAACGCGGCCTCCGTGGCGCTGCTGTTCATCGACCTGGACGGCTTCAAGGGCGTCAACGACACCGAAGGCCACCGCGCCGGCGACGAGGTGCTGCGCATCGTGGCGCAGCGCATTGCCAGCACCGTGCGCCTGGGCGACACGATGGCGCGGCTGGGAGGTGACGAGTTCCTGGTCATGCTGGAGCACGAAGTCACGCGCGATGTGACGGACACCATCGGCCACCGGCTGCTGCATGCGCTGCAGCAGCCGATGCAGGTGGAGGGGCGGGACCTGGTCATCGGCGCCAGCATCGGTGTGGCGATCTGCCCCCCGCTGGAAGGGCACATCGACGAACTCATGAACCGCGCCGACCAGGCCATGTACAGCGCCAAGCGCGCGGGCAAGGGTCGCCTGCATTACGCCGACACGGATTGACGGACTGCGGAATGATGGATCGGCTGATCGGCTGATCGGCTGATCGGCTGGTTTGCTAATTGGCCGATGGGTTGGGTGACTGGCGGGCGTGCGGCCCCGGTCGGTGCCATCGCCGTGCCACACCAGGGCGCCGGGCCCTGGTGGGAACCGGCACTCTAGTCCGGCAGCGCGATGCTCTGCGCGAAGTGGAAGAAGTTGGTCGGGTCGTACTGCGCCTTCACTTTGCGAAGACGCGGGTAGGCGGGCCCCCAGTAGGCCTCGGCAAAGTTCGCCAGGCTGCCGTCCGGGTAGTTCTGGTAAACGTGCCCGTTCAGGAAGGGCTTGACCAGCTTCATGAAGCCCGCAAGCCATGCCTCCATCTGGGCCCGCTCGGCAGGGTTGCGCCAGAACACGTCCACCACCAGGTCGGCATCCGCGTTGCGGTGGATGAAGGCGCTGTCCCCCACCGGGTAGCGGTTGATGGCCCCGCCGTAGGGCTCAAGGTACGCCAGCGACCAGGGGTTGGGCGAGGTCTTGAAGTAGTCGATGATGCGCTGCCAGTCTGCCTTGGACAGCCGCGTGCTGATGTACCCGCTGGCCTTGGACTCTGCCACGCCATTGGGCAGGTTGTCGGGCAGGCTGTAGGGATGGTCCTCCAGCCAGGTGTTCATGGCCGGGTAGCTGCCCGACTTGTCGACCAGCAGCTGTGCGCTAGGGACGGCCAGCAGGGGCGCAATGGCCTGCAGGCCGGCCTCGCGGGTGCCGCAGAACATGCCCTGCACCATGTACACCGGCACGTTGTTCTGAAGCCCCAGGTTCATCATGTAGCCCAGCGCATCGGGCGCGCCGGTCTTCATGAAGTCGCGCTGCATGAGCGTGAGCACGTCGGCGGCATGGGCCTCGTCCCAGCTGATGGCCCAGGCCCAGACGTCGTCCAGGCGCACCATGCGGTAGGTCACCTGCAGCAGCACGCCGAAGTTGCCGCCCGTGCCTCCGCGCATCGCCCAGTACAGCTCGGGGTTCTCGGCCGCGCTGGCCAGCACGATCTTCCCGCTGGCCAGCGCCACGCGAAACGATTCCACCACGTCGCTCTGGATGCCGAAGGCGCGCGACGTGTAGCCGTAGCCGCCGCCCTGCACGAAGCCGCCCACGCGCACATTGCCGCAGGCGCCGGTGGGCACGTGCCAGCCGGTGCCCTTCATGGCGCCGTTGAAGGTATCGAAGTCGGTGCCTGGCAGCACGTGAACACGCTTGGCCAGCGGGTCGAGCGTGACGCCCGCGATGCCGCTCATGTCGATCACCATGCCGCTGTTGACCGAATAGCCCGCCGTGCTGTGGCCGCCGCTGCGCACCGCCACCCACAGCCGGTACTTGCGCGCCACGGCCAGGCATTCGAGCACGTCGCCTTCGCACAGGCAGTAGACGATGACCTGGGGGTAGGCCTGGAACGCGGGGTTCGATTCCTGCCGGTCCTTCTCGTAGCTGCGGTCGGACGGCAGCACGACGCGCCCGACGATGTGGTATTCGAGTTCGGCGATGGCCTCCCACGACATGGCTTCACCAGCGCCGTCGGCGGCGACCACGGCAGCCGTATTCAATGCGGCGTGCGACCTGTAAAGTGCGATGCGTTCATCCTTGGCATGACGGGCAGGGCTCTTGCGATGGGGCATGGCGAACGGTCCTCCAGAGTAAATGGAGCCCCGTGTTTATCGCAGCTAGGGTTTTTTGACTAGTTCTGAATGACCGGTGCGACCATGCAGCACATGCAAGGGACAGGGACAGGCCTTTGTGCACGAAGGCCACGCTCAGAGAGGCAGCCATCAAGGGCCCGCCTGGAGTCAGGTCAGGATGACGACAACGCCAGATCGCCCGTGTTGCGGCGCAGGCAGAACTTGCCGCCCTGCTTGCCGCTGTACATCGCTGCATCGGCGAGCTTGAGCAGGCCCACGGCGTCGTTGGTGTCCTCCGGCGCCAGGGCGTAGCCGATGGTCAGTCCGACGGAGACCTGCAAATGCCCCAGCGAGAACGGCGAGCGGAAGGCATCGAGCAGCTTGTGCCCCAGCTCATGGGCCTGCTGCGCATTGCCCAGGTCGCCCGTCATCACCACGAACTCGTCGCCGCCAAGACGCGCCACCACGTCGCTTTGCCGCAGGTGGCCCTGCAGGCGGCGCGTGACGGCCACCAGCAGCTCATCGCCCACATCGTGGCCGTGCCGGTCGTTGACGGGCTTGAAGCCGTCTAGGTCCATCACGTACACCGCGAGCAGCTTGTCGGGGCCGCAGCGGGGCAGGGCCGAGGCCAGCGCGATGTTCAGCCCGCGCCGGTTGGGCAGCCCGGTGAGCGGGTCGGTGTGGGCCAGGGAGCGCATGGCATCGCGTTCGCGGTTGGCGTCGATGGCCTCGGTGCGCAGCGCCTTGGTGCGCACCCCCAGCACCCGCATGAACAGCAGCATGTCCAGCGTGGCGCCAAAGCCGAACGAGTGCATGGTCCAGAAGTTCACCGGCACCCAGCCGCGGATGACGCCGATCACCGTGGCGGTTGCGGCAAAGTAGATCAGCCAGGCCAGCAGCAGGCTGGTGCCCACCGGGTCGCCCTGCCGCGCGCGGCGCACGGCGCCGGGGATGCCCATGAGCGCCGGGACCAGCCCGAGGATGCTCACCACGGCGGCGATGGCCGCGGTGCTCAGCACGTCCAGCGCATGCACCACGGCCAGCAGCGCGCACAGCACCCCGCCGGCCCGCATGGCGCGCAGCAGCCGGCTTTGCGGCCGGTGGCCCACGAGGGCCTGGCTGATGAAGAGGAACGACCCGCAGGTGGCCATCAGCGCCGACAGGCCTGCGGCATGCAGCTCGAGCCAGATGTTGTCCTGCCAGAGGTACTGCGATCCCAGGCCGAACAGGTGCAGCGAAAAGAGCGTGCTGCCGGTGATGAGCAGCGCGTACTGCAGGAACAGGATGTCCCGCAGGTTGATCCACTGCGCCAGGCTGTAGATCAACAGGCACAGCG
This sequence comes from Acidovorax sp. LjRoot194, assembly GCF_964253015.1. Lineage (NCBI taxonomy): Bacteria > Pseudomonadati > Pseudomonadota > Betaproteobacteria > Burkholderiales > Comamonadaceae > Acidovorax > Acidovorax sp. LjRoot194. The sequence goes on along the minus strand of NZ_CAXUQB020000001.1, from coordinate 4,373,063 downwards.
CCAGGCCGGTCAGGATGCCCTGCAGCATCTGCTCGTTCATGGCGGCGCTGTGCCATGCGGTGGGCTTGTTGAGCGTGATGGGCAGCACCATCGCGCCGGTGGTCTCCACGCGCAGCAGCAGGTCGTAGTGGTGGCCCGGCTGCATCAGGAGCGGCAGGGCATGCGTGCGGGTGCGCAGCGGGCGCTGCGAGAACGGCTGCAGGCTGCCGAGAGTGGCCTGCTGGGTCACGTGGCCCCCATGGGTCAGGTAGACCTCGATGCGCTGCAGCACGGGGTAGTCGATGTCCAGCACCCAGGTGCCGTCGGAGCTGGGCGCCACGGTGACCGGCACGCGCACCCACACCGCATCGGTGCGCACGCCCAGCGTGCCGCTGCTGCGCGGGGGCGCGGCGAACTCGGCGGTCCGCGCCATGACATCGTTCACCGACAGCACGCGGGACGCATCGTTCAGGATGGTGACTGCGGGCCAGGCCTCGTGCGAGTGCACGTCATCGCGCAGCAGGATGCGGCCGCTGGTGCCGTCGCCCTGCGCCCAGCCGCTGTGGCACCACAAGGCCACCAGCAGCAGAACACAGCCTGCCAGCCAGCGCCTGAGGAGGGCTGGCAACCGTTGCCACGGTAGCAAAAGGAAGGCGGTGCACATGGGGTGGATGGACGCTCAGGCAGTATAGGAGGGCAGCAGGGGCTTGGTGTGTGGGGTGGCGTGGCTGACGCTGCTCAAACGGACGGCGCCAGTTCGTTGCTGCCGCGGCGGACCGAGCGTTTGCCGTTTTGCTTGCCCGTGTACATGGCCGCATCGGCCAGCCGGATCAGCCCCAGCGGGTCTTCGCTGTCCAGCGGCGCGATGGCGTAGCCCGCCGTGAGCCCCACGTGCAGCTGGAGGTGGCTCAGCTGGAAGGGCTGCTCGAAGGCGCGCAGCAGTGCCTGCCCCAGCTCATGCGCCTGCTCCGGCGTTTCCAGGCCTTGCGCCATGATGATGAATTCATCGCCACCCAGCCGGGCCACCATGTCCGAGTGGTGGCGCACGCTGCGCTGCAGGCGGTGGCCCACGGCCACCAGCAGGTCGTCGCCGACGTCGTGGCCGTGCGCATCGTTGACGGGTTTGAACCCGTCCAGGTCCATGAGGTAGAGCGCCACCAGCCGCTGCTCGGAGCACTGCGCCAGCGCGGAATGCAGCGCATGCTGCAGGCCGCGCCGGTTGCTCAGGCCGGTGAGGTGGTCGGTGTGGGCCAGCGAGCGCATCAGATCGCGCTCCTGCATGGCTTCCACGGCGCGTGCCTGGGCCGCGTTGGCGCGCAGGCCCAGCACGCGAAAGAAGAGCAGCATGTCCAGCGTGGCGCCGAACTGGAACGAATGCAGCGTCCAGAAGTTCGCTGGCACCCAGCCCTGGACCAGGCACACCATGACCGCGGCGGCCACGCCGAACGCGATCCATGCCGCCAGCAAGGTGGCGCCGATCGGGTCTTTGTGCCGCACCCGCGTGATGGCGGCGGGCAGGCTGATGAGGGAGGGCAGGGCGCCTGCCAGGCTCATGTACGCGATGCCGAAGGGCACGCTCACCCAGCCCAGCACCAGTGCAGCGCAGACCGCTGCAGTGATCGCCGCGCCGGCCCGCATGGTGCGCGCGTACCGGCTGTGCGGTGTGTCGCCGGCCAGCGTGTGGCCCAGGAACAGGAACGAGCCCGCCAGGGCCATCAGCCCTGCTGCCAGGCCTGCATACCGGCCCATCCACACATTGTTCGGCCACAAAAACTGGGCCCCCAGGCCGAAGAACTGCAGCGAAAAAATCGCGCTGCCCACCACCACCAGCGCATAGAAGCCGAACATCCGGTCGCGCTGCGTGACCCACTGGACCAGGCTGTACGCGAGCAGGAAGAACGCCAGCCCGTTGAGCAGGCCCTGCAGCATCTGCTCACTGAGGGCTGCATGCATCTGGTAGGGCATCTCCCCCACCGTGATGGGCAGGATCAGCGGCCCCGTGGCCTGCACCCGGATGAGCAGGTCGTACGGCTGCCCGGCCTGCAGGTCGAACGCCATCGCAGGGGTGCGGCTGGACAGTTGCCCCTCGCCCGGCTGGCGGGTGCTCACCTTCTGCAGTACCTGGCCACCGCGGGTCAGGTAGATCTCGGCCTGCAGCGAGCTGTAGCCCAGATCGACCACCCAGGGGGTGCGCAGCGACTCGGGCGCAACGACGGGAATGCGCAGCCACATCGCCGCCTTGTGCACACCCAGTGATCCCCCGCGCTGGGCGGGCGCCTCGAACTCGTCCAGGCGCGCGAGCATGTCCTCGACCGAGAGGCTGTACGTGGTGTCGGCCTTGAGCGTGATGGCCTCCCAGGCATTCACCTGGGGCCTCGTCTGCGTGAGCACCAGGGGCTCGTCGGCCTGCACCTGCAGCGGCAGGGCCATGGGTACGAGCAGGCACAGCAGGGTCGATAGAAAGCCTGCGTGCGCGCGCCAGAGCCGGGCCGGCATCAGGAGGGTGTACAGCAGCAGGTCCATCAGTATCGGGGCCCCGGTCACGCGGATCGCTGAGCCTGCGCGGAGCCCGTGGCCTGCATCTTCTGCGCCCGACCCAGGCCCGGGCTCCAGCTGCCGCGGGTGGTGAGCCGGTCTTCCAGGCGGTTGAGCCACCGCGGCGCGTGCGGGTCGTCGCTCCATGCATGGACCACGTCGTCGACCTGGTTGAGCAGCTCGGTGGGCAATTGCAGCGGCCGTGTCTGGCTCATCAGGACATGGCTCATGAAGTGGTAGCCCAGCACCCGGGTGAGCGCGCGCACCAGCGAAAACCGCGGCATCACCAGGCGTGCCACCGCATCGAGCACGCGGGCCACGGTCAGCACCACCCAGAACAGCAGCGCGGACGACCACGGCACGGGCTGGGTCAGCCCCAAGTCGCTGGCCGTTGCGCTCCCGCAGAGGTAGCGGGTCATGAGCCGGGGGAACGGTTTGATGATGTCCCAGGGCAGGTACTTGGCCATGGTCTGCATCAGCGCCTGGCCCAGGGCGGGGCGCGGGTCGGGTGCGATGGGGTCTGCGCGCCCGCGCGCCTGCATCTGCGCCATCAGCACCTTGCCATGCTCCATGGTGTCGACCATCAGCGAGCGCTCGATACCGAGGACATGGCCCACCACGTTCCAGGTGTGCAGGTAGGCCTCTTCATCGTGGCGGGGCAGGCCGATGCCCAGCTTGTGCAGGCTGCGCAGAAACACATAGCCAAAGGTCAGCAGCGTGTAGGCCAGCTCTTCCTGGTTACAGGGCAGGCCGTCGTCGGCCACGTCCCAGCCGCGCGCGTGCAGCATCTGGAACATCGTCACGCGGGCGCCGGGCGGAAGCGCGGTAGGGGGCACCACGCTGTCCTGGCCGGAGCGCAGGTGGGCCACGGCGCTCTGCGGGCTGCCATGCAGGATGAGGTTGCGAATGGTGGCGTGGATCAGCCGCACCTTGAGCACCTGGGCCACGCCCGCGCCACGCTCGCTCATGCCGCCGTGCAGCATCACCGGGAAGATCATCGCGGCGGTGGAGCGGATGCGGTACTCGGTGTTCTGCTCCAGTTGCCCTGCAGTGTGCAGCACGGCCGACAAATCCGGGATCACGTAGCACTCGGGCAGGCTGGCGCAAAACAGCAGGATGCACGACAGCGCGCCGTGCTCCATGAAGAGTTTTTCGGCGCGCTCGATCTTGCGGGGGTCGGCCCAGTCGGGCAAGGCCTGGGCGGTGCGCACGTAGTGGTTCAGCGCGTCGGCCATGGCCTGGTCCACATAGCCACTGACAGGCTTGCCGCCCACGGTGCCGTGCACCGGGCCCACCGCAACGGTCCACTGCGCAATGCCCGCGTTGTCCGCCCACTGGCCCAGCAGGATGTTCACCGTGTCCAGGCGCTTCCATTGCTCGGCGTCGGCATCGACGGTGCCGGGCGGCCACGGGCCCAGCATGTCGGCGACCGTCTGGTCTGCCAACGGGTCGGCGTGGTGCTGCATGCCGGCCAGCTCGGCCTCGGGAAGAGGGGGCACGCGGGTGGCGGGGGCAGGGGTGTCGATGGTGATGGTGGCAGTGTTCATGCGCCAGTTCCTGATGAAGGTGCGCGCCAGCGCTGAAAGCCGGCGACCGCGCACAGCAGTGGTATGCCCATGGCAAACGGCGCGATCGAGCGGATCTCCACCGGGTTGCCCAGGATCATCTGGAACACCATGCCGCACGCGTAGATGGCCAGCGGGACCAGCGCGTGGCGCCGCAGAAAGGGGCTGCTGGGCCGAAGCGGAAGTTTGCGCACCGACATGCGAAAGCTGAAGATGATGCAGAACGCGACGAACACCCAGCCGAAAAAGCCCTGCACGGTTTCGCCGAACCAGGCGCCATCGGTCTTGGCCATGATCCAGGCCTTCAGGGTGTAGACAAGGTACGGGTCGGCGCCCAGGTCGAACGCGGTGACGATCATCGCCGCCAGAAACGACAGCATGGCGGCATTGCCCAGCCCCGGCGCGCCGTCCACCGGCGACTGCCAGACGATCAGGTTGCTGATCACATAGCCGGCGTAGGTCAGCGAGAACCACATCATGGGGATGACGATGGGCACATTGACGAGCCGGGCCCCCAGCACCTCGGTGTACGTGTAGTGCCCGAAGAACCAGCCGTGCGTGCTGCCCATCTGCTCTGCGAACCAGCCCAGGCCCACGGCGATCAGCATGAACTGCAGCGCCGGCCGGGCGCCCAGCAAATGCGTGGCACTGGCCCAGCAGCACGCGAACATGAGCACCGATGCCGTGACGATGGCAATGGTGGTGTAGTTGTATGTGCGCACTGCGGTGGCTACCAGGAAGGCAGCCAGCAGGGCGAAGGTCAATGCTGGCAGTCGGGCCACCAGAGGATTCTGTGCAGGCATGTTGTCTGTATCACGCTGTAACAAACCCCCAGTGTAGAGGATGCACCCCTTATTCGCGCCCCCTGTTTTTACAGAGACTGCAATGCCTTTTCTGTGCTTTTACCGTCTGTTTTGGTGTTATATCGCCGTCAGTTCACAATTTTCATTTCACCGACGTCACTGGTTCAGCGATGCGAGGTTCAGCAGCGCCGCCTCGATGGCGGCCGCCGTGGCCACCGGCTGCTCCATGGGGAACAGGTGGCTGCCGTCCAGCATCATCGTGCGGCCTTCGGTGATGCGCAGCGTCATGGCCATGCCGACCTGCTTCATCTCCTCCGAATCGCGTCCGCCGATGAAGGCCGCCGGGCACATCAGCGGATGGGCGCTGAGCAAGCGCCCCAGGTTGTGCGGCAGCGTGTTGTAGATGGCAGTCTCCACGGCGCGATCAAAGCCCAGCACGCGCTTTCCATCGTGGTCCACCAGGCCGTGGGTGACGTAATCGTGCAACACCTCCGGGTCCCAGCGCGCAAACGCTTTCTTCTTGCGAAAGTGCTCCAGCGCTTCGTCGGTGCTGGCCCAGCTGAAGCGCCGCTGCCGGCTGATCTTGCCGGGCGATATCGAGCCCACCACCTGCGTGCGTTTGGCCACGCCCACGGCGTTGGCCTTCCAGCCGCCCAGCAGGGGCGAGTCGATCAGCAGCACGCCCCGCACCAGTTCAGGGTGGCGTGCGGCGGCCATCACGCTGAGAAAACCGCCCAGGGAGTGGCCCACCAGGAACACCGGCTCGCCCAGTCGCTGCACGTGGGGCGTGGCGAAGTCGGCCAGTTGCTGCACCAGGTGCGGCCAGTTGTTGGTGACGGGATACTGCGCGTCGTGGCCGTAGCGGTCCACGGCATGCACATCGAACCCGCGGGCCTTGAGGTGCTTGAACAGGACGCGGTAGGTGCTCGCCGGGAAGCTGTTGGCGTGCGAGAAAACGATGGGGAGCATGAATGGGAGATGCCCGCCCGCAAGGGCGGGAGAAGTGCGCGCGGGCCGGCCGGAGCGGCCCGGCACGCTACCGTTCAGATGAGCTTGTCCAGGTGGGTGGTGATCTTCTTGAGCGGCTTGCTGCGCGCAGGCGTCACCATGATGGGCACGCTGGTGGCGCCGCCGCCCCAGGCCGGGTCCTCGATGCTGTCGAAGACTTCGCGCAGCTTCTGGCCCCAGCTGTCGTGCAGCATGCGGAAGTACGGGTTGTGCTCGTCGATGCAGACCACCTTGGAGGTGGAGAAGCTGTCCACCTCGTACACCACCAGGTCCAGCGGCAGGCCGACGGACAGGTTGGACTTGAGCGTGCTGTCCATGGACACCAACGCACACTTGGCGGCTTCGTCCAGCGGGGTCTCGGGCGTGAGCACGCGGTCGAGCACGGGTTTGCCGTACTTGGACTCGCCCACCTGGAAGTACGGCGTCTCGGACGTGGCCTCGATGAAGTTGCCGGCCGAGTAGACCTGGAACAGGCGCATGCCCTCGCCCTTGATCTGGCCGCCGAACACCATCGACACGTTGAAGTCCACGCCCGAGCGCTTGAGCGCCAGGCCGTCGCGCTCGTGCACGTGGCGCACCGCGGCGCCCAGCACGCGGGCGGCGTCGAACATGCTCTTGGCGTTCCAGATGGAGATGGTCTCGCCCGAGTCTCCGTCCTTGAGCTGCTCGGTCTGCAAGATTTCGCGCACCGATTGGGAGATGGACAGGTTGCCGGCCGACAGCAGCACCATGAAGCGGTCGCCCGCCTTCTCATAGACCATCATCTTGCGAAAAGAACTGATCTGGTCCAGGCCGGCGTTGGTACGGGAATCGGACAGGAAAACCAGCCCGGCGTTGAGTTTGATGGCGACGCAATACGTCATGGAGCAGATGGTGGGTCGGTGGTGGGGGAACCCGCAAGTTTAGTCCGGCTTGCGCTCCAGGTTGGTGCATGGCCTGTGCAAGGCCCTGCGCGCAGCACGGCGCTGGCGCAGTTTTCAATGAATTGCTATTGAAATAATAGCTGGTAGCGCACGCCAGACATGCGGCAGGTGGCATTTACGCTCAAATAGCCAGCATTTTCCTGAGTTGGTAGAGCGCGTCCAGCGCCTCGCGCGGGCTCAGCTGATCGGGGTTGATGCCGGCGAGGGCTGCTTCGATGGGGCTTGCGCCCGCGCCCTCGGGCGCCTCCGGCGTGGCGAACAAATCCACCTGCAGGTCGTTCTCGCCCGCGCGCTCTTCCAGCGCGGCCAGCGCATGGCGGGCATGGTGCAACACCGGCGACGGCATGCCCGCCAGCTTGGCCACCTGGATACCGTAACTGCGGCTGGCCGGGCCGGGCTGAATCTCGTGCAGAAACACGATGTCCGCACCAGACTCGGTGGCGCTCACATGCATGTTGATGGCGTGGCGCGCCTTGGCGGGCAGCTCGGTCAGCTCGAAGTAGTGCGTGGCGAACAGGGCAAAAGCGCGCGTCTTGTCGTGCAGGTGCGTGGCGATGCCGCTGGCCAGCGCCAGGCCGTCGAAGGTGCTGGTGCCCCGGCCGATCTCGTCCATCAGCACCAGGCTGTGCGGCGTGGCGGCATGCAGGATCTGCGAGGCCTCGGTCATCTCCAGCATGAAGGTGGACTGCGCGTTGGCCAGGTCGTCCGCCGCACCGATGCGGGTGTGGATGGCGTCGATGGGCCCCAGGCGGCAGTGCGACGCGGGCACGTGGCTGCCGATACACGCCAACAGCACGATGAGCGCCACCTGCCGCATGTAGGTGCTCTTACCGCCCATGTTGGGGCCGGTGATGATCTGCATGCGCGTGTTGGCGTTCAGGCGCGTGTGGTTGGCGATGAAGCTGCCGCTCGATGTTTCGGCAAGGCGGGCCTCGACCACCGGGTGGCGGCCGTTTTCGATCTCGATGCAGGGCTCGGGCACGAACTGGGGCGCGCACCAGTTGAGCGTGAGCGAGCGCTCGGCCAGGGCGCACAGCACGTCCAGCGCGGCCAGGGCCTGGGCCAGTCGGGTGAGGGCGGGCACGTGGGGCTGCAACTGGTCCAGGATCTGCTCGTACAGCCATTTTTCGCGCGACAGGGCGCGCTCGTTGGCCGACAGCGCCTTGTCCTCGAAAGTCTTGAGCTCGGGCGTGATGAAGCGCTCGGCGTTCTTCAGGGTCTGGCGGCGGCGGTAATCATGGGGCACCTTGTCCACATGGCTGCTGGTCACCTCGATGTAGAAGCCATGCACCTTGTTGAACTGCACGCGCAGGTTGGGGATGCCGGTGCGGGCTTTTTCGCGCGTTTCCAGGTCGAGCAAGAAGGCATCGCAGTTGGTCTGGATGGCGCGCAGCTCATCGAGTTCGGTGTCGAAGCCGCTGGCGATCACACCGCCGTCGCGCACCAGGGCCGCGGGCTCCTCGTCGATGGCCGCACACAGCAGCGCGGTGCAGCCCTCGGGCGGGTGCAGGTGGCTGAAGATCTGAATCAAATAGGGCTCTGGCGCCTGCCCGGAAAGCGCAAGGTGCTCTGATTTTTGTAGCGTCTTGCACAAGGCGACCAGCTCGCGCGGGCGCACCTGGCGCAGCGCGATGCGGGCGGTGATGCGCTCCACATCGCTCACGCCCTTCAGTTCGCCGCGCAGCAGCGACCACGGGCCGCTGCCCCCGCCGGCCCCATGCGCATCGCCGCGCAGTGCCGTGGTGGCCGACAGCCGCTGGCGCGCCTGGTCGCGGTCGCGCTGGGGCTCCAGCAGCCAGGTCTTGAGCAGGCGGCTGCCCATGCCGGTCATGCAGGTATCGAGCAGGGAGAAGAGGGTGGGCGCATCGTCGCCGCGCAGGGTCTTGACCAGTTCGAGGTTGCGGCGCGTGGTGGCAGGCAGGTCGATCAGATCGTCGCCGCGCTGCACCTGCACGCTGTGCACGTGCGTGAGCGTGCGGCCCTGCGTGTGCTCGGCATAGGCCAGCAGGCCCGCGGCGGCGGCGTGCGCCTCGCCCAAGTCCTGCGCGCCCCAGGCCTGCAGGCTGGCCGCGCCCAGGTTCTCCAGCAGCTTGCGCTCGCCCAGGGCGCTGTCGAACTGCCAGTCGGGCCGCGGGCTCATGGGGCAGGTGAAGGCGCCGCCCTGGCGCAGCACCTGCAGTTGCTGCTCGAAGCGCTCGGTCACACCGGCGCTGTAGATGAGCTCGCTGGGCGCCACACGCGCCAGCCAGCCGCCCAGCTCGTCGTGCGCGCATTCGGCCAGGTACACGCGGCCCTGCGTCACGCTCAGCCAGGCCAAGCCGCAGCGCGCGCGCGGCGCCTGGTGCACGGCCATGAGCAGCGATTCGGATTTGTCGGGCAGCAGCTCGGTGTCGGTCAGCGTGCCGGGCGTGACCACGCGCACCACCTTGCGCTCCACCGGGCCCTTGGCCGCGCCGACCTCGCCCACCTGCTCGGCAATGGCCACCGACTCGCCCATCTTGATCAGGCGCGCCAGGTAGTTCTCGAGCGCATGAAACGGCACCCCCGCCATCAACACCGGCTGGCCACCCGACTGGCCACGCTGCGTGAGCGTGATATCGAGCAGGCGCGACGCCTTCTCGGCGTCCTGCCAGAAGACTTCGTAGAAGTCGCCCATGCGGTAGAGCAGCAGCGTGTCGGGGTACCCGGCCTTGAGCGCTAAATATTGCTGCATCATCGGGGTATGACCGGCGAGGTCCTGCTCCCCTGCGGGTGTTTGGGATTTGTCTTGTGTGTTCAACAACTTAACCAGCTATTTCTTGGTCTTGCATTGCCAGGGATTTTCGATGGCCGTCAGCCCTGCCGATGCTTTGGGGAGGGGCTGTTGTGGACCGAAGCGCATTTTCGTTGATCTGGCCATCGCTTGGAGCCCGCCTTTGAACTGCAGTGAAAAATCCCGATGTTCTCGGCATCTATGAAAGACAACACCGTCTGCCGGATGCCCTCAATGCTCATGCGCCAGATGTCGGCCAGCAGGTGATCCGTTCTTGCCCGCTTCAGCGGCCTGGGACCATCTACAGATTACGGGGAGGGTATCCGCTGAAATTTCCAGGCTGGACGAACTCATCGCCCAGACACATGGCCTTCAGGCGTTGCTGGACCAACCCAGACCGCTCCGGCTCGGCAATCAAGCCTGGCAGCACGTTTGCGAAGTCCGGGCTCGCCAGCAGTTGAGTCAACGCTGCGCTCACGGCCTGCCGCAGCGCGGCGGGCGCCACAGCCATCTCACCGGCCAGCTCCTCGCGTCCATCGACGATGTTGAGCACGTCTTCGATGTCGTGGCTGCTCAGGTAGTCGCCCCCGCCACGGCCTGCAAAGGCTTCCAGCTTGGTGGCGACGAAGGCCACGGCGCTGACCAGCCGAATCGTGATCCCCGACCCCAAATTCGCAGGCGCCGCACTTTCGACCGCATACGGATACCAGCGGTTGGAGAACCCCAGCACCTCCGGCTGTACCGGCATCAGGTCGAGCAGCAGGCCCGACTCCTTGTGCACCCAGCGGCAGATCACATCGCTGCCCATGTCGCGCGCGAAACCGCGCTGCGCCACTGCTTTCTCGATGCGATAAAACAGGGCTCGACTGGCGTTCACTACCGCGTCGACGTCGCGGGTGGCACGCACGGGGTCGGCCAGCGGGTCCGTCACCAGCAGGCCGGCGACGGCGCCGCCGACGAACACCACTTGTTCACGCAGATCGCCCAGTGCCTCGGCGATCTGGCGCAGTTGCGGCAGATTCGGATCATCGGCCCGCATCGGGTGCCTCAGCGTGTGAGCGCATCAGTTCGGCTTCCAGGAGTTGGGCCGCAAGGTTGCGCTCGCGCGCCCTGCCTGTGCGCAAGGCATCGAGCAAGGCCAGCAGGCGATGCAGCGACGGGTCGGCCAGAGCCGCCTGTGGCGCGGTGCGGTAGAGCGGTGACAGCGTGGGCCCCTTGGCCTTCCCCTCGGGATGCACCCACACGGGTGCCTCTCCGGGGGCGGCCGTCAACTGGCTGGCCAGCGGCTCGGCTCCGAATGCCGTCGGGACACCGCGCTTGACGGGGCCCATCGTGGCCGGCCAGACGTAGCGCACGCCATGCAGCATGAACTCAAGCAGGTTCGGCCGGACCGGTGACCATTCGACGCGTGACGGCGCCACGGCGAGGCCTGATGCCACGGCCCGCTTCACGCTGGCATGCGCTTCCGACGCGCTCATGCTCAGCGACTCGCCCAGGGCGGCGTAGGGCCACCGTTGGGGCGGGCGGGCTGCGACCTTCAGCAGCACCAGCAGGTCTTGGGGTTTGAGGTCCATGGATGATGTGAATTCGCTATTCGTGAATTGCGAATATCGCTGATGCACAAGCGTTTGGCAAGCTTTGGAGAAGCTACGCGGATGGGTAGGGACAGGGTAGGGGCAAGAGTGACAGGTTGGAGGCTATAAAAAATGAGGGGGCTGCGTCAGTGGCACTGATCGACAACCGCATGCCCTGTCGCTGACCTGTACTGGCGCATCGTGGGTATGTAGCGCTCTAACGTCTCGGACATGCAGTGAGGCCAGCCATTCAACCCCCTGGGGTTTCCCCTCACGCGGTTACACGTCTGTTTGCCCCGGCGTTACGTTTTGACATACTCTTGCCTGTATGCTGTGACATGGCCTGGCGCAGTGGCCGCCAGGGCGTTGCGCCGTGCCGTTTCGCGTGCGCAGACTCCCCTTCTCTCAGAGGTTTCGACCGACCGTGATTTCGTCCGAACTGCTGACCGACCTTCTGGCTCCCGCTGGCGAAGGGGCCATCGAGCCCATGGCGCAGGCGCGCCTGCAGGCCTTGGTGGATGCGGTGCCGGTAGCGTTGATGGAGTTCCGGCTGCAGGGCGGCCGTCTGCTGCTGCTGGCCGCCAACGCAGCGGCGCGCCGCATGCCGGGGCTGGGCGCCGTGCGCCACGCCGGCGCTGACGCGAGTGAGGTGTTCGACCTGCTGGCCGGCACCCAGTTGCTGGACCAGCTGCAGGGCGTGGTGCGGGTGGGGGCGCCACTGGAGTGCCGCCAGGTCGTGCGCGAAGCCGGCCGCCTGCTGCTGGCGTGGGACCTGTCCGCACGCCGCGTGACCAACGATTGCATCGTCGTCACGGTGCGCGACGCCACCGAGGCCGAGACCCTGCGTGCCGCGCTGGCCAACGCCGAGCACGCGCTGGAAGAAGTGCGCCGCGAACTGCGCGAGCAGACCGACGTCTTCAACACCATGGAAAGCCTGGCCCGTGCAGGCCACTGGCGCCGCATCGAGGACCCGGGCGAGACGGTGCTGCTGTGGTCGCCCGGCCTGTGCAACATTGCGGGATTCGAGCAGCAGGAGTGGGTGGACCCGGAGCGCGCCGTGAGCGGCATCCTGCCTGAGGACCGCGGCGTGTTCGACAAGGTGCGCGAGCGCGGCCAGGGCCTGGACGTGGAGTACCGTTGGCGCCGGCCCGACGGCGAGGTGCGCTGGATGCGTTCGCGCGTGCAGCGCACGCTGCCGCGCGACGGCGTGCAGGTGGTGATGGGCGTGGTGCAGGACGTGACGGACGAACACCGCGCGGCCGAACAGCTGCGCGAGCAGCTGCTGTTCATCCAGCGCATCGCCAGCCGCATTCCGGGCTTCATCTATGAGTACCGCCTGCATGCCGATGGCACCACCAGCGTGCAGTACATCAGCGATGCGGTGCGCGAGTTCATGGGGGTGGAGCCGCACGAGGTGACGGCCGACCACGAAGTGCTGATGCTGCGCGTGCTGCCCGAAGACTTGCCGCATGTGCAGAAGTCTGCCATCACCTCGGTGCGCAAGCTCGTGCCCTGGCAGTGCGAATACCGCGTGCGCATGCCAGATGACAGCATCCGCTGGCACATGACGAATGCCATTCCGCACCGCGAGCCGGACGGCACGGTGGTCTCCCATGGCTTCACCATGGACATCACCGACCGCAAGCGCGCAGAGCAAGAGATCGAGCGCCTGGCCTTCTACGACGCACTCACCGGCCTGCCCAACCGCCGCCTGCTGCTCGACCGCCTGCAGCGCTCCATCGCTGCCTGCCAGCGCACCAGGAACCTGGGCGCCCTGCTGTTCATCGACCTCGACAACTTCAAGGACCTCAACGACACCCTGGGCCACGACATGGGCGACCAGCTCTTGTCCCAGGTCGCCGCCCGCCTGGTGGGCAGCGTGCGCGAGGCGGACACCGTGGCCCGCTTCGGCGGCGACGAATTCGTCGTCATGCTCGAAGCCCTGTCCCCGGACCTGGCCGAAGCCGCCGCCCAGGCCGAGACCGTGGCCGAGAAACTGCTGGCCCACCTGAACCAGCCCTTCGAACTCGACGGCGCCCAGCACTACAGCACCCCCAGCATCGGCATCACCCTCTTTGGCGACGAACGCCTGTCGGTGGATGAACTCTTGAAACGCGCCGACCTGGCCATGTACCAGGCCAAGGCCGCCGGGCGCAACACCCAGCGCTTCTTCGACCCGGACATGCAGGCCGCAGTGAATGCCCGCTCCAACCTGGAAGCCGACCTGCGCCAGGGCCTGGCGCGGGGCGAGTTGCTGGTGCACTACCAGCCCGTGGTTGACCACCAGGCCACCCTGCTGGGCGCCGAAGCCCTGGTGCGCTGGCGCCACCCCCAGCGCGGCATGATCAGCCCGGGCGACTTCATCCCCCTGGCCGAGCAGACCGGGCTCATCCTGCCACTGGGCCAGTACGTGCTGCAGACCGCCTGCGCGCAGCTGCAGCGCTGGGGCCAGCACATCGAGACGGCGCATTTGTCCATCTCGGTGAACGTGAGCGCCCGCCAGTTCCGCCAGCCAGGCTTCGTGGCCGAAGTGCTGCAGACCCTGAGGGAGCACGGGGCCGACCCCCGAAGGCTCAAGCTCGAACTCACAGAAAGCCTGCTGCTGGGGGACATCGAAGACACCATCGCCCGCATGGTGCAGCTCAAGAGCGAAGGCGTGGGGTTTGCGCTGGATGACTTCGGCACCGGCTATTCATCCCTGTCCTACCTCAAGCGGCTGCCGCTGGATCAGGTGAAGATCGACCAGAGCTTCGTGCGGGACGTGCTGTCGGACCCGAACGACGCGGCGATTGTGCGGACCATTCTGGCGCTGGCCAAGAGCCTGGACCTGGAGGTGGTGGCAGAGGGGGTGGAGACGACGGGGCAGCTGGGGTTCTTGCGGCTGCATGGGTGCGAGGGGTTCCAGGGGTACTTGTTTGGGCGGCCCGGGCCGGTGGAGGACATCGATGCCTTTTTGTTTGCCACACGCTGACGCAGCGCTGCGCGCACCACGACGATGGCGCTTGTCCGCGCCCGGCGCCAGTTGGCAGTGCAAGAGGTGCACACACCGCAGTGATGCGTGTCCGCTAACGGGCAGGGGCCGGGTGTGAAGCGCGCGGGCGGAGGTGTTGGCATGTTTCTGGACAAAGTGCTCGACAGCAATGCCCCCGGCAAGCGGGGCCTGGCCCTGGTGGCGGTGCTGGCCATGTTCGGCGCCTGGCTGGTGGTCCAAGGGGTTGTGCACTGGCGCGCAGGCGAGCGTGAGGAAGACCGGGCCCGCCAGCTGCAGCAGACCTCCGACCTGCTGATCAGCCAGACCACCGGCGGCAGCATGCTCGGTGCCGTGTCGCTGCTGGGCCTGAGCGAGCCGCTGCTCAAGGACATGGCCACCGGCAAGCTGCCACCCGACCACCCTGAAGCGCTCAGCCGGCTGGGCGTGGCCCGCGGCCGGTTCCTGGTCAATGGTGTGTACGTGATGTCGGTCGACGGTACGGTGGTGGCGCACGAAACGGCCGGCGCCCGCTCCACCGGCATCAACCTGGGCTATCGCCCGTATTTCCAGCAGGCGGTGGAGGGCGCGGTGAGCGTCTACGCAGCCATTGGCAGCAATTCGCAGGAGCGCGGCCTGTACTACGCCGCACCCCTGTACGACCGCGACACGCCGGCCAGCTCGATCATCGGCGTAGTGATGTTCAAGGTGGGCTTCGAGGTGGTGGACGAATTGCTCAGGCGCACCGAGTTGCCGTCGGTGCTGCTGTCGCCACAGGGTGTGGCGTTCTCGTCCACCCGGCCCGAGTGGCAGTTTGCGGTGGCGCCGCCGCTCACCCAGGCACGCATCGACGCGATCCGCGCGACACGCCAGTTCGGCAACCATTTCGAGAACGGCGTGGCGTCCGCGCTCCCTTTCTCTCCCGATGCCAAGGAAGTGCTTCTGAACGGCGTGACTTATGCGCTCAGCCGCAGCAGCATCGACTGGAAGGACCCGGGAGGCCCCTGGCAACTGGTGGTGTTGGACGACATCAGCGCGCTGATGACGCCCACCCAGCGCATCCAGGTGGGCGGGGCCACGTTCGTGCTGCTGTTCTTGCTGGGCCTGTTGCTGCTCGATCTGCTGCGCAGCCGGGCGCGGGTGGCGGCTGCGCTCGAGCGCTTCAGGCTGCTGGGCGCTGCGCTGCAAACCAGCCCGGTGTCGGTGGTGATCACCGATGGGGAAGGGCGCATCGACTGGGTCAACACCCAGTACGAGCGCAACACGGGCTATTCGCTGGCCGAGGTGCGCGGCAAGAAACCGTCCATCGTGGCCAGCGGCCAGACGCCTGCCCAAACCTACCAGGCGATGTGGTCCACGTTGCTGTCGGGCCGGTCCTGGCAGGGCCATTTCGTGAACCGGCGCCGGGATGGCAGCACCTACCACGACGAGGCCACGCTGTCGCCGGTGCTCGACGAGAACGGCAAACGCATCGGCATCGTGGGCCTGCATGAAGACGTCTCCGAGCGCATCCAGTCGCACAAGGAGCTGGAGCGGCGCGAGCGCCTGCTCAACGAGCTGCTGGAGCAGCAGACCGCCATTTTCGACAACGCCCCGCCCATCCTGCTGGTGTGCGACGGGCACTTCCGGCAGTTCAACCCGTCCTTCGTGGAGCTGATGGGGGGCGAGGCGTCGGAGCTGCTGGGCATGAGTATGTCGCGGCTCTTTGGCACCCCTGCGGCTGCCGAACAGTTCTTTGCCCGCGTGGGCCCGGGGCTGGCCGCTGGCGAAGCGCTGCGCGAGACGGCCGCACTGAGCCGCCTGGACGGCAGCAGCTTCGAAGCACGCCTGGCAGGCCGCAGCCTGCAGATGGAGGGGTTCAAGACCGCGTCGATCTGGGTGATCGAGGATGTGAGCGAGCAGCGGCGCGCCGAGCTGGCCGTGCAGCAGGCCCGCGACCGCCTGGAGATGGCGCAGGAGGCCGGCAAGATAGGCGTGTTCGACATCGACCTGATGACCGACCAGGTGCTGTGGAGCGAAAAGCTGGTGTCCATGCTGGGCCTGCCACCCGGCGACCAATTGCGCAACCGGCACGACTGGACCGAACGCCTGCACCCCGAGGACCGCGACCGCGCCCTGGAGCATTTCGGCCAGTGCCTGGCGAGCAGCGACACCCACCTGCGCGATTCGTGGCGCATCGTGCGGCCCGACGGCGAGGCGCGCTGGTTCCTGTCGGCAGCGCGCATCTTCCGCGACGCGGCGGGCAAGGCCGTGCGGGTGGTGGGTGTCAACGTGGACATCCACGACCAGAAGGTGCTGGAGGCCCAGGTGGCCGAGCAGCTCGACTTCCAGCAGGCGCTCATCGACGCCATCCCGGTGCCGCTGTTCTACAAAGGCGCGGACGGCCGCTACATCGGCTTCAACCGCGCGTACGAGCAGTCGTTCGGCGTACAGCGCGAGACGCTGATCGGCAAGACGGTGATGGACCTGACCTTTTTGCCCCAGAGCGAGCGTGCGCAGTTCGACGATGACGCGCAGGAGGCGCTGCACGGCGTGCAGTCGGTGCACAAAGAGGTGGACATGCCATACGCCGACGGCAAGATCCACCACACGCTGTTCTGGCTGCACGGCTTCTCGCGGCCGGACGGATCGCCGGGCGGCGCCATCGGCACTTTCGTCGACATCACCGACCGCCAGCGCGCCGAGGAAGAATTGCGCCGCGCCAAGGAGCTGGCCGAGGAGTCCACCGCGCTCAAGTCCAACTTCCTGGCGAACATGAGCCACGAGATCCGCACACCGATGAACGCGATCATCGGCATGTCGCATCTGGCGCTGAAATCGGGCCTGTCTCCCCGCCAGCACGACTACGTGAGCAAGATCCAGCAGGCCGGCCAGCACTTGCTGGGCGTGATCAACGACATCCTGGATTTCTCCAAGATCGAGGCAGGCAAGCTCACGGTCGAAAAGCAGCCCTTCGTGCTCGATCGCATGCTCGAGAGCGTCTCGGACGTGGTGGGCTACAAGGCGGGCGCCAAGGGCCTGGAGCTGGTGTGCGACGTGGCGGCCGACGTGCCTCCCAACCTGGTGGGCGACTCGCTGCGGCTGGGGCAGATCCTCATCAACTTCGCCAACAACGCCATCAAGTTCACCGACAACGGCGAGATCAGCATCGCCGTGCGGCTGCTGGAGGCCGCGGGCCACCGCGTCATGCTGCGCTTTGAAGTACGCGACACCGGCATCGGCCTCACGCCCGAGCAGATGGGGCGGTTGTTCCAGAGCTTTCAGCAGGCCGATACCTCCACCACCCGCCGCTACGGCGGCACGGGCCTGGGCCTGGCCATCTGCAAGAGCCTGGCCGAGCTGATGGGCGGCGAGGTGGGGGCCGACAGCGCATTCGGCAAAGGCTCCACCTTCTGGGTGTCGCTGCCGCTGGAGCGCGGCGCACCGGCCCGCGTGCTGCTGCCGCCGCCCGACCTGCGCGGGCGGCGCGTGCTGGTGGTGGACGATAACCAGACCGCCGCCACGGTCCTGTCCGACATGCTGCAGGCCATGGGGTTCGAGGTGGACCAGGCCCATTCCGGGCTGGAGGCGCTGGAGCGGCTGCGCGAGTCGATGGCGCAGCGCCGCCCGTTCGGCCTACTACTGCTCGACTGGCACATGCCGGGCATGGACGGCGTGGAGCTGGCGGGCCACATCCGCGGCCTGGGCATGGCCGAGGTGCCCAAGATGCTGATGATCACCGCCTACGGCCGCGAGGACGTGATGCGCGCAGCGCGCTCCCAGGGCATCGAGACGGTGCTCATCAAGCCGGTCAACGCATCGCTGCTGTTCGACACGCTGATGCAGCCCCAGGAGCATTCCACCTTCAGTGCGCGCCGCATGGTCACCCCGGCGCCCGCTGCCGAAGAGCTGCCGCTGGCGATCCGCGGCGCCTGGGTGCTGCTGGTGGAAGACAACGAGCTCAACCAGATGGTGGCGGTCGAGCTGCTGCAGGAGGCGGGGTTTGCCGTGGATGTGGCGGAGAACGGCCAGGCCGCCATCCAGTGCATCGAACGCAAGGCCTACGACGTGGTGCTGATGGACATGCAGATGCCCATCATGGACGGCGAGACCGCCACGCGCCAGCTGCGCAGCAACCCGCGCTTTGCCCGCCTGCCCATCGTGGCCATGACCGCCAACGCCATGGAGGCCGACCGCCAGCGCTGCTTTGCCGCCGGCATGAACGACCATGTGGCCAAGCCCATCGAACCGGCCGCGCTGTGGGCGGCGCTGACTCGCTGGATACGGCCGCGCCCCGGGCTGGGCAAGGCGCCGACTCCGGCCGCGGTGGTGGGCTTGGAGGAGCCGGGCGCCAGGCCGCCCGGCGAGGCGACCCCCACGGTCCCCGTCGTGCCGCCTGTGGCCCCGGGGCTCGACACGGTGCTGGGCCTGCAGCGCGCCCTGGGCAAGCCAGGGCTCTACGCAGAGATGCTGCGCCGGTTCGCCCAGGGCCAGGCATCGGTGATGGGGGATGTGCAGCAGGCGTTGGCCATTGGCGATTTTGTGCTGGCGGAGCGGCTGGCACACACGCTACGATCGGTGGCGGCGAACATCGGCGCCCAGGCCGTGGCAGACCAGGCCCAGGCGCTGGAGCAGGCACTGCGCAGCGGCCAGCGGGGCGACAGCGTGACAGCCTTGCTGGTGCCGCTGGCCACGGCCTTGCAGCCCCTGCTGCAGGCGCTGCAAAGCTGGGCGCAACAGGCGGCGGCAGGGCCCCGCGCCGCTCTGGAGGCCCCGGCCGCAGCGGGTGCGCCTGCGCTGTCATCGGCAGATGCCTTACAGCGCCTTCGCCGGCTGCTGGAGCAGGATGACCCTGCGGCGACCGAGTTTTTACAACACAATGGCCCTGTGCTGAAGTCTGCGTTGGGACCTGCGTTTGCGCAGGTAGAGGTGCACACCCTCAACTTCGACTTCGAGCAGGCCTTGGGGGCCATGGCAGCGGTGCCAGGCTCCGAACACCCCGCTGCTCATTGACACCGAGCAGAGCACTACGCAGGACCCGACTCCATGGACAACGCGCCCTTTGCCCCCCAGCAATCCGCACTCGTCGATAAGCCGATCGCGACGGTGCTGGTGGTGGACGACACGCCCGACAACCTCACCCTGATGGGCAGCCTGCTGCGCGAGCACTACCTGGTGAAGGTGGCCAACCATGGCGAGAAGGCCCTGAAGATCGCGCAGTCGGGCACGCCGCCCGACCTGATCCTGCTGGACATCATGATGCCGGAGATCGACGGCTACGAGGTCTGCCGCCGCCTGAAGGCATCGCCCGCCACGCGGGACATCCCGGTGATCTTCCTGACCGCGCGCTCGGACCCCAACGACGAGCGCATGGGCCTGGCGCTGGGGGCCGTGGACTACATCACCAAGCCCATCAGCCCGCCCATTTTGCTGGCGCGCGTGAACACGCACCTGGCCCTGAAGGCCACGGCCGACTTCCTGCGCGACAAGAGCGCTTACCTGGAGCGCGAAGTGGCCATGCGCACGCTGGAGGTGCAGGCCATCCAGGACGTGACCATCATGGCCATGACCTCGCTGGCCGAGACGCGCGACAACGAGACCGGCAACCACATCCGCCGCACGCAGCTGTACGTGAAGACACTGGCCGAGCGGCTGCGCAGCCACCCGCGCTTCGAGCATGCGCTGACCGACCGCATGATCGAGCTGCTGTACAAGTCGGCGCCGCTGCACGACATCGGCAAGATCGGCATCCCGGACTCCATCCTGCTCAAGCCCGGCAAGCTCACGGTAGAGGAGTTCGAGATCATGAAGACCCACACCACGCTGGGCCGCAACGCCATCGACGAGGCCGAGCGCCGCCTGGGCATGCGCGTGGCCTTCCTCAGCGTGTCCAAGGAGATCGCCTACAGCCACCAGGAGAAGTGGGACGGCTCGGGCTACCCCGAGGGTCTCAAGGGTGAGGACATCCCTGTCGCCGCCCGCCTGATGGCCGTGGCGGACGTGTACGACGCGCTGATCAGCAAGCGCGTCTACAAACCCGCGTTCTCGCACGACCAGGCCTGCAACACCATCGTGCGCGGCAAGGGCACGCATTTCGATCCGGACATGGTGGATGCGTTCGTGGACATCGCGGAAGACTTTCGCAACATCGCGCAGAAGTATCCTGACCCTTCTTGATGGCTGGTGAGGGTGTGGCGCGCCAGCCTGCAAGCTGTGCGGCCAGTGAACGCATGCCGCACAAAAGAGGGCTTTTCACCGGCTGCCCGGGCGGGCGGGACAAGAGGCCCATGTCTCCAGGGCCGCAGGCTCACCTGCAGTGATCTCGCAAAACCAAAAAACCGTTCACGCTGAGCTTGCCGAAGCGCTTCGCAAGGCTTCGACAGGCTCAGCCCGAACGGTTCAGGCTGCAGGTTGCGGATGTCAGAAAGGCGCGTCTTCGCTCTTGCCGCCGCCATTCTTGGCTGCATGGTTGTCCTGGGCGTCATTGCCAGCATTGTCCGCTTCCGCAGGCTCTTGCTCATCGATCGGGTCTGCACCGCTGCCGCCTTCTGCTACAGCCGCCTGGCGCACCGCCGCCTTGTCGCCTGCACTCGCGAACTTGCTGTACTTGCCCAAAATGGGCACCAGCTGGCCGTAGATGCGGGGGTTGCCGGCCAGGCACTCGCGCTGCTCCAGAAAGTCCGCTTCACCCGTGAAGTTGCCCACCAAGCCACCCGCCTCGGTCACCAGCAGCGAGCCTGCGGCCACGTCCCAGATCGACAGGCCGGTCTCGAAGAAGCCATCGGTAAAGCCCGCGGCCACATAGGCCAGGTCCAGCGCGGCGGCACCAGGGCGGCGCAGGCCGGCGGTGCGCTGCATCACGTCGGCCATCATGTTCAGGTAGCTCTTGAAGTTGTCGCCCGGGCGGAAGGGGAAGCCGGTGGAGATCAGGCAGTCCTTGAGCTGGGTGCGCTTGCTCACGCGGATGCGGCGCTCGTTCAGGTAGGCGCCGCGGCCCTTGGTGGCGGTGAACAGGTCGTTGCGGCTAGGGTCGTACACGACGGCCTGCTCGACCTTGCCCTTCACGGCGAGCGCGATGCTGACGCAGTAGACGGGAAAGCCGTGGATGAAGTTGGTGGTGCCGTCCAGCGGGTCGATGATCCAGACGAATTCCGAATCCTTGGCGCCGTATTCCGTACCCGATTCTTCGGCCAGGATGCCGTGGCCGGGGTATGCCGTGAGCAGCGTCTCGATGATGATCTTCTCGGACGCGTGGTCCACTTCGGTCACGAAGTCGTTGATCTGCTTTTGCGAGATCCGCACCGATTCCACGTCCAGGGCCGCGCGGTTGATGATGGCGCCGGCGGCGCGTGCAGCCTTGATGGCCACGTTGAGCATGGGGTGCAGATTGGACGACATAAATTGTGGTGGTGAGCAGGGCGCCCGGCACAAAAAGGGCGTGGCGGCCTGCGAATCATGAGCGGGTCGGTCCGTCCCGGCGATGCGGGCGGCGACAATGAGGGCGGGATTTTACCCGGACCGCCTTTTTTTGCCTAACGCACGGCTTTTCTGCGCCGTTGCGCTCCTACCGTTCCTGCGCCATGAAGACCCGTTTTGTCCTGATCAACACCAGCCACGCCGGCAATGTGGGCGCTGCCGCCCGCGCCATGAAAACCATGGGCTTCGACGACCTGGTGCTGGTGGCGCCCCGCTGGGCCAACGTGCTGCGGCGCGAGGAAACCATCCAGCGCGCCAGCGGCGCCCTGGACGTGCTGAACAACGCCCGCATCGTCGCCACGCTGGACGAGGCGCTCGATGGCATCAGCCACCTGTGCGCCACCGCCATGACCCCGCGCGACTTCGGCCCGCCCACAGCGTCACCCCGGGATCACTTCGAGATGCTCCTGAAAAGTGAGCTGGCAGCGCAGTCGCAGCAAGCGGTAGGGCCTGATACAGCATCAGATCTGGATGCAAAACCGGCCAGCCAGGCCGGCGTGGCCTTCCTTTTCGGCTCCGAGCGCTTCGGCATGGCCAACGAAGACGTCTACCGCTGCCATGTGGCGCTCTCCATCCCCACCAACCCCGGCTTCGGCTCGCTCAACCTGGGCGCCGCCATCCAGGTCATCGCCTACGAATGGCGCCTGGCGCTGGGCGGCTTTGCAGTGCAGGACGCCACCACCGAGCGCAGCCTGGCCGACGCCGCCCAGGTGGCCGGCATGCTGGGCCACTGGGAGCAGGCGCTCACGGCCATCGGCTTTCTGGACCCGGCCGCGCCCAAGAAGCTCATGCCGCGCCTTAACCAGCTTTTCAACCGCGCGCAGCTCAGCCCCGAAGAAATCCACATCCTGCGAGGTGTCGCCAAATCGATGATCGAGGCCAGCGGGTCAAAACGATAGACTGTGCGGCCATAAACACATAACGAAAACACCCGATGCTCGCCCGCCTGCGTTCCGATATCCAGTGCATCCTCGACCGCGATCCTGCCGCGCGCAGCACGTGGGAGGTGATCACCTGTTATCCGGGCCTGCACGCGATCTGGCTGCACCGGCCCGCGCACTGGTGCTGGAACAACGGCCTGAAGTGGCCGGGGCGCTTCATCTCGCACTTTGCGCGCTGGTCCACCGGCATCGAGATCCACCCCGGCGCCAAGATCGGCGAGCGCGTGTTCTTCGACCATGCCATGGGCGTGGTGGTGGGCGAGACCGCCGAAATCGGCGACGGCTGCACCATCTACCAGGGCGTGACGCTGGGCGGCACCTCGCTGTACAAGGGCGCCAAGCGCCATCCCACCCTGGGCCGCGACGTGGTGGTCAGCGCGGGTGCCAAGGTGCTCGGTGGCTTCGAGGTAGGCGACGGCGCCAAGATCGGCAGCAACGCAGTGGTGATCAAGCCCGTGCCGCCAGGCGCTACGGCGGTGGGCATTCCGGCCCGCATCATCCCGTCCAAGGCAGGCGAGAGCGCCGACGTGACCGAGCCCCAGCAGGCCCGCAAGTTCACGGCCTACGGCATCACGCAGGAGGACGATCCGCTCTCGCAGGCCATGCGCGGGCTGATCGACAACGCCTCGTCGCAGGAGCACCAGATCGCGCTCTTGTGGCAGGCCATCGAGAAGCTCTCCGCCTCATCGCACCAGGCCCAGGACTGCGTGCCCTGCGACGCGGCGATCAAGGAGCAGTTCGAGGCGGGCAAGTTCAACGAGCTGGTGGGCAAGTAGCGCCGGGGCCCTCAGTCAGGGCGTGACCACGATCAGGACTCGATCACGCCTTGATCAGTGCGTTGAGGTGCTTTCCCAGTGAGCCAAGCGTCACAAAGGTCAGCTCGTACATGGTGGTGAGGCCCGCGGCCTGTTCCTCGTTCAAGTCGGTGGCGCAAATGATGAAGCGGCTGCGGTCCACGCCCAGTCGCTTGCGCAGTCGCAAGTATTTGTCGATGTCTCGGCGGAATTCGCCGGATTTGCATTCGATGCAGATCGGCGCCTGGCCTTCAGGCAGGGCAATGACATCGAGCTCGTGCAGGTCTTCATTCGGGAACACAACCTTGACGCTTCGGGCGCACGAGGCAGCGCGCCCGCGCTGGCGCAGTTGCGTCAGCAGCTCGATGAAGGCATACCACTCCAGCCAGCCGCCATCGAAGAACTGCCGCACGGCCGGGGCGGTCTGCAAGGTCAGCCTGACGATCTTTTCGGGCTTTTGATAGTGATAGCGCGAGAAAAACGTGTGGCTGTAGAGCTGGCGGCACAGTGTGTTGATGGCCTGTGCGTCCTTTTGCGACAGGTTGGCCAGCTCCAGATTCACCCAACCATGGCTCTTGCGGTAGGCAAACCGCACGCGGTCGATCAGCTCAGCATACAGCTCGTAGCCTTCACCTAGCATCTTCGCGGCGTCATCGAAGAAGCCGCTGGTATCTACCAAGGCATAGTCGAAGCGGGCCTCGATCTGGCGCGCTGCAAACCATGCGCTCAGCGGAGCATGCTGTTCTGCCGTGGCGAGCGCGGTGGTGTTGTTGTGATCGATACCTGCCAGCGTATCGATCTTCGCCGCTGCGTCCTCCACGGGTGCGGGACCGCCGCTGTCGGCCGCAACCGGCTTGTCTGCCTGCTGCAGCGCCGCCACCTCCCGCAAGGCTGCAAAGTACCGCTCGACCAGCTTTTCCACATAGAACACCGTGCCGTAGACCATGCTGGGCGTGCCACAACGGCCGCAGGCGACCCGTGTGCCCACCGGGGTTGTGGCGTCCTCCGAGACGAAACTGCATTGGTTGCAACGGTAGATGGGCATGTTCGGAAGTGGCAGGTATTGTTCGACGAGCCCGCCTTGGCGCGGGTAGTCGTTCTGGCAGTCGGAAGGATTTGGGGCGCAGGCGTCTATGCCGCCGGCCTGGGCGGCCGCACCGCGCTTTTGGGCCGGAACGCCTTGCACACCGCATCCCGGGTCTCCAGGTACGGCCCGCCGATCAGGTCGATGCAGTAGGGCACGGCCGCGAAGATGCCGGGCACGATCTGCGCGCCCTCGGCGTCCTTCAGGCCTTCCAGCGTCTCGGCAATCGCCTTTGGCTGGCCGGGCAGGTTGATGATCAGGCTCTGGCCGCGGATCACCGCCACCTGGCGCGAGAGGATGGCCGTGGGGACGAACTTGAGACTGATCTGGCGCATCTGCTCGCCAAAGCCCGGCATCTCCTTGTGCGCCACGGCCAGCGTGGCCTCGGGCGTCACGTCGCGCAGGGCGGGGCCGGTGCCGCCGGTGGTGAGCACCAGGTGGCAGCCCGCGGTGTCCACCAGTTCGATCAGCGTTGCGCTGATGCGCTCCTGCTCGTCGGGGATCAGGCGCGGCTCGAACGCGATGGGGTTGTGCAGCGCGCGGGCCAGCCAGTCCTGCAGGGCCGGCAGGCCCTTGTCTTCATACACACCGGTGCTGGCGCGGTCGCTGACCGACACGATGCCGATGCGCACGGCATCGTGCGGCGCGCCGCCCGTGCCTGTGGGGGTGTCAGTCATTGCCGTCCTCGTCGCCGTCGTTGTCCAGGTCGCCGTGGTTATCGGCGTCGCCGGCACCGCCGCCCAGGTGCTCGCGCACCAGCTGGAACAGCTCACGGTACGCACGGCCCTTGCGCGGCGCCAGGCCTTGGGAGACCTGGACATTGGCTTCCTTGCCGGCCGGTTGCGCATCCTTGCGGGCCTGGCGGATCAGGGCGCGCAGCTGCTGCGTGTCGGTGCCGGGTTGCTCGGCCATCCACTGGGGCAGGGCGTCGTCGTCGGCGATCAGGCGGTCGCGCCACTGCTCGGCCAGGTGCAGGGCCAGCTTGTCCGACGCAGAGCCGGTGCGCTGCACTTCCAGCGCCTGGCGGGCAGCGTCCACCAGTTGGGGGTCGAGCTTGCGCATGAGCTTGCCCACGTACTGCATCTGGCGGCGCTTGCCCTCGAAATTGGTGATGCGCTTGGCCTCGGCCATGGCGTCCACCAGCTTGTCGGGCAGGCCCACGTTGTTGAACAGGTCTGCACGCAGGCCCAGCAGGTCTTTGCCCAGATCCTGAAGTTCATCGCTTTCGCGCTTCATATCCGTGCGGCTGGCATCCGGCGTGCCTTTGAGTTCGGCCTTGAGTTGAATGTCCATTTCGCTGCCTTCGGCAACGAACTGGCCTCTCACAAAGTAGCCTTTTTTGGGTTTGCGTGACATGGGGTGGGGGCAAATGGGAGGTGGCGCAGCGCGCGCCACAGCGGCAAGTATCATAGCCGTCGCTATGAACAAACCCTCCCAAAGCGCCGCGCGCGCGCCAGGCGCTGCTGCCGCAGCCGCCGCCCCCCGCACTCCCGACTCGGGCTTCAGCTACAGCCGCCCCTTCTTTGAAGAGCTGGTGGACCGCGCCCTGGCGCATGCCAAGACGCTGGGCGCCACCGATGCCGGCGCCGAAGCATCCGAAGGCTGCGGCCTGTCGGTCAGCGTGCGCAAGGGCGAACTCGAGAACGTCGAACGCAACCGCGACAAGTCCCTGGGCGTGACCGTCTACATCGGCAACCGCCGCGGCAACGCCAGCACTTCGGACTTCTCCAACAAGGCCATCGAGCAGACGGTGCAGGCCGCGTACGACATCGCCCGCTTCACGGCCGAAGACCCGGTGGCGGGTCTGCCGGACGCCGATGACATTGCGCCCACCGACACCCACCGCGACCTCGACCTGTTCCACCCCTGGGCCGTCGACAGCGAACAGGCTGCCCAAATGGCGATGGAATGCGAGGCCGCTGCGCTCAAGACCCACCGGCGCATCACCAACAGCGAAGGCGCGGGCGTGTCGGCGCAGCAAAGCCACTTCTTCAGCGCCCACACACGCGGCTTTCGGGGTGGCTACGCCAGCTCGCGCCACAGCTTCTCGGTGGCACCGATTGCCTCGCTGCCCGGTCGCAACGCCGAGATGCAGCGCGACGCCTGGTACAGCTCCATGCGCGACGCGGCCGAGCTGGCATCGCCCGAGGCCGTGGGCCGCTACGCAGCGCAGCGCGCGCTGAGCCGCCTGGGCAGCCGCAAGATCCCCACCACGCAGTGCCCAGTGCTGTTCGAGTCGACCCTGGCCGCAGGCCTGCTGGGCGGCTTCGTGCAGGCCGTGAGCGGCGGCTCGCTGTACCGCAAGAGCAGCTTTCTGCTCGACTCGCTGGGCAAGATGGTGTTCCCCAAGCACATCGACATCGCCGAAGACCCGTTCGTGCTGCGCGGCAAGGGCAGCTCGCCGTTCGACGAAGAAGGCGTGCGCGTGGCGCCGCGCAAGGTGGTGCAGGGCGGGCGCGTGCAGGGCTACTTCCTGTCGAGCTACTCGGCGCGCAAGCTGGGCATGAAGACCACGGGCAACGCCGGTGGCTCGCACAACCTGACGTTGACGTCGCGGCTGACCCAGCCCGGCGACGACCTCGATGCCATGCTGCAGAAGCTGGGCACCGGCCTGTTCGTGGTCGAGCTCATGGGCCAGGGCGTGAACTACGTGACGGGCGACTACTCGCGCGGGGCCAGCGGCTTCTGGGTCGAAAACGGCCGCATTGCCTTCCCGGTGCACGAGATCACCATTGCGGGCAACCTCAAGGACATGCTCAAGGGCATCGAGGCGGTGGGCGCTGATGTGTACAACTACGGCGCCAAGTCGGTGGGGTCGGTGCTGGTCAATCGGATGAAGGTGGCCGGCAGCTGATGCGCTGATGCGTTGGTGCACCGCAGTGCCGGCGAGTCCGGTGCCACGGTGCTTTCGCCAAAGACCAAAGGCTCCCGCACCTGCCGGAGCCTTTTTTCATGGCCGCGCTATGGCCAGGGGCGCATCAGCGATCCGTGAGGTCCGCCACCACGTTGCGCACCGTTTGCAACGCCGCGCGCAACGGCTCGTGTCCCACCGAGCCCAGTGCCAGCCGTACCGCGTGGGGCACCTGGCGCGATGTGGCGAACGGTTCGGCGGTAGATACCGAAACACCGCTCTTCAGCAGCGCGACCGCCACGCGGTCGGCGCGCACGCCCTCGGGCAGGGGCAGCCAACTGAAATACGACGCGGGGTGGCCCACCAGCGGCAGCCCGGCCAGCACCTTGCATGCGATGGCCTGCCGCACCGTGGCGTCGCGGCGCTTTTCTGCCTCCAGCCGTCGCACGGTGCCGTCCTGCAGCCATCCGCAGGCCAGGGCAGTGACCACGCCCGCCGTGTTCCAGGTGGTGGTGCGGATGGCGCGCTGCAGCAGCGGTGCCCACTGCGGCGGCGCGGCCGTGAACCCGAAGCGCAGCCCGGTGGCCACGCTTTTGGACAGGCCGGACACGTACACCGTGGATTCGGGCGCGAAGGTGGCCAGGGGCGGGGGCGCATCCTTGGCCAGAAAGGCGTACGCCGCGTCCTCGATGGCCACCAGCCCGTGCTGGCGCACGATGGCCGCAAGCTCTTGCCGCCACTGCGCGCTGCAGACCCAGCCCAGGGGGTTGTGCAGGGTGGGCATGGTGTAGATGGCCTTCACACGCCGGCGGGCGCATAGGCGCCGCAGCGCGTCCAGGTCGGGGCCATCGGTGCCATTTGCCGTGGCGGGCAGCGGCGCCAGCGTGAGGTGCAGCATGCCGGCCAGTGCCTTGAACCCCGGGTAGGTGAGCGCGTCCACCGCCACCACATCGCCGGGCTGCAGCAGCGCCATGCAGGCCACGGCCAGGCCGTGCTGTGCGCCATCCACGATCAGCACCTGGGCGGGGTCCACCACCAGGCCGCGTGCGCTGGCCAGATGGTGTGCCACGCACGCGCGCTCGTGCTGGCGGCCGCCGTGCGGGGCGTAGCGCAACAGAGCCTCCAGGTCGCCACCGGCCACCAGTCGGCGCAGGCCGCTGGCCAGCATCCGGGCCTGCCCAGGCAGCGATGGGTAGTTGAAGTTCAGGTCCATCACCCCGGCCGCGACGGCCTGCTGGTCCACGGCTTGGCCGGCAGGCACAGTGGTCTCGCGCACAAAGGTGCCGCGGCCGACTTCGCCAATGGCCAGTCCCAGCGCCTGCAGTTCGGCATAGACCCGCGTGGCCGTGGTCAGCGCGATGCCGTGCTGGCGCGCCAGCTGGCGGTGCGTGGGCAGGCGGGTGCCGGGCGGCAGACGGCCTGCGCGAATCTGCGCAGCGAGGTCGTCCACGACGGGTTGGAACAAAGGTGGTGTCATGTGGCACGGCGTGTGATGCAGGGCGGTACGCGATAGGCGGTACGTGACTGCGGGATGTACTCAGGACAATTTTTTGATTGTATGGGGCAGCTTGCCTACGATGGGCTTTGTTCTTCAACCCCACACCACACGCCCGCTGCGGCGCACCTCCCATGCACATTGCCATCCTGACCTTCGACGGCTTCAACGAACTCGACTCGCTCATCGCGCTGGGCATCCTGCACCGCATCAAGCGCGCGGGCTGGCGCGTGAGCCTGTGCTGCCCCACGCCGGAGGTCACGTCGATGAACGGCGTAACGGTGCGCGCGCAGTCGCTGCTGGACGAGGCACGCACGGCCGATGCCGT
This sequence comes from Acidovorax sp. LjRoot194, assembly GCF_964253015.1. Taxonomy (NCBI): domain Bacteria; kingdom Pseudomonadati; phylum Pseudomonadota; class Betaproteobacteria; order Burkholderiales; family Comamonadaceae; genus Acidovorax; species Acidovorax sp. LjRoot194. Next base: position 4,344,008 of record NZ_CAXUQB020000001.1, on the reverse strand, counting down.
CATCGTGGGCAGCGGCGTGCGCACACGCGAGGTGGTGGAAGACGCAGCGCTGATGGATCGGCTGGCGCTGGACCCTGCGCGCCAGCTGATTGCCGCGCAGTGCTCCGGCACGCTGGTGCTGGCCCGGCTGGGCTTGCTGGGCACAGTACCGGCGTGCACGGACCTCACCACCAAGCCGTGGGTGCAGGCGGCGGGGGTGAATGTGCTGAACCAGCCGTTCTACGCGGAGGGCAACGTGGCCACCGCGGGGGGCTGTCTGGCATCGCCTTATCTCGCAGCCTGGATCATCGCCCGCAGCGAGGGCCTGAAGGCCGCCACGGACGCGCTGCACTACATGGCCCCGGTGGGCGAGAAGGAGGCCTATGTAGCGAATGCGCTGAAGTACCTGGGGGCTTATCTGCCTCAACCTGAAGCTGCGTAGGTAGCAGTATGGGCAGTGGCGGTTTTGGCGTCTGCGCATCGGCACCGCGGATGCCTGCGGGCCGCAGCGCGGATCAGATTCAGATGGGCGCTACCGCAGTTTGCGGCTGATCCAGAGACCTGCAAAACCCAGCGCCACGGCGATCCACCCGGCCGTGTAGCCGCCGCTGTTCGACTCGGCCAGCTTGTGTTTGTACGCAGCGGTATCGCGGTAGGTGATGACCTGCCGGCTGGGTGTACTGAGGCTGAACACAGCCTTGTCGTCGTTGGGGTCGTACTTGGCCGTGACGGTTTCTCCGCTCAAGCCGGCCAGCACGCGCTCTGAATGGGGATCTCCCACCCGCACGGTCACCACGCCGGCAGGGCTTTTGATGTCCAGCTCGGAAAAGCGGCTGGCCAGCACGTTCTTCTGGGCCTTGCGCTCGATCACGCGCGCGTCGATGGCTTTGCCGGACACCGTACTCAGCTCGGTTTCGGCAGGAACCTTCAGCCGCGAAGGCCGCTTGCGGTTCTCCGCATATTCGGCACCGATCCAGACGAGTCCTCCAATGATCAGCACCAGGGGGAGGGCCTTGAGGCTCACGGCAAGTCTCCGACCAGAGGTGGCAGCAGCCACGAAGCCTGCAGTCTGCCATCCAACGCACAGATCGGCTCGCTGGCGCTGCCTGAAGCCTGGCTGCGCGCCCGCATTTCAGCCAACGCGCTGCGTATTTAGTTGCGTGCCACCAACGCTGCCACCGCCTCGCCCACCTGCGTGGTGTTGGCGCTGCCGCCCAGGTCTGGCGTGCGCGGTCCGCTCTTGAGCACTTCTTCGATCGCGCCCACGATGGCATCGTGCGCGGCGCGGCCTGCGCCTTGGCCCTGCGTGAGGAAGTCCAGCATCAGCGCGCCGGACCAGATCATGGCGATGGGGTTGGCGATGTTCTGGCCGTAGATGTCGGGCGCCGAGCCGTGCACGGGCTCGAACAGGCTGGGGAAATTGCGCTCGGGGTTCAGGTTGGCCGAGGGCGCCAGGCCGATGGTGCCGGTGGTGGCGGGGCCCAGGTCGCTCAGGATGTCACCGAACAGGTTGGTGGCGGCCACCACGTCGAAGCGGCCGGGCTGCAGCACGAAGCGGGCGGTGAGGATGTCGATGTGCTGCTTGTCCAGCTTGACGTCGGGGTAGGCCTTGGCGACGTCGTCGGCGCGCTGGTCCCACCAGGGCATGCTGATGGCGATGCCGTTGCTCTTGGTGGCCAGGGTCACGTGCTTCTTGGCGCGGCTCTGGGCCAGGTCGAACGCGAACTTGAGCAGGCGGTTGGCGCCGTGGCGCGAGTAGACCGACTCCTGGATCACGATCTCGCGGTCGGTGCCCTCGTACATGATGCCGCCGAGCGACGTGTACTCGCCCTCGGTGTTCTCGCGCACCACGTAGTAGTCGATGTCGCCGGGCTTGCGGCCGGCCAGGGGGCAGGGCACGCCTTCGAACAGGCGCACGGGGCGCAGGTTGATGTACTGGTCGAACTCGCGGCGGAACTTGAGCAGCGAGCCCCACAGCGACACATGGTCCGGCACGGTGGCGGGCCAGCCGACGGCGCCGAAGAAGATCGCGTCCATGCCCGACAGCTGCGCCTTCCAGTCGTCGGGCATCATTTTTCCGTGGGCGGCGTAGTAGTCGCAGCTGGCCCAGTCGATGGTGGTGGTTTCGAGCTGGATGCCGAAGCGCTGGGCGGCGGCCTGCACCGCGCGCAGGCCTTCGGGCATGACTTCCTTGCCGATGCCGTCGCCAGGGATGACGGCGATCTTGTAGGTGGGGCTGGTGCTCATGCGGGTTCCTTTGGGTCTGGAGAGAGGAAGAAAAAATCAGGGTGTAGCAGGATTGTTCGGCAGGCCACCAAAAAATACAATCCGGCAACTGTGCTCTTATTCTTCACACATCGTGCATAAAAACCCGGCCACCGACGACCTGCGCGTGTTCACCGTGGTCGTGCGCAAAGCCAGCTTTGGCGATGCGGCCACGGAGCTGGGCGTCTCGCCCGCGTACGTGAGCAAGCGCATCCGCCTGCTGGAGCAGGAGCTGGCCGTGAAGCTGCTGCACCGCACCACCCGGCGCGTGGCGGTGACGGAGGAGGGCGAGCGCGTCTTCCACTGGGCGCAGCGCATCCTGGACGACATGGACCAGCTGCTGCAGGAGGTGGCCATCACCCGGCGCGAGCCGCGCGGGCAGCTGCGGGTGAGCAGCAGCTTCGGCTTTGGCCGCCAGATCGTGGCGCCTGCGCTGTCGCGCCTGGTGGAGCAGCACCCGGGCCTGCAGGTGCGGCTGGAGGTCTTTGACCGGCTGGTGGATGTGGCGGGCGAGGGGTTTGACCTGGACGTGCGCGTGGGCGACGAGATCGCGCCGCACCTGATCGCCCGCCGCCTGGCCGACAACCACCGGGTGCTGTGCGCCGCCCCCGCCTATCTCGCGCGCCACGGCACACCCCGCACGCTGGCCGAGCTGCCCAGCCACGACTGCCTGGTGATCAAGGAGCGCGACCACCCGTTCGGTGTGTGGCGGCTGCGCAGCGGCGCGGTGGACGAGACGGTGAAGGTGCGCGGCCCGCTCTCGGCCAACAACGGCGAGATGGTGGTGCAGTGGGCCGTGGATGGCCGCGGCATCGCGCTGCGCTCGTTGTGGGATGTGGGCGTGCACTTTCGCTCTGGTCGGCTGGTGCAGGTGCTGCCCGATTGGTACCAGGAGGCCAATGTATGGGCCGTGTACCCCACGCGGTTGGACCGGTCGGCCAAGGTGCGGGTGTGTGTGGAGTTTCTGGAGGAGTACTTCCGCACGGAGTGGGGCAAGGTGCAGCCGCAAGGCGGGCAGGTCTTGGACGCACAGGGGGCGGGGTCTGCAGGCGCAGGCCCGGCGGTCGCTCAGCCCTTGATGAAAAAATAGCCGCTACCGCTTGTCCATCAAGCGCTAGCAGCTATTATTTTGATAGTGGATGGCCGAGGCCACCCGCAGCGCCGCAGCGCCGCAGCGCCGTGGCGCCGTGGCACCGCGTTGCGATCAGCCCGCCAGCGCAGCCTTCACGGCGGCAGAGACCTGGCCCATGTCGGCCTTGCCGGCCAGGCGGGTCTTGACCACGCCCATGACCTTGCCCATGTCGCCGGGGCCTGCAGCGCCCAGCTCGGCCACGATGGCCTTGACGGCGGCCAGCGTCTCGTCGGCCGACATGCGCTCGGGCAGGTAGGCCTGCAGCACGGCCATTTCCGACTTTTCCTTGTCGGCCAGGTCCTGGCGGCCCGCGCCTTCAAAGGCGGTGATGGAGTCCTTGCGCTGCTTGATGAGCTTGTCCACGATGGCCACGACCGCAGCGTCGTCCAGCTCGATGCGTTCGTCCACTTCCTTTTGCTTCATCGCGGCCTGCAGCAGGCGGATGGTGCCCAGGCGCTCGCTGTCCTTGGCGCGCATGGCGGTCTTCATGTCTTCGGTGATCTTTTCCTTGAGGCTCATGGCAGCTTCCTTTTTTATTAAGTCAGGCAGAGAAGGAGGGTTTGCACAAAGCCCCTCTGGCTAGGCGCAGCGCCGCAGACAGTAGTCTCGATACGGCAAGGCGCTGCAACGACGCCAGAGGGGCTTTGTGCAGACCCGAAAAAACAAAAACCCGCGCTTGGCGTCCCTAGCGCGGGTTTGGCGGCTGCCCGGTGAGGGGCAAAGCCGAAGTTGTACTTAGTACAGCTTCTTGGGCAGTTGCATGCTGCGAACGCGCTTGTAGTGACGCTTCACGGCGGCTGCCTTCTTGCGCTTGCGCTCGGCGGTGGGCTTTTCGTAGAACTCACGGGCGCGCAGGTCGGTCAGCAGGCCGAGCTTTTCAATGGTGCGCTTGAAGCGGCGCAGTGCGACGTCAAAGGGTTCGTTTTCTTTTACGCGGATCGTAGTCATTAGCTAAATGGTTTCCAAAATGTGCCCACAGAGGGACTCCAGGAGATCGAGCCTGAAGGCCGTGTGTGGCGGGTTCCCCGTCTGTAACTAGTATTTGGCCGACGGGGCATTGCCAGCAAAGCCGGAGATTATAGCCCTTGTCCCGCCAAGTAGTGCAAGCAGTTGGAGCGCACCCCTGATCGCAACGTGCCCGGGCGGCTCATTGGCTACCCTGTACGCGGAGAAGGAAAGCGCACCGAACCTTGCTGGGCCGGGCTCAAAGGCGCCGCGTGGCGTGGAATTTGCTTCATGTTGTAACAGCAACATTCACCGCGAACGCGGGCCCTCTTGACCGGGGCCCGCCACGCGCAGACACCAAGACCATGGCATTCATGCACCGCGTTTCGGGCTGGCTGGGCCGCCTCAGTGTGGGCCGCAAGCTCATGCTCATCTACCTGCTGGACCTGTCGGCGGTGATCTACGTCTCCAGCATCCTGATCCACGAGAAGTACGTGGCCATCGACTTCACGCGCAAGGAGATCGTGGGCACCACCTACGCCGCCGTGCTGCGCGATGGGCTGATGGGCCAGTTCCTCGCCGCGCCGCAGCAGCAGCCGCCCGTGGTGGCCGATGTCCTCACGCGGCTGGCGGGTGTGCGCCAGGCCTACGACGACCAGCTGCGCACGCACGATGTGGGCGAACGCTTCAGTTCGGTGCTGCAGCAACTGGTGCAAAGCCCGCCGCCGGCCACCGACACCATCGCGCTGACCCGGCTGCGCAGCCAGTTGCTGCGCGAAGGGCGCGAGCTGCTCACCACGGTGGGCAACCAGTCCAACCTGATCCTGGACCCGGACCTGGACAGCTACTACGGCATGTCGCTGGTGGTGCTGCGGTTTCCCGAGCTGCTGCAGGCGGTGCACGACACCGTGGTGTTCCTTCACGCGGCGCCCACGGGGCGCGGGCCGCAATGGTCGTCGGAGCTGCTCACGCTGGTGGGGCGGCTCGACGCAGTGATGCTGGGCATCGAGTCCGACTACAACCAGGCGTTCATTGCCGGGTCGCCGGAGATGCGCACTGCCCTCATGGTCCAGCGCGAGGCATTGAAGACGTCGCTGGAGGGTTTTCAGGCGCTGCTGCAGGGCGTGGCGTCCGGCGAGTCGCGCCTGACGCTGGCGCAGGTGGAAACGCAGCAGGTCCAGGTGCTCGGTGCCCTGCGCGATGCGTGGACGGTGGGCATTGCGGACCTGGAGCGTTTGCTCAACCGCCGCGTGGAGGGCCTGTTTGCCCGCATGTGGCTGCACCTGGGCACGGCGCTGGTGCTGCTGGGCTGCATCCTGAGCCTGGTGACGCTGGTGGCCCGGCAGATCGCCAAGCCGCTGCAGCAGCTGGCGCGCGTGGCCGACGAGGTGCGCAAGAGCGGCGACCACACGCTGCGCGCGCACTGGTCGAGCCGCGACGAGATCGGCCGCCTGGTCACCGCGTTCAACGAGATGCTCTCGCAGCTCGACCGCGACCGCGTGCTGCAGCAGGAGCTGGCCGCCAGTGCCCGCGCGGCCGAGGCGCAGCGCGAGCTGGTGGAGGCGTTCCCGATCCCGATGGTCGTCACCTCGGTGCCCGAGCACGAGGTGCTGCATTCGAACGCGCCGGCCGGCCACTGGCTGGGCGGGCGCAAGACCGACCCCTGGGCCGTGGGGCTGGAGCCCGGCGTGCGGGCGCGGTTCTTCCAGCGCCTGGCGGACCAGGGCTCGGTCGATGAGTTCGAGGTGCGCTGGAAGGGCAGCACCGAGCCTTCGTGGGCCGTGCTGTCGGCGCGGCGCCTGCAGTTCCAGGGCCGCGACGCGGTGCTCACGGCGTTCACGCCGATCAACGTGCTCAAGGTCATGGAGCAGCGGCTGGAGCTGTGGGCCAAGGTGTTCGAGGCCTCGTCCGAGGGCATCATCATCATGAACGCCGAGCAGCAGATCATCAGCGTGAACAAGGCGTTCTGCCGCAGCACGCACTACGACTTCTACGAGGTCATCGGCGAGGACCTGGGCTTCTTGCTGGAAGAGGCGGGCGGCGAGCCGCTGTCGGCGCAGATCAGCCGCACCATGCTCGACAAGGAATCCTGGCAGGGCGAGGTGCGGTTTCGCCGCCGCTCCGGCGAGACCTACCCGGCCTGGCTCATGGTGTCTGCCGTGCGCGAGAGCAAGGGCGGGGCCGTGGCCAACCACATCGGCATCGCCATCGACATCACCGACCGCAAGCTCAACGAAGAGCGCATCCAGTTCCTGGCGCACCACGACGTGCTGACCGAGCTGCCCAACCGGTCGCTGTGCGTGCAGCGCCTGCAACTGGCGCTGGCGCAGGCGCCCATCACCGGCGAGAAGGTGGCGGTGCTGTTCATCGACCTGGACCGCTTCAAGGCCATCAACGACACGCTGGGCCACCACATCGGCGACGGGTTGCTGCGCTCGGTGGCCGGGCGCCTCACACAGGCCGTGCGCAGCCGCGACACCGTCAGCCGCCTGGGCGGCGACGAGTTCGTGGTGGTGATGCGCGACGTGGCCGGGCACGACGACGTGCAGCAGCTGGTGGAGCGGCGTCTGATCCCGCTCATCCGCCAGAGCCACCCGGTGGAGGGGCACGAGCTGAACGTGTCGTGCAGCGTGGGCATCGCCGTGTACCCCGAGGATGGCGGCGACATCGACGAGCTCATGCGCCGCGCCGACGCTGCCATGTACGAGGCCAAGACCACCGGCCGTGACGCGGCGCGCTTCTATTCGGTGGAGACCGACCAGCGCGCCCTGGCGCGCCAGACCATGGAGCAGCACCTGCGCCGCGCGCTGGAGCGCCACGAGCTGAGCCTGCACTACCAGCCGCGCCTGGCGGCCAAGGGCGGGCGCCTGCTGGGGGTGGAAGCCCTGCTGCGCTGGAACAACCCGTCCATCGGCGCCATACCGCCCAGCGAATTCATCCCCATCGCCGAAGAGACGGGCATGATCCGCGCCATCGGCAGCTGGGTGCTGCAGCAGGCTTGCGAGCAGTGGGCGCGCTGGCAGGCGCTGCCGCGCTCAGCGGGGGATGGCAGTGGTGGCGGTACTGGTGGCGCCCGGCACCCGCTGGCGGACATCTCGGTGTCCGTCAACCTGTCGGCCGCGCAGATGGCCGACCCGCTGCTCGTGCCCGACATTGAGGCGCTGCTGGCCCGCACCGGCATGCCCGCCCACCGGCTGGAGCTGGAGATCACCGAGTCGCAACTGATGGACAACGCCCACGCGGCCGAGCAGCAACTGGCGGCGCTCAAGTCGCTGGGGGTGCAACTGTCCATCGACGATTTCGGCACGGGGTATTCGAGCCTGGCCTACCTCAAGCGCTTTGACATCGACCGCCTGAAGGTCGACAAATCCTTTGTGCGCGACATGCTGAACAACCCCGCCGACATGGCCATCACGCGCGCCATCATCGCGCTGGGCCACACGCTGGGGCTCAAGATCGTGGCCGAGGGCGTGGAAGACCTGGCCACCGCGCAGGTGCTGGGCGTGCTCGACTGCGAGGAGCTGCAGGGCTACCACTTCAGCCGGCCCTTGCCGGTGGCGCAGCTGGAAGACTGGGCGTTGCAGCAGCGGGCGCTGCAAGTGAGGGCGGTTGCGACGGCGTAGCGGCCGAACATGCGCTGCGCAGGCGAGGGACGCCGAGCAAGGGCCGCCCCGCAGCGAGGGCGTCGTCCCCCTGCCCGCAGCGCTCTGGCGCTGCGAGAGCGGGGGGAAGGCCCGCAGGGCCTCAGGGGGGTGTCGCCTTCAACGCCTGCGCGCACGCATGGCCGCTGGCCCAGGCCCACTGAAAGTTGTAGCCGCCCAGCCAGCCGGTCACGTCCACCACCTCGCCGATGAAGTACAGGCCCGGTTGCGTCTTGCACTCCATGGTCTGCTGCGATAGCGCTTTGGTGTCCACGCCGCCCAGGGTCACTTCGGCTTTTTTGTAGCCCTCGGTGCCGGTGGGGGTCAGCTCCCAGCGGGCCAACTGCTCGGCCAGCCGCGCCAGGGCCTTGTCCGAGGCCTCGTTCACCGGGCGCTGCCAGTCGGCTTCGCGGCCGGCCCAGGCATCGGCCAGGCGGCTCGGGACCAGCGTGGCCAGTTCGTTGGCGATCAGCTTGCGCGAGCGTGACTTGGCCTGGGCCAGCGCAGCGGGCAGGTCCACGGTGGGCGCCAGGTTGACGGCCAGCGGAGTGCCCTCGCGCCAGTAGCTCGATATCTGCAGCACCGCCGGGCCCGACAGGCCGCGGTGGGTGAACAGCAGGTCTTCATGAAAGGCCATGCGTTCTTTCTTGGCACCGGTGCTGATGTCCACCGGCAGCGCCAGGCCTGCCAGTTGCACAAACGGCGCCCAGGCATCGCCGTCGAACGTCAGCGGCACCAGGCCGGGCCGGCGCTCGACCAGCGGCAGGTTGAACTGCTGTGCCATCCGGTAGCCAAAGTCCGTCGCGCCGATCTTGGGGATCGACAGGCCGCCGGTGGCGATGACGACCGAGCGCGTCTGCACGGGGCCTCGGTCCGTATCAATTTGATAGCTGCGAGCGTTTTCTGGACCAGCGGTACAGGGCAAAAAGGCTAATTTTTTGACGCCACACGGCTGCCAGTGCGTCACTCCGCCCGCTGCGCATTCGGCCAGCAGCATGGCGATGATGTCCTCAGCCGACCGGTCGGCAAACAGCTGGCCCTTGTGCTTTTCTTGAAAGGCGATGCCGTGCTTTTGCACCAGCGCGATGAAGTCCGCCGGCGTGTAGCGCGACAGCGCCGAGCGGCAGAACTGCGGGTTCTGGCCGACAAAGTGCTTGTGCGGCGCAGCCGGGTCCAGGTCGCGGTTGGTGAAGTTGCAGCGCCCGCCACCCGAGATGCGGATTTTTTCGGCCACCTTCTCGGCATGGTCGATGAGCAGAACCTTCAGGCCCCGCTGGCCCGCCTGGCCCGCGCAGAACAGGCCGGCAGCGCCGGCGCCGATGATGATGGCGTCAAAGAATGGGGTGGTCATGGGAGCGGCGGATTGTAGGGTGTCGCCATTGGACCATCGGCCGTGTGGCGCTGTAGGATGGCCATCGGCACGCGCCGCCGTATTCCGAGGACAGATCCATGCACCCCACCATCCGCTATGCCGCCTGCGCCCTGGCCCTGGGCTTTCTGGCCCCGGCCTGGGCCATCAACAAATGCACGGGTGCCGATGGCAAGGTGGCGTTCCAGGATGCGCCGTGCGTGGGTGGGCAGAGCGAGAAGATCGAGGCGCGGCCCGCCATGGAGGGCGCCACGCCCATCGCGCCCGCGCAGTCCACCGGGAAAGAGGGCGCATTCGGCCCATCGTGGCAACGCAAGAACTACCTGCAGAACCAGGGTGTGCCCCAGGCACGTGCTGCTGTTGATCGCAACCAGCGGGAGTGCTCAGCAGCCCCGGCAGAGGCCGTGGCCACTGCCGGGCCGTTGCGCAAATCCATTGCGTCCGGCAATCAGTTCGCGCAGGAAGCGGCGGCTGCGGTGGCCAAGGGAAAGTCTGCCTGCGAGGCCCGTACCGAGGAGCTGCGCGAGCAGTTGAGGACGCTCGAGAAGGAACTGAGCACGCTCTGACCGCGCCATTCTTCGATCGCGCGACGGACGCCGTTTCAGCCCTTCCAGGTGAACGGAAACTTGAACTGCTTCACAAACCCGTTGGGCACGTAGTCGCCCAGCACGCCGTACTTCTCGGGCCAGAGCTTGTCGCTTTTCACGGCCGTGCCGAACAGGTAGTCCAGAAACGCGAAGTGCGCTGAATAGTTCTTGTCCAGCGCCTCCTGATCCTGGCTGTGGTGCCAGTGGTGGAAGTTGGGCGTGACCAGCACGTAGCGCAGCGGGCCCAGGCGCACGCTCACGTTGGCATGGTTGAACACCGCCTGGAAGCCCACGACGACGATGTACGCGTCAATCACTTCCTTCGAGAACCCGAACACGTAGATGGGCGCCAGCACCAGGGTGCGGGTGATCAGCAGCTCCAGGATGTGCTGGCGCGAGCCGGCCATCCAGTCCATGCTCTTGACGCTGTGGTGCACGGCATGCAGGCGCCACAGCACCGGCACCTCGTGGTAAGCGCGGTGCGTCCAGTACTGCACCAGGTCGGCCACCAGCACGATGAGGAACAGCGCCACCCAGAAGTTCAGGCCCTGCACCCAGCCGCGGATACCGTCGCTGGCCGCCCAGCCAAAGAACTTGTGCACGATGAGGTTGGTGGCCAGCAGCACGAAGCCCACCACCATGTGGTTCACGATGAAGTGGTGAAAGTCGGTCTGCCACTCTTCGCGGAAGATGGGCTGGTCCTTGCGCAGTGCGAACAGCTTCTCGATGAAGATGAAGATCAGCGAGCTGCCCAGCAGGTCGAGGATGAACCAGTCCAGGCCGATGTAGGGCGTGTTGTCCGGGAAGTTGGGGTCCACTTCGACCTTGTGGCCGCCCAGGAAAGCGGCCAGCGCCACGATGGCGAAGGCGAACGTCGCCAGCCAGCGCGATCTGTTGAAGAGGATGTTGACCAGCGAGATGCCGCCCGCCACCGCCATCGCGCCCAGCATGATGTTGCGGATGACCGTGACGTCGTAGCTCTTGCGCAGCTGCGGCGTGGTCAGGTACTCGGGGAAGTGAAACGCCAGCACTCCCAGAAAGCACAGGATGGCCAGCGTGAGGGCGATCACCCCCGAGACGAGGCCGCGCCCGCGCCGCAGCGCGCCGTGGCTTTCGGTGAATTCATTGAGCTTGTCAATTTCGAGCATGTTGCTGTTCCCTCCGGCATCGTGTGCCTGGTATCGGTATGGGCCGCGTGCCGGCGGCGGCCTGGGGCGGCGGGGGTGACGGTCTGCAGTGACCGGCCGGTCGCGCCGTGGCATGGGTTGTGCTGCCCCAAGTTTAGCGGCCGCGGCGTTGCGAGGGCGCGACGCACCCCATCCCACCCCCACCTAAAATTCCAGCATGAACATCCCCTCACACCAACTCAGCATGACCGTGCTGATGTCCCCCGACATGGCCAATTTCTCGGGCAATGTGCACGGCGGGGCCATCTTGAAGCTGCTGGACCAGGTGGCGTATTCCTGCGCCAGCCGCTATTCGGCCTGCTACGTGGTGACGCTGAGCGTGGACCAGGTGATGTTCCTGCAGCCCATCCATGTGGGTGAGCTGGTGACCTTCCTTGCCAGCGTGAACTACACCGGCTCTTCGTCGATGGAGATTGGTATCAAAGTGGTGGCCGAAGACATCCGCACGCAGGTGGTGCGGCATGTGAACAGCTGCTTTTTCACGATGGTGGCAGTGGACGAGTCGCGCAAGCCGGTGAAGGTGCCGCCCTTGTCGCCCACCACGGCAGACGAGAAGCGCCGTTGGGAGGCCGCCCTGCTGCGCAAGGCCTTGCGCAAGGAGCTGGCCGAGCGGTTCACGCAGGTGCGGGAGACGGCGGGTACCTAGCCTGCGGCCCCCGGCAAGCGCCGCGCCTTGACAGCGCGGCTCGCCGTGGTGACCGTGGCCGCAGTGGCCAGCTGTGAAGCCGCTGGCCCGTGGTGCAAGCCGCCGTTCAGCGCGCCGCGCAAAAGCCGAACTCGGCCGTGGCGCCCGCGGCCAGGGTTTTGTTCCAGGCCACACCCGAAGCGCTCAAGCGGCCTGCGGATTGCGTCCAGGTGGCGTTCCACAGATTGTTGATGGTGCCGCTGACGGGGATGTTGACGGCCCAGTTGCCGGACACCGAACCCATGTTGATGACTCGGACGCGCTGGCAATAGCCGGCGCTCCAGTCGCTGTCCATGATCTGCACGACCGAAAAATTGGGTGCGGGTGCTGGCGTAGGTGCTGGTGCCGGGGTGGGGGCCGGAGCGGGAGTCGGAGCCGGAGCCGGCGTGGGTGCGGGCGCGGGAGCTGGTGTCGGAGCCGGTGCTGGCGTAGGTGCAGGTGCAGGTGCCACGCTGCCCCACAGCCGTTGCAGCAACTGCACCTTGTCCGCGCGCAGGGTGCCCCAGTCGTCGTTCAGAATGCCGCCGGTGTCGCCGCTGTTGGGGTTCCAAGACCAGTAAAAGCCGCTGCGCATGCCCTTGGTCACGAGGTAGTCCACCAACGCGTTCTGCCACAGCACGTCGCGTGCATCGCCCCGGCCGTACTTGCCGCCGAACTCGCCCAGCATCACCGCATAGCCGGCCTGCGCAAACCGGCCGAAGTGCCGGTCCCAGATGGCCGGCATGTTGGCCGGGAAATCCGCCGCATTGAAATACTGCTGCACATACACGTCGGGGCCGTAGACGTGCGGTGCCAGCAGCAGGCGGTTGGCGGGGATGTTCAGCGGCGTGCATTCCAGCGGCTCCAGGTTGCCGCCCCAGAAGTGGCCCGTGTTGCTGGAGCACACGGGGTTTTCGCCAATGCCTTCCACCGCAATCAGCCAGTGCGGCGCCACCTGCAGCACAGCGGCGGAAGCGCGTTCTGCCGCGCGGTTCCAGTCGGTGGCCTGGTTGCCCGTGCCCCAGGTGGCTGCGCCGTGGGGTTCGTTCTTGATGTCGATGCCGATGACGCCGGCCACTCCGCCGTAGCGCTGCGCGAGGAAGGTCAGGTCCGCGATCCACTGCTGCTCGCTGTAGCTCGGCGTGTACCAGAGCTCGCTGATCGACTGGCAGTCCGGCGTGTGGTGGTCCAGCAGCACATACATGCCCCGGCGGCTGAGCTCCTGCACGATGGTGTCCATCACCTGGATGGCCGACAGGCCCTGCAGGTCGGCGTTGCGGCTGTAGTCGATGCTGTTGGGGGCATTGCCGCGCAGCGTGGCGGGGCAAAACGGCAGCCGCACGGCGTTGAATCCGCTTTGCTGCATCTGGGTGATCATGTCCTTCCAGTTGCGGGCCCACAGGCCGTGCACCACGTTCGTCTGGGTCTCGAAGCCGAACCAGTTGACGCCGCGCAGCTGCACCGCATTTCCGGCGCTGTCGGTGACCTTCCCGGCGTTGATGGAGTAGCTCCAGGCGCCGCTGCAGGTGGCGAGCAGACAGCCGGCGAGCGTCAGGCGTTGGCAAAGTGTGGTGAGCTGCATGGAATCCTCTCTGGCTGGGTGTTGGGTGCCGTGCGTCTCCCGATCAGGGAGTCCAGCGGGTGGCCGCGCAGGCAATTTCTACGGAAATCATAGGTCCGCCAAGCACGCAAATGCCGAGGTATCGGGCCCACCTTGTAAGCGTCTGTTAGGGACGCGTCTGGGTGTTGGCCGCGTCCGACAGACGCTTTGTCGATCACGGTGCAACGGCACCGAGCCAAGGGCGACGGTTCGCCATGCAGCGGTGTTCAGCTCCGTGCCACACCACACCACACAACGCGACGCCGTCCGACGTTTTGCGTGTCGACGAGCCAGCGGACCACGCTGCGGCGAGTGGCCTGAGCGAGCCCCGGTCAGGCGGCGCTGCGGCTGCGCCCCGCCAGCGACACGGCCTGGAGCGAAAGGCCGTCGATTTCGTTGGTGATGCCCGACAGCACATTGGCGACCACCGCAAACTCCCGCCCATGCTGGCCCGCGCGGGCGGCCATCACCTGGGCGTTGAAGCTCACCACCTTGGCCTCCCGCGCCACCGTCTGGATGGAGGCCACGATGCCGGCCAGCTCCTTCATGAGGACCTCGGCCTTGGCCTTGCCCACCTGGTCGAACACCGTGGTGGCGGTGTTCAGCGCTTCGAGTGCGGCATCGGTGTTTTCCACCAGCCGGGCCAGTGCGTCCTCCACGCGGGGGCTGCGGGCTTCGGTCAGGTCCAGCGCGGTGCCGACCTGGCGGGCAAAGGCATCGATGGTGGCGCCGACGCCGCCAGGGGCACCGTAGACCTTGCGCACACGCTCAGCATCTGGCCCGTCCAGGTGCCGCGGCGTGTCGACCAGGCGGGCCTGGCTGGCGGTGAACAGGACCAGCGTGGTGCGCGCCGCCTTCAAGTGCAGCTCGCTGCCACCGGCGGCCAGCACGGTCTGCAGCACCATGCGCTGCGACAGCATGCGCTGGCGTGCGGCCAGGTTGACCAGCGACATGTCGGTGTCGCGCGAGGCGGCGGGCGACGGTGCCGGCAGGGTGGAGGGCGATGCAGGCATGCCGGTGCGAGAGGGGACGGGATAGGCTGCCATGGGGGTCCTTGTGCTTGTTGCATTCAGATACCCACAACAAGCAATAGCCGGGCCAGTGTTCATTCGACGGGCCAGCGTGCAGCGGGGTCGCAACGGCCATCAGCCAAGGCGCCGCTGACCGCCCGCTGCGCTGCGCTGCCGTGGGCGCAAAGCCGCGCACGCACCGCGGCCCTGCAGGGGTTCGTGGGTCGGCATTGGCGCCGCGGCAGTGCACGGCGGCCCGCCCTGGCCGCCAGTCCATGCCGTACCAGAGGCGCTAGCCCGCGCGGCGTGCCATCGGCACATCCTGCGATGCCAGCGCCACGCCGCGCACCACATCGCCCACCACGATTACCGAGGGGCTGGCCAGCCCCTCGCGGGTGATGGTGGCGTGCAAGACGCCCAACGTGGTGATGGCGTGGCGCTGTTGGGGCAGGCTGGCGTGCTGGATGATGGCCACGGGGGTATGGGCGGGCAGGCCGGTGAGCAGCTCTTGCTCGATGGTGGCCGCGCCGCTCACGCCCATGTAGATCACGAGCGTGAGCTTGGCGTCGCGCGCCGTGGCCGCCAGCTGGCGCCAGTCGGTGCCCGCATCGCCAGGCTTCGCATGCCCGGTGACGAACACCACGCCGTGCGCGTGCTCGCGGTGGGTCAGCGGCACGCCCAGCGAGGTCAGCCCTGCCAGGCCCGAGGTGATGCCGTTGATGACCTCGACCTGCACGCCCGCGGCACGCAGGTGCTCCACCTCTTCGCCACCGCGGCCGAAGATGAAGGGGTCGCCGCCCTTCAGTCGCACCACGTTCTCGCCCTCGTTCACGGCCATCAGCATCAGCTTTTCGATGAAGGCCTGCGGCGTGCTCTTGCAGCCGCCGCGCTTGCCCACGTAGACCACGCGGGCGGTGGGCGGGGCGTGGGCCACGATGGCGTCGCTCACCAGGTCGTCCACCAACAGCACGGTGGCCGCCTGGATGGCCTTCAAGGCCTTGATGGTCAGCAGCTCCGGGTCTCCCGGGCCGGCACCGACCAGGGTGCAGCGGCCGCCGGTGCCCAGGTGGGGCGTCAAGGTGACTGCGGCGGCAGGCGTGGAGGGACTGGCGGGTGGCGTGGGGCGGCTCATGGCGATGTCTCCGGGGCTGTTTGATCCGCAAGGTGCAAGATGTGTTCCACCTGTTTTTCGATGGCGGGCGGAATGGGCAGCTCGCCCGCCAGCACGCGGCGGGTGTAAGCGGCGGTGGTGGCCACGTCGATCTCGGCGGGCAGGCCGGGAACCTCGCTGGCGGTGCCGGGCTGCTGGGCCTCGAGCAACTCATGTGTGCCGTGGATGAAGCCGTCGTAGCGCGGGGTGCGGCGCGGGTCGGTGGCGACTTCGCCTTCGAGCCCGCGCGAGAGCAGGGCGGTCATGCCCAGCGTGCGGAAGGTGGTCTGCAGCATCTCGAAGTATTCGGGGTGGGTGTACGCGGTGACCACCACCGACGGCCCGGCGCACGGGCTCATCAGCTTGACCACGCTGTGCCCCGGGTTGCGCAGGCCCACCACCTCGCGCACGGCCAGCAGGCGGGCCAGGCCCGCATGCAGGTGCTGGGTGTGGATGTGGCGCACGGTTCCATTTGCTATCTTTTCAGGAGCTGTCAGCGCATGTATGTCAAGCGCGAGCAGCACATCCGATGCCAAAATGCGGCGCGCCTCGGTGCGCATGCCGTGCAGCAGCACGGGCAGTCCCTTGCGGGCCAGCAGCAGGGCCAGCAGCGGGGTCAGCACCGGCAGCTTGCGCGCGCCGTTGTAGCTGGGCAGCACGATGAGCGGGCGGTCGGTGGCGGGCAGCAGGGCCAGGCGTTGGTGCGTGGCGTCGAGAAAGCCGCACATCTCCTCGGCCGTCTCGCCCTTGATGCGCATGGCCAGGCAGAAAGCGCCGATCTCCAGGTCGCTCGCGTGGCCGTCCAGCACCTGGCCGAACAGGTCGGTGGCCTGGTCGCGCGTGAGCGGCTTGGCGCCACGCGCGCCGCGCCCAATTTCCTTGATGTACTGGCTTATGCCCATGGTATTTTTTTAGCGGGACTTGTGAAACAGGGCTCCAGCGTCGTTATTTCGGCTTGCCGTACGCAAGTACTGTCTGCGCCGAAAATGCCTAGCTGGAGCCCTGTTGCACAAGTCCTTGTGGGGTTCGAAGGGAACTGAGCCGCTATTTTCCTTTAAGCCAGACAACTTTTGGTTATATGGTGGCCTGCGCCAGAGGTTTCGGGGCCAGGGGGCCGGTGGCGCGGACCATGCGTTTGAGTTCGGGCAGGCAGGAGCCGCAGTTGGTGCCGCAGCGCAGTGTGCCCTGCAGTTGGGCCAGGCGGTCGGCGTCGGTGCCGTGGCAGCGGGCCAGTTCGGTGGTGATGGCGGCGTCGGTCACGTTGAAGCAGGTGCACACCGTCTTGCCGCGCGACTGCACCGCCACCGGGGCCTTGGCGCCGGGGACCAGCAGCAGGCGGCCGTAGCTTTGGGCGGGGAGTTCTTCCTGCAGCAGGGTCTTGAGCCAGCCTTCGGCGCTGGTGTCGCCGGCCAGCACGATGCCTTCGAGCGTCATGGCATCAGGCCGGCGCACCAGGCGCGCCGCGCGGCGCTGGCCGCGCTTTTTGTCGGCGTAGCGCTGCGTGTCGTTGCCGGCCAGGCCCATCAACGATTCGATGTGCTCGATGGTCGCGTCCGGCGGGGCTTCGTGCGCGGCGGCGCGCAGCAGCACGCCCACGCGCTCGCGGCCCGGTTCGTTCAACGGCGTGTTGTTGCTGAAGGGCACGCAGCTGGCAAACGGAAACTGCGCCATCAGCGCGGACAGCGCCTCGCGCGTGGCCTGCGCCGTGTCGGCAGGTAGCCAGGCCATGGCCAGCAGCGTCCAGGGCAGCTCGGCCTTCAAAATCTTGACGGCCGCGTGCTTGAGCTCGGGCTGTTTGGACGTGGGGCAGTAGGCCGAGGTGGTCAGCGCATTGACGCCCGCCAGCCGCTCGCCGGTGGACGAGCAGCCGCTCAGGAACTCGCTGCCCCAGTGCATGGCCATGAAGGCCTGCGACACGCCCACGGTAGTGTCGCCCTGCACGGGCACGACGATGGTGCCGCGCTTGCTCGTCACGTAAACCAGGTCGCCGTTCTTCAGGGCGCGCTGTTCCATGTCCTGCGGGTTCAGCTGCACGCTGGGCTCGGCCACGTGGCCGAACAGGCGGCCCAGGGTGCCGGTGCGCGTCATGCCGTGCCACTGGTCGCGCAGGCGGCCGGTGGTCAGGCTGAAGGGGTAGCGCGACTCGCGCGGCTCGGCCACGGGCTTCCAGGCGTGGGCGGCAAAGCGGGCCCGGCCGTCGGCGGTGGGGTAGATGCCGTCTTCGTACAGGCGGGCCTTGCCGGTGGTGGTGCCCTCCGGCAGCGGCCACTGCTGGGGGCCTTGCGATTCGAGCAGGCTCCACGACAGGCCGGTGATGTCCAGGTCGCGTCCGCGCGTGCTCTCGCGGTGCTCCTGCCATACCTTTTCAGCGCCTGCGTCGGCGTGGTCTGTGGTGTAGGGGAAGAGGGTGGGCGCGCCGGGGCGCAGCCGCGCTTCGAGCTGCTGGGCGAACTGCACCGCGATCGCCCAGTCGTGCCGCGCCTCGCCCGGTGCGGGCACGGCGCTGCGCACGCGCGAGATACGGCGCTCGCTGTTGGTCACCGTGCCGGTCTTCTCGCCCCAGGTGGTGGCGGGCAGCAGCAGGTCGGCATAGGCGCAGGTGGCGGCGGTGGCAAAGGCCTCTTGCACCACCACAAACTCGGCGCGCTGCAGGGCGCGGCGCACGGTGGCCTGGTCGGGCATGCTCTGCGCGGGGTTGGTGCAGGCGATCCACAGCGCCTTGATCTCGCCGTCGGCGGCGGCCTGGAACATCTCCACGGCCGTCTTGCCGGGCGTGGCGGGCACGTCGGCCACGCCCCATAGCGCAGCGACTTCGTCGCGGTGCTGGGGGTTGGCCAGGTCGCGGTGCGCGCTGAGCAGGTTGGCCAGGCCGCCCACCTCGCGCCCGCCCATGGCGTTGGGCTGGCCGGTCAGGCTGAAGGGGCCGGCGCCGGGCTTGCCGATCTGCGCTGTGGCCAGGTGCAGGTTGATGAGCGTGGCGTTCTTGGCGGTGCCGCTGCTGCTCTGGTTCAGGCCCTGGCAGTAGAGGCTCAGGGTCGATGTGGAGGTGGCAAACCACTTTGCGGCGGTGGTCAGGTCGGCCACCGAAATGCCGCACACCTCGGCCACGCGCTCGGGCGTGGCTTCGCTCACCAGCGCCTGCAGTTCGGCAAAGCCGTTGGTGTGCGCGGCGATGTACTTTGCATCGGTCCAGCCCTCGCGCAGCATCAGGTGCAGCATGCCGTTGAACAGCATCACGTCGCTGCCGGGCTGCAGCGGCAGGAACAGGTCGGCCATGCCCGCGGTGTCGGTGCGGCGCGGGTCGGCCACGATGACCTTCATGCCCGGGTTGGCAGCGCGCGCGTCTTCGATGCGGCGGAACAAGATGGGGTGCGCCCAGGCCGCGTTGCTGCCCACGATGAACAAACACTGCGCGTGCTTCACGTCGTCGTAGCAGGCCGGTGGCGCATCGGCGCCCAGGGTCTGCTTGTAGCCCGCCACGGCGCTGCTCATGCACAGGCGCGAGTTGGTGTCGATGTTGTTGGTGCCGATCAGGCCCTTGGCCAGCTTGTTGAAGACGTAGTAGTCCTCGGTGAGCAACTGGCCGCTGACGTAGAAGCCCACGGCGCCGGGGCCGTGCTGCCGGATGATGTCGGCGAATTGGCCGGCCGCCAGGCCCAGGGCCGCGTCCCACGATAGCGGCTGGGGCGTATCGGTGCGCTGCAGGCGCTGCTGCGGCTGCAACAGGCGGGTCTGCAGGGTGATGGGGCTGCTGGCCGTGAGGTGCAGGGTCGAGCCCTTGGTGCACAGGCGGCCGAAGTTGGCGGGGTGCAGCGGGTCGCCACGCACACCGGTGATCTGCGCGCCGTTGCTCTCGATGATCACGCCGCAGCCTACGCCGCAGTAGGGGCAGGTGGAATGGGTTTCTGTCATGGGCGCGGTCTTGTTGTTGTGTTGTGAAGGCGGTGGGGCGGTGCCGTGTGTGCGTGCTCGTCAGTCCAGGGCTGGCATGTAATCAACGCAGCCTGTCATCCCGCCAGCGCAGCGTAGAGCCCCGTCACCTTGTCCATGCTGGACAGCAGGTTCTCGCTGGCCACGAATACATCCGACACCAGCCGTGCCGTGTTGCCCGTGGCGTTGCCGGCCTGCATGCGCTGCAGGGCGGCATCGAAGAAAACCCACTGCCCGTCGGCCAGCAGCAGCTCCTGGCGGATGCGGTCGTTGGCCTCGGGCGCCTTGCGCAGCACCTCAGTGGCCGCGACGAATTCGGTGCGCGCCTTGGCGATTTCAGTGGTGGCCGCCGCAGCGTCCACCGGCAGCAGCGCCGCTAGGTAGAACTTGGCCATGCGCTGGCTCAGCATGCGCTGGCGGCCGGCCAGGTTGACCAGGTGGCCCACGGGCTTGCCCGAGGCGGCTTCGTACTGCACGGTGCCCAGGTGGGCCAGGGCCAGCACCTTGGCGTCGGCCTGCAGCATGGCGGCGGCGCCAGCCAGTGCGGGCGGCGCGCCGAGCAGCGTGGCCTTGTGGGCGGCCCAGGCGGTGTCGAGCTGGCCGTAAGTCTCGCGGATGGTCGGTGTGGGCGCGTAGGCCTTGAGTTCGGCCAGCTGGCGCTCGAACAGCGCCACGGACTGCTCCAGCACCTGGCGCGCCGCGGTCTCCTGCACCTTGTGCGCGATGGCCAGCCAGGCCTTGCCCATGCGCTGGCTGAGCATGCGCAGGCGCCCGGCCTTGTTGATGGCGTCGTTGAGGTTGGCGACCTGCGCGTGCGCTGGCCGGGGCACCCAGGCCAGGGCGCAGGCCACGGCACCGCCGCCTGCGGTGATCAGCAGGGTTCTGCGGTGCAGGGCGGCGGGCAGGCGGGCGGTGGCGGCAGTCTTCATCGTGGTGGCCTTGGAGTGACGTTGCGCTGGTGTGTGGCGGTTGGCAGTTGCAGGGGTGGCGGCTCAGTCCGCGCTCGACGGGCCGAACATCAGCTGGTCGCGGATCTCTTCGACCGCGCGGCCCTCGCGCAACAGCTCGAAGTACCAGCTGCCGTCCACCGTGTCGCCATACAGGCAGGCGCCCACCAGCTTGTTGTCCTTAATGACGAGCTTCTTGTACATGCCGGTCATGGGGTCGCTCATCACGATCTCTTCGGTGTGTTCGTCACCCTGGAAGTCGCCGGCCGAGAACAAATCGATGCCTGTCACCTTGAGCTTGGTGGAGGTCTGCGAGCCCTGGTAGCGGTCGATGCCCATCTCTGCCAGGTGGTTGGCCAGCACCTTGCCCTGCTCGAATAGCGGGGCCACCAGGCCGTAGGCGACGCCCCGGTGCGCGGCGCATTCGCCCACTGCGTAGATGCGGGCGTCGGTGATGGTCTGCAGGGTGTCGCTGACCACGATGCCGCGGTTCACGTGCAGGCGCATCTTTTCGGCCAGCGCGGTGTTGGGGCGCACGCCCACGGTCATCACCACCAGGTCGGCGGGCACCGTGCGGCCGTCCTTGAACTTCACCGCCGTGACGCGGCCGTCGGCGCCGCCCACCAGCTCTTGCGTCTGGGCGTTGAGGAGGAAATTCATGCCGCGCTCCTGCAGTGTGTGCTGCAGCATGCGGCCGGCCACGTCGTCGAGCTGGCGTTCCATGAGCGTTTTGCCCACGTGCACCACGCTCACCGTCATGCCGCGCTTCATGAGGCCGTTGGCGGCCTCCAGGCCCAGCAGGCCGCCGCCGATGACCACGGCGTGCTGGTAGGTGGCGGCAGCGTCGATCATGGCCTGCGTGTCGGCAATGTCGCGGTAGGCGAGCACACCGGCCAGGTCCTTGCCGGGCACGGGCAGGATGAAGGGATTGCTACCGGTGGCCAGGATCAGCCGGTCGTACTCGGCCGTGACCACATCGCCCGCGCTGTTGGTGGCGCTGACCACGCGGCGCACGCGGTCTACCTCGTTCACCGTGAAGCCGGTGTGCAGCGCAATGTGGTGGTCGGCATACCAGGACCAGTCGTTCAGGATGATCTCGTCGAGGGTCTGCTCGCCCGCCAGCACGGGCGACAGCATGATGCGGTTGTAGTTGGGGTGGGGCTCGGCGCCGAAGACCGTGATGTCGTACAGGTCGGGGGCAATCTTGAGCAGCTCTTCGAGGGTGCGCACGCCGGCCATGCCGTTGCCTACCATCACCAGTTTGAGCTTTTTCATTCATGACTCCTTCTGCGCCACTGCGGGGCCAGTGCGAAAAACAAAAAAGGCGTCCCTCACGATGCTGCCTCGATCCATCTCGAAACGGCATGTGGGGACGCCTTTGTCCGGGCAACTCTTCCGTGCGCCATTGCAAGGGGGAGCCGCGAGACCCCGAAGGGTCGTTGGTGGTGTAAAGCAATGCCTGTGCCAGTCGCTGCGCACTGATGTGGGGCGGCACACGGCGCGGCGGCTGGGTGGTGGTGCGCATCGGCCCCAGGGCTGCGCAGGCGCTGGGTGCGGGCGCCCTGGCCTGGCGCGGCATGCACCACCTTGGGCATGAAACCTGCATGAAGCTGGTGCATGAGTTTTGAACTGGACTTTGGCTACACCTCCGAGGCAGGGCGCAAGCCGCTGAACGAGGACTTTGCCGCGCTGGTGGCCGGGCAGGGACGCGACCGCGAGCGGGGTGCCATTGCTGCCATTGCCGATGGTGTGAGCACCGGCGGCAATGGCCGCGAGGCCGCGCAGACCACCGTGAACACGCTGGTGAACGACTACTTCGCCACGCCCGACACCTGGGACACCACCGTGGCGCTGGACCGCATCTTGAGTGCGCACAACGGCTGGCTGGCGTCCATGAACCGGCGCCGCCAGCCCGCGGTGGGGCTGACCACGCTCACGGCCCTGGTGCTGCGGGGGCAGTCGTACACGCTGGCCCATGTGGGCGACACGCGCGCCTACCTGCTGCGCGGTGGCCGCCTGCAGTTGCTGACCACCGACCACGTGATGGCGCAGCGCGACTTCGCGCACCAGATCACCCGTGCCATGGGGCTGGATGACCACGTGGTGGTCGACTACAGCCAGGGCGAGCTGCACAGCGGCGACCTGTTTGTGCTGCTGTCCGACGGCGTGCATGGCAGCGTGCCCGAGCGCGAGCTGCGCCACCTGCTGCGCGAGGGAGGCACAGCGCAGGCCTTGAGCGATGCGCTGACCGAAGCCGCACTGCGCCGCGGCAGCAACGACAACGTGACCGCGCTGGTGGTGCGCGTGCAGGGCGTGCAGGAGGCCACGCTGCAGGACGAGTCCCGCCGCGCCCAGGACCTGCCCGTGCTGCCGCTGCTCAAGGTGGGCGACCAGGTCGACGGCCTCACGGTGACGGCGCTGGTGGCCGACAGCGGCATCCACCGCATCTACCAGGTCCGCGATGCCGGGCGCGAGGGCGCCACGCAGCGGCTGTACGCCCTCAAGACCCTGCTGCCGTCGCGCGCCCATGACGCGGAAGAACGCGCCACGCTGGCCCACGAAGCCTGGGTGGCGCGGCGCATGCAGTCAGGCCAGGCGGCCACGCATCTGGCGCGGCTGAACGACTGGCCGCCCCACGACGCGGCCACCGTTTCCAGCGCCATCGCGGACGAGGCCGCGCCCCCCGGCGCCAGCGCCTTCTACCTGCTGTACGACTGGCATGCGGGCGCCACGCTGGGCCAGCGCCTGCGCCCCCGCGAGCACCTGAGCGTGGCCCAGGCCCTGGCAGTCACCGTGCAGGCCGCGCGGGTGCTGGGCTGGCTGCACCGCCAGGGCGTAGTGCACCGCGACATCAAGCCCGACAACCTGCACCTGGGCGACGACGGCGTGCTGCGCGTGCTGGACCTGGGCGTGGCCCTGTCCGGACGCGAACCCGCCGCCACGCGCCGCCTGCACGCAGGCACGCCCACCTACATGAACCCCGAGCAGTGGCCGGGCTACGAGCGCAGCGCGGACACAGAGGGGCAACTGCCCGATGCCGGCAGCGACCTGTTCGCCCTGGGGGTGACGCTGTACCAGCTGCTCAGCCAGGGCCGCCTGCCGTATGGCGACGTCGTGCCGTACCAGCTGGGTCGCTACCACCGCGATCCGGTGGCCCCCAGCCGCCACCACCCGGGTGTGCCGATCTGGCTCGATCACATTGCCTTGAAGGCAGTGGCGCGCCAGCGTGCGCAGCGGTTCGAGACGGCAGAAGAAATGCTGCTGGCGCTGGAGCGTGGTGCGTCACGTCCGTTGGGCTCTACCGGTCCCCAGCCTTTGATGCAGCGCGACGCCATGGCGCTGTGGAAGATCGCGCTGGTCGTGAGTGTGTTGGTGAATGTGCTGCTGGTGTATTGGCTGGTGTTTTTGCCGAGGTAGGGCGGGGATGGTGATGCTATCAAAAAAGTAGCTGGTAGCGCTTGTCCAGAAAGCGTTAGGGGCATTTTTAGTTTGAAGTGCAGCGCTTTGCTGCGCCTTGAGCCGCCCCAGCGCTTAACCACCTGGCGCGGCGGTGCCTTGACTCCCTCTCCCCTTGCGGGAGAGGGCGGGGGGAGAGGGGGGTGCTACTACGGGGCGCACTGCCTGTTCTGCCCTCTCTCCCCAACCCTCTCCCGCGAGGGGAGAGGGGGTTTTCAGGGCGCTGCATGAAGCGTGCGGACGCGGAGGGTTGGGGCCCCTCAAACCTTTGTATGAACGCCCTTTTACCGAAAGGTCGGCAAGCGTTGCGCGCTTACGTGCTCACGCACGTCATGCGCTGCGCGCCCGCCCACCCTTCTCCGCCCACGTCCGTGTCCAGCGCTGCTGCATTACCCGCAGCAGCACCAGCATGGCCAGCGCGCACACGGCAATCCCCACGAAGCCCCACAGGTACGTACCCGTGTACTGGCGCGAGATACCCATCCCATTGGGGATCAGGCCGCCGCCCAGTGCGCCGATCTCGCCGATCATCGATCCCGCCACCGCCGTGGTCAGCGGCCAGCGCAGGGGCACCAGTTGGAACAGTGCGCCGTTGCCTGCGCCCAGGGCTGCAAAGCACAGCAGGAACAGCAGCATGGTGACAGGCAGCGAGTTTTCCGCCAGGCCGCACAGCACCATGCTCACCGCGGTGATGGCCAGCACGCCGGTGAGCGTGTTGACGCCGCCCCAGTGGTCCGACAGCCAGCCGCCGAAGATGCGCAGGGCCGCGCCCAGAAAGGCCGCCATCATCGTCAACTGGCCAGCCTGCACCTTGCTCACGGCGAACTGGTCGCTGAAGTAGCTGGGCAAGAACGTGGTCAGGCCGATAAAGCCGCCAAACGTCACCGCGTAGATCAGACTGAACGCCCAGCCGTCCTTCTCGAACAAACAGGCGATGTGGTCGCAAAAGCTCGAATGCGCTGCCAGGTCTGGCGGCTCCTTGGCGTAGATGGCCATCACCAGCGCGGGCACGGCCACGCTCACCGCGGCAAAGCCGTACACGGCCTGCCAGCCAAACTTTTGCGCCAGTGCGGGTGCCAGCAGGGCTGCCACCGCCGTGCCCACGTTGCCCGCGCCCACGATGCCCATGGCCAAGCCCTTGTAGCGCGGCGGGAAGGAGCCCGAGCCCAGCGACAGCGCCACGCCGAAGCTCGCACCCGCCACGCCCAGCAGCACGCCCATGGCCAGCAGGTCGTTGTAGGTGTGCACCAACAAGAAGCCATAGCCCATGGCGAAGAAGATGCCCGCCATCTCGACCAGCGTGGCGTTCTTGCGCCCGATGTACTGCGCGAGGATGCCCAGCGGAAAGCGCATCAGCGCACCCGCAAAGATGGGGATCGACAGCATCATGCCCATCTGCGTGGGCGTGAGGTTGAAGGTCTCGCGGATGAAGGGCGCCATCGCGCCGTTGATCACCCAGATGGCGCACGAGAAGCCGAAGTAGAGAAACGACGACCACAGCGTGGGTGCGTGGCCGGATTTGAGGAACTCTCGGAATTGAAGCATGGCTGTCGTGTGCGAAGAGCGAGAAGGCTGCGATGGCGGGGGGCCATCTGCAACCGGGCCAGAAAAACAAAAAAGGCGCCTGCACGGACCACGCAGGCTGCTGTGTGCAGCCTGTACGTATTCCATGAAGACGCCGACGTCCTGTTCGCCCAATCCGCCATTGCACCGGGCTGACACGCAGCCAGCTTTGGCTGCAGCCTCAACGAAGCAATGGCTATGCCAGCTGCTGGTGCTGCGCTTCTTCAAGCTCTTTCAGGCCGTGCCGCTTGATGTATATGGATTCTTTGCTATCTATTTTGATGTAAAGCCCCTGCAGATCTCTGCAATGGTGCGCTTCAACGTGGGGGCCGGGCCTGCAGTTGGTGCGTTGCACCAGGATGGTGATTTTTTGCACCCAGCACATTTAATAGTTTCAAAAAACCTGTTTCGCGTCTTAGCATGTGCCTGGCTTTCAGAACGGCCGCGTTCTCCCAATGGGGTGCGAGGCATCTCCACGAAAGGGTTTCCATGCGCGTCAATCTCCCGGTCAGCACGCAAGAATATGCCTTCCCCAAGGGTGAGACCCTGGTCTCGACCACCGACCTCAAGGGCCGCATCCTCTACTGCAACCCGATGTTCATCGAGGTCAGCGGGTACGAAAAGGAAGAGCTTCTGGGCCAGCCCCACAACATGATCCGGCACCCGGACATGCCCGAGGAGGCCTTCCGCGACATGTGGGAGACCATTGCCAGCGGGGCGCCCTGGTCGGCTGCGGTCAAGAACCGCCGCAAGGACGGCTCCTTCTACTGGGTGATGGCCAACGTCACACCGCTGATGCAGGGCGACCAGCCCACCGGCTACATGTCGGTGCGCACCGAGGCCACGCGCGAGCAGATCAACGCGTCCGACCAGCTGTACCGCCAGATGCAGGCCGAGAAACAGGCGGGCGCGCAGGTGCACGTGCTGCGCGCCGGCCAACTGGTGAAGAACACCTCCTGGGGACGTCTGGCCAACGCGGTGCGCCTGGGGCCCATGGGCAAGATGATGCTGTGCACCTTGCTGCTGGTGATCGCCTCCTTTGGCGCCGCCTGG
The DNA here is from genome assembly GCF_964253015.1 of Acidovorax sp. LjRoot194. Classification (NCBI taxonomy): domain Bacteria; kingdom Pseudomonadati; phylum Pseudomonadota; class Betaproteobacteria; order Burkholderiales; family Comamonadaceae; genus Acidovorax; species Acidovorax sp. LjRoot194. The sequence continues at coordinate 4,317,530 of NZ_CAXUQB020000001.1, read as the reverse complement.
CTGGGCGGGCACCAGATGACGGTTGCATCCACCGTGGCATGGGTGGCGGTGGCGCTGCTGGCGCTGGGCGTGGCGTCGTACCTGCACAAGGCAACGGTCGCGCCACTGGCGCAGATGCTGCGCTGGGCCAACCGCATGGCCGCCGGCGACCTCACGCAAAAGATCACCGCGTCGCGCAGCGACACCGTGGGCGACCTGCAAAAAGCGCTGGCGCAGCTCAACGTGAACCTGCTGTCCATCGTGCGCGACGCGCGCCAGGAGAGCGAGCACATGCAGGTCTCTACCCGCGAGATCGCCCAGGGCAACCAGGACCTGTCGTCGCGCACCGAGGCGCAGGCCAGCAACCTGCAGCAGACGGCGGCATCCATGGAGGAGATCACCGGCACCGTCAAACAGACGGCCGAGTCCGCGCGACAGGCCACCGTGCTGGCCACGCAGGCCACCCAGGTGGCCGAGCGCAGCAGCGAGGCGGTCGATGGCGTGGCCAGCACCATGAAACAGATCCAGGCCGCGTCCGGCCGCATCAGCGAGATCACGCAGCTCATCGACTCCATCGCGTTCCAGACCAACATCCTCGCGCTCAACGCTGCGGTCGAGGCCGCGCGCGCGGGCGAGCAGGGCCGGGGCTTTGCGGTCGTGGCGTCGGAAGTGCGCAGCCTGTCGCACCGCACGCAGTCGGCCGCCAAGGAGATCCGCCAGCTCATCGACGACTCGGCCCACAAGGTGAGCGAAGGACACGAAAAGACCGACGCCGCCCAGAAGACCATGACCGAATCCCTCGAGCTGGTGCGCCGCGTGAACACGCTGATCGGCGAGATCCACAGCGCCTCCAACGAGCAGCTCAGCGGCATCTCGCAGGTCAACTCGGCCGTGGCGCAACTGGACACCATCACGCAGCAGAACGCCGCGCTGGTGGAGGAAAACGCCGCCTCGGCCATGCAGCTCAACGGCCAGGCGCAGACCATGACCGAGACGGTGCAGGTATTCCGCATCGACGCGTCGGCGCCAAACCAGGCGCGGGATGCGGTGGCACTGCGCAAGGAGATGAAGGGCAAGACCGAGTCGTCTTCGAGCCGCGAGCTGGCAGCGGTGTAAGGCCCCAAGCTCGCCGGCACAGCCTGCCCCAGCTTGGCCAGGCTGCAGCGCGTTTGCAATAGATGCCGCTTCAATCAGCACCACCAGGGGGCCGACTTCGCGGGGGCACAGATAGCGTCCCCACGTTCCCCCCGGAGGATGCCGCTCAGCGGCTCAGCAGGAGCTAGGTACTCCCGCGCACCGTCAGCTCGAAGCCCAGGTCCACCGAGTTCTGATCCGGCAGTTCACCGCGCATCAGCGCCAGCAGCATCTGCGCACTGGCCTCGCCAATCGCCGAACGCGGTGTGCGCACGGTGGTCAGCGGCGGCAGCATCTGGTCGCTGCCCGCCAGGTCGTTGAACCCTGCAATCGCAACCTGCGCCGGTACGGACAGCCCCAGCCGGTGCGCCGCCAGCACGCCGCCTTGCGCCAGATCGTCGTTGCAGAAGAACACGGCATCCACGCCGGGGCGGGTGCGCAGCACTTCTTCCAGCAGCTCGGCGCCCAGTCGGATGGAGGACGGCTGGGCGCTGAGCAGCTCCAGCCGCGGGTCGTACAGGCCCGCCTCGCGCAGGCAGCGGCGGTAGCCTTCGGCGCGCTGCAGGGTGCGCGGGTCCAGCTGCGCCGCGACGAAGGCGATGTGCTTGCGGCCCTGCGCGAGCAAATGCGCCGTCATGGCATGGCCTGCGTCCTGCTGCGAAAAGCCCACGCAGTACACGCCGAGTGCGGACGTCATCTCCATCAGGTGCACGCAGGGCACACCGCTGGCGGCGATCATCTGGCGCGATGCCTCGGTGCGGTCAAAGCCCGTCACCAGCAGGCCCGCCGGGCGGTGGGCCAGGTAGGTGCGCAGCAGTTGCTCTTCTTCCTGCGGGTCGTAGTGCGTGACGCCGATCAGCGCCTGGTAGCCGTGCGGGAACAGCGTGCGGTGCACGGCGTCCAGCACGTCGACGAACAGTGCGTTAGACAGCAGCGGCACCAGCACCGGCACCTGCACGCTGCGTTGCGACGCCAGGGCGCGGGCGGCGGGGTCGGGCACATAACCCAGTTGCTGCGCGGCATCCTTCACACGCTGCACCAGCTCCTGGGCCACACCCCGCTCGCCGCGCAGTGCGCGGGACGCGGTGATGGGGCTCACCCCGGCAGTTTTGGCCACGTCGCTGAGCGTGGTGCGGCCGCTGGAGCGGCGTCGGGACTCTGGTTTGTTCAAAGGGTTAACCCGGATTGGTGTGGGCTGTGATCTGGTTAGGATAGCGCTGTCCATAGGCTTGGACAAGGCGAATGCCTGATTTTTACCCGAAGAGGCTGAAATTTCCTCTGTATTTTGAGCATCCCGCAAGGATGCTTTTTCAAAAGTTCGTTGGATAGCGCTACCAATATGAATTTTGTACCGTCATCGGTGTTTCTGGTGGTCATGGGCGTGGCAGGTTGCGGCAAGTCCAGCCTGGGCTCCGCTCTGGCCCAGGCCGAGCGCCTGCCCCTGATCGAAGGGGACGACCACCACAGCCCCACCAGCCGAGAAAAGATGCGCCAGGGCATCGCGCTCACCGACGCCGACCGCGAAGGCTGGCTCGCCACGCTGGGCCAACTGCTGCAGGCGCACCCGCAGGGCGTGGTGCTGACCTGCTCGGCGCTCAAGAAGGCGTATCGCGACCGCCTGCGCGCTGCGTGCCCCGGCCTGCGCTTCGTGTTTCTGGAGATTGACCGTGTCAGCGCCGGCCAGCGTGTGGCGGCGCGGGCGGGTACGCACTTCTTTTCGACCGCACTGGTGGACAGCCAGTTCGCCACGCTCGAGTCGCCTGTGGGCGAGCCCGGGGTGTTGCGGCTCGATGCCACGGTGGACTTGGCAACCCTTCAACAACAGGCGTCCGCCTGGATTGCAGCCACGGAGGCAGCATGAGCAACACATCGTCCCCACCCGATTCCCCCACACCCCGGCCGACCGGGCGCTTGACGCGCACCGCCGAGGCCCTGATGGCCGCCTGCCTGGGCGTGATGGCTGTGGCCGTGTTCGTCAACGTGGTACTGCGCTACGGATTTGGCAGTGGCGTGGTGGCCAGCGAAGAGCTGTCGCGCCTGCTGTTCGTCTGGATGGTGTTCATCGGCGCGGCAGCCGCCTACCCGGCGGGTGAGCACATGGCCTTTACCACGCTGGCGGGCCTGCTGGCGCGCCGCCCGGCCGCTTTCGCCGTGTTGACTGCGGTGATCCGCCTGCTGGTGATCGCGGCCTGCGCAATGCTCGCGTGGGGCGCCTGGCAGCAGGTGGTGGTGGGTGCGGACAGCCATTCGGTCGTGCTCGGCTATTCGTCGGCCCTGCTACCGCTGCCGGCCTTTTTGTGTGCGGTGGCCATTGGCGTCATGGCGCTGGTCGAGCTGATTCAACGCAAGCCGCTGGACCTCGGTCACGGCGCCGAGCTGGAGTGATGGCCATGGGTGCAGAAGCGCAAGCTTTCATCGTTTTTTCTGTCGGCATGCTGGCGTTGATGGCCACCGGCATGAACATGGGCCTGGCCCTGGTGCTCACCGGGGCCGGCATGGCCTGGGTGCTCGATTTCTGGGACACGCAGCTGCTGGCCCAGAACCTGGTGGCCGGGGTCGACAGCTTTCCGCTGCTGGCGGTGCCATTCTTCATTCTTGCGGGCGAGTTGATGAACTCGGGCGGCATCAGCCGCCGCATCATCGACATGGCGCAGGCCTGGGTGGGGCATATCCGCGGCGGCCTGGGCTACGTGGCTATCGGCGCGGCGGTGCTGCTTTCGGCCATGTCGGGCTCGGCCCTGGCTGATGCGGCGGCCATGTCGGCCATCCTGCTGCCCATGATGCGCAAGAACGGCTACCCGGTGGATTCATCGGCGGGCTTGATCGCCGCGGGCAGCGTGATCGGCCCCATCATCCCGCCGTCCATGGCCTTCGTGATCTACGGCGTGACCACCAACACGTCGATCTCGGCACTGTTCGTCTCGGGCGTGGTGCCCGGGCTGATCATGGGCGCGGGCCTGATCGTGGCGTGGCGCTGGGTGCTGCGCGGCATGGTGCTGCCGGCCGGCCCCGCGCCGCTGCCGATGCGCGATCGCTGGCGCTCCACCGGCAAGGCCTTCTGGGCGCTGCTCATGCCGGTGATCATCATCGGCGGCATGAAGTCGGGCATCTTCACGCCCACCGAGGCGGCGGTGGTGGCTGCGTTCTACGCGCTGGTGGTGGCGCTCTTCGTGCACCGCGAGATTCGCGTGCCTGAGATCTATGGCGTGCTGGTGCGCGCCGCCAAGACTACGGCCATCGTGATGTTCCTGTGCGCTGGCGCCCAGGTGGCCAGCTACATGATCACCCTGGCCGACCTGCCCAGCGTGCTGACCGGCTGGCTCGGGCCGCTGGTCGAGAACCCTCGCCTGTTGATGACGGTGATGATGATCGTGCTGGTGCTCATCGGCACGGCGCTCGACCTCACGCCCACCATCCTGATCTTCGCGCCCGTGATGCTGCCCATCGCCGTCAAGGCGGGGATCGATCCGGTTTACTTCGGCCTGATGTTCGTGCTCAACGGCTCCATCGGCTTGGTCACGCCGCCGGTGGGCACCGTGCTGAACGTGGTGGCGGGCGTGGGGCGCATCTCCATGCCCACCGTGATCCGCGGCGTGAACCCGTTCCTCTTGACCTATGTGCTGATCATGGCGCTGCTGGTGGTGTTCCCGCAGATCGTGACCGCGCCTGTGCACTGGATGAGGTAACGCCTCGCACTGATTTTTTCCGTGTATTTCTTTCGTTCGCCAATGGAGACAACCATGAAGACTTTCCGCCGTACCCTGCTGGCCGCCCTGTCGGTAGCCGCTCTCGCAACATCGTTCCAGGCTGCCGCCCAGGACTTCAAGCCGCGCATCATCCGCTTTGGCTATGGCCTCAACGAAGTGTCCAACCAGGGCCGCGGCACCAAGCTGTTTGCGCAAGAGGTCGAGAAGGCCTCGGGCGGCAAGATGAAGGTGCGCGCCATCGGCGCCGCGGCGCTGGGTTCGGACCTGCAAATGCAGCAGGCACTCATCGGCGGCGCGCAGGAGATGATGGTCGGCTCCACCGCCACGCTGGTGGGCATCACCAAGGAAATGGCCATCTGGGACACGCCTTTTCTGTTCAACAACGCCAAGGAAGCCGACGTAGTGTTGGACGGCCCCGTCGGCCAGAAGGTGATGGACAAGCTGCAGGAAAAGGGCCTGGTGGGCCTGGTGTACTGGGAGAACGGTTTTCGCAACCTGACCAACAGCAAGCGCCCCGTCACCAAGCTCGAGGACATGAACGGCATCAAGCTGCGCGTGATGCAGAACAACGTCTTCCTCGACAGCTTCAAGACCCTGGGCGCCAACGCCGTGCCGCTGCCGTTCTCTGAGCTGTTCTCGGCGCTGGAGACGAACACCGTCGACGGCCAGGAGAACCCCTACAACACCATCCTGTCGAGCAAGTTCTACGAGGTGCAGAAATACCTCACCGTGACCAACCACGTCTACAGCCCCTGGATCGTGCTGGTCAGCAAGAAGTACTGGGACGGCCTGTCGAAGGCCGAGCAGAAGGTGCTGCTCGATGCCGCCAAGAAGAGCCGCGACTTCGAGCGCCAGGACACGCGGGATGAGGCCAACAAGGCACTGGCCGATTTGAAGGGCAAAGGCATGCAGGTCAACGAACTGTCATCCGCCGAAGCCAGCCGCATGCGCGAGAAACTGGGCGCCGTGAATGCCAGCATCGCGACCAATGTGGGTGAAGACCTGTGGAAGGAAGTGCAGGGCGCGGTGGCTGCGGCGCGCGGCGGGAAGTAAGCCAGGCTTCAGACCAAAGAAAAAGGCCGAGGCCCCTGGGGGCCTCGGCCTTTTTTGCATTGCAGCCAGAGCTGCAGTCTGCGGATTACAGCGAACCGATTTCGCCCGAAGAGATCCGGCCGGTGCGCAGGGCTTCTGCTGCCTGGGCCTGCACGGCAGCGCGGTCGGCCGTAGAAGTAAAGGACAGGACGCGCGAGCCGGAAGGAATGGTGCTGCTGGTGGCGGCAACGGTCGAGGCTTCGGCCATCACTTCGGCACGGGTGCGGTTGGTGTCGTACTTGGCGGCGAATTGCGAAGCGTCGGCTTCGTCAGCGTGGGCGCCGAAGGCAGCGAAAGCGGACACAGCGGCGATGGAGAGGAAGCGTGCGGTCTTGTTCATGATGGAACTCCAGGGTAATTTTTAGAAATCAGGTTGTTTACTTATCAGCGAGAGGCAGGCGTTGAATCCGTGGGATTCAGATCAGCCTTGCTCACCCGAAGGGATCTGGCCAGTGCGAACGGCGTCAGCAGCCTGGGCACGCACGGCAGCGCGGTCAGCCGTGGACTTGTAGGTCACGACGCGGGAGCCTGCTGGCTCGATGCTGCGGGTCTGAGCAACGCTGGAAGCTTCTGCAGCCACTTCAGCGCGGGTGCGGTTGGTGTCGAACTTGGTGGCGAATTGCGAAGCGTCAGCTTCGTCGGCTTGGGCGCCGAAGGAGGCGAAAGCGGCAACGGCGGCGATGGAGAGGAAGCGTGCGGTGTTGTTCATGATGAAAGTCCTTGAAGTTAAAAAAGCGTCTCAAAAAAACCGGTAACCAGTGCAGGAACGAAAGGTGTCCATCGCCAGATCCCGGGTTCGGTGAGTCGCCTTGCGGGTTCGGCTCATCGATGGGTTGAACTGTACGCCGGGGCTGTTCAGAGAAAAACTAGCTGGTCGCAAACTGACTGTTCCAGTATTGGAAACAATCGATGAAGCGGTCAGTTGCCAGATGCAGCGCGTGTCTTGCGACGACAACAACAACGGGAGCTTCGTGCCACCAGGCGTTGAACCCATGAGAAGTGCGTTGAACATGGGCTCTATCGTGCCCATCACTGCGCGCTGCGTCGTCTCGTAGCGGTTTCGGTTCTTTTCAGTTTGTTTCGGTGCGGGCCGACTGCAACAGGCACGAAACAACTGATGCGGCGGATCGCCCACAAAGCACCGCAAATCGGGCTTGCGCGGGTTGCGCTGGCAGGGCTTATGGGCTGAAATCTCTCTGCACCTGTTCCAGGTTTCAGAGGGAGGTTCCATGACCATCGTCTCCAAGATTCTCGAGGCCAAGCCCGACGCCACCGTGCACACCATCCGGCCCACCGATTCGGTGCTGGCTGCCCTGCAGCTCATGGCTGACAAAGGCATTGGTGCGCTGGTGGTCACCGAGGGCGATGCCATCGTGGGCATCTTCACCGAGCGTGACTATGCGCGAAAGATCGCCCTGCTGGGCCGCACCTCGGCGGCCACCATCGCGCGCGATGTGATGACCTCGGCCGTGCGTTTCGTGCGGCCCGACCAGACCAGCGAGCAGTGCATGCAGATGATGAGCACCGGCCGCCTGCGACATCTGCCCGTGGTGGACAACGGCAAGCTGGTCGGCATGATTTCCATCGGCGACCTGGTCAAGGACATCATCTCGGAGCAAAAATTCATCATCGAGCAGCTGGAACAGTACATCAGCGGCAGTCATTGACTACTGCCCGCTGAGGCGCTGCGCGCCTTCGCCCTGGAAGGGCACGCCGCCCCTGCGGCGGGGCGGCCCTTGCACCGCGACACTGGCTCGGGCCGCACGGGTTCAACCTGCGTGCGTATCAGGGGCAAATGAAAAGGCGCTGACCGGAACCGGCCAGCGCCTGGGGTGTACTGCCACGCCTGGCAGCGCGGGGCTTCAAGCCGCTTTCTCGACGTGCCCCTGGCGGGTGTACAGAAAATCGATCACGGCCTTGCGGTAGTGCACGTACTGCGCGTCTTCGGCCAGTTCCACGCGGCGGCGGGGGCGGGGCAGGTCGACAGCCAGCACCTCGCCAATCGTGGCGGCGGGGCCGTTGGTCATCATCACGATCTTGTCGGACAGCAGCACGGCCTCGTCCACATCGTGCGTGACCATGACCACGGTGCTCTGCGTGCGCGCCACGATCTCCAGCAACTCGTCCTGCAGCTTGGCGCGCGTCAATGCGTCCAGTGCGCCAAAGGGCTCGTCCATCAGCAGCACCTGCGGTTCCATCGACAGGGCGCGGGCGATGCCCACGCGCTGCTTCATGCCACCCGAGATTTCGCCAGGGCGCTTTTGCGCCGCAGGCGTGAGGCCGACCAATGCCAGCGCGGCGTCCGTGCGGGCCCTGAGTTGCGCCTTGCTTTCCTTGCCGCCGAACACGCGCTCCACCGCCAGGTAGATGTTGTCGAAGCAGGTGAGCCACGGCAGCAGCGAGTGGTTCTGGAACACCACCGCGCGCTCGGGGCCCGGGCCCTTGATCTCCTTGTTGGCGCACAGCAGCGCGCCGTTGGTGGGTGTGGTCAGGCCGGCGATCAGGTTGAGCAGCGTGGACTTGCCGCAGCCCGAGTGGCCGATCAGCGCGACGAACTCGCCCTTGGCGATCGTGAGGTTGATGTCCCTGAGCGCCGGGAACAGGCCCTTGGCGGTCTTGAAGGTCTGCTCCACGCCATGGACTTCAATGAACTTGCTGGTGAGAGAGGTGTGCATGAGGAACTCCTGTTTGTTTCGAGGCCACGATGGAGCCGGTTTTTGCCGGGCCGCGGTGTGCCCTTGAGGGGGCACGCTGCAGGCGCAGCTCAGGGGTGGGTCACGTGTGGTTCAGGCTTTGACCTCTTCGAACGTGAATGCGGTGGCCAGCTTGATGAGCGCAAACTCCAGCACCAGCCCGACGATGCCGATCACGAAGATCGCGATGATGATGTTCTTGACGTTCAGGTTGTTCCACTCGTCCCACACCCAGAAGCCGATGCCAACGCCGCCGGTCAGCATCTCGGCCGCCACGATCACGAGCCACGCAGTGCCCACGGCCAGGCGCACGCCGGTCAGCATGTAGGGCAGCACGGCGGGGAACAGTATCTTGGTGGCGATCTTCCACTCCGACAGGTTGAGCACGCGGGCCACGTTCATGTAGTCCTGCGGCACGCGCTGCACGCCCACGGCAGTGTTGATGATCATGGGCCAGATGGAGCAGATGAAGATGGTCCAGATGGCGGCAGGATTCGCGCCCTTGAAGACCAGCAGGCCGATGGGCAGCCAGGCCAGGGGCGACACCGGGCGCAGCAGGCTGATCAGCGGGTTGAACATGCGCGACAGGAAGTTGAAACGCCCGATCACGAAGCCCGCCGGAATGCCCACCAGCGCCGCCATCCCGAAGCCGACGGCCACGCGTTCGAGCGACATCAGCACGTTCCAGCCCACGCCCTGGTCGTTGGGGCCGTTGCGGTAGAACGGGTTGCTGAAAATCTCGAGCGCCTGTTTCCATGTCTCCAGGGGCGTCGGAATGCTGCCGCCTGTGGTGGTGGAGACCACCGCCCACAGGCCGATGAGCAGGCCCAGGCCGCACAGTGGCGGCAGCACGGCCATCCAGAAGCTGCGTGACAGGGCAGCCCAGTCGCGGCGCGGGGCTGACGGCGTGCTGGCGGTGGTGGACTGCGGTTGGCTGCTGGTGCCGATGGCTGGCATAGCGCTGGCCGTGGTGGCGGTGGCTGCAGGGTGCATGGCTTTTGTGGCAACCGGCGGGGCTGCATCCAACGGGGTGTGAAAGACGGCGCTGACCATGGTGTTCTCCTGAAAGAGGGGCGGGTGGTGCTGGCGGGGTGAATGTCGTCGTCAGGCCAGGGCGATCAGGCCTTGACCTTGAAGCTGTCGGCGTACTTGGCGGGATCCTTGCCGTCCCACACCACGCCGTCCATGAACTTGCTGCTGCGCATTTCGGTCTTGGGCACCGGGGTCTTCGATGCGGCGGCGGCCTGCTTGTAGACGTCGATGCGGTTCACGGCCTTGGCCACGTTCAGGTAGTCAGGGTGGTCCTTGATCAGGCCCCAGCGCTTGTGCTGCGTGAGGAACCACATGCCGTCCGACAGGTACGGGAAGTTCACCGCGCCGTCGTTGAAGAACTTCATGTGGTTGGGGTCGTCCCAGGTCTTGCCCATGCCGTCCTGGTAGCGGCCCAGGATGCGCTGGTTGATCGCATCGACACCCGTGTTCACGTAGGCCTTGCCGGCAATGGTCTCGGCCATCTTGTTCTTGTTGGCCAGGCCTTCGTCGATCCACTTGCTCGCCTCCAGGATGGCGGCCGTCACGGCGCGCGCCGTGTTGGGGTACTTCTGCACGAACTCGGACGTGGTGCCCAGCACCTTCTCGGGGTGGTCCTTCCAGATGTCCTGCGTGGTGGTGGCGGTTACGCCGATACCGTCCATGATGGCGCGGTGGTTCCAGGGCTCGCCCACGCAGAAGCCGTCCATGTTGCCCACGCGCATGTTGGCCACCATTTGTGGCGGCGGCACGGTGATGACCTTGGCGTCCTTCATCGGGTTGATGCCGTTGGCCGCCAGCCAGTAGTACAGCCACATGGCGTGCGTGCCGGTGGGGAAGGTCTGCGCGAAGGTGTACTCGCGCTTTTCGCTGGCCATCAGCTTGGCCAGGCCCGCGCCGTTGACCGCGCCTTTGTCCGCCAGCTTCTTGGACAGCGTGATGGCCTGGCCGTTGTGGTTGAGGTTCATCAGCACGGCCATGTCCTTCTTGGGGCCGGCCAGGCCCAGGTGCACGCCATACACCAGGCCGTACAGCACGTGGGCAAAGTCGAGTTCGCCGTTGACCAGCTTGTCGCGCACACCGGCCCAGGAGGCTTCCTTGGTGGGGATGATGGTCACGCCGTATTTCTTGTCGATGCCCAGCACCGAGGCCATCACCACGCTGGCGCAGTCCGTCAGCGGGATGAAGCCGATCTTGACTTCCTTCTTCTCGGGGGCGTCCGAGCCCTGGGCATGCACCAGCGCACGCAGCGCGGGGCTGACGCCAACGGCGCCCACGGTAGCGGCCTGCAGCACGGTGCGGCGGTTGAGGCTGGTTTTGAGCAGATCGGTCATGGGGCACTTCCTCGTAGCGTTAAAAACAAAAAGGCGTCCACACCACACCCCGCGAGATGCACGCATGCATACGTCGGGGCGGGTGGGGACGCCTTTGTCCATTGCCAAGCATTGGGGCTTGGCATCAGCACCGGCCCGCCATTGGGCCGCTGCTGTCAGGGGCAAGACCTTCATTGGTCTTGCCAGGGTTAACGCAAGCTGCGTGCCAACCTGTGACGCACCAGCTGCGCGCCAAGGCGGCGCAGTAATTGCTATGTAATTGATAGCTGGTAGCGCTTGTCTATCAAGCGGTAGCGGCCAGTTTTAATCAAATGGTTGTGCGATGGGTGCTGCAGGAGCGCCCGCACTGCCTTTGTGCGGTGCACCATCTGGGAGTGGTGGTGAGAACTGGGCGGGGCCCGGGCAGGGACGCCAGGCAAAGGCCGACGCGCAGCACATCGAGAAGCCCCTTGCTGCAGGCGAGCAGTGCCTATGGGGATGTCACGGGTTCAGCCCAGCAGGTCCATCACATCCAGCATCCGCTGGGCGACGTCCACGAGCTTCAGGCCCTTGTCCATAGCCGTCTTGCGCAGCTTCTCGTACGCTGCCTGCTCGGTCAGGTTCTGGCGCTGCATCAGCAGGCCCTTGGCGCGGTCGATGGTCTTGCGGTCCTTGAGCTCGGTCTTGGCATCGGCCAGCTCGGCGCGCAGGGCCTGTTCGTGCTGAAAGCGCGCCATCGCCACGTCCAGAATGGGGCGGATGCGCTGGGGCGACAGACCGGCCACGATGTAGGCCGACACGCCCGCGGCCACTGCGGCCTTCACGTGCGATGTGTCCTCGTCGTTGGTGAACATCACGATGGGCCGGCGTTCGTCGCGCGTGGCGACCACCACATGCTCGAGCGCGTCGCGGGCCTCGCTCTCAGCGTCCACGATGATCAGGTCGGGTTGCAACTGGGCGATGCGCTCGCTCAGGAACACGTCAGCCGGCAGTGTGGCCACCAGGTTGAAGTTGTTCTCCAGCAGCCCGATGCGCAGCGCCCGCGAACGCTCCGCCTGCAATACGGCGTGTTCGTCGTCGGGATCGGCAATGGCCAGGTCCGGGGCCACCACCACGATGCGCAAAGACTCGTTCATACCCCGAAGCATAAGCAATTTTTACGCCACAAATTGGTGCGCTACAGCGGTGCAAGACGTCCGATCATCACATCACCGAAGCATTTATGCCTTGCAGGGCCTGAAACTTGCTAATAGTTTGATGATTGGCAGGGCATACCCGATAGCCGCCTTCCATTCGCTCGCATATACATCTGGTCACATTGACATACTGATGAGGAATCTGCATGAACAAGCTTAACGACCGGCGCCGTTTTCTTTCCGCCGGCCTGGCCTTGACCGTGGTCACGTCTGCGGCGCTGCTGCTCCTGTCCGGGTGCAGCAAGGTGCCCGACACCATCAAGATCGGCGTGGCCCAGCCCTTGAGCGGCCCGCTGGGGGCGCTGGGGCAGGACTTGCTCAACGGCGTGAACCTGGCGGTGGCCGAGCTGAACAAGGGCGGCTACACCGTGGACGGCAAGCGCGTGACGCTGGAGGTGGTCTCGGTGGACGACAAGGCCGACGCCGCCACCGGCAAGACCGTGGCCCAGCAACTGGTGGATGCGGGTGTGGTGGCGGTCATCGGCCACCTGAACTCGGGCGTGAGCATCGAGACCGCGCCCATCTACGCGGCCAAGGACATTGCGCAGATCGCCATCTCCACCAACCCCAAGTTCACGCAGCTGGGCTTTCCCACCACGTTCCGCATGGTCGGCAACGACACCCTGCAGGCGCGCGCCATCGGCTCGTTCGCGGCCACGCAGCTCGGCGCCTCGCGCTACGCCGCGCTGGACGATGGCACGCCCTACGGCAAGGGCCTGGCCGACGGCGCGGCCGCACAGCTCAAGACCGAGAAGAAAGAGGTCGTGGTGCGCAAGTCATTCGACGACAAGACCACGGCGTTCAATGAACTGGCCGGCGAGCTCAAGGCCGCCAAGGTCGAGGTCATCGTCTCCACCCTGAACGACTTTCAGGCGCTGGCGCTGCTCGAAGCCCTGCGCAAGGTCGACCACACCAAGGTCAGCCTGCTGGGCGGCGACACCATCAAGACCACCGACATGGTCAAGGGCGCCGGCATCATCGACGGCATCTACGCCACGTCGCCCGTGCTGGAGGCCAAGGAATTCGCCACCGGCAAGCCCTTCCTCGAAAAGTACATCGAGGCCTACAAGAAGCCGCCGGCCTACGGTGGCCACTACAGCTACGACAGCATGTACGTGCTGTCTGCCGCCATCCAGAAGGCCAAGTCGGCAGAGCCCTCAGAGATCACCAAGGCGATGCACAGCATCAACGGCTATGCGCCGGTGATCGGCACCATGACCTGGGACGACAAGGGCGAGCAGCGCTACGGCGCCGTGGGCGTGTACGAACTGCGCAGCGGCAGCTGGGAGTTGCGGATGCGGTCGGACCGTTGGTAGCAGTCCCCTGAGGTTGCGCCGTGCCGGTGGGTTGAACCCCTTCTGCGCACCACGCTCACCCACAAAGCCCCTGCCGGCCACCGCCCGCAGGGGCTTTGTGCTTTGGCGGTGGGCCATCCCGGTGCGGGTTTTACACTCGGGCGATGAGTTTGCTGATCCTTGGAATCGAATCCTCCTGCGATGAAACCGGCGTGGCCCTGGTGCGCTCCAGCGGCGACACCGCCGTGCCCACCCTGCTGTCGCACGCGCTGCACAGCCAGATCGAGATGCACCAGGCCTATGGTGGCGTGGTCCCCGAGCTGGCCAGCCGCGACCACATCCGCCGTGTGCTGCCGCTGACCACGCAGGTGCTCACCGAGTCTGGCCACACGCTGGCGGACGTGGACGTGGTGGCCTACACCCGCGGCCCTGGCCTGGCCGGCGCCTTGCTGGTGGGCGCTGGCGTGGCCTGTGCGCTGGGTGCGGCGCTGGGCAAGCCCGTGCTGGGCGTGCACCACCTCGAAGGGCATCTGCTGTCGCCCTTCCTGAGCGCGGACCCGCCGGAGTTTCCGTTTGTGGCCCTGCTGGTGTCGGGCGGCCATACGCAGTTGATGCGCGTGGACGGCGTGGGCCGCTATGAGATCTTGGGCGAGACCATCGACGACGCCGCCGGCGAGGCCTTCGACAAGTCCGCCAAGCTCATGGGCCTGGGCTACCCCGGCGGCCCGGCGTTGTCGCGGCTGGCGGAGCAGGGCAGTGCCACGGCGTTCAAACTGCCGCGGCCTCTATTGCATAGCGGGGACCTCGATTTTTCTTTTGCGGGGCTCAAGACGGCGGTGCTCACGCAGGCCAAGAAGCTGGGCGATGAGCTCGAAGCCCGCAAGGCCGACCTGGCCGCCAGCACCGAGGCGGCGATCGTCGACGTGCTGGTGCGCAAGACGCTGACGGCGCTCAAGCAGACCGGCTTGAAGCGTGTGGTGGTGGCCGGTGGCGTGGGCGCCAATCGGCATTTGCGTGCGCAGTTGAATGGGGCCTGTGCGGCTGTGGGGGTGCGGGTGCACTACCCCGAGCTGCATTTGTGCACGGACAACGGGGCGATGATTGCGATGGCGGCGGCGATGCGGTTGCAGGCGGGGCAGCAGGATGCCAGCAGCGACTATGCGTTTGATGTGAAGCCGCGGTGGCCGTTGGATGCGATTGCTGCGGGGGCTTGATGAGCTTGTCGAGATGCCGGTACTTTGCGTTCGAGAAACCGTTTACATGCCGAGCCGTTCGCAACGCAGGCCGTTCGGGCTGAGCTTGTCGAAGCCTTGGCTTGTCTTCTTACCTCTGCCGTTCGGGTTGAGCTTGTCGAAACCTGGGCGCTGCTCGCTAGCTCGCTGGTTTGAGAGGTGTGCCTGTGCTGAGGGCGGGAGCCGGGGTGCGCGCCCGGCGGCGCGGTAACTTTCTTTCGCGTCGCCGAAAGAAAGTCACCAAAGAAAGGGCGACCCCAAGTCTGCGACCCCTTCGCGTTGCGAAGGGGCAAACCTGCGTCGGGGCGGTTGCGGGGTGCGCCGCAGAACTCACTGCGCGCTGCGCGCTTCGTTCAAACAACTGCGGCGAGTCAGTGCACGAAGCATGCGCGCTCCGACGCGCATGCCACCCCGCAACCGCCCCGCCGCAGGCGCAGCCAGCAGGGGGTGGACAGCCGAACATCCGAACAGCCACACGGGCCATCGCGTTGCTCGGCCCCGAACGCGCAGGCGCTTCGCGCCGCGACCGCTAGGCCGAGCGCAGCGATGGCCCGTGTGGATGTTGGCTCCCCCAGCCCTTCAGGATGCGCCGAGGAGCGCAGTGCGGGGGGCGGGCGTGTGCCGAAGGGCACACGCCTTCGTCTACTGACTCGCTGCGGTTGTTTGAGCGTAGCGCGAAGCGCGCAGCGAGTTCCGCAGCGCGCCCCCCGCACGAGCACCGCAGGTTGCCCCACTCGCCCGCAGGGCGAGTGGGGACGCAGGCTGTAGGGTCGCCCTTTCTTTGGTGACTTTCTTTCGGCGACGCGAAAGAAAGTTACTCGCACGCCGGGCGACTCCCGGCCTCCGCCGTCAACAAAGGCATGCTGCCCATCAGCGAGCCTGCGAGCAGCGCCCAGGTTTCGACAAGCTCAACCCGAACGGATGTGGGTCGCTGCGCCTTGGTTTCGACAGGCTCAACCCGAACGGACGTGGATCGATGTGCCCAGATTTCGACAAGCTCAACCCGAACGGATGGGCGGCAGCACAACCTCAATCCACAGACAGCACCGCTTCAGAACGGATAGTGCCGCGCAGTCGTCTGCACCGTAATCCACCGCAGCTCCGTAAACTCCCGCACCCCTGCCATCCCCCCAAACCGCCCGTACCCTGAACTCTTCACCCCCCCGAACGGCATCTGCCCCTCGTCATGCACCGTCGGCCCGTTGACGTGGCAAATCCCCGAATCAATGCGCGCCGCCACATTCCACGCCTTCGACACATCGCGGCTGAACACGGCGGATGACAGGCCGAACTCGTTGTCGTTGGCGCAGGCGATCGCCTCCTCTACGCCGTTCACACGCACCACCGGCTTGACCGGGCCAAACGACTCCTCGCGATAAATCTCCATCTCGGCCGTCACGTGGTCCAGGATGGTGGCGGCCATCAGCGTGTTCTCGCTCTTGCCGCCGCACACCAGCGTGGCGCCCTTGGCCAGCGCGTCGTCAATCAGCGCATTGCAGCGGTGCACCGTGGCGATGTCCACCACCGACCCGAGCACCACCGGGCCCTTGCGCGGGTCGCCTAGGGGCAGTGCCTTGGCGCGCTCGCCCAGCTTGGCCACAAACTCATCGGCCACGGCGTTGTCCACGATGATGCGTTCGGTGGACATGCAGATCTGGCCCGAGTTGGCGAACGAGCCGAACACGGTGCCTGCCACGGCGGCATCCACATCCGCATCGTCCAGCACCAGCAGCGGGGCCTTGCCGCCCAGCTCCAGCACCACGGGCTTGAGGTACTTGGCACATGTCTGCGCGATGATGCGGCCCACCTTGGTCGAGCCCGTGAAGTTCACGCGGCGCACGGCCGGGTGGGCCACGATGGCCTCGACCACGGCACCGGCATCGGCGGGCGCGTTGGTCACGAAGTTGACCACGCCCGGGGGCAGGCCGGCTTCCTGCAGGGCCTCGATGATCAGACCGTGCGTGGCGGGGCTCAGCTCAGAGCCCTTGAGGATGACCGTGTTGCCGCAGGCCAGCGGCGTGGCGATGGCGCGCACGCCAAGGATGATGGGCGCGTTCCACGGCGCGATGCCCAGCACCACGCCAGCGGCCTGGCGCACGCCCATGGCCAGGCTGCCGGGCACGTCGGACGGGATCACCTCGCCCGCGATCTGCGTGGTCAGGGCCGCAGCCTCCTGCAGCAGTCCCGCTGCCAGGTGCACGTTGAAGCCGGCCCACAGGCCCGATGCGCCGGTCTCTGCGGCCATGGCGGCAGCAAATGCATCGCCCTTGGCTTCGAGCGCGTGCGCCGCCTTGAGCAGCAGCGCACGGCGGGCATTGGGGCCCAGGGCCGACCAGGCCGGGAAGGCCTTGGCGGCGGCGTCTGCGGCGGCTTTGGCATCGGCCACGGTGGCGGCGGGGGCGGTGGTGGCCACGGAGCCGTCGAGCGGGTTGCGGCGCTCGAAAGTCGCGCCGCCGGTGGCTTGCACGCGCTCGCCGTGGATCAGCATGGAAATGGCAGTCATTGGAAAAGTCTCCTGGACAACAAGAACGAAGGAAGTTCGATCAAGAAAAAAATGAGGGGAATAGGGCGGCGGCTAGGCTACGCCGAGATACGCCTGCCGCACTGCATCCGATTGCAACAAGGTCGAGGCCTCACCGGACGCCACGATGCGCCCGCGCTCCAGCACATAGCCGCGCTGGGCCACCTGCAGCGCCTTGCGCACGTTCTGCTCCACCATGAGCACGGTGACGCCCTGCGCCGCGATGCGCTGCACGATGGCGAGCAGTTCGTCCACCATGCGCGGTGCCAGCCCCAGCGATGGCTCGTCCAGCATCAACAGGCGCGGGCCGCTCATCATGGCGCGGGCCACGGCCACCATCTGCTGCTCGCCACCGCTCATGGTGCCGGCCAGTTGCTGGGCGCGTTCCTTGAGGCGCGGGAAGTCCTCGAAGGCCTGGGCCAGGCGCTCGGCGCGCACCCGCGAGGGCACCAGCCAGCCGCCGAGTTCCAGGTTCTCGGTCACCGTCATCTGCGGGAATAGTTGGCGGCCCTCGGCTACCAGGGCCAGGCCGCGCTGCACGCAGGCCGTCGCGTTCATCGCGGGAACTGGTTGGCCGTCGAGCAGCACCGTGCCCTGGCGCGGCAGCAGCCCCGCCAGCGCCTTGAGCAGCGTGGTCTTGCCCGCGCCGTTGGGGCCGACGATGACCGTGATGCCGGGCTGGGCCTCCAGCGACAGGTCCTGCAGCACCTGAAAGCCGTTGTAGCCCGTGGTCAGGCCTTGTACCGTAAGGTGTGCGCCGCTCATGCCGTGGCTCCTTCGGGCGTTGTCTGTGTGCCCATCTCATCGCCCAGGTAGGCCTCAATCACCTCCGGGTTATGCACCACCTCGGCCGGCGTGCCGTCGGCGATCTTGCGGCCCTGGTGCAGCACCAGCACGCGCTCCACGTACTTGAGCAGCGTGGTCACCGCATGCTCGATCCACACCACAGTGAGGCCCCAGTCATCGCGCAGGCGGCGGATGCGCTGGGCCATGGCGTCGACCTCGGCCTCGGTCAGGCCGGCGGCCACCTCGTCGAGCAGCAGCAGGCGAGGGCGCGTCCCCAGGGCCATGCCGATCTCCAGCAGGCGCTGCTGCGAAGGCGTCACGTCGGCTGCGGGTCGGTCTGCCAGGGCCGACAGGCCCAGCATGGCCAGGATCTCGTCCTCATTGCGCAGGCCCACGGGCCCCTGACGGTGGCGGCCCGCGAACTGCATGCCGAAGCGCACGTTGTCGCGCACCGTCATGTCCGGGAACACGCGCGGTGTCTGGAAGGTACGCGCGATGCCGTGGGCCGCATAGTGGTGCGGGCCCTTGCCGGTGAGGTTGTCGGCCCCGCAGACAAGCGTGCCCGAAGTGGGCGGCTGCACGCCCGAGATGGCGTTGAAGAACGTGGTTTTGCCCGCGCCGTTGGGGCCGATGATGCCGATGAGCTCGCCCGCATGCAGTGTGGCGCTCACGCCGTCCACGGCGGTCAGGCCGCCAAAGCGCACGGTCACGCTGTCGATGGTCAAGAGGGCCTTAGACATGGCTAGCCTCCGTGGCAGGTGCGGCGGGCGTGGCCGCCCGCTTGCGCTGCCACAGCGTGGCCAGCCCGTTGGGCAGGTACATCACGCACAGGATCAGCAGCAGACCCAGCACCATCATGTAGCCGTAGGGCAGCTGCAGGCGCAGCGTCTCGGCCAGCAGGCTGAAGACGATGGCCGCGAGCACCGGGCCGCCGATGCTGGCCGCGCCGCCGATCAGCGCGATCAGCACCGTCTGGAAGCCGATGAAGGGGCTGAACACTGCTGCCGGTTCGATGTAGGTCCAGCGCACCGCCATGGCCGCGCCCACGGCGCCGGCAAACGCGGCCGTGATGCCGAAGCCCGCGATCTTGGCCAGGCGCGTGTCCACGCCCAGCGTCTGCGCGCGCTGCTCGTCGGCCCCGATGCCCGAGAGCGCCAGGCCGAAGCGGCTGCGCTGGACGGCAATCGCGGTGGCGATGGCGCCCGCCGCGATCAGCAGCACCGTGAGGTACACCGTCTCGTTGCTGGGCACCACCGTGAGCACGCGGCCCACCGTGCCGGAGACCTGCTTTTCGACAAAGGTCACCGCATGGCGGATCAGCTCCGTCATGCCGAAGGTCAGCACCGCGAAATAGGTGCCGCGCAGGTGCAGCACCGCCGCACCCATCACGATGGCCACCACGGCGGCGATCAGTGCGCCGGCCACGATCACCAGCGGCCAGGGCAGGCTACCGAGCAGCGTGGCGCTGGCATACGCCCCGATGCCGAAGAAGGCAGAGGTGGCCAGCGAGAGATAGCGCGTAGCGCCGCAGAACAGCGACCAGCTGGTGGCCAGCGCGATGTACATCAGGCAGCTGAGCAGCACCGAGGCCATGAATTCGGACACCAGCCAGGGCAGGGTGCCGACCACGGCCGTGCCCGCGGCGAGCGCGAGCCAGGGCTTGTTGGAATGGAGTTTCATTTTTTGGAGAAGAGGCCGTTAGGACGCCAGATCAGCACGCCGATGAACACCGCATAGCTCAGCAGCATCTTGAGAGAGGGGCTGCTGAAGTGCATGCCCAGGGCTTCGACCACACCCAGCAGCAGGCCCCCGGCCAGGCTGCCCGCCAGACTGCCGAAGCCGCCCAGCGTGATCACGATCAGCGCGGTCACGGTGTAGGGCTCGCCCATGGAAGGCGAGATCTCGTAGGTCATCGACAGCAGCGCCCCCGCCACGCCTGAGAGGCCCAGGCCAATGCCGAACATCATCGGGTGCAGCCGCCGGGTGTTGATGCCCACCAACTGCGCGCCCGTGGGCGACTGCATCAGCGCCCGCACGGCCTTGCCCAGCAGCGTGAGCTTGAGCAGCGCGATCAGCGCGGCCGACAGCGCCAGTGCCACGCCGAACAGCACCAGCTTGTTCTCGGTGAAGCGCATGCCTGCCACCTGCACCGGGTCGGCCAGGTATTCGTAGCCGCGCAGGTCGCCGCCCCAGATCAGCAGGGCGGTGTTCTGCACCAGGAACATCAGGCCAAAGCCCACCATCAGGCTGCGTGCCTCGAACACGTCCACGTTGGGTGCGCGCGCCGCCAGGCGCTTGAAGCACAGCGCATGCACCGCCACGCCCAGCACGAACAGCGCGATGAAGGCGATGGGCATCAGCAGTAGCGGCGACCAACCCCAGGCGGTGTGTGCCCACCAGGTGAGGAAGGCGCCGAGCATCACAAACTCGCCATGCGAGATGTTCATGATGCGCATCAGCCCGTACTGCAGGTTCAGGCCCATGGCCACCAGCGCGTAGATGCCGCCGGTAATGAGGCCGCTGGCGACCAGTTCGGCCCAGGAGGTCAGGGACATGCCGTCTTACTTCCAGGCGGGCTTGTTGGTGTTCAGCTGCGCCGTGGCGCGGTCCTTGGGCCACACCACTTCGAAGTCGCTGCCCTGCCACTGGCTCACGGTGCCGGGGATGGATGCGTTCTCGCTGCCTGCAAAGCGGATGCCGCCCAGGATGGTCTTGAACTCGTTCTTGGCGATGTGCTCGCGCAGCGCCTTGCGGTCGAGGCCCACCTTCTCCACGGCCTGCTGCAGGATCTGCAGGCCCGCCCAGGCATGGCCGCTGGCCCAGCGGTCGGGCTCCTTGCTGAACTTCTTCACATGCGCGTCGAAATACGCCTTGGCCTCGGGGCTGGTCTTCACGCTCCACGATCCCATGCCGATCACGCCTTCGGTGTTGGCCTGCATCACGTTCTTGTACAACTGGAAGGCGGTGCCCACCGAGGCGTAGAAGAACTTGGGGTTCAGGCCCACCTCGCGCGCCTGGCGGCTGGCCAGGATGGTGTCGGGCGGGTAGGTGATGCCGATGAAGGCATCGGGGTTCAGGTCCTTGATGCCGCGCAGCACGGGCGCCAGGTCCTTCACGCCCAGCGGGTAGCTCTTCCTCTCCACCACCTGGATGCTGGTCTTCTTGAGCGCGCTGTTCAGCGCCGCGAAGTTTTCCAGGCCGAACAGGTCGTCCATGTAAACGATGGCCACTGACTTCACGCCGTTGGCCACCAGCATGTCCACCAGCGCGCCCATCATCTTGTCGGGCTGCTGCAGCAGCGAGAAGAAGTAGGGCAGGTTCATGTCGATCAGCTTGCGCGACAGGGCGGTGGGCGCCAGCAGCGGGTAGCCGAAGCGGTTGGCCAGCGGCGCGATGGCGAAGTTGGCGCCCGAGCCCCAGGGCGGCAGGATCAGGTCCACCTTGTCGCTGCCCATGAGCTTTTCGAACGTGCGCACGCAGGTCTCGGTCTCGCTGCGGTCGTCGTAGCCGATGAGTTCGATGGGGCGCTTGGCGCCCTTGATGCTCAGGCCGCCGGCGGCGTTCACCTGTTCAGCCCACAGCAGGTAGTTGGGCTCCTGGCTGACCTGGGCGCCCGCAGCCCAGGGACCCGTGCGGGCAATCGCGTAGCCGATGCGCACGGGGCCGCTGCCATTGCCTTGGGCCAGCAGCTGCGGCGCCACGGCCAGCGCGCCCACGGTGGCGGCGGCCCCCTTGATCCATTGGCGCTTGGAGGGTTGGGACGGTGAATGCGTTGTCATTGTGTGTCTCCTCGGATGGGAGGCCCGCGCAGTGCAGGCCGTACCCGGATCGTAGGAAGACGCAACCCGGTACGCTGGGCTGAGCGTGCACAAAAGCCTTGTCCCAGCGTGCACGGCGCAGGGGGTTTACCCGGATTTCCGTGCCCGCCGCAGGAATAGCGGCGCGGCCGATAATCCCGCTGAGACAGGCGGCACCGTCTGCATGACGACTGGAGACACCCATGGCCCACCCTCTGACCGAGGTATCGACCGACACCGTGCCACCGCGCGACCGCCTGCACCTGTGGGGCGATGCGGTGTGGCGCCTCATTGGCGGGCTGGAGTCCGATGCCTTCGGCGACGAGGCCTTCGCGGGCCACATCACGTCGGGCCAGGCGGGCTACATCAACCTGTGCCAGCTCGACGTGAGCCGCCACCGTGTCGTGCGCACCCCCAGCCTCATCCGCAGCAGCGACCGGGCCTACATCAAGGTGGTGGCGCAGCTCGAAGGGCGCGCCTGCTTCGAGCAGAACGGCCGCCAGGTGTGGCTGTCGCCCGGCGAGTGGAGCGTGTACGACACCACGCGCGCCTATGCCGTGAGCAACCCCGAGGCCGTGCGCCAGATGGTGCTGATGATCCCCAAGGAACAACTGCCCGAGCGCAAGCTCAAGCTCGACGACCTGATGGTGCAGCGGTTTTCAGGCACCACGGGCGTGTCGCGCCTGGCGTGGGACACCATGCGCGCGGCGTTCACCGAGCTGCCCAGCATGTCCGACACCGCTGCCGACGGTGTGGCCGACGTGATCACGCACCTGGTGCAGCTGTCGCTGCTGGAGCGCAACGGCCAGCACAGCGCCGTGTCGCAGCGCGAGGCCCTGCGCGACCGCATCGGCCAGTTCATCGACCGCCACCTGGGCGACCCCGAACTCACCATCGACCGCATGGCGCAGGCGCTCAACTGCAGCAAGCGGCACCTCTACAACGCGGTGGCCGACGACGAGGAAACGCTGGCCGCCATGATCCAGCGCCGGCGGCTGGAGGCCTGCCTGCGCGACCTGCGCAGCAGTGCGCAGGCGCAGCGATCAGTGACGGACATCGCGCTGTCCTGGGGCTTTTCGAACAGCGCGCATTTCAGCCGCGTGTTCCGCACCCATGTGGGCTGCAGCCCCAGCGAGTACCGTGCGCGGGCCCGGGTTCCTGCACTGCCACACTGAGCGCGCCCGGGCCGCTGCGCAGGCCTGCCGGCAGGTCGTTTCATAAGAAAAAGCGCCCCTACCGCGTGCGGTAAGGGCGCTTCCAGCTATTGAATCAATAGCAGTCGTGCTGGTGGCTGACTGCCCGCCCCTGTGTG
Organism: Acidovorax sp. LjRoot194; assembly: GCF_964253015.1. Taxonomy (NCBI): domain Bacteria; kingdom Pseudomonadati; phylum Pseudomonadota; class Betaproteobacteria; order Burkholderiales; family Comamonadaceae; genus Acidovorax; species Acidovorax sp. LjRoot194. The sequence continues at coordinate 4,294,444 of NZ_CAXUQB020000001.1, read as the reverse complement.
GGCGGGCAACTGTGCAACAAGCGCAGCCGTTTACTGAATGCTCAGCGACGTGGCCCGGCTCACGGGCTCCAGGCGGGCCAGCGTCAGGGTCAGCACGCCGTTTTCCAGCTTGGCGGAGCTGTTGGCGGCGTCGATGTCGGTGGCCAGCTCCCAGGCGCGCTGCACCTGGCGGGGCGCGCCTTCCACGCTGTGCAGGCGCACCTGGTTGCCTTCGATCTGGATGGACAGCTGCTCACGCGCCAGGCCGGGCACATCGAGCTGCAAGGTGGTGGTCTTTTCGTCCTGGGTCACGCTCACGCCGGCAGAGCCTGCAGGGGCTGCATTGGCGAAGCTGCCCAGCAAGAAGCGTTGCAGCGCCAGGTCGGCAGAGCGGGGTGCGTTGAAGGCGGAACGGCGGGCGACGGGGGCGAAGATCATGGAAAGTACTCCTATACACTGCGCGGCTCTCGACGTGGTCGCCGCATGGACAGGAGTTGTGTACGGCCGCATCGCTTTTCAAGGGAAAAAGTGGCATGAATAAATTGCGTTCCGGGGGCTTGAAAACAGGCGCCACGGCATTACGTCCATCGGTTTTTGCCGCAGTTGTCGGCGTCGCCGGGGTGCTGTTCTTGGTGACCCCGGCGGCGGCCCAAGGCACCGCTTCAACAGCTGCCAGTGCGCCCGCCAAGCCGGTGAAGGTGGCGCTCATCGAAAGCCTCTCGGGCGCGTTTGCCAACACCGGCGAGGCCGTGTACCGCAACGTCTACTGGGCCATGGAGCGTGTGAACGCACGCGGCGGCGTGCAGCTGCCCGCCAGCAGCGGCGGCCCCCGCCCGCTGGCGCTGGAGCGCTACGACAGCAAGGGCCAGAACGAAGAGGCCTTGTCGGCACTGCGCGCGGCCATCGACGACGGCGCGCAGGTCATCCTGCAGGGCAATTCGTCGGCCACCGCGGCGGTGCTGATCGAGGCCATCAACAAGCACAACGAGCGCGAGCCGAACAAGCGCGTGATCTTTTTGAACTACTCGGCGGTGGACCCCATTCTCACCAACGAGAAATGCAGCTTCTGGCACTTTCGCTTCGACGCCCATGCCGACATGCGCATGGCCGCGCTCATGGAAGTGATGCGCGAGGACAAGGCCTTGAAAAGCGTCTACCTCATCGGCCAGGACTACAGCTTCGGCCAGGCCGTGCTGCGCGAGGCGAAGAAGCAACTGGCCGCCCAGCGCCCCGACGTGGCCGTGGTGGGCGACGAGCTGCACCCCATCGGCCGGGTGAAGGACTTCGCGCCCTATGCGGTGAAGATCAAGACCAGCGGCGCGCAGGCCGTGGTCACCGGCAACTGGGGCAACGACCTCACGCTGTTGGTGAAGGCCGCGCGCGAGGTGGGCTACGAAGGCAGCTTCTACACCTTCTATGGCAACGCCCTGGGCGCGCCCGCCGCCATCGGCGACGCGGGCATCGGCAAGGTGGTGGCCGTGGCCGACTGGCTGCCCAACGTGCCGGGCGCGCAGAGCGAGGCGTTCTACCAGTCGTTCCGCACGCGCTTCCCTAAGCCGCAGGATGACTACGTGCACATGCGCATGCAGCTCATGGTCGAGGCGCTGGCCCAGTCCATCGAGCGCGCGGGCAGCACCGACGCCGTGGCTGTGGCGCGGCAGATGGAGAGCGCGAATGTGCAGCTGTCGGGCCAGGGCGGCAGCATGCGCGCGGCGGACCACCAGTTCCAGCAGGCGCTGGTGGTGGGCGTGATGGACAAGAAGGGCGCACCGGGCGTGAAGTTCGACGTGGAAGGCTCGGGCTACGGCTTTCGCGTGGTGCGACAGATCTCCGCCGCCAAGGCACAGCAGCCGCACAGCTGCACCATGCAGCGACCCTGACCCACGGCGTGGGCGGTATGCGGCGCAGCGCGCGCCGCATATCGATATGAAAAGTTAGCGCAACCGGTGCAGGCCGTCGGGCCACAGAATTTGTCGCATTGATCACCCATGCGCGAATCGCTGCCTCCACCGTGTCCTACGCCCTCTCCCTGCTCGACAAAAGTCCCATCCCCGAAGGGGCCACGGCGGCCGAGGCGCTGCAGCGCACCGTAGCGCTGGCCCAGCGCGCCGAGCAACTGGGCTACCGCCGCTTCTGGGTGGCCGAGCACCACGGCAACCCGGGCCTGGCCGGCTCGGCGCCCGAGGTGCTGGTGGCGCACCTGCTGGCGCGCACCTCGCGCATCCGCATCGGCTCTGGCGGCGTGATGCTGCAGCACTACAGCCCCTTCAAGGTGGCCGAGGCGTTCAAGGTGCTCGCATCCCTGGCGCCCGGCCGCGTGGACCTGGGTGTGGGCAAGGCGCCCGGTGGCCTGCCGCTGTCCACCCGGGCGCTGCAGGCGCTGCACGACAAATCCAGGCCGTCCGATTTCAGCGCGCGCTTTGCGGAGCTGGACGCCTTCCTGCACGGCACGCTGGACCCTGACCACGCGCTGGCGGGCGCTGTGGCCTACCCCGCACCGCCCAGCCTGCCCGAGCGCCACCTGCTCGGCGGCAGCCCCGACAGCGCGGCGTTGGCGGCGCGCCATGGCTGGCACTTCACGTACGCGGGCCACTTCAACGGCGACCCCGTCAACATCGAGCGCACGGTGCGCGTGTACCGCGAAGCTGCGGGCCGGGCCCCGTCGCTGGCGCTCTATGCGCTCGTGGCCCCCACGCAGGCGCAGGCCGACAGCCTGGTGGGCGCGTTGCGCGTCTTCAAGCTGCATTTGTCCACCGGGCAGAGCGTGAACCTGCCCAGTGCCCAGGCCGCCGCGGAGTTTGCGCGCCAGGCCGGCGTGGCGGACTACCGGCTCGAAGAAACCCGGCCCCATGTGATCGCCGGCTCGCCCGAGCATGTGCGCGAGCAGCTCGATGCGCTCAGCGAGCGCTACGGCATCGAAGAGTTCGTGGTCGACACGCCCGTCACAGGCTTTGCCGACCGCCTGGCCTCGGTCGAACTGCTGGCGGGCGCCTATGCCACCGCCGAGGCCTGACCCGCCAGCCGCACCACTTTCCCCAGGAACAGAGACCATGAGCAACACCCCACAACCCATCCGATTCGGCGTCATGCTGCACGGTGCAGGCGGCCACATGAATTCGTGGAAGCACCCCGCAGGCCCCGCGGACGCGAGCGTCAACCTCGACTTCTACATCGAGACCACGCGGAAGGCCGAGTCCAACGGCATCGCCTTCGCCTTCGTGGCCGACGGGCTGTTCATCAACGCCAAGTCCATCCCGCACTTTCTGAACCGCTTCGAGCCCATCTCCATCTTGTCGGCGTTGGCCGTGGCGACGTCGAAGATCGGGCTGGCGGGCACCATCTCCACCTCGTACAGCGAGCCATTCACGGTGGCGCGGCAGTTCGCGTCGCTGGACCTCATCAGCCAGGGGCGCGCTGGCTGGAACGTGGTGACCACGCCGCTCGAGGGCACGGCCAGCAACTACAGCCGCAACCACCCCGACCATGCGCTGCGCTACGAGATCGCCGACGAATACCTGCAGGTGACGCAAGGCCTGTGGGACAGCTGGGACGAAGACGCCGTGGTGCGCAACCGCGCCACGGGCCAGTTCTTCGACCCGGCCAAGCTGCACACGCTGAACCACAAGGGCCGCTTCTTCCAGGTGGCGGGACCGCTCAACATCGGCCGGTCGCCGCAGGGGCAGCCGGTGATCTTCCAGGCGGGTTCATCGGATTCGGGCATCGGCCTGGCGGGCAAGTACGCCGATGCGGTGTTCACCCACTCGCCGTCGGTGGAGGAGACGCGCAGCTTTCTGCGCAAGGTCAAGGCCAGTGCCGTGGTGCATGGCCGCCAGGCTGATGATGTGAAGATATTCCCCGGCATCGGCCCCGTGGTGGGCGCCACGCAGGAAGAGGCGGACGCCAAGTACCAGGCCATTCGCGAGCTGCTCACGGTCGATGAAGCGCTGGCCTACCTGGGCCGCTACTTCGACCACCACGACTTCAGCCAGTACCCGCTGGACGCGCCCTTCCCGGAGCTGGGCGAGATCGGCCGCAACAGTTTTCGCTCCACCACCGACCGCATCAAGGCCGATGCCAAGGCACGAGGCCTGACCCTGCGCCAGGTGGCGCTGGAGGCCGCCACGCCGCGCTCGCAGTTCGTGGGCACGGGTGAGCGCGTGGCCGACGAGATCATCCATTGGGTGGACGAGGGCGCGGCCGATGGCTTCATCCTGGGCTTTCCCGTGCTGTCGCAGGGGCTCGATGATTTCATCACCCACGTGATCCCCGTGCTGGAGGCACGCGGCCGCTACCAGCGCACGCTGCCGGGTCACACGCTGCGCGACCACCTGGGCTTGCCGCGCAAGGCCAGCCGGTATGCGCAGGCCGATGTGGACGCACCCACGGCGCCAGAGAAGAAAGCCGCGTGATGGGCGCCGCATTGCCAGCAGCGGCTTCCGCGCACGACCTGCAGCGGGTGAAAAGTGTGGAAGAGGGCATTGCCGCCTTCATCCACGAGTTCCAGGCATTGCGCCGGGACCTGCACCAGCACCCGGAGCTGTCGTTCCAGGAGCACCGCACCTCGGCCATTGTGGCCGAGCGCCTCGCGTCCTGGGGCTACGAAGTCACCACCGGCATCGCGGGCACCGGCCTGGTGGGCACGCTGCGCCGGGGGCAGAGCACCAAGACCCTGGGCATCCGAGCCGACATGGACGCACTGCCCATCGCCGAGGCCACGGGCCTGCCGTATGCCAGCCAGAACGCTGGTGTGATGCATGCGTGCGGACACGATGGGCACACCACGGTGCTGCTGGCTGCCGCGCGCTTTCTGGCCGAGTCGGGCCGCTTCGACGGCACGCTCAACCTGATCTTTCAGCCCGCCGAAGAGAACGGCGGCGGTGCCCACCGCATGATCGGCGAGGGACTGTTCGAGCGCTTTCCGTGCGACGCGGTGTTCGGCTTGCACAACTGGCCCTGCGTGGGCGCGGGGCACTTCGGCTGCGTGACGGGGCCTGCCATGGCCTCGGTGGACCAGATCACCATCACCGTGCGCGGCAAGGGCGGCCACGGCGCCGCGCCGCACGAGACGGTGGACCCGGTGGTGGCCAGCGCGCACATCATCACCGCGCTGCAGACGGTGGTCTCGCGCAACGTCGATCCGCTGGACATGGGCGTGGTCACCGTAGGCTCCATCCATGGCGGCAACGCGCCCAACGTGGTGCCCGAGAGCGTGGAGCTCAAGCTCACGGCCCGCGCCTTCAAGCCCGAGGTGCGCGAGGTGCTCAAGGAGCGCATTCCGGCCATCGCCCGCGCGCAGGCCGAGAGCTTCGGCGCCACGGCCGATGTGTTGTACCGGCCCGGCTATCCGGCCGTGCTCAACCATGAGGCCGAGACGGAGCTGGCACGCAGCGTGGCGCTGGACACCTTTGGCGCAGCCCGCGTGGACGCAGGCTTTCGTCCGCGCACAGCCAGCGAGGACTTCGCCTTCATGCTGCTCAAACGCCCCGGCAGCTACGTGTTCGTGGGCAACGGCGATGGGGCATCGCTGCACAGCCCATACTACGACTTCAACGACGCCATCCTGGCGCCCTCGGCCACGTACTGGGTGCGGCTGGCCGAGCGGTTTCTGGCCTGAGACCCCTTTCACGAGAAAGCCCTCTCCATGAGTGACCGCTTCATCTACACCTCGCCCGCCGATCCCCTGGCCCGCCCGCTCATCGACGAGCTGTCGCACGAGTACGAGTCGCGCTACGGCGAGTTCTATGACCGCGAAGGCGGGCAGCGCGAGATGGAGAAGTACCCGCCCGAACTGTTCACGCCGGAGCACGGTGGCAGCTTTGTGCTGCTGCTGCGCGGCGGGCAGGCCATTGGCGGCGGCGCCTTCAAGCGCCACAGCGATGCGCACACGGCGGAGCTCAAGCGCGTGTGGACGCACTCGGCCCACCGCCGCCAGGGCCTCGCCGCCAAGGTGCTGCTGGAGCTCGAAGCGCAGGCGCTGCGCCAGGGCTATGCGCGGCTGTACCTCACCACCGGCTTTCGCCAGCCCGAGGCCGTCGGGCTGTATCTGGGCCATGGGTACACGGCGCTGTTCGACACATCGCTGCCGCACGAGACGTACCGCCATCTGCCGTTCGAGAAGACCCTGCGCGCCGTGGAGGGCCTGGAGTCCACCGCCACGTTGACGGCGCCCGCCACACCGCAAGCCCTGGGCGTAGGACGCGCCGCGGTCGTTGCGCAAGCGGCCTGAAAGCCGCCACGGACACCGGCCCCGCCTGCCCCCGCTCTTTTCCACGAACCCCGACAGCCTGCGAGACCTCACCACTATGTCCACCTCCACCACCCTGGACGCTGCTGCCGGTCTGCCGCTGGGCCCCGGTCATGCGGTACCGCCTGGTGCGCATAGCCATGCACCCAGCGCGCCTGCCCTCACACCCTCGTCTTCCCCGGCCCCTGCGCCGGTGAAGGGCGACTATTCACACTACAAAGTCGTGCCCGCGCGCTACCGGGCACGGGCGGCCGGCACGGTGTTTGCCGCGGTGGTCATCGCGCTGGTGCTGTATTCGGTGTTCACCAACCCGCGCTGGGGCTGGAGCATCTTCGGCGAGTATTTCTTCTCGGAGCCTGTGCTGGTGGGCCTGGGCCGCACGCTGCTGCTCACGGCGCTCGGGGCGCTGTTCGGCTTCACGCTGGGCACGGCCCTGGCGCTTGCCCGCGTGTCGCGCTCGCCGCTGCTGGCGGGGCTGTCGTGGACCTTCATCTGGATCTTCCGGTCCATCCCGGTCATCGTGCTGCTGCTCATCATCAACAACCTGGGCTACCTGTACGAGACCGTGAGCCTGGGCGTGCCATTCACCGGCTGGACGTTCTTCTCGTACCCCACTACGCAGCTCATCAGCCCCTTCGTGGCGGCGCTGATCGGTCTCACGCTGAACCAGGCAGCCTTCGCGTCTGAAATCGTGCGTGGCGGCATTTTGTCAGTGGACCAGGGGCAGCTTGAAGCGGCGGCCGCCCTGGGCCTGCCGCGCCGCCGCCAGGCGTTTCGCATCGTGCTGCCCCAGGCCATGCGGTCCATCCTGCCCGCGGGCTTCAACGACATCATCGGACTGGCCAAGGGAACGTCCAACGTGTACATCCTGGCCCTGCCCGAGCTGTTCTACACCATCCAGATCATCTACCGCCGCAACCTGGAGGTGATCCCGCTGCTGATGGTGGCGACCGTGTGGTACCTGGTGATCCTCACTGTGCTCTCGCTGCTGCAGTACTACATCGAGCGGCATTTCTCCAAAGGCGCGCTGCGCAGCCCGCCGCCATCGATCTTCAGCGGCATTGCGCAGCGCCTGTGGCCTGCGCGGCGCGTGGCTACTCAAGCTGAGACGGCAGTGGCCGCACCGGCAGCAGCGCCCACGCCCGCCGTCGCCACCGTGCCGCGCTGGACGGGCGAGCGCAATCGCGGTGGCGAGGTCACCATCCACGGCGTGTCCAAGAGCTACGGCGCCCTGCGCGTACTGAAGGACGTGACGCTGACGGTGCCACCCGGCAGCGTCACGGTGATCCTGGGGCAGTCGGGCTCGGGCAAGTCGACCTTGCTGCGCACCATCAACCACCTGGAGCGCGTGGACGACGGCTTCATCGCCATCGATGGCGAGCTGATCGGCTACCGCCAGGACGCCGACACCCTGTACGAGCTGAGTGAGAAGGACATCCTCCAACGCCGGGTGGACGTGGGCATGGTGTTCCAGAACTTCAACCTGTTCCCGCACCTCACGGTGCTGGAGAACATCGTCGAAGCACCGGTCACCGTGCGCAAGCTGCCGCGTGCCGAGGCCGAAGCGCTGGCGCTGGAGCTGCTGGCACGCGTGGGCCTGTCCGACAAGGCGCACAGCTATCCACGGCAGCTCTCCGGCGGGCAGCAGCAGCGCGTGGCGATTGCCCGGGCACTGGCGCTCAAGCCCAAGGTGCTGCTGTTCGACGAGCCCACCTCTGCGCTGGACCCCGAGCTGGTGGGCGAGGTGCTCGACGTGATCAAGGAGCTGGCGCGCACCGGCACCACGCTCATCATCGTGACGCACGAAATCGGCTTTGCCCGCGAGGTGGCCGACACGGTCGTCTTCATGGAACAGGGCCGCGTACTGGAGACCGGCACCCCCGCCAAGGTGTTCAGCCAGCCCGACCACCCCCGCACGGCGGAGTTCCTGGCCAAGGTGCTCTGAGCAGCCGGCCGCCTCATATTCCCTCACCCGCAACGGCCCTTATGGGTCAGCCGGCCGGTAGCCCAGGCCGGGCTGCGGCATGGGTGCCGCTGTGATCTATCCGATTTTTTGCTTCTTCCTTTGCCTGTTTTCGTGACCCATCCATCTCATCCCCGGAGCCGATCCATGACCCTTGTGAACCGAACCCTCGCAGCCCTGGCACTGGCCGCTGCCTCCATCGCCGCACTGGCGCCCATCCACGCCTCTGCGCAGGCCATCGACCTGAGTCCCGAGCAGCCCACGCGTCCGCGGTCGCAGAAGGTGGACGAGGCGATCAAGCTCGTCGCCAAGGATTTCAAGTTTGCGAAAGATGGTGTGCTCACCGTGGGCACCACCACGGGCCGGCTGCCGTTTGGCGCCTATGCCACCGACAACAAGACGCCCGTGGGCAACGCGCCGGACATCGCGCAGCTGGTGGCCGACAGCCTGGGGCGCAAGCTGGAGCTGGTGTCGGTGGCCTGGGCTGACTGGCCGCTAGGCTTGCAGTCGGGCAAGTTCGACGTGGTGATCTCCAACGTCACCGTGACCGAGGAGCGCAAGGAGAAATTCGACTTCTCGACCTACCGCAACGACCAGCTGGGTGTGTACGTGAAGGCCGACAGCAAGATCACGTCGGTGAAGGAACCCAAGGATGTGGCTGGCCTGAAGGTGGTGGTGGGCGCGAGCACCAACCAGGAGCAGATCCTGCTGCGCTGGAACCAGCAGAACATCGCCGCAGGCCTCAAGCCTGTGGACATCCAGTACTACGACGACGATGTGGTGCTGTACCTGGCGCTGGCCTCGGGCCGCGCCGACGCGTACCTGGCCCCCAACGGCATCGCCGCGCACAACGCGCGCGATGGCAAGACGAAACTGGTCGGCACCTTCTCGGGCGGCTGGCCGCAGGCGGCCGAGATCGCCGTGACCTCGCGCAAGGGCTCGGGCATTGCCGACGCGATCACCGCGGCACTGAACGCGCAGATCAAGAACGGCAACTATGCCAAGGCGCTCGAGCGCTGGAACCTGCAGTCCGAAGCCATCCAGGTCTCGCGCACCAACCCTCCCGGCCTGCCCAAGAAGTAAGCCTGCGGCCTTCAAGGACTGTTCATGACTCTCCATTCCTTATCGCGCCGCAGCCTGGTGGCCCTGGCCTCGGCGTGCGCGCTGTCCTGCGCGTGGACCGTGGCCGGTGCTGCCACCGCGTTCGACTTCAGTCCGGAGCAAAAAGGCCGCATCCGCGCCGAGAAAGACGCAGCGGCCGTCCAGGCCATTCCGAAGAATTTCAAGTTCGTGAAGGAAGGCGTCTTCACCGTGGCGATCGCGCCGTTTGCGCCGCCCATCGCCACGTATGCCAGCGACGCCAAGACCGTGGTGGGGTTCGATCCGGACTATGCGCAGCTGATTGCCGACGCGCTGGGGCTCAAGCTCGAACTGCTGCCCATTGCCTGGGCCGACTGGCCGCTCGGTCTCACCTCGGGCAAGTACGACGCGGTGATCTCCAACGTGGGCGTGACGGAGCTGCGCAAGGAGAAGTACGACTTCTCCACCTACCGCCTGGGGCTGCACGGCTTTTATGTGCGCGCCGACAGCAAGATCACGTCCATCAAGGAGCCCAAGGACATTGCGGGGCTCAAGGTCATCACCGGATCGGGCACCAACCAGGAGCGCATCCTGCTGGAGTGGAACAAGCAGAACGTCGCCGCAGGCCTCAAGCCCGTGGAGCCCGTGTACTTTGACGACGACGCCGCGCGGCTGCTGGGCGTGGTGTCGGGCCGGGCCGACGCCAACTTCAACCCCAACGCGCCGCAGGCCTACCACGCGGCCAAGGACGGCAAGATCAAGCTCGTGGGCACGGTGAACGCGGGCTGGCCGCTCAAGTCCGACGTGGCCATCACCACGCGCAAGGGCTCGGGCCTGGCCGATGCGCTGACGCTGGCCACCAACAGGCTCATAAATAACGGCAAGTACACGCAGGCGCTACAGCGCTGGAGCCTGCTGGAGGAGGCTTTGCCCAAATCCGAAACCAACCCCCCAGGACTACCGAAGTTTTGAAAATGGCCATCGCGCATCTCGCATTCCTGACCCCTGGCAACTACGCCGAGGACAGCCCGCTGCAAGGGCTGGAAGACACCTTGCGCCTGTTCGAGCTGGGGGAAGCCCTGGGCTACCAGGGCGCGTGGGTGCGTCAGCGGCATCTGGAGCGGGCGGTGTCGTCCGCGGCCACGCTGCTGGCTGCGGCCACACAGCGCACGCGGCGCATCGCGCTGGGCACGGCGGTGATTCAGATGGGGTATGAGAACCCGTTCCGTCTGGCCGAGGACCTGGCCACGGTGGATGTGCTGTCGCGCGGGCGGCTGCAGGTGGGGCTGAGTGCGGGGGCGCCGCCGTACGGGCCGCTGTTGGGCGGGCGCTTGTTCGACGGCGATGCGCAGGCCATCGATTTTTCGCACGCCCGGGTGGAGCGCTTGCGCAGCAATTTGCGCGGCGACTTCTTGGGTGACGATGATTTCTTCGTGGAGTCGCCTGCAGGCCGCCAGCGCCCGCGGGTGCAGCCGCATGCTGCAGGGCTGGTGGAGCGCCTGTGGTACGGGGGCGGCTCTTTGCGGTCAGCCCAATGGGCGGGTGCGAACGGCTACCACTTGCTGATCGGCAATCTCAACCGAGGTGAGCAGACGGACGACTTCTTCGCGGCGCAGCGCAGCCAGCTCGACTTGTTCCACGCGAACTGGTCGGCGCCGTATGCGCCGCGTGTGGCGCTGGGGCGGGTCATCGTGCCGCTGGACAGTGCGGACGCCGGCACGCGCGCCCGCTACCGTGCATGGGCTGCATTGCGGTTGCCGCGCACGCTGGGACCGCAGGGCGACCGCCGCACGCTGTTCGCGCGCGACCTGGTGGGCACGTCGGACGAGATTCTGGAGAGCCTGCGCCAGGACCCCATCGTGCCGCAGGTGCAGGCGTTGCGGCTGGAGCTTCCGTACGACTTCAGCGTCGAAGACTATGCGCAGATCCTGAGCGACACCGCGCGGTACATCGCACCGGAACTCGGCTGGTCACCGGCTGATTCGGGGCCTGGGGCTTGCGGCGGTCACTGCCCGGCGCGTGCGGCGGACACTTCGCGGCCCAGTTCGATCACGGCCATCGCGTAGTAGCTCGACCAGTTGTAGCGGGTGATGGCGTAGAAGTTCTCGGTGCCTGCCACGTAGCTCGCAGCATCGCCGCCGTTTTGCAGTTCGATCAACGCCAGCGGGCCGGTGTGCTGCACGCCCGCGGCGTCCAGCACGGCGCCCTTGGCCTGCATGCTGGCGACGCTGAAGGTGGGCAGGATGTCAGGGGCCATCAGGTCATCGAGCTGCAGGCGTGCGGCATCGAACTGCACGCCGAAGTGCGTGGGCATGCCGGGCGTCCACCCATGGCCGCGAAAGTAGTTGGCGACCGAGCCGATGGCGTCGGTCGGACTGTTGAACAGGTCCACTCGGCCGTCGCCATCGAAGTCGATGGCATAGCGCACCCAACTGGACGGCATGAACTGGCCCAGGCCCATGGCACCGGCATAGCTGCCCCGGGCCTCGAACGGGTCGGTGTTGCTGCGGTTGGTGAAGCTCAGGAATTGTTCGAGCTCACGGCGAAAGAACTCGGTGCGCTCCTTGGCGCGCGGGTGGGCCGACGGGAAGTCGAAGGCCAGCGTGGCCAGCGCATCCATCACACGGAAGTTGCCCATCTGCTGGCCGTAGATGGTTTCCACGCCGATGATGCCCACGATGATCTCTGCAGGCACGCCGTATTCGCGCTCGGCCCGCGCGAGTGCGGCCTCGTTCTGCTGCCAAAAGCGCACGCCCGCGCGGATGCGTATGGGCTCCACAAAGCGGCTGCGGTACACGCGCCAGTTCTTGGCCGTGCCCTTGGCGGGCGGCAGCATCAGGCGGGGCACCTGCGTGAGGAACTGCGCCTGGCCGATGGCCTGGCGCACCCACTCGCGGTCCAGGTCGCGGCGCGCGGCCAGGTCGTCGGCAAACTGCAGGGCCTCCGGGCGGGTGGCGTACAGGACGGCGGGCTGGCTGGCGGGCGCTGCGCTGCTCTTGCCCGCGGGTTTCGGGGTTTTTTGCGTGTTAGCGCTTGCTGGGGTGGAGATGGATGCTACCAATGTGATAGCAATTGCAAGGGCGGTCCGGCTCAAGGGGTTCAGCATGTCCGATATCGGTGTATTCAATGGGGTGCGGGCTTGGGCCAGGGCAGGCTGCGGAATTCGCTGCGCAACGTGCCGAGTTCAACGCCGGGGTCGGGGGCATAGCGCAGGCGCTCCAGGCGCAGCAGCCAGTCGGCCACCGCGGCGGCCGGGGTGCCGAATTGTGCCTGCACGCGCTCGGCCATCGCGCGGGGCGGCAGGTTGTCTGGCAACGCCAGGCCTGCCCGCGCCAGCCGCTGGCGCGTGCGCGCCAGCAGCCGCAGCCACGGGTCGTGCTGGCTGCGCTCCCACAGGCCCCAGGCTCCAGCCACCACGGCAGCTGAGATGATCAGGTAGCCCAGGACGGTGGTCAGGTCCTGCCAGCTGGGCGATTCGAACCCCAGGGCCTTGAGCAGGTCCATCTGGCGGCTCTGGGTGTAGTTGAGCACCCACTGGTTCCAGCTGTTGTTGACGGCTTCCCAGACGGCGCGCAGGCTCTGGGTCATCCCCATGGTGCCCATTGCCGCAGCGAAAGCGCCCTGGGGGGCCCGCAGGCGCTGGAACTGGCCGATCCGGCCGGGGGATACCGCGCCGGTGGGGTCCACGCGCACCCAGCCGCGGCCTTCCATCCAGACTTCGGCCCAGGCATGCGCATCGGCGTTGCGCACGGTCCAGTAGCCATCCACCGGGTTGCGCTCACCGCCCTGGTAGCCGGTGACGATGCGCGCAGGCACGTCCATGGCGCGCATCAGGATGACGAACGCGGAGGCGATGTGTTCGCAAAAACCTTCCTTGCGGTCGAACCAGAATTCGTCGGCGGTGTGTTCGCCGAAGACGCCAGGGTCGAGGGAATAGCTGTAGCCGCCGGTGCGCAGGCGTTGCAGGGCTGCAGTGACGAGGGCCTGCGTCCCTCCGCCGGACAGGGCCGGGTCTGCCCGCATCTGCGTGGCTAGCTCCAGGGTGCGCGGGTTGAAACCGGGCGGCAGCTCGGTGTGCACGCGCAATGGGCGCACCGATTGCTGTGGGCCATGGCGGAACTCCGGGTAGCTCACGGCCTTATAGCGCAGCACCTCCGTGATGGGGCGCGTGGTCAGCCACTGTAGATCCTGCGTCATGTAAGCCTGCATGTTGGGCAGGCTGGGCGCCTCGGGGGTGGCTTCCAGCACCATCAGCCAGGGTTGCCGCTGGGGTTCGAGCGTCACTTCGTACCGCACGGCGGGGCCGCTGGTCTGCAGGTTTGCCGGCAGGGCCACACGGGCCGCCCATGCGCTGTCTTCGCGAAACGGTTCCGCATTCCACTGCCGGCCGTCGAAGCCCGTCAAGACGGGGCCTCGGAAATAGAGCATCGCCTGGGGCGGCACATCGTCGACGCTCCCTTCGAAGCGCAGGCGGATGGCCACGCGCTCATCGAGCGCGATCTCGGCCATGTCGCCGATCTTCATCGTGCCCGACAGGCCGCTGCGCCCGGTGAGGTTCTCGCTGGGCATGCCCCACAGCGGCGCCATGCGCGGGAACAGCATGAACAGCGCCACCATGATCGGGGCACCCAGCAAGGCCATGGTGCCGGCGATGCGGAAGGTCTGCGCGAGGGCAGGGCGCCCCACGGGCATGTGCGCGTTGACCAGTGCCATGAGCAGGCCCAGCAGCGCCACCAGCATGGCCGCCGCCGTGGGCAGCGACTGCGAGAAGAAGAAATTGCTGAGCATTGTGAAGAAGCCCAGGAAGAACACCACCATCGCGTCGCGCCGGGCGCGCAGCTCCAGCATCTTGAGCACCAGCAGCAACACGATCAGCGTCACCCCGGCGTCGCGACCAAGGATGGTGCGGTGGGTGAGCAGCGTGCCCACCACCGCCAGCGCCAGCAGCGCGGCCACCGTCCAGCGGCCCGGTAGGGCCTTGCCCTGGATGGCCAGCCAGCCGCGCCACAGCAGCAGCCCGCCCGCAAGCACGGTGGTCCACACCGGAAGGTTGGGGACCTGCGGGGCGATGACCCAGACGATCACGAACAACAGGAACAGCGTGTCGCGCGCGTCGCGCGGCAGGGAGGTCAGCGTTTGGCGCAGGGTCATTGCGAAAGGGTCACGCTCGGCGTTCCGGTGAATGGTTTGCTATTGAAAACATAGCTTTTGGGGCTTATGGGTGTTGCGGAGGGGGGGGTCGGTGCTGTGGTCAGCACAGCGCCAGCGCCTCCAGGCAACGCCTGCGGTGCGCGACGCCGGTGTCGGGGTGGATTTCCACGCCCGGCAGGCGCAGTCCATATTCCAGCCCCAGCCGGTCGGCCTGCAGCACCCAGGCCGCAAGGCGCGAAATGCGTGCCTCATGGTCGGGCAGCGTGGCGCGCGCCAGGTCCAGCCACAGCTCCTGCCGCTGGGCCTGCTGCGCATCCCGGCTGACCAGGTCATCCGTGCCCGTGCCCAAGGTCTTGGCGGCTTTCTTCCAGACCACCAGCTTCAAAGGGTCGCCGCGCCGGTAGGCGCGCACACCGTCGAACTCGCCGATGCCCTGAGTCGGCGTACTGCCGGCACCACCCGTGCGCGGCTCACCGGAGGGTAAGGGCGGCACGGGATTTTCGGGCGCGGGGTACACCAGCACCTGCGCGGCGGGGCGCCAGTATGTCCACACCCGGAAGGTGCCCAGCGGAAACCGGGTTTCGGCGGTGAGGGTGGGCACACGGTGCAGACCCCGGCGCTCTGGCTTGAAGGCCACCTGCACGCTGGCCTGCCCCTGCGCCGGCACGTCCGTCCAGGCCCAGTGGTGCGGCTCCTTGCCCGTGCCGTGCACCGACAGCGCAATGCCGTAGCGGGGCGTCTTGCGCTCGCTGGACACCTGGATGTCGAACGCCGTGCTGGTGCCCATGAAATGCGGATCCGGCGCTTTCAGGTGCAGCGTGAGGCCGCGCAGGTTGGCGTGACAGATGTGCATGCCGATCACCGCGCTGCCGGCGAGCAGAAACGTCAGCAGATAGCCCAGGTTGAGCTGGTAGTTGATTGAGGCAATGAGCAGGACGATCAGCGTCAGCGCCAGCATCCAGCCCGCTCCGGTGGGCAGGATGTACACATTGCGCTGGGTCAGCGTCAGCGTGTCGTTCAGCGGCAACCGGCCCTGCCACCAGTGCTGAAAGCGCCGGCGCAGCGGTGCTATCGGGCTAAGCCGCGCCGCCAAGCCACGCCAGCGCGCCAAGGGTGAGAGGGAAAGCGGGGCAGCGGAGTCCATGCGTCAGGCCAGCGGTACTGCATCCACCATGGCCCGCACCTGCTCCACAGCCCCGCGCCCCGCATCCCCCACAGGCACCAGGCGGTGGGCGATCGTCTGGGGTAGCACGGCCTGCACGTCGTCGGGGGCCACGTAGTCGCGCCCGCTGATAAGGGCCTGGGCCTTGGCCGCACGCACCAGGGCGATGCCGGCGCGGGGCGACAGGCCCTGCAAAAACCAGCGGCCCGAGCGGGTGGCGGCGATCAGGTCCTGCACATAGTTCAGCAGCGGGTCGGCGGTGTGCACGGCCACCACCTGGCGCTGCAGTTCGGCCAGCTCTTCGTCGGACAGCAGGGGCAGCATGGTGTCCACCATGTCGCGGCGGTCGGCGCCGGCCAGCAGCACGCGCTCGGCAGCCCGGTCGGGGTAGCCGATGGAGATGCGCATCAGGAACCGGTCCAGTTGCGATTCGGGCAGTGCGAAGGTGCCCAGCTGGTCGTGCGGGTTTTGCGTGGCGATCACGAAAAAGGGGTGGGGCAGGGGGCGCGTCTCGCCTTCCACCGACACCTGTTTTTCTTCCATGGCCTCGAGCAGCGCGCTTTGGGTCTTGGGGCTGGCGCGGTTGATCTCGTCGGCCAGCAGCACTTGAGCAAATACGGGGCCAGGGTGGAACACAAAAGCCTCCTTGCCTCGCTCGTAGACCGATACGCCGGTCAGGTCGCTCGGCATCAGGTCGGCCGTGAACTGAACGCGCGAAAACTGCAGGCCGAATGTGCGCGAAAGCGCATGGGCCAGCGTGGTCTTGCCCACCCCGGGCACGTCTTCGATGAGCAGGTGCCCGCCGGCCAGCAGGCAGGCCACGCAGTCCTGTACCTGCGCCTGTTTGCCCACGATCACCGTGTTAAGCTGATCCAGTAAGGATTTGATCTTGTGCTGTGCATTCATAGCGCGACGTTATCCGAAAAACACCAAAAATTGCGATACGCGGGGACAAGACTGTGAGCAAGACGGGCTATTTCACCCATCGGGACTGTTGGAAGCACGAGATGGGCCCGGGTCACCCTGAATGCCCCGAACGGCTGGATGCCATCGAAGACCGCTTGCTGGTCACCGGCGTGGGCGATGCGCTGGAGCGCTACGACGCCCCCGAGGCGTCGCTCGCCGACATTGAACTGGCCCACGGCCGCATGCACATCGCAGCGTTGCGCGGCCTGTCCGACCGGCTCAACGAAGAGCTGATGGCAGGCGGCCCCCACTACGCGCAGATCGACACCGACACCTCCATCAACGCCCACACCTGGAAGGCATCGCTGCGCGCTGCTGGTGCGGCGCTGGCCGCGACCGATGCGGTGATGGCCGGGGAGATCGAGAACGCGTTCTGCTCCGTGCGCCCGCCCGGCCACCATGCCTGCCGTGACAAGGCCATGGGCTTTTGCTTCTTCAATAACGTGGCGGTGGCGGCCAAGTACGCGCTGCAGCGCTACAACCTGCGGCGTGTGGCGGTGGTGGACTTCGACGTGCACCACGGCAACGGCACCGAGGACATTCTGGCCAACGACCCGCGTGCGCTGATGGTCAGCATCTTCCAGCACCCGTTCTACCCGTACAGCGGAGACCAGAGCCCGGCCCCCAACATGGTCAATGTGCCGGTACCGGCGTACACCCGCGGCATGGACATCCGCGAGATCATCGAGATGATGTGGATGCCCCGGCTGGAGGCCTTCAAGCCCGAAATGATTTTTGTGAGCGCAGGCTTCGATGGTCACCGCGAAGACGACATGGGGCAGCTGGGCCTGACCGAGCAGGACTACGCCTGGATCACCCAGCGGGTGAAGGATGTGGCGCTGCGATATTCCAAGGGACGTATCGTCTCGTGCCTGGAAGGCGGCTATGTGATGGGGCCGCTGGCGCGCAGCGTGGAAGCGCATTTGCGGGTCCTTGCGGATCTTTAGGGATGCTCTGCACGAATCAAGCGGAAAGTGGGCGCTGCGGATCGGGAGGGGCTGCAAGGCGCAAAACGCAGCAATAGCTGGAGCTATTGCGAGTATTTGCAACGCTGCAGACTGCCCGAGCCCGCAGATGCCCACGACGCGCTGATTCGTGCAGAGCATCCCTGGCTCCCCCTGAGCCGCCTGCGGCGTCTTCCCCCTGAGGGGACGCCACCCGTGGCCTGGCGGAGCCAGTTCCACGGTGGCGCTGGCATGGCAGCGTGCTTGGTTTGACGCTCGCTGTCTATGAATAGAAAAGATATGACGACCTTGAACTCTGAACAATTGCTGCTGGCCACCCGCGATGCGCGCGGCGTGGTCACCCTGACCCTGAACGACCCGGCCCGCTTCAACGCGCTGGGCACCGAGATGCTGTCCGCGCTGCAGCAGGCGCTGGATGCCGCGGGCCGCGACGAGTCGGTGCGGGTGGTGGTGTTGGCTGCAGCGGGCAAGGCCTTTTGCGCGGGCCACAACTTGAAGGACATGGCCGCGAACCCCGAGCTGGCTTACTACCAAAAGCTGTTTGCCCAATGCAGCCGCATGATGCTCACCATCCACAAGCTGCCGGTGCCGGTGATTGCGCGCGTGCAGGGCATGGCCACCGCGGCGGGTTGCCAGCTGGTGGCGCAGTGCGATCTGGCCGTGGCGGCCGACACCGCCAGCTTTGCCACCAGCGGCATCCACTACGGCCTGTTCTGCGCCACGCCCAGCGTGCCGCTGGTGCGCAATGTGCCGGCCAAGCGGGCGATGGAGATGCTGCTGACGGGCGACTTCATCGACGCGCCCACCGCGCTGGCGCAGGGGCTGGTCAACCGGGTGGTGCCGGCCGACGCGCTGGATGCCGAAGTCGAGCAGCTGGTGCAGGCCATCCTGAATAAGCCCCGCGTGGCCGTGGCCATGGGCAAGGCGCTGGTGTACCAGCAGCGCGAACTGGGCATGGACGCCGCCTACCAGCTGGCGGGCCAGGCCATGGCCACGAACATGATGGACGCCGCGGCGCAGGAGGGCGCACGCGCCTTTGCCGACAAGCGCCAGCCTGAATGGAAGCAGTGAACACCATGGCTGTAGACGCAAGTTTGATGCTGGACGGCCTGGGGCGCTGGGCCGAGGCCTTTGTGCGCCCCACGGTGTTGGTGGAGCTGGCCGCGCTGGTGGCCTGCGTGGGGCTGGCCTGGTGGCTGGTCACGCTGCTGCAGCGCGGGCTGCACCACGGGGACCCGCGGTCGATCCTGTTCGGCACCCGCGTCATCGACGGAGCGCTGTTCCCGCTGGCGCTGCTGAGCCTGGCCTACGTGGCCCGCACCTCGTTGATGCACTGGATGCCGCTGGCGGTGTTCCGGGTGGCGATTCCGGTGCTGGTGTCATTGGTGGTGATCCGCATCGGCGTGAAGGTGCTGCAGGCCGCGTACCCGGACGCCACCTGGGTGCGGCCCATCGAGCGATCGATTTCCTGGGTGGCCTGGCTGGGCATGGTGCTGTGGGTCACGGGCCTGCTGCCGCTGGTGCTGGAGGAGCTGGACCAGATCCACTGGAAGGTCGGTGGCTCCAACCTGTCGGTGCGCACTCTCATCGAAGGGGCGCTCACCGCAGGCGCGGTGCTGCTGATCGCGCTGTGGATATCGGCCGCCATCGAGGCGCGCCTGCTGCGTGCCGCCACGGGCGCCGAGCTGTCGCTGCGCAAGGCGGTGAGCAACGCGGTGCGGGCGCTGCTGATTTTCGTGGGCCTGATCATGGCGCTGTCGGCCGTGGGGATCGACTTGACCGCACTGTCTGTGCTGGGTGGCGCCATCGGCGTGGGGCTGGGGTTTGGCCTGCAAAAGCTCGCGTCCAACTACGTGAGCGGCTTCGTGATCCTGGCCGAACGCAGCATGCGCATCGGCGACAACGTGCGCGTCGACAATTTCGAAGGCCGCATCACCGACATCAGGGCGCGCTACACCGTGGTGCGCTCGTCCACGGGCCGCGAGTCAATCGTGCCCAACGAGATGCTGATCATCCAGCGGGTCGAGAACCTGTCGCTGGCCGACACGCGGGTGTGGCTCTCCACGGTGGTCAGCGTGGCTTACGAGACCGATGTGGACCTTGCCACCGGCCTGCTTGCCGAGGCCGCGCTGGCCAGCAGCCGCGTACTGCGCGACCCTGCTCCCAGCGTGGCCTTGTCGGCGTTTGGGGCCGATGGCCTGGAGTTCACCGTGGGCTTCTGGATCGCCGACCCGGAGAACGGGTCGCTGGGGCTGCGCTCTGAAATCAACCGCGCCATCCTGAAGGCTTTGCGCGCCCACAAAATCGAAATCCCCTACCCGCAGCGGGTCATGCATGTGCAGGTCGATGGCGCATTGCCTGCGGCCCTGGCGCCTGCGGTTACGCCTTCCGCGCCGTCCGGTGCGGCTCCGTAGGCCCTGACGCAGACCCCGGTTGCCGCATGCGACAGCCGCACTGGACAAGTGGCCGCTGCAGTCGCCTATAATCCGTAAAAAGCACGATCGTTCTTTTTTTCGATCCTGCACGCTGTGTCCCGGCTCCGTAGCACTCTCGCTGCAGCGCGGCATAGAATGTTCTAGTTTACGTAAACGTCAATTCAACCAACTCTAGGAGCCGCAGCAATGAAGGTCTTGGTCCCTGTCAAGCGCGTGGTGGACTACAACGTGAAGGTCCGCGTCAAATCGGACAATACGGGTGTGGACATCGCCAACGTGAAGATGAGCATGAACCCCTTTGACGAAATCGCCGTCGAAGAGGCCGTGCGCCTGAAAGAAAAGGGCCTGGTGACCGAAGTCATCGCTGTGTCCTGCGGCGTGACCCAGTGCCAGGAAACCCTGCGCACCGCGATGGCCATCGGCGCCGACCGCGCCATCCTGGTCGAGACCGACGTCGAGCTGCAGCCCCTGGCCGTGGCCAAGCTGCTCAAGGCCCTGTTCGACAAGGAACAGCCCGGCCTCATCATCCTGGGCAAGCAGGCCATCGACGACGATGCCAACCAGACCGGCCAGATGCTGGCGGCGCTGGCCGACCTGCCGCAAGCCACCTTCGCCAGCAAGGTCGAACTGTCGGCCGACAAGGTCAGCGTGACCCGCGAAGTGGATGGCGGCGCTGAGACGCTGTCGCTGACGCTGCCCGCCGTCATCACCACCGACCTGCGCCTGAACGAGCCCCGCTACGTCACCTTGCCCAACATCATGAAGGCCAAGAAGAAGCAGCTCGACATCGTCAAGCCCGAAGACCTCGGCGTGGACGTGGCGCCTCGCCTGAAGACCCTGAAGGTGACCGAGCCCGCCAAGCGCGGCGCCGGCGTCAAGGTGGCCGATGTGGCCGCCCTGGTCGACAAGCTCAAGAACGAAGCAAAAGTCATCTAAGGAGAACAAGAAATGACCGTACTCGTTATTGCAGAACACGACAACGCGTCCATCAAGGGCGCAACCCTCAACACTGTGACCGCCGCTGTGGCGTGCGGCGGCGACGTGCACGTGCTGGTGGCCGGCCACAACGCAGGCGCCGCCGCAGCCGCTGCGGGCCAGATCGCCGGCGTCGCCAAGGTCATCCATGCCGATGCCCCGGGCCTCGAACACGGCCTGGCAGAAAACGTGGCCGCCCAGGTGCTGGCCATTGCCTCGAGCTACAGCCACATCCTGTTCGCGTCCACCGCCAGCGGCAAGAACGTGGCCCCCCGCGTGGCCGCCAAGCTCGACGTCGCGCAGATCAGCGACATTACCAAGGTGGTCGCCGCCGACACCTTCGAGCGCCCCATCTACGCCGGCAACGCCGTCGCCACGGTGCAAAGCGCCGACAGCGTGAAGGTCATCACCGTGCGCACCACGGGCTTTGACGCTGCTGCCGCCACTGGTGGCTCCGCAGCGGTGGAAACCGCCGCTGCAACCGCCGACGCCGGCAAGAGCACCTTCCTGGGCAGCGAGATCGCCAAGAACGACCGCCCCGAGCTGACCGCCGCCAAGATCATCGTCTCCGGTGGACGCGCGCTGGGCAGCAAGGAAAAGTTCGACGAAGTCATCACCCCCCTGGCCGACAAGCTGGGCGCCGCCATCGGCGCATCGCGCGCCGCGGTGGATGCGGGCTACGCACCGAACGACCTGCAAGTGGGCCAGACGGGCAAGATCGTGGCGCCGCAGCTGTACGTGGCCGCCGGCATCTCGGGCGCCATCCAACACTTGGCCGGCATGAAGGACTCCAAGGTGATCGTCGCGATCAACAAGGACCCGGAAGCGCCGATCTTCAGCGTGGCCGACTATGGCCTGGAGGCTGATCTGTTCACGGCCGTTCCTGAATTGGTCAAGGCGCTCTGAGCACGCCGCTGGCCCGCAAAAAGGCATCGCTTGCGGTGCCTTTTTTTTGAGTTTTTTCCGCTATCTCGGAGACTTTCATGAGTTACATCGCCCCCGTCAAGGACATGCTGTTCGCCATCGAGCACCTGGCCTGCATTGAACAGATCGCGCAGATCCCCGGTTTTGAAGACGCGGGGCTCGACACAGCGCAGGCCGTGCTGGAAGAGTGCGCCAAGTTCAACGAGGGCGTGCTGGCTCCGCTCAACTTCGAAGGCGACAAGAACCCGTCGAGCTGGAAAGACGGCGTGGTCACCACCACCCCCGGCTTCAAGGAGGCCTTTCGCCAATACGGCGAAGGCGGCTGGCAAGGCCTGCAGCACCCGGCCGACTTCGGCGGCCAGGGCCTGCCCAAGACCATCGGTGCGGCGTGCATCGAGATGACCAACAGCGCCAACATGAGCTTTGCGCTGTGCCCATTGCTGACCGACGGCGCCATCGAAGCGCTGCTCACCGCCGGCAGCGACGAGCTCAAGACCACGTACCTTGAAAAGCTGGTGACCGGCGAGTGGACCGGCACCATGAACCTGACCGAACCCCAGGCGGGCTCGGACCTGGCCCTGGTGCGCACGCGTGCCGAACCCCAGGCCGATGGCAGCTACAAGGTCTTCGGCACCAAGATCTTCATCACCTACGGCGAACACGACATGGCCGAGAACATCGTGCATCTGGTGCTGGCCCGGGTGGCGGGTGCGCCTGAGGGTGTGAAGGGCATCAGCCTGTTCGTGGTGCCCAAATTCATGGTCAACCAGGACGGCACGCTGGGCGCGCGCAACGACGCGCACTGCGTGAGCATCGAGCACAAGTTGGGCATCAAGGCATCGCCCACGGCGGTGCTGCAGTTCGGCGACCACGGTGGTGCGGTGGGCTACCTGGTCGGCGAAGAAAACCGCGGCCTCGAATACATGTTCATCATGATGAACGCCGCGCGCTATGCCGTGGGCATGCAGGGCATCGCGATCTCTGAGCGCGCCTACCAGAAGGCCGTGCAGTACGCCAAGGACCGCGTGCAGAGCCGCCCGGTGGACGGCTCCATGGCCGCCAGCGCGGCCATCATTCACCACCCCGATGTGAAGCGCATGCTCATGACCATGCGCGCCACCGTGGAAGGCTGCCGCGCCATGGCCACCGTGGCGGCGGCCGCGTTCGATGCCGCGCACCACCACCCGGACGCCGACACGCGCAAGCAGAACCAGGCGTTCTATGAGTTCATGGTGCCGTTGGTCAAGGGCTACAGCACCGAGACCAGCCTGGAGGTCACCAGCCTGGGCGTGCAGGTGCACGGCGGCATGGGCTTCATCGAAGAAACCGGCGCCGCGCAGTACTACCGCGACGCCAAGATTCTGACCATCTACGAAGGCACCACCGCCATCCAGGCCAACGACCTCGTGGGCCGCAAGACGGCGCGCGATGGCGGCCAGGTGGCCAAGGGCATTGCTGCGCAGATCGAGACCACCGAAGGCGAGCTGCTGGCCAGCGGCACCCCGGCCGCCCTGGCCGTCGCCAAACGCCTCACGGCTGCGCGCAAGGCGCTGCTCGACGTGATCGACTTCGTGGCGGGCGGCACCAAGACCCAGCCCAACGCTGTGTTCGCGGGCAGCGTGCCCTACCTGATGCTGGCAGGCAACGTCGTGGCGGGCTGGCAGCTGGCGCGCAGCCTGCTGGTGGCCCAGGAGCTGTTGCACAAGGGACAGGACACCGTGTTCATGCAGGCAAAAATCACGACAGCGCAGTTCTACGCGGAGCACATCCTGGTCAAGGCACCGGGCCTGCGCGACAGCATCGTCGAAGGTGCTGCCAGCGTGACGGAACTGGCGCTCGACGCGTTCTGATCGGCACCGGCCCAGCCTTTGCTCAGCCGTGCCCTGCCGTCGATGGTGAGGAGACTTGCCTTGGGTGATGTCTCAAGGCGATTGCTATAAAAATAATAGCTGCTAGCGCTTGCCTATCAAGCGGTAGGGGCTGTTTTGAATCAAATTCTTTGTTCTGGAAGTCGCTGCCATGTCCACACTGCCTCCTGTTTTGCAGAACCTCTCGCTCCCCGTCATCGGGTCGCCGCTGTTCATCATCAGCAACCCCAAGCTCGTGATCGAGCAGTGCAAGGCGGGTGTGGTGGGTTCCATGCCCGCGCTCAATGCGCGCCCGGCCGAGTTGCTCGACGAATGGCTGGCCGAGATCACCGAGACGCTGGCCGCCTACAACAAGGCGAACCCGGACAAGCCCGCCGCGCCCTTCGCCATCAACCAGATCGTGCACAAGAGCAATGACCGGCTCGACCACGACATGCAGGTCTGCGCCAAGTACAAGGTGCCGATCATCATCACCAGCCTGGGCGCACGCGAGGACGTGAACCAGGCCGTGCACGCCTGGGGTGGCGTGGTGCTGCACGACATCATCAACAACAAGTTCGCGCACAAGGCCATCGAGAAGGGCGCCGACGGCCTGATCGCCGTGGCGGCCGGTGCAGGCGGCCATGCAGGCGTGAAGAGTCCGTTCGCGCTGATCCAGGAAATCCGCCAGTGGTTCGACGGCCCCGTCGCGCTCAGCGGCTCCATCGCCAGCGGTGATGCGGTGCTGGCCGCGCAGGCCATGGGCGCGGATTTTGGCTACATCGGCTCGGCTTTCATCGCCACGCACGAGGCGCGTGCCAGCGACGAGTACAAGCAGGCCATCGTGGCCGGCAACTCCGACGACATCGTCTACAGCAACCTCTTCACCGGCGTGCACGGCAACTACCTGGCGCCGTCCATCCGCGCGGCTGGCATGGACCCCGACAACCTGCCCGAGTCCGACCCCAGCAAGATGAACTTCGGCGGCGACGCCAAGAAGGCCTGGAAGGACATCTGGGGCTGCGGCCAGGGCATCGGTGCCATCGACGCCGTGACCAGCACCGCCGACCTGGTGGCTCGCCTGCGCACCGAGTACGAGGCCGCCCGCGCCCGCCTCAAGCTCTGAGTTCTGCATCCCCGTCAGGCCGGCTGTGGGGTCGGCCCGCTAGTATCTCCCCTGCGCCCGCAGCGTGTCACGCGCTGCGGGCGCAGCTGTTTGTGCAGCGGCTCTGGCAGGTTTTTGCACCGATCGGGACCGGGCAAACCCCCAATAGACGGCGCCGCTCGGCCTGGTGAATGATGATGAACCATAACCAGATCAGCGCCGCGGACAGCGAGTGCTGCTCACCATCATCGCGGGGGATCGCGCCATGCTTCGTTCAACTTTGCTGGGCCTGCTGTTGCTGGCCCTGGGTGCCAGCCAGGGCGCGCATGCCCGCAATGAGGGCGTGACGAACGACGAGATCCGGCTGGGCGCGTCGGCAGTGCTCTCCGGCCCCCTGGGCCCGCAGACGGCGCAGTACGGAGAGGGCTCGCGGCTGATGTTCGACGCCGTGAACGCGCAGGGCGGCGTGCACGGCCGCATGATCCGCTACACCACGCTGGACGACGCCTTCGACACCGCCAAGGCCGTGGAGAACACGCGCCAGCTGCTGGAGACCGACAAGGTCTTCATGATCTACAACAGCACCGGCACGGCACAGACCGCCGCCATCCTGCCGTTGATCAAGGAGCACCGCACACTGCTGTTCGGCCCGGTCACGGGGGCATCGGTGTTCCGTGAAACGCTGAACCCGCTGGTCTTCCACGTGCGCGCAGGCTACGCCAGCGAGGCCACCAAGATCGTGTCCCAGCTGCGCCAGCAGGGCATCAGCCGCGTGGCGGTGTTCTACCAGGACGACGGCCTGGGCAAGACACTGCTGGCCGAACTCAAGAAGGCATCCGACGAAGAAAAGCTCGCGTTCGTCGCCGAGATCAAGGTCGACCCCAAGCAGCCCGACTTCGCGGCCGCCGCGCAAGCGGCCGAGAAGGCGCAGCCGCAGGCCGTCATCGTGGCCACGGCGGGCACCACGTTCACCAGCTTCGTCAAGGCCGTGCAGGCCACGGCGGCGCGGCCGGCGTACTACGGATTTTCGGTGGCCAGCATGGACGTGATCCAGCGCGAGCTCAAGGACAAGGCGCGCGGCATCATCCTGGCGCAGATCATGCCGTCGCTGCGCAACACCACCGTGCCGGTGGTGGCCGAGTACCTGGCCCTGCTGCGCGCCAAGTCGCCCAACGCCCAGCCGTCGGCCTCGCAGTTCGAGGGCTTCGTGCACGCCCGGCTGCTGGTGGAGGGCCTGCGCCGCACCGGCCGCAACCTGACCACCGAGTCGTTCACCAAGACCATGGAAGACGCGGGCGAGATCTCGTTCGGGCGCTTCAACGTCAAGTACTCGCCCAGGAGCCACAACGGGTCTACCTATGTGGAGCTGGCCATTGTGGATGCGGAGGGGAGCTTGCGGTATTGATATTGAGCTGGCTGCAGCGGCGGGGTGTTGGGCGAGTCCATGAGGTAGCGAGATGGAGCAGCTTCTGCAGCCTCCATCCGTTCGGGCTGAGCCTGTCGAAGCCTTGCACGGCGCTTCGACGGGCTCAGCGCGAACGGTCTTGGTGGTGTGCGGCCTGCATCGCTGACCCTTCACAACCCATACGTCAGCTCCCGCGCCTTGCCCCAGAACACCCGGTACATGAAGACCGTGTACACGATGATCGCCGGCAGCGTGATGGCCATGCCGATGCCGATCACGACCAGCGACTCCGGTGCGCTGGCGGCGTCCCACACCGTGAGGCGGTCGATCACGATGTACGGGTAGATGCTGTAGGCCAGGCCGAGGAACGCCAGCATGAAGATCAGCACCGTGGCCACGAACACGATCCAGCCGTAGCCGGCCTGCACCACGCGCGGCGTGCCCAGCACGTGGCGGATGGCGAAGAACGCCGCCACGCACGCCAGCGGAATCGGCAGCAGCGCGAACAGCTCGGGCAGTACGAACCATTTGGCGAACACCGTGTGGCTGACCAGCGGTGTGGCCAGCGAGATGCCCAGCAGCGCCAGGCCCATGGGCCACAGCACGCGCTGGCCCCACGTGGCGGCTTTGGTCTGCAGGTCGCCATCGGTCTTCATCAGCAGCCAGCCCACACCGAGCATGGCGTACGCCGCCGGCAGCGTGAGCGCGATGCCCGCCGAGAACAGCAGGCCCCAGGCGTCGTTCTGAAACCCGGTCACATACGCGCCCAGCATCCAGCCCTGCGCCAGCGTGGTGACCAGCGAGCCACCGGCAAACAGCTTGTTCCAGGTGGCCTTGTGCGCATCGCGGGCCTTCACCCGAAAGTCGAACGCCACGCCGCGCAGGGTCAGCCCCAGCAGCATGGCCGCCACGGGCAGGTACAGTGCCGACAGCACCACGCTGTGCGCCATCGGAAAGCAGATCAGCAGCACGCCCACACCCAGCACGAGCCAGGTTTCGTTGGCGTCCCAGAAGGGGCCGATGCTGGAGACCATCACGTCCTTTTCGGCATCGGTGGCCAGGGGCAGCAGGATGCCCACGCCCAGGTCGTACCCGTCCAAAATCACGTAGGCGAGCAGAGCCAGGCCCATGACGGCCATGAAGACCAGGGGCAGGGTGTGGGCCAGGGTCATTTCCATGGTGTTCTCCTCAGGCAGCAGGGGGTGTGGGCAGCGGCGACTGGCCTGGAGGCGGAACGGCCGGTACGGGCATGGCTGGGTGCTCGGACATGTACTTGATCACGCCGATGTAGGCCACGAGCAGCAGCACATAGACCGTGAGGTAGGCCGCCAGCGTGGTCGCCACCATCGCCGGCGGGTGCGCGGCCACGGCGTCCGCCGTCTTGAACAGGCCGTAGACCAGGTAGGGCTGGCGGCCGATCTCCGTCACGTACCAGCCGGCCAGCGTGGCCACCCAGCCCGAGAACGTCATGCCCACCAGCGTGAACAGCAGCACGCGGGGCAGGGCGGCGGTTGCCTGCTTGCGACGGCGGTACAGCACCCAGGCGCTGGCCCAGGCCACGGCCAGCATGAGCATGCCCATGCCCACCATCACGCGGAAGGCCCAGAACACCGGCGCTACCGGCGGGTGGGCACTCGGAAACTCGTTCAGCCCCTTGAGCTCGGCGTCGATGTCGTGCGCCAGGATCAGGCTGGCGGCCTTGGGGATCTGCAGCGCGTAGTCGGTGCGGCGTTCTTTCTCGTTGGGCAGGCCGAACAGCGTGAGGGGCGCGCCTTTCTCGGTGTGCCAGATACCCTCGATGGCCGCGATCTTGGCGGGCTGGTGCTGCAGCGTGTTCAGGCCGTGCATGTCGCCCATGAGGATCTGCAGCGGGATGGCGATGGCCACGGCTGTGACGGCGGTGCGCAGCGCCTTGCGCGTGCCCTCGGTGGCCGTGCCCTTGATCAACTGCCACGCGCTGACGCCGGCGATCAGAAAGCCGGCGGTCAGTGCCGATGCGAGCAGCTTGTGGCCCAGGCGGTAGGGGAACGACGGGTTGAACACGATGGCGAGCCAGTCCACCGCGTGGAACTTGCCGTCGATGATCTCGTAGCCCTGCGGTGTCTGCATCCAGGAGTTCAGGCTCAAGATCCAGAACGCCGACAGCGTGGTGCCGAACGCCACCATCAGCGTGGCGACCAGGTGCACCCGCTCGGACACGCGGCCCCGGCCGAACAGCATGATCCCGAGGAAGGTGGCTTCCAGAAAGAAGGCCGTGAGCACCTCGTAGCCCAGCAGCGGCCCGGCGATGTTGCCCACGTGCTCCATGAAACCCGGCCAGTTGGTGCCGAACTGAAAGCTCATCGTGATGCCCGAGACCACACCCAGTGCAAAGGTGAGCGCGAACACCTTGGTCCACAGGTAGTAGGCCTGCTCCCAGCCCTTGGCGGCCGGCGTGCCGCGCGTGGCGGTGTACCGCAGGCGAAAGAACACCAGGAACCAGCACAGCGCGATGGTGATGGTCGGGAACAGGATGTGAAAGCTGATGTTGGCCGCGAACTGGATGCGCGACAGCATGAAGGTGTCCATGGCCTCAGGCCCCCTTGTTGTCCTTGGCCGGCGAGCCCTTGCCCGTCAGCCGGTCCTTGAACTCCAGCACCCGGGTCACCGCGGTGCCCATGCCCATGAGCTGCATGGCGGTCTCGGGCGCCAGGCGCTGCACGTCGTCGAACCAGGTCATGAGCCGGTCGATGAGCTCGTGCATCTCGCGCATGCGCTCCTGGGCGTGGCGCTCCGCGTCGGTGCCGGGTTCTTCGAGCAGCGCCATGCGCAGCATCGACAGCGTGGGCTCGATTTCGCGGCGGCGGCGCTCTTCGGCCAGCACACGGAAGATCTCCCACACGTCCTTGGGCGCCTCGAAATACTCGCGCCGGTCGCCGGGCTGGTGGCTGAGCTTGACCAGGCGCCAGGCCTGCAGTTCTTTCAAGCCCATGCTCACGTTGGACCGCGAGAACTCCAGCGTCTCGGCAATCTCGTCAGCATTGAGCGGGCGGGACGACAGAAAGATGAGCGCATACATCTGCCCCACCGTGCGGTTGATGCCCCACCGGCTGCCCATCTCGCCGAAGTGGGCGACGAACTGTCGGTTGAGGGGGGGCAGATGGTTGATGTAGGTCATGGCCATGCATTGTGCCTGTAATTTCTGAATTTTCAGTATTTACTGAAAATTCAGAATATGCCGGGGTTGTGCGCTGGGTTATCCATGTCCGAGGCGCGGTGCGGTGTACGGGCGGGGTGCAGACACCTACGTGACGAGCATTTGTGCCATCACAGGGGACAATAGAAGGTTTTTGGCCTGTGCGCCTGTAGGCGCACGGCCTGCGGCACCTTCACCTCCCGGCCCCCAACCAGCATGTCTTCACCCATCTCCCGCACGCCCATCATCGATATGGCCAAAGGCCTGGCGTGCATTGCCATCGTGTGGCACCACCTGGCGTTTTATGGGCCGATGTCGGACATCGCCCAGCCCTTGGCGCCGGGGCTCATCGGCTGGCTGTACGACTACGGTCGCATGGCGGTGCAAGTGTTTTTGGTGCTGGGCGGTTACCTGGCTGCCTCCAGCCTGGCACCGCAGGGTGTGCCGCGCTTTGACCACGCGGGCCATGCCATCGCCAAGCGCTTCGTGCGGCTGGTGGTGCCTTATGCGGTGGCGCTGCTGCTGACCGTGATCGTGGCCGCGCTGGTACGGCCCGGCCTGGACCATGCCTCCGTGCCGGACGAACCCACGCTCGCGCAGCTGCTGGCCAATGCGCTGCTGCTGCAGGACATCGTGGGCGAGAGTGCCTTGTCGGCTGGGGTCTGGTACGTGGCCATCGACTTTCAGCTGTTCGCCCTGAGTGTGCTGGTGTGGGCCGGCGCGCGCGCGTTTCCGGGCGCCCGGGCACAGCAGCATGCGGCGCTGCTGGCCAAGAGCGCCATCGTGGCCGGCATGGCGGCCTCGCTGTGGGTTCTGAACCGCATGCCCGAGCTCGACATGTGGGCGGTGTACTTTTTTGGCTCTTACGGCCTGGGCATGCTGGCCTACTGGGCGGTGCAGGCCCCACGTGCGCAAGGCTGGGTGGCCCTGATGGTGGTGCTGGGGGGCGTTGCCCTGGCCATCGACCACCGTGGCCGCATCCTGGTGGCGCTGGCCACTGCGTTGTGCCTGGTGGCGGCCTTGCGCTCCGACAGCGTTCGGTCGTGGCGGGGCGTGGCGCCGCTGGTGCAACTCGGGCAAATGTCGTACTCGGTGTTCCTGGTGCACTTTGCGGTGTGCCTGCTGGTAAATGCCGTGGTCAGCCGCCTGTGGCCGGAGTCGCCGGTGCTCAATGCCCTGGGCATGCTGCTCGCGTTCATGCTATCGCTGGCCGCGGGCCGTCAGCTGTATCTGCATGTGGAGCGGCATGTTCCCTCGTGGACCACGGCTCTGCGCTGGCAGGTGGGGCTGGTCGGGGCGGGCATGCTGGTGGCGGTGTCCAGCAACTGGGCTTAGCGCGGGGCTTGGGCGCTCAGGCGGGCGGGAGGCGCTCCCGCCGCTTGCGTTGCCGGTCCAGAAACCACGCCATGAAAGGCAGGATCAGCATCGATCCGGGAATGACCCAGATAAAAAGATAGGGGCTGACGGACGAGGCCGAGCGCATCACGTCGCGCAGGTGCGTGCGCTCGTCGGCCGTCCAGTTGCCCTGGCGGCGCTGCTGCACCAGCCACACCACCGAGCCCCGCATCGTCGCCATCTCGCGCTTGAGACGGCTCTTCTCTCGGCTGTTGCCGGCCAGGAACGAGCAGAACCACTCGGGGGCGCGCTCCATGCGCCGCTGGAATGCGAGGGTCGAGTCCGGATCGAACGCGTCGATGGACGGAGGAGTCTCCGGCGGGCGCGGTGCGGGCGGCGTCGGCAGGTCTGGCGGCGTGGTCATGGCGGGTGCCATTGTCACTGCTCGCACGGCAAGCGCCAAGCCGTGTGTGGCGCCAGCGCCCCGGGGGCGGGGCGCCATCCGGGCAGCCGTGGTGCCTCAGCGGTGCAGTTCGCCAGCGCTTTCGGGCTGGTACAGCAGGTCCTTCACCCGCACCGTCATGGACTTGCCGCCCGGGCCCGGCCAGGCCAGTTCGTCGCCCACCGACAGGCCCAGTAAGGCGCTGCCCACGGGCGCGAAGATCGACAGGCGGTCGGCGCTGCCGTCGGTGTCGCGCGGGTAGACCAGGGTCAGGCAGAACTCCTTGCCCGTCTCCAGGATGGAGAACTGCACGGTGGAGTTCATCGTCACCACGTTCGGCGGAATCTCTTCGGGCGCCACCACGTCCGCCCGGTCGAGCTCTGCCTGCAGCTCGGCCTTGCCCGGAAAGACGCTGGCCGGAATCGCGGCCAGCAGGGCCTCGATGCGGTCAACGTCGAGCGACGACAGGATGATCTGGGGCTTGCGCGCCATGGCGGTACCTCTGGGGTTGTGGCAAAGCGCGGGACTGTAGACCATCCGCAATCTCGCACTGCCGCGCGCGGACATTCAACGACAGCGCGCGCCGCGGCGTACACCGTCAGTCGCCGGTGATGTTGCGCGCCTTGATCAGCGCACCAAAACGCGTGCTGTCGATGGCGGCGCGGGCATTGAAGTCGGCCGGCGACATGGGCGCGGGCACGCCGCCCAGCGCGTGGATGCGCTCCCTCACGGCCGGCGTGGCCAGTACCTTGTTGATCTCGCGGTTCAGCCGGCTGACCACGTCGGGCGGTGTGCCCGCGGGCGCGTAGAAGCCGAACCACGTGTCCGCATCGAAGCCCTTGAGGCCCACCTCGTCCAGCGTGGGCACGTCCGGGAACAGCGGCGAGCGCTTGGAGCTGCCCACGGCCAGCAGCTTGAGCTTGCCGGCCTTCACGTGCTGCAGGCCGATGCCCGGGTCGAACATGAAATCCACCTGCCCGCCCAGCAGGTCCTGCATGGCGGGGGCTGCTCCGCGGTAGGGCACATGCACCGCAAATACATTGGCCTGGGCCTTAAGCATCTCGGCTGCCAGGTGCGGCGAGCTGCCGTTGCCCGGCGTGCCGAAGCTCAGCTTGCCCGGATTGGCCTTGACGTACTTCATGAACTCCTCGATGTTGTTCACCGGCAGTGTGGGCCGGACCTCGAGGAACACCAGCACCCGCGCAGCGGCGGCCACGGGGACCAGGTCCTTGGTGGGGTCGAACGGCATCTTGGGATACAGGTGCGGGTTGACCGACACCATGCCGCCCGAGCTCATGAGCAGCGTGTAGCCGTCTGCCGGCGACTTGGCCACCGCCTCGCCGCCGATGTTGCCGCCCGCGCCGCCGCGGTTCTCGACCACAACGGGCTGGCCGAGGGCCGCCTGCAGCGGCACCGTCACCGCGCGGGCGATCTGGTCCGCGGCGCCGCCCGCCGGGAAGTTCACGATGACCTTGATCGGCTTGGCGGGCCAGGTGTCGGCCAGTGCCGTGGCGGGCAGCAGCAGGCCCGCTGCGGTGCCGGCCAGTGCCAGCGTGCCCAGCAGCCGGCGGGTGGTGCGAAGGGGAAAGGAATGCATGTTTGTCTCCGGTGGGTGCCCAGGTGTTCCGGGTCTTGTGCGAGGTATCCAGAAAGCCGCACGGTTCATGCCGTGCCGGGGTAGGTGTCGTCAGGCCACGTCCACCTCCACGAGGATCGGGCGGGGATGGGACAGGGCTTGCCGCAGCGCATGCGCCAACTGGGCCGCATCGCTCGCGCGCACGGCGTCGCAGCCCTGTCCCCGTGCCAACGCGAGGAAGTCCAGGTCGGGCAGGTCGGTGCCTTCGAGCTTGTCGTTTTCGTGGAAGCCGAAGGTGGGTGCGAATTCCTGCAGCGCTGCATAGCGGCGGTTCTTCAGGATGATGAAGGTGATGGGGAGTTTGAGTTGCGCCGCGCTCCACAGCGCCTGGATGGAGTACATCGCCGAGCCGTCGCCAATGAGCCCGATGACCTTTCGGTCGGGCTTTGCCAGCGCCACGCCCACCGCAGCCGGCAGGCCATAGCCCAGGCCACCGCTGCACATGGTGTAGAAGGTTTCGCTCTGCACGATGGGCAGGTAGGCGTGCATGGCGGCGCGGGAGCTGGGCGCTTCCTCCACCACGACTGATGCGGCATCGCGCACCTCGGCCAGTGTCTGCATCACGTAGGGCACGCTCATCAACGCGCCCGGTGCCGAAGGCTCGGCGCGTGGGCGTGCTGCGCGGGGCGGGGGCAGGGCGCGCATAGCCGGCGCCGGCCGTGCCAGCAAGTCCTGCACACCCAGGCGCACGCTGCCCACGGCCGAGGTGCCCTCGGGTGTCCAGGCGGCGGTGCCCGGGTCGTCGATCAGCTGCACCAGTTGCGCGCCCGGTGGCACATGCGGGCCGAAGCCTTCCACGTGGTACGTGAAGGCCGCAGCGCCCAGCGCGAACACTAGGTCGTGCCCGCCCAGCAGCGCCACGATCTTCTCGCGCATGGCGGGCAGCACGCCCGCAAACAGGCGGTGGTCCTGCGGAAAGCCGCAGCGGCCGGACATGGGCGCGGTCCACACGGCGGCGTTGTGCCGCTCGGCCAGGGCGAGCACATCATTCCAGGCGCGGTCGCGGTCCACGGCGGCGCCGACCACGAAGACTGGGCGCTGCGCGGCGTCGAGCGCGTCGCCAATGGCCTGCAGCACCCGCGGCTCAGGGCGCGTTTCGGTGCTCACGGTGCGGGCCTGCAGTGGCTCGCAGGGCTTGTCCCAGTCGTCCGCAGGGATGGACACCAGCACCGGCCCGCGGGGCTGCTGCATGGCGATGTAGTAGGCCCGCGCGATGGCCAATGGCACGTCTTCGGCGCGGGCGGGCTCGATGCTCCACTTCACGTAGGGCTTGGGCAGCTCGGTGGCCTGGCCCGAAAACAGGAAAGGGTCGAACGGCAGGATGGACCGCGCCTGCTGCCCTGCCGTGATGACCATGGGCGTGCGGTTCTTGTGCGCCGTAAAGATGTTGCCCATGGCGTGGCCCACACCCGCAGCCGAGTGCAGGTTCACAAACGCCGCGTTGTGCGTGGCCTGCGCATAGCCGTCTGCCATGCCCACGACCACCGATTCCTGCAGGCCCAGGATGTAGCGGAAGTCCGCCGGAAAGTCGAGGAACAGCGGCAGCTCGGTCGAGCCCGGGTTGCCGAAGATGGTGTCGATGTGAAGGCCGCGCAGCAGGTCGAGCACGGCCTCCCGCACGGTGGGGAGCAAGGTTTCTGAAGGCATCCCTCGATCTTCTGCGTGCATTGTTCATCCATCAATACAATGAAGTGACTAAGCGGTATTCATCCAATGCATATCAAGGACATCGACCTCAACCTGCTGCGCCTGTTCGATGCCGTCTACCGCACGCGCAACGTCAGCCGCGCCGCCGAGCTGCTGGACCTGACGCAGCCTGCGGCCAGCCAGGCGCTGACACGCCTGCGCCTGCTGATCAAGGACCCGCTGTTCGTGCGCGCGGGCGGCGGTGTGGAGCCCACGCCCAAGGCCGACCGGCTGGCCGATGCGGTGCGCAGCGCGCTGGGCTTGCTGGAGGAAGCCCTCAACGAGTCTGCGCTGTTCAACCCGCTCGATTCGCACAAGGTGTTCCGCATCCACATGAGCGACATCGGCGAAGGCCGCTTTCTGCCGGACCTGATGGTGGCGCTGCGGCGCGAGGCCCCCGGTGTGCGGCTGGAGACACTGCCCGTGCCGCGCATCGAGATCGCGCAGCGGCTGGACAGCGGCCGCATCGACTTTGCGTTTGGCTTCTTGCCCACGGTGAAGGACACGCAGCGCGTGCAGCTCATCAAGGACCGCTACGTGGTGCTGCTGCGCGCGGGCCACCCCTTTGCGGCACGCAAGCGCAGCGGGCCGGCCTTGCTCAAGGATTTGCGGCAACTGGAGTTTGTGGGCGTGCGCACGCATTCGGACACGCTGCGCATTCTGGAGATGGTGCAGCTGCAAGACCGGCTGCGGCTGACCACCGAGCACTTCATGGTGCTGCCTGCCATCGTGCGTGCCACCGACCTGGCGGTGGTCATGCCGCGCAACATCGCGCGCACCTTTGCAGCCGACGGCGGCTACACGCTCATCGAGCCTGCGTTTCCGCTGCGCGACTTCACCGTGTCGCTGCACTGGAGCCGGCGGTTTGAAAGCGATCCCGGCAATCAATGGATGCGTGGGCTGATCGAAAAGCTCTTTAGGGAATAGGGCGGCAGCTTCTTCGGAATGCCATTTGTGTAGGGGAATAAATACTGTATATTTGTACAGTCATGACGCCCAAGACCGCTTTCGACCCCGACCTGCCCGAGGTGCCGGCGGAAGTGCGCATACCCATTCAGGCAATCCGCGGCCGCGGTGCCGCCACCGCCATGCCGCACCGGTTCACACGCGATGTGCGGGAGGTGGCAGATGACGGCTGGGGGCGTGCCGTCCAGGGTGACGAAGGGCAGGGGCATGAGGAGGAAGACGGCGCGCCTGCGCTGACCACCACCGTGCACTTGGAGACCGCGCGCAGCGCCATCTGCGCCAACGACTCACCCGACATCTTTTTCGAGTTGTCCGTCAATCCCTACCGAGGGTGCGAGCATGGCTGTGTGTACTGTTACGCCCGGCCTACGCACAGCTACCTCAACTTTTCGCCCGGGCTCGACTTCGAGACCCAGATCGTGGCCAAGCAGAACATCGCCGAGGTGCTGCGCCACGAGCTGGCGCAGCCGCGCTATGTGCCGCGCCTGCTCAACATCGGCTCGGCCACCGACTGCTACCAGCCCGTGGAGCGCGAGCTCAAGCTCACCCGCAGCCTGATCGAGGTCATGAGGGATGCGCGCCACCCGTTTTCGCTGATCACCAAGTCGAGTGGTGTGGAGCGTGACCTGGACCTGCTCGCCCCGTTGGCGGCGCAGCATCTCACGGCGGTGTACGTGACCATCACCACGCTGGACCCCGTGCTGGCCCGCCGCATGGAGCCGCGCGCTGCGGCCCCCCACAGGCGCCTGCGCACTCTGCGCACGCTGGCCGATGCAGGCATCCCGGTGGGCGTGAGCGTGGCCCCGCAGATCCCCTTCATCACTGAGGACATGGAGCAGGTACTTGAAGCCGCGCGCGATGCCGGCGCGCAGAGCGCGTTCTACACGGTGCTGCGCCTGCCCTGGGAGTTGGACGCCGTTTTTCGCGAATGGCTGGAAGTGCATTACCCGCAGCGCGCGGCGCGGGTGATGGCCCGGGTGCAGGACCTGCACAGCATCGACGCCACCCAGCGCAGCGCGGGCAAGAGCTACGACAGCAACTTTGCCACCCGCATGAAGGGCAGCGGACTCTGGGCGGATCTGCTGCGCCAGCGGTTTGCCGGCGCGTGCCGGCGTCTGGGGCTCAACCGCGCCAGGGTCGAGCTGGATCTGACGCAGTTCAGGCCTGGGCTGACGCGGGGGCAGGGCAGCTTGTTCTGAAGGCGGGGGCTGATGTGGCAGATGGCTGGGTTGGCGTTCTGCTCCGCGACGCCTCGCCTGTCCGAAAAATGGCCCTGCCTGAGGGCAATTGCTGCGAGCGCCTGTGTTTTTCACCATCTGCGTGCTTGAGTCTCAAAAACGCATGGAATGCTGACGAGCGCCATCCGATCCGCATCAAGCCCGCTCCGCTCGCCCATAAGCTTGACTCTTTTTGGCGTGCGCGGCGGGCCGCCTGCATCCGCAACTCTTAAGCGTGCCGCGAGTCAGAACAGGAGAAACCCATGGCTTTGCGCGATTTCAGGGTACTGACGTTTGATGTGGTGGGAACACTGACACCGGCGCAGTTGGCCGATGCGGTGGAGGCAGGGCAATGAGCGCCGCAGCGGCGGCGAGCGCTCCCCATGCATTCTCAGGCGCCGCCATCGCAGCGCCTGTGTCTGACCTGTTGCCCGACCTGGTGGCCCTGCGCCACGACCTGCATGCGCATCCCGAACTGGCCTTCGAGGAGCGACGCACCGCAGGTATCGTGGCCCGCGCTCTGCGGCTGCTCGGACTCACAGTGCACGAGAGCGTGGGAGGCACGGGCGTAGTGGGCACGCTGCACTGCGGCCCCGGTGAAAGCAAACACAGTGGCACCGGCAAAGACATGCCCAGCGTGGGCCTGCGCGCCGACATGGATGCGCTTCCGATGGTGGAACTGGGCCAACGTGCGCATCCCAGCCGGTCGCCCGGCAAGCACCACGGCTGCGGACACGACGGTCACACCAGCATGCTGCTGGGTGCCGCGCAGCAATTGGCACGCACGCACCAGGCGCTGGGTTTGAAGGGCACGGTGCATTTCATCTTTCAGCCTGCCGAAGAAGGCAAGGGCGGTGCGGCCCGAATGATCGACGACGGGCTCTTCGAGCGGTTTCCTTGCGACAGCGTCTATGCCTTGCACAACTGGCCCGACCTGCCGCTGGGCCAGGTGCAGACACGTCCCGGGCCCATCATGGCGGCCGCAGACCGTTTCGACATCACCGTGCGGGGCCGCGGCGGGCATGCGGCCCAGCCACACCACACGCCCGATGCCATCCTGGCGGCCAGCCAACTCGTGGGGCAGCTCAACACCATCGTGGCCCGGCGCATCGACCCGGGCGAGTCCGCCGTGTTGTCGGTTACCCGCA
Source organism: Acidovorax sp. LjRoot194 (assembly GCF_964253015.1). Lineage (NCBI taxonomy): Bacteria > Pseudomonadati > Pseudomonadota > Betaproteobacteria > Burkholderiales > Comamonadaceae > Acidovorax > Acidovorax sp. LjRoot194. The sequence goes on along the minus strand of NZ_CAXUQB020000001.1, from coordinate 4,256,638 downwards.
TCGAGGGTGGCCACAGCCACAACGTGTTGCCGGCAGAGGTGCAGATCACCGGCACCGTGCGCAGCTTCGATGCCACCACACAAGACCGCATCGAAGCCGCGCTGCGCGCCACCGCTCAGGGCGTGGCACTGGCCAGCGGCACCGAGGTGAACGTCAAGTACCTGCGTTACTACCCGGCCACCATCAATACCGCAGCAGAGGCTGCACTGGCGCTTGCCGCAGCGCGCGCTGTCGGCCTGCAGGCCCATGTGGCACCGCGCGCCGCGTTCACATCCGAAGACTTCGCCTTCATGCTGCAGCGCAAGCCCGGCGCCTACCTGTGGCTGGGCCAGGGCCAGGCAGAACCAGGCCCCGACGGAGAGCATGCACTGCACCACCCCTGCTATGACTTCAACGACGATGCATTGCCGCTGGGGGTGCGCTGGTTCTGTGAGATAGCGGCAAGGGCCTTGTCAGCGGCGGATGCGCGCTGACCGGCGGGAATCGATGGTTGATTGGCGATTCACGTTTGCCTTTTGGCGTTTGGCGTTGCGAGTGCAGATGTCAGAGTGACAGCGGGCGACCGTGAATGCCCCAAACGCCGGCCTGAGCCGATGTGCGGAGCAATCCACGGTTGCGGTGGGCCGCAGTCAATCTGCTATGTGTGCGCGCAGGGCTGGCGCTACGTCGACGCCACGACCCACACTTTGCGCACGGTCTCCAGCGTCTTCCATGTGCCGGTGTAGCCCGGCTTCATGATGAAACAATCGCCCGCCCGAAAAGTGATGGGGGCGTGGCCGTCTTCGGTGATCTCTGCTTCGCCAGACAGGATGTAGCAGAACTCCCAGGTATCGCCCTTGATGGAACGGTTGGTCCCCGGTGTCGACTCGAAGACGCCAGCACGCACGGCGCCGTCCTTGGCACTGTCTATATCCCAGTTGCGCACAACGATGTCTCCTTCGAGCACGCGATCCGCCGGCGGCCCGTACTCGCGGGGATCGCCGAGGTTGTTCAAACTGAAGGTGACGAGGTTGCGGGTCATGGGTGGCCTTGGGTTGGGCGGTTGAAAAAGCGTTAAATCGAATGGAAGGTCTGAGAAGGTCAATGAGGGCCATGGCGGTCACTCAAGGACGGGAAGCCATTGAAGTTCTACGGGTTCTGGATCAGCTGCGTGGGGAGCAGCCATGGGCTGCTTGGCACCGGGTCGCTGCATGTGGCGTGACTCACCCCCTACGCCAATCAGCACGGGAAGGATGGCAGGCGGTTGCGGAAGGGGCACGGTTCGGTTTGTGACCGCGCCGGGCCCGCTCCCTATCAAGCTCACGACAAGAATGCTCAAGAACAATCGCTCAAGACGACAGCGTTTGGCCTGCAGCAAACCTTTCAATCGCGTACGGTTTCATCGGGATGGCGGTACATCCGGTAGCGATCAATTCGGCCATGGTTTCGCCCACCCCTGGGCTGATGGCAAAACCTTCTCCGTTGAAGCCGAAGGCATAGTGCAGCCCCGGCACTTTGGCGCTCGGGCCCATGACGGGCTGCCAGTCGGGTGTATAGCCTTCGATGCCGCTCCACACGCGAATGAGCTGCACGTTGTCGAACGCCGGCACAAAGCGGCGCAACTCGCGCAGTTGCCTGAGCACGTTGTCAGGCTTGACGTAAGCCCGCACATGGTCGGCGTGGGCAGGGCCCTTGAGGCCGCCGCCAAACACGATGTTGCCGCGCGCAATCTGCCGAAAGTACATCCCCTCGTGCTCGACAGGCGAGGACAGTCCGATGGACGGCCCCAGGGCGTAAGGCAGAGGCTCTGTCACGCCCATCTGCGGGCCGCGGGCCTCCAGCGGCACACCTTCGCCAAACTGCTCTGCCATGCGGTTGGACCACGCGCCGCATGCCACCAGCATCTGTGGTGCCTGAAAGCGTCTCCCGTCCGCCGTGTGGGCGGTAAAGCCCTTGCCGTCGTGCTCGACCTGCAGCACGTCCGCATGCTCGATGATCCGGGCGCCCGCTCGCTGCGCCGCGCGTGCGAACGCAGGACCTGCGAGTCGTGGGTTTGCGTGACCGTCTTCGGGAGAGTAGGAGCCTGCCACCACTCCTGGCGCGAAGATGCCCCAGCGTTGGCGCAGCTGCGCAGCGGTAAAAAGCTGCAGGTGAAGACCCAGGGGCTTCACATCGAGCGCATGTTGCTCGATCACGGCGGCCTGCTTTTCGGTGTAGCACACGCGCAGGTGGCCGTAAGGTACGAACTCAGCGTCCTCGCCCAGCAGTTCGCGGATGCGGCCCCACACGGCGCGGGCGCGGTGGGCCAATGGCATCTGGTGCAGTTCGCGCCCCTGGCGGCGCACATTGCCAAAATTGGTCCCGCTGGCTTGGCGGCCCACCAGTTCGCGCTCCAGCAGCGTGACCGACAGGCCGTGCTGGCGCAGAAAAAAGGCTGTGGTGGTGCCCATCAGGCCACCGCCCAGCACCAGCACGTCAGTGCCGTGCGCGCCGGTGCGGGACGCACTCATGCCTGCACCTCGCGCGTGTTCATCATGAGCGGTTTGACCGGCGCCTGCGAGCGCAGTCGGCCCACTTGTTCAATCGGAATGCTGCAGGTGTGCGCCACGATCTCTGCCGCGGCGTGTCCGCAAAAACGGCCTTGGCAACGGCCCATGCCCACGCGGCTGAAGGCCTTGGCGCGGTTGACCTCGCGGCTGTCCAGCTCGGTCACGCAGCGCCGCAGCTCACCCGCCGTGACCGATTCGCACCTGCACACTACAGCCGTGTCAGGCAGAACTGCGGCATGCGCGTGGGGCCAGGGAAACGCGTGGCCCAGCCCTTGGCGGAAACGGTCCATGCGCGCCAGTTCACTGCGCAGCGCGGGGGACTCGCGTGCGTGCACGGCAGTCCCCGCAGCGTGCTTCAGGTCCGACAGCGCCGCCAGTGCCGCCAGCCTGCCCGCGGCTTCGGCACCATCTGCGCCCAAAATGCGCGTGCCGTCGCCTGCCAGGTACACCCCCGCAGTGCTGCTCCGCCCATCGACATCGATGCGGGGCAGCCATTGCCGTGTGACCGGCTCGAAGTAGAAATCGCACCGCGCCAGGTCGGCCAGCTGAGTCTCGGCGCGCAGATGCCAGCCCATGCCGACAGCATCGCATTCGAACCGGCGGTCCGCCCCTTGTGACGGCCGTACGGTCACTGCACGCACGCCCTGCGTGCCGTCGCCTTCGATGGCCACCGGGGTCACACCCTGCAGCACCGGCACACCCGCTGCACGCAGGCTGCGAATGAGTGACAGGCCGCGCAGTGCCAGCCGCGGCCGCGCGAGCAGCCCGGACAGCGCCTTCCATGACTTCATCGCTGGTGCAGTGTCCAACACTGCGGTCACACGCGCTCCGGCCTGTACATACTGAGATGCCACCAGGTACAAGAGGGGCCCGCTGCCCATGAAGACCACCTGCGAGCCAATGGCACATGCCTGTGCCTTCAGCGCGATCTGGGCGGCGCCCAGGCTGTAGCAGCCCGCGTGCTGCCAACCGGGCACCGGCATCAGTCGGTCGGTGGCGCCAGAGCACACCAGCAGTGCGTCGTACGGCAGGGTTGCGGTGTCGCCCGCTCGCACCACATGCAACTCGCCTGCGGTCACGTTCCACGCCAGGGTGTCAGGCCTGTAGTCGACATGGTCGCGAAGGGCCGCAAAGTCGCGGTGCAGAGACTCGGCCTTGGATGCTTCCGCGCCATACAGCTTGGCGTAGGGGCGTTTAAAACCTTCTGGCTGGCGACGGTAGATCTGGCCGCCGTCGCGACAGCCTTCGTCGACCAGGGTGGGACGCAGGCCTGCTTGCACGACGGCCTGTGCAGCGCGCACGCCCGCGGGGCCGGCACCGACGATGACGATGCGCGGCGCGGTGCCCGGCGCTGTATCGGTGGTCGGCACGGAAGGTTCTGTGGGCGTGCTCATGCGGCGCCTTTGGTCGGCGGAGATGCGGCACCGGCTCGAAGGCCTACATCTGCATCTGCATCCGTGGCCATGTCGGCATGGATATGCGAGACGGGAACTGCTGCGCCGTGCTGTGTCAGCGATTCCCGCAGGTCCTGCGTCATCGGCCAGTGCCCGGCTGGTGGGCGGGTCAGCACTTCCATGCCAGCCTGCACTGGAGTCGAGCACGCGCGCAGCCGCTCTCCGGTGGACTGCCACACCCAGCAATCCTGGCAGGCGCCCATCAGGCAAAAACCCGCGCGCGGCCCATCACCAAATTCACTGTCGCGCACCCGTCGGCCGTGGCACATCAACGCAACCAGCAGGGTGTCGCCAGCAAGCGCCATGCAGGTGGCGCCGTCGATGGTGATGTAGACCGAGGGGCGGTCCGTTTCGGCCAGCCGCACGAAGCGGGCGGCCTGTGGCGGAGCGGGGGCGCGCATGGGTGGCATCACGGTAATGTGTGGCGTCAGCGCTGGTTGGGAAACAGCCGTTCAATCGGGCAATGTGTCTTGATGAATGGGGACTTGATGACGATGTAGCTGAAGTACTTGGCAATACCAAGATTGCGCTCCAGCAGCTCTTCAATGATCTCCTGGTAGTGGTTGACGCCCCGCGTGACAAAGCGCACCAGATAGTCGTAGCCGCCGCTCACCAGGTGGCATTCCAGTACCTCATCGACTTCGCGCAGCGCGGCCTCGAATCGCGTGAAATCTTCGCGACGATGATCGGCCAGCGTGATTTCCGTGAAGACGGTGAGCGTGTCGCCCAGCTTTTCCAGTCGCAGATGCGCGCCGTAGCCACCGATGTACCCCGCCTGTTCCAGGCGCTTCACGCGGATGAGGCAAGGGCTGGGCGAGAGCCCGACGGCATCCGCCAGGTCCACGTTGGTCATGCGCCCGTTTTTTTGCAACTGCGCCAGAATGCGCAGGTCCAGGCGGTCGATCTTGAAGGCTTCGTTCATCATGGTTTGCAAGCGAGGAGAAATTGCGTCGATTTTGCTCGGCGGCTGCCAGTAGCGTTCATTCTGTAAGGGCTGCGCGGACGTCTGGGGCGGTCAGCACTTCGTCCAAGGTTGCACGCACGCGGTCGAACAGCAGGCCGAAATCGTCCCGCGTGTAAGTGAGTGCCGGCGCGAAACCCAGGATGTTGTCGCCGAACGCTCTGAAGACAACGCCCTGGCGGTAGCTGGCGGCCGCGATGCGCTCGGGCAGTCCCAATGCGGGCGCAAACCCGCTTTTAGTGTGTTTATTGCTCACGAGCTCCAGAGCACCCAGCAGGCCGCGGTGACGCGAATCCCCTACCAACGGGTGTTCCAGCAACGCGTCGAGGCCGTTCGCGAAGGTGCTGGCCATGCGTTGAGCGTTGGCCAGGATGCCGCCTGCCTCATACAGGCGGAGCACTTCCAGTGCCACCGCAGCGCTGACGGGGTGGGCGGAATAAGTGGCGCCATGGCCGATGGAGGCACCCGCCGGGGCACCATCGGCAATCGCAGAATAAACCGCGTCGGACATGAGCGTGGCGCCCATGGGCACGTAGCCGGAGGTGAGGCCTTTGGCCACGGTCATGAGGTCGGGCTCGGCGCCTTCGGCATCGCACGCGAACATGGGTCCTGTGCGGCCGAAGCCGGTAATGACTTCATCCACCACAAAAAGGATGCCCAGCTCGTGCGCGGTGTCGCACATGGCCTTGAGCCAGCCCTTGGGCGGCACGATGACGCCGCCCGAACCCTGGATGGGTTCGCAAAAGAATGCTGCCACATGGTCCGCCCCCAGCTCGGCGACTTTGGCACGCAGTGCAGCCACCGATGCGGCGATGATGGCGGCCCCGTCTTGCGGATCAGGCGCGCGGTAAGGGTTGGGCGATGAAATGTAGTGCTGCGTGGGCAAGGGCAGGTCGAACCCCCGGTGGAACACGGGCAGTGCGGTCAGGCCAGCGCCGGTGGATGACGAGCCGTGGTAGCCCCGCTCCAGCGCAATGAAATGCTTCTTGCCAGGTTTGCCGATGGCGTTGCAGTACTGCACGATGAATCGCACCGCGGCGTCGATGGAGTCGGAGCCACCGAGCGTGAAGTACACGTGCTGGAGCGGCGCAGGCGTGATCTGAACAAGTTTTTCGGCCAGGCGGATGGCGGGCTCGCTGCTGAAGTGAAAGTAGCCCGTGGCGTAAGGCAGGCGGCGCATTTGCTCTGCCGCGGCCTGGACCACGCTCTCCTGGCCGTAGCCCACGTTCACGCACCACAGGCCCGCAAAGGCGTCGAGCAGGCGGTGTCCCTTGGCATCGGTCAGCCATGCACCGTGGGCCGACGACAGGATGGTGGGGCCGCGCTGTTCGTGCGTGCGCCAAGGTGCCACAGGGTGGATGAGGTGGGCGCGATCTATTGCGTCCAGGGCTGCAATTTGGGGCAGGGCTTCGGAATGGGTCATTGCGGCTATCCGTGGAAAGCTAGGGACAAGGGTGATGGCAAGAGGCCTTTCCAGCAACCGCTCTTGACGCCAAGGTTACACCCCGCGCTTGACAAGGTTGTGCTTCTTTGAGGCTTTTGCACGCGGCAGCCTGCGGTTGTTCGGTCTTGGACGGCACATAGTTCTGCCGATGGACTAAAGGCGGTAACGCGGTGGATCCGGGGCACTATCTGCATGGTTTCAATAGCCTCGGCGCCGGTCCACCAAGCCGGTCATTGGCTCGCCTGCACGGAATCGGTGCAAGTTGTCGATGACGGCTGCCGCAGCGCTCTGGGGCTGGGTCATGCTGGCAATGTGGGGTGTGATCTGCACATGGGGGTGCCGCCACAGCGCATGACCGTAGGGCAACGGCTCCGGGTCGGTCACATCCAGCACTGCTTGGGCGATCTGCCCACTGGCCAGCGCCTCGAGAAGGTCCTCGCTGACCAATTGAGCCCCGCGGCCCACATGCACCAGCGACGCCCCTTTTGGCAGTCGGCTGAACATTTCGCTGTTCAGAATGCCCCGGGTGGCATCGGTCAGCGGCAGCAGGCACACGGCAATATCAAGCCGGGGCAGGAATTGGCACAGGCCATCTGGACCAGCGTAGCAATCCACCCCCGCCACTGTGTGGGTGGAGCGGCTCCAGCCCGCGCAGATGAAGCCGAGACTTTTGAGCTGCATCAGCACCGCCTGGCCCAACGAGCCCAGGCCCAGAACACCCACGCGGCGCTGGCTGGCAGGGCGCACCGGCAGCGGGCGCCACTCGCCACGCAACTGCTGGCGCCGGTACTGCGGCATGTCGCGGTGCAGGTCGAGCACAGCGTGCGTCACGTACTCGACCATTCCTTGCACAATGCCGGGCTCGACCATACGGACTACCGGCAGATGGGCGGGCAGGGCATGCAGATCGAACTGATCCACGCCGGCGCCTGACGAAAACAGCACCTGCAGGTGGGGGAACAATTCGCCGATCTGCTCCGGCGGCTCCCACGCAGCCATGAAGCGCACGGCGTCAGGGTCGCCGACGTCGGGCCAGATGCGAAAGTCGATCTCTGGAGCCTGTTCGCGAAACACCTCGGCCCACTGCCTGCCGCGAACGGGGTCGGCTTTATACAGGAATGTGGGTGGGGATTTGGGTGCGGGCGAAGTCATGCTGCAAAGAGTTGGCGTTGCGTTGCGTTTGCTCTAGGCAGGTACAGGGGCGAGTGCAAATGCAAGGACGTCGCGGTCCGCTCGCTCAGCCCACCGCCTGGGTAGCGATTGCAAACAACCTGGGACCTTCGGCAGGACTCTGAAGCGGCGCGCCGCGCACCATGGTGGTGGGTGCGTCGACCCGCGGCAGCCCGATGCTTTCAAGCCACTCGGTCATGCCGCTGTCGAAGTCGATGTCGATGCGGGTGAAGCGGCCGGCATTCATGCCTGCGAGGTGGGCGATCAGCGCCTTGGCGCCTTGAACATCTGGGGCGATCACCGGCCCGATGGCATGACCGCGGCCAAATCTGCGCAGCAGAGCAAAACCGAGTTGCTCGCCGTCACAGTCCAGCACCACGCAGGCTTCGGACTGGTTCAGCAGGTCATCGATCAACGCGGGACGCGGCATGCCGCGCGCCTGCGCGTCCAGGTTGTGCAATGCCTGGGCTTCATTCAGCCCGGCTGGCCGCAGGCGACAGCCTCGTGCCAGGGCGATGAGCGGCGTCGACACCGCCATCCCCTGGTGCTGGCGCACCTCGCCGGTACGCACAAAGCCAAGGCGCTCATACAGGCCACGCCCCTCCGTGGTAGCGTGCAACAGCACAGTGCGGCCTTGCAGGCCGTCCAGCAGGGCCGTCATGAGGCGATGGCCGATGCGGCGGCCCTGGCAAGCTGGGGACACGATCACCAAGCCGATGGTGGCGTGGTCCGGTCCCCACAGCCACCGCTGGGCCGTGCCGACGACCTGCCCGTCACGTTCGGCCACCAGTCCCTCGGCGTGTGCAAACACCTGCTCCCAGTCTGCAGGACGGTGGGGCCAGCGCAGTTCGGCCGACAGGGCGTGCGCTTGGGGCAGGTCTTCCGACGTCATGGCGCGCAGCACAACACCGTCGTCGGCAATGAAAGTGCCGGGCGGCAAGGGAGCGGAATGCGTGGGGGGCATGAAAATCAACCTCATGTCAATGGAAATTGGCGCTCATATTGGACGACATCGCCTCTGCGCACCAGCGCCAATGAGAGGGCTGGACGCAACTTGCAAGCATCATCTGTGGAGTGCCCGCGTTTTGATATTCGCTGCGGAACAGTGGCTGCTTACAGGCACATATGCTGGGGCTTACTGCCTAGCATCGGACGCTTGTCCATCTTTTCTGCGTTTACCCCGCGCACTGCCCCATGTCCGTGTTCGACCCCAACGCCGTCGCTGTACCTTCGGGTCATTTCATTGGGGGGCAGCTCGTTTCTGACACCCTCCGCATGCCCGTTCTGCGCCCTTCGGATGGCCATTTGCACGCCGATTTGCCCCTGGCCGATAGAGGGACCGTGGACTTTGCGGTACAAAATGCTTGGCAGGCATGGCGCCAATCAGACTGGGCACGCCGCGCTCCCCGGGACCGAGCCCGTGTGTTGCGGCGCTGGGCGGACCTGGTGGAGGCAGACGCACCCAATCTGGCGCCCCTCGAAGCCGTGTGCTCCACGCGACCAATGCGCGATGCTGCGGCGTGGGACGTGCCTTTCACGGCTGAAGGGCTGAGGTTCTTTGCAGAATATGCCGACAAGCTGGGTGGCGAAGTGGCCGCCACGCGGCACGATCATCTGGGCATGGTGGTGGCCGAGCCCTACGGCGTGGTGGGTGCGATCACTCCGTGGAATTTTCCGCTGGTGATGGTGTCCTGGAAGGTGGGGGCCGCACTGGCCGCAGGCAATGCTGTGGTGCTCAAGCCCTCGGAACTGACGCCTTTTTCTGCCGTGCGCCTGGCGCAGCTGGCGGTGCAGGCGGGTATACCGCCGGGGCTTTTCAACGTGGTGCAGGGCGATGGGCGCACCACGGGTGATGCGCTGACGCGCCACCCGCTGGTCTCCAAGATGACCTTTACCGGCTCGACCCGCACCGGCGCGGCGATCATGGCCACTTGTGCCCTGCAGGGCCCGAAGCCGGTGACGCTGGAGCTGGGCGGCAAAAGCCCGCAGTTGGTGTTCGACGATGCGCCAGACATCGACCGGCTGGCCGGCATCATTGCGGGCGCCATCACGGGCAATGCGGGCCAGGTCTGCGTGGCTGGCTCACGGCTCATCGTGCAGCGCGGCATCGGTGAACGCCTGGTGGAGCGCATTGCGGCACGATTTGCTGCGCTGCGCCCAGGTGCCACCTGGGATGCCGAGGCCACGCTCTCGCCCATCATCTCGTCGCCGCAGGCGGCCCGCATTCTCGACATCGTGGAGCGATCACGCGATGCAGGTGGACGGGTGCGTTGCGGTGGCGGGCTCTTTGACGGCGGGCCCGGCGGCGCATTCTTCCAGCCGACGCTGATCGAGGGCGTGGCAGGGGAGAACCCGGCCGTGCAAGAGGAAATTTTTGGTCCGGTACTCACCGTGCAGACCTTCGACGACGAAGAAGAGGGCCTCGCGCTGGCTGCCCACGAGCACTACGGACTGGCCGCGGGGGTGCACACGGCGGACATCGGCCGCGCCCTGCGCGCCATGCGCAGCATCTCTGCTGGCACGGTCTGGATCAACCGCTACGGCCGCACCGCCGACTTCGTCATTCCCACCGGGGGCTATCACCAGTCCGGTCTCGGCAAGGATCTGGGGCGGCAGGCCGTGGAGGCCAACCTGCGCTTCAAAAGCGTGTTGATAGATTTTGCTGCGGCGCAATAACCGTGTCTGCAAGGGTTGCAGAGGTGCAGGTATGCACTGCGTCGGTGCAGACAGCATTGCATGCTGCGGTCGTGCTGCAAAACGCAGATTGCCCGTGTCTCGCCCCGTATTTCCCTATGAACTCGGCCAAGCAGCGTGCTTCAATGGCCTTCAACCATTTGGTCATGACACCGTCGCAAATGCTGCGTAAGGCAGGCGGCCCGCGCCGGCCCGTGACGGCACAACCCAAGGATTCGAAACCATGACTTTCCGTCCCAAGTACGTGACTTTCGACTGCTACGGCACGCTCACGCGCTTTCGCATGGGGGAGATGACGCGTGAACTGTTCGCCGACCGCGTTCCGGCCGAGCGCATGGACCAGTTCATCGCTGACTTCACCGCCTACCGCTTCGACGAAGTGCTGGGTGATTGGCAGCCCTACGAGGTGGTCCTCAAGAATGCGGTGCGCCGGTTGTGCAAGAAGTGGAAGATTCAGTATTTCGACACCGACGGGCAAAAGTACTACGACGCCGTCCCGACCTGGGACCCCCATGCCGATGTGCCTGCAGGCTTGGCCAGGGTGGCCAAGGAGATTCCGCTGGTGATCCTCTCGAACGCTTCGGACGATCAGATCCAGAAAAACGTCGCCATGCTGGGTGCGCCTTTCCACCGGGTGTACACGGCCCAGCAAGCCCAGGCCTACAAGCCGCGCCTCAAACCGTTCGAATACATGCTCGATTCGCTGGGCTGCAATCCGGAAGACGTCCTGCATGTCTCGTCCAGCCTGCGCTATGACCTCATGTCCGCCGACGACATCGGCATCGTCAACAAGGTGTTCGTGAACCGCGGGCACGGCCCTGGCAACCCTGCGTACCGCTATACCGAGATCCAGGATATCGGCGGTCTTGCGGGCGTGGTCGGCCTCTGACCCGTGTTTGATGCCGCATGCCGTTGGTCGCTGATGCTCACTGCCTGATATGAAGCTCGACTCGTACTGGAACGATGCTTTGCCGGTATGGCCTGCCGAGGCACGGCGCAGCCTGCCTGCCAAGGTGGACGTGGCAATCGTCGGGGCGGGGTTCACGGGCCTGTCCGCAGCGCTGGAGCTGGCCCGCAAAGGAGCCACGGTGGCCGTGCTCGAAGCGGGGCCCACCGTGGCCCCTGAGGCATCGGGGCGCAACGGAGGGCATGTCAACAACGGTCTGGCCGTGGACTATGCCGACGTGGCTGCGCGGGTGGGCGTGCAGCAGGCCCGCGCCTGGTACCACGCCTACGACGATGCGGTGGACACCGTGGCCCGCCTGGTGCGCGAGGAATCGATCGACTGCGACTTTTTGCGCCACGGCAAGCTCAAGCTCGCAACGCGGCCCCAGCAGATGGAGGCGCTGCACCGCAGCGCAGAGCGGCTGGTGGCAGACGGCGTGGACACCGACGTGGACGTGCTCACGGCCGCCCGCGTACGCGACGAGGTGCAGAGCGACCGCTTTCATGGCGGCCTGCTGTACAAACGCAGCGCGCAGATGCACATGGGGCGGTTTGCGCTGGGGCTGGCGCGTGCTGCACAGCGCAAGGGTGCCGAGATCTACACCGGCGCCCGCGTCGACCGGCTGGAACGGGTGCAGGGGCGCACGCACAAGCTGCACACAGCCCATGGGGTCGTCACGGCCGACCAGGTGCTTCTGGCAACCGGTGCGTCGCGCCATGGTGGTTATGGCAGTTTTGGCTGGTTGCGGCGGCGCATCGTTCCCATCGGCAGCTTCATCGTGGTGACGGAGCCGCTGGGCGAAGACCGGGCCAGCGCCCTGCTGGCGGCCCGCAGGACGTACACCACCATCGCCAACATCCACCATTACTTTCGCCTCACGGCCGACCATCGGCTGGTCTTTGGCGGACGTGCCCGTTTTGCCATCTCCAGTCCGCAGTCGGATGCCGCCAGTGGCGAGATCCTGCGGGCTGGCCTGAGCGAGATTTTCCCAAGGCTTGGCCCGGTGCGGCTCGACTACTGCTGGGGCGGCCTGGTGGACATGACGCAAGACCGCCTGCCCCACGCTGGTGAGCGCGATGGCCTGTTCTATTCCATGGGCTACAGCGGTCATGGCACCCAGATGTCCGTGCACATGGGTCAGTGCATGGCGGCCGTGATGGCTGGCAATGCCAGTGCCAACCCATGGGGCGGCAGGGCGTGGCCAGCCATTGCAGGGCACTTCGGCCCGCCGTGGTTCCTGCCGGCCGTGGGCCTGTACTACCGGCTCAAGGACCGGCTGGCCTGAGGCCAGACGCCTGAACCCCTGAAGTCCCAGCGTCATCAGTTCGCCAGTCTGCCTTTCCCTCCAACGATTTCCACCCACTTGCTTTTCAACCAGGAGCTGCACCATGAGCGATAGCCACCACCAGTTCGAGCAACTTGTCGGTTCCCGCGAAAGCCTTCGTGTGATGGACTCGCTGCGCCGGGGCGCTTCGCGGCGCGACGTGCTGGCCATGCTGGCAGCCTGCGGCATGCAGGCCACCGTGGCCGGCAGCATCGCCGGGCTGGCCATGACGGCCCACGCCCAGACACCGAAGCGGGGCGGGCGCATCCGCGTGGCAGGCGCAACGGCCGCGGCCACCGACACGCTCGACCCCGCCAAGCAGTCCAACCAGACGGACTACTCGCGTGGGACCATGCTCTACAACGGGCTCACGGTGCTCGATGCCTCGCTCACCCCCCAGCCTGCGCTGGCGGAGTCGTTCGCCACGCAGGACGCCAAGACCTGGGTGTTCACCCTGCGCAAGGGCGTGGTGTTCCACGACGGCAAGGCCCTGACGCCGGCCGACGTGGTGTTCTCCATCCAGCGCCACAAAGACCCGGCCACGGCCTCCAAAGCCAAGGTGCTGGCCGAGCAGATCGAATCGGTGCGCGCCAGTGGGCCGAACGAAGTCACCATCGTGCTGTCGGCGCCCAATTCGGACCTGCCGGTCATCCTGGGAACCTTCCACTTTCACATCGTCAAGGACGGCACCACCGACTTCAATGCCGGTATCGGCACCGGGCCGTACAAGCTCAAGGAATTCAAGCCGGGCGTGCGCTCGCTGGTGGTGCGCAACGGGGCGTACTGGAAGCCCGGCAAACCCTACCTGGACGAGATCGAGTTTGTGGGTATCGGCGATGAAAGCGCCCGCGTGAATGCGCTGCTGTCTGGCGGCATGGACCTGGTGGCCTCGATCAACCCGCGCGCCGTGGCGCGTGTGAGCGGCACGCCGGGCTACGCCGTCTTCACCACCCAGTCAGGCCAGTACTCCGACCTCATCATGCGCAAGGACGTGGGGCCGGGCATGAATCCCGACTTCGTGCTCGGCATGAAGCATCTGTTCGACCGCGAGCAGATGAAGAAGACGATTGCGCTGGACTACGCCGTGCTCGGCAACGACCAGCCCATCGACCCCACCAACCGGTTCCACTTCAAAGGCCTGCCGCAGCGTGCATACGACCTGGACAGGGCCAAGTTCCACTTGCAGAAATCGGGCGTGACGGGCAAGGTGCCGGTGGTGGTGTCACCGGCCGCGATGTACTCTGTCGAAATCGCGCTGTTGCTGCAGCAGTCGGCCCAGCGCGCCGGCATCGACCTGGATATCAAACGCATGCCCGCCGACGGCTACTGGTCGAACCACTGGCTCACCAGCCCGGTGGGCTTCGGCAACGTCAACCCCCGGCCGAGCGCCGACACGATCCTGACGCAATTTTTCAAGTCCGATGCTGCGTGGAACGAATCCCGCTGGAAGAGCGCCCAGTTCGACCAGTTGCTGCTGGCATCACGGGCCGAGACCGATCTGGCCAAGCGCAAGCAGATGTATGCCGACATGCAGACCATGATCCATGGCGAGGCGGGTATCGGTATTCCCCTGTTCCTGGCCAGCATCGACGGGCACTCCAGCAAGCTCAAGGGTTTGTCTCCGATTCCATTGGGCGGGCTGATGGGCTACTCTTTCGCCGAGCACGTCTGGCTGGACGCCTGACGCGCACGACCCGGCAACCGTCACCCCAGCTTTCGCATGAACCGTGTGATCCTCTCGCTGTTGGCCAAACGCCTGCTGTTTGCGTTGCTTTCGCTGCTGGCGGTGTCGGTCATCGTGTTTGCGATCACGGCGGTGCTGCCGGGCGATGCCGCCCAGGAGCAACTGGGGCAGGACGCGACGCCCGACGCGCTGGCCGCGTTGCGCGCCCAGATGGGCCTCGATGTACCGGCGCCCACGCGCTACCTGCGGTGGCTGTGGGGCGTGGTGCGCGGCGATCTCGGGCAGTCGGCCACCACCCAGATGCCGGTCGGCGACCTGGTGGCCAGCAGGCTGCCCAATTCACTGCTGCTGGCGGCGGTGACGGCGCTTTTCTCCGTACCCATCGCATTGGCGCTGGGTATCTCCTCGGCAGTGTGGCGTGGGTCGTGGCTGGACCGGATTGCGTCCAACCTGTCGGTGGCGGTGGTGTCCGTGCCCGAATTTCTGGTGGCCACGCTGGCCGTGCTGGTGTTCGCGGTGCAACTGCGCTGGCTGCCTGCGCTGTCGTATGTGAGCGATATCGAATCCGTGGGCCAGATGCTGCGTGCGTTTGCCATGCCGGTGCTCAGCCTGTGCTGCGTGATCGTGGCGCAGATGATGCGCATGACCCGTGCCGCGGTCATCGACCAGCTGGAGGCGCCCTACATCGAGATGGTGCGGCTCAAGGGGGCGTCGCCCTTGCGCATGGTGCTGGTCCACGCGCTGCCCAACGCGGTGGGGCCGATCGCCAACGCGGTGGCGTTGTCGCTGTCGTACCTGCTGGGCGGCGTGATCGTGATCGAAACCATCTTCAACTACCCGGGCATTGCCAAGCTGATGGTCGATGGCGTGACCCAGCGCGACATGCCGCTGGTGCAGACCTGCGCCATGATTTTTTGCACCGGCTACCTGGTGCTGGTCACGCTGGCCGACGTGTGCGGCATCGTCGCCAACCCGCGCCTGCGGCACCGCTGACCCCTACCGAGCGAGGACCGCACCATGGACACCAGCCCTCCTGCACGCACGGCTTCGGCCGATGCCGTGCGTGGCCGAAGCGCTGCGCGCCACTGGCTGGCCGGCTTCGGCTGGGCTGGCAGTGTGGGGCTGCTGGTCCTGCTGCTTTGGCTGGTGGCGGCGCTGGCAGGGCCCTGGCTGCTGCCGCGCCACCTGGTGGATCTGCAGGCATCGGTCGTCTATGGCCCCATCAATGCCACCCACTGGCTGGGCACCGACTATCTGGGCCGCGACATGCTGGTGCGGGTGGTGCAGGGGGCCCGCTACACCGTGGGCGTGGCACTGGTCGCCACGCTGGTGGCCAGCGCCACAGGGACGGTGCTGGCCCTGCTGGCCGCCGCTAGCGGTACGGTGGTGGACAGCGTACTGAGCCGGCTGCTCGATACGCTCACGTCCATCCCCAGCAAGATGTTTGCGCTGGTGCTGGTGGCGGGGTTTGGCTCTTCGGTGGGCATGCTGGTGTTCACGGCGGCACTCATCTACGTGCCGGGCGCCTACCGCATCGCCCGGTCTCTGGCCGTCAACATCAACGAGCTCGACTACGTGACGGTGGCCCGCACCCGGGGCGAGAGCACGCTGTACATCATGCTGCGCGAGATACTGCCCAACATCCTGGGCCCCATGCTGGCCGACTTGGGCCTGCGCTTCGTCTACGTGGTGTTGCTCCTGGCCAGCCTGAGCTTTCTGGGGCTGGGCATTCAGCCGCCTGCTGCAGACTGGGGCTCGCTGGTGCGGGAGAACATCGGCGCCCTGCCCGATGCAGGCGCCTCGGTGATCGCACCGGCACTCGCCATTGCCAGCCTTACCATCGCCGTGAACCTGGTGATCGACAACCTGCCGGGCCGGTCTGCCCGTGCGCGGGGAAGGTGCTGACATGGGCGCTTCTGTGGTGGTCAAGGACCTGCACATCACCGCCGGCGGGCAGACGCTGGTGGACCGCCTCAGCTTTGCCATCGAGCCCGGCGAAGTGCTGGCGCTGATCGGCGAGTCGGGCTCGGGCAAGACCACTACGGCGCTGGCACTGATGGGCTTTGCCCGTTACGGCTGCACCATCGCAGGGGGCAGTGTGCACATCGGCGACACCGATGTGCTCAACCTGTCGCCCGCAGGCCAGCGGGCGCTGCGCGGGCGCACGGTGTCGTACATCGCGCAGAGCGCAGCGGCGTCGTTCAACCCGTCGCGCACCATTCTGGACCAGGTGGTGGAGCCTACGCGCATCCACGGCACCATGCCCCGCGCAGAGGCCGAAGCCAAGGCGGTGCAGCTGTTCGCCGAACTGGCCCTGCCAAACCCTGAAACCATAGGCCAGCGCTATCCGCACCAAGTGTCGGGCGGGCAGCTGCAGCGCCTGATGGCGGCCATGGCGCTGATCACCGACCCCGACGTGGTCATCCTCGACGAGCCCACCACGGCGCTGGATGTGACCACCCAGATCGAGGTGCTGCGCGCGTTTCGCCGCGTGGTGCGCGAGCGGCGGACCACGGCGGTGTACGTGAGCCACGACCTGGCCGTGGTGGCGCAGATGGCTGACCACATCCTGGTGCTGCGCGGCGGGCAGACGCAGGAGATCAACACCACCGCGCACATCCTGCAGGCGCCCACGCACTGCTACACGCAAAGCCTGCTAGCGGCGGCACGCCCCACACCACGCGTGGCCGGGCATTGCAAGGGCGAGGGTGAACTGCTGCTGGAAGTGCGCAACCTTTCTGCCGGTTACGGTGCCACGGATGCGCAGGGCCAGCCTGCCACGCTGATTCTTGAGGACATCAGCTTCAAGCTGCATCGGGGCCAGGCCATCGGCGTGATCGGCGAGTCCGGGTCGGGCAAGACCACGCTGGCCCGCGCCATCGCGGGGTTGGTGGCGCCGTGCAAGGGCAGCGTGCTGTTCCACCACCGCGAGCTGCAGCCCGAGCTGCGCCACCGCACCAGGGACGAGCTGCGCCGCATCCAGATCGTGTTCCAGATGGCCGACACGGCGCTGAACCCATCGCAAACCATCGAGCGCATCCTGGCACGCCCCCTGCAGTTCTACAAAGGCCTGCAGGGCGACGCGTTGCAGCGCCGCATCCATGAACTGCTCGACCTGGTGCGCCTGCCGCACGCGGTGGCGCAGCGCTTGCCCGGCGGGCTGTCGGGCGGGCAAAAGCAGCGGGTGAATCTGGCGCGCGCCCTGGCCGCAGAACCGGACCTGATCCTGTGCGACGAGGTGACGTCGGCGCTGGACACGGTGGTGGGGGCTGCCGTGCTGGACCTGATGGCGGACCTGCGGCGCGAGTTGGGCGTGTCCTATTTGTTCATCAGCCACGACCTGCACACCGTGCGTGCGGTGTGCGACGAGATCATCGTCATGCAGCACGGCCGCAAGCTCGATCAGCTGGCCCGTGCCAACTTCGACAGCGGGCCGCACCACCCGTACTTCGAGCTGCTGGCACGGTCGGTGCCCGAGCTGCGCCAGGGCTGGCTGGATGAGCGTGACGCAGAGCGCGGCGCTGCGGTGGGCGTGGCTCCTGCGGCCGCCTCGACCGCCTGAAGGTCTGAACGCCTGCCTAGACGCATGACCGCAAGTTGCGCCTTGCCGGTGCGGGCGCTGCAGCGATGGCTAGGCGGTAGTGCTCCTTTTTTTATAGCTGGTAGCGCTCTACAGGAGCGCGGTAGGTGCCAATTTCATTCGCATGTCTGCCCATCACGGCAGTCCTGTGCCCCTATTGACGCTCGTAACTGTTCGCTTAAAACCATTCGACGGTCATCCCAAGCCCGAACCCAAGTGCACTAACCACGCCCGCCATCCAAGCCCATCGCCCACGCCCGCACCCTGTGCCACACACCACGCCCGCAACCCCATGCCACAGACCCTTGCCCTCACCCGCCACGACCTGATCCGCAACGCCAACTTCATTGCCGGCGCCTGGACCGACACCGCTACAGCGCGCTTTGCCGTCACCGACCCCGCCACCGGCGAGACGATCACCCGCGTTCCTGACTCCGGCGCTGCCGAGGCGCTGGCCGCGCTGGAAGCCGCGCACGCCGCTTTCCCGGCATGGAAGAAGGTACCCGCCAAACAGCGCGCCGCCATCATCAAGCGCTGGAACGATCTGGTGGTGGCCCACCAGGACGACCTGGGCAAGCTGATCTCGCTGGAGCAGGGCAAACCCTTGGCCGAAGGCCAGGGCGAGGTGGCCTACGCCGCCAGCTATATCGAATGGTTTGCCGAGGAGGCCACGCGCATGAACGGCGAAATCATCCCGGCCCCGGTGCCCGGCCGGCGCATGTTCGCGCTGCGCGAGCCCGTGGGCGTGGTGGCCGCCATCACGCCGTGGAACTTTCCGGCCGCGATGATCGCGCGCAAGATCGCCCCGGCGCTGGCCGCAGGTTGCACGGTGGTGTGCAAACCGGCCGAGGACACCCCGCTCACCTCGCTGGCCCTGGTGCTGCTGGCGCACGAGGCGGGGGTGCCTCCGGGCGTGCTCAACATCGTGACCGCTTCACGCGAGCGAACGCCCGACGTTGTGGACGTGTGGCTCGATGAGGCCCGCGTGCGCAAGATCACCTTCACCGGCTCCACGCCTGTGGGCAAGCACCTGGCGCGGCGCAGCGCCGACACGCTCAAGAAGCTGTCGCTGGAGCTGGGCGGCAACGCTCCCTTCATCGTGTTTGAAGACGCGGACATCGGCGCGGCCGTGGACGGCTTCATGGCCGCCAAGTTCAGAAACGGTGGCCAGACCTGCGTGTGCCCCAACCGGGTGTTCGTGCATGCCAGTGTCCACGAGGCATTTGCCAGTCAGCTCACCGCCCGGGTCGCAGCGCTGAAGGTGGGCCCCGCCAGCGACCCTGCCTCGCAGATCGGCCCGATGATCAACGAACGGGCAGTGCAGAAGATAGAGCGCCATGTGCACGATGCCATCGCCAAGGGCGCCCAGGTGCTCACTGGCGGCAAGCGCCTGACGGCACTGGGTGCCACCTACTACGCCCCCACGGTGCTTGCCGGTGCGGACGCGAGCATGGCCTGCGCCTGTGAGGAAACCTTCGGCCCTGTGGCGCCGCTGACCATCTTCCATGACGAGGCCGAGGTGGTCGCCGCGGCCAACGACACGCCGTTCGGGCTGGCGGCGTACTTCTACAGCACCGACGTGCGCCGCATCTGGCGCGTTGCGGACGCGCTGGAGACGGGCATCGTGGGCATCAACGAAGGCGCCATCTCGGCAGAGGCCGCGCCGTTCGGTGGCGTCAAGGAATCAGGCTACGGCCGCGAGGGCTCCACGCACGGGCTGGACGACTACCTGCACACCAAATACATCTGCCAGGGACAGCTGGACTAACGCGTTGCTTGCGCGGTGCGGATACGTTCAGCGCTTTTCATCGCAGGCCCAGAATCACAGCCGGCTGCCTGCAGAAGCGGCTGCGGCCATGGACTGCGACTTGTTCCTGCAGGCCGTGAACATGTCCAGGTCGGGGTTGTAGGCGCCCGTTGTCACGTCCATCAGGCCGAGCACGGAATGAAAGTAGTTGTCGTGCGTGATGCGCCGCTGCGCCAGGTCCTGCTGCAGGCAGCCTGTCGGCAGACTGGAGCGGGACTGCATGGCAGGCGACAGCCAGGTGAGCCAGGGCACATGCTTTTGCACGTCGGGCGCAATCGCGTAGGGCAGGCCGTGCAGGTAGATGTTGTTCTCGCCCAGCGACTCGCCGTGATCTGCTACATAAATCATAGCTGCTTCCGGTTGATCAGAGCGCGTGGAGAGCCATTTGAGCACCGAGTCGAGGAACACATCCGTCTCCCGGATGCTGTTGTCGTAGGCGTTCACCACCTGCTGGCGTTCGCATTCCTGCAGCGCGGTCGATGCGCATTCGGGCAAGAACTTCTTGAGCTCGGGCGAGGAGCGCTTGGAGTACGCCGGGCCGTGGCTGCCCAACTGGTGCAGCACCACCACCGTGCCGCGCCGGCGCTGCTCTGCAGGCAGCGCGGCGACGTGCGCGTCCAGGTCCTTGAGCATGATGCGGTCCAGGCATTCGCCGCGGGTGGCGCACAGCGCGGGGTCCTTCAGTGCCGAGGTATTGATGTCGTTACTCACCCGGTCGCACACGCCCTTGCAGCCCGACTGGTTGTCCACCCACAGCACGGCCAGGCCGGCATGGTGCAGCACGTCGATCAGGCTCTCGAAATTGGCGGCGCGCGCCTCGTAGCCGGTGCGCCCCAGGTGCGAGAACATGCACGGCACCGATGCCGCAGTGCTGGTGCCGCAAGACCAGGCATTGCGCGCGCTGACCAGGTCGGTGCGGGCCGACAGCAGGGGGGTGGTGTCGCGCGCATAGCCGTTGAGCCCGAAGTTGCCGCTGCGGCCGGTTTCGCCCAGCACCAGCACCAGCAGGGGCGGCGCTTTTTGCCCCGCGTAGCTCGCGCCCAGCTGGGCATCGCGGCCCAGCGGCAACAGCTTGCTGCCGTCGATGCGCAAGGGCCGGGTGGCGATGTTGCCCAGTGCGTACACGCTATTGAGCGGGTTGATGAGGTAGCGCAGCTTGGTGTGGTTGCGCATGGTGGAGGCAAAGTCCTGGAACACCATCAGCAGGCACACCACGATGACGGCGATGGCACCCAGCAGCAACGCGCCATTGTGCGCCACCTGCCGCACCGTGCTCAAGCGCCGCACCGGCGTGCGGTACAGCCACACCAGAGGCGGCGCCAGCAGCGCGAACACGGTGCCGGCCATGCGCCAACTGAGCATGTCGGCGGCCTCGTGGGCGTCGGTCTGCAGCACGTTGACCAGCATGCTCGCGTCGATGGTGATCCCGTAGGCCAACATGAAATACGCGCCGAAAGCCGCCATGACCACCAGCACCGCAGCGGCGGGCTTGAGCGTGAGGCGCCACGCCAGCAGGCTGAGCAGCGCTGCATTGCCCGCCGCCACGATGACCAGAAACGCTGCGGCAAAAATCCACCCGCGCAGGCTGCCATGCCCGGGCAACTGGGCCACTTCGCGCCACAGCGGCACATTGCACGCCGCGGCCAGCCAGACGCTGATGAACACCACCACCCAGGCAGGGTGCAAGGCACGGGGCGCGGCGGCAGCGCCAGGCCGGGGGGCAACGCCCACGGCCGCGGGGGAGAGCAGCAGGCGCTGCAGGATCAAAGGCATGGGCGCACTGTGGCGCCCGAGACTTAAGGCCGCATTAACGTGGAATGAGCTTCAAGTGAGCGGCGTGGTGCTTCAGGTGGTCGGCCATGAAGGTCTGGATGAAGTAGTAGCCGTGGTCGTAGCCGGCGTGCTGGCGCAAGGTCAGCGGCTGGCCGATGGCCTGGCAGGCGGCGTCGAACAGGTGGGGGTGCAGCTGCGTGGCCAAGAATTTATCGGCCAGCCCCTGGTCGATGAGAATGCCCGCGGGGTAGGGCGCCACCGGCTGGTGCTGCATCAGCACGGTGGCATCGTGCTCGATCCAGCCCGTGCGGTCCGCGCCCAGGTACCCGGTGAAAGCCTTTTCGCCCCAGGGGCACTGCGTGGGTGCGCAGATGGGCGCAAAGGCCGACAGGCTCTTGAACCGCCCCGGGTGGCGCAGCGCCAGCGTCAGCGCGCCGTGCCCGCCCATCGAATGGCCGAAGATGCCCAGCCGTTCGCCGTCCACCGGCAATTGCGGCACCACCTGGGGCAGCAACTCGTTCATCAAGTAGCTCTCCATGCGCCAGTGCCGCGCCCAGGGCTCTGCCGTGGCGTCGAGGTAGAAGCCCGCACCCACGCCAAAGTCCCAGCTCTCGGCCTCGCCCGGCACGTTGGCGCCGCGCGGGCTGGTGTCTGGCGCGATCAACGCCAGCCCCAGCTCGGCCGCCAGGCGCTGCGCACCGGCCTTGACCATGAAGGTCTCTTCGGTACAGGTCAGCCCCGCCAGGTACAGCAGGGCTGGCACGGGCCCCTGCTGCGCCGCAGGCGGCAGGAATACCGAGAACTTCATCGGCAGACCGATCTCGGTAGAGGCGTGCTGGTAGAAGCGCTGCTCGCCGCCAAAGCAGGCATGGCTGCTGAGCAGGTCCAGGGAGGTTGTCATGTTTTTGCTCTCAAAAATATAGCTGTTGGCGCTTGATAGGCAAGCGGTAGGGGCTGTTTTTATCTGAAATCAGGCCGCTGCACAGTCAAAACGAGAACCCCGGTCACGCTGAGCCTTGTCGATGCGCAGCGCGAGGCTTCGACAGGCTCAGCCCGAACGGGTTGCGGGCTCGTCAGGCCACACGGCGAGGCGTCGCCAAGCTAGACCCGAAAGGGCGGAGGAAGGCGTCCGCGCATCGTTGCACGCTTACTGGCATGCCAGCTTGGGCATGTGCACTAAGACCGACGCCCGGCACCGGCTTCCGCCACCCCCTGTTCACCCGATCGATCAGGCAGCGTACTTGACCACCGAGCGGATCGACTTGCCTTCATGCATCAAGTCGAATGCTTCGTTGATGTCCTTGAGGCCCATCGTGTGCGTCACGAACGGCTCCAGCTGGATCTTGCCGGCCATGGCGTCTTCCACCATGCCGGGCAGCTCGCTGCGGCCCTTCACACCGCCGAACGCCGTGCCCATCCACTTGCGGCCCGTGACCAGCTGGAACGGGCGGGTGGAAATCTCCTGCCCCGCACCCGCCACGCCGATGATCACCGACTGGCCCCAGCCGCGGTGCGCGCATTCCAGTGCCGCACGCATCACGTTCACGTTGCCGATGCACTCGAAGCTGTGGTCCACGCCCCAGGTCGTCATCTCCACGATCACCTGCTGGATCGGCTTGTCGAAGTCCCTGGGGTTGATGCAGTCCGTGGCGCCGAAGGTGCGGGCCAAGTCGAACTTGGAGGGGTTCGTGTCCACGGCGATGATGCGGCCCGCCTTGGCCAGCTTGGCGCCCTGGATCACCGCCAGGCCGATGCCGCCCAGGCCGAACACTGCGACCGTATCGCCCTCCTGCACCTTCGCCGTGTTCTTCACCGCGCCCAGGCCGGTGGTCACGCCGCAGCCCAGCAGGCACACCTGCTCGGGGTTGGCGTCGGGGTGAATCTTGGCCAGCGACACCTCGGCCACCACCGTGTACTCGCTGAAGGTCGAGCAGCCCATGTAGTGGTAGATCGGCTGGCCGTTGTAGCTGAAACGCGTGGTGCCGTCGGGCATCACGCCCTTGCCCTGCGTGGCGCGCACCGACACGCACAGGTTGGTCTTGCCGCTCTTGCAGAACAGGCACTCGCCGCACTCTGCCGTGTACAGCGGGATCACATGGTCGCCCGGCTTCACGCTGGTCACGCCTTCGCCCACCTCCACCACAATGCCGGCACCTTCGTGGCCCAGCACCACGGGGAACAGGCCTTCGGGGTCGTCACCGCTCAGGGTGAAAGCGTCGGTGTGGCACACGCCGGTGTCGGTGATGCGGATCAGCACCTCGCCCTTTTTTGGCGGCGCGACGTCGATCTCGACGATCTGCAGCGGTTCTCCGGCCTTGAAGGCCACGGCGGCTTTGGATTTGATGGTCATGGTCTGTGGGAATGGGTTGGCAGAGGGGAGAGGGCGCCGAAGGCTCTGTGGCCTTGCGGCGTGCGTTGACGTTGTGACTGTAGGCCATGTGCGGCGTGCTCAGAACCCCATGGCCGCAGACCTTGGGGGTATGGCCGAATACCACTGTTCATGGCCTTGGCGGACATGGGCTCTCGTATAGTTGCATCGCCTTTTCCGCACTGCCACGCCGCATGGACGCCAACCACCACCACCCACAATCACAAACACAGCACCACCACCACCCCGCCGGCAAGCCCCATCGCGTCGATCTGGTCGTGTACCCCGGCTTCAAGGCGCTGGAGGCCGTGGGGCCCATGTCCGTGTTCGACTATGCCAACGTGCACCTGCGCCAGCACGGCCGGCCTGATGGCTACGCAGTGCGGGTGGTGGCGGCGCAGGCCGGGGCCGTGCAGTCGGACACCCTGATGGCCCTGACCGCCACCCACACCCTGGCCGAGCTGGAGCAGCAACAAGAAAAAGGAGAGGGCGGCCCGGGCTGCACCGTGGTGCTGGTCGGCTCGCGCAACATCGAACAGGTGCTGGCCGCCTCGCCCGACCTGGTGGCCTGGGCCGCCCGCGTCGCCCCGCGCGTGGACCGCATGATCGCCTTGTGCTCCGGCAGCTTCTTCCTGGCCGCCGCCGGTTTGCTCGACGGCCGGCGCGCCGCCACCCACTGGAGCGTGGCCGCCCTGCTGCGCCAGCGCTACCCTGCCATCGACGTGGACCCTGATGCTATCTACGTGCGCGACGGCCCGCTGTGGACGTCGGCCGGTGTGACGGCCGGCATCGATCTGGCGCTGGCCTTGGTGGAAGACGACTTTGGCCACGCCCTCGCGCTGGAGGTGGCGCGCGATCTGGTCATGTACCTCAAGCGCCCCGGTGGCCAGTCGCAGTTCAGCGTGCAACTGGCCAGCCAGGGCACCGCCCACCGCGACATCCAGGCCGTGCAGACCTGGGTGCTGGAGAACTTGCAGGAGCCCATGTCCCTGGCAGCGCTGGCCGACCGCGCTGCCATGAGCGAGCGTCACTTTCGGCGGGTGTTCGTGCAGGAGACAGGGCAGACGCCTTCGGCGTTTGTGGATGCCGCGCGGCTCGAGGGCGCGCGGCGGCTGCTCGAGTCGCAGTCCACGCTACCGCTCAAGACCGTGGCCGCGCGCGTGGGCATGGGGTCGGAGCAGGCGCTGCGGCAGCTGTTCGTGCGGCACCTAGGGATTACGCCGCAGGCATATCGGGAGCGTTTCGGTGGGCAAGGGCGGCGTTGACGGGCTGTGATGCCGCCCTCCCTATCTCCGCGAACCTGCAGGCCGATGGTGTGCCAGCGTCTGGAGCCGTTGGATCGCCGCCTTCTGGATCGGTAGCACGGCTGCCACCAGGGCGGGGCACAGCCAGGGGTCCCAGAAAAGCCCGCTGACGATGGCCAGGCCGAAGACCAGGCCGACAAGCACCAGCGCGCTCATGCACTGGGAAAGCTCCGATCCCGCGCGGATCAGCACCAGGCGAGCGCCGAGTGCAACCACCAGGGACCAGCCGATGAACGGGTTGTTGACCAGCCGGTAGGGCGTGGTCTTGGGCTTCCAACCTGCCGCGATGCCCAGCTCGGGCAGCATGAGGACGAAGGCCAGCAGCACGGCGAGGACCAGCAGGACCGCCGAGCCCAGGTGATTGATGCGCTTGAGGGGATGCATGGGTGGGCTCCGTCGCTCATGGGTACCGATCGGCCGGAGCCGTGGCGCCGTCCTCTGCGCCATCCTAGCGGGTCGCCGGCTGCTTTGCGCATGGGCAGGCGCGGTACACCATGAAAAAAGCCCGCCGAAGCGGGCTTTCCAGAGCAGGTACCTCGAAGACCGGAGACTTCAAGGAACCAGGCTGCCAATCAACGCTTGCCGATGGGCGGCACATCACGGCGCACGGAGCCGGTGAACAGCTGGCGGGGGCGGCCGATCTTGTACTCGGGGTCGCCGATCATTTCGTTCAGCTGGGCGATCCAGCCCACGGTGCGGGCCAGGCTGAAGATGCCGGTGAACAGGTTCACGGGGATGCCGATGGCGCGCTGCACGATGCCGGAGTAGAAGTCCACGTTCGGGTAGAGCTTGCGCTGCACGAAGTAGTCGTCTTCCAGAGCGATCTTTTCCAGCTCCTTGGCCAGCTTGAACAGCGGGTCGTTTTCCAGGCCCAGTTCGGCCAGCACTTCATTGCAAGTCTCTTGCATGAGCTTGGCGCGCGGGTCGTAGTTCTTGTACACCCGGTGGCCGAAGCCCATGAGCTTGACGCCGGAGTTCTTGTCCTTGACCTGCTTGATGAAGTCGCCGATCTTCTCCACGCCGCCTTGGGCCTGGATGTCGTACAGCATGTTCAGGGCTGCTTCGTTGGCACCGCCGTGGGCAGGGCCCCACAGGCACGCCACACCGGCGGCGATGGCCGCGAACGGGTTGGTGCCCGACGAGCCGCACAGGCGCACGGTGGAGGTCGATGCGTTCTGCTCGTGGTCTGCGTGCAGGATGAAGATGCGGTCCAGTGCGCGTTCCAGCACAGGGTTGACCTTGTACTCTTCGCAGGGCGTGCCGAACATCATGCGCAGGAAGTTGCCTGCGTAGCTCAGGTTGTTCTGCGGGTACATGTAGGGCTGGCCCACGCCGTACTTGTACGCCATGGCCACCAGGGTGGGCATCTTGGCGATCAGGCGGATGGCAGCGATCTCGCGGTGCTGCGGGTTGTTGATGTCGGTGCTGTCATGGTAGAAGGCCGACAGGGCGCCCACCAGGCCGGTCAGCACTGCCATGGGGTGCGCGTCACGGCGGAAGCCACGCAGGAAGAACTGCATCTGCTCGTTGACCATGGTGTGGTTGGTCACGCGGCTGGTGAAGTCGGTCTTCTGGGCTTCGTTGGGCAGGTCACCGTACAGCAGCAGGTGGCAGGTTTCCAGGAAGTCGCAGTTTTGCGCCAACTGCTCAATGGGGTAGCCGCGGTACAGCAGTTCGCCCTTGTCGCCATCGATGTACGTGATGGCCGACTGGGTGGCTGCCGTCGACAGGAAGCCCGGGTCATAGGTGAACATGCCCGTTTGCGCATACAGCTTGCGGATGTCGATGACGTCCGGGCCAATGCTGCCCTGGTAGACCGGCAGGTCCACGCTGGGGCTGCCGTTACTGAACGACAGGGTGGCTTTGTTGTCAGCTAGCTTCATTGTTACTTTCCTTGGGTAGGTTGCCGGTAATCCGGGGGTTCAGGCCTTGTCTCAGGTCTTGCTCAGGGCCGTGGCCGTACTGCGCCACCACTGAGCCGCAGCATGCCGAGTACTTCACGCACTTCTTCTGTATCCAGTTCACCTTCGGGCTCGCGCCGCGCGAGCACCAGGTCCAGGAGGTCGTTGTCCGCCAGGTCCATCAGCGTGTTCATGCCGTGGGCCTGGCGCCAGGTCAGGCCCGCCCCGTGCTTGGCGAAGAAGTTCTCGATGTAGAGATCGTTCTCCAGCAGGCCGCGCCGGCAGCGCCAGTGCAGCTTTGCGCGTTCGCGGTCGTCCAGCACATCGGAGGGCGATGGCAGGACCGGGGTCGGGGTGTCGGACATGAAGGTGATGCTCTGGATACGGTCAGACGGCGCGGCGCACCATCAGTTCCTTGATCTTGCCGATGGCCTTCGTGGGGTTCAGACCCTTGGGGCACACGTCCACGCAGTTCATGATGGTGTGGCAGCGGAACAGGCGGTACGGATCTTCCAGGTTATCCAGGCGCGCACCGGTGGCTTCGTCGCGGCTGTCGGCGATGAAGCGGTAGGCCTGCAGCAGGCCGGCGGGGCCCACGAACTTGTCGGGGTTCCACCAGAAGCTGGGGCAGCTGGTGGAGCAGCTGGCGCACAGGATGCACTCGTACAGGCCGTTGAGCTCTTCGCGTTCTTCGGGGCTCTGCAGGCGTTCCTTCTCGGGCGCCAGGTCCTCGGTGATGAGGTAGGGCTTGATCGAGTTGTACTGCTTGAAGAACTGCGTCATGTCCACGATCAGGTCGCGGATGACCGGCAGGCCGGGCAGGGGCTTCAGAACGATGGTGCCCTTGAGGGTGTTCATGTTCGTCAGGCACGCCAGACCGTTCTTGCCGTTGATGTTCATCGCGTCGGAGCCGCACACGCCTTCGCGGCACGAACGGCGGAACGACAGCGAGGGGTCTTGCTCCTTGAGCTTGACCAAGGCATCCAGCAGCATGCGTTCGTGGCCGTCGAGTTCGATCTCGATGGTCTGCATGTAGGGCTTGGCGTCCTTGTCCGGGTCGTAGCGGTAGATTTGAAAGGTGCGCTTCATGTTGTTCTTTCGTGAGGCTGCTGGTTCATCAGAACGTACGGACCTTGGGAGGCACGCTGTCCACCGTCAGGGGCTTGAGGTTCACGGGCTTGTAGGTCAGGCTGTTGTTCGCGCTGTGCCACAGGGTGTGCTTCATCCACTCCTTGTCGTTGCGGCCCAGCGGGAACTCGGCGTGGTCGGCAGGGTGCTCGTAGTCGTACACGGTGTGCGCGCCACGGCATTCCTTGCGGGCAGCGGCCGAGGTCATCGTGGCCTGCGCCACTTCGATCAGGTTGTCGACTTCCAAGGCTTCCATGCGGGCCGTATTCCAGACCTTGGACTTGTCCTTCAGGGTCACGCCGCTCACGCGGTCGCGGATCGCGTTGATCTTGCCCACGCCTTCGTCCATGCTGGTCTGCGTGCGGAACACGCCGGCGTGCAGTTGCATGCTGGAGCGGATGTCGTTGGCCACGTCCTGCGCGTAGATGCCTTCGTTGGAGTCCTGCAGCTGGTTCAGGCGCGTCAGTGTGCGGTCAGAGCCGTCGGCAGGCACTGGCTTGTGCTCGCCGGATTCCTTGACGAAGTTGACGATGTGCTTGCCAGCCGCCTTGCCGAAGACCAGCAGGTCCAGCAGCGAGTTGGTGCCCAGGCGGTTGGCGCCGTGGACCGACACGCACGAGCATTCGCCCACGGCGTAGAGGCCGTTGACCACGTTGTTCTGCTGGCCGTCGTGCACCACGACCTGGCCGTTGATGTTGGTGGGGATGCCACCCATCTGGTAGTGGATGGTGGGCACCACAGGGATCGGTTCCTTGGTGATGTCCACGTTGGCGAAGTTGTGGCCGATTTCTTCGACCGACGGCAGGCGCTTGCGGATGGTGTCCGCGCCCAGGTGGTCGAGCTTCATCAGGATGTAGTCCTTGTTGGGACCACAGCCACGGCCTTCCTTGATTTCCTGGTCCATCGAGCGCGACACGAAGTCGCGTGGTGCCAGGTCCTTCAGGGTAGGCGCATAGCGCTCCATGAAGCGTTCGCCATTGCTGTTGAGCAAGATGGCGCCTTCGCCGCGGCAGCCTTCGGTCAGCAGCACGCCAGCGCCGGCCACGCCGGTGGGGTGGAACTGCCAGAACTCCATGTCCTGCAGCGGGATGCCGGCACGTGCGGCCATGCCCAGGCCGTCGCCGGTGTTGATGAAGGCGTTGGTCGATGCCGCGAAGATGCGGCCCGCGCCGCCGGTGGCCAGCAGCACGGCCTTGGCGTGCAGCTCGTACAGGTCGCCGGTTTCCAGCTCCAGTGCGGTCACGCCGACCACGTCGCCTTCGGCGTTGCGGATCAGGTCCAGGGCCATCCACTCCACGAAGAAGTTGGTCTTGGACTTCACGTTCTGCTGGTACAGCGTGTGCAGCATGGCGTGGCCGGTACGGTCAGCCGCGGCGCAAGCGCGCTGCACGGGCTTTTCACCGTAGTTGGCGGTGTGGCCGCCGAAGGGGCGCTGGTAGATGGTGCCGTCGGGGTTGCGGTCGAACGGCATGCCGAAGTGTTCGAGCTCGATCACCACGTTGGGTGCTTCGCGGCACATGAACTCGATGGCGTCCTGGTCGCCCAGCCAGTCCGAACCCTTGATGGTGTCGTAGAAGTGGTAGTGCCAGTTGTCCTCGCTCATGTTGCCCAGCGATGCGGACACGCCGCCCTGCGCCGCCACGGTGTGCGAGCGGGTGGGGAACACCTTGGACAGGCAGGCCACGTTCAGGCCTGCGCGGGACAGTTCCAGCGATGCGCGCATGCCGGAGCCGCCGGCGCCGACGATGACGACGTCGAACTTGCGCTTGGTGATGTTAGCTTTGGTGTAGCTCATTGTTGTTTGCCTTCAGTCGCGGGGGATCGGTATCAGAGACGCCACAGAACCTGGATGCCCCAGCCGGCGCAGCCGACGAGCCAGACGATGGTGAAAACCTGCAGTGCCAGGCGGATGCCCACGGGCTTGACGTAGTCCATCAGGATTTCGCGCATGCCGATCCACGCGTGCCACGCCAGCGAGATGATCACGGTGAAGGTCAGCACCTTCATCCACTGGGCCGAGAAGATGCCCGCCCATTTGTCGTAGCCCAGAGGGCCTTTGGAGAAGATCACCTGGGCCAGCAGGGCCAGCGTGAACAGGGCCATCAGGATGGCGGTGACGCGCTGGCTGAGCCAGTCGCGCAGGCCGTAGTGAGCGCCGACGACGACGCGTTTGGAACCGTAATTGACAGACATCGCTGCTTTCCTCTGGTGCGGCGGTGTTGGCTGCGGAATGGCAGCAGTCACCGCTTTTTTTATCGGGGGTGGTGGATCGATCAGTACAGGCCGAAGAGCTTGGCGCCCAGCGCGAGGGTCAGCGTGATGCTGACCACGAAGACTGCGATGGACGAGGTCTTGCCGAATTCCTTGTTCACGGCGCTGTGGCTCACGTCCATCCACAGGTGGCGCAGGCCGGCGCTGAAATGGTGCAGGTAAGACCAGATCAGGGCCAGGGCCACGAGCTTGATGAACCAGCCAGGCACGAAGCCGATGCCGATGCTGAACGCCGCGGTGAACCGGGCGAACGAGAATTCAGACGACACCGAGGTGTCGAACATCCAGATGATGAAAGGCAGCAGCAGGAACATGATCAGCCCGCTGCCGCGGTGCAGGATCGACACCCACGCTGCAGGCGTCATGCGGTAGGTGGTCAGGTCCTTGAACGCGTTGATGTTGCGAAATTCAGGCCGTTTTTTGGCGAGCTCGGTCATGTTGAGTGCTTTCGTGGATGTAACTTCTTTGTAATTCGGAGATGCAAAGAACGCAAAATTCTATTGCAACGCAACAACCGGGGTTTCAAGCGGGTCGCAATATTCGAGGTTAATACTCGGGTGCCAGCTTGAAGTCAGCTCAATTCATTACGGTAGTGGTGGGTGTCGGTCAGGTACAGACCACGCCGTAACTCCATCGGAACGTCGTTGTAGGTATAGGCAATGCGCTCCACGCTCAGCAGCGGCGTGGTGGGCGCAATGCCCAGCAGGCCGGCCTGCTCCGCGTCTGGCAGCACGGCCCGGATCTTTTCTTCGGCCCGCACCATGCGTACGCCGAAGTCGAGCTCGAACATCGCGTAGGTGGGACCCTGGTAGCTGGCCAACTGGTCTGCCGTCAGCCCTTTGAAAGCCTGGCCGGGCAGCCAGATGTCTTCCAGGATGGTGGGCACGCCTGCAAAGGCGAGGATGCGCCGGGCCTGCATGACGGCATCGCCGCTGCGCAAGGCCAGCGCCCGCGCCACTTCGGCATTGGCCCGCACGCGGCGGCAGTCGATCACGCGGCGCTGGGCGGGGCCCTCGACGCGGGCGTCGCCGGTGTCGGGCAGCAGTTTCAGAAAGCGGTACTGCACATGCTGCTCGGCATGTGTGGCCACGAACGTGCCCTTGCCCTGGCGGCGCATGACCAGATTCTCGGCCGCCAGTTCGTCGATCGCCTTGCGCACCGTGCCCTGGCTGACCCGAAAGCGGGCGGCCAGCTCCATCTCGCTCGGAATGGCTTCGCCGGGCTTCCATTCGCCCTGTTGCAGGCTCTGCAGGATCAGTCCCTTGATCTGCTGGTACAGCGGGCTGAACGCCGGCGTGGCACCGCCCGCGGTGCCCGGTGGCGCAGCAGGGTTGTCGGCGGCGAAAGGAAGCGAGGACATGGCAGGCGGGCGCGGTGGAGCCCTGCGTTGCGGCAGGGATTTGCGGACGACGAAGAGGTCTCAATCATATCTTATATAAGACATAAGACAAATTGACCGGGGTGTCCAATCAGCGGTACACTCCAAGGCTGTTTTGCGGGGCACGGGCTGCTGGTAACAGAGGCTGGTGCTTGTTTGCATCACCTTCTGTTTTTTCACTTCCTGGAGTTTTCACCATGAGCAAGAAGCCTGTTCGCGTGGCCGTCACCGGCGCTGCTGGCCAAATCGGTTATGCCCTGCTGTTTCGCATCGCCTCCGGCGAAATGCTGGGCAAGGACCAGCCCGTCATTCTTCAACTGCTCGAAATCGCCGACGAGAAGGCCCAGAACGCCCTGAAGGGCGTGATCATGGAGCTGGAAGACTGCGCATTCCCTCTGCTGGCCGGCATCGAAGCCCACAGCGATCCCCTGCAAGCCTTCAAGGACACCGACTACGCCCTGCTGGTGGGTGCCCGTCCTCGCGGCCCCGGCATGGAGCGCGCCGACCTGCTGGCCGCCAACGCCCAGATCTTCACCGCACAGGGCAAGGCCCTGAACGCAGTGGCTTCGCGCAACGTCAAGGTGCTGGTGGTGGGCAACCCCGCCAACACCAACGCCTACATCGCCATGAAGTCGGCCCCCGACCTGCCAGCCAAGAACTTCACAGCCATGCTGCGCCTGGACCACAACCGCGCTGCCTCGCAACTGGCGGCCAAGACCGGCACCAAGGTGGGCGATATCCGCAAGCTGACCGTGTGGGGCAACCACTCGCCCACCATGTACGCCGACTACCGCTTTGCCACCACCAACGGCAAGTCGATCAAGGACCTGGTGAACGACCAGGTCTGGAACGCCGACACCTTCCTGCCCACCGTGGGCAAGCGCGGCGCGGCCATCATCGCCGCCCGCGGCCTGTCGTCGGCCGCTTCGGCTGCCAACGCCGCCATCGACCACATCCGTGACTGGGCCCTGGGCTCCAATGGCGAGTGGGTCACGATGGGCGTGCCATCAAACGGCGAGTACGGCATTCCTGCCGGCATCGTGTTCGGCTTCCCGGTCACCACCGAAAACGGCGAGTACAAGATCGTCGAAGGCCTGGAGATCGATGCCTTCTCGCAAGAAGCCATCAACAAGACCCTGGCCGAGCTGCAAGGCGAGCAGGACGGCGTCAAGCACCTGCTGTAAAACCAGCCCGCACCATGCAGCCGACGCCACAGGCATCGGGCCTTCGGGCCGCCCCAGCCCCTGAACAGGGGCAGGGCGCTGCACAACCCCATCCGCGCGATGTGCTTCTAGGCGCCCAGGCGCAGACCGGTTTTCTGCCGGTCTGCGACCACTACAGCGGCGTGGAAGCGCGCATGCGCAAAAGCCTGCAATTGCAGGCCGAGATGACGCAAGAGTTCGGAACCTGCGTCTTTGATGTCACCCTCGATTGCGAGGACGGGGCGCCCGTCGGTCTGGAGTCCGAGCACGCGCGGCTGGTGGCTGCACTGGCTGTTGCCGCAGCCCCCGGCGCCCGCGTGGCCGCCCGGGTGCATGCGGTGGACCACCCCGCATTCGCCAACGACGTGGCCGTGATCGCCGGCGAGGCGGGCCACAGGCTGTGCCACATCATGGTGCCCAAGGTCGAGTCGGTGGACGATGTCCTGCTGGCCGAGCGCGCCATCGACCGCGCGTCGCCCTCGCAGCTGCCCATCCATGTGCTGATCGAATCCCCGGCGGCTGTGCACCGTGCCTTCGAGATCGCAGCCCATCCCCGCGTGCAGAGCGTGAGCTTCGGGCTCATGGACTTCGTGTCGGCCCATGCCGGTGCGATCCCGGCCCATGGCATGACGTCGGCCGGGCAGTTCACGCACCCGCTGGTGGTGCGCGCCAAGCTGGAGATCGCCGCGGCCTGCCACGCGCACGGCAAGGTGCCGTCCCATTGTGTGGTGACGGAGTTCGCCGACACGGCGGCCATGCAACGTGCGGCCAGCCAGGCTGCCCACGAGCTGGGCTACACCCGCATGTGGAGCATCCATCCGGCGCAGATCCGCCCCATCCTGCAAGCGTTCGCGCCGCAGCAGGACGATATCGAGCATGCTTCCAAAATAATAGCGGCTGCCGCCGATGCTGATTGGGCTCCGATCAGCATGGACGGCACGCTGCACGACCGTGCCAGCTACCGTTTCTTCTGGCAGGTCATCGAGCGCGCCCACAGCACCGGGCGCGCGCTTCCCCAGGCGGTGCGCCATTGGTTTGACGCGCCGGCTTTCGCTTGAGTTGTAGATACCCGCCCACACCCCCACGCAGGACCCTCCATGAAATTCCTTATCGCCTCTGCCTTGATGCTGCTGGCCCCAGCCCTCGCCCTGGCGCAAACGGACGCCAAGCCTGCGGCCAAGTCTGAAACCAAGGCCGCTGCCAAGCCTGCCGCCAAGCCGGCGGCGAAGTCCGAAGCCAAGTCTGCCAAGTCCTCCGAGAAGGCGGCCCCCAAGAAGGCCGTGGCCAAGAGCGAACCCACCAGCAGCCGCACGCAGCTCAAGAGCGCGACCAACCAGGTGGCCGCCGGCATCATTGCCGCTGAAGCTGCGCTGTCGCCTGCCGAGCTGGCCATTGCCGATCGCGTGCACACCGGCCGCATCCCCTGCGAGCTGGGCGCCTTCGTGACGGTGACTGCCGAGCCTGCATCGCCTGGCCACTTCCACGTGGAAGGCAAGGGCTTCAAGTACTTCATGTCGCCCGTGGCCACCACCACCGGCACCGTGCGCCTGGAAGACCAGAAGGGCGGCGCGGTCTGGCTGCAGATCGGCAACAAGTCCATGCTGATGAACCAGAAGGTCGGCCAGCGCCTGGCCGACGAATGCATGAGCCCCGAGCAGCAACTGGTGGCCGAGGCCATCAAGAAGAACCCGCCCGTCAGCGTGCTGGAGCCGATGACGGTCAAGTAAGCCCTGCCAGGCCGAAGCCGCCAGAGGCTGCCCGCATAACAACCACATAACAACACAGACAGACAGACCGAACTGCGTGCAGCCCGGCTGTGCCGTCGCGATGACGGCGCCAGCCCGCTGCATGCCGCCCCACTTTAGAACGCAACCGGAGAAAAATGATGTTGAAAGCCTACCGTGACCACGTGGCCGAGCGCGCCGCCCTGGGCATCCCGCCGCTGCCGCTGGAAGCCAAGCAAGTGGCCGAACTGATCGAGCTGATCAAGAACCCGCCCGCTGGCGAAGACGCCTTCCTGCTGGACCTGCTCACGCACCGCGTGCCCCCAGGCGTGGACGACGCCGCCAAGGTCAAGGCCAGCTTCCTGGCCGCCGTGGCGCACGGTGACATCCAGGTGGGCCTGGTCTCCAAGTCCAAGGCCACCGAGCTGCTGGGCACCATGGTGGGCGGCTACAACGTGCACCCCCTGATCGAACTGCTGGACGACGCTGAAGTGGCGGGCGTTGCAGCCGATGCGCTCAAGAAGACGCTGCTGATGTTCGACTTCTTCAATGACGTGGCGACCAAGGCCAAGGCCGGCAACGCCAAGGCGCAGGAAGTCATGCAAAGCTGGGCCAACGCCGAGTGGTTCACGTCGCGCCCTGAAGTCGCCAAGAAGATCACCGTCACCGTGTTCAAGGTGCCTGGCGAAACCAACACCGACGACCTGTCGCCCGCACCCGATGCCTGGAGCCGCCCCGACATCCCTCTGCATTACCTGGCCATGCTCAAGAACACCCGTCCCGACGCAGTGTTCAAGCCCGAAGAAGACGGCAAGCGCGGCCCGATGCAGTTCATCGACGACCTGAAGAAGAAGGGCCACCTGGTTGCCTACGTGGGCGACGTGGTGGGCACCGGCTCGTCGCGCAAGTCGGCCACCAACTCCATCGTCTGGGCCACCGGCCAGGACATCCCGTTCGTGCCGAACAAGCGCTTCGGCGGTGTCACGCTGGGTGGCAAGATCGCCCCCATTTTCTTCAACACGCAGGAAGACTCGGGCTCGCTGCCGATCGAAGTGGACGTGTCCAAGCTGGAGATGGGTGACGTCATCGACGTGATGCCCTACGACGGCAAGATCGTCAAGGACGGCGCCACCGTGGTGGAGTTCCAGCTCAAGAGCGACGTGCTGTTCGACGAAGTGCGCGCCGGCGGCCGTATCAACCTCATCATCGGCCGCTCGCTGACGAGCAAGGCCCGCGAATTCCTGGGCCTGCCAGCCTCCACCGTGTTCCGCCTGCCGACGCCACCCGTGGCCACGCAGGCCGGCTTCACGCTGGCGCAGAAGATGGTCGGCCGCGCTGTCGGCCTGCCCGAAGGCCAGGGCGTGCGCCCCGGTACCTACTGCGAACCCAAGATGACCACCGTGGGCTCGCAAGACACCACCGGCCCGATGACGCGCGACGAGCTCAAGGACCTGGCCTGCCTGGGCTTCTCGGCCGACCTCGTGATGCAGTCCTTCTGCCACACGGCCGCCTACCCCAAGCCCGTGGACGTGAAGACCCACCGCGAACTGCCAGCGTTCATCTCCAACCGCGGCGGCGTGGCCCTGCGTCCTGGCGACGGCGTGATCCACAGCTGGCTCAACCGCCTGCTGCTGCCCGATACCGTGGGTACCGGCGGTGACTCGCACACGCGTTTCCCCATCGGCATCTCGTTCCCAGCGGGCTCTGGCCTCGTGGCCTTCGGCGCTGCCACCGGCGTGATGCCGCTGGACATGCCGGAGTCCATCCTGGTGCGCTTCAAGGGCGAAATGCAGCCCGGCGTGACCCTGCGCGACCTGGTGCACGCGATTCCGCTGTACGCCATCAAGCAGGGCCTGCTGACGGTGGCCAAGGCCGGCAAGATCAATGCATTCTCGGGCCGCGTGCTCGAGATCGAAGGCCTGCCAGACCTGAAGGTCGAGCAAGCCTTCGAGCTGTCCGACGCGTCCGCCGAGCGCTCCGCCGCCGGCTGCACGATCAAGCTCAACCCCGAGCCGATCAAGGAGTACCTGACCTCCAACATCGTTCTGATGAAGAACATGATCGCCGACGGCTACGCCGATGCCAAGACGCTGCAGCGCCGCATCGAGAAGGTCGAAGCCTGGCTGGCCAAGCCCGACCTGCTCGAAGCCGACAAGGACGCCGAGTACGCCGCCGTGATCGAGATCGACCTGGCCGACATCAAGGAACCCATCGTCTGCTGCCCCAACGATCCGGACGACGCCAAGTTCCTGTCCGAAGTGTCGGGCACCAAGATCGACGAAGCCTTCATCGGCTCGTGCATGACCAACATCGGCCACTTCCGCGCTGCAGCCAAGCTGCTGGGCGGCCAGCGCGACATCCCCGTCAAGCTGTGGGTGGCACCGCCCACCAAGATGGACGAGAGCGAGCTGATCAAGGAAGGCCACTACGCTGCGTTCGGCACGGCCGGTGCGCGCACCGAAATGCCCGGCTGCTCGCTGTGCATGGGCAACCAGGCGCAGGTGCGTGAAGGCGCGACGGTGATCTCCACCTCGACCCGCAACTTCCCCAACCGCCTGGGCAAGAACACCAACGTGTACCTCGGCTCTGCCGAGTTGGCTGCCATCGCGTCGCGCCTGGGCTACCTTCCTTCCAAGGAAGAGTACTTGAAGGAAATGGGCGTGATCGACGCCGACAAGGCGAGCGTGTACCGCTACATGAACTTCGATCAGATCGAAGAGTACGCAGAGGCCGCCAAGGCTGCACCTGCGTCGGCGGCCGTGGCCTGCTGATCCCGCGGCGGCGGCCAGACCGTTGCCTGCCAAGCGGCCCTTCGGGGCCGCTTTTTTTATGGGGGCCCGCGTTGTGGGAGGGTGGCTCGTGACAGTGGTTTGTCGGCAACATGACAGTCACTGATTTGTCATATGTTGGCAGCTAAGCTCGCGGCATAACAACAACCACCACGACAAGGGAGGGATTCATGAAAAACACAATGGGGCGCGCAGGGGCGCTGGTGTTCAGCGCGATTTTTGCCGTCGCCTTCGGCCTGGGGGGCTACTTCTTCGGTTTGAAGCCTCTGGCTCAGACACTGTGGACCGCCTGGCAGGTGGGGCAGTGGCAGCAGGTACCTGCGCAGGTGATCAGCGCCGAGCTGAAGCGGCACCCGGGCAGCAAGGGCGGCACGACGTACGAAGTGCAGGCCCGCTACCGCTACGAGTTCAACGGCGCGCGCCACGAGGGAACACGGGTGGGGCTCGATGCGCAGAGCGGGTCCGACAACATCGGCGACTGGCACCAGCAGTGGCACGGCCGGCTGCAGCAGGCGCAGGCCCGCGACCAGCCCATCACGGTACGGGTGAATCCGGACAACCCTGCCCAGTCGCTGATCGATTCTTCCATCCGGTGGCGGCTGCAGATCTTTCGCTTGCCGTTTGCTCTGATCTTCACCGCGGTGGGGGTGGTGGCGGCTTGTGTCTTTGTGCTGCTGCTCATCGGTCGCGGCGAGTCGATGGGCCTGGCGCAGCCCGCGCAGGGCGAGCTGCCAGCCAGCGGGCCGGCCCCGCGCAATTCACTGCACGGCACGGCGGTCGGGGCCTGGATTTTCAGCCTGCTGTGGTGCGGCCTGTCGTTCCCCATGGCCGCGCTGCTCTGGTCCGACCGCAATGCGTCGGGCTGGGCCCAGGGGTTCATCGGCGTCTTCGTGCTGGTCGGTGTGCTGATGCTGGGCCTGGCCATCCGCCAGACCCGCATGGTGTGGCGCTACCGGGGCTCGGCGTTCACCTCGTTGCCCCAGCAGCCCCAGGCGGGCCGCTTGGTGGAGGTCACACTCCGGTTGACGCACCGTACTGCTGCACAGCCCGGCGCCCAGGCCCTGCGCCTGCGCCTGGCGCAGTACCGGGTGGATGAATCGAGCTCCGGCTCGCCCGAGCGGCAGGTCGAAGCGGTGGACGCCCCGGCCTCGCTGCAGCCCATGCCCGACGGCGGCCTGCGGCTGGTCGCACGTTTCGAGGTGCCGCCAGACGCACCCGCCCACGGTGCGCAGCGGGGCCGGGAGCGGGTCGACTGGAGGGTCGAACTGCTGGGGGCCGATGGTTCGATGGAGCTGTCCTACGACCTACCCGTCAAGGCCGCCCCCGTGGGCTTTGGCGATTCGGTGCCCGAGGACCGCTTCGACCCCCGCGCAGTGTGGAAGCGCGAGGAGCCCATTGCCCCGCCAGAGGCCGCGCAGATCCCGGGCACCATCCCCGCGTGGCCTGCAGGCGCTGTCCTGCAGGAGTTGCCGCAGGGCGTGCAGATCAGCTTTGAGCAGCAGGCCTGGCGCTGGGGAGCCGGCATCGCGCTGGCGGCGCTGGCCATGGAATGGCTCGTCAATGACCGTATCGGCCTGCATGGCGTGGTGTTGCCCCAGTCGTGGGGCGGGCTGGCCGCGACGGCGGGGCTGCTGGCCGTGGCGCTGCACGCGGCAACGCGCAATTGGGTGACCCGGGTGCAGGACGATGGCGTGGTGGCGCGCTGCAGCTCCTGGATGTGGACCTCCGTGAGATCGGTGGCGGGCGATGCCAGCCAGTCGCTGGTGCACAAGGTCGTGTATGCCACGGGCAGCGGCAGCGCGCAGAACAACCACCATGCGGTGTATGGCCGCAACGCGCAGGGCACGCTGGTGCAGCTCACGCCGGCGCTGAACGGGCCCGATGCTGCGGCCGGCGTGGGCCGGGCCATTGCCAAGGCCTGGCAGGACCGCCGCGGCCGTTTCACGCCGGGCGCCCGGCGTTCGCAGCGCCAGGACGTGTCTCGACCCGCCTGGGGCTGGTTGTTCATCGGCGCAGTGGTTGTGGCCCTGTGGTGGGCGCCACGCAGTCCCGTGGGCGTCGCCACCATCAACGCAGCCGGCGGTGCCGCGTCGCACCGGACCTGGTCGGGCCCGGACGGCCGGCTGATGGATGCGCAGAACGCGGGCGATGCCGCTGCGCTGGAGCAGGCCCTGCGCGATGGCGCCAACCCGAACCTGCTGGCGGACAACGGGTCTTCCATGTTGATGCTGGCGGCGCACCGGGGGCAGATGGCCCACGTGGAGCTGCTGCTCAAGGCGGGCGCGCAGCCGGACCTGCGCCAGACGCAGAAAGACAGCGAGCGGGGCGACACCGCGCTGCTGCGCGCTTTTTGGGGCGGCCATCTGGCCGTGGCGCAGCGGCTGGTGCAGGCCGGTGCCAGCCTGCAAGCCCGCAACCGCTGGGACTGGGGCCCCGTGCACATGGCTGCGCAAAGCGGGTGCGTGCCGTGCCTGCAATGGCTGGCCGACCAGGGCCAGCCGCTGGATGAACCCGCACCCGCCAGCCGCGGCGAGACGCCCGCCATGCTGGCGGCCGCCAAAGGCCGGGTGGCGGTGCTGCAGTGGCTGGAGGGCCGCGGCATCGACCTGTGGCGCCGCGACCCGCACGGCAAGACGGCCCTGGACTGGGCACGCTTCGGCCAGCAGGCCGACGCCGAGCGCTGGCTCCTGGAGCGCCAGCGCTGACGCGGTGCCCTGCGGCTCGATGCGGCGCGACGCGAGAGTGGGGCGCTGTGATGGAAATGCGGGCTGAGAGAAGGTGCAGGCAGCGAGGCCACGACACGGACATCGGCCAGAAAGAACCGTGAGCCAGCCACGGAACGTTCGCGCGACGCCTCGATCACATTCCGCAGAACCATAACAACTCGGCATCCACGATGTTCAAGTCCTTCTTTTTCTCCCGCCGGTGGTGGGCCTGGTCGATCCTGGGCTCCATCGTCATCCTGCTGGCCACCTGGTACCGCGTCGAGCTCGACGTGCAGATCAACGACTGGTTCGGCAGCTTCTACGACCTGGTGCAAAAGGGCCTGAGCCAGCCCGGCAGCATCACGATGCAGGAGTTCTGGCGCCAGCTTTCCACCTTCACGCACGTGGCCATGCTGTACGTGACCACGGCGGTGCTGGTGGACTTTTTCTCCAAGCACTACATCTTTCGCTGGCGGCAGGCCATGAACGAGCACTACATGGCCGCCTGGCCCCGGCTGCGCCACATCGAAGGCGCGGCGCAGCGGGTGCAGGAGGACACGATGCGCTTCGCCCGCATCATGGAAGACCTGGGGCTGAGCTTCATGCGCAGCCTGATGACGCTGGCCGCGTTTTTGCCCATCCTGTGGACGCTCTCGGACAAGGTCACGGCGCTGCCGGTGCTGGGTGCCGTGCCGCACTCGTTGGTCTGGGTGGCGCTGCTGTGGTCGCTGGGCGGCACGCTGCTGCTGGCGCTGGTGGGCGTGAAGCTCCCGGGGCTCGAATTCCAGAACCAGCGCGTGGAGGCGGCCTACCGCAAGGAACTGGTGCTGGGCGAGGACGACGCGGCCCGCGCATCCCCGCCCACTGCCGCCGCGTTGTTCCAGGACGTGCGGCGCAACTACTTCCGGCTGTTCTTCCACTACCTGTATTTCGACGTCGTGAAATGGTCCTACCTGCAGGTGAGCGTGCTCGTGCCGCTGGTGGCACTCGGGCCCACGCTGGTGGCCGGTGCCATCACGCTGGGGGTGATGCAGCAGATCGCGCGGGCGTTCGACAAGGTGCTCGAGTCGTTCCAGTTCCTGGTGCTGAACTGGAGCACGGTGGTGGAGCAGATCTCGGTCTACAAGCGCCTGCGCGCCTTCGAGCGGCAGATGACGGCGCCGATGGCAGAGGGGCTGGCGGGCTGAGGCGGCAGATCAGGGCGGGCGCCGGCTGGTAACTGCACCGCGGGCCATTCGTTGGCCTTTCAGTGGTTTGCTATATTTTTAATAGCTGTTGGCGCTTTTCTAGAGCGCGGTAGCGCCTTTTTTTATTCGATATTCGGGCTGCAGCAACGCCCACTGGTCATTCGCGTGCAGTGGGCGTCGCGCCCGCCACCAGGTGCTGCAGCAGTTGCAGCGCATGCTGCGGCAGCTCGCCGGGGCTGCGGGTGCACAGCACCAGGCTGCGATGGGCCCACCCGTCGGTCAGCCGCAGAGCCTTGATGCCGTGCGCACGGCGGTGCCGCTGGGCGGCGGCCAGGGGCACGATGCCCACTCCGGCGCCCAGCCCCACCAGTTGGCAGACGGCCTCGAAGTGCCGCAGCCGCACCCGAAAGCGCAGCCGCTGGCCCATGCGCTGGGCGTGCCGCGCCACATGGCTTTGCAGTGCGCTGCCTTCGGCCAGGCCGATGAAGTCCAGGTGCGCCGCGTCGGCCAGTGCCAGCCGTGGCGCGCCGGCCAGGGCGTGGTGGCGCGGTACGACCAGCACCAGCGGGTCCGGCCGCAGCGCCCAGGTGGCAAGCCCTTGCAGGTCCGCCGCATCCGACGCCAGGCCCATGTCGCACAGGCCGGAGCGCACGGCATCTGCCACGTCTTCGCTCGGGGCTTCCTGCACATCGATGGAGATGCGCGGGTGCTGCTGCAGAAAGCCCGCCATCGCCGCCGGCAGAAATTCGCTCAGGGCCGACGAGTTGCACCGCAGGCGCACATGGCCCGCCAGGCCGTTGCCGTAGTCGCCCAGATCGCCGCGCAGGTGCTCCATCTGGCGCAGCACCAGCCGGGCGTGGTGCAGCAGCGTGTGGCCCGCCGGCGTGGGCTGCACGCCCCGCTGGGCGCGCACCAGCAGCGGCACGCCCAGCGCGTCTTCCATGCCGCGAATGCGCTCGCTGGCCGATGCCAGCGCCATGTGGCTGCGCTCGGCGCCGCCGGTGATGGTGCCCGCCTCGTGCACGTGCACGAAAAGCCGCAGGTCGGTCAGGTCAAAGCGCATGGGCGCAAAGCTACCACAGCCCACTGCAGCAGGCTTCGGCTG
Source organism: Acidovorax sp. LjRoot194 (assembly GCF_964253015.1). Taxonomy (NCBI): domain Bacteria; kingdom Pseudomonadati; phylum Pseudomonadota; class Betaproteobacteria; order Burkholderiales; family Comamonadaceae; genus Acidovorax; species Acidovorax sp. LjRoot194. Next base: position 4,214,211 of record NZ_CAXUQB020000001.1, on the reverse strand, counting down.
TGCCTGAGGCTGGCTGCGCGGCTTCCGCATTTCCAGGCACACCGGTGTTGCTAAGAATGCGCCCATGGCCCGCCGCATGGTGCGGGCCGCGGAGTACTGGCGATGCATCAGACGAAACCTGCCGGATACCGGCGTGCGGCGCGCAAGGCCCGGCGCATGCCGGCGGAGCCGCACCCATGACGGGCCTCGGCCTGGGCGCCCACGGCGAAACGTGGCTGGTGGCGATGGCTGCCGTGTTCGTGCTCGCGGGCTGCATCAAGGGCGTGGTGGGCCTGGGGCTGCCCACCGTGTCGATGGCCTTGCTGGCGCTGCTGGTGGTACCGGCCGAGGCGGCGGCGCTGCTCATCGTGCCGTCGCTGGTCACCAACCTCTGGCAGCTGCGCCCCTGGGCCACGCTGTGGCCGCTGCTGCGCCGCCTGGGTGGCCTGCAGTGGGGCATCTGCGCGGGCACGTGGCTGGGCGCCTGGCTGCTGGGGGCGCCCGCGGGGGCCTGGTCGCGCGCCTTGCTGGGCGTGGCGCTCATCGCCTACGCGGTGTGGGGACTGCTGGGGGCGCGCCTGCATGTACCGCCCCGGGCGGAGGCCTGGCTGTCGCCCCTGGTGGGCCTGGCCACGGGCGGGGTCACGGCCGCCACCGGCGTGTTCGTGGTGCCCGCCGTGCCCTACCTGCAGGCCCTGGGCCTGCACCGGGATGCGCTGGTGCAGGCGATGGGCCTGTGCTTTACCGTGTCCACCCTGGCGCTGGCGGGTGGGCTGGCGCTCAATGCGAGCTACCCGGTCTCGACCCTGGTGTTGTCCGCGTGGATGCTGGTGCCCGCACTGCTGGGCATGGCCCTGGGCACGCGCATCCGCCAGCGCATGTCGGCCGTGTGGTTCAGGCGCTGCCTGATGGTGGGGCTGCTGGCCCTGGGGGTGTACATGGTGGCGGATGTGGTGGCCTGGCACGGCTTTGCATCTCGGTGACGGCGGCTGGCAAAGCGCTCCTGGCGCCGTTGTCGGGTCTTGCCGTCCTTGCAGTACTGTCTGCGACCCAACGCCTGGCCAGGACCGCTGCGCTGAGTTTTGCCAGCCGCTGGAAGGGCGGAGGACTGGCGTCGTTGCGGAACCTGGAGAGGCTCCCGGTCTGGCTGCCAACGCGTCTCAGACCGGGCCGGGCAACACCGGCTTGGCCGCGCTCTCCAGCACCCACAGCGCGGCGCGGGCCCGGGTGGTGGCCACGTACAGCATGTTGCGCTCACGGTAGGCCTCCTGCTGGGGCGCCGGGCCCGGGAAGCGGCCGCGCTCCACAAAGGGCACGGCCACGAAGGTGAACTCGCGGCCCTTGCAGGCCTCCACAGTCAGCAGGCGCAGGCTCACGGGTTCGCCCTGCTCGTGCATGGCGATGCTGGCGGTGGCGATCAGCGTGAGGCGGCCCAGAAACTCCGCCACCGGGATCTGCCGCGCAAGCCGGCCCAGGCTTTCCAGGCTGGCCAGGCAGGCGCGCCGCTCGCGGTCCTGGATGGGCGCATCGGCAAAGATGCGCTGCACCAGCGGGTGCTGGCAGAACGCGCCCGCATCGGCCAACACGGCCGCCTTGTCCGTGGGCTCCAGCGCCATGATGCGCGCGCAGGCATCGGTCAGCTCTGGCGCATTGGGGGCCAGCGCTCCATGCGCAATGAAGCGCCGCATGCGGGCGCTGCTGCTGTGCAGCGTGGCGGCCAGCTTCTGGCCTTCGTCGGCACCGGGCAGGCCTGCCCAGACCGCGGTGTCGAACTGGCCCTGCGCCAGCAGGTCGGTGTCCACCGCATCGGTGCGGGGCGCGCGGCGGCCGTAGTGCAGCAGCCCCTCGATGGCGGCGCCCACGATGCCGGGGGTGAGATGGCGCTCCCCTGCATCGGCATGGGGTTGGTCGCCCTCGCTGCCGTGCAGCGCCCACATCAGCGCCAGCGCCAGCGCCACCTCGCGCCGCAGGTAGAACGGGCTCAGGCCCTGGGTGCCGTAGTGCACGCCTTCGTGGCCGAACACCCATTCCAGCAGGATGCTGTCCTGCGGGTTGCGCAGCACGACATTCAGCGAGCTGTGCTGCGCGTTCTGGGGAACCGTCTGGCCATTGCGCGCCACTGGGCCTTTCTGCTCCTGCAGCGCCCCCCAGCCGTTCACGATCTGCGCGTGCAGCTCCACCAGTTGCTGGGCGCAATGTTCGTCGCTGTCGTAGGCCAGGTGCAGGAAGGCGTCCGAGTTGCCCGCCACCGGCGCGAACTCCACGCCGAACAAGGGGTTGAGCGCCGCGCAGATGTCGGCGCCGAAGCGGCGCGTGGTGTGGATGTTGAATACCTCGGTGCCCGCGGGCAGGCAGGCCAGGATGTGCTGCATGCCACCGCCGAACACTGAGAACGAGCCTTCGTGGATGTGCTGGTTGAAGTCCCCGGCGCCCACGAAGAAACCGTTGTCGCCCCGCACCAGCGCGCGCAGCACGGTGAGCGCGCCTTCGTCCAGATCGTGCAGCTCGTCGAACAGCACAGCGCTGTAGCGCCCCTGCAGCCCTTCGAAGGGCTGGTCCCAGTCCAGCTCGCCCAACTGGCGGCACAGCTCGAAGGTGCAGTCGCCCTCGGCGTAGAAGCGCGGTTCATGGTTCATGCCCACGCGCATGCGCTCGTACTGGCCGTACAGGCGGTACAGGGCGTGGTCGATGTCCCGGTCTTCACAAAACGCGCGCAGCGACAGCCCCGAGGCCTGCGCCTCCTGGTCCAGGAGCTTCTTCTTGGCCAGCGCCTCGAAGGCCAGGAACGCGTCGACGTCCACGCTGTGCGAAAACAGTTCGTCGTCCAGGCCATCGCTGCCCGCGCTGCGCTCAAGCTCCTGGCGCAGCGCCTGCTGGGCCTGCAGGATCAGAAAGCGACGGCGTACGGGGTCGTCCAGCATCTCCACCGGGTCGCCCTGCTCACGCAGCAGTTGCTCGCACAGCTGCTCCATGGTGAGGATCTCCAGGCTGCGCGGCACGGCGCCGTGCAGCTGCAGCATGCGGTCGCGGATGGCCGTGACGCCGGCCCGGGAGTACGCCAGCACCAGGATGCGCGCCGCGGCCTTCTGGTCCCCCAGCGTGGCCAGAAGGTTGCAGGCCTTCATGCACAGCGTGGTCGTCTTGCCCGTGCCCGCCAGCGCGCTGATGATCGACGCCGTGGCCTGGGAGTCCAGCACCCGCCGCTGCTCCGCGGTGGCCGTGATCCGGGTGTGGGCCCAGCTGCGTGCGGGAGATGGCGCGGAGGCGGAGGCAGAGGCGGGAGAGCGTGGAGCGGGCATGGAGTCGGTGGGTGGGGCGGGGTGCCATTGTCCTTGACTGGCGGCCGGGCCCTGCGCCGCAAGCCCCTGCCGCGGTGCGGGCCCGCCGCACAGGTCACCGGCAGCCCGCCGCCCGCATGTCCTCCGACGCCACCCGCACGCTGCGGCCCGGCTGGGTGATCGCGCAGCGCGACTGGTAGTAGAACGACAGCCGGTCGCGCACCGGCGTGCCGCCCACCAGGTAGGGCTGGTTGCCCTTTAGGACCGAATCCCCTGCAACCGCCTGGTCGTACAGCCCTTGGCTGATGTTGTGGCGGTCGGCCGAGTCGTCGAAGGTTGGGGCGGTGAGGCGGCGGAACGCATCGGCCGCCAGCGCCGGGTCGTGCGCGCCCTTCAGGTAGCGGTCGAACCAGGCCAGGGTGTAGTAGTTGATGACACTCTCGCCATAGCGGCTGGCCGGCCCGCCGAAGAGCGAGAAGTCCAGGTGCGTGCCCGCGCGCAGCACCACCAGCATGGTGTCCACCCCGGCGCTTTTGAGTTCCTGGTAGCCCGGGTCCTTGGGGTGGGGCTCGCCACCGCGCCCCCGGCCGCCCTGGGTGTTGGCCTTGGCGGGCTCGGGCGGTTCGGTGGTGGGCACCACCTTGAAGTAGTAGTCCGCCCCCAGGCCCAGTGCTGGCGTGCGCAGGGCCAGGTCAGCCGGTGGGTCCATGCCGATCTTGTCGACCCAGCCGGTCTTGAGCGCCGTGAGGTTGTCCCAGGCCACGATGGCGCTGATGCGCTTGTCCGCCTGGCCGAGCAGGCTGGCCGTGCTGCCGCCTTGCGAGTGGCCGGCAATGCCCACCATGCGCACATCCAGCTGGTCCCAGTGCGGGAAGAATGGTGTGGCATCTCCCGCCAGCGGCGCCTTGGGCGTGGCAAACACCCAGTCCACCACGCTTTGCGCATCGGGCCCGTGCGTGCCCATGGGGGCCGTGGTCTCCAGTGCGATGGTCATGTACCCCGCCTCGGCCAGCACCTGCGCGGCCGAGCGGTGCAGCCGCTTGGAGCTGTAGCCCCCGTGCACGATTACCACCGCGGGGTAGGGCGGCGCGAAGGTCTTGAGCCCGGCCGGCATGCCGGTGCAGGTGCCAGCGGCGCAGGGCCGGTAGATCTCCACCGCAATCGGCTTGCCCGATGCGGATGGCGTGCTCGCCTCGGTGTACCGAAAGCGCCTGTCCGCATGGCTGGCCGGATTGCGGTAGGCGTCGAGCGCGGGCGTCTTGCCGGGTGTGAACAGCGCGGCGGGCTGCTGCGCAAAGTCGTCGATGCGCTGGCGTGCGCAGGCCATGTTGTCGGCATCGCGCTGCTGCCACTCGGCCGAGCCGGGTGCGGGCGCTTCGTGCTGGACCGGGCCCAGGCAGTCCAGCGGCGCGGGCTCTGCCGCATGGGCCGTGGCGCCCAGGCTGCCCAGGGCCAGCAGCGCTGCGGCGGCAAGGCAACTGCTGCGCATCACTTGGCACCCCCGGCGCTCGCGTTGCGCTGCAGGAACGCCGCCAGTGGCCGGATCACGTTGTTCGTCGCATTGTCGTCGCCCGTCACGATGTCCACGTGCGAATAGCCCTCGCTCATGTGCACCTCGAAGCCGCCCTCCACCCCGCCGTACTGGCGGTTGGCGACCAGCGTGGGCTGGCCGGCGGGCGTGCGCGCCATGCCGGCCTTGCAACTGGCTGCGGCGCAGGGCGCAATGGCCTCGGCAAAGCCGCGCCATATGCCGGCCACGGGCGTGAGGCCATTCGTGCCGCCGAAGGCGATGACGGGGATGTCGATTTTGCGCGCCTGCGTCTGGTTCACGATGTCGGCGCGGCCGCGTCCGCCCTGGGCCACGGGCAGCGACAGCGCGCTGGTATCCAGCCCCAGGTTGGCGCCTCCGCTGCCCTCGGCATTGGCGAGCAGCAGGCCCGAGCTGGGGTAGTACCAGTCGCTGTAGGTGGTGTTGCCCACAAACAGCGCGCGCGACAGGCGCTGGAGGTTGGTGGGCTCCACCTCCTTGCCCCAGGCGGGTGGGTTGGCCACCAGCGTGGCCGGCTGCGGGCCGAAGTCGCGGAACGCTGCGGGTGGCAGTGGGTCGGTATTGTCCAGCCAGGTGCGCAGGCCGTCAGCGCGCGCCGGGCCCAGGTAGCCCATCGACACGGAATAGAACACCGTGCGCTGCAGGTTGTCGTCGTCCATGAAGGTGCCGATGGCCGCGCCCGCCGTGACCGGGAAGTCGCGCTTGGTGAAGTCCGCCACGCGGTTGTAGACGTTGTTGCCCGCCACGCCCCCCTGGTCTGCCTGCAGCAGCGCCTGCGTGCCGTTGATGGTGCCTTCGAAGGCCATCTGCATGCCCGCGATCTCGGTCGATGCGCTCACGCGCGGCGTGAGGCCGGGGCGCGAAACAAAGCCAGGCTCGGCCCCCGAGGCCACCGCTGCATACAGCCCGCCATCGGCCGCGCGCACCACTGCATCGAGCTGCGCCGCCGTGGGCGTGCTCGTTGCCAGCGCACCGCCCGGCCCCTCGAACAGCACCAGCCCCCGGAGCTTGGCGTAGCCCGGTTGCGCCGGCCCCGTGCCCGTGAGGTTGAAGTCCGTGGCCGCATAGCGCGCCACAAAGCCCGTGCCCGCCGAATGCCCGCCCAAGAAGACATTGCCATGGCGCGCCACCGTGTGCGCCTGCGTCACCACCGCGTCCAGGTCCAGCGAATGCACCTGCGGCGTCCAGTCCGCGAGGAAGGGGATCTCGCGGCTTTCATGGAACACCGCGCGCCGCGCCAGTTGGGCCGGCAGCGGCAGCCCCAGCTCGCCACCGTAGAGAAAATTCAGGCCCAGCGCCGCATCGCGCTCGCGCTCTGCTGTCTGCAGGCCTTCCATGTCCTGCAGTGCCACGGACCGGCGGTCTACGCCCCACACCTCCACCACCGCCTGGTGGTCGGTCCACATGCGGCGCACCAGGTTCTCGGCCAGGATCAGGTAGCTGTGCGACGCGGCCAGCGTGCCCGGCATGGCCACCAGCACCGCATCCACCGGCTTGCCGGCATTGGCCGCCAGCCCGTAGCGCGTGTAGCGCACCCGGTTGAGGTCCGGCCCCGCCGCGCCGAACTGCGTGGCCAGCTTGCTGCCCGGTGCTACCGTGACGCCTGCCGTGCCCGGTGTGCGCGCCGCCTTGGCGCGGCTGGCCAGCTCGTGCGTGCTGATGGTGAAATCACCCGTGGTGGTGACACCGCCATTCACCAGCGCCTGCCCGCCACCGCCGCAGGCGGTGAGGGCGGTGAGGGCGGTGGCCAGGGCCAAGCCCAGCAGGGTGCGGCGCGCGGGCATGCCGGGCCGGGCAGGGGTGGTGCTGTTGCATTGGTTCTTTGTCATCGTTGTGGTCTCCGTGGTGGTGGTTGAAACTGGCAAGAAAAAAATGGGCGCAGGCTGGCGCTGCAGGTGCGTTGCCCAGGCAACGCACACGCGTGGTTCATCACAGGGGGGTCAAAGCGGTGAAGAAAGCCTCTCTGGCCAGGCGCTTGTGCCGCAGACAGTGCTGCCCGTACTGCAGGGCAGAGCAACGGCGCCAGGGAGGTTTTGTTAGCCGCTCAACCCCGCCACCAGGTAGTCGAGGAATTCTTCGTGCTCGCGCGCCTCGCTGCCGGGCATCGACAGGTCCATGGCACCAAAGGGCGATCGCCGCATGTAGCTGCGGTACGAGATGCCGTAGTACACGGCGTTCATGGTCAGCAGCAGGCGGAACTGGATCGTCTCGCGCCCCACGGCGGGCATCAGCGCCTGCAGCCGCGCCAGCGTCAGCTCCAGCGTGCGGCGGTGCAGGGCGGCCGAGATCTCCTGCCCCTTTTCGCCATAGTCCCACCCCAGCCGCCCGATGAAGTTGACCGCATCGCGCCCCAGCGCGGGCGCGCTCAGCATGGCGATCACAGGGCCGAAGGCGGCCTCCACCACATCGCGCACGGTGTAGGGCTGCGCCTGGCCCTCCAGGGCGTGCAGCCGCGCACAGGCCCGGGGCTCCAGCCACTGCTGCAGATAGCTGGCAATGGCCGCCACCAGCTCATCGCGCCCCCCAAAGTGGTAGTGCAGCGCCGAAGGGTTCTGCGCCCCCGCCGCGATCACGATGCGCCGCAGCGACACCGCATTCATCCCCTCGCGCGCCATGAGTTGCAGGGCCTCTTCGATCAGGCGGGTGCGGGTGGCTTGCGGGTCGGTGGCGGATGGTGCTGGCAGGTCGGTAACAGCCGAGACAAGGACAGAGTTCATGGGGTGGATAATGCACTTGAATTAATTCATGTGCATTAGGGCTTGCCCTCAATGGATTGCCAGCACACCCCCGTTCACCCGGTACGCTTCACCATGGGCCACCTGAACCACAACGACCACGACGACGACGCCTGGTTTGAGCGCGAACGCCTGCACCGCGCCGCCGCCGAAGGCAACCGCGACGAAATGCGCCGCCTGCTGGCCGCGGACGGCCATGCGCTGCACACCTTCGACGACCTGGGCCGCACCCCGCTACTACGCGGTGGAGGGCGACCACTACCGCGCGGCAGAGTGGCTGATCCAGCAGGGCGCAGTCGTCAATGCCAACGACGAGCCCACGATTGGCGAGACCCCGCTGTGCCTGGCGGTGCGGCGCGGATACCCCGAGATGGTGGAACTGCTGCTCGCCCATGGTGCCGACCCCGACATCACGGGTTGGATGGGCCACACCGCCCGCATGCGTGCAGAGCGCCGCCAGGACGAAGACGGCAAGGCGATTGCAGCCCTGCTCCAGCGCTACCGGCCCCGCTGATCCGACACGTCACCAGCACGGCAGCAGTACTGCAACGCCATCGCATCGCGGCGCACAATGGCGCATTTCTTGCGCTGCCGGTGGCCTGCTTGCTGGTTGCCATGCATGTGCACGCCAAACCCGGCGCGGCAACGCTCTCTCTTCTTGCCAAGGTGTCTTCGATGCGCTCCTTCTCCCTTTTCTCGCTCTCCTCCTGCCTCTCTTTCCAACCCACGCGCTGGCTGCTGCCGGTGCTGGCCGCCACCACCCTGGCAGGCTGCGCAAGCGCGCCCCCGTCAGCAACCACCGGCGCCCATGCGGAGGACGCGCCCATCCGCGTCAAAGTCTTCGTCGCCGCCATGTTCGAGATCGGCAAGAACACCGGCGACCGCGCGGGCGAGTTCCAGCACTGGTACGAGCGGTACTGGAAAGACGCCACCCCCATCACCGTGCCCGGCGCCCTGCGCCCCGTGTACTGCAACACCGATGGTGTCTGCGGTGCCGTGCTGGGCATGGGCAAGGTCAACTCGTCATCGTCCATGCAGGCCATCCTGCTGAACCCGAAGTTCGACTTCGCGCAGTCGTACTACGTGATCTCCGGCGTGGCCGGCACGCCGCCGCAGCGCGGCACCATCGCCGATGTGAGCTGGGGCACCTGGCTGGTGGACTACGACCTGGGCCACCGCTGGGCGCCTGAAGAGAACACCCCCGGCGCCCCCACCTTCATGCCGCGCAAGGGCTACGAGGAATACCGCCGCATTCAAATGAACCCACTGCTGGTGGACTGGGCCATGAACCTCACGGTGGACATGCCCCTCAAGGACTCGGACAGCGCCCGCACCTACCGCCTGCGCTACCCCGACACAGCGGCCCGCCGCAGCCCCGCAGTGACCAGTGGCACCCACATGACTGGCGACACGTTCTTCCACGGCCCCGGCATGTCCCGCCAGGCCCAATACATCGCGAAGCTTTACGGCGCCGATGACTATGTCATCACCGAAATGGAAGCTGCCGCCATCTCTCTGGTGGTCAAGCGCACCCACGGCACCGACCGCCTGATGAGCCTGCGCGGCGCGGTCAATTTTGACCAGGGCAACCCGAATGAGACCACGCTGCAGCACCTGGACCCGGCGCCGGGTGAGACGGCAGGGGGCTTTGCCGAGACGGTGGAGAACGTGGCGCTGGTGGGCACGCGGGTGGTGGACCACATCGTGCGGAACTGGGGGCAGTGGCAGGGTGGGGTGCCTGCGCGGTAGGGTCCGTGCCGCCTGTTCTCAACCCACTTGGAAGGACGGGCGATGACCACGAAGTCGCCTTCGATCACTGCTCCGGCGCCGCGACAGACTGGTCCGGACCGGGGAACTTGTAGGCGTCTTGCTCAGCTCACTTGCTGTTTCTCAAGCTTCCGCGCCAACGTCCTGCGGTGCATCCCCAGCCTCCGTGCCGTTTCCGAGATATTGAACCCCGTCTCCGCCAGCACCTCGTGAATGCGTTCCCACTCCAGCGTCTTGAGCGAGCTGGACCGGTTGGTCACGTCCACCTCGGTGTCGCCTGCCTTCAAGCCGAAGGCGGCCTCGATGTCGTCGGTGTTCGATGGCTTGGCCAGATAGTGGCAGGCGCCCAGCTTCACGGCTTCCACGGCGGTGGCGATGCTGGCAAAGCCGGTCAGCACGACGATGAGCATGCCTTCGCTGGCGGCATGCAGCTTCTGTACGCAGGCCAGGCCCGAGGCATCGCCCTTGAGTTTCAGGTCCACCACGGCGTAGCCCGGCGTGTGCTGGGTCAGCACGGCCTCGACCTCGGGCAGGCTGGCGGCCTGCAGGACGCGGTAACCACGCCGCTCGAAGGAGCGGGCCAGCGTGCGCGCAAAGGCCTCGTCGTCTTCCACGATCAGCAGCAGGGGCTTTTCGGTGACTGGCGCCTTGGTGCCCGCGTCCGCGCCGGAGTCAGCCGCGGGTTGGGACGCGGCTGCGCCGTTGCCGGTAGCGAGGTTGACGGTGTTGTCGGTGCTGATGGAGTTGCTGCTTTTGCTGGGTTGCATGGCGGGTCCGGGTGGTTCGTCCTCTCTCTCTATTTCTCTCTTTGTCTGTCTGGGCTGTCTCCGTCGCTGCATTGCGCTCGGCTGGCTGCAGCCGCTTGGCAGGCATTGTCGCCCTGGGGCCTCGACGCTGCGGGGCGCCGCACCGCTCAGCCCGCGGGCCGGTGCGCCTTGGGCAGCACGATGGCCGCCAGGGGCAGGCGGATGCTCACTTGCGCGCCGCCCGCCGCCGCCCGGTTGCGGGCCGACACGCTGCCGCCCAGGGTGCGCGCCACGTTCATCACCAGGTACAGGCCGAGTCCGCTGCCCGGCCGCTGCTTGGTGGACTGGTAGGGCTCGCCCAGGTGGTCCAGCATGCCGGGCGCAAAGCCGGGGCCTGCGTCGTTGACGGTGATGCACAGCGCTGGCGCTTCCGCTGCGTCGTCGCGAGTGATGAGCAGTTCCACCCACTGGGGCGAGGCGTCCCGAGCATTGTCCAGCACATTGAAAACCATCTGCTTCAACGTGGTGTCCGACACCATGGGCGTGTCGTCGCCGAAGTCGTTGTGGTACGAGAACGCCGGGATGGAGCGCGTGGTGCGCCATTCCTCGGCCAGCGCGTCCACGAACTTGCACACGGTGGTCTGCTCCGAATGCTCGCCGCGAGCCTCGCCAGCGGACAGCAGGATGCCGCTCACGATGCCCTTGCAGCGCTGCACTTGGGTGCGCATCTCGTCGATGTCTTCGCGCAGTACCGGGTCGGCCATCAGCTCTGCATCGTGCTGCCAGTCGCCCAGGATCACGGCGAGCGTGGACAGGGGCGTGCCCAGCTCGTGGGCTGCGCCCGAGGCCAGCAGGCCCATGCGCACGATGTGTTCTTCTTCCACCCGGCGGCGGCGCGCGGCGGCCAGGCGGGCGTCGCGCTCGCGCAGGTTCAGGTTGATGCGGGTGATGAACACCACGACCAGGATGGCGTTGAGCACGAAGCACACCAGCAGCCCGATGACGTACAGGCTGGACAGGCCCTGGTGCAGGTCCTGCGGCAGCTCCAGCGGCAGGTGGTAGGTGGCCAGCGCTCCAAAGCACACGGCCGTGATGGCCACCATGGTCCAGATGTAGGCGCCGCGCAGCAGGATGGCGCCCAGGGCGATCTGCAGCAGGTACAAGAAGACGAAAGGGTTGCTGGTGCCGCCGCTCAGGTACAGCTGGGTGGTGAGCACGGCCACGTCCACCAGCAGCGCGAGGAACACCTCCACATTGCGCACCTGCACGCCCATGCGCAGCCGCAGCAGGCTGACCACGTTGAACACGGCCAGGCAGGCCACCACCAGCAGCATCGGCACCAGCGGAATGCTCAGCCGCAGGCTGTGGTGCGCCACCTCGATGGTGAAGATCTGGCCGATGACAGCCATCCAGCGCAGCTGAATGAGCTGCTGCAGGTTCTTGATGCCGGCGGCGGCATCGGCAGCGCGCGGGCTGCTGCGCAGAAGTTCACCGCTTTTGGCGATGCGTTGCAGGGGCATGGTGGGCGGAGTCTACCGGCCTGTGCCGCCCAGGCCTGCGTTGGCAGCGCCGCCGCCGTTCAGGCCTGCACGGCGCTCGTAGCGCACCACCAGCCAGGCCGCGCCCACGACCATCATGGCCAGGCCGTACCAGGTGATGGCGTAGACCAGGTGGCTGTTCGGAAAGCGGATGGTGGTCATGCCTGCGCGGGGCCATGGGGTGCTGGCGGTTGCAGCGGCGCCTGCCACCTCGACGGCCTCGGCGGTCAGCGCTCGTGTGCCGGCGGTGGGCAGGCCGGCGTCGATGAAAAAGGGTGCCGCGTGGCCCAGCTGCAGTGCCTGCGCGATGGCCGCCACATCGCGGGAGAACCAACGTTGCTGCGCAGGGTCGTTGCTGCGCAGGAAGCCGCCCTTGGGTTCCGTCATGCGGATCAGGCCCTGCACGGTGACGGGGGAGGGCGGTGCAGAAGGGGTTGTGGTCGACGTCGCGGGGTCGGACGGAGGCCACGCGGCGCGCTGCTCTTGCGGTATGAAGCCGCGGTTGACCAGCACCGCCGTGCCGTCGTCCTGCTGCAAGGCGCTGACGACCCAGAAGCCCGACCCCAGGGCCGTCACGGCCTGGGTGAGCACGGTCTTGCCCGGCAGCCAGTGTCCGCGGACGGTGACCGGAAGGTACTCATGGCGCGCAGCGTCGATGCCGGGCCATTCGCTTGCCGAGGGCAGGGGGACCGGGGCCGCGTGGACGCGCTGGTCCACGCGCTCGATGAGATCGAGCTTCCATACCCGCCGCTGTACCTGCCACGTCCCCAGGGCCACAAAGCCCAGGAACAGCGCGATGCCGACCACCAGCAGCACGGCCCGGCGCAGCGCGCGGTGCGCGGCGGGGCGTGCCACGAAGGACGGCGCAGTGGTCAAGGCGTGTTGTGCCCGGTCGCCTCGTGCTTGGGCGGCGTGGGCGTGGGGTGGTCGGGCATCATGTTGCTGTTCATGTGGAACATGACCCACAAGGTGCCGCTGATCGCGATGGCGACGAACACCACAGTGAAGATGGTGGACAGCAGCGTCCAGCCGCCTTCGACCTTGCCGTTCATGTGCAGGAAGTACACCATGTGCACCAGGATCTGCACCACCGCGAAGGCGCCCAGCACCAGCACGGCGGTGTTGCGGTCGGCGATCACCTTGGCCATCACCAGCCAGAACGGAATGGCGGTGAGGATGACCGACAGCACGAAGCCGATCGCGTATTCGCGCAGGCTGCTGTGGGGGCCCACATCGCCATGGTGGTCGTCATGGCCGTGGCCATGATCACCGTGCGCATGGTGTGCAGGTGCTGGTGCGTGTGTGTGTTGTGCGCTCATTTACAGCACTCCCATCAGGTACACAAAGGTGAAGACGCCGATCCAGACCACGTCCAGGAAGTGCCAGAACATCGACAGGCACATCAGGCGGCGCTTGTTCTCGTGGATCAGGCCATGCTTGCCGATCTGGATCATCAGCACCACCAGCCAGATCAGGCCGAAGGTCACGTGCAGGCCGTGGGTGCCCACCAGCGTGAAGAAGGCGGACAGGAAGGCGCTGCGCTGGGGCGTGGCGCCCTGGTGGATCAGGTGGTAGAACTCATACAGCTCCAGGCCCAGAAAGCACAGGCCGAAGAAGCCGGTCACGGCCAGCCACAGCAGCGTGCCCTTCACGTCACCCACCTGCTTGCGCAGCATGGCAAAGCCGAAGGTGATGGACGACAGCAGCAGGAAGGCCGTGTTGATGGCCACCAGCGTCAGGTCGAACAGCTGCGCGCCCGTGGGGCCCGCCGCATAGCTGCGGCCCAGCACGCCGTAGGTGGCGAACAGAGCGGCGAAGATGAGACAGTCGCTCATCAGGTAGAGCCAGAAGCCCAGGGCCGTGCCGTTTTCGGGGTGCGGCTCGTGCGCGGGGTGGTACTGGCGCAGCGGGAGCGCTGCGGTCGCGGCGCCTGCTGCGCCGGGGGTGGTACGGATATCAGACATGGCTGGCGCGCAGTTGTTGGGTGCGAAGGTTTTCCGTCTCCGTCACTTGAGAGGCGGGGATGTAGAAGTCGCGCTTGTAGTTGAACGTGTGGATGATGGCGACCAGGATCACGGCGGCAAACGACGCACCGGCCAGCAGCCACATGTGCCAGATCAGCGCAAAGCCCAGCACCAGCGACAGTGCCGATATCACCGCACCCGAGCTGGTGTTGGCTGGCATGTGGATGGGCGCGTAGCCGCTCAAAGGACGCTGGTAGCCGTGCTTCTTCATGTCCCACCACGCATCGATTTCATGCACCACAGGCGTGAAGGCGAAGTTGTAGTCGGGCGGTGGCGACGACGTGGCCCACTCGAGCGTGCGGGCATCCCACGGGTCGCCGGTCACGTCGCGCAGTTCGTCGCGCTTGAGGTAGCTCACCACGATCTGCATCAGGAAGCAGCCGATGCCGGCAGCGATCATCGCGGCGCCGATGGCGGCCACCACGAAGTAGGGCTGCAGCGAGGCGTCTTCGAAGTGGTTGGCACGGCGCGTGACGCCCATCAGGCCCAGCACGTACAGCGGGCCGAAGGCCACCCAGAAGCCCACCACCCACAGCCAGAAGGAGCGCACGCCCCAGGTGCGGTCGAGCTTGTAGCCAAACGCCTTGGGATACCAGTAGTTGATGCCGGCGAACAGGCCGAACAGCACGCCGCCAATGATCACATTGTGGAAGTGGGCGATCAGGAACAGGCTGTTGTGCAGCACGAAGTCGGCCGGTGGCACGGCCAGCAGCACGCCGGTCATGCCGCCGATGGCGAACGTCACCATGAAGGCCACGGTCCACATCATGGGCAGCTCGAAGCGGATGCGGCCCTTGTACATGGTGAACAGCCAGTTGAAGATCTTCGCGCCCGTCGGGATCGAGATGATCATGGTCGTGATGCCGAAGAAGGTGTTCACGCTCGCGCCCGAGCCCATGGTGAAGAAGTGGTGCAGCCACACCAGGTACGACAGGATGGTGATCACGACCGTGGCGTACACCATGGAGGTGTAGCCGAACAGGCGCTTTTTGCAGAACGTGGCGACCACTTCGGAGAAGATGCCGAAGCAGGGCAGGATCAGGATGTAGACCTCGGGGTGGCCCCAGATCCAGATCAGGTTCACGTAGAGCATGGGGTTGCCGCCCAGGTCGTTCGTGAAGAAGTTGGTGCCCGCATAGCGGTCGAGCGACATCAGCACCAGGGCTGCCGTCAGCACGGGGAACGACGCCACGATCAGCGCGTTGGTGCACAGGGCCGTCCAGGTGAAGACGGGCATGCGCATCAGGTTCATGCCGGGCGCACGCATCTTGATGATGGTGACGATCAGGTTGATGCCCGACAGCGTCGTGCCCACCCCCGCGATCTGCAGCGCCCAGATGTAGTAGTCAAGCCCCACCCCCGGGTTCTGCGCCCCCAGGTTGGACAGAGCCAGCCAGCCGGCGGTGGAGAACTCGCCCAGGAACAGCGACACCATCACCAGCACGGCGCCGGCGGTGGTCATCCAGAAGCTGAAATTGTTGAGGAACGGGAACGACACGTCGCGCGCGCCGATCTGCAGCGGCACGAGGTAGTTCATCAGGCCGGTGACCAGCGGCATCGCCACGAAGAAGATCATGATCACGCCGTGGGCCGTGAAGATCTGGTCGTAGTGGTGCGGCGGCAGGTAGCCCAGGTTGTCGCCGAAGGCCATGGCCTGCTGCAGGCGCATCATCACCGCGTCGGCAAAGCCGCGCAGCAGCATGACAAGGCCGAGGATCATGTACATGATCCCGATGCGCTTGTGGTCGATGCTGCAGATCCAGTCGCGCCAGAGCGGGCCCCAGAGCCTGAACTTGGTGACGCCGGCCAGCACGACCAGGCCACCGAGCACGGTGGCGATGAAGGTCCACAGCACGATGGGCTCGTGCGCCATGGGGACCGAGTCCCAGGTGATTCGGCCCAGGGCCCAGTGCGGTTCGGTTACAACGGGTGAGGTGGACATGTTCGTCGGTCTCTTATGCGCGGATCATTGGCGGGAGAGGGTGCGGTCGTAGACCGCGGCGTGGCGCGCTTCGAGGGCGGCCACCACCTGGGCGGCGTTGCCCACGGTGCAGACGTCCTGGGGCAGGTTCAGGCCCTGGGCCTTCATGAAGGCCTCGCCACCGCGCTCGTCGATGGACATCATGTGGTGCATGCACATCTTGCCGTCCTCGACGCAGCGGTTCAGCACCTTGTCGTACAGGCCGTCTTCCACGCTGGCGAAGCGCTGCACTGGGTCGCGCTCGCTGGGCTTGACCAGGTCCAGGTAGGTCTGGCGCGTGAGCGGCTTGCCTTCGGACTTGTTCTTGGCAACCCACTGGTCGAAGTCGCCCTGGCTCAGGCCATGGAACTTGAACGTCATGCCCGAGAAGCCCGAACCGCTGTAGTGCGAGGACATGCCCTTGTACACGCCGGGCTGGTTGATCACGGCGTTCAGCTCGGTCTGCATGCCAGGCATCGCGTAGATCATGCCCGCCAGATCAGGCACGTAGAACGCGTTCATCGTGGACGTGGCGGTGAGCTTGAAGAGGATGGGGCGGTCCACCGGCGCTGCCAGTTCGTTCACCGTGGCAATGCCCAGTTCAGGGTAGAAGAACAGCCACTTCCAGTCCATGGCCACCACCTGCACCTCCAGCGGCGTCGATTGCGCATCAAGCGGCTTGGACGACGAGATGCGGTCCAGCGGACGGTAGGGGTCGAGCTTGTGCGTGCCGATCCAGGTCAGCGCGCCCAGGGCGATGATGATGATCAGCGGCACCGTCCAGATGACCAGCTCCAGCGTGGTGGAATGGTGCCAGTCGGGGTCGTAGTCGTCTTCGGTGTTGGCGGCATTGTTGTGCCGGTACTTCCAGGCGAACCACAGGGTCAGCGCAATGACCGGCACGATGATGATCAGCATCAGCAGCGTGGCCTGGATGACCATGTGGCCTTGCTGCGCGGCAATGTCACCGGCAGGGTTGAGGACGACCGCCTTGCTGCAGCCGGCCAGGCTGCCCACGGCAGCCAGCGCGGCGAGCCAGACAGGCACGCGGGTCAGAGGGGTTTTGGGCATGGGATGAGCGCAATCGGGGCGTTTGTTTAAGGGTAAACGCGGATAACGGAGTGCCGTCGAATGTAATAGCTCTAGCTTTTTTGTACATTGGACATTTTGTCCAAGGTCAAAAAATTTTGCCCCAACCTGGTGCAAAAGCAGATGGTTACGGCTTTGTCCTGCATCCGTCATAGTGAAACCGCACTTGTCGGCAGCCGAACTTGGGTGTAGAACAAGGCTGTCTTATTCACACAACGAAGGAGCCCTGTTCATGAGCAGCCCCGCCACTGCCACTTTCCCTGCGGCCGGCTTTGAAGAAAGCGCCGCCTCTCTCTCGCGGGCTGATACGCATGAGGACGTCACCCCCAGCGAAATCGCTGTGGGCGTGATCATCGGACGCTCGTCCGAGTATTTCGACTTCTTCGTTTTCGGGATCGCCTGCGTCCTCGTCTTCCCGTCGTTCCTGTTCCCCTTCCTGTCGCGCCTGGACGGCACCCTGATGGCGTTTGCGCTGCTGGCGGTGGCCTTCGTGGTCCGCCCGATCGGCACCGCCATCTCGATGGCCATCCAGCGTCGCTGGGGGCGTGGCACCAAGCTCACCATCGCCCTGTTCCTGTTGGGCGTGTGCACCGTCGGCATGGCCTTCTTGCCGGGTTACAAGGATGCCGGCGTGGTGGCCATCGTCGCTCTGCTGATCCTGCGCATCGGTCAGGGCTTGGCGCTGGGCGGTTCGTGGGACGGCCTGCCGTCGCTGCTGGCGATGTCGGCCCCCAAGGACCGCCGCGGCTGGTACGCCATGATCGGCCAGCTGGGCGCACCGCTCGGGTTCGTGCTGGCGGCCGGCCTGTTCACTTACCTGTACAGCAACCTCTCGGTGCAGGAATTCCTGGCCTGGGGCTGGCGCTATCCGTTCTTCGTGGCGTTTGCCATCAACGTCGTGGCATTGTTCGCCCGTCTGCGCCTGGTGGTGGGCCAGTCTTACGCCGAGCTGCTGCAGGAGCGTGAATTGCAACCCGTGCCCGTGAGCCGCGTGATGCGCGACGAGGGCAGCAATGTGCTGCTGGGAGCTTTTGCGGCGCTGGCCAGTTTTGCGCTGTTCCACCTGGTCACCGTGTTTCCGCTGTCGTGGATCACGCTGTACTCGGACCAGCCCGTGACGCAGATCCTGGGTGTGCAGATCGTGGGTGCCTTCCTGGCCGCTGGCGCCATCATGGTGTCGGGCTGGTTGTCGGACCACCTGGGCCGCCGCAAGCTTCTGGGCGGCATGGCGGTGCTGATCGGTGTGTTCAGCTTCATGGCGCCCGTGCTGCTCAACTCGGGCGAAGTGGGCAGCACCATGTTCCTGTTGCTGGGCTTTGTGCTGCTGGGCCTGTCGTACGGCCAGGCTTCGGGCACGGTCACGGCCAACTTCTCGCCGCAGTACCGCTACACGGGCGCTGCGCTGTCGGCCGATCTGGCCTGGATCATCGGCGCCGCGTTCGCGCCTCTGGTGGCCTTGTATCTGTCGTCGCAGTTCGGGCTGCTGGCCCTGACGGTGTACCTGCTGTC
This sequence comes from Acidovorax sp. LjRoot194, assembly GCF_964253015.1. Classification (NCBI taxonomy): domain Bacteria; kingdom Pseudomonadati; phylum Pseudomonadota; class Betaproteobacteria; order Burkholderiales; family Comamonadaceae; genus Acidovorax; species Acidovorax sp. LjRoot194. Next base: position 4,196,037 of record NZ_CAXUQB020000001.1, on the reverse strand, counting down.
GGGTGTGGCCTGCACGCTGGGGGCGCTGAACCTGAACCGCCGGATGGAGCGGCGGGATCGGTAAGCGACCTGTGGGCAGGTGATGCACGACCTGCGCTCTGCCCACCTGATGCACAACAAAAACCCGGTGGCTGCCTGTGCAGCCACCGGGTTTTTTGCTTGGTATGGGGCGTAATGGGTTTGCGTGGATCGACGGTCTGTGACGCCGCCGCAGTCGCTACTGCTGGCGCGTGTGGCACTGTGGCACGCCGATGACAAGGGGTGGTTCGATCAAGCTGCGGGGCTTGATCGAACCCTCGCTCTCAGTTCCAGGTGTCAGTCCTGGGGCCGGAAACCGATCGTGAGGGACGAGGGCACCCTACCGTCCACATCGCGCGGCAGCGTCTCGGTCTTGTCCAGGGCGCGCAGCACGGCGTCGTCCCAGGCCTTGTTGCCACTCGACTGCACGAGCCGCTTGCCCACGATGGTGCCGTCGGGTGACAGGCGCACTTCCACCTCTGCGCGTGGGTTGCCCGACAGCGCATCGGGGTAGACGATGTTGGGTTTGACCTTGGCAGCGACCTTGCCGCCGTAGCTGCCCGACGGGCCTGCGCTGCGCTGTGCGGTACCGGTGGCTGTTTCGCCGCCCGTAGCGCCCGCCATGCCCTGCATGCGGCGCAGGTTGTCTTCGCGCAGCTTGGCCAGCTGCTTGTCTTCCGCATCAGCCTTCCGCTTGGCAGCTTCGTCCGCCTTGCGCTTGTCCTCGGCCAGCTTCTTTTGCTTGTCCTGCTCGGCCTTTTTCTGCTCGGCCAATTGCTTCTCGCGCTGTTCCTTGTCCTTCTCGCGTTCTTTTTCTTTCTGCAGGCGGTCCTTTTTCTCCTGCTCCAGGCGGTCCTTGCGCTCGTCTTCCTTGCGCTCGCGTTCGCGCTTGTCGCGCTCCTGCTGCTGTTCGCGGGCTTTCTTTTCCTGCTCCAGGCGCTTCTTCTCGCGTTCGATGGCGATGTCGGCCTCGCGCGTGTCGGGCGGCTCTATGGCCCGCGGTGGCGGTGGGGCGGGTGGTGGGGGCGCGGGCGGGCGGACTTCCGGGGGCGCAGGGGGGGGTGGAGGAGGCTCCACAGCGCGGGGCGCAGCCTGCACGGGCACGGCGGCCCAGAGTTCGGCTTCCACTGCGGGCTGGTCTGCGGTGTTCTTCCAGTTCACGCCCCAGGTGAGGGCGCCGATCAGCGCCGCATGCACGAGCACCGCCAGCGTGATGGCGCGCAGCCGCGCGGGCGGGCGCGGCGGGGCAAACTGGTCGCGGTCGTTGTGGGCTTGCATGGGCGTAGGTGAGAGCGTCTGGCGCGGGTTCGGTTCAACCGCCCTGCTTGACGGACAGGCCCACGCGTTGCACGCCGGCCTTCTGCAGGGCGTCCATCGCTTTCACCACGTTTTCGTACTGCACGCCCTTGTCGGCGCTGATGACCACCGCACTGGCGCTGTCGGCGCCCTGGGCCTTTTGCCAGCGGCTGGCGGCGTCGCCGATTTCGCGCTGGCTCAGGCTGCGCGTGGCTTCGGGGGTCTTGAACTGGAGCGATCCGTCCTTGTTCACGATCACCTGGGCTACCACCTTGGGCATGTTCTTGCCCTTGCCGACGCTGGGCACGTCGACCACACCGGGCGTGAGCATGGGCGCCGTCACCATGAAGATGATGAGCAGCACCAGCATCACGTCGATGAAGGGCACCATGTTGATCTCGTTGATGGTGCGGCGGCCCCGGCCGCGGGATGCCATGGCGGGCATGGTGTCAGTGCCCCGAGGCCGTGTGGCCGGTGGTGGGCGCTGGCTGGGCGCCCAGGTTGCGCTGCAGGATGTTGGAGAACTCTTCGATGAAGGTTTCCTGGTGCGTGGCCACGCGGTCGATGTCGCGGGCGAAGCGGTTGTAGGCGATCACGGCGGGGATGGCGGCGAACAGGCCGATGGCGGTGGCCACCAGGGCTTCGGCAATGCCGGGCGCCACCGTGGCCAGCGTCACCTGCTCCATGCCGGCAAAGCCGGTGAACGCATGCATGATGCCCCACACCGTGCCGAACAGGCCCACATACGGCGACACGGAGCCGACCGATGCCAGGAAGGAGAGGCTCGATTCGACCACGTCCATCTCGCGCTGGAAGCTCGCGCGCATGGCGCGGCGTGCGCCGTCGAGCAGGGTGCCGGGGTCCACGATGCGGCGCTCGCGCAGCTTTTGGTATTCGCGCATGCCGCTGGCAAAAATGCGTTCCATGGGGCCGGCCTGCTTGGCGTTCTGGGCCGCGCTGGCGTACAGGTCGTTGAGGCTGGTGCCCGACCAGAACTCACGCTCGAAGTCGTCGTTGAGCGTCTTCACGCGCTTCAGGGAAAACAGCTTGCGGAAGATGGCCGCCCAGCTGGCCACCGACACGCCCAGCAGCAGCAGCATGACGAGTTGCACCACCCAGCTGGCGTGGAGCACCAGGGAGATGATGGACATGTTTTGGGAGTTCATGGTGTGAGTTGTTCCAGAAGGGTGCTCGGTATTCTTGCAGGGCGCAGGGTGGCAGCATCCACCCATCCGATGCGGATGGTGCCTTCGGTCAGCAAGGTGGTGCTCGGGTCGGTCATCTGCTCTGGTTTCAGGAGCGCGCGCTGCACTATTGTCAACGATGCCCGGCCTGCGGCCTGTAGGCCGGCGGTAACAATGAGTTCATCGTCCAGCCGTGCGGGGCGGTGGTAGCGCAGCTGCGCATCGGTTACGACAAACATGCCGCCGGTTTGTTCCCGAAGAAGCTGCTGGCCCACGCCCAGCGAGCGCAGCCACTCGGTGCGGGCGCGCTCGAAGAACTTGAGGTAGTTGGCATAGAACACGATGCCGCCTGCATCGGTGTCTTCCCAATAGATGCGGATCGGAAATTCAAACGCCATCGTGGGTCCGCTCGCTGTCTGTCATCGTTCAGCCGAGAAGCTTGCGCAGCCGCTCCACCGACTCCTCGAGCTGCGCCATGGAGTTGGCGGTCGAGAAGCGGATGAAGCGCTCGGGCTCTGCCGTGCCGAAGTCGCGCCCCGGCGTCACCGCGATGTGGGCGCGGCGCATGACCTCGAAGGCGAAGTCCCAGCTGCAGTTCTTGCCCGAGGCGACGCCCAGGCGCTGCGCGGCCTCGGTGCAGTCGGCCCAGGCGTAGAACGCGCCGTCGGGCATCACCGGCACGGCCAGGCCCAGTGACTGCAGTGCCGGGATGAAGAAGTCGCGCCGGGCCTTGAACTCGGCGCGGCGGCGTTCGTACTCGGCAATGCTTTCGGCCTCGAAGCACGCCAGCGCCGCATGCTGCGCCACCGTGCTCGCGCAGATGAACAAGTTTTGCGCCAGGCGTTCGACCACCGGCACCATCGCGTCGGGCACCACCATCCAGCCCAGGCGCCAGCCGGTCATGTTGAAGTACTTGCTGAAGCTGTTGATGCTGATGATGCTGTCGTCGATGGCCAGGGCCGTGTGGCCGAATTCTTCCTCGTACGACAGGCCCAGGTAGATCTCGTCGATGAGCGTGATGCCATCGTTCGCACGCACCACCTCATGGATGCGCCGCAGCTCGCCGGGCGCAATCGACGTGCCCGTGGGGTTCGACGGCGAGGCCAGCAGCACGCCGCGGGTTTTCTCGGTCCACGCGGCGCGCACCTTCTCGGCGGTCAGCTGGTAGCGCTCGGCCGCCGTGGTGGGCAGCAGCACGGCCTTGCCTTCTGCAGCGCTCACGAAGTGGCGGTTGCAGGGGTAGCTCGGGTCGGGCATGAGGATCTCGTCGCCCGACTCGATGAGCGCCAGGCACGCCAGCTGCAGCGCGGCCGACGCACCCGCCGTCACCACGATGCGGCGTGCGGGCACTTGAACGCCGAAGCGGCTCTGGTACCAGCCGCTGATGCGTTCGCGCAGAGCGTCCAGGCCCAGGGCATTCGTGTACTGCGTGGCGCCGCTGTGCACGGCGCGGGCGGCGGCCTCTTGCACCAGCGGTGGTGCGGTGAAGTCCGGTTCGCCGATGTTCAAGAAGATCATCGGCTCGCGCGTGCCCGCCACCTCGCGTGCCAGGGCCTGCGCGGCCTTGGCGACTTCCATCACATAGAACGGTTCGATGCGCTCGGCGCGCGTGGAAAACTTCATGGAAACCTCATGGCAAAAGGTCCGTGGTGCCCATCGGTCCTGGGCAGCGGCGATGCTCCGCCGCCAAAAGAAAGAGCGCCAGGGTGGCGGCCGCCGACAGCGTGCAACGCAGGTGCCGGCAGTGGTGCGCGATGAAGGCCGGGCGCTCAGGCCGCGGGCGTTTCGTCGTCGGTGTGGTTGCCGGTGTCGTCGTCGGCGGCGATGCTGCCCTTGCCCGAAGCCTTGTCGGCGGCCACTTCGACCGCGCGCAGCTTGGGAGCCAGGCCGTTGAGCACGGCGTTCACGTACTTGTGGCCGTCGGTGCCGCCAAATTCCTTGGCCAGCTCGATGCATTCATTGAGCACCACGCGCCACGGCACGTCCAGGCAGTGCTGAAACTCGTACACCCCGATCCACATCACGGCGTGCTCGATGGGCGAGATCTCGGCCATCTTGCGGTCCAGCAGCGGGGTGATCAGTGCGTCCATGTCGGCGGCGTTGGCGATCGAGCCGTGCAGCAGCGCGTCGTAGTGCACCGAGTCGGCCTTGTGAAAGCCCGCCAGGTCGCGCGTGAACGCGTCGATGGCATGGGCGTCGTTGCCGCCCACCAGGTGCTGGTACAGCGCCTGCAGCGCAAATTCGCGGGCGCGGCTGCGGTTGGACTTGGAGGCCGCCTTGCGCGCACCCGTGGTCTTGAGGCCGGTGCGCACCTGCTTGGGCGGGCGGTTGCCGGAGGGGGTGTTGCTTTCGCTCATGACAGTTCGTCCAGCAGGTTGGCCATCTCCACCGCGACACGGGCAGCATCCACGCCCTTGTCGGTCTGGCGGGCGATGGCTTGTTCCATGTTCTCGGTGGTGATGATGGCGTTGGCGATCGGGATCTGGTAGTCGAGTGTCAGGCGCGTGACGCCCGCGCCGGACTCGTTGGCCACCAGCTCGAAGTGGTAGGTCTCGCCGCGGATGATGCAGCCCAGTGCGATCAGCGCGTCGTATTCGTCGGCCTCGGCCATGGCTTGCAGGGCCACGGGCACTTCAAGGGCGCCGGGCACCAGCACGTGCTTGATGTTCTTTTCCTGCACACCCAGCGCCAGCAGCTCGGCGCGGCACGCGGCGGCCAGGTTGTTGGTGATGCTTTCGTTGAAGCGGGCCTGCACGATGCCGATGTGCAGTTTCTTGCCATCGAGCTTGTCCGCCGTTCCTTTTTCTGCGCCAAACATAGTGATCCTGTACTTTTACTCTTTGGGAATGAAACCGGTGATCTCGAGGCCGTAGCCCGCCATGCTGGGCATGCGGCGCGGCTGGCCCATGAGGGCCATGCGGTGCACGCCGCACTCGCGCAGAATTTGTGCGCCCACGCCGTAGGTGCGCAGGTCCATGCGGCCGCGCTCGGGCGCTTGCGCCGCGCGGGCCGTGCCCTCGAACTGGGCGAGCAACTGGTCCGCCGTTTCGCCGCAGTTGAGCAGCACCGCCACGCCCTTGCCCTGCTCGGACAGGTACTGCAGGCTGGTGTCCAGGCTCCACGAATGCATGGAGCGGTTGACCTCCAGCGCGTCCAGCACCGACAGCGGCTCGTGCACACGCACGGGCACCACGTCATCGGCGCCCCACTGGCCCTTGACCAGGGCCAGGTGCAGCTCCTTGCTGGGCTTGTCGCGGAAGGCGTGGGCGGTGAAGGCGCCAAAGGCGGTCTGCAGCACGCGCGTGCCCACTTTTTCGACCAGCGATTCGTTGCGGCTGCGGTATTCGATGAGGTCGGCGATGGTGCCAATCTTGAGGCCGTGTTCTGCTGCAAAGAGCTGCAGGTCCGGCAGGCGCGCCATGGTGCCGTCGTCCTTCATGATCTCGCAGATCACCGATGCGGGGCTGCAGCCGGCCATCACGGCCAGGTCGCAGCCGGCTTCGGTGTGGCCTGCGCGCATGAGCACGCCGCCTTCGACGGCCTGCAGCGGGAAGATGTGGCCGGGCTGCACCAAGTCGGCGGCCACGGCGTTGGGGGCCACGGCGGCCTGCACGGTGCGGGCCCGGTCGGCGGCGGATATGCCGGTGGTCACGCCTTCTGCGGCTTCGATGGAGATGGTGAAGGCCGTGCCCATCTTGGTGCCGTTGCTCGCCACCATGGGCGGCAGGCGCAGGCGCTCGCAGCGCTCGCGGCTCAGGGTCAGGCAGATCAGGCCGCGGCCGAAGCGCGCCATGAAGTTGATGGCTTCAGGAGTCACGTGGTCTGCGGCCAGGACCAGGTCGCCTTCGTTTTCACGGTCTTCTTCATCCACCAGGATGACGATGCGCCCGGCGCGCATCTCGGCCACGATGTCCTCGACGGGCGAGATCGGCACGGGGGTCAGGGGGGAGGTCATGGAAGGCTGGCTTTCGGTGGGCAGCGCGGGTGGCGAGCACCGCACGCTGATCCGGCCACGGCCCGGGTAGGGCCGATTCCAAAGAGCGGGCAGCGCGGCGCCGGGCGCGCGGTGCAGGAGCGCTGTGCGCCCCAAAAGCAGCGATTTTAGTGCACTTGGGGCACGGGCGACGCGGGCGCGCGGCCGCCCTCGCGCCCGGCCAGGGCTCCGGCCACCATCACCCAGCCCAGCAGCAGCAGGGACAGCAGCTTGATGCTGGTGGCCACCGTCAGCATCGTGGGCCAGTCCGGCTGGTGCGGAGATTGCAGATGCAGCGTGATGCAGTTCTCCACGATGTCCGACACCACCAGAAGGCCCATCACCCCGTGCGCATGCCGATAGAGCCAGCCCAGCGCCCGGCCCGGGGGCACAGCCCGCGCCACCAGCCGCCGCAGGGCCCACGCCACGGGGTAGGCCAGCCACAGGGCGTAGCTGGCGAGCAGGGCCCAGTCCCAGGCGATGGCGTGGCGCACGGCATCGGTGTTGCCGCACGTCACGCCCCAGGTGGCATGCCAGTGGGCCGACGCCTGAAAGCCCGACGGCAGGCTCTTCACCCAGCCCGGCGCTGCGCTCAGGTCGCAGGCGGCCCGGCCCGCCAGGGCGGTGATGACGAACAGCACCGCCGTGGCAATGGCCAGCGCTATGCCTACCCAGCGCCAGGGCTTTGTGCGCGGCACGGTCTCTGCGGGCACGGCGCCGTCCACCGGGCGGGCGGTGGGGTCGATGAAGTCGCTGGCCTCGCGTTCGCGCGCGCTCAGGCCCGTCCAGACCCAATAGGGGCAGTCGTACGCCTGGTCGTGCATGGCGGTGAGCGGGTTGCCGGGTTGCAGCCGGCTCTTGTCCACGCGCAGGCCGTGGGCCAGGGCCTCGTCCACCATCCAGGCCAGCGTGAGGTTGGACAGCCCGTCACGCGCGTACGAGCCGCCCACGTCGCTGTGCACACCGCGAAACCAGCGTTGGTCGTAGCTGCGCCAGCGCTGCTCTTCGGCGGTGAAATCGGGATCGTCGTAGCGGCGGGGCGCGTATTTGCTGCGCGATTCGAACAGCGACATGGCATGGCGCACGTGGACGAAGCGTTTGTCCGCGAACCCTTTGGAATTGCTGATCTTGATGCTGCCCACCCCGCCCAGGCCGATGGCCTCCACCGTGTCCCACACTCCCACGAAGTGCACCAGCGGCGTGCGGCCCAGCGAGAAGTTGTCGATCACGTCCTGCGCAAAATCCTTGCGGCTCTTGGTGCCAGTCTGGTTCTTGTGGTCGATGGGCGCAAAGTAGGTGCGCACCAGGGTGTCGATGAGCGGCAGGCCCTCGGTGTGGATCAGGCCGTACATGTTGATCATCCCGCTGACCGCCCGCGCCGTGAACGCGCCGCGCGAGAAGCCGAACAGGTAAATGCGGTCGCCCGGCTTGTAGGTGTTGACCAGGAATCGGTAGGCCTCGGCGATGTTGGGGAACACGCCGTTGCCCAGTGCCAGCCCCGCCAGTTGCCGCAGGCGGTTCTTGGTGCTGGACACGATGCCGTCCGCCGGAAACTCGTTGGCCGTGCCCACACCGGGGTCGTAGTAGACCAGCTGGGTGGGCGCAATGCCTGCGGGGTCCTCGCCCTTGCCCAGCATGCGCAGCAGCTTGACCACATTGGTGTCCTGCTGGTTGCCCAGGATGTTGCCGGTGCCGTCGAACAGCAGCACGAGGTTGCGGCCGGGTTGCTTGGCCCATTGCGCGTCTGCGGCGATGCACTGGGCCAGGATGTCCTCGCGGGTGGGGGCGCGGTCGGCGGCGTTGGGTGCGGTGGCGGCAGGCTCTACCGGTGCTGGCCGTGCTGGCGGCGCTGCCTGCGCGTGTTGGGTGCTCATGGTGTCCTCCCTCTCTTTGCAATGGTTGTGCAGAAGATTCTGGGTGAGGACCGCCCGGCGCAGCAAGCGCGAAAGTGCCATTCGGGCACCGGGTCGGCGCGGGGTCAGGCCCCGCCAGCCGGTATCAGATGCCTGGCGCTTCCAGGCGCACGTCGCTCATCGGGTAGGCCACGCAGGGCAGCACGCAGCCCTCGGCTTTTTCTTCGGCCGTGAGGCCGGGCCACTCGATGGCGTAGCGCACTTCGCCTTCGGCCAGCATGCCGATGCAGGTGCGGCAGGTGCCGTTGCGGCAGGAACTGGGCCAGTCGATGCCGCCTTGCTCCATGGACAACAGCAGGGGTTGCTCGGGCCAGGCGTCGCATTGCAAACCGTCGGGGTCGATCTTGGCGATGAAGAAGGGGGCTGCGGGAGTGGTCATGGGATGGCGCGGTCAGTCAGTGATTCAGTCAATTCGTCAGTGCAGCTTGCGGGTCGGGCAGGCAGGCCGCAGGCGGTCAGGGTGCCGGGGTGGCACGGGCCCACACCAGCAACAGGTTGTTGGCGGGCAGGGCGTGGCGCTGTTGCAGCGCCAGCCCGGCCTCGCCAGCCGTGGCTGCCACGTCCGCCAGGCGCCGAATGCCCCAGGTGCTGTCCTGCGCGCGCAGGCTGGCGTCAAATGCAAGGTTGCCGGCGGCGGTCGGCACATCGTCTTCCAGGTAGGGCCCATAGGTCACGAGCAGCCCGCCCGGTGCCAGTTGGCGCGCCGCGCCCTGCATCAGCCCGGCGCAGCACGCCCACGGGGCGATGTGAAGCATGTTGGCGCAATAGATCAGGTCGAACTCGGCGCCAAAGGCGTCGCCTTCGGCCGGCCAGCGCGGCCGCAGCACGTCGAGCCGCAGCGGCGCCCGCACGTTGGCGGCGCCCGCCTGGGCGGCCCAGCCGGTGATGGAATCGAAGTGGGTGCCTTGCAGGTCGGTCGGCTGCCAGGTCCAGCCGGGCAGGGCGGCCGCAAAGTGCGCCGCATGCTGGCCTGTGCCGCTGGCAATCTCCAGCGCCCGGCCCTCGGCGCCGAGCAGCATGCGCAGGCAGTCCAGGATGGGCGCGCGGTTGCGTTCGGCGGCGGGGCTGTTCTGAAGGGCTGATGGGGACATTTTTGGGGGCTGTCGCTTGTGGGGCGGGCGCAAGGCGCTATCAATAAAGGAGTGGAGCGGTAGGCGGGCGACTGCAGCCGGTTTGCCAATGGCGGCATGCCTGTTGCCTTGTTTTTAAGCAATGCAAGGATAGTCCTTGCAAATCAATGACTTATGTCTGTCATACAAGCGTTGTGCAGACTTATCCACATGATTGTCCAGTGCTGGGAGGGATAACCGGGGCTTTTTGTACCCGCCGCGCTAGGTCGCTGTGGCGGTCCCGCGGGCTGCGGATGATTGCCTTCTTTTTAATCAACGCAGGGATAGTCTTTTAAAATCAATGGCTTAGGTGCGCCATACAAAGCTTGTTCAGAGTTATGCACAGGATTGTCCAGTGCTGGCAGGGATAACCGAAGGACGCTTTGCGTTGGTTGCCTAAAAATTGTGCAGTGCAGTGTGTTCCGTTATGAATCAAGCACTTGAGCTTGTCATACAAGGCTTGTCCACATTTATCCACACGATTGTCCAGTGCCTGCAGGGATAACCCGGAGGGCCAGTGGTCAGGCCTCGACCTTCACGCCTTTCCAGAACGCCACGCGCCCGCGGATCTCGTCGGCTTCGGGCTTGGGGTCGGCGTAGAACCAGGCGGCGTCGGTGTTCATCTCGCCGTCGACCAGCAGCGACAGGTAGCTGGCCTGGCCCTTCCAGTGGCAGGTGGTCTTGTGGTTGCTGAAGGTGAAGAACTCGCGCTTGAGCGCGGCTTCAGGAAAGTAGTGGTTGCCTTCGACCACCACGGTGTCGTCGCTTTCGGCGATGGTGACGCCGTTCCAGGTTGCTTTCATGGGGTTCCTTGGGTCAAATGCGCTCGCAGCGCTCAACTGGCAAGCGGTGGAAGCTATGAAAAGAAGAGCATTTCGCCATGCTGCGGGTCCGTGCTGAATGCGGTGTGTGCGCGGAAGTGCCGGCGCCGCTGGGTTGTCGGCCCGGCGCGGGCATCGGCACGATACCTGATTGGGGCGGACTGTTGTGCGTGTTTTTGTGAAAGGCGCGCTCCGGCATCGCAGTCGCGTGCGCAACCATCGCCCACCCGCATCTGACTTACAGTCCCACGCGCAGCGCCTGTCGCCCTATCCGGGGCGCGGGCCTTCTTTCCTTTCTTCATCATCCAGACACCACAGGAGACCCATTCCATGGCTATCGACTTCAACGGCCGCGTGGCCATCGTGACCGGCGCCGGCGGCGGCCTGGGCCGCCAGCATGCGCTGGCCCTGGCAGCGCGCGGCGCCAAGGTTCTGGTCAACGACCTGGGCGGTGCGGTGGACGGCAGCGGTGCCACCGTGTCGGCCGCGCAGGCCGTGGTGGACGAGATCCGCGCGGCGGGCGGCGAGGCCCTGGCCAACGGTGCGTCCGTCACCGACTTCGCCGCGGTCGAAGCCATGGTGCAGCAGGCCATCGACGCCTGGGGCCGGGTGGACATCCTGGTCAACAACGCCGGCATCCTGCGCGACAAGTCGTTTTCCAAGATGGACATGGCCGACTTCCGACTGGTGGTCGATGTGCACCTGATGGGCGCCGCCCACTGCTGCAAGGCCGTGTGGCCGCACATGGTGGCGCAGCAATACGGCCGCATCGTCATGACCACATCGTCCACCGGCCTGTACGGCAACTTCGGCCAGGCCAACTACGGCGCGGCCAAGCTGGCCCAGGTGGGGCTGATGCAGACCCTGGCCATTGAAGGCGCCAAGTACAACATCCGTGTCAACGCCCTGGCCCCCACGGCGGCCACGCGCATGACCGAAGGGCTGATGCCGCAAGAGGTGCTCGACGCCCTCAAGCCCGAGGCCGTGGTGCCCGCCATGCTGGTGCTGGCCCACGACAGCGCGCCCACCCGCACCATCCTGTGCGCCGGTGCGGGCACTTTCGAGGCGGCCCACATCACCCTGACCCAGGGCATCCATGTCGGCATCGGCGCCGACGTGCCCGAGCAGCTGGCGGCCCGCCTGGCCGAGGTGACGGAGCGCGCGGGCGAGCAGGTACCACAAAGCGGTGCGGCGCAGGGAACCAACGAAGTAGGAAAGGCCTTGGCCGCAAGGGCTTGAGGTTTGTCCGGGCACGCCAGCCTGCTCCGTGCTAAGTTCCGGGCCGACAGAAGTTGGATCGGTATAAACATATGAGCAAATTGCACGAGAGACTGGCCGCCTACCCCGCGGACGCCCTGGGAGGGATTCGCCGCGGCATCGAGAAGGAAGGTTTGCGCGCGCTGCCAGCGGGGGGCTTGGCCCTGACGCCGCACCCGGTGGCGCTGGGCTCCGCGCTCACGCACCCCCTCATCACCACCGACTACAGCGAGTCGCAGCTGGAGCTCATCACCGGCGCCCGCAAGGGCGTGGACGAGTGCCTGAACGAGCTGACCGAGGTGCACCAGTTCGTGCACCACACCTTGAAGGACAGCGGCGGCGAGCTGCTCTGGGCCTCCAGCATGCCCTGCGGGCTGCCCACCGACGAGACCATCCCCATCGGCCGCTATGGCAGCTCCAACGTGGGCCGGGCCAAAAGCATCTACCGCATGGGCCTGGGGCACCGGTACGGCCGGCGCATGCAGACCATCTCGGGCATTCACTACAACTGGTCGCTGCCGGGGGTGGACAGCGAGCAGTACTTCTCGCTCATCCGCAACTTCCGCCGCCACGCGTTCGTGCTGCTGTATTTGTTTGGCGCATCGCCCGCGCTGTGCCCCTGTTTTGTGGCGGGGCGCGAGCATGGCTTGCAGCAACTGCCCGGCGGCAAGGCGCTGTACCTGCCGCACGCCACGTCGCTGCGCATGGGCCGCCTGGGTTACCAGAGCGACGCGCAGGCCACGCTGGCCGTGAGCTACAACGGCCTCAAGGGCTACGCCAACTCGCTGCACGAGGCGCTGACCAAGCCGTACCCCGCCTACGAAAGCCTGGGCGTGCGCAACCCCGGTGGCGACTACAACCAGCTGGGCACCAGCCTGCTGCAGATCGAAAACGAGTTCTACGGCACCATCCGCCCCAAGCGCACCGTGCGCACCGGCGAGCGCCCGTTGCATGCGCTGCGCGAGCGCGGTGTCGAATACGTCGAAGTGCGGTTGATGGACCTGGACCCGTTCGTGCCCGTGGGCATCACGGCGCCCACCATGCGCCTGCTGGACGTGTTTTTGCTGCACTGCCTGCTGTCCGACAGCCCCCCCGACACGCCGGCCGAGATCGCCGAGCTCAAGCACAACCAGCACCTCACGGCCGAGCGTGGCCGCGAGCCGGGCCTGCAACTGGCGCGCAACGGCCACAGCGTGACCCTGGCCGACTGGGGCGCCGAGGTGCTGGGCGAATGCGTGCCGTTGGCCGCAGCGCTTGATGCCACCCACGGCACCAGCGACTACAGCGCGGCGCTGCAGGATGCCCTGGCCTTGATGGCGGCCCCCGGCGACACGCCGTCGGCCCGCGTGCTCGACGCGATGCACTCGGTGCACCACGACAGCTTTGAAAGCTTTGCCCTGGCCCAATCCGCCGCGGCCCGCGACGCACTGCTCAGCCTGCCCTGGACGGCCGAGCAGCAGGCACGCTACCTGGCCTTGGCCGACGAGTCGGTGGCCGCGCAAAAGGCGATCGAAGCCGGTGACACGCTGCCGTTCGAAACCTGGCGCGAGCAGTACATGGCGGTCAAGGAACTGGGCTGAGCCCCTGCGTTGCCGCGGCGCCGGCCTGCATCACCTTGCTCCTGTGGAGGCGGTTTAGCGGTAGTTTGCTATTTATTTGATAGCTTTTGGCGCCCGCCCATCAAGCGGTAGGGGCTGAAAACATCTTTATCAGCCCTGCAACTGCAGCAGCGCTTCCTGCCGCCAGTACTCGGCGGCGTCCAGAAACCCCTCCCACACACACCCGTTGCAGCCCCGGCCGCAGCAGGTTGTCGGCTCCGGCGGCGGGTTGCGCAGGGTGATGCCGGCAGCCTGCGCCAGCTCGCGCAGCGCCTGGAACATGGCCTGGGCAGAGGCACCGTCCACCGCGCGGGCGGGCAGGGCGGCGGTCGGGCCGGTGGCGGGTGTCACGGAAGGTGGCGGCGGGCCTTGGCCCGGCGCATGCCGTACTGCGCGATGAAAGCCAGCCCCAGCACCAGGGCGAACCAGCCTACCAGCGAAGCCTGAGACATCAGCTCCCGCACGCTGGTGGCGCGGGCCACGTAGGGCGCCAGCAGGATCACCAGGCCGATCAGGGCGCAGGTGACGCCCTTGAACAGCACTTCCTTGTCGGCCTTGCTGGTGGGGGCTGTGCGAGGGGCGGGTGTGGGGGCGGGCATGGTGGTCAAAAAGCGCGGCGGCCAGAAGCAGGAAAGACCGCGATTATCCTTGGCGCCTGGCGCCCGCCGCTTGGGGCTGGGCGCAGACCGCACCGCGCGGCCCCACAATTCCCCAGTGGCAGCCCCGGGCAACCGCCCCCGCTGCACTGACAGACAACCCCACAGAAGAAAGAAACCCGCATGGCCATCCAGTGGTTCCCCGGTCACATGCACTTGACCAAGAAAGCCATCACCGAACGCATCAAGGACATCGATGTGGTGATCGAGGTGCTGGACGCGCGGCTGCCGGGCTCCAGCAGCAACCCGCTGCTGGCCGAGCTGACCGGTCACAAGCCCACCGTGAAGATCCTGAACAAGCAGGACGTGGCCGACCCCGCGCGCACCCCGCTGTGGGTGGACTGGTACAACGCCCAGAGCGAAACCCGCGCCGTGCCGCTGGACGCATCCGACGCGGCACCCGCGCGCAAGCTGATCGACGCCTGCCACCAGCTATCGCCCAACCGGGGCGGCATGGCCAAACCCATGCGCGTGCTGATCTGCGGCGTGCCCAACGTGGGCAAGTCCACGCTCATCAACACGTTGTCGAACAAGCGCCAGGCCAAGACGGGCGACGAGGCCGGCATCACCAAGATCGAGCAGCGCATCACCCTGGCCGACGACTTCTATTTGTGGGACACCCCCGGCATGCTGTGGCCGCGCATCATCGTGCCCGAGAGCGGCTACAACCTGGCCGCCAGCGGCGCCGTGGGCCGCAACGCCTACGACGAAGAACTGGTGGCGCTGGAGCTGCTGCGCCGCCTGCAGACGAATTACGCGCCGCTGCTGGAGGCGCGCTACAAGCTGGGCCTGCCTGCCGGCACCATGGCCACGATGCAGGACGATGAGCTGCTCGAAGCCATCGGCCGCAAGCGCGGCGCCATGCTGGGCGGTGGCCGGGTGAACCTGCAAAAGACCGCCGAGATCGTGATGACCGATTTCCGCACCGCCATCCTGGGCCGCATCACGCTGGAGACCCCCGCAGAGTTCGAGGTGTGGCGCGATGCAGGCCTGGCCGAAGACGCCAAGCGCCAGGCCAAGAAGGACGCGCGCGCCAAGTCCAAGGGCAAGGGCTCCGGCGTGCGCGAGCCGTCGTCCGGGGACGCGCCGTAGCACCGAAGGCCTCTACGCAGTTATTTCCACGCGCTGCGACACCTCGTGCCGCCAACCCACCCATCAGGCGTCGACCGTGCGTCGCACCACCGCACATAGGGAAAACCTGCTGGTGCGCAACATTGTGATATGACATCGTACATCTAGTTACCCAGCGCGACTTGGTGATTGCTTTCGCAGTCCAGGTCCGGCTCCGGGTTCGGCGTAGACCAGTGCCTTCGGGCCCCTCCGCGCCGGTGTTGAAAACAACGACTGGAGACTTTGTCCATGCAATATGTGAGTGCAGCGGCGTGCGCGGTGGCCGCTTTTTTTGTGTCTTTTTCCCTGCCCGCCATGGCGCAGGACAGCTGGCCTACCAAGCCACTGCGGCTGATCATTCCCTTTCCGGCCGGCGGCAGCAGCGACCAGCTCGGCCGGGTGATGGCCAAGGAACTGGGGCAAAAGCTCGGGCAGCCCGTCCAGGTGGAAAACACCGACAGCAAAGGCACCAAGGCCGCAGCCGGTGCCGCGCCAGACGGCTACACGCTGGTGCTGTCGGGCGTGGGCACCAACGCCATCAGCCATGCGCTCAACCCCCAGCTCGACTACGACTCCTTGAAGGACTTCGTGCACATCTTCCAGTTGTCCGAAGGCCCCAATGTGCTGGTGGTGGGCGCGGCGTCGCCCCTCAAGTCGCTGCAGGAGCTGATTGCCGTCGGCAAGGCCCAGCCGGGCAAGCTGACCTATGCGCAGGTGCATGCCTCGTCGGGGCATCTGGCGATGGAACTGCTCAAGCAAACCATCAGCACGTGCGTGAACGGGGCCTCAGGCACCCGTAATTGCACGACGCTGGGGCTCACCGGGGTGCCGTTCACCGGCGCCAAGCCTGCCCTGGATGCGGTCATGGCCAACCAGGCCGGCATGATGTTCACCAACCTGGACGCGGTGGCGCCCCATGTGCGCAGCGGCAAGCTGCGTGCGCTGGCCGTCACCAGCCTGTTCCGGAACCCGCAGCTCCCCGATGTGCCCAGCATTTCCGAGGCAGGCTACCCCGGCTTCAAGGCCGTATCGTGGGTGGGCATTTCCGCCCCCGCCGGCACGCCTCCCGCCGTGGTGGCCCGGATTGAAAAAGAAATGGACAGCGCGTTCAAGGCCACCGAGATCCGCAAGCAGCTGGAAGCCCAGGGCCTGGTGGTCGTGGCATCACGCTCCGCGGATTACACCGACTTCATCCGCAAGGAAATCGAGCGCTGGCGCCGGGTGGTGAAGGTGGCGGGCGTTCAGACGCCCTCGTAGCGCCCTGGGTGGCAGTGCTGCACGGGCTGGTGCACGCCAGCACCACACTGGCCGAGACCGTGCGGCCCCAGCGGGGCCGTACAGGCCCCGCGATGGACTGTGCCAAAGGGTTTTCCCTGGCCGCAGAGCGGGGAAGGGCTGACAGCACCTCTCAAATCTGACGGCGATGGCTGACTCGTTGCGGCCCATGGATAGCGTTACCATGCCGCAAAGGTTGTCACTTCATTGACCATGCCCTCAGCCGCCTCTTCTTCGCACCGCCCCCACGACGACGTCACGAGCCAGCAGCTCGTGCGCGCCGGCTCGTGGACGGTCGCCATCACCGGCACCATGATCGCCGCGCTGCTGCTGCTCGACGAGCCCTTGCCCTGGGCCCGCGTGCTGCTGAACCTGGGCGTGGGCGTCATGGGCGCGGTGGCTGTGCTGCTGGGCCATCTGCGGCGCTGGCACCAGGCGGGCCTGGTGCTGGTGTGGGGCGTATGGGCCGTGGTGGCGGCGCTGTCGGCCAGCAACGGCGGCCTGCGCGGGCCCAGCCTGCTGAACTTCCCGGTCATCATCGTGGTCGCCGGCTGGGTGCTGGGGGCGCGCTACACCCTGTGGCTCACGGGGGCCACGGGCCTGCTGTTCATCGTGTTCGTGTGGGCCGACCTCAACAACTACATGCCCCCGGCCCGCTACGGCAACCTGGCCGCGTACGTGGCCTACCTCAGCGGCGTGCTGGCCGTGACGGCCGCCGCCACGCTGCTGTCGCGCCGCAGCTACCTGCGCCGCGTGCGGGAAGCGCAGCAGACCGCCTCCAGCCTGGCCACGCGCGATGCCGAGCTGCGCAAGCTGCTGCGCGCCGTGGAGCAAAGCCCCGAGAGCATCGCCATCACCGACCTCGAAGGCCGCATCGAGTACGTCAACGCCGCCTTCCTCACCCGCACCGGCTTTGCGCAGGACGAGGTCATCGGGCAATCGTCGTCGTACGTGTCGAACAACGGCATGACGCTGGTGCAGTGGGTGAGCCTGCGCGACACGCTGGCGCGCGGCGAGAACTGGGTGGGTGAGCAGGTCAACCGCCGCAAGGACGGCGCGGAGATCGTCGAAGCCGTGGTGGTGGCCCCCATTCGCCAGCCCGACGGCCACATCACCCACTATGTGGAGATCAAGCAGGACGTCACCGAGCGCCGACGCGCAGCTGCCGAGATCCACCGGCTGGCGCATTTCGACGCCCTGACCAGCCTGCCCAACCGCACCATGCTGGTCGAGCGCCTCACCGCGCTGCGCTGGCGGGGCGGCGTGGGCTCGCAGCCGCTGCATGTGCTGGTGCTGCTGGACCTGGATCGCTTCACCATCTTCAACGATGCGCGTGGCAGCGAAATGGGCGACCGCCTGCTGCAGGCCGTGGCCCTGCGCCTGTCGCAAATGCTGCCTGCGCACGGGCTGCTGGTGCGCGTGGCGGGCGATGAATTCGCCATCGTGCTGCACGACCTGGGCCTGCTGCCGCCCCAGGCCAGCCGCCGCGCGCTGGCCTTTGCCGAGCAACTGCAGGCCTTGTTGCTGCAGCCCATGCGGCTCGAAGGCTGCGCCGAAGAGGCGCAGCTCGGTGCCAGCATCGGCATCACCCTCTACCCCCAGAACGCCGCCGACTCGCCGCACGAGGCCCTGCGCCGTGCAGGCACCGCGCTGCACCGGGCCAAGCAGGCCGGGGGCGGGCGATCCGCCTTTTTCGAACAAGGCATGGGTGAGGCGGCGGAGCAGCGGTTCCAGGTGGAGCGGTCGCTGCGCCAAGCCATTGCGGCCGACGAGCTGCGGCTGTTCCTGCAGTCGCAGGTGGACGTGAACGGCTGGCTTACCGGGGCCGAAGTGCTGGTGCGCTGGCAGCATCCGCGCGACGGGCTGCTGGCACCCGGCGCCTTCATTTCCATTGCCGAAGAATCCGATCTGATCGTGGGCCTGGGCACCTGGGTGCTGACGCATGCCTGCGCGCTGCTGGCCCAGCCGGCCATGCATGAGCGGCGCCTCAAGCTGTCGGTCAACCTGAGCGCGCGGCAGTTCCGCCAGACCAACTTTATCCCGCAATTGCGCGACATCCTCGCCACCTCGGGCGCGGACCCCTCGCTGCTCACGCTGGAGGTGACGGAGGGCCTGGTGATCGACGACTTCGACGAGGCCGTGGCCAAGATGCGCGAGTTGGCGGCCCTGGGCGTCGAATTCTCGTTGGACGACTTCGGCACGGGATATTCATCGCTCGCGTACCTCAAGCGACTGCCGATCCAGGAGCTCAAGATCGACCGCTCGTTCGTGCACGAGGCTCCCACCAACGCCGACGACGGCGTGCTGGTGGAGGGCATCTTGTCGGTAGCGCGCCACTTCGGCCTGCGTGTCGTGGCCGAAGGGGTCGAGACGCGCGAGCAGGCCGACTTCTTGCGCCAACGCGCGCCCGACATCATCTACCAGGGCTACCTTTTTGGCCGGCCTGAGCCGCAGGAGGACTGGCTGGCACGACTGCCCGCGAGTAACGCGGCCTGACCCCCATGAAAACGGCCCCCAGTGCCTTGCAACCTGAGAGCAGGTCGCAAGGCACTGGGGGCCGTTGTGCGTTCAGCCCCGCAGCGCGGGACTGGCGGCTGCGCTTGGCGGTTACTTGTTCTTGTCCTTGCCGCGTGGCAGCACTGCCGTCACGGGGGGCATGGGACGGTCGGATCCGTGCGACTCCTTGGGAATCGACGTGTCCTTCTTGGGCTTCTTCGCCATCTTGTTGCTGCGCTGTTCACCTTTGGCCATGGGTCCTCCTTTATGGGTCTCGGTATGCGACCACTGCGCGCGATGGTACGCCACAACCGAGGGCGTTTGAAGGCCGGGGCAGCGCTTTGCAGGCCCTTTGTGCGTGTGACCTGCTGACGGCATGCAGGCCCCCAGGCACAAAGCGGTAATCACCGGCCGTTGACGCCCCACGCGTAACACGTCCGGCGCCTGCAAGGCCCGGGGCACGGGCGCGCGATGGTGCGGCAGATGCGCACCGGCTTGCGGGCCCGTCAGTTTGGCGGCGCCGGTGGCACCACCACGGCGGTTGCTTCGACCTCCACCAGCATGCCGTCCAGCGCAAGTCGCGGCACGGGTATCAGTGTGCAGGCGGGGGCGGGGCCGTCCTTCCACACGCTGCGCGCCGCGTCCGTCCACATTGCCAGGCGCGCTTCGGTGTGGTCAACCACCAGCAGGGTGAGCCGCACGACGTCGTGCACCGTGGCGCCCGCCGCGGCAAGTGCGGTTTGCATGTTGGACAGGGTCTGGTCCAGCTGCGCGGCAAAACCCGCCGGCAACTCGCCCGCTGCGTTTTCACCGCCCTGGCCCGCGGCAAAGACGGTGCGGCCGTGCAGCGGCGCCGCCACCACATGCGTGTAGCCGTTGGGCGCGGGGTCGTACAGGCCTTCGGGGTTGATGTGCACGATGTGTGCGGCGTGATCTGGCATGAGGCGCGAAGCGATGGGCGGCACGGGGTGTCCTGATCTGAAGGGAAACAGCTGCTAGTATCAAACCTCAGGTTAAGTTGAGGTCAAGCACCGATGAAAGGCCAACGCATGCAACACGACGATTCCCTTGTCGACACCCCGGTGGACATGGCGGCCGACCTGTCCGTGGGCGAGGTCGCCCGCCGCAGCGGCTTGGCGGTGTCGGCCCTGCATTTCTACGAGGCGCGGGGCTTGATCGACAGCCTGCGCAGCGCGGGCAACCAGCGGCGCTACCCCCGGTCGGTGCTGCGCCGGGTCGCGGTGATCAAGGTCGCCCAGCGCATGGGCGTGCCGCTGGCGGCTATTGGCGACGCGCTGCAGGCCCTGCCCGCGGGCCGCACGCCCACGGTGGCCGACTGGCGGCGGCTGTCGCAACGCTGGCGCGAGGACCTGGACGAACGCATCCGCACACTCACCGCACTGCGCGACCAGCTGGACGGCTGCATCGGCTGCGGGTGCCTGTCGCTCAAGGTCTGCCCGCTGCGCAATGCGCAGGACACGCTCGCCAAGGAAGGACCGGGCCCGCATTTTTAATGCCGTCGAGCGTGAACTTTTGCGCGCAAACGCCGCTGCCGGCCGCTTCTGCACATTCTCTGCATGGCGCGCCGCCAGGGGCTCCCCTATGATGGCCGGGCCTCGCCGACGCGGCGCAGCACCCCACCGGGCGCACGAGGGCGCAAGAGGGCGCCACAGGGCCCACGCCAGTTCCAACCGGAGAATGTTCATGACCATGCGGCTGTTTCGTCAATGGGGCGCATCGCTGTGCCTCGGGTTCCTGGCCGTGGCCAGCCACATGCCCGCCAGCGCCCAGGACCTCGCTGGCGCCAAGGACCACCCGGCCGTGAAGCGGTTTGGCGGCAGCACCATCGTCGGCTACGAGGTGCGCAATTTCGAAGCGGTGGAGTTCCAGACCTCCACCTTCAAGGAGTTCGACCTGCAGACCAACAAGCGGCAATACGTGAAGCCGCCTTTGGCGCTGGAGGGCAAACTCACCCGCCTTTGGTACGAGGCGCCGGGCGCCACGCGGTCGCTGGAGCTGTACCGCAACTATGCCAACGACCTCGCGGCCAACGGCTTCACCGCGCTGTACGACTCCACGCGCGACAGCGCAGCGGGCAACTACACCAACTTCCTGGCCAACTTCAGCAGCGGCCAGCGCGACTTCATCAAGAACAACCGCAGCGAATACGTGATGTACGCGGCCGATGCCGGAACCGTGCGCACCGGCACCTTCCAGAAGGGCAGCACCACGGTGCGCCTGGTGGCCGTCGACTGGCCCAAGGAAGACGCGACGTACAAGTCCCGGCAGGGCGCGTACATGGCGGTGGACATTTTGGAGACCAAGGCCATGGAGCAGAACATGGTGGTGGTCAGCGCGTCCGACATCGGCAAGTCCATCACCGCAAGCGGCAAGGTCGCCATCTACGGCATCCTGTTCGACACCGGCAAGGCGGACGTGAAGCCCGAGTCCAAGCCCTCGCTCGACCAGATCGCGGCTTTCCTGAAGGCCGAGCCGGCTGTCAAGCTGCATGTGGTGGGCCACACCGACAGCGTGGGCGGCTTTGACAGCAACCTGGCCCTGTCCAAGCGCAGGGCCGACGCGGTGGCCGCCGTGCTGGCCAAGGACTACGGCATCGCCGGCAACCGCCTGGTGGGCAACGGGGTGGCCTCGCTGGCACCCGTGGCCAACAACGGCACCGAAGACGGCCGGGCCAAGAACCGCCGCGTGGAGCTGGTGCTGCAGTAAGGGGGATCGATGGGGAGGGCCGCTGCGCCACGAGCACGTCTGTGCCCAGCGGCGGCCCCAGGCTCACCAGCGCAGCGGTGTTGCTTCGTCCTTCCAGAAGATCCAGCGGCTGGTTTCCACATACGGCGAGGTGCCGATGGAGTACAGGTCCATGCCCGCCTCGCTGCGCTCCAGCTGCACCAGGTAGCCCCCGTAGCTGGCCGCACACAGCGTGTTGCCGTCGGGCGATATGTCGATGCCGCTGATGGTGCTGCCGATGTGGTGGCGCCACAGCGGGCGGCCGTCGTCGCCGATGGCGTGCAGGTAGCCGTCGGCGTCGCCCAGGATCACCAGTCCGGGTTCGGTGACCGATGCGTACACGCGGCAGCTCTCGTCCAGCGGCGGTGTCTCCAACTGATCGGACCCCGCAGGTTGCAGCGGTGGGTGGTCGACTGACGCCGATAACGTGGCACCCCAGTACATGTGGCACGAGTTGGCGAACAGGCGCGTGCTGTCGTGCGAGAAGGCGGCGTGGTGCGGATAGGACGACAACGTGTCGTACTCCGCCACTACCGCCCCTCGTGCGTCAAGCAGGATGTGGCGGCTGTCCTGGTCGCCCACCGCAATGTGGCGCTCATCGCGCGACAGTGCCATGTGCAGCATGTCCAGCGCCAGCGTGGTGATGGTCTGGCCACCCACCTCGTCGTCCATCTGGTTCTTGGGCCACGTGTAGGGGCCCTCTTCCTCGAAGGTCTGCGGGTGCAAGCGCTGCACGCCCGTGCCGCTGCCCGCCGCGGTCAGCAGGTACACGCCGGTGGGGTTGAGCAGCAGCACACGCTGTCCGTCGTTGAAGGGGATGAGCTCATCGCAGCGCTGTCCCAGCGGGCCCGCGGCCACAGCCACTTCGGGAGGCAGCCCCTCGTTGCCACGCGGCAGATCGAAGCGCGCAATCACCGGGCCTTCAAAGCCGAGGTGCGTGGTGACCTGCTGGCCGTCGCTCTGCGCAAAGACCTGCCGGTCATGGGACCGGCCCAGGCCACGGAGCAGCGTCAGCGCCGTGTGGCGCATGCCGTGCAGCGCCACCCAGTGCGCGGTATCGTCATACGCCGGGCCGATGCGGGCGAGCACCCGGCCGTCGTCCAGGGCGATCACCGGTCCGATGAAACGACCGGCGTTGGCGGCGCGCTTGACGTAGGCATCCGGCGCAAAGGCGAAGCGCTGGCGAAACCGCTCCGCCAGGTCTTCGTCCGCCTGGGCGTAAACCACGCGTGCAAGCTGCAGCACCGTGGGGGCTGTTGCCTTGCGCGGGTCGGAGGGCAGGGCATCTTCCTCGTTCTGTGACTCTTTTGCCTCTTGTGACTCTTGCTCGTCGTGCTCGCCGTCACTACCAGTGACTTCCACCGCATCGTCCTCGTCGTCACCGCGAAGCGCCTGGGCATCCATGGCCAATTGATGGGCTCGGATGGCCGCTACATAGGCCTGCCCGTCGGCCTGCCATTGTTCAGACAGTGTCATCAGCTCCAGCGGGAAGATCGCTGCGTCCGGCACATCCGGCGCCAGGGGCGGCACCGCCAGCAAATGCACCGCAGCCTCGATGCGGCGGGCTTCAGCATCGCGGGCCTGCTCGCGCTGATGCTCGTCACGCAGACGGGCCTGCACCAGCCGGTAAAAGCGCAGCAGGCGCGCCATGTGGTCGGCAGCGCCGCGCGGCAAGGCCACGCGCGCTTCGTTCTGGCGCTGCGCGTGGGTGAACTCGACCAACGCCGGCCCCTCGCGGGCTTCGTCCACATCGATCTGGTAGACGCTGTGGGCGTTGTCGTCGTCGTCCCCCGGCGCGGGGCTGCCGTTCTCCCAACTGAACTTGAGCGCCCGTCCCCAGGGCTCGCCGTCGTGCATGCAGGGCTGGCGCGCGCCCACCCACACCTCATCCTGCCAGTGGCCGTTCTTGTCGCTGTCCCACCAGTCGTTGTAGCGCTCGGTGAATACGGGCAGGCTGGTGAAGTCCTCGATCTGCCGAGGGGTCAGTTCGGCCTGCAGCCGCTGGTAGAGCGGGTAGCGGGCCCGGTGCTGGCCCACGGTCTTGCGCACGTAGTCGAGCACGCCGCGCCAAGCGGTCTGGCAGGCGGTCCATGCCTCGGCGGCGGAGTCGGGTGCCAGCGCTTGCCACTCGCCGGGCTCGCCGTCGGTGTAAGGGCGGTACACCAGCGTCAGCACAGGCGTGGTGGTGACGGGCCGGCGCAGCACGGCAGCCGCCAGCCGGGACAGCAGCCCTTGCGGGGTGCGCGCCATGTCCACCGACAGATAGAAGTCCCAGGTCTTCCAGACGGTGATGAACACGTTGTCGTCACGCTGGTCGCCATCGTCGTCCACATGCCGCTGGCAGACCGAGAAGTCGGTCTGCTGGAACCAGCCGTAGGCCTTGTGCTCCTTGTGCGCAATCACCGGGGTGCGCACCACCGCCAAGATGTTCTCCACGCTGATGGCATCGTCCGCGCACAGGTCCTGGGCGACGGGCCACTGGGCGTTGATCTCCTCGCTCGTGCGGGTGGCGCTGTCGCCTGCACGCACCGCGGCCAGAACGCGTTCGCGGTCGAGCATGGGGTGCAGGCCGTCTTCGCCGGCGTCGATGCCGTCATGGAACTCGTCGGGGAAGATAGCCCCCACGATCTCGCGGCCAAACTCCGCGCGGTGCGCCACGCCCCGCACCTCGTCCATCAAAAACTCCACCTGCTCGGGGCCCTGCACCTGCACCGTGAAATCGTCCGTGAACAGCGCCACACGCGCCTGCAGGCCGCCAGACGCCTGCAGCGCGCCGTCGCTGCCGTCGCCCCACAGCAGGTCGTCCACCACCAGGGCATCACGCACGTACAGCAGCGACCCGGCCAGCACCGCGTTGCGCAGGTGTGCGCTGCCCAGCACCACCAGGTGCGCTGCGGCGCCATCGTCCTCGGCTGTGAGGGCGCCGCCGATCTGAAGGCTGCCGTCGATGAGCACGAGGTACGGCGTCTCGCCCCCCTGCGCTGCGCCCGCAACCAATGCGTGCAGCGGGTGGTCGCTGTCGAGCGGGGCATTCAGGTGCAGCTCCGAGACCGTCACATCGCCCTGCAGGTAGAGCACCAGCTCGTGGTCCAGCTCGCCGGGCTCGTGCCGGAGGCGCTCGCTGATCGAGCTGTCGGCGGGCAAATGGGTGGCCACGTCGGCCAGCGGGCAAATTCGGGCAATGGGCATGGGCATAGGCGAGGGAGGGCGTCAGACCGGTACCAGGAACTGGCGGGCATGGTACATCGCCCCATCGCCCGCTGCTGCAGTGGCTGGTGGCAGGCGCTTGCATTTTTCGCTCGCGGTCTTTGATGTGGTCGCGTGCGCTGTCCGGCCATTGGGGACACAATCATGTGTTGTCTTAGCATCACCATCCCATGAGCCAAAACCTTCCCGCCTTTGAAGTCCTGCCGCGCGATTTGTCTGCCTATCGCCAGGGCAATGTTGGTATCGACTACGTGCACCGCTTTGAGTCGGGCCAACCCGGCCCCCACGTGCTGATCAATGCGCTCACGCACGGCAACGAGATCTGCGGCATGGTGGCCGCCACGCACCTGCTCGACAGCGGCGTGCGACCCCGCATCGGCACGCTCACCATCAGCTTTGCCAACGTGGCGGCGTACGAGTCGTTCGATCAGAGCCGCCCGTTCGAGAGCCGCCAGCTGGTGCACAACCTCAACCGCATCTGGTCCGCCACCGAGCTCGACGGCACGGCCGAGAGCCCCGAGCTGCTGCGCGCCCGCGCCCTGCGCCCCGTGGTGGCCGCGGCCGACCAAATTCTCGACATCCACTCCACCAGCCAGGACGTGGAGCCCTTCTGGGTCTATCCGGCCTACCAGCGCAATGCGGACGTGGCGCTGTCCATCGGCCGCCCGCCGGTGCACCTGGTCATGCCCAGTGGCCTGGGCTCAGGCACGCCGCTCATCCAGCATGGCCGCCACGGCCTGGCCGACAGCCAAGGCGTGGCCCTGGTGGTCGAGTGCGGGCAGCACTTTTTGCAGTCCGCGGCCGACATGGCCACGGCGGTGGCGCTCGATTTTCTGGCCCACTTCGGCCTCATCGACGCGCCTGGGGGCCGCCCGGCGCCCGGCCCCCAGCGCCGCTACGAGCTGCTGGAGACCTGCATGGTGCGCACGCCCGACTTTCGCTTTGCGCGGCCCATCCAGGGCTTTGAAGTGTTTGCCAAGGGCGCACTCATCGCGACTGACGGACCGCACGAGATTCGCGCGCTGTGCGACGACTGCACGGTGCTGATGCCCACGCGCGAGCCCATCGTGGGGCGCGAGGCTGTCTATCTGACACGGCCCATCTGAAGGCCGGCGCTGCGCAGGCGAGGTGGGCGCGCTGCCAGCGCTGTCCACCCAGCGGCCTGCCTGTGCCTTCTGTGCTGTCTGGCGTTGGGGCGGCACAGGCATGCAATCCATCGGCGTGCCGTCTCGCCGAAAGGGGCTTGCGCACAGGGGCACGGGCCATGGGCTGCCCACGGCAATACTGCTCTGCAGGCCGCCTTTGAAGCGCCCGTCGGCGGATGCCGCCAAAGTCCGGCATTGAGGTCAGGTTCGGTTCCACCGATGCATGACTCATAGAAAACCTGCTTCTTGAATCGTGCCTGCAACCGCACATTCAAGCCTTGTTCAACCACGACAAGGTACCTATGAAGCGATTGATGTTCGTCCATTCACTGCTGAATGCGCTGCGCGCCCAGGTGCTGCAACGGGTCTGGCAATGGTCGCAACGGTACGGTGCATTGCGTGCACCGGCACTGGTCCCCCTGCGGGTCCCTGCATCCCAGCGTGACAACACGCGCCGCCGCTACCGCTACCGCGATTGAAGCGGCGGGCCTGCGGCCCGCCTTCGCCATGCCGTCTGGCATGACCCCATGCGTCCTGAACAACCACCCCATCGACAAGGAAGAACCATGCGCAGCTATTCCCACAACAGCCCCGAAGCAGCAGCCCGTATCGTCGCCCTGCTGCTGATATCCGACGGCAACGTCAGCCGCCAGGAGTTGGAAGCCCTGTACGGCCAGGACATCGAGCGACAAATCGGCCTGGCACCCGGCGGCTTCGCCCAGGTGCTCAACACCCTGTGCGAAGACCTGCTGATGGCCGCACACGAGCGCCGCGTGCTCACCGGCAGCATCGACCAGGCCACACTGGACGCCGTGATGGCGGAAGTGACGGAGCCGGACCTGCAACACAAGGTGCTGTACTTCGCCGACGCCGCTGCCATGGCGGACAGCCACGTGGCCGCGGAAGAAGCCTGGATCATGCGGGCGGCGCTGACGCAGTGGCGTGTCAGCAAGCTGCCAGCGCAGGGCTGAGGCAACCGTGGGGCGGGCTGCAGCGGCCTGCCGATGCCCCCGCCGCCGCCGTCATGCACCCGCTAAGCACCGCGCGCGGAGTCCACCATCTGCCGAACCAGCGGGTGGTGCTGCCCGCGGCGCGACCAGATGGCGTGCACTTCTTCACTGATGCCGGGGCAGTCGCCCAGCATGCGCAGGCCCCGCACCAGCCCCACATCCTGCGCGCCCAGTTGGCTGACCGGGAACACGCCCAGTCCCCGGGCGGCGAACACGGCCAGCAAGGCGCTGTCTTCGAACTCGCCCACGATGCGGGGCCGGACACCGATATCCTCGAACCAGTGGTCCAGCGTGGCGCGCAGGGGTGAGTGGGCGGTGGGCAGCAGCACCGGCAGGTCCTGCAGCGACTGCGGAAAATGGTCACGTGCAGATTTGCGCACCAGCGACGCCGGCCCGTACCACTGCAGGGCAGAGCGCGCGATGCGTTCGCTGGACAAGCGCTGGTTCGGGTTGCGCGGCGCCGCCTGCCCGGCCAGCACCACATCGAGCTGGTGCAGGGCCAGCTCCGACAGCAGCTCGTCGAACTCCCCCTCGTGGCACACCAGGCGCAGGTGGGGCGTGCCCAGCACCGGCTCCAGCAAAGCATGCGCCGCCAGCTTGGAGATGCCGTCCGACAGCCCCACCGACAGCCGCGCCACCTTGGCACTGGCGGCTTCCCGCACCTCGTCCGGAATGCTCTGGCCCAGCTGAAAGATCTCTTCGGCCCGCGCATAGGCCGCCTGGCCCGCCTCGGTCAACGCAACGCCGCGCCCGGACGGCTTGAGCAGCTGGTGGCCCAGTGCCTTTTCCAGATCACGCACCTGGGCGCTGATGGTCTGCACCGCCATCTCCAGCCGGTCTGCGGCGCGGGCAAAGCCGCCTTCCTTGGCAACCATCCAGAAGTAGTAGAGGTGGCGGTAGTTCAGCATGGGGTTCGCGGATCGAAAAAACCGAATACTAGGTTCGTCTGGGTATGGTGTCTATTCCGGGTTCGCATGCTCAATTTCAATCCAATGGCTGTTACTCCGCCGGCTGATGCCTTGCATATCAGCAAAGCTTGGACGCCTCTTTCACTGTTCGTCCTCGGGCCGCAATGGTGAGTGCGTCCAAGGAAGGCTGCGCAGGATATCGTGTGCGGTGGCATCGGATTCCGGGCGGTAGTGGTGCTGGTGAGCGAGCGATATACCTGCGTCACCATGGCTAAACCCCAGTGCATCCAGTACTGCTGAATACTTTGCAATAGGGCCGTAGGCGAACAACTGGTCATGCCTGTCCCAGACGATCGTTGCCTTCTCTGTCGGGGAATGAGCCCAGATATCGAACCGCGCGTCAGATGACAGATAGCTGCCGAACCGCTGTATGAATTTCTGAAACTGCAGTGGTGACAAGGCCGGGCTCTGATAGCGGCCTGCGTCCCCCTCGCCCCGAGGTGTATGCAGTACGTAGAGAAGCAGGTAAGGGGGCTCCAGGCTGCTGACCAGACGCTCAAACGGTCTCCAATCGCTAGCGGGTATACCCGCCAGAAGTTTTTCTCCTTCGCCTGACGGCACGACGCTGTAGACAGCGCCATGCGAGTAGGGCACCCAGGATCCGGAGATGGCATGGGACAGCTTGTGCATGGGTGGATTGATCTATAAATATTGCAGCGTTCTGGTGTCAGATCCGCCTTCCTTGGCAACCATCCAGGAAGTGTAAAGGTGGCGGTAATTCAGCATGGCGTATTCGGGTCGGAAAAACCGAATACTAGGTGCGGCCAGCCCGAATGTCCATGCGTTCGTCTTCTATGGACTGCCACGCTCGCAGCCTCGGCTGCGTCACTGCTTGCTACGTCAGCAGCCGGTCCAGCAGCCGCGCCACATGCACCGCCTCGCGCTGCGCGCCGTCCGCGATCTGGTGCCGGCAACTGGTTCCATCCGCCACCACGATGGCATCGGGATTCTTGCGCACGGCGGGCAGCAGCGCGGCTTCGGCCATCTGCATCGAGACCTCGTAGTGCGATGCCTCGTAGCCGAAGCTGCCGGCCATGCCGCAGCAGGAGCTTTCGATGAGCTCGGGCTTGGCGTCGGGAATCAGGCGCAGCACCTCCAGGATGGGGGGCACGGCGCCGAAGGCCTTCTGGTGGCAGTGGCCGTGCAGCAGGATGGGTCGGCCTGCGGGCTGGAGGGATGGGGCGAAGCGCCCTGCCTTGGCTTCGCGGGCGAGGAATTCTTCAAACAGCAGGGCCTGTTGGGACACCGTCACGGCCTTGTCGCCCAGGCCCATTACCAGGGCCTCGTCGCGCAGGGTGAGCAGGCACGACGGCTCCAGGCCCACGATGGCGATGCCGGCCTGGGCCAGGGGCAGCAGGGCGTCGATGAGCGCACCGGCGCGCGCCTTGGCTTCGTCGACCATGCCGGTGGCCAGATAGGTGCGGCCGCAGCAGTGGTGGCCGCCGGCTTTTTCCACCGTGTGCAGCACGTAGCCTGCGGCGTGCAGCACGCGCGCGGCGGCCAGGGCGTTCTCGCTCTCGAAAGTGCCGTTGAAGGTGTCCACGAACAGCACGGCGGCCTTGCGGCCAGCCTGTGCGGCGGCAATGGTGTCGGCCTGGCTGCTGAACAGCGCCTTGTCGTGGCGGCGCCAGAAGGTGTCGCTGCGCCATGCGGGCAGCGAGCGTTGGGCTGAAAAGCCCAGCAGCTTTTCGCCCAGCCAGGCGGCGCCGGGCACCGTGTTGCGCAGGTTGAGCAGCCAGGCGAAATGGCTGGCCGTGCGCGCATAGGTGGGCAGGTGGGCGACCAGCTTGTCCTTGAGCGTGTGGCCGTGCTTGCGCTTGTAGTGGGCCAGGAACTCGACCTTCATCTTGGCCATGTCCACGCCCGTGGGGCAGTCGCGCTTGCAGCCCTTGCAGCCCACGCACAGGTCCATGGTGTCGTGCATCGCCTCGCTGGTAAAGGCGTCGGGCCCGAGCTGGCCCGACACGGCCAGGCGCAGCGTATTGGCGCGGCCGCGCGTCAAGTGCTGCTCGTCGCGTGTCACGCGGTAGCTGGGGCACATGGTGCCGGCGTCGAACTTGCGGCAGTGGCCATTGTTGTTGCACATCTCCACGGCCTTGGCGAAGCCGCCGGTCACGTCGCCGCCGGTGCCGGGGGCGGTGGTCACCTCGGTCACCGGGTCGGCCTGCACGTTCCAGGCCGACCAGTCGAGCACGGGCGTGAGGGGGATGCGCTTGTAGGGCTTGGGCGCCGTGGCGGGCGCGAAGCGGAACAGCGCGCCATCGTCCATCTTGGGCGGGTCGATGATCTTGCCGGGGTTGTACAGGCCGATCGGGTCCAGGTGGTTCTTGATGGCGCGGAACGCCTCGTTGATCGCCGGGCCGAACTGCCATTCGATCCACTCGCCGCGGCACAGGCCGTCGCCATGCTCGCCGCTGAAGGCGCCCTTGTACTTGCGCACCAGGGCGCTGGCCTCCTCGGCAATGGCGCGCATCTTGGCGGCGCCATCGGTGCGCATGTCGAGGATGGGACGCACGTGCAGCGTGCCCACCGAGGCATGCGCGTACCAGGTGCCGCGGCTGCCGTATTTGGCGAACACTTCGGTCAGGCCGTCGGTGTACTCGGCCAGGTGTTCGAGTGGCACGGCGCAGTCTTCGATGAAGCTCACGGGCTTGCCGTCGCCCTTGAGGCTCATCATGATGTTCAGGCCCGCCTTGCGCACCTCCCACAGGTTCTTCTGCGGGGCCTCGTCGGGCATCTCGACCACGCTGCCGGGCATGCCCAGGTCGCCCATCAGCTCCACCAGTTGGCGCAGTTGCGGCAGCAGCGCGGCCTTGTCGGCGCCCGAGAATTCCACGAGCAAGATCGCCTCGGGTTTGCCGATAAGGGCGGTTTCCACCGTGGGGCGAAAGGCCGGGTTGGCCAGCGCCAGCTCGATCATGGTGCGGTCCACCAGCTCCACCGCCGTGGGGCCGAGCTTGACGATGTGCTGCGCCGAGTCCATGGCCTTGTGGAAGCTCGGGAAGTTCACGATGCCCAGCACCTTGGCGCGCGGCAGCTCGCTGAGCTTGAGCGTCAGGCTGCGCGTGTAGGCCAGCGTGCCTTCGGAGCCGATGAGCAGGTGCGCCAGGTTCACGCTCCCATCGGCGGTGTAGGGCTTTTCGCTCTGGTTGTCGAAGATGTCGAGGTTGTAGCCCGCCACGCGGCGCATCACCTTGGGCCAGCGCTCGGCGATCTCGCTGCGGTGCTGCTGGGCCAGGGCGTGCACGTGCTGCGCTATGGCGCTGGCGCGCGGGCCCAGCGTGGCCAGCGGGCCGAAGTCCACCAGCTCACCATCGCTCAGCCAGGCACTCGCACCCAGCACGTTGTGCACCATGTTGCCGTACGCAATGGAGCGCGAGCCGCAGGAGTTGTTGCCCGCCATGCCGCCCAGCGTGGCCTGGGCACTCGTGGACACATCCACCGGGTACCACAGGCCGTGGGGCTTGAGCTGGGCGTTGAGGTGGTCGAGCACGATGCCCGGCTCCACCGTGACGGTGCGGGCCTCGGCATCGAGCGCCAGCACCTTGCGAAAGTGCTTGCTGTTGTCGATCACCAGCGCCGCGCCCGTGGTCTGGCCGCACTGGCTGGTGCCGCCGCCGCGCGGCAGCACGGGCACCATCAGGTCGCGCGCAATGTCGATGGCGGTGGCGATGTCGCGCTCGGTGCGCGGCACCAGCACGCCGGCCGGCATGATCTGGTAGATGGAGGCATCGGTCGCGTAGCGCCCGCGCGATCCGGCATCGAACAGCACCTCGCCCTCGGTCTCTGCCGCCAAGCGCCGCGCCAGCGCCTCGCAGGTCTCGTTGGGGGGCAGGGTGGTACCGGCTGGCTGCAGGCTGCTGGCGGGTTCGATGCGCATGGAGTGGGGTCCTAGGTGGGGGCTTGGCGTCTCAATGGATAGATCTCGCCTGCGCGCAGCAGCTCCAGCACGGTGTCGCGCTTGCGCTGCACATGAGCCACCAGCACGCGGCGCATGGCCTCGGCGTCGTGCGCGGCCAGGGCTTCGATCATCTGTTCGTGCTCGGCCACGGCCAGCTTCCACTTGGCCTCGTTCTGGTTGGTGCGAAAGCGCAGCGACTGCACGCGGGCGTTGATGGAGCGGTAGGTGGCCGTGAGCACCGGGTTGTTCGCCGCCTCGTTGATGGCGGTGTGGATGCTGGCGTTGATGCGGTAGTAGCCCGACAGGTCGCGCCGCGCGAAGCAGGCCATCATTTCGTAGTGCAGGGCACGCAGCTCGGCCAGCTCGGCGTCGCCGATGCGCTGGGCCGCGAGCTCGCCCGACATGCCTTCGAGCGTGGCCAGCACCTCGAAGGTGTTGACCACGTCGGCTTCGGTCAGCTTGACCGCCACCGCGCCGCGGTTGGGCAGCAGGTCCACCAGGCCTTCGGCGCCCAGCAGCTTGATGGCCTCGCGCAGCGGGGTGCGCGACACGCGCAGCTGCTCGCTCAGCTCGCGCTCGTTGAGCTTGGCACCGGGCGCAATGTGGCCCTCCACCAGCATGGTGCGCAGGCGCGCGGCGACCTGGTCATGCAGCGCGAGGCGGGAGATTTCAATGATTTCAGCCATGGTGTGATTGTTGATTTGAATTTTGCATGCAAAAAATTACCCGAACAATCCTGTTGATTTGGGGGTATACCCGCATGCAATAGCAGTTTTTGCATGCAAAACTGAAAAAAGAAAGGACGCTCCATGCTGCAACTCGACTTTCACCCTACGGGCCGCCACTTCCTGCAGATCCCGGGCCCGAGCCCGGTCCCAGACCGCATTCTGCGGGCGATGAGCCTGCCCACCATCGACCACCGGGGGCCCGAGTTCGGTGGCCTGGGGCTCAAGGTGCTCTCGGGCATCCAGAAGATTTTCCAGACCCGGCACCCGGTGGCGATCTACCCCGCATCGGGCACCGGCGCGTGGGAGGCAGCCCTGTGCAACACCCTGAGCGCTGGCGACCACGTGCTGATGTTCGAGACCGGGCACTTCGCCTCGCTGTGGCAGAAGATGGCCACGCGCCTGGGCATCTCCACCGAGTTCCTGGCCTGGGAGGGCAAGGACGAGCACCTGCCTCTGGCCGGCGGCTGGCGCCGGGGCGTGCAGGCCGACCTGATCGAGGCCCGCCTGCGCAAGGACACCGAGCGCACAATCCGCGCAGTGTGCGTGGTGCACAACGAGACCTCCACGGGCGTGACCTCCGACATCGCGTCGGTGCGCAAGGCCATCGACGCGGCAGGCCACCCTGCGCTGCTGATGGTGGACAGCATCTCGGGCCTGGCCAGCGCCGACTTCCGCCACGACGAGTGGGGCGTGGACGTGACCATCAGCGGGTCGCAAAAGGGCCTGATGCTGCCGCCAGGCATCAGCTTCAACGCGCTGTCGCCGCGCGCGCTCGAAGCCTCGAAGAAGGCCACGTTGCCCCGTGCCTTCTGGGCCTGGGACGAGATCGTGGAGATGAACAAGGACGGCTACTGGCCGTACACGCCCAACACCAACCTGCTGTACGGCCTGTCCGAGGCGCTGGACATGCTGCTGGCCGAGGGCCTCCCGAACGTCTTTGCGCGCCACCAGCGCTGGGGTGCGGGCGTGCGCGCCGCAGTCAACGCCTGGGGCCTGCCCATCCAGTGCGCCGACCCGGCGGTGTATTCGCCCGTGCTCACCGGTGTGATCACGCCCGAGGGCGTGGATGCCGATGCCCTGCGCCGGCTCATCCACCAGCGGTTCGATTTGTCGTTGGGCACGGGCCTGGGCAAGCTCAAGGGGCGCATGTTCCGCATGGGGCACCTGGGCGACAGCAACGACCTCACGCTGATCGCCATGGTGGCGGGCGTGGAGATGGGGCTCAAGCTCTCGGGCGTGGCCTTGGCCGGCAGCGGCGTGCAGGCCAGCATGGACTACTTCGCCAGCCATGCGGCGCCCGCAGCGTTGAAGAAGGCGGCCTGAGCCTGCGGCTTTCGTTCAGCCGTGTTCTGACAGATGGACCGGCCGGCGCCTGCGGGAGGTGCCGGCTGCTGAATGTGCGCATTTTTCCGCTCCCGCTGGCGGTCTGCCGAGGCCGCAGCGCATCGACCGATCCCGTGTTTTCCAGTCCCCACCGCCCGCCGTGCACTGCACGCGCGCCGCAGGGGCCTTGGCTTTGCTGAGTTCATTCAACCCGGCCCGCACCGACCAGGGCCCACGAAGGAGACAAGCGATGATGAAAAGACGTTCCCTGATCCAGTCCGCTGGCGCGGCGGCGGCCTCGCTCGGCGCCCCGCGCCTGTTTGCGCAGGAGTGGCCCACCGGCCCGGTGCGCATCGTGGTGGGCTTTCCGCCCGGCGGCGGCACCGATGCGCTGGCGCGGGTGGTGGCGGTCAAGTTGTCGACCTTGTGGAAGCAGTCGGTCATCGTGGAGAACAAGGCGGGTGTGGCCGGCGTGCTGGCGGCCGAGTACGTGGCGCAGCAGCCCAGCGATGGCAGCACGCTGCTGATGGCGCACATCAACAGCCATGCGCTCGCGCCCAGCCTGCAGCCCAAGCTGCGCTACGACCCGCAAAAGGACTTCGTGCCCATCGTGATGGTGGGTGTAACGCCCAACCTGCTGATCGCGGGCCCTGCGCAAAAAGCGCTCACGGTGAAGGAACTCGTGGCCCTGTGCAAGGCCAACCCGGGCAAGGTGACCTTTGGCTCCGCAGGCCCGGGCTCTGCGCAGCACCTGGCGCTGGAGATGTTCAAGCTGCAGGCGGGTGTGGATGCCTTGCACGTGCCCTACAAGGGCAGCGGCCCCGCGCTGGCCGACCTGATGGGCAACCAGATCCAGTATTGCTTTGAAACCATGACCTCGGCCACGCCGCATGTCAAAAGCGGCAAGGTGGCGGCCGTGGCGCAGACGCGCACCAAGCGCGCCAAGGGGCACCCGGGCGTGCCCACCATGCAGGAACAGGGCTTCGAGGGTTTCGAGGCCACGACCTGGTATGGCCTGGTCGGCCCCGGCAAGCTGGCGCCCGGTATCGCGGACAAGATCAACCACGACGTGAACACCGTGCTGGCCATGCCCGATGTGCAGGAGCGCATGGACACCTACGGCGCCGAGGATGGCGGCGGCACCCGCGACAAGTTCAAGGATTTCATCGCC
Organism: Acidovorax sp. LjRoot194; assembly: GCF_964253015.1. Taxonomy (NCBI): domain Bacteria; kingdom Pseudomonadati; phylum Pseudomonadota; class Betaproteobacteria; order Burkholderiales; family Comamonadaceae; genus Acidovorax; species Acidovorax sp. LjRoot194. Next base: position 4,161,133 of record NZ_CAXUQB020000001.1, on the reverse strand, counting down.
ACCGAGATTGCCAAGTGGGGCAAGGTGGTGAAGGATGGCAATGTGAAGGTGGAGAGTTAAGTTAAGTGACCCCCTGAGTCGCTTCGCGCCTTGGGCCCTTGCACGGTGGCACGGGCCCGGGCCCGGGCTGCGCTTTTTGTAGGCTGCGTGCGATTGCAAAATACTGGGATGAATCAGATGCAGACAGACAAAGACCCGACCCGCGGATTGACCCACGCCCTGGTCGCCGCCTGGCAAACAGGCCAGACCACCATCGCCCTGCCGTGGGCCGGGGCGCTGGGCGATGCGGCTGCGGCCTATGCAGCGCAGGAGGCTGTGGCCCAGGGCATGGGCTGGTTTCGGGCAGGCCCGGCGCAGCACTGGAAGTCCGGCGGGCCCCATCGCCAGGCGGTGCTCACGCATGCGCCGCTGCCGCCCGCGGGCGTGCGCACCAGCCCGGCCGACTATGCAGACATGCGGTTCCACACGCCGGGCATCGAGGCCGAAATCGCGCTGCGCCTGGGCCGGGCCGTGTCGCCCGAACAAGCCGCGGCCATGACGCCGGCCACCGCGGGCCCATGGGTCGATGCGATGGCCGTGTCGATCGAGATCGTGGATTCGCGCTGGCAGGAAGGCGGCGACGCGCCCGCGCTGCTGCGCCTGGCCGACCTGCAGTCGCACGGCGCGCTGGTGCTCGGCGAGTGGGTGCCCTACGCGGCGCGGGACTGGGCCGCGCAGCCGTGCGAGGTGCGCATCGGCTCGCAGGCGCCGGTGGTGCGCCAGGGCACGCACCCGCTGGGCGATCCGGCCTGGCTGCTGCCGGTGTGGCTGCGCCACCTCACACGCAGCGGTGCGACCGTGCCTGCGGGTACGGTCGTGACGACGGGGTCCTGGGTGGGGTTGCTGCAGGCCCAACGGGGCGACAGCGTTGTGGTGTCTTTCGACGGTGTGGGCAGCGCCACGGCCCAGCTGTAGCTGCGCGCCGGAGCTGGCCCGCAGGCTTGGCTGGTGCAGGCCCTGCCGCGGTCCCTAGAACGACGAGCCGGGCTGCGCCAGAAAGGCGGTTTCCTGGGGCGTTGAATTGCGGCCCAGCGCCGCGTTGCGGTGCGGGTAGCGGCCAAAGCGCGCCAGGATTTCCTGGTGGCGCTGCTCGAACTGCAGGTTGTGCTCCAGCCCCGGCTGGCTGAACAAAGCCATGGCCTGCGCGTGGATGGTGAGCGATTCGCTGTGCATGTAGGGCATGTACGCAAAGGCGCGCTGCTCCACGGGCAGCTCGGCATCGCGCCGGCTGGCCACCAGCTCCTGTGCGAGCGTCAGGGCCTGGGCATCCTGTGCAAACGCCAGGGCCGAGCCGCGGTGGATGTTGCGCGAGAACTGGTCCAGCACCAGGATTTCCGCCAGCCGGCCCCGGGCGCTGTCGCGCCAGGTCCAGAGTTCTCCCAGTCGCGCGGCCTCCCACGTGGCGCCAAAGCGGGTGCGGATCAGGTCGTCGACCTTGTCGTCCTGCGCGAAGTGCTGGGCTGGGCTGAGTTCTTCGAACCAGAACCGCAGGATGTTTTCTGAAGGCATAGGGGCAAAGGCTAGTCGTTGAAAAGGGCGGTTGGTGCTGCTTCAGCAGACCACCGTGGCTGTGAAAAGCAGCCCACGGCGGCGCGCCTTGGGGCGCCGCCGCAGCGTGAGTGCGGCCTGCCGCAGCCCGCCCTGGTGAGCCTCTTACTTTTGCGCGTCCTTGTCCAGCCGGATCTTGCCGTCGCGCACGTACTGGTTGAACTGGTCGCGCGGTATGGCCGCGGAGCCGACGGCGTCGTTGTCGGCGGTCCAGCTCAGCGTGGTGCTGTCCTTGGCGGGCTCAAGCTCCACAGGGCCCTTGGGGATGGTGAGCGGTGCTCCGTCGCCCGGGGTGTAAGTGACGTGGCCTGCAATGGTGGCGTGTTGTGTCATGCGATCTCCTTGCGCGGCGCGTGCCGCAGTGCTGATCGCCCATTGCACTGCGACGCGGTCTGCGTGGCTGTAAGACCGCGCCCTGCGTGGGCGCGGGCCGCGTTCCAGCGTTGTGCTGTGGGGGGGCTGGCCGGTCAGGGCGGCACCACCGCCTGCGTACGCTCCTGCCGCACCAGGTACAGCCCGCTGCCGATGATGATGGCGCCGCCCAGCAGCGTGGAATAGCCCGGCACCGTCTGCCACAGCACCCAGTCCAGGCCCATGCCCCAGGCCAGGGCCGTGTATTCGAACGGCGCCACCACCGACGCCTGCCCGTGGCGGAAGGCCTCGGTGATCGCCAGTTGCCCCAGAAAGCCTGTGACGGCGAGGCCCGCCACCAGCGGCCAGTGCGCCCGGTCCACACCCACCCAGCCGGGCCAGGCCAGTGCGCCCGCGCCCAGGGCCAGGAGCGTGGTGGTCCAGAACACCAGGCTGGCGCTGGAGTCGGTGCGGGTCAGCACCCGCCCCGTGATGGCCGACACGGCGTACCCGCAGGCGGCGCCCAGCACTGCGAGTGCCCCCAGCGTGAAGAACGCATCCTGGCTGGGCCGCAGCGCCACCAGCACGCCGACCATGCCCAGCGCAATGGCCACCCAGTGCGCGGCGCGCACCTTCTCGCGCAGCACCACGGTGGAGAGCGCGGTGATGAGCAGCGGCGCAATGAAGAACAGCGTGTAGGCCTCGGCCAGGCCCAGCTCCTTGAGCGCGTAGGCGAACAGCCCCAGCATCGAGATGTTGAGCACGCCGCGCAGCAGGTGCAGCGGCCAGCGCACCTTGAGCAGCCCGCGCACCTCGCCGCGCCACAGCACGTACAGGGCCACCAGCGGCAAGGCCGCCCAGCCGCGCAGCGCCGCCACCTGCATGGCGGGGTAGCTGGCCGACAGCGTCTTGAGCAGCGCGTCCATCAATGAAAAACACCCCACCGCCAGCACCATGGCTATGATGCCGCGCAGGTTGCCGGAGGCCTCGGCCTGCGCTGCGGTGGCGGCGTTGTCGGCGGCAGGGGCTTGCAGCGTGCCGGGTTCGCGGGCCTGGCTCATGGGCACAGCGCCCCGTGGCTGCTGGCGGCGCAGGGGGCTTCAAGCGCCCGAGAATCTCCGCGCACAGGGCGCGTGGAATGGGGCATCGCTGCCGTGTCGCTCAGGGGAAGTGCGCGCTGCGCTGGTTGGCGGTGCATGGGACTGCCGGCGGCATGCGGGTGCTGTCTGCGCATGCCGAAGGCCCGTGTGGAGGAGGGCCAAAAAGTGTAGCGCACGCGCGGGCCGCTGCAGCCGCCCGCGTGGCAGGTTTAGCGCGCTCAGTCGTCTTCGCGCCGGGGTTGTGTGGCGGTGCGCGCCATCCGGTCGTGCAGCATCGGCATGGCCCACAGCACCAGCAGCGCCAGCAGCGTGCTCAGCACGGCCGTGGTCTCGCGGCCAAGGCCGGCCGCCACGCCGATGGCGGCGGTGAGCCAGATACCCGCCGCCGTGGTCAGCCCCTTGACCTGGCTTTCGGCATCGCCCTTGAGGATGGTGCCGGCGCCCAGAAAGCCCACGCCCGCGATGATGCCCTGCAGCACCCGGCTGTTGTCGGCCGGCTCGATGCCCGCCTGCTGGGCGACCAGCACGAACAGGGCCGCCCCCATCGACACCAGCATGTGGGTGCGCACGCCGGCCGCCTTGCCCGCGTGTTCGCGTTCCCACCCGAGCAGGCCGCCCAACACCCCGGCCATCGTCAGGCGCACGACGATGCGTGTGGCCTGGCCCACGTCGGTGACGTCCGAAAACTCGGACGCCACCGTGCTGGTGATTTCGTGCCAGATATCAGCCATGGGAGCGGTCCTTGGATGCGGCGATCAGCGCCGTGGAAGACTCCGTGCACGGGCACGGTGAACGCAGCGACATCAGTGGACACAGTGGGCTGGCAAGAGCATGCATGGTGCAGGGTTGGGGTAGGTAGGGGTTAGGGATGAGGGCGCCGGCTGGGCCACCGTCCGCGCACTGTGCGCCTTGCCGCGGCAGCCGTCTACAGGCGACCGACCGCCCGGCGGGTAGGACACAGCCGACGCCGCCAGTCACGCAGGCCCGTGTTGAACAAAAAAAATGGCAAAAATATGCCTCTACCGCTTGCCAGGAAAGCGCCAGCAGCTATTAAAAAAGGAGCGTTTCAATCACGCTCGGACACCGCGCGCATCAGGTCTTACATCCTTGTTCGCCAGGCTCGGGTCGCACCGCTTGCATGGCACCCTGCTGCGTGCCACGATGCGCGGTGGGCCCCCACGCCGCCGTTTGCCCAGGCCGCCGCCCCTGGGGCCTGGCGCGGCCCGGTGAGGAGCCCCCCATGACCCCGCAGCGCATCGTCCTGATCCAGGGACACCCCGACGCCAGCGCGCCCCATCTGTGCCATGCCCTGGCGCAGGCGTACGCCCAGGGCGCCACCAGTGCCGGCCACGCGGTGCGGCACATCGACGTCGCCGCCATCGACTTCGCACTGCTGCGCAGCCAGCACGAATGGGAGCTGGGCTTGCTGCCGGCACGGCTCAAGCCTGCGCAAGAGGACATTGGCTGGGCGCAGCACATCGTCCTTTTCTTTCCGCTGTGGCTGGGCGACATGCCGGCCTTGCTCAAGGGCTTTCTGGAGCAAGTGGCGCGGCCCGGCTTTGCGTTCACCACCGAGGGCAGCAACCCGTTCGGCCGCAAGGGGCTGACCGGCCGCAGCGCGCGCGTGGTCGTGACCATGGGCATGCCGGCGCTGGTCTACCGCTGGTACTTCCGGGCGCACAGCGTGAAGTCGCTGGAGCGCAATATTCTGGGCTTTGTGGGCATCGCCCCCGTGCACGAGACCCTGGTGGGCAGCGTGGAGCAACTGGGCGACGGCGGGGTGGCCAAGTGGAAGGCGCGCATGCAGGCGCTGGGTGCGAAGGCCGCGTAGGGCTATCGCCTAGGGCCGGGCTGCTCCCGGCAGGGCTTTTGAAAGGTTTTCCGGAAGATCGTCGGAGCGCTGCCAGGGCAGCACCGCCAGCAGGCGCTCCCAGTCGGCCGTGGGGGCTGCGCGCAAGGCGTTCCCGTTGTGATTGCCGTTGCCTTTGCCGCCATCGTCCACTGCGACAGGGCTGCCGGGCAGGGCCGTCGGCCACTGCAGTCCGCTGTCGAAGGTCATGTGCACCCCGCTCACCGGGTGCGGCACCGTGAGCTGCCACGCATGCAGCCACAGCCGCTGCTGGCCCAGGCGCTCGGCCCACCAGCGGTTGATGGGGCCCTTGCCATGGGTCGCATCGCCGATGATGGGGTGCGCCAGGTGCTTGAGGTGGCGGCGGATCTGGTGGCGTCGGCCTGTGGTCGGTATGGCCTCGACCAGCGATGCGCGCGTGCTGGCAAAGCGGGCGTCGCTGGCCTCGGGCAGCGTGAGCTGTGCCAGGCGCTGAAAGCGCGTGTGGGCCTCCTGCACCGCGGCATCGGCCGGTGCGTCATCGGGCTTGAGCGCGTGGTCCACCTCGATGGCACCCGGCGCCCAGCCGCGCACCAGCGCCAGGTAGCGCTTGTGCGTGGCCTGGTGCTCGAAAGCCTGCGACAGTGCGCGCGCCGCATCGCTGTGCAGCGCCATCACCAGCACGCCGCAGGTGCCCTTGTCCAGCCGGTGCACGGGGAACACGTGCTGGCCCAGCTGGTCGCGCAGGGTCTGCATCACAAAGCGCGTTTCGCCCGCGTCCAGCCCCGTGCGGTGCACCAGCCAGCCAGCGGGCTTGTAGACGGCCACGAGGTGCTCGTCGCGCCAGAGGATGTGCAGGGGAGGGTGCATGAAAGAGGCCGGGCCGGTGGCGCAGGCCGAATGAGGGAAGGCGCGCATTGTGCAGCACGCCGGGCGTACCTACACTGCGGCGATCAAGTTCATGCAAAGGATTGCTGCGTATGTCGGCCGGAGACTGGAAAGACATGTATGCCGCCGCCCTGGCAGGCGACCTGGCGCTGGTGCGCCACCACATCGGCGCGGGCGTGAACCCCAACTACCAGCATCCCGAGATCCTGTGCACCCCGCTGGTGGCGGCCCTCATCCACGGGCACGATGCCATCGCGCACTACCTGCTCGACCACGGCGCAGACCCGCAGCTGCGCTCGGAGTTCGACGGCATGACGCCGCTGCAGGCGGCCCGGCGCCATGGGCGCACAGAGTTCGTCACGCTGCTGCGTGAGCGCGGTGTGCGGGAGGTCAAGAACCCCTTCTGGTGGCGCTGGCTGCCGGTGTAGACGCCCCCTGAGTCGTATGCGGTGCAGACGATTCAGACGATTCAGACGATTCAGACGCCAGCCGCTTCCTTCGCGCGCATCTTGGCGGCGATGTACTCGCCGTGCGTCACATGCAGCAGGCCGGCCACCTTGCTGATGGTATGCATCTCGTTCTCGTCCAGGCGTGCGTCGGCGTACGCCACCTGCCACATGGCTTCGACCAGTTGCACCTTCTGCGGCTGCGTGAAGTGGTCGTTCAGGCTGCCGGTGAAGCGCTGGTAGTCGTAGGCGCTGCGGGAGGTGTCGACGGCCAGCTCCAGTAGGCGGTCCAGCTCATCGCCCGCCAGGTCGAACTTGCTGCGCAGGGCGGTGACCATGGCCGTGCGTTCGGCCGGGTCCATGGCCGCATCGAACCGCACCACCTCCACCAGCAGTACGGCGGCGGCCAGTTGCACGGCGTGGGCCTGGTCTTGTGCCGTGGCGGTGTGGGCCGGTTGCATCAGGCTGTCGAGCAGGTCTTTGAGTGTCTGGAACATGGGGTGTGCTTTCTGTGGAGCCGGGGCGTGCATGTACGCATGGATGGAGGCCGCAGGGCCGCGCTTGGTTCCCTGGCTGGCGATGCAGTGCTCGCCGCCTGCCACCGCCCCGGCGACAATCGGGGGCCATGACGAAGAAAACCATACTCCCCCTGCAACTGCTGGTTGCGCCCGACAAGAACGACCCGGCCCCGCTGATTCTGTACCACGGGCGCAACTGCCCCGATGGCTTTGGCGCGGCGCTGGCCGCATGGCTGTACTACGGCGACCGTGCCGAATACGTGGGGCTGGACCACGGCGATATCACCACCGTGGACGACCTGCCGCCGGTGCAGGGCCGGGCGGTCTACATCCTCGACTTCTCGTTCGCCGCCGAGGTGATGACCGCCATCGACGAACGCGCGGCCAAGCTCGTGATGCTGGACCACCACAAGAGCGCGGCCGAAAAGCTCACCGGCTTTGCCTGCCGCTGCGGCGTGGTGCACTTCGACATGAGCAAGTCGGGCGCGCGCCTGGCGTGGGAGTTCTTTCATCCGCACGAGCCCGTACCCGCGCTGCTGCAGTATGTGGAAGACCGCGACATCTGGAAGTGGGAGTTCCCGGAAAGCGGGGCCTTCCTGTCGGCGCTCGACATGGAAGAGCAGGGCTTTGCGCGCTGGCAGCAGATCGCAGCCTTCACGCCCGACGAGCTCACGCAGTTCATGGCGCGCGGCGCGGCCATGGACGAGAAGTACCGCAAGCTGTGCGCGAGCATCGCCGAAGGCGCGCAGCCGCTGGTGTTCAACGGCATCACTGGCCTGATGGTGAACGCGCCCGGCATGTTCCACAGCCTGGTGGGCGACATCCTCTCGGCCAAGACCGGCACCTTCGCGCTGATGTGGAGCGCGGGTGAGAAGGGCGTGAAGGTGGGCCTGCGTGCACAGCGCAACTTCGACTGCATTGCGCTCGCCGAAAGCATGGGCGGCGGCGGCCACGCGCAGGCGTGTGGTTTCAAGATGAAGATCGAACGCCTGCCCGAACTGCTGACGGGCACGTTCAACGCCTGACCCGGCCGATATCGGGGCTCTGCAGGCCGCTACCGCTTGATAGGTGAGCGCTGGCAGCTATCGAAAATATAGCAATCGATTGCGGCTACACCAGCCGCAGGTCCACGCCCCGCGTGCCAGGGAACACCCGCCCCACGGCCGCAGCGTTGAGCCCGTACATCCGTGCGAACAGCCCGCCCAGCACCGCACGGTAGTCGTTGAGCACGGGGTAGTCGCGGTTCTGGAACAGCGTGGTGGCCGACAGCGCCTGCTGCTCGCCCGCAATGCGCCCGCCGCCGACGCCGCCGCCCAGCACCCAGAAGACGGTGCCGTGGCCGTGGTCGGTGCCGCGGTTGCCGTTTTCGCGGAAGGTGCGGCCGAACTCGCTGACCACCACGACCACGGTGTTCTTCCAGGCCGCCGTGCCCATCTCGTCCGCAAAGCCCGCCAGGCCGCGGCCCAGTTCTTCGAGGCGGTTGGCCAGCGCGCCCGTGGCGTTGCCCTGGCCCACGTGCGTGTCCCACCCGCCCACGTCGACAAAGCCCAGGTGGTAGCGCGTCTGCATCAGCCGCGCCATGCGCCGCGCCGTGCCCTCGAAGCCCTTGGTGCTCAGCGCATTACGGCTGGCGGCATCCATCTCGCCCTGCATGCTGCGGGCCACCTCGCCCTGTGTGGCAAAGCCCTCGGCCACGGGCCGGGCCAGGCTGGTGCTGCGGTACATCATGTCGATGAGCCCGGCCTGCCGCTCGTCCACGCCGGGCTTGCCGGCCGCGGCGGCCAGCGCCGTGTTGGGGACATCGACCGTGCCGCGCAGCACCAAGGGGAGGGTGCTGGTGAAGGCCATCGGCGATGCGTCTTGCTGCCGGGCGCCCAGCTCGGCCGCCAGGCGGTTGAGGAAGCCCGACCCATAGTCGCGCCGCCCCGCCAGGGGCTGACCCAGCTCGATGCTGTCCTGCGTGTCGAAGTGGCTGCGCGACAGGTCTTCGGTGCCGGCAAACGGGACGAAGGCCAGCTCGCGCCGCTGGTAAAGCGGCAGCATCGACTGCGCCAGCACCGGGTGCAGGCCCCAGTCGCTGGTCAGCTCCAGCGCGCCGCCCTCCTGCCCGGGGCGGGCGATGGCGATGTTGGGGCGGTTCTCGTAATAGAAGCTGCTGCTGGTGGGCACCAGCAGGTTCGCGCAGTCGTACCCGCCGCGCAGGAACACGAGCAGCAGGCGCGCGTCGCCTGCGCGCGGGGCAGCGGACACCTGGGCGGAAGCGGTGGCAATGCCCAGGGCGCCAGCGCCCAAAGCCTGGAGATAGTGTCGTCTCAGCATGTGATCTCCTTGAATGACGTCGGCGAATGGCATGCACTATTGCGCTCGAATTTCGCACTCTCGAAGCGAGGGCAGCTGTGCAAGGGCCGCCCCGCCGCACTGGCTGCGTCCCCCTTCCCGAACCGCGCAGCGGGTCGAGAGAAGGGGCTGAAGGCCGCGGCTCCAAGCCTGCCTGCGCAGGCTTGGACGTGCCTGAAGAGCGACAGCCTCCGGCGGACGCACCGAGGCGCGAAGCGACTCAGGGGGATGTACTCCATCTCTAGCCGTGCATGAATTCGGGAGATGAAAGGAACAAAAGGTTCCATTCCCGCGGCGAATTCGCCTGCACCAGCGCGGCGCGTGTGGCCGGGGCCAGGGTGGCGTCGATCTGGCGCAGGTAGGGCGTCTGCGACAGCGCAGGCGGCGGTGTGCGCTGGCTCGGCGCGCCCGCGTTGGCGACGGCACCGGCACCCAGCGCGCGGGCTGCCTCGAAGCGCGTGCTCATCTGGCCCGAGCCCGACCAGGTGGCGGAGTCGAGCGGGTACCCGTCGGGCGTGGCGCGGCCGTAGAGCGGCTCGGCCAGGCGCTGCAGCCAGCCCAGCAAGGGCTCAGTGTTGGCCAGCACCGGCTGGTCGCCGTGCACCAGCCGGGCGCCGGCCAGCACGTACTGCACCGGGTCGCGAAAGCGCTGGCCCAGCGAGGCCTGGAACTCGCCCGCCTGGAACAGCGCGGCCAGCACCGCGGCGATGTCGCCGTCGGTGCGCTCGAAGGTGCGGGCCAGGGTGTCGAGCAGGGCGGGCGAGGGTGCGTCGCCCACCAGGTAGACGGCCATCTTGCGCGTGATGAAGCGGGCCGTGGCGCTGTGGCGGGCCAGGCGGTCCAGCGCCTCGTCCAGCTCTGCCAGGCCCTGGGCGCGCAGGGGCTGGCCGAGCAGGGTCTTGGCGTCCCAGTCGTGGCGCGCGGGGTTGAACTCGAACAAACCCTGGCGAACGTATTGGGCGCGCAGCGCGGGCTTCATGCGCGGCGGCTCGTCGTCCAGCGGGCGCATGCTGACACCCACGCCCGTGAGCACGCGCGCCAGCTCCTGCACGTCCTGCTGGCTGTAGCCGCCGCCCACGCCCAGGGTGTGCAGCTCCATCAGCTCGCGGGCGTAGTTCTCGTTGATGCGGCCTACGGCGTTCTGCACGTTGTCCAGGTAGTACAGCATGGCCGGGTGGCGCGTGGTGGCGCCCAGCAGGTCGCGAAAGCGGCCCAGCGCATGCGGGCGCACGGCGCGCTCTTCATAGTCGCCCACGGCGGCGCGCAGGTTGGCCTTGCCGGCAAAGATGTTGAAGTGGTTCATCCAGAACCAGGTCATCTTCTCGCGCAGCTGGGCGGGCGAGTACAGCGCGCGCAGCACGAAGCGCTGGCTGGCCTCGCGCTGCAGGTTGCGCATGTCTTTTTGCCAGGCCTCCAGCGCGGTCTTGCGTTCGTCTTCGGTGGGCAGTGCGCGCGCTTCGCGCTGGCGCTCCTGCATCTGCAGGGCCAGGGTGTCGAACGGGATCCGCGTGATGGCCATGGCGTCGATCTGCGCCTGGGCGTCGCCGGGCAGCGGCGCGTCGGCGGGGGGGCGCAGCTGGCTGGCCAGCCAGGCCTGCATGCCCTGCGGTGCCATGGCCTGCGCGCCCTGCGCGGTGCTGCCCCAGGTGATGCGGTCCACCAGCCGCGCACGCACGGCGTCGTCGGCTGCATCGGCCGGCGCCGCGGGCACGGCCGCCCAGGTGGGCAGGGCAGGCAAAGCGCTGGCCGATGCGCCCAGCGCTGCGAGTGCCAGCCATTGGCGGCGGTTGATGGGCGGGGTGGTGCTCAACAAAGCGGGCGTGTCATGGCGCATGGTGCGGGTGTCCTGCAAGCCCATCGATGCCAGGGCTGGGGCGCCATGCTGCGCTTGCCGCGCAGGCAAGGCAAGGCCCCGCAGCGGGTTTTACCCACGCGATACAAACGCGCCGAAGGTTGTGAGCAGCTGTAGCGGCCGGCCATGTTGAGCCCGCACCGAGCGGCCCGGGGGAGCTATCGGGCCTGCGCGGCTTCCTCGAACTTGTCCACCTTGCGCAGTGGCTTGAACACCGTGGCCCAGGTCGCCACCACGCCCAGCGTGCACAGGCCGCCCACGATGGCGGCAGGCACTGCACCCAGCCACGCCGCGCTGGTGCCGGCGCGGAACTCGCCCAGTTCATTCGATGAGCCGATGAATAGCATGTTCACCGCGTTCACCCGCCCGCGCATGGTGTCGGGGGTCGAGAACTGCACCAGCGCCCCGCGGATGTACACGCTCACCATGTCGGCCGCACCCGCCACCAACAGCGCTGCGAACGACAGCCAGAACACCGTCGACAGCGCAAACACCAGGTTGGCCGCGCCGAACACCGCCACCGCGATGAACATGGTGCGCCCCACATGGCGGTTGAAGGGGCGCATGCTCAGGTACAGCCCCGCGCTCACCTCGCCCACGGCCATGGCGCTGCGCAGCGCCCCCAGGCCGGTGGGGCCGACGTGCAGCACCTCGTGGGCGTAGATGGGCAGCAGCGCGATCACGCCGCCCAGCAGCACGGCAAACAGATCGAGCGAGATGGTGCCCAGGATGATCGGCCGCGTGCGGATGAAGGTGATGCCCGCGCCAAAGCGCTCGAACATCGTGCCCTGCGTGGGGCCGGGCGCGGTGGCGTGCGCCACCACCACGCGCAGCAGCAGCACCACGCCGAGCGCAAAGCACACGCAGCACACGGCGTACGTCAGCTCGCCGCCGCCCAGCGCATACAGCAGCCCGCCCAGCAGCGGCCCGCCGATGCTGGCCACGCGCATGAGCATGCTGTTGGCCGCAATGGCCTGCGCCAGCTGTGCGCGTGGCACGATCTGTGGCAGCAGGCTTTGCATGGCCGGGCCCGAGAAAGCGCGCGAGCAGCCGTACAGCACCAGCACCGCGTAGATGCCCGCCACCCCGCTGGCCCCGTGGCCCGACAGCCACCACAGCAGTGCGCTGCACACGCCGCCCACCGACCAGCTGATGGCCAGGATGCGCTTGCGCTCGAACCGGTCGATCAGGTCGCCGGCCGGCAACAGCAGGCACAGCATGGGCAGGAACTGCGCCAGGCCCACATAGGCCAGCGCCAGCGGCTCGCGCGTCAGGTCGTACACCTGCCAGGCCACCACCACCGCCTGCACCTGGGTGGCCACCACGGCCACCACCCGGGCGATCAGAAAGGAAATAAAGCCGGAATGGCGGTAGACACTGGCCGTCTCGGCATCGGGTGCCGCAAGAGTGGGTTGGGGGGCTGTCATGAAAAGGCGAAAGGCAGGCAGGGCGGCCGGCTGCAGAGCGTGCCGCAGGGGCCGGGGGAAAGACCCTTCGATGCTACTGGCTTAGCCGCGCGTTTGCCGGGCGGCGAGGTAAAGACCCCCAGAAGCGCCAACGACATCGTAGGCGTCGCCAGCGTCTTCAATGCCTGCTGCGGCGGTGCCGGTAGTCCCACGGCGCCTGCGGGCGGCGCTGCGACCACAGCCCCGTGCCGCCGCTGCGCGCCTGGCTTTGCAGTGGTACCAGATGCGGGTGGGCGCTGGCATACGGCGTGTACACCCAGGCCAGCCCCGCACGCACCTGCGCTGTGGCGACGTCGGTGCTGCCACAGCGCACGTTGGCGACCGTGCGTCCGTAGCTGTCTTCGTCCACCGGCTGCAACGCGGCGCGCTGCCTGAAGCACAGCCGCGCCAGATTCTGCCGCGACATCTGGCCGAAGGCCTGGCGCGACTCTGGCGCATCGATGGCTGCCACGCGCACCTTGACCTGCTCATAGGTGCCGGGCGTGCCGCAGCGGGCCGTGAGGGTGTCGCCGTCGCTGATGGCGACGACCAGGCAGAGCAGGGTGGCAAGGGGCACGGTGGTGGGGGCGGATTTGACGGCTGGCAATGCGGCGGGCCCGTCGGTGGCGCAGCGCATGGGTGTGGGGCCGTTTGGGGCCTTGCCGCTCGATGGATATGCGCAATTAGCTATCAATAGTATAGCTGTTGACGGCTGCGTCCGATGGGGTGGCAGGGTGCGCAGGCTGGGGCAGCAATGCCGGTTTTTTGGGCAGTGCGGTGGGCGCGAGCGCTGGCGCGGGTTTTGCGGCTTGTTCCATGATTTATCCACAGCTTGCTGCACATGGAACGGGCATAACTGGCCGTGTCGGCTGGGAGGAGGGAAAATCGGCACAGGCGCTGGTGTCCTTTGCGCCAGCAGCTATCCATTCAGAAGCAGATTCAGGGTAGACGCTGGCCCGTGGTGCAAATTGATACGTTCAATCGCCATTTCCTGACGGTGACCTGCGTAAGCTGGCGGCATAGTGCAGTGCAGCATCGCGCGTGCGGCGCAGGCCGGAATTCATAGAATCCACGGAACCGGGCGCCGCGGGTGCCGTCACAGTACGCGGGGCCGGCAGCCCTGCTGCGGCCCCTGCCAGCGCCCACGCCATTGATTGGTGAGATCGACATGACCCAGACCCAGACCCGAACCGAGATCCAGACACCCCACCAGGAGCATCTGTTGCCAGACGTTGCGTGTCCCCTCACGCCGTCGCTGACGGACTCCCTTTTTGGCAGGGGCCCACGGCGACCTGCGGCGCGCAGCGTTGCCGCAGCCGTGCTGGTGGGGGCGGCGGTGCTGCTGGCCGGCTGCGTGGGTACGAACGTGAAGACGTTCGGCGTGCAGGAAAGCTTCGGCTCGGTGACCACCTACTCGCGCATGTTCGACGCCACGCCGGCCCAGACCTGCGAGGCGTCGCGCCGGGCCCTGCTGAGCCAGGGCTACATTATCTCGTCGAGCAGCGCCGACCTGGTGGAGGGCAAGAAAAGCTTTCAGCCCGAGGCCGAATCGCATTTGCAGATGGTCGTGCGCGTGGTCTGCGTGCCCGAGGCCAGTGACGGCAAGGTGAGCCTGGGCTTCGTCACCGCGCTGCAGGACACCTACGCGCTGCGCAAGACCAACAACTCCGCCAGCCTGGGGGTGGGCGCCATCGGTTCGGTGTCGCTGCCGCTGTCGGCCAGCAGCGAGTCGATGGTCAAGGTGGGCAGCGAGACCATCTCCAAGGACACGTTCTACGAAAGCTTCTTCGACCTGGTCAAGCGCTACCTCGTCATTGATCAGGCACAGGCGCTGGGCGGCTGAGCCCACTGCGATGGTGCTGTGCCACCCGCGCCAGCCTTGACTGCGTGCGCTGCGTTCTCAGACTGCCTGCGCGCGCCAGCGCTCCACGTGTTTCCACCCTTGCGGCCATGCGCCCAGGCCGCTGTCGGCATTGATGTGGCCTGCAGCGCCCAGCACCACATGCTCGGCCTCCCAGTCGGCCGCACGCAGCGCTGAAAAGCCGGGCGTGGAATAGGGGTCGTCGGTGCTGCTGATGAGCGTCAACCGGCGCATCGGCGGCAGGGCGCCTGGAAGCGGCGCAAAGCCTTGCGCATCGGCTGGAAAGTTCGGCCCCACCGGGTCGGGCACGGCCACCAGCAGCATGGCGTGCACGGGCCTCGTGCTCAGGGCCGCCCAGTGCACCGCCACCAGGCAGCCCAGGCTGTGCGCCACCAGAATCGGCGGTTCGCTCGCGCGGGCCACGGCAGCGTCCAGCGCCTGCACCCAGTCGCTGCACAGCGGGTGGTCCCAGTCGGACTGCTGCACGCGCGAGACGCCGGCATGCTGCGCTTGCCACAATGATTGCCAGTGAAGCGGACCGGAGTTGTGGATGCCGGGGATGAGCAGGACAGGGCGCATGGCGTGATGTTTCTCGAGGTGGTGAAAGACCGTCTACGATAGGCACGGCGCGCATTCCCGACCAGGGGGCATCATCGAAAAGCGCACCCCCAAACCTTGAACCCATCGCCTGCTGGCAAAGGACTTGCACGTGGAGCTGGACAAGAAAGACCGTCAGATCCTCATGGCGCTGCAGCGCGACGCGCGGCAGAGCCTGTCGGCGCTGGGCAAGCAGATCGGCCTGTCGCAGCCCGCGATGAGCGAGCGCGTGAAGAAGCTCGAAGACGCGGGCGTGATCGCCGGCTACGCGGCCCGCATCGACCTGGCGGCGGTGGGCCTGGGCCTGCAGGCCGTGGTGCGGGTGCGCACCACGCACGAACACATCCAGCGCTACGTGCAGCTGTTCCAGTCCATGCCCGAGGTGCTGGACGCCGTGCGCGTCACGGGCGAAGACTGCTTCGTGGTGCGCTGCGCCTTCGGCCAGCCCGCGGACCTGGAGCGCGTGGTGGACGCACTGGCTGCGCACGGCAGCGTGTCCACGTCGCTGGTGCTGTCGCACCCGGTGAGCAAAACGGTGGCGCTGGACTGAGCGTCTTTTGAGCTAAAAACGCCGCTACCGCTTGTTGATAAAGCGCTGACAGCTATAGAAAGCATAGCGGTGGGCAGCAAGTGCATCAGGGCCGCTGCACCGCATATCGCAACTCCGCAAAGATGCCGCCCAGCGTGGCCACCGACTGCAGGCGCAGCGCCCCAGGCTGTGTGATCTGCCGCGGCAGCAGCGGCGCGCCCGCGCCCAGCGTGACCGGTGCCACCTGCACGATCAACTCGTCCAGCAGGCCTGCATCGTGGAACTGCCCCACCAGTTCACCACCGCCCACGACCCACACATTGCGCCCCGCCGCGGCCTGCACCATGGCCTGGTGCACGGGCCGCACATCGCCCTTTACAAAGCGCACATCGGCACCGGCCACGCTGCGCAGCGTGCGCGAGGTGAACACCCACGCGGGCTGTTCATACGGCCACGGCTGGCCCGCGCCGATGGCATTTTTCAGCATCCATTCGTAGGTGTGCGAACCCATGGCCAGCGCACCCACATCGCGGATGAAGGCGGGGTAGCTGCTGCCCTCGATGTCGCCGAACTGCAGCAGCCAGGACAGGTCGTGGTCGGGCGTGGCAATGAATCCGTCCAGGCTGGATGCGCCGTAGAACTGCGTTGTCATACGTACCTTCGTGTCTTGGTCAGCTCGGGACTCTAGGGCGTGCTGGTGACAGCGTGCTGGCAACAATGGAATGTGTTGCCGATGGGATTCGCAGCCTTTTGGCCTGGGCCGAGCCAGTCGGTGAACAGCCGCAAGCCCTTGGCCGCTGATGCCGGGCAGACATCGACAGCGACCGGACCGTGCCCCGGTGCCTCAGTCAGCCCAGGTGCCCGGCTCCAGCCCTTGCAGCGAGTACGGCCCGATGGCCGCGCGGATCAGCCGCAGCGTGGGGTGGCCCACTGCGGCCGTCATGCGCCGCACCTGGCGGTTGCGGCCTTCGCGGATGACGAGTTCGATCCACGCGGTGGGTATGGCCTTGCGCTCGCGGATGGGCGGGTTGCGCGGCCAGGCGGCGGGGGGCGGGTCCAGCAGGCGCGCGCGGGCGGGCAGGGTGGGGCCGTCGTTCAGCACCACGCCGCGGCACAGGGCGGCAAGCGCGGCAGCATCTGGGATGCCCTCCACCTGCACCCAATATGTCTTCTCCATCTTGAAGCGCGGGTCGGCAATGCGGGCCTGCAGCGGGCCGTCGTTGGTGAGCAGCAGCAGGCCTTCGCTGTCCGCATCCAGCCGCCCTGCCACGTACACGCCGGGCAGGTCGATGTAGTCCTTCAGGCCCTGCCACTTGCCTTCGGCGGTGAACTGGCTCAGCACGCCGTAGGGTTTGTTGAAGCGGATGAGGCGCGAGGTCATGCTATGGGCCGGAGATTGAAATAAAAAGGCGTCTACCGCGCATTGGGTATGCGCTGATAGCTATCAAATTCATAGTGTGGGCAATGTGGTGTGGACACAGGTTGAAAAACCGTTGGACCGTTAGCCGGCTCTGCGATCTAAGCCGGCACGAAAAGCGCCGGGTCCACCATCGCGCGGTTGAGCATCACGCCCCAGTGCAGGTGCGGCCCGGTCACGCGGCCTGTGGCGCCTACCTTGCAGAATGCCTCTCCGGTTTTCACGATATCGCCCACGCGCACGTCCATGCTGCTCAGGTGGGCGTACACCGTCAGCAGGCCCTGGCCGTGGTCGAGCCAGACGCTGCCGCCGCTGAAGACGTAGTCGCCTACGTCGATCACCCGGCCTGGAAGGGGCGCGACGATGGGCGTGCCCGTGCCTGCCGCGATGTCCATGCCGCTGTGCGGATTGCGCGATTGGCCGTTGAACACGCGCCGCAGCCCGAACGAGCTGGACCGCCGCCCCGGCACCGGCACGCGCATGCGCAGCGATGCCAGCGCCTGGCCTGCAGGCTGTTCGGTGAAGGCTGCCACGACCACGGCCTGGTGGTCGCGCTCGCGCTCGTAGCGGGCCTGGTCTTCGGGCGACAGGTCCACCTTGCCAGGCGCGACCTTGAGCTGCTGCTCCTTGTACTGCTTGGGCGCGATGCGGTACGGCACTTGCCGTGCGCTGCCCTCGCGTTGCTTGCCGCCCGCAGGCTGCACGGTAATGAAAACGTCGCCGGGCTCCGCAGCCAGCGGTATGCCCACCACGGCCGTCCACTCGATGGCATCGCCCACCACCAGCACCGGCACATCCACATCGCCCTGGCGCACATGCGCCACCGGCCGCGTGGCCGCCGGGCCCAGCGACAGCCGCGCCACGCCACCGGGCACCGGCAGGGCTTGGGGCCAGACGACAGGCGCGGGCGGCAGGGGCTTGGCATGCAGCCAGCCGGTGGCGGGCAGGGCCAGCAGGCCGCCTGCGCCGATCAGGGCGCGCCGGGTCAGCGTGGAGAGTGGTGGGGCAGCGAGGGTGCGGGGTAGCTGGGACACGATGGCAGTGAATGCGTTGAGGGGGTGGGTGACCGGCTGCATGGACGCAGTGCGATAACCGGCCATTGTGCCGCCGCGGCGCTGCGACTTCGGCCTACATGTTGCGGACATGGACCGCCGCCACAATCGCCCGCATGCCCCACGCTGGCCCTTGCCGCCTTTCCACCCCCCTCACCATCTTCCTGACCGCACTGGTCACCGGAGTGTTGGTGCTGTTGGCCCTGAACTTCACCGCTGGTGAAAAGAAGGTGCAGCACGAGCTGCCCCGCTTGTACAACACCGCCAGCCCGCAGTTCGAGCGCGCCCTGGGCAGCCTGCTGGGCCCCGGCATCGTCGGAGGCAACGAGGTGACCGAGCTGCTCAACGGCGATCAGATCTTTCCGCCCATGCTCGCAGCCATCAAGGCCGCGCAAAAGAGCGTCACGTTCGAAACCTACATCTACTGGTCGGGCGACATCGGCAAGCAGTTTGCCGACGCGCTGAGCGAGCGTGCCCAGGCGGGCGTGAAAGTTCACGTACTGCTCGACTGGGTGGGCAGCGCCAAGATGGAAGACAGCTACCTGGCCGAGATGGAGCAGGCCGGCGTGCAGATCAAAAAATTCCACGAGCCCCATTGGTACAACCTGGCGCGCCTGAACAACCGCACCCACCGCAAGCTGCTGGTGGTGGACGGGCAGGTGGGCTTTACCGGTGGCGTGGGCATTGCGCCCGAATGGACCGGCAATGCGCAAAACCCCGACCACTGGCGCGACTCGCACTACCTGGTGCGCGGCCCGGCCGTGGCGCAGATGCAGGCCACGTTTTTGGACAACTGGCTCAAGGTCACGGGCAAGGTGCTGCATGGCGATGCGTACTTTCCGGCCATCGCACCGGTGGGCACGCAAAAGGCTCAGATGTTCTCCAGCTCGCCATCGAGCGGCAGCGAGAGCATGCAGCTCATGTACCACCTGGCCATCACGGCTGCGGAGCGCAGCATCGACCTGTCGGTGGCGTACTTCGTGCCCGACGAGCTCACGCAAAACCTGCTGATGGACGCCTTGAAACGCGGTGTGCGCGTGCGCCTGGTCACGCCCGGCGAGCACACTGATACTGAAACGGTAAAGGCTGCATCACGCGCCACCTGGGGCGACCTGCTGCAGGCCGGCGCCGAGATTTACGAGTATCGCCCCACCATGTACCACTGCAAGGTAATGATCGTGGACCAGCTGCTGGTGTCGGTGGGCTCCACCAACTTCGACAACCGGTCGTTTCGCCTGAACGACGAGGCCAATCTGAACGTCTACGACGCGAAGTTCGCGCAGCGCCAGACGCTGGTGTTCGAAGACGACATCAAGCGGTCGCGTCGCGTGACGCACGCAGACTGGCTGGAGCGGCCGCTGCGCGAAAAGCTGCACGAGAAGATGACCGGTCTGCTGCGCTCGCAGTTGTGACTGCGGCGGCAATTACCGCCGTCGCCGCCGTCGCCACTGCGCCCTGTCAGGCCCATTCAGCGCCGGAGCACTCCATACCTGTGCGGTGGGCCTTGCAGAAAGTGTGTCTCATTCTTTGCAAAAGACGGAATGTGACTGGTATGAGAAACACTTTCGCATGAGCCCAGGGCCTGCCGGGGCGCGTGCTACCGCTCAGTGCGTCACAAACTCGTACGCCACTTCCTCGCTCTCCACCATGTCGAGCACGTCGTTGAGCTCGTCGTCGGTCTCGCTGCTGCTCCACATGTCTTCGGGGTCCGATGCGAACAGCGGCTCGATGGCGATGTCCAGGAATTTTCCTTCGGCCATCTGGATCACGGGCGTCCCTTCGGAGGTCTCGACCAGTTGCCAGTCGTCGGGCACGGTCATTTCGAGCTGGATGGTGACGTTGAGTTTTTTCATGGTGTTCCTTGTGTGTTGAGGGGATCTGCGAAGGGCAGGTCCATCGATTCGCAGGTCCATGGTCGATGGTCGACCCATGGATGATCCACCTGTTAAACAGCGGATCGGGCTTGCAGGGTAACTCAGCACGGTGGCAGTGCGCGGCGGGTGCCATCATTGGGCGCCTGCTCGGCATGGTTGATGCTAGTGGCTGGCGTATCTTTTGTGCGTCCTGCCGGTGCAGCGTTTGCCGCGCGGCCCCCAAGGGACGCTGGTCCATCCCCCTTCTGGAGCGTTTCAAAAATCATGATCACCAAGAAAACACTCGCCGTGGCTGCCACCGTCCTGGTGGCGGGCCTGTCCCTCTTCAGCCAGGCCGCGCAGGCCGGCCCCCGGCTCGACAAGATCATGGAGACCAAGGTCATCCGCGTGGGCACGCCGGGCGACTACCGGCCGTTCGCCATCAAGACCGACGCGGGCCTTTCGGGCCACGACATCGACGTGATCGAGGCGATGGCCAAGGAGCTGGGCGTGAAGATCGAATACGTGCAGACCTCCTGGCCCAACCTGATGAAGGACCTGCAGGCCGACCAGTTCGACATCGCGGTGGGCGGCATCACGCGCAATGTGGCGCGCATCCGCCTGATCGAGATGCTGCCGGGCTATGCGCCCTTCGGCAAAGTGGCGCTGGTGCGCTCGGCCGAGAAGGCCAAGTACAACACCGTGGACGACTTGAACAAGCCCACGGTGCGCGTGATCAAGAACCCCGGCGGCACCAACGAGACCTTTGTGCTGCAGAACCTCAAGACCGCGCAGGTCAGCACGCACGACAAGAACGCCGAGATCCCTGCGCTGATCGCCGAAGGCAAGGGCGACGTGATGATCACCGAGACCTACGAGGCCGTGGTCTACAGCAAGGCCGACCCGCGCCTTCACGCCGCCTTCATCGACGCGCCGCTCACGCCCAAGAGCTACCTGGGCTTCATGCTGCCCAAGGACGATGCGGACTACACCCGGGTGATGAACTTCGTCTGGGGCCAGGTGGACAGCCGGGGCGTGCTCAAGCAGGCCGCCGACAAGTGGCTCAAGTGATACGGATGATGACGATGGTGGCGCCCGCCCGCCTGACGGCACGAGCCCGCGCCCTGCGCCGGGCGCGGTTGCCGCAGCACCGGCCGGCGTGCGGGTGCTGCAGATCACTCCGCAGGAATGTCGGGCTCGACCAACTGCGCCAGCAGCTGCAGCGACTCCTGCCACCCCAGGTAGCACATCTCGGTCGGGATCACGGCGGGGATGCCTGCCTGCACGATGGACACCTCGGTGCCCACCAGCACCTTCTTGAGCACGATGCTGGTGCGCATCTCGCCGGGCAGGTTGGGGTCGTCGAAGCGGTCGGTGTGCACGATGCGCTCGCCGGGCACCAGCTCCAGGTATTCGCCGCCGAACGCATGCGTCTGGCCGTTGCTGAAATTGGTGAACTGCATGCGGTAGGTGCCGCCCACGCGCGCGTCCAGGCTCAGCACCCGGCCCGTGAACCCGTGGGGAGGCAGCCATTTGCACATGGCGTCTGCGTCCAGAAAGGCGCGGTACACCCTCTCTGGCGGGGCGCGCAGCACGCGGTGCAGGGTGACTGTGCCGCTGGCTGCAGCGCTGTGGCTGCTGTTGTCGCTGGGATCGCTGGTCGTCATGGGTTGTCTCCTTGGGGTGTCAACTACTCAGGGTGGATGAAGAAGGTGGGCAGCAGCGGGGGTCGCAGCTGTTCACATTCCTACGACGAACGGGGCAGGCCGTTTTCGACAACAGGCGGCCGGCGCCGGCATTTTTTTCTGAACGCCTGGCGCTGTCCAGCCCTGGCCTCAGGCGGCCACGGTGCGCACGCGAAAGCTCTCGCTGCCCTCGGCCCAGGCCAGCAGGCGGTCGATGTTGGGGTGCTTGCCAGGGAAGGCCTTGGCGTCTGCCGTGTGCTCTGCATACCACTCCAGGCCCAGCGCGGCGGCGGCCGGCGTGATGCTGCCGCCGTACAGGGCCGCCAGCGCGGAGTAGACGACCAGCGAGCCTGTCTGACCCGGTTTGTTCTCGATGGTGGCCACGACCTGGCCGCCGGCATCCAGCAGCTGCAGGGCTGCGAGGTGGGTGGCGGCGGGGAGTTGCTTGAGGCGGTCTGCGAAGTTCATAAAAGATGGGGTGGAGTAAAAAAATACCGCTACCGCATTACTGGCAAGCGGTGGTTGCTATTCAATGAGGAGCATTGATGCTGGTGTGTAACGCCGGGTGCACATCGCTCGCTCGGGTGTTGCCATCCATCACGCCTGCCACACCCCGAACCCGGCAGAGCGCAGGTCAATACCGATTTCGATCTCCCGGTCCACCGCGTTCTCGTAGCTCATGGGGTTGAAGCCTTCGTACAAGTCGGGCAGCAGGCGCAGGCCGTATTGGGTCACGAACCGGTTGGCCTGGATGCCCGCCTTGTGCTTGTCGAACCGCACGTCCGGGTCCAGGCCCGTCATGCCCACGTACACGCAGGGCTTGCCGTCGATGTAGCCCGGGTTGTTCTTGCGAAAGCGCGGCTCCAGCAGCACGTCTTTCGAGAGCTCGACGACGTAGACGTGGTGATGGAGTTTGCGGCGGCGCATGGGTGGGTCGTTGCGTGAGCGCTGGTAGTCAGGACTGCGGTGGCGGGTTTGGTGCCGCGCCACAGCTGGGGCTGCGGCGCCTGGCCGGTTGTTCACTCGTCGTCGTTCCCCTGGCCGTCGTCACGCAGGCGGCGGTCGAGCTTGCCGCGCAGCGATTCGGTCTCTTGCAGGAACTGGTCCACCGGCACGGCAGGGGCCACGCGCAGGCTGGGCGGGAACAGGCTGCTCATGTACAGCGCGGAAGACAGCCGCATGTTGTTCAGCCACTGTGCACCCAGCCACGACGGCACACCTACCACCACGGCGGCCACCACCATCAAAGCCAGGCCGACCCGTCTGCGTGGAAGCACGGTGGCCAGGTGGGCGTACAGCGCCCCTGCCAGCACCACCATGGCCAGCACGTTGGCGAACTGCGAGAACGACTCCAGCGAAAAAGCAAACGCCGTCAAATGCGCCACCACATGCACCGCATCCACCGCCAGGGCTGCGGCGCAGGCAATGCGCACATGGCGCCAGAACTGCAACTGGCCCGCAAACACCTTGTTGACCGCTGCCCACATGCCCGACCAGGCGCCCAGCACGAGCAGCATCATCAGCAGCACGCTCGGCAGTGCCTTCAAGTACTGCAACGTGTCCCGGGCCTCCAGCCACGAATTGCCGGCTGCCGTGGCCACCATCAGTACCACCAGGCCGGCTGTGGTGCCCGCCGTGCGCCACGGAAACGTCGGCAGCGCCTGTTCTGGGGCGATGGGGGTGTCTGCCAGGCGCAGCGCGACATGGGTGCGGCCCAGGTCGATCTGCGTGCCTTCCGGCCAGTCGAAGCGGTCGCCTTCGCCGTGGCGCTTGCGGCCCAGGCGTGCGCCGTTGCGAGTTTGCAGTACCTGCACCTGCACGCCCATGGGCGCATCCACCGCGCGGTCGATGCGCAGGTGCGTGGGTGCGACGAAGGGGTCGTCCAGCACCAGGTCGCAGTCAAGGCCCCGGCCCACGGTCACCGGCCAGCGCGTGATGGGAGCGCGCGCCAACAGGGCGCCGTGGCGGTCGAAGGCTTCGATCAGTCCGAGGGTCGGCATCATGGTGCGGCCTCCCAGCGAAACGCCTTGAGGTAGTGGCTTGCCAGCTTCATGCCGTTGTCGAAAGCGATGCCTTGCACGTCCAGGCGGCCCAGCACGCCCTGGGTGGGCTGGTTGGTGCTCGCGGCCAGTACCGTCATGGTGTACAGGCCGGGCAGCTTGCGGTAGGCCGACATGCAGATCACCACGCGCATCGGCAGGCTGCCAGGGTCCACATAACGTTCGGAGCAATCGACCGCCGTCTGGTGGCGGTTGCCGCGCCGCAGAAACTGCTCGTTGGCAAAGCTTTGCGAGTACATGCGCCCGAACCGGGCGGCACCCAGGGTCGGGGCGTTGTAGGTCTCGTAGGCGAGGCGCACTGCGCCGGTGTTGAAGTCACCCGCCACCACATCGCTGTCGGCCCGGCACTGTGTGCGCTCCAGGTTCAGGCCGGGAAAGGCCGGGTCGCGCCCCGAGCCCCAGCACCGCGCCAGTGCGTCGTCCGGCACCGGCACGCGGTAGTTGCCATGGCGCTGCTCGCGAAACGGTGCTTTCAGGAACCGGTCCGTCAGCAACTGCTGATGGCCCGTCAGCTGCCGGGTCATCTCGCCGAACGCAGGTTGGGTGATGGGTTCGGCGGCCGCTGCGCGCTGCACCAGCGCCTGCGCGAACTCGGCAGGAATCAGGAAGCTGACCTGCTCCCCATCGAGCCGCTTGGCCACGTTGATACCCAGCACACGTCCCGCATCGTCCACCGCCGGGCCGCCGCTCATGCCGGGGTTGAGCGTGCCGCCAAAGAAAATGCGTGGGTAGAAACTGCGCCGCACCAGCCCGTTGTACGTGCCCTCGGTCACGGCAAACCCGATGTCCAGGGGGTTGCCCAGCGAATAGATGCGCTCGCCCTGCGCCAGGGCCTCGGTGGCGGGCCGAAAGCTCAGCACCGGCGCAGCGGCGGTGCGGGCCTTGGTGCGCAACACGGCCAGGTCGTGCTGCACATCGAACGCCAGCAACTCCACGTCGCCTTCCTGCCCCTCCATCGTCACATACACGCCGCGATACCGCTCGGGCTCCAGCGCAAGCTGGCTGGCCACATGGAAGTTGGTGACGATCAGGCCGTCGGCGGACACGAAGAACCCCGAGCCGATGGACGCCTGCGTGTCGGCATTGCGCAGCAGCGTGCGGATCTGCACCAGCTTGTCGCGCGACAGCTCGTAGATGCGCCGTGCGTCGCGCGACAGCGCTGTGGCGGGCACCGGCACGGCCGCACCTGCTGTGGAAGGGTCTGCACTGCCGGTGGCCTCACCGCCAGGCGCTGACGGAGCTGTCGGTGCTGCCGGTGCTGCCGGGCCGGGCGCCAAGGGCGGCAGCCCGCCTGCAGGGCGTGCTGTGCTGGCAGGCGCTGTGGGCGCAGGCGGCGCAACGGGTGCGTTCTGGGCGTGGGCTGACATGCAGGCCAGCAAGACAACGAAGGGTGTGACGAGCCGAATCGGCCAAGGCAGGGGAAGGGGCATCGGGGTATTCTATGAACGCTCTGCACTGTGCTCCGCGCCGGCGGTGGAGCCACCCCACGCCACGCACCCCCATTTCGCTTTTCACACACGCCACACGACCGCCATGCCAGACACCCATTCCTACCCCATCGGCACACCCGGCCAGCCCTGGGGCGCCGCAGAGCGCGACCAATGGCGCGCTCGCCAAGTGCGCCAGCGCAGCTACGCCGATGACGTGCTTGCCGCCATCGAGGCACTGCGCGGCCGATTCGATGTGGAGATGTATGGCGATGTCGTTTATGCCGACGCCCACCACGCGGCAGAGCGCTTTCCCCTGCGGGCCCTGCGCAGCCGCCAGTGGAACGAAGGGTCGCCCAGCGTGCTGGTCACCGGCGGCGTGCACGGCTACGAAACCAGTGGCGTGCACGGCGCGCTGCGCTTTGTGGACACGCAGGCCGAGCGCTTTGCGGGCCGGGTCAACCTGCTGGTGGTGCCCTGCGTCAGTCCCTGGGCGTACGAGCGCTTCCAGCGCTGGAACTTCGACGCCATCGACCCCAACCGGTCCTTTCGCGAAGGCTCACCCGCGCAAGAGGCTGCCGCGCTGATCCGCCTGGTGGCCCCGCTGCGCGGCCAGTGGGCCGCGCACATCGACCTGCACGAAACGACAGACACCGACGAATCCGAATACCGCCCCGCCGTGGCCGCGCGCGACGGCAAGGTGTTCGAGCCGGGCAGCATCCCGGACGGGTTCTATCTGGTGGATGACACCGACAACCCGCAGCCCGCGTTCCAGCAGGCGATCATCGATGCGGTCAGCCGGGTGACGCACATCGCGCCTGCGGATGACCAGGGGGAAATCATCGGCTCGCCGATGGTGGCGCATGGCGTGATCCACTACCCGATGAAGCAGTGGGGCCTGTGCGCGGGCATCAGCGGGGCGCGCTACACCACGACGACGGAGGTGTACCCGGACAGTGCGCGTGCCACGCCGGAGCAGTGCGTCGATGCGCAGGTGGCGGCGGTGTGTGCTGCGGTGGAGTTCGTGCTGGCTGAAGCGTCGAACTGAGGGGCTCTGCCGTTCAAGGCAGACGTCGCTGGGCTTCTTGGCCGCTCTTACAGGGTGCTTCCCAGCGCGCCCAGCAACCGGGCGCTCACTTCGGCCGCATCGGGCGTGGCGAACTGCATGTTGTGCTGATCGGTCAGCGCGCCGTGGCCCGGCTCCATGCCGCCGTCAGCGCCGTAGCCCATGGCTTTGAATTTCCAGACCGCGCCGATCTTTTTGAGTGAACCCAGGTGTGCGCCATCGGCCGTGTGGACTGCCACCACCGATTCGTTGACAGGCAATAACTGCAAGGGGCCTGCCACTGGGCCGGGCGGCATGTGGGCGAAGGTGGGTTTGACGGTAGGCGGTTGTTCGGGCGGGTTCAGCATTGCGCGGTTGTATCTCAAAAAGGGAGGTGATCACTACATCGCTGGCCTGGCAGTGGGTTCTTCCGTGATAACGCGCGGGGGATTGCAGGTCGGA
Organism: Acidovorax sp. LjRoot194; assembly: GCF_964253015.1. NCBI lineage: Bacteria > Pseudomonadati > Pseudomonadota > Betaproteobacteria > Burkholderiales > Comamonadaceae > Acidovorax > Acidovorax sp. LjRoot194. The sequence goes on along the minus strand of NZ_CAXUQB020000001.1, from coordinate 4,134,793 downwards.
CGACATTAGCTGAAGGGACGCGCAAAATGGTTTGACCGAGACGATCGATTCAGCGCCGTGTGTTCGTTCTACAGCCGCCGAATTTCTCTCGACTTCAGACGCAATCAGCTATCGCGCCTGCCGGATTCCAGTGCGCTGTTGCCGCCTTCAGCTTTGCGTTGCAGCAGACAACTCACCCTACCTCGGAATGGGCGTGGCTGAGAACTGTGGGATGGGATATACCTACCGCATACCAGCACGAACAGTCAGCTGGGTCAGGGGGACGGTTCCACGAAACCACGAAGTGCAGAGATAACTCGATGCCGCCTGCTAGTGGGCCGACCTGAATCCGGATTCCTCTTTCGGAATAGAGCACTGAGTGCTGCGATGCAGAGATAGCGATCTCGGGCCCCAGCCGTTTTGCAAAACAGTCGTAGTCTTCAGTCCCAACGATGATCTTGTAGCCGAGCCCCTCCCAGCCCTGGGCTTCAAGCCATTCACCAGTTTCCGGCCCTGTACAAAGCGGCACATCGTCGGCCCAACTGCATTCGAACGTGACGCCTTCTGAGGCTTCGCCCGGCGTGCACTGCAGCAACACGATGTGGCAGCCAAGAACAGACATGCCGTCTGGAAGCGCTGGCTCGACGGATTTCCTGAATATGCGGGGGGCCTGATCCCACGCCCCACCGCCCACGCCGCTGCTTTTTGCGAGGAGTGAGAGATTACCGAGTGGAGTTGAAATGTATTGGCGCACTACGTTTTTCTTGACGCTGATTGCTGGAGCACTTGCGCGCGCTTAGGGCCATGGGTATCGGAGCCGCCAACACGTTTCACCCCTCCGGTGATCTCTTCATGATCGAGAAAATTTACTTCCCCCAGGAGTCCTTCAACCCCACCGCCAAGTTAAACACCGGCTTCCCCGCCCGGTGATCCACCCGGTCCGCCACAAAGTACCCGTGCCGCTCGAACTGGAACTTGTCGTCCGGCTGGGCCTTGGCCAGTGACGGCTCCACGATGGCCGTCACCACCTTCAGACTGTTCGGGTTCAGGCTCTCGATGAAGTCCTTGCCCCCTGCGTCAGGCTGGGCGTCCAGGAACAGGCGGTCGTACATGCGCACTTCTGCATTCACGCCGTCGGCCACGCCGACCCAGGTGATGGCGGCTTTCACTTTGACGCTGTCGGCGCCGGGGGTGCCGCTCTTGGTGTCGGGCACCACGGTGGCCAGCACTTCGGTGATGGTGCCGTTGGCGTCCTTGTTGCAGCCGGTGCATTCGATGACGTAGCCCCCCTTCAGGCGCACCTTGTTGCCCGGGAACAAGCGCTTGTAGCCCTTGGGCGGCACTTCTTCAAAGTCTTCGCGTTCGATCCAGACTTCCTTGCCGATGGTGAAGTGGCGCTCGGGGCTTTCCACGCCTTCAGGGGGGTGGGGCAGGGAGGGCAGGGTGCAGGGCTCCAGGTGGCCGGCGCCCATGACGTCGTCCCAGTTGGTGAGCACCAGCTTGACGGGGTTGAGCACGGCCATGCCGCGGAAGGCCTTGAGCTCCAGGTCTTCGCGCAGGCAGCCTTCCAGGGTGCTGTAGTCGATCCAGCTGTCGCTCTTTGTCACGCCGATGCGCTCGGCAAACACCTGCAGCGATTCGGGCGTGTAGCCGCGGCGGCGCAGGCCGACTATTGTTGGCATGCGCGGGTCGTCCCAGCCGCTGACCTTGTGGTCGTACACCAGCTGGGCCAGCTTGCGCTTGCTAGTGATCACGTAGGTGAGGTTCAGGCGGGCGAATTCGTACTGGCGGGGTGGCGGGTTGCTCAGCAGGCCGCCTTCCGTCAGGCGCTCCAGCAGCCAGTCGTAGAAGGGGCGCTGGTCTTCGAATTCGAGCGTGCACAGGCTGTGGGTGATCTGCTCGAGCGCGTCTTCGATGGGGTGCGCATACGTGTACATCGGATAGATGCACCAGGTGTCGCCCGTGTTGTGGTGGGTGGCGCGGCGGATGCGGTAGATGGCCGGATCGCGCATGTTGATGTTGGGGCTGGCCATGTCGATCTTGGCGCGCAGCACCATGGAGCCGTCTTCGTGCAGGCCGGCCTTCATCTCGCGGAACTTGGCCAGGTTCTCGGCCGGGGTGCGGCTGCGGAAGGGGCTGTTCACGCCGGGTTTGCCAAAGTCGCCGCGGTTGACGCGCATCTGCTCGATGGTTTGCTCGTCCACGTAGGCGTGGCCGGCTTCGATCAGGTATTCGGCCGCGCGGTACATGAAGTCGAAGTAGTCGCTGGCCTGGTAGGGCGGGGCGCTGGGGTGGCCGTTCCAGTCGAAGCCGAGCCATTTCACGGCATCGATGATGCTGTCGACGTATTCGGTGTCTTCTTTTTCGGGGTTGGTGTCGTCAAAGCGCAGATGGCACACGCCGCCGTAGTCGCGCGCCAGGCCGAAGTTGATGCAGATGCTCTTGGCGTGGCCGATGTGCAGGTAGCCGTTGGGCTCGGGCGGGAAGCGGGTGCGGATCTTGGCGGGGTCGGGTTGGCCGGCCGCATGGTGGGCGGCGTCGCCCGGGGTGCCTCCCCAGCGGCGGGCGGCGTAGGTGCCTTTTTCCAGATCGCTTTCGATGATCTGGCGCAGGAAGTTGCTGGGCTTGGCGGCTTCTGGGGCTGGTGCAGTGGCAGCAGCCGGTGTGCTGGCGGCTGGATTGACGGGGTTTTGGGTGCTCATCGGGTCATTTTAGGGCCCGGTTTCGTGAACGTTTACGCATGGAAACGGTCGAATGTACTTCCAGACACAACGTAAAGACAAATTTATGCCATCCTTTTGCCTACCTGGTGCGTTATGTACCGGTGAGGCGAGTCCATTTGGCTGGCTGTCCTCATTCAAAAGGAGATATCCATGACGAAATCCCGTTCTATCTATGCCTTGGCAGCTTCCGCTGGTGTAGCGCTGGCCCTGCTGGGTGGCGCGGGCGCCGCCCAGGCCCGCGACGTCAACTGGTCCGTGGGCATCGGCGTGCCGGGTGTGGTGGTAGGGGCCAGCAATGGCGGTTACTACGCACCCGCCCCGGTGTATGTGGCCCCCCCGCCTGTGTACTACGCGCCTCCACGGCCCGTGTACTACGCTCCCCCGCCAGCGTACTACGCCCCTCCACCTGCCGTGGTGTACTACGGTGACCGTGGCTACCGAGGCCATCGCCACCATCATCACCGCCATGACCGCGGCTACGGCCGCTGGGATCGTTGATCGTCCCAGCCCATGCAGCCAGGCCTGACCGGCGCGGTTGCCGCAACTTGTAACCAACCTCTTGGGCGCTAGTCGCTCACAGGCAGCGTCTTTGCACAGGCTGCCTTTTACAGCGGCCTTCGGGCCGCTTTTTCTTTGGGGCGCGCAGGTGGCGGCGCAGCATAATTTGGCACCTTTGCCCGCTGCATGGCGGGTGCAACCCCTCGGAGTGCATGTTTGTGAAAACCGTTTTCGTCCTCAATGGCCCCAACCTGAACCTGCTGGGCACGCGTGAACCTGCCGTGTACGGCGCGCACACCCTGGCCGATGTCGAAAAACTGTGTGCCGACGCCTGCTCGCGCCACGGTTTTGCGCTGCGGTTTCACCAAAGCAACCACGAAGGTGCGCTGATCGACTGGATTCACGAAGCGGGCCGCCTGCATGCGGCGGGTGAGCTGGCCGGTGTGGTGATCAATGCCGGTGCCTACACCCACACCAGCGTGGCGCTGCACGATGCCACCAAGGGCACGGGCATCACGCTGATCGAGCTGCACATCAGCAATGTGCACGCGCGCGAATCCTTCCGGCACCACTCGTACATGGCCGCAGCCGCCAAGGCAGTGATGTGCGGCTTTGGCGTGCTGGGCTATGGCCTGGCCATCGACGGGCTGGCGCAGCTGCAGCCCCAGGTGGCTGCCTGAGCGCTGTGGTAACACCGGGCGCACTGCTGCACGCTAGCCGGGGATACGCATGACCACCGCACCAACCCCGCTGCTGGAGGTGCCCGAAGACGAGGTGGAGATCACCGCCATGCGGGCGCAGGGCGCGGGTGGGCAGAACGTCAACAAGGTATCGAGCGCGGTGCACCTGCGCTTTGACGTATGGGCGTCGTCTTTGTCCGAAGGGGTCAAGGAGCGCCTTTTGTCCCTTCGAGACAGCCGGATTACGCAGGACGGCGTGGTGGTGATCAAGGCGCAGCAGTACCGCAGCCAGGACCAGAACCGTGCCGACGCACTGCAGCGCCTGAACGCGCTGGTCAACACGGTCGCCGTGCCGCCCCGCGTGCGGCGTGCCACGCGGCCGACCTATGGCTCGCAGCAGCGGCGGCTGGCGGGCAAAAGCCAGCGCAGCGAAACCAAGGCGCTGCGCGGCCGGGTGAAAGATGGGTCCTGAGGGGCTGTTGACGGACCGCGGGCAGGTTGCCGTTGTTGGGTGGCGATGTTTTGTTGCCCGGCGCATTGGCAGTTTTTACCGCCTCATTAGCACCACCCGTGGAACGATCTGTCTGATGCACAGGGCTTGGTATCGCGGGCTGTCGGTCCTACATTCAATGCATCCCCCTACGCAATGAATCCAAAGGACATCGCCATGTCTGCCACTGCCCACGCTTCCTCCGTCATCCCTGCACTGTTCGTCTCGCACGGCGCGCCGCTGTTTGCGCTGGACGCGGGCACCACCGGCCCTGCGCTCACGCAGTGGGGTGACAGCGTGAAGGCGCAGTACCCCGGGCTGCGCGGCGTGGTGATCATGTCGCCCCACTGGATGGCACGCTCGCCGCAGGTCATGACCGGCCCGCAGCCGGAGACCTGGCACGACTTTGGCGGGTTTCCGCCCGCGCTGTATCAGCTGCAATACCCGGCCCCGGGCTCGCCCGCGCTGGCGCAGGAGGTGCTGGGCTTGCTGCAAGCCGCCGGCGTAGCGGCGCAGGGCGACGCGGCCCGCCCGTTCGACCATGGTGCCTGGGTGCCGCTGATGCATCTGTTCCCGCAGGCCGATGTGCCGGTGGTGCAGGTGGCCCTGCCCGTGGGCGCTGGGCCGGCCGAGGTGTACGCGCTGGGCGCGGCACTGCGCAGCCTGCGTGACCAGAACGTGCTGGTCATCGGCTCGGGCAGCATGACGCACAACCTGGCCGAGTTCTTTGGCGGCGAGCGCGAGCCCGCGCCCTACGTGCTGGAGTTCAGCCGCTGGATCGAAGCGGCCCTGGCGCGCGGCGACATGAAGGCACTGCTCAACTACCGCAGCGAGGCGCCGCATGCACGCCGTGCACACCCGACCGAGGACCACTTTTTGCCCATCTTCTTTGCGCTGGGCGCCGCGGGCGACGACTTGCAGGCCCACTACCTGAGCCGCGAGGTGATGTACAGCATGCTGTCGATGGATGCTTTCGCCTTGCAGCCCGTGCATTGACGCAGCCCGTTCGTCCAGCCACCCATCCATTCATCTTCAAAACCGGCCCTGCCGCTCATCCATGCTTGATCTACCGCTCACCTTTTTGCAGCGCCCGGCCGCTGCCACCACGCCCCGGCCCTGGCTGTTGGTGCTCATGCACGGCGTGGGCAGCAACGAGCAGGACCTGTTCGGCCTGGCGCCGCACATTCCGGAGCGTTTTCATGTGCTGAGCCTGCGGGCGCCGTTTCGCATGGGACCGGGCTCGCACGCATGGTTCGACTTTTCCATCGAACCCAACGGCGAGCGCACCATCAACGAGGCGCAAGAAGCGCAAAGCCGCGCCCTGGTGGCCAAGGCCATCGCGTCCGCCGCAGAGCAACTGGGCATTCCGCCCGAGCGCGTGGTGGTGGGCGGCTTCAGCCAGGGCGGCATCATGGCGCTGTCGCTGCTGCTGACCCAGCCCGCGCTGATGCAGGCGGCCATGGTGTGGCACAGCCGCCTGTTGGCGCAGGTGCTGCCCCTGGCCGCACCGCCCGATGCGCTGCGGGGCAAGCAGCTGTGGCTGAGCCACGGCACGCACGATAACGTGATCCCGCTGGCCCACGCGCAGGCCATCGCGCAGCACATGGGCCCACTGCCCGTGGCGGTGACGTACCGGGAGTTTCCGGGCGCGCACGAGATCCGCCCTGCGGAGCTGTCCGCCACAGTGACCTGGCTGGACTCGCTGGCCGGCCCGCCTGCGGCTTTCTGACCCGGCGGGCTGAGGTTTAGGCCAGCACATCCACACCCGCCTGCCCCCGCAGAGCTGGCGTGCCGTGCCGCGCCGCTCACGCAGTGGTGGCGTGGCGAGGTCTGGGCAGGCACAGGCATCGCCCAGCGGGTACATGGCGTTACGCGCAGGGCGCAGTCGCGGTTTCCAATGGTGCATTGCACCCCGCACGGGAACGCGTGGCGGCCCACGCCGTCGTACCCAGGGCGTGCGCCATGCACCGCCACAGGAGACCCGATGCCCGATCACGACACCGCCGAGTTTCGCCCCGCACCCGAGGGGGCATCGCCCCTGCCCAAAGTCGCCCTCGCAGCCCTGGGCTGCGCGGCCATCGCGGGCGCTGCGTGGTGGTTCTGGCTGCGCCCCGCAGAGCCTCAGCCCGCGCCATCACCGCCGCCTGTGGCCAGCGCGCCCGCAGCCCCGGCCGCTGCACCCCCCATGCCCGAAGCCTCGGGTCCGCAGAACCTGGTCGATGGCCTCGCGCCCGCCGATGCCGCCTTGCCGCCGCTGGCGGAATCGGACACCCGCGTGGCGGCATTGCTCGGCGAACTGCTGGGCCGCGACAAGGTGACCAGGTTTCTGTGGACCGAAGGCTTCGTGCGCCGCGTGGTCGCTACGGTGGACAACCTGGGCCGCGCCCAGGCGCCGTCGCGCATGTGGCCGGTGCAGCCCACGCCCGAGCGCTTCACGGTGGAGGGCGCCGAGGGAGCGCAGACCATCGCCCCCGCCAACGCAGCGCGCTACAGCGCGGTGCTGGCCTTTGCCGAGGCCGTGCCGCTGGACGCCGCCGTGGCGCTGTACGCGCGGCTGTACCCGCTGTTCCAGCAGGCGTATGAAGAGGTGGGCTACCCCCGGCGCTACTTCAACGACCGCCTGGTGGCCGTGCTGGACCACCTGCTGCTTGCGCCCGAGCCCAAGGAGCCGCTGCGCGTGAAGCTGCTGCCGGTGAACACCGACGTGCCCGACCTGCAGCCCTGGGTGCGCTACGAGTTTGCCGACCCGGCGCTGCAGGCCCTGTCGAGCGGCCAGAAGATCCTGGTGCGCATGGGCCCCGCCAACGAGGCGCGGGCCAAGGCGCTGATCCGCGAAGTGCGCCAGCGCGTCGCCACCGGAGCGGTGGCCCGCAAGCCCGTGCCGTAGTCCCGCACTGCGTGGGGCCGTGGCGGCAGGCTGTGCGGTGGGGATGGAGCTTTACGGCTCCACCCCTCGGCGGGTCAGGCCTGCGCGGGCCGGGGGCCGTGGCGCAGGGTCAGCAGGGTGCCCAGCGTCAGTGCGGCCAGGGCAAAGGCCGGCCCGCCCAGCGCGCCCACATGGTCCACCATCAGCCCGCCAAAGATGGCACCGCTGGCAATCGCGATCTGAAACGCCGCCACCAGCAGCCCGCCCGCGCCCTCCGCCTGGTCCGGCGCGGCCCGCACGATCCAGGTCTGAAAGCCCACCGGAAACGCGCCGAATGCAAAGCCCCAAAGCGTGACCGCCACCGCCGTGATGGCCGCCGACTGCCCGGCCACCAACAGCACGGCGGCCAGCACGGCAATGACGGCACCACCGGCCACGATGGCCTGGCGCTCGCTGCGCCCCGCGATCCATCCCCCCACGAAGTTGCCGAAGAAACCGCCCACGCCATAGCCCAGCAGCACGGCCGTGATGGTGGCCACCGACAGGTGGGTGACCTGCTCCATCAGTGGGCGAATGTAGGTAAAGCCGGCAAAGTGCCCCGAGATCACCAGCAGCACCGCCAGCAGCGCCACGCGCACCGGCGGGCGGCGCAGCAGCTCGCCCAGCACCTTGAGGTTGGGGTTGTCGCGCGGGGGCAGGGCGGGCAGGGCCACCAGCTGCACCGCCAGCGTGACGAGGCTGATGCCGCCCGCCGCGATGAAGGCGCTGCGCCAGCCCCACATATCGCCCATCCACGCGCCGATGGGGGCCGCACACACGGTGGCCACCGACACCCCGGTCAAGATGAACGACATGGCCCGCGCAAACAGCGAGGCCGGCACCAGCCGCATGGCCAACGCTGCCGACATAGACCAGAACCCGCCCAGCGCCACGCCCAGCAGCACCCGCGCCGCCAGCAGCGTGGCCATGCTGCCGGCCAGGGCCGACATCACGTTGGACAGCACCAGAAGCAGCGTGAAGGCGATCATCACCAGCCGGCGGTCGATGCGGCGCGTGAGCAGCGGCAGCGACGGGGCGGCCACGGCGGCCACCAGCGCGGTGACGGTGACCGCCTGGCCCGCGGCCCCATCGCTCACGCGCAGGTCGCTGGCCATGGCGGTCAGCAGGCTGGCGGGCAAGAATTCGGCCGTGACCAGGCCGAACACGCCCAGCGCCATGGACGCCACGGCCGCCCAGCGGGCCTCGGCGGGCTCGGGGGTGGCGTGGGGGACGGGTTCGAACGCCGATGCAGGTACGGAGTCGGCATCGGCCACGGCGCCCATGGGCGCATCCAGGCAGGTGGAGCAGGAAGAAGAGGAGGACACGGGCAAAGCCTTGGGTTGGAACGGACGTCCATGCTAGGGATAAGATGTCGGCGTTTCCATGCCGTAAAAGCCGAAATGCTTGACTTTTCATCCAGATTGTTTGACCAGGTGCCGCAGCCGCCGTGGGTGGAGCCGCCGGACCTGCTGACCCAGATCCTGCTCGGCCTGCGCCTGGACGGCGTGGAGTATGGCCGCTGCGTGCTGCACCCGCCCTGGGCCATCGCTTTTCCGGCGCAGCGCTCGGCGCGGTTTCACTTCGTGGGCCACGGCGGCGCCTGGCTGCGCACGCCGGGCAGCGAATGGCAGCGCCTGAACATGGGCGATGCAGTACTGCTGCCGCACGGAAGCTTCCACGTGCTGGCCAGCTCGCCCGACGTGCCGCCGGTGGACATCGACTCGCTGGCGCGCAAGGCCGTGTCTGAAAACATCTACCTGGTGGATGGCCGCGAGGCGGGCCGCGCGCCCCTGGGGGCCCCGGTTGCGCCGCCCCCGCCGCTGGCGCCCGACGTGCTGTTCAGCGGCGCGCTGCGCTTCAACCTCGACCCGCTGCACCCGCTGATGGCCATGATGCCTGCCGTGATGATGGCCGGCGACCTGGCGCGGCGCGACGCCACCGTGCCCGTGCTGCTCGACGCCATGGAGCGCGAGGTGGCGCAGGACCGCATGGGCGCCTGCGCCATCCTGGCGCGCCTGGCCGACGCCCTGGCGGCCAGCATCATCCGCGCCTGGGTGGAATGCAGCTGCAACAGCCCCACGGGCTGGATCGCCGCCGTGCGCTGCCCGCGCATCGGCAAGGTGATCGCCGCCATCCACGCCGAGCCCGAGCGCGACTGGAACGTGCCGCTGCTGGCCGACCTGATGGGTGCCTCGCGCTCGAGCTTTTCCGAATCGTTCACGCGCACCATGGGGGAGAGCCCGGCGCGCTACGTGGCCAAGGTGAAGATGTCGCAGGCCCGCCGCTGGATCGCACGCGACGGCATGCGCGTGGCCGTGGCGGCCCACCGGCTGGGGTACGAGTCCGAAGCCTCGTTCAGCCGCGCCTACAAGCGGATCATCGGTCACCCGCCCAGCACGGCGCGTGCGGAGTGATGGAAGCTGGACGATGGAGGAAGAGCAGGGCGCTGGAGCCCGAACGCTATGCCCGGGGCAGCGGCAGCGCCGTCTTGTAGCGCACCTGCTTGAGCGCAAAGCTCGACCGGATCTTTTCCACACCGGGCATCGGGGCGAGCTGCTCCACGATGAAACGCTCCAGCGCAGAGATGTCGGCCACGGCGACGCGGATCAGGTAGTCGCTGTCGCCGCTCATCAGGTAGCACTCCATCACCTCGTCGTGCTCCGCGATGCGGCGCTCGAAGTCGGCCAGCGCCTCCTTGCTCTGCGCCTTGAGGCTGATGCTGATGAATACGTTGAGCCCCAGCCCCAGCGCCGCCGCGTTGGCCAGCGCCACATAGCGGCTGATGACGCCTGCGGCCTCCAGCGCCTTCACCCGCGCAAGGCACGGCGAGGGCGACAGGTGCACACGCCGCGCCAGCTCCACGTTGGACAGGGAGCCATCGGCCTGCAGCTCGGCCAGAATGCGCAGGTCCAGGGTATCGAGTTTCATATGCTGCAGTTTATTGTTTTTGCGGCATAAGCTGCTGGTATTGCGCTGCATCGGCTGCAAAACGGCAACTCATTCGGGGTGGGCATGGCTACAGTGCTCTGCATGAACGCGCTCACACCCCACAACCTGCTGCTGGCGCCCGGCGCCGTCCCCGACATCGACCCCGAGGAAACCGCCGAGTGGCGCGACGCCTTCCTGGCCCTGGTGGCCACCGAAGGCCCGGAGCGCGCGCGCCACATCCTGCAAGAGCTGGTGCGGCTGGCGCGCACGCAGCGCATTGGTTGGCAGCCGGACCTGAATACCCCGTATGTGAACACCGTGGCCGCGCAGGACCAGCCTGCCTTCCCCGGTGACCTGGCTGTTGAAGAGCGCGTGGCCTCCATCGTGCGCTGGAACGCGCTCGCCATGGTGGTGCGCGCCAACCAGGCGTATGGCGAACTGGGCGGGCACATCGCCAGCTACGCCAGCGCGGCCGATTTGTTCGAGAGCGGCTTCAACCACTTCTTCCGCGCCCGTGAAGGCGTGGGCGAGGGTCAGCACCGGGGCGACCTGGTGTTCTTCCAGCCGCACAGCGCGCCGGGCGTGTATGCGCGGGCGTTTCTGGAAGGCCGCTTGAGCGAGCAGGACCTGATGCATTACCGCCAGGAGCTCACCGCGCCAGGCGCAGGTGCGCAGGGCCTGTCGAGCTACCCGCACCCCTGGCTGATGCCGGACTTCTGGCAGTTCCCCACCGGGTCGATGGGGATCGGTCCCATCAGCAGCATTTATCACGCGCGCTTCATGCGCTACCTCACGCACCGCAACCTGCTCGACTGCTCGGCGCGCAAGGTCTGGGGCGTGTTCGGCGACGGCGAGATGGACGAGCCCGAAAGCATGAGCGCGCTGACCCTGGCCGCGCGCGAGGGCCTGGACAACCTGGTCTGGGTGGTCAACTGCAATCTGCAGCGCCTGGACGGCCCGGTGCGCGGCAACGGCCGCATCATCGACGAGCTGGAGCGCCTGTTCGCCGGCGCGGGCTGGAACGTGGTCAAGCTCGTGTGGGGCAGCGACTGGGACGGCCTGTTCGCCCGCGACCTGACCGGTGCGTTGGTGCGCACGCTCGAAGGCACGGTGGACGGCCAGATGCAGACCTTTGCCGCCAAGGACGGCCGCTTCAACCGCGACAACTTCTTCGGCCAGAACCCCGAGCTCGCAGCCCTGGCCCAGGGCATGACGGACGAGCAGATCGACCGCTTGAAGCGCGGCGGGCACGACCTGGTGAAGATCCACGCCGCGTATGCCGCCGCCGCGCGCCACCAGGGCCAGCCCACCGTAATCCTGGCGCACACCAAGAAGGGCTATGGCATGGGCACGGCCGGCCAGGGCAAGATGACCACCCACAGCCAGAAGAAGCTTGACGAGACGGACCTCATCGAGTTCCGCAACCGCTTCAACCTGCCGCTCACCGACGAGCAGGCCACGAGCCTCGCGTTCTTCAAGCCCGCGGAAGACAGCCCCGAGATGCGCTACCTGCGCACCCACCGCCAGAACCTGGGCGGCTACCTGCCGCGCCGCGAGACGGCCTGCGAGGCGCTGCCCGTGCCCGCCATCGCCAGCTACGCCCAGTTCGCGCTGCAGGCCGATGGCAAGGAGATGAGCACCACCATGGCCTTTGTGCGCATGCTGGGCAGTCTGCTCAAGGACGCCACGCTGGGGCCCCGCATCGTGCCCATCGTGGCCGACGAGGCGCGCACCTTCGGCATGGCCAATTTGTTCAAGCAGGTCGGCATCTACAGCAGCGTGGGCCAGCGCTATGCGCCCGAGGACATCGGCTCGGTGTTGAGCTACCGCGAGGCGCTGGACGGCCAGATCCTGGAAGAAGGCATCAGCGAGGCCGGCGCCATCGCCAGCTGGACGGCCGCGGCCACCAGCTACAGCGTGCACGGCCTGGCCATGCTGCCGTTCTACATCTACTACTCGATGTTCGGCTTCCAGCGCGTGGGCGACGCCATCTGGGCCGCCGCCGACCAGCGTGCGCGCGGCTTTTTGCTGGGCGCCACGTCGGGCCGCACCACGCTGGGCGGCGAGGGCCTGCAGCACCAGGACGGCAGCAGCCACCTGGTGGCGGCGACCATCCCCAACTGCAAGGCCTACGACCCGGCCTATGCGGGCGAGATGGCCGTCATCGTCGACGCCGGCATGCGCGAGATGGTGACCGAGCAGCGCGACGTTTTTTACTACGTCACGCTGATGAACGAGAACTACGCGCAGCCTGATCTGCCCGCCGGTGCGGCAGAAGGTGTGCTGCGTGGTTGCTATGTTTTCAGGAGCTACCCGCGCTTGCTGGACGAGCGGCAGGGGGCTTTTTTACCTCAAACCGTGACCCTTCTGGGCTCGGGCGCGATCCTCACCGAAGTGGTCAAGGCGGCAGAGTTGCTGGCCGCCGAGGGCGTGGAGGTGACGGTGATCAGCGTGACCAGCTGGAGCGAGCTGGCACGCGACGGCGTGGCGTGCGAGCAGCGTGCCATCGCGGGAGAAGATGAGCCGGGGACCCCCTGGCTTGCAGCGCAACTGGCCGCCACGAGCGGACCGGTGATCGCTGCGACCGACTATGTGCGTGCCGTGCCTGAGACGGTGCGCGCCTTTGTGCCGGAGGGGCGCAAGTACCTGACGTTGGGGACGGATGGGTTCGGGCGCAGCGATACGCGGGCGGCGTTGCGTGCGTTCTTTGGGGTGGATGCGGAGGCGGTGGTGCGGGCTGCGAAGTTTGCGATGGGGGCTACGGCGGATCGGTGAGGGTTTAAGGGTACTGAGAGCGTTGCCGATTGCGGGGGCTGTACCTTGGTGCTCTCCTGCCAGTGTTCTTGCGGGGGGCTGTGCTTGGGTTGAGGGCGGAGGCCGGGGTGTGCGCCCGGCGGCGCACCTTCTTTCTTTTGCGTCGCCAAAAGAAAGAAGGCAAAGAAAAGGCGACCCCCAGTCTGCGTCCCCCATCGCCCGGTGGGCGATGGGGGCAACCTGCGATGCTCGGGCCGGGGGTGGCGTCGCAGAACTCGCTGCGCGGGGCCTGTGGCCCCGCTCCGCTCAAACATCTGCGACGAGCTAGATCACGAAGCGTGTGTGTCCTGCGGCACACACGCCCACCCCCGGCCCTGCGCTTCTCGGCGCAGCCAGCAGGGGGTGAACACCACCCGGCTGCTGCCTGGGCAGCGGCGCCTGGGGTGGGTAACGCGCTGCGCGCTGCCCACGACACTGGCGCGGTCGCTCTGCTTAGATCGAAGCGTCGCGAGGTCGCCAAGGCAGAGGGAAGCAATGATTCATATTTAGACAACTTCCCGCCGCTACTCCAACATTGGTGACGCATCAGATAGCGGTGGTTGGTTGCCACATTGCGCACCGCCCACAGCACAAGCGATGCACTCCCCACCAGGCCGAAGCGCAGCGAGGCAACCCGGGCCGAGCGAAGCAATGGCCCGTGTGGAGCCCGCTCCCCACCCCTGCTGGCTGCGCCGAGAAGCGCAGGGCGTGGGGTGGGTGCGTGTGCCGCAGGACACACGCACTTCGTGATCTGACTCGTCGCAGATGTTTGAGCGTAGTTTGGCCTGCGGCCAAACGCAGCGAGTTCTGCGACGCCACCCCACGACCGAGCATCGCAGGTTGCCCCCTTCGCCCAACGGGCGAAGGGGGACGCAGACTGGGGGTCGCCTTCTCTTTGGTGACTTTCTCTTGGCGACGCAAGAGAAAGTTACTGCGCCGCCGGGCGCACACCCCGGCCCCCGCCCCTCGCAAAAGCACACGGTAACCATGCCCACACAGTCAAGTCACGCACCAAACAAAAGGTCAGACCAGCTCACCTCACCACCCCCCAAACCGCCCCCATTCCCCCACCACCACCCCACCGTCCACCGCCCGATACTCCCCATGCTGCGCCCCCGTCGCACACGCATGGTTCGGCAAGATCCGCAACTGCATCCCCACCGGAAACCGCCGCGCAATATCTCCCACGCCCGGCGCATCAGAACCACCGGCCAGCGACAGGATCCCGTGCTCCTGGTTCGCACCACTCAGCACATACCCGTCCAGCACAGCCCCATCCACATCGCACACCTGCCCATAGCCATAGTCGCGCGACTGCTTTTGCGTCCCCCGGTCGCGGCTCATGGCCATCCAGCCGGCGTCGACGATGGCCCAACCCTTGTCCACCTGGTGGCCGATCACGGTGGTGAGCACGCTCAGCGCGATGTCGTCGGTGCTGCACACCCCCACGTTGTGCATCACCAGGTCGAAGAACACATACACACCCGCACGCACCTCCGTCACGCCCGCAAGGTCGCGCGCCGACAGGGCCGTGGGCGTGGAGCCCACGCTCACCACGGCGCAGGGCATGCCCGCTGCGCGCAGGCGCTCGGCCGCGTGCACGCACCCAGCGCGCTCCTGCTCGGCCAGGGCGGTGAGGGCCTCGGGGGTGTTCAGGTCGTAGCTGCCGCCTGCGTGCGTCATGACGCCGGCCAGGCGCATGCCGCCCGCGTGCAGTACCCGGCCCACGTCGATCAGCGCGGCTTCGTCGGGGCGGATGCCCGAGCGGTGGCCGTCGGTGTCCACCTCGATCAGCACCTCGAACACCTCGCCGTGCTCACGGCCGAAGTCCACGATGGCCTGGGCTGCGGCGACGTTGTCGGTGACGATCTTCAGGCTGCAGCCTTGGCGGCGCAGCGCCAGCACCTGGGGCAGCTTGTGTGGCACGGTGCCCACCGCGTACAGCATGTCGGTGATGCCGTGGGCAAAGAACTGCGCGGCTTCCTTGAGGGTGGACACCGTGATGCCCTGCGCGCCGGCTGCGATCTGCGCCTGGGTCACGGCCGGGCACTTGGCGGTCTTGGCGTGCGGGCGAAAGCGCACGCCCAGCGCGTTCATGCGCTCCTGCATGCGCGCGATGTTGCGCTGCATGCGCGGCAGCTCGATCAGCGCAGCGGGCGTGTCGACCTGGGACAGGGGGATCGCAGGGGAGGTGGTGGGTGCTTCTTGCATGGCAAAGGGTCCTCGTTGTGTGGCTGGCTCACCCGGCGAGCAGGCTGCAAAAACGTTCCATGTCCACGTTGCCGCCGCTGATCAGCACGCCCACTTTCTTGCCCTTGAGTTCTGCACCCCGTGCACGCGCCGCCGCAAAGCCCAGGCAGCCCGTAGGCTCCACCACCAGCTTCATGCGGGTCGCGAAAAAGCGCATGGCGTCCACCAGCTGGGCATCGCTCACGGTGAGGATGTCGTCCACGTCGCGGCGGATGATGGGGAAGGTGATGTTGCCCAGGTGCTGCGTCTGCGCGCCATCGGCAATGGTCTGGGGCGTGTCGATGTGCACGATGGAGCCGCTGCGAAACGACTGCTGCCCGTCGTTGCCCGCCTCGGGCTCCACGCCGTAGAGCTTGCAGTTTGGCGACAGTGCACGGGTGGCCAGGGCCGAGCCCGACAGCAAGCCGCCACCGCCCAGGCAGACGAAGAAGGCGTCCAGTTCGCCCACCTCTTCGAACAGCTCCTTGGCCGCCGTGCCCTGGCCGGCCAGCACGTCGGCATGGTCGTAGGGTGGGATCATGGTCAGGCCATCGCGCTCGGCCAGCTCGCGGGTGATCTGCTCGCGGTCTTGCGTGTAGCGGTCGTAGAACACCACCTGGGCGCCGTAGCCCTGCGTGGCCGCGACTTTGGCGGCGGGGGCGTCCTGCGGCATGACGATGGTGGCGGGCATGCCCAGCTCGCGCGCGGCCAGGGCAATGCCCTGCGCATGGTTGCCCGACGAGAACGCGATCACCCCGGCCTTGCGCTGCGCGGCGTCGAACTGGGCGAGCGCGTTGTAGGCACCGCGGAACTTGAACGCACCCATGCGCTGCAGGTTCTCGCACTTGAAGAACACCTGGGCGCCCATCTCCTCGTCGAGGATGCGCGAGGTGAGCACGGGCGTGCGGTGCGCAACGCCTGCAATGCGGCCAGCGGCAGCCACGACGTCGTCGTAAGTGGGGAGACTGTTTGCAATGGGGGTGGTAGTGGTCATGGCAACGATGGGTGTTGGTGGTTGAAAGCGGGATGGAAGCGGAAATGAAGAGAGGGGAGGAGGCGGGGGGGGCCGGTACCTGTCACCACGGCCAGGCCATCGCAGTGCCCACGCCCTGCGCCAGGGCCTGCGTGTGCAGCATGCGGGCGACGGTGAGGTCCTGCAGGGCCAGGCCCGTCATGTCGAACACGGTGATGTCCTGCGCGCCGCGCGCCACCTGCACCTGGCCCGTGATCACATCGCCCAGTTCGGTGCAGGGCAGGCCGGGCGGCGCCCATTGCAGCTCGCCCAATTGGCGGGCTTGCGCGGCGTCGTCCACGAACACGCGGGCGCGCTCCAGCAGGCCTTCGGGCAGCTCGCGCTTGCCCTGGGTGTCGGTGCCCACGGCGTTGATGTGGGTGCCCGGCTGCACGGCCGCTGCGTCGAACAGCGCGCCGCCGCCGGGCGTGGCGGTGATCACCACGTCGCTCGCGACCACGGCGGCATTCGCGTCGGTGGCCAGGGCGATGTCGCAGCGGTCGGCCAACGCCGCCTCGAAGCCTTGGTTGCGCTGCCCGCCATGCGCCACATAGCGCACCCGGCGCAGCGCGGGCAGCACCTGCAGCGCATAGCGCAGCTGCACGCGCGCCTGTACGCCGGTGCCGAAGAGGCACAGCTGCTCGCTGTCAGCCCGTGCGAGGTGCTGCAGCCCCAGTGCGCCGGCCGCGCCCGTGCGCTCGGTGGTGATGGCATTGCCGTCCAGCACGCACAGCGGGCGGCCGGTGGCGGGGTCGATCAGCATCACGGTGGCCTGGTGCGGCTCGCCGCCCTGCGCACGGTTGGCGGGCCAGAAGCCCGCGGCCTTGAAGCCCAGCAGCCCCTGGGCGGGCACATCGCCCGACTTGATGCCGAACACACCGCCCGTGGCCAGCGCCTCGCGCACCACGGGGAACACGCGGCCCGCGCGCTGGCTGTGCAGGGTGAAGGCCTCGCGCACGGCAGCCAGTACACCGTGCGGCTGCAGCAGCGTGTTGACCTGGTGGGTGTCGAGCAGCCGCAGGCCGGCCTGTGCGCGGTCGATGGTGGTGGGGTGGGCGCTCATGCCGTCACCTCACTTGGCCACGTCGCCATACACCGTGGCGCGCGATACGCCCAGGTGCTGCGCCACCACCTCCATCGCGCGGCGCACCTCCAGGCTGCCCGACTCGCGCAGTTCACGCAGCAGCGCGCGCCGCTCGGTGGCCTTGAGCGCCCGCGGCGCGGTGGACAGGCGCGCCGCGAACTGGTCGATGCGCAGGCGGATCGCATCGGCCCCCGCAGGGTCGAGCGACTCGGTGAGCCCGGTGTCGCCGTCGATCGCGGTGAACTGCCCCACCACGCTCTGCAGGCTGCGGAACAGCGTGAGGTCCACGTTCAGGCACAGCGCGGCGATGTACTCACCCGACGAATCCTTGATGCCCACCGATGTGCTCTTGGCCTGGCGCCCGTCGGCAAACTGGTTGGCGTAGTTGGCGATGACCTGCGGGTAGTCGGGGTCGGCAATGCGCGCCAAGCCCAGCTCGGTCGTCGGCTCGCCCACGGCCCGGCCCGAGAGGTTGTTGTGGATCGCGAGGATGGATTGCCCCGGGTCCAGCAGGTCGTGCACCACCACTTCGCAAAAGGGCGCAAAGGTGGCGGCCAGGCCTTGCGCGACCTGCTCGATCTGCGACAGCAGGACGGTGTGTTCGGGGGAGCGGGGGCGCGCCCGCCGGGTGGTGCGTTGACGGGGTGTTGGTGGCGTGGAGGGCGTTGGGCGGGTCATGTCGACAATTTATCCAAAAATGGACAAATTGTCAAAATCTGGAATCCAGACTCAATCGCGGAGCCGAGTCATCCGGCCGCTACGCAGCGTCATTTGGACATGCGCCAACGACAGCCTTCAGTCGTATCCACCGCAATGCAACGCTGCGCTGGTCAACGTGCAGAGCGGCACGACGCTGCGGCAGAGCGCGTGTCAGTCCGTGTGGGCAGGGCGCTGAAAGAACGCGTCCAACACCGGCATCAACGTCGGGAACTCCTGCCCAAACCGTTGGCGATTCACGAAGTAGGCCTCGCAGGCCACGGCGAAAAACTCCGAAGGCGAGGTCGCGCCGTACGCATCCAGCCAGGGCCGCTCGGCGCCGAAGCGTTCAGACATGATCACGCGTTCGCGAAACTGCTCGTACGCCGGCTCCCAGGCGGACCACCACGCCTCGTACGCGGCGCGGCCGGTGCGCGCGCCCATGAAGCCGGATGGCAATGGCGGGCAGCCGTTGGGTTCGCCGCTGCGCATGTCGAGCTTGTGCACGAACTCATGCACCACCACGTTGTGCCCGCGCTCGGTGTTCTCGGCCGCGTTGGCGACGTGTTGCCAACTGAGCATGATGGGGCCGCGGTCCATCGCCTCGCCCAGCAGCACCTGGGCCTGTTCGTGCACAACGCCGGCTTCGTCCATCACCTGTCGGCGCGCCACGGCCTCGCCCGGGTGCAGCACGATGGTGACGAAATCGTCGTACCACTTGAGGGCCTTGGCCGGGTCGCCCCAGTGCAGCAGGGGCAGGCAGGCCTGGGCTGCGATGTCGATGGCCATCGCGTCGGTGACCTCCAGGTCGTGTGCGCCATGGAACCGCTTTTCGTGCAGAAACAGGGCGCTCAGCGCCCGCAGCTTGGATTGGTCGTGCAGCGACAGTTTGGCCAGGAAGGGATAAAGCTGCAGCGTCTGCAGCCACAGTGCGGCCGAGATGTCGGGCACGGGGGCGACGGTGGTGCGCACTTGGCGCCAGAGCCGGTTGAGGATGGGGGGCATGGTGTCAGAGCATGCCGACAAAGGCAGGCCCCTGGAATTCAAGACACAGCCTACCTGGGGTCGAGTGCGACGCGTTCCAAGCCCTGGGCCGACAAACGCAGTGTTTCCAGCCGCGGGGGTAATGCAGCAGCATCCCAGTCGCTGAGTACTACACGCGTGAGTTTCGGGGTCAGCGCATGGGTGGCAGGGCGGTGGGTGTGGCCGTGCACCATCGTGCTGGCGTCCGCAGACTGGAGCCAGGCGATGGCGGCAGGGCCGTCCACGTCGGCGTACGTGACGCCGGATTGCTTCTTGGCCTCGCTCTCCTGGCGGATGCCGCGGGCCTGGGCGCGGCGCGTGGCCAGGGGCTGGGCCAGAAAGGCCTGCTGCCAGGCGCTGCTGCGCGCCTGGATGCGAAAGCGCTGGTAGTCCACATCGTCCAGGCACAGCAGGTCGCCGTGGCTGAGCACGATGCGCTGGTGGCCGAAGACAAGGACCGTGGGGTCTGCGAGGCCGGTCATGCCGGTACGCTGCAAGAATGCGGGCCCCGCCAGGAAGTCGCGGTTGCCGTGCATGAAGTACAGCGGCCTGCGCTGCGATGCCGCGCAGAGCGCGGCGCAGCCCTGGGCCTCGAAGCTGCCGGGCTCGTCGATGGCGTCGTCGCCCACCCACACCTCGAACAGGTCACCCAGAATGAACAGCGCGTCAGCCGTCGTGGTGTGCAGGTAGTGCTCGAAGGCCGCCACCGTGGCCGGCTCGCTGGCCTGCAAATGCAGGTCTGAAATGAATTCGACCGTGCGCCAGTGCGAGGGAGCGATGAGCTCCTCGAACCGGGGCACGGTCGTGGTCACAAAAAGGCTTGGGCTTGTGCTTATGTCGATCATCCCCTGGGCTGCGTGATGTACGCGGGGCCCGCAACCGGGGCCGCCGCAGCGCCACAGGGGAATGTCATGTTCAGAGTGCCACGGCCTTTTCGATGATCACGTCTTCCTTCGGCACGTCGTCGTGGAAGCCCTTGCGGCCCGTCTTCACGGCCTTGATCTTGTCTACCACGTCAGTGCCGCCGACCACCTTGCCGAACACGGCATAGCCCCAGCCCTGGGCCGACGGTGCGGTGTGGTTCAGGAAGCCGTTGTCGGCCACGTTGATGAAGAACTGGGCGGTGGCCGAGTGCGGGTCGCTGGTGCGGGCCATGGCCACGGTGTAGTTGGCGTTCTTCAGGCCGTTGTTGGCTTCGTTCTCGATGGGCGCGTCCGAGTTCTTCTGGTTCATGCCGGGCTCGAAGCCGCCGCCTTGCACCATGAAACCGGGGATCACGCGGTGGAACACGGTGTTGTTGTAGTGGCCCTTGTTCACGTACGACAGGAAGTTGGCCACGGACTTGGGGGCCTTGGCTTCGTCGAGTTCGAGGGTGATGACGCCGTAGCCGGCAATGTGCAGTTCGACTTGGGGGTTGCTCATGGCAAGGTTCTTTCGATCAATGAATCAATGAATCAGCAAAAAAAGGGATCACTTCACCAACGTGGCGGAGTTGATGGTGACGGGGGTGTTGGGCACGTTCTGGTGTGGGCCCTTGTTGCCCACGGCCACGGCCTTGATCTTGTCGACCACGTCGGTGCCGCTCACCACCTTGCCGAACACGGCATAGCCGTGGCCGTCGGGTTTGGGGGCATTCAGCATGTCGTTGTCCTTCACGTTGATGAAGAACTGCGAGGTGGCTGAGTTGGGGTTGCCTGTGCGCGCCATGGCGATGGTGTAGTTGTCGTTCTTGAGGCCGTTGTTGGCTTCGAGCGCGATCGGGGGCTTGGTGGGCTTTTGCTGCATATCGGCAGTGAAGCCACCGCCCTGGATCATGAAGCCGTTCATCACGCGGTGGAACACCGTGCCGTCGTAGTGCTTGTCGTTCACGTAGGCGAGGAAGTTCTCGACCGTCTTGGGTGCCTTGGCGGGGTCGAGTTGCACGACGATGTCGCCCATCGAGGTGGCCAGCTTGACCTTGGGGGCCTCTTGCGCCTGCACGTTTGCTACGGAAAACGTAGCTGCCAGCGCAATGCTGGCAAGCGCCAGGGTCGAATTTCTTCTGGAAATCATCCAATCACTCCTTCGAAAAATATCTGCCATTGTTGGCCCCGCCGCGCCCAGTACTGGCGCTTGACCGGGCCCGTGCGGGCGCCTTCGGCGACTTCGCCGAACGTTACCACCATGGTGTCGGCGGAATCTGTCCACCGAAGGTAAGACTTGTCTTTGAGATGGAGTTCCCGGCCCTGCAGGGCGCGGGTCTCGGCCTTGAGCACGTGGATCCACTCTTCGAGCGGTTTTTTGCGGTAGGTCTGGAAGTCCGGTGCATAAAAGCCCAGCAGGCGCGTCATGTCGCCCTGCGTCTTGGCGTTGCGCCAGGCGTTGAGCACCGCCTCGAACGATTTGCGCTCGGCGTTCACGCTGTGCGGCGCCACCCACTGCAGCTGGCGGGCGATGACGACGGGCGTCGACCGGGGCTCCACCGTGCGCAGGATGCGTTCGAGGTCCGGGTTGGCCAGCACCAGGCAGCCATCGGTGGCCAGCGGTGCGCGCGCGAACTGGTCGGGCGGGGTGCCGTGCAGCCAGATGCCGCCACCGGTCTTGCCGCGGCTTTGGTCCAGCGGGTTGGGGTAGTTGATTGGCAGGGCGCCCGCGCCGTAGAAGTCCTTCAGCGTGGAAGGGTCCAGGCGGCTGGTGATGAAGTACACCCCGAGCGGCGTGCGCTGGTCGCCTTCGGCAGCTTTTTCGGTGCCCAGCTTGCCGACCGACGCGTAGTAGTCGGCCACCAGTTGCAGGCCCTTGCCCGTGTTCTCGAACAGGTACAGCCGCGAGCGGGACGCGTCCACGGCGATGGCGTGGCGCGAGCGGGGCGACAGCTCGAGAAACTGCGCCGGGATGGTGTTGGCGGGCGGCCGGCTGCGCTGCGCGTCCACGCGCTGGCGCGACTCGTTGCGCAGCTCTTCGAGCACGGCGGAGGCCTGGATGCTGCGGGTGGAGTCGGGCACGGGCACGTCGCCCATGCGGCGGATGGGCCGCGTGCGCGACATCATCAGGTCGCCCACGGCCAGCTGCGCCAGCTGAAAGTTCGGGTAGTCGCGCGCCAGGCTTTCGGCCTGTGCCAGGGCCTCGCGCTGGCGGCCTTCGCCGATGAGCTGGTAGACCGCCAGCAGGCGCGACTCGGCCTGGCCGTCGCGCAGCTCGGTGGGCTTGTCTGCAGGCTTGGCCGCGTGGGTGGGTTCTGTGGCGGCGCGGCGCGGCTTGTGGCTTTGTGCCAAGGCAACCGGTGGGGCGGCCTGCAACAGCGCCGCCAGCAGCAGGGTGCCAGCCGCGGCCCGGCGGCGTCGTGCGGTCAACTCCACCAGCATGCGTGTCTTTGGCTCAGTGATGGCAGAAATGAAAAAACGCCTGCGCGGCAGGCGCAGGCGCTGTGTCTGGCGCCACGATCAGCCGCCCGTGGATTCGCGGACGATGGCCCAGCGGCCGTTGTTGTTCACCAGGTCCAGCGTCTTGCGGCTGGTGACGTTGAGCGAGTCGGCGCTGTAGGCCTGGCGAAAACTCGCCTTGGCCTTGTCACCGCTGACGGTCACGCTCAGGTCCGACACCCGCACGCTGATCTTAGACTTGCCCACGATGCGCGATTCGCGCTCCTTTTCCCAGGCGGCACGTGCCTGGCGGCCGGGTGGGTCGAAAGACTTGTCGTACGCACCCAGGTAGGCGCTCATGTCCTTGGCGGCCCAAGCTGCGGCCCAGGCCTGCACGGCGGCGGTGACTGCTTGCACGGAGGCGTCGGACGCGGCTGCGGCTGGGGCTGGAGCCGGGGTGGCAGCCGGAGACGGTGCGGCAGAAGCTGGGGCTGGTGCCGCAGCAGGCGATGGCGCAGGGGCGGTGGCTGGTGTGGGTGCTGCAGCGGGTGCAGGGGCTGGTGCCGCCTTGACCGCAGGGGCAGGTGCTGGTGTCGGCGCTGGCGTAGCAACCACCACCGGCGCGGGCGCAGGGGCAGGCTTGGGCGTTGCAGCAGCCACGGGGGATGGAGCGGCAGCGGCTGCCGGGCGGCCCGACTTGCTGGCAGCATCGGCAGAGAACAGCTCGCGGATCAGTGCCAGCTTGGGCTTGACGGTGTTGGCGTTGGTGGCGTCGAGCTGCAGGGCCTTGTTGTAGGCCTGGCTGGCCAGCTTGGCGTAGATGTCGCCCAGGTTCTCGTGCGCGGTGGCGTAGCTCGGGTTGGTGCGGATCGCCATCTCCAGCGCCGTGCGGGCCTTGTCGAGCTGGTTCTGGTTGGCGTAGAGCACTGCCAGGTTGTTGTAGGGCTCGGGCAGCTCCGGGTACTCTTCCGTCAGCTTGGTGAAGGTGGTGATGGCGTCGGCGGGCTTGCCGCTGTCGGCCTGCGCCACGCCGCGCAGAAAGCGCAGTTGCGGGTCGCGCGGGTTGGCTGCCAGGCGCTGGTCGGCCTTGGCCAGCGCTTCGGCGGACTTGCCCGTCTTGAGCAGTTGGGCGATGTCTGCGTAGTCATCGGCATGCGCCACACCCGTGCTCAACAGCGCGGTCAGCGCCGCCAGGCGCAGAAGTCGTGGAAGTGTGCAGAGGACTGGCTTCATGGGGGGATTCCGGGGAGTTGGGCAGCGGCCCGCAGGAGCGGGGGCTTATACTGCGGCGGATTGTAGCTGAGGGGGTTGTCATGACGGAACGCTGTTGCCGCGGGTGATTTCGCTGTAGGCCCCACGCCGGGCCAACCCTCGCCGGGGGCCATTGCCCCCAGCTGCCGGGTGAATTTTCATTCACCCACCACCCCATCCCCCGTTACCAAAATCCCATGAGTTTGCGCATCTACAACACGCTGTCGCGTGCATTGGAAGACTTTTCCCCGCTCGAACCCGGCCATGTGCGCATGTATGTGTGCGGCATGACCATCTACGACCTGTGCCACATCGGCCACGCCCGCATGATGATGGCGTTCGACGTGGTGCAGCGCTGGCTCAAGAGCAGCGGCCTGCGTGTGACCTACGTGCGCAACATCACTGACATCGACGACAAGATCATCAAGCGCGCGCTGGAGCGGGGCATCACCATCCGCGAGCTCACCGACGAGATGATCGCGGCTATGCACCAGGACATCAGCCTCTTGGGCATCGAGCCGCCCTCGATCGAGCCCCGCGCCACCGAGTACGTGCCCCAGATGCTCTCGCTCATCGGCCAGCTGGAAGGCAAGGGCCTGGCCTACCGCGCGAGCAACGGCGACGTGAACTATTCCGTGCGCAAGTTCGACGGCTACGGCAAGCTGTCGGGCAAGTCGCTCGATGAGCTGCGCGCCGGCGAGCGCGTGGCCGTGCTGGACGGCAAGGAAGACCCGCTCGACTTCGTGCTGTGGAAGTCCTCCAAGCCCGAGGAGCCGCCCGAGGCCAAGTGGGACAGCGAATTCGGCTCCGGCCGCCCCGGCTGGCACATCGAGTGCTCGGCGATGTGCGGCGCCACGCTGGGCGAGACCTTCGACATCCACGGCGGCGGCGCGGACCTGCAGTTCCCGCACCACGAGAACGAGATCGCCCAGAGCGAAGGCGCCTCCGGCAAGCCGCTGGCCAAATTCTGGGTACACAACGGCTTCGTGCGGGTGGATAACGAGAAGATGTCCAAGAGCCTGGGCAACTTCTTCACCATCCGCGACGTGCTCAAGACCTACGACGCCGAAACGGTGCGCTTTTTCATCGTGCGCGCCCACTACCGCAGCGCGCTGAACTACAGCGATGCGCACCTGGACGACGCCCGCCAGGCCCTGAAGCGCCTGTACACGGCGCTGAGCCTGGTGGCACCTGCGCAAGTCCCTGCCATCGACTGGACCAACCCCTACGCCGCCCGCTTCAAGGCGGCGATGGACGAAGACTTCGGCACGCCCGAAGCCGTGGCCGTTCTGTTCGACCTAGCCAGCGAGGTCAACAAGACCCGGTCGGCCGAACTGGCCGGTCTGCTCCAGGCCCTGGGCGCTTGCCTGGGGATTCTGCAGGGCGACCCCAAGGCCTTCCTGCAGGCCGGTGCAGGTGCCAGCGGTGCCGACATCGAAGCGCAGATCGCCGCCCGCGCCGCCGCCAAGGCCGCCAAGAACTTTGCCGAGGCGGACCGCATCCGCCAGGCGCTGCTGGCGCAAGGCATCGTTCTCAAGGACTCCGCCGCCGGCACCACATGGGAAGCAGCGCAGTGAGCCCGTGTTTGATGCAAAAAATGCGCCTGTCGCTCGTGGGGTAAGCGGTGGCAGCTACTAAAAAGATAGCGGTCGACACCGCGGACTCGCCGTTGACGCCCCCCACGCCTGACTACTGGGCCGAGGCCTGCAAGCACCTGATGAAGAAGGACCGGGTGATGAAGCGCCTGATCCCGCAGTTCGGCGACGCCGCGCTGCGCACACGTCGCGACGCGTTCGTCACGCTGGCGCGCTCCATCGTGGGCCAGCAGGTGTCCGTGACCGCGGCGCAAGCCGTCTGGGAGCGTTTTGTGGCGCTGCTGCCGCGCGGCATGAAGCCCGCCAGCGTGCTCAAGCTCAAGATCGACGACATGCGCGCCGCCGGCCTGTCGGCCCGCAAGGTGGACTACCTGGTGGACCTGGCCATTCACTTCGAGAGCGGCAAGCTGCATGTGAAGGACTGGGCGGCCATGGACGACGAAGCCATCATTGCCGAACTGGTCGCCATCCGCGGCATCGGCCGGTGGACGGCCGAGATGTTCCTCATCTTCTATCTGATGCGGCCCAACGTATTGCCCCTGGACGACCCAGGGCTGATCGCCGGCATCAGCCACAACTATTTTTCGGGCGACCCCGTCAGCCGCAGCGACGCGCGCGAAGTGGCGGAAGCCTGGAAGCCCTGGTGCAGCGTGGCGACTTGGTATATTTGGCGCTCGCTCGACCCCCTGCCGGTGCAGACTGAATGAACAGATGGAACGGTGGCTTGAACGGCTGACGACGCCGCCTGACGCGCTTTTACAAAACTCGTTACATGTCGGTTACAGTGCGGGCCATTCGTGGCCGCCGCTTACCGGCATGAGCCTTTAGGAGAATAACGTTGGCGAAAAAGACCTTTCTGGATTTCGAACAGCCCATCGCGGAACTCGAGTCCAAAATTGAAGAACTGCGCTACGTGCAGACCGAAAGTGCCGTCGATATCTCGGAAGAGATCGACCAGCTGAGCAAGAAAAGCCAGCAGCTCACCAAGGACATCTACAGCGAGCTGTCGCCCTGGCAGATCACCAAGATCGCCCGCCACCCCGAGCGCCCGTACACGCTCGACTACGTGCGCGACATCTTCACTGACTTTGTCGAGCTGCACGGTGACCGCCACTACGCGGACGACCTGTCCATCGTGGGGGGCCTGGCGCGCTTCAACGGCCACGCCTGCATGGTGCTCGGCCACCAGAAGGGGCGCGACACCAAGGAGCGTGCCGCGCGCAACTTCGGCATGAGCAAGCCCGAGGGCTACCGCAAGGCCCTGCGCCTGATGAAAACGGCCGAGAAGTTCAAGCTGCCCGTGTTCACCTTTGTCGACACACCCGGCGCCTATCCGGGCATCGACGCCGAAGAGCGCGGCCAGTCCGAGGCCATCGGCCG
This sequence comes from Acidovorax sp. LjRoot194, assembly GCF_964253015.1. Taxonomy (NCBI): domain Bacteria; kingdom Pseudomonadati; phylum Pseudomonadota; class Betaproteobacteria; order Burkholderiales; family Comamonadaceae; genus Acidovorax; species Acidovorax sp. LjRoot194. Next base: position 4,108,186 of record NZ_CAXUQB020000001.1, on the reverse strand, counting down.
CAACATCTTCGAGATGGCGCAACTCGAAGTGCCCATCATCACCACCATCATCGGCGAAGGCGGCTCCGGCGGCGCACTGGCCATCAGTGTGGGCGACCAGGTCGTGATGCTGCAGTACGCCATCTACTCCGTGATCAGCCCTGAGGGCTGCGCTTCCATCCTGTGGAAGACCAGCGACAAGGCCCAGGAAGCGGCCGACGCGCTGGGCATTACCGCCCACCGCCTTAAGGCCCTGGGCCTGGTGGACAAGATCGTGAGCGAGCCCGTGGGCGGCGCCCACCGCGACCACAAGCAGATGGCCGCTTTCTTGAAGCGTGCGCTGGGCGACGCCTTCCGCCAGGTGGCCGACCTCAAGGTCAAGGACCTGCTGGACCGCCGCTACGAGCGCCTGCAAAGCTACGGCCGTTTCAGCGACACCAAGGCGGACAGCCGCTGATCCCCCGGTGCAGCGCCGCGCGGCGGCGCCCCGCAAAGACGGCCCTTCGGGGCCGTCTGTCGTTTGGGGCCAACGCGGTCTGTAGGTGCGCGTGTAACCTCTGGCGCGGAGGTTGCAACCGGATGTAGCATGGTCATGCCCCCCACCACCGGGGGATGCAGGAGTGTCCATGTCGCTGCTCAAGTCGCTCAAAGGCCAGATCCTTGCACTGTCGTCGGCCTGCCTGGTGCTGGCGCTGCTGGTGCTGACCGTGGCCAATTTCCTGGTGGCGCGCAGCCAGGCGCGGGACAGCCTTATCGAAGAGAGCCTGGCTACCGCCAAGAGCCACGTGGAAACCATCGAGGAGTGGGGGCGTGGCAAGGCATTGATCGTCGCGGCCTCCGTCACTGCCTTCGACGAGCCCGAACCGGTCAAGACACTGGCCTTGCTGCGCGACGCGGGCAAGTTCTCCACCTTCTACTTCGGCTTTGCCGACAAGAAATACGTCTTTTCGGAAACGCGCAACCTCCCGGCCGACTATGACCCGACCGCCCGGCCCTGGTACAAGCAGGCCGCTGCGGCTGGCGGCCCGGTCATCACGCCGCCGTACATCTCCGCATCCGACGGCAAGCTGGTCGTCACCTTCGCGTCGCCCGTGGGGGCGGGGTCGGCCCTCAAGGGGGTGGCTGCGGGCGATGTGTCCATGGAGTCCGTCGTGGCCACCGTGGCATCGGTGCGGCCCACGCCCCAGAGCTTCGGCTTCATGGCGTCGAGCGACGGCAAGATCATTGCCCACCCTGATGCAGCGCTCACACTCAAGCCCCTGACCGACCTGGCGCCCGCCCTCACGTCCGACAAGCTGCAGGCCGCCGCCAAAAGCCGGGAGCTGCTGGGCATGGACATCGGCGGGCGCCAGCGGCTGCTCACGGTGGTGCCCATCGCGGGCACGAGCTGGATGCTGGTGGTGGCGCTCGATGAAAGCGAAGCCATGGCCCCCATCCGCGCCATGCTGACCACGTCCGTCGTGTCGAGCATCGTGGTGTTGGCCATTGCGGTCGCGCTGCTGGCAGCGGTGCTGACGCAGCGCCTGCGCCGCCTGACGCAGGTGCGCGATGCCATGCACGAAGTGGGCGAGGGCGACGGTGACCTGTCGCGCCGCATCGACACCCACGGCGAGGACGAGCTGGCGCAGATTGCGTCGAGCTACAACAACTTTGCCGGCAAGCTCTCGGGCGTGCTGGGCCAGATCCGCGAGGCAAGCGGGTCGGTGCGCGTGGCGGCCGAAGAGATCGCCACCGGCAACCGGGACCTGAGCGGGCGCACCGAACTCACCGCGTCCAGCCTGCAGGAGACCTCGGCGTCGATGCAGCAGCTCACCGAGACCGTACGGCAGAACGCCGATGCCGCCCGCCAGGCCAACCAGCTCGTCGCCCAGGCATCCAGCGTGGCCCAGCATGGCGGTGCGGTGGTGGGCAACGTGGTGACCACCATGGACAAGATCAACGCGGCCTCGCGCAAGATCAACGACATCATCGGCGTGATCGACGGCATCGCCTTCCAGACCAACATCCTCGCGCTGAATGCGGCCGTGGAGGCCGCGCGTGCCGGCGAGCAGGGCCGGGGCTTCGCCGTGGTGGCGGGCGAGGTGCGCAGCCTAGCGCAGCGCAGTGCGGAGGCCGCACGCGAGATCAAGACACTGATCAACACGTCGGTCGAGCAGGTCGAAAATGGCTCGCGGCTGGTGCACGACGCCGGCACCACCATGACCGACATCGTGACCTCGGTGCAGCGCGTCACGGACATCATGGCCGAGATCACTGCGTCGACCAACGAGCAGAGCACCAGCATCGGCGAGGTCGGCCAGGCCGTGGCGCACCTGGACCAGATGACGCAGCAGAACGCCGCCCTGGTGGAGCAGAGCGCCGCCGCCGCGCAAAGCCTCAAGGACCAGTCGGTGCGGCTGTCCGAAGTGGTGGGGACCTTCCGCCTGTCCAGCGACTCCGCGCACTCCGCGCCGCGCCTGACGGCGTCGCGCGGCTGACGTCCTGCGGGTGCCGGGGCCGCCCCGGTGCGGCTGCAGTGCAGGGCGCTACTGCGCTGGGGCAGCGATAGGGCCGCAATGGGACCGGTGTGTGCAGACGCCGCGATAATCCGCTCCTATGGGAATGGGTTGCTGTCGTTTGGATCTTTTAGAACGTGCCATCGTGCGTCGTGTCGGCGTGTGTCGTGCTGATCGGGCCGGGCACGTCACAACCGCAATGTCAGAGGGCCTGGCGTGACCCAGCCTTTCGACGCCGCGATCCAGGCATTCGCGCCAGCGCTCCCGTTGGCCGTGGGCCTGAGCGGCGGTGCCGACTCCACTGCCTTACTGCTGGCCTGCGCGCGACGCTGGCCCGGCCAGGTGCGGGCCATCCACGTGCACCATGGCCTGCAGGCAGCCGCCGACGGCTTCGAGCACCACTGCGTGGCCCTGTGCCAGGACCTGAACGTGCCGTTGGCCATCCGCCGCCTGGATGCGCGGCCCGCGCCCGGCCAAAGCCCGGAAGACGCGGCCCGGCAGGCCAGGTACAAGGCTTTGGATGCCGTAGCGCTGGGCAGACAAGCGCCAGAAGCTATCAAATCCATAGCATTGGCCCAACACGCGGACGACCAGGTCGAGACCGTGCTCTTGGCCCTGTCGCGCGGTGCCGGCGTGGCAGGCCTGGCGGCCATGCCTGCGCAGTGGGAGCGGTCGGGCCTGCAGTGGCACCGCCCCCTGCTGCAGGTGTCCGCTGCCGATGTGCGCAACTGGCTGCGGGCCCAGGGCCATAGCTGGGTGGAAGACCCCACCAACACTGACGAGCGCTTCACCCGCAATCGCATCCGCGCCCAGTTGCTGCCTGCGCTCGAGGCCGCCTTCCCGGCGTTCCGCGACACTTTCGCGCGGTCCGCATCGAACGCAGCGCAGGCCGCAGAGCTGCTGGACGAACTGGCCCTCGACGATGCGCAGGTGGTCGGCACGCCCCCCGCCATCCAACTTCTGCAGCGCTTGGGCCGGGCGCGGCAGGCCAACGTGCTGCGGCACTGGCTGCGCACCCAGCACCAGACCACGCCCGCGGCAGCGCAGCTCCACGAGCTGCTGGGCCAGGTCGCGGCCTGCACCACGCGGGGCCACCGCATCCACATCAAGGTGGGGCGGGGATTTGTAGTACGCAGCGGGCTGCACCTCGATTGGTACAGTCACCAGGTTTTGCTCCCCTGATCTGTACGAAGAACGGCGGCGCGCTAGAACCTGTTTTTCACCAACCACTGCGCCGTGTCCCCGGATTCGTGACACCCCAAAATCCAGCGGCATTTGATCGTTCACAAACACGGCCGCACTTCGATGGGCTCTGCTGCGCAACCACGTGGTCGTGCCGCCAAGATGTTCCGCGTGCTGAGCGAAGATGGCATCAGCAGCCCGATGATCTCCACCTCCGACATCAAGACCTCGTCGTGATCGACGAAAAGTATGTGGAGCTGGCCGTGCAGCCTGCACAAGGCCGTCGAGCTGCACCAGCCGCCGCCTGATCCGCCAGAACCGCCCCCGAAATGAGGCATAATAGTGGGATTGGAAACGTGACCGAGTGGCCGAAGGTGCTCCCCTGCTAAGGGAGTATGGGGTGTAGAGCCTCATCGAGGGTTCGAATCCCTCCGTTTCCGCCAGAGCTGAAAAAACCCGCCTTAAACCAGCGGGTTTTTTTACGTCTGCCTTCGGCATTGACCCTATATAAAACAACGTGGTACGCTCTGTTTCATGGTGTTTTGTACAGTATCTTTGCAAACGGCGTCCAAGCGATTCGCATGCTCAGTTCAAATTTTTATGGCATACATGATGGCCTACAGAAATTGACCTATGCCAAAGCGAATCCTTGACATGACCGCGCTGGAAGTTTCCAGGCTGCGCGGGGAAGGCTCGCACGCTGTAGGCGGAGTGAGTGGCTTGTATTTGCGGATCGAGGGAGGGTCCCGCACGTGGGTGTTCCGCTATGTGCACATGCGGCAGCGTCGGCGTATGGGCCTCGGCAGCTATCCCGGGGTGACGCTGGCCGCCGCACGTGAAGCTGCCCGCGCTGCGCTGGGGCAGCGCGATGCGGGCACCGACCCCATTAAGTCACGCCAGGACGAACGCGAGGCCGCCAGGCTGGCTGCCGCCCAGCGACTGGAGTTCGACAAGGCCGCCGATGCCTTCATTGCCGAACACGAAAGCACCTGGCGCAACGCCAAGCACGCCCAGCAGTGGCGCAACACCCTTACCACCTACGCGTCACCGCACTTTGGTCGGCTATCTGTCTCCGAGATTGAGCAGTCCCACGTCCTGCGAGCGCTCTCGCCCATCTGGAAAATCAAGACCGAAACAGCCACGCGGGTGCGCGGGCGGATTGAACAGGTTCTGGATTGGGCTACCGCACACGGACACCGCAGCGGCCCGAACCCGGCTCGCTGGCGCGGCCAGTTGGAACACATCCTGGCCAACCCAGAAAAGGTTGCGCCGGTTAAACATCGCGCGGCCGTACCCGTGGCCGATCTGCCCGCCGCTTACCGGCAGATTGCCGCTGTAGATGGTCAAAGTGCGCGCGCTCTTTGCTTTCTGATCCTGACTGCAGTGCGGTCGGGCGAGGTGCGCGGCATGGTATGGAGCGAGGTTGATCTAGATGCGGCCCTGTGGGTCATTCCTGCTGCACGCATGAAAGCCAACCGGGAACATCGCGTGCCCCTGTCGCGGCAGGCGGTGGCGTTGCTGAGCACGCAGGGCGCTGCGCGCGAGGACCTAGTGGAGCATGTCTTCCCCAGCAACCGAAAGGGTCCCCTGTCTGACATGGCATTCACAGCACTGATGCGCCGCCATGAGCTGGCAGCCGTACCTCACGGTTTCCGCAGCACGTTCCGAGACTGGGCCGGCGAAACCACGCACCACCCACGCGATGCGGTGGAGCTGTGCCTGGCCCACACGATTGATACGAAGACAGAGGCGGCTTACCGCCGGGGGGACATGTTCGAAAAACGCGCAGTCATCATGCAAGAATGGGCTGACTATGCGTGCCCGCTGCGGAGTTTCATGAAGCAGTCAAGCCGAACAACCAGCCCTGCGGCGTAAACGGCTCAGAGGCTATGCTTCAACCGGCTGCTATCAGCCAACTGCGGACACTGGGATGCGTCAAAGCAGCAATAGCGCCACCGCTGCCACAGAGGTAGGAACCAAGGCTCCCATGAGAAGGCCGCCAGCGCTGATCGTCTCGTCCTCAAATCCTCGCTTGAGCAATGCCACGCCCGCGGGGTTAGGTGCGTTCGCGATCACGGTGAGGCCACCGCCGGCAACAGCACCCGCCATCAGCATGTATTTCGATTCGTCGGACATGCCCTCGATGAGAGATCCCAGATAGGTCAGAGCTGCGTTGTCAGTGATGGCCGTAAGGCCCAGAGCGCCGAAGAACAATTGCAGCGGCGCGAGGGCCGACACAATGGGTTGGAGCCACCACTGCTGCATGCCACCCAGCACGACAAGACCTGCAAGGAAAAAGCCCACCAACAGCGCTTCCTTCAGGATTAGTGGGCTCTGGTGCCGTTCGTAAGCCTGCGTGAAACCGAGAAACATCAGGAACAGCGCCAAGAACGCCACCGGGTGATGAGCAAGCAGCACAACGCTCGCGAGGAAACCAAGGTGTATTGCGACTACGGACCAAGGGACGGGCGCAGCAGCCGCGCTGTCGTTGGTTGATACAGAAACCAGTGAGCGGCGGAGCACAAAGGTGGCGGCGGTCGCGTTGATGCAAACCGCAATCGCGGCCTTCCAACCGAAGTTGGCGAGCATGAACGCACTGTCCCACTGCCAGGTGGTGGCCACCATGAGTACCGGAGGCGCGGCGTACGACGTGAGTGTGCCGCCTATGGATACGTTGACGAACAGGACACCAAGCGCGAAATACTTCGCCCGCTCGGGGACGTCCGGTCTAAAAACCTGAGGGGCGAGCATCAGCGCAGCGATGGTCATCGCCGCTGGCTCAGTGATCAGGGAGCCCAGCAACGGCACAGCCGCTAAACCAAGCCATGCAGTTGCCAGCGGCGTGCGCACCGGCACCACGCGCGCAAGGACATTGGAAAGGTTGATCACGGTGACCAGCACGGGTCGCGATGCCGCTACCACCATGACCACAAACACGAACAGCGGCTCGGTGTAGTTCCGGGACTCTGCATATGCCAATGCATCAGCGCCGCCCGACGCAAACGAAAGGCTGACGATCAGCACAATCGCCCAAAATCCGAAAACGACCTCTACCTCACCGAGAAGGTGAAAGAGTCCTGCGTGCCTGGGGAAACGATGGGAGAGTCGCTCGAACTGCTTTACCGCGAAGGTATGCAGGAGAGCTATAGCGAAGATGGCTGCAGCCATCCATTGGATGTGGGTCTGGGACATTAAAGGAGGTCGGAGATAAGCCGCGAGGCGGCCCGACCTGTCGCAAAACCTGACGCGCCTGAATGGCGCGGCACCCAGGATCATTCTACAGGGGACGACTGCTATGGGCCCAAAGCGGACCTACAAGTTAGCGAGAAAAGATGTTCCACGAGGCCATGCCATAACGCCGTTGCGCATCAGCACTGAAATACCCTCGGCGACTAACTGTTGCTGCGGCGCATCAAAAGTCGCTCGCTAGATGAGTCAGTCAAAAAAGCACTGGAAGTTACACTAAGCAACACCTTAGAATTGTTAGTATTAGATGTGACTAGACAGTCGCGGCGGGCGTCTTATCGGCCACCGCCAGAGGTTGACGTGTCTTAGGCTCCAGCGATCACCGCCGCGCCATTCATGCGGCACGTACCAGGTTCTTCCATGTTTTCCGTTTCTCGTTTGGGCATCGCCACGCGGCTGTATGCCATCTCCTGCTTGTTGATCCTCGGCTTGCTATTCACCGCGGGCTACGCTTGGTTCAATCTCAACGAGGTCGCTCGGCTTACCGATGTGGTGGCCAAGGCCGACGTGCCGCAACAACTGCGCGTTGCTCGCATGGAGCTGAACGTCACACGCTCCTCATTGCAGATCCGGCACGCCCTGCTTGTGCGCACCCCTGCCGACCTGACCAGCACGCTCGCGGACATTGGCGAAAAGCGCAAGATCATTGAAGCCGATCTGGCGGCTTTTGCAAGCGCAGCTGTGACTCCCGAAGAGCGGGCCATTTACGACGAGCTGTCGGCCGCGTTCGGCTCTTTCTGGCAGGTGGCGACGGGCAACATCCAGCTCATCGAGCAAGGCAATAAGGAAGCAGGATTCGACTTCCTGGTCGAGAAGACCATTCCAGCTCGAAACGTTGTGCTCGCCGTGCTTGCCAAGGAAAACATAGCTCAGGAGAAACACCTGGATCTCACTCTGGACACCATTGAGATTGATGCTCAGAGATCGCTGCACGTGCTGCTGGCTGCGGTGATGACTATTGCAGTGGGCCAGCTAGTGTTTTCCTGGCACATCGCTGCTACGTTGAAGCATCGCGTGATTGAGTCGCAGGCGGTAGCCGACCGAGTGCGAGACGGAAACCTTACCGTTCCTGTTACGGACTCCAGCCGCGACGAGTTTTCGCCGCTGCTGGCTTCGCTGGCAGTCATGCAGGACTCCCTGTCCACGGTGGTAGCAAAAGTGCGCATGGGATCGGAAAGCGTCGCCAGCGCCAGCACGCAGATTTCCGCTGGCAACAACGATCTATCCAACCGCACAGAGTCTCAGGCCAGTGCTTTGCAGGAAACTGCAGCGTCCATGGAAGAGCTGAACTCCACGGTTCGGCTTAATGCCGAAAACGCGCGTCTAGCCAACCAGCTTGCGCAAAGCGCCTCTTCGGTCGCCTCACAGGGTGGCGCAGTAGTGGCAGACGTAGTGCGCACCATGAAAGACATCAACGACAGCAGCAACAAGATCGCTGACATCATTGGAGTGATCGACAGCATCGCCTTTCAAACCAACATACTGGCCTTGAATGCTGCTGTGGAAGCCGCTCGTGCAGGCGAGCAGGGGCGCGGGTTTGCGGTGGTGGCTAGCGAGGTGCGAAGCCTCGCGGGGCGCTCCGCCACAGCGGCTCGTGAGATCAAAGCGCTCATTGCCACCAGCGTTGAACGGGTGGGAACAGGTACTGCACTAGTAGATCGCGCTGGTCAGACCATGGCGGACGTGGTGAGCTCGATCCAGAAAGTGACGGATATCGTGGCTGAGATCAGCGCTGCCGGCAGCGAGCAAAGCCAAGGCGTCCAGCAAGTCAATGAAGCGGTTTTGCAAATGGACCAAGCCACGCAGCAGAACGCAGCGCTTGTGGAAGAGATGGCCGCAGCTGCTGGCAGTCTGGACATGCAGGCCCGCGACTTGGTGGACACCGTGGCGGTGTTTCAACTGGGCGCCTTGGGTGACAGCAACTCAACAGTATGGCGCCCTCAGCTGCAAGCCGGCGGTAGGCTACTCATCGCTTGATGTGCAGATGCTGCTGGCGATATCAATTCAACGTCGCTTAGGAGTCCAGCAAATCGAGTCTGCGACTGGACAGAAGTATGAAAACACCTTCAAGGCTTTGTTTAACTAAGCAGAGGCGGACTCAGCTACTTTCTATGCCACAGCTTCAAATAACTATGTGTAGGGCGAGCACGTGTCGTAATGTCCACTAGTGGCCGATAGCGGCCAGTTAGCTGTGATCTTAATCCGGCCCAGGTTCAACGCTCGCTGCCCACGCCTTGGGGCACCCATGCAGCCACTCCGCCACCTCAGATATCAGCCAGAAAAGTTTTGACCCCATCTTGCGCGGGCGGGGGAATTCTCGCTGTTCGATGAGCGCCCGCAAAGTATTTTCCACAATGGCCAGCTCTTCCAGCAGCTGGGCCTTGTTCAGGATGATCTGCCCCATGTGTCAGCCCTCCGCGTGGATGACCTGAAAGCCCAGGCCCACCGCCAGCCCGTGCTCTACTTTCGCGCCGCGTGACTTCTCCCAACCAGGCAGCAGGTACACCGCATCGCACGTCACCAGCCGCGCAATGTCCATTCGCATGCAGTCCAGCCACTGCGCGTTCGGATCAGCGTTAATTTCCGCTGGGTTTTCCACGTGGTGGCCCAGCGCTCGCAGCTCTGCCGCAGCAGCGTGGAACGCTGGAAAGTTCAGGTCAGGGTGGCCAGTCATCGGGCCTGCAACGTAAATACGCATGTCAGCCCTCCCGACTCACGCGCCGGCCCATCAGCAGGCTGGGCGGTTGATTGGCCGCACTGCGGTGCTGCAGCTCGGGGCAGGTGTATGGCTTGCCTGTCTTCCAGTTCATGCTGATGGGCTGCGCGGTGCTGTAGTCCACGCGCTCCGCCTGCTTGATCTGAGCCCAGCGCGATGGCGCTACGGGGTGGGCGAGGCCTGCTGCGTTCTTTGGCTTCGTCATGGTTCAAGCCTCCGCACGTTCTTCGATGCGCTCCACGCGCAGCACGTTCTTGCCGCTGGTGATGTGCGCATTGGCCTCGGCCTGTTCGGCGTTGGCAGCTTTCACGCGGATGGTGGGCAGCAGATCGGCGTCGGCCAGGTCTTCCACGTCCGACAGCGTGACGCCCTCGGGCACCAGCGTGGCGCGGTAGCTGCGCAGCCGCTGGATGCCATGCACCGGCACGCTTTGCGGCGCACCCTTTGCCATGTATTTGTCGATGTAGGTCTGTTGGTTTTGCATGCTTGCTTTCTCGGTGGGTGACTACTTCAGGCCACCAGCTGCAGCTGGGCCTGGGCGGGGTTTTGGATGGGTGCTGCCGGTTGACGGCGGCGGCGGCGCGGCTTGGCGGCATCGGCCAGGCGCTGGCGCTCCGCGTCGAACACGGCGCGCAGGTGTTCCGGCGTGGTGGCCGCCTCGGGCACGTATCCCGCGTGCAGCGGGCGCTGGTAGCAATGCACGCGTGGCTCGGTTCGTTTGGCGTTCATGGGTTGCACTCCTTTCGGTTGGTGGTGGTCGGGTGGAACAGGTCGGTGCGCGTGATGCGCGCGGTGGAAAGAGCGGTCAACAGGTCGGGCAGCAGCTCGGCCGGCGTCTGCAGCACTTCGTGTTTCATCTGGTCGCGGGCGGCCTGGCCGTCGCCCATGTCGTCGCAGCGGCGGCGCGCGGCCAGCAGCACCTGGGCCTGCAGCGGGGTGGGCTGACGGCCCGTTTCGGCCATGCCGCTGCGCGCCTCTGTGGCGGTGGTGTGCTGTGGTGTTTGTTTTTTCATCAGTTCAAGGCGTCTGTGGACTGCATGGCGCGTAACACGCGGAACTGGGCCACCGTTTCAGGGGTGCACCAGTCCTCTTTGAAGTGCGGGCTCGGGGGAAAAAGCTCCCGCGACAGCTCGCCCGTGATGCGGGCCGTACAGTTATTGAAACCAGTCCAAGCGCGCGGCAAAGCCGCGCGGGCCGTGGCTGTGCCGTCGCCCTGCGCTTGTCCTGCTGCAGCCTTGGAATCCGCCGCATGCGCGGCAATGGCCACTTCATCGACCACGGGCGCCCAGGCAATGCGGCGGCTTACCAGCCAGCGCCCGCACATGCGTCCGCGCTGCGCCTGCAAGCCCACGATGCGGCCCACCTTGACCTCCTCGCCGTACTTGTTCACCTGGCCGGCCTCGGGGGTGCGGTGCGCTGTGCGCAAGTGCCACTTCTTGCGCGGCAGTGCGTGGCCGCCCATGGCCTCCATAAAAATGCGCCAATCGGCCTTGATCTCCCCATGCCGGTGGCACGCGTTGAAAGCGCGCACCGTGGCCCGGTCGCCTTCCTGCGCGAACAGCTCCAACTGGTCGCCCGTCACGCGGCGCAGTTCGCGCCACACCGTGACGCTAGGCATGCCAATGGTTTGAAACTGCCTGATGCCCCAATGCGCGGCCCATGCATCCACACGGCGGTGACCGGCGCCCGACTCCTTCACGTCGCGCGCATCGGTGGCGCCGAAGTCCATGGCGATCTGCTGGCCGTCCACCATGTCCTGGTGCTCAGCCAGGGCCAGGTGACCCACGCTCTTGGCGATGTACTTCGCCACGTAGCCCGCGGCGCCGCCCTTCACCATGCGCTTGATGTTTACGCGGTTCTCTTGGGCTCCGCGTTCGTCGCCGTCTTCGCTCAGCCAGTAGTGGCGCACCTTGGCTTCAATGGCCTGCGCGCCCGCTTCATCCTCTGCCCAGATCAGCGCATGCCAGTGCGGTGTGGCGTCGTGGTGCGGTTCGGCCACGCGCAGGCCGTACATGCGAATGCCCTTGCGCCCCAGCGCGGCCCGCGTCTTGGCCCACATGTCGCGCAGCCACAGCTGGCCATCGCGCGGCGTGGCGCCGCAATACTTCTTGTTCGGCACCGGGCGGCCACCGCTGCCCAACTTCACGGGGTGAAACTTGCTGGGCAGCGTCAACGTGACGAACAGGCCCACATGCGCGCGGGCGTCAGCGTATTCCTCGGCACCACGGATGCGCGTCATCAATTCGCCACCGCGCACGATGGGGTTTGCTGTGCCCAGTTCGGCCAGCTCGCGCAGCGTGTACACCTGGCCCGCCTCATTGCGGAACAGCGTGCGGCCCAGGGCCTCTGCATTGCGCTTCACCTGCGCCTGGCGGCGTGCCAGACCGTCATGGCTGACGTATCCGCCCAGGCCCTTGTGCACGCGGCCCATGCCTATGTTTCCGCCCTCGACTACGCGCGCAACATGCACGCGCAGACGGCGGCGCCACCATGCGGCATCCTGTGCCCGCTTGATGGCGGGTTCGCCCGTGATGGGCTTGTCTTCCACGATGCCCACGCACCGCACCAGCAGCCGGATGCTGTCCACGCGCTCTGCCAAACCGGCCCCTTGGCCGATGGCCAGCGCGTCCAGTTCGTCGGCCTCTCCCGCCAGCTTCTTGGCCATCTCGCAGATGGCGAAGTCATCCAGATTCCACAGCGCAGCAGCACCAAAGCGGTCTTCGTAGTCCGCAATGGACTGCAGCATGTCCCACGCCTGCGCCCACTCGGGGGCCTCCTGCAGCCACTCCCGATCCGTCTTGTTTGAGGTCAGCATGGGCAGCGAGGTGGGCGCCAAGCGCTCGCGCACCGCCGCCTGCCAGCTGGCAGGCGCACACCGAATCACGCGCTCCAAGTGCCCGCGCGCCATGTGCAGCGTGGGTTTGTTGGCGTTCCATTCAGCCAGGCTGCCGTTGGGCAGCTTGCGCGGTATTGCGGCCACGGCTACACCCTCGCCGCAAGGGCCGTCAGGTGGCCCAGGTGGCGTTTCGCATCGCGCACCACGCTGCGCAATTCCTCGCGCTCGGGGGGCGGCAGCTCTTGCCAATTGCGGTCGGCCAGCGTGTACAGGTGCTCTACGTCCGCACCGATGCCAGCAATCATCAGCAGCGCCACGCGCCACATCACCGGCAGCCCGCGCCACTCACGAGCCGCAGCGTCGTAGAAGCGCCCGTTGCTCGCGGTGTGCGTCATTTCGTCGCGCAGCTTCATCAGCTGCTTGAGCACGTCTGCAGGCGGTGGCACGGGCATGGCCGCTGGCGTCTCTGCTGGCTGCAACAGGTCCATGTCAGGCGCAACCAATCTCAGATGCATGTGCTCCCCTTCTTCACGGGGGCGATGCCGAAGCCGCAGCGGGAGCCCGTCAGGCGCTCTGCCAGGTCGAACGCTTGGTGCGTGGCGGCCTGGCGATCAGCGGCCAGCAGGTGCTGGGTAATCCGCTGGCCATTGGCTGCGCGGTAGGTCATGGCGTAAAGGCTCATCCCTGGCTTTCAGGTTTTTTGGGCAAAAGAAATCCCCGCCTGGCGTTGCCGCCTTGCAAAAAATCGGGGTTGGAGGTGATGGGTGCCGCTGCTATTCAGCGGCTCTGGGCGCCTTCTAGGACGTGTTGGCGTCCCCGGCGAACAGATCGCCGGTCACAGGCGTGGTGAATCTGGCTTGGTGCGCCGCTTCCCCTGCGTTGTCCAGCAGCACGCGCACCATGTCGCGGCGCACGTGGGTGGACAGAGGAATGTTCACTTTCGGGTTGGGCGTGGCGCCCGGGTTCAAGATGCGCGAGATTTCGCCTGTGAAAGCGAACGTGCAGCCGCATTCCACGTTGGTGCACTGGTAGAACGTCTCGCGCATCGTCTCGCTCGGCATGTAGCTGGTGCGAATCTCGCTGGAAGCCTTGCACATGGGGCAAGCCATGCGCGTTCCCTCGTAGCGCAGCTTTCGCCCCTGGTGCTTGGAGTGCTTGCGCGCGGCCTGCGCTTGCTGCAGCGCTTCCTGCTCTGCGGTGGTGTGCAACATGCGGTCCCCTGTGGTCATCGTGGCGCAGCTATTGGGCGGCTTTTGAGCGGCTATTTGCTGCCCCTTACTGCGCGGCGGCAGCTGTGCTGCCTTGCTCGGCCATGTAGGCTTCCAGGCCGCGCAGGTACATGCGGCGGCAGAACCATGCCAGGCTGCGTTCGTCGGCATCGGCCAGCGCCTTCGCTTGTACCAACTCAGCGGGCAACAGGCGCATGCCTGCCAACTGCATCTTCTTGCTGTTGTCGGGGGCCACGGGCTCAGACAGGCGGCCCGCGGCGCGATTGGCGGCCACCAGCGCCTGAAAGCTGGGGGCGGAGGTTTTTGCGGTATGCATCATGTTCTTCCTTGGGTGTTGTCAACCGCCAGCTTTGGGCCTGGCTTGATGCCCGTCATTTCGTAGACGCTGCGGTCTATTTGGGTGCGGATTAGCAGCTCAAGAACTGCGGTCGTGCTGGGCAGCCCGTACGCCTGCCGCAGCAGCTCCAGGTGGTGCTCCATTTCGGCGGAGACTTCCACCTGGGTTTCTGTGGTCTGCATGAACGGGTTCCATGGCGTCAGCAACGCGCTGCTGCGCCCATGGTGGCCTGGGGTGCCATCGCTCCAAGGCCCAGCTTCTGCAGCTCCTTTTCAGCGGCCAGCAGCGCCATGTTTTGGATTAGCGTGGCCTTCTGCACGCCCAGGCGGTCCGCCAGCACGGCCAGCAGAACATCGTCGGCCTTCTTGAAGCGCACGGTGTGCCGGTAAACGCGGCGCTGTTCCTTGTTGTCGTATGCCATGTATGACTTTCTGTTTCTTTGCGAGTTACGATGTTGCGCACTGATCTACCCGAGGGAACAAATGCGCTACACCACAGAAGAACTTCTCTTGGCTGCCACCGTGCGTGAGCAAGCCGTAAAACTCCGCGAGGGGACTTTCAATGCTGCGCGCGACAAGAAGTATTCAGACCCCACTTTGGATTGGACTGAGCTGGTACGTTCGCAGGAGTACTCCGACTGGAGGAGCGAATGGAACCGCACCAATCCGCTTGATAGGTATGTGCAAAAGGTGCTGATTCGTTTGGACAACGTCGCCAACATGGTCAAGCGTCACCAAGTTGGGCGCTGACCGCTCGTAACGCCCGCTCTCTGCGCTCCTGTTCGGCGCATACAGCCTTCGCAACTAACTGTGCGAAGTTCGCGCAAGAGCTTTGCAAACCCGTTTGCGAGCTGGCCACCTTGGCTGCCTGATGGCGTTTGAGGCTGTCTCTATGCATCCGCCGCCTTTTGATCAAGGCAACAGAAGGTGGCGCCTGGCCACCCCAGCGGTACGGATCAGCCATGCGACCCCCCTCCGGCAGCTTTCGGCCCCTCACCAATCACCGCGTGCTTTGCTTGCAGGTCGCAACGTGTACACGGGCGAAGCGCCTCTGGGATAAGTGCAAGGGCGGGCGCGTAGTCCACCGTGTTCACGAAGGCCCCCACGTCCGCCCCCGCAGCTTGCAAGGCACCGTATTGCAGGATGCCCACTCCCGTCACATCAATGCGCACCTGCGCCGTGGGCTCAATGGCTCGCAGGCATGCAATCAGCACCTGCGCGTCGTGCACCCAGCGCTCTACCGACAAGGCGTTGTCGTCTTGCGCGGGCGTAATGTGAACGGACACCTTGCCAAATGTGCCTGGCGCAGGGCTATCGCCCACCAGGGCTGCCAGCGCACCCGCGAGCCTCGCCTTGCAGGCGTCGAACCCGCTCCAGTTGCGCGCCGGTTTGTCTTGATCTGCCATTGCCAAAACCTCCTACCCGCCATGCGTGGCGGTGTGTACCATCGTGTTAGACGGCGTGTTTACCTATTGCGCCAGATCATATTGCGCAAATTCGCACAAGGCAAGAGATGAATGCGAAAAATGTAGAGAAACTGGAGGGTGGTGCGCAAATTCGCAATGCAATTGGTGAGAGATTGCGCGAAGAACGCACACGACTGGGGCTCAAGCCCACCGACTTTCAGACTATGGGCGGCTGGTCATCCCGTTCTATCTATGACTGGGAATCTGGAAGGGGATCGCCCAAGGCAGAGTTTTTAGCCCAGGCGGAAGACTCCGGGCTCGATGTGCAATACATCATCACTGGCCGCCGTATCGCAAAACCGCTTACTGGCCCCGCAGCCGCTCCGGCAGGCGATGCAGACACCATCCGCATCCCCTTGTTCAGCGCCACCGGCAGCATGGGCAAGGGCAATGACCTCATCACTGAGGACGTGCTGATGGGTGAGATACCGGTGTCGCGCCACTGGTTGGGGCTCAACGTTCCCCGCTCCCGGCCTGAGGCGCTGCAGCTGGTGCACGCCTACGGCGACAGCATGTTGGGCACCCTGAATTCAGGCGACTTCGCCATCGTGGATACGGACTGCCAGGTGGCTGACATTGACGGCGTTTATGTGCTGCAAGCAAATGGCCAGCTGTTCATCAAACGCGTGACCCGTCGCATGGACGGCGCACATGTCATCACCAGCGATAACCCCAGCGTGCGCACAGTCGATGTGCTGGATGGCACCCAGCCAGTGCGCATATGCGGGCGCGTGGTGTACGGCTGGAATGGGCGGCGTTTTTAATCCAGACACCTGGAAAAAGCGCGTCCTCGAAACGACGGTTTTTCCAAGTAACCTTTACTCGATTAATAATTGCTGACAACGATAACTGAGAAAGCGTTACGAACCATCTGGAGATCCCGGCAAAGGCACACGCAGCTCGAACTTGGTTCCAGATTCCTCTGTCGACACCACGTCAATGCTTCCGCCGTGAGCTCTTGCAAGCTCCTTCACGATATACAACCCTAACCCGACATTTCTATTAGCGCTATCCGCTGACACACCCCGAACCATCGGTGAGAAAAGGTGCTTTTGAGCCTCAGGTGCGATAGGCTTCCCCCAGTTGTGAACCGCGATCTTCCACTCTTGATCCTCGATTGCAGAAGAGACGGTAATGTCACGACTGGGATCGCCGTAGCTGACAGCGTTTGACACTAGATTGCCGATAGCCTGAGCAATTCGATTCGCATCCGCTTGACAAGTGTTTGCGCCGGCACGCAAATGCACGATCCGCCTCCCTGGGTATGCCAGGGCTAATTCTTCAACCGCGAGCGCCACGACCTGGTGAAGCTCAATGGCTTCAGGTGTCACGCTGAGCCCCTTACCAATGCGGGCGGATGTGAAATCCAATAAATCCTTAACGAGCTGGATTGCGCGGTCGGTGGCCCTGTGAACTTTACTGAGCACCTTGCTTTGATCTGGCGAGACGCCCTTCTTTTCAAGTGTGTGAACGCCCAACCGAATCGTCGCAAGCGGATTTCGCAGGTCGTGACTCACAATGCCAATCATCTGCTCTGCGAAAAGAGCGCGATCTTCAGATTGCTTTCTGAGCCCGGCTTCTTGCTCTGCGACGCTTTCTAACTTTTTTCTTGAATGCAGCAACTCTCGCTCGTAGCGATCCCGATCGCGAGCTACGAACGCAGCAATCCGAAGAAGCCAGACGCCATCGCGGTAATACCTTTTGGCATTAAATACAATTGGTACCGCTCCCTCATCCCTGTGCTGCAGTTCAAGCTTGACTTCCGCAACAGATCCTTGCATAACAATCAACGGTGCGAGATGGGTTTGATAGAACAACTTCCCACCCATCGTAAAAAAATCTTGAATACTCATCACTGCAACAACTTCTTCGGTGCGGAATCCCACCCACGCGCAAAAAGTGCTGTTTGCTTGAACGATCAAACCCTTAGCGTCCGTTGTGACTATTCCGCAAGGAAGATCTTCAAGAGGGTCAAGCTGAGCGATGCCATCAGGCACGTGCATATTAAAGACCTAGCTCTCGTAAAAACTCGTCCATCGCTTTAGTGCTAGCGCTTGGTTGACTAAGATGCGGGCAGTGACCTACGTTTTCAATAATTCGCAACGAACTCCGCGCCAGTACCCTATGCATATATTCCCCAACAGCGACTGGGGCAATCATGTCTTCGTCACACTGCAAAATCAGCGTCGGAGTTGTCAGCTGTTGCAATTGTTCACGACAGTCTGATAAGAACGTTACTCGCGCAAAGTGTTTGGCAATCTCAGGGTCGGTACGGCAAAAACTATTGCTCAGTTCTTCCCCTAATTCTGGGCGATCAGGAGCCCCCATGATGGCAGGAGCCATAGTGCTGGACCATCCGAGATAGTTGCTTTCCAGAGCGTCAAGAAGAGACTCAATGTCTTTGCGGGTGAACCCGCCAGTGTATGAACCGTCGTTGATATAGCAAGGAGATGGCCCGACCATCACGTGCGCCGCGACCAAGCCAGGTGAAGCAATATCGGCCAACATTCCGATCATCGCGCTCACCGAATGTCCGACGACAACTACCGGACCTTCTGCAAACTCCCGAATTATTTCAACCAAGTCGTCAGCATACCCTTGCAAGGTGCTGTATTTCGAGGGCTCAAACGCCTTCAAGTCTGAGTTGCCACTACCGACCAGATCAAAAAGGACAGTCTTATAACGGCGGCTATAGGCTGGCGCCATCAACCGCCACATGTTCTGATCACAGCCGAACCCGTGAGCGAAGAAAATTGTTGCCGCACCTGAGCCGGAAACATGCACGTTATTGCGAAACTGTGTCGTCATATCCAGTCCAATGGTGGTGGTCAGCGGCCTAGGCCTCTAGCCTGTAGGGCCCGACAGCTTAACAGCGTAGAGATACATGACGTAACAGACTGTTAGGTGCGAGTTCTTTACGCTGCGTTTGCGTTTTCAGCAGCCGGTAAGACCCCTCTGCGCTCCATTTCGATGACGGTTGAAAGCCCGTTGTCATCCAGTCTGTGCTCCACCGATTTGCATAGCCAGTCGGTGCCATCAATCTCTGGCTTCCACCCTCGCACGTTCACAGGCGTTTGCACCATCAGCGCAGGCTGTCCGATGGCCAGCGTGATTTCCAGTGTGGCCGCGCCTCGCTCGATGCGGCCCATCTCAGCCTGGGCCGCGGCCCTGGCGTCGGCCTCGGTAGCGTAGCTGTCGCGCAAGGTCTTCAGGTTGTCTTCGGTGCCTGCAATGGCCGCTTTCTTCTCGGCCGCGCGGGCGTCCTGCCAGTAGGCGCGCACGCCTGTGTAGCTGTCCCGGGCTGCGCAGTGGTAGCGGTGGCGATCGCCGTCGCTGCGGGTCAGCATGATGGCTTCCAGTTCCTTGCCGCTACTGTTCTTGGTACTGCCGATGGGCAGGAACACCAGGCGGTCTTTTTTGACCGTGGCTGCCGCATCATGCTGGCGCCCCAAGCGGGTTAGAAAGTGCACATCACTTTCGTTTGTCTGGTCGATGTGCTGCACGCGCTTTGCGGCCAGGCTTTCGTCCACGTTGGCCTGCAGCCTGTTCTTGGCGGCAATGTCCCGCACGATCTGCCCCAGCGTGGCGCCGTGCCAGCTCTGGCTGGCGCGCTGGCGCAAGGTGCTGCGAAGCTCGGCACTGCGGCAGCGTAGGGCCACCGTATCGGGCGTGCCGCTGTGCTCGATTTCATCCACGGTGAAACTGCCCTTGTCCACCATGCCGGTGTGCTGGTAGCCCAGCTGCAGGGTAATGGTGGCGCCCACGGGCGGCAGCGCGAGGTTGCCGGTGGAATCGTCAAGCGTAATGTCCAACTGGTCTGCTTCTTCGCCGCGGCTCTCGCGCAGCTGCAGGCGCATCAGCAGCGGGCGCACCACCTGCGACACGTCCCGCCCGTTCACCACCAGCGAGTAAAGCACCTTGCGGTGCGCGCGGTCTTGAGCCTGCAGATTGACCGCCATCACAGCCACCAATCCCAGTCGTCACCGGTCCACCAGTCGCCCCAGTCGTCGCCGCCATCCGTGCCGCCTGCCGGGTCGGCCAGGGCATCGTCTACGCGCGCTAGGTTGATGGTGAATTCCACGCGCCGAGGCACGCCCTCGCGTACAAACAGGGTGCCCGTTTCGTCCATGCTCTCGATCACCCATGCGCCGAAGTTCTCGCCCGCACCGTTCACCAGTGCATAGGCGCTGCCTTTGTCTGCCATTGCGCGCAGGCGGTCCAACGCCTTGCGGTCGCCCATGAACTCGGGCGCCTGCAGCCCGGTCAGGGTAATGGTTTCATCACCTGGCCCCACGTACTGCCGCGCCGGCCTGGCGCCCACCCGGGCGTTGCTCGGGTGGCGCCAGCTGGTGCTGCGGCGCAGCTCTTGGAATGCAAGGGTGTTCAGGGCAAAGGTGAATTGCCCCAGCGCGGCCATCATCGTGGTGGCTCCTTTCAGTCGATATCTGACAGGCGGCTGTATCGCCGGCTGTCCTTTTCACGCTCGATGCGTTCGATTTCAGCGCGCACGGCGTTGGCAATGGCCTGGCCATCCATACCCGGCGCCGCGTTGATCGTGATTTGGTAGCTGCTTCCGCCTGCAGTAGAGCCAGGCGCCGCGGGCGCACCCATGGCGGCCATGGGCACCATGCTGGCGGTGGCCATGCCCAGCGCAGCCTGGCGCACCATGCCGACGCCGTTCTGAATGCCCAGCGCGGCGCCTTCACCCACGTAGCTGCCCAGCTGCATAAACACGCGGCTCGGGCTGTGGATACCCAACTTTTCCTTGAACAAGTCCACCGCATCGCCCGCGGCCATGCTGATGGCATCGCGCACCGCTGAAATGCGGCTGGTGATGCCATTTGCCATGCCCTGCACGATGGCCGCACCGGCTTCGAAGAACTGCGCACCCAGGCCCCAAACATACTGCGCTGCGCCCATCACCGCGGCGCCAATGTCCTGCATCAGTAGCTTGAAGCCGCCCACCACATCCGCCCAGCGCGAATACAGCATGGTCGCAGCCAAAGCCAGCAGGCCCACGGGGCCAGTTGCAATGCGAAGCAGCACCATGCCAAAGCGCAGCATGGCCGGCATGTAAGTGGCAAGGGTGGCACCCCAGGCGCCCAGCCACTGCGCTGCGCGCAACAGCCAGGGGCCCATGCGCGCCACCGCGCCACCAATGCCGGTGAAGGCAAAGAACAGGCGGCCCAGCAGGAGGCGCAGCAGCATGCCCTTGACCATGAACAGGCCAACGGGGATCAGCAATGCGCCCAGCGCTACTGACAGCAGGCCCAGGCCCACCACGACCTTGAGAACACCGCCCACGATTGCCGGGTTTACCTTCATCCACGCGGTGAAGCGCTCCAGCAGTGGATTAACCGTTTCCAATACGGAAATGATGGTGTCTTTCAGCGACTCTCCCGCTGTAGACATGGCATTGAAAACCCGGTTGTTGAACATCACCATCTGCGCGCTCAGCGTCGCATTGCGCGCTGCTGCCTCGCGCGACATGCTGCCCTTAGCCTGTGCACTGTTGGCCAGCGCCATCTGCCGCTGCAGTTCGTCGGGCTTGTCCACCAGCTTAGCCAGTGTGTCGCTGTGCTCCATGCCCACAAGCTCAGCCATCACACCAATGCGTTTTTCTTGTGGCAGGGCGCGGATGGCCTCCGCCACCTTCAACAGCGTGCCAGCCGCATCTTTGGCCATGCCGCTTTGGATGGCCTCGGTGGTCATGCCGATTTCTTCCACCGCGGCCCTAAATTTCTTCGTGCCCTTGGTGGCCGCTGCGAACTTCGTGAAGATCGCATTGATGGCCGTGCTGGCGGTTTCGGCCCGCTCGCCTAGGGTCAGCAGGGTGCTGCCCAGCGCCGCGGCGTTCTCTGCAGAGATTCCCACCGTGGACGCTACGCCGCTGGTGCGGTTCAGGACGTCGATGATGTCGGCGCCCTTACTGATGGCGTTGTCATCCAGATAGTTGATGGCGTCGGCCAGTCCGCGTATCTCGGTCACTGGGCGTTTGAAGTTCTTGGCCACCTTGCCCATGCTCTCCGCCAGCTGGTCGGGCACTGCATCGAACGCGGTGGCCATCTCGCTGGCCAGCTGCACGAACGTCCCCAGCTCATTGGTGGGCACCTCCATGCGAGCCGCCGCCGTCATCATCTGCGCAATCTGCACTGTGGTCTGCGGCAGGTGAGTGGACAGGTCGCGCACCTGCTGTTCAGCATCGCGGTAAACCTTCGTCAGGTTGCCTGCTTCGTCCCGAGCGCCCTGCACCTGGCGAGCAATGCCCAGCATGGCATCTTCGTGCTGCATGAACTTGCCCACGGGCGCCAGCCCGGTTTCCACAGTGCGCCGGCCGGTGGCCATGGCACCCACGCCCCCTGCCGCCACCATGGCGCCGTGCATCGTGATGCGCCCGTGGGCTTTCTCCAGCGCCTGCATCCGCTCATAGGCGGCTTTCTTGCGCTGCAGCGCCTGGGTGGTTTTGTCGATCTGCGCAGCCAGCTGGGCTTCGGCCGTGGCCGGGTTGCTCACGCCGCGCGACTCCATCACCGCCTTGGCGCGGCGCATGGTGGCGGTCTGGCGTTCAAAGCTGGCGCTCAGCCGCTTCACCATCGCATCGGCGGCTGCCAGCTGCGCGGTGTGGGCCTTCTGCGCCGCGGCATCGGTATGGGTTTGGGCTGCCAGCTCGGCGTGCGCCTGGCGGGCGGCCTGCAGCTGGGCGCGGGTGGTGCGCAGCTGGTCGGCAGCGCGCTTGAATCCTTCCACACCGCGCTGCTGGCTCTCCAGCTTGCGCAGGGCGGCTTCTGCCGCGCCGACGTCGCCCGCCAGGGCCTTGGCACCCTGGCCCATTCGTTTGAGCGGGGCAGACACCTTGTCCACCGCCGCCAGCAGTACCTCCAGGCGCAAGCGGTCAGCCATGGCGCACCCCCTGCGCTTGGCCGGCCTGCGCCGCTGCGATCAGTTGATGGGTGGGAGCCCGGCCGCCTTGCGCGTGCGCCGGATGAGACTGTCGATTTCCGCCAGCTTCTGCTGGCTGTAGATCGTGCTGGAGTTGTGTGCCGATGGCAGCAGCATGCGCACGGCGGCGCCGCCCGCCATGGCGGCCAGCCAGGCAGTGGCCACAACTGCGCTCAGTACCACTACGGCTGTGAGCGCCAGGATGATGATGGTGGTCATTTGCGCGCATGTTATCGCTTCTTGTCTTGAGGTGCGTGCATGGCGTTGTGGCGCTCCACGGCCAGCTGGCGCCAGTGCATCAGCTCGCCCAGCTCCATGGCGTTCAGTGCATGGGGCGGCCAGTGCAGCAGAAACGCCACGTCTGCCATGGGTTCCTCTACTGCTGCAGGGATTCCAAAACGGCCTTCGGCGTCAAAAAAGCGGCCACCTCCATGGCCATGGTCACTAGGTCGGCCGTGTCCATGTTGGACACCTCGGGCTCTGTGATGGTGGGCACTGTGATGCGCGGCAGCAGCTTCATCACTGCATCAGTTTTGTACTGCAGCAGCTCGGCCAGCAACATGCCGCGCAGGTCGCCGGCCAGTGGCTTCATCAAGTGGACAGCGGTGATGGTTTCGCCCTTGCGCTCAATGGCCGTTTCCAGCGGAATATGCACTGCCTTACGGCCATTGATGAGGATGGGGCCGCCCGCTGGTGCTGCGGTGTCGGTGGTGGTGGTTTGCACTGCTGTCATGTTGGTTTCCTTGTGGTGTTGAAGATCAAAAAAAGCGCAGCGGGTGGCCCCCGCGGTGTGCTGGTGCGCACCTGCTGCGAACCAGGCGGCCCGTAGCTATCGGGCTTGGCCTGGCAGCTAGGCAACTCAAATTCCCAGGGCTGCGCGCACGCCGGCGAGGTTGTCCACCCCGCCCACCGTTTCCACCATGTTCACCAGGTCGATTTCCATTTCCTCCTGGCCGTCCACCACTTCCTTGTAATAGGTCAGCGTGTATTTGTAGGTGCGCTCTGTGGTGTCGCCGGCCTTGGAACTGCCGGGGTCGATTTCCACCAGGCGGCCACGCATCACCACTTCAACGGGCGTCACGGCCTCGCTGTCTTCAGTCTGCAGTGCACCGGCAAAGCGGATCATCACGGCGTCGTGCTGGCGGGCGCCCCACTTCTTGGCCAGGTCTTTCAGCCAGCCGGCGCCCTTCAGTTCGGCCTCCATCTTTTCCTGGCCAAAGTCCAGATCAACGGGGCCTTGCATGCCGCCCGCGCGGTATTCCTCCATCTTTCGGGACAGAGTGGGCAGGGTGAGTTCGGGGACTTCGCCCATGTAGTTGGTGCCGTCAACAAAGGCGGCAAATGCTTTCAGTACGCGAGGCAGGGACATGGCTTATTTCTCGGGTGGGGGTGGTGGTGTGGGGTGGTGGCGATCACTGGCCGGTGGCCACGCGCACATCCCAGTCGGAGTAGTAGCGGTCCGTGATGCGCTGGCGCAGCTCCACGTCCTCGGCTGGTGCCACTGGCGCATAGTCGTAGTCAATCACCAGCTTCCCGGACTTCAGGGTTTCGGTGGTGTTCACGTCCCAATCGATCCAGGCTTTGCCGCCCAGGATGTAGCCGCCAGCCTTCAGCGAGCGCAAACGCGCATTGATGGACTCGATGATGTTGCTCACCAGGGCAGGGGTCAGCGGCTTGTCCACGAACGGGAACATGCCTTCGGCCATGGTGTCGGCCAGCACGTGGGCGGTACGGGCGGCCGACTCGAAAGAGAACGCTTCTTCAAGGCTGCAGGTCCGGTTGCCCCAGAAGCGAAAGCCCTGCTTACGGATCAGCGTGGTGACGTTGCCATCGTTGAGCAGCACCGCGTCACAGGCCGGGTTCTGCAGGTCGAAATACACGCTCTTGCTGATGCCGGTGGGCCCGTTCACCGGCACGTTGGAAATGGTCTTGTGCCACCCTTCGGTCTGGTCAATGCCGGCGCGCATACCCATGGCGTAGGCCGCTGCCGGAACCTCCACCACTGCATTGGCGGTGGTGCTCCACTTGGTGAAGTTGGGCCAGATCACCATGGTTTCGCGCTTGCCGAAGCCATCGGCATAAGCAAGTGCCGCGCTCACATCGACAGCATCGTGCGCGTGCACGTAGGCCATGGCGCGCAGTGCTTCGGCGGTGGCGGTGAGCGCTTCGGCCACGGGCTTGTTGTCCAGGCCAGGCGCACCCAGGATGCGAGGTTTCACGCCCAGTTCGCTCTCCGCGTCCAGCAGCGCCTGAATACCGGTGCGCACGCCGTTGGCGAACGTGCCCACCACCTTGCTGGTCTGGTCGGCGGCCTTCGCCTCGTCGTCAGCGCCCACGCCGTCAGGCACCCGCACGATGACCAACACCGGCCGCGCCTGTTCTGCGATGCACGCCAGTGCGGTGGCCAGGGTGCCCAGCGTGCCTGCCTTGGCCTGCGCCTTGGCAATGCTGGTGAACAGCACAGGTTTGTTGAGTGGGAACGCTTCGGGGTCCGCATCGCTGGCGGTAGCCACCAGGCCGATGATGGCGGTGGACACCACGCGGATGCTGTTGGTGCCCTCCGTAACTTCGGTGACGCGCACGCCGTGGTGAAAGTCTGCAATTGCCATGGTTGATCCTCTGTGGTGAACGGTGCTCGGCGCGTCTCGCGCGAGAGTTCCCATGGTGCTTTTCCACCCACGCAATTGCCAGCGCGGTGCGCTGTGGCTGCGCCAGAAACAAAAAAGCCCGCCTGGCTCGATGCTTGGCGGGCTTGCTGTTGAAATGCGGCGTTACATGCTCTGACGCGTTAGAACTGTAAGTGTTACAGTCCTCCTTCTATGCCCCGCAGCGTGCTCCTAGTTCATCGCAGCGATGATCTCGCCCAGATCACAAAGTCCCTACTCGAATCGAGTGGGTGTGAAGTTCGAATGGCGGCGGACGGCGCAGAAGCCATTAGAAAAATGGGGGAGCGTTTGGCGCGAGTGGTCGTAATCGACAACGATCCACCAGACATCACCGCTTGTCACCTCGCCATCCATTTAAAGGCTTTCACCGAAACGCTCCTGCCTTCGCTGCCCTGTAAAACTGTAGCTTTGAGGGGCGATGTTTCTCCACTGGATGTGATGACACTTGACGGTTTCGACTTTGTACTGTCGAAACCTGCAGCTTTCGAGAAGATCGCCGACGCAATTCAAGCCTGCTTTTTGAGCTTGGATTACGAGCGCTCTGCAAGTCTCCGATAACTTCCACCTGCCGCGGCTCCTCATCCATCCAAGGGGCTGCATAACTCCCCGGTCACTGACGACTTGAAAACGCCTCAGGTCATGGGCGTTCTTCGGACTGTATGGCTGCGGTAACGATTTCTTGCGCGCGGCCTGGCGCCAGGATGCCCACCGCTTCAAGGCCCTGCACCCCCCGCACGGTGGCCGGGTCTTCAAGGTCGATGAACTGGGCGGCGGCTTGGTCGGCGATCGTGGCCCGCAGCGCTGCGGCCTGCATGCGCGCCGCCTCGGGCTGCTCGGGGCGGTCCACGGCGGCCCACTCGATAGCGGCTTTTTCTTCGGGCGTGAACCGTCGCCGGAACCCCAGCACCGACACGATGCGCGGAGCGGCCACGGCCGGCGCCTCGGGCTCGGGCAGCGGGGCCACGTAGGGCCGCATTACCCATGCCACGCCTGACCAGTTGGCGCGCAACTCGCCCTCGGAGGTGGTGGTGGACTGGGAAGGCGGTGCGCTGGGCACCGTGCGCAGGCCGGGTTCGCCCACGCCGCCCGCGAACCATCCGTGCAGGTCGAATTCAAATGGCAAAGTACACCTCCAGGGCGTCGGGGTTGGATTCGTAGCGCGCAGCTGCAGGCGTGCCATATTGGCTCGTACCGTTGAAGATCAGGCCACCCCCACCCACCCGTGCGCGGATGGTGGGCACCGCTTCGGGTCCGCGCCAGAAGGCGGGCAACCACTTGAACTTTGTCCCGTCCGTGGCCACCAGCACATTCCAAGAGGTAGTACCGTCTGTCAGCTTGACCGGGATGTAAAGCAGCCCGCCCATTTCTGCAGCGGTCGCGCCCAGCGCACTGACGCGCAAGCCGCTGGGCTCCATGTCGCCCACGGCGCCCACTGTCCAAGCGTTTGCATCATCGGAATAGACGGCCGACAGTGTGCCTTCTGCCAACGTGACCACGATGAACCGGCCGCTAAGCGTGTAGCCATTGCTGGAGCCGGCTGGGAGGTTGGTGACTGCTGCCGCCAGCCCTGCGGAGTTGGTCCAGCCGTCCAGGCCGTTGGCGCTCCAAAGCGCCATGGTCCCGGTGTCTTTGACCGCCAGCCAGCGGGCGCCGTTGTGCAGCACCTTGCGCCACATTTGCGCCACACCGAAATCGCGTGCGGTTCCTGCTGGGTTCGCTGTCGTGTGAGTGCGGAATTCCTTGTATCCGTAGCCGCTCAGGACGTACCCGATTCCGCCTGCGGAACACGTGACGTCACTGGCACCCACGCCTGTCTGATAGACCCACGTCACCCCGTTGTCGATGGATGTTTTTACGCTGTAACTGCCCGCATATGCCACCAATGTCATCAAGAGCGAGCCGGCCGCTGTGAGCTTGCCAGCCACCAGTGCCGCTGATCCATCTACTGGGCGCGCTGTCCATGCCTTGAGGTCGGCTGACGTGTAGACGTTGGTGCCTGAACCTGTCTCGGCCACGTACACCGCCCCGTTGTGCACGATGTTTTCGCACAGCAGCTCGGGCGAGTTCGCGCCGCGCAGGCGGTAGGGCGACACATAGCGCACGGGCACGCCGCCAAGGCGGCCGGCGCCGCTCCACAGCGGCCGGCTGCGCAGCTGCACGCCCAGCGCGGCGCGCGTGGCCTCGCCCTGGCGCTGGGTCTCGGCAAGGGAAGCAATATCAATCGTCATGGGGTGGTTTCCTCCACAGCAGACAGGCCCGACAGAACGCCGGCCGTGTAGTTCAGGGTTTCGGTGCGGGTGCGCCCGTCATAGATGGTGGTGACGCCGGCCAGCCGGCCGTCGCCGTCATAGGCCAGGGTCTGCAGCGCCACCTGGCCGCCCACGGTGGTGGACAGCGTGGCGATGCGGCCCAGGCCGTCGCGGGTGATGGTCTGCAGGCTGGGGCCGTTGGCAGGCCCCAGGGCCAGGTGCGCGGGCTTGAGCGTGATGGCCGGGCCGGTCTGACCGTTCACCACGCCCACTTTGCTGGCGGTCAGAAACGCCACGGTGGTGCCCAGGTTGGTGATGCTGCCCTGCAGGGCCGCCACGGCCGTGGCCAGCTCGCCGTCCGTCACGCGCCCTTCCATCAGCGCGGCCAGGGTGTCGCAAGCGCTGTCTACGGCCGCCAGCGACTCGCGCAGCCGCAGCACGTCTTCTTGCAGCAGGTTTTGCGGGTGCGGAAGCGCTAGATTCAGCGCCGGGGTGCGGTCGTTCGTCATCAGAGCACCGCCGCGCGCAGGTTCGTCGCCCATGGCCGCGCGTTGAAGCTGCCGTGCATAGTGATACGCAGGCGCAGGCGTTCGGCGGCGAAGTCTTCCAGGCGGTAAGTCAGCTCCATCACGCCGGCTGTCATTGGGCTTGACGACAGGTAAGGAACCTCTGCCCACACTGCGCCAGGCGCATCAGCCAGCGCGTGCAGCTGCAGGGATGTGCCGGCCGGCAGATAGGCTTCGAGCGTCACGCGCACGTCCACCAGGCCGCCAGCGCCCAGCATCGGGCTGACGTAGTCGCCCGCGTTCTGCAGGGAACCCACCACCAGCTGCATGCCAGGTTCCAGCACGGCGGCAAAGTTGGCATCACCACGCAGACGGGCTTTTACTTGTACAGGGCCGGTGTAGCGGCTGGGCAGCTCCACCACCTGGCCAGGCGCAGCCAGCGCGGTGTGGGCAATTCCGGTAGCGGCGATTTCGAACACACATGCAGCGCCCGTGCTGGGCTGGTGGGCGTAGGCCTGCACGCAAAGGTCCGTGGCGTCGGCCACGTTCACGGTGCCCAGGTCCAGCACCCGTTCGGTTTCGGTGTAGTTGGCTGCCAGTAGCGAAAACGACAGGTCTTGGTCTTGGTGGGCGGTCCAGGTGCTGGCGTTCGAGCTGGAAAGCATCACCCCTACTTGGTAAGGCTGCGATGTGACCCAGCGCAGTGAGTTAGCGTCCCAGCCGCCCAGCTTGGCCAGCGCCAGGGCCGTGGCGTTGTCGTCGCTCAGGGCCACCAGGGCGTATTCGCGGCCGGCCTGCAGCACAACTGGGCTCCACTCGGCACGCGTAGGCGTGCCATCCGTCTTGATGGCGGCGGGCAGCAGCCAGGCTTCAGCCAGCACGCGGGGGGAAGGGTAGCCGGCCTCGGCCTCGCGAAGCTGGATCAGTGCGCCGGTGCTGCCCTTGGCAGTAAACCACAGGTCCACGCCGGTGCAATGCTCGGCCTTGTCCAGCACAAACGTCTGCGCCAGCGGGTCCACGAATACCGGCTGGAAGTAGATGATTTGCGAGAGCTCGCGGTCCACGCGCTCGCCCTGGCCAGTGAACAGGGCGTTTGCGGTGCTACCGCCCGTGCCACGGAACACCACCGACTTGGTGCCGGCTGGCACGTTGGCAGGGATGGGGAAGGTTCCGCTTAGGCGGCCCTCCGCGTTGGCGGTCAGGGTGCCGCCTGGCAGCGGGTCGGCTTCCGCCGCGATGCCGTCAAAGGTGACCGACTGCAGGTGCTCACCGGGGCCGAAGTCGAGGTCGAAGCGCACGTCGATCTGGCGCAGGTATTCCAGCAGCGTTGAGGATTCCTTGCGCACGACCTTCTCGCCATTGCCGAAGCGCCACGACGAGGCCACGCTGGTGGGTACGCCCAGTGTGTCGTGATATTCCGTCCAGCGGTCCACAGCGGGCGTCAGCGTCACCGGGCGGGGCAGCGGGTCGAAAGCGTTGTACGGATTCACCAGCATGCTGTCCGTTCGGGCGTTCTGCGCGAGCGCCACGCGGTGGCTGTAGGCAGGGCTCTGTCGGGTCTTGATGGCCTGGCCAATCTGGTGCACGGTGAAGGTGATGGGCAGGCAAAGCGCTCCGTTGGCAATCAGTGCGGTCTGCGGCACACCGGCGTCGCGCATGGCGTTGGACAGCATGGGGTCAGCGAACAGGCCTTTTTTCAAGCCGGAATGGCGACCGCTGATGTCCACCGCGAGGCGCAGCTCGGCCAGGTCTTGCCACATGCGAGTGATGGACTCTTCCTGTTCGTTCAGCTTTTCCATGCGCACCATGCGCACGCCGTCAAGCGTCACGCGGCGCTGCTGGTCCCAGGTCTGGTACACGGATGCGATGATCAGCACGCTTTCGGGCACCTGCGGCGCCAGCGGGAGCCAGGGCGAAGGCACACCGCGCACCCACGCGATATCCCCATCGGCCGACAGCGTGAGCCGGTCGATGCGGCGCAACGCGAAGTTGTACGACAGGAGCACGGTGGTGCCCGCCACGGCGCCGGTGACCGTCAGGCCGCGCGAGTCCACCGCATCCGGCGCCACCACGGCCACATAGAGATAAGTCACCTGATAGGTGCTGCCCGGTGCGGGCTCTGCGCCACCTGCGGCCCAGTCCACCTGCCCGGACGTCAGCTTGTAGTCGGCAGGGTTGGCAAACACGGTGGCACCTTGCTGGATCAGCTCAATCTGCTGCACGCTGTTGTCGGGCAGCGGGTCGGCCGCACCCACAAAGCCGCCGTGCACCACGTCCACCGTGCGGCGCTTGATGATGCGCACCTGCGGTGCGCCCACCATGGGCCAGCGGTCGAAGTCGATGCGCTGCGCACCGTTGGTGGCCGACAGATGCGGTTCGCTGTCGATCCATTGCAGGTCCGGCAGGGCGTTGAACACCACGCGCCGGCCGCTGGGCAGCTCCAGCGCGGCACCGTTGATGCGCGCGGCGCCTTCGCCCAGGTTGTAGACCTGCTCCCCGGTGGGCAGATCGGCCGCCATGCGCAGCTCCATGCCGCGCACGATGTAGGTGCCGCCCGTGCTCGCCACGTCATAGGCCTTGATGGCGGTGGTGACGGCATCGATGTTGGGCGGCGCCTCCATCGGCCGCACCCAGCCGTCTTCGACCGTCCACACCGGAAAGAAGTCACCGGCCTGGCCGGAACCCTGCACGCCCCAGGCCAGCTGCACGCGCTCGCGGGCGGCGCCGGGCTCGCGGAAGCCGTCTGTTCCTTGGGCCGGGTTCAACAGCTCGGGGTCTTCCAGCTCGGTGACCACATCGCGGGTGAGGTACACGCCCACGAACACCACGCCCACGGTGGCGATCACCAGCGCGGCCGGTGGCACGCCGCGCACGGCGCCCGCCACGTAGATGGCGCCGGGCTCGCACGTGGTGGCGCCCGTGTCGTGGTTCACGATGATGCCTGCGCCGCTGATGATGGAGCCCTCTTTCATGAGGATGCCTGCGATACCCGCAATCCTGGCATGCATGGCGCGCTGCACTTCGTTCAGCTCGGCGCTTTGCAGCACCCGGTCCGCGCGGAACAGGTGGCGGTCGTAGTTCTTGGCCGGGTCGAACCGGTCATAAATTGCGTTGGGATTTGCGGCCATGGTCAGAAGGGCAGGACGTATTCGAAGGTCTGGCGCACGGCGCCATTGCGTGTGAACGCGGGCACGCGCTCCAGGGTGTAGAGGCGGCCGGGCTGGGCGATCTGCGCGGGCGCGAAGTAGCGCTGGCCAGCGGGCAGGCCGGCCACGGGCGCGGCGCCGAAGGTGATGCCGATTTCTCGGATGGTTTCGCCGTCCGCGTCTTCAAAGTTGAAGACCACGCGCACGTACAGCCACCGGGTGGGGCCGGCCACCACCGCGTATTTGCTGCCGCTGGGCAGCTCGATTTCGCCGGCCGGGTTGGGCTCCACGTAGCCCACGAACGTGGCAAGGCGGCGGCCCACCTCGTCCACCAGGTTGGTGGCGTTGCTGGGCTCGGGCTGTGCCACGGCGTCCCAGGCGGGCAGGCCGCGGCCCCAGGCCAAATGCACGGGCTGTGCGGCCATGGCCATGGCCAGGGCAATGCGCCCATCGTCTTGCAGGGTTGCCATTTAGGTGCTCTCCGTTGATTTCGATTCGATGAAGACAGGACGCCAGCGCAGGGCGCCCCAGGTGCCCGCCCAGCCTTGCGGCTGCGGCAGGGCGGGGGGGAGTTCGGCCGCGGCGTCGGCGGTGCCGGCCAGCTCGGCAGGTGGAGCGCTCCACGGGGTTTCGTCCTGCGTGGCGGTGCCTGGCACGCCGCGCTCGCCCTGCACGCGCACGTAGCCGGGCACCTCGCCGCGCATCAGCTCGCCGATGCCGCCGAACTCATTGGCCAGCAGGCGCGAGTCCAGGCGCCAGCAGTCGAGCACGGCTTTGTCATTGCGGGTGAGCTTGGCAACGTAGGCGGCCAGGGCGCCGGCCTGCGGCTGGCCCGCGGTGCTGGTGGTGCTGCCGGTGTGCTTCGTGCCGAAGCTGGCCTTTACCGGTTCGCCGGTTTCCACGCTGACCCACACACCTGAGTCGTCATCAAGCATGCCGGTGTCCAGCGGCTGGCCGCGATCAAGCCGCAGGGTGCGCCTGTCATGGCCGTGGAACACCCGCCAGAACTGCACATGAGCTGGCACGGTGGCGCGCACAACATGAGCGACGCGGCTGATTTCTGCAGCGGTGGCCGGGCGGCCCAGGTTAATGTGCAGGCGTGCGCCGCTTTCTTCGACCACTGCACCAGGGAACCCCACCCAGCGCAGTGCCAGCGCAACGCCGGCAGCGGTGCCACGCATGAACAGCCAGGGCAGGCCCTCGGCGAGCAGCTCGGGCACGGTGCCGAAGTAAGGCGCGAACTCTGCCAGGCCGTATTCGGCCGCGTACCAGGGCACAAACGCTGCGGGCTCGCCTTCGCTGGGTGTCTTGAAGGCGTCCGCCAGTTCGCCCCAGGCGGGCAACGTTTGATCCCACACGCGTTCAAGCGGCGTGGTGGCTGGCGGCAGGATGTGCTGGCGCACCGTCATGCCACACCCCCATCCGTCAACAGCACCACGCCCAGCACCGGGTATTCGGTGGCGGCAATGGATGTAACTTCGGCGGGCGCTGCCGCCTCGGTGTAGCGCACGCTGCTGATGCCGGACACGTGCAGCCGCGTGGTTATCCAGCTGCGGGACACGGCGCGGCCCAGGCGCGCGAAGTCGGCCAGTGCCGGCGCCAGGGCTGCACGCACCTGCGCAACCAAGTCAACCGGGGCGCCGGCCTCGCGCGTCAGAGTGGCGGTGATGTTGATGGCTTTGGGTTGGGCCAGGGCCACCGACACGGGCACGCCCAGGGGGCGGGCATCTTCGGCATTGAGCGCCGCCAGCACGGTGGCGGCGGTGGCCTCGGGGTCTGCGCCGTCCACCAGCCAAAGCAGCACCGACACGCGGCCGGCCTGCGGCTGCGTGGCAATGGCATCGCGCACCAGTTGCGAGGATGTGAGCGCTGCCAGTTCGTAGTGCTCTCGCGTGCCGTTGCCGGCCAGGGCGCGTACGCGCAGCTGGATGCGGCGGCGGTAGCGGTCATCGCTTTCGTCGTCAAGGCGGGCCAGGCCGTAGAAGGCGCCTTTGTGGTCAAGGTCCGCACCGGTGGCGAAGGCCAGTAGGTGGGCCAGCGCGGCATCGTTGACGCGGGCGCGGTAGAGCAGTTCGCGGTAAGCGTGGGACTCCAACAGCTTCACCACCGGGTCTGATTCCAGCTGCAGGATTTCGTCAATGTTTGGCAGGTGCGGGCGCAGGCGCTCGGCAAAGTCTGCTTTGGCGGCGGCCAGGATGGCTTCGTATGAAAGCGGCTCGACTACGCGAGGCGCTGGCAACGTGGTGAGGTCGATCATGCTGCGGCCCCTGTGGTGTCGGTGGAGCCCAGCGGCACCGACAACGCGAGCGGCGCGGGCTCACGCCCGAAGGCGCCCACGTAGCTGCCGGTGATTTCGAGCGTGATGCGGCCCTGGCGGGCGGGGTCGCGTGTGATGGCCAGGCGGTCTACCTTCAGGCGAGGTTCCCATCGCATCAGGGCGGATGCCGCAGCGGCAAAGAAGCGCGTTTGTGTGGCCAGGTTGTCCGGCTTGTCGATAAGCGCGGGCACGAGGCTGCCGTATTCGCGGCGCATGACGCGGCTGCCGATGGGCGTGGCCAGAATGTCGCCAATGCTCTGGCGCAGGTGGGCCAGGGCGTCCAGGCGCTGGCCGGTGGTTCGGTTCATCATCAGTGCGGCCTTCCGGTGTCGTCGTCGCCTTGTTTCACGCCGCCATGCACGTGATTCACCACGCTGATGCCCTGGGCCACTATGTCCACGGTGCTGGTGATGCCGCCATCTGTGATGCTGAGCACAGCGCCGCCCACGCGCAGGGTGATGCCGCTGGGCGTCATGGCGATGCTGCAGGCGGTGCCCACTTCCAGCGTGATGCCTTCATCCATGTGGATGGTTTGGCGGCCGGCGCGGTACTCCGCCCAATCCTTTTCACTCCACTGAGTCCGGTCTACGCCTGCGCCGTCACTGGGTGCGTCCATGCTGTCGCTGTAGGCGCCCAGAAGGGCTACGCCTTGCGAGAGGTCGCCACCGGGCGACAGCACCATGCACTGCTCGCCCTTCACAGGCGGCCACCACTTGCTGCCCTGTTTGCCTGCGGCACGGCCCGCGATCCACGGCAGCCAGTCGGTGGTGTTGTCGCCCAGTTTTACGCGGCAGCGTGCGGGCTTGGTGTGGCGCACTTCCACCACGGTGCCCATGCGCGCGAGGTTTTCCACGCGGCGCGTGGACTCCTGCGGGCTGTCTTGCTGGGGGGCGTTTTGAGGCATGCAGTCATGGTGCTGCCGCGCGCGCGCGAATGCCAGCAGCTGCCGCTGTGGCTGCGCGATTCACATTTTCTGGGGTGCAGATCAGCCGCCGAAGTGCGCCAGCAGCGCATCGCGCAGGGTGTTCGCGTCGTCGTCGGTGATGCCCAGCATCTCCCGGGCTGGGTAGGTGTACTGCGGGCCGGCCCGGTTCACCGCGTCGGTTTCGCCGAAGTGGTGCACACGGGCGATGCGCTGGGCACGGCCCATGAACTCGACCACAGCGGCGCCACCCTGGGCGCGGGCCTTCAGGTTCTTCTGCTGTCGCAGCTTGGCAAACATGGGCTGCCGCTGTTTGGCCGCCTGACGTAGCTGCTCGCGCTTGCTGCGCAGCGCTGGGCCTGGCGGTTTGCGTGGCTCCCATGCCTGGCCCTCGGGGTCGGTCTGCGCGCGCATGCGCTGGCTGTTGGCTGCGCGCAGGCGCCGGGCCATGTCCACCATCAGGCGGCGCTGCTGGGTGGGCTGAAGCTTGGCCAGCATGTCGGCCGCCCAGGTTTCAAGCGCGGTGAAATCGGCCATGGCTCACAGCGCAAAACGGGCTTTGTCTGGCGGCGCGGGGATGTCCCATTCGGCCAGCTTTTTGTCCTGCAGCCACAGTTCCCAGTGCTCGGGCAGGCACTGGCCACCGGGGTGGCAAGGCTCCTTCGGGTGCGTGACGTTGTAGCGCGTGGGGTGCTGCGGGTCGGCCTTCACGATGGCCCGTTCTGTCAACGGGATGCGTATGCCAATGTCCACGGCGCTGGTGTTCAGGTGCTCCACGTTGAACTCCACGCCTTTGCGCTGGGTGGTGGGGTTGTCCAGCACATCCGACTGATTCACGCGCGCCCAGGCAATGATGGGCACGAACAGCGCATCGGTGTGGCCGGTGTAATCCAGCACGGTGATGGCTGCCGTGTATCGGTACTCAAATGACAGGCCGGCTGCGAGAGTGGACACGGCGGCGCCATCAGTGGCCATGACTATCAGCCGCTCGGGGTCTCGCTTCAGTTCGGGCACGGCCGATTCGATCAGGGCGCGCAGGCTCTGCAGTTTCCACATGGTTCCCCCTACGGCGATTCACGCCCTGCAGCTTCGATCATGGTGCGCGCGCTGTCGTAGGCGCGCTCGCAGGCGAGGCCGCGGGCGCGGGCGGTATCAGCGACGTGCGCCAGCTCTCCCGCTCTGTCGTCAGCGCGTCGCTGCAGGTCGGCGAGCAGATCGTTGGCGGCGGTGTCTGGCGCGCACTGGCCGACAGCGGCGCGAGCCTGGGCGGCGGCACGGTGCTGGGTGAGGTATCCGGCAAGGTCGCGCTGCACCCGGTTGCGAGTATCAATGGCGCGATCACGGCCAGCATCAGCCGCCGCAATGGCGGCCAGTGCATCGGTGTCGCTCTTGGCGATTTCTTCACGGTGGGTTCCTTCCAGCTTGCGGTAGCGTTCTGAGGTGGTGCGCGCGGCACGCTCGGCGGTGGCGCGCTCGGTCTGCAGGGTTGTTTCAGCGTGGGCGGTATCCAGCCGCGCATCTGCCAAGCGGATGGTTTGCATCAGCAACGCGGAGCCCAAGCCCAGGGCCAGGGCGATGGCGCTGTATTTCCAGGCGTTGGCGCGCAGTGTGGCAAGGATCATTGCAGCGCCATGCATCCCGCATGCCTCTTTTGTTGGCGGGTCCATACGCCCTTGCAGCCCTTCGGCCCCCAGTTCTCGGGCAGGCGGCAGTCCCGTCCGGCCTGAAACCGCCACTGCAGCAGGGCATGGCATGCGCCCACGTAGTCCCCCCGAAGCAGCCAGGTTCGCGGCGACTGCGGCTTGCGCCAGTTGCCGCTGCCGAACTGGCCGACCCAGTCTTGATACAGGTCGAACTCGCCGGGATACAGAAGCACGTCCGGCAGGCTGGCCTTGAACCGCAGTTCATCGGCGCTGTGTAGGTTGCGCGCCAGCTGCTCGGCCCGCTGGCGCGTAATGGGCGTATCGGAGAGGCGCACGCGCGTGCCGTCCTCATAGCGCGTGGAGCCGTGGCCGATGGTGGGCACGTCGCCAGCCGTGGGCACGTAGGGATGGTGCACCACTGTGCCATCGGCGCGCACGCTGGTGGGGCCGTCGCCTTCGCTGGCCTTCCATGTGGCGAAGCCAGCGGCGGAAAGGGTCAGGGCCGTTACGGCCACGCGCATCAGGTTCTGGCGCGTGTCCATCACTCGCCCTTCACTTCCTGGCCGTTGGCGGCCCGATACCAGCGCCACACCAGCCAGCCGATCTGCAGCAGCAGGTAAACGATGGTGAGTGCGGCCACGGTGTGATTGATGGTCCAGCCGTTGGCGGCTTGGTGCGCAACCACGGCCAGTGGTGGGGTGGCTTTGGCTCCCTCGGTCACCACGTCTTTGATGATTTCTTTCGACATTTCTCAGTCCCACAGGTAAACCATGGCCCGCTCGGGCTCTGGTGCTTTGACCAGGCGCACAGCCCGGCCTTCAGGTAGATCGGCGGCCAACTTGGCCAAGCCAGGATTGGCGGCCAGGGTGGCTTCGACGTGGCCCGCAGTGCTGCCCAGCTGGCGCCATGCGAGCCCGTCGAGGGTTTCGTGCTGGTAGGCGCGTACCGTCACGCTCTGCACGGTGGTGACACTCACAACAGTTCCGCAATCACACGGGACTTGCCTTGCATGTCGGCGATGGCCCAGCGCAGCTGCTGGTGGAACGCATCCACCCGCGTTTCCAGGCCGCCCATCACGCGGGCTTCCTTACCCGCGCCCTGGGGCAGCGTGTCCATGTCCCGGTAGGCTTCTGCGAGCGATGCACCCACGTGTGCATAAATGGCCTTGCGGTACTGGTGCACCTTGGCGCTTTCGCCGGCAAGGCTGGCCGCTGGAACGCTGGCCAGCGTGGCGTGGCCGGCCTGCTCCTGTGTGGCTCGCCACTGCTGCAATTCGCCGTTCACGGCCAGCATCGCGTCCACCACCGCGAGCTTGAGGCGGGCAGCAGTTACGGTGCCGTCCAGGCGTATGTCTGTGCGCAGGGCTTCGCAATCGACGGCCGGGAAAAAGCCGTCATTGGCCACCGCAGGCTCTATGCCGTGCGCTGGTGGATTGGCTGTAGCAAGGAACGACATGGGGCCTTTCGCGCGGTGGTTGGTGTGAGGTGTGGCGGTGGCCCAGGGCGTCGGAGTGGTGCACGGGTGTGCGCTCTCTGCCCTGGGGCCGCCACGGGTGCGGGGTACGCTCGGGTTACAGCGGCTGGGTTACTTCGCCTGGGGTTTAGCCAGGCGGCGCTCCAGCCGCTCAATGTCTTTTTTCACACCCGCCCGGGTGTCCAGCTCCATGGCGCGCTGCAGCAGCGGCAGCGCTTCTTTGCACGCCTTGAGGGTGCGTGTGGCCATGTCCACATCGTGGCTGCCGGTCTTGCCCAGCACAGCCCAGCCTGCGGCCTTGTACAGCTTGCTTTTGGCTTGGTCGGGTGTGTCGGCCTGATCGGTCAGTGCCATGGCCTTGGCCGCCACCTGCAGCGCGTCGGCACCGCTCAGCTTTCCGGCCAGGATGGCTTCGGCCACCTCGTCCTGCACGATGGTGGGAAGGTTGCGGTTGTACTGGTCTGGCGGCTTGATGCCGCTGGCCAGCGCGTACTCCGCAATCTCCAGCGCCCGGGAGTAGTTGCCGGCGTCGATGTGCCACACCATCACAGTGGCCAGCACATCGTCCTGCGTCCCGGGGCGGGCCTGCAGCACACCGTCCACGTACGCGTCGTACTCGGGCAGCATCGCGCCCTTTGCCTCAATCTTCTTTTCCACGCTGTGCATGTCCTTCAGGCGCAGGCGGTGCTGGTGCAGTTGCGCCAGCTGCAGTTCGTAGGCGGTGCCAACGGTCTGGCCGTGGGCGTTGTCGGCATCCTGCTGCGCGGCCTGCTGTGATGCAAGGCTGTGCATGCGGTGCCGCTGGGCTGGTGTCTGTCGCATAGCTGGTGTTCCCCGTGCTTCTTGTCGGTG
Organism: Acidovorax sp. LjRoot194; assembly: GCF_964253015.1. Taxonomy (NCBI): domain Bacteria; kingdom Pseudomonadati; phylum Pseudomonadota; class Betaproteobacteria; order Burkholderiales; family Comamonadaceae; genus Acidovorax; species Acidovorax sp. LjRoot194. Next base: position 4,069,988 of record NZ_CAXUQB020000001.1, on the reverse strand, counting down.
CTGTAGCTGTCGGCTTGCAAATAGCGGCTCCCTTTTTTAAGAGCGGCTATTTGCGGCCGACTGCTGGGCGTCAGTCATGCAGCTCGATGTTTTCGATCAGGCAGGCTTTGCCCAGGTCTTCCACCACGAACGCGTCGTTACTGCTCTCGAAAGTCTCGATGCGGTCGCGCTTGGGGTTGTCGATCACCGCACGGCGGCGGCTGCCGTCTTGGTAGTAGATGGACAGGTTATTCAGGCTGGTGATGAGGATGGCATTGGCCTTCATGTAGGGCACGGTGATGCCCGGCAGGCCACCCAGCCGGCGCTGGCTTCGCACAATGTCCGCGGCCAGCATCTCGGTGGCCGCGGCCTGGCCATCCACCAGCGGGAACAGCTTGTCTTGCATGATGTCGCGGCCCACGATGGCCACGAGGTCGCCCGCCTCGGCATGCCAGCCGTCCAGCAGCGAATGCGTGGCGTCGAACACCAGACCATCCAGCGTCTTGTAGTCCTTGGTGCCGTCAGCATTCACGATCACTTTGCCTGCGGTGGCGCCCTGCGTCATCACGCGGGCGGCTGCGTTGTCGCGCAGGTACTGCAGCCAGCCCTTGTTCACGTCCTGCAGCAGCGGATTCGTTACGCGGTTGGTGTTGTTGGCCACGCTGGTGCCGTTGAAGCCAATCATGATGCGATCCAGCGCGCACTGCTGCTGGATGGCGCGCGAGAGGCGCAGCTGAAAGTCGGGGAACTTGGCCCACATGTCCAGCGTGGCATAGCGCACGTGCGTGTCGTAGTTGGTTTGCACGCACTGGTAGCCCTGGCCACCCAGCGATGCTGCATCACGCGTGACGCGATCCCCTGCGGTGGTGTCGGTGCGGCTGGCCACTGGGCCATCGGTGCCAATGCCAATTTTCTGGCCCTGCATTTCGTCCACGGGGTAGATGCCAATGGATTGCAAGAAAGCGCTGCTTTCCTGAATGCGGCTTTCCAGCTTCTGCTGCACGCTGGGCGTCACGCTGAACATTTGCGCGGCCGACTCCACGCCGTTGAGCGTGGCGAGCTGGGCGAGATAGGCGGAATACTGCTTGCGGGTTGGGTTCTTCATGGTCTGTCCCTTGGGTCGTTTCTGGTTTGCGGTGTTGTGCGTAGTGCGTTGTGGTGCGGGCTCAGCAGTCGGCCAGCACGGCGCCTTCGGTGCCGGTGGCTTCAGGGCGGCCGGTGGTGTTGCCGTCTTGCGCACTGAGCTTCACGGTTAGTTCGTTGAACCGTTTTTGGAGCGCAGAGAAGTCGCCCGCCAGCTGTTCGCGGGCGGCCTTTTCGGTGGCCAGTTCTTTGGCGTGGTGTTGAATGGCGGCATCAGCTGCGCCCAGCACTTCCAGCGTTTTGGTAGCAAATGCTTCGGAGGTTTCTGGCGTGGGCTTGGGCGCAGCGATGCCACTCAAGTTTTTCAGCAGGTCGCTGAATCGGGTGATGAGCGTGGACGCGATGCTTTCCGCATCGCCTTCCAGGCCCAGTTCGGTTTCCACAGCGGCGGAGAACAGTGCGCCTTCGCTGTGCTTCTTGCCCTTGTATGGGCTGGCGTCGGGGTTCTGCGCGGCGAATTTCAGTACCTCGGTTCCCAGGCTCGCCGGGGAGTCGGTGACAGCCAGGCCGGTCAGATAGGCTTCGCCCGACTTGGCAAAGTTGGGGTCCACCTCGATGCTGGTGTAAATCTTCTGCTTGGCCTTGTTCATGGCCACCAGCGCCGGCAGTGCTTCGATCTGTGCGAACAGCGCCAGCTTGCCGTCTTCCACCTGGCGGGACTCCACGGCCAGCACATCGCCCAGTGCTGCGAAGGAGCTTTCGGGCAGCATGCCGCGCATGTGTTCCAGCCACACACGGGCACCGTACTTTTCACGGTTGAAATTCTTGGCCATCTGCTCGATCCAGCTGCGCTGAATTTCGCGGCCGTCAGTGGTGGCGCCCTCGGTGGCTACGCGGAAAAACTTGGATGGCATGGTGCGGCTTTCGTGCGGTGAGTTGATCTACCGCCTATGTTCCGCATGCCTTGCCTTCGCTGCAATTTGCGCGCGCTGTGGCTGCGCGAATCACATTTTTCCGTTCGTGCTTTCCGCGCGCGCGCGGCAGACACTGGCAGCCATGACAAGCAAAGCCGCCACAAAAACGACTGCCACCGCGAAGGCAAAGCGCGTGCGGACGATCCGTAAAGGCGCAACGCCAGGATTGCCGGACTTCTCTGCGCACCTCAGTGCCAAGCCCACCGCAGACGCAAAACCAAAACGCGTAGTGAGCGCAGTTCGCAACACGGGCAGCGCCGCACAAAAGGCGATCACTACCCGGGCCAAAGCCATCTTCAAAGACGTTCAGCCCGTCGGCGATACCAGCCCGGTGGACGGCGGCGCGGGCGTGCGGCGTGAAGCGCGTGCGCTGTTCTGGATGGGTTGGAAGCTCTCGCACATCGCAGAGCATCTGGGCGTTCCCCGTGGCACTCTGCACGGTTGGTGCAAGGCGGAAAAGTGGCAAGACACGCCGGCCGCGCAGCGTGTGGAGTACGCGCTGGAAGCGCGGCTTTCAACGCTGATCGCCAAGGACGCGAAGACGGGCGGGGACTTCAAGGAAATTGACTTGTTGGGCCGCCAGTTGGAACGCCTGGCCCGCATCGGCAAGTACGAACGAACAGGGCGCGAGGCCGATCTGAACCCAGCCATTGAGGCGCGCAACGCTGGACCGAAGAAGGCGCGCGGCAAGAATTTCCTGTCTGAGGAACAGGTGGAGCAGCTGAAAAGCGCGTTCCTCGATTCGCTGTTCAAGTACCAGTTGGGCTGGTGGCAGAGCAGCCAACAGCGGACGCGAGCCATTCTCAAGTCGCGCCAGATCGGCGCCACTTGGTACTTTGCGCGTGAGGCGCTGATAGATGCGCTGGAGACCGGGCGCAATCAAATTTTCTTGTCGGCCAGCAAGGCCCAGGCCCACATCTTCAAACAGTACATCTGCGCGTTCGTGCATGAAGTCACGGGTGTGGAGTTGAAGGGCGACCCCATCGTGTTGGCCAACGGCGCCACGCTGTACTTTCTGGGCAGCAACGCGCGCACCGCCCAGGGCTACCACGGGAACTTCTACTTCGACGAGTTCTTTTGGACGCAGGATTTCGAACGCCTGAACAAGGTGGCCAGCGGCATGGCCATGCACAAGAAGTGGCGCAAAACCTACTTCAGCACGCCCAGCAGCATTCAGCACGCGGCCTATGCGTTCTGGTCGGCCCAGCGCCTCAAGAAGAAATCCAAGATTGACGTGGACCTGACCCACGCGCGTCTGGCCGGTGGCTTCACGGGCGAGGATCGCGTGTGGCGCAACATCGTCACGATCATGGATGCGCTGGCGGGCGGCTGTGACCTGTTCGACCTTGACGAACTGAAGCTGGAGTATTCCGATGCGGAGTTCGCCAACCTGCTGATGTGCGGGTTTGTCGATGACTCGTTCTCAGTGTTCCCTCTTTCCATGCTGCAGGTGTGCATGGTGGACAGCTGGGAACTGTGGGCCGACTTCAAACCGTTCAGCCAGCGGCCCTACGGCTGGTTGCCGGTATGGGTGGGGTATGACCCAAGCCACACAGGCGACAACGCCGGCTTGGTCGTGGTGGCGCAGCCCACCAAGCCAGGCGGCCCGCTGCGCGTGTTGCACACAGAGCAGTTCAAGGGTTTGGACTTTGAAGCCCAGGCCAAAGCCATCAAGAACATCACCGAACGCTACAACGTGGCCGGCATGACGGTGGACACCACGGGCATCGGCCAGGGCGTGTATCAGCTGGTGCAAAAGTTCTATCCCGCCGTGCGCGGCCTCAACTACAGCATGGAAAGCAAGACCATGTTGGTGCTCAAAGCGCAACAGGTCATCAACGCTGGCCGGCTGGAGTTTGATGCGGGCAACAAAGAACTGGCTGCCAGCTTCATGGCCATCAAACGCGAGATGACAGCGAGCGGTCGAAACGTTACCTACGCAGCCGGCCGCAGCGAACAAACGGGCCACTCTGATCTGGCCTGGGCAACGATGAACGCGATCAGCCATGAGCCCTTGGAAACGGGCACCGACCTGGCCACACCACAGGGCCAATCCTTCCTTGTAATTTCTGACTGACCGTGAAAAAAAGAACTCACCGCGCGCCGGCCCAGGCGCAACACTCCACCCCGTCGGTGGAAGCCACTGCACTGCCTGCCACGGCTCCCGCTCAGTCGTTCACCTTCGACCTTGGCGAGCCTGAGCCGGTGATTGGTGGGCGTTCTGCGCTGCTGGAGTATGCAGAGTGTCTGCCTTGTGGTGATTGGTACGAACCGCCCGTGAGCCTGGCCGCACTGGCTCGGCTGCTGCGCGTCGGTGCGCACCATGAATCCGCGCTGCGCTTCAAGATCAATGTTCTATCCAGCACCTTTATCCCTTCGCAGGCTCTAAGCGCTGAGGCCTTCGGCGGGTTCGCGCTGGATTACATGGTGCTGGGCAATGCCTACTTGGAGCGACGTCGCAACCGGCTGGGCGATTTGCTGGAACTGCGCCACGCCCTTGGCAAGTACGCACGGCGCGGCCTTGAGGCGGGCCGCTTCTTCTTCGTCACGGACCTGCAGAGCCCGCACGAATTTCCGCGCCACGATGTGTTCCAGCTGCGCGAGCAGGACATTCACCAGGAAATCTACGGCCTGCCGCCCTACCTGGGCGCCCTGCAGTCGGCGATGCTGAATGAATCGGCCACGCTGTTCCGCCGCCGCTACTACAACAACGGCAGCCACGCCGGCTTCATCCTCTACGTGACCGATGCCGCGCAGTCCCAGGGTGATGTGGACAAGATGCGCGAGCAGCTGACAAAGACCAAGGGCGGGGGCAACTTCAAAAACCTTTTCTACTACGCGCCCAACGGAAAGAAAGAAGGCATCCAGCTGATACCTATCAGCGAGGTGGCCGCCAAGGATGACTTTCTGAACATCAAGAATGCCAGCCGTGACGATGTGCTGGCCGCCCACCGCGTGCCGCCCCAGCTGATGGGCATGCTGCCCAACAACGTGGGCGGCTTCGGCGACGTGGAGAAAGCCGCGATGGTGTTTGCCCGCAATGAAATCGCACCGCTGCAAGCGCGCATGGCCCACGCCATCAACACCTGGGCCGGCCGCACGGTCTGCACGTTCAAGCCCTATGTCCTGCAAGACGCACCGGCCGCCGCCCCCGCCCTGGCCTAGAGCCCACCCAAGCCCAGCACAGCCCGCCAAGCGCGGGCTTTTTTTCGTCCACTCCGCGGCGCATCCGGCCCCGCTTCAGGCCCTCAGCGGCCCGCCTAGCGCGTCCCAGCCCCTTGCCGCGCCGCCCGCCCGGCCGGCCGGCGCCCCCGCCACCCCCCATCGAGGCCCCCGGCGCGCCGTCGAGACCCCGCCGCGCCCGGTCGCTTTGCGTGTCGATTTTGTCGAGAGTGCCGCTCGACACCTGCGCTAAGCCCGGGGCCACCCCACGGGCTGTTCGGGGATGGTTGTGAGTGTCGGGTTTTGACGAGTTTTGACCGAATGAGCTGTGTCTAATTCAATAGCGGCGGCGCCGCAGCCATGCGATGCCATACAGCCCAAGAATTGAAGACATGCTGATTAGCGCCCATTCGGACATGGTGGGGATGGCAGCCGAGCTGGCGGGAGCAGGGGGCGCGAGTGCTTCAAATATTTGAAATGGGATATCTTGGCTGGCCGACGGACCTGCGAAATCGTCTAACTTCGTACCGCCAGCGTATGGGTTCGTGTTGGTACCAGACAAGGCAAATCCGCTCAAAGCGAATGAATACTGTGAACCTGCAGTTACCGGAAAAGGCGTAGTGAGGACGATGGACGAAAAACCTGCTGCGTCACTTCCAGAGTCGGTTAGCGCAACAGCCTGGGTATAAGCGGGCGCGCCGACAGCACCCACAGTGCCGCTGCCGTTGGCTCCGTTGTAGACGTATAGAGTTCCGCCCCCTGTTGTCCGGCTGCGAACATCGATACGGTTGACTACACCCGTCAGAGTAGCTGTGAAGCTTTGCCCCGTGCCAGCCACCCCGAACGTTGCGTTGCCCACAGGCTGCGAGATGGTTTGAGCGTGAAGTGTGAACGTGCTTAAAAGCAACACGCCAGCCACCGCTCCGATTGATATCGCGCGCGAACCCTTCATTTTTTGCTCCTATTTTTATGCAGCGCCGAGTATATGAGGCACTGATTGGCGGATCGGCGGCCTGCAACTGCATCTTTGACGCCAAATGCGTGCTGGATCGCCACTTAAACCCCCCCCATTTTTTGGCCTACGGGATGGCCTACAAGATGGTGGCGATCCTTTCGGAAGCGCACCACAATTGCGCTCACCGATCCCTCCGTTTCCGCCAAGATAAGGCCTAAGTGATTGACTCACTTGGGCTTTTTTCTTTGGCGGAGTGCTTTCCCGCTCAGACACTCGCCCAAAAATGACCTGGTAGAGTTTGCAGGTGTGCCGCAATCGATGGCACAGCTATCTTCCTGGAGATGTTTTCATCCACTTTGGTGTCACGCGCAGGCTGATTGGCGTGGCCCTCGTGGTGGCAAGTGGGGCAGTACACCGCCGCCTAAAATCAGGTATGCGCCACGATGCTCCCATTCCCTTTCTGTCCGGTGGCGGTCGTGCCACGGAACTGATTCTCCGCCGTGATTGGTCAGGGCATCCTTTGGGGCAGCCGGAACAATGGCCCGAGGGACTCAAAGTAGCGCTCAGTATGGTGCTCAACTCGCCCGAGTCCATGATCCTGTGCTGGGGTCCCCAGCTGCACTTTTTCTTCAACGAGACCTACATTCCATTGCTCGGTCCCCGAGTGGACTGGGCAATGGGTGCCTTGTTCGATGAGGTCTGGTCGGATGCGCTCGAGCAGGCCCATCCGATCATTGCCGAGGCGATGGCCGGCAGGAGCCAGCGCTTCAATGATCTGCACTGGAAGCTGTCCACAGACCGCGGCATGGCGGACACCTGGTGGACGTTTTCGTACTCGCGCATTTTGGGCGCCGATGGTGAGGTGGCGGGACTTTTCATCTTCACCAACGAAACCACGGCCAAAGTCCTGGCGGACACGGCCCTGCGCGACAGCACCGAGCGTCAGCGCCAGACCCTGCAGCAGATGCCTGGCTTCGTCAGCATTCTGTCTGGGCCGGAGCACAGGTTTGAGTACGTCAACGATGCCTATGTCGAGATATCCGGAGCCCGCGATTTCCTCGGCCGTACGGTGCGCGAGGTGTTTCCGGAACTGCATAACCAAGGGTTCTACGAGTTGCTGGACAAGGTCTATGCCACGGGAGAATCCTATTCTGCCCAGGCCATGCCGATCCACCTCGACAATCGGGCCGCAGATGAAGCGGACCGCTACATCGACTTGCGGTATGAGCCTGTCCGTGACCCCCGTGGCGCAGTCACCGGCATCTTTGTCGGTGGCTACGACGTCACCGAACAGGTCAAGGCTCAGCGCGCCTTGGCCGAAGCCAACCAGAACCTGGCGCAGAGGGTGAACAGCACAGTGCGCGAGTTGATGGCCACCGAGGATGCTTTGCGCCAGGCCCAGAAGATGGAGGCAGTGGGGCAGCTGACGGGAGGTCTGGCCCACGATTTCAACAACCTGTTGACAGCCATCACGGGCTCCCTGGAGTTGATGCAGCGGCAGATTGCACAAGGCCGGACCACGGAAATCAATCGCTATGTGACGGTGGCCCAGGGGGCTGCGCGCCGCGCAGCCGCATTGACCCATCGATTGCTGGCATTTTCCCGACGCCAGACGTTGGATCCCAAGGCCGTGGATGTCAACCAACTGGTCGCTGGCATGGAGGAGCTGATCCGCCGCACGGTGGGACCCGCCATCCACATGGAGACGATTGGAGCGGCCAACCTTTGGGCCACCTTGGTTGATGCACCGCAGCTCGAGAGTGCGCTGCTCAACCTGTGCATCAATGCGCGCGACGCCATGCCGCATGGCGGCCGCATCACCATGGAAACCGCGAACGTCTGGATGGATGCGCAGGCGGCGCGAGCGCAAGGCCTGGCCGCTGGACAGTACGTGACGCTGAGCGTGACGGACACCGGCGCTGGCATGACGCCGGAAGTGCAGGCCAAGGCATTCGATCCCTTCTTCACCACCAAGCCCATGGGCCAGGGGACCGGCCTCGGTCTGTCCATGATCTACGGCTTTGCCCAGCAGTCGGGCGGTCAGGTATGCATCCATTCGGAGGTGGGCGTTGGCACCACGATGTGCATCTACCTGCCACGCCACACCGGTACGCAGACAATAGCCCGTCATCGGACAAGCAGTTCGTACCATTGAGCTCGCAGAACGGAACGGTGCTGGTCGTGGACGATGAATCCGAAGTGCGCATGCTGATGGGCGAGGTGCTTCAGCAACAGGGTTACACCGTGCTGGAAGCCGTCGATGGAAGTACGGGACTGCGGGTGCTGCAGTCCGATTCCGTCATCGATCTGCTGGTCACCGACGTGGGATTGCCCGGCGGCATGAACGGTCGTCAACTCGCCGATGCAGCCCGCACGGTGCGTCCACAGCTAAAAATCTTGTTCGTCACCGGCTATGCCGAGAACGCGCTCGTTGGAAGCGGGCACCTGGAGCCTGGCATGGCGGTAATGACAAAACCCTTTTCTATCGATGAATTCGGCATGCGTGTTCGCGAGATGATCTGAGAGTGGCCGTCGGAAGACTCCCATCGCGCCCCGCAGCCGCGAGTATTGGATTTCTCGGGGCCACTCAATCAGGCAATGTGGCGTGTGGCAGCGAATCTCCAAGCTGTTGTTGTGGATTGGCCGAAACAGCGAGCAGCGAGCGGATTACGGCGTACATGCTTCAAACACACGGATTTCAGCAAGGTCGGGGACTGTACCTGTCCTGTAGGCTCCAGCCGACGCCAGGCAACGGCTTTTACCCGCGCTCGGCCAACTCATCGGAGCCTAACCTATCGGTCATGCAAAGCCATATTGCTTGCATAAAACCTAACGGAGGAATCACCATGAATACCGATCAAGTCAAGGGCGCTCTGAAAGAAGTTGCTGGTAAGGTTCAAGAAAAGACCGGCGAAGTGATCAACAGCCCTGAGCAGCAAGCCAAGGGAGCCGCCAAGCAAGTCGAAGGCAACGTTCAAAAGAACTACGGCGACGCCAAGGAAACTATCAAGGACGCTGCAAAGTAACCTTGAGTTGACCTGCATACTTTCGGGGTTCAGCCCCGAAGGATGACCAAAAGCCCTGTATCAAACAATGTGCAGGGCTTTGTTGTTTGCGTTTGGGAATGCTCGATGTTCGAAGGCGTGTAGTCACCCCTGCGCCCATCAATACATTGTTGCGAGCCCAGATGCGCTCGAATGTCCGTCAATGGTCCCCATCACGCTGCGAAAAGCTTTGGAAAAAGAAGAGGCCGCGTTAGGCCTCAGCCATCACTCTTCGATCGAAGCGCTCCACCGATCACCCCAGCCCCGAGCCCCAACGCGAGCAATCTCGCGGCGGTCGCGTTTGGTGGGGCGGCCTTCTTGCAGGGTGGCAGATGGCTCCGGGGCCAGCCGGCGTTGCTCTGCCAATTGCTCGCGGGCGGCGGTGCTGTCCGGCGTTTCTTCGTAGAGCTGTTGGGCTACGGGGGCAGGGCCGCGGTAGCCGCTCAGGCCGCGCACCACGACGGTACGGGCCACGGGGCCCTGGCGCAGGGCCACGGTATCCCCGCAGCGCAGGTCGCGGGCCGGCTTGGCCGCCTGGCCGTTGACGGTGACGCGGCCTTTGGATATCTCTTCCGTGGCCAGGCCGCGGGTCTTGTAAAAACGGGCGCACCAGAGCCACTTGTCCAGGCGCATTGTCTCCAGCGTGGTAGTCATGCAGCAGATTGTGCCGCGAGTGCGGCGTCAGCATTGTCAGTCGAGGTTTGTGACAGGGGTAGGCGCACCACGGCGTCCAGGCCTGCTATGCGGCTGCCGGCCATGCGGTTGGTCAGCACGATGCTGCCACCGAGCGCGTGCACGATTTCGTGGCAGATCGCCAAGCCCAGGCCGCTGCCGGTGCGCACGTCGCCGGCAGAGAACGGCTGGAACAGGCGCGCTGCCAGCTCGTCGTCGATGCCGCTGCCGCGGTCGCTCACCGTGAGCGCCACATGGCGGCCATCGGTGCGCAAATCCACCGTCAGCTCGCTGCCCAGCGGCGCGTGGCGCACCGCGTTGTGCAGCAGGTTGCGGCTGAGCTCGCGCAGCATCCATTCGTGCGCCTGCACACGCGCCACTTCGGTGTGTATGCCGAAGTCCAGGTCGCGCTGGGCGATCAGCGGAGAAATTTCCAGCGCGACCGTGCGCAGTATCTCGTCCATGCGCGTGATGGGCGGCGCGCTTTGCTGGCGCAGTTGCTCCACCTTGGCCAGAGCCAGCATCTGGTTGGCCAGCTGCGTGGCGCGGTCTACGGTGTCGCTGATTTCTTGCAGCGCCTGGCGGGGCTCCACGTCGCCGCGCAGTGCCGATTGCACCTGCGTTTTCAGCACCGCCAGCGGCGTGCGCAGTTGGTGCGACGCATCGCGCACAAAGCGCTTTTGGTGCCGCAGCAGGTGGCGCAGGCGCTGCATGACTTGGTTGGTGGCGTCGATCAGCGGCTGCAGCTCACGCGGGGCGGACGGGGCGGCGATGGGGCTCAGGTCGCCCTCCCTGCGGGCCTGCAGCTGGTGGCTGAGCTGGCGCACGGGGTTGGTGGCGCGCTGCACCACCAGCGCCACGGTCAATGCGACGACGGCGATCAGCAGCGCCTGGCGCAGCAGGGTGTTGCGCAGGATCTGCAGCGCCAGGGTCTCGCGCACCTCCAGCGTTTCTGCCACCTGGATCACGGCCATGGCGCGCCCGCTGGAGCTGGCCACCGGCTGCAGCAGCACGGCCACGCGCACCGGCAGGCCGCGAAAGGTGTCGTCATAAAAATCGACCAGCGCGGCATAGGGCGGGCGGGTAGGGATGGTGCCGCGCCACAGCGGCAGCTCGTCGAACCCCGAGATCACCTCGCCTTTGAGGTTGGAGACGCGGTAGTACATGCGGCTCTGGTTGTCTGCCTCGAACGCTTCCAGCGCCGAGTAGGGCACGGTGGCACGCAGGTGGGCGTTGTCGTCGTAGCCCGTCACGTCCAGTTGCTCGCTGATGCTCTTGGCCGACGCCAGCAAGGTCCGGTCGTAGGCGGTGTGCAGCGAGGCCAGGGTCTGGTGGTACAGGCTGTAGGTGTTGTAGGTGATGAACACCGCCACCGGCACCAGAATGCCCAGCAGCAGGCGCCGGCGCAGCGAATGCGGTCGAGGCTCCCGGGGCGTGCGGGCCGTGGCGGTGGGTGCCTCGCGGTCCGTCATGCGTCCGTCCGCAGCAGGTAGCCCAGGCCGCGCAGCGTCATCAGCGTCAGGCCCGTGCCCACCAGCTTCTTGCGCAGCCGGTAGACCACCACTTCGATGGCCTCGTACTGCACGTCGAGCTGGCCGGGAAAGACCAGCTCATACAGCCGCTCTTTCGTCACCGCGTGGCCGGGCTGGGCCAGCAGAGCGTGCATCAGGGCCAGCTCGCGCGGGGTCAGCTCCATGACCTCGCCGTTCAGGTAAATGGCCCCGCTGTTCGTGTCGTAGCGGATGGCTCCGATCTGCAGGATGCTCGGGGGCAGGGCGGTGTTGGCCACCGGGTCCGCGCTGCGCCGTACCAGTGCCCGCAGCCGGGCCTCGAGTTCGTCCAGGTCAAAAGGCTTGGGCAGGTAGTCGTCCGCACCCGAGTTCAGCCCCATGATGCGGTCGCCCACGGTACCGCGGGCGGTGAGGATGATCACCGGCGTGCGCAGCCCGCGCGTGCGCGCCTGCTGCAGCACCTGCAGGCCGTCGAGCCCCGGCAGGGTCAGGTCCAGCACCACCGCGTCCGGCGGCTGCGCGGCCCACTGCGCTAGCGCAGCCCGCCCATCGCCCACGGGCGTCACCTCCATACCGCGCCGGGTCAGGGCCCGGTGCAGCGTGGCCTGCATGGTGGGGTCGTCTTCTACGAGCAGCAATTTCATGCGCGGGACCATATCACTGTGGTGGACTGGCTGGGGCATTCAGCCGGTGTTGGCAAAAAGGCGTCTTCGAGGCCTGTCACAGAGTCTATCTACCGATGGCCCGGCTGCGATACCGGCGCGCCCCAAGACCAGTGCACCCGTGGAACTGGCTTTGCCAGGCCACGGGGTGCGTCCCCCTTCAGGGGGAAGGCGCGCAGCGCCTCAGGGGGCTTCTCTCCACGGGGTTTTCCCTAGGCGTTTGGACAGCCGTTTGACAGGCAGGGCGCGCATCATCGAAAGGTTCGACAAACCATAAGGAGAGCTGATGCGTCGCGATACCTTCCTCAAGTCCCTGGCCGCCATGGCAGCCGTGGGTGCCTTGCCGCTGTCTGCCCATGCTGCGGCAGCCATCAAGATGATGATTCCTGCCAACCCTGGTGGTGGCTGGGACACCACGGGCCGTGCCCTGGGCAAGGCCATGCAGGATGCCGGCGTGGCCAGCTCGGTCACTTATGACAACAAGGGCGGCGCTGCCGGCGCCATCGGCCTGGCCCAGTTCGCCAACGCCAGCAAGGGCGACCCCAACGCGCTGATGACCATGGGCGCCGTGATGCTCGGCGGCATCATCACCGGCAAGCCACCGGTCGGCCTGGACAAGGTGACCCCCCTGGTGCGCCTGAGCAGCGAATACAACGTGTTCGTGCTGCCTGCCAACTCGCCCTTCAAGTCGATGAAGGACGTGGTCGACCAGCTCAAGAAGGACCCCGGCAGCGTGAAGTGGGGCGGCGGCTCCCGCGGATCCACCGAGCACATCGCAGCGGCCATGATCGCCCGGGAAGTGGGCGTGGACCCTGCCAAGATCAACTACGTGGCCTTCCGTGGGGGCGGTGAAGCCACTGCGGCCATCCTGGGCGGCAACGTCACCGTGGGCGGCAGCGGCTACAGCGAGTTCGCCGAATACATCACCGCCGGCAAGATGCGCGCCGTGGGCGTGACCTCTGCCACGCGCCTGAAGGGCGTGAACGTGCCCACGCTCAAGGAGCAGGGCATCAATGTGGAGATCGGCAACTGGCGCGGCGTGTACGGCGCAGCCGGCATCACCGCCGAGCAGCGCAAGGAACTGGTCGACGCGCTGTCCAAGACCTACAAGCACAAGTCCTGGCAGGACGCCATGGAAAAGAACGGCTGGACGCCGGCTTGGCTGGCGGGCGATGATTTCGCCAACTTCGTGGATGCCGAGTTCGCCAGCCTGCGCGCCACGATGGCCAAGTCCGGAATGATCTGACCGGCTGCACGCCCGGGGGCGGCGCGCGCACTGCGCCGCGCCGCCGCTCCGGGCAGCGCGCCATTCAGGGCTCCATGCAGCCCTGTCGTTGTTTTCGCGGAATAAAAACATGACACAACAACATTCCTCTCGCTCCACGGGCTTGCAGACGGTGGTCGGCGCCGGCGTTCTGGTGCTGGGCTGCCTGCTGGCCTGGGGCGCCACCTCCATCAGCTCCGAGGCGGGCTATGGCGGCGTGGGCCCCAATTTCTTTCCCTGGGTGGTGGCCATCGTGCTCGTGTTCTGCGGGGCACTGTCCATCCTGCATGCCCGCACGGGCGGCTTTCGTGAGCTGGAAGAAGCGTCTGGCGACGAGCAGGCCCACTGGAAGGGCTTCGTCTGGGTGTCCGCAGGCCTCTTGCTCAATGCGCTGCTGATCACCACCATCGGCTTCATCCTGAGCTGTGCGCTGTGCTTCGTGCTCGCGGTGCGGGGCTTCAAGAGCTCCGAGGGCAGGCTCGATCTGGGCGCCAAGGCCTGGATCAAGGACCTCTTCATCGGTGTGGCCGTGGCCGCGCCGGTGTTCTGGATGTTTACCCAATTGCTGGCGATCAATCTGCCCGGCCTCACGAACACGGGATGGCTGTAAAGCCCGCACACCATGGATACCTGGAACCTTCTGCTGCAGGGCTTCATCACTGCAGCCACCCCCATCAACCTGATGTGGGCCTTCGTGGGCTGTGTCATCGGTACCGCCGTGGGCGTGCTGCCCGGCATCGGCCCCGCAGTGGCCGTGGCCATGCTGCTGCCCATCACCGTCAAGGTGGAAGCCACCGCATCGATGATCTTCTTCGCGGGCATCTACTACGGCGCCATGTACGGTGGCTCGACCACCTCCATCCTGCTCAACACGCCCGGTGAGGCCGGGTCCATGGTGACGGCCATGGAAGGCAACAAGATGGCCAAGAACGGCCGCGCCGGTGCGGCGCTGGCCACGGCGGCCATCGGCTCGTTCGTGGCGGGCACCATCGCCACCGTGCTTGTGACCTTCTTCGCCCCCGTGGTGGCCGAATACGCCGTGCGCCTGGGCCCGCCCGAGTACTTCATGCTCATGGTGCTGGCCTTCACCACCGTGAGCGCGGTGCTGGGCAAGAGCACGCTGCGCGGCATGGTGGCGCTGTTCGTCGGCCTGGCCCTGGGCCTGATCGGTATCGACCAGCTGACCGCACAAGCCCGCTACACCGCTGGCGTGCCCGAGCTGATGGACGGCATCGAGGTGGTGCTGATTGCGGTGGGCCTGTTTGCTGTGGGCGAAGCCCTGTACAACGTGATGTACGAAGGCAAGACCGAAGAGACGCAGAACAAGCTGACCAGCACGCACATGACCAAGCAGGAATGGCGCCGCTCCTGGCCCGCCTGGCTGCGCGCCACGGCCATCGGCTTCCCGTTCGGCACGGTGCCGGCTGGCGGCAGTGAGATCCCGACCTTCCTGAGTTACGCGGCCGAGAAGAAGCTGAGCAAGCACAAGGAAGAGTTCGGCACCACCGGCGCCATCGAAGGCGTGGCCGGCCCCGAAGCCGCCAACAATGCAGCCATCACGGCCACGCTGATCCCGCTGCTCACGCTGGGCATCCCCACGTCGAACACCACGGCGATTTTGCTGGGCGCGTTCCAGAACTACGGCATCCAGCCCGGCCCGCAGCTGTTTACCAGCAACGGCGCATTGGTGTGGGCGCTGATCGCGTCGATGTACATCGGCAACGTCATGCTGCTGATCCTGAACCTGCCGCTGGTGGGCCTGTGGGTCAAGTTGCTCAAGATTCCCAAGTCGTACCTGTACGCGGGCATCCTGGTATTTGCGACCCTGGGTGTGTACGGCATGCGCCAGAGCGCATTCGACCTGGTGCTGCTGTATGCCATCGGCCTCTTGGGCGTAGTGATGCGCCGCTTCGACTTCCCCGCAGCGCCTGTGGTGGTGGGCATGATCCTCGGCCCGCTGGCAGAAGCGCAGATGCGCAATGCGGTCGCCATCGGCGAAGGCAAGTGGACGATCTTCTTCGAGCGTCCAGGTTCGCTGACGCTGATGATCATTGTCGTGGCCGTGCTGATCCTGCCCCGCTTGGCACGCCGCTGGGCTGCTCGCAAGCTGGCACTGGCGCAGGGTTAGACCCAGACCCGACCGGCTGTCTGCACCAACAAAAAAACCGCGCCTCCCAGCGCGGTTTTTTTATGGGTCAGCAGCAAAGTCATCGCAAGCCAGACACCGAAGGCCCTGACGTCCTTCCATGCCCTCCCCACCAGGCGGCTTGCTCAACGAGGCATGATTCTATCATAAAATGCGAATAGTTCTTATTTGCAAAGGTGGTGCATGCATTCACTTCCGCAGGAGTTTCTGGCGCTGTGCCGCCAGCTGGGCGACGCACAACAGCGCTGCAGCGCCGCCATCGCGGCGCAGGCCGCGCAGATCGACGCCTTGACCGCCGAGGTGGTGCGTCTGCGCGGGGCGGTCGTGCTGCGCGACACGCGCCTGGCCATCGCCCGGGACGAGCTGGAGCAGCTGCAAGCCGCGCACCCCGGGCTGCCGCGCCGCAAGGCCATGGCGCGGCACATCGGCCAACTGGCAGAGCGCATCACCGCCTTGTCGCGCGAGTGCCTGCGCTGGCGCCAGGCAGCGTCGCAAGGCGCGCGCGCGGCGGTGCAGGAAGGGCTGGGAGGGGCTGACAGGGCAGGGCTGATTCATCCGCCAGCCACTGCCGCAGCGCATGTTTCGGCACCGCTGCCTGCCGCACCGCTCCCGCCTGCGGCGCAGGCCTTTCAGCCCCGGCCCCATGCCATGGTGCGCAACGATGTCGAGGCGGCAGAACACATGGCCCTGGATGCCAACCTGGCCGCCGCCGACCTGGTGATCTGCCAGACCGGCTGCATCAGCCACGACCAGTACTGGCGCGTGCAGGACCACTGCCGCCGCACCGGCAAGCCCTGCATCCTGGTGGACCAACCCCTGGCCGTGCGTGAGGCCGAGGTGATCGCGGCGATCCAGCCCATGGTGGTGCTGCGCATGACGCGGTCGCAGTATCCGGCGGGGGTGGATGGCGGTATGGGGGCACCTGCAATTTTGAATGAAAATGCCACCTAGCGCTGGATGGTGAAGCGCCAGCAGCTATATTTTGTATAGCAAACGGTGCCTGTAGTACCTGCACTTGCCGCCACGGTAGCGCGGCCCCGCTCAGCGCCGCCGCGCTACCATCCGCGCATGCCTTTGCTCACCGACGACGCCCCCGCTCTGCCGCTGGACGCCCAGGGCATCCTGGAACTGGCGGCGCGCTCCATGTTCCAGCTGTTCTCCAGCGTCAGCCAGGGCATGTTTCTGGTGGACCGCAGCGGGCGCATCGTGTGGGTCAACGAGGGCTACCAGCGCTTTCTGCCCGACTTGGGCTTCTCGTCGGTCGACCAGTTCGTCGGCCGCACGGTCGAAGAAGTGATCCCCAACACGCAGATGCGCCGCGTGCTGGAGACCGGCCAGCCCGTGCTGATCGACCTGCTCACCAACAAGGCCGGCACCTTCGTGGTCAGCCGCATCCCGCTGCGCGACGATGCCGACCGCGTGATCGGCGCCATCGGCATCGTGCTGTTCGACCACCCCGAGACCACGCTGCAGCCGCTGATCAGCAAGTTCGCTTTGCTGCAGCGCGACCTGGACGACGCGCGGCGCGAGCTGGCCAGCCAGCGCCGGCGCAGCCTGGCCGTGGCGGGCGATGGCGAGCGGCGCTCCAAGTACACCTTTGCCAGCTTCATCGGATCGAGCCCCGCCGCCGCCGAGGTCAAGCGCCAGGCGCGGCGCGCGGCGCAGTCGCAAAGCCCCGTGCTGCTGCTGGGCGAGACGGGCACCGGCAAAGAGCTGTTGGCCCACGCCATCCACGCGGCGTCCAGCCGCGCGGGCGGCCCCTTCGTCAGCGTCAACATCGCCGCCGTGCCCGACACCCTGCTGGAGGCCGAGTTCTTCGGCGTGGCCCCCGGCGCCTACACCGGCGCCGACCGCAAGGGCCGCGACGGCAAGTTCAAGCTGGCCGATGGCGGCACGCTGTTCCTCGACGAGATCGGTGACATGCCGCAAAGCCTGCAGGCCAAGCTGCTGCGGGCGCTGCAGGAAGGCGAGATCGAACCCCTGGGCTCCAACAAGCTCGTGCCCTTCAACGTGCGCATCCTGGCCGCCACCTCGCGCGACCTGGCCGCGCTGGTGCGCGAGGGCAAGTTCCGCGAAGACCTGTTCTACCGCCTGCACGTGCTGCCGGTGCGCGTGCCGCCGCTCAGGGTGCGGCGCAGCGACATCCCCGCGCTGGTCGAAGCCCTGGGCGAAGACCTGGCGCTGCGCAACGGCACGCCCCCGCCCGAGCTGCTGCCCGACGCGCTGGCCCTGCTGGCCGGCCAGCCCTGGCGCGGCAACATCCGCGAGCTGCGCAACGTGCTGGAGCAGGCCGTGATGCGCTCGGACTCGCAGTCCATAGACGCCGCACAGCTCGAGCGCGTGCTGCGCGAGGCCGGCGTGGAGCCCGCAGCACCCGTGCAGGACACCACCGCCGTGGTGGTCGAGGCCGAGGATGAATCGCGCTACCTGCGCCCCCTGGCCGAGCAGGTGGCCGAGCTGGAGCAGCGCGCCATCCACGCCGCCATGAAGGCCCATGGCGGCAACAAGCTGGCCACCGCACGGCAGTTGGGCATCTCGCGCGCAACGCTCTATGGACGTCTGGAAAACCCTGAATAAATTTCAGGCAAGTGTCTGAGATTCAGGCAATTTGACTGTATTGATTTCAGGCATGACCTTGGCGGCGCTGAGGAAATTTTCTTAAGAATCAACAGCTTGCGCCTTGGCACGAACTGTGCAATGTTCAGGCATCAACACAAAGGAGACATCGCCATGCACCGTCGCACCCTGGTCGCCCTCGCTGCCGCCGCAGTCACCGCAGCCGCCACGCTGTCCGCCCCCGCGTTCGCCCAGTCGTCCGGCGAGATCCGCATCGCCCACATCTACAGCAAGACCGGCCCGCTGGAGGCCTATGGCAAGCAGACCCAGACCGGCCTGATCATGGGCCTGAACTACGCCACCGGCGGCACCATGACCGTCAATGGCAAGAAGCTCGTCGTCATCGAAAAGGACGACCAGGGCAAGCCCGACCTGGGCAAGAGCCTGCTGGCTACCGCGTACTCCGACGACAAGGCCGACATCGCCGTGGGTCCCACGTCGTCCGGCGTCGCGCTGGCACTGCTGCCCGTGGCCGAGGAATACAAGAAGATCCTGCTGGTCGAGCCCGCAGTGGCCGACTCGATCACCGGCGACAAGTGGAACAAGTACATCTTCCGCACCGGCCGCAACAGCAGCCAGGACGCCATCTCCAACGCCGTGGCGATCGACAAGGAAGGCGTGACGGTGGCCACGCTGGCCCAGGACAACGCCTTCGGCCGCGACGGCGTCAAGGCCTTCAAGGACTCCATCAAGAAGGCCAAGCTCTCGCACGAGGAGTACCTGCCCGCCGCCACCACCGACTTCACCGCCGGTGCCCAGCGCCTGATCGACAAGCTCAAAGACCAGCCCGGCCGCAAGATCATCTGGATCGTCTGGGCCGGCGCCGGCAACCCGTTCAAGATCGCCGACCTGGACTTGAAGCGCTACGGCATCGAGATCGCCACGGGCGGCAACATCTTGCCGGCCATGGCCAGCTACAAGAACTTCCCCGGCATGGAAGGCGCCACCTACTACTACTTCGGCATCCCCAAGAACCCGGTGAACGAAGCCATGGTGGCCGCGCACTACAAGGAGTTCAAGACCCCGCCGGACTTCTTCACCGCCGGTGGCTTCAGCTCGGCCATGGCGCTGGTCACCGCGCTCAAGGCCACGGGGGGCGACACCAACACCAACAAGCTCATCAAGACCATGGAAGGCATGAGTTTTGAGACCCCCAAGGGCAAGATGACCTTCCGCAAGGAAGACCACCAGGCCATGCAGAGCATGTACCACTTCAAGATCAAGGTGGACCCGGCCTTTGCCTGGGGCGTGCCCGAGCTGGTGCGCGAGATCAAGCCTGAAGAGATGCAAGTGCCGATTCGCAACAAGCGATGAACGGTTTGCGTGGCCCCGCTGGCTGACGTCCGTTCAGTCCGGCGGGGATCCATCCTCGCGGGGGCGGCCGCCCCTTTTTTTCCAGTGGATTGATGCATGAACCTCCGGGTCTACACGGAGGCTGGGTCAGACTTTCTCAAAATTATTTGGAGACAAGACAACATGGCTTTCAATTTCATCCGGGCGGCTGCAGCAGGGGCTGCTTTTGCACTGTGCGCCTCGGGCGGCGCTCACGCCGCCGTCAACCTCCCCGCACTCAAGATCGACAAGACACAGACCACCGTGTCGGGCCTGTCGGCCGGCGGCTTCATGGCCGTGCAGCTGCACGTGGCGTACTCGGCCACCTTTGCCAAGGGCGCGGGCGTGGTCGCCGGCGGGCCGTTCTACTGCGCCGAAGGCTCCATCATCAACGCCACCGGGCGCTGCATGGCCAGCCCCGCCAGCATCCCCACCAGCACGCTGGTGAGCACCACCAACACCTGGGCCAGCCAGGGCCTGATCGACCCAGTGGCCAACCTGCAGGCCTCCAAGGTCTACCTGTTCTCCGGCACGCTCGACAGCGTGGTCAAGACCGGCGTGATGGACGCACTGCGCACCTACTACAACAGCTTCGTGCCCGCGGCCAACGTGGTCTACAAGAAGGACATCGCGGCCGAGCACGCCATGGTCACCGACGACTACGGCAACGGCTGCTCCACCAAGGGCGCGCCCTACATCAGCGACTGCAACTTCGACCTGGCCGGCGCCATGCTGCAGCACCTGTACGGCACGTTGAGCCCGCGCAGCACTGCTGCGCTGCCCACGGGCAACTACGTCGAGTTCAACCAGAACCAGTTCATCACCAACCACGGCATGGCCACCACCGGCTGGGCCTACATTCCGCAGGCCTGCCAGGCGGGCGGCACGGCCACCTGCAAGCTGCACGTGGTGCTGCACGGCTGCAAGCAGAACATCAGCGACGTGCAGCAGCAGTACGTGCGCAACACCGGCTACAACCGCTGGGCCGAGACCAACAACATCGTGATGCTCTACCCGCAGACCAGCACCGCAGCCACCAACAGCTGCTTTGACTGGTGGGGCTACGACAACGCCAACTACGCCAAGAAGTCCGGCCCGCAGATGGCCGCCATCAAGGCCATGGTGGACCAGGTCTCCAGCGGCGGCACGACCAACCCGCCCACAAACCCCGCATTGCCCGCCCCCACGGGCGTGAGCACCTCGGGCGCCACGGCCAACTCCATGGTGGTGGGCTGGAGCGCTGTCTCGGGCGCGGCCAGCTACAACGTCTACCGCAATGCGAACAAGGTCAACGCGCTGCCGGTGAGCGGCACGAGCTACACCGACACCGCCCTGGCAGCCTCCACCACCTACAGCTGGACGGTGCGCGCCGCCGACGCCAACGGCGCCGAGGGCGCTGCATCGGCCGCCGCAACGGGCACCACGCTCGCTGCACCGGGAGGTGGCGCCACCTGCACCACTGCCAGCAACTACGCCCACACCATGGCCGGCCGTGCCTATGTGTATGGCGGCTACACCTTTGCGCTGGGCTCCAACCAGAGCATGGGGCTGTGGAACATTTTCGTGAACAACACGTTGAAGCAGACCAGTCCCAACTACTACGTCATCGGCACATGCCCTTGACCATGCGCTGAACACCGCGCGCTCTGTCCATGTCAGGGCAGGGCGCGCGGTACCCCTGAAAGACGACGACCGTGAAAGTGACGCACTACCCATGAGCACCTTGTCCACCAAGGACTTGACCATCCGCTTCGGCGGCCACGTGGCGGTCAACGCCGTGACCTGCTCTTTCGAGCCCGGCACGCTGACCGCCATCGTGGGCCCCAACGGCGCGGGCAAGACCACGTACTTCAACCTCATCTCGGGGCAACTGCGCGCCACGGCGGGCAGCGTCACGCTGGGTGGGCAGGACCTCACGGGGCAGTCCGTCTCGGCGCGCACGCATGCGGGCCTGGGACGGGCGTTTCAGCTCACCAACCTGTTCCCCAACCTCAGCGTGCTGGAGAACGTGCGCCTGGCCGTGCAGGCCACGCAAGAGGGCAAGCACCGCCGGGGGCTGAACCTGTGGAGCATCTGGAGCGACCACCGCGACCTGACCGACCGCGCCCGCGCCATCCTGCAGGCGGTGGCCATGCTCGACCGCCAGGACACGCCTGTGGCCAGCCTGCCGCACGGCGACCAGCGCAAGCTCGAAGTGGCGCTGCTCATGGCGCTGGAGCCGCAGGTCTACATGTTCGACGAACCCACGGCCGGCATGAGCCACGACGAGGCCCCCGTGATCCTGAACCTGATCCGCGAGCTGAAGAAAGACAAGACCAAGATCATCCTGCTGGTGGAGCACAAGATGGACGTGGTGCGCGAGCTGGCCGACCGCATCATCGTGCTGACCAACGGCACCCTGGTGGCCGACGGCGTGCCCGCCGAAGTCATCGCATCGCCCGTGGTGCAGGAAGCCTATCTCGGCGTGACGAAGGAGGCGGCCGCATGACGACCCCCAACACCCACAACAACATGGGCAACCTGCTCGAACTCAAAGGCGTGCACACCCACATCGGCGCGTACCACATCCTGCACGGCGTCGACCTGGCCGTGCCCAAGGGCCAGCTCACCATGCTGCTGGGCCGCAACGGCGCGGGCAAGACCACCACGCTGCGCACCATCATGGGCCTGTGGCATGCGTCGCAGGGCAGCATCCACTTCGCAGGCCGCGACATCACGGCCATGAACACGCCCGCCATTGCCGGCATGAACATCGCCTACGTGCCCGAGAACATGGGCATCTTCGCGGACCTCACGGTGAAGGAAAACATGCTGCTGGCCGCGCGCGGCGCCAAGAACGCCGCGCAGATGGACACGGCCCGGCTCGAATGGATCTTCCGGCTCTTCCCGGCCGTGGAGAAGTTCTGGAACCACCCCGCGGGCAAGCTCAGCGGCGGGCAAAAGCAGATGGTGGCCGTGAGCCGCGCCATCGTCGAGCCGCGCGACCTGCTCATCGTGGACGAGCCCAGCAAGGGCCTGGCGCCCGCCATCATCAACAACATGATCGAGGCGTTCGACCAGCTCAAGAAGAGCGGCGTGACCATCCTGCTCGTCGAGCAGAACATCAACTTCGCCAAGCGGCTGGGTGACACCGTCGCCGTGATGGACAACGGCCAGGTGGTGCATGCAGGCAGCATGGCCGCGCTGGCGCAAGACGAGGCATTGCAGCGGTCGCTGCTGGGGCTGGCACTATGACAAACACTCTGAATTTCAAGCCTTTTGCTGCTCTACCGCTCGATAGGCAAGCGCAAGCAGCTATCAAAAGTGTAGCAATCGCTGTCACAGCACCCACCCGCCCAGGAGGTCCGGCATGAGCATCATCGCCCGCGACTTCGACTGGAAACCCCTGGCGCTGGTGCCGGCGCTCGCGCTGGTGGTGCTGCCCTTCATCGGCTCGCCCAGCACCTGGCTCACGCTCACGGTGGCGGGCCTGGCCATGGGCATGATCATCTTCATCATCGCCTCGGGCCTCACGCTCGTGTTCGGCCTGATGGACGTGCTCAACTTCGGGCACGGCGTGTTCATCGCGCTCGGTGCCTTCGTGGCCACCAGCGTGCTGGGCGCCATGGGCGACTACACGCAAAGCGCCGACCTGTGGCGCAACCTGATGGCGGTGCTGCCCGCCATGCTGGTGGCCATGGCCGTCGCAGGCGCGGTGGGCCTGGCGTTCGAGCGCTTCATCGTGCGGCCGGTGTACGGCCAGCACTTGAAGCAGATCCTCATCACCATGGGCGGCATGATCATCGGCGAAGAGCTGATCAAGGTCATCTGGGGCCCCGCGCAGATCCCGCTGCCGCTGCCCGAAGGCATGCGCGGCTCATTGCTCGTGGGCGACGCCGCCATCGAAAAATACCGACTGATCGCCGTGGCGGTGGGCCTGGTGGTCTTCGGCGTACTGGCCTGGACGCTGTCGCGCACCAAGGTCGGCCTGCTCATCCGCGCGGGCGTGCAGGACCGCGAGATGGTCGAGTCCCTGGGCTACCGCATCCGCCGCCTTTTCGTGGGCGTGTTCGTCGTGGGCTCGGCCCTGGCGGGCCTGGGCGGGGTGATGTGGGGCCTGTACCAGCAGAACGTGATCCCGCAGATGGGCGCGCAGGTCAACGTGCTGATCTTCATCGTGATCATCATCGGCGGCCTGGGGTCCACGGGCGGCGCCCTCATCGGCGCGCTGCTGGTGGGGCTGATGGCCAACTACACCGGCTTTCTGTTGCCCAAGGTGGCGCTGTTCTCCAACATCGCGTTGATGGTGGCCATCCTGCTGTGGCGTCCGCAGGGCGTCTACCCAGTCGCCAACCGTTGAAGAGGAGCCCCACAACATGCTGAACCGACTTCTCTCCGGCGACTACCCGCGCAGCAAGGTGCTGGCGGTGATCCTCGTGGCCATCTTCCTGGGGCTGGCGTTCGCGCCGTTCCTGTTCCCCGGCGTCAAGGCGCTGTCCGTGGCGGCCAAGGTGCTGATCTTCGTGGTGCTGGTCGCCAGCTTCGACCTGCTCCTGGGCTACACCGGCATCGTGAGCTTTGCGCACACCATGTTCTTCGGCATCGGGGCCTATGGCATTGCGGTGGCCACCACGCGCATGGGGCCCACCTGGACCGCGCTGGCCGTGGGCCTGGGTGGCGCGCTGGTGCTCTCGCTGCTGCTGTCGCTGGCCGTGGGGCTGTTCTCGCTGCGGGTGCGCGCCATCTTCTTCGCGATGATCACGCTGGCCGTGGCCGCGGCGTTCCAGACGCTGGCGTCGCAGCTGTCGGACATCACCGGCGGCGAAGACGGCCTGACCTTCAAGGTGCCCGAGATCCTGTCGCCCAGCTTCGAGCCGTTCGACGAGCCCTTCCTGGGCGTCACGCTGGATGGGCGGCTGCTGTGCTACTACCTGCTCTTCGTGGTGGCCGTGGCGCTGGTGCTGGCGCTGCTGCGCATCGTGAACTCGCCCTTCGGCCGCGTGCTGCAGGCGATCCGCGAGAACGAGTTCCGCGCCGAGGCCATCGGCTACCGGGTGGTGGTGTACCGCACCACATCGAGCGTGCTGTCGGCCCTGTTCGCCTGCTGCGCGGGCGCCATGCTCGCGCTCTGGCTGCGCTACAACGGGCCGGACACCTCGCTCAGCTTCGAGATCATGATGGACTGCCTGCTCATCGTCGTGATCGGCGGCATGGGCACCATCTACGGCTCGGCCATCGGCGCCGTGCTGTTCCTCGTGGCGCAAAGCTACCTGCAGGATTTGCTGCGCCTGGGCAGCGAGGCCGCGTCGGGCCTGCCCTGGCTGTCCGGGCTGCTGTCGCCCGACCGCTGGCTGCTGTGGCTGGGCGTGCTCTTCGTCCTGTCGGTCTATTACTTCCCCACCGGCGTGGTGGGGCGCCTGCGCGCGGCCGCGGCGCGAAAGGCCTGAGCACCACACGTCCGCCAGCGCGGACGTGGGTGGCGCCCGCAGGAGCGGGCGTGGGTGAGGTGTGGGGTAGCTGTGTAAAAAAGTGAAGACAAAAACAGGAGACAAGCACATGGTGAAGAAAAGCATCCACGGGGGCCTGCGCCCCTTCGTCCCCGCGGCCCTGGCGGCAGCGGTCCTCGCGGCCTGCGGCGGCAATGGCGGTGACAGCAACAACAACAACGCACCCGCGCTGAACGCAAAGCCCGCGTACCTGGGCACCATCAGCGAGACCAGCTACGACGGCACCAGCAACGACCTGCTGACCGCAGGCCTCGGGGCCAGCGGCCTGGCCGCAGCCCTGCCGCCGGCCTCTGCCGACCCGCTCAAGCCCACCGCGGCCGAGCTGCGCCGCACGGCCATCCACACCAACTACCGCGGCATGCTCGACATGACCGCCGCGGGCGGCTACGGCCTGCTGTACGGCCCCAACGTCGATGCGCAGGGCAAGGTCACCACCGGCGAGGGCAAGGTGGCGGGCACCGAGTACATCGCCTTTGCCGACGACGGCACGGGCCGCAAGAACGTCACGCTCATGGTGCAGGTGCCCACCACGTTCAACCCGGCCAAGCCCTGCATGATCACGGCCACCACCTCGGGCTCGCGCGGCGTGTACGGCGGCATCTCCACCGGCGAATGGGGCCTGAAGAAGGGCTGCGCCGTGGCCTACTCGGACAAAGGCACGGGCGGCGCACCGCACGACCTGCAAAACGACACCGTGCCGCTCATCGACGGCACACGCGCCACCGCCGCCGCGGCGGGCAAGAACGCGGCCTTCAACGCCGGCCTCACCGCCACCGAGCTGGCCGCCTTCAACACCGCCACGCCCAACCGCTTTGCCTTCAAGCACGCGCACTCGGGCCAGAACTCCGAGAAGGACTGGGGCACTACCACGCTGCAGGCGGTGGAGTTCGGCTACTACGTGCTCAACCAGCGCTACGGCAACACCGACGCCGCCGGCCAGCGCCTGAAGACGCTCACGCCCGCCAACACCATCGTCATCGCGTCCAGCATCTCCAACGGCGGCGGCGCCGCCATTGCCGCGGCCGAGCAGGACACGCAGGGCCTCATCAGCGGCGTGGCCGTGTCCGAGCCGGCGCTCGAGCTGCCGGCCAACCCCGGCGTCACCGTGCGCCGCGGCGGCACCACCGTCGCCGTCACGGGCAAGACGCTGGTGGACTTCACCACCTATGCCAACCTGTACCAGGCCTGCGCGTCGCTGGCCGCCTCGGTCAGCACCAGCCCCTATGCGGCTGCGTACGCTGCGGGCTTTGCCAGCGCGGCGCTGCCCATTGCGCCCAACCGCTGCGCGGCATTGAAGACCGCCGGGCTGCTGTCGGCATCCACCACCGCCACGCAGGCCGAAGAGGCGCTGCAAAAGCTGCGCGACTACGGCTGGGAGCCCGAGTCGAACGACCTGCACGCATCGCTGGCCGCGTTCGAAGTCGCGCCCGCCGTGGCCGTGACCTTTGCCAACAGCCTCTCGCGCGCCAGCGTGATGGACCACCTGTGCGGCTTCAGCTACGCCGGTGCCACGGCGGCCGGTGCGGTGGCGCCGCTCGCACCCGCTGCGCTGGCGGGCATGTTCGCCACCGGCAACGGCGTGCCGCCATCGGGCGGCATCCAGCTCATCAACAATAAGGGCAAGCTGGGCGCGGCGCGCGACTTCCTGTCGGTGTCCGAGTCTGGCGTGGCCGACTGGAACACGCCGGGCGCGCTGTGCCTGCGCAACCTGGTCACCGGCACCGACGCCGCCGCCAAGAAGCTGCAGGCCGGCGTGGACGAGACCCGCCGCAACGGCAACCTGCGCGGCAAGCCCGCCATCATCGTGCACGGCCGCGCCGACGCGCTGCTGCCCGTGAGCCACACCTCGCGCCCCTACGCCGCGCTGAACAAGAAGGTCGAGGGCGCGGGCAGCAAGCTCAGCTATGTGGAAGTGGCCAACGCCCAGCACTTCGACAGCTTCATCGGATTGCCCACCGTGCTGCCTGGCTACGACACCCGCTATGTGCCGCTGCACGTGTACCTGAACCACGCGCTCGACGCGGTGTACGAGCACCTGGCCAACGGCAAGGCACTGCCTGCCAGCCAGGTGGTGCGCACCGTGCCGCGCGGCGGCGTGGCCGGCAGCGCGCCCGCCATCACCGCGGCCAACGTGCCGCCACTGGCCGCCACGCCCGTGGCTGCCAACGCCATTGCCGTCACGGCAGCAGGCGCCATCACCATCCCTGACTGACCGCAAGGAGCTTCGCAAGACCACCGCAGTCCAGCCCCTCAGGGTGAGCACAGGCCCCGTGCCCGCGCTCACCGGAAGGCTGCGCGAACGACATCCGAACGGAGACATAACACGATGGACAAGCTCAAACGATGGAGCCGCTGCGCAGCCTCCAGGCTGGCGTCAATGGCGGCGATGACGACGGCCATGGTGGCCTTGTGCAGCGCCGCACTGGCGCCCCCGCTGCATGCGGCCGAGGTCGTGGTGGGGCAGGTGGCCCCGCTGTCGGGCGTGCTGGCCAGCACCGGCGCGCAGATGGTGTTGGGCGGCAAGATCTACTTCGACTGGGTCAACGCCCAGGGCGGCGTGCACGGCGCCACCATCCGCCAGGAGGTGGTGGACGACGCGTACAAGGTCGCAGACACCGTGCGCCTGACCCGCGGCATGCTGGCGCGCCCCGACGTGGTGGCGCTGTACGGCTTTGCGGGCACCGCCAACATCACGCAGCTCTTGGCCGACGGCGTGCTGGAGCAGGGCGGCGCTGCGCTGGTGGCGCCGTACACGGGCGGCGAGTCGCTGCGCAGCCCGTTCAACCCCTGGATCTTTCATGTGCGTGCGGGCTATGTGGACGAGACCGAGCACATGGTGCAGCAGCTCACCACGCTGGGCATGAACCGCGTGGCCGTGATGTACCAGGACGACGGCTTCGGCAAGGCGGGCCTGGCGGGCGTGGAGGCGGCGCTGGCCAAGCGCAACCTCAAGCTCGTGGTGGCCGCGGGCTACGAGCGCAACACCGACCAGGTCGATGATGCCGTCAAGGCCATCAAGGCCGCCGACGTGCACGCGGTCATCATGATCGCCATCAACAAGCCCGCCGCCGCGTTCATCCAGCGCTACCGCGAGCAGGGCGGCGGCGCGCAGCTGTACAACATCTCGGTGGTCGACCCGACCGAGCTGGTCAAGCTCGCGGGCATCAAGAACGCGCACGGCCTGGGCATCAGCCAGGTGGTGCCATACCCGTACCGGCCCCAGCTGCCCGTGGTGCGCGAGTACCAGTCGCTGCTCAAGAAATACGCGCCCGAGGCCGAGGTCAACTACACCAGTTTCGAGCAGTTCCTGGGCGCCAAGGTGCTGGTGGAGGCCCTGCGCCGCGCGGGGCCCGCGCCCTCGCGCGCCCGGGTGGTCAAGGCGCTGGAGTCGCTGCAGAGCTACGACCTGGGCGGTATCACGCTCGGCTACTCGCCCACCAACCGCATCGGCTCGCGCTATGTGGAGGTCACCGTCATCGGCAGCAACGGCCGCCTGATGAAGTAGTACGGATATGCCTTCAACCGTTGAACGTCGTTGGTTCGCCTTGCCGTGCTACAGCACTGTCTGCGGCTCCCGCCTAGTTGAACGGTCGAATGCACATCCGTCCATGCCGCCCCGCATACGCAGCCGCCCGCCGTTTTCCATTTTCGTTTTCGTCCCCAAAGGTTGCCACCATGTCCCCCACTTCGCGCTACGCCACCTGCGCCGGCTATGAGATCCACTACATGGAGTGGGGCGCACCCGATGCGCCGGTTGTCATCGCCTGGCACGGCCTGGCGCGCACCGGGCGCGACATGGACGATCTGGCGGCCCACCTGGCGCCACGCTTTCGCGTGATCTGCCCCGACACCATCGGCCGGGGCCTGAGCCAGTGGGCCCGCGTGCCAGAGGACGAATACCAGCTGTCGTTCTACGCACGCATCGCGGCCGATCTGTTCGACCAGCTCTCCATCGACAAGGCGCACTGGGTGGGCACATCGATGGGCGGGGCCATCGGCACCGTGTGCGCGTCGGGCCTGTTCGAGCCGCAGTTCAAGGGGCGCATCACCAGCCTGCTGCTCAACGACAACGCGCCCCGCCTGGCCGATGCGGCGCTCGAACGCATCAAGGCCTATGCGGGCCACCCGCCATCGTTCGGCACGGTGCAGGAGCTCGAAGCGTTCTTCCGGCAGGTGTACCAGCCCTACGGCTGGCTCAGCGACGCGCAGTGGCGCCGCCTGACCGACACCTCCACCCGCCGCCTGCCCGACGGCCGCGTGACGCCGCACTATGATCCGGCCATGGTGCAGCAGTTCACCCACCACACCAACGACTACCTGATCTGGGACCACTACGACGCGCTGGACATCCCCGTGCTGTGCCTGCGCGGCGAGCAGTCCGACCTGGTGCTGCGCGACGTCACCGCCGAGATGCTGACCCGCGGCCCCGGCGCGCGCGGCCAGGCCCAGGTGATCGAAGTGGCCGGCTGCGGCCATGCCCCGGCGCTGAACGTGCCCGCGCACTACGCGCTGGTCGACCGGTTTTTGGTGCACGGCGTGAAGGACCCTGGCCCGGCCGAGCCCGCCATGGTGCGGTCTGCCGGCGGTGCCGGCCTGCATGCGAAGGCGCCGGTGCAGTACCGCGCCGCCACGCACCTGCAGTGGCCGTGATGGCCGTGATGACTGTGATGACTGTGATGACTGTGGCACAGCGATGAAGAAACTGCTGGCGCTGACCGCCTCGCACCTGCTGGCAGTGGCGGTGGGCTTTGGCGCGGGGGTGTATATGCTGCCCATCCTCATCGCGCCGGCCAGCCCCACGCCGCAAGACCTGCAGCCCAGCGCGTCCACCGCGCAGTGGACGGCCACGCTGCGCCGCGACCTGAAAGGCAGCGACGCGCTGCACTGGGGCGAGGGCACGGTCCACATCGGCCCGCATAGCATCAGCCTGCAGGGCAGGCTGGCCCCCGGGCCCGACTACAAGCTCTACCTGTCGCCCCAGTTCGTGGAGACCGAGGCCGACTTTCTGCGCATCAAGCCGCAGATGCTGCGCATCGGCGACGTCAAGACCTTCGACAACTTCATCGTCCCGGTGCCGCAGGGCGCAGACCCTGCCAAGTTCAACACCGTGGTCGTGTGGTGCGAGACGTTCGGCCAGTTCATCACCGCAGCGCAGTACCGCTAGCGGTGCGCGACCCGGTGGTGGCTGTCGGGGCTTTGGCGGTTGCCGCAGCCGTGGTTACGGTTGCTGCTGGGCCAGTTGCGCCAGGGCAGCCTGCACGCCCGCCAGGCCGCCGACCCGCTGGTCGTTGATGAAGACCTGCGGCATCTGCCGTACCGACGGCCCGCACTTGGCATAGAAAGCCAGGCGCTCGGCCTCGTCGTCGATCTTGATCTCTTCAAAGGGCAGGGCGCGCGACTGCAGCAGCTTCTTGACGGAGTCGCACTGCGGGCAGGCGGACTTGGAATACACGGTGATTTTGAGCGTCATGGGCGCAAGTTTACGGGCGCCGCCGCCCGCCTGCGCGGCTGGGGGCATCGGCCGGCTGCGGCACAATGGCGGCGGCAGGGGTGTTGCTGCCTGGTGCCGGGCTCGCCATGCACCACCCGCCTTCACCGCAGCCAGCCGCCCCGTTCAACTGTCTGTTCAATCCGCACGCCCAGCCACTGCACCCTGGTATCTCTGCACACCCATGCGCATGCGCAAGAAGCACGACCTGCCGCACAAGACCTGCCTGCACTGCGGCCGGCCCTTCACCTGGCGCAAGAAATGGGAGAAGGTGTGGGACGAGGTGAAATACTGCTCCGACCGCTGCCGCAGCGAACACAAGCGCCAGCGCCCCGCCGGTGGCGGCAGCACCGGCCCCTGACCGGCCAGCCCGCAGCGGCCTTCGGCCTACAAGCCCGCTGATGGATCGTTTTGCAGATGGAAGCCTCAGCGCTTCTCCGCCTCACGGCGTCACGGCGTCAGCGCCTGAACCGGTCCCCATTGAAATACGTCAGCTCCACAAAATCCGTCCCGTTGTGGTCCTGCGGCCCATACCGCAACTCAAAGCCACCCATGTCGTACGGCCGCATGGAATGCAGCGCCTCCATCAGCTTCTCGCGCGACGCGGTGCGGCCCGCGCGGCGCAGCGCCTCGATCATCAGGCGGCCGCTCACATAGCCTTCGAGCGACGAATACCCCGGCGCGCTGCCCTCCACGCGCTTGAGCGCGGCCTGGTAGGCCTTCACCACCGGTATCGCCACGCTGTCGGGGTTGGGCACCACCTGCGCCACCGTGATGCCCTTGGCCGACTCGCCCAGCGCGGCCAGCAGCGGGCGCGAGCCCAGGAACGAAATCGAAAAAGCCGGCGCCTTCACCCGCGCGCGCAGCGCCTTGTAGAACGGAATCCCCATTGCCCCCACCGACAGCGACGTCAGCGCATTGGGCTGCCACGCCGCAATCTCGTCCACCGCACGGGCAATGCCCTCGGGCGTCTCGGTCACGAGGAACGCCTTCCACGCCGTGTTGCCATACGCCTTGGCCGCCGCGTCGAACGCCGCCAGCGTCGCCTTGCCAAACGGGTTGTCGAAGTACGCCACCGCGCACTTGGTGAACCCGGTGGAGCCCAGCTGCTGCACGATCTTGCTCAGCTCCTGCGCATAGCTGGCACGCGCATGGAACACCAGCGGGTTGAAGGGCCGCAGCGCGTCCGACCCCGTGGCCGGCGCTATCACCGGCACCTTGGCCGCCATGGCCACCGGCAGCGCGCCCATCACGCTGGTGGTGCCGCCGCAGCCCAGCAGCGCAAAGGCGCGCTCCTGCTCGACGAGCTTGCGGGCGTTGTCCGTGGCCTTGGCCGGGTCGCCGCCGTCGTCCAGGCTTACCAGCTCGAGCTTGCGCCCGTCCACGCCGCCCTTGTCGTTGGCCTCGATGAACGCGGCGTTGATGCCCTTGTTCATCTCCACGAACGGAAAGGCCAGCGGCCCGCTGAGCGCCGCCGTCTGGCCGATGCGCCAGGCCTCGGCAGGCTGCGCGTGCACCCACGCGGGGGCCGTGGCGGCCGAGGCCGCCGCAGCGGCAGTAAGCAACCGGCGGCGCGTGAGTGGCGGCGGGGCGCAAGGGGTTGCAAGGGTGGGCATGGGCCGGGTCTCCTGTCGTTATGTGTCCTGCCAGCCGGGCCCGCACAGGGCGCACCCGCCGCTGGCGGCGCGGCCAGTATCCAGCGCGGCCCGGCCCGCACCGGTCGGGGAAAACACTGGCTGCCCCCCCCCGCGCGTCACCTTGGAGACTGGCCCCGGCCCGCGTCGTGGCTACCCACGCCTGCGCAACTGGGCCCACCCATCGTGCCGCTCGGCGCTGCCCGAACATAATCCAGCGGCAGCGCCACACCACATCCCTTTGACCACCCCCATGACCCCACCCCCGCCCCGCGCCCACACCCTGCGCTTGGTGCTGGGCGACCAGCTCAACCCCCTGCACAGCTGGTTTGCCGAGCACGATGCCGGCGTGGTCTACGTGCTGATGGAAGTGCGGCAAGAGACCGACTATGTGCTGCACCACGCGCAAAAAATCCTGGCCATCTTCGCCGCCATGCGCGACCTGGCGCGCCAGCTGCGCGCGGCCGGCCACCGAGTACGCTACGTCGCCATCGACGACGCGAGCAACCGCCAGTCCCTGCCCGGCAACCTGGCCGCGCTCATGGCGCACTACGGCGCGCAGCGCCTTCAGTACCAGCACCCCGACGAATGGCGGCTGGACGAGCAACTGCGCACCTGGGGGGCGGAGCAAACCTTTGCCGTCGAGGCCGTGGGCAGCGAGCACTTCTACACATCCCGCACCGAGGTGGCCGACACGTTCCGAGGACGCCCGCAGTGGCTCATGGAGCACTTCTACCGCCGCATGCGCCAGCGCCACCGCGTGCTGATGGACGAGGTGGGCGAGCCCGAAGGCGGCCACTGGAACTACGACCACGACAACCGCAAGCCCTGGCCCGGCACGCCCGCCACCCCGCCCGATGCACGCCCCACGCACGACCACAGCGCGCTGTGGGCCACCATCCAAGCCGCGGGCGTGCAAAGCTTCGGCAACCCCCAGGCCGCGCAACTGCGCTGGCCCCTCAACAGGGCACAAGCGCTGGCGTGGCTGGACCACTTCATCACCACCACGCTGCCGCACTTTGGCGCGTACGAAGACGCCATGAGCACGCGCAGCGCGCGGCTGTTCCACTCGCTGCTGTCGTTTGCGCTCAACACCAAGATGCTGAACCCGCGCGAGGTCGTGCAGCGCGCCGAGGCTGCCTACCGCGCAGGCACCGCCCCGCTGCCGGCGGTGGAGGGCTTCATCCGCCAGATCCTGGGCTGGCGCGAATACGTGCGCGGCATCTACTGGGCCCACATGCCCGGGTACGACGAGCGCAACGCCCTGGGCCACACCGCGCCGCTGCCCGACTGGTTCTGGACCGGCCACACCCGCATGCGCTGCATGCAGCACGCCGTGGGCCAGTCGCTGGAGCACGCGTACGCCCACCACATCCAGCGCCTCATGGTCATCGGCAACTTCGCGCTGATGGCGGGCCTGAGCCCCGCCGCCGTGCACCGCTGGTACCTGGGCGTGTACATCGACGCGTTCGAATGGGTGGAGGTGCCCAACACCGTCGGCATGAGCCAGTTCGCCGACGGCGGCCTGCTGGCCACCAAGCCGTACGTGAGCAGCGCCGCTTACATCGACCGCATGAGCGACTACTGCACCGGGTGCCACTACGACACGAAGCTGAAGGTGGGCGAGCGTGCGTGCCCGTACAACGCGCTGTACTGGGATTTCTTTGCGCGCAACGAAGCAGTGCTGGGCAAGAACCCGCGGCTGGTGATGGTTTATCGGCAGGTGGAGAAGATGCAAGGGCCGCAGCTGGATGCGCTGCGCGAGCATGCGGCTGGCTTGCGCACTAGACTGGGTGCGCTTTGATTTCGCCCCATGTACCAGCCATGCAACTCCATCAGTACCCTGTGCCGCGTATGTCTGCCCAGATCATTCAGGAGTGGGCTGAAGAGCTTGCAGTCCGCTATGGCTGCACCGTGGAAACGTTCATGGCCAAGCCCGGCCATTTGATCTTTTTCCCCTCCCAAACCCTTCGCATCGAACTCATGGATGGATCCGCCGTGGAATTCAATTACGCGTTCGCACTGGTGAGCGAAGCCCGCCGCACCGTCGCCGTTTTCACCGAGCACTGCGGCCACCATGTGTTTCCGCACCATCAGGCCAAAGTGCTCTGCAATGGCATCCTGCTCTATGCGCAAGACACACAGCCAGGCGACTGGTCATCCCCATGAACTCACTCCCCCACGGCTACCGCGCCATCGTCATCGGTGCCACCGGCGCCATCGGCAGCGCCTTTCTGGCGCACCTGCGGGCCGACCCGCGCTGCGCCTTGGCCGTGGGCCTGGGTCGCCACACCAGCCCGGCGATCGACCTGGACGACGAGGCCACCATCGCCAACGCCGCCCAGCACCTCAAGGCCCAGGGCCCGTGGCACTGCATCATCCACGCCGCCGGCATGCTGCATGGCCCCCACGGCCTGCCTGAAAAGCGCCTGGGCCAGATGAACTACGCGCAGATGGAGGCCACCTTCCGCACCAACACCTTCGGCCCTGCGCTGGTGCTGGCCCACTTTGCGCCGCTGCTGCCCAAGCAAGAGCGCGGCCTGCTGGCCGTGCTCTCGGCCAAGGTGGGCAGCATTGGCGACAACCGCCTGGGCGGCTGGTACAGCTACCGCGCCTCGAAGGCCGCGCTGAACATGCTGCTCAAGACGGCGTCCATCGAAGTGGCCCGCACCCACCCGCAGGCCGTGCTGGTGGCGCTGCACCCGGGCACCGTCGACTCGGCGCTGTCGGCACCGTTCAATGGTGCGGAAATCGGCCGCCGGGCCAGCGATGCGGCGGGCGATATGTTGCGGGTGTTGGATGGGTTGGAGGCGGGGGAGACGGGCGGTTTTTATGGCTATGGCGGTGAGCTGCTGCCTTGGTGAGGGGAGGGCGGCTTTAGGCTGAGAGCCGTCGTTCATCTCTTACGCAGCCCGGAGCACCAAGGGCCCCGAAGGTGGCGCGGGCGAGCCGTCGTTCGTTCCCGCCAGCAATCAACCCGTTGCGGTCATCCAGATTTCAATCTCACAGTCGGAGAGCAGTCTGCCGCTCAAATCGAGCCAAGCTCGCCAGCTTCCGTTCAATGCAGGCTTGCTTTCGTCTCCGTTACAGTTACCCCAAAACACCAAAAGGGGAGCTATGACAAAGAGCGGAGGTGTGGTCCGGATCGTTACGGAGCCAAGTGCTGCTACGGCGCTCTTGGGAGAGGTCGTGCAGGCAGCAGACAGCGACCGAGACGCGCTCGGATTTTTCTCGCGCAGCGTCTATGCGGCCTTCTGTCGCAAAGGGCAATTGTTTGTAGCGGTCGAGAGTGACGGTCGCGGCGAGACGTATGTCGGTCATCTGTTGTTTGATCTCCGCTTCCCCAAAGCGCACGTGCGGCAGATCTATGTTCCTAAGACCAGTCGCAGTCGAAACATCGGTCGGATGCTGCTCGATGCCTTGAAGAACATGTCGACGGAGGCACAGTTCATTTCGATTCATGCCCGGGTAGCTGAAGACCTCAAAGACGCCAACTTGTTCTGGGAAGCGCAGGGGTTCTACGCCCAACGAGTTGAACCAGGAGGGGCTAGTCGCAATCGCATGATCGTGGTTCGCGCCCATGAACTCGACACCCCTCAGCTCTTTGCGCCCAGCGGAATCAACGCCGTTGACCCACTCGGCCTAGGTGCCTTGGAGGGTGGGGGCAAACCGCTCTACCTTCTGGACTTGAATGTGCTTTTCGACCTCGGGCCTCGCCGGCCTCGGTACGAACTAGCCATGAGTGTCTTCAGGGCCGAGCGGATGCGGACATGTTCACTGGCGATTAGCAGCGAGATTGAGACGGAGCTGCGCCGCACGGCCCACGACGGAAAGACGGATCCGATGCTCTCGTTCGTAGGAACACTTGCGAAGTTCTCGACGCCACCAGACAACGAGTGGGGGCGCCTTTCGCCGATGCTTGCGGCAATCGTGTTTCCCCAGCGCCATGCGTCGGGCTCGCTGTCGGAGAATGACAAGTCTGACCTGCAACACCTCGCAACGGCTATTCACCACGGCCTGCCAGGGCTCATAACCAGCGATGGACGAATTCTTGAGCGGGCACCTGAGCTCAGAAGGCAGTTTGGAGTGGACGCAATTTCGCCTGAGCTGTTTCAGGTCGAGCCCGACCACACCGCGAGTCCTGTAGTGCACAAGGCCCATAGTACGGACATCATCGAAGTGCAACCTGCATCGGCAAGCGATGCAACGGCCGTTCGGAGTCTGTTGACGAACCTTGGCCTCGACACTGCGACCCAGGTTAACGAATGGGCCGCCACTGAGGCCGATAATTCGGCGTGCTTGCGCCACGTGGCGCGATGCAATGGTGTCGTCGCTGGCTACTTAGTAATGCCGACGAGCGTTCGAGGACAGGAGATTCGAGCTTTTGCGGCGGTTGCCGAGGACCAGAGAGACGCATATGAGATTGCCCAAACCTTGCTCCGACACGTTCTGAGCATCGTAAAACCAGGGGATGTCGGCCGGGTGCGGTTGAGCTGTCCTCCGCGTCAAGCCACGCTTCGCGAAGTCGCGGCAACCTTTGGCTATGTGGCGTCCTCATCGACGTCGGACGACCTTCAGAAGATCGTCGCCAAAGGGCGTATGACTAAACGTAACTGGGATGTCGGACGCAAATCGTTGGCGGCAGTGGGCAAACTAGGTTTGCCAGACACGCCCCCACTGTTCCGGCACGTCGATCAGCAGATTTCAGTGATTCGACCGGACGGGCAGAAAGTCTTGGTCCCGCTTTTCAAGTTGGAGTCCCTGCTGGCGCCGATGCTCATGTGCTTGCCAGGTAGAGAGGGTGTGATGGTCCCCCTGAGAAAGCAATTTGAGGAGCATCTCTTGGCGGACTCACCGCAGGACTCCTTCCTACCCCAAGGAAAGGCCCAGCTTGCACCGTTGCGCCACTACCTGAGCGACAAGAAGACACTTAAGAACTATTCGCGCGGTGATTTGATGTTCTTCTACGAGCCCGTGAAGAACGGAGGTTCCGGCGCTGTCATTGCGGTTGGTCGCGTACTACGTGCCTACCTTCGCGATGAGTCTGCCATGCAGGCCGACGACTTGGCGCCATCGGTGCTGGATAGCACCCAACTTTCCAGCATCGGGGTCGCGAAGACCAAGACCATCACGGTGTTCGACAATGTGTTGCGCCTGCCCAGGCCTGTACCGCTGCATGAGCTCAAGGCTTTGAACTGCGGCGAGGCCTACCAACTGATTACTTGCCAACGACTGTCTTCCGAGCAGGTTCAGGCGATCCTAGAAAAAGGCCTTTGATGCAACCGAACCAGCATGTGCTCATATCACTTGACGAGCGCCATGCAAACAACATCCTCGCTGGTACTAAGCAAGTGGAGCTAAGGCGCAGAACCATGCACGTTGAGCCAGGCTCGACGATTTGGTTCTACGTGAAGAAACCTGTAGGTGCAGTCGTTGGTTTTGCGACCGTGGGCACGATCTACTCGGCCGCGCCGAGCACCGTCTGGCGTAAATACAGCTCCGTCTCAGGCCTCGGCAAGTCCGAGTTCATGAGCTACTTTGACGGGGTGGCTGTGGCGTCGGCGATGGCGCTGTCTGGCGCCAAGAAATTGAAGAAGCCCATCACGCTTGAAGCCCTTCGGACAGCCATTCCGGGGTTCCATCCGCCGCAGTTCTACTGTCGACTTGAGGCCAATTCACCGGTCAGGCAGCGCCTTTTAGCAGTGACCGCCTAGGGTTGCCGCTATCTAGGAAAAGCTGGTCGATTCACATCCAGGCAGAGGCGGTGAGGGGCGGCACCGTGTGCGTCTGATCCCCACAGGCAAAACTCCAACATGAATCTCTTCGTCATCAACACTGACCTCAAAGACGATGCGGTTGACGCCGAGCATCGCTGGTTTGACAGGGGCATCGCCGTCACAAGCGGTGGTCAGCGATACCGCAACGGCCTGAAGCGCCCTCGCGAAGGCGACCTGCTGGCGCTATACGTCAATGGGCGTGGCATTGCGGCGGTTGGGCGCGCAGTCGATGACGTCGTTGTGGAGGTTCACGGGGATGACCTCGTCAATCCGAAGGAGTCGGAGGAGTACCACCGCGCCGTGGTCTGGCAGTACGACCTAAGGGAGGCGCCCATCACCATTCCCGCCCTTCGAGACCTCCGCATATTCGGACAGAACGCCGTCAGCCAGGTCAAGTTGAGCAGTGCGTACCAGGGGTTCCTTCAGCTCCTAGCTGGCCGGGCGGCCAAGCCACAGTCGGATCGAACGGAATTGAGGCGCTCGGCCGCCCTGGTCCAAAGGACCGGCCCGCTGAAGCGCCCAGCGGGGGCGCGGAAGCCGTTGCAGCGGCCGGCTCCTGGCATGGTCTTCGACCGCGATCCAGCCGTTAAGGCCTGGACACTTCGGCGCTCGAAGGGACTATGCGAGTGCTGCCGCCAGAAAGCGCCCTTCACAGACAAGGACGAGTTGCCTTACCTTGAGTCCCATCATATCGTGCACCTAGCCAACGGCGGCCCCGATACCCCTGACAACGCCGCGTCGGTTTGCCCGAACTGCCATAGGGAGCTTCACCACGCGGGCGAGGCTCGCCGGCGGGAGTTGACGGACAAGCTGCGCCGTTACGTTCTTGAGACGGAAGAGGCATCTGGTGGGGTACTGGCCTAGCGTTGGGCGACCGGGGGCTGTAAAGTGATTGTCCAATCGCTGCGAAGCTGGCCCTTACGGCGTTCCAGGACCATTAGCTGCGTGCCTCGCAGCTCG
Source organism: Acidovorax sp. LjRoot194 (assembly GCF_964253015.1). Classification (NCBI taxonomy): domain Bacteria; kingdom Pseudomonadati; phylum Pseudomonadota; class Betaproteobacteria; order Burkholderiales; family Comamonadaceae; genus Acidovorax; species Acidovorax sp. LjRoot194. Next base: position 4,031,243 of record NZ_CAXUQB020000001.1, on the reverse strand, counting down.
TCCTTCTAGCCACGAGCCTACAAGGTTTGACAGCTACATCAGTTCGAAAGGAGAAAGAACGCCGCAGAGCCTACCCTGCTTTTCTTCGACAAGCCAAAGCCGCGTTTCCTTTCCCAGGTCATCCGCGAGGAGCTTCTGGACCTCATCCGTGGGGCCAACAACGGTAGCCTCCAGCAAGTCGAGCTCTTGGGCAGCTTCATCAATCGTGCGCGCGAGCGCCCCCGCCCAGTCCTTGCTAGCCAGCATGTACCTGGCGAGACCGTTCTCAGAAAGCAGCTTCCACCCATCCTTGAAGACAGGCAGAAACGAGAAGGAGTGCGTGAGCATCAGCTGCCGTGCGTACGCGACCGGCTGCCAAGCTTCCAGCACGACGGGTGACTTAACCATGAAGTCCTTGACGGCCTGGCGAGGGAGTTGCTGTTCTTTCATGAGTGCCTCTTCTAGGCCGATACAGAGTTCGATGGCTGCTGCCGTCGCATGCCGTGCGAAGACACCGGTATGCATCGCGTCGTTCCTCGCTTTTTTAACCACCGCAAAAAGCGCCGAGAAGGTGCAGAAACGTCCAGGATGCGTCTCTGATAGTCGAGAAAGTACGACTGACGCATTGGCCAATTCAGCAAGCGCTTGCTCATACTGGCCCAGGTTTTTCTTGCGGCCGAAAAGCCGTAGGCCTAGTGCCTCGAGCGCAAAACAGATCGCATCAAAGCCCTCGGCATCTGCCAGCGCAGCGTAACGGCCGGCACGCAGCGCATCGCGATGGTAGAGGCGCTCGTGCCATTGAAGCGTGGGAACATTCATCCGCGCGTTTGAAGGCCCTGCCGCAGGCCTTGATTTATTGACGATCAGTCAGTGTCGCAGATATAGGTAATATCTTTGAGTCATTCTCGATTGCATTGCCTCGTAGAGTGGCCCGTCGGGCCATCGCCCTGTAGCCGTAGAGAACGACTGCTTGATGCTGGACAGGGCGAGCACGCGTGCGCGCGGCCACTGGCCGCAAACGCTGCATTGCAGACGTCGTCGCGGTCGATGTTCAGTCCGTGCGTTTCAGTCCGACCAAGGGTTGCTGCTTGTTCTAGAGGTGGCCGAATTCACGCTCCCATCCCGACCAAGGTAAGCAGTTGCTGAAGAACTAGGCGTGAACTTGCCATCCGCTCAATCAACCCGCAGCACCTCAAACTCCTGCCGAACGAGCGCAACCTGTACCCACACTTCATCCCCCTCGCACTTGCCCAGCACGGCCCTGCCCAACGGGGCATCGCTGCTGATCACCTGCACGGTGTGACCGCCGAAGGCCAGCTTCATGCTGCCTCCCTCCGGCCCGAGAAAGAGCAGCAACTGCTGCTGCTGCTGCTGCTGCTGGTCATCAGCATCGACCAGGCAGACCAGCGCACCCAGCTGTATGCCTTTGCTGGCGTCATAGGGGTGCGGGCGGAACTGGCGCCAATGGGCCATCGCCTGGCGGATGGCTTCGGCGCGGCGGGCCTGGCCGGTGGCCAGGTAGGCGGCTTCCAGGCCCAGTGTGTCGTACTTGTTTTCGGCGATGTTCTCTTCGTGGGTCGCGGTTTCATGGGCCGCCCGCACGGCCTCCTCGGCCTGCAGCAGGTCTTCGGCGAGGCGTTCCAGTACCTGCTGCTGCAGCAAGAATTTATCCATGATGATCATCAAAAGTCGGCATCTCTAACGGGCGGGGGCGGCGCTGGATTATGAAGTGCGCCACCGGTCTTCGGGGCTTCACACGCGGCCACATGCGGCCCCAGCCGAGCAGAGCAGAAAGCACAGCGGGTGCAGGGTGGGGTTCGTCGTGCAGCGCTCGCAGCCGCCTCGTGTCGAATGCCAGGGGTGAACCGGCCTGTGGCGTGGCGCTACCGATCTACCGGTTCAAGCTGGGTGGGCGACTCTGCATGCGTGCATGCACGACTGTGCGCGGGTGTCGCCCTTCACCTTGCTCGGTACGCGTTGGCTTATCGACATCGCTGCCGCCATCCCCTGCCTACAATGCCCTGATGAGCCGGCTCCCAGCACCCGCACCCCTCGAGTGGGTCAGGCACGCCGAACCCATCGACGGCATGAAGCGCATCGAGGCGCGCTTTCATGGCAAGGCCTATGCGATGCACCGCCACGACACCTACGCGATCGGCAGCACGCTGGCAGGTGTCCAAAGCTTCAACTACCGCCACAGCCGGCGCGACAGCCTGCCGGGCCACACGATGGTGTTGCACCCCGATGAGGTCCACGATGGTCAGGCCGGTACCGACGAGGGCTTCCAGTACCGCATGGTCTATGTGGAGCCCGCGCTCATCCAGGCGGTGCTCCAGGGGCGCGCGTTGCCGTTCATCGAAGGGGGCGTGACCACCGACCCGCGCCTGGCGATGGCCACCCACCACCTGCTGCGGCACATCGACACGGTGCCGGAGCCGCTGGAACACAGCCATGCCGTGGCCGAGCTGGCGCATGCGCTGCAAGCCGTGGCGGGCGCCCCTGCGCGGCTGCCCCAGGGCGACTTTCTGGCCGCGCAGCGTGCCTACGACTACCTGCACGCCCACCAGGCCCGGGTCATTGCGCTGGACGAGCTGGAGGCAGCCACGGGGCGGGACCGGTGGAGTCTGTCGAGCGACTTTCGCATCTTCTTCGGCACGAGCCCGTATCGCTTTCAGACCATGCGGCGGCTCGATGTGGTGCGTCGCATGTTGATGGGCGATGCGTCGCTGGCCGACGCTGCCGCGACCGCCGGGTTTGCCGACCAGAGCCACATGACCCGCCACTTCACCAAGACCTTCGGGCTGACACCGGGTCGGTGGCTGCGCATGGCCTCCGGCGGGCGGGTTGCGCAGTGATGGGTGGATGAATGGATGAATGAACGGATGGATGGATGAAGGGGCGAGCCACGAACGTTCAATACAGGGTGAACAACGCTGCGTAGATTCGGCTTCTTTTTCCAAGGAAGGAGCGACCCATGTCCATGCCCCTCAACCCCACGGCGGCTCCGGCCGGGCGCGGTCAAAGCCAGGCCATTGACCTGGTCCGGAAGATCGACGGCATCGATGGCCACTGGCAGCCGCGCGTTGTTGCAGAGATGAACGACTACCAGTTCAAGGTGGTGAAGGTGCAGGGAGAGTTTCCGTGGCATGTGCATGCCGACACCGACGAGACATTCGTCGTGCTGGAAGGCGAGCTGAAGATCGCGACCCGCGGTCGCGCTGACGCTGGCGATGGCGATGGCGATGGCGATGGCGATCGCGCTGGCGACGGCGAGTGTGCGGGTGGCGAAGGGGTCATCGTGCTGCGCGCGGGGCAGATGGCGGTGGTGCCCAGGGGCGTGGAGCACCAGCCCTGCGCAGATGCCGAAGTGAAGATGCTGCTGATCGAGCCGCGGGGCGTGGTGAACACGGGCGACGGCGCGCCGGGGGCACGCACCGTGGCCAACGATCAGTGGGTCTGAACCGGACGCCTTGCCGAAGCCCTTGCGCAGGCGGCCGGGCTACGCCGGCCCTGGGCGATCAGGTGTTGGGGAGCGGAGATCGGGGAGAGCCGTCGGCGGCTTGGAGCAGGTCGCCCACCCGGTGGGTGCCGAGAAACGTGGGGATGCTGTCTGCCTCCAATGGCTTGGACAGGAAGTAGCCCTGGATGGCGTCGCACCCGGCCGCCACCAGCAGGTCGAGGACGCCTTGCGTCTCGACGCCCTCCGCCAGCATGCGGTAGCCCATCGAGTGGCCCAGGTCTATGAGCGATCGCACCAGCTTCAGCGCCCTCGGGCTGGTCTCGATCGGCATGACCAGCGACTGGTCGAGCTTCAACATGCCCACGGGCAAATCGAACAGGCACGCCAGGTTGGAGTAGCCCGTGCCGAAGTCGTCCAGCGAAATCTGGATTCCCAGGGCCTTCAGGTGCCCCAGGGCGTCCAGCGTCGCCTGGCTGGTCATGATCGCGTTCTCGGTGCATTCGATGTGCAGATGCGTCGGCGAGACTCCGTGGCGTGCGCAGGCCTCGCGGACAAAGTCCACGAAACCGGGCCGCTCCAGGTTCTTCGACGAGACGTTCACTGCCATCGTCAGCGAGATGCCGCTGCGCTCCCACAGGGCCAGCTGCGCCAGGGCGGTGTTCAAGACCCATTCGGTGAACTCGTGGATCAGGGCGGTTTCTTCGACCAGCGGCACGAAGTCGCCCGGGGGCACGACACCGTACCGGGGGTGGGTCCAGCGCGCCAAGGCTTCCACGCCAGAAAAGGCGCCCAGGGAGAGGTTGAGCTTGGGCTGGTAGACCAGCCGGAATTCGCCGCGCACCAACCCGGCCGAGACGCCCCGGGCCAGATTGAAGGCACGCCGGTGTGCGGTGTCGAAACACGGGTCGTGCCACATGTGGCTTTGCTCGCTGGACGCGGCCTCGTGCATGGCCGAGCTGGCTTTGCGCAGGGCGTCGGCTGCGCTGGCGGCGTTGAGGTCGAACTCGACCAGGCCCGCCTGCACGCGCAGCTCGATGGACACGCCCCCGCTGTCAAACCGCTCCCGCATGTGGTTGAGCAGGTCGATGGCGGCGCGCTCGCTGGACTCGCGCGGCCCGGCGCCGAGCAGGATCGAGAACCGGGTTTCGCTGACGTGGTGGAGCATGGTGCCGGGCGGCAGCGCAGCGGCCAGGCGTGCCGCGATGTTGCGCAGGGCATGCTCCAGGGGCTCGATGCCCATGGCCCGCACGGCGGCGTGCAGTGCTGCCTGCCCAATCACGTCCACCAGCATCAGCACGCGCTGCTGCCCGGGGTAGTCCCGGCACAGGTGCTCCAGGTCGTCCACCAGCTGTGCGCGGTTGGGCAGCCGGGTGACTTCGTTGACGCGGCCCGCGCGCTGGTGCAGCTCGATCTGCGTGACGACCATGGCGGCCATCTCTGCCAACCGCTGGCGCTGCGCACGGTCCAAGGTGCGGGGCCGCCGGTCGAGAATGCACAGGCTGCCCAGGGCGTGGCCGGAGTTCAGCACCAGGGGCGCCCCGGCGTAAAAGCGGATGGCGTGGCGGCCCACGACGAGGGGGTTGTCGTGAAAGCGCGCGTCCTGGGTCGTGTCCTCCACCACCAGCACGCTGCCCAGCTCGATGGTGCGGTCGCAGAACGCGGAGTCTCGGTCCGTCTCTCTCAGGTCGAACCCGCAGCGTGACTTGAACCACTGGCGGTCTTGATGCACCAGGGACACCAGGGCGATGGGCGCGTCGAACACATGCGTTGCCAGCCGGGTGATGCGATCGAATGTCTCGCTGTCTTCCGTGTCCAGAAGCTGCGTGCACTCGAGGACGTAGATGCGCTCCTGCTCACGCGCGGTGTCCCGCGCTGGGGCGTCGAGGGGTGTGGGTCTCATGGCGTATCGGGAAGGTCGAGTGACGACTTTATCGCACACGCCGGGCATCCATTCACCGTCCCTGGCCCCTTGCCCGCCGGGTGTACCCCGCAGTCTGGCACGCCCGCCGGTACGCCCGCAGCGTCTGCTCGGCCCGCTGCAGCACCGTGGCTTCCACGGCCGTCGCCTGCACATCCGCAACGCCCGCAGCGCCCGCAGCATGGGGCGCATGGGCGGCATTCTCACGGGCATCGGCCACGGGGCTCAGCAACTCCGCCGGGCTCATCCCCGATGCCTCGCCGGTCAGCAACGCAATGCCCTCGCTCACATGCCCCATGGTGTACACGCTGAACAGGCCGCGCTCCACGGCGTCGAGCACGCTGCGGTCCAGCATCAGGTGGCGGCGGTTGCGGCTGGGGATCAGCACGCCCTGGGTGCCGTCCAGGCCGGCGGCCACGCAGGCCTGGAACCAGCCTTCGATCTTTTCGTTGATGCCGCCCACGGGCAGCACCTCGCCGTGCTGGTTGAGCGCACCGGTCACGGCGATGCCCTGGTGCAGGGGCAGGCCCGACAGGCTGGACAGCAGGGCGTACAGCTCGGCGCACGATGCGGAGTCGCCCTCCACGCCGCTGTATTCCTGCTCGAACACGATGGACGCATTGAGCGCCAGCGGCGCCACGTGGCTGAACAGCGCGGTCAGGTAGCTGTGCAGGATGAGCACGCCCTTGTCGTGGATGGGGCCGGACATGTCGACCTCGCGCTCGATGTTGAGCAGGCCCTCTTGCCCGGCAAAGGTGCGCGCGGTGATGCGCACCGGAAAGCCGAACCGGTAGTCGCCCAGGTCGATCTGCGTCATGGCGTTGATCTGGCCGGTGACGGCGCCCTGCAGGGTGATCAGGCGCTCGCCTTCGGTGATGGATTCGTGCAGCTGCTCTTCGGGGTAGTTGTGGCGCAGGCGCTGGGCGGCCAGCGCGGCAGCGACGTCGGGCGCCTCCACCAGCGCGCCGCCGCGGGCGCGGCACAGCGCGGCGCTTTCCATGAGCAGGGCCTCGGTGTGGGCGAACAGCGCGCTCTGGCGGCCCTGGTCGTCGGCGTCGCGGTGGGTCTGCTCCAGCAGCAGGGCCACGGCGCCGGCCGCAAAGTGGGGCAGGCCGCGCCGCTGGCAGCTGTGGGCCACGAAGATCGCGGTGGCGTGGCGCGTGCCAGGCGTGGCGGCAAAGCGCTCGGCAAAGTCCACCTTGGCGCGAAAGCGGCGTGCGGCGTCGGGGTCGGACTCCTGCATGGCGTAGTACTCGTCCACCGACCCGATGAGCACGATCTTGACGTCCACATCCACGGGCTCGGGCTGCAGGGCCGCGGCAGCACCACCGCTACCGCCGCCGCCACCACCGCTTGCATGTGATCCGGCATTGCCTTCGTCGATCTGCAGCCGGCCGCAGCGCAGAAAGCGACGCAGGCGCGCCCACAGGCCTTCTTCGGCGGCCAGGTCGTACAGGTGCAGCAGGATGAAGCCGCCGTGGGCCTTGAGCAGGCTGCCCGCGTGGATGGCGGCATGGTCGGCCTGCACGGTGTCGGACTCGCTGCCGTGCTCGATGCCGCCGAACAGGCTGCGCAGGGTCGGGTGGTCTTCCACCAGCACGGGGGCGGTGGTCTGGCCGTGGTGGTCCACCACCAGGTTCACGCTGCAGCGCGCCAGCAGGTCGTCGAGCGCGTCCTGGCGGTCCTGCTCGGCGTCTTCGCTGTTGCTGTTGTTGCTGCTGCTGCCGTCGTTGCCGTTCCGGTCATTGCGATCGTCGCCAGCATCGCTGTCGTCGCCGCTCTCGAAGAGGTCGATGTTCTGCAGCACAGCGTGTTCCACCTGGTCCAGCCACTGGCCGAGCTTCACGGCGTCCTTGATGACGGGCTCGCTCAGGCCCTGGTGGATGTCATGCAGGGCGTGTTGCACCAGCGGCTGCACGGTCTGGCGGCGCAGCCGGGCCAGGGCCTCGTCGCGGGCGCGCTCCAGCGGGCGGGTGGTCTCGATGAAGCGGGTGATCTCGGCGCGCAGCGCGTGTTCGGCGGTGTCGATCTCGGCGCGGCGCTCGCGGGGCAGGGTGCGGGCTTCGGCTTCGGACAGCGGCAGGCCGCCGGGGCCGATGAGGGTGAACACCATCTGCCCGTTCTCGCGCGACAGGCGCACCTGGCGGGCTTCGGCAAAGGCGTCGAGCGTGGCGAACGCGCTGCGCTCCTGCTCTTGCCAGGCCTGCTCGATGCGTTCGGCGTCGGCCTTGAAGTCGGGGCTGGCCAGGCGGCGCGGGATGTCGGCCTGCAGGTTCTTGCCCATGTCGGCCATGCGTTGGCGCAGCACGCGGCCCTGGCCGGGCGGCAGGCGCAGGGCGCGGGGGCGGTCGGGCTGGTCGAAGTTGTGCAGGTAGCACAGGTCGGGCGGCACGGGCCGTGCTGCAGCGGCCGTCTGCATGGCCTGGCGCAGCAGCGACGCGCGGCCGCTGCCCACTTCGCCCAGCACGAACAGGTGGTAGTCGGGCTGCAGCATGTTCAGGCCGAACTGCGCGGCGGCGTGGGCGCGCTCCTGGCCGATCCAGGGCAGGGGCAGGTCCTGCAGCTCGGCGGTGCTGGCAAAGCCGAGGGTGGCGGGGTCGATGGTCAGCCGCAGCTGGTGGGGAGCAAGGGGCAAGGCGGGCATGGGGGCGGGCGGGCGGCAGGCGGGTGCGTCACACGGTGCCTGCTTGGGGTTATGAAGTCAAATAGCTGCCTACCGCTGGATGGTAGGGCGGTGGAAGCTATCAAAATGATAGTAATCCGAAGGGCGCGCTGGGCACTGGTCTGAGCGGGCCACGGTCAGACCGCGTGCGGGCCTGGGCCTCAGCCGCGCGCCACCGGGCACTGCCCTGCAGGGGCGCCGCCGGCCAGCGCACGGCTTTTGGCGTCGGCAAGGGCTGCGGCGCCGGGCATCTCGGTGGGCCAGCCGGCCAGGTGCTGCTGGGCGATGCGCGACAACGCGGTGATCCAGTGGTTGTTGTCGTTCAGGCACGGGATGTAGTGAAACTCCTGGCCGCCCGCGTGCAGGAAAGCCTCGCGCACTTCCATGTTGATTTCTTCCAGCGTCTCCAGGCAGTCGCTGGTAAAGCCGGGGCACACCACGTCCACCCGCCGCGTGCCGGCCTTGCCCAACGCCTCGATGGTGGGCTGGGTGTAGGGCTCCAGCCACTTGGCCTTGCCAAAGCGCGACTGGAAGGTGATGCGGTAGCGCTCTTCGCGCAGGCCCAGGCGCTCGGCCAGCAGGCGGCCGGTCTTGCGCGCCTCGCAGTGGTAGGGGTCGCCCAGGTGCAGGGTGCGCTCGGGCACGCCATGAAAGCTCATCACCAGCTGGTCGGGCTGGCCGTGGTGCTTCCAGTGGGTTTCGATGGTGCGTGCCAGCGCGTCGATGTAGCCGGGGGCATCGTGGTAGCGGTTCACGAAGCGCAGCTCGGGCACGTGGCGGGTGCGTGCGGCCCAGGCGTACACCGCGTCGAACAGGCTGGCGGTGGTGGTGCCGGAGTACTGCGGGTACAGCGGCAGGATGAGGATGCGCGTGGCGCCTTCGGCCTTCAAGGCGTCGAGCTGGCTGTCGATGGAGGGGTTGCCGTAGCGCATGGCGTGGCGCACCAGCACCGCGTGCCCGGCCTCGCCCAGCCAGCCGCGCAGCAGGGTGGCCTGCCTGGCCGTCCACACCGCCAGGGGCGAGCCCTCGGCCGTCCAGACGCTGGCGTATTTGGCGGCCGACTTGGCAGGGCGGGTGCGCAGGATGATGCCGTGCAGGATGGGCAGCCACGCCAGCCTGGGGATCTCCACCACGCGGTGGTCGCCCAGGAACTGCGCCAGGTAGCGCCGCACGGCGGGCGCGGTGGCTGCGTCGGGCGTGCCCAGGTTGCACAGCAGCACTGCGGTTCGCTCGGCCTGGCCGTGGGTGTAAGGGGGTTCGGGGCGGAAGGAGGGCATGCGGCATTTTCGCCCACGCGTGGTGCCTGGTGTCGAACAGGGCTTCGGCGTCATCGCAGGGGCCGTTTTGACGGCAGTCGGGTAATCCCCGATGCGGCTATGAAACCGGTTTCATAAACTCTGCGCATCCCATCCGAACCACCCACGCCGTGAATTACCAGTTCCAGTTCGACGCCGTTTTTGCCGCATGGCCGCTGCTGCTCAAAGGCACGTGGATCACCGTGCAGCTGTCGCTCACCGCCACGGTGCTGGGGCTGGTGGTGGCCGTGTTCTGCGCCTGGGGCAAGACGGGCGGGCCCGAGTGGCTGCGGTTCTTGATCAACGCGTACATCGAGGTCATCCGCAACACGCCGTTCATCGTGCAGCTGTTTTTCTTTTTCTTTGCGCTGCCCTCCATCGGCCTGCGCTGGTCGCCCTACACGGCGGCGCTGACCGCGATGGTGGTCAACCTGGGGGCGTACGCGGCAGAGATCGTGCGGGCGGGCATCGAGTCCATCCCCAAGGGGCAGATCGAGGCGGGCAAGGCGCTCAACCTGAAGCCCTGGGAGATCTTCCGTTTCGTCATCTTGAAGCCCGCGCTCAAGGCCATCTACCCCGCGCTCACCAGCCAGTTCATCTTGCTGATGCTCAGCTCGGCCGTGGTGTCGGTGATCTCGGCGGACGACCTGACGTCGGTGGCGGCCAACCTGCAGTCGCAGACGTTTCGCAGCTTCGAGATCTACATCGTGGTGGCGGTGATCTACCTGGCGCTGGCGCTGTCGTTCTCGGCGCTGTTCAAGCTGATCTACCAGCGCGCGCTCAACTACCCTGACCGTCGCTAAGGCTCGACCATGCGTACCTTCGGACTCTCCGAGTTTCTTTTTATCGTGCAGGCCGCTCAGTGGACGCTGGCGCTGTCGGCCATCGCGTTCGTGGGCGGCGCGCTGCTGGGCCTGGTGGTGGCGCTGTCGCGCACGTCCGAGAGCGCCGTGGCGCGCAATGCGTCGCGCGTGTTCATCCAGGTGTTTCAGGGCACGCCGCTGCTGTTGCAGCTGTTTTTGATCTTCTTCGGCGCGCCGGTGCTGGGGCTGGACATCAACCCCTGGGTGGCGGCGGGCGTGGCGCTGGTGCTCAACAGCGCGGCGTTTCTGGCAGAGATATGGCGTGGCTGCATCGAGGCGGTGCCGCGCGGCCAGTGGGAGGCCGCGCAGGCCCTGAACCTGAGCTACCTCAACCGCATGCGCTTCGTGGTGCTGCCCCAGGCTTTCAAGATCGCGCTGCCGCCCACGGTGGGCTACACGGTGCAGATCATCAAGGGCACGTCGCTGGCCGCCATCATCGGTTTTACCGAGATCACGCGGGCCGGGCAGATCATCAACAACGCCACCTTCCAGCCGCTGCATGTGTTCACGACCGTGGCGGCGCTGTACTTCGTGATCTGCTGGCCGCTGTCGCTGCTGGCGGCGCGCATGGAACGCAAGCGGGCCCGGGCGCTGGCGCGCTGACGGCAGCGCCGCCAGCACCAACAGCGCCTTCGTTCATTCATTCAGTTTTATCTCTCGTTCATAACCACTACCAGGAGACATGCCATGACTTTTTCTCTGCACCGCCGCACCGTCACCACCGCCTTGGCCGCACTGGGCCTGGGCGCCGCGCTCACGGCGTTTGCGCCGCTGGCCTCGGCACAGTCCGTGGCCGACATCAAGAAAAAGGGCGAGCTCACCATCGGCATGCTGGTGGACTTTCCGCCCTACGGCACCACCAACGCGCAGAACCAGCCCGACGGCTACGACGCCGACGTGGCCAAGCTGCTGGCCAAGGAGCTGGGTGTCAAAGCCAATATCGTGCCCGTCACCGGCCCCAACCGCATTCCGTTTTTGCTGACCAACAAGGTCGACGTGCTGGTGGCGTCGCTCGCCATCACGCCCGAGCGCGCCAAGCAGGTGCAGTTCTCGCAGCCGTATGCGGCCGCCACCATCGTGCTGTACGGCAAGACCGGCAGCGCCATCAAGAGCGCGGCGGACCTGAAGGGCGTGCGCGTGGGCGTGGCGCGTGCCAGCACGCAGGATGTGGCCGTGACCAAGGCCGCGCCCGAGGGCACCGAGATCCGCCGCTTCGACGACGACGCATCGGCCATGCAGGCGCTGATCTCCGGCCAGGTCGATGCCATCGGCTGCTCGGTCACCGTGGCAGCACAGATCGCCAAGCGCGTGCCCGCCAACACCTTCGAGAACAAGTTCAACCTGCTGCAGCAGGCCATGGGCATCGCCCTGCGCCCCGGCCCGGACGAACTGACCAAGGCCGTGAACGACTTCGTGGCGCGCAACACGGCCAATGGCGAGCTGAACAAGCTGTATCAGAAGTGGCTGGGCGCGGATCTGCCCAAGCTTCAGTAATCCATATCGCTTGAGCGTGAGCCCCAGCCACCCCAGGAGCCTTTGACAATGACGGACGCAGCCACGACGACGACCACCGCCGGTGCACCCCCCATCATCACGATGGAGGGTGTCAACAAGTGGTACGACAGCTTTCAGGTGCTGACCGACATCGACCTGTCGGTGCGCGCCGGCGAGCGCATCGTGATCTGCGGGCCGTCGGGCTCGGGCAAGTCCACGCTTATCCGCTGCATCAACCGGCTGGAGACGGTGCAAAAGGGCCGCATCGTGGTCGACGGCATCGAGCTGACCGCTGGCGGCAAGAACGTGGACGCGGTGCGTGCCGAGGTGGGCATGGTGTTCCAGCAGTTCAACCTGTTCCCGCACCTCACCATCCTCGAGAACTGCACGCTGGCGCCCATGCGCTCGCGCGGCATGGGCAAGGCGGAAGCGGAAGAGGTCGCCATGAAGTACCTCACGCGGGTGCGCATCCCGGAGCAGGCGCACAAACACCCCAGCCAGTTGTCGGGCGGGCAGCAGCAGCGCGTGGCCATCGCGCGCGCGCTGTGCATGGCCCCCAAGGTGATGCTGTTCGACGAGCCCACGTCGGCGCTGGACCCGGAGATGGTCAAGGAAGTGCTGGACACCATGATCGGCCTGGCCGAGGACGGCATGACCATGCTGTGTGTGACGCACGAGATGGGCTTTGCGCGCAGCGTGGCCGACCGCGTGATCTTCATGGCCGAAGGAAAAATTCTGGAGCAGGCCCCGCCGGCGCAGTTCTTCGGCCAGCCGCAGCATGAGAAGACGCGCCAGTTCCTGGGCCAGATATTGAGCTCGCACAACGCCCACTGAATGGGCTGAGCGTTGGCGGCGCAAGTCCCGACAGACACCAAGCCCTGTGAAAGCCCTGTGAAAGTCCTACCCACGGGCTTGAAAGAACACCCATGAAGGTATTGATTTCCCTGTCCTCCTTCGGCGCGGCCGAAACCGGGCGCCACGGCCAGCTGTGGTGCACCGGCCTGGCCCGCCAGGCGGGCGCCGACGGCGTGGAGGTGCGCGGCGAGCTGCTGCGCGATGCCGCCTCTGAGCTGCCTGCGCTGGCCGGCCGGGCCGCGGTGTACTCCAGCCCCGAAGGGCTGTGGACCCACGACGGTCTGCTCGACGAAGCTGCCCTGCAGCGCGGCATTCACGCATCGAAGGTGCTGCACGCACCGCGGCTGAAGATGTCCATAGGCGGCTTTGATGCTGGCTTGCCGTCATCGCAGGCATCGCTGCAGCAGCTGAAGGCGCTGCTGGCGGCGGCCCCGCAGGTGGAGCTGGTCATCGAGAACGACCAGACCGCCACCGCCGGCACGCTGGCCGTCCTGCAGGCGTTCTTTGCCGCGCAGGCGCAGGCCGGGCTCGACCTGGGCATGACCTTCGACATGGGCAACTGGCACTGGCAGGGCGAATGCCCGCTGCAGGCCGCGCAGGCCCTCGCGCCCCATGTGCGCTACGTGCACTGCAAGGGCGTGCAGCGCCTGCCGGCCAAGTGGATTGCGGTACCACTGGCCGAGTCAGTGGCGCCCTGGCGCGCCGTGCTGCGCGCGCTGCCGGCCGATGCGCCGCATGCCATCGAATACCCGCTGGTGGGCGACGACCTGGTGGCCGTCACGCGCGAGCAGGTGGACTTCATCCGTGCCGTGCGAGGTGCTGCATGAGCGGCGCTATTTCCAAATCCAACGACACCGCTTTCGACGTGGCGCTGTTCGGCGAGGCCATGCTGCTGCTGGTGGCCAACGAGCCCGGACCGCTGGAGAACGCCACGGGTTTTCACAAGCGCACCGCCGGGGCCGAGACCAATGTGGCCATTGGCCTGGCACGCCTGGGCCTGAAGGTGGGCTGGGCCAGCCGCCTGGGCACCGACTCCATGGGCCGCGCGCTGCTGGCCGCCATGCGCGGCGAAGGCATCGACTGCTCGCACGTGGTGTGCGACGCCACCCAGCGCACGGGCTTTCAGTTCAAGGAGCGCGTGACCGACGGGCGCGACCCGCAGGTCGAATACCACCGCAAAGGCTCGGCCGCCAGCCAGATGGGCCCAGCCGATGTGGACGAGCCCTGGCTGCGGTCTGCGCGCCACCTGCACGCCACGGGCGTGTTCGCGGCCATCTCGGACACCAGCCTGCAGGCCGCCATCCGCACGCTGGAGGTGGCGCGCGCCGCAGGCCGCACCATTTCGTTCGACCCCAACCTGCGCCCCACGCTCTGGGCATCGCCCGAGGCCATGCGCCACTGGATCAACACCTTGGCCGGATATGCCGACTGGGTGCTGCCGGGCATGGAAGAGGGCGTGTTCCTGACCGGCGAAACCACGCCCGAAGGCGTGGCGCGCTTCTACCGCGATCGGGGCGCCAAGCTGGTGGTTGTGAAGCTGGGCCGCGAGGGCGCCTACTACGACAGCGACGTGGCCGGCACCGGCCGCGTGCCCGGCGTGCCCGTGGCCCAGGTGGTGGACACCGTGGGCGCGGGTGATGGCTTTGCGGTGGGCGTCATCAGCGCACTGCTCGAAGGCTTGCCCGTGCCCGCCGCCGTGCGCCGCGGCGCCTGGATTGGCGCGCGGGCAGTGCAGGTGCTGGGCGACACCGAAGGCCTGCCCACGCGGGTGCAGCTGCAGGAGGCAGGCCTGTGAACGTGTCCGCATCGGCGGTGCAGGGCAAGCCCGAGCGCAAGAAGGTGCTGGTCTTTCGTGAACTGCCGCCCGACCAACTGGCGCGCCTTCAGGCCCTGCACGACGTGACGGTGGCCAACCCGCGCAAGCCCGAAGCGCGTGCACTGTTCGACGCAGCGCTCGGCCAGGCGCAGGGGCTCATCGGGTCGAGCTACCCCGTCGATGCCGCGCTGCTCGCGCGGGCGCCCCGGCTGGAGGTGGTCTCCAGCGTGTCGGTGGGCGTGGACAACTACGCCCTCGACGCACTGCAGGCGCGCGGCATCGTGCTGTGCCACACGCCCGGCGTACTGGACGAAACCGTGGCCGACACCGTATTCGCCCTGCTCATGGCCACCAGCCGCCGCGTGGTGGAGCTGGCGCAACTGGTGCGAAAGGGCTGCTGGACGAAGAACATCGGCGAAGACCTGTTCGGCAGCGATGTGCATGGCAAGACGCTGGGGCTGCTGGGCTTTGGCCGCATCGGCCAGGCCATCGCGCGCCGTGCGGCGCTGGGCTTTGGCATGCCCGTGGTCTACCACGCGCGCCGGCCGGTGGACCTGGCCGCCACGGCGCCTGAACTGGTGGGCAAGGCTGCGCACGTGCCGCTGGCCGAGCTGCTGGCGCAGTCCGACTTTGTGGTGGCCATGCTGCCGCTGTCTGGCAGCACGCGGGGCCTGGTCAATGCCGACGTCTTTGCAGCCATGAAGCCCGGCGCCATCTTCATCAACGGCGGGCGCGGCGCCACGGTGGTGGAGCAGGACCTGCTGCACGCGCTGGACCACGGCACGCTGCGCGCAGCGGGCCTGGATGTGTTTGCCACCGAGCCGCTGCCGCTCGACTCGCCCCTGCGCACCCACCCGCGCGTGACGCCGCTGCCGCACATCGGCTCGGCCACGCATGGCACGCGCCACGCCATGGCCGTGCTGGCCACCACCAACTTGCTGCAGGCGCTGGCCGGTGAGCGGCCTGCCGCCGTGTATAACGCCGCGCAAGCATGACCTCACCGACACCCGCACCATCCGCGACACCCGGCACGCCCCGCGCCCGCCCCACCATCGCCGATGTCGCGGCCGAGGCCGGCGTGTCCAAGGCCACGGTGTCGCGCTACTTCAACCACCGCGAGCGCCTGCTCAGCCCCGACATCGCCGCGCGTGTCGAGGCCGCCATCGCCAAGCTGGCCTATGTACCCAGCCCCATGGCCCAGGCGCTCAGCCACGGCCGCTCGCGCCTCATCGGCCTGGTGGTGGCCGACATCACCAACCCGTACTCGGTGGCCGTGCTGCGCGGCGCCGAAAAGGCGTGCCAGGAGGCGGGCTACCTGGTGATGCTGTTCAACCTGGGCAACGACCGCGAACGCGAGCGCGCGGCCATCGATGCGCTGGCGAGCTACCAGGTGGACGGATTCATCCTCAACACGCTGGGGCAGGGCGAGGGCCTGGCCGACGTGAACACGCTGCACGGCAAGCCCGCGGTGCTGGTGGACCGCCGGCACGCGGGCCTCGCCGCAGATTTTGTGGCGCTGGACAACGAAGCCGCTATGCGCGAAACCTGCGCGCACCTGGTGGAGCAGGGCTGGCAGAGCCTGCTGTATGTCACCCAGCCCTTGCAGGGCGTGAGCTCGCGGCTGGAGCGCACCGCAGCGTTTCGGGCGTGCATCGCGGCGCAGGGCCCAAAGGTGCGCGGCGAGGTGCTGGAGATCGATGCGCAGCAGGGCGAGGACGCCCTGGCCCGGGCGCTCGCAGAATTCCGCGAACGCGAGGGTTCAAAGGTGCGCTGCGCCGTAGTGGCCGGCAACTCGGTCGTCACGCTACGCGTGGCGGCGGCGGTGGCGCGGCTGCAGTGGACCTTTGGGCAGGAGCTGGGCTTTGTGGGTTTTGACGACCCCGAATGGGCGCCGCTGATTCGCCCGGGGTTGAGCACCGTGGCCCAGCCGACCGACGCCATCGGCCAGCGCGCCGCCCAGTGCCTGCTGGAGCGCATTGGCGGGCTGCAGGGGGCCGTGCGTGAGAACCTTCTGCCGGGCACGCTGATCGTGCGTGGGTCGTCACTGGGTGTGTGATCGGGATTGGCGGTCCATTATTCGATCGCATACCGCCTACCCGGTACCAGCCTGCCCGTACCATCCGCCCCATACCGTTCGCCCCATACCGTTCGGGCTGAGCTTGTCGAAGCCTCGCGCAGCGCTTCGACAGGCTCAGCGTGAACGGTTTTTGGGGTTTGTTGAGCGTGAACGGCAGTGGCGGTTGTTGAGCGTGAAGGGTGGAGTGTTCAGAGTGAATGGCGGCGGGTGCGCCCTACCAACCCACCACACCGTTCGGGCTGAGCTTGTCGAAGCCTTGCACAGCGCAGTCAATCCGCCGCAGCAAATCGCTGCGTTATGCTGTGCCATCGCAGTCCGGCCCTCCGCCGGGCCCTCCACCCACGCTGATTTTCTGCAGGTGCGCCCCCGTGCTGACTCCCTCCCTGGACATCCCCCGCATCCGCGCCATCACCATCGACCTGGACGACACGCTGTGGCCCATCTGGCCCACCATCGAGCGGGCCGAAGCCGTGCTGCTGCAGTGGATGACCGAGCATGCGCCCGCCACGGCGCGCCTGTTCCAGAGCACCGAGGCGCTGCGCGCCATCCGCAACCAGATGGTGAACCTGCGGCCCGACCTGCAGCACGACCTGAGCGCGCTGCGCCGCGAATCCATCCGCCTGGCACTGACCCAGGCGGGCGACGATGGCGCACTGGCCGAGCCTGCGTTCGATCTGTTCTTTGCCGAGCGCCAGCGCGTGACGCTGTTCGACGATGCGCACGATACGCTGGCCTTCCTGTCGTCGCGCTACCCGGTGGTGGCAGTGTCCAACGGCAATGCCGACATCCACAAGGTGGGCATCGGCCATTACTTCAAGGACAGCCTGAGCGCGTCGGTGCTCGGTGTGGCCAAGCCCGATGCACGCATCTTCCAGGCGGCTGCGCAGGCCGTGCAGGTGCAGCCGCACGAGGTACTGCACGTGGGCGACGACGCCACGCTGGATGCATGCGGCGCCATGGATGCCGGCATGCAGGCCGTGTGGCTCAACCCTGCCGAAGCCGCCTGGCCGTACGACACGCCGCCGCACGCTACGGTGAGCAACCTGACCGAACTGTGCCGGCTGCTGGCCTGACGCTGTAGCTGCGCCGTCAATGCACCATGCCCCGCCCGACGGGGCATTTTCTTGTCCCAGGTCAAGAACACGCCAGACGCCGCCTCCGCCGCCTTGATCGCGGCCAGCGGCCCGGCCACACTGCAGGCCATGCCGCGAAACCCCCCTGACCTGCCTGCCTTGCCTGCCGTGCGCACCATCGGGCTCATGCAGCCCATGACCTGGCTGGTGTTGGCCTGGCGCGACATGGCCCGCGCGGGCTGGGTGAGCTTTGCGCACGGGCTGGTACTGGCGCTGTTCGGCGCCGCGATCTTGGCGGTGGGCCACCACCGGTTCTGGCTGCTGGCCGGGGCGCTGTCGGGCTTTCTGGTGGTGGCGCCGGTGCTGGCCACCAGCCTGTATGCGCTGAGCCGCGCGCTGGAGCGGGGCGAGCCCGCCAACTTGCGCGTGGTGCTCAAGACCTGGCTCAATTGGCAGAACCACCACGTCCACAAATGGGGCAGCGACTACTGGTGCATGCTGCAGTTCGGCGCCTTGCTGGCCTTTGCGGCCACGGGCTGGGTGATGACGTCGGCCGCGCTCATCACGTTGCTGGCGCCCGTGCCCATCGCCACGCCGCTCGACTTCCTGCGCCACGTGGTGCTGGCACGTGAGGGCTGGCTGTTCGAGATCTGGCTGGCGCTGGGTAGCCTGATGGCGGCGCCGATTTTTGCCTCCAGCGTGGTGGCCATGCCGCTGCTGCTGGACCGGCGCGCCACGCTGCGGCAGGCGGTGCTGACCAGCTGGCAGGCCGTGCTGTGCAACCCGCTGCCCATGGCGTTCTGGGCGGCGCTGATCCTGGGCTTCACGCTGCTGGGGCTGGGCTCGCTGCTGCTCGGCCTGGTGGCGGTGATGCCCATGCTGGGTCACGCCAGCTGGCATGCGTACCGGGACCTGGTCGATGCGTCGAGCCTGCCCGAGCGGGATGCCGCCGCGAGTGCACCACGCGATAGCGGGGTGGCGCCGTGATCTTCGGCTTCACTGAGGCGCAGATCTCGGGCTTCTTTCTGACCTACGGCGTGGGAGCGTTCATCGCGTACATGCTGTTCATCATCGGCCAGCTGGCGTGGGAGTCCAAGGCCGGCCGGTTCGGCACCTTCGTGCTGTTCCTGGGGCTGGGCGTGGGCTTCATCGGCTTCCTGGCCAAGGTGGTCATCCAGTGGTGGCTTGAAAAGTAAACCGACAGCAGCAGTGCCACCGAGGCGTTGCGCTCAACCAGCCTTGGGCTTGCGCAATGTAGAGCGCACGGGTCGGCTGGATGATGGGCTGCGCGTGGCGGTGCGCCGGTGCTGTGCCTGGCGTGCGGCCTGGCGCAACAACCCTGCCGATGCAGCGACGCGCGGTTGGGCGGGACCCCGCCATCCCTGCGGCGCAGGCCAGTAGGCACTGGCGGGCAGGCCGTCGGCATGCACTGCGTGCCGTGCCAGCTGGCTGGTGCGGGGCGCCCACCAGCCAGCGCCCAGGTGCGACTGCGGTACGTGGCTGCGGGGCGGGCCGCGGCGGCGGCTGGGAGGGCCATGGAGCCTTGCCAGGGTAGGGGGCAAATAGCGAATTCTTGGCATGGCGGGTGCGTGCTCCGGCGGCATGATGGGGCGCCGGTAATAGGGTGGTGTGGCAAGTGAAAGCCGGTGGACGGCAGATCAAAGAGGGGCTGTGCGGGCCGGCTAGTAGCTGAGCTTGGGGTACCAGTCCGTGCCGCGCCCTTCGGGCGTCAGGTCCAGCAGCGACCACAGCGCAGCGATGTCCGGCGCGTCGCGCGGGTCCTGGCCGGGGTCTGCCATCTCACGCGTCATTTCGCTGGCCCAGAACAGGCGCACCTCGCTGCCTGTGCGCTGGAACACGATGAGCGCCGGGTACTCGCTGCCGTCCGGCAGCAAGATGCCCAGGTCCTGGGCGTAGTCGTCTCCCACGGTCTGTACAAAGCGCAGGTCCCGCCAGCCGCGCTCCTGCGCAAACGCCAGCTGGCGCTCCACCGGTGAGCGGCCCAGCACCTTCAGGGCCGCCTTCTGCTGCACGTCGGCGGCATTGCCGTTGACCGCGCCCAGCCAGTTGGTGCACATGGGGCAGGGTCTTTCGCGCTGCGGTCCGTACATCCAGAAGTAGGTGATCAGGGTGGTCTTGTCGCCGAACAGGTCGGCCAGGCCCTGATCGGCCCCATGCTCGTTCTTAAAGCGGTAGTCCTTGCGGATCACCGGGCCGGGTGGCAGGGCGCGCCGCTGCTCGGCCACGCGCGTCATGTGCCGGCGCAATTCGATTTCGTCGGCCAGCAGGGCGCGGCGCGCTGACTCGTACTGCGGCGATGCGCCGGGGAAGGGGGTGTGGGCGTGGCGGGCCAGTTCGGTGGCCGGCGTCAGATGGTCGGACATGGGCGTCTCCGGTGGTCGGCGTGTGCGTGGGGCTGTCTGTGCTTGCAGCCTCGCCCGGTGCGCCCAGGCGGCAGGTAGGAAAAGCCTGTAGTGCCGTGCAGGCGCAGTCCTTCAGGGCTGCGGCTGCGCACCGCCACGCCGCCGCAGCTACACGGCGTCAGCGCACCCAGGTCCGCAGGCCGAGGTCCTGCGCCAGGCGTCGGTAGTCCGCCAGGCTGCGCTGCACGAAGGCCTCGAGGTCTGCGCCCGTGAGTGCAAAGGGGTACAGCCCGTACTGGGCGCACAGGGCGGCATAGCCCGGGGCGGCCAGGGCGTCGTGCAGTGCCGCCGTCCAGGCGCGCACCGCGGCGTCTGGCGCGCTGGCGGCCATGTACACGCCCCGGACGGTGGGCCAGATCAGGTCCACGCCCTGCTCGCGGGCCGTGGGCAGGCCCGACAGGTTGCCCGCCAGCCGCTCTTTCGACAACACGGCCAGCACGCGCAGCGGTGCGCCCTGTGCCGCGGCCTGCATGGCCTCGGCCGCGTCGCCGGTGAAGACGTCGATGTGCCCGCCGCGCAGGGCCTTGAGCGCCTCGCCGCCGCCCTCGAACGACACGAAGCGCATGCGCTTGTGGTCCTGCCCCGCAGACCGCACCAGCTGGGCGGCCTTGATCCAGTCCTGGCTGCCCAGCGTGCCGCCCGCCCCGAACACGACGCGATTGGTGTCGCGGCGCAGCGCAGCGGCCACGTCCTGCAGGCGCTGGTAGGGCGCATCGCGGTGCACCGCCACCACGCCGTAGTCGGTGCCCAGCGTGGCGATCCAGCGCACGGCGCTGACGGGGTGCGGGCCGAACCGGCCCTGCGCGATGTTGAGCAGCGACCCGCTGGAGAAAGCCACCAGCGTGCCGGGCCCGCCCAGCCGCCCGGTGGCCACCTGGTCGAACGCCAGCGCGCCGATGCCGCCGGGCAGGTAGCGGGTGCGCAGCGGCGTGCGCGTGGGCCGCACGGCCTGCAGCGCCTGCCCGGCCAGGCCGCAGGTCAGGTCGAACCCTCCGCCGGGGCGTGACGGGGCGATGCATTCGGCGGGCTCGGTGGAGGCGTCGGCCACCGCCGCCAGGGCCGGCACGGGGCCGACGGCGCCTGCGCCCGCAGCCAGCGCTGCGACCAGCACTTGCCGGCGGCTCGGCAGCGCGGTGGTATCGCCCGGGTTCGGCCCGCCCCAGGATGAAAACGGCGTCCTCGCGGGCACCGAATCCGACAGGGTAGGGAGCGTGGGGGCCATATGTTTCATGAACGTGGCCACCAGAGTATGGCCAGAAGGCCTGGGCCGTCGCTGCGTGCCTCCAGTCGCAGGCGGCCGCGGTGGCGCTCGGCGATGGAGCGGGCGATGGCCAGCCCCAGGCCCGATCCGCCGGCCACGGCCTGCGAGCCGCGCCGGTAGCGGTGGCCCAGCGCGTCGCGCTCTTCGGGCGACAGGCCGGGGCCGTTGTCTTCCACGCTCAGGCTCCAGCCCAGGCTGTCGCCGGCGGCCGACACCGTGATGGTGCCGCGCTGCGGGGTGTAGGCGATCGCGTTGGCGGCCAGGTTGGTCAGCGCCTCGCGCAGCAGGCCGCTGTCGGCCACCGCGGCGATGTCGGCCGTGGCGGTGTGGATGCCGAAGTCGATCTG
Organism: Acidovorax sp. LjRoot194; assembly: GCF_964253015.1. Lineage (NCBI taxonomy): Bacteria > Pseudomonadati > Pseudomonadota > Betaproteobacteria > Burkholderiales > Comamonadaceae > Acidovorax > Acidovorax sp. LjRoot194. Next base: position 4,009,720 of record NZ_CAXUQB020000001.1, on the reverse strand, counting down.
CTTGGCGCGGGCCTGGGGCAGCAGCTCCAGCGCCACGGTGCGCAGCAGCGCGGCCAGGTCGCACGGGGCCAGGTCCACGGCGGCGGTGTCGCTGCGGCCCAGGGCCAGCAGTTGCTGGGTGCTGCGCGTGGCCCGCGCGATCTCGTTGCCCAGGGCCGCCAGCGTGTCTTGCACCCGGGCCGCGTCGGGCTCGCGGCGGGCGTAGTCGATCTGCATCTGCAGCGTGGTCAGGTGCGTGCGCAACTGGTGCGATGCGTCGTCCAGAAACTGCCGCTGCTGCGCCACCAGGCCTTGCGTGCGGCCCATCTGCGCGTTGACGGCGGTGACCAGCGGGCGGATGTCGGCGGGCAGGTCATCGCCAGCGATGGGCGTCATGTCGTCGGGGCTGCGGGCCTGGACCTCGCGGGCCAGGCGGGCCAGGGGACGCAGCGCCAGAGCCAGCGTGGCCCCTGTGCCCAGCACCATCAGCGCCAGCACCAGGCCGTCGCGCAGCGCCGCGCGTCGCACGAAGCGGCGGGTGAAGTCCTGCCGCGACTGCGTGCTTTCGGCCACCTGCACCAGCACGCTGGCGGACTCAGGGGGCGAGCCTGTGGTCGCACTGGGGTTCGAGCCCGTGGCTGCGGCAGGCCCGTCCACCGCGCGGCGGTACGCGGCCAGCCGCACCGACTCGCCGAAGTAGGTGGCGTCGTAAAAGCGCGGCACGCCGGTCTCCAGCGCGCCCGGCGGCAGGGGCAGGTCGGCGTTGCCCAGCTCCACCAGCCCATCGGACGATGCCACACGAAAGTACACGCGCCCGCTGGCGGTCAGCTCAAAGAATTCGAGCATGGTGTAGGGCAGCTCGGCCGACAGGCCGCCGGACGCGGTGGAGATGTTGGCATCGATGGATTTGAGCGCCCCCAGCAGCGACCGGTCGTACGCCGCGTTGGCGGCCTCCAGCGCGTCGTGCCGCGTCATCCACAGCTCCACGCCGGTCACCACCGCCAGCAGCGGCAGCAGCAGGCAGGCGAGAAGGCGCCAGAGGCTGGCACGGCGAAGCCGCTGCATCAGGGCCACAGCGGCGCCCCATGCCGGTCATGGCGCCGGGCCGTCGATGCAGGCGCGGCGCAAGCGAGCGCCACCGTGGATCTGGCTCCGCCAGTCCACCGGTGGCGTCCCCCCGCAGGGGTGAAGACGCGCAGCGGCTCAGGGGGGAACATCACCAGCCTCCAGCGCATAGCCCAGGCCCCGCAGCGTGACGATGCGCACGCCGCTGCCGTCGAGCCGCTTGCGCAGGCGGTGCACGAACACTTCCACCGCCTCGGGGTGCACGTCTTCATCGCCCACGAACACGCGGTCCAGGATCTGCTGCTTGGAAAACGGCTCACCGCTGCGCTGCACCAGCACCCGCAGCACACCCTGCTCGCGCGGCGACAGGGCCAGCGGCTCGCCGTGCAGCACGAACTGCTTGCGGGCGGTGTCGTAGGCCAGCGGGCCGCAGGCCAGGCGTGGTGGGTCAGTGCCGCGTGCGCGACGCACCAGGGCGTGCAGCCGGGCCTCCAGCTCGGCCAGCTCGAACGGCTTGGCCAGAAAGTCGTCGGCCCCCGCGTTGAGCAGCCGCACGCGCTCGTCCAGCGAATCGCGTGCGGTGAGGATCAGCGTGGGCAGCCGCTGGTCCCGGTCGCGCAGGCGCTGCAGCACCGCATGCCCGTCCATGCCCGGCAGGCCCAGGTCCAGCACCAGTGCGTCGTAGTCGTCGTGCTGCTGCAGCGACTTGTCGGCCACGCGGCCGTCGCTCACCCATTCCACCTGAATGCCCGCATGCTCCAGCGCCCGGCTGAGCCAGGTGCCCAGGCTGTGTTCGTCTTCGGCCAGGAGGATGCGCATGGGTGGGATGCTAATGCCGTTGTGCGTGGTCCAGCCCGCGCGCAAGCCGTTGGCACTGGCGCGCCCGCAGCCAGCGCCACCGTGGAGCGGGCTTTGCCCGGCCACGGGTGGCGTCCCCCTGGGGGGAAGACGCCAAGCGGCTCAGGGGGGCTTCTCTAGTCCGGCTTGACCTGCGCGCGCTTGAGCACCTTTTGCCAACGGGCCTGCTCGGCCGCGATGAACTGCGCGAACTGCGCGGGCGTGCCGCCGATGGCCTCGGCGGCGTCGCCGTTCAGGCGCTTCAATGAATCGGGCGCTTTGACGGCCTTGGCGGTTTCGATGGCCAGCTTGTCCAGGTGCTCCTTGGGCAGGGTGGCCGGGGCCAGCATGCCGTACCACTGGGTCATCTCAAAGCCCGGGAAGCCCTGCTCGGCCACGGTGGGCACGTCGGGCAGCTGGGGCAGGCGCTGGGCCGAGCCGGTGGCGATGCAGCGCACCTTGCCCGACTTGATGAAAGGCAGCAGGGCCGCGGCGCCCACGGCGGCGGCGTCGAGGCGGCCCGAGAGCAGGTCGGTCATCATGGGGCCGGTGCCGCGGTAGGGCACGTGCAGCATGAAGATCTCGGCCGTCATCTTGAGGTATTCGAACGCGAGGTGGCCCGCGCTGCCGTTGCCTGCCGAGCCGTAGCTGAGCTTGGCGGGGTTCTTCTTGGCGTAGGCGATGAACTCCTTGAGGTTCTTGGCCGGCACGTCGGGGTGCACCACGTACAGGCTGGGCACCTTGGCCAGCAGGCTCACGGGCTTGAAGTCCTTGTTGGCGTCGTAGGGCAGCTTGTCGAAGATGTAGGGGTTGACGGCCAGCGTGCCGATGTGGCCCAGGATGACAGTGTGCTGGTCGTCGGCGCGCGCCACCTCCGACATGGCGATGTTGCCGGCGGCGCCGGGCTTGTTGTCCACGAACACGCTCTGGCCCAGCGTCTTGGTCAGCTCGGCCGCGGTGGAGCGCGCAACGATCTCGGAGCTGCCGCCCGGTGCAAATGGCACGACGAAGCGGATCGACTTGGCGGGCCAGGCGGCCTGGGCCGACGCCAGCGTGGGCAGCATGCCGCCGAGCGCGAGGGCGCCGCCAGCGCCCAGCAGGTGGCGCCGGGTGGGGTGCAGGTGGTGGGGGAATTGTGGGTCGATGGGCATGTGTGTCTCCGAGAAAGCCAGGTAGGCATGACAGAACGCGATGGTGCGCGCTGCGGGCTTTCGGAATGCTGTGAGTCGGCCTGGGGTTTTCCCGGGGGGCGCGGCCGTCAGACGCTGGCCGCCACCGCAGTGCCGCTGAGCACCGCGCCTTCCAGCGTGGCGGGGTAGGGGCCGTCCACATAGTCGCCGCAGGCCGTCAGGCCGGGCAGCACCTGCAGGCCGGGGCGCGCGAGGCCGGGGGTGCAGGCGAAGGTGGCTCGTTTTTCCACCACGGTCTGCACGGGCTGCAAGGCGCTGATGCCCAGCTGCGCGGCCGCTTGCTGCAGCACCTGTTGCTCGATCTGGGAGCGCTCGCCGTCGCTGGCGCTCACCACGAAGGCCAGCAGCCCGTGCTGGCCGTCCAGCTGGCCGCGGTCGAACACAAACTGCGCGGGGCTGTGCGGCGCGCTGCGCAGTGCCAGCATGGGCTGGGGCAGGCGCGCGCCTTGGGCGTAGGCATAGACGGTGGTGATGGCCTCGAAGCGCAGGGCGCCTGCCAACGCGCTCCACGGGCCGGCACTCGCCAAACCGGCCTCGCCGGCCAAGCCGCCCACAAGCCGGCTGGCCTCCCACGACGGACATGCGAGGGTCACGTGGTCGAACACCGGCGAATCTTCAGCGGTGCCAAACGGCCCGGTCGCACCGACCACTTGCCAGCGTCCCCCAGGCTGCGGCTGCAGTCGCTGCACGCGCTGGCCGGTGATGACCTGGTGGCGGCCCTGGGCCTTCAGCCAGCGCACTGCAGGCTCGGGGAACAGCGCGCCCAGGTCAACGCGTGGCAGCAGCAGGTTGGAGCCGCCGCGCCCGCTGAACAGGCTGTCTTGCAGCACGCGCAAAAACACCTGGCCGCTGGCCTCGTGCGCGGGGGTGTTCAGCGCCGACACACACAGCGGGTCGATGAACTCGGCCATCAACCGGGGCGTGAGCGGCGCGCACAGGTCGGCCACCGAGGTCGCGGGCGCGCAGCGGAAGCCCTTGAGCTGCCACGCGGTGGCCGTGCGCAGCAGCGCCAGCTTGTCGCCAAGACTCCAGCCCTTGGCGCGCACGATGCCCAGCAGCGCGTCCAGCGGTGGTGGCAGGTCGGGCAGCTGCAGCCCCTGGCCGTCTGGGAAATGCAGCGTGAGCGGCAGGCGCAGCAGCGCGGTGCCCGCGTCCACCCCCACCAGGCGCATCAGGCGCAGGCTTTCAGCGTAGGCGCCGATGAGGATGTGCTGGCCGTTGTCGAGCGTGGCAGCCTTGCCCCCTGGCAGGGTGGCGGGCACAGCACGCGCCCGGCCGCCCACGGTGCGGGCGGCTTCGAACACCGTGACATCGCGCCGCGCCTGCGCGTGCGCGATGGCCGCAGCCATGCCGGCCCAGCCGGCGCCGATGACGGCGACTTTCATCTCAGTACTTCCAGTCGTTCAGATGGAGGGGACGCGCTCACATCCTGCCCAGGGCCTGCACCTTCCACGCCAGCCAGAACTTGCGCAGGGGGGTGAGGCGGATGCGCTGGTGCAGCACCTGGAAGTTTTCGTGCTCGATCTCGCGCAGCAGCGTGCGGTAGATGCTGGCCATCATGAGGCCGGGCTTTTGCGCGCGGCGGTCCGCAGCGGGCAGCAGGGCCAGGGCCTCGTCGTAGAGGCGGTGGGCACGCTCGGCCTGAAAGCGCATCAGCGCGGTGAAGCGGTCAGAGTACGTGCGCTTCAAGATCTCGTGCGCTTTCACGTCGAACTGCTGCAGCTCGCTGACCGGCAGGTAGATGCGGCCCATCATGGCGTCTTCGCCCACGTCGCGGATGATGTTGGTGAGCTGGAAGGCCAGGCCCAGGGTGTGGGCGTACTGGGTGGTGCGCTCGTCGGTCTGGCCGAAGATGCGCGCCGTGACTTCGCCCACGATGCCCGCCACCAGGTGGCAGTAGCCCTTGAGGCCTGCAAAGTCGAGGTAGCGCGTCTGCTCCAGGTCCATCTGGCAGCCGTCGATGACGGCCTGCAGGTGGCGTTGTTCGATGCCGTATTCGGCCGTGTGCGGCATCAGGGCCTGCATCACGGGGTGGGTGGGCTGGCCTGTATAGGACTTGGCCACTTCGGCCTGCCACCAGGCGAGTTTGGTGCGGGCCACGCCCGGGTCGGAGACTTCGTCCACCACATCATCCACTTCGCGGCAGAACGCGTAAAACGCCGTGATCGCGGCGCGGCGCGGCGCCGGCAGGAACAAAAAAGCGTAGTAGAAGCTGCTGCCCGAGGCCACGGCTTTTTGCTGTACGTATTGCTGTGGGGTCATGGGGTGAGATTCTCCCATGGGCCGGCGCGGCGGCTGGCGAGCCAAATTGCCGGCAGCCCGTGTTCTCGTGGGAAAGGGGGGCGGTGCCAGAGACAGGATGCGTTCCGCTCTGTGGCGGAGGCTTGGTGAAGGTGTACGACCTTTCTTGGTTCAGCGCGCAGCCTACGCAACTGGCACGCTCCAAGCGAGGGCACCCGTGGAACTGGCTTCGCCAGGCCACCGGGTGCGTCCCCCTCCGGGGGAGGGCGCGAAGCGACTCAGGGGGAGCGTTAAAACGCGATCTGCTCCACCCCGATGTCGCTCGGCCGGCGCAGGGCTTCCTTCATGAAGACGCTCATGGGCAGCAGCGTGCCCTGTTCGGAGCTGAACCACTTCTTGTACAAGGCGGCCAATTCGCCGTTCTGGATCATGCGGCGGGTGACGCGGTCCACGAGTTCCTTGAACTTGGGGTCTTCGCGGCGCAGGCCGATGCTGTAGGGCTCGACCGAGAGGCGCTTTTCCAGGAACTGGTACTCGTCCATGGACTTGCCCAGGCGGGTGAGCGGAATCCAGATGCCCGCGTCGTCAGCGAACGCGGCGTCGGCGTCGCCCTTGGCCAGGGCGTTCACGGCATCCAGCGTGCTGTCGACCGGCACGTAGTTGAACTTGCGCGCAAAGGTGCGTTCGTTGGCCTTGAGCAGGTTTTCGTTGGTGGTCTTGCCCTGCACGGCGATCTTCTTGCCCTGCAGGTCGTCCAGCGTCTTGATGCCGGAGGTCTTTTTCACCAAAAACGCGGACGACGCCACGAAGATGTGGTGGCTGAAGGCGATTTCCTTCTGGCGCGCGGCGGTGTTGGCCGTGCCGCCGCACTCCAGGTCCACCACGTTGTTTTTCACGTCGGTGATGCGGTTCTTGCCGTCGACCAGCAGGTAGGTCAGCTTCAGGTCGGGCCGCTTGAGCTCTTTCTTGATTTCTTCATAGATTTGCAGGCAGATGTCCACCGTGTAGCCCTGCACCTTGCCGGAGCTGGCGTCCTTGTACGAGAACGGCAGGGACTTTTCGCGGTGGCCCAGGCGCAGCTCGCCCGAGCTGGCAATCCGGCCCAGGGTGTCTTCGGCCCAGGCGGGGGCGTTGGCGGCAAACGCCAGGGCTGCCATCAGCGCCCAGGGGCGCAGCATCGAGGAGATTTTCATGAGAAAGACGAAGGAAAGGAAAAAAGCGAGGCTGTGACCGGCGCCGCGGGGCGCTGGCCGGGACACCCGGGCCGAAACCGCACGGTGTGCTGAGCGCGGATTGTGTACTGGCGCCGCGTCAGTGGTAAGCGGACTTGGTGGTGTGCGTCAGCATTCCACAACATTCACCGCCAGGCCGCCGCGCGAGGTTTCCTTGTACTTGACCTTCATGTCCGCGCCGGTCTGCATCATGGTCTTGATGACCTTGTCCAGCGACACCACGTGCTGGCCGTCGCCCCGCAGCGCCATGCGGGCCGCGTTGATGGCCTTGATGGCGCCCATGGCGTTGCGCTCGATGCAGGGGATCTGCACCAGGCCGCCCACGGGGTCGCAGGTCATGCCCAGGTTGTGCTCCATGCCGATCTCGGCGGCGTTCTCGATCTGCTCGGGCGTGCCGCCCATCACGGCGGCCAGGGCGCCCGCGGCCATCGAGCAGGCCACGCCCACCTCGCCCTGGCAGCCCACCTCGGCACCCGACAGAGACGCGTTTTCCTTGTAGATGATGCCAATGGCGCCTGCGGTGAGCAAAAAGGTGGCGATGCCATCCTCGTTGGCGGCGCTGCCTTCCCGGGCGCCTTGCAGAAAGTTGACGTAGTAGTGCAGCACCGCCGGGATCACGCCCGCGGCGCCGTTGGTGGGAGCGGTCACCACGCGGCCGCCGGCAGCGTTTTCTTCATTCACGGCCATGGCGTAGAGGTTCACCCAGTCCAGCATGGACAGCGGGTCGCGCAGCGCGGCCTCGGGGTGGGCCTTCAGGTTGCGGTGCAGTTCGGCCGCGCGGCGGCGTACCCGCATCGGCCCGGGCAGGTGGCCGGTGCTGGCGCAGCCGCGCTGCACGGCGCCGGCCATGGTGCGCCAGATGGCCAGCAGCTGGCGGCGCACTTCGGCGGCGCTGCGCCAGTGCGCCTCGTTGGCTGCCATGAGTTGCGCCGGGCTGAGGCCGGTGGCCTGGCACTGGGCCAGCAGTTCGGCGCCGGTGCGAAAGGGGTGCGGCAGGCCCTGCGCGTGGCCGGCGCTGCCGGGCTGTGCGCTGCCGACCTGGTTCAGCACGCGCTCCCCGGCGGCATCGATGACGAAGCCTCCGCCCACCGAGTAGTACTCGCGCTGGGCGATCTCCGTGCCCTGCGCATCGAACGCGTGAAAGCACATGCCGTTGGGGTGCAGGGGCAGGCTCTTGCGGCGAAAGAGCAGGTGCTCCTTCTCGACGAAGGGCACGGTGCGCTCGCCCAGCAGGTTCAGCGTCTGGCTGGCCCGGATGGCGGCGATGCCCGGGTCGATCTGGTCGGGGTCGATGGTGTCGGGCTCAAAGCCCGCCAGGCCCAGCAGCACGGCCTTGTCGGTGCCGTGGCCCACGCCGGTGGCTGACAGCGAGCCGAACAGTTCGACCGCAATGCCCTGCACCGCGGCCAGGCCCGGGCCGGCCTGCAGGTGGCAGGCAAACTGCCGCGCCGCGATCATGGGCCCCACGGTGTGGGAGCTGGACGGGCCGATGCCGATCTTGAAGAGGTCGAAAACGCTGACAGACATGGTGGTGTACGGGTGTCCGGGTAGGTCCGGGTAGGGCCGAGGCTGCGTGGATGCCATGCCGGGCATGGAAAGCAGCGGTGGCGCGGGTGGCGCCACCGCCGGTCTGTCTGTCTGTCTTTGAGAACAGGGTCTGAAACAACATCCTTCTTACCGCCAGCGCTCTTGGTGCTGGAGTGGGCGCGAGGCTAACTGCGCCGGGGCTGGGCGGCACACGCGCAAACCCTGAGTACCGCGGAGGCGCCCCTCCGGACGCTGTTGTGGCATCCCATCAAAATATCAAAAATGATAGCGGTTAGCGCGCTCCAGGAGCGCGGTAGCGGCTGTTTTTGATCATTTTCTGCAGCATGAATCGGCCGCTGAATGGCCGCGCTTGCCACCCATGAATGTTTCTTACAGTCGGTCGGCGGGCGTGCTGATCGGTAGTTCAGCCGGTCAGTCCGCCGGGGTGGCGGGCCGGGCGACCACCAGGGCCATTCCCAGGTCGGCGTGCGGCGTGGCGCAGGGTGGTTGCCGCACCAGGCGCGCGCAGCCAGAGCGGCGTGCGGCCCAGGTGTGCAGCAAAGCCTCGACCCCCGGGCAAGCTGCAGGCTCGCGCACGAAGACCTCGCATGACACAATTCCATCCAGGCTGGCTCCGGCCTCGTGCACCAGGCGCTCGGTGGTGGCCAGCACCTGGGCGAACTGGCGCTGGGTATCTTGCGTGTCTGCCCCGGCCGGTGCGGCCCCTGCGATGTACGCCACGCGCACGGACAGCGCGCCGGGCCTGTGCCGTACTCCGACGCACAGTGGCAGGCGGGCCGCGCTCGGGGGCCAGGGGTTTGCGATGGGCGTCATGCGGCAGGCGCCGGGGGCGTGGCTGCCGGCCTGCGGATCGCCTCCGCCCACACCGTCCAACGGAGAGTCAGTGTGCGCTGGACAGGGCCCGCAGCACGCTGAGCGGGGCCCGGCTTGGCCTGCCTGCGGGCGGGCCGCAACGGGCCCGTGCAGGCACGGCACATAATGAGTAAATCTATCCAGTCGGTCGGCGTGTTTCCATGCATGACGCTTATCGTACGAAGCAGTGCAGTGCACGACTATCGACAATATTTCTGCCAATCATGAATTCATCTCATGTAAGCGATGCTTGGCTGGCCGCTGGGTCTGCATTCGCCCCGGTCGCAGGCAGCGCAGCACGCCGCCTGCCGCCCCTGAACATGCTGCGCGCCTTCGAGGCGGCCGGCCGGCTGCTCAGCGTGACCCATGCCGCCCGCGAGTTGAGCGTGACGCAAAGCGCCGTCAGCCACCAGATCAAGGCGCTGGAAGAGTGGCTGGGCGTGGCCCTGGTCGGGCGCGACGGCCGGCGCCTGGCGCTAACCACGCCGGGCGCCGCGCTGCTGCCGGGGATCACCAGCGCGCTCGACCTGATGGCGCAATCCACCGCGGGCATTGAGCGGCTTACCCGCCGCAACACGCTGGTGGTGAATGCCACGGCCACGCTGGCGTCGCAGTGGCTCATTCCACGCCTGGCGGGCTTTTGCGCGCAGATGCCGGGGCTGGATGTGCAGCTGGTCACGACGGCGGGGTTCATGGATTTCGAGCCGGCGCAGTACGACGTGTCGATCCGCTGCTTTGCCGATGCCGACCTGGCGGCGCTGCCCGAGCGCAGCGGGTGGCGGGACGTGAGCCTGGGCGCCTTCATTCCCGACAAGCTCACGCCCGTGTGCAGCCCCGCGCTGCTGGCGGACGGCCGGGCCGTGGCGTCGCCCCAGGGGCTGGCGCGTTTCACGCTGCTGCACAGCCGGTCTACGCCGCTGGTGTGGCAGCAGTGGCTGGGCGAGGCGGGTGCGCCCGACCTGCAGCCCGCGGGCGACCTGGTGTTCGACCATGTCCACCTGAGTGTGCAGGCCGCCATCCAGGGCCTGGGCGTGGCGCTGGGCAACCCACGGTTCCTGGGCGACGCGCTGGCCAGCGGGCTGCTGGTGATGCCGTTTGCCGATGTGTTGTCGGGCGACAAGACGTTCTATTGGCTGCGGCCTGCACGCGCCGCGCAGGACCCAGCGTCGGTGGCGTTCTGCGACTGGCTGTCGGCAGCCTGAGGCTGCGGGCGCTGCCTTGCGCCGGGCTCGCGCCTCACATCACCACGGCGCGCGCCAGCATCACGCACCAGTCCCACGCATTAAGGCGCGGGCGGGTGTGCAGGCTGCCGCCCTGCAGTGCATCCACCTTGTCGAGAATGCGCAGGCCGCCTTGCACCACCAGCCGCAGCTCCCAGCCCGCGCGGCCTGGCAGCCGGTGCACCAGCGGCGCGCCGCTGTGCATGCTGGCGCGGGCCCACTGGGCGCAGTTGGCGATCAGGCGGGCGGTGTCGGGCGTGCTGTGCAGTGCCAGCAGGTCGGCCTGGCTGGCATTGTGGGTCACGCAGTCGGCGCGCGGCAGGTAGTGGCGGCCCCGGGGGATGTCCACCGACAGGTCCTGCCAGAAGTTGATGAGCTGCAGGGCGGTGCAGATGGCGTCGCTCTCGCGCAGCGCCTCGTCGCCGTGCACGCCGTACAGGTGCAGCAGCAGCCGGCCCACCGGGTTGGCGGAGCGGCGGCAGTAGTCCAGCAGCTCTGCACGGTCGGCGTAGCCCTCGGCGTCGCGCGTTTTTTCCACATCCTGCGCAAAGGCGCTGAGCAGGTCGGCCAACAGCGGCACCGGCAGCTGGTGGCTGCGCAGCACGGCCTGCAGCGGCAGGAAGACGCTGGCCCAGCGCGGCGATGGCGGCTGGCCCTGTGCAATCGCCATCAGGTCTGCGTGAAAAGCGGCCAGGTCGGCCAGGCGGTCGGCGGCGGGGGCGTCGCCTTCATCGGCGATGTCGTCGGCCGTGCGGGCAAAACCGTAGATGGCGGCAATCGGCTGGCGCAGGTGGGGCGGGCACAGCACCGAGGCGACGGGGAAGTTCTCGTAGTGCGTGACGGGGGCTGCCACGGCGTCGGCAGCGTTGGCCGCAGATGGCGAGGCCGCAATCGTGGCTGGGGCCTGGGCGGGCGAGGGGGGAGGGCTGGGGCGGTCGTTCACACCCCGAATTGTCGCTTGACAAGACGGGGGCGGTTCTCATAGATTACTAACCGGTCAGTCATTAAACAAAAACACATCCTGAGCGGATCGTTCGTCCGCCCTTCGGCGCGGGCTGTCTGCTTTGCGCTGTGCGTGCAATTCCTGGCTGCTTTCATCAATTTCAACGGATCTCCCATGCGCACTCCCTCCGCCAAGCGGTCTTCCCCATGGCCCCGCAGGTCGCTGCTGGTGCTGGCCACCGCGGCCTTGCTGGCCGCTTGCTCACGCCCGGCCCCTCCTGAGGAGCCTGTGCGCTCCGTCAAGCTGTTGACGGTGGGTGTGGGGGCGCTGCAATCGAGCCTCGAGTATTCGGGCGAAGTGCGCGCGCGCGTGGAGTCGCGCCTGGGGTTCCGGGTGGCGGGCAAGATCGTCAAGCGCCAGGCCGAGCTGGGCCAGCGGGTGCGCGCGGGCGCGGTGCTGGCGCAGCTGGACCCCAAGGACTACCAACTGGCCACCGATGCCGCGCGGGCGCAACTGGCATCGGCCACCACGCAGCGCGACCTGGCCGCCGCCGACTACAAGCGTTACCAGGCGCTCAAGGACCAGAACTTCATCAGCGGCGCCGAGCTGGAGCGCCGTGATGCCACGTTGAAGGCCGCGCAGTCCACGCTGGACCAGGCGCGCGCGCAGCTGTCGTCGCAGGGCAACCAGGCCGCTTACACGACGCTGGTGGCCGATGTGTCGGGCGTGGTCACCGGCATCGACGCCGAGCCGGGCCAAGTGGTGACGGCCGGCACGCCGGTGGTGCGCATTGCGCAGGACGGGCCGCGGGATGTGGTGTTTGCGGTGCCCGAGGACAAGGTCGGCGTGATCGCGCCGGACTCCGAGGTGACGGTGCGCGGTTGGTCCACCGGGGCCGAGCTGGTGGGCCGTGTGCGCGAAGTGGCTGCCAGTGCCGACGCTGCCACCCGCACCTACCAGGTCAAGGTCGCCATCGACGGCGCCGACGTGCCGCCGCTGGGCTCCACCGTGTATGTGAAGCCCAAGGCGCTGAGCCATGTGGGCATTCCCGCCATCAAGCTGCCCACGAGCGCCTTGCGCCAGGAAGGCCAGACGACGGCGGTGTGGGTCTACGACGCCGCCAGTAGTACCGTCAAGTCGCAGGTGGTGCAGATCGCCACGGCCGATGGCAACGAGGCGGTGGTGGCCGGGGGCCTTACGCCCGGCATGCAGGTGGTGGCGACGGGCGTGCATGTGCTGTCGCCCGGGCAGAAGGTGGTGGTGTACCAGCCAAAAACGGCTGCAGCGCCCGCCAGTAAAGCGCAAACAGCTACCAATACCGTAGCAGCCCCTGCGCCGGCCGCCGTGCCGGCCTCGGCCGCGGCTCCCGCCACTGCGCCCGCTGCCAGCGCGAACGCCAAGTAAGGGCCGCTGCCATGACGCAAGTACAACCGAAGGAGGGGTTCAACCTCTCCAAGTGGGCGCTCGACCACCCCGCGCTCACGCGCTACCTGATGCTGGTGCTGATGCTGCTGGGCTTCATGGCCTACTTCCAGCTGGGGCAGGACGAAGACCCTCCGTTCACCTTCCGCGCGATGGTGGTGCGCACCTACTGGCCGGGCGCCACGGCGCAGCAGGTGGCCGAGCAGGTCACCGACAAGATCGAGCGCACTCTGCAAGAGGTGCCGTATGCGGACAAGATCCGCAGCTATTCCAAGCCCGGCGAGTCGCAGATCATTTTCCAGATCAAGGACTCCTCCAAGCCGGGCGACGTGGCCAATGTCTGGTACAGCGTGCGCAAGAAGGTGGGCGACATGCGCTACACCCTGCCGCAGGGCATCCAGGGCCCGTTCTTCAACGACGATTTCGGCGATGTGTACGGCGTGATCTACGCGCTGGAGTCCGAGGGCTTCAGCTACGCCGAACTCAAGCAATTTGCCGACGACGCCCGCCAGCAGCTGCTGCGCGTGCCCGACGTGGCCAAGGTGGAGCAGTTCGGCGTGCAGGACGAGAAGCTCTTCATCGAGATCTCGCAAAAGCGCCTGGCGCAGCTGGGCCTGGACATGAACCAGGTGCTGGCGCAGCTGGGCCAGCAGAACGCGGTGGAAAGCGCCGGCGCCATCCAGACGCCGCAGGACCAGGTGCAGGTGCGGGTTGAAGGCCAGTTCAATGCGGTGGAAGACCTGGCCGCCATGCCCATCCGCGGCCCCTCGGGCGCGCAACTGCGCCTGTCGGACATCGCCGAGATCAAGCGCGGCTATGTGGACCCGGCCACCGTGAAGGTGCGCCACCAGGGCAAGGAAGTCGTGGCGCTGGGTGTCTCCATGACCAAGGGCGGCGACATCATCGCGCTGGGCAAGGCGCTGCACCAGGCCACCGACCGCATCGCCGCATCGCTGCCCGCCGGGGTCAAGCTGGTGAACGTGCAGGACCAGCCCACGGCGGTGTCCACGTCGGTCAATGAGTTTGTGAAGGTGTTGATCGAGGCCGTGGTCATCGTGTTGGCCGTGAGCTTCATCGCGTTGGGCTTTCACCGGCGCCCGGGCAAGCAGCCGCTGTGGAAGCGCTGGTACATCGACCCGCGCCCGGGCATGGTGGTGGGCATCACCATTCCGCTGGTGCTGGCCGTGACCTTCCTGGCCATGTGGTACTGGGGCATCGGCCTGCACAAGATCTCGCTGGGCTCGCTCATCATCGCGCTGGGACTGCTGGTGGACGACGCCATCATTGCGGTGGAGATGATGGTGCTCAAGCTCGAAGAGGGCTACGACAAGGTGCGCGCCGCCACCTTCGCGTACGAGATCACCGCCATGCCCATGCTCACCGGCACGCTGATCACCGCCGCGGGCTTTTTGCCCATCGGCCTTGCCAAGTCGACGACCGGTGAATACACCTTCGCCATCTTCGCCGTGACCGTGATCGCGCTGGTCCTGAGCTGGATCGTGTCGGTGTACTTCGTGCCCTACCTGGGGACGCTGCTGCTGAAGGTGCCTGAGCACGTGCTGCATGCGCAGGAGCACCACGGCACCGCCGAAGGCGCGCACGAGGTCTTCGACAGCCCGTTCTACCGCGCCTTCCGCCGCCTGGTGAACTGGTGCGTGCTGCACCGCTGGATCACCATCGGCATCACCATCCTGATCTTCGTGCTGGGCATCGTCGGCATGGGCAAGGTGCAACAGCAGTTCTTCCCGGATTCGAGCCGGCCCGAAATTCTGGTGGACATCTGGTTCCCGGAAGGCACGTCGTTCGCGGGCAATGAAGAGGTCACCGAGCGCGTGGAGCAGCGCCTGATGGCCGAGGCCGGCGTGACGTCGGTCAGCACCTGGGTGGGCTCGGGCGTGCCGCGCTTTTACCTGCCGCTGGACCAGGTGTTCCCGCAAAGCAACGTGTCGCAGTTCATCGTGCTGCCCAAGGACCTGGCGCTGCGCGAATCGCTGCGCGTCAAGCTGCCGGCCCTGCTGGCCGAGGAGTTCCCCGAAGTGCGCGGCCGCGTGAAGCTGCTGCCCAACGGGCCGCCAGTGCCATACCCCGTGCAGTTCCGCGTGGTGGGCCCCGAGCCGCTGGTGCTGCGCGAGCGCGCCGACGAGGTCAAGGCCGTGCTGCGCCAGAACGCCGACATGCGTGGCGTGAACGACAACTGGAACGAATCCGTGAAGGTGCTGCGTCTGGAGGTCGACCAGGCCAAGGCGCGCGCTCTGGGCGTGACGAGCCAGTCCATCGCGCAGGCCAGCAAGACGATCCTGTCGGGCACGCAGGTGGGCCAGTTCCGCGAGGGCGACAAGCTGATCGACATCGTGCTGCGCCAGCCGCTGGACGAGCGCAACGCGATCACCGACATCGCCAACGCCTACCTGCCCACGGCCTCGGGCAAGTCGATCCCGCTCACGCAGATCGCCAAGCCCGTGTTCACCTGGGAGCCAGGCGTGATGTGGCGCGAGAACCGCGACTACGCCATCACCGTGCAGGGCGACGTGACCGAAGGCCTGCAGGGCGCCACCGTGACGGCGGCGCTGCAGCCGGCACTCAAGGCCATCGAGGACAAATGGCACGCTGCAGGGCAGGGCGCCTACCGCATCGAAGTGGCCGGCGCGGTGGAGGAAAGCTCCAAGGGCACCAGCTCCATCATGGCGGGAGTGCCTGTCATGCTGTTCCTGGTGTTCACCTTGCTGATGCTGCAGCTGCACAGCTTCAGCCGTGCGTTCCTGGTGTACATCACCGGCTTCCTGGGCATCGCGGGGGTCTCGGCCGCACTGCTGCTGCTCAACCGCCCGTTCGGCTTCGTGGCGCTGCTGGGCGTGATCGCGCTCATGGGCATGATCCAGCGCAACTCGGTGATCCTGATCGACCAGATCGAGCAGGACCGCGCCAAGGGCATCCCCGCGTGGGACGCCATCGTCGAGTCGGCCGTGCGCCGCCTGCGCCCCATCGTGCTGACGGCGGCCGCCGCGGTGCTGGCCATGATCCCGCTGTCGCGCAGCGTGTTCTGGGGCCCGATGGCCGTGGCCATCATGGGCGGGCTGGTGGTGGCCACCGTGCTCACCCTGCTGGCGCTGCCTGCGATGTACGCTGCGTGGTTCCGTGTCAAACGACCTGCGCCGGAGCTTCTTGGAGGGAGATGATTCCCAGCCTGCCCGCATCAGGGTAAAATAGAAGGTTGACCGATTTCACACAGGCGGCAGCTCCGGTTGCCGCCTGTTTGTTTGTTGTAGAACCGCGCGGGTGGCGAAATTGGTAGACGCACCAGGTTTAGGTCCTGACGCCAGCAATGGTGTGGGGGTTCGAGTCCCCCCCCGCGCACCACCCCTGTGAGACTTTGCGGAACACGGCGCTGCTGCGCTGCAGCCAGCACGATCCACATCCATAAGAGGAATAGCCATGGCCGTTACTGTTGAAACCCTTGAGAAGCTCGAGCGCAAGATTACGCTGAGCGTGCCCGTCACCCTGATCCAGTCCGAAGTCGACACGCGCCTCAAGCGCCTGGCCCGCACGGTCAAGATGGATGGCTTTCGTCCCGGCAAAGTGCCCATGAATGTGGTGGCCCAGCGCTACGGCTACTCGGTGCAGTACGAAGTGCTCAACGACAAGGTCGGCGAAGCCTTTGCCGTGGCTGCCAACGAAGCCGCCCTGCGTGTGGCCGGCCAGCCCCGCATCACCGAAAAGGAAGGCGCGCCTGAAGGCCAGGTCACGTTCGACGCCATCTTCGAAGTGTTCCCTGAAGTCCAGATCGCCGACCTGTCGGACGCCGAAGTCGAAAAGCTGTCGGCCGAAGTGACCGATTCCGCCATCGACAAGACCATCGACATCCTGCGCAAGCAGCGCCGCAGCTTCGCGCAGCGCGCCATCGACGCCGCTGCGCAAGACGGCGACCGCGTGACCGTGGACTTCGAAGGCAAGATCGACGGCGAACCCTTCGACGGCGGCAAGGCTGAAGACTTCCAGTTCCTGGTCGGCGAAGGCCAGATGCTCAAGGAATTCGAAGACGCAGTGCGTGGCATGAAGTCCGGCGAAAGCAAGACCTTCCCCCTGGCCTTCCCCGCTGAGTACCACGGCAAGGACGTCGCCGGCAAGACCGCCGACTTCCTCGTCACCGTCAAGAAGATCGAAGCCGCCCACCTGCCCGAAGTGAACGACGCCCTGGCCAAGTCGCTGGGCATCGCCGACGGTTCCGTGGACGGCCTGCGCGCCGACATCAAGAAGAACCTGGAGCGCGAAGTCAAGTTCCGCCTGCTGGCCCGCAACAAGCAAGCCGTGATGGACGCCCTGGTCGGCAAGGCCGAGCTCGATCTGCCCAACGCCAGCGTGCAGGCTGAAATCGCCCGCCTGCTGGAAGGCGCCCGTGCCGAGCTCAAGCAGCGCGGCATCAAGGACGCCGACAAGGCCGAGATCCCTGAAGACGTGTTCCGTCCCCAAGCCGAGCGCCGCGTGCGCCTGGGCCTGGTGGTGGCCGAACTGGTGCGCGCCAACAACCTGCAGGCCAAGCCCGAGCAGCTCAAGGCCCACATCGACGAGCTGGCTGCCAGCTACGAGAAGCCCGAAGACGTCGTGCGCTGGTACTTCGGCGACCGTCAGCGCCTTGCTGAAGTCGAAGCCGTTGTCATCGAAAACAACGTGACCGATTTCGTGCTGGGCAAGGCCAAGGTGGTGGAAAAGGCCGTATCCTTCGACGAACTGATGGCTCAACAAGGCTGATAGCCTGTGCCACACCCCGCCGGTGTCTCCTTGTCGGAGTTTCCGGTGGTGGGCGACACACCAGGGGCTTGTGCTTTCGGGCACAAGCCCCAATTCATTTCTGGGTACAGTACCTGCTTGACTGGAGAAAAAATGAGCGCATTGGAATTACAAGGCCTGGGCATGGTCCCGATGGTCATCGAGCAGTCGGGCCGTGGCGAACGGTCCTACGACATCTACTCGCGCCTGCTCAAGGAGCGCGTGATCTTCCTGGTGGGCCCGGTCAATGACCAGACCGCCAACCTCGTCGTGGCGCAGCTGCTGTTCCTCGAAAGCGAGAACCCCGACAAGGACGTGTCGTTCTACATCAACTCCCCCGGTGGCTCGGTGAGCGCGGGCATGGCGATCTACGACACCATGAACTTCATCAAGCCCGACGTGTCGACGCTGTGCACCGGCATGGCCGCCAGCATGGGCGCGTTCCTGCTGGCCGCAGGCGCCAAGGGCAAGCGTTTCGCGCTGCCCAACTCCAAGGTCATGATCCACCAGCCCCTGGGCGGCATGCAGGGCCAGGCGACCGAGATCGAGATCCATGCGCGCGAGATCCTGAAGACCCGCGAGCAGCTCAACAAGATCCTGGCCGAGCGCACCGGCCAGCCGCTGGAAAAGATCCAGCGCGACACCGAGCGCGACTACTTCCTGTCGGCCGAGGAGTCCAAGGAATACGGCCTGGTCGACCAGGTGATCAACAAGCGTTCCTGATTCGCCCAGGCGGCGCGGCGGCGTTTTCCCCCGGGGAAGACGCCGTTTTTTATTTGGTTATCATCCCGACAACTTTCCGTACGTAACAAGGCATTGCCCCCATGGCCGAGAAAAAAGGCTCTTCCAGCGAAAAAACCCTCTACTGCTCTTTCTGCGGCAAAAGCCAGCATGAAGTGAAGAAGCTGATCGCCGGTCCGTCCGTCTTTATCTGCGACGAGTGCATTGACCTGTGCAACGAAATCATTCGCGATGAGCTGCCGGCCGGTGACGTGGCGCGTGAAGGCCGCAGCGATCTGCCCACGCCGGTGGAGATCAAGACCAACCTGGACAACTACGTGATCGGCCAGGACGTCGCCAAGCGCACGCTGGCAGTGGCGGTGTACAACCACTACAAGCGCCTGCGCCACAAGGACAAGGCCCACAAAGACGATGTGGAGCTGTCCAAGAGCAACATCCTGCTGATCGGGCCCACGGGCTCGGGCAAGACGCTGCTGGCCCAGACGCTGGCGCGCATGCTGGACGTGCCTTTCGTGATGGCCGACGCCACCACCCTGACCGAAGCCGGCTATGTGGGCGAGGACGTGGAGAACATCGTCCAGAAGCTGCTGCAAAGCTGCAACTACGAAGTCGAGCGCGCGCAGCGCGGCATCGTCTACATCGACGAAATCGACAAGATCTCGCGCAAGTCGGACAACCCCAGCATCACCCGCGACGTGTCGGGCGAGGGCGTGCAGCAGGCGCTGCTCAAACTCATCGAAGGCACCATGGCCAGCGTGCCGCCCCAGGGTGGGCGCAAGCATCCGAACCAGGACTTCCTGCAGATCGACACGACCAACATCCTGTTCATTTGCGGCGGCGCTTTCGCGGGCCTGGAGAAGGTCATCGAGAACCGCACCGAGGCATCGGGCATCGGCTTTGGCGCATCGGTCAAGAGCAAGAAGCAGCGCTCGCTGACCGAAGTGTTCACCGAGATCGAGCCCGAGGACTTGATCAAGTTCGGCCTGATCCCCGAATTGGTGGGCCGCATGCCCGTGGTGACGGCGCTGGCCGAGCTCAGCGAGGACGCGCTGGTCGAGATCCTGACCGAGCCCAAGAACGCGCTGGTCAAGCAGTACAGCAAGCTCTTGTCCATGGAAGGCGTGGACCTGGAGATCCGTCCTGCGGCGCTCAAGGCCATCGCCCGCAAGGCACTGGCCCGCAAGACCGGTGCCCGTGGTCTGCGCTCGATCCTGGAGCAGTCGCTGATCGGCACGATGTTCGACCTGCCCAATACGAGCAACGTCGAAAAGGTGGTGGTGGACGAGTCCACCATCGAAGAAAACAAGCCGCCGCTGCTCGTGTACCGCGAGGCGGCCAAGAAGGCCTGAAAGACATGGCGCCCGCCCTGAGTCGCTCAGCGGCGTTCCCCACCAGGGAACACCGCCAGCGCGGCAGGGCGGCCCTATCGCGGCGGCCGCTGCTGGCCTGCGACGCGACAGGTTCACGCGTCTTAAGCGTTTTGAATGACGCTGGGCGGCCTGCATGTGAGATGTCTCCGCGGTGCACGCCATTGAAGGCATGCACTGCACAGGGCGGCCGCTGGCGCTGCCCTTCAACCCTTCTTCCGGTACGGATGGCAGAAGGGGTTGAAAATCCCCACGGGTGGACCATATTCCACTGAGTTAACTGAGGATTTCCATGTCCGGACATACCCCCCTACCTGCCACCCCGCTCGATCTGCCGCTGTTGCCACTGCGCGACGTGGTGGTGTTCCCCCACATGGTGATCCCGCTGTTCGTGGGCCGTCCCAAGAGCATCAAGGCGCTTGAGATGGCCATGGAGGCCGATCGCCGCATCATGCTGGTGGCCCAGAAGGCCGCCGCCAAGGACGAGCCTTCGGTCTCGGACATGTTCGATGTGGGCTGCGTCTCCACCATCCTGCAGATGCTCAAGCTGCCCGATGGCACCGTCAAGGTGCTGGTCGAAGGCCAGCAGCGCGCGGTGGTGACATCCATCGAAGACGGCGAGACCCACTTCACTGCCACGGTGACGCCGGTCGAGGCCACGCCCGATGCCAACAAGCCGAGCGAGATCGAGGCCCTGCGCCGCGCGGTGATGCAGCAGTTCGACCAGTACGTCAAACTGAACAAGAAGATCCCGCCCGAGATCCTCACCTCCATCTCCAGCATCGACGACCCGGGCCGCCTGGCCGACACGATTGCCGCCCATCTGCCGCTCAAGCTCGAGAACAAGCAGGTGGTGCTGGATTTGGCCGACGTGAAGGCGCGCCTGGAAAACCTGTTCGAACAGCTCGATCGCGAAGTCGACATCCTCAACGTCGACAAGAAGATCCGCGGCCGCGTGAAGCGCCAGATGGAGAAGAACCAGCGCGACTTTTACCTGAACGAGCAGGTCAAGGCCATCCAGAAGGAACTGGGCGAGGGCGACGAAGGCGCCGACATCGAGGAGATCGAGAAAAAGATCAAGCTCGCCAAGATGTCTGCCGAGGCGCGCAAGAAGGCCGATGGCGAACTCAAAAAGCTCAAGCTCATGTCGCCCATGTCTGCCGAAGCGACGGTGGTGCGCAACTACATCGAAGTGCTCACGGCTTTGCCGTGGGCCAAGAAGACCAAGATCAAGCACGACCTGGTCAACGCCGAAGACGTGCTGAACGAAGACCATTACGGCCTCGACAAGGTCAAGGACCGCATCCTTGAATATCTTGCAGTGCAGCAGCGCGTGGACAAGGTGAAGGCGCCCATCCTCTGCCTGGTGGGCCCTCCTGGCGTGGGCAAGACCTCGCTGGGCCAGTCGATCGCCAAGGCCACCGGCCGCAAGTACGTGCGCATGGCCCTGGGCGGCATGCGTGACGAGGCCGAGATCCGCGGGCACCGCCGCACCTACATCGGCGCACTGCCGGGCAAGGTGCTGCAGAGCCTGTCGAAGGTGGGCACGCGCAACCCGCTGTTCCTGCTGGACGAGATCGACAAGCTGGGCACGGACTTCCGGGGCGACCCGTCGAGCGCGCTGCTGGAGGTGCTGGACCCCGAGCAGAACCACACCTTCGGCGACCACTACGTCGAGGTTGACTTCGACCTGTCCGACGTGATGTTCGTCGCCACGTCGAACTCGATGAACATCCCGCCGGCCCTGCTCGACCGCATGGAAGTGATCCGCCTGTCGGGTTACACCGAGGACGAGAAGACCAACATCGCCATGAAGTACCTGCTGCCCAAGCAGCTCAAGAACAATGGCGTGAAGGACGAAGAGCTGCTGATCACCGAGCCCGCCGTGCGCGACATGGTGCGCTACTACACCCGCGAAGCCGGTGTGCGGTCGCTGGAGCGCGAGCTGTCCAAGATCTGCCGCAAGGTCGTCAAGGGACTGCAGCTCAAGAAGCTGGAACCCCAGGTGGTGGTGACTGCTGACAACCTGCCCGACTTCCTGGGTGTGCGCAAGTACACCTATGGCCGTGCCGAGCTGCAAAACCAGGTGGGTCAGGTCGTGGGCCTGGCATGGACTGAAGTGGGCGGCGATCTGCTGACCATCGAAGCCGCCACCATGCCCGGCAAGGGCGTGATCACCCGCACGGGCTCGCTGGGCGACGTGATGAAGGAGTCGGTGGAGGCCGCTCGCACGGTGGTGCGCAGCCGGTCCCGCCTGCTCGGCATCAAGGACGACATGTTCGAGAAGCGCGACATCCACATCCACGTGCCTGACGGCGCCACGCCCAAGGACGGCCCGAGCGCGGGTGCTGCGATGACCACAGCGTTCGTCTCTGCACTCACCGGCATCCCGGTGCGTGGCGATGTGGCGATGACCGGCGAGATCACGCTGCGCGGTGAAGTCACCGCCATCGGTGGCCTCAAGGAAAAGCTGCTGGCCGCACTGCGCGGCGGTATCAAGACCGTGCTGATCCCCGAAGAAAACGTGAAGGATCTTCAGGAGATTCCGGACAACGTGAAAAGCGGCCTCGAGATCGTGCCGGTGCGCTGGATTGACAAGGTGCTGGAAGTGGCCTTGGAGCGCAAGCCCGAGCCGCTGACGGATGAAGAGGTGGCCGAAGTGGCTGCGGCTGCGGCCGAAAAAGCCCGTGCTCCGGCGCCGTCGGGAGATGGCCTCAAACATTGATGCAAATTTTTTGGAGAGCCCCAAAAAATGCGCTACAATTCACTCCATCGCAGCAAACGTTGTAGAATGTTAGGCTTCGGTAAATGCGGGAATAGCTCAGTTGGTAGAGCGCAACCTTGCCAAGGTTGAGGTCGAGAGTTCGAGACTCTTTTCCCGCTCCAATTTCCACAAAAAGGGAAGCTTTTGCTTCCCTTTTTTGTCAGAGGAATGTGAATTCCTGGCGCGGTAGCAAAGCGGTTATGCCCCGGATTGCAAATCCGGTTAGTCCGGTTCGACTCCGGACCGCGCCTCCAGATATTCCGGGCTCTGCAGTTTTCTGACTGCCCAAGCCCGGAAGTGGTCCTTGCTTCTGGCAGGGCCTGTCAGGGTGAAGAAATTGGTAAATTTTTCGGCTTGCAAATTTGCAGTGCTGAAAAATGGCGATATAATTTGAGGCTTGCTGATTCGCACTGACGGAAGCGTCAAGAATCACAGCAAATGCGGGAATAGCTCAGTTGGTAGAGCGCAACCTTGCCAAGGTTGAGGTCGAGAGTTCGAGACTCTTTTCCCGCTCCATATTCCAAAGGGAAGCTTCGGCTTCCCTTTTTTCTTGGTCGGTGCAGGTCCTGGCATGTTGCTACAGACCCGCAACTCCAAGAAACAGGGCATTGCGCGCATGCGTCGCCCGGGTTACGCTGCAACGCAGGTGTGCGTTGGGCAACCGGCGCCCCGATGGTGAAATTGGTAGACACTGCGGACTTAAAATCCGCCGCTTTCCTGAAAAGGGGCGTGCCGGTTCGACCCCGGCTCGGGGCACCACGACGATGAACCTGAAAATGGCAATGGACCGCTTGCTTGCTCACCTCTCATAGGCCGCATGGATGCTCACTTCGCCTGTTTCCTACGCCTTCATCCGTGAAGCACACAGCGCCAGCGGTTGCGTCCGTTGTAGCGGGTGCGGCCGCTCTGTATCGCGCCGCCTCGCCTGCACCCCGACAGCCGCATCGGCTCGCGCATCCCACTGCCGTTTCTAGGCCCATCCCATGTCAAGTTACAACGTTCCCTTCGAGATCCATGTCCACGGGCAGGTCCAGTTGCGTGCCGATACCAATTTCGAGCAACTGCAGGAGGCGCTCAAGCCCTTGTGGAAGTACGCCGGAGCCCGTTCGCTGGCCGACGGTGCAGCCAGCGCTTATGAAGAAGAGCCGGGCATCCGGTTCGACGCGCAGGAGCATTTGCTGCAGGTCTGCTGGACGGTGCGCGGCGACGAAGACTTTCGCCAGTCGCTGGACGAAATGTGCATGAACCTCAATGAGCTGGCCGAGCTGGGTGCAGCCATCGAAGTCACGTTCTACGACGCTGACTTCGACGAGGAAGAGGAAGGCGAGGGCGCCGAGTCGCGCGACGACTTCGTGATGCTGTTCGTGGGGCCCACGCCTGCCGCCATCATGCAGGTGCAACGTGACCTGCTGGTGCAGGATGTCGTGAACATGATGGAGCGCCACTTCGATGGCGCCGAGCTCGGCGGCGTGGTGGCCGAGATCGACAAGCTCTTCAGCCAGCGTTTCGATGCGCTCGTTAATTCGCTGGAGATCGGCAAGCCCCCGCGGGGCCCTGGCAATGGCGGTGCGGGCGGCAGCGGCGGCCATGGCGGCGGTGGCCGTCGTCCGCGGCATTTGCACTGATCTGCCCGTCGAACAACGCGGGCAACCGAGCGATGGCGTTGCGAAAGGCAGCGCCATTGTGCTTTCTGGGGCCGCATGACGCCCCTTGCGATGATTCGATGGAGTACCGGGGCCACCGTCGGCGATGACGCCTGATGGCTCTGAACCGCCCGAGGCCTTGTTTCCGATGACCACCGACCTTCCTTACCTGCGCTGTTACCCCGAATCCCTGCAGGACCAGGCCCGGGCGCTGCTGGTGCAGGGCCGGCTGGGCGCCGTGCTGCTGGGCAAGTACCCGCGGCCCCATGCGGTGCGCAGCGACAAGGGACTGTACGACTACACCCAGGAGCTCAAGGCGCGCTATCTGCGCAACGCGGGCACCATCAACAAGGTGCTGTTCGACAACAAGATCCACGTGGTGCGCCACGCCCTGGGCCTGCACACGGCGGTGTCCCGCGTGCAGGGCAACAAGCTGGCGGCCAAGCACGAGATCCGCATCGCGGCGATGTTCAAGCAGGCGCCGGACGAGTTCCTGCGCATGATCGTGGTCCACGAGCTGGCCCACCTGCGCGAGAAGGACCACGGCAAGGCCTTCTACCAGCTGTGTGCGCACATGGAGCCGAACTACCACCAGTACGAGTTCGACCTGCGGCTGTACCTCACGCACGTGGAGCAGTCGGGCGAACGCCTGTGGGGCGCGGCAGAGACTGCGTGAGCGACGGGCGCCTGCAAGCTATGCCCAACGCATTGCTACAAAATTAATAGCTGCTAGCGACCGTCCACCGTGCGGTAGGTACTTAAAAAGCCTGAAGTCGGATGGCGGTGCGACCTGCGATCCGCCGCCCGGGGCCGGGCTTGAAGCCTCAGGGTACTGAAACAGTAGAACAGCAATCCGCAGGCAGCCCCAGCCAGCGTTGCGCCCCGGCTTGCAGCATGGCCACGGACCCGGTCGTCAGCAGGCGCGTATTCGGCACGTCCGACAGGGCTTCGTCTGGGCCCTCATTTTCGGCATCAGCAGCAGCCCCACCATCCGGATACTCAGCCGCATGCGCCAGGGCGCCAGCGCGGGCGTTGCGCAGCAGGCCCGCGGACTCCAGCAGCCGCCGCGTCTGCCGCGCCACGGGTTCTCCCGTCTCGATGAATTGCACGCCGGGCCCCACCAGCGCCCGCAGTTCGTGCGCCACGAAGATGTAGTGCGTGCAGCCCAGCACCAGCGTGTCTATCTGCCCGGGTGCAGTGCCGAACTCGCCCATCGCGTGGATGTAGCGCTCGCACAGCGCGCCGGTCTCGGTGGCGCCGACCGCACTGCCCGGGGCGGGCTCGGGCAGGTCGACGCTGCGCTCGATGGCATGGGCCAAACCGTCGCACGGCTGCACCACAAATTGGGCTTGGCCGTCCAGCGACGCCAGCAGCTTGCCGAACTTGCTGCTGGTCAGCGTGCCCCGGGTGCCGATGACGCCCACCCTGCCTGTTTGAGTGACCGCCAGCGCAGGCTTGATGGCCGGCTCCAGCCCCACCAACGGCAGATCGGGGTAGCTGCTGCGCACTTCATGAATGGCAGCCGCCGTGGCGGTGTTGCAGGCCACCACCAGCGCCTTGATGTGGTGCTGCTCGCGCAGGTACCGGGTGATGGCGTGCGTGCGTGCGCTCACGTAGGCATCGCCACGCTCTCCGTAGGGCGCGTTGGCACTGTCGGCCAGGTACACGAAGCGCTCGTTGGGCAGGGCGGCCCGCAGGGCACGCAGCACGCTCAGCCCACCCACGCCGCTGTCGAACACACCAATAGGAGAAGAAGTCAGCGGCATTGAGCGGCCCATGGATTGGACAAAGACCTGGATTGTAGAAAGGAAGCTGTGGGTACGCAGCGCGAGGCCCATGGCGGCCTAGCGGCGGGCACTTGGCGAACCCAGGGCATGGCAATGGGGAAGTCGGGTTGAGGCTGGAATATGGATCGGCTCGCGCGCCTTGCACCACGCCGCCTACGCCGACCAGACCGCGTAGGCCGTGCGTTCTGCGGCAAGGACCTCACGGAGGCTCACTTGCCTTTTCACACCCCATCAACAGAAAACCGCCCGAAGGCGGTCTTTGCGAGGTTGCGCAACGCGCTGGCTCTGCCAGGCAATTCGTCAGGCGCCAGCCACTTCGATGCCCTTGAACTCGCCGGTGGCGATGCGCTTTTGCCATTCGGCCGGGCCGGTGATGTGGGCGCTGGTGCCGCCGGAGTCCACGGCCACGGTCACGGGCATGTCCACCACGTCGAACTCGTAGATGGCTTCCATGCCCAGGTCCTCGAAGCCCACGACCTTGGCGGTCTTGATGGCCTTGCTGACCAGGTAGGCGGCGCCGCCCACGGCCATGAGGTAGGCGCTTTTGTGGTTCTTGATGGACTCGATGGCCACCGGGCCGCGCTCGGCCTTGCCGATCATGGCGATCAGCCCGGTCTGCTCCAGCATCATGTCGGTGAACTTGTCCATGCGCGTGGCGGTGGTGGGGCCGGCAGGGCCCACGGCCTCGTCCTTCACCGGGTCCACGGGGCCCACGTAGTAGATGACGCGGTCGGTGAAGTCCACGGGCAGCTTCTCGCCCTTGGCCAGCATGTCCTGGATGCGCTTGTGCGCGGCATCGCGGCCGGTCAGCATCTTGCCGCTCAGCAGCAGGGTGTCGCCGGGCTTCCAGCTGGCCACTTCTTGCTTGGTCAGCGTGTCCAGGTTAACCTTCTTGCTCTTGTTGTAGTCGGGCGTCCAGTTCACGTTGGGCCACAGGTCCAGGCTGGGTGGCGTGAGGTACACGGGGCCCGAGCCGTCCATCACGAAGTGCGCATGGCGCGTGGCAGCGCAGTTGGGGATCATCGCGATCGGCTTGCTGGCCGCGTGCGTGGGGTACATCTTGATCTTGACGTCCAGCACGGTGGTCAGGCCGCCCAGGCCCTGGGCGCCAATGCCCAGCGCGTTGACTTTCTCGAACAGCTCCAGGCGCAGCGCCTCGACCTTGTCGAGCGCGGGGCCGCCGGTCTTGGCGGCTTCGGCCTTGGCTTGCAGCTCGTACATGTCCAGGTCGTCCATCAGGCTTTCCTTGGCCATCAGCACGGCCTTTTCTGCCGTGCCGCCGATGCCGATGCCCAGCATGCCAGGCGGGCACCAGCCGGCGCCCATGGTGGGCACGGTCTTGAGCACCCAGTCCACCACGCTGTCGCTGGGGTTGAGCATGTACATCTTGGACTTGTTCTCCGAGCCGCCGCCTTTGGCCGCCACGGTAATGTCCACGGTGTTGCCGGGCACGATCTCGGTGAAGATCACCGCGGGCGTGTTGTCTTTGGTGTTCTTGCGGTCGAACTGCGGGTCGGCCACCACGCTGGCGCGCAGCGTGTTGTCGGGGTGGTTGTAGCCGCGGCGCACGCCTTCGTTGATGGCGTCATCCAGGCTGCCCGTGAAGCCTTCCCAGCGCACGTCCATGCCCACCTTCAGGAACACGTTGACGATGCCGGTGTCCTGGCAGATGGGGCGCTGGCCGGTGGCGCTCATCTTGCTGTTGGTGAGGATCTGTGCGATCGCGTCCTTGGCCGCGGGGCTTTGCTCACGCTCGTAGGCGCGGGCCA
This sequence comes from Acidovorax sp. LjRoot194, assembly GCF_964253015.1. Classification (NCBI taxonomy): domain Bacteria; kingdom Pseudomonadati; phylum Pseudomonadota; class Betaproteobacteria; order Burkholderiales; family Comamonadaceae; genus Acidovorax; species Acidovorax sp. LjRoot194. The sequence goes on along the minus strand of NZ_CAXUQB020000001.1, from coordinate 3,982,356 downwards.
GGTGGGCGATGTAGTCGGTAGGGTGGTAGTAGCTGATGTACTGCAGCGCGGCAGCTACAGATTCGATGAGATCGTCCTGGCGGATGGAGGTGGTCATGGCGGTTCGTGGGGGAGTCTTTTATGGAGGACGCTGATGCGTCCCTCTCCCACCCCCCGCATGCGCCGCCTGGCAACCAGCGCTGGGCCGCAGACCGCACTGCCGAAGGCAGGCGGACCGTATTTTGACAGACCCCCACCCGAGGCGTCCCAGGCGAGGCCAAAGGCCGGCACCTGTGTTCGGCCTTAGTGGCCCTCCCAGGTGCCCACCGGTGGCCCTTGCCACCGGGTTGGACGGGCCTTTATGCAGTGCCGTTCGCCTCGTCCTCGTCGGCCTCGACCGCGTCATCGGTGTCGTTGCCGCCGGGCAAGTCGTCCGCGCTCAAGGGGGCATCGGCCTCGCGGTTGCTGCGCTCGGTGTCCACGTCCTGGCCCTCGTCGTCGCCGACCATGCCGTCATCGGGATCTGCGTCGTCTTCGCCGGGGCCGCCGGTGGCCATGGTTTCCACATGGTCGGGCAGGATGTCGCGGGCCGTGGGCTCCGTGCCGGGGTTCACGCTGCTGCGCTCACCGGTGCCGAAGCGGTCGGTGTCGCTGTCGGAGTCGGCGCTGTAGGCACCTGCGCTGTCGCTGCCCGAGTCGGACGCATCGCTGGGGCCCAGACTGTCGATGCCGGTCGCGCTGTGGGCGGGCGGAAGGTTGTCGCTGTCGATGCCGAGAAGGCTGCTGGTGGCCATGGTGTGCTCCGATCGATGGATGGATGAGGCGCTACGGGCCGGAGGGGCCACGCTGCGGGGCGGGAGAACCGCAATCACTCCATCGTCTGCGCGCCACGCGCTGCGCCATGTCAGGCGGCGCTGACATGGGCGTCGTCCATCTTCGCCGGAGCCCCCTGCAGATCAGAGTGCAGGGGCCAGGTCAGAGATCCGGCAGCGACCCGATGACGGACGGCGTGAAGTCCGCGCTGCCTGCGGGCTTGTCGCCCTGCGACCATGCCAGCAGCATGTTGGCCGGCATGGGGCGGGCGTAGAAGAAGCCCTGCAGTTCATCGCAGCCCATGCCCAGCAGAATGTCGCGCTGGCCGCTGGTCTCCACCCCCTCGGCCACAACGCGCAGGCCCAGGGCATGCGCCAGGCTCACCACCGCAGCCACCACGGCGCGGGCGTCTTCGCTGCTTTCCAGGTCGTTCACGAAGCTCCGGTCGATCTTGAGCTGCTGCGCCGGCAGCTGGCGCAGGTAGTTCAGGCTCGAATACCCGGTGCCGAAGTCGTCGATGGACAGGAACACCCCGATGCGCGCCAGCCCCTCGAAGGTGCGCTGCGTGGCCTTGATGTCCTCCATGGCCACCGATTCGGTGATCTCGCACAGCAGCTGCGAGGCATCGAGCCCGTGGCGCAGCAGGGCCTGCTCGATGCGCTCGGCCAGCCCGGCCTCGCGCAGCTGGTGCACCGACAGGTTGATGGCCACCCGCATGCGCAGGCCGCTGTCGGCCCACTCGGCTGTCTGGCGGCAGGCTTCGTTGATCACCCAGTTGCCCAGCCGCCCGATCAGCCCGAAGCGCTCTGCCAGCGCGATGAAGACCAGCGGGCTCACCATGCCGTGCTTGGGGTGGTTCCAGCGCAGCAGGGCTTCCACCCCACTGATCTGGCCACGCGTGCCGTCGATTTTGGGCTGGTAGTGCAGGGCCAGCTGGCCGCGGTCGATGGCCTGGCGCAGGTCGTTTTGCAGCTCCAATTGTTCGGATGCGTCCGAGCCCATGTGCGGCTCGAACAGCGCATAGCAGCCGCCCCCGGCACGCTTGGCCGCGTACATGGCTGCGTCGGCATTGGCGACCAGCTTGCCGCGCTCGCCATGGTCGGGATGCACCACGATGCCGATGGAGCACGCGATCTGCACCTTCTTGCCCGAGACCTCGAACGGCTCCGACAGGGCCGCGAGCACCCGGTTGGCCATGGTCACGCAGGCGGCCACGTCGGTCACGTCTTCGAGCAGGATCAAAAATTCGTCGCCGCCCACACGGGCCACGGTATCGGACTCGCGCGCCTGGCGCTGCAGCCGCTCGGCCGCGCTGCGCAGGATCACGTCGCCCGCCGCGTGGCCGAACGAGTCGTTGATGGGCTTGAAGCCGTCCAGGTCCACGAACAGCACCGCCAGGCGGTCTTCCACGCGGTGGTGGTTGGTGCGGTCCAGCCGAAGGAGTGCATGGATCAAGCGGTCCTCGAACAGCAGCCGGTTGGGCAGGCCGGTCAGCGCATCGGCGAAAGCGCGTTTTTGCAGCTCGTCATTGGCGGCCTGCAGGCGGGTGTTGCTGTCGGTCAGCGACTTCGTCAGGCGCTCGGCCGTGGCCTGCAGGCGCGCGTCCAGGATGGAGGTGAACAGCGTGCTCACCAACAGCATGCCCGTGGCCATGAGCACCATGGCCGTAAGACCCGGGCCGCCGAGCTGGCCCGCGCTCAGGCACACCGCACCCTTGGCAAAGCTGGCCGCCGCCATGCCGGTGTAGTGCATGCCGCAGATGGCCACCGCCATCACGAACGATGCGGCCACCTGGTACGCCAGGCGCTGCCCGGGCTGCACGCGGCGCAGCAGCTTGAAGATCAGCAAGGCCGTGGCCGATGCCAGCACCGCGATCAGCACCGACAACGCCACCAGCAGCGGGTCCCACACGATGCCCGGCGCCATCTCCATCGCCGCCATGCCGATGTAGTGCATGCCGCTGATGCCGGCGCCCATCACCAGCGCACCCATGGCCAGTTGCACACGGCCAAAGTTTTCGCGGCTGGCCAGTTGCAGGGCCATGGCCGACGCGGCCACGGCGGCCAGCCACGACAGCAGGGTCGGGCCGCCGGCAAAGCCGATCTCGATGGGCAGCCGAAACGCCTGCATGCCCAAAAAGTGCATGGCCCAGATGCCCGTGCCCATGACGATGGAGCCTGCGGCCCACCAGGCCAGCCCCACGCGGCGCTGTGCCGTGCGCACGCGGCGCGCCAGGTCCAGCGTCACGTAAGACGCCAGCATGGCAATGGCAAAGGAGGCGGCCACCACGAACAGGTTGTAGCTGGAGGGCATGAACGTGTTCATGGTGCGAAGAAAGCTGTGATGGAGTGGGCAGGGTGCATCGGGCGCGCGGCGCCGTCAAGGGGCCCAGGGCAGATACGCAGCGGCAGCGCCATGCAGGGGGCAGGGCACGGTCGCGCACGTCGGAGTGTATAGACCGGTGCGAAGGTGCGCTGGCGTGGGGGCTTGGCGGGCTGGGTGGTGCTGAAGGGACCGTTCGCCGACCATGCCCCCACCAGCAGTGGTGGCGGCGCGGTCGGCTGCCCGCTGCGGCGGGGCTTGCCGCACACTGGCCGCGCCATGCTCGTGCACAGGCCATCCAGGCTAACAAATGAGAATGGTTCGTTTTTGCATTATGCTGCCGGGCGCGCCGGTGTTCCGGCTGCTCTTGGGCGTCAGACGCAAGCCCTCCCCCCGGTCCCCATCGCGGCCTCGCCGGGGCCCCGCCGTCTGCCCGCCCGCTTTCTGTTTTTTTCTTGGAGAACCGCTGCCCATGACCTCCCGTACCGAACGCGACACCTTTGGCCCTATCGAGGTCCCTGCCGACAAGCTCTGGGGCGCGCAGACGCAGCGCTCGCTGCAGAACTTCGACATTTCGGGCGAGCAGCAGCCGCGCGAGATCATCAAGGCGCTGGCCCAGGTCAAGCGCGCTTCGGCCGTGGTCAACCAGGCCCTGGGCCTGCAGGATGCCAAGAAGACCGACGCCATCGTGGCTGCGGCCGATGAGGTCATCGCCGGCCAGCACGCGGGCGAGTTCCCGCTGGTGGTGTGGCAGACGGGCTCGGGCACGCAGACCAACATGAATGTCAACGAGGTGCTGGCCAACCGCGCCAGCGAGATCCTGGGCGGCGAGCGCGGCGAAAGCCGCCTGGTCCACCCCAACGACGACGTGAACCGCAGCCAGTCGAGCAACGACGTGTTCCCGACCGCCATGCACGTGGCCGCGGTGGAGGCCCTCACGCACAAGCTCCTGCCCGCCATCGCCAAGCTGCGCGCCACGCTGGCGAAGAAGGCGCAGGACTTCGATGGCATCGTCAAGATCGGCCGCACCCATCTGCAGGATGCCACCCCGCTCACGCTGGGCCAGGAGTTCTCGGGCTACGTGGCGCAGCTGGACCATGGCGAGCGCCATGTGCGCGCCGCGCTCCCCCACCTGTATGAACTGGCGCTGGGCGGCACGGCGGTGGGCACGGGCCTGAATGCGCCCAAGGGCTATGCCGAGCAGTCCGCCGCAGAGTTGGCGCGCCTCACGGGCCTTCCCTTCGTCACCGCGCCCAACAAGTTCGAGGCCCTGGCCTCGGTGGACGGCCTGGTGCACGCCCACGGCGCGCTCAAGACGCTGGCGGCCAGCATGATGAAGATCGCCAACGACGTGCGCTGGCTGGCCAGCGGCCCGCGCAGCGGCATCGGCGAGCTGAGCATCCCCGAGAACGAGCCTGGCTCGTCCATCATGCCCGGCAAGGTCAACCCTACGCAGAGCGAGGCGGTGACCATGCTGGCTGCCCAGGTGTTCGGCAACGACGTGGCCATCAACTTCGGCGGTGCCTCGGGCAACTTCGAGCTCAACGTCTTCCGCCCCATGGTGGCCCACAACTTCCTGCAGAGCGTGCGCCTGCTGGCCGACGGCATGGTGAGCTTCAACGACCAGTGCGCCGTGGGCATCGAGCCCAACCGCGAGCGCATCACCGAGCTGGTGGACCGCTCGCTCATGCTGGTGACCGCGCTCAACACCCACATCGGCTACGACAAGGCGGCCTATATTGCCAAGAAGGCGCACAAGGAAGGCACGAGCCTGCGCGAAGCGGCTGTGGCCTCGGGCCACGTCACGGGCGAGCAGTTCGACCAGTGGGTGGTGCCGGGCCACATGGTCGGGCGTTGATCGCAGGCCGGGGGCGCAACAAGCGCCAGAGTATCGGGGCCGCACACTGTTGGCCCGATATCCGTCATCCTCGCCAGTCCTGCGTTCGTGCAGTGCCGTGACCGTCAGTCACCGTGCTGCGACGCTTCCTGCTGCGCCAGCGCTTCGAGCTGCTCCTGCTGGTAGACCACGATGCTGCGCTGGTGGATGCCGATGATGCCTTCGCGCTCCATCCACTTCAATTCCACATTGATGCGCTGGCGCGATCCGCCCAGCAGTTGCGCCAGCTCGTCCTGCACCAGCGACAGCCCGATGGCGCCGCGCTGGCCGGGCACGGCGGCGCGCTCGCCGAAGCGGCGCAGCACGTGCAGCAACTGCTTGGCCAGCCGCGCGCGCAGGGGCAGGGTGGCCATGTCTTCCATCATCCAGTACAGGTAGCGCATGCGGCGCGCCTGCAGCGTGAGCAGCGCCTCGCCGAACTCCGAATGTTCGCGCAGCAACTGGCGGAACACGCCCTCGGCCACGCTCAGCACCGTGGTGGGGCCATGGGCGTGCGCGTCGTAGGTGTTGGGGCCGCGGTGCAGCACCTCGGCCTCGCCCACCCAGATGCCGGGCTCCACATAGGCCAGCGTCACCTGCTTGCCCGACGGCGTGGTGCGCCGAAACCGGATGGCGCCGCTCGCGCACGCAAACCAGTCCTGCGCCAGGTCGCCTTGCTCTACGATCATCTGGCCGTGGGTGTAGCGTGTGACGCGGCCCAGCCGAAAGATGTCGTGCCGCAGCGATGGCGTGAGCGCGGCGAACCAGCGGCCGCGGTTGATGGCTTCGCGTTCGGGCAGGCTCAGGAAGGGGCGTTGCTGGTGGCGGTCGGCCAGGAGATTCGCGGACTCTGGCGTGGAAAGCGTGTCTGTGGACATGGCGGCAGGCTGCAGATGAACGGAGCCGGCCTGTGCGCAGGGCCGGGCTGAAGGGCGGTGGAGAAAAGCGCAGCTTCGCAGTTTAGCGATGCGGCTTGCGGCATCAGGGGGCGCGCGGCACCTGCGCGACACCCCGCAGCCTGTTGACGAAAATTGCCTGCGTGCCTGCCTCCCGCGTGTCACCTATGCCTTGGCTTGTGCGCGCACCTGTACCTTGCCGGCTTTGGAGGCTTTCGGCGTCTTGGGTGTCTTGCGCGGTTTGCGCAAGAACGCCAGCAAGCGGCGCTCTGCCGCGCTCAGGCCGCGTGGCGACGCGCTGCCGCCGATGCGGTCCCACACGTCCTGCATGCCGGGCCCGGCGTCGGATGCCAGGCGCGAGCCCAGCTCCAGCACCGCGGGATGCACGTACGACTTCTTGCACACGGCGGGCGTGTTGCCCAGCTGGCGCGCCACCTCGGCGAGGATGGTCTTGGCGGTGTAGCGCACGCTCTTGTCGGCGGGGTCTGCGGCGTCGGCCTGTGTGCACGCCAGGCGCGTCAGCTCCAGCGCCTGCGTGGTGCCGTGCCAGGTGCGAAAGTCCTTCGCGGTGAAGTGATCGCCGTCGGTGTCGGACGCGCCGTGCGTGATCTCGCGCAGGTAGTCATTCACGTCGCCCGAGCCCACGGTGCGCGGGGTGCCGTCCTCATCTTCGTACTGGAAGAGCTCCTGCCCTGGCAGCTGCTGGCAGTGCCGCACCACGCGTGCCACGCGGGGGTCGCTCAGCTCGGCCTCCTGCTGCACACCGCTCTTGCCGCGAAACCGCAGCGTCAGCTGGCTGCCTTTGACCTGCACATGCCGCGTGCGCAGCGTGGTCAGGCCGTACGATTTGTTGGTGGCGGCGTATTCCTCATTGCCCACGCGCAGATAGGTGGTGTCCAGCAGGCGCACCAGTGTGGCCAGTACCAGCGTGCGCGACAGCGGCTGGCCGCTGCGGTGCGCGGCCAGGTCGCGTGCCACGCGGGCGCGGATGCGCGGCAGCGCACGCCCGAAGGCCTGCATGTGCTCGAACTTGCCCTCGTCGCGCTGCGCGCGCCACTGCGCGTGGTAGCGGTACTGGCGCCGTCCGCGCGCGTCGAGCCCGGTGGCCTGCAGGTGGCCGTTGGGCCGCGGGCAAATCCACACGTCGGTGTACGCCGGCGGGATGGCCAGGCGCTGGATACGGGCGATCTCTTCCGCATCCTTGAGCCACTGCCCGTCGGGCTGGCGGTAGCGAAACGCCTTTTCGCCGCTGGGCACCCGCGACAGACCGGGCATGTCGGGCGTGACGTACACCAGGCCGCCGGGCAGCCTGGGCTGGCGGGGGGTTGTGGCTTTGGGGGGCGCAGATGCGCGGGTCGAAGAGGATGTAGCGGGCATCGGGGCGGTATGGAGGATGGACCAATGTGTGGTCCGATCAAACCCGTGCCTGGTCTGCGGCGGTGTAGGTGCGCTGCGTGCGGCAAAGTGAGACATCGGCCGGACTCTTGGCTGATGGCGCCATCCATCCCAGTAAAAAATGGCCCTGCCGCTTGATGGACGGGCGCTACCAGCTATTTAATTGATAGCAACTGGGGATGCGGCAGCGTCGATGGGATGCGTGCGGTGTTGGCGGGTCTGCGTAAGCAGCCCCTGCGCGGGCGCTCCTGCCCGCATGCCGCGGCCTGTGCGTCCCGCTGCGCGCCCTGTCACTCACCCGCAGTCGCGCTCGGGTCCAGCGCAAAGCCCACCCCGTACACCGAGCGGATCCAGTCGCTGCCGTCGGCGCTGGCGGCCTTGAGCTTCTTGCGCAGGTTCTTGATGTGGCTGTCGATGGCGCGCTCGTTCACATCGAGCGTGTCGTCGTACGCCTGGTCCAGCAGCTGCGCGCGCGAGAAGATGCGCCCGCGGTGGCGGGCCAGCACCTGCAGAAGCCGAAACTCCCGCCGCGTGAGGCCCAGCGGCGTGCCGTGCAGCGTGGCCTGCCAGTGCAGCTCGTCGAGTACCAGCGCCGCCACGGTGGTGGTGGTGCCCGGCGGCGGCGGCGGCGCGGCCGCGGCGCGGCGCAGCACGGCCTTGGCGCGGGCCACCACCTCGCGCGGCGAGAACGGCTTGCAGATGTAGTCGTCGGCGCCCAGCTCCAGGCCGATGAGGCGGTCCACCTCTTCCACGCGGGCGGTCAGCATGATGATGGGGTGCTGTGTGTGGCGGCGGGCCTGGCGCAGCACCTCCAGGCCATCCATGCCGGGCAGCATGATGTCCAGCAGGGTCAGCGCGGGCGGCGCCGCCAGCATGCTGGCCAGCGCCGTGCGGCCGTCGGCGTGGTGCTCGACGGCGTAGCCCGCGTGGCGCAGGTAGTCGACCACGATGGTGGCGATGTCGGGTTCGTCTTCGACGACGAGGATGCGGTGGGTCATGTCACGGGGTGGATGGGGAGTTGTCCAGCAGGGGCAGGTCCAGCGTGATGCGCAGGCCGCCCAGGGGCGACGCCTCGGCCGCCAGGGTGCCGCCATGCGCCAGCACGATGGCCCGGCAGATGGCCAGGCCCAGGCCTGAGCCGCCGTGGTCGCGGTTGCGCGAGGTGTCGGCCCGGTACAGGCGCTCGAAGATGCGGGGCAGCTCGTGTGCGGCGACGCCCGGCGCGCTGTCGTCCAGTTGCACGCGCAGTAGCGGTGCGCCGCCCGGGGCCTCGGCTTCGAACGCCGCGATGCGCAGCAGGCCCCCCGCATCGGTGTAGCGCAGGCTGTTTTCCAGCAGGTTCAGGAACACCTGGTGCAGTTGCTGCGCGTCGCCCCGCACCAGCGGCGCGGGCGACTGCGTGGCCAGCGCGTCGAGGCCCATGGTGTCCACGGCGATGCGGGCCTGCGCCAGGCGCGGGCGCATCGAGGCCAGGGCTTCGGACAGCAGCGAGAGCGGGTGCACCGGCACCTGGGCCGACGGCGCGCTGGTGCCCGCTGCGTCCAGGCTGGCGCGCAGGTCGCCCACCAGCTGGATAAGGCGCATCACCTGTCGGTGCAGGCGCAGCGCGGTCTTGTCGTCGAACGTGCGCACGCGGTCCTGCACGGCCTCGATCTCTGCGCGCATCGCCGCCAGGGGCGTGCGCAGCTCGTGCGCCACGTCACCCAGCCACTGGCGGCGCGAGGCCTCGATGCTGCCGAGCTGCTCGGCCATGGTGTTGAAGGTGCGGGCCAGTTGGGCCATTTCGTCGTGGCCGTGCACCGGCACGCGGGTGTGGAGATGGCCCTGTGCAATGTCGCGGGCGCCGCTGGCCAGGGCATCGACCGGCGCCAGCCAGCGCCGTGCCAGCCAGCCGGACAGCAGCAGCGCCAGCACTAGGCCGGCGAGGCCCGTCCACACCACAAAGCCCAGCTGCTGGGCCAGAAAGGCTTGGTCCGCTTCGCTGCGCACCCCTTGGGGAGGCGCCAGCACCAGGTGTCCGATGGTCGCGCCGTTGGCACCCCGCAAGGCCAGGCGGGCGCCGCCCGGCTGCGGTGCGCTGCCTGCGACCAGCCGGTCCTGTGCGTCGACCAGGCCCAGGCGAGGGTAGAGGTCGTCAGGGTGGCGCTGCGGAGGCAGGGGCGGGCGGCCGTCGGCCGACGGGCCCATCATTCCCATGCTGTTGCCGCGCTGGTCGGGCGGTGGCCCGTCCGGCGGCGCGGCGCCTTGGGGTGGGGGCTGCCAGCCACCGCTGCGCTCGCCGGTGGCGGCGCGGGGAGGGCCGCCGTACGGGCCCGCAAATGGGTTGGCACTCTCGGCCGACGAAGTGGTGCCGGAGGGCGCGTTGCCCATGGACGGGGGCGGGGCGAAGCCGTCGGCCGCGCCACCACCCGCCCTGCGCTGGCCGCCGCCCGGGTGGCTGAGCCGGCCCCACAGGCCGGGCTGGTTGCGCAGCGTGTCCCAGCCACCCACCTGCAGGTAGTGTGCCTGCAGGCGCTCTGCCAGCCAGTCCATGCGTGCGAGTTCGATCTCGGCCACGTACGGCCCCAGCCCGCGCTGCAGCCCCAGCCGCGAAAACCCCGCAAAGATCAGCAGCAAGGCCACCAGCAAGGCGGCCAGGGCCAGAAAGGCTTTGCGGTGCAGGGTGAGTGAAGGCATCGGGACAGCGAAACGGCTTCAAAGGAGGTCAGCGTGCGGGCGGCGGGCCGCCTGCACCGCCGGGCCCGCCCGCAGGCATGGCCACCAGGGTGCCGTCCATTGTGCGGCATGTGCCCGCGAGCGACTTGCCGTCCGGCATGGTCAGCGTGACGCTGGCGCCCTCGGCCTTGCCCTGGCAGGCGGCATACGCCTCGGGCGGCGGCGCGGGCGGACCCTGGCGGCCCTGGGGTTGCGCGAGCACCGGTGTCGCGGACATTGCGGCGAGCACGGCCACGAGCGCTGCGCGGGCGAGGCTGCGGTGGTGAAGAGAACGAAGAAGCATGGTGCAGATTCCTTGAGGTGGTTGAAGAAAAGAAAAAAGGCGAGACCGTCGCGGCCCGCATGGATTGGTGAACTGGTGAGCCGTTGTGGGCGGCAGCGGCGCTGGCGACGCTTGGCGAGGAGCGACGGTCCGCACGCTCCGCGCACTGGTCGAAACCGGCGCGCCCCAGCCACGTGCACCCATGGAACCGGCATTGCCGGGCGATCGGGCGCGTCGCCCTCCGGGGGGGCCGAAGGCGACTCAGGGGGAGCCTATGCAGCCACAGAGATCGTGATATGGGCCGAGTACCCGCCACCGCTGTTGGCCTGCATGGTGGTCATCTCCAGCGTGGTGCCGTCGCTGAACACGTTGTCGGTGGCGAACGACATGGACGCGAGGTTGCGCACGCTGGCGCTGTAGCCCGCATTGGCGTTGTAGATGGTGCTGAGCAGCGCGGTGGGGAAGGCCAGTTGCGTGGTCTTGATCTTGTTGCTGGCATTGCTTGCTGCAGAGAGGCTGCGGTAGACCTCCAGATGCATGTGCGGCATGCGGCCCGCATAGCAGCCTGGCACGATGGTGGTGAAGGTGACCGTGCCGTTGGCATCGGTGGCCTGCACGCCGCGCAGGTAGTTGTCGGCAATGTTGTTGGAGCTGTAGACCGAGTAGTTGCCGTCCTGCGTGCAGTGCCACAGGTAGATGGCGTAGCCCGACAGCGCGGCGCAGCTGGCGTTGGTGTTGGTCAGCGTGATGGTGATGGTGAACGGCACGCCGCTGACCGGCGTGGACGAGCCGATGGAGGTGCGGATGTCCGAGCGCACGATGCCGCTGAGCGCGAGCACGTTGTAGGTGTTGTTGCTGGCGTTGGAGCCATCGGCCGGGTAGGGGCCGGCGGTCTCTTCCGGCACGACCGAGCAGGTGGTCGTGGTGCCCGTTCCTGTCGTGCCGGTGCCCGTATCGGTGGTCGTTCCCGTGCCGGTGCCCGTGCTGGTGCCGCTACCGCTACCGGCGGTGTCGGTGGAATCGCTGTCGCTGCCCCCGCCGCCACAGCCCAGCAAGGTGGCCATGCCCAGCGAGCCCAGGGCGTTCAGGGCGAAACGGCGGCTGGCGGGTGTTGAACTCGGTGGTGCGACTGTCGCGGCCGGCGATGACGAAGTGGTGGTGGGCGCAATGGCGGCAGAAAATCGGGCCATGGTAGTTCTCCTGCAAGTGGGTATGGCCTGCACTGTGCCCACCGATTGCGGAGAAATCTTGGAGCCGGGCCGCCCGCGTGCGCAGGTGCCCGGCCCGGGTGCTGCGGCTACAGCGCGTTGCTGGCGTTCACGAGGTCGTTGTAGGCCTTGACCAGCTTTTCGCTGCTGCCTTCCACCATCCAGCCGCTGCCGGGCTTGAGCATCATGCGCTCGCCGTCGTTGTAGGGCACCTTGTCGCGCACGCGCCGAAAGCGCTCTTTCGACGCCTTGCGGAAGTCTTCGGCGCTGCGCTCGAAGCTCGACCATCCGCTGGGCAACTCGTCCTTGTTCGGTTTGGCGAACGCCATGGCTTCGTCGGCCATGGCTTCATAGGCCTGCAGGCGCGGTGCGGCAGCGGAGGCATCGAAGGTCTCGTCGCCCAGCACATCGGCCAAGCCCTTGGCCTTGTTCATCAACGCCATCTGGTAGTAGGGCAGCTTGCGGCCCTGGGTCTTTTCGATCTGTGCGAGCTGGGCGGCCAGCAGGTTGTCGTTTTCGGCGTCCAGCGCTTTCGAGAACACGCTACTGGCCTGGTCGAAGCTTTCGAAGCTGGCCACCAGGGGGGCGTGGATGGCCTTGCCCTTGGCGAACTTGTCGTCCTTGTAATTTTCGCGGTCGTAGTAGGTGTAGGCGTCGGCCACCAGCTTGTCCATGGCCGAGAGCGAGGCCATGTAGTTCTTGCCGGCGGCGTCGAGTGCGGGCAGGGCCGGGGACAGGGCGGCTGCCTGCGTGAACTGGGCCGCGCAGGCGGTCACGTCGTCGCTGGAGATGGAATACAGGCCATAGACCACCATTTCGTTGCCGGTGGGGCCTGCCGCCATGTTCTTGACCCAGCTGGCATACCGGCTGATGGTGCGGTGGGCGCGCTCGTCCAGCCGGTTGTAGCAGTTGATGTATGTCTGCAGCTTGGCATTGAGGTTGTCTGCCGCAGCGGGAGGTGCGGGTTCGGCGGCAGTGTCGCCTGCTGCCGGGTTGGCAGCGGCAGCGTTGGCGGCAGGGGCCACCGGGGCGTCGGCTGTGGCCGCGTCCGGCTTGGGGCCGCATCCCAACAAGGCGATCAGCAAAAGCGGAGCTAAACCCAGGAAACGCTGGGCAGAAAACGTGGTGTGCATGGGATTCGAGGAAAAGCGCAGAAAAGTTTGGCGGGTGCCGCGTGCCCACGTCCAATGGTCATTGGCGTGGCGCCAGAATTCTGCGTTGAGGAAGGCTCAAAGTTCCTCTCGTCGGCTGCCAATGCGTAATCAGATGTACGGCAACTCGCGCGGGTTCATGCGCTGCGCAACGACTGGGAGGCTTGCGACAGCGCCTCCGGATTCAAGGCATCGCTGTGTGTCGGTGAGAGTGCCGGCCTGGTATGACGGGCCTAGCTCGAAATCTAAAACTTGATGGCAGTGAAGCGTTCTGTTGCAGTTTGAGCCTGGCAAGCGGGGGGGCTTCCCGCTCAGTTCGCGCTTTGCGAGGGAGCAAGCGCCAGCGCCTGCTCCTGCTCTTGCTCTTGCTCTTGCTCTTGCTCTTGCTCTTGCTCTTGCCCCGAAAGATTGCAAGCCCCAGGGACCTCGCCGTCTCTCAATTCAATGGCGTGCCGGCGGCGCGGAGTGCGCCATCAGCCGGTCGGTCGCCGCGATGGCCAGCGCGCTCAGCAGGAACACCACATGGATGATGGTCTGCCACATCAGCACCTTGGTGTCGTAGTTGGCGGCGTTGATGAAGGTCTTGAGCAGGTGGATGGAGCTGATGCCGATGATGGCGGTGGCCAGCTTGACCTTGAGCACCGAGGCATTTACGTGGCTCAGCCACTCGGGCTGGTCGGGATGGTCTTCCAGGTGCAGGCGCGAGACAAAGGTTTCGTAGCCACCCACGATCACCATGATCAGCAGGTTGGAGATCATCACCACGTCGATCAGCGCCAGCACCACCAGCATGATGATGGTTTCGTTGAGCGCGGTGACTTCGAAGTCGCTCTTGTAGCCGATGCTGGACACCAGCGATTTGAGCGCGGCGGTGTCGCCGAACGCCGCCTCGATCAGGTGCACCAGTTCCACCCAGAAGTGAAAGACATACACCGCCTGCGCCAGGATCAGTCCCAGGTACAGGGGCAGCTGCAGCCAGCGGCTGGCAAAGATCAAGGAAGGAAGGGGACGCATAGCGACCGGCGTGCCGGATTTTTTGGGGAGGGACATGGGAGGTGGGGTTGGATCGGGTCGCGCGATTCTAGAAGAAGCGCATGACCGCTCGCCGGCCTTGGGATAGCGGCTGGCGGCGAAGGCGCAGGCAGCGAAGGCCACAACGCAGTTTTCATGGCGGTGCGGCGCGCAGGGGGCGCTCTTTCTGTAAGCTTCGTGCCAGTCAGTGGCTTGTAAGTGCGGCGTCCGACAGTACCGCCCAATTCACAGAAAAGACAGGCGGGCAGGCGACGCGGAGCGCGCAAAGCCGCTCCCGCCGGCCGGTGCCTGTCAGACCATTCCATCAAAAACCAGGAGACAACACCATGAGTGCGCCCACATCCGCGATCGAATCCGTTTTGGTTGAGAACCGCGTGTTCCCGCCGTCGGACGCCATCGTCAAAGCCGCCCGCGTCTCGGGCATGGCGGGCTACGACGCCCTGTGCGCCGAGGCCGACAAGGACTTCGAAGGCTTCTGGGCCCGCCTGGCGCGCGAGAACGTGCAGTGGAGCAAGCCCTTCACCCGCACGCTCGACACATCCAACGCCCCGTTTTACCAATGGTTCGACGACGGCGAACTCAACGCCAGCGCCAACTGCCTGGACCGCCACATCGGTACGCCCACCGAGAACAAGACCGCCATCGTCTTCGAGGCCGACGACGGCACGGTCACCAAGATCACGTACAAGGAACTGCTGGCCCGCGTGAGCCAGTTCGCCAACGCGCTCAAGGCCCATGGCGTGGCCAAGGGCGACCGCGTGCTGATCTACATGCCCATGACCATCGAGGGCGTGATCGCCATGCAGGCCTGCGCGCGCATCGGCGCCACGCACAGCGTGGTGTTCGGCGGCTTCAGTGCCAAGGCCGTGCAGGAGCGCATCATCGACGCGGGCGCGGTCGCCGTGATCACCGCCAACTACCAGATGCGCGGCGGCAAGGAACTGCCGCTCAAGGCCATCATCGACGAAGCCCTGGCCGCCGGCGGCTGCGACACCATCCGCAACGTGTTCGTCTACCAGCGCACCGCCACGGCGTGCCACATGGTGGCCGGGCGTGACAAGACCTTCGACGAGATCCTGGCCGGGCAGAGCACCGAGTGTGCCCCTGTGCCCGTGGGTGCCGAGCACCCGCTGTTCATCCTGTACACCAGCGGCTCCACCGGCAAGCCCAAGGGCGTGCAGCACGCCACGGGCGGCTACCTGCTGTGGGCCAAGCTCACCATGGACTGGACGTTCGACCTGCGCCCCGACGATGTGTTCTGGTGCACGGCCGACATCGGCTGGATCACCGGCCACACCTACGTGGCCTACGGCCCGCTGGCAGCGGGCGCGACGCAGGTGGTGTTCGAAGGCATCCCCACGTACCCGAACGCTGGCCGCTTCTGGCAGATGATCGAGAAGCACAAGGTCTCGATCTTCTACACCGCACCCACGGCCATCCGCTCGCTCATCAAGGCCGCCGAAGGCGACGCTGCGGTGCACCCCGCGCGCTCCGACCTGACGAGCCTGCGCATTCTGGGCAGCGTGGGCGAACCCATCAATCCCGAAGCGTGGATGTGGTACCACCGCAATGTGGGCGGCGAGCGCTGCCCCATCGTCGATACCTTCTGGCAGACCGAGACCGGCGGCCACGTCATCACCCCGCTGCCCGGCGCCACACCGCTGGTGCCTGGCAGCTGCACTTTGCCCCTGCCCGGCATCGCAGCCGCCATCGTGGATGAAACGGGCAACGACGTCGCCAATGGCGCAGGCGGCATCCTCGTGATCAAGAAGCCGTGGCCTAGCATGATCCGAACCATCTGGAACGACCCTGAACGCTTCAAGAAGGCCTACTTCCCCGAAGAGCTCAAGGGCTACTACCTAGCCGGCGACGGTGCGGTGCGCAGTGCCGACCGCGGCTACTTCCGCATCACCGGCCGCATCGACGACGTGCTCAACGTGTCGGGCCACCGCATGGGCACGATGGAGATCGAGTCGGCCCTGGTCTCCAAGACCGACCTGGTCGCCGAAGCCGCCGTGGTGGGCCGCCCTGACGATGTGACCGGCGAAGCCATCTGCGCCTTCGTCGTGCTCAAGCGCTCGCGCCCCACCGGCGAGGAAGCCAAGCAGATCGCCAACGAACTGCGCGCCTGGGTCGCCAAGGAAATCGGCCCGATTGCCAAGCCCAAGGACATCCGCTTCGGCGACAACCTGCCCAAGACCCGCAGCGGCAAGATCATGCGCCGGCTGCTGCGTAGCATCGCCAAGGGCGAGGCCATCACGCAGGACACCAGTACGTTGGAAAACCCCGCAATCCTGGACCAATTGGCCAAAGCCAATTGATCCAGGAGGCGCCGTGCAACGGCGCCAGCGCACAGCGCTTGCGGGGTTTGTGGGCACTCATATCGCGCAGCGATGTGATGTGACCACAAAATCCCAGTAGTTCACCCGCCACCCGTGATCGAAGCTGCAGCCAACTGATCGAGAAGGGCGCCGTGCAACGGCGCCCGCACAGAGCGCTTGCAGGATTCTTGGCCACTCATATCGCGTAGCGATGTGATGTGGCCACAAAACCCGGGTCGATCACCTACCAGCGGTGATCGAAGCCGCGGCAAATCGATTCGGAAGGCGCCGTGTAACGGCGCCAGCGCGCAGCGCTTGCGGGGTTTGTGGACACTCATATCGCGCAGCGATGTGAAGTGGCACAAAACCCCGGTCGCTCACCCACCGCCAGTGGTCGACGCCGCTGCCAATGTGATCGAAAAGCGCGATGTCGGAGCTTCACAACCGGCACATCCCGCTGCCCCTGTAGGACACCATCTGAAATCGCCGGCCCGGCCACGCCAACCCCATTGGCATGCGTTACAACGGCGGCACCGCGTGACCGGCCCGCCCATTCTGGCAAGGCCGCACGCTGCCTACCGGAGATTTCACCATGCACTTTCGTTCTGCCGTCCTGTTCCTCGTCGTGCTGGCCATCGCCGCACTGGCCTTCCTCAACTGGCCGATGCTGGCCGTCCCCACCACTGTGTCGCTCGGGCTGACCACGGTCGAGGCGCCTTTGGGTCTGCTGATGCTCGGCCTCACCACCTTGCTCGCCATCTTCTTCGTGGCCTATGTGCTGTCGCTGCAGGGCTCCGTGCTGCTGGAGACACGCCGCCACACCAAGGAAATGCAGGTCCAGCGTGAACTGGCCGACAAAGCCGAGGCCTCGCGCTTCACTGAACTGCGGCACTTCCTGGAAATCCAGCAGGGCCAGGCCCACACCGCTGTGCTGGCGCGTCTCGATACGTTGGAGCAGCGCCTGGCCACCCGCGTTGAAGAGTCAGACAACGCCACCGCCGCCTATGTGGGCCAGCTGGAGCATCAACTTCGCACGCGTGATCAAGCCCATCAGGTGGTCACACCCATCGTGTAGCCGCAGGCGAAGCTGGCCAGCAGCCAGCCGCCGAAACATGGCCAATCACAATGAAAGCAGCCGCGTCACCTTTTCAAGTGACGCGGCTGTTTTTTTAACTGAGGTTCAGGCCGTCGGGCTCAAAGTGGCCGTCAGACCGGCAGTCGTGGTTACTTCTGCGTCAGCACCCAGGCCGCCAGCTTCTTGGCATCGGCGTCGTTGACTTGCGCATTGGCGGGCATGGGGACCGGGCCCCAGACGCCCGCGCCGCCCTTGATGATCTTGGCGGCCAGCTTGTCCACAGCATCCTTCTGACCGGCGTACTTGGCCGCCACGTCCTTGTACGAGGGGCCCACCAGCTTCTTGTCCACCGCATGGCAGGCCATGCAGTTCTTGGCGGTGGCCAGCGCCTGGTCGGCCATCGCGGGGGCCGCAACCGACAGTGTCATCGCGAGAGTGATGAGGGTACGCTTCATGGTGGGTTTTCCTGTGGGTTGGGTTACAGTTCTTTTAATGGAATTGTAGTGACTCGGGTTGACATGGCGGTGTCTCGGGTCAATCGAGCGTTTGACGGTATTTTTGGAGACTGCGATGTATCTGCTAGGCCTTTCACTCATCTTGCTGGCGCTGAAGTACTTCGAAATCGGCCCCTTCGCCACCATGTCCTGGTGGTGGCCGCTGGGTTGCTTAGCCGCGACAACCCTATGGTGGGCCTGGGCTGATTCCTTCGGATATACCAAACGTAAAGAGATGGAAAAGATGGAGCAGCGCAAGCAGGACCGCATCAACAAGCACAAGGAAGCTCTGGGCATCCGTCCGCGCAAGCCTCGCTGAGGCGTGCCACGGCCTGGCTCTGGGGCTGTGCGTCCGTCGCGCAGGCTGCTGGCCCAGGGTCAGCTGATAGGTTGCAGCCTCAGGCTGCCAAAAACAAGACGCCCATGGCAACGTGCCATGGGCGTTTTGTTGTTTCAGAGGGGCGAGGCGGGCTGACTCCCAGACCTGCCTAACCGCACATCCATCGATAACGTTCAGTAAGCGTCCAGCACCGCACCCTTGCTCGCGCTCGATGCATTGAAAGCAAACTTAGCCTGCACGCCGCGGGTGTAGCGCGGGGCGGGGGCTGTCCAAGCGGCGCGGCGCTTGGCGATTTCTTCTTCCGCCACGTTCAGCTCCAGCAGCAGCTGGCGCGCATCGATGGTGATGCTGTCGCCTTCGTTGACGAAGGCAATGGTGCCGCCCGCCGCCGCTTCAGGCGCCACGTGGCCCACCACCATGCCCCAGGTCCCTCCGGAGAAGCGGCCGTCGGTGATCAGGCCCACGCTTTCGCCCAGGCCAGCGCCGATCAGCGCGCCGGTGGGGGCCAGCATCTCGGGCATGCCGGGGCCGCCCTTGGGGCCCAGGTAGCGCAGCACCATCACGTCGCCGGCCACGATCTTGCCCGCCAGGATGGCTTCCAGCGCAGATTGCTCGTCATCGAACACGCGGGCCGGGCCGGTGATGACAGGGTTCTTCAGCCCGGTGATCTTGGCCACGGCGCCTTCGGGGCTGAGGTTGCCCTTCAAGATGGCCAGGTGGCCCTGCGCGTACATGGGGTTGTCGATGTTGCGGATTACGTCCTGGTCGGCACGCGGCACATCGGGCACGTCCTTGAGCACTTCGGCAATGGTCTTGCCGCTGATGGTGATGCAGTCGCCATGCAGCAGGCCGGCGTTGAGCAGCACCTTCATCACTTGCGGAATGCCACCTGCGCGGTGCAGGTCCACGGCCAGGTACTTGCCGCTGGGCTTGAGGTCGCACAGCACGGGGGTCTGCTTGCGGATGCGCTCGAAGTCGTCGATGTCCCATTCCACGCCCGCCGTGTGGGCGATGGCCAGGAAGTGCAGCACGGCGTTGGTGGAGCCACCGGTGGCCATGATCACGGCCACGGCGTTCTCGATGGCCTTCTTGGTCACGATGTCGCGGGGCTTGAGGTCCATCTTGATGGCCTCGATCAGCACCTTGGCCGATTCCTTGGCCGAGTTCATCTTCTCGTCGTGCGGGTTGGCCATGGTGGACGAATACGGCAGGCTGATGCCCAGGGCCTCGAAGGCGCTGGACATGGTGTTGGCGGTGTACATGCCGCCGCACGAGCCGGTGCCAGGGATGGCGCGCTTTTCGATCTCCTTCAGATCGAAGTCGCTGAGCTTGCCGGCGGCGTTCTCGCCCACGGCCTCGAACACGCTCACGATGTTCAGGTCCTTGTCCTGGTAGCGGCCCGGCAGGATGGTGCCGCCGTACACGTAGATGGCAGGAACGTTGGCGCGCAACATGCCCATCAGGCCGCCGGGCATGTTCTTGTCGCAGCCGCCGACCACCAGCACGCCGTCCATCCACTGGCCGCCCACGCAGGTTTCGATGCAGTCGCTGATGACTTCACGGCTCACCAGGCTGTACTTCATGCCTTCGGTGCCCATGGCCATGCCGTCCGAGATGGTGGGCGTGCCGAACACCTGGGCGTTGCCGCCGGCTTCCTCGATGCCGGCGATGGCCGCGTCGGCCAGCTTCTGCAGGCCGCTGTTGCAGGGGGTGATGGTGCTGTGGCCGTTGGCTACGCCGACCATGGGCTTGACGAAGTCGCCCTCTTCATAGCCCATGGCGTAGTACATGGACCGGTTGGGCGCGCGCGACTTGCCTTGCGTGATGTTGGCGCTGCGGTGGTTGATGGGCTGGATCGGAATGGTCTTGCTGTCTGCCATGGCGTTGTTCCTGGTGGGGAGTGAGTCGTTGTAATGGGAAGACGCCGCAGGGAGGGCGCACGGGTCTTCGGCTGTCGGGGTGCAAGTATGCGAGGTTTGGACGGGCGTTTCCAATCCCTTTCGCGGGCTTCAGTAATATATAAAATATATCAATCGATCATCACCGCAATGAAAGAAGCACTCATCGACGTGCGCGCCTGGCGCCAGTTCGTGACTGTGGCCGAAGAGCTGCACTTCGGCCGCGCCGCCATTCGCCTGCACATGACCCAGCCGCCGCTGACCCAAGCCATCGCGCAGATGGAGCGATCACTGGGCGTGATGCTGTTCGACCGCACGCGGCGCCGCGTGGCGTTGACCCCGGCAGGCGAGGCGCTGCTGCCCGATGTGCGCGACTTTCTGGAGCGCGCGCAGGCGCTGCCGGTGCGGGCGCGTGCGGCAGCGGCGGGCGAGGTGGGGCGGGTGCGGTTGGCGTTCGTCTCCACCATCGGCTTCGAGCGGCTGCCCGAATGGGTGCGCGACTTTCGGGTGCTGTGCCCGCAGGTGTCGCTGGAGCTGGTAGAGGCCACGGGCGACGTGCAGCGTGCCCTGTTCTCCCGGGGCGAGCTCGATGCCGGGCTGATGCTGCATTCGCCCGGATTCGCGCCCCCTGAACTCGCGCGCCTGACCGTGGCCGAGGAACCGCTGGTGCTGGCGCTGCCGGCACGCCACCCCCTGGCGCTGGCGCCGCGCCTGCATCTGCCCGAGGTGCTGGCCGAGCCCTTGGTGATCTTCCCGCGCCGCATCGTCCCCTCGCTGCACGACACCGTCTTCGCGCTCTACCACGCGGCCGGGCGCGTGCCCGTGGTGGCGCAAGAGGCCATTCAGATGCAGACCATCGTTAACCTGGTGTGGGGCGGCCTGGGCGTGGCCTGGGTGCCCGAGAGCGTGACCCAGTTCCGCCGCGAGGGCGTCGTGTACCGCGCGGCTGATGCGTTCGGGCCGGCCGCCACGGGCAGGGCGCGGGTCAAGACGCCGAAGGTTGCGCCCGAGCCCCTGCTGCCCGTGTGCGAGACCAGCCTGGTGTGGCCCGCCGCGCTCAACAACCCGGCCCTGGCCCGGTTCATCGACTTCGTGCGCGAGCGTTCGGCGGCGGCTTGATCAGCCCGCGGCGGCAGGAGCGCCCCGGCCCCGCACAAACAGCAGCCCTGCAGCCACAGCCAGCAGCGGAAGCGCCACCGCGTTGATGGCCGTCCACCCCACGCCGCTGAGCAGCGCGCCCGAGGCAAAAGACATCATTGCCGCCACGATGCCGTTGGCCAGCTGCATCAGCGCCTGGGCCTGCCCGCGCTCCTCGGGGGCATGGTTCTCTGCCAGCAGCGTGGTGCCCGAGATCACCATCAGATTCCAGCCCGTGCCCAGCAGAAACGAGCTGGCCAGAAACTCGGTGAACGAGATGCCCGACAGCGCCACCACCGCGCTCGCTGCCAGGCACGCCGCACCCACCGCCGCCACGTTGCGGCTGCCGAAGCGGTCCACCAGCACACCCGAGAACAGCGCAGGTGCGAACATGCCGATCACGTGCCACTGGATCACCTGCGCGGCCGATGCTGCGGAAAAACCGCACACCTCCATCGCCAGCGGCGTGGCGTTCATCACCAGGATCATCAGGCCGTGGCCGATGGCCGTCATCACCACCGCCGCCCGCAGGCCGGGCCGCACCAGCAGGCTGCGCATCGCCGCCATGCCGCCCGCCGCCGCCTTGGGCGCCACGCCTTCGCGCAGCAGCGCCATCACCGCCCAGCCCAGCGCGGCCAGCACCGCAATGGCCAGGTACGCGCCCGCCAGCGGCGTGGTCAGCACATTGCGCGACCACAGCGCCAGCGGCGGCGCAAACACCGCCGCGCACAAGCCGCCCGCCACCACGCAGGCTGCAGCACGGCCTTTTTGCGTGGGGTCGACCGCCTCCAGCGCCGCATAGGTGTAGTAGCCCGACGAGGCCTGGTACGCGCCGATGGCCAGCGTGCCCGCGCAGAAGACCGCAAAGCTGCCCCACTGCACGCCCACCATGCTCACCAGCCCGCCCGCCACACCAAAGAGCGCGCCGGCCTGCAGCCCCGCGCGCCGCCCCCGGCGCTGCATGAACAGCGACAGCGGCTGCACCGCCACCAGGTTGCCCAGCACCAGCAGCGCCAGCGGCAGCGTGGCCAGCACCGGCCAGGGCGCCAGCCGCGCGCCAACGATGGAGGTGAGCGTGATGCCGATGATGGAGCAGCCCCAGTACAGGGCCTGGCCCGCAAACAGCAGGCGAACGGACGCATTGCGCAAGAGCAGCATGGATCGACTTTCGGTGGCGCGCCGCAGGGGCGCAAAGCAAGGGCGGTGGGGTAGAGAGGGCGCGGTGGGGCGAGAGTCAGTCGAGCAGCGCCCCCGCGCCAAAGCGCTGCGCATACGCCTGCGGGCTCACGGCTCGGTGCTTATGAAAGCTGCGGCGCAGGTTCTCGGGGTGCTCGAAGCCGCACAGCCGCGCGACGGTGGAGACCGATGCCTGGGCCTGCGAAAGCAGGTTGGAGGCGGCCTCGACCCGAACGCGCTCCACATAGCGCCCAGGCGTGGTACCCAGTTCGCGCTGGAACACGCGCGTCAGCGTGCGCGGCGGCATGCAGGCCTGCTCGGCCAGCGCATCCAGCGACAGGTCACCGCCCAACTGCGAAGGGATCCATTCCAGCAGCGCCGCCAGCCGCGGCGCATGCCGGGTTTCGGGCGCGAGCAGGGCGCTGAACTGCGCCTGCCCGCCCGGGCGGCGCATGAACATCACCAGCCGCCGCGCCACGGCCAGCGCCATGGGCCGGCCCAGGTCGGCCTCCACCAGCGCCAGCGCCAGGTCAATACCCGCCGTGACGCCGGCCGATGTGAACAGGTGGCCGTACACCGCGCTGGCCGCATCGTAGGTGTGCAGACAGTCATCGTCCACCTGCACCGCGGGGTAGTCGCGGCGCATCAGGTCGGTGCGGCACCAGTGGGTGGTGGCATGCAGCCCGTCGAGCAGCCCGGCATGCGCCAACAGCAGCGCGCCCGAGCACACCGAGCCCATGCGGCGCACCTGCGGCTCTGCGCCGCGCAGCCATTGCTGGAGTGTGGTGTTGTCCAGTTGCGCCATGACGCCATCGCCGCCAGCGACCAGCACGGTGTCCAGCTGCGCCAGGTCCAGCGTGGCCCAGCCGGCATCCGCCACCAGCGCAAACCCTGCCGATGTGGTGACGGGCCCGGCGGCCTCCGCCACCAAGTGCAGCGCATACGCCGGCGGCAGGCCGTGGCCCGCGCGCTCGGCATTGGCTGAGCCGAAGACCTGCAGCGGGCCGACTGCGTCCAGGCTCATGACGTCAGGGTAGATCAGGCACGCCACGGTGCGGATGGATGGGGGCATGGAATCAGTGTCGGTGTTTGCCCCATTGGCTGCAATGACAACCATCCCACACATTTGGCCAGATTCAGCCTAGCGAGGGCATACCCAGAATAAAGCGGCCTCGCGACGCGTCGGCGCCTAGTTGGTGCCGCCTGCAGGCGTGCGATGGGGCTAGACTTCCGCTATCGGCCAGGAGCGGCCAGAAGCGGTCTGAGGAGGCAGATGAAAGCGGACGCTCAACGTCTGACGTGAGGGGCGCCGTAAGGCGTCCCGTTGAGTGAAGGGTGGGGCCTCGCGCAAATTTTGAATTTCACAGATCACCCTTCATATCGAACGCAAAAGAGCGGGCAACAAACGGAAAAGCATTCCGCCAGCAGAAGCAATCGAATTGATCGCCCCGGTACCGTCCGCCATGCCTTTGGCGGCCCAGACAGCAACTACCACTGCTGCTGACAAAGTACAGACTTTCCAATGCTCCATCCGTGGGGGCTTTGAGATCAGCGCAATAACTGCCACGAAGGTGGTCACCATCGTGAGAACAGACGCCAGAAAGGTGGCAAGCGCTGTGTTCATCTTCGCATTGCGCAGTAGGCCCAACGTGACGTACCCCGCAAAGCCTGCGAGATAAACTGGACCGTGCGGGATATTCTGGACATTGATTCCTCCGGGAAGTGCTTACAGCATGGGTTTGCAAGCAAGCACCCGTTTAAATGCCCAGTTATAAAACTTCTGCGAAATCCGGCAAGCGTTAAGTCCGCAAACTATAGCGTGCCAGTAGGCTGACCTTGCCCGCCTTCTGTACGCTTTGGGCGCCGATCAATCTGAATCAATGGCTGCTTTAGGGACGGGATGGCTACTGTCGGCTTAGGGCCGAGGCTGTGTGGAAACGCGCAATGAGCATGTGAACCAGCCCGTACCGCGTCACTGGGCCTCATTTTCCAGCAGCACTGCTGTAGGGCCGTTTCTTGCGCACCTGGAGCCTTTTGACGCCTTCCTAAAGGCTTTTTCAGCCTGTAAAAGCCAACAAAGGCCTCACGCCTTCACCATCCGCATCGTCTGCGCGATATCCATCACGCTCATCACCCGCTTGAGGTTGTAGGCCAGCACGTGCAGGCTCATCTCGGTGCCCACGTGCTTGAGGGTCTTCATCAGGAAGTGCGTCGAGCCCATCCAGTGCTTGAGCGTTCCGAAGACATGCTCCACCGTTGATCTGCGCAATGTCATCGCCTCGGGATTGCTGTCCAGCCGTTGCTGCACGCGCTCCAGCACCTCTTCGTGCTCCCAGCGGCGAATGCGCCGATTGCTGCTGGTCGTGCACTGTGCTTTGAGCGGGCACTTGGGGCAGGCGCTTGACCAATACAGGTGCAGGTGTAGCCCCTTCTCCGTCGTTGCAAATCGGTGGATCGCACGTTCGCCTGCGGGGCATTGGTACTCGTCATCCTTGGCGACGTAGATGAAGTCGCCTTTGTCGAAGCGGCCCTCAGCCTTCGCGTTCGATGTCATCGGCTTGGGCACGAAGGTCGTGATGCCAGCGTCTTCGCAGGCCTTGAGCTGCGGGCCGCTGAAGTAGCCTCTGTCGGCGAAGGCTTGCAAGCCCTGGCTCCCCATAGCCTGGTCTGCGGCACAGGCCATGTTGTGCAGTTGTGCACGGTCATTGCCAACGTTCGTCACCTCGTGCGCGACGATCAAGTGGTGCTTGACATCGACGGCGGTCTGCACGTTGTAGCCCACCAGGCCCGATCCCTTGGCCTGGGTGGCCATCGAACGCGCATCGGGATCAGTGAGGGAGATCTGGCCATCGGGCAGGCTCTTTAGATGCTCCTTGAGACCATAGAGTCGCCGCATCTGATCGCGCAGCTTCTTTAGTTTCTCCTGCAGTCGTTCCGTCTTGGCTTCCACCTCTGCGGGCTGTGTGCGGTCAGCGGTCTCCAGCGCGTCCAGGTAGCGCTGGATGCTCTGCTCGATCTGCTGCTGGCGGGCCTCGATCTTGCCGGGCGTGAAGTTGCGGTCACGGCTGTTGACGGCCTTGAATTTGCTGCCATCGATGGCCACGATTGCCTGTGAGAAAAGGTTCAACTTTCGGCACATGGCGATGAAGCGCTTGCAGACGTTGCGGATGCCCGTGCCGTTGCTTCGGCGGAAATCCGCAACGGTCTTGAAGTCCGGCGCAAGGCGCCCGGTCAGCCACATCAGCTCAACATTGCGCTGGGCTTCGCGCTCCAGCCTGCGGCTCGACTGGATGCGGTTGAGGTACCCGTAGATGTAGAGCTTGAGCAGTACGGCCGGGTGATACGCAGGCCGTCCAGTGACCGCAGGATTGACCCCATCGAAGCCCAGGGCCCGAAGATCCAACTCTTCGACAAAGACATCGACAACGCGCACCGGGTTGTCCTCTGCGATGTAATCATCCAGGCACTCCGGCAGTAGGGTGACCTGTTGTCGGTCTTCGCCTTCGATGAATCGCTTCATGGGGCACCTCGCTTGAATCGGGTGCCGTTATTTTAATTTTTAGCAGCGGTTTAGGGTTGGGTTTTCACACAGCCTCGTCTTGAAGTCTGGTGCAAGGCGCCCGGTCAGCCACATCAGCTCGACATTGCGCTGGGCTTCTCGCTCCAGGCGGCGGCTCGACTGGATGCGGTTCAAGTACCCGTAGATGTAGAGCTTGAGCAGTACGGCCGGGTGATACGCAGGCCGGCCAGTGACCGCAGGATTGATCCCATCGAAACCAAGTGCCCGAAGATCCAGTTCGCCGACAAACACATCGACAACGCGCACCGGGTTGTCCTCTGTGATGTAGTCGTCCAGGCACTCCGGTAGCATGGTGACCTGTTGCCGGTCTTCGCCTTCGATGAATCGCTTCATGGGCGCCTCGCTTGAATCGGGTGCCCATGATTTTAGTTTTGAGCCGCAATCGTGGGTGGGGTTTTCACACAGCCTCGGCCCAAAGCAGACGTCTTGGCCGAGGATAGCGCCACAAATTGTGCAGGGAGGTATCCTCGCAGGCTCCGCGCTAGTGCCACATCAAACCTTGCACCGAATATGGATCAACGCGACGCAGCAGCAATAGCTGCCCCTCTTGAAGCCGCTATAGGCCAACTTTCGATGGCGCTACTGGAAGCGGAGGCACGTTTGGATGACCGGGCTCTTGAGTCCTTCAGGCGCTTGATCGGCATACATGTTGGCAAGCTGTCTCATGAGTTGCTTGACCCAATCTACGCTGAGCATCCGAGCGTGATGCCAAAAGGCTTGAGGGATTGAAGGCCCCCGCACGCCTCCGGCTGCTCCTGGCCGATTCTGGTCTTCGTAGCCGCCCATCATCTTAGGTTTCGCATGGTTCACCTAGACTGCTCTGGTATATGGTTCGGTTCACAGTTGGATGAGAAACACCTCTTCCAGTGGGCTGCGGAGATCCCCGGCTTTTTGCGCTGGGAGCAAGACATCTTGGTAATTCGCTCTCGGCTGTCCGAGGCCTCCCTGCGAGATCTGCTTTCATTGTTCAGTCGCTACGAGATTCCGATGGGGCAGCTTGCTCAGTTTCAGACATCCAAAAACGAGTATTGGTTTGCTGCGCCGCACATGTACTGGCACGAGAGGGTGTTCGGCAGCCCGAAACCTAACCGGGCGTTGCAGCGGACCGCCCCGAGCGTCCGCTGACCTCGAACGTCAGGCATTGGCATCATGCACGAGCAGATCCTCCAACTTGATGCACCAAAAAGCCGCAACCGGCTACTTCTGTCAGCGTCCTGCCGGCCGGCTGGTCATCACACTTGTCACGACGTGGCCACCTTGACTTGCACGTGCGCGCCGTCCACGAGCTCGCGCAGCCGCTTGTGCATTGAGCCGGTAAGTCCGTAGTGTTCGCGCGCTGGGGCCGGGTTGAGATTGTCAACTTCGTACTTTCCTTCGCGGAAGATCGGCATGGTGACGAACGTGTAGCACTCGCCAGGTCCGGGCACCTTGTCGGCAGCGTGGAGCTGCTCGACCAAGTTCGGCAGGAACCACTCGTCCGCCAGCTCCGATTTCAGAAGGCTTTCGAAATGCTCGACGGAGTCGGCTACCTGCGTCAGCTCGGCAATACCTGTGTTCAACCACCACACGCCCCCGGAATCGGGCTCGATGAACACGTCGCCGAGCGATGAAAAGAGCCCGGTATGAACGGCTCGCGAAGGAGCCAGCCCCACGACACTGCGAGTTCTTGGAGGGCCTCGAGCGGAGGAGTGAATGTGAGCGAAGACCAAGCGACCGACATGCGAGACCTATCCTGTCAATGACTGCTTGCGGGCGAATGGTATTCGCTCGGTTGTGGAAAGAGGATCGCCCTTGGCGTCCAATTTGGACAGGCTTTTGCTGTGTCCGCTGGCCGATCTGAGTCATGGCATCGGCGTCGGCATTGCTGTTTGTTCAAGACCCACGCCGAACCTCCAACAGGGCCTGAAGATCAGTGGAGCAATCTGCACAAACGCATCTGCAATGGCGCGCGAATCCAACTTTCAATGTCGGAAACTCGGGCGCTTCCTCAGTTTGGGTGTTGATGACTTTCCCGAAAAATCAATGTCATCGCTCCCCTGGGTCCATCATCGGGAGGTGCATGCGCCCGGCGGCAGATCAAACCGTTTGCGATTGCAGATAGTTCTGCAAGCCCACCTTGTCGATCAGACCAATCTGCTTCTCCAACCAGTAAGCGTGGTCCTCTTCCGTGTCGCGCAGTTGCAGCAGCAGCAGGTCGCGGCTCACGTAGTCGCGCACGCTTTCGCACAGTGCAATGCCCTGCTGCAGGGCCGCACGCACTTCGTATTCAGTGGCCAGGTCCTTCTTCAGCATGTCTGGCACGGTCTCGCCGGGCGTGAACTCTTTGGGGCGCATGTCGGGGCGACCGCCCAGCATTAGGATGCGGCGCAGCAGGGCGTCGGCGTGCTGGGTTTCTTCCTGCATCTCGTGGTCGAGGCGGGTGAAGAGCTTGGTGAAGCCCTGGTCCTCGTAGATGCGCGAATGCGCGAAGTACTGGTCGCGCGCGGCCAGCTCGCCGCGCAGCAGATCCTTGAAATAGTCGATGACTTGGGGGTTTCCCTGCATGTTGTTGTCCTTGGATTCAGGGCAGGGAGTATCGCGCCAGAAGGCGTCATTCGATGCAATGTCCCCGTACCTGCGCTTTGCATGCGTACGGGGATCAGAAGCGTTCGCATTGGGCCGCTGCCTCCACCAGGTCAAGCAGTGGCCCTCAGCTGAGTTTCTCGGTCGAACCGGGTGCTCAGAAGTCCATCTGGGCCGACAGTGTCAGTGTGCGCGGCAGGCCGGTGGTGGAGTAACCGTTGATGCCGGTGATCCAGTACGCCTTTTCACTCACGTTTTCCAGATTGGCGCGCAGCACGAGCGGCTTGCCCGACAGCTTGGTGGTGTAGCGTGCGCCGATGTCCAGCCGCGTCCAGGACGGCGTGCTGAGCGTGTTGTCGGCGTTGCGGTATACGGACGAGGAACTGACGACACGGCCATTGAGGCTCAGGCCCTGCATCCAGGGCGTGTCCCAGTCCAGGCCCAGGTTGAAGTTGTGCTCAGGCACACCCGAGACCTTCTTGCCCTGGTTGACGCCGCCTTGCGTGCGGGTGAGCTTGGCGTCGGTGAAGGCGACGCTGGCCATCAGGCGCAGGCCGCGCTGCACCTCACCATAAGCCGTCAGCTCCAGGCCGCGGTTGCGCTGCTCGCCGTCAAAGCCGTAGTGGTTCAGGCTCGGATCGATGGCCGACGTCGTGGTGTAGGCGCTGGGTCGCTTGATTTCGTAGACCGCGGCCTGCGTGGTGATGCGGCCCCAGTCCGCCTTCACGCCCATTTCGATCTGCTTGGACTTGAAGGGTGGAATGGTCTGTCCTGCGTTGTCGTAGGCGGGGGTGGCTGTCTCGGACACCTTGCTGCCGCGCGAGAGGCCGGCCGTGTAGTTGGCGTAGACAGAGATGTTCTTGGCGGGTTTGAACACCACGCCTGCCAACGGCGTGGTGCTGCTGGCCTTGTACTGGCTGGTCGATGCGCCCGTTGCCACGTTGAAACCTTCGTAGTCCATCGTCTGCCGGCGCAGGCCCACGGTCACGAGCAGGCTGTCGTTGAAGAAGCCCATGGTGTCGGCGATGGCGAAGCTGTGCTGGTGGTTGTCAACGCTCTTGGCCGGTGCGCCGCGCACGCCCGTCATGGCCGGGGCGGGAACGGGGTTGTACAGGTTGGACGGATTGGTGCCGGCCGAGGTGGCATAGAAGTACCCGGTCTCCTGCGCCATGTAGTTCATGCCAATGGCCACGGTGTGCTTGACGGCGCCGGTGTTGAAGCGCTTGCGCAGGCCCACGTCGGCGGCCTTGGAGTCGGTGTACTGGTCGTACCACGCGTTGCGCACATTGAAGTTGCCGTTGGCGGTCAGCCCCGAACCGCCGGGGAAGTCCTGCATGTAATCCAGCTTGGACCAGCCCACGCTGCCGTAGACCGTGGTGCTGTCGTTGAGGTCGTGTTCCAGGCGTGAGGTCACCAGCTTGAAGTTGTCCTTGAGTTCGGTGCCTGGGTACCAGACCGAGCGCGTGTCGGGCACGGCAGGGATGCCGCCGGCGGTGGGCAGCGTGATGTGGTTGCGGAAGTTGTCGGTCTCTCCGCGCGTGGCGGTGGCGTCGAGCGACCAGCGGGTGCGTGCGCCCGCGTAGTCCAGCGCGATGGAGCCGAGGTTGAGGTTCTGCTTGCCGTTGTCGGTGGTGCCTTCACCACCGCGCACCAGACCGTTGAGGCGCACGCCCCATTCGTTGTCTTGGCCGAAGCGGCGGCCCACGTCCAGGTGGGCTGCAAAGTTGGACTTGCTCATGTAGGTGCTGGTCAGGCGCGTGAGCGGCGCGTCGCCCGCGCGTTTGAGCACGGTGTTGATGCTGCCGCCCACGCTGCCATTGGGGCCGACGCCGCTCGTCAGCGCGCCGGGGCCCTTCAGCACTTCCACGCGCTCGATCATTTCGAGGGGAATGCGCGTGGACGGGGCCAGGCCGTACAGGCCGTTGATGGCGAGGTCGCCATTGCCCACGGTGAAGCCGCGAACCTGAAAATCGTCGCCGAAGCCGCCGCGCGACGCCATGGGGCGCACCGAGGCATCGTTCATCACCACGTCGGAGACGCTTTGTGCCTGCTGGTTCTGGATCAGTTCGGACGTGTAGTTGGTGGTGCTGAAGGGCACGTTCATCAGATCGACCTTGCCCAGCAGGCCCAGGTCCCCGCCGCGCGCCAGTTGGCCGCCGGAGTAGGTCTTTTGCAGGCCGCCGATGGCCTCGGCCTGGTCGGAGACGACCACCTCGTCCATGGCCGTCTTGCTGGCGGTCTGCGCGCCCACGCCGACCGCGGCGATGGCAAAGCCCGCGCCCAGGCATTGCCGGACCAGGCGGGCGAGGCGGTTGGGGGCGAAGTGCAGGTCGGCACGGCGGGCGTGGCGGGCGTGTGAAGGGTGGTTCATGACAGTCATGGTTGGGTTGAAGAAAACGGAATGGGGACGGCCGCGGTCAGAGGTGCCAGAGCGGCAACCGGGATGAGGGATGCTGGGGGAGGGGGAGGGTGGTGGTCTACAGTCCCCGTGTCAGAAGTTGGCGCGCAGCGACACCACCACGTTGCGCGGGTCGCCGTAGTAGTTGTTGAAGTAGCGGGCGTTGGGCGCGAACTTGGCGTAGTACACCTTGTCCAGAACGTTGTTCACGTTGACCTGCACCGAGTACCTGGCGTCGATGCGGTAGCCCAGCATGGCGTCGATCACCGCATACCCGCCCTGGCGCGACGTGACGTCGCCAGCGGTCACATAGCCATCGCTCTGCACCCGCGCGCCGGCGCCGATGCTCCAGCCCCGCAGTGCGCCGTCCAGCCGGTGCTTGGCGAACAGCCGCAGCGCGTGGCGCGGGTCGATGCTGCGCAGCGGCTGGCCGGTGTTGGCGGGGTCGGCATCGCGCAGGTACCAGGTGCGGGTGTGGGTGTAGCCCGCCAGCACCTGCCAGCCGGGCCTCGGCTCGCCTGACACTTCCAGCTCCAGGCCCTGGCTGCGTGTTTTGCCGCCTGCTACCTGGCAGTGGCCGGCGGGGTTGCTGGGGCAACCTTGCGGGCTGCCCAGGTCGTCCATGGCCCGGCCCACCTGGTGGATGCGAAACAGCGACAGCGACGCCGCGAGCCGGCCGTCCATGAACTCGCCCTTCATGCCCGCCTCGACGTCCTTGCCACGGATGGGCGCCAGCAGCCGCCCGTCCGCGCCCTTGGCGTCCTGCGGCGTGAAGGTTTCGGCGTAGCTGCCGTACAGGCTCAAGTGCTCGCCCAGGTCGTAGACCAGGCCTGCGTAGGGTGTGACTTCGTGCGCCACACTGTAGTTGCTGGCAGGGGCTGCAGGCACGCGGTAGCGCCAGCCGCTGACGCGCGCGCCGACGATGGCGTTGAGCGGGCCAGCCAGCGACAGGCGGGCCATGGCGTATGCGCCCTGCTGCCCTGTGCGCGACGACGGCGCGGTGTAGGCCGTGCCGTTGCCGGGGCTGTAGAAGGGCTCGGGGTAGCTGGTGGCGGGGTTCCAGGTGCGCAGGTCCACGCCCTGCAGCGGGCTCACGCCCCAATGGCCGCTGGTGCCGGTGGTGCGGATGTGCAGGGTGTCGGCGCCCAGGCTCAAGGTGTGGGTGCGGCCCAGCAGCTCGAACGGGCCGGTGGCCGACAGGGCCAGGGCGCTCTGGTCGCTGGCTTCTGCGCCGTAGATGGAGGTGCTCACGTCGACCAGGTATGGGTCGGTGCTGCTCGCGCTGGTGAACGAGGTCTGCTTGAAACCGTCGCTGCGCAGGCGGTTGTGGGCGGCGCTCAGGCGCGTGCTCCAGCCGTTGCCCGCGCGGTGCGCCAGCTCGATGAAGGCCTGGTCGTTGTGCCGGTCCCACCGGTTCCAGTCGGTGCCCAGGTAGGTGCTGCGCGGCAGGTGCAGTTGCGTGCCGTCGATGCCTGCGGGCAGGCCGCCCCACGCGCCGGTCGCATCCAGTTCGGTGTGCTGCAGGCTCGCCGTGAGCGTGGTGCCAGGGGCCAGGTCCGCCTCCACCACGCCGTAGAGCAGCTTGCGGTCTTCGGCCCGCGCCTGCTGGAAGAACTTCTTGCTGTCGGCCACGGCCACCAGCCGGCCGCGCAGGCTGCCCGCATCGTTGAGCGGGGCGGAGAGGTCCGCGTCGATGCGGCGGCGGCTCCACGAGCCCAGCACCACGCCGGTAGACGCCTGGAATTCGCGTTCAGGACGTTTGCGCACCATGTTCACGGTGGCCGATGGGTTGCCCGCGCCGCGCAGCAGGCCCGCCGCGCCGCGCAGCACTTCCACCCGGTCGAGCACTGCGGTGTCGGGCTGGATGAATATCGAGGCCGAGGTGTTCTGGCTCAGCGCCATGCCGTCCACCTGCAGCGCATCGATCTGGTGACCCCGGGCGTAGTAGTTCACACGCTCGCTGTCGGTGTAGTCCACCGTGATGCCGGGGGTGTGCTGCATCACCGCGTGCAGGTCCGGCAGGGCGCGGTCGTCCAGCCACTGGCGCGTGAGCACGGTGACCGGCTGCGCTATGCCGCGCACCGGTTGCGGGCCCGCAAAGACTGTGGCCGTGCTGGCGGTGTACGAGCCCGACTGCTCGGTGCGGGCGGTGGGCGCGGTGGCCGTCACCGTGACCGGGGCCAGCACCTGCGCGCCGCTGACCTCGGGTGCTGTGGCGCGTGGCATGGCGCGCAGGGTATAGACGCCACTCGATGCGCGCACGGCCTGCAGGGCGCTGCCCTCCAGCAGCCGGGCAAAGCCGGCCTCCACCGTGTACTGGCCCTGCAGCCCGGGCGATCGCTGTGGCCCCAGCTGGGCCGCGTCGAACGACAGCGCCACCCCAGCAGCGTTGGCAAACTGGCTTACCACCACGGCCAGCGGCCCGGGGGCAATGGCATATGCGCGCGCCGTGTCGCCGCCGGGCGCCTGGCCTGCAGTTGCGGCCGGGGCCGGCTGGGCCTGGGCCACCGGGCCGGCCACGGCCACGCACAGCGCAGCGCTCAGCAGCGCGGCGCGGGCCAGGCAGGCAGGGGTGGCGGATGGCATGGATTCTTCTGGGCGCTCAGCGGGTTCATTGGTATGCCGCTCAAGGCACGCCAAACCTGCAAACCCGGGGTCAAAAAAATTTCGCGAGGTATGCAGTCAATGCCATTTAAGGTGCCTACCGCTTGATTGGTAATGCTTTGCAGCTACTATTTTTGTAGCAATGCCGGCCCTGGGCGCCGGGCGGTCAAAGCCGTTCCAGCGCCTCCACCCGCACCCAGTAGCGCGTGTGGCTGCGCAGCTGCAGCGGAAACCGGCTGACCAATGCCGCCAGCGCGCGGTCGGTGTCGTTCACCGGGAAGGCGCCCGACACCCGCACGGCCGCCACCTCCGGCGCGCAGCCCAGGTGGCCGGGGCGGTAGCGGGCCAGCGCAGCGATCAGGGTGCCCAGCGGCATGTCCACCGCGATCAGCCCGCCGTCGCGCCAGCTGGCGTCGAACGGGTCGGCGGCCACGGGGGGCTCTGCCGTCAGCGGGGTGAAGCGTGTCTGCTCGCCGGCCTGCAGCTCGCGTGGCATGCCCTCTGCCGGCAGCACACGCACGGCCTTTTCCTGCACGCTCACGTGGCACTGGCTGTCGCCCTGCAACTGCACGGAAAAGCGCGTGCCCAGCGCCACGACGCG
Source organism: Acidovorax sp. LjRoot194 (assembly GCF_964253015.1). Lineage (NCBI taxonomy): Bacteria > Pseudomonadati > Pseudomonadota > Betaproteobacteria > Burkholderiales > Comamonadaceae > Acidovorax > Acidovorax sp. LjRoot194. Next base: position 3,948,521 of record NZ_CAXUQB020000001.1, on the reverse strand, counting down.
GCCCTGGCTCGTCACCACGCTGAAGCGGCGGCCCTGTGCATCGGGCTGCGTGGCCACCAGGATGCGCCCGGTGCGCAGGCGCAGCAGCCGCTCGCGGTCGGTGAAGTCCACATCCACCGCCGTGCCGGTGTCCAGCGCCAGCAGCGAGCCATCGGGCAGGGTGATGTCGCGCCGCTCGCCCACAGCGGTGCGGTGCGTGGCCTGCCATTCCTGCCAGGGCAGGGTGCGCCACGACAGCAGCGCCGCCGAGCCCACGCCCACCCCCGCGGCCAGGCTGCGCAGCACGGCGCGCCGGGGCGGCCGGCTGCGCTCGCCCAGCGCCTGCCGCGCCAGCGGCGCCGGGATGCGGCCCAGCTGCGCGCCCACTGCCTGCACCTTTTGCCAGGCGCGCTGGTGGGCCGGGTCGGCCGCGTGCCAGTCCTGCCAGGCACGGTGGTCGTTGGCGGCAGCGGCGGTTTGGTCGCGCAGGCGGGTGTGCCAGGCGGCGGCCTCGCGCAGTGCGCGGCGTTCGGCGTCGGTCGGGTGGCTGATCACGGCGCTGGCGCCCTTCGATCTTTCGGTCGCGGGGGCACTCAATCTTCCAACACCAGGGCGCAGTGCTCCATGGCCCGCGTGAGGTAGTTGCTCACGCTGCGCAGCGATATGCCCAGGCGCTGGGCGATCTCGGGGTAGGTCAGCTCTTCGAACTGCGCCAGCACAAAGGCCTCGCGCACCTTGGGCGGCAGGCTGCCGAGCATGCGGTCCACGTTGATCAGGGTCTGCTGCATGATGGCCTGCTCCTCGGGCGAGGGCGCCATGTCTTCGGGCAGCACGGCCAGGTAGTCCAGGTAGGCCTGCTCCAGCGAGCGGCGCCGAAAAAAGTCGGCCACCAGCCCGCGCGCCACCGTGGCCAGGTAGCGCTGCGGCTCGCGGATCTCCTCCACCGGCGTGTCCGACCGAAGCACGCGCACGAAGGTGTCGTGCGCCAGGTCTGCGGCATCGTCACGGTTGCCCAGCCGCTTTCTCAGCAGGCTCTGCAGCCAGGTGTGGTGGTCCAGGTAAAGGCTCTGCAAGGTACGGGCGCGCGCGGCACAGGGGAGGGTCGAAACAGGGCGGCAATGCCATCCGGCACGGGGCCGCTGGCATTGCGGGATGCTAATGAGAACTACTATCAGTATCAATTATGCCTGTCCCCACGCCCCACGGGGTTGCCATTCGCGCGGAGCCCCCGCGCGGGCGGGCACAATACCGGCCACCATGCTGACCTACCCCCACATCGACCCCGTCGCCCTGCAGCTCGGCCCGCTGGCCATTCACTGGTATGGGCTGACTTACCTGGCGGCTTTCGGCCTGTTCATGTTCCTGGGCATCCGGCGCCTGCGCCACGAACCCTTTGCCTCCATCACCGGCCCGGGCGCCTGGACGCGCAAGGATGTCGAGGACATCCTTTTCCTCGGTGTGGCGGGCGTGGTGGTAGGCGGCCGGCTGGGCTACTGCCTGTTCTACAAGCCGGGCTACTACCTCAGCCACCCGCTCGAGATCCTTGCCGTGTGGCAGGGCGGCATGGCCTTTCACGGCGGGCTGCTGGGCGTCATCGTGGCGATGATCTGGTTCGCACACTCGCGCAAGCGCCCCTGGCTGCAGGTCGCCGACTTTGTGGCGCCCTGCGTGCCCACGGGCCTGGCGGCCGGGCGGGTGGGCAATTTCATCAACGGCGAACTCTGGGGGCGCTTTTCCAGCCCCGACCTGCCCTGGGGCATGGTATTCGCGCACAGCGGATCAATGCAGCCGCGCCACCCGTCACAGGTCTACCAGTTCTTGCTGGAGGGCTTGCTGCTGTTCGTTCTGCTGTGGCTGTATGCCCGCAAGGAACGCCGCCAAGGCCAGGTGGCCGCCGCCTTCCTGTTCGGCTACGGGGTCTTCCGCTTCATCGCCGAATACTTCCGCGAGCCGGACGCCTTCCTGGGCGTGCTGTCGCTGGGCATGAGCATGGGCCAGTGGCTGTGCGTGCCGATGATCGTGGGCGGTATTGCGCTGTGGCTGTGGGCGCAGCGCCAGCCTGTGGTGGCGCTGGCTGCAAGGTAAAAATGGCCTCTACCGATTGATGGTAAAGCGCCAGCAGCTATCAATTGGATAGCAAATTCGAAAACAAAGCCGCTGGGCGCTCATGAGGCCAGCGGCTTTTTCATGAAGGCCAGGTACTGCCCGGGAAGGTAGTCCTCGATGCGGGCGAACTCTGTGTACCCCTGCTGGATGTAGAAGCCCCGCGCCTGCCATTCGAAGGTGTCGAGCCTGGCGTGGTGCGCACCGAGCGTGCGCCCTTGCGCCTCTGCCCAGCCCAGCAGGAGAGTGCCCAGGCCTTGACCGCGGTGGTCGTCGGCGACCCACAGCACGTCGATGTTCAGCCAATACACGAACACGAAGCCACGGATGCCGCCCACCAGTCGCCCTTGCGCATCGCGTGCATCCCGGCGCACGGGCTGCTGGGCAGGGTATTCGCCGACGAAGCGATAGTTGTACTGGCGCAGTTGGCGGCCCAGTGTGCCGTCGCGCAGATCGTCGTCGGTCGGCGGTGCAAAGGTCAGGTGGGAGAGCATCGTCGCGAGTATGCGCGCGGTAGGTGATCAGTTCGGTGCAGTCGCCCCGCGCCGCAGCATCGTCCACAACGCCGCCGCCACAATCAACGCACCCCCGGCCCAGCCCGCGATGCTGAGGCTCTCGCCCAGCCACAGCACGGCAAACAGCGCACCAAACGCCGGCTCACTGCCCATCAGCAGTCCGACGCGCGACGGCGAGCTGTGGCGCAGGGCCCAGTTCTGCATCACGAAGGCGAACACCGTGCAGCCCAACACCAGGTAGATGCAGGCCAGCCAGAAGCCGGTGTCGCCAGGCAGCGGTGGCAGGCCGCCGGGTAATGCAAAGGCCAGCGCCACACTGCCCAGCGCGATGACGCCGGCCTGCACGGCCGTCAGGGCCAGCACCGGTGCGTTGCGGCGGCGGGTGAGGCGGCTGGTCTGGCATACGGTGATGGCGCGCAGCACGGCGGCGGCCAGCATCAGCGCGTCGCCCCAGCCCCAGTGGCCGTTGAGGCCGCCGCTGAGCAGCGCAGCGCCCACCAGGGACACCCCGGCAAACACGAACATCGCCCGCGCGGGCCGCTGGCCCAGCAGCGCCCACTCGGCAAACGGCGTGAACACCACGCACAGGCTGATGAGAAACGCCGCATTGCTGGCCTGGGTGAGCGCCAACCCAAAGGTCTCGCACACAAAGATGCCCATCAGCAACCCGCCCAGCGGCAGACCCGCCGCCAACGCATCGCGCCGCTCCGCGCGGCTGGCGCGCAGCAGCGCCGGCAGCAGCAACACAAAGGTCAGCCCGAACCGCACCGCCAGAAAGCCCAACACCGGGTAGAACACCAGGGCCCCCTTGGCCACGCCATAGCTGGTGCCCCAGACGACGGCGACCAGCAGCAGTGCGGCATCGGCCAGCCGGGGTGCGAGAGGGGAATGGGTCGGGGCTGTGAGTGTGGTCACGGTGGTCATGGGGCAGGGTGCCTACGCAGGCGGGCAGATAAATAAGACGCTCGGGCGATTATTCATTTGCGCCTGCACATTGATAATCGCTGCTGCAGAACATCACTTGTGCGTCATGAGCATCAATCAACCTCTCGACAGCCTCTCCGATATGGCCGTGTTCGCGCGGGTGGTCGAGGCCGGCAGCTTCTCGGCCGCGGCCCGGCAACTGGGCCTCACCCCATCCGCCGTCAGCCGCCAGGTGGCCCGGCTGGAGGGCGCCCTGCGCGTGCGGCTGCTGGAGCGCACCACCCGCAAGCTCAAGCTCACCGACGGGGGCGCGGCAGCCTACAGCCGCTGCCAGTCGATGGTGGCCGCCGCCCGCGAGGTGTGGGCGCTGAGCGACACCCACACCGGCGAGCCCACCGGCATGGTGCGCATGAGCATGCCCAAGGCCGTGGGGCGGCAACTGGTGCACCCCTTGGTGCTGTCGTTTCTGCAGAAGTACCCGCAGGTGGATGTGCAACTGCTCATCACCGACCGGGTGGTGGACCTGTTCCAAGACCCCATCGACCTGGCCCTGCGCGTGACCGACACACCGCCCCCCGGCCTGGCGGGCCGGCCCCTGGCCCCGCTGCCGCACATCGTGTGCGCCAGCCCCCAGTACCTGGCGGCGCACGGCCACCCGGCGCACCCGCGCGACCTGGAGCAGCACGCGTGCATCTATCTGGGCGAAGACGAGCGCGACCGGCACTGGCGCTTTGAACGGGGCGCCGATGTGGCCACCGTGGCCGTGCGCGGGCGCTATGTGGCCAACCACAGCGAAGTGCGGCTGGAGGCCGCGCTGCACCACCTGGGCATTGCCAGCCTGCCGGGCTTTGCAGCGCGCGCGGCGCTGGACAGCGGCGCCCTGGTGCAGGTGCTGCCCGATTGGGATCACAAGACAGCGTATGCCGGCATGGCCTGGTTGCTGTACCCACCCAACCGCTTCTTGCCGGCCAAGCTGCGGGTGTGGATCGACCACCTGGTGCAGGGCTTCGAACACGTTGTGTGACGTGGGCCCGTGCGCACCTGGCAAGAGAGCAAGGTGTCAGCTGGCGCGGGACCAATGCAGTGGGAGTCCAGCGGGCAGACAGCCCGACAGCTGCCGGCGATATAGGCGGGCGTCACTGCAGTGCGAATGGGTGCCGCGGATGTCGCGTTTTCACCCCAAAACAGGTTTTTGACGGTGCACAGCATTCTGTGCTGGTGTTTTTTCGCAACCGTTCTCATAATTATGGAAAATTATGCGAGTTGTCGAAGGAACCATCCGGTTGGCTGTTTTTTAAACAACGATGGCTTCCAGATGCCGACAGCGCCACTAGGTAGAAACCCACGGTTCAACCGCTTGCTCCCACCATTTAGCTGTTTTCACCATGCGCCCCATCCCCAATTCCCTGCATGACGAAGCCGCGGCGCGGCTGCGGGAGCAGATTTTTGCGGGTGCGTTGCCTCCCGGCAGCTTTCTGGACGAAGCTGCGCTGTGCGAGCGGCTCGAGATCTCGCGCACCCCGCTGCGCGAGGCGCTCAAGGTGCTGGTGGCCGAAGGGCTGCTGCGCCACGAGCCGCGCCGGGGCTGCTTTGTGGCCCAGATCACCGAGCGCGACCTGGACGACCTGTTCCCCGTCATCGCGCTGCTCGAAGGCCGTGCCGCCCACGAGGCCACGCGCAAGGCCGGCGCCGCCGACGTGGCGGCGCTCGAGGCGCTGCACCAGCGCCTGCAGCAGTGCGCAGCCGACGGCCTCATCACCGACTACTACGAAGCCAACTACGCCATCCACGAGGCCTTCATCACGCTGGCCGACAACCGCTGGCTGGCCCAGGTGATCGGCGACCTGCGCAAGATCCTGCGCCTGGCCCGGCTGCAGACGCTGCACGCGCCCGGCCGCCTGCAGCAAAGCCTGGCCGAGCACCTGGCCGTGTTCGCTGCACTCAAGGCCCGCGACTGCGACGCCGCGGAAGAGGCCATGCGCACCCATCTGTTGCGCCAGCGCGATGCGCTGCGCGACGTAGCCCGCAACCAGCAATCGAGGCTGACACCATGATGAACACCACCCCTGAATGGATTGCCCGCAGCGTCTCGCGCCTGCGCACGACGGCCCCTGCGGCCGACAAGGCCACTGACAAGGCCGCCGACAAGGCTGCCGACAAGACCACGTCCAAGGCCGCGATCGACAAGACCGTGACCGACGTGGTCGCCAAGGTCGCGCCGCCGCGCTCCACGCACGAGCGGCTGCAGGCCACGCTGCGGCGCGGGCAGGAGTCCCTGTCGCCGCGCGCGCTGCGCCGCCTGCTGGCCGACCTGCAGGAGGTCATCGCCCCGCAGGTGAGCGAGATCGAAGGCGGGCGCCGCGCCCAGGCCGTGGCCGAGTGGTACGCCAAGGCCGAGCCCGAAGAGCGCCGCGACATGTGGCTGCTGATGTGCGAGCAGTTCGCGCCCGACGCCACGCGCTTCAAGTCGGCCCGCCAGCGCTACGAGGCCGCGGCCGGCACCGCCGAAGAGGGCCAGGCGGAGATCAGCCTGCGCCGCGCCATGGTCACGCCGCGCACACGGCTGCTGCAGCGCTTTGCGGTGTTTCCCGAAGGCATGCGCTTCCTGGTGGACATGCGGGCCGAGCTGCTGCCGCTGCTCAAGGCCGACAAGCGCCTGCTGGCGCTCGATGCCGAGATGGAGCATTTGTTCTCCACCTGGTTCGACGTGGCGTTTTTGCAGCTGCGCCGCCTGTCGTGGGACTCGCCCGCCTCGCTGCTCGAAAAGCTCATCAAGTACGAAGCCGTGCACGACATCCGCAGCTGGGCTGACTTGAAGAACCGGCTGGACAGCGACCGCCGCTGCTACGGCTTCTTCCACCCGCGCCTGCCCGACGAACCGCTGATCTTTGTCGAGGTGGCGCTGCTGGACAAGATCTCGTCCAGCATCACGCCGCTGCTGGACGAAGCGGCGGCGCCTGCGGACATCACCCGCGCCACCACCGCCATCTTCTACTCCATCAGCAACACCCAGACGGGCCTGCGCGGCGTGAGCTTTGGCGACTCGCTCATCAAGCACGTGGTGGAGACGCTGAACGCCGAGTTCCCGCGCCTGCGCACCTTTGCCACGCTGTCGCCCATTCCCGGCTTTCGCGCCTGGCTGGGCAAGCACGCCGGTGCGATGCTGGAGCGCCTGGACGACAAGCGCCGCGCCGAGCTGGGCCGCGCGGTGGGCTTCGAGCCGCCGCAGCCCACCCACCTGCTGGCCGCCATCGACAAGGCACTGGAGCTGGACGCCAAGTCGCCCGTGCGCCAGATGCTGCTCGAATGCGCCGCGCACTACCTGGGCCGCGAGCTGCTGGAGGGCAAGCCCGTGGACCCGGTGGCACGTTTTCACCTGGGCAACGGTGCCCGCGTGGAGCGGCTGAACTGGGCGGGCGATCCGTCCACCAAGGGCGTCAAACAATCGTACGGGTTGATGGTCAACTACCTGTACGACTTGAAGCGCATCGACAAGCATCGCAGCTTGCTGGCGCAGGGCAAGGTGCCGGTGTCGGGGGACATCGACACCTTGTGCCGCGGCTGACACCACGCTGGACAACGTGGGGCCCGACTGCCGCCCACCGCCTGCACATCGACCCGATGGCCCGCGCCGCAAGGCACGGTTCTGGTAGAAGTGCAGGCTGCGGACGGCAGCGACACCCACGGCGTGCGCGGTGCCGGCTTTCCATTTCTACAACGACGACAGGAGACAAGACATGACTCAGACAACGCAATTCCACGACCGAGCGGTGCAACGCCGCAGCCTGCTGGTGGGCGCCGCCGCCGCAGGGCTGGGCCTGGCCAGTGGCGGCAGCTGGGCCCAGGCATCGGCCTGGCCCACCAAGCCCGTCAACCTGGTGGTGCCGTTTCCGGCCGGCGGGGGCACCGACGCATTCGCACGGCCGCTGGCGGCCCAGTTCGCCAAGGCCACCGGCAAGACGCTGGTGATCGACAACCGCGGCGGCGCAGGCGGCACCGTGGGCGCCAGCTTTGCCGCCAAGGGCGCGCCCGATGGCTACACCCTCTTCATGGGCGCCGTGCACCATGCCATCGCGCCGTCGATGTACCCCAAGCTCGACTACGACATCGAGAAAGACTTCGTCCCGCTGTTCCTGCTGGCCAACGTGCCCCAGGTGCTGGTGGTCAACCCCAAGAACGTGCCGGTGAGCAACTTCCAGCAGTTCATGGAATACGTCAAGCGCAACCCCGCCAAGCTCAACTACGGCTCGGCCGGCGCGGGCACCTCGCACCACCTGGCGGGCGAGCTGTTCAAGCAGCAGACCAACACCTTCATCACGCACATCCCATACCGCGGCGCCGGCCCTGCGCTGCAGGACCTGATCGGCGGCCAGGTGGACATGATGTTCGACGGCCTGGGTTCCTCGGCCAACCACATCAAGGGCGGCCGTGTGAAGGCGCTGATGGTGTCCGGCACCAAGCGCAACCCCGCCTTCCCCGACGTGCCCTGCGCCGCCGAGGTCGGCCTGCCCGACTACACCGTGACCACCTGGTACGGCCTGTGGGCCCCCAAGGGCACGCCCGCCGACCTGCAGGCCCGCATCGTGGACGAGGTGCGCAAACTGGGCATGGCCGACGAGCTGAAAACCATCTGGGCGAACAACGGTGCCGACTACGGCGGGCTGTCGCAGCAGCAGTTCGCGGCGATGGTCAGCAGCGAGGTCAAGCGCTGGGCGGCGGTGGTGAAGGCCTCCGGAGCGAAACTCGACTAACCCCCTGTGGCGCTGCGCGCCTTCCCCCAAGGGGGACGCCTCCGGTGGCCCGGCGAAGCCGGTTCCACGGTGGCGCTGGCGATGGCGTAGCGCCGGTTTTCCAGGCCAAGGGGCTTGTACAACGTGATGGATTTGCACTATGTCGGGTGAAGCGGTGGTAGCGGATGCGGATGAGCGCGGCGTGGTGCAGGTCACGCTGCGGCACACCGGGCGCCTGAATGCGATGTCGCGCGCCATGTGGCGGCAGTTGCGCGAGGTGTTTGTGGGCATCCAGCAGCGGGCCGAGGGTGGTGACGACAGCGTGCGCTGCGTGATCGTGGCGGGAGAGGGCGGGGCGTTTTGCGCGGGGGGCGATATCTCCGAGTACCCGGCGTTCCGTTTTGATGCCGCTGCCTTGCGCGACTTCCATGAGAACGATGTGTGGGGCGGTCTGGCCGCCATGCTGGCGTGCGACGTCCCCATCGTGGCGCGCATCGACGGGGCGTGCATGGGGGCGGGGGTGGAGATTGCCGCCTGCTGCGACATCCGCATTGCCGGACAGGCCGCGCGCTTCGGGGCGCCGATTGCCAAGCTGGGGTTTCCGATGGCCCCGCGCGAGGCGCAGTTGGTGGCCGCCGCGGTGGGCGATGTGACGGCGCGCCAGATGCTGCTGGAGGCCGCCACTTTCAGTGCTGCCGACATGCTGGCGCGTGGCTTCTTGAGCCGCGTCGTACCCGATAACCTGGTGGCTGCCGAAGCCCTGGCCAGCGCTCACCGCATCGCCGCCCTGGCGCCACGCGCCGCGCGCATGAACAAGCAGACGTTTCGGGCATTGAAAACGCCGCTACCGCTGGACGGACAAGCGCCACCAGCTATCGAAAACATAGTGAATTCCCTGCCTGGACCGTATGCCTATGCCGACAGTGCCGAGCACCGCGAGGGCATCACCGCCTTTCTTGAAAAACGCCCGCCCGCGTTCTGAAGGCAGCACTGTCGGCCCGCATGCGTCTCACAAGTTTTTCTGACCAAACCAGACTTGCCTGAACTGCCTGAACTGCCTGAATTTACGATTTGACAACTCGACCGATTCAATCCAACAACTTCGCCTGACTGCCATGAGCCAACACAACCTTTTCAGCGCGCTGCGCGCCGCCTTTCCCTCCGACCTGGCCAGCGCCGCCGTGGAAACCACGGCGCCGGACGGCACCGAGCTGGTCTACAGCTGGGACGACCTGGAGCGCGCCAGCGCCCGCATCGCCAACCTGCTCGCATCGCTGAAGCTGCCCGAGGGCAGCCGCGTGGCCGTGCAGGTCGAAAAATCGGTCGAGGCCATGCTGCTGTACCTCGCCACGCTGCGCGCGGGCTACGTGTTCCTGCCGCTCAACACCGCCTACCAAAGCGCCGAGATCGAATACTTCATCGGCAACGCCGAACCCGCCGTGGTGGTCTGCACGCCCGGCAACTTCGGCTGGGTCAGCAAGATCGCGTTCACCCAGGGCACGGGCCATGTGTTCACGCTGGGCGATGACCGCACGGGCAGCCTGCTGGAGCGCGCCGCGCACCACAGCGACGTGCACACGCCGGTGACCCGGTCGGCCGACGACCTGGCCGCCATCCTGTACACCAGTGGCACCACCGGCCGCAGCAAGGGCGCGATGCTCACGCACGGCAACCTGCTGTCCAACGCGCAGGTGCTCAAGGAGTACTGGGGCTGGACGTCTGGCGACGTGCTCATCCACGCGCTGCCCATCTTCCACGTGCACGGCCTGTTCGTGGCCATCCACGGCGCGCTCATCAACGGCAGCAAGATGATCTGGTTCGCCAAGTTCGACCCCAAGGCGGTGCTGGCCGCCATGCGCCGCGCCACCGTCTTCATGGGCGTGCCCACGCTGTACGTGCGCCTGTTGGCCGAGCCGGGCCTGACGAAAGAGGCGGCCAAGAACATGCGCCTGTTCGTCGCGGGCTCCGCGCCGCTGCTCATCGAGACCTTCAACGAATGGCAGCAGCGCACCGGCCACACCATCCTGGAGCGCTACGGCATGAGCGAGACCATCATGCTCACCTCCAACCCGTATGCGGCCGACGCCCGCCACGGCGGCCAGAGCGAGCGGCGCGGAGCCACCGTGGGCTTTGCGCTGCCCGGCGTGGGCCTGCGCGTGGTGGACGACGCCAACCAGCCGTTGCCCGTGGGCGAGATCGGCGCCATCCAGGTGCAGGGGCCCAACGTGTTCAAGGGCTACTGGCGCATGCCCGAGAAGACGGCCGAGGAATTCACCGCCGATGAACAGGGCGGCAAGTGGTTCAAGACCGGCGACGTGGGCAAGGTGGACGAGCGCGGCTACATCAGCATCGTCGGCCGCAGCAAGGACCTGATCATCAGCGGCGGCTACAACGTCTATCCCGCCGAGATCGAGGGCTACATCAACGACATGCCCGGCGTGGCCGAAAGCGCTCTGGTCGGCGTGCCCCACCCGGACTTCGGCGAGGTGGGCGTGGCGGTGGTGATTGCCAAGCCCGGCGCGCAGCTCGATGGCGACGCCATCGTGGCCAAGCTCAAGACCCAACTGGCCAACTTCAAGATCCCCAAGCGCTGCTTCGTCGCCACCGAGCTGCCGCGCAACACCATGGGCAAGGTGCAGAAGAACTTGCTGCGCGATCAGCACAAGGGGCTGTTCGCCTGATCGGCTGATCCGCCAGGCAGCCCGCTGACGCCGCACCAGGCGGCCTGGCCTACCACGCTGCGGGCAGCGTGGTGTGCTGAAGAAGGAACGGCGTCGCTGCGAATGACTCGCACGGCGCCGTTTTTTGCATCGGCGTTTCGCTGACGGAGCTCTACAGTGGCGCGCATCGCACCACCATTTGATCGAGCCGCCACCATGCCCTTCCTGCGCGCACACCCGTCCCCGTCCCTTGGCCTGGCAGCAGTGGCACTGCTCACGGTGGCACTGGCTGCACAGCCGGTGCACGCGCGGCTGCAGGAATCGCAGATCGACGTGCCCGTCGAGGTGGTCGATGGCTACGGCAAGCGCATCGCGCAGCCGATCCGCGTCACCGTGTGGTCGGACGATGCCAACCCGACCCCGGCACCCGTGATGGTGCTGGGCCATGGCCGGTCGGCCCAGCCCGAAAAGCGCGCCGGCCTGGGCCGCGCACGCTTGTCCAAGGAGTCGGCATTTTTCGTACGCCGCGGCTTCATCGTGGCTGTGCCCACCCGCGTGGGCTATGGCGTCAGCGGCGGTGAAGACATCGAAAACAGCGGCCCGTGCCAGAGCAAACGCTACTCGCCCGGGTACGCCGCTGCCGCGCAGCAGACGCTGCAAGTGCTGCAGGTGGTGCGCCAGAGGCCGGACGCCGCCAAGGACAAAGCGGTGGTGATGGGCCAGTCCTACGGTGGGGCTACCGCCATTGCGGTGGGCGCCCTGCAGCCCGCCGGAGTGCAGGCCGTGATCAACTTTGCAGGCGGTGGCGGCGGCAACCCGGAGACGCAGCCCGGCAGGCCTTGTGCACCGCAGCAGCTGGAGCAGATGTTCGCGCGGTACGGCGCCACGCTGCGCATCCCTTCGCTCTGGGTCTACACGGAAAACGATCTCTACATGGGCGCCACGCACCCCCGGGAGTGGTTCGCCGCCTTTCGCGCAGCGGGGGGAACGGGGGAGTTCATCCAGTTCCCTCCGCACGGCGAGGATGGGCACCTGGTCTTCTCCCGCGCACCGCAACTGTGGCAACCGCGCGTGGCTGACTTTCTGGACCGCAACGGCTTTCCTGCACCGGCGCCTTCGGCACGGGCGCCTGCTGCACAGCTGCAGCCGGAAAAGACTGCGCCCCCTCAGGACAACGGTGAGGATTGACACCGGACACCGGACACCGGACACACGGAGGACCTGCACCGGTCGAACTCACACCGGCCTCCACCGGGCGTGAGGGCCACAACGGCTACTTCGGCGGGGTTGCGCAGCGCCTGCTGTCGCGGGCGCGGTCGCTCTCAACCCCCTGTGCCCTCACACCGCCTTGGGTTCGTCGGCGCAAAAAATGCACGCTGCGGCGGGCACCGCAACGCCCCCGCTCTCCACCGCCCCATGGCTGCAGCAATGCTCCAGCCACGCGGCCACCAGTTTGTAGACCGACAGATTGGTGCGTGCGGTGGGGGCGCACAGGTAGTAGCCCAGCGGGCTTTGAAAACGCTCGCCCAGCGGCTCCACCAGTGACCCCGCCTGCAGCTCGTCTTCCACGAGGCAGGTCGGCACGATGCCCACGCCGAACCCTGACACCGCGGCGCGGATGATCAGCGAGTACAGGTTGAACCCGGGCCCGAAGCGGCTGCCGCTGGTGTCGCACTGGTTCGCCTCCATCCAGTCATGCCATGCCAGGGGCACCTCGATGTGCTGCAGCAGCGTAGCCTGCTGCAGGTCGGCGGGCGTGCGCAGGGGCAGGGCGTCGCGCAGCTGCGGGCTGCAGACGATGCTCGTCTCCTTGCCGATCAGGTAGCGCGCATTGGCGCTGGGCCAGTTGCCGTAGCCATACTGGATCGCCGCGTCGAACTCGTACGGCACCGCAAAGTCGTGCGCGTGCTGGTAGCGCACGAAGTTCAGCGACACCTGGGGCAGCGTGCGCTTGAAGTGGCCCAGCCGCGGAAAGAGCCATTGCGCCGCGAACGTGGGCGGCACCGACAGGTTCAGCGCGCCGCCGCTGCCACCGTACGACATGAGCTGCGAGGTCGCCGACTCCAGCGCGGCCATCGCCGGCCGCGTGGCGTTGAGATAGGTGGCGCCCGCATCGGTCAGCTCCAGCCCGCTCGCCTTGCGGATGAACAGCTTCTGGCCCAGGTAGTCCTCCAGCGCGGCGATGTGGCGGCTGATGGCGCTTTGCGTCACGCACAGCTCCTTGGCGGCCATGGTGAAGGCCTGGTGCTTGGCCGCGGAGTGAAAGGCGTTCAGCTCAGAGATGGTCGGGCACAGGCGGCGCATGTGGGGGTATGAGTACAGGTCATGGGATGGTGAGATTTTAGGTGTTGCAGTGGCACCCGGTTGGCCCGTTAAATGCAACCCGTGACGGCAGCGTGACAGATTCCTCCTTCGGGAAGTGATGCGATGCACCATTTTTGGGATGTTCGGCCCGCCCATGCGGACGGCCTGCTGGGCATGAGTATTTGAGATCCTCCCGTTTTGACCTCTTCATCGATTTCATGAACACCTTGTTGATAGAAAACAGCCGCGTGCTGGATGTCCATGGCCTGAGCTTGCGCGACGGTCTCTCGGTGCTGGTGCAGGACGGGCGCATTGCCGCCGTCGGTGCCGACGTGCAGGCGCCCGAGGGCGCGCACCGCATCGACGCGCGCGGCATGACGCTCATGCCCGGCCTGATCGACTGCCACGTGCACGTCGTGGCCTCCTCGTTCAACCTGGGCAGCGTGGCGCGGATGCCCAATGTGTTCACCATGCTGCGCTCGCTGCCCATCATGAAGGGCATGCTCGCGCGCGGCTTCACCTCGGTGCGCGACGCGGGCGGCGGCGACTGGTCGCTGGCCGAGGCGGTGCGCACGGGCCTGGTGCAGGGCCCGCGCATCTTCCCCTCGGGCAAGGCGCTGTCGCAGACGGGCGGGCATGCGGACTTTCGTGAGCGCAACGACAACCTGGACGTGTGCTCGTGCGCGTACAAGCTGGGCAACATCGGCCGAGTGGTCGATGGCGTGGACGCCTGCCGCCTGGCGGTGCGCGAAGAGATCCTGAAGGGCGCCACGCAGATCAAGGTCATGGCCTCGGGCGGCGTGGCCTCGCCCAACGATCCGATCAACAATCTGGGCTATTCCGAGGCCGAGCTGCGCGCCATCGTCGAAGAGGCCACCAACGCCAACACCTACGTGATGGCCCACGCCTACACGCCCCGCGCCATCGCCCGCGCCGTGCGCTGCGGCGTGCGCACCATCGAACACGGCAACCTGGTCGACGCCCCCACGGCCGAGCTGATGGCCGAACTGGGTGCCTTCATGGTGCCCACGCTCATCACCTACGAAGGCCTGGCCAACGAGGGCGAGCGCTACGGCCTGCCGGCCGTGTCCATCGCCAAGATCGACTCGGTGCGCGGCCAGGGCAAGGCGGCCATCGAGATCCTGGCCAAGGCCGGCGTGAAAATGGGCCTGGGCAGCGACCTGCTGGCCGAAACGCACTACCTGCAGGCCGACGAGCTGCGCCTGCGTGCCGACGTGTTGGGCAACGGCCCGGTGCTGCAGCAGGCCACGCTGATCGGCGCCGAGATCCTGGGCCAGCAAGGCCAGCTGGGGGAAGTCACGGCGGGCGCCATCGCCGACCTGCTGCTGGTCGATGGCAACCCGCTCACCGACATCACCTGCCTGCTCAACCAGGGCGAGCACATCCGCGCGATCGTCAAGGACGGCGCGTTCGCCAAGAACACCCTGTGACCCCGACCCCTCCACATTCCCCCCTGACCTGACCTGACCTGACCGGAGAACACCATGCAACGTAGAAATTTCGTCAAGCTCGGCGGCGCAGCAGCCGCCCTGCAGTGCCTTCCCTCCATCGGCTTCAGCCAGCAGGGCGAGGTCTTCCGCATCGGCTCGCTCACGCCCATCACCGGCGCGGGCAGCCCGTACGGCCCGGGCATGCAGCAGGCCATCCGCCTCGCGGTGGACGAGGTCAATGCCGCCGGTGGCGCGGGCGGCCGCAAGCTCGAACTCTTCACCGAAGACGACCAGACCAAGCCCGACGCCGCCGTGCTGGCCGCCAAGAAGCTGATCGAAGTGAACAAGGTGCAGGCTGTGCTGGGCACCTGGGCCTCGGGCGTGACGTTGGCAGTGATGCCGCTGACCGATGCGGCCGGCATCATCCAGATGAACGTCTCGGGTGCGCCCGCCATCTCCACGCAGGACACCAAGGACCTGGTGTGGCGCTTTCAGGCCACCAACGACCGCTTCGGCGCGGCCTTTGCCGAGATCTGCGCCAAGCGCGGCTTCAAGCGCCCGGCCACCATGGCGTTCAACAACGCCTCGGGCCTGGGCAATGTCGAAGGCTTCACCAAGGTGTGGGAAAAGCGCGGCGGCAAGGTGGCCGCACACGTCACCTACGAGCCCAGCCGCCCCAGCTACCGCAGCGAGCTGCAGAAGATCCTGGCGGCCAAGCCCGATGTGATCGTGATGGGCTCGTACCTGCCCGACACCACCATCATCCTGCGCGAATGGTTCCAGTCCGGCGCCGACAACCAATGGGTCATCCCCGGCTGGGCGGCCAACCCCGACCTGGTCAAGGCCCTGGGCCCCGAAGTGTGCGAAGGCATCATTTCGGTGGAGACGGTCTCCAACGAAAAGAGCACCTCGTACGCGCAGTTCGATGCCGCCTTCACCAAGGCCACGGGCAAGGCCGCGTCCACCAACATCTATGCCGCCATGGCGTACGACATGGTGATCTCGCTGGCCCTGGCCATGGAAGCCGCGGGCCCCAAGGCCACGGTGGAGCAGGTCAACGCCAAGCTGCGCGAGGTGTCCAACGCCCCGGGCACCGCCGTGTACTCGTTCGCCGAAGGCAAGGCCCAGCTGGGCAAGAAGGCCAAGGTCAACTACGAAGGCGCGTCCAGCAAGCTCGACTTCGACAAGTTCGGCGACGCCACCCCCGACTTCGGTGTGTTCATCATCGAAAAGGGCCAGCTGGTGCGCCGCGACGTGGTGTCCATCGCCGCGTGACGGCCCTCATCCCCCTGTTCGTCCCCGGCGGCTGCGGTCGTCGCGGCACAGGGGGCTTTCTGGCAACGCAAGGGTAAGAACGAGAGCAAGAACGAGATGACGCAATGACCTGGATCGATTTCACAAACCTCTTGATCAACGGATGGATCGAAGGCCTGGTGGTGGCGCTGCCTGCGCTGGCCATGACCCTGGTGATGGGCGTCAACCGCTTTCCCAATGCCGCGACCGGCGACTTCCTGACGACCGGCGCGTACGCCGCGGTGGCCGTGCAGATGCTGGGCGGCCTGCCGCTGTGGCTGGCGGCCATTGCCAGCGTGGCCATCACCGCGGTGGTGTCGGCCGGGTCGTACCAGCTGATCTTTCGCAAGCTGGTGGGGCGGCCCATGGTCGCGTCGATGCTCGCGGCCATCGGGCTCGGGTTTTTGCTGCGCAGCCTGATCTCGTTCTTTGCCGGGCACGACCAGCGCACCTTCGACATGCCGCTGGTGCGCGCGTGGAACTTCGGCGGCATCCGCATCCTGCCCACCGACCTGCTCATCGCTGCCATCGCCGCGGTGTGCCTGCTGGTGGTGTTCGCGCTCATCTACCGCACGAGCTTCGGCCGCCAGCTGCGCGCCGTGTCCGACAGTGCCGACCTGGCGCGCGCCAGCGGCATCCGCGCCGGCGGGCTCATGCTGAGCCTGTGGCTGCTGGTGGGCGCGCTGTCGTCCATCGGCGGGGTGCTGCTGGGCATGAAGGCCGTGGTCACGCCCGAGATGGGCTGGGAGAGCCTGATCCCCGCCTTCGCCGCCATGGTGCTGGGCGGCATCGGCAGCCCGCTGGGTGCGGTGCTGGGCGCGCTGCTGCTGTGCATGGTGCAAGAGCTGTCGGTGCCGCTGCTGGGGCCGTCGTACAAGCTGGTGCTGTCGTTCGTGGTGCTCGCGCTGGTGCTGCTGCTGCGCCCGGCCGGCATCATGGGCCGCGTGCAACTGGTGCGCTAAGGGGTACGGACCATGATCGCTTATCTCTGTGCCATCGGCATCATCGCCCTCATCTACTGCCTGCTAGCGCTGGGGCTGAACCTGCAGTTCGGCCTTACGCGGCTGGTCAACTTCGGCGTCGTAGCGTTCTTCGCCGTGGGCGCCTACACGTCGGGGCTGCTGTCGCTGCAGGGCGTGCCGCTGGTGGTGTGTTTCATCGCGGCGGGCGTGCTGTCGGGGCTGCTCGCGCTGCCCATCGGCCTGCTGTCGCTCAGGCTGCGCGACGACTACCTGGCCATCGTGACACTGGGTTTTTCGGAAGCCGTGCGCATCACCATCCAGCAGGAAAGCTGGCTCACGAACGGCGTGCAGGGCCTGCCGGGCCTGCCCAAGCTGTTTGCCCATCTGGCCGGCGGCATGTCCGACGTGGCGATCTTCACCGTGCTGGCGGTGATCGTGGGCCTCGTGTGCTGGGGCACGGTGCGGCTCACGCGCAGCCCGTTCGGCCGGCTGCTCAAAGCCATCGGCGACGACGAGGCGGCGCTGTCGGCCCTGGGCAAGGACCCGGCCTGGTTCAAGGTGCAGGTGTTCATGGTGGGCGCGGCGCTGGCCGGCGTGGCGGGCGCGTTCTACGCGCACTTCATCACCTTCATCACGCCGGAGCAGTTCATTCCGCTCATCACCTTCTATGTGTGGATGGGGCTGGTCATGGGCGGCTCGGGCTCGGTGCGCGGCGCCATGTTCGGCTCGCTGCTGCTGATGGTGTTCCTGGAAGGCTCGCGCTTTGCCAAGGACTGGGTGCCGGGCGTGTCCGAAGTGGGCATGGCCAGTCTGCGCCTGGCCGCGGTGGGCCTGGCGCTGATCCTGGTGACGCTGTACCGGCCGAACGGCCTTTTTGGAGGGCCTTCGAAATGACACTCCTCAACGTAGAGGCCGTGACGCGGCTGTTCGGCGGCTTCAAGGCGGTGGACGATGTCTCGCTGCAACTGGCCGACCGCGAGATTCTGGGCATTGCCGGCACCAACGGCGCGGGCAAGAGCACCTTGTTCGCCGCCATCGCGGGCCAGCAGCCGGCCGACGCCGGCCGCATCACCTTCGATGGGCAGGACATCACCCGCGTGCCGCCGTACCGCCGCGCCCGCCTGGGCCTGGTGCGCACCTTCCAGATCCCGCGCGAGTTCAAGAGCCTCACCGTGCACGAGAACCTGCTGGCCGCGGCCGCCAACCCGCAGGGCGAGCGGCTGGTCAATGCCTTCTTCCAAACGCGCAGCCTGCGTGAGCACGAGCAGCAATTGGCCGCCAAAGCCGACGGCGTCCTGAAATTCCTGAACCTGGCCCGCGTGCGCGATGTGCAGGCGGGCGGCTTGTCGGGCGGGCAGAAGAAGCTGGTGGAGCTGGGCCGCGTGCTCATGCTGGACCCGCGCTGCATCCTGCTGGACGAACCCTTCGCCGGGGTCAACCCGGTGCTGATCGAAGAAATCTGCGACCGCGTGCGCGAGCTGCATGGCCAGGGCATCGCATTCATCGTGATCGAGCACCACCTGCAGGCGCTCAAGGCGCTGTCCAACCGCATGATCGTGATGGACCGCGGGCGCATCCTGGCCGAGGGCGATCCGCACACGGTACTGGACGATCCCCGCGTGCAGGAAGCCTACATGGGAGGGGTGGTATGAGCGAGGCGAACAACAAAACCAATAAGACCAATCTGCTGCAGATCGAGCAGCTGCGCGGCGGCTACTCGGACGTGGACATCATCCACGGCATCGACCTGGCCGTGGCGCCAGGGCAGATCGTCACCATCGCGGGCACCAACGGGGCCGGCAAGTCCACGCTGGTCAAGGCGCTGCTGGGCCTGTTGCCGCGGGTCACGGGCAGCATCCATCTGGATGGCCGCGACATCACGACGCTGTCGGCCGAAGACCGGTTCGACGCGGGCCTGGCCTACGTGCCGCAGGTGGCCAACGTGTTCCCGTCGCTCACCGTGCGCGACAACCTGCTGGTGGTGCGCCGCGTGCCGCACGTCAAGCGCCGCATGGACGAGGTGCTGGCCGACTTCCCGGCGCTGGTGGAGCGCCTGTCGCAACCCGCCAGCGACCTGTCGGGCGGCGAGCGCCAGCAACTGGCCTTCGCCCGTGCGCTGATGCCTTCGCCGCGCATCATGGTGCTGGACGAGCCCACTGCGGCGCTCGCGCCATCGCTGGTCGGCAAGGTGTTCGACATGGTGCGAAAGCTCCCCGCCGCGGGCGTGGCGGTGCTGATGGTGGAGCAGCGCGCGCGCCAGGCGCTCACCATCAGCCAGCAGGGCTACATCCTGGACCAGGGCCGCTGCGTGCTGGATGGCCCGGCACAGGGCCTGCTCGACGATCAGCGCATGGCGCAGCTCTACCTGGGCAACCACTGACCGGATGTCGGCCAGTGGAGCGTTTGCTACTGATTTGATAGCTGCTGGCGCTTTTCCATCAAGCGGTAGCAGCACTTTGGGGCCTTAGCGCAGCACCAGCACCGGGATGTGCGAGTGCGTCAGCACGTGCTGCGTCTCGCTGCCCAGCAGCAGGCGCTTGAGGCCCTTGCGGCCGTGCGACGCCATGACGATCAGGTCGCACTTGTGCTTCTTGGCAGCCGAGATCACGGCTTCGGCCACCAGGTCGGACTTGGCGACCACGGCCTTCACCGTGACGCCCTGGGCGCCGCCCTCGGCCTTCACCTTGTCCACCATGGCCTGGGCTTCGGCCGCCCACTGCGCCTCGATGCGCTGGGCATCGTTCAGGTCCACCGACATGCCGCCTTCGAAGTAGCTGCGCGGGTAGCGCGGCACCACCTTCAGCGCCACCACCGTGGCACCCGACAGGGCCGCCAGCGCCAGGCCGTGGTTGACTGCGTTGTCCGACAGCGGCGAGCCGTCTGTGGGGATCAGGATACGCTTGTACATGGTGTGCTCCTTGAAGTGACGCCATCAGCTTAGGACCGATCATGTTCCGCGACTTGATCCAGGTCAATGTGGCGTGCGGGGCAGGGCGATAGCCTTGAACCATGTCAATGTTTCAAGCCGACGCCCCGGTTCTGCCCCCGGCGGATGCCCCTGCCGCCGCGCAGGCCCTGCTGCTGGACGACCCGCAGGAGTGGTCGGCCTTCGGTCGGCCGCTCACGCCGACCGGCAGCATCCCGCAGGACCCTGCCACCTGCGGCTGGGACTCGCAGGTGGTGCTCGAAGGCATGCACTGCGCGACTTGTGCCCTGACCATCGAAGACGCCCTGCGCGCCGTGCCCGGCGTGCAGCAGGCCGACGTGAGTGCGGCCACCCGCCGGGCGCGTGTGGTCTGGCACCCCGGGCAGGTGCTGCCCTCGCAGTGGATGGCGGCGGTGCACCGGGCCGGCTACCGCGCCATGCCCGCCATGGACGCCCTGGCCCGCGAGCAGCGCCAGCGCGAGAGCCGCCGCGCGCTGTGGCGCTGGCTGGTGGCCGGCTTTTGCATGATGCAGGTGATGATGTACGCGTGGCCTGCGTACGTGGCGCAGCCGGGCGACTTGACGC
The DNA here is from genome assembly GCF_964253015.1 of Acidovorax sp. LjRoot194. Lineage (NCBI taxonomy): Bacteria > Pseudomonadati > Pseudomonadota > Betaproteobacteria > Burkholderiales > Comamonadaceae > Acidovorax > Acidovorax sp. LjRoot194. The sequence goes on along the minus strand of NZ_CAXUQB020000001.1, from coordinate 3,928,089 downwards.
TCGAGATGGAGCAACTGCTGCGCTGGGCGTCGTGGGTCATCACGCTGCCCATGGTGGTGTTCTCGTGCGGGCCCTTCTTTGGCAGCGCACTGCGCGACGTGCGCCTGCGCCGCGTGAGCATGGACCTGCCGGTGGCCCTGGGCATGGCCATCACCTTCGTGGTCAGCACGGCGGGCACGTTCGAGCCCACGGGCCTCTTCGGCCGGGAGGTGTACTACGACTCCCTGACCATGTTCGTATTCTTTTTGCTGACCGGGCGCTGGCTGGAGCTGCGCCTGCGCGACCGCACCGCCGGCGCGCTGGAGGCGGTGATGAACCGGCTGCCCGACAGTGTGGAGCGTCGCGGAGCAAAAGGTAATTTCACCCGCGTGGCCACGCGCCGCCTGGTGCCCGGCGACACCATCCGCGTGCTGCCGGGCGAGGCTTTTCCGGCGGATGGCCGCATCACCCGCGGCAGCACACAGGCCGACGAAGCCCTGCTCACCGGCGAGTCCACGCCCGTGGCGCGCCCGCTGGGCAGCACAGTCACCGCCGGCAGCTACAACCTGCAGTCGCCGGTGGAAGTGCTGGTGCAGGGCACCGGCGCGCAGACCCGCTTTGCGCAGATCGTTGCGCTGATGGAAAGCGCCTCGCTGCAAAAGCCGCGCCTGGCCCAGCTGGCAGACCGCATCGCCCGGCCGTTTCTCGTCGCCGTGCTGCTGGCTGCCGCGCTGGCGGTGGCATGGTGGTGGCCGTCCGCCCCCGGCCATGCGCTGATGGTGGGCGTGGCCGTGCTCATCGTGACCTGCCCCTGCGCGCTGTCGCTGGCCACGCCCGTCGCCATGCTCACCGCTGCGGGCACGCTGGCGCGCCACGGCGTGCTGGTGCGCAACCTGCAGGGGCTGGAGGCGCTGGCGGCGGTGGACACCATCGTGTTCGACAAGACCGGCACGCTCACGCGCGACGGCATGGCGCTATCGGACACGCGTACGTCCGGCGACATGGCGGCCGGCGAGGCACTGGCCCTCGCTGCCGCCATGGCGGTGCAGTCGGTGCACCCCGCATCGCGTGCGCTGGTGGCGGCCGCCGCCCGCATGCCGACAAGCAACCTGCAATGGGCGGTGACGGACCTGCAGGAGGACGCCGGCCTCGGCCTGACCGCCACGGTGCAGTGCGTGGGGGCAGGGCAGGCCACACGCCGCTTGCGCCTGGGCTCGGCCCTCCATGCGGGCATGGCGCCACAGACGGCTGGCGACGTGCTGCAGGTGGTGCTGTCGGAGCAGCGGGCGGATGGGGAGTTGCAAGAGCTTGCACGTTTCGATCTGGCCGAGGATCTGCGCAGCGAAGCCGCACCGGTGGTGCGCGCCCTGGAGCAGGCGGGCGTGGCTGTGCAGTTGCTGTCGGGCGACCGCGGCGCGGCGGTGCAACGCGTGGCCGCGCAGGCCGGCATTGCGCACGCCAGCGGCGAGTGCACACCCCAGGGCAAGCTGGCCGCCCTGCAGGCATTGCAAGCACAGGGTCACCACGTGGCCATGGTGGGCGACGGGCTCAACGACGGTCCGGTGCTCGCGGGGGCCCATGTCTCGTTTGCTTTTGGCCGCGCCGTGCCGCTTGCACAGTCGCGCGCCGACTTCGTGGTGCTGGGCGACAGCCTGGCGCTGGTGCCGCAGACGGTGCTGTTGGCGCGCCGCACCCTTCGCGTGGTGCGCCAGAACCTGTGGTGGGCCGCGCTCTACAACGCGCTGTGCGTGCCCCTGGCCGTGGCGGGCTGGATGCCCGCGTGGCTGGCGGGGCTGGGCATGGCGCTGAGCTCGCTGCTGGTGGTGCTCAACGCGTCGCGCCTGGCGCGCGAGCTGCCGGCGCTGGGCGGGGCCGACCACGCCGCGCCGCTGGCGCAGGGCCCGGTCGCAACGCCCGTGCCAACCCACCCCCTGGAGCCTGCCTGATGGACATCCTGTACCTGCTGATCCCGTTGTCCGTGGTGCTGGTGCTGATGGTGCTGGCGGGGCTGTGGTGGGCCGTGCACCACGGCCAGTTCGAGAGCGTCGAACAAGAAGGCGAGCGGATTCTCCGGGACGATTGACTTGGGTCAATGCGCACCGGTGCTGACTGCAAGAAACTCAGATCGCAATACAAAGAGGTGCCCGATGGATTCTCCAAAAACAGTGGCTGCGCACTACAACGACACCGTGGTGCGGCAGTTCTCGATCATGGCCGTGGTCTGGGGGGTGGTTGGCATGCTGGTGGGCGTGGTCATCGCCGCCCAGCTGGCCTGGCCCGAGCTCAACTTCGGCATTCCCTGGCTCAGCTACGGGCGCCTGCGCCCGCTGCACACCAACGCGGTGATCTTCGCGTTCGGCGGCTGCGCGCTGTTCGCCACCAGCTACTACGTCGTGCAGCGCACCAGCCAGGTCCGCCTGTTCGCCGGGCCGCTGGCGGCCTTCACCTTCTGGGGCTGGCAACTGGTCATCGTGGCCGCGGCCATCAGCCTGCCGATGGGCTACACGTCCGGCAAGGAATACGCCGAACTCGAATGGCCCATCGACATCCTGATCACGCTGGTGTGGGTGTCGTATGCCATCGTGTTCTTCGGCACCATCGGCGTGCGCAAGGTCAAGCACATCTACGTGGCCAACTGGTTCTTCGGCGCGTTCATCCTGGCCGTGGCACTGCTGCACGTGGTCAACAGCGCAGCCATTCCGGTCAGCTTCATGAAGAGCTACTCGGCCTACGCCGGTGTGCAGGACGCGATGGTGCAGTGGTGGTACGGGCACAACGCGGTGGGCTTCTTCCTCACGGCGGGCTTCCTTGGGATGATGTATTACTTCATTCCCAAGCAGGCCGGCCGTCCGGTGTACAGCTATCGCCTGTCCATCGTACACTTCTGGGCGCTGATCTTCACCTACATGTGGGCCGGCCCGCACCACCTGCACTACACCGCGCTGCCGGACTGGACGCAATCGGTGGGCATGGTGTTCTCGCTGATCCTGCTGGCTCCCAGCTGGGGCGGGATGATCAACGGCGTGATGACGCTGTCGGGCGCCTGGCACAAGCTGCGCGACGACCCCATCCTGCGCTTTCTGATCGTGTCGCTGTCGTTCTACGGCATGTCCACGTTCGAGGGTCCGATGATGTCCATCAAGACCGTCAACGCATTGAGCCACTACACCGACTGGACCATCGGCCACGTGCACTCCGGCGCGCTGGGCTGGGTGGGGCTGATCTCGATGGGCTCGCTGTACTACCTGGTGCCGCGCCTGTTCGGCCGCGACAAGATGCACTCTATCAAGGCGATCGAGCTGCACTTCTGGATGGCCACCATCGGCATCGTGCTGTACATCGCCGCGATGTGGATCGCCGGTGTGATGCAGGGCCTGATGTGGCGCGCCATCAACCCTGACGGCACGCTCACCTACACCTTTGTCGAGAGCGTCAAGGCGACCTATCCGTTCTACGTGATCCGCGTGGCCGGTGGCCTGCTGTACCTGGGCGGCATGGTGGTGATGGCCTGGAACGTCTGGATGACCGCCATCTCGGGCCGTTCGGTCAAGGTGACCATTCCTGCCGTGACTGCGGCGCACGCCTGAGCCGAAGGAGTCCATTCATGTCCAACAACAACACCAACCCTTCGACCGGCTTCTCCCACGAGAAGATCGAGACCAACAACTTCCTGATGATCGTGCTGATCCTGCTCGTGATCGCCATTGGCGGCCTGGTGGAGATCGTGCCGCTGTTCTTCCAGAAGTCCACCACCGAGGCCGTCAAGGGCGTGGAGCCCTATACCGCCACGCAACTGGTGGGGCGCGACATCTACATCCGCGAGGGTTGCTACAACTGCCACTCGCAGATGATCCGCCCCTTCCGCGCCGAGACGCTGCGCTACGGCCACTACTCGGTGGCGGGCGAGTTCGTGTACGACCACCCCTTCCAGTGGGGCAGCAAGCGCACCGGCCCCGACCTGCACCGCGTGGGCGGCAAGTACAGCGACGAATGGCACCGCATCCACCTGAACAACCCGCGCGACGTGGTGCCCGAGTCGAACATGCCTGCCTACCCCTGGCTGGAAAAGAACGCTGTGGACCCCGCCGGCGTGGCGCCCCGCATGAAGGCCCTGCGCACCGTGGGCGTGCCCTATACCGACGAGCAGATCCAGGCCGCGGCCGAAGACGTCAAGGGCAAGACCGAGCTGGAGGCCCTCATCGCCTACCTGCAGGTCATGGGCCGCGCGCTGAAGTAAGCAACACAGAACCCTTTAGGAGATCCGCCATGGACATCACCACCATGCGCATCGTCGCCACCCTGGCATCGATGGTTTGCTTCATCGGTATCTGGGTCTGGGCGTACATGGGCCGCAACAAGTCCCGGTTCGACGAGGCCGCACAGCTGCCGTTCGAACAAGATTGACCTTCACCAGAACGAGAACACCCCATGAGTGACTTCACCAGCAATTTCTGGTCGGTCTTTGTGACCACGCTGACCCTGGTCGGCATCGTTGCCTGCGGCATCCTGCTGTGGATGGCGGGCCGCAAGAAGGTCGTGGCCACCGCCGACAACACCACCGGCCACGTCTGGGACGAGGACCTGGTCGAGATGAACAACCCCCTGCCGCGCTGGTGGGTGTGGCTGTTCGTCATCACCATCGTGTTCGGCCTGGCGTACCTGGCGGCCTACCCGGGTCTGGGCAGCTTCAACGGCAAGCTCAACTGGACGCAGAAGGGCGAGTACGAGGCCGAGATGGCCAAGGCCAAGGCCGCGCTCGACCCGCTGTACGCCCGCTTTGCATCCATGAAGCCCGAGGACGTGGCCAAGGACCCGCAGGCCCAGGCCATCGGCGAGCGCCTGTTCATGAACAACTGCGCCCAGTGCCACGGCTCCGACGCACGCGGCAGCAAGGGCTTTCCGAACCTGGCCGATGCCGACTGGCTGCACGGCGGCACGCCCGAGAAGATCCGCGAGACCATCACGCAGGGCCGCATCGGCACCATGCCCCCGATGGCCGCCGCCGTGGGCACGCCCGAGGACGTGCGCAACCTGTCGCACTACGTGCTGAGCCTGTCGGGCAGCCCGCACGACTCGCTGCGTGCATCGCTGGGCAAGTCCAAGTTCGGTGCCTGCGCGGCCTGCCACGGCATGGATGGCAAGGGCAACCAGGCCCTGGGTGCGCCCAACCTGACCGATGACATCTGGCTGCACGGCTGGGGCGAAGCCGCCATCACCGCCATGATCAACAACGGCAAGACCAACCAGATGCCTGCGCAGGCGGACAAGCTGACCGAAGCGCAGATCGGCGTGCTGTCGGCCTACGTGTGGAGCCTCTCGGGCAAGCAGGTGGCGGCGGCCAGGTAGGCCCGGGCACCTGACCACGCCGGGCGGCGCGACAGCCAGCGCCGCCCTGCGGTCCGCACCGCGCATCCCTCCCGCCAGCCAGGGCCTCACCGTTTCAAAAGCCAGCACCACGAGCCACACCATGAAGCCACCCAGCGGGCCTGCCCGCAAGGTCATCCCCATCGCGGCGGTCGCGGCCGATGCGTCGTCGTCCCAGGGCGAGATCGTCTCGCTGTACGAGGCGCAAAAGAAGATCTACCCCCGCTCCATCAGCGGCGTGTTCGCGCGCTGGCGCTGGGCCATGGTGTTCCTCACGCAGCTCGTGTTCTACGGGCTGCCATGGTTCGAGTGGGGGCAGCGCCAGATGGTGCTGTTCGACCTGGGTGCGCGGCGCTTTTACATCTTCGGCCTGGTGCTGTACCCGCAGGACTTCATCTACCTCACGGGCCTGCTCATCATCTCGGCGATGTCGCTGTTCCTGTTCACCGCAGTGGCGGGGCGGCTGTGGTGCGGCTTTGCGTGCCCGCAGACGGTCTACACCGAGATGTTCATGTGGATCGAGCACAGGATCGAGGGGGACCGCAGCGCGCGGCTGCGGCTGGACAAGGGGCCGTGGACGGCAGAGAAGGCGGTGAAGAAGTCGCTCAAGCAGCTGGCGTGGATGTCGGTGGCGCTGTGGACGGGTTTTACCTTCGTGGGCTACTTCGTGCCCATCCGCACGCTGGGCAGCGAGCTGCTGGCCTTCTCGGGCGGGTGGCAGATGTTCTGGGTGCTGTTCTACGGCTTTGCCACCTACGGCAACGCGGGCTACATGCGCGAGCAGGTCTGCAAGTACATGTGCCCCTATGCGCGCTTTCAGAGCGCGATGTTCGACAAGGACACGCTGGTGGTGAGCTACGACCCCGAGCGGGGCGAGCAGCGCGGCCCGCGCAAGAAGGGCATCGACTACAAGGCCCAGGACCTGGGCGACTGCATCGACTGCTCGCTGTGCGTGCAGGTGTGTCCGGTGGGTATCGACATCCGCAACGGGCTGCAGTACGAGTGCATCGGCTGCGGGCTGTGCGTGGACGCTTGCAACACCGTGATGGACAAGATGCAGTACCCGCGCGGGCTCATCCGCTACTCCACGCAAAACGGCGTGGCCAACCGGTGGAGCCAGTCGCAGATGCTGCGCCGGGTGCTGCGCCCCCGCGTGCTGATCTACACCGCGATCCTGGCAGCGCTGTGTCTTGCCATGCTGGCCAGCCTGGTCACGCGCACGCCGCTGAAGGTGGACGTGGTGCGCGACCGTGCAGCCCTGTCACGCATCGTGGCCGGGGGCAAGCTCGAGAACATCTACCGCCTGCAGATCATGAATGCGACCGAGGGGCCGCAGCGCTACCGCATCGCCGCCCGCGGGCTGACCGCGCTCGAAGTGGCCTCGGAGGCCGAGGTGGACATCGGTGCCGCGGAGTCCCGCTGGGTGGCGGTGCGGCTGCAGATTCCGTACGGATCGGCCGCGCCGGGCTCGCACGCGGTGCAGTTCGACGTGCAGGCGGTGGACCGAGCCGCCCATGTGACCGAGAAATCCGTTTTCCTGGTGCCGCGCTGAGGCGCTGCACCGCCCGAGAAGATTTGCAAGGAGTACTGACATGCCATCGAATCCCGCCATCGGCCGCAACGGCCCAGCCATCTCTGCCAGTTCCACAGGTCCGGGCGCCGCGCCCGCCGCCGCCCCGTGGTGGAAGTTCGGCCACGTCTGGCTGGTCATCGCCGGGCCCGCCATCGTGATCGTGGCCGGCTTCGTCACGCTGTGGCTGGCCATCTCGCGCCCCGACCCGGTGGTGGCGGAGGACTACTACCGCCAGGGCATCGAGATCAACAAGGCGCTGGAAAACCCCGCCAAGAGCCTGGCGCCTGCCGTGAAGGGCCGCAACCACGCCGCCACGCCGGTGCAGGACCAGCCGCGTTGAGTCGCCCACCGGCTGACCGGCTGCGAAGACGAGAACAACAACACCGGCGAGCACCGGCGGCCCCTGCGGTACCGCCGTGCCCGTTCGCCCCGCGAAGGAGACTGCAAGTATGTGGACGCAACGCCTGATGTGGATTGCCTGGCCCGCCTTTTTGATGGCCGGCGTGATGGAGATGCTGGTCTTTGCCCTGGTCGATCCGCACGACCTGCACTGGTTCGGCCAGCCCCTGGCACTGTCGCGCGAGGGGGTCTATACCCTCGCGTTCTTCGCGTTCTGGGCCGTCACGATGGCATCGAGCGCGCTGACCACGCTGCTGGCGATGTCGCCGTTCGAGCTGAACCGCTGTCCCGTGCCGCCGGGGGAGCGCCCTGACGATTGCCGCAAGACGTCGTGCTCCTGATGTGCCGAGGTGTGCGGAGACTGCGGGTGGTGAAAACGGCGTTTTGAAAACGACAGCGCCGGCTCGAGGCCGGCGCCGAAGTCCTGGCCTGTGGTGGTGCTCAGTGGCAGGCTTGCTGGCTGTTCACGATGCGCTTGAGCGCGTCGGTATCGAGGATGCGCACATGGCGCTGCTTGACCTCGACGATGCCTTCTTCGACGAACTTGGAGAACGTGCGGCTCACGGTCTCGAGCTTGAGGCCCAGGTAGCTGCCGATCTCTTCGCGCGTCATGCGCAGCACCAGCTCGGACTGCGAGAAGCCCCGTGCGTGCAGGCGCTGCACCAGGTTCAGCAGGAATGCGGCCAGCCGCTCTTCGGCGCGCATGCTGCCCAACAGCAGCATCACGCCATGCTCGCGCACGATCTCGCGGCTCATGATCTTGTGCACATGGTGCTGCAGCGCCGTGACCTCGCGCGAGAGTTCTTCGATGCGGTCGAACGGCATCACGCAGACTTCGGCGTCTTCCAGCGCCACGGCATCGCAGGTGTGCTGGTCGTTCACGATGCCGTCGAGGCCGATGATCTCCCCGGCCATCTGGAAACCGGTGACCTGGTCGCGGCCGTCTTCGGTCGCCACGCAGGTCTTGAAGAAGCCGGTGCGGATGGCGTACAGCGAGGTGAAGGTCTCGCCGTTGCGGAACAGCGTGGTGCCGCGCTTGACCTTGCGGCGGGTGGCCACGACCTCGTCGATGCGCTGCAACTGCTCATCGCTCAGGCCGACAGGCATGCACAGCTCCCGCAGATTGCAGTTGGAGCAGGCGACTTTCATGGTGAGCGGGTTCATAGGTACAGCAGGTTGGGGTTCGGGCGTTTCACCCCGTGGTGGCGAGGCTTCGCTGCGGACCGGGGGTGGGCGACTGACATGCATCAAATTGTCGCTGGTCGGCTGGTGGCATCACTTGACGTAGATCAAGGACGTGAGGAACAGCTTACGGCACAGTGGCAGCGTACGCAAGGATGCTTCCAATGACTGCTGTTTCGCCCGAGCTGCTGCGCCGCTTCGATGTGCCAGGGCCCCGCTATACCTCCTACCCCACGGCCGACCGCTTCGTCGAGGCTTTCGGGCAGGACGACTACGTGCTTGCGCTGGAGCAGCGCCGCGCAGGCACCGGGGCCAAGGCGCTGCCGCTGTCCCTGTACGTGCACATTCCGTTTTGCGAATCGCTGTGCTACTACTGTGCGTGCAACAAGATCATCACCAAGCACCATGACCGCGCCGATGTCTATCTGCGCTACCTGAGCCGCGAGATCGACCTGCACACCGCACACTGCGGCACCGGGCAGGTGGTGAGCCAGCTGCACCTGGGCGGGGGCTCGCCCACGTTCCTGTCCGACGACGGCCTGCGCGAGCTCATGGCCATGCTCAAGCGCAGCTTCACGCTGGCGCCGGGCGGCGAGTATTCGATCGAGGTGGACCCGCGCACGGTGGATGCCAGGCGCCTGGCGGTGCTGGCCGAGCTGGGCTTCAACCGGCTGAGCTTCGGCGTGCAGGACTTCGACCCCGAGGTGCAGAAGGCCGTGCACCGCATCCAGCCCGCGGAGCAGGTGTTCTCGCTGGTCGAATCGGCCCGCGCGCTGGGCTTCGAGTCGATCAACGTCGACCTCATCTACGGCCTGCCGCGCCAGACGCCCGAGTCGTTCGACCGCACGCTGGCCCAGGTGGTGCAACTGCGGCCCGACCGCATTGCGCTGTATGCCTACGCACACCTGCCCGAGCGCTTCAAGCCGCAGCGCCGCATCGTCCCCGCCGAGCTGCCCATGGGCGGCGCCAAGGTGTCGATGCTGTCACGCTCGCTCGATGCCTTCATGGCCACAGGCTACGTGTACGTGGGCATGGACCACTTCGCGCTGCCCGACGACGCGCTGGCCGTGGCCAAGCGCCAGGGCCGGCTGCACCGCAACTTCCAGGGCTACAGCACCCAGCCCGACTGCGACCTGATTGGCCTCGGGGTATCCGCCATCGGCCGTGTGGGCGCGACGTACAGCCAGAACGCGAAGACGCTGGACGAGTACTACGACTTCCTGGACCAGGGCCGGCTGCCGGTGGTGCGCGGCCTGGCGCTGACCCGCGACGACCTGGTGCGCCGCGCCGTCATCATGGCGCTGATGTGCCAGGGCGAGCTGCTGTTCGAGCCGCTGGAGCAGGCGTGGCTCATCGACTTTCGGCGCTACTTCGCGGCCGAGATCGAGCGGCTGGAGGAGATGGCCGGCCAGGGGCTGGTGCAGATCCGCCCCGATGGCATCGCAGTGACTGCCATGGGCTGGTTCTTCGTGCGCGGCATCGCGATGGTGTTCGACCGCTATCTGCAGGCAGACCGCAACCGGGCGCGGTTCTCGCGCATCATCTGATGCCCGGCCGCACCGCCCGGGCCCACTGGGTGCCTTCAGGCGCTTGCCCACCATGCTGCTCACGGTAGCTTCGACCGCCCTGCTCATGGGCCTTGCCGGCGGGTCCCACTGCCTGGCCATGTGCTCTGCGCCTTGCGGGGCGCTGGTGGGGCAGGGGGGCGGCTCTGCAGCGGGTGCCGTGGCGCAGCCGGTGCGGTGGTTGCCGCGCGGTGGCGTGGTGCAGCGCACGGCGGCGTTTCACGCGGGCCGGCTGGCGGGCTATGCCCTGGCAGGCGCCCTCGCGGCCCTGGCCATGGACAGCCTGGCATGGCTGACCCAGCACACCATGGCGCTGCGCCCCGCCTGGACCCTGGCGCATGTGGCGGTGATGGCCTGGGGCCTGATGCTCATGGTGCAGGCACGCCAGCCGCAGTGGGTGGAGCAGGCGGGCCGGGCGGTGTGGGCGCGTGTGCGCCCGCTGGTCCAGGCCCCGGGGGGCGTGCTGCTGGCGGGTTTCCTGTGGGCGCTGATGCCCTGCGGGCTGCTGTATTCGGCCTTGCTGGTGGCCGCGCTCAGTGGCGGTCCGGTGCAAGGGGCGCTGGCCATGGCGCTTTTTGGCGTGGGCAGCGGCCTCTGGCTGGCCGCCGGCCCCTGGGCGTGGGGCCGGCTCCGGGCGCGGCTCCATACCTGGCGAGCCAATGGGGGCACGCGGGTGGCCGGCGGCCTGCTCTGCGCGGTGGCCGGCTGGGCGCTCTGGATGGACCTGGTCTACAAGCCGTCGCTCTGGTGCCGGTAGCCGGGCACCGCCCAAGGAGCGCGCGGCGCCGGTTTGTCACGCACTGGGCACGCACTGGGCACACACTGGTCACCATCGGATACGCCCTCCGACTCAGGGCAATCACCCGGTGACAGGACCTGCGGCATGAAGTGTTGCCCTGTCGCCTCTGTGCAGCAGCAACGGATTGATCACTCAGGGTTAGGGCGATAATCTATGTAACTATCGGTGGCATTCAAGTCCCCATGTTTCGCGCGCCCTGAAGTGAACTCTTCCATCCTCATCGACATCAGCCAACTGCGGGTCGGCATGTACATCCAGCTCGATGTGGGCTGGATGCATCACCCGTTCCCGGTCAGCAGCTTTCGCGTGGCGTCGATGGAGCAGATCGCCACCTTGCGCGAGCTCGGCCTGACCGAGGTGCGCTACGTTCCCAAAAAGAGCGACCCCGACCAGCGCGAGCTGGTGCCTGCGGCCTGGCGGGTGCCTGAAATGCCTGCACCACCCAGCGGTGCCGATGCGGCCGGCAATGCCCCTGCGGCCGACCCTGATGCACCGCGTCGCCGCGCGCTGCTGGAGGCGCAAAACCGCGCACTGGCTGTCTGCGACCAGCGCTTTGGTGAGGCCACCCGGCAGTACCAGGCCATGGAGCGTGTGGTGTCCGAACACCCCGACCAGGCGCGCACCAAGGGCGATGCCCTGGTGTCGGGCTGCGTGTCCGAGCTGCTGGAAAACGGCGACTCGGTGATCCGGCTGCTGTCCGAGGGCGTGGGCGAGCGCAATGCCCTGCACCCCATCAACGTCATGGTCATCTCGTTGCTGCTGGGCCGCGCCCTGGGCATGAAGAGCGTGGAGCTGCACGACCTGGGCGTCGCGGCGCTGATCCATGACATGGGCAAGCTCAAGCTGCCGCCCAACCTGCGGCAGGTCACGCCGTCGATGATCCCGATGGAACGCTCGCGCTACGAGACCCATGTGGGGGAGTCGGTGGCATTCGCCATGCGCATGGGCTTTCCGGACACGGTGCTCACCGCCGTGGCGCGGCACCATGAAATGGTCGACGGCAGCGGGTTCCCGCTGCGCCTGTCGGGCCCGGACCTCGGGCGCGCCAGCCAGGTGCTGGCCCTGGTCAACCGCTACGACCGCATGTGCAACCCCGCCAACGGCGTGGATGCACTCACGCCGCACGAGGCGCTGTCGGTCATCTTCGCGCAGCTCAAGTCCAAGTTCGACTCCGTCGTGCTGGGGGCCTTCATCCGCATGATGGGCGTGTACCCGCCGGGGTCCATCGTGCAGCTGGTCAACGACCGGTATGCCATCGTCGCGTCGGTCAACTCGTCGCGCCCGCTGCGGCCCAAGGTCATCGTGCACGACTCGCGCATCCCCAAGGAAGAAGCGCCGATCCTGGACCTGGAAACCGTGCCGGAGCTGGGCATTCGCCGCAGCCTCAAGCCGGCGCAGTTGCCGCGCGACGCGCTGGACTACCTGTCGCCACGCCAGCGCATCTGCTACTTTTTTGAGCGAGCGGTCAACCCCGGCCCCGAAGAGGCCGGCGCGTGACGGTCGTGCAATCCCACGGCTGGCTCGATGGCTTGCAGGAGGCCGTGTGGCTGGTCGATGAATCCAGCCTGCTGATACTGCGGGCCAACGCTGCCGCTGAACGGCTGGCCGGTGCGCCCGTGGCGGCCATGGTGGGCACCTCGGTGCTCGGCCTGGCGTCCACGCCGCAGGACGTCGCTTTCTGGGGCGAGCCTGCCGATGTGGTGGCCGACGGCATCCATTCGCACACCAGCCTGCTGCGGGCCGACGGCAGCCTGGTGCCGGTGGACCGCCAGGTCAGCCGCGTGCCCAATGGCCCGGCCGGCGACACCATCTTCATGGTGACCATGCTGGACCGCAGCATCCAGGCCGCCACCGAGCGCGAGCTGGAGACCCTGCTGTCCGAGCTGCGCGCCACGCTCGACTCCGCCGCCGACGGCATGCTGGTGTGCAATCTGCACGGCCAGGTGCGCGCGTTCAACCAGCGCCTGGCGCAGCTGTGGGGCATTCCGCGCGACCTGCTGCTGGAGCGCGACGATGCCGCGGTCTACGCCCACATGGCCGCGCAGGTGAGCGACGCTGCGGTGTACAACGACCGCATGGCCGCCATTGCGCGCGAGCCCATGCAGGAGAGCACCGACATCCTCACGCTGAAAAGCGGCGTGGTGCTGGAGCTGCGCTCGGTGCCGCAGTTCAGCCAGGGGCGGCCCGTGGGCCGCGTCTACTCGTACCGCGACATCACCCGCCAGACCGAGATCCAGGCCAGCCTGCGCCTGGCGGCCCGCGTGTTCGAGTCCAGCCTGGATGCGATCTTCATCGCCGACAGCCAGCACCGCGTGCTGCGCATGAACCCGGGGTGCGAGCGCCTGGTCGGGCCGTCGGCCAAGTCCTTCGAAGGCTGCATGGCGGCCTCGCTGTTCGGCGGCGGCACCGATATCGCCTTCATGGAGCAGGTCTTGGAAGGCTGGGCGCGCGACGGCTTCTGGGAGGGCGAGCTGTGGCTGCCCCGAGACAACGGTGCGTACTGCGCGGTGCAGCTGTCTTGGGTGGCGCTGCGCGACGACGAGGGCCGGCTGGTGCAGAGCATCGGCTTCATGCGCGACTTGACGCTGCAGCACGCGGCACAAAAGCGCATCGAAGAGCTGGCCTACAGCGACGTGCTGACCGGGCTGCCCAACCGCCTGCTGCTGTCGCAGCGCGTGGACACGGCCATCCAGGGCGCGCGCCAGAGCGACACCGGCTTTGCCATATTGTTCCTGGACCTGGACCGTTTCAAGATCATCAACGACTCGCTGGGCCACCCGTTCGGCGACCGGGTGCTGCAACTGGTGGCCGAGCGTCTGCAGGCCTGCCTGCGCCAGACGGACATGCTGTGCCGACTGGGCGGCGACGAGTTCGTCATCTACCTGCATGGCGGCGACGCGGTGGTGGCCGAAAGCGTGGCCCGCCGCATTCTGGACGACATGCTCAAGCCCTTCATGCTCGATGGCATGGGCTTTTCGATCCAGTGCAGCATCGGCATGGCGCTGTACCCGCAGGACGGCACCACGCTCGACGAGCTCATCAAGCAGGCGGACACGGCCATGTACCGCGTCAAGGAGCGCGGCCGGGGCAGCTACGGCTTCTACCAGCCGCAGATGAACGCCAACCTGCTGTCGCGCATGCAGATGGAGCACGCGATGCGCCAGGCGCTGGGGCAGGACCGCATGGCAGTGCACTACCAGCCGCAGGTCAACATGGCCACCGGCCGCATCACCGGGGCCGAGGCGCTGATCCGCTGGACGGACCCCGAATTCGGCGCGGTGTCGCCCGGGCAGTTCATTCCGCTGGCCGAGGAGTCGGGCTACATCGTGACGCTGGGCGCCTGGGTCATGGAGCAGGCGGTGCGCGAGGCCGCGCAGTGGATGCACAGCGGCATGCCCATCGTGATCTCGGTGAACGTGTCGGCGCTGGAGTTCCGCCAGCCCGACTTCGTGGACCGCATCACGCGCCTGCTGGCCGTGCACCAGCTGCCGCCCACGCTGCTGGAGCTGGAGCTGACCGAAACCATCTTGCTGCAGGACGCGCTGGAGATGGAGCAGCGCCTGCGTGTGCTGGCGGGCCTGGGCATCGGCTTGGCCATCGATGACTTCGGCACGGGGTATTCGAGCCTGGCGTACCTCAAGAAGCTGCCGATCAGCAAACTCAAGATCGACCAGTCCTTCGTGCGCGGCCTGCCCGACGACGACGGCGATCGGGCCATCGTGAGCGCCATCATCAGCATGGGCCGTGCGCTGCACATCGAGGTGGTGGCCGAGGGGGTGGAGACCGAAACCCAGCAGGCCGTGCTGCTGCAGATGCAGTGCGACCATTACCAGGGGTTTCTGTGCGCACCGGGCCTGCCGGCGCCGGAGTTTCGCGCCATGCTGGGCAAGCCGCTGCCGCTCAAGGCGCAGGGCCGGCGCGACGGACTTCAGATCTGAGCGTTGGCGTGGGGGCGCAGAGTGCGCGCGGGGCGGCCTGTGCGGGTGGCTGTGTCGTGCGCCGTGCCACTGCGCCGTTGCATGCGGGTCCTGTGGCCTGGTCCGGCAGGTGGATTCAATGCAAAAAATGCCGCTACCGCTTGATGGATCAGCGCAAGCAGCTATCAATATGGTAGCGTCCTGCTCTCGCGGGTACGCTCTTGCTGCGCCGTAGCCCGCAGCCGCCCGGCAGCCAGCCCAGCCCCGGTCAGGACGCGGCCAGCCCCTTCCAGAGCATGTAAGCCGCCAGCCCGAACAGCAGCGTGGCGAACACGCGCTTGAGCTGCTTGACGGGCAGGTTGTGCGCTGCCTTGGCGCCCAGCGGGGCGGTGAGCACGCTGCAGGTGGCGATCACGGCCAGGGCCGGCAGCCAGATGTAGCCCAGCGATGCGGGGGGCAGGCCTTCCACAGCCTGGCCGCTGATCGCGTAGCCCACCACGTTGGCCAGCGCGATCGGAAAACCCAGCGCAGCGCTGGTGGCCACGGCGTTGTGGATGGGCACGTTGCACCAGGTCATGAAGGGCACGCTCACAAAGCCGCCGCCGGCACCCACCAGGCCCGACAGGAAGCCGATCACCCCGCCCGCAGCCACCTGGCCCGCGCCGCCGGGCATCTGGCGCGTGGGAGCGGGCTTTTTGTCCAGGAACATCTGCGTGGCCGAGAAGCTCACGAACAGCGCGAAGAAGATGGCCAGGAACGAGCCCTTGAGCAGCGCGAACACGCCCAGGCTGGCGATGAAGCCCCCCAGCACGATGCCGGGCGCGAGGCGCCGGGCGATGTCCCAGCGCACCGCGCCGCGCTTGTGGTGGGCGCGCACGCTCGAGATCGACGTGAACATGATCGTCGCCATGGAGGTGGCGATCGCCATCTTCACCGCCAGATCGGGCGACACCTGCCGCGCGCCGAGGATGTAGGTCAGGAACGGCACCAGCAGCATCCCGCCGCCAATGCCCAGCAGGCCCGCGAGAAAGCCCGTGGCCAGGCCCAGGACACCAAGTTCAACGATCAGAAGAGGGTCCAGCATGGCGCAAAAGGAAAGCGTGAGGGCGGCACGGCCGCCAAGCCTGCGCCCTGTCGCCGCCGCGGTGCAGCCGGGCGGCGGGGTGACAGGGGCATGGGGAATAAGGTGTCTGCGATTGCCACCGAACCCTCATCCTGAACCGGGGGTTCAGGTGGGCGAGGGCAGCCAAGTGTTGGGTTCATCTGACGCGAGATGATCACGCTCACCGGACGATGTACCAAGCCCGAGCTCAATGAGCATTGGTTCAAGGAAATATAAAGCCCGGCGGCATCGCAGACACGTCCATTGTAGGCGCTGCCAGGGCACTGCGCTGAAAGACGGTTTTGTAAAGACCGTAAGGCGATGCACCGTGCGCGGTGCGCTGGATGGCAGGGTCGGCAAAGCTTCGGCAGCGCCCGGATTCAGGGCAGGTGGGCGGGCCCCGTCGCTCAGAGAAGCCGGCCGTCTTCGCCCAGCACGTGGTCCAGTTGCTGCACCAGCGACTGCAGCCGCTGGTCGTCGGCGGCGGGCAGCGGGGCCGAGGAAGGGGCCGCTGTCGTCGCCGCGGCAGTGGCCGCTGGCTGGGCGGGGGCGGTGTCCACCGCGGGCCGGGCGGTGGCGGCTGCCAGGTCGGCCGCTTCGCGGTCGGCGATCTCGAATGCGAGGTTCAGGGCTGCCAGCACGGCGATGCGCTCGCGGGCACGCACCTTGCCGGCATCGCGGATGCGGGTCATGGCCGTGTCCACCCGTTCCACGGCGTCCAGCAGGCGGCTTTCGTGGCCCTCGGGGCAGGTCAGCAGGTAGCTTTGCTGCAGGATCTGCACCTCGATTTGCTTCATTCGGATTCTTTCGTGGCAGGGGCTGCGGCGGGCAGGCGCTCCAGCAGGGCGTCCACCCGGGCCCGCGCGGCCGAAAGGCGGGACTTGAGCGAATCGCGCTCCTGCGTGAGGGCTGCCACCTGGTCGGCCAGCAGCGCGTTGGTGCGCTGCAGTTCCGCGTGGCGCAGCAGCAGGCGTTCAACGCGTTCGGCGATCTGGTCGGTGGTCGATGGTGTTGCCATAGAGCCCCCGATTGTAGGGTGGCGGTTTGTAATCGGCCGTAAAATCCCGAGGTTGGTGCTCGCGGTGTGGTTCACATGCCGCAGTTCAACGGGAAGCAGGGAGGCGTGCCACGCATGGCACGCCGAGCCTGCGCTGCCCCCGCAACGGTCAGCGGACGAATCACCCGATTCTCTCTCCATCACAAGCCACTGTGCGCCTTGAACAAGCGTGTGGGAAGGCGTTGGAGGGCGTTCCGCCAGCCCGGATACCGGCCAACACGGTGGCTGCGCCCACGCCTTTTTTGGGCAAAGCGCAGCCGTATCACCCATCTGCTGGCGGGGAGGCCGGCTCGGGTTTTGTTTGTTGACGATGATCCCCATGAAAATCCGTACCCCTCGTGCGCGCATTGCAGCGCCGCTGTGTCTGCAGCCGGCCCTGGCCGCCATGGCCGTTGTGGCTGCCTGTTCTGCGCAGGCCCAGGCGCAGCAAGCGCCGAACAGCGAGGCCGGCAGCCCGGTGCAGATCGCGCAGAACCTGCGCGCGCCGTCGCTCAGCGAGACGGTGGTGACCGCCACCCGCACGCCGCAGCCGCTGTCCGACCTGGTGGCCGATGTGACGGTGATCGACCGCGACACCATCGAGACCAGCGGCGCCACGGGCCTGGCCGATGTGCTGGCGCGCGTGCCGGGCATCGAGTTCTCGCGCAACGGCGGGCCGGGCACGACCACGGGGGTGTTTTTGCGCGGTGCGGAATCCCGCTTCACCGCGGTGTACATCGACGGCGTGCGCATCGACTCGCAGTCCACCGGCGGCGCCGCGTGGGAGGCCATTCCCCTCGCACAGATCGACCGCATCGAAGTGCTGCGCGGTCCGGCCGGCGCGGTCTACGGCTCGGACGCCATGGGCGGCGTGATCCAGATCTTCACCAAGCGCGGTGAAAACGGTGTGGCGCCGTACGTGGGCATCGGCGTGGGCAGCCACAGCACCACCAAGATTGAAGCCGGCGTGAGCGGTGCCACCGGCACCATCGACTACGCGCTCGGCATTGCGCGCGAGAAAAGCAAGGGCTTCAACGCCCGCACGGTGGCCACGCAAAACCCCGACCGCGACGGCTACGAGAGCACGTCGGCCAACGCGCGCCTGGGCCTGCAGATCAATGCCGCGCACCGCCTGGACGCCACGCTGCTCGCCAACGACCTGGACAGCGGCTACGACAACGGCCTGGGCAAGGACGACCGCAACCAGCACCAGCTGCACGCGCTGGGCCTGACCTGGCAGGCGCAGTGGACCACCGCATACAAGACACGCCTGCAGGTCACCGACTCGCGCGACCAGTACGAAACCACGCCCTCGGTGTACCTGAGCGAGACGCACCTGCGCGGCTACCTGTTCCAGAACGAATGGCGCCAGGGCGCGCACCTGGTCACCGCCGCCCTGGAGCGGCGCGAAGACAACCTCGAGAACGCCCCCATCGACCGCTCGCGCTCGCAGGACGCCATCGCTCTGGGCTACGGCTACACCGCCGGCGGCCACACGCTGCAGGCCAATGTGCGCCATGACTCCGACAGCGAGTTCGGCGGCAAGGGCACCGGCAGCCTGGCCTACGGCTATACCTTTGCGCCGCAGTGGCGCGCCACCGCGTCGGTGGGCACGGCGTTCCGCGCGCCCACGCTGTACCAGCGCTTCAGCGAATACGGCGTGGGCTCGCTCAAGCCCGAAAGCAGCCGCAATGCCGAGGTGGGCCTGCGCTGGGCGCAGGGCAGCAACAGCTTCTCGGCCACCGTGTACCGCAACCGCGTGCAGGACCTGATCTCCTTCGGCGCGCCCGGCCCGTGCCCATCGCCCTTCGGCTGCTACGTGAACACCGCGCGCGCCGAGTACAAGGGCGTGACCTTTGCAGGCTCGTACCGCCTGGCAGGTGTGCTCGGCGGCGTGCAGCTGCGCGGCTCGCTCGACCTGCAGGACCCGCGCGACCTGGACACCGGCAAGCAACTGGCCCGCCGCGCCAAGCGCCACGGCACGCTGGGCGCCGACACGCAGCTCGCGGGCTGGACCGTGGGCGCCGAGGTGCAGGCCTCGGGCCGCCGCTTCGACACGGTGGCCAACACCAACGTGCTGGGCGGCTACACGCTGGTCAACCTGTACGCCAGCACCCGCATCGCCCGCGACTTCACGCTGGTGGCGCGCGTGGACAACGTGGGCGACAAGCACTACGAGCTGGCTCGCACTTACGCCACAGCCGGACGCACCGCGTATGTAGGCGTGAAGTGGGCGCCGCAGTAAGCCCAAACATCAACGAGAGAGAGCAGAGAGAGAAGCCCGAAGAATGGTCACCCCGGCACGCTGTCCGGCGATATTGATCGCCGCCCCTGCATCAGGCCAGGGCAAGACCACCGTCACCGCGGCCCTGGCGCGCCTGCATGCGCGCCAGGGCCGGCGGGTGCGGGTCTTCAAGTGCGGGCCCGATTTTCTGGACCCCCACTGGCACCGCCTGGCCAGTGGCGCGCCGGTGCACCAGCTGGACCTGTGGATGAACGGCGCGCACGACTGCGCGCAGCGCCTGCATGCCGCGGCGCAAGAGGCCGACCTGATCCTGATCGAAGGGGTGATGGGCCTGTTCGACGGCGACCCGAGCGCGGCCGACCTGGTCCAGCGCTTCGGCCTGCCGGTGCTGGCCGTCATCGACGCATCGGCCATGGCGGGCACCTTCGGCGCGCTGGCGTTCGGCCTGCAGCACTACCGGCCGGGCCTGCGCTGGGCGGGCGTGCTGGCCAACCGCGTGGGCAGCGCCCGCCATGCGGACATGCTGCGCAAGGGTCTGCGCGATGACGCCGACTGGATGGGCGCGGTGATGCGCGTGCAGCCCGGCACAGCGGCAGCCAACGCGGGCACCGGCAAGCCCGGCGCGCTGCTGCCCGAGCGCCACCTGGGCCTGATCGCCGCGCATGAACTGCCCGACAGCCTGGAGCGGCTCGACGCCGCTGCCGATGCCCTGGCCGCGACACCGCTGGGGCAGATGACGGCATCCGACCTGCAGCGATGGGCGACGGACTTTGCGCCCCCCGTGCAGCCGCCTGCGGTGCCGCCGCCGTTGCTGCAAGGCCGCACGGTGGCCGTGGCGCGCGATGCGGCGTTCTGCTTCATCTACGAGGCCAACCTGCACACGCTGGCGCAACTGGGTGCGCGCGTGGTGCATTTCTCGCCGCTGCACGATGCCGCAGTGCCCGAGTGCGACGCGGTGTGGCTACCCGGCGGCTACCCCGAGCTGCACACCGCGCAGATCACCGCCAACACCGCCATGCAGGCCAGCCTGCGCGCGCACGTCGCGGCCGGCAAGCCGCTGTGGGCCGAATGCGGCGGCATGATGGCGTTGTTCGACGCCATCACGCTGGCCGATGGCAGCACGGCGCCGCTTTGGGGCCTGCTGCCCGGCCACGTCACCATGCACAAGCGCCTGGCGGCGCTGGGGCCGCAGCACCTGACCATCGCCGGGCGGCACACGCTGCGCGGGCACACGTTTCACTATTCCACTGCCGCCAGCACTGCGCCGGTGGTGGCGCGCACGGCCCGATCCGGCGAGGCCGTGGCGGCAGATGCCGGCGAGGCGCTGTACCACCACGGCAGCATCCACGCCAGCTACTTCCACGCCTGGTTCCCTTCCAGCCCCGAGGCCGTGGCCCAATTGCTGGGCGCGCAGGCATCATGACGGCCATGTCCGCACCGCACCCTGCTCCCGCCATCATCACCGAGCTCATCCTGGGTGGCCAAAAAAGCGGCAAGTCCCGCCGCGCCGAACTGCTGGCGCGCGACTGGCTGGCGCAGTCCGCCGACCACCGCGCGGTGCTGATCGCCACCGGCCAGCCCTGGGACGACGAGATGCGTGAACGCATCGCGCGCCACCAGCGCGACCGCGCCGAGCGCGTGCCGGGCCTCGCGACGGTGGAGGAGCCGCTCGACGTGGCGTCCGCCATCGCGCAGCGCAGCACCGCGCACACGCTGCTGGTGGTGGACTGCCTCACGCTGTGGCTCACCCAGTGGACGATGCCCTTGGACGCCGAGAGCATGAATTTGGAGCAAAAACAGGCCCTGTCGCGCAACTGGCAAGCGCAAGCAGCTATGTTTTTAGGAGCAATCGCTGCATCCCCCGGCCCCGTCATCCTGGTGGGCAACGAGATCGGCCTGGGCGTCATCCCCCTGGGCCGCGAGGTGCGCGCTTTTGTCGATGCGCTGGGCGCCCTCAACCAGCAGGTGGCCCAGGTGTGCCCCCGCGTCACGCTGATGACCGCGGGCCTGCCCCTCACCTTGAAGGAGCCCGCCGCATGAAGCCGACCCCCGTGCGCCGCATCCTGTGGGTGGTGGCGATCCTCATCGCGCTGTGCCTGCTGATGGCGGGGCTGGCGCGTGCGCAGTCGGTGCGCATCCAGGACGACCGTGGCCGCGAGATTGCGCTGGCGCAGCCGCCCCAGCGCATCGTGAGCCTGCTGCCATCGCTGACCGAGAGCGTGTGCGAGCTGGACCAGTGCCACCGCATCGTGGGCACGGACCGCTATTCCAACTGGCCCGAGGCGGTGATCGGCAAGCTGCCCAAGGTCGGCGGTGGCCTGGACCCCAGCATCGAGGCCATCGCGGCCCTCAAGCCCGACGTGGTGCTCATGTCCGTCAGCTCCCGCGCCAGCGACCGGCTGCAGGCGCTCGGTATCACCGTCGTGCAGCTCGAACCCAAGACCCATGCCGACGTGCGGCGCGTGCTGGGCACCATCAGCGACCTGCTGGGCGTGCCCCGGGCGCAAGGCTCCGACCGGCAGTGGCGCACCATCGACGCCGCCGTGCAGGCGGCAGCCCAGTCGCTGCCGCCCAAGGCGCGCAACCTGCGGGTGTATTTCGAAGTGAGCCGCGGCCCGTATGCGGCCAGCGAGTCGTCCTTCATCGGCGAATCGCTCACGCGCCTGGGCGTGCGCAACGTGGTGCCCGCATCGCTCGGCCCCTTCCCGCGCCTGAACCCCGAATACGTGGTGCGCGCCAACCCCGATGTGCTGATGATCGGCAACAGCAGCATGCAGACCATGGTGCCGTACCCCGGCTGGTCCACGATGCGCGCCGTGCGCGAAAACCGCGTGTGCGTGTTCGGCCCCGGCGATGCCGAAGTGGTGGTGCGCCCCGGCCCGCGCATGGCCGAGGCCGCCCGCATCATGGCCCGGTGCCTTGTGGAGAAGGCCCGGTGACGCCTTCCCCCCACCCGGCCATGCCCACTGCCGCAGGCGCCCGCCGCGCCGCGTGGTGCGCGCTGTGGTTGGGTCTGGCCAGCGCGCTGCTGCTGGTGCTGGGCACCGCCGTCGGCAGCACGGGGCTCGAGAGTCTGGTGCACATGGGCGAAGACCCCGTGGCGCGCCAGATCGTGTGGGACATCCGCCTGCCGCGCACCCTGGGCGCCTGGCTGGCCGGCGCGCTGCTGGGCCTGGCCGGCGCGGTGGCGCAGGGCCTGTTCCGCAACCCGCTGGCCGACCCGTACCTGCTGGGCAGCGCCTCGGGCGCGGCGCTGGGCGGCGCGGTGGCCATGGCGATGTTCGGCGTGTCGCCGGTGGCAGCGCAGTGGATCGCACGCATCGGCATCACCGGCATGGCCTTCGTCGGGGCCGCCGGGGCCGTGGTGCTGACGCTGGTGCTGGCCCAGGGCGTGCAGCACACGCTGCGGCTGCTGCTGGCTGGTGTGATCGTGGGCGTGGTGCTGGGGGCCGTGCGCGACCTGGTGGAGCTGGCCTCGCCCGACATCCTGCAGGCCATGCAGGCCTTCATCCTGGGCAGCACGGCCTTCGTCGGCTGGATCGCCTGCACCCTGATGCTGGCCGCCTGGGCCCTGTGCGCACTGCTGGCCTGGGTGCTGGCGCGCGCGCTCGACGGCCTGACCTTGGGCGAGTCCACCGCCGCCAGCCTGGGCCTGCCGCTCGGCCCCATGCGCGCCGGCCTGGTGGCCGCGATGGCGCTGGCCACCGGCACGGCCGTGGCGCAGACCGGGCTGATCGCCTTTGTCGGCCTGGCCGCACCGCACCTGGTGCGCTCCATCGTGCGCGTGACGCACGAGCGGCACATCCTGTTGTCCAGCCTCATGGGCGCGGTGCTGCTGCTGGCCGCCGACATCCTCGCGCGCTGGATGCTGGCACCGCAGGAGCTGCCCGTCGGTGTGCTCACCGCCGCGCTGGGCGGCACCTACCTGCTGTGGCTGATGCACCGGCGCACCGCACGTGGAGGCAGCCTGTGACGGGCGCGGCATTGAGCGTCCACGGCATGACCGCGCGCGTAGGCGGCGCCGAGGTGCTGCACGGCATCGACCTGCACCTGCCCGCGGGCCGCTGGACCAGCATCGTCGGGCCCAACGGCGCGGGCAAGTCCACCCTGCTCAAGGTGCTGGCGGGCCTGCTGCCACGCGGCCAGGTGGACGGCCAGGTGGCGCTGCTCGGCCGCCCGCTCACCCAGGTGCCGGCGCGAGAGCGGGCGCGAACGCTGTCCTGGCTGGGCCAGAACGAAGGCTCGGCCGACGACCTCACGAGTTACGACGTGGCCATGCTGGGCCGCCTGCCGCACCAGCCCTGGCTGGCCCCACCATCGCCCGCCGACCACGCCGCCGTGGAGCAGGCGCTGCGCACCACGCAGGCCTGGGACTGGCGCGACCGCCCCTTGTCGCAGCTGTCGGGCGGCGAGCGCCAGCGTGTGCTGCTGGCGCGTGCGCTGGCGGTGCAGGCGCAGGTGCTGCTGATGGACGAACCCCTGGCCAACCTGGACCCGCCGCACCAGACGGACTGGCTGCACACGGTGCGCGCCCTGGTGGCCGGCGGCGCCACAGTGGTCAGCGTGCTGCATGAGGTGTCGCTGGCGCTGCAGGCCGATGAGCTGGTGGTGATGGCCAAGGGCCGCGTCACGCATCAGGGTGGCTGTGATGAGCCCGCCACGCACCGCGCGCTGGAGGCGGTGTTTGACGACCGCATCGCGGTGCACGCGCTGCTGGGGCAGTGGGTGGCGTTGCCGCGCTGATGATTTTTTCTGTTTGGCTTTTGTTTTGTTTTTGTTTCAACCAAGGAGTCGTGACATGCACATCGAACCCGGGCTGGTGGATACCACCAAGATCTTCCTGAGCTACGCGACGGGGGCCACGGCGCTGCTGTATGCGGGCACGCTGGCGGTGGACATGGTGAAGCAGGAGGGCGTGGTGGCTTTGCTGTTGCGCTCGGTGTTCACCACGGCGCTGGTGTTTGCGTTCTTCGAGCTGCTGCCGCACCACCCGGTGGGGGTGTCGGAGGTGCATTTGATTCTAGGCACGACCTTGTTGTTGCTGTTTGGGGCTGCGCCTGCGTGCATTGGGTTGGCGGCGGGGTTGTTGATCCAGAGCGTGTTTTTTGCGCAGCAGGATTTGCCGCAGTACGGGATGAATGTGACGACGTTGCTGGTGCCGTTGTTTGCCACTGCTGCGATTGCCAAGCGCATCGTGCCGGAGAGCATGGCGTATGTGGACATGACGTATGCGCAGACGTTCAAGTTGTCGGTGGCTTACCAGGGGGGGATCGTGGCCTGGGTGGCGTTCTGGGCTATTTATGGTGCGGGGGTTGGGTCTGCGAATCTGGAGAGCATTGGTACTTTTGGTGCTGCTTACATGATGGTGGTGTTGTTGGAGCCGCTGGTGGATCTGGGTGTGTTGGCGGGGGCCAAGGCTTTGCGTCGTTTCGAGGGCTCTGCGTTCGTTGAGCGTCGGTTGCATCAGGCTGTTTGATTTGTGATCGTGACTCGTTGTTGCTTCGGTTGGTGTATCAAGTGCGGAGGCCGGGATGTGCGCCCGGCGGCGCACCTTCTTTCTTTTGCGTCGCCAAAAGAAAGAAGGCAAAGAAAAAGCGACCCCCAGTCTGCGACCCCCATCGCCCGTTGGGCGAAGGGGGCAACCTGCGATGCTCGGTCGTGGGGTGGCGTCGCAGAACTCGCTGCGTTTGGCCGCAGGCCAAACTACGCTCAAACAACTGCGACGAGTCAGATCACGAAGTGCGTGTGTCCTGCGGCACACGCACCCACCCCACGCCCTGCGCTTCTCGGCGCAGCCAGCAGGGGTGGGGAGCGGGCTCCACACGGGCCATTGCTTCGCTCGGCCCGGGTTGCCTCGCTGCGCTTCGGCCTGAGCAGAGCGGCCGCGCCGGTGTTGTGGGCAGCGCGCAATGCGGCAACCAAGCATCGCTATCTGATGCGTCACCTACGTTGGAGTAGTGGCAGGGAGTTGTCTGAAGATGAACTATTGTTTCCCTCTGCCTTGGCGACCTCGCGACGCTTTGATCTAAGCAGAGCGATTGCGCCAGTGTCGTGGGCAGCGCGCAGCGCGTCCCCCACCCCCGGCGCCGCTGCCCAGGCAGCAGCCGGGTGGTATTCACCCCCTGCTGGCTGCGCCGAGAAGCGCAGGGCCGGGGGTGGGCGTGTGTGCCGCAGGACACACACGCTTCGTGATCTAGCTCGTCGCAGATGTTTGAGCGGAGCGGGGCCAACGGCCCCGCGCAGCGAGTTCTGCGACGCCACCCCCGGCCCGAGCATCGCAGGTTGCCCCCGTTCGCCCGCCAGGGCGAACGGGGGACGCAGACTGGGGGTCGCCTTCTCTTTGGTGACTTTCTCTTGGCGACGCAAGAGAAAGTTACTGCGCCGCCGGGCGCACACCCCGGCCTCCGCCCTCTGCAAAGAAGCAGAAGTCGCCATCGCCACACGGACGAAATAGAGCCTGAATCGAAACCATGCAAATCGAATCCCCCCCTATCCTCCGCGACACCCCCAAACCCCAAGGCGAACGCAGAGGCCTGATCCTGGTCCACACCGGCACCGGCAAAGGCAAAAGCACAGCCGCCTTCGGCCTCGCCCTGCGCGCCCACGGCCGTGGCAAGACCATCAAGGTCTACCAGTTCATGAAGGTCCCCACCGCCCGCTTCGGCGAACACCGCCTGTTCGAGCAACTCGGCGTCCCCATCGAAGGCCTGGGCGACGGCTTCAGCTGGAAGAGCCGCGACCTCGACCACTCCGCGCAACTCGCGCTCGACGGCTGGGCCAAGGCCGAAACCACCATCCGCGCAGGCGCGCACTTCATGGTCGTGCTCGACGAGATCATGTACCCCCTGCGCTACGGCTGGATCCCGCTCGAATCCATCCTCACCTGCCTGCGCGAACGCCCGTCGCACGTGCACGTCGTGCTCACCGGCCGCAACGCACCGGCCGAGCTGATCGAGCTGGCCGACACCGTCACCGAGATGACCCTCATCAAGCACCACTTCAAAGCCGGCGTGCCCGCCCAGCGCGGCATCGAGGACTGATGAAGCATTGATCTGATTTGATCTGATCTCATCTGATTTGATGCCGAACGCCGTGCACGCACCCATGCCGATACCCCTGCCCATGACCCGCACCCGCCTGCTGCACCCCACCGTGCCGGCACTGGCGGTGCTCGGCCTGCTGGGCGGTTTCGCCGTGGCATCAGCCCAGGCACAACAGCAGCAGCCACAACAACACCGCATCATCACCCTGTCCCCCTCGCTCACCGAGACCGTCTGCGCCCTCGGCCACTGCGCCGAGCTGGTCGGTACCGACCGCTATTCCAGCTGGCCCGGCACGGTCGCCAAACTGCCCAAGGTCGGCGGCCTGCAGGACGCGCAGATCGAACGCATCGTGGCCCTGCGGCCCGACATGGTGCTGCTCGGTCCACGCAGCAGGGCAGGGGAGCGGCTGTCGGCCCTGGGCGTACCCGTGCAGGTGTTCGATGCGCGCACCCATGCCGACCTCCAGCGCATGCTGCTCAGCGTGGGCCAGTCGCTCGGCGAATCGGCCCGCGCGGCTGAGCTGGTGGCACGCATCGACCGCGAACTGGACGCTGCCGCGCGCCGCATGCCGGCCCACCTGCGCGGGCGCAGCGTGTATGTCGAGGTGGGCGTGGGGCCGACTGCGGCCAGCGCGGCCAGCTTCATCGGTGAGACCATCGCCCGGCTGGGCCTGGTCAACATCGTGCCCGGCGACCTGGGGCTGTTCCCGCGCGTCAACGCCGAGATGGTGGTGCGCGGCGCGCCCGACCTTGTCATCGGCCCGGCCGCCTCGCTCATGAACCTGGCGGAGCGGCCCGGCTGGTCGGGCATGAGAGCGCTGCGCCAGCACCAGGTCTGCCAGCTCGACACCGACCGCATGGACCTGCTCTCACGCCCCGGCCCGCGCCTGGGCGAGGCGGCGCACATGCTGGTCGATTGCCTTTCAGGGTTGCCGCAAGCCTTGCGTTGATCCACACATCCTGACTCCCACCATTTTCTGACTGGAGACCTCCATGCAACAAGTCCACAAGATCCCCGCCACCATCGTCACCGGCTTTCTGGGCAGCGGCAAGACCACGCTGCTGCGCCACCTGCTGACCCACGCGCAGGGCAAGCGCATCGCTGTCATCGTCAACGAGTTCGGCGAGCTCGGTATCGACGGCGAGCTGCTGCGCAGCTGCGGCATCGGCTGCGACGAGAACGGGGTGGAGAACGGCCAGCTGTTCGAGCTGGCCAACGGCTGCCTGTGCTGCACCGTGCAGGAAGAGTTCGCGCCCGTGATGGAGCAACTGGCCGCGCGCCGCGACCAGATCGACCACCTTGTCATCGAGACCTCGGGCCTGGCGCTGCCCAAGCCGCTGGTGCAGGCCTTCCAGTGGCCCGCGCTGCGCAACGTGTTCACGGTGGACTCGGTGATCACCGTGGTCGATGCGCCCGCCGTGGCTGCCGGTCAGTTCGCCGATGACCCGGTGGCGGTGGACGCCCAGCGCCGTGCCGACGACAACCTGGACCACGAATCGCCCCTGCACGAGCTGTTCGAAGACCAGTTGGCCACCGCCGACCTGGTGGTGCTGCACAAGACCGACGGGCTGGACGCCGACGCCCTGGCCCGTGTCGAAGCCATCGTGCGCGGCGAGACCCAGCCGGGCGTGAAGTTCGTGCACGCCCAGCACGGCCGCATCGACCCCAGCGTGCTGCTGGGCCTGGGCCACGCGGTGGAAGACGTGATCGACGCGCGCAAGACCCACCACGACGAGGAAGAAGACCACGACCACGACGAGTTCGAGTCGGTGCACGTCACGCTCGACGTGACCGACCGCGCCCGCCTGGTGGAGGCCTTGGTCGCCCTGGTGCAGCGCCACGAGATCTACCGCATCAAGGGCTTCGTGGCCCTGCCGGGCGCGGCCATGCGCCTGGTGGTGCAAGGCGTGGGCCAGCGCTTCGACAGCCACTTCGACCGCGCTTGGCGCGCAGGCGATGCGCGCGCTACGCGCCTGGTCGTGATCGGCGACCACCTGGACGCTGCGGCCCTGCAGGCCGAACTGCAATCGGCACTGGCCGAACCCGCTGCCACCACCGTCTGAGGCGACACCCATGCATCTGCTTTCCACACGCCCGGGTGGCTACGTCGAGGACGGGGGCCAGGGCCTGGTGCGCGTGGAGCAGACGCCCGGCGACATCGTCATCCTGAGCGCGGCCGACACCACGCTGTCGCTGCTGTCCGATGCGGCGGCCAGCCTGGGCGATGGATTCCCCAGCGTGCGCCTGGCCAACCTGATGTGGCTGCGCCAGCCCGCGTCCACCGACATGTACGTGGACGACGTGCTGCGCCATGCACGCGTGATCGTCATCGACCACCTGGGCAGCCCCAGCGACTGGGCCTATGTGGTGGAGCAAGCGATGTCGCTGGCCGGCAAGCACCGCCAGTGGCTGGCCCTGTTCTCGGGCGACAACATCGAAGACCCGCAGCTTCTGATGCGCAGTACCGCCAGCCCCGAGGACTGCCACCAGCTTTGGCGCTGCCTGCGCGAGGGTGGGCGCGACAACGCGCTGGCGTTCTTTGCGCTCATCGGCCATGCGGCCTTCGGCATCGGCCCGCGCCCGGCGCCACCCCGGGCGCTGCCGCCGGTGATGGCCTACACCCCGGCCGCCGCAGCGCCGTGGATTCCCGACGCGCCGGTGGCGATGCTGGTGTTCTACCGCGCGCACATTCAGTCGGGCAACACGGCGGTGTTCGATGCGGTGCATGCGGCGCTGGCAGACGTGGGGCTCAACACCCTGGCCGTGGGCGTGGACTCGCTCAAGAACCCCGAGAGCCTGGCCGCGCTGCAGGCCATGGCCGCCGCGCAGGGCGTGGGCATCGTGCTCAACGCCACGAGCTTTGCCGTGGCCTCCATCGACGGCAGTGACGATGACGACGCGCAGGCCATCACCCTGGCGGGCGATGCGCCGGTGCTGCAGGTCATCACCGCCGGCTGCTCGCTGGAGCAATGGCAGGACGACCCGCATGGCCTGGCGCCGCGCGACCTGGCCATGCAGGTGGTGCTGCCCGAGGTGGACGGGCGCATCGGCGCGCGCGCCATCAGCTTCAAGGGCCTGGCCTGGCGCTGCGAGCGCACCGAGGTCGATGTGGTGCGCTACCAGCCCGAGCCCGAGCGCATCGCCTTCGTGGCCGAACTCGCGCGCCGCTGGTGCGTGCTGCGCAGCAAGCCGCAGGTCGACAAGCGCGTGGCGCTCATCCTGGCCAACTACCCCAACGACGATGCGCGCCTGGCCAACGGCGTGGGCCTCGATACACCGGCCTCCACCGTGCTGATTTTGCAAGCGCTGCGCGACGCGGGCTACACCACGGGCGATCTGCCCGAGGGCGGCGATGCGCTGATCGCGCAGCTGGTGGCGGGCGTGACCAACAACCTCGACGCCAACGCCGACCGCCCCGCGGGCCAGAGCCTGGCCATGGCCGACTACCTGGCCGACTTGGGCGCGCTGCCGCAGGCCAGCCAGGACGCGGTCAACGCCCTGTGGGGCCAGCCCGGCGCAGACCCCATCGTGCGCAGCGGGCGCTTCATGGTGCCCGGTGTTCGCCTGGGCAACGTCTTCGTGGGCATCCAGCCCGCTCGGGGGCGCGACCTGGACCTGGTGGCCACGTACCACGATGCCGACCTGGTGCCCACGCACGGCTACCTGGCCTTCTACTTCTGGCTGCGCCGCGCGTTCGCGGTGGACGCGGTGGTCCACGTGGGCAAGCACGGCAACCTCGAATGGCTGCCGGGCAAGAGCGTGGCGCTGGGCGCCGCGTGCTGGCCCGATGCCATCCTGGGCCCGCTGCCGCACCTGTACCCGTTCATCGTCAACGACCCGGGCGAGGGCAGCCAGGCCAAGCGCCGCACGCAGGCGGTCATCATCGACCACCTGATGCCCGCGCTCACGCGCGCCGAGACCTACGGCCCGCTGCAGCAGCTCGAACGCTCCATGGACGAGTACTACGAGGCGCTGTCGCTCGACCCGCGGCGCGCCAAGCTGCTGCGCCAGAGCATCCTCGACCAGGTGCTGAAGAACGGCCTGCACCAGGAACTGGGCTTTGCCCCGCCGGCCGACGATGCGCAGCGCGAGGCGCTGCTCGGCCGGCTCGACGCCTACCTGTGCGAGATCAAGGAGTCGCAGATCCGCGACGGCCTGCACATCCTGGGCCGCTCGCCGCGGGACCGCCAGCGCACCGACACGCTGGTGGCGCTGGCGCGCTTTCCGGGCGGCTCGGCGCCAGGGCAGGGCAGCCTGCTGGTGGCGCTGGCCCGTGACCTGGAACTGGGCGATTTCGACCCGCTGAACCCCGAGTGGGCCGCACCGTGGACCGGCCCGCGCCCCGCGGCGCTGCAGGCCCTGGGCGACGAGCCCTGGCGCCACGTGGGCCACACGCGCGAGCGGCTCGAAAAGCTGGCCGTGCAGTGCGTGCAGCAGCACCTGGCGGTGGACGATGCAGGGCACATCGTGGGCCTGCCCATGGACGCCGCGCAGTGGCCGCACAGCGCCGCGGTTTTAGCGCGCATGCGCACGGTGCTGGCCCCTCGGCTGGATGCCTGCGGCCCCAACGAGATGGGCCAATTGCTGCGCGGCCTGGCGGGCAGGTTCGTGCCGCCCGGCCCCAGCGGCGCGCCTTCGCGCGGCCGGCCCGACGTGCTGCCCACGGGGCGCAACTTCTACTCGGTGGACACGCGCGCCGTGCCCACGCCCACGGCCTATGGCATGGGCGCGCTGGCGGCCGACCGCGTGGTGGAGCGGCATTTGCAGGACCACGGCAGCTTTCCCACCGCGGTGGGCCTGTCGGTCTGGGGCACCAGCACCATGCGCACGGGGGGCGAGGACATCGGGCAGGCCTTTGCGTTGCTGGGCGTGCGGCCCCGATGGGCGCCCGGCAGCAGCCGCGTGGTGGACATCGAAGTGCTGCCCATGGCGATCCGCAACCGCCCGCGCATCGACGTGACGCTGCGCGTGTCGGGCTTCTTTCGCGATGCCTTCCCGGGCGTGATCGATTTGTTCGACACCGCCGTGCGCGCGGTGGCCGCCATTTCCGCAGACGATGAGCCCGACGACGTGAACCCTATCCGCGTGCGCGTGCAGCGCGAGGCCGCCGAGGCCCAGGCCCAGGGCATGGCCGCCGACGACGCCGAGCGCCGCGCCACCTGGCGCGTGTTCGGCCCGCGCCCCGGCGGTTACGGCGCAGGGCTGCAAGAGATCATGGCCAGCGGCCGCTGGAGCACGTCGGACGACCTGGCCCAGGCCTACCTGCGCGCGGGCGCCTTCGCCTACGGGCAGGGCGGCCACGGCGAGGCCGCGCGCGCCGCCTTCGAGCAGCGCCTGGCTGCGGTGGACGCGGTGCTGCACAACCAGGACAACCGCGAGCACGACATCCTCGACTCGGACGACTACTACCAGTTCCAGGGCGGCATGGCCGCGGCCGTGCAGCACCTGGCCGGCGCGCCGGCCGCGCTGTACCACGGCGACTTCAGCACGCCCGGCGCGCCGCGCATCCGCACGCTGAGTGAAGAAGTCGCCCGCGTGGTGCGTGCCCGCGCCGTCAACCCCAAGTGGATCGACGGCGTGAAGCGCCATGGCTACAAGGGCGCTTTCGAGATCGCAGCCACGGTGGACTACCTGTTCGCCTTCGACGCGACCACCGGCGTGGTGGGCGACCACCAGTACGCGCTGGTGGCCGACGCCTACCTGCACGACGACGCCACGCGCGATTTTCTGCAACAACACAACCCGCTGGCCCTGCGCAGCATCGGCGAGCGTTTGCTCGAAGCCATGCAGCGCGGCCTGTGGGCCGAGCCCGGCGAGCACCGCGAGCGCATCGAAGAGCACCTGCTGGAGCTCGAACACCGCTTAGAAACTCAGGGCGAAGGACGCTGAAGTGAAACACCCCCTGAGTCGCTTCGCGCCTTCCCCCTCTCTCGTCTCGCTGCGCGAGTCGGGAGGGGGACGCCCCCAGCGCGGCGGGGCGGCCCTTGCGCGGGGCCGCTGGCCTCGGCCGCGCCGGGTTCAAGGACCGTGGGCGGCTCACATAGCTATGGATAACTGACATGACTCCTGTCTCTTTGGCCGCGGTGCCAACCACCACATTCCCCTTCACCGCGCTGGTCGGCCACGAAGCCCTGCAGCGCGCGCTGCTGTTGGCTGCCATCGACCCCGGCATGGGCGGCGTGCTCATCACCGGCCCGCGGGGCACGGCCAAGTCGACCTCGGCGCGCGCGCTGGCGGCCTTGTTGCCCGATGCGCCCTTCGTCACGCTGCCCCTGGCCGCCAGCCTGGAGCAACTGGTGGGCACGCTGAACATCGAAGACGTGCTGCGCGACGGCCAGGTACACCTGGCGCCCGGCCTGGTGGCGCGCGCGCACGGCGGCGTGCTGTATGTGGACGAGGTCAACCTGCTGCCCGATGCGCTGGTGGATTCGCTGCTGGACGTGGCCGCCAGCGGCGTGAACACGGTGGAGCGCGATGGCGTGTCGCACCAGCATGCCGCGCGCTTCGTGCTGGTGGGCACCATGAACCCGGAGGAGGGCGAGCTGCGCCCGCAACTGCTCGACCGCTTCGGCCTGTCGGTGGCGCTGCACAACCCGGCCGACGCCGCCACACGCCAGGCCATCGTGCGGGCGCGACTGGCTTTCGAGGCCGACCCGGCGGCCGTGGTGGCGCGGCATACCGCTGCACAGGCTGCTCTGGTGGCGTCCGTCGTGCGTGCGCGTGCCGCGCTGGCGGGCCTGGAGTGGTCCGACGCCGTGGTGCAGCACGCCGCCAACCTGGCCCTGGCCGCAGGCGTGGACGGCATCCGTGCCGACCTGGTGATGCTGCGTGCCGCACGGGCCCTGGCAGCGCTGGAGCAGCAGTCCAGCGTGCGCGTGGAGCATGTGGACGCCGTGGCCGAACTGGCGCTGGCGCACCGCCGCGGTGAGAACCCGGCAGGCGCAGCCGGCACGGCACCGCCCTCGGGCGCCACACAGCCTCCTTCGCTTTCATCGCCGTCACCGTCACCGTCAAGACCCTCGCCCGCCAGCGGGCAGGCCGCGGGCTCTGCCCAGGATGCTCCCGAGGGCGACTGGGGCGCGCTGCCGCCCGAACCCCAAACCATGGCGCGTGTGCGAAGCACCGGAGCATGGCCACCAAAAAAAGCCTGAGCCACCCCGGCCCGCGCCTGTCCGCTGCCAACCAGGCAACAAGCAAGGCAAGCGCAGGCTGGCGGTGGCAAGCCCCCCGCAATGCCTGGCTGCGCACGCCGCAGGCCGTGGCCCGGCCCGCTGACCCGGAAGGCGCCAGCGTCGACTGGCTGCGCACGTTGGTGGCCAAGGGCCCCGCGCGCCTGCAGCCTGAGCACCTGCGCCGCCGTCCCACCAGCGCCGTGCAGCCCTGCCTGCACCTGATCGTGCTCGACACCTCGGGCTCCATGCGCCAGGGCGGGCGCCTGGCCTGGGCCAAGGGCTATGCCGCGCGCCTGATCGAGCAGGCCGCGCGCGCCGGCGACCATGTGGCGCTGCTGTGTTTTGGCGGCCAGGGGGTGGAGCTGCTGCTGGCCCCGGGCCCCGCGCGCACGGCTGGCACGGCCCGCGTGCGCCCGCTGGGCGGCGGTGGCGGCACGCCGCTGGCGGCGGGCCTGGCCGAGGCCGACCGGCTGCTGCGCACGGCGCGCCGCCAGCGGGGCGCGGGCGCACCCTCGTGCCTGTGGCTGCTGACCGACGGCCGCACGCTCGAGCAGCCCGCCGCGCCGGGCGCTGCCGCGCACGTCGTGGTCGTGGATTTCGACGACCCGCTGCGCCCCGTGGGCCGCTGCGCAGCCTGGGCCGCACGCTGGCAGGCCGAGCACCGCCTGCCTGATCCCCTTTCTTCCTAGATCCATGAACGAGCTTTTTCCGATGTCTGACGTTGCCGCCTTGACGCCTTCCCATACCACCGACGTGATCGTCTGCACCACCTGCCGCCCGGCGGGCGCATCGCGTGACCTGCCCGCCGACGGCGAACTGCTGTTCGAAGCCGTGCAGGCCGCTCAG
This sequence comes from Acidovorax sp. LjRoot194, assembly GCF_964253015.1. NCBI lineage: Bacteria > Pseudomonadati > Pseudomonadota > Betaproteobacteria > Burkholderiales > Comamonadaceae > Acidovorax > Acidovorax sp. LjRoot194. Next base: position 3,893,867 of record NZ_CAXUQB020000001.1, on the reverse strand, counting down.
CTGGGCGACGATGCCGGCACTTGGGCCCAGGTGCGCGTGCGCGGCGTGGCCTGCCTGAGCAGTTGCTCGCGTGCCTGCTCGGTGGCTTTTCAGGCGGCCGGCAAGCACACCTTCGTGTTCGGCGACCTGAAGCCCGATGAGGAAACCGCCCGCCACGTGCTGGACTGCGGCGCGATGCACGCCAGCGCGGCCGACGGCATGCTCCACCGCAACGAACGCCCCGAGCGCCTGCGCAGCGGCATCGTGGTGCGCCTGCCGCCTTCTGTGTCCTGAGCTTTTTCTCGCCCGTAGATATCCCATGGACGCCCTGGCTTTGCTTCTTCCTGCCACGCAGTGGGATGCCCTGCGCGTGCTGATCTGGGTGCCGGTGCTGGCCCTGGCCGTCGACTGGTGGCTGGGGGAGCCGCCGGCGGCCTGGCACCCTGTGGTGTGGATGGGCAAGGCGCTGCAGTACGGTGGCGAGCGGGTGGCTCCCACCGCCCCTGTGGCCGCTGATTTGAAGCGTTTTTGGCTAGCAGCGCTCTTCTGGTGTGCGCTGGCAGCTATTGTTTTGATAGTGTCTGGCTTGGCGCAGCACGCGACGCTGGCGCTGTATGGGCTGCTGGCCATGGCCCTGCTGGCCTTGCTGCTCAAGCCCCTGCTGGCTTGGCGGATGCTGCGCGATGAGGTGCTGGCGGTGGAGATTGCGCTGAGCCAGTCGCTGCCCGCAGGGCGCGAGCGCCTGTCGCGGCTGGTGAGCCGCGATGTGAGTGCGTTGACGGCCGACGAGGTGCGCGAATCCGCCATCGAGTCGCTGGCCGAAAACCTCAACGATTCGGTGGTGGCGCCGCTGTTCTGGTTTGCGCTGCTGGGGCTGCCCGGCGCCGCGCTGTACCGCATGGCCAACACGGCGGATGCGATGTGGGGCTACCCGGGCATGCGCGGCGGGCGGTATTGGCAATGGGCCGGCAAGTGGGCGGCGCGGGCGGACGATGGGCTGTCGTGGGTGCCTGCCCGCATCGCGGCGCTGCTGCTGGCGCTGGCCGCCGGGGGCCTGCCGCTGCGCACGCTGGTGCGGCAAGCGCGCAAGACGCCGTCGCCCAACAGCGGCTGGCCCATGGCGGCCATGGCGCTGTCGCTGAACGTGCGGCTGGCCAAGCCCGGGGTGTATGCGCTCAACGGCGCGGCACGCTCCCCCGGGCCGCTGGACACGCGCCGCGCGGCGCGCCAGGGCGACAAGGTGGTGCTGATGTTGGTGCCGCTGGTGGCGGGCCTGCAGCTGCTGGTGGCGATGGCGCTGATGGGGTGGGCCAGGACATGAGCATCGACATGAGCATGAACACGGCGGCAGATGGCGACTGCGGCATGGGCAGCGCCTCGGCGCCCCTGCACGGCGGGCCCGACGCGTTGGGTGCGCCGCTGCACGACTTCTCCACCAACAGCAATGCCTGCGGACCATGCCCCGAGGCGCTGCTCTGCGTGCAGTCCGCCGATGCCAGCCGCTACCCGGATCCGGCCTACACCGCGTTGCGCGCCCGCCTGGCCGACCTGCATGCGGTGGACCCCGGCCGCATCGTGCTGGCGGGCAGCGCCAGTGAGTTCATCCACCGCACTACCGCTTTTGCTGCGCGCCAGAGTGCGACCTGTGTGGAGGTGCCCGCGCACAGCTATGGCGACTACTCACACGCCGCGCAGGCGTGGGGCCTGGGCGTCATCCGCGCAACACGCGGTGGTCTGCCAACGCAGGCCGCCCTGCACTGGGCGTGCGAGCCGTCGAGCCCGCTGGGCGTGACGGACCCCGCGCTGGCAGCGTGGCGTGAACACGGCTGCGCAGCTACTGCCCTGCAGGTGCTGGACTGCGCCTACGCCCCGCTGCGCCTGGACGGCCACCGTACCCACGCGCCGCCGACGGCCTGGCAGCTGTGGACCCCCAACAAGGCGCTGGGCCTGACGGGCGTGCGGGCCGCCTATGCCATCGCCCCGGCGCACGAGACCCCCGAGCGCATCGCCGCACTGCAGCGCCTGGCGCCCTCGTGGCCTGTGGGCGCGCACGGTGTGGCCATGCTCACCGCCTGGACACTGCCCACGGTGCAGCAGTGGCTGCAGCACAGCCTGGCCACGCTGCGCGAATGGAAGGCTGCGCAGCAGGCGTTGTGCGCCGCCCTGGGCTGGCGCGTGGTGCCTGGAAGCCTGGCGAACTACTTCGTGGCGCAACTGTCAGTTGCCCACGTGGCCGATGCATCTCACACGGTCGATACCTCTCAAGCTGCCCGCGCAGCCGACACCGCCCCATCCACCCAGACAGCACAGTGGCTGCGCGCTCTGCGCGCGCACGGCATCAAGCTGCGCGACTGCAGCTCGTTTGGCCTGCCCAGCCATGTGCGACTGGGCGTGCTGGCGCCCCCCGCGCAGCAGGCACTGGCCCGCGCCGTCCACGATGTGCAGCGCGCCGCCGCTACCATGCCCGATCCATCCAACCCCTGAGGAGCGCCACTTCGTGCGAACCATCACTGTCACCCGCTATGTCACGCCGCTGCGTGAAGGCGGCTCCATGCCCGCCGTGGTCGAGGGCGACGACCTGGGCCTGTACGTGCTCAAGTTCCGCGGTGCAGGGCAGGGCGTGCGCGCCTTGTTGGCCGAGCTCATCTCGGGCGGCATCGCCCGTGCCCTGCAACTGCCGGTGCCCGAGATCGTGCTGGCCGACCTGGACCCGGCGCTCGCGCAGACCGAGCCCGACCCCGAGATCCAAGACCTGGTGCGCGCCAGCGCCGGCCTCAACGTGGGGCTCGATTACCTGTCGGGTGCGCTCAACTTCGACCCGGCGGTCGACGAGGTGACCGACGACTTCGCGTCGCGCCTGGTGTGGTTCGACGCCCTAGTGGCCAATGTGGACCGCACCGCGCGCAACACCAACCTGCTGATGTGGCACCGCAAGCCCTGGCTCATCGACCACGGCGCATCGCTGACTTTTCACCATGCGTGGAACGGCGCGGTGGCGCAGCCGGCCAAGCCGTTTGCACCCATGGCCGACCACGTGCTGCTGCACCGCGCCACCGCCATTGCGCAGGTGGATGGCGAGCTGGCCGCGCTGCTCACGCGCGATGTGCTCACCCACATCCTGGCCGATGTGCCCGACGAGTTCCTGGCCATCGCCGGGGCTGAGCACACCGAGGGCCCGCTGTCGGCACCGGCCAGCCACCGCCAGGCCTATGTGGACCATTTCTGCGCGCGCCTGGAAGGCCGTGCCGCCTGGGTGGATGCGTTGAAGGGAGCCTTCGATGCGCAGCGCTGAGATGGACGTGTACGACTACGCCGTCGTGCGCGTGGTGCCGCGTGTGGAGCGCGAAGAATTCGTCAACGCCGGCGTGATCCTGTCGTGCCACCGCAGCGGCTTCCTGCAAGCGGCGATCGCGCTCGACGAGGCGCGCCTGCTGGCCATGGACCCGCAGGTCGACATCGACACCGTGCGCCGCCACCTGTCGGCCATCGTCGCCATCTGCGCGGGCGAGGCGGGTTGCGGGCCGATTGCGCAGTTGCCCTTCCGCTCGCGCTTTCACTGGCTGACGGCGCGGCGCAGCGCGATCATTCAGACGTCCCCGGTGCACACCGGCCGCTGCACCGATGCGGCGGCGGCGCTCGACCACATCATGGACCGCATGGTGCGGCCCCTGGGTGCGCGCTGAACGCGTCCTTAATAAGATATTAGCGGCCCTTCGGCAGTGTCTCTAGACTAACCCCGGGCGGGTAAATTGATCCTATATATGGCCCGTTAGATGATGGGTTCGACGGAGTCACGACCATGGTGGAATAGGACTTGTAGTTTCCGTCTTTTCTTTCGTCTCCAATCCAAACAATCCATTCTGTTTTGGTAGCTTTTACTCCCTTGGTCACGACCGTGCGGCGGACCACACCAACAATTTTCAATCCGAAAAATTGCTCGCTATTTTCAACCTCTATTGAATTTTTGGATAATTTTACTTTGCTTGAAGGTAAGAGAGTCTTAAACGTATGTTGTTGATCGTCCGCGCGGTTGCGTAGGGATGATGGAAAAGAGCGAAAATCCAAATGCTCAAAAATTTTCCTTGCAGCACTAGGTGAAAGCAAATTATTTTTGCTGACAATGTATTTTTCTTTTGAAATTAAATACAACGCTTCACAGGTTAAATATTCCGAGTGCACTTCTTCGTTGATAACGGTTTCTTCAGTTGCACTTGTCGCTAAGTATGTCAAATAATCGGTGCAGTTATCCGCCAGTGCACCATTTTCAAACTTTATTGGAGTCCGGGACTTGATAAGAGTCTTTTTGACGTCCATTAGAGCAGTCGAGAAACTCTTGTTGGTTGGATATACTTGAACAAGTGTTGATTGCTCGGAGCTTTGACTTGCCTGCAAAGCATTGCTGAGAAAAATTAGAACTGTCGCGACAAGTAAAGAATTTCTCATTTTACCTTATCTAAAAGAGCCGCCTCTTTTCTCCTGCGGGTGTGATATTTGTCGCCAAAATTATTCAAAAGTTTGACGGTCGCTTCCCAATCTTGCTTAACCACTAGAGACCAAAATTTAGGTAAAACTGCATCAAGGTTCTTCCCGTACTGAAATGAAACCGATGCAATTACTGTTTGAGCTTCAGCTGGCAGATCTAAAAAACTTTTTTCGCTAGAAGCTGTATCGTATTTGAGCTTAATGGCTGCCAAGTGTGCCGATTTTACAGCCTTGTCGATGATTTCTGCTTCGGATGCTGTTACCGTTAACGGCGATTTGTCGAGAAGTTCTGTTGCCTTTTCTTTCTTTAATCCCAAATAGGGTTTCAATTTTACGATCAAGGTTGAACTCAGTCCTAGTCTTTTTAAGTCATGCTCCGAGTGCTGCCCTAGATCAAATCCAGTTGCCACTGTTACACCGCTTTTGCTGGTTTCGGATGCTGGGACATAGGCTTTTGTGCGTCGTCCGCCTTCAAGATCGCTTAAAAAAGAATAATCAATTAAATCGGGCATTTTTCTGATTGCGTAAGTTAATAGATTTTTTAAATATTAAGTATTTTAGATCTTAAGTTAAAAGTGTTTATTGGGTATTTTAATACTTTAATTGGTTTCAAAGTGTATTATTTCTGGTTAAAAATGCCAAAATATACCCGTGCACAGTGATGATGTTTCGAATTTGTATGGATTGTTGTTTTGCTGGTGATTTTGGCCGTTTGCTTAGTACACTTGCGCAAGGATCGTTGATGGAGGGGTGAGTTGCAACGATTGTTTTGATTGGCAAGGCGTGCATTCTAGAAAATAATTTCTTTGGCTGTGTGTTTTTGTCTTTGCTGGAAGTGTCTGTCAAAAATGTCTTTTGATTTTTGCTGTAATGTGATTTTATCTCGCATTTTATTTTCAAGCACGAGTAGAGTGTTGCAAATTAAAGATTCCTGAGGCTGGCGTAAAACAATACTTGTTGGATTATCCCTTTTTTTTGATCCTTTTTTGCAACCTTGTGTTTTTATTTGGGTGCATTGCTTGTGGCTTTGCTAAATTAATTTAAATGACGAAAGATTGGTAATGGCAGTTGCAATTTTTATGAAAGTGGAAGGCGCCATCGGCGAGTCAAAAGATGCTTCGCACAAGGATTGGACCGATGTCAAGTCGTTCACTTGGGGTACCTCTCAGCCGCAATCTATGGCGACGGGTGGCGGGGCCGGTGCTGGTAAGGCGACATTTCAGAATCTGAACATCACTGCTCATATTGACAAGGCTTATCCTGCCGTGCTCAAGCACTGCGCCACAGGCAAACACCTGGGTCAGATGGAAATCTCGATGTGTAAGGCTGGTGGTGCGCAGATCGAATTTTTTAAAATCACACTGACTGATGTGATTGTTACTAACGTGGCTGTCAGTGGAACCGCTGAGGGCGACATTGTTATGGTGAACTACGGCTTTCAAGCCGCAAAAATCAAGACTGAGTACTCTGAGCAGACGGCACAGGGTGGTAAGGGCGCAACGAGCGAAATGGGTTTCAGTATCAAGGAGAACAAAGAGGCCTGATAATAGGGCTGCGTGCCACTCCGAGGGGGAGATACAGCAATCGATCAATAGTCGGATTTTGAGGTAGGCACGATGTGATCTTTAGGCGCGCGCAGGCTATAGTCGGCAGCATTCGTTTCATTCCTAATGACCGTGCCTTCGCAACCTTCCTCGCTGGCCCGCTGCGTGATGGTGCTGGGCACCACCAGCGGCGCCGGCAAAAGCTGGCTCACCACCGCCCTGTGCCGCTGGTACAGCAACCAGGGCCTGAAGGTGGCGCCTTTCAAGGCGCAGAACATGAGCAACAACGCGCGCGTGGTGCCCGGCCCCGGCGGCACGGGCGCCGATGCGGGTGGCTTTGGTGCCTGGGGCGAGATCGGCAGCGCGCAGTACTTCCAGGCCCTGGCGGCCCGCGCCGTGCCCGAGGTGCGCATGAACCCGCTGCTGCTCAAGCCCGAGGCCGACACCAAGAGCCAGGTGGTGCTGATGGGGCAGGTGAGCGCCGAGCTGACCGCGCTGCCCTGGCGCGGCCGCAGCGAGCGGGTGTGGCCGCAGATCGCCGCCGCGCTGGACGCCCTGCGCGCAGAGAACGACGTGGTGGTGATCGAAGGCGCGGGCTCGCCCGCGGAGATCAACCTGCACGCCAGCGACATCGTGAACATGCGCGTGGCCCGCCACAGCGATGCGCGCTGCCTGCTGGTGACCGACATCGACCGGGGCGGCGCGTTTGCGCACCTGTACGGCACCTGGGCGCTGTTGCCCGAAGACGAGCGGGCGCTCATCCACGGCTTTGTCCTCAACAAGTTTCGGGGCGATGCCAGCCTGCTGGCCCCTGCGCCCCAAATGCTGCAGGACCTGACCGGCGTGCCCACGGTCGCCACCATCCCAATGCAGTGGCACCACGGGCTGCCGGAAGAGGACGGTGTCTTCGACGACCGCAGCACCGCAGCCGGCGCAGTGCACACCACCGTGGCCGTCATCGCCTACCCGCGCATCAGCAACCTGGATGAGTTTCAGCCGCTCAAGAACGTGCCCGGCGTGCGCCTGCAGTGGGTGCGCAGTCCAGCCGATCTGGCGGGGCTCGCACCTGCCGACTGGGTGGTGCTGCCCGGCTCCAAGGCCACGGCGTACGACCTGGCCTGGCTGCGCGCCCAAGGCCTTGACGGGGCCATCGTCACCCATGCCGCGCGCGGCGGGCGGGTGCTGGGTGTGTGCGGCGGCCTGCAGATGCTGGGCGAGGCGCTGATCGACACCGACGGCATCGACGGCAATGCGCCCGGCCTGGGCCTGTTGCCGCTGGTGACCGCCTTTGCGCGCGACAAGACGGTGCGGCTCACGCGCACCCGCTGGGGCATGCTGGCGGGCGCATGGAGCGCGTTGTCAGGGGTGGAGGTGTCGGGCTACGAGATCCACCATGGGCAGACCGCGCAGCACCCGGCCATGGCCGCCGGGGGCGATGTGGCGCGTGAGGTGATGCCGGGCCTGGCCTGGACCAATGCAGCAGGCAATGTGCTGGGGGTGTACCTGCACGGCCTGTTTGAAGATACGGCGGTGCTGCACGCGCTGTTCGGCACGCGCGCCCCCACGCTCGACAGTGTGTTCGACGGCCTGGCGCGGTCCGCCGAGGCCTGCTTTGCGCCCGGCGTGCTGGCGGCGTTGATCGCGCACCCGGCGCCCGGCACTACGCCTGCTGCGGCATGACGGTGCGCGCCGCCTCAGAGCCGCTCGCAGTGGTATGCGAGCGTGGTGTACGGGAAGCGCACGGTGTCTTGCCCGCGCAGCGCGGGGTGGTGGGCGATGAGTTCGTCGATCTGCGCACGCACCTGCTGGCGCTCGGCATCGGGCAGCGCGGCGATGAAGCTCACCGACATGAAGCGGTCGATGATGACCTGCTCTGGCGGGCCCACGTGTTCGTGCTGCAGTCGCGTCTCGGCCAGGGCGCTGAAGCCGGGGTGGGGGAACGGCTTCTTCCAGTCGCCCTTGTAGAACCGCGGGGCATCGCCTTCGAACGGCGTGATGATGGTGGTCAGCTCGGCCACCCAGTCCACGGACTCGTCGCGCACATTCCACACCAGGCCGAGCTTGCCGCCGGGACGCAGCACGCGGTGGAACTCGTCCAGCGCGTCGGTGCCTGCGAACCAGTGGAACGACTGCGCGCAGACCACCGCGTCGAGCGTGGCATCGGGCAGCGGGATGGCCTGCGCCGTGCCTGCCAGCGTGCGCACCGTGGGCAACTGCCGCGCGTCGATCTTGGCGCGCATCGCGTCCACCGGCTCCACGCCCACCACATCCGCCCCGGTGGTCGCCAGCAGCGCGGTGAACTTGCCCGTGCCCGCACCCACATCGGCCACCTGCCGCCCCGGGCCCAGGCCCAGGGTGTGCGCCAGCCAGTCCGACAGCGCCGCCGGGTAGTCCGGCCGGCCGCGCGCGTAGGCCTGGGCCTCTTTCGCGTAACCCTGCTGTGCCGCAGCGTGCACAGCGTCATTCTTTGTGTTCACTACCACCATGACTGCACCTTTCGTTCTACCGTCCGTTGATGATTTGCATGATGCCGCGTTGGCCGCCCGCCTGCAGCATGTGATCGATTACAAGACCAAGCCGCTCGGTTCATTGGGCGCGCTGGAGCGCCTGGCGCTGCGCCTGGGCGTCATCCAGGGCACCGAGACGCCTGCACTGCATGCGCCGCAGATGCTGGTGTGCGCGGGCGACCACGGGCTGGCCGCAAGGGGGGTGTCGGCGTTTCCGAGCGACGTGACCTGGCAGATGGTCGAGAACTTCCTGGCCGGTGGCGCCGCCGTGAGCGTGCTGGCGCGCCAGCACGGCCTGGGCCTCACGGTGGTGGACTGCGGCGTGGCCAAGCCCATCGCGGCGCGTGATGCCGCGCCGGGCCAGCCGCAACTGCTGCTGCGCAAGGTGGCGCTGGGCACGCAAGATGCGTCTGTGGGCCCTGCGATGACGGCAGCGCAGTGCAGCGAGGCCCTGGCGAATGGCGCAGAGGTGGTGCGCGGCCTGCCCGGCAATGCGCTGCTGCTGGGCGAGATGGGCATCGGCAACACGTCGGTGGCGTCGCTGCTGCTGGCGCGCCTGGCCGGCCTGCCGCTGGCCGAGGTGACGGGTGCGGGCACCGGGCTCGACTCCGCCGGCATCGAGCGCAAGCGCGCGGTGCTGCAGCAGGCGCTGGATGTGAACGCCGAGGCCACCAGTGCGCTCGATGCACTGGCGGCCCTGGGCGGCTTCGAGGTGGCCACGCTGGTCGGCGCGGTGCTGCAGGCGGCTGCCGAGCGCCGCGTGATCGTGGTGGACGGCTTCATCACCAGCGCCGCCGTGCTGGTGGCCAGCCGCCTGCAGCCGCATGTGCTGCAGCGCTGCGTGTTTGCCCACCGCTCGGGCGAGCGCGGCCACAGCCTCATGCTGGCGCAGATGCAGGCAGAGCCGCTGCTGGACCTGGGCCTGCGCCTGGGCGAGGGCTCGGGCGCGGCGCTGGCCTGGCCGCTGCTGCAGTCGGCCTGCGCGGTGCTGGGCGAGATGGCCAGCTTCGAGTCGGCCGGCGTGGCCACGCAGACGGCCTGACGGGCGGCCTGCGTCAGGCCGCCACGGTGCGGTTGCGGCCCTGTTCCTTGGCGCGGTACAGCGCTGCATCGGCGCGCGAGAGCATCGCGTCCAGCGTCTCGCCGGGCCCCTGCCAGCTGGACACGCCGATGCTGACCTGGCAGTCCAGGGGGTGGCCTGCGGCCAGGGCGGCGTGGATGCGCTGGGCCACCTGCGCGGCGGCCGCGGTATCTGCGCCCGGCAGCAGCACCATGAATTCCTCTCCGCCGTAGCGGCCCAGGCGGTCGGCGCGGCGCAGCACCTGGCGGGTGCAGTCCACAAAGTGCACCAGCACCGCATCGCCATGCTGGTGGCCGTGGGTGTCGTTCACGGCCTTGAAGTTGTCCAGGTCCAGCATCATGATGGACGGGCCCTGGCCGTAGCGTTGGGCGCGCTCCAGTTCGTCCTCGCAGCGCTGCAGCAGCGCGCGGCGGTTGAGCGTGTTGGTCAGCGAGTCGTGCGTGGCCAGGTGTTCCAGCTCGGTGCGCAGCCGGTCGGTGGCCATCAGCACCGCGCCGATGGACAGCATGAGCACCGTCAGCACGTAGGCGCCGATGTAGAAGGTCTGGAACATCGAGGGCTCCATCAGGTTGGCCCCCGCATGCCCGATGGCGATGGAGACGAGCCGCAGGGCGAGCACGGCCATGTGCAGGGCCAGCACCGCCTCCACCAGGCGCACCGGAAAGGTCTGCTCGCCATGGCGCAGCATGAAGCGCAGCTGCGCGGCGTAGATGAAACCCATCATGGCCGAGAAGAAGGCCACCCGCAGCGCGTAGTGCGGGACCCAGTAGGTGAGCACGATGAACACCAGCGTGCTGGCGGCCATGACCCAGGCCCACACGCGCCAGGTGCTGGGCGCCCCCATGAAGCTGCGCGTGCCCATGTAGTAGGTGACGGTGCCCAGCACCAGCAGTTCGTTGGCGAGCACCAGGCTCAGCCAGTCGGGTACGAAACCGCGCACGCTGAAGAGCACGGTGGAGGCCAGCCACAGCAGCGGGGCCACCGCCCAGGCGCCCACGCCACGGATCGATGGCGGGTAGTGCCGCCGCATGAACAGGAGCACGATGGCCATGACCGCGGACATGAAGCCCGCCATGGCGATCATGGAGCGCGGGTCGAGGTGCGTCATCCGGCGTGGGGGGAGGTGGCGCCTCTTGTAAAGGTAAGTATTTGTGTCTGCTTCGGTTTCAGTATAGCCATGCGCCAAGCGGCTCACCAGCAAGGCGCGCCGCGCAAACGTTTTCGCACCAATAAAAGGCTGCACCGTGCGGGCGCGGTGCCGGCGGTTCGTGCAACTGGTGCGCTGTGCGCACGATGCTGGTGCATTTTGTACTCAAAGTGAATAAAAGATTGTGTACAAAACTGGCACGGCGCTTGCAATAAGCAGTGCATGCAAGTCCCAGCCCCTGCCAAGGCCCCGGCCGCCATCGAAATCGTCGCACTCACCAAGCGGTATTCCCACGGCAAACCCGCGGTGGATGCGATCAACCTGCGCATTGCGAGCGGCAGCTACTGCTGCCTGCTGGGCCCTTCGGGCTGCGGCAAGAGCACGACCTTGCGCATGATCGCCGGGCACGAGTCGGTCACCAGCGGCGACATCCTGCTGGAGAACCGCAACATCACCGACCTGCCCGCCGCGGCGCGCGGCACGGCCATGATGTTCCAGAGCTTCGCGCTGTTCCCGCACCTGTCGGCGCTGGACAACGTGGCCTTTAGTTTGAAGATGAAAGGCGTGGCCCGGGCCGAGCGGCAGGCCAAGGCGCGCGACCTGCTCGAGCGCGTGGCCATGGGCCACCTGGCCGATCGCAAGCCGGCCGAGCTGTCGGGTGGGCAGCAGCAGCGTGTGGCGCTGGCGCGCGCGCTCATCACCCAGCCGCGCGTGCTGCTGCTGGACGAACCGCTTTCCGCGCTGGACCCTTTCCTGCGCATCCAGATGCGCGCCGAGCTGCGCCGCTGGCAAAAGGAGCTGGGCCTGACTTTCATCCACGTGACCCATTCGCAGGAAGAAGCCATGGCCCTGGCCGACACCATGGTGGTGATGAACCACGGCGTGATCGAGCAGGTGGGCAGCCCGCACGAGGTCTACAACCGGCCGGCCAGCGAGTTCGTGGCGCGCTTCATGGGCGGCCACAACGTGATCGATACCGAAGGCGGCAAGGTCGGCGTGCGCACTGACCACCTGCAGATCGCCCCCGCCAGTGCCGAGCTGCCCTGGGGCGCCCAGCGCATGCAGGCCGTGGTGACCGACGTGGAGTACCAGGGCACCTATGTGCTGCTGGGCCTGCAAAAGCAGGGCGTGGCCCTGTCGGCCAACGCCACGGCGGCGTATTCGGTGATGGTGTCCGAGGCCGCGTTTGCTGCGCAGCCGTATGCGGTGGGCCAGGGTGTGCAGCTGCACTGGACGCCGGAGCAGGCCCACCCGCTGTCGCCCCGCACGGTGCCGGTATCCGCGCCTGCTGCTGCTGCTGCTGCTGCTGCTGATGCGGCCACTGCGCAGGCCGTGCCGGCCTGACCCTTTTTCGTTTGATCGTTCGTCCTCTCGTTTCCAACCCCCTGCCACTTCGCCAACCAAGGAGCTTTCCCATGTCCGACGACTCTCGTGCTGATTCCCCCGCTGTTGTTGCTGCCGCCGCCTCCGACACCACCGGCGGCATGCAGCGCCGCTCGCTGCTCAAGGGCACGGCGGGCATCCTGGCCGCAGGCATCTTCCCGGCCGTCCATTCGCAGGAGAAGATCGTGCTGCGCTACCTGGGCACGGCGGTGAACCAGGACAAGGCCATTGCCGAGAAGTTCAAGGCCGACACCGGCATCGAGATCCAGTACGTGGCCGTGACCACGGACGACGTGACCAAGCGCGCCGTGACCGCGCCCAACAGTTTCGACCTGATCGACACCGAGTACTTCTCGCTGAAAAAGATCGTGCCCACAGGCAACTTGAAGGGCATCGACACCAAGCGCATCAAGAACGCCGACAAGATCACCACGCTGTTCACCACCGGCATGGTGGCCGGCAAGGCCGTGGGCGATCAGGGCACCGCGCCCAAGAAGGTGATCTACCTGGAAGGCGAGAAGTCCAAGAAGTTCGCGACCGCGCCCACGCAGTTCATGTCGCTGATCCCCACCGTGTACAACGCCGACACGCTGGGCATCCGCCCCGATTTGATCAAGCGCCCCATCAGCTCCTGGGCCGAGCTTCTGAACCCGGAGTTCAAGGGCAAGACCGCGATCCTGAACATTCCTTCGATCGGCATCATGGACGCCGCCATGGTGGTCGAGGCCATGGGCATCTACAAGTACCCCGACAAGGGCAACATGACCAAGAAGGAGATCGACCTCACGATCAAGACCCTGATCGAAGCCAAGAAGCAGGGCCAGTTCCGCGCGCTGTGGAAGGACTTCAACGAGTCGGTCAACCTGATGGCATCGGGCGAGGTGGTGATCCAGTCGATGTGGAGCCCCGCCGTCACGGCTGTGCGCACCAAGGGTATTGCCTGCAACTTTCAGCCCCTGAAGGAGGGCTACCGCGCCTGGGCCGCCGGCTTCGGCCTGCCGGCCACATTGAGCGGCCGCAAGCTCGATGGCGCGTACGAGTTCATCAACTGGTTCCTGGACGGCTGGGCCGGCGCGTACCTGAACCGCCAGGGCTACTACAGCGCCGTGCTGGAGACCGCCAAGTCCAAGATGGACGCCTACGAGTGGGCCTACTGGATGGAAGGCAAGCCCGCCACGCAGGACATCAAGAGCCCCAATGGCGACGTGCTGGCCAAGACCGGCGCGGTGCGCGACGGCGGCAGCTATGAATCGCGCATGGGTGGCATCGCCTGCTGGAACGCGCTGATGGACGAGAACAACTACATGGTTCAGAAGTGGAATGAATTCGTCGCGGCCTGACGGAGTGAAGGGCGGGGCCTGGCTTCGACAGGCTCAGCCCGAACGGTTTGGGGGAGGGCGTGTGTTCACCGCAACCCCCAATCCGACCCCAATCCACCCCCAACCGTTCGCACTGAGCTTGTCGAAGTGAGGGCTCAGCATGACTTTTTGTGCCGATCCGTCATTGGAAAAATCCCAACCCGTTCACGCTGAGCCTGTCGAAGCGCCGCACGAGGCTTCGACAGGCTCAGCCCGAACGGCTCGGATCGATCGAACGCGAATCCTTGTGAATAGTCACGTTCTCTTGCGCTAATTTGGCTGAACCGCACCACCATGAGCACCACCCACACTCCGACCTTGCCTGCCAGCGCCGCCCCCGGGCGCGGCATTGCCGCCTGGTGGCAGGCCGCGCCGTTCACGCTGGTGTTCGTGCTGTTCTTCCTGGTGCCGCTCGCGCTGATCGTGATGGTCAGCTTCTGGGACTTCAACGAGTACGAATTGCTGCCGGGCTTCACGTTCAAGAACTACGTGTCGATCTTTGCGGGCTGTGGCGATGCGTCAGACGGCCTGTGCGTCACGCTCAAGACGTACTGGTCCACGCTCAAGTTCAGTTTTCTGGTGTGGCTGATCACGCTGGTGATCGGCTTCACGGTGGCCTATTTCCTGGCCTTTCATGTGCGCTCGTCGGGCATGCAGACGCTGCTGTTCGTGCTGTGCACCATTCCGTTCTGGACGTCGAACGTGATCCGCATGATCTCGTGGGTGCCGCTGCTGGGGCGCAACGGGCTGGTGAACCAGACCCTGGTGGGGGCGGGGCTGGTCGATCAGCCCGTCGAATGGCTGCTGTTCTCGGACTTCTCGGTGGTGCTGGCCTTCGTGCACCTGTACACCATGTTCATGATCGTGCCCATCTTCAACAGCATGATGCGCATCGACCGCAGCCTCATCGAGGCCGCCAGCGACAGCGGGGCCAGCGGCTGGCAGACGCTGTGGAACGTGATCGTGCCGCTGTCGCGCACCGGCATCATCATCGGGTCCATTTTCGTGATCACCATCGTCATGGGCGACTTCGTCACCATCGGCGTGATGGGCGGCCAGCAGATCGCCTCCATCGGCAAGATCATCCAGGTGCAGACGTCGTACCTGCAGTTCCCGCTGGCCGCGGCCAATGCCGTGATCCTGCTCGCGGTGGTGCTCATGATCATCTGGGGCCTCACGCGCCTCGTGGACATCCGAAAAGAACTATGAACACCCCCGTTGCTTGCTCACTTCGTGTAGCCGCCACCCCCCTCCAGGGGGCGACACCGGTGGCCCGGCAAAGCCGGCTCCACGGTGTCACTGGCTTGGTTCATGCCATGTTGAATGGCTTGTTGCCGAAATTGGTCCATCGTAGGAATCCCGCATGAAAGCTCCTCGCGAATCCCGCCCCGCCAGCTTCTGGCTGCTGGCCATCGTGTTCAGCCTGTTCGTGCTGTTCATGTACGGGCCCATGTTCGTCATCTTCATCCTGAGCTTCCAGGGCCCCGAAGGCGGGCTGACCTTTCCCATGCGCGGCGTGTCGCTGCACTGGTTCCACAAGCTGGCCGAAGGCTTGGGCGTGGTGGACATCGGCGCGGCGCTGTGGCGCTCGCTGGGCCTGGGTGTGGCGGTGATGCTGTGCACGGTGGTGCTGTCGGTGCTGGCGGGCCTGGCCTTTCGCAAGAGGCTGGCGGGCGGCAACACGCTGTTCTTCATCGTCGTGGCCAGCCTGATCATGCCGTCCATCATCGTCTCGCTGGGCATCGGGCTGGAGTTCCGGCTCATCGACAACGGCATCAAGGCCGCGCTCGAATGGCTGGGCATGGAGAGCGCGCTGGAGGGCTACGGCACGTCGCTCGGCCTGTTCACCTCGGCCCTGGGCGCGCACCTGACCTGGACGCTGCCGTTCGGCCTGCTGATCATGTTCGCGGTGTTCAACCGCTTCAACCCGGCGTACGAAGAGGCCGCGCGCGACCTGGGTGCCACGCCCTGGCAGGGCTTTGCCCATGTGGTGCTGCCGCTGATCGCGCCCTCGGTGGTGGGCATCGGCATGTTCGGCTTCACGCTCAGCTGGGACGAGATCGCCCGCACCTCGCAGGCCATCGGTGATGTGAACACGCTGCCGCTGGAGCTGCAGGGCCTGACCAGCACGGTGACCACGCCGTCGATCTACGCGCTGGGCACCCTGACCACGGTGGTGTCGTTCGTGGTCATGGGCATCACGCTCGCCCTGGTGTGGGCATTGGGCCGCGGTCGCAAGGGCCGTTCGGGGTAAAAACGGCACATCTATGACCACGACTGCCAAGAAACCCCGGCGCGCAGCCCAGGCTGCCGCTTCTGCCCCCGCCTCCGCGCCCGCCGAATCGCCCGTTCAGTCGACCGTGCAGTCGCCCACGGCCGACGTCCCGGGCCAGCTGAGCGACAACGACATGTACGACCGCATGGTGTCGGCCATCCTGGACCACCGCCTGCCGCCCGGCACCAAACTGGTCGAAGACAAGCTGGCAGCGGCCTTCGGCGTATCGCGCACGCGCGTGCGGCCGCTGCTGGTGCGGCTGGCCAACGAGCAGGTGGTCACGCTCACGCCCAACCGGGGCGCGTCCATCGCGCAGCCGACACCGCAAGAGGCGCTCGAGGTGTTCGAGGTCCGCCGCCTGCTGGAGCCGCGCCTGGTGGAGCTTTTCATCGCCAACGCCACCGACGCCGATATCGCCGCGCTGCGCACCTGCATCGACGACGAAGAGGCTGCGCGCGCCGGTGGCGACATGCGCCGGGCCATCCGCCTGTCGGGCGACTTTCACCTGCACATCGCCCAGGCCGCGGGCCACCAGACGCTGGGGCGCATCCTGCGCGAACTGGTCTCGCGCACTTCGCTCATCCTCATGACCTACAGCCCGAGCCATGCCCGCGAGCGCGAGGAGGCCACCGCCTGCGGCTGCCGTGAGCACCGCGCGCTGATCGACGCCATCCGCCTGCGCGACGCGCGCGAGGCGGCGCGGCTGATGCTGGACCATTTGAAACGCATCGAGTCCCAGTTGGAGTTCACGCCGCCTGCCAGCGATGCACCCGACCTCATCGCCCTGCTGCTGGGCCGCGCGGCCTGAGCGCATCGACCCGCCTTCCACGACCTTCTCCACACCGTGCGCCAACTGCTGGTCATCAATCCCAACACCTCTGCCGGCGTGAGCGCGCTGCTGCAGCACCACGTGCAGGCCGCTGCCGGCTCGCATGTGGCAGTGCGCACTGCCACCGCCCGTTTCGGTGCGCCGTACATCGCCTGCGAGGCGAGCTACGCCGTGGCAGCGCATGCCGCGCTCGACGCCTGGGCCCATGACCTGGCACAGCCGCAGGGCAGGCAGCAGCCGCCCGATGCCGTGCTGATCGGCTGCTTTGGCGACCCGGGACTCATGGCCCTGCGTGAAAGCAGCCCGGTGCCCGTGACCGGCCTGGCCGAAGCGTCCTTCATCGAAGCCGCCCGCCACGGCCGCTTTGCCATCGTCACCGGTGGCGAGCGCTGGGGCCCCATGCTGCAGCGCCTGGCGCAGGCCCTGGGGCATGCGCACGGGCTGGCAGGCATCCACACCGTGGCGCCCACAGGGGCCCAACTGGCCGCCGACCCGGACGCCGCCCGCGCCTTGCTGGCCCAGGCCTGCCGCGATGTCGTGCGCCAGATGGGTGTGCAGGCCGTCATCCTGGGCGGTGCAGGCCTGGCCGGCATGGCCTCCGCCGTGCAGCCGCAGGTGGGCGTGCCGGTGATCGACAGCGTGGTGGCGGGTGCGACCTGGGCGCTGCGGGCGCACCCGGTGCCGCCCGAGCGTCGGGTGGCGGGGTTTGATGTCAGCTGGGCTGGCGTTTCAGTCGATATGGCAGATCTGGGAATTAACTCTACGTTTGACGGAGGCAGCGGGCAGGTTTAGTATTACATGTGTAATTACTGGAGTTCCCATGCACACCCTCAAACTCACCCAAGTCGGTAACTCTGTCGGAGCCATCTTCCCCAAGGAGCTGCTGGCGCGACTGCAGTTGGAGAAGGGCGATGAGCTGTACGTGACCGAGTCACCTGATGGCTTGCGCATCACGACCCACAATCCGGAATTCGAAGCGCAGATGCGCGTTGCGCGCGAGATCATGAAAGAGCGTCGGGCCGTTTTGCACGAGTTGGCCAAATGAGCCAGTGGGTCTGGCTGGACAGGGCTGTCATTGTTGCCATCCATGAAATGCAGTTGGCAGAGCATGGCGGAGGTGCAGGCGTGCGTGATGCAGGATTGCTGGATTCGGCATTGGGCAAGCCGCTCCATCTGAGCCACTACGGCGAGCCGCCGCCCGATGCCCCTGCCTTGGCCGCGTCGTACGGCTACGGCATTTCTCGCAACCATCCTTTCATTGACGGCAACAAGCGTACAGGCTTCGTGGCGGCGGAACTGTTTCTGCGTCTGAACGGGTGGACGTTGGCTGCGGATGATGCGTCTTGCGTGATGACCATGCTCGCCGTCGCTGCCGGAGACATTTCGGAAGAAGCCTTTGCCGCCTGGCTGCGCAAACATGCAGTCGCTCGCCAAGCATGAAGGCTTTGAGGCCTCTACCGCTTGACTGTTAAGCGCGAGCAGCTATCGAATCTGTAGCGGCAGGCCGTATGGATCAAGGCGCCATCACCTTCGGCTCGAAATCGCAATACCGTGCCACCACGCACTCCCAGCAGTGCGGCTTGCGCGCCTGGCACACATAGCGGCCGTGCAGGATGAGCCAGTGGTGCGAGTCCACGGCGTACTCGGGGGGCACGCGCTTCATCAGCTGCAGCTCCACCGCCAGCGGGTTCTTGCCCGGGGCCAGGCCGGTGCGGTTGCTCACGCGGAAGATGTGGGTGTCCACCGCCATGGTGGGTTGGCCGAACGCCACGTTGAGCACCACGTTGGCCGTCTTGCGGCCCACGCCGGGCAGGGCCTCCAGGGCTTCGCGGGTGCGGGGGACCTGGCTGCCGTGCTGCTCCACCAGGATCTGGCAGGTCTGCAGCAGGTGGCGGGCCTTGCTTTTGTAAAGGCCGATGGTCTTGATGTAGCCCTCCAGGCCCTCCAACCCCAGGTCCCAGATGGCCTGGGGCGTGCCCGCCACCGGAAACAGCTTGCGCGTGGCCTTGTTCACGCCCACGTCGGTGGCCTGGGCCGACAGCAGCACGGCGGCCAGCAGCTCGAACGGGGTGGTGTACTCCAGCTCCGTGTTGGGCATGGGGTTGGCCGCCTTGAGGGTGGCGAAGAAGGGCTCGATGTCGGAGGTCTTCATCTGGACTTGGGTGGGGATGTCTTTTTTCTGGAAGGCACGGGTGGTGTCGCTCCATTGTCCCGCAGCTGGCCGCGCAGGAATTCCAGGAACATGCGCACGGCGGCCGGCAGGGTGCGGCCGTGCAGGGTCTGCAGTTCGGTATAGCGCGCGCCCATGCCAGGCTCGCGGATCTGTGCGGCGTGCAGCTCGCCGCGCTGCACGCGGTCGCGCACCGTGACCTCGCCCGAGATCGACAGACCCCCGCCGTGCAGCACGAAGTGCATCAGGGTCTCGAAGTGGTTGCACACCAGTGCGGGCTCGAACACCAGGCCGCGCTGGCTGCAGCCGATGTCGAACAGCTGGCGCACGGTGTTGTCGCGCTCGGGCAGGGCGATGGGGTAGCCATGCATCTGCGCCAGCGTGACCGACGCGAAGCGCGCGAGCGTGTGGTCCTTGCGCATGATGGCGATGACGGGGGATGCCTGCCGGTGCTGCACGGTGATGTCGCGCTCGGCCGAGCGGCTGTAGGTCAGGCCGATGTCGGCATCGCCGTTGAGCACGGCGGTGGTCACGGCCGCGGGGCTGACCACCCGCAGGTGGAACTGGATGCCGGGGTATTGCGTGCGGAACTGCGCCATCACCCGGGGCAGGAATTCGATGGCAAAACCAGCCGAGCTGCACACGCGCACCAGCCCGGTGTGCAGGCCCTGCAGCGCCGCAATGTCTGACACCACACGGTCCGCCTCCAGCGCGCCGCGCCGGGCGTAGGCCGCCAGCAGTTCGCCGGCGGCGCTGGGCGCCATGCCGCGCGGGCGCCGCTCGAACAGCGGCACGGAGAGCAGGTCTTCGAGCGCGGCCACCTGCCGGCTGACGGCCGAGGGCGACACGTTCAGGCGCGTGGCGGCCTCGCTGACCGAGCCGCTGCGCACGACCTCCAGAAAGTAGCGCAGTGCCGTGTCCTGAAGCCGGGTCGAAAGCATGGGGCCGCCTCGGGGTGTGGGTTGCATAAAACGCAACGATAACCTCAGAAATCGTCGATTGTCGAAACGCAAGGGGCTGCTTATGCTGACTTGCAAATGACACAATCCTCCAGCTTAGCCACATCGACCACACCCGCTCAGCCTGCCCAGGGCAGGGCACCGGGCGGCATCGTCGGCCACACGGCCACCAGCCTGTCGCGCGCCATCCACGCCCGCGACGTGTCGTGTGCCGAGGTGCTCGACGCCTACCTGGCACAGGTCGACCGCCTGAACCCCGTGGTCAATGCGCTGGTGGCCCTGGCAGACCGCGACGTGCTGCGTGCGCAGGCCGCCGAGCGCGATGCGCAGCTGGCGCGCGGCGAGAGCCTGGGTCCGCTGCACGGCTTTCCGCAGGCACCCAAGGACATCATGCCCGCCGCCGGCATGGTCACCACGCGCGGCTCACCCATCTTTGCGGGGCAGGTGTCCACCACCGACGCCGTGGTGTTCGAGCGCATGCGCGCGGGCGGCGCACTGTTCATCGGCCGCAGCAACTCGCCCGAGTTCGGCCTGGGCGGGCACACCTACAACCCCGTGTATGGCACCACGCGCAATGCGTTCGATCCGGCCGTGTCGGCGGGCGGCAGCAGCGGCGGGGCGGCGGTGGCCGTGGCGCTGCACATGCTGCCGGTGGCCGACGGCTCGGACATGATGGGATCGCTGCGCACGCCGGCGGCGTTCAACAACGTGTACGGGCTGCGCACCTCGTTCGGCCTGGTGCCGCACGGCCCGACCGAAGAGGTGTTCTTCCAGCAGTTCAGCGTGGCCGGCCCCATGGCGCGCAACATCCCGGACCTGGCGCTGCTGCTGTCCGTGCAGGCGGGCTTCGATGCGCGGCTGCCGCTCACCCGCCGGCACGAGGACGTGGCCTTGCTGGGGCGGCCGCTGGAGCGCGACTTCGGCGGTGCGCGCATCGGCTGGCTGGGCGATCTGGGCGGGCACCTGCCCACCGAGCCCGGCGTGCTGGCCACCTGTGAGCAGTCGCTCGCGCACTTTCGCACGGTGGGCTGCACGGTGGAATCCGTGGTGCCCGCGTTCGACATGGCCCAACTGTGGAACGCCTGGATCGACCTGCGCAGCTTCAGTGTGGCGGGGGCCAACGCGGGCCTGTACCGCAACCCGGCCACGCGCGCACTGCTCAAGGCCGAGGCGGTGTGGGAGATCGAGCGCGGCATGCGGCTGTCGGCCCTGCAGGTGTACGACGCGGCCCGCGTGCGCAGTGCGTGGTACCAGATGCTGCGCGGCCTGTTCGAGCAGTTCGACTTTCTGGTGCTGCCGGCCGCGCAGGTTTTTCCGTTCCATGCCGACCTGGACTGGCCGCACGAGGTCGGCGGGCGCACCATGGACACCTACCACCGCTGGATGGAGGCCGTGGTGCCCGCCACCATGGCCGGCCTGCCTGCCTTGGCTGCGCCTGCGGGCTTCGGGCCCGGGGGCTTGCCGGCGGGGCTGCAGATCATCGGCCCGGCGCAGTCCGATGCGGCCGTGCTGCAGATCGGGCATGCGTACGACCAGGCCAGCGGCCATGCCCGTGTGCCGAGCCCGTTGCTGGGCTGATGCGCGCTGTTTTCCACATCGTTTCGCCATCCCGCCCTTACTGCTCTTACTGCCCTTCCCGCATTTTTTGACCGGAGAACTCCCCATGTCCCTGCCGCGCTCCCGCTTCGTATCGTGTCTCCTGGCCAGCGCATTCGTGCTGGCAGCGCCTGCCGTGTCGTGGGCGCAGCAGACCTATCCCGACCGGCCCGTGAAGCTGGTCGTCCCGTTCGCGCCCGGTGGCGCCACGGACATCCTGGGGCGCCTGCTGGCCACGGCGATGGGCGAGCGGCTGGGCCAGCCGATGGTGGTCGAAAACAGGCCGGGCGCGGGCACGGTGGTGGCTGCGTCGCTGGTGGCCAAGGCCCCGGCCGACGGCTACACCCTGCTGCTGGGCGCCAACACCACGCTCACCATGAACCCCGCCATCCGCACCAACCTGCCGTACGACCCGGTGCGCAGCTTCACGCCCATCGGCATGGTGGCTGACATGGGGCTGCTGCTGGTAGCCCACAACGATGTGCAGGGCAGCACGCTCAAGGACATCGTGGCGCAGGCCAAGGCCGCGCCGGACAAGTTCTCGTACGGGTCCTACGGCACGGGCTCGTCGGTGCACTTCGGCGCCGAGATGCTCAAGGCCACCGCGGGCTTTCCGATGCTGCACGTGCCCTTCAACGGCAGCTCGCCCAACCTGACTGCGCTGATGGGCGGGCAGGTGCAGCTGGCGGTGGACACGGTGGTGGCCTCCACCCCGCTCATCAAGGCCGGCAAGATCAAGCCCATCGCCGTGCTGAGCCCGCAGCGCCTGGCGTTGTTGCCCAACGTGCCCACGGTGGCCGAGAGCGGCTACCCGGGCTTCGACATGGGCTCGTGGTTCGCGTTCGTCGCGCCCGCCGGCCTGCCCACACCGGTGCAGAAAAAGCTGGAGAAGGCCCTGGCCGACACCATGGCGTCCGCCGAATTCAAGAAGAAGCTGGTGGACATCGGCATGACCCCGGCCTGGGGCAATGGCGACGCGCTGCGCGCCCGCATCGAGCGTGAACTGCCGCTGATGCGCGCCGTAGCGGCGCGGGCGGACATCCGCGTCGATTGATCAATAAGGTGGCGCGCCGCGGCGCGGGGCGTGCTCAGGCCGTGCGCTGCACCGCCAGACACAGCCAGCACGGAAACGCACCGGTGGCGGGGTTGACGGCAAAGTGTTCGTCATACACCTCGACGGCGGGCCGCGCGGCCACCTCCCAGCCCGCGGGGATCTGCCCCGGCGCCATCATGCTCGCCCAGGCCGCGCCGATCTCGGGCCCGGTGCCCACGAACTGCAGGCAGGCGTAGTCGCCGCCCGGAAAGTCCTGCACCAGCGCCTCGGTGCCCGTGCGCAGCCCCACGCCCACCTGCACGCAGGCGTCGTAGCGGCACTGCTCGGGCGGGGTGCAGGCGGGGTTGTCCAGGCTGATGCCGTAGTACTTGGGCCGCGGCTCGGCCAGGCCACGCGCCTGGCACCACCGGCCAAAGCGGTCCCACAGGTGCGTGAGCGATGGGCCGTACGGGCCGGTCTGGCGCATGTAGGCCAGGCGCATGCGGGGCAATTGGCGGATTTCGAGGGGCATGGGGCAGGTCTTTCAGTCGGGTGATGGCCGACAACGCGGCGCCTTGCATCGTAAACACCTGGCCCGTCGCAGGAAACCTGCTCGGCAATTGGCGACAATGGCAGATTCTTTGCCACCCACCTTGTTGACGCCATGCAATTCGCCGACCGCCTGAACAATGTAGAAACCTCCGCCATCCGCGAGCTTTTCAAGCTGCTGGGCAAGCCCGGCATCATCAGCTTTGCGGGCGGCTTCCCGGACAGCGCGATGTTCGATGTGGAAGGCATCCGCGCCGCCAGCAACGCTGCCCTGACCGAAGAGCCGGGCGCTGCGCTGCAGTACGGCGCCACCGAGGGCTACAACCCGCTGCGCGACCAACTGGCCGCCTTCATGGCATCCAAGGGTGCCACGGCGGTCGCGGCCGACAACCTCATCGTCACCACCGGCAGCCAGCAGGCGCTGGACCTGCTGGGCAAGACGCTCATCAGCCCCGGCGACAAGGTCATCGTGGAAGGCCCGACCTTCCTGGCCACCATCCAGTGCTTTCGCCTGTACGGCGCCGAGCTCATCAGCGCACCCATCGACGCCAACGGTGTGAAGACCGACGAGCTGGAAAAGCTGATCGCTGAGCACAAGCCCAAGTTCGTCTACCTCATCCCCACCTTCGGCAACCCCAGCGGCGTGATGCTGAGCGCCGAGCGCCGCAAGGCCGTGCTGGAGATGGCCGTCAAGCACAACACCCTGATCGTCGAGGACGACCCGTACGGCGACCTGTATTTTGGCGACGCGCCACCCCCCAGCCTGCTCAACCTGTCGGCCAGCGTGCCCGGCAGCCGCGAGCTGCTGGTGCACTGCGGCAGTTTGAGCAAGGTGCTGTCGCCCGGCCTGCGCGTGGGCTGGATGATCGCCCCGGCCGAGCTGCTGGCCAAGGCCACCATGTGCAAGCAGTTCAGCGATGCGCACACCAGCACCTTCGCCCAGGCCACGGCCGCCCAGTACCTCAAGGCCGGCCGCATGCCTGCCACGCTGGCCAACGTGCGCAAGGTGTACGCCGAGCGTGCCCAGGCCATGGGCGATGCGCTGCGCAAGGAACTGGGTGACGCTATCGAGTTCGTGCAGCCCCAGGGCGGCCTGTTCGTGTGGGCGCGCCTGACCGGCGCGGGCGGCAAGGTGGCCGATGGCAATGTGCTGGCCAAACGCGCCATCGAAAAGGGCGTGGCCTTCGTGCCCGGCACGCCGTTCTTCTGCGCCAACCCCGACCACGCCACGCTGCGCCTGTCGTTCGCGACCGCCGATGTGGAGAAGATCCGCGAAGGCGTCGCCCGCCTGGGGCAGGCGGTCTAACTAAATTAGCTTTTTCGGTGCACCGATATTTTCTAGATCATAAAAAGAATTTGCACCTGCAGATTGAGATTCTGCATGAATGCGCTCAGCATATGTAACTTGTTGAAAAACAAGATCGAGATGGTTGCATGTGTCAATTGCAACGGATTTGGAGTGGCCTACAGTATCTAGTCTGTAGTCACTCATGTCTTTCAGTTGATCATGACCCCAGTTCAATTCATTGTGACGAAATTCTTTTTCTTTGATTAGACGTTTTGCCAAGCGCGGATATTGAGAATTTCCTCCTTTTTGAGGTTTTTCTCCTTTGGATACGAGCCAACTTGAAAATCCGCAATATCGTATTTTTGGTGATGCAATTATCGTTTTGTCTGGCTCTGTAAATTGTGGGCTGATTACCCCGTAGTCTCCATATTTGATCTGAACGTTTCTTTTTAGTAGCGATTCCCACAGTAAATAGTCGGAGCGGGGAACTCGAGTTATTTCCTCGGGCTTGATTTTTGTCCAGTCCCACATCGCAGATGCTAGGAATATTTGATTGTTTATGCCGAATACTTTTAGATGGTGACTGGCATTGGTGCAGATTCGATCGGAATCAGTAGGGCATTGCTCCAAAACTCGGAGATCAAAAATAACGCCAACGTTTTTGAATTTTCTTGTGGATAGAGATAGAACTGATTGGATTTTCGCGAGGGTATCCTGTATGAAAATTAAATCATGTATGCCTAATCGAAAATAGATATTCTCTATAAGATTGGACTGGATAAGCCTTGAAAAACCTTCTTCATAGGCTATCCCCCTGTCGAAGCCATAGCAATAGCCCGGTTGAAAATTATAATACGAAAGTTTTTTTGCTAGCCCTTCGATAGGGGTTGACCCGTCGGGCAGGAAGTCTTCGATAGGGATGTCGTACGTGTCTACGATGAATTTTTTACTTGGCTTGCACCAACCGCTTTCGATAAGAAGCCTGGCAGAATCTTCAATTCGCTTGGCCACTGGATTGGCCTTCGTCGGCCGTAAAACATCAAAAATTGGCGTTACCCCATTGCTGGTTTTTCGTTCAATTTGCTCAAGCGCCAACAATTCGCCGTCTTTGAGCTTCATTCCGGAAAAAATCGTACTCATAGTGAACTCCTATTCCCACGTAGCGTCTGGAAAATGTTTGCGGGCTTGATCTTGTCCTACCATCTTGGATAGCAGTCGCCAATTATTTGTTTCTTTGCGAATGCGGCCTGCAATAATTGCTGGATGAATGCATAGACTGCTGGCTAGTGCGTCAATGTCTTCTTTCTTTCGCGTTCTCGATGCTAGTGATCGATTCCACGATGACCTAGGTATCAAGCATTCGCCTGCTATTGCATCGGCTTCACTTTCTCTAGGATCTGAATCGTCGAGATTGGCTAAGTCGTCAATAAATGCGACAGATTGGTTTGAAAAATGTCTTAATAGGTGCGCCAGCTCATGTAGCAGTGTGAACCAGAAGTTGTCTAGTCTATCGAATCGCAGAGTTAGTCCAATAATGGGCGTGCCGTCATCATCTCTCAAAACAGCACCGTCTACTTCCATTCCTGATAACTGAGGTTCAGCGATCAGAATGATCCCTTTCATTGCAAGAAATTCTTGTGCTAATTTAGGGCCATTGTCTGCAGCACTAAGCTTTGCAACCTGCAACAGAAAATCGACATTGAAAGTGGATGCGTTAAATCTAATATTTATTTTTCTGTTTTCGCGCGCTCTCATTATGACTCTGGCTAACCAAGCATATGTAAGCACCTTGGATTTTTCTGCAACTCCCCCAAATATCGATCTGCGCATAAATACGGGGGTGGCGCCTAGGGAGACCTTTGCCAGAAATTCACGAAACCGCTCAATAAGTTGCCCGTCCCCTTGTACTTGTCGACCAAGCCAGCCACGCCTTGCCATCTCAGTCAAAGGAAGTTGATTGATAATTTCTCCGTCCAGTTCTATACCGGCAGATGCGGGACGACCAAGCAAAACTTCGGCGGGAATATTTAACTCGCTGTGCAGAAGCCGCATTTGCTCCAAGCTCAACTGTCGTCTGCGGTTTAAAACCTCTGAAGCTCTGGAGGCACTGCCTAGTATTCTTGCAAGATCTTTTTGCTCGAAGCCAAGTTCCACCATGCGCATGGTAATTGCATCAACAGGATCAACAGAGGAAAGCAAAAATCTTTCCTCTTCGTATTTCTCTAGTAAAACTGCAAGTAGCTCAATCCTTTGAGGAGCTAGCGCGTTGATGTGAGGAGAGTTCCTCATCAATTCTCGAATCTCACCAAGATACCGAGCGTATTGACTGTCATCCTTGATGACTTGTAGGGGGGTAGAAGACCCAAAATTTGTTGTTAGGTCAGTCATCGCAATATAACTTCTTCTGGATAAATATGCTCAATGCAAACAATTCCAAGGCTGACTGACGTCAACGTCTCAACACGTACTCCTGATTGGGGGAACCTGAACACTATTTCGTCACCCTCTCCAAGCTCTGACTCGGGAAACGTTGCAGACAACTCAGCTGAGCTGGCTGGACGAAGCTCTTTGAGTTGACTGATCCACAACGACAAACGGCGCTTTGCCGTAAGCGAAAGCGGTGCTTGAGCAATAAGTTGACGGCCAATTACCTTCATGGGAATTCAGTGTACATGACTTTCCCAATCTGGGAAATTTTTTCGTGTTTGCTCTTTGCGCACGCAAGAGCTTGCGGCGGTTACCGCCGCGGTCAGCGGCTCGCGACTGTTGTCCAATACGCCATGCAACATACTTACGACATCGAACAACGACTAGAAGCCCTGGAGATCAAGGCCAGCTTCACCGAAGACCTGCTGGACCAGCTCAACATGACCATCTACCGCCAGCAGGAGCTGATCGACCGGCTGGCGCGCGAGGTGATCCAGCTGCGCCAGCAAGCGCCGGAGGGCGGTGGCGCCGCGGCGCCGCGCAACCCGCGCGACGAGCTGCCGCCGCACTATTGACGACCAAAGGCACACCCCGCCGCACACCGCGCTTCCACGCAGAAAGGTCGCCCATGCCTTCCGCCATGCTCACCCCATCGGCCCTGGCCCTGTGCGGCGCAGGCGCGGCGCTGCACCTCTACACGGTGGTGTTCAAGGCAGCGGGCGGCGAGGAGGGCGCGGGTGCCAGCGCATTCCTCATCGGCCTGTGGGTCTTCTCGTGCGCGCCGTATGCCATCTCTGCCTGGCTGGCACGGGGGCGCTGGGCGGCGTGGGGCCTGGGGGCGGCTGCCGCGTGTCTGGTGGCAGACCTGTACATGCACTACAGCGTCTTCGTGGCCCCGGCGGGCTCCACCGCAGCGCTCGGCCTGCTGTTCATGCCGCTGTGGAACCTTGTCACCATCGGCCCGGCGGGAGCATTGCTGGCCGGGGCTGTGCATTGGGCCTGGCGCCGCAAGGCGGGCGCAGCGGGCTGACCGGCAGTCGCAACAGCCGCCAGGGCCGCGCTGTCACGCCTTGACCGAGCGCCACGCCGCCGCGGCCAGCTCGCTGCGGTAGGTTTCGGGCGACGGCAGCGTGCCCGGCCCGGCGCGGTCCGACAGCCAGGCCCGGCAATAGCTCTGCACCGGCCCCATCACCAGCGAGGGCATCAGCTCGCACGGAAGGTCCAGCACCGCACCGGCACGGCGCTGCGGCTCGAACCAGGCCACCAGCGCCTGGTTGCGGCGGCCGGCCGCCTCGGCCAGGTCGGGCGAGCGCGGGCCCGCCGCCACGGCGCCCCGGGCCTGGAACAAGAAGCGCGCCCGCCCGGGCTGCGCCACCACCCAGTCCAGATACCCCGTGACCAGGGCGCGCACGCCGGCTTCCACGCCGCGCGAGGCATCGAGCTGCGCCTGCACGCTGCGCGACTGGTCGTGAAAGATGTCGAAGAACAGCGCCGCCACGATGCCGTCGCGGTTGCCGAAGTGGTGATAAATGCTGCCCACGCTGGCCCCGCAGCGGGCCCGCACGCCGTCGATGGTGACCGCGTCCACGCCGCCTTCGGCCGCGCAGGCGAGGGCGGCGTTCAGGATGTCCTGGCGGCGGTCTGCGGTGGCTTCGGTCGGAGGGGCGGGCGGGTTGGGGGAAGTGCGGCTTGCCATGGCATGTGATTATAGAATAAAGTTCTAGAAAATATTTCTAGTCCACGATGGTGCCCATGCAGTCTTCTTCCACCGCTCCCACAGCCTTCCCTGCAGCCGCCGCCGCCACGCCCGGCGCAGCCTTGTACCCGCACCTGCTCGCGCCCCTCGACCTGGGCTTCACCACGCTCAAGAACCGTGTGCTCATGGGCTCCATGCACACGGGGCTGGAGGACGGGCGCGACCTGTCGCGTATGGCGGCTTATTTTCGCGAGCGGGCCGAGGGCGATGTGGGCCTGATCGTGACCGGCGGTTTTGCGCCCAACATCGCGGGCTGGGCCAAGCCTTTTGCGGGCACGTTGTCCACGTCGGGCGCGGCGCGGCGCCACCAGGTGGTCACGCGGGCCGTGCACGAGGCGGGCGGCAAGATCGCGCTGCAGATCCTGCACACGGGCCGCTACGCCTACCACCCGTTGGCGGTGGCGCCCTCGCGCCTGCAGTCGCCCATTTCGCCGTTCACGCCGTTCGCACTGTCGGCCCGCGGGGTGGAGCGCCAGATCCGCGCGTTCGTCAACTGCGCTGTGAAGGCGCGCGAGGCGGGCTACGACGGCGTGGAGGTGATGGGCTCGGAGGGCTACTTCATCAACCAGTTCCTGTCGCAGACCACCAACCTGCGCCAGGACGCCTGGGGCGGCGACTACAGCCACCGCATGCGCCTGCCGGTAGAAATTTTGGCCCGCATGCGCGAGGCCGTGGGGCCGGACTTCATCATCATCTACCGCCTGTCGATGATCGACCTGGTCCCGGGCGGCAGCAGCTGGGACGAGATCGTCACCCTGGGCAAGGCCGTGGCCACGTGCGGGGCGAACATCGTCAACACCGGCATCGGCTGGCACGAGGCGCGGGTGCCCACCATTGCCACCAGCGTGCCGCGCGCGGCGTTTGCCTGGGTCACGCAGAAGATGAAGGCCGAGTTCGTGGCGGCAGGCATTGTCACGCCGCTGGTCACCTCCAACCGCATCAACACGCCCGAGGTGGCTGAAGCCGTGCTGGCCGACGGCTGCGCCGACATGGTGTCGATGGCCCGCCCGCTGCTGGCCGACGCCGCCTTTGTGAAGAAGGCCGCCCAGGGCCGGGCCGACCGCATCAACACCTGCATCGCCTGCAACCAGGCCTGCCTGGACCATGTGTTCCAGAACAAGACCAGCAGCTGCCTGGTCAACCCGCGCGCCTGCCACGAGACCGAACTGGTCTACCGCCCCATCGCCACACCGTCGGCCCGCAAGCGCATCGCCGTGGTGGGCGCCGGGCCTGCGGGCCTGACGGCGGCCACGGTGGCGGCCGAGCGGGGGCACGAGGTGCACCTGTTCGACGCGGCGCCCGCCATCGGCGGCCAGCTCAACATGGCCAAGGTGATCCCGGGCAAGGAGGAGTTCCACGAAATGCTGCGCTACCTGACCACGCGGGTGGAGGACACCGGCGTGCAGTTGCACCTGAACCGCGTGGTGGAGGCGGCGGACCTGGCGGGCTTCGACGAGGTGGTGGTGGCCACGGGCGTGCTGCCGCGCGACCCGCAGATCCCCGGGCAGGACCATCCCAAGGTGCTGAGCTACATCGACGTGCTGCGGCACCGCAAGCCGGTGGGCGAGCGCGTGGCCATCATCGGCGCGGGCGGCATCGGCTTTGACGTGGCCGAGTTTCTGACCCACGGCGAGCACCCATCCACCACGCTCGACGTGAGCGCGTGGCAGGCCGAATGGGGCATCACCGACCCCGCCCAGGCGCGCGGTGGCCTGGCACCCGCCGGGCCGCACGCCACGCCGCCGGCGCGCCAGGTGACGCTGCTGCAGCGCAAGAAGGGCAAGCTCGGTGGCGGCCTGGGCAAGACCACGGGCTGGATCCACCGCACGGTGCTCAAGATGAAGGACGTGCAGATGGTGGGTGGCGTGAACTACGAGCGCATTGCCGACGAAGGCCTGCTGGTGTCGTACGGCGAGAAGCGCGAGGACCCCACCTGGATCGCCTGCGACACCGTGGTCCTGTGCGCGGGCCAGGTGCCGCTGGCCAGCCTCGCGCAGGCGCTGGAGGCCCAGGGCCGCAAGCCGCACCTGATCGGCGGCGCGCTGGAGGCGGGGGAGCTGGATGCCAAGCGCGCCATCGACCAGGCGGCGCGGCTGGCTGCGCGGTTGTGATGGGCGCAGCACACACCACACCACGCTGCACCAGTAGGTGACGCCGCGAGCGATTCAGGCAGCGGATTTGATATAAAAAAGGCCCTACCGCTTGATAGTCAAGCGCTAGCAGCTATTGTTTTTATAGCAATTGAATCGACCGCGCCTTACGCAGCGGGTGCGGCAGGCACCTGCAGCGCATGGAACACCCGCAGCGCTGCCCAGGCATCGTTGGCGGCGTAGAGCACCTGCGCTTCGGTCAGCCGGTCGTTGGCCCAGTTGGACGTCGCGGCCTTCTTGGATTTGAGAAAGCGCCGGTTGAACAGCACGGCCACGGCGGCCTTCACGCCCATGTCCTTGCGGTAGCCGCGTTGGCGGAACACGGTGTTGAGCTCCAGCACATCGGCGGGCTCCACGCCCAGCTTGGCCTTGATGCGCTTGGTGTCGTCCCCCAGGCCGAAGCCTGCCTTGGTCACGCCGCGCAGGGCCAGCAGTTCGGCCACGCGCGCGCGGCAACCGGCATCCTGCAACTGAAAGACCCAGGCGTGGTCCAGCGTGGCCAGCTGCACGATGTGCGGGCCGTCCGACGCCTCCCCCTGCACGAAGGTGGGTTTGGATTCGGTGTCGAACCCCCAGGCCGTGGCTTTGCACAGCGCGTCGCGCGCGCGGTCGGCCTGCTCCGGCGTGCGCACCAGCGTGATGCTGTCCATGCCCAGCCGCTCGAAGGCGTCGAGCAGGGCGATCTGCTCCTTGCCGGGGATGGCCTGGTGGTGCGATGGGTGCGCGCGGCCGTGGGGGGCGGTGTCGGCGGTGTCGGCGGTGGTGGGGGAAGGGGTCTGGGTCTGCCCGTGCGCGAGTGCGCGCCGGGGTGGGGTGGGGGCCGTCATGCTGGGGATTGTGCCCGGTGCCCGGCGGCGGGGTCAGGGCCTGCGCGCCTTTGCTGCCTTTGCTGCCTTCGGGACCTTCGGGGCCTTGGGCTTGTGCAGGCGCGGCACCTCGCCAATGCGCGCCAGCGCCTTGCGGCTGGCCGTGGTGGTGCGCGGGAGGCGGGCGGCCAGCCAGCCCACGCCGAACCAGGCGCGGGCGTCCCGGGTGGCGATCTCGGTGTACAGGTCGCTGGCCACGCGTTCATCGTGCAGCCGGCCCAGCGCGGCCAGGGCGGGGCGCAGGCTCTGCAGAAAGGCATCGCCCTCGTCGCCATCGAAGGCGGGCACCAGAAACTCCGCCAGGTAGCGCAGGCGCTTCAAGCGTTTGCGCAGGCGGTGCTGCGCGGGCGCGGCCAGCGTGTCGATGCGGCGCCCGTCGGCGAGCACCTGGGTGCGCAGCGATTGGAGCTTCTTCTGGAGTGTGCGGCGCACGTCCTTCGGGGGCAGGGCCTGTGCGCCGTCGGTGGGCTCCGCCTTGTCGGCGGTGAAGCCCATGAGCTCGACCAGCGCGGACTGGAAGGCCGGCGTGCGCACGATGTCCGCCGCGGCATGGCCTGGGGCGTCGCCCAGCGGCATCAGCAGCGAGGCCGGTGCGCCCGCATCGCGCAGTTCGGCGTTGAAGCCGCGCAGGATCTGCTCGCGGTCGCGCAGGCTGCCCAGGCGTTGGAACACGTCCCGCAGTGCGGGCTCCCAGTGCGGGGCGAAGCGCCCGGGTGCCAGGGCGTCCAGCTCGCGCAGCGCGGTGCGCAGGCGGCGGATGCCGATGCGCAGCTGGTGGACATGCTCGGCCAGGTCGGTGGTGGGCAGCGTGGTTTCGACGATTTCGCTGGCATTGGCCAGGATCTGCACCAGGCAGTGGGAGAGCACGGTGCGCTGCAGGTGGGCCGCATCCAGAAACAACGGCGCGGTGCTGCCCGCGCGCAGCGGGCGGGCCGACACCGCCGGGCGCACCCACTGCGGGGCCAGCAGCCGCTCCCCGCGTTCAGCCTTGGAAATGGTGCTCAGCACCAGGCCGTGCTGGCGTGCCCAGGTGTCGGCCAGCCGGGCCAGGCCGGCCACGGGGCCGCTTTTGAGTTCGAGCTCCAGCTCGCAGATGCGGGCCTCCTGCTGCTGCGGGGTGCCGCGGCGGGCCACCACGCGGCCGGTGTCGAGCGCCAGCTCGGCCATGCCCCCGGCAAAGCGGATGTCGCGGGTGATGCGGTCCATCTCGGTGCCGTAGGTCTCTGCCAGGGGGCCGGCCGCGCCCTGCAGCGCGCGCATCATGATGTCTCCGGCCGGCGATCCCGCATGCAGGTCGGGCTGCAGCGCGGGTGCGCCAGCCGGGCTGGCCGCGCCGCGCTCCACGTTGTGCTCGTGGCGGTCCAGCGGGCCCTCGCCCAGGGCCTTCACGGTCTGCACCCAGCGGTCGCCTTCCCGCCGCAGGCGCAGCGCGATGCCGCGGGACGACAGGGCGGCATCGGGCGTGTCGAAATAGCGCGCCTCCATGCGAATGGGCGTGTGCCGGCCGCGGCGAACGGCGGCGGTGACGGCGGCCAATTGCGCAGGGGGAATGCAGAACTTGAATTCGATTTCCATGGTGCCCGGGTATTTTCAGTGAGTGCGAATTATCGTGGAGTGCGGTGCTGGCCGGGCGTTGGCGATGGAACCGCTGCCTGTGCAGTCATGCGATTTGGACGTAGATGCCAGGTACGGTGCATTGCTTTGTTGCAGATAATCAATTTCAAGATAATGAAATTATCGTGAATGGATTATCAAGGAACGAATGAATACCAAGTCATGATTTTGTCACTTGAAATAAATAGTATCTGAACACCGGCGGATATGTCGCACAGGTAGCCGCTTCCCAAGGCTGCCAGTCCGCCGGGTCGACCAGAAAGTTCACATGCTCCAGACCATGAAAATCGGCACCCGCCTGGCCTTGGCGTTCGCGGTGCTTTTGCTCTTGCTATCGGCACTGGCCGCAGGCGGCATCAGCGGCGCCAAGCGCCTGACCGAGCGCAGCGCGGCGCTGTATGGCGACCGCACGGTGCCGCTGGGCGTGCTGGCGGAGATCAGCCACCTCACGCAGCGCAACCGCGTGCTGGTGATGGACATGCTCATGGACCCGGGCACTGCCAACCAGGCCACCCACGCGACGCTCACAGCGAACGTGGAGCGCATCCGCACGCTGTGGAAGACCTACACCGCCCAGCCGCTCGGCGCCGAAGAAGACGCACTGGCCCGCGCGTTCGCACAGGCCAATGCCACCTACCTCGACCAGGGGCTGATCCCCGCCGCCGCCGCGCTGGTGGGCGGCAAGTACGACGACGGCTCCGAGCTGTACATCAACCAGATCCGGCCCCACGCCGCCAAGGTGCAGGACGCCGTGCAGCGGCTGGTGGAACTGCAGGTGCGCGTGGCGGCCGATGAATTCGGCGCCGCACGCGCCATGAGCGAGACCATCCATGTGTGGATGCTGGCCGCCACGGCGCTGGCGCTGCTGGCAGGTGCGGCGATGGCGGTGGTCATCACCCGGTCCATCTCGCGGCCGCTGCAGCAGGCCGTGGCCGTGGCGCGCACGGTGGCCGGGGGCGACCTGAGCGCGCGCATCGAGGTGCGCGGCACCGACGAGACCGCCGAGCTGCTGGGCGCCCTGCGCGAGATGAACGGCCAATTGGTGCGCGTGATCACCGAGGTGCGCGACAGCACCGAGACCGTGGCGCGCGATGCGGTGCAGATCGCGGGCGGTGCTGAAGACCTGGCCCGCCGCACCGAGGTGCAGGCATCGAGCCTGCAGGAGACGGCCGCATCGATGGAACAGCTGACCGCCACCGTGCAGCACAACACCGACAACGCAGGCCGCGCCACGCGCCTGGCCCAGGAGGCCAGCAAGGTCGCCAACGAAGGCGGCAGCGTGATGCAGGACGTCATCGCCACCATGCAGGAGATCAACGCCCAGTCGCGCAAGATCAACGACATCATCAAGGTCATCGACGACATCGCTTTCCAGACCAACCTGCTGGCGCTGAATGCCGCGGTGGAGGCGGCCCGCGCGGGCGAGCAGGGGCGCGGCTTTGCGGTGGTGGCGGGCGAGGTGCGGGGGCTGTCGCAGCGCAGCAGCACTGCGGCGCGTGAAATCCGCGGCCTCATCACCGCCAGCGTGCGGGGTGTGGAGCGCGGCTCCACCCTGGTCGGCCAGGCGGGCGAGCGCGTGGCCAACACCGTGCGCCATGTGGACCAGGTGGTGGAGCTGATCAGCGAGATCCAGGGCGCGGGCCAGGAGCAGGCGCGCGGCATCGCGCAGATCGGCGAGGCCGTGCGCCAGCTCGATGTGGCCACGCAGCAGAATGCGGCGCTGGTGGACGACAGCTCGTCGGCCTCCACCGGCATGAAGAACCAGGCCCGGCGCCTGCTGGATGTGATCCGCCAGTTTCAGCTGGGCCCGCAGGCTGGCGCAGCCGGCGACGAGCCGCTGCGCCTGGCCGGCGCGGACACCGCAGTACAGCCCCGGCTGTCCATGGCGCCCCGGTGAACACCCGCGCCGACCACCCTGCGCCCATTCCCATGAACCGGACGGACGTACTCATCGCCATTGCAGAGATCGCCCACACGGGCGGCGCGGCCACGCCCGAAGACGCCATCGCGCAACTGGCCATGATCATCGACGACCTGGAGCTGTCGCACGGCGGCGCCGAGCACGTGATGGAGATGCTGCTGCGCATCGCGGCCTGCCTGTGGAACCTGCAGCAGGAGCGGATGCGGATCTGACCGGGGCCCGCCGTGGCCCGGCGGCGATGGCCGCGCGGGCAGAGGAGGCGGTCAGTGGCCCGGCGTTTCTGGCTGCGGACCGGTGGGCTCCAGCGATGCGATCTGGTTGCGCCCCCGGTGCTTGGCCAGGTACAGCGCCTGGTCCGCACGGTCGAGCGCATCGCGCAGGCTGCGGTCGGTCTGCCGAAAGGCGCCCAGGCCCATGCTGGCGGTGATGCCGTAGGGCTGGCCTGCATCGTCGCTCAGTTGCAGCGCCCGGATGCTGGCGAGGATGCGCGTGGCCACCTCCAGCCCCTCGTCGATGGCGGTGAGCGGCAGCAGCACGCCGAATTCCTCGCCGCCCAGGCGGCCCACGACGTCGCTCGCGCGCAGCTGGCTTTTGA
This sequence comes from Acidovorax sp. LjRoot194, assembly GCF_964253015.1. Classification (NCBI taxonomy): domain Bacteria; kingdom Pseudomonadati; phylum Pseudomonadota; class Betaproteobacteria; order Burkholderiales; family Comamonadaceae; genus Acidovorax; species Acidovorax sp. LjRoot194. The sequence goes on along the minus strand of NZ_CAXUQB020000001.1, from coordinate 3,858,358 downwards.
CGGCCTGGGCAAACGCCGCCAGGGCGCGGTCGCCCTCCAGGTGGCCGAAGCGGTCGTTGATGGACTTGAAGTGGTCCAGGTCCAGCATCAGCAGGGTGATGGGCTCGCCATTGCGCAGCGAATGCGCGTACACCGACTCGGCGCATTCCAGGAAGGCGCGCCGGTTGGCCATGCCGGTCAGCATGTCGGTGGTGGCCAAGCGCTGCAGCTCGCGCTCCAGGTTCTTGCGCTGCGTCACGTCGCGGTAGATGCCCTCCACACCCGCAAAATTGCCGGCGTGGTCGTACAGCGCGTGGCTGCTGATGGAGATGTCGATCACCTGGCCGTCGCGGCGCACCATCTGGCCGGGGAAGTCCGAGACCTCGCCCTGCGCGAGGATGGCCGCCTTGAACGCATCGCGGTCGGAGCTTTGCGGGTAGTACGACTCGGCGGTGCGGCCCTCGATCTCGTGCGGCTCGTAGCCCAGCACGCGCCGCACGGCCGGGCCCACGTGCTGCACCACGCCCTGCGCATTGGTGCGGTAGTACACGTCCTGCATGTTCTCGAACAGGCGGCGAAAGCTCTGCTCGCTCTCGCGCAGCTCGGCCTCGATCTCGCTCTGGTGAGTCATGTCCATACCGGTCATCAGCACGGCGGGCGCGCCTTCCCAGTCGATGGCGACGCTGCTCACCAGCACCATGCGCAGCTGGCCCTGCTGCGTGCGCACCCGGAATTCGGAGGATTTGTTGGGCCGCCGGGCCTGATCGGCCCCCGCCACCTGCTGTACGCGCCGGTTGGAGCGGCGCTGATCCAGGGGGTGCACGAACTCGGCGAGCACCTGACCGATCAGGCCTTCTGGGCTGTCAAACCCCAGCAACTGCGCACCCGCCGCATTGGCAAAACGGATGGCCCCGTTCTGCGTGACCAATACCGCCGCCGGCAGCGCTTGCAGCAGATCGATGGAGGGGTGCATGGGTGTGGTTTGTCACCAGATGTTGTGCGCCATTGTGGCATCTGGGTTTTCAACTGGGAATGGGTTTGTGCCGGGGGCGCTACCATCAGCCATGAGAAAAACTTTTCAACTCCACGCCGAAGGCAAGAATCCGGACCGCATCCTGGATGCCGTCAAGCACGAAATCCGCAAGTACATCAAGCGCGAACGCCGCCGCGATCTGCCTGAAGGCGCCGACTACTGGGACTTCGACTGCCGCTTCGGCCGTACCCAGGACGCCGCCGAGGTGGTGCACCTGTCTGCGCTGACCGAGCGCATCAACGCGGTGGCCGCCGAGGGTGGCCCGCAGTTCTACGTCGAGATCTTCGCCAAGCCCGGCCAGCGCAAGGCGCGGCCTCCCGGCGCAGAGCCTGAAGGCGAGGGCGATGAGGGGATGGACGACGAAGAGGCCTGACCGACTGGCCCCAATGAACCCCTGACCGCTGGTGGCCCGGTCACCGGGTCACCGCTCAAATTGGGTGACAGGGTCGTATCACGAAGCGCTGGAGGCATGCCCCAGCGCTTTTTTTTGTGCAGGCGCTTATGCCTTGCCGGGCCCGTGCTCGGCGTCGCCGGCTGCTGCCGCCGCGGCAGCAGCGGCCCGCAACTTGTCCTTCTTGTTCGGGCGCTTGCCCTTGATGCCGCCGGTGCCGGCGGGTGACTGCGCATCGGGCGCAGCGGCAGGGGCCGTTGCGGTCCGCTCGAAGCCCGCAATCTGCTCCAGTGGCAGTGCCAGGTGCTGGCGCTTTTCGATCAGCCGGAAATGCGCTTCGGCGTCGGCCGTCACAAAGCTCACGGCCACGCCGCTCTCGCCTGCGCGGCCTGTGCGGCCGATGCGGTGCACGTAGTCCACCGCAGAGCGCGGCAGGTCGTAGTTGACCACGGCGGGCAACTGCGCAATGTCGATGCCGCGTGCGGCCAGGTCGGTGGTCACCACCACCTGCCAGCGTTCGTCCTTGAACTCCTGCAGCACCTGTTTGCGGGCGCCCTGGCTCAGCCCGCCGTGGAAGGGCGAGGCGAAGATGCCGGCCTTGTAGAGCTTTTCAGCCACATGCTCGGCCGCGTACTGCGTGGCCACGAACACCAGCACGCGCGACCAGCCGTGCTCCTTGACCAGGTGGCGCAGCAGCTGGGTGCGGCGGGCAGCATCCACCGCAATGGCGCGCTGCTCGATGGAAGGCTCGTTGCCCGGCGTGTGGGGTACTTCGACCCGCACGGGGCTCTTGAGCAGTGCATCGGCCAGCGCCTGCACCGCGGCCGGGAAGGTGGCCGAGAAAAACAGGTTCTGCCGCTGCGTGGGCAGCAGCGCCAGCACGCGCTGCAGTTCTTCGGCGAAGCCCAGGTCCAGCAGGCGGTCGGCTTCGTCCAGCACCAGGTGCGCCACGGCAGACAGGCGCAGCGCGTTGTGCTCCACCAGGTCCAGCAGGCGCCCGGGCGTGGCCACCACGATGTCGGCGCCGCCGCGCAGGCCCAGCATCTGGGGGTTGATCGACACGCCTCCGAACACGATGGCCACCTTCAGCGGCTGCTGCAGGTGCTGGGCCAGGCTGCGCAGCACCTCGCCCACCTGCGCGGCCAGCTCGCGCGTGGGCACCAGCACCAGGGCGCGCACGCGGCGCGGCCCGGAGGTGGCGCTCAGGGGCAGCAGCTGCAGCAGAGGCAGGGCAAAGGCGGCGGTCTTGCCCGAGCCGGTCTGCGCGGCGCCCAGCACGTCCGAGCCTTGCAAAATGGCCGGTATGGCCTCGGCCTGGATGGGCGTGGGCGCAGTGAACCCCAGCTGGGTGGCGGCATGGACGAGGGCCGGGGACAGGCCGAGGGAAGCAAAGGGCATGGGCAGGGGGCAGGGCAGGCGCACGGACGGCTAGCCAGGATGGGGCCGCAGGGCGCTGCGCGTGGAGGAAGGGAAGCCGCCATTGTCGCCGCAGTTGCAGCGGCGGCACAGGGGCTGCCCGGCTGCGGGCGGTGGCACCGATAATCAGGCCGCCTGCTTTTTCGTCACTTCTTCTTCGCAACCATGGCCCTGACCCTCGATCCGTCCAACATCACCCATGGCATCCAGCTCGCGGTGGCGCCGGTGTTCCTGCTCACCGCCGTCTCCGGGATGATCGGCGCCGTGGCCGGCCGCCTGGCCCGCATCATCGACCGGGCGCGTGTGGTGGAAGACCGCGCACGCGCCAACACCGAGCCCGAATTCCTGGCCCGTGCCTACAAGGAACTGGCCGACCTGCGGCTGCGCGGGCGGCTGGCCAATGGCTGCATCGGGCTGCTCACGTTCTGCGCTTTCCTGATCGGCATCACCATCATCCTGCTGTTCCTGGGCGAGACGACGAACTTCCAGTCCAACCGGCTGGCGGTGGCGGGCTTCCTGGCAGGGGTGGCCTCATTCCTGCTCGCGCTCGTGTGCTTTCTGACCGAAACGCTGCTTGCCACGCGCCTGCTGGACTTTCACATGCTGCAGAACGAAGTGGAGCACAAGCGATGAAGTCGTTCGCGGACCTGGGCGGGCTGGTGTACTCCACCGACGCGGGGCGCATGTGCCCAGGCTGCCGCCAGCCTGTGGCGCAGTGCGTCTGCCACCAGAACAAGCCGCTGCCCACGGGCGACGGCATCGTGCGCGTGTCGCGCGAGACCAAGGGCCGCGGCGGCAAGGCCGTGACATTGGTCAAGGGCGTGCTGGTCGACGCCGCCGCGCTGGAGCAGCTGGGCAAGCAGCTCAAGGCCGCCTGCGGCAGCGGCGGCACGGTGAAGGACGGCGTGATCGAAGTGCAGGGCGACCATGTGGACCGCGTGATGGCCGCGCTGCAGAAGCTGGGCCACAAGGTCAAGCGCGCGGGCGGTTAAGGCCGGCGTAGCCGACCACCGGATCGGCGGGGGCGGCGGAGCGCGGCGACTAGAACGCAGCCTTGACCAGCGTCTGCACCTTCTGGCCGAACACATGCAACTCGAAAGGCTTGGTCAGCACCTGCATGCCGGTGGGCAGGTGTCCGTGGCTGAGCACGGCATTTTCGGCATAACCCGTCACGAACAGCACCTTGAGCGCCGGATGCGTCGTGCGGGCCGCATCGGCCACCTGGCGGCCATTCATTCCGCCGGGCAAGCCCACGTCGGTGACGAGCAGCGTCACGGAGGGGTCGTGCTGCAGCAGCTCGACCGCGCCAAGCCCGTCCTCTGCCTCCAGCACGCGGTAGCCCATCTCACGCAGGACCTCCGCCATCAACGCGCGGACCGAGGCTTCATCATCGACGACCAGTATGGTCTCGCCCAGCCCGGTGTTGCCGAGCGGTGGCGCCTGCGCGGTGTGCTCATTGCGGACAGTGTCTTCACCCAGGTGCCGCGGCAAGAAGATGCACACGGTGGTGCCTGCGCCCACTTCCGAGTGGATCCTGGCCTGCCCCCCTGACTGGCGCGCGAAGCCGTAGACCATGGAAAGACCCAGGCCGGTCCCCATTCCAAGGGGTTTCGTCGTGAAAAAGGGGTCGAACGCGCGGGCGATCACTTCGGCAGGCATACCGGTACCGTCGTCGGTCACGGCAATCGACACGTACTGGCCCGGCCGCATGCCTTCGTCGCTGGCGGTGCGTTCATCGATGGACCGGTTGGTGGTCTCCACCACCAGGCGGCCGCCGTCGGGCATGGCATCGCGGGCATTGATGCACAGGTTCAGCAGCGCATTTTCGAGCTGTCCGGGGTCGGCGAGCACCGGCCACACGCCGGTCCCGGCAAGCACTTCCAGCGCAACCTGCGGTCCTATGGAGCGGCGAATCAGGTCCTCGAACCCGCCGATCAATTGATTGACCTGCACGACCTTGGGCTCGAGCGTCTGCTGGCGGGAGAAGGCCAACAGACGGTGCGTGAGCGCGGCTGCCCGTTTGGTCGCGGTCTGGCCCATCTCGATGTAGCGCAAGGACGGAGATTCCTTGCCGGCCTGGCGTTTGAGCAGCTCCAGGCTGCCCGAGATCGCACCGAGCAAGTTGTTGAAATCATGCGCCAGGCCGCCGGTCAGCTGGCCCACGGCTTCCATCTTCTGGGACTGCCGCAGTGCGGCTTCGGTCCGCATGAGTTCAGCGGTGCGCTCCTTGACCTTGCGTTCGAGCGAGTTCGCCAGCGCATGCAGGTTTTGTTCGGCGCGCCGGCGCTCCACCGCGTGACGGGTTCTGTGCGCCACCTCGCGGATGAGGCTCATTTCGTCCGCCGTCCAATGCCGCAAGGTGGCATGGTTCAGGTACAGCAATGCCACCAAGCCGCCTTCCTCATTCACCGGCATGTTGATGACCGACTGCGCACTGATGGCGATCAGCGCATCGGCCGTATCGCGCGTGCGCGGGTCGGTGCGGGCATCGGCAAATACCACCGTCTCCCCCCGCTTGAGGTCTTCGATGTAGCTGCCGAAGTCCCGAAAATGAAGCGTGCCTGCCAAGGTCGCAATGCCCGGCGCGTTCCAGTCGCGGTCGATGGTGATCGTCTCTGCCTCGCGGTCGATCAAGCCGTAGCCAGCACGGCTCACGTCCAGCACCCGGCCCAGGGCCTCGGCGGCGCGGTAGGCGATTTCATGCGGCTCGTGCGGGACGCCATAGACATCGCGTTCCAGAAGCTCCATCAGCTGCGCACGCCGGCCGGCCAGCACGATGTCGGTGATCTCCTGCGAGATGCCGGCCATGTAGGCGGGTTGGCCCTCCGCGTCACGCTCCAGGCGGCCCATGATCCGCACCCACGCCAGCTGGCCATCCGGCCGCACGATCCGGTACTCGATGCGGTAGTCCTCGCCGGTCGCGATCGTGTGGGCGACCGAGGCTTGCATGCGCGCCAGGTCATCGGGATGCACGGCGCCCAGCAGTTCGGCGTAGGTAAACGGCAGGGATTCGTCGCGGCCGAAGTTGGCCTTGCAGTGGCCTGAGGCCATGAGCTCTTGCCGCGCCAGGTCCAGTTGCCATACGCCCAGCTCGCCAGCATCGGTGGCGGCCCGCAGCCGCGCCTGCCCTGTTTCCACTTCGCGCACGCGCTGGGCCAGCTCCACCGTCAACCGTTCGGCTTCTTCCTTGGCGGTCTGCATCTCGGCCACTGCCGCGATGCGGGCTGACCGCTCTGCCACCTCGCGCAGCGCGCGGTCCAGCACGGACGCGAGCCGTGGCAACCTCGACTTGCTCACATAGTCGGTCGCGCCGCGCTTGAGCAGTTCTACCGCGTTGTCCTCGCCGATCACCCCGGATACAAAAATGAAGGGAACCAGCGGCATCCGCTCGCGGGCCAGGTCGAGCGCCTCGGTGCCGGTAAAGCCGCCCAGTTCGTGGTCGGACAGGATGACGTCGAAACCGCCGCGCTCCAGCGCGCCCGCAAAGCCCTGGGCATTGCGAACCCATTCGATGTGGGCGCGGGGGTAGATACCCAGCAAGAATTCCTGGAGCAGTTCAGCGTCGAACGCGGAATCCTCCAGCAACACGACCCTCAGCGGGTGCTCCGATCGGACCATGGTGCCCAAGATCTACTCGTACCTGCGGTTGGTGCGCAGGGACCCTGGGGGCGGCTCATTGAGCACTGCCCAAAACACGCCCAGATCGGCGATGGCAGACACGAATTGCTTGAATTCGACGGGCTTGACTACATACGCGTTGACACCCAGTTCGTAGCTGCGCAACAGGTCGCTTTCTTCCTGCGAAGAGGTCAACATCACCACCGGAACACTGCGCAGTGCCGGACTCTGGCGGACCGCTTCAAGCACCTCCAGTCCGTTGACCTTGGGCAGCTTCAGATCGAGCAGGATCACCGCCGGGTTGCCTTCGGCGCGGTCGGCATATTCGCCTTCGCGGCGCAGGTAGTCGAGCGCTGCGGCGCCATCGCGCAGCACCACGACGTCGTTGGCCAGCTGGCTTCGCTCCAGGGCCAGGAGCGTCAGTTCCTGGTCGCGCAGGTCGTCCTCGACCAGAAGAATCGGCTTAAGCATGATCGGACTCGTTCCCGACAGATTGAAAATTGGCAGCATTGTGCCCGGGCTCTGGGATCTCGAACCCAAAAGTGGCGCCATGTCCTACGTCGCTGTGGGCCCACACGCGGCCTCCGTGCCGCTCCACAATGCGTTTCACGTTGGCCAGCCCGATGCCCGTGCCCTCGAACTCTTCGGCCTGGTGCAGGCGCTGGAATACCTGGAACAGTTTGGCTGCATATTGCATCTGAAAGCCGACGCCGTTGTCCTGCACCTCCAGGCCCTGTCCTTCGGCGTTGCGAACGGCCCGCACCGTGACCACGCAGGGCTTGCTGTCGCGGCTGTATTTGACGGCGTTGCCCATGATGTTGCGCACCGCCACTTGCAGCAGCAGCGGGTCGGCCATCAGCACGGGAAGGTGCGGGTCCACACGCCATTCGATGGTCCGATCGCGTTCGTGCCGGGAGATTTCGCGCACCAACCCTTCCACCAGGCTGTTGCAGTCCACCCGCTTGATTTTGAGCGCCGTGCGGCCCATGCGGGAAAAATCCAGCAAGGCATCCACCAACTGGCCGGCGAATGCCGCCGCATCCTTGACATGGCCCATGTAGCGGTGCGCACGGGCGGTGAGCGCCGTGCCTTCGGTTTCCATCACCAGGTCCACATAGCCAGCGATATGGCGCATGGGCGCCCGCAGGTCGTGCGATACGGTGTACGAAAAAGCCTCCAGCTCCTTGTTCACGCGGCCCAGTTCGCTGGCGATGGCGGCCAACTCCTCTGCGCGGCGCAGCACGACCCCGATCAGCGCCTGGCGCAGTTCACCGGCCGTGCCGATCTCTGCCGCGGACCAGGGGAGGCAATGGCCGCCGATTTGCTCCACCCAGCTTGCAAAGCTGTGGCGGGGGTGGATCCTCCCTGTCGCATCGGGCTGGCGACTTTTGCGCGGATCGCCCGCCCACGTCACCGTCTGAACCAGCTCGGGCCTGAACCACAAGATGACGTGGCGATGCACCTGCGAAATGGAAATGGCCAAGACGCCTGAAGCGGTGGTCTGCCATTCGGCTGCCTGCGGGTAGTGGGCGGTGAGCTGCGAACTTTCATAGACCTCATGGCCCATGCCCGCGACCCAGTTCGCCAGCTCCAGCAGCGCATCGGGGGGCGGCGTCTCGCCCGCAGTCCATGCCTGGTCGTCCAGCACCACGGCCGCACCCGTGGCACGGGCCAGGCGCAGCAGGAGCGACGGCTCGTCCACGATGCGGCGCAGGCTGGCGTCGCTGTCCGACAGGTGCGCAACCAACTGCAGGGTCAGCTTGCGCAGCTCCAGCCGCGCCGCCACTTCTGCGGTGGCCTGTTTGGCATCGATCTGCATGGAGAGGAATTGGCCGAGCAGCGAGCAGGCCGCGCGCATGCCGGAGTCCAGATACCGGGGCGCGTGGTCGTGGCACGAGGCCAGTCCCCACAACTTGCCGTCCACCACGATGGATACCGACATCGACGCCAGGGTGCCCATGTTGCGCATGTACTCCAGGTGCACGGGCGACACGCTGCGAAGGAACGCTTGGGACAGATCGATGTCGTGTGCCGTCGGCCCACCGGGCACTGCCAGCAGGGGGACCGCTTGGTAGTTGGCGTCCGGAATCAGCCGGAACCGGTTGGACAGATAGAGCGCTCGGGCCTGCTGCGGAATGTCCGTCGCGGGGAAGTGCAGCCCCAGATAGCTTTCGTACCCCGGCGCTACGGCCTCACCCAGCACCTCGCCATGGCCGTCTGCGTCGAACCGGTAGACGAGGGTGCGACCGAATCCCGTCAGGCGCTGCAATTCTTCCGCGGCCAGCTGGGCCAGTGCCTGGACCGTATCGGCCTCTTGAAGACGGGGCAGGAAATCGCGAGCCACGCCATAGATGGGCTCCTCCGGCCGCTGTTGGGGAGGGGTGGGCTCACACTCCAGAATCAGCTGTGTGGCGTTGCGATGCGCCCAGCAGGAGTGCATCTGGGCATCGATGTGGAGTACACCCACCTGCATGGACACGCCACCGGGTGGTGTGGCATGCAGGGCCTGATGGTCCATTGCAGCCAGGGCATCGGCAGCTGCATCGAACCAGTTGGCGCTCCAGGCTTGCAGGGCCAGCGTTTCACCGTCAAGAACCAGCATACGGCCATGCGGCTGGATGGCGCCGGGGATGCGAATGGGCTCTTGGTCACAGAGCGTGAGGTCCGAAGGAGTATTCATGGCGAGATCTGAGAACGCGGAGGGTCGGCTGCAATAGACCGGCGGGGAATTTCTTGTAGATTTTCCAGCCCATGCCTATTTGATCACGCGCGCTGCGGCCAGCGCTTTGCGCGCGCCGCCTTGCCATGCGCGTGGAGCGGGGCGCCCTGGCCAAAGCGCGACGGGCGAGCCATCCTGGTCGGCTTTCATTGCTAGTGACCTCTCCACAAAAGTGCGAGATTCCTCGCCTGCGGGCGTTAATCTTGAAGGCTGACCAACGCCTCACTTCCCTCATGGCAAGCTACCCATATCTCCTGACACGGCGCGCAGAATGCGCGAGGCCGATTGCAGCAACACGTGCACAACAACCCCACGAGGTGAGCGATGCAGGCCATTGACCCCGACAAGCTGCACCGCCTGGTCACCGTGCAGATGCCCTACGGCAAGTACAAAGGCACGCTGCTGGCCGACCTGCCGGGCAACTACCTGCACTGGTTTGCGCGCGAAGGCTTTCCCAAAGGTGAGCTCGGGCAGTTGCTGGCGCTGATGCGCGAGATCGACCACAACGGTCTGTCCGACCTGCTCACGCCGCTGCGCGCCGGCGCCGCAGGTCGGCCCGCACCGTAGGCGCGGCGCGTTCCAGTCCCGCCATAATCGCGCTCAGACCACACCAACAACTCCGAGGGAATGCACATGAAGGGCAATATCGCTGCGATCGTTCTGGTCGTGCTGGGCGTGTTTTTTCTGCTGACCAACCTGGGGCTCATCAGCATCAGCCTGCGCGAGTTGCTGCGGGTGTGGTGGCCGGTGGCGCTGATTGCGGTGGGTGTGGCGCTGTTCTTCACGCCCGGCACCAAAAAGGACAAGTAGGGCTCTGGGGTGGGGAGGGCCTTGGCGCACAAGGCCCGCCCTCGCTACCTAGCTACCATTGGAAGGATGAGCGCAGGCCGACGGGGCCTTGCGAACCGACTCAGGGCGCTCGCGTGTCCGGCGCCACGTCGGTGGAAAACGACGGCGCCTCGCCGAAGTAACCCCTGAAAAGATTGCGCGCAATGCCATGGGCCGCCAGCTGCAACTGCTGGGCGGCCTCGGGCGCAAAGAGCCGGGTGGTGTGCAGCTGCCACAGCCGTACCCAGGCCGCAAAATGCGCGGGCGTCACGCCGTCCAGCGCCATGTGCTTGCCGAACACGTCGCCCCTGAAGCTGCGCGTGCCCAGCGCCACCGTGCTCCAAAAGTCCACCAGCCGCTGCAGGTGCACATCCCACTGCCCGTGCAGGGCCTTTTCGAACACCGGCCCGAGCAATGGGTCCGCGCGCACGTCCGCATAGAAGCCATGCACCAACTGCGCGATGCTGTCCGGGTTGGGCACGCCCGTGGGGACCGCGCTGCTCGTTGTGTCAAGGGTGGCGGTAGACCTGCCGTTCGTCGCCTGCATCATCTTCATCATCCGCAGGCGCAGCCCGACGACCCGCAGCCCTGCGCAGGTGACGAGGTTGCGGATGGAGCGGCGTCTGCCTCAAACGCCGGGAACAACACGTTGTTCTCCAGGTGGATGTGGCTGATCAAATCGTCGTTCAACTGAGCGATGCCGGCGTAAAGCGCGCGCCAGGTGTTGCAGGCGCCCAGCGGCGGTGTGGCATCGTGGGTGAGCGCGTTGAGCTGGTCGAGCGCGGCGCCATGGTCCACATGTTCCGCGCGCATCATGCTGATGGGCTGCCCTACGAAGGGGCTACCGCCGGCCTTCATCATGGGGAACAGGATCTGCTCTTCCTTGCGCATGTGCGAGAGCAGTTCTTCGTGCATGGCTTCCAGCAGGTCGGCCAGCCCCGCCGGCACCTGCGGGTTGTCGCGGTGCACGGCCTCCACGCGGCGGGCCATGCGGATCAGCTCGGGCAGCTGGGCGCGGTGCACCTCGTGGTAGCGCACCAGGATGTGGTCGATCAGCACACTGGGGGAAGCCGCCTCGGGCGCAGCCTCGTGGTGCTGCAGGGCCGCCAGCTCGGCCAGCACCGCATTCACATCAAGCCCCTTGTCGGCAGTGGCCTGTGCCAGCGCGACCTGGCCGCCGCAGCAGAAGTCCAGCTTGAGGCGGCGGAACACCGCAGTGGCGCCCGGCAGGTGCACGGCGATCTGGCCGATCTGCTGCTGGGCATTCAGATCGAAATCCGTGGCGGACGAAGCGGTGTGGAGATGGTCTGCGCGGGCGTTCATGGCGGTCCTTTTAAAGATTCATGTGATGTGAATATTTTATTCGATAAAATTCAGCCGCTATGAATCTTTTGATTGACCTGGGGCAAAGTCCATGCGCCTGACCCAATGGACCGACTACACGCTGCGCGTGCTGATGTACTGCGCCGCCACCGAAGGCCGCGAGCAGCCGGTGACCATCGTCGAGGTGGCCGAGGGGTACGGCATTTCGCGCAGCCACCTGATGAAGATCGTGCAGCAGCTGGGCGCCCAGGGCCTGCTGGAGACCACGCGCGGGCGGGGCGGTGGCATGCGGCTGATGCGCCCGGCGTCAGAGATCAATGTGGGAGCGGTGGTTCGCGCCACCGAGACCGACTTCCATCTGGTGGAGTGCTTCGACCCCGAGACCAACCGCTGCCGCCTGAGCAGCCACTGCCGCTTGAAGGGCGTGCTGGGGCGCGCGATGCAGGCTTACCTGGACGTGCTGGATGGGGTCACGCTGGCGGACTTGATGGTGCCCACGGCACCGGCCACGGGGGTGGTCGCCGCCGTGGCCGCGCCGCGCAATGGGTCGGCCCGGCATGCCTCGGTGCCGGTGGCAGGGCTGCCGCTGCCCTTGTATCTGGAGTGACGCTCGCCTGGCGGCGGGGCGCCCGGTACGCAGGGCCTTCAGCAGGCGTTGCTCAGCGCAGCACTTCCAGCAGCCGGTCCAGCCCGCCCTCGTTAATGGCCACGTTGGCCTGCGCGCGCACGGCGGGCTTGGCGTGGTAGGCCACCGACAGGCCGGCCACGCCCATCATGGGCAGGTCGTTGGCGCCATCACCCACTGCGATGGCCTGCGATGGGGCAATGCCCATGAGCGACGCCACTTCCAGCAGGGTGCGGCGCTTTTCGGCACCGTCGCAGATGTCGCCCCAGGGCTGGTTCACCATGCGGCCGGTGAGCAGGCCGCCTTCCACTTCCAGCATGTTCGACCGGGCGAAGTCGATGCCGAGGCCCGCCTTCACGCGGTCGGCAAAAAAGGTGAAGCCGCCCGAGACCAGCAGCGTGGTCAGGCCGGCGGCCTTGGCTGCGGTGATGAGCTCTTTGGCGCCGGGGTTGAAGCGCAGGCGCTCGGTGAACACCTGCTCCATGTGTTGCACCGTCACGCCCTGGAGCAGGGCCACGCGCTGGCGCAGGCTCTCCTTGTAGTCGGTGATCACGCCCTGCATCGCAGCCTCGGTGATGGCCGCCACCTCGGCCTTGCGGCCTGCGGCGTCGGCGATCTCGTCCACGCATTCGATGTTGATGAGGGTGGAGTCCATGTCAAAAGCGATGAGCTTGTAGGCAGACAGGGACAGCGGGGGCTCAATGCCCTGGACAACTAGGCCGGGAGCGAATTCGGTGGCGTGGGTCATGGCTGGAAAAGAATAGGTGCTGGGCGTGGCCGCAAACCCGCAATGGTATCGTCCACGCCCGGCAGGCAGGCAGGCAGGCAGGCAGGCAGGCAGGCAGGCAGGCAGGCAGGCAGGCAGGCAGGCCGGCTTGATGCGCGCCGTGCCAGCCGTGCCTACGCCACGCTGGGCGGGAGCTTCAGCCGCAGCTCCAGGCGCGACGCGCGCTCGCTGATGGCCTGGATGCGCTGGGCTTTGGCAGCTTCAGACAGCTCTTTGTTGCGATTGACCTGCTGCCAGGCCACGAACATGTCGATGTCTGCCGCCGTGATGAGCTGCGAGTTTCGTGATTTTCTGAAGGCCGAGAGGTTGTTGACCTGCTTGAGCACTTCTTCGTCCAGCGCGTTGTTCTTGCCGAACGCGGTAATGATCTGCTGGAGCCTGCGGCGGGTATCCAGGGGGAGGGCGGTGGACCATATCAGCGGAGATTGCGGAATCACCGGCGATGTCCACAGGATATTGAGCTGGCTGGCCAGCTCCGGGTTTTTGACCTTGAACATCTTGAGTTCTTCGTCATTGGCGGTGGCAATATCCACCTTGCGTTGCGCCGCCAAAGTGAGATTTTCAATATGGCTGCCGCGGCGCACCTCCGTGAACACGCCGGCCGGGTCGTTGATGCCGCGTTTGACGAAGGCGTAGTACAGCGGCACCAGGTGGCCCGAAAAGCTCTTGGTTTCGCCGTCGGCAAAGACCAGGCCCTTGCCGGGCTGCTGGGCGGCATCCAGGGTTTTGAGACCGCTGTCCTTGTGCGTGACGATGATGGAGTGGTAGCCGGTGCTGCCGGTGTCCGTCACCATCTGGGCAAAAACCTCGCCCACGCCGCGCTCCACCACGGCCAGTGCGGCTGAGTTGCCCGCCCAGGCCAGGTCGATCTCGCCGCTGGCAAATGCGCCGGCCAGGGCTGATGGGTCGGGCGAGACCCATGGCTTGAGGGTGATGGGCTGGCCCAGCTCCTGCGCCACGCGTTGGACGAAAGAAGTCCACGCTGCCAGCGCAGCATCGGTTCCGCGTGGGGTGATGACTGCGAACACCAGCGGTGATTTGCGCACATCGCCCTGCGCCGGGGGCGGCGCTGCGCGGCTGCAGGTGTGTGCCAGTAGCAGGCCACTGGCCAGCAGCCATTGCCGCCGGCTGTGCGGCGCATCAACATTCACCATGCCATATCTCCTGAAAATCGCCTCGTGAATCGGAATTGATTATGAAGCGATGGTTTGTGGGTAGCGGTATTCGATTCGAAAATGCCGGCCGATCGCTTGCAATGGAATATAGGTGCTGTGGCGTGGGATGCGCAAACCCGGAAGAACCCTAGGAGGTTGTATATATTTCGAGCAGTTCTTGACTTGGCTTTCAAGCTGCTTTCGAATATCTTTCAAATGCCTTTCAGAATTCTTTCAATAATCGCAGGTGTAAATACCGTGTGCAATGATTGGAATCGATAATTAATGCATTTGCCGGTCGAGGGTTCAATGCTTTGTCTGCGGCCAGACGGTCAGTGGTTCTTGTCCCGCTTCCAACAGATGAGGACCAGCAGCGCCTGCCGCATGGCCAACAGCGCTGCCGCAACTGCATGGCTTGGGCCATGATGAGGGGGCTCGCCCTTGTTGAATGAGATGCCCCATGACCCTTGCTTCCACCGCCTCGCGTGCCGCACCGGCAGACATGTCCAATCGTTTGCGCGGCCTTCAGTCCGACGCCCGTGAGCTCGACGACACGGCCGTGGACATCCGTGGGCATGTGCCGCCCTGGATGCTGGGCGGCAGCTTGCTGCTCAACGGCCCGGCGCTGTGGGACCTGCCGCACGGCAGTTATGCGCACTGGTTCGATGGCCTGGCCATGCTGCACCGCATACGGTTTGCACCGGGCAACGCCGGGGGCGCCAGCGCAAGCTACCGCAGCCGCTACTTGCAGACCGATGACCTGCGCGAGAGCCTGGCGGCGCGCAAGCCGGCCCGCGGCGGCTTTGGCAGCCCCAGCCCGGCCGGGTGGTTTCACCGCCTGCGCCATCTGCGCAACCCGGTGGTCACCGACAACGGGGCGGTGGTGATGGCGCGCATCGGCTCGCAGTGGGTGGCGCAGACCGAAACTCCGCTGTTGACCAGCTTCGACCCCGATACGCTGCAGACCACGGGCCGCATCGTGTATGACGATGCCGAGGTCATCCACGTCATGTCGGCCCACGGCATCACGGACGCTCAGGGCACCTACTGGAACGTGGGCGTCGAGATGGGCCCCAAGTGCACCTACAAGCTGTTCAAGATCGTGGCAGGCAGCCGCACCCGCGAGGTGATTGCGCGCTGGGCCGTGCGCCAGGCGGGCTACCTGCATGCCTTTGCCATGACGCCCACGCATGTGCTGGTGTGGCAGCCGGCCATGCGGGTCAACGCCATCAAGCTGGCGCTGTCGGGCCAGGGCTTCATCGACAACTTTGCGTGGAAGAGCGCTGCGGGCTCGTCCATCGACGCGATCTCGCTCGCCGACGGCGGCGTGCGCAGCTGGGCGGTGCCAGCAATGGCCAGCTTTCATGCGGTGCAGGCCTGGGATGAGCCCAGTGCGGACGGCCGATCACCCGCCACGCTGGTGCTGGACCTGTGCACCACCGACGGGCCCGAAATCTTCAGCGCGTTCCGCCTGGCGCGCCTGCGTGCGGGCGAGCCGGTGGGCGTGCAGCACCGAGTGCAGCGCTACCGGCTGGAGCCTGGCCGTAGCGACGCGCAGCCCCAGCTGCTGGTAGGGGGTGCGAGTGTCGAGCTGCCTTCGGTGCATGGCGCCTATTGGGGCCGCCAGCGGTCCCGCCATGCCTGGTTCGCCGGGTTCGACCCGGACGGCAAGGCGCCCCTGTTCGACCGAACGCTCAAGCTGGACCTGGACGCCGGCCGCATTGCCGGCGCCTGGCAGCGAGAGGCGGCTGTGCATCTGGAGCCCCTGTTCGTGGACCGCCCGGGCTCCACGGCCGAAGACGATGGCGTGCTGCTGGTGCCGACGCTCGCTGAGGGCGACGAGGGCACGGTGATCGGTGTGGTCGACCCTGCCAGCATGCAGTGCCTGGCCACGCTGCATTTGCCGCAGGTGGTGCCGTTCGGCTTTCATGCGGCGTGGAAACGGGGGTGAATGCCGCGGCGGGCGCGGCGGTCCCGGTTGATATTCGCGGCTTCGGCAGCATGTGCGTGTTTGTCATGTAGCCTTGGGTACCCGCCCACACGCGCCAGCCAGACTTTCGCCCGCAGGCGATCCACGATCGACCCAAGATGAAGACCATTGACGAAATGCTGAACCTGGACCTGCTCACCCCCGAGCAGCACGTAGAAATCAGCGCGTGGATTGCGCGCTCTGCCTCTCCCGAAGAAATCCTGCAGATGCCCGCGCCCCTGTGGCAGGCGCTGGAACGCGCCAGCAAGGTGATGGGGATCGACGAGGACCTGTTGCGGCCCCCGTCTTTCGATGCGGACAGCCTGGCCCTGGGCTAGGCGGCTCTTGCGAGGGCGCGCGGGCCCAGGCCTGGGGCCGGCGCTTCAGGCCGGCGCCGGTTCGGCATCACTCGTTGCTGCAAACACTTCACGCGCAGCCGCCAGGCCATTGAGCGCAGCCGGAAAGCCCGCGTAGACGGCCATCTGCATGATGACTTCCACGACCTCTTCGCGCGTCACGCCGACGTTCAGCGCGGCCTGCAGGTGCACCTTGAGCTGCGGCGCCGCGTTGCCCAGCGCCGTGAGCGCGGCCACTACCGCGATCTCGCGGCTGCGCAGGTCGAGACCCGGGCGCGAATAGATGTCGCCGAACGGAAACTCGATCAGGTAGCGGGCAAAGTCGGGTGCGATGTCGGCCAGGCTGGCCACGACGTGCTCACCGGCCTGGCCGTCGATCTCGCGCAGCTTGGCGAGGCCCTGCAGATAGCGGGCGTTGGTTTCTGAGGTCATGGGGTGCTTCCTTTGCGGGGTTTGCGGGTGGGTGGTGATGGCGTAGGGCAAAGGGAAGCCTCCAGATCCTCGTAGTGCGCGATCTTGGCCTGCAGTGCCTGCGCGGCCTGCTGCATGGCGTTGATCGTGGCGAGCACCTGGGCCAGGTGCTGCTGCAGCAACTCGCGCCGCTCGGGGGCGGTGGCGTTCCCTTCGCTGCGCAGCCGCGCGAAGGCCTGCATCTGCCCGATGGGCATCTGGGTCTCGCGCAGGCGCAGCAGGAATCCGATCCATTCCATGTCCGACGCCGCATAGCGGCGCTGGCCGCCGGGTGCACGCGCCACGGGCGCGATCAGACCGGCGCGCTCGTAGTAGCGCAGCGTGTGCGCGGTCAGGCCCGTGCGCTGTGCGACGTCGGCAATGGTGAGGAGGGATGCCATGGGAACGATTCTGAAAGTTAGAGCGCACTCTAAGTCAAGCGAAAAGATCGGGCAAAAATGCGACTCCCTTTTTGCAGCCTGAACCGTCTGCACTGCATTCATTGCATCCACCGCATCCACAGCGTCCGCTGCATCACTGCAAGCGCAGGGCGTGCAGGGCGCGGCGCGCCACCTCAGCGGTCGGCTTGGCCGGGCAGCAGCAAGATCTTGCCAATGCTGGCCCCGGATTCCATGCGCTGGTGTGCCTTCGCAGCCTCGGCCAGCGGGTAGGTCCTGTCGATCACGGGCCGGATCGTGCCGTCCGCCAGAGCGGGCAGCCACCGCTGGGCAAAGCGCTGCACCATGGCCTGCTTGACCTCGGGCGGGCGCGACTTCATCACGGTGCCAAAGATCTGCAGGTGGCGGTACAGCACCGCGTCCATCGGCAGCGTGGCGCCCTGTGCACCGCCCAGCAGGCCCACGGCCACCATGCGCCCTCCCACCGCCAGAGAGCGCACGTTGCGTTCCAGGTAGGGCGCGCCGATGAAGTCGATCACCACATCGACACCTTGGCCGCCCGTTTTCTCGGCAACCACGGCCGCGAAGTCCTCGCTGCGGTGGTCGACGACCACATCGGCCCCGAAGCCCCGCACCGCGTCGTGCTTGTCGCCGCCCGCCGTCGCGAACACCTGTGCACCCGCTGCATGGGCCAGTTGCACCGCGGCCGACCCCACCCCACCGCCAGCGGCGTGGATCAGCACCGACTCGCCGGGCTGCAGGCGGGCCAGGTGGAACAGTGCTTCGTGCGCGGTCACAAAGACCTCGGCCACCGCGCCCGCAGCGATCAGATCTAGGCCCGCGGGCACGTGCATCGCCATGCGGTGGTCGATGCGCGAGAGCTCGGCGTAGGCGCCGCCGCCCACGATGCCCATCACCCGGTCGCCCACGCTGAAGCCGCGCACTTGCGGCCCGACCTCGACCACCGTGCCGGCGACCTCCAGGCCCATGGTGTCCGCATCGCCGAAGTAGGCGCGGCCATAGGCGCCCTTGCGGTGCGACAGGTCGGCGCGGTTGACGCCGATGGCGGCGTTGCGCACCAGCAGGTCGTGGGGGCGCACCTCGGGGGCTGTGATCTGGCGGGCCACCAGCACTTCGGGCCCGCCGAAGTCGTCGAACACGATGGCCTGCATGGTGGGCTGGCTTGCAGGCGAATGCTGGATGAGGGCGGACATGGGCAGGGTTCCTTGGGTTGAATCGATGTCAATGCCCCAAGGTTAAGCCGCCACGGTGCCTTTGAAATGCAGCAATTTCGCTCTACAGTGATGCAAATTTGCATCACCAACACCACCATGAACTGGGACGACACCCGCATCTTTCTGGCGCTGACCCGCACGCCCTCGTTGCGCGCCGCGGCCCGCAGCCTGGGCATCGACCAGGCCACTGTGGGGCGGCGACTGAACGCGCTGGAGGCCGAGCTGGGCGCCAAGCTGTTCTTGCGTGCCAAAGACGGCTACCTGCTGACGGCCGCGGGCGAGACCGCTTTGGCTGCAGCGCGGCGCATGGAAAGCGCGGCGCTGGACCTGCGCGCCAAGATCGAAGGCCAGGACGACAACCCCGGCGGGCTGGTGCGGGTCACCAGCTCCGATTCAATCGCCATCGAATTCCTGCTGCCGGCGGTGGAGCGGCTGCAGCAGCGCTGGCCCACCATCCGCGTGGACCTGGAGATTTCGACCCAGGTGCTCAGCCTGACGCGGCGGCAGGCCGACATCGCGTTTCGCAACGTCCGTCCCGAGTCACCGGACTTGGTAGTGTGCCGCGTGGCCGCCTGGCCGGTGGGCCTGTTTGCCAGCGCCACCTATCTGACGCGATTCGGCGAGCCGGTGCCCGATGACGAACTGCGCGGCCACCAGCTGGTGGCCTACCGCCCGTACCTGGACCACAGCCCGTTTCCCACAGTGGTCGAGGTGCCGGCCCGCCAGGCCCGGATCGCCATGGCCGTCAACTCCAGCCTGCTGCTGCGCAAGGCGGTGGCAGCGGGCATCGGCCTGGGCGAGATGCCGGTGCACCTGGGCGAACGTGAAGGCCTGGTGCGAGTGTGGCCGCAGCGCCGCCGCGCCAGCGACCACGAGGTCTGGCAGGTCATGCACCCCGACCTGCAACGCACGGCCCGGGTGCGGGCGACTGCAGAGTTTTTGTCGGAGGCCTTCGGTGGCAGTTGAAATGGTGGGCTGAAGGCTGCTGAGTGGTCCGCGTCAGAGGCCGGTACGCTTGCACTGAACGGGGCAGTCTATGGGTGCGTGGCGTGCAGCGGTGCGTTCGGTCATGTGGCGAATTGCACAGCCACCGAGATTGCTCACTGCGGCACCAGCCCTGCCGCCTTCACCAGCTCTGCATGGACCTTGATCTCTTGCGAGATCGAGTCCTTGAGCTGCTGGCTGCTGCCCGGCGCCACCTCCATGCCGCTGGAGGCCAGCTTGGCGCGGGTGTCGGGGTCGGCCAGGGCCGCATGCGCGGCGCGCTGCAGCCGGTCAATGACGGCCTGGGGCGTTTTGGCCGGGGCCAGCAGGCCGACCCAGGCCGACAGGTTCATCTCGGGCGCGCCTGCCTCGGCCATGGTCGGGGTCTGCGGCAGCGTGCCGGTGCGCTGCGCGGCCATCAGGCCCAGGGCATGCAGCTTGCCGGACTGGATGTGCGGCAGCGCTTCGGGCAGCACCGCAAACAGCATGTCCACCGTGCCCGCCAGGGCGTCGTTGATGGCCGGGGCGCCGCCCTTGTAGGGCACGTGCAGCAGGTCGGTGCCGGTGCGGGTGGTGAACATCAGCCCTGCCAGGTGCTGCGGGCTGCCGTCGCCGGACGAGGCGTAGGTGAGCTTGCCGGGCGCCGCTTTGGCGGCTGCGATCACCGCGGCCACGGTGGGGAATTTCTGCTTGTCCTTGACCACCAGCACCATGGGCTGGTTGACGAACTTGGTGATGGGCACGAAGTCCGCCTCAGGGTCGTAGGGCAGGGTCTTGAAGATGCTTTTGTTGGTGGTGAGGAAGGACGCGGGCGAGACCATCAGCGTGTAGCCGTCGGGCGCGGCGCGCGAGACCAGCGGCGTGCCGATCTGGCCGGATGCCCCGGCCTTGTTGTCCACCACGAATGGCTGGCCCAGCTCGGCCGCCATCTTCTGCGTGACCACGCGCGCGATCATGTCGGCGCTGCCGCCCGCGGGCAGGGCCACGATGACTTTGACGGGGCGGTCGGGGTAGGGCGCCTGTGCGAATGCGGCGGTTGCGCTGCACAGCGCCAGTACTGTGGAGGTGAGGGTAGAAACCAGACGCCAAGAATTCATGGAACAACTCCCAAGGGGTGGAACAAGCCAGCGGCCACCGGCGGTGGCGCTGCTGCAATGCGGCCGCGCCGCGCGTTCCTGGGGGTTAGCAATTCCTGCACCACACGCCGATGGTCCGGCAAGGGCCCACGGGGCAGCCCCGCCTGTTGACGGTGTGTTGCTATGTTATTGGTAGCAATAATATGATGTGGGATCAGCGGTGGCGGCCTTTTTGGGTCGATATCTGCCCAAGGGCACCCACAGGGCGTGGTTGACCGGAGCACTGCTGCAGAGACCGGGCCTCGTCTCAGGAGTACAGCCATCTTGTAAACCACCCATTCACTGAATGCGGGACCCACCCCGCCGCAGCCTCGGTGACAAACCAGAATACGATCAGCCCCAGCATTCCGGTACACCACAGGCTCAGCCACCGGAGCATCGGGTGTGCAGGTAATACGCGATGCCGTGCCGCAACCACCACGATGATGCCCACGAAGCCGCCCAGAGCTGCCGGCCATGGCACGTAACTCCAATCCGACCCGTCCAGTGCCAGCACTGCCGCGGCGGTGCACGCCGCACCCACCGCGCCGCTCACCAAAGACCGCCGCCCGGTCCACTGCGCCAGTGGAGCAAAAAGCCACAGCGCCACGCTCAAAGCCAGCGCGGCAGAGCCTGGCTGGCCTGGCCAGATGTAAGGGTCGGGGATCTCATAGCGGAGTGAATAGCCGACGTCCCTCATCGTGGCGGGCAGCCAGAACTGCCACCAGCCGGTGATCACCACCACCATCGATGCGGCCGCCCGATGCAAGCGGGCTCCGAGCTTGAAGGCAGCCCAGGGGGCCAGCACGCTGACCGGGATGCTGATGACCACCAAAAACCTGGGCGACCAATGCATGTTCATCGGGCCGCTGGACGAGAACCCGCTCTGCGCACTCCAGGCTGCGATCACCCACAGCGCGAGCAGCAGCGCCCACGCGGCGGACCACGCCCTGCGCGGGGTGTCGGTCAACATGGATTCACCACTGCCCGCTGAGCTTTGGGAGCCTGCAACCCGTCAAACCGGTGCCGCCACCGGCTGCCCCAGCGAGCGCAAGATATCCCGCACCATCTGCGCGCGGTCCTTCGGGTCCTTCAACTCACGCTCGATGCGCAGCTTCTCGTTGCCCGCCAGCTTGATGTGCTTGTTCTTCTGGATCAGCTCGATGATGCGCATCGGGTCGATGGGCGGCTGGGGTTTGAAGGTGATGTTGATCACGCCCGGGGCGGCATCGACCTTCACCACGCCGTAGGGCTGGCTCAGCACGCGCAGGCGGTGCACGTCGATGAGGGTCTGGGCCTGCGGCGGCAGTTTGCCGAAGCGGTCCACGATCTCTTCGAGCAGGCTGTCGATCTGGTCGGGCGTCTTGGCGGTGGCCAGCTTCTTGTAGAACGACAGGCGCAGGTGCACGTCGCCGCAGTAGTCGTCGGGCAGCAGGGCGGGGGCGTGCAGGTTGATGTCGGTGGTGACCGACAGGGGCGAGAGCAGGTCCGGCTCCTTGCCGGCCTTGAGCGCCTTGACGGCTTCGGTGAGCATCTCGTTGTACAGCTGGAAGCCTACTTCCAGCATGTTGCCGCTCTGGTTCTCGCCCAGCACCTCGCCGGCGCCGCGGATCTCCAGGTCGTGCATGGCCAGGTAGAAGCCGCTGCCCAGCTCCTCCATCTGCTGGATGGCGTCCAGGCGCTGCGCGGCGTGCTTGGTCAGGCCCTCGGTGTCGGGCACCATGAGGTAGGCGTACGCTTGGTGGTGGCTGCGGCCCACGCGGCCCCGCAGCTGGTGCAGCTGCGCCAGGCCGAACTTGTCGGCGCGGCTCATGATGATGGTGTTGGCCGTGGGCACGTCGATGCCGGTCTCGATGATGGTCGAGCACAGCAGGATGTTGTAGCGCTGGGCCACGAAGTCGCGCATCACGCGCTCCAGTTCGCGCTCGGGCATCTGGCCATGGGCCACGGCGATACGGGCCTCGGGCAGTATCTCTTCGAGCTTCTGGCGGCGGTTCTCGATGGTCTCCACCTCGTTGTGCAGGAAGTACACCTGCCCGCCCCGCTTCAATTCGCGCAGCACCGCCTCGCGGATCACACCCGTGCCCTCGTTGCGCACGAAGGTCTTGATCGCCAGGCGCCGCTGCGGCGCGGTGGCGATGACCGACAGGTCGCGCAGGCCTTCGAGCGCCATGCCCAGCGTGCGCGGGATGGGCGTGGCCGTCAGCGTCAGCACATCCACCTCGGCGCGCAGGGCCTTCATCTGCTCCTTGTGGCGCACGCCGAAGCGGTGCTCCTCGTCGATGATCAAGAGGCCCAGGTTGTGGAACTTAGTGGACTCAGACAGCAGCTTGTGCGTGCCGACCACGATGTCCACCGTGCCGTCGCCGATGCCCTTGATGGCGGCGGTGATCTCCTTGCCCGAACGAAAGCGCGACACCTCGGCCACCTTCACCGGCCACTTGCTGAAGCGGTCCACCAGCGTCTGGTAGTGCTGCTCGGCCAGCAGCGTGGTGGGCGCCAGAAAGGCCACCTGCTTGCCGCCGGTGACGGCCACAAAGGCCGCGCGCAGGGCCACCTCGGTCTTGCCGAAGCCCACGTCGCCGCAGACCAGGCGGTCCATGGGGCGGGGGCTGATCATGTCCTGGATCACCGCGTGGATGGCGGCGTTCTGGTCGGCGGTTTCTTCGAAGCCGAAGTCGTTGGCAAAAGTCTCGTAGTCCTGCGGGCTGTAGCGGAAGGCGTGGCCTTCGCGCGCCGCGCGGCGGGCATAGATGTTGAGCAGCTCGGCCGCGCTGTCGCGCACCTGCTCGGCGGCCTTGCGCTTGGCCTTTTCCCACTGGCCGCTACCGAGCTTGTGCAGCGGCGCTTCGTCGGCACTCACGCCGGTGTAGCGGCTGATCAGCTGCAGCTGGCTCACGGGCACGTAGAGCACGGCCTTGTCGGCGTATTCGAGGTGCAGGAACTCCTGCATGGCGGGCGTGCCGTCGGGGTTCTTGTTGCCCACGTCCATGTTGACGAGGCCGCGGTAGCGGCCGATGCCGTGCGCGCTGTGCACCACGGGGTCGCCGACGTTCAGCTCGGCCAGGTCCTTGATCAAGGCCTCGACGTCGCTCACCTGCTCCTGCTTCTTGCGCCGGCGCGTGGTGGGGCCGGCGGCGAAGAGCTCGGTCTCGGTGACGAAGTCGATGCCGTCCTCGATCCAACTGAAGCCCACCGTGAGGCCGGCGGTGGCGATGCCCACCTTTTCGTCGGCCGTGCCCTGGAACTCGGCCAGCGAGTCGAAGGCCGGCGGGTTCACCCCGCTCGCGCGCAGAAAGTCGAGCAGGCTCTCGCGCCGGCCCGCGCTTTCGGCCAGCAGCAGCACGCGGTGCTGGGTGTTGCGGATGTGGGCGTGCAGGCGGGCCAGCGGGTCTTCGGCACCACGCAATACCGACAGGTCGCCCAGCTTCTGAAAGTGCGGGTTCTCGGCAATGTCCTCCACGCCGGGGCGGATGGACAGCTGTGCATGCTCCTTGGCGCGCGTGTAGAACTGGTCGGCCGAGAGGAACAGCTCCTCGGGCGGCAGCACCGGGCGCTCGGGGTCGCCCTGTACCAGGCGGAAGCGGTCTTTCGTGTCCTGCCAAAAGCGCTGGAAGGCCGGCTCCAGGTCGCCGTGCAGCACCACGGTGGCTTCTGAACCGAGGTAGTCGAACACCGTGGCTGTGTCATCGAAGAACAGCGGCAGGTAGTACTCGATGCCAGCTGTGGCCACGCCCGCGCCCATGTCCTTGTAGATGCGGCTCTTGGTCGGGTCGCCCTCCAGCATCTCGCGCCAGCGGCTTCGGAACTTGGCGCGCGCGTCGTCGTCCATGGGGAACTCGCGGCCGGGCAGCAGGCGCACCTCGGGCACGGGGTACAGGCTGCGCTGGCTGTCGGGGTCGAAGGTGCGGATGCTGTCGATCTCGTCGTCGAACAGGTCCACCCGGTACGGTACCAGCGAGCCCATGGGGAACAGGTCGATCAGCCCGCCGCGCACCGCGTATTCGCCAGGGCTGACCACCTGCGACACATGGCTATAGCCCGCCAGCGTGAGCTGGGCCTTGAACTTGGCCTCGTCGAGCTTTTGCTTGACCTTGAAGTGGAAGGTGTACCCCGCCAGGAAAGACGGCGGCGCCAGCCGGTACAGCGCCGTGGTGGCCGGCACCAGCACCACGTCGGCACCGGTGTCCTTGTCTTTTTGGCTGATGCGCCACAGCGTGGCCAGCCGCTCGCTGATCAGATCCTGGTGGGGCGAGAACGTGTCGTACGGCAGCGTCTCCCAGTCCGGGAACAGCGCGCAGCGCAGCCCGGGCGCGAAGAAGGCCATTTCCTCGATGAGGCGCTGCGCATCGGTGGCGTCGGCCGTGACGATGGCGGTGGTGCGCCCTGCGGCCTTGTCACGTTCGGCCAGGCGGGCCAGCAGCAGCGAATCGGCGCTGCCCACGGGGCGGGGCAGGGTGAAGCGTTTTCCGGGGGAGAGTTTGGGCAGTTCCATGCGGACGGTACGTGTCGTCGGTGGGCCCGCCGCACCCGTTGGGCGCAGAAAGCGCACGGGCTGTTTCGGGGGCAACGGAGCATTCTAGAACCTGCGCATGAACTCTGCCGGGCCCGCGCACGCCCTCGCCTGCCGCCGCCCGCGACAACGCTGAGGGCGCAGTGGACGGGGCACCATCCCGCCCCTCCTAAAATGGCCCCCTCATGACCATCGACCCGCTGCTGCAATCCTCGCTCGCCACGTCCCACGCCCCTCAGGTGGCGCCAGGGCGCTTCTGGGCGCTGGTGCCTTGCGCGGGGACCGGGTCACGCGCGGTGGCGGCTCCGCCTGCCGCACCGGCTGGCTCCACCGTGTCGGCCTTCGGCGCGCTGGCTGCGGCGGCGGGCGATGCCGCAGCGCCACCACCCCTGCCCAAGCAATACCACTTGGTGGCGGGCTACCCCATGGTGATGCACACACTGGCGGCATTTGCGGGTGTGGGCCGGTTGGCCGGCACCTTGGTGGCCGTGGCGCCTGGGGATCATTTTCTGGAGGCCCATGGGCATCCATCGTTCTTTGTGGTCGACTGTGGCGGCCCCACGCGCGCCGCCACGGTGCAGGGCGGGCTGACAGCGCTGCAGGCACGGGGCGCCCAGCCCGACGACTGGGTGCTGGTGCACGATGCAGCGCGCTGCCTGGTCACGGCCGAGCAGATCGACCGGCTCATCGACGTCTGCGCGCAAGACAGCGTGGGCGGCCTGCTGGCGCACCAATTGGCCGACACGCTCAAGACATCGACCGACGGCCCGGGCGGCGTGCGCGTGTCCTCCACGGTGGACCGCAGCAACAAGTGGCTGGCGCAGACGCCGCAGATGTTTCGCATCGGCCCGCTGCAGGATGCCCTGGCCAAGGTGGGCACCAACGTGACGGATGAAGCCAGCGCCATGGAGGCCATGGGCCTGCACCCGCGCCTGGTGCCCGGCGGCGCGCAGAACTTCAAGGTGACCTACCCTGACGACTTTGCACTGGCAGAGGCCGTGCTGGCCCAGCGCGGCCACGGCACCACGCTGGCACGCTTTGGCGGCGAGCGCGGGCAGGGCGCCACCGAGACGGGGCGCAAGACTATTTTTTGAAGCACATCGCCCGCGAATTCGTTGGTGCGAGACACGGATTTATCAACGCAGCGGAACAGGAGCGGCTCACCAGCTCAGCCCTTCGGTTCTTGCGACGCGCTTGGCCGCAGGCAGTACGCACGTACGGCACGGCGGGGCAACGACGCCGTAAGAGCTGGGTAAGCCGCTAACAAAAGGCACACATGAATTTCAGGATTGGAGAAGGTTGGGACGTGCATGCGCTGGTGCCAGGCCGCGCGCTGGTGATCGGCGGGGTGACCATTCCGCACACCATGGGTCTGCTGGGCCATTCGGATGCCGACGTGTTGCTGCATGCGATTACCGACGCCATTCTGGGCGCGGCGGGCCTGGGCGACATCGGCACCCATTTCCCGGACACGGACGCGCAGTTTCGCGGGGCAGACTCTGCCGTGCTGCTGGCGGAAGCCGCGCGCCGCGTGCGCGCCGCGGGCTACAGCATCGGCAATGTGGACAGCACCGTGGTGGCCCAGGCCCCGCGCCTGGCTGCGCACATTCCCGGCATGCGCGAATGCATTGCCAAGGCGCTGGCCATCGAACCGGGCCAGGTGAATGTGAAGGCCAAGACCGCCGAACGCCTGGGGCCCGTGGGGCAGGGGCTGGCGATGGAGGCGCGGGCCGCAGCGCTGATCTACAAAGCCTGAGGCGCTGCGCGCCAAAACCACGGCCGCTCGGTGTTGGACGGGTAATGTGACCGGGCGTTGTGCCTTTAGCATCAGCGTGCCGCTTCGACGGCACGCACCAGGCCTTGTCACCGCATTCGGCTGCGCCAAGCGCAGTGACCGATATACAAGAGCCTATGGCGCCGGTGGTGAAAAAACTGGCGGGCGCGGTGCGCAACTGAGTCCGCCCCGTCGTCCCACCCGCCATGGCGAAGGAGGCACCGCCAGCGCCACCAGGAGGGTGCGGTGCCTTGCGCAAACAGTCGGCGGCCTTGCTGTCTGCCGTCACTCCATCGTGATTTTGGAGTTGGTCACGATGTCGCGGTACAGCGCAGCCTGGGGCTTGATGAAGGCCTTGAACTCGGGCCCGCCCATGGGTGCCACTGTGATGCCTGCGTCCAGCAGTTTTTGGCGCAGCTCGGGCTGGGCCAGCGTCTCCTTCAGGGCCTTGTCGTACGCGGCCACGGTGGTGGCGGGTGTGCCAGCCTTGAGGAACAGGCCCTGCCACAGCGGCAAAGCCATACCGGCGAAGCCGTCTTCCTCACCGATGCGCTTGACGTCGGGAAGCTGGGGTACGCGCACGGTGTCGGAGACCGACAGGGCCTTGATCTTGCCGTCCTTGAGGAATGGCATCGCGGTGGAGAGCACCAGCATGGCGCTGTCTACCTGGCCGCCCACCAGGTCGTTGGTGATGTGCGTGCCGCCGCGGTAGGGCACGTGCAGCATGGCGACCTTGGCCTGTTTGTTGATGAGCGCGCCGTACAGGTGCTGCATGGTGCCGATGCCCGGCGTGGCAAAGTTGATGCTGTCCTTGCCACCCTTGCGCAGTGCCGCCACCAGGTCGGCCAGGCTGGCGTAGGGGGCCGCCTTGGGCACCGCGAAGATCATGGGCACCGTGCTCATGCGGCCCACGGGCACCAGGTCGTTCTCCCAGTCGAGCTTAACCTTGGCGTTGACCATGGGCACCACGACCGTGTCGGTGCCGCCCATGTAAAGCAGACTGCCGTCGGTGGGCCCGTTGAGCACGCGTTGAGCGGCCAGCATGCCGCTGGCGCCGGCCACGTTCTCGACGATGACGGTGCGTGAGAGGCGCTTGCCCAGCTCTGTGCCCACGACGCGCGCCACCAGGTCGGCGCTGCCGCCGGCCGAGTAACCCACGATGAGCGAGATGGGTTTGCTGTCGCTCTGGGCGTGGGCCGCTAGGCTGGGTGCCAGTGCGCCTGCTGCGATGGCGGCAGCTTGATTCAGGAGTTCTCTGCGTTGCATGGCATGCCTCCTGTTCAGAATGTGTGCTTCACGCCGAAATCGATCGCCGTGGTGCGTGTGAGCCCGTCGCGCTTGGCGGTACCCAGGTTGGTGTAGAGCAAAGTGCGCTTGCTCAGGTCGTACTGCAGGCCCACGCCGATCATCTGCGAATCGAGGTTCGTCGCTGGGTTGAGCTTTCCGTACATCACGTAGGTGCGGCCAAAGCTCAGTGGCACCAGGGCCGAGACGCTGTAGGCAGTGGCATCGCCGTTGAGACCGCCCTTGGCGCGGCTGACGCTGGCCTTGGCCTGCACCACGCCGAAATCGTATCCGCCCGCCACCAGTGCCAAGTGGGTGCTGGCATCGAGCCGGTCAAATGCGGCGCCCAGCCACACCGGGCCGTTCTTGTACTGCAGGTTGCCCGAGGTGGCATTGCTGCGCGTGCCCTCTCCCAGGGCTGCGGCAACCTCTGCGCTGACGCCCGCAATGGTGGGCGACTTGTAGCCGACCGTGTTGGCCCAGCGGATGTTGGAGGCCTCCACCGTGGCGGCCACCGGCGTGTAGTTGGCATAGGTGTAGGCCGAGCCGAGCTGGCTTACGTAGCTCCAGTAGGTGGGGTCGGCGTTCAGCGCCACGGTGTAAGCGGCCGAGTATTCGCGGCCCGCATACACCTCGCCCCAATCCTTGCTGCCCACGGCCACCACCGAGCGGCCCAGCCAGAACACATTGGGGTTGCTGGGCGCGCCGGTGTCGGCGGCAAAGCGGTGCTCCAGCTGAAAGCGTGAGTACAGGCCGCCACCCAGGTCCTCGCGCGCCGCAAAGCCCAGGCGCGAGGTGTTGCCGGCCTTGAGCGTCCAAACCAGGGGCGTCACGCCGCGGCCGGGCAGCAGCGCGCCCGGCGTGGTGCCGCCGTTGGCGCGGGCCAGACCCTGGTCGACGATGCCGTAGATGGTGAGCGAAGACTGTGCCTGCGCTGCACCGCAGGCACCAAGGCCGGCGCAGGCCAGCAACAGCGCGAGAGGGGTGGAGCAGGCGGGAGCACCTGCCGGGGAATACCTTGTCATGGACTTGTCTCCGATGGGATGGGGTTTGTAGCTGACAGGCAAATTGTATGTATTGATTTTTTGCAATGCAATACAATGCAGCTCAATCGAAGACGTACCTGGTGCCATTCGATGCTGAATTTATTCAGATTTTTCTAATCAAATCAATACAATACAAGTGCAATACAGGGACATACCCTAGGTTGTATGAACGGAGCACACATGGCGGTCGGAATGTTCGAATCCTTCATCACGGGCCACTGGTTCAGTGCCGAGGCCAAGGCCTTTTGGAGCGATGGCGCCACCCTGCAAGCCTGGCTGGACGTGGAGGCCGCGCTGGCCCGCGCGCAGGCCGAGCTGGGCGTGATCCCGCCCGAGGCGGCGCCCGTGATTGCCGCGAACGCGCGTGCCGAGATGTTCGACCTGCCGCAGCTGGCCCAGGCCATCGCTTTTGCCCAGCACCCGCTGGTCCCGGTGCTGCACCGCTTCGAGCAGTTGTGCGGCGAGCCGGCGGCCGGCTACATCCACTGGGGTGCGACCACGCAGAACATCTTCGACACCGCCAGCGCGTTGCAGATGCAGCGCACGCACGCGCTGCTGGCGGGGCACCTGGATGGCGCCATCGATGCGCTGGCCACGCTGGCCCTGACGCACCAGGCCACGCCCATGGCAGGGCGCACACATGGTCAGCATGCGCTGCCCATGACGCTGGGCTTCAAGCTCGCGGGCTGGGTGGACGAGCTCGACCGCAGCCGCCAGCGCCTGGCTGAGCGGCTGGCCACGTCCTTCCCGGCCAGCATGGGCGGCGCCATCGGCACCTTTGCCGCCACCGGGCCGCTGGGGCCGGCGGTCCAGGCACGGCTGGCCGCGCAACTGGGGTTGCTGGCAGCGCCGCTGCCGCTGCGGTCGTCCTTCGACCGGGCGGGTGATTACCTGGCTGCACTGGGCTTGCTCGCCGGCACGGCGCAGAAGATTGCGCAGGACGTCGTCTTTTTGCAGCGCACCGAGATCGGCGAGGTGGCCGAGGCCTTCCACCTGGGCAAGGTGGGCAGCTCGACCATGGCGCAAAAGCGCAACCCCTCCACCGCGCTGCTGCTGGTGAGCCTGGCACGCATGCTGCGCACCCGCGTGCAGGCCGCGCAGGACACGATGGTGCGCATGGACGAGGGCGATTCATCCGCTACCAACGTGGCCGACGCCCTGCTGCCCGAGATCGCCATCATCGCCGCCTCGGTCACGGAAACGCTGGCACGCCTGGCCCGCGGCCTGGTCGTGGACGAAGAGGCGATGGCGCGCAACCTGGGGCTGACGCAGGGCCTGATCGCGTCGGAGGCCGTGATGATGCGACTGACCCAGCGCATGGGCCGGCACGAGGCACACCGCCTGCTGTACGCGGCAGCGCAGCGCGCGCAGTCCGACGGCGTGCCCTTTGTGGAGGCGATCCGTGCGCTGCCACCGTTTGACGGCGGTGCGCTGCCGGCCGACCTGCTGCGGGCGCTGGATGCGAAGACCTATGTGGGCGAGTCGGCTGCGCTCACGGTGCAGACCGTGGCGCGTGTGGCGCCCGGCTGCTCAGGCTAGCGCGGCCACCGATGCGCCCGCGCGCCGCACCACGGGCGTGAGGTGGATGCCGTAGGGCCTGCCGGCATCCGCCCAGCGCGCGGTAATGGCGCCGTGCAGGGCCTCCACCTGATCGGCCACGCTGCAGCCCACCACGTCGAAGAAATCGGCATGCTCGTTGGCCAGGTCGGTGCGCCCCAGCAGCACCACGCTCAGCTGCGCGGGCACGGCGATGCCGGCATGGGCCAGCAGGCGCTGAAACAGGGCGCCGTCCTCGATGCCCCAGGCCACCAGCGCGGTGAAGGGCAGGGCGCCAGCGGCATCGGCGCTGGCCTGCAGCTGCTGCACCAGCCGTGTGGCGTAGTCCTCGTGTGGGAGCTGGTCCTGGGTGATCTCGATCAACTCCACGCCGGGCAGGGAGTGCTGCAGGCTCGCAAAGCGGCGCCGCCCGAGTTGCGTGGCCAGATAGGGGTGGGCCGTCGTGGCATAGGCGATGCGCCGGTGCCCTTGCTGCACCAGCTGTTCGATGGCGGCGGCCAGCGGTTCGCCCCATTCAGTGCCGACGGCCTCGACGTCGGCACCCACCAGGGCTGCGCCGTCGACGGCCAGCACTTCGCACTTGTCGCGCAGCGCGGCCAGCAGGGCAATGGGAATGGCCTTGAAGGTGGACTGCACCACGCAGGCATCGAAGCGCGGCAGGCCCTTGAGCACGGTGAGTGCATGGTCCGGGTCGTTGTACGACAGCTCCAGCACCCGGTGTCCTTCGGCCGCCAGGCGGCGCTGCAGCCCTTCCACCAGTACCCGGCCGCGCGCAATGCTGATGGAGCGGCGCAGCAGCAGCACCGATTTCACCGCGGGGGGGGCGGTGCCGGCCACAGGCGCCCGGGGCCGCTCGCCGTCGGACGGCGCTGCTGCGGCAGGGTGTGCGCCGGTGCCGCGGAAGTAGGTGCCACGCCCCACCTGCGAGTCGATCAGGCCCCGGTCCTTGAGTCCCTGGAAAGCGCGCTGCACCAGCATCTGTGATGCGCCAAAGCGCTTCATCAGCTCGCGGATGGTGGGCAGTCGCTCACCGGGTTGGGCCTTGTGGGCCAAGTGGTCGAGGAACTGGTCGAGGTCCGGCGGAGAGCTGGCGGTGCTGCGCATGATGTCAATACAATACACCACAAATTGCATGTGCCGCCTGGGCGGATGCGGCTATGCGCTTTCCCGCTCCACGATAGAAAAGCCGATGTCCACCACCGGCTCCGCCACGGACTTGCCGTCGGCACGGTCGGCGATCCACTGAGCCGCCATCTGCCCCATGCGCGTGCCGTCGATGCGCACGGTGGTGAGGCTGGGGCTCACCGTCTGCGCAAAGTCGATATCGCCAAAGCCCACTACGGCCAACCGGCCCGGCACGGTGATGCCGCGCACGCGCGCCTCGGTCAGCACACCCAGCGCCAGCATGTCGGAGCTGCAAAACACCGCGTCGATGTCCGGCGCGTCGGCCAGCAGCGCGGCCAGCCCGTCGCGGCCGTCGGCGTGCGTGGTGGGGGATTTGCCCAGCCGCACCGCCGGCTCGCGCAGGCCCAGGCGCAGGGCCGCGGCCTGGAAGCCGCGGGCGCGGCGGGCGGCGCGTTCGTCACCACCGCTGAGCAGCGCCAGGTGGCGCCGGCCCTTGGCAAACAGGTGCTCGCACACGGCCGCGCCCAGTTCTTCGTGGCGCAGGCCCACCAGCATGTCGATGGGGGTGTCGGTGAAGTCCCAGGTCTCCACGATGGGGATGCCCGATGCCATGAGCATGCGCCGCCCTTCGGGCGAATGCATGACCCCTGTGATCACGATGCCGTCGGGGCGCCGGCCGACGATGGCGCGCAGCAGTTCGTCCTCGCGCGAGTGCGCATAGCCGACCTGGCCCACCATCACCTGAAAGCCGCGCACTTCCAGCGCATCGGTGAGCGCCTGCACCATCTCGCCGAACAGGGGCCCGGTGAGGGTGGGCACCAGCGCGGTGACCACGTGGCTGCGCGCCGAGCGTAAGCCGCCCGCGACGAGGTTGGGCACGTAGCCCATGTTGGAGACGGCCTCCTGCACGCGCAAACGCGTGCGCTCCGATACCTGGTGCGGCGTGTTGATGGCGCGCGAGACGGTGATCATCGACACCCCTGCGCGCTCGGCCACCTCCCGCAGCGTGACCGCAGGGCGGTCGCGCGGTGCGGGGGCTGCTGTGGCGGGACTGGAGGGGGCTTGCATGGTCGGAGTCTATCGACAAGCAGTGTGGACTTGCCTCGTGGACTGGGTCGGCGGTGAGTCTGGTGCGGCTCAGTGTCGCAGTGGCCGGCGTAGCTGCCAGCCATGACGTTTCAGTGTCCAAAAAGCATCCCTCGACGTTATTGCCACGGCCTGACTGCCTGCGGATTTGAATAAAAATGGCTGCTACCGCTTGATAGTAAAGCGCTGGAAGCTATTAAAGGTATAGCAATACATCTTTGAGGAGGTTTTCGGAGCATAGCCATAGATATCCTACGACTAAGGGTTAACCTTAATGTCGAGTGATTTTGTTAACGTTAACATTTCGCTTGAAAAATGCAAATTCAGTGCATCTCACAGGAGCGCTCTGACACCTCAAAGGAGTTGTATGACTTCTTCAGTAGCCGACGACGCTGCGCTGGTGCCTGTTTTGTGCAATCTCCCACCCACCGATCTGACTGGATGACCATGAACCCGCAAGAACTCAAATCCATCATGGGCTCCGGCCTGCTGTCGTTCCCCATCACCGACTTCGACGAGCAGGGTGAATTCCGCCCCAAGACCTACATCGAGCGCCTGGAGTGGCTCGCCCCCTACGGCGCCAGCGCTTTGTTCGCCGCGGGCGGCACGGGTGAGTACTTCTCGCTGTCGGGCCCCGAGTACGGCCAGGTGGTGAAGACCGCGGTGGACACCTGCCGCGGCAAGGTGCCGATCATTGCCGGTGCCGGTGGCCCCACCCGCACCGCCATCGCCCATGCACAAGAAGCCGAGCGCCTGGGCGCCCACGGCATCCTGCTGCTGCCGCATTACCTGACCGAAGCCGGCCAGGAAGGCCTGATCGAGCATGTGGCCCAGGTGTGCGCCAGCGTGAAGTTCGGCGTCATCGTCTACAACCGCGACCGCACCAAGCTCACGGCCAACTCTTTGGCCATCCTGGCCGACCGCTGCCCCAACCTGATCGGCTTCAAGGACGGCGTGGGCAAC
The DNA here is from genome assembly GCF_964253015.1 of Acidovorax sp. LjRoot194. Lineage (NCBI taxonomy): Bacteria > Pseudomonadati > Pseudomonadota > Betaproteobacteria > Burkholderiales > Comamonadaceae > Acidovorax > Acidovorax sp. LjRoot194. The sequence goes on along the minus strand of NZ_CAXUQB020000001.1, from coordinate 3,824,630 downwards.
ATCGAGACCATGTCTTCGATCTTCATGAAGATGGGCGACCGCTTCTCCTACCTGGGCGGGCTGCCCACGGCCGAGGTGTATGCGGCTGCCTACAAGGCGCTGGGCACGCCGGTGTATTCGTCGGCGGTGTTCAACTTCATCCCCAAGACGGCGATGGAGTTCTACAAGGCCGTGGCGGCAGACGACATCGCCACGCAGCACAATCTGCTCAAGGAGTTCTTCATGCCCTACCTGGCCATCCGCAACCGGGTGGAAGGCTACGGTGTCTCCATCATCAAAGCGGGCGCCAAGATCGTGGGCCACGACGGCGGCCCGGTGCGCGCACCGCTGACGGACCTGAAGCCCGCCGAGGTGGAAGAGCTCAAGGCGCTGATCCAGAAGCTCGGGCCGCAGTAAACCCGCCGCGCGATCCCTCCTACCCAGGCAAGAGCCCACCCCAGGCCCCGCAGAGGGCTGTCGACACCATCCACCTTTGGAGACATCACCATGTTCATCAAGACGAAGACACTGCTGCTCATCGCCAGCGCCTGCACCCTGGCCCTGGGCGTGTCCGCCCAAACCGCACCCGCCGCCTGGCCTGAAAAGCCGGTGACCATCGTCGTGCCGTTCCCGGCCGGCGGTTCCACCGACATGGTGGCCCGCGCCATGGCGCAGCACATGGGCGACAAGCTGGGCCAGAACTTCGTGGTGGACAACCGCCCCGGTGCCACGGGCACGCTGGGCGCGGGAGCCGTCAAACGCGCCGCACCCGATGGCTACACGCTGCTGGTGTCGTCCCTGGGCGCCTTCGTCGTCGCGCCACACCTGCTCAAGAGCGTGCCGTACGACGCGCTCAAGGACTTCGACTACATCACCGTGCCTGTGCAGGCGCCCAATGTGCTGGTGGCCTCGCCGGCGCAAAAGGCACGCACCGTGAAGGAGGTGATCGCGCAGCTCAAGGCCAACCCTGGCAAGGTGAGCTTCGCCAGCTCGGGCAACGGTTCGTCAGACCACCTGTCTGCCGAGGTCTTCTGGCAGCAGAGCGGTACCGAGGGCTTGCACATTCCCTACAAGGGCGGCGCACCGGCCATCAACGATCTGCTGGGCGGGCAGGTGGAGTTTTCGTTCCAGAACGTGAACGCCGTGCTGCAGCACATTCGTGCGGGCAAGCTGCATGCAATCGCTGTGACAGGCGACAAGCGCAGCCCGGTGCTGCCCGACGTGCCCACCCTGGCAGAAGCTGGCGTGGCCGGTGCCGAGGTGTACTCGTGGCAAGGCATGGCCGCGCCCAAGGGTCTGCCCCCTGCCGTCAAAAAGAAACTCTCGGACGCTGCCATCGCCGCCATGAACGACCCTGCCGTGAAGAAGCGGATGCTCGACCAGGGCCTGGAGATCGTGGCCAGCACGCCCGAAGCCTTCACCGCCTACCAGGCTCGCGAATTTGCGCGATGGAAGACAGTCATCGAGACCCGCAAGATCACTGCCGATTGAGAGCGACTCAAAAAGCTCTTCTGGCGTTGTTGCTCCGTCTTGTCGTGCTACCCGCACTTACCCGCACTGCCTGCGACGTAGCGCCTGGCCAGAACCGCTTCGCCGAGGTTTGTGAGCCGCTTTGACACGAAAGACCCGGGGGGCGCTCCCCCCATATTCCAGAACACCATGACCACCTCTTCCAACCCTTCTGCCGCCAGCACCCCCGTCGTCACCGAGCTGCGCGTGGTGCCCGTGGCGGGCCACGACAGCATGCTCATGAACCTGAGCGGCGCGCACGGCCCGTTCTTCACGCGCAACCTGATCATCCTGCGCGACAGCGCTGGCAACACCGGGGTGGGCGAGGTACCCGGTGGCGAGAAGATCCGCCAGACCATCGAGGATGCACGGCCGCTGATCGTGGGCCGGCCCATCGGCCACCACAACGCCGTGCTCAACGCCATGCGCGCCCAGTTTGCCGACCGCGATGCGGGCGGGCGTGGACTGCAGACGTTCGACCTGCGCATCACCATCCACGCCGTGACGGCGGTGGAGTCGGCATTCCTTGACCTGCTGGGCCAGCACCTGAACGTGCCTGTGGCCGCGCTGCTGGGCGACGGCGTGCAGCGCGAGGCGGTGCAGATGCTGGGGTATCTGTTCTACGTGGGCGATCGCGCAAAGACCGACCTGGCCTACCGCACCGAGCCTGGTGCTGACAACGATTGGTTCCGCCTGCGCAACGAGAAGGCCATGACGGCCGACGGCATCGTGCGCCTGGCCGAGGCCGCGTACGAGCGCTACGGCTTTGCCGACTTCAAGCTCAAGGGTGGCGTGCTGCGCGGCGAGGAAGAGGTCGAGGCCATCCGCGCGCTGCACGAGCGCTTTCCGGAAGCGCGGGTGACGCTGGACCCCAACGGCGGCTGGCTGTTGAAAGACGCCATCCGCATCACCCGCGACCTGCATGGCGTCATGGCCTATGCAGAAGACCCCTGCGGCGCCGAAGGCGTGTTCTCGGGCCGCGAGGTGATGGCCGAGTTTCGCCGCGCCACCGGCCTGCCCACCGCTACCAACATGGTGGCCACCGACTGGCGCGAGATGGCCCACAGCTTGGCCTTGCAGTCGGTGGACATCCCGCTGGCCGACCCGCACTTCTGGACCATGGCCGGATCGGTGCGCGTGGCGCAGATGTGCCAGGCTTTCGGCCTGACCTGGGGCTCGCATTCGAACAACCACTTCGACGTCTCGCTCGCCATGTTCACCCACGTCGGCGCCGCCGCCCCCGGCCGGGTCACGGCCATCGACACGCACTGGATCTGGCAGGACGGTGAGCGCCTGACGAAGGAGCCTTTCCAGATCAAGCACGGCTTCATCCAGCTCCCCAAGAAGCCCGGCCTGGGCGTGGAGCTGGACATGGATGAAGTAGAGCGTGCCCACCGCCTGTATCTGGAGCACGGCCTGGGCGCACGCGACGATGCGATCGCCATGCAGTACCTGATTCCGGGCTGGAAGTTCAACAACAAGTCGCCGTGCATGGTGCGTTGAACGAAGAGGCTGTGCCATATCGCCAAGGCACAGCCAGGGTGCTAAATAACGCGTGACGAGCCAGTTCAGCGCGAAGACGACACCCAGCAAAAAGCCCCGAAGTTCGGGGCTTTTTGCGTTGGGCGGGGAGTAGGGCCGCTCAGGCCGTCCGGTCTTCAGCCCGGCGCCGGGGCAGCTGGCGCTTGACGGACGGACGCTGCAACCGCTGCTTGGGGTCGGCGCCATCCGGCAGCCCTGTGGCGCGCTGCAGCTGCAAATGCGCCACCAGGCCACCCGTGCTGGAGTTGGCCAGCGCAAAGATGCCACCCATGCGCTGCACGGTCTTGTCCACGATGGACAGGCCCAGGCCCGCGCCCGCAGCGGCGGTGCGCGCGGAGTCGCCACGGAAGAAGGGCTTGGTCAGGTTGGACAACTGCTCGGGCGGCACGCCGGGGCCGTGGTCGCGCAGCTTGACGAGTACCCAGTTTTCACGGCCCTTGGCGACGATGTCCACGTTGGTGATGCCGGTGTCCTCGGCCTTGCCGTAGCGCCGGGCGTTTTCGAGCAGGTTGGAGATCACGCGCGCCAGCTCCACCTCGTCGGCCAGCACGTTCAGGTCTTCGGGTACTGACATCGTGATCTGCAACTCGCGGTGGTCCTGCACCGCGTAGACGCACGACGACACCACGGCATGCAGGTTCACCGGCGTGAGCGTGACGTGATCAGGCCGCGCGTAGTCCAGGAACTTGTCGATGGTGGCGTCAAGCTGCACGATGTCGGCCACCATGTGCTCGCGTGCCACTTCGTCGTTCACGCTCATCTCGGTTTCGAGCCGCAGGCGCGCCAAGGGCGTGCGCAGGTCGTGCGAGATGCCGGCCAGCATCACCGCGCGGTCCTGCTCCAGCTTGGCCAGCTTTTGCGCCATGCGGTTGAAGCCGATGTTGACCTCCCGGATCTCACTGGTCACCACCTCTTCATCCAGATGGCTGGCCGCAAAATCACCATCCTTCACGCGGTTGGCAGCGTACGACAGCTGCTTGAGCGGACGATTGATCAGCCGCGCAATCGCTGCAGCACCGGCCAGCGACAAAGCGCCTGCGGTGATGAGCCAAATGAGCCAGGTGCGGCCACCTGCCGGGCTGAACCGCGAGCGGTCCATCAGCAGCCAATTGGGGTCGCCGTTGATGTTGAAGCCCACCCACAGGCCGGTCTCGCCGTTCACGTTCTGTGCCACGATGGTGTCGGGCCCCAGGCGCTGCGTGAGCTCGTCAGTGAGGCGGTTGCCCAGGGCCGTGCCTTCGAGCAACTCGAATTTGTCCTTGGGCTCGCGCGGCAGGATTCGCACACCCTCCTGGTCGGCCATGGTCTTGATGAGCGAGACGCGTGCAATCGCGTCCGAATGCACCAATGCCGCACGGCTCAGGTTGACCAGCGATGCGATCTGCTGGGCGGTGTGCAGGGTGCGCGGCTCGAACTCCAGCGCCCGCAGCGTCTGCAGCCAGGCCAGGATACTGCCCACCAGCAGCAAGGCCAGCAGGAAGAAAGTGCGCCAGAAAAGGTTGAGCCCCACGCGTGCGCGCTGCTCCCGCGCAAGGCGCAGGGCTTCGAGCGGCGCGGGGCTGGTGGCGTCTGCCGGGGCAGTCACGGACTGCCGGAATGGTGGTCTCGGCTTGCCGTCATTCTTTCGCATGAACAGGGGCTCAGCTGGTTCCGTCCGGCACGAACACGTAGCCGACGCCCCACACCGTCTGGATGTAGCGCGGTGCGGCCGCATCGACCTCGACCAGCTTGCGCAGGCGCGAGACCTGGACGTCCAGGCTGCGGTCGAAGGGCTCGAACTCACGGCCGCGTGCCAGCAGGGCCAGCTTCTCGCGCGACAGCGGTTGGCGCGGGTGGCGCACCAGCGCCTTGAGCATCGCGAATTCACCGGTGGTCAGTGGCAGTTCTTCACCATTGCGCTGCAAGGCACGCGTGCCCAGGTCAAAGGTGAACGGGCCGAAGGTGACGACCTCGTTGTCGCCCGACGGAGCGCCGGGAGCCTCTTGCGCGGGGCGGCGGCGCAGCACGGCGTGAATGCGGGCCAGCAGTTCGCGGGGGTTGAAAGGCTTGCCCAGATAGTCGTCGGCGCCCACTTCCAGGCCCACGATGCGGTCCACGTCCTCGCCCTTGGCGGTGAGCATGATGATGGGGGTGCGGTCATTGGCGGCGCGCAGGCGGCGGCAAATCGACAAACCATCTTCGCCCGGCATCATCAGGTCCAGCACGATGATGTCCACGGTCTCGCGCAGGAGCAGGCGGTTGAGCGCCTTGCCGTCTTCCGCGACCATGACCTCGAAGCCTTCCTGGGTCAGATAGCGGCGCAGCAAATCACGGATTCGGGCGTCGTCGTCCACCACGAGAACTTTGTCGGTGCGATTGGTTGTTGTGGCCATGTAGATCTCAAGTCCAATTTGTAACAGAGCCGATTCTGACCACTTGGAACGCCGAAGTTCGGGTTTTGGGGTGTGGTTTGACCAACTGTTACAAGTTTTGCCCAGCTTCGCACGCTGGTGCGGCGCGCTTCAAACGGTGCGCCACGCCGTGCGGTTATGGTGGTGGCCGCACACGCCCACACGGAGGCTGTGTACAGCCATTAAGGACCTTCTGACCATGAAAAAAACTACCAAAATGATAGCTGCCAGCGCCCTGCTGGCTTGCGCTGGAGCCGCCTTTGCGCAAACCGCTGCACAGGCCACCGAGCCCCGCAACGTAGTGCAGTTATCGGCCACGGGCACGGTCGAAGTGCAGCAGGACCTGCTGGTGCTCAACCTGGCCACGAGCAAGGAGGCGGCAGATGCAGCCACCGTGCAGACCCAGCTCAAGCAGGCGCTTGACACCGCCTTGACCGAAGCCAAGCGCAACGCGCAGCCAGGGCAACTGGACGTGCGAACCGGCCCGTTCGGCCTGTACCCACGGTATGGCAAGGACGGCAAGATCAATGGCTGGCAGGGCAGGGCGGAGCTGGTGCTGGAAGGGCGTGACTTCTCGCGCATCACCACCACCGCCGGCAAGATCCAGACCATGGCCATCAGCCAGGTGGCGTTCGGCCTGTCGCGCGAAGCACGCGCCAAGGTGGAGGGCGAGGCCCAGACCCAGGCCATCGAGCAGTTCAAGGCACGCGCGGCGGATCTGGCCAAGGGCTTCGGCTTCAGCGGCTACAGCCTGCGCGAAGTGGCGGTGAACAGCAACGAGTCGATGCCCGGTCCGCGCCCCCGCATGATGGCTGCCGAGGCCAAGATGGGTTCGTTCTCGGACTCCGCGGTGCCGGTAGAAGCAGGCAAGGCCCAGGTCATTGTGAACGTGTCGGGCTCCGTGCAGATGCGTTGACGGAACCACCCGCCGCCACGCGTCGAAGGCGTGTGGAGGGTGGGCACCAATGGAAAAGCGCCGGCCGTTGTGGCAGGCGCTTTTTTTCTAGGAAGGCTCCACGGCGCGGGAGCATCAGGCCCGCAGTGCTTATTGCGCAGCCCAGCCGCCGTCCATGTTCCACGCCACACCGCGCACGTTGTTGGCGGCAGGGGAGCAGAAGAACACCGCCAGCTCGCCCAGTTCTTCGGGCGTGGTGAACTGCATCGACGGCTCTTTTTCGCCCAGCAGCAGCTTCTTGGCGTCTTCGTTCGACAGGCCATGCTCCTGTGCCTTGGCATCCACCTGCTTTTGCACCAGCGGTGTGAGCACCCAGCCGGGGCAGATGGCGTTGCAGGTGACGCCCGTCGTGGCGTTCTCGAGCGCGGTCACCTTGGTCAGGCCGACGATGCCGTGCTTGGCCGCCACGTAGGCCGACTTCTGCGCCGAGCCCACCAGGCCATGCACCGAGGCCACATTGATGATGCGGCCCCAGTTCGCGATCTTCATGGCCGGCAGCGCCAGGCGGGACGTGTGAAACGCGCTGGAGAGGTTGATGGCAATGACCGAATCCCAGCGCTCGACCGGGAAGTCTTCCACGTTGGCCACGTGCTGAATGCCCGCGTTGTTGACCAGGATGTCCACGCGTCCGAACTGCGAGGCGCTGTACTTCATCATGTCCTCGATATCCGCCGCACGGCTCATGTCGGCCCCGTGGTAGGCCACCTGGATGCCTGCCGATTCGCCGGCGGCCAGTACTTCAGCGCGCGGGCCTTCCACATCACCAAAACCATTGAGCACGATGTTGGCGCCCTGGCGGGCCAGGGCCTTGGCGATGCCAAGACCAATGCCGCTGGTGGAGCCGGTGACGAGGGCGGTTTTGCCTTTCAGCATGAGAGTCTCTCCCGAATGAATTACGATGCAACGCAGCTGATTATCAAGCGCTGCTCCCGGATTCCGCACCCCATGATTGAACCTACGCTGAACTACGTACTGTGCCCTGGTCCCGCAGCGGCACCGGTGGCAGCAGGCACAGCGCCTGCCCCTGCACAGCAGCATCGCATGGCGTACTGGGAATGGAACGCGACGGGTGATCCGTCACATCCGCATGTGGTGGTCTGCGTGCACGGCCTGTCGCGCCAGGGCCGCGATTTCGACACGCTGGCCGCAGCGCTCTCCCGGCATGCGCGTGTGGTGTGCCCTGACGTGGTGGGCCGGGGCCGCAGCGACTGGCTGGCAGATCCCATGTCTTACCAGATCCCTCAGTACGCAGCCGACATGTTGTCGCTGGTGGCGCAACTGCACCAGCAGGCACCCATCGCCACGCTGGACTGGGTGGGCACGAGCATGGGGGGCCTTATCGGCATGGGCGTTGCGGGCCAGCCGGGCCTGCCGCTGCCGGTACCCGTGCGGCGCCTGGTGCTCAACGATGTCGGGCCTGTCATCGAGTGGCAGGCGCTGCAGCGCATCGGGCAGTACCTGGGACAGATGGCCCGTTTTGAATCGGTGGAGCAGGCGGCCCAGGCGATGTGGGCCGTTTCCACCAGCTTTGGGCCGCACACACAGGCACAGTGGCTCGAACTGTCTCGAGCCATGGTCCGGCCGTTGCCAGACGGCGGCGTGACGCTGCACTACGACCCCCAGATCGCGGTGCCTTTCAAGGCGTTGACGCAAGACATGGCGGCTGCGGGCGAGGCCGCGCTGTGGCAGCTGTATGACCACATCACCGCACACACGCTGCTGCTGCGCGGTGCCCAGTCGGATCTATTGTCCCGCGACACAGCGCAAGCCATGACGCAGCGCGGTCCCCGGGCGCGTGTGGTCGAGTTCGAAGGCGTGGGCCATGCGCCCACGCTGGTGGCGGCAGACCAGGTCGCAGCCGTCACAGGCTTCTTGCTGGCAGCAGAAGGTGCAGCGGCTGGATGAAAACCAATCTCTCCGCTTCTGCTATCGCTTCCCCCCAGCCAGACGCCGTTCCGCAGCTGATTGCTGCCACCGCGCACACGCTGCCGGAGCAGGTGAATGCTCTGGTCCGCGCGCGCGCCTTCGCCGAGCCGCTGATGGCCGGCGAAACACTCGATTCGGGTGAGAACACGCTGGCCCACGCAGACGCCGTGGCGGTCATCCTCAAAGGCATTGGTGGCTCCGAGGCCATGCAGGCGGCCAGCTATCTGGTGCATGCCTGCATTCACCTGACCAAGCCACAGGAGGTGATCTCCAAAGCGTTTGGCGAGAACTTTGCGGCGCTGGCGGTTGAAACCACCAAGCTCATGCGTGTGCAGCAGCAGGCACGCGCCGGAGACCGGGTGGATGGCCAGGCACTGCAGACCGAGAACGTGCGCAAGATGCTGCTGGCCTTCTCGCGCGACCTGCGGGTGGTCATGCTGCGACTGGCCTCGCGCCTGCAGACGCTGCGCTTTCATGCGGCCAGCAAACGGCCCGTGCCGCCCAGCTTGGCGCGTGAATCGCTGCAAGTGTTTGCCCCCCTGGCCAACCGCCTGGGCATCTGGCAAATCAAGTGGGAGCTGGAGGACCTGTCGTTCCGGTTTCTGGAGCCCGACACCTACAAGGAAGTGGCCCGCCTGCTCGACGAGAAACGCGGCGAGCGCGAGGTCTACATGGTGCAGCTGCGCTCGCGCGTCGAGGCTGACCTGCGCGCCCACAGCATCAGTGCCAGCGTGCAGGGCCGCCCCAAGCACATCTACAGCATCGTCAAGAAGATGCGCGGCAAGTCGCTCAACTTCGACCAGGTGCTGGACATCCGCGCGCTGCGTGTGGTCGTGCCCACCGTCAAGGACTGCTACGCGGCCCTGAGCTGGGTGCACCAGCAGTTCAAGCCCATGGTCGAGGAGTTCGACGACTACATCGCCAAGCCCAAGCCCAACGGCTATCAGTCTCTGCACACCATCGTGCGCGACGACAACGGCAAGCCCATCGAAATCCAGATCCGCACGCAGGCCATGCACGACCATGCCGAACACGGCGTGGCAGCCCACTGGGCCTACAAGGAGGCTGGCAGCAAAGGATACGCTGGCGTGTCGGCCACCGGCGAGTACGATGCCAAGATCGCCGTGCTGCGCCAGTTGCTGGCCTGGGAGCGCGACCTGTCGGGCAATGAGTCCAACAGCGGCCTTTTTGAAGACCGCATCTATGTGCTGACCCCCGACGCCGCCGTGGTCGAGCTGCAGCAGGGCGCAACCCCGGTGGACTTTGCCTATGCGGTGCACACCAGCGTGGGGCACCGCTGCCGCGGTGCGCGTGTGGATGGCGCGATGGTGCCGCTCAACACCCCGCTGCAGAACGGGCAGACGGTGGAAATCTCCACCGTCAAGGAGGGCCGTCCGTCGCGCGACTGGCTCAACGCGGACCTGGGCTACCTGACGAGCCACCGCGCCAAGGCCAAGGTGCGCGCCTGGTTCAACGCCCAGGCCACGCACGAAACCATCGGCCGCGGCCGCGAGTCGGTCGAAAAACTGCTGCAGCGCGAAGGCAAGACCGCGATCAGGCTGGACGACCTGGCGGCGCAGCTCGGGTTCAAGTCTGCCGACGCATTGTTCGAAGTGGTGGGCAAGGATGAGTTTTCGCTGCGCAACATAGAGACCGTGCTGCGCCCGCCCGAGCCGGTGCGGCAGCCCGATGACTATCTGCTGCTCAAGAAAACCCGTACCAACGAGTCGGCCCCCAAAGGCGGTGTGCTGGTGGTAGGCATCGATTCGTTGATGACGCAGCTGGCCAAGTGCTGCAAGCCCGCGCCGCCGGATGACATCCGCGGCTTCGTCACCCGCGGAAAAGGCGTGAGCGTGCACCGCGCGGACTGCAGCAACTTTCGCGAGATGGCGGCACGCAGTGTGGAGCGGGTGATCGAGGTGGAGTGGGGCGTGCCCAAAACTGCTGCCCAGACTGCCGTCTATCCCGTCGATGTGGCCGTGGAAGCCGCAGACCGCCAAGGGCTGCTGCGTGACATCTCGGAAGTCTTTGCCCGCGAGAAAACCAACGTGATCGGCGTGCAGACACAGTCGGTCAAAGGCACGGCTTGGATGACATTCACGGTCGAGGTCGCCGACTCGGGGCGGTTGAACAAGGTGCTGGGTATAGTCGCCGCCGTGCCGGGGGTGCGTTCAGCGCGCCGGCGTTGATAGGGGGCTGGGCGCGATGTGGGTGAACGACTCCACCACTGACTTGCACCGATTTCGCTCCAAGTTCCGGTAGAGCCGATTTTTATGGCTATAATCGAAAGCTGTACAACGACAGGCGCGTAGCTCAGCTGGTTAGAGCACCACCTTGACATGGTGGGGGTCGTTGGTTCGAGTCCAATCGCGCCTACCAAGTTTTCAATCGAAGCAGACCAGGCTTCGAAGCCGCTGAAAACTTGGCAACACAAGCCGCTCTCACAGAGCGGCTTTTTTGTTTCCCTCGCCAGATTCAGTGACGGCCTTTGCCAGGTTCGTCCTTTGTGCTGAAGGCTCGCGTGTACCTCTTCCATCAGCAGTAACTCTTCCTCACGATTGGCTTTTGTCTGACACGTCTGGCAGGGGTGCCACGGTACCTTCAATGCTCTACAGAGAAGGGTTACATCATGAATATCTCGTCCAATCCGCAAGCCGCAGGCCAACGTGTCGTGGACACTGACCCTGAAATGGGCATGTATGACATTCGGGTGTTCTGGTTTGCTGCCTTTGCGTCGGTGCTGGCAGTGCTGATGGTGGCCTATTTCAAGATGGGCTATCAGTTCTGATCGTAAAAACAGGGTCCTTCGGTCCATTGCCTGTTGATCGGTCAGGTGCTCAGCCCTCATACTCGCTGATCATTTCAAGGAAGAACGCACATGGCCCAGGACCCGAACATCGCGCTGGCGCGCACACTGCATCAATCGTGCGTACTGGCGGCCGCCCAGATTCAGGAAGCCCAAAGCTTGGCCACTGAGTTGTTCCCGACGGCGGCTATTTCTCGCGCAGATATTCTGGGCATCGCGCAGGTGATTGCCATCAACCATGCCGCCTTGGCAGGCGCATCGTCTTCAAAGTGAGACGGCGCTTAGGTTCATCCCAAGGTCAACTCAACACCTGCGTCCCCAAGTCAGCAGTTGGCTCGCAGGTATCTATAGCAGCGTCAAGCCGGGTGAATGCCAGCGTAAGAGCTGGCATGGAACTACGACACATCAATCTCAGTTGAAATGCGGCGGTGGGTCCTGCACCGGCGGAGTTCCGGGCTGGGCTGGAGGGTCGCCTTGTGGCGAGTCAGGCGTCCAGGGAACGGGGTTGTCCACGGGCGGAAACGGTGGAACAGGGGAAGGAGCTGGAGTTTCCATGGCTGGGGTCCTTGTGGTGTTGAGGGGATGAAGAACTGCTTTCAATAAGCCAACCTTACGGATGACGGCGGCGGCTTGGTGCCAGAGAACACCCCGATCAACCCGCAGTGGCAGGATGACACCCAATGTGCGAAGCTTGTAGACCACCGTCACAAGCCCTCACCCAGGTTTGACGTGCCTGCAATGGGTGAGCGAGCATCAACAGGCATGCGCACCTGCGGCAAACAGTCCGGATATTCCCTCTGGATAAAAGTGACGAGCGCCTCACGCACCCGGCAACGCAAATCGAACGCCAGCCCCGACGATCGTGCCGACACCAGTACGCGGATCTGGATGGTCCGCTCGGTGACGTCGGTCAGTTGCAGAACGCTCACCCGTTTGTCCCATTCCGGCGCGGCGTCCAGCACGCGTTGAAGCTCCGCCCGCAGTGGCTCCAGCGGCAACCGGTAGTCTGCATACAAAAACACCGTGCCCAGAATTTCAGAGCTTGTGCGCGTCCAGTTCTGAAAAGGGTGCTCGATGAACCACTGCAGAGGAATGATCAGCCGCCGCTCATCCCAGATGCGCAGCACCACGTAGGTGGACGTGATCTCCTCCACACGCCCCCATTCGCCTTCGATGATGAGCACGTCATCGATGCGGATGGGCTGTGCCAGCGCAATCTGCAGCCCGGCAATCATGTTGCTGAAAACAGGCCGGGCTGCGATGCCCGCCACGATGCCCACCACCCCCGCCGATGCAAGCAGGCTGGCGCCGACCTGCCGGGCGCCCGGAAAGGTCATGAGCATGAGCGCCACGCCCGCCATCACCACGCCGGTCATCGCCGTGCGTGCCAGCACGCGGGCCTGGGTGGCAATGCGGCGGGCAGTGAGGTTGTCTTCCACATCGGCAGGGTGGCGCGCCACGATGCCGTTGGCCAGCGCCTGTATGGCATTGATGGCGAGCCAGCAGGTACCTGCAATCAGTGCCAACCCGTTCAGGTGCCGGACACCCGCAATGTGCCTGATGTCGTCACTGGCCCCTTGCCAGACGGCCTGCAGTGCAACCAGCGGCAGCAGCACACGCATGACCGGAATGCATGCCACGACCACGGTGTGCACCAGGGGGAGTGGGGCGGTCACACGGCGCAGCACGACGGCCGTGATGCGGTGGACGATGGCGGCGACGAGTGCAGCCGCCAGAGCGATCAGCGCCGTCGATGACCAGGGAGTGAGCGACGGAAACTCAACCATCACACACCCGCCGAGCAAGGTCGGCGGGCCTGTCGTTGGGTCCGCTGGAGTGGAGGGAAAAGTGGGACCGGTATGGCGTCAAGTGGAAATGACTGGACTGCATGCCTAGCGAATCCACTGTCGCTTGGGGCGCGGTGTGACGGTGACATCCACGCCTTTGTGTACCGCAGGCTTGCCAGTTGCGGGGTCGACCTCCACCATGTCTTCCAGGGCAATTTTCTGGACTTCCGAATCGGTATCGTTTTCCAGATCCGCGAGGACGTTGCCGATTTCCTTCTCGGCCTTGTCGACTTTGGACGTGTTGCTGTCAGCCATGGTGGTGCTCTCTCGCGTGATGTGGACCTGTTGACATTGTCGGCAGGCTCACTGCACGGCGATGTCAGCCAAGGCCGATATTGCTCGGGCGCATGGCGGTCAGGCCTTCCCTGCACCACCGTCGGCTGAGAGGCCGCCTGCTGGCCCCATTAGGGTTATCCTGCGCCGTCTGCAGGGCTTCGACTTCTAGAATCTGCTGCACTGCAATACAAGGGGTGCAACCCCGAGGAGTCCGTCGTGCCCGATTCGCAAAGCGCCGCTGCCGCAAAGACCACCCAGCGCGTGATCAAGAAGTACCCCAACCGCCGCCTGTACGACACCACAACGTCCACCTACATTACCCTGGCCGAAGTGCGCCAGCTGGTCATGGACCGCGAGCTCGTGGTGGTGCGCGACGCCAAGACCGGTGATGACCTGACTCGCAGCATCCTGCTGCAGATCATTCTGGAGGAGGAAGCCGGCGGTGCGCCGATGTTCACCGAGACCGTGCTGGCCAACATCATCCGGTTCTACGGCCACGCGATGCAGGGCTTCATGGGTGCTTACCTTGAAAAGAACGTGCAGGCCTTCACCGATATCCAAGCCAAGCTGGCCGAGCAGTCGCAAAGCGTGACGCCCGAGATGTGGGCCCAGTTCATGAGCCTGCAGTCGCCCATGATGAAGGGCATGATGGGCAGCTATGTCGAGCAGTCGCAGTCCATGCTCACGCAGATGCAGGAGCAGATGCAAAAGCAGACGGAGCAGATGCTGGGGGCGTTTGGAATAAAACGATAAATAGAGAGAAGACCCCCTGAGCCGCTGCGCGGCTTCCTCCAAGGGGACGCCTCCGGTGGACCGGCAGAGGCGGATCCACGGTGGCACTGGTTTGCGGAGCGCCAGTTTTTTGAAGTCGGGGGCATCGTAAATACACCTGTGGAGCGGTTCCTCCACCGGTGCAACGCCGGAACTGGGACAATACGGGGATGAGCGAAGTACTCTCCCCCACGAAAACACCCAAAGTCGGCTTTGTATCCCTCGGATGCCCGAAGGCTTTGACCGACTCCGAACTTATCCTCACGCAACTGAGCGCTGAGGGTTACGAGACCTCCAAAACCTTCCACGGCGCCGATCTGGTCATCGTCAACACCTGCGGCTTCATCGACGATGCCGTCAAGGAGAGCCTGGACACCATCGGTGAGGCCCTGGCTGAAAACGGCAAGGTGATCGTCACCGGCTGCCTGGGCGCACGCGCGTCCGAGGGCGGCGGCAACCTGGTGCGCGAAATGCACCCCAGCGTGCTGGCCGTGACTGGCCCGCATGCCACGCAGGAGGTCATGGATGCGGTGCACCTGAACCTGCCCAAGCCGCACGACCCTTTCATCGACCTGGTGCCGGGCGGCTTCGGCATTGCGGGCATCAAGCTCACGCCCAAGCACTACGCGTACCTGAAGATCAGCGAGGGCTGCAACCACCGTTGCACGTTCTGCATCATCCCGTCGATGCGCGGCGACCTGGTCTCGCGGCCCATAGGCGATGTGCTGAGCGAGGCCAAGGCCCTGTTTGCGGGCGGCGTGAAGGAGCTTCTGGTGATCAGCCAGGACACCTCCGCCTATGGTGTGGATGTGAAGTACCGCACCGGCTTCTGGGATGGCAAGCCCGTCAAGACCCGCATGCTGGAGCTGGTGCAGACGCTGGGCGGGATCGCCGAGCCCTACGGCGCCTGGGTGCGGCTGCACTATGTGTACCCCTACCCGAGCGTGGACGAGGTGCTGCCGCTCATGGCCACCGGCAAGGTGCTGCCGTACCTGGACGTACCCCTGCAGCACAGCCATCCCGATGTCCTGAAGCGCATGAAGCGCCCGGCCAGCGGCGAGCGCAACCTGGAGCGCATCCAGCGCTGGCGCGAGGTGTGCCCCGAGCTCGTGATCCGCAGCACGTTCATTGCGGGCTTTCCGGGCGAGACCGAAGAAGAGTTCCAGCACCTGCTCGACTTCGTGCGCGAAGCGCAGATCGACCGCGCAGGCTGCTTTGCCTACAGCGACGTGAACGGTGCTGCCGCCAACGAGCTGCCCGGCATGCTGCCCATGGAAGTGCGCGAAGAGCGCCGCGCCCGCTTCATGGCGGTGGCCGAAGAAGTCTCCATCGCCAAGCTGCAGCGCCGCGTGGGTGCCACCATGCAGGTGCTGGTGGACCATGCCCCTGCGCTGGGCAAGAAGGGCGGCCGTGGCCGCAGCTATGCCGATGCGCCCGAGATCGACGGCGTGGTGCACCTGTTGCCGCCGGAGAAGATCAGCAAGCAGCTGAAGGTGGGCGAGTTCACCCGCGCGCGCATCGTGGGCACGCAGGGGCATGACCTGGTGGCCGTGCCGATCTGAGGACTTGCGGCTGGCGGCCAGGCTGATGGGACTGGCGGGCCCGTCATCTGGTCGTGCTGGAGGTACTGGTGGTAATGGCGGCGCCGTCCGTATTGCCCATTTCATTTGCTATTATTACGATAGCTGCTCGCGCTTGTCAGACAATCGGTAGCGGCCCAAAAGACCCAAAAACAAAAGGCTTCCCGAGGGAAGCCTTTTGTTTTGCCGGCACATCGGCCGGGCCGGAGACAGAAGCTGGCACACCGGCCAGCTCCTTTCTTCGCCTTACACGCGCTTGCGGTATTCGCCGGTGCGGGTGTCGATTTCGATCTTGTCGCCCTGGCTCACGAACAGGGGCACAGGCACTTCAAAGCCGGTGGCGATCTTGGCGGGCTTGAGCACCTTGCCGGACGTGTCGCCCTTGACGGCAGGTTCCGTCCAGGTGATTTCGCGCTCGACGCTGGTGGGCAGTTCGACCGAGATGGCCTTGCCGTCGTAGAACACCACTTCGAGGGCCATGCCGTCTTCCAGGTAGTTCAGTGCGTCGCCCATGTTTTCGGCTTCGACTTCGTACTGGTTGTATTCGGTGTCCATGCAGATGTACATGGGGTCTGCAAAGTACGAGTACGTGCAATCCTTCTTGTCCAGGATCACGTTGTCGATCTTGTCGTCGGCCTTGAACACGTTTTCCGTGCCGAAATTGCCGATCAGGCTTTTGAGCTTCATGCGCACGGTGGCTGCACCGCGGCCGCCACGGGCGTATTCGGTCTTCAGGACAACCATGGGGTCCTTGCCGTGCATGATCACGTTGCCGGCGCGGATTTCTTGAGCGATTTTCATAGCGAGTTGCTTGGGTTGGGGCCGCTCAACGCGCGGGCCGGTGGCTTTCTGCTTTCTCTCTGAAAGGCAGAAGGCGCGCCGTGCCAATGCATGTTCCGCGGCGGGAATGCGCAAGTGCTGTGCACCAATGTGCCGCACCTCTTTTGCGCAAAGCCTTGGATTTTACCGTTTTTCGGCGACAAAGCCCAAAAGTTGCGTGACGAGGTGGTCCTGCATCAACAGACGGGCGCGGGCGGCCTGTATGCAGGCAGTCCATTCGGCGAGCGTTGCGGTGTCGGGCATGGCCAAGGGCGTGTCGTCGATGGCGTTCCACGCCGCGTGGAAGGCCCGCAGCGAAGCGGGTGCCTGCAGCCAGTCGAGAAACGCCTGCAGCTTGTCGTGGTGGGCGTTGTCGTCCTGGGGGTAGATGTGCCAGACCAGCGCCTGCCCGGCCCACAGGGCGCGCACCAGCGAATCCTCGCCGCGCACCAGGTTCAGGTCGCAGGCCCAGAGCATGTCGTCGAAGGCGGTTTGTGGGCGGGCGGGGAGGTATGAAATTGATAGCTGCTCGCGCTTGTTAGACAAGCGCTGGGGGGCATTTTGATCCTCAATATCTGCCAGGGCTGCCTGCACGGCTGCCGCAGGGCGGCCCGGGGCTACCAGCAACTGCACGGGATGGGTCTGGCTTTGCCGCAGCAGCTGCCGCAGCATTTCGGGAAGGGCCGGGGGCTCGTAACAGAACAGCAAGATCCAGCTGGCGGCGTCCACCCCGTCTGCAGAGGCACGCCCTGGGGCGGCCGCGTGCGCCGCGCGCCAGGCCGTGCGGTCAAACGCATCGCGCCGGGCCATCAGGTCGTCTTCGCGCAGCAGTCCGCCCGTGGCGGGGGTGAAGCCGGGGTAGAAGAACCAGCGGGTCCACCCTGCCGCCGGGCCCGACATGATCAACGACGGCAGGCGGTGGTTGCGCTCCACATAGCCTTCCGCCGACAGGTATTCGAGGTTGATCCACACGGGTTTTTGGCCGCTGCCGCTTGCTGAGTGGGCGCTATAAGCTATGAATTCAGGAGCAATTTCGCATCCGAAGGCCTCCACCATCACATCTGGCGCACGATCGGTGGCTGCGGGCGCCGGGGCATTCCAGTCGCGCACCTCCACGCCGGGGCAGCCGCCGGGCGCCATCCATGCCAAGGCCGACGCATCGTCCACCCACAGGCGGACCTGCTGGCCGCGCGCCGCCAGCTGCGAGGCCAGCCGCCAGCACACGCCGATGTCGCCGAAGTTGTCGATGACGCGGCAAAACACGTCCCACTGCAGGGCGGGCAGGGCGGGATCGGTAGGCAGGGAGGGCAAAGTGGAAGGGTGCGATGAGGTCATCGGTGTGATGTCATCCCGAGCGCAGGTGGTCCACCAGCAGCCGTGCCACGCTGGAGAGTGATTCTTCCGACCGCACGCACAGCACCAGCTGGCGCTGTGCCCAGGGCTCGTCCAGCGTCACGACGCGGATCGGCTGCGTGCCCTTGTACAGGGCTGCGCTGCCGCGCGGCATCACCCCCACGCCCAGGCCGGCGGCCACCATGAGGCACAGGGCGTCGTAGCTGGTGACCTGCATGCGCAGCCGCAGCGGCAGGCCGGCTGCGGACGCGGCCCGGGTCAACTGGTTGTTGATGGCGCTGCCGGGGTGGGCGCCGACAAAGTCGTAGGGCAGGGCATCGGCCAGGCGGGCGGATTTGCGGCGTGCCAGCGCATGGCCCGTGGGCACCAGCAGCACCAGCTCGTCGGTGCGGTAGGGCAGTTGCACCACCCGGTCGCCGTACTGGCCCTGGTTGAGGATGCCCACGTCGGCCGCGTTCTCGGCCACCGACTGGGCTATTGACGTGCTGATCTGCTCCTGCAGCCGCACATCCACCTGCGGGTGCAGGGCCATGAAGCTCTGCAGCTGTGCGGGCAAGAACTGCGTGATGGCCGAGATGTTGGCCACCACGCGCACATGGCCGCGCACACCGGCGCCGTACTCGCGCATCTGGCTGGCGATGCCGTCCAGGTCGTTCAGCACGCCGCGCGCCAGGTTCAGCAGCGCGTAGGCAGCGGCGCTGGGCTCGGTGCCCTTGTTGCTACGGGTGAACAGCTCCACGCCCAGCATGCCCTCCAGGTCCGCCAGGCGCCGGCTCACGGCCGAGGCGGCCAGGTGCTCGCGCGCGGCGGCGGCTGCGATGGTGCTTTCTTCCATCACGGCAACGAAGAGGCGCAGGGAGACGGGGTCGAGCTTCATGGGGGGGCGGGTGGGGGCTGCGAACGCAGACCAGGGTGGCTGGCAGCGGAGTGGCCGATGGTACCGTGCCACCATGCCGGTTTGCGATGGCAGCTTCGTGCATCAGCGTTTTGCAGACGGGCGGGCTGTGCGCATCATTCGCGCCAACGTACAGAGAGCCACGCCCGGCGCTGGCCCATACACCCGCCGTTCGGACTGAGCTTGGCGAAGCCGTGCTCAGCGCCGCGCTTCGACAGGCTCAGCGTGAACGGTTTGGGGGTTTTGGGGCGCGTGGCGAGTCGTGCATTCACCCTTGAGGAGACACCTATTTCCATGGATTCACCCCTTTCTTCGTCCGCCCTGCACGGCGTGCGCGTGATCGAGATGGGTCAGCTCATCGCCGGCCCGTTCTGCGGCAAGACGCTGGGCGAGTTCGGTGCCGAGATCATCAAGATCGAAGCCCCCGCCGATCCCGACCGGCCCGACGTGCCCGGCGGCGACCCGCTGCGCAACTGGCGCCTCATCAAGGAGGGCACATCGGTGTGGTGGCAGGTGCAGTCGCGCAACAAGCGCTCGGTGGCGCTGGACCTGCGCCAGGTCGAGGGTCAGGATATCGCCCGCCGCCTGATCGCCGAGGCCGACGTGCTGATCGAGAACTTTCGCCCCGGCACGCTGGAGGGCTGGGGCATGTCACCGGATGAACTGCACGCGCTCAACCCGGGCCTCGTGATCCTGCGCATCTCGGGCTACGGCCAGACTGGGCCTTATCGCGACCTGCCAGGTTTTGGCGTGATTGGCGAGGCCATGGGCGGCCTGCGCCACCTGACGGCCGAACCGGGCCGCGTGCCGGTGCGCGTGGGCGTGTCCATCGGCGACACGCTGGCCGCGCTGCACGGCGCCATCGGCGTGCTCACGGCGCTGTACCACCGCAAGGTCAACGGCGGCCAGGGGCAGGTGATCGACGTGGCGCTGCACGAGGCCGTCTTCAACGTGATGGAAAGCCTGATTCCCGAGTACAGCGCGTTCGGCGCAGTGCGTGAGGCCGCGGGCAGCGCACTGCCCGGCATCGCGCCCAGCAACGCCTACCCCTGCACCGACGGCTGGGTGCTGGTGGCCGGCAATGGCGACAGCATCTTCAAGCGGCTGATGACCGCCATCGGCCGGCAGGACCTGGCTGACGCGCCCGACCTGGGCAGCAACGCCGGCCGCGTGGCCCGCGTGGCGGAGATCGATGCCGCCATCGGTGCGTGGACCGCCGCGCACTCGGTGCAGCAGGTGATGGAGACGCTGGGCGCCGCCCGCGTGCCGGCTGGCAAGGTCTACACCGCCAAGGACATTGCCGAAGACCCGCACTACCGCGCCCGCGACATGCTGTTGCAGCAGCCCACGCGCGACGGCTACAGCGTGCAGGTGCCGGGCATCGTGCCCAAGCTGTCGGGCACGCCGGGCAGCATCCGCAGCAGCGCGCCGCACCTGGGCGACGACACCGATGCGGTGCTGGCCGAGGCAGGTTTGACGGCAGAGCAGATTGCGCTGCTGCGCAGCAAAGGGGTGATCCAATGAATCTGACCGCACACGCCGCTTTTTCACGAGGCGATTTCCCCAACCCCGTTCGCCTTGAGCGTGCCGAAGGGCTTTTTCAATCACTGGCGGGGGCTTCAATAGGCTCAGCCCGAACGGTGGTGGTATGAGCGCCGGTCCCGAATCACTCCAACGCCCCGTCTGGCAAGGCCATGGCCGACGCATCCACATGCAGGAGGTCGGCACGCGCGACGGCCTGCAGATGGAGCAGGCCTTCGTGCCCACCGACGACAAGATCGCGCTCGTCAACGCGCTGTCGGCCACGGGCTTGGCCAAGATTGAGGTCACCTCGTTCACGTCGCCCACCGCCATCCCCGCGCTGCGCGATGCCGAAATCGTGATGCGCGAGATCGAGCGGCGCCCGGGCGTGGTCTACACCGCGTTAGTGCCCAACCTGCGCGGTGCCGAGCGCGCCATCGAGGCCCGCACGGACGAGCTGAACCTGGTGATGTCCGTGAGCGCCACGCACAACATCGCCAACCTGCGCATGACGCAGGAGCAGTCGTTCGCCGCGTTGGCCCAGGTGGTGGCCGTGGCCCAGGCCGCGGGCGTGGCGGTCAACGTGTCGCTGTCCTGCGTGTTCGGCTGCCCCATGGAGGGCGACGTGCCCGAGGCCGCTGTGCTCGGCTGGGTGCAGCGGTTCGTGGACCTGGGTGTGGGCGGCATCACGCTGTGCGACACCACGGGCATGGCCTTTCCCACCCAGGTGGCGCAGGTCACGGCGGCGGCGCGTGCGCGCTGGCCGGGCGTGGACTTCACGCTGCACTTTCACAACACGCGCGGCATGGGGCTGGCCAATGTGCTGGCCGCCATCGATGCGGGGGCGGACCGCTTCGACGCATCGCTGGGCGGGCTGGGCGGCTGCCCCTATGCGCCGGGCGCCAGCGGCAATGTGTGCAGCGAAGAGATCGTGCATGCGCTCGGCCTCATGGGCTACGACACCGGCGTGGACCTGGCCGCGCTGGTGGCGGCGGCGGAACGCCTGCCAGAGTTGATCGGGCACGACATCCCGAGCCAGATCGTGAAGGCCGGCCCCCGGCTGCACCTGCACCCCGTGCCTGCAGATTTCGATGCCATCCGCGACCGGGCGCTGCAGCGCGAGCGTGGCGGAGCGTGACCTGATTTGATCTGACCGCGGCAAAAACCACAACACAACGACAGGAGACAACCATGCCCCAAACCAACACCTTCCACCGCCGACACGCCGCCCTGCTGCTGGGCGCGCTCGTGGGCGCCATGGCGTGCGGCGCGCCGCTCGGCGCGCACGCACAAGACAAGTTCCCATCCAAACCCATCACGCTGGTCGTGCCCCAGGCCGCGGGCGGTGCCAACGACGCCATCGCCCGCGTGCTGGCCCAGCGCCTGTCCGAGCAGATGGGCCAGAGCGTGGTGGTGGACAACCGCCCCGGCGCGGGCGGCACGCTGGCCACCGCGGGCCTGGCGCGTGCCAAGCACGACGGCTACACCCTGCTGGTGACGGCCGACAGCGCCCACGTCATCGGCCCGGCGCTGTACAAGAACGCGGGCTTCGATGCGGTCAAGGACTTCGAGCCCGTGGCGCCCATCGCCACCGCCGGCTACGTGCTGGTGGCACACCCATCCTTCCCGGCCAAGAACGTGGCCGAGCTGATCACGCTGGCCAAGGCCAGCCCCGGCAAGTATTCGATCGCGTCGGCGGGCAACGGCACGCTGAACCACCTGATCGGCGAAATGCTGCAAAAGGCCGCGGGCATCCAGCTGCAGCACATTCCCTACAAGGGCTCGGCCGCGGCAGCGACCGATGTGGTGGGCGGGCAGGTGCCGCTGTCGGTGCAAAGCCTGCCCTCAGCCATTGCGTTCATCAAGGCCGGCAAGCTCAAGGTGCTGGGCGTGGTCAATGAAAAGCGCGTGGCGGCCTTGCCCGACTCGCCCACCATTGGCGAGACCCTGAAGGGCTTCGGCCAGGCACCGTGGTACGCGATGTTCGCCCCCGCTGGCACGCCTGCGCCGGTGGTGGCGCAGCTGCAGGCCGAAGTGGCCAAGGCGCTGGACCACAAGGACGTGGTCGACAAGTTGGCTGCGGTGGGCTGCGAGCCCTTCAAGGGCACGCCAGCCCAACTGGGCGCGCTGGTGCGCGACGACCTGGTCCGCTGGCAACGCGTGGTGAAGGAAACCGGCGCCACGGTGGATTGAAGCCCCGCAGGCCGGCCAGCACGCGCGCCTGTTGCGTCGGCATCTTTGAACTCGAACCCACCGTTCGGGTTGAGCTTGTCGAAGCCCTGCGCGGCGCTTCGACAAGCTCGGCGTGAACGGTTCCAGTGGATGGGCGCCGACTTAATTTAATAGTGGGCCCTTCTTCAGCGACACCATTTTTTGACAGTCACAACAACGGAGACAAAACCTTTATGACCACCTTCTCTCGCAGGCCTTTCACGGCATTGGCCGCTCTGGGCGCTACCACCCTGGCCATCTTGGCGCTCGGTACATCTTCTTCTGCCTGGGCCCAGGGTGCCTACCCCAGCAAGCCTGTGACCATGGTGGTGCCCACCGCAGCCGGTGGCACCACCGACCTGTCGGCCCGCATGCTGGCCCAGGCGCTCACGCCCGTGCTGGGGCAGTCCGTGGTGGTGGACAACAAGGGCGGCGGCAACGGCAGCATTGCGGCTGCCGCCGTCAAGCGCGCCGAGGCCGATGGCTACACGCTGCTGATGCAGTACTCGGGCTACCACGTGATCTCGCCCCACCTGACGAAACAAAAGCAGTGGGAGCAGGGTGACTTTCAGCCGGTGGCCAATGTGATCTCGGCCCCGCAGATCATCGTGGTGCGCAACGACCTGCCGGTGAAGACGCTGGCCGAACTGATCGCCTACGCCAAGGCCAACCCCGGCAAGCTCAACTACGCGTCGTCGGGCAATGGCTCGCTGCAGCACGTGACCGGCGCCATGCTGGAGCAGCAGGGCGGCATCAAGATGGTCCATGTGCCCTACAAGGGCACCGGCCCTGCGCTGCAGGACCTGCTGGGCGGTCAGGTGGACCTGACCTTTGGCACCGCGCCGCCCTTCATGCCCCACATCGCCAGCGGCAAGCTGCGCGTGCTGGCCGTCACCGGCAAGGAACGCCTGCCCAGCCTGCCCGATGTGCCCACCACCGCCGAGGCCGGCTACCCCAAGGTGGACGCGACTTCGTGGTTTGCGGTGTTCGTGCCTGCTGCCGTGCCCAAGCCCGTGGTCGACAAGCTCACCGCCGACATCCGCACCGTGGTGCAGAGCGCCGCGTTCAAGCAAAAGGCGCAGGAGCAGGGCGCCACGGCGGACTACCAGAGCCCGCAGCAGCTGGGCGAGAAGGTCAAGGCCGACCTGACGGGCTGGGCCAGCGTGGTCAAGACGTCGAAGATCGAGGCCGAGTGAGCGCGGATGTGGCGTAAAACTGCCGCTACCGCTTTTCTGGTAAGCGCTGATAGCTATATTTTTAATAGCATGCGGAGCGACGTACGCAGGCATCGCTAGCGCAGCGGAAACCCCGCCCCGTGCAGCGCCTCGACCAGTCGGTGGCGGCCCTTGAGCGCATGGGCATCGCGCAGGCGCTCCAGCACCACATCGCTCCAGTCCGCCGGCGGCAGGCCTTCGCGGGTTTGGAAGCTGCGCAGTTGCGCGTCGTAGTCGCCGATCTCTTCAATCAGATTGCCGGGTGCGGTGTAGCGCTCGCGGTGCAGCACGGCGGCCTGCGGCAGGCGGGGCTTGATCGCGGCGGGCCGGGCAGGGTCCGGGTGGCCCACCATCAGGCCGAACACCGGGAACACGCCTTCGGGCGTGCCCACCACCTCGGCCACTGCCTCGGGCTGGTTGCGCAGCGCGCCGATGTACACGGTGCCCAGGCCCAGCGCTTCGGCGGCCACCACGGCGTTCTGCGCAGCCAGGGCGGCGTCGATCACGGCCATGAGGTAGGTGTCCAGGTACGGCAGGCCGTCGGCCTGGGCGCCCTTGTACTGCGCGATGCGGGCAATGCGCGACAGGTCGGCCAGCCACACCAATAGCAGCGGCGCCGTGCGGATGTGCGCCTGGTGGCCTGCGAGGTCGGCCAGCCTGTCGCGGCTGGCTTGGGATTGCACCGCCACCACGCTCCAGGTCTGCAGGTTGGATGAACTGGCGGCCGACTGCGCTGCGGCCACCAGCGTGGTGATGGTGTGTTCGGGCAACGCGTCGGGCAGGAAGTGGCGCACCGACCGGTGCGACAGCAGGTGCTCCAGCACGGGGCTGTCGGGCACGTTTAGGGCGTTGGCGTGGGCGCCGTAGCGGGCCTGCAGGAGTGGGGCGGCAAGGGACATGGGCGTTTTCGGATGTGGGGTGGGGCGGGTGGTCGTACGGGGGAGGTACGGCCCTGGCCCACTGTAGCCAGCGTGACTGCGTTCGTTTGCGCGCTTACCGCATATCGGCATGCCCTGGCCTCATATGCTGCGCCCATTGCACGGGCATGCATCGACCGGATCAAGTCGGGAGCGGGTGGACCGGGGTAGTGCAAGGGCCGCCGCAGAGCCGCCACAATACGGCCCATGTCTGATGTGCATTCCGAAGAACTGTTGGCGCAGGTGGCTGCGCTGCCCGCGCTGCCCGGTGTCTACCGCTATTTCGACGCCCAGGGCGCGCTGCTGTATGTGGGCAAGGCGCGGCACCTCAAGCGCCGCGTGTCGAGCTACTTCACCAAGAACCATGGCGGCACGCGCATCGGCCACATGGTCAGCAAGATCACGCGCATGGAGACCACGGTGGTGCGCTCCGAGGCCGAGGCGCTGCTGCTCGAAAACAACCTCATCAAGACGTTGAACCCCAAGTTCAACATCCTGTTCAGGGACGACAAGAGCTATCCGTATCTCAAGATCACCGGCGTGGCCGGCGGTGCTGCGCGCGGCGAGGCGCCGGGGCAGGTGTTTCCACGCATGGCGTACTACCGCGGCTCGGTCGACAAGAAGCACCGCTACTTCGGGCCATACCCCAGCGCCTGGGCGGTGAAGGAAACCATCCAGCTGCTGCAGAAAGTCTTCAGGCTGCGCACCTGCGAGGACACGGTGTTTGCCAACCGCACGCGGCCCTGCCTGCTGTACCAGATCAAGCGCTGCACGGGCCCCTGCGTAGACCTGATCTCGCCCGAGGCCTATGCCGCCGATGTGCAGCATGCCGAGGCACTGCTGCGCGGCGAGACGCAGGAGGTGCTGCAGGCCATGGAGACTCGCATGATGGCGCACTCCGGCAAGCTCGAGTTCGAGCAGGCCGCCGAGGTGCGCAACCAGATCCAGGCCCTGTCGCGCGTGCTGCACCAGCAGTCCATCGAGATCGCGGACGACAAGGACGTGGACATCCTGGCGGTGCGGGTGCAAGGCGGCCGCGCCTGCGTCAACCTGGCCATGGTGCGCGGCGGGCGCCACCTGGGCGACCGGCCGTACTTTCCGGTGCATGTGGAAGACGCGGCGGCCATCTTTGCGGAGGAGGCGGACGACGACAACCCTGACCACGCCGTGGCAGCCCCCGCGCGGCCTGTGGAGGTGCAGGTGCTGGAAGCCTTCATCGCCCAGCACTACATCGGTGTGCCGGTGCCGCCGCTGCTGGTGACGAGCGAGCCCGTGGACAAGGCGTTGATGGAAGCGCTCACCGTGCAGTCGGGCCTGCGCGTGACGGCGGTGCACCAGCCGCGCGAGCAGCGCCGGGCCTGGCTGGACATGGCGCAAAAGAACGCCAGCCTGCAGCTGGCCCGCCTTCTGGCCGAAGAGGGCTCGCAGCAGGCCCGCACCCGCGCGCTGGTCGAGGCGCTGGACCTGCCGCCCGAGGACCTGGACCAGCTCACCATCGAATGCTTCGACATCTCGCACACGGCGGGCGAATCTACGCAGGCATCGTGCGTGGTGTTCCACCACCACAAGATGCAAAGCAGCGAGTACCGCCGCTACAAGATCGAAGGCATCACCGGCGGCGACGACTACGCCGCCATGCGCCAGGTGCTCACGCGCCGCTACAGCAAGGTGGTGGAGGCCGCACGCGAAGCCGGGGGCATCGACTTTGCGGCCGCCCCGCCGCCCGACACTGAGTCCGCCGAAGGTGCCGTCAAGCCCAAGGGCGTGGCGCGCCTGCCCGACCTGGTGCTGATCGACGGCGGCAAGGGCCAGGTGGGCGTGGCGCGGGAGGTCTTCACGGCCCTGGGGCTCGACCTCGCGCGCATCGTCGGCGTCGAGAAAGGCGAGGGCCGCAAGGTCGGCCTGGAAGAACTGGTGTTTGCCGACGGCCGCGAGAAGGTCTACCTGGGCAAGGACTCAGCGGCCCTCATGCTGGTGGCGCAGATTCGCGATGAGGCCCACCGGTTTGCCATCACCGGCATGCGCGCCGCGCGCGCCAAGGTGCGGGTGGGCGGCGGGCAGCTGGAGGAGATTGCCGGCGTGGGCCCCAAGAAGCGTGCACGGCTGCTGCAGCGCTTTGGCGGTGTGCGCGGCGTGGCCTCGGCCAGCGTCGAAGACCTGGTCACGGTGGACGGCATTTCGCGCGAGCTCGCGGAAGAGATCTACCGGGCGCTGCGCTGAGCCGGAGCGTTGCTGCACGATCACATTCGCCGCAAAGGCGGTGCGTGCATGCAATGCGGCGCGTGGGGCCACCCCGGGCCGTGACACAATCGCCGCCATGTTCTGGACGATCCCCACGCTGATGACCTGGACGCGCATTGTCGCGATACCTTTGATCGTGGGGGTGTTCTATGCGCCGCTGGATCCTGCCACCCGCAACCTCATCGCCACGGTGATGTTCGTGGTGTTCGCGGCCACCGACTGGCTCGACGGCTACCTGGCACGCAAGCTCAACCAGACCTCGTCCTTCGGCGCCTTCCTGGACCCGGTGGCCGACAAGTTCCTGGTGTGCGCATCGCTGCTGGTGCTGGTGCACCTGCAGCGCGCCGATGTGTTCGTGGCCTTGATCATCATCGGCCGCGAGATCGCCATCTCGGCCCTGCGCGAGTGGATGGCGCAGATCGGCGCGAGCAAGAGCGTGGCGGTGCACATGATCGGCAAGGTCAAGACCACCGTGCAGATGGTGGCCATCCCCTTCCTGCTGTACGACGCCCGGCTGTTCGGCGTGATCGACACCGGGGTGTGGGGCACCTGGCTGATCTGGGCCTCTGCCGTGCTCACGGTGTGGTCGATGGTGTATTACCTGCAAAAGGCACTGCCCGAGATCCGGGCCCGCGTGAAGTAGCTCTGTCGGGCCTGCCTGTGCCTGCTGGGCCGGGTGCTGCTGTTTTGAGTTCAGTCATGCAGCGGTTTTTGGGGCTGCTGCCATGCTGTTCGAAAAGGCATGTTGGCGGATGGTGCCGGTGATCGATGCGGCGGCATGGTCTGCTGCGCACTGCCGTGGTGCGAACGTCTGCCCTGGATGGTGCTGCGGCGCCCGATACGCGCTCCACGTGCACCACAAACGCCTTTCTACGCTGGATTTCAAGCCCTTTTGCGCCCGCGTGCCTTGCCGCAAGAGGGGTGTCAATACGGAATGCTGCCCATACGGCATGTATGAGACAAAACGGTCCGCACGCCCAGTCGCAGCACGAAATACGACTAGAATTCATCGCTACGCTGCCGCAAAACAGCGTGTTGTATTGACACCCGGAAACTCGATGGCTTTAATCTGATGCAGCAGCCACTGCTGTGTATGCCAGTCATTCCCCCGTCTGCTTTCAACCAGTCTCCTTCAGGCTGCGCTTTGGGACGTGTGAAGACCAGATATCCGCGAGACATTCCATCAACTCTTTCCCGAGAGGCTTCTTGTGAACAAAACCGAACTGATTGAGCACATCGCTACCAACGCCGACATCTCCAAGGCCGCTGCCGCGCGTGCCCTGGAATCCACGATCGAGGCCGTCAAGAAGACCCTGAAGAAGGGCGGCACTGTTTCGCTCGTCGGTTTCGGCACTTTCGCAGTTGGCAAGCGGGCCGCTCGTACCGGTCGCAATCCCCGTACGGGCGATACGATTAAAATCAAAGCTGCTAAAGTTCCAAAGTTCCGTCCTGGCAAGGCATTGAAAGATGCCTTGAACTGAGGATCAGTTTAGGCGGGGTCCTTAGCTCAGTTGGTAGAGCGGCTCCTTTACACGGAGTAGGTCGGCGGTTCGAGACCGTCAGGACCCACCACCCACCGAACAAAGGCGAACGCAAGTTCGCCTTTTGTTTTTTGTCTTCTGAAAGATCGACCATGTTTGAATCCATCCGCAAGCACTCCAAGATCGTCATGATCTTATTGTTCTTGCTGATCATTCCATCGTTTGTGCTGGTAGGTATCGACAGCAACTACTTCTCTGAAAAGAGCCCGGTGGTTGCCCGCGTCGATGGCCACAAGATCAACCAAACCGATTGGGACAATGCTCATCGCATGGAAACCGACCGCATCCGCGCTCAGTCTCCCACGGTCGATCCCAAGCTGCTGGACTCGCCGCAGTCCCGCTATTCCACGCTGGAGCGCCTGGTGCGCGACCGCGTGCTGGCTGCAGCAGCCAAAGACATGCACCTTGTGACCAGCGATGCACGTCTGGCCCGCAGCCTGCAGGAGATCCCTGCCATCGCCGGCCTCAAGCGCGCTGACGGCACGCTCGACGCCGAGGCCTACCGCGCGCTGGTCGGAAGCCAGGGCCTCACGCCCGAAGGTTTCGAAGCCAACGTGCGCCGCGACCTGTCGGTCAACCAGGTCATGGGCGGCGTGATGGGTTCGGCCTTTGGTACCGATGCTCAGATCAAGCTGGCGCTGGACCCGTTGTACGAGCGGCGCGAAGTGCAGATCCTGCGCTTCAAGGCTACGGACCTCGCATCCAAGGCAGAGCCTGCAGACGCGGACCTGGAGGCCTACTACAAGGCCCACACCGCGCAGTTCCAGCAAACCGAGCAGGCCGCTGTCGAATATGTGGTGCTCGACCTGGACAGCGTGCGTGCCGGCATCTCGCTGAGCGAAGACGACCTGCGCACGTACTACAAGGAAAATCTCACGCGCCTGTCGGGCAAGGAAGAGCGCCGCGCCAGCCACATCCTCATCAACGCATCCAAGGATGCCCCGGCAGCCGACCGCGAAAAAGCCAAGGCCCGCGCAGAAGAACTGCTGGCCCAGGTGCGCAAGACGCCGTCGAGCTTTGCCGAAGTGGCCAAGAAATCGTCCGACGACAAGGGTTCTGCCGTCGCTGGCGGCGATCTGAACTTCTTCGGCCGCAATGCGATGGTCAAGCCGTTCGAAGACGCAGCGTTTGCGCTCAAGAAGGGCGAGATCAGCGATGTGGTCGAGTCGGACTTCGGCTACCACATCATCCAGCTGACCGACATCAAAACGCCTCGCCAGCCCACCTTCGAAGAACTGCGTCCTTCGATGGAGGCCGAGCTCAAGCAGCAGCAGGCGCAAGCCAAGTTCGCGGAAGTCGCGGAGTCGTTTGCCAACGGTGTGTATGAACAGGCCGACAGCCTGCAGCCCGTGGCCGACAAGCTCAAGCTCAAGGTGCAGACCGCCACCGGCGTGACACGCACGCCCACGCCTGGCGCCAAGGGCCCGCTGGCCAACAGCAAGTTCCTGGAAGCCCTGTTCTCCAACGACTCGGTGCAGAACAAGCGCAACACTGAGGCGGTCGAAGTCGGCACGAGCCAGATGGCCGCAGGCCGCATCACCAATTACACCCCTGCCCGCACCTTGCCGCTCGACGAAGTGCGCGCACGCGTGAAGTCGCTGTTCATCGCGCAGCGCGCTGCCGAGCAAGCCCGCAAGGAAGGCGAGGCCAAGCTGGCCGCCTGGAAGGCCAACCCCGCAGCTGCCACCGGCCTGCCTGCGGCCGTGGAGATCTCGCGCGAGCAGCCCCAGGGTCAGTCGCGCCAGGTGATCGACGCCGCCCTGCGCGCGCCGTCGGACAGCCTGCCAGGCTGGGCCGGTGTCGACTTGGGCACCGAAGGCTATGTGGTGGTCAAGGTGAACCGTGTGGTGCCACGCCAGGCACCGGACGCGCAGCGCGCCCAGCAAGAGCGCCAGCAGTATGTGCAGTGGTGGACCACGGCCGAAGGCCTTGCGTACTACGAACTGCTCAAGCAGCGCTTCAAGGTCCAGATCAAGGCACCGCGTCCGGAAACCACGGCGCAGGCAACTGCAGAAAATTGAATAGTTGGGCCCGAGACGTGAAAATCTCGGGCTATAATACGAAGCTTCGGTGGCTGTAGCTCAGTTGGTAGAGTCCAGGATTGTGATTCCTGTTGTCGTGGGTTCGAGCCCCATCAGCCACCCCAAATCAGCAAAGCCGCTGCAACTTTCAAGGTTGCAGCGGCTTTTGTCTTTTATTCCCACCGTGGGAATATGGCCTTGATCTTTTCACGAAGTTCGCGCTGATCGTTTCGGCCCGCGCAGGCGTCAGCAAATCCAGTCAAGGATGGCGTGTTTTGCAAACACCCACGTCCTAGCCACAGCGCGAGTGCCAATGCCCCTGGGCTTCGAGTCGAAAAACTTCAGCAGCCACACAGACCTGTACAGCGCCGCACTTGAGCGCTGCTTGCGGCGGCAAGCCGCAATCACGCCCATTGGCGAGGCGACGAAGAAGGGATGAGGGGCCAATGATTGGCCTGCCCGGAGGGACTCGAACCCCCGACCTATTGCTTAGAAGGCAATTGCTCTATCCGGTTGAGCTACGGGCAGATGGATGGATGTCGGCCGCGGGGGCCGAAGCGCTGGGCACGGTACGGGCAATGAATTGAAACCGTCATTGCCGCACGCCGCTGCGCGAACCCTGGATCATACCTGCGGCGGCTGGGCTTGTTGTCGTCATCGGGCGGCATTTGCGGGGTTGTCATGGCAAGGGGATGGCGGATGCGGGTATAACGGAGTGGCGCTCGCACCGTGCGCCTGTTGTCTCTGTTTGCTTCCCACTTCAACTCAGCCCATGCCACACAGCGTCAATCTCATCAGCACCATTGCCGCTGCGCTTGGACTGGCGCTGGCGTTGGGATTCGTGGCGGCGCGGCTCAAGCTGCCTGCGCTGGTGGGTTACTTGCTGGCTGGGGTGGTGATCGGCCCGTATACACCCGGTTTTGTGGCCGACATGGCCATGGCCAGCCAGTTGGCCGAAATCGGCGTGATGCTGCTGATGTTCGGCGTGGGCCTGCATTTCTCTTTCGGCGACCTGCTGGCGGTGCGCCGTATCGCGGTGCCCGGGGCGGTGGTGCAGATGATGGTGGCCACCGCGCTCGGCATGGCGCTGGCCGTGTGGTGGGGCTGGAGCTGGGGCGGTGCGCTGGTGTTTGGCCTGGCGCTGTCGGTGGCCAGCACGGTGGTGCTGCTGCGCGCGCTGGAGACGCTGGGAATTCTCGACAGCCATACCGGGCGCATCGCGGTGGGCTGGCTGGTGGTCGAAGACCTGGCCATGGTGTTGGTGCTGGTGCTCCTGCCGCCGTTGGCTGGCTCTTTGGGGGGCCACGGTGCCCAGGGCCAGGCTGTGGACGGCGCAGCGCTGTGGAAGACGCTGGGATGGACCTTGCTGCAGGTTGGCGGCTTTGTGGCGCTGATGCTGCTGGTGGGGCGGCGGCTGTTCCCGTGGGTGTTGTGGCAGGTGGCGCGCACAGGGTCGCGCGAGCTGTTCACGCTGTGCGTGGTGGCGGCTGCGGTCAGCATTGCGTTCGGGTCTGCTGCGCTGTTCGGCGTCTCGTTTGCGCTGGGTGCTTTCTTTGCGGGCATGGTGATGCGCGAGTCGGAGTTCAGCCACCGCGCCGCGGAGGAGTCATTGCCGCTGCGCGACGCTTTCGCCGTGCTGTTCTTCGTCTCCGTGGGTATGCTGTTCAACCCATCTGTCCTGTGGGACAGGCCCGTGCAGGTGCTTGCCGTGGTGGCCATCATCATGCTGGGCAAGACGCTGGCGGCCGCGGCCCTGGTGCTGGCGTTCCGCTACCCGCTCAATACTGCGCTGACGGTGTCTGCCAGCCTGGCGCAGATCGGCGAGTTCTCTTTCATCCTGGTGGCGCTGGGTTCGTCGCTGGGGCTCTTGCCGGTGGAGGGTGCCAGCCTGGTGCTGGCCGGTGCGTTGATATCGATGGCCCTGAACCCGATGCTCTTTCGCGCCATTGCCCCGCTGCAGGACTGGTTGCGTGCCCGCTCCGCGCTGGCGCGGCGGCTGGAGCAGCGGGACGACCCGCTGGCCGAGTTGCCCATGACCACCGATTCGCGCTACCTCGCGCGGCAGGTCGTGTTGGTCGGCTACGGCCGGGTAGGGCGCCGCGTGGCCGCCGCCCTGGCGGCCAACGACATTCCGTTCGTGGTGGCCGAGCAGAACCGCGAACTGGTGGAGTCGCTCCGCGAGTCCGGCGTGGCGGCTGTGTTTGGCGATGCGGTGGACCCGGCTGTGCTGATCCAGGCGCACATCGCCCGCGCGGCAATGCTGGTGATTGCTACACCCGACACCTTGAACGTGAGGCAGATCATCGGCACCGCACGCATGCTGAACCCGCACATCGAAACCGTCGTGCGCAGCCACAGCAGCGACGAGGCACGCAGGCTCACGCAGGAGTGCGACAGCGCGGTGTTTCTGGCGGACGAGGCGCTGGCCCAGGCCATGTCGCGCTACGTTGTGGAGCGCACCGAGACGCGCCGTGCCCGAGCGACAGCGCCTGCCGCGCTGCACAGTCGCATTTGATTGAAATTGCCGAAATACCGTGCTACCGCTGGATGGGCGGTATTTCGTTGCTATTGAATTAATAGTAATTCGGTTTGCGCTTCCTCAGCGGGCCTGCTGAGCACTGGCGCGCACACTGTTTCCCGTCTGAACCCACAACAGCTTGTGCTGCCTGTCCATCATGGACCTGAAGCACTTGCCCAGGGCAGGCTGAGGCGCTGGAAGGGCGCTCCAGCAGGGTGTCATGTGAAGCGGTGCAGGCAGCGCGCAAAGCTCGCTGGCGGACTGCCGCACAGATCGGCAGATGCTTCGGCATAGCAATCTTGCGCCAAGCCTGCTGAATTCACAGCGCGCATCTGCAGCGCGGTCCGCTCCTCAGTCCGTCTCTTCAAACACCAGCGACGGATTGCTCATGATGCGCGCCGTCTGTCCCAACTCGTCGATCAGGCGATTCGCAAAATAGCTGTTTTGCGTGTCGGGCTCCAGCGCTGCCACTGCCAGATTGGCGCGCGGCTGGTTCAGAGGAATGTAGTAGCTGCCGGCAGGCACGTCGATGGCGCTGCGCATGGGGGCTACCTGCACACGGACGATGCCGGTGCCTCCGGCGATGGTGCCGATCACGTCCTGACGGTCGCCAGACTCCCGCGAGGTTTCGCGGTAAGTATCAGCCAGTGCGGAGCCGGGCTCGGCCACGCGCATGACCTGCAGGCCCAGCAGCTTCAGGCGTTCGACGGCAGCTGTGGAGCTGGCCGACAGCCAGTAGCCGCACGGCCGGGCGCGGGTCTTGGTAGGGCGCAGCGTGAGGGACGAGTTCCACTCGACACGAATCGGCCGCGTGGCGCCGGTTTCGGGGTCGAGGAACTCCAGTTCGCGCTGGGTAGGTGTGGCGGCAGCCTCCACCACGACCTGGTCGCGGCAGGCCTGCGCGCTGATGTCGCGCGCCACGAAAGAGCGCACCTGCTCCAAGTTGTTGGCGCGCTCGGCCGTGCTGCGCAGCGCGCTCGTGATGGCGGTGACTTGCGAATGAACCCTGCGCTGGATGTGCATGCGGCCGATGCCCACGCCGCGCGTTTCGATCAGAAGGCTCACCGTGTTCTTCAGGCCATTCACATTGCGGCCCGTGTCAGGCTGCGTGCCGCCCATCGAGATGCTCTTGTCGTCGGGGTTGTTGGAGGTGGTGTAGTACCAGTCGCTCGCCAATCCCTGGGCCTTCAGGGCCGCGACCATGGGCTGGTGGTACCACTCCTGCGAGGCTTTGGTCAAAAACTCTGGATAGTTGGCCGTGGTGGTGTACTGCAGCAGCGCGTCGTAGCGCTGGATGGCGTTGAACTTCTGCAGGTAACGGCCTGCCACGGTGTATTCGTGCGCGTCCACCACCAGGATGGGGCGGTACTCATTCACCACCCGCGCCAGGGCGCGTGCCTCGGGGGTGTTCAGCAGCAGGTGGTCGCGGTTCATGTCGACGCCATTGGCGGTGACGCGCGTGCCAGCCGCGGCTCCGTCGGGGTTGGCGCGGGGGATGATCACCACGTTGATGCGGTCGAGCAGGGGCTCGAGCAGCCCCTGGGTCAGTTCACGGCTGATGACGAGCAACGCTTCGGTCCCTGCCGGTTCGTCGCCGTGCTGCTGGCCGATCAGAACGACCGTGGGGCGACCGCTGTTGTCCAGCTGCATGGGGTCGGTGCCGGCTGCGCGGGTGGCCAGCAGGCCAAGGATGGGCTCGCCGCGCTGGGACATGCCCAGATTGAGCAGCCGGGTGCGGGTGGCGCCGCGCTGGGCCGGATCGTCCAGCGACTGGAGCCACTGGCCCAGTTCAGCGTTCGTGGTGAAAGACCGTCGGTCCGCACCAAGCCCCGGGGTGGCATACGCCACGGCGGGGTCCGGGAACCGTGCAGCCACGGCCGCGGAATAGGGCGGCGCCATCGGCCCTTCGTTCTGCACCACCAGCGGGGCGGATGGGGGCAGCGGGCTGGCGACAGCGCCTTCGCGCGGGGCCGGTGCTGGCAAGCGCGCAGGTGGCTGGCCCAGAGGAGCAGGTACCACCGTGCCCTTCTGGGCGCGGGTGGGCAGTGGTGCGGGTGCCGTGGTGCGCGCTGTGGGGCCGGACGACGGCCATGGCGGGAGCGGCGTGCTGGAGCAGGCGCTCAGCAGCACGGCTGCCAGCGCGGCAGAGACCTTCCAGGGAGTCTGCGGCAATAGCGCGGAGAAAGGCTGGGGCTCCGAGCCGCGCGACGTGCGCCGGAAGAAGGTATGCATGGTCATGGTGTTTTCTGCCAGTGAGGGGCCGCAGGGCGGCTTTGTTACGGCGATGTTACCTGCGCGCCTGCGGGAGCCGGTGTCAGCGTACATCCCGTTGCAAACCTGTCGTTGACACGTCGGGCCGGGCTGGACGCTACGGTTTTGTCACTGCGTGCGGGTGGGGTTGAGGAGCGATATGCCCGGGCATCCCCGAGGCGGCTGTCGCACCCGGTGTCTGGAGTCCAGCCGAATACGGCGGCACGGGCGCCTGCGCTGCAGCAGCTGCCGGTTCCTGCCGGGTGTCTGCCTGCATCCTCAGCCGCAGCAGCGCGCGCACAAAGCCATGGTCGGACCGTGAGCGGTCACGCCCCTCGTGCAGGTGGTCATTGAAATAGTCCACTCTGCGCACGTCGCCGATGCTGTTGCGGCCATTGTGCAAAAACTCTTCGCTCACCAGGATTTGGTCCAGCACGCTGGGCGATCCCTGGTGAATGTGAGAGTACGCCACGTCTTTCTTGAGCGCGGCGTCTCCCTGCAGTTCGTACGCGTTGAACAGTGCCACGTCCCGCGCTCCGCGGTCATAGGCGATTTCGTTGGTGGCGCAGATCAGCTGGGTGGTCACGCTGTCGGGCGTGTCGTTGAAGTCGCCCATCACCACCAGTGGCACGCTGGTGCGGTGCAGCAGGTCGATCACCAGGCAGCGCAGCGCCATGGCTTCGGCGCCCCGCATCATGAGCGAGCGCAGCGACGCCAGTGCCATCACCTTGGGGTCGCTGCGGTCTTCCAGCGCATGGCCTTGCCCATCCTGCAGGAACTTGGGCCGCTTCGACTTGAGGTGGGCGGTCAGCACGTTGAGTGTCTGCCCGTGCTTCATGTGCAAGGTCACGACCAGGGGAGGGCGCTCGAAGCGCGAATGCCGGCCCAGGCCCGGCACCTCGACCTCGAAGCCTGGTGGGAACTCTGCGAACGACTGCAAGGCGTCCACCTTCAGCCGCGTGGCAATGCCCACGCGGGGTGTTCCGTGTGCACCGCCTTGTGCCCCCTGGTTCTCGGCGCCGGGTACGGCCACAAAGTCATAGCGCAGCCCACTGCGGGCCAGGGCCCCCTTCAATGCCGCGTCGTCCCACACCTCCTGCACCGCCAGCACATCGGCATTGAGCGTGCGAAAACGATCGCCCAGCCAGGTGAGCTTGCGGTCGAATTCGGCCTGGGTGTAGGGGTCCTGGTTGTCATAGAACACACGCCCGGGGTTGGCCAGGTTCAGCGTGTTGCAGGTGGCCACCATCAGGGTGGCCAGGGGTACGGGAGTGTCGGTGGGGCGCATGGAATGGCGGGGTGGTGAAGCGAATGCCGCTTGCACCCCTGGCCGTCCGAAGCCGCTCAGCCCATGGGTTGCAACGCGCGACCAGACAGCACATGCAACCCGGCAGGGAGTGACTGTACGGCATGCACGAGTGCGCGGGCTACATCCGCACCCGGGCGGGCGCGGTAGTTGGTAGGCACGATGGGGTCGAGCCAGCGAAATAGCGTCAGGGACAGCGACTCTGCACGGCGTGGCGCCTGCTGCAGCGCATGGCGCTCACCGATGAGCAGCGAAGGGCGTGCAATCACCAGGGTCTCGAAACCCAACCGTTGCAGGTCGCGTTCGACCTCGCCTTTGACGCGGTTGTAGAAGATGCGAGAGTGAGGATCGGCGCCCATGGCCGTGACCACGCCACAGCGTGTGGCGCCAGCTGCGCGCGCTGCACGTGCTGTGGCCAGCACGGCGTCGTAGTCGACCGCCCGAAAAGCACTTTGGCTGCCCGCCACAGCCATGGTGGTGCCCAGGGTGATGTAGACATCATCCACCGGCGGCAGCGCGGGCAGTGCCGCAAAGTCCACGGCGTGCAGGTGCAGCCGTGGATGGCTCAGCGCGGGAGCGCGCCGGCCTTGGGCGTGCAGCACATGCACCGCACCGGGTGCTGCCGCGTTTCCTGAAGGGGATGTATCAGCGGTTAAAAGAGCCGCGAGGACCGCCTGGCCCACGAGGCCCGTTGCCCCGGCCACCACCGCCACCCGCGCCTCCGCCATAGCCGCCTCCTCCGCCATTACCACCACGATAACCACCGCCGCGGCGGCCGCCCATGCTGTCTACGCTGGTGCGCATCGGGTCGGGCTGGCCGCCGGCGCCAGCGCCATGGCCGGACGCGCGGTTGCCCGGATTGCTGTGGCCCGAATGCGTACCGAGGTGTGCGTCTGG
Organism: Acidovorax sp. LjRoot194; assembly: GCF_964253015.1. Classification (NCBI taxonomy): domain Bacteria; kingdom Pseudomonadati; phylum Pseudomonadota; class Betaproteobacteria; order Burkholderiales; family Comamonadaceae; genus Acidovorax; species Acidovorax sp. LjRoot194. Next base: position 3,787,345 of record NZ_CAXUQB020000001.1, on the reverse strand, counting down.
ACGCGGGGGCTGCGAGTCGTCGTAGCGGGGGGCGCCACCACCACCATAGCCGCCACCACCGCCGCCGCCGGAGCGACCGCGTGCAGGTGCCTGGCCGCCGGCGCGTGCTCCGCCGCCACCGCCACCGGCACGGCCGCCACGCGGGCCGTTGCCACCGCCGCCGCCACCAGCGCCAGCACTGGCACCGCCGCCAGCGCGGCCACCACGGCCGCCACCGTTGCCGCCACCCGCAGGGCGGGGGCCACGCTCGCCGCCGCCACCACCACCGCCACCGCCGGCACCCTGGCCGGCCTTGTTGGTGCGGATGCGTTCCATCATTTCGCTGCGGGCGGCCTTGGCGGCAGCCTGCATCACGTCACGGCTCGGGGGCTTGCCTGCGCCGCCCCAGATGGTCTGGCGGCCCATGGCGATGGGCTCGGCTTTTTCGCCAGCGTCGGGGCCGAAGCCTTCGATGACCTGCACGGGAATCTGCTGCTTGGTAAAGCGCTCGATGTCCATCATGAAGCCTTCTTCGTCCATGCAGACCAGGCTGACGGCTTCGCCGCTGTTGCCGGCGCGGCCCGTACGGCCGATGCGGTGGACGTAGTCTTCCGAGACGTTCGGGATTTCGTAGTTCACGACGTGCGGCAGCTCGTCGATGTCGATGCCGCGGGCAGCGATGTCTGTGGCCACCAGGGCGCGGATGTCACCGCTCTTGAAGCCGGCCAGGGCTTGCGTACGGGCGCTCTGGCTCTTGTTGCCGTGCAGCGCCATGGCGTTCACGCCGTTCTTGGTCAGGAACTCGGCCACGTTGTTGGCGCCGAACTTGGTGCGGGTGAACACCAGCACCTGGCTCCAGTTGTGCTGCTGGATGATGTGCAGCAGCACTTGCTTCTTCTTGCCGCGGCCCACGGGGTGGATCACCTGGGTGATGCGCTGCACCGTGGTGTTGCTGGGCGTGACCTGAATGCTCTGGGGGTTCTTGAGCAGTGTGTTGGCCAAGTCGCGGATTTCGTCGCTGAAGGTGGCCGAGAACAGCAGGCTCTGCTTTTCGCGGGGCACCAGGGCCAGCACTTTCTTCACGTCGTGGATGAAGCCCATGTCCAGCATGCGGTCGGCTTCGTCGAGCACCAGCACCTGCACGGTCGACAGGTCCAGGAAGCCCTGCTGCTGCAGGTCCAGCAGGCGGCCGGGGGTGGCCACCAGGATGTCCACGCCGCGCTTGATGCGGTCGATCTGCGGGTTCATGCCCACGCCGCCGAAGACCACGGTGGAGTTGATGTCGAGGTACTTGCCGTATTCGCGCACGGACTCTTCCACCTGGGCGGCGAGCTCGCGGGTGGGCGTCAGCACCAGGGCGCGGATGCCCTTGCCGCCGAACTTGTTCTTGGGGGCAGCGCCTTGCGAGAGGCGGTGCAGCAGCGGCAGGGTGAACGCGGCGGTCTTGCCGGTGCCTGTCTGCGCGCCGGCCAGCAGGTCGTGGCCTGCGAGCACGGCGGGGATGGCCTGGGCCTGAATGGGCGTGGGGGTCTCGTAGCCCGTTTCGTGCACGGCCTTCAGGATGGCAGGAGCCAGGTTCAATTCGTCAAATGTCATGTCGTTGAATGCGCCCATCCGGGGCGCTGGTATCGGCCTGTCGTGCAACCGGAGGTTGCCGAGCCAGTCTCAAGCCGATGAGGTTCATGAGTGGGAGCCCGGAAGTTTGGGTGCTTCCTTCGTCCCCAGCAGCGTGCTGATGCGTCGGGCAACTGGAGCCCGTCACGAGGCGTATTGTCGCATGGCCTGATAATCTCGGTTTGCACGCAGAATTTCTGCTCACTTTTGCAGGTTAGACACTCAATGGCCCAATACGTTTTGTCGACACAACTGCCCGCCTTCGGCGGCGCCCACTCGGTTTGCTCGCGGAGGATCATGTAATGGCGCAGTATGTTTTCTCCATGAACCGCGTCGGCAAGATCGTGCCGCCCAAGCGGCAAATCCTGAAAGACATCTCCCTGAGCTTCTTCCCGGGCGCCAAGATCGGCGTGCTCGGGACCAACGGCTCCGGCAAGTCCACGCTGCTCAAGATCATGGCGGGGCTGGACAAGGAAATCGAAGGCGAAGCCATTCCCATGGCGGGCCTGAACATCGGCTACCTGCCCCAGGAGCCCCAACTCGACCCGACCCAGACGGTGCGCGAAAGCGTGGAAGCCGCCATGGGCAAGGTGTACTCCGCCAAGGCGCGCCTGGAAGAGGTCTACACCGCCTATGGCGAAGAAGACGCTGACTTTGACGCGCTGGCGGCCGAGCAGGCCGAGCTCGAAGCCATCATCGCCACGGCCGGTACCGACTCCGAGCACCAGCTGGAGATTGCAGCCGACGCGCTGCGCCTGCCCCCGTGGGACGCCAACATCGGCGTGCTGTCCGGTGGTGAAAAGCGCCGTGTGGCGCTGTGCCGCCTGCTGCTGTCCAAGCCCGACATGCTGCTGCTCGACGAGCCTACCAACCACTTGGACGCCGAATCGGTCGACTGGCTCGAGCAATTCCTGCAGCGCTATTCCGGCACCGTGGTGGCCATCACCCACGATCGCTACTTCCTGGACAACGCCGCCGAATGGATTCTGGAACTGGACCGTGGCTCCGGCATTCCGTACAAGGGCAACTACTCCGACTGGCTGACCCAGAAGGGCGCCCGCCTGGAGGCCGAGCAAAAGGGTGAAGAAGCCCGCGCCAAGGCCCTGAAGAAGGAATTGGAATGGTCGCGCCAGAACCCCAAGGCCCGCCAGGCCAAGAGCAAGGCCCGTCTGGCCCGTTTTGAAGAACTGAGCGACTTCGAATACCAAAAGCGCAACGAAACCAACGAAATCTTCATCCCCGTGGCCGACCGCCTCGGCAGCCAGGTGATCGAGTTCAAGAACGTCACCAAGTCCTTCGGCGACCGGGTGCTGATCGACAACCTGAGCTTCAACATCCCTGCGGGCGCCATCGTCGGCATCATCGGCCCCAACGGCGCCGGCAAGTCCACGCTGTTCAAGCTGATCGCCGGCAAGGAAAAGCCCGATTCGGGCGAAGTCGTCATCGGCTCCACCGTCAAGATGGCCTTCGTGGACCAACACCGTGACGACCTGGCCAACGACAAGACGGTCTGGGAAGACGTCTCGGGCGGCCTGGACATCCTCAACGTGGGCAAGTTCCAGATGGCCAGCCGCGCCTATTGCGGCCGCTTCAACTTCAACGGCAGCGACCAGCAAAAGAAGGTGGGCATGCTGTCCGGCGGTGAACGCGGCCGTCTGCACCTGGCCAAGACCCTGATCGCTGGCGGCAACGTGCTCATGCTCGATGAGCCGTCGAACGACTTGGACGTGGAAACCCTGCGGGCGCTGGAAGATGCGCTGCTGGAATTTGCGGGCACCATGTTGGTTATCAGCCACGATCGCTGGTTCCTCGACCGGATCGCCACCCACATCCTCGCGGCCGAAGGTGACAGCCAGTGGACGTTCTTTGACGGCAATTACCAGGAGTACGAGGCCGACAAGAAGAAGCGACTGGGCGAAGAAGGCGCCAAACCCAAGCGCATGCGCTACAAAGCCCTGAAATAAGCCGTCAGGAGCTGGTTCGAAGACCTGAAATAAGCTTTCAGGTCAAGTAGGATTGCATCTGGAAACCTCTCGCCCGATTCTTCCCCACCATGTCCCAGCCTGCTTCTCAGTCGAGAACCGTCTTCCGTGCCTGCGTCGTCAACGCCGTGCGCGGGGGCGAAGCGTTGATGCAGCAGTTGGTGAAGGTGACGCAAAGCGCCTTGACCGAGGAAGAATCGAGCGTCCGCAACATTCAGCAGCGCAACCTCGTCAGTGACAGCCTGCGCTTGCTGAACCAGCACGAAGCCGCCATGGTCAAGGGGTATCCCATGGCGCTGCTGGAGACTTTTGCCGAAGGCCCGTCCATCGCCAAGGGCCGCAGCACGGCCGAAGACACCGGCATGGACTTCGGCGAGCTCTCGCTCATGGACGAGAACGAGATGCAGGCGCAGGTCGAGCTGTCCAAAGCACAGCAATCGGCCCTGCACGCCACAGATGCCGTGCTGGCCGAACTCAATACCCTGGTGAGCTCTGCGCAGGGCCTGCGCAGCGTTCAGCCGGAGCGCAACCCGTTGCGGCCCGAAAGCTACATTCGCGCCCTGCAGCAGGTGGTGGGTGATACCACCGTGTCGCCGGAGGTGCGCCAGCTGTGGATGCAGCACATGCGCGACCTGCTGGGCAAACTTCTGGTCGAAGAATACCGCCGCACCGCAGCCAGCCTGCGTGAGCATGGCGTGCAGCCCGTCGGATATGCCGTGCTCGGCACCCCTGGAAGCAGTGGACGGGGCGGACCTGTAGGCGGTGGCGGGTCGGGGTACGCCGGTACGGGTTACGGCAACGGCATGGGCTCCGGTGCAGGGACCGGCTATGGCGGCCCAGGCACTGGGTATGGCAGCGGCTACTCGGGTTACGGCCCTTCGATGAACGGCCCCATGGGTGATCCGGCCAATGGTGGCTACGGGCGCAGCGGCATGGGGCCGAATACCGGATGGAGCGGCGATTCGCAGCAGGGCGGCATGATGCCTTCTGCCGAAGAAGCCTTGCTGACGGTGGGCATCCTGCGGCAGATGCTGGCGGGCGGTGACCCCTTCGATCCGCGGTCCTATGGCGCCATGCCTGCAGGGGGCGTGCCAGTGCAAGCTGCGGCTGTGCCTGTCAACGGCTCGTACCCTGGCGCTGGCGTTCCTGCCGGTCCTGTTGGCGCTGTGGGTGCAGCGGGTGCAGGCGGGGCGTACTACCCTGCCGGCGCGGCAGCAGAGGCGATGGAAGACATGGCCCAGCTGGAGCGGCTGGTCGGCCGTCTGGCAGGCGGTGCCTCCGGCAGCGGCAGCATGAGCCAGCCGGGTTCGTTGTCGGTGCCGCTGTCCGGCTGGCGGTTGCCGCCCGGCGTGGCGCCGGTGGTGTACGCCACCATGCCCATGGATGGGGTCGCGCAGTCCACCGCCGTTGCGACCGAGGTGGTGGGGCGCATGATGTTCAACATCGCGCAGGATGCGCGGCTGCTCCCGCCGGTGCAAAAGGCCGTGCAGACGCTGGAGCCCGCGCTCAAGCAACTGGTGCAGCACGATGCCCGTTTCTTCACGGAAAGCAACCACCCGGCGCGCCGTCTGCTCGACGAGCTGACCCAGCGCAGTCTGGCATTCACCGGCGAAACGGCGCCCGGCTTCAGCAGCTTCATGCGGCTGGTCAAAGGCGCGGTCGATCATCTGTCCAGTTCAGAAATCAAGGACGCGGGGCCATTCGATACCGTGCTCAAGGCCCTGCAGTCGGCCTGGGACACCCAGGAAAAGAAACTCAAAGCCCATCAGGAGGCGCAGCAAAAGGCGCTGTTGCATGCGGAGCAACGCGAGATGCTGGCCGAAAAGATCGCTGCCGACATCCGCAAGCTGGCCGATGTGGCCTCCGTTCCCGCTGACATCGTCGATTTTGCTGCCGGGCCGTGGGCCGATGTGGTGGCCCTGGCCCAGGTGCTCAAGCCCGCCGATTCGCCAGACGACGACCCGGGCGGCTATCTTGCCCTGGTGCCTGTGTTGCTGTGGAGCTCGCAACCGGACCTCACCCGCCAGGACCCCGACCGCCTCAACGATTCCATTCCCGGTCTGCTGGCCAAGCTGCGCAAGGGCCTGAAAACCATCGGCTACCCCGCGGTGCAGACCAGTGCTTTGCTGCAGCGGCTGGTCGGGCTGCACCAGGAGGCTTTCGAAAAGCCCCCCCCGGCGGCCGTTGCCAAGCCTGAACCAGAGCCTGTGGCCGAGCCTGCCGTGCAGGATGCTTTGCAGCAGGAGCCAGCCCCTGCACCTGAAGTGGCCGAGGAGCCGCAGGACAGCGCCCAGGCGCCCGCAGAAGCACTGCCCGACCCATACGCTGATTTCGTGATCGGTGCCTGGGTCGAGCTGGTGACCAACGGCCGCTTGGTGCGTACCCAGCTCACCTGGTCCAGCCCGCACGGCACGTTGTTTTTGTTCACAGCGCCAGACGCCAGTACACAGTCGATGACGCGGCGCATGCGGGACAAGCTGGCGTCCGAAGGCGCGCTGCGGGTGATACCGGCCCCGGCAGCCAGGCCCGCCGGCAATCGCAGCGTCGACACCGGCTTGGCGGATCTGGGGGGCGATTCACGGCGTTCGTCGTCCAGCCGCTCACCCTCCAGTTCCAAATTGGCCCCGCTGTCCAAGTCAGCGCCCCTGTCCAAGGCCGCGCCCCTGTCGAGCGGCGGCAAGTCGGCCAGCAAAGGGCGCTGAGGCTGCCGTTCCGGCAGAGCGGTCCAGCCCCTGCCGGGCTTGCATGCAGCGCTGGCGCTGCTTCTTCAGCGGGATTGTGTGGGTGATGACGCCGCGGCTGTCCCCGCCGCCAACGCTGCATTCGCAGCCCCTGGGGTCGCGTCAGGCGTCGGCGCCTGGGCCGCACTGCCACCGGCCTGCAGACGCAGCAATTTCTTGCGGATGAGGTGGATGTTGCTGCGCAGCGCATACAGCTCGTCGGCATAGGACAGAGGCACGCTCACCTTCTCCGCCTGTGTCTCCAGCGCATCCAGGGCCGTGAGCAGGTCCGCAGGGTCCGTCCGTCCGGTTTCCATGTCGTTTTCAATCTCACGCAGCCGTCCGTACCAGCGGAACACCCGCGAGCGGACCCGGAACTGGTACAGCGGCGGAACCACACGCGACAGTGGCAGCATCACGGCCAGCAAGATCCCCATCACCAGCCACATGCGATCGATCAGGTTGGCAATCCAGAACGGCAGGTAGCGCTGCAGCATCGGGACCGGCTCGTTCATTGCGCGGTCGCCTTCCTTGGCGATGGGCAGCTCGCTCGCGCGAGAGTTGGGAAACTCCCGCGCGCGGTTGAACCAGCCCGAGCCGCCGTGCAGCTTTTGCGCGTTTTGCGCAAAGAGCGTGAGCAGCGCCGGGTGCGTGCCATCCCGCGCCAGCAAAGACGTGGTGGACGCCACCAGCCGCACGTCCCGCGTGGGCACGTTGGAGGCCAGGTCGACCACGCCGCGCGGCAGCGTCACGGGTGTCAGAAACGGAAAGCGCCGGGCATAGGCCTCGTGCTGCGCAAAATCGAGCAACTGCACGCCAGGCGTCTGCAGCAACATCTGCACCATTAGCGATTCAGGGGCGGAGGCGAACACCAACGCATCCAGCTTGCCAGCCAGAAAATCCACGGTAGCCGGCGTCTGCTCCAGCCGGCTCATCTTCACGGTGCCGGGCTCCACCTTGTTGGCCTCCAGCAGTGTCTCTATCAGCTTGGGCACGCCACTCCCGTCAGAGCCCACATTCACCCGCCAACCGCGCAGCTGGCGCAGGCTGTCGAGCCGGGGCGTGTTGTAGGCGCGCTCAGCGGCATCGGTGCGGTAGAACAGCCAGACCGGCTCCACGAACAAACTGCCCAGGGACACGAGCTGATCCGCATCGTCGGGCAGCAACTGAGCAGTGCCGCCTTGCACAAAGGCCACGTCCGCCTGGCCGTCACGCAGCAGCTGCAGGTTGTGCGACGAGCCGTCGCTGGGCAGCAGCACGACCTCGATGCCATCGACCGCCAGGGCTTTCTGGTAGCGCTTGCCGAACTCTTCATACGCGCTCTGCGCGGGGCCGGTGGCCAGCGTGACCTTCTTGGGGGGGTTGGGATTGAGCCACCAGTACGCCAGTATCAGCAGCCCGATCGCCAGAAAGGCCAGCGGGCCTGCCGAAGCAATGAGATCGCGCAAGGTCAGAAAGGTATTTCGAAAAGCCTGGGGCATGGGTGTCGGATGGGGAATGGAGCGCGATCTCTGAGCGGCGGTTTCGCTGCCAGCCTGGCTGCGGGTGGCTCATGCGGCGCAGGCAGGGCTACGGAGCCGCGAGGTGTGGCGGGTTGCTGGGATTATCCGTGCCTTGAAGAGCATGGGGCCACTCCAGTTCGGCGTGAGCTGCGCGCAAGTCCCGAGAGGCGATAGGGGCGGAGGAGGGGGGCGGCGCCGCCCCAGAGTTCGCCTACTGCTTGCTGCCGCGCCGCTGGCGCTCGTAGGCCACGCACTCGTCAATCGACAACTCGTCGTTCTGGTTCGTATCCGCCGCTTCGAAGTAAGCCATGCGGGTTTCGACCACTTCCTTGAACGACAGCTTGCCGTCGCCGTCCTTGTCGCTGGCGGCCAGCCGCTTCACACGGCCCTTGCCCATGCCCGGCACCTGGGCCAGGTCTGCAAGCTGCACATAGCCTGTGGCGTCGGGCGACAGGCTGTGCCAGCTCTGGACGATGTCTTGGTGGAACTCGTCGAGCGACACGCTGCCGTCGTGGTTCAGGTCCGCTGCAGAGCAGATGGCCTGCAGCCGCTGCCCGCGCGGCTTGGCGGGCGCCTTGTGGCCATGCCCATGCGCATGCCCGTGGCCTGCGGCTGCCGCTGCGGGGCGTTGTGGCACTGCAGGGGACGACACCGGGGCGTCCGCAGCACGTGCTGTACCGGACAGGGCGAGCCACGCTGCGGCCACTGCCAGAGCGCCTACGCCCAGCGCCATTGCGCGACTGGCGTGACCTGCGCGGCCCGCGCGGGCGGTACTGGTTGCGCTGGCTGCGCTGGCGGTGGGGGTCGAGCGGGCCGCGAGGAGGGAAGAGTAAGTCATGGTCTGGGTGCTTTTCATGGTGTTCGTCTCCTCGCTCACCACCACCAGCGCTGGCTGGGGCTGCGGTTGCAGGACCACACCATGGCAGCGGCTTCCTGGCGCACGCGGCCGTCTTCGACGTCCAGGCACTTGCCGTTGAGGTTGCTCACGATCTGGCCGCCGCGCGATGTCCAGCTCTGGCTGCGCGAGCCCGAGCAAGACCACAGCACCACCCGTGCGCCATCGCGCGGGTCGCCACGGTCCACGTCCACGCACAAATCGCGCACGCGGATCTCACCCCCGCGACCCACGGCAAACCGCTGCGACGCGGTGCCGTTGCATTCATACACCTGAAGCGAGGTGCCGGGCTGGAACTTGCCGCCCCGCACGTCCAGGCACAGGCGCCCGTCGACGCGGATTTCGCCACCGCGGCCGCCGTAGCCAGGGTCCGGGTACTCGGGGCGCCGGTCGTCGTCGTGCCGGTTGTGGTTGGCCAACAGGGCGATGCCCGCAATCGCAGCCACCGCGGCAACCGCGGCACCGGCGTTGGAGCCGCTGCCGTTGCTGTTGCCGGACGCATAGCTGCGCGAGACCTTGAACCGCCCGCCGCAGCCGCCGTTGGTCCACAGCTCGCGGTTGGTGAGGTCGTAGCCCCAGGTGCGGTTGAAGCGGCACGCTCCCTGCGTCTGCTCCACCAGGTCCACCTGGGTGGTGTCGTCTGCAAGGCGGTAGGAGGTGTAGCTGCCGTTGGAGCGCAGATCCACCAGCTGGTCCTGGGCCTGAGCGCCCAGAGGATTCACCAGCAAGGGCAGGCACAGCAGCCAGGCGTGTTTCCGAAGAGCGGGGTATTTCATGGAGTTCTCCTTCTTTGCAGTCTGTGGGGGGCGGCCATCACGATGCGTTGCGCAGGGCCTGTGTGCTGGTGCATCGGGCCGAGGTTTGGTCTGGCTATTGTGCTGCGGTTCGCGGGCCTTGTTGAAAGTTCTGTACCGCGCGGCGCTCAGAACTGCACGTCCACCTTCACGCTGTCGCTGTAGCTGCCTTGCGGCACGGCGGGCTGGTCGGCGTAGATGGTGGCGGTGTACGGGATCACCTGGGGCGTGAGCCCGTCAGCCACGCCCACGCTGGGCACGCGTGCGCCGGCCAGTGGCCCCCAGACCGACTGGTCCTGCCTGAAGATGTTGTACTGCAGCCGGTTGACCCCGCTGGCCATCTGGCGCCGCGCGCCGCTGGCGTAGGAGCCCATGTCCAGCCCGACCGTGTAGGTGATGCCCTTGGTGCACAGCAGCGTGATGCTCTGCGAGACGGTGCCAAAGGCGCTGGGCAGCGGTGCCGAGCCGAACTGCACGTTGGGCGCCGTGATGGTGCAGTCGTTCGTCACCACCAGCGTGACCGTGATGGTGCGGTCCGTGCTGCCCGTGCGCAGGTTGCCCACGCAGGCGTTGCCCACCGCAATGCCCTCGCAGATGTTGGCGTACGTCCAGTTCACGGTGATGTTGTCGGTGTACGTACCGGCGGGCACGTTGGCGCCCGGGAGCGTGCTGATCTTGATGCCGATGATCGCCTGGTTGTTGCTCAGCAAGGACACCACGTTGATGTTGTTGAGGTCCAGGATCAGCAGCCCTGATGTGAACGTGCCACCGCCCAAAGGAGATATTTCATAGGGCACGGTGATGGCGCTGTTCGTGGTGTTCTTCAGGGTCAGTCCGGTCACGGGTGTGGTGATCTTGGCCTTCAGGGTCGGTGTCGACAGCAGCGCCAGCACCACTGCGCCGCAACCAAACCGGAACTCCGCCGTGGACGTGATGGGCGAGCCCGTGCGCACGCGCTGCGAAGGGTGTGAACCCAGCACGCCGCTGCTTTCCACCGGCGTGCACACGGCGGCGGCCTGCAGCGAGCACATCGCCAGGGCCGCGGCAAGCCCGAGGCGCCACCAGTGCGCTGAACAGGCCTTGCGCAAGACATGGCCCACCCACACGGCTAGCCATCCCCTCACGGCCGGCGGACGTGCGGGGCTGCCATGCGGCGCGTGCGCAGCGGCTGTGGTGATGGGCCGGGCGGGCGGGGCAAGCGGGGCGGCAGGTCGGGTCAACGGGTGGCTCCTTTCTGCGCAGCGCCCGTGGGCTTTGCGCATGGCACGACGAGGTCGCGGGCCGCGGCGTAGTCGGCCTCGCTGAATTCGGCCCGGCACTCGGCGCCTTCGGGCGTGCGCACCACCAGCTGGTTGCGAGGGTGCAGCACGGTCAGGTACACCACGCCGTCCCAGCCCACCACGGTGTGCGTGCCCCCGGGCGCATGGTGCACTGCGCTTCCAGCGGGCACAGGCTTGCCGTCCTGGTCTACCAGGGTGATGGTGGCGGTGCGCATCTTGAGCACCGGCAACTGAACCAGCATGCCCGCATTGCGCGACACCGCCATGCGCCGCTCCAGCGCCGGGATGTCCACGTCGGGCGGCAGCGTCAGTGGGTCTACGGCGTAACGGCCTGGGTAGTAGGCGGGCACGCTCGGCACCAGCAGGTAGCCCTGTGCGTTGGTGTAACCCGCCAACTGGTTCTCATACATGATCGGCACGTCGGGCATACCCTGGGTGGACACCAGCGCGAAACCGTCGTGCACCCGGTTGGCCGCAAACAGATGCCCGTCGATGACGCCCAGCGATCCGGCCAGTCCTCCCCACTGCGTGGTCTGGCCCGCGCTGGTGCTCACGCCGCCTTCCACCGCAAGGGTGCCGTTGCGGTACTGCACCGCGGCCTGGCCGTAGCGCTCGGGCCCGCCCGACAGCGTGTGCGCCGCGTTCCAGCCCCACCCGCCTTCCGTGGGCAGGGAGCGTTGGTAGCTGGCATAGGTCTGCGTCGACCCGCGTGTCCTGCCGGACGCCACCTGCACGGTGGCTTTGTTGCCGAGAAAGTAGGTCAGCTGAAGCCGCAACTGGTTCTCGCCGGTTTCCAGCGTACGCCCCGCCGTCACGGTGAGGTAGGTGTTGTTGCGCACCGGTGCGCTGTAGCTCGCAAACGCGATGCGGCTGCGCTCGCTGCGGGCGCTGCGCGTGTCGATCCAGCCTGCGGAAATGGCCCCGTTGCCCAGCGTCCAGCTCAGGTTCAACTGGCGGGTGCGCCGGGGCAGTTGATAGCCGTCGTCCGCATAGGTGCTGGCATCGCCGAAGCGCGCCGTGCGCCCGCTTTGCTGCAGCGAAATGCCCGCGCGCTGCGTGTTGTACTGCCAGCCGGTGCTGTACTGCCAGCCGCTGCCTGAGCGCGATGTGTAGCCGCGGGTGATCGACGCGTTGGCGATGCCCATCATGCCCAGCCCCGCCAGCCCCCCCACACCGGCCACGCCCAGGCCCTTGCCCACCTGGGCCTGGGCCTCCAGCGTGAGTACATCCGACAGCCCCTGGCGGTACACGCCCGTGGCAACGGGCCGACCATACGAGAAGCTGCGCACGCCGTAGTCGCGGCGCAGCGCGCCCAGCGACAGCGAATAGTCCGTCCACCCGGGCCGCAGCAGTTCGCGGTGGACATAGAACGGGATGGTGGTGTACACCTGTCGGCCCAGCGCGTCGGTGGTGACCACCGACGCAGTGCCCGCGCCGCTGACCAGCGGCATCTCGCTGAGCGTGAAAGGGCCCGGTGCCACCCGGTTGCTGAAGGCCTTGAATCCATTGAGAAACAGGTCCACCGCCGACGGCACTGCGGCCTGCCCGGCGAACTGGGGCAGGGGGTAGGTCACCAGGTCGGGCCGCACCCCGAAGTTGCGCGACCACTGCACCCCGCCCAGGCGCACCGACGTGCTCCAGGGCAGGGAGCCGCTGACGATGTCGCCGTAGATTGCCTCGGTGGCGGTGCCTGTGTCGGTGCGCGTCCAGCGCGTGTCGTAGCGCACATACCCTCGGGTGGCGTCGCGCACCTGCAGGCGCACCAGCCCAGTGTTGGAGACCACCCCGTCGGGGCTGAAGTACCGCTGCTCCGACCACAGCGATGTGAGGGAGTGCCTGCGCGAATGCGTGCTGTAGATGTCGTAGTTCAACAGCCAGCCGCTGCCGGTCGTGCTGTCGGGCGACTCCTGCGGCGTTTCGTCGGCCAGCCGCTGCATGGGCAGCCATTGCGGCGGCACCGTCAGCGACAGCTGCTGGGTGAGCGGCTCGTATTCCACCGACACACCGGGCAGCCGATTCACGGCCAGGCGCGTGTTGCGGGGCTGCGCGTTGTGGATGTGCATGCGCCGCAGCGTCTTGGCCTCGATCTCGAAGTCGTCCCCGTTCTGCACCACCTCCACCAGCTGCCCCTGGGGCTGCCCGTTGATCTGCACATCCAGGTACAGCAGCGAAGCGCCCGGAGGCGGCGGCCACGCGGTCGCAGGTGCATCCCACGGCGACTGGGGCGATGCAGCGGACGGCATGGCGGGCGGCACCGCCAGCGCATGCTGCACCGGTGCCGCAGCAGGGTGGCCCGCGGGCGGGGCCGGTGCCGTCACGGTGCCGGCCGATATCTGCGCCGGCACGAGACTGCTGGCCACCAGGGCACGCCCGGCGCGGATTTACAGGGAGGCGCGCTCACTACTCGCCACGGGGCACAAGGGTCTCATGCCCGTTGATGTTGGCCTTGAGCACCGGGTCGCCGGGCGGTGGCGCCTCCAGTTCCCAGCGCATCAGGCTGTTGGGCAGCACATAGCCCATCAGCCCTTCATTGACGGTCACATCGGGCCGCGGTGCGCGGGTGCCCCAGCGCACGGCCGTGATGCGCGCGTGCCCCTTGCCCTTGTTGCGCACCACCAGGCGGTGCGCCTTGCCGTCCTTGACCGTGTTCCAGGTCAGGTCCGGTGGCAGCGGCTTGCCCTTGCTGCCGCGTTGTGCCTGCGAATGCGTGGCCCTGAATGGCTGCGCGCCGCGGCCGTATACGAACAGCGGGATGGCGTAGCGCACCTTGAGCCGTATGCCCATGCCCGCGTCACTCTGCGCATCCGATGCAGCCTGGTCATCGGGCGCGGGCAGCTCGTCGATGAGCACGCGGTAGGCCACTTCCAGTTCCGGTGGCACCGGCTGCGACGCGATCAGGCGGACCATCTGCCGCTTGCCCGGCGGGATCACGCTGATCGGGGGGCTTGCCACGACCTCTTTCTGGGACGAGAGAAACTCCTCGCCTTCGGTCTGGCTCCAGTCCATGACACGCACCTGCAGCGACACCGCAGCCACGCCCCGGTTCTCCACCCAGACGGCCACCGCCTGCTGCTCCTCGGTGATCATCGGGTCCACCGGCCAGATCATCAGCGGCGTGGCGGCATTCACGGGCGCCGCAGAGGCCAGGGCCAGCCACAGTGCGCAGAGCCACGGCGCCGCGGCGTGCCACGGGCGCAAGCGGCTATTGGTGGTGCTTGCGCTCACCATGACAGCGTCACCTGCACGGTGTCCGCATAGATGCCCGCTGCGGCCGTAGAGCCCGGCAGCGTGGCGGTGCCGCGCACGGGCAGGGCCAGCGGCGTGGCGTCGATCACCAGGCCCACCGGCACATTGGGCACCAGCGGAGCGGTGACGCCCTGCACGAGATCGAGTTGGTAGGGCACGTACTTGCCTGCGCCGTTGGACATGCGCCGCTGCACACCCTGTCCGTGCTGCCCGCCATCGATGCTGATCTGCACGGCCGTCCCCGGGGTACACACCAGCTTGGCCTGGCCCCCCATGCTGCTGCCGGCCATGGTTTGCATGCTGCCCGTCTGCAGCGCGGGGTGGCTGCCGAAGTTGATGCTGCCAAACGCAATACCGCTGACCTGGCTGGTGCTACCGGAGACCACACAGCCACGCACCACGGACGCCGACACCGTGAACGTAGGGCTGGTAGGGATGGTGGCCGCCAGGGCAGCCGCTGGAAGCAGCAGCAGCGCCAGGCGGGATGCCCGCACCAGCTTGAGCGGTGTTTGCGCAGTGGTGAGGCGCTTCGCGCGCAGCCTCACCCCTGCAATGGCTTGCATGATTTTCTTCATCGGGATCTCCCTGTGGCTGTTGTGCGCAGCCGTGGTGTTGCCGCGGGCTGGGTGGTGGGCGGTCCCGCCCGTGCCCTGCGGTGGAAGAGGCGCGAAAGAATCAGTAGGTCACAGTGACCTGCAGCGTATCCATGTACATGCCTGCTGGGAGTGCCGTGGGGTCGGTCTTGTTGATCTGACCGTAGATCGGAAGCGGAAACGCCGCGCCATTGGCAGGCACCGCGATCCCGGCGATGGCTGCGGCCAGCGGGTAGACCTGCGTGTGGCCGGCGTCGCGGTACACGTCGTAGGGGATGTACGCGGCGGTGTTGCCGTTGCGCATGGCCCGGGTGCCGGCACCGATGGCACCGCCCAGGCCCGCGTAGTTGCCAGGGCCGACCTGGATGCTGATGCCCAGCACATCCGGCGAGCACACCAGCTGCGTGGGGCCCGACACGCTTTCGCCGCCGGATGCGGTGGCCTGCACCGTGCCGGTAAACGTGCTGGGCCGTGTGCCGAAGTCCAGCGTACCGAAGTTGACCCCCGATGCCGCCCCGGAGCTACCGGCAATCATGCAGCCGGCCGTGAGCTGGATCTGGGATTGCAGATTGCCGGTGAGCGTGTCCGCGCCAGCGGTGCAAGCCCATGCGCAGCAGGCCAGGATGATGCCGGCCCCCCGCAGCTTCTGCACTGTGTGCAGACCGTGCGCGCTAGCGCTTGTCGTTGATGAACCAACCGGTGGTTGCGCTCGTCGTGATGCTTGCATTGCCTTCTCCTCAAGGAAAATTGAAGAAGAAACGCCAAGACACACGTGATGCGCGCCCTGCGTGGTGAACCTGTCCAGCCTCAGGGTGCACTGCAACGGTGCGTACGTCCAGTTTTTAATTGATAGTTGCGGCGAATAATCAGTTGTTTGTATTGTTTTTTACATTTGTTTGCTCGAATATTCCGTGCGTTTACATGCAGAGGGTGAAGTAGGAGTTTGATACCATTTGGTATTGAGAATTATTCTCAATATAATGGCGTCATCACCACCCCTGCACTTGGATCTGCATGACCGCCGCCGACGCCAGCCAGGTTCACTCCCCGCACACCCTGTACAGCGACCACAGCGGCTGGCTGCGTGCCTGGCTGTACCGGCGGCTCGGCTGCAGGGACGAGGCGGCCGACCTGGTGCAGGACACGTTTGTGCGGGTGCTGCTGCGCCCGCAGGTGCTGCAGGGCGTGCGGGAGCCGCGGGCCTACCTCACCACCATCGCCAAGGGCCTGGTGTCCGACCATTGGCGCCGCCAGGCGCTGGAGCTGGCCTACGCGGATGCGCTGGCGCTCATGCCCGAACCGATGGCGCCATCTCCCGAAGAGCGCGCGCTCATTCTGGAGGCACTCCATGCCATCGACGCCATGCTGGAGAGCCTGGCACCCAAGGCGCGGCATGCGTTCCTGCTGTCGCAACTCGAAGGCCTGGGCTATGCCGAGATCGCGCAGGAGCTGCAGGTGAGCGAGCGCACCGTCAAGCGCTACATGGCGCAGGGGTTTGAATGCTGCCTGCTCGCGATGGCATGAACGGCCGCGCCGGCGGGCCGCCACACGCAGACCCGCAAGGAGCAGGGCGAGGGCCGGGCGCATCCCATGCCCGCCCGCTAGACAACGACCCCAGCGCGCCTGGCCGCGCCGTGCTGCGAGAGGCCGCGCAATGGCTGGTGCGCCTTCATTCGGGCCAGGCCCAGCCGGCCGATTGGCAGGCGCTTGCACACTGGCGCGCCCAGGACGCTGCCCACGAAATGGCCTGGCAGCGGGCAGAGCGGATGTCCCGCACTTTTGGCGCAGTGCCCGCTCCTCTGGGGATGCCCGTGCTGGCCACCGCGCGGCGCGGGACCAACCGGCGCGCCGCACTGCGCGTGCTGGCATGGGTGGGCACGGCCCCCACCGCCGCCTTCCTGGGTTGGCGCCACCTGCCCTGGCAGGAATGGACGGCGGCCCACCGCACAGCGGTCGGCGAGCAGCGCAGCGTGGTCCTGGCCGACGGCTCGCGCGTCATGCTCAATACCGCCACCGCACTGGACGCCGCCTTCAGCCCGCAGGAGCGCCTGGTGCGCCTGCGGGCGGGCGAGGTGCTCATTACCACCGGGGCCGATGCGGGCGGCCACCGCAGCTTTCGCGTGGAGACACCCCAGGGTTGGCTGCGTGCGCTGGGAACGCGGTTTGCGGTGCGGCTGGGCGATGCCGGCGAGGCGCGCGTGGGGGTGGCCGAGGGTGCGGTGGAGATCACGCCGCACCAGGGCACGGGCCGGGTGCTGCGCGCTGGAGAGCAGTGCAGCTTCACTCAGGATGGCGTGCAGGCTGTGGCGGCGCTGAGCGAACAAGCGCTGGCATGGACGCAGGGCGTGCTGTATGCGGACAGCATGCGGCTGAGCGACTTTGCGAGCGAGCTCTCGCGCTACCGTCCGGGCGTGGTGCGCTGCGACCCGCAGGTCGCGGGTCTGCGCATCTCCGGCGCGTTCCAGCTGCAGGACACCGAATACATCCTGGCCATGCTGCGCGAGACCCTGCCCGTGCAGGTGGTCATGCGCACGCGTTATTGGGTCACGCTGGTGCCGGCCTGACGGGGCCCGGCCCTGCGAGCGGTCGCAGCGTACGGCGAGGGGAGGGGTGTTCAGGGCATTTGGGATCCATCGCCATGAACGGCCTTTGAAAAATATCATTCAAACCGTGTCACTTTTTTCGCGTTCACACGGCAGGTATCGGAACACCGCTTTCTGACCGATACCAACTCCGAGGAGAACGCGCATGGCGCACCCATCACACGCATCGCACCTGCCGCACGCTTTGCGCGGCCAGCCGCCGCTGGCCCACCACCATCCACGCCCTGCTGTGGCCACAGCGCCCGCACGCGCCGCGCAGGCACTGTGTCTCGGCCTGGCGCTGACGGCCTCCTCACTGCCATTTCACGCCATGGCCCAAGGTGCCCAGTCATCTGGCGCTGGCGCTGCAGGCACCGTGGCCGCCCCGGCACCGCGTGCCTACGACATTCCCGCAGGCCCCCTGGGCCCGGCGCTATCGCGCTTTGCGGGGGCTGCAGGCGTCACGCTGTCGTTCGAGCCTGCGCTGACCGAAGGCCTGCGCAGCGGCGGGCTGCAGGGCAGTGTGGCGGTGGAACAAGGCTTTGTTCGGTTGCTGACAGGCACGGGCCTGGAGGCGGTGGCGCGCTCGGGTGGCGGCTACACGCTGCGCCGCGCAGCCGCCAGTCCGGCCGCAGCGTCATCTCCATCCGCCACCGACACCCAGCTGCCCGCCGTGCGCGTGACGGCCGAGCGCGAATCCGCCTGGGGCCCGGTGGAGGGCTACCGTGCCACGCGCGGCGCGGGCGCCACCAAGATGGACGTGCCCGTGCTGGAGACCCCGCAGCAGGTCTCCACCGTCGGTGCCACGCAGATCCGCGACCAGGCCATTTCCAGCGTGGCCGAGGCCGTGCGGTACAGCGCGGGCGTGCGCCCGGCGGACTACGGCATCACCGACGACGATGTGTCCGTGCGCGGCTTCTACCTCACCGGCACCGGCCTGTACCGCGACGGCATGCGCCTCATCCACAACGGCTTCATGACCAACCTCGAGCCCTATGGACTGGAGCGGCTCGAAGTGGTGCATGGCCCGGCCTCGGTGCTGTACGGCCAGTCGGCCCCGGGCGGCCTGATCAACGCGGTGACCAAGCGCCCGCGTGCCGGCATGCAGCGCGAGGTGGGGCTGGAGCTGGGCAGCCATGACCGGCGCCAGGTCACTGCCGACATCGGCGGCGCCTTCAACGCTGAAGGCACCGTGCTGGGCCGCCTCACGGTGCTGCGGCGTGAGGCCGGCACGCAATGGGACGGCCTGCGCGCCGACCGCACCTACGTGGCCCCCGCGCTCACCCTGCAGGGCGACCGCACCACGCTCACGCTGCTGGCGCACTACCAGGACGACGACACCGGCTACATCATTCCCTACTACCGCAACACGCCGTTCGGCGCGGCCAACGAGCGCATCAACGTCAACGGCCCCGGCTCCGGCCACCACAAGCGTGCGTACTCGCTGGGCTACCTGCTCGAGCATTCCTTCAACGACGCGCTGACGGTGCGCCACAACCTGCGCTACCTCGACGGCAGCAACCACCGCCTGGAGATGCGCAACCGCGGCCTGCTGGCCGACCAGCGCAGCATGGCGCGCCTGGCCATGGTGCGGCCCGATGCCGAAAAGACCCTGGTGGTCGACACCCACGTCGAGGCGCGCTTGAAGAGCGGTGACGTCTCGCACCAG
Source organism: Acidovorax sp. LjRoot194 (assembly GCF_964253015.1). Classification (NCBI taxonomy): domain Bacteria; kingdom Pseudomonadati; phylum Pseudomonadota; class Betaproteobacteria; order Burkholderiales; family Comamonadaceae; genus Acidovorax; species Acidovorax sp. LjRoot194. Next base: position 3,768,489 of record NZ_CAXUQB020000001.1, on the reverse strand, counting down.
CTGCTGGCGGGCCTGGACTACTACCACTCCAAGCTCGACTGGCGCATCCAGTCGCTCAACGGCGCGGTGGCGCCCATCGACCTGGTGAACCCCGTCTACGTGCAACCTGACTGGGCCGACAACTTCCTGAGCGACAGGGCCCTGGCGCGCAACACCCAGGTGGGCCTGTACCTGCAGGACCAGATCAAGCTCTCCGAGCGCTGGGTGCTCAGCCTGGGCGGCCGCTACGACACGGCGCACATCGACACGCAGTACGACGCGCGGCTGACCGGCACCGCGCCCTTCGCCACCACGCACGTGGACCGGCGCGACAGCGCCTTCACGGGCCGCGCGGGCGCCATCTACCTGGCGCCCAACGGCCTGGCGCCGTACGTGAGCTTCAACACGGCCTTCCAGCCGCCGCTGACCACGGTGACGGCAGTGGACGCCAACGGCGCGCCGTACGAGCCCGAGACGGCAAAACAGGCCGAGGTGGGTGTGCGCTATGCGCCGGCCAACGCGGGCTACACGCTCAGCGCCGCGGCGTTCGACCTGCGCAAGCGCAACGTGCGCACGCCGTCCACCATCAACCCGCGCTTTGATGTGCAGACTGGCGAAGTGCGCAGCCGCGGGCTGGAGCTGCAGGGCTCGGGCGACGTGGGCGGCGGCTTCTCGGTGATCGGCGCGTACACGTACCTGAACGCCAAGGTCACCCGCAGCAACAACGCGCTGGAGGTGGGCGAGCGCCCCGGCGCCACGCCCGAGCACGTGGCGTCGCTGTGGGGCAAGTACCAGCGCGGCCCGCTGGAGCTGGCCCTGGGCGCGCGCCACATCAGCGCCGCGCCCGGCGAGTTGCGCGTGGCCACCGGCCCGCTGCCCATGAATGACAGCTACACCTTGTTCGATGCCATGGCCGCCTACGACGTCGGCGCCTGGCGCCTGTCGGTCAACGTGACCAACCTGGCCGACAAGCGCTACAAGACCCAGTGCAACACCTTCCGGGGCGGTGCGCAGTTCTGCGCGCTGGGCTTCGGGCGTGAAGTGCGGGTGACTGCCGCGTACCGGTTCTAAAGCATCCCCCTGAGTCGCTTCGCGCCTTCCCCCTTCTCTCGAATGGCTGCGCCATTCGGGAAAGGGGACACCGCCAGCGCACGCACGTGAAATGCTGCTGTGCAGCTGAGGCGGCCCTTGCGCGGCGGTCGCTGGCGTGCGCCTCGCGCAGCGCGCAGGCCTCAGGCGAGTGCGACCTTTATCTGACCACTTGATGCGCAAGCTGCTGGTACTGCTGCACCGCTGGGCGGGCCTGTTCATGGCCGTGTTCCTGGCGGTGGCCGGGCTCACGGGCTCCGTCATCGCGTGGGAGCATGAACTCGACCGCTGGCTCAACCCCGGCTTTCACCGTGCGGTCCCCTCGGACGCGCCGCGGCTGACCGCCACCGAAGTCGCGCGCCGCGTGGAGGCCGCGCACCCGCAATGGCAGGTGAGCTTTCTGCCCCTGGCCGCGCCGCCGGGGCAGACACTGGTGATGATGGTGGAGCCCCGCACCGACCCCGCCACCGGCAAGCCGTACACGCTGGGGTTCGACCAGATCGCCGTGCACCCTGCCACCGCGCAGGTGCAGGGCCGGCGCACCTGGGGCGAGGCATCGCTGGCGCGCGAGAACATCGTGCCCTTTCTGTACAAGCTGCACCACACCCTGTTCCTCCCGCGCGCCTGGGGTGTGGACTGGGCGGTGTGGTTTCTGGGCGCGGTGGCGATGCTGTGGACGGTGGACTGCTTCATCGCGCTGTGGCTGTCGTTCCCGCGCCTGTCGGCCTGGCGCAAGTCGCTGCGATTCCGGTGGGCGCGGGGCGGGCAGGCGATCAACTTCGACCTGCACCGCTCGGGCGGCGTGTGGACCTGGGCGCTCATGCTGGTGCTGGCCGTGACGTCGGTGGCGATGAACCTGCACGACGAGGTGATGGAGCCGCTGGTCAATCTGGTCTCGCGCACCAGCCCGAGCCCGTTCGATGACCGGGTACCGCGTGGCCCCGCGCAGCGCGCCGTACCACCGGCCGTCGACAGGGCCGCGATCGTGGAGCGTGCGCGCGCCGAAGGCCTGCGCCGGGGCTGGCCCGACCCGCCAGGCTTTTTGACCTACCGGCCCGCGTTCGGCCTGTACGGCGTCGATTTCTACGTGCCCGGCATCAGCCGCGCGGGCCTGGGCCCGCCGCGCCTGTACTTCGACGGCGATACCGGCGCGCTGGCCGGGCAGCGCGTGCCGGGCGAGGGCAGCGCCGGAGACTTGTTCATGCGCCTGCAGTTTCCGCTGCATTCCGGGCGCATCGCGGGGCTGCCGGGGCGCATCCTGGTCACTGTGCTGGGCGTGGCGGTGGCGGTGCTGTGCGTGACAGGCGTGGTGCTGTGGCTGGCCCGGCGTAGCGCGCGGCGCGCTGGCCGCACGGGACGCATGTGAACACTTCCAACCACCGTGACATTGGGTTCTATGAATGCTTCGCCCCCCCGGTGGCCGACCGGCTGAGCTACCGGCTCGGGCACGCCGGCATGCAGGCGCTCGACGCGGCGGTGTAGGGGTGGGGGCAGGGTGGCGGAGCCCCGCCCTTCATCGACCCAGGTCGCCCGCGCAAGGCAGGTAGAGCCCTTCGGCCGTCGTGATCGACCGCGCGGCACGCGCTGCGCGCGCGGTGGCGATGGCGGTGGCTTCTGCCGCCATGGTGGCCAGCACCATCATGCCCAGGCTCTTGCCGGCGCGGCCGGTGCCCAGGCTGAAGAGCGTGTCGCCGTCGGACATGGTGTGCACGGGGTTGATGCTGCGCGCCAGGCCATCGTGCGCGGCCACGGCCAGGCGGTGGGCCTGCACCTTGGTGATGACGGCATCGGTGGCGACCACGCCGATGGTGGTGTTGGTGCCCGCCAGCAAGGGCTGGGGCGGGTCGCCGCGCAGCAGGGCGCGGCGCGTGTCGCGCAGGCGCAGGCCGTCGTCGGTGCGGGCGCCGGCAATCACCTGGGCGGTGTCGGGGTCCACCACGTCGCCCAGCGCGTTGCAGGCAATGAGCGCGCCCACCGTGATGCCATCCACCGTGACGGACGCAGTGCCGATGCCGCCTTTCATCGCGCGCTGTATACCGAAGATCTTGCCCAGCGCCGCGCCCGTGCCCGCGCCCACGTTGCCTTCCGCCGGGTCGGCCGTGGAGGCGGCGTCGCACGCGGCGTAACCAGCCGCTGCATCGGGGCGGATGCGCATGTCGCCGACCAGCAGGTCGAACAGCACGGCCCCCGGCACGATGGGCAGGCGGCCCACGGCCACGTCGAAGCCGATGCCGCGCTCTTCCAGCCAGCGCACCGCGCCACTGGCGGCATCGAGCCCCCAGGCGCTGCCACCGGCCAGCATGACGGCGTGCACCTTGTCCACCAGGTTGGAGGGGTCGAGCAGGTCGGTCTCGCGCGTGCCGGGCGCTGCGCCGCGCACGTCCACGCCGCCCACGGCGCCGTCGCGCGTGATGATCACGGTGCAGCCGGTGGGGCGGCGGGTTTCGGTGAAGTGGCCGACTTCGATGCCGGCCACGCGGGTGATGCTGCCGGCGTCGCCGGCCAGTGCGTGGGAACTCATGGCTGCCGATTATGGAGCCCTGGTGCCGCGCCGCGCTGGCGTGGCGTCAGCGGCCGGCAGGCCAGGTCACGGCGCCTTTTCGATATGCACCACCTGGTAGGCACCGCCCACCTGCTCGGCCCGAAACCGCACCTTGTCGCCCGCCTGCAGGCTGCCCACCACGCCAGCGTCCTGCACGCGGAACACCATGGTCATGGGCGGCATCTGCAGGTTCTGGATCTCGCCGTGGCGCAGCGTGACGCGCAGGGTGCGCGGGTCCCAGCGTGTGATCTCGCCCTCGCTCAGCGGTGCCTGAGGTGCCGCCGATGCAGGCTGCCGCGCGCCGTCGGTGCTGTGGATGCCGTGGGCGCTGTGGCTGTCGCTCGCCGTGGCTGCAGAGGCCTGTGCCGGGGTCTGCGCAAGGGCAGGCGCCGACGCCAGGATCAGCAGGCTGGCGGTCAGGGTGATGGCGATGTTCGTCATGTGGATGCCTTGCGGTGGTAGTTGTTGAACACGCGGGTGCTGCCGTCCCGCAGCACCAGCAGCACGTCGTACGGGTCGCGGCGGTTGCCGTAGGCGGCGCCGTCCATGCCGGGCGAGCCCACGGGCATGCCGGGCACCGCCAGGCCCAGCGCCTTGGGCTTTTGCTGCAGCAGGGCGCGCACGTCGCTGGCGGGCACATGGCCTTCGACCACATAGCCGCCCACCAGCGCGGTGTGGCACGAGCCCAGCTGGGGCGGCAGGCCCAGGCGGGCGCGCACGGCGTTGTTGCCCGTGTCATGGACCTTCACGGCAAAGCCATGGGCCTGCATGTGGTCCAGCCAGTCCTGGCAGCAGCCGCAGTTCGGGTCTTTCCAGACTTCCAGGGGGGTGGGGGCCGCTGCAGGTGTGGCCAGGGGCAGGGCGCCTGCGACGAGCAGGCCCGCGCTGCGGGCCAGCCAAGTGCGGCGGTTGCCGGTTGTCGGGTGTTGCATGGGGTGCCTTCTTTCTCTCTTCGTTCGTGAATGTTCCGTGTCCGTGGGACCTCAATCCGCTACCGCCGGTCGAAACCGGCACAGCACAACGCCAGTGCCACCGTGGAACCGGCTTCGCCGGGCCACCGGTGGCGTCCCCCTCTGGGGGAAGGCGCGCAGCGCCTCAGGGGGGGCTCACCGTGATAGTCCCGGTCATGCCCGCCTGGTAGTGGCCGGGGATGAGGCAGGCAAAGTCGAACTCGCCGGGGCGGTTGAACTGCCACACGATGTTGCCCTTTTGGCCCGCGCCCACATGGGCCATGTGGGGCTCGTCGTGCTCCATGCCGGGGTGTTTGGCCATCAGCTCGGCATGCGCATCCAGGTCGGCCCGGGTGCCGATCACGATCTCGTGCAGCACCCGGCCCTTGTTCTCGGCGCGCAGGCGCACGGTCTCGCCTTCACGCACCACGATGCGGCTGGGCGTGAAGCGCATGTCGTCGGTCATGCGGATGGTGATGGTGCGGGCCACCGCCCGGGCGTCGCCTGCGATGCCCCAGGCCTTTTGCTCCTTGGCTGCGGGCGCGCTGCGGGTGTGGTGCGGTGTGTTTTCATGAGAAAAAGAGGCGCTACCGCTTGCCAGTAGAGCGCAAGCAGCTATCAATTGAATAGCATTCATGAATATGGATCTCCGTGGTCAGTGCGCGTGGCCGCCGGGCGCGGGCTTGCGGGCGTTGGGCGCCCCCGGGGCGGTGCCCGGGTTGCTGGTGCGTGGGGCAGGGGGTGTGCTGGCGGGCGTGCCCTGCCATTCATAGGCCTGGGTGCCGGGCGGCTGCGGGTAGTCGCCGGGGTCGCGGTAGTCGCCCGCCGCCTGGTCCGCGCGCACCTTGAAGGTGGTGAACATGCCGCCCATCTCCAGCGGGCCGTAGGGGCCGGTGCCGGTCATCATGGGGAAGGTGTTCTCCGGCAGGGGCATCTCCATCGCGCCCATGTCGGCCATGCCGCGCTCGCCCATCACCATGTAGTCGGGCACGATCTTCTGGATCTGGCCGACCAGGCCTTCATGCTGAACGCCGATCATGGTGGGTACGTCGTGCCCCATGGCGCCCATGGTGTGGTGGCTCTTGTGGCAGTGAAAGGCCCAGTCGCCGGGCTCGTCCGCAATGAACTCGATCTGCCGCATCTGGCCCACGGCCACGTCGGTCGTCACTTCGGGCCAGCGTGCACTGCGCGGCACGGGGCCGCCGTCGGTGCCGGTGACTTCGAACTCGTGGCCGTGGATGTGGATGGGGTGGTTGGTCATGGTGAGGTTGCCCACGCGGATGCGCACGCGCTCGCCCTGGCGCGCCACCAGCGGGCTGATGGCCGGAAAGACGCGGCTGTTCCAGCACCAGATGTTGTGGTCCAGCATGGTGTTGACCTTGGGGGTGCGCGCGCCGGGCTCCACGTCGAAGGCGTTGAGCAGGAACGCGTAGTCGCGCTGCACCGGCGCAATGAGCGGATGCGCAGCCTTGGGGTGCGTGATCCACAGGCCCATCATGCCCATGGCCATCTGCACCATTTCGTCGGCATGCGGGTGGTACATGAAGGTGCCGGGGCGGCGCGCCACGAACTCGTAGACGAAGGTCTTGCCCGGCTGGATGGCCGGCTGGTTGAGCCCGCCCACGCCGTCCATGCCGTTGGGCAGGCGCTGGCCGTGCCAGTGGATGGTGGTGTGCTCGGGCAGCCGGTTGGTCACGAAGATGCGCACGCGGTCGCCTTCGACCACCTCGATGGTGGGACCGGGGCTTTGGCCGTTGTAGCCCCACATGTTGACGACAAAGCCCGGGGCGACTTCGCGCACCACGGGCTCGGCCACCAGGTGGAACTCCTTGACGCCTGCGTTCATGCGCCACGGGGTCGTCCAGCCGTTGAGCGTGACCACGGGGTGGTAGGGCCTGCCGGTGGGCGGGTGCAGCGGGGGCGCGGTGTCGGCACTCGCCTGCACGGCGGGTTCGGGCAGTGCGGCCAGGGCCACGCTGTTGACGGATGCGGCGGCCACGGCTGTGGCCGCGCCGGAGAAGAAATGGCGGCGGTTCATGATCAATGGCCTTGTGATGTGGAGGGGGCTGCGGCGCCCGAAGCCAGGCCCTGCAGGGCCCCGGGCGACGTACCGGGCGACGTACCGGTGAGGGCCAGTTGCAGGTCGGTCTCGGCCAGCCAGAAGTCGCGCTGTGCGTTGATCGCATCGGCCACGGCCTGGGTGCTGCTGCGCGCCTGGGCCAGCAGCTCCCACACGCTGGCGAGCATGCCGTTGTAGCGCAGGGTGGTCTCGTCGGTGATGAACTGGCGCAGCGGCACGACCTCGCCCTGCTGCTGGTGCGCCAGGTCGAGCGCTGTGCGGTAGGTCAGCCACGCGGCACGCACCTCGGCGCGGGCGCGCACGGCGGTGTCCTGCAACTGCGCTGCACTGAGCTCCGTCTGCGCCTGGGCACGGGTGCGGGCAGCACCACCCCAGTCGAACAAGGGCAGGGGCAGGTCCAGCTCCCACCCGCGGGTGATCTCGCGGTGGCCGGTGTCGCGCTCTGCCGTGGTGTTGCGCTGATAGGCCAGGCCGATGTCGCCGAACACGGCGCCCGCGCGGCGCCAGCCCTGCTGGCGGGCGTCGGTGTCCAGCCGTCGGCGCGCGGCCTGCACGTCCAGCCGCTCGCGCAGCGCGGTGGCCTCCAGGCCCTCCGCAGGCAGCGGGTCGGCAGGCAGCGCGGGCAAACGGTCGGCCAGCGTGTACTGCTGCGCCGCCAGGCCCCACAGGCCCATCAGGCGGCTCAGCTGCTCGCGCTCGGTGGCGGCTGCCAGCCGGGCACGGGCGCGCTGGGCATTCACCTCGTGCAGCACGGCCTGCTCGCGGGCCAGCTGCAGGCGGCTCCAGTTGCCTGCGCGCACCATGCGGCGGGCCAGCTCGGTGCCCGTTTGGGCCGCCGCTGCCATGCGGTCGTGCGCGCCGGCCACCTCCTGCGCCGCCACCGCGCGCAGCCAGGCGCGCCGCGTGTCGGCCGCGAGCACCACCACCTGCTGCGCCGTGTGCAGCGTGGCGATCTGCAGGCGCTCGGCCTGCCGCTCGGTGCGCCAGGGCAGCGTCACGAGGTCGAGCAGGTTGAAGGCCAGGCTGCGTTCTATCTCGCGCTCGTGGGCGTTTTGAAGCCGCGCGAGCGAGACATGCGGGTTGGGCAGCGTGATGGCCTGCACGCGCTCGGCATCGGCCACACCCAGCGCGGCAAGCCGGGCGTGCAGCCCGGGGTTGTTCAGGAGTGCGATGCGCACGGCAGCATCCTGCGTGAGCGGCGTTGCCAGCAGCGCTTGCATTGCCTGCTGTGCCTGCGCATTGGCAGCAGCGCCGGCGGGAGGCAACGCCGCCTGGGATGTGCTGCCGGTGCGGTGGGCGGTGAGCGCGGCCACGTCGCCCCGCAGGCCGTCGGGTGACACGCTGGCGCAGCCGGCGAGCAGGGCTGCCGCGGCCAGCAGGCTCCAGCGGCAGGGGGCGCGGCGGCCAGCGCGCGCCGCGGTTGCGGCGGGGAGGGTGCTGCGGCTCATGGCCGGCCTCCCGGTGCTGCGGGGTGGTGGTGAGGTCCGGCACTTGGCGCGGCGGGCGCTGCAGGTCGGCGCGCCGCTCGCTCGCGGGCCTCCCACGCCAGGATGTCCGCATGGCCGCGGGGAAATGCGGCCACTGCCTCGTTGGCCTGTGGCCAGGGCACGGGCTGCGCTGCGGCGTCGGCCAGAGGGGGCTGAGGCCCCAGGCTTTGGTGGGTGGGCGGGGCGGTGGGCGCATCAGGGTCGGCGGCCCCGTGACGGACGGCGGGCTCGGTGCCAGCGCCCGCTGCGTGGACGAGTGCGGGGCTTGCCAGGGCCAGCGGCGCGAGCAAGGGCGCCATCAGCGCAAGGTGCGCGGTGTGCCGCGAGGTCCGCAGAAAAAATGGGTGTGCAGAAAAGCGCATGGAGATCTCCAGACAACGAAATCGTGGGAGCGCTGCAGGCTGGTGCGGGCACGCAGCCGGGGTGTCGGGGTCTGGGGGCGTCTGGTGGTGTGATCGCACGCGGTGTTCGGCGCTTTTCGCCCCGCACGTTCCGTGGGCTGCAGCGCTGCGGTGTGCAGGCTGGTGCCTCGGTCAGCAGGGGGGAAAGTCGCCGCTCCAACTGCGCAGTCACGCCACGCAGGCGCCACAGGCCCCGAGTGCAGACGCACTTCGGGCGTTGGAGATCAGGCGATGGGGGGCTTGATGGCGCGCGCCGCGGGGGCGCTGGCGAACTGCGCGAACGCGCGGGGCAAGGCCGAGCGCTGCGGCGTGGGCGCGGGGCTCAGCGCTGCCGGGGCTTCGAGCATGGCCGAGTGGCAGATGTCGCAGGCCGAACAGGTGCTGGTGTGGTGGCTGTGCGCGCTGCAGGCGCCTGTGGCGTCGGTTGCACCGTGGCAGGCGACAGTCGGCAAGGCCTCTGCGGGTGCCTGGCCGTTGTTGTTGTGACCGTGGTCGTGATCATGATCGTGGTCATGGCCATGCTCATGTCCCTGGTCGTGGCCGGCATCCGGTACGCCCACAATGGCCGGGCTGAAGCCGTGCGGCGCCCCCGCGGGTGCGGCCTGTGCAGAGGATGCGGGAGCATGGTGGGCCCCTGTGGCGCCGTGTACTGGGGAAGGTGCCGGGCTGGCCGGTACCGACGGCAGCATGCCCGCGGCCATGGCAGTGCCCATCAAGCCCCTGAGGACCAGTACCACCATCAGCACGAAGTGAAAGCCGCGACGCATCCCGTGATGATAAAGGAGCCGTCCGCGGGGCTCCGATGCCGCGCTCATGCCACCCGGCCAGCCGTGAGGGTGTCTTCCTACACACCGGTCTGCCGCGGCCATGCGCAAATATGAGTACATATTTCGCGCGGACTTGTTTAGGATGGACAAGCGCTGTCCGGCCACTGGCGCCGGTGCTGTCGCTGGCCACCAACGTCCTCCCGCAAAAAAGCCCGTCCCCCTGAAAGGTCGCTGATGCCTTCGTGGCCGCCTCGGATCGCCGCACTCTGGAGCACCCTCTCCGCCAGAATCCGTTGGCTGATACTGGTGGCATCGCTCCCCGCCGCGGCACTGGTGGTGCACCAGGCCAGCGAGCACCGGCTGGCAGGCGTGTCGGCCGCCCAGGAGCGGGCCCAGCTCACCCTGCGCGCGGTGGTGGCGGGCCAGGAGCGGCTCATACAGTACACCCAGGACTTCTTGGGCAAGCTGGCCACGCTGCCGCAGGTGCACGATCCGTCGCAACCCGCATGCGGCGTCTTTTTGGCCGAGGTGCTGGCCTTGCAGCCCCTGTATGTGAACATCGGTGTGCCCCGGGCCGACGGGGAACTGCTGTGCAATGCCCGCCCGCTCAAGGCGCCGGTGAACGTCGCCAACCGGCCGTACTTTCAGCGGGCCCTGACAGAACGCGAATTTTCGGTCGGGGCCTTCCAGATCGACCGGGCGGCGCAGGTGGCGAGCGTGAACTTTGCGGTTCCCGTCATTCCACCGGGCAGTACGCAGCCGGTGGGCGCGGCCGTGGCGGTGGTCGGCTTGGAGTGGTGGAGCCGGCGCCTGTCCGACCTGGGCCTGCCCGAAGGCGCCGTGGCCCGCGTGACCGACCCCGACGGCAAGGTGCTGGCCCGCTTTCCGCCCGACCCCGCCGAGCTGGGATCGGTGCTGGACGATGACGCCGAGTTCAGCGCCGCACTGCTGCAGTCCGGGCAGGGCGTGCTGCAGCGCACCACGGCCAAGGTGCCGCACCTGGTGGTGTTCCAGCCGCTGATCGAATCGCGCGGCAAGGCCGTGGCCACCATGAGCCTGACGGTGCCGCTGGGGGCGCTGTACGCCGAGGCCAACAAGCACATGTGGATCGACATGGCCTTTCTGCTGATGGGTGTGGCGCTGTCCTTCCTGCTGGCGCGGGTGGGTGTGCGGCGCGCGGTCAGCCAGCCCCTGCAGCAGCTGATTGCGGCCACCGACGAGCTGGCGCAGGGCCGCCATGTGCCGCTCGAGCGCACGCTGGGCCTGGCCGAGCTGTCCGAGCTGGGCCGGCGCTTTGACCGCATGGCCCGCACTCGGCAGGCCGCCGAGATCCAGCTGCGCCAGAGCGAAGAGAACCTTGCCATCACCCTGCATTCCATTGGCGACGCGGTGATGGCCACCGATGCAGCAGGCAACATCACGCGCATGAACCCCGTGGCCGAGCGCCTGACGGGCTGGCCACTGGCCGAGGCCATCGGCCGGCCGCTGCGGGATGTGTTCCGTGTGGTCAATGCCAGCACCCGGCAGGCGCAGCTCGACCCCGTGCAGTTGGTAATGGAGGGCGGCGAAGTGGTGGAGCTGAGCAACCACACCACGCTCATCTCGCACAGCGGCGCCGAGTACCAGATCGCAGACAGCGCAGCCCCCATCCGCAACGCGCAGGGCCAGATCGTGGGGGTGGTGCTGGTGTTCAGCGACGTGACCGACGCCTACCAGGCGCGCGAGCAGCTGCAGGCCAATGCCGCACGCTTTCGCACGCTGGCTGCGCTGTCGTCAGACTGGTACTGGGAGCAGGATGCGCAGCTGCGCCTCACGCGGCTGGAGGGCAGCTCCGAAAGCCCGCCCGTGCAGGAGGCTGCCAAGCTCATCGGCAAGACCCGCTGGGAGGTGAACTCCCCAGGCGTGAGCGATGCGCAGTGGGCGGAGCATCGCGCGCAACTGGCCCGGCAAGAGGAATTCCGCGACTTCGAATTCCAACGCGTCGCCCCGTCAGGCGAGGAATACTGGGTGTCCGTCAGCGGCACGCCGGTGTTCGACGACGAGGGCCGTTTCGCCGGCTACCGGGGCGTGGGCAAGGACATCACCGCGCGCCGGCGCGACGAGCGCGAGCTGCGCATCGCAGCCATTGCATTCGACTCGCAGGAGGGCATGATGGTGACCGGCCCGGACACCATCATCCTGCGCACCAACCGCGCCTTCACGCGGCTCACGGGCTACGACGCGGAAGAGGCCGTGGGCCGCCCGGCGAGCCTGCTGGCGTCCGGCCACCACGACAAATCGTTCTTCGATGCCATGTGGGCCAGCCTGAACACCACCGGCGAATGGCGCGGCGAGATCTGGAACCGCTGCAAGAGTGGCGAGGTGCGCCTGAACTCCATGGGCATCACGGCGGTGCGCGACGGGCGCGGCGTGCTGACGCACTACGTCGGCATGCTCAGCGATCTGACCCAGCGGACCCAGGCTGCCCGAGAGATCGAGACGCTGGCTTTCTACGACGCCCTCACGCACCTGCCCAACCGCCGCCTGATGATGGACCGGCTGCAGCAGGCGTTTGCCACCAGTGCCCGCACCGGCATGCTGGGCGCACTGCTGTGCCTGGACCTGGACCACTTCAAAACCCTGAACGACACGCTGGGCCACGACATGGGCGATGTGCTGCTGCAGCAAGTCGCGCAGCGCCTGTCCGCCTGCGTGCGCGAGGGCGACACGGTGGCGCGGCTCGGGGGCGATGAATTCCTGGTGCTGCTGGAAGACCTGGGCGGGCAGGCCACCGAGGCGGCCGAGCAGGCCCAGGCCGTGGGCGAGAAGATCCTGCTGGCGCTCAACCAGTCCTACCAGCTGGCATCCCACCACGTGCACAGCACCACGAGCGTGGGCGCCGTGCTGTTCGACGCGCAGGGCCAGACGGTGGAAGACCTGGTCAAGCATGCCGACCTGGCGATGTACGCCGCCAAGACAGCGGGGCGCGACAGCATCCGCTTCTTCGACCCGATGATGCAGGCGGCGGTCACCGCCCGCGCCGCGTTGGAAGGCGATTTGCGCGTGGCGCTGGAGCAGGGCCAGTTCGTGCTGCACTACCAGCCGCAGATGGGCATCGGCCTGCGCATGGTGGGGGCCGAGGCGCTGATCCGCTGGAACCACCCGGTGCGGGGCATGGTGGCTCCGCTGGAGTTCATCACGCTGGCGGAAGAGACGGGTTTGATCGTGCCCATCGGCGAATGGGTGCTGCGCACCGCCTGCCTGCAGCTGCGGCGCTGGCAGGGCCATCCCGCAACGTCGTCACTGCAGGTGGCCGTGAACGTGAGCGCGCGGCAGTTCCGCCACGCCCACTTCGTGGAGCGGGTGGTGGCGGTGCTGCGCGAGACGGGGGCAAGGCCCGAGCAGCTCAAGCTGGAGCTGACGGAGAGCCTGGCGCTCGAGAATGTGGAAGACACCATCGACAAGATGCACGCCCTGCGTGCCCTGGGGCTGCGGTTTTCGATGGACGACTTCGGTACCGGGCAGTCGTCGCTGGCGTACCTCACGCGGCTGCCGCTGGACCAGCTCAAGATCGACCAGAGCTTCGTGCGCAACATCGGCATCCAGCAGGCCGATGCGCTCATCGTGCAGACCATCATCGGCATGGCGCACAGCCTGGACATCGACGTGATCGCCGAAGGCGTCGAGACCGAAGAGCAGCGCGCCTTTCTGGAGCGCCACGGCTGCAACCTGTGGCAGGGCTACCTGCTGGGCCGGCCCGTGCCCATGGAAGAGATCGAGCAGCGGCTCATGGCGCCTGCAACCGGTGGAGCAGCGGCCGCGCAGGGCAACACGCCGGGCAGCGACGAAGGTCCGCCTCAGACCGCCATGTAGCGCCCTGGCCGGTGGTTCATGGCCAGCACCAGGTTCAGCGCCACGGCGCCCGCCATGGACCAGGCCACGCGCACGGGCTCCACCGTCCACAGGGCCAGCAGCACGATGCAGCAATCCACCGCCATCTGCACCTTGCCGGCGCGCCAGCCGTAGCGGTCTTGCAGGTACAGCGCGGCAATGCCCACGCCGCCCAGGCTGCAGCGGTGGCGAAACAGCACCAGAAAGCCGGTGCCGGTGACCAAACCACCGGCGATGGCGGCGTACAGCGGCTGCAGCTGCGCGAACTGCAGCCATTGCGACTGCATTTCCGTCAGCAGCGACAGCAGCAGCACCGCGATGAAGGTCTTGACCGTGAAAGCACGCCCCAGCTTGCGCAATGCCAGCCAGTAGAACGGCAGGTTGAGCACGAAGAAGATCTTGCCGAAACCGATGCCGGTGGCGTAGTGCAGCAGGAAAGCCAGGCCTGCGGTGCCGCCGGTGAGCAGGCCCGCAGTGGTGAAAAACGCGACGCCCAGAGAGATGAGCAGTACGCCGGTGAAGATGGCCACCGCGTCCTCGGTGAGCGTGTGCGGCACGGCGGCGGGCGGTGCGGCCACAGGCAGTGGGGTGGAGGACGGGACGGAGCTGGCGGGAGAACTCGGCATGGATGGGGCAGTGCAGGGCCGTGGGGGTGCGGACGTGGATTGGACCATGCAATACGCGTGCCGGACTTGTCGCTCATCAAGGGCGGGTGGGGCGGAATGCCCATGGGTTGCCCTTGGGTTGCCGGTGTGCCGCAGATGTAACACCTGCAACCCCGGGGGGCGCGCGGCGGGCGGTCGGCCGGTTCCTGCGAAAATAGGCGGTTTTGCCCGCGGGGGACCGGTTCCCTGGTGCTTACTCCCCTTGGGGGATGGCCGTCGCAGTGAATGGTTTCTCAGGGATGTATCCGCAACACACACTCAGCAGCTCCGGACTCGTGGTCCTGCTCCAGCAATGGATGCAGGCCGATGCGGGCGCGGCTGCGCGTGCCGATGTGGCGCAAGAGCTGGGCCAGTGGCTGAGCACGGTGGATGCGGTCACGCTCAGTCGGTCGCTGCATGCCATCGACTCGTTTCCGCAAGCGTTGGCGCCTGACGCGGCCGGCGTGGACATGGTTGCGCTGGAGGCTGCCTTCGAAGGCACCCAGGCGGAGCTGACGGCGCTGGCGTCGTCCAAACCCGTGCCCCCCAAGCCGGCCCGCGAGCGGGCCGACAACACGCGTGCCCAGGCGCCCGACCCGCAGGCCGAGGCCGAGTACGGCTTTCATGCGCCGCGCTACCTGGGCCTGCAAAAGCAGATGGATGCGAAGCTGCTGGGTTTGCGCGCGCAGGTGCGCCACGGGGTGTCGCAGGGCTCCCGGCGCCTGCGGCAACTGGCGGCCCTCGATACCGTGATGGAACAACTGAGCTTTGTGCGCGAGCAGCGCCTGTGGGCATCGCTGTCCGCCCACCTGGACCGGCGCCTGGTGCAATTGCGCCGCGCCCACCAGGAGCGGCTTTCAGCCCAGGGCCTGCCGGATGAACCACAGCGCTGGCGGCAGCCCGGCGGGTGGCTGCACGCGTTCGAGCGCGACATGCAGGCGCTGCTTCTGGCCGAGATGCATGTGCGGCTGCAACCGATCCTGGGCCTGCTGGAAGCAGCCCGCAACGAGAACATGGAACGACACGAATGAACAAGAGTGTGATGGCTGCCGTATTTGCCCTGGGCCTGGCGGCAGTGGGTTGGGTAGGGTGGGGATTCGTGGGGTCGAGCCCGCTGGCGCTGGCGATGACGGTGACGATCGGCGCGGTCTATGTGCTGGGCGCGTTCGAGCTGATGCAGTTTCGCCATGGCACCACCGCATTGACCGCCGCGCTGGCGGAGGGGTCGCAGCAGCCTCTGGTGGACCTGGGCCCCTGGCTCGACCGCCTGCCCGCCGCACTGCGCCACCCGGTGCGCCAGCGCATCGAAGGGGAGCGCGCCGTGCTCCCGGGGCCGGCCCTCACGCCGTATCTGGTGGGGTTGCTGGTCATGCTGGGCATGCTGGGCACCTTCCTCGGGATGGTGGTCACCTTCAAGGGCGCGGTGTTTGCGCTGGAGACCTCGGGCAGTCTGGAGGGCATCCGTGCCGCGCTGGCCGAGCCCATCAAGGGCCTGGGCCTGTCGTTCGGTACTTCGGTGGCGGGCGTGGCCGCCTCGGCCATGCTGGGCCTGCTGTCTGCCATGGCGCGCCGCGAGCGCCTGGCGGCCGTGCGCCAGCTCGACGCACGCATTCCCACCGTGTTCCGCGCGTTCTCGGCCAGCCATCGCCGCGAAGAGACCTTCCAGGCCCTGCAGCAACAGGCGCAAGCGATGCCGCTGATCGCCGAACGGCTGCAGGCCCTGGTGGACGGGCTGGACCGGCGGCACGACCAGTTGGCCGATCAATTGCTGGCGCAGCAAAAGGAGTTTCACACCGAGGCGTCGTCGGCGTACACCCAACTGGCGGGCGCCGTGGGTGCATCGCTGCACGACAGCCTGGGCGCCAGCGCCCGCGTGGCCGGCGAAACGCTGCGGCCCGTGGTCGAGCAGGCCATGGCCGAGCTGGCGCAGGAATCGCAACGCGCGCACCAGCGGCTGGCCGATGCCACCGCAGCCCAGATGCACGCGCTGTCGGCCCAGTGGGAGGGTACGGCACGCCAGGTCTCGGACACCTGGACATCGGCGCTGGACAAGCACACGCAGGTGCAAGACCGCCTGATGGGCGGGTTCGATGGCGCACTGCAGTCGGTGACCCAGTCGTTCGAGCAACGCTCCGCAGCGCTGCACGCGGCCCTGCAGGACACCGCGGCACAGTCGCACGCCGCCCAGAAGGCGGCCGACGAACAGCGCCTGGCCGGGTGGACCCGGTCGATGGAGGGCATGGGCGAGACACTCGCGGCGCAGTGGGAGCGGGCGGGCACACGCGCCGTGGAACAGCAGCAGGGCATGCGCGACGCGCTGGAGGGCGCCACAGCGCGCCTGGACCAGTCCCTGCTGGCGGCCACCCAGGCCTTCGAGCAGCGCTCCACGGCCTTGGTCGCATCGCTGCAGGACACGGTGGCGCACACCCACGCGGCTCAGGCAGCGGCCGACGCGCAGCGCATTGTCGGCTGGCGCGCATCAATGGAAGACACGGCCCGCTCACTGGTAGCCCAATGGGAGCGCGCGGGCGAGCAGGCCGCAGCGCAGCAGCAAGGCGTGGCGCAGGCGCTCGAAGGCGCCGCGAAGCAACTGGGCGAGTCGCTGCAGGCAGCTACGCAGTCGTTCGACGAACGCTCCGGCGCGCTGCTGTCGTCGTTGCAGGACACGGTGGCGCATTCCCACACCGCCCAGATATCGGCCGATCAGGCGCGCTTGGCCGGCTGGAACGCTTCCATGGAAGGTATTGGGCAGTCGCTGACGGCCGAATGGCAGCGCGTGAGCACGCAGACGCTGGAGCGCCAGCAGGCCGTGTGCGACGCCCTCGAGACCGCGGTGACCGGGCTCACCGGCCGCATGGGCGAGCAGGTGGCCAAGACGCTGGACGGCACCGCGCGCCTGATGGACCAGTCCGAAGCCTTGCTGCGCACCCGCACCCACGCGGAGGCCCAGTGGCTGCAGGCGCAGGGCGACCGCATGGATGCGCTGGCAGGCGTGTGGCGCACCGAGCTGGCAGCGCTGCGCGATGCCGAGGCCGAACGCGGGCGTGCGGCGGTCGACCGGCTGGAGACCCTGCAGGAGGCTGTGGCCCAGCACCTGGCCACGCTCGGGTCGGCGCTGGAAGCACCGCTCACGCGCCTGCTGCAGACGGCGTCGGACGTGCCGCAGGCCGCGGCCGAGGTCATCGCCCAACTGCGCCACGAGATGACGCAGCTGAGCGAGCGCGACAACATGGCGCTGGCCGAGCGCACGGCCATGATGGAGCAACTGGGCACGCTGCTGCAGTCCGTCAACGAAGCCGCAGCCCAGCAGCGCGGCGCCATCGAGTCCCTGGTGGGCACGGCGGCGTCGGTGCTGGAGCAGGCCGCGTCGCAGTTCGCACAGGCGCTGGACAGCCAGGTCGGCAAGGCGGACGAAGCAGCGACCCATGTGGCCGCCAGCGCGGTGGAGCTGTCGAGCCTGGGCGAGGCGTTCGGCCATGGCGTGGGGCTGTTCACCGCCAGCAACGACAAGCTCATGGACAGCCTGCAGCGCATCGAAGGCGCCATCGGACAGTCTTTGTCGCGCAGCGACGAGCAACTGGCCTACTACGTGGCGCAGGCGCGTGAAGTGATCGACCTGAGCATTGCGTCGCAGCAAGGCATTGTGGAAGACCTGCGCCGGCTCAAGGGCAGGGCGGTGGCCGCCGCCGAGCCGGAGGTGGCCGGATGATGGGGCTGGGCGACACCATCGACACCATGGACGACGGCTCAGAGCAGACCGCCCCGGTCTGGGCGGTGTTCGGCGACCTGATGGCGGGCCTGCTGGGCGCTTTTGTGCTCATTCTGGTGGGCGTGCTGGTGGTGCAGATCGACCTGGTGGCCAGCCTCAAGCACGAGGTGGAAAAGCGCCAACACGAGGAGCAGCGGCGCATGGCCCTGGAAAAGGCCCTGGCCGGCCCGCTGGCCAGTGGCCGCGTCACGGTGAATGACGGGCGCATCGGCATCAGCGGCAGCGTGCTGTTCGCGGCGGGCTCCGACGAGCTGCGGCCCGAGGGGCGCCAGTTGCTCAAAAGCCTGGTGCAACCGCTGCAGGTCTACCTGCGCGAGCGCGACGAGATGCTGATGGTCAGCGGTTTTACCGACAACACCACGCTGCTGCGCGGCAGCCAGCAGCGCTTTGCCGACAACCTGGAGCTGTCGGCACAACGCGCGCTGACGGTGGCGCGGGCGTTGATCGACGAGGGCATGCCCTCTTCGCAGGTATTCGCTGCCGCCTTCGGCGCGGAGCAGCCCGTGGCCTCCAATGGGGACGAGAAGGGCCGCGCGCAGAACCGCCGCGTGGAGATGGCCCCTGTCCCGAAGACCTCCAGCGCCAAGCCCGCGCAATGAGTGAAGAACCCACGTTGGAATCACTGCGCGCCCAGGGGGCCGACCGCCACGACCCGGTGCGCTATCGCTACCTGGAGGTCCTGGCAGATCGCTTGCAGCAGCAGCCTGCAGCGGTGCAACAGGTGCTGGCGCTGAGTCTGCAGCGGGCGTTGGCAGCGTACGCGCAGGGGGCCGCCGCAGCAGCCCAGACGGCAACGTGCGACAAGGTACCCCCGTTGCCATCACCGGTGGAGTCGCCACTTGCGCAGCTCAACCGCGAGCTGGACGCGCGGGCCCAGGCGGATGCGGACCAGGTGCGCATCGCAGGTGGTGCCAGTGCGTCGGACATGAAAAGCGTGCGCCAGTTCAGCGAGGTGTGGTCGCGCATCTCGGCCGAGCAGCAGGTCGCACAGGCCATCGACCGCGGGCCCGAGAATGCCGGGCCGCTGAATCCGCACAAGCTGATGCTGCGCTCGCTCAGCCTGATGCAGGACCTCTCGCCCGACTACCTGCGCCGTTTTTTGTCGCAGATGGACTCGCTGCTGTGGCTGGAGCACGCCAACAGCCCACGGCCGAGAAGCGCCAGCCCGGCCAACCGCCCTGCGCGGGGGCGCCCCAGGGCGTAGCCGCTGGACGCGTTCAGGTTTGTGGGGGAGGGAGCGTGGTCACGCTGTGTGGGTCAGCCCACCATGTGTGCGCTGGACGTCCGCAGTGACAGGCTCTGACAGGTGACAGGTGACAGGTGACAGGTACGCCTGCGCAGGTTGAGGGACCCTAGCCCTTTGACCCGCTCTCAATGTGGCGTTGAAGCAGCTCGTTGGATTGGTCGAGTGCTTCGGCTGTCTCGCTGAGCTGCTGTTCGAGCTGGTCCGTGCGTTTGACGGCGGCTTCCAGATCGCCCTGGAGTGCATCCGGGGGTATCTGGGTGGCCAGCACGGCATGCACCACATCGAGCTCGTTCGCCGTAGCCTTGATCTGATCGGCGGCCTCCAGGTTGTCTTGGAGGATCTGCGCAATGTCGGAGGGCGGCGTTGGCTGGGCGGCGGGCATTTGTAAGGTCTCGCTGAGTACGAAGATTTCGCTTCTCCCATCGGGGACGCGGCGCTATCGCCTACACGCCGGGATGTCGGATCAAGCGAGATTGTAGGCTTCACCCAATAAAACAGAGACCAAGGTGTCAGATGCCCCTCAGCACCATCCTCGTTGAAGACAACAAGACCATTCAGGAAACCCTCATACCTGCCTTGGAAGAATTGGCCGACGCCCAGGTGGTCGCCGTGGCTGCGACCGCCAGCGACGCCATCGAGGCGCTGTCGCAATGGAGCGAAGACTGGCAGCTGGCGGTGGTGGATCTTTTCCTGGAAGAGGGCTCCGGGTTGGACGTGCTGGAGGCACTCAAGCACCGAAAAGGGCTTTGGGCCAAGCAGCACAACACCACCCGCCAGGGCACGCAGCCACAGCAGGTGTACGTGCTGTCCAACTACGCTACGGCGGACATTCGCCGCCAGTGCGAGGCGCTGGGTGCCGACGGTGTTTTTGACAAGTCGACGGAACTCGAAGCGTTTTTCGACCGCTGCAGTGAGCTTCCGCACACCAGCGGCCGGGGGCAGGGTATGGGGACGCGAGCTTCAGTGCGCCGATAGATTTCACGCCCTGGGCTTGGCTGATCGCACAGTTCCGCCCCGCGCACCTTCACAACCCGAGGCGTCGGTTGAACGCACCGAGTTGCCGAGAGCCTGCTTGATCAGGCCTTCCACTTCCGCCGGTGGCGCCATGGGTTTCAATGCGCTCACGTGCGTGCGTCCGATGTTCCCTGCGGGCAGGCGTGCGAACAGATGGCCGATCGGCACGAGCGCCAAGCGCAGCAACTGGCCCATGGCCTCTCGACGGTCCCCCAACAACAATGCGTAGCGCAGCATCGCGCAGTGCGTTCGCCAATGCAGTCCCAGAGAGGATTGACCCAGCACGTGCGCAGCCTCCAGCCACCGCCATCGACTGGCCGGTGCTGCGTCTGTGATCGTGTCGAAGGTGTTCAGCAGATCATCCACAGCGCGCCGCCGATGGGCTGGCGACGCAGGCGCCGCGTCGGCGGTACGCTCCCGCGTGCGGAACGCCGCGGCCAGGGCGCGCCAGCGTCGTTGCCGGTGCAGAAAGAACAGGCGGGCCAGCGCAGTGCTGAGCGGTGTCATCAGCCAGGGCACATGGCGTGCCACGACATCGACGTCGTCGGTGTACAGCGTGGCCCCGTCTGGCAGGGCCTCCAGCGTGATGCGATGGTCCCAGCGGCGCAGGAGTTGTCCGTGGCCGCTGTCCCGCAGGGTGGGCCACTGCCCAGCTTGCTGTGCGGGCTCGATGGAAATGCACACAGTCTGCGATCCCATCGGCACCACACCCAGCAGCCACATGTGAAGCTCCAGCGTGCCCGCCGTCCAATGGGTGGGCCAGGGCTCGCCATTGGCCGGCTGGAACCGCATCAGCGGCGCCGTCACATGCCGAAAGGCCGCCGTGGTGTGCAATTGCCGGGCCACCCAGTCGGGCGGGGCGTCCAGGCGCGTGGCCAGATGCACCCGCATGTCAGTGCGCGCCGCTGCTGGCGTTGGCACCAGTGGCCAGCTCCTGGCGCGCCTGGCGAATCACGCTCCAGCCGCCGCTGATGGCCAGCCATGCCATGACCGCTGCCACTGCCAGGTCCGGCCAGGCGGTGCCCGTGCCAAACACGCCCAGTGCCGCCACCATCACCGCCAGGTTGCCCAGCACGTCGTTGCGGGTGCATAGCCACACGCTGCGCATGTTGGCGTCGCCATCGCGGTAGGCGTACAGCAGCACCGCCACGCCCAGGTTGGCGGCGAGTGCCAGCAGGCCGACGCCCCCCATCGTCAGGGGTTCGGGCGGAACGCCTTGCCAGATGCCCCACGCCACCCGCCCCACCACGGCCATGCCGAAGGCCAGCATGCTCACGCCTTTGACAAGCGCCGCCCTGGCACGCCACGCCAGGGCCATGGACAGCACCCACAGCGACAGCGCGTAGTTGGCAGCGTCGCCCAGAAAGTCGATGGCGTCGGCCAGCAGGGACGCCGAGCCGGACTGCAGCCCGGCGCCGATCTCCAGCGCGAACATGGCGGCATTGACCACCAGGGCGACCCACAAGATGCGGCGGTAGCGCGGGTCGGCACTGGCGGGACCGTGGTCGTGGCTGTGCCCGTGGCCATCTTTGTGGTGGTTGTGTGGGTGCTGGCAGTTGGCGGACATGGCGACTTTCTGGGTGGTGATCCTTGCAGGGATCATGGTTTTGCAAAGCGATGGCATGATTGGAAACCTTGAAGTCACTTGAAGGTCAAGCCATGACGCAGACTGTTGCCCCACTCCCCCAGTACCGCATTGGCGAAGTGGCCCGCCAGTCGGGCGTGTCGGCCGCCAACATCCGCTACTACGAGAAGGAAGGCCTGCTGGCCCCCGGAGCGCGCGAGGACAACAGCTACCGCCTTTACAGCGCCGACGATGTTCACCGCCTGCGCTTCATTCGCCTGTGCCGTGCCATGGACATGTCGCTGGACGAGGTGCGCACGCTGCTGGCGCTGGACTGGAACCGCAAAGCCGACTGCGAGGCTGCCCGCGACACGCTGGATCAGCATCTGCAGCACGTGCGCAGCCGGCTGGCAGAGCTGCAGGCGCTGGAAGCGGACTTGCTGGCGCTGCGCGGCCGCTGCGACGGGTCGGACGCCCACTGCCACATCATCGAAGCCCTGCACGAGCGCGCAGACGCCCAGCCCGCGGCCGCGAATGGCACGGGTGTGGGCAAGCGGCACGTGTAGCGCGGCGGCTATCTCGGCACGGCTGCGCAGATACGGCCTGCAGGGCGCTGGTTAGGCCAGTCCGTGGGCATGTGCTTCACTTCCAGGCTTTTGCTATTTAATTGATAGCTGGTACCGCTTGTCCATCAAGCGGTAGGGCCCAAAAAATTCATGAGAACCAGCAGGCATCCCTGCAATGGCGGCCACGGCTCGCCCGCTATGATCCCCCCATGATTGCGCGCTTGCCCGGCCTGTCCCTACCCGAACGTGTGTGGAGCACTGCGCGGCGCTGGGCGGTGGCGTGGTGGCGCATCCTCTACCTGGGCGCCGTGATGCTGGTGCTGGTGCTGTCGCCGTCCAGCTACGGCCGGGGCACCCGCCGCGCACTGGCCCGCCACCTGTACCTCGACACCGCGCCGGTGCTGCTGGGCTTCACGGTGCTGGCCGCGCTGATCAGTCTGGTGCTCACCCGCATCGTGGTGGTCACGGCCCTGAGCTACGGGCTGTCGCGCTATGCGCTCGAGATGGTGATCCGTGTGCTGGTGCTGGAGCTGATCCCGCTGACCGCCGCACTGTTCGTGGCGATGCGCTGCACCATTCCCAACGGCACGCAGATCACCCGCCTGCAGCAGAACGGACGCTTCGACGCGCTGCGCTCACAGGGCTCGGACCCCGTGCGCATCGAGTTGCTGCCCCGTGTGATTGCCGGCGTGTTCGCCTGCATCACGCTCGCTGCGCTCAGCTGCGTGGTGTCACTGGTGCTGGCGTATCTGGGGGTGTATGGTTTCAACCTCGCAGGGCTGCAGAGCTACACGCGCATGTTCGGGCAGGTGTTCAGCCCCAGCGTGACCATGGTGTTTGCGATGAAAACGGTGTTTTTTGCGCTGGCCGTGGCGCTGATACCGATGGCCGCGGGCCTGTACGACTCGGGCGATCGCACGCAGCCTGATTCCGAACTGGGCGGTCTGGCACGCATGTTCGCGGTGCTGCTGCTGATCGAAGTGGCCTCCCTGATGGGCAACTACTACTGACCGTTTCTGCCCGTCCGAATAACCGCCACGCGCTACCGACCGTTACCGACCGCTAACGCCACCCTTGTGCCACAGCCTGCAAAATCCCTGCACCCCTTATCTGGTCCATGAACGACTCATCCCACCGAACCCATCCCCCCGGCCCGCCGCCCGCGCCGGCCGATGCGCTGAACGAGCCTTCCGTGGAGACCCTGCGGCCCGTGGCGCATCTGGAGATCAAGGCGGCGGCGTTGCTGATCTTCACGCTGGCGCTCATCGTGGGCTCGGGGCTGTACCTGCTGTATGCGCGCGGCGCCTTCGAGCCCACGCAGACCCTGGTGCTGACGGCCGACGATTCCGAAGGCGTGGTCGTGGGCATGGACATGACCTTCTCGGGCTTTCCCATCGGCCGCGTGCGCCGCATCGAACTGGCGAACGAGGGCAACGCCCGCATCATCGTCGACGTGCCGCGCAAGGACGCGCACTGGCTGCGCCAATCCAGCGTGTTCACGCTGGTGCGTGGCATCGTCGGTGGCACCAACATCCGTGCCTACACCGGCATGCTCGGCGATGAGCCCCTGCTCGACGGGGCCGTGCGCCCAGTGCTGCGCGGCGACGCCACGGCCGAGATCCCGCAGCTCATGGCATCAGCGCGCGAGCTGCTCACCAACCTCAACGCACTGACTGCGCAGGATGCTGCCCTGGGCGGCAGCCTGGCCCAGGTGCGCACGCTCACCGAGCGGCTCAACGGCCCGGGCGGCGTCCTGGGCGTGTTGATGGGCAACGAGGCCGATGCCAAGAAGATCGTGTCCACTCTGGAGCGCACCAATGCTTTGCTGGCACGGCTCGACGGCATGGCCGCCCGCGCCGACCGCCAGGTCTTCGGCAGCGACGGCAACAAGGACGCGCTGGTGCCCGAAGTGCGCGCCGCCGTGGGCCAACTCAACGCCCTGCTGGCCGACACCCGCACAAGCTTGCAGAAGGTGGACGCCGTGCTGGTCGAGGCGCAGGCCATCGGTGCCAACGCCCGCGAGGCCACGACCGACCTGGGCGCCCTGCGGGCCGAGGTGGAGAGCAATTTGCGCAAGGTCGAAAGCTTGGTCAACGAGATCAATCGCAAGTGGCCTTTTGCGCGGGACACGGAGCTCAAGCTGCCATGAACAATGCTGCTTTCAGACTGCTGATGGGACAGGCAGGCCGGTATTCCCCAATCCGCAAAGCCCGTCGGAGTAGTGCAGCGCTCGGCGCGGCGATGGTGGCGGTGGTGCTGTTGACGGCCTGTTCCAGCAAACCCCCTGTGCCGGACTGGCCGATGAATGCCCACGCGTCGGCCCAAAAGGCGGTCGATGCGTACCTTGGGGGCAACACCCGTGTTGAACGGCTTGAATGGGACCGGGCCCGCGCCGAAGTGGCTCGCACAGGCCGTCCGGACCTGCTCGCACGCCTGGAGCTGATGCGTTGTGCCGCTCTGGTGGCGAGCTTGGTGCCCGGCCCCTGCGACCGCTTCGAGGCTCTGCGCGCCGACGCGGCGGAGGCAGAAATAGCTTACGCAGACTACCTCGCCGGGCGTCTGGAGCCTTCCCGAGTGCCATTGCTGCCGGAGCCGCAGCGCAAAGTGGCGGTAACGGGCGATGCAGCCGCCTTGGCTGCGGTGCAAGACCCCTTGTCACGGCTGGTGGCCGCCGGTGTGCTGTTTCAAACCGGCCGCGCCAACCCGGCAGTGATGGCGGCAGCGACGGACACCGCGTCTGCTCAGGGGTGGCGCAGACCGCTCATGGCCTGGCTGGTGCTTCAACAGCAGCGCGCAGAGTCAGCAGGGGACGCAGAGGCTGCCGCAGCGTTGCGGCGCCGCATTGCCATCGTGGAGCAGGGCGCTCCACTGCGCTGACGGTCGATGGCGGGTGGAGCCTGGAGTCTGGGTGACCTAGTTGATCGGTCCCCGAGCAAAGTCGGCTTTTTATCGCAGACGGGCCTGCAGCTGGTTCTCGATGTGATCACGCTCAGACGCAAATTGCTGTGCGCTGATTTCCTGGGATTCGTACTTGCGGGCTGTGGAGAGCAGCAGCACGGTATTTTCAAGCCGGGTGTCCTGCTGGAGCGATGGCGGCATTGCAGTCAGCCGGTCAAAGCTTTGGCGGTAAAACTCACTCCAGGTCAGCGTGCCTGCCTGGGCTTGGGCACGTGCGCCATCGTGCCAGCGTGAAAACTCATCCAGCGCTCCATCGCGCGGGCTGGTGCAACCCAGCACTACCGCCGCCACTGCTATGGCTGCAACGGGCCACAGGTTGCGAACAGCTTGGATCGGCGAACCTGCAGGCATTCGAAAACGGGAGTTCATGATCGTCCTCCATTTCTGGACCACCCCCTGAAACGGCGGTGTGCAGCGCCAAATGGTACGCCGATGCTATCGTTTTTTCTAGTTATTGTTGCAGCGGCACCCAATTGGCAGGCTACGGGTCCGACGCTGGCACTTCGGCCTACTGCCCTGTCAGCGCGAGATCACTCGAACAGGTTGGCCGGAAGAATCTCTTCGAGCCCGCTTGGCAGCATGGCTGTCGAATCCGCAGACTGGACAACAACGTCCGGCGTTATGGCGGAGACAGCGGCAAGCACTGCGAGTACAACGGTACCTACAAACGCAGCAAGAGCACGCATTCCGGGCTGTTGTGGGTGGCGTTTCATGGCGATGTCCTTTGGAAAAATGGGGTAGATCTCAATGACCTTGGTCGTTGCCTCAATGGTCGACGGGTTGATTTCAGCAAACCACGCAATGACCGTCTGTCAGACAACAGCGATACCCGAAACAACGCTCCTTTTGTTGCCTTTGGTTGCAATTGGTAGCCGCCAGTCGCACGTGGTGTCATGGGCCCGTACCTCCGGTTTCTCGCCGCCCGGATCGAGCAATTCAGAGCGTCAGCCAGTTGCGGGAGGACTGCTGTGGGCATCCCACATCGAAGATCTAGCATTTGCGGACCCGCAGGCGTGCTGCTGCAGTGAAGAAGGTGCTCGAAGTTGTGGCGCGGTCTGCGCAAGACCGCGGCATCAAACGGAGGGCAGCGGCTATGGCGCGAGACCGCTGCCTCAGTGGCTATATCTTCAAAGGCCTTCTGGCGCTCAGGAGTCCAACGTCGTCTTCGTGGATTTGCGATCGACGCGTGACGCGTCCAGCGGTGCAAGCCATTCCGGAAGAACCGGCCCTGGCAACACGTGGGTCCGGAACGTAAAGGTATGCCCTGGATACGCCTTGGCCAAGGCGGCCTGTCCCTGAAACGAGATTGCCGTCACTTCCGCCCGCTGAATGGAGCTGTCCACATCGGGCAGCGATGCCTTGACCAAGTCCGCGGCGGCCAACACGCGAAGGCGATCAATGTCCGCCGGGCTGTCCACAGTCGTGGGCAGCTGGCTTTGTGCAAGAGCAAACAGCAACTCCATGGGCATTTGGAATGCTCCTTTAGTCATAGCTACTTCAAGTTGCGGCGACGGGCGACGATTACGGGTTCAACTTGCAACCCACGCTGCACACGCGGATTTTTGTCTGTCTTACCGGGGTGTGCGCCTATTTCTGACAGATGCCTGTGGTTATCAAATCCCTAATGAATCAGAACCGGAGGCCGTTATCGCTTGATTTGCAAGGCTGTAGTGCTATCGAATTTGATGGTGCCAGCATTTGTGTGAATCGCAAACAGCGTCTCTGCAGTGGTTCGAACAGGAGGTTAATCATGCAATCCCATTCCATCAATCCCGTACATTTGCGCGAATCCATGGTCGGCGAAGAAGACCCCGGTGCGGCTCTGGACGTCGTGGCTTCGATGCTGCGCAAAAGCGCCAGAGACGAAGCTGGCGCCGGCAGCAAAGGCAGGACCAGCACACCCGAAGTCGATGCAAGAATCCACCTGAGTTGCAGCGACGACGGCAAGAACATCGATGTGGGGGTGACGTGGCCGCACCACCCTTCAAGCGACGTCGCCAAGCTCTTGGGCTTGGTGGTCGCCAACCACAGCGCCATTGCCGATACGGCATGGTCGCTCTCTGGTGCCACCGGGCTCAGTTGCATTGAACTGGAGGTGGACGAAGATATTGACGGAGTGTTTTATGTCAGCAGGAGGGATTGCTAGGCGTTACCCCGAGCGTTGCTTACGTCAGGTACTTCAAGGCGATAGGCTGCCGAGGTTGACCATAGCGGAGGATTGTTGGCATCGGCACGTCCAACGCAAAAAGCCACCGGAAGGTGGCTTTTTGCGTTCAGCTTGTGCTGCACTGATTTTGGCGGAGAGGGCGGGATTCGAACCCGCGGTGGGGATTAGCCCACACACGCTTTCCAGGCGTGCGACTTAAACCGCTCATCCACCTCTCCGAAGCCTGCTATTGTAGCAGTGCTTTCAGGTCATTTTTTGGTTCGCGGAAGTCCTGCGGAATTTAGTTGGCAGGCCAGGCTTGGAGCGGCGCGGATTCGATCTCGGGGCTGGCCGGCGCAGCGTCGCCGACTCTCACGACGCGGTTGCGCCCTGCGTGCTTGCCGCGGTACAGGGCTGCATCGGCCTCTTGCGTGGCGCGGTCCAGGTCCTGTGCGGTGGCAAAACCCTCGGAGATCCCGATGGTTACGGTGCAGAGGATGGGGCTGCTCGGGTCAGCGGGCATCGCCACCTGGCTGTGCTCGATCGCCGTGCGCATCCGGTTGGCCAGGCGCAGGGCGCCGGCTGCATCCGTGTCCAGGCAGACGATCACGAATTCTTCTCCGCCCACGCGGCTGGCCAGGTCCGCCTGGCGGGCGGTGTTCCGCAGCACGTCGGCCACATGCACCAGCACGGTGTCGCCGACCTTGTGGCCGTGGGTGTCGTTGATGTGTTTGAAGTGGTCGATGTCCACGATCAGCAGGTGCGCGGGGCCTGCGGTCCGTGATCGGAAATGTGCCTGCAGCCCGTCGACCAGGCCGCGCCGGTTCAGCAGCCGCGTCAGCGGGTCGTGGGCCGCCATGGCGCGTAGTTCGTCCGTCAGGCGGCGCAAGACCAGCCAGATGAGGGAGGGCGCCAGCACGGTCGCCAGGAAGGACATGTAGAGATAAAACACCGTCTGGAACCGGCTGTCCATGTCCAGTGCCGGCAGCCCGTCCCGGACAATGATCACAAACTTCATGGCGTTCAATGCCAGGATGCCGCCGATCAGGATGGCGAACAGCGCCATTTCCCCCCGCAGGTCCTTGGCAAAGGTGCGGGTGCCGTAGACCACGGTGACCGTCATGGCCAGAAAGAGCAGGGCGGAGGCGCCAGCCAGCATGGCGTACCGGGCCGTGGACCCCAGTGTCCATTGCACCAGCATTTGCGCAGCGGTATAGGCCAGCGCCATGCTGACCAGCGGGCGCCACAGCCGCGTAGGGCGGCCGAAAAACCGCATGGCGCCCACCCAGTACACGGCGGGTGCACACAAGGTCAGCGTGTGGTTGAACACGCTCATCGCATTCCACCCCGGGGGGCCGCCGAGCAGTTGCAGCACGTAGGCCGAGCCCAACAGCAGGTTGCCGACGGCGAACACTTCCATGCCCATCTTCTTGTCACGCAGGCGTGCGCTGATCAGCAGGAACATGGCGCCAAAGCACAGCAGGTGCACGCACAGCATGCCGACGATGAGGGTGGCGCCCATGGGTTCTTGTACGGGGAGAGGTGTGTGAATGGCTGGTGAGGAAAATGTCCGCCATCCTAGCCGAGGCTGTACTGCGTCACCCCTTTGGCAAGGGTGATGTTGCGTACCAAAAAAACAAACCAACCGCCTGTTGCATTGGCAGGATTACTGCGCCTGACATCAAAAAACCGGTGCCGGACGCTGAAGGCATTGCCTTGCAGCGTGCCGGTGACCGGTTCAATAGTTCAACGGTATCGCGGGCCGGTGGCAGCCCCCGTGCCGCATGACATCAGATGCGTGGTGTGCTGGTGGTCTGCACCATCTTCATTGCCGATGCGATCAGCGCCGAGACTTCGGTCATGTTGCTGGGCACGATGAGGGTGGTGGTCGCATCCGACGCGACCTGGCTGTACGCCTCCACGGCCTTTTCTGCGACCTTCAGTTGGACGGCCTGCTCGCCGCCCGGCTGGCGGATGGCGGACGCGACGCGTTCGATGGCCTGTGCATTGGCTTCGGCCACGGCCTTGATGGATTCGGCCTCGCCCTGCGCCTTGTTGATGACGGCCTGTTTTTCACCTTCGGAGCGGGCGATGAAGGCCTCACGTTCACCCGTGGCGATGTTGATCTGCTCCTGGCGGCGGCCTTCGGATGCTGCGATCAGCGCGCGCTTTTCGCGCTCAGCGGTGATCTGGGCCTGCATGGCGTGCAGGATTTCCTTAGGGGGAGTCAGGTCCTTGATCTCGTAGCGCAGCACCTTCACACCCCAGTTCAGCGCGGCTTCGTCGATGGCCTGGACGATTTGCGCGTTGATGATGTCGCGTTCTTCGAACGTCTTGTCCAGCTCGAGCTTGCCGATGACCGAGCGCAGCGACGTCTGGGCCAGCTGGGTGACGGCCATGATGTAGTTGCTCGATCCGTAGCTGGCGCGCATGGGGTCGGTGACCTGGAAGTACAGGATGCCGTCCACCTGCAGCTGTGTGTTGTCGCGCGTGATGCAGATCTGGCTGGGCACGTCGAGGGGAATTTCCTTCAGGCTGTGCTTGTACGCGACCTTGTCGATGAAGGGCACCAGCAGGTTCAGGCCGGGCGCCAGCGTGCCGGCGTATTTGCCCAGGCGCTCCTTGACCCAGGCGTTTTGCTGGGGCACGACCTTGACGGAGCGCGCGATGAAGATCACGGCGATGATGAGTATGACGACGGCAACGGCAAGTTCCATGGGACAGCCTTTCTGAATGGTGAGTGAATAGGGGAAATTGAATAGGGAAATGGGCAGCCAGGATGAGTGCGGGAGGCCCGTTACACCGGGTCCACCAGCAGGCGGTTGCCTACCAGTTCTGCGACGCGGTGCATGCCGGTCGATGGGGTGATGCCGGGGCGGTGGATGGCCGTCCACTGCGCGCCGCGGTACTTGACGGTGGTGGTGCCGTCGATGTTCCAGCTGTCGATGAGCACAGTCTCGCCCACGTCCATGTTGACGCTGCGGTCCGCGCGTGCAGACGGGTCTCCGGGGCGCCGCTTCTTGAGCTGGTAGGACGCCACGACAGCGCCGCCGCCCACGACCGCAGCCGCCACGATCTGCAATGCGAACGACAGTCCCAGGTGGGCGCCCAGGGCCGCTGCAGCCAGGCCGACGGCCACCATGAGCAGATAGAAAGTGCCGGTGAGCAGTTCTGCCACGACCAGTGCCCCTGCTGCCAGCCACCAGATGGTGGATTCCTCCATAGCGAACCTCCTCGTTGTGGTTGTGTTTGTTGCACCACATTCTGGGTCAAAAGCATGGCAGTTCAAAGGTGCGTCAACGTTATTCCTTACACTTCGCGCCTATTTCGTTTTTTGGCCGGCAGGGCACGGTTTCACGGAGGCTGCGCATGAAGTTTCGTTTTCCCATCATCATCATCGATGAGGACTATCGTTCCGAGAACACCTCGGGTCTGGGCATTCGCGCGCTGGCGCAGGCCATCGAGGCCGAGGGTTTCGAGGTGGTGGGGGTCACCAGCTACGGTGATCTGTCGCAGTTCGCGCAGCAGCAAAGCCGCGCCAGTGCGTTCATCCTGTCCATCGACGACGAGGAATTCACGGTGGGCGAGGGGCTCGACCCCATCGTGCTGAGCCTGCGCAACTTCATCGGCGAGGTGCGCCGCAAGAACACCGAAGTGCCGATCTACGTGCACGGCGAGACCAAGACCAGCCGCCACCTGCCCAACGACATCCTGCGCGAGCTGCATGGCTTCATCCACATGTTCGAGGACACCCCCGAATTCGTGGCGCGCCACATCATCCGCGAGGCCAAGAGCTACCTGGAGAGCGTGCAGCCGCCGTTTTTCAAGGCGCTGCTGGACTACGCCGAAGACGGCTCGTACAGCTGGCACTGCCCCGGGCATTCGGGCGGCGTGGCCTTTTTGAAGAGCCCCGTGGGCCAGATGTACCACCAGTTCTACGGCGAAAACATGCTGCGCGCCGACGTGTGCAACGCGGTGGAAGAACTGGGCCAGCTGCTGGACCACAACGGTGCCATCGGCGAGAGCGAGCGCAACGCCGCGCGCATCTTCAATGCCGACCACTGCTTCTTCGTGACCAACGGCACGTCCACTTCCAACAAGATGGTGTGGCACCACACCGTGGCCCCCGGCGACGTTGTCGTGGTGGACCGCAACTGCCACAAGTCCATCCTGCACAGCATCATCATGACCGGGGCCATCCCTGTGTTCATGAAGCCCACGCGCAACCACTTCGGCATCATCGGCCCCATTCCGCAAAGCGAGTTCGAGCCCGCGGCCATCCAGGCCAAGATCAAGGCCAACCCGCTGCTCAAGGGCGTGGACGCCAAGAATGTGAAGCCGCGCGTGCTGACCCTCACGCAGTCCACGTACGACGGCGTGCTCTACAACACCGAGACCATCAAGGGCATGCTCGACGGCTACGTGGAGAACCTGCACTTCGACGAGGCCTGGTTGCCCCACGCCGCGTTCCACCCGTTCTATGGCACGTACCACGCCATGGGCAAGAAGCGCACGCGCCCCAAGCATTCGGTGACGTATGCCACGCAGTCCATCCACAAGCTGCTGGCCGGCATCAGCCAGGCCAGCCACGTGCTGGTGCAGGACTCGCAGACCACCAAGCTGGACCGCCACCTCTTCAACGAGGCCTACCTGATGCACACCAGCACCAGCCCGCAGTACAGCATCATCGCCAGCTGCGATGTGGCCGCTGCCATGATGGAGCCGCCCGGCGGCACCGCGCTGGTGGAAGAGAGCATCCTGGAGGCGCTGGACTTCCGCCGTGCCATGCGCCAGATCGAGAACGACTTCGGCAAGAAGGACTGGTGGTTCAAGGTCTGGGGACCCGACAAGCTCGTGGAAGAGGGTATGGGCCGTGCGGAAGACTGGATCATCCGCAGCGACAGCAAGAGCAAGAAGGCCGGCGCCAAGTGGCACGGCTTTGGCCAGCTGGCCGATGGCTTCAACATGCTGGACCCGATCAAGTCGACCATCGTCACGCCGGGCCTGAACCTGGACGGCAAGTTCGACAAGACCGGCATCCCCGCGTCCATCGTCACCAAATACCTGGCCGAGCACGGCGTGGTGGTGGAAAAGACCGGCCTGTACAGCTTCTTCGTGATGTTCACCATCGGCATCACCAAGGGCCGCTGGAACACGCTGCTCACCGCGCTGCAGCAGTTCAAGGACGACTACGAGAAGAACCAGCCCATGTGGCGCATCCTTCCGGAGTTCTGCCAGCAGCACAAGCGCTATGAGCGCATGGGCCTGCAGGACCTGTGCCAGCATGTGCACGAGATGTACGCCAAGTACGACATCGCGCGCCTGACCACTGAGATGTACCTGTCGGACCTCACGCCCGCCATGAAGCCGTCGGATGCGTACGCGCACATCGCGCACCGCAAGACCGACCGCGTGGAGATCGACGAGCTTGAAGGCCGCATCACCGTGGGCCTGGTCACGCCGTACCCACCGGGCATTCCGCTGTTGATTCCGGGCGAAGTCTTCAACAAGAAGATCGTGGACTACCTCAAGTTCGCGCGCGAATTCGCCAAGCTGTGCCCCGGCTTCGAGACCGACATCCACGGCCTGGTCGAGGTCGAGGACGAGAACGGCCAGGTGCGCTACTACGCCGACTGCGTGGCCGACGAGAAGAAGGGCAAGAACCCCAAGCCATTGGCGACAGCGAAGAATCTGGTGCAGGTAGGCGGCGACGGCCCCTACGGCCGCACGATCTGATCCTGCGCGCCTTCTGCCGGGCAGGTTGACCGGCTGCGCACCTTGCTGTGCACGCCCCGGTGCACACAGCCCGTTCACCACCATCGCTCCTCGGTGCAAGCCGCGGGGCGATTTTTTTGTATCCGCGCTGTTGCAAATCTTTTTGAATCCGGCAGGCGAAGCCGGGCGTATTGACTGGTAGCCGCGTGCATTTCATGCGGTGTGAGACATCCCTTTCATACTTTCAGGAGATTTCCATGCGCACTTCTTTCAATGCCCGTATCGCTGCCGGTTTGTTCGTTGCCTTGTCTGCCGGTGCAGTGCCTGCCTTCGCTGCCGACGTCATGGTGGGCGGTGCCTCGATGCTGGCCAGCAAGGACATCATCGACAACGCCGTGAACTCCAAGGACCACACCACGCTGGTCGCCGCAGTGAAGGCTGCCGGGCTGGTGGAGACGCTCAAGGGCCCAGGTCCCTTCACCGTGTTCGCACCCACCAACGCCGCTTTTGCAGCGCTGCCCACCGGCACGGTGGACACCCTGCTCAAGCCTGAGAACAAGCCCACGCTGACCAAGGTGCTGACCTACCACGTGGTGGCCGGCAAGTGGGACGCTGCAGCGCTGTCCAAGATGATTGCCGACGGCAAGGGCATGGCCAGCATCAAGACCGTGGCGGGCGGCACGCTCACCGCCAAGGCCAGCGGCAAGGCCATCATGCTGACCGACGAAAAGGGCGGCACGGCCAGTGTGACCATTGCCGACGTGTACCAGTCCAACGGCGTGATCCACGTGGTGGACAAGGTTCTGCTGCCCAACTGATCGCTGATTCGTTCGTGAGCCCCTGAGGACACGAATGACACCCAGGCGCCACGCCGTGCAGTGATGTGCGGCGTGGCGTTGTGCTTTCAGCGGCGACAGTGGCCTCAGCGGCTCAGCGGCTCGGCGGCAGGTCTTCGCGCACGCGCACAAAGCTGGCAAAGCGCGGCAGCCCACCGTCGTGCGTACCGCGAAACCGGTAGGTGACCCAGCTGCCGATGGACGGCGGATCGGCCCGCTGCGCGTCGCTGAAACCGGCGCCCAGTTTGAATCGCTGCCCTGATGGCATCTCGACCAGCAGCGCCCCCAGGCGGCCTTCCAGACGGCCCTTGCCGGGCACATGGGCCACCACACGGGCTTCGGTGTCTTCGTGGGTCTTGACCTTGATGAGGTCATCGCTGCGCCCGCCCTGGTACAGCGACGCGCCCCGGTGCAGCATCAGGCCTTCGCCGCCCGCACGCACCGTGCGCTGCAGCAGCGCCTGCAGTGCGGCGTCCGTCGCCACGCGGTGCTGCTGCACGGCCTGCACCCAGGGCTGGCCGATGGTGGCGACCACGGCATTCAGCGCGGGGATGCGGTCGTCGAAGGTGCGGGGGCTTTGCGGCAGGTCGAACACCATGAACCGTATCTGCCGCCACGCGGCATCGTCGGCATGCTGCTGCCGGGTGGTGGACTGCGCATGGGCAAAGCGCCCGCGCCCCGCCCACAGCTCGCCATCCATCGGCGTGTCAGGCCAGCCTGCGGTGAACCACGCCGGCGCAGTTACTGTCTCTCCACCGCGGGTGCGCAGCGTGCGGCCATCCCAGTAGCCGCGCACGCCGTCGTACTTTTCGCTGACCCAGTAGTCCGCCAGGGGCATACCCGGGCGGTACACGTTGGCCAGCAGCAGCGCCGGTGCGTCGCCTGCGCGGGCGGGCGCACCGGTGGCTGTGGCTGTCCCCGACAAGGCCAGCCAGGCCAGCCAACGTCTGCGAAGCATTTGCTATTGAATTGATAGCTGCTACCGCTTGTCTATCCAGCGGTAGTGCCTGTTTTGGCTTGTAGGCCTGTGGTCAGGTGGGGTCGGACCCGATCAGACCTGGTCGGCGCTCAGGCCCGCGGTCTGGCTGAAGCCGCCGTCCACGTAGGTGATCTCGGCGGTCAGGCCCGAGGCCAGGTCGGACAGCATGAAAGCGGCCACGTTGCCCACGTCCTCGATCGTCACGTTGCGGCGCAGTGGCGAGGCATCGGCCACGCGGGACAGCAGCTTGCCGAAGTCCTTGATGCCGCTGGCCGCCAGCGTCTTGATGGGGCCGGCGCTGATGCCGTTGGCGCGGATGGCGCGGCCATCTTCGGTGCGGCCCACGGCTTCTGCCAAGTAGCGCACGCTGGCTTCCAGGCTGGCCTTGGCCAGGCCCATGGTGTTGTAGTTGGGGATGGAGCGCAGCGCGCCCAGGTACGACAGCGTGAGCAGCGACGACTTGTCGTTCAGGTAGGGCAGGGCGGCCTTGGCCATGGCCGGAAAGCTGTACGCGCTGATGTCGTGCGCAATGCGAAAACCTTCGCGCGAGAGGCCTTCGAGGAAGTTGCCGGCAATCGCCTCGCGCGGTGCAAAGCCGATGCTGTGCACGAAGCCGTCGAACTTGGGCCAGGTCTGCGCCAGGTCGGAGAACATGCGCTCGATCTGCTCGTCGCTGGCCACGTCGCAGTCAAAGATCAACTTGGAGTCGAACTCGGCGGCAAAGTCGGTGATGCGGTCCTTGAAGCGCTCGCCCACATAGCTGAAAGCCAGTTCGGCGCCTTGTGCGTGGCAGGCCTTGGCGATGCCGTAGGCGATGGAGCGGTTGGACAGCACGCCCGTGATGAGCAGCTTCTTGCCGGTCAGAAAACCCATTGTTGTTCTCCTGTGGAATGCGTGAAAAAAGAGGGCGCTTTGGTGTCGCCCAGCGGGTCAGGGGGGAATCCCCCCAGCCTGTGCGGCGGCCGCGCCGACGTAGTGCAGAATTGTCGCATGCGGTTTTGGCTCACTTTCTTGCTGTCGGTATGCGCGGCTCCGGCCTGGGCCGCCCACGGCTATGCGCTGTGGGGGGACCTCAAGTACCCCGAAGGCTTCTCACATTTCGACTACGTGAACCCGGACGCCCCCAAGGGCGGCGAGCTGCGCATGGTGAGCAACCTGCGCTACTCCACCTTCGACAAGTACAACCCGTTCACCATGAAGGGTTCGGTACCCGCGTACCTGAGCGACCTCATCTTCGAAACCCTGCTGACCGGCTCCATGGACGAGACCGCCTCCGCCTACGGCCTGCTGGCCGAAGACGTGCAGGTGGCCGACGACCGGCTCAGCGCCACCTTCCGGCTGCGGGCCGAGGCACGTTTTCACAACGGCGACGCGGTTGAAGCCGCCGACGTGAAGCACACCTACGAGATGCTGATCAGCTCGCAGGCATCCCCCAGCTACGCCACGATGCTGCAGGAAGTGGCCGGCATCGACGTGCTGGACAAGCGCACCGTGCGCTTTCGCTTCAAGCAGCCCAACCGCGAGCTGCCGCTCACCGTGGGCAGCCTGCCGGTCTTCAGCCGGGCCTGGGGGCGCGGCCCGGACGGCAAGGCCAAGCCGTTCGACCAGATCGTGACCGACACCCCCATCGGCAGCGGCCCCTACCGCATCGGCGACGTGAAGTTCGGCCGCGACATCACCTACCAGCGCGACCCGCAGTACTGGGGCCGCAATCTCAATGTGGTCAAGGGCGCCTTCAACTTCGACCGCATCACCGTCAAGATCTACAAGGACAACACCGCCCGCCTCGAAGCCATGAAGGCGGGCGAGTTCGACTTCATGACGATCTACTCGGCCGGCGACTGGGCCCGGCGCATCGACGGCAAGCTCTTCAAACAGGGCGTACTGGTCAAGAAGGACATGAAGCACCGCCTGCCCGCAGGCTTTCAGAGCTATGTGCTCAACACCCGCCGCCCCCTGCTGCAAGACGTGCGCGTGCGCGAGGCGCTGGGCCTGGCCATCGACTACGAGTGGATGAACCGCCAGATGTTCTATGGCGGCTACCCGCGCGTGAAGGACCTGTTCGGCAACACCAGCTGCGAGGCCACTGGCACCCCGGGGCCTGAAGAAATGGCTCTGCTCGAGCCCTGGCGCGGCAAGGTGCCCGACACCGTGTTCGGCCCCATGTACACGCCGCCCAGCACCGAGGGCGAAGGCCATTCGCTGCGCGACAACCTGCGCCGCGCGCGGCAGTTGCTGGCCGAGGCGGGCTGGACCTACCGCGATGGCGCCCTGCGCAATGCCGACGGCAAGGCGATGGAGATCGAGTTCCTGGACAGCAAGGAAGGCGGTGCCCGCACTGTCACGCCGTGGATCCGCAACCTCGAAAAGCTGGGCATCACCCTGCGCTTCGCGTCGGCGGATTTTGCGCTGTACCTGCAGCGCCTAGACAAATTCGACTTCGACATGATCAGCCTGGCCTACCCGGGCACCTACAACCCCGGTCAGGCGATGAAGGAGCTGTTTGGCAGCCAGGGCGTCAAGGTGGAGGGCTCCAGCAACCATGCCGGCGTCAACAGCCCGGCCGTGGATGCCCTGGTCACCAAGCTCACCCGCGCCACCAGCCAGGCCGAGATGCTGCCCGCCTGCCGCGCGCTGGACCGTGTGATCATGCACAGCCACTACCTCATTCCGCAATGGACGCTGGCCTCGCACCGCGTGGTCTACAACCAGCAGCGCCTGGCCTATAAAGAGCCCATGCCGCCGTATGCCAAGGCCGAGGAATGGCTGATGTTCTCGTGGTGGAGCCAAAAGCCGTGACACACACCCTGCCGCGCTGCGCGATGCCCCCGTCGGCTGTGATGCCGCCACAGCGCCACAGCACGCGTCTTTTCACCCATCACTGAACATGCTCGCCTACATCGCCAAACGCCTGCTGCTCATGCTGCCCACCCTGCTGGGGGTGCTGCTGTTGACCTTTGCGGTGATCCAGTTCGTGCCCGGCGGGCCGGTGGAACAGTACCTGGCCGAGTCCCGTGCGGCGGGCGCCAAGGGCGGTGTCGAAACCGGTGGCATGGCCTACCGTGGCGACCAGGGCGTGGACCCCAAGCGGCTGGAGCAGATCAAGGCGCTGTACGGATTCGACAAACCCGCGCATGAGCGGTTCTTTCAGATGCTGGGCCAGTTCGCACGGTTCGACCTGGGCAAGAGCTTTTTCCAGAACAAGGACGTGTGGAGCCTGGTGAAAGAAAAGCTGCCGGTGTCCATCAGCCTGGGCCTGTGGACGTTTTTCATCAGCTACCTGGTGGCCGTGCCGCTGGGCGTGGCCAAGGCCGTGCGGGCGGGTTCGCGGTTCGATCTGATCACCACGCTGCTCGTGCTGGTGGGCTACGCGATACCGGGCTTTGTGCTGGGCGTGGCGCTGCTCGTGATCTTCGGCGGGCAGCTGCAGTGGTTCCCGCTGCGCGGGCTGACGTCGTCCAACTGGGAAGAACTGTCCTGGGGCGCTCGCATCGTCGACTACCTGTGGCACATCACGCTACCCGTTACGGCCATGGTGCTGGGCAGCTTTGCGGTGACCGCTATGCTGACCAAGAACGCGTTCCTGGAAGAGATCCGCAAGCAGTACGTGCTCACGGCCCGTGCCAAGGGGCTGTCGGAGCGCCAAGTGCTGTGGAAGCACGTGTTCCGCAATGCGCTCATCCCCATCGTCACCGGTTTTCCGGCGGCGTTCATCGGGGCGTTCTTCACGGGCTCGCTGCTCATCGAGACGCTGTTCTCGCTCGATGGCCTGGGCCTGCTCAGCTACGACAGCGTCATCCGGCGCGACTATCCCGTCGTGCTGGGCACGCTGTATCTCTTCACCCTGATCGGCCTGGTGACCAAGCTCGTCAGCGACCTGTGCTACGTGTGGGTCGACCCGCGCGTGAAGTTTGATTGACCCCCGCCCCGGCATGAGCATCGCTTCTTCTTCGCCATCGCTTTCGCTGTCCCCGTCCCGCCGGGCCTGGCTGCGCTTCAAGCGCAACCGGCTGGGGTACTGGAGCCTGTTGATCTTCAGCGTGCTGGTGCTCATCAGCCTGGGTGCCGAGCTGATCAGCAACGACAAGCCCATCATCGTGCGCTACGAGGGGCAGACGTACTTCCCCATGCTCAAGAACTACCCCGAGACCACCTTCGGCGGAGATTTCGAGACGCCCACCGACTATCTGGACCCCTTCATCAAAGATCGCCTGAAGCAAGGCAGCAACTGGGCGGTGTACACCCTCAACACCTACGGCCCCAACACCCTCAACTACTTCGCCAAGTCCCCCAACCCGTCGGCGCCCACCACCGACAACTGGCTGGGCACCGACGACCGGGGCCGCGACCTGCTGGCGCAGTTGCTGTACGGCTTTCGGGTGAGCGTGCTGTTCGGCCTGGCGCTCACCGTCACGGGGGTGCTGCTGGGGGTGCTCACCGGCGCGATCCAGGGCTTCTTCGGCGGCAAGGTGGACCTGGCGTTCCAGCGCTTCATCGAGATCTGGGGCTCCATGCCCGAGCTGTACCTGCTCATCATCTTCAGCGCCGTGTTCGCGCCCAGCGTGTCGCTGCTGCTCATCCTGCTGTCGCTGTTCGGCTGGATGGGCCTGTCGGACTACGTGCGCGCCGAGTTCCTGCGCAACCGCCAGCTCGACTACGTGAAGGCCGCACGCGCCTTGGGCGTGGGCAACGGCCAGATCATCTGGCGCCACATCCTGCCCAACAGCATGACGCCTGTGGTGACCTTCCTGCCGTTTCGCATGAGTGCGGCGATCCTGGCGCTGACCTCGCTCGACTTCCTGGGCCTGGGCGTGCCGCCCGGCACACCGTCGCTGGGCGAGTTGCTGAGCCAGGGCAAGAACAGCATCGATGCGTGGTGGATCTCGCTGTCCACCTTCGCCGTGCTGGTGACCACTTTGCTGCTGCTCACCTTCATGGGTGACGCGTTGCGGGATGCTCTCGACCCCCGAAAGGCCGACCAATGAACGCCTCCACGCCCGGCACTGGTGGCTCATCACCGTCATCGCGCGGCAACGCTGCTGCAGCCCCCCTGCTCGACGTGCGCGACCTGCACGTGCGCTTCGGCGCCAAGGAAGTCGTGCGCGGCGTCAGCTTCACCATCGCCCCTGGCGAGAAGCTCGCGCTGGTCGGCGAATCCGGTTCTGGCAAGACCATCACCGCGCTCAGCCTGCTGCGGCTGGCGGGCAATGCGGCCATCACGGGCCAGGCCCATCTGCGCGGGCAGCGCGACCTGCTGGCGCTGACCGAACGAGAGATGCGCGGCGTGCGCGGCGGAGAGATCGCCATGGTGTTCCAAGAGCCCATGACCGCGCTCAACCCGCTGATGACCATCGGCGTGCAGATCGCCGAGATCCTGCAGCTCAAGAAGGGCCTCACCGGAGCGCAGTGCGCCCAGGCCGCCATCGAGCTGCTGGCCAAGACCGGCATCCCCGAGCCTGCGCGGCGCGCCAACAGCTTTCCGCACCAGCTCTCGGGCGGGCAGCGCCAGCGCGCCATGATCGCGATGGCGCTGGCCAGCGAGCCGCAACTGCTGCTGGCCGACGAGCCGACCACCGCGCTGGACGTGACCCTGCGCGGCCAGATCCTGGACCTGCTGTCCGATCTGCAGCGCGCCAACGGCATGGCCGTGCTGCTCATCACGCACGACCTGAACCTGGTGCGCCGTTTTGCCGACCGCGTGGCCGTGATGGAGCAGGGCGTGCTGGTGGAGCAGGGGTCCGTGGCCGACGTGTTCAACGCGCCGCAGCATGCCTACACCCGCCGCCTGATCGCCAGCCAGCCGCGCCGTGATGTGGCACCTGCCGATTCGCCCCCGGGTACACCGCCGGTGATCCACACGCAGGATCTGCGCGTCGTCTACCCCACGCCGTTGCCGGGCATCCGCGGCTGGTTCAAAAAAGGCGAGTTCGTTGCCGTGCAGGGCGCCACGCTGTCGCTGCTGCCCGGTGAAACGCTGGGCGTGGTGGGCGAGTCCGGTTCGGGCAAGTCCACACTGGCGCAGGCCATTCTGGGCCTGCTGCCGCGCACGGGGCAGCTGCAGGTGGGCGGGCAGGCATGGCAGTTGCCCGCCATGCGCAACACGCCGGCCAACCAGCAACTGCGCCGCCGCGTGCAGGTGGTGTTCCAGGACCCGTTCTCGTCGCTGTCGCCGCGCCTCACCGTCGAAGAGATCGTGGGCGAGGGCCTCAAGGTGCACGAGCCTGCCCTGAACACCGCCGAGCGGCGCACCCGTGTGGAGGCCGTGCTGTCGGAAGTGGGGCTGACCGAAGCGCAGTACCCGCGCCTGCTGGAGCGCTACCCGCACGAATTCTCGGGCGGCCAGCGCCAGCGCCTGGCCATTGCCCGCGCGCTGATCGTGCAGCCGCAGGTGCTGGTGCTCGACGAGCCCACCAGCGCGCTGGACGTCACCATCCAGCAGCAGGTGCTGGGCTTGCTGCAACGGCTGCAGAAGGAAAAGGGATTGAGCTACCTGCTCATCACGCACGACGTTGAAGTCATTCGCGCCATGGCGCACAACGTGCTGGTGATGAAAGACGGCGCGGTGCTG
Organism: Acidovorax sp. LjRoot194; assembly: GCF_964253015.1. NCBI lineage: Bacteria > Pseudomonadati > Pseudomonadota > Betaproteobacteria > Burkholderiales > Comamonadaceae > Acidovorax > Acidovorax sp. LjRoot194. Next base: position 3,727,319 of record NZ_CAXUQB020000001.1, on the reverse strand, counting down.
GAGCACGGCGTGGTGGACCAGGTGCTCGACGCGCCGCAGCACCCGTACACCCAGCGGCTGGTGGCGGCTGCCACGGTGCCGGACGTGGCGTAGAACTCTGCGTTAACGAAGCTCCGTGCTCGCTGCCGCTTGTCAATCAAGCGGTATGCGCTATTGAATGGATAGCGTCAGGGTCGGAAGGTATGGGGTGGTATGGCAGAGCTGCGAAATGCTTCGTGGAAAAGCTTCGTTCAAGCGCTTGTCTCGAAGAGGCTGCATCACCCAGATTCCTCAGGCTGCCCAATGCCGCCTGAAGCTGGATATTGCTATCTCTGGGTCACAACGCACGCTCGCCCCTCAGTCATCGCTTGAAAACCATCAAGTCCTCACGGCGCGCTTGGCGTGCTGCTCGCCAGCGGCTGGCGCCCACAGGATTTTGCGCACATCGATGCCCATGGTCTGGGCGCGCTCCAGCAGATGTTCACGCACATGCCCGGGCAGGGTGGGGGTGCGCGACAAGATCCACAGGTAGTCCTTGCTGGAGCCCACCACCATGGCCCACTGGTAGTTCTCGTCCAGCGCCACCACGTTGTAGCCGCCGTAGAACGGGCCGAAGAACGACACCTTCAGCGCTGCCTGCGCAGGGTCGCCCACAAAGCTGGCGGTACCCTCGGCCTCCTTCCACTCTTTGCGCGCAGCGTCGTAGCCTCGGTTGACCACCTTCACCGTGCCGTCGTCGTTGCGTGTGTAGGTTGCGCTGGTCTGTGTCAGCCCGCGTTCGAACGAATGGTCGATGCGCGCCACTTCGTGCCAGTGCCCGGTGTAGCGGTTCACATCAAACCCGCTGACGGGCTGAATGCCCTCCGGGCTGCGGGGCGTGGAGCACGCCGAGAGCACCAGCACGGCCAACAGCGCTGCCGCGCCCACCACAAGGGGCCATGGCGAGCGGCGGCTGGGAAGTGTGTGGATGCGCATGGTGTTCTCCTGCAAGGTGTTGTGGGTGGGAGCGCCGCTGGTTGCGCGCCGGTCCTGCTGTCTGACTGCCCACGAATGTAGATTTGCCCAAGGGCTGCCTTTGTAGGTGGGCGCTGGCACGGTGTGTCGGCAACTGGTACGCAGGTGCAGGCAGCCGGAGTGGGTGGGCGGTGTGGGTGGGCGGTGTGGGTGGGCGGTGTGGGTGTACTGCGCGATGCGATGCGGTACGGCACATTCGTCTGGTCGTGGCGGGCGCGCACTTGTGGCCAGCGGGCCCGGGGCGACACAATGGCTGCACCGCCCCTGCTTGCTGCTTGTGGATCACCTCACCACGGCTTTCACCAACGCCCACACCGTGCCCCATTCCACCCGTTCTCTCCCTGCCCAGTTGCTGGCGCTGTACCGCCATGTCCATGCCCGCGAGCCTGCTGTTGCCGCTGCCGGACAAGTCGCCACGGTCCTTCATCTGGGCGCTGACCACACCATCGTGGCCAGCGGAGCCAACCCGCTGGAGCCGGCGTTGGTGGTCACTCTGGCGCTGGGCTACCACCAGACAGCGTACGATTTCTTTCGGGGTGCTGTGCCCACGCCGCTGGAGCTGGAGACCGCCATTGCCGCGGTGGAAGATGAAATTCACGCAGCGCACCGACTGCAGCGCAGCGACCCGGGTCACGGCGCTCTGTATGCCCAGGCCCTGGCGGCCGGGGCGTCGCCGCCTTGGTCTTCCGACCCGGGGCTGCACGAGTTGGCAACGCTGGCAGGCATTCCACCGGGCCCCGTGCGCGTGCTGTCGCTCGATGCGATGGAGCGCCTGTTCAACCGCCTGGCCTCCGTGTCCGAAGGCCGCCCCGCCGCACACGAAGGACTGCCTGACAGCGCGTCCTTTGCCGCGCGGCTGTTGGTGCTGCGGGAGCTGATGCACCACATGCCGTTGACGGCGGTCACGTTGGTGGGTGAGATCGTCTCGTAGACAGTGTTTGGAGTTGAAAAGGGCTGCCAGCGCTTGATGGTCAAGCGTGAGTAGCTACTTTATTGATAGCAATGGCGCAAAGCCTGACCGCAGCTGCGCCGTATCGGCAGGAGCAAGAATCACGGCGCTGGTTGCCTTGGCTTGGGTGTGAACGCTGCCAAGCCACTCGAGCCATCAGGCATAGGTATCGACCGACTCCCCCAGCCCCGGCGTGCGACTCGCCGCACCTTTGATTGCAGACGCTGCAGCGGGCTTGTCCTTGTCTGCCTTGGCCTGCTGCTGCGCCTGCACCCGGTCCATCTGCTCCTGCTGGCTCTGGCGCTGGATGGCGGCGATCTGCTGCTGCACCATCTGGATCTGCGCCTGCAGCAGCTTGATCTTCTCTGCCTTGGCCTTCGCTTCCATGTTCTGGCCCGCCACGCCGCGCAGTTCATTGGTCAGCTCGCGCAGCTGCTTTTGCAGCTTGTTGATGTTGCTGGCGGCATTGGCGCTGGATGCTGCGCCCGAAGAAGAGGTGGCACTGGAGATCTGCATGCCGTGTTATCGGCATTTGCGCGGCAATCTCAAGGGCTGGTTATGCATTCGCGGATGGATGGGTGGCGTCAACTGCGCAGCGGCGCGGCAAACCAGTCCCGCAAGAAGTCCGCCAGGGCGCGCGTCTTGGCCGACAGGTCGCTGCGCGTGGGGTACACCAGCGTCACATCGGCGGCAGGCAGCAGCCACGCAGGCAGCACGCGCACCAGCCGGCCAACTGCCAGGTGGGCCGCCACGTCCCATTCAGACCGCATCAGCACCCCGTGGCCTTCCAGCGCCCAGGTGGTGGCGGCGGCGCCGTCGTTGGTGCTGAGCATGCCGCGCACCTTCACCGTCTCTTGCCGCGCGCCCTGGTGCAGGTGCCAGGTGCCGTAGGTCTCGTCGCTCTCGCGGATCACGATGCACTGGTGGGCCAGCAGGTCGGCGGGCTGCGCTGGCTCGCCCGCCTGGGCCAGGTAGGCCGGTGATGCGCACAGCACGCGCTGGTTGGCCAGCAGCCGGCGGGCGGTGAGGCGCGAGTCCGGCAGGTCGCCAAAGCGCACGGCGGCATCGAAGCCTTGCTCCACCAGGTTCACGGGGCGGTCGGTCAGGTGCAGTTGCACCTCGACCTCCGGATAGGCCCGCGCAAAAGCCGACAGGGCGGGCGCAATGTGCGTGCGGCCAAAGCCCAGCGTGGCGGCCAGTTTGATCAACCCACGGGGCAGGCTGCGCGCGCCGGCCACCGTGCGCTCCAGCGCTTCCAGGTCGGCCAGGATGCGAACGCCGTCCAGCAGGTAGGTCTCGCCTTCCGGGGTGAGGTTGATGCGCCGGGTCGTGCGGTGCAGCAGGCGCACGCCCAGGCGGTGCTCCAGCTGCGCCAGGCGCCGGCTGACTGCGGGCGGGGTGATGCCCATCTGCTGTGCGGCCGCCGCCAGGCTGCCTTCCTTCATGAGCAGTGCAAAAAAGCGCAGGTCGGAAAAGCCATCCATGGTGTTGATTCGTGCTTTGAACTGATGAATGAAGTAATTTTGACGGTATTTATTGCTTTGCGCACCACTCCTAAGATTCGATCCACAACAAATATCTGCAGGAGACAAACCCATGAACCCTTCCCCTACCCCAGTTGTATTCCGCCGGCTCGCCGCCGCCGCCACGGCACTGGCCCTGCTTGCACCCGCAGCTACTTCGGCCCAACCGGCCGGCTATCCCAACAAGGCGATCAAGCTCGTGGTGCCCTACGCGCCGGGCGGCAGTGCCGACATCGCGGCGCGCCTGGTGACGGACGAATGGGGCAAGGCGCTGGGCGGCTCGCTGTTCATCGAGAACAAGGGCGGCGCAGGCGGCAACATCGGCGTGGACATGGTCGCCAAAGCCGCAGCGGATGGCTACACCATTGGCCTGCAGACCGTGTCCCTGGCCATCAACCCCAGCCTGACGGCCAAGATGCCATACGACACCCTGAAGGACCTGGCGCCCATCGGCATGGTGGCCAGCTCGCAGCACGTGCTGGTGGTCAACAACGCCTTGCCGGCCAAGACTGTCAAAGAACTGGTGGCGCTGCTCAAGGCGCAGCCGGGCAGGTACTCCTACGGCTCCGCGGGTGCGGGCAGCACCTTCCACATGTCGGCCGAGCTGTTCAAGGCGGTGGCAGGCACGCCCATCGTGCACATCCCGTACCGCGGCGGCGGCCCGGCCATGATCGACACCATGTCGGGCCAGGTGGCGATGAGCTTCCCCGTGCTGTCGGCCGCGCAGCCGCATGTGCAGGCGGGCAAGCTGCGGGCGCTGGGCGTTACCGGTACCCAACGCTCCTCTCTCATGCCCGACGTGCCCACCATTGCCGAGGCCGGCCTGCCGGGCTACGCTTTTGAAACCTGGTTCATCGTGTTCGCACCGGCCGGCACGCCCCGGCCCATCATCGACAAGCTCAACGCCACGCTGAACCAGGCATTGAGCACGCCTGCACTCAAGGAGCGCATGGCCAAGGACGGGTTCGACCCCATTCCATCGACCCCCGAGCAGGCCCGTGCGCGACTCGAGAAGGAGATGCCGCAGTGGGCCAAGTTGATCAAAGAGCGGGGCATCACTGCCGAATAGGCCCCGCCGCCATTCCAATGACACCATGACCACGACGACCCCGCTTTTCCCTGGCTTCAACGCCCACCGCGTGCCCACGCCCGACGGCCAGCACATCCACGCGCTGGTCGGCGGCACGGGCCCGGCCCTGCTGCTGCTGCACGGGCACCCGCAGACCTCGGCCATCTGGCACAAGGTGGCGCCCGTGCTGGCCCGGCACTTCACGCTGGTGCTGGCGGACCTGCGGGGCTATGGCGATTCGGCCAAGCCCGCCGGCGATGCGGAGCATGCGCTCTACAGCAAGCGCACCATGGCCGCCGACATGCTGGCCGTGATGCAGCATCTGGGCCACCCGCGCTTCACCGTGCTGGCCCACGACCGGGGCGCGCGCGTGGCGCACCGCCTGGCGGTAGACCACCCGGCGGCCGTGCAGCGTTTGGTGCTGCTGGACATCGCGCCCACGCTCGCGATGTACGAGCAGACCAGTAACGCCTTCGCCCGCGCCTACTGGCACTGGTTCTTCCTGATCCAGCCCGCACCACTGCCCGAGCGGCTGATCGAAGCCGACCCCGCCGCCTACGTGCGCGACGTGATGGGCCGGCGCAGCGCGGGCCTGGCACCGTTCGACCCCCGGGCCCTGGCCGAATACGTGCGCTGCCTGGGCCTGCCCGGCGCGGCCCACGGCGTGTGCGAGGACTACCGCGCCGCCGCCGGCATCGACCTGGTGCACGACCGCGCCGACCGCGATGCAGGCCGCCAGCTGGCCGTGCCGCTGCTGGCCCTGTGGGGCGAGCAGGGCGTGGTGCACCAGTGCTTCGAGCCGCTCAAGGAGTGGCAGCGCGTGTCGGCCGACGTGCGCGGCCATGCGCTGCCCTGCGGCCACTACATCGCCGAAGAGGCCCCCGAAGCGCTGCTCGACGCGGCGCTGCCTTTCCTGCTGGCCGGCCGATAGCCCGCACGCGCATCTGCACACCCACACCCACACCCACCACGATGACCATGACCACCCCCACCACGCTCTACCAGAAGCTGGTCGCATCGCACACCGTGGCCGTTCTCGATGAACAGAACGTGCTGCTCTTTTGCGACCTGCACCTGATGAACGAATACACCAGCCCCCAGGCCTTCGCCGGCCTGCACGAGGCCGGGCGCGGCGTGCCCGTGCCGGGGCAGAACGTGGCGGTGGTGAGCCACATCATCCCCACGCACCCGGTGCGCTGGCGCACCATCCAGGACCCGCCCTCGGCTCTTCAGGCCAGCAACCTCAAGGCCAACTGCGACCGCCACGGCATCCCGCTGTTCGACACCAACGACCCGCTGCAGGGCATCGAGCACGTGATCGCGCCCGAGCACGGCATGGTGCGCCCGGGCATGGTCATCATCTGCGGCGACAGCCACACCACCACGTACGGCGCCCTGGGCGCCTTGGGTTTCGGCATCGGCACGTCCGAGGTCGAGCACGTGCTGGCCACGCAGACCCTGGTCTACCGCCTCGCCAAGGACATGCGCATTCGCGTGGACGGCGTGCTGCCCATGGGCACCACGGCCAAGGACCTGATCCTCATGGTCATCAGCCGCATCGGCGCGCAGGGCGCACGCGGCTACGTGGTGGAGTTCTGCGGCAGCGCCATCACCGCGCTGTCGGTGGAGGCGCGCTTCACGCTGTGCAACATGGCGGTGGAGGCGGGTGCGCGCGGCGCGCTGATCGCACCCGATGCCACCGCCATCGACTACGTGCTGGCCAAGGCCCCCGACATCACCGGCGACGTGCGCACGCAGGCCCTGGCCCACTGGGCCACGCTGCGCAGCGACGCGGGCGCCGCGTTCGACATGGAGCATGTGTTCGACGCGGCCGAGGTGGCCCCGTTCGTCACCTGGGGCACCAGCCCCGACCAGGCCATGGCCATCCACGCCACCGTGCCACGGCCCGAAGACATCGCCGATGCCGTGCAGCGCAGCAGTGCCGAGCAGGCCCTGCGCTACACGGCGCTGTCCGCTGGCCAGCCGCTGGCGGGCGTGCCGGTACAGCATGTGTTCATCGGCTCGTGCACCAACGCCCGCATCGAGGATTTGCGCGAGGTGGACCGCATCGTTGGCCACCGCCATGTGGCCCACGGCGTGCGCGCCATGGTCGTGCCCGGCTCGGGGGCGGTGAAGGCCCAGGCCGAGGCCGAGGGCATCGCCGCGCGCCTGGTGGCCGCGGGCTTCGAATGGCGCCAGCCCGGCTGCTCCATGTGCCTGGCGATGAACGACGACGTGCTGGCCCCCGGCCAGCGCTGCGCCTCCACCACCAACCGCAACTTCGAGGGCCGCCAGGGCCGTGGCGCCATCACCCACCTGATGAGCCCGGCCATGGCCGCCGCCGCTGCCGTCACCGGCTGCATCACCGACGTCAGAACCCTGGAGTTCACCGCATGAGCGCCGACCACAACCACACCACCGTGCGCGGCCACGCCGCCGTGCTCGACATCGCCAACCTCGACACCGACCAGATCATGCCCAAGCAGTTCCTGCGCGGCATCGACAAGGCGGGCCTGGCGCCGGGCCTGCTGTATGACCTGCGCTTTGACGGCGCCGGGCAGCCGCGTGCAGACTTCGTGCTCAACCAGCCAGCGTTTGCCGGCACCGACGTGCTGCTGGCCGGCAGCAATTACGGCTGCGGCTCCAGCCGCGAGCACGCCGTGTGGGGCATGCAGCAATACGGTTTCCAGGCCGTGGTCGCGTCGAGCTTTGGTGAGATCTTCTACTCCAACGCCATGAACAACCGCCTGCTGCTGGCCATGGTGACCGAGGCCGACGCCCAGGCTTTCATGCACGAAGCACGCGCCGCGGCAGGGCCGCTGGCTATCGAGATCGACGTGGCGCAGCGCCAGGTGCGCACGGCGGGCCACAGTGCGCCGTTCACCATCTCCGAGCGGCACCGGCGCATGTTCCTCGACGGGCTGGATGTGATCGGCGCGTCGCTCACCTACCGGGACCAGATCGAGGCGTTTGCCGCGCAGCACTGGGCCGCGCAGCCCTGGGTGCGTGATGTGGCGCGGTTGACGCGGGACCGCCTGAGGGCATGACCGCCAGCGAAAGCGCTGCCCGCCGCTGTGACTTGGTACCGGTACGCGCGGGTGCACGCCGGTAGACGCCGGTACGCGCGGGGTGTGGGGCGCTGCAAGATGGCGTGATGTGGTGCCAGGTTGTGTGCCGATGGCGGCCGCCTGCACCGGTGCGCCGTGGGCGCCCCCTATAGTGGCGGCTCCTCACGCCTTCATCCCCACCCATGCCATCTTTTTCCCTTACCCGTGGCGACTACGCCGATCTGCAAAAACGCATCGTCGCCCAGGCCAAAGCCCAACTGCGGCGCGGTGATGGCGCTCGCGCTGGCGGCAAAAGGGGTCCATCCAACGACGATCCCGGACGGTGGTGGCTGCCGCTGGTGCTGTGGGGCGTCTCCGTGGTGCCGCTGGTGTTCCTGTTCCGCTGGCTGGAGTCCTTGCCGGACATGGGCACCCATCTGGCCATGGGGGCCGTGGGCATCGTGGTCGGCGCGTTGGCATTCTGGGCGCTGGTCCGCAGCGGCAGCGGCTCCCTGCAGCAGGCCATGTTCGAAGACGATGGTTACTGCCTCGCGCCCCAGACGCTGGATGTGCGGGAGGACTGCATCGAGCAGCAGTCCCACGCGGCCCATACCCTGTGGCAATGGGCCGGTTTCAAGCACCGGCAGGAGAGCGAGACCTTGGTGTTTCTGTTCGTGGACAACGCCGTGTGCCTCATGGTCCCCAAGTCCATCCTCACGCCTGAGGCCCGCGCGCTCATCGAGCAGCGCGTGCCACTGCAGGCGCCGTAAAGCGCCGGTTGCACCGTTTGCGCTGCGCGGCGCACCGGGCTGGCTGACTCAGGGCTTGGGTGCCGGCGCTGCGGCGGGCTTGCCGGCCTGCGCCGCCTTCGCGGTCTTGTTGTAGACCTCCATCACGGTCGCGAAGTCGCGCTCGAAGTGGATGGGCAAAAAGGTATCGTTGCCCGGCAGCAGTTGGCGCAGCTTGGGCGAGAAGCTGTAGCCGTACGAGCACTTCTTGACCCGCGCCTGCAGATCGGGCGACACGTCCTTGCCCAGGGTCCAGGTCTCGGTCATGAAGGGCGGGCTCTCCCACAGCGTGCGAATGCTCGACCCCTTCACATCGCCCTTGACCACCATGCGCTGGTACAGGTCGCTGGCCACCGCAGCGGCGGGGTAGAAGCCGTGCATCACCCCCGTCACCGAGCGCTCGTGGCCGTTGGAGAACACCACCTCGTAGTTCTGGTCCGGCACCAAGCCAATGGCCGGGAACAGCGCGCGCGGCGCCAGATTGCCCGAGTTGGACGTGGGCGTGGTGTGCGCGATCTTCTTGCCCACCAGGTCCTGCGGCTTGGTGAACGGGCTGTCCACCCGCGCGATCAGGATCAGCTTGTACGAATTGCGCTGCCCGCTGGCCTTGTTGCCCGGCACGCCGAACGGCGCGGGTTGGCCGGCTGCGATGAGCTGCGGCACCAGGCCGGGGTTGACCTGGGCCAGCTGGGCCTTGCCCGCGATCAGGTTGTCGATGAGGTCCTTCTCGGGCAGCACGTCGATGTTGGTGCTGCGCTCCAGCGACTCGCCCTGCAGGTTCTGCAGGTCGATGTTGCCGCACCGCGCCAGGTGGTTGAAGTAGTCGCCCCACAGCAGCATCGTCTCGCTCTTGGCATACGTCTTGGGCATGGCCACCACCAGCTTTTCGCGCGGGCCGCTGAAAGCGGGGGCCGGGGCTGCGGCGGCGCGGGCAGCAGCTGCGCGGGCCTGGGGCGTGGTGGCAGCGTCGGTCTGGGCCTGCGTGGCCACCGGGCCGAGCGTGAGCGTGGTGCAGAGCAAAAATGCGCCGGAGCGGGCGTGGGAACGCATGGTGAATCTCCCTCAGTGTCTTGTGGTGGTGCCGGCCTTACGCTTGGCTCGCGCAGGCGTGGTCTGAATTGGCCCGCAAGGTGATGTCGAACGGGGGCTGGCAGCAGCTACAGGCAGCTAGCGAGTATGCATGAAGCTTTCGCTTACAAAGGCCGAATGCGTCCAGCGGGGTAACAGACGGGACTCCCAGAGTTTGCATTGTCATAGGCGAAATCGCAGCGGTTGACACTGCGTCAAGTGGTTTGCAAGCGCCATGGACAAGGTGGAGGTGGCGCCACATCGCGCAGTTGGTAACAATTCGTGCATTCCAACGCGAGCCCCTTTTTCTACCGCCTCTACCGCCGAGCCATGTCGCAAAACGCCCATACCCTGCACCTGTTCTTCGAAGACCCGATCAAGCTCAAGACCTTTCAGCTGGTCTACCAGTACCTGGTGGCCGACAACACCGAGCAGGCCGAGCGCTGGGCCGACAAGCTGGGCGGCGTGGACCTGGGCGCGCTGTGGGATGCGCAATGGTTCAACCAGCAGGTGTCGGCCGAGCGCACCCACCTGCTGCTGCGCTTTGACACCGGCACCCACGATGACCTGCCCCTGCGCGCCCTGGAAACTTTGTTCGCCCATGGTCTGCAAGCGGCAGTGCTGGAAGTGTTCTACGACCAGGTGGGCGAGACCGAGCGCATGCACTTCGACCACGGCCAGTGGGTGTCGCGCAAAGCCTTCTTCGATGCCCACCCACCATGGCGCGCTGTGGTGGAGCCGGTGGTTGAACGCGAGGATGCGAGGGATGGCGACGCTGAAGACAGCAGCGAAGACGAATACTGCCACTCCAAGGACCCGGCCAAACCCGTCAGCGTCAGCAAACTGCGTCAGCAAGAGGCCGAGCGCAAGCAAGAAGCGCAAGAGGCCGCGCAGGCCTTCATCGACATGGCCCGCGCCATGGGCAAGAGCGGCAAGTCGCCCGTGCAGGGATTCATCGCCGTGCTGTTGCTGCGCGCCGGGTTCAAAGGCCTGCTGCAGGCCATCGCCTTCACGGTAGTCACCGTGCTGCTGTTCAAGGGCTTGTGGCTGTGGCTGGGCTTGGGGCTGGTGCTGGCCATCGTGCTGCCGCTGTACTACATGCTGAGCGAATACAAGGACATCCACGGGGATGACGATGACAGCGATGCCGAGGGTGGTGATGGGGATGGCGAGGCACCGCAGGCCGAGCCGCTCGCTGGCGACGATGCCGCCAACACCCCAAAGGCCCCCCAGGCCGCGAAGTGAACACAACGACTGACGACGAGGGAGCGATTTCGACATGCTGACAAACATCGAATGGTGGGGCGGGCTGATCTTCGTGCTGGGTGCCATCACCTACCGGCTGGTCATGGGCGCGCTGGACAAGAAGGAAGAGGGCATCCACTGGTACCGCGGGCTGATGCACGCGTTCTTCTTGCTGCCCGCCGTGGTGCTGGCCGGGTACTTCTACCCGCTGCCGCGCACCGAGTGGCAGTACGGCTACCTGGGCGTTCTGGCCGCATCGCTGGTCGTGGTGATGGTGATGCTGGTGCAGGAAATCACCGGAGACGGCCCCGAGGAGGCGCAGAGGAAAGCCGACAAGGCGAAGGGGGAGGGAGAGGAAGCCAAAGAAAAAGAGAAAGAGAAAGGCAAGAAGCCGCAGCCCGCCGACGCCGCTGGCGAAGACGACGAAGACGACGAGCCAGGCTGGCTGATGACGGTGGTGGGCGCGCTGGCGCTGTACAGCCCGGTGCTGGTGGCCTGTGGCCTGGGCTGCCACAAGGCCTGGCCCATCGTGCAGCGGCTGCTGTGATGCACGCCGCCCCGGGGTCAACTTGGGGTGGCCTTCGGGGCCGGGCGGCTGCGGCGCCCATCACAATCGGCAGTGGCCGGCCGGCCCTTTTTTCTTTGTTTCAACTTGCGCGGCGCGTGTGTGCGCCACCCCCTTTCGCCCATGGCCCAAGATTCTTTTGCTGAGCTTTTATCGGTCTACATGCGGCGCATCCGTGCCAGCGCCTCCGGCGTCGCCACCGAAATCGGCCTGAGCCGCGAGGCCGTCAACAACTGGCGCAACGGCCTGTCGGCACCCAACCCGCGCTCGCGCGACAAAGTGGTGGCCTGCACCCGCTACCTGCGCCTGACCGAGACCGAGGCCAACCGCCTGCTCAGCGCGGCAGGCTTCGAGCCCGAGTTTCCGCTGCAGGCGGAGTCGGCCGGCGCCGCGCAGCCGTTCGCGGCCTTTCAGGACCGGTTGTTCGCGCAGCTGGCGCAGGCCGTGCCGTATGCCATCTCGCTGCTGCTGTCGCCCGCGCACTGGGGCCAGCCGCCCTTTCGGCAAGAGCTGCTGCAGCGCGCCAAGGCGCAGTACGGCGATGGCGCGGTGCTGCACATCCAGCCGCCCTACAGCGTCAGCACCGTGCCGGCCGAATACTTCGCCGCCATCGGCCGCCAGTGTGGGCTGGGCGATGTGGCGTCCGACTACGAATTCGAATCGGCGCTGGAGCGCCGCCTGCTGGCGGGCGAGCGCCTGTTCTGCCTGGTCAGCCGGTTCGAGCAGGGCACCCCCGCACTGCGCGAGACACTGGCAGGCATCCTGCGCAGCCTGAGCGAGATGCACAGCGGCCGCCTGCACCTGCTGCTGTGCGGCGGCGAGGCACTGGCCGACCTGAAGTACCGCAGCGGCGACCTGTCGCTGCTCAACATCGCGCAGGTCAACCACTGGCCCGACCCGTCGCTCGAAGACCTCACGCACCTGGCCCGCCACCGCTGGCCCGATCAAGCCTGGCCGCAGCCCGTGCTGGCGGCCTTGCAGGACATCAGCGGCGGCCACCCCGCGCTGTTCGAAGAGGGCCTGCAGTGGCTGGTGGACCATGGCGTGGATGAGGTGCAGGCCCGCTCCGCCGCATTGCGCAGCCACCTGGCCAGCAGCTCGCGCCTGTGGCAAACCTTGCTGCCGCTGGCCCAGGCCCCCGCCACGCGCCAGCGCCTGGCGCAACTGCTGCAGGCCGACGAGCTGGGCCGCGCGCGCCCGTACCTGCAGGACGATGAACTGCGCCGCCTGTTCTGGGGCAACCTGCTGCAAGTGCGTGGCACGGGCGATGCTGCGCGGCTGTATTGGCGCAGCGCCACCATCCGCGAAGCGGGGCTGATGGTGCTGGAGTCCTCCACGTCCGCCGCATGATCACGCTGCCGTCGAAGACCCTGGTGCGCGCGGTCCTGATCGCGGCCATCACCCTGTTCGTGGGCAGCGCGCTGCTCACGCCCAAGCTCAACCCGGTCACGCGCGGCTCGGTGCTGGGCGCCGAGAACGCAGGCATCGTCTGGGGCGAACTGGTGCAGTGGCGCGTGGCCATGGTGCAGGCCCACAACGAGCTGGATGCGTGGCCGCAGGACATCCAGAAATACGCGCCCCCCATCGGCAACCCGCAGCTGCGCGTTACCTCGCCCCAGCCCTACGTGCTGCAGGCCGACATCGCGGCCAACCCCGAGCTGGGCAAGCTCGCGGGCACCCAGGTGGTCGTGCAACTCAAGCCCGGCACCACCACCTGGAGCTGCCGCCCCGGGCGCCCGCCCATCCCGAGCGGCTACCTGCCCATCAACTGCCTGGAAGGGCAGGGGGACGACTTCACGCCCGTGCCGGCATCCGAGCGCGACCCGTTCGCGGCGCTGCGCCAGCTCATCTACTGGTGTGCTGGCATCTTCCTGGCCGGCGCCGTGGTCTGGGTGGCGCGGCACCCGCTGCTCGGGCCCGCGCAGCTGCAGCCCGCGCGATTGCGCCGCACGCCGCTGGCGCGCCTTCCCCGGCTCGACCGCCTGCTGGGCTGGACGGGCCGGCGCGAGTCCACGCTGCTCGCGGCCGACATCCGCATGGTGGACTGGCGCCGTGCGGTGCAGTGCGCGCAGCCGGGCCCGCCCGACGCGGCGAACGCACGCGCGGAGGGCCTGGTCCGTGCGCTGGCCGAGCGCGTGTCCGCCCGCAGCCAGCCCAGCAGCGACTGGGCGCTGCCGGGGCCGGTGTTCGAGTGGCAGTTTCCGCCGGACCTGCCGGTGTCGCTGGACCGCTGTCTGGTGTTCGTGCCCACGCCCGGCGTGGACGAGGCCACCGTGCTGCGCCAGTTGCGCGCCGCGCAGACGGGCAGCGACGTGCTGCTGGTGCTCAGCGCGCACAGCGCTGACTCCCCCATGCCCCTGCTGCAGGCGCACGCGGCCGACCACGCCAACCTGCATGTGATGGTGGACAGCGCCAGCCAGACCGAATGGCTGGTGGGCGGCGAGGCCCTGCAGGTGCTGCTGCGCCTGCTGGCGGCCCAGCTGCGCATCACGCGCATCTCGCCATACCAGACGCGGGGCGGCATCACGCGCGAAGGCTCGTTCTTCGGCCGGGCCCAGCTGCTGGCCCGGGTGATCAACCGCGAGCCCGCCAACTACCTGGTGGTGGGCGGCCGCCAGCTGGGCAAGAGCAGCCTGCTCAAGGCCGTGCAGCGCCGCCTGCAGGGCCACCCGCACACCGTGTGCCACTACGTGTCGCTGCGCGACCACCGCCTGGCGCCGCGCATGGCGCTGCAGTTCGGCCTGCCGGCCGACACCCCGCTCGAGGCCATCGTGGACCACCTGCAGGCGCAGTACCAGGGCAAGCGCCTGTACCTGCTGATCGACGAGGCCGACCTGTTCTTTCGCGACGAGTCGCACAACGGCTACCCGCAGCTGTCCACCCTGCGGGCGCTGAGCGAAGAAGGGCGCTGCTGGTTCATGCTCGCGGGCTTTTGGGACCTGTACGCCACCGCTGTGCTCGACTACCAAAGCCCCCTGCGCAACTTTGGCGAGGTGCTGGCCATCGGCGGTCTGGAGCGCGCCGCATGCCGCGACCTGGCCACCGAGCCGCTGCGCCGCCTGCGCCTGGGTTTTGCGAGCGACACGCTGGTGGAAAAGCTGGTGGACGCCAGCGGCCAGCGTGCCAACCTGGTCGCCATCCTGTGCCAGGAATGCCTGGAGGCGCTGCAACCCAGCGAGCGCGCCATCGAGGCGCACCACCTCGCGCAGGCCCTGGCCTCGCAGCCGGTGCAGGACGCCCTGGCCGGCTGGGGGCGCCTGAGCCACGACGAGGCCGCCTGCCGCCTGGACCGCGTGGTGGTCTACCACACCGCCCAGGCCGGGCACAGCAGCCTGGTCACCCTGGCCCAGCTGCTGCAAGGCCACGGCGTCCTGGCCGACGCCCAGGCCCTGCGCCAGTCGCTGGCCCGCCTGCAGCTGGCCTATGTGCTGCGCAAGCACGACGCCGAGTACCGCTTCGCCATCCCGCTGCTGCAAGACCAGTTCGAATCAGCCGAGCTGGAGTTGCTGCTGCACCAGGAGCTGGCGGTGATGTCCAAGGCCTGAGGCCGCCCGCATCTTTCACCCTGACCTATTCATAGCCCTTCATAGCCCTCCATGGCCACTTCCTCCTCCTCTGTCACCCTGGACTATGACATCGGCTTCGATGCCATCGTTGCCGAACTCGATCGCCTGGTCCGTGCGGGCGTGCACCCGGACCGCATCAGCGTGTCCCACTATGCCGCCGTGCAATGGGTCTGCGAGGCCCACTGGGTGTACTCCGATGGCCCGGACGCCGCCTGTGCCGCCCGGCGCGTGGACGCCCAGCTCGCCCTGCTGCGCTTGATGCTGGAGCGTGGGGCGGATCCCAACAAGCGCAAGAACCGCAATTCCACGCCGCTGGCTGTTTGCTGCCGGCAGTTCGCCACCTATTTCCAGGAGCGTGCCCTGGAGAGACTGGGCCTCGTGTTGGCCGCAGGCGGCGACCCGCGCCAGACCAAGGACCCCGCGCTGTGTATTGCCTTGGGCCTGCGCGAGATGCGGGGTGAGGTTTTCGACATGGCGTTCCGCGAGGATGCGAGCCCAGGCCATGCCGATGCGGTTTTCCAAGCCGTCGACATGCTGCTGCAGGCAGGCGCCGACATGGAGGCGCTGGAGCACCGCGCGATGTACCGGCCGTTCCTGATGGCGGCGTACATCGGCAGCGTGCCGCTGCTGCGGTGGTTGAAGGACCGGGGCGCCGATGTGCAGGCCACCAACCCCGATGGGTCCAATGCGCTGATGTACGCCGCAGGCGACGTGGACGGCCTGGCCCGCAGCCGCGCGGGGTTCTCGACCACCTGGCATCGGATGGGCGACCCTGTCGCCAGCACGCGCCAACTGCTCGATTGGGGCCTGGACCCGGCCGCCGCCAACGCGCGCGGCCGCACGCCGCTGCGCCTGGCCGTCAGCGCCGGCAACCTCGATGTGGCCGCCGTGCTGGCCGAGGCGCTCGCAGGCCAGGGCAAGCTCTTGGCGGCCGATGTGCGCTTGTTCAGGGGCACCGACCACGAGCCCCGCGTTGCAGCGTTGACCACCTCGGCGCCAGCCAGAAAGCCCGCCAAGCCCAAGGCCGCGCCCGATGGTGTCGCCCAGCGCGCCACCTGGGACCGTGCCCCTGCACTCATCGACGGACCCACCGACTGGCAGCCCAGCCAGTACCCCGAGTGGCTGCGCACCTGTCTCAAGGACGTGATCGCACGGCTGGGATCGGGCGCGGACCCGCGCGTGCCGCCAGGCACGTTGTACCTGGAGTACGACGACTACTCTCGCAGCCTGCGGCTGTCTCGCACCAAGTCGTACCTCAGCCGCAGCGGCGCGGTGGAAATGGGCGTCCACGTGTTCGATTGGTCGATCATGCGCGTGCGCTTCTCGCAGGTGGAGGGCGACGACTGGGTGCTCCGCGAAGCCATCGATCTGCCCATGGCGCCCGGCGCGCCGCCCGCCACCGACGTGCTGTGCGACGCCATCGGGCAGCTGTGCGCCCGCTACCTCAACACCTCGGCTTGAGCACAAGCGCCCGTTCGCCTTCCGGCACCTTCCCACCGTCACCACCCGACCCCATGACCACCAAGCCCAAATGGACCGACCGTCTCTACAGCCCTGTCCGCGTGCTGAACCATGCCGACAAACTTCATCTCGAGAAATTCAGCGACGCCGATCTGGACCAGATCGCGGGCTGCGATGACGTCCTGGACATGGACCTGCGCAGCAACCGCACCGCGCAGCCGGTGGATTTGTCGCGCCTGGCGCACATCCAGGGACTTCGGCGGTTGAGCCTGGAGCGCATGCAGTTCACCAATCTGCAGGCACTCAAGTCGCTGCCTCATCTCAACTCGCTGACCATTGCGCATTGCGACTTCAACGACTTCGACGCGCTCAATGGCCTGAACGTTGAGACGCTGTTCTTGTGGAACAACAAGCTCGCCCGCTTCCCGGCAGGGCTCGACCTGCCCAGGCTGGAGAACCTGTACCTGTCGAGCAACCGCATCACCGACCTGTCCTTCGTCGCCAGCTATCCCGCCCTCAGGTGCCTGCATGCAGACGGCAACCGGATCACTGATTTGTCACCCTTGGCAAGTTGCACGGCCTTGGAGTCCCTGTGGATCGATGACAACCCGCTGGCCACGCTGGCGCCGCTGGCAGGCCGGCGCTACCAGCGCATGCATGTCAGCAATGAGCTGAGCGCCGAGCGAACGGCCCTTGGGCTGGAGTTGCCGGAGGAGCCGTATGTGCGCGACGCGGCAAGCATCGAAGCCTCGCGCATCGCGCAGCTGATGGAGGCCGAGGACTGGCCGCGGCTCTACGCCGTCACCGATGTGGCCTTGTTGGGTGACGCATTCTCCAATCTCGTGCACGGGCACTTCGACGAGGACATGGTGCGCGGCGCGCTGGCACACCCGGCCCCTGGCGCGTTCGATGCGATGGTGACCCACGGCCTGCGTCCGCACTATTGGGACGAGTCCCAACTGTTGGTGACCGTACTGAGCAGCTTTGGCGAGCGCCTGGTGACCCCGCTGACCCAGAGCTTTCACGCCGAACTGGCGTTTTACCCGGAGTACGAACCGTTCTACGCGGGCAAATTGAAGCACGAGCATGCCACCATCGCACGCATCCTGGTAGAGGCACCCCTGCCAGTGTTTGCCGACCTGTTCCTGGCGTTCTTCAACCAGCGCGGGGACTTCTCCGAGGCCCACCTGCACCACTACAAGCGCTTGCTCGACGTGGTGGGCAAGGTGAATTCACCGCAATTGGTGGACCCCATCATCGACCTGCTGCGGTTTGAAAAGCACATCCTGGGTGGTGACGCGGCTTTCATGAAAAAAGTCTTCAAGGCCATTGGCCAGTTGGGCACCAAGGCCGATGCGGCCGTGCTGGCCAGCCGCTTTGACGTGTCCGCTGAAACCCGGCCTGATGTGGCGGAGGCCTTCGAGGCCACCCTCAAAAAGCTGCAAAAGAAGAAGAGCTGATGCGCCGCAGGTGGCGACCGCCGCTCACCGGGCAGACAATGCGGCCCACAGCAGCCTGTGTGCTGCGCACCCCTGCGGAGGTCTCCCATGCCCATCGAGCTCGATCACCTTCTGGTCCCCGCGCGGGACAAGGTCGCCGCCGCGCGGGTGCTGGCGGGGCTGCTGGGCGTGCCGTGGTCAGACACCGGCGTGGGGCCCTTTGCGCCGGTGTTCGTGAACGACGGCCTCACCCTCGACTTTGACGAGTGGCCGGCGCCCATCCCGCGCATCCACTACTGCTTTCGCGTGAGCGAGGCCGAGTTCAGCGCCATCCTGGCGCGCATCGAGGCAGCGGGCATTGCGTACCGCAGCGCAGTGCACGGGCCGGTGGACATGCAGGTGGACACCGCCCATGGCGGGCGCATCGTGTACTGGAACGAGCCGGACGGCCACCAGTGGGAGATGCTGACCGTGAGCTACGCGCGCCGGTAGCGCTGCACCCGGCGCAAGGCTCCACGGCCGACCTGCCTGATTGAAGGCAGATGGAGATCAGGCCGATGAATACCCGGTGCCGTGGTACCCCGGCAGCCTGGTGGTGTAGAAGTCGGGGTGGATCCAGGTGTAGTGCCCCAGGACGAACGCGCATTTGTCGATGTCCGCCGTCGATAGCTTCACGGCATAGCTCTTTTGCAGGTAGTCGGGCGTGGCTTGCTGGGAGTGCTGGTACGCGAACCCGAACCGGCCATAGAAGGTTTCCGAGCCCCCCACGGTCGTGATGTGCACCTGCGCCGGCGTGGCGTTCTGCCGCAGCAGGGCCATGCGCGATAGCAGCAGCAAGGTGCCCAACCCTTTTTGCTGGTGCGCGGGGTGCACCATGCCGAACGAGAGGGTGACAAACTGCTGGCCTTCAACGGGGTCGGCCGTCATGCCACCCACGGCCACCACCGCGTTGTCCTGCTCGATCACCACGATCAGCACTTTTCCATCACGCAGCCATTGCGCAAACATCGGATAGAACCCGGCCGGGAAGTGCAGCGGTTCGTTGAGCTGGTAGATCTGCTCGCACTGCGCAATGTCTTCGGGCTGCAGCAGCCGGACCTTGCACAAGGGCAAGGCGCCGACGAATCCCATCTGGAATTCGCCCTCTTTCCGTGCAAAGAAGCGCCGAATCTTTTGAATTGTTCCAGTCATCATTCAAGACGCCCCGTCGCTGATGACGGCCCCGCACAGGTGCGTTCGATGGCGCGGCAGCGCGCTCGCACCCTGCGCGCCGCCACCACCGATACCGCTACCGCTCGATCATCTCCTGCACCTTGGCCGCCAGCGCCGCCACGTCGAACGGCTTGGTGATCACCTCCATGCCGAAAGCCAGCAGCCCGTTGCCCACCGCCGCGTTCTCGGCGTAGCCGGTGATGAACAGCACCTTCAGGTCCGGGCGCGTCACGCGCCCGGCGTCGGCCACCTGGCGGCCGTTGAGGCCACCGGGCAGGCCCACGTCGGTCAGCAGCAGGTCGATGCGGCGTTCGGACTGCAGCACGTGCAGGCCTGCGGGGCCGTCGCCGACCGAGATCACGTTGTAGCCCAGGTCTTCCAGCTCTTCGGCGATCAGGCCGCGGATGGTGGCCTCGTCCTCGATCACCAGCACCACCTCGCCATCGGCGCGGTGGTCGAAGGTGGGCTGCACGTGCGGGTTCTCCTGGTCGGCCTCGCCCATGTAGCGCGGCAGGTACAGGCACATGGTGGTGCCTTCGCCGGGCACCGAATAGATGCGCACCTGCCCGCCCGACTGCCGCACGAAGCCGTACACCATCGACAAGCCCAGCCCCGTGCCCTGGCCCATGGGCTTGGTGGTGAAGAACGGGTCGAACGCGCGGGCGATCACCTCGGGCGTCATGCCCACGCCGGTGTCGGTCACGCACAGCGATATGTACTGGCCGGGCGGCAGCTCGCGCTCGGCCGCGGCGCGGTCGTCCAGCCATTTGTTGGCCGTCTCGATGGTCAGGCGGCCGCCGTTGGGGGCCATGGCGTCGCGCGCGTTGATGCACAGGTTGAGCACCGCGTTCTCCAGCTGCGACGGGTCCACCTGCGTGAGCCACAGGCCGCCCGCGCCCACCACCTCCACCTCGACCGACGGGCCCACCGTGCGGCGCACCATTTCTTCGATGCCGCCCACCAGGCGGTTCACGTCGGTGGGGCGCGGGTCCAGCGTCTGGCGGCGTGAAAACGCCAGCAGCCGCTGGGTGAGCGCCGCCGCGCGGCGCACCGCGCCCTGCGCCATGCCGATGTAGCGCTCGGTGTTGTCGAAGTTCCGGGCGTTCAGGCGCTTTTCCAGCACCTGCAGGCTGGCGCTCATGCCCGCCAGCAGGTTGTTGAAGTCGTGCGCGATGCCGCCGGTGAGCTGGCCGATGGCCTCCATCTTCTGCGACTGGCGGAACTTGGCTTCGACCTCCATCAGCTCGTTCGTGCGCTCGGTCACCTTGCGCTCCAGCGACTCGTTCATCTCGCGCAGCTGGGCTTCGTTGGTGCGCAGCTCGGCCTCGGAGCGCGCGCGCTCGGCGGCGGTGCGGGTGCGGGCCGCGATCTCGCGCATGAACTCGCACTCCTCATGGGTCCACTGGCGCACGTCGTCCTGGTTGACGAAGAGCACCGCCACCAGGCGCCCGTGCTCCACCACCGGAATGTTCATGAAGGCGCGGCCGCTGAGCGCATCCAGGGCGTCGGCGGCCATGGCGGTGCGGGTGTCCAGCCGCGCATCGGTCACGCGCACGAACTCGTCCCGCTTGAGCTCGTCGACAAAGGTGCCGAAGTCCCGCAGGCAGAGGCTGCCCTGCAGCGTCTGCACCCCGGGGGCCGTCCAGTCGCACTGCACATGCAGGGTGTCTGACTCGTGGTCCACGCGGCCGTAGCCCGCGCGGCTGACCTTGAGCGTGTGGCCCAGGATGCGGGCGGCGGCCAGGCTGATGTCGTCCACGTCGTCCAAGCCGCGCAACTGGCTGGTGAACTCGATCAGCGCGTCGCGCTTGGCCTCGGCCGCCACGCGCTCGGTCACGTCCAGGCCTTCCACGAAGATGCCGGTCACGGTGCCCGAGGTGTCGCGGATCGGCTGGTACACGAAGTCCATGTACCGCTCGCTCACCGCTTCGCCCGCATGCTGCCGGATGTCGAAGCGGGCGCCGTAGGCCGTGGCCGCCTTGCCGCTGGAGTACACGCCGTCGAGCATGGCCACATAGCCCTGTTCGGCCGCTTCGGGCAGTGCGTCGGCCACCGTGCGGCCCAGCAGGCTGCGGTCGCCCACCATCTCCAGGTACTTGGGGTTGGCCAGCTCGATGCGGTGGGTGGGGCCCTGCAGCAGCACCATGAAGCTGGGCGACTGCTCGAACAGCGTGGCAAAGCGCTCGCGCTCCATCAGCAGGCGCCGGTCGGCCAGCACCTTGTCGGTGGTCTCCACCACCAGCGCCTGGGCGCCCACCGGCGTGCCCTGGTCGTCCACCAGGGGGGAGTAGTTCAGGTCCACCCACAGCGGGCGGTACACGCCGTCGCGGTTCAGGCTCAGTTCCTGGTCGTCGTAATGCAGCGTGCCGCCGGCCAGGCAGACCTTGAGCACGCGGTCGTTCAGGTCGGCGGCCTCGGGCCAGGCCTCGCGGATGTTCATGCCCAGCAGGCCGGGGTGGCGCCCGCCCGCAAAGCCGGCGTACGGGTCGTTGTAGATCAGCACGCCCGGCTCGCCCCACAGCGTGGCAATGGGCATGGGGCAGCGCAGCATGTTGACCAGCGCGCCGGTCAGGTAGGGCGGCCACTGCTCTATGGGGCCCAGGTCGGTGGTGCTCCAGTCAAAGTCGGCAATGAGCCCGGCCATCTCGCCGCCGGCTGACAAAATGAAATTCTTGACGTGGGATGTGCCGTTGGCCATGCGTGCCAGTTCCTGTGATGGGTTTGTGCGCTGGGCGGTGGTCTGGCACCGTTGATTCCGCGCAATGATAAAGACACCGGCTCCCCGGTTTGTAGGCCAGTTGCCTATAGCCCCATCGGAGACAGCAACTTCTGGATACACCTGCGCTATCGGTGCTATCGGTGCTGTTGCTGCTGTTGGTGCGCCTGCTGCGCCGGTACGGGCGCATGCGCCATCACCAGGGCGTACAGCGCCTGCGCCGCCACCGACAGGCTCTCGTCGCGCCGCCGCACCAGGTAGATCTGCCGCGTGAGGCCTGCCAGCGCCAGGGGGCGTGTGACGAGCCCCGGCTGCTCGAAGTGGAACAGCGTCAGCGCCGGCACCACGCTGATGCCCAGGCCTGCGCGCACCATGCCCATCACGGTGGCCAGTTGCTCCACCTCCATCAGCGTGTGCATGGCCTGCGGGTGCAGGGCGGCCTCCAGGTACTGGCGCACGCTGCTGGTGCGCGCCAGGTGGATGAAGGGCCAGGCCGCCAGATCCTGCGCGGTGATGGCCTTGCGCCGGCGCGCCAGCGGGTGGTCTGCGGGGCACACCAGGTAAAAGCCGTCGCTGCAAAAAGGCTCGGCCTGCAGGGCAGGGGTGTCGGCGCGGATGGCGGCCAGCGCAAAGTCGGCATGGCCGCTGGCCACGCGCTCGATACAGGGCTCGGACAGCACGTCGGCAATGTCGATCTCGATGCCGGGGTGCGCCGCGCGGTACTGCGCCAGCACGGCGGGCAGCCAGCCCGCGGCCAGCGACGGCAGCAGCGCCACGGCCACCCGCCCGCGCTGCAGCGTGGCGGCATCGCGCACGGCCGACAGCGCGTTGGTGATCTCTGCGCGGATGCGGCGGGCCGACTCCAGAAAGTTGTCCCCCTCGGGCGTCAAGTCCACATGCCGCGTGCTGCGGTCGAACAGCCGCAGGCCCAGGTCGTCCTCCAGCGCGCGGATCAGCGCGCTGAACGCAGGCTGCGACAGGTGGCACAGGGCTGCCGCGCGGGTGAAGCTGCGCTGCTCGGCCAGCGCGATGAAGGCGTCGATCTGGCGGCTGGAGAGGTGGGCGGTGCTCATGGGTGAAGGCGAGGGCAGAAAAGCCCGCAAGGGCTATTTATCTGCAATGCAAATGGATTCATCATAAATATCGATTTCACAGAATACCGCAGTGTTTCTACAGTGGTGCCCAGGAGACACACATTCATGGCGAACAACACCCATCTGCGGGTCGGCTGCGCCGCCGGCTTTTCGGGCGACCGCACGGACGCGGCCTTGCCCGTGGTGCAGGCGCTCATCGCCAGTGGCCAGCCGTCGGTGCTCATCTTCGAGACCCTGGCCGAGCGCACGCTGGCCCTGGCGCAACTGGCCCGCCGCACCGACCCCGATTCGGGCTACGAGCCGCTGCTGGCCGACCTGCTGCGCCCCGTGCTCGGGCTGTGCCTGGCGCACGGCGTGCGCATCGTCAGCAACTTCGGCGCGGCCAACCCGCACGGCGCCGCACGCCGCATCCAAGCGCTGGCGGCCGAGCTGGGCCTGGCCCGCCCGCGCATCGCCGTGCTGCAGGGCGACGACCTGAGCGGCCCGGCCCACCGCGCGCTGCTGCAGGACGCCCTGGGCAGCGCCATGCCCACCGAGCCCATCGTGAGCGCCAACGCCTACATCGGCGCACAGGCCATCGCCGATGCGCTGCGCGCCGGGGCCGACATCGTGGTCTGCGGCCGCGTGGCCGACCCATCCCTGGTGTTGGGCCCGGCGCTCGCGCACTACGGCTGGGCGCTGGACGACTGGGACCGCCTGGCCCGCGCCACCATGGCCGGGCACCTGCTCGAATGCGGCGCGCAGGTCACGGGCGGCTACTTTGCCGACCCCGGCTACAAGGACGTGCCGGGCCTGGCCCAACTGGGCTACCCCATCGCCGAAATCGACGCCGACGGCCACTGCACCATCACCAAGCCGCCCGGTACCGGCGGGCGCATCGACGAGCGCACCGTCAAGGAGCAGCTGCTGTACGAGCTGCACGACCCGGCGGCCTACCTCACGCCCGACGTGGTGGCCGACATCACCCGGGCCCGCGTGCAGGCCGTGGGCACCGACGCCGTGCGCCTCACCGGCGTGCAGGGCCACGCGCAGCCCCCCACGCTCAAGGTCAACGTGTGCTTTGAATCCGGCTGGTTCGCCGAGGGCGAAATCTCCTACGCCGGCCCGCGCGCCCAAGCCCGCGCGCGCCTGGCGGGCGAGGTGCTGCGCGAGCGGCTGGCCGGCCTGGGCCCGCTGCGCATCGACCTGATCGGCGTGACCAGCATCTTCGGCGACGACACCAGCCGGTGGCTCGATGCGCCCGCCAGCGATAGCAACAGCAACAGCGGCGACGGCCGGGACGACGTGCGTGATGTGCGCCTGCGCGTGGCCCTGCAGCACCGCGACCACGCCAGCGCCCAGCGCCTGGTGCGCGAGGTGACCGCGCTCTACACCTGCGGGCCTGCGGGCGGCGGCGGGGTGCGCACCGCCATGCGCCCACGCCTGGGCACGGTGTCGTGCCTGGTGCCGCGCGATGCGGTGGCCGTGCGCTTCGAGATGGTTGATTGAGGGACCACACACCATGACTTCTGCAACCCCGGCCGCAACCCAGCCCGCCACCACGGCAACCATCACTGTTCCGCTTTATCGCCTGGCCCACAGCCGCACCGGCGACAAGGGCAACCGCTCCAACATCAGCGTCATCGCCTGGCACCCCGCGCTGTGGGATGTGCTGGTCGAGCAGGTCACCGAAGCCGCCGTGTCCCGCCAGTTCGCGCTGCGCCAGCCACGCCAGGTCACGCGCTACCTGCTGCCCCAGCTGCAGGCCATGAACATCGTGCTGGACGATGTGCTGGACGGCGGCGTGAACGATTCGCTCAACCTCGACAGCCACGGCAAGGCGCTGAGCTACCTGATGCTGGACATGCCCGTCACCGTGCCCGCCGCGCTGGCACCGCACCTGGGCGGGCCGCCGCCGTAGCCGTCGCTTGTTTGACGGGTTCCCGATTCCCTTCCCGCTTTTCCATACCTATACACAAGGAGACAACCATGAACCGATCCACTTCGCTGTTGAACCTGGGCCGACGCCACGCGATGGCCGTCGCCGTGCTGGCGCTGGGCGCGCTGCAGGGCGGGGCTGCCCATGCGCAGGCCTACCCCGCCAAGCCCATCACCTTCGTCGTGCCGTTCGCGGCCGGCAGCGCCACCGACCAGCTGGCGCGCGCGCTGGGGCAGTCCATCACCACCGACACCAAGCAGGCGGTGGTCATCGACAACAAGGCCGGTGCCAGCGGCATGATCGCGGCGTCGGCCGTGGCCAAGTCCGCAGCCGACGGCTACAGCGTGCTCATCACCACCAACACCACGCATGCGGCCAACGAGCATCTGTACAAGAAGCTCTCGTACGACCCGGTGAAGGACTTTGTGCCGGTGACCGGCCTGGGCAAGGGCGGGCAGGTGCTGGTAGTCAACGCCACCGCGCCGTACAAAAACGTGGGCGAGCTGCTGGCCTTTGCCAAGAAGAACCCCGGCAAGCTCAGTTTTGGCAGCGGCAGCTCGTCGAGCCGCATGGCCGGCGAGATGCTCAAGCAACTGGCCAGCGTGGACATCCTGCACGTGCCCTACAAGAGCAACCCGCTGGCCATCACCGACCTGCTGGGCGGGCAGATCGATCTGATGATCACCGACACCTCCACGGGCGTGCCCCAGGTCAAGGCGGGCAAGCTGCGTGCGCTGGGCTATTCCACCCAAAAGCGCAGCGCCCAGCTGCCCGACGTGCCCACGCTGGACGAAGCCGGCGTGAAGGGCTACGACATGGGCTACTGGTTTGCGGCCTACGTGCCGGCCGGGACCCCCGCACCGGTGGTGGCGCGCCTGAACGAGCTGCTCACGGCTGCCACCAAGAGCGCTGCGGCCAAGAGCTTCTACGACAACGCGGGCTCCGAGGCATGGACGACCACGCCCGATGAACTGGCCAAGTTCCAGGCCGCTGAAACCCAGAAGTGGGGCAAGGTGATCAAGGCCGCCGGGATCGAGGCCGAGTAAGCCAGCAGGCCACCCAAGCCAGCCCACAAGCCGCAGCCCCCGCGCCGGGCCGCGGCTTTTTCCAACCCTGTTTTCCGTTCTGCCAGTCCGCCTGCCTTCCCCGGCAGGCGCGGGCGGAGCCTTGCCGCGCGCAGCGCACCAGACACTGCCGTTTTGCCCTCAGAGCCGCTAGAGCGGCCACCACCCACCATCCATCCCAGGAGACACCATGCAACCCCTTCGTGCATTCGGAAAACTCGCCCTCACGGCCGCCGCCGCGGCATCCCTGGCCGCTTGTGGCGGCAGCGGCAGCAGCAATGGGGACGACGCCCCCAAAGGCCCGGCCCTCAAGCTCCAGATCACTGCCACCGAGGCCTTCCCCGGCAGCTATGGCGACGTGGGCGAGTACGAGCGCCTCACAGGCACCATCAGCGGCGAGGTCGACCCCAAGGACCCCAAGAACGCCACCATCCAGGACCTGGCGCTTGCGCCCACCAACGCCAACGGCATGGTCGAGTACCAGGCCGACTTCGTCATGCTCAAGCCCAAGAACATGGCCAAGGCCAGCGGCGTGCTGCGGTACGACGCACCCAACCGCGGCAACATCCTCACGATGCTCAACCCCACGGCCACGCCCAGCGACGCGGTGTACCTGGAGCGTGGCTACGTGATGCTGTACTCCGCCTGGCAAGGCGACGTGCCCAAGACCACCCCGGCGCGCCTCACGGTGACCGTGCCCGTGGCGAAGAACAAGGACGGCAGCAGCATCACCGGCCCTTACCGTGCCGAGCTGGTGCCCACCGTGGCCAGCGCATCAATGACGCTGCCCGGCGGCGTCTTCAACGGCACCATGATCCCGTACGAGCCCGCCAGCCTGGACAACACCCAGCCCGGCTACTCGCTCACCCGCCGCGCCAACGAAACGGATGCACGCGTGCCGGTGCCCGCAGCCGACTGGAAGTTCGCCACCTGCGATGCGGGCACCAATGCCTTCCCCGGCACCGCCAGCCCCACCAGCGTGTGCCTCAAAGGCGGGTTCGACCCGGCCTACCTGTACGAGCTGGTCTACGTCGCCAAGGACCCCAAGGTCATGGGCGTGGGCCTGGCCGCGCTGCGCGAAACGGTGAGCTTCTTTCGCAGCAAGGCGGCCGACTCGTCGGGCACGCCCAACCCGCTGGCGGGCCGCATCCAGTACACGCTGGGGCAGGGCACCTCGCAGTCGGGCAACGCGATGAAGACGTTCTTGCACCTGGGCTTCAACCAGGCGCTCGACGGCGGCAAGGTGTTCGACGGCATGTTCGCCCACGTGGCCGCGCGCCAGACCCACATCAACACCCGCTTTGCCGTGCCCGGCGGCGGCGGGGGCCTGCGCACCGACCACACGGCCTTCGGCCAGACGGCGCCGCGCGGGCTGGACAAGGACTACAACGACGACATCAGCGGCCGCCAGGGCGGCGTGATGAAACGCTGCGCCGCCACCAGCACCTGCCCCAAGTTCTTTCTGGGCCTGTCGGGCACCGAGTTCTGGCAACTGCAGGGCTCGCCCGTGCTGACCGATGCCCGCGGCACCAAGGACCTGGCCCAGCCCGACAACGCGCGCATTTATTACTACGCCAGCACCCAGCACGGCGGGGCAGGGGGCACGGCCAGCATCGCGTATGCGCCCACGCGCGCTACCTACCCCACGGGCACGGTGGTGCACTTCAACGACACCTTCCGCGCGCTGTTCCTGAACCTGGAAGACTGGGTGGTGCGCGGCACGCTGCCGCCCGCCAGCCAGGTGCCACGCATCGACAACGGCACGCTGGTGCGGCCCGAGGCGCTGGCCTTTCCGGTCATGAAGGGACTGACCTGGGCGGTGGGCGGCGTGCAGACGGCCATCCCTGAGTTCAGCTACCGGGGCCTGTACAACAACTTCCCGCTGTTCGACTTTGGCCCGCAGTACATCCCGCAGGACGAATCGGGCATCGCCACCATCCTGCCCCCGCGCAACCTGGGCCGCGACTACGCGATCATGGTGCCGCAGGTCGATGCGTCCACCGGCCTTACCCGCGCCGGCATCCGCAGCGTGGAAGCGCGCGCGCCTCTGGGCACCAGCATCGAGTTCAACTACGTCGCCACGCCCGGCATCACCGACCTGGCCAACCTCACCGGCAGCTTCATCCCCTTCCACAAGACGCGCGCCGCACGGCTGGCGGCGGGCGATGCGCGGCCGTCGCTGGAAGAGCTGTACGGCACGCAAGACGGCTACGTGGCGGCCGTGACCGAGGCTGCCAACGCACTGGTGGCGCAGCGCCTGCTGCTGCAGCGCGATGCGGACCTGCAGATTGCGCGGGCCAAGGCGGCGGCGGTGCTGCCGTGAGGTGAGGTGACGGGGAGAGGCGATGGGACAGAGACTTTGTTTCTGGTGGCGCCATGCTTTGTGGCGACCGCCCTCTCTCCCCAACCCCTCTCCCGCAAGGGGCGAGGGGGCAGAACACCGCCGAGCGTTCGATCACCCCTCCAAAATTCAAGCAAAAAAAGCCCCTACCGCTTGACCAGCAAGCGCTCCCAGCTATTAAAAATATAGCGTTCGACCTCGCCGCCGCGCCAGCCGGTGCACCCCTACCAAGGCACGCCAGCAAACCGCTGCACTAAAAAATCCAGCAGCGCCCGCACCGCCGGCGACAAATGCCTGCGTGACGTGTACAGCGCGTGGATCGTCATCGCAGGCAGGCTCCACGCAGGCAGCACGGCCTGCAGTTCCCCGCTGCGCAGCAACGGGTTCGCCAGGTATGTCGGCTGCATCGCAATCCCGCCCCCCGCCAGCGCCCCGCGCATCAGCGTGGTGGCCTCGTTGGCGCTGAAGTGGCCCGACACGCCCATGCGCTCGGTCTCTGCGTCCCGGGTCAGCGTCCACACGCTCTTGCCAAAGTTGGCATAGCTCAGGCAGCGGTGCTGCGCCAGATCGGCCGGCACCTGGGGCGTGCCGTGCGTGGCCAGGTAGGCGGGTGATGCCACCAGCACCGAGTCACACCGCGCCAGCGGCCGGCCGATGAGCAGCGGGTCGGGCTCGGCGCTGATGCGGATGGCCAGGTCGATGCGGCGCTCCACCAGGTTGAGCGACCCCTCGCTCGCGTCCAGGTCGATCTTGAGCTGCGGGTGTTGCGCCAGAAAGTCCGCAATCGCCGCGCCCATCTGCGCGAACGCGAACGACACGCTGCAGGTCAGCCGCAACTGGCCGCGCAGCTCGCCCTCGGTGGTGCTGGCGGTTTCTTCCTCCAGGTCTTGCGACAGCGCCAGCATCTGCTGGCAGCGGCGCAGGCAGTGCTCGCCGGCGTCGGTTAGCGTCACGCTGCGGGTGGTGCGCTGCAACAGCCGCGCCTGCAGCCACTGCTCCATCTCGCCCACATAGCGCGTGACCATGGCGCGCGACATCTCCAGCCGCTCGGCCGTGGCGCTGAAGCTGCCGCTGGTGGCCACTTCCACAAACACCCGCATGGCGGTCAGGCGGTCCATATTTGCTCTATTGGTGCAACAAATATGCGCATTTTATGGGGTTTATTGGATCGATTGGCGCAAATAAACTTCGCTTCGACATCAACGCCAAGCCCTGACAACCCTTCAACTTTCGGGAAAAACCACCATGTTCCGCACCACCCTCATCGCCGCCACCCTCGCCGTCGCCTTCACTGGCGCCCAGGCTGCCCAGCCCCTGCAAGTCAAGGTCTACAACGCCGACGGCAACAGCTTCAACGTCAACTCCACCGTGGTCTACGGCGACAAGGAAGCGATGGTCATCGACGCCGGCTTCACCCGTGCCGACGCACTGCGCATTGCCGCCAACGTGCTCGACACCGGCAAGGAACTCAAAACCATCTACGTGAGCCAGGCCGACCCCGACTACTACTTCGGCGTGGAAACGCTCAAGGAAATCTTCCCCAAGGCCGACGTGGTGACCACCCCCGCCGTGCTGGAGAAGATCAACGCCAAGCTGGCGACCAAGCTCTCGTTCTGGGGCCCCAAGATGGGCGCCAACGCACCGCGCACGCCCGTGCTGCCCAAAGCCATCAGCGGCAACACGCTGAGCGTGGACGGCCAGGTGGTCGAGATCCGCGGCACCACCGGCGTGCTGGCGCACCGCCCGTATGCGTGGATCCCGTCCATCAAGGCCATCGTCGGCAACATCGCGGTGTCGGGCACCAACACCCACGTGTGGACGGCCGATACGCAAACCGTGGCCGAGCGCAGCGCCTGGGTGGCCCAGCTCGACGAGATGGCCGCACTGCAGCCCACGGTGGTCGTGCCCGGCCACATGCCTGCCGGCGGCACGCTGGATGCTGCCAACATCACCTACAGCAAGGGCTACCTGCAAGCGTTCGAGAAGAATGCCGCCGCCACCAAGACCAGCGCCGAACTCATCGACGCGATGAAGAAGGCCTACCCCGCAGCGCCCATGGGCCTGTCGCTGGACATCGGCGCCAAGGTCAACAAGGGCGAGATGAAGTGGTAAATCGCTGAGTAACGGAAAGGGCAAAGGCCGGCGACGAACCTGCGTTCCATCCATCGCTGCCGTTCGGGCTGGTGCCGCCGTTCAGGCTCCCACAACCGCTCGGGCTCTCACAACCGTTTAGCCTCCCACACCCGTTCGGGCTGAGCTTGTCGAAGCCCCGCGCAGCGCTTCGACAAGCCTGTCCTGAGCCTGTCGAAGGGCTCAGCGTGAACGGGTGGAAGATGATCGAACGCAGATAGATAGTTAGTCCCATAGATAGCTAAAAGACGTCGTTCTGCAGCGCCAACGCCCGCCATCCGTTTTTCACAAGGAGCCCACCGTGTCCACGCATTCACTCCCGCAAGTCCTGCAGCACCTGCACGCCGGACGCTGGAACGCGGCGCACGACCTGGTGCAGCACGACGGCTCGATGCTCGCGGCCTGGCTGCACGGCATCCTGCATGTGCAGGAAGGCGACCTCGAGGACGCCGAAAACTGGTACGACCGCGCCGGCCGCCACTTCCGCAGCCGGGGCACGCTCGCGCAAGAGATCGAAAGGTTCGAAGCCGCGCTCGCTGCTTCAGCACCCCTCACCGCATCGCCCACAGCATCCCCTGATCCTGAAAGCCCCTGACCCACCATGTCCTCCATCTCCGTCACCTATCTGTTCGACCCCCTGTGCGGCTGGTGCTACGCCGCCGCGCCCGCGCTGAAGCACCTGCAGGGCGTGGATGGCATCCATGTCTCGCTCGCGCCCACCGGCCTGTTCGCAGGCGCAGGCGCGCGGCCCATGGATGCGGAATTTGCCGCCTATGCGTGGAGTAACGACCAGCGCATCCAGCAGCTCACGGGCCAGCCCTTCACGCAGGCCTACCGCGACCATATCCTGGGTGCGCCGTCTGGCCGCTTCGACTCAGGCCCTGCCACGCTGGCGCTGACCGCCGTGGCCCACACCGCGCCCGAGCGCGAGTTGGAGGCCCTGCATGCGCTGCAGCATGCCCGCTATGTGGACGGGCGCGACACTGCAGAGCCTGCCGTGCTGGCCGATGTGCTCAATGCCCTGGGCTTGGCCGACGCCGCAGCGCTCACGCTGGCGCCCGATGCAGCCCTGCGCACGCTGCTGGCTGAACGTGTGGCCTACGCCCAGTCCACGATGCGCGCCGTGGGTGCACGGGGTGTGCCGCAACTGGTGGTGACAGGGCAGGGCGGCGCGCTGCGGCTGTTGGGGGGCGATGCGCTGCTGGGGCCGCGCGAGCAGTTGGTGGCGTTGGTGCGGGCAGGGGCCTGACGGACAGCCACTCGCAGTCAACGAAAAAACAATCACCGTTCACGCGCAGCTCGCCGAAGCGCGGTGAAAGGCTTCGACAGGCTCAGCCCGAACGGTTTTTGAGGGGCTCAGCCCGAACGGTGTGGGGCGAGTGAAGATGCAGCCACAACTACCCGTTCACGCTGAGCCCTTCGGCAGGCTCAGGACAGGCTTGTCGAAGCGCCGCCCAAGGCTTCGACAGGCTCAGCCCGAACGGTGTTTGAGAGCTCAGCCCGAACGGTGTGGGGGTGAGTGAAATGGAATCCCCAATATCCGTTCACGCTGAGCCCTTCGACAGACTCAGGACAGGCTCGTCGAAGCGCCGCACAACGCTCCGACAGACTGTGACCTGCACCGACCCCCGCTCACTCCATCGACGGATCGATCAACACCTTCGCACCCGTATTCCGCGCACCATAAAACGCGATTGCATCGGCGCTCACAGCCCCGGCCAGCGACACCGTGCGCGCGTAGTGGCTGGCAAACGTGGTCTTCAACTCCGCCGCCACGCGCGCGCGCAGCGCCTGTGCTGCGGCATCACCGATCTTGGCCAGGAACGGAAACAGCAGCCACCCGCCAATGCCCCAGGCCATGCCGAACGTGCGGTGGATCTCGGTCGGCCGCGTGTCCAGGTGGCCGTACAAGTACACCTGCTTGTGCACCGCCGATCCATACCGGCTGTACTCCTGCGCCTTGCGGTTGATGGCCGCTTCCATGCACTGCAGGATCTGCCCGGCCAGCGTGCCGCCGCCGGTGGCGTCGAACGCGATGGTCGCGCCCGTGGCCACCAGCGCCTCGGTCAGGTCGGCCACGAAAGTGGGCGCGCTGGTGTCGCACACATACTGCGCGCCGATGCCGCGCAGCAGCGCTGCCTGCTCGGGCTTGCGCACAATGTTGACCAGGCCGATGCCGTCCTTCTGGCAGATCTTGTTCAGCATCTGGCCCAGGTTGCTGGCCGCGGCGGTGTGCACCAGCGCGGTGTGGCCTTCGCGCTTCATGGCCTCCACCATGCTCAGCGCGGTCAGCGGGTTGACGAAGCACGATGCGCCCTCGGCCGCCGTGGTGCCTGCGGGCAGCGGCAGGCACTGCGCCGCCGGCATGGCGCGGTACTGCGCGTACATGGCGCCGCCGATCACCGCCACCGTGCGGCCCAGCAGCGCCTGCGCGGCGGGTGACGCGCCCGCAGCCACCACCAGGCCCGCGCCCTCGTTGCCCACGGGCATGCTCTGGCCCAGGCGCGCGGCCATGCCGGGCATGGCGCGCTCGGGGATGCGGGCCGTGGCCACCGGCCGGTCGGCCGTGCCGGTGACCTGCACCGTGGACAAATCGGCCGGGCCCAGGAGCAGGCCGATGTCCGACGGGTTGATGGGCGTGGCCTGCACCTGGATCAGCACCTCGTCGGGCCCCGGCGTGGGCACGGGCGTGGGCTCCAGGCTGATCTGCAAGGTGCCGTCGGGCTGGACGAGCGAGCGCAGTTGCAGTGCTGTGGTGGGAATGTCGGTGGTGGTGGTCATGCTTGGCTTTCGGTAGGAAGAAGAGCGCGCCGTTGGTTCAATTGCGCGTCCCGGTGCCAAACATTAGAACTGGATTGCGCCGCAGCCACGGTCGCGCAAGTGCCTTGCGGCGGCAGGGTTGCTGTCGTGGTCCGCAGTGCCGGCCGGCACGCAGGCCGTGTCGCCACGCACCATCAACTCCCCAGCGTGCGCAGCATCTGCTCGTACATCGCATCCACCGCTGGCGAGCGCAGCGACACCTTGCTGCGCAGCACCGCCACCTCCATCGAATCGAGCAGCGGCAGGTCAAACTCTGCCGGCAGGTCCTGCAGTATCTGCAGATGGGCGGGCACGCTGCACCGCGTGAGCACCGCCACGGCCAGGCCGCTCTCCACGGCGGCCAACTGCCCCGCCAGGCTGGAGCTGTGGTACACGATGCGGTGCGCACGCCGCCGCGCCGCCAGCGCCTTCATCGTGGCGATCCGGGCCAGGCTGGCCGACTCGTACACCGCAATCGGCAGCGGGTCGCGCCGCCACACCTCGTGCTGCGGCGAGCCCACCCACACCAACGGCTCATCAAACAAAAAGTGCCCGCGCTGCGGCTTGTCGCGCGAGACCAGCGCCAGGTCCAGTTCGCCCCGCCCCAGGCGCGGGATCAGCGACGTGGACTGCTCGCACGTCAGCTCGATCTCCACCCCGTGGTAGCGGTGCGCAAAGCTGCGCAGCACCGGCGTGAGGTAGGCGCTGGCATAGTCGTCCGGCACACCCAGCCGCACGCGCCCGGCCAGCTGCGGGCCGAACAGCGCCGTGTGTGCCTCGGCCTGCAGGTCGAGCACGCGGCGCGCGTACGACAGCAGCTCGGCCCCGGCCGGCGTCACCTCCAGGTGGCGCGGCCCGCGCAGCAGCACCGGGCGGCCCAGCGCAGCCTCCAGCTTCTTGATCTGCATGCTGACTGCGGATTGCGAGCGGTGCACGAGGGGCGCGGCGCCCGAGAGCGAGCCTGCGTCCACCACGGCCACAAAGGCACGCAGCCAGTCGATCTGAAAGTCTGGGTGGTTCATTGTGGTGACAGTGCCTCGGTGGGTGTGTGCAGTGGTGTGATCTGGCGTCTTGCCGTGTGGCTGGCGCCTGCGCAGATTCTCTGGTCCGTCGCACAGGGATTGGGGCGGGCTTCGACAGGCTCAGCCTGAACGGTCGGTGTGAACGTGAGTGCGGGTGTGGGTGTGTGGATGCGTATGGCCGCGGGTGGAGACGCAGGGTGTCGTGCACTGTCAAACGCCATTTTTAAAGGCATTCGTTTATCGAATGATATCCGTTCGAATTATCCGTTTTACACCACAACGCTAAACCCCGAGCATCAGCCCCATGAATCTCAAAGCCGGCATCGCAGCGTCCCTATCCCCCGCAGAGCCATCGCAACCACCTGTCCAGCGCGAGCGCGACGGCCAGTGGCTGCTCATCGCCGGGGGCGTGCTGCTGGGCACCATCGGCGTGTTTGTGGAAGAGGCGGGCCAGCACCCGCTGGTGACGGTGTGGTTCCGTTGCGCATTCGGCGCGCTGGCGCTGCTGGCCTGGTGCCTGGCCACGGGCCGGGGGCGCGAGCTGCTGCTCAGCGGCCGCGCCCGCTGGGTGGCGTGTGCCACCGGCGTGCTCATGGTGTTCAACTGGGCGCTGTTCTTCGCGGCCATCCCGCGCACGTCCATCGCCGTGGCGACGGTGATCTTTCACATCCAGCCCATCTGGGTCATCGTGTTCGGGGCCCTGTTCCTGCGCGAGGCCGTCTCGCCCACGCAGTGGCTGGCGACCCTGGCCGCATTGGGCGGCCTGGTGCTGACCACCGGCCTGCTGGACGGCACCGCAGCGGCTGCGGCCGCCAGCAGCAGTGGTGGTGGCGGCGGCTACATGGCGGGTGTGCTGATGTGCCTGGGCGGCTCGCTGTGCTACGCGGGCGTCACGCTGCTGGCCAACACGCAAAAGGCCATCAGCCCCTTTGCGATGGCGCTGTGGCAGTGCCTGGTGGGCGCCGTGGCGCTGGTGTGGGCCCCCTTCGTGCTGGGCTGGCCGCAGCAGGGTGCTGCATGGGCCTGGCTGCTGGGCCTGGGCGTGGTGCACACGGGGCTGGCGTATGTGGTGCTGTTCGCGGGCATGGCCCGCTTGGCGCTGGGGCGCATCGCCGTGCTGCAGTTTGTGTACTCGCTCACCGCAGTGCTGGTGGACTGGGCCGTGTATGGGCGCACGCTGAGCCCTGTGCAGTTGGCTGGGGTGGGGTTGATGGCGGGTGCGTTGTGGACGATCCGGCGGCCCAGCCGGGCGGTGGCCCGGGCCTGATGCCGGCGCAGGGCCTGCGCACTTAAGGCGCCTTGCCCGCCGCTGCAGACGCCGGAATGTGCCGCTGAAAGAACTGCACCACGTGCGCATTGAACACCTGGTGAAAAGCCACCCGGTCGAACCCCGGCGCATCGCGGCAAATGTCCGGCGCCACCTCGGCCAACGCGGGCGAGCAGGGCGCCAGAAAGGCATAGTGACCCGCGTTGGTGGCCAGATGCCAGTCGGGCGCGCGGGGCAGGCCCTGGCGCACGGTTTCCACGCTGTTCAAAGTGACGCCGTCACCACCCAGCGCCGAGGCCCACAACTGCACCGGCACGCCGACCTGCCGAAGGCCCTTGGCATCGAACACGCTCAAGGGGTCGACGATGACCGCCGCCTTGATGCGCGCATCCGGCGCGGGTGTGGCCGGTATCTCGTTGCGGCGGATCTCGCCGCACAGCGGCCGGGTGGACAGCGGTGGGCACAGGTCTGGCCGCAGCATCCAGTCCGGCACCGCGCCAGTGGCCACCAGCCCCGTGTAGCCGCCGCGTGAAAAGCCGAAGAAGCCGACCTTGCCCGCGTCCAACTGCGCGCGCTGGGGCCACGCGCCCAGCATGTAGTCCGTCAGCCGCTTTATGTCCACCGGCCGCGTGGCAAACGCCGACAGGTGGCCCTGGCGGCTCATGTCCTGAAAATTGTCGCCCGGGTGGTGGATGGCCGCGACCACATAGCCCGCATCGGCCAGCGCTGCCGCCGTGTCGTGGTGCCCCAGGGCCGATCCGCCCGCGCCGTGCGACACCACGACCAGCGGCAGACCTGAGCCTGTGACAGGGCAGTCCCGCGTGCCTTGCAGCACCAGCGGCGCCAGGTCGATGCGGCCCGGCGGGGTGCTGCACGGCGACCACACGGCGCCGCGCAGCGCGGGCCCGACCTGGTCGGCGGGCACCTCGATGAAGGCAAAGCCTGCGGCGTGGGCCAGGGTGGCGGCGCAGCAGAGCGCCGCGGTAGACAGCCAGCGAAAGGCACTGCCAAAGCCAGGGCGGGCATGGAGGCGGGAGATGAATCCAGTGGAGGTCATGGTGATGGATGGCTGGGGCGGGTGGGAACTGGCAGGCCGGTGCGCAGGTCGGCGTGCGCGGCGTTGCGCCACACAGTGTGCCGCAGCCTGCGCGCCGGGACTGGGCCGATCTTGCGGTCTTGCAGCATGGCTGCACCGGTGGTCCGCTCGGCAGTCAACCCTGTGAACCGGTGACGCAGAGCCCTGTGGCTGGTGATGGCGGGGCTGCCGACGTGCGGCGCAGGGCTTCGACAGGCTCAGCCCGAACGGTTGGGGGAGCTCAAAGAACGGCAGCCAAAACCTCAGTCAAGGTCTGTTGCCGTCGGCGCCCACCCATGCCGCCTCGTTATGGCCCGAACACCATCGCCTGGTGCGCCCCCACGCCCGCCAGCACGCCTTCGGCCGACGCCAGCGTGGCGTTGTGCCGCATCAGCGTGGCGTCGCCCGCGGCGTACACGCCGGGCACCGTGGTCATCTTGTTCGCATCGGTGCGGATGCACGGGCCCATGGGGCCGTCGTCCATGGCGCAGCCCAGTTGTTCGGCCAGCGGGCTGGCGGGGCGGGTAGTGGCTGCTACGTACAGGGCGTCCAGCGGCAGCAGGCGCGCGCCGCTGTCGCCGTGGGCCTGCAGGCGCACGCCGTGCAGCGCCTGTCCGGGCCCCTCCAGGGCGGCAATGCGCGCAGGCTCCACCGCAATGCCCAGTGCCAGCAGCCGCTCGCGCTCGGCGGGCTCCAGCGTGGTGTCGCCGTTCAGGAAGAGGGTGGTGGGGCCCCAGTCGGCAATCAGCTGCGCGTGCATGCCGGACTGCGGCGAGTGGTACAGCACGCCCAGCCGCTGGCCCGCAAACTCGTAGCCGTGGCAATAGGGGCAGTGCAGCACGCTGGTGCCCCAGCGATCACGCAGGCCAGCGATGTCGGGCAGGCCGTCCTGCACGCCAAAGGCCAGTACCAGCTTGTGAGCCTCCAGGTGCGTGCCATCGTCCAGCACCACGGCAAAGCCGCTCTCCGGCGACCCCGCGATTTGCTGCGCCGTGGCGGACACGGCCGTGCCCTGGCGCAGCGCCACCGTGGGGTAGGCCAGCAGCTTGCGGCGCGCCTGCTCGATCATCGCCAGCGGCGGCTCGCCGTCCTGCCCGAAGAAGCCGTGCGACGCGGCGGCAAACCGGTTGCGCGGCTGGCCCGCATCCACCACGCACACGCGCCGCCGGGCACGCGCCAGCTGCATCGCGGCCGACAGGCCGGCAAAGCTGCCGCCTATCACGATCACCTCATACGCCTGGGTGGTTGTCATTGCTGCTGCCGCCATGAGAAATCTCCTTGTGACCGTGGCACCCTGCCACCATGCGTTGATGAAACTCGGCCGACAGCTGCGCCAGCGTCACCTCGCCCAGGCGGGCCAGTAGCACCTCTTCGGCGGCCTGGTACGCGTCCGTCAGCGCGCGGTTGACGGCCTGCTCGACGATGCAGCCCGGGCTCTCCACCCTGTTGCCCACCGCCAGCAGCGTGGGCGCGCCCAGCGCTTCGTGGATGTCGCGCAGGGTCACTTCGGACAGCGGGCACGACAGCACCCACCCCCCGCCATGCCCCTTGGCCGACGAGACAAAACCCGCATACCGCAGCCCCGCCATCAGGCGGCGGACAACGACCGGGTTGGTCTGCATGGCCTGCGCCAGCGACTCGGACGTGGCGGGGCCATCCATCTCTGCCATGTGCAGCAGCGCGTGGAGGACGTTGGAAAGGCGGCTATCTCGTTTCATGCAACATTCAAAGTTGCGTGATGTTAGCATGGGCCCAGAAGGAGCGCTGGCGGACTCACGGTTTGCTACTGAAGTGATAGCTGCTAGCGCTTGATAGCCAAGCGAAAGGTGCCGATTTGGCTTGATTTTTTGCCCTAGCCGCACACCCCCACCCGTTCGGGTTGAGCCTGTCGAAACACTGCGCAGCCCAGCAAGCCCTTGGCTCAACCCCACCGCAAAACGCCATACCCACCGCATCCACCGCACACCACACCATGCCCCATCCCACCACCACATCCCCCTTCACCGACCCCGCCGCCGTCGCCCGCTACGCCGAAGGCCCGCGCCGCAACGTGCCTGGCTACGACAGCCTGCTGCCCATGGTGCGCATCCTGCTGGCCGAGCGCGTGCCCGCCGACGGCCGGGTGCTGGTGGTGGGTGCGGGCGGCGGGCTGGAGCTGGAGGACATGGCGCGCGCGCACCCCGGCTGGCGCTTCGACGGCGTGGACCCGAGCCAGCCCATGCTGGACCTGGCCGCGCAGCGGCTGCAAAGCGCGGGCGTGTCGGGCGACCGCGTGGCGCTGCACCACGGCTATGTGCAGAGCGCACCGGCCGGGCCGTTCGATGGCGCGACGTGTTTGCTGACTTTTCACTTTGTGCCGCGCGAGGAGCGTGCGGCCATGGTGGCCGAGATCCGGCGGCGGCTGAAGCCCGGGGCGCCGTTCGTCGCGGTGCACCTGAGCGTGGCCGATGGTGATGCTGTTGGTGACGGCGATGACGGGGCAGGGGAGCGCGACCTGTGGCTGTCGCGCTATGCGGCGTTTCAGGTGGCGTCCGGCATGGCGCCCGAGATGGCCGACCGCGGGCGGGCCAAGGTGGCGGCCGAGCTGGCGGTGCTGACGCCGCAGGAGGACGAGGCGATCCTGCGCGAGGCCGGGTTCGGCGATGTGCGGATGTTTTATATGGGGTTTGCGTTCAGGGGCTGGGTGGCAACGGCCTCCAGTGAACGCGGCGCCCACTCGCCCTGAAACCGTTCACGTTGACTGAGCCCTTCCACAGGCTCAGGACAGGCTCGGGACAGGCTTGTCGAAGCGCCGCCGCGCAAGGCTTCGACAGGCTCAGCCCGACGGTTGCTCAACTTCAGGGAACCCCCCGACCAGCCAGCCGTTGGTGCAAGAAAACCCTCAACGCACAGGCGCCAGCGCCCACCGGTCCTTGGCCGCCTTCACCAGAAAATCAATCACCGCCTTCACCCTGGCCGCATTGCGCCGGCCCGGTGACGACACCGCGTACAGCGTGTGCACCGTGCGGGACGCAAAAGGCGCCAGCACCTCCACCAACCGGCCTTGCGCCACATCGGCCGCCGCGAGCGGGCAGGACAGCATGCCAATGCCCGCGCCGCCCACCAGCGCGTGGTGCACCAGGGCCGAACTGCTGGCGGCCAGGCGGGAGCGCACGGTCACCTCCAGTGGCTTGCCCTGTGCGCTGCCGCGTGGATTGAGAAATGTCCAGGTCACCGCCGGCCCCTGCGCGGTGTGCGTGACGGTGTGGTGCTGCTGCAGATCGCTGGGGTCGGCGGGCGTGCCGTGCAGGCGCAAATACTCCGGAGCCGCGTACAGGCGCCGCTCGAACCGGCCCAGCGCGCGCGCCACCACCAGGTCGCTGTGGCCCACGGTGGTGCGCAGCGCCACGTCGATGCCCTCCGTCACCAGGTCGGCCACGCGGTCATCGGCCAGCAGCTCCACCCGCAGCGCGGGGTAGCGCGCCTGCAGGTCCGCCAGGTGGGGCAGCACCAGCGCCTCGCAAATCTCCTGGCTGGAGGCCAGGCGCAAGGTGCCCGCCACGCGGCTGCGCTGGTCCGACAGCGATGCACCGATGTCCTCCAGCTGCGCCAGCAAGGCACGCGCTTCCTGCGCCAGCTCTGCGCCCTCGGGCGTGGCCGACAGGCCGTGCGTGGACCGGCGCAGCAAGCGCACGCCGTAGCCGGCCTCCAGCCGGTCCACACCACGCGCGACCACCGACACCGCCACATCCATCTCGCGCGCCGCTGCAGAAAACGAGCGCAGGTCGAGCGACCGCACCAGCCACCGCAGGTCGGCCGGATCGGGGAGGAAGGAGCGAGGTTCTTGTTTCATCGAGCGCGCCTTTGCGTGCGGAGCAAAAGCCATTATCGCCACGGGCGGTTTCCGTGGCGGGGCGCAATTTCTACAGTGAAGGCTCGTTCAACCCGATGCATTCAACAGGAGTCCTCCATGCCCATCCTCAACGTCAAAGTGTCTGCCCAACGCACGCCCGAGCTGTCTGCCCGCATTGCAGAAACCCTGCTGGACCTGACCACCCGCGTGCTCGGCAAGCGGCGCGACCTCACCGCCGTGGTCCTCACCTTTGTGGACCCCGCCGACTGGTACATCGCCGGCCGGTCGCTGGCCGACCTGAAGCAGTCAAGCTTCTACTTCGACGTCAAGGTGGTGGACGAAACCAACACCAAGGCCGAAAAGGCGCGCTACATCGCCGAGGCGTTTGAAGCCTTCGAGGGCCTGCTGGGCACGCTGCACCCCGAAAGCTACGTCTACGTGCAGGACGTGCGGGCCGCCGCCTACGGCTTTGGCGGCCGCACACAGGAATACCGCCACCAGCACCCCGAGCAATAAACAAGCAACCCAGCAATCAAGCAATCCATCCACCAACAACTACCCAGGAGCACCGACATGACGATGACGACAACGAACGACCACCTTCTTGCCGACGTGATCGTGGCCCAGACGCTGGAGCGTGCGGGCCTGGCGGGCTGGATCCCCGAAGGCGAAGGCAAGTGGTCCCTGCCCATCCAGTTCCTGCCCGACGATGCGGGCTGGGTGGAGCTGATGCGCCTGTCGCCAGGCACGCGGCTGGGCCTGCACCGGCACACGGGCGAAGTGCACGCCCTGACGCTGGCGGGCGAGCGCCGCCTGAACGATGGCCGCGTGGTGCGGCCGGGCGACTACATCCATGAGCCCGCGGGCAATGTGGACTGGTGGGAGGCGACGGGCACCGAAGAACTGCTGGTGTATGTGGTGGTCAAGGGCAGCGTGGAATATTTGGGGCCGCACCATGCAGTGCTGCAGCGGATCACTATGGCTGATCGGCGGGCGGATTACCGCCGGTGGTGCGAGGCGGTGGGAGTGTCGGCGCGAGATCTTTGCTAGGGGCCCTGCCGGGCGTGGCACGCTATGCAGCGCAGGCTAGTACGTGTCCCGTAGAAATATGAGTTAAAAAGAGCTCCAGCGCTTATTGGTAGAGCGCTCGTAGCTATTGAATAAATAGCAATTTTTTTCCGCCCTTGGCCGCGTGCTGTTGGTGAACGTAGGGCCGTGGAGAGCGGCTTTTGGTTGTCGCGCTATTTGGCATTGCAGGTAGCGTCTGGCATGGCGCCGGAGCTGGCGGACGGCGGATGGACCAAGGTTGCCTCAGAACTGGTTGCGCTGATGCCGGAGGAGGACGAGGCGATGCTGCGCGAGGCCGGGTTCGGCGATGTGCGCATGTTCTACATGGGGTTGGCGTTCAGGGGCTGGGTGGCGAGCGCTTAGAAATGGATTGGATTGGAGGGGACGAGCGTGAGGCTAGGAAGACCGTTAAGCAAAATAATGAATAATTCGTTTTGGGACTTTTTTAAAAATTTCGATCATTATATAAATTTTATTCAATAAATTGGTTGTTGGCGACGTGACTGCAGGCTGCGGTATGCAGCAGTCTGTTGTTCTTTCGAATATTGTCTCATTGAAAAATCATCTGGCCATTCACGCGCACATTTACGTCTAATCTGATAAAAAACTTCTTCTGGGATGTCTGAAGGTCGTCCTTGGCGGAGTTTTTCAACGGCTTCTTGTTGCTGATTTATGCAATAAGCGCGCATCGAAAAATCCTCCGGCCACTCCCGCTCGCAGTGCTGCGCGATGATCTCCCCAGAGGCCGCATAGTCGTCGTCTTGAGATGGTATTTGAGTAGCAGTTACTCCAATTAGGTGTTTATCTACTATGTGCTCTTTTGTTGGGGTTGAGTCAACTGGTATTTCAAGTGTTGTCGCATAGTAAACAAGCGCTTCAAGTTGGCGTTGGTAAACGGCGGGTGACTCGCTTTGAATATGCATTCTTGAGGCTAATTCAGCAATCAATTGGTGAATGTCTGCCATGCTGTCACAGCTTAGCGCATTTAGGCCACGAAGAGGACCTTTTAGCGCTTGAGGGCGTAATCCGGGCGCCAGTAGAGGTATTAGGTGACGTCTAGCCCCCCAGCGTGCTCCTAGTTCAAATAGTACATATGCTGATGCGAGGCTTTGCGAGGAAATTACTCCGATAAAGCACTCTGCGCCTAGCGCTTCTTCGCGCAATTGTTCATCAGTGTCTGAGCCCCCTGGCAGACGATAGCCATCTACGCTTGTGCATCGAATGTCCTGTGCTTTGACCATCAAAGCAGTAACAATCAATTGAACAAATATTGCAGCGAGTTCAGCGTCTTCGCTGCTATGACTGATAAAAAGCTTAATCATAGAATTTTTATCTGATTGCTGGTTGCTGCCAGTAGGGGAGGCGCCAGGAGCTGGCTTCTTTATGATCACCTTGAATATAAAAATACATGCTTGCTATGCTGTTGAGGCGCATTCCGTAAAAACTCGAAGAGCTTTGTTGTATACGGCCGGTTTCTCTGTGCTTATCTTTAGACGTTGAGATAGATCTTCTATTAATTGGAGCATGTCTGGTTCGGAAGATCCGTTGATTGCATGTATCTCGGAGAGTGGGGCTTTTAAGTCATGTGCCTTTGTTCCATTTGTCATGATTGGTGCTAAGTATTTGTTGGCTCCCCATCGTGCACCTAGTTCAAACATGACGTAAATCGATGCCATGCTTGCTGGACTAAGTATTGCGATAAATATTTCACTTTCGAAAACTTCCGCCTTGAGCTGATTATTTGATTCCGCTCCGGCAGATAATTTATAGCCATCGACGCTTGTGCATCGAATGTCGCTGGAGCGTATGTTTAAAGCCAGTCGAATTAAATCAATTAAAGACTCTGCAATTTTTTTATCTACACTGCTGTGGCTAATAAATATTTTCATTGTTGTAGGATTTTCGATTTTTTTTGGGATTGAAAGATCAACATGTTTTAAGAGTGATAGCGCTTCGCTGATTTGTTCGTCGGTGCTTCGTGCCCATATTGGCTGAATGTAAATAACGCCAGGAGACGGTCGAGGAGATGGTCGCCATCGCGCTACGAATTCCTGGGCTTTAGTGAGTAAATAGCTGACTTCCGATACTGATTCTTCAGACGGGTTGCTTAAGAGCAATGAAAGTGCATCCTCCACTAGAGGTGCGATTGAAGCTAGATGCTTAGGTTCGGAAGCAATGGCAGCTTTCGCACTTTTGACTACACTACGAGTTCGATTCCAATAATTCATAGCAGTAAATTAAAAATTTCTCTAAGATGTGCAATAAGAATCCGCATGTTCTGTAACTACGGCCTGAAATCTACTCCACATTACGAGTATGACGGCGAGGATGAATGAAATCTGGGAGATTTGCAATCGAAAGATTTCAACAATGGTCGGGCATTCACATCGGGCGTGTAGAGATGCCGGTCGCACATTTATCCTAACAATTTGCACTTTAGATTCAATGGTGTTTAACCTAAATTAGGTCAAAGTTAAGTCTTGCCCGGCCAAAGTAGACCGCATAGCATCCCTGTCAAGCACCCACCCCCATGAGGTGCTACACAACAATGACAGGAGACAAGCCTTGCCATCCACCCGCTGGAGTCACTGCGGCGCCGAAGACTTGGGCGTCTTGCAGACCATCTTTTGGTCCGCAGGCGCGTCGCGCAATGCGCTCGCGCAACGCCTGGCCTACTCCAAGAGCAAGGCCAACGCCATGGTCGCGGCGCTGCTCGATGAAGGCCTGCTCGACGAGGTGGGCCTGCAGGAGTCTTCTGGCGGCCGGCGGGCCGAAACCCTGCGATTGAGCGAAACCCTGGGCGTGGTCATTGGCGCCGACCTGGGCGCAACGAGCATGCAGGTAGCGATCATGCGGCCCGACATGACGGTGCTGGCGCGGCACCGCGAGCCCATCGATGTGCGCCAGGGGCCGGGCGTGATCCTGGCGCGGCTGCGCGGGCTGATGCGCGAGCTGATGGCGCGTTGCGGGCTGGCGGCGTCGCAGGTCATTGCCATCGGCATGGGCTTGCCGGGGCCGGTGGATTTTGAAAGCGGGCAGCTCGTCAACCCGCCGTTGATGCCCGACTGGGACGGCTTTTCGATCCGCGACTACCTGCGCGAGGCATTTGCCGCGCCGGTGTTTGTGGACAACGACGTAAACCTGATGGCGCTGGGCGAGCTGTGGCGGCTGCAGCGCAATCTGCCCAACTTCCTCGTCATCAAGGTGGGCACGGGCATTGGCTGCGGCATTGTGTGCCACGGGCAGGTGTACCGGGGCGCCAACGGCTCGGCCGGTGACGTGGGCCACATCTGC
This sequence comes from Acidovorax sp. LjRoot194, assembly GCF_964253015.1. Taxonomy (NCBI): domain Bacteria; kingdom Pseudomonadati; phylum Pseudomonadota; class Betaproteobacteria; order Burkholderiales; family Comamonadaceae; genus Acidovorax; species Acidovorax sp. LjRoot194. Next base: position 3,682,774 of record NZ_CAXUQB020000001.1, on the reverse strand, counting down.
GTGGACCAGAGCGGGCCGCGCTGCCACTGTGGCAACCAGGGCTGTGTGGAGGCGATGGCGGCAGCACCCGCCATGGCGCGCATGGCGATGGAGGCCGTGGACCGGGGCGAGAGCGCGATGCTGGCCGAGCGCCTGCAGGCCACCGGCACGCTGACCACCGAGGACGTGGCCCAGGCCAGCCGTGCGGGCGATGTGGCGGCCAACGCGATCATCCAGCGCGCGGGCAGCCTGGTGGGGCAGATGCTGGCGTCCATCGTGAACTTCTTCAACCCGTCGCATGTGTTCATTGCAGGGCGGGTGACGGACATGGGGCCGCTGTTCCTGGCGTCGGTGCGGCAGAGCGTGTACCACCGGTCGCTGGCGCTGTCCACGCGGCACCTGGAGATTCAATACGCGCCGCTGGCCGACGATGCGGGCGTGGTGGGCGCGGGTGTGCTGGCCATGCAGCAGAGCTTGGCGCTGTCGCCGCGTGCCTCTTCTTCTGCGACCAAAGCCAATGCCGTGGGGGCCGCACGATGAGCGTCGCTGTCGAGTTTCGCAATGTGACCAAGGAGTTCGGCCCGGTGCGCGTGCTGCACGGCGTGGGCTTTGCGCTGCAGCCGGGCCGGGTGTACGGCCTGCTGGGCGAGAACGGCGCGGGCAAGTCCACGCTGATGAAGATTCTGGCGGGGTACGAGAGCCCCACCACCGGCGAGGTGGTGGTGGACGGCGCGGTGCGCGCCCCGGGCGGTGGATCGCGCGCGGCCGAGGCACAGGGCATTGTGCTCATTCACCAGGAGTTCAACCTAGCGGACGACCTGACGATTGCGCAGAACATCTTTCTGGGCCATGAGATCAAGCGTGGTCCCTTCCTGGATGACAAGGCGATGCGCGAGAAAACGCGCGCTGCCCTTGCACAGGTGGGTTTGCCACTGGACCCGGACACGCGAGTGCGCAAGCTCATCGTGGCCGAAAAGCAGCTGGTGGAGATTGCCCGCGCGCTGGCCCGCAATGCGCGCCTGCTCATCATGGACGAGCCCACCGCCACGCTCACCCCGGGCGAGACGGAGCGCCTGTTTGCGCTGATGGCCGGGCTCAAGGCCGCGGGCGTGACCATCATCTACATATCGCACAAGCTCGACGAAGTGGAGCGCACCACCGACGAGGTGGTGGTGATGCGCGACGGCCTGCTGGTGGCGCGCGAGGCCACGGCCAGCGTGACGCGGCGGCAGATGGCCAACCTGATGGTGGGCCGCGAGCTGGCGGATTTGTTTCCGCCCAAGCTGCCTGCGCCTGCGGGTGGAGAGCCCGCCATTCAGGTGCGCGGCCTCACGGTGCCCGGCTGGGCCGAGGACGTGAGCTTTGACGTGCGGCGCGGCGAGATTCTGGGCTTTGCCGGGCTGGTGGGCGCGGGGCGCACGGAGCTGTTCGAGGGCCTGCTGGGCCTGCGCCCGCGCTCGGCCGGCACGGTGGAGCTGGCGGGCAAGCCGGTGAATTTGAAAAGCCCGCGCGATGCGGCGCGCCATGGCCTCACGTACCTGAGCGAAGACCGCAAGGGCAAGGGCCTGCACGTGCACTTCAGCCTGCGGCCCAACCTGACGCTGATGGCGCTGGAGCGCTACGCCAAGCCCTGGCTCGACCCGGCGGCCGAGCAGGCTGCGCTGCGCGATGCGGTGCAGGAGTTCGGCATCCGCACCGGGTCGCTGGAGGTGCGCGCGTCCTCGCTGTCGGGCGGCAACCAGCAAAAGCTGGCGCTGGCCAAGGTGCTGCACCCCGGCCCCAGCGTGGTGGTGCTGGACGAGCCCACGCGCGGCGTGGACGTGGGCGCCAAGCGCGAGATTTATCACCTGGTGCAGCGCCTGGCAGAGCAGGGGCTGGCGGTGGTGGTGATTTCTTCCGAACTGATGGAGCTGATCGGCCTGTGCCACCGCGTGGCGGTGATGCGCGCCGGGCGGCTGCAGACCACGCTGCAAGAACCACATTTGACCGAAGAGGAGTTGATCGCACATGCCACAGGTACCCGCTGAAAACGCCACCACCGCAGCGGGCCGCCACGGCGGCGCCACGGCCTGGTGGGGCAAGCTGCACGGGCTGGGCCCGGTCATCGGGCTGGTGCTGCTGTGCATTGCCGGCACGCTGCTCAACAGCAACTTCGCCACCTACGACAACGTGATGAACGTGCTCACGCGCACGGCCTTCATCGGCATCATCGCGGTGGGCATGTGCTTTGTGATCATCTCGGGCGGCATCGATTTGTCGGTGGGGTCGATGGCGGCGCTGATCGCAGGCTCGGTCATCCTGTTCATGAACGCGATGGCGCCCGTGCTGGGCTCGCCCATGGCGGCCGTGGTGGTGGGCATGCTGCTGGCCGTGGTGCTGGGCGCGGTGTTCGGGCTGGTGCATGGTTTGCTCATCACCAAGGGGCGCATCGAGCCCTTCATCGTGACGCTGGGCACGCTGGGCATCTTCCGCGCGTACCTCACGTATTTTTCGAACGGCGGGGCCATCACGCTGGAGAACGATCTGTCGGACATCTACAGCCCCGTGTATTACGCCAACCTGCTGGGGGTGCCGATTCCGGTCTGGGTCTTTTTGCTGGTGGCTGTCATCGGCGGCGTGATTCTGAATCGCACGGCGTACGGCCGCTATGTGCAGGCCATCGGCTCCAACGAGCAGGTGGCGCAGTACGCGGCGGTGGATGTGCACAAGATCAAGATCCTGACGTACATGCTGCTCGGGGTGTGCGTGGGCATTGCCACGCTGCTGTACGTGCCCCGCCTGGGGTCCGCATCGCCCACCACGGGGCTGCTGTGGGAGCTGGAGGCGATCGCTGCGGTGATCGTGGGCGGCACGGTGCTCAAGGGCGGGGCGGGCAGCATCACCGGCACGGTGGTGGGGGCGATCCTGCTGTCGGTGATCAGCAATATCTTGAACCTGACCAGCATCATCAGCGTGTATTTGAATGCGGCGGTGCAGGGGTTCGTGATCATTGCCGTGGCTTTCATGCAGCGTGGAAAGAGGTGATGGCCGTGCCGCCACTTCATTCCTTTCATTCGCCCCGCGAGGCCGCCCCGACCCCCGAACCGTTCGGGCTGAGCCCTTCGACGTGGCTCAGGACAGGCCTGTCGAAGCCTGGGCACTCGCGCCCCATGGTGGCAGCCCTTCGACAGGCTCAGGGCGAACGGGGCAGGGCGAGCGCACTGCGCTGGATTCCGGCAATCCCCCAACCGTTCGGGCTGAGCCCGTCGAAGCCTGGGCACTTGCGCCCCATCGTGACAGCCCTTCGACAGGCTCAGGGCGAACGGGGTAGTGGCGCAGGCCCCAGGTGCTTGCACCCGTTCCGAAGCGCCTCCACCGGTTTTTGATTTCGTCAGTGTTCCCCAGTCGGCCAGGCTTTCATGGCCATTTTCAGCAAAGCAACAGCAACAGGAGACAACGCATCATGAACAGCAAGACATCAACTTCGTCCTTCACCCGCCGCCTGGCCCTCTCGGCCGTGGGGGCCGCAGCCGCGCTGGCGCTGGCCGGCCCGGCGGTGGCGCAGGCCAACAAGACGGTGGTGGGCGTGGCCATTCCGTCGGCCACGCACGGCTTCACCGGCGGCATCGTGTACTGGGCCAACCAGGCCAAGAAGGACCTGGAGAAGGCCCACCCCGGCCTGCAGGTCATCGTCAAGACCGCAGGCGGCGCGCCCGAGCAGGCCAACCAGCTGCAGGACCTGGTCACGGTGAACAAGATCAACGCACTGGTCATCTTCCCGTTCGAATCGGCCGCGCTGACCAAGCCCGTGGCCCAGGTCAAGGCCAAGGGTGTGTACGTGACGGTGGTGGACCGCGGACTGACGGACACCAGCGCGCAGGACGCGTATGTGGCCGGTGACAACACCGCGTTTGGCAAGATTCCGGCCGAGTACATCGCCAAGGCGCTGAACGGCAAGGGCAACGTGGTGGCCATGCGCGGCATTGCGACCACGCTGGACAACGAGCGCATGGACGCGTTCAACGCGGTGCTCAAGAACCACCCCGACATCAAGCTGCTGGACGCCAAGTACGCCAACTGGAACCGCGACGATGCCTTCAAGGTGATGCAGGACTACCTGACGCGCTTTCCGCAGATCGACGCGGTGTGGGCGGCCGATGACGACATGGCCGTGGGCGTGCTCAAGGCCATCGAGCAGGCCAAGCGCAAGGACATCAAGCTGGTGTTCGGCGGCGCGGGTGCCAAGGGCATGATCAAGACGCTGGCCGATGGCAGCAACCCGCTGATCCAGGCCAATGTGTCGTACAGCCCCAAGTTCATTTACGACTCGATCAAGCTCACGGCCGAGGCGCGCATCAAGGGCGAGAAGCTGCCTGCGACGACGATCATCCCGTCGGTGCTGATCACCAAAGAGAACGCGAAGAACTTCTACTTCCCCGACTCGCCGTTCTGATGGTGGTTTTGAGATAAAAAAGGCCTCTACCGCTTGTCTGGTAAGCGCAAGCAGCTACTAAAAATATAGCAGTGACTGCTTGCTGGGCAAGTGGAGGCCATGGCTCTCAACCCATCCAACCCGAACCCGAACCCGAACCCGAACCCGAACCCGAACCCGAACCCGAACCCACCCCCGCCCGTTCGGGCTGAGCTTGTCGAAGCCGCACCCAGCCGTGCCCGGCCTTCGACAAGCTCAGGCTGAACAGATTTGGGAGGTTGGGAGGTTGGGAGGTTCGGAGGTTGGGATTCAACGATTGCCAGACAAAAGCCATGGCAGTCACCACGACCCGAATGGCTCAACACCACCCCCGCCCGTTCGGGCTGAGCCTGTCGAAGCCGCACCCTGCGTGCCCGGCCTTCGACAAGCTCAGGCTGAACGGTGGGTGGACCGAATAACCAGGACGCACGCACCATGCCCAGACCCGTCACCCTTTTCACCGGCCAGTGGGCCGACATGCCGTTGGCAGAACTCGCGCCCCTGGCCAAGAGCATGGGCTATGACGGCCTGGAGCTGGCCTGCTGGGGCGACCATTTCAACGTGCAGGAGGCGCTGTCGTCGCCCCAGTACGTGAAGGACAAGCACGCGCTGCTGGCCCAGCACGGTCTCTCGTGTTTTGCCATCGGCAACCACCTGGTGGGCCAGGCCGTGTGCGACCTGATCGACGAGCGCCACCATGCCATCTTGCCGCCCCACGTGTGGGGCAACGGCGAGCCCGAGGGCGTGCGCCAGCGCGCTGCTGAAGAACTGGCCGACACGGCGCGCGCGGCTGCGCAGTTCGGCGTGAAGACGATCACCGGCTTTACGGGATCGTCGGTGTGGCATTCGATCTACGCGTTTCCGCCCACCACGCAGGCGTATTGGGACAAGGGGTTCGTGGACTTTGCGGACCGCTTCGGCCCCATCCTCGATGTGTTCGAGGAGCACGACATCAACTTCGCGCTGGAGGTGCACCCCACCGAGATCGCGTTCGACATCGCCTCGGCCGAGCGTGCGATTGCAGCGGTCAACCAGCACCGGCGCTTCGGCTTCAACTACGACCCGAGCCACCTGGCCTACCAGGGCGTGGACTACGTCAAGTTCATCCGCCGGTTTGCCGACCGCATCTACAACGCCCACATGAAGGACGTGTGGTGGGGCAAGGGCGACGGCACGGTGGGCACGTTCGGCGGGCACACCAGCTTTGGCGATGCGCGGCGCACCTGGGACTTTCGCAGCGTGGGGCGCGGGATGATCGATTTCGAATCCATCATCGTCGCGCTCAACGACATCGGCTACCAGGGCCCGCTCTCGGTGGAGTGGGAGGACAGCCGCATGGACCGCGTGCACGGCGCCACCGAGAGCGCGGCGTTCTGCAAGCGGCTCGACTTCAAGCCCGCGGCGGGCGCGTTCGACGCGGTGTTTGCGCGCGACCAGCAGAACCTGTGAATGCTCTCCAGCCACCGCCACCATTCCACCGCCATCCACCACTCCCTCACCGTTCGGGCTGAGCCTGTCGAAGCCGGGGCAGGGTGCTCGACATCCCTTCGACAAGCTCAGGGCGAACGGCCGGGTGGTGTCGGCAACAGCGAACCAAGAACAACAAACAAAGGCCTTCCGTATGTCCAGTGAAGTCAGAAAGCTCCGCTACGCCATGGTCGGCGGCGGCCACGGCGCCTTCATCGGTGCGGTGCACCGCAAGGCCATGGCGCTCGACGGCCAGTTCGCGCTGGTGGCCGGTGCGCTCTCGTCATCGCCCGAGCGGGCCCGCGCATCCGGCGCCGGGCTGGGCCTGGCGGACGACCGCAACCACGGCAGCTGGCAGGACCTGCTGGCCGACGAGCTGCGCCGCAGCCCCGATGAGCGCATCGACCTGGTGAGCATCGTCACCCCCAACCACGTGCACCACCCGGTGGCCCTGGCCTTCGTGCAGGCGGGCTTTCATGTGGTGTGCGACAAGCCGCTGGTGCACACCAGCGCGCAGGCCGAAGAGCTGGTGGCGGCGGTGAAGCAGGCCGGCACCGTGTTCGGCGTGACCTACAACTACACCGGCTACCCGATGGTGCGCGAGGCCCGCCACCTGGTGCACAGCGGCGCCCTGGGCACGCTGCGCAAGGTCACCGTGGAATACAACCAGGGCTGGCTGGCCACGGCGGTGGAGCAGGGCGGCGGCAACAAGCAGGCCGACTGGCGGCTGGACCCGGCCCGCAGCGGCGCAGTCGGCACCATGGGCGACATCGGGTCGCACGCCGAGAACCTGGCCGCCACCGTCACCGGCCTGCGGCCCGAGGCGCTGTGCGCCGACCTCACCACCTTCGGCCCCGGCCGCCGGCTGGACGACGATGCGCAACTGCTGCTGCGCTATGCGGGCGGCGCACGCGGCGTGATCGTCGCGTCGCAGGTGGCCGCGGGGCTGGAGAACGATGTGCGCTTGCAGGTGTCCGGCACGCTGGGCACGCTGGTATGGCGGCAGGAGGACCCCAACCACCTGGTGCATTCGCCGGTGGACGGGCCGCGCCGCATCCTCACCCGTGGCTCGCCGTGGCTGAGCGAATCGGCGCTGCGCGCAGGGCGCATTCCGGCGGGGCACCCGGAGGCTTTCATCGAAGCGTTTGCCAACGTCTACCTGGGCGTGGCGGCGGACATCCGGGCGCGGGCCGCAGGGCGCACCGCGACCGCGCTGGAGGCCGACTATCCGCGCGTGGAGGACGGGGCCGAGGGCGTGCGCTTCATCGAGAAAGTGGTGGAGTCCGCCGCGAGCGAGCGCAAGTGGACGCCCTTGGGCTGACCCGTCCGGACTGGCGTGGCAGGGCTGGGACAATGGCCCATGACCTCTGAAAAATCCAAGATGATCGCCGGCGAGCTCTACAACGCCGCCGACCCCGAGCTGGCCGCCGACCGCCTGCGCGCGCGCCAGCTGTGCCACGACATCAACACCACCCGGCCCGACACGGCGGGCACGGTGAAGGCGCTGGTCGCGCAACTGGTGCCGGGCGTGCCGGCCAGCGTGGCGATCACGCCGCCTTTTCAGTGCGACTACGGCTACAACATCACGCTGGGCGAGGGCGTGTACTTCAACGTGAACTGCGTGGTGCTGGACGTGGCACCGGTGCACATCGGCGCGCGCACGATGATGGGGCCGGGCGTGCAGATCTTCACCGCATCGCACCCCATGTCGCCCGAGGAGCGTGCGGGCGGGCTGGAGCTGGGCGTGCCGATCACCATCGGCGCGGACGTGTGGATCGGCGGCGGCGCCATCGTCTGCCCGGGCGTGACGATTGGCGATGGTGCGGTGATTGGTGCAGGCAGCGTGGTCACGCGCGATGTGCCGGCGCGGGTGTTTGCGGCGGGGAATCCGTGCCGGGTGGTGAAGCCGTTGGATCCGCTGGTGGTGTGAGTCTGGTGGGGTCGAGGCTGATCTGGCTCCAACGCCGTTCACCTTGAACCATAGCTAGTTCGCCCTGAGCCTTAATTCCGTTCACCCTGAGCCTCAATTCCGTTCGCCCTGAGCCTGTCGAAGGGCTGCCACCACAGGGCGCGTGTGCCCTGGCTTCGTTCGCCCTGAGCCACGTCGAAGGGCTGCTCATTCAGGGCGTGTGAGCCCTGGCTTCGACAAGCTCAGCCCGAACGGTTATGGGGAGTGGGTAAGGGCGCGCTTCTGATGCTGCCCTGGCTCACCGACGCGAACTCACGCATTCGCCAGCTGAAACCGCTGATCGAAATTCATCTTCCCCAGCACCCGCAGCGCCGCCGCACGCGTGGCGCTGTCCACCTTGCTGATGTCCAGGCTGTAGCGCTTGGCGGTGGACACCACGTCCACGCATTTGTGGCCCCATTGCACGGCCACGAGCAGGGTGGGGCGCTGGCCGGCCTCCACGCCGCCCACGGAGACGCCGCGCTGCTCGGGCCGCAGCATGAATTCGAGATGCGGCGTGCGCGTGAGCGTGAGGCGGCTGGCACCGAGCGGGCCCAGGGCGAACGAGACGACCCAGTCGTCTTCGTCTTCCACGGTCAGAAACGGGACATGCTGGGGTGCTGCCATGGTGGGGCGTTGGGTGGGTGGTGGATGCTGGCGGGTTGCCAGACTGGTAGCGCTGCCCGGGTTGCGGGCGGCGGTCAGTATGCCGTTGCAAAAGCCGTGCCGAGGTCGGGAGAACCCGAGGTTGGGCCTTTCCAACGCCGCGGGGTTTCGTCAGGTGGCTGCAAGCCAAAACGTGCTGCGGTGGCGTGGTGCGGGCAGGTCCGCACAGCCTGCCGCGGTTCAACTATTGGTTGATTCATCGGTTCAATCAGCGGTTGAATCGCCGTGCTCGCCCGGCCCTGGGCTACTTTGGGCCAGGGCCGTCGCCAGCTCGCCCACCGTCTGCAGCGCGGCTTCCAGGCGGCTTTGCGCCGGGTGCCCGTAGTTGATGCGCACGCAGTGGGCAAAGCGCCGGTCGGCCGAGAAGATCTGCCCCGGCGCCAGGCTGATGCCCTGCTGCAGTGCCTGGCGGTGCAGTTGCAGGGCGTCGACCTGCGGCGGCAGCTCCACCCACACAAAGTACCCGCCCTCGGGCTGCGACACCCGCGTGCCCGGCGGGAAGTGCCGGGCCACCGCGCCCAGCGCGATGGCCTGCTGCTGCGCCAGGCTGCGGCGCAGCTGGCGCAGGTGCCGGTCGTAGCCGCCCTGGGCCAGGTATTCGGACAGCGCCTGCTGCGACGGCGTGGCGGCCGAGAGCGTGGTCATGAGCTTCAAGCGCTGCACCGCCGTGGCAAAGCGGCCCGCCGCCACCCAGCCCACGCGGTAGCCGGGCGCCAGGCTCTTGCTGAACGAGCTGCAGTGCATCACCAGGCCGTGGGTATCGAACGCCTTGGCCGGGGGCGGGCGGTGCGGGGCGAAGTGCAGCTCGCCGTACACGTCGTCTTCGATCAAGGGCACCTGGTGGCGGGCCAGCAGGGCGACCAGCTCGCGCTTTTTGGCCTCGGGCATCAGGCTGCCCAGGGGGTTTTGAAAGCTGGGCATGAGCCAGCAGGCCTTGACCCGCTGGTGGGCGGGCTGGCGCTCCAGCGCCTCGGCCAGTGCGGCCAGGTCGATGCCGTCGCGCGGGTGGGTGGCAATCTCCAGCGCCTGCAGGTTCAGCCGCTCCAGCGCCTGCAGCGCGGCGTAGAAGGTGGGCGATTCGACCACCACGATGTCGCCCGGCTGGGTGACGGCCTCCAGGCACAGGTTCAGGGCCTCCATCGCGCCGTTGGTGATGATGATCTCTTCCACATCCACCGCGCTGCCGTGCAGGCCGTAGCGCAGGGCGATCTGCTGGCGCAGGCGTTCGTCGCCGGGCGGCAGGCTTTGCACGATGTTCCAGGGGTCGAGCTTGCGCATGCCGCTGGCCAGGCAGCGCGCCAGCCGGTCCAGCGGAAACAGCTCCAGCCCCGGGAAGGCCGAGCCCAGCGGCACCAGGTCGCGGTCGCGCGCCAGGCCCAGCACTTCGAACACCAGGTCGCTGATGGCCACGCCGGTGGAGGTGCGCGCGGGCTGCGAGGGCAGGGGCTCTGCGTGGCGGGACCCGGTGGCGGGCAGCCGCGCGCTGACGTAGTAGCCCGAACGCGGCCGGGCGTGGATGAGGCCCTGGGCCTCCAGCAGGTAGTACGCCTCGAACACGGTGGACGGGCTGATGCCGCGCGTGCGGCTGGACTCGCGCACGGACGGCACGCGGTCGCCCGGGCGCAGGGCGCCGCTGTGGATGAGCTGGGCGATGGCGTCGGCGTGGCGTTCGTAGCGTTTCATGGGGGGCGGGCTGACGGGGTGGGCCCTTGGGCCATGGGGGCCTGGGAGCGGATGCAGCGCAAACTGATCTGTATTTTTAACTGGAAACTGAATCTGTACTGTTTTGGGGGTTGGGCGTAGAGTGCCGTGGTGCGCTGGTGCGGGCGGTGATGAACGCCCGGCCCAGTTGGCGACCCTGTCGATCCCCACCCGAATAAAACCCATGATTGATTGCCTGCGCAGCCTGCTGCGCCCTGTTTCTGGCTGGCCTGCTGCTGCGGTGGCGGCTGCCTCGGTAGCGGCGGCTTTCAGCGCCAGCGCGCTGGCCGCGCCTGCTGCTCCCGCCCCGCCGACCGCGGCGTCGGCCACGATGCCCGCATCTGCCACGCCTGCAGCAGCGCCCACGGTGCCTGCCGCCGCCATGGCCTCGCGCGTGCTGGCTTGCACCGCCTGCCACGGCAAGGAAGGGCGGGCCACGCAGGAGGGCTACTTCCCGCGCATCGCCGGCAAGCCGGCGGGCTACCTGGCCAACCAGTTGCTCAACTTTCGCGACGGGCGGCGCAGCTACCCGCAGATGACCTACCTCATCGAGCACCTGACGGACGACTACCTGCGTGAAATGGCCGATCACTTTGCGGCGCAAGACGTGCCGTACCCGCCGCCGCCCGCACCCCAGGCGCCAGCCGCCGCGCTGGAGCAGGGGCGCGTGCTGGTGCAGCAGGGCGACGCCGCGCGCCGCATCCCCGCCTGCGTGTCGTGCCACGGCAGCGCCATGACGGGCGTGGCGCCGTCCATCCCGGGCCTGCTGGGCCTGCCGCGCGACTACCTCAACAGCCAGCTGGGCGCCTGGAAGACCGGCCAGCGCCGCGCCCATGCACCCGACTGCATGGCCGACATCGCCCGGCAGTTGACGCCCGACGATGTGAGCGCCGTGTCGGCCTGGCTGGCGGCCCAGCCCGTGGCCGGGGGCGGCAAGCCCGCGCGCACCCTGCCGGCCGCCATGCCCGCCCGCTGCGGCGGCGTGGCCGAGGTGCCGGTGGCTGCTGCAGTTTCAGCACGTTGAGAAGGATGCCCCCATGAAACGCATCCTCTGGACCCTTTCTTCCGTGCTGGCAGCCGTGGGCATCGCGGCCGCTGCGCTGGTCACCCTGAACCTGCGCGGCGAAGAGCCGCTGCCCGCAGCCGAGACGCTGCAGAGCACGCCCGCGCTGGTGGCGCGCGGCGAGTACCTGGCGCGCGTCGGCAACTGCATGGCCTGCCACACCACGCAGGGCGGCGCGCCGTTTGCGGGCGGGCGCGGCATCGAGACGCCGTTCGGCGTGGTGCACACCTCCAACCTCACGCCCGACCCGGCGCAGGGCATCGGCAGCTGGACGTCCGCCGAGTTCTGGCGCGCCATGCACCATGGCCGCAGCAAGGACGGGCGCCTGCTCTACCCCGCCTTTCCGTACCCCAACTACACCCAGGTGACGCGCGCGGATTCGGACGCCATCTTTGCGTACCTGCGCAGCGTGCCCCCCGCCAGCGAGCCGAACCGCGCGCACGCGCTGCGCTTTCCGTACAGCACGCAGGCGGCACTGGGGGTGTGGCGTGCGCTGTTCTTTGCCCCGGGCGCTGCCAGCACCGCTGGCGACGCCGCGCCCACGAAGACGGCGGAATACGACCGCGGCGCCTACCTGGTCAACGGCCTGGGCCACTGCACGGCCTGCCACACGCCGCGCAACGCGCTGGGCGCCACGGCCGACGCCAAGGCCTTCAACGGCGGGCTGATCCCGGTGCAGAACTGGTATGCCCCCGCGCTCAACGCGGCGGCCGAGGCGGGCGTGAAGGACTGGGCCACCGACGACGTGGTGGCCTTGCTGAAAACCGGCGTGGCCCCGCACGGGTCGGTGCTGGGCCCCATGGCCGAGGTGGTGTTTCGCAGCACGCAGTACCTGACCGATGCTGACGCCCGTGCCATGGCCGTGTACCTGCAGGCGCTGCCGCAGCAGGCCGCCCGCGCCACCCCGGCACCCTACACCGCGCCACCCGCCGCCGCCATGGCGCGGGGCGGCAAGGTGTACGAGCAGCAGTGCGCCCAATGCCATGGCGATGCCGGGCAGGGCCAGGCGGGCGCCTTCCCGGCGCTGGCGGGCAACCGCGCCGTGCTGCTGGCCGACCCGACCAACACGGTGCGCGTGGTGCTGCAGGGCGGCTACCTGCCCGCCACGGCCGGCAACCCGCGCCCGCACGGCATGCCGCCGTTTCAGCAAACGCTGGGCGACGAGGACGTGGCGGCGGTGACCACCTTTGTGCGCAACAGCTGGGGCAACCGGGCGCCCGGTGTGGGTACCATCGAGGTTTACCGCGCCCGCGAACGGCGCGGCATGTAAAGGCGCGGTGGTGCGGTGGTGCGGTGGCAGGGTCTGCCGGCAGCGCCCGCCGCGCCGCCCCACCCTCTACAGGAGCCCCCGTCGATGCAAAGCCCGGCCTCGTTGCCAGACCCCACGCCGCAGAGCCCGGCCGCCGCCACCCCGGGCGGCTGGTGGGCCGTGTGCCTGTGCGCTGCCTGGTGCGGCACCTGCGGCGTGTACCGCCCCCTGTTCGACGAACTGGCCCGCGCGCACCCGGACGTGCGCTTCGAATGGGTGGACATCGAGGACGACGCGGAGATCGCCGGGGACCTGGATGTGGAAACCTTCCCCACGCTGCTGATCGCCGATGGCGAACGGGCGCTGTTCCTCGGGCCGCTGTTGCCGCAGGCGCCGGTGCTGGGGCGGCTGCTGGCCAGCCTGCAGGCGTCGTCGCCCCAGGCGGGCGGTGCGGGCAGTACAGGCGGTACGGGGGGTGAGGCGCAAGAAGTCTTCGAGCGCGTGCGCGCAGCGCGCAGCCGGTAGGCGCTGCGGCGGCCTTCTCTTCTGATTTTACGGAATGCTCCTGTTTTTATAGCTGCTAGCGCTTGATGAACAAGCGGTAGAGCCGTTTTTGCTTGGATTTTGTGCCTACACCCCGTCCCCCCTGGTTCCAGATCGGCTCATTGCAGGCCCAGTGCGACAAAGGCACCTGGTCGCGCGGGGCAGCGCTGCACCGCCAGGGGGCCGTGCTGCGCATCGCCGTCAAGCCGGACGGCATGGCCGGGTGGGCGCTGGACGGCGAGGTGCTGGGCAGCCAGCCGGTGCCGTATGCCGTGCGCGTCCAGCTCACCCTGTCCGACGCCGGCGTGGTCCAGTCGTGGTGGGGCGAGTGCAGCTGCCCGGTGGGCGCCGACTGCAAGCACGCGGTGGCGCTGGCGCTCAAATCTGTGCACCTGGGGGGCGAGCCGCCGGCCACGGCCACGCAGGCCACCCAGGCTGCGGACGCGCTGAAGGCCCTGCAAGAACGCAAGGAAGCGCTGGCCCGCACCGAGGCCGAGGCGCGGCTGATGCACTGGCTGCGCGAATGGGACCGCGCGGCGGGTGCGTCGGCCACCGCACCCGCTGATCCGCAGGTGGACCGGCCCGAGCAGTACCTGTATCTGGTCTCCACCGTGGGGCTGCCCCGCGCCACGCTGCAGCAAATGCAGCTCGAAGCCGTGGTCTCCTACCCCAAGCTGACCGGCGGCTGGGCCAAGCCCAAGCCGGTGCGCACGCAGCCCGCGCCAGGGCAGGCGGTGTACGAGCGCGCGAGCGACGCCGACCGCCAGGTGCTGCAGCTGCTGCGCGCCATGCCGCGCGGGCTGGGCTACTACTCGGCCTACAGCGCCGGGCCGGTGGCGGTGCTGGAAGGCTCGGTGGGCGTGCTGGCGCTGCAGCAGGCGGCCAGCACCGGCCGCCTGTTCGCGGATGCGGGTGGCTCCATGGTGGGCGCACCCCTGGCCTGGGGGCCGCCGCTGCCGCTGACCTGGGCCTGGCACGAAGCTCCTGCCTCGGCAGCGGCCGGTGGCGACACCACCTGGGCGCTGCGCCCCGGCCTGCCCGGCACATCGGCCACGCTGTGCAGCAACACCCCGCCCCTGTACCTGGACGCTGCCAGCGGCCTGTGCGGCACGGTCGACATGCAGGGCCTGAGCGCGGCGCAACTGGCCATGCTGCTCAAGGCGCCGGCGCTGAGCACCGCGGCGCTGCAAAAACACCAGGCCGACTTGGCCACCCGCCTGGGCGGCGTACTGCCGCTGCCGCCGGTGGGAGCGCCCCTGGCCCGAGTGCAGGGCGTGAAGCCGTTGGCGCGGCTGCATTTGGGGCCCACGCCGCCTGCAGATATGCCCGACATGGGCCTCATCACCGCGCAATTGCAGTTCGACTACCAGGGCCACGTGGGCTGGTGGGCGGGGCAGGACCTGGCCGTGATGGTGCCGGGGCCAGACGGCGTCCAGGTGCTGCTGCAGCGCGATGCAGAGGCTGAGCTCTCGGCCATCGAGCGCCTGCTCCACCTGGGCCTGCTGGGCACCGACGATGGCCTGTTCGGCATTCCCGGCGAGCAGCCGCAAACCGCTTGGATGCACTGGGCCGACAACGGCTTCGCAGTGCTGCGCGATGCGGGCTTTGTCGTGACGGTGGATGCGGCGCTGGACGGCTGGATCACCCATGCCGATACGCTGGCCGTGGCGCTGCAGCCAGACGGTGCGGGCGGTGGCGAAGGCGGGGAGGGTGACGAGGCCGACGAGGCCACCTCCCCCTGGTTTGCGCTGTCGCTGGGCATGGAGGTGAACGGCGTGCGCCACAACATCCTGCCCTGGCTGCCCGACCTGATCGCCGCCGCGGCCGACCAGCCGCTGGATGCCGCCACCGGCCTGCCCCAACTGCCGCCCTATGTCTACCTGCCATCGCTGCAGGGCCCGGGCTTCGTGCGTTTGCCGACCGACACCCTGCGCCCCTGGATGGCTGCGCTGTTGGACCTGGTGGGCGACCGGGCGCACGACTTCACCGCCGACAGCCTGAAGCTGTCGCGCCTGGACGCCCTGCGCACTAGCGCCGCGCTGGGCCAGGGTGTGCCGTGGCAGGGCGCCCACGCGCTGCGCGCCGTGGTGGACCAGCTGCAGGGCGCCACCGCCTTGCCCCAGGTGCCGCTGCCCGCCGGCGTGCGCGCCACCCTGCGGCCGTACCAGCAGCAGGGCCTGAACTGGCTGCAGTTCATGCGCGCCCACGGCCTGGCCGGGGTGCTGGCCGACGACATGGGCCTGGGCAAGACGCTGCAGACCCTGGCCCACATCCAGGTCGAAAAAGACGCCGGGCGCCTGACCGACCCCGCGCTCGTCATTGCACCCGTGAGCCTGATGGGCAACTGGCAGCGCGAGGCGGCGCGCTTTTGCCCCGGCCTGCGCTGCCTGGTGCTGCATGGCGCGGGCCGCCATGCGGTGGCCGACGCGGTGGCCGAGCACGACCTCGTGATCGCCCCGTATTCGCTGCTGCAGCGCGACCGCGACCGGTGGCTGGCCCAGCCGTGGCACCTGGTGGTGCTGGACGAGGCGCAGAACATCAAGAACGCCAGCACCCAGGCGGCGCAGGTGGTGGGCGCGCTCAACGCGCGCCACCGCCTGTGCCTGTCGGGCACGCCCATGGAAAACCACCTGGGTGAGATCTGGAGCCTGTTCCACTTTTTGATGCCGGGGTTTCTGGGCAGTCAGCAGCGCTTCAAGCAGGTGTTTCGCACGCCGATCGAAAAGCAGGGCGACGGCGCGCGCATGGCGCAGTTGCGCGCGCGCATCACGCCGTTCATGCTGCGGCGGACCAAGGCGCTGGTGGCCGGCGAGCTGCCGCCCAAGGTCGAGACTGTGATGCCGGTGGAGCTGGCCGGTGCGCAGGCCGACCTGTACGAGACCATCCGCCTGGGCATGGAGAAAACCGTGCGCGAGGCGCTGCACACCAAGGGGCTGGCCAAATCGCAGATCACCGTGCTGGATGCATTGCTCAAGCTGCGCCAGGTGTGCTGCCACCCGCAGCTGCTGCCACTCGATGCCGCCCGGGGCGTGAGCGCATCGGCCAAGCTGGAGCAGCTGATGGTGATGCTGCCCGAGATGCTGGCCGAGGGGCGGCGCGTGCTGCTGTTCTCGCAGTTCACCAGCATGCTCACGCTGATCGAGGCCGAGCTGAAAAAGCGCGGCCTGCCCTGGGTCAAGCTCACCGGGCAAAGCCAAAAGCGCGACGCGGTCATCGACCAGTTCACCAGCGGGCAGGTGCCGCTGTTTCTCATCAGCCTGAAAGCGGGCGGGGTGGGGCTGAATCTGCCGCAGGCCGACACCGTGATCCACTTCGACCCCTGGTGGAACCCCGCAGCCGAAGCCCAGGCCACCGACCGCGCCCACCGCATCGGCCAGACGCAAAGCGTGTGGGTCATCAAGCTCGTGGCGCAGGGCACCATCGAAGAGCGCATCCTGGCGCTTCAGGATAAGAAGGCGCAGCTGGCCGGCAGCCTGTACGGCGGCGCCGCGGCGCGCAAGGAGCCGCTGTTCACCGAAGCCGACCTGGCCGAGCTGCTGGCGCCGCTATCGCAGTGATAGCGGCTGGCGCGTGTGGGGCGCGCGCCACGTGCTGTTTTGGCTGTGGCTATTTGCCGTCCATGGCGTGCACCGCGCTGACAGCCGCATGAATGCTGGTTTTTGCCGGATTCGGGGTGCCTTCACAACAGTTTTGCGGGTGCGCGCCTTTGCAAATCAACACTTTGCACGCTACAATACGAGTCTCACGACCAAACGGGCGGGTACCAACCGCCCGTTTTTTTTGGTCGAACGCTTTTGGAGCTCGAAGCTGTCGGAGAAGAGTCTCCGGGGGTTATCGGGTTTTTTGTTTTGGACTGACGCAAAAAAATGGGTGCACACGCCGTGTGCACCATGGGTGGGCCAGGTGCCTGATCCCGGTTTGCGCCAGATCTTGTGGTTTATCCGGGATTGAACTGAACACGTGGCATTGCAGCAAGTCGTTGAACAAATAGTGACGGGCCTGGGGTATGACCTGGTGGAGATCGAACGCTCCGCCGGTGGTCTGCTGCGCATCACCATCGACTTGTCCTGGGTGCAGCCGGCCGCCGATGCGCCCGCGCCCCTGCTCGATCAGTTCGTCACGGTCGAGGATTGCGAGAAGGTCACCCGCCAGCTGCAGTTTGCGCTGGAGGTCGATGGCGTCGAGTACAAGCGCCTTGAGGTGTCCTCACCCGGCATCGACCGCCCCCTGCGCCACGAACAGGACTTCGTGCGTTTTGCAGGCTCGGTCATCGACATCACTTTGAAGGCGCCCATCGGCGCCGCAGCGAGCGGGCAGGTCAACGCCACCCGCAAGAAATTTCGCGGCACGCTGGAGCGGGCCGAGGCAGGGGGCTGGCAGATCGTGTGGAGCGAAGAGCCCGCCGTGAAGCCGGGAGCCAAGGTC
Source organism: Acidovorax sp. LjRoot194 (assembly GCF_964253015.1). Classification (NCBI taxonomy): domain Bacteria; kingdom Pseudomonadati; phylum Pseudomonadota; class Betaproteobacteria; order Burkholderiales; family Comamonadaceae; genus Acidovorax; species Acidovorax sp. LjRoot194. The sequence continues at coordinate 3,665,283 of NZ_CAXUQB020000001.1, read as the reverse complement.
AGCAAGAAGCGCGTGCCCGCGCCGCTGCAGGCTCTGGGCTTTTCCCTGGATGAAATCAGGGATGCCCGTCTGGCGCCCATCGTGGACTTCAAGGGGCGTGCAGGCAAGGCTGGGCCAGCAGCGCCCGCCTGAGCCGCCGAACGATCGAACAAACGAGGTGGGGCTGCAGCGCGCTGCCACTGCCCTCAGGTGATTGAAATAGGAGAGTCGTCGCATGAATCGCGAATTGTTGATGTTGGTTGAGGCCATTTCACGCGAGAAGAACGTGGAGCTGGACGTGGTCCTGGGCGCCGTGGAGTCTGCCCTGGCCCAGGCTACCAAGAAGCTGTACCAGGGCGAGGTGGACATTCGCGTGTCCGTTGATCGCGACAGCGGCAACTACGAGACTTTCCGCCGCTGGCTGGTGGTGCCCGATGATGCCGGCCTGCAGAATCCTGAAGCCGAAGAGCTGCTGATGGACGCGAAGGATCGCATCCCGGACATCGAAGTCGGCGAGTACATCGAAGAAGGTGTCGATTCCGTGCCCATCGGCCGCATCGGCGCCATGGCGGCCAAGCAGGTCATCCTGCAGAAGATCCGCGACGCAGAGCGCGAAATGCTGCTCAACGACTTCATGTCGCGCGGCGAACGCATCTTCACCGGCACCGTCAAGCGCATGGACAAGGGCGACATCATCGTCGAGTCCGGCCGGGTGGAAGGCCGCCTGCGCCGCAGCGAAATGATCCCCAAGGAAAACCTGCGCAGCGGCGACCGCGTGCGGGCCATGATCATGGAAGTGGACCTGACGCTGCGTGGCGCGCCCATCATCCTGTCGCGCTCTGCGCCCGAGTTCATGATCGAGCTCTTCCGCCAGGAAGTGCCCGAGATCGAGCAAGGCCTGCTCGAGATCAAATCCTGCGCCCGTGACTCCGGCTCCCGCGCCAAGATCGCCGTGCTGTCGCACGACAAGCGCGTGGACCCCATCGGCACCTGCGTCGGAGTGCGCGGCACCCGGGTGAACGCCGTGACCAACGAGCTCGCCGGCGAGCGCGTGGACATCGTGCTGTGGTCCGAAGACCCCGCCCAGTTCGTCATCGGCGCGCTGGCCCCGGCCAACGTGTCCTCCATCGTGGTCGATGAAGAAAAGCACGCCATGGACGTGGTGGTGGACGAGGAAAACCTCGCCATCGCCATCGGCCGCGGCGGCCAGAACGTGCGCCTCGCGTCCGATCTGACCGGCTGGAAGATCAACATCATGGACGCCGCCGAAAGCGCGCAAAAGCAGGCCACCGAGACCGACACGGCCCGCAAGCTGTTCATGGAAAAGCTGGATGTGGACGAGGAAATCGCCGACATCCTGATCTCCGAAGGCTTCAACAGCCTCGAAGAAGTGGCCTATGTGCCCCTGCAGGAAATGCTGGAGATCGAAAGCTTCGACGAAGACACCGTCAACGAGCTGCGCGCCCGTGCCAAGGATGCGCTGCTCACGATGGAAATCGCCCGCGAGGAAAGCGTGGATGAGGTCTCCCAAGACCTGCGCGACCTTGAAGGCCTCACCCCCGAATTGATCGGCAAGCTGGCCGACGGCGGTGTGCATACACGTGACGACCTGGCCGATTTGGGCCTAGATGAACTGACCGACCTGACCGGACAGTCTGAAGAAGATGCCAAAGCCTTGATCCTGAAGGCGCGCGAACATTGGTTCGCGGGGCAGCAAGAGTAAAGGTCAGGGAGGCACGAACCATATATGTCCAGTAATACTGTCGCCGAGTTCGCTAACGAACTCAAGAAATCGCCTGAAACCCTGCTCGACCAGCTCAAGGCTGCTGGCGTGGGCAAGGCCGCCCCGTCGGATGCACTGACCGAGTCGGACAAGCAAAAGCTGCTCGCCTACCTGCAGGCCAGCCATGGCACGGCTTCGGCCGACCGCAAGAAGATCACGCTGGTGAAGAAATCCACCAGCGAGATCAAGCAGGCCGATGCCACCGGCAAGGCGCGCACCATCCAGGTGGAAGTGCGCAAGAAGCGCACCTTCATCCAGCGCGATGAAGATGTCGCGACCACGGCCGAATCTGCCGCGCAAGCCGTCGAAGAAGTCGCTGTCTCCAGCGAGGACATCGAACTGGCCCGCCGCGAGGAAGAAGCCCGCGGCCAGGCCGAGCTGATCCGCCGCCAGGAAACCGAGCTGGCCGAAAAGCGTGCCGAGCGCGAAGCCCGCGAAAAGCGCGACCGCGAAGCCGAAGAGCGTGCCGCCGCCTACGCAGCCCAGGAAGCAGAGAAGAAGGCCCAGGCCTCTGCCGTCAAGCAGGAAGCCACCCGCGAACAAGCTGCCGAGGCCGCTGCGCGCAATGCCGCCCAGACCGAAGCCCGCGAAAAGGCCGCTGCTGAATCCAAGGCCCGTGCCGACGAAGAAACCGCACGCGCTGCCGACCTGGACGCCCGCCGCCGCAAGGCCGAGGCCGAAGCTGCCGCCATCCGCTCCATGATGGCCACGCCCAAGAAGGCGGTCATGGTCGCCAAGAAGCCCGAAGAACCCAAGCCAGTGGCCAAGCCCGCTGCCGTGGGCGACGCGAAGAAGGGCACGCTGCACAAGCCGGCCGTTGGCACAGGCGTTGCCCGTGCGGGCGCCCCTGCCGCAGCAGGTGCCGGTGCACCCGGTGCAGGCAAGGAAGTCAAGTCCGCCAAGCTGTCCTCCAGCTGGGCTGGCGACGCTGCCAAGAAGAAAGAAATCAAGACCCGCGGCGACAGCAGCGGCGGTGTCGGCCGCAACAACTGGCGCGGTGGCCCGCGCGGCCGTCGCGGCGACAACCGCGACCACCGTGACGACCACCAGCAGGCAGCCCCGGTGGAGGCGCGCATCATCGAAGTGCACGTTCCCGAAACCATCACGGTGGCGGAGCTGGCACACAAGATGTCGATCAAGGCCAACGAAGTCATCAAGGCCCTGATGAAGATGGGCCAGATGGTCACCATCAACCAGCCGCTGGACCAGGACACCGCCATGATCATGGTGGAAGAAATGGGCCACAAGGCGGTGGTGGCTGCGCTGGACGACCCGGAAGCCTTCACCGACGACGATACGAGCCAGAAGGACGTCGAGCTGTTGCCCCGCGCCCCTGTGGTTACCGTCATGGGCCACGTGGACCATGGCAAGACCTCGCTGCTCGACTACATCCGCCGTGCCAAGGTGGCCGCGGGCGAAGCCGGCGGCATCACGCAGCACATCGGTGCCTACCACGTGGAAACGCCACGCGGCATGGTGTCGTTCCTCGACACCCCCGGTCACGAGGCCTTCACGGCCATGCGTGCCCGCGGTGCCCAGGCGACCGACATCGTGATTCTGGTGGTGGCAGCGGACGACGGCGTCATGCCCCAGACCAAGGAAGCCATCAAGCACGCCAAGGCGGCTGGTGTTCCTATCGTGGTGGCCATCACCAAGGCCGACAAGCCCGATGCCAACCCAGACCGCGTCAAGCAGGAACTGGTGGTCGAAGAAGTGGTGCCTGAAGAATACGGTGGCGATTCGCCATTCGTGCCTGTGTCTTCCAAGACCGGCATGGGCATCGACACGCTGCTCGAACAAGTGCTGCTGCAGGCTGAAGTGCTGGAACTCAAGGCACCGGTCGACTCGCTGGCCAAGGGCCTCGTGATCGAAGCGCAGCTCGACAAGGGCCGCGGCCCTGTGGCGACCGTGCTGGTGCAGTCCGGTACCCTCAAGGTCGGCGACATCGTGCTGGCAGGCCAGACCTATGGCCGCGTGCGCGCCATGCTGGACGAAAACGGCAAGGTGGCCAAGATAGCAGGCCCGTCGATCCCGGTGGAAATCCAGGGTCTGACCGAAGTGCCTCAGGCCGGCGACGAATTCATGGTGCTCACGGACGAACGCCGTGCCCGCGAAATCGCGACCTACCGTGCCGGCAAGTTCCGCAACACCAAGCTGGCCAAGCAGCAGGCCGCGAAGCTCGAGAACATGTTCGCCGACATGACGGCAGGCGAAGTGAAGATGCTGCCTATCATCGTCAAGGCCGACGTGCAGGGTTCGCAGGAAGCGCTGGCGCAGTCGCTGCTCAAGCTGTCGACCGACGAAGTCAAGGTGCAACTGGTGTACGCCGCAGTGGGCGCCATCAGCGAGTCGGACATCAACCTGGCGATCGCCTCCAAGGCCATCGTGATCGGCTTCAACGTACGGGCAGATGCCGGTGCACGCAAGCTGGCCGAAGGCAATGGCGTCGATCTGCACTACTACAGCATCATTTACGACGCTGTGGACGAGCTGCGCGTGGCCATGTCCGGCATGCTGGCTCCAGAGCAGCGCGAGGAAATCATCGGTACGGCCGAGATCCGCACGGTGTTCGTGGCGACCAAGATCGGCACGATTGCCGGTTCGTACATCACCTCGGGCATGGTCCATCGCAACGCACGCTTCCGCCTGCTGCGCGACAACGTGGTGGTCTACACCGGCGAAGTCGATTCGATCAAGCGCCTCAAGGACGATGTCAAGGATGTCAAGGAAGGCTTTGAGTGCGGTATCAAGCTCAAGAACTACAACGACATCAAGGAAGGCGATCACCTCGAATTCTTCGACATCAAGGAAATCGCCCGGACTCTGTGATGCACGCTTGCACTACCAACCACTGCCAGCGCCCTGCAGGCGCGGTGATGCACGCAGGCCTTCAACAGGCTGCGGAGCACACCGTGCTGGCAGGCGCCATGGAACTGGCTTCGCCAGGCCATGGGCGTCGCCCCCCGGAAGGGGGAGGGCGCGACGCGACACAGGGGAGGTATTGACACTATGGCTGCCAAGAAGAAATCTGCCACCCCCAACCGCGCCTTCAAGGTCGCCGATCAGATCCAGCGCGATCTGACGGAGCTGATCGCGCGCGAGTTGAAGGACCCGCGTGTGGGCATGGTGACGCTGCAAGGCGTGGAGGTCACTCCCGACTATGCGCACGCCAAGGTGTTCTTCAGCCTGCTGACGGGCGACCCTGTGGAAACGCAGGCTGCGCTCAACCAGGCTGCGGGCTTCCTGCGCAACGGATTGTTCAAGCGCCTGCACATCCACACCGTGCCTACGCTGCACTTCGTGTTCGACCGCACCTCCGAGCGTGCGGCCGACATGAACGCCTTGATCGCCAAGGCTGTGTCTTCGCGCGCTAAAGAGGAATAGTCATGCACGCGCCTCGCACCAGGGTGCAGCGGCGCCCTGTGCACGGGGTGTTGCTGCTGGATAAACCGCTCGGCCTGTCGAGCAACGACGCTTTGCAAAAGGCGAAGTGGCTGCTGCGCGCCGAAAAAGCGGGCCACACCGGCACGCTCGACCCGCTGGCCACCGGCGTGTTGCCGCTGTGCTTCGGCGCTGCCACCAAGTTCAGCCAGCTGCAGCTCGACGCCCCCAAGACCTACGAAGCCGTAGCGCTGCTGGGCACCACCACCACCACCGGCGATGCCGAGGGCGATGTGGTGGAGCGCCGCGCCGTGGTGCTGGCAGACCTCACGCCCGAGCGCCTGGCCGCCGTGCAGCAGCAGTTCACCGGCCCCATCAAACAAGTACCGCCCATGCACAGCGCCCTGAAGAAGGACGGCAAGGCGTTGTACGAGTACGCCCGCGCAGGCATCGAAGTGGAGCGGCCCGCACGCGACGTGGTGATCCACGCGCTGTCCCTCGCGCTGCTGGCGGACAACCCGGACGCCATCGCTGTCCGGATGGTGGTGCGCTGCAGCAAGGGCACGTACATCCGCACGCTGGGCGAAGACGTGGGCGCCGCGCTGGGCGTGGGGGCCCACCTGACCTTTCTTCGGCGCATCGATACCGGTGGTATCGGTGTGGAGCGCTGCGTCACGCTGGCAGAACTCGAAGCCATGGAGGAGGGCGCGCGGCTTGCGCAGCTCGAGCCGCCGGAATCACTTTTGGCACAACATGTGCGTGTCACGCTGGACAGCGAGAATGCCGCTCGCTTCCTATCGGGCGTACGCCGCCGTGGTACCTGGCCAGACGCCGGTGCCGTGGCGGTGTTTGGCGACGCGCCCCCAGCGCTGCTGGGGGTGGGCCACATCGTTGGCGGGGAGCTGGTGCCCGACAGGCTCCTGAGTCCGCTGGAAATTCAACAAATTTTGGAAGGCACGCCGCATCCCGCGCCACATCCCGCTTGAGGGACAGGGCACGGCAAGGCACATTGGAAAAACTATGACGAAACAGATCCGCAACATCGCCATCATCGCCCACGTTGACCATGGCAAAACCACCATGGTCGACCAACTGCTGCGCCAGTCCGGCACGTTCGCCGACCACGAAAAAGTGGTCGACACCGTGATGGACAACAACGCGATTGAAAAAGAGCGTGGCATCACCATCCTGGCCAAGAACTGCGCCGTGAGCTGGGAAGGCACCCACATCAACATCGTGGACACCCCTGGTCACGCGGACTTCGGCGGCGAAGTGGAACGTGCCCTGTCCATGGTGGACAGCGTGGTGCTGCTGATCGATGCGCAAGAGGGCCCCATGCCCCAGACGCGTTTCGTGACCAAGAAGGCCCTGGCCCTGGGCCTGCGCCCCATCCTGGTGGTCAACAAGGTGGACAAGCCCGGTGCCAACCCCGACAAGGTCGTGAACGCAGCGTTCGACCTGTTCGACAAGCTGGGTGCCACCGACGAGCAACTGGACTTCCCCGTGGTGTATGCCTCGGGCATCAACGGCTGGTCGTCGCTCGAAGAAGGCGCTCCTGGCGAGCAGTGGGGCCCCGACATGTCGGCCCTGTTCAACACCATCCTCAAGCACGTTCCCCCGAACTCGGGTGATGCCAATGCCCCCCTGCAGCTGCAGATCTCGGCGCTGGACTTCTCCACGTTCGTGGGCCGCATCGGCGTGGGCCGCATCAGCCAGGGCACCATCAAGCCCATGATGGACGTGGTCGTCATGGAAGGCCCCGATGGCAAGGCCGTCAAGGGCCGCGTCAATCAGGTGCTGACGTTCCAGGGCCTGGATCGCATGCAGACGCCGCTGGCCGGCCCTGGCGACATCGTGCTGATCAACGGCATCGAAGACATCGGTATCGGCGTGACCGTGACCGACCCGGCCAACCCCTCGCCGCTGCCCATGCTGAAGGTGGACGAGCCCACGCTGACCATGAACTTCTGCGTGAACACCTCGCCACTGGCAGGCCGCGAAGGCAAGTTCGTGACCAGCCGCCAGATCTGGGACCGCCTGCAAAAGGAACTCCAGCACAACGTGGCGCTGCGTGTGAAGGAAACCGACGAAGAAGGTATCTTCGAAGTGATGGGCCGCGGTGAACTGCACCTGACCATCCTCTTGGAAAACATGCGCCGCGAAGGCTACGAGCTGGCTGTGTCCAAGCCCCGCGTGGTGTTCAAGGACGTGAACGGCGAAAAGCACGAGCCTATCGAGCTGGTGACGGCCGACATCGAAGAAGGCCACCAAGGCGGCGTGATGCAAGCCCTGGGCGAGCGCAAGGGCGAGCTGGTGAACATGGAGCCGGACGGCCGTGGCCGCGTGCGCCTGGAGTACCGCATTCCTGCGCGGGGCCTGATCGGCTTCACCAACGAATTCCTGAACCTGACGCGTGGCTCGGGCCTGATCAGCAACATCTTCGACAGCTACGAGCCGCACAAGGGCGATATCGGCGGTCGCAAGAACGGCGTGCTGATCTCCATGGACGACGGTGAAATCTTCACCTACGCCCTGGGCAAGCTGGACGACCGCGGCCGCATGTTCGTGAAGGCGAACGACCCCGTGTACGAAGGCATGATTGTCGGCATCCACAGCCGCGACAACGACCTGATCGTGAACGCCACGCGCACCAAGCAGCTGACCAACTTCCGCGTGTCCGGCAAGGAAGACGCGATCAAGATCACGCCGCCCATCGACGCCACGCTGGAATACGCTGTGGAATTCATCGAGGACGACGAGCTGGTCGAGATCACGCCCAAGTCGATCCGCATCCGCAAGCGCTTCTTGACCGAAAACGAGCGCAAGCGCGCAGGCCGCTCCTGAGTTGCCGGCGTGAAGACGCTGCATTCTGTAGAGTGAGCGCACGCAGGGGCTGAGGTTTGTACCGAGGTTTCCTGTTTGTCGCACAAAGGGCCACTGCCATGCTGTGGCCCTTTTTTCATTTCTGACGCCCCACCGCAATCCACTGCATACGCCCCATGTTCTTGCCCAAGCTCACGCACTCCCGCGCCGTGGTCCTGATGGTGGCGGTCACGTTGATGTGGTCCATCGCGGGCGTGGTCACGCGCCACCTGGAGGCCGCGCGCAGCTTCGAGGTCACCTTCTGGCGCAGCCTGTTCACGGTGCTGGCGCTGCTGGTGATATTGCCGCTGCTGCAGGGGCGGGCGGTGTTCGCGTCCTTGCGCCACAGCGGCCGGGCGCTGTGGATATCGGGCCTGTGCTGGAGCGTGATGTTCACCGCCTTCATGGTGGCCATCCTGCTCATGCCCGTGGCCAACGTGCTGGTGACGATGGCGGCGGCCCCGCTGCTCACGGCGCTGTTTGCGCGTGTCTTCATCGGCCACCACATCGCGCCCCGCACCTGGGTGGCCATCGGCGTGGCGGCGCTGGGCATCGGGTGGATATATGGCTCGCAGATGGCGGGCCTGCCGATCATGGGCACGCTGGTGGCTTTGTGCGTGCCGGTGGCCGGTGCCGTGAACTGGACGGTGGTGCAGCACTCGCAGCGCCACGGCCACGCGGTGGACCTTGTGCCTGCGGTGCTGGTGGGCGCGGTGCTGTCGGTGGTGGCGACGCTGCCGCTCGCGCTGCCATTTCAGGCGTCGGCACACGACCTGTGGCTGCTTGCGCTGCTGGGCGTGGTGCAACTGGCCATACCGTGTGTGCTGGCCGTGCGCTGCGGGCAGGTGCTGAAAGCGCCGGAGATCGCGCTGCTCAGTTTGCTGGAGGTGATCTTCGGTATCTTGCTCGCCTGGCTGGGTGCGGGCGAAGAGCCCGGCGCCGCGGTGCTGGGCGGCGGTGCGCTGGTGATCGGCGCGCTGGTGTTCAATGAGGTCATGGGGGCGCGGCGCGCCTCGCAGTGAGCAAGGCGCAGCGCGGCCGGGAATGCAGCGCATGCCGCAGTGGGTGCGCATTTCAGTGTGTGTGAAACCTACCTTTTTAAGGAATAAAAAATGACGGAGACAGTGGCAGTGGTGGACAAAGAAGTTCTGAGCGAAGTGCGGGGCCAGGTGGGCCTGATCACCTTGAACCGCCCGCGCGCGCTCAATGCGTTGTCGCTGGGCATGGTGCGCGATCTCATGGGCGTGCTGCTGGCGTGGCAAAACGATGCGCGGGTGCTGGCCGTGGCCATTCGCGGCAGCAACAAGGAAGGGTCTTTTGGCGCCTTCTGCGCGGGCGGGGACATCCGCTTTTTGCACCAGGCCGGCAGCCAGGGCAACCCCCAGCTCGAAGACTTCTTCACCGAGGAATACGCGCTCAACCACCTCATCCACACCTACGGCAAGCCCTACATCGCCTTCATGGACGGCATCGTGATGGGCGGCGGCATGGGCATCAGCCAGGGTGCCGCGCTGCGCGTGGTGACCGAGCGCACGAAGATGGCCATGCCGGAGACCGCCATCGGCCTGTTCCCGGACGTGGGTGGCGGGTACTTCCTGAGCCGCTGCCCCGGCCGCGTGGGCGAGTGGCTGGCCCTGACGGGCGACACCATCGGTGCCGACGAAGCCATCGCCAGCCACCTGGCCGATGGGCGCGTGCCTTCGGACCAGTTGCCTGCAGTGTGGGAGGCCCTGGCCACGCAGACGTTTGCGGACGGGGCAGCAGTCAAAAACTATGTTGCTACAAAATTTGTAGCTGCTAGCGCCCATCCATCCAGCGGTAGGGCCGATATTGACCAGTATTTTGCGCTGCCCAGCGTGGGCGACATCGTGCGGGCACTGGAGTCTGCCGACAGCGATTGGGCGCGTACCACGGCGGCCACGCTGCGCAAGCGCTCGCCGCTGATGCTGCACGTGGTGCTGGAGCAGGTCCGCCGCGCCCGCGACATGGGCCTGGCCGACGACCTGCGCATGGAGCGCGACATGGTGCGCCACTGCTTTTACCTGCGCCCCGGCCAGAGCGAGACGGTGGAAGGCATCCGCGCGCTGGCCGTGGACAAGGACCACGCGCCAAGGTGGAACCCCGCGCGCATCGAAGACGTGACGCCCGACATGGTGGCGCCGTTCTTTGCGAGCCCCTGGCCTGCGCACGCGCATCCGCTGGTCGCGCTGGCCTGATACGGCGTCGCCTTCCACTGTCTCACGCCGTGGGTTCGCCTTGTCGTGCTTCAGCTATTGCGAGTATTTGCAACGCCGCAAACTTCCCGAGACCGCAGATGCCCACGGCGCGGTGATTCGTGCAGAGGCTCCCTAGAGCTGTCTGTACACCGCCGACGCCAGCACCAGCAGTTGCTGGCGTGATAGGCGGCCGCTGAGCGCATAGCCAAAGCCCTGGTCCACCCAGTAAAAGCCAGGGACCGGTCCGTCGCTGGTGAACTGGAAGGCGGTTTCTTCGGCATCGGGCTTCTTCGGTGCAGCCGTTGCCGCGCCGGGCTGGCCTACGGCGACGGCGCCCAGGTACAGGGTGATCCGCGCACCTTGGGCGTTCTGGTACATGAACTGCGCGCGCGCACCCGCATCTCCGGGCGCGCCGGGCAGCAGGCGGCCACCCACCAGCTCGTAACCTTCGTCGGCCAGCACGGGCAGCTTGAGCGGGCGGCTCAGTCGTTTGGACAGCCACTGCACCAGGTGTTCCTGTTGGGCTGCGGGCACCTCCACGGCGTGCCGCACCTCGGGCTGGTACACCGCGTGCGCGACCGCAGCCTGCTGGGCAAAGCGTTGGCCGGTGCTGGCCAACACGAGCGTCGGCGCGTCGGGGCGGCCCGTGCCGGGCCACAGGCTGCGTCCGGTCCAGCCCAGGGCAAAAGCCATCAGTACCGACGCCGCCATGCCGCCCCAGCGCCACCACTGGGTCTGCCGCTGCTGGCGCACCGACGCGCGCTGTGCCGCGGCCAGCAGGGCTTCGGGCACGGGCTCGGTGAGCAGGCCGTGGTGCAGGCCGCGCAGTTGCTGGCGTTGGTGCTGCCAGTGGGTCACGGTCTCTTCGGCGCCCGCCTGGCGTTCTAGCTTGTCGCGCAGTGCCGCCGCCTGCGTCGGCGGGAGGCGACCGTCCACCAGCGCATGCCACGCGGCGGCTTCATCGCCGTCGGCGGGTGGAGGAGGGGGGTGGTGCTTGTGGTCCATGGCGGGCTGGCGTGCATCAAACATGGGTTATTTGAGGCGGCGCAATGTGGGTGGCTGGCCGGTGGGATGGGGAAGAGGCTGGGGCGCAGGTTGCTGCGCGGTGGTTGTCACCGCGCCCGGCGCTGGTGCCGGTGGCCGCTCCATCAACAGGCGCAGGCGGCTGCGGGCCCGGGACAGGCGCGACATCACCGTGCCCACGGGGATGCCCAGCACCCGCGCGGTATCGGCATAGTCCATGTCCTCCAGCGTCACCAGCAGCAACACGGCGCGCTGGTCGGGTGGCAGGCGCTGCAGGCAGCGCTCCAGGTCCAGCGCGTCGTCCCCCATGCCGGCGCTGCTGCCTTGCAGGGTATCGTGCAGGTCGTCGATGCCCGCATGGGGCCAGGGCGGTTGGGTGCGCACCTGGTTCAGGTACAGGTTGTGCATCAGCGTGAAGAGCCACGCCCGCAGGTCGCTGCCGGTGCGCCACAGCAGCCACTTGCTGCAGGCGCGCTCCAGCGTGTCCTGCACCAGGTCGTCCGCTGCCCAGGCATCGCCCGTCAGCACCCGCGCATACCTGCGCAGGGCGGGCAACTGCTCGACGACCTGGGTGCGGTTCATGCAGACCGTTTGGTGCGCTTCGAGGCGGCCGGGTCCATCAGGGCTTGGCGGTGCGCCAGGCCTGGTTCACGCCGTCGCCTGTCTTGTCGCCGGGCTTGGTGTCCTTGACCCAGTAGTACAGCGGCTTGCCCTTGTAGGCCAGCTGGGTCTTGCCGTCGTCGCGCGTGATCACGCTGTAGTCGCCGCCGGGCGCCTTGGCGGCCATCAGCGGTGGCCAGTTGGTGGCACAGGGGCCGTTGCAGACCGACTTGCCGCTGCCGGTGGCGTCGCGGTCAAAGGTGTACAGCGTCATGCCGCCAGCGCCCACCAGCACGCCGTCCATGGTCTTCACAGGGCCATCGGCCGCCATGGTGGAGCAGCCGGCAATGGCAATTAAAGCGGCGAGGGACAAGAAGGTCTTTTTCATGGTGTCTCCAGGTGGAAGAAGAGGGTTTGCAGACAACGGCGCATGCCGCCTTGCAACTCCATGAACACCGCGGCGCAGCGGTTTATTCCACTGCGCATGAAAAAACTAAATACATCCAACGCGCACAGGCGGCAAAACTGGCGCGATCCAAGCCAGCGCCCCCGTGCAAGGGCCGCCAAGCTGCGAAGCGGCGCTCCGATTGTGGACACCGGGGCGTCCCCCTCGGGGGCAAGGCGCGCAGCGCCTCAGGGGGCTATCGACTTCTGCTTTTCATCGCGCGTTCCACCTCGCGCTTGCCTTCGCGGTCCTTGATGGTGTCGCGCTTGTCGTGCTCGGCCTTGCCTTTGGCCAGGGCGATATCGCACTTCACGTAGCCGTTCTTCCAGTGCAGGTTCAGTGGCACCAGTGTGTAGCCCTTTTGCTCGACCTTGACGATCAGGTGCTTGATGTCGTCCTTCTTGAGCAGCAGTTTCTTGGTGCGGATGGCGTCGGGGTTGACGTGGGTCGACGCGGTCTTGAGCGGGTTGATCTGGCAGCCCATCAGGAACATTTCGCCCTCGCGGATCAGCACGTAGCCATCGGTCAGCTGCACCTTGCCTTCGCGAAGGGCCTTCACTTCCCAGCCGTACAGGACGACGCCTGCCTCGTGGCGTTCTTCGAAGAAATAGTTGTAGGCCGCCTTTTTGTTGTCGGCAATGCGGGCAGTGGGATCGGGTTTCTTGGCCATTGGGTTTAGATGCGGCACAAACCGGGAGATAAAAGGCCTCCCTACAATGTTGTCGTCGCAACAGCGATTCTAATTTCTCCGGCTTGCGCGCTTTCGCTCAAGCTCCGTCTGCATGAAAACCGTCCACAAGTCCGTCCTCATCTGGTACAGCCCAGAAGAAATGTTTGCCCTGGTCACCGGGGTGGAGCACTATCCCCAGTTCCTGCCCTGGTGCGACCACGCCGCCGTGCTGGAGCACACCAGCGAGGGCATGACCGCGGAGGTGGGCATCTCCTTCAGCGGAATCCGCCAGACCTTCGTGACCCGCAATACGCACGAGGCCGGCAAGCGCGTGCAGATGCACCTCGTCAAAGGGCCCTTTTCCCAACTGGAGGGCGACTGGCACTTTCACACGGTGGGCGACGGCAGCCAGCGCGCCTGCAAGGTGGAGTTGCTGCTGCACTACGGCTTTGACAGCACGGCCCTCGCTGCGCTGGTAGGGCCGGTGTTCGATCGCATTGCGGGCAGCATGGTGGATGCCTTCGTCAAGCGCGCCGAGCAAGTGTATGGCTGAGGCGCCCGGGGCCGCGTCGGCAGCCGCACCGGCGCTCGTCCCGGTGACTGTGGCCGTCTGCCTGGCGCCGCGGGAGGTGCGCGAATGGACTCTGGAACTGCCTGCTGGTGCCACGGTGCAAGACGCGCTGCAGGCCTGTGACGTGGACGTTCAGGGCCTGCAGAAGGCGGCTTCCGGTGTCGCCGCCGTGGGCATCTGGGGGCGGCCTGCAGCGCTGGATGCCGTGCTCAAGGGCCAGGATCGGGTCGAGGTCTACAGGGCCTTGACGGTAGACCCCAAGGTCGCGCGCCGCGAGCGCTTTGCGCGGCAGGGTGCGCGCACGACCGGGCTGTTTGCCAAGCAGCGCCCGGGCGGCAAGTCAGGCTACTGACGTTGCGGGCTAGCCCATTGGTGCTGGCGACCAGCGCCAGCGCTGGCCATTAACGCTTGCAGTCGGCGGCGATGATGCCGTCCAGCCGCTTGGTTTCCGCTGCGCGGCCTGCTTCATCAAGGAAGATGCGCTCGCCCTGCGCATTCGACTGGGTGATGGGCCTGCCGGAGTCGAATGCCGCCTTGGCTTGCCGAGCACGGTTGCAGTTGTCGGCTTTGGCTTTGGCCACCTTGTCTTCTTCGGCCTTCTTCTTGGCGGCCTCGGCGGCTTCGGCCTGGGCTTTCTTCTCTTCCAGAGCCTTGTCCTTGCCGCTGCCCGCGGCGCTGGCGGCAGCACGGGGTGCTGTAGATGCAGCGTCGGCCGCTGCAGCGGCGGGGGTGCCGTCCGCCGGGACCGCTGCGGGAGCGGCTATGGTCGGCCGGCCACCGCTGGGCTGTTTCAGAATGCTCTTGTCGGGGATTTCCTGTGGCGGGGGCCGGTCACTGAAGACCTTGCGGCCGTCTTTGTCGATCCACTGCCATTGCGCTGCTGCGCCCATGGCCCAGGTGCAGGCAATGGCCAGCAGGAGAAGCTTGTGCGTTTTCATGCAAACAAGTTTAGCCGCCAGCCTGTGGCACTGCCAGTGCCATCGGATAGGCGGTGCTTTTGGCGCGACACATTGCACGGACCGGGTGGCATTTTTGCCTCTGAAGGCTGCCGGCATAGGCGCCACACCGCGTTTTGCCTGCTCCCTCAGCCTGCAAGCCGCACAGGGCGCGGGTACAATCCGTCTTTTGGAGCCTTCTCATGCGCCTTCTTGGAAAAGCGCTCACCTTCGACGATGTGTTGCTGGTGCCAGCGTACTCCCAGGTCCTGCCCAAGGACACGTCCCTCGCGACGAAACTCTCCCGTAACATCCAGCTGAACCTGCCTCTCGTGTCCGCCGCCATGGACACCGTGACCGAGGCGCGCCTGGCCATTGCCATTGCCCAGGAGGGTGGCATCGGCATCGTGCACAAGAACCTCACGGCGCAGGAGCAGGCCGCCCAGGTGGCCAAGGTCAAGCGCTACGAGTCCGGTGTGCTGCGGGACCCCGTGGTCATCACCCCCGAGCACACCGTGCTGCAGGTGCTGCAGCTGTCCGAGCAACTGGGCATCTCGGGCTTCCCGGTGTGCGACGGCGGCAAGGTGGTGGGCATCGTTACCGGCCGTGATCTGCGCTTTGAAACGCGCTACGACGTCAAGGTCCACCAGATCATGACGCCCCGCGAAAAGCTGATCACCGTCAACGAAAAGGAAGGCACCTCGCCTGCCGAAGCCAAGGCGCTGCTCAACAAGCACAAGCTCGAGCGCATCCTGGTCGTGAACGACGCGTTCGAGCTCAAGGGCCTGATCACCGTCAAGGACATCACCAAGCAAACCAGCTTCCCCAACGCCGCCCGCGACCCCTCGGGCCGCCTGCGCGTGGGCGCCGCTGTCGGCGTGGGCGAGGGCACCGAAGAGCGTGTCGAAGCCCTGGTCAAGGCCGGTGTGGACGCCATTGTGGTCGACACCGCCCACGGCCACAGCCGCGGCGTGATCGAGCGCGTGCGCTGGGTCAAGCAAAACTACCCACAGATCGACGTGATCGGCGGCAACATCGCCACCGGTGCGGCTGCGCTGGCACTCGTCGAGGCGGGTGTCGATGCGGTCAAGGTCGGTATCGGCCCAGGCTCCATCTGCACCACCCGCATCGTGGCCGGTGTGGGCGTGCCCCAGATCATGGCCATCGACAGCGTGGCCACCGCCCTCAAGGGCACCGGCGTGCCGCTGATCGCGGATGGCGGCGTGCGCTACAGCGGCGACATCGCCAAGGCGTTGGCCGCGGGCGCCAGCACCATCATGATGGGCGGCATGTTCGCAGGCACCGAAGAAGCGCCTGGCGAAGTCATCCTGTTCCAGGGCCGCAGCTACAAGAGCTACCGCGGCATGGGCAGCATCGGCGCCATGCAGCAGGGCAGCGCCGACCGCTACTTCCAGGAGTCGACCACCGGCAACCCCAACGCCGACAAGCTTGTGCCCGAAGGCATCGAAGGCCGCGTGCCCTACAAGGGCTCCATGGTCTCCATCGTCTTCCAGATGGCTGGTGGCGTGCGCGCCGCCATGGGCTACTGCGGTTGCGCCACCATCGACGACATGAACAACAAGGCCGAGTTCGTCGAGATCACCACTGCCGGTATCCGCGAAAGCCACGTGCACGATGTGCAGATCACCAAGGAAGCCCCGAACTACAGGGCTGACTGAGCACTGCCGATCCAATCTGGCCTGATTGAAAATATCAGGTCAGAATGATATAGTCTGGTCTGAATTCATCATTCAGGCCAGACTTTTCTTTTTGGGGCACGCGCATCCATGCAGTCCGTCGGTATCTACGAAGCCAAGAGCAGGTTCTCCGCCCTGATCGAGCTGGTCGAGCAGGGCGAAGAAGTGCGCATCACCCGCCACGGCAAAGAAGTGGTGCGCCTGCTGCCCGTGCGTCGCCGTCCGGTCATCACCGACGAGCAGATCGCCCGCGAACTGGGCCAGATGGATGCGCTGCACGCCAGCATCCGCCCCGCGGCCGAGGTTGCTGCCGCCCCCGACACATTGCGCCGCAAGGGCAGGGCCGCAGCAGCATGACCGCCTTCGTCCTCGACGCCTCCGTCACCGCCGCCTGGCTGCTGCCCGATGCCGCCAGCGAGCACACCCGCCGCCTGTACACCCTGATCCGCCGCGACGAGGTCGAGCCCCAGGCCCCCAACCTCTGGCAGTGGGAGTGCAGCAACCTCATCAGCAGCGGTGTGCACAGCGGCCGCATCCCGCCCGCCTCGGTCGAAGGCCTGTGGGGCGTGCTCGAAGCCATACGCCACCGCGTGGAGCTGCACGAGCTGGCCCCCGCCCAGCACAAGGCCGTGATGGACGTGGCGCTCGACACCGGCCTGCCCACCTTCGACGCGGCCTACCTATGGCTGGCCCGCTCGCTGCGCCTGCCCCTGGCCACGTTCGACCCCGAGCAGGCCGCTGCAGCCCAGCGCAGCGGCGTCCAACTGCTGGACCTGTCCACCCTCTGAGTTGGCCCGCACCGCCGCATCCTCCGCATTTTTCTTTTTTATCCCCTCGACGCCACCACCGCCATGCAACACCAGAAAATCCTCATCCTCGATTTCGGCTCGCAAGTCACCCAGCTCATCGCCCGCCGCGTGCGCGAAGCCAACGTGTACTGCGAAGTGCACCCTTGTGACGTGACGGACGAGTGGGTGCGTGACTACGCCAAGGACGGCTCGCTCAAGGGCATCATCCTGTCCGGCAGCCACGCCAGCGTGTACGAAGACACGACCGACAAGGCGCCCGAAGCCGTGTTCCAGCTCGGCCTGCCCGTACTCGGCATCTGCTACGGCATGCAGACCATGGCGCACCAGCTGGGCGGCAAGGTCGAAGGCGGCCATAAGCGCGAGTTCGGCTTTGCCGCCGTGCGCGCCCGCGGCCACACCGCGCTGCTCAAGGACATCGCCGACTTCACCACGCCTGAAGGCCACGGCATGCTCAACGTCTGGATGAGCCACGGCGACAAGGTCACCGAGCTGCCCCCGGGCTTCAAGCTCATGGCCAGCACCGACAGCTGCCCCATCGCCGGCATGGCCGACGAAGAGCGCCGCTTCTACGCCCTGCAGTTCCACCCCGAAGTCACGCACACCGTGCAGGGCAGGGCGCTGCTCGACCGCTTCGTGCTCGGCATCTGCGGCACCCGCCCCGATTGGGTCATGCGCGACCACATCGCCGAAGCTGTGGAGCAGATCCGTCAGCAGGTGGGTGATGAGGAAGTCATCCTCGGCCTGTCGGGCGGCGTCGATTCCTCCGTGGCCGCAGCGCTGATCCACCGCGCCATCGGCGACCAGCTCACCTGCGTGTTCGTCGACCATGGCCTGCTGCGCCTGAACGAAGGCGACATGGTCATGGACATGTTCGTCGGCAAACTGCACGCCAAGGTCATCCGCGTGGACGCGAGCGACCTGTTCCTGGGCAAGCTGGCCGGCGTGAGCGAGCCCGAAGCCAAGCGCAAGATCATCGGCGGCCTGTTCGTCGACGTGTTCAAGGCCGAGGCTGCCAAGCTCAAGGCCGGCGACGGCGGCCACAAGGGCGCCACCTTCCTGGCCCAGGGCACCATCTACCCCGACGTCATCGAATCCGGCGGCGCCAAGAGCAAGAAGGCCGTCACCATCAAGAGCCACCACAACGTGGGCGGACTGCCGGAGCAACTGGGTTTGAAGCTGTTGGAGCCTCTGCGCGATTTGTTCAAGGACGAAGTGCGCGAACTCGGCGTGGCCCTTGGCCTGCCGCCCGAAATGGTCTACCGCCACCCCTTCCCCGGCCCCGGCCTGGGTGTGCGCATTCTGGGCGAGGTGAAGAAAGAGTACGCCGACCTGCTGCGCCGCGCTGACGCGATCTTCATCGAAGAGCTGCGCAACCATGTGGACGAAGCCACCGGCAAGACCTGGTACGACCTCACCAGCCAGGCCTTCACCGTCTTCCTGCCGGTCAAGAGCGTGGGCGTGATGGGCGATGGCCGCACTTATGACTACGTCGTCGCCCTGCGCGCCGTGCAGACCAGCGACTTCATGACCGCCGACTGGGCCGAGCTGCCGTATGCGCTGCTAAAGAAGGTGTCGGGGCGCATCATCAACGAGGTGCGGGGCATCAACCGCGTGACATACGACGTGAGCAGCAAGCCGCCAGCGACGATTGAGTGGGAGTGAAATCAGGTCCTTCGGGAGTTATCGCTACCTATCGAAAATCCGCCGTAACGTGTTGATTTCAAAGGAAATACGTCACGGAAGCTATCGGTGACTATCGCCGGGCAGCGCAACGGATTGACGGTAGAGGTGACGGTAAGAACCGGAGGCCGGATTAAGACCTTCTTGTTTACTATCGAGACCAAATCGGTCTTTGACGGTAAATCACTCCTCTGGAAAGCTTGCTTCATGCGGCCTTCCGGGCATCAGCAGGTCTCCTGACCCCTGACGGTAAAAGCCGTCATGAACAGGAGGAAAAACCTCGATGCTTACCGACACCGCACTGCGTAATTTCAAGCCCAAGCCCAAGACTTACAAGGCTTCCGACCGTGATGGCATGTACGTGACGGTATCGCCCACCGGCACCGTCACCTTCCGCTTCGATTACCGTCTCAACGGCCGGCGGGAGACGCTCACCATTGGCCGGTATGGGCTGTCCGGTATTTCGCTGGCGATGGCCCGCGAAAAGCTGCTGGATGCCAAGAAGGCCGTCGCCCAGGGCAAGTCCCCGGCGCATTAGAAGCAGCGCGAGAAGCGCCGCCTGACCGCCGCCAAGAACTTTGGCGACATGACCGCTCAATGGCTGGCTGGCGCCCGGATGGCCGACAGCACGCGAGCGATGCGCAAGAGCATCGTCGATCGGGACATCCTGCCGGCCTTCAAGAACCGCTTGCTCAACGAAATCACCGCCGATGACCTGCGCGCCTTGTGCGGCAAGGTGAAGGGGCGCGGGGCACCAGCCACTGCGGTGCATGTCCGCGACATCGTGAAGCAGGTCTATGCCTTCGCCATCCTGCATGGTGAGAAAGTGGACAACCCGGCGGCCGACGTGGGCGCGGCTTCTATTGCGACCTTCGTGCCCAAGGACCGTGCCTTGTCGCCCTTGGAGATCCGTCTGATGTCGCGGCAGATGGAGTCGGTGGCTACTTATCCCACTATCCGGCTGGCGTTGCGCATGATCCTGTTGACGCTGGTGCGCAAGAGCGAACTGATCGAGGCTACCTGGGACGAGGTCGATTTCGAGAACGCGACCTGGACCATTCCGAAGCAGCGGATGAAGGGGCGCAACCCGCATGTGGTCTACCTGTCGCGCCAGGCGCTGGACATTCTGGTGGCGCTGCACACCTGTGCGGCCGGATCGAAGTTCGTGCTGCCGTCGCGCTACGACTCCGACCGGAGCATGTCCCACGCGACCCTCAACCGGGTCACGCAGATCGTGGCGCAGCGGGCGAAGGCTGCGGTGGGCAGGGGCGCATGCTACAGCGCCGCTGCCAGCGCCGCCACCTGGTCCCTGAGCCACTGCTGCGCCGGGTGCGCGTCATTGCGCCGGTGCCACATGAGGTCGTAGCCAATCACCGGCAGCGTGACGGGCGGCGTGAACGATGCCAGCTCGCGCCAGTGCGGCGAGTGGCCCGCCACGCGGCCCATCACCGTGGCCACCATGTCGGTCTGCGCCACCATGCTGGGGGCGGCGAACATCTGCGGCAGCGCCAGGCCCAGCGTGCGGCGCTGGCCCAGGTAGGCCAGTGCCTGGTCGACCAGGCCGTGGCGGTCGCCCTCGGGCGAGACCAGCACATGGCGCAGTGCCAGGAAGACCTGCATGCTCATCCCATCCTTCACCGCCGGGTGGCCGCGGCGCACGATGGTGATGAACTCGTCGCGCATGACGGAGCGCGTGAGGATGCGGTTTTCTGCCTGGGTGGGCGGCACGCCGATGGCCGCGTCGATGGTGCCGGCATCGAGCAGGTCCACCGCGCTGTCGCGGCTGCCGATGGCGTGCACCGACAGCGACAGCCCGGGGCCCAGTTTCTCGAGCGCCCGGGTGAGCAATGGCAGCAGCACGAAGGCCGGGTATTCCGACAGGCCCAGCGTGAAGGTCATGGCGCTGGTGGCGGGCTCGAACTGCTCTTTGGGCAACAGTGCGGCCTTGATCTGCTGCAGCGCCTGCGATACCGGCCCGGCCAGTTCGCGTGCCTTGGGCGTGGGCACCAAGCCCTGCGCGCTGCGCAGGAACAGGGGGTCGTTGAACAGCGTGCGCAAACGCGACAACGCGGCGCTCATCGCGGGCTGGCTGACGCCCACGCGCACGGCGGCGCGGGTCACGTTGCGCTCGCTCACCAGCGCGTCGAAAGCGGCCAGCAGGTTCAGGTCGATGCCATGAAAATCCATAAATCAAATAATCATTTATATCGGTTATCTGTTGGACAGATTGTGACCGGGTCTTGAGAATTCACCTACCGCTTCTCAAAACCCCCTTCACCCCCTGAACCGAAGACCACCATGAATGCCCTGCGAATCCCCCAGCCCCGCCAGCCGCACGCCGCCTTTGCGGCCCCTGCACCAAGGCCCGCACCGTTCGCCCGCAAGGCCGTGCTGCGCCAGTCCGCCGCGCTGTGCGCCGCCGCCGTGATGGCCTGTGCGCTGGGCAGCATGCCCGCATTCGCCGCTGGCAAGGATGTGTCGGCGCAGAAGGTGGTGAACCTGGCCAACATCACCGAGGTGAGCCCCGGCGTGCACGTGATCGAAGACCGCCAGCAGGTCTTTCTGGTGCCCAACGTGACCATCATCGTCGGCCGCGACGCGGCACTGGTGGTGGACACGGGCCTGGGCACCCGAAGCGCGCAACTGGTGCTGCAGACCGCCAGAAAGCTGGCGGGCAACAGGAAGCTGTACCTCACCATGACGCACTTCCACCCGGAGCATGGCTTTGGCGCGCAGGCCTTCAAGGGCCAGGCCACCATCATCTACAACCGCGCGCAGCGCGACGAGCTGCTCAAGAAGGGGCCCGCGTTCCGCGAACTCTTCTCGGACAAGCTGGATGTGGCGCAGGCCATGAAGGACGTGCGCTTCGTGATGCCCGATGTGGTGTACGACACCGAGGCCGAGATCGACCTGGGCGGGCGCGTAGTCAAGCTCAACTACTACCAGCCGGCGCACACGCTGGGCGACCAGGTGATCTCAGTGCCCGAGCAGGGCGTGGTGATTCTGGGCGACCTGCTGGAGACGAAGTCGTTCCCCATCATGCCGTGGTTCCCGGACCTTGCGGACACCGACGTCGATCCGCTCAACTGGCGCGAGATCTTTCGCAAGGTGGCCGCCACCAACCCCAAGATCGTGATCCCCGGGCACGGCCGCATCGGCACGGCCGCCGACCTCGATGCATCGGCGCGCCACATGGACGTGGCCCGCGAGGAGGTGGCGCGCCGCTGCGCCGCAGGCAATGACCTGGCCACCATCCAGAAGGAGCTCACGCCCATCCTGGAAGCGCAGCACCCCGACTGGGATCTGAAGGACTGGATTGCGATGGAAGTCCAGTCGTACTACGAACGGCTTTGCCGCAAGTAAGAGCGGGCCCAGAGACACCGCCACTCTTCACTCTTGTTCGCCACCAATCACCCTCGTTGAAAGAGCCTTCCCCATGAAAGCCGTTGGATACCAGACACCCCAGCCCATCACCCATGCCGATGCGCTGGTCGACATCACCTTGCCCGACCCCGTGGCCACCGGCCGCGACCTGCTGGTGGAGGTGCAGGCCATCTCCGTGAACCCCGTGGACACCAAGGTCCGCAAGAGCACGGCCCCCACCGAAGGCCAGGCCTGGAAGGTGCTGGGCTGGGACGCCAGCGGCATCGTCAAGGCCGTGGGCCCCGAGGTCACGCTGTTCAAGGTCGGCGACCGCGTGTGGTACGCCGGCTCTTTCGCCCGGCACGGCACCAACGCCGAGCTGCACCTGGTGGACGAACGCATCGCGGGCCATGCTCCGGCAACGCTGGACTTTGCGCAGGCCGCTGCGTTGCCCCTGACGGCCATCACCGCGTGGGAGATGCTGTTCGACCGGCTGGGCATAGCCCCCGGCAAGAAGCCCGAGGGCAAGACGCTCTTGATCATCGGCGCATCGGGCGGGGTCGGCTCCATCATGACGCAGCTGGCCGTGCGGCTGACCAGCTTGACGGTGATCGGCACCGCATCGCGCCCCGAGACCCGGGCCTGGGTGAAGGAGCTGGGCGCCCACCACGTCATCGATCACAGCAAGCCGCTGGCCGAGGAGCTCAAGGCCATCGGCTTCCCCACGGTGGACTGCATCGTCAGCCTGACGCAGACCGAAACCCACCTGGCGCAGATCATCGAAGCCATCGCACCGCAAGGCCAATTCGGCCTGATCGACGACCCCAAGGCACTCGACGTGATGCCCTTCAAGCGCAAGTCGGTCTCCATCCATTGGGAGATGATGGCCACGCGTTCGATGTTCCAGACGGCCGACATGGTCCACCAGCACCACCTGCTCAACGAGGTGGCCGCGCTGGTCGACGCCGGCCTGGTGCGCACCACGCTGGCCGAGCGCTTTGGCAGCATCAACGCCGAGAACCTGAAGAAGGCGCATGCGCTGATCGAATCGGGCACGGCGCGCGGCAAGGTGGTGCTGCAGGGGTGGGCGTGATGGCCGGGCGCGTGAACGCAGGCGCACTCCATCGGCGCGCCTTTGCAGCCGCCCTGGTGGCCGCCCCCGCGCTCTGGCTGGGCGCCCGCGCGCAGCCCGCTGCCGCGCGCATCGCCACGCCGTCGCAGACCGAAGGGCCCTTCTACCCTGTGCGCCTGCCCGCCGATGCCGACCATGACCTGCTGCGCAACGGCCGGCTGAGCTACGGCGGCGGCCAGCCGGCCTGGCTGGACGGCACGGTGACCGACATGGCGGGCAGGCCGGTGCGCGGCGCGCAGGTCGAGATCTGGCAGAGCGACGCCGATGGCCACTACCACCACCCGGGCGACTGGGGCAGGGCGGACGCCGCCTTCCAGGGCTTTGGCCGCGTGGCCGTGGCGCAGGACGGCAGATACCGCTTTCGCACCATCCGCCCCGTGCCCTATGCGGGGCGCACCTCGCACGTGCACTTCAAGGTGCGGCTGGGCCAGCGCGAGCTGCTGACCACGCAGCTGTATGTGGCCGGCGATGCCGGCAACGCGCGCGACCCGGTGTGGCGCGGTCTGTCAGAGGCCGAGCGCGGCGCCGTCACCGTGCCGTTTGCGCCGGGCGCCGATGGGCTGCTGGCGCGGTTCCCCATCGTGGTCGCTGTCTGAATCGGTGCAGCAACCTTCCTGCCGCAGTACCAATCCCCGGTTGTCCACCAACCCATCCCTCCAGCGAGAACTTTGCATGAAATACCTCCCTGCCATCAGCGCCATCGCCCTGGCCAGCATCACCTTTTTCGCACAGGCGGCACAGCCGCTCAAAATCAGCGTGCTCACCGCGCCGGAAACCAGCTTCGGGGTCAACGCCACGCTGGTCACCGGCGACACGGAGGCCATGGTGATCGGCTCGGGCTTCACGCGGGCCGATGCCCTGCGCATTGCCGCCGCAGTGCTCGACAGCGGCAAAGCGCTCAAGACCATCCTCATCAGCGACGCCGACCCCGACTATTACTTTGGGGCAGAAGCACTGCAGGCACTTTTCCCCGATGCGCAGGTGGTGGCCACCCCGGCCGTGGCCCAGGAAATCAGCGAGCACCTGCAGGAAAAGATGAAAGTCTGGGGCCCACGCCTGGGCGCCAACGCACCCAAGCGGCCAGTGGTGCCGCAGGTGCTGCCCACCACGACAATGAGCGTGGACGGGCACAGCGTGGAAATACGGGGCACCGCGGGCGAGCTTGCCAACCGCCCCTATGTCTGGATTCCTTCGGCCAGGGCCATCACCGGCAATGTAGCGCTGTGGTCGAACCTGCATGTGTGGACTGCCAACACGCAGACACCGGCCCAGCGTATGGCCTGGCTGGCCCAGCTGGACGAAATGCAGTCGCTCAAGCCCGCACTGGTGGTGCCGGGCCACATGAAGGCGGGCGACGCGCTGGACGGGCGCTCCATCGACTTCACGCGCCGCTACCTCAAGGACTTCATCGCGGCCATCCCTGAGGCCAAGGATTCGCAGGCATTGTCGGCGGCACTGAAAAAGCTATACCCGGACGTGGGCCTGCCGATCGCGCTGGACATCGGCGCCAAGGTGGCCAAGAGAGAGATGGCCTGGTAGCAAGGGCGTGTGCGTCGGCGAAGCGGGGCGGTGCAATTCGCCCTTGCGCGCCGGCGCCACCCCATCTGCTCGCTGCGCCAACAGGGGCGACATCCTGACGAACCGGCTCAAGGCGCTCTCGATCAGCCTGTCGGCCTTGAGCATGATGAGCCCATGGCGTCACTTATGATTGAGGCCGATTGATGATCGTGTCGCCAGAGTCGTCTCCCGGCGAATCGCTCCATCTCCCGCGCCAGCTAAAGATGTTCGGTTTTGACGGTAAAAGTGACGGTAAAGGCCCTTCTCAGTCAATGCTAAGCCCTTTAACCATGCGGGTCTGCGTGACCTGTTGATGATCGAGTGGGAATAAGTTGAGACGCTTTCGAAGGTCGTGACGCAGCCCGTCACGCAGGGTCAAGCCATCGACCTTCGAACTCACTCAAGATCACTGTTTATTTATACAGTATGGGCGCAAAATTCAGCTCTGACTGAATTTTGGGATTGCCATGCTGCAGCGCCACGATCTCTACTTTTTGCTCTATCCGCCCGCCCATCTGGCGGCGATGCTCGCCCAGTTGATGCACCGAATGGGTCTTCTGCCGTGGGCTGACTACGGCAAGCCCATGGCCGAGGAGAGGTTGCACATCACTGTGCAGAAGTTGGCACAGTTCGACGGGGGTGTCCCGGGTGATGAGCTGGATCGCTTGGTCGCCGTGGGTAACGCACTGGCCGCCGAGCCGTTCGATATTTCATTCAACCTGCTCCAGGCATTCCACCGCGGCGGCGGCAAGGGCATGGCGCAATTGGCTGGGTCTGCGGCGGGGTTGCAGGGCGTTCGCAATTTTGAGCATTGCCTCGCTGCCACGATGCGCCGCATGGGTTGCGCCGACAGCCAGATTCGCCGCAGCTTCAACCCGCACATCACACTCAACTACGGCTATGACCGCACCATCCGCAGCGCCATAGCGCCTGTCGCTTGGCGTGTCACCCAGTTCGCGCTGGTGGACAGCCTTTACGGCAAGGGCCAGCACGATGTGGTGGCGCGGTGGCCGCTGGTGTCGCGCCAGCAGGTATTGGGCGATTGGTAACGCGATGGACTCGCGGCGAAGAAGCCGCGGTCCGAGCCGGGACCTGCCTTCATCAGTGCACCTCGCCGCGGTGCCAGTTCCAGGCGTGCTGCAAGATGACGTCGATGTCTGCGAACTCTGGCACCCAGCCCAGTTCGTGGCGCACGAGTGCCGCATTGGCGACCAGCACGGACGGGTCGCCCGTGCGGCGGGGGTCGTCTCGGACTTCGATCAGGCGGCCTGTGACACGGCGCGCAGCTTCGATCACTTGCGTGACGGAGTGGCCGCCGCCGTTGCCCAGGTTGTAGGTGGAGCTGGCAGCCCCGGCGTTGAGCGCTTGCAGTGCCAGCAGGTGGGCGGCGCACAGATCCTGCACGTGCACGTAGTCACGCACCGCTGACCCGTCGGGGGTTTCAAAGTCAGTGCCAAAGCGGGCGATGATGCGGCGCTGCCCGGCAGCGACCTGCAACACCAGCGGGATCAGGTGGGTCTCGGGCTCGTGCCGCTCGCCGAGCGATCCGTCTGGATGTGCGCCCGCCGCATTGAAGTACCTGAAGACCACAGACCGCAAACCGTGGGCCACGCCGTAGTCGTGCAGCGCGTTCTCGACCGCGAGCTTGGTGTTGCCGTACGCGTTGATCGGCACGGTGGGGTGCCCTTCCAGAATGGGCACGTCGATGGGGTTGCCATAGACCGCTGCGGTGGAGGAAAAGATCAGCTGCCCCACTTCGCAGCCGATCATGGCATCGAGCAGCGACAGGGTCTGGACCAGGTTGTTGTGCCAGTAGAACGCTGCACGCGTGCTCGACTCGCCCACCAGGCTCGCCGCAGCGAAGTGCATGACGCATTGCGGCGAAAACTCGCGCAGCACGTTGGTCATGAACACCTTATCGCCGATATCGCCCACACGCAGCGCCACGCCGGCGGCAAGCGCGTTGGAATGGCCAGTGGAGAGGTTGTCGACCACCACCGGGAAGTACCCCCGATCCCGCAGCATGGCCACCATGTGGGAGCCGATGTAGCCTGCGCCTCCGCACACGATGACGGCAGGCGCTCTCATGACAGCCCTTCGGTGGCGGGCGTGGTGCGTGCAGGCTCGGCAGCGTCCTCGACATCTTGCAGGTACCTCTGGAGGGCGTCTTCCAGCGTGGGCATGATGCTGCCGCGCTCGCTGGTGAGGGCCGAGAACCGCGGGCGTGGGGCTTGTTGGTGCAGCGCGTCGTCGTGCACCGCGCGGACCAGCCCTTGATCGAGGCCTGCTGCATTGGCCGCCATGCTGGCAAGACCGGCCCAGCTGACGGCGCCTGCGTTGGCCAGGTGCCACACGCCGCTTTCCGCATCGATGAGCAGATCCAGCGCAGCGTGGACCAGGTCCGGCACATACGTGGGGGAGACCACCTGGTCCCGCGCAGCCACCCAGGGCTCGTCGCGGCGCAGGGCGTTCAGCCCGCCGGTGATGAAGTTGTGCGCATCCCACGGCCCAAAAAACGCTGCAGTCCGGATGACCAGTGCGCCTGGCAGAGCCTGCAGCATGCGGTGCTCGCTTTCATGCTTTGCGCGGCCATAGGCATTCAAGGGGCGTGCAGCGGCCGACTCTGCGTACGGTGCCTGCTGTGCGCCATCGAACACCAGGTCGCTTGAAAAGCCCGCAAGCTGCACGCCGTGCTTTGCACACAGGCGTGCCAGGGTCTGGGGTCCGAGGACGTTGTCGCGCCACTGCTCGCGGGTCTGCACTTCGGCAGCGTCTACCCGCACAAAACCGGCCGCGTTGACGACGGCCCAGGGTTGCCAGCGGGCCAAGGCATTGGCCACCGAGGCTTCATCCGCAATGTCCATCTCGGCCCGGGTGAGCAGGTGGTGCGGTATGCCGCGGCGCGTGCATATCCTGGCAAACGCCTGGCCGAGTGTTCCTGTGGCGCCTGTGATCAGCACAGGCCGGCCCGACACGGCTACTGCTTGCAGTGTGCCGACAGGGCCATAGGTCAGGCGCTCTTCACGCTGCCACCACCCCGCACTGGGGATCACCGGATGCTTGGCGCCGGCGCCCGACGAGAGCTGCCGGGCAAGGCGTCCCAAAGCTGTGATGCGTGGTGGCTCGGACCTCACGTCCCACAGGCCGGGTTCGTAGTGGCCGTCCCACCTGGTGACCAGGCTGTTCCAGTCGAAGGTGCCGTGGCTTGCCCAGCAGGTCACTGCCCGCACGTCATGGCCTTCGTCCTGCACGGTGCAGGCGGCGCTGAAGGCCTGCTGCAGCCAGCGCAGCTGGTCCTCGCGCGAGCAGCCCAGGTGAACTTCAGACAGCGCGACGGCGCCGCCATAGCGCTGGGACGTTTCTCTCAGGCGGTCCGCGAACCCGCCCGCCAACGCACCGTTCACGCGTATGGCCTCGACGTCCGCATAGCGGTGCAGTGCGTTGCCACCCACGCATGTGGAGGGGTACAGCCACAGCCGCTCATCCAGATGCCGTTCGCTGGTCAGGTAGCAGTTGATGCCCAGAATGTCGGGGGCGCAGGGGTCGGCGTGGAGTGCGTCGAGCTCTTCCTCGCTGGCGCCTGCCGTGCGCAGGTACTGCCACATGGGGTGCTCGCGCCCGACGCGTCCGCTCAGCAGATCGAAGGTTAGCCAACGCCGCAGGTTTTCAAAATCGGCCTGGTACTGGAGCTTCGGCGAGCTCGTCACAAAGCCCAGGTCCTCGGTCTGGATGAGCTGGGCATCAGGCTGGTGTCGGCGTATGGCGCGCATCGCCAGCACCGTGGCGTGTATCTGGTTCAACAACGCCCGCACAAAGCTGGCGTCGTCCGCGCGATGGGGGTACCACATGCCGTAGAGCGCGCTGAAGCGCGCGGTGGTGAGGGGCTCGTTGACGGGCGTCCAGGCACGTACGTGCGGATAACGGGCAGCGACAGCATCCGCATACGCCGCCAGCAAGCTGGGGAACGCCGGGTCCAGCAGGTTCGTCCAGGCGGGGCCGCTGCCATGGTGCAGCAGGCCGACGATGGGCTCTACCTTCAGGTCGGCAAGCCGGGCCAGCGCCTTGTCACTCCATTGCCAGTCGTGTTGGCCGGGGGATTTTTCAGTGCGTTCCCAGATGAGTGGAAAGCGCATTTTGCGGATGCCCAGCGAGGCGAGGTCATCCAGGTTGTCCAGTCGGTTTGCGAAACTGGTGGCCGAAAACTGATCGTGAAAACGGTCTCCAACGCGGTTGACCGTGCATTCCGGTCCGGCCCACAGTTCAATGGCCATATCAAACTGCAGTGGCGACGGAAGGGGGCGAGTGGGCCGGCGCCATCACCCGTTCTTCGCCTTTGGGCGGTGACGCTGCATGCGCCTCTTGCAGCCGCTTGAAAGTGGCCAACGACTGGCCTACGACCTGGTCCATGTTGTAGTAGCGGTACGTGGCCAGCCGCCCCACAAAAGTCACGTTGTCCATCGCCTCGGCATCGGCCTCATACAGCTTGTACAGCGCAGCGTTGGCGGGTCGCGGGATGGGGTAGTACGGGTCGCCGTCGGCGCACGGGTATTCGCGCACGATGGACGTAGCAGGGTGCACCTGCCCTGTGATGTGCTTGAACTCGGTGGTGCGTGTGTAGGCGTGGTCGTTGGGGTAGTTCACCGTGCCCACGTCCTGGTACTGCGCCTGCTGCACCGTCGTGTGCTCGAACCGGATGCTGCGGTACGGCAGCTTGCCGTGCCGGTGGTCAAAGAACGCGTCCACCGGGCCGGTGTAGATCATGTGCTTCCAGGGGAAGAGATCCTGCACCTCGCGGTAGTCGGTGTTCAGCATCAGTTTGATGTTGGGGTGGTCCAGCATGCGCGCGAACATGCGCGTGTAGCCGTGCAGCGGCATCGCCTGGAATTTGTCGGAGAAGTAGCGGTCGTCGCGGTTGGTACGCGTCGGCACGCGCGCGGTCACGCTCGCGTCCAGCTCGCTTGGGTCCAGGCCCCACTGTTTGCGGGTATAGCCCCGAAAGAACTTGTTGTACAGCTCGCGGCCGATGCGGTTGACCACCACGTCTTCGGACGTCTTGACGGGGTCCACCGTTTCAGCGACCGTCTGAAAGAAGTTTTCCACTTCAAACGCGGTGAGGCTCAGCCCGTACAGCTGGTTGATGGTGTCCAGATTGATGGGGATGGGCAACTGCTGGCCGTCCACGCTGGCCAGCACGCGGTGTTCATACGGGCGCCACGCTGTAAAGCGCGACAGATAGTCAAAGATGTCTTCGGAGTTGGTGTGAAAGATATGCGGACCGTACGGGTGCACCAGCACGCCAGCGTCGTCGTAGTGGTCGTACGCATTGCCCGCAATGTGCGAGCGCTTCTCGACGACGAGGATGCGGTGCCCGGCGTTGGCAAGGCGCTCTGCCAGCACGCTGCCCGCAAAGCCCGCGCCCACGATCAGATAGTCGAATCCTGCCGGTGCAGCCGCGGTGATGGCGTCACTGCTCAGCGAAGTTGTTGCATTCATGGTGGTACCGATCAGGACGTTGTCAGGTCGGTGGCTGCTACGCGCGCGCCGGGGGCGGTGGTCGCGCGCCCCACGGGCCGCACGCGGGTGTCGAGCACCTGTGCGATGAGATCGCCCATGGCCGCGGCGGTCGCGTCCCATGACGTCCCGGCCAGGATGGACTGCACGGCCCGCTCATCCGTCAGCCGCTGCGCAGCATCGCGCTGCATCAGCGCCTCTGATGCTTCCACAAAGCCGGCAGCGTCAGCCCGTATCTTCACCAGGTCGCCATAGCTTTCCACCACATCACGAATCGCGGTACTCACGCAGGGGCGTCCGCCCGCCATGTATTCCAGTGTCTTGGTCGGGCTGATGAAGCGGGTGGAATCGTTGAGTGCAAAGGGCAGCAGGCACACGTCCCAGCCCTGGATGAACGCAGGCAGCACCTGGTAGTCCTGCTGGCCCATCCAGTGGATGTTTGGCAGCTTGGGCAGACCTGCCGGGTCGATCTTGGCCGTGGGGCCCACCATGACGATCTGCCAGTCGGGCCGCAGCGATGCGATGCCCGCGACGAGGTCGATGTCGACCCGCTCGTCGATCACGCCGCAGTAGCCCAGCCGCGGCCGCGGAATCGCTGCCTGCAAAGGGTGGTCGGCCGTGGGTGTGCTGAAGTGCCGGGCATCGACACTGCTTGGAAAGCAATGCACGCTGTCATGCAGCGTGCGCTTGGCTTGGTACAGGCTGCGGCCACCGGTGAAGACGATGTCTGCCTGGTTGAACAAGGCCTTTTCCTGCGCCATCAGTTCAGCAGGCGCACCCTTGAACATCGACAGCTCGTCCATGCAGTCGTACACGATGCATTCGGGCTCCAGGACGTCGGCCATGAACATCGCCATGGGTGTGTAGAACCACGCGATATACGAGCTGATGCGTCGCGAATGCATGGCCGCCAACACCAGGCGCTGCATCGCGGCCTCGTTCGCACCGTGCATACCGTGCTGTGTTGAGCGAAGGTGGGGCCGCCACACCTGCACGCCGTCTGCGACGTCGATGACTTCCAGATGGTCAGACGCTGCACCAGGTACAGGCTCTTCCACGTAGACCACCGGCCACTGCTCGGCGAGGCGAGTCAGCAGATGTTGGGGACGCTGATAAACGAAGTTCCAGCGGAGGTGGGAGAAGACAAGAAGTGCGTGCATCAGCGATTGTGGGTGGTGGCCCCGCTGATTGCACGCATTGAGCCTCATGTCGGGCCCACCTCCTACGCGATGAGATCTTTGCGCGCGTCGACTCGCTCGTCAGTGGCGTCAGTGGCTGGTGGCTCCATTGCGTTTGCGGACAGGTGCCTGTTCCTGCAAACCCAGGCTGCTGCGGGCAAAGCGCCTCCGGTAGTCCCGGGGCGCAACGCCCAGGTGGCGCTGAAAGGTCACCCGCATGCGCTCTTCATCGCCAAAGCCGCACTGCGTGGCGATCTGGTCCACGTTGTGGGTGGATTCCTCCAGCAGGCGCTTGGCGGCTTCCAGCCGAAACACCTCCACCGCCTTGGCTGGCGTGCGCCCGGTCTGGTCCTTGTACTGGCGCGCAAAGTTGCGCGGGCTCATGCGGGCGCGATCGGCGAGAAACTCCACCGTCAGGTCCTGGCGCTGCAGGTGGGCGCTGATCCACAAATTGAGCTCTTCGAATGCCGGCGATGTGTCGGCCTGCGACCGCAGCAGGGCGCTGAACTGGGACTGCCCGCCGGGCCGCTTGAGGTACACCACCAGTTCGCGTGCGACCTCCATGGCCACCTCGTGGCCGCAATCGGCCTCCACCAGCGCCATGGCCAGGTCGATGCCCGCGGTGACGCCGGCTGAGGTCCACACGGAGCCCTGCTGCACGAAGATCGCGTCGCGGTCGATCTCCACCGTGGGAAAGCGCTCGTTCATGCGGTCGAACATGAGCCAGTGCGTGGTGGCGCGCTTGTGGTCCAGCAGGCCCGCTGCAGCCAGCAGAAACGCGCCACTGCACACCGATGCGGTGCGCCGCGTCTTGGCCGATGCGCGCCGCAGCCACTGCACCAGCGGGGCGGACTGGTCGAGCACCACATCCATGTGCGGCGAGCCGGGCACGATGAGCGTGTCCACCGTAGCGGCGCGGCATTGGCGCAGCGCCACGGTCTGCAGCTCCAGCCCCTCGGCGCTGCGCACCAGGCCGCCCGCCGGGCTGGCGGTGATGCGTTCATAGCCCTTGAGGCCACGCGCTTCCATGGCCTTGGTCGCGGCCCAGAACACGGTCTGCGCGCCTGTCAGGTCTAGCAGACCCACGTCGGGAAAGGCGACAAACAGCACGCGCCGGGCGCGCGCGCGTTGTGGCAGGATTTCAGGGGTATTGGTCATTGGAGACGGATGGGTTCGATCCTACCATCGAGGCATTCCAGCGCAGCGCCACGCGTCCGCGCACCATTCACCGACCCAGGAAGCACCATGAAGATCGTCGTCATCGGAGGCACCGGCCTCATCGGCCGCAAGCTCGTCCAGCAACTCAGCGCGCGCGGGCACGAGGCCGTGGCCGCATCGCCCAACACCGGCGTCAACACGCTCACGGGCGAGGGCCTGGCCGCAGCACTGCAAGGCGCGCAGGTGGTGGTGGACGTGGCCAACTCGCCTTCGTTCGAGGACAAGGCGGTGCTCGACTTCTTCGAGACCTCTGGCCGCAACCTGCTGGCGGCCGAGGCGGCTGCGGGCGTGCAGCACCACGTGGCGCTGTCGGTGGTGGGCACCGAGCGGCTGCAGGGCAGCGGGTACTTCCGCGCCAAGCTGGCGCAAGAGAAGTTGATCAAGGCCGCCGCCATCCCCTACACCATCGTGCATGCCACGCAGTTCATGGAGTTCCTCGCTGGCATTGCGCAGGCGGGCACCGAGGGGCAGACGGTGCGCCTGTCGCCAGCGCTGGTGCAACCCATCGCTTCCGACGACGTGGCCGCAGCGATGGCCGATGCGGCCTTGGGCACGCCCGTCAACGGCACCATCGAGATTGCCGGGCCTGAGCGGGTCGGGCTGGCTGCGCTGGTGCAGCGATACCTCGCGGCCATGGGCGACGCGCGCACGGTGGTGGCCGATGCTGCAGCACCGTACTTCGGCGTGCAGCTCGACGACCGCTCGCTCACGCCGGGCGACGCGCCGCGCCTGGGCGCCATCACGTTCGATGCCTGGCTGGCAAAGCAATGAACGTTGGCAAGGGGTACCGCCTTTCCGAGTTCTTGGTGTGGACGCGGCGGGAGATCTATGTCCTGGTCGCGCTGGGGCTGGTGCCGGTGTGTCTGTACCAACTGGCTAACTGGCGCTGGCTCGGCGTGCCGTGGACCGTGGTGGCGCTGATCGGCACGGCCACGGCGTTCATCGTCAGCTTCAAGAACACGCAGACCTATGGCCGCACGGTGGAGGCGCAGCAGGTGTGGACGGGCATCCTGAACGCCAGCCGCGCCTGGGGCCTGGTCAGCCGCGACTACCTGAAAAGCGAGGCAGCCACCCGCCAGCTGGTCCACCGCCACCTGGCCTGGGTAACGGCGCTGCGCTATCAGATGCGCCGCCGCCGCGCCTGGGAGAGCACGAACCGGCGCACCAATGCCGACTACCAGCGCCACTACTGCGTGCCCGAGCAAGAGACGGCGCTGGAGGTGGAACTGGCGCGGTTTCTGAATGCGGACGAGCTGCGCGAAGTGCTCGCATCGCGCAACAAGGCCACGGCCTTGCTGGCTCGGCAGAGCAGCACCATCCTGGCGTTGTTCCAGGCCGGCGACGTGCCCATCAACTTCTTCATCGAGATGCAGAAATCCATCAAGGAACTGCTGGACCACCAGGGGCGCAGCGAGCGCATCAAGAATTTCCCGTACCCGCGCCAGTACGCCATCATCAACACGTTCTTCATCCGCTTCTTTTGCGTGCTGCTGCCCTTCGGGCTGCTCAAGGAGTTCGATGCGCTCAACGCCGTGGCCAGCGGATGGATGCAGGGCCACATGGTGTGGCTGGTGGTGCCCTTTAGCGTGATGATCTCGTGGATGTACACCACGCTGGAGCAGGTGGGCGCCAGCACCGAGAACCCGTTCGAGGGTGGAGCGAACGATGTGCCGATTGCGCAGATCAACCGCATGATCGAGGTGGAGCTGCGCGAGCTGCTGGGCGACACGGATTTGCCGCCACTGCTGCGCCCGCGCAACAACGTCATTCTGTGAGGGGGGTGGGTGGTACGGCAAAGCCGACGCCGACGCCGCCAACACTCTGCTTTGCTTGCACCCACGCGCCCGAGGTGCATCTCAGCCCGGCGAGTCCGCAGTTCATAGCCGCTGCCGGTACGCCGCCGGCGTCTCCCCGAAGTGGCGCTTGAACAGGGTGATGAACGCGCTGGCCGTGGCATAGCCCAGGTCCAGCGCGATGGTGTTGATGGGCAGGTTGGCGGCCAGCATTTCCAGCGACCGCATGAGCCGGGCGCGCTGGCGCCAGGCCGTGAAGTTGAAACCCGTCTCCTCCACGAATCGCCGGCTCAGCGTGCGCGAGCTCAGGGCCGCCCAGCGGGCCCACGCCTCCAGGTCGCGCCCGTCCGCCGGGTCCGCGATCAGGGCGCGGGCCACGCGCTGCAGGCGTGCGTCTTGGGGCAGGGGCAGCCCGAGGGGCTCGACGGGCAGGCTGCGGATTTCGTCGAGGATCACGCCGGCCACGCGCGACTGGCTCGCATCCAGTGGGCCCTGGGGCCATTCGGCTGCGCGCAGCACAGCCTCGCGCAGCAGGCTGGAGGTGCGCAGCGTGCAGGGCTTGGCGGGCAGGCCCTGGCAAGCGGCAGGTTCGACGTAAACGCTCCAGCCATGGAATGGGCCATGCGACTGCGCCGCATGCAGGTGGTGCGGTGGCAGCCAGACGGCGTGGATCGCGGGCACCACCCACAAGGCATCCACCACCCGCACCGAGATGAGCCCGCGCAGCGAGCCGAAAAGCTGGCCACGCGCGTGCTGGTGCGGCTCGGACATGCGCTCGCCGTCCTGCGTGCCGGCGAGCGCGATGACCAGCGGGCCGTCAGGCGCATCGATGGTGGCAAGGTCGAGCTTCAGGTCGGACATGGTGAGCGGGAGCATCTGGAAAATGGCGGATCCGAGCAATCAGATGGCTTGTTAATTCTACAGCCGCCATGTAAATGCATCTTATTCTTGTTTTCATCGCATCAACAAGGAGCCAAGCCATGCGTGCACAAGATGTTCTTCCGGACGATGTCAATGAAGTCGAGGTGGGCGGTATCACCGTCCGCAAGGGGTCGGTGGGGGCCTTCCTTGCCAATGCGCGGGTGTTGCAAGACCTCACTGCGTCTACTGAGGCCCGTACTGCCGCAGTGGGCCACATCGAAGCCTTGGCGCCAGCACTGCGTGCTCTGGGGCTGTTCGATGTGCTCGAGGTGCGGGACCCGCAGTTGCGTGCCCTGGTGGCGCTGCCGGCCCCAGCCCCCTCAGCCCCAGCCCCTGGGCCGGGCAGAACCGATGCGCCCGACCTCAATGCGCTGTACGCGCCGCCGTCCGAGATGATCCAGAAAGCCGTGCTCGACCGCCTCATCGGCTTTCATGAAAGCTATCTGAAGGCCGCGACGTTTTTCTGCCTGGCCACGGGCAGCGGCCAGGGGCTCGATGCCTCTCCGCGCGGCGGCCCGCCGGGCTTTGTGCACGTGCTCGACGCGCACACCGTGGCCTTTGCCGACTGGCCGGGCAACAACCGCATCGAGTCGCTGCGCAACCTGGAGCGCGACGACCGCGTGGGCATGCTCTTCATCTTTCCGGGGCTGGAGGTGTTCCTGCGCATCAACGGCCGCGGCAGGGTGTCCACCGCGCCGGAACTGCTGGCCGAGCTGGCGGAACAAGGGCGCACGCCCAAGGCCGCGACGGTGGTGGCCATCACCGAAGTGCTCATGCACTGCGGCAAGGCGGTGAACCGCGCCAGGCTGTGGGCCCCGGCGTCGCAGGTGGACCGCACTGCGCTGCCCACGGTGGGGCAGATGCTGTCAGAGCTGACGCGGCTGGGGGGTGCCACCGCACCGATCGGCGACGAGCAGGTGGGGCAGATCAACGCGCACTACGACCACGAGGTGCGGCATGCGCTTTACTGAAGACCGCGTGCAGGGCCTGCTGGAACGTGCCTTCGACCGGCTGCTGCTGCGCAACACACGGGTGGCTGCGGTGCAACGGGTGTCGGATCGCTTTCGTCTCATCGACCTGGAGGGCGATGCCCTGCAGGGCGCGGCCTGGGCGCCTGGGAACAAGCTGCAGGTCAAGGTGGCTGGTCCGTTCACCGCGCGCACGTTCACCCCCATCGTGTTCGATGCGGTGCGCGGGCATGTGCGCCTGCTCGGCTATGCGCATGGAGCGGGGCCTGGCAGCGACTGGCTGCGGCGCGTGCAGGTGGGGGATGCCTGCCAGGTCTTCGGGCCGCACCGCTCACTGGCGCTGGGCGATCTGGCCGGGCCGGTGGTGTTGTATGGGGACGAGACGTCGTTCGGCTTGGCGGCTGCCGTTGGGGCGGCCATGGCCGGCAGGGCCGTGCTGCGTTGCGTGTTCGAGGTGGAGTCCGTTGCCGAAGCCACATCGGCTTTGCAGGCCTTGGGCGTAGAGGCCGCCATGCTGGTAGAGCGCAGCGACGAGGCATGCCGCATGCAAGCCGCCAGTGACCTGTGGTCGCGGGGCAGCGGCGATGGCACGCTGTTTGTGCTCACGGGGCGCGCGCAGTCGATCCAGCAGGCGCGCCACGCGCTCAAAGGGCGTGGTGTGCCAGCTTCGCGCATTTTGTCCAAGGCGTACTGGGCGCCTGGAAAGGCAGGAATGGACTGATCGACCGTGGCCTGGTTGCATCTGTCTCTGCACCGCACTGGCCCAGCGCGCCCGCCAGCGCTAGAGCGGCGACCAGGGGCGGTTAGCACTCATTTTGGGCAATCCTAAGGGGAGATCTTTGCCGACGCGCCACTCGTTGTTGCGCTCCTTGTGCGTGCAAGAGCACACGCGGTGTCACTGGCCTCGATCGGCACGCCGCTAAGGGCCTTCGCGACTCCGAAATTGGTGTTAACGACATTGCACGAGGCGCTGAGGACGTCCTGGCCTGACACGCAGCGTGCGTGCCAGGCCAGCAATCATCCGCCACATGTACAGCCCTGAGAAGTGGCAGAGCAACTTGTGGAGCCAACTGTGCTGGACGGTGCGCGAGTTCAACTGCTCTACACAGCCTTGTCTCGGCCTGCCCTACCGGATGCTGGGGCGCTGGCGGCTGGAGCACCATCGTTTTCACTGATGCATGGGGACAGCACGTGTGGCCTGTTGCCTGCGCGGGCGATGGACCCAGGCCCTGCAACAACACTCTGACGAAATATTGACTCCGATTGACTCCGAATTTTTCCACGTCCATAATTCGCAGCACTGGTCCGGTTTTCACTGCACCAGCCCCTCAGCAACATTGCTGATCACATACCGGCTATGAAAGCCCCTGACATGCGCGTACAGCGCGGTCAGGGGCTTTTTGCTTTTTGGAGTTTGAATGTCGTTGTCGTCCGATTCGGGAAAACTCCCCGCGCCAAGCACTGCGGGGCACCTCGTCACCGTGGCGAGCATCCAGATGGAGCCGCGCATCGGCCGCAAGGACGAGAACCTGGCGCGCTCGGTGGCCCTGGTCGAGCGTGCGGCCGCAGGCGGCGCTGCCCTGGTGGTGCTGCCCGAACTGGCCAACACCGGCTACGTGTTCGAGAGCCGCGCCGAGGCCTTCGCACTGGCCGAGCCTGTGCCCAATGGCCCCAGCACACAGGCCTGGATCGAGGTGGCCCGCCGCTGCAACACGCTCATCGTGGCCGGCATTGCCGAGCGCGATGGCGAGCGCCTGTACAACGCGGCCGTGGTCGTCGGCCCCACGGGCTGGCTGGGCACCTATCGCAAGCTGCACCTGTGGGGTGACGAGCACCTGTTCTTCGAAGCCGGCGACAAGGGCCTGCCGCTGTTCCACACCCCGTGGGGGCGGCTGGGCGTGGTGATCTGCTACGACGGCTGGTTCCCTGAGGTCTACCGCCTGCTGGCCATGCAGGGCGCCGACGTGGTGGCCATGCCCACCAACTGGGTGCCCATGGCCGGCCAGCCCGCAGGCAGCCCGGCCATGGCCAACACGCTGGCCATGGCCAGCGCCCACAGCAACGCGCTGAACATCGTCTGCGCCAACCGCACCGGCACCGAGCGTGGCCAGCCCTTTATCGGCCAGAGCCTGATCGTCGATGCCCAGGGCTGGCCTGTCGCAGGACCCGCCGCCGAGGGCGGCGAAGACCTGGTGCTCACGGCGCAACTGGACCTTCGGGCCACACGCCAGGCGCGCCAGCTCAACGCCTTCAACCACGTGCTGCGCGACCGCCGCGATGACGTCTACGACCCCATGCTGGGCACCGGCTGGCCGCTGCCGCGGCACTGATGCCTGCCTCCGTTTTTTCCCGCCCCGTGTTCTCTTTTTCGTTCACCCCCAACCCAAGGAGCCTTCTGATGATGTCCCCCTTTGCTTCCCTCCTGCGCTATGGCGCAATCGCCCTGGCGGCCGCGCTGGCCCTGCAGGCCCAGGCCGCCGACCCCATCCGCATCGGTGTGGCCGTGGGCCTGTCGGGCGCCAACAGCGTGGTGGCACCGGCCGTGGTGCAGTCCTCGCAACTGGCGGTCGAAGAGATCAATGCCGCCGGCGGCATCCTCGGTCGCAAGGTCGAGCTCGAGATCGTCGACGATGCCTCGGGCGCCGTGGGCGCGCAGAAGGCCTTCGACACCCTGGTGTTCCAGAAGAAGGTCGACGCCGTCATCGCCATGGAGACCAGCGCTGCGCGCAATGCGGCCCTGCCCATCATCTCGCGCGGCAAGGTGCCCTACATCTACACCTCGTTCTACGAAGGCCGTTCGTGCAACCCCTGGATGTACGTCAACGCCTGGGTGCCCGAGCAGCAGGTGGCGCCCATCGTCAACTACTTCTGGTCCAACCTGAAGGCGCGCAACTTCTTCCTGGTGGGCAATGACTACGCCTTCGGCCGCGGCATGCTGGATTTCACCAAGAAGTACATCGAGAAGAATGGCGGCAAGGTGGTGGGCGAGGAGTACCTGCCCATCGACGGCTCGGACTGGACCCCGGTGCTCAGCAAGATCCGCGCGGCCAAGGCCGATGCGCTGATCAGCGCCACCGCAGGCGGCGCGCCCAACGTCTCGCTGGCCAAGCAGCTGCAGGGCTCGGGCCTGAACCTGCCCTACGGCAACCTGGCCATTGATGAAGCCACCGCGAAGAACATGGGCGACGTGGCGACGGGCATGTACATGTCCGCCTCGTACCTGACCACCATCGAAACGCCCGAGAACCAGAAGTTCATCGCTGCGATGACGAAGAAGTTCGGCGCCGACCTGAAGACGCCCAATGAGCTGTCCGAACCCCAGTACGAGGCCTTCTACCTGTACAAGGCCGCCGTCGAGAAGGTGGGCGCGGTGGACAAGGACAAGATCATCAAGGCGCTGGGCGAGGTGTCCTATACCGGCCCGCGCGGCGAGGTGAGCATGAACAAGAGCCGCCATGCGCCACTGGCAATGCGCCTGGGCCAGATCCAGGCCGGCGGCGCCATCAAGATCTTGCAGACCTTCAAGGGCGTGGACCCCGGCGCGCAGTGCCCTGACCTGAAGTAAGCCTGCAAGCACAGGCGGCCGGTATCCCACTGCGGTGCCGGCCGCTCGCTCCACCTGGCCGCAACGGCCGGATTTTCCTCCAACACCACCACGACCCGCTGCACAAGGGGTGGCGCCACCCGCGCCACCTTGGGCGCAGCCATGCCCGATTCGAGGAGTTTTCCATGACCTTGCACCGATTCACCCACTCCATCGCCAGCCGCCTGGCGCTCGGCTTTGGCTGCCTGCTGGCGTTGATCGTGAGCGTAGCCGGCATGAATGCCTGGTCCTCGCACCAGGTGGGCAGCCAGGTGCGCCAGATCGTGGAGGTCAACAACCAGCGCGCCGCCTTCGCCCGCGAGCTGCTGGACAACATCAACCTGATGGCCGTGCAGGTGCGCTCCATCGTGCTGCTCACCGACATGGCCGAGCTCAAGGCCGAAGGCGCCACCCTGGAGACAGCGCGCGGCGAGTACGTGCGCGCCGAAAAGGCGCTGGCCGCAGCCATGGTCGATGCCCAGGCCGACGAGCGCCAGCTGGCAGCAGACATTGCCACGCTGGGCGCGCGCGGCATGGCGCTGGTGCAGCAGGCCGCCAAGCACGGCCTGGCCGGCGCCAACATCGATGCCACCACCACGCTCACGCAGGAGTTGCGGCCGGTGGAGGCGCAGTGGCGCGCCAGGGTCAATGAACTGATTGCCCTGCAGACCCAGCGCAATGCCGTGCTGGCCACGGCCGTGGGCGCGCAGATCCAGCGTTCCACGGCCATCGGCGCACTGCTGGCGCTGGCTGCGGTGGCCCTCGGTGTGCTGGTGGCCTGGCGCATCGCGCGTGGCATCCAGCGACCGGTGGAGCGCGCGGTGCGCATCGCCGAGCGCATTGCCGAGGGCGCGCTGGACAATGCCATCGAAGGCGCGGGGCAGGGCGAGGTAGGACGCCTGCTAGACGCCATTGCCACCATGCAGCGGCGCCTGCGCGGCCTGGTGGCCGACATCCGCGACGCGGCCGTGAGCATCGATACCGCCAGCTCCGAGGTGGCGGCCGGCAACCTGGACCTGAGCCAGCGCACCGAGCAGGCCGCCACGCGCCTGCAGGAGACGGCCCATTCGCTGGACCAGCTTGCCGGCAACCTGCGCCACAGCGCCGAGGCGGCAGGCGAGGCCAACGGCCTGGCCGGCAATGCGGCGGCTGTGGCCCAGCGCGGCGGCGCAGCCGTGGGCCAGGTGGTGACCACCATGGGCCAGATCACCCAGTCATCCCGGCACATCGCCGACATCATCGGTGTCATCGACGGCATCGCCTTCCAGACCAACATCCTGGCGCTCAATGCGGCGGTAGAGGCGGCACGCGCGGGCAACGCCGGGCGTGGATTTGCTGTAGTGGCGGGAGAGGTGCGTGCGCTTGCGCAGCGCAGTGCGTCGGCAGCCAGGGAGATCAAGGGCCTCATCGACGACAGCCTCTCCCACGTTTCTGCGGGCGCGCGCCTGGTGCAGGGCGCCGGCACCACCATGGCTGACATCGTGAGCAGCGTGGGGCAGGTGTCGGGCATTATTGGCGAGGTAGCCGGAGCATCCACCGCTCAGAGTGGGCGCATCCTCGACATCAACCACGCCATCGCCGAGCTGGACCACGCCACACAGCAGAACGCAGCGCTGGTGGAAGAGGGCGCCGCTGCGGCCGCCAGCCTGCAGGATCAGTCCCGCCGTCTGCTCGCGCTGGTGTCCACCTTTCACCTGGGAGCCGAGCCCGTCGACAGCGCGCCGCTGGCAGGCACCGCCAGAGCCGTGCCTGCAGCGGCCTTGCGCGAGGGCGCGCCGCAGTGGCTGCCCCTTGCCGCTGCGCGTTGACCACGGCGGGAGATGCTGCGATGAAGAAGCTTCTGAACACCCTGCAGATGGCCGCGCTGGCCCTGTTCGCCACGGCGGTGCTGCTGGCCGTGGCCACCACCGTCTCGGCGCAGCCGCATGCCGCTGAGCCCATCCGCATCGGCGTGGCCGTGGGCCTGTCAGGTGCCAACAGCGTAGTGGCACCTGCCGTAGTCCAGTCCTCGCAACTGGCGGTCGAGGAGATCAATGCCAACGGTGGCATCCTGGGGCGGCCAGTGCAGCTTGAAATAATGGACGATGCCTCTGGCGCCGAGGGCGCGCAGAAGGCTGTGGAAGCACTGGTGTTCGGCAAGAAGGTGCACACCCTCATTGCCATGCAGACCAGCGCGGCGCGCAATGCGGCGCTGCCCATCGTCGCGCGCGGCCAACTGCCCTACATCTACACCTCGTTCTACGAAGGCCGGTCGTGCAGCCCCTGGATGTACGTCAACGCCTGGGTGCCCGAGCAGCAGGTGGCGCCCGTGGTCGAATACCTGGCGCACAACCGGAATGCGCGCAGCTTCTTCCTCGTGGGCAGCGACTACGCCTTTGGCCGCGGCATGCTCGAGTTTGCGCGCCAGACCCTCAGAAAGGGCGGTGGGCAGGTGGTGGGCGAGGAGTACCTGCCCGTGGACGGCAGCGACTGGGCGGCGGTGATCGCCAAGATCCGCACGGCCAGGCCCGACGCGATCATCAGTGCCACCGCGGGCGGCGCACCCAACGTGTCGCTGGCCCGGCAGCTCAAGGCCGCCGACGTGCGCATACCGCTGGGAAACCTGTCCATCGACGAAAGCACTGCGCGGGAGATGGGCAGCGCGGCCACGGGCATGCTCATGGCGGCGTCTTATTTCCCGTCCATCGACACGGCGCACAACCGCTCGTTCCGCATGCGCATGCTGGTGCGCTTCGGCGCGGACCTCAAGGCGCCCAACGAACTCTCGGTGCCGCAGTACGAGGCTTTCTTCCAGTACAAGGCGGCGGTGGAGGCAGCAGGCAGCACCGATGCCGCCAAGGTCATCAAGGCGCTGGGTGAGGTC
Organism: Acidovorax sp. LjRoot194; assembly: GCF_964253015.1. NCBI lineage: Bacteria > Pseudomonadati > Pseudomonadota > Betaproteobacteria > Burkholderiales > Comamonadaceae > Acidovorax > Acidovorax sp. LjRoot194. Next base: position 3,622,545 of record NZ_CAXUQB020000001.1, on the reverse strand, counting down.
ACGGTAACCGGCCCGCGCGGCACGCTGCGCATGGGCAAGGGCCGGCACACGCCGCTGGCCATGCGCCTGGGGCAGGTGCGCTCCGACGGCAGCATCCGCATCCTGGAGACCTACGCGAGCGTGGACCCGGGCGCGCAATGCCCGCAGATGGAGTGAGCTCGGCCGCTTGAATGACCCGCCTGAGGGCGCCTGCAGGGAGGACAAATCGCGAATAAAGCAGCTTCGCAGTTGATTGACGCTGGTGTGACCGGCTGTCATAATTGAAATGACCGCGTTGGCCAAGCCACTGCGGTCCCTCAGCAGCATTGCTGACCACATACCGGCTATGAAAGCCCCTGAAAGCGCACACCGCGCGGTCAGGGGCTTTTTGCTTTCTGGAGCTTGAAAAATGTTTTCTGTGGGACCCCTCCCGCTGTTCCTTTCACTGACCGATTCCGTGCGCCAGGCCCGCCTGGCAGGCACGGCCTGTGCATTGCCTGTGCAGGCACTGCTTGCGATATGCACAAGACCCACGAGACCCCGGAGACAGCCCATGACCCCTACCGCCGCCACCACCGCGTTGTCCCTGCGCGGCCCGATTCCCTCCCATTCCTAGGAGCACACCATGGTTCTCTTGCTGGATCTGCTCACCACGGCGGCGATGCTGTTCGTCGTCACGGCGGGGCTGATGATGGTTTTCGGGGTGATGAAGATCGTCAATTTTGCGCATGGTGCCCTGCTCACGCTGGGCGGCTATGCGAGCTACGTGGTCACCCGGCTGCAGATGGACCCGTGGCTGGCCTGGCCGCTGGCTATCGTGGTCGGCATTGCCGTGGGAATGCTGGTGGAAGGGCTCATCGTGCGCCCGCTGTATAAGCGGCCTCTCGACGCCATCCTGGCCACCTGGGGGCTCGGTATCGTCATCGGCCAGCTCATCGTGATGGGATTCGGGCGCGAGGTGCAGTTCGTCGGTGCGCCGCTGTCGGGTACCTGGCAGGTCGCGGGGATCGACTATTCGGCCTACCGCCTGGTGCTGGTGCCGGTGGCCATCGTGCTGTGCCTGGCGCTCACGGGGCTGCTCAACGGCACGCGCTTTGGCGTGCGCACCCGCGCCGTGATCATGAACGAGGACCTTGCCAGCAGCCTGGGCATCCATTCGGGTCGCGTGCGTTTCATCACCTTCAGCCTGGGCGCGGGCCTGGGCACGCTGGCCGGCGCCATGATCACGCCGCTGTCCAGCGTCGACCCCAACATGGGCCTGCCCTGGCTGGTCAGCGCCTTCATGCTGGTCATGGTCTCGGGCCACTCCATGGCCAGCCTGCTGGTGACCTGCGTCGTGTTCGGCGCGGCCCAGGTGCTGGTCAGCACCTACGCCAGCCCCGTCCTCGGCGGGCTGACCATCGCCGTCCTCGCCGCAGTCACGCTGCGCATCCGTCCCAAGGGGTTTGCCCGTGGCTGATACCACCACCCATTCCAATGCGGCATTGCCGCCCGTCATGCCCGCCGAACCCGCTGACCCGGTGGTACGGGCGCGTCCCTTCAACAGCCTTCTGGTGCTCGGTTCCATCGGTGTGGCGCTGCTCGTGGCCGGGCCCTGGGTGTTCGACACTTACCTGCTGAACATCCTGATCAAGGCCTTCTTCTTCGCCATCGCGGCGATCACGGTGGACATCCTCTGGGGCTACACCGGCTACCTCACCTTCGGCCAGTCGGCCTTCTTCGGCATCGGCGCCTATGCCGCCGGGCTGGTGTTCACCCACGTCGGGTTCAGCACCTTCACCGTGCTGCTGGCCGTCGGTGCCACGGTGCTGGCCAGCGCGGCGGTGGCCGGCCTGGTGGGCTGGCTCTCGTTCTACCGCGGGGCTTCGCCGTTCTTTGCGACGGTGATCTCGCTGGTGCTGCCCATCGTGCTCACGCAGTTGCTGCTGTCGGGCGGCAGCTTCACGGGGTCGAGTTCGGGGCTCACGGGCTATCCGAGTTTCGACTGGTCGCTCGAGGCCTGGTACTGGGTGGCCGGCGCCATGCTGGCCGTGGCCGGCGCCATCGGCTGGGTGCTGGTGCGCAGCGATGCGGGCCGCGTGCTCGCGGCCATCCGCGACAACGAGGTGCGCTGCACCTACCTGGGCATCGACACCTCTCGGGTGAAGATCGCGCTGCTTACGGCCATGGGTGTGATGGCCGGTATAGCAGGCTTTGGCTACGGCGCGTTCAGCGGCGTGGTGGCGCCAGAGCTCACGGGCTTTGCGCTGGGCACCGAGCTCATCATCTGGGTGGCCCTGGGCGGGCGCGGCACGCTGTGGGGGCCGCTGGCCGGTGGCGTGCTGATCAACGTGGCCACGGCCTACCTGAGCAGCAGCATGCCCTTTGCCTGGCAACTGATTCTGGGCGGGGCGTTCGTGGTGGTCATCGTGCTGTTTCCGCAGGGGCTGATTCCGCTGCTGCTCAAGCCCTTCGGCGTGTTGCAGGGTGCCAGGCGAATGCCGCAGCTGCAGGAGCGGCGCGGCAGCACCGACGGCCAAGCGACCGATGCGGTGGCCATCCGCCTGCAGGGCGTGACCAAGCATTTTGGCTCCCTCAACGTGCTGCAGGGCATCGATTTCGAGGCCCGCCCAGGCGAGCTGGTGGGGCTGATCGGGCCCAACGGCGCCGGCAAGACCACGCTGATGCGCTGCATGAGCGACGGCGCCGAGCGCAGCGGCGGCACCGTGGCGCTGTGCGGCAGCGACATTCGCCAGCTACCGCCTGAGGCCTGCGTGCGCCTGGGCCTGGGCCGCAAGTTCCAGAACGCCAACATCTTCGAGTCGCTGACCGTGGCCGAATGCCTGCGCATCGCCGGCACGCGGCTGGAGCGCCCCTCGCTGCTGCACCAGGACACGGTGCTGCGCCTGCCGCCCTATGCGCTGCATGTGGTGCGGGCCACGGCGCTGGAGGGCAAGCTGGCCAGCGTGGCGCGCGACCTTTCGCACGGCGAGCAGCAGGCGCTGGAGCTGGCCATGGTGCTGGCGCTGGAGCCGCGCGTGGTGCTGCTCGACGAGCCCACGGCCGGGCTGACCAAGACGGAGCGCACGCAGATCGGCGAGGTGCTGTCGTCGCTGGCGCACCGCTATGGGCTGTGCTGCCTGCTGGTGGAGCATGACCTCGATTTCGTGGAAATCGTCTCCACGCGCATCGTGGTGCTGCACCAGGGCGCCATCGCCATGCAGGGCAGCTTCCAGGAGGTGGTCAACTCGCCCCTGGTCAAGACCATCTACTCGGGTAGCACGCATGCCATGAAGGAGGCCGCATGAACGCCATCGCATCTCCCTCGGCTCTGGTGCTCGACGGCATCACCAGCGGCTACCGCGCGTCCGTAGTGCTGCGCGGCCTGAGCCTGGACATCCGCAGGGGCGAAGCCGTGGCCCTGCTCGGCAAGAACGGCATGGGCAAGAGCACCCTGCTCAAGACGGTAATGGGCTACCTGGCCAAGAAGGCCGGCGCCATCCACCTGCATGGCGAGAACATCACCCGCCTGCCGCCGCACCGCATCGCGCGCCAGGGGGTTGCCTATGCCTCGCAGGAGCAGCCGCTGTTTGCCGACCTGAGCATCCGCGACAACCTGCGCCTGGGCCTGGCGCGGGAGTCGCTGTTCGACGAGCGCTTTGCGGCGGTGGAGCCGCTTTTTCCGGTGTTCGGCAGCCGCCTGGCGCAGTACGCCGGCACGCTCTCGGGCGGCGAGCAGAAGATGCTGCTGCTGGCGCGGGCGCTGATGGTGCGGCCCTCGGTCATCCTGCTCGACGAAATCACCGAAGGCCTGCAGCCCTCGGTGATCGACCGGCTGGCCAATGCGCTGCTGCAGGAGCGCGAGCAGCACGGCACAACGCTGCTGATCGTGGAGCAGAACGTGCCCTTCGCGCTCAAGGTGGCTGATCGCTACGTGGTCCTGAAGCAGGGCGAGCTAGTCGACGAGGGCCTGGCCAAGGCCGATGGAGCTGTCGAGGCGGTTTTCAGCCACCTGAGGGTCTGAGATGCGCACCATGGACCATTCGCTGTCGGCGCCGCCACCGGTGCCGTTACCCCTGCCGCTGTGCCAGCTAATCGCCACCGGCGGCACCATCGCCATGAAGCTCGACCCCGAGCGGGGCGGGGCCGTGCCTGCGCTGTCGGGCGAGGACTTGCTGGCGGCCGTGCCCTCCATGTCGCGCGTGGCGCGGCTGGAGGTGCGCGAGTTGTTCAACATCCCCTCCGACCACATGGACCCGGGGCGCTGGGTGCAGCTGTGGCATGCGGTGCACGAGGCGCTGTCACGGCCGGAGATCACCGGCGTCATCATCTCCCACGGGACCGACACGCTGGAGGAGACGGCCTGGTTCCTGGACCTGACCCTGGCCAGCGACAAGCCCGTGGTGCTGGTGGGCGCGCAGCGCAATGCCTCGGTGCCCGATTTCGACGGTCCGCGCAACCTGCTCAACGCGGCGCGCATCTGCGTGGCCAGCCAGGCGCGCCGCCGGGGCGTGCTGGTGGCGATGAACAACCAGATCAACGCCGCCCGCGAGGCCACCAAGACCCACACCGCCGACGTGGAGGCCTTCAAGTCCGGCGACTTCGGCCTGCTGGGCGTGGTCGACGAGGATCGGGTGGTCTTCTCGCGCCAGCCCACGCGCCGCCAGCATGTGCCGCTGCGCGCGGGGGATCTGCCGCGGGTGGAGATCGTGCCCATGTTCGCAGGCGCCAGCGGCGACCTGGTGCACGCCGCAGTGGCGCTGGGTGCGCGGGGCATCGTGGTGCAGGCGCTGGGCTTCGGCAATGTGAACGTGGACATGTTCGCAGCCATTGAAGAAGCTATCGCGCGTGGTGTGGCCGTGGTCATCTCCACCCGCGTGCCCAACGGGCGCGTACAGCCGGCCTACGGATTCGACGGCGGTGGGCGCACGCTGCAGGCGGCGGGCGCCGTGTTCGCCGACAATCTGAGCCCGCACAAGGCGCGCATCTTGCTGATGCTGTTGCTGCAGGGCGCGAGGACGCCGCACCAGTTGCAAAGCATGTTCGACCAATGAAGGAATGCCATGTCCGATGATCCCTCCATGCAGCAGCCCGATGACGGCTGGCGCGTTGGCGTGCTGTTTTCCCGCTCGGGGCCCACGGGCGTCACCGAGTCGGAGCACTTCTTCGGTACGGCCCTGGCCATCGAGGAGATCAACCAGCTCGGCGGCGTGCTCGATCGGCCGCTGATCCCTGTGGTCTACGACCCCAATGGCGACATTGCCGAGTACCGCAAGCTCGCCACGCGGCTGCTGCTGGAGGATGAGGTCAATGTGGTCTTCGGCTGCTCGCGTTCGTCGAGCCGCAAGGCGGTGCTGCCGGTGATCGAGCGCAACAACGCTCTGCTGTGGTACTGCTCGTTCTACGAAGGCTTCGAGTACTCGCCCAACGTGATCTACACCGGTGCCGTGCCCAACCAGAACAGCGTGCAGCTGGCCGCCTACCTGATGCAGAACCGGGGCACGCGCTTCTTCCTCGTCGGCGCGGATTACATCTACCCGCGCGAATCGAACCGCATCATGCGCGACATGGTCGAGCAGCATGGCGGCGAGATTCTCGAAGAGGTCTACCTGCCCATCGAGGCCGGCCCGTCCGAACTCAAGGAAGTGCTCGCGGACATCAAGGCCCAGCAGCCCGACGTGGTGTTCTCCACGCTGGTGGGCCAGTCGGCGCGGCTGTTCTACCAGCTGTACCGCGACTTCGGTCTGGATCCCAAGACCATGCCGATCGCCAGCCTGTCCATGGCCGAGGAGGAGATCCGCCTCATCGGCCCGGCGCTGTGCGAGGGGCACATCACCTCGGCCACGTACTTCGGCTCGGTGCAGAACGAGAGCAACCAGCGCTTCGTGGCGCTGTGGCGCAAGCGCTTCGGCGACCGGCCCACCAGTACCTGGTCCGAGATGGCCTATACCCAGGTGCACCTGTTCGCGCGGGCCCTGCAGCGCGCAGGCAGCATGGACCGGCGCAAGCTGGTGGAGGCGGCGCGCGCCGTGTCCTTCGACTCGCCCGAAGGGCGCGTGACGGTGGATGCCGAGAACAACCACTGCGCGCTCACACCGCGCATCGGCATCTGCCGCGCGGATGGTCAGTTCGACATCGCCTGGGAGGCGTCGGAGCCAGTACGGCCCGACCCGTACCTGTCTACTTTTGGTTTCTCTGAATTCTGGCTGAGGTAAGTCGATGAGCTCCAGCCTACGCCGTCTCTATGAAGACCTGCGCAGCATCAGCGTCACCGTGGTCTACCCGCCGGGGGAAGACCGCGACGTGGTGGTGCAGCAACTGCAGCGCATCGGCTGCCGCCTGAAGGTGGTCTGGCCGTTCCCGCCTGAGCCGCCCACGGGCGTGGACGTGATTTTTTTCCAGGTCTCGCAGGACCTGGAGGGCAGCAGCGCCTGGAACGCCAGCGCCGTGGACTCCGCCTTCGTCGCCCTGTCGGACTATGAAAGCCCGACCACGCTCAAGCTGCTGCTCGACACCAAGGCGCATGGTGTCATCACCAAGCCGTTTCGCTCCTCGGGCATCCTCAGTACCCTGGTGCTGGCGCGGGCCTCGCAGGGCTTCCAGCAGCGCCAGCAGGGCAAGATCGAGAAGCTCGAATCCACCATCAAGTCGCGCCGTCAGATCGAGAAGGCCATCCGCGTGCTGGTCGATTACCAGCGCATGACCGAAGCCCAGGCCTACGAGCACATGCGCGAGCGTGCCACCGGCCTGCGCGTGACGGTGGCCGAGGTGTCGGCCATGCTGCTGGAGACGCACGAGGCCATGGAAAAGCTGGGCTTCGGCGCCGCCAAGCCGGCAGGCAAGGCCAGGTAGGTCCGCAGCCGTCAGCCGATGGTCATCAGGCTGGCATTGCCGCCTGCCGCTGCCGTGTTCACGCTCAGCGCGCGCTCGATCACCAGGCGTTCCAGCGGCACCTCGGTGCTGCCGGGTTGCAGGGCCGTGACGGCAACGATGGGGCCGGGGCGGCGTGCGATTTGCTCACAGAGGCTGCGCAGTGATTCGGGGCTGCCATGGTGCAACACGGCGGCCAGGTCGATGCTGCCGTCAGCCAGGGCGTTGCCGGCGGTGGTGATGCGCGCCTGCACCTCGGCGGGCAGTGTAGTGCGAAGGGCGGTGTGGGCATCGCTCCACACGGCCTCGCCGCCGCTGGCCAGCACGGCGGCCAGCTGGGTCAGCAGTTCATCCTGCGTGGTGGCGATGCACAGCACGGTGGCACGTGGCAGCAGGCTGTAGACGTTGCGTTCGCCAGTGGGCCCGGGCAGCGTGCGCGCCGTGCCGCTCTGGGTCTCGGCGGCAAAGCGGCGGCAGGTGGCGGCGAGCGCGCTGTGGCCCTGCGTTTGGGCCCAGCGCTCCAGCGCATGCAGTGGGGTGAGCAACTTGTCCCGGCTGGTGGTGTCGGGCGGGGTGGTGCGGTCGGCGGCGGCGAAGGTCTGCGCCAGTGCGTTGGCCGGGCGCTCGGCCAGCAGGCGCAGCAGGTACAGCGGGCCGCCAGCCTTGGGGCCTGTGCCCGACAGGCCTTCGCCGCCGAAGGGCTGCACGCCCACCACGGCACCCACCATGTTGCGGTTGACGTACACGTTGCCGGCGTGCGCGCGGTCCACCACGCGGGCGATGGTCTCGTCGATGCGGGTGTGAACGCCCTGGGTCAGGCCGTAGCCGGTGGCGTTGATCTGGTCGAGCAGCTGGTCCAGGTCCTGGCGCGCATAGCGCACCAGGTGCAGCACGGGGCCGAAGACTTCGCGCTTCAGCTCGCTGATGCTGTTCAGCTCGATGAGCGTGGGCGGCACAAAGGTGCCCTGCGCGGCCTCGGCTTCATCGCTGCGGCAGTGCTGGTACACGGAGAGGCCCTTGGCCTTCAGGGCATCGATGTGCTTGTGGATGCCCGCCTGGGCCTCGGCGTCGATCACCGGACCGACGTCTACCGCCAGCGCTGCGGGATTGCCCAGGCGCAGCTCGCCCATAGCGCCCTTGAGCATCTCGACCACGCGGTCGGCGGCGTCATCTTGCACGCACAGCACGCGCAGGGCGGAGCAGCGCTGGCCGGCGCTGTCAAAGGCCGAAGACACAGCGTCGGCCACCACCTGTTCCACCAGGGCAGAGGAGTCCACGATCATCGCGTTCTGACCACCCGTCTCGGCGATCAGCGGGATGGGGCGGCCGGCGGCATCGAGTCTGCCGGCGATGGTGCGTTGCAGGATGCGTGCGACTTCGGTGGAGCCGGTGAACATCACGCCCATGACACGGTCGTCGCCGATCAAGCCCGCGCCCACGGTCTCGCCCTGGCCGGGCAGCAGCTGCACCGCGCCGCGCGGCACGCCGGCCTGCCACAGCAAGCGCACGGCCTCGACCGCGATCAGCGGCGTCTGCTCGGCCGGCTTGGCCAGCACCGGGTTGCCCGCGGCCAGCGCCGCGGCCACCTGGCCCATGAAGATGGCCAGCGGAAAGTTCCAGGGGCTGATGCAGGCCACCGGGCCCAGGGGTATGTGCGTGGTGTTGTCGAAGGTGCTGTCGACCTGGGCCGCGTAGTAGCGGAGAAAGTCCACGGCCTCGCGCACCTCGGCGATGGCGTTGCTGGCGCTCTTGCCGGCCTCGCGCATCAGCAGGCCCATCAGCGGCTGCAGGCGCGCTTCGAGCAGGTCGGCGGCGCGCTGCAGGGTGGCGGCGCGTTCGGCAGGGGCGGTGGCGGCCCAGGCGGATGCCGCGTGCTGCGCGTTCTTCAGGGCCTGGTCTACGTCGTCGGCCGTGGCCTCCTGCACCTGGCCGACCAGGTCGCGCAGGTCGGCGGGGTTGCGCACGGGGATGGTCGGGCCGGTGGGCGCATCGGTAGCGAGCAGCGGGCCGGCCTTCCAATCGTGCTGCGCGCTGGCCTGCAGCGTGGCGGCGAGCTGCGCCAGCGTGGCGTCGCTGGCGATGTCGAGCCCTTGCGAGTTGGTGCGGCCGTTGCCGTACAGCGCCGCTGGTAGCGGAATGCGCGGGTGGGGCAGGGCGGCCGTGCCCTCACGAGCGGCGGCTTCGTCCACCACCTGCACGGGGCTGCGCACCAGTTCGGCCAGGGCGATGGTCTCGTCGGCGATGCGATTCACGAAGGAGGTATTGGCACCGTTCTCGAGCAAGCGGCGCACCAGGTAGGCCAGCAGCGTCTCGTGCGTGCCGACGGGGGCGTAGATGCGGCACGGCCGGCCCAGGCCGGCCTTTCCTGTTTCTCGGCCGAGCTTGCCCGCGCTGACGCCGCCCACCACCTGCTCGTACAGCGGCTCGCCCATGCCGTGCAGGCACTGAAACTCGTACTGCCCTGCGTAGTAGTTGCTGCCCGCCAGGTGGTAGATGGTGGCCAGGGTCTCGGCGTTGTGCGTGGCGAACTGCGGGTACACGGCCTCGGGCGCGGCCAGCAGCTTGCGTGCACAGGCCACGTAGGAGATGTCGGTGTGCACCTTGCGGGTGTAGACCGGGTAGTCGGCCAGGCCGTCGATCTGGGCGCGCTTGATCTCGCTGTCCCAATAGGCGCCCTTGACCAGGCGCACCATGAGGCGGCGGCGGGAGCGGCGCGCCAGGTCGATGACGAAATCGATCACATACGGGCAGCGCTTCTGGTAGGCCTGGATCACGAAGCCGATGCCGTTCCAGCCCGCCAGGCTGGGCTCGTGGCACAGGCGCTCCAGCAGGTCGAGCGAGATTTCCAGCCGGTCGGCCTCTTCGGCGTCGATGTTGATGCCGATGTCGTAGCGCTTGGCTAGCTCCGTCAGGCGCAGCACCAGCGGGTAGAGTTCGTCCATCACGCGGGCGAACTGCGCGCGGCTGTAGCGCGGGTGCAGGGCCGACAGCTTGATCGAGATGCCCGGGCCCTCATAAATGCCCCGCCCGGCCGATGCCTTGCCGATGGCGTGGATGGCCTGCTCGTACGAGGCGTAGTAGCGCTCGGCGTCGGCCGTGGTCAGGGCCGCCTCGCCCAGCATGTCGTAGGAGTAGCGGAAGCCTTCGGCCTCCATGCGGCGCGCGTTGGAAAGGGCCTCGGCAATGGTCTCTCCGGTGACGAACTGCTCGCCCATCATGCGCATGGCCATGTCCACGCCCTTGCGGATCAGGGGCTCGCCGCCCCGGCCGATGAGCCGGCCCAGCGATGCGCCCAGGCTGCCTTCGCTGTGCGTGGCCACCAGTTTGCCGGTGATGAGCAGGCCCCAGGTGGCGGCGTTGACGAAGAGCGAGGGGCTCTTGCCCAGGTGGGGCTCCCACTGGCCATTGCTGATCTTGTCGCGGATGAGCGCGTCGCGCGTGGCCGCATCCGGGATGCGCAGCAGCGCCTCGGCCAGGCACATCAGGGCCACGCCCTCCTGGGACGAGAGCGAGAACTCCTGCAGCAGCCCCTGCACGATGCCCGCGCGGCCGCTGGCGGCCTTGCGCTGGCGCAGGGCGCCGGCAATGCGCAGCGCCAGTTGTTGCGATGCCGCGGCCAAGTCCTGCGGCACGCGGGCCTGTGCCAGCAGCGGTGCCAGGGCCTCGGGCTCGGGCCGGCGGCAGGCGGCGGTGATGGCGGCGCGCAGCGGGTTGGCCAGCGGGGTGCGCGGGGCGAAGTCTGCAAAGGCGGCGGCGGTCGTTGTCATGGCGGGTTCTCGAAGAGAAATGTTCGGGCCCGACGGCTGTCAGACCCCCTGAAACGGATCATCTCTGGAGTCGCGATGAATAAATGGTCGAAAATTGGTCCATCGAGCGAATGAATCACTAGAGCCAATGACCAACGACACCGATCTGGACCGTATCGACCGCAGAATTTTGTCAATCCTGCAGGAAGATGGGCGCATTGCCAACCTCAAGCTGGCGGAGGCCGTGGCCTTGTCGCCCACCGCGGTCCTGGCGCGCGTGCAGCGGCTCACGCGCGACGGATTCATCCTGGGTTATGAGGCGCGGCTGAACCCGCTCAGGCTGGGTGCCGGCATGCTGGTGTTTGTGGAGGTGCTGCTCGACCGCACCACGCCCAACGTGTTTGATCAGTTCAAGGCGGCGGTGCAGGTGCACCCCGAGATCATGGAGTGCCACATGGTGGCAGGGGGCTTTGACTACCTGCTCAAGACCCGGTCGGCCGACATGAATGCCTATCGGGTGTTTGCCGGCGCCGTACTGTGGCAATTGCCCGGCGTGCGCGAGACGCGCACCTACGCCGTGATGGAAGAGGTCAAGCACACCAACCACCTCTTTCTCCATCTGTCGTGAAGCGCCGCGTCACCACAGCCGCGCCGTTGGCCCGCAGCGGCTTTCACGCGACAGCGGCGTTGGCTGGGCGGGGCAAAGCCCGCATAATCTCTTGTAACTACGTCTGACTCAGGAGAAGAAACATGAAGGTCGTTCCATACGCTGCAGCAGCCCTGGTGGCTGCATTCTTCAGCCAGTCGGCCATGGCGTCGTGCTATGTGGTGTACGGCCCCGACAAGGACATCGTGTACCGCGCGCCAGAGCCGCCGATCGATTTGTCCCGCCAGATCCACGAGACCTTGCCGGCGGTGGCACCCAACTCGACACTGGTGTTCACACCGGACAATCACAACTGCGATCTCACCGTCAACAAGCTGCCGCTGGCCTCTGCGTCGATGCGCGGCGCCTCGGGCCCTGGCATGCGCGCAGCGCGCGCCGACCGCAGCTGAACTTTTCCCGTCCAGGCCCGGACAGGCGCAGTCCCGGGCCTGAGACAATCGGGGGATGAGCGAACCGAAAGAACTATCCCCCTCGTTTGAACCCTGCGCGCAAGAAGCCTCCGACCTGCCCGAAGGTTGGCTGGAGGTGCGGTCCATGGACCTGGATGCCCAGGGCGTGGCCCGCAAGCCCGACGGCAAGGTCATCTTCATCGACGGTGCCCTGCCATTCGAGCTGGTCACCGCCAACACCCACCGCAAAAAGAACAACTGGGAACAGGCCAGCCTGACGGCGATCCACCGTGAATCGTCGCAGCGTGTGCGCCCTGGCTGCCCGCATTTTGGCCTGCACGCCGGTGCGTGCGGCGGCTGCAAGATGCAGCACCTGCACGTGGGGGCGCAGGTGGCCGTCAAGCAGCGGGTGCTGGAAGACAACCTCTGGCACCTGGGCAAGGTCAAGCCAGAAACCGTGATGCGGCCCATCGAGGGGCCCGCCTGGGGCTACCGCTACCGCGCCCGCCTGTCGGTGCGCCATGTGATCAAGAAGGGCACCGTGTTGGTGGGCTTTCATGAACGCAAGAGCCGTTACGTGGCAGACATGCAGACCTGCAAGATCCTGCCGCCCCATGTGGATGCGATGCTGATGCCGTTGCGTGCGCTGATCGCCGGCATGGACGCGCGCGACACCTTGCCGCAGATCGAGCTGGCCTGCGGCGACACCGTCACCGCCCTGGTGCTGCGGCACCTGGAGCCCCTGAGTGCTGACGACATCGCCCGCCTGCGTGCCTTCACGGCCGAGCACGGCGTGCAATGGTGGCTGCAGCCCAAGGGCCCGGACACCGTGAAACTGCTGGACGAGGGCGGCGAGCAGCTGTCGTACGCGCTGCCGGATTTCGGCATCACGATGCCTTTCAAGCCCACCGACTTCACGCAGGTCAACCCGCACATCAACCGGGTGCTGGTCAGCCGGGCCCTGCGCCTGCTCGACGTGCAGCCGCACGAGCGCGTCATCGACTGGTTCTGCGGCCTGGGCAACTTCACGCTGCCTCTGGCCACGCAGGCGCGTGAAGTGCTGGGCATCGAGGGCAGCGAGGCGCTGGTCGCCCGTTCGCGCGAAAACTATGCATTGAATCAGGCTCTGCCGCGCGGCAGTAAAGCGCTGGCAGCTACTGATTTTGTAGCGCGCAATCTGTTCGAGATGACGCCCGCAATGCTGGTGGCCGACGGCTCGGCCGAGAAGTGGTTGGTGGACCCACCGCGCGAGGGTGCCTTTGCGCTGGCCACCGCGCTGGCGGACCTGGAGCAGTCCCGCATCGGTGCCGAGGGCGCAGGCCCGCTGCCGCCCGGGGCCGAGAACTGGACCCCGCCGCAGCGCATTGTGTATGTCAGCTGCAACCCCGCCACGCTGGCACGGGATGCGGGCCTGCTGGTGCACAGGGCCGGTTACAAGTGCACGGCCGCGGGCATGGTCAACATGTTCCCGCACACGGCGCACGTCGAGAGCATGGCGGTGTTCGAGCGGGCTTGATCGCCCGCGATTGGAGCCCCGATGGACGCCCTAGTGGCGTTGCCGCCATGGCGTCTTCAAGTCTTGTTATGAAATGGCTCCTGAAAGGAGCCTTCATCTGCGAGCGGCTCAGCTGCGGCTTCGGCTGGCTGCGGGGTCCCGCGTCTCGGTCTCGATGTCGGCACTGCCCTTGCGCTCGGGCTTCTTCACCTCGCCCAGCACCGACGGCGCGCCTTCGATCTTGTTCTCGCGCATGTAGGCGTCCATGTCCTTCCAGCCGGCAAAGACGGATGCCTTGGCGGCCTTGGGGTTGAGCGTGTAGCAATCCTCCAGGCCGCGCAGGGCATGGCGGCAGGCGCCGCCGATGGCCTTGGCCTCGGCATCGCGCTGCGCCACGCGCGGATCAGGGCCCAGGCCAGGGATCTTGTCGCAGCCAGTCAGCAGCAGCGCAAGGGCGGCGACGGCCAGCAGCCGCAGCGGGGTGGAGGGCAGATTGCGATACATGTACTTGCATTATCGGCAGGACTGCGCCGCTATTGAGGCTTGACCTTGGTCCGGGCTCAACAAAAACAAAAAGGCCCCTGAAGGAGCCTTGTGGCGCACGCTGTGAAGCGGCCGTAGAAACTGGCGCGGCACCAGGCCAGAGCACCCGTGGAACCGGCTTCGCCGGGCCACCGGGTGCGTCCCCCTTGGGGGAAGCGGCGCATCCGCTCAGGGGGGCTTATTCCTTTTCTCCGCCCATGATGCCCAGTAGGGCCAGCAAACTCTGGAACACGTTGAACACGTCCAGGTACAGGGCCAGGGTGGCGCTGATGTAGTTGGTCTCGCCGCCGTCCAGGATCTGCTTGATGTCGTACAGCATGTAGGCGCTGAAGATGCCGATGGCCGCCATCGAGATCGCCATCATGCCCACGCTGGAGCCGACGAACACGTTGATGATGCCGCCCACCATGAGCACCATGGCGCCCACGAACAGCCACTTGCCCATGCCCGACAGGTCGCGCTTGATCACGCTGGCCAGGCTGGCCATCACGAAGAACACGCCGGCGGTGCCCGCAAAGGCGGTCATGATGAGGTCGGTACCGTTCTTGAAGCCCAGCACCATGCCGATCAGGCGCGACAGCATCAGACCCATGAAGAACGTGAAGGCCAGCAGCACGGGCACGCCGGCTGCAGAGCGCTTGGTCTTTTCGATCGCGAACATGAAGGCGAACGCGCCGCCCAGGAACACGATCAGGCCCACGCCGCCGCGCAGCGACTGGGTGATGCCGGTGGCCACGCCGACCCAGGCGCCCAGCACTGTGGGGATCATGCTCAGCGCGAGCAACCAGTAGGTATTGCGAAGAACCCGGTGGCGGTCTTCCTGCGAGATGCCATAGCCCGCAGAGTGGCCCAGGGTGGTGACATGGTCATTCATCTTGTGTCTCTCCTTGTTGGCCTGCACAGCGCAGACATTGCAAATTCTAGGTGGAGACGGTTTTTGGCCTTGCAATGACCGCACCCGCTTACCTACTTTTGGTAAGGGTACTTTCACCCTGCATAGGGGTGAGCGGCCCTGGCGATGCCGCTATGCTTGATGGTTCTCTGCTTCGGCGGGCCCCTGCGGTTCGTCCGGGCGACCTTTCTTCGACTCTTTCTTTTCCTCCATCCGGACACATCCATGAAGACCAAGCACGAACTCGAACTCGCCGACGTCAAGGCCATTGCCGCCGCTGCCGAAGCCGAAGCCCTGAAGAACAAGTGGGCCGTGACCATCGCCATCGTGGATGATGGCGGCCACCTGCTGTGGCTGCAGCGTCTGGACGGTGCCGCGGCCGTGTCCTCGCACATCGCCCCCTCCAAGGCCCGCACGGCCGCTATGGGCCGCCGCGAGAGCAAGGTGTACGAGGACATCGTCAACGGCGGCCGCACCGCTTTCCTGAGCGCGCCCGGCATCGACGGCCTGCTCGAAGGTGGCGTGCCGATCCTCAAGGACGGCCAGTGCTTGGGCGCGGTAGGCGTGAGCGGCGTGAAGTCCACCGAGGACGCGCAGGTCGCGCGTGCCGGCATCGCTGCACTAGGTCTTTGAGATTGCTATCAAATAGATAGCTTCTGGCGCTTGCCTATTAAGCGCTGGAGGGCAAATTTATTTGAATCTACCGGGTGACGCTGTCGTCGCCCACAAAAAAACCGGCTCAAGGCCGGTTTTTTTGTTGCGAGCGAAGAACCCTGGGGTACAAAAAAAGCCTGGCTACGCGGGGGTGAACCCGTTGGCTGGCAAAAACGACCCTTGCGAGCTTGTTGAAAGCCCGGGAGTCGCCCCACGATGAAACTGGGTACCGCTGGCGGCGCTATAGGTGCAAAGACCGGTCAGGCGCGGGCTGCGGCGGGTGTTGGTGATGGCTGTAACTGCCGCCTTATTTGGTCAGGATCAGCTTGCCGAGCTTGGTGGCCTGCAGGCGGTACACGGACCCGTTGTGGCTGATGGCGACGGCCTTCTGGCCCTGCAGCAGGGAGCTGCTGTCGACCGCAGCTGCGGTCAGTTCGGTGCGTTGGCTTGCTTGCCCGTCGGCGTGCGAGACTCCCTTGCTGGCAGAAGCGGGGCGCAGGATCGAAGCGGCGGTCAAAGTGGCTTGCATGGGTTTTTCCTGGTGCGTTTGATTGCGTTTTTGCTAATGATAACGATTCGCAATTACAAGTCAAGCGACTGGAGTGTTTCTTTTTGTTCTTTTGCTCGCCGGGCAAAATCTGACCACAGCGGTCATTCAGATCAAGGATCCGAACATGATGAAGATTGACGGTGCGTGCTACTGCGGTGCGATCGCCTACGAGGCCGAGGTGCAGCCGGGCACCATAACGGTCTGCCACTGCGATGATTGCCAGGGCCACTCAGGCTCTGCCTTCCGGGCCAACATCGCGGCTCCTGCGTCCAGCTTTCGGCTGACCCGGGGCACGCCCCGCACCTACATCAAGACTGCCGCCAGCGGCAACCAGCGCGCTCTGGCGTTCTGCGAGGTGTGCGGCAGCTCGCTCTATGCTTGCGCTGTGAGCGATCCCGCCACTTATTCACTGCGGATCGGCACGATCGAACAACGGCACGAGCTCGGCTCGCCGCAGCGGCAGATCTGGACATGTAGGCGACATGACTGGTTGGGGTTGCCGGAAGGCACGGCGTCGTTTGAGGAGCAGCCGTAACTGCGAGCGATCGCGGACTTCGAGGGGTCGTTCCGGGCCCGGAGCGCATGTTCCCTGGCTGGGTGGTGTAGGCCTGACTACAGGCGAGCAGCAAACCGCGACGATTCCTAGCTCAACCCCATGTTTTCCGCCGCTAGCCGCAGTTCCGCCCAAAAAACCGGAGGCGAATGACAGAGTTCGCCAAGGGACTCTGCTTCATGAAGCGCCAAGCCGAGTTCGTTGTGACTTAGGAACTCATCCATCTGACGAAGAATTTCCACTGCTCCGCTGGGGAGTGGAGACGGAAGGTAGTTTTTGCTTGCAATCAGATGGCCGGAAGTGATTGCCCACGAAGACGGTAAATCCTGGGTCACCATTTTTATCGACCTCCATTCGCTATGCCTGCTTCTTGCCGGGGGCCGTCATCGTATCAATAGCCGAATCCAGCAAAAGAGACGACGGCATCCCGGAAAGCTCCTCCAAAGCAATGCTGAATAGGGTCATCTGTTTGGTTTTTCTGCGTGGCTGAGCAATGGATGCTTGGAGTCTGTAGCGGATGAGCCCCCATCGAAGAAAGCCAAAAGCAAAAGCGAAGCCCCAAAAACACACCCGGCGCGCCCTCTGCAAGCAAAGCGTGCAGCTGGCGGGCCGGGTGGCAGGGGAGGGTAAGAGAGGCTGACTCGCAGCCTCCGCATCAAGGCGCAGGGTCCGTCACAAACCCGATCTTGCGCACGCCCGCCCGCTGTGCCGCCGCCATGGCCTGGGCCACGCGTTCGTAGCGCACTTCCTTGTCGCCGCGGATGTGCAGGTCGGGCTGGGGCTGCTTGGCGGCTTCGGCCTGCAGGCGGGGGAAGAGTTCTTCTTCCGTGACCTGCGTTTCGTTCCAGAAGTACTTGCCGTCGGCCGACACCGACAGGCGCACGGTTTCGGGCTTGACGTCCTCGGGCTGGTTGGTGGCGCGGGGCAGGTCCACGTTGACCGAGTGCTTCATCACCGGCACGGTGATGATGAAGATGATGAGCAGCACCAGCATGACGTCCACCAGGGGCGTCATGTTGATCTCGTTCATCACGTCATCGGCATCGTCTTGGGTTCCGAAGGCCATGGCTTACGCGCCTTTCTTGAGGGGCAGGACCTTGGCCTGTTCGCCGCCGGCGTTCACGCGGGCACCGGTCACGAAGTAGGCGTGCAGGTCGTGGGCAAAGCTGTTGAGGCCGCCCAGGATGGACTTGTTGCCGCGCACCAGGGCGTTGTAGCCCAGCACGGCGGGGATGGCCACGGCCAGGCCCAGGGCCGTCATGATCAGTGCTTCGCCGATGGGGCCGGCCACCTTGTCGATGGTGGACTGGCCCGACGTGCCGATGGCCACCAGTGCGTGGTAGATGCCCCAGACGGTGCCGAACAGGCCGATGAACGGGGCGGTGGAGCCGACCGACGCCAGGATGGCCAGGCCCGACTGCAGGCGTGCGGTGAACTCGTCGATACAGTTGCGCAGGCAACGCGTGACCCAGTCGCTCACGTCCAGGCTGTCGTGCAGGTGGGCCTTGGTGTTGCGGTGGTGGGCGGTGGCTTCGCGGCCTTCCAGGGCCAGATGGCGGAAGGGGTTGGTGTTGTCGCTGCCCAGCTTGGTCAGGCCGGCGGCGAAGTCTTCGCTGTGCCAGAAGTCCTGCGCGGCGCGGGTGTGCTTCTTGAACTTGATGATGTCCAGGGCCTTGATGAAGATGACGATCCACGAGGCCAGCGACATGGCCAGCAGGATGATGGCGACCGCGCGGGTGACGAAGTCACCCTGGATCCATACGTTGGCGATGCCGAATTGCGATTCCATGAAAAAACTCCCTGAAGCTGATCTAAAGCGTTGATTGACTGAATGATTGACTGATTTATTCGAGGACGAAGTTGACAGGGACCAGGTTCCACATGGTCTCGACCACACCGTTGCGCTTGCCGGGCACGAAGCGCCAGCGCATGACGGCTTCCTGCGCCTGCTTGTCCAGGCGTTCGAATCCGCTGGACTTGTTGACTTCGACCTTCTGCGGCAGCCCGTCCGTGCCGATGAGCACGCGCAGCACGACCTTGCCCTGCTCGCCCATGCGCTTGCTGATGGCGGGGTAGCTGGGCTTGGGGTTGTTCAGGTAGGCCGCGTCGCTCGACGGCAGCTCGATCTTGGGCGGGGCCGGTGGCGCTGGTGGGGCGGGCGGCGCCGGGGGTGCTACTGGGGCCTCGATGGGCGGGGCGGGTGGCTGTGGCGTGGTGATGCCGACAGGCGCGTTGGGCGCCGGAGTGGGGTCCGGGATGGCCACGGGCATGGGCGCCGGGCGCGGTGCGACCTTGGGGGCCGGGCGTGGCGGTGGTGGCGGGGCAGGTGGCGGCGGTGGCGTGACCTTGGGCGGGGCGGGCGGCGCGATGAATTCGCTCAGCAGTTCTGCCGGCACGATGACTTCGGCCGCGCGGCGCAGCAGGCCCGATTGCAGGGCCCAGATGCCTGCAATGTGCAGGGCAATGACGGAGCCCACGATCACGGTGTTGCGGCTGACACCCCCGGGAGGAGCAAAACGATCAGGGTGAGACATAAAAATGATAGCTGCTAGCGCTTGTGTACCAAGCGCTAGAGCCCTAAAACACCTTAGTTATTTGCGAAAGATCCACCAGGCCGAGCCTGCGACGAGGATCAGGCTGCCAGCGAGCGTTGAGAGGAGTTCCATGACTTGCTTTCCAAAATGGAGCTGGCAAGCTGGATCGTTTGCGGCGCTGCATCGTTGTGCAGTGCGGCCACCGGGTTCGATGCACTGCACTGCGCGACCACGTCGCGGGCGCAGCTTTCGCAGCACCCGCATTGGGTGGCGACGCCCAGCTCGAACTGGATCTCGTCAAAGCTCATTCCGGCACGTGCGTGGCGGGCGATCTCACGGTCCGATATCCGGCGGCAAACACAGACGATCATGGCGGCAGGCAGTGTGGCTGGCTGTTGAAGGTGTCGCTATTATAAATAAGAATCTATCGCATTTGCAATAAACCATTTCTGCCAAGAGGGAGAAACCGGCGCAAAGGCGCGTCAATCGGGGCTGTCTGCCGTCAGCAAGGCTGGCGTGGCGTCCGCCAGCGTGGCGCAACCGGTCAGGGCCATGGCGATCTCCAGCTCGTCGCGCAGCAGCCGAAGCACGTGGGCGACGCCGGTGGCCCCTGCGTTGGCCAGCCCCCAGACGGCCGGGCGCCCCACCAGCACGGCGGACGCCCCCAGCGCCATCGCCTTGAGCACGTCGGTGCCGCGCCGGATCCCGCCATCGACCAGCACCGGCACGGCGCCGCCCACGGCCTGCACCACGCGCGGCAGGGCGGTGGCCGTGGCCGGGGCGGTGTCCAGTGTGCGGCCGCCGTGGTTGGACACGATGACGCCCGCAACGCCGGCCGCCACGGCCTGGCGCGCATCGGCAGGGTGCAGCACGCCTTTGAGCAGCACGGGCAGGCGGGTGATGGACTGCAGCCACGCCACGTCGTCCCAGGTGGGGGCGTGGTGCAGCAGTCCGTCGAACAGCGCGCTCTGGTCGGCACCGAGGGCGGGGGCGGGCGGCGCCTGCATGCCCGCCAGGTTGACGGGCGCGATGCCCGGCGGCAGGCGAAAGCCCGCCCGGCGCTCCCGGTCGCGGGCGCCGCTCGTGGGCGCGTCCACCGTGAGCACCAGGGCTTCGTACCCCGCGGCCTCGGCGCGCTGGACCAGGGCGCGGGTGAAGCCGCGGTCCGGCTGCAGGTACAGCTGAAACCACAGCGGGCCGCGGCCGGGGTCGGGCAGCACCGCCTGGGCGATGGCCTCCAGCGGCATGCTGGCCTGGGTGCTCAGCACCACGCCGGCGCCCAGTGCCGCGGCCGCATAGGCCATCGCCACTTCGCCGTCGGCGTGGGCCAGGCGCTGAAAGGCCACGGGTGCCAGCAGGATGGGGTGCGCCAGCGTGCGGCCCAGCAGCTCAACGCGGGTGTGCCCGCCAGCCAGCGGACGCAGCACGCGCGGCCACAGGGGCAGTGCGTCCCACGCGCTGCGGTTGCTGCGCAGGCTGATCTCGTCGGCCGCGCCGCCGCTGAAGTAGGCCCAGGCGTTGTCGTCCAGTTGTTGCCGGGCCTGCTGCTCATGGTCGGCCAGGCTGGCGAGGCCGGGAGGGAGCTGTTGGCGTGCTGGGACGTGGGTCATGGCAATGAAAAAAGCACCTGCCGCGCATTCAGCAAGCGCGAGGTGCTATCAATAAATGAGCAAATTGGTTGGCATGGCCGCCGGGGGCTGGATGTGGGGCAAGACCTGGAGCCAGACCTGGGGCCAGGCCTGCGGCTGTAGCGGGTCTGCCAGGCGCCTGTCACACGTCGGCCCACATGCGCAGCAGGTTGTGGTACGTGCCCGACAGGGCGATGACCGACGGGTCGGTCTCGCCCACGCTCTGGCGCAGGCGCAGCAGGGCCATGTCCATATCGAACAAGAGCTGGCGCTGCTCCAGCCCGCGCACCATGCTCTCGACCCAGAAGAAGCTGCTGATGCGGTGGCCGCGGGTGACCGGCGACACCTGGTGCACGGTGCTGCTGGGGTACAGGATCATGTCGCCGGCCGGCAGCTTGATGCGCTTGTCGCCCCAGGCTTCGGTGGCGACCAGTTCGCCGCCGTCGTATTCGTCCGGCGGCGTGAGGAACAGCGTGCACGACAGGTCGCTGCGCACCCAGGCGTTGTCTGCCTTGGAGTGCATGACGGCGCTGTCCACGTGGCGGCCATAGAAGTTGGCGCCGTCGCCGTAGCGGTTGAACAGCGGGTTGTAGATGCGCCGGGGCAGGGCGGCCGAGAAGAAAAGCGCATTGCGGGCCAGCGCGGCCTTGACGATGCCCTGCAGCTGGGCCGACAGCTCGCTGCCCTGGGCGAGCTGCTGGTTGTTCTTCTGGTGCACGGCCTGGCTGCCTGCGCTGCGGGCGCCGTCCACCCAGGGGGTGTCGGCCGCCCAGAGCTTTTGCCGGAACAGGGCCACCTCGTCGGCCGCCAGTACGTCTTTGATGTGCAGGAACATGGGGTCCGATTGTGACTCCGCCCCAATGAAGGGGCGGAGTCGTTTCGTCAGAACATCAACGCATCAACGCATCAACGCATCAACGTCGACATGTCGATGCATCAGCGCATCGAAGGTCAGAAGCGCGTCTTCAGCGACACCTGCACGGAACGTGCCGTGCCCGGCGTGTAGAAGCCGCGGTACAGGCCGTCCGCATAGGTGCGGTCGAACAGGTTGTTGACGTTGAGCTTGAGCGTGGTCTTGTCGTCGAACGCGTACTCGACCATGGCGTCCATCACCGCGAAGCCGCTGGCGTACACGGCACGCGAGCCTTCGGGGTTTTGCTTGCCGCGGTAGGTCACGCCCGCGCCCACGCGGATCTTGGAAGTGACGGCGTAGGTCGTCCACACGCTGCCGCTGTGCTTGGGCGTGAGGCCGGGGCGGTCGCCCTGCGCCTGGGCGCCACCGCCGTTGGCGGGTACCACCACATTGCTGTGGTCGATCTTGGCCGATGGGATCCAGGTGTGGTTGGCGAACAGTTCCCACTGGGGCGTCAGGCGGCCGGCCAGGTTGAATTCCATGCCGGTGGCGTGGCGCTTGCCGGACAGCAGCTCTTGCTGGGCTGCGGTGTCGGGGTCAGTGTTGCGCTCGTTGTACTTCTGGCTGTAGAAGGCGGCCACACCCAGCAGGGCACGGCGCTCGAACAGCTCGAACTTGCTGCCGATCTCGAAGTTGCGGCTCTTTTCGGGGTCGGTGTTGGCCGTGCGCGCCGTGGTCGTGCCGGGGTTGCCGAACTGGTAGGTGTCGCCCGAGGTGTTGTACGAAGTGCCGTACGACACGTAGTACGAGGTCAGCTCGGTAGGCTGGAACAGCAGGCCCACACGGGGGCTGACCAGGCTGTCGGAGCGGGAGTTGCTCAGCGCGCCGGTGGCGTTCTTGTACGAAGCCTTGAAGTTGTCGTAGCGCAGGCCGCCCACCAGCTTCAGGGTGTCGTTGATCGCGACGGTGTCCTGGAAGTACAGGCCCAGGTTGCGCGACGTGAAGGTGTTCCACTGCACCGGGGCGCGGCCGTCGGCCACCCAGGCGCCGTCATTGGGCGTGCCCACGGTGGTGTTGGGGCGCGGCGTGGTGTTGGCGTAGTTCTGGTTGCGCTTGGCGTCGTCGTCGTAGTAGTCGACGCCGGCCAGCACCGTGTGCTTGCGGCCGCCCCAGTTGAAGGTGTTGTTGTAGTCGCTTTGCACTTGCAGGACATCGCTCTCGCCCAGGCGGCCCTTGGAGCCACGGGTCAGCACGGTGTTGCCGTTGATCTGGCCCAGGGTGATGTTGCCGTTTTGAAAGCCGATGGTGCTGGCCAGCAGGTCGCGCTCGTACTTGCCGTAGCGCAGGCGGGTGGTCAGCTCGCCGTTGTCGTTGAAGCGGTGGATATGACCCAGGGTGACGTACTGCGACGAGGTGTCGTTGTGGTCGCTGGCCAGACCGTAGTAGTTGCGGGCATCCAGCGGCGTGTTGATCTTGCCGTCGACCACGCGCCAGGGGTGGTTGTACAGCGGACGGCCTTTGGATTCGAGGTAGTACAGCCCGATCGAGAACTCGTCGCGCGTGCCGATGCCCCAGGCGAAGGTGGGCGCAATGCCGCGCTTGTCCTGCTTGGCGCCGTAGTTGTCGTACTCCTGCACCATGGCGTTCAGGCGGAAGGCCGCGTTCTCGCCGGTCTTGAAGTTGAAGTCGCCTGTGGCGCGGTGGAACTGGCCGGTGCCGAAGGTGTAGCTGGCTTCGTGCTGGTCGATCAGCAGCGGGTACTTGTTGACCTGGTTGACGATACCGCCGGTGGAGCCCTTGCCGAACAGCATGGAGGCCGAGCCCTTGAGCACTTCGATGCGGTCGTTGTTGAACGTGTCGCGCTCGATCAGCGGAGCGTCCTTCATGCCGTCCACATAGATGTCACCGGCCAGGCCCAGCGAGAAGCCGCGCATGCGCACGTCTTCTTCGCCCGTTTCGCCCGACTGGAAGGTCACGCCCGCCGTGGTGCGCAGCACCTCGCGGAAGTCGTCCTGGTTGCGGTCGTTCATCAGCTTTTCGGTGAACACCGTCACGGACTGGGGAATGTCCTTGATGTCCTGGTTGCCCTTGCCGACCGTGGTCTTCTTGAGCAGCAGGGTGTCCTTGCCTTGCACTTCGGCCGCTTCCTGCACCGTCACGGTGGACATGGTGGCTTCCGGTGTGGCGGACTGGGCCATGGCGCCCATGGAGGCAGCCAGCATCAGGGCGCCCAGGGGCAGCAGCGCCAAATCGGAAGAGACGCCGGTGGTGGCGGAAACAGGGGATGCGGTTTGACGCAGCGCGGTGCTGCGGCGCTGAGCGCGTGATTTAGCCAAGATGGACTCCGTCGATGGGGGATGTGCAGGTCGGCGCCCGATGTGCGCCGCAAACGAGCCGGAGGCAATGACGCTTGTGAGAAAAACTTCACAAAGTCATGCTTCGTCGTGCATCTTTATGTTACATCGAATGAGGGTCATTCTCATTTGCATTGACGTCTGCACGCCACACTTTGGCCGGGTCCCAACGAAAAAAAGCCGGCAGAGCCGGCTTTTTTGGGGACGCGAAGCGCTTACTTGACGTGCTTGCCGATCAGGCCAGCCAGTTCGAACATCGACACCTGGGGCTTGCCGAACAGCTCCTTGAGCTTGGCGTCAGCGTTGATGTTGCGCTTGTTGGTGGCGTCCTGCAGGTTGTTGGCCTTGATGTAGACCCACAGCTTGCTGATGATCTCCGTGCGTGGCAGCGGTGCCGAGCCCACCACGGCAGCCAGCGCGGGGCTGGGCGTGAGCGCCTTCATGAAGGCGGCGTTGGGGGTACGCTTCTTTGCGGGGGCGGCAGCCGTCTTGGTGGCGGGAGCCTTCTTGGCCGCAGGGGCTGTTTTTGCCGGAGCTTTTTTTGCAGTTGCCATGTTGGGTTTTCCTAGTTGGACGTCAATTTTTACCAGCGAAAACGAGGGCGTCCCACTGGCAGGCCGATGCTACTGGGAAAAAAACGGGTTTCCAAGGGAGAAACCGCTTTTTTTGCCTCGATTTGTAGCTGTGGCGCCCTGTGGTGGCCCGTGATGGCCTCCGGAGGGCCTGGAAGTTGTCGCCTTGCCCTGCCTTCCTTGACAAAACTGGGGCAGACAAGCGCGATTGGAGGGGTTGCCGGGGTGGGGGCCCTATGCCCTGAGCAATTTCCGCTCCCCGGCGCCGCGCTGCTGCGCAACAATGCCCAGTCCCATTCGGCCCACCGCCCACCCTTGCTGACCGTTGCCAGCGGTACGAGGGAGGCCGTGCTGCTCATGCCCGGCATTGCCGGTTTCCTCTACAGGTCTCAAGAAAGGTTTCCTCGATGACTGCAGCTTCCGCCGCCGCCTTCAGCACTTGCGATTTTTGCGATGTCCACAAAGGGGACACCAGCGGAGCGTTTCGCGTGCTGCCTCCCGCGTTCCGCGCGTTCGGTGGCGTGGCCCACTTCAGCGGGCCGGTAAGCACCGTCAAATGCCATGAAGACAATACCCAGGTGAAGGCCGCTGTCGAATCGCCGGGCGAAGGGCGTGTGCTGGTGGTCGATGGCGGTGGCTCCCTGCGCCGTGCGCTGGTGGGCGGCAACCTGGCTGCGGCTGCGGCGCGCAACGGCTGGGCCGGGCTGGTGGTGGACGGCTGCGTGCGCGACGTGGCCGAACTGAACGCGGCGGCCGTGGGCATCCGCGCGCTGGCGCTCATCCCGCTGCCCACGGAGCGGCGTGGGGAAGGCCAACGCGACGTGCCGGTGCAGGTGCAGGGCGTGTGGGTGCGCCCGGGCGACTGGCTCTATACCGATGACGACGGCATCGTCGTCAGCGCCACGGCCCTGCACGCCTGACCGGCTGGCCGACTGCCCCTCCGACCTCCTGACCGCGTCAGCCGCGGCGGCCCATTCGCAAGGCCGCCCGCGAGGGCAGGGTGGCCAGCAGCACGCTGGCCAGTGCAATCACGAACGCGAAGAGCTGCAGACCCGTGAGCGATTCGCCCAGCGCCAGCACGCCCACCAGGGCGGCACTCACCGGCAGCAGCACCGAGAACACGCCGCCTTGCGCTGCGGGGACCGCCTTGAGCCCGGTCATCCACAGCCACACCGTCCACATGCAGGCAGCCAGGGCATAAAACAGCAACAGCACCCAGGTGCCCCAGCCGACGGCGGCAAAGTCGAAGCGCAGCGCCATATACAAACCCGCCGGCGTGGTCAGCACAAAGCCCCACAGGTTGATGAGCGAGGTGATGCGCTTGGGCCCCAGGCTGCCCGTGAGTTTCTTGCCGATGACGGTGTATGCCGCCTCGCACAGCACCGCGCCCACGAGCAGCAACTGGCCCAGCCACACCAGGTTGTGGCTGTTTTTGCCGTCTACCGCTTGCCCAGCATGCGCTGCCAGCTCTGGTTTTGATAGCGCGAACAGCGCAATGCCAAACACCGCACACACCACCGCCGCCCAGGTGCGGGGCGCCACGCGCTCTTTCAGAAACGCCCAGCCCATCACGGCCACCGCGGCAGGAATGGCCGCCAGCGTCACTCCGGCAGAGATCGCATCGGTCAGCGTCACCCCGTACAGCATGCAGATGGTGAACATGAAGTTGCCCAGAAAGGATTCCAGGAACAACAGGCGCTTGGTTTGTGGGGTGAGCGGGGGCTCGTTGGCCGGCTTGCGCAGCCAGTGCAGCATGGCAATGCCGCCGATGCCGAACCGCATCCAGGCCAGCAGAAACACCGGCAGAACCGCAGCCAGCGGTTTGGACAGCGCCACATAGCTGCCCACCAACGCCATGCTCAGGGCCAGGCACAGGTAGGCGAAGGGGCGGCTGGGAGTGGTCACTAAACTGCGGGCTGTTCAACAAAAATGAGTACGCATCATGCCCGACGAAACCAGCTCCCTTCCGCCGTCCCGCTGGGTTTTTGTGTACGGCACCCTGCGCCAGGGCTGCAGCAACGACATCACGCGCCTGGAGCCGCCGCCCCTGTTCGTGGGGCGGGGGCGCATCGCCGGCATCCTGTACCACCTGGGTGCCTACCCGGGCGTCACGCTCGGCGGGGCGGAATGGGTGCACGGCGAGGTCTACGCCATCGAGCCCGCGCTCGAAGACGTGCTGGACGAGATCGAGTCGCTGGGTGAGAACCCCACCGACGAATACATCAAGCGCGAGATCGACGTCGAAGTGAATGGTGAGCCGTTGCCCTGCCTGGTGTATGAGATCAACCCCCGCTACGTGCTGTCGGCCGCGCGCGTTCCGGAAGGGGATTGGGTGAAGTTCTTGTGACAGGCAGGTGGGCGCAAGGGGAGGAGGAGGGGCACGGAGGGGTAGGGTGAGCCCAGGTGATGCAACGGTTGACACACAGCATCCCTACGATCAGTCAACCGAGGCAATCCAATTTTGCGATACGGAATTTTGATTCCACATGGCAAAACGCGATAGATGTTGCATTGCCGCAATTTTTCTCGATATGAGAAATCAATTTCTGTATTGAGAAATTGCGTGTTTAAGCTGTTGTTTTGCAAGGAAAAAATTTATCTCTTGTATAAGACATAAGAGCTTGCTCAAGTCTTATAGAAGACTTAAAGTTGTCTCCAAGGGCGGCACCAGCAGCCCGGCGTTTTCAACCAACCTTCGGAGTGATCCCCATGCCCCAATCCCTCAACGAACAACTGAGCCGCGAACAGCAAATTGCCGCCCTGGAAAAAGACTGGGCCCAGAACCCCCGCTGGAAGGGCGTGAAGCGCGGCTACTCCGCTGCCGACGTGGTGCGCCTGCGCGGCTCGCTGCCCATCGAGCACACGCTGGCCAAGCGCGGCGCTGAAAAGCTGTGGGACAAGATCAACGGCGGCGCCAAGAAGGGCTACGTGAACGCGTTCGGCGCCATCTCCGCCGGCCAGGCCATGCAGCAGGCCAAGGCAGGCCTGGAAGCCGTGTACCTGTCGGGCTGGCAAGTGGCCGCTGACGGCAACACCTCCGAGACCATGTACCCCGACCAGTCGCTGTACGCCTACGACTCGGTGCCCACGATGGTTCGCCGCATCAACAACACCTTCAAGCGCGCCGACGAAATCCAGTGGGGCCGCGGCATCAACCCCGGCGACAAGGAATTCATCGACTACTTCCTGCCCATCGTGGCCGACGCGGAAGCCGGTTTCGGCGGCGTGCTGAACGCCTTCGAACTCATGAAGAACATGATCCAGTCGGGCGCTGCAGGCGTTCACTTCGAAGACCAGCTGGCCGCCGTCAAGAAGTGCGGCCACATGGGTGGCAAGGTGCTGGTGCCCACGCAGGAAGCCTGCGAGAAGCTGATCTCCGCCCGCTTTGCCGCTGACGTGATGGGCGTGTCCACCATCGTGCTGGCCCGCACCGACGCAGAAGCCGCCAACCTGATCACGTCCGACCACGACGCCAACGACAAGCCCTTCCTGACCGGCGAGCGCACGCAAGAAGGCTTCTACCGCGTGAAGAACGGCCTGGAGCAAGCCATCAGCCGCGGCGTGGCCTACGCCCCCTACGCCGACTTGGTGTGGTGCGAAACCGGCGTGCCAGACATCGGCTTCGCCCGTGAATTTGCCCAGGCCGTGCACGCCGCCTGCCCCGGTAAGCTGCTGTCGTACAACTGCTCGCCATCGTTCAACTGGAAGAAGAACCTCAACGACAGCCAGATCGCGTCGTTCCAGGAAGACCTGTCGGCACTGGGCTACAAGTACCAGTTCATCACGCTGGCCGGCATCCACATCAACTGGTTCAACACCTTCCAGTTCGCCCACGCTTACGCCAACGGCGAAGGCATGAAGCACTACGTGAACATGGTGCAAGAGCCAGAATTTGCCGCACGCGACAAGGGCTACACCTTTGTGTCGCACCAGCAGGAAGTGGGCGCAGGCTACTTCGACGACGTGACCACGGTGATCCAGGGCGGCTCGTCCAGCGTGAAGGCCCTGACGGGTTCGACCGAAGAAGAGCAGTTCCACTGATCTGCTTGGGCGATGGAGTTTTTGCGCCGCCGCGGTGTGGCGCAAAACCCATCAAAACCCGACAGTCTGTAAAGCCCGAAGCACCCGCTTCGGGCTTTTTTGCTTGGGTCGGGGTTAAAATGTGGGCAAATTCACTGCACAAGAGCGAGAAAGGCAATCTGGTTATGACACCGCGAACTACATCGGAGATGTTGACCGGCCGTTAAGGCTGGCTGTTCGCGCCTGCACGAGATTGCACACCCCTCCAAAAGCGCGGACCTGTTCCGCGCTTTTTTGTTTTTGGGCCTGGCGCGTGCCCGCACCCACCCTCATACCTTTTCGTACTGATTCCAAAGAAAGAGCAGTCGTCCCATGATTCACATCACCCTTCCCGATGGTTCGCAGCGCGAGTTTCCCGGCCCGGTCACGGTCGCTGAAGTGGCCGCCTCGATCGGCACCGGCCTGGCCAAGGCTGCCCTGGCCGGCAAGATCCCCGCCGAAGGTGGTGAAGGCTTCAAGGTTGTGGACACCAGCTACCAGATCACGGCCGACAGCCCGCTGTCCATCGTGACGGCCAAGGATGCCGATGGCCTGGACGTAATCCGCCACTCCACCGCCCACTTGCTGGCCTACGCCGTCAAGGACCTGTTTCCTGAAGCCCAGGTCACCATCGGCCCGGTGATCGAGAACGGCTTCTTCTACGACTTTGCGTACAAGCGCCCCTTCACGCCCGAAGACCTGGTCGCCATCGAAAAGCGCATGACCGAGCTGGCGGCCAAGGACGAGCCCGTGTCGCGCCGCGTGCTGCCGCGCGACGAGGCGGTGGCGTACTTCAAGGGCCTGGGCGAGAACTACAAGGCCGAGATCATCGCCAGCATCCCCAGCAACGAGGATGTGAGCCTGTACCGCGAAGGTGCGTTCGAAGACCTGTGCCGCGGCCCGCACGTGCCCAGCACCGGCAAGCTCAAATTCTTCAAGCTGATGAAGGTGGCCGGTGCCTACTGGCGCGGCGACCACCGCAACGAGATGCTGCAGCGCATCTACGGCACGGCCTGGGCGACGAAGGACGAGTTGCAGCAGTACCTCACCATGCTGGAAGAGGCCGAAAAGCGCGACCACCGCAAGCTGGGCCGCGAGCTCGACCTGTTCCACATGGACGAGCACTCGCCCGGCACCGTGTTCTGGCACCCCAAGGGCTGGGCCCTGTGGCAGGAGGTGGAGCAGTACATGCGCCGCGTGTACCGCAATAACGGCTACCAGGAGGTCAAGGGCCCGCAGATTCTGGACAAGCAGTTGTGGGAGAAGACCGGCCACTGGGACAAGTACCACGAGAACATGTTCACGACCGAGTCGGAAAAGCGCGAGTACGCGCTCAAGCCGATGAACTGCCCCGGCCACATCCTGATCTACAAGCAGGGCATCAAGAGCTACCGCGACCTGCCGCTGCGGTACGGCGAATTCGGTGCCTGCCACCGCAACGAGCCCACCGGCGGCCTGCACGGCATCATGCGCGTGCGCGGCTTCACGCAGGACGACGGCCACATCTTCTGCACCGAAGAGCAGGTGCTGGAAGAGTGCGCCAACTACACGGCGCTGGTGCAGAAGGTCTACAAGGACTTCGGCTTCACCAACATCATCTACAAGGTGGCCACGCGGCCGGCCGCACGCATCGGCACCGACGAATCGTGGGACCGCGCCGAGAAGGCGCTGATGGACGGCCTGCGCCATTCGGGCTGCGAGTTCGAGATCGCCGAAGGCGAGGGCGCCTTCTACGGCCCCAAGATCGAGTACACGCTGAAAGACGCGCTGGGCCGCCAGTGGCAATGCGGCACGATGCAGATCGACCCCAACCTGCCCGAGCGCCTGGACGCTGAATACGTGGCCGAAGACGGCACCCGCAAGCGCCCGCTCATGCTGCACCGCGCCACGGTGGGCAGCATGGAGCGTTTCATCGGCATGCTGATCGAGCACTACGCTGGCGCCTTCCCCCTGTGGCTGGCTCCGGTGCAGGTGGCGGTGCTCAATATTACCGACGCGCAAGCCGATTACTGTCGCGAAATTGCCGCAAAGCTTGAAAAAGCACTGCCGAATCAAGACCTTAGGGTGGCGGTGGACCTGCGCAACGAGAAGATTACGTATAAAATACGGGAGCATTCGTTGCAAAAGCTGCCGTACATCCTCGTCGCGGGCGACAAGGAAAAGGCTGCAGGAGCCGTCGCAGTGCGCGCCCGGGGTAATCGTGACCTCGGCGTGATGTCCATTGAAGCGTTCGCTGAGTTGATCGCCCAGGACATCGCCACCAAAGCCTGAGTTTGATTCAAATCGTGCTTTGTCGCGCGCCAGCTGTGCGGTTGTAGCTACATTTTTTGTAGTATTTTGATTGAAGGAAGATAGCCATCGCTACTGAATTTCGTGATCGTCGCCACCGTGAAGAGCGCAAGCACCGCCTGAACCGTGAAATCATGGCCCCGGAAGTCCGTCTGTCCGGGCCAGAGAATGAGCCTTTGGGCGTGGTCAGCCTCATGGAAGCCCTGCGTATGGCGGGCGAGCTGGATGTGGATCTGGTGGAAATCGCTGCCACAGCAAATCCGCCGGTGTGCCGCCTGATGGACTACGGCAAGTTCAAGTACCAGGAACAAAAGCGCGCTGCTGAAGCCAAGGCTAAGCAGACGGTCATCGAGATCAAGGAAGTCAAATTCCGTCCGGGTACGGACGATGGCGACTACAACATCAAGATGCGCAACATCCGCCGCTTTCTGGCGGAGGGTGACAAGTGCAAGATCACGCTGCGTTTTCGCGGCCGCGAAATCACGCACCAGGAGCTGGGTTTGGCACTGCTCAACCGCATTCGCGATGAGCTGGCCGACTCCATCATCATCGAGCAGTTTCCCAAGCTGGAAGGCCGCCAGATGATCATGATGATTGCGCCGGGCAAGAAGAAGATCGCTGCCGCCAAGCCAGCTGCCACTGAAAGCGCGCCTTCGGGCAGCGCTGCCTGAGGCGGGCGGCACTGCCGCACAGAGAGACATAGAGATAGAGACAGAATTTGCCGGGTCCACTCCGCAAGGGGCAGGCTTGGCGATAGGCAGTGTTCACGCGCTGCCGCACAGCCGGTGCAAGCCGGCTGAAAAAGTGGCTCGGGGCCAACAAGTTTGCAGATCGGTTTGCAAACGCCTCACGAGCACAACGAAAAAGGAGCATTCACATGCCCAAAATGAAGACTAAGAGCAGCGCGAAAAAACGTTTCCGCGTTCGTCCCGGTGGCACCGTCAAGCGCGGTCAAGCCTTCAAGCGTCACATCTTGACCAAGAAGACCACCAAGAACAAGCGCCAATTGCGTGGTTCAGTTGCTGTGCATGAGACCAATATGGGTCACATCGCGCAAATGCTGCCCGGCATGGGCGTTTAATTAACGACGAACAAGGAGTACATACATGCCTCGCGTCAAACGTGGTGTAACGGCCCGTGCCCGTCACAAGAAAGTTCTCGCCCTTGCCAAGGGTTTCCGTGGTCGCCGCGGTAATGTCTACCGTATCGCCAAACAGGCGGTAATGAAGGCTGGGCAATATGCCTACCGTGACCGCCGCAACAAGAAGCGCGTGTTCCGCCAACTGTGGATCGCCCGTATCAACGCCGCTTCGCGCGAACTGGGCCTGACCTACAGCCAGTTCACCAACGGCCTGAAGAAGGCATCCATCGAGATCGACCGCAAGATGCTGGCCGACCTCGCAGTGCACGACAAGGCTGCCTTTGGCAGCATCGTAAGCCAAGTCAAGGCCAAACTGGCTGCTTGAGTTCACGATGGGCGGCTATCTTTTTGATAGCTGCCTGCGCAATAACAGCAAGGGCTAGGGCTTGAAAGAGCGCTAGCCCTTGTTCATTTTCAAGAGTCGATATGAACGAGTTGGATTCCCTGGTCGAAAGCGCGACGCAACTGTTTGCCCAAAGCGCCACCCCTGCTGATCTGGAAAACGCCAAGGCGCAGTTTCTGGGCAAGTCGGGCCGCGTGACCGAGCTCATGAAGGGCATGGCGCAGCTGTCCGTCGAGGAAAAGAAATCCCGCGGCGCCGCCATCAACGTTGCCAAGCAGGCCATCGAAGCCGCTCTCACGGCGCGGCGCCAGGCGCTGGCCGATGCCGAGCTGCAGGTGCAGCTCAAGGCCGAGGCGCTGGACGTGAGCCTGCCGGGCCGCCAGCGCGGGCAGGGCGGCCTGCACCCCGTGTCGCTCACGCTCGAGCGCATCGAGGGCATCTTCGGCTCCATGGGATTCGACGTGGCCCAGGGCCCCGAGATCGAGACCGACTGGTTCAACTTCACCGCACTGAACACGCCGGAAGACCATCCTGCGCGTTCGATGCACGACACTTTCTACGTGGAGGGCGGCACTGACACCGCCCCCAACCTGCTGCGCACCCACACCAGCCCGATGCAGATCCGCCACGCGGTGCAGCATGTGAAGAAGCACCGTGCGCTGCTGGACGCTGGCCAGCCCATGCCAGAGATCCGCGTCATCGCGCCGGGCCGCACCTACCGGGTGGACAGCGACGCCACGCACTCGCCCATGTTCCACCAGTGCGAAGGCCTGTGGATCGGCGAAAACGTGAGCTTCAAGGATTTGAAGGTCATCTTCACGGCGTTCTGCCGCACGTTCTTCGAAAGCGACGACCTGGTCTTGCGCTTTCGCCCGAGCTTCTTCCCCTTCACCGAGCCCAGCGCCGAGATCGACATCCAGTTCCAGACCGGCCCGCTGGCCGGCCGCTGGCTGGAAGTGGCCGGCTCCGGCCAGGTGCACCCGAACGTGGTGCGCAACATGGGCCTGGACCCAGAAAAATACATCGGCTTTGCCTTCGGCATGGGCCCCGACCGCCTGACCATGCTGCGCTACGGCGTGAACGACCTGCGCTTGTTCTTTGACGGCGACATCCGCTTCCTGTCGCAGTTCCAGTAAAGCCTGTCGATTGAGCGACGCACGCGCGCACGCCTGGCGGCAGCGCGCCGATCCTTTAGAACAAGAGTCCGACTATGCAATTTCCTGAATCCTGGTTGCGCGAGTTCTGCAACCCACCCCTTTCGACGGCCGAGCTGGCCGAGACGCTGACCATGGCCGGCCTCGAGGTGGAAGAGCTGCGCCCCGTGGCGCCGCCCTTCACCAAGATTGTGGTGGGCGAAATCAAAGAAGCCGTGCAACACCCTGATGCCGACCGCCTGCGCGTGTGCCAGGTGGATGTGGGGCAGGGCGCCTTGCTCAACATCGTGTGCGGCGCGCCCAACGCCCGCGTGGGCATCAAGGTGCCGTGTGCCATGGTGGGCGCAGAGCTGCCGCCCGGCGACGACGGCAAGCCGTTCCTCATCAAGGTCGGCAAGCTGCGCGGCGTGGAGAGCCAGGGCATGCTGTGCTCGGCCCGCGAACTCAAGCTGTCCGAGGACCATGGCGGTCTGCTCGAGCTCGACGCCTCTGCACCCGTGGGCCAGGACATCCGCACCCACCTGAACCTGGACGACACGCTGTTCACGCTCAAGCTCACGCCCAACCTGGCGCACTGCCTCAGTGTGTACGGCATTGCGCGCGAAGTGTCGGCCCTCACCGGCGTGCCGCTGCAGCAGCCGTCGTTCCCCGCGGTGGCGGCAACACTGTCCGACAAGCTCGCCGTCAAGGTGAGCGCGCCCGACCTGTGCGGCCGCTTCTCCGGCCGCATCGTGCGCAACGTGAACACGCGCGCCGCCACGCCCCAGTGGATGCTGGACCGCCTGGCGCGCTGCGGCCAGCGCGGCGTGTCGCCGCTGGTCGACATCTCCAACTACGTGATGTTCGAACTGGGCCGGCCGTCGCACATTTTTGATCTGGACAAGATTCACGGCGACCTGGACGTGCGCTGGGGCAAGCCGGGCGAGCAGCTCAAGCTGCTCAACGGCAACACCATCACCGTGGACGACAAGGTCGGCGTGATCGCTGACGAGCAGCAGGTCGAGTCGCTCGCCGGCATCATGGGCGGCGACGCCACCGCCGTGTCCGACGACACGAAGCACATCTACATCGAAGCCGCCTTCTGGTGGCCCAAGGCCGTGGCCGGGCGCTCGCGCCGCTTCAACTTCTCCACCGATGCCGGCCACCGCTTCGAGCGCGGTGTGGACCCGAGCCTCACGGTCGAGCACATCGAGCGCATCACCCAGCTGGTCATCGATATCTGCGGCACGCCGGACACCGCCTGCGGCCCCATGGACGACCAGTCCGTAAACCTGCCCGTGCCCCAGCCCGTCACGCTGCGCGTGGCGCGTGCTTCCAAGGTTATCGGCATGCCCCTGACCCAGGCGCAGTGCGCCGACGTGCTGGCCCGCCTGGGCCTGCCGGTGGTGCAGGGCGAAGGCACGCTCACCGTCACGCCACCCGCGTACCGCTTCGACATCACCATCGAAGAAGACCTGATCGAAGAAGTGGCGCGCATGGTGGGCTACAACAACCTGCCCACCACGCCGCCCCTGGCGCCCATCACTCCCAAGCTGCCGGCCGAGGCCACGCGCAGCCCGTTTGCCGTGCGCCGCTCGCTGGCCGGTCTGGGTTACCAGGAGACGATCAACTTCAGCTTTGTGGAAGAGCGTTGGGAGAATGAGCTGGCCGCTAACGCCCAGCCCATCAAGCTGCTCAACCCCATCGCCAGCCAGATGAGCGTGATGCGTTCGACGCTGCTGGGTTCGCTGCTGCAAGTGCTGAAGTTCAACCTGGACCGCAAGGCCCAGCGCGTGCGCGTGTTCGAGCTGGGCCGCGTGTTCCTGCGCGACGCCACGGTGCGCAACACCGACACCACCGTCGAAGGCTTCAACCAGCCCATGCGCGTGTCCGGCCTGGCCTACGGCCCGAACGACGCGCTGCAGTGGGGCCGCAAGGAGCAGGCCATCGACTTCTTCGATGTGAAGGGCGACGTGGAGGCCTTGCTGGCCCCGCTGCAGGCCAGCTTCGAGCCCGCCACGCACCCGGCCATGCACCCCGGCCGCTGCGCGCGCGTGCTGGTGGACGGCCATGCCATCGGCTTTGTGGGCGAGTTGCACCCGCAGTGGCGCCAGTCCTGGGACCTGCCGCTGGCCCCGGTGATGTTCGAGCTCGAGCTCGACGCCGTGATGCAGCGCGTGGTGCCCCAGTTCAAGGCCGTGGCCAAGCACCAGGCGGTCGAGCGTGACAAGGCCGTGGTGGTCGCCGAACGGGTGACGCACGACGAAATCATTTCGGCGGTTCAGCAGGCTCTGCCAGGTGGCATGTTGCGCTCGGCGGTGCTGTATGACGTGTACCGTCCCAAGCCGCTGCGCGAAGGCGAGGAATCACCCGCTGGTGGCCTTGCTCAGGGCGAGAAGAGCGTTACCGTGCGCCTGACGTTGGCTCGTGACGAAGCCACACTGACTGAGGCGGAGATCGAGGCTGCGGTTCAAGCCGTCGCTGACAGTCTGGTGCAGCGCACCGGCGCGCGCCTGCGTGTTTGATGACAACGATGTTGCCCAAGAGGGGAGTGATGCCATGATCGAATTCGCCGTCGAAAGCCTGGAGACACCGGCACTGACCAAGGCACAGCTGGCCGATCTGCTGTTCGATCAGATCGGCCTGAACAAGCGCGAGTCCAAGGACATGATCGACGCGTTCTTCGATCTGATCGCGCAAAGCCTGGTCGAGGGCAAGGACGTCAAGCTCTCGGGCTTTGGCAACTTTCAGATCCGCACCAAGGCACCGCGCCCCGGCCGCAACCCGCGCACCGGGGAGGCCATCCCCATCAAAGCGCGTCGTGTGGTGACGTTTCACGCCAGCAGCAAGCTCAAGGAGCAAATTCAGACGGCGGTTGTGGCGCACTGAGTGAATTTGTACCGTTTTGTGACCGGAATGTTTCTGTTCACTGGCGGTGTTTGCGTCAGTGCAGTACGCTACGCGGCTCCCTGGTCTGAAACGCTTTCTCGATGGGCACACCTCTTCCTTCCATACCCGCCAAACGCTACTTCACCATCGGTGAGGTGGCGGAGCTGTGCGGCGTAAAACCCCACGTGCTGCGTTACTGGGAGCAGGAGTTCACACAGCTGCGGCCCATGAAGCGGCGCGGCAACCGCCGCTACTACCAGCACCACGAAGTGCTCATGATCCGCCGCATCCGGGACCTGCTGTACGACCAGGGTTTCACCATCAGTGGCGCCCGCAATCGCCTGCAGGAACTGGCGCATCCCGCGCGCGATGAGGCCGGTGCAGAAGGCGATGCCGCGGACGGCGGCCCTGAGCTGCCCAGCATGCTGATCGACAGCGCGCAGAGCTTGTCCATCGATGCGGTGGGCTATTCGCTGGACTCGAATGCGGTGCGCAAAGAATTATTTGAGATTCGTGCGTTACTTTCTCTGACCTAGCATTTTTCTGCATATAATCTAAGTCTTGTCGGCGTGTAGCGCAGCCTGGTAGCGCACTTGCATGGGGTGCAAGGGGTCGCGAGTTCGAATCCCGCCACGCCGACCATTTATTCATCCGCCAGCGTTCGTAGACATACGGACCTGGCGGATTTCCTTTTTGTGGCGCGACTTTCCGTGTCCTGCAGCGTCCGCTAGTGTCCGGGTGCAGCCGCCTATACTTTGGGGCAACTTTTGGGGCAGCAATTGCCCCACTTCACGGAGTTGCCCCACATGCCCCTCACCGACACCGCCATCAAGGCGGCGA
This sequence comes from Acidovorax sp. LjRoot194, assembly GCF_964253015.1. Classification (NCBI taxonomy): domain Bacteria; kingdom Pseudomonadati; phylum Pseudomonadota; class Betaproteobacteria; order Burkholderiales; family Comamonadaceae; genus Acidovorax; species Acidovorax sp. LjRoot194. Next base: position 3,585,593 of record NZ_CAXUQB020000001.1, on the reverse strand, counting down.
AACCTGCTGAAAAGCCGCGCAAGCTGTACGACGCTGATGGCCTTTACCTCGAAGTCGCTCCCTCGGGCGGCAAATGGTGGCGGTTCAAGTACCGCATGGACGGAAAGGAAAAGCGCTTGAGCCTGGGCGTCTATCCTGATGTGTCACTGCTGCAGGCCCGCAAGGCCCGCGACGACGCCCGGCGCCAGGTGCTCGATGGCGGTGACCCATCGGCAAAGCGCCAGGCACAGAAGCGCGCCAGCGCCGTGGCCGCCGATAACTCTTTCGAAACTGTGGCCAGGGCCTGGCACGCCAGCTGGGCGCGCACGCGGTCGAAGAAACACGCAGATCAGGTGCTACGCCGCATGGAGCTGGACGCCTTCCCTCAGATCGGCGCTTTGCCAATCGCCAGTATCCGCGCGCCGCAGATCGTGGCCATGGCCAAAAAGGTTGAGCTGCGGGGCGCGCATGACCTGGCGCGGCGAGCCATCCAGATTTCGGGGCAGGTATTCCGGTACGCCATCGGCCACGGCCTGGCCGAGCACAACCCGTGCGGCGATGTTCAGCCGGCTGACGTGCTCGCCCCGGTTCGGGAGCAGAACTATGCGCGGGTGGACGTTGCGAAACTGCCGCAGCTACTGCGTGATGTGGACGACTACCGGGGTCACGTGCGCACGCGCCTGGCCATCCATCTCATGGCGCTGACGTTCGTGCGCACCAGCGAGCTGATAAAGGCGGAATGGTCGGAATTCAACCTGGCGGCGTCTCTGTGGCGCATACCCGCCGGCCGCATGAAGATGAAAACAGAACACATCGTGCCCCTGTCCGCCCAGGCGTTGTCAGTGCTGCAAGCGTTGAAGCGGGTGGGGACAGGCAATGACCTGCTATTCCCGGGCGGGCATGACCACGAAAAGCCTATGAGCAACAACGCGATTTTGTTTGCGCTCTACCGTATGGGCTACAAAGGTCAAATGACGGGCCACGGTTGGCGTGGGATTGCATCGACGCTACTGCATGAACTTGGGCAGGATCATGCCGTAATCGAGCTGCAACTCGCGCACCAAGAGAGGGACCGGGTGAGCGCAGCCTACAACCACGCCACCTATCTTTCTCAGCGAGTTGCGCTGATGCAGCTTTGGGCGAATCACCTCGACGGTTTGCGGGGGCGCGTAATCACTCTACCCATTGAACTGCATCGAATAGAAGAAGATTTGCTTGAACCTCATAGCCGATAGGACGATCAACTTTTGCCAAATGTCCACTTATGGGACGTTTCTCGGCCAGTGGGGTTTTTCATCAGTGCTTCGTCAGCAGCATCCTTGGGGAAAACAACACGATCAATATCATGCTGCCCAATCTCATCGCTGTGGCGAAGGAAGATTTCCCCTTTACGTATCGCAAGTTCGGGATGTGGATCAAGTTGAGATCCATCTTCCGAGAGAGTTGCAGGCATCAGCCAATAAGTCTTGTGCTGCTTGTATAGCTGCTTAAACGTTTCTAGATGTCCTGATTGATGTGCCTTTGGCATACGCTGTAGGCGACTTATCGCCATGAACAGGTTCCCGTCTCCGAACGTACCTGACTTCTTAGCAAGCTTTGCTTGCTCTGGAATGTTCGGTCCGATGTTGACCGTGTAGCCATCAAAAAGACCTGGGATAGGCCCCTCGACAATAGAAAGACGAATTAGCTCAAGGTCATCGTTCTCGCCATACCCCTCCCGCCATTCCTTAAAGATTTCCCGGCCCACTTGACCATTTTTGAAGCCAAATCCGATGGTGGGAGGCGCTCCATCTGCAAACATGAAAAAAACCGCTCTCCATTTGGCCTGGTCCCACAGTTCAATGTTGATCGGGCTTGTGATTAGGAGTTTTACGTCAGTCTTTACTGGCTTTTCTGGCAAGGGTTTGATTGTGCCTAGTGGCGGTTTGGGCGCTGCCTGAGGTTGTCCAATCAAGCGCTTGTACAGAGCGTCATACCCTGCCGGATTTTCCAAGCTATAGCGCGTTGCACCGGCAATTGGTGCAGGAATAAACTTGGCATGCGTGTTGTCGAGCAACACCGGAATAAACCTCGTGTTCAACGCTCCATCGTTGTACAAATGTTGGTAGACCAGGTTGCCCTCCCATTTGACGCCTAGTCCTACTCCCGGTTTTTCGTCACCCATGACGCGGTTGTAGTAGACCTCCGTGCAAATCATCAAGACATACCTGGCATCCCGAATTTTTCTGTCCATCCAGCGAGGCCAGCCTTCCGTCGGGGCCTCTTCGTATTGATCAAGAACGCAGTCAACCCCCTCACTTCTGAGCCGGTTTGAAAGCTCCAACACCTTCTCTGCATTCTCGGGAGTATCGTGCGCGTAGCTGATGAAGACTTCGTCTTGTGGAGGCATGGTGATCTCGTTCAATGTTGCTTTTGAATTTTCAGTACTCCGATACGTACACCCTCGCGCCAACAGCATCTCGGCGGGAAACGTCATCAGATGCTGAGCGCTTTGCTGGCCATGATAGCGGGGCGTGATGATTCGCCATAAGGAAAACTGCACTGTTTATTTCAAAGTTCGAGATTGAACCAGCTGTGCCACAAGCACCTTAATTTCGTCTGTGCCGCTACCTCGAATAATGGCGTCATTGCATGCCTGTACCTCGTTAGCTGGCCAGGCTGAAGCGCGCGCACCCAACTTGATGGGTGGCGTGAACGTTCCATCTTTTATGCGTTCGTAGAGGGTGGTTCGGCCCACACCCGTAGCCTGCAGCACGCTTGGCAACCGCAGCAGTGGCACGACTTTTTGAACGGCTTGCATCACTCAGCCTCCGCCACCAGTCGCTGGTAGGGAGCCAGCACCAGCACTTCAAGAAAGTTGATGCAGTCCATAACTGCAGTGGCCAGCCCTTCCAGCGAGCCAGTGTTCTCAATGTCCGCGTGCGACTTGATCGTGAGTCCGTGCGCGCCGTCTGCGGGCTGCGCTGGCGCGGCGGCCATGTCGATGCGGTGCACGCGCACCACCTTGGCGCCCAGGCGGCGCAGCATGGTTTCCTGCATTGTTGTGGCCAGGTCGTGCACGACGATGCGGGACCACCCACAACCTACCAGCCGCCCGATCTGGCGTTCAATCTGGCGGCAGTAGAAATCAGGGATGAACCGGCAGCGGAACTCGGACCAGCGCTGGGTGACCCATGCGGGCGAGCGCGGCGGCGGCAGCTGCTCGCCGCCATCGGTCAGCCACAACATGAACGCGGGGTCGCTGCACATGCCGGCGGCCAGCGAATTCAAGGGGACGTGCTGCAAGCCAGGGTCAGAGAGCAAGCGCACGTCCAGGCGCCAGGCCTGCGCAGCGTCGCGGCGCACGGCGTCGGCGAACGACACGGCCGCGAAGCCCTGGCCAGGGGCCAGCATTGATGCGATGGTTTTTTTGCCGCTCGCTGGCTTGCCGGTGAGGGCAACAATCAGAGGTTGTTTCATAGGTTTCCTTGGGGTATGTAAATCAGTCGTCGCGGTCGCCAGCGGCGGCGCGCTTGTGGTCAAAACAGGGAGGGCGCTTGTTCAGCTGCGAGGCCTGCGGCGGCGAGCGGGCGGCCGCCTTCTCGGCAGCAACGCGCGTCAGGAACGTGGCCTGCAGCCGCACCAGACGCATGCGCACCGGGTCGGCCATGACGGCGTCGTAGTCGGCGGGCCATTCGCGGCAGGCCGGCAGGCGTGAAATGGACTGCAGAGCGGCGCGCATCGCGTCGGCGGTGGGCGCTGTCATGCCGTGGCGCCCCAGGCCGGCATATGCATGTGCGCAGCGCCAGGGCCGCACGCTTCTACTCGGCTGCGGGCAATGGCCACCGGCTGCACGCCGAAGACCTGGCGCACGGCCGGCGCGTAGCAATGGCGCACGCCGTCACGGTCCAGGCCGTGTGCGCACAGCGCGCAGCCGCGCAGCGGTGGCACCAGCTGGGCCAGGGTCTGCAGGTTCATCCCTGCGGGCTCGCCGTTGCCAGTCAGTGCACCGAATGCAGCGGTATGGACCGGTGCTGCGCTTGGGCGCACGCGTCGGCCCGGCAGCGCATCACCCCCACCGGTTGCACCCCGTGCGCGGCCACCAGCGCCGGGCAGTGGCACAGCAACTGTTGGGCGAGTGGGTGCCCGTGGGTGCAGTGCAGGCAGATTGCGGGAGTCCATAGCGCTTGTTCCTCGGGCGTCATGCACTGCGGCGGCCGGCACGCTGGGGTAGCGTCACAACGGTGGCGCCCTCTGGCTCAAGCTCCAGCGTCTGCTGTGCGGACTGCGCCTCTTGCTGTGCCTTGGCCAGGGCACGGCGGGCGCGCTTGAACGTCTCGGCGATGTTGGTGTGATCCCTGTCGACGTAGCGAAATTTGGGATTCGTGAGGCCGCCCAGCGTGGGCATGGTCAGTTTTGCGGGCACGGTCATACCTCCTGCAGTGGTTCAGGGTTGAAAAAACTCGGGGGAAGGGGGAGCAGCGGGCTGGGTTGGCGCTGCTGGGGTTCGGGCTGCGGGGTCCAGTCCTCGATTTCGTGACGGCCCCGGCCTAAAAACGCTCTGCGGAGTTCGCCGGTCAGGCGCGCTCTACAGTTATTGAAACAAGTCCAAGGCGCCGCCTGCGCGGCGCGAGCAGCCGGGTCCGGGGTGCCAACGGCGACCCTGTTCCATGCCTGGCGGCGCGAAATCAACCATCGGCCGGACTGCAGCTGCAAGCCCACGGCCACCTTCTTGTCGACGGTTTCGCCGTAGCGGTTCTTCGTCTCGGTTTCGCGGTGCGCCACCGACATGGCCCACTCGCCGCGCTTGCGGCAGGGGCCGCCCATCAACTCCATGAAGCGGCGCCAGTCGGCCTTGATGGACCCCACCTTGTGCACGGCGCCATAGATGCGCCAGGCGATGGTGTCGCCCTCGATGCGGGCTTGCTCGACTTGATCGTGCGTAACCCGGCGCATCTCGCGCCAGGCCACCACGCTGGGCTGCCCGATGGGCTGGAACTGCCGAATGCCCCAGGTCGCGGCCCAGGCGTCGACCCGCACATAGCCCGGCACGTCGCCCGAGTTCACGTCGAAAAGCTGGCCCTGCGCGTGGCCCTCGCCCTGGCCGTCAAGGTGATTGATCTGGTACGACCCGCCTACGTTCTTGGCCACGTACTTGGCGATGTACGCGGCAGCGCCGCCGGCATCGAGCCACTTCACGTTGACCCGGTTTTTACGGGCGCCTGGCTGGCGTGTCTGCAGGTGCGCGCGGGTCTTCTTGCACGTCACCCCGGGGAACTCGTCGGCCTCGGGCTTCAACCAGTGCTGGCGGATGATGACGGAGGCCAGGCGCGCTTGTTCCCTCGACTGAAACCAGAACAGCGAATGCCAATGTGGGCACCCATCGTGGTGCGGCTCTGCCACCCTGAAGCCGTAGAACCGTATGCCGGCCTTGTCCAGCGCCGTGCGCGCCTCGGCCCAGCGCTTGCACAACCAGGCCTGCCCCTCGCGTGGGCTGGAGCCGTCATATTTCGGGTTTTTGCGCGATGGCAGGCGCGAGCCCTTGGGCGGCGCCAGCATGGCGTGAAACCGGCTGGGCAGGGTCTGCGTGAAGAACAGGCCCACGTGGCCCGCTGCATCGGCATATTCCTCGCATCCGCGAATGCGCACCATCAGCTCGCCGCGGCGTACATCACGGTCGGACACACCCAGCTTTGCCAGCTCGCCCAGCCGGTACACCTGGCCGGCCTCATTGCGTACCAGCGTGTTGTCCATCATGGCCGCAGCGCGGGCCAGCTGCTGCTGGCGGTTCTCCACCGCTGCATTGCTGCAGTAGCCGCCATTCTGGTGGTTCACCACGCCCAGCTTGATGGCGCCCAGCTCGCGCACCCGGGCCACCTTCTGGCGCAGGCGCTTGCGCCAAAACGCTGCGTCTTGGCCCTTGCCAATCACTCCCTTGGGGGTGTCGGCGTCGGGCGGGTCCACGTCCAGCAGCTTGCAGGAGGTGCGCACGAGGATCAGCTGCTCGGACTCGGTCAGCGGCTCGGGCCACAGGTCCATCAACCGCGTAACGCCTGCGGCCACAGCGGTGGCGCGCTCGCACACGTCCGAATCGCTCATGCTCCAGTGCAGTGCGTTACCGTGCTCAGCCTTGAAAACCTGCAGGCGCTCCAGCCACGCACTATTGCGCTGCCAGGCGGGGGTATCAGGCTGGGGCGCCCTCAATTCAGCCACGCCCTCGGCCCACTGGTCGGGCAGGGCGGCCGTGAGCTGGGCGGTTAGGGTGTTGGCTTGCCAACGCTCTACGGTGCCCCAGTTTTGATGCTCTTTGCGCTGGGCCATCACCAACGCCCCGTCAGTGCATGCAGCTGCGAGAACTGGCGACGCGCAAAACGTGCCTCAGCCTTCAGGGCCACGCGCTCGGGCTCTGGCAGCTCGCGCCAATGGCGCTGCGCCAACACGCCCAGGTCACCGTCCACACCGGCCAGCAGCATCAACGCCATGCGGTGCGTTTCTGCCAGGCGTGCCCACTCTCGCGACTCGGCATCCGACCACTGTTTTTTGCTGGCCGCCTTCACGAACTCGTCGCGCAGCGAGCCATTGCCCACGCCGAACAGACGTGTGTAGTGGCTCAGCGCTTCGGCCGATGGCAGTGGATGAAATTGCGATGTGTCCGACATGCTCAGCGGCCCTTGCCCTCGCACACAGCGGCCACATACCAGCCATCGCCATACAGCTGCACCACCCAGGCCACGGCGCGAGCGCGGTTGACGGCCTGCACGCGCATGCGGCGGCGGCAGCGCTGCGCGTCGATGTGCGTCACGCGGTAATAGGCCGGAGCGTTCATGGCTCCATCCCCGTGAGTGCTGCCAAGATGGCCGCAATGCTGATGACCATCAACGCGCCAGCGATCCATTCCAGGGGCGGGGAACTGAGGGCTACCGCCAGGGCCATCAGCGCGATGGCCAGCAGCGTGATGCGAAAGGCGATCAAGCGCATGGGGACACCTCCAGCAGGTTCACCGCGCGGCGGTCTACCAACACAGTGAGCAGAAGCCGCCCCTTCTTGAGGTGAACCGTGGCATCGCCGCCGGGGTGGTCCTTTCGCTCGACCACGGCCATGCCTGCGGCCACCAGCACGTTCACCAGCTGCGCGGACGCTGGATGGTTGAGCACCCCTGTGCTGAGCCACAGGGATCTGCCGCTCCAGTCGGTCAGCGAAGGCAGGTCCAGGAAGATGTTCGCCGCCTCGATGGCGGGCATGAACGCATCCAGCAGGGCAAGGCGTGCTTCTATCCGCTTGATGGCGGCCAGCCGGCCTTTGTGGCGCTCAAGCTCGCAGACCTGTATGCGCTGGTGCAGGCTCAGCACCGGGGCACTGGCTGCGGTCTTTCTGGTGGTTTTCATGGGCACTCCAAAAACTCAAGGCGAACGAATCCCCGCGAGGCCCCAAAAGGGGCACCGTCAGGCGGGAGGGAGGGGGAAGGGGGCGGGGGCGCTACCCGGCGGCGGGCATCGCCTCGAACAGATCGCCGGTCATGAAACCGGCGTGGCGCGGCTTGTAGTCAACGGCCGGCATGGCCTGCAGCTGCTGCTGCAGCAACGCGCGTTTGATGTGCGACGACAGCGGCAAAACGACTGTGGGGTCGGGCGTGGCGCTGGGGGAAATCGTGCGGTTGATTTCCGTTACGGCGCTGAACACGTGGCCGCATTCGTAGTTGCGGCAATAGAAGATCGTCTCGCGGCTGGTGTTGGTCAGCTGGCCGCTGTGGCGCGTGTATGCGCTCTGTTTGCAGTGCGGGCACATCATCTTCATAGGGTGTCGCCCTCGATTTCTGCAGCGGGTGTGAAGTAGTTCTCAGAAGCGGCACCGGGCTTCGCATCCGCAGGCAGGAACGCCAGCAGAATGGCATTGAAGACATCGTCGCTACGCCGCTGGTTTGCTGCCGCCGTTGGGGCGGTGGCTGCGCGCATGGCCGACAGGCCAATGCGGCGCGATTTCTGGATGATCTGAATGAGGGGCACTGCGCGCGCTTTCAGGCGTGGGCAGTCATGACAGCGCGGCGGCGCTTGTGCTCCACGAGGCCCAGGCGGTAGATGTGCAGTGCAAGGTTGCTGGCGCTGCGGCTCTCCTCGCCGGCCAACTGGAACGCCTCGTCGCGTTCGCTCTGCGTGAGGCGCAGGGGGATGGGTTTGTCATGCACGATGCGCTCGGAAACAGCGCTGCCACGGGCCTGGAAGTGCAATTGCTGCGAGGTGGTCATGTACTATTTGGATTGGTTACAACGTAGAACGCATTTTTCACTCGTTTGATGGAATTGTCAAGCGAGTTCATTTTTATGAGTGAATTTCACGAGCGCCTTAGAGAAGAACGCAAGCGGGTAGGCCTTACGCAGACCGACCTCGCGGCGATAGGTGGCGTGCAGAAAAACGCCCAGTCGCTGTACGAAAGTGGAACGCGCAAGCCGGACTCCGACTACCTGCAAGCTGTAGCTGCTGCCGGCCTTGACGTCCTGTACGTCATCATTGGGAAGCGCGGGACAGCGTCAGAAGGCACGTTGTCAGAGGCAGAGTCAGCACTGCTGACGCGGTGGCGTAGCGGGAGCCCTGCGCTGCGCGGTTACCTGCAGGAAGTTGCAGGACCAGCAGTGACTTCCGGGGGAAGCACGCTACTGGTGGGGGGTGATATCGGCCAGCACATCGTTGGCGATCAGACCATCACCGCCCCCGTAACATTCACCATGGGCGGCAAGCGCAAGTAGGCGCGATGCGCCCACGCAATCGGTCAAATGCAACTAACTGTTAGATTCGGCCCACAAGCAGAACAAGTGCAAGGGACCGGATGTGAGCGGCAAGGTGTGGGTGCGCAGGGACGCTGGCCAAGTGGTGGCCGGGGACTCGGTGATACATGGCGATTCGGTGGTGAACATAGACAAGTACGTCAACGCACCCCGAAACAGCGTCTATTTTTTGGTTTTTTTTTCTGCTCGATAAGCCTTATCAGCATCGTTGGCGCTATGCAAGGCCGGCCGTCCTGCTACTACGAGGGCAAGTCCTATTCGCCCGGCGCCGTGGCCAACATGGCCGATCAGACCCACATGACTTGCACTCTCACCAACGGTAATCCGCAATGGGTGCGCACGAAACGGTTGCCACTTTCGTGACAACAAACTAAGCGTTCGGCGAAGTCATATTGACCTTGTGTCAGTTGGCGGAATAAATGAATTCTGCCAACTGACGCAGCTGGTGAACGATGCCGGCGCAGCGCGCCGGGAGATGCAAGAACACCTTACCGTGGTTGAATGTATAGATTAGGCCTTGGCCCGTGGCTTCAATCGGAAGCTGATCCCCATACGGTTGATGGCGTTCATTGCGGCGATGGTCAGCGTCAAGTCCACTAGGTCTTTTTCACCGAATACCGCCGCAGCGGCTGCATAGGCCTCGTCCGACGCGTGCGTCTCGCTGACGCGGGTCACTTCCTCGGACCAAGCCAGAGCAGCGCGCTCTTGCTCGTTGAATAGGTAGGCAGCTTCGTGCCAAACGGGCACCAACACAATTTTTTCCACCGACATGCCTTCCTTGATGAGATCACGCGTATGGATGTCGATACAGTGCGCGCAGCCGTTGAGCTGCGAGACTCGAAGGAAGACGAGATGGATGAGTAGGCTCGGCAGGCTCGTGTCTGTAGTGACGAAGTGGTGAAGGCCGCTCACTGCCTTTGCACCATCGGGGGATACTGCGAACCAATTTGCGCGCTGCATATGTGGATTTCCTTTCGTGTGTCTAGAGGATTTGATGACCGGCGTTTGGCTTGGCCGGCATGTCTAAGACGCGCGACCATGGAAGGTTGTGACAGCGGGCGCGGAAAAGGCCAGCGCGTCTCCGTCCACTGCCAGGTTTGCGGCTAAGGCTTGATGAACAGACTCGCTCCGTTCTCGGTCACTTTTGGTTAACGCTGCAATGTTCTGAAAAGCATTGGGTAAAAAAATTCATACTGACGGTGTTTGTCTCTATTCCTAGAAGCGTACTGTCTTACAAATTTTGAGATAGATGATATTTACGGTTTGAGGCTTACAAAGAAGGTCTCAAATGGTCACATCAAACCGTCCCCAGCAAAACGATCCTGCACGCCAGGTCAACAAGAGCACAAGCCCAGCTCAAAACCGAAATGCTTTCTATATCGCGATTGCGGGAGCGGTGATCGCTCTTATCGCGGTGATTGGCTTCAACATGATGGCGCCTAAGGGACGGTTAGATTCGCCCGGAGCAAGTTCGAACACACCGGCTCCTGGTAGCACTTCGCAGGGCGGTAGTCCTGCGCAGCAGGCAACCCCACAACGTGGAGACACGCCCACCGCACCCGGCCGTGAAACTATGGGCGCGCCGGCAGGAGCGGTACCGGCGCCTGTAGCACCTGCCTCGAACTGACATGGGAGCGGGCGATGGAACATACGCATTCCCAAGCGCAAAAAGGTGAGCCCGCCGCTCACAACACTTTTGCAACTAAGACTGCAACAGTTATGTACGTTGCGATTGTTGCTCTGTTATTGATAGCGATCTGGTTGCCCGCACTGTTCGGGGGGCGCGTTTGATTTCTAAGAAGACTGTTACCTGGAACGCTGTGTTTCCAGTTCTATCCGGGTAGTCATTCCGCCATCGCCCAGCGTGTGTGTGAGTTTCACTACCAGCCATTGTGTGGCGTCGATCTGGGGTTTAAACCCGCTCAGCGTCACGGGCGTCTGCGGCATCAGGCCGGGCTGGCCCATGGCTAGGGTTAGCTCCATCGTGGCTTTGCCGCGCTCCACGCGGCCTTGCTCGGCACGGGCGGCGGCCATCGCGTCGGCCTCGCTCCCGTAGGTGTCCTTCAAGCGCTTTTCGTTGTCTTCGGTGCCCACCAGCACGGAGCGTTTTTCGGCGCGGTCTTTGTCGTGCCAGTACGCGCGCACGCCGCTGTAGCTGTGGCGGTCGGCCGTGTGGTAACGGTGGTTGTCGCCGGCCGCACGGGTCAGCGTGATGGCTTCCAGTTCTTCGCCCGAGCTGCTGCGGGTGCCATTGATGGGCAGGAACACCAGGCGGCCTTTTTTGACTGTGGCCACGGCGTCGTGCTTCTTGGCCAGGCGGGTCAAAAAGTGCAGGTCGCTTTCGTTCGTCTGGTCGATGTGCGCCACCTTGATATCGGCTAGCGCCGCGTCTACGCGGGGTGCGAGGTTGTTGCGCCGCGCAATGTCGCCCACGATGGCGCCCAGCGTGGTGTCGTGCCAGCTGCGTTCGTTGCGGGTGCGCAGCTGCCGGCGCATCTCGGCCGACCTGGCGCGGATGCTGATGCGGTCGGGCGCGCCCGAGTGCTCGATTTCGTCCACCTCGAACAGCCCTTTGTCCACCAGCCGGAAGTCGCGCCAGCCCAGCTGCAAGGCAATCTCTGCACCCTTGGGCGGCAGGTTCATCTGACCGTCTGTGTCGTCCAGCTCGATGTCAAGCTGGTCGGCCTCATCCCCGCGGGATTCGGTGAGGGTGAGCGACATCAAGCGCGCCCGCACGTTGGCGGTGATGTCGCGGCCGTCCACGGTGAGCGCGTAGGCCGGCGCGTCGTACAGCTGCGCGGTCTGCAAGTGTTCGTTCACAGCCACCACTCCCAGTAGTCATCAATGGGGCCGGGGTCCACACCGCCGCCGGGCTCGGCCTTGATGTCGTCAACGCGCTTGAGCTGCAGGTCAAACTCCACGCGGCGCGGCACACCCTGGCCGGTGTGGAGCGTGCCGGTTTCGTTCACGTTCTCGATCACGTAGGCGCCGAAGGGCTCCCCCGCGCCGGACACCAGCGCAAAGGCATTGCCGCTGTCGCCCATGTCGCGCAGCTGGTCGAGGTACATGCGCTTGCCGGAGAACTCGGGCACCAGCAGGCCCGACAGGCTGATAGTGTCGTCGCCCGGCCCCAGCGACTGGGATGCAGGCCGCGCGCCCACGCGCGAGTTTGTGGGGTGGCGCCAGCTGGTCTGCCGCTTGAAGTCGTCAAACGACAGCGTAGGCAGGCTGAATAGGAATTGCCCGAGGGCCATCATGTGCATGGGGTGTCGCTCCTATCCGTCGATATCGTGCAGGGACGACAGCACGCGCGAGCGGCCCGCACGCTCCCGGCGGTCCAGCTCTGCCGCCACAGCCCGCGCGATGGCTTGCACGTCTGCGCCTGGCCCCGGGTTGATGGTGATGGTGTACACGTTGCCCCCACCGCCGCCAGCGGGCGCCGTGGGGCCAGCTGCAGACAGCGGTGCTCGGGTGTCGATGCGCAGCGCGGCAGCATCGGCCGCCAGCGGCATGGTGGCGGTTGCTGCTGTGGCCATGGCTAACGCTGCAGAGCGCACCGCGCCCTGGCCGCCGGCAATGCCCAGTGCGGCGCCCTCGCTGATCCAACCGCCGTACTGCATGAACACCTTGGACGGTGAGGCAATGCCCAGCTTTTCACGGAACCAGGCGCCCACGGCATCGGCTGCGCCCACCACCACCTCGCGCACGGCCGCCAGGCGGCTGCTGATGCCGTTCACAAGGCCGGACATCAGGTCAGCACCTGCGGAGAAAAACCGATCTTTCAGCGCTACCAGGTCTTGCCACAGTGCAGCGGCGCCGGCCGAGGTGCTGGCCCACCAGGCAGACACGGCGGCCGACAGCTGCTGCCAGATGGCCAGGAGCCCGCCCTTGATGCCGTCCCAGTTGCGCCACACCATGTAGGCGGCCGTGGCCATCAGCGCGAGGGCGGCCACGATAGGGTTTGCTACAAGGAACACCGCCAGCGCGCGCAGCCCTGCGAGCAGCCACACGGCGCCGGCCTGCAGCAGGGTCAGCGCTCTGGCTGCGAGCGCGGCCACGCGTGAAAGCCCGCCCATGGCGGCGCTGGCGATGGTAGACCCCAGCCGCAGACCTGCGAGGCCCAGGCCCATGCGCGACATCACAAGCCGAACAATCAACATCGGCCCCAGCACGGACGCTATCGCAAGGCCCAGCGTACCCAGGACGGTGACGACGAGTGCGAGCCCGCCCACGACGCGAAGGGTCCATTTCACCAGGGCTTGGTTTTCGCGCGTCCAGGCACCGATGCTGCTGGCCATGTTGCCCAGGGCGTTGAGGATCTTCACAAGGTCGGGGGCAATGGTGGCGCCCATGTCCTTGAGCATGTTGGTAAAGCTGCCCTGCGCGGCTTCGGCCGCGGCGCTTACGGTCTTCAGCGACGCATCCACCCGCATGCGCAGATCGGCCTGCGCCTGCATCTTGTCAACCACCTCGCGGTAGCCGTCAATGCCTTTTTCCATCAAGGTGTTGAGCACCTGATGGGTTTCCGCGTCGTCGCCGAACAGCTTTTTCAGGGCCGCGATTCGCAACTCATCGTTGTCCACGGCCTTGAGCTTTTGCAGCTGGTCGAACAGGTTGTCCATGCCAGCGAACTTGCCGCCAGCGGTGGAGAAATTCAGCTTGACGCCCTGGCCGGCGAGCAACTTGTTTGCCTTGCCCACTTTCTCGCGGTCCAGGGACAGCTGCACCACCTTGCGGATAGCGTTGCCTGCAGCTTCGCCGGCCATGCCGGTTTGATCCATCATCACCAGCAGGGGCGCGAGCATGCTGCTCGCTTCAAGGCCCTTCTTCCCGAGGATGGGCATCACCGCGCTGATTTTGGTGAAGCCCTGGAGCATGTTGGTAGGGTCCACGCCCAGGTAGTAGGCCCGCTGGATCACGTCCATCAAACCCATCATGTCCTTTTCGGCCGTCTGCGTGGCGTCCTGCATCTTGGCGGCGAACTCGGCCGCACTGGTGACTGGCATGCGCAGCTGGATGCCCAGGTATGCAGCCGACTCGCCCAGGCCGCCCAGGATGGCCTGTGATGTCATGCCCTGTCGGCGCAGCATGGTCATCATCTCGATAAAGTCTGCGGTGGTGCCCGGCAGCTTGTCGCCCAGTCGCGTGGCCAGGTCGAGCACCTGTTTGAACTCGGGCGCCACCGCGCCCGTTTTCGTCATCATCGACGCGCCGAGCTGGGTTTCTGCGTTCTCGGCAGGGATGAAAGCATCCACCACGGAGCGCAAGGGCGCCGCGATCTTGTTGCCGCCGGCCACCATCGCCGCGCTCGCACCTGCAGCCATCCCGGTGTGCAGGACAGCCTTTGCATGCTTGTCTCGCAGTTCCTGAATTTTGCGCTGCTGTGCCGACAGGCGCGCCAGTTCGGCGCGCTGCTTGGACATGGCGGCCGTGGTGCCGTCGATATCGGTTTTCAGCCTGGCCTGCGCGGCGGCGAGGTTGCCTGTCACCCCCATGGCGTTGAGTGCCGCGCGGGCCTTCACCGCGGCCGACTTCTGCAGCTCCAGGGCTTCGGCGATCTTGCGCACCCCGCTCTCCTCGCGCTTGAGCTGCGCGGCTGTGGCCGTGCCGCTGGCCCGCATGCCGTCGAGCAGAGCCTGTTTCAACTTGAGCGCATTGTTCAGCCGGGCCAGCTCGGCCGCCTGCTTTTGTACGTTGCTCAAGGCGGCCTGTTGGTCGTTCAGTTCCTTGAGGCGGTCGCGGGCGGCTTTGAGGGCGCGGGCGGTTTCGCCGCTGGCGCCGCTGATGCGCTTCATGGGCGTGAGCACGCGCTCTGCCAGGTCAAGCACGACGCGCAGGCGCAGTTGGTCAGCCATGGTGGCCCCCTTGGTGGTGCTGTCGGTGGTGTTGGGGTTGTTTCATGGCAGGGCCGCTGCGCGGCGGTGGGGGTGTGCGTCAGTCCTGTGGCTCATGGCGGGCGCGGGCTCGCTCGCGCCACTCCATCAGCTCTTGCAGGGTGAAATCGGCCATGTCGGCCGGCGTCCAGTGAAAGACCATGGCCAGGTCGGCCATGGCGTTCTCTACGCGGTCAGGAAGTCCGTTTTCTGTTCCTTCGTGAGCAAAAAACCGATCACCACGCCCCCCAGCGTCACCAAGTCGGCCGGGTCCATGTTGGCCATGTCCTGCTTGTGCAGCATGGGCGAGCTGATGCGGGGCACCACGGCCTGAATGGCTTCTACCTTGAGCTGCAGCAGCTCGGTAAGGGCGATGCCGCGCAGCTCGCCGGCCTTGGGCTTGCGCAGCGTTACGGCGTTGATGATCTGGTCGCCGCGGCGCACGGGTGTGTCCAGCATCACGGTGTTGGGGTCGGCCTTGTCGGCCACTTCGGTGGCGGTGTTGTTGGCGTCTGCAGGTTGGGCTTGTGTCGTCATGGTTCGGTCTCGGGAATGGGGCGGGGGAGGGGAGGGGAGACGCGGCCCGCGTGGGGCCGCGTGGTCAATGGCCGTGTGTCAGAGGCCCAGCGCCTGGCGGACTTCGGCCAGACGGTCCACGCCGCCCACCATCTCCACCATGTTCACGGCGTCAATCTCGATCAGGGTTTCGCCGTTCATGGTCAGCTTGTAGTAGCTGATGGCGCTTTTGATCTTGATGGCCGTGCCTTCGCCGGCCTTGGCTGCGCCGGGGTCGATCTCGGAATGGCGGCCGCGCACCACTACTTCCAGGCTGTCCACGCCTTCGCTGTCGTCGGCCTGCAGCGCGCCCGCAAAGCGCAGCAGCACGCCGTCATGGCGCAGCGTGCCCCACTGGGTGAACAGCTCTTTCATGTAGCCGGCGGCGGTCCATTCCATCTCCATGGCTTCCATGCCGTAGTCGAGCTTCACCGGGGCGTTCATGCCGCCGCTGCGGTAATCCTCCATCTTGCGCGTGAGCTTGGGCAGGTTGACCTCTGGCACTTCGCCAGCGTGCGAGGTGCCATCGTTGAACAGCACAAAATTCTTGAGTTTGCTGGGTAGGCCCATGTTTGTTTCTCCGGTTGATGTGGGGGTGGGCCGGGTTATTGGCCGGTGCCAACGCGCAGGGCGAAGTCGGCGAAGTAGCGATCGGTGATGCGCTGGCGGAAAGAGAGGTCTTCCAGCGGTGGCACGGGCGTGAAGTCGTAGTCGATGGTCAGCTTCCCGGTCTTGAGCGTGGCGGTTTCGTTTATGTCTTCGTCGTACCAGGCCTTGCCGTCGAGGATGTAGCCCTGCGCCTTCAACTCGCGGAACTTGGCGTTGATGCCTTCGAGGATGTCTTTCACCAGCGAGGGGTGCAGCGGTTTGTCCACCGCCCACATGTGGCCCTCTGCCATGGTGTCGGCCAGGATTTGCGCGGTGCGCGTGGCCGTCTCGAAGAAGAACAGACCGTTCTTCTCGGTGGTGCGATTGCCCCAGAAGCGGTGCCCGGTGGACTGAATCAGCGTGGTGATGCCGCCATCGTTGAGCAGGCCCGCGTCGGTGTCAGCGCTTTGCAGATCCCAGAACACATCTTTCGACAGGCCCAGCACGCCATTCACGGGCACATTCGACAGGGACTTGTGCCAACCCTGCTCGGTGTCGATGCGGGCGCGCAGGCCCATCGCGTAGGCAGCGGCGGGCACTTCCACCACGCCTTCGCCGGTCTTGAGGGCTTTCCAGTTGGGCCACAACAGCATCAGCTCGCGGGCGCCGAAGTGGTCGCGGTAGGCCAGTGCTTCACTCAGGGTGTCGCCCTGCGCGCCGGCGTACACCATGGCGCGCAGCTTCTGCGCCACAGCCACCAGGCCATCGGTAACCGCCTGGCCGTCCAGGCCCGGGGCGCCCAGGATGCGCGGCTTCACGCCCAGCTCGGCCTGCGCCGACAGCAGCGCCTGCAAGCCGGTCTTTTTGCCGGCGGCTGTGGTGGTGCCGATGACCTTGGCTGCTTGGTCTGTGGCCTTCTCGTCGGCATCCGCGCCCACGCCGTCCGCAACGCGCACGATGACCAACACAGGGCGGGCCTGTTCCTTGATGGCGTTGAGCGAGGCCGTCAGCGTGCCCAGCGTGCCGGCCTTGCCGATGATGTTGTCGATCTTGGTAACGAGCACCGGGGTATCGAGCGGGAAGGTGGCCGGGTCGGCGTCCGAGGCGGTGGCCACCAGGCCAATCACGGCCGTGGACACGATGCGGATAGGGTTCACGCCGTCATTGATTTCTTTGACGCGCACGCCGTGGTGAAAGTTGGCGATGGTGGCCATGGGTTCTCCAGTTGGGGAAGGAAAAAGGGGATGTGCAGATCGTCTTTCCTTCCCTCGCGCAAGGCCACCACAACGGCATGTGTGCACCGCGTGCACATGAAAAAGCCCGCCGGGCATATGCCGGGCGGGCTTCATTTACACGGCGCACCAGGGGGTGCGCCCTACAGGGTGGTTCCCCCTGGCATTTCAGCTGGGGTTACAACCTTGCCAACGCGAACACGCAAATTGCATCCTTCAAATATTCGGCCAACCGCGGGTGGTAGCTGTCGTGAAACTCCCGCATTGACGGGTCTTCTTGGTAGAAGAGTCCCAGACCGATATAGCCTTCGCGGCTCGGTTCATAGAACCGCGAAATGATGGCGTGGTGCCTGGCCACCAAAGCTTGGACTTCGGCGGAATCAGCCAGTGCACCTGACGCAATCAGTGGGATCAACTCTTTGTAGAGAACGTCCCAATCTGCATGCACCTGCGCCTTGTCTACGTGGGCCCAGTTGTTGGATGCAGCGAGCGATTCCGACTGCTCCCGTTCGCGTGAACTCTTGCAAACGGACAGGTAGTCTGACGTGAATGCGGATGCGTGTGTGTAGGTTGTGTTTGTCGTCATGGATGGTCCTTGGCCCGGCCATCCGCTGGGGTAGCTGCGGTGCCTAGTTGGCGGGCCGGGCAATACGTTGAATGAATCTGAAAGACTGAGTGTTAAAACGTTGAGCGACAGACATAACCTAACCTCGATTCTGTTGGATGAATGGAAAGATGCGGATCATAGAGCGAGCTGCGCCAGGGGTCTGCTGGGAGCGCTGCCTCATTGCACTGCATTCATGGAAGTTCTTCCGGTTGAATGGTCGCTGTGATGATTTCGACTGCGCGCGCGGGCGTGATGATGGCCATGGCGGCCAGTCGCTGCACACCTTCCACCGTGTCCGGGTCGGACAGGTCAATGAAGGTCGCGGCGGCTTGGTCCGCGAGCGTGGCGCGCAGCGCGGCGGCCTGCTGGCGAAGCGTCACGGGCAGGTCCGCGCGGTCCACCGCTGCCCACTCGATGGCTGCCTTTTCGGTGCGGGTGAACCGGCGGCGGAACGCCAGCACCGACATGCGGGCGGAACTCTTGGGTGGTGTGCCCTCCTGCGGTGGCTCCGCATAGGGGAGCAGCACCCACGCCACACCTGTCCAGTTCGCGCGGGGCGCACCGGCAGTGTTTGCCACCGACATGCTGGCCGGTGGCGTGGTAGTGGTGCGCGGGCCTGCAGCGCTCGCCTGGCCCACGTACCACCCCCACAGGTCGAACTCATAGTTCATAGAACAGCTCCTTTGCCAACAGGTTGATTTCCAGCGGCGGCCCGGTATTCACGGCCGTGTTCAGAAAGAACGTGTTGGCACCCACCCGCCGATACAGCCCGGGCGCGCTGTCCGCCACGTTGATGTCGGCATGGGTGCGCCAGGTCACCCCGTTGGCCGTGCTCATCAGGAAGCCCACGCCGCCTGCCTTGGCGCTGATGTACAGGTGGCCGTCGAGGACCACCGCATCCGGGTTCACGCTGCCGAAGAACCGGCCTTCGAAGAGCTGCCCGTAAGCGGCGCCTTGCTGCCAGGTCACCCCGTTGTCGTCGGAATAGATGGTGGAGAAGGTCGTGCCGGACAGGGCCACGGCGATGAAGCGGGAGCCCAGCGCGTAGATGGCGGTCGGGTTGGCGGGCAGCTTTACCCGCTCGGCCGCATAGCTGGCGCTCATGGTGAAGTCCGCCCCGTTGCTGCTGTATGCCGCCACGCCGTCCGCGCTGAAAGCGAGCCAGGCCGCACCGTTGTGCACGACGCCGCCCCACGTGGCCGCCGCCGGAAAATTCTTGTTCGTCATCACCCCCGCGGCGGTGAAGTGAATGAACGCCGTGGAGTTGCCAGGCGTCAGCAGATAGCCCACGCCCCCGGCCGTGCACAGAACCGCCTGCGTGATGTTCACTGCGCCCACGGACGCCCAACTGGCGCCGTTGTCCGTGCTTCGGTTCAGTGCTTGAGATCCGCTGAAAGAGCTGACGCCGAACAGGTTGGCGCCCACGGCCAGGCCACGGATGTTCACCGCCCCGCTGCTAAACACCCGCGCCGTGAAGGTCACCAGGTCCGGCGACGTGTACCACGTCGTGCCGCCGCCGAACCCAAGGTAAACGCTCCCGTTGTGCGTCACAGACTCCAGCGCGATCCCCAGCGGGCTGGTCTGCGGCCGCGGCCGGTAGGCGTTCATCTGCCGCACCAACTGGCCCGGCAGCGCACGGTCGGCGCCGGTCCAGATCAGCCGCTGGC
Source organism: Acidovorax sp. LjRoot194 (assembly GCF_964253015.1). Classification (NCBI taxonomy): domain Bacteria; kingdom Pseudomonadati; phylum Pseudomonadota; class Betaproteobacteria; order Burkholderiales; family Comamonadaceae; genus Acidovorax; species Acidovorax sp. LjRoot194. The sequence goes on along the minus strand of NZ_CAXUQB020000001.1, from coordinate 3,566,334 downwards.
GCACGGGCACGCCCACGCGGCCTTGAATGGTGTCGATGTGCGCGCCCAGGGCACCCACCGCGGCCCCAACGCCGCCCACGTCCTGCGCCACGGCGTTCACCCCGGCGCTCACGCCGTCCACCTTGCCGCTGACAGCGCCCACGGCGGCCAGCAGCGCAGCGCCCACGCGCCGCACTTCGTTGTAAATGTTGATGCCCAGGTTCATGGGGTTTCCTCTGCAGTCATGCCGGTCAGGTCGCCGGTGTCGTGGTGGTAGTGGTACGTCTCGGTGCGCGTGGCGCCACCGGCCACGGGGTAGGCCGCAGTCGCCAGCCGGTCCTGGCCGTCATAGCCGTAGGTGGTGGTGCGCGAGACGCCCGCCACGGTCTGCGTGGCGCTCTCGATGCGGCCACCGACGCCGTAGCCGTAGGTGACTGCGGAAGGGCGGGCGTCCGCCCACTCCAGCAGCGCCAGGCGCGCGGCCATGGCGTCGTCGCGGCTGTCCATGTCCAGGCCCATCAGCTGCAGGGCGGTGTCGATCAGGGTGAAGGCGGCGCGCAGGCGTGGCACGTCGTCTTCGTGCCAGTTGTCGATGTGGGGCAGCGGCAGGCCCAGCGCGTCGGTGCGCTGGTCGATGGGCTGGCCTTGTTGGGTGGTCGGCATGGCGTCCCCTTACAGCACGACCACGCGCAGGTTGTGCACGCGCGGCCGGGCCGTGGTGCTGCCCGTGAGCGTGAGGCGAACACGGCACCCCGTGGCGGCCGCGAAGTCCGCCAGCTGGTGGGTAATCTCACGCACGCCAGCGGTGTTTGTGCTGGCGGACAGGTAGGGCACCAATACCCAGGGCGCGCCCGCTGCGGTCGATTGCACATGCACCTGCACTGCAGAGCCGCCGGGAATGTCGCCCTCGTACACCACCACCACCCGCGAGTTGCCGGACGCGGTCACGGTGCGGGTGATGTAGTCGGCTGTAGGCTCGATCTTCGCGGCGATCAGCTGCACACCAGGCTGCAGAATGGCCGCCGCGTGAGCGTCCCCGGTGATGCGCGCGCGCACCTTGAGCTGGCCGGTGAACGGCGCGGCCAGCCAGACGATCTGCCCATCCGACAGGCGCGCCACTGCGCTGTCCATCGACGGCGGAAACTCCACCTCAAACGTCAGGTTCGCCGCGGCGCTCGGGCGCTCGGCCGCGCCCAGAATCATCAGGTCCGTCGCGTCCACCAGGTCCGCCGTGCCCAGGTCGATCACTCGCTCTGTCTCGGTGAACTGGGCCGCCAGCAGGCTGAACGTCAGGTCGCGGTCTTGGTGGGGCGTCCACGTCGATGCGTTGGAGCTGGAAAGCAGCACGCCGACCTGATAGGGCTGGCTGGTCACGTAGCCCGCCGTGGCGTCCTGCTTGCCCAGCTCGGCAATGGCTACCGCTGTGGTCCCATCGTCGCAGCCCACCACCAGCGCGTATTCACGCTGGGCCTGCAGTTGCACGGGCACCCAGGTCACGCGGGTGGGCCCACCGATCACGATATCTGCGGGCGCCACGCGCTGGTCGGTCACCACCACGGCCGTGGGCACGCCGTTGGCGACTTCGCGCACCTGCACGAACACCGGGGTGTCCTTGGCTTCAAACCGCAGATCCACGCCCGCGCACATGCAGGCCTCGTCCAGCATGAAGGTCTGCGCCAGCGGGTCGTACATGCCGATCAGCGACAGCGCGGCCACGCACTGGCTTTGGTTCTGGGCGGCCTGGCCGTTGGCGGGCGGGCCAAAAATCGGGCCGCTGGTGGCACCAGAGCTGCCGCCCGACCCCCAGCCCGAACCGTTGCCGCTCACCCAGGTTTCCGTGCGCACGTTCTGGTTCGTGCGCAGCACCGTGGTGCCCTGGCCAACAAACGTCTGCTGGCCCTTGGAGCCCAGCGTGCCGGTGAAGGTCACCACCTTGGTGCCGGCGGTCACATCCGGGGGAATCGTGAACTTGCCCGACAGCACGCCCGCGGGTGTCGCCACCAGGGTGCCGCCGTTCACAGGCGAGGCCGCCACGGGAATGCCGTCGAAGGTGACGGCGGACAGCGGCTCATTCGGCCCCCAGCCGCCAATGACAAAGTTCACGTCCACCGGCCGCAGGAATTCGATGGGCGTCGAGGCTTCGGACAGCACGCGCGTGGAGTTCGTCCAGTTGGCCAGGATCGTTTCCACACCGCTGCCGATGTTCAGCCGCTCGGTGGTGGGCGAAGCCCACGCCGATTCCACCACCGTCCAGCGGTCCACGTTGGGCACCAGCGTGACGGACGCGGGCAGGGGGTCGAACGCCTGATAGGGGTTCACCTTCATGGACCCGGTGCGCAGCGGCTGCGACAGCACCACGCGGTAGCCGTGGGCCGGGGCCATGCGTCCGGTCACCGCGGCGCCCAGCTGGTGCACCGTGGGCGTCAGGGGTAGCTGCAGCGCGCCGCGCACCACCGCGGCGGACTGGGCCAGGCCCGCGTCGCGCTGGTTGTCCGACAGGAACGGGTCGGCGAACAAGCCTTTCTTGATGCCGGAGTCGATGCCCTGGGCGCTGGTGGCCAGGCGCAGCTCGGCCAGGTCCATCACCACGGCATCCAGCCGGGCGCGTTCTCCCACCAGCTGGTGCATGGGGACCATCTTCACGCCGTCCGCCATCACCCGGCGGTTGCTGTCCCAGGTTTGGTACACGCTCGCCAAGCCCAGCATGTCGTCGGGCACCACCGGGGCGGTGGGCGCCCAGGCGCTGGAGACACCCCGCACCCAGGCGAACGTGCCTTCGCGCGTCAGGCACAGCCGGTCAATGCGCGGCAGCTGCTGGTCATACGTCACCAGCACCATGGTCCCGGGTATGGCGCCGGATACGGTGAAGCCGCGGGCATCGGGCGCGGTGGGGGCCACCACCGCCAGATAGAGGTAGGTCACCGAATAGTTGCTGCCAGGCGCAGGCTCATTGCCCGCCGGGCTCCAGTCCATCTGACCCGCGGTCAGCAGGAAGTCGTTGGGCGAGTGGTACAGGGTGCCGCCTTGTTTGACTTCCTCGATCAGGATCACGCTGGGGTCGGGCAGCGGGTCGCCCGCACCGGCAAAGCCGCCGTGCACGATGTTCACAGTGCGGCGCGCCGTGATGCGCACCTGCGGCACGCCCAGGCAGGGCGCCCGGCCCAGGTCGATGCGCTGCGCGCCCGCGGTGGTTGACAGGTGCGGCTCGCTGTCGATGTGCAGCAGGTCGGCGACAGCGGCGGACACGATACGCCTGTCGGTCATCAGCTGGAAAGGAAAGCCGCCAACACGGGCGCGGCCTTGCTCCACGGTGTAGACCTGCTCGCCGCTGGGTAGGTCGGACGCCATCGCCACGCGCAGGCCGCTCACGATGTATTCCCCACCGGCGCTGTCTTCGTCGTATTTGGCGATGGCACGCGTCACCGCATCCAGATTGGGCGGCGCTTCCTTGGCGCGCGCGTAGCCGTCCTCGATCACCCAGACGGGGAAAAACTCCCCCGCCTGGCCGTCGCCCGCGAAACCCCAGACGGGCTGCACCTTGCGGCGTGCGGCGCCCGGCTGCTGGTAGGCGGGCGTGCCGCCTGCCGGGTTCAACAGGGAAGGGTCTTCCAGCTCCGTGACGGTGGTGGTCTGCAGGTAGATGCCCGCATTGACCACGCCCAGCACGGGCACGGTGAAGATGCCGGGGGGCACGCCGCGCACGGCGCCCTGCAGGTAGATGGCGCCGGACTCGGCCTGAACGGCCCCTGTCTCGGCGTTCACGATGATGCGGGCATCGCGCACCACGTCGCCGTCCCGAAACAGCGCGTCGGCAACGCCGCGCAGGCGGTGGGCGGCCATGTCCTGCATGTCGTTCAGCTCGGCGGACTGCAGCACCTTGTCCTGGCGGTACTCGATGGCGTCGAAGTTCTTGGCGGGGTCGAAGCGTTTGTGAATGGTCGTGTTCATGGGGCGCGATCAGAAGGGCAAAACGAATTCCTGCACCTGGCGGGTGCTGGCGCTGCGCGTGAAGGCCTCGAAGCGCTCCAGCGTGTACAGCTCGCCGGGCGTCAGCACCTGGGCGGCGGTGAAGTAACGCTGGCCCGCGGGCAGGCCTGCCTGCACCGTGCCGCCGATGAACACGCCCAGCTCGCGCACGGTCTCGCCCGCGGCGTCGGCGTAGTCAAAGGTCCAGCGGGCGTGCACCCACTTGGATGGCTGGGCGCTGGCGGTGTAGCGCGTGCCGTCAGGCAGCTCGATCTCCCCATCGGCGTGGGGCACAACGTACTGCACGGCGGTGATGAGGCTCCGGCCGATCTCGTCCACCAGGGTGGTGGCGGTGGTGGGCTCGGGCGGAATCTCCGCATCCCAGGCGGGTAGGCCCCGGCCCCAGGCCAGGTACAGGGGTTGCGCAGCGAGCGCACGGGCCAGGAATTCGCGGCCGCTTTCTTGCAGGACTGCCATTTATGTTTCCTCGGTGGAGATGAGTTGGAAGTGGTCGCGCCACGGGCCGCCCCAGGGGCCGCGCCAGTGGCGTGGTGGGTGTACGGGTGTCGGGGTGGCTTGCGCGGTGTGCTCAGTGACCATCACCACAGGGGCCGGGGCCGTCCATGCGGTGGACTTGGCGCTAGATTGCGAGCGCACCCGCACGCCACCGCCCAGCGGGGGCGCGGTGGTGGTGTACTGGGTCAGCTCCATGGCGCCGCCGGACAAAGCCGACAGCACGCGCGAGTCGAGGCGCCAGGCGTCCAGCACGGGCATGTCGTCGTACCGCGACACGGAGACACGCACCTGGGTGGTGGCGGTGCGGGGCTGGCCTACAGGTGCAGGCGGCAGGGTTCGGCCGCGGCGAATGCCGAAGGACTCCACCACGCCATGGTCGCCCAGCACGCCGCTGTAGCCGTCGAGCATTCCGGCATCCAGGGCCGGGCCGCGGTCCAGCACGATGGGGCGTGCGTCGTAGCCGTGGAACACCCGGTAAAAGTTGACGTGAGCGGGGAGGCTCGCGCGCACCACGTGCACGATGGCCGCCAGTTCGTGGTTTTGCAGCGGGCGGCCCAGGTCGAGGTGTAACCAGGCGCCCTGTTCGTCTATGACCACGCTGTGGTAACCCAGCCAGCCCAATGCGCGCCGAAGGCTGGCCGCTGACCCACGCACGAACAGCCAAGGCAGGCCTTCGGTCAGCAGCTCGGGCACGGTGTCGAAGTAAGGTGCGAACTCTGCGAGGCCGTATTCGGCTGCGAGCCAGGGCATGAATACATCGGGTGTGCCTGTGCTGGGCAACCCGATCGCGGCGGCCAGGGCGTCCCACTGGGGGGCGCTTTGGTCAATGGCGCGTTCCAGCGGCGTGGCCTGCGGGGGTAGCAGGTGCCGGCGCGACGGGGGGGCGGTGGTGGTCACTGCATGCCCTCATCCATCAGCAGTAGGGCGCCCAGCACGGGGTACTCATCGTCCGCCATGGGGGTGATATCGGCCGGTGCGGTCTGGTCCGGGTAGCGCACGGCCACGACGCCTTCCACGTGCAGGCGCGTGGTCACCCAGCTGCGCGACACGGCGCGGCCCAGGCGCGCGTAGCTGGCCAGGGCGGCGGGCAGGGCGGCCTGCAGCTGCGCCAGCAGTGTCGTGGGGGCGCCGGCCTCGCGCACCAGGCCTGCGGTGATGTTGATAGCCCGAGGCCGGGCGAGCGACACGGACACGGGCACACCCAGCGGGCGGGCGTCGTCGGCGTTCAGCGCGGCGAGCACGGCGGCCCGTGTGGCATCGGCCGTGCTGGTGTCGTGCAGCCACAGTTGGACGCGCACGGAACCTGGCCAGGGCTGCGTAGCGATGGCATCGCGCACGTTCTGCGATGCAGTCATGGCCGCGAGTTCGTAATGCTCCCGGGTGCCGTTGCCAGCGAGTGCACGAATGCGCAGCTGGATGCGCACCCGGTAGCGTGCATCCGTTTCGCCCGGCAGGCGGGGCACACCGTAGAAGGCTCCCTTGTGGTCGAGGTCGGCGCCCGTGGCGAAGGCGAGCAGGTAGGCGCGGGCCGCGTCGTTCACGCGCTGGCGGTACAGCAGCTCGCGGTAGGCATGGGCCTGCAGCAGCTTGGCGAGCGGCTCGGACTCCAGCGCGATGACTTCAGCCGCGGCCGGGTAGCGCACCAGCAGTTCGTCGCGGTGGGCTTCGTAGATGGTTTCAAAGTCCAGCGGTTCCACCACGGTGGGCGCCGGCAGCTTGTTCAGGTCGGGAATTGTCATGCAGCACCGCCACGGCGTCCGGTCACAGTGAGCTGCAGGGACAGCGGCTGCTGGCGGCGGTATTCGTTCAGGTGGGTGCCTTCCAGCGTCAGCTGCAGGCGGCCCGGTTTGTCGGCCTCGCGCGCCACGAGGATGCGCGACAGTCGCATGCGCGGCTCCCAGCGCATCAGGGCGCTTGCGATGGCAGAAAACAGGCGTATCTGCGTGGTCTGCGTGTCGGGATGGTCGATCAGCTCGGGCACCAGGGAACCGTAGTCCCGGCGCATGACGCGGGAACCGATGGGCGTGGTGAGGATGTCGCCCACGGACTGGCGCAAGTGCTCCAGGCCAGTGATGGAGTGGCCGGTGTAGCGGTTCATTTGGGGCCTTTGGTGTCGTCGTCGCCTTGCTTGACGCCGCCGTGCACGTGGTTGCGCAGGCTGATGCCGCCGGCCAGCACGTCGGGCGAGCCGGTGGCGCCCTCAGCGTCGATCACCAGAGATCCGCCACCGGCAGACAGGACGATGCGATCCCGGCGCAGCTCTATGAAGGCCTGGCCCACGCGCAGGGTGATGCCTTGTTCGCAGGTGATGGTGAGCATTCCGGCGCCCGCGTCGTGCTCCATGCCTTCGGTTTCGCTCCAGTCGAGGCGGTAGGCGTTGGGGTTCTCGCTGCCCTGCGGCGCCCTGTCGCTGTAGACACCAGGCAGCACTACGGCGTTGAGCAGGTCGCCGCCGGGCGCCATCACCATGCACTGCTCTCCGACCGTGGGCGGCCACCACTGGCGGCGCGATGCACCGCCCGCGCTGCCGCTGGTCCAGGGTAGCCAGTCGGTGAGCAAGTCGCCGCTGCGCACGCGGCAGCGCGCGGGCTTGCCGTGGCGCACTTCGGCCACTGTTCCCGCGCGCAAGATGTTTTCTATGCGGCGGCCGATTTCGAGGGGGGATTCAGATTGAGCAACGGGCCGTTCCATGCAATCGATGGTGCCCGCGTGCGCGCGAAAACGCACCCGATTGCGCCTGTGTGCGCGCCGTGCACATGCGGCTGTGTCGCAGGGTGGCGCTACCGGGAAAGGTGCGACAGCACCAGCTCTTGAATCCGCGCCATCTGGGCTTCGGTGATGCCCAGCAGGGGCCGCGCTGGGTAGCGGTATGTCGGCCCGCCAGGCTTCACGCGGTCTTCTAGCCCGAAGTGGTGCACGCGGGCGATGCGGTCAGCCCGGCCCACGAACTGCAGCACTGCTTCATCGGTCAGGCCCTGCGCCTTGAGGTGCTTGGCGGCCCGCAGCTTCTGGAACATGGGCGCAGACTTCTTCGCATTGCGGCGCACTGCGCCGCGTGCCTCGCGCAGGGCATTGGGCTTGCGGGGTTCCCACTGCGTACCGTCCGGCGTCTGCTGCGCGCGCATGCTGGCCACGTTGCCCGCGCGCAGGTCGCGCGCCACCTCGCGCGCCAGGCCGCGGCGCTCGGCGTCGGTGAGTTTGGCCAGCAGTGGAGAAAGCCACCCTTCCAGGCGCTGCAGATCGTCCATGGATCAACGGGGGTCGTGGTCCCACTCGGCCAGCAGCTCGCCGTGCATCCACAGGGACCAGTGCTCGGGCTTGTCGATGTGGACCGGGTGCGGCGGCTCGGCGACGTGGTGCAGCTCGACGGCGCCAGCCGGGGCGCCAGCGCGAGGGCGCACCAGCACGCGTTCGGTTAGGTCGATTTCAAAGCCGATGTCGGTGGTGATGTCGGTCAGAAACTCGACGTTGAACCGCAGGGCCTTTTCTCGCTTGTCGGGGTTGTCCAGCAGCTCGGGCTGGTTGCGGGATATCCACTCCAGCATTGGCACCACCAGCGCATCGGCGTGCCCGGCGTAGCCCAGCGCCACCACCTGCAGGGTGTAGGCGTACTCAAACGACAGCGTGCCGGTACCCGTGGTGATGATGCGGCCAGCGTTGATGAACAGCGTCAGGTTCTCGGGATTGGCCGCGAACCACGGCACGGCGGCCGTGAGCTGGTCGCGCAGGCTACTGGGCTTGAGCATCGGGCGTGCCTTCCAACAGCTGGCGGTCAGCGTCGATGACGGAGCGCAGCAGAACTACTTCGGCGTCTCGCTTGTCAACAACCGCTCGGAGTTCTCCGACCACTTGGACGCCTTCGACAATGTGGCGGTCGAGGGTTTCAAGTCGATCCGCAAGACCGCGGCGGGCAGCGTCGTCGGCTTGGGCTTGCGCGCGATAGGTGGCGGCTCGCCGCTCGGCATCGACGCGCAGCCGCTCAGCGCGAGACAGATCGAGGCGCAGAGCATCGTCGCGCGCCGGCTGGCCTTGGGTGAAAACATCGGATGCCTCCAGGGTGTGGGTTGCGTGGGTGGATTCATTGGCGGCGGTGGCGCGTTCATCGGTGAGCACAGCGTCCGTGCGCGCTTTGGATGCACGGGCGGTGCTGGCGATCAGATCGCGGTGGGCCAGTTGCTCGGAGTGCAGGCGAAAGGTTTGCGCGATCAACAGTGCGCCCAGCGCCAGTGCGCCGGCCTGCCAGGCGTAGGCTTTGATGGTGATCAGCATGTCAGCAGATCCCGTGCGGATGGCCACCGCAAAACGTGATGTAGGCAGCGGCCAGGGCCGCCGCGGCGAGCAGCACCAGCACCAGCGCGGTGATGGCCAGGGCTTTGAGGGCTTTTTTCATTGAATGGCCATGCAGTCCGCATGCCTCTTTTGTTGGCGTGTCCACACGCCCTTGCAGCCCTGCGGCCCCCAGTTCTCGCGCAGGCGGCAGTCTCGGCCGGCCTGAAACCGCCACTGCAGCAGCGCGTGGCAGGCGCCCACGTAGTCCCCCCGAAGCAGCCAAGTGCGCGGCGACTGCGGCTTGCGCCAGTTGCCGCTGCCGAACTGGCCGACCCAGTCTTGATACAGGTCGAACTCTCCCGGATACAACAGCACGTCCGGCAGGCTGGCCTTGAAGCGCAGTTCATCGGCGCTGTGCAGGTTGCGCGCCAGCTGCTCGGCCCGCTGGCGGGTGATGGGCGTGTCGGAAAGACTTACGCGCGTGCCGTCCTCATAGCGCGTGGAACCGTGGCCGATGGTGGGCACGTCGCCGGCCGTGGGCACGTAGGGGTGGTGCACCACCGCGCCATCGGCGCGCACGCTGGTGGGGCCGTCGCCTTCGCTGGCCTTCCATGTGGCGAAGCCAGCGGCCGACAGTGACAGCAGCGCGACGGCGATGCGCTGGCGTGTGCTGCCGCTCATGGCTGCACCGCATCGCGCCTGGCGTTGCGGTCCTCGCGTTCGTTCTGCCATTTCCACACCAAGTAGGCGATCTGCAGCGCCAGGTATAGGCACGTCAGGGTGGTGATTGGGCTCAGGGTGAAGAAGCCGCCCTGCTGGTTGGCGGCGACGGTGACGGGCGGGGAGGCCTTTGCAACCTCCACGCCTACGGCTTTGGCAATGCTTGTGCTGTCCATGGTGATCAATCCCACAGGTTGATGGTTGGTCGGGTGGTCGGGGCGGGTGCGTCGGGCAGCTGCACGGCATCGCCGGCCGCCAGGTGCACGCCCTTGGCGGCCAGGCCGGGATTCAGGTTCAGCGCGGCCTCGACCGTGCCGCGCGTGGTCCCGAGGGTGCGCAGGCAGAGTTGGTCGAGCGTTTCGTAGTCACGGGCGATGGCTTGCGGCATCAGATCAGTTCCACGGTCGTGCGGCCGATGCCCAGGATGTCGGAGATTGCCCAGCGCATGGCCTGGCGGTGTGCGTCAGCGCGGCTCTCGATCTTTTCTTTGATGCGGTCGCCTTTGCCGTCGCTCGATGGCGTGGTGTTGATGTCGCGATACGCCTCGGCCAGGTCGGCCTGCACATGGGAATAGACGGCCAGGAGATAGCGCGCTTCGTTCTCGCTGGCGCCGTCCATTTCATCGCATGGCACGGCCGACAGCGAGGCATAGCCCATGGCTTGGTGCGCATCGCGCCAGGCGCGCAGCTCGCCGTTTACGCTGCGCAGGGCCGCCACCAGCGCCAGGCGCAAGCGGTCTGGCGTGACGGTGCCATCCAGGCGGCAAGCCAGGCGCAGGCGGTCGGGCGAGATGGCAGGAAACCACGAGTGGTTTTGCACGGGCAGCTCTGCACCGACAACGGGGGGTTTGGCTGTGGCTACGAAACTCACGGGGTAGGCCTCGGGGTGGGGGGAATAAGGTGGCGGTGGTCCGGGTGCGTTGACCGCTGGGCTTGCGCCCTTGGGTCGCGGCACCCGGAGCCGCCAGGGTGCGGGGTACGCTCGGTCAGGAGGCTGGCGCGGCGTTCTTCAAACGTCGCTCCAAGCGCTCCATGTCTTTTTTCACGCCGACCTGCGCGAACAGTTCGTTTGCACGGACAAACTGCGCCATGGCCGCGCGGGCCTTGGTTTCGTCCACCGTTGTGTAGTCGGGCGTTGTCGTCGGGGTGCGGCCCACCACGGCATAGCCGATGGCCTTGAACAGCTTGGCGCGGGCTTGGTCGGGCGCGTCGTGGGCTTCGGTCAGCTGCGCGACATCTGCGAGGACGCGCACTGCCTCATCTCCACACAGCTTTCCATCCAGCGCCGCGGTGGCGGCCATGTCGATCAAGATCACGGCCGGCGTGCGCGTGTATTCGGACGGCATCGCCAGGCCGTGGGCGATCACATAGCGGGCCAGCTCCAGGGCGCGAACCCAGGAACCGGCATCCATGTGCCACACCATCAGCGTGACCAGCACCATGTCGTGCGCGCCCTGGCCGCCCGCGAGCGCGCCGGCCAGGTATTCGTCGTACACGGCCAGCAGCTCGCGCTTTGCCTCGATCTTGCGTTCCACGGACTGGATGCTTTTGAGCAGCCGTTTGTGTTCAGCGAGCTGGCGCAGCATCAGCTCGTAGGCGGTGCCCCGGACCTCGTGGCCGTAGGGCGCGGCCCTGGCCGACAGCTCGGCCAGCACGCGCATTTTGTGGGCTCGGGCGGGAGATGTCATGGCGCCCCGCTCAGGCCAGCTCGATGTTTTCCAACAGCACCGCTTTGCCCAGGTTTTCCACCACGTAGGCTTCGTTCACGCTTTCGTAGTTCTCGTACCGGTCGCGCTTGGCGTTGTCGGTGAACATGCGGCGGCGGGTTTCCTCCTGCCAGTAGATGGACAGGTTGTCCCAGCTGGTGATGAGGATGGACGCGCCCGGGAAGAAGGGCACGGCCGCCGCCGTAACGTTGCCGATGGCCTTTTGGCCCATGATGACCTGCGCGGCCAGCTGCTCGGTGGGTGCCTGCTTGACGTTGACGAGCGGGAAATACTTGTCGTGCAGCAGGTCGCGGCCGACCATCGCAACCAGGCTGGTGTCGTTGTGGAACCAGGGGTCCAGCAGGTTGAGGGCGTCCATCACCAGCGCGTCGAGGTTCTTGTAATGCGCGCCTGCAGCATCGCCCACCTTGATGGCGCCAGCGCCTGCCGCACCTTCGTCCATCACGCGCTCGGGCGCCGTCTCGCGCAGTTGCTGCAGCCAGCCTTTGTTGACGTCCTGCAGCATGGGGTTTGCCGCGATGTCGGTTTCAGCAGCTGCGGCCACCCCGTTAAAACCGATCATGGTGCGGTCGAGGGCCTGGCGAATGATGAGGGCATCGCGCACACGGGTTTGGAAGTCTTTGAACTTCGCCCACATGTCGAGCTTGGCGTAGTCCAGATGGGTGTCGAAGTTGGTCTGGAAGCAGTGGTACTGGGTGCCGTCCAGCGTGGAAAGATCGCGCGTGGCACGGTCTTTGAGCTTCGTGTTCGTGCGGCTGGCTGCGGGGCCGCCGATGCCCAGGCCCAGCTTTGCGCCCTGTTGCTCGCGCACGGGCACGATATTGATGCGCTTGAGCACGTCCGCGGACTCCTGAATCTTGGTTTCCAGGGTCTGCGCTACGGTGGGTGCGACGGTGAATTTCTCGCCCGCGCTGGGCACGGAGTTCAGGGTGGCGAGTTGGGATGCATAGGCCGAAACGGCCTGGCGGGTGATGGCGTGCATGTCGGTGTTCCAGGGGGAGGGATTGGGGTTTGATTGGGGTGGTTTGGGAGCGATTGGGGATCAGCAGTCGGTCTTCGGTGCGCCGTCGCCGCCGCTTGCAGGTGGGCGTGCGGTAAAGCCCGACTCGGGGGTTTCTTCAAGGCGCTTCACCAGGGCGTCGTGCTTGCCCGACAGCTCGGTGAAGTTCTCGGCCAGGGCGGCGTGGTCTGCCTTCAAGTCGTCGTGCGCCTTCTCTTGCTCTTCGGCGTAGGTGCCGAATGCTTCAAAGCCTTTGAGCACTTCGGCAAAGCGGGCGTCGTCGTCTTTCGCCTTACCGGTGAATCGCTTCACCAAGCCATCCATCACAGTGGAGAACTTCGACGCCTTGGGCTCGGCCTCGGGCGTCTCGTCTTCCTCGAAAACCAGTTCGGTGTGCACCGCTTCACTGAACAGCGCGCCGGCCTCGCTCTTGCGCTTGGTGAACGGGCTGGCTTCGGGCTTTTGCGCCGCGAAGGTCAGCACCTCGGTGCCCAAGCTGGCCGGGCTGTCGGTCACACCCAGGCCCGTGAGGTATGCCTCGCCCGAGTCGGCGAACTTGGGGTGCACCTCGATGCTGGTGTAGATCTTCTGGCCGGCCTTGTTCATGGCCACCAACTCGGGCAGCGGCTTGATTTGCGCGAACAGCGCGCGCTTGCCGTCTTCGACGTCGCGCGCCTCGACTGCGAGCACGTCGCCGTGCGCTCGGAATGGGCTGTCGGCGTACAGGCCGCGCATGTGCTCCACCCACACCCGGGCGCCGTACTTCGCCGGGTCGAAGTTCTTTGCCATCTGGTTGATCTGGTCGCGGGTGATGGCGCGGCCGTCAGTGGTGGCGCCTTCGGTGGCCACGCGGAAGAAGCGCGATTTGAGCGGCTTGTCAGTGCTGGCCGCGGTGGTTTTGGATGCCATGGTGGTGGGTTCCTCGGTTGCGTTGAGTGCGATGGTTTGCAGTGGTTGCCATCGTCTCGCCGTCGCGCGAACCCATCAATCAATGCCGCATGTGCAGCGTTCAGGCACATGCAGTAGGGCAGGGGAGCGTGTGCTTTTTCACAGGTTGGCGGCCCAAACTTGGCGCCATGTCTGCAGACGCCATCGCCAAAACCTTGCCCTTTTCCACCTTGCCCGGTCCCGGCCTGGCGGCCGATAAGCGCCGCGCGGCGCGGCACCTGTTCTGGCAGGGGTGGGCGATCACGACCATTGCGGCGTATATCGAGGAGCCGCGCTCCACCGTGCAGGGGTGGAAGGATGCCGAACAGTGGGACAAGGCGCAACCCGTGGAGCGGGTCGAAGCGGTGATTGAAACGCGCATGGCGCAGCTGGTCATGAAGGACAACAAGACCGGCGGCGACTTCAAAGAAATCGACCTGCTCGGCCGGCAGATTGAGCGCCTGGCCCGCGTGCACAAGTACGAGAAAACCGGCAAGGAAGCGGACCTCAATCCCAACGTCAACCGGCGCAACGACAAGCCCAAGAAGCAGCCCGAGCGCAACCACTTCGATGAGAACGAGCACCAGCTGCTGCTGGACTGTTTCGCGGGCTCCCTGTTCGGGTACCAGCAGACCTGGCGCGCCGCGCACGATCAGCGCACGCGCTTCATCCTGAAGTCACGGCAGATCGGCGCGACGTGGTACTTCGCCCGGGAGGCGCTGGCTGATGCGCTGGAGACTGGGCGCAATCAGATTTTCTTGTCGGCATCCAAGGCCCAGGCGCACATTTTCAAGCAGTACATCATTGCCTTTGCCAAAGAGGCCTGCGGGGTGGAGCTGTCGGGCGATCCGATCGTATTGAGCAATGGCGCCACGCTGTATTTCTTGGGGACCAATGCGCTGACGGCACAGGGCTACCACGGCAATTTCTACTTTGACGAGTGCTTTTGGACGCGCAAGTTTGACGAGCTGAACAAGGTGGCGTCGGGCATGGCGATGCACAAGCATTGGCGCAAAACCTACTTCTCCACGCCATCCAGCATCCAGCACCCGGCCTACGCGCTGTGGAGCGGTGACCGCTACAACAGGAAGCGCGCGAAGTCCGACCGCATCAAGCTCGATCTTTCGCACACGCACCTGGCCGGCGGCTTCACGGGTGAGGACAAGATTTGGCGCCAGATCGTCACGATCTTGGACGCCATGCACGGCGGGTGCAACCTGTTCGATATCGAGGAACTGCGCCACGAGTACAGCCCCGAGGAATTCGCAAACCTGCTGATGTGCGGATTCATGGACGACACGTTCAGCATCTTCCCGCTCTCGGAGCTGCAGGCCTGCATGGTCGACAGCTGGGTGGAGTGGACCGACGTGCACCAGCTGACGCTGCGGCCGTTCGGCTACCGGCCGGTGTGGGTGGGCTACGACCCGTCGCGCACTGGCGACTCGGCCGGGCTGGTGGTGCTGGCCCCGCCCGCAGCGCCTGGCGGCAAATTCCGGGTGCTGGAAACCCAGCAGTTCCGCGGGCTGGACTACGAAGCACAGGCCGATGCCATCAAGAAGATCACGGAGCGCTACAACGTCGCGCACATAGGCATCGACACCACCGGCATGGGCCGCGGCGTGTACGAGCTGGTCAGCAAGTTCTACCCGGCGGCCAAGGCCATCAACTATTCGGTGGAAGTCAAAACCATGCTGGTGCTCAAGGCCAAAAGCATCATCAGCAAAGGCCGGCTGGAGTTTGACAACGGCGCCGTGGGCATCGACCTGGCGCAGGCCTTCATGTCGATCAAGCGCACCTTGACCGCCAGCGGTAGCCAGGCTACCTACACCGCCGGCCGCACCGAACAAACCGGGCACGCGGATCTGGCATGGGCCTGTATGCACGCACTCGACAACGAGCCGCTGGAAGGCAGTTCCAGCGCCAATCAATCACTCATGGAGATTTTCTGATGACAGCTGGCACCAGCCAGGCCGACACGGCCGCCACCACCACGCCAGCCACGGGCGAGCGCTCGCAGATCGAGGCGTTCACCTTCGGCGAGCCCGCGCCCGTCATGCAGGGGGAGATGCTGGACTACGTGGAGAGCTGGATCAATGGGAAGTGGTACGAGCCGCCATTGAGCTGGGACGGCCTGGCCAAGTCGTTCCGCGCGAGCCCGCACCATGCGAGCGCGCTCTATGTGAAACGCAACGTGCTGGCCAGCACGTTCAAGCCGCACAAGCTGCTGGACCGCGCGACTTTTAGCAAATTTGCGTTGGACTTTCTCACCTTCGGCAATGCCTACCTTGAGCGCCCGCGCAACCGGCTGGGCGGCTCGCTGAGCCTGCGCCACTCCCTGGCCAAGTACATGCGGCGCGGCTCGGAGCTGGATAACTATTTCTTCGTGCAGGGCTACAGGACCGAACACGAATTCAAGCGCGGGGCGGTCTTCCACCTGATGGAGCCGGATGTGAATCAGGAGGTGTACGGCCTGCCCGAGTACCTGGCCGCGCTGCAGTCGGCTTGGCTCAACGAGTCAGCCACCCTGTTCCGCCGCAAGTATTACAACAACGGCTCGCACGCCGGCTTCATCCTGTACCTGTCGGATGCAGCCCAGCAGCAGGGCGACGTCGACGCGCTGCGCGATGCCCTCAAGAAGAGCAAGGGGCCGGGCAACTTCAAAAATCTGTTCATGCATGCGCCCAACGGAAAGAAGGACGGCATCCAGGTGATCCCCCTGTCCGAGGTGGCCGCGAAGGACGAGTTTTTCAACATCAAGAACGTGAGCCGCGATGACCTGCTGGCGGCCCACCGCATCCCGCCCCAACTCATGGGCGTGGTGCCCAGCAATACCGGCGGCTTCGGTGCCGTGCGACCCGCCGCCGAAGTCTTTGCCCGCAATGAGATCGTGCCGTTGCAGGCGCGTTTCAGTGAGCTGAATGCGTGGCTGGGTGAGGAAGTCGTGCGTTTCGAGCCCTACACCGTGGGAGACGGTGAGGGTGATGCTACCAAATAGATAGCTACCTGCGTTTACCCCGCAATGCGTTGCGGTTGGTCCTGCCGACAAGATCGGGCCAATGTGAAGCATGCGGTAACGCAGGGGAGATACTCCCCCGTGATGGCGCAAAGGCAGATGCTTGATCCTCTCGCTGAATTGCACGATGACGGGGGCAACGCCTACGTGCCGAGCACCGGACATCTGAGACGATTTGCCCTGTATAAACACAGCAGGGGCACAAATGGCCACAGGCGACATCTCAGAAATGGCACAGCTACAGGCGCGAGTTGCGCAGCTGGAAGAATCGCTCGCAACCTTGACCGATGCCCTCTTGCAGACGCAGGAAGCTTTCAAAAAACGCGGCTGTCAGCTCGACGGACTCACCGCAGTTCTAATTGGAGTTGCCGCCGCGCTGGCGTCATCGCCGGAACTCAACAAAATCGGCAAAACCGTCGTCAAGGCTGCGATCGACGGGCACTTGGCGTCCAGCCTGAATACAACTGTCACGGACGCCCACATTCACGGCACTAGCGAGTGGACGTATCGATTGCTTCCAGAAACGTGGAAGACGATGTACAAGCCCGCTTAGCCATCGACACTCAAGCTTTGCCTTGACCAGCTAGGCCTGGGCCCCGGGTGGTTCTCCTTTTCCCTACAGCTTGGCCACGCTCCGCGAGCGTGAGGCGGCACACTGTTGCGCGTTGGCTCAGAGCGAGCCTAGCTCTGAGGGAGCCACCCCTCTGGCCGCTCGCACCTCTCACTCCCCACAGACGACCGATTGACCGCCGAACCCCCGTCAGGCCCGCTGGCGCGCAGTCGAGACCCCGCCGCGCCTACCCTCTTGATAGGCCGTTTTTGCTGACCCTGCCGACCCTAGCCAGCGTAAGGCCTGGTGCGGGCTCGTGGCCGTTTTGCAGGTTGCCCGACATGACGGGATTTGACGGGATTTCGATGCGCTTTGTTGGCCGGCTGCGGGCACGCTCACCGTATTGCGGTGGGAACTACGCTTTCACCGCTGGGGGCGTCGAGGCCCTGCTGCGGTTGCTCTGCCCACTGGTGTGATGTAGGTGACGGTGGCTGACCCCGAGTCACCTGGCGGCGGCAGACTTGCCTCGACTAGCTCAGCTGCAACGAGTACCCGAACTTTGTCGATTGACGCTTCATCGTGGAAAGTCTGCGGAAGTGGCAGATTGACGAGTTCTTTTAGGAAGTCTTGTGGCACAGCTGTTCTCCAATGCAATCAAATTAGAGTACCAACGTACCACGCCGACCGTCCGTGCGGACTAGCGCAGCGCCTGGCTCTGACATCTGCACTATTGGCACCTCAAGCAACGATGTAGGGTGAACGTCTCCTACGTCGTGCAGTACCGCAGCAAGCGCCATGCGGTATGCGGCCTGAAATTCCTGGAACTCGGTCGGCCCCAGTTCTATGCGCTTGGGCGAAGAACGACCAGCAGTGGCCTCTGAATGAATTGCTGCGACGAGTACGGTGATTAGGTGCGGCATCTTTGCGCTGCAGATTAGCTCGATAGTCAAAAAAGAGCCCGCTTGTGGCGGGCTTCAACTGGCAATTGCAAGAAGGGGGGCCCCCCGGGGCGGGCGGCACCTTAATGATAAAGAATTTAGCATCTGCCACGCAAGCGTCGGGCGGAGTCATCCTTCCAGTACCTGCGACACCGAGCGAAATTGATCCCCGATCTGTTGGAACATCGCCGGATCGGAAGCCAGCGCGTTCAACTCACCGTTGCTGCTGATCCTGAAATGAGCGCTGGGGAGCTGAGCGACCTGCAAAAACGCACCGAGGAATGTAGCCGGCAATGACATCGTGCCGAGGGCCCGCGCGTCGTCCAGATAGAACATAGGTGGGGGTAAATGCTCAGCGATCGAAAAGCCAATCAGCAGTTCGGTTCGTACTGCTCCTTCTCTATGTCCCATCAACTCCAAAACGCCGATGGCTTGGGGCAGGACGTAGTCACCATCCTGATACACGTGAGTTCCGGAAAGCGCCGCCACTCGGACGGAGCGCACTTTTGAAATGACCCCAGTAGTCCACTTCGCGGACAAGTCGAGCGGCTGGAACACAGGGTCTCTGTTGACGAAGGGTTGAAGGTTGTGTTGCATAACAATACTGTTACACCTGCATAAATGCCTCTTTGTCAGACAGTTTTAATGTTGCATTTCCTTTCTAAACAGGATTTTTTGTTGCAACGCTTTTCTGTAGAGTGAATTCATGGATGCAAACCCCCTTGTGGCAGCACATGTCTCAGGCACGTCCACCGGGCCGGACCTCTTCTTGGAATGCCTCAAATGCGGGGCAAATGAGATCGTGCTTGGTTACGCGGATGGGCGTGCGCCCTACCATTTCCTGTGGATGCCCAAGTCGGTCACCGGTTTGATGCGAGTGACCTGTTTTACCTGTGGAGAGGAGGCTCTTCGGCAGGTCCAAATCGCCGAGTGAGACCCCTGCAGCTGAGTGCTAAGCCCGCGCGATTGGCACATCTTCCCAACATGTGGTGTATTGCGGTGTGCGCCT
Organism: Acidovorax sp. LjRoot194; assembly: GCF_964253015.1. Taxonomy (NCBI): domain Bacteria; kingdom Pseudomonadati; phylum Pseudomonadota; class Betaproteobacteria; order Burkholderiales; family Comamonadaceae; genus Acidovorax; species Acidovorax sp. LjRoot194. Next base: position 3,547,721 of record NZ_CAXUQB020000001.1, on the reverse strand, counting down.
TTCCTGCCTCATCCCCCAGTCCTTCGTGGCGTTGACGCTTCCACCCGTCGCTGCTGAGTGCACTGTCCCCTTACCGTAACGGTTGTTCAGCGAGTCGATAGCCTTCATGAGCTTGCTGCGGTCGCGGTGGTCTTCATCTTCCAGGTCCAACTCGCCTTGCATAAGGCTGCTCGGGACGAGGTCCAGCAGCATCACCCCAGCCTTTGCCATCCGAAAGCCTGGCTCGTACATGCGCCGCATCCCGGCGGCCGCAGCCCATACAAGTTTCCCCGTGTCTGCCGTGGGCCTGCGCAGCGGCACCACAACCGACTTGTTGAACCGCGGCCCATCGCGAAACGGCGATGTGTGGCAGAAAACGAGCAACTGGCTGGCCAGGCTGTCCTGCTTGCGCAGCTTCTCCGCGGCCCGGCTTGCAAACTCACTCACGGCCTCGACCAGCGGGGGAAGATCCGTCACGGTGCTGCCGAATGATCGAGTGCATGCAATTTCTTTCTTGGGGTCCGGCGCATCGTCCAGCTGCATGCACTGCATGCCTTGCAGCTCCCGCACTGTGCGCTCCAGTACGACGCTCCAGCGCCGGCGCACGGTGGCCGGGTCCATGCGCACAAGGTCCAGCACTGTGTGAATGCCGCCCTCGTGCAGCTGCGCGCCGATCTTGCGGCCTACGCCCCACACTTCTTCCACCAGCGTCGCCGCCAGGACGTCCTCGAAATCCTGAGCGGGCAGGGCGGTCAGGTTGCAGACTTGGGCCAGTTCGCTGGGGTAGCTGCCGGGCTTGCGCTCTGCCGTCTTCGCGATGTGGTTCGCCAGCTTGGCCAGCGTCATCGTGGGCGCAATGCCTACGCCGCAGGGAATGCCCACCCAGCGGTCGATGCGCTCCCTTATGGCCCGGCTGCGCTTCGTGAGGTCGCCGCGCATGCCATGCAGCCCGACAAAGCTCTCGTCAATCGAGTAGATCTCTTGCGTGGGCCCCAGGCCGGCGGCCAGGCTCATCATGCGGTTGCTCATGTCCCCGTACAACGTGAAATTCGCGCTCAGGGCCACCAGGCCGTGCGTGTCCTCCATGTGCTGGATCTGAAACCATGGCGCACCCATCTTGATGCCCAGCGCTTTGGCCTCGTTGGATCGCGCAATGGCGCAGCCATCGTTGTTGCTCAGCACCACCACTGGCCGGCCCTGCAGGCTGGGCCGGAACACGCGCTCACAGCTCACATAGAAGTTGTTCCCATCGACCAGGGCGTACATACAGGTTCACGCGCAGGCGTTCCAGTCAGGAGGTCGGGAAAATCTTCACGCATCCACGCACCACGCCCCACACGTCAATCGTCTGGCTGTCGCGGGGGATGATGTCCGGATACGTGGGATTGGCCGCACGCAGCTTGATGCGGCCTGCGCGTTGGTAGAGGTACTTCACCGTGCACTCGCCGTCCACGATTGCCACGACGATGAGCCCATGCTTCGGCCGTACTGCCTTGTCCACCGCAATGATGCTGCCGTCTTCAATCCCAGCATCGCGCATGGAGTCGCCTTTTACACGCCAGAAGTAGGTGGCTTGGGGGTGCACCACCAGCAGCTGCATGATGTCCAGCCGCTCCACCACAAAATCATCTGCTGGCGACGGAAAACCCGCGCGCACGCTCACGCCGCAGATCGGCAGAGCGAGCGACTGCACGGCCACGTCATAGGGCACCGGCAGTGGGGAATCCAAAAGACTGTACATATTTACAGTGTATCTCATGCGCGGCAGAATGTGCTGCATGTGCACCTTCTACGAAGTCCCCGGCCGTGAGCAGCTTGTTCTGCACTTCGGTGATCTGCCTGAGGAAGAGTGGCGCGACAAGATGAGCCCGCTGTACCGTGGGCCGTTCTTGCGGGGCGCTGGGCAGGCTGCGGAGCTTGTTGTGGGCCAGTGGGGCATGATCCCGCCGGACTCTCAAACCAGCATACCCAAGGGCAAGGACGGCAAGCGGTTGTCGACCGTCAACGCAAGGCGCGAGGGGATGGCCAAATCGTGGACCTACGGCGGCCCGTGGCGCCGTGGTCAGCGCTGCATCATCCCCGCGCAGAGCTACGTCGAGCCGTATTGGCAAGACGGCGTGCACACCGCGTGGCAGTTCTCCCGCGCCGATGGCGAGCCGTGGGGCCTGGCCGGCCTGTGGAACGAGTGGACCGACCCGGCCACTGGCGAGGTGTTGTCCAACTTCACCATGGTCACGCAGAACTGCGACGTGCATCCGCTGCTGAGGCTGATGCACCGGCCCGACCCCAAGCGCCCGCCCCACATGCAGGACAAGCGCACCGTTGTGCCGTTAGAAAAGGGTGACTGGGATGCTTGGCTGCGCGGCACGATTGAGCAGGCGGAGGCCCTGATCCAGTTACCGCCGGTCGCGCTGTTCAAGCACGGCCCGCAGGACCCCACCCGGCAGATCGAGCTGCCAATTTTTGTTGAATGAAGGAGTCCCGCATGGCTGATGAACTGACGTTGCAAGAACAGGTGAACCTGCTGCAGGAGCAGATGGAGTTTCAGCAGGAGAGGGCGTCACAGACGATTGCGCTGCTGGAATCCGTCAACGCGCTGCTGCTGGCGGCCGTGCGCCAGTCCGAAAACAAGATCGAAATCATGAACGAGTACATGGCGTTCTGCGACATCGCAGACCACGGGCCAGCGCACGCCGCGCGCTCAGACTATGAAAAAGAGTTCGTTTTGATGGTGCGCCAGGCCACGGTGAATAACGTCATGCAGGGTGACGAGCCAGGGCAGTCCGGCCCGTTGAACTGACGCAATCGCAGCTGTGGGACAATCGCAACAATTTGGTGCATGGGGCAACTTTAGGGGCAACCCTAAACGCCTTTTGGACTTTTGCTAGGTTTGAAGCGGGTTTCACGCGGTATTTCGAATCCCGCCACGCCGACCATTGATAGCAAAAGCCCAGAACCGAAAGGTTCTGGGCTTTTTTGCTGGCGCTGTCGAATCGCCGCTCCTCATCCCCCGGGTACTGCAGCCGTGTCCTCCATGGCCCGCCTCAGCAGGCGCCCACAAACAACCAGTCCTCGTTGCTGCGCGCGCGCCGTGCGTCCTCGGGGTCAAGGACTCACATGATCGATGGATTGGTGTCAGGGCGTCTGTACGGCGATGCCGAGCAGCGGACCGACAAGACGGGCAAGCCCTTCACCGTGGCGAAGGTGCGCGCCACCACGGCGGACGGCGAAACCTTGTTTGTGAACGTGATCGCGTTTGACAGCGATGTGCGCGCATCCTTGCACCACCTGCGTGACGGCGATGCGCTGGCCGTCGCAGGCAGCCTGGTGCCCAAGGTGTGGACGGACAAGCAGGGCAACACCCGGCCCGCGCTGGACATGGTGGCGCACCGGGTGATCGCTGTGGCCGATACCGACCACTGAGAGCTCTGACCCGGAGCGCGCCTTTCACAGGCCGCTACCGCTGCGTGGATCGGATCAGGCCGATCCTTGTGGTTTCTTGGGTGCCGGCGCGTCTGGCGTGAACCCCAGCGCGTGAAGCTCTTCGTCGCTCAAGTGCAGCTCGGTCAACTCGGGCTGCCGGGCCTCGACCGTGCGGCGCCGCTCGTAGTTGCTGGGAGGGCCTTGTTCCTCTTGCCTGCGGTCTGCGCCGCTGCGCCGGTCTGACGTGGATCTGCGTTCGGTCATGGTGGTGGTCTCTCGGAGGGGGAGTTTTTGTCCCTGGGCTACCGCTGGTGGCTGGAGTTTGCGCCCGCGTGACGGATTTGAAAACGAAAAATTGGCCGCAGACAGGCGCTGCAGCCAGCCGGGGCCCACGCTGGCTGGTTTGCTGGGCCACAGAAACTGCGCCGTCGCCCGTCGACCTTCTGCGGGTTGCCCACCCGCCAGAGCTCCGTAGACCACCCACCGCCATGCACCGACTGACTTCTGGCATCGCCCTATGTTGGGGATGCCCTGCACCGCATTGATGCGACACCGCGGATTCTGTGCGGCCCGCGCCTGCAGCGCCATCTCTGGAAGGCGCGCAGAGCCGGGCTTTCGGGGCAATGGTACCTCGGCATGGATATTGCGATGAGAGAGCAACCCCGTTGGTAAAGCTGCCGGTGGGACCGACAACAACCCTCCGCTAATGATGGCGGAACCCAGGTGGCCTTGGCTTCGATGCCTCTTCGCCTGGTTGTTCCAAACCACACCCGTGCTACCGCGGAGGGTGAGGGTGCGGCGCCGACCCCACGGTCCGGTAACGCATGCCCATCCTGCTCCGAGCTCTCCAGGTCAGCCGGGTCATTGCAGGACCACGATCATGAAAATTGTTCTCATCGGCCACGGAATGGTGGGCCACAAGTTCCTCGAAAGCCTGGCGGAAACCGGCATGACCGGCGTGGAAGTCACCGTGCTGTGCGAGGAGCCCCGCGCTGCCTACGACCGGGTGCACCTCTCCGCCTTCTTCAGCGGCACCTCGGCCGATGAACTCTCCCTGGTTGAGTCGGGATTCTTCGAGCGTACCGGCTTCACGCTGCGCCTGGCCGCACGGGCCGCCTCGGTAGACCGCCGCACCCGCACCGTGACCACGGCCGACGGCGAAGTGCTGACCTACGACAAGCTGGTGCTGGCCACCGGCTCCAACCCCTTCGTGCCGCAGGTGGCCGGGCGCGACCGTGAGCACTGCTTCGTCTACCGCACCATCGAAGACCTGGAAGCCATGCAGGCATCGGGCGCCAAGTCCAAGACCGGTGTGGTCGTGGGCGGGGGCCTGCTGGGCCTGGAATGCGCCAAGGCGCTGAGCGACATGGGACTGGAAACCCACGTGGTCGAATTCGCCCCGCGACTGATGGCCGTGCAGGTGGACGAGGGCGGCGGCCGTGTGCTGCAGGCCAAGATCGAAGAGCTGGGTGTCACCGTGCATACCGGCCGCAACACGCAGGAGATCACCGATGGTGCCCGCGCGCGCCACCGCATGGTGTTTGCCGACGGCACCTATCTCGAGACCGACATGATCGTGTTCTCTGCAGGTATCCGCCCGCGCGACGAGCTGGCCCGCCAATCCCTGCTGGCCGTCGGCCCGCGCGGAGGAGTGGCTATCGACAGCGCCTGCCGCACCAGCGACCACGACGTGTACGCCATCGGCGAATGCGCGTCGTGGAACGAGCAGACCTTCGGCCTGGTGGCCCCGGGCTACGACATGGCCCGCGTCGCAGCACGCCACATCGCGGGCGACGCCGACGCCGCTTTCGTGGGCGCCGACATGAGCACCAAGCTCAAGCTGATGGGCGTGGATGTCGCCAGCATCGGTGACGCACACGGACGCACGCCCCACAGCCGCACGTGCCAGTACGTGGACGAGCGCCGCCAGATCTACAAGAAGATCGTGATCAGCGAGGACGGCAAGCAACTGCTGGGCGCCGTGCTGATCGGCGATGCCACCGAATACGGCACTCTGCTGCAAATGGCACTGAACGGCATCGCGCTGCCTGAAGACCCCGAATTCCTGATCTTCCCGTCCAGCGACGGCAAGGCCAAGCCCGGCCTGGGCGTGGAAGCGTTGCCCGATGCAGCGCAGATCTGCTCGTGCAACAACGTCACCAAGGGCGCCATCTGCGCCGCGGTGGGCGAGGGCGCCTGCACCATCGCCGAGATGAAGGCTTGCACCAAGGCGGGTGCCACCTGCGGCGGCTGCGTGCCCCTGGTCACGCAGGTCATGAAGATGGAAATGTCGCGCCGCGGCATGGCTGTGAACAACCACATCTGCGAGCACTTCGCATATTCGCGTCAGGAGATCTACCACCTGGTGCGCGTGGGCGAGATCAAGAGCTTCGACGACCTGCTGGCCAAGCACGGCAAAGGCCTGGGCTGCGACATCTGCAAGCCTGTGGCGGCCAGCGTGTTCGCGTCGTGCTGGAACGAGTTCGTGCTCAAGAAGGAGCTGGCGGGCCTGCAGGACAGCAACGACTACTACCTGGGCAACATCCAGAAGGACGGCACGTATTCGGTGGTGCCGCGCATGCCCGGCGGCGAGGTCACGCCCGACGGCCTGATCGCCGTGGGCCAGGTGGCCAAGAAATACGGCCTGTACACCAAGGTCACGGGCGGCCAGCGGGTGGACCTGTTCGGCGCACGCGTCGAGCAACTGCCCACCATCTGGGAAGAGCTGATTGCCGCCGGCTTCGAGTCGGGCCATGCGTACGGCAAGTCGCTGCGCACGGTCAAGAGCTGCGTGGGCTCGACTTGGTGCCGCTACGGTGTGGGCGACAGCGTGGGCCTTGCGGTAGAGCTGGAGCACCGCTACAAGGGCCTGCGCTCGCCGCACAAGATCAAGTTCGGCGTGTCCGGCTGCACGCGTGAATGCGCCGAGGCGCAGGGCAAGGACATCGGCATCATCGCCACTGAAAAGGGCTGGAACCTGTACATCTGCGGCAACGGCGGCATGAAGCCGCGCCACGCAGAGCTGTTTGCGTCCGACCTGAACAAGGAAGACCTGGTGCGCATGATCGACCGGGTGCTGATGTTCTACGTGCGCACCGCCGACCGGCTGCAGCGCACCAGCACCTGGCGCGAGAACCTCGAAGGCGGCCTGGGCTACCTCACGGACGTGCTGATCAAGGACAGCCTGGGCCTGTGCGCCGAGCTCGAAGCACAGATGCAGCATGTGGCGGACACCTACCAGTGCGAATGGAAGACCGCTGTGACCGACCCCGAAACGCGCAAGCGCTTCCGCTCGTTCGTGAACAGCGATAAGGGCGACGAGAACGTGCTGTTCGTGGAAGAGCGCGGTCAGATCCGGCCTGCCACCGCCGACGAACGCGTGCGTGGTGCAGCCAAGGTCATCCCCATCGCCCAGGCAGCCTGAGCGCGGAGCGCGGAGCCGGCCTGATGGACGGCTGCGCTCCCACCGCATGCGCAACCCACTTTTGAAAGCATCACGCCATGAGCGCACTTCCCCAAAGCACTGAAGAAACCCTCGCCTGGACCGATATCTGCGCGGTCGACGACATCCTGCCCAGCACCGGCGTGTGCGCACTGGTCGCCGACCGCCACGTGGCGGTGTTCCGACTGGGCGCCGACCGCTTCTTCGCCATCGACAATGTGGACCCCAAGTCCGGCGCCAGCGTGCTGTCGCGCGGGCTGATCGGTAACATCGGCGACCGCGTCGTGGTGGCGTCGCCGATGTACAAAAACCATTTCGATCTGCTCACCGGTGAATGCATCGAGACGCCGGAGCAGTCTGTACGGGCTCACAATGTGCGGGTGGATGGCGGCCGGGTCAGCGTGGCTGTGGCCTGACCCTCCATGACCCGACGACGGCGCGCCGCAACGCGCAGTCGCCCCTGAAACAACGAACCCAGGAAACCTGCATGCTTGACCCGGTGGCGACTTTGTCCGTTTCGAACCTCGTCCTGCGGTCCAAGCAACTGGAGATCGACGCCGTGCGGCACCTGGCCAGCCGTGCAGAGCTGGTGGACGTGGTGGGGCAGCTGATCCAGGGCCTGCAGCGCGAGCGCGGAGCGTCCGGTGTGTATTTGGCTTCCAAGGGCCAGCGCTTTGCCGACGTGCGCCGCAAGATGGTGGACGAGGTCGTGCTGCTGGAGACGCGGTTGCGCGAGGTGTTTGCGGAGCACGTCGAGCCTGCGCAGGGAGCCACAGCCAAGGCGCTGTCGCTGATGGCCTGGGCCTTGCTGGGCATAGAGTCACTGGCGGCCTTGCGCAGCCAGGTCGAGCGGCAGGCGATGTCGGCCCATGACTCCATCGCCGCATACAGCCATCTGATTGCGGGTCTGATTGAGCTGGTGTTCCACGTGGCCGACGCGGCGGGCCTGCCCAGCGTGTCGCGCCTGCTGGTGGGCCTGCTGCACCTGGTGCAGGCACAGGAAGAGGCGGGGCAGGAGCGGGCCCTGGGCGCGCTGCTGTACGCATCGGGCGCCGGCAGCGAGGCGCACCAGCAGCGCGTGCTGCACCTCATCGACGCGCAGGAGCGCAGCCTGCGCATCTTTGCCGAGTTTGCCGACCCCGTGCTGCGCACCCGGTGGGACCAGCAGCAACTGGCGCCCAGCGTGGCGCAGCTCGAGCGTCTGCGCCGCACGCTGTGCGTGGCCCGGCCGGGCGCGGTGCTCGACAGCGACCTGAGCGACGTCTGGTTCGACGTGTGCTCCGAGCGCATTGACGCGCTGTGGCACCTGCAGGTCGATCTGGTCAAACAACTGCGCGCCGACTGCGCAGCGCGCATCGAAGAAGCGCAGCAAGACCTGCAAGACTCCAAAGGGCTGCTGCGCGGCCTGCGCGACAACCCACCGCAGCGCACCCACGCGGTGGACCGATTTTTCGACATGGCGTTGGCGCCCACAGCCGTCGCCGCGCAGCCAGGCGGCGCCTATGCCGGCGAGGCCGCTTCGCTGCTGGACCTGCTGCAGGCCCAGTCCGCACGCATGTCCACCATGGAGGCCGAGCTCGACGCGGCCCGCCGCACGTTGAACGAGCGCAAGGTGATCGAGCGCGCCAAGGGCGTGTTGATGGCGCGGCTGGGCATGAACGAAGAAGTGGCCTTCCGCGTGCTGCAGAAAACGTCGATGGACCAGAACCGCCGCCTGCTCGATGTGGCCGAGGCTACGCTGTCCCTGCCCGATCTGGCGGTGGCGCTGCAGCAGGGCCTGCGCGCCCCAAAGACGCCCTCCGAGTGATCCAACTTGGTGCCGCGTTGCACAAGCGCGATGCACTCGCACGCCTCTTGCGCTGAAGAGGCCTGGAGAACGGGCGTTGCACGGCCCGAGGGGCCGTTGCAAGCGCGGTACAAAACTTGCTCATACCGTACCGAGTGCCGGGCTGATGTGGGCCTGCATTCACCACCCTGCAGCCGCAACAACGCGGCAGCAGGGCCGCGGAATTCGCGCATCCAAGGATAACGGCGTCCCTGTGTGTCACCCGGTCAGACGGGTTGCATGCTGGACGCCGTTTTCTTTTGTTGCGCCCCCTCGTGCCGAGGGCTTGATGGGGCAGTCACTCTCTCACTTAGTCGGTCTGTCAGCCACCGCACCCCAAGGAAACTCCATGGCCTATCTCGCCCCTTCCGAATTTGTGACCAAGATGGTCGATTCCGGAGAATCCAAGCTGCTCATGTCCACCCGCGACACGCTGATCCGTTCCTTCATGGCCGGCGCCATGCTGGCCCTCGGCGCGGCCTTCGCCGTCACCGTCACGGTCAATACCGGCAACGCGCTGCTGGGCGCCATGCTGTTCCCGGGCTGCTTCATCCTGCTGTACCTGCTGGGCTACGACCTGCTGACGGGGGTGTTCACCCTGGCCCCGTTGGCCGTGCTCGACAAGCGCCCCGGCGCCACCTGGGCTGGCGTGTTCCGCAACTGGACCTTGGTGTTTTGCGGCAACTTCGCGGGGGCCTTCATGGTGGCCGTGTTCATGGCCATCATCTTCACCTTCGGATTCAGTGAGGCGCCCAACGCCGTCGGCGTGAAGATCGGCCACATCGGCGAGGGCCGCACCGTGGGCTACTCCGCGCACGGCGCCGCCGGCATGCTGACCCTGTTCATCCGCGGCGTCATGTGCAACTGGATGGTGTCCACCGGTGTGGTGGCCGCGATGATGTCCACCTCGGTGTCGGGCAAGGCCATCGGCATGTGGATTCCCATCGCCCTGTTCTTCTACATGGGCTTCGAGCACAGCATCGTCAACATGTTCCTGTTCCCCTCGGGCCTGCTGCTGGGCGGCAACTTCACGGTCATGGACTACCTGGTCTGGAATGAAATCCCCACCGTCATCGGCAACCTGGTGGGCGGCCTGACCTTCGTGGGCGCCATGCTGTATTCCACCCACTACAAGACCGCGCCCAAGCGCAAGGTGGCCTGACAGGCCCTGCAGGCAACGCAGGGCCGGAGCGGTTCGGCCTTGCCTGCGATGACACCTGTGCCATGAGCGCAAAGAACCACACCCTCCGCGTCACGCTGGGCCAGCATTCGCAGGCGGGACAGGGGGGCGTCAACCAGGACTTCCACGGCGCCGTGCTGCCGGTCGAGCCGCTGCGCAGCACCAAAGGCATTGCCGTGGCACTGGCCGACGGCATCGGCTCCAGCGCCGTCAGCCAGGAGGCCAGTGCCGCTGCGGTGCGCAGCTTTCTGGACGACTACTACGCCACCTCCGACGCCTGGTCGGTGCGCAGGTCCGCGCAGCGCGTGCTGGGCGCCACCAACGCGTGGCTGCACGCGCAAACCATGCGCAGCCACGCGCGGTTCGACAAGGACCGGGGCTATGTCTGCACCTTCAGCGCGCTCATCCTCAAGGGCCGAGACATCCACCTGCTGCACGTCGGCGACTCGCGCATCTACCGGGTGCACGCGCAGTCGCTGGAGCCGCTGACGCAGGACCACCGCGTGCATCTGTCGTCGGTGGAGTCCTTCCTGGGCCGCGCGCTGGGCACGGGCCCCAACGTCGAGATCGACTACACCACCCTGCCGGCGGACGTGGGCGCCATCTACCTGCTGGCCACCGACGGCGCGTACCTGCACATCGATGCCGCGGCAGTGCATCAGGCACTGGCTCTGCATCCTGACGACTGGGACCGCGCCGCCCAGGCGCTCGTGGACACAGCACAGGCACGCGGTGCCGACGACGACATGACGGTGCAACTGCTGCGGGTCGATGCACTGCCTGAGGTGCCGCTGCGCGACCTGCAGGCCCTGCGGGCCGACTTGGCCATCGCACCGCTGCTGGCGCCCAACGCGCGGTTCGAGGGCTACCGCATCGTCCGAGAACTGCACGCCAGTGCCCGCAGCCACGTGTATTTGGCGGTGGACGACGCGACGGCGCAGCAGATGGTGCTCAAAACGCCCTCCATAGAAATGGCCGGCGACGCGCTACACCTAGACCGCTTCTTGCTGGAGGAATGGGTCGCCCGGCGCATCCACAGCCCGCACGTGCTGCGGCCCCATGTGCACGAGCGCCCCAGGACGCACATGTACGTCGCCATGGAGTTCGTGGAAGGGCACACCCTGGCGCAGTGGATGATCGACCACCCCAGCCCCGACCTCGACACCGTGCGCGGCCTCATCGCCCAGGTCGGCAAGGGGCTGCATGCGTTCCATGTCAAGGAGATGCTGCACCAGGACCTGCGCCCGGACAACGTAATGATCGACCGCCAGGGCACCATCCGCATCATCGACTTCGGCTCGACCCGCGTGGCCGGCCTCGAAGAGGGAAGCCAAGACCCGCGCGCCGACGCCATCGCCGGAACGCTGCAGTACACGGCGCCGGAGTACTTCGTAGGGCAGGAGGGCAGTGCGCAGTCCGACCTGTTCTCCTTGGCCGTGCTGGCCTACCAGATGCTCACCGCGCAACTACCCTACGGCCTGCACGCCGCGCGGGTGCGGTCAGTGGCGGACATCAAGGGGTTGCGGTACGTGCCGGTACGCCATTTCAGGCCCGACCTGCCGCAGTGGCTGGACAGCGTGCTCCAGAAGGCTTTGAACCCTGACCCGGCGCGGCGCCAGGAGGCGGTGTCGGAGTTCCTGTTTGATCTGCACGCACCAGGACGCGCATTCCGTCAACGCCAGTCGGTGCCTCTCGTGCAGCGCAACCCCGTGGTGTTCTGGCAGACCATCAGCTGGGTGCTCGGGCTCTCGGTCGTGGCTTTGTTGGGGGCGCGCGCGTTGGGGTGGTGATGGCATCAGCAGGGGTGTCAGACTGCGTTTCGTCTCAGACCCGACTCGTTGTTGCCGTGACGATTTTCCCCACTCTCCAACGAATGGGTGTGTGGTTAGCGCCAGCGCCTCCAATGTGTGAGCAGGGGCAGCTCTGGCCGGACGAGCCTTTACATACGCTTGTCCCAACACCAGCGCCTTGTGTGCCCAGACGACGACGCGAGATTTTTGAGCGGTCATCCGGCATGTGTCACTACTGCCATACACCTCTTGAATTGCTCGGCAAGTGGCACATCGAACACCCAACTGCCCCGCGCTCTTGGGGGGAGGGGTGAAGGCGTCCTGAACCTAGTTGCGGCTTGTGTGCCGTGCAATCTAAAAAAGAGCGACAGCACCGCCATCCAGTTTGTAGCGCAAGGCGCAAGGGCCGAATAGACTTGATTCGCCCCAGCTAGGCCCGCGAACCGAAAAGCGGGTTTCCCTGCCCGCCTGCTGGGGCTCCTGTTCAGGGTTCGCTTGGGGAAAGCGATGACATATCTGCCAAGGTTAGCCAGCGTGGAACAAGCGTGTTCTTGGCTCGCAGTTGAAACGAACGAAGCCTGGACGCTGCAGCGACTGATGGAGTACCGACTACGCCCGTACTTCTGGCTAGAGCACGACGAAAAATTGCCGCGGCTATCCAACAACAGATTGGAAGGAGTCATGGCGGAAATGGTTTTTGGCGGAGACCTTCAGCGATTGGAGTTTGACGGTCATGAGCCTTTTGTCACCATGTTTCGTACTGAGGATGGAACGCTTTGCAAGAGTGAGCCAGGCTTCAAGCTGCCACTGCATGAACTGCGATTCAAGAGGCAGGAAATTGAAGAAACGGCCAACCTCGTGAATCAAAGAAAAAAGCCAAGGGAAGCGGCACTCACACCGCGGGAGCAGAACCTAGAGAAGCGTCCTTTCACTGTCCACCTTGAAGAAGGCAAGGTAGTGAAGTTCTGCGACCTAGCCCACATCATCGCGAAGGCGATGTACCCCAGCGATGCGGACCTTGGTTCTTATGGCATCACCCGATTGACATTGGACGATGATTTGCTTGAAGCCGTCAAAACGCAGGAGCTGACGGTGCGTAATCCTGCAGGGATGGGCGCAATCACTTGGGTCGCGCCGAGTGCGCTGAAGAGCGGCGTGTTGCTACCTTCTGAGTTAGGCGCATTCTTGGGAAAACGGGGTATTGGCTTAGTTTTACTGCCTCACGGAAGTGGCCCGATTTACTGGACCATAGAAAATGCGGCGCAGGACATAGCAAAGCAAGAGAGTCTGCACAGCGGTGCTTGCGGGACATTGCTTGACGCAATGGTTGACGCGGCAAATGCGCGGGAGTTGACTGTCCGCGACCCCCATACTTGCCTGCCTTTTTTCCCCTTGGTGGCACGGCAGTTCTACGAGTTGGTGACACATGGCGACGTGAACAAATGGTTGGAACAACAAGGTACCCCCTACAGGTGGAGAACAGTCGAAGCGACGAGCGCTTACCTAAGTGGCGCAGTGATATTGAATATTGGGGGCCGTTCGGCGCTACCGGTCCGTGCCCTGCCTTACGTCACAAGCTGGAACCTCTCCCCCGATGAGGTCGCTGGGAATCTAGCTCGCAAAACGGGGGCACACGCACGACTGCAGAACACATCGGCACTCCATCTAGTCGGTGATATGCCGACCAAGATGCTGGCGAATGAGTGGGACGCCTTTGTGGTGCAACTGGACGCGCTGAAGGCTGCCCTAAGCAATCTGTATCAAGGAGAGGAGGACGCTGACTCACGGCGTTACGCTGACTGGCGTCAGAGGTCGGCATCGCTCCTGCCAGCAGGGGTTTTCGTGTGGCTTGACGATTTCCACAATGACCATCAGCGCGACTTCTCGCCTGAAGCCGTCACCTATACCCAGGAGCGGGGCGGGGAGCGTGAGTTGAATCTGAGCCCATACATGGACGCTCAGGCCTTGGCGATGGTCATGGAGGGCTTTGATAGCGTTCAGCACTCAGCGTCACAGTCGATCCGTGAAGCGCCTTTAGCAAGCGACCTGATTGCATTTACGTCTTGGTATGACGCAACGTTGAGTGCGTCGTATTGGTGGGGGCTGTCTGACCTGCAGCCGGCTGAAGCGGCGATGCTTCTATGTGAACAAGACCCCCACGAGGAACCGACGCCAGAAAGGACGACCACGTCCGAAACTACCCCACTCGACTATCGCAAGCTGCTTCGCGCTTTCACGGATGTCGCGAAAAGAGAGCCAAGCCCCCGAACCCTGAGCGTCTGGCATAAACATGCGAGAGCCGAGAGATTGAAGTATCACAGCTGGATTGACCGGTATGCATCAGCTGTGAACCAAAGTGGCGATTGGGAATGTGACAAAACGGCGGCTTCTTTCGAAATGCAGGGCGCATTTACTACGCCGCCCAACGGTACGCCTAGCGTCGCTAGGGACGGGATAACGACAGCACAGGTGGCAGCCATTTTTGATGCGTTGCCCTACACGGCCGAGAACTGGACAAAGCGACTTAGTGATACCAAGTGGCTGCAGTCCGCGCGGGTCTCCTTGGGCGCAGCAGGTGGGGCAACAAGTCTTTGGTGTCCAGCAACTTTAGCAAGGCTGATACACGGAAAAGCCAGAGCTGGGGATAAGCAGAAAACGCTAGAAGCCCTGAACAGAAAGTTCAGGAATAAATCGGTATTGGCACCATGGCGTACCGATTGGGATGATCACTACGCCGTGTTTAACGATGCAGATGAGCATCAATGAATTTCCGGGAGTTAATTCCGATTTTTGGTGTCGGGTAGGTGGTAAGTCTTTGATCTGTAAGGATTTTATAATTCCGGGGTGACCGCGTTCAAACCCCGGAAATTTTCAATTCGCCCATTCCTAGCCCGGATGCCAAGCGCACCGCAAGGCCCGCGCAGCAGGAATGGAAAGCGAACAATGCAAACTCTAGATATTCACAAAGGCGCCGTCCGCCGCCTCATACAGGGGCCCCAGAAATTCCCGCCGCTGGAACAGGTCAACCGCCCCACGGTTCCGACCGAACAAGCCGCTCACTACCTGCTGCGCCGTTCACAGACTTTGAGGAGCTGGGCCTGCGCAGAAACCTTCCCCAAAGGTTTGCGTCCCGTGCGTATCAATGGTCGTTTGGGCTGGCCTGTGGCAGGAATCTGCGCGGTGCTGGGCATGGAGGGCACATAAATGAAAACGCCCGACCCTACAAAAGCAGAATCGAGCGCCACGAACAGCGCGAAATTTACAGGCACTGACAACCCGCGTCATCTGCGTGCAATTGATGCGCTGCTACGCCGCCCTATGCCCCGGGAATCGCTGGACCGCGTTGCCGGAGCTAGCAACTCACCGGAGCTTGTTGCAGAGCTGCGTCGCCGAGGCCTGGACATTCCCTGCGAACGAATCAGCTTTACTGACTGTGATGGCAAAGAGTGCCGCCCTGGCGTCTACAACCTGACCAAAGCCGACCGCCGAAAAATCTACCAATGGATTGCGCGCCGCATCCGTGGAGTTGGCGGACATGGCACACGGACGCTCTAAGGGCGGCAAGGGCGATTCAGGACGGGATTCCGAGGGCTTCGTCGCCCTGCCGTGGTCCGTGCTGGATTGCCCCCTTATGCCCACTTATCGGCGCATGTACCTTGCTCCTTGAGGGGGCCGGCAGTTCGTCCGCGACAACACGGGCGAGACCGATTTTCATTGATTCAATCACACGTAAGCCCAACGCCAGGACGGACCGAACATTGTGTCCAAAGATGCGCGCCCAGGTGGGACGGAGTTGGAACAGTTGCCTACAGATTGCCTACGAGTAAGGATAAAAGAAAAAGCCCTGACTCTTGCGAATCAGGGCTTTTCATTTGGTGCCGGAGAGATGAATCGAACACCCGACCTTCTCATTACGAATGAGCTGCTCTACCGACTGAGCTACACCGGCGTAAGCCTCAAATTATAGCGTGGAATGGTAGCTTGTCACGCGCTCAACCTCATTTTTGGAGCCCAGGATCACGCTGACGCGCTCGTGCAGCTGGGTGGGCTGGATTTCCAGGATGCGCTGTTTGCCGTTGGTGGCGACGCCGCCGGCCTGCTCGACCAGCCAGCCCATGGGGTTGGCCTCGTACATCAGGCGCAGCTTGCCGGGCTTGTTCGGTTCGCGCTTGTCCCAGGGGTACAGGAAGATGCCGCCGCGGGTCAGGATGCGGTGCACGTCGGCCACCATCGAGGCGATCCAGCGCATGTTGAAGTCCTTGCCGCGGGGGCCGTCCTTGCCCTGCAGGCATTCGTCGATGTAGCGCTTCACGGGCTCGTCCCAGTGGCGCATGTTGCTCATGTTGATCGCGAATTCCTTGGTGTCGTCGGGAATGCGCACGTTCTCTTCGGTCAGCACGAAGGAGCCTTGCTCGCGGTCCAGCGTGAACATGGCCACGCCGTCGCCCACCGTCAGCACCAGGGTGGTCTGCGGGCCGTAGATGCAGTAGCCTGCGGCCACCTGGCTGGTGCCGGGCTGCAGGAAGTCGCCGGCTTCCACGCCGCGGTCGTCGTCGGGCTTCTTGAGCACGCTGAAGATGGTGCCGATGCTGACGTTCACGTCGATGTTGCTGGAGCCGTCGAGGGGGTCGAACAGCAGCAGGTATTCGCCCTGCGGGTATCGGTTGGGCACCAAGTAGATGCCGTCCATTTCTTCGGACGCCATGGCCGCCAGGTGGCCGCCCCATTCGTTGGCTTCGATCAGCACTTCGTTGGCAATGATGTCCAGCTTCTTCTGGATCTCGCCCTGCACGTTCTCGCTGGAAGCCGTGCCCAGCACGCCGCCGAGCGCGCCTTTGTTGACGGCCTGGCTGATGCTCTTGCACGAGCGGGCCACCACTTCGAGCAGCAGGCGCAGCTGCGAGGGGATGAGCCCGTCGATGCGTTGCTGCTCGACCAGGTAGCGGGTGAGGGAGATGCGGGAGCTCATCGGTGGATCGTCCTTGAGGCTGTGGGTGGTGATGTGAAAGGGGTCAGCGCGACTGCTCGCGCTCGGTCAGCTCTGCCAGGGTCGCCTCGGTTTCAGCCAGCAGGTCGTCGTCGCCGCTGGCGTGGGCGATGGCCACGCGTTGCTGGAACAGTCTGCGGGCCAGCGCAGAGTCGCCGCCTTCGTGGGCGAGCACGCCTTGCTGGAAGAGCGTGTCCAGCACGATGTCGTCGTCGTGCAGCGCTTGCCCCAGGGCCAGGCGCTGCGCCAGGTACTGCTGCGCCTTGGGGTGGTCGCCCAGCTCGTAGGCGTTTTGCGCCAGGTTGTTGATCAGGCCCGACAGGCGTGCGTCCTGGGCGGAGCCAAAAGCGCTTTGCGCGTCCACCAGCAAGGGCTGGTTGTGCGCCAGGGCCTCCGCAAAGCGGCCGGCTTCGTGCAGGGCGTAGCCGATCTCTTCGCGGATGCCCAGCTTCTGCTCCATGCTCAGCACCGCGTCGGCATGGTCGGCCCACTGCGCCGACTGGCGCAGGTGCTCGATGGCGGTGTCGTACTCCTCGGACTGCAAGGCCGATTCGCCAATGGCGTAGTGCTGCTGGTAGCGGTCGGTGGGTGTGAGGTCGCCCAGCGCCTCACGGATGGCCAGCGCGCGCAGGCCCAGGGGCAGGCCCTCGTCGTCCATCTGCCGCTTGGAGTACACGACGAACTGCAACCACAGCAACTGCGCCAGCTCGGACGATTCAGCGCCCAGGCCTTCGGCCAGCGGGCGCAGCGCCGCCAAGTCGGCCGACATGGCTGAGCCGCTGAACATGGCGCCCTCGTCGTACACGGTGTCGCGCAGCGGGTTGAAGCGCTGCGCGAACTGCTGCGCGGGGATGGATGCAGAGGAAGAGGAAGAGGAAGAGGGTGGCATCGACATCGGGCCGCTGTCCCCTCAGTCTGCCAGTGCGCGGGTGACCACCTCGCGCACATCGTTGGACAAGTCGGGCTTGGACGCGATGCGCGCGATGGCTTCGCGGGCGGCCGTGCGCCAGGGCTCGGCCAGCTTCTTCCAGCGGTCCAGCGCGCGCGCCAGGCGGGCGGCGACCTGCGGGTTGATGGCGTCGAGCTCGATCACCCGGTCGCTCCAGAACACGTAGCCCGCGGCATCCGCGCGGTGGAAGGCGCCGGGGTTGGCGCTGCAGTAGCTGAAGATCACGCTGCGCGCGCGGTTGGGGTTCTTCAGGCTGAAGTCCGGGTGCTGCATGAGCTGGCGCACGGCGAGCAGCACGTTGCCGCCGCGGTCGGGGGCGCCCGCCTGCAGCGCGAACCACTTGTCGATGACGAGCGGCTCGTCCTTGAACATCGCATGAAAGCGCGCCAGCGCTGGCGCCGCCAGTTCACTGCCGCTGGCCACCAGGGCGGTCAGGGCGTTGAAGCGGTCGGTCATGTTGCTCGCCACCTTGAAGCGCTGCAGCGCCTTGCCGGGCCAGACGGCGTCGCCGGTCTTTTGCGCGGCGATGCACAGCATGTGCAGCGCCAGGCCGCTCAGTGCGCGGCGGCCGGAGGAAACCGGGTCGGGGCTGTAGCCACCGGTGTCCTGGTTGTGTTCCCACACGGTCTCCCAGTCGGCTTGCAGCGACACGGCCAGTTGCTCGCGCATGGCTTCGCGCACCGCGTGGATGCGCTGCGGGTCGACCACGGCCAGCTGTTCGGCGATGTAGGTCTCGGACGGCAGCGTGAGCACCAGCTCCTTGAACGCAGCGTCCAGCAGCGGGTTGCGCAGCACGGCGCGCATGGCGTCCACAAACTCTGCAGGCAGGATTTGAGAGTCTGATGGGCCGCTACCGCTTGTCTGTTGTGCGCTACCAGCTACAACATTGATAGCGGCGCACGCAAAGCGCAGGGCCAGGCGCTGGCCAGCTTCCCAGCGGTTGAACGCGTCGGTGTCGTTGGCCAGCAGGGCCAGCAGCTGGGCGTCGGTGTACTCGATGTCCAGCACCACCGGGGCGCTGAAACCGCGCAGCACGGATGGCACGGGCTCGGCGTCCACGTTGGTGAAGGTGAGCGTCTGCGAGGCTTCGGTGAGCACAACCACGCGCGACGTGGGCACCGCGGCGTCAGCAGCGTCGGTGCCAGCGCCTTCACCCGACAGGTGCAGAGGCAGGGCGGCGCCGGTGGCGGCGTCGATGAGGCCCAACTCCACCGGTATCACGAAGGGCAGCTTCTCGCTCTGGCCGGGCGTGGGGTCGCAGCTTTGCGCCAGGGTGAGCGCATAGCAGCGCGTGGCGGCGTCGTAGCGGCCTGTGGCGCGCACGCGGGGCGTGCCGGCCTGGCTGTACCAGCGCTTGAACTGGGGCAGGTGCTGCGCCAGGGGGCTGCCCGGGTTGGCGTCGGCAATGGCCTGCACGAAGTCGTCGCAGGTCACGGCGTGGCCGTCGTGGCGTTCGAAGTACAACTTCATGCCTTTGGCAAAGCCTTCGCGGCCCACCAGGTTGTGCTGCATGCGCACCACCTCTGCACCCTTTTCGTAGATGGTGACGGTGTAGAAGTTGTTGATCTCGACGTAGCTGTCGGGCCGCACCGGGTGCGCCATGGGGCCCGCGTCTTCGGGGAACTGGGCGGTGCGCAGCACGCGCACGTCCTCGATGCGCTTGACGGCGCGGGCCGACGGGCTGCCGGCCAGGTCCATGCTGAATTCCTGGTCGCGAAAGACGGTGAGGCCTTCTTTCAGCGACAGCTGGAACCAGTCGCGGCAGGTCACGCGGTTGCCGGTCCAGTTGTGGAAGTACTCGTGGCCGACCACGCTCTCGATGTTGGCGAAGTCCACATCGGTGGCCGTCGATTCGCTGGCCAGAACGTACTTCGTGTTGAAGATGTTCAGGCCCTTGTTCTCCATGGCGCCCATGTTGAAGTCGCTGGTGGCGACGATCATGAAGCGCTCCAGGTCCAGCGGCAGGCCGAAGCGGGCTTCGTCCCAGGCCACGCTGTACATCAGCGAGTTCATGGCGTGTTCGGTCTTGCCCAGGTCGCCGGGGCGCACGTACACCTGCAGCAGGTGGTCGGTGCCCGAGCGGCTCTTGATGTGCTGCTCGCGCGCCACCAGCTTGCCCGCCACCAGGGCGAACAGGTAGCAGGGCTTCTTGTGCGGGTCGACCCACTTGGCGAAGTGCCGGGCGCCGTTCGGGCCGTCTTCCAGCGGACCGCTGTCCACCAGGTTGCCGTTGCTCAGCAGCACCGGGTATTGGGCCTTGTCGGCGCGCAGCGTGACGGTGTAGCTGGCCATCACGTCGGGCCGGTCCAGGAAGTAGGTGATGCGGCGAAAGCCCTCGGCCTCGCACTGCGTGAAGAATGTGCCCTGGCTCACGTACAGGCCCATGAGCTGGGTGTTCTTGGCGGGGCAGCAGGTGGTGAAGATCTCGAGCGTGAAGGGCTCGTTGCCGTTGTCTTCGATGGTGGGCAGGTTCTCCAGCACCAGGCGGGAGCCTTCCATCTTGAACGAGGTGCCTTGGCCGTTGACCAGCACGCGCGCCAGGTTCAGCTCGTCGCCGTCGAGCTTGAGCGGCTGCGCGGCCACGTCGGGGTTGCGGCGCAGCAGCATGCGGTTGAGCACGCGGGTCTTGGCGGGGTCCAGGTCGAAGGTCAGCTCGACGCTGTCGATCCAGTAGGCGGGGGCGTTGTAGTCCTCGCGGCGGATGGCGGCCGGGTGGGCCACTGCGTCTCCGCTTCCGTCTGCTTTATGCAGTTGCAACATGGATGCTCTCCAGAAAGTCGGTGTTCATGAGTTCGGTGTAGTCGCGCACGGCGGCCACCACGTGGGGGCCCGCCAGTTCGTCTGCACTGTGGGTGCTGCAAATGGCCACGGCACGCATGCCGGCGCGCCGCGCGGCCTCGATGCCGAAGGGCGCGTCTTCAAACACGATGCAGTGCTCAGGCGCCACGCCGATGCGGCGCGCGGCCTCCAGAAAGATCGCCGGCTGCGGCTTGCCGGGCAGGCCCTCGTCGCCGCGCACGATGGCCAGCGGAGCGGGCTGCAGGGCGAGGTGGCCCAGCGCGAACTCCACGTTGCCGATGTCCCCCGCCGTGCCCACCGCCACCTTCAGGCCGCGCGCATGCACCTGCGCCGCGAACGCGCGAAAGCCGGCCACTTCGGCAAAGCGTGGCGCGAACAGCTCGCGGTAGATGGTTTCCTTCTCGTGCGTGAGCGCGTCGGCTTCTTCCTGCGACACCGCGCGGCCCAGCAGCTCCACGATGCACTCGGTGCCGTTGCGGCCCGTGGTGCGGGCCATGAGGTCGGGCACATCGATGTGCATGCCGCGGCGGCGCGTGAACTCGACCCAGGCCTGGGCGTGCCAGGGCATGGAGTGGATCATGGTGCCGTCCATGTCGAAGATGATGGCTTCGGTGTGCGCGGGCGAACCTGCAGTGCGCAGCGATGGGGTGGCGGACATGGGTTACACGCCCTGCTTGAGCGAGGCTTCGATGAACGCGTCCAGGTCGCCGTCCAGCACCTTTTGCGTGGCCGAGATTTCGACGTTGGTGCGCAGGTCCTTGATGCGGCTGTTGTCCAGCACGTACGAGCGGATCTGGTGGCCCCAGCCCACGTCGGTCTTGGTGTCTTCCAGCTTCTGGGCTTCTTCCTGGCGCTTGCGCATCTCGAAGTCGTACAGCTTGGAGCGCAGGCGCTGCCACGCGATGTCGCGGTTGCCGTGCTGGCTGCGGCCGTCCTGGCACTGCACCACGATGCCGGTGGGGATGTGGGTCAGGCGCACGGCCGAGTCGGTCTTGTTGATGTGCTGCCCGCCCGCGCCGGATGCGCGGTAGGTGTCGGTGCGCACGTCGGCCGGGTTGATGTTGATCTCGATGGAGTCGTCGATCTCCGGGTAGACGAACAGCGACGCGAACGAGGTGTGGCGGCCGCCCGAGCTGTCGAACGGGCTCTTGCGCACCAGGCGGTGCACGCCGGTTTCGGTGCGCAGCAGGCCGTAGGCGTACTCGCCCTCGACCTTGATCGTGGCGCTCTTGATGCCGGCCACGTCGCCCGGGGTTTCTTCTTCGACCGTGGTCTTGAAGCCCTTGCGCTCGGCGTACTTCAGGTACTGGCGCAGCAGCATGCTGGCCCAGTCGCACGCCTCGGTGCCGCCCGCGCCGGCCTGGATGTCGACGAAGCAGTTGAGCGGGTCGGCCTCGTTGCGGAACATGCGGCGGAACTCCAGCTCTTCGATGAGCGGGCGCAGCTTGGCGGTCTCGGCCTCGATGGTGAGCAGGCCGGGCTCGTCGCCTTCTTCCTTGCTCATGTCATAGAGCTCGGTGTTGTCGGCCAGCTCGCGCGTGAGCTTGTCGAGCGTGACGACCACGCCCGAGAGCGACTTTTGTTCCTTGCCCAGCTCCTGGGCCTTCTTCGGGTCGTTCCAGACCGAAGGGTCTTCCAGCGATGCGTTTACCGTGCGCAGGCGTTCGAATTTGGCATCGAAGTCAAAGATACCTCCGTAACTCTTGCGTTCGCAGAGTCAGGTCGCTGAGGGAGGTGCCGATGAGGTTGATACGTTCTGCGTCCATGATTCTTGTCCTTGGGTGTTCTGTGGAATAACCCGCGATTTTCTCATGGGACGGCCTCTTGCCCCGGCAAAGCCCTCAGGAGCGCTGCCCGCCGGGCCGCAGAGGGGCCGCGGCACCGCTGTCAGTGAATGAAAATGTCAAAAATGATAGCTGCTGGCGCTTGCTGGTCGAGCGGTAGCGAGCATTTTGATGGTGCTAGGCGCTTCAGGCGGCGGCCAGGAACGTTTCGATCAGCTGCGCCACCTGCCCGGGCTGGTCGTGGTGCAGCATGTGCCCGGCGTCCTGCACGACGGCGGTGCGCACGTCGCGCACATGGGTCAGGCGCTGGTGGTATTCCTCCAGGCTGTACCTGCCCTTCCACCACTGGCCCAGGCTGTCGTCGCTGGCTTCCACCGCCAGCACGGGGGCGGCGATGCGGTCGTACAGCGCCAGCGCCTCGTCCAGCCGGTAGAGCTGCGCGCTGGTGATCTTGTGGGCCGGGTCGCCCAGGATCTCCCACTGGCCCTGGGCGTTGGGCCGGGCCCAGTGGCCGGCCAGCCAGCGGGCCTTGTCCTCGGACAGGCGCGGGTTGGTCTTCATCAGCCGGCGGGCCACGCCGTCCTGGCTGTCGTAGGTCTTGAGGGCCAGCTCGCCGCTGCGCAGCTGCTTGAGCTCGTCGATCCACTGCGCATAGCGCTTGGGCGCCTGCTCGGGCTTGGAGGCGGGCATGCCGAAGCCCTCCAGGTTGACCAGGCGGCGGATGCGCTCGGGCCGCACGCCCGCATACATCATGGCGATGTTGCCGCCCATGCTGTGGCCCACCAGGTCGATGGCTTCGCCGGGGGCGTAGTGGTCCAGCAGCATGTCCAGGTCGGCCAGGTAGTCGGCAAAGAAGTAGTGGTCGGCCTGCGCGGTGGAGGTAAGGCCGAAGCCGCGCCAGTCGGGCGCGATGATGCGGCGCTCCTGCTGTAGTGCGTCCACGGTGAACTGGTAGGACGCACCCACGTCCATCCAGCCGTGCAGCAGCACCAGCGTGGGCAGCGGGCTGTGTTCCGGGCCCCAGTGGCGGACGTGGTAGGTCAGGTGGCGCAGGGGCAGCGTGCTGCTGCGGGAGGGCTTGAGCGGGGTGTACATGGGCGGCGGCGCGAAGTGGGGCAGCAGGAAGGTCCCGCAAAGCGCAGGGCCTGCGGGTGTCCCTGGATGGTAATGGGGCGGCCCGCTGCACCGCCGCCATCGGTGTCGCCTGCGCGGCTGGTGGGGCGGCGGGTGGCGCAGGGGCGAGGCAGGCTCTTCGGGCCGCCCTGGGGCGGCCTGCAGAGCGCAGCGAAATCCATTATTCTGCGCAGTCCTTCGTTTGCCCGTACTCCTTCTTTCCATGCAAAAAATCCAACTCGGCACCAGCGATCTGCAGGTCACTCCCATCTGCCTGGGCACCATGACTTTTGGCGAGCAGGTGGCAGAGGCCGATTCGCACGCCATCCTCACGCGCTCGCTCGACCGGGGTGTGAACTTCATCGACACGGCCGAGATGTACTCGGTGCCGGCCAAGGCCGAGACCTTTGGCGCCACCGAGACCATCATCGGCAACTGGTTCGCCAAGAACCCCGGCGCGCGCCAGAAGCTGGTGGTGGCCACCAAGGTCGCAGGCCCCTCGCGCGGCATGCCCTGGGTGCGTGAAGGCAAGGGCATGACGCCGGCCGACATCGTGGCCTCGTGCGACGCCAGCCTGCGCCGCCTGCAGACCGATGTGATCGACCTCTACCAGATCCACTGGCCCGAGCGCCACGTGCCCGCCTTCGGCAACCTGTACTACGACCCCGCCAAGGAAACGTCGCAGACCCCCATCCACGAACAGCTGCAAGCCCTGGCCGGCCTGGTCCAGGCCGGCAAGGTGCGCCACATCGGCCTGTCCAACGAGAGCCCTTACGGCGTGCACGAATTCGTGCGCCTGGCCGAGCAGCACGGCCTGCCGCGCGTGGCCACGGTGCAAAACCCGTACTGCCTGATCAACCGCACCTGGGAAAACGGCCTGGACGAAACCTGCCACCGCCTGAACGTGTCGCTGCTGGCGTACTCCCCGCTGGGCTTCGGTTTGCTGACCGGCAAGTACGACGACGGCGGCCTCACCGGCCCGGGCGCTCCGCAGGGCGCGCGCATCGCCACCTACGAGTCGGTGCGCAAGCAGCGCTGGGGCCGACCCGAGGCGCTGGCCGCATCGCGCCGCTACAACCAGCTGGCCCGCGACAACGGCCTCACGCCCACACAACTGGCCCTGGCGTTCTGCTACACCAAGTGGCAGGTCGCCAGCACCATCATCGGCGTGACGTCGGTGGCGCAACTGGACGAAGACCTGAACGCCTGGGACACCAAGCTGTCGCCCGAGGTGCTGCAGGCGATCGACGCAATCCGCTGGGAAATACGCGACCCTGCACTGTGACGCTCCCCCCTGAGTCGCCTGCAGCGCCTCGGTGCAGCCACGGGACGTGGCAGCCCTTCGGGCACGTCCAAGCCTGCGCAGGCAGGCTCGGAGCCGCGGCCCTCAGCCCCTGAGGGGGACGACACCCTCGCTGCGGGGCGGCCCTTGCTGGGTGTCTCTCGCCTGGGGCCGCACCAGTTTTTTAGGCCACGCGCGACGGGTCGCGGCCAGTAGCTCACACCGTCGACGGGGCTACTTGTGTGGTCAGCGCGCCTTCCTTCCACGGCACGCCGTGGGCCTCGCCCAAATCCCAGAACAAGCCGGCCATCACCGCAAGCCCTTCGCGCGCCACCGACGCCAGCAGATGCTCGTTGGGTGCGTGCTGCGCGCAGGCCGGGTACGAATGCGGCACCCACAGCGTGGGCAGGCCCAACTGGTCGGCAAAGATGTCGTTGGGCAGCGAGCCCGCCAGGTTGGGCAGCAGCGTGGCGGCCTGGCCGGCGCTGGACTGCAGCGAGGCCAGGGTCCAGTCCACCCAGGGGTTGTGCAGGTCCAGCCGCGTGGCCCCGCACACCATGCCCATGGTGATCTCCACATCAGCGAAACCATGGGCGTCCAGGTGCTCGCGCAGCGTGCGTTCCACGTTGCGCCAGTCGGTGCCCACCACGAAGCGCAGCTGGCAGTGCGCCACCGCGCTGGACGGAATGGCATTGATCGGACGTTGCGCATTGCCGGAGCCCAGCGCCAGCACCTCCAGCGTATTCCAGCCCACCAACTGCTCGGCGGGCGTAAGGCCCGGCTCGCCCCAGCCGGGCGTGAGCGCGGGGTCGTCCGCACCGGCGCCGATCACCACGTCTTTCAGCGCGGTGCGCAGCTTGTCGGGCACCGAGGGCGGCAGCAGGCCTTTGACGAGGATGCGGCCCTGGGCATCCACCAGCGTTGCCAGCGCATGCGTGACCACCGTGGCCGGGTTGGCCAGCACGCCGCCCCAGTTGCCCGAGTGGTAGGCCTTGTCGCGGCTGCGCACGGTGAGCGAGAAGTTGATCGCGCCGCGCGACCCGAGAAAGAGGGTGGGGTGGCCCGCATTCACGCGGGGGCCGTCGCTGGCGACGAACAGGTCGGCCTTCAGCTCATCGCTGTGCTGCTCGCAGAACGCCGCCAGGCCGGGCGAGCCCGCTTCCTCGCCCATCTCCATGATCAAGGTCACGTTGTAGCCCAGGCGGCCGCTGCGCGCTTCGATGGCGTGGGCGAGGGCGGCCAGGCTCACCGTGTGCTGGCCCTTGTTGTCCGCCGTGCCGCGGCCGTACCAGCGGTTGCCTTCGATGGTCATCTCCCAGGGAGAGAGGCCCTCGCGCCAGTTGCTCTCCTGCCCGTTGACCACGTCGCCGTGGCCGTAGGTGAGCACGGTGGGCAGGGCCGGGTCTTCCACGCGCCGCGCGACGAGGAACGGCCCACCCTGGGGCGAGGGGTTGTCCAGCACCTGGCAGTCGAAGCCCAGGGGCGCCAGCCACGGCACCATTTCATCGGTAAGGTACAGGCGCAGTTCGGGCGGCACCTTGCCGGTGTCGCTCTCGGTGCGCCAGGCCACGCGGCGGCGCAGGTCGCCCTCGAAGCGGCCGTCGTCGAAGTAGTGCTGGACGCTGTCTATCAGTTGTTCGCGGGTCATCGTGCGGGTCCTTCCTGAGGTTGTCGTCTCTGCATTCATCAGTCCACCACGATCTTGGCGCGGTGGGCCAGTGCGCGGTAGCGGCCGATCTCGTTGTCCATGGCGGTGTGCATGGCTTTGGGGCCGATGAACACCGGCTCCATGCCCTGGGCGCGGATTTGCTCCTGCAACTGCGGGTCGCGCAGGGCGGCTTCCACTTCCTTGAGCAGCTTGTCCACGATGGGCGCCGGCGTGCGCGCGGGCGCTGCCACGGCGTACCAGCCGTCGAAGGCCGCGTCGGGCAGCTTGAGCTCCTGCACGGTGGGCACCGTGGGCAGGGCGCGGGCGCGCTCGTTGCCCGCAATGGCCAGGGCGCGCAGCTTGCCGGACCGCACGTGCGGCGCGGCGCTGGCCACGGTGTCGACGGCCATCTGGATCTCGCCGCCGATCAGGCCCATCATGGCCTGGGCGCTGCCGCGGTAGGGCACGTCCTGCAGGCGCACATCGGCCGCCTGCTCGATCAGCGCGCCCACCAGGTGCGGTGCAGAGCCCGAGCCGAAGGTGGCGTAGTTGATGGTCTTGGGCGCGGCTTTGGCCGCTGCCAGCAGCCCCGCCAGGTCCTTGTACGGCGAGGTGGCACTGACCACCACCACCAGCGGTGCGCGCGCAATGATGGCCACCGGGGCCAGGTCCTTGAGCGGGTCGTAGGGCAGCTTGGGGCGCAGCGCGGCGTTGACGGTGTAGCTGGTGGAGCCCGACACCAGCAGGGTGTAGCCATCGGGCTCGGCTTTGACCACGCTGTCGGTGCCGATGATGGTGGAGGCGCCGGGCTTGTTGTCGACGACGACCGGCTGGCCCAGGCGGGTGGCCAGCTTCTGGCCCAGCGCGCGGGCCACGGCGTCGGTGCCGCCGCCGGGCGGAAACGGCACCACCAGGCGCACGGACCGCTGGGGCCACGCATCCGGCTGCGCAGCCGTCTGGGCGAAGGAGGGGGTGCCGACACCGGCAAGGATTGCCAAGGTGGCCAGTACGGCGGACAACAACGAGGGGCGAACGAGGCGTTTTTTCATGCGGACTCCGGTGGTGAGGCCTGGGCGCAGGTTGCAGCTGCCACAAGGCGGCGCGGCATGTGCACACGGGCATGGGTGAATTGGAGCCCTAAGCCATGCAAGATGGAAGCCGGTTTACCATTGCTTTGAATAGAGATTTGGCAACTGACCATTGCCTTTTTGTGACTGGACGCCGCCATGCCGATTTCACTGCTCAGCCTGCCCGTGCGCTACTTTCTGGAGGTGGCGCGCACGGGCTCCGTCAACCAGGCGGCGCAGCGCCTGCATGTGGCGGCCTCGGCCGTGAGCCGCCAGCTGGGCAAGCTGGAGGACAGCCTGGGCGTGGTGCTGTTCGAGCGCCAGGCACGCGGCATGGCGCTGACCGAGGCAGGCACCCACCTCTTGGCCCACGCCAATGCGCACGACGCGCAAGCGACCGAACTCGTGGATCAACTGCAGGGCTTGTCGGCCCAGGGCGCCGTGCGCGTGCGCGTGGCCTGTACCGAGGGTTTTGCCGCCACCTTCATGCCGCTGGTGATGTCCAGCTTTCGGCAGGCCCACCCGCAGGTGCAGCTGCAATTGCAGGTGGCCGTGCCGCAGGAGGTGTCGGCCCTGGTGCTGCGCGGGGAGGTCGACCTGGCGCTCAAATACAGCGTGGCGCCCGAGAAGGGGCTGCAGGTGCTGCACTCGGCCATCGCACCCATCTACGCGATCATGCCGGCGCAGCACCCGCTGGCGCGCCAGCGCAGCGTGTCGGTGGCCGATGTGGTGCGCTACCCGCTGCTGATGGGCGCCAACAGCACCACCGGACGGCAGCTGTTCGACCTGAGCTGCGCGGTGCAGGGGCTGCGCTATGTGCCGGCGGTGGAGAGCAACTTCTCGTCCGCGCTGCTGCCGCTGCTCAGCGGCCAGGACGTGGCGCTGGCCAGCTACCTGACCGCGGCGCGCTGGGTGGAAGCGGGCCTGCTGGCGGCCCGGCCTTTCGACGAGGCGCAGCTGCAGCAGCGGCGCCTGCAGGTACTGGCGGGGGACGGGCGGGTACCGTCGGCGCTGGTGCAGCAGTTCACCGATGCGCTGGTGGCCGCCATCGAGCAGTACGGCAAGCGCAAGGTCGGGCGGCGCAAGGCACGGGGCGCCGCGCAGTCCGCGTGGCCGTGACGGCGCGGGCGGCACTGGCGTCGGCAGCCGTCGCACGGCGGGCGGGCGGCTCGGCAAGTGGCTACCATTCGCTTCCTACCCAGACCGCACCATGGCCAAGAAAGAACACGTCTCCGAAACCCAAGCCACCCAGTTGCTCAAGGCGAACAAGGTCGCCTTCACCGAGCATCCGTACGAGTACCTGGAGCACGGCGGCGCGCTGCACAGTGCCGAGGTGCTGGGGCTCGATCCTTTCACCGTCGTCAAGACGCTGGTGATGCAGGACCAGGACGCCAAGCCGCTCCTGGTGCTGATGCACGGCAACCGCAAGGTCTCCACCAAGAATCTGGCGCGCCAGATCGGCGCCAAATCGGTGGAGCCGTGCGCGCCGGAGGTGGCCAACCGGCACAGCGGCTACTTGGTGGGCGGCACCTCGCCGTTCGGCACGCGGCGCACCATGCCGGTGTACATCGAAGAGACCATTCTGGAACTGCCCCGCATCGCCATCAACGGCGGGCGGCGGGGCTTTCTGGTGCAGCTGGACCCGCAGGTGTGCGTGCAGTTGCTGGGTGCCAAGCCCGTGCACTGCGCGCTGGCAGAATAGGCCGCCCTGACCACAGCCCGCCAGAAGGCTGATCCACCGACCAACGAGGAATTGCTTTGACTGCCGTCTACCCCCTGCTTGCCACCGTGGCCGCCTACCTGCTGGGCTCGCTGTCGTTCGCCGTCATCGTGACGCGCGTCATGGGCCTGAGCGACCCGCGCACCTACGGCAGCAAGAACCCTGGCGCCACGAACGTGCTGCGCTCGGGCTCCAAGGCCGCGGCCATCATCACGTTGCTGCTTGATGCCCTGAAGGGCTGGCTGCCCGTGGCGCTGGTGATGTGGTTCGGCCACCCCTATGGCCTGGAAGACGGCACGGTGGCCATGGTGGGCCTGGCGGCGTTCCTGGGGCATCTGTGGCCCCTGTTCTTCCGCTTCGAGGGCGGCAAGGGCGTGGCCACCGCACTGGGCGTGCTGATGGGCATCAGCCCGTGGCTGGGCCTGGCCACCGCGCTCACCTGGGTCATCATCGCGTTCTTCTTTCGGTACTCGTCGCTGGCCTCGCTGGTGGCTGCGGCGTTTGCGCCTGTGTACTACCTGCTGGTGGATGGCGTGGTCTGGTATGCCGAAGGCACGATTGCGGCGTCCATCGTGGTGATGGCGCTGCTGCTTGCTTGGCGCCACAAGGAAAACATCCAGCGGCTGATTGCGGGCAAGGAGTCGCGCCTGGGCAGCAAGAAGGCCAAGCCGGGCGCAGAGGCTGCGGGCAAGAGCACCAAGTAGTGGGTTCTAGGGGTTTGGCGGGGTGTGCAGGTCGTACGGCTTGCGCGGGCCGTTGCCTACCCTGTGTCAGCCCCACCGTACCGGCCGACGCATCAAACCACGGTGCCTGGCGTGGCGTGTTGGCCTGAGCTGACCTGGGGCTAGAGCGTGCTCGGGCCCGTCGGAAAGCTGCGCGGCCCGGCGCTGTGCTGTGCCGCATACAGGCCCAGCCGCATCATCGTGCGGTGGTTGAGCTCCAGGCTCACGGCAGACCGGGCCAGGGCCGACTGGATGCGCGGCTTGCCGCTGGCGGTCTGGTACAGGCTCGGCTGCGCATGGTGTTGGCCGCTGCGGTCCAGCAGGCTCGCGACCAGCGGGTGGTTGGCTTTTTCGCTGCGGCGCAGCACGATGGCGGTTTCACCGTTGTCCAGCTTCACAAAGGTGCCCGGCGGGCACAGGCCGATGGAGCGCACCAGCGTGTAGCTCACCTCGTCGCGCTGGTCGATCTCCTGCCCCACGATGGCCCGTACTGAGTCGGTCGCGCTGCGGCCGGCGCGGGACTTGCGCGGGCTGATCATGGCCGCGTAGCGGTCGATGGTGCCCAGGATGCGGGTGAGGCGGTCTTCAGGGTCTTGCTGCGCCAGCGGCACCCGGTCGGCAATGCTGGCATGGTGCTGCCCCACCACATCCAGCCACAGAGCGTCGCTGATGAACAGGCGCTCCAGCACCAGCATGCTTTCTTCGGGGTGGCCCTTGATCGCCTCTTGCTGCGCGCTGGTGGGGCGTTCGCGCTGCTCGGCCAGCTCGTCCTGCAGGGCGGTCATGCCGATGTTCATCGTCAGGGCTGCGCGCACCAGGCTGTCGCGTTCACGCTGGGGCAGCTGCAGCTCCTGCGCCATGATGTGGCACAGCGTGCCGCACACCAGCGCGTGCGACGCGCTGTAACCCACGGTGGACGTGGACGCCAGCTGGAACATCAAATACAGCGCCGCATCGATGTCGTGCGCAACCAGGTCCTGCAGCCAGCCGTCGAACTGGCGCACCTTGGCCGGAAAGTCCTGCACCTGCAGCGGCCGCGAGAGCAGCACCGACAGGGCGGCCTCCAGGTCCGACCACAGGCTCAGCAGGTCCTCGTATTCGCCTTCGGCGTGGTGGTTTCCGTTGGGGTATTGGACGGACATGGCCGGGTGTGGGGGGCGTGCTGGGGTGCTTGTGGGCTGGCTGCGCGGTCAGTTGCGCTTTTCCAGCACCATCTCGTTGTTGATGCGGGTCATCTGGAACTCGTTCAGCAGGCTGTTGCCCAGCAGCACATAGGGCATGGGTTGGGGCGTGATGACCGCCTCGATACCGAACACTTCCACGTCGCCCAGCCGCACGGAATCGAGCTTGATGCGCCAGCCCTGCGTGACGCCGTTGGCGGTGTTCATGCGCACCGGCTGGCCGTTCAGGTAGTTCAAGCCCATGCGGTCGGCATCCGCACGTCCGATGGCCACCGACGACGCGCCGGTGTCCACCATGTATTGCATCACCCGTCCGTTGATCATGCCGCTGTTCAAGAAATGCCCGCGGCTGTCGGCCATCAGCACCACGCGCTTGCCGCTGCCGCCCTTTCTGCCTACGCTCACCGGCGCTTCGCCAAGGCGCAGCACCCGCTGCGCACCCTTGACCTCGACCGTGGCCTCGTCCTTGCCTACGGACAAGACCTTGACCCCCTGGAACTCATCCCCTGCGCCCAATGCCCGCGGCGGATGCGCATCCACCACCAGCAGCGCCTTGCTGCCCAGCATGCCCGCAATGCCCACCGACTGGGCGTGCGCCAAGGCAGGTGCCAAGCACAAGGCGGCGATGGCGAGAGAAACAAACGATCGGGTTTTCATGGATTCACCGCTCTGGGTTGTGCAGCGACTGCGCTTCGAGACTGTCGCTGCCCAGGCCAGCAGACGCCGCGCAAGGGCCGCCCCGCCGCGCTGGCGTCGTCCCCCTTCCCGCGCAAAGCGCGAGAGAAGGGGAAAGGCGCGCAGCGCCTCAGGGGGTTGCCACACAGGCCTAGTCCCTGAAGTTGTCGAACGACAGCGGCACGTCCGTCACATCCTTGCGGATCAGCGCCATGGCAGCCTGCAGGTCGTCGCGCTTGGCGCCGGTCACGCGCACCTTGTCTTCCTGGATGGCGCCCTGGACCTTGAGCTTGCTCTCCTTGAGCAGCTTCTGGATCTTCTTGGCCAGCTCGCTCTCGATGCCGTTCTTCACCTTGATGACCTGCTTGACTTTGTCGCCGCCGATCTTCTGCACGTCGCCCATGTCCAGAAAGCGCACATCCACATTGCGCTTGGTGAGCTTGTTGCGCAGCACGTCTTCGATCTGGGTGAGCTGGAAGTCGGCATCGCCGACCAGGGTGATGTCCTTGTCCTTGATTTCGATGCTGGCCGATGTGCCCTTGAAGTCGAAACGGGTGGCGATTTCCTTGGCGGTGTTCTCGACCGCGTTCTTCACTTCGACCAAGTTGGCTTCGCAGACGGTGTCAAAAGATGGCATGGTGACTACTCTCAATCAATCTCGGGGAAACAGGGGGTGTGGGCAGGGGGCACGCAAGGCCCGATGCGACAATCGGGCCAATGGTAGTCGAGAAAAACGCCCCTTTGCAGCCCTGCAACACCTTTGGCATCGCTGCGCGCGCCCAGACCCTGGTGCGCATCCACGCGTCGTCGGATGTACTGGCCGTGCTGGCCGACCCGCAACTGGCGCCCGCCCCCAAGTTCGTGCTGGGCGGCGGCAGCAACATCATCCTGACCGGCGACGTGAAGCCCGTGGTGCTCAAGATGGAGATCAAGGGTCTGCGCCTGGTCGAGGAAACGCCCAAGGCCTGGATCGTGGAGGCCGGCGCCGGCGAGGCCTGGCACGACTGCGTGGCCTGGACGCTGGCGAACGGCTTTCCGGGGCTGGAAAACCTGGCGCTCATCCCGGGCACGGTGGGTGCATCGCCCGTGCAGAACATCGGCGCCTACGGCGTGGAGCTGCAGGACCGGTTCGAGTCCCTGGACGCCATCGACCTGGCGACAGGCCGCACCTTCACGCTCGATGCGGCGCAGTGCGGCTTTGGCTACCGGGACTCGGTGTTCAAACACGGCGCACCCTCGGACGCCGTGGGCGCGGACGGCCTGCCGCGCGGTATGGGTCTGGAAGGGCGGGCCGTCATCACCCATGTGCGCTTTCATTTGCCCAAGCCCTGGAAGCCGGTGCTGGGCTACGTGGACCTGGAGCGGCGCATGGCCGACGAGAATGTGCAGCAGCCCACCGCCCAGCAGATCTTCGACTGGATCTGCGAGATTCGCCGCGCCAAGCTGCCCGACCCCGCGGTGGTGGGCAACGCCGGCAGCTTCTTCAAGAACCCCACGGTCTCGCCCGACCAGTGCGCCGACATCATCGCCCGCGAGCCGCGCATCGTGCACTACCCCATGCCGGACGGCAGCATCAAGCTGGCCGCCGGCTGGCTCATCGACGCCTGCGGCTGGAAAGGCAAGTCCATCGGCAAGGCGGGCGTGTACGAAAAGCAGGCGCTGGTCCTGGTGAATCGGGGGCGGGGCGCCGACAGCGTGACCGGCGGCGAGGTGATGACCCTGGCCAAGGCGATCCAGACCAGCGTGTACGAGCGCTTCGGCATCCGGCTGGAGCCTGAGCCGGTGGTGGTGTAGCGCGTTCGGCCTGGCGGTGCCCCAGCCGGGTAGGGGTGCACGGAGCCCCTCACCATGAAAAAAGCCACCGGATCTGTTGATCGGTGGCTTTGCTATTTATTTGATAGCTGCTAGCGCTTGTCTATCAAGCGGTAGGGGCTATTTTTGTGCTTAGGGAACACTGGTGCAGCCTGGGGAGCCGTGCTCCGTGGCACCGTGGCAGGTGGGTGGGGTGGGGCGGCCGGGATTGCTCTCCGGTGCCGCACCCACCTGGGCCTCACTTGCGGTCGTTATCCAGCTGCGCCAGGGCCGCGTTGCCGCCCAGCGACAGCAGGCCGGACTTGGCGTACACGCCCAGCTTGTTGCGCGTGTCCGAGATGTCCAGGTTGCGCATGGTCAGCTGGCCGATGCGGTCCAGCGGGCTGAACGGCGCGTCTTCGACCTTTTCCATCGACAGGCGCTCGGGCGCGTAGGTCAGGTTGGGCGATTCGGTGTTCAGCAGGGAGTAGTCGTTGCCGCGGCGCAGTTCCAGCGTCACCGTGCCGGTGATGGCGCGCGCCACCCAGCGCTGGGCGGTTTCGCGCAGCATGATGGCCTGGGGGTCGAACCAGCGGCCCTGGTACAGCAGGCGGCCCAGTTTCAGGCCGTTCATGCGGTACTGCTCGATGGTGTCTTCGTTGTGGATGCCGGTCACCAGGCGCTCGTAGGCGATGTGCAGCAGTGCCAGGCCCGGGGCCTCGTAGATGCCGCGGCTCTTGGCTTCAATGATGCGGTTCTCGATCTGGTCGCTCATGCCCAGGCCGTGGCGTCCGCCGATGCGGTTGGCTTCCAGGATCAGCTCGACCGGGTCGTTGAACTCCTTGCCGTTCAGGGCGACAGGCTGGCCTTCATGGAAGGTCACCGAGACTTCTTCGGCCTTGACCGCCACATCGTCCTTCCAGAACGCGACGCCCATGATGGGGTTCACGATGCGGATGCCGCTGGACAGGAACTCCAGGTCCTTGGCTTCGTGCGTCGCGCCCAGCATGTTGCTGTCGGTGCTGTAGGCCTTCTCGGCGCTCATCTTGTAGCCGAAGCCCGCTTGCGTCATGAACGCCGACATCTCGGCCCGGCCACCCAGCTCGTCGATGAACAGCTGGTCCAGCCAGGGCTTGTAGATCTTGAGCGACGGGTTGGTCAGCAGGCCGTAGCGGTAGAAGCGCTCGATGTCGTTGCCCTTGAAGGTCGAGCCGTCGCCCCAGATGTTGACGTCGTCTTCCTTCATGGCCGCCACCAGCATGGTGCCGGTCACGGCACGGCCCAGGGGCGTGGTGTTGAAGTAGGTCAGGCCGCCGGTGCTGATGTGAAAGGCGCCGGCCTGCAGGGCGGCAATGCCTTCATGCGCCAGCTGCACGCGGCAGTCGATCAGGCGGGCCTTCTCGGCGCCGTACTCCATCGCCTTGCGGGGGATGGCGTCGTAGTCGGGCTCGTCAGGCTGGCCCAGGTTGGCGGTGTAGGCGTAGGGCACGGCGCCCTTGAGCTTCATCCAGTGCAGCGCTGCGCTGGTGTCGAGGCCGCCGGAGAAGGCGATGCCGACCTTCTGGCCGGTGGGCAGGTTTTGGAGGATGGTGGCCATTGCGGTGTCCGTAGTCGTCGTCGAGGGTGAAGGGCGGATCAGCCGAAGTGGCAGATGTAGTGATAAGCCTCGGCCACGCGGATGTCGAACTTGGAGTTGCCCGGTACGCTGAACTTCTCGCCCGCCGCGGACTTCACCCAGCTGTCGGTGCCGTCGAGCTTGTACTCGCACGAGCCCGCCACGCATTCCATGATTTCGGGCGCGCCGGTGTTGAACGTCAGCGTTGCGGGCAGCACCACGCCCACCGACTTCTTCGTGCCATCAGGGAAGGTGATGCCGTGGCTCACGCACTTGCCGTCAAAGTACACGTTGGCCTGGGTGGTGACGGACACGCCGTCGATTTTTTCGGTGGTCATGGATGCGCTGGTTTGGGTTGGAGGAAACCCGCGATTTTAGGGTAGGGGGCGTGGCCTGCCCGCCAGCGCGCTCGCGGTGTCTGTGCCGTGCGGCGCGGCGGGTTTGCAAAGGCCATGAAAAAAGAGCCCTCAAAGGGCTCTCTTCGGCTACCGAGCGGGCCCTGCGAGGGGCTTAGCGCCAGTAAGGGTTGCGGTGGTGGTAGGGGCGGTCGTACCCGTACTCGATCACCGTGACGGGGGGCGTCACGTACGTGGGCTGCTGGTAAACAGGTTGCACCGGGTAGGTCGACGTGACCACGCCAGGCTGGCTGTACACGCCTTGCTGCGCATACGGGTCGGGCTGCGTGGAATAGGTCTGACCGGGCTGCACGCTCACCGGAATCCAGCGGCCTGGGTCATGCTGGGTGCGGGTGGTGTACTGGCGGCCGGCATATTCATAGACCACGTCGTAGCCCACGGTGCGGTTCTGGTAGTACGTCTCGGTCTGGCAGCGCTGCACGTTCTGGTACTGCGGCTGGCCGCCTTCGATCTGGTTGCCGATCACGGCGCCACCGATCAGGCCGATGGCTGTGGCGGCCGCACGGCCGCTGCCCTTGCCGATGGCATTGCCGGCTGCACCACCGGCAATCGCGCCCACTACGGCGCCAGCGCCGGTGGTGCGGTTGCCGTTGTAGACGGTTTCATTGCCGCAGACCTGCTGGGGCGTGGCGATTTGCTGCACGACAGGCGTGGCCGACAGCACGCGGCCCTGTTCCTGGGCGCTGGCCACCGTGGCAATGGCTGCGATGGCGGAAAAAATGACGATCTTTTTCATGGAGAAACTCCTTTCTGGTCGGTACATAACGCACCAGACTGTGGAAAAGTTTAGGCCTGCGAGGTCAATTCCGGGCCGTGGAGCCGTAAATCTGCGTAAAGATTTGTGCGATATCTCCGGTCTTCACGCATTGATTCAGGCTTTTTCGCTCTCGCCGCGCCAAGCCAGCCACTGATCAGGCACAAAACCTACTGAAACATGGGTCTTGCCCCCTTGGCGCCACTCCACCACCGGGCGCTTGACGACACTGGGCTGGGCCTGGAGGAGGGTGCTGGCACTGCTTTCGTCCTTCACGGCCGACTGGGTGTCAGAGTCGAGCTTGCGCCAGGTGGTTCCCTGGCGGTTGACCAGCTTTTCCCAGCCTACGGCGTTCATCCAGCCGGGCAACCGGTCGGCGGGCACGCCCTGTTTCTTGAAGTCGTGGAACACGTGCTCCAGCCCCTGGTCCGTGAACCAGGCGCGGGATTTCTTGACCGTGTCGCAGTTGGGAATGCCGTAGAGAGTGATGTGTGAGGTTGTCATGGCGCACATCATCCGGCAATTGCGCGGTGGGCGACAATCCCGCCCTGTATGCACACCACCCATCACACTCTGGAAGACTGGCTGCGCCACTGCGAGCAGCTGCACCCCCGCAACATCGACATGGGCCTCGACCGTGTGCGCGAGGTGGCCCAGCGCATGGCGCTGCGTTTCGACTGCCCCGTAGTCACCGTCGCGGGCACCAACGGCAAAGGCTCCACCTGCGCCATGCTGGAGGCCGTGGCGCTGCAGTCCGGTTACCGCACGGGGGTGTACACGTCGCCCCACCTCGTGCACTTTGAAGAACGCTGCCGCATCCATGGCGAGATCGTGGGTGCTTCTGATTTGATAGCGCACTTCGCTGCCGTGGAAAGCGCCAGGGTGCAAAACGGCGATGAAATTTCGCTCACGTATTTTGAATTCACCACGCTGGCCATCCTGCGCCTGATGAGCCAGTCGCGCCTGGACCTGGCCATCCTGGAGGTGGGCCTGGGCGGGCGGCTCGATGCCACGAATGTGATCGATGCCGACTGCGCCATCATCACCAGCATCGACATCGACCACACCGAGTTTCTGGGCCCCGACCGGGAGAGCATTGGCCGCGAAAAGGCCGGCATCATGCGCACCGGCCGCCCCGTGGTGGTCAGCGACCCGATGGCTCCGCAGAGCGTGGTGGACCATGCCCTGGAGATCGGCGCGGACCTGTGGCGCTTTGGCCAGGACTTCAACTTTTCGGGCGACAAGCAGCAGTGGAGCTGGGCCGGGCGGGGCCGCCGCTACGCCGGCATGGCCTACCCGTCGTTGCGCGGCGCCAACCAGCTGATCAACGCGTCGGGCGTGCTGGCGGCGTTCGAGGCCCTGCGCGAGCGCATCCCCGTCACCGCCCAGGCGGTGCGCAACGGCTTGGCTATGGTCGAGCTGCCCGGCCGCTTCCAGATCGTGCCGGGCCAGCCCACGCTGGTGCTGGACGTGGCGCACAACCCGCACTCGGTGGCGGCGCTCACGGCCAATCTGGATGCGATGGGGTTCTTTCCCACCACCCACGCCGTCTTCGGAGCCATGGCCGACAAGGATCTGGCGCCCATGCTGGCCAAGGTGGGGCCGCTGATCGACCGCTGGTACTTCACCAACCTGCCCACGCCCCGGGCCGAGACGGCGGCCGTGCTGCAGCAGAAATGGAACGCCGTGCACATGGTGGCGGGCGGGCGCCGCGCTGTGGAGTCGAGCTTGCACGCAGACCCCGTGGCAGCCCTGCAGGCGGCGGTCGAGGCGGCAGACCCCGCTGATAGAATCGTGGTCTTTGGCTCGTTTTACACGGTGGGCGGTGTGCTGATCAACGGAACACCCCGCCTGCACGCCAAACATCTGGGCCAATAGGGGCGCATCCGAGGTCCGAACGAGTCGTTACTCCATGGCATTTTTCAAGTTTCGCTGGCCCGGTCAGAGTGAGCAGGCGCCGGCCGAAAAGCCCGCCAAGCGTCCGCGTGCCCCTCAGGCCGACAGCATCGAAGTGATGCGCCGGCGTGCCCGCCACCGCCTGATCGGTGCGGCCGTGCTGGTGCTGGTGGGCGTCATCGGCTTTCCCATGCTGTTCGACACGCAGCCGCGGCCGATTCCGGTCGACATTCCCATCGAAATTCCCGACCGCAACAAGGTCGCACCGCTGGTGGTGCCCGGCCCGGTGGCACAGGCGCCTGCGGCCCCTGCTGCAGCCAGGCCCGCGACACCGTCGGCTGCGGAAACTGCTGCGCCTGCCCAGCGCCCGACACCCGCATCCGCTCCCTCCCGCAGCGCCTCGCCCGGCAATGGACTGACGGACGGCGAAGAACTGGTGCAAGGATCATCGCGCCCGGCGGCCTCCAAGCCTGCAGTGGCCGCTGCCACGCCCGCCAAGCCTGAAGCGAAGCCAGAACCCAAGCCCGAACCCAAACCTGCGCCAGAGCACAAGCCGGCCACCAGGCCCGATGACGCGGCCCGCGCCCGTGCGCTGCTCGAAGGCCGTCAGGCCGAGCCCGCTGCGGCGGCCGCAGCGGTCAAGACCGACGAGAGCCGGTTCATCGTGCAGGTGGGTGCTTTTGCCGACGCCGAAAAGGCCCGCGAGGCGCGCACCAAGGTCGAGCGATCTGGCATGAAAACCTATACCCAGGTAGTGGACACCAAGGACGGCAAGCGCACGCGGGTTCGCGTCGGACCGTTTTCGGACCGTGCCGAGGCCGACAAGGCGGCGGCCCGCATCAAGGCGCTGGACTTGTCTGCGTCGGTGCTGGCGCTGTGAGTCGCGCTCAGGTTGATCTGGCCGACGGCTAACTGATTCATTGACTGATTGATTGAGCGTGTCCGTGGCAGCCCTGGACTGGATCTTTGTGGCGGTGCTGCTGGCGTCGATGCTGATCGGCGCGTGGCGGGGCCTGGTGTTCGAGGTGCTGTCGCTGCTCGGATGGGTGGTGTCGTTTTTTGTGGCGCAGTGGTTTGCCGACGATATGGCGGCGTTGCTCCCCATGGGCGAGTCGGCGGGGTCGCTGCGGTATGCCGCCGGATTCGCGGTGGTTTTCATCGGGTCGGTATTTGTGTGCGGTTTTCTGACCTGGCTGGCCAAGAAGCTGGTCGAGGCCATCGGGCTCAGACCGGCAGACCGCACGCTGGGCGCAGTGTTCGGGGTGCTCAGGGGCTTGGTGCTGCTGTTGGCTGTGGCCGTGGTGGCGGGCCTCACGCCCATGCATGAGGCGCCCTGGTGGCAGGAATCCTGGGGCGCGCCGGTATTGGCCGAGTTGCTCAAGGGGTTGAAACCTGCGTTACCGGAAGAATTTGGAAGGCATCTGCCTTCCTGAGGTGGATATCGACGTGGCGGCGGCCAGAAGCTGCCGTTGTGTCATTACCGCGGGGCTGTTCCCGCAAACGGATGGAAAAAACTTATGTGTGGAATCGTCGGCGTCGTCAGCACAACGCCCGTCAACCAGCTGATCTATGACGCGCTGCTGCTCCTGCAGCACCGCGGCCAGGACGCAGCAGGCATCGTGACCCAGCAGGGACGCAAGTTCTTCATGCACAAGGCCAAGGGCATGGTCCGCGACGTGTTCCGCACGCGCAACATGCGGGCCCTGCCCGGCAGCGTGGGCCTGGGCCAGGTGCGCTACCCCACCGCCGGCAATGCCTACAGCGAGGAAGAGGCCCAGCCCTTCTACGTGAACGCGCCGTTCGGCCTGGTGCTGGTGCACAACGGCAACCTGACCAACGCCCAGACGCTGCGCACGGAACTGTTCCAGACCGACCACCGCCACACCAACACCGACAGCGACTCGGAAGTGCTGCTCAACGTGTTCGCGCACGAACTGGAGCGCGCCACTGCAGGCGTACCGCTGCGGCCCGAAAACGTGTTCGACGCCGTGCGCGCCGTGCACAAGCGCATCAAGGGCTCGTACGCAGTGATCGCGATGATCGCCGGCCATGGCCTGTTGGCCTTCCGCGACCCGCACGGCATCCGCCCGCTGGCGATTGGCCGCAGCGCGGACGGCAACGTCATGGTGGGCAGCGAATCGGTGGCCCTGGAAGGCACCTCGCACGTGTTCGAGCGCAACGTCGAACCCGGCGAGGCCGTGTTCATCACGCTCGACGGCACGGTGCACGCGGCCCAGTGTGCCGAGAACCCGCAGCTCAACCCCTGCATCTTCGAGTTCGTCTACCTGGCACGTCCCGATTCGGTGCTGGACGGCATCTCGGTCTACCAGGCGCGCCTGAACCTGGGCGAAGCGCTGGCCAAGCGCGTGGTCTCCACCGTGCCGCCCAGCGAGATCGACGTAATCATCCCCATCCCCGAGTCGAGCCGCCCCAGCGCCACGCAGCTGGCGCACCTGCTGGGCGTGCCGTACCGCGAGGGCTTCGTGAAGAACCGCTACGTGGGCCGCACCTTCATCATGCCGGGACAGGGCGTGCGCAAGAAGTCCGTGCGCCAGAAGCTCAACGTGATCGCCAGCGAGTTCAAGGGCCGCAACGTGCTGCTGGTGGACGACTCCATTGTGCGCGGCACCACCAGCCGCGAGATCGTGCAGATGGCGCGCGACGCCGGTGCCCGCAACGTCTACCTGGCCAGCGCCGCGCCACCGGTGCGCTACCCCAACGTGTACGGCATCGACATGCCCACCAGCAGCGAGCTGGTGGCCCATGGCCGCACGGTGGAAGAAATCCGCCAGGCCATCGGCTGCGACGCCCTGATCTATCAGGACGTGGACGGCATGAAGCGCGCCATAGGCTCGCTCAACAAGTCCATCGTCGGCTTTGACGCATCGTGCTTTGACGGCACCTACGTCACGGGCGACATCACCGCCGAAGACATCGCACGCCTGAACGAAGGCCGCGTAGGGGTGGAAGAAAACGAGGAAGACACCTCCCGCCTGGCGCTTCCCAACGCCCAGGATGCGTGAAGCGGATTTGCCTTCAACCGGCTAACGTCGCTCCGGAGCCTTGCCGTGCTACAGCACTGTCTGCGGCTCCCCGCCTAGTTATCCGGCTGAATCCAAATCCGCAGGATAGTTTTTGGTGCGGCGCTTTGTGCACCGCGCGCTTTGCTCACTGAACATCCGCCCATGGGCGCGCCGATCGGTCGGGGCGCCCGTGCCGTTTCAGGCCTGCGGAAATCCACCCGCGGCACGGCATTTATCATTTGGCATTGACCGCCGCCTGCGCACCCACGGCATTTGCCAGGGCAGGGCGGCCCACCCAGCAAGACTATGACCGACCAGAACAACACCTCCACCCCCACGACCGGCCGCGTGCGCACCCGGTTCGCACCGTCGCCCACCGGCTTCATCCACCTGGGCAACATCCGCTCGGCGCTGTACCCCTGGGCGTTTGCGCGTGCCATGGGCGGCGACTTCATCCTGCGCATCGAAGACACCGACGTGGAGCGCTCGAGCCAGGTGGCGGTGGACGTGATCCTGGAGAGCATGGAGTGGCTGAACATGCAGCCCGACGAGGGCCCGTTCTACCAAATGCAGCGCATGGACCGCTACCGCGCCGTGCTCGAAGACCTCAAGGCCACGGGCCTGGTCTACCCCTGCTACATGAGCATTGCCGAGCTTGATGCCCTGCGCGAGAAGCAGATGGCCGCCAAGGAAAAGCCCCGCTACGACGGCACCTGGCGCCCCGAGCCCGGCAAGACGCTTCCCGTCATCCCCGAAGGCGTGCAGCCCGTGCTGCGCTTCAAGAACCCGCAGGGCGGCGTGGTCGCCTGGGACGACAAGGTCAAGGGCCGCATCGAGATCAGCAACGACGAACTGGACGACCTGGTGATCGCACGCCCCGATGGCACGCCGACGTACAACTTCTGCGTGGTGGTGGACGACATCGACATGGACATCACCCATGTGATCCGCGGCGACGACCATGTGAACAACACGCCGCGCCAGATCAACATCTTCCGCGCACTCGGCAAAGAGCCACCGGTGTACGCCCACCTGCCAACCGTGCTGAACGAGCAGGGCGAGAAGATGAGCAAGCGCAACGGCGCCAAGCCCGCCACACAGTACCGTGACGAAGGCTACCTGCCCGACGCCATGGTCAACTATTTGGCGCGCCTGGGCTGGAGCCATGGTGACGACGAGATTTTCAGCCGCGAGCAGTTTCTGGCCTGGTTCAACCTGGACCACCTGGGCCGCAGCGCTGCCCAGTTTGATGAAGCCAAGCTGCGCTGGGTGAACGCGCAGCACATCAAGGCCCTGGCCGACGATGCGCTGGCCGCCCTGGTGGCGCCGCAGTTGCAAAAGCGTGGCGTTTCTGCCGAGGCACTGGCCGACGGCCGGCTGGTGCGCATCTGCGCACTGTTCAAGGACCGCTGCGACACCACGGTCGCTCTGACTGACTGGGCGCAGGTGTTTTACGGCGATGTGACCCCGGTGGACGCCGAGCGGGCCCAGCATGTGACTGAAGCCATCGCACCCGCCTTGGACGCACTGGCGGACGCACTGTCGGCCTGCGAATGGGACAAGGCATCCATCAGCGCAACGTTCAAGCAGGTGCTGACGAGCCAGGGCCTGAAGATGCCGCAACTGGCCATGCCCGCGCGCGTGCTGACGGTGGGCACGGCCCACACGCCATCGGTCGATGCAGTGCTGGAATTGGTCGGACGTGAAAAAGTTGTAGCGCGTTTGCGAAACCGCTAAAAATCTGTCTATAATTCAAGGCTCAGATGATGACAACAAACACAGTGTGTTGAGAGTCATTCAGTGGGGGTATAGCTCAGCTGGGAGAGCGCTTGCATGGCATGCAAGAGGTCATCGGTTCGATCCCGTTTACCTCCACCAAAATTTGAGTTCGGTTAGTTCCAAGGTTTTGACCCTATCGTCTAGAGGCCTAGGACATCACCCTTTCACGGTGAGTACCGGGGTTCGAATCCCCGTAGGGTCGCCAAGTTGTAGCGCTTGGCTTGTGTGATGTGAAGACATCGTTGCAAGCGAAAGCTGCCTGCCAGGAGTGGTAGTTCAGTTGGTTAGAATACCGGCCTGTCACGCCGGGGGTCGCGGGTTCGAGTCCCGTCCACTCCGCCAGTCAAAAGCCCTTGCAGGTCTTTGATGTGCAAGGGTTTTTCTTTGGATTCGTCCAGAGATCCGTGGGGGTATAGCTCAGCTGGGAGAGCGCTTGCATGGCATGCAAGAGGTCATCGGTTCGATCCCGTTTACCTCCACCACAATTTGAGTTCGGTTAGTTCCAAGGTTTTGACCCTATCGTCTAGAGGCCTAGGACATCACCCTTTCACGGTGAGTACCGGGGTTCGAATCCCCGTAGGGTCGCCAAGTTGTAGCGCTTGGCTTGTGTTGAAGAATGCAAGCGAAAGCTGCCTGCCAGGAGTGGTAGTTCAGTTGGTTAGAATACCGGCCTGTCACGCCGGGGGTCGCGGGTTCGAGTCCCGTCCACTCCGCCAGATTTTCGCCACGCAGCAGATTTTGTTGTGGGGTGATCAAAAATAAACGGACTGCAGTTTTCATGACTGCAGTCCGTTTTTCTTTGCCTGCCTGTTTTTCTACCGTATGCGCAGTGGTAAAACCTCGGCACCGATAAATGGCAGACCGTAAAGGCGGACCGCGTAACATGGCGGTGGCGATTTTCTGCCGCTGGGTAATCCCGTTGTTGGATGTGGCCGCGTTCGGCCTTGGGTTTTCCGGTGCGGGTCCAGGGGGGTGTGCTTGCCGTGGCGCTTCTGCATGCGCTCCAAGCCAATGGCACGCGACCCACACCTGCCATCACCTCCTCATTCCACCGCACGCAGCGCTGCCACCGTCTCGCGCAACCCCCAGTGCAGCTTTTTGTCCCGGCGCATCACCACGGCCAGCGTGCGGCGCAGGGGTGGCGACAAGGGCCGCACTTCCAGCGTGCCGCCATGTCCGCCATGTCCACGGTGCGCGCCTTGCACCGCCATGCCCGGCAGCACGGCGCAGCCCAGCCCTGCAGCGACCAGCTCCT
Organism: Acidovorax sp. LjRoot194; assembly: GCF_964253015.1. Lineage (NCBI taxonomy): Bacteria > Pseudomonadati > Pseudomonadota > Betaproteobacteria > Burkholderiales > Comamonadaceae > Acidovorax > Acidovorax sp. LjRoot194. Next base: position 3,503,626 of record NZ_CAXUQB020000001.1, on the reverse strand, counting down.
TGATCGCCTCCACGCTGCCCAGCGACATGGCAGGCTGCAGCGCCACGCCGGCCCGCGCAAACCAGGCGTCCGCGAGGCGCCGGGTCTGGCCGCCGGGCTCATAGAGCAGTACCGGGTGGCGCGCCAGTTCCCTCGCGGTGACGCGTGCGGGCAGCCCCGTGCCCTGGGGCGCAATGGCGACGAAGGGGTCCTTGAGCACGGGTATCACCTCCAGCATCCGCCCGCTGGCGGGCAGCGTGACCAGGCCCAGGTCCAGCAGGTTGCCCTCCACCGCCTGCACGATGTCTGCGGTGTTGCCCGTGCTCACCGTGATGTCGAGGCCCGGAAACCGCTTCCGCAGTGACCGCAGCACCGGGGGCAGCAGAAAGATGCAGGCCGTGGCGCCCGTGCCCAGGCGCACGCGGCCGGTGCTGCCGTCGGCATGGCGCGACACGGCGTCGATCGCCTCGCTCACGGCGGCATCGATGCGCCCCACATGCGTCAGCAACTCGGCGCCCGCTGCCGTGGGCCGCAGTACCCGGCCGACCCGTTCGATCAGCACGGTGCCCAGGCGCTTTTCCAACTGGCGCACCTGCAGGCTGACGGCCGGCTGGGTCAGGTCCAGGCGCTGCGCCGCGGCAGAAAAGCTGCCCAGTTCGATGGCGGTGGCAAAGCCGTGCAATTGGTCGAGGTTGATGCGTTCCATGCCAAAGAATTTCTCATACTTTGCATAAATTGAGAAAGCTTCTTTTATGGCAAGGATCTGGCCACACTGACAGCCATGCACACCTTGACGCCCACCCCATCTTCCTTGTCTTCTCTCTCCGCAGGCACCCCGGCCGGGCTTTCGGCGCCCGGCGCTGCGGGCGGAGCGCCCTCCAAGGCATGCGCCGTGCGCCCCGCACACGACGGCGACCTGCCGGCCATCCAGGCGCTGTACGCACACCATGTGCTGCATGGGCTGGCCTCGTTCGAAGAGGTGCCCCCCGGTGTCGACGACCTGCGCGCGCGCCACGCGGTGGTGCTGGCTGCAGGGCTCCCCTATCTCGTGGCAGAGCTGGAGGGCCAGGTGGTCGGGTTTGCCTACGCCACGCCGTACCGCGCCCGTTCGGCGTACCGGCACACGGTGGAAGATTCCGTGTACGTCGCGCCGGGCCTTGCGGGGCGTGGCCTCGGCGCGGCGCTGCTGGGCGCGGTCATCCGGCAGTGCGAGGCCGGGCCGTGGCGCCAGATGCTCGCCGTGGTCGGGCAGGGCGACGAAAACGCTGGCTCCCTGGCGCTGCATGCGCGCATGGGTTTTGAACGCATCGGTGCACTGCGTTCGGTGGGCTTCAAGAAAGGCCGGTGGCTGGACACCGTGCTGATGCAGCGCCCGCTGGGCGTCGGCGATGGCGCGCTGCCGGCCCGCGCACCGGGTGGTGCAGCACCCGGAACGCGCGGGGTGGCGTAGTGCCAGGCCTTGCCGGCGGCGCGGCCACCGCGGCGCGCGCTCCGCACCTGAGCGGTCGCGTGGTCTTGTGCCTGGGAGTTTCGCAGTTCATCTGCTGGGGCATTTCGTACTACCTGATCGGCGCACTGGGCGAGGCCATGGTGCAGGACCTGGGCTGGGCGCGCACCACCGTGCATGGCGGCTTCGCCGTGGCATTGCTGGTGATGGGGTGCGTCTCTGCCGCCGCCGGGCGCTGGGTGGACCGGTGGGGTGGGCGCCGGGTGATGGTGTGGGGATCGCTGGGGCTGGCCGCTGGCTGCCTGGGCCTTGCCGCCGCCCATGGGGTGGTGCTGTATTACGCCGCGTGGGCGGTGATGGGACTGGCGATGCGCCTGACGCTGTACGACGCAGCCTTTGCGGCGCTGGCCCATTGGGCGGGGCCGCACGCGCGCCGTCCCATGGCGCAGATCACGCTGCTGGGCGGCCTGGCGGCGACGGCTTTCTGGCCGCTGGGGCATGCCATGGCGGACGGGGCCGGCTGGCGCGTGGCCTTGCTGGTGTATGCAGGGCTGGCACTGCTGACGGTGCCGCTGCACCTGGCGCTGCCGGGCCCGGCGGCCGCATTCAGCGACGGCGACCCAGCTGCCGCAGCGGCCTTGCCCGCGCACCCCGAACCCTTGGCCCGAGAAGGGGCCGAGCGCGCGCTCGCGGCCGGGCTCTTTGCCGCGATGACGACGCTCGTGAATTTTCTGAATGCAGGCATGTCGGCGCACCTGGTGGGGCTGCTGGCAGGCCTGGGCCTGGCGCTGCCATTGGCGGTGGGCGTCGCATCGCTGCGCGGCGTGGGCCAGTCGGCGGCACGGGTGGCCGAGGTGCTGTTCGGCGCCAGGCTGCATCCGCTCGCACTGGGGGCATTGGCCTGCGCGCTGCTGCCGCTGGCCTTCCTTGCAGGCGCAGCCTCGGGGCAGGTGTTGGCTGCGGCCTGGGTGTTCGTGCTGCTGTACGGTGCGTGCAATGGCCTGCTCACCATTGCGCGCGGCACGCTGCCGCTGGTGCTGTTCGACCACCGCACCTACGGCGCGTTCGTCGGGCGTCTGGTCGCACCCGGCTTTGTGCTGTCGGCCTGTGCGCCGGTGGTCTATGCGGCGGTCATGGATGGGTATGGTGCGGCGGCAGCGCTATGGATGTCGGTTGCGGTGGCGGCACTGGTGTGTGCGGCATCGATGGCGCTGCTGCTGCGCTTGGGGGCTCGGGCAAGAAGCGCGGTAGCCGACTCTTGACACTGGCGCGACCAAAGCCAGTGCTCCCGCGCGAGGGCCGCCAAGCCGCGCAGGCGGCGCTTTGCTTACGTGCTCAGGGAGCGCCCCCTCTCCACTCGCGCAGCGAGACGAGAGGGGGCCGAGGGCCGCGGCTCCAAGCCTGCTGCGCGGCGTTGGATGTGCCCGAAGAGCCAGCGCTTCTGGCGGGGGCACCGAGGCGCGAAGCGACTCAAGGGGTGAATTACTTCGGCGCCAGGCGGATCGCGCCGTCCAGGCGGATCACCTCGCCGTTGAGCATGTCGTTCTCAAAAATGTGCTGCACGAGCTTGGCGTAGTCCTGCGGTGTGCCCAGTCGGCTGGGGAATGGCACGCCAGCGGCCAGTGCGTCCTGCACCTCTTGCGGCATGCCGAACAGCATGGGCGTGCCGAAGATGCCGGGGGCGATGGCCATGTTGCGGATGCCGTTGCGGGCCAGGTCGCGGGCGATGGGCAGGGTCATGCCCACCACGCCGCCCTTGGAGGCTGCATACGCCGCCTGGCCGATCTGGCCGTCGTAGGCGGCCACGCTGGCGGTGGAGATCAGGGCGCCGCGCTCGCCGGTGGCCTCGGGCTCGTTCTTGCTCATGGCTTCGGCGGCCAGGCGGATCATGTTGAAGCTGCCGATCAGGTTGACCGTGACGGTCTTGCTGAACACGGCCAGCGCGTGCGCGCCGTTCTTGCCCACGGTCTTCTCGGCCGGTGCGATGCCGGCGCAGTTGACCAGGCCCATCAGCTTGCCCAGGGACACGGCCTTGGCCACCACGGCCTGGCCGTCGGCCTCGTTGCTCACGTCGCACTTCACGAAGGCGCCACCGATGTCGCGGGCCACGGCTTCGCCCTTGTCGGCCTGCATGTCGGCGATGACCACCGTGCCGCCCTGCGCGGCCAGCATGCGCGCCGTGCCTTCGCCCAGGCCCGATGCGCCGCCGGTGACGATGAATACCTTGCCCTTGATCTCCATGAGGTGTCTCCTGTAAGTGACGTTAACGTAAACGTCAATTATGGCCGATGTGCCGCTGTGCCTTGCAGCTTTGCCGGCGCAAAAAAAGCAGCCCGGCGTTACCGGGCTGCTGGGGGCTGCCGCGCGCAGCCAGGGCGGCTGCGGGCAGGGGCTGCTTATGTTTCGACTTACTGGAAGCCCACGCGGTCCAGCATCTGCTGCACCTTGGTCACGTTGGCGCCGACGGCGCTGATCGGGATGGTTTCGCTCTTGAAAGGCTTGTTGTTGGTCATGGCCTTGAGTGCGGGGTTGTCCAGCGCCACGCCCTTGGCGGCGGGCCATTCGTTGTTGCCGTTGGCAAAGTAGTTCTGCGCTTCGGGGCTGGCCAGGTATTCCAGGAACTTGACGGCGTTGGCCTGGTTCTTGGAGTGCTTGGCCACGGCGCCGCCGGCGATGTTCAGGTGGGTGCCCCAGGACTCCTGGTTGGGGAACACCACGCCCACCTTGTTGACCACGGCCACGTCTTCGGGCTTGTTGGAGCGCATCATGCGCGCCAGGTAGTAGCTGTTGGTGACGGCGATATCGCATTCGCCCGAGGCCACGGCCTTGATCTGGTCGGTGTCGCCGCCCTTGGGAGGACGGGCCAGGTTGGCCACCATGCCCTTGAGCCAGGCCTCGGCCTTTTGCTCGCCCAGGTGCTCGGTCACGGCGCCGAAGAGGCTCAGGTTGTACGGGTGCGAGCCGGAGCGGATGCACAGCTTGCCCTTGTTCTTGGGGTCGCCCAGCTCTTCGTAGGTGTCGACGTCGGCCTTTTCGACCTTGATCTTGTTGTAGACGATGACGCGGGCCCGGGTGGACAGGCCGTACCAGGCGATGCTGCCGTCCGCGGTGGGCGTGCTGCGCAGGTTGGCAGGGATGGCGTCGTTCAGCACCTGGGACTTGACGGGCTGGAACAGGCCGTCCACCTCGCCCTTGTACAGGCGGGCGGCATCGACCAGCAGGATCACGTCGGCGGGGGACGCCGCGCCTTCGGCCTTCAGGCGGGCCAGGATGCCTGCGTCGTCCGCATCCACGCGGTTGATCTTGATGCCGGTAGCCTTGGTGAAGCCGGTGTACAGCGCTTCGTCGGTGGAGTAGTGGCGGGCCGAGTAGAGGTTCACGACCTGCTCCTGGGCAGAAACGGCGCCAGCGGCGGCGGCCAGTGCGCAGGTGCAGAGCAGGGCTTTCACGGTCTTCGACATGGATGCGTCTTTCGGGGTTTGTAACACCCGGATGATAAAACCAAACGCGAATTATTCTTAATAAACGTCTGGGTTTCTATGGGTATGCGGGGGCAGTGCTGTGAAGCGCGCCGCGAAAACTTGGACCGCATGCGTGCGATAAATCCTCGCGGTTCGCGTTACACCCACTGAAATGAAATTGCAACAAGTTAACTGACGACGCGGTGTACCCCACCTCGCCCTCTCAGGTTCGCGCTTGTTCGGCCCTGGCTTTGGCTGCACCATGGGCCTCCAGTTCAACATGGAGGCTCTATGCCAATAGTCCTGCCCTCTGGTCCCCTGCGTTTCAAGTTCTGGGGCTTGCTGAGAGAAGATCACCGCACTCGCGATTGCGCGACCGAAGTACTTGCTGCGATATTCATCCTCGGTGACCCTTTCTCAGAGCAGTCAAATTGGAGACTTGCCCACTGGGGGCCCTTCATGAGGCTGCGTCCCGATCTACGTGCAGCGCTGCTCGGCGCAGAAGAAAAGGCGCAGAAGCTCTATCAGTTGCCCTCTTTCAGGTTGGGGGGGGCGGTGTATGCATAGCATGCGCGTGAGGGGCGCGTTCGTGTGGAGGGGGTGGAGGTCAAAAAAGTCTGATTGGCACGCTTCTGTTTACAGACATCTAAACAGCCATCAGCAAAACTCCTGACTCGCAATTAGCGGAGGTCTTCCCTAGAGTCCGACCGACTTTTAGGAGCCCCCGCAATGACCATCGCCCCCCAATCCAAAGCCTCTCTGGTTCGCGAGCACATGGCCGCTGGCCGCTGGGCTGACGCCGTCCGCTTGGCTGCATCTTTCCCCCGCCTGGACAAGCACCGCGATGCGATCCTGGACGCCCGCACGGCCTACACGAACCCTCGGTGGATGGCTCAGCTTGGCGTGGACCCCGAAGCGGCCAAAGAGGCCGGTCATGCGGCCCTGCGTGAGCGCTTTGCCTGATCGCCCCTCTCACGCCCCCACATTCCAAAACAACGCGCCAGGCCCCGCCTCGGCGCGTATGTACTCCCAGGCCTTGGCGTCGTAGCCCGCCGCGCTTGGGAAAGGCGGCAGCACCTGTGCCGCTCGGCCAAAGGGCAGCGGATGCAATATCCGCCTCGCTCGGCCGGTATCGCACCCCTCCCTACCCACCACCACCGCCACAAATCGGGCGGTCGGCCACGCGAGCTGCAGCGCCCGTGTGAGGACTCCCGAGCCCGCCACGCTCCATACCTCGGCGGGCTGCAGGCCCGTGGCCGCCGCAGCCTTGGCGATAGCGCGCAGGCTTGCAGCGTCCTCCGCGCCAAAGGGGACCAGGTAGGCGCCGCGCTCGGCCGCGTATGTCCGAGCGCGGGCCTGAACCACCGACAGATAGCCACAGGGCACCGGCACCACGGCCGCTCCAGCGTCGGCCGCCGCCACGGTCAACGGGTGTGGCACCTTGCGGGCGGCCGTGAACACGGTGGCCCGGCGCCCGAGCAGGCGTGCGCAGTGCGCCAGGGCTACCTGGGCGTAGCCTTGGGCCGGGCTCGCATACACGAACTCGGCCGCCGCCTGTGTCTGCATCAGCGGCAAGATGGCGCGCATCTTGGTGCCGCCTGGCAGCAAGTCGTCTCGGACCACCAGGACGCCCGCATGCTGCTCAACCACGGGCGCCGGGAGCATCAGCGCACCGCTCCGCAGGCCGCCGTCGCGCGCTGGGGGTCGCCCTTCACGAAAACCAGGACATGCTGGTGCGTCTTGCCCAGCTTGCGCGATATCTCGAAGCCTTTCCCCACCCGGATCGGCAGCGAGCCCGCCTGGGTGACCAGAATGGCTTCGTTGTAGAGCCGCGCACCTGCATCGCGGAAGGCGGCAATCGTGTCGCTCACGAATCCACGGTACAGGCCCTGGGTGTCCCGGATGTCACCGACCACAAAGCAGGCGAAACGGTCCTGGCGCAGCATGGCCACGGCCTCCTTGATGATCTGGCGGTAGGTGCGCAGGAAGCGTGGATAGCGCATTGTGGACAGGTCTGCCTTGTCGTCGCTGTATCGCTCCAGGTTGCCATAGGGCGGGCAGGAAAACAGGAGGTCGGCTTGCACATCAGGCAGAGTCCGGCGCACCGCCAGCGCATCGCCCTGCACCCAGCGCGGTGCAGGCAGGCCGGGTTGGCCGAGCTGGGCCCATTGGGCGTCATTGGCCTCGATCTGCTCGGCGCGGAGGTCTACGCCCGCATAGGCGCGGCCTGTTGCCGCCGCGACGATGCCGCGCACCGACCCGCCAGCGAAAGGATCTAGCACCAGGTGGCCGGGCGCTGAGAACCAGCGGTAGACCAGCTCGCACAGCACCGGGTCGAACACGCTGGTGCCTTGCTGCTTGATCTTGTCGGGGTGGGCCTGGGCGAACTCGGCCCAGGTGGCTTTGCGGCCGAGGGTGAGCACCTTCCACCCGCCCTGCGCGTCCTGGAACAACTGGGCACCTACCACCAGGCGCTCGCCGATCACGTCGCGCACGATGGCGGGCTCGGCCAGCGTGGCGCCGAAGCGCTCGAGGAACGCGCCGACGTAGTCCTGGGGCGCCATGCCAGCGGGCAGCACCACCGAAGCGGGCAGCGGCCGGGGCGGCGGCAGCGGGTCGGATGGGCGGCGGTTGGGCAGGCCCACGCTGCCCGAACTGCTCGGGCCGCCCCCGATGGGATCGGGGCGCTCGGGCGGGATGGCGCTGCGCAGCCGTGCATTGCCTGGCGCGTACTCGAAGCCGGGATCGATGCCCTCGGGCAGAGGCTGCAAGGCCCCCTGGGGTGACATCCAACGCGGCCTAGCTTCCCCTTGGTTTTGCCGGATACATTACGTCAGAACTTTTACCAAGAGATCGCCACGTGTACCCAAAGGAATACTTTCTGGAGCGGTTTCGGAATGACGAAACCGAAGATCTGTTGCAGCGCTACGCAACTGTAGACCTCGCTGATGAAGCAAAAGAGGCAATTCTTTCTTTGCTCAAATCGCGCGGGATTGAAGATTCAAAGTTGCAACCTCTTGTGCTGCAAGCGAGGAAGGCGGCCTATCGCCAGACCAAGGGTACAAATGAATGCGATTTCTGCGGCAGCTCCGCTAGATTTTCAGCGGTCTTGGACGAGGGGCAGCGGTTCTGCAGCAAAGCATGCCTGCGTAATGCGCGTCTACTGGAGGTATCTGAGGACATCTCAGCGCGAGAAATCCTCAGCCATGCATTGCGCATCAAGAACGGCACTTGCCCTGAATGTCAGCAAGCCGGCTCAAAGATTGAAGTGCGGCGGTACTACCGTGTGTGGTCCGCGGGCATCTTCACACAATGGACTAACCGTACGCACATTTGCTGCCATTCTTGCGGGAGGAAAACAAACTTTGGCTCGCTAGTTTTCTGCACACTGTTCGGTTGGTGGGGCGTTCCATGGGGGTTCATCATGACCCCAGCCCAAATACTCGCCAACATCACGGAGATGTTTAGGCCATTAGCTGATCCAGCACCGTCTGAGGCTCTGGTACAAGCTGCGAGGCTCGATCTTGCTGCAAAGCTATACAAGAAGCGAGCAGCAGACACAAATGGCTGATTTTTCATTGAAGCGACCGCCTTTGGCAGCTTCTGAGCTCTTGGGTAGATCGTCCGCTTTTACTACGAGCCAGCGGCTGCTTCTGGCCGAGGCTGTGTGGAAACGCGCAATGAGCATGTGAACCAGCCCGTACCGCGTCACTGGGCCTCATTTTCCAGCAGCACTGCTGTAGGGCCGTTTCTTGCGCACCTGGAGCCTTTTGACGCCTTCCTAAAGGCTTTTTCAGCCTGTAAAAGCCAACAAAGGCCTCACGCCTTCACCATCCGCATCGTCTGCGCGATATCCATCACGCTCATCACCCGCTTGAGGTTGTAGGCCAGCACGTGCAGGCTCATCTCGGTGCCCACGTGCTTGAGGGTCTTCATCAGGAAGTGCGTCGAGCCCATCCAGTGCTTGAGCGTTCCGAAGACATGCTCCACCGTTGATCTGCGCAATGTCATCGCCTCGGGATTGCTGTCCAGCCGTTGCTGCACGCGCTCCAGCACCTCTTCGTGCTCCCAGCGGCGAATGCGCCGATTGCTGCTGGTCGTGCACTGTGCTTTGAGCGGGCACTTGGGGCAGGCGCTTGACCAATACAGGTGCAGGTGTAGCCCCTTCTCCGTCGTTGCAAATCGGTGGATCGCACGTTCGCCTGCGGGGCATTGGTACTCGTCATCCTTGGCGACGTAGATGAAGTCGCCTTTGTCGAAGCGGCCCTCAGCCTTCGCGTTCGATGTCATCGGCTTGGGCACGAAGGTCGTGATGCCAGCGTCTTCGCAGGCCTTGAGCTGCGGGCCGCTGAAGTAGCCTCTGTCGGCGAAGGCTTGCAAGCCCTGGCTCCCCATAGCCTGGTCTGCGGCACAGGCCATGTTGTGCAGTTGTGCACGGTCATTGCCAACGTTCGTCACCTCGTGCGCGACGATCAAGTGGTGCTTGACATCGACGGCGGTCTGCACGTTGTAGCCCACCAGGCCCGATCCCTTGGCCTGGGTGGCCATCGAACGCGCATCGGGATCAGTGAGGGAGATCTGGCCATCGGGCAGGCTCTTTAGATGCTCCTTGAGACCATAGAGTCGCCGCATCTGATCGCGCAGCTTCTTTAGTTTCTCCTGCAGTCGTTCCGTCTTGGCTTCCACCTCTGCGGGCTGTGTGCGGTCAGCGGTCTCCAGCGCGTCCAGGTAGCGCTGGATGCTCTGCTCGATCTGCTGCTGGCGGGCCTCGATCTTGCCGGGCGTGAAGTTGCGGTCACGGCTGTTGACGGCCTTGAATTTGCTGCCATCGATGGCCACGATTGCCTGTGAGAAAAGGTTCAACTTTCGGCACATGGCGATGAAGCGCTTGCAGACGTTGCGGATGCCCGTGCCGTTGCTTCGGCGGAAATCCGCAACGGTCTTGAAGTCCGGCGCAAGGCGCCCGGTCAGCCACATCAGCTCAACATTGCGCTGGGCTTCGCGCTCCAGCCTGCGGCTCGACTGGATGCGGTTGAGGTACCCGTAGATGTAGAGCTTGAGCAGTACGGCCGGGTGATACGCAGGCCGTCCAGTGACCGCAGGATTGACCCCATCGAAGCCCAGGGCCCGAAGATCCAACTCTTCGACAAAGACATCGACAACGCGCACCGGGTTGTCCTCTGCGATGTAATCATCCAGGCACTCCGGCAGTAGGGTGACCTGTTGTCGGTCTTCGCCTTCGATGAATCGCTTCATGGGGCACCTCGCTTGAATCGGGTGCCGTTATTTTAATTTTTAGCAGCGGTTTAGGGTTGGGTTTTCACACAGCCTCGGCCCAAAGCTGTAGTCTAGCCTCGGGGTCCAAATTGCCTCATTCGGAGTGCCCGGCGCTGTTCCATCGGTTGCAACTTCATTGCAACGGCGCGTTCCGATTCATCCCGGGATAGCCCAAAAAATCCCAGTTTTCGCGCCGCGTGGAGTGGTGGTTATCTCAACTCCCTTCAGTGCTGACCTGGGTCACCGTGGAGATGGGTAGCGGGTGTGCCAGGCGCCACACCTGCGCTGCGGCCCGGGCCATCCGGCGCGCAGGCAAAAAAAAGCCCGGCAGAACCGGGCTTTGAAGGGATCCTGGAAACGGGGGTTTCGCGAGGATCCAAGGAGACAACTCGTGCGCTGCAACCGGGGCTGTAGCGCGTGATGGGATTATCAGGGTAAGCCCTGAAAACGGCCTAGAGGTTGCTCTCCAGACCGCGTGCCCTGGGCTCAGCGCTTGCGGGGAGCGGCCGTCTTGGCGGCGTTGGCAGCGGTGCTGGCCACGGCGTTGAAGTTGGCTTCGGCCACGTCGGACGCTTGCTTGACAGCCTTCTGGACCGATTCAAAAGCGTTGTTGGCGGCAGAGACGGCGCTCTTCATCACAGCCACGGCGGTTTCGGAACCGGCAGGTGCGTTCTTGGCGGCGCTGTCGACCAGGCCGGTGAATGCGCGTTGTGCGTCGGAAGCCTGGCTTTCGAAAGCCTTGCCGAACTCGGCGCCGGTGCCGGAAGCGATGTCATACAGGTGACGGCTGTAAGCGGCGGTCTTTTCAGCCAGGGGCTGGAACAGGCCGGCTTGCAGAGCCAGCAGTTCTTGCGCGTCCTTCACACCCAGCACAGCCTGGCTGTGGCTGGCGGCTTCGGTCAGGGCAGCGCGCGAGGCGGTCACGTTCAGTTCGACCAGCTTTTCCACGCCTTCGAAGGCCTTGGTCGTCAGACCGAACAGGGTTTCGAGGTTGGCTTTGTGGGAAGCGAGGATTTGTTCTGCGGTCAGCGTCATGTCATATCTCCTAAGAATGGGGCCCTGCGGGCCATGGTGGTTCACAAGACATCTGCGCTGGCCCTGACTCGAACAAGTCATGTTGCAGTGCAGCATGGATCGAATTTTAGGGACTTGGTGCCGGTTTGCAAGAGGTTTTTGTTGCCATGCAGCAAATTAGAGATGCCACCTCAGGAATGCGCGCCTTGCCACAATCGCGTCATGCACGCCTATTACGCCGACCAGTTTGTGCTGCCCCTGCCCGAAGGCCACCGCTTTCCGATGGCCAAGTACCGCCTGCTGCGCGACCGCATCGCCCGGCACCTGCCCGGCGTTTCGCTGCAGGTGGCGCAGCCCGCGGCCGACAGCGAACTGGCCTTGGTGCACGACAGCAGCTACATCGACGCCATCGCCGACGGTACGCTGCCAGCGCCCGCCCAGCGCGAGATCGGCTTCCCCTGGAGCCCCGCCATGGCCGAGCGCGCCCGCCGTTCGGTGGGCGCCACCGTGGCCGCCAGCCGCGTGGCGCTGCAGGAGGGGGTGGCGGGCAATCTGGCTGGCGGCACACACCATTCGTACGCCCACAAGGGCAGCGGCTTTTGCGTGTTCAACGACGTGGCGGTGGCTGCGCGGCTGATGCAGGTGGAGCGGGCGAGGGCGCGCGGCCGCCATACCCAGCCGCTCAGGGTCGCCGTGATCGACCTGGACGTGCACCAGGGCAACGGCACGGCGCACATCTTTCAGGACGACCACAGCGTGTTCACCCTGTCGCTGCACGGCGCGCGCAACTTCCCGTTTCGCAAGGAGGCGAGCGATCTGGATGTGGAGCTGCCCGACGGCTGCACCGACAACGCCTATCTGGAAGCGCTGTCGCACGCGCTGGACGCCCTGGAGCACCGCTTTGCGCCAGAGATGGTGTTCTACCTGGCCGGCGCCGACCCGCACGAGGGCGACCGCCTGGGCCGGCTGGCCATCACGCACGACGGCCTGGAAGCGCGCGACCGGCACGTCTTCGACTGGGCCTGGCAGCGGCGGCTGCCACTGGTCTTCGCGATGGCGGGCGGCTACGGGCGCGACATGGAAGACACCCTGACCGCGCAACTCAACACTTGGCGCGTAGCCTGGGAGTACCACCAGCGCTGGCAGAATGTGCGGCCATGACGTCCGCCGCCAGCATCCCCAACGCCACCCGTTCAGACACCGCGCCCGCAGCCGCCCCCACGGCTTCGGCGGCACTCACGGCAGCACGCCCTGCGCCGCAGCCGCGCAGCGCCTACCGCGCGTTTCGCCCCATCACCACGCGCTGGGCGGACAACGATGTCTACGGCCATGTGAACAACGTCGTCTATTACAGCTGGTTCGACACCGCTGTGAACGCGCACCTCATCGAGCAGGGCGTGCTCGACATCCACGCGGGCGGCACCATCGGCCTCGTGATCGAGACCCAGTGCAACTACTTCGCGCCGCTGGCCTTCCCGCAGACGGTGGAGGCGGGCATTCGCGTGGCGAAACTGGGCAGCTCCAGCGTGCGCTACGAGGTGGGCCTGTTCGCGCAGGGCGAGCCGCTGACCGCCGCTGCCGGGCATTTCATCCATGTGTATGTGGACCGCCAAACCCGCCGCCCCGTCCCTGTGCCCGACGCGCTGCGCCAGGTGCTGCAGGCACTGGTGGTCGCGGGCTGAGCGCCGGCAGTGCTGGCGCTATTGATTTAATAGCTGCTGGCGCTTGCTCATCCAGCGGTAGGGCCGTTTTTGGCCTGAAACGCTTGGGCCTGCAGGGTGGTGGCGGCCTTCAAAGCGCCGCAGGGCGGCATGGCCTACACTTTGCGGCTTTGCTGCACGGCCTTCTGCGTCCCCGGCCTTCTTTGCGCCCGCACCGTCCATGATCATCACCAGCCTGCTCGACACCGACCTGTACAAGTTCACCATGATGCAGGTCGTGCTGCACCAGTTTCCGGGTGCGCAGGTCGAATACAAGTTCAAGTGCCGCAACCCCGGCGTGCAGCTGGCGCCGTTCGCCAACGAGATCCGGGACGAGATCCGGTCGCTGTGCAGCCTGCAGTTCCAGGACGCGGAACTAACCTATCTGCGGTCCATGCGCTTCATCAAGAGCGACTTCGTGGACTTCCTCGGGCTCTTCCAGCTCAACGAAAAGTACATCACCGTCACACCCGTGCACAACGGCGAGATCGAGATATCCATCCGTGGGCCCTGGCTGCACACCATCCTGTTCGAGATTCCGGTGCTGGCCATCATCAACGAGGTGTACTTCCGCAACACGCAGAAGGTGCCGGACTTCCCCGAAGGCCGTAGGCGGCTGGACACCAAGATCGCGCAACTGCAGGCCGACGGCCTGTCCGACCTCAAGATCGCCGACTACGGCACCCGCCGCCGTTTCAGCCGCGCCTGGCACGAAGAAGTGCTGCGCGTACTGGTGGCCCGCCTGGGCACGGGCGACCGCCGCCCCGGCGCACCTGCAGGCCCCGGCCAGTTCGCCGGCACCAGCAACGTGCTGTACGCCATGAAGCTGGGCGTGACGCCGCTCGGCACCATGGCGCACGAATACCTGCAGGCCTGCCAGGCGCTGGGCCCGCGCCTGCGCGATAGCCAGGTCTTCGGGTTTGAAATGTGGGCCAAGGAATACCGCGGTGACCTGGGCATCGCCCTGTCGGACGTGTACGGCATGAGCGCCTTCCTGCGCGACTTCGACCTGTACTTCTGCAAGCTGTTCGACGGCGCACGCCACGATAGCGGCGACCCGTTCGCGTGGGGCGAGCGCCTGCTGGAGCACTACCGCAAGAACCGCGTGGACCCGCTGACCAAGACCCTGATCTTCAGCGACGCGCTCACCGTGCCGCGCACCATCGAGCTGTACCAGCAGTTCCGCGGGCGCTGCCAGCTGGCCTTCGGCATAGGCACCAACCTGACCAACGACCTGGGCAGCCCACCCGCGCACGAACCGCTGCAGGTCGTCATCAAGATGACCCGCTGCAACGACCAACCGGTGGCCAAGCTGTCGGACACGCCCGGCAAGGGCATGTGCGACGATGAAAAGTATTTGGCCTACCTGCGCCAAGTGTTCGATATTCCCCAGCCTGCCTGATCCTGCGGAGCAGGGGAGCGGTCTTCAGGGCCAATGCTCTGCAGGCGCACGGCGGCATTCCGTGGTACGGGTCGCATTGAGTCGCGATCAGACGGAATCAGTCGCATTGGCGGCACTCATCGGCACCCGCCGGTACCCGCGATGGGGCGCCACAGTTATTGGAGCGAGATGGAGACAACGAATATCTTGAAGGCGGCGCGCAGGCTGTTGGCCGCGGCGCTTCTGTTGGCGGCGTGGCCCGGCGCGACGATGGCCGCCGATCTGGATGGAGGCACGCTGTCGCTTCTGTGGGGCGTGCCGTTTGCGGGCATCCTGCTGTCCATCGCGCTCATGCCGCTGCTGGCACCCACCTTCTGGCACCACCACTTCGGCAAGGTGGCGGCCGCCTGGGGCCTGGCGTTCCTGCTGCCCTTCGCCGTCGCCTTCGGGCCGGCGGTCGCGGGCGCGAACCTGGTGCATGCGCTGCTGGCCGAGTACATCCCCTTCGTCATCCTGCTCACCGCGCTGTACACCGTGGCGGGCGGCATCTACATCCGCGGCAACCTGCACGGCAGCCCGGGCCTGAACACGGGGCTGCTGGCCCTGGGCGCGGTACTGGCCAGCGTCATGGGCACCACCGGCGCGTCCATGCTGCTGATCCGCCCGCTGATCCGCGCCAACGACAACCGCAAGCACGTGGTGCATGTGGTGGTGTTCTTCATCTTCATCGTATCGAACGCCGGCGGCTCCCTCACGCCGCTGGGCGACCCGCCGCTGTTCCTGGGCTTCCTCAAGGGCGTGGACTTCTTCTGGACCGTGGGCCACATCCTGCCGGAGACCCTGTTCCTCATCGGCACCCTGCTGGCGCTGTTCTTTGCGCTCGACACCTGGTTCTATCGCCGCGGCGGCGAAGTGCTGCCGCGCGACCCCACGCCCGACACCGGCGGTGCGCGGTCCTTCGGGTTCGACGGCAAGCTCAACTTCGCCCTCTTGGGCGTGGTGGTGGCGCTGGTACTGCTCAGCGGGTTCTGGAAGTCGCCCGTCGTGTTCGACGTGATGGGCACCCCGGTGGGCCTGCCCGGCATCGTGCGGGACGCAGGCCTTGTGGCCGTCACGCTGGCATCGCTGTGGCTCACGCCGCGCAAGGTCCACGACGACAACCAGTTCGGCTGGGCCCCGATGCAGGAGGTGGCCAAGCTCTTCGCAGGCATCTTCCTCACCATCATCCCGGTCATCGCGATGCTCAAAGCCGGCACGGACGGTCCTTTCGGCGCCGTGGTGCGGGCCGTCACCCGGCCCGACGGCTCGGCCGACCCGGCCATGTACTTCTGGGCCACGGGCGTGCTCAGCTCGTTCCTCGACAACGCGCCGACCTACCTGGTGTTCTTCAACACGGCAGGGGGCGACCCGGCCGTGCTGATGACCACGCTGGCCCCCACGCTCGCTGCCATCTCGGCCGGCGCCGTGTTCATGGGCGCCAACACCTACATCGGCAACGCGCCCAACATGATGGTCAAGGCCATCGCCGAAGACCGGGGCGTGAAGATGCCCAGCTTCTTCGGCTACATGCTGTGGTCCGGCGGCATCCTGGTGCCGCTGTTTCTTGTCATGACATTCATCTGGTTCAGATGATGTACATCCCCCTGAGCGGCTGCGCCGCTTCTCCCTTCTCTCGCACCGCTGCGCGTTGCGGGAAGGGGGACGCCGCCCTCGCTGCAGGGCGGCCTTTGCCCGGCGGCCACTGGCCTGGGCAGCGCCGGTTTTATAGGGCGACTGACCTCGCGAACACCTTGGAGATGAGACTATGAGCAAGCCCCGCATCCTGGTCGCGCGTGCGATCTTCCCGGACATCGTGGACCGCCTGCGCCAGCATTTCGACGTGCTGGACAACCCCGATGACACCATCTGGTCCCCGGCCGAGCTGGCCGAGCGCCTGGCCGACAAGGACGGTGCCTTCACCACCGGCAGCCAGCGCATCGACGCGGCGCTGCTGGCGGCCGCGCCACGGTTGAAGATCGTGTCCAACATGGCGGTGGGCTACAACAACTTCGACGTGGACGCGATGACGGCCGCCGGCGTGTGGGGCACCAACACGCCCGACGTGCTGACCGAGACCACGGCCGACTTCGGCTTTGCGCTGCTGATGGCCACCGCGCGCCGCATGACGGAGTCCGAGCACTACCTGCGCGCCGGGAAGTGGACGAAATGGAGCTACGACATGTTCTCCGGCAGTGACATCCACGGCAGCACGCTGGGCATCATCGGCATGGGGCGCATCGGGCAGGGCATTGCCCGTCGCGGGGCGCACGGCTTTGGCATGAAGGTCGTCTATCACAACCGCTCGCGCCTGTCGGCGCAGCTCGAGGCCGAGTGCAAGGCCAAGTACGTCGGCAAGGAAGAGCTGCTCGCCACCGCCGACCATGTGGTGCTGGTCGTGCCCTACACCGCGGCATCGCACCACACCATCGGCGCGGCCGAGCTGGCGCTGATGAAGCCCACCGCCACGCTGGTCAACATCGCGCGCGGCGGCATCGTGGACGACGCGGCGCTGGCCGTGGCGCTGCGCGAGGGGCGCATTGCGGCGGCGGGCCTGGATGTGTTCGAAGGCGAGCCCAGCGTGCATCCGGATCTGCTCACCGTGCCCAACGTGGTGCTCACGCCCCACATCGCCAGCGCCACCGTGCCCACGCGCCGCGCCATGGCCAACCTGGCGGCCGACAACCTGATCGCCTTCTTCGACGGGCGCGGTGCGCTCACGCCGGTGAACACGCCCGCCGCCTCGAATCGCGGCTAAATTTTCAATCAAACTTCCTGCTACCGCTGGATGGATAAGCGCTGGCAGCTATCAAAAGTATAGTAACCGCATTTTGACTACCGACACCCTTGTCTTGCTGGCCGCACTGGCCGTTGTGGTGGTTCTGCTGGCCATCGTCCTGCTGCGCCGCCCGAACGTGAATTGGCCTGCCGACTGGAACACCCGGCTGCAGGCGCTGGAGAGCATGGCCCAGGCCACCCGGCTGGCCGTGGCGCGCAATGATGGCGCGATGGAGTCGCTGGGCCAGCAACTCGGCGGCTTCACGCAGGCCACGCAGCGCCAGCTGGAGGCGCTGCGCGGCGCCGTCGACGAACGCCTGGGCCAGGCCGTGGGCGAATCGCGCACCGGCCGCGCTGAGCTGCTGGCTGCGTTCGGCGCGTTCGAGGCCAAGCTCGAGCAGCGCCTGGCCCAGGGCCAGGCCGAGGCCGCGCTGGCGCGCAAGGAGCTGTCGGACGCGCTGGCGGCCTTCCGGGCAGAGCTCACGCAGACCGCGCAGTCCCTGGCGTCCGACAGCCAGCGCTCGCGCGAGGCGCTGGCCGAGAGCACGCAGCTGTTCGAGCAGCGCATCCAGGAGCGCTTCGAGGCCCTGTCCGTCGCCACGCGCGGCACGCTCGACTCGCTCAAGAGCGACATCCACACCCAGCTGGGCGCCGTGTCCACCGCGCTCAAGGACCAGCTCGAAGCCAACGGCCAGCAGATCCGCCACCAGTTCGGCGTGCTGCAGGACGCGGTGTCGCAGCAACTGGCGGGCCTGGTGCAGGGCAGCCAGCAAAATGCCGAGCAGCTGCGCACGGCACTCAACGAACGGTTGGCCGCCATCCAGACCGACAACTCCGCCAAGCTCGAAGAGATGCGCCGCACGGTGGACGAAAAGCTGCACGCCACGCTGGAGCAGCGCCTGGGCGAATCCTTCAAGCTGGTCAGCGACCGTCTGGAGCAGGTGCACAAGGGCCTGGGCGAGATGCAGACCTTGGCTGGCAGTGTGGGCGACCTCAAGCGCGTGATGACCAACGTGAAGACGCGCGGCACCTGGGGCGAAATGCAGCTGGGGGCCATCATCGAGAACGTGCTCACGCCCGACCAGTTCGCGCGCAACGTCAAGGCCGTGCCCGGCAGCGACGACCTGGTCGAATTCGCCATCCGCCTGCCGGGCCGCGGCGACGAGCAGCCCGTGTGGCTGCCCATCGACTCCAAGTACCCGGTGGAGCAGTACCAGCGCCTGCTCGACGCGCAGGACGCGGCCGACAAGCCCGCCATTGCATCGGCCGGCAACGCGTTCGAGACTTCGATCAAGCTCGAAGCGAAAAAGATCTTCAGCAAGTACGTGTCGCCACCGCACACCACCGACTTCGCGGTGCTGTACCTGCCCACCGAAGGCCTGTTTGCCGAAGTCATCCGCCGTCCCGGCCTGGTCGAAGCGGTGCAGAACGACTGCCGCGTGATGATCACCGGCCCCGCCAACCTGGCCGCCATGCTCAGCAGCCTGCAG
The DNA here is from genome assembly GCF_964253015.1 of Acidovorax sp. LjRoot194. Classification (NCBI taxonomy): domain Bacteria; kingdom Pseudomonadati; phylum Pseudomonadota; class Betaproteobacteria; order Burkholderiales; family Comamonadaceae; genus Acidovorax; species Acidovorax sp. LjRoot194. Next base: position 3,485,063 of record NZ_CAXUQB020000001.1, on the reverse strand, counting down.
ATGGGCTTCAAGACACTGGCCATCGAGAAGCGCTCGTCCGAAGTGTGGGGCGTGCTCGGCTCGGTGAAGACCGAGTTTTTCAAGTTCGGCGAGATCGTCGAGTCGGCCCGCAAGTCCATCGACGCCGCGGCCAAGAAGTTCGACGACGTGGGCGTGCGCACCCGGGCCCTGCAGCGCAAGCTGCGCGACGTGCAGGAGCTGCCCGCACCCAACGCACCCGTCGGTCTGGGTGCACCCGCCGTGCCGGCAGCGGGCACTGGCACGGCCGCGCTGCCGGGCCTGGACCTGGAGGACGACCTGCCATGAACCGTAACCTGGCGCGCCTGATTGCCGGTCAGGTCTGCGTGCACGCCTGCATGGCGGGCATGCGTTTGGCGGCCCCGTTGCTGGCCCTGCGCGAAGGCTACGGCGCCGCGGCGGTGGGCCTGCTGGTGGCGCTGTTCGCGCTCACGCAGGTGTTCCTGGCGCTGCCGGCCGGGCGCTATGCGGACCGCCATGGGCTCAAGCGGCCGGTGGGCTATTCCGTGGCCCTGGCCGCCACGGGCGCGGCGCTGGCCATGCTGTTCCCGGTGTTTCCGGTGCTGTGCATCACCGCGTTGATGACCGGTGGCGCGGCCGGTGCGGCCACCATTGCGGTGCAGCGCCATGTGGGCCGCGCGGTGCACGACACCACGCAGCTGCGGCAGGTGTTCAGCTGGCTGGCCATCGGGCCGGCGGTGTCCAACTTCATCGGGCCCTTCCTCGCGGGGCTCATGATCGACCACGTGGGCCGGGTGCCCGGCAGCATCGAGGGCTACCGGGGCGCGTTCGCGCTGCTGGCCGTGCTGCCGCTGCTGTCCTGGGTCTGCGTGCGCACCACGGTGGAGTTTCCGCCCGTGGTCGCGGCCAACGACGGCGTTCCGCGCCGCGCGTGGGACCTGCTGGGCGACGTGCCCTTCAGGCGCCTGCTCATCGTCAACTGGCTGCTGTCCTCGTGCTGGGATGTGCACGCCTTCGTGGTGCCGCTGCTGGGGCACGAGCGCGGCTTGTCGGCCTCGGTCATCGGCACCATCCTGGGCGCGTTTGCCATCGCCGCCACGGTGATCCGCATGCTCATGCCCATGGTGGCCGCGCAGCTGAGCGAGCGGGTGGTCCTGGCGGGCGCCATGGTGTCCACCACGGTGCTGTTCTGCATCTACCCGCTGCTGGGCAGTGCCCTGGGCATGGGCCTGTGCTCGGTGCTGCTGGGCTTTGCGCTGGGCTCGGCCCAGCCCATGGTGATGAGCCTGCTGCACCAGATCACGCCCTCGCACCGCCACGGCGAGGCGCTGGGCCTGCGGCTGATGGCCATCAACGCGTCGAGCGTGCTCATGCCGCTCATCTTCGGGTCGGCCGGAGCGCTGATCGGCGTGGGCGGGCTGTTCTGGGGTGTGGGCGCCATCGTGGCGGGGGGCACGCGCTTGGCGTGGCTGCTGACAGTGGCGCCGTCCGAGCCCGTGCAGGCGCCCAAGGACTCTGGAGACGGCACCTGAACGGCTGCTTGAACGAATACCAGAACCGGTTTGCGTGAGGTAATGGGCGCAGCGTGGCAATCAGGGGTTGAGGGGGCTGAGCAAGCGGCGTGAAAAGTAGTAGATTCGCCCCATTCGACAGAGGGGGTTGACATGAGCGTTCCAACCTGGTCCCGGCACGTGCGCCGCCTGGCCGTGCTGCCGTTTCTGGTGGCGGCCCCCGGGTCTTTTCTGCATGCCGACGAAGTGCTGGGCCAGTCGCAGACCTTGCTGCAGCAGGGCGACGCACGGCGCGCCTTCGAGGTGCTGGATGCGCAAGAGGCTGCGCGCGCGGGCGACCCGGCATTCGATGCGGCCATGGGCCGTGCCGCCCATGCGGCGGGCCAGTACAGCCGGGCCGTGCTGGCGTGGGAGCGGGTGGTGGCGGCGCAGCCCGGCAACACCGAAGCCCAGTGGGAGCTGGGGCGCGCGCTGCATGCGGTAGGCGACAAGCAGGGCGCCAACGCCGTCTCCGAGCGCGTGCGTGCCTCCGGTATCCCAGTGGACGCTGCGCTCAGCATCGACCAGTTTCTGGTGTCTTACGACCGCCTGGGCCACCAAGGCCGCTCCACCTGGAAGGGCCATGTCGATCTGACCGTGGGCCGCGATTCGAACGCCAATGCCGGCCCCGACCTGAATGCGCCCGCGCTGTCGCCCCCTGGCACACCCGCCTGGTCTCTGGCTCCCGGTGCCGAGGCGCAGCGTGCGTCGTACGCCGCCGTGCTGGGCAACATCCGCGGACGGCATGTGCTGGACTCGCGCTGGTCGCTGATCGGCGCTGCCACAGGGGAAGTGCGCGGCTATTCCGACGCCGGCAAGCCGTACGACAGTGCGCAGCTCGACGCCAGCGCCGGCGTCGCGTACCGCGTGGAGCGCCACGAGTGGATGCTGAGCGCGCAGGGCGGCACCTACCGGCTCGATGGCGACACGCTGCGCAACATCGGCGGCGTGCTGGGCGAGTGGATCTACCGGATCGACGGCTTTCGGCAGTGGGACACCTTCCTGCAGGTGCAGGACCTGCGCTATCCCACGCAGTCGCTGCGCAACGCGCGCCGGACTGTGGGTGGCACCTCGTACGTCCACATCCTGCGCAACGGCAGCCTGTACTACGCCGGGCTGTATGCGGGGCAGGAGAACCCGCAGGCCAGCGACGTGGACAACCTGGGGCACGACTTGGCGGGCCTTCGGGCCGGCGTGCAGTGGGCGATCAGTGCCGACTGGGCGGCGTTTGTGCACCTGAGCCATGAGCGCCGCCGCTACGGCGCGGCCGACCCGTTCTTCGGCGTGACGCGCCGCGACCGCCAGACCTATGGGGTGCTGGGCGTGTCCTGGCTGCCGGCGCCCGGCTGGCGCATCACGCCGCAGTGGGCCGTCACGCGCAATGCGTCCACGCTGCCCATCACTGATTACGACCGCCGCGTGTTCTCGGTCACCGTGCGCCGCGAGTTCTGAGGGAGTCCCTGATGCAGTCCAATTTTCCTTCTTCCCGGCTGGCACTGTGGCTGGCCGTGGCGGCTGCATGGCCCCTGCAGGGCTTGGCCGCTGCCGGCCTGGTGCAGTTTGTGGCGGGCGATGTGCAGTTGCGCAGGGGCGCCGCCCAGGCACCGGTGGCCAAAGGTGCCGAGGTCGAGAGCGGTGATGTCGTCGTGACGGGCGCCGCGGGCCGGGCGCAGATCCGCTTTTCGGACGGCGGGCTGGTGGCGCTGTACCCGGACTCGCAATTCACGGTCACGCGCTATGCAGATTCCGGCAACGCGGCCGAAGACCATTTCGCCGTGGACCTGCTGCGCGGCGGCATGCGTGCCATCACCGGCCTGATCGGCAAGCGCGACCCGCGCAATTACCGGGTGACCACACCCACGGCGGTGGTGGGCATCCGGGGCTCCGCCTTCCTCATCGCCTTCAATGCCGAGGGCGAACTGGTGGTGTCGGGCGAGCAGGACGAGATCGAGGTGTGCACCGAAGCCGGTTGCGTGGGCGTGAAAGCGGGTGAATCGGTGCGTGTGGTGGCCAGCAGCCAACTGCCGCTGTACACCCACACACGCGCCGTGCTGCCGCTGCCGCCGCCACCGGTGCCGTTTGCAGTGGGCGAGGAGCTCAACAGCAGCGGTCGCTTGGCGCCCACCCCGGTCGCCCCCGTGCCGCCGCCCGTTACCACCACACCCACTCCGCCCGCGCCCGGCGTGCCGCTGCCACCACCGCCGCCCACGACGACGGTACCGCCGCCAGACCCTTCCATCCCTACCGCGCCGCCGCCCCCGACCACGGGCACCCCCACGCAGCCACCGACGACGCGGCCGCCGGTGACCGGCGCGCCACCGACCACACCGCCCACGACAACGCCCACCACGCCCGCACCGCCGGCCACGCGTCCCCCCATCTTCGTGCTGCCGCCCATCGTGCGGCCCATCATCGTGCTGCCACCGATCGCGGTGCCGCCACCGCCGCCGGTGATCCGCTGACGAGGCGGCCCCTGCACGCACCAGCGGGTGGTGCGGACGGGGGCGCATGGCAAGGGCAGGGGCCCGCAGGCCCAGGGGCTCAGCCGTTCACAGCTGGTAGAACGACTTGATCAGCTCCCACGCTTCCTGCGGGTCGTCGGTGTAGTGAAACAGGCCCAGGTCCTGGGCCGAGATGGTGCCTTCTTCGACCAGCACCTCGAAGTTGACGAGCCGCTTCCAGTAGTCCGAGCCGAACAGCACGATGGGCACGGGTTTGGCCTTTTTCGTCTGCACCAGCGTGAGCACTTCGAACAGCTCGTCCAGCGTGCCGAAGCCGCCAGGGAAGGCCACCAGCGCCTTTGCGCGCATCATGAAATGCATCTTGCGCAGCGCGAAGTAGTGGAACTTGAAGCTCAGCGTGGGCGAGATGAAGCGGTTGCCGCTTTGCTCGTGGGGCAGGGCGATGTTCAGGCCCACGTTGAGGGCGCCCACATCGTGCGCGCCGCGGTTGGCGGCCTCCATGATGCCGGGGCCGCCGCCGGTGCAGATGTAGATGCGGTCCGCGGGCTGCTGGCGTTCACTGTGCTCGGCCACCACGCGGGCGAACTGGCGGGCCAGGTCGTAGTACTTGGCGTTGCGCACGGCTAGGCGCGCGCGCTGCAGGCGCACCTCGTCGCCGCTGGCTTCGGCCTCGAGCAACTGGGCATCGGCTTCGTCGGGCGCGATGAAGCGGGCGCTGCCGTAGACCACGATGGTGTTCTCGATGCCTTGCTCGATCTGGCCCAGGTCGGGCTTGAGCATCTCCAGCTGAAAGCGGATGCCCCGGGTCTCGCGGCGGAACATGAATTCAGGGTCGGCGAACGCCAGGCGATAGGCATCGGCGTGCAGCGGGTTGCCGTTGGCGGCGTGGCTTTGCAGCTCCGCCCAGGCATCGGCCAGGCGGCGGTCATTGAGTTGGGTATTGGCGTCCATGGCAGATCAGAAAAAAAGCGCTGCAGGCCGTCGCAAAAGCGCAGGTCGGCAGTGGGTTGAACGTGGGATGGTGATGAGCGTTGCGCTTGATTATTACGCAGGATCAAGCGCGTGCAGCTATCAAAAGAGTAGCGCTGTGGATGCCCAGCACAGTGAGTGTGAGCGAGCCGAGCAAATGCACCGCGGTGGTACCCAGTGCCAGCAGATAACGCTGCTGCTGCAGCATGCCCACCACCTCGGCCGAGAAGCTGGAGAACGTGGTGAGCCCGCCCAGAAACCCGGTCACCAGCGCCAGCCGCCACACCGGGTCGAGCTGCGGCAGCGCCTGGAACACCGCCACGCAGACCCCCACCAGGTACCCCCCGATCAGGTTGGCGGCCAGCGTGCCCCACGGCAGCAGGGCTCCCGCCGTGTTGAGCCAGATACCGAGCCGCCAGCGCGCCAGCGCGCCCACGCTGGCACCGATACAGATGGCCACGACTGCGAGCATGGTGCGATGACTCCGGAGAAACGAAGGGCCGTATTGTCGGCGATGCCGTGTTCAGCTGGTCTGCGCCGTGGCCACGGCTGCGCGAACCGCCATCCACCGTTGGCCTGGGACGCGACCCGGCCAGCGCCACCGTGGAACCGGCTTGTATGGTGGAGGTGTTGGGGTGGAGGGCCTGAGTACCGGCTATCGGCTTTGACCGACTGGCGAAGATAGCCCCCACCCCGCCCCTGAGCGTCGATAAGGAACTGAGCCGCACCTCAGCGCCGATCTGTAAGCAAGCTAACGCCTGTGGCGGGATTCCACCCCAACGATCGTCATTGTTCATTGGAGGAATCTCATCATGCAAGTACCCCTTTGTTTCATCGGCGTGGACGTCTCCAAGGCTGAGCTGGTCGTGGCCACCCACGGCCAGGACGCTTGCCTTGCCGTCTCTAACGAGTCCACTGCCATCGTGCAGTGGTTGCACACCCTGCCCCCTGGCGCGCTCTTGGCCATGGAGTCCACCGGCCGCTTTCACCAGCTGCTGGCCACCCTGGCCGCCGGCATGGGTTTGACGGTGTTCGTGCTCAACGCCCGCGATGTGTACTTCTACGCCAAGGGCCTGGGCGCGCGCGGCAAGACCGACCGGGTGGATGCCCGGATCATTGCCCGCTACCTGGCCGAGCACCACGAGCGGCTGCACCCGCACCGTGTCCCCAGCGCCTGTCAGGCCGAACTGGAGCAGTTGCTGGGCCAGCGCTGGACGGCGGTGACCAAGCGCACCGCGCTGCGTCAGTCGCTGCGCGGCTGCAGCACGAGCATCGCGCAGGCGGCCGCGGGGCTGGAGGACGCCTTTGGCACCTTGCTGCACACCATCGATGGGCGCATTACGCAGTTGATCAAAGAGCAAGAGCAGTTGCACCGCGCTCGCACGTTGCTGCAAAGCATCGTGGGCATCGGTCCCCAATCGAGCGCGTTGCTGGTCACCGTGCTCGATCGCGTGGCGTTTTGCAGCTGTGATGCGCTGGTGGCCTACAGCGGGCTGGATCCCCGGGCCCACGACTCTGGGCGTAGCAGGGGGCGCAGGCACTTGTCCAAGCGAGGGAATCCGGCGCTGCGCCACCAGATGTTCATGGCGGCGATGTCGGCGTGCCACACGGTCACGTTTGCGGCGACCTACCAAGCGCTGCGCGCCAGGGGGCTCAAGAGCACAGAGGCCCTGGTCGTGCTGGCGCGCAAGCTGCTGCGCATTGCCTTTGCTGTGTGGCGATCGGGCAAGCCGTTTGATGCTCATCGCATCACCCCAAGCGCTTGACTCGAACCATAGAACCTTCGCCGGGCTACTGGAAGCGTCGCCATTGGGGGAGAAGGCGCAAAGCGACTCAGGGGGGCTACTTTTCTTTGCCCATCACCAAGTCCGGCAGGATGGTCACGACCTGCGGGAACACCGTGATGATCGCGATACACACCACCAGGCACAGAAAGAACGGAATTGCAGCGCGTGCAATCGTGTTGCTGTCCTTGCCCGTCATGTTCTGCAGCACGAACAGGTTGAAACCCACCGGCGGCGTGACCTCGGCAATCTCGACCAGCAGCACGATGAAGATGCCGAACCAGATCAAATCGAACCCGGCCTGCTGGATCATCGGCAGCACCACCGCGCTGGTCAGCACGATCATGCTGATGCCGTCGAGCGCTGTGCCCAGCACCAGGTACACCACCACCAGCACGCTGATGAGCGCAAACGGCGACAGCTGCATGGCATTGACCCACTCGGCCAGCTCGCGCGGGATGCCGGTGAAGGCCATGGTCTTGGTGAGGAACGCGGCGCCGGCCAGGATGAACATGATCATGCAGCTGGTGCGCGTGGTGCCCATCAGCCCGTCCTTGAAGTTCTGCCAGGTGAGCGAGCGGCTCCAGAGCGCCAGCCCCAGCGAGCCCACCACGCCGTAGGCCGCGCATTCGGTGGCGGTGGCGTAGCCGGTGATGAGCACGGCCACGATGAAGACGATGAGCACGCCCACGGGGATCAGGTTGCCGGACTTGCGAATCTTCTCGCGCAGCGTGGAGGGCGGGTCGGCCGCAGGCACCTTGTCGGGGTTGCGCAGGCTCCACCAGCCGATGTAGCCCGAGAACAGCAGCATCAGCAAAATGCCCGGCAGAAAGCCCGCAAGGAAGATGCGGATGATGGACGCATCGGCCGCCACCGCATACACCACCATGGTGATCGACGGCGGGATCAGAATGCCCAGCGTGCCGGCCGTGGCCAGCGAGCCCAGCGCCAGCTTCTCGTCGTAGCCACGCTTCATCAGCTCTGGCAGGGCCACCTTGCTGATGGTTGCGCAGGTTGCGGCCGACGAGCCCGACACCGACCCAAAGATGCCGCAGCCCAGGATGGTAGTGTGCATCAGCCGCCCCGGAACGCGGTTGAGCCAGGGGCGCAGGCCTTCGAACATCTCTTCGGACAGCTTGGTGCGAAACAGGATTTCGCCCATCCAGATGAACAGCGGCAGGGCGGCCAGCTCCCAGCTCGCATTGCTCTCCCAGAACGCCGAGAACAAATTCTTGGCCGGCTGCGTGGACGTAAAGAACGCCTGCCCCACCCACCCGCAGATCGCCAGCGTCATCGCAATCCACACGCCACCGGACAGCAGCACCAGCATGAGCAGCAGCAACACGCCACCCACCATCAAGATATCCATATCGAACTTTCTGGACTGCAGGGCGCCATGCGCGATGCAGCCTGTTGTTATCGGTATTCACACCACGCGGCCATCGCGCCGCGCGTCCCACCCACCGCAAAAACTGGCGCGGCAAACGCGAGTGCCACCGTGGAACCGGCTCCGCCGGGCCACCGGAGGCGTCCCCCCTCAGGGGGAAAGGCGCGCAGCGCCTCAGGGGGGCTTCCTAGATATCAGACGAAAAGTCACCCTTGGCATGGCGTTCTTCCACAGCCCGCACAAAGGTCGGCACGCCACCGCGCAGCACGATGATGAATTCATCCACCACGGCCACCCACAGCAGCACCGAGCCGATCGCAAAGCTCAGCTGCGGAATCCACAGCGGCATGGGCAGCAGGCCCTGGGAGATGTCGTTGAACTCCCAGCTCTCGTACGTGTAGCTGCAGGCCGCCCACATCAGGTAGCCCACTGCCACCGATGCGATGGCGAGCGACACGACCTCCAGCTGGCGGCAGCGGCGCGGGGACAGCTTTTCCAGCAGCAGTGTCACGCGCACGAAGTCGCCGTGCTTGAATGCATGGGCCATCGCAAAGAAAGCCGCGGCCGCGCAGAACCAGGCCACGATGTCGTTGATGGCGCCGGTGCGCAGGCCCACCTCGCGCATGGTGCTCTGCGCGATCATGAGGATGCAGATGAGGGCGATGAACGCAGCGCCCAGGGCGCCTGCGGCAAGGTAGAGGCGGTCGAGCCAGCGGCGCAGCATATGGATGCGGGCCTACTTCTTGGCCTGCACGCCAGGGACCGGACTGCTCTTGCGGTAGCTCGCGACGATGGCTTCACCGTCCGGGCCGGCCTTCTTGAGCCAGTCGGCCAGCATGATCTCGCCGACCTGGCGCATGTCGGCCATGAGCTTGGGCGCGGGCGTCACGATCTTCATGCCCTTTTCGATCAGTGCCTTCTTGTACCACTCGGTCTTTTCCTCGCTGAGCTTCCAGCCGCGCGACTCGGCCTCGGCCGAGGCCTTGAGCAATGCGTCCTGGCTGGGCTTGTCCAGCGCATCGAAAGCCTTCTTGTTCACGATGACCGCGTTCTTGGGCAGCCAGGCCTGCGTGTCGTGAAAGAGCTTGATGCTTTCGTAGATCTTGCTGTCGTAGCCGGTGGAGCCCGACGTCATGGTGGCCTCGACCACGCCCGTTGCCAGCGCCTGCGACAGCTCGGCCGCCTGGATGGTCACCGGCTGCGCGCCGATGAGCTCTGCGATCTTGGCGGTGGCGGGACTGTAGGCGCGCCACTTGATGCCGCGCAGGTCGGCCACCGAGGCCAGTTCCTTCTTCGAATAGATGCCCTGCGGTGGCCAGGCCACGGCGTACAAAAGCTTCATGCCCTGCGTGCCCAGCAGCTTGTCGAGGTAGGGCTTTTGCGCTTCGTACAGGCGCCTGGAGTCCGCATACGAGGTGGCCAGGAAGGGGATGCCGTCCACGCCGTACAGCGCGTTCTCGTTCTCGAAATTGCCCAGCAGCACTTCACCGGCCGGGGCCTGCCCGCCCTGCACGGCGCGCTTGATTTCGTTGGCCTTGAACAGCGAGGCGTTGGCGTGCACCGTGATCTTGAGCTTGCCGGCCGATGCGGCATCCACATCCTTGGCGAACTGCATCAGGTTCTCGGTGTGGAAGTTGCTCACGGGGTAGGCGGCGGCCAGGTCCCACTTGGTCTGCGCCATCACGGAGGACGCGGTGAAACCGAAGGCCAGGGCCAGGCCAAGCGCTGTGGCGGGGAGGATTCGACGCTTCATGGAGAGCTCCGCAAGTAAGGACGTGGGGTGAAAGGACTGTCGGCGACTGTATAGAAACCAACCCATGGCGAGATAGGTGTTTTGCCTAAACGCTGACAAATTGCCAACAAATTATTGCCATGGTGCCTACAATGGCTTGCATAACCCGTGCCAGTTTTTCCCGTCCACCACAAGGTTCGCTGTCCATCATGAAATCCGGCTCCAAGGCCAAGGGCGATTCCGGCCCCATCGTGTCGTCGGCGCACCTGGTGTCCGCGCAGAGCGCGGAGCTGAGCGAGTTCGAGTTCGGGCTCATCGTGGCGGGCAATGCCTTTCACCGTTGGGTGGCGCACTGCATGTCGGCGGCGGGCCTGAAAGACCTCACGCCACTGGATGTGCTGGTGCTGCACCACGTGACGCACCGCGCACGGGACAAGCGCCTCGCCGACATCTGCTTCATCATGAATGTGGAGGACACGCACCTGGTGAACTACGCGCTCAAGAAGCTGCAGAACCTGGGCGTGGTGGCTTCGCAGAAAAACGGCAAGGAAGTGACCTACGCCGCCACTGACGTGGGCCGCGCCTACGTGCAGCGCTACCGCGAAATCCGCGAGAGCTGCCTCATCGATGCGTTGCACGCCGACGACTCCCTGAACCGCGACATCGGCGAGCTGGCCCGGTTGCTGCGTGTGCTGTCGGGCATGTACGACCAGGCGGCGCGCTCGGCGGCGTCGCTGTGACTGCCGCCACGCCGTGGTTTGAATAAAAAGCTGCCCTACCGCTTGATGAACAAGCGCCAGCAGCTATCAAAATAGTAGCAAATGTCCCATCAACCTTCCCCCATGTCCCGCTGGCAGTTCTGGATCGACCGTGGAGGCACCTTCACCGACGTGGTGGGCCGCCGGCCCGAATCGGACGGCACGTTCACGCTGGTCACCCACAAGCTGCTGTCCGAGAACCCCGAGCAGTACAAGGACGCCGCGGTGGCCGGCATTCGCCACCTGCTGGGTTTGAAGCCCGGCGAGCCGGTGACGCCTGCACAGGTCGAGTGCGTGAAGATGGGCACCACCGTGGCCACCAATGCACTGCTGGAGCGCAAGGGCGAGCCCACGCTGCTCATCACCACGCGGGGCTTCAAGGACGCGCTGCGCATTGCCTACCAGAACCGCCCGCGCCTGTTCGACCGCCACATCGTGCTGCCCGAGCTGCTCTACAGCCGCGTGATCGAGGCGCAGGAGCGCGTGGGCGCGCAGGGCGAGGTGATCGAGCCGCTGGACGAGTCCCACCTCAAGGAGCGCCTGTGGGCCGCCTACGACGCGGGCCTGCGCAGCGTGGCCATCGTGTTCATGCACGGCTACCGCTACACGGCGCATGAACAGGCCGCAGCGCGGCTGGCGCGCGAGGTGGGCTTCACGCAGGTGAGCAGCTCGCACGAGACCAGCCCCATGATGAAGTTCGTGAGCCGCGGCGACACCACGGTGGTGGACGCGTACCTCTCGCCCATCCTGCGCCGCTACGTGGACCAGGTGGCCAGCGAGATGCCGGGCGTCAAGCTGTTCTTCATGCAGTCGTCCGGTGGCCTTACCGATGCGGGCACCTTCCAGGGCAAGGACGCCATCCTGTCCGGCCCGGCCGGCGGCATCGTGGGCATGGCGCGCACGGCGGAGCTGGCGGGCCACGCGAAGGTCATCGGCTTCGACATGGGCGGCACGTCCACCGATGTGAGCCACTACGCCGGCGCGTTCGAGCGCGAGTTCGAAACCCAGGTGGCGGGCGTCCGCATGCGCGCGCCCATGATGAGCATCCACACCGTGGCCGCCGGCGGCGGCTCCATATTGGGATTCGACGGTGCGCGCTTTCGCGTGGGCCCCGAGAGCGCGGGCGCCAACCCCGGCCCGGCCAGCTACCGCCGCGGCGGCCCGCTGGCCGTGACGGACGCGAACGTGATGGTGGGCAAGATCCAGCCCGCACACTTCCCGCACGTCTTCGGCCATGCGGCCAACGAGGCGCTCGACGGCGACGTGGTGGCGCAGAAGTTCGCGCAGCTGGCGGTGCAAAGCGGCCGCTCGCAAGAGGATGTGGCCCACGGCTTCATCCAGATCGCCGTGCAGCAGATGGCCAACGCCATCAAGAAGATCAGCGTGGCGCGCGGCTACGACGTCACCCGCTACACGCTGCAGTGCTTTGGCGGCGCGGGCGGCCAGCACGCCTGCCTGGTGGCCGATGCACTGGGCATGACGCGGGTGTTCGTCCACCCGCTCGCCGGCGTGCTCAGCGCCTACGGCATGGGACTGGCCGACCAGAACGTGATCCGCGAGCAGGCGGTGGAAATCAAGCTGGCGCCGGACGCACTGCCCGGCATCGAAGCCACGCTCGACGCACTGGCCGCCACCGCGCGCACCGAACTGGAGCGCCAGCAGGCCGGCAGCAGCACGGCCGTGGTGCACCGGCGCGTGCATGTGCGCTACGAAGGCAGCGACTCGGCGCTCATCGTCCCCTTCGGCACGCAGGCCGAGATCACCGCGGCGTTTGAAAGCGCTTACCGCCAACGCTTTGCTTTCCTTATGCAGGGCAAGGGCATGGTGGTGGAGGCTGTATCGGTCGAGGCCGTGGTGCCCGGCGATGCACCCGTTGAGCCACGCCACACGCTGCAGCCCGCGCGCGAGACGCCGCACCGCGGCATGGTGCGCATGTACACGGGCGGCATTGATGGCGTGCCCGCGTGGCACAGCGCCCTGCTGGTGGTGCGCGAGGACCTGCGCCCGGGCGACGTGGTCCCCGGCCCGGCCATCATTGCCGAGAAGAACGCCACCACCATCGTCGAGCCCGGCTGGCAGGCGCAGCTGACCGACCTGGACCACCTGCTGCTGGACCGCACCGTGGCGCGCGCCGTGCAGCACGCCGTGGGCACCACGGTGGACCCGGTGCTGCTCGAAGTCTTCAACAACCTGTTCATGAACATCGCCGAGCAGATGGGGCTGCAGCTGCAGAACACGGCGTACTCGGTGAACATCAAGGAGCGCCTGGACTTCAGCTGCGCGCTGTTCGACACCGCAGGCAACCTGATCGCCAACGCGCCGCACATGCCGGTGCACCTGGGCTCGATGGGCGAGAGCATCAAGACCGTCATCCGTGACAACGCTGGCCGCATGCAGCCGGGCGACGTGTTCGTGCTGAACGACCCGTACCACGGCGGCACGCACCTGCCCGACATCACGGTCATCACGCCGGTCTACCTGGAAGACAACGCCGAGCCCACGTTCTACGTCGGCAGCCGGGGCCACCATGCGGATGTGGGTGGCATCACGCCGGGCTCCATGCCGCCGTTCTCGACGCGCATCGAAGAAGAGGGCGTGCAGATCAACAACGTGAAGCTGGTCGAGCGCGGTGTGCTGCGCGAGGCAGAGATGATCGCGCTGCTGGAAAGCGGCGAATACCCCAGCCGCAACCCGCAGCAGAACATGGCCGACCTGCGCGCGCAGATCGCCGCGAATGAAAAGGGCCAGCAGGAGCTGCGCCGCATGGTGGGCGAGTTCGGCCTGCCCGTCGTGCTCGCGTACATGAACCACGTGCAGGACAACGCCGAGGAATCGGTGCGCCGCGTGATCACACGCTTGAAGGACGGGCAGTTCACGCTGCCGCTGGACAACGGCGCGCAGATCAGCGTGGCAGTGCGTGTGGATGCGGCCAGCCGCAGCGCCGAGATCGACTTCACCGGCACCAGCCCGCAGCAGACGCACAACTTCAACGCGCCCACGGCGGTGTGCATGGCCGCGGTGCTGTACGTGTTCCGCACGCTGGTGCAGGACGACATTCCGCTCAATGCGGGGTGCCTCAAGCCGCTCAAGGTCATCATCCCGCCGGGCTCCATGCTCAACCCCAACCCGCCGGCGTCGGTGGTGGCGGGCAATGTGGAGACTTCCACCTGCATCACCAACGCGCTGTATGGCGCGCTGGGGCTGATGGCGGCGGGGCAGTGCACCATGAACAACTTCACCTTCGGCAGTGCCAAGTACCAGTACTACGAGACCATCTCGGGCGGCAGCGGTGCGGGTGGCGTGTGGGATGCGGCGGGCCAGCTCACCGGCGGCTTTGCGGGCACGAGCGTGGTGCAGTGCCACATGACCAACTCGCGCCTGACGGACCCGGAGATCCTGGAGTTCCGCTTTCCGGTGCGGCTGGAGGGCTACGAGATCCGCAAGGGATCGGGCGGCAACGGGCAGTGGAAGGGCGGCGACGGCGGTGTGCGCCGCGTGCGTTTCCTGGAGCCCATGACGGCCAGCATCTTGTCCAACGGCCGCCACCACGGCGCATTCGGCATGGCCGGTGGCGGCGCGGGCGCGGTGGGCATCAACAAGGTAGTGCGCAGCAACGGCAAGACCGAGCTGCTGGACCACATTGGCCAGGCCGAGATGCAGCCGGGCGATGTGTTCGAGATCCACACGCCAGGGGGCGGCGGGTTCGGGGCCATCGGCTTGAAGTAAGGGACAAGCTACCTGATGAGCGGCTGGCCTCGGGCTTCATATTCCCTGGTCCGAACGGGTGGGGGAGGTTTTGAGAACTGTGGTCCTAACAGTCTCCTACCGCTGGACCTGCAAGCGCCAGCAGCTATCGAATCAGGAGCATCAGACGCGCACGTCCTGGGGCGCTGTCGATGCCGGTTCGGCCTCGGGCTTGGGCTGGCTCAGCGTGGGTGGCACCGGCGGATGCCCCATCTGGCGCGCCCGGAACAGGGCCGCGCGCATCAGAAAGATCGACATGATCGGCACCGAGATCGCCACGAACACGGCGATCAGCAGCGCATGCAGCGCCAGGCTGCGGTCGGCCACCGAGAAGTACAGCACCGTGCCGTGCATGATCAGCCAGCAGCCCAGCGTGGCGATGATGGACGGCGCGTGCACCCGCTCGAAGAACGTGGGCAGGCGCAGCAGGCCCGACGAGCCCAGCAATGCCAGGCCAGCGCCCGACAGCACCAGCACGGCGACGATGATCTCCAGCCACAGGGGCAGGGTGGTGACAGCGTCCGTCATTCGATCACCTCGCCGCGCAGCAGAAATTTGGCCATGGCCATGGAGCCCACGAAGCTGAACAGCGCCAGCAGCAGCGCAGCCTCGAAGTAGTTCTTGCTGCCGTACAGCAGCCCCAGCACCAGCATCACCAGCATGCCGCTCAGGTACATGCAGTCGAGCGCCAGCACGCGGTCCTGCGCCGAAGGGCCCTTCAGCAAACGGATCAGCGCGCAGCCCATGGCCATCGCCAGCATGAAGAGCGCAACGGGCAGGGCCCAACTCAGGACGGGGGTGGTCATTCGAAAATCTCCATCAACGGGGCTTCGTAGCGCTGCTTCACATCGGCAATGACCTGGGCGGGGTCGTCCAGCTCCAGCACATGCAGCAGCAGCACGCTGCGGTCCAGCGACAGCTCGCCCCAGGCGGTGCCGGGCGTGATGCAGACGATCATGGCCAGCACGGCCAGTGCGTTGGGGTCCCGCACGTCGAGCGGGATGTGCACGAAGCCCGATGGATGCCGACGGCGGCCCGGTGCGAGCAGCAGGCGCGCCACGGCCAGGTTGGAGCGCGTGGTGTCGGCCACCACCGTGAACGCCAGGCGCAGCACCGCGCCAGGATTGCGAATGCGCACTGGCAGCGGGCGCAGCCCGGCCGTGAGCAGCGGTATGGCCAGCGCGAGTACGCCGCCCAGAACGAAGTGGCCGGCGCTCAGGCTGCGGTTGAGCAGCAGCCACAGGCCCAGCAGCGCCAGCG
This sequence comes from Acidovorax sp. LjRoot194, assembly GCF_964253015.1. Classification (NCBI taxonomy): domain Bacteria; kingdom Pseudomonadati; phylum Pseudomonadota; class Betaproteobacteria; order Burkholderiales; family Comamonadaceae; genus Acidovorax; species Acidovorax sp. LjRoot194. Next base: position 3,469,438 of record NZ_CAXUQB020000001.1, on the reverse strand, counting down.
ACAGCAGCGGCGCGGGCACCAGCCGCTTGAAGGGGCGTTGGGATGTACGCGACGGCTTCATGGTGCGCTACCTCCTGGCAAGACCGCAGGTGGGGGTGGGTTGGGCACCGGCTGGGCCGTCATCACGGCGCGCACATAGCCCGCGGGTGCGTGCAGCGCGTCGGCAGTGGCCTGGGTGTAGCGCATCACCGCGCCGGCCTGCCACACCAGCACACCGCAGGCCGTGAGCAGCAGGGCAATGGGCAGGCCTTCCAGCACCAGCAGCTTGGGCACGGTGCGGTCATGCGCTGCCCAGAAATGGCGGATGCCCGCCCGGGTCAGCGCCAGCAGCGCCAGCAGGCCCGAGCCGATGAGCAGCGCCACCAGCGCCCAGCCCGCAGCGCCCAGCTGGAAGCCTTGCGATGCGCTCAGCCCCAGCGGGTTGAGCAGCGCATGGATCATGGCGAACTTGCCCACAAAGCCCGGCAGCGGCGGCAGGCCCGCGATGACGAGCGTGCAGGCCATGAAGGCCAGGCCCAGAAAGGCCACGGCCGCAGGGATCACTTGGCCGATGAGTTCTTCTTCGCGGTCATCCAGGTTGATGCCATCGGTAGGCACCAGGTCGGCCGACAGAAAAGGCGCGTCGTCCGTCTGCTCGTACGCGGCCAGGTTGGAGCCATCGTTGCGCCAGCGGTCGATCAGGTCGGTCAGCAAGAACAGCGCGCTCACGGCCAGCGTGGAGCTGAGCAGGTAGTACAGCAGCCCGGCGGTGAGCAGGTTCTGCCCGAAGCCCACGGCCGCCAGCAGCGTGCCCGACGACAGGATGGCCGCAAAGCCCGCCAGGTGGCCCAGCCGCTGCGATCCGAGCATGCCGATGGCGCCGAACGCCATGGTCAGCAGGCCCCCGCCGATGAGCCACTGGCTCCCGAACTGGGCCGAGTCGCCCGCCTCGGCGCCGAACAGCAGCGTCCACAGGCGCAGCACGCTGTACACGCCCACCTTGGTCATGAGCGCGAACAACGCACCCACCGGAGCCGTGGCCGCGCTGTACGCTGGCACCAGCCAGAAGTTGAGCGGCCACACGGCAGCCTTGATGAGAAACGCCACGGCCAGGATGGCTGCCGCTGCATGCAGCAGGCCGCGGTCCGAGGCTGCCACCCCGGCGATGCTGCGCGCCAGGTCGGCCATGTTCAGCGTGCCGGTGATGCCGTACAGCATGGACACGCCGATCAGGAACAGCGAAGACGCCGCGAGGTTGATGGCGATGTAGTGCAGCCCCGCCGACACACGTGGGCGCCCCGAGCCGTGCAGCAGCAGACCGTAGGAAGCCGCCAGCATGATCTCGAAGAACACGAACAGGTTGAACAGGTCGGCCGTGAGAAACGCACCCGCCAGCCCCATGAGCTGGAACTGGAACAGCGGGTGAAAGTGCACCCCCGCCCGGTGCCAGCGCGCCGCCGAAAACAGCACGGTGGCCAGCGCCACGGTGCTGCACAGCACCAGCATCATGGCCGACAGCCGGTCCACCGCCAGCACGATGCCGAACGGCGCAGGCCAGTTGCCCGGCAGGTACACACCCAGGCTGTTGTGAAGCCCGGGGTCCTTGGCCTGTATCAGCAGCAGCACCGCGATCACCAGGCCCATCAGGGTCGAGACGATATTGAGCGTGACCTTGGTGCGCTGGCGCTCTTCGCGCAGCAGCAGCATCAGCCCGGCCGTGAGCATGGGCAGCGCGATGGGCGCGAGGATCAGGTGCGGCATCAGCCGCTCTAGCAGAAATTGCATAGACGTCATGTCAGGTGTCCAAGGCGCAACGCATGGAAACTGGCACGCTCCAAGCCAGAGCAGCCTATCAAGGGCAGCCCCGGAGCGAGGGCTGCGTCCCCCTGCCCGCAGCGCGCCGCGCTGCGAGAGCGGGGGCTGAGAGCCGCGGCTCCAAGCCTGCCTGCGCAGGCTTGGACGGCCTCGAAGGGCCGTCGCCTCTGGCGACTGCACGGAGCGGGAGAGCGCCTCAGGGGGGTGTTCTTCATCACGGCATTTCCTGGGAGTCTTTTGAGCTGGTGCCATCCACATGGTCGGTACCGGCCATGCCGCGCGACGCCAGCAGCACCACCAGGAACAGCGCGGTCATGGCAAAGCCGATCACGATGGCGGTGAGCGTGAGCGCCTGGGGCATGGGGTCGGCGTAGTGGGCCAGGTCCTTGGGCAGGCCGGGCTGCAGCACGGGCTCCTTGTCGATGGCCAAGCCCAGGCGGCCCATGCTGAAGATGAACAAATTGACCGCGTACGACAGCAGCGACAGCCCCATGATGATTTGAAAAGTGCGGGGCCGCAGCAGCAGCCACACGCCCGATCCGGTGAGCACGCCGATGGCCAGGGCGAGTATCAGTTCCATGGGCCTTCTCCCTGCGTTGCGACGTCGGATGGTTCGGCGGCCTGTGCCTCTTCGGCAGGGCGCGCGTTGTTGTAGCGGTGGCTGCGCACCGACTGGTGGGCGATGCCGGTGAGGATGAGCATGGTCGAGCCCACCACCAGGGTGAACACGCCGATGTCGAAGAACAGCGCGCTGGCCACATGCACTTCGCCCACGAAGGGCAGGTGCAGGTGGGCCGTGTGGCTGGTCAGGAAGGGGTAGCCCCACACCCAGGCGCCCAGGCCCGTGGCCAGCGCGGCCAGCAGGCCCACGCCGATCCAGCGGCGCGGGTACAGGGGCAGGTGCGCCTCGACCCACGAGGTGCCCGAGACGATGTACTGCAGCAGCAGCGCCACCGAGAACACCAGCCCCGCCACGAAGCCGCCACCGGGCTCGTTGTGCCCGCGCATGAAGAGGTACATCGACACCAGGGTGGCAAACGGCAGCATCAACCGCACCAGCACGGCAGGCACCATGAGGTAGCCCACAGCGGTGTCGGCCGTCTGGCGCGGGTTGGACAGGTCGGTGTCCACGTCGGCGGGCAGCGCGCGCTGCTGCGGCGGCAGGTCCATGACCTCGCGCGCCGGGCGAAAGCGCCGCAGCAGCGCATACACCGTGAGCGCCACGATGCCCAGCACCACGATCTCGCCAAAGGTGTCAAACCCGCGGAAGTCCACCAGCATGACGTTGACCACGTTGGTGCCACCGCCCTGGCTGAGCGCGTTTTCGAGGAAGAAGGTCGAGGTGCTGTCGGGGAAGGGCCGGCTCATCATCGCAAACGACAGCAAGGCCATGCCCGCGCCGGCGGTCAGCGCCAGGGCCATGTCGCGGTAACGGCGCAGTTGGGTGCGGCGCTCTTCGGCCAGCGTGGGCTTGCGCAGCGTCTCGTCGCGCCGGGGCAGCCAGCGCAGGCCCAGCAGGATGAGGATGGTGGTCACGATCTCCACCACGATCTGCGTGAGGGCCAGGTCCGGCGCCGAGAACCACAGGAAGGTCAGGCACACGCACAACCCCGCGCCACCCAGCAGCGTGAGGGCGGCCAGGCGGTGGTACTTGGCCTGCCAGGCCGCCGCCATGGCGCACAGCGCGCCCAGCAGCCACAGCAGCGCGAAGGCGGGCGACAGGGGCAGCTGCGTGCGGTCGCCGATCGGCAGGCCGCGCGACCACAGGGGCAGCACGCAGGCCAGCAGCGCTGCACCGACGAGCCACAGCATCATCCACTGCAGGCGCCCGGTGCCCAGCAGCCTGCGGCCGTGGCGGCCCGCCTGGCTGATGGTGGCCAGCGTGTGCTCGAACACACGCTGGCCACTGATGCGGTACATGAGCGGCGGTGCGTCGACCGTGCCCTTCTCGCGCTGGCGGCGCAGCAGCGCATACAGGGCAATGCCACCGCCCAGCGCGATCAGGCTCATCACGAAGGGCGTGTTGAAGCCATGCCAGACGGCCAGGCTGTACACAGGCAGCTCACCGCCCACCACCGGCCGCGCCGCGGCGGCCAGGTACGCGCCGACCGACCACGACGGCAGCACGCCCACCACCAGGCAGGCCAGGACCAGCAGTTCCACCGGCACGCGCATCCAGTGCGGGGGTTCGTGCGGTTCGCGCGGCAGGTCGGTGGCTGCGGGGCCCCAGAACACATCCACCGTGAAGCGCAGCGAGTACGCCACACTGAACACGCCCGCGATGGTGGCCGCCACGGGCAGCAGCCATTCGAGCAGGGGTGTGGTGTTCACGTACACGGTTTCGGCAAAGAACATTTCCTTGGACAAAAAACCGTTGAGCAGCGGAACGCCTGCCATGGCGGCGCTGGCCACCATGGCCAGCGTGGAGGTGATGGGCATCATCCGCCTGAGGCCCGACAGCCGCCGGATGTCGCGCGTGCCGCTTTCATGGTCCACGATGCCCACGGCCATGAAGAGCGATGCCTTGAAGGTCGCGTGGTTCATGATGTGGAACACGGCCGCCACGGCGGCCAGCGGGCTGTTCAGGCCCAGCAGCAGTGTGATGAGGCCCAGGTGCGAAATGGTCGAATAGGCCAGCAGCCCCTTGAGGTCGTTCTGGAACATGGCCGCGTAGCCGCCCACCAGCAGCGTGCACAGGCCCGCGCCGCCCACCAGCCAGAACCATTGCTCCGTGCCCGCCAGCGCCGGCCACAGGCGCGCCAGCAGAAACACGCCCGCCTTGACCATGGTGGCCGAGTGCAGGTACGCCGACACCGGCGTGGGCGCGGCCATGGCGTTGGGCAGCCAGAAGTGGAAGGGGAACTGCGCGCTCTTGGTCAGTGCGCCCAGCAGGATCAGCACCAGTGCGGTGGTGTACAGCGGGTGGCTCTGGATGAGCTGGCCCGCCGCAAGCACATGGTCGAGGTCATAGCTGCCCACGATGTGGCCCAGCACCAGCATGCCGGCCAGCATGGCCAGGCCGCCGGTGCCGGTGACGGTCAGCGCCATGCGCGCACCGCGCCGCGCATCTTTGCGGTGGTGCCAGTAGCCGATCAGCAAGAACGAGAACAGGCTGGTCAGCTCCCAGAAGAACGCGATCTGGATGATGTTGCCCGACAGCACCACGCCGACCATCGCGCCCATGAACGCCAGAAAGAACGAGAAGAAGCGCGGCACCGGGTCGGCGGCCGACATGTAGTAGCGCGCATACAGCACCACCAGGCTGCCCACGCCCAGCACGAGCATGCAGAACATCCAGGCAAAGCCATCCATGCGGATGACGAGGTTCAGGCCCAGGGCGGGCAGCCATTCGATGTCTTGCCGCAGCACGCCGCCGTCCGCGATCTGCGGAAAACACAGCGCCACCTGCACGGTGCAGAACACGGCGATCAGGCCCGCCAGCGTGGACTCTGTGTTGCGGGCATTGGCAGGCAGCACTGCCGCCAGCAGGCTGCCGATGAAGGGGAGGAGGATGAGGGTGATCAGGGGCATGCCCCAACGATTTTAGGGGCATGACTCAAAGACCCTGCCCAGGCCTTGCCGTGGGGCTGTGCAGAGCGCCAAAAAAACCAGCCCGCGGAGGCGGGCTTGCAGCTTGGAGAGTGTGCTTAGTTTTTGCTAGCGCTGGCCGCAGGGGCCGCAGCAGGGGCGGGGGCTGCAGTCACCGGGGTAGCGGTGGCTGCGGCGGGCGTGGCGGGGGCCTTCGCCTTGCGCTCGTCCGCAGCGCCATCGTGCTTCTTCGGGTGGGCGCTGCTCTTGCTTTTGGCCTCGGCCTTGGCGGCGGCTGCGGCGCTGTACTTCTTGCCGTTGACGGTGAGGCCTTCCTTGGAGAAGTTCACCGCGCTCTTGTTGCCCACGCCGCCCACGCGGCCGATAAAGTCGCTCCAGTCCTTGAACGGCGCGCTGCGGCGTTCGTCCAGGATGCGGCCCGACAGCCCGGGGCCGATGCCCTTGATGCCGTCGAGCTCGGCTTCGGTGGCGGTGTTCACGTCCACCGCAGCGAATGCAGCGGCAGCGCACAGGGTGGCGATGAGGGCGAGCAGTTTCTTCAGCATGGTGGGGGTCCTGCGGTTTTCTGGGCGGGAGGGTGTCGGGTGCTTCAGTTCAGGGCACGCGTTGGTCAGAGCTCTTCGACGCGGCGGGCGGGATAGCTGTCCCAGGTCTGGCAACCCGGGCACTGCCAGAAGTGCTGGCGTGCCTCGAAGCCGCAGGCCGCGCATCGGTAGCGGGTCAGCGGCTTGACGGCATGGTCGAGCGCACGTTGCACCTGGGGGTGGAATTCTTCGTGCTCCAGCTCTTCGCCCGCCAGCCACTTGGCCGCAGCGACCAGCGAGCGCTCCTTGTCCAGGTGCTGCACGTAGCGCTGCCGCGCGGTGTCGCGCGTAGCTTCGTCGGCGGTTTCCATGGCGACGATGGCTTCGAGCACATCGAGCGACGGCGCCTGCGCGTAGTGGGCCTGCAGCAGCGCCTGCACCTCGGGCACGCGCTGGGTGGCGTTGGCGGCTTCGACCAACATGGGGGCTGCCAGCGGCACTGCGGCCGGGTTGCGCTCGCCCAGGGTGCGCAGCGTGCTGAGCACTTCTGCAGGCTGGCCCATCAGGCGCTGCAGCCGGGCCAGCTCGATGCGCCCGCGGGCGGCTTCGGGCGCGGCGGCGACAGCCTGTTCCAGCAGGGCCTGTGCGCCCGAGAGGTCGCCCTGGGCGCTGAGCGCCAGCGCCTGCTCGCACAGGTAGTGGGCCTGCCGCGTGCTGAAGTCGCCCTGGTCGGCATCGTGCATCTTGCGCGCGATGGCGGTGGCGTGGGGCCAGTCGCGCGAGCGTTCGTAGATGGCCAGCAGCGCCAGGCGTGCCTGGGCCTCGAAGGGGGTGCCTTCCAGCCGGTGCAGGGCGTCTTCGGCGCGGTCCAGCAGGCCGGCCTTGAGGAAGTCGAGCGCCAGGGCATGCTGGGCGCGCTCGCGGTCGGTGCGCGAGAGGTCGCCGCGCGACAGCAGGTGCTCATGCACGCGCACCGCGCGGTCGTACTCGCCGCGGCGGCGAAACAGGTTGCCCAGTGCGAAGTGCAGCTCCGAGGTATCGGGGTCGTTCTGCACGGCCTCGATGAAGGCATCGATGGCCTGGTCCTGCTGCTCGTTGAGCAGGAAGTTCAGTCCCTTGAAGTAGGCCTTGGGCGCGCGGCGGTTTTCGGCACGCAGCTGGCGCAGGTCGAATCGCGATGCCAGCCAGCCCAGCACGAACGCAACGGGCAGGCCCAGCAGGATCCAGGTCAGGTCAAATTCCATGGACGGAGGACAGGTCGGGCGGTGGAGGGGGCGCAGGCGGCGCATTGCCGGCCGCAGGGGTGGCGGCGGTGGCCGCGGGCGTGGCGCTGATGGCACTGGCCTGTGCACGGCGTGCCGCCGCACGGTGGCGCCACCAGCGGGGCACCATGCCCAGCACGCCCACTGCCAGCCCGGCGGAGAAAGCGGTCAGCACCACCAGCACGAGCGGAGCGCGCCATTGGGTGCCAAAAAAGAAATGCACGGTCGCATCCTGCTGGTTGTTCAGCGCGAAGGCGAAAAGCGTAAAAAAAATGGCTGCTTTGAGCAGCCACAGGAGGTATTTCATCGGTCTCCCCAGTGGTGGGGCGATTCTAAGAGCCAGCCCGCTATTGCCAGGACCAGTGCGGTGCGGGGCGGCTGGATATTGTGAATGGGCAGATGCGATGGCCTGCCGAGCAGGACGGGCTATCTGGCAATGCTTGAAAAAGCCGCTACCGCTTGCCTGTACAGCGCAAGCTGCTATCAAATTTGATGGGTGGCAGGCGCAGAGCTGACTTCCATCTCTGCAGTGCGCTTGTCCACGGCTTCGCGCAGGGCCTTGCCGGGCTTGAAGTGCGGGACGCGTTTTTCCGGGATGGCCACGGCTTCGCCGCTGCGGGGGTTGCGGCCCATGCGGGGAGGGCGGTGGTTGACCGAGAAGCTGCCAAAACCCCGGATCTCGATCCGGTGTCCGCGCACCAGCGCGTCGCCCACGGCGTCCAGGATCGTCTTGACGGCGAATTCGGCATCGCGATGGGTGAGCTGGCCGAATCGTGCGGCCAGTTCTTCAACCAGGTCTGAGCGGGTCATGGAGTCTTGGGACATAGGCAGACTGCCCAGGGGCAGGTGGTATCTATCGCTTCTTGAAAAAAGAGCGGGCGCCGAGGCGCCCGCTGTCTGACCGTTTTTCAACGAAACCGCTGCACGAATGAATCATCGCGCAGCAGTTCGTTGACGGGTCAGTGTCTTACTTTTCCGAGTTGTCCAGCTTGGCGCGCAGCAGGGCGCCCAGGCTGGTCGTGCCGGCGCTTTCGCGGCTCGATTGCTGGCTCAGGTTGGCCATGGCGCCTTGTTCGTCGGCCATGTCCTTTTGCTTGATCGACAGCTGGATGTTGCGGGTCTTGCGATCCACGTTGACCACCACAGCAGTGACTTCGTCGCCTTCCTTGAGCACGTTGCGGGCATCTTCCACGCGGTCGCGGGAGATTTCCGAAGCGCGCAGGTAGCCCACGATGTCTTCGCCGAGGTCGATTTCAGCGCCACGGGCGTCCACGGTCTTGACCTTGCCGGTCACCGTCTGGCCCTTGTCGTTCACGGTCACGAAGGTCGTGAATGGGTCGCCGTCCAACTGCTTGATGCCCAGCGAGATGCGTTCGCGGTCCACGTCCACGGCCAGCACGATGGCTTCCACTTCCTGGCCCTTCTTGTAGTTGCGAACAGCGGCTTCGCCGGGTTCGTTCCACGAGAGGTCGGACAGGTGCACCAGGCCGTCGATGCCGGCAGCCAGGCCCACGAACACGCCGAAGTCGGTGATCGACTTGATAGGACCCTTGACGCGGTCGCCGCGCTTGGTGTCCTGTGCGAATTCTTGCCATGGGTTGGCCTTGCACTGCTTCATGCCCAGGCTGATGCGGCGCTTGTCTTCGTCGATTTCGAGGACCATGACTTCGACTTCGTCGCCCAGCGAAACCAGCTTGGCGGGAGCGATGTTCTTGTTGGTCCAGTCCATTTCGGAGACGTGCACCAGGCCTTCGATGCCGGGTTCGAGTTCCACGAATGCGCCGTAGTCGGCGATGTTCGTGATCTTGCCGAACAGGCGGGTCGATTGTGGGTAGCGGCGGTTCACGCCCATCCATGGGTCGTCGCCCATTTGCTTCAGACCCAGCGAGACACGGTTCTTCTCGGTGTCGAACTTGAGGATCTTGGCCGTGATTTCCTGGCCAGCCGTCACCACTTCGGAAGGGTGACGCACGCGGCGCCATGCCATGTCGGTGATGTGCAGCAGGCCGTCGATACCGCCCAGGTCCACGAACGCACCGTATTCGGTGATGTTCTTGACCACGCCTTGAACGATGGAGCCTTCCTTCAGGGTTTCCATCAGCTTGGCGCGCTCTTCGCCCATGGAGGCTTCCACCACAGCGCGGCGGCTCAGCACCACGTTGTTGCGCTTGCGGTCCAGCTTGATGACCTTGAATTCCATGGTCTTGTTTTCGTACGGCGTCAGATCCTTGATCGGACGCGTATCGATCAGCGAACCGGGCAGGAATGCGCGGATGCCGTTGACCAGAACGGTCAGGCCGCCCTTGACCTTGCCGCTGGTCGTGCCGGTGACGAATTCGCCGGATTCCAGGGCCTTTTCCAGGCTCATCCACGAAGCCAGACGCTTGGCGGTGTCGCGCGACAGAATGGTGTCGCCGTAGCCGTTTTCGATGGAGCCAATGGCCACCGACACGAAGTCACCCACTTGGACTTCGACTTCGCCCTTGTCGTTCTTGAACTCTTCCAGCGGCACGTAGGCTTCGGACTTGAGGCCGGCGTTGACCACGACGAAGTTGTGCTCGACGCGCACGACTTCAGCGGTGATCACTTCACCTGGGCGCATTTCCGTGCGCGTCAAAGATTCTTCAAAAAGGGCGGCAAAAGATTCGGACATGTGTTTCCTTGCCACAAACAGGATTCCGGGAGCACTATTGCTACCGTTTTTATAGCTGCTTGCGGTGGTTTTTTGCGGTAAAACCGCGGGTTAGGTTATCGATCCACACAACCTGTGCGCTGGCGCGCGAGAGGGGTTGCGTGGGCCTGTGACAAGGCCTTTCGGCACTGCCTGCGGGGCCCGGCTTTCACCAGACCCTGCACGTTTCAGCCTTGCGCAGCAGCTGCGAAGGGCTGGCGCTCTTGCCACCAGGCCAACACCTGATCGACGGCTTCATCAATCGTCAAGGTGGAGTTGTCCAGGACCAGAGCATCCTGCGCGGGCTTGAGCGGTGCGACGGTGCGGGAGCTGTCCCGCAGGTCGCGCGCCTCCAGGTCCGCACGGAGGTCTTCGATATTAGCTGAAAAACCCTTTGAAATCAACTGTTTATGGCGGCGCTCCGCGCGGCAGGCTGCGCTGGCCGTCAAATACACCTTGAGCGGGGCCTGCGGGAAGATCACCGTGCCCATGTCGCGGCCGTCCGCCACCAGGCCCGGAAGGCGCCTGAAGCTGTGCTGCAGGGCCACCAACGCCTCGCGCACGGCGGGCAGGGCCGACACGCGGGACGCGTTCATGCCCGCCTCTTCGGTGCGGATGTCTGCAGTCACATCGTCTCTCCCCAGCCACACTTTGCCGCCTTCAAAGCGCACCGGCAGGGTTTGGGCCATGGCCGCGATACGGCTCTCATGGGCCGTGTCGATGGCCAGGCCGGCACGCAGCGCGGCCAGCGCCGTGATGCGGTACATCGCACCCGAATCCAGAAAACGGTAGCCCAGCCGCTGCGCCACGGCAGCAGCCACGGTGCCCTTGCCCGAGGCCGTGGGGCCGTCGATGCAGATCACCGGGATGTGGGCCGTGGCCGCGTGCGACACCGAGAACAGCGTCTCGAAATAGTCAGGGAAGGTCTTGGCGACGCACTTGGGGTCTTCGATGCGCACCGGCACCTGGGCGGGGTTGAACGCCGCGAGCGAGAAGCACATGGCCACGCGGTGGTCGTCGTAAGTGTGGACGCTGGCCGCCTGCCAGTCCTGCAGGCTGGCCGGTGGCGTCACGCGGATGAAATCCGCCCCTTCTTCCACGGTGGAGCCCAGCTTGCGCAGCTCGTTGGCCATGGCGGCGATGCGGTCGGTTTCCTTCACGCGCCAGCTGGCGATGTTGGTCAGCGTGGTGGTGCCTTCGGCGTACAGCGCCATCACGGCCAGCGTCATGGCGGCGTCGGGGATGTGGTTGCAGTCCAGCTCGATGGCCTTCAGCGGCCAGCCTTGGCCGGGCGCGCCGCGCTCGATGTGCAGCCAGTTGGGGCCGCCGGTGATCACGGCACCCATGGCACGGGCCGCTTCGACAAAACGGATGTCGCCCTGGATGGAGTCCAGCCCCACGCCCCGGATCTTGATGCCTTTTTGCCCGCTACCGCTGGGTGCGATGGCGCCAAGCGCTATGAAATAGCTAGCAGATGATGCGTCGGCCTCGACATGGATGCTGCCAGGCGACTGGTACCGGCTGGCGGCCGGGATGGTGAACCGCTGCCAGTTCTGGTGCTCCACCACGATGCCAAAGCGCGCCAGCAGCTGCAGCGTGATGGCGATGTAGGGCTTGGAGATCAGCTCGCCCACCACCTCGATCACGATGGGCTGCGTGGCCGCTGCCAAGGGCAGTGCCATGAGCAGTGCAGTGAGGAACTGGCTCGACACATCCCCGCGCACGCGGATGGTCGCGGCCAGCGCCAGCGCAGGCACCCCGTCGGCATGCGCAATGCGAAGTGGTGGGTAGCCGTCGTTGCCCAGGTAGTCGATGCGGCAGCCCAGCTGGCGCAGTGCGTCGACCAGGTCTCCAATCGGCCGCTCGTGCATGCGCGGCACGCCAGACAGCTCGAACTCGCCCCCCAGCAGCGCCAGCGCCGCCGTCAGTGGCCGCATGGCCGTGCCCGCATTGCCCATGAAGAGCTTGGCAGGCGACTGCGGCGCGCGGCCGCCCAGCCCGGTGATGCGCACGGTGCTGCCGTTTTCGTCAACGGTGCAGCCGATCTGGCGCAGCGCATCCAGCATCACACGCGTATCGTCCGACGCCAGCAGGTCGTGCACAGCCGTGGTGCCATTGCTCAGCGCCGCCAGCAGCAGCACCCGATTGGAAATGCTCTTGGAGCCCGGCAGATGGACTTCGCCCGCAGCGGCTTGCAAGGGAGGCAGGTCTAGGAAAGCAGTGCTGTACATCAGTGTGATTCGTCCATCGCTCAAAAGAGCATTAACCAGCCCGGTGAATTGAGCCAAAGCACGAGGGCCGCAGGCCGAGTCACTGGCGGTCATCCGCCAAACCCTGCGCACCCGTCACGCCCTTCGAAACCGGCGCGCCCCATGCGAGTGCACCCGTGGAGCTGGCTCCGCCAGGCCACCGGGTGCGTCCCCCTTGGGGGAAGGCGCCGCAGGCGACTCAGGGGGTTACTTGCGTTTTGCGCCCATGCGCCAATGTGCCCGCGTCTCGCTCGCCAGCGTCAGCATGTCTTCCAGCGACTGGCTGTCGCTCTTTTCCATGGCCTCTTCGATGTTGTGCAGGGCCTGCCGGAACAGCTTGGACTGGGCGATCAGCTCTTCGCGGTTGGACAGCAAAATGTCGCGCCAGACCTTGGGGTCGCTGGCCGCGATGCGGGTGAAGTCGCGAAAGCCCGGGCCTGCCAGCGACAAAAACTCGTCGCCTTCGTTCTGGCCGGTGATGCTGTTCATCATGGCAAACGCCAGCACGTGGGGCAGGTGGCTCACGGCTGCAAACGCGGCGTCGTGCGACTCGGGCGACATGCTGCTCACGCGGCAACCCAGCGCGGTCCAGATCTCGCCCGCCTTTTGCAGTTGCACGGTCAGCGTGCGTTCTGTGGGCGTCAGGATGACCTGACGGCCGCTGTACAAGTCGGCCTCGGCATGCTCCACGCCAGACACTTCGCGCCCCGTGATCGGGTGCGCGGGCACGAACGAGCCCACCTGGTCGCGCAGTGCGCGGCGCGCTGCCTGCACCACGTCGGCCTTGGTGGAGCCCACGTCCATGATCAGCATCTGCGGGGTGACCAGGTGCTTGATGGCTTTGAGCGTGGCTTCGGTGGCGGCCACCGGCACGGCCAGCAGCACGACATCGGCGCCTGCCACGGCCAGCAGCGCCGAGGGAGCTTCTACATCGATCACGCCCATCTGGCGCGCGCGGTCGGTGGTGGAGGGCGACTTGCTGTAGCCCACCACGCGCTTGACGAGGCCCGCCTTTTTCATGGCCAGGGCGAACGAGCCCCCCATGAGCCCGCAGCCGATCAGTCCCAATTGTTCAAACATGGCGGCTCCTTACGACGACACGGGATAGGTCCCCAGGACCTTGTAGAACGCGCACAGGCTGCGCAGTTCTTCCAGGGCCCGTGCCACGTGGGGCTGGGCGGGATGGCCGTCGAGGTCGATGTAGAAGTAGTACTCCCACTGACCTGTGCGTGCGGGGCGTGATTCGAAGCGCGTCATGGACACGCCGTGCGTTTTGAGCGGCACCAGCAGGTCGTGCACCGCGCCAGGCTGGTTGGGCACCGACACCACGAGGCTGGTGCAGTCCTTGCCCGACGGCGGCGGCGTCTGCAGCGTGTGCGGCAGGCAGATGATGGCAAAGCGCGTGCGGTTGTAGGCGTCGTCCTGAATAGCGTGTGCCACGATGTGCAGGCCGAACTGCGTGGCGGCGCGTTCGCTGGACAGTGCTGCCCAGCCGGGGTTGGTGGTGGCCAGGCGGGCGCCCTCGGCATTGCTCGACACCGGGCGGCGCTCTGCATGCGGCAGGTGCTTGGACAGCCAGGCCTGGCACTGGGCCAGTGCCTGCGGATGCGCCATCACCACCTCGATGCCGTCGAGCGAGTTGCTCGTGCGCAGCAGGTTGTGGCGCACCAGCAGGCTCACTTCGCCCACCACGTGCGTGGGGGTGTGCAGGAACAAGTCGAGCGACCGCGTGACCACGCCTTCGGTGGAGTTCTCCACGCCCACCACGCCGTACTGTGCGCTGCCCGCGGCCGTGGCGTGGAACACCTCGTCGAAGTTGGCGCAGTACATCAGGTCGGCTGCACCGCCGAAGAATTCGATGGCCGCCTGCTCGCAGAACGTGCCTTCGGGGCCGAGCACGGCCACGCGCTGGGGCGACTCGAGCGCCAGGCACGCAGACATGATCTCGCGCCAGATGGCCGCCACATGGGGGCCCTTGAGCGGGCCGGGGTTGGCCGTCTGGATCTTCTCGATCACCTGCGCCACGCGGTCGGGGCGAAAGAACGGCGTGCCTTCACGCTTCTTGACTTCACCCACCTGCTCGGCCACCAGAGCCCGCTGGTTGAGCAGCGTGAGCAGTTGCTGGTCGATGGAGTCGATCTGCACGCGCAGGCTGGCGAGGTCGGGTGAGGCTTGCGGAGTATTCATGGATGGGGAGATGTCTGTGCGCTGTTGCGAGAACCAGAGTGGGCCAGTGTTCGTTCAGGCGTGTTTTTGTTCAAATTCTCGCATGTAGTCCACCAATGCCTGCACGCCGGCCAGCGGCATGGCGTTGTAGACGCTGGCGCGCATGCCGCCCACGGACTTGTGGCCCTTGAGCTGCAGCAGGCCGCGTTCCTTGGCTCCGGTCAGGAATGCATCGTTGCGGCTTTCGTCGCGCAGGAAGAACGGGATGTTCATGCGCGAGCGGCAGTTGGCGGCCACCTTGTTCACGTACAGCTGCGAGCTGTCGATGGCGTTGTAGAGCAGGTCGGCCTTGGCGATGTTGCGCTGCTCCATGGCGGCCACGCCGGTCAGGCTGCCTTCGGTCTGGCGCTGGAGCCACTGAAAGGTCAGCCCGGCAATGTAGATGCCCCAGGTGGGCGGCGTGTTGTACATCGACTGGTTGTCGGCCACGACACGGTAATCGAACGCGCTGGGGCAGGCGGGCAGAGCGTGGCCCAGCAGGTCTTCACGCACCACAACCAGCGTGAGCCCGGCAGGGCCCAGGTTCTTTTGAGCGCCGCCAAAAGCCAGGCCCACACGCGACCAGTCCACGCTGCGCGAGGCCACGTGCGACGAGAAGTCGATGACCAGTGGTGCGTCGCTGCCCAGGGCCTTGAGGTCGGGCAACTGGTGGAATTCGATGCCGTTGATGGTCTCGTTGCTGCAGATGTGCAGGTAGCTGGCGCCGCGGCTCAACGTCCAGGTGGCGGGGTCGGGCAGGGTGGTAAAGCCCGTGTCCTCGGCCGAGCCGACCACGTTCACCTCAGCGGCGTACTTGCGGGCTTCTTTCTGCGACTTCTGGCTCCAGCTGCCGGTCAGCACGAAGTCGACCACGCCAGCGCGCGAGAGGTTCAGCGGCACGATGGCGTTTTCAGCCAGGCCGCCGCCCTGCATGAACAGTATCTTGAAGTTCGCTGGCACGGCCAGCAGCTCGCGCAGGTCGGCTTCTGCCTTTTCGTAGATGGACAAAAACTCTTTGCCGCGGTGGCTCATCTCCATCACGCCCATGCCGCTGCCGTGCCAGTCCAGCATTTCAGCAGCGGCTTGCTCCAGCACTTCGGCGGGGATGGCGGCCGGGCCGGCCGAGAAGTTGTAGGGGCGGGTCATGGTCTGGCAGTCAGTCAAGTCAAAATTGCTGCCACCGCTTGCTGTATAAGCGCTGGCAGCTACATTTTTAATAGCAATCGAGTGGCCTGCTCTGCATGCTCGGCAGGCCCCCCGGTGGGGTGGGGCTTGGGGGGGCGGGCTTCAGCCTTCTGACGCCGGCGGTGTGTCGGAATCCGTGGAGCCATTCCCATCCGAATTGCCGTCGACATCGGTACCTGCATCTGGATTGGCATCAGCCTCTGGATCGATGTCGGCCACGTTGGCATCGTTCTCCACGATGCGCTGCAGGCCGCTGAGCTTGGAGCCTTCATCCAGCGCAATCAAGGTCACGCCCTGAGTCGCACGGCCCAGTTCGCGGATCTCGGACACGCGGGTGCGCACCAGCACGCCCTTGTCGGTGATCAGCATGATCTCGTCGTCGGCATGCACCAGTGTGGCGGCGACAATCTTGCCATTGCGCTCGGTCTGCTGGATGGCGATCATGCCCTTGGTGCCGCGACCATGGCGCGTGTATTCGACGATGCTGGTGCGCTTGCCGTAACCGTTTTCGGAAGCGGTGAGCACGCTTTGCGTCTCGTCTTCGGCCACCAGCATGGCGATCACGCTCTGGCCGTCTTCCAGCATCATGCCGCGCACGCCGCGGGCCTGGCGGCCCAGGGGGCGCACGTCGTTCTCGTCGAAGCGCACCGCCTTGCCGCCGTCGCTGAACAGCATCACGTCGTGTTTGCCATCGGTCAGCGCTGCGCCGATCAGGTAGTCGCCGTCGTCGAGGTTCACGGCGATGATGCCGCCCTTGCGCGGGTTGCTGAATTCATCCAGCGCCGTCTTCTTCACGGTACCCATGCTCGTGCCCATGAACACGTACCGGTCGGCCGGGAAGGTGCGCATGTCGCCGGTCAGCGGCAGCACCACGTTGATCTTTTCGCCGTCCTGCAGCGGGAACATGTTGACGATGGGGCGGCCGCGCGAACCGCGCGAGCCAGCGGGCACTTCCCACACCTTGAGCCAGTACAGGCGGCCGCGGTTGGAGAAGCACAGGATGTAGTCGTGCGTGTTGGCGATGAAGAGCTGGTCGATCCAGTCGTCTTCCTTCGTCGCCGTCGCCTGCTTGCCGCGCCCGCCGCGCTTTTGGGCGCGGTATTCGGACAGGGGCTGGCTCTTGATGTAGCCGGTGTGGGACAGCGTCACCACCATGTCGGTAGGCGTGATCAAGTCTTCGGTGGACAGGTCCTGCGCGCTGTATTCGACGATGCTGCGGCGGGCGCCCAGCTTGTGCTGGCCGAACTCCGTCTTGATGGACGTGAGCTCGTCGCCAATGATGGTGGAGACGCGCTCGGGCTTGGCCAGGATGTCCAGCAGGTCTTCGATGACCGCCATGACTTCCTTGTACTCGGCAACGATCTTGTCTTGCTCAAGGCCCGTCAGGCGCTGCAGGCGCATCTGCAGGATTTCCTGCGCCTGCGTTTCCGACAGGCGGTACAGGCCATCCTGGCCCATGCCGAAATCCTTTTCCAGGTCTTCGGGGCGGTAGTCGTCGGCACTGATCACGCCGCCGTCTTCGCGGGTGCGGGTGAGCATCTCGCGCACCAGCTTGCTGTCCCAAGAGCGGGCCATCAGTTCGGCCTTGGCGACCGGCGGGGTGGGCGCGTTGCGGATGATGGCGATGAAATCGTCGATGTTGGCCAGGGCCACGGCCAGGCCTTCCAGCACATGGCCGCGGTCGCGCGCCTTGCGCAGCTCGAACACCGTGCGGCGCGTCACCACTTCGCGGCGGTGCTGCAGGAAGACGACGATCAAATCCTTCAGGTTGCACAGGCGTGGCTGGCCGTCGATCAGCGCCACCATGTTCATGCCGAACGTATCCTGCAACTGCGTCTGCTTGTACAGGTTGTTGAGCACCACCTCGGGCACTTCGCCGCGCTTGAGCTCGATCACCAGGCGCATGCCCGACTTGTCGGACTCGTCCTGGATGTGGCTGATGCCGTCGATCTTCTTCTCGTGCACCAGCTCGGCCATGCGCTCCTGCAGCGTCTTCTTGTTGACCTGGTAGGGCAGCTCGTCCACGATGATCGCCTGGCGCTGGCCGCGGTCGATGTCCTCGAAATGGCACTTGGCGCGCATGATCACGCGGCCGCGGCCCGTGCGGTAGCCGTCCTTCACGCCGTTGATGCCGTAGATGATGCCGGCGGTGGGGAAGTCGGGCGCCGGAATGATCTCCATCAGGTCGTCGATGGTGGCCTCGGGGTGGCGCAGCATGTGCAGGCAGGCATCCACCACTTCGTTGAGGTTGTGTGGCGGAATATTGGTCGCCATGCCGACCGCAATACCGGCCGATCCGTTGACCAGCAGATTGGGCAATTTGCTGGGCAATACGAGCGGTTCTTTTTCGCTGCCGTCGTAGTTGGGGCCGAAATCGACAGTTTCCTTGTCGATATCGCCCAGCATTTCGTGGGCAATCTTTGCCAGGCGGATTTCTGTATACCGCATCGCAGCGGCGTTATCGCCGTCCACCGAGCCGAAATTGCCCTGGCCGTCCACCAGCATGTGGCGCAGCGAAAAATCCTGCGCCATCCGGACGATCGTGTCGTACACCGCCGAGTCGCCATGCGGGTGGTACTTACCGATCACGTCCCCCACGATACGGGCCGACTTCTTGTAAGGGCGGTTCCAGTCGTTATTGAGCTCATGCATCGCAAACAGCACACGGCGGTGCACCGGCTTCAAGCCATCGCGAGCGTCGGGCAGGGCCCGACCCACGATCACGCTCATCGCGTAATCGAGATAACTGCGGCGCATCTCCTCTTCAAGGCTGATGGGCAGGGTTTCTTTGGCAAACTGGGTCATTGGAGGCGGCGGTGACGGCAAAGGAGAATCATTTTAGAGGTAAGAGCGTGTAGCGCCTCAGCAACATATCGTGGCAATTCCGGTTTTGTCCTACGGAGCGTACACGGGTGCCACCGCTTTTGCCCTGTTACGTATGGCACAATCGTTTGAACGCTTCGGGTGGTGGTCACCCCAAGCGTCCTGATTCGCAGCGCGGCTGCGGCTTTTTCCCCAAGAGGAGAACCATGAAGAAACTGAACAAAGTGGCGATGTTGTTTGCCTCTGCAGCGCTCGCAACCGCCGCTGGCGCACAAACCGTTGACAACTGGCGTGATGCTTCTGGCCAACTGGTCTGGAAGAACGGTACCAATGAATATTGCTGGCGCAATGCTAATTGGACGCCTGCTACGGCAGCTCCTGGCTGCGACGGCGCAATCGTTGCTCCCGCTCCTGCCGCCGCTGCACCAGCTCCTGGCGCTGCACCTGCACCTGCTGCTGCTCCCGCACCAGCACCAGCACCCGCTCCAGCAGTGGCCACCAAGGTGACCTACGCTGCTGACGCGTTCTTCGACTTCGACAAGTCGGTGCTGAAGGCAGAAGGCAAGGCCAAGCTGGACGACCTGGTCTCCAAGGTCAAGGGCATCAACCTGGAAGTGATCATCGCCGTGGGTCATACTGACTCCGTGGGCTCCGATGCTTACAACCAGAAGCTGTCGGTCCGCCGTTCCGAAGCCGTGAAGGCTTATCTGGTGTCCAAGGGCATCGAAAAGAACCGCGTGTACACCGAAGGCAAGGGCGAAAAGCAACCTGTGGCTGACAACAAGACTGCCGAAGGCCGTGCGAAGAACCGTCGCGTGGAAATCGAAGTGGTTGGCACGCGCGCCGCTCAGTAATCTTCGGATTGCTCTGATGCACAAAAAGCCCCGGTAACGGGGCTTTTTTGCGTTTGGGGTTTTCGCTTCTTTCTCTCCATCGTGGAAAATCAACGGCATGAGTGAAACAGTCAACGCAGATCCGGCCGAACTGGCCAAATTCTCTGAGCTTGCCCACCGCTGGTGGGACCCGGAAAGCGAATTCCGCCCTTTACACCAGATCAATCCTTTGCGCCTTGAGTGGATCAACGGCCTGTGCGCGCTCTCAGGCCAGCGTGTGCTCGACGTAGGATGCGGCGGCGGCATCCTGGCAGACTCCATGGCGCGCAAGGGCGCACAGGTTTTGGGTATCGATTTGGCGACCAAAGCATTGCGTGTGGCACAGTTGCACGCGCTCGAAGCCGAGACTACCCATATCGAATACCGCGAAATCAGTGTGGAAAGCTTGGCGAAAGAGCAGCCCGGAAGCTTCGATGTGGTCACCTGCATGGAAATGCTGGAGCATGTTCCAGATCCAGCGTCTGTGGTACAGGCCTGTGCTCAACTGGTCAAACCGGGAGGCTGGGTATTTTTTTCGACCATCAATCGGAATGCAAAAGCATTTCTGCTGGCCATTGTGGGCGCTGAATATGTGCTCAATATGCTGCCGCGGGGCACGCATGAATACGCCAAGATGATCAAACCCAGCGAGTTGGCAATCAGCTGCCGCGGCGCGGGGCTCGATATTCAAACCACGCGGGGCTTGGAGTACAACCCGCTGACCAAGCGCTATTGGCTGAGCGCCGACACCAGCGTCAACTATCTTTTCGCAACCCGGCGTGGCGCTTGAGTCGTTTTTATCCATGTTCAACAACATTCAAGCTGTTCTGTTTGATCTGGACGGCACGCTGATCGACAGCGCCCCCGACCTGGGTGCCGCGGCCGACAAAATGCGCGTGGACCGGGGTTTGCCTTCCCTGCCTTTGGAGCGGTATCGACCCATGGCTGGGGCGGGCGCCCGCGGAATGCTGGGGGAGGCCTTCGGCATGTTGCCGGACCACCCGGACTTTTTGACCATGCGTGAAGAGTTTTTCGTGAATTACGAGTCCCGCATGACGGAGCTCACCAGCATTTTCGATGGAGTTCCAGAGCTGGTTGCGCAGCTGCTTCAGCGCAACCTTGCATGGGGAGTCGTCACCAACAAAGCCGCCCGCTTCACCGAGCCCCTGACCCGTGCCATACCGTTGTTCGCCACTGCCGGCGCCGTGGTCAGCGGTGACACTACGCCCCACGCCAAGCCCCACCCAGCGCCCCTGTTCGAAGCTGCCGCGCGCTTGAATATTGCGCCGGAGCATTGCATCTATGTAGGTGACGACGAGCGCGACATCGCTGCAGGGCTGGCTGCAGGCATGGGAACGGTCGCAGCGATGTACGGCTACCTGGGCGCCAAAAGCGACCCCCTCGCATGGGGCGCCCATGCGGCAATTAAATCTCCCTCCGAGCTCTTGCAATTGCTCGAAGGCGCCTAAAATAGGTGCTCTGGGGCTGTCCTGGTTTCGACGTGGGTTCGGAATCGGTGTGGTGCATGTCGAGCTTGAGTCACGCTCGTAAATCTCGATTTAAAAAACTAACTGCAAACGACGAACGTTTCGCACTCGCTGCTTAATTGCCAGTGAGCCTTGCAACAGTTGGCCGATGGGCTGGGCAAGGGGGTTCTGAGCAATCAGCGCCTCCCGGCTGCAAGGATAATTACATGGGCTGGCTTTGATCCGGGTACCTTGGGTTGAAGCAAGAAAATAGGGTACTGGCGGCTGTTGTAGCGTGCGACTGCGCGACAACGGTAGCGAGATTCAAATCAGACCGCTAAACATGTAGATCTGCCCGATGAAGGCTTGCGGACGCGGGTTCAATTCCCGCCAGCTCCACCATACAAGACACCGCCACACTCTGGTCAACCCAGGCTGTGGCGGTTTTTCTTTGCCTTGAAACGTGTGTCTTGCAGATTTCTACGACGAAACCAAGGAAGCAAGGCAAGGATGTTTCTGCGCCAACCTCCGGCGCCCGCCGAAAGCGCCCCGGCCACGTTCTATTCGGCCGCCAGCACACTTTCGACCATGAGTTGCAGAAGCGCCCCGCGCAGGATGTCCTGGGAGTCGGTGACTACGGTCGCTGCGCCGCGTTCGACGGTCATGGCACGTCCTTGAAAATTTCCGTCGTGGAGGTACAACTGCCGGGTCAGGGCTTGAACCTCGCCGAACTGGTCGTCCTGAACTGCACGCGCGATGGTGATGATGATGGACACAAGGAGCTTGGTAGCCACTGCCAGTCCGCAGTGTGACGCTGGACTGTAGAAACCCAGCGAATTGGAGCATGCGCCACATTCAGGTGGGCGTATGTAGGAGTTCTACCGATGTGGCAAACACTCAACGAAGTGTCTGCGTGGCTCATATCGAACCGAGGCAGCCCGCACCCGTGTGTGCGGGCTGCCTCTTATGGCTTCACTAGGCCGCTCAGGAACGCGATTCCACTTCAAGGTGCACGTGTTGAAAGGCTTTGTCTGCGTCGGCCAAGGTCGTGGTGCCCACGACATGCGTTACGACTCATCGTCAGTTGTGGTGGATGGGTAGATCGCACCCAACTCAGGGGTGTGCACACGGTTTCGTTCGAGATGCGGCTCGCATATCGCTGCGTGCTTTGCCATCTCGCTCACGACGTAAAGGCCCGGCAACCCCTCCTCAGCCTTCAAGAATAAAACCGCCTCAGCGCCTCTTCAAATGCGGGTACGTCGGCACCCACATGCGATGTGCTGTATTCAGCTTTGATGAGGACCAGACCGGGAAGGGTTTGCGCGGCCATCTGGTTGTACAGCGGGATTCCGAGCAACGGATGGTTTCCGTTCTGTGCGCCAGCGATGAAAAGGGTGGTTGGCAAGGGCTTGCCATCGATGGTTTTTTCAAACGCCAGCAGCCCCGCGGGACCGCTGTGTTCGCCTACGCTGACCTCCGTGGACAGATAGTGCGAAAAGCTCGGCGACCGCCCCGCTTGTGCCTCCAGCACCAAGGCTGCGATCACAAAGTAGCCGCCGTGCGACAGGCCGGACAGCGCACGGCGCTTGGGGTCGGCGCGGTACTGGCTTTCCACGGCGGGCGCGAGTTCTTTGACGATGAAGTCCAGGTATTTGGACGCGCCTGGCTGCAGAAAGTCGGTGTTGCGCCAAGCGGTACCTCCGATGCCGACCAGAATCGCTGCCGTTCCCCGGCGCTGCATCGACTCCTTGAAGGTATCGAAGCGCGACCGGCTGGAGCCGCCCGTGCCAGGGGTCGCCGCGCCGTAGGGCGCGTCGCCCTCGGTGGCGTAGATGACGGGCAACTGCGCTGTGCCGCCTGCATAGCCCGGGGGAAGGTACACCTGGATGGCATAGGTGCTGCCCGTGGAGGCAGACTTGATGGACGAATTGATGACTTGGCCCACCGGCTCAGCGGGTGGTGCGTCAGAGTCTGACGAGCCTCCGCCGCCACACGCGGCCAACACGCCAGCGAGCGTGACAAGTGCAGCGCGGCGCGCTGGTTGGAATCCCTGGTGCATGGATGTCTCCTTGTATCGGATCATTCTGGCACGCCAGTTTGACAAGGCTGCACCAACACCAGGAGCGGCCGCGGTCACCCCACGCGCAACATCCCGTCGACCATCAACTGCAGCAACGCGGCCCGCAATGCATCCTTGGGGTCGTGGACAGCGGTGACCGCGCCACGCTCAACCCAGATCGCGCGGCCGCTGAAGTTGTAGTCGGTGCCTTGAAGATGCCGGACCAAATCTTCCACTTGCTGGAAGTCCTTGTCCGATATGTTCCTGGCGAGGGTGACAGTAATGCCCATAAAGATCAGGAGGCCAACTGCACAGCATCTGCGCACCAGGCTCCTGCAGAGCATGCGCCTGTTGGGGCAGTGGGGGTGTCATAGTTTTCCCAGACTGCCCACAGCACGATGGGCAGTCCAGAAAGTTTTGTCATTGCTCCCTGGCTGCGCGCCGGCGCTACGTTACGACGGTGCGTACATGGCAAGTTGGACGCGAAGACGAGTCGAACCGATTGTGGTCAAGCCCACGCGTTTTACAGGCCGGCAATGGCTGCGGCCACCGCTACAGCGACGACCTGTATGCCGAAAAAGATGACCAGAATGGGCATTGCACCTCCCCTTGGAAAAGCGAAATGCTATTCACAGGATTTACCCCTGAAAGTACGGTCCATGCCTGTGACCATGTCAGCGAATTCTTACATTGAAGATATTTAACGGCTGCGGTTTTTGGTTACACAAAAGCCAGCATAGCTGCGTGAGGAGTGTGGTTTTTTCGATGGCGTGTAGCGGCAAGCGGCGCGGGCTGGTCATTGGGGGCGGACTGTCCATTTCTGACCATGTTGTAGCCACGTGTATCAATTCTTGAAGCTGGCCCACGGCCGCCGCAAAATCAACGCTCGTTCACGCCGGAGGTCACCATGCCAATGGAGTATCTGAGAGAGCTGGAGCGCGACGCGCTCCCCCTGGTCGAGTTGGATGCGGTCAACATCGACAAACTGCGCGTCCTGCATGCTGCAGGAATGGTGGAAGTTCAACTCCCCTCGGTCGACTCGCCTTGTCAAAAGGCCCAGGTCCTTTATGTGACCGGGCTGGGCTGTGCCACCCTGCGCGCGCATGGCGCCCGACTGCGCATTCCTCACCGCGGCGAGGCCTACCGCGACCTCGAAACGTCCTACGATTGACTTGATAGGGCATGCGTCTCTGGGGGCTCGGTCAGGGCCCGCTCAGCAGAGAATCCGTCCTACAAATTGATGCGCTGCACAAGAAGGGTGTAGTCGAGGGTGCTGTCTCTACCATGGGTCATCCGTAACACTGGCTTGGCCAGGCGAAAGGCACCTTATGAGCAGCACTTGGCACAAACTGGCCCTCGGAAACGACGATCAGGCTTTCGAGCCCACCTTGCGCATCCAGCAGATGTTCATGTCCAAATTTCTGATGTGCCCACCCGGTTCGGGCCGTGCCTTGTTTTCCTGCTACGACAAGGAAAACGACAACCTTTGGCTCTACTTTTCTCCGGCAGCACAAGACATCGCCATGCGGGTGTATGCCGAACCTTGCGATCCGCCAACGGCGCTGGATTGCATTGGCTTGCTGGCGGGCGAGGGCGATGCGCTGGGCATTGAAGCGCCTGAGCTGGCGAAAGCGGCTTGATAGCGTCAGAGGCGGTTGGTGCATGGGCGGCGAGTGTGAAGGTCAGTCCGACTGCAGCAGGGTTGGGTAGGTCAATTCCTACGCACTCCTGCATGCCGCTCTGACACCCTTGCAATACGCCCGGTGCGCCAATGGTTGAACCGCGACGCAATCGATCTGATTGCGAAGTCAGCACGAATTCATTGCGAGGATTTCACCATGTCGTTCTCTGCCTTCTCCTCCTCCCACCATCTGGAAGCCTGGCCTGAGTTGCCATCGTTTCAGATGGGCCAGCCCTCCGACGTCATTCAACAACGCCAGCAGACCGACGATCTGCCGTCGTATTACGGTGACAGCCACGGCGTGGAGCGCGAGCTTCAATTCTCTGACCTGGGCTGCCGCCAGACCCAGGCGATGGGGTAACTCACCCAGCGCCTGACGGCTGAAGTGCAACATCTTCCTTGGTTCCCACTCTCCACATCCGGGCGCACGGTGCAGCGCAATACCAGGCCCGGGTCTTCAAAGGCAAAGAACTGTTGGGCGAGCCCAGCCTTCATCCCAGCGTCGAGCACGCCATAGAGGCATATGGTGCCTGCACGGAGCCGTCTGGGGTGACAGGCTTTCACGTGTGGTTCGAAGGCTGCACGGTCGGTGCGGTGCCTCTGGCCCAGATGCGCAGTGATGCCATCAGCATCGCCCAAAGGCTGGCCGTGCTCACTGCTGTGATGCGATAGGCGATATCAACTGCAAGACATAGACAACCCGTTCGCGGTTGTTGCAAGCAAGTGCAAGCCTCATGGGCTGACGGCTACGCAGACTTTTCTGCCGTTAGTCCGACTCCGGGCTTTCAAATAGCCCCAGATACAAAGCGAAATAAACCGAAACTGCGCCGAGACCACCTCCGCTGGCTGCCCCGGCACCATCAGGGTCATGTTCAACACCGTCCGTGAAAGGACTGCATCATGAAACCCTGGATCAAGAAAACCCTGGTGGGATTGTTCGGCGCGTCGATCATGGTGGGTGGGCTCACGGCTTGCTCCAGTGGTCACCCTCACCGCCACGGTGCCATGACGCCCGAAAAGATGGCCGAGATGCGCGGCAAGGTGGTAGAGCGTGTGAGCAGCAAGCTCGATCTGACCGACGCACAGAAGCTCAAGCTCAACGTGCTGGCCGACAAGCTGGAGGCGCAGCGTACCGCCTTCGTCGGCAAGACGTCGGACCCCCGCGCCGAAGTGCAGGCCATCATGGCGGGCGACAAGTTCGACCGCACCCGTGCCCAGGCGCTGATGGACGAAAAGACCCGCGCTGTGCAGGCCAACAGCCCCGAGGTGATCACCGCGCTGGCAGACTTCTACGACAGCCTGAACGCCGACCAGCAGCAGAAAGTGCGCGATCTGATGCAGCGGCGCAAGGGCTGGATGGCCCGCGGCTGAGACAAGGGGCTTCGACATGTCTCCATTGCTGCAACCCATCCACCAACTTGCAGGACAACTGCGCCAGCACGGCCCGGCACTGCTGGGCGGCATGCCCGAGCCGCACGACGAGCTGATGTCGCTGGTGTGGGGCCCGCGCTTCGACCGCGAGCACGCGCTGGGCCTGGTGGCCCGCCAGCCCGGCAGTGCCATCGGTGCGCTGCCCGCCTTGCTGGCCGCGGCCGACGCCTTCGACGCGCTGCACATTCCGGTGCAGCGGCGGCTGCGTGACCTCATCCGCCGGCACCGCGCATTGAGTGCAGTGCCGCCAACTGCGGACGAATACGCCTATACAGATGCCGATGCAGATTTGGACGCATCTGCAGACCACGCACCTACCGCCTGGCAGGGCCACGGTTCAGCGCCGGCGCAGCCAGCCATCGCCGTGCGCGGGAGCGAGCGCCAGGACTGGGGCATGGCCGAGGAAGCTGCGCAACCCTGGAGCATTGCGCCCAGCGGCCACCAGCCTCTGGCTGCACGCACCCTGCCAATGTAAGAATCGCGCATGCACCGCATCCTCCTCATCGACGACGACGAACAGCTCGGGCCGCCGCTCACGGTGTACTTCCAGCGGTTCGAGCTGGAACTGATCCACGCGCTGCGGCCCAGCGACGGGCTTGCGCGCCTGGCAGCCGGCGGCTTTGATGCCGCCATTCTCGATGTCATGCTGCCCGAGATGGACGGCTTCGAGCTGTGCCGCACCATCCGCAAGCAGGGCGACCTGCCGGTGGTGATGCTGACCGCGCGCGGCGAGGTGATGGACCGCGTGGTCGGGCTGGAGCTGGGCGCGGACGACTACCTGCCCAAACCCTTCGAGCCGCGCGAACTGGTGGCCCGGCTGCAGACCGTGCTGCGGCGGCGCCGCGCACCGGGGCAGGGGGGCGCAACGGCTGTGCTGGAGTTCGAAGGCCTGGTCATCGACGCGGCTCGCCGCAGCGTGCAGCGCCAGGGCACCGTCGTCGAACTGACGGGAACGGAGTTCGACTTGCTGCACCTCTTGGCGCGCGACGCCGGCAAGGTCTTCAGCCGCGACGACATCCTGAACCAGCTGCGCGGGCACGAGGCCGAGCTGTACACCCGTGCGGTCGACATCGTGGTCAGCCGCCTGCGCAAGAAGCTCGAGCCGCTCGACTGCATCAAGACGCTGCGCAACGCCGGCTACTCCCTGGCCCTGCGGCGGGCAGCCGCGCCATGAGGTGGCGGCGACGGCTGAGGGCAGAAGACATCCCCGGCGTGGAGCACGACTGCCCCTGGCACCGCCGCGCGAGCCGGGCGGTGGGGTATTCGCTGCGCATCCGGCTGGTGCTGGTGTTCATGGCACTGGCCGTGACGGTGGCCATCGCCTTCATGGGCGGAGTGCAAAAAGCCGTGTCGGTCGGCTGGCGCGAGGCTGCGCGCCCCTTGCTGATGGACTATGTGGACCGCCTGACCGCCGAGATCGGCAACCCCCCCAGCATCGAACGCGCGCAGGCGATTGCCAAGCGCCTGCCCATCACGCTGCGCATCGACGGGCCCGTGGTCCACTGGGAATCCCACCCCGACCAGCCGCGCCCGGACTGGATGAGCGACAAGTTCCAGCGCGAAGACCACTGGAACGGCCACGGCAGCGATGACCAGGGCCGGCGGCTCTTGCAGCGCATCACGGCCGACGGGCACAGCATCGAATTCGGGCTCAACGCGCTGTCTTGGGACAAGCGCCCGCGCATCGCATGGGGCACGCTCACCGTGCTGCTGCTGCTCACCGCGCTGGCCTATGTATATGTGCGCCACCTGCTGCGGCCGCTGGACGACATCCGCATGGGCGCCCAGCGTTTTGGCGAGGGCAACTTCGCGCAGGCCATCCCCGTGCGGCACGCCCACCGGCCCGACGAACTGGGGCAACTGGCCGCCACCATCAACACCATGGGCGACGACATCCACCAGATGCTGGAGGCCAAGCGTGCCTTGCTGCTGGCCATGAGCCACGAGTTGCGCAGCCCGCTCACCCGAGCCCGCCTGAACACCGAACTGCTGCCCGAAAGCCCCGAGGTGCAGACCCAGCGCCTGGCGCTGATGCGCGACCTGGGCGAGATGGCCGGCCTGATCACCGACTTGCTGGAGAGCGAACGCCTGGCCGGCCGCCACGCCGCACTGCACCGCGAGCCCACGGACCTGCCCGCCCTGGCGCGCGAAGTGATCGGCGAGTTGGGCAGGCGCCATGCCAGTGCGGCGTCCATCGTGCTGCATGCTGGGGGGCCGGACGAGGCCCTGCAAGCGCTATCGCTCGACCGATCCCGCCTGCGCCTGCTGCTGCGCAACCTGCTGGACAACAGCCTGCGGCACAGCGACCCTGCGGCACCGCCGCCAGAGCTTTACCTGCGGCGTGTGGACAACACCATCGAGATCGAAGTGCGCGACCACGGCCCCGGCGTTCCGCCTGAGCACCTGCCCCACCTGGCGCAGGCTTTCTACCGGCCCGACACGGCCCGCCAGCGCACCACGGGCGGCGTGGGGCTGGGCCTGTACCTGTGCCGCCTGGTCGCACAGGCGCACGGCGGCACGCTGCACATGCGCAATGCCGAACCGGGTCTGTCGGTCACGGTGCGTCTGCCGGTGGTGGACTGAGCGGGGCGGGGCCAAAGGGTGAGGCACCGGGGCAGAGCGGCCTTGCGAACTCCTTGCGGTCCTAGTCAGCGAAGAGGCCCGGCGCTGTACCAATGCGAGGAAAGGCGAGGCAAGACAGGTGCGCCGTGGCGCGCTGCGCGGCGTCGCATAGACAGGCATACCCGTCAGAGCACAACACCTGTGCGGCTTGGCCTTCCCTCTGGCCAAAACGCCTGGCTTTGCGCGGTGTTGGTGCGCCACAGCGCGAGGTCCGCGCACCCAGTGCCCGCCCATGCGCAAATCGTGAATGCAAACAAAATGCCTCCTACCGCTCTCTGGCATAGGTTTTATTGCTATCAATAAAATAGCATTGCGAATTCCTGGCACCAGCGCATGCTTTCTTAACCACCTGGCCTCGTTCTTGCTGAGACAAAGCACCCCGCTGTTTTGAGGCGCAGTTTTAGCGTTTACCCTGTATATACAGGTATGCTCGGACTGTCATCATGGCGGCTGGAAGCGGGTGCGACCCGGCCGGAGTGGGCAAAGGTACTTTCTTCAAACAGGAGCAGATGATGACTCGATCGGTTGTGAAATGGACGTCGCTGGCAGCGGCAGCGACTTGTGCAATGGCACTGGCTGCACCGGCCCAGGCGCAAGAGACCAAGATTGTTTTGGGCATGTCCGGCTGGACGGGCTTTGCGCCGCTCACCCTGGCTGACAAGGCGGGCATCTTCAAGAAGAACGGCCTCGATGTGGAGATCAAGATGATCCCGCAGAAGGACCGCCACCTGGCCCTGGCGTCCAAGTCCATCCAGTGCGCTGCCACCACGGTCGAGACGCATGTGGCCTGGAACGCCAACGGCGTGC
Organism: Acidovorax sp. LjRoot194; assembly: GCF_964253015.1. NCBI lineage: Bacteria > Pseudomonadati > Pseudomonadota > Betaproteobacteria > Burkholderiales > Comamonadaceae > Acidovorax > Acidovorax sp. LjRoot194. Next base: position 3,440,238 of record NZ_CAXUQB020000001.1, on the reverse strand, counting down.
CCATCGTGCAGATCTTCCAGATGGACAAGTCCTACGGCGCCGACGGCATCGCGGTGCGCGGCGACATCAAGGGCTTTGCAGACCTGAAGGGCAAGACCATCGGCGTGGATGCGCCCGGCACCGCCCCGTACTTTGGCCTGGCCTGGATGCTCAGCAAGAACGGCATGAGCCTCAAGGACGTGAAGACCACCACGCTGTCGCCCCAGGCGGCTGCGCAGGCCTTCGTGGCAGGGCAAAACGACGCTGCCATGACGTACGAGCCTTACCTCTCCACCGTGCGCGACAACCCTGCGTCGGGCAAGATTTTGGCCACCACGCTCGACTACCCGATGGTGATGGACACCGTGGGTTGCGACCCCACCTGGCTCAAGGCCAACGGCAAGGCCGCGCAGGCCCTGGCCAATTCGTACTTCCAGGCGCTCGACATGATCAAGGCCGACCCCACCAAGTCCAACGAGATCATGGGCGCGGCCGTCAAGCAGACGGGCGAGCAGTTCGCCAAGTCGTCGTCCTTCCTGCGCTGGCAGGACAAGGCTGCCAACCAGAAGTTCTTTGCTGGCGAGCTGCAGACTTTCATGAAGGACGCCACGGCCATCCTGCTGGAGGCCGGCATCATCCGCAAGGCGAATGAGGATCTGGCGGTCACGTTCGACGCGAGCTTCATCAAGTAACAGGCGCGGCCAACACAACTCCTCTGGCGTCGTTGCAACCTCTTGTCGTACTAACGTACTGCCTGCGAGGCTGCGCCTAGCCAGAGCCGCTTCGCTGAGTTGTCTTGGCCACTCCACACCCTAGAAAAACTGCGCCATGTCTGCTGTGCAACCCCTGTCCGCCACCGAGCCCCAAGCCCCTGTGCGCCGGCGTTCGCTCGCTCCGCTGGAGCCTGTGAGTGCCCGCGCCCGCTGGCTGCTGGGCTTCGGTTTTTTTGTGTTGTTCGTGCTGGTGTGGGCGTTCTTCACGCTGGGCGGCTTCGTGTCGCCCACCTTCCTGGCCAGCCCTGTCACCATGGCCAAGGAAGGCTGGCTGTTGTTCAGCGAGTACGGCTTTCACAAGGACATCGGCATGACGGTGTGGCGCGTGTTCGGCGGCTTCATCCTGGCCGCCGTCATCGCCGTGCCGCTGGGTATCGCGATGGGCGCATACAAGGGCATCGAGGCGTTCTTCGAGCCCTTCGTCTCGTTCTGCCGCTACCTGCCCGCGTCGGCCTTCATTCCGCTGCTCATCCTGTGGGCCGGCATTGGCGAGACGCAGAAGATCCTCGTCATCTTCATCGGCTCGGTCTTTCAGATCACGCTCATGGTCGCCGTCACCGTGGGTGGCGCGCGGCGCGACCTGGTGGAGGCTGCGTACACGCTGGGTGCGGGCCACAAGGGCATCGTCACCCGCGTGCTCATCCCCGGCGCCGCGCCCGAGATCGCCGAGACCCTGCGCCTGGTGCTGGGCTGGGCCTGGACCTACGTCATCGTGGCCGAGCTGATCGGGTCGTCGAGCGGCATCGGCCACATGATCACCGACAGCCAGTCGCTGCTCAACACCGGCCAGATCATCTTCGGCATCATCATCATCGGCCTCATCGGGCTGGTGTCCGACTTCGCCTTCAAGGCGCTCAACCACCGTCTGTTTGCCTGGAGTTTTGTGCGATGAGCCGCGTTTCCATACAAGCCGTTTCGCGCGTCTTCGAGACCGCCAAGGGCCAGCGCACACAGGCGCTGCAGCCGGTCGACTTCGAGGTCAAGGACAACGATTTCGTCACCATCCTCGGCCCGTCGGGCTGCGGCAAGTCCACGCTGCTGCGCATCGTGGCGGGGCTGGACCACGCCACCAGCGGCCGCGTGCTGCTCGATGGCGCACCGGTCGAAGGCCCCGGGCCCGAGCGCGGCATGGTGTTTCAGAGCTACACGCTGTTCCCCTGGCTCACCATCGAGCAGAACATCCGCTTCGGCCTGCGCGAGCGCGGCATGCCCGAATCGCAGCAGAAAGAGCGCGCCGCGTACTTCATCGCCAAGGTGGGGCTGCGCGGCTTCGAGCAGCACTTTCCCAAGCAGCTGTCGGGCGGCATGCAGCAGCGCACCGCCATTGCGCGCGCGCTGGCCAACGACCCCAAAATCCTGTTGATGGACGAGCCCTTCGGCGCGCTCGACAACCAGACCCGCGTGCTCATGCAAGAGCTGCTGCTGGGCATCTGGGAGGCCGAGCGCAAGACCGTGCTGTTCGTCACCCACGACATCGACGAGGCCATCTTCATGGCCAACCGCGTGGCCGTGTTCAGCGCCCGGCCCGGCCGCATCAAGACCGAGCTGTCAGTGGACCTGCCGCACCCGCGCCACTACACGATCAAGACCAGCCCCGAGTTCATGGACCTCAAGGCGCGCCTGACGGAAGAGATCCGCGCCGAGTCCATGGCGGCGGACCTGCATTAAGGCTTTATGAGCGCCCGTCCTTCCCGCCGTCCCGCAGATGCTCCGCGAAGCGGGCCCCGTGCCGCCTCAGCCAAGGCGGTCGTGGCCGTGGGCGCACCCGCGCAGGCCATGGCGCTGTACGAGCAGGTCAAGGACCACATCTCGCGCAAGATCCAGGAAGGCATCTGGCGCGCGGGCGACCGCCTGCCGTCCGAGAACGAGCTGGTGACCCAGTTCGGCATCTCGCGCATGACGGTGAACCGCGCGCTGCGCGAACTGGTGGAGCAGGGCCGCATCGTGCGCGTGGCCGGTGTGGGCAGCTTCGTGGCCGAAGACAAGCCCCAGTCCACGCTGCTGCAGATCGCCAACCTGGCCGGCGAGATCCGCCAACGCGGGCATGACTACCGCTGCGACGTGCTGGCGGTGGAGCGCATCTCGGCCACACTGGAGGTGGCCGCCGCGCTGGACCTGCGCACGGGCGAGTCGGTGTTCCATTCGCTGTGCATCCACCGCGAAGACGGCGTGCCCGTGCAACTGGAAGACCGCCACGTGAACCCGCGCCAGGTGCCCCAGTTCGCCGCGCAGGACTTCACGCTGCTGCAGCCCTCCGAATACCTGGTGCGCAACGTGCCGTTCGACCAGATCGAGCACGTGGTCGACGCCGTCATGCCCACTGCCGAGCAGGCCACGCTGCTCGAGATGTCGCCGCAGGAGCCCTGCCTGCTGCTCACCCGCCGCACCTGGTCGCGTGGTGTGCCGATCACCGTGGTGCGCTGCCTGCACCCCGCCACCCGCTACCGCCTGGGCAGCCGCTTTCGGGCTGACGGCAATCCTGTCGCAGGGTGAACGAGATGCCGATGTTCCTCCCCAGCCGACTCACCCCCAACCCGTTCGGGCTGAGCCTGTCGAAGCCAGGGCGCGAACACCGCAACCCTTCGACAAGCTCAGGGCGAACGGGCTGAGTGACCGACCAGCGTTGACTGACTGACTGATTTTTCGCTTGTACCTACTTGTATATACAGGATGACCCCAATGACAAAAACAACCGCTTCGGCCTCCATCACCCTGCACCCTGGCCACGTATCCCTGGCCGCGCTGCGCAGCATCTACGCTGCGCCCGTGCAGCTGTCGCTCGACCCGTCCGCACGCGCACTCATGCAGGCATCGCTGGCCACGGTGCAGCGCATCGTGGACGAAGACCAGGTGGTCTATGGCATCAACACCGGCTTCGGCAAGCTCGCCAGCACCAAGATCGCCCACGAGCGCCTGGCCGAACTGCAGCGCAACCTGGTGCTGTCGCACAGCGTGGGCACGGGCGATGCGCTGGCAGACGATGTGGTGCGCGTCATCCTGGCGACCAAGGCCATCAGCCTGGCGCGCGGGCACTCCGGCATCCGGCCCGAGATCGTGGATGCGCTGCTGGCCATGGCCAATGCCAACGTGCTGCCCGTGATCCCGGCCAAGGGCTCGGTGGGTGCGTCGGGCGACCTGGCGCCACTGGCGCACCTGGCCTGCGTGCTGATCGGCGAAGGCCAGGCCAAGGTCAACGGCGCGGTGGTGTCCGGGGCCGAGGCCATGCGCTCCATCGGCCTGGCGCCGTTCGTGCTGGGCCCCAAGGAAGGGCTGGCGCTGCTCAACGGCACGCAGGTGTCCACCTCGCTCGCGTTGGCCGGTCTGTTCGGCGCAGAAAGCGTCTTCGCGGCCGCGCTGGTGGCGGGCTGCCTGTCGCTCGAAGCCATCAAGGGCTCGGTCAAGCCGTTTGACGCACGCATCCACGAAGCGCGCGGCCAGGCCGGGCAGATCGCCGTGGCGGCCGCCGTGCGCGCCTTGCTGGACGGCAGCGCCATCGACACCTCGCACCCGAACTGCGGCCGCGTGCAGGACCCGTACTCCATCCGTTGCGTGCCCCAGGTGATGGGCGCGTGCCTGGACAACCTGCACCACGCCGCGCGCGTGCTGACCATCGAGGCAAATGCAGCATCCGACAACCCGCTCGTCTTCGACAATGGGGACGTGATCTCCGGCGGCAACTTCCACGCCGAGCCGGTGGCCTTCGTGGCGGACATCATCGCGCTGGCCGTGGCCGAGATCGGCGCCATCTCCGAGCGCCGCCTGTCGCTGCTGCTCGACCCAGGCCTCTCGGGCCTGCCGGCCTTCCTGATCCAGGACAGCGGCGTGAACTCGGGCTTCATGATCGCGCAGGTCACCGCCGCCGCGCTGGCGGCCGAGAACCAGTGCCTGGCCAACCCCAGCAGCGTGACCAGCCTGCCCACCTCGGCCAACCAGGAAGACCATGTCTCCATGGCCACCTACGGCGCGCGGCGCCTGGGCGACATGGTGCGCAATGCGGCGGTGATGGTGGGCATCGAGGCCATGGCCGCTGCCCAGGGCATGGAGTTCGACCGTGCCTTGAAGTCATCGCCTCTGGTGGAAGACCAGTTCGCCGCCATCCGCCAGCGCGTGGCCTACCTGGAGCAGGACCGCTACCTCGCCACGGACATCGAGGCGATGCGCGACTGGGCCCAGCAGTCCGCTTGGCCCGCAGCGCTGACGCAGTGCCTGCCCAGCTTTGCTTGAGCCTCATGCGCGTATCCACTCTCCCAACCGTTCGGGCTGAGCCTGTCGAAGCCAGGGCCCTGCCTGTGCGAGCCCTTCGACAAGCTCAGGGCGAACGGGGTGGGTGACACGCGCCAAGCACCTCCCCGACCCCCTGCAAACCCCATCCACCGTTCACCGCCATCCCCATTCACCCAGGAGCCCACCATGAACGCCAACGACGCCATCATTGCTGCCGCAGCTTCCTCCAGCACCGACCCCCGTCACGACGCCAGCCGCGTGATCCGCGCACCGCGCGGCAACCAGCTCACCTGCAAGAGCTGGCTCACCGAAGCGGCCTACCGCATGATCCAGAACAACCTGGACTCCGAAGTGGCCGAGCGCCCGCAGGATCTGGTGGTGTACGGCGGCATCGGCCGCGCCGCACGCAACTGGGAGTGCTATGACCAGATCCTCGCCTCGCTCAAGGACCTGAACGACGACGAAACCCTGCTCATCCAGTCCGGCAAGCCTGTGGGCGTGTTCAAGACCCACGCCAACGCGCCCCGCGTGCTGTTGGCCAACTCCAACCTGGTGCCCAAGTGGGCCAACTGGGAGCACTTCAGCGAGCTGGACCAGAAGGGCCTGTTCATGTACGGCCAGATGACGGCCGGCAGCTGGATCTACATCGGCACGCAAGGCATCGTGCAGGGCACCTACGAGACTTTTGCCGAGGCCGGCCGCAAGCACTACGGCGGCTCGCTCGAAGGCAAGTGGATTTTGACCGCGGGCCTGGGCGGCATGGGCGGCGCGCAGCCGCTGGCGGCCACGTTCGCAGGCGCGGTGTCGCTCAACATCGAGTGCCAGCAAAGCAGCATCGACTTTCGCCTGCGCACGCGCTACGTGGACAAGCAGGCGCGCGACATCGACCATGCGCTCGAGCTCATCCAGCAGCACACGGCGGCCAAGGAGGCCATCTCCATCGCACTGCTGGGCAACGCGGCCGACGTGCTGCCCGAGCTGGTCAAACGTGCCCAGGCCGGCGGCTTGAAGCCCGACCTGGTCACCGACCAGACCTCGGCCCACGACCTCGTCAACGGCTACCTGCCCGCGGGCTGGACGGTGGAGCAGTGGCGCGCCGCGCAGCAGGACGTGACCCAGCACGAAGCCCTGAAGCAGGCCGCAGCCCGCTCGTGCGCGGTGCACGTGCAGGCCATGCTCGACTTCCAATCCATGGGCATCCCCACGGTGGACTACGGCAACAACATCCGCCAGGTGGCTTTCGACGAAGGCGTGGCCAACGCGTTCGACTTCCCCGGCTTCGTACCTGCCTACATCCGCCCCCTGTTCTGCGAAGGCAAGGGCCCGTTCCGCTGGGTGGCGCTGTCGGGCGACCCCGAGGACATCCGCAAGACCGACGCCAAGATCAAGGAGCTGTTCCCCGAGAACAAGCACGTGCACCGCTGGCTCGACATGGCGGGCGAGCGCATCGCCTTCCAGGGCCTGCCCGCGCGCATCTGCTGGCTGGGCCTGGGCGAGCGCCACATCGCGGGCCTGGCCTTTAACGAGATGGTCAAGAGCGGTGAGCTGAAGGCCCCCATCGTCATCGGCCGCGATCATCTGGACACGGGCAGCGTAGCCAGCCCCAACCGCGAGACCGAGGCCATGAAGGACGGCACCGATGCCGTGAGCGACTGGCCGCTGCTCAACGCGCTGCTCAACACCTCGGGCGGCGCCACCTGGGTCAGCCTGCACCACGGCGGCGGCGTGGGCATGGGCTACTCGCAGCACTCGGGCATGGTCATCGTGGCCGACGGCACGGACGCCGCGGCCGAGCGCCTGGCGCGCGTGCTGGTCAACGACTGCGGCAGCGGCGTGATGCGCCATGCCGATGCGGGGTATGAACTGGCGGTGGAGACGGCCAGGAAGCAGGGGCTGAAGCTGCCGATGGTGAAGTGAGGGAATGTGCGGGGGCCGTGCAGGCCCCCGTCCGTTCGGGCTGAGCCAGTCGAAGCCAGGGCCCATCGTCAACCACCACACAATCTGCACATGAACTTCTTTGACCTCGCAACGACCCCCAGCACCCCGTGGAAGAACGGCGGCGGCAGCACGCAAGAGCTGGCCTGCTGGCCGCCCGGCGCGGACATGAACAGCTTCGAGTGGCGCGTGAGCCTGGCCACGGTCGACAAGCCCGGGCCGTTTTCGGTCTTCCCGGGCATCGACCGCCAGATCATGCTGCTGGGCGGGGACGGGCTGCACCTGCGCAGCCCCGGATGGGAGCAGTCGCTGGACCAGCGCTGGCAGCCGTTCGCATTTTCTGGCGATGACGCGGTGGACGGCACCATGCTGGGGGGCACGTCCAAGGACTTCAACCTGATGCTGCGCCGTGGCGTGTGGGGCGGCTCTTTGCGGGTGCTGCGTGAAGCGCCACCACCACCTGCAACGGCTGGGTTGTGCATGGTGCTGCAGGGCCGCTGGCAAGGTCCGCGCGTGCTGCAGGCGGGGCAGGGCTTTTGGTGGACGGCCGGGCAGGGCGCGTGCGTCGAGCCTGTGCGTGACGGTGAGGGTGCAGAGCCGGTACTGGCCTGGATAGCACTCGAACACGGTGGCAGGGGCGATCCCTCTCTGCAAACGGCAAGGCATCCGCAAAGCCAGCCTGAACGCTCTTCATCGGTCAAAAATTGAGACCAATGAGCCTCTACCGCTTGATGGTCAAGCGCTGCCAGCTATCAAAAACATAGTAACCATGACCCAGCTTCCACCCCCCAGCGCCGACGGCATCTGGCACCACTTGCGCCCCGTGCCCGAACTCACCGTGTTCGACGAACCGCTGCCAGCGGGCGAGCCAGCCTGCGTGGTAGTGCAAGACGCCACAGTGCGCTGGGTCGGCCCCGCTACCGCGCTGCCCGCCACCTACGCAGACCTCCCCCGCCACGATGCCCGCGGCGCCCTGGCCACGCCCGGCCTGGTGGATTGCCACACCCACCTCGTCTATGGCGGCCAGCGGGCCAACGAATTCGCCATGCGGCTGGCGGGCGCCACGTACGAAGAAGTGGCCCAGGCCGGCGGCGGCATCGTGTCGTCCGTCAAGGCCACGCGCGAGGCGTCCGAGGACGAACTCTTTGCCCTCGCAGCTCCCCGCCTGCAAGCCCTGCTCGACGAAGGCGTCTGCGCCATCGAGATCAAGTCGGGCTACGGCCTGGCGCTGGAGCACGAGCGCAAGCAACTGCGCGTGGCCCGCCGCCTGGGCACAGCCTTCGGCGTCACGGTGCGCACCACCTTCCTCGGCGCGCACGCGCTGCCGCCCGAATACGCCGGCCGCAGCCAGGACTACACCGACCTGGTCTGCACCGAGATGCTGCCCGCGCTCGCGGCCGAAGGCCTGGTCGATGCGGTGGACGTGTTCTGCGAACGCATTGCCTTCACGCTGGCCGAAACGGAGCAGGTGTTTCAGGCTGCGCAACAGCTCGGCATTCCTGTCAAGCTGCATGCCGAGCAACTCTCCGACATGGGTGGCGCGGCCCTGGCCGCGCGCTACGGTGCGCTGTCGTGCGACCACATCGAGCACCTGTCGCAAGGCGGCATCGCCGCCATGAAGGCCGCTGGCACCGTGGCCGTGCTGCTGCCCGGCGCCTACTACACGCTGCGCGACACGCACCTGCCGCCCATCGCGCAGCTGCGCGAAGCCGGTGTGCCCATGGCCGTGTCCACCGACCACAACCCCGGCACATCCCCCGCGCTCAGCCTGCTGCTCATGGCCAACATGGCGTGCACGCTGTTTCGCCTGACGGTGCCCGAGGCTTTGGCCGGCATCACCACGCACGCCGCCCGCGCGCTGGGCCTGCAGGACACGCACGGCCTTATCGCCGCCGGCCGGCCCGCCCACTTCGTGCTGTGGCCGCTGGGTGACGCTGCCGAGCTGGCCTACTGGTACGGCCACAAGCCTGCCTGCACCATCGTGCGGCAGGGGCGCGTGGCGGCCGACGGGCTCGGCATCCACACGCACCAGGAGGCACCCCATGGCGCCTGATACACCGCGCAGCCTTTTCGCCGCCGACGCGCTGCTGCCCACCGGCTGGGCGCGCAACGTGCTGTTGCAGTGGGATGGGGCAGGGCGCTTCACCCACATCGCCGCCGATGCTGCGGCGCCCGCAGGCACGCCGGTGGCCGCGGGCCCGGTGATACCGGGCATGCCCAACCTGCATTCGCACGCGTTCCAGCGCGCGTTCGCCGGCCTGACGGAGTACCGCGGCGAGAGCCAGGACAGCTTCTGGAGCTGGCGCAACCTGATGTACCGCTTTGCCGCACGCATCACGCCCGAGTCGCTGGAGGCCATCGCCACCTGGCTGTACGTGGAGATGCTGGAGGCCGGCTACACCTCGGTGTGCGAGTTTCACTACGTGCACCACAACCAGGACGGCACGCCGTACGCCACCGATGCCGAAATGTCGCTGGCCCTGCTGCGCGCCGCGCGCCACGCGGGCATTGGCATCACGCTGCTGCCGGTGATGTACCAGACCAGCGGCTTCGGTGGCAAGCCGCCGCGGGCTGACCAGGCCCGGTTCATCCGCAGTACCGACAGCATGCTCTCATTGTTGGAGCGCCTGGCGCCCGCTGCGCAAGCGCAAGGGGCCGCTTTGGGCCTGGCGCCGCACTCGCTGCGCGCCGTGCCTCCCGACAGCCTGCGCGCCGCCGTGCAGGGCCTCACCGCCCTGAACCCGCACGCGCCCATCCACATCCACATCGCCGAGCAGACGCAGGAGGTGGACGACTGCATCGCCTGGAGCGGCCAGCGCCCGGTGCAGTGGCTGCTCGACCACGCCACGGTGGACGCACGCTGGTGCCTGGTGCACGCCACCCACATGACGCCGGACGAATACGCCGCCGCCGCGCGCACCGGCGCCGTGGCGGGCATCTGCCCCACCACCGAAGCCAACTTGGGCGACGGAATCTTCGACATGCCACTGTGGCTGAAACACGGCGGCCGCTGGGGCGTCGGATCGGACAGCCATGCCTGCGTGAACGCGGCCGAAGAGCTGCTGATGCTGGAGTACGGCCAGCGCCTGTCGCGCCGCCAGCGCAACGTGCTGGCCAGCAGCACCCAGGCCGAGGTGGCCACGGCCATGACCCTGCAGGCCGTGGCCGGCGGTGCGCAGGCCGCGGGCCGCGCCGTTGCAGGACTGGCGGCGGGCCAGCAGGCCGATCTGGTGGTGCTGGACGCGCAGCACGTGGCGCTGCGCGACCTGCCCGCGCACAGCATGCTCTCGGCACATGTGTTCGGCAGCCATCGCACCTCGGCCATCGACAGCCTGTGGGTGGCGGGCGTGCAGCGCGTCGCGCAAGGCCGCCATGCGCTGCATGAAGCCGCGGCTCACGCGTTTGTGGCGGCCCGGTCCGCCACCATTGCAACGGACGCCTGATATGGGATGCACTGTCGATGATTTCAGGCCGTTCGTGCTGAGCCTGTCGAAGCCAGGGTAGTCACGTTCGGCATCTCTCCCCCACCGTTCGGGCTGAGCTTGTCGAAGCCAGGGTGCTTGCCACAACACTTATCGACCTCACCGCAACCACCGCACTCCACACCATGACCACCACCACACCACCGCCACCCTTCCTGCTCCACCAAGGCACCCAGCCCTTGCTGGTCTCCATGCCCCACGCAGGCACCTACGTCCCGCCGGAACTGGCCGCGCGTTTTACCGACGAAGCCCGCCAGGTGCCCGACACCGACTGGCACATGGAGCGCCTGTACGCCTTCGCTAAAGAAATGGGCGCGTCCATCCTGGTGGCCACGCACTCGCGCTACGTGGTGGACCTGAACCGTCCGCCGGACGGCGCGAGCCTGTACCCCGGCCAGAGCGTCACGGGCCTGTGCCCGGTGGACACTTTCGACGACACGCCCATCTACGCGCATGGCGACGTGCCCGATGACGCCGAAGTGGCAGCGCGCCGCGATGCGGTCTGGGCGCCGTACCACGCGCAGCTGCGCGCCGAGCTCGACCGCATCCGCGCGCAACACGGCGTGGCGGTGCTGTGGGACGCCCACTCCATCCGCTCGGTGCTGCCGCGGTTCTTCGACGGCAAGCTGCCCGACCTGAACCTGGGCACCGCCGAGGGCGCCAGCTGTGACCCGGCGCTGGCCGCCGAGTTGCTGGACATCGCCAAGGCCGCCACGGGCTACACCGGTGTGCTCAACGGCCGCTTCAAGGGCGGCCACATCACGCGGCACTATGGCCAGCCCGAGCGCAACATCCACGCAGTGCAACTGGAGATGACGCAGTGCAGCTACATGCAGGAAGCGCTGCCGTTCGACTACCTGCCCGACGTGGCGGCCGGCGTGCAGCCGCATCTGCAGCGCATGCTGCAGGCGGCTCTGGCCTTTGCGCTGCGTCAAGCCCCGCGCTGAGCACTGGTTGCAGTCGCGGCCAGCTTTACCTTGCGGCAGGGCGGTGTTACAGGCTGCCTGTGCTTCTGAGCGGTTATCGGTGCTAGTATGGGCTGAGCGGCTCTCTGCGAGCCGCCGGGTGCGCCACCTGGCCACCATTGCGGAAGGAGCCGCATCCTGATGGAGACTGCGGCTTACTACTACATGCCCCTGTTCAAACCCGGCGCAATCGTCCACGTGGGCCACACCCGCGAGACGGTGAGCCATGTGGTGGTGCGCCGCGGCGGGCTGCTTGTGCACCTGGTGGGGCACGAATCCCCCGTGCATCCGGACACCCTGAGCCTGGAGCCCAGCGCATTCCAGTTGAACCGCGTTCCGGATTGATGGGTGCGCCGTACCGTGTCCATGCGGACACGGTGGCGGCACTACAGGTCAGGCCGCGGCCCGCTGCGCCATTGCTTCGCCCAGCTGAATCGGCCGCACAGGTGCCCACTGCGGGTTGAACTGCAGCGGCCCCTGCGGGAACAGCATCACCACGGTGGAGCCCAGCAAAAAGCGGCCCATCTCCTCACCCTTTTTCAGCTGTACCTGGCCGGCCGCGTAGTCCCACTGGCGCAGCTTCCCGGGCCGCGGTGGGTTCACCTGGCCGTGCCACACCGTGGCCATGCTGCCGACGATGGTGGCGCCTACCAGCACCAGCACGAACGGGCCGCGGTCCGACTCGAACACGCACACCACGCGCTCGTTGCGCGCAAACAGCCCCGGCACGCCGCGCGCGGTGGTGGGGTTGACCGAGAACAGATCGCCCGGCACGTGGATCATGCGCGTGAGCATGCCCGCGCAGGGCATGTGGATGCGGTGGTAGTCGCGCGGGCTGAGGTACAGCGTGGCGAAGTGGCCGTTCTCGAAGCGCGCACCCAGGGCTGCGTCGCCGCCCACCAGCGTGGTGGTGGAGTACGAGTGCCCCTTGGCCTGAAAGATCTGGTCCTTGGCGATGGGCCCGAACTGGCTGATGGCGCCATCAACTGGGCAGATCAGGTCGGCATCGGCCAGCGGGCGCGCGCCGTCTTTCAATGCCCGCGTGAAGAAGTCGTTGAACGACGCATAGCTCGTGATGTCGGGGTTCGCGGCCTCGGCCATGTTCACGTTGTAGCGCGCCACGAAGCGGCGGATCACCGAGGTGGTCAGGCCCCCGAGCTGCGCCGATGCAAACTTGCCGGCCAGGGCCGTCAATACTTGCTTGGGGATGAGGTACTGCGGAAGAACGGCGAGGCGGTCAGACACGGGATGGACTTCCTTGATGGGAGAGAGCGGGCCATTCTACGGGGGCCGGTTGGTGGGAGAGGGATGCGACTGCCGTCGCGGGTTGGGCGGCATGCCAGGCGTCGGGGCGGGGCGCCCAGCGGGCGGGTTCATCGGCCTGTACCAGTGTGCCGATGTACTCGCCCAGGTCCAAGCCCAGCGCATCACGCGCCGCTGCCGCCCCGGCATCGCTGCGGCTCGCGGTCGTCACAAACTGGGTGAACGCGGCCCAATCGCCGGCTGCCATCTGCGCCACGGCGATGCGGGCCAGGTCGTAGGAGAGCTGGTTGCCGTCGTCCGTGCGGTGAAAGGAGTCGCCCGTCCAGAACTCCTGCACGCGCTCGGCGGTCCAGAAGCGCTGGTGCCGCTGGTGCATGGCCTGGGGCGTTTGCTGCCCGCGTGCGGCGCCGGCCAGGCGTTGCTCGGTGTTCACGGCCAGGCCTTCGTCCAGCCAGGTGGGCAGGTGCAGATACGAGAGGGCGCTGTGGGTGAGCTCATGGGCGATGACGGGCTCGATGGCCGCCAGGTCGGCCTGCACCACCACGAAGTGCGGGCAGCCGTGGTGGATGAACATGCCGCCGCTGAACGCGAACTCACCAGCATCGGGGTAGAACTGGGCCACGTACTCGTAGTAGGTGTCTTCACTGTCCAGCACCAGCACGACGCTTTTCTCGCCCTCATGAAAGTGGGCCACGCCGTCGAGCACCTTGAGGATGCGCTGGCGCGTCTTGCTCACGAACTGCGCGGTGGCGCGCGCCACGGCAGGCTCCAGGGCGGACAGGATGTAGACGTCCTCGCTCTCGTGCAGGTGAGGATGGGGCTGCACCCGGCCGCCCAGCGCGTCGCGCAAGTGCAGGAGCCATGCGCGGCGGACCTGGTTGATCGCCTCGGTCACCACAGGCTCGGCGGCCCCCGGCCCGGTGGCCCATTCGTCCACGGCCTGCCAGTCCAGTTGCACGAAGCCGCCAGGCACGGTGTGCAGGTGGGCCAGCACGTCAAACGGCGCGCTGCCCGCGAGCTCGATGCTGGTGGGCGCCACGGTGGCGTGTGCCGCTGTGGTTGGCGTTGCTGCCGCCTGCCGGCGCGCCGCAGCTTGCGCGGGTGCGGGCAGGTGGTGAAAGGCCAGGAATGCGCCCATGAACGGCACGATCCACACGCCCATCACGAGCAGCGCCTTGCTGTGAGAAAACTCGTCGGACCGCAGCACGCGCCGCGTGGCGGCGGCATTGACCAGAACCAGGGCGGCAAGAGCGATGGCAAAGAAGATGGTGGTGCTCATGAGGCAGCGCAGGCAGCGCAGACGGTTGGGCGATGGAGTGTGTGCGCCTTTGGCGTGGGGCCGCAGGCCGAAGCGCCGGATGCTACACGCCCGGACTCCGCTCAACGATTACACGCCCAGGTACTGCTCCAGCAGCGCAGGCTGCGCCTGCAGCGCGTCGGAGCTGCCCTCGAACACCACTTGGCCCTTGACCAGGATGACGTTGCGGTCGGTGATCTGCGTGACGTGTTTCCAGTTCTTGTCCACGATCACGCTGCTGATACCGCTGTCCTTGATGAGGCTGCAGATGCGCCAGATCTCGCGTGCGATGAGCGGGGCCAGGCCTTCGGTGGCCTCGTCGAGGATGAGCACGTCGGGGTTGGTCATGAGCGCGCGGCCAATGGTGAGCATCTGCTGCTCGCCGCCACTCAGCTGCTGGCCGCCGTGTCCTAGACGTTCCTTGAGGCGCGGAAAAGTCTCCAGCACGCGGTCGTAGGTCCAGTCGCGCTGGCCGCGCGTGCCGGCGCGGGCGGCCATCTGAAGGTTCTCCACCACGCTCAGGTTGCCGAAGATGCCGCGGCCTTCGGGCACGTAGGCGATCCCCAGGCGCGCCACTTCGTAGGGTGGCCGGCCGGTCATGTCGCGCCCGGCGACGGTGACGCTGCCCGAGCGCGGCGGGACCAGGCCCATCAGCGACTTGAGCAGCGTGCTCTTGCCCATGCCGTTGCGGCCCATGAGGCCGATGGTCTCGCTGCGGCCCACACAAAAGTCCACCCCGTGCAGGATGTGGCTGGGGCCGTAGAAGGTGTGGATGCCGCGGGCATCGATCCAGGGGATGTTGCTCATCTCATTGATCCCATTGCGCGGCGCACTACCCGCAGCCCGCCAAACTGGCGCGGCCCATGCGCGGGCAGCCGCGCAAGGGCCGCCCCGCCGCGCTGGCTGCGTCCCCCTGCCCGCATTGCGCAGCAATGCGAGAGCGGGGGGAGGGCGCGAAGCGACTCAGGGGGGTGTTGTTTCAACATCAGTGGTCCTCGCCCAGGTAGGCGGCTTGCACGCCGGCGTCGGCGCGCACCTCGGCGGGTGTGCCGTGGGCGATGACTTCGCCGTTGACCATCACGGTAAGCCGGTCGGCCAGCGCGAATACGGCGTCCATGTCGTGCTCCACCAGCATGATGGCGTGCGCGGGTTTGAGGCGCTGCAGCAGGCCGACCATGCGCTCGGCCTCGGCCACGCCCATGCCGGCCAGCGGTTCGTCGAGCAGCAGCACCTGGGGCTCGGTGGCCAGGGTCATCGCGATCTCCAGCTGGCGCTGCTCGCCGTGGCTCATGGTGCCTGCGATGGCCGTGCGCCGGTCTTTCAGGCCCGACAGCTCCATAGCGCTTTCCAGGCGGGCGTGAAGCGCTCTGTTATTGATAGCGGCGTGGCGCGTGTCCTGCCACCAGCGCAGCGGGTTCCAGGGCTGCTGCGGGTCGCGCGACTGTGCGGCCAGGCGCACGTTCTCGTGCACCGTCAGCGGCATGAAGATGTTGGTCTTCTGGTAGCTGCGCCCCAGGCCCTGGCGCGAGATGCGCTCGGGCGCCCAGCCCGTCACGTCGGTGGTGCCCAGCTGCACCTGGCCCGACGTGGGCGGCAAGTCGCCCGAGAGCAGGTTGGTTAGCGTGGACTTGCCCGCGCCGTTGGGGCCGATGACCGCGTGGATGCGGCCCCGCCACAGGTCCACCGACACGCCGTGGACGGCAGCCAGGCCACCGAAGCGCTTGGTCAGGTTGCGGGCAGACAGCAACACGTCATCGGCCATGGTGCGTGCCCTCCGGTGCATCGGTTTGTGCCTTAGCCCGGCGCCAATTCAGCATGCCCAGCAGCCCGCGCGGCGCGGCCAGCACCACCAGCACGATGAAGCTGCCCATCAGCAACTGCCAGTGCTTGGTGATGTCCTTGAACACATGCAGCAGGATCTCGAAAGCAAACGCGCCCACGATGGCCCCGGCAAAGTTGCCCATGCCGCCCAGGATGACCATCATGATCGCGTGCGCACTCATGTGAAAGCCCATGAGCTCGGGGTTCACATAGCCCGTCTGGGCACCCCACAGGTAGCCCGCCAGCCCGGCCAGCGCGCCAGCCACGGTGAACGCGGTGAGCTTGTAGCCCCGCGTGCCGAAGCCCATGGCGCGCATGCGGTGCTCGTTGATGCGCACGCCCGCCAGCGCGCGGCCCAGCGGGCTCCACAGCAGGCGGCGCAGCAGCACGTAGACGATGACCACCAGCGCGAGCGTGAAGTAGTAGAAGGTCTTGCGGCCTTCCAGGTCGAACGGCAGCCAGCCGAAAATGGATGCGTCGGGCCGGAAGTTGATGTACAGCCCGTCCGAGCCGCCGAGCACCTTGTTGTCGAAGAACAGGTAGAACACCATCTGCGCGAACGCCATGGTGACCATGATGAAGTAGATGCCGTGGGTGCGAACCACGAAGAAGCCGATGATCAGCGCGACAAGACCTGCGCCCGCCACGGCGAGCGGCAGGGTCCACCACAGGCTCACCGGGGCATCGGCGGGCGTGAGGAAGGCCAGCGCATACCCGGCCACGCCGAAATACGCCGCATGGCCGAGCGACACCAGCCCGGTCACGCCCTGCAGCAGGTCCAGGCTCATCGCAAAGATGGCCATGATCATCATGCGCGTGACCATCTGCACATAAAAGTCGCTGCCGACGAACGGAAACGCCAGCAGCGCCACCAGGCCCATGGCCAGGACGAGCTGCGCGCTGCGGGGCAGCACCTCGATGTTGGTGCGGGGGGTGCTCATTGTTTGAACAGGCCTTCAGGTTTCCACAGCAGCACGGCTGCCATCAGCATGTAGACGAGCATCCCGGCCACCGAAGGCAGCAGGACCTTGCCGAACGTATCCACCAGGCCCACCAGCAGCGCCGCGATCAGCGCGCCGCGCACCGACCCGATGCCGCCGATCACCACCACCACAAAGCACATGATCAGCACCGACGAACCCATGTTGGGGTAGACGCTGGAGATGGGCGCTGCCACCATGCCCGCAACGGCGGCCAGGCCCACGCCGATCGCGAACACGACGGCATGGATGAGCTTGATGTTCACCCCCAGCGACTCCGCCATGTCGCGGTTGAATGCCCCTGCGCGGATCTTCATGCCCAGCCGGGTTTTGGAGATCAGCAGGTACAGGCCCAGTGCCAGCACGATGCAGACCCCGGAGATGAACAGCCGGTACACCGGGTAGGACAGCGTGTCCGTGAGCGGTATGGACCACTCCAGCATCTTCGGGATGGCCACGCCGTGCACGTCGTCGCCCCACAGGATGGAGCGCAGCTCCTCGAAGATGTAGATGAGGCCAAAGGTCAGCAGCACCTGGTCGAGGTGGTCGCGGTGGTAGAAGTGCCGGAACAGCAGCCACTCCAGCGCCAGGCCGAACACCACGGCCAGCACCGCCCCGCCCAGGATGGCCAGCGTGAGGCTGCCGAAGTAGCCCGACAGCGAATACCCCAGGTAGGCCCCCAGCATGTAGAAGCTGCCATGCGCCAGGTTGACCACGCCCATGATCCCGAAGATCAGCGTGAGGCCGGCGGCCAGCATGAACAGCAGCAGGCCGTACTGCACGCTGTTGAGCAGTTGAATCAGAAAGGTCGCGAAGTCCATGGGCGTGGTGAGGGTGGCGGCGGGTGCAGTGCGGCGGGCGGCTTGCGGGCCTGCGCGGTGGAGTCATCCACGGGTGAGTGTGTCATGGTGCGGTGTGTCCCGCGCAAGGCAGGTAGACGCCCTGGCTCAGCGCCTGCGCGCATGGGCCACGCCCGCGCGCAGGCAGTGCCGTCGTGCACGCAGCGTGCCGAAGAACAAGGGCGGGGCCGCTGCGTCGGGCAGCGTGTCCGCCCACCTCAGCCCATGCGGCAACCGGCGCCGCTGTCGGCCAGCGCCTTGGCGGCCACGCCGATCACCTTGTTTTCCTTGTTCTCCACGCGGCGCAGGTAGATGTCCTGCACGGGGTTGTGCGACTTGCTCATCGTCCACTTGCCGCGCGGGCTGTCGATGGTGGCGCTTTCCATCGCCTTGATGACGGCCGGCTTGGCAGACAGGTCACCCTTCACGGCGTTGGCGCCCTGTACCAGCAGCAGGCCGGTGTCGTAGCCCTGCACGGCGTACACGTCGGGCTGGCTGCGGAAGGCCTTCGCGTATTCCAGGCGGAACTGCTTGTTGCGCGGCGTGTCGAGCGAGTCGCTGTAGTGCATGGTGGTGATGATGCCGTCCGCCGCGGGGCCCGCCGCATCGAGCACACCTTCGGTGAGGAAGCCCGAGCCATACAGCGGGATCTTGTCCTTGAGGCCTGCGGCCGCGTAGTCCTTGATGAACTTGGCCGCGCCACCGCCTGCGAAGAAGCAGGCCACCGCGTCAGGCTTGAGCGCGGCGATCTCGGTCAGCAGCGCCTGGAATTCGACGTTGGGGAAGGGCAGGCCCAGTTCCTTCACGATGGTGCCGCCAGCGGCGGTGTAGCTTTGCTTGAAGCCCTCGAAGGCTTCGTCACCGGCTGCGTACTTCCAGGTGATCCACACGGCCTTCTTGTGGCCCTTCTCGACCATGGCATTGCCCAGCGCCAGCGTGGGCTGCGAGTTGCTGAACGAGGTGCGGAACACATTGGGTGCGCACAGCGCCCGGGTGGCGGCATGCACGCCCGCGTTGGGAATCAGGTTGAGCACACCAGTGTCGCGCGCCACCTTCTGGATGCCCATCTGCACACCCGAGTGCACCGTGCCGATCAGCACATCCACCTTGTCGCGCTGCACCAGCTTGCTGGCGTTTTCCACGCCCTTGCTGGGCTCGGACTCGTCGTCCACCTTGAACCATTCGATCTCGCGGCCGCCGAGCTTGCCGCCTTGCTGGTCGATGGCCAGGCGAACACCGTTCTCGATGGCCCCACCCAACTGCGCGAAGGTGCCGGTGTACGGCAGCATGAAGCCGACCCGCACCTTGCCGCTTTGCGCCCGGACGATGGAGGGCAGCAGCAGGCCGGTGGATGCAGCGCCCACGAGGGCGGCGCTGCGGCTGATGACGAGTCGGCGGGTGGTCATGGGGTGGGTCTCCTTTGTTTAGGCTTAAAGCAATTTAACCCAAGGCCTCCCCGCAGAAAACTATGGCTTACCCGTACCGGTGGCGCAGATCGTTCGCCGGTGGGTGGTTGGGCGGGCGGTAGTGACATGGCGCGCTATCGTTCGCGTTGGCGGAGCCGCTGTGCATGCGCTGTGCTGCGCAGCGGAGCACAATGCGGTTCCGTTTTTTCATGGCTGCTGCAGGGCTGCGCGGCCCGCAGTGTCCACTGTCTGTCGTCCTGTGTTGCGAAGAGATGGCGCTGGTGTTTATCTCAGCTGGTGTCCTCTCAGGCTGTTCCATGTCTTCTTCCGAGCCCCGTCCCACGTCGTCATCCACTTCTTCTACCGCCGCCAAGCCCTCGTCCCCAGCCGTCACCTCCAGCGCCCGCATCCGGCGCTGGCTGCGCAACTTCTGGCCGGCGCCGCTGGGCATCGACGGGCGTGAGCGGATGCGTTTTATCGCGGGTGCGGTGATGGGTGTTTTCATCACGGCGTTGCTGAGCCGGTGGTGGGCGCAGGGCATGGGCATCGCGCACGGGCCCTGGATGATCGCGTCGCTGGGTGCCAGCGCCATTCTGGTGTTCGGCATGCCGTCGAGCCCGCTGGCGCAGCCCTGGCCGGTGCTGGGCGGCAGCACGCTGTCGGCCGTGGTCGGCGGGGTGTGTTCGCTTCTGGTGCCCGACCCGGCGCTGGCGGGGGCGCTGGCAATCGGCGTTGCCATCGCTCTCATGGTGCCGCTGCGCTGCCTGCACCCGCCGGGCGGCGCCATGGCGCTGTATGTGGTGCTGACGGCGGGTGACGGGGTTCATCTGGCCATGTTCCCGATCCTGTTCAACGTGGTCGTGCTGCTGGTGGCGGGCGTGGTCTACAACAGCCTGACCGGTCGCAGCTATCCGCACCCCCAGCGCACGCCCGTGCGCGCCAGCGTGGCGCCTGGTGCCTTTACCGCAGGTGACGTGGATGCGGCGCTGGCGCACTACAACCAGGTGCTGGACGTGAGCCGCGCGGACCTGGAAGGGCTGCTGTACCTGGCCGGGCGGGCTGCGTTCCAGCGCACGCTGGGCGAGGTTCGCTGCGCGGACATCATGTCGAGGCCTCCCTTTGCAGTGGAGGCGGGCGTATCGCTCAAGGACGCCTGGGCGTTGATGCGCGCCCGGCAGATCAAGGCACTACCCGTCGTGGACGGCCAGCAACTCGTGACCGGCATCGTCACCGTGGCGGACTTCATGCGGCTGGCCAACCTGGACATCCATGAGGGCCTGGGCCGGCGCCTGCGCGCGCTGGTGATGGGGCGCGGCGACCAGCCCGGCACAGTGGGCGAGATCATGTCGCACCCTGTGCAGGTGGCCCGCACGGACCAGCACGCCATGGATCTGGTGCCGCTGTTTTCACACGGCGGGCATCATCACATTCCGATCGTCGACGCCGACGAGCGCCTGGTGGGTGTGATTACGCAGACGGACCTGGTGCGGACGCTGGCCATCGTGGTGCAGGGGCGCGACGGCTCAGAGGGGCAGGGCGGCCCGTCGGACAGCGGTGTGCAGCCCGCTGCCGCGCTCGCTAAGGCGCCTGTGCCGGGTGCTGCAGCCCCCACCGCCGCGCCATAGGCAAAAACAGGGTTCCGCGGTACAATTGACAGGCTTTGCACAGCGCTTTGCCTGTCCACTGACGCCGTCTCCCCCGGCTTTCTGCCTGATCTGCGCCCTGGGTGCAGCGACTCCCACCGCCCGCAATGCACCGTGTGCCGAGTACAACCGGTCACGCCGTAGCTGCCATGGTGGATGCACAAGTAGTCAGGCGCCGATCACAGAATATTTGTTTGAAGAGATAGAACATGGCCAAAGAAGAACTCATTGAAATGCAAGGCTCCGTCACGGAAGTCCTGCCCGACTCGCGCTTTCGCGTCACGCTGGAAAACGGCCATCAACTGATCGCCTATACCGGCGGCAAGATGCGCAAGCACCACATCCGCATTCTGGCGGGTGACAAGGTGTCGCTGGAAATGTCGCCCTATGACCTGAGCAAGGGCCGCATCACTTTCCGCCACCTGGCAGGCCGCGGCCCGGGCCCTGGCGGCAATCGATAACCTGGTGTTCGCGTGCGGTGTGTTGAAAATTTCAAAAAAACCGCAACGAACCCAAAACAGCTGAAATTCCGTTATAGAATACGAGCTGTCGGAGCGTAGCGCAGCCTGGTAGCGCATCTGCTTTGGGAGCAGAGGGTCGCGAGTTCGAATCCCGCCGCTCCGACCAATGTTTGAAGGCCTTGCAGCACATGCTGCAAGGCCTTTTTGCTTTGTGGACCCACTTTTCTGCAGCCGGGTGACAAGCTCGATTCGGCTCGAAAGGAGTGCGTGTGCAGCACGGCAGAATATCAAGTGCACCGCCGCACCAAGGCACCATTCGCACCACCGCATACTGTCTTGTGCCTTCAGGGCTGCTACAGGGCCCTTGATGGCGTTGTGCTGACCCACCTCGAACACGATGACCCCACTTCCTGTGCCTTCGTCTCCGTCTCCCTTTGTCTTTGCGCCGCGGCCCGCCCGTTACGACACGGTGGATGCGCTGCGCGGCCTGGCAATGGTGTGGATGACGGTGTTCCACTTCTGCTTCGACCTGAGCCATCTGGGCTTCTGGCCGCAGAACTTCCGCGTGGACCCGTTCTGGACCTCGCAGCGCACGGTCATCGTGAGCCTCTTTCTCTTTTGCGCAGGCCTGGGGCAGGCCATCGCATTGCAGCAGGGGCAGGGGTGGGCGCGCTTTGGGCGGCGATGGGCGCAGATCGCGGGCTGTGCCTTGTTGGTCACCGTGGGCTCGGTGGTGATGTTTCCGCAGAGCTTCATCTACTTCGGTGTGCTGCACGGCATGGCCGTCATGCTGCTGATGGCGCGGCTCACAGCGGGCTGGGGTCGCTGGCTGTGGCTGGCGGGGTTGCTGGCCCTGGCGCTGCCGCCGCTGGCCCATCATCTGCTCACCGGCGCCTGGGCCGACGCAGCGCCCTGGTTCAACAGCCGCTGGCTCAACTGGCTAGGGCTGGTGGGGCGCAAGCCATTCACCGAGGACTATGTGCCCGTGCTGCCCTGGCTGGGCGTGATGTGGTGGGGGCTTGCTACCGGCCAATGGCTGCTGGCCCGGCGCAGCGCCTGGTTGCAGTGGCGGCTACCGACGGCTTTGCGGCCCTTGGCCTGGCTGGGGCGGTGGAGTCTGAGCTACTACATGGTGCACCAGCCAGTGATGATCGGCGTGCTGATGGCGGTAGCCTGGTGGAGAGCCTAGCGGCCTGACGCCACATTCCTGCTCGTGCCGTGAGGCCTGGCGCAGAAGTCGCGGGACAGGGGCTTGTGGGAAGGCTTGGCGCGTTGGAGTCGCCTGGATCGACTTGGAACAGCACAAACGCGGGATTCCTGCATATCGAGATTCCCCGCATGATCTCTGGCTGCAGGCCGGGCGTGGCGCAGCCTGATGAAGTCTTTTCCCTCAAGGTAAGCACTGGTCCAACCACCCATAAAAAAACGCGGCCTGGGCCGCATTGTTGGTGGCGGGCTCGGTAGGCCGAGCCGCCTGCGTCTGGTGTGCCCAGAAGCGCTTGTCGATTACTCGACCTTGGCCTTGGTGCGCAGGTCTTCCTGGAACTTGGCCAGCTTTTGCTGTTGCAGTTGCTGGGCCACCTGGGGCTTCACTTCTTCCAGCTTGGGCAACTCGGCCTGGCGCACGTCGTCCAGGCGGATGATGTGGTAGCCGAACTGGCTCTTCACGGGGGTGTCGGTCATCTTGCCCTTTTGGAGCTTGACCAGGGCTTCGCTGAACTCGCCCACGTAGCTCGATGGGTTGGCCCAGTCCAGATCACCACCCTTGGCACCGGAGCCTGGGTCCTTGGATTGCTTCTTGGCGATGTCTTCGAACTTGGCGCCCTTCTTGATGGAGGCGATGATCGCCTTGGCGTCCGATTCCTTCTCCACCAGGATGTGGCTGGCCTTGTATTCCTTGCCGCTGTTGGCTGCCGCGAACTTGTCGTACTCGGCCTGGATCTCGGCGTCGGTCACGGGGTTGTTCTTTTGGTAGTCGGCGAACAGTTCGCGGATCAGGATGGTCTGGCGTGCCAGTTCCATTTGCGACTTGTAGTCGGCGGAGCCTTCCAGGCCGCGCTTTTGCGCTTCCTGCATGAAGATTTCGCGGGTGATGACTTCTTCCTTGATCTGGCCTTCGATGTCTGGCGTCACGGGGCGACCGGAGCGTTCCACTTGCTGCTTGAGGGCTTCAACGCGCTCTTTCGGCACGGCCTTGCCGTTGACGATGGCCACGTTCTGGGCGGAAGCTGGCAGGGCCATGGTGCCCAGCACGGCAGCGGCCACGAGGCCGGACAGGAGCTGTTTCTTCATGCGGAATCCAAAAATTGAAAGGTTGTTTTTGTGCCAGCTGAAATCCGGCGTCTTAATAACTTGGGCCGGTTCAGAGAACTTCAATGGCAAGGGCGTGGACGCCTCGGTCAATAAATTCTTGCAGCGCATCATACACAAGGCGGTGCTTGGCAACCCGGGCCTTGCCTGTAAACAAAGGTGACGAAATGCGCACCCGAAAATGCGTGCCGAAGCCGGTGCCATTGGCCCCGGAATGCCCGGCGTGGGCGGCGCTTTCGTCCAGCACCTCCAGGGCGGTGGGCGTGAGCCGCTGGGCCAGGGTCTGGTGCATCTGCTGCGCTATGGAGATGGACGTGGTCATGTCGGCACCCCTCACGCCACGGGCTCGTCGTTCTTGAGGTGCGGGGCAATATAGAAGCCTTGGCACACCAGAAAGACCAGCGGAAAGGCATAGCCCCACAGCTTGAAGTCGACCCACGCTTCGGTACTGAAGTTGAGCACCACATAAGCGTTGACCGCCGACATGAACGCGCAGTAGATGATCCACGCCACATTCAGGCGGGCCCACACCGCGTCGGGCAACGCCAGCTGGGCGCCCAGCAGCATCTTGAGGAAGTTCTTCTTCAAGATCCACACGGCCACGGCCAGGGCGATGGCCATGGCGCCGTACAGCACCGTGGGCTTCCATTTGATGAAGCGGTCGTCCTGCAGCACCAGCGTGAGCGTGCCGAACAGCAGGATCAGCACCAGCGTCACCTTGTGCATGGTCTGCAGCCGGCGCTCCATCGCGTAGATCAGGCCCATCTGCACGACGGTGGCGGCCATCAGGACGGCGGTGCCCACATAGATGCCGTAGAACTTGTAGGCCCCGAAGAACAGCAGGATGGGGAAGAAGTCGATCAGAATTTTCATGGAATCAGCGGAGGGTCTCGGCGGTCAGCCTTTGTCGGTTTCGAAGTCCAGCGAGGCCGAGTTCATGCAGTAGCGCAGGCCGGTCGGTGCAGGGCCGTCTTCGAACACGTGGCCCAGGTGGGCCCCGCATTGTGCACACACCGTCTCGGTGCGCACCATGCCGTGGCTGCGGTCGACGATGTCGGTGATCGCGCCCGGGATGGCTTCGGAGAAGCTGGGCCAGCCGCAGCCCGCGTCGAACTTGGTCACCGAATCGAACAACTTGGCGCCACAGCAGATGCAGTGGTAGCTGCCGTCGGCCCAGTGGGCCTCGTACTTGCCGGTGTACGGGCGTTCGGTGGCGGCATGGCGGGTGACCTGGAAGGCCACGGGCTCGGCGCCCTTGTCACGCAGTACGGCTTGCCATTCGGCGTCGGTTTTTTGCACGGGGTGGGTCATGATGAACAGCTGATCTCGATGGAAGACGCCCAGTCGGGCGGAAAGGCTGCGTAGGCGTCGTGCCCGGGGTGCTCGTCGAAGGGGCGCTCCAGCAGCCGCTGAAGGGTTTGGACTTCGCTGAAGTCGCCAAGTTTCGCTGCGCGGATGGCTTGTTCGCCCAAATGGTTGCGCAGCACGAATTTGGGGTTGGTTTTGAGCATCGAATCGGCCGCTACCGCTTGATCATCCAGCGCAAGTAGCTCTGAATATGATAGCAACCATGCGTCGAACGCCTCGCGGTCCGCAAACAGGTCGCGCACGGGCTCGAAATCGCTGCTGCCCACCGCGTGCGAGAGCCTGCGCCAGAAGATGGGGTAATCCACGCCGTTTTTGGCGAGCAGCTGCAGGATGCCGTCGATGAGTGCGCCGTCCTGCTCGCGTGCCGTGGGCAAGCCCAGCTTGGCCCGCATGCGGGCCATGAACTCTTCGGGGAACACCGTCTTGTACGACTCCAGCGCCTGCTTGGCCAGCTCTTCGTCGCCGATGAGCGGCAGCAGGGCCTGGGCCAGGCAGAACATGTTCCAGTACGCCACGTTGGGCTGGCGGTTGTAGGCGTAGCGGCCTTGCGTGTCGCTGTGGTTGCACACATGGCCCGGCACGAACGCGTCCAGAAACTGAAACGGCCCGTAGTCGATGGTCAGGCCCAGGATGCTCATGTTGTCGGTGTTCATCACGCCATGGCAAAACCCCACGGCCTGCCACTGCGCCATCAGGCGCGCGGTGCGCTCGCTCACGGCCTGCAGCAGTGCTGCATAGGCGTTGCCACCGAATTCGGCAGTGCCGCGGCATGCGGGGTAGTAGCGGTCGATGACGTAGTCGGCCAGCGTCTGCAGCTGGGGCTCGAGCCCGTTGGCTGCAAAGTGCTCGAAGTGGCCAAAGCGCACGAAGCTGGGTGCCACGCGGGTGACCACCGCGGCGGTCTCGACCTCTTCGCGCCGCACGGGGCCGGGCGATCCGGTGATGCACAGCGCGCGCGAAGTCGGCACGCCCAGGCCGTGCATGGCCTCGCTGCACAGAAATTCGCGGATGCTGGATCGCAGCACGGCGCGGCCGTCGCCCCCCCGCGAATAGGGCGTACGGCCGGCGCCCTTGAGCTGCACCTCGTGGCCGCTGGCCGTCTCGCCCAGCAAGATGGCGCGGCCATCGCCCAATTGCCCGGCCCAGACGCCGAACTGGTGGCCGCTATAGACGCTGGCAAGAGGGCGCGAGCCCGCCAGCAGCGCATTGCCGGTGAACGCCTGCAGCGCCTCGTCGGTGTGCAGCACCGCAGGGTCCAGGCCGATCAGACGCGCCACGTCGGCGCTGGTGCCCACCCAGTGGGGCGCGGGCAGCGGAGTAGGGCGCAGCTCGGTGTAGAAGTCGGGGCCCAGGGCGGCAAAACCATGGTTCCAGGCCAGGCCGATGTCGGCAAGGGTTTCGCTGTCGGCGCGCTGATTCATCGCCCGATTGTCTCGCACCGTCGATGCCCCCGAGCCGACAGGGCCATGGGCCACGACACACAGGCCCCTGGCTTGCTCTGCCTTGGCCATCCCCCTTGTCAGGACGCGGCTTCGGGCTCGGGCTGCAGCACCTGCGCGCGGTACTGGCCGGGCGGCATGCCGAACCAGCGCTTGCAGGCGCGAAACAGGTTGCTCTGGTCCGCAAAGCCCAGCAGGTCGGAGATCTCGCCCAGGGTGCGCCGCGCATCGCTCAGGTGCTGGCGCGCCAGCTCGCAGCGTGTGTCGTCCAGCAGCTGCTGGTAGCTCACGGATTCGGCCTGCAGACGCCGCTGCAGCGTGCGGTCGGTCAGGTGCAGTCGCGCAGCGATGTCTTCGCGCCGCGGCTCGCCCAGGTGCAGCACGCGCGCAATCTCGGTGCGCACCTTGGTACTGGCCAGCGTCTGGCCGAGCTGGTCCAGCTCCGACTCCACCATGCGCTCGTGCAGCGCCCACAGGCTGGGGTTGTGAGTGGGTATGGGCGCCAGCAGATCGGCGTCTGACAGCAGGAACCGGTTGGCCCCCTGCCCGAACTGCGGCAACAGGCCGAACGCCGTACGGTAGCGGGCATCGTCCTGCGGCAGCGGCGTGGTCAACTGCACCGCCAGCGGCACCATATCGCGCCGGGTCAGCCAGCCGCACAGCATGAACAAGGTCAGCACCGCGAACTCGATGCGCTGGCGCGGGATGGGCCGGGTGGCGCCTATGTGGCTGATCGCCAGCCAGTAGCCCTGGCCGCGCGGGTCGCGCTGCATCTCGAAGGTGGTGGCGTCCGATATCAGCGCCATCTGCCGCTGCAGGTGCTCAAACCCCACCATCAGGTTGGGCCCGGAGGCCAGCGCATAGCCCACCAGGTCCACATTGCCGTAGCGCGCCGCCAGGTCCCGCTCCAGGCCCAGGCCGGGCTGGCCGTACCGCGCCGCGGCGGCCTCCCACAGGCGGCTTACGCGGTCCACATCCACGCGGGTCTGCTGCTGCAGCAGGGCGGGCAGGTCGATGCCCGCTTCAGTGCACAGGTCTGCGGCAGGCAGGCCTTCGGCTGCAAACATGTCCGCAATGCCGCGAACCCACGCGGCGGAGCTGGTGCGCGGTGTCATGGCCGGGCTGCCGGGTCAGGGTTAACGCGAGGGTGGTGTTCTGAAGTCACTGTTTTGGCACGGTTGCGATAGTGGGCCGATGGCGATGCGTTCACACAATCGTCGCTGAGGTTTGGCCCTGCCGCAAGTGTGACGCTTCAGAGAGGCCCGACCCATTCCTGAAAACCCCCAAGGAGACAAGACATGGCTGATTTTCAACGCCGCGTGCGCTTTGGCGCCGCCGTGCTGGCAGCATTGATGGGTACGGCCTGCGGCGGCTCCAGTGGCACGCCACCCGAGCTGCGCGAGACCCGCTACGGCGCGGTGCGCGGCACCGACGACAGCGCCACCACCGGCACCTACGCCTGGAAGGGCCTGCCGTTTGCCAAGCCCCCCGTGGGCGACCTGCGCTGGCAACCGCCCGCAGAGCCCGCAGCCTGGACGGGCGAGCGCGATGCCACGCGGTTTGGCAGCGCCTGCCTGCAGATGGGGCGCCTGTACGGCCCCGGCGCCAACAACCGCTTTGACGACACCATCGGCCAGACCCTGGGCACCCCCGTGGGCAACGAAGACTGCCTGACCCTGAACATCTGGCGCCCGGCCAACGGAGACAACAACCTGCCCGTGCTGCTGTTCCTGCACGGCGGCAGCGGCATATCGGGCTACACGGCCGACCCGGTGTACGACGGCGCGGCGCTGGCGCGCAAGGCCAACGCGGTGGTCGTCACGGCCAACTACCGGCTCGATGTGATGGGCTTCTTTCAGCTGCCCGCGCTGCACACCGGCAGCCAGGCGTACAGCGGCAACTACGCGCTGCTGGACAACATCCAGGCGCTGCGCTTCATCCAGGACAACATCGGCCGCTTTGGCGGCAACGCGGGCAACGTCACGCTGATGGGGCAGTCGGCGGGTGCCACCAATGTGCTGGCCCTGCTGACCGCACCGGCAGCCGCAGGTTTGTTCCACAAGGCACTGCCGGTCAGCGCCGGCATCTCGCTGCCCACCAACCTGCCCGCAGGCACCATCCCCACGCTCAACCCGGCCAGCAAATACGCGGCGCAGGCGGGGGCATTGCTGGCGGCCCTGGCAGTGGCCGACGGGCTGGCGCCCGACGCGGCAGCGGCGGCTGTGCTGGTGTCCGGCTGGACGCCCGCGCACACCGCCAGCTACCTGCGCGGCAAGGACGGCCGCGTGGTGCTGCAGACCGTGCTCAAAGGCGGCCTTACGGGCTCGGGTCCCATCCCGGATGGCGTGGTGATTCCGGTCGACCCGATCGCCGCCATCGGGGCAGGGCGCTACCACAAGGTGCCGGTGCTGTCGGGTTACACGCTGGACGAGGCCAAGCTCTTCGCGCCCTTCCTCGCACTGCTGGGCGGCAAGCCCGGCATGAAGATCAGCGACGCCGAGCGCTTTGCGATGACGCAAAGCTTCAACCCCGATGCGCCCACCGCGCTCACCGCGGCCGACGTCATCGACGCGTCGTACCTGCCCGTCACCGCGCCGGTCACCGGCTACAACGCCCGCATGAAGCTGCTGGGCGCCGCTTTCATCGACCCGAGCCGCGACAACCTGCTCAACACGCTGCGCACCCACCAGGCCGACGTCTGGAGCTACCAGTTCAACTGGGCCCAGCAGCCCGCGCCCTGGAACGATGTGTACGGCGCAGCCCACGGCTTCGATCTGCCGTTCGTGTTCGGCAACTTCGGCCCTTCGCTGCTGGCCAAGGCCGCCAACAGCACCGCCAACCAGCCGGGACGCCTGGCCCTGTCGGGCGTGATGATGGACGGCGTGCGTGCCTTCGTGCACACCGGCAACCCCAACCACGCCGGCCTGGGGCAGGAGTGGCAGGCCTGGCCGCGCAGGTTCATCTTCGACGCGGACCAGAAGGCTGCGCGCCTCAGCGTTCAGTAAGCGTGTTCAGTCAGCCTGCCCGGTGATGTCCAAGCCCATGTCCGTTCAGGATGCCACGGTGGCGGCAAGGTATGCACTCAGTGCGTCGTCATCCACGATGGCCACCTTGCCGAAGTCCAGAGACACGATGCCCAGCCCTTCCAGCGTTTGCAGCACGCGGTTCACCGTCTGGCGCGACAGGCCGACCAACTGGCCCAGCTCGTCCTGCGTGAGGTTGAGCCGGCGCGTGCTGCGCCAGAACAGCCGGCTCAGGTACAGCGTCACGCGGTGCTCGGTGGACTGCGTGCGGCCCGCCTCGATGATGGTCATGGCCTGGCCCAGGCGCATGTTCAGGTGCAGCACCAGGAACTGGTTGAAGCCCAGGTGCGTCTCGCGCAGCGCGTTGAACAGCGGCAGCGGCAGGCACAGCAAGGTGGTGGGCCGCAGTGCGACCACGTTGTACTTGCGCGGCTCGGGCTTCATGGCCGAGCCTTCGCCGAACCACTCGCCGTCGGGCACGCCGATGAACGCCGACGAGCGGCCCTTGCTGGCCGGGCTTTGCAGCATCACCAGGCCAGACAGCACGGCGTACCAGCCCTGCACGGCGCTGCCGGCGGGCATCATCACCGCGCCCTTGTCGCCCTGGATGGAGAACACCTCGGCCCGCAGCCGCTCCTGCAGGGCTGCGGGCACGCTGGCGAACCAGGGCTGGGCTTCGATGAAACGCTGGGCGGTGGGCGCAAAGCAGAGCATGCGCCGCATTGTCCCGGGTTCAGAAGCCATGCAGGGTATTCCCTGTGCGTTTGTCAACGGGGCGACAGGTGTTGGCAAGCCCGCGCCTGCGGCGCACACTGCCCTTGCCCCGATGGAATGCGCGCCGCGGACTGCGGGTTTTCACCACCAGCGTGACACGTCCGAAGGCCCGCACCGCGCTACGATGATCTTTCCATTCACCACCACATCCAAGGAGCCCCCATGCTGGGTCTGATGCAGAGCCAACCGCTCTTGATTTCGTCGCTGATCGAGTTCGCCGAGCGCCACCATGGCGACGCTGAAATCGTCTCGCGCCGGGTCGAGGGCGACATCCACCGCTACACGTACCGAGACCTCGGGGCGCGTGCGCGCCGCCTGGCCCATGCGCTGGATGCCCTGAAGCTGCAGTTCAGCGACCGCGTGGCCACGCTGGCCTGGAACGGCTACCGCCACATGGAGATGTACTTCGGCGTCTCCGGCTCGGGCCGCGTGCTGCACACCGTCAACCCGCGCCTGCACCCCGACCAGATCGCCTGGATCGTCAACCACGCCGAAGACCAGGTGCTGTGCTTTGACCTGACCTTCCTGCCCCTGGTGCAGGCCGTGCACGCCAAGTGCCCCACGGTGAAGAAGTGGGTAGCGCTGTGCGATGCGGACAAGCTGCCGGCAGACTCCGGCGTGCCGGGACTGGCCAGCTACGAAGAGTGGATCGGCGCCTATGCGCCCGACTACGCCTGGCCCGAGTTCGACGAGAACTCCGCGTCCAGCATGTGCTACACGAGCGGCACCACGGGCAACCCCAAGGCCGCGCTGTACAGCCACCGCTCCACCACGCTGCACGCCTACGCCGCGGCGCTGCCCGACGTGATGTGCCTGTCGGCACGCGACTCGGTGCTGCCGGTGGTGCCCATGTTCCACGTCAACGCCTGGGGCATTCCGTACTCGGCCGCGCTCACGGGCTGCAAGCTGGTGTTCCCGGGCCCGGCCATGGACGGCAAGTCCATCTACGAACTCATCGAAGCCGAGAAGGTGACCTACGCCGCGGGCGTGCCCACCGTGTGGCAGATGATGCTCGGCCACATGAAGCCCGCGGGCCTCAAGTTCTCCACGCTGCGCCGCACCGTCATCGGCGGCTCGGCCTGCCCGCCCGCCATGATCCATGCGTTCAAGGAAGACTACGGTGTGGAGGTGCTGCACGCCTGGGGCATGACCGAGATGAGCCCGCTGGGCACGCTGTGCACCCTGAAGAACAAGCACCTGGCGCTGTCCAAGGACGAGCAGATGAAGGTCCTGCAAAAGCAGGGCCGCGCGATCTACGGCGTGGACATGAAGATCGTAGGCGGCGACGGGGCGGAACTGCCGTGGGACGGCAAGACCTACGGCGACCTGCTGGTCAAGGGCCCGTGGATCGTGGACAGCTACTTCAAGGGCGAGGGCGGCAACCCGCTCGTCAAGGACGCGCAGGGCCGCGGCTGGTTCCCCACGGGCGACGTGGCCACCATCGACGCCGACGGCTTCATGCAGATCACCGACCGCAGCAAGGACGTGATCAAGTCCGGCGGCGAGTGGATCAGCTCCATCGACATCGAGAACATCGCGATGGCGCACCCTTCAATTGCCATGGCTGCCTGCGTGGGCATGCCGCACCCCAAGTGGGACGAGCGCCCCATCGTCGCGGTGGTCAAGCGGCCCGGCACCGAGGTCACCCGCGAAGAGCTGCTCGCCTTCTACGAGGGCAAGACCGCCAAGTGGCAGATCCCCGATGACGTCGTGTTCGTCGAGGCCATTCCGCTGGGCGCCACCGGCAAGATGCTCAAGACCAGATTGCGCGAGCAATTGAAGGATTACAAGCTTCCGGGTTTGTGATGAACACGTGCCCCGCGCTCGGGGGAGCGCGGGGCCAGTCGCGTGTGCGACGCTGGTAGGGGCAATCCCTGAGCATCGCTTTGTTGCAACGCGGTACGCTGCGTTTTATATATTTACAAGGAGACAAGACCATGAAGTTCGCTATTAAGGCTGTAGCAGCCTCGGTAATCCTGGCAAGTGCTGGCGGGGCGTTCGCTCAAAAGGGCGAGACCGTCAAGATCGCCTGGCTCGACCCGCTTTCCGGCCTGATGGCGGCCGTGGGGACCAACCAGCTCAAGAGCTTCCAGTTCATCGCTGAAGAGTTCAACAAGAAGAACGCCGCAGGGGTCAAGTACGAGATCATCGGCATCGACAACAAGCTCAGCCCGCAAGAGACCACCAGCGCGCTGCGCTCGGCCATGGACCAGGGCGCACGCTACGTGGTGCAGGGCAACGGCTCCGGCCCGGCCCTGGCCATCATGGACGCGCTGGAAAAGCACAACGCCCGCAACCCCGGCAAGGAAGTCCTCTTCCTGAACTACGCTGCGGTGGACCCAGACCTGACCAACAGCAAGTGCAGCTACTGGCACTTCCGCCTGGACGCGGACACCTCCATGAAGATGGAAGCCCTGACCACGTACATGAAGGACATGCCCGAGGTCAAGAAGGTCTATCTGATCAACCAGAACTACGCGCACGGCCACCAGGTCGCCAAGTACGCCAAGGAAATGATGGGCCGCAAGCGTCCTGACGTGCAGTTCGTCGGCGACGACCTGCACCCCCTGGCCCAGGTGCGCGACTTCGCGCCCTACATCGCCAAGATCAAGCAGTCGGGCGCCGACAGCGTGATCACCGGCAACTGGGGCTCGGACCTGGCGCTGCTCATCAAGGCCGCCAACGATGCGGGCCTGAACAACGTCAACTTCTACACCTACTACGGCTCGGTCACCGGCAGCCCCACCGCGATGGGCTCGGCCGCCGCAGGCCGTGTGTACATGGTGGCCTACGCCCACATGAACCTGCCCGGCGAGATCAACAAGATCGTGGTGGACTACAAGAAGAAGTTCAACGACGACATGTACACCGGTGCGGTCTACCACGCCTTCACCATGCTGTCCGAAGGCTTTGCCAAGGCCAAGTCCACCGACCCCGTCAAGGTGGCCGCGGTGTTCGAAGGCATGAAGTTCAAGAGCTTCAACGGCGAAGTCGAGATGCGCAAGACGGACCACCAGCTGCAGCAAGGCCTGTTCATCTCCAAGTGGGAGAAGGCCGGCGGCAAGTACCCGCTCGATTCGGAGAACACCGGCTACACCTTCGTGCCGGTGAAGTACTACGAGCCCTATGTGGCCAGCACGCCCTCGTCGTGCCAGATGAAGCGTCCGTAAACACGGTCCTGTGTTGCATCGCTTCGAGGCCCGACCACTCGGGCCTTTTTTTTACCCCTGCAGTGAAAAATTCCAATGAATTCTGAGTTTTTCGTGATCTCGCTGCTGAACGGAGTGAGCTACGGGCTCCTGCTGTTCATGCTCAGCTCGGGCCTCACGCTGATCTTCAGCATGATGGGTGTGCTCAATTTTGCGCACACCAGCTTTTACATGCTGGGTGCCTATTTCGCGTTCACCATCTCCGGCGTGGTGGGCTTCTGGCCGGCGCTGGTGCTTGCGCCGCTGGCGGTGTTTGCACTGGGCGCCGCGTTCGAGCGCTATTGCCTGCGCCGCGTGCACAAGTTTGGCCACGTGCCGGAGCTGCTCGTCACGTTCGGGCTCTCGTACCTCATTCTGGAAGTGGTGCAGCTGGTGTGGGGCCGCTCGACGGTGCCCTACGGCCTGCCCACGCAACTGCAGGGTCCCCTGTTCACGCTGTATGGCACGCAGTTCCCCAAGTCGCGCTCGTTCGTGATGCTGGTGGCGCTGCTGATGCTGGTGTCGGTGTGGCTGCTGCTCACCCGCACGCGCATCGGCTTGGTGATCCAGGCGGCGCTCAAGTACCCGCACATGGTCGAGGCGCTGGGCCACAACGTGCCGCGCGTGTTCATGCTGGTGTTCGGCGGCGGTGCGGCCCTGGCGGGCCTGGCCGGCGTGATCGGCGGCAACACCTACGTCACCGAGCCCGCCATGGCGGCGTCGGTGGGCTCCATCATCTTCGTGGTGGTGGTGGTGGGCGGCATGGGCTCGCTGGCGGGGGCGTTCCTTGCGTCACTGCTCATCGGGCTGGTGCAGACCTTTGCCGTGGCGCTCGACTACTCGCTCATCCATGTGTTCAAGGCGGTGGGCGTGGCCGTTACCGACCAGACCTTTGGCTACCCGCTGCTCAAACTCACCATTTCACAAGTGGCCCCCATCCTGCCGTACCTGTTCCTCGTGCTGATCCTGATCTTCAGGCCCAAGGGCCTGCTGGGTACCCGGGAGGACTGAAGCCATGAATTCCAATTCGACACCTACCACCACTGGCTCCGGCGCCAGTTCCTACTACCGGTTCAAGCCCTGGAACGTGGGCCGCTTCGTCATCTGGACGCTGTTCGCGGCCATGCTCATCGTCGCGCCCATGCTGTTTCGCAGCAGCTTGGCGCTGACGATGCTGTCGCAGATCGGCTACCTGATCATCATCTGCCTGTCGTACAACATCCTGCTGGGGCAGGGCGGCATGTTGAGCTTCGGGCATGCGGTGTACACGGGTCTCGGCTCGTTCATCGCCATCCATGCGATGAACATGGCAACCAAGGGCACGGTCAACATCCCGCTGGTGCTCATCCCGCTGGTAGGGGGGCTGGCCGGGGCGTTTTTCGCCATCATCCTGGGCTTTGTCACCACCAAGAAGTCGGGCACCACCTTCGCCATGATCACGCTCGGCATCGGCGAGCTGGTGGCGTCCATGGCGCTGATGTTCCCCGAGTTCTTCGGAGGCGAAGGCGGCATCACCACCGACCGCACGTACGGCAAGGCCTTCTTCGGCCTGAACTTTGGCTCGGGCATGCAGGTGTACTACCTGATTGCAGCGTACTGCTTCGTGTGCACCGCGGCGATGTTCGCCTTCACCGGCACGCCGCTCGGCCGCATCCTGAATGCGGTGCGCGACAACCCCGAGCGTGTGGAGTTCATCGGCTACAACACGCAGCGCGTGCGCTACTTCGCGTTCATCATTGCGGGCTTCTTCGCGGGCATCGGCGGGGGCCTGGCCACCATCAACTTCGAGATCATCACGGGCGCCGACAGTCTGAGCGTGATCCGCTCGGGCGGCTACCTGCTGTTCACCTTCCTGGGCGGGGCCACGTTCTTCTTCGGCCCCATCATCGGTGCGGTGCTGCTGGTGCTGGCCTCGGTGCTGCTGTCCGAGCTGTCCAAGGCCTGGCTGCTGTACCTGGGCCTGGTGTTCCTGTTCATGGTGATGTATGCGCCCGGCGGCATCGCCAGCCTGATTATGATGAACCTGCGCCTGGCCAAATACGGCAAGCTGCGCCAGTTGGGCACTTCGTACCTGGCGCTGGCCGGCACCGCGCTGGTGGGCGTGCTGGGGGCGGCCTGCATGATCGAGATGACCTACCACCTGCAACTGAACGCGGCACTCGGGCCGGAGCTGACCTTCCTGGGCGCCACGCTCAACGCCAAGGGCTTTGCCAGCTGGTTAGGCGCCATCTTCGTGATGATCACGGGCTTCGGACTGTTCGAGCTGTGCCGCCGCCAGTTCGTGCGCCAGTGGAGCACCATCCAGGAAGAAATCGAACACCACATCAAGCGTACGGAGGCGCTGTGAACATGGCCGCTGACAACGCAACCCCTGCCTACGCCCTGGAACTGCGCGACCTGCGCAAGAGCTTTGGCAAGACCGAAATCATCCGTGGCGCCAACCTGGTCGTGGCTCCTGGCGAGCGCGTGGCCATCATCGGCCCGAACGGCGCTGGCAAGTCCACGCTGTTCAACCTGATCAGCGGGCGCTTTGCGCCCACCAGCGGCGACGTGATCCTGAACGGCCAGCGCATCAACGGCCTGGCGCCGTACGAGATCAACCGCAAGGGCCTGTCGCGCAGCTTTCAGATCACCAACATCTTCCCCAAGCTTTCGGTGTTCGAGAACCTGCGCTGCGGCGTGCTGTGGAGCATGGGCTACAAGTACACCTTCCTGCGCTTTTTGTCGAACCTGCACGACGCCAATCAGCGCGCCAAAGAGCTCATGGAGATGATCAAGCTCGACAAGAAGCGCGACACCCTGGCCATGAACCTCACCTACGCCGAGCAGCGGGCGCTGGAGATCGGCATCACCATCGCGGGCGGCGCCAACGTGATCCTGCTGGACGAGCCCACCGCCGGCATGAGCAAGAGCGAGACCACGCGCTTCATCCACCTCATCAAGGAAGTGACCGAAGGCCGCACCCTGCTGACGGTGGAGCACGACATGGGCGTGGTGTTCGGCCTGGCCGACAAGATCGCCGTGGTGGTCTATGGAGAGGTGATCGCCTTCGACACCCCCGACAAGGTGCGCGCCAATGCGCGCGTGCAGGAGGCCTACCTGGGTTCGTCCGTGGCCGACGAGCAAGGCGCGGGACACTGAGATTGACTATGCTGAAAATTGACAACCTCCACGCCTACTACGGCAAGAGCCATGTGCTGCATGGTGTGAGCTTCGACGTCCAGCCCGGCGAGATCGTGGCGCTGCTGGGGCGCAACGGCTCGGGCCGCTCGACCACCGCCAAGGCCATCATGGGCCTGGTGGACTGGGAGGGCACGCTGGAGTGGAAGGGCCAGCCCCTGAACGGCAAGAAGGCCTACGAGATCGCCCACCTCGGCCTGGGCTATGTGCCCGAGAGCCGCGACGTGTTCCCCAACCTCACCGTGCACCAGAACCTGCTGCTGGGGCAAAAGGGCAGCGGCAAGGGCAGTCGCTGGACGTTCGACGACATGTACGAAATGTTCCCGCGCCTCAAGGAGCGCCAGCACACCGAGGCGGGCGTGATGTCCGGCGGCGAGCAGCAGATGCTCACGCTGTGCCGCACGCTGATGGGCGACCCCGACCTGATCATCATCGACGAGCCCACCGAGGGCCTGGCGCCCAAGATCGTCGAGTTGGTGGGGCAGTACCTGCAGACCCTGAAGGCGCGCGGCATCTCGGTGCTGCTGATCGAGCAGAAGCTGACGATCGCGATGAAGATCTCGGACCGCGCGCTGGTGATGGGGCATGGCTCCATCGTGTTCCAGGGGACGCCGGATAGCTTGCGGGCCGACAACTACATCCGCAAGGAGTGGCTGGAGGTTTAGAAGCCCCCCTGAGTCGCCTGCGGCGCCTTCCCCGGAGGGGGACGCCCCCAGCGCGGCGGGGCGGCCCTTGCGCGGGGGCGCTGGCCTGGAGCGCGCCAGTTTCGCGCGCTGAGGGCGTGGCTGAGGCCTGAGGACGCTTTTTTGCATCGGTCCACGAGGCGCCCGGTCTTAGGTGGCGCCTCTTTTTTTGCCCGCCGGAATCTACTCGTCTGGGGATGTTTGAAACCCCCTTGTCCCGCCCGGGACAAATTGACACGCCAAACTGTTTCGAAGCACCTACAATAAAAACGCACGATCGTTCTTTTTCACTCTCCAAGGAACAACAGCACCATGACCGCTGAATACAAAGTCCACGGCTCCGTTGCCGTGATCACGCTGGCAAACCCTCCCGTCAACGGGCTGGGCCTGGCCACCCGCCAAGGTATCGTGGACGGCCTGGCCCGTGCCAATGCCGATGCAGCGGTCACATCCATCGTCATCACCGGAGCGGGCGGCGCCTTCTCGGGCGGTGCGGACATCAAGGAGTTCGGCACCGACAAGTCGCTGCAAGAGCCCAACCTGCTGTCGGTGATCCTCGCCGTCGAGAACTCGGGCAAGCCCGTGGTCGCCGCCATGCACACCGTCGCCATGGGCGGCGGCCTGGAGCTGGCGCTGGGCTGCCACTACCGCATTGCAGCGCCTGGCTGCTCGATCGCACTGCCTGAAGTCAAGCTGGGCCTGATCCCCGGCGCGGGCGGTACGCAGCGCCTGCCGCGCGTGATCGGCGTCGAAGCCGCGCTGAACCTGATCGTGAGCGGCGAGCCCGTCAAGAGCGAACTGATTGCCGGCGTGCCCGGCCAAAAGCTGTTCGACAAGCTGGCCGCATCGCCCGAGTCGCTGGCCGAAGAAGCCCTGGCGTTCGCCCAGAGCGTGGCCGATGCGCGCCCGCTGCCCCTGGTGCGCAACTTCCCCTGCAAGCACCCCGAAGGCGACGCGTACTTCCAGTTCGCACGCAACATGGTCAAGGGCATGGCCAAGAACTTCCCCGCGCCTGCCAAGTGCGTGGACGCGGTCGAAGCAGCCACCAAGAAGAAGTTTGCCGAAGGCATGCTGGTCGAGCGTGAGATCTTCATCAACCTGATGTGGACCCCCGAGTCCCGCGCGCTGCGCCATCTGTTCATGGCAGAGCGCGCTGCGAGCAAGATCCCTGACGTGCCGTCGGACACCCCCAAGCGCGACATCAAGCTGGTGGGCGTGATCGGTGCGGGCACCATGGGTGGCGGCATCGCCATGAACTTCCTGAACGCCGGCATCCCCGTCAAGATGCTGGAGATGAAGCAGGAAGCCCTGGACCGCGGCATCGGCACCATCAAGAAGAACTACGAATCGCAGGTCAAGAAGGGCAAGCTCAAAGAAGACAAGTACGCCCAGCGCATGGCGCTGCTGTCCACCACGCTCAGCTACGACGAGCTCAAGGACTGCGACCTGATCATCGAGGCCGTGTTCGAAGAAATGGGCGTGAAGGAAGCCGTGTTCAAGCAGCTGGACGCTGTGGCCAAGCCCGGCGCCATCCTGGCCTCCAACACCTCCACGCTGGACGTGGACCAGATCGCCAACTTCACCCAGCGTCCCCAGGACGTGGTGGGCATGCACTTCTTCAGCCCCGCCAACGTGATGAAGCTGCTGGAAGTGGTGCGTGGCAAGGCCACCGCCAAGGACGTGCTGGCCACCGTGATGGCCGTGGCCAAGAAGATCAAGAAGACCGCCGTGGTCTCGGGCGTGTGCGACGGCTTCATCGGCAACCGCATGATCGAGCGCTACAGCCAGCAAGCCGGCTTTTTGCTGGACGAAGGCGCCACGCCCCAGCAGGTGGACAAGGCCATCGAGAAGTTCGGCTTTGCCATGGGCCCGTTCCGCATGGGCGACCTGGCCGGCAACGACATCGGCTGGGCCATCCGCAAGCGCCGCTACAGCGAAAAGCCCGACATGAAGTACAGCAAGACCGCAGACCTGCTGTGCGAGCTGGGCCGCTTTGGCCAGAAGACCGGCGCAGGCTGGTACGACTACCAGGCCGGCAAGCGCGACGCGATCCCGAGCGATGTGGTGAACAAGATGATCGAAGAGCACCGCAAGACCCTGGGCACGGCGCCCCGCAAGATCTCCGACGAGGAAATCGTGCAGCGCCTGGTGTTCGCCCTGGTGAACGAAGGCGCGCACATCCTGGAAGAGGGCATTGCCAGCAAGTCCGGCGACATCGACATGGTGTACCTGACCGGCTACGGCTTCCCCATCCACCGCGGCGGCCCGATGCACTATGCCAGCGAAGTGGGCCTGTTCAACGTGGTGCAGGCGATGAACCGCTTTGCCCAGAACCCCATGGACGACGCCAACGCCTGGAAGCCCGCTCCGCTGCTGGCCAAGCTGGCCGCCGAAGGCAAGGCCTTCCAGTAAACCAGGTACTTCGCTTCGCCAAATCGCGTACATGAAATCGCGCCTTCTCTCACCATGCTGCGTTGCAAATCCTCGTCATAGCTTGGCTATGACTGCGGTTTGCGCCTTGCCTGGCACGAGAACGCATCCATTTCATTTGTAAGCTCATTGACGAAGCGAAGCACCGGCGCGCACCCCGTTCACCGATTAAAGGATTTCCCATGACCTCCGCAGTGATTGTCTCCACCGCCCGCACGCCGCTCGCCAAGAGCTGGAAGGGCTCCTTCAACATGACCCATGGCGCCACGCTGGGCGGCCACGCCGTGCAGCATGCCGTGCAGCGCGCCGGCATCGACGGTGCCGATGTCGACGACGTCATCATGGGCTGCGCCACGCCGGAAGGCGCCACGGGCAGCAACATCGCTCGCCAGATCGCGCTCAAGGCCGGCCTGCCCATCACGGCGTCGGGCATGACGATCAACCGCTTTTGCTCGTCGGGCCTGCAGACCATCGCCACCGCGGCCCAGCGCATCATTGCCGGCGAAGCCGACGTGTACGTGGCGGGCGGTGTGGAAAGCATCTCCTGCGTGCAGCAGGAGATGAACCTGCACATGATCCAGGACCTGGCCCTGGCCAAGCAAAAGCCCGAGATCTACTGGAGCATGCTGCAGACCGCCGAACAGGTGGCCAAGCGCTACAACATCGGCCGCGACGCGATGGACGAATACGGCGCCGCCAGCCAGCAAAAGGCCTGCGCAGCCCAGGCCGCCGGCCTGTTCGATGCCGAGATCGCCCCCATCACCGTCACCGCCGGCATTGCCGACAAGACGCTGGGCCTGATCACCAAGCAGGTCACCGTGAGCAAGGACGAAGGCACGCGCGAAGGCACGACCAAGGAAGGCATCAGTGGCATCCGACCCGCGCTGCCCGGCGGCGTGATCTCGGCCGGCAATGCCAGCCAGTTCTCCGACGGCGCAGGCGCCTGCGTGGTGACCAGTGAAGAGTACGCCAGCAAGAAGGGCCTCAAGCCCCTGGGCCGCTTCCTCGGCTTTGCCGTGGCCGGCTGCGAGCCCGACGAAATGGGCATCGGCCCGGTGTTCGCGGTGCCCAAGGTGCTCAAGAAGCTGGGCCTCACCGTGCAGGACATCGACCTGTGGGAGCTGAACGAAGCTTTCGCCGTGCAGGTGCTGTACTGCCGCGACAAGCTGGGCATCCCGGCCGACCGCCTGAATGTGAACGGCGGCGCGATCGCCGTGGGCCACCCCTACGGAGTGTCGGGCCAGCGCCTCACGGGCCATGCGCTCATCGAAGGCAAGCGCCGCGGCGCCAAGAAGGTGTGCGTGACCATGTGCATCGGCGGCGGCATGGGTGCTGCCGGCGTCTTCGAGGTGTTCTGACCGATAGCGTTCCGGCGCTCTGCCGGCATGCGCACCGGGCCGGCCTTGCCCAAGGCCGGTCTGTATGAGGGGCTTACATACATACATGGCCGCCGAGCGCGTGCGGGTGGCGGGTCCCTGAATGCGGCAGGGCCATGGATGCAGTGACAGGGGGTTGAGAAGAAGGGGCTACAAATTGTTGCCTTGTGGCGGCGCGCAAACCCCAGCGGCGGCACCGGCGCGCGGCAGAATCCGCCGCGGTTGCTGGCGCCCCAGGGTGCCGGGCCGTCTCCGCCTTCTACTTTTTCTTCCTTTCACCGGTTTTCCCATGCGTCGCACCACTTCACTTCGATTTCTCACCGCACTCTCCGCGCTGGCCGTGGCCTGCGGTGCCCACGCACAGAGCTTCAAGCTCCAGCAGCCGCTGGAGTCCGACGCCGACGTGGTGCTGCAGGAGATCGTGCTCGATGCCAAGCAGACCCGCGTCACCCTGGTGGTGAAGAACAGTACCGACGAGGCGTTCGAAGCCTGCGCGCAGCCCACGGGCTCGCCCGATGCCTTCACGCTCAAGGACCTGGACAGCGGTGCGGTGCTGCCGCAGCGTGCGATCAGCGGCCTTACGCTGTGCAACGTGAAGATGGACACGGTCAAGCCCGGCCGCACCAAGTTTCTGAAGATCACTTTCCCGCCGCTCCCGGCAGGTGCCACGCGCCTGCAGCTCGGAGAGGCCAGCTGCCAGCCCAAGCCCGATTCGGACATGGAGTACTGGTGTTTCAAGAACATCGCGCTGCCCGCCCGCTGATCCTCGCGCCGGCGAGGGGGCAGGGCATGCAGCATTCAAGGAGACCTCATGACCCTGCGTTCCACGCTCGACTTTTTGCTGTACGACTGGCTGGAGGCCGAGAGCCTCTCGGCCCGCGGCCGTTTCGCTGACCATTCGCGCGAAACCTTCGACGCGGTGCTGGACACCTGCGAGCGCATCGCGCGCGAGAAGTACGCGCCGCACAACCGCACGGTGGACATCGAGGAGCCGCGCTTCGACGGCGAGAAGGTCATCCTGCCCCCGGCGACGTACGAGGCCCGCAAGGCCTACGCCGAATCGGGCCTGCTGTCGGCCGCGCAGGACTACGACATCGGCGGCATGCAGCTGCCCTACACGGTAGAGGCGGCGGCCAACAGCTTCTTTGCGGTGGCGTCGATCAGCATCGGCTCCAACCTGCTGACCTCGGGCAACGCCAACCTGCTGATGGCGCACGGCACGGCGCTGCAGAAAGAAGTCTTCGCACTCAACGAGTTCAACGGGCGTTGGTCGGGCACCATGTGTTTGTCCGAGCCGCAGGCGGGCTCGTCGCTGTCGGACGTGGCCACGCGCGCCGTGCCCGATGGCAGCGACTTCGAAGCCGACCCGCTGGGCGCGCGCTATCGCCTCACGGGCAACAAGATGTGGATCAGCTCGGGCGACCATGAGCTCACCGAGAACATCGTGCACCTGGTGCTGGCCAAGATCCCGGGGCCAGACGGCAAGCTCGTGCCCGGCACGCGCGGCATTTCGCTGTTCATCGTGCCCAAGAAGATGGTCGATGTAGAGGGCCAGCTGACCGGCGAACGCAACGACGTGGCGCTGGCGGGCCTGAACCACAAGCTGGGCTGGCGCGGCACCACCAACACGCTGCTGAATTTTGGCGAGGGCAAGTTCCCGGTGGCCGGGCAGGCCGGCGCCGTGGGCTATCTGGTGGGGCAGGCGGGCAAGGGCCTGCACTGCATGTTCCACATGATGAACGAGGCGCGCATCGGCATCGGCATGGCCGCCACCATGCTGGGCCTGGCGGGCTACTACGCCAGCCTGGACTACGCCAAGAACCGCCCGCAGGGCCGCCCGGTGCAGGGCGCCAAGGACGCGGCCGGTGGCGCCCCCGCCGCCGTGGTCAAGGATGCCGCGCAGCCGCAGGTGCGCATCATCGAACACGCCGACGTCAAGCGCATGCTGCTGGCCCAGAAGGCTTATGGCGAAGGCGCGCTGGCGCTCAACCTGTTCTGCGCCCGTCTGGTGGACGAGCAGCACACCGGCGACGCAGCCGCGGCCGACGAGGCCCGCTTGCTGCTCGAAGTGCTCACGCCCATCGCCAAGAGCTGGCCCAGCGAGTTCTGCCTGGAGGCCAATTCGCTGGCCATCCAGATCCACGGCGGCTACGGCTACACGCGCGACTTTCCGGTGGAGCAGTACTGGCGCGACAACCGCCTGAACATGATCCACGAGGGCACGCACGGCATCCAGGCCATGGACCTTCTGGGCCGCAAGGTGCTGATGGAAGGCGGACGCGGCCTTACGCTGCTGGCCGGGCGCATCAACGCCACCATCGAGCGGGCGATCCAGGTGCCCGCGCTGGCCGCGCATGCGAACGCACTGGGCGCGGCCCTGCAGCAGATCAGTGCCGCCACCAAGGCCGCGTGGGCCACGGGCCAGCCGGCCGATGCGCTGGCCAATGCCGTGCCGTACATGCAGGCCTTCGGCCACACGGTGCTGGCCTGGGTGTGGCTGGACCTGGCGCTGGCCACACTGGCCGACGACGCTGCGCTGGCGCAGCCCGCCAGCGTGGGCCGCATGGGCGCCATGCGCTATTTCTTCCACTACGAGCTGCCCAAGATCGGCGCGTGGCTGCAGGTGGTGAGCACCCGCGATGCGACCTGCGCCAGCTTTCCTGAAGAGGCGTTCTGACCATGGCCACACCACGCGCACTGCAGCGCCTGCACCAGCTCATCTGGGCCCTGATCTACGGCGGCCTGCTGGTGCTGGTGCTGGGCATCGCCACGGCGCGCACGGACGATGCGCTGGGCTGGACCCTCATCGCCGTGGGCGGGGTGGCTGCCGTGGTGGGGCTGGTGCTGATCGGCGTGCGCTCGCGCCTGCGGGCAGACGCTGCGCCATGAAGCGGTCAGCGCCCTCTGCATGCCGTGGCCCCATCCGCGACACTCCCGCGACATGGCACCTCCGCGTTGCATCGCACAATCATTGCGTGACTTGATTTCATGTGCCGAATGGCCGCACGCCCGCAGGGCGGGCCGTTCGCACCCGGACTGCAGACCCACAAACCCAAGGAGACACACTTCATGACCCGCACCATCCAGCAACTGTTCGACCTGACCGGCAAGACCGC
Source organism: Acidovorax sp. LjRoot194 (assembly GCF_964253015.1). NCBI lineage: Bacteria > Pseudomonadati > Pseudomonadota > Betaproteobacteria > Burkholderiales > Comamonadaceae > Acidovorax > Acidovorax sp. LjRoot194. The sequence goes on along the minus strand of NZ_CAXUQB020000001.1, from coordinate 3,396,283 downwards.
CCTCGTGACCGGAGGCTCGCGCGGCCTGGGCCTGCAACTGGCCCATTCGCTGGGCGAGGCGGGCGCCAAGATCGTGCTCAGCTCGCGCAAGGCGTCCGACCTGGAAGAAGCCACGGCCGACCTGCAGGCCGCCGGCATCGACGCGCGCTGGATCGCCGCGGACTGCTCCAACGAAGCCGACATCCGCCGCCTGGCCGACGAAACCCTGGAGCGCCTGGGCCATGTGGACATCCTGGTGAACAACGCCGGCGCCGCCTGGGGCGCCCCGGCCGAAGACCACCCCGTGGACGCCTGGGACAAGGTGATGAACCTGAACGTGCGCGGCTATTTCATCCTGAGCCAGCACATCGCCAAGCACAGCATGATCGCGCGCCGCAGTGGCAGCATCATCAACGTGGCGTCCATCGCGGGCCTGGGCGGCAATCCCAAGGGCATGAACACCATCGCTTACAACACGTCCAAGGGCGCGGTGATCAACTTCACCCGCGCGCTGGCGGCTGAATGGGGCAAGTACAACATCCGCGTCAACGCCATCTGCCCGGGCTTCTTCCCGAGCAAGATGACGGTGGGCACCCTGAAGGCCATGGGTGAGGAAGCCCTGGCCGCGCACGCGCCGCTGGGCCGCCTGGGCGACGACGAGGACCTGAAGGGCCTGTGCGCGCTGTATGCGTCGGACGCGGGCAAGCACATCACCGGCCAGTGGCTGGCAGTGGACGGCGGCGTGAGCATCGTCACTGGCGGCTGATGGCCCCGCCTGCACGTCCGTGTGGCGGGCAGGCCGGAGCAGGCGGAGCGGGCAGTGTGGGCAGTGTGGGCAGTGCACCCGATGCCCTCGCCATGCCCGTGGTTGTGCCGCCGAGGCAGTGCGAAGGCGTATGCTTTTGCCTCCCTACAAAAACTGGAGTTACCTGTGCTGAAATTTGGTGTCGAGATCCCCTTTGTCAGCCACCTCGGCTTCACCCTGCACCGCATGGAGAAGGGCGAATCCGAGCTGCGCTACGAAGCCAAGCCCGAGCACCTGAATTCGTTCGACGTGACCCACGGCGGCGCGTCGATGACGCTGCTGGACGTGACCATGGCCACGGCCGCGCGCAGCGAGACCCCCGACATGGGCGTGGTCACCATCGAGATGAAGACCAGCTTCATGCAGCCCGCCCGCGGCCCGCTGGTGGCCAAGGGGCGGCTCATCCACCGCACCGCCACCATGGCATTCACCGAAGGCACGGTGTACGACGCGCAAGGCAAGATCTGCAGCCACGCCACCGGCACCTTCAAGTACGTCAAGCGCCTGCCGGTGGACGGCCGCAGCGTCAATGGCCTCAAGGTGATTTCTACCGACTGAGTCGGCCCGAAATTCAAGTCAAAATGGCCGCTACCGCTTGATGGATAAGCGCTGGCGGCTATAAATATAGTAGCAAACGTTCAAGGAGCTTCCCATGCCACGCAATCAGCAAATCGTTCTCGACAACCGTCCCCAGGGCGAGGCCGTGGCCAGCAACTTCAAGCTGGTCGCCACCGACACGCCTGCGCTGCAGGACGGCCAGGTGCTGGTGCGCCACCACTACCTGAGCCTGGACCCGTACATGCGCGGCCGCATGAACGAGAGCAAGAGCTACGCCGCGTCGCAGGGCCTGGGCGAGGTCATGATCGGCGGCACCGTGGGCGAGGTGGCCGAGAGCCGCCACCCTAAGTACGCCGTGGGCGACAAGGTGGTGGGCATGGGCGGCTGGCAGGAATACAGCGTGGTCGACGCCAACGCCCCCGGCGCGCTGCGCAAGGTGGACACGGCCCACGTGCCGCTGTCGCACTACCTGGGCGCGGTGGGCATGCCCGGCGTGACGGCCTGGTATGGCCTGGTCAAGATCATCGCCCCCAAGGAAGGCGACACCGTGGTGGTGAGCGCCGCCACCGGCGCCGTGGGCAGCGCGTTTGCCGCGCTGGCCAAGGCGCGCGGCTGCCGCGCGGTAGGCATTGCCGGTGGTGCTGAAAAATGCAAGTACGCCGTAGAGGAACTGGGCTTCGACGCCTGCATCGACTACAAGCAGCACAGCGACGTCAAGGCCATGTCCAAGGCGCTCAAGGAAGCCTGCCCGAACGGCATCGACGGCTATTTCGAGAACGTGGGCGGATGGATCATGGACGCGGTGATGCTGCGCATGAACGCCTTCAGCCGCATCGCCCTGTGCGGGATGATCGCCGGCTACGACGGCGCGCCGCTGCCCATGGCCAACCCTGCGCTCATGCTCATCAACCGCATGAAGGTCGAAGGCTTCATCGTGAGCGAGCACATGGAAGTCTGGCCCGAGGCCCTGAAAGAGCTGGGCACGCTGGTTGGCACCGGCAAGCTGCGCCCGCGCGAGACTGTGGCGGACGGCATTGCCGCCGCACCCGAAGCGTTCCTGGGCCTGCTCAAGGGCAAGAACTTCGGCAAGCAGCTCGTGAAATTGATCTGAGCATGGGCATGATGGAAACCAGCAACCCGTCGCCCCACCTGCGCTGGGCCTGGGCCCGCTTCGACGACCTGGGCGTGCACGCGCTGCACGACGCGCTGGCCCTGCGCTGCAAGGTGTTCATCCTGGAGCAGGGCCCCTACCAGGACCCGGACGGCGCCGACAAGAAGTCGCACCACCTGCTGGGCTACGACGACGCTGGCGTGCTGCAGGCCTGCCTGCGCGTGGCAGACCCGGGTGTGAACTACGCCGAGCCATCCATCGGCCGCGTGGTCACCGCCAAGGAGGCGCGCGGCAACGGCACGGGCCGTGCGCTCATGCAAGAGGGCATCGCCCGCTGCACCGCGGCGTGGCCGGGCCACGCCATTCGCATCAGCGCCCAGGCGCACCTGCAGCGCTTCTACGGCAGCCTGGGTTTTGTCACGGTGTCGGACGAATACCTCGAAGACGACATCCCCCACGTCGAAATGCTGCGGAGCCCGTCATGACCACAACGGCACCTGCTGCGGGCCTGGCCCGCACCCACGACGTGTTCAACCAGAGCACGCCGTGGGCGGATGTGAACCTGTTCACCACCAACCAGCCGCTGCAGGATGCGCTGCGCCTGCACAGCCCCGCGCTGCCGCTGGCCGGCCTCACGGCCCTGGGCGCAGAGATGGGCTCGGCCGAAATACAGGCCCACGCGCGCCTGGCCAACACGCACAAGCCGCAGCTGCACACCCATGACCGCTTCGGCCACCGCACCGATGTGGTGGAGTTCCACCCCAGCTACCACGCGCTGATCGGCGCGGCGCTGCGCCACGGCCTGCACGCCACGCCCTGGTCGCGCACGGGTGCAGCAGCGGCGTACGCCCACACCGAGCGGGCCGCCGGCTTCATGCTGTTCACAGAGGCCGAGCCTTCGGTGCTGTGCCCGGTCTCCATGAGCTATGCGGTCACGCCAGCACTGCGCGGCAACACCGCCGTGTGGGCCGACTGGAGCGCGGGCCTGGCCAGCACGCAATACGACCCGCGCCTGGCCTTGTTCTCGCAAAAATCCGCGCTCACCATGGGCATGGGCATGACCGAGAAGCAGGGCGGGTCGGACGTGCGCGCCAATACCACCCAGGCCGTGGCCGACGGCGAGGATGCCTGGGGCCCGCGCTACCGCCTGACGGGCCACAAGTGGTTCTTCTCGGCGCCCATGTGCGATGCCTTCCTGGTGTTGGCGCAGGCGCCCGGCGGGCTGACCTGCTTCTTCCTGCCGCGCGTGCTGCCGGACGACCGCAACGGCGTGCTCAACAGCATCCGCATCCAGCGCCTGAAGGACAAGCTGGGCAACCACGCCAACGCCAGCTCCGAGGTCGAATTCATCGACGCGAACGCCTGGCGCGTGGGCGACGAAGGCCGCGGCGTGGCGCAGATCCTGGAGATGGGCACCATGACGCGGCTGGACTGCGCCCTGGGCACCAGCGGCCTCATGCGCCAGGCGCTGACTATCGCGCTGCACCACACGCGCCAGCGGTCGGCCTTTGGCAAGAAGCTCATCGAGCAACCCCTCATGCGCAACGTGCTGGCCGACCTGGCGCTGGAGAGCGAGGCCGCCACCGCACTGTCCATCCGCCTGGCCAGCGCCTTCGACAAGAAGGCCTCCAGCGAGCACGAGGCCGTCATGGCCCGCCTGCTCACGCCCGTGGCCAAGTTCTGGGTGTGCAAGCGCGGCAGCGTGTTTGCGCAGGAGGCCATGGAATGCCTGGGCGGCAACGGCTACGTGGAAGAGGGCGGCGAAGGCACCATGGCCCGCATCTACCGCGAGATGCCGCTCAACTCCATCTGGGAAGGCGCCGGCAACATCATGGCGCTGGACCTGCTGCGCGCCGTGCGCCGCGCCGACACCGCTGCGGCCCTGGCCGACGAACTGGCCCCCGCGCGCGGCGCCCACCCGGCGCTCGACCGCCTGTCCAGCGCGCTGCCCCTGCGCGTGGACGCCATGACCACCGAGGCCGAGGCCCGCCGCCTGGCGCAGGACGTGGCCCTGGCCGTGCAGGCCGCGCTGCTGTACCGCAGTGCACCCGGCGCCGTGTTCGGTGCCTTCTGCGATTCGCGCCTGGCCGGCGACTGGGGCTACAGCTTCGGCACGCTGGGTGCGGGCGTGGACCTGGACGCCATCTTGGCCCGCGCGCTTCCGATCTGATTCACCCCACAGAATTTTGCGGAGAAACCCATGTCCCATCTCATCCTGCACCACTACCCCTCGTCGCCGTTTTCCGAAAAGATCCGCCTGGTGCTGGGCTTCAAGAAGCTGGCCTGGAAGTCCGTGATCATCCCCAGCATCGCGCCCAAGCCCGATGTGGTGGCGCTCACGGGCGGCTACCGCAAGACGCCGTTCCTGCAGGTCGGTGCCGACATCTACTGCGACTCCGCATTGATCTGCGACGTGCTGGAGCACGAGCAGCCCGAGCCCGTGCTGTACCCGCCGCACCTCAAGGGCGTGGCCCGGGTGTTTGCGCAGTGGGCCGACAGCAGCCTGTTCTGGGCGGCCATGGCCTACAACCTGCAGCCCAAGGGCGCATCGGCCATGTTCGCCAACCTGCCGCCCAACGTGGCCCAGGCCTTCAGCGAAGACCGCCGCGAGATGAGCGCGGGCATGCAGCGCCTGCGCCCCGCAGACGCCACGGCGGCCTACCGCTCGTACCTGCGCCGCATCGCGCACATGGCCGAGGAGCATGACTTTTTGTTCGGCGCCGAGCCGTGTCTTGCCGACTTTGCTGCTTACCACCCGCTGTGGTTCACCCGCCAGTGCGTGCCGGTGATGGCCGACATTTTTGCGGCCACGCCCGCGGTGCTCGAATGGATGGACCGTGTGGCCGCGCTGGGCCACGGGCGCATGGAGAAGTTCGCGGCCGAAGACGCCATCACCGTGGCGGCCGGCGCAGAGCCGCTGCCGCTGATGGACGATGTGTTCCAGGACGAGCATGGCATCCCGCTGGGCTCGCAGGTCGCCATCGCCGCCGAGAGCTTCGGCACCGAGCCGACCGAGGGCGAGCTGATCGCCGCCACCCGCACCCGCTACACCCTGCGCCGCACCGACCCGCGCGCGGGCACCGTGCACGTGCACTTCCCGCGCATCGGGTATGTGCTGCGGGCTGCGAAGGCCTGACGGCGGCGCCGCGCCACCTCACAACCACACCCACTTCCGTTCGGGCTGAGCCTGTCGAAGCCAGGGCAGCCCTCGCGGACACCCTTCGACAAGCTCAGGGCGAACGGCAGGGCGATGGATGACCCGGTCACCGCACGGATGCATCGATACATGCCCTGTCGCTGAACACACACAAAACCACACACCACTTCAAGGAGACACCACCATGATCGACAACTTTGCCTGCAAGACCGCCGTCCTCACTGGCGCAGGCTCGGGCTTCGGCCTCGAATGCGCGCGCATCGGCGCCCGCCTGGGCATGAACCTGGTATTGGTGGACATTCAGCAGGACGCGCTCGACGCTGCCACGGCCGAGATGCAGGCCGCGGGCGTGCAGGTGCTGGCGCGCAAGGTCGATGTGTCGAACGCCGCGCAGATGGAGCAGCTGGCCGCTGATGTGCAGCAGCGCTTCGGCGCGCCGCACCTCGTGTTCAACAACGCCGGCGTGGGCGCGGGCGGCCTGGTGTGGGAGAACTCGGTCAAGGACTGGGAATGGGTGCTGGGCGTGAACCTCTGGGGCGTGGTGCACGGCGTGCGCCTGTTCACGCCGATGATGCTGGCGGCCGCCAAGGCAGACCCGGCCTGGCGCGGCCACATCGTCAACACCGCCAGCATGGCGGGCCTGGTGGATGCGCCCAACATGGGCATCTACAACGTGAGCAAGCACGCGGTGGTGAGCCTGTCGGAGACGCTGTACCAGGATTTGTCGCTGGTCACGGACCAGATCAAGGCCAGCGTGCTGTGCCCGTTCTTCGTGCCCACCGGCATCGCCCAGAGCCACCGCAACCGGCCTGGCGACATGCCGGCCGACAAGCCCACCAAGAGCCAGCTCATCGGCCAGGCCATGAGCGACAAGGCCGTGGGCAGCGGCAAGGTGACCGCGGCCGAAGTCGCGCAGAAAGTGTTCGACGCAGCGGCGCAGGGCCAGTTCTACATCTACAGCCACCCCAAGGCCATCGCCTCGGTGCAGACGCGCATGGAAGACATCATGCTCAGCCGCAACCCCACCGACCCGTTTGCCAGCAAGCCCGAAGTGGGCGAGCAACTGCGGGCAGCGTTGAGGGCCGAGGGTTGAGGGTTCAGGACTGAACGGGCCCCTGCCGCTTGCTGCAAAAGTGCCAACAGCTATTAAAAATATAGCAATGACTGCAGAGCAAGACACCATCGCCGCGCAGCAGGGCAGCGCCTGCGGCGATCGCGGCTTCGCGCTGTTCGGCACCGCCATCGGCCACTGCGGCATCGCATGGCAGGGCGATCTGCTGGTGGGCGTGCAACTGCCCGAAGACGCGGGCGAGGCCGCGACGCGCACCCGCATGCAGCGGCGCTTTCCGCAGTTGTCCGAATGCGCCATGCCGCCCGCCGTGGCCGCCTGGGCCGCGCGCGTGGTGGCCACGCTGGAGGGCGTGCACGACGATCTGCTGGATGTGCCGTTGGCCACCGACGGCGTGCCGCCGTTCAACGCCCGCGTGTACGCACTGGCCCGCCGCATCCCGCCGGGCAAGACCATGACCTATGGCGAAATGGCCGCCGCGCTGGGCGAGCCCGGTGCAGCGCGCGCCGTGGGCCAGGCGCTGGGGCACAACCCTTTTGCGCCGGTAGTGCCATGCCACCGCATCCTGGCCGCGAATGGCAAGACCGGCGGCTTTTCTGCCGGGGGTGGGGCCGCCACCAAGATGCGCATGCTGGCGATCGAGGGCGCTTTTGCGCACGACACGCTGGCGCTGTTTGCGCCCCGAGGCTAACGCGGGTTCAGACGCAGTCGCAGCGCCAGCAGCAGCCCACCCTGCCTACCCACGCTTTCTGAGCATCGCCGATCCGCTGCTGGCCATCGCCAGCTCTTCGGTGGTGGCCAGCAGGGCAGGGCCCAGGGCCAGCATGCGCTCCTCGGTCAGGCGCACCAGCGGCCCTGCAATGGTGACCACGCCGATCACCGCGCCGTCGTGGCTGCTGCGGATGGGCGCGGCCATGGCGGTCATGGCGGGCGAGAAGACTTCGACGATCATGCTGAAGCCGCGCTGGCGCGCCGCCTTCAGGTAGGCCAGCAGGGCCTTCACGGTGGTGGGTGCGTTGGGGCCGTAGTCCTCGGGCTTGCCAAAGCCCTGCTGGGACACCAGCGCCAGCGCTTCCTCATCGCTCAGGGTGGACAGCCACGCATGGCCGGCCGAGCTGCACGACAGGTTCACCGACAGGCCCATGTCCGGGTCGTAGCGCAGGCCGCGCACGGCGCCCTGCGCCTTGGCGACGAAGGTCAGCTCGCTGCCGTCCACCACGGCCAGGCGCACCAGCTCGCCCGATTCGGCCGCCAGCCGGTCCAGCAGCGGCTGGGCGATGTCCACGATGCCGCTCGCGCTCAGGAACCCCAGGCCCAGCGACACCAGCTTGATCGTCAGCATGTAGTTGCCCTGGTTGTGCTCCTGGCGCACATAGCCGCAGCGGACCAGCTCGGCCAGCAGCCGGTGCGTGGCGCTCAGCGGCATGTCCAGCTCGGACGCGAGGTTCGACAGCGCCTTGCCTTCGGGGTGGGGCGCGAGGTGTTCCAGGACTTTGAAGCTGCGCTCGAGGATGCTGCTCATGGGCAATAGCTTTCGAAAGGGGTGTGGGCAGGCCGGGGGCGCTGGCACGGTTCGGCAGCAATGTACCAAAATTTGTTAAAGGGTTTCTACTATGGAAACACTTTCCACTTTTTTCTACGATGCATTCCAAGTGCTGCGGCGGCGACATCGGTTGCGCCCTGGCAAGCCTTGCCCTTTTTTGATGGAGATGCCCCGTGAAGAAAACTGCCTGCCTTCTGGCCACCGCCGGCCTGTCCCTGTTGCTGGCCCTGCCGGCCGCGGCCCAGCAAGAGCGCGTGATCCGCTTCGGTCACCTGAACAATGCGGACCACCCGGTGAGCTTTGGCGTGAAGCGCTTTGCCGAGCTGCTGGCGGCCAAGAGCGGCGGCAAGCTCAAGGTGCAGGAATACCCCGCCTCGCAGCTGGGCAACGAGCTGCAGCAGCAGTCGGCCCTGCAGGGCGGCGTGCAGCAGATGTCGGCCCCGGCCACCACGTCGCTGGCCGGCATCGTCAAGGAATTCGGGCTGGTGGACTTTCCGTTCGCGGTGGCCAACTTTGCCCAGGCCGATGCGCTGCTGGACGGCCCGCTGGGCCAGACGCTGATCGCCAAGCTGCCCGAAAAAGGCCTGGTGGCCCTGGGCTACTGGGACCTGGGCTTTCGCAACGTGACCAACAGCAAGCGGCCCATCACCAAGGCCGATGACTTCGACGGCCTGAAGCTGCGCGTGATCCCCAACCCGGTGTTCCTCGACACCTTCAAGGCCTTCAAGGCCAACCCGGTGCCCATGCCGTTTGCCGAGCTGTACGGCGCGCTGGAGGCCAAGGCGGTGGACGGCCAGGAGAACCCCTATGCGGTGATCCTGTCGAACAAGATGTTCGAGGTGCAGAAGTACGTGAGCGCCACCAACCACGTGTATGCCGCCAACATCGTGCTGGTGAGCAAGAAGTTCTGGGACCAGCTGACCCCCGCCGAGCAAAAGATGATGCACGACGCCGCCAACGAGGCGCGCGGCTACCAGCGGCAGGTGAGCCGCGCCGCCGCGCAGAAATCGGTGGGCGACCTGCAGGCCAAGGGCATGGTCTACAACGAGATCGCGCCGGCCGAGCTGGCCCGCATGCAGCAGATCGCCAAGCCCGTGATCGAGAAGTTCGCCGCCACCTACGACCCGGCCATCGTGAAGCTCTACAACAGCGAACTCGCCCGCATCCGCAAGTAAGAGCGCCTGGCAAAACTCTTCTGGCGTCGTTGCTGCGTCTTGTCGTGCTATTCGCACTGCCTGCGACGCAGCGCCTAGCCAGAACCGCTTCGCTGAGCTTTGTCAGCCGCTCTCAACCCTTAACACCCCATGAAAATCCTCGTCCTCCACGGCCCGAACCTCAACCTGTTCGGGCGCCGCGAACCCCACATCTACGGCACCACCACGCTGGCGCAGATCAACGATCGGCTGCAAAAGCTCGCAGCCGAACTGCAGGTAGAACTGGCCATCGTGCAGTCCAACCACGAAGGCGCGCTCATCGACTTCCTGCACGACCACATAGACGCCGCGCAGGGCGCGCTGGTAAACCCCGCGGGCCTCACGCAACACGGCGTGCCGCTGCACGACGCGATCAAAGCCATGCCGTTCCCGGTGATCGAAGTGCACATGTCCAACATCGCCGCCCGCGAGGCATGGCGCGCGCATTCCATCATCTCGCCGGCCGTGAAGGCCACGGTGCAGGGCTTCGGGCCGCATTCTTACCTGGCGGCGTTGCGCTCGCTGGTGGAGAGCCTGCGCGAGGCTGCGCAGCCCGCCTGAGTACCCATCCTCCATCACAGGAAATACAACATGAATCGGTGGATGGATGGCGCCTGCCGCGGCCTGGAGGCGGTGATCGCCGCCATGCTCGCGTTGATGGTGGTGCTGGTGTTCGGCAACGTGGTGCTGCGCTACGGCTTCAACTCGGGCATCACCGTGTCGGAAGAAGTCTCGCGCTGGCTCTTCATTTGGATGACCTTCCTCGGGGCCATCGTCGCGCTGCGCGAGCATGGCCACCTGGGGGTGGACATGGTGGTACAGCGCTTGCCGGCTGTGGGCAAGAAGATCTGCCTGGCCCTGGGCCATGTCGTGATGCTCTACATCGTGTGGCTGCTGTTCCAGGGCAGCCTGGCGCAGGCGCGCATCAACTGGGACGTGACGGCGCCCACCACGGGCGCGTCCATGGCCATCGTCTACGCGGCGGGGCTGGTGTTTGCGGTGTGCGCGGCGCTCATCCTGGCGATTGATCTGTACCGCCTGCTCAGCGGCCAGATCGCCGATGAAGACCTGGTGATGGTGCAGGAGTCCGAAGAGGCCGTGCAGTTGCAGCAGATCCTGGGCTCGGCAGGCACCACCGATGCTCCGCACGGCAAGGAGGCCGCGCGATGACCATCTTCGTCTTTGTGGGCGCGCTGCTGCTCGCCATGGCCATGGGCATCCCGATCGCGTTCTCGCTCTTGGCCAGCGGTGTGGCGCTGATGTGGCACCTGGATCTGTTCGACGCGCAGATCCTGGCGCAGAACCTGATCAGCGGGGCCGACAGCTTTCCGCTGCTGGCCGTGCCGTTCTTCATGCTGGCGGGGGAGATCATGAACGTGGGCGGCCTGTCGCGCCGCATCGTGGACTTTGCGCTGGCCCTGGTGGGCCATGTGAAGGGCGGCCTGGGCTACGTGACCATCATGGCCGGCTGCCTGCTGTCGGCCCTGTCGGGCTCGGCCGTGGCCGATGCGGCGGCGCTCACCGCGCTGCTGCTGCCCATGATGGTCAAGGCCGGGCACGACAAGTCGCGCGCAGGCGGTTTGATCGCGGCCACCGGCGTCATCGGCCCGGTGATCCCGCCGAGTATCGGCCTCGTGATCTTTGGCGTGGCGGCCAACGTGTCGATCTCCAAGCTGTTCCTCGCGGCCATCGTGCCGGGCATCCTGATCGGTGCGGCCCTGTGGCTGACGTGGGCCGTGCTGGTGCGCAGCGAGAAGATCGTGCCCCCGCCGCGCAAGTCCGCGGGCGAGATCCTCACGGCCCTGCGCAAGGCGCTGTGGGCGCTGATGCTGCCGGTGATCATCCTCGTGGGCCTGCGCATGGGCGTGTTCACGCCCACCGAGGCGGCCGTGGTGGCGGCGGTGTACGCGCTGTTCGTGTCGGCCGTCATCTACCGCGAGATCACCTGGCGCGACCTGTACGGCATCTTCGTGGCCGCGGCCAAGACCAGCGCCATCGTGATGTTCCTCATCGCCGCCGCCATGGTGAGCGCGTGGCTCATCACCGTGGCCGACCTGCCGTCCAAGGTGGTGGGGCTGCTGCAGCCCTTCATGGACAACAAGGTGCTGCTGATGGCGGCCATCATGGTGCTGGTGATGCTGGTGGGCACCGCCATGGACATGACGCCCACCATCCTCATCCTGACCCCTGTGCTGATGCCGGTGGTGACGGCCGCCGGCATCGACCCGGTCTACTTCGGCGTGATGTTCATCATCAACAACTCCATCGGCCTGGTCACGCCGCCCGTGGGCACGGTGCTGAACGTGGTGGCCGGGGTGGGCAAGATGTCGATGGACGACGTGACCCGCGGCGTGGTGCCCTTCATGATCGCGGAGTTCGCCATCATGTTCCTGATGGTGCTGTTCCCCTGGCTGGTGATGGGCCCCGCGCGGTGGTTCCATGGGTGACGAAGGCGGGCGCGGCTGGGGTGACTGAGCAGGGCCCAGCGGTACCGGTGCAGGGCCGGCCGCAGGGTAAGCCGGGGTGGTTGTTGCGGCGCAGCGGGTGTTACATTCAAACGCACCTGTCGCCATGCCCGCGTGATGCGGCCGCTGGCGCCGCCCCATCACCACCACCCCACGACAAGGACCCCCTGCATGCCCCCGGACCGCGAGCGACTCACCCGCATGCTTTTCGATGAGTACATCGAGATGTATGCCGCACGCGATACCCGGCTGCTCGCGCGCTTTTGCGACAGCTTCAGCGGCTTTGCCGGCAGCAGCGATAGGCTGGTGAAAAGCCGGGCCGAATGGGTCGAGGTGACGCAGCAGGACTTTACCCAGGTGCCTGCGCGCATCGGCATCGACATGGTGGACCTGTTCGTGCAGGACCTGGGCCCGGACCTGCTGGCGGCCACCGCGTTCTTTCACATCCACTTGCCGATCCCCGACGCGCTGTTCTCCCGCGAGACGGCCCGCAAGGTGGTGCTGTTCCGGCGCGAGCCCGCGGCGACCGCAGGGCAGGGCACCGAGGGCGACTGGAAGATCGCCCACGTGAGCGTCTCCATCCCTTACGGCAAGCCGCACGGCAGCGAGGTGTACCCCATCGACGACCTGCGCCAGCGCAACAGTGAGCTGCAGGCGCTGGTCGACGAGCGCACCGAGGCGCTGGCGCAGGCCAACCACCGGCTGGAGTTGCTGAGCAATACCGACGGCCTCACGGGCATCGCCAACCGCCGCCACTTCGACGACGCCCTGGCGCGCGAATGGGCCCGGGCCCAGCGGGCCCGCACGCCGCTGGCGCTCATCATGCTGGACGTGGACGTGTTCAAGCACTTCAACGACCACTACGGCCACCTGGCGGGCGACGCCTGCCTGAAGGCACTGGCCCTCACCTTGGTACAGACGGGCGCGCGGCGCGAAGGCGAGCTGGCCGCGCGTTTTGGCGGCGAGGAGTTCGTGGTGCTGCTACCCGGCTCGGACCTGAAGGCCGCCGCCGACGTGGCGCGCCACATCCAGGAGGCCATCGTGCAGCTGGCGCTGCCGCATGAGGGCGCACCGCACGGCATTGTGACGGTGAGCTTCGGCGTGGCCAGCCTGCAGCCGCAGCGCGAGCAATTGCCCGAAGAGCTGGTGCGCCAGGCCGATAGGGCGCTGTATCGTGCGAAGCAGGGCGGGCGGAATAGGATCGAGCTGGCGCAGGTCCTGGGAGAGGGGTCGGGGAGAGGCGAGGTTGATCTTTAGGGACAGCCGTCGGCAGTCAAGCTGAAGCGGCCGGGGGTGGCGTTGAGCTCTCGTTGCGCACGCATGGTGGATTTGCTTGCGTGAATCCAGGCTACTGCTCTTCGGAACTTGTTGAAGTGAGCGTGGGCCTTGATTTCATGGGAGTGCCGCGCTGATACGATGACCGAAATCGGCCACAAGCAGGCGTTCGGCAATGCAAGATTTTCCATTCATACGCACCCCCGACATCTTCGTTTTGACCGTAGATATTGAGACGCCTGGATTGTCGCGAAACTTCTTTCGAACTCAATGGGGCGAATCGACCGAGGAACTTTGCTTCTTTGATGGCACTTTGCTGGGTCTCGTGGAGCCGACTACCAACGCCAGCAAATTGCAACTTTCGTTGGTTCCCAGATTGGACCCGCGTCGCACATATCCCTGGCCGACCGCTAGTGAATTTGCAGATGCACTATCTGCTATTTGTGACGCAGCGCGAAGCCTGAACCTTTGGTGCGAAGTCGATGCTGACCAGTATCCGGTGACCTTGGTTTCCGACCCGGTGCTAGTTGCCGAGCTGCAGAAACAGGTGCTGGCCTTCTGTAGAGGTCAGTCCGAAGTTTGCCCCTCGTTTTCCACCGGAGGCACCTTCCCATTTTCGTGAAGGGTAGTCGGCTTTGGGCCCTGAGCAGTCTTTCCTATAAGACCCGCAAAGGCGTCATCTGATGGTGTACGGACCAGGGGATGGCCCAATCTGCGCGCAGGCTGTAGTATTTGAACCGAATGCATTCGCGGACCGATTAGCAACCGAGGGGCTGTCGGTTCCATGGCTGGACTAAGTGTTTTGATCATTTGCAGTTCGTGTGCTGCCGGAATAGGCTGCGAGCAGACTGCAGCTTTGTTCCCCAATCAATTTAGACCGCTAGCGCTAGATATGGCCTGCGGGTTGGCTCGTTCAACATTAAGTTAGGTCTCTTCATCAATGGACAAGCGCTATCAAGTATTCGTCAGCTCCACGTATGAGGACCTGCGCGCCGAGCGTCAGGAAGTGATGCAAGCATTGCTTGAGTTGGACTGCATCCCATCAGGCATGGAGCTTTTCCCAGCTGCTGATGAGGAACAATGGAGTCTAATAAAGCGCGTTATCGATGAATGCGACTACTACATCATCATCTGCGCAGGTCGCTATGGAAGCGTTGCGCCAAGTGGCCTTAGCTACACCGAAATGGAATATCGGTATGCTTTAGAAACAGGTAAACCAACGCTAGCCTTCCTCCATAAAACGCCCGCGAACCTCCCCTCAGCGAAGTGCGAGCAAACCGATGAAGGGAGAGCCAAGCTTCTTGCCTTCCGATCATCTGTTAGCCAAAAGCTGTGCAAGTTCTGGGAAGGCCCTGCGGAGCTCGGCTCAGTAGTTAGCCGCAGCGTCGTGAAGCTAATCAAGCAGCAGCCAGGGGTGGGCTGGGTCCGATCCAACGAATTGATTGATGGGGCTGCAGCGGCGGAGGTGCTCCGCTTGCGCCGTCAGATTGAAGAACTAGAAGCCAAGCTCTCGGCGGTCCGCAACTCTGCCCCACCTGGAACGGAACAACTATCGCAAGGATACGAGGAGTATTCGGTCAACTACCGTTTTGACTCCTTTGACTCATCCCGTAATAGCTGGGCCTGGAACTTAAGCATCGATCTTTCTTGGAACGCGATCTTCTACGACGTTGGACCTTACCTGATTGATGAGGCATCCGAAGCCGGCCTTCGCATCTCGATGAACAAGATGGTCCAAGCTCGCTCCCGTGCGCAGCGGTCTACTGAAGAGCGCCTGCGCGGCCACATAAATCTGCGCAATTTCGAGATCGATGACCATGACTACCAGACCGTCAAGATTCAGCTGCGCGCATTGGGCCTAATCGCGAAGAGTGAGAAAACACGCAGCGTCAAGGACGCGGGAACGTACTGGACACTCACGCCATATGGAGACCAAGTTCTGACGAGCCTTCGAGCTATACGGACGGAGGATGACGACACCGATGAAGAGGCTGACGACAATGATGAGCAGGCGCGTGAAGAGGTCTAACTGGCTGTCATGACGAACCTAGCAGGCGCTGTCTGTTAGGCTCCATCCGTTTTGCTCCGGCACAGCTCACCGCAGACGTTGAGCGTCCGGTTCACCGAAGTGCCACTGACTGCTCCTGGCCGAATTCTGCCCGATGGCGAGGGACGTTAGCGGGCCCAAGGCTGCAGGCCACCCTCTACCCAAACCAGATAGGGACCTATGTATCGGAACGGTCTAGCAGCGATTTTCCTAGCGCTTGAGCATCAGCCAGTGAACCCACAAGAGACGGACCTTCCCACAGCTGCCACTCGGCGCTTTCTTCGTTTCGCAATCGGCGCTCAAACACTGTGAGCTTCATGACAGTGCCGTCAGCCGAACGAGTTGCGCGGGCGAATCGACACCTATCCACCGAAAGAAGCGTCCAAATCTCAATCTCTCTTGTTGTCTCAAGAAGCAGTATCGATCCATCGATTTCTACTGGTGCAAACTCTTGAGGATCATTTGCCGCCCCGCCCGTGCCCCACAGGTCCGCACCTTTCCCGCCCCGACGTTCTGCGGCAAGGGCACTGAGGTTCAACAGCCAACGCAGTGGATTCATTGACAGTAAGGTTTTCTGCTGGCCGATTGCATTTGTCGAGCTACCAGAATTTATACCAAGGCTTCTCTGTCCCAACTGGAATCGATCTTGCCGCCTGAAAGGGAGCATGGCAGGCCTCAGCTTGCAATATCTCTACAAGGTCAGAGTCCAGTTGTGCAAATCCCCTATCCGACAGTAGTCGGTGGTTGGGATTCGCAGAGTAGGTTGACACGTCCAATAGGCCTTTGTGCACTTGAAATCCGCCGACGATGTCTTCGGGTGGTACTGGACCTTGTGGAGATGGTGTCCGCGCATCGATGATGAACACATGGCCCTCCCATTGGCTCCTAGCAGCCGCTTGAAGGGCTGGAAGGCTCGGGCTATGTCTTCGAATAACGTCATGCATGAACTCGACGAACGCGGGATTCCGCGCAAAGTTTGTCGACTCGATCACATCCGTTGTGGATGGCTGAATCAACTGACCAACGATCTGCCTTGGGTTCAGCCCACTGAGTTGAGCTTCGGATACGGTCGCCAGGGCAATGATGGTTTTCTCGCCGCTCTCATCCTTAACTTGGCAAGCAATTACGGGCAATGTCCGCGTTGGCATTTGATGAAATAGAGAATTTGTATTGATGGATCGCAAGTCATTGCGCTTGCACCGGACGACCGCTGCTGGCCGACAGCGGAAGTCTAGCCGCCTGCTGCGACGCACCGCGTCCAAATCCGATGTCGAAGTTTCCAACGAACAGTGGCGTTCGCATCACGCGAAATCGCGGCCGTAGTAATCTGCCGCCTGCATGCGCGCAAGCAGGGGAATTCAGGGTTTTCCCGCACCCGCGCACCAAACTGGTGACAATGGCCGGCTATGCAAACGACCCGTTTCTTCAAGATGGCCCTCATCCTGGGCCTGCTCTCGGCCATCGGCCCCTTTGCCATCGACATGTACCTGCCGGCGCTGCCCGAGATCGGCGCCAGCCTGGGGGCGGACGTCTCCGCGGTGCAGTGGAGCCTCACGGCGTTCTTCGTCTCGCTGGGCGTGGGCCAGCTGTTCTACGGACCCATCTCCGACATGGTGGGGCGCAAGCCGCCGCTGTATGCCGGGCTACTGCTCTTCACCGTGGCCAGCGTGGGCTGCGCGTTGGCGACCGACATCGAGACGCTGGTGGCCCTGCGTTTCGTGCAGGGGCTGGGCGCTGCGGCGGGCATGGCGATACCGCGGGCCGTGGTGCGCGACCTGCACACGGGCACCGAGGCCGCGCGGCTGATGTCGCTGCTGATGCTGGTGTTCAGCATTTCGCCATTGCTCGCGCCCCTGGCCGGCAGCGGCGTGATCGCCGTGACGGGCTGGCGTGGCGTGTTTTGGGCGGTGGCCGTGGCGGCGGTGGCCGGGCTGGTCCTGGTGTCTCAGGGCCTGCAGGAGACGCGACCCGCGGCCGACCGGCTGGAGAGCAGCCTGGGCAGCGCGCTGTCGGGCTACGCGCTGCTGCTGCGCGACTGGCACTACCTGGGCTTGGTGTTCATCGGCGGCTGCTCGATGGCGGGCTTCTTCGTGTACCTGGCGGGCTCGCCGTTTGTGCTGATCAATCACTACGGCCTCACGCCGGTGCAGTACAGCCTGGCGTTCTCGGTCAACGCGGCGGCGTTCTTTGCGGCGGCGCAGTTCAATGCGCAGCTGGGGCGGCGTTTTGGTTTGGTGAACACGGTCAAGGCGGCCGTCACCGGGGCGGGAGTGATCATGGTGGCCCTCCTGGCCTATTACCTGGCCGGGGGCGACCAGCTGGCCGTGCTGCTGGGGCTGTACTTCTTCGCCAGCGCACTCATGGGGCTGGTGATCCCGACCACCTCGGTGCTGGCGCTGGAGGAGCATGGCGCCATCGCAGGCACCGCATCGGCCCTGTTGGGCACGCTGCAGATGCTGATCGGCGCCGTGGCCATGGGCGTGGTGGGCCTGTTTGCCACCGGCAAACCGCTGCCGATGGTGGTGGGCATGGCCAGTGGCGCGCTGATGGGCCTGGTGCTGACCTGGGTGACGCTGGGGCGCAGCCGAGCGGTGCCAGGTGATGGGCACGGTCAGGCTTTGTAGGGCCAAAAAGACCCCAAAGCTCCGAGCCCACGGCCCGCAGCTCAACGACACGGTTGCGGCCATATGCTATCGAAAATATAGCTGCTAGCGCTCACCCAGAGCGCGGCAGGGCAGATTTTTTTGCTTATCCCGCTGGCCCTTTGCCACCGGTGCGTCGCCTTATGGCGTGGATGAGTGCAGGCACCTGCGCGGACAGTTCGCGTGCCAGGTAGCCCAGGGTGCCCTGCTCTCGGGCCAGCGCAGCGCCCGCGCGTGCATGCAGCAGCACGCCCCAGGCGCAGGCGTGCAGCGGCTGTGCGCCACGCGCTGCCAGCCCGCCGATCAACCCGGCCAAGGTGTCGCCCGAGCCCGATGTGGCCAGCCCTGGCGTGCCCCCCGCAAACCGCAGCGCGCTGCCGTCGGGTTGCGCAATGAAGGTGATGCCCCCCTTGAGCGCCACGCACGCCCCCCAGCGCTGCGCGCCAGCGCGCACGGCGGCCAACGGGTCGGCCAGTATTTCGTCCTTGGATTGGCCTGTGAGGTGGGCCATCTCGCCAGCGTGCGGCGTCATCACTACCGGCTGATCGAAGGGCCGGTCGCCCACGGCAGACATGGCGTAGGCATCGAGCACCACCGTGCTCTGCGTGAACAGCGGCAGCATGGTGCGCACAAAGGCCACGCTGCGTGCTTCGTCCAGCATGCCGGGGCCCAGCACCACGGCGCTCACCTTTTCTGCCAGCGGGCCCAGGCGGTCGCAGTCCCGTGCGGCAAAGCCGCCGCCGCGTGTTTCCGCCAGGCCCATCACACGCGCCTCGGGTATGGCCAGGGCCAGGCCCAGTGCCACACGCTCGGGTGCGGCCACCGTCAGCTTGCCGGCACCCGCGCGCAGCGCGGCAATGGCGGCCAGCAGGGCGGCGCCCGGCATCTCGTGGCTGCCTGCCACCACTAGCACATGGCCGCGCGTTTCCTTGTCTGCATGGTCGCCCGGATCGGGCAGCGGCCAGCGGGCGAGCAGCGACTCCGTCAGCGCCCGGGGGCGGGGCAACCGTGCATGGGTAGACATGGTCAGGGCTTGGGGGCGGTGGTGGCGTCGGGCTCGCTGGTCACCGCGGCGTTGGCAGCGTGCAGCGGCGCGAGGAAGTTGGCCTGTACCAGCTGCATGGCCTGGTCGGTACGGCCTTCACCTTCCGCGTGGGCGCGGTAGATGGTCACCGCACAGTTGGGCACGTCGCCCTCGCGATCGATGGCGAGGATTTGTTCCTCGGTCATCTGCTCGATGAGGTAGCGCATGCAGTTGACGATGACCTGGTGGGCCACCACCAGCACCCGCCGCCCCGCGTATTCGCGCGTGACCATCTCCTGCAGGCTGCGCAGGCGCAGGATCACGTCGCACCAGCTCTCGCCGCCCGGCGGGCGGAAGTAGAACTTGCCCACGTGCGTGCGCTGCTCGTGCAGCTGGGCGTGCTGCTGCTGGATGCCGAACTTGGTGAGCCGGTCCAGAATGCCGAACTCCTTTTCGCGCAGACGCTCGTCCAGGCGCAGAGTGACATGTTCGAGCCGACTGTGCTCGGCCACCAGCCGCGCGGTCTGCACCGCGCGTATGTAGGGCGAGCACAGGATCACCTCGGGCTGTGCATCCACCGGCTGCTGGCCCCACCATTGCCCCAGGGCAATGGATTGTTCGGTGCCCAGGTCCGACAGCGGCACATCGATGTCGCGCCAAGCGAGGTCAATGGTCTCCAGGCCCGCGGCCTCAGCGGCATCGCGGGCCACGTTGCCGGCACTTTGTCCATGCCGTACCACCCACAGCGCGGCGGGCCAACGGGTTTCCATGGCGGTGCAGCGGGTCAGCGCGTGGTGCGGTCGCGCAGTGCGCGGACCACACCTGCAACGCCTGCGCCAGGGGCGCTGGCACGCGCCAACTTGCCCACCACGCCATCCCGGCCCGATGCGGCGCGGGCGATCAGTGCGCTGCCGACGGCGCGCCCGACCATGCGGCCGAGAAAGCCCCTGCTTTTGCCGGCGCTGCGCATGACCAGCAGGCCGGCTCCCAGTACCAACCAATGCTCTGCAGGGAAGCTCGGGCGTGCCTCATCCCAATTGCGTACTTCTTTGACTTTTTGGCGAATGCCCATGTGTGGTTCCCCTTGGATTGGATGTCGTTGCCTTCATCGTTGCCGAGGTGAATGCCGCACGCTGTCAGCCTGCGGTTTTGCTGGCGGTGATCCGTGTCCTACACCGCTGTGCCGGCGGACTCGACTTGGGCCGACGCATCGGCACCGGGCGTGGCGTGCCCGCTGGCCCCAGCCACCGCGCGCGCCAGCCCCAGCACCGTGTGCGGGGCTGAGCCTTCGGCGTGGTTGCTGATGGTGACGAACGCGTTCTGACCGCGCCCGGTCATGCCCGCAATCACGGCGGCCAGCTCGGTGCGGGTTTCTTCGTCGGGGTGGTGCAGGCGGTCGTAGGGCTGGTACAGCTTTTCGGCGTCTTCGTAGCCGTACGGTCCGTGCACCGGGTGCAGGTTCCAGCGGCACACCAGCGGGCCGGGCCACAGCGCGCGCAGCACCGGCAACTGATCCTTCAGGGCCGGCATCTTGGCGTGCAGGCCCAGGCAGTAGGTGGCGCCGGCCTCGCGCAGCACGGCGGCGAAGTTGGGGGTCAGCCACTCGGGGTCGCGCACCTCCACAGCGATCACGCCGTCGGGTGCCAGCGGGGCCAGTGCGGGCTGCGCGAGCAGCATGGCGCGCAGGCGCTCCAGCAGCAGCGGTAGGCGGTCGAGCTGCGCCAGCGGCAGCGGGCTGAGCTGGAACACCAGCACCCCCAGCTTGTGCCCCAGGCCCTGCAGGGCGGGCTCCACGAACTCGCTGCGGGCCAGGTCGGGGCTCAGGAACGCGGGGTTGGGCTCGCGGCCCCGGCCATCCTCGGCGCGCACCAGCGCATCGGTGACCAGGCTGGGCGCCTTCACCACGAAGCGGAAGTCGTCAGGCACCTGCGAGGCATAGCGCTCGTACTGGCTCACCGTGAGCGGACGGTAGAAGCTGCGGTCGATGCTCACGGTGCGCAGCAATGGGTGCAGGGCGTACACCGGCAGGCCTTGTTTGGACAGCATGGACTCGGAATGTTCGCCCTCCCACACCAGGCCTTTCCAGCCGGGGTAGGTCCACGACGACGTGCCCATGCGCAGTTGCGGGGGCAAGGCGTCAGCCAGGACACGCAGGTCGTCGTGGCCGGGGGCGGGGTGCACGCCGGTGCGGCGAGGTCGGGAGGGTGGTGCCGGGTGGGTGCCGAGCCCGTCCGTGGGCGTGTACGACTCGGGTGGCTGCTTGTGGGGGGCGGGCGAGGGCGGCGGTGCGGGCGGGCCGCCGAACAGGTCGTCTTGCATTCAGGCGGGTAGGGCGGGTCGTTGGTGCTTGTGTGGGCAGGTGGGCGCGTGGCTCAGAGCCCTCCGAACAGCCCGCTTTCGTCGAGTAGTTCGTAGGTGATCTCGGGGCGCTGGTCCAGGCTCTTCTTGATGGCGGCGGGGATGGCCTGGCGCGTCTTGCGGCACAGGCCGGGCTGGTCCAGCACCAGGATGGCGATGCCGCGCAGCGTGCGCACCTCGTTCGGGCCGGGGGTGATGGACAGGCGCACGCCGAGCTGCTGCTCCAGGCGCGCCTGCATGCGGCGCAGGTCTTCAAGGCTGGTCAGGTTTTCCAGCCGCTCGAGCAGTTTCTTTTCTTCGGCGCGTGTCAGGCGAAGAATGCGCACGTCGCCGCCAGGCGCCTCGATCAATGCGTCCCGCCCGCAGACGCAGGTGCCGGGCGGGCATTCGGTGCGGATGGGGAAAGGGATGGGGTCGTTCATGGCAGCCTGCGCATTCTAGGGACCTCTGCAGGACCACCACGCCGTGGGGTCGGGTGGGGGCCAAAGCGCCTGTGGCAAACTCCCGCGCTTCGCGTTTTGTTTGTTTCAGAACCGGCTGCGCCCCGCAGGGCAAAGGCCGGTTCGCCGTCAGAGAGAGTTCGCCCACACATGCAGCAGATCATCCGGCAGTTGGCCGCAGAAATCAGGGTCAGTGAACAACAGGTGCGTACAGCCGTCGAGCTGCTGGACGGTGGGGCCACCGTGCCTTTCATCGCACGCTACCGCAAGGAAGTGACCGGCGGCCTGGACGACATCCAACTGCGTGAGATCGAAGCGCGCCTGTCGTACCTGCGCGAGCTGGAAGACCGCCGCGCCGCGGTGCTCAAGAGCATCGACGAGCAGGGCAAGCTGACCGATGCGCTGCGCGCTGCCATCGCCGCCGCGCCCACCAAGCAAGAGCTGGAAGACATCTACCTGCCCTTCAAGCAAAAGCGCCGCACCAAGGGCCAGATCGCCCGCGAGTTCGGCATTGAGCCGCTGGCCGACAAGCTGTTTGCGGACCCCACGCTCGACCCCGCCACGGAAGCAGCGGCCTTCACCAAGCCCCCCGAGGTGCTGGACGACGGCAAGCCCGGCGCCGACTTCTCCACCGTGCCCGCCGTGCTCGACGGTGTGCGCGACATCCTGTCCGAGCGCTGGGCCGAAGACGCCGTGCTGGTACAGGGCCTGCGCGAATGGCTGTGGGCCGAGGGCCTGCTGCGCAGCAAGAAGGTCGATGGCAAGAACGAGAACGACCCCGAGGTCTCCAAGTTCCGCGACTACTTCGAATACGACGAGCCCATCGGCCGCGTGCCGTCGCACCGCGCGCTGGCGGTGTTCCGCGGCCGGGGGCTGGAGATTCTGGAAGCCAAGCTGGTGCTGCCTGTCGAACCCGAGCCCGGCAAGCCCAGCCTGGCCGAGGGCAAGATCGCCCTGCACCTGGGCTGGAGCCACGCGGCTCGCCCCGCCGACGACCTGATCCGCAAGAGCGTGGCCTGGACCTGGCGCGTGAAGCTGTCGCTGTCGACCGAGCGCGACCTGTTCGCCCGTCTGCGCGACGACGCCGAGAAGGTCGCCATCAAGGTGTTTGCCGACAACCTGCGCGACCTGTTGCTGGCCGCACCCGCCGGCCCGCGCGTGGTAATGGGGCTGGACCCGGGCATCCGCACCGGCGTGAAGGTGGCCGTGGTGGACGACACCGGCAAGCTGGTCGAGACGGCCACCGTGTTCCCGCACGAGCCGCGCCGCGACTGGGAAGGCTCGCTGCACACCCTGGCCAAGCTGGCCGAGAAGCACGGCGTGAACCTGATTGCGATTGGCAACGGCACCGCCAGCCGCGAGACCGACAAGCTGGCAGCCGACCTGATCAAGTTGGCCGCCAAAGCCGAGCGCGCCATCGAGAAAGTGGTGGTGAGCGAGGCCGGTGCGTCCGTCTATTCCGCCAGCGAATACGCCTCGCAGGAGATGCCCGATGTGGACGTGAGCCTGCGCGGTGCGGCCTCCATCGCCCGGCGCCTGCAGGACCCGCTGGCCGAGCTGGTCAAGATCGACCCCAAGAGCATCGGCGTGGGCCAGTACCAGCACGACGTGAACCAGAGCGAGCTGGCCCGCACCCTGAGCACGGTGGTGGAAGACTGCGTGAACTCGGTGGGCGTGGACCTGAACACGGCCAGCGTGCCGTTGCTCAGCCGCGTGTCGGGCCTGTCGGGCAGCGTGGCCAAGGCCGTGGTGCGCTGGCGCGAAGCCAACGGCGCGTTCAAGAGCCGCAAGCAGCTCATGGACGTGGCGGGCCTGGGCGCCAAGACCTTTGAGCAGAGCGCGGGATTCCTGCGCATCCGAGGCGGCGAGAACCCGCTCGACATGACCGGCGTGCACCCCGAGACCTACCCCGTGGTCGAGCAGATCATGGAGAAGACGGGCAAGCCCGTGGCCGAGATCATGGGCCGCGCCGACATGCTCAAGACCCTGAAGCCCGAGCTGTTCGCCAACGACAAGTTCGGCGTCATCACCGTCAAGGACATCCTGGGCGAGCTGGAAAAGCCCGGCCGCGACCCGCGCCCGGACTTCAAGGTGGCGCGCTTCAACGACGGCGTGGAGGACATCAAGGACCTCAAGGAAGGCATGATCCTGGAGGGCACGGTGAGCAACGTGGCTCAGTTCGGCGCCTTCATCGACCTGGGGGTGCACCAGGACGGCCTGGTGCATGTGAGCCAGCTGGCGCACAAGTTCGTGACCGATGCACGCGAAGTGGTCAAGACCGGCGACATCGTCAAGGTCAAGGTCATGGAGGTGGATGTGGAACGCAAGCGCATCGGGCTGTCGATGAAACTCGATGCCGCACCGCCGCGCCAAAGCGGCGACCGCGGTGCACCGCGGGACAACCGCTTCGAGGGCGCCGGCCGGGGCTATGCGCAGCCGCAGCGCCGGGCCAACGAACCCGCGCAGCAGTCGGCCATGGCGTCGGCGTTCGCCAAGTTGCAACAGGCCAAGAATCGTTAGGCGCCGGGCGGTGAGGGCGGGCCATAATCGGCCCAACCAAACCCTTCGGTGCCATACCCCATGGAGTTGAACGCACTGCTGGCCCAACCAGTGGCATTGCCCAGCCTGCCGCGCGCCGTGGCGCTGCTGATGAACGAGCTGGCGCACGACGAGCCCAGCCTGCGGCGCCTGAGCCAGCTTTTCGGCACCGACCCCACGCTGGCGGCACGGCTGCTGGAGCTGGCCAACTCGCCCACCTTTCAGCTGCCGCGCCAGATCGCCGGCATCCCGGAAGCGCTGGCGCTGCTGGGCACCGGGCAGGTGCGCGCACTGGTGTCGTCGGCCACGCTGGGCACGACGTCCCGCTCGGTGCCGGGTGTGAACATGCAGCAGTTCTGGCGCTACAGCCTGAACACCGCCAAGCTCGCGCGGTCGCTCGCAGGCATCGTGCACCAGAACCAGATCGCCGCCTTCACGGCCGGACTGCTGCATGCGCTGGGCGAGCTGGTGATCCACCTGGCCGACCCGGACAAGGCGCACTCCGTCAACACCCTGGTCGCGCCGTTCGACCTGCGGCGCGGCAAGATCGAGCACCGCATCTTCGGCTACAGCTACGGCCACGTCACCGCGGCCCTGGCCCGCCGGTGGCAGCTGCCCGAAACGGTGGTGGACGCCCTGCAGCACCAGGGCGCACCTTTCGACAACAACGTCTACGAGCCGCTGGCCGGCGTCATCCACCTGGCCTCCTGGCGCGCCCGCGCCCGCGAGGCCGAGCTGGATGACCGGGAGCTGGCGGTGTCGTTCCCCGGCGAGGTGGGCCTGACGCTGGGGCTCGACATCGACATGGTGCTGCAGCAGGACCCGATCGACTGGACGGTGAAGCCCGAGGCGGCCGACTACGTGGTGTGAACTGGCCGCCAAGCCCGGGTGCGGCGTATCGCCCGCAGCGGGTGATTCGCAGGGCCGTGGCGGATGACAGCGCGACAGGCGTAAGCGCCGGGCTTTGCGACAATCCCCGCCCATGAAAGCCCTGCGCATCCATGCCGGCCCCCGCGCCCGCGAACACCTTGAACAACACGGCCTGCAGCCCGCCGATGTGGGCGTGATCCCCGGCGCAGCGGGTGGTCCCAAGGGGCTCATCCTGGGGCCCATGGACCGGTTCATCTTCGGCCAGTGGCTGCCGCAATCCACCCAGCCGGTGCACCTGGTCGGCGCCTCCATCGGCGCGTGGCGCATGGCCACGGCCTGCCTGCAGGATTCGGTGGCGGCATTCGAGCGGCTGGAGCACGACTACATCCACCAGAACTACGACCTGCCGCCCGGCAAGAAGCGGCCCACGGCGGCCCACGTGAGCGAGCGGTTCGGCCAGAACCTTGATGCGTTCTACGGCGGCCGGGTGGACGAGGTGCTCAACCACCCGCGCTACCGGCTGCACATCGTCACCTCGCGCGGGCGCCACATGCTGCGGCGTGAGCACGGCCTGGCCACGCCGCTGGGCTATCTGGGCGCTTTCCTGACCAACACCGTGCACCGCAAGGCCCTGGGCGCCTGGCTGGAGCGGGTGGTGTTTTCATCGCCCGATGCCGTGGGCACGGGGGCCGACGCTGCCGCCCGGGCATGCGCTGCGCTGCCCTTTGCCACGTCGGACTACCGCACGCGGCAGGTGCTGCTGAACGCCGGCAACTTCATGCCGGCGCTGCAGGCCAGCTGCTCCATCCCCTTCGTACTGCAGGCGGTGCACAACATTCCGGGCGCTCCGCGGGGGGCTTACTGGGATGGCGGCATCACCGACTACCACCTGCACCTGGCGTACGGCAAGCCATCGCAGACTTCTAAACCTACACCGACACCCACATCGGCACCGATGCCGGCGCAAGCGCAGTCACGGACACCGGACACGATGTTGGATGGTGCTATTGATTTAATAGCTGGTAGCGCAAGCGGAGAGAGCGGTGGCAGCCAAAATCAACACAAATACCCTTCGCGCCCATCGCCCGGGCTGGTGCTGTACCCGCATTTCCAGCACAGCGTGGTCCCCGGCTGGCTGGACAAAGGCCTCAAGTGGCGCCACCGCTCCACCGCCGCCCTGGACAACATGGTGGTGCTGTCACCCAGCCCGGACTGGGTGCGCTCCCTGCCCAATGCCAAGCTGCCGGACCGCAACGACTTCACCCACTACGGCACCGACAGCGCTGCACGCGCCAAGGCTTGGCTCACGGCCACACGCGCTAGCCAGCAACTGGTGGACGAATGGGTAACCTGGCTGGAGCGGGTGAATATGACGCAAGTAGGCATTTTGTAACAGAGATACAGGGTATCGTGACTATCTCAGGGTATATCTGTCGTCACGGGAGTCGCATTCATCGCTGCCAATCTTGTTGTGCGCAAGTTTCAAAAAACACAAGTGTTTCTAATTTTATAGATTGCTATCGTCTGATAAATACAATCGCCTGATATTCACAGGAGTTGAGATGCTGCAAATTGATGAGCAAGGCATGCTGGTTTCCGCGCATGTACGTCCTAGGCGGTTTTCGCAGATCGAAAGACAGCCGTTGACTGACGTGAAAGGGATTATTGTTCATCAAACTGGCGCAGACCGTGCTTCAAGCTCCCTCAACAGCTACGCAAACGCAAAGGCAAACGGCGCGCATTTTCTTATCGACAAGGACGGGGTCATCTACCAGACAGCTTCTGTGTTCAAACGAACCAACCACGTTGGCGCACTGCAGGCACGTTGTCTGGCTGAATATTCGTGTAAACCCGCGGCGTTTGCAAAATCCAAAGGTTTCCCACAAGAAAGTGCCGTAGACCGGATGCACGAGATCGAAATGCTGAAGTCTACGCTGTCCAGATACCCATCTAACGTGGATAGCATAGGAATAGAAATTGCCGGAAAAGCATTTCTGCCGCCTGGAAAGTCGGCCCCGGCTGGAGCTTCTCCAAGACAAAAAGAGGTCTATTTCAACAACAATTCGGTATATGAAGACGTGAATCATGCGCAAAACTTATCTTTGCGCTGGCTGGTCTCCGAATTGCGGCAAACACTTCAAATCGCCGAATCAGAAGTGTTTCGCCATCCGGTGGTCAGCAGAAAGAATCCGACCGAAGCGAGCACAGCATCATGGTGATCAAGCCTTTGTTGGTAGGCGTATCGATCGCGTCGCTCGCATTGCCTTGTCTTGCAGAAAATAAGGGCGAGCCGGCCTTTCAGCCCCCTTCAAGCAATGGCTTGATTGTAAAAAACGCTAACGAGGTGAAGGCAGGCCTCGACAGCTGCACTGGCATCCAATCGCGGGACGAACGCGAAGATTGCGTGAGAAATACCGCCAGAGCCTTTCCACTCGGCACCATCAAGAACGTCAAGGTTAAAAATTCGCATTACTTTGATGCAGATGGAAAAATTTGCACCGGTGACGCTGGTCCTCGCTTGACGGAATCGGGTGTGCGTTTCTTTATCAAGAACTCTGTGCCTGTCTCGCAGATGGCCGTGATGAATTATTACGGGCAGCAGGGTGAGTGCAGCAGCGAAAATGTGAAAATCACATTTTCCAATGGAAGAACTGCCCATTTTTCGCTGTCCAGCGAAGGCAAGGTGGGCTACCTCTCTCCGTTGCAAAAGGGAAAAGAGACAGACGTCTTTTTCTATTACTGTGAGCCATGTTCAAAATAACGGTGTTTGCGCTGCATGTAGTAATTTGACGCTGTCGCATTTGGCGATGCTTTGAAGGGCGTGAACACCCCAAGCCAGTTCACATTGTCGCCGAGTGAACTAGGTATGCAGTGGCGCGGTGGGTGCCCGCGCTACCTCTCGAAGGGCCACCCACGGCAGCACCTCATGCGCCGGCATGGGCCGTGCAATGCCGAAGCCCTGGGCACGCTCGCAGCCCAGCTCCAGCAGCCGGGCCGCCTGCTCGGCGGTCTCCACACCTTCAGCCACCGCATGGCGCTGGAAGGCCCCTGCCAGCGCGACGATGGCGCACACCAGCGTGAGGTCGTCCTCGTCGTCGAGGATGCCGCGCACGAACGACTGGTCGATCTTGATCGTCTCGGCCGGCAGGCTTTTCAGGTAAGACAGCGATGAGAAGCCGGTGCCGAAGTCGTCCAGCGCAAAGCGCACGCCGAGCGCCTGGCAGCTTTGCATCATGTGGCGCATGTACTGCATGTCTTCCAGCGCGGCGGATTCGAGGATCTCCAGCTCCAGCCGGGTGGGCGACACCTCCGGGCAGGTGTGCAGGATGTCTTTCAGGCGCTCGACGAAGTTGGGCCGGTGGAAGTGCCGTGCGGAGATGTTCACGCTGACCTCCCAGAGCATGCCGGCATCGGTCCAGTGGCGCATCTGGGTCAGTGCCTGGCGCAGCACCCATTCGCCCAGCTCCACCTCCAGCTCCGCGTCCTCGATGAGTGGCAGCACATGCTGCGGGCCCAGCAGGCCTTGCTCGGGGTGCTGCCAGCGCAGCAGGGCCTCCAGGCCCAGGATCTCGCCGGTGCGCAGGTGGACCTTGGGCTGGTAGTGCAGCACCAGTTCACCCGCGTGCAGCGCCCGGGCCACGCGGGTCTGGCGGGTGTGCTGGGTCTGCACGGCATGGTCGAGCTGCACGTCGAACACGTGCATCTGGTTGCGCCCGAAACTCTTGGCCTGGCACATCGCCTGGTCGGCATGGCGCAGCAGGGTGTCGGGGTTGGCGTCGTCCTGCGGGAAAACCGCCACGCCCACGCTCACGGTGGTGGTGATCACGCGGTCGTCGATGGCGTAGGGCGCTGCCAGCTGCTGCATCAGCACGCGCACGCGGGATTCGACCGCCGGCACGTCGGCCTGCTCGCCCAGCAGCAGCACGAACTCGTCGCCACCCATGCGCGCCACCGCATCCTGCGGCGTGATGAAGGCGCCCAGGCGCCGGGCGGTTTCTTTCAGCAGCCGGTCGCCCACGCGGTTGCCGTGGGCGTCGTTCACGGCCTGGAAGTGGTCCAGGTCGAGCATGCACACGGCCAGCAGCAGGCCCTTTTGCCGGGCCACGAAGATCGCGTGGGTCAGCCGCTCGGCCAGCGCGGCGCGGTTGTACAGGCCCGTGAGCGCGTCGTGCCGCGCGTGCCAGGAGATCTGGTGGCGCAGGTTGCGGGTTTCGGTCACGTCGCGGAACACCAGCACGCAGCCCACGGCCATGCCGTCGCCCTTGCGGATGGCCGAGGCGGTGTATTCGATGGCGTAGCGCTCGCCGGATCGGTGGATCAGCAATTCGTGCGTGGCCTGCTGCAGCGCGCCGGGCAGGGTGTCGCGCTCCGCGGCCGCGTTGGCATTGCGGCTGGCCGGGTCTTCGTACAGCCGGAACACGGTGTCCAGCTGCCGGCCCGTGGCCTGGTCGGCGTTGAAGCCGGTCATGAGCTGCGCGGCCTCGTTGATGGTCTCGATGCAGCCCGCCAGGTCGGTGGTGATCACGCCGTCGCCGATGGACGCGAGGGTGACCTCGGCACGCTCTTTTTCGGCCCGCAGGGCCTCTTGCGCGCGCTTGCGCTCGGTCACATCCACCAGCGTGCCGATGGTGCCCGCCAGCTCGCCGCTGGTGGTGGTGAACGGCGCCTCGTAGTAGGCCATGTCCCGCGGCGGGTGGTGGTTGGCCGGGCGGATGCGGATCTCGTTGTCCTGCGCCATAGCGATCTGGGCCGAGCGCTCGGGCGAGAGCTCCGGCGGGTAGAAGGTGCTGGGCGGCGCGGGGTGCGCCAGGTCCGCCCGGGGCTGGAAGAGCCGCTGCCAGGCGCGGTTCACATCCAGGTAGGCGCCCTTGGGGTCGCGCACGAACACCGGCAGGGGCAGGGCGTCGATGAGCTGGCGCGTGAAGTGCAGCTGCTCGCTTTGTAGGTGCTGGGTTTCGCGCAGCGACAGCACCAGCGACTGCACCTTGCCCGCCATGTCGTTGAAGGTGGCTGCCATGGCGCGTGATTCGAGCGTGCCGGTCACGTCCATGCGGGTGTCCAGACGGCCTTGGCGGAAGGCGTCGGTGGCCTCGGCCAGGCGGCGCAGCATGCGTGCGTTGGCGCGCAGCAGCAGCGTGAGTAGAAAGAAGATCGTGAAGATGTTGAGCGCCGTGATGCGCAGCTGCACCACCACCGTGCTCCAGATCTGGCCCGCCAGTGGCTCTGCATGCAGCGTGACCATGAGGCGCCCGGGCTGGCCCGACAAGGTGTTCTGTCCGAACTGCTGCACCAGCGAGCCCACATCGAGCCACCGGGCGAACCAGTCTGGCGCGCGCGGGGCAGGGCGGGTGCTGGCGGCTTCCACCGCGGGCTGCGTGCCGGCGGTCCATTGCAGGGATCGAACTGTGGCCGAGCCGGCCAGCGCTTCGCGCAGCACGATGGCCGCGCCTTCGGAATCACCAACGGGCAGCGCGGACAGGGCCGGCAGCAGCGCGTCGCCCACCCGGCGCAACTCGGTCGTCGCGAGGCGGTGGGATTCTGCAATCTCGGTAGACAGCAGATAGTGGTAGCGCACTCCAGTGACCGCGAGAATGATCAGCACAATGGGCACGTACAGGCGGGGGTAGGTGCCCCGCCAGAGCCAGTTGCTGAGTTTTCCGCTGCGCATGGTGAATCGCCTTCCCCGGACCACAGGGTAAATGATTGTTAATTAATTAATTGTTTGTTGGAGTCTAGCGCTTCATGCTGCGGCGTCGCCAGGGCGACAACACATGTTGTGAGTTTTCGTGAGTGGTTGCGCGCCGCAGAACATGCGGCAGGTTACTGGCCGTACACCCAGCCCTAACGTGTGGCGCATAGTGGCCGCGATGCCGGTCTCAGTACGCTGCAATGAAGGTCGTTCGGGTTATGCAGTTTGTGCGAGCTTCAGGGGTGGCAGGGCCATGCGGCGACCCCGTGGCGTGGTGCATCGCACAGCAGAGCCGCCTCGGTGAGGCAGGCGGTGGCCCCCCCCCGCCACCCTCACACCATCACAGCGACTGCGCCAGGATGTCGCGGTATTCCTCGGGCGTGGCCACGCGTGGGTTGGTCTTGTGGCAGTGGTCGGCCATCGCGCCCTTGATGATGTCGTCGAACAGCGCCTCGGTCACGCCCAGCGCGGCCAGGCCGGTGGGCAGGCCCAGGCGGGCGTTCATGTCGCGGATGGCTTCGGGGATGTCGCCCGCAGATGCCAGCCCCATGGCGTGGGCCATGCGCTCCAGGCGCTTGTCCTTTTGTACCGACTCGGCGCCCGCATTGAAGCGCACCACGGCCGGTAGAAACATGGCGTTGAGCGTGCCGTGGTGCAGGCGCGGGTTCACGCCGCCCAGGCTGTGGCTCAGCGAGTGCACCGCGCCCAGGCCTTTCTGGAAGGCCATGGCGCCCTGCATGCTGGCACTCATCATCTGCAGGCGCGCGTCGCGGTCGCTGCCGTTTTTGGTGGCGGGCTCGATGTGGGCCCAGCCACGGGTGAGGCCGTCTAGCGCGATGCCGTCGGCCGGCGGGTTGAACGCGGCGGACATGAAGGTCTCCATGCAGTGCGCAATCGCATCCATGCCGGTGGCAGCGGTCAGCGCGGGGGGCAGGCCCAGCGTCAGTTCGGGGTCGCAGATGGCGGTCTTGGGCACCAGGTTCCACGAATGGAAGCCCAGCTTGCGGTGGTCGTCCACGATGATGATCGCGCCGCGTGCCACCTCGCTGCCCGTGCCGCTGGTGGTGGGCACGGCGATCAGCGGCGCGGCGCGGTCGGTGATGCGCGGCGAGCCGCCCTCGATGGTGGCGTAGTGCGTCAGCGGCCCCTCGTGCGTGGCGGCAATCGCGATGCCCTTGGCGCAGTCGATGGCCGAGCCGCCGCCCACCGCGATCAGGCCGTCGCAGCCGTGGGCTTTGTACACCTCGACCGCTGCGCGCACGGCGGCCTCGGTGGGGTTGGCGGGGGTCTGGTCGAACACCGCCACGGGCAGGCCGGTCAGCGCATCCAGCGCCTTTTGCAGCACGCCCGCGGCCTTCACGCCCGGGTCCGTCACCACCAGCGGGCGCGTGATGCCCACGCGCTCGCACTCTTGCTTGAGCAACTGGACGGCGCCGAACTCGAACTGGATCTGGGTGACGTAGTAGATGAAAGCCATGGTGGTTGCAGAAGTTACGTTTACGATGGATCGCTGAAGCTGTCCGTTGCCGTGCCTGCGAAGCGAGACGGAGTCGGCCACTGCGCTGTGCGCAGGGCCGCTCTGCGAGGAGCGTGGCGTGCAGGCGCCGGACAGGTTCCAGGCACTCTACAACCCGGAGACACCGATGACCACTCAGCAAACCCTCATTTCCCTCGCTCTGGCGGGCGCGTCCGTCGCTTTTGCGACAGTCGCCCACGCCGAATGCCTGACCGATGCGCAGGCCTCGGAACTCGTCGCCAACTACCTGGCCAAGACGCCCGCCGCAAACCTGGAGAACCTGTCCGATGCCGACGGCGCCTGCACCCGCGGCAAGGTCAACCAGCTGCTGGCGCAGCGGCTGGGCAAGGTGGTGGGCTACAAGGCCGGGCTCACCAACCCGGCGGTGCAAAAGCGCTTCAACACCGACAAGCCCGTGTGGGGCAAGCTCTACGAGGGCATGATCCTGCCAAGCGGTGCCTCGGTGGACGCGGCCTTTGGTGCCCGCCCGCTGTATGAAGCCGACATGCTGGTGCGTGTGAAAAGCGCCGCCATCAACCATGCGAAGACGCCCATGGAAGTGCTCGACGCCGTGGATCAGGTCATCCCCTTCATCGAACTGCCCGACCTGCTGGTGCAGGCACCGCCCAAGCTGAACGGCGCAGGCGTGAGCGCCATCAATGTGGGCGCGCGGCTGGGCGTGGCCGGCACGCCGCTGCCGGTGCCTGCCTACCGGGGCGAGCGCTTTGCGATGCTGCAGGCGCTGGCCGACATGAACGTGTCGCTCACCGACGCCAGCGGCGCGCGCCTGGGCGGCGGCAAGGGCAGCGACATCCTGGAGCATCCGCTCAATGCCGTCGTGTGGCTGGCCGGCGCGCTGCAGCAAGAGGGCCTGACCATGCAGCCGGGCGACCTCATCAGCCTGGGCTCTTTCTCGCCGCTGCTGCCGCCCAAGGCGGGGCTGACCGTCACGGCCACCTACGACGGCCTGCCGGGTGCCGCGCCCGTGCGCCTGAGCTTCAAGTAAAACAAGACACCCTGCATGCGCCCGCGCCCCGGCCCGTGCGGGGAAGGGCGCGGCCTTGCCAGAGATTTCCCATTGACCGCTGACCTGAACATCCACCATACCCGCCTGACCCCCCAGATGCGCAGCGTGCTCGAGCGCATGGCCCGCGCCGGGCATGCGCCGCTGCACACCCGATCACCCCAGGATGCCCGTGTGGCCTACCAGGCAGGTGCCGATGTGCTGGAGGTGCCAAAGGCCCCGCTGGCACGCGTCGAAGACCTGACCATCCCGGCCCGCGACGGGTATGCGTTGCCCGTGCGGCTGTACGCCCCCAGCACGTACGCGGGCCTGCCGCTGCTGCTGTACACGCACGGCGGGGGGTTCACCATCGGCAACATCGCCACGCATGACATCCTGTGCCGTGAACTTGCGCGGCTGGTGGGGTGCATGGTCGTGTCGCTGGACTACCGGCTGGCGCCCGAGCACCGCTTTCCGGTGGCCAGCAACGACGCCTGGGATGCGCTGGCCTGGCTGGCTGCGCAGGGGGGCGCATGGGGCGCAGACACCGCCCGCCTGGCCGTGGGCGGCGACAGCGCGGGCGGCACGCTCGCCGCGGTGAACGCCATCCTGGCGCGCGATGCGGGCCTGCCGCTGGCACTGCAGATGCTGTTCTACCCCGGCTGTGCCGCGCACCAGGACACGCCATCGCACACCACGTTTGCGCGCGGCCTGGTGCTGGAAGAACCCGCCATCAGCTGGTTCTTCGGCCACTACGTGCACAGCCGCGCCGAGCGCGAGGACTGGCGCTTTGCACCGCTGCTCGCGCCCGATGTGGATGGCGTGGCGCCCGCCTGGGTGGGCCTGGCCGAGTGCGACCCGCTGGTGGACGAAGGCGTGGACTATGCCGACAAGCTGCGCCTGGCGGGCGTGCCTGTCGATTTGGAGATCTACCGCGGCGTGACGCACGAATTCATCAAGATGGGCCGTGCCATCCCCGAGGCGCGCAAAGCCCATGCCGATGCGGCGCGCGCACTGCGCAGCGCCTTCGGCCTGGACTGACCCTTCATAACAATCCTTGGAGACAACGACATCATGCAACGCAGTGATTTCCGATTGTTCCACCGCCTGCGCGTGCGCTGGGCCGAGGTGGACATGCAGAAGATCGTGTTCAACGCCCACTACCTGATGTACATCGACACCGCCATGTCCGACTACTGGCGGGCGCTGGGGCTGCCTTACGAGAGCAGCATGCACGCCCTGGGCGGCGAGATGTATGTGAAGAAGGCGACGGTGGAATACCACGCGTCGGCACGGCTCGACGACACGCTGGAGGTGGGCCTGAAGTGCGCGCGCATCGGCAACTCGTCCTGCCTGTTCCAGGCGGGCATCTTCAGCGGCGACCGGCTGCTGATCTCGGCCGAGTTGGTCTATGTGTTCGCCGACCCGGCCACGCAGACCTCGCGGCCCGTGCCGCCCGCGCTGCGCGCCATCTTCGACGGCTTCGAGGCCGGCCACGACATGGCCGAAGTCAAGACCGGCGACTGGAACACGCTGGGCCGTGATGCAGGCCGCGTGCGCACCGATGTGTTCGTGCGCGAGCAGGGCATTCCCGCCGAGATCGAGGCCGATGCGCTCGATATCTCGGCGCGCCACGCGGTGCTCTACAACCGCCTGGGCATG
The DNA here is from genome assembly GCF_964253015.1 of Acidovorax sp. LjRoot194. Classification (NCBI taxonomy): domain Bacteria; kingdom Pseudomonadati; phylum Pseudomonadota; class Betaproteobacteria; order Burkholderiales; family Comamonadaceae; genus Acidovorax; species Acidovorax sp. LjRoot194. The sequence goes on along the minus strand of NZ_CAXUQB020000001.1, from coordinate 3,361,339 downwards.
CCGATTGCCGCGGGGCGCCTGCTGCAGCCCGAGCCCGGCGTCGGCCGCATCGGCCGCATCGGCCGCATGGCGGTGGACCGGTCCGTGCGCGGCGGACGCTGGGGCCGGCAACTGCTGGATGCCCTGGTGGGCGCGGCCAAGGCGCGTGGCGACACCGAAGTGCAACTGCACGCCCAGCGCGCCGCCGAAGGGTTTTATCGCCGCGCCGGGTTCACGGTGGTGGGCCGGCCGTACGAGGAGGCCGGCATTGCTCATATCGCCATGGCGCAGCGGCTGTAGTGCCCCGCATGGGCACGGCCGTGTCACGGCTGGGTGCGGCGCCTGTGGATGCTATAAAAATATGAGCTGCTACCGCTCGCCAGGCAAGCGGTAGAGCCGCTTTTTTATCAAATATCGTCGAGCAGTGCGTAAGGCAGGGGCTGCAAGGACAGCGCCACGCCGTCCGCCGCACCCACCTGCAGGCTGTCCTGCGCGGCTGCGATCTGCAGCGACACGATGGCGTCGAAACCCCCCGCCGGTGCCGCCGCAACCTGCACCACCGTGCCGCACGGCTGCTCCAGGTCGTTGGTGCTGAACACCTCGGCGCCGACGGCTACTGCAGAGGCAGCGTGGGCCACGTAGGCCCGGCGCTTGAGCGTGCCGCGGAACTGGCTGCGCGCCACCACTTCCTGGCCGGGGTAGCAGCCCTTCTTGAAGTTCACGCCGCCCACGGATTCGTAGTTCAGCATCTGCGGCACAAAGGCTTCGACCACCGGGGTGGTCAACGTTGCGACGCCGCTTCGGACCTCGCCCCAGGCCCACACGGCCGGGTCGATGGCTGTGCCCGTGGGCGCAGGGTCGGCCACCGGCGCCACCCACAGCGCACGGGGCTGGCCGTCGGCGGGGTACAGGTGCACCACCGACGCGGCGCCCACGTCCGCCTTGGTCCAGGCGGGCTGTGCGCCCTGGGGCAGGGCCGTGACGGCATCGCCCGCCAGGCCGTACAGCGCGAAGTCGGCCGTCGCATCCGTCAGCTTGGCCTTGGCGCGCAGCACGAACATCGACAGGCGCTTGAGGGTGGGGGGCAGCAGGTCGGGGCTGCACAGCAGGAGGATCTCGGTGGCGCTGCGCTTGAAGCCGATGAAGGTGGCCTGCATGCGGCCCTTGGCCGACAAAAAGGCCGCCAGGCGGGCCTGGTCGTCGCCCAGCAGGGCGAAATCCTGGGTGAGCTGGCCGTGCAGGAACTTGGCGGCGTCGTCGCCTGCGACACGAATCACGCCCAGGTGGGACAGAGGGGCAATGCCGTTCAGAGGGTGGGTCATCGCTGAATTATGATGCCCGGTTCTACACATACATTCATCAGGGTTGTGCGACGTCTACTTGCTTTGATCTTGGTGGTTCTCATCGGTGCCGGTGGCGCCGCCTTCTGGTGGCTGCACCAGCCGCTTGCCATGGGCAGCGAGCCGCTGGAGCTGGCCATCGAGCCTGGCACCACGCCGCGCGGCATCGCACGTGATGTGGTGGCCGCGGGCGCGCAGACCGATGCCCGGCTGCTGTACGCGTGGTTCCGCTTCTCTGGGCAGGACCGCGCCATGAAGGCCGGCAACTACGAAATCCCCCCCGGCACCACGCCGCGCAGCCTGCTCAACAAGCTGGTGCGGGGTGAAGAGTCTTTGCGGGCGCTGACCCTGGTGGAGGGTTGGAACTGGCGCCAGGTGCGCCAGGCGCTGGCCAAGGAAGAGCAGATCAAGCACGACGCCGCGGCCTTGACCAACGAAGCCCTGATGGCGCAACTGGGCCGCCCGGGCGTAGCACCAGAGGGCCGGTTCTTCCCCGACACGTACGCCTATGCCAAAGGCTCCGGCGAGATCGCCCTGCTGCGCCGCGCAATGCACGCGATGGACCGCAAGCTCGAAGCCGCCTGGGCCCAGCGCGCGCCAGACACACCGCTCAAGTCGGCCGACGAGGCACTCGTTCTGGCCAGCATCGTCGAAAAAGAAACCGGCCGCGCCAGCGACCGTGGGCAGATTTCCGGCGTGTTCACCAACCGGCTGCGCGTGGGCATGCTGCTGCAGACCGACCCCACCGTCATCTACGGCCTGGGCGAGAAGTTCGACGGCAACCTGCGCAAACGCGACCTGCTGGCCGACACCCCCTGGAACACCTACACCCGCGCCGGCCTGCCGCCCACACCCATTGCCATGCCCGGCAAAGCCGCGCTGGTGGCCGCGGTGCAGCCCGAGGCCACGCGTGCGCTGTACTTCGTGGCCAAGGGCGACGGCACCAGCCACTTCAGCGCGTCGCTCGAAGAACACAACCGCGCCGTGAACCGGTACCAGAGAGGCGGGCAATGACCCAGGGCCTGTTCATCAGCTTCGAAGGCATCGACGGGGCGGGCAAGTCGTCGCACATCGAGGGCCTGGCCACCGCGTTTCGCGCGCAGGGCCGCACGGTCACCGTGAGCCGCGAGCCCGGCGGCACGCCCCTGGCCGAAAAGCTGCGCGAAATGGTGCTGGCCGACCCCATGGATGCGCTCACCGAGTCTCTGCTCATCTTTGCCGCCCGCCGCGACCATTTGCTCCATGTGATCGAACCTGCGCTCGCGCGGGGCGAGGTGGTGCTGTGCGACCGCTTCACCGACGCCACGTTCGCCTATCAGGGCGCAGGCCGTGGCTTCGATGTGGGCGTGCTATCGACTTTGGAGCGCCTGGCGCAGACGGGGCTTGCGCCAGACGCCAGTTTGATGCGCGAACCGGATCTGACCGTGTGGTTCGACCTGCCCCCCGAAGTGGCCGCAGAGCGCCTGGCGGGTGCACGCGTTCCGGACCGTTTCGAGTCCCAGCCCGTCGAGTTCTTCCGCCGCGTATCGCAGGGCTATGCCGACCGCGCAGCCGCTGGGCCGCAGCGCTTTGCCCGGCTGGACGCCGCGCAGGACCGCCACCGCGTGTGGCAGCAGCTCACCAGCGTGTTCGTGCGCAAAGGGTGGCTGGCGATCATGGTGGCGTCGCAAGGAGGCCCGCGATGAGCACCGACGCTCCATCCGCCGCACTGGCCCCCTGGATCGCCGCCCAGCGCACCAGCCTGCTGGCGCAGCGCGGCCATGCCTGGCTGTTGCAGGGCCCGTCGGGCCTGGGCCAGTACACGCTGGGGCTGGAACTGGTGCGCGCCTGGCTGTGCGACGCGCCTGGCCCGAACGGTGCCTGTGGCCAGTGCAGCAGCTGCCACGCCATCGAGGTGCGCACCCATGCCGACCTGTGCGTGCTGATGCCCGAGGTGCAGATGATGGCGCTGGGCTGGCCGCTGTCCGAAAAGGCACAGGCCGACATCGACGACAAGAAACGCAAGCCCAGCCGCGAGATCCGCGTGGAGGCCATGCGCGATGCGGTGGAGTTTTCGCAGCGCACCTCGGCCCGGGGCCGCGGCAAGGCCGTGCTGGTGTACCCGGCCGAGCAAATGAACCACATCACGGCCAACGCGCTGCTCAAGACGCTGGAGGAGCCGCCGGGCGATGTGCGCTTTGTGCTGGCCAGCGAGGCAGCGCACCAGCTGCTGCCCACCATCCGCAGCCGCTGCCTGGGCCACGCGATGGCCTGGCCCGCAGAGGCCGAGATGCTGCAGTGGCTGCGCGGGCAGGGCGTGGCCGACGATGCGGCCAAGGCCTTCCTGCGCGCCGCAGGCGGCAGGCCCGACGATGCCTTGGCATGGGCCCAGTCCGGCCGCAGCCCGCAGGCGTGGTCTGCGCTGCCCCAGGCCATGGCCAAGGGCGACGTCACCGCGCTGGGCGACTGGGCGCCCGCCCAGGCCATCGATGCACTGCAAAAGCTCTGCCACGACCTGATGGCCGCGAGCGTGGGCGCCGCGCCACGCTACTTTGCGCCTGCCGACCTGCCCAAGGCCGTGCCGCCGCTGGGCGCGCTCACCCGCTGGTCGCGCGCGCTGGCCAAAGAGGCGCGCACGGCAGAGCATCCGTTCAACGCAGGGCTCATGCTGGAGGCGCTTGTGGCGCAGGCGAGAAACACCCTACACTCGAGACAACCAGCCCCAGGCACCCACCCATGAGCAGTCCCTCCACCGCACCCCGCCCCAGCGTCATGCAGCTGGCCATCAAGGAAAAGGCGGCCTTGTATGCGGCCTACATTCCCTTTTTTGCCGAAGGGGGCATTTTTGTCCCCACCCAGCGCGACTACAAGCTGGGCGATGATGTCTATGTGCTGCTGACCCTGCCGGACGATACGCAGCGCTACCCCGTGGCGGGCCGCGTGGCCTGGGTGACACCGGCACGCGCAGCGGGCAACCGCACGCAGGGCGTGGGCATCCAGTTTCCCCGGGACGAAAAGTCGCGCCAGCTCAAGGTCAAGATCGAAGAGCTTCTGGGCACGGCCCTGGGCTCCGACCGTCCGACCCAGACCATCTGACACGGCCTGCGTGCCCGGTGCCGACCCGCGCAGGCGTGTCGGCATTTTTATTGGGGGCAGAACTTACGCGCGCCAGGGTGGTCGCACTAGCTTGGCTGCCCGGCAACTCACCGGTCCGCCCCGTTTGTTACCGCTTCGTTTTCCTGATACCGCATGTACACCGACTCGCACTGCCATCTCAACTTTCCGGAACTGCTGAGCCAGTTGCCCGCCATCCGCCAGGCCATGGCCCAGGCGCAGGTGGACCGGGCCCTGTGCATCTGCACCACGCTGGAGGAGTTCGAGGGCGTTCATGCCCTGGCCACGGCCCACGACAACTTCTGGAGCACGGTGGGCGTGCACCCCGACAACGAGGGTGTGCAGGAGCCCACCGTGCAGGACCTGCTGACCCGCGCCGCGCTGCCCCGGGTGGTGGCGATCGGCGAGACCGGGCTTGACTACTACGGCATGGAAGACCGCAAGGGCGGCCGCAGCATTGCCGACCTGGAGTGGCAGCGCGACCGTTTTCGCAACCACATCCGCGCAGCGCGTACCTGCGCCAAGCCGTTGGTGATCCACACCCGCAGCGCATCGGACGACACGCTGGCCATCCTGCGGGAGGAGGGCGAGGACGGCTCCGGCAACATCGCCGGGGGCGTGTTCCACTGCTTCACCGAATCGATGCAGGTGGCCCGCGCGGCGCTGGACCTGGGCTATTACCTGTCGTTCTCGGGCATCGTCACCTTCAAGACCGCGCAGGAGCTGCGCGACGTGGTGGCCTACGTGCCGCTGGACCGCACATTGATCGAGACCGACAGCCCCTACCTGGCACCCGTGCCCTACCGCGGCAAGACCAACAGCCCGGCCTATGTGCCGTACGTGGCCCAGCAGGTGGCCCAGACCAAGGGCATCGCGGTGGAAGAGGTGGCCGAGGCCACCAGCCGCAATTTCGAAACCTTGTTCAAGGGGGTCACCGCATGACGATCGTGCACGCAGACGGCGCATCGCCCGCCATCGACATCACCACCATCATCACCACCGCAGCCGCTGCTGGGGCCGCAAACCCCACACGAACGCACCGCCGCAAGGTTCTGGCGGGCCTGGCTGCAGCCCTGTTCGCCCCCTGGGCCCAGGCCGGGGCCTACGAAGATTTCTTCTCGGCCATTCAGCGGGACGACGGCAATGCCATCACGGCCCTGCTGCGCCGCGGCTTCGATCCGAACACGCGCGACGCCAAGGGCCAGGCGGGCCTGTTGATTGCGCTGCAGAGCGACTCGCTCAAGGCCGTTGCGGCGCTGATGGCGGCACGCAACATCAAGGTCGAGGTGCGCAACACCCAGGACGAAAGCCCGCTGATGCTGGCCGCCATCAAGGGCCAGGTCGACATCGTCAAGGCCTTGATCGCCCGTGATGCCGACGTGAACAAAACCGGCTGGGCGCCGCTGCACTATGCGGCATCCGCCGGCTCGGCTGCACACCGCCAGATCATCGCGCTGTTGCTGGAGAACCATGCCTACATCGACGCCGCATCGCCGAACGGCACCACGCCGCTGATGATGGCGGCGCACTACGCGTCGCTGGAGTCGGTGCAACTGCTGCTGGACGAAGGCGCAGACCCCACGCTCAAGAACCAGCTGGGGCTGACCGCCACCGACTTTGCGATGCGGGCAAGCCGCACGGACTCGGCGGCAAAGATCGCCGAAGCGCTGCGGCGCCGCCAGCCCAACCGCGGCAAGTGGTAGTGGGTAGTGGGTAGTGGGTAGTGGGTAGTGGGTAGCTGCGGGCTGGTGGGCTTGTGGGCTACGAAATATCAGCCAAAGTAGCCCCTGCCGCTTGTCTGGCAAGCGCCAGTAGCTATCATTTTTGACTATCAGGTAATCAGGCGGCTTCTGACGGCCGTGACTGCAGGCGCGCATACAGCCCGCCTTGCGCCATCAGCTCGGCATGTGTTCCCTGCTCGGCAATGCGCCCGCGTTCCATCACCACCACGCGGTCGGCATGTTCGATGGTGGACAGGCGGTGTGCAATCACCAGCGTGGTCCGGCCCTGCATCAGGCGCTGCAGCGCGTCCTGCACCAGGCGCTCCGACTCGGTGTCCAGCGCCGAGGTGGCTTCGTCCAGGATGAGGATGGGCGCGTCCTTGTAGAGCGCCCGTGCAATGGCCAGCCGCTGGCGCTGCCCGCCCGACAGCTGCGTGGCGTTGTGGCCCACCACCGTGTGGATGCCCTGGGGCAGGGCGGCCACGTGGGCGGCCAGGTTGGCGGCCTCCAGGCAGTCGAGCACGCGCTGCTCGTCCACGGCGTGGCCCAGCGCCACGTTCGCGGCAATGGTGTCGTTGAACATGACCACGTCCTGGCTCACCATCGCGAACTGCGATCGCAGCGAGCCCAGGTCCCAGTCCGGCAGCGGCTGCCCGTCCACCAGAATCTCGCCGGCTGACGGCATCACGAACCGCGGCAGCAGGTTGACCAGCGTGGTCTTGCCCGCGCCCGACGGCCCCACCAGGGCCACGATTTCACCGGGGGCGACCCGCAGGCTGACCTGGTCCAGCGCCGGCGCATGGTCGGATCCGAAGGACACCGTGACGCGGTTCAGTGCCAGCTCGCCTTTCACGCGGTCGGTGCGGAACTGCCCGCCGCTTTCGGCGCCCGTATCACCCAGCAGGGCCAGCCCGCGCTCCAGCGCAGCCACTCCGCGCGTGACGGGGCTGGCAACGTCGGCCAGGCGCCGAATGGGTGCGATGAGCATCAGCATGGCCGTGATGAACGACACGAAGCCACCCACCGTGACGTCCTTGGTGTCCACTGCGCCGCGGCTCTGCCACAGCGCAATGCAGATCACCACCGACAGCGCGGCGGCTGCCAGCAACTGCGTCAGGGGCGTCATCGCGGCCGATGCGATGGTGGACTTGATGGCCAGGCGCCGCAGGCTGCCGCTCAGCCCCGCAAAACGCTCCGCCTGGCCCTCTTGCGCGCCATGCAGCCGCACCATGCGGTGGGCCAGCACGTTTTCTTCGACCACGTAGGCCAGCTCGTCCGTGGCCTGTTGGCTGCTCTTGGTCAGGTGGTACAGCCGCTTGGACAGCGTCTTCATGATCCAGGCCACGCCAGGCACCACCACTGCCACGATCAGCGTGAGCTGCCAGTTGAGGTACAGCAAGTAGCCCAGCAGGGCCACCAGCGTGAATCCGTCGCGCGACAGCCCCATCAGCGCCTGCACCAGCAGCGTGGCGCCGGTCTGCACCTCGTACACCACGGTGTTGGACAGCGCGCTGGCCGACTGGCGCGTGAACAGTCCCATTTCTGCCGCCAGTACCCTGGCGAACAAAGACTGGCGCAGTATCAGCATGCCTTCGTTGGCGATGCGGGCCAGGGCGTACTGCCCCACGAACTGCGCCACGCCCCGCACGAAGAAGATGCCCAAAATGGCCAGCGGCACCATCCACAGCTGCAGCGTGCCCTGGGTAAAGCCGCGGTCGAGCAGCGGCTGCAGCAGGGCAGGGATGAGCGGCTCGGTGACCGCGCCCACGAGCGTGGCGACGATGGCCAGGGTCCAGGCGAGCCGTTGATTGCCAAAATAAACGGATAACCGTTTGAGGCGTGTGGTCAGGCTGGCAGGGGGAGCGGCGGGGGGGCTGGCAGGCGCGGAGGCTGGGTGGGGGGCTTGCATGTGCGGCCAATTCTACGTTTGCGCCTGCGGGCGGCCGGGGAATGGGCGGTGGCCAGCGGGTGGCTGTCTGGTGGCTGCCAAGTAGCTGCCCGGTGCGGCGGCAGGGCCCAACATCAAAAAAATGAGCAACAAGTGCAGCACTGGCAAAGTTTGTCACAGGGGTTTTCCAGCAGTGTGTAACATTCGGGGTTGCCTGAAGCCTGTTCAATGTCTTTGTTCGGCCACTGCTGGATGCCAATGACCACAGATCGAATCTCCTCTCAAAATACTCCCGCGGCTTTGCCGCAACCCCTGCGCCGCCATGTACTGGCCGCGTTGATCGCCACACCCGCCGTTCCGGCCCTTGCGCAGTTTCGCGTCGAGGTCACTGGTGTGGGCCTCACCCAATTGCCCATCGCCATAGCGCCGTTCCGGGGCGAAGCGCAAGCTCCCCAGAAGATCGCCGCCATCGTGCAGGCCGACCTGGAGCGCAGCGGCCAGTTCCGCGCTGTCGACGCCACAGGCGTCGCGCTGGACGAAACGGCCCGCCCCGATGTCGCCCTGTGGCGCCAAAAGAGTGCCGATTCGCTGGCCACCGGCAGCATCACCCGCCTGTCCGACGGCCGGTTCGACATCCGGTTTCGGCTGTGGGACGTCGTCAAGGGCCAGGACCTGGGCGGTCAGAGCTTTGTCGTCACGCAGGGCGATCTGCGCCTGGTGGCGCACCGCATCGCCGACTTCATCTACGAAAAGCTCACCGGCGAGCGCGGCATTTTCTCGACGCGCATTGCCTACGTCACCAAGACCGGTCCACGCTACAGCCTGTGGGTGGCCGATGCCGATGGCGAAAACTCGCAGTCGGCACTGTCCAGCCCCGAGCCCATCATCTCGCCCGCCTGGTCGCCCAACGGCGGCCAACTGGCGTATGTGTCGTTCGAATCGCGCAAGCCGGTGGTGTACGTGCACGACGTCGCATCGGGCCGCCGCCGTTTGATCGCCAACTTCCGCGGCTCCAACAGCGCGCCCGCCTGGGCGCCGGACGGCCGCTCGCTGGCGGTCACTTTGAGCCGCGATGGCGGCTCACAGCTGTACACCATCGACGCCAACGGCGGTGAGCCTCGCCGTCTCATGCAGAGCGCGGGCATCGACACCGAGCCCGTGTATTCGGGCGACGGCCGCAGCATCTACTTCGTGAGCGATCGCGGGGGCGCGCCGCAGATCTACAAGGTGACCGCATCCGGCGGCAATGCCGAGCGCGTGACCTTCACCGGGTCCTACAACATCTCGCCGAGCGTGAGCCCTGACGGTAAGTGGTTGGCCTACATCTCCCGTGTGGGCGGCGCCTTCAAGCTCCACGTCATGGATTTGTCCACCGGCACGGTGAACGCCGTGACGGACTCGACGGCCGATGAAAACCCCAGCTTTGCGCCCAACAGCCGCCTGATCGTCTACGCGACCCAGCAGCAAGGCCGCGAAGCGCTCATGACCACCACGCTCGACGGCAAGATCAAGGCGCGACTGGCAGGGCAGGCTGGCGACATCCGCGAACCGGACTGGGGTCCGTTTCAAAAGCAGTGAACTAATTTTCAATTTCAGTTATCAAGTTTTCAGGAGAATTTTGGATGATCAAACGTTTTACCCTCGCCCTTTCCATCGTCGCCCTCATGGCTGGTTGCAGCTCCGGTGTGAAGCTGGACGACGTGCCTGTCGAAGACAAGAACGCGACGTCGACCATGCCCGGCACCAACAGCGGCGCCAATTCCGGCAACACGGCGCAAAGCGGTGTGGCAGGTGTGGACCTGGGCCAGTCGGCGCGTGACGCGGCAGGCCCACAGGGCGTGGCCCGCGTCGTGTACTTCGACTACGACAGCTACGTGATCAAGCCAGAATTCCAATCGCTGATCGAAGCGCATTCCCGCTTCATCAAGTCGGGCGGCAACCGCAAGGTCATGATCGAAGGCCACACCGATGACCGCGGTGGCCGTGAATACAACCTGGCGCTGGGCCAAAAGCGTGCTGAGGCGGTGCGCCGTTCTCTGGGCCTGCTGGGTGTGCAGGACAACCAGATCGAAGCCGTGAGCTTCGGCAAGGAAAAGCCCGCAGCCCCTGGCAATTCGGAAGACGCACACGCGCAAAACCGCCGCGCTGAACTGTCCTACCGTTGATGCGCGCGTTGTCTTTTTCCTTCCCCCGCAAGGCGCTGGCAGCGGCGACGCTGCTGGCAGTGTTGGTGCCGGCAAGCCACGCAGCGCTGTTCGAGGATGACGAAGCACGCCGTGCCATCCTGGAGATGCGCCAACGGGTCGACGGCCTGCAGGCCGCCCAGCAGCGCTCTTCCGACGAGGTGCGCAGGCTGGGCGAGGACAACAGCCAGCTGCGCCGCAGCCTGCTCGACCTGCAGACGCAGATCGAAACCCTGCGCGTGGAGCAGTCCAAGATGCGCGGCCAGAACGAGCAGTTGCTGCGCGATGCGGCCGACCTGCAAAAGCGCCAGAAGGACATCGCCCAGGGCGTGGACGAGCGCCTGCGGCAGTTTGAGCCCGTGAAGGTCACGCAGGACGGCCAAGAGTTTCAGGCTGATCCGGCGGAAAAGCGGGATTTCGAAGCAGCGCTGGCCGTGTTTCGGTCGGGCAAGTTCCCCGAAGCCAGTGCAGCGTTTGCGGCCTTTGTGCGCCAGTACCCCCGCAGCGGCTTCGTGCCATCGGCCCGTTTCTGGCTGGGCAATGCGCAGTACGCGACCCGCGAGTACAAGGAGTCCATCAACAACTTCAAGTTGATGCTGGCTGATGCGCCGACCCACGCGCGCGCACCGGAAGCCGCATTGTCGATTGCCAACTGCCAGATCGAGCTCAAGGACACGCGCGCCGCCCGCAAGACGCTGGAGGACCTGGTGAAAGCCTACCCTCAGTCTGAAGCTGCCATGGCAGCCAAAGAGCGTCTGTCGCGCCTGAAGTAAGCACCATGATCCCCGAGGTCGTCGCTTCGCCGGACGCTGTTCCGGCTGCCGAGCTGGAGCGGCGCTTTGGCGGGCTGGAGCGGCTCTATGGCGTTGCGGGTGCCGCCCGCATCCGCCAGGCCCATGTGGCCGTCATCGGCGTCGGCGGCGTGGGCTCCTGGACCGCTGAGGCCTTGGCGCGCAGCGGGGTGGGGCAGATCACCCTGGTGGACATGGACCATGTCGCTGAGTCCAACATCAACCGCCAGATCCACGCCCTGACCGCCACCGTCGGACAGGCCAAGGTCGTGGCCATGCAGCAGCGCATTGCGCAGATCAACCCGGCCTGCACGGTGCATTGCGTTGACGACTTTGCTACTCCGGAGAATTGGCCGGGTTTGCTGCCGCATGCGGTGGATGCCGTGGTCGATGCCTGCGACCAAGTTAAGGCCAAGACGGCCATGGCCGCTTGGGCGCGCGACAACGGTGTGCTGCACATTGTGGTCGGCGCGGCGGGTGGCAAGCGCCACGCGCACAAGGTCGATGTGGATGACCTTGCGAACACCACCCATGACCCCTTGCTGGCCCAGGTGCGTTACCGCCTGCGCAAGGAGCACCGCGCGCCGCGCGAGGGCAAGAAGATCGGCGTCACCTGCGTGTTCAGCCGAGAGTCAGTCGCTGCGCCGGACGCCTCGTGCAATATCGACGGCGACGGCTCATTGAATTGCCACGGCTACGGTTCCGTCGTCGCGGTGACCGCGACCTTCGGTCAATGCGCTGCTGGTTGGGTTCTGGATCAACTGGCTGCAGGGTCCCCGAAAAAGCTGCCGAAAAAGACGCTATAATCCGAGGCTTTGCAGCAATTGATCCATTAGTAAGTTGCTGCAAAGAGATGGGACGTTAGCTCAGTTGGTAGAGCAGCGGACTTTTAATCCGTTTGTCGTGGGTTCGACCCCCGCACGTCCCACCAAGATCAGAAGGCCCTGTAGCAATACAGGGCCTTTTTTGTTTTTGGCCCAGTCGACACACATCAACTCTCGACTCCAGCTTGCAATCCGATCGGTTCGGACCGTGCTCTGAATGGGCCGCTTCAAATGCGGCGTGCAGTGCCCCGCTGGCGCAGGCGAGCCAATCCACAAAGCGCTATCCCGGCCGATAGTCCGATGACGGCCCACTCGGACAGGGTAGGAATGCTGGTGGGAGTGGCGGATGCAGCCACGACCACTGTGAATGAGTCGAAGGTGGGGCCGGCGCCCCACACCCAGGTGTAGGAGCCGGCGGTGAGGCCCAGGGCTGCAATGGTGGTGCCAGTCCATGTGGTGGTCGATGGGGTCAAAGCTGCGCCGGAGACATAACCCCCCGGCACTGCGATCCAGGCTCCGGCGGTGAAACCTGCTGCGTCACCCGTGGTGCTTGAGGCCCCGGCGCTGGAGCCCGTTCCGAAATCAGCGGGGCCCACCGTGGTGATGGCGTAGATGCTGGCTGGCGCTGCTCCCACGAGTGCCGCGCCGATGTTGGGGATGACGAATGCCGGTGATGGGACGCTTGCAGCGAACGTCGCGCCTGATGTGTTGAGAGACCCGTTCCCGGTGGCAACGACGTCCGGCCCGCTCTGAGCGATGGTCAGCGTGTAGGCGGCATAAGAATGGCCACATGCCGTCAATAGCGCTGCCGCGGCAAATTTCGATAACTTCATGGATTCCCCTTAGCCTTTGTTTTTAGCACGTAGGCATCAGTGGGCGAAGCTCTTATTGACTCCCGAACTCCCGAACTCCCGAACTCCCGAACTCCCGAACTCCCGAACTCCCGAACTCCCGACTCACGGACTGCGAAGGCCGGGGCAGTGAGGGTCTGCCTCGGCGGTGTGCAAGGTGGAATCAGGGAGGGGTAGGCCGGTTGCCAGCGCTGGGGGCAAACAAATCCCAGGTGGCGATGAACAGCGCTGCAATCACCGGCCCGATGACAAAGCCGGTCAGGCCGAACAAGGCCATGCCGCCGAGGGTCGAGATCAGCACGACGTAGTCGGGCATCTTCGTATCCTTGCCGACCAGGATGGGGCGCAGCACGTTGTCCACCAGGCCGATCACGAACACGCCGTACGCAATCAGCACCACACCTTGCCACACGGCACCCGTGGCCAGGAAGTAGATGGCCACCGGCAGCCAGATCAGGCCTGCGCCCACGGCCGGCAGCAGCGACAGGAAGGCCATCAGAACGCCCCACAGCACAGGGCCCTGGATGCCAAGGATCCAGAAGATCAGCCCGCCCAGCGCACCCTGCGATGCCGCCACGACGATGTTGCCCTTGACCGTGGCACGGATCACTGTGGTGAACTTGTCGACCAGCTGGCGCTTGTGGGCTTCGTCCAGCGGCGTGGCCTGGCCGATGCGCAAGGCCAGCCGGTTGCCGTCGCGCAGCAGAAAGAACAACAGGTAGAGCATGATGCCGAAGCTCACCACGAACTCCAGGGTGTTCTGGCCAATGCTGAGGGCCTGGGCTGCCACGAACTGGCTCGCTTGCACGGCCACGGACGAGAATTTGTCCTGCAACTCGGTGACCGAGGTCAGGTTCAGGCGTTCCAGCAGGTTCACGGCCCAGGAAGGGAGGGCCGAGATGATCTGCTGCAGGTACAGCCCGAAGTTGAGCTGCCCGGAGCGCATGCGCTCATACACCACCGTGGCTTCCTGTATCAACGAAATCGTGATGGCCGTCATGGGCAGGATCACGATCACAAGGCAAAGCGCCAGCGTACTCAGCGCCGCTAGGTTGGTGCGCCGGGGCATGCGCCGCAACAGTTTGCGGTGCAGCGGTGCAAAGAGGATGGCCAGGATCACGCCCCAGAAGACGGCCCCATGAAACTGCCACAGGATGGCCCCGAAGGCCACGGTGACAAGGATCAACAGCAGCAGGAAGGCTTTGGACTGGAGGTTGGCGGGCGTCATGTTGTGCGTAGCGAAGGAATACACGCACTGTAAGCGAGCCGGGTGCCACGCTACGGGGGACTCTGCTTTTTTGGCCGTTGCAAGACCCGCAAAGTTGGGTAGTTGGCGGTTCGGTGGCACAATGGCGCCCGCAACCAGGCCCTTCCCTAGCCACTGTCGCATCCGCCAATCGGTTCAGCCGTGTCGCGGAAGGTTTCTCAACCAACTAATGCTTTCCCAAGGAAAGCGGAGGTCAGCGGAATATGAGCGATACGACATCCGTCTATCAAGCCTACCAAGGCAACACCTACCTCTTCGGCGGCAATGCGCCCTATGTCGAAGAGATGTACGAAAACTACCTTGCCAACCCAGGTAGCGTGCCAGACAACTGGCGCGAGTACTTTGACGCACTGCAAAATGTGCCTGCCGTGGACGGCAGCAATGCCAAGGATGTTCCGCACCTCCCCGTCATCAATGCCTTTGCCGAGCGCGCAAAGCAAGGTGGCACCAAGGTCGTTGTCGCCACAGGCGCCGACTCCGAACTGGGCCGCAAGCGCACCGCCGTTCAGCAGCTGATCGCCGCGTACCGCAACGTGGGCCAGCGCTGGGCCGATCTGGACCCGCTCAAGCGCACAGAGCGCCCCGCGATCCCCGAACTCGAACCCTCTTTCTACGGCTTCAGCGACTCCGACCAGGAAGTCGTGTTCAACACCAGCAACACGTTCTTCGGCAAGGAATCCCTGCCGCTGCGCGAGCTGATCAATGCCCTGCGCGAAACCTACTGCGGCTCCATCGGTGTCGAGTACATGTACGCGACCGACCAGAACCAGAAGCGCTGGTGGCAAGAAAAGCTGGAAACCATTCGCAGCAAGCCCAGCTTCGGCGCCGAGAAGAAAAAGCACATCCTCGACCGCCTGACGGCCGCCGAAGGCCTGGAGCGCTTCCTGCACACCAAGTACGTCGGCCAAAAGCGCTTTTCGCTCGAAGGCGGTGAAAGCTTCATCGCCGCGATGGACGAGCTGATCCAGTCTGCCGGCGCCAAGGGCGTGCAGGAAATCGTGATCGGCATGGCCCACCGCGGTCGCCTGAACGTGCTGGTCAACTCCCTGGGCAAGATGCCCAAGGACCTGTTCGCCGAATTCGACCACACGGCGCCCGAAGACCTGCCATCGGGTGACGTGAAGTACCACCAGGGCTTTAGCTCCGACGTGACCACCCCTGGCGGCCCGGTTCACCTGTCGCTGGCGTTCAACCCGTCCCACCTTGAAATCGTGAACCCGGTGGTCGAAGGCTCGGTGCGCGCCCGTATGGACCGCCGTGCCGACCCGTTCGGCAAGCAGGTGCTGCCCGTGCTGGTGCACGGTGACGCGGCCTTTGCCGGCCAGGGCGTGAACCAGGAAACCCTGGCGCTGGCGCAGACCCGTGGTTATTCCACGGGCGGCACGGTGCACATCATCATCAACAACCAGATCGGCTTCACCACGTCCGACCCGCGCGATGCCCGCTCGACGCTGTATTGCACCGACATCGTGAAGATGGTCGAGTCGCCCGTGCTGCACGTGAACGGCGACGACCCTGAAGCCGTGGTCTTGGCCACCCAGCTCGCTCTGGAGTTCCGCATGGAGTTCCAGAAGGACGTGGTCGTGGACATCATTTGTTTCCGCAAGCTGGGCCACAACGAGCAGGACACACCTGCTCTGACGCAGCCGCTGATGTACAAGAAGATCGGCCAGCACCCCGGCACGCGCAAGCTGTATGCCGACAAACTGGCCACGCAAGGCCTGGGCGAGACGCTGGGCGACGACATGGTCAAGGCCTACCGCGCCGCCATGGACTCGGGCAAGCACACCATCGACCCCGTGCTGACCAACTTCAAGAGCAAGTACGCAGTGGACTGGAGCCCGTTCCTGGGCAAGAAGTGGACGGACGCTGGCGACACCGCCATCCCGTTGGCCGAGTGGAAGCGCCTGGCCGAGAAGATCACGACCATCCCTGAAAGCGTGACGCCGCACCAGCTGGTCAAGAAGGTGTACGACGACCGCGCTGCCATGGGCCGTGGCGACATCCCGGTGGACTGGGGCATGGGCGAGCACATGGCTTTCGCATCGCTGGTGGCCAGTGGCTTCCCGGTGCGCCTGTCGGGCGAAGACTGCGGTCGCGGTACCTTCACGCACCGCCACTCGGTCATCCATGACCAAAAGCGCGAGAAGTGGGACATCGGTACCTACGTGCCACTACAGAACGTGAGCGAGAACCAGGCTCCGTTCGTCGTGATCGACTCCATCCTGTCCGAAGAGGCGGTGCTGGGCTTCGAGTACGGCTACGCATCGAACGACCCCAACACCCTGGTGATCTGGGAAGCCCAGTTCGGCGACTTCGCCAACGGCGCGCAGGTCGTGATCGACCAGTTCATCGCCTCGGGCGAAGTGAAGTGGGGCCGTGTGAACGGCATCACCCTGATGCTGCCCCACGGCTACGAAGGCCAGGGCCCTGAGCACAGCTCGGCGCGCCTGGAGCGCTTCATGCAGCTGTCGGCCGATGCCAA
Source organism: Acidovorax sp. LjRoot194 (assembly GCF_964253015.1). Taxonomy (NCBI): domain Bacteria; kingdom Pseudomonadati; phylum Pseudomonadota; class Betaproteobacteria; order Burkholderiales; family Comamonadaceae; genus Acidovorax; species Acidovorax sp. LjRoot194. The sequence continues at coordinate 3,344,917 of NZ_CAXUQB020000001.1, read as the reverse complement.
CATGCAGGTGGTGCAGCCTACGACGGCCAGCCAGATCTTCCACATCCTGCGCCGCCAGATGGTGCGTGATCTGCGCAAGCCGCTGATCATCATGACGCCGAAGTCGCTGCTGCGTAACAAGGACGCGACCTCGCCGCTGTCCGAGTTCACCAAGGGCAGCTTCCAGACGGTGATCCCGGAGCAGGACGAAGCCATCGCCAAGAAGGCCGCCAAGATCAAGCGCGTGATCGCTTGCTCTGGCAAGGTGTACTACGACCTCGTGAAGAAGCGCACCGAGCGTGAAGACGACGACGTGGTCATCATCCGTGTCGAGCAGTTGTATCCGTTCCCGCACAAGGCGTTTGCTGCCGAGCTCAAGAAGTACCCCAACGTCACGGACATCGTGTGGTGCCAGGACGAGCCACAAAACCAGGGCGCCTGGTTCTTCATCCAGCACAACATCCACGAGAACATGCTCGAAGGCCAGAAGCTGGGTTACTCCGGCCGCGCGGCATCGGCATCGCCTGCCGTCGGTTATTCGCACCTGCACCAGGAGCAGCAAAAGGCGCTGGTGGATGGCGCGTTTGCCAAGCTCAAGGGTTTTGTCCTGACCAAGTAAGGCCGGCAACCCCCGATTGCACAGAACAGAACAGAACCCCATTCCGAAAGAATTGATATGGCTATCGTAGAAGTCAAAGTCCCCCAGCTGTCCGAATCCGTGGCAGAAGCCACCATGCTGACCTGGAAGAAGAAGGCCGGTGATGCCGTGGCCGTGGACGAAATCCTCATCGAGATCGAAACCGACAAGGTGGTGCTGGAAGTGCCCGCACCATCCGCCGGCGTGATCACCGAAATCGTCCAGGGCGACGGCGCCACGGTGGTGGCCGACCAGCTCATCGCCAAGATCGATACCGAAGGCAAGGCCGGTGCTGCTGCACCCGCTGCAGCCCCTGCTGCTGCTGCCGCAGCACCTGCCGCTGCCGTGGCAGCAGCCCCAGCCGCTGCTGGCGGCTCCAAGGGCGACGTGGCGATGCCTGCCGCAGCCAAGCTGCTGGCCGAGAACAACCTGTCCGCATCGGCCGTGGCCGGCACGGGCAAGGATGGCCGCGTGACCAAGGGCGACGTGCTCGGCGCAGTCGCTGGTGGCGCTGGCGGTACCGCCAAGGCTGCCGTGGCAGCCCCCAGCACGATCCCTACCGGCGTGCCCACCAAGGCGCTGCCGCAGGTGTCGGCCCCTGCTCCCAAGGAAGACTTGAGCGGTCGCCCTGAGCAGCGTGTGCCCATGAGCCGCCTGCGCGCCCGTGTGGCCGAGCGTCTGCTGCAATCGCAGTCGACCAACGCCATCCTGACCACGTTCAATGAAGTGAACATGGCCCCCGTGATGGACCTGCGCAAGAAGTTCCAGGACTCCTTCACGAAGGAACACGGCACCAAGCTGGGCTTCATGTCCTTCTTCGTGAAGGCCGCCGTGCACGCCCTCAAGAAGTACCCCGTGCTGAACGCATCGGTGGACGGCAACGACATCGTCTACCACGGTTACTTCGACATCGGTATCGCCGTGGGCTCGCCCCGTGGTCTGGTGGTGCCCATCCTGCGCAATGCAGACCAGATGAGCTTCGCCGACATCGAAAAGAAGATTGCCGAATTCGGCAAGAAGGCTGGCGAAGGCAAGCTGGGCATTGAAGAGATGACCGGTGGCACGTTCTCTATCTCGAACGGCGGCACCTTTGGCTCGATGATGTCCACCCCCATCATCAACCCACCCCAATCCGCCATCCTGGGCGTGCACGCCACCAAGGACCGCGCCATGGTCGAGAACGGCCAGGTCGTGGTGCGCCCGATGAACTATCTGGCCATGTCCTACGACCACCGCATCATCGACGGCCGCGAAGCCGTGCTGGGCTTGGTGGCGATGAAGGACGCCCTGGAAGACCCATCGCGCCTGCTCTTCGATATTTGAGATGCAACCCCCTGAGTCGCTTCGCGCCTTCCCCCTTCTCTCGAATTGCTGCGCAATTCGGGAAGGGGGACACCGCCAGCGCGGCGGGGCGGCCCTTGCGCGGCGGTCGCTGGTAGGGCGCCGTGCGTCTCAGAGGCCGTTGGGAGTGGCGCGTAGCGCCCTTTGAGATGCATCTGATGGACCCACTCGTGCGGCTGGCTTGTGCCAATTCCGCCGGTGGGTTTTTTTCCAATGAACGATTGATTGAGTGAGACCGACATGAGCAAACAATTCGACGTGATCGTCATCGGTGGCGGCCCCGGCGGCTACATCGCCGCCATCCGCGCTGCCCAGCTGGGCTTCAACGTGGCCTGTATCGACGAGTGGAAGAACGAAAAGGGCGGCCCCGCACCGGGCGGCACCTGCACCAACGTGGGCTGCATTCCGTCCAAGGCGCTGCTGCAGTCGTCCGAGCATTTCGAGCACGCCAACAAGCACTTTGCCGAGCACGGCATCACGGCCAGCGACGTCAAGATGGACGTGGCCAAGATGATCGCCCGCAAGGACACCGTCGTGAAGCAGAACAACGACGGCATCCTGTACCTGTTCAAGAAGAACAAGGTCAGCTTCTTCCACGGCCGCGGCTCGTTCGTCAAAGCCGCCGAAGGTGGTTACGAGATCAAGGTGGCAGGCGCCGCTGAAGAGTCCATCACGGGCAAGCAGATCATCATCGCCACCGGCTCCAACGCCCGTGCGCTGCCCGGCACGCCGTTCGATGAAGAGTTCGTGCTGTCCAACGACGGCGCGCTGCGCGTGGGCGCCGTGCCCAAGAAACTCGGCCTCATCGGCTCGGGCGTGATCGGCCTGGAGATGGGTTCGGTGTGGCGTCGCCTGGGTGCTGAAGTGACCATTCTCGAAGGCCTGCCCACGTTCCTGGGTGCGGTGGACGAGCAGATCGCCAAGGAAGCCAAGAAGGCCTTCGACAAGCAGGGCCTGAAGATCGAGCTCGGTGTGAAGGTCGGCGAGATCAAGACCGGCAAGAAGGGCGTCTCCATCGCCTACACCAACGCCAAGGGCGAAGCCCTGTCGCTGGACGTGGACAAGCTCATCGTCTCCATCGGCCGCGTGCCCAATACCATCGGCCTGAATACCGAAGCCGTGGGCCTGGCCCTGGACGAGCGCGGTGCCATCGTCGTCGATGCAGACTGCAAGACCAACCTGCCCGGCGTGTGGGCGGTGGGCGACGTGGTGCGCGGACCGATGCTGGCGCACAAGGCCGAAGAAGAAGGCGTTGCCGTGGCCGAGCGCATTGCCGGCCAACACGGCCATGTCAACTTCAACACCGTGCCCTGGGTCATCTACACCAGCCCCGAGATCGCCTGGGTGGGCCGCACCGAGCAGCAGCTCAAGGCCGACGGCGTCAAGTACAAGGCCGGTACCTTCCCGTTCCTGGCGAACGGCCGCGCACGGGCGCTGGGCGACACGACCGGCATGGTTAAGATGCTGGCCGATGCCGACACCGATGAAATCCTGGGCGTGCACATCGTGGGCCCACAGGCCAGCGAGCTGATCTCCGAAGCCGTGGTGGCCATGGAGTTCAAGGCCAGCAGCGAAGACATCGCACGCATCTGCCACGCACACCCCAGCTTGAGCGAAGCCACCAAGGAAGCGGCTCTGGCCGTGGACAAGCGTACCCTCAACTTCTGATATTTGAATAAAAAACGGCCCTACCGCTTGCCAGGCAAGCGGTAGGCGCTATCAAATTCATAGTATCAGAGTGGTGCCCATCCCGTGACTGTCAAACAGGCTTACCTGGCCGAACTGGCCTCCAAAGGCTACCAAAGCGACCCCGCGCAGTTGCGGGCCGTGGATGCGCTGCAGCGCTGCGCCGACGAATGGGCGCAGTACAAGGAGCGGCGTTCCAATGCGCTCAAGAAGCTCATCAACCGGCCGGACATTCCGCGTGGCGTGTACATGTACGGCGGGGTGGGGCGGGGCAAGAGCTTCCTTATGGAGTGCTTCTTCAACGCCGTGCCCTTGAAGCGCAAGGTGCGCCTGCATTTTCACGAATTCATGCGCGAAGTGCACCGTGAGCTGGTGGGCCTGCAGGGCACGGTGAACCCGCTGGATGTGCTGGGCGAGCGCATCGCCAAGCGCTACAAGCTCATCTGCTTTGATGAGTTCCATGTTGCGGACATCACGGACGCGATGATCCTGCACCGGCTGCTGGTATCGCTGTTCGACAACGGGGTGGGGTTCGTCACCACCTCCAACTTCATGCCCGACGAGCTTTACCCGGGCGGCCTGCACCGCGACCGCATCCTGCCGGCGATTGCGCTGCTGAACGAGCGGCTGGAAGTGGTCAACGTCGACAACGGCACCGACTACCGCCGCCGCACCATGGAGCAGGTCAGGCTCTACCACACGCCCCTCGGGCCCGAGGCCGATGCCGAGATGGGCGAGGCGTTCGACAAGCTGGCCGAAGTGCACGACGAAGACCCGCTGCTGCACATCGAGCAGCGGGAGATCCGCGCCCGGCGCAAGGCGGGCGGTGTGGTCTGGTTCGATTTCAAGACGCTGTGCGGCGGCCCGCGCTCGCAGAACGACTACCTCGAAATCGCCACGCAGTTCCACACCGTGCTGCTCTCGGACGTGCCGTACATGCCCGTGAGCATGGCGTCGCCTGCGCGGCGCTTCACGTGGCTCGTCGACGTGCTGTATGACCGCCGCGTCAAACTCATCCTGTCGGCCGCCGTGCCGCCTGAGCAGCTGTACACCGAAGGGCCGTTGGCGCACGAGTTTCCGCGCACCGTGTCGCGGCTCAACGAGATGCAGTCCAAGGAATTCCTGGCGCTGGAGCGCCGCAACGTGGACACTGGGCTGACATGAAATACCTGGGCCTCTCCCTGGCTGCACTGCTGGCCTGCGCACCCGGCGCCAGCGTGTGGGCGCAATCTGCAGCGGGGACGCCGGCTCCCGCATTGGCACCTGCCGCCGCCGCATCCGCCCCTGCGTCCGCCGAGGGCCAGAGCAGTGCCCATGCCGCGGCTGCCGCACACCGCAAATCCGAGCGCGATCGCATTCGCCACGAGCGTGAAGCGGTGAAAGCCCAGCAGGTGAAGGATGAGGCGGCGTGCTACCAGCGCTTCGCAGCGGAGGACTGCCTGAAGGCCGTGCGGGCGCAGGTGCGCGATGTGGAGACCCGGCTGCGCGCACAGGAAATCGAACTCAACGATGCCGAGCGCAAGGAAAAAGCGGCAGATCGCCGAAAATCCATCGAAGAGAAGCAGCGCCCTGTACCGGCCAACACGCCTGCAGGCGCTGGCCCCGATGCCGTGCTGCGCAAGCCGGCAGCCGACCCGCAAGCCACCAAGGCGCAGCGGGACCATGAGGCAGATGTGCGGGCGCAGCAGCAGCGCAGCAATGTGCAAAAGAACGCCCAGGAACAACAAAGCCGCGCTGCAGAAAACGCTGTGCGCGCATCACAGGCCCGGGCCAAGCATGCCGAGGCGCTGCGCGCGGCCGAAGAGCGCCGTGCGCGTGTCGAAAAGGCCCAAGCGGATGCAGCAGCCCAGGGGCGCAAGCCTGCAGCACCGTTGCCGCCCGTACCTGCTGCTCCGTGAACGGGTCGGACTGCCGGAGTTGGTAGCGATGATGCAGCTGTATGAGCGCTAATGTAGCTGTATGAGAGCTGATGGAGCGTGCGGGGGCTATACCGTGGCCGCGCCTCATCTGATTCGCGCATGGGGCAGAGCGGCAGGTAACGAGGTCGCGACCTTGCCGTGCCCACGCGCCCCTCAGGGGCGGCCTGCCTCGGCCGGGTGGAGGCGCGGCACCTTCTTTTCTTCCACCAACGCTTCCATCTTCACGATCACCAGCGACAGGTTGTCGCCGCCTCCGCGCGCCCGCGAACGGGCCTTCTCGATAAGGAACTCCGTCGCTTCGCGGGGCGAGAGCGAATCGACCACCGACCCGAGTTCCGTGGGCGAGAAGTAGTGCCACACGCCGTCGCTGCAGGCCATCAGCGTATCGCCGGGTTGCAGTTGGGGGATCACGTGGGTGGTGATGGGAGGGTCGCTCTCGGTGCCCAGGCAGCCCACCAGGATGTTCGAGTGGGGGTGGTTGTTGGCTTCGGCCTCGGTGAGTTCACCGCGGTCCACCAGCGCCTGCACATAGGAATGGTCGCTGGTTCGAAACACCATGCGCGCACCCTGAAAGTGGTAAATCCGCGAATCGCCCGCATGCACCCAATGGCAGTCCCCGCGGGGGTTGATGAGGAAGGCCGCGATCGTGCTGTGCGGTTCCTGCTCGGCCGAGATGGCCGTGAGGCGAATGACGATGTGGGCTTCTTCCACCATGCTCTTGAGCATGGACACCGGGTCGTCCGTGTCGGGCGAGTAGCGCTCGAACAACTGGCGCGCGGTCATCATGACCTGGTCGGATGCCTTGCGCCCGCCGCTGCGGCCACCCATGCCGTCGGCGATGACGCCCAGCACGCAGCCGTTGTGCCGTTCGTGCGAGATCAGTGCCACCTGGTCTTGCTGGTACTCCCGGTCGCCCTTGTGGATGCCGGTGGACGCAATGAGGCGAAAGGCTTTGGTCATGCTGTGGATTGTGTGGGCGCGTGCAGGAACGGCCGTCGCAGAGCGTGGGCCAAACGCTTATTATCTGCCCGCCTGTGGCATTTTTGCCAACCCATGGCTGCTTTGCCTTGAATCCTCCATTTTTCACGTTCCGCCGGTGGTTCGCTGACCCTCCGGTGTGTATTCGCTTCGCCGCGTTGTGCGCACTGGCTGAAGCGACAGTGTTCCTCCCCCACCGCCGCCCGCCGCTGAAAGTCGTTGGTCTGCTTGCGTGCGTCCATGCGTTGCCGCGCGTAGCGGTTGGCGATCTGAAGGAGCCTTGCTGATGGCTCTGGCCGACATGGTGCAGGAGGTGTTCGCGCCGTTCGGGGTGCTGGCGCGGGCCGACCCGCATTTTCAGCCCCGCGACGGGCAGACCCGCATGGCAGCCGCCGTGGCGAGGACGATGGAGGAGGGCGGTGCGCTGGTGGTCGAGGCCGGCACGGGGGTGGGCAAGACCTTCGCCTATCTCGTCCCCGCGCTCCTCAGCGGCGAGCGCGTGTTGCTGTCTACCGCCACCAAGGCGCTGCAGGACCAGCTGTTTGCGCGCGACCTTCCGCTGCTGGCCCAGACCCTTGGTTTGCCGGTGCGCATGGCGCTGCTCAAGGGGCGCGGAAGTTATTTGTGCTTGTACCGGATGGAGCAAGCCCGTCACGATGCGCTGGGGCAGGAGCGCGGCGTGGCCCGCGTTCTGGCCAAGGTCGAGGAGTGGTCCCGCAGCACGCGCTCGGGCGACCTGTCCGAACTGACGGGCCTGGACGACCGTTCGCCCGTGATTCCGCTGGTCACCTCCACCCGCGAGAACTGCCTGGGTTCGCAGTGCCCGCGGTTTCGGGAATGCCACGTGCACCTGGCCCGCCGCGAAGCCTTGGCTGCGGACATCGTGGTCATCAACCACCATTTGTTCTTTGCCGACGTAGCGGTGCGCGAGTCCGGTATGGCAGAGCTGCTGCCTTCGGTGCGTGTGGTCGTGTTTGATGAAGCGCATCAGATCAATGAGACAGGCGTTCAGTTTCTCGGGTTGCAGCTCTCCACCGGGCAGATCACGGATTTTGGTCGCGACCTGTTGGCCACGGGCCTGCAGCACGCCCGCGGGCTGGCCGACTGGCAGGGCCTGGCCGCCCATGTGGACCATGCCGCGCGCGATCTGGTTCTGGTCACGGGGGAGTTGCGTGGTGCGCAGCGGCTGCGGTGGACCGACGAGGCGCCCGAAGGTGTGCGCGAGGCGGGCTGGAGCGCCGCGCTGCACCGCGTGGGCCAGGCTTGTGCCGACGCGCAGGAAGCCCTTGACACCGTGAGCGAGATTGCCCCGGATTTTGTGCGCCTGTACGAACGGGGCTCGGAGTTGCTGGCGCGCCTGGCCCGGTTTGCCGGGCCCGCGCAGACCGACGCCGTGCGCTGGGTCGACACAGGCGGCCAATTGCGGCTGATCGAGTCGCCGCTGGACATTGCCGAGGCCATGCGCACGCGGCTGCTGGCGGCGCCGAAAGAGGAATCGGACCCTGATGGATGGCCGGTACCGGCCGAAGAAGCCGGCCCGGGCAGGGCGTGGATCTTTACCTCGGCCACACTGGGCGACGATGACTTACTCACCTGGTTCACTGAGCGTGCAGGTCTGCAGGACGCGACCATCCTGCGGGTGGCCAGTCCGTTCGACTACGCGGTGCAGGCGGCGCTGTATGTGCCGCGGCATCTACCGTCCCCGGCGGACCCGGCCCACAGTGGCGCCTTGGCACGCTGGGTGGGCGACGCAGCGGAGGTATTGGGCGGCCGCACCCTGGTGCTCACCACCACGCTCAAGGCGCTGCGCACCATCGGCGATGCGCTGACCGCAAGGTGGGGTGCCACCGGCGCGCTGGAGGTGCTGGTGCAGGGCAACGGGCCCAAGCGCCGCCTGATGGAGCGCTTTCGCGAGGGATCGGACCATGGCCAGCCCGGCTGCATCCTGGTGGCGTCCGCCACGTTCTGGGAGGGGTTCGACGTGCCGGGCGACGCCTTGCAGCTGGTGGTCATCGATAAACTGCCGTTTCCGCCCCCCGGGGACCCTTTGGTCGAGGCGCGCACCCAGCGCATCGAAAAATCCGGCGGCAAGGCCTTCAAGGCCTATGCGCTGCCGGAGGCCGCGGTCGCCCTCAAGCAGGGCGCTGGCCGGTTGATTCGGCGTGAGACCGATCGGGGCATTCTGGTGGTGGGCGACACACGCCTGGTCACCATGGGCTATGGCAAGCGATTGCTGGCTGCGCTGCCACCCATGCGGCGGCTGGAATCGGACCAGGAATTCAATGAAGCGCTGGTCGCGCTTACCAGACCTTCCACCACGGATCCGACTTGCCCTTGACATCACCGCGCAGATAAGCGCTCTGCGGGTACGAGGTGTCCATCACCCGGCGTGCATCGTCGCGCAGCTGGGTCATGCCCAGTGCGTCGTACGACTGGATGAGGATGTACAGCGCTTCTTCGAGGGCCGGCACGCCCTGGTAGTCGGCCAGGGCCACTTGTGCCCGGCTGATGGCAGCCACATAGGCGCCGCGCTGGAAGTAGTAGCGTGCCACGTGCACTTCGTACTGGGCCAGAGAGTTCACGATGTAGGTCATGCGCTGGCGTGCGTCCTGCGCGTAACGCGAATCAGGGAACCGCGTGGCCAATTCGCTGAACGACTCGAACGAATCCTTGGCGGCCTTCTGGTCGCGCTCGGACAGGTCCTGGCGCGAGATGAACGAGAACAGGCCCAGGTTGTCGTTGAAGTTGACCAGCCCCTTCAGGTACAGCGCGTAGTCGAGGGCCGGGCTGGCTGGATGCAGCTTCATGAAGCGGTCCAGCGTGGCAATGGCCTGGGCTTTTTCGCCGGCCTTGTAGTGCGCGTAGGCCTTGTCCAGCTGGGCCTGCTGCGCCAGCGGCGTACCCGCAGCGCGGCCTTCGAGCTTTTCGAGCAGCGGGATCGCCTTGTCGTAGGCGCCGCTGTTCATTTCATCCTTGGCTTCCGAATGGATGCGGTTGGGGCTCCAGCCGGCCGTCTTGTCGTCGGTGGTGGTGGAGCAGGCTGCCAGCAGACCAGCGACCAGCAAGGCGGAGACAAGGGGCAGTGGAGCACGCAGCATCGAAAGAGGCTTTCAGCAAAAAAGAAACAGAGTGTGCCTGGCTGGCCAGAGCGCTGGCCGCTGTCGCGGCGAGGACTGCCCTGTGCCAGCCGGTCTCGATCCGGCCTGGGGCCTGGGAGGCAAAAGGGCATTGTACTGGGCGCGGCACCACCCCCAGATGCGTGGGTATCGCGAGTTTTCTGCCGGGCAGGCCGCCGGACTTTTTACAATGGCCCCCTATGTTTGTTCACCTGCGCCTGCACACCGAGTTTTCCGTCGTTGACGGTACCAACCGAATCGATGAGGTGGCCAAGGCTGCCGCCAAGGACGGCCAGCCCGCTCTGGCCATCACCGACCTCAACAACCTTTTCGGCGCCATCAAGTTTTACAAGGAAGCGCGTGGTAAAGGTGTCAAGCCGCTGATCGGGGCCGAAGTCAACGTCGCCTCGGAGTCCGGCCCTCCGGCGCGCATCGTGCTGCTGGTGCAGAACAAGCAGGGCTACCTGAATCTGTGCGAACTGCTGGCGCGCGCCTGGACGCGCAACATCGTCAAGAACGTGCCCGTGTGCACCTGGGACTGGCTGCGTGAACTGGGCGAGGGCCTGATTGCCTTGGCGGGGGCGCAGGCCGGGCCGGTGGGCCAGGCGCTGATGAAGGGGGACGACGCCGGGGCCGCCAACTTGGCGCTGGAACTGGCGGGTATCTTTCCCCACCGCTTCTACATGGAGATCCAGCGCGCCGGCCGTGCGGACGACGAGGCCCATGTCATAGCCGCCGTGCAACTGGCTGCACGGCTGAGCCTGCCCGTGGTGGCCACGCACCCGGTGCAGTTCGCGACGGCCGAGGATTACGAGGCCCACGAAGCGCGCATCTGCATTGCCGAAGGCGAGATCCTGGCCAACCAGCGCCGGGTGCGCAAGTTCACGCGCGAGCAGTATTTCAAGTCCAGTGCCGAGATGCAGGTGTTGTTCGCCGATGTGCCCACGGCCATCACCAACACCCTGGAAGTGGCCAAGCGCTGCAACCTGACGCTGGTGCTGGGCAAGCCGCAACTGCCCGATTTTCCGACGCCCAACGGCATGCCGGCCGACGAATACTTTCGGTTTGCGTCGTTCGAAGGGTTGGAAGCGCGCTTGAAGCACCTCTTCCCCGACGAGGCCAAGCGCGACAAGGAGCGCCCGCGCTATGTGGAGCGCCTGGAGTTCGAGCTTGGCACCATCCTCAAGATGGGTTTCCCGGGCTACTTCCTCATCGTGGGGGACTTCATCCAGTGGGCCAAGGCCAACGGTTGCCCAGTGGGGCCGGGTCGTGGTTCGGGTGCGGGCTCGCTGGTGGCCTATGCGCTCAAGATCACCGACCTGGACCCGCTGGAATACAACCTGCTGTTCGAACGCTTCCTGAACCCTGAGCGGGTGTCCATGCCCGACTTCGACATCGACTTTTGCCAGTCCAACCGCGACCGCGTGATCGACTACGTGAAGGACAAGTACGGCAAGAACGCCGTGAGCCAGATCGCCACCTTCGGCACCATGGCGGCCAAGGCGGCCATCCGCGACGTGGGCCGTGTGATGGACATGAGCTACATGTTCTGCGACGGCATCTCCAAGCTCGTGCCCGGCAAGCCCGGCATGTCGTACACCCTGGCGTACCCGCCTGAGGTGAAGAAGGAGGGCGACAAGAACAACTACGCGCTCGAGCTCGAGCCCATGCTCTACGAGCGCCTGCGCAAGGAAGAAGACGTCAAGACCATTATCGAGATGGCGCAAAAGCTGGAAGGCATGACCCGCAACATCGGCATGCATGCCGGGGGCGTGCTGATCGCGCCGGGCAAGCTCACCGATTTTTGCCCGCTGTATCAGCAGCCCGGCAGCGAGTCGGCCGTGAGTCAGTACGACAAGGACGACGTGGAAGCCATCGGCCTGGTGAAGTTCGACTTCTTGGGCTTGGCCACGCTCACCATCCTGGAGATTGCGCGCGAGTTCATCATGAAGCGCCACAAGGGCCAGGAGAACTTTGCGTACGAGAACATTCCGCTGGACGACGGACCGACCTACCGGCTGTTCTCCGAGGGCAAGACCGAGGCCGTGTTCCAGTTTGAAAGCCGCGGCATGCAGGGCATGCTGAAAGAGGCGCGCCCCAGCCGCCTGGAAGATCTGATCGCGCTGAATGCGCTGTACCGCCCCGGTCCCATGGACCTGATCCCCAGCTTCGTGAACCGAAAGCACGGCAAGGAGGTCGTCGAGTATCCGCACCCCGCCGTGGCCGACATGCTCAGCGAGACCTACGGCATCATGGTCTACCAGGAGCAGGTGATGCAGACCGCGCAGATCCTGGGCGGGTACAGCCTGGGCGGCGCCGACCTGCTGCGCCGCGCCATGGGCAAGAAGAAGGCCGAAGAAATGGCCGAGCACCGCGAGAAGTTCCGCGCCGGTGCCCTGGCCACCCACGGCATCGACCAAGCCAAGGCCGACGAAGTGTTCGACCTGATGGAGAAGTTTGCGGGCTACGGCTTCAACAAGTCGCACGCCGCCGCGTATTCCCTGCTGGCGTACCACACCGGCTGGCTCAAGGTGCACTTCACCGCCGAGTTCTTCTGCGCCAACATGACGGTGGAAATGGACGACACCGACAAGCTCAAGGTGCTGTTCGAGGATGCGGTGAAGCACTTCGGCATCACCTTCGAACCGCCGGACGTGAACCGTGGCAAGTACCGCTTCGAGCCTGTGACCGACAAGATCATCCGCTACGGCCTGGGCGCGGTGAAAGGCACGGGCCAGCAGGCCGTCGAGGCGATCGTGGCGGCGCGTGAAGGCCGGGGCGAAGGGCCGAACGGCTCCACCACCGGGCCGTTCAAGAGCCTGTTCGATTTCTGCCTGCGCGTGGACAAGGCGCGCATGAACAAGCGTTCGGTGGAGGCGTTGATCAAGGCTGGCGCGTTCGACTCGATCAACATGAACCGCGCCGCGATGGTCGCCTCCATCGACCGGGCCTTCGACTTTGCTGCTGCCACGTTGGCCAACGTGAACCAGGGCGGGTTGTTTGACATGATGGGCGACGACGCGCACGGCTCCAGCACGCAGGAGCCCGAACTTGTCGACGCGCTGCCCTGGGGCATCAAGGAACGGCTCACGCTCGAGAAGACCGCGGTGGGCTTCTACCTGTCGGGCCACCTGTTCGACGAGGTCGCCACCGAGGTGCGGCGCTTCGTTCGCACGTCCATCGAAGAATTGCTCGACAGCCGCGAGTCCCAGGTGCTCGCCGGCATCATCAGCGACTTTCGCGTCATCAACGGGCAGCGCGGCAAGCTGGCGTTGTTCAAGCTTGACGACAAGTCCGCCGTCATCGAGGCATCGGCCGACGAGGCGCTGCTCAATACCTACCGCAACCAGCTCAAGGAAGACGAGTTCGTGGTCATGATGGGCCGCTTGCAGCTCGATCATTTCAGCGGCGGGCTGCGGGTGAAGGTCCAGCAGGTGTGGGACCTGGCCGGGGCGCGTTGCCGTTTTGGCAAATACCTGCATGTGCAGGTAGGCGACAAGGGGCCGGACGTGCCGCGCCTGGTGCGCGAGTTTCCGCCGCGCCGCGAGGAAATACCCGAGGGCGACTCGCTGGTGCACGGCCTCAAGGTGCGCATGGGCGTACGCTGCGCCGCCGAGGGGGCTGCTGCCGTGGCGGAACTGCAACTCGGTGAAAACGCGCGTTTCTACCCCACCGACGCCGCGCTGGCCGCCTGGACGGCCCAGGTGGGCACCGGTTCGGCGACCGTGGTGTACGACCACGGGTAAGGCGATGGGGCATGACCTTGAAAAAAACAGGATCAACGCCAGATTTCTCTCGCGGCAGCAGGCCGCGCGGATGGCTAGAATGATTTTCATGGCAACTAAACCACCTTCACCCCCCACCGCGCCGCCCGTCATACGGCCAGCGCGGGATGATGGCGGTTCGGTCGTGCTCGAAAGACGCACCCAAAAGACCCAGCCGCCGCAGATGTACCAGGTGGTCATGCTCAATGACGACTACACCCCCATGGAGTTCGTCATCGTGGTTCTGCAGGAGTTCTTCAGCAAGGACCGTGAACAAGCGACCCAGATCATGTTGAAAATTCATCTCGATGGCAAAGGCGTCTGCGGGGTGTATTCCCGCGACGTGGCAGCCACCAAGGTGGAACAAGTGCTTGACGCCGCCCTCAAGGCGGGCCACCCACTGCAATGTGTCAGTGAGCCTGTTGAATAACAGGTCTTTTGTCCCGATCTAAAGTTATCCCTTCCACGCAAGCACAAAGGAGTTCACATGATTGCCCAGGAACTGGAAGTCAGCTTGCACATGGCCTTTGTTGAGGCCCGCCAGCAACGCCACGAATTCATTACCGTGGAGCATCTGCTGCTGGCACTGCTCGATAACCCCAGCGCAGCGGAAGTGCTGCGCGCATGTTCGGCCAACATCGATGATTTGCGCTCATCGCTGTCGAACTTCATTAAAGACAACACGCCCCAGGTGGCAGGCACTGATGAGGTGGACACGCAACCCACGCTGGGCTTCCAGCGTGTGATCCAGCGCGCCATCATGCACGTGCAGTCCACGGGCAACGGCAAGAAGGAAGTCACCGGCGCCAACGTGCTGGTGGCCATCTTCGGAGAGAAGGATTCGCACGCCGTGTACTACCTGCACCAGCAGGGTGTGACGCGCCTGGACGTGGTGAACTTCATCGCCCACGGCATCAAGAAGGGCGAGCCGCCAGAACCCGCCAAGGCCGAAAACCAGGCTGAAGGCGAAGAGGGCGGTGGCGGCGAGCGCAGCGAAAAGGCGTCGCCCCTGGAGCAGTTCACCCAGAACCTGAACCAGGCCGCCAAGGAAGGCAAGATCGATCCGCTGATCGGCCGCCACTACGAGGTCGAGCGCACGATCCAGATCCTGTGCCGCCGCCGCAAGAACAACCCGCTGCTGGTGGGTGAAGCCGGCGTGGGCAAGACGGCGATTGCCGAGGGCCTGGCCTGGCGCATCACGCAAAACGACGTGCCGGAAATCCTGGCCGAGGCCGTGGTGTATTCGCTCGACATGGGCGCACTGCTGGCGGGCACCAAGTACCGCGGCGACTTCGAGCAGCGTCTGAAGGGCGTGCTCAAGTCGCTCAAGGACAAGCCCAACGCCATCCTGTTCATCGACGAGATCCATACCCTGATCGGTGCGGGTGCAGCCTCTGGCGGCACGCTCGATGCATCCAACCTGCTCAAGCCGGCGCTGTCCAGCGGCCAGCTCAAGTGCATCGGCGCGACCACTTTCACGGAATACCGTGGCATCTTCGAAAAAGACGCCGCGCTGTCGCGCCGTTTCCAGAAGGTGGACGTGGTCGAGCCCACGGTGCAGGAAACCATCGACATCCTGAAGGGCCTTAAGTCGCGCTTCGAAGAGCACCACAGCGTGAAGTACGCTGCGGCCGCCCTGCAAGCCGCGGCCGAGTTGAGCGCCAAGTACATCAATGACCGCCATCTGCCCGACAAGGCGATCGACGTCATCGATGAAGCCGGTGCTGCCCAGCGCATCATGGTGCCGAGCAAGCGCAAGAAGACCATCGGCAAGGCCGAGATCGAAGAGATCGTGGCCAAGATCGCGCGCATTCCGCCGGCCAATGTCTCCAACGACGACCGCGGGAAGCTGCAGACGCTGGAGCGTGACCTCAAGAGCGTGGTGTTCGGCCAGGACAAGGCACTCGAAGTGCTGGCGTCGTCCGTCAAGATGGCGCGCTCGGGCCTGGGCAAGGGCGACAAGCCGATCGGCTCGTTCCTGTTCAGCGGCCCCACGGGCGTCGGCAAGACCGAAGCGGCCAAGCAGCTCGCCTACATCATGGGCATCGAGCTGATCCGCTTCGACATGTCGGAGTACATGGAGCGCCATGCCGTGAGCCGCCTGATCGGCGCGCCTCCGGGCTACGTCGGGTTCGACCAGGGTGGCCTGCTGACCGAAGCCATCACGAAGAAGCCGCACGCGGTGCTGCTGCTCGACGAAATCGAGAAGGCGCACCCGGACATCTTCAACGTGCTGCTGCAGGTCATGGACCATGGGACGCTGACGGACAACAACGGCCGCAAGGCCGACTTCCGCAACGTGCTCATCATCATGACCACGAACGCTGGCGCCGAGACCATGAACAAGGCGACCATTGGCTTCACCAACCCGCGGCAGGCGGGCGACGAAATGGGCGACATCAAGCGCCTGTTCACGCCCGAGTTCCGCAACCGGTTGGACGCCATCGTCAACTTCAAGGCGCTTGACGAGCAGATCATCCTGCGCGTGGTGGACAAGTTCCTGCTGCAACTGGAAACGCAACTGGCCGAGAAGAAGGTGGAAGTCACCTTCACCGACACGCTGCGAAAGCACCTGGCCAAGAAGGGCTTCGATCCGCTGATGGGCGCGCGTCCGATGCAGCGCCTGATCCAGGACACCATCCGCCGCGCGCTGGCCGACGAACTGCTGTTCGGCCGCCTCACGGACGGTGGACGCCTGACGGTCGACATCGAGGTGAAGACCGACGACAAGGGCGTGGAAACTCCCGAGGTGCTGTTGGATATCCAGCCGGTGACCAAGAAGGAACGTTCGGCCAAGTCCGAGCCGACCGAGCCGGAAGAGGCGACGGCCGACTGAGGAGGCGGCGGCCAGGTGACCCTTTAATGATGGGTAACTTGGTAGTCACCTGATCATCCGGACAGGCTTCCAGAGCGGACCCTGCAGAGCCACACATGGCATCGGCGGCCCGTCAAGCCGCTCGGTACGTCTTTCGATCAAGCCAGCCATCATCGAGATGGCTGGCTTTTTCTTTGGGGGGAGGTGGGGCGATGGCAGTGTTTGCACACACGCGCGTCTGTCAGCCGTCGGCTCTACTGCGCGCAAGACATTCCATGCGGAGACCTTGAGGCAAAAGCTCAAATTGCAGAAAACCGCCCTGGGCGGGCAGAGTCGGGCTTTAAGCCACAGCACAAGCTGCTATGTTCAACACACGCATCGCTGGAGGTCATTCACTGACCGTTTGTTGCCAGCGTATTCACAACAAGGAGCCTTGCCCATGATCACCACTGAACCCACCATGACCAACCTTTTCCTGCAGCTGGGCCTCGATGAGAGCGAGCAGGGAATCGCCGACTTTATTAAAAGCCACCAGCTGCCCACCGAAGTGGCGTTGGGCGAAGCGGAATACTGGAGCGATGCGCAGCGCCAGTTTCTGGTGGAGCAGCTCAAGGCCGACGCGCCATGGGCGATGATCGTCGACCAGCTGAGCGAAGCCCTGCACTCTGACGCCGTCAAGCGCAGCACAGGGCTCTGACCCAATGCATCAGGCGCTGCGGCTTGTCCGCAGCGTCCCTTTTGCCGCATTTACCGGCTATCGGGCGGGGATTGCGGTAGATGCCGCCGCTGGGCCTGCCGAACCTTTCAGGCGGGTCAGCAACTCGGTCGTTGCGTACCCGTCGGCCACCAGGCCCTCGCTTTGCTGATAGCGCCTGAGGCCCGCGCGGGTGGCCGGGCCCAGCACTCCGTCAGGGCTGCCCGTGTCAAACCCCCGCTCGTTCAACGCCATCTGCAGCGCCTGCACTTGCTCACGCGACAACGCGGGCAGGTCGCGGGGCCACACTGCCAGGATGGCCGCCCCGCCTTCGATCTGCTGTGACAACTGGGCCACGCCCAGCGCGTAGGTCACGGCATTGTTGTAGCGCAGCAGTGTGCGAAAGTTGTGGCCCACCAAAAATGCAGGGCCGCGG
The DNA here is from genome assembly GCF_964253015.1 of Acidovorax sp. LjRoot194. Taxonomy (NCBI): domain Bacteria; kingdom Pseudomonadati; phylum Pseudomonadota; class Betaproteobacteria; order Burkholderiales; family Comamonadaceae; genus Acidovorax; species Acidovorax sp. LjRoot194. The sequence goes on along the minus strand of NZ_CAXUQB020000001.1, from coordinate 3,327,552 downwards.
GCGCCCGCCGGTGCCAGCACCGAGGCAGCCTCCAGCGCCGGCAAAGCCTGCCCGTCCATGGTTTGAACACCTTCTGCCGCCCACTGGGCAGAGCTCTGGCGCACGCTGAGTTCCGTGCGCGCGTGGTCGAAGCTTGCAGGCAGCTTCACTTCAGCGCCCCAGATCTCGCCTCGCCGCCAGCCCTCGCCAGCCAGGAATGCCGCCGTGGATGCAGCCACGTCCGGCACGCTGCCCCAGATGTCGCGGTGGCCGTCCCCGTCGGCATCGACGGCGTGGCGCAAGAACACGGACGGAAGAAACTGCGTGTGCCCCATGGCGCCTGCCCAGGACCCGATCATGCGGTCTGCGGCGATGTCCCCCTGGTCGATGATGCGCAGGGCCGCCAACAGCTCGTTCTGCGCCCAGGCGCGGCGCCGGCCTTCGTAGGCCAGGGTGGCCAGCGCATCCACCGTCCGGAAGGTGCCGAAGTTGCTGCCGTAGTTGCTTTCCATACCCCAGATGGCGGTAATCACCGCCGCAGGCACGCCGTAGCGTGCCGACGCGGCCTGCAGCGCCGCCGCATGCTCGGCCAGCTTGGCCTGGCCCTGCGCCACACGCTGCGGCGACACGGCACTGTCAAGGTAAGCCCACGGGGTGCGGGTGAACTCGGGCTGGGCGCGGTCCAGCTCCACCACGCGGGGTTGCCACTGCGCGGTGGCCAACACATTGCGCACGGTGTCGGGCCGTATGCCTGCCTGCAGGGCCTGGGCCTGAAACGAGCTGTTCCACACGGCAAAGCCTGCGATGTGGTCCGCGTCGGAAGAACTGGCCGGGGCAGGGGGGGTGGCGACTGGCCTGGGTGAGGTGGCAGATGTGGCGGTGGCTGAAGGCGCAGTCGATACCGCCGATACGGCCGATACCGAAGTTGCAGCGGGCGCTTTACCTGTTGCCGGCGTCGAGGCCTGCACCGTCTGCGCAGGTGCCTGTGCCACAGCGGGCCGCCCGCCGTGGACAGGGGCGGCGCAGCCCGCTAGGGCCAATGCGGCGGTCAACGTCAAGAGTGCAGCAGGCATTTTTGTCCGTGCGCTGCGCGAGAAGTCGGGAGAAACAAGCGTGGTGCGGGTCATGCACCATTGTCCCGTCCCACGGGGCCTCCGCTGCGCTGGAGGTGTATCACCGCGTGAATGCGGTGGTGACGGAGCAGGGCCAGGCAATCATGGCAAGCGCGATGGCGATGCAGTGACGGTGTGGCGAACGGCTCGGCAGTTCACTATTAATTTGATAGCTGCCAGCGCTTGAATAGCAAGCGGTAGCGGCCAAAAATGCCTCAAATCGGGTTACATTTGGCCCACCGCGACGGGCCCGCTGCCCGTCCTTTAGCTACCGACTGCCCACCGTCTTCTGTCCATGGCTTCACACACCTTTCTCTGGCACGACTACGAAACCTTCGGCGCCAACACGCGCCGCGACCGGCCCGCGCAGTTCGCGGCCATCCGCACCGATGCCGACCTCAACGAGATCGGCGAGCCGCTGAACATCTTCTGCCAGCCGGCCAACGACTACCTGCCCGACCCGCAATCGTGCCTGATCACCGGCATCACGCCCCAGCAGTGCCTGGAACAAGGCGTGCCAGAGCACCAGTTCGCCGCCCGCATCGAGTCCGAGTTTGCGCAGCCGGGCACCATCGGTGTCGGCTACAACACCATCCGCTTCGACGACGAGATCACGCGCTTCATGTTCTGGCGCAACCTGATCGACCCGTATGCGCGCGAGTGGCAGAACCAGTGCGGCCGCTGGGACCTGCTGGACGTGGTCCGCATGACCTATGCTCTGCGGCCCGACGGCATCACCTGGCCCAAAAAGGAAGACGGCGCGCCCAGTTTCAAGCTGGAGCACCTCTCCAAAGCCAACGGCCTGCTGCACGAAGCCGCGCACGATGCCCTGTCGGACGTGCGCGCCACCATTGCGCTGGCGCGCCTCATCCGCCAGCACAACGCCAAGCTGTTCGACTTTGCGCTGTCGCTGCACAAGAAAGACCGCGTGGCCACCGAACTGCGACTGCCGGCCACAGCGATCACCGCGCGCCCGTTCCTGCACGTCTCGGGCATGTTCCCGGCGGACCGGGGCTGCCTGGGCGTGATGTGGCCGTTGGCCAGCCACCCCACCAACAAGAACGAACTCATCGCCTGGGACCTGTCCCAGGACCCGACACCCCTGGCCACCATGGGTGTCGACGAGATCCGCCTGCGCATGTTCAGCAAGGCCGACGCACTGCCCGAAGGCGTCACGCGCCTGCCGGTCAAGACCATCCACCTCAACAAGTCGCCCATGGTGGTGGGCAACGTGAACACCCTCACGCCCGCGCTGGCGCAGCGCTGGGGCATCGACATGGAGCAGGCCGCGCAGCATGCGAACGTGGCGCGCAGCCTGCCCGACATGAGCGGCATCTGGCCGGCCGTGTTTGCCCGCCCGCCCGAGGCCACGCCCGATGTGGACCAGGACCTGTACGGCGGTTTTGTGGGCAACAACGACCGCCGCCTGCTCAACGAGCTGCGCACCATGAGCGGCGAGAAGCTGGCCCGCTCCCGCGCCGCGTTCGACGACCCGCGCCTGGCCGAGCTGCTGTGGCGCTACCGGGCGCGCAACTTCCCCGCTACGCTGTCGCCTGAAGAAGCGCAGCAGTGGGAGGCGCACCGCGCAGCCTGCTTGTTCGACGGGCAGGGCGGGGCGCGCACGGTGGAGCAGCTGTTCACCGAAATCGACACGCTGTCGGAGACCGCTGAAGACGACCGCACGCAGGACATCCTGGGGGCCCTGTACGATTACGCGGAGCACATCGCGCCTGAACGGTAGCCCCCCTGAGGCGCTGCGCGCCTTCCCCCCTGAGGGGGGACGCACCCGGTGGCCCGGCAAAGCCGGTTCCACGGGTGCACTGGCGTTGAGGGCGCGCCAGATTCAGAGCCTGTGACGATAGCTGACCCAGAAATCCGCTTACTTTTATGACGACACCGCAGACCAACCATTTCACGACTGAGATCCTCCACGCCGACCGCCAGGGCGGCGCGGAGCATGGGGCCATTCACAAGGCCATCCACACCTCGGTGCAGTACGGCTACGACAAGGTCGAAGACCTGATCGCCGTGTTCCAGGGCACCGCCAAGGGGGGCTTCAACTACGCGCGGCAGGGCACGCCCACCACGGCGGCGCTGGAGGCCAAGATCACCCAGATGGAAAAAGGGCAGGGCACCATCGTGTTCGCCACGGGCATGGCGGGCATCTGCGCCATCTTTCTCACGCTGCTGAAGGCGGGCGACCATCTGGTGGCCAGCCAGTTCGTGTTTGGCAACACCAACAGCGTGTTCGGCACGCTGGCCGACCTGGGCATCGAGGTGACCCTGGTGGACGTGACCGACGCCGCCAACGTGGCGGCTGCGGTGCGGCCCAACACCCGCATGGTGTTTGTCGAGACCATCGCCAATCCCGGCACGCAGATCCCTGATCTTGAAGGTGTCGGCACTGTCTGCCGCGAGCGCGGGCTGCTGTACGTGGTGGACAACACCGTGGCGTCGCCCTACCTGTTCCGTGCGTCCACGGTGGGCGCGGGCCTGGTGCTCAACTCGCTCACCAAAAGCATTGGTGGGCAGGGCGCGGCGCTGGGCGGTGCGGTCACCGACACCGGCTTGTTCGACTGGAGCACATACCCCAACATCTTTGCGCCCTACCGCAAGGGCGACGCCAAGGGCTGGGGCCTGCAGCAGGTGCGCAAGAAGGGCCTGCGTGACATGGGCGGCACCCTGTCGTCCCACGCCGCGCACCAGATCGCGCTGGGCGCCGAGACGCTGTCGCTGCGCATGGACCGCACCAGCGCCACGGCGCTCGCGCTGGCCCAGTGGCTGGAGCAGCACCCGGCCGTCTCGCGCGTGCTGTACCCCGGCCTGCCATCGCACCCCCAGTACGCGTTTGCGCAAAAACACCTCAAGGCCGGCTCGTGGCTACTGTCGTTCGAGCTGTGCAACCCCGACCATTGCCTGCCGGTGTGCAACCGCCTGCAGCTGCCCATCAAGGCCACGGGCCTGGCGGACACGCGCACGCTCATCATCCCGGTCGCTCACACCATCTTCTGGGAGGCCGGCCCCCAGGTGCGCGCCGCCATGGGCATTGCCGACAGCATGATCCGGCTGTCGGTGGGCCTGGAAGAGGTTGAAGACCTGCTCGCAGACTTCGAGCAAGCACTGTCAGGTCTCTGACCGGGCGCTGACGGCAGGCTCCATTCCGAAGGCTCCAACCCCGTTCACACCATGGCCACTGCAACCTCCGCGCCCCCGGCAAGCATCGGCAAGTACCGCATCGAGCGCGAGCTGGGCCGGGGCGCCAGCGGCATCGTGTTCCTGGGGCTGGACGGCTTTCGGGGCCGCAAGGTGGCCATCAAGCAGACCCACGCGCATCTGCTGAAGCAGCCCGAGCAGGCCGAGCGCTACCGCAAGCTGCTGCGCAACGAGGCGGCGCTGTCGGGCCGGCTGCGCCACCCCAACATCGTGCGCCTGCTCGATGCCGATGAAGAGGCCGTACCGCCGTACCTGGTGCTCGAATACGTCGACGGCCAGCCCCTGTCGGCCTACGCCACACCCGACGCACTGCTGCCCGTGCCCCAGGTGCTGGACATCGCCTTCAAGTGCTGCAACGCCCTTGAATACGCCCACCGCGAAGGCCTGGTGCACCGGGACATCAAGCCCGCCAACCTCATGCTGGCGCAGGACGGCGACATCAAGCTCACCGACTTCGGCGCCGCGCTGTCGCTGCGCAGCGATGCCACGCAACTGTCGGGCCTGGTGGGCTCGCCGTCGTACATGTCGCCCGAGCAGGTGCGCGAGCAGGACCTGACGCATCACAGCGACATGTTCTCGCTGGCCGTGGTGGTGTACGAGCTGCTCACCGGCCGCCGCCCGTTTGACGGTGATACCGACTTCGCCACGCTCTACAAGATCAGCAACGAAACCCCCACGCCGCCCAGCCTGCTGCGCGCCTCGTTGCCCAGCCATGTGGACGACGTGCTGCTGCGCGCCATGGCCAAGCAGCCAGCCGACCGCTTTGCCACCTGGCAGGACTTTGCCCAGGCCCTGCTGGCCGCCCACCAGGGCCTGCCGCGCCAGAAGTCGCAGGACACCGAGGCCGAGCGTTTTGCGCGGCTGCGGGCGCTGCCTTTCTTTGGAGATTTTCACGACGTGGCACTGTGGGAGTTGATGCGCCTGGGCCACTGGCGCCGACTGGAGCAGGGCACGGTGCTCATGCGCGAGAACACGCCCGGCGACTCGTTTTGCATCCTCATCGAAGGCCAGGTCAGCGTCAGCCGCCAGGGCTGGACCCTGAGCACTCTGGGCCCCGGCGTCACCTTGGGCGAGATGACCTACCTGCGGCCCGAGGACAAGATGCGCACCGCCACGGCCGTGGCAGAGACCGAAGTGCTGGTGCTCAAGGTGCGCAACCCCGCGCTGCAGGGTGCATCGGAAGACCTGCAGTCGCGGTTTGACAAGGCGTTCATCAAGCTCTTGGTGGGGCGGCTGATTGCCACCAACGAGCAATTGGGGGAGTGGGAGCTGGTGGCGGCGCCGGGGTCGGCGGGCGACGAGTGATAGTTCTGGCGGGGGTGTCGTGCGCAGCGCTGCTGTCCATGGGCCTGACGCTGCGGACGGCTGTCAGGCAGCGTTTCTGCCATCTGCCATCTGCTCCTTGTCTTTGAACACGTACTATCGGCCAGATGGGGACATCAACCTCGGTCACTTGGGCAGGTGAGTTGTTGCAAGCTTTGGGGGCGAAGCAAACCATGGATCTGATGAAGTTGCTGCGAAGTCTTGAGGAGTTCGTCTTCGAGGCGATAGCTCTGCTGTTCTTCTACCCCAAGACGCTGTTGCGAATCGTCTCAAGGCCGCTCCAGGCCATGGAGTACGCTGAGCAGGAAGAGACTGCGAACAAGCCCGATGCCTATGACAGTGCGGTGAGCCCCCCCTTGCTGTTGTTGCTCACGTTGCTGTTGGTCAATGCCGTGGGCACGGCATTGCATGTCTCGCAAGCCGCGGATGCCGCCCCCCTTGCCCGCCAGATTCTCAACTCTCCGCAGAACCTACTGCTTTTTCGCAGCCTGCTCTTCAGTCTGATTCCGCTGTCAGCCGCAGTGCTGCTGCTGAGAGCGCGCGGGCAACTCACGTCGCGCACCACTTTGCGCCAGCCTTTCTTCGCGCAGTGCTACCTGACCTCGCCATTTGCGTTGGTTGTCTCGATGGGCCTCATCGCCACACAATTGCACGAGCGCAGCACGGCAGCGGTAGGTGCGATTGCGTTCGCTTTGGCGTGCATGTGGATGCTGGGCGTTCAAGCCGCCTGGTTCCGCGTCAAGCTTGGCATCGGCTGGCTGGCTGCATTGGCCATCGGCTTCGGGCTCCTGGTGTGGTCCGGTGCGTGCGTGCTTGGCGTGGTGGCCTTGGTCGCCAGCTTTTGAGTTTGCAAAGGGTCTCACCATCGTGCGTCTCAAACCTCACTGGGTTATCGGGCTGGGCATCTACCTCGCCTATGCAGGCTGGGTGGCTGCGGCATGGGCATTCTTTGGCATCGACTATGCGTCGCTGGGTACGTCGGCAAACCTGCTGCGGGGTGTCATCCTGCCGTTGGGCCTGGCGGCGTTTGCGCTGTGCATTTTCAACGGGCTGGCGCAATGGTGGCCACAGATCACCCGCGAACCCCGCATGCAGGCGCCCATGTATCAGCTCGCGCTGGCGCTGCCCATGTGCGCCTTCATTGCGCTGAACATTCAAGGTGCCGACTGGGCATCGATGGGGCTGCAGCATGCCCTGGTGTTGGCCGGGGCGATGCTGCTCGTGGGTTTTTGCGAAGAGATGGTCCATCGTGGCATCTTGCTGGTGTGCCTGCGCCATGCCCTTGGATCGGAAGCCTGGGTGTGGTTCTGGTCAAGCGCGCTCTTCGGCCTCATGCACGCCAGCAACGCGTTCTTTGGACTTGGCGCGGCGGCGCTGCTGCAGGTGGTACTGGCGTTTTGCGCGGGCACGGCGCTTTATCTGCTGCGCCGGTTGACTGGCAGCCTCTGGGTCGCAATGCTCTTCCACGCCTTGTGGGACTTCTCGAGTCTGGCACATGCCCTGGGGCATGCCACTCAATCCGGCGCTGCACTCACCGCTCTGGGAGCCACCTATCTGAGTGCATTCGTGGTACTGGTCCTGGTTCTGCGCAAAAGGCCGGAGGTGGTCATCAACACGTACTATCCAAGCTGACAGGTGCAAGGGGTCCCTAGGCGTCCCCCATCGAATCGCCGCATCGTCACCATCTCTTTTGGAATCGCCACGTTCGCGATCATTGGGGCGTCCTTGGCCCCTCTATTGCTGCCCGCGCCCACAACAAAATGCACACACCTCAGTACACCGGTTCGGTTTACGAGGATTGACAGCTTCCCCGTAAAGGTCAGTCGAGGCACACGCCAGTTTCCTCTGGTGGAATAAAGTTACGTTGCTTCCGGCAAGAGCTATACCAGCACCAATATCTTCTGCGGAGCGAACGATAACGTCGTGGTGGATTGGAATAGAGTCGCCCGATTTTTTCATGATGCAAAGAATGGGGTGGACGTGGAGGCTTGGTTTGCCCCCTCTTCACCGGAGTCGGCATGCCTCTCCATAACATCCGAGTTCCGGTACTCCGTGGTGTCCAGCACATCCGCTCAATGTCGCTCAGACTGAGGCTGAGGATTCAACGAAGTGAACATGCACGGCAAGCTGGGCAGTTCCGCTCATTTCAAACGGCGAGCGTCCGGTTTGCCAGCGCCAAAGGTCGCCTAAATTCAGCGCCAACGCATGCGGCGCCACCGCAACTGCCCGGCCAGCCTCCCAAATCCCTGCGCTAGACATTTTAATTGAGAATGCATATCATTTGCATGCCTGAGTACGCCACCTTCGTCCACCGCAAAAGGCTTCCCCCAGGAGCATTGCCATGGACACCGGCTTACACCCCCGCCCTCACCGACCCGCTGCCACCCCCCACCATCCCGCCACGCTGACGCGCTGGCAGCATGCCGCGCAGCGTGCGCGGTCCGCACAGCAGCTGGGCCAGTGGCGCATGGCCATGGCGTACCAGCACCAGGCGCTTGCCCTGTCGCTGCAGCTTCTGGAGCGCACGCCGCCCGCAGGGCATGAGGACGACTGCATTGCCGCGGCGGTGGTCTCGCACCTCAACGTGGCCGACCTGCAGGCTGAGGCGGGGGAGCTCGAAGAGGCGACACAGATCCTGTGCCGGGCCCACACCCTGTTGCTGGGCCTGATGGCCGATGCGCGCCATGGTGTGGCCCTCCAGCAGGCGGCTTGGCGCCATAGCCGGGAGACGCACGCAGCGCTGTTACGCCACGTACAGACCCACGGCGCACACCCGTTGATCACGCATACCCTGGCTGCGGCCCACGCCGTTCAAGCGGTGGGCGGGGCAGGGCACCACTGAGTCCCGCTTTCTTTTCGAGTCTGCGCCGTCCGCAGCCTTTGCATTCCGTTCTTCCAAGCTTTTTCAACCCAGTCTGCCTTCCAAGGACACCATGCCCCATACCTTGCCCGCCTTGCCCTATGCCTACGACGCGCTGGAGCCGCACATCGATGCCCGCACGATGGAGATCCACCACACCAAGCACCACCAGACCTACATCAACAACCTGAACGCGGCGCTGCAGGGCACGCCGCATGCCGACCTGCCCATTGACGAACTGGTCGCGCGGCTGGTGTTGCTGCCTGAAAACCTGCAGGGCCCCGTGCGCAACAACGGGGGCGGGCACGCCAACCACAGCCTGTTCTGGAGCGTGATGTCGCCCCAGGGCGGAGGCCAGCCGCAGGGCGACGTGGCGCGCGCCATCGACACCGACCTGGGCGGCTTCGACGCTTTCAAGGACGCTTTCACCAAAGCGGCGCTCACGCGCTTTGGCAGCGGCTGGGCGTGGCTGTCGGTGACCAAGGCGGGGCAGTTGGTGGTGGAAAGCACGGGCAACCAGGACAGCCCGTTGATGGCGGGCCTGATGTCCGGCCACACGCCCATTCTGGGCCTGGATGTGTGGGAGCACGCCTACTACCTGCAGTACCAAAACCGCCGCCCCGAATACATCGCGGCGTTCTACAACGTGGTGGACTGGGCCGAGGTCGGGCGCCGCTACGCGCTGGCCCGGGCCTGACAGGCCCGCCCGGCCTGCATCAGCCACACCGCAGCCCAGCGATTGACCCGCTCTGTACCGCCCCCTGACCGATCCAGCCCGACTGACCCCAGGAGCCGCCATGCCCACCCCGCCCACCTCCCTGACGTCGCCGGACACGGCGGATGAACCGTTGCTGTCCGCAGAGCCTGGCGCGCGCAGCGACGCTGCCTTGCACTGGCGGCAGTGGATCGGCCTGGGCATCGTCCTGCTCGGTGTGGTGGCTGCGTTTGCCCAGGTGTGGGCCTGGATTGCCAACCAGCCTGTGGTGCTGGGCGCCCTGTGGGGCGGGCTGGCCGCGGCGCTGGCCACGGCGCTGGGCACCTTGCCGGTGATGCTGTCGCAGCGGCTGTCCGAGCGCACGCAGGACACGCTGTTCGGCTTTGGCGCGGGCGTGATGCTGGCGGCGTGTTCGTTCTCGCTGATCATTCCGGGCATCCAGGCTGCGCGCGCTGGCGGCGCAGGCGCCTGGGGCGCGGGCGGCACAGTGGGGGCGGCCATTTTGCTGGGCGGGTTGGTGTTGCTGCTGATGGAGCGGTTGCTGCCCCACGAGCATTTCATCAAGGGGGTGGAGGGCGCGCAGGCGTCGCGCACCCTGCGGCGCACCTGGCTGTTCGTCTTTGCCATCGGCCTGCACAACCTGCCCGAGGGCCTGGCGATCGGCGTGGCCTATGCCGGCGGCGATGCACTGCGTGCGAGTGCCCTGGCCACCGGCATCGCGATCCAGGATGTGCCCGAAGGCTTGGTGGTGGCCGTGGCGCTGCTCGCTGCGGGGTACCGGCGCTCGCTGGCGGTGGGGCTGGGCATGGCTTCGGGTTTGGTGGAGCCAGTGGGCGCGGTGCTGGGGGCTGCGGTGGTCAGCTATTCGGCCAGCCTGCTGCCCTGGGGCCTAGGGTTCGCAGCCGGTGCGATGCTGTTCGTGATCAGCCACGAGATCATTCCCGAGTCGCACCGCAAGGGGCATGAGGCCTGGGCCACCGGGGGGCTGATGGTGGGGTTTGTGATCATGATGCTGCTGGACACCGCGTTGGGGTGAAGGGGCGTCGATAGGGCTCGGAGGCAGGGGCCTGTCAGTGCCGTAAACCCGTGGCGTGCGGTGTGTTCGGTGCTCGGCCTCTGAATTGAAACTCTCGGCGCGCGCCTCACGCCATATGCCGTTGCTATATTTGTGATAGCTGCTGGCGCTTGATAGATGCGCGGTAGAGGCAAATTTTGTTCAAAAAACCGAGCGCAAGACCGTGGGTTGGATCGCTCATCGCGGCTCCAGCCTCACAGCCATTCGCTGCAGTTGCGCCGCTTGCACAGCATGGGCTGCATCTGCCGTTGCTATATTTATGATAGCTGGTGGCGCTTGTTGGATGAGCGGTAGAGGCTAATTTCCCTCAAAAATCTGAGTGCAGAACCGTGAGCCGGCTCGCTCATCGCGGCTCCAGCCGCTCGGCCATTTGGCGCAGTTGGGCAGCGCGCGCAGCGTTGGTCGCGGCCACGCACACCAACCGGCGCATTTCAAGGCCGCTGCCTATTGCGCCGCCGCCCAGCGACTTGTGCAGGTCGCAGTGCGCCGCCCGGTGCGTGGCGAATGCCCGGTCGGCAGCGCTCAGTTGCCGCCGCGCAATGGCTTGGTACTTGGCGCTCTCGTCCCATTGCGCTATGGCCGACAGCAGCCCGGTGCGTGCTTGCGCCATCTCGCCCTCACTGGCCGTGGCAGCATGGCGAAGGCAGACCAGCCTGTCGGCCTGCGAATAGCCGTCGCAGTCGTCAGCCGCCAGGGCGGCGGGGGAGGCAAGCGCAAGACCCAGACCGAGAACGAGACCGATAACAATCGCAGGAAGGACCCGCGCAGCGCCCATCACGCGGCCGCAGGCGGTTGGGTAGGTGTTCAACATGGCGCGCATCACCCAAAGAACCAGTAGCACACCGCAATGGCCGCCACCACCCCGGCCAGCTCAGCCAGCAGCGCGCAGCCCACCGCGTGCCGGGCGCGCTGGATGCCTACCGCCCCAAAGTACACCGCCAGCACGTAGAACGTGGTCTCGGTGCTGCCCTGGATGATGGCGGCGGCCAGGGCCGGAAAGCTGTCCACGCCGTGCGTCTGCATGGTCTCGATGAGCATCGCGCGCGCGGCGCTGCCGGAAAACGGCTTGACCAGGGCGGTGGGCAGGGCGTCGACAAAGCGCGTGTCCGTACCCAGCGCGGTCACGCACCAGCGGATGCCGTCCAGCACATAGCCCAGCGCGCCCGAGGCGCGGAACACCCCCACCGCGCAGAGCATGGCCACCAGGTAGGGCAGCAGGTTCTTGGCCACGTCGAAGCCTTCGCGTGCGCCTTCGATGAAAGCCTCGTACACAGCCACCTTGCGCCAGGCGCCAATCGCGACAAAGGCCACGATCAGCGCAAACAGCGTCAGGTTGCCCAGCAGTGACGACAGCTGGGCCAGCGCGGCGCCGCTCAGGGTGGCCAGCAGCGCCATGAAGCCGCCCAGCAGCAGCGCCGCAGGCAGCAGGTAGGCCAGCACCACCGGGCTCCACAGCGGCAGCCGCTGCACCACCGCCACGCTGACCAGCCCCACCAGCGTGGATGCCGAGGTGGCCAGCAGGATGGGCAGGAACACCAGCGTCGGGTCCGGCGCGCCCTGCTGCATGCGGTACATGAAGATGGTCACCGGCAGCAGCGTGAGGGACGACGCGTTGAGCACCAAAAACAGGATCTGCGCGTTGGTGGCGGTGTCGGGCTCGGGGTTCAGCTCCTGCAGCGCCTTCATGGCTTTGAGGCCCATGGGCGTGGCAGCGTTGTCCAGCCCCAGGGCGTTGGCGGCAAAGTTCAGGGTCATCAGGCCCAGGGCGGGGTGGCCGCTGGGCACCCCCGGCATCAGCTTGGCGAACAGCGGCGCCAGCCACCGCGCCAGGGCGTCGACGATGCCCGCCTTCTCTGCGATGCGCAGGAACCCCAGCCATAGCGTGAGCGTGCCGAACAGCAGCACCATCACCTCGACCGACAGCTTGGCCATGGTGAACAGAGCCTCGACCATCGCGGCAAAGATCTGCGCGTTGCCACCCACCAGCCATTGCGCCAGCGCGGCCACGGCCGCCGTGAGAAAAAAGCCCAGCCACAGGATATTGAGCATCAGGAGTCCGTCATTCCAGGGAAATGGGTTGGTCGCGTAGAGAGCGGGGGTGCAGAGCAACGGACTCTTCATCCGCTGCTTTCTGTCTGTCGGCCTGTCTGCTTGCCTTCCTGCGAGGTTACCTTTCCTTGTGCAGGGCAGGGTCTGGCGGCGTGGCAACCGGGCAACGGTGGACACAGTGGTACCCTATAGGGTTCGGTTCAGTTCACCGCGGGCGGCTTTGCAAAGGCTGGTTTCATGCGCTGATGAACGAGCCCCCGTACAAGGCGCCCTGGCGCGCCGCACACCAACACCAAGGAAAAGAGGTCCATCATGGGCGCGCAGTGGAAGGCAAAAGGCAAGGCGTTGGTCGCCGACGCCAAGGGCAAGCTGTTTGGCAAGCTGGTCAAGGAAATCACCGTGGCCGCGCGCGGCGGTGCCGACCCCGCTGGCAATTCGCGGCTGCGCCTGGTGGTCGAGCAGGCCCGCAAGGTGTCCATGCCCAAGGACACGCTCGAGCGCGCCATCAAGAAGGGCTCGGGCACCGGCGCCGACGCGGTCAACTACGAGCGCGTGATCTACGAAGGCTTTGCGCCCCACCAAGTCGCCGTGATGGTCGAATGCCTGACCGACAACGTCAACCGCACCGCCCCTGAAATGCGCGTGCTGTTCCGCAAGGGTCAGTTGGGCACCTCGGGCTCGGTGGCGTGGGACTTCAACCACGTCGGCATGATCGAAGCCGAGCCCGCCAACGCCGATGCCGACCCCGAACTGGCCGCCATCGAAGCCGGTGCGCAAGATTTCGAAGCCGGTGACGAAGAAGGCACCACCACCTTCTGGACCGACCCGACCGACTTGGACCTGGTGAGCCGCGCGCTGCCAGCCCATGGCTTTACCGTGCTGTCGGCCAAGCTGGGCTACAAGCCCAAGAACCCGGTGAACCCCGCCAGCCTGAGCGCCGAGCAGCTCGAAGAAGTCGAAGCCTTCCTGGCCGCCATCGACTCCAACGACGACGTGCAGAACGTGTTCGTGAGCCTGGGCGGTTGAACCACCATCACGATGCCGGGTCCCACGCCTGCCTTGCGCAGGCCGCTGCCCTCGGCGTGTTTGTCGTTGCCATCTTGGGGACCTGATTCATGACCGCAGACCACTACGCCGCCCTGGGGCTCGCGCCCAACGCGTCGCTGGCCGACATCAAGAAGGCCTTTCGGCAGAAGGCGTCGTTCTACCACCCGGACCGCAACGACGCGCCCGACGCCGCGCAGCGGTTCCAGGCGGTGCAAAAGGCCTACGAAGTGCTGTCTGACGACACCGCCCGCCAGGCCTACGACGACAACCGCCGCCGCAACCTGCTCGACGACCCGCTGCAGACCGCGCAGGAGATCTGGCAGGCCTACGCCCGCGACATTCTTTCTACTTCTTCTTCTTCACCTTCTTCTTCGCCCGCTCAGTGAAACTTTCTCCTTACTTCTACGACCTGCGTTCGGCCTACCAGGCCGAGCTGGATGATCTGGTGTCCGACTCCGAGGGCAAGGATGTGCTGCGTAAGCGCCTGGCCGAAAAGCGCAACGAAATCGCCTTTCTGGTGCAGATGATGGAACTGGCGCCCGAAATGGTCGCGGTGGCCTTTCACCAGGGCTTTCGGTTTGCCAAGCCCGCTGCCGTCGAGAACCTTCTGGGCCTGCCCCAGGACGAACTTCCCGACTGGCACAGCCTGACCCACGCCGTCACGCTGGAGCCCTGGGCGCAGAGCCTGGCCCAGACCGTGTTGCGCGAGCCGCAGGGCGCGCGCTTTCTGGCGGTGGCTGCGGGGCTGGAGTACACGCTGCTGCACGCCCGCTTGGCACCCGCCGCGCAGGCTGCAGAGGGTGATGGCGACGATGCGGAAGACGGCGAGGACGCGGCAGAGCACGACGACGACTTCAACACCTTGAGTGCAGACGACGCGGCGGACCCGAAAAACAGCCGCGACCGGGACGAGGCCAGCTCCAACTGGCTGTCGGACGTCGGCTTTGACCGGAAGGACTAGCCCCCCTGAGGCGCTGCGCGCCTTCCCCCCCGAGGGGGGACGCCTCCGGTGGACCGGCTAAGCCGGATCCACGGTGGCGCTGGCGATGGCGGCACGCCAGTTTTTAGCGGTCTGCGCATGGCGCAGCGACAACCAAGGAGTACGCATGAGCACCAGCAACAACACCCACCTGGCCCTGATCACCAAGACCACCAGCCTGATTGCGGCGGGGGACATCGTGGGCGCAGAGTCGGCGCTGGCCGAGTTGGCCGACACCGATGGCGACGGCGCGCTGATGGTGGTGCTGGACCAGCTCGCGCCCAAGGACATCCTGGCGGTGATGCGCGAGTACGACGACTCCAAGGCTTCGGTGGTCAACCTGCTGGTCACGCCCGAGCAGTTTGCGCGCGCGATGGTGCTTGAAAAGCAGTACAAAGACCTCACGCACACGCACCTGCGCAACATGGTCAATGCGGTGGTCTTCCGCGACGACGCGGACCCGGTGGCTTTCCTCACCGCCATCGGCGACCTGGAGGGCGGCGCCGAAGCGCTGGCCAACTACTTTGCCGAGAAGTGGAGCCGCCTGGAGGCCTTTGCCCGCACCGGCACGTTCGACGCGGTGGAAGACTACGGCGTCACGCTGACCGACGATGAGCTGCTGGCGTCCGGCTATGTGCAGCCCCGCGTCGACCAGGACGAGGTCGCCGACCGCGACTGGATGCAGATGGCTTGGCTGCTGCGCTACGAGTGCCGCGATCTGTTCATCGAAACCCTGCTGGTGCTGCGCGCCAAGGCCCGGGCGTTCGATCTGGGTCTGGAAGAGGGCGACGAGCCGTCTGAAGAAGACGACGGCAAGTTCGAAACCAGCGAGACCGACCGCGGCAAAGCCACGCCGGCTGCCCGCGCCTCGGATGAAGAATCCGCTATCTAGATGACAACCCCCTGTGGCGGGGCGGCCCTTGCACGGCGGCCCTGGCTGGGGCCGCGCCAGTTTCGTGACACCGCGACGACGCGCAGCGCGATGGAAACCTGAATGACATTGCCTCACACACCACCCATCGATTCGCCTGCCGCACCCGGCGCGCTGCAACTGCACGATGCCCGCCCGTTCTTCGACAAGGCCCTGGCCTACGGTGTAGCGCACGGCATCATCGGCGCGGACCGGCTCGCAGCGATCCACACCGATGCCCCCAAAGGCATGGTGCAGATCGCGCGCTACTTCGGCAGCGAGTTCCTGCGGCCCGAGCTGGAAAAGGCGCGGGACCGCATGGTTAACCTCGTGAGCTTGTACTTGCTGGACACCACCGGAGGCGATCTGCACGAGGCGGCTGTCTCGTTGCGCGACAACTCTTTTCTGTCGCGCTCCAAGGGCGGCTCCGACATGCTCAAGCGCCTGATCGCCATGCCCGAGAGTAGCAACTTCGGCATGGCAGGCTATGCGGATGCGGAGACCCCGCTGCTGGCCGTGTGGTCGTTGCGCAGCCACGCCGACTACCGTACCGAGCTCGCGCGCCGCACACAAATGGCCACCGCCATCGGCGCCGCCCGGTGGCTGGCCCAGCAGTACGAACTGGACGAAGACGAGCTGGAAGCCGCAGGTGCCGATGCCGAGGCGGTGATCCGCACGGGGCTGCTCATGCAGGCGCTCGCGCCCCGCGCCGTAGACCTGGGCGAATGGCCCAATGCGGTCGGTTTTGAAAAGATCGTCACGGCCCTGCGCAAGAAGAAAGTGGCCGCGCCTGCCACGCTGCGCCTGCCAGCGGGCCTGCCCGCCGACCTGCGGGGCGCTGTAGAGGCGCAATGCGCCACCGTGCTGTCCGACCTGCCCAAGCTGCTGGACGCCGCCACACCGCTGCGCAACCTGCTCCGGCCCACCGGCACCTTTCGGGCGCGGTACTTTCTGCTGGACGACCCGCTGGCCGAGGTGGACGAGTACCACCGCAGCCTGGACGCGCTCGATGCCGACGAAGAGCCCCCGCAGCCTGCCAGCAAGACCTGGACGAAAACGGTGCAGGGCAACGACGACGAACACTCGCTGCTGACGCTGTTTTTGTGCCTGGCTGCGGGTGTGCCCAAGAAGACGCTGCTGACCGAGAAGACTGCCGCCAGCCTGGTGCGCAAGGTCCGCAAGTCCGGCTGGCAGCCGGCGCTGGCTGCGGACTTCATCGGCAGCCATGCCCCCGGCGTGCACCGGCAGGACTACAACACGCTGTGGACCAGCTTTGTGCAAGACGCAGAGAAGACCTTGCTGAGCGACATGGACTACCAGATGCACGACGCCCTGGCGCTGCTGCGCCGGGAGTGCAACGTGGTGGGCGACTGAAGCCGCTGACGACACCGACGAGACTGACGTCGTAGCGCCCGGGTGCTGCGCCGGGTCGCGACGGCCGGTCTGGGCCGCCATGCAGCGGTGCCAAGCCATGGACCGCAGGTGGGCCAGCACGCACAGAACCTTCGGGTCAATGATGAAGATGCCGTCGGAGTCCACGCCACCATCCGGTGCGTCCCACTGCCGGTCGCGTGCGCTGGTATCGAGTTAGAGCCACCTGCAGCAGCCCGGTGCGGCCTTGCGCAGACATCAAACCGCACTGCATGAATCGCATCGCACAGACCGGCACCGCACACAGGGGCGAGCGACTTGCTTCACTGTCATCCGCATGAGGTCATGCTCGGTTAACATGAGGCCGCTTTCATGCCCTGCAGCGTGCGCTCTCGGATGATCGATCTGTCTGAGACGCCGAGCCTGCAGGGGAGACCAAGCCCGTGCCCGCGGCCCACCCGCCCCAGTTTTCTGCCCAGCTTCTTCGCGTACGTGCACAGTCCCACCCTCGTCATTCTGGCGGCCCTGTTGGCTGCGCTGGTCACCTCCGTGCTCTACGCCGTGTGGTACTTCCACCGCAACATCCCTGGCCTGCGCCTGTGGGTGCTGTCGTTTCTGGGGGCCACGGTGTTCAGCACCACACTGCTGCTGCGCACCTTCATGCCCGAGGTGGTGTCGGTGTTGCTGGCGCAGGGCTCCATCGCACTGGCCTCGTACACCTGCCTGATGGGCAGCCGTGCCTATGTCGGCCGCAGTCCCCTGGGGCATGGCGCCGCCGCGGTTGGCATGGTGCTGCTGCTGGCGCTGTCAGCGTACTTCACGGTGGTGCACCCGCAGCCGGGCGCGCGGTTTGCGCTGGCGGGGCTCTTTTCTGGGCCCTGTTTTTTGCTCACGGCGCGCACGCTCGCACGCGGCGGTTTTCGCAATGTGCCGGTGCGCTACCTGGTGGGATTGGCGATTGGCGCGCACGGGCTGTTCGTGCTGGTGCGGCCCGCGCTGTTCAAGCTGTCGTCGCCCCTCACAGGCTTTCAGTGGAACGACGAACTGCTCGAGGTGCTGTCCCAGTTCGTGGTGCTGGAGGCCACGCTGGCGCTGGTGCTGATCGGCTTTGGCGTGCTGATGCTCACGCACGAGTTCACCACGCGGGAGTTGCGCCACCTGGCCGAGGTCGACCCGCTGACCAGCGTGTTCAACCGCCGCGCGTTCCTAACGCTGCTGGACAAGGCCATCAGCAACGCGCAGCGCATGCAGAGGCCGCTGCCCGTGCTGGTGATGGACCTGGACCATTTCAAGCGTATCAACGACACCTGGGGCCACCACTGCGGCGACGATGTGCTGCGGCACTTCGTGCAGGTGGCGGGCCGCTGCCTGCGCAAGGAAGACGTGATGGGGCGGCTGGGCGGCGAGGAGTTTGCGATCTTCTTGCCCAACGCCGACGGCCCCGGCGCGGCGGCGGTGGCTGAGCGCTTGCGCGCGACGGTCGAGTCCCAACTGGTGGAGGGCCTGGGGCCGCAGGGCCGCAACGGCCCGCCGCTCACGGTGAGCGTTGGCGTGGCGCTGTTTGCGGTGGCGGACACTGGCGAGGCCGTGCTGCAGCGTGCAGATGAGGCCATGTACCTGGCCAAGCAGCGCGGCCGCAACCGCGTGGAGATGCCGGAGCGCTAGCACCCGCGGCAGCGACGTTGTCGCCCCGATGTGCCCGATGTGCCCGATGTGCCCGATGTGCCCGATGTGCCCGATGTGCCCGATGTGCCCGGTGTGCCCGATGTGCCCGGTGTGCCCGATGTGCGCGCGGCCGCCACAGGCCTTGGGGGCGGAGAGAAGGCACTTCGCCCCTCCAGAACACGCGGTTGTGTCGCCTGCCCGACCTTGCTGCGTGGCAGGCGGGCGATGGCCGGTCGCACAATGTCAGTCCCCCCATTCCTCCCCAGAACCCCGATGAGCGAGCAGACAGGCACGGCACGAACATCACATGGCGGCGCGGCCCCTTCACACCCGCTGGCAACCCCTGCGGGCGATGCGGCACGGTCGCCGTCCGCATCCCGCCGCCGGGCGCTGACATTGGGCGCTGGCATGGCAACGCTGGGCGTGGCAGTCGGGGCGGGCTACTTGCTGTACCAGCCCAGCCATGACCGGCAACTGGTCTACGCCCGCATCAGCGACGCCATGAAAGAAGTAGACCGCCTGCACGCCGCGTCCGCCCAGCCACTGGAGCCCGCCACCGCGTGGACCTGGTCGCAGACGCTGGAGCACTGCGCGCAGAGCATCGAGTTTTCGTTGGCGGGATTTCCCGAGCCGAAGTCGGCGGTGTTCCAGCGCACGGCCGGGACCACCGCATTCAGCCTGTTTGCCTGGCGCGGCCGCATGAGCCATGACCTGGCAGAGCCCATTCCGGGTGCGCCGGCGCTGACTGCGCCGATAGCGGATGCATCAGCCGCCCTGGCCCGACTGAAGGCCGCCGTGACAGCGTTTGAACTGCACCCAGGCCCGAAGCATCCGCATTTTGCCTATGGCGTGCTCAGCCGTGCGCAGTACGAGCAAGCCCACGCCATGCACTTGGCCAACCATCTGTCTGCGTTTGACGCGCGCATTTCTCGTTGAGCGACTGACCGGTTTTGCAGACAGCTTGGATGGATGAAGCAACCTGGAACGTGCACCAAAACCTCGGTGGGGCAGGCAGGCTGCCCACCCTTGCGGCCATCGCTCATTCGATGAAAGTATCAGCGACCCAGCCAGCGGTCCTGCATAGCGAATTACGAACCATGGTTTTTGCTCACGCTGTCACTCGCTGTCAAAATATCTCGCGGGCAATGCTGGTGCGGTACTCGGAATCTCCACTAGCTGCGTATTGAGCCATGCTTGAGGCGCAGGATTGGATGGATTTTTTGCGTAGGCTCCCACATAAGGCGCCATTCGAGTGGTTTGGTAGACAGTGGGCGTCCATCCAGCCGGTGCCAGAAACAACGTGGTACCTCTTTTTTCACTGTATGGACATGCACCGTATGTAGATATGTTCCACAACGTTTGCGTGTAGGTTTCATAGTCCGCAGTGTGACGCTTTGAGCCGATCGAGTACGGCCAGCCTTCAAGTTGGAAAAAGCTGTTGTAGTCCCCTGGGCGCGCCAGCGGATTGTTAACCGTTCGTCCCGTTAAAAACGAGAGAATAAGACCACAGTCTGGTGGGGAAAAATCGCTGGATATATTCAGGTAGTACGTTCCCGTCACGTTGACCAAGCTCGTATAGTGTGAATTACCAATGTCGTGCTTTGTTGTCAAAGCGCTCGACTTCAGCATCTCATCCATGGGCGTGACACTACCGGTCGACGATGGCAGATCATCTTTTGCGCAGATTGCGACGAAGTGGCCACCGCCCAGTAAAAGTGTCAAAAAACACGTGACGGTGTCTGAATTCCAGGAAATTCCAGCATCGATGAATGGCATCGGCATATAACCGCTGAGCAAGTAGGAAATGGGCTCGGCATTTCCGCTTGATGCCATTGTGGGAAGCCAGAGGGTGAGTGGCCCGCTTGGACTTGCGGTCACAATATAGTTTTTAAGAAAATCGAGAAGAGCGATGTCGTCGCTGTTGCAGATGCCGGTTTCCGTGCCTTGCCATTGATCCAGAAAAACCGCTACAGCCCCAGCCAGCTGCCCGCCGGTGAAGTCTGCGGGCATGACATAGCCGCTCTTGCAAGGCTCACTCGGTGTTGCTGAAATCTGAGATGCAGATCGAATGTTGGGCCCGAACATGCTGTTGGAGAAGTCTTGGCCATTTTCAAATGGCGGATTTGCCAGCACACCCAGCGGTACAACGTAGCCGCCGTCTTTGCCAGAAGGTATGCTGTTATATAGGTTCAGATGAGGTGTAATCGATGTGCCATGGTAGCCAGGAGCATCGAATTCGCCGATCACTCCCATTGGCAAGTTGAGGGCAATATTCGCAGGTCCGCCCTCAGGATTGACGGAGTAATTTATGCTCAATACATAGCCTTCAGCGACAAGCTGAAAGCTGCCAGCGCAGCCAGCCATCCCATTCGCGGTGATGTTTATCGTCCCGTTAGGTGCGACAGCCGGAGTGGATGGAGTGGGGGGAGATCCAATTGTAGATGTCGGGCTGTTAAATGTGAGCGATACCGACAGTCGATTGACGATCAATAAGTTGATGCTCGTTTCCGTAGAAGGCATGTACATCTCCGAAATGATTGAATTCCCCCCGCTCGCAAATTAAATCTACGCTTGATTCAGCGTAACGCTGAAGTTGGAAGTTGCGTTCCGAGGATTGGCTATATAGTAATTTTTCCCTGTGGTGAGCTTTCCACCAGGGACGACGGTTCCATTCGTCGCGTCTTTGACTGGCGTAGGGTCTTCCTTGAGTGAAATGTCTTGTTTGATATCAAACACGATGCCAGAGGGCAATGACAAGGTAATGGGTCCGCCATCATCGCTAATGAGAGTGAAGTTCGGTCCGGACCGATGGGACTGGCCGGATTCGGGTTTTGGAAGCGAGGTTCCTGCGGCAATAACAGTCATTTTGAATTCCTTCGATTTGTGAAATTTAACAATAAAAATCGGCAGCTTGTTTTGCACTTGCCGATCGCTTCAAATAAGCATTGCTCAGTGCGTAGCTCTATTTCAACGCCCATTCGCGAAACAGGCCATTACATTCATAAAATCCGAGGGGGTATTTTATTGATAGAATGCTCGGTATTCAATGTAATAAATATGAATTTTTGATGGGCGAATTTGTTTTTATTTATTCAGGCCTGTCAAATTTTATAGATCAGCAAGCGCCGAACAGGGTGATATTGGCGATGACGCTACCGTTCAGGTAGATCGTGGCCTTCAGGCCGGTGGGAATGAAGCTGCCGCAGGTTTGTGCGCACACCTTGATCTGGCCGCCCACTGGAATATGCACTGGGGAGGTCACGCAGTAATTGCCATAGATCGGAATCGTGAAGCAGATCTTGTTGGTGGATGCGTTGTAACTTGCGCCCACGCAGACGGAAAGCTTCAGCGCATGCACGCCTTCCAGCTGCGCGGCGGCGCCAGCACTGGCCTGCAAGGCCTGTGCGTGGCTGTTGCCTTCGGCGAAACCGGCTTCCGCGAAGTTGGGCACTTGGGCAGAGTTGTCATTGGCATTGTTTTGGTTGCAATTGCAGTCAGACATGGTTTTTCCTTGGAAATGGGATTTTCTGAAAGTAATGCCGGCGTCAAGAGTGACTGGGTCCAGCGTTTTCTCATGATGCTTTTGATTAATTTTAAATATCGATTTAATAATATTTAAAATGTTTTCTTTTTTTCGCTTCATGAGTGAAAGAATTCTCTGTCGTACGTCGCCTTATTGCCCTTAAGGGAAGCTGGCAAAAACTTAATAGTTCTGAAAAAGTTCTTGGTGTAGAGTCCGCCGGGCCACCTGGGGGGTGCATTGCACAGGTGATGAGAAACAGAGGCCAAGACCATGGAATTCACGTTTTCCCACTTCACGCTGAGGGTCCACGAGCGACAGTTGCTTTCCGACGGGAAGCCCGTCTTGCTGGGAGCGCGCGCTTTCGATGTTCTGTGTGCCCTGGTTCACAAGGCCGGCGCACTGGTGACCAAATCGGAGTTGTTCAGCCTGGTGTGGCCGGGCGTGGTGGTGGAGGAAAACAACCTGCAGGTGCATGTGTCCTCACTGCGCAAGCTGCTGGGCTCCGAGGCGATCGTGACGATCCCGGGGCAGGGCTACCGGTTCGTGGCGCACGTTGCGCCGGTGGCGGTGGACGGCAGCGCCTCGGAGCTTCGGCCGTCCGTGGTGTCCAGTGCCTCCCGGTCGGTGGCGGTGCTTCCTTTCGGCGTCGCCGCGGGAATGTCCGACGACGGGTATCTGGCCGATGGCATGGCCGAGGACATCATCAACCGGCTCTCCCGGTCGCGCTGGTTGTACGTGATAGCCCGCAACTCGTCGGTGAGCTACCGGCACCCATTGCCTGCGAGCGGCACCATCAGCCGGGAGCTCGGGGTCCGGTATCTCGTCTCCGGTTTCATCCGGTGGACCGGCAAACGCCTGCGGGTGACCGCAGAGCTCATCGACGGCCCGCGCAATGAAACCATCTGGGCGCAGAGCTTCGACCGGCCGGCGGACGACCTCTTTCATGTCCAGGACGAAATATCGGCCGCCATCGTCAGTGCCATCGAGCCCGCCTACCTGCGGCGCGAAGAGTGGGCCAGCAGCCAGTCCACACCCCGTGACCGCGAGCATTGGGAGCTGTTGATGCGCGCGCGCTGGCATTTCTGGCGCACCACGCGCGAGCACATGGACAAGGCAGAGCACTTTGCGAAAAAGGCGCTGCAGGCCAAACCCGACGATCCGCCGACCCTGGCCATGCTCGCTTTCATCTTGATGTCGCGGGTATGGGCAGGCTGGTCGGAGTCTCCACGCATGGACATCGCCGAGGCCAACCGGCACGCCCTGCTGGCCGTCAGCCACGACGACAACGACGCCTTCGCGCATTTCACGCTGGGCACGGTGCTGTCGTTCTCGCGCAATTTTCCGCAGGCGATCTCCGAGCAGGAACATGCGCTGTCCATCTACCCGCAACTGGCCGCTGCTGCCGGCGAACTGGGGCGCCTGCTGGCGTTTTGTGGACGCACCCAGGAGGCTGCAAGCTACGTGCTGCAGGCCTGCGAGGCCAGTCCGCTCGACCCGCACATGAGCCTGTGGCTGCGCACACGGGCCCTGGCATGCTTCATCGAGCGCGATTACGAGGCCGCGCTGAAGTTTGCCTTGCAGGCACTGTCCAAGCGGCCGGACTGGTTCTTCAACCACTACCTTCTGGCGGCATGCCAGGTAGCCGCTGGCCATGTCGAAGATGGCCAGCAAACCCTGCGGCAGGCCCAGAAGTTCGGGCCCTACACCATGCAGGCCTTGAAGGCCGGACACCCCTTCGCAGCCGACGCGCATCTCAACGAGTACACGCACTGCCTGCGCCAGGCGGGCTGGAGCGAGTGAACCCGTTCAGCCACGCGGCCATGGGTTTGGCCGTCGGCCGTCATTCGTCATGCGTCATCCGTTACTTGCAAGTTGCCAGTCCTTAGTTTTTAGTTTTTAGTTTTTTAGTCATTCATTTATCCACAACAAGCCGCCTGAAATTCACTGGAGAGGGAAACCATGCCTGAAACGAATGCACCCCAGAAGATCGCCATCCTCGGAGGCGGCCTAGCCGCCCTGACCGCGGCCTACGAGCTGACCCGCCAGCCGGGCTGGCAGCAGAAATACGAGATCACCGTGTACCAGATGGGCTGGCGGCTGGGCGGCAAATGTGCGACCAAGCGGGGGCCCAACAACCGCATCGAAGAGCACGGCATCCACGGGTTTCTGGGCAGCTACTACAACGCGCTTCCCCTCATGGCCGACTGCTACAAGGCGCTGGGCCGCCCGGCCGACGCCAAGCTCGCCACGTTCGAGCAGGCGTTCATCCCTGAGAGTTTCGTGCTGATGTGGGAGTTCGAGAACGGCGGCTTCAAGCGCTGGCCCATGACCGTGCCGACCAACTCGCTCACCCCGGACGATTCCTCATCGCTGCAGACCATTCGGCAGTGGATCGGCGGCCTGGCCGAGACTGCGCAGGGCCTGATCGACCCCCAGGCCGTGCCGGGCCTGAGCGAGATCCACCAACTGGAACTGCGCGCCGGGCAGGACATTTTGCGGCGCCTGCAGGCTGCCATGCTGGATGAGAACGCCGAGCTGGCGGAGAACCACCCGGTGCTCGACGAAGTGTGGGGCTGGCTGAACGCGCGGCTGAAGGCGTTGATCGAGGGCAACGACGACCTGCGGCGCCTGTACATCCTGCTCGAATACCTGATGGCCATCGTGCGCGGCGTCTTGGCCGACCGCATCATCGAGCGGGGCTTCGATGTGATCGACAACGAGAATTTCAGCGACTGGCTGACCCGCCACGGCGCGTCGGTCATGACGGTGTCGTCCCCGCTCGCGCTCAACACCGTCAACCTGTCCTACCAGTACCCGCAGGGCGACACGGCCCGCACGGCCAGCATGGCGGCAGGGGCGTACCTGCACTGGTCGCTGCGCAGCTATGCATACATGGGCGCATTCGCCTGGCTGTTTGCCGCGGGCACCGGCGAGACCGTGATCGCGCCGCTGTACCTGGTGCTGCGCCAGCGCGGCGTGCAGTTCGAGTTCTTCCACAAGGTCGAGAACCTCGCGCTGTCGGCCGACGGCGAGTCGGTGGCCGCCGTGCAACTGGGCGTGCAGGCGACGCTGGTGAATCCGGAGGCGCCTTACGAGCCCCTGGTGCCGGTCGAGGGATTGCCGTCGTGGCCTTCCGGCCCGGGCTATGACCAACTGGTGCAAGGCGATGCGCTGCGTGAGCAGAACATCGACCTGGAGTCGTACTGGACGCCCTGGAAGAACGTGGGCCAGAAGACCCTGAAGGCCGGCGAAGACTTCGACCAGGTGGTGCTGGCCATCGCGGTGGGTGCCGTGCCTTACCTGTGCAAAGAGCTGCTGGCGGCACGCCCCGCCTGGCGCACCATGGTCGAGAAAGTGCCCACCGTACAAACGCAAACCATGCAGGTGTGGCTCAACCGCAGTACCACCGACCTGGGCTGGGACATCCCACTGAAGAACCCCACGGACACGGTGATCGGCGCCACCTACATGAACCCGCTGGACGGCCAGGTGGACTTCACCCATCTGCTGCCGTGGGAGTCGTGGCCGGCCAGCCAGACGCCCAAGTCCCTGTGGTACTTCTCGGGTGCCATGGCCGACTACGAGCCACCGCCGCCACTCACCGACACGGACTACCCGGCACGGGCCCATGCGCGGGTCAAGGCGCAGTGCATTCAGTACCTGCAGGTGTGCATGGGGCCATTGCTGCCCAAGTCCACCACCAATGTGGTCTCGCCACCGGGCGACCCGACCGGCATGGATTTCAGCCTGCTGCAGGACCACGACCCGGCCAATGCAGGGCAGGGCGTGCAGCGGTTCGATCAGCAGTTCTGGCGCGCCAACATCGACCCGTCGGAGCGTTATGTGATCAGCCCGCCGGGCAGCACGGCTGCACGGCTCAAGGCCTGGGAGTCCGGTTTCAGCAACCTGGTGCTGGCGGGAGACTGGATCTACACCGGCCTGAACGTGGGCAGCGCCGAGGGCGCGACCATGGGCGGAAGACTCGCGTCGCACGCCATCAGCGGGTACCCGGCGTTGGCAGACATCGTGGGATACCCGGTGCCTGCAGCGACTCCGCCCACATCGCCGGTTTAGTCCGTTTAGGCCGTTTAGGCCACCGTGCTTGATTTCGAATAACTCATCCGGCCAGGAAGGCCACGCTGCCCGGCCGCCCCGGCAGGTCGAGCATGGCCATGGGCGCGGGGCTGCTGGCGATCTTCTTGCCGCGGCGGTACACCGCCAGCCGCGTGGCGCGCAGCCGGATCGCCTCGACCGGGTTGCGCGCGTGCAGCAGCACGAAGTCGGCATGGCAGCCCGCCTGCAGGCCGTAGCCCTCCAGGCCCAGCAGCCTGGCAGGGTTGACCGTCACCGCGTCGTAGCACTGGAGCATGGCGGCCTGGCTGGTCATCTGCGCCACGTGCAGGCCCATGTGGGCGGCCTCCAGCATGTCGGCGCTGCCGCCGCCATACCAGGGGTCCATCACGCAGTCGTGGCCGAAGGCCACCGTCAGGCCCGCGGCCATCAATTCGGGCACGCGGGTCATGCCGCGGCGCTTGGGGTAGGTGTCGTGGCGGCCTTGCAGCGTGATGTTGATGAGCGGGTTGGCCACCACGCCCAGCTGTGCCTCGGCCATCAGCGGGATGAGCTTGCTCACGTAGTAGTTGTCCATGCTGTGCATCGACGTGAGGTGCGAGCCTGCCACGCGGCCGTGCAGGCCCAGGCGGTGCGTCTCGTGCGCCAGGGTTTCTACATGGCGCGATAGCGGGTCGTCCGACTCGTCGCAGTGCATGTCCACCCGCTTGCCCAGCTTGTCCGCCAGCTCGCACAGAATCTTCACGCTCTCGGCGCCCTGGGCCATGGTGCGCTCGAAGTGGGGAATGCCGCCCACCACGTCCACCCCCAGCTCCAGAGCGCGGGTCAGGTTGTCGAGGCCGCCGGGCGAGCGCAGCACGCCGTCCTGCGGAAACGCCACCAGCTGCAGGTCCAGGTACGGCGCCACGCGCTGCTTCACGTCGAGCAGGGCCTGCACCGGCAGCAGGCTCGGGTCGCTGGTGTCCACATGCGATCGGATGGCCAGAAGGCCGTGCGCCACGGCCCAGTCGCAGTACGCAAGGGCGCGCTGCACGATGGCATCGTGCGTGAGCTGCGGCTTGAGCTCACCCCACAGGGCGATGCCTTCGAGCAGGGTGCCGCTCTGGTTCACGCGCGGCTGGCCATAGCTCAGCGTGGAGTCCATGTGGAAATGCGCGTCCACGAACGGCGGGCTGACCAGCAGGCCGCCCGCGTCCACGGTCTCGTGGGCGGGGGCTTGCAGGCCCTCGGTCACTTCGGTGATGCGCCCGTCCTGCACCGCGATGGAGACATCGGACCGGCCGTCGGGCAAAGTGGCGTGGGTAACGAGCAGGTCGAGCATGGTGTGAGGGAGTGCTGGGAGGGCAGGGTGGGCGAAAGAGCTGGGAACATCGCCATGACGCGCTGTCCACGGGTGTGTGGTGCAGTGTAGAGCGCCCGCGCGGTGCTGTGGGCCGAGCAGCATTCATGCCACGCACCGGCCGCAGCCCGTGCCTGTGGGTCGCGCTTCGGGCCGCGTGTCGGATTTCTTCAAGACACCCGCTCGCCCCGCGCCTATGCTGCACGCTTTTCCTGAACCTGAAAAAGGCCCCCTCCCATGCAATTTGGCTACACCATCCTCTACGTCGAAGACGTTCCCCAGACCATTGCCTTCTACGAAGCCGCGTTCGGCCTCACGCGCCGGTTCGTGCACGAGGCTGGCGACTATGGCGAGCTGGACACCGGCGCGACCGCGCTGGCTTTCTCGTCACTGCGCCTGATGACCGAGCTGGGCAAGAACCCGCAGCGCGCCACCGCCCAGGCCCCCAGCTTCGAGATCGCGTTCACCACTGCCGATGTGGCTGCCGCCGTGCAGCGCGCCGTGGCCGCCGGTGCGAGTCTGGTGCATGCGCCCGAGCAAATGCCGTGGGGCCAGACGGTGGCCTACGTGGCCGACATCAACGATGCGCTGGTGGAGCTGTGCACGCCCGTGGCGCCGCCGCCCGCCACCGCCGGGTAAACCAGGTTGGTGGCCGAGGACGCAACGCACACTGCCGATCCGCAGGAAGCGCACTCACCCATAGCCCGCCTGCGCCACTGTGGCCAGCAGTCCGGGCGAGCGGCGCAGCGCTGACGGCGACTGCCCCAGCCAGCGCAGGCAGTCGCGGCTGAGGTGGGACTGGTCCGCATAGCCGTGGTCGGCCGCAATGCCGGCCAGCGCCTCGCCGCCGCCCAGCGCCTGCGCCGCGCGGCGCACCCGGGCCAGGGCGCGCCAGTAGCTGGGCGGTTGCTGGGTCGCGGCACGGGTGAGGCGTTCCAGGCTGCGCTCCGACACCCCCAGTGACCGCGCCGCAGCCGCCACGGTGGCGGTGTGGGCCAGGGTGTGCAGGGCTTCCTCCACGCGCGCCTCCAGGTGCGTGTGCGCGTCGATGGCGTCGAGCAACTGCTGCTCCACGGTGGTGTCGATGTGCACTTGCTGGCTGCTCCACGAGGCCCTGCGCGCGGCCTGCGACCAGATGGCCTGCGCAGCGCGGATCAGCGCCGGGGCCTGCACCACCGTGCCCGGCCGCAGCCGGTAGCCGCGCCAGAACTCGTGGGCGGCCCCGGGCACGGTGACTGCGGCATCGGCCAGCGGCGATACCTGCCAGGCAGGGCGGCCCGCCGCATCCACATGCAGGATCAGGTCGCAGCAGCCATCGGGCAGCACCACCGTGGCGCCGGGCTCGGTGGTGCTTTGCTGCCAGCGGGCCAGCAGGCTGCGCGGCAGCAGCTCTGCGGCAGGCGGGGCGGGCGGCGGCTGCAAAAGATCCATGGCGGGATGGCGCCGTCAGCGCAAGGGCGTGGTGCGGTAGCGCATTGCGCCGGGCCGGTGGCCTGCGTCGATGGTGATGCGAAACACGCTGTCGTCATGGCCCGACTCGGCCCGCGCGGTGAAGCGGATGCCCTGCGGCGTGGCCTGGCAGCGCATCTGGCTGAGCGAAATGGAGGCGTGGTCGTTGTTCAGCGCCGCCACGCCCACGGTCTTCACCTCGTGCGCGGAGTCGGTGTCGTCACGGCGCAGCCACTGGATGTACAGGAACGACTGGGCGTACCGCGTGGCATGCACGATGCGGTACATGCCCCTGCGGCTGCCATCCTTGCCGGGCGGGGCGGGCCATTCGCCGCAGGCCTGCACCCAGTCCACATCGGGCTCTGCGGCAAAGGCGCCATAGGGCAAGTCCATGCCCAGTGCGTGGGCGTTGCCGGCGGCTGCAAGCATCAGGGCCATGGTCCACAGTGCGGGCCGAAAGAGTTTGTGCATGGGTATCGAAGGGTTGTCGCAGAGGCGATGGCACAGGGTTCGGGTCAAGGCTCACTCAAGGCTCACTCAAGGCTGCCAGCGCACCTGCACCGTCCAGCCCGTGGCGGCGAACAAGGGCTTGAGCACCGCCTCGGCATTTTCCTTGGCGGTGGCCACGGTGCTGCTGGCCTGGCAGGTGCGCTCCACATCCTGCTGCGCGCGCTGCAGGGCAGTGTCGATGGCCTGCGTGCGGTGGGCCGAGCCCGGGATCAGCGGCTCGATGCCCGTGCCCTGCACCGCGTAGAAGTACGAGCCGCCCTGGTCGCGCGGGCCGTGGTCCACGCGGGCGGACAGCGTGGCGGGCACAGGCAGCCGCAGCACGGCGGTGCGGGCTGCAGCGTCCACCGCTTCGTAGCGGGCCTGGCGCATGTCGGCGCCCACCAGGCAGTCGCCGCGGGCCACCAGCAGCACCTGCGTGCCGCCCAGCTTCAGCTCCCACTGCGTCCACGGAATGCCCTGCGTGATCTGCTGCGTGAACTCGATGACGTTGGCATACCGCACCTTGACCGACACCAGATGGCCCATGTCCTCCAGCGTCAGCAGGGCAGGCGGGGGAGGCGGCGCGGCAGGCCGGTGCAGCACGGCCCACAAACCGAGCCCGCCCAGCACCATGCCCAGGGCGGTGCCGGCGATGGCCGCGGCCAGCGGGCTGCGGCGCGGCGTGGCGACGACGGTGTCCGCCACGGTTCAGGCGCCGTGGCGCCGGTAGCCTGCCAGCAGTGCCGCAAGCACACCCATGCCCACGGCGCAACTGCGGTTGAGCCAGCGCAGCCCGCGCTGCGACAGCCACCGCACGGCCTGCCAGCCCGCGGCGGCGTAAGCCACCATGACCAGCGTGTCGAGCCCTACGAAGAGCGCGCCCAGCACCGCGTACTGCAGCGCCTGCGGCTCGGCCGGGTCCACGAACTGCGGCAAAAAGGCTGCGAAGAACAGCAGCGTCTTGGGGTTGGACAGCGCCACGCCCAGACTGCGCGCAAACGCTGCCCGCCCCACGGTCTGCTGGCCTGGCACCTGGGCCACGGCGGCCTGCACATCCACCGGTGGGCTGCGCCACAGTTGCACGGCCAGCCACAGCAGGTAGAGCACGCCGGCAATGCGCACCGCGTTGAACAGCGTGGCCGATGCATTGAGCAGCGAACCGAGGCCCACCGCCACCACGGCGATCAGGATGCCTGCACCCAGCCCCGCGCCCGCCATGCCCCAGGCCGCACGGCGCATGCCGCCGGCCATGCCGTTGGCCAGCGCCAGCAGCATGGTGGGGCCGGGGATCACGGCCAGCGCCAGCGAGGCGGCGGCGAACATGAGCAGGGTTTGCAACGTGGGCATTCAGCGTTCTCCTTTGCGGTAGGGCTTCAGCAAGGCCTGAGGATACGCGGCCTTGCGCGCCACCAGCACCAGCGCCAGGATGGACAGCAGGTACGGCAGCATCAGATACACCTGGTACGGCAGCCACGCATCGCCCGCCTGCTGCAGCCGCAACTGCAGCGCATCGCATAAGGCAAAGAGCAAAGCGCCCAGCAGCGCCTTGCCCGGCCGCCACGAGGCGAACACCACCAGCGCCACGCAGATCCAGCCGCGCCCGTTCACCATGTTGAAGAAAAACGCGTTGAACGCCGACAGCGTGAGGAAGGCGCCCGCCACGCCCATCAGTGCGGAGCCGGCCACGATGGCCCCGGTGCGCGTGGCCGCCACCGGAATGCCCTGGCCCTCGGCCGCCTGCGGGTTCTCGCCCACCATGCGCACCGCCAGGCCCAGCGGGGTGCGCATCAGCACCCAGGCCAGCAGCGGCACCAGCACCAGCGCCAGCAGCGTGAGCGGCGTTTGCGCCGACAGGATGGGTATGCCCAGCCACTCCATGGGCGCGAACGGCTCGATGGTGGGCGGCGTGTTCACCTTGGGGAAGCTCACGCGGTAGCCGTAGTACGACAGTGCCGTGGCCAGCAGCGTGATGCCGAGGCCCGACACATGCTGCGACAGCGCCAGGCCCACCGTCAGCCACGCATGCAGCAGCCCGAACACCGCACCCGTGAGCGCCGCCACCATCACCCCCGTCCACAGGCCGTGCCCGGCATACACGGTCAGCCAGCCCGTGAAGGCCCCCGCCACCATGATCCCCTCGATGCCCAGGTTCAGCACCCCCGCGCGCTCGCACAGCAGCACCCCCAGCGTGCCCAGGATGAGCGGCGTCGCCACGCGCAGGGTGGCGATCCAGAAGGCCGGGTTGGCGAGGATATCGAGCAACTCGGTCATGCGGCGGCGCTCCAGGCTGTCACTATCAAATTAATAGCTGCTAGCGCTTGATAGACAAGCGGTAGAGGCATTTTTTGTTTGAATTTTGGGTGCATGGCGGGTTCACTTCCAGCGCACCCGGTACTGCGTGAGCAGCCCTGCCACCAGCACCGCGATCAGCGACGTGGCCACGATCACGTCCGCAATGTAGGTGGGCACGCCCACCGCGCGGCTCATGCTGTCGGCCCCCACCAGCACGCCCGCCACGAACACGCCCGCCGCCACCACGCCCAGCGGGTGCAGCCCTGCCAGCATCGCGATCACGATGCCGCTGTACCCGTAGCCCGGCGACATGTCGAGCGTCACATAGCCCGTGCGGCCCGCCACCTCGATGGCCCCCGCCAGCCCCGCCAGGCCACCCGACAGCAGCGCCACCAGCACCACGGTGCGCGTGATGGGCACGCCCGCAAACGCCGCAGCCCGCGCATTGGCGCCCGCCGCGCGAATGTCGAACCCTGGCACCGTGCGCGCCAGCAGCGCCCACAGCATCACCGCCAGCGACACGGCCCATAGCAGCCCCGTGTGCAGCCGCGTCTGCGGCACCAGGCGCGACAGCTCCAGCTCGCCCTGCAACGCCACGCTCTGCGGCCAGCCCATCGAGAGCGGGTCCTTCATCGGGCCGTCGAGCAGTGCCGACACCAGCAGCAGCATGATGAAGTTGAGCAGCAGCGTGGTGACGACCTCGTCCACTCCCAGCCGCGCCTTCATCAGCGCCGGGCCCAGCAGCAGCAGCGCCCCGGCCAGCGCAGCTGCCAGCATCATCAGCGGGAAGAGCAGCCAGGGCGACCATTCCAGCCCCGTGCCGCCGTGCATCCCACCCACCGCCACGGCGGCCAGCGCGCCCGCGTACAACTGCCCCTCGGCCCCGATGTTGAACAACCGCGCCCGAAAGGCCACGGCGGCTGCCAGCCCCGTCAGGATCAGCGGCGTGGCGCGCGTGAGCGTTTCGGTCAGCGCAAACACCGAGCCGAAGGCGCCCTGCAGCAGCAGTGCATAGGTCTGCCCCACCGGCGCCCCGGCCCATAGCACGAGCAGCGCGCTGATGAGCAGGGTGAACACCACGGCGCCTGCCGGTGCCAGGATGTAGGCGACCGGGGAGGTGTGGTTGCGTTTTTCGAGTCTCATCGTTGTCCGTTGTCTGCAGCCCGCGAAACGGGCGTGGCCATAACCAGTGCACCCGTGGAACGGGCTTCGCCAGGCCACCGGGTGCGCCCCCCTCCCGAAGGAGAGGGGCTGAGGGCCGCGGCTCCAAGCCTGCCTGCGCAGGCTTGGACGGCCTCGAAGAGCCGGTGCCTCGGGCGCCGGCACCGAGGCGCGAAGCGACTCAGGGGGAGCTTCATATCACCCCCGCCATCGCCAAGCCGATGGCCTCGCGTGTCCAGCCCTCGGCAGGCCGTGCCTCGCCCAGGTGCCCTTCGTGCATCACTGCCACGCGGTCCCCCAGCGCCAGCACTTCATCCAGGTCGTCCGAGATCAGCAGCACCGCCGCGCCGCCGTCGCGCGCGTTGATGAGCTGCTGCTGCACGAACATCACTGCGCCGATGTCCAGGCCCCAGGTGGGCTGGTGCGCCACGATGAGCCGCGGGGCGGCTGCGCTGTCGGTGGCATCCTGCGGCGGAAGCAGGGCGCGGCCCAGGATGAGCTTTTGCATGTTGCCGCCCGACAGCGCGCGGGCAGGGGCATCGGGCCCGCCGCCGCGCACGTCGAAGGTGCGGGCCAGGTGCTCGGCATGCGCACGCGCTGCACCGCGCTTGACCCACAGGCCCTTGAACCAGGGCTGCGCGAACCAGCGGCTGCGCAGGCGCTCGGACACCGCGTTCTCCCACACCGGCAGGTCGCCCACCACGCCCACCGCGTGCCGGTCTTCCGGGATGCGGGCCACGCCCTGGGCCACCAGCCACGCGGGCTGGGCGCGCAGGGGTGTGCCCAGCAGCGTGACATGGCCTTGCGCCACGGCGCGCACGCCGCACAGCACATCGGCCAGCGCCACCTGCCCGTTGCCCGACACGCCGGCAATGGCGACGATCTCGCCCGCATGCAAGGTGAGCGACACGTCCCGCAGCCGGTCGCGCCCGGTGGGCGCGGTGCTGACGCGGTCGAGCACGCACACCGGTGCGCCCACCTGGCGTGCGGGGCGGCGTTCGGCGGCCTCCACGGCATGCCCCACCATCCATTGCGCAAGCTGGCCCTGCGTGGTGCCTTGCGCTGGCGCCTCGGCCACCAGCTTGCCTTGGCGCAGCACGGCCACGCGGTGCGACACGCGCAGCACCTCGGCGAGCTTGTGGCTGATGAAAATGATCGACAGGCCCTGCGCCACCATCTGGGCCAGCGTGTCGAACAGCGCCTCGCTCTCCTGCGGCGTGAGCACCGCCGTGGGCTCGTCCAGGATCAGGATGCGCGCGCCGCGGTACAGCGCCTTCAAGATCTCCACCCGCTGGCGCTCGCCCACCGACAGGCTGCCCACCCGCGCATCGGGCTGCACCGGCAGCCCGAACTGCTGCGATACCGCCAGCAGCCTGGCCCGCGCCGCTGTGCGCCGCGAGAACGGCTGCCACAGCGGCTCGGTGCCCAGCAGCACGTTGTCCAGCACCGTGAGGTTGTCGGCCAGCGTGAAGTGCTGGTGCACCATGCCGATGCCCGCACCGAGCGACGCGCGCGGCTGGCCCGGCGGCAAGGGCTTGCCGAACACTTCGATATGCCCTTCGTCGGCCACGTAGTGCCCGAACAGGATGGACATCAGCGTGGACTTGCCCGCCCCGTTCTCGCCCAGCAGCGCCAGCACCTCGCCGCGCTGCAGCGTCAGGCTGATGCCGTCGTTGGCAACCAGCTTGCCAAAGCGCTTGGTGATGTTCTTCAGGTGCAGGACGGCGTCGGGCATGGTGTGTGCGATGGAGTGCGTTATTTGCAATGCCTGTTCAATGCGCGCCACTCCCTCTCCCCTCGCGGGAGAGGGCCGGGGAGAGGGGGGGCGGCCTCCGCACCAGCGCAGCGCCGGTCGCACGCGCCCCCTCTCCCCAACCCCTCTCCCGCGGGGGGAGAGGGGCTCCATGCGGCCAGCGCCCGCTGCGGGTTCATGGTGTCACTTCCAGCTGGCCAGAAACGCCTGCAGCACCTTGGCCGAGTTGGCCGCGGCCAGGTGCATGAAGGTGTCCATCTCGTTCTCGCCATCACCCCCGCCGGCCAGGTCGCTCAGTGAGCGGAAGGCGATGTAGGGCACGCCGTTGCTGTGCGCGACCATGGCGGTGGCGGCGGTTTCCATGTCCAGCACGTTGGCATCGAAGGTCTTGAACGCGTATTCGCGGAACGCCTTGTTGTCGACGAAGGCCTGGCCCGACACGCCGTTGCCGCCGACCACCATGCGGGGGCGATCCTTCAGGCACTTGTCGGCGTGGCAATGGTCCAGCGCGACGCTGGTGCCCAGGCTGCGCGCTACGGCCAGCATGCGGGGGTCGGCGGCAAACCAGAACTGCTTGGTCAGGGCGGGCTTCGCGGCGCTGCGTACCTCCACCGGGCGCGGGTGCATCATGCCGAAGGCGGGCAGGGTCAGCTCGCTTTTCATCCAGGCGGGGGCGCTGTACTGGCCGGGTTTGTCTTCGCGGGCCATAAGCCATTCCATGTACTGGCCCCACTGGGCAGGCACCGTCACGTCGCCGATGTGCAGGCCCGGGTTCACACCGCCCGCGATGCCGCTGAACACGATGTGGCTCACGTTGAAGCGGTCCAGCGCCAGCTGGGTGTTCATGGCCGCGTTGGTCATGCTGATGCCCGACAGAAACACCACCACGGGCTGGCCCGACAGGGTGCCGGTGGTGAACTCCACACCGTTGATGCGGTGCTTGGCGGCTTGCTGCACCTGGGGCAGCAGCACGGTGAGTTCGGGCTCGAAGGCCGAGATGACGGCGATGCGCGGTGTGGCATCGAGCTGCACCACCGCAGCCCCCGATGAACGAGTGGGTGCTGTGCTGCAGCCTGCCACCGCCGCGGCCAGGGTGGCCGCCGCCAGCAGGCGCAGCCCGTGCCGGGCGAGGGTGGTGCGAAGATGGGTGGAAGTGGTGGTGCTGCTGCTGGATGGGGGCATGGTCAGGTCCTGAAGAGGGCAGAGGTGCCGCAGCCTAGCGCAAGTGCGATGCGGTGCGGTGCCGGCAACACAGTGGAGGGCGGCCCGGCGCCATTGACGGCAACGGTGTGTGCACGGCCGGTGGGTGACGGTGGCGGGTGGTCCACCACCGTCACGGGCGCTGCACCGCTGGCCGCGCCCATCAATGCAACGCCGACGGCATTACTTCGATTACTTCGCCGTGGACTTGGGCTGGCTGTCGTCCACCTTCACGGTGAACTTGCCGGCCAGGATCTCGGCCTCCCGCGCCTTGACCTTGGCCACGATGTCAGCGGGCACCTTCTTCTCGAACGTGCCCAGCGGCGCGAGTTCAGAGCCCTTGTGCTTCATCATCGAAAACGGGCCGTAGTCCTCGGGCGTGAACTTGCCTTCCTTGACCAGCTTGAGCGCGCGGTCGATGCTGGGCTCCATGTGCCACAGGGCCGATGCCACCACGGTGTCGGGGTACTTGTCCTGCGTGTTGATCACGTTGCCGATGGCGAGCTTGCCCTTTTCCTTGGCCGCGTCGGACACGCCGAAGCGTTCGGCATAGAGCACGTCGGCGCCCTTGTCGATCATGGCAAACGTCGCTTCCTTGGCCTTCGGCGGGTCGAACCAGCTGTTGATGAAGCTCACGGTGAACTCGACCTTGGGGTTGGTCTCCTTCGCACCGGCCATGAAGGCGTGCATCAGGCGGTTCACCTCGGGGATGGGAAAGCCGCCCACCATGCCGATCTTGTTCGTCTTGGTCATGCCGCCCGCGACCATGCCCGACAGGTAGGCGGGCTCCTGGATGTAGTTGTCGAACACGCTGAAGTTGGGCGCCTGCGGCTTGCCGGACGAGCCCAGCAGGAAAGACGTCTTGGGGAAGTCCTTGGCCACCTTACGGGCGGCGGCCTCCACCGCAAAGGCCTCGCCCACGATGAGCTGGTTGCCGCCCGTGGCGTACTCGCGCATCACGCGCTCGTAGTCGGCGTTGGTGACGTTCTCGCTCGACTTGTATTCGATCTCGCCCCGCGCCTCGGCGGCCTTCAGCGCCTTGTGGATGCGGCTCACCCACTGCTGCTCGTAAGGCACCGTGTAGATCGCCGCGACCTTGAGCTTGGCCTGGGCCCCGGCCATCGAAGGCGCCAGGCCCAGGGCGGCCGAGAGGGCCATGGAGGTGCAGAGCAGGCGTCCGGTGAAGATGCGGCGAGTGGTCATGGCAACGCTTTCTTGGGTTGGGTGCAATAGGGCAGTGAACTTGGCTCCAAGCAATAAGCATGCACGACGTTGCAGTGGCCTGCAACCGGCGGAGCGCCGTGCCCGGCCACGGGGTCCTCCCCCAAGGCGTAGCGCAGCGCACGATGTTCGCTTGCCAAGCGAGCCATCACAGGGCGGGCGGCCGCGCGCTGGGCAGGGGCTCTTCCGTGGTGCGTGCCGATGCACTTTTATGTGCGACAGGCAACGCCACACGACGTGTTGTGCTGAATCAAAAGCCAAAAGTCGGTAATGTTCCGAATGCGACCGAGGCACCCTTTTGGGGTGTGTTCTTCTAGTTACAATTCGCCGCCCGCAAGCAGCGGGTCTATAAAACGAAGAGGGATTTCTTGTGAAAGCTTTGCTCGCAGCAGCGGCTGCCCTGTCGCTGGTAGGGTGTGCATCGGTCATGAACGACACCACGCACGGAGTGCGCGTAGACACCAAACAAAAGGGCGGCACCGTCGTGGTGGGCGCCGAGTGCGTGGCCACCAACGATTACGGCTCCACCACCTTCAAGTCGGGCACGATGCAGGCCCTGCGCCGCTCGTCCAAAGACATGACGATCGTGTGCACGCAGCCCGGCGAGGACGCCGCCAACGGGTCCCTGGTTTCCCGTCCCAATGGCGCTCTGGCCGGCAACATCATCCTGGGTGGCGTGATCGGCGCTGTCGTGGACCACAACCGCGGCACGGCCTACACGTACCCCACGTGGATCGAGATGGTGTTTGGCGAAACGCTGGTGTTCGACAGACAGCTGCAAAAAGGGGATACCGCTCTGGCGGGCGTGCCCGCCAACTCCCCAGCGGCCGTGGCCAAGGCACCTGGGAGGAGCAATGCGTCTTCAACCGAGTGCATGCAGCAGTTGCCTGGCGCTATTTGCTGACCCGACCGCCTTTGAGCCGTCTTCCGCCACGTACAAAGCCTCGCTGTTGCGAGGCTTTTTTACGGGTGCCCGTGGCGCCTACTTGGTGCCAAAGATCCGGTCGCCCGCATCGCCCAGGCCCGGCAGGATGTAGCCGTGGTCGTTCAGCTCGCGGTCGATGGCGGCGGTGAAGATCGGCACGTCGGGGTGGGCCTTCTGCAGCGTGGCCACGCCTTCGGGGGCGGCCAGCAGGCAGACGAACTTGATGGAGCGGGGGTTGAGCTTCTTCAGGCGGTCCACGCACGCGGCGGCCGAGTTGCCGGTGGCCAGCATGGGGTCGACGACGATGATGTCGCGCTCTTGCATCTCGGACGGCATCTTGAAGTAGTACTCCACGGGCTGCAGCGTGGCCGGGTCGCGGTACAGGCCGATGTGGCCCACGCGGGCGCCGGGCACCACGTTGAGCATGCCGTCCAGAAAGCCGTTGCCCGCGCGCAGGATGGACACCAGCACCAGCTTCTTGCCGTCGATGACCTTGCCGGTCATCGTCTCCAGCGGGGTTTCGATCTCGAAGTCCTGCAGCGGCATGTCGCGCGTGACCTCGTAGGCCATCAGCGTGGACAGCTCGCCCAGCAGGCGGCGAAAGCTGTTGGTGCTGGCGTCCTTGCGGCGCATGAGCGTGAGCTTGTGCTGGACCAGGGGGTGGGTGATGACGGTGACGTTGTTGTTGCTAGCGGTGCTCATGGCGCGGCCTCGGGTGTGCTGGGAAATGAATGAATGGCGGTGGGTGTATTTTCACCTCCATTCGCCGCGGGGCCGGGAAACCCGAGCGGCGGGGGCGCCCCTGCGGGGGGCCAGGGCGTGTGATGGCAAAGCTGCAGCGACGTGCACAGCCGTACAGAGCCGTACAGAGCCGTACAAAGCCACAGGCCCCGGCGCGCGGCCCGCTCAGTCCGCCAGAAACCGCGAGTACCGCGCCAGGTCCACGTTGCCGCCGCTCACGATGACGCCCACGCGCTCGCCGTGCAGCAGCTTGGCGCCGTCGTCCTCGCCGGAGAAGGCCTGCACGCCCGCGAAGGCGAGGGCGCCAGTGGGCTCGACGGTGAGCTTCATGCGCGCGGCGAAAAAACGCAGCGCTTCGATCAACTGCGCGTCGCTCACGGTGATGATGTCTTCGACATGGTCACGGATGATGGGGAAGGTCAGCGCGCCCAGTGACTGTGTCTGCGCCCCGTCGGCGATGGTTTGCGGGAGGTCGATGGTCACGATGTGCCCGGCGCGCAGCGACTGCTGGGCGTCGTTGGCGGTGGCGGGCTCGACGCCGATGACCTTGCACTGCGGCGCCAGCGCCTGCGCGGCCAGCAGGCTGCCCGAGAGCAGCCCGCCGCCGCCGAGGCAGACGAAGAGGTAGTCGAGGTCGGGCACCTCCTGCAGCAGCTCCAGCGCGGCGGTGCCCTGGCCCGCGATGACGTGCGGGTGGTCGAACGGCGGCACCAGCGTCATGCCGCGCTCGCGCGCGAGTTGGCGGCTGATGGCCTCGCGGTCTTCGGTGTGGCGGTTGTAGGTGACGACCTGGGCGCCGTGGTCGCGCGTGGCGGCCATCTTGGAGGTGGCAGCGTCTTCGGGCATGACGATGAGGGCGGGCATGTCGAGCAGCCGGGCCGACAGTGCGATGGCCTGCGCGTGATTGCCGGCCGAGAAGGTGAGCACGCCGCCCTCGCGCTGCGCATCGCTGAACTGGGCCAGCGCGTTGTACGCGCCGCGGAACTTGAAGGCGCCGGTGCGCTGCAGGTTCTCGCACTTGAAGAACAGCTTGGCGCCCAGGCGCTGGTCGATGGCCGTGCAGCGCATCACCGGCGTGTGGTGCGCGACGCCTGCGAGCCGCTGCGCGGCGGCGGCCACATCGTCGTAGGTGGGCAGGGGTAGGCTGGGCACGGTCATGGTGGCGTCCTCGCTGCGGGGCGCGGCCTGCCCCGGGTCGGCACATGATAGCCCTTGGTAGCGGTTTTGGGGTTAAAAATGACTGCTACCGCTTGATGGGTGGACGCTGGTAGCTATGAAATCGATAGTGATTGAATGGCCGGGGTAGGGCGGCGCTTCGGAGGGTGCGCCCAGGCTTCGACGGGCTCAGCCCGAACGGGTGGGGTGAGTGTTCCCAAGCTGTGGACCCGCAGAATTGGCGAAGCAGCCGGCCACTACGGCAGCCCAGCGGCTGCCCACTGCCCGCGCCATTACCCCTGTTCGCTGAACCGGATCAGCGGCGTTAGCGCCGGGAAGTCGCCCGCACGCTTTTGCTTCATGGCCGTGACGGACTCGCGCACGTGCTGGTTGCTCCAGATGGCGCCTTGCAGCCAGCCCATCTGGCGCAGGCTGTCTTCCACGCTGTGGTCGCGGGCGTAGTTCACGGCCTGCTTGGTGCCCCAGATGGCGACGGGGGGCTTGGTGGCGATCTCCTGCGCGCACTGCAGTGCGGCGGCGACCATGGCCTCGTGGGTGTCGAACACCTCGTTGACCAGCCCGTGGCCCAGGGCCTTGGCGGCGCTCAGGCGGCGGCCGGTGTAGGCCAGCTCCTTGACCACGCCCAGCGGGATGAGCTTGGGCAGGCGCTGCAGCGTGCCTACGTCGGCCACCATGCCGATGTTGATTTCCTGGATGCAGAAGAAGGCGTCGGCCGTGGCATAGCGCACGCAGGCCGCCGTGACCATGTCCACCGCGCCCCCGATGCAGCCGCCCTGGATGGCCATGATGACGGGGATACGCAGGCTCTCGATGCGGCTGAAGGTGGCCTGCATGTCGGTAAGCAGATCGAAGATGGCGGCGCGGCCTTCGGGGCTCTGGTCGTCCATGGTGATGGCGCCGCCGAAGGTCTCCAGCGCCATGCCCGCGCTGAAGTGCTTGCCGGTGCTGCTGATGACCAGCGCCCGCGCCTCGCCTGATTTGTTCAGCTGGGCCAGCACCTCATCGAGCTCGCGCCAGAAGGTGGGGTGCATGGTGTTCATGGCCTCGGGGCGGTTCAGCACCAGGTGGGCGACGTGGCTGTCGATGCTGAGCGAAAAGCAGGTGAAGGGCGGTGTGTTCATGGGCAGGCACTGTAGACCCGGCGGGCGGCGCTGTGTCGTCGCGTGGGTGACTTGGGGGCGCCTTGGGGATCGAGGCGGGCCTATCGCTTTCCCTATGTGCGCCGGGTGCTATGGATTGCGTAGCAGAGCTGATGCAGAGCCATGACACGGTCGCTGTACCGGGCTGCCATGCGATTGCTGCGCCGTGGCGCGCCACTGCTGCGCAACTGTCCGCAATCGCAACGGCCGCGTGTTTAGCCTCGGTGGTTTTTCTTTGGTGCAAGAAAGGCCTTGTGTGAATCGCTTCCAATGCCGCCGTGCGGCGCCCGCCCTCGTCCTGTCCGTTGCACCGATGCAGCGCCTTCGATGCCTTGCTGACGGAGCAGCCGCATGACCACCTGGGTGCTGCTGGGCCTGCTGGCCGGGCTGGTGCTGGGCACCTATGACTTTCTGACCAAGATCGCGCTGCGGGAGACCGGGGTGCTGGCGGTGGTGGTGGCATCGTCGGTGCTGGGCGCGTGCTTGTGGCTGCCGTTTGTGTGGGTGCCCGGCGGCGGCCTGTGGGCCCAGGCCCTGGCGCCGCTGGGTCTGCACCCGGCGCCGTTGACTTGGCAGGCCCACGCGCTGCTGCTGCCCAAGTCGTTGATGATGGTGGCGACCTGGGTGCTGTCGTACTACGCGGTCAAGGCGCTGCCGCTGTCGATATCGGCCGGGGTGCGCGCGTCGGGGCCGGTGTGGACGGCGCTGGGCGCCATCGTGCTGCTGGGCGAGCACCTGAGCGCGTGGCAGTGGGCGGGGCTGGCGGTGTCCATGCTGTCGTACCTGGCGTTTTCGCTGATCGGGCAGAAGGAGGGCATCCGCTTCAGCCGCGATGGCTGGGTGCTGTGCATGGTGGCGGCCACGCTGCTGTCGTCGGCCAATGCGCTGTACGACAAGCACATCGTCGCGCAGCTGCGGCTGGACCTGGCGGCGGTGCAGGCCTGGTCGGCCGTGCAGCGGGGCGTGCTGGCGCTGTGTCTGCTGCCGTGGGTGGTGACGTCTGTGTTGCCGGGGCTGGGCGGACGTGGCTTGCGAGGGCGGTGGCCGGGTTGGAGTGCGGCGTGGCCCGCTGTCTGGCCGGTGGGGGCGATTGCGGTGGCATACGTGCTGGCCGAGTACATCTACCTGGCCGCGGTGCAGGTCGAGGGGGCCATGATCTCGGTGATCTCGGTGCTGCGGCGGACCAACCTGGTCATGGTGTTCGGCCTGAGCGCCTGGCTGCTGCAGGAGCGCTTCATCCGCCACAAGACCGTGGCGATGGCGGGTGTGCTGGCGGGCATCGTGTTGATGGTAAAGACGGGGTGACACCTGGGCAGCTGGCCCGCGTATTCCCCTTTCTGCGGCACAGGTGGCCGGCGTTGGCCGGCGCTATGGCGCCGCGTTGCCCTGACGTGCCAATTGCCGGATCCAGTCCATCACGGCCTGGCCGCGCGGGGTGATGACGGTGCGCTCGGACGCGAGCAGGTAGTACGACTGCTCGGCGGGCAGCGCCACGTCCGACAGCCGCACCAGCGCGCCGGACGCCAGCAGGTCGTGCACCAGCGACTGCCGCGCCAGCGCAATGCCCTGTTCGGCCAGGGCCGCGTCGATGAGCAGCGCGGTGTCGG
Source organism: Acidovorax sp. LjRoot194 (assembly GCF_964253015.1). Classification (NCBI taxonomy): domain Bacteria; kingdom Pseudomonadati; phylum Pseudomonadota; class Betaproteobacteria; order Burkholderiales; family Comamonadaceae; genus Acidovorax; species Acidovorax sp. LjRoot194. The sequence goes on along the minus strand of NZ_CAXUQB020000001.1, from coordinate 3,285,168 downwards.
TGAAGGTCATGGCGTGCTGCGCCGCCGCCAGGCGAATGCCTGCCTGTGCCAGCCACGGCTGCCAGGGTTGCCGGGTGTGGGTGAGCAGCGTGCCCCTGCGCAGCGCGCGCTCGCTGGCCGGGACGTCCAGCCGCTGCAGGTAGCCCGGCGCCGCCACCGGGAACCACACGTCGTCCAGCAGCTTTTCGCAGTGGTAAGCGTGCGGCCGGCTGCGGGCGAAGCGGATGGCGATGTCGGCGTCGCCCTGGTCCACGTCGGCGAGGTCGGTGCTGGTCTGGATCTCGATGCCGGGCGCCTGCCCGGTGGCCTGCAACTGCGCGAGCGCCGGCACCAGCCGCAGCCGCGCGAACGAGGGCAGGGCGCTGATGCGCACCACGCTGCGCTGCTGGTGTGCATAGCCGGCAAACGTGTCCTGCAGGGCCTGCAGCGCGGCCTTGGTCTGCTGGTGCAGGTGCAGGCCCTCGGGCGTGGGCGCCACCGACCGGGTGCTGCGGGTGAACAAGGGCACGCCCAGCGTCTTTTCCAGCTCGCGCACGCGGTGGCTCACGGTGCTGGCCGACAGGCTGAGCGCGTCGGCCGCTTTTTGAAAGCTGCGCCACTGCATCACCGCGTCGAAGGCGGCGATGAGGGGCAGCGGCGGGATGGAGTGCATGGGGGCGAGGTTACCTGCGCGCGCCGCGTCAGTCGCCGCCGCCGCCTCCGCAGCCACCGCCGCAACTGCCCCCGTCGCCACCTGCGTCGCCGCTGCTCCCGTCACTGCTGCTGCTGGAGTGGGAGCTGGAGCTTTCTGCCCCGCCGAAGTCGCCCGAGCTGCCGCTGTAGCTGTGATCGGCAAAGTGGGTGCCGCAGTAGGTACCGCCGGCGTCGCCCCCGGCATCGCTTTTGCGGATGATGTCGCTGCAGTCGGGCACGTAGGTAAAGCCGCCGGCAATCGCGAGCTTGGCGTCCAGCGCGAACAGCAGCGGCAGGCGCGAGGGGTATTTGGGGTGGATGCCCTCGTCCTTGCACGCCCAGTACCAGGCGCGGCGCAGGCCGTCGTTGTTCTTGGCCCGGGCGCCCAGGGCCTCGGCGGGGGTGTGGTGCAAAAAGAAGCCCAGCGCGCGCTCGCACCAGGTCTTGTAGGCCTGGGTGTGCAGGATGAACTCGTGCCACATGGCGTCCACCGCCTTGGACGGCATGGCGACGAACTGCTTTCTGCTGCGCATGCAGGCCATGAAGAACTGGCGCAGCCCGCGCTCGACCAGTTCGCAGTCCTTTTGGTTGAGGTGGGGATACGCCTCGCGCAGCTTGCGCTTCAAGAACTGGGGCAGGGCGGCTTCGCGCACATAGCGCTCGCGCACCACGTTGGTCCACTGGATGACGATGGCTGTCAGTACCACGGTGGCGATCACATACACCGCCCACGTCCAGCGCATGCGCCACAGCCCGGCGAACATGCCCACAAAGACCAGCACCCAGATACCGCTGGCCAGCAGCACCGTGCGGGGCCCCCAGCGCACGAGCAGGTTGTCGATGCGTCCCATCCCATCCTCCTGTTGTGTGTTGTTTTGTGCGCGCATGGTGCCATGCCTGCACGCACGCCGGGAGAAGAATTTGAGGGGGTGTGGCGAGGATGTTGAATGCTATTGAATTGATAGCTTCTGGCGCTTGTTGGATAAGCGGTAGAGGCCTCTGCAGTGCACTATCTTCACCCCTGATGTGCCCCCGGCGAGATCCCTTTGTCCAAGACCGTCATGACTGGCGCGCCCCAGGCCAGTGCACCCGTGGACCTGGCTTCGCCAGGCCACCGGGGTGCGTCCCCCTCCCGCGCAGCGAGAGAGGGGGGAAGGCGAGCAGCGCCTCAGGGGGTGTCACCTCTTCTTGCTGCCGAAGATCCCGCCCAATACGCCGCGCAGAATCTCCTTGCCGACACTGGTCCCCACCGTGCGCACGGCCGACTTGGCCATGGTCTGCACCAGGCCGTCCTTGCGCCCGCCGCGCGGGCCGGTGGTGCCAAAGAGCAGGTCGTTGAGAAAGCTGCCTTCCTGCGGCTGGGCTCCCCCGCCCGCCGTGCCCACCGGGGTGCCGCCGCTTGTGCGGACTGCAGACGTACCGGCCGGCGCGTCGGGGGCACTTTCGGCCCGGCCCTTGAGCTTTTCATACGCTGACTCTCGGTCCACCGTGGTCTCGTACACGCCGGCCACCAGCGAGCTGGCCATCAGCGCCTGCCGCTGCTGCGGTGTGATGGGGCCGAGCTGGCTGCCCGGGGGCAGCACGAACACGCGCTCGGTCACGCTGGGGCGGCCTTTGGCGTCCAGAAAACTCACCAGCGCCTCGCCCACGGCCAGCTCGGTGATGGCGGTCTCGATATCGAGGCCCGGCTTTTGCCGCATGGTGGTGGCCGTGGCTTTGACGGCCTTCTGGTCGCGGGGGGTGAAGGCGCGCAGCGCGTGCTGCACGCGGTTGCCCAGCTGGGCCAGCACGCTGTCGGGGATGTCGAGCGGGTTCTGTGTGACGAAGTACACGCCCACGCCCTTGGAGCGCACCAGGCGCACCACCAGCTCGATCCGCTCGATGAGCACCTTGGGCGCCTCGTTGAACAACAGGTGGGCCTCGTCGAAGAAGAACACCAGCTTGGGCTGGTCGGGGTCGCCGATCTCGGGCAGTTGCTCGAACAGTTCGGACAGCATCCACAGCAGGAAGGTGGCGTACAGGCGCGGCGAATTCATGAGCTTGTCGGCCGCCAGGATGTTCACGACACCGTGACCATCGACGGTCTGCATGAAGTCCTGGATGTTGAGCATGGGCTCGCCGAAGAACGCGCTGCCGCCCTGCTGCTCGATCTGCAGCAGCCCGCGCTGGATGGCGCCCACGCTGGCGGCGCTCACGTTGCCGTATTCGGTGGTGAACTCCTTGGCGTTGTCGCCCACGAAGGTCAGCATCGCGCGCAGGTCTTTCAGGTCCAGCAGCAGCATGCCGCTGTCGTCGGCGATCTTGAACACCATGTTCAGCACGCCCAGCTGCGTCTCGTTCAGGTTTAGCATGCGGCCCAGCAGCAGCGGGCCCATGTCGGACACCGTGGCGCGCACCGGGTGGCCCTGCTGGCCGAACACGTCCCACAGCGTGGTGGGGCAGGCCAGGGGTGTGGGGAGCTCAAGACCACGCTCTTTCAGCACGGCCGCCAGCTTGTCGCCGATCTTGCCGGGCTGGCTGGCGCCGGTCAGGTCGCCCTTTACGTCGGCCATGAACACCGGCACGCCGATGCGCGAGAAGTTTTCGGCCAGCGTCTGCAGCGTCACCGTCTTGCCGGTGCCCGTCGCACCGGTGATCAGCCCGTGGCGGTTGGCCAGGCTCGGCAGCAGGTGGCATTCGATGGTGTCGTGCTTGGCGATCAGAAGGGGTTCGGCCATTTCGGGTTTCCTCGGGGAGCGGGGTCGGCAAAAAGTAAAATCGGCAGATGACTTGTTCGGGCAGGGCGCTACAGAGACAAAACAGGTGGATTTGGCGCCGCCTGAGGGGCGCCAAACCCGGCCTCTGCAGGCGCTGGCGGCGGGGCTTGCACTGCCGCCGTGGCGCGAAAGACACGGTTTGCCGCTGCACCGGGCCCAACAAGCATGGCTAGATTAAATCAATACAAAAGGACTTCTCGTGGCAGGACACAGCAAATGGGCGAATATCCAGCACCGCAAGGGGCGGCAGGATGAAAAACGCGGCAAGATCTGGACCCGCATCATTCGCGAAATCACCGTGGCTGCCCGTTCCGGCGGCGGCGATTTGTCTGCCAACCCCCGCCTGCGCCTGGCGGTGGACAAGGCCAAGGGGGCGAACATGCCCGCCGACCGCATCAAATACAACATCGACAAGGCCACCGGCAATGCCGAAGGCCTGACGTACGAGGAAATCCGCTACGAGGGCTACGGTATCGGCGGCGTCGCCATCATGATCGACACCATGACCGACAACCGTGTGCGCACCGTGGCCGAAGTGCGCCACGCCTTCAGCAAGCACGGCGGCAGCATGGGCACCGAAGGCTCGGTGGTGTTCCAGTTCAAGCACTGCGGCCAGCTGATCTTTGCGCCGGGCACGAACGAGGACCAAGTCATGGAAGTGGCGCTGGAGGCCGGTGCCGACGATGTGGTGACCGGCGAGGACGGCGCCGTCGAAGTGCTGACCAGCCCTGCCGACTTCGAAGCCGTCAAGGATGCGCTGCAGGCCGCTGGCCTCACGCCCGAGTTGGCCGAGGTGACGATGCGGGCTGAAAACACCATCGAGCTGACCGGCGACGACGCCGTGCGCATGCAAAAACTGCTGGACGTGCTGGAAGATCTGGACGACGCTCAAGAGGTCTATCACAACGCGGCGTTGTGAAGCTCCCCCTGAGGCGCTGCGCGCCTTCCCCCTCTCTCGCTGCGCGGGAGGGGGACGCACCCGGTGGCCTGGCGAAGCCAGTTCCACGGGTGCGCTGGCGATGGGGCCGCGCCGGTTTCGAGGGCCTGGGCGCCCTGCGCAAAGAATGTTGAGTAACTGAGATCGAGATGTTTTTCCCGAACCCTGTACGTGGCCCAACGCCGCGCCAGAGGTTCACAAAGGTTCTATGAAAGTACTTGTGATTGGTGGCGGCGGCCGTGAACACGCAATGGCCTGGAAACTGGCCCAGTCCCCCAAGGTCACCAAGGTGTTCGTCGCGCCTGGCAATGGCGGCACTGCGCTCAACGCCAAGCTGGAGAACGTGGCCATCACCGACGTGCAGGCCCTGCGCGTCTGGGCACAGGAGCAGAAGATCGCCCTCACGGTGGTCGGCCCCGAGGCGCCCCTGGCCGCTGGCGTGGTGGATGAATTCCGCGCGCACGGCCTCAAGATCTTCGGCCCCACGCAGGCGGCCGCCCAACTCGAAAGCTCCAAGGCCTTCAGCAAGGCCTTCATGCGCCGCCATGGCATCCCCACGGCCGACTACGACACCTTCACCGACCCGGCAGCCGCCCACGCCTTCGTGGACCGCCTGGGCGCGCCCATCGTCATCAAGGCCGACGGCCTGGCGGCGGGCAAGGGCGTGGTCGTGGCCATGACTCTGCAGGAGGCCCATGACGCGGTGGACTTCATGCTGGTGGACAACAAGTACGGCGTGACGCACAACGAGGGCGGGGCGCGCGTGGTGATCGAAGAGTTCCTCGAAGGCGAAGAAGCGTCCTTCATCGTGCTGTGCGACGGCAAGAACGTGCTGGCGCTGGCCACCAGCCAGGACCACAAACGCCTGAAAGACGGCGACGAAGGCCCCAACACCGGCGGCATGGGTGCGTATTCGCCCGCGCCCGTGGTCACGGCCGACGTGCACGCCCGCGCCATGCGCGAGATCATCCTGCCCACCATCCGCGGCATGGAAAAGGACGGCATCCCGTACACCGGCTTTTTGTATGCCGGGCTGATGATCGACGCCAAGGGCCACCCCAAGACGCTCGAATTCAACTGCCGCATGGGCGACCCTGAAACCCAGCCCATCCTGATGCGCCTCAAAAGCGATTTCAGCGACGTGATGGCTGCGGCGGCCGACGGCAAGCTCGACCAGATGGAGCTGCAGTGGGACCGCCGCACCGCGTTGGGCGTGGTCATGGCCGCCCACGGCTACCCTGAGAACCCGCGCAAGGGCGACGCCATCACCGGCCTGCCGCAGGACGCGGACGATGCGGTGGTGTTCCATGCCGGCACGCAACTGCAGGACGGCGTGGTCAGCGTGACCGGCGGCCGGGTGCTGTGCGTCACGGTGCTGGCCGACAGTGTCAAGCAGGCGCAGCAGCGGGCGTACGACGTGGCGCGCGGCATCCAGTTCGACGGCGCGCAGTACCGCCGCGACATCGGCTTCCGGGCGCTGAAGAGCTGATGGCGGGCGCACAAAGCCTGAACACGGTCGACACGGTGGAGCAGGTGCGCGGTTACCTGCAGGGTCTGCAGGCGCGCATCACCGGTGCGCTGGAGACCGTGGAAGGGCCGCAGGAGCAGGGCGGCGCGCGCTTCCTGGCCGACGCCTGGCGCAAGGCACCCGGCGAGCCGCTGCAGGGCGACGGCATCACCAAGATCCTGGAAAACGGCCGCGTGTTCGAGCGCGCGGGCTGCGGCTTCAGCCATGTGCGCGGCCCCCAGCTGCCGCCGTCGGCCACGCAGCACCGGCCCGAGCTGGCCGGCGCGCCTTTCGAGGCCCTGGGCGTGTCGCTGGTGTTCCACCCCCGCAACCCGTATGTGCCCACGGTGCACATGAACGTGCGCATGATCGCCGCCGGCCACCCGGGCCAGGCGCCGACCTGCTGGTTCGGCGGGGGCATGGACCTGACGCCGTACTACGGCTTCGAGGAGGACGCGGTGCACTTTCACCGCACCTGCCGCGATGCGCTGGCGCCCTTTGGCGACGACAAGTACCCGCGCTTCAAAGCGTGGTGCGACGAGTATTTCTACCTCAAGCACCGCAGCGAGCAGCGCGGCGTGGGCGGGGTGTTCTACGACGACTTCTCGGAGCTGGGCTTCGCGCAAAGCCTGGCCATGACGCAGTCGGTGGGCGACGCCTTCCTGGCGGCCTACCTGCCCCTCGTCGAGCAGCGCCAGCACATGCCCTACGGCGAGCGCGAGCGGGACTTTCAACTCTACCGCCGCGGCCGGTATGTCGAGTTCAACCTGGTGTGGGACCGGGGCACGCATTTCGGCCTGCAGTCCGGCGGGCGCACCGAGTCCATCTTGCTGTCGATGCCGCCGCTGGTGGCCTGGTCGTACCAGCGCTCGGACGCCGCCGACTCTGCCGAAGCGCAGCTGGCGCAGCGGTTCCTGGTGCGGCGCGACTGGCTGGGCAGCGGGGCGCAGGCAGGTGCCTGACGCCCGGAAGATGTTGCTGAAGATGGCCCGAAAGGCGCGAAAGCTATAATTTCAATAGCTGTGTGCGCTTTTCACAAAAGCGCCAGAGGCCAAAAACACCGCGAACTGCCGCAGCGCCCCAGCGCGACACCGGCGCAACACCCAAGGCGCAGCCCCACTGGCTGTGCGCCGCGTTGCACGCTATATTGATTCCATTCCCTCTCTATTCACCACCTGATGACCACCTCCACCAAATCGGAATCCGCCGCCAAGAAAGACGTTACCAAGCTCCAGCGCGCCATCGTCGATGGGCTGGAGGACGTCAAGGCGCAAGACATCCAGGTCTTCAACACCGAGAATCTCTCGCCGCTGTTTGAACGGGTGATCGTGGCATCGGGCACCTCCAACCGCCAGACCAAGGCGCTGGCCGCCAGCGTGCGCGACGCGGTGAAGGAAGCGGGCTTCTCCAAGCCCCGCATCGAAGGCGAAGACAACGGCGAATGGATCATCGTGGACTGCGGCCCGGCCGTGGCGCACATCATGCAGCCCGCCATCCGCCAGTACTACCGCCTGGAAGAACTGTGGGGCGAAACCCCCGTGCGCCTGAAGCTGGGTGCCGCCAAGCCGGTGTCCAGCGCCGCCGCCGATCTGGCCGAAAAGAAGTCGGCCCAGAAGGCCGCCAAGGCCGCAGCGAAGACGCCTGCCAAGACGCCAGCCCGCAAGGCTGCTGCAGCTCCGACCGTGGCTGCCCGCTCCGGCAAGGCCACTGTGAAGGCCGTGGCCAAGACGGCGGCCAAGGCCGCCCCGGGAGCGCCCACCAAGTCGGCAGCCGCCAAGCCATCGGCAAGGCCGGCCGCCAAGACCAGCGCGGCCAAGCCCGCGGCCCGCGCCGGCAGCAAGCCAGCGGCCAAGACGGCCCCAACCAAGACCACCGCCAAGACGGCCGGCAGCACCACAGCCGCCAAGAAGCCATCGGCCCCCAAGACCCCGATCAAGACCGTGGTCGTGAAGCCGGGCGGCGCCAAGAAGCCCGCAGCCGCCAAGTCGACCGGTGCCAAGGGTGCAGCAGCACCCGCACGCGGCGCCCCCCGGTCTGCGGCCGGTGCCCCGGCCAAGGCAGGCGCCAAGCCCGCGGCCAAGAAGTCGCCATCGCGCAGCGGCGGCCGGGCCTGACGGCCGGGCGGCACGGCTGAGCTGACGGGCGACGCAACCCTTTTCGGTAACGCATTCGCATGAGACTGCTGATCGTGGCGGTGGGCCAGCGCGTGCCCGACTGGGCGCAGACGGCCTACGACGACTATGCCAAGCGTTTCCCGCCCGAGCTCAAGGTGGAGCTCAAGGCCGTCAAGACCGAGCCGCGGGGCTCCAAGACGCTCGAGACGCTGTACGCCGCCGAGCGCGAGCGCATCGAGGCGGCCATACCGCGCGGCACGCGCGTAGTGGCGCTGGACGAGCGGGGCACCAACCTCACCACCAAGGCGCTGGCCGAGCGGCTCAAGGGCTGGCAGCTGGGCGGCGACGACGTGGCGCTGGTCATCGGCGGCCCCGACGGGCTGGACCCGGCCTTCCGCCAGGGCTCACACGAGCGCATCCGCCTGTCGGACCTGACCTTGCCCCACGCCATGGTGCGCGTGCTGCTCATCGAGCAGCTGTACCGTGCCTGGTCGGTGAACGCCGGCCACCCCTACCACCGCGAATGAGCAGGCCGGAGCGCACCATGTCCCACCTGCTGTTTGCTATTGATGTGATAGCTGCCAGCGCTTGATGGATCAGCGCTGGGGCCGATTTTTGATCGAATCTGTTCATGCCTGACTTCCTCTACCTCGCCTCCCAGAGCCCGCGCCGGCGCCAGCTGCTTGAACAGCTGGGCGTGCGCCATGAACTGCTGCTGCCCAATGTCGACGGCGACGAGCCCGAGGACGCCGAGGCCATCGAGGCCGTGCTGCCCGGCGAGGCGCCCACGGCCTACGTCGAACGCGTGACCGGCCTCAAGCTCGACGCCGCCGTGGCGCGGCGGGCACGGCGGCAACTGCCCGATGCGCCCATCCTGTGCTCCGACACCACCGTGGCCCTGGGCCGCACCATCTACGGCAAGCCCGACGACGCCGCGCACGCCGCGCGCATGCTGGCCGAGCTGGCGGGGCACGAGCACCGCGTGCTCACGGCCGTGGCGCTGCAGGTGGGCACCAAGCGGCTTGCGGCGCTGTCGGTGTCGCGCGTCACCTTCGCGCCCATGACGGCGGCGCAGATCAATGCCTATGTGGCCACCGGCGAGCCGCTGGGCAAGGCCGGCGCGTACGGCATCCAGGGCCGCGCGGCCGCGTATGTGGAACACCTGGCAGGGAGTTATTCGGGCATCATGGGGCTGCCCATGTACGAGACGGCGCAACTGCTGCGCGCAGCCGGTTTTGCCGTCTAGTGGCGCTTTGACGCACCCGGCAAACCCCCGCGTTTCTCCCGCCCCCTGAGCCCGCCCGACAGCTGTGGCCCCCACAAAGCCACCAGTGCTCGGCGGACCGGCAAAGACGTGATGGTGGGGGCGTGAACGGAGCCAAAGCCCGGCAGCGACCATAACCAAACATAACGACAACGCCATGCAACAAGACATCCTGATCAACTGGTCTCCCCAGGAAACCCGCGTGGCCATCGTGGAGCACGGCGCGGTGCAGGAGCTGCACATCGAGCGCACGCTGGAGCGCGGCCTGGTCGGCAACGTCTACCTGGGCAAGGTGTCGCGGGTGCTCCCGGGCATGCAGTCCGCCTTCATCGACATTGGCCTGGAGCGCGCGGCTTTTTTGCACGTGGCCGATGTGTGGCACCGTCAGCCCGACGGCGAGCCGCCAGCATTCGCCCGCAAGACCGAGCCGCAGATCCCGATCGAAAAGCAGGTGTTCGAGGGCCAGTCCCTCATGGTGCAGGTCATCAAGGACCCCATCGGCACCAAGGGCGCGCGCCTGTCCACGCAGATCAGCATCGCCGGGCGCCTGCTGGTGTTCCTGCCGCAGGACGACCACGTGGGCGTCTCGCAGAAGATCCCCGGCGCCGAGCGCGACGCGCTGCGCGCACGCCTGCAGGCGCTGGTGGGCGACAAGTCCACGGGCGGTGGCGGCGGGTTCATCCTGCGCACCAATGGCGAAGACTCCACCGACGAAGAACTGGCCGAAGACATCGCCTACCTGCGCAAGACCTGGGCGCGCATCAAGGAGGCATCGCTCAAGCTGCCCGCCATGTCGCTGCTGCACCAGGACCTGGACCTGCTGCAGCGCGTGCTGCGCGACTTGGTGGGCGACCACACGCAGACCATCCGCCTGGATTCGCTGGAGCAGTTCCAGCGCCTGCGCGCCTTCGGGCAGGAATTCATGCCCGCGGCCGCCCCCAAGCTGCAGCACTACAAGGGCGAGCGCCCCATCTTCGACCTGTACTCCATCGACGAAGAAGTCGCCAAGGCCCTGGGCCGGCGCGTGGACCTGAAGTCGGGCGGCTACCTCATCGTGGACCAGACCGAGGCGCTCACCACCATCGACGTGAACACCGGTGGCTACGTGGGTGCGCGCAACTTCGACGACACCATCTTCAAGACCAACCTGGAGGCGGCGCAGGCCATTGCGCGCCAGCTGCGGCTGCGCAACCTGGGCGGCATCATCATCGTGGACTTCATCGACATGGTGCAGGCCGGCCACCAGGACGCGGTGCTGACCGAGTTCAAGAAGCAGCTCTCGCGCGACCGGGTCAAGACCATGGCGGGCGGCTTCTCGCAACTGGGCCTGGTGGAGATGACGCGCAAGCGCACCCGCGAGTCGCTCGCCCACATGCTGTGCGAGCCCTGCGAAGCCTGCCAGGGCAAGGGCAGCGTGAAAACCGCGCGCAGCGTCTGCTACGACATCCTGCGCGAGATCCTGCGCGAAGCCCGCCAGTTCAACCCCCGCGAATTCCGCGTGGTCGCCTCGGCGCGCGTGGTGGAGCTGTTCCTGGACGAAGAGAGCCAGCACCTGGCCGGGCTGTCGGACTTCATCGGCAAGCCCATCTCCCTGCAGGCCGAGAGCGCGGTGGGGCAGGAGCAGTACGACATCGTGCTGCTGTAGCGCCGCTGCATCATCACAGGCCTGCGCAAACACTGACGGTCGGCGCTGCCACAGCGCTTCTTGAAAAAAGAGACCGTTCACACTGAGCGTGTCGAAGCGCCGCGCGACGCTTCGGCCAGTCTGTTGAACGGCTCGTCCCGGCGGATCGGCGGAGCGACCGCCAATCCGTCTTACGACTCGATCTGCATCGCCGGCCGCGCCTGCACCCGCGCCAGCCAGGCCTGCACGTGCGGGTGCTCACTCACCGGTGCGCCCAGAAACACGCTGTAGCCGAGCACCGAGCCGACGACCAGGTCCACCAGCGAGTAGTCGGCGCCCAGCATCCAGGGCTGCTTGGCCAGGCGCGCGTCCAGCACCGCCAGCAGGTCATTCAGGCCCGCCTTGGCGGCCTGCGCATGGATGTCGCTGTGCAAAGCCTCGTCGCCCCGCGTGGCCACATTCAGGCGCACCATCAAGGCGCCGTAGGTCACATACGACCATGCACACCACGACAGCGCCTGCAGCGCCTCGGGCGTGCCCGCCGCGGGCCACAGACCGCGCTCGATGCCAAAGCGGTGGCCCAGCCACATATGGATGGCCAGGGTCTCGAACATCGGGGCGCCGTCCACCGTCAGGGTGGGGACCTTGCCATTGGGATTGAGGGCCAGGTACTCCGGGCGGTGCTGTTCGCCGGTGCGGATGTCGACCTTCACGCGTTCATGCGGCACGCCCAGTTCGGCCAGGGCGCAGGCGATGGGGCTGGCGCTCGACATGGGGTGCCAGTAGAGAACGATGGACATGGGAAAACTCCTTGAGGTGGTTGTGGAAGAAAAGGTGTCTCCACTGTAGAAACCATTGCGGACAGTTTCGGTCCTCAATAAAAAGTACAGTGGCGCCATGCTGAGTTCATCGACGCGTCTTTTGCGGCTGCTTTCCCTGCTGCAGACCCGCACCCACTGGATGGGCCCCGAGCTGGCCGAGCGCCTGGAGGTGCACCCGCGCACCGTGCGGCGCGATGTGGACCGCCTGCGCCAGTTGGGCTACCCTGTGCATGCCAGCAGCGGCGTGGCGGGCGGCTACGCCTTCCGGGCCGGGCAGGCGCTGCCGCCCTTGCTGCTGGACGACGACGAGGCCCTGGCCGTGTCGATTGCGCTGCGCACCGCCACGGCGGGCGCGGTAGGCGGCATTGAAGAGCCTGCGCTGCGGGCGCTGGTCAAGCTGGAGCAGGCCATGCCTGCGCGCTTGCGCAAGCGGGTGGATGCGTTGCGCTCGGTCATCGTGCCGCTGGACCGCATCGGCCCGGTGGTCGAGGCCTCGGTGCTGGCCACGCTGGCGACCGCTTGCCGCGACCAGCTGCGCACCGCGTTCCACTACGAAGACGCCCAGGGCCGCAGCGCGCAGCGCAGCGTGGAGCCGCAGGGCGTGGTGCACACCGGCGAGCGCTGGTACCTGGTGGCCTGGGACTGCGTGCGGGGCGACTGGCGCACCTTCCGCATCGACCGCATCGTGGGCGACCCGCAGGTGGGCGCGCATTTCGCGCCGCGGGCATCGCCCGATGGCGGTGATCTGAAGGGCTATGTGGCGCGCTCCATCTCGGCACCGCCGCATGCCGAGCAGGCTCGCGTCGTGCTGCATGCGCCCTACGCCGTCATGTCACGCCGCATCCCGCAATTTGCGGGCGTGGTGACATCGCTGGAGGCGGGGCAACGCTGCCAGCTGGCCTGCGTTGCCAGCGACTCGCTGGTGTACTGGCTGATGGCACTGGATGTCGAATTCGAGGTGCTCGCGCCGGTCTCTTTGACGGAGCGGTTGCGGGTGGCCGGCGAGCGGGCCTTGCGGTGCACGGCTTCGCAGGCTGGCGGACGCTGAGCGATCCAGGCTGCCGAGCCCGCCTACAGGCCCGCTGCGGTCGCTACGGTCGCTACGGCACGAACCGGTACCCGATCCCCGCCTCGGTCACCAGGTGCCGGGGCATGGACGCGTTGTCTTCCACCTTCTTGCGCAGGTTGGCCAGGTGCACGCGCACGTAGTGCGTGTCCTCGGCGTGGCCGGGGCCCCACACGGCCTTGAGCAGCTGCTGGTGGGTGATGACGCGGTCGGGCTGGGACGCCAGGTGCGTGAGCAGCTTGTATTCGATGGGCGTGAGGTGCAGGGCTTCTGCGCCGGTTTCGCCGATGTCGCCGGTGCGCCGCTCGACTGTGCGGCGGACCAGATCGACCGTGATGTCGCCGAAAGTGATGAGTGGTTGGGCCGCTGCGCCCGCAGGCGTCTGCCTGCGCCGCAGTTGGGCGCGCACGCGGGCCGTGAGCTCGCCGGAGCCGAAGGGCTTGACGAGATAGTCGTCCGCCCCCGCGTCGAGCGCGGCGATCTTGCTCGCCTCGGCGCTGCGGGCCGACAGGACGATGATCGGCATGGTCGACCAGGTGCGCAGTTCGCGGATCAGGTCGACGCCGTCGCCGTCGGGCAGGCCCAGGTCCATCACCACCAGGTCGGGGCGGCGCGTGCCGGCCTCGATCAGGCCGCGCTGCAGGGTGGCGGCCTCGTGCACGGTGTGGCCTTCGGTCTCGAGCGTCAGCCGCACGAAGCGGCGGATGTCGGCTTCGTCTTCGACGATGAGGATGTGGGTGGCCAGCTCGGTCATGGTGAGTGCGTCAATGGGGCAGTGGGGCGGGGTCGGATGCACCGGCGGTGGTCGGTTCGGCCTGGGCCGCCGCGTCATCGGCACCGGTCTCGTCGCTGCCATTGTCGGACGGTGGCGTGCCCAGCGGCAGGGTGATGGTAAAGCGCGCGCCCGCGGCCAGGCCGCCTGCCGCATCCATCACCGTGTCGCCATGGATGGTGCCGCCGTGCGCCTGCACGATGGCGCGGCAGATGGCCAGTCCCAGGCCGACGCCGGGGGTGGCGCTTTCGCGGCTGCCGCGTTCGAACTTCTCGAACAGCAGTTCTTCCCGGCCGCGCGGCAGGCCCGGGCCCTGGTCGGTGATGGTCAGGGCCGCGGTATCGCTGTGCGCCTGGGCGCCGATGGTGATGGCGGAGCCGGGTGGCGTGTACTTGGCAGCGTTTTCCAGCAGGTTCACCAGCACCCGCTCCATCAGTACGGCGTCGAGGTGCAGCAGGGGCAGGTCGGGCGCCAATTGCACCTGCACCGGCCGGCCTGCGAGGGACGGGCCCACGGCGGCCAGGGCGCTGCCCACGGTTTCTTCCAGCGGCTGCCAGGCCTTGTTGAGCTGCACCGCGCCGGCCTCCAGGCGGGCCATGTCCAGCAGGTTGTTGACCAGCGCGTTCATGCGCTGGGCGGACTGGCCGATGGCCTGGGCCACCCCCTGCTGCGCGGCGGGCAGCGGCGGCTGCAGCATGCCCAGCGTGTCGGCCAAGCCGACCAGCGAGGCCAGCGGCGTGCGCAGGTCGTGCGAGATGGCGGACAGCAGCGAGTTGCGCAGCCGCTCCGACTCGATCTGCACCGTGCTCTTCTGCGCCACGTCGATGTAGTGGATGCGTTCGAGCGAGATGGCCAGCAGCGAGGCGCAGGTCTCCAGCAGGCGACGCTGCTCGGTGCCCAGGGCCTGCCCGTCGGGCGGCGCCACCACCAGCACGCCGCGAACGCGCATGGGGGCCTTCAGGGGCAGCACCAGCGTGGGGCCCGAGGGCAGGGTGTTGGTGCCCCGGCCCGCGGGCTCGCCGCGTTCGAAGGCCCACTGCGCCACGCCCAGGTCCACCGGCGCGGTGGCGCCGGGCAGGGTCTGCAGGTGGTTGTCGTCGTCGGCCGCCAGCAGTGCCGAGCCCGCGCCGAATTCGCCCACCAGGAAGCGCGCGCCGATCTCGGCCACCTGCTCGGGCAGCAGCGCGGCCGACAGGTCCCGCGCCATGTCGTAGAGGCTGCGCACGCGGTGTTCGCGCCGCGTGGCGGCTTCGGCCTGCACCTTGAGCCCGGCGGTGAGCTGCCCAACCACCAGGGCCACGACCAGCATCACTGCAAAGGTGACCAGGTACTGCGCATCGCTGACCGCCAGGTTGAAGCGCGGCGGCACGAAGAAGAAGTCGAAGAACGCCACGCCCAGAAAGGCCGCCAGCACCGCCGGGCCGCGCCCGTAGACCAGGGCCACGCCCACCACCACCAGCAGGAAGAGCATGACGATGTTGGTCAGCTCCAGCACTTCGACCAGCGGGGTCACCAGCAGTGCGGTGACGCCGCAGATCAGCGCCGCGGCGATGTAGCCCGGCCATGACCAGCGGTGGCTGGCGGTGTCGTCCGACGCCAGCGCTGCAGCGGCCGGGCGCTGGCGGGCTGAGGGGCCGGCGTCGCCCACCTGCAGCAGGTCCAGGTCGCTGGCCTGCTGGGCGATCTGCTCGGCCATGGTGCTCTGCCAGGGCCAGCGCTTGGCGGACCGGCCCACCACCAGCCGTGCCAGGTTGTGCTCGCGCGCGTGGCGCACCAGTGCGAGCGCGGCCTCGGGCGCCGACAGCGCATAGGTGCTCGCGCCCAGCTCCTGCGCCAGCTTCAGGGTGCGCTCCACCCGGGGCTGGACGGTGGCGCTGTGTTTTTGCAGGGCGGGTGTCTCGACGTGGACGGCATGCCAGGGCAGCTCCAGCTGGGCGGCCAGGCGGGCGCAGCTGCGCACCACTTTCTCACCGCCTTCGCCGGGGCCCACGCAGGCGAGCAGTGCCTCGCGGTTGGGCCACACGGGGGTGAAGGTGGCGGTGCGTGCGGCGCTGGCGCGGCGGTAGGCGCGCATTTCGTCGTCCACCCGGTCGGCCGTGCGGCGCAGGGCCAGCTCGCGCAGCGCGAGCAGGTTGCCTTTGCGAAAGAAGTGGCCGGCTGCGCGCTCGGCCTGCTGGGGCAGGTAGACCTTGCCGGCTTTGAGGCGCGCCAGCAGCTCGTCGGGCGGCAGGTCCACCACCACGACTTCGTCGGCGTCGTCGAAGAACTTGTCAGGCACGGTCTCCCACACGCGGATGCCGGTGATGCCGTTGACGATGTCGTTCAGGCTCTCCAGGTGCTGCACGTTCATCGTGGACCACACGTCGATGCCCGAGGCCAGCAGCTCCTGGGCGTCCTGCCAGCGCTTGGGGTGGCGCGATCCGGGTGCGTTGCTGTGCGCCAGCTCGTCCAGCAGCACCAGGCCGTCGGGGTGCTGCGCGCCCCAGGCCAGGGCGGCATCCAGGTCGAACTCGGGCAGCGTGCGGTCGCGGTACGGCATCTGGCGCAGCGGCAGGCGCTGCAGGGTCTGCGCCTGGGCCTCGGTGTCGGTGCGGCCGTGTGTTTCGACCACGCCGACGATGACGGGCAGGCCCTGCGCCTGGGCGGCGCGGGCGGCCGACAGCATGGCGTAGGTCTTGCCCACGCCCGCACAGGCGCCAAAGAAGATCTTGAGCCGGCCCCGGTGGGCCTGCGCGTCTTCGCTGTGCATCTGCTGGAGCAGGGCGTCGGGATCAGGGCGGATTGCGTCGTGCATGCCGGTCCAGGGGGTGGGCAAAGTCGTTGGCGTGGTGGCGGTGGGGCAGTGCTGCATTGTCGTGCAGCGACGGGGTTGCCGGCGGGGTAGCGGGCGCCGCGCGCTGCCGAGTCAGCAGCCAGGCCAGCAGCATCGGCACGGCGATCACCAGCACGGCCAGCAGCAGGGCCGTCAGCATGTCGGTCATGGCTTGCTGGTGGTGGTGGCTGCGGCTGCGGTGGGCGCGAGGGCGTCCAGCGCCAGGTTGAGCTGCAGCACGTTCACGCGCGGCTCGCCCAGAAAGCCACCCCAGGTGCGTTCGGTGTGCTGCTCGACCAGTTGCTGCACGCGGTCGGCGGGCAGCCCGCGTTCACGCGCCACGCGGCCTGCCTGGTAGAGCGCTGCGGCCGCGCTGATGTGTGGGTCGAGCCCGCTGGCCGACGTGGTGACGAGGTCGGCGGGCACCGGTGCGGTGTTGCCGGGGTCGGCTGCGCGCAGGGCCGCCACGCGCTGCTGCACCGCTTCGGTCAAGGCCGGGTTGGTGGGCGCGAGGTTCGAGCCGCCCGAGGCCGCTGCGTTGTACGGCATGGGCGCCGTGGCCGACGGGCGGCCCCAGAAGTGCCCCGGTGCGGTGAACGACTGCCCGATGAGTTCGGAGCCCACGGCCTGGCCGTTGCGCACGATGAGGCTGCCGTTGGCCTGTTGAGGAAACGCGGCCTGCGCCACGCCGGTGACGGCCAGCGGGTACAGCAGCCCGGTGACGACCGAGAGGGTGATGAACAGCACCAGGGCAGGCCGCAGCAGCCCAGATGACGGGGTTGCCGGGGCGGCGCTGCGTGCGGCAGAGGCGGCGGTGGATGCAGTATGGGATGCTGTATGGGATGCAGTAGTGAATGCAGTGGTGGATGCGGTGGTCATGAGGGTATCTCCAGAAGATGGGTGGCAGGGGCTCAAACCATGCCGACGGCAGCCAGCACCATGTCGATGGCCTTGATGCCGATGAAGGGCACGACCACGCCGCCCAGGCCGTACAGGGCCAGGTTGCGGCGCAGCAGCGCGGCGGCGCCCACGGCGCGGTAGCGCACGCCCTTGAGGGCCAGCGGGATCAGGAACACGATGACCAGGGCGTTGAAGACCACCGCCGACAGGATGGCCGAGCTGGGGCTCGCCAACTGCATGAAGTTGAGCGCCGACAGCTGCGGGTAGGTGGTGACGAAGGCCGCCGGGATGATGGCGAAGTACTTGGCGATGTCGTTGGCGATGCTGAAGGTGGTCAGCGAGCCGCGCGTCATCAGCATCTGCTTGCCGGTCTCCACGATCTCGATGAGCTTGGTGGGGTTGCTGTCCAGGTCCACCATGTTGCCGGCCTCCTTGGCGGCCTGGGTGCCGGTGTTCATCGCCACGGCCACGTCGGCCTGGGCCAGGGCGGGCGCGTCGTTGGTGCCGTCGCCGGTCATGGCCACCAGCTGCCCGGCGGCCTGGTAGCTGCGGATGAGCTGCAGTTTCGCTTCGGGCGTGGCCTCGGCCAGGAAGTCGTCCACGCCGGCCTCGGCGGCAATGGCGGCGGCCGTCAGGCGGTTGTCGCCGGTCACCATCACGGTCTTGATGCCCATGCGGCGCAGTTCGGCAAAGCGCTCCTTGATGCCGCCCTTCACCACGTCCTTGAGCTCCACCACGCCCAGCACATGGGCGCCGTCGGCCACCACCAGGGGCGTGCTGCCGCGGCGCGATACGTCGTCTACCGCGGTCTGCACGGCGGTGGGGAAGCGCCCGCCAAGGGCCTCCACATGCTTGCGGATGGCGTCGGCCGCGCCCTTGCGCAGCAGGCGCGGGCCGGGCAGATCGACTCCGCTCATGCGGGTTTGCGCGGTGAAGTGCACGAACTGTGCGCCCAGGGCTTCGATGTCGCGCTCGCGCAGGTTGAACTTCTGCTTGGCCAGCACCACGATGCTGCGGCCCTCGGGCGTTTCGTCGGCCAGCGAGGCGAGCTGGGCAGCGTCGGCCAGGCCCGCATCGGTCACGCCGGGGGCCGAGATGAACTGGCTGGCCTGGCGGTTGCCCAGGGTGATGGTGCCGGTCTTGTCCAGCAGCAGCACGTCCACGTCGCCTGCGGCCTCCACCGCGCGGCCGGAGGTTGCGATCACGTTGGCCTGCATCATGCGGCTCATGCCCGCCACGCCGATGGCGCTGAGCAGGCCGGCGATGGTGGTGGGGATCAGGCACACCAGCAGCGCCACCAGCACCACCAGGCCCACGGGCTGGCCCTGGCCGGTGGCGGCCACGCCGAAGATGGAGAACGGCAGCAGCGTGGCCACCACGCCCAGGAACACAATGGTCAGCGCCACCAGCAGGATGGTCAGCGCGATCTCGTTGGGCGTCTTCTGGCGCTTGGCGTTTTCGACCATGGCGATCATGCGGTCGACAAAGGTCTCGCCCGGGTTCACGGCCACGCGCACCACGATCCAGTCGGACAGCACGCGGGTGCCGCCGGTCACGGCGCTGAAGTCGCCGCCCGATTCGCGGATCACCGGGGCGGATTCGCCGGTGATGGCGCTTTCGTCCACCGAGGCCACGCCGTCGATCACCTCGCCGTCGGCCGGCACGGTGTCGCCGGCCTCCACCAGCACGATGTCGCCCTTGCGCAGGTTGTCGGCTTCGAGCGGCAGCCACGTCATGTCGGTGCGCGGGGTGGTGCGGTCGAAGTGGCCTTCGAGCTTCTTGGCCCAGGTCTGCTTCTTCAGGCCGCGCAGCGACGCGGCCTGGGCCTTGCTGCGGCCCTCGGCCATGGCCTCTGCGAAGTTGGCGAACAGCACCGTGACCCACAGCCACAGTGCCACGGCGGCGGTGAAGGCCTGCGGCTGGCTGGCCGCCAGCGCGGTGGTGAAGGCGCTGCCCACATACACCACGAACATCACCGGATTGCGCCATTGCACGCGCGGGTCCAGCTTCTTGAAAGCCTCCAGCAGCGCGGGGCGCACCAGGGCGGGGTCCAACAGGGTCAATGTTGTGCGGCTCATGGCAGTTTCCTTTTTTCTTGTTGTCCGTTCAGCGAACCCACAGCGCCAGGTGCTCGGCCACGGGCCCCAGCGCCAGCGACGGCACGTAGTTCAAGAGGCCCACCAGCAGCACCACGCCGGCCAGCAGCGCCACGAAGAGCGGGCCGTGGGTGGGCAGGGTGCCGTCGGTGGCGGCGGTGCGCTTCTTGGCTGCCAGTGAGCCGGCCAGGGCCAGCACCGGCACGATCACGCCAAAGCGCCCGAGCCACATGGCCACGCCCAGCAGCGTGTTGTAGAACGGCGTGTTGGCAGACAGCCCGGCAAACGCGCTGCCGTTGTTGTTGGCGGCGGACGACAGGGCGTACAGCACCTCGGAGAAGCCGTGGGCGCCAGGGTTGGGGACGCCGGTGCGGCCGGCCTCGGTCATCACCGCCACGGCAGTGCCCAGCAGCACCAGCAGCGGGGTGACGAGGATGGCGATGGACACGAGCTTCATCTCGTGCGACTCGATCTTCTTGCCCAGGTATTCGGGCGTGCGGCCGATCATGAGCCCGGCGATGAACACCGCCATGATGGCGAACACCAGCATGCCGTACAGGCCCGAGCCCACACCGCCGAACACCACCTCGCCCATCTGCATCAGCGCCAGCGGCACCATGCCGCCCAGGGGCGTGAAGCTGTCGTGCATGGCGATCACCGCGCCGCAGCTGGCCGCCGTGGTGATGACGGCGAACAGGGCGGACGTCACGATGCCGAACCGCGTCTCCTTGCCTTCCATGTTGCCGCCCGCCTGCAGGCTGCTGGCCGCCTGGTCCACGCCCAGCGATGCCAGCAGCGGGTTGCCCTGCTGCTCGAACGTGGTGGTGGCGATCACGGCCACGACGAACAGCAGGCTCATGGTGGCCAGGATGGTCCAGCCCTGGCGCTCGTCGCCGACCATGCGGCCGAACACCAGGCACAGCGCCGCGGGGATCAGGAAGATCGCCAGCATCTGCAGCAGGTTGCTCGCGGCCGTGGGGTTCTCGAACGGGTGGGCCGAATTGGCGTTGAAGAAGCCGCCACCGTTGGTGCCCAGCATCTTGATCGCCAGCTGCGATGCCACGGGGCCCATGGCCAGCGTCTGCGTGGCCTGGGTGGCGGGCTCCGTCACGGCCGCACCCTGGGCGTCCAGCAGGGGCTGGCCGGCGGCGTCGACCTTGGGCGCCTCGTAGTTCAAGGGCTCGATCGTGTGCACCTCGGTGTAGGGCGACAGGTTCTGGATCACGCCCTGGCCGGCAAACACGACGGCCAGCACCAGCGACAGGGGCAGCAGCACCCACAGCGTGGCGCGGGTCAGGTCCACCCACACGTTGCCGATCCCTTGGGCTGAATGCCGCGCAAAGCCGCGCACCAGCGCCACCACCACCGCGATGCCGGTGGCGGCCGACAAAAAGTTCTGCACCGTGAGCGCGAGCATCTGCGTGAGGTAGCTCATGGTGCTCTCGCCGCCGTAGCCCTGCCAGTTGGTGTTGCTGACAAAGCTGATGGCGGTGTTGAAGGCCGAGTCCGGCGTGATCGCGCCCATGCCCTGGGGGTTGAGCGGCAGCACGCCCTGCAGGCGCTGCAGCGCATACACGGCCAGCAGGCCCAGGCCGTTGAACAGCAGCAGGCCGAGCGCATAGCGCAGCCAGCCGCTGTCCTCCGCAGGGTTCACGCCCGCCAGCTTGAACAGCGGCGATTCCAGCCGGCGCCCGAGCGCAAAGCGGCCGCTCATCACCGCATCGATGGCACGGGCCAGGGGCCATGCCAGTGCGAGCAGCAGTGCCATGAACACTGCCAGTTGAAGCCAGGCACCGGTGCTCATGAAAAGTCCTCCGGGCGCAGCAGCACTGCGACCAGGTACACCAGCAGCGCCAAGGCCAGCACGGCCGCGAGGATCATCCAGCCGCTCGTCATCATGACCGCCCCCCCTGACCGCGCGCCTGCAGCCGGGCACAGCCCCGGGCAAGCCCGTAGACCGCGAGCCACAGCAGGCCGCCAGCCACCATAAAAATCCAGTCCATGTCCTTCTCCTTGAAAGCCTTGCGGCATGCCTCCGATGCTAGGAATCGGCGCATCAAGATGCCCGCAAGAGTGCAGGGCGGGGTATCAAGAACGCATCAAGACGGAGGGTGCGGCGGCTGGGAGGGGCTACGGGTCGTTGTGAGTGTTTGCTATTAAAAATGTAGCTGCTGGCGCTTGCTGATCCAGCGGTAGGGACAGTTTTTATGCACAAATGGTGCTCGGCGCGAGAGTGTTAGGCGCCGCAGACCGCGCGCTCGCCCCGGCAGCCCCGTTGCTGCACCGCATGCACGGGTCAAATGCACCTGCCCGGATTGTTCGGCGCGGCACCCGAAATTACGCTTGCGGCATGGAACCCAACGACAAGGAAAAACCCATGCACCCCATGCACCAGATAGTGCGGATCGATGCCGCCGGCGGGCCCGACGCCCTACGGCTGGAGGTGGCGGAGCCCGAAGTGCCCGGCCCCGGCCTGGTGTGGCTCGCGCAGGCGGCCATCGGCGTGAACCCGCTGGACGTGAGCCAGCGCAAGGGTGCGGTGCCCATCGCGTTCCCGTCCGGCCTGGGGCTGGAGGGCGCTGGGCACGTGGTGGCCGTGGGGCCGGGGGTGGCGAATGTGGCGGTGGGCGACCGTGTGGCTACGCCACCGGGCCGCTGGGGGCCTATGCCAGCGCGCGCTTGTTCCCGGCCGAGCGGCTGGTCAGGCTGCCCGATGCGCTGGGGCTCGACGAGGCGGCGGTGGTGCTCTTCAAGGGCATCACGGCGCAGTATCTGCTCAAGACGACGTATCCGGTAGCACCAGGCTCGAAGGTGCTGATCTACGGGGCCGGCGGCGCACTGGGCCAGTTGATGTGCGCGTGGGCCCGTCACCTGGGCGCCTTTGTGATGGGCGTGGTCTCCCGGCCCGAGACCGTGGAGCGCGCCCGGGCGGCGGGCTGCGACGCGGTGTTCGTGTTCGACCCCGCCACGCTGGCGGGCCAGGTGCGCGAGGCCACCCACGGCAGCGGGGCCGACGTGGTGTACGACCCCATCGGTCGGGCCACGCTGGAAGCCTCGCTCGACAGCCTGCGTCCGCGCGGCCTGCTGGTGTCCTTTGGCGCCACCTCCGGCGTGCCTGCGCCCATCGAGGTGGGCACGCTCAATGCCAAGGGCTCGCTGTTCCTCACGCGCCCCTCGCTGGCCGCGCACACGGCCACGGCGGCGGAGTACCAGGAGCGCGCCCAGGACGTGCTGCACGCCGTGGCGGCCGGCATCATCACGCCGCGCATCTGGCGCCGCTACGCGCTGGCCGATGTGGGCACCGCGCACGCCGACCTGGAGCAGGGGCGCTCGCAAGGTGCGATCATCCTGGCTCCTTAGAACTTGCTCAAGATCTTTTCGGGGACCCTGAAAAGATCTTGAACAGGTTCTTAACCTCTTTGCTCCCCCATGGCGCTTTTGACACCCGATGGACCTGCCCGACAGCCAGCACGCCGATGAACTGGCCACCCTTCTTGCCCTGAGCGACGCGGGTTCGTTTGCGGCGGCGGGCCGCGCGCTGCAGCGCCACCCCTCGGTGCTGTCCAAGCGCCTGAACGCGCTGGAGCGCCGCCTGGGCGTGAGGCTGGTCGAGCGCACCACGCGCCAACTGCACCTGACGGACGCCGGCCAGCGCCTGGTAGAGAAGGTGCGCGAGGCGACGGATTTGATCGCACAGGCGGAGAAAGAAGCGGCCGACGGTGCAGCGCAGGTGCGCGGGCGGCTGCGCATATCGGTGCCTGCCGCCATGGGGCGGCGCCTGCTCAGCCCGATGGTGGCCGAGTTTGCGCTGGCCCATCCAGAGGTCACGCTGGAGCTGGAGTACGCCGACCGGCTGGTGGACATCGTGGGCGAACGCTTCGACGCCGCGGTCCGCATCGGCCAATTGGCCGACAGCCGGCTGGTGGCCACGCGGCTGTGCAGCCACCGCCGCATCATGGCGGCGGCACCGGCCTACCTGGCAAAGCACGGCACCCCGCAGCTGCCCGCAGACCTGGCGCAGCACAACTGCCTGGGCTTCACCGGCCTGCAGTCGTACCCGGAATGGCAGCTCACGCAGCCGGGCGCGAGCCACAGCGTGGTGGTGCGCGGCTCGCTGGTCAGCAACGACAATGAGGCGCTGCTTGCGGCTGCCCTGCTGGGCGTGGGCATCCTGGCGGGTGGCGACTGGTTGATCAACCCCGGCATCGCATCGGGCCAACTGGTGCAGGTGCTGCCGCAGTGGCAGCTCAATGCCGACGCGGGGATCTACCTGGTGCGGCCCTCGGCCCGGTTCAGCACGGCGGCGATGGCGGCCTTTCGCACGTGGGTCGTGGACTGGTTTGCGGCGCGGGCGGGCAAGGCCCTGGCTGAGGCGGACGCTGCCGTGGACGCGCTGCGGTGAACGGCCGTGCTGCTTTGCGGCGTTGCGTTATCGACTTTTTCTTCTTCCCTCGGGCGCAGATGCCGCCCTGTGCTTTTTCTTTCATTGATATTCCATGACCCAGGCCAAGCCCCAGCCCCAGCAGCATCCCGCCACACCCGGCACCCTCGACGCGTTTATGCCCTTGCTCTTCGTCGCGCTGTGGAGCACCGGCTTCATCGGCGCCAAGCTGGGGCTGCCGTATGTGGAGCCGCTCACCTTTCTGGCCATTCGTTTCGCAATCGTCGCCGTGCTGATGCTGGCGGTGGTGACGCTGGTGCGGGCTCCGTGGCCGCCGTCGGGCAGGGCGTGGCTGCACATCGGCGTGTCGGGCCTGCTGGTGCACGGGGTGTACCTGGGCGGGGTGTTCATCGCCATCGGCCACGGGCTGCCGTCGGGCATCACGGCGCTGGTGGTGGGGCTGCAGCCGCTGTTGACGGCGCTGGTGGCGGGTGCCCTGCTGGGCGAGAAGGTGCGGCCCGCGCAGTGGGCGGGCCTGGCCCTGGGGTTTACCGGCGTGGCGCTGGTGGTGGCCGGCAAGGTGGCCACGGTGCCTGGCGGCGCGCTGGTGGGCATGCTGCTGCCAGCGGTGGTGGCGCTGCTGGGCATCACGGCCGGCACGCTGTACCAAAAGCGCTTTTGCCCGGCGTTCGATTTGCGCACCGGCTCGGTCATCCAGTACCTGCCGTGCGTGGTGGCCATGGCGGTGCTGGCGTACGCGACGGAAACCATGGCCGTGCAGTGGAGCGGCGAGTTTCTCTTTGCGCTGGGCTGGCTGGTGCTGGTGCTGTCCCTGGGCGCCGTCAGTTTGCTGAATCTGCTGATCCGCCGCGGCGGCGCGGTGAACGTGGCCAGCCTGTTCTACCTGACCCCGCCCACGACCGCGCTGATCGCCTGGGCCGTGTTTGGAGAGACGCTCAGCGGCTGGGCGCTGGCGGGCATGGCGCTGGCGGCTGCGGGGGTGTGGCTGGCCAGGCAGACTGGCCGGTGAGGGGGCCGGCGCTGCCGGCACCTGCGGGTCTGTGCAGGTGTTTGCTATCTATTTGGTAGCTGCTGGCGACCATTGGGAGCGCGGTACAGCCCTTTTTTATGAGGTGCGGTTTTTCTAAACGCCCGGATCTACCGCCAGGATGCTCAGCGGCCCGGCGATGGACAAGCCGCTCAGGCCGGTGGAGGCGCTGAGCGCAGACACATGGCCATCCACCGCCCAGACATCGACGTGCGCGTCTTTGACGCCGAACCGGCACGACACCGTGGCAAGGCGAAACTTGTCCTTACGGGCAAACAACACGCCCCCTGGCCACCGGTGCCAGAGCCAGCGCTTGCTGTAGAGCTCGATCTGTTTCCAGTCCGACACGCGGCGGATGTTGTTGATGCAGAGCACTTGCTGCGCCAGCAAGCGGCCGTCCGCCGGGGGCAGTGCGGCAGCGGTGGCGTCGAGCAGTGCCTTTTCAAACGGCAACAGCTTGTTGGATGGCGTCGGCGCGACGATGCGCGGAGCCGAGAAATTCAGTGCAGCCACGGTCCGCGTCTCACAACTTGCGCAGCCGCTCCAGCGCGGCGCGCAGCGTGTCGTCCTTCTTGGCAAAACAAAAGCGCACCACGCGCTGGTCGAACCCGTCGCCGTAGAACGCCGACAGCGGAATCGCCGCCACGCCCACTTCGCGGGTGAGCCACTGGCAGAAGTCGGATTCGTTCAAATCGCTCACGGCAGAGATGTCCACGCACTGGAAGTAGCTGCCGTTGCTGGGCAGCAGCTTCAGGCGCGAGTCCGCCAAGCCCTGGCGGAACAGGTCGCGCTTGGCTTGGTAGAACGCGGGCAGCTGCAGGTAAGGCGCCGGGTCTTGCAGGTAAGCGGCCAAGCCGTGCTGCATGGGCGTGTTCACGGTGAACACGTTGAACTGGTGCACCTTGCGGAATTCGGCCGTCAGCGCTGCAGGGGCCGCCACGGTGCCGACCTTCCAGCCGGTGACGTGGAAGGTCTTGCCAAAGCTCGACACGATGAACGCGCGCGCCGCCAGGCCCGGAAAGCGCGCGGCGCTTTCATGCTCGGCGCCGTCGAACACCATGTGCTCGTACACCTCGTCGCTGATGAGCAGGATGTCGGTGGGAGCGAGCAGGTCTTCGAGCTGGCGCATCTCCTGGGCCGTCCAGATGGTGGCGCTGGGGTTGTGCGGGCTGTTGATGAGGATGGCGCGGGTGCGGGGCGTGATGGCCGCGCTGATCTTGCCGAAGTCGGGCCGGAAGCTGCCGGGCGTGAGCGGCACGCGCACCGCCTTGCCGCCCGCCAGTTCAATGTTGGGCACGTAGCTGTCGTAGCAGGGGTCGAGCACGATGACCTCGTCGCCCGGGTGCACGACGGCCAGGATGGCGGTGATGATGGCCTGCGTGGCGCCGGCCGTGATGGTGATCTCGGTGTTGGGGTGGTAGGCCCGGCCATGCAGCGTTTCGATCTTGCGGGCCACGGCTTCGCGCAGCACCGGCACGCCGGGCATGGGCGGGTACTGGTTGTGGCCGGCCTGCATGGCCGCCGTGACGGCGTTCACCAGCTCGGGGGCGCATTCAAAGTCGGGAAAGCCCTGGCCCAGGTTGACGGCCTGGTGCTCTGCGGCCAGTGCCGACATCACGGTGAAGATGGTGGTGCCCACGTTGGGCAACTTGCTGGGGAAGGACGGAGTGCTCATCGCGTGGTGTCAATCATGGGAAATCAGCGCGGCGTTTGTCGGCCCGAAGGCCGCGGAGCAGGCCAAGCCAGCGGACGCCGTGGAACTGGCTTTGCCAGGCCACCGGCGGCGTCCCCCTGGAGGGGGAAGCCGCGAAGCGGCTCAGGGGGTGTTTCAAAGTTCGTAGTCGTTGACATGGCCGGTCATCGCGCGGGCGATGAGTTCGCGGCTCAGGCGGTCGCTGAGCAGCTCGGCAAACTTGTAGACGAAGTTGCGCAGGTAGGCGCCGCGCTTGAAGGCGACGCGCGCCACGCTCTGGCCGAACAGGTGGCCCACGGGGCGCACCACCAGGTCGCCCAGCGGGTCGTCGCGCATGGCCATCTCGGCCACGATGCCGATGCCCAGGCCCAGGCGCACGTAGGTCTTGATCACGTCCGAGTCGATGGCTTCGAGCACGATGCGCGGCTGCAGCTTGCGGGCGGCAAAGGCGTGGTCGATCTTGCCGCGGCCGGTGAACGAGGGGTGGTAGGTGATCAGGGCTTCGTGGGCCAGGTCATCGAGGCCGATGCGCTCTTTTTGCGCCAACGGGTGGTCGGTGGGCACCACCAGCACGTGCTGCCATTCGTAGCAGGGCAGGGTGACCAGCTCGGGGTAGTCCGCCAGGGATTCGGTGGCCATGCCGATCTCGGCCACCTCGTCGATGATCATGCGGGCCACTTCGTGCGGCGTGGCCTGGTGCAGGCTGATGTTGACCTTGGGGTAGGCCTCGCGCAGGCGGGCCACCGGCACCGGCAGCACGTAGCGGGCCTGGGTGTGGGTGGTGGCGATGCTGAGCGTGCCGCTGTCCTGCGCGCTGAACTGCTCGCCGATGCGCTTCAAGTTGCCCACCTCGCGCATGATGACTTCGATGCTCTTGAGCACGTGCTGGCCCGGCTCGGTGATGCGCTTGAGGCGTTTGCCATGGCGCGCGAAAATGTCCACGCCCAATTCTTCTTCCAGCTCGATGATGGCCTTGGAGACACCGGGCTGGGATGTGTGCAGGGCCTTGGCCGCCTCGGTCAGGTTGAGGTTGCGCCGCGCGGCCTCTTGCACAAAACGGAATTGGTGCAGATTCATATCTGATATCGCCTAAAGAGTTGCATCATTATGCTGCAACCATCTAAAGAAATCAGACGACCCTGCCGGATTTATCGCTCGGCCGGGCTCTCGCAGGCAATGTCTGCCATCAGGGCGGTCATGCGCGGGTCTTCGCCGATGGCCTGCTGCACATGGAATTGCGTGGCGGGGTGGGCGCTGCGCAGCGCCTGCACCAGCACCGGAAGGTCTTCCCGCGCGTGCTTGCCCGTGCCCAGAAACATCGGCACTACAGTGACCTGCGCGGCACCCTGCGCTACCAGCTGGGCAGCGGCCTCGGGCAAGCTGGGGCTGCACAGCTCCAGGTACGCGCAGGCCACGGGCCGCTCGGGGTGGGCGGCGGCAATGCGGGTGGCGACGGCCTCCATGGGCGCGCGCCACAGGGGGTCGCGTGATCCGTGGGCGAACAGGATGATGGCGCTGAGGCTCATGGCAGGGTGGTGTGTTTCAAGGGGGCCAGCTAGCGCCTGAGCACCAGCCAGCCGAAGGCGGCCAGGGACAACACGGAGTAGATCAGCCCGGGCGCGGCGGCAGTCAGCCACGGCGACCAGTTCTGCAGGTTGCCTGCGTAGCCGAACACGTTGTTGAGCAGGAAGAAGCTGATGCCCGCCATCACCCCTCCGAACACATAGCCCGCAATGCCGCCCGAGCGGAAATGCAGGTAGGCAAAAGGCAGGGCCAGCACCACCATCACCAGGCACGAGAGCGGGTAGAACACCTTGCGCCAGAACTCGATCTCGTAGCGCTGGGCGGACTGTCCGTTGGCGTCCAGATGCCGGATGTACTGGAACAGGTCGATGGTGGCCATGCGGTCGGGCTTGAGCAGCGAGGCAGCGACCATGTCGGCACTGATGCGCGTGGGCCACTGCAGCGTGGGGGTGTCCAGGTGCTCGACCCGGGCCCCGTCGGTGCCGCGCTGCTCGAACTTGCTGCGCTGCACCTTTTCAAGCTCCCAGGCGCCATCGGGCCCGAACTGCCCGGAGGCGGCACGTGTTTGCGATGCCAGGCGGCCCTTGCCGTCGAATTCAAAAATGCGCACGTCCAGCATGCCGCCGTTCGGGGTGAGTGCGCGCACGTTCACCGCGAAGGAGTGGTCTTCCTGGCGCTCCTTGAGCCACGCACCGGTGGCCCCCGTGGTCAGGCGGCCCAGGTAGCGCACCTTCACCAGCTGGGCCGCTCGGTCGGTCAGCGGCGCGATGTAGTCGCCCACCGCGAACGTGAACAGCACGAACACGCCGCCCAGCGTCAGCAGGGTGCGCAGCGCCCGCCACGGGCCCATGCCGCTCGTGCGCATGATGGTGAACTCCGAGCTTTGCGCCAGGCGCGCCATCACGAAGATGGTGCCGATGAGCACCGTGATGGGAAGTAGCTCGTACAGGTGGCTGGGAATGCTGAGCACCACGAACAGGAACGCGTGGGAGAGCTGGTAACCCTCGGCGCCCGCGCGGCCCACCCAGCGCAGTTCGTCCACCAGGTCGAAGAAGAAGAACAGGGCCAGGAACCCTGCGGTCACGAAGGTGACGGCCAGCAGGGCTTCGCGGTGGATGAGTCGGCGGATGGTTTTCATGGGGCGCTCCGGGGCTTCGGACCGGCCTGCCAGAGCCGGCGGATGGTCCATTGGTTGTGGCGCGCGGCCAGCACCAGCAGCGACGCCATCAGCATGCCGCCGTGCAGCAGCACCATGAAGCTGGCCAGGCCGAGCCTGCCGGCCCCGACCCAGCTTTGCCCCAGGGTCATGAGGTTGTAGTAGACGATGAAGGCAAAGAGCGCAAACACCAGGCTGGTGCTGCGCGCGGCCCGCGGGTTGACGCTGGCCACGGCCAGGCCCAGCACCACGAAGTTCAGGGCCGCAAGCGCGAGGCCGATGCGCCAGCCCAATTCGGCCTGGAAGGCGGGCAGGGGGTTCATCACCAGTTCATGCGTGGCGCGGGTCTTGACAGACAGTTCTTCGGCCGACCCCGAGGGCGCCGAGCCGATGCGGGTGCCGTATTCGGAGAACTCGCTCACCTTCACGCCGGGTTTGTCGCGCGTGGTCTCCAGGCGCTGGCCGTCCGTCAGCAGGGCCATGCGCTCGCCGTTCTGGGTCTCCAGCCGCGCACTGCGCGCCGATGTCACGGACTCCCGCGTGCCGTCGGTGGCGGCGATGAAGATGTTGTTGCCGGTCTGCGTGTCCGCGCTTTCCTTGTCGATGAAGAACACGCGGCTGCCGTTGGAGGATTCCTGGAATTCGCCCGGCGCGATGCGGTCGATGTCGCTGCGCTGCTCGTAGCGGGTCTTGAGTTCCTGGATCTGCGAGTTGGCCCAGGGCCAGACCAGCAGCGAAAGAACGGCGACCACCGCCATCACCGGCCAGGCAAACCGCACCAGGGGCTTGAGCAGGCTGATGAGGCCGCGGCCGCTGGCGAACCAGATGACCATCTCGCTGTCGCGGTACATGCGCGACAGCGTGCCGACCACGGCGATGAAGAGGCTCAGGCTCAGGATGGTGGGCAGCTGCCCGAGGACGGTGAAGCCCATGACCAGCATCACATCGGATGGACTGACACTGCCCCGGGAGGCCTGGCCGAGGGTGCGGATCAGCATCATGGTCATGACCACGGTCACCAGCACCACGAGCGTCGCACCAAAGCTGCGCGCCAGCTCCTTGCGGATGGATGAATCGAATAACATTGGCTCGCAGCCTGTAGAGCACGCTGAAAAAGGAAAACATCGATTATGAACTTTGATCTCAAGACCCTTGAACTCACTGCGGCCGCGTCGGAAAAATGCGATCTGCTGATCGCTCTCATCCCCGAGGGGTTCAAGCCCGGGAAGGACTCCTTGTCCGCCCTGGCTGCGCAGGCGCTCAAGAACGGAGATCTGGCCACCAAGGCGGGCAAGAGCCTGCAGCTCTACCAGCCGGCTGGCACCGCCGCCCGCCGGGTGGTGCTGCTGGGCGCCGGCGACGGGGCTGCCCGTGCCGTGCGCCAGGCGCTGCTGGCCGTGGGCGGCGCCATCAAGGCACCGCAGACCAAGCGCGTGGTGGTGTGCTTTGCTGCCAAGGCGCAAGCGGGCGCGGTGAACGCCGCCGTGCAGGCCGTGGCCGAGGCCAGCTATGTCTACACCACCACCAAGTCCAAGGTAGAGGCGCGCGCCCTGAGCCGCTGCGTGGTGGGCGTGCACAGCGCGGCCGACGTGCGCGACGCTTTTGATACCGGCGTGGCGCTGGTGGCGGGTGTCGAGTTTGCGCGGGAATGGGGCAACCGCCCCGCCAACCACGCCACGCCCACCTTGCTGGCAGACGCCGCCAAGACCCTGGCCAAGCAGCCGCGCATCCAGTGCAAGGTGCACGGCCCGGCAGAAGTGGCCCGCCTGGGCATGGGCGCCTTCCTGGCCGTGGCGCAGGGGTCCGAAGAGCCGCTGCGGTTCATCGAACTGCGCTATAGCGGCGCCGCCAAGGAAAAGGCCCCGGTGGTGCTGGTGGGCAAGGGCATCACGTTCGACACCGGCGGTATCTCCATCAAGCCCGCGGCCGAGATGGACGAAATGAAGTTCGACATGTGCGGTGCCGCCAGCGTGCTGGGCGTGTTCCGCGCGCTGGGCGAGCTGCAGCCCGACATCAACGTGGTCGGCCTGATTCCGGCCTGCGAGAACATGCCCGACGGCCGCGCGGTCAAGCCCGGCGATGTGGTTACCAGCATGAGCGGCCAGACCATCGAGATCCTGAACACCGATGCCGAAGGCCGTCTGGTGCTGTGCGATGCACTGACCTACGCCGCGCGCTTGAAGCCCGCCGCTGTGGTGGACATCGCCACCTTGACCGGTGCTTGCGTGATCGCCCTGGGCGGCGTGCGCAGCGGCCTGTTTGCCAACAACGATGCGCTGGCCAACGCGCTGCAAACTGCGGGCGACACGGCGCAGGACCTGTGCTGGCGCATGCCGCTCGACGACGACTACGCCGACGGGCTCAAGAGCAATTTTGCGGACATGGGCAACGTGGCGGGCCGTGCAGGCGGCGCGATCACGGCGGCGAAGTTCTTGCAGAAGTACGTGGGCGACCTGCCGTGGGCCCATCTGGACATCGCCGGCACAGCCTGGAAGGGCGGGGCGGCCAAGGGCTCCACAGGCCGGCCTGTGGGCCTTCTGGTGCAGTACCTGTTGGATGCGGCCGGCGCGAATCCCAGTGCCAATGCGAAGGCGTCCAAGACTTCCAAGGTGGCCAAGGTCGCCAGCGCCGCTAAGGGAGTCAAGGGAGTCAAGACTGCATCAGCTACCGCTGCTATGGGTGCTGCAGCGCCCGCACGCGCTGCAGGCGCCAAGCCTGCCGCGGCCAGGCGCGCGGCCCAGGCCGGTGGCGTCTGAGTCGTTCAAGGCCACAGCCCCATGACCGAAGTCGCTTTTCACTTCAATGCGCCGGACAAGCTGGCTTACGCCTGCCGGTTTGCACGCAAGGTGCAGCGCAGCGGAGCACGGTTGGTGATCTCGGCGCCCGCCGACACCCTGGTGGCGCTGGACCGCATGCTCTGGGCTCTGGCGCCCCAGGACTTCGTGGCGCACTGCCGGGACGATGCGGACGAAGAACTGGTGCACGCATCTCCTGTGCTGCTGGCCACCGATGCACGCACCGCTGCACACCATGAGGTGCTGCTCAATCTGCACGCGGGAGTGCCGGAAGGTTTTGGCCGGTTTGACCGATTGGTCGAAGTGGTCAGCGCGCAGGATGAGACGGACCGCGCTGAAGCGCGCGCGCGCTGGAAGCACTATGCATCGCGCGGCTACGCTATCACCCGCCACGACCTGGTGCTGAAGGCAGGCTGATGGCACAACCTCCCCGCACGCCGCCTCGGTTTGTTCCCACGCTCACCGAAGTGGTGCAAACGCCGGATTCCGTGCCTGCACTCGGGGCACCTGTTGCACCCGTTGCAGCCGGGCGCACCACGGTGATGTTGTCGCCCTTGCCTCCGGTGGTGCGGCCCGCTGCTGGAGGCGGTGCGCCCGCAGTGCAGGTGTCTGCAGTGCGCCCACCCTTGCCGAGTGCACAACCGCCCGCGGTGATGGCCCAGCGGCCTGCGCAGGCGCACGCACCGTTGCCGGGCGCGGTGAAAGCACCTGCCGCTGCAACTGCTCCTGCAGTGGCGCCTGCACTTTCACCTTCACCCCCACCAGCGCCTGTGTCTGGTGCGTCGCACGTGGCGGCATCACCGCCAGTTGCGCCGGTGAATGCTGCAGCGAGCCCGCTGGGCGCCGCTGCCAACGCAGGGGTGTTGACCCGTCGCTTGCCTGCCGTGGATGCGGTGCCGTCACCCGCCGCCGCGCCGCGCGCAGTGACTGCAGTTGCGGCACCTGCCGCCCGTGCATTGCCCGATGGCTTTGAGGAATACATGGTGCATCGCGTGATGCAGCGCGTGGACGTTGTGCTGGATCAACGTCTGCGCGAAGCGATCGCCACAGTGGTGCAAGAACAGACAAGATCGGTGCTGCCGCGCCTGCGCGAAGAGATCGAATCAGTGGTTCGCCACGCGGTGTACGAGGCCGTGGCCGATGAGTTGGCGAGTGGAGCGCCTGGGAAGCCAAAGGGTTAACAGGGTATTCCCCTGTGGTTTCCCCCACATTTAATCGTGTTCCCTAATGATCTGGCCCGTAAATTGCGATATGTTCCCCTGCGTTGAGACACAAGAACATTCTCAGCGTTTATCTTTACTGGAGATTGATATGCAATTGAAGTTGAAACTGACCGTGGTTGCTGCTATCGCAGCTGCTGCTGGTGTGGCCTCTGCACAAGAGCAGGTGGTCAAGATCGGCCACGTGGCTCCGGTTTCCGGCGCCCAAGCCCACTACGGCAAGGACAACGAAAATGGCGCCCGCATGGCCATTGAAGAGCTGAACACTCAAGGCATCACCATCGGTGGCAAGAAGATCAAGTTCGAGCTGCAGGCCGAAGACGATGCTGCCGACCCCAAGCAAGGCACCGCAGCCGCACAAAAGCTGTGCGACTCCAAGGTTGCAGGCGTTGTGGGCCACCTCAACTCCGGTACTACCATCCCTGCGTCCAAGGTCTACAACGACTGCGGCATCCCGCACGTGACCGGTGCTGCCACCAACCCCAACCTGACCAAGCCAGGCTACAAGACCACGTTCCGCATCATCGCCAACGACAACGCCCTGGGCGCTGGCCTGGCGTTCTATGCTGTCGACACCCTGAAGCTCAAGACGGTTGCCATCATCGATGACCGTACCGCTTACGGCCAAGGCGTGGCAGACGTGTTCAAGAAGACCGCAGCTGCCAAGGGCATGAAGGTGGTGGACGAGCAGTTCACGACCGACAAGGCAACTGACTTCATGGCGATCCTGACCGCCATCAAGGCCAAGAACCCCGACGCCGTGTTCTTCGGCGGCATGGACCCTCAAGCCGGCCCCATGCTGCGCCAGATGGAACAGCTGGGCATGGGCAACGTCAAGTACTTCGGTGGTGACGGCGTCTGCACGTCGGAAGTCGCCAAGCTGGCCGCTGGTGCCAAGACCCTGGCCAACGTGATCTGCGCTGAAGGCGGCTCCTCGCTGGCCAAGATGCCTGGCGGCACGGCCTGGAAGGCCAAGTACGATGCCAAGTACCCCAACCAATTCCAGGTGTACAGCCCCTACACCTACGATGCCACGTACCTGATCGTGGACGCCATGAAGCGCGCCAACTCGGTGGACCCTAAGGTCTACACCCCCGAGCTGCTGAAGTCCAACTTCAAGGGCGTGACCTCCACGATCGCCTTCGAACCCAACGGCGAAATCAAGAACCCTGCCATCACCTTGTACAACTACAAGGACGGCAAGAAGACGCCTCTGTAATTCAGAGCGGCTTCCTTTTTGGTGCAGCGCTTCGGTGCTGCGTCAAAAGCAAAAAGGCTTCCTGCAAGGAAGCCTTTTTTTATTCAAGGGGCGTGGTTGGTGATAGGCCAGCAAGTCTGACGGGGTGCACGGAGTTGCTTTGCACTGCGGTGCTCGAGCAACGCTGAGTCAGCGCCAGAATGCTCTGGTGCTGCGCGCATCCAGAGCGACTTCCTACCTCAAGTCCACAGGGTGTGTGTACGGCCGCAGGATACCTAACCCTGAGGGGTGCAAGCGCCAGTGGTGGTGCAAGCGCCAGTGGTAGAGGCACGAGCCAAGCACAGGCCAGGGCTCTCGGCGCCAGTCTGGCTTGCCTCGATGGCTTAACGGCGCACTTGCAGCGAACCGGGGTTCACGATGTTGGTGGGCGTGCCCTTGATGAAATTCACCACGTTGTCGAACGCAGCACCGAAGTAGAGCTCGTAGCTGTCTTGTTCCACATACCCGATGTGCGGCGTGCAGATGCAGTTCTCGAGCCGCAGCAGGGCGTGCCCTTGCAATATCGGCTCGCTCTCGAAAACGTCGACCGCAGCCATGCCAGGCCGGCCGCGATTGAGTGCGGCGATCAGGGCGTCCGGCTCGATCAGCTCTGCGCGCGACGTGTTCACGAGCAGTGCTGTGGGCTTCATGCACGATAGATCTTCGAGCGAGACGATGCCGCGGGTCTCATCATTGAGCCTCAGGTGCAGCGAGATCACATCGCACTGTGCAAAGAACTCTTCTCGGGTCGTGGCTGCCTGATAGCCATCGGTGAGCGCCTGAGCGCGCGATGCCTCGCGGCCCCAGACGCGGACGTTCATGCCGAAGGCGCGCCCGTAGCCCGCCACCAGCTGGCCAATGCGGCCGTAACCCCATACGCCCAGGGTCTTGCCACGCAGCACCGTGCCGAGGCCGAAGTTGGGCGGCATGGACGCCGCCTTGAGGCCCGACTGCTGCCAGGCACCGTGCTTTAGGTTGGAGATGTACTGCGGCAGCCTGCGCATGGCAGCCATCACCAGTGCCCAGGTCAACTCCGCTGGCGCCACCGGCGATCCGATGCCTTCTGCCACGGCAATGCCGCGCTCGGTACAGGCGGCCACATCCACGTGGCTGCCTACCTTGCCGGTTTGTGCAATCAGCTTCAGCCGGGGGAGCTTTTCCACCAGCTGCCGCGTGATCTGCGTGCGCTCTCGGACCAGGACGATGATGTCCGCATCCTTGAGTCTCACGGAAAGCTGTCCCAGCCCTTTGACGGTGTTGGTGTAGACCTTGGCTGTGTATGCGTCGAGCCGGGAGGCGCAATGGAGCTTGCGCACTGCATCCTGGTAGTCGTCGAGGATCACGATGTTCATCCCGACATTGTGCCTTGGCAGGAACCGCCGCATCGCACCAGGAGGTGTTGCGGTGCGCCAAAAGGTCAGCTTTTGGTGACGGATTGTGGTCTTCGCCGTTGGCACGCCGCACAGAGTCGCTGCAGCAGCGGCACATTGGCTACACCATCCAGTCATCCAGTCATGCAGTCATGCAGCCGTGAAAGCGTTCAGCCGTGCGCAGAGCAGCACCCAGCACATCCGGCCCAGTCCGGCCCACATGCAGCCCCGGCCCCAAGTTCTGGCCGCACATGCATTCCGACTGTGACGTTGCGTCAGGCCTGCAATGCCTCGCAGGCGGCCATGCGGTCCAGCTCTGCACACACATCGGCCATGCGGCCAGCGATCACCAGCCGGCCGCTGGCATGGGACACCTTGCGCACTGCAGAGGACGAACGCTGAGGCAATGCGGCGGATGCGATCGACGCCATGAATGCATCGCGGTTGCTGCCCCCAGCTGTGCCGAGAAACGAAGACCGGTTGGCCGCAAGCG
Source organism: Acidovorax sp. LjRoot194 (assembly GCF_964253015.1). Taxonomy (NCBI): domain Bacteria; kingdom Pseudomonadati; phylum Pseudomonadota; class Betaproteobacteria; order Burkholderiales; family Comamonadaceae; genus Acidovorax; species Acidovorax sp. LjRoot194. The sequence goes on along the minus strand of NZ_CAXUQB020000001.1, from coordinate 3,248,910 downwards.
AGGGGCGAGCCACCACCGCCTTGGGCTCAGGTGCGGGCGGTTGAACGGTGAACGGCCAATTGCCGCGCAGCGGGCGCAGACCGGGGGACCCGGCAGGGCGCTGACTGCCCATGCCGCCTTTGTCGCCAGCTGTGTGCTGGTCGCTCGGCTGGTGGCTTTGACCGGGGGGGGGCGATGGCGCAGCGCCCACGCGTGGCGCTTCTTCCAGGCGGACAAGGTTGTGCAACCAGCGCGCCAGTTGTTGAAGCGAATGGGGCAGGGCGGAAGAGAGGGTGGACAAAGCAATTCCCATGTGAAAACTCCGAAGGTCGGGGGTTGGACATAGGCAGGATTGCAATGACAACCGGGCACCGCAGGGCTGGCGTACCGACGTTACCGGCACACCAAACGCCCGCCACCTGCGGTGCGGTCTAAGGGAATGCTCTACATGAGCATGGTGTTGCGGATCAAGCCGACGGCCAGGCCTTCGATTTCGAAAGGCTCGCCGGGTTGGACCACGATGACCGGGTAGTCGGGGTTCTCGGGCAGTAGCTCGATGGCGGTGGCGGTACTGCGCAAGCGCTTGACGGTGACGTCTTCACCCAGGCGGGCCACGATGATCTGGCCGTTGCGCGCCTCACGGGTGGACTGCACCGCCAGTAGGTCGCCGTCCATGATGCCGGCGTCGCGCATGGACATGCCGCGCACCTTGAGCAAATAGTCGGGCTTGTGGTGGAACAGGCTGTTTTCCACACTGTAGGTCTGGTCGACATGTTCTTGCGCGAGAATCGGCGAGCCCGCCGCCACGCGGCCCACCAAGGGCAGCACGAGTTGCGACAAGCCCGGAATGGGCAGGCTGAACTGGTTGCCGCGTGCCGCGTTGATGGAGCGCACCGTATCGCTGCGCAGGCGAATGCCGCGCGACGTGCCGCTGACCAACTCGATCACACCCTTGCGGGCCAGCGCCTGCAGATGCTCTTCAGCGGCGTTGGCCGACTTGAACCCCAGCTCCGCCGCGATTTCTGCGCGGGTGGGGGGCGCGCCGGTACGGGCGATGGCGGTCTGGATGAGGTCCAGGATCTGCTGCTGGCGGGCTGTCAGTTTCGGGTTGTCGAGCATGGTGCTTTCCGGTGGAGACGCTACAGTGGCGAACAACTGTTTTTTAATCCAGTAACTGTATTTTTCACCAGTTTTTCGGAGTATGCAAGTGAGTCGGCAAAAAATTGTGGTTTTGGGCACAGGTGGCACCATCGCAGGCACCTCTGCGCAGCCTGGAGACAACATCGGCTACACCGCCGCGCAGGTTGGCGTGGAGCAGTTGCTGGGCGCTGTGCCGGGGCTGGAGCAGGCCGCCGGAGGTGCACGGCTGCTGGCCGAGCAGGTCGCGCAGATCGACAGCAAGGACATGGACATGCCGGTCTGGCAGGCGTTGGCCTTGCGCTGCGCCGGGCTGTTGCAGGACCCCGAGGTGCAGGGCGTGGTCATCACCCACGGCACGGACACCCTGGAAGAGACAGCCTGGTTCTTGCATCTGGTGCTCGACACCCGCGCCAAACCCGTGGTGCTGACATGCGCGATGCGGCCTGCCAGTGCACTCACGCCCGACGGGCCGCAGAACCTGCTGGATGCAGTGGCCGTCGCCGCGACGCCCGGCGCGTGCGGCGTCGTGTCGGTGGCGGCGGGCGAAGTGCACGGGGCCCGGCATGTGCAGAAGGTGCACCCGTACCGCGTCAACGCCTTCGGTTCGGGCGACGCGGGGCCGCTGGGATGGGTGGAGGAGGGCCATGTCCGCTTGACCCAAAATTGGCCGCCAGCGCTTGATGAAAAAGCGCCAATAGCGATTGAAAAGATAGCAAATTCGGCTGCTTGGCCCCGGGTGGAGATCATCCTGAATCACGCGGGTGCGAGTGGCGCCATGGTGGATGCGCTGGTGCGCGACGGCGTTCAGGGCTTGGTGGTGGCATGCACCGGCAACGGTACGGTGCACCATGCGCTCGAAGCTGCGCTCATCAAGGCGCAGGATGTTGGGGTGCGCGTGGTGCGCTCCACCCGCTGCCCGGAAGGCCAGGTGCTGCCCAAGCCCGGCGATGCCCTGCCTGACTCGCAAGGCTTGTCCCCGGTCAAGGCCCGCATCACCCTGATGCTGGACCTGCTGGCGCAGTAGTCCTTCGTTACCGCCGCACGTCCGGGTCGCCACTGCCATGTTCTTCTTCGCCTCCCTCAAAACCCACGCCTGGGCGTATCCAGCATTGGAGGTGGCGCACATCGTGGGCATTGCACTGCTGCTGGGAAACCTGGTCCTGCTGGAGCTGCGGGTGTTCGGCCGCGGCGCCGGGCTGCCGGTCAAGGACCTGGCCCGGTTGAGCCTGTCGGTGGCCTTGTGTGGTTTCATGCTGGCTGCGGCTTCCGGCCTGCTGATGTTCGCTACCCAGCCTGCAGAATTGCTCACCAACCGGGCATTCACCTTGAAGATGCTGTTGTTAATGCTTGCGGGTTGCAACGCGGCGTGGTTCCATGGCCGGGGTTCGCTGGCGCGTCTGGATGGTGTGGCCAAAGTGCAGATGCTGGTCTCCACTGTGATCTGGCTGGCTGCCGTGGCCTGTGGCCGCTGGATCGCTTACTTGTAGCTGTTCATCCATGCCATGGATGGCCGCTTCGTTATCGCCCCTCACCCGCAAAGGAGTACCGATGAACCTGCAACGCCGCCATTTGCTGCTGGCCGCCTCTGCCTTGCCCCTGGCCGCGCACGCGCACCACGGGTGGAGCAGTTTCGATGCGGACCGCCCGATCTACCTGGAAGGCACGGTGAAGTCCGTGCGCTGGCAGAACCCGCATGCTGAATTGCAATTGGAAGTTGCTGCGGACCTGCAACTGCCTGCCAACCTAGCGCAACGCGCGGTGCCGGCCCAGACGGCGCCTGTCGACGGCAAGGCCTTGCTGGCCAAGGCCGTCCTGCCGACGCGCAAAGACCGTCAGTGGGAGATCGAGCTCGCCCCTTTGACGCGGATGCAGGCGTGGCAGGTGCAGCCGATCAAGCCCGGCGCGGCCGTGTCGGTGGTGGGCTTTACCCTGCGGGACGAAAAGGGTGACGCAGTGGTGCGTGCCGAGTATTTGTTTGTGGACGGCAAGGCGTACGGCCTGCGCTCCAGCCCGGCATAACCGCCACGCCGCCACGCGCTCTGCCTGCGTGCCGTTGGCACGATTGGATGGGAGGGCGCCCCGCCGTGCGACCATGGATGGAGCACAGCGCAACACGGCAGGACATGCGCGCTGCAGCGGATGCAGCGGATGCAGCGGATGCAGCGGATGCAGCTTATCTACGCACAAGGCGCGGGGCGGCATGTCGACAAAAGGCGGCCCCAATAAAAACGGCGCCTTGATGGCAAGGCGCCGTCCGGTGCTCAGTCAACGCTGTTGTCAAAGCTGTTCAGCGACTGTGCGCTCAGGCATCGGCGATGCGTTATCGACCGCGTGCCGTGCCCGCTGCGCTATAACTTTTACGTCCTATCAGCTGGCAAGGGCCTGCAGAGCGCGCGTGGTGATCTCGTCCACGCTGCCCGTGCCGCTGATGGCGCGGTACTTGGGGGCGGCATCGGGCTCCGACTTGGCCCAGTTGCTGTAGTAGTCCACCAGCGGGCGGGTCTGGTCGCTGTAGACCTGCAGGCGCTTCTTGACGGTCTCTTCCTTGTCGTCTTCGCGCTGAATCAGCTCTTCGCCCGTCACGTCGTCTTTGCCTTCAGCCTTGGGCGGGTTGAACTTGACATGGTAGGTGCGGCCGCTGGCGGGGTGCGAGCGGCGGCCGCTCATGCGTTCGATGATGGCGTCGAAAGGCACATCGATCTCGAGCACGTAGTCGAGCTTGACGCCAGCCGCCTTCATGGCGTCGGCCTGCGGAATGGTGCGTGGAAAGCCGTCGAACAGGAAACCCTTGGCACAGTCGGGCTGTGTGATGCGTTCCTTCACGAGACCGATGATGATGTCGTCACTGACCAGGGCACCCGAATCCATCACCGCCTTGGCCTGCAGGCCCAGGGGCGTGCCGGCTTTGACGGCGGCGCGCAGCATGTCGCCTGTGGAGATTTGCGGGATGCCGTACTTCTGGCAGATGAACGTGGCTTGCGTGCCCTTTCCGGCGCCAGGCGCGCCCAACAGAATCAGTCTCATGGAAGTCCTCGAAGTTTAGAAATCGGGTGGCGCCGCTGGCCGGGGCGCGCCAAGGCCACCGCGTGCCGGCAGCGGTGGCCAGAGGTATTCCCGGGGTGCGATGCTCTCTCTCGTTACAGTCGAGGATAGCATGTGACAACCTTGCCCTGACTTACACGGCGCACCGTTTATGGGCGTGTTTTCCTGGGGCCCGGCATGATCACCTGTTCACGATCTGGGCGGCAATTGCGCGGTGGTCGTCTGGCGGCATGGATGCGGCGTACGCCCTGCATTGGCTGCGCCCCTGCAAGGCGCAAAGGGCCCTGGCTCAACCTGCAGGCTCCAACGCTTGCCTTTTGCGTCAGCTGTCGACGGCCGTCACTGTGGCAGCGTGCCAATACACCCCGCTGCTTGCTGCTCACGGCGCTGCGGCTGTCGCCAACGGGTCAGCGCAGCGAGCGCGCCGTGGGTCAGCGGAAAAGGTCGCGCACGCGCTCCAGATCCTGAGGTGTGTCCACGCCGGGGCCCGGTGCCGCGTCGGCCAAGTACACGGCAATGCGGTGGCCGTGCCAGAGCGCACGCAACTGCTCCAGTGCCTCCACGGCCTCGGTGGGAGCGGGCGCAAGGGTCGGAAACTGCCGCAGAAAACCGGCGCGGTAGCTGTAGATGCCCACATGCCGCAGCGGCGCAAAAACTGCCAGTGCTGCCACGTTGGGTGCTGCCGCTTGCGCGGCGCCATCCTGCCACCAGGCAGTGCCTGCGTGGTCGCGTGCAAACGGGATGGGCGCGCGGCTGAAGTAGTGCGCCAGGCCTCGGGCATCGATCACCACCTTGACCACGTTGGGGTTGGTGTAGTCGGCCAACGTGGCCAGCGCATGGGCCGCAGTGCCCATGCTGGCTTCGGGCCGCGCGGGCAGCAGGGCTGCCACTGCGTCGATGAGGGCCGGGTCCATCAGGGGTTCGTCACCCTGCACGTTGACCACGATGTCGTCGCCGTCCAGCCCCAGTTGGCTGCAGGCTTCGGCCAGGCGGTCGCTGCCGCTGGCATGGTCTGCCCGGGTGAGGATGGCCTCGACACCATGCTCTGCACAAGCCTGCAGGATGCGCGGGTCGTCGGCCGCCACCACCACGCGGCTGGCGGCGCTCTGGGCGGCGCGCTGCGCCACCCGCACCACCATGGGCAGCCCGCCGATGTCTACCAGGGGCTTATCGGGCAGGCGGCTCGACGCCATGCGCGCCGGGATCAGCACCGTGAAGGCGTCGTCACGCCCAGGCAGCGTGGCGGGCAGCGCGCTCACCGCTCGAGTTCCTCGTCGGTCAGCGTGCGGGCCTCGTTTTCGAGCAGCACCGGGATGCCGTCGCGCACCGGGTAGGCCAGGCGAGCGCTGCGCGAGACGAGTTCTTGCGCCTCGCGGTCGTACGTCAGCGGGCCCTTGGTGACGGGGCAGACCAGCAGTTCAAGCAGTTTGGGGTCCATGGGGGGCTCTCAGAAAAAGTGCGGTCGTCAGGCAGGCAGCCGAGGATGATAGCCGTGGGGCAGCGCAGAGGATCAGGGTATTGAATCAAGGCTGCGGCTCAGACCGGCAGGCGTGCATCGAGGGCACTGAAGAATGCCGGGTCGATATGCAGTTGCAGCGGCACGGCCAGCGCGTCAGGGTGGTGTGGCCACAGTTTTACAGCGTCTTTTTCGGTGCAAATGAGCACGTACCGCTTGTCCTGCAAGCGCTGCCAGCTATCAAAATCATAGTGATCGGGTAGAGCCTCGGCATGGGCCAGCGCCAGTCCGTGCGCTTGCAGCATGGCAAAGAAGTCCGCGGGGCGTGCCACTGCGGCAACCGCATGCAGGGGTTTGCCTTGCAGGTCCTGCAAAGGCACCCGGCTGCCATCGGAACGCAGCGCGTAGTCGGCCAGGCGACGGTCCAGGTGAAAGCCGGGCGCGTCGCTGCGTGGCGGCGCATGGCCGGCGTACAGCACCAGGTCCACCGCCCGGGGCCACGGCTCGCGCAAGGGGCCCGCGGGCAGCAGGAAGCCGTTGCCGATGCCCTGGTCGTTGAAGATGCAAACCTCCACATCGCGACGCAAAGCGAGGTGCTGCAGGCCGTCGTCGCAGACGATCACCTGGGTGTCTGGGTAGGCCGAGAGCAGGGCGGCTGCCGCGTCCGTGCGTTGGCGGGCCACGAAAATCGGCACCTTGGTCTGCACTGTGCTCGGCGTTGTTGCCGGCGTTGTGGTCGGCTCCATCACCGGCGCCATGGTGCTTGCAGCCAGATGGCGCGCGATGAGCGCCGGTTCGTCGCCCACGTCGGCCGCTACGCTGTCCGTCCGCACCTCGCGGCAGTCGGTGGTCCGCCGGCCGTAACCGCGCGAGATGATCCCCGCCCGCAGCCCGCGCGCCTGCAGGTGCCGCACCAGCTCGATCACCACCGGCGTCTTGCCCGCACCGCCGGCAATCACGTTGCCCACCACGATCACGGGACGACCCGGATGGCTGGAGGCCAACACACCCGCGCGGTACAAACCGCGCCGCACGGCCACCAGGGCTCGGTACACCAGCGACACCGGCCACAGCGCCCAGGCAGCAGGGCCGCGAGACTGCCAGACTTTTTGCAGGCCCTGTGTGGACGTTAGGGGCGGCGTGGGCGGGGAGGAGGGGGCCTGCGCTGGCGGCCCGGGCGACCGGTTCATGGCCTGACCGCGACCGGGCTACAGCAGCTCCAAGCCTGGGCGTTGTGACTGCCAGGATGCCGGGTTGGAGAGGTTCCCACGCATCGCGCGTGTTGCATCGACTTCAGCCGATGACGCTGGACCGCTGCGGGATATCTAGCAGGTGGCAATAAGCCCGCCATGCGGCTCAGCGGCTGGCCGCGCGCCCTGCGGCAGAAGACTGGGTGGCAAACGTGATCTGCGTCAGCCCGACACGGCGCGCCGCCTCCATCACGGTCACCACGGACTGGTGCGGCGCCATCGCGTCCGCACTGATGATCACCACGCTGCCCGGGCCGGCAGTGGCAGCGGCGCGCATCGCCTGCGCAATGTTGTCCACGCTTTTGCCTTCGACGCCGGTCTTGTTGACGGCGTAGCGCCCGTCGGACGCCACGGACACGATGACTTCCTTGGGGTGGTCGCGCTGCTGCTCGGCGTCGGCCACGGGCAGCGTGAGTTGCAGCTCGGTGAACTTGCTGTAGGTGGTGGTCAGCATCAGGAAGATGAGGACCACCAGCAGCACGTCGATGAACGGGATCAGGTTGATCTCGGGCTCATCCTTGGCGCGGGGGCGAAAGTTCATGTCAACGATCCAATGTGCTGCACGCTGGGTGAGCGGGCTTTGAAACCGGCGCGGCCTCTGCCAGCGTCCGCCGTGCAAGGGCCGCCTCGCCGCACTGGCGCCGTCCACCCACCCACCCACGGCGTGCAGCGCTGCGAAAGACGGGAGGCGGTCCGATGGCGCCTGAAGGGCGAGTTCACTTCTTGCGCAGGCGCAGGATGTGGCGCACGAACTGCTCGGAGGCCAGTTCCAGCGTCAGCAGGTAGGCATCGACCCGGGCGCGAAAGTAGCGCCAGAAGATCAGCGCCGGGATGGCCACGATCAGGCCGAACGCCGTGTTGTACAGCGCAATCGAGATGCCGTGCGCCAGCTGAGCAGGGTTGCCACCGCCCATGGCTTGGCCTACACCGCCGCCGCCAGCTTGCGAGCCAAAGATTTCGATCATGCCGATGACCGTGCCCAGCAGGCCTAGCAAGGGCGCGGCAGAAGCGATGGTGGCCAGGGCTGCCAGGTACTTTTCAAGCCGGTGCGCCACTGCGCGGCCCGTGCCTTCCATGGCGGCGCGCAGGTCCGCTTCGCTGCATTGGGGGTTGCTGTTGACGGTGCGCAGGCCGCTGGCCAGCACCTCGCCCAGCGCAGAGTTCTGCGCTAGCTGGTTCACCACATCGGGCGTGGGGATCGCTTTGGAGGAGACAGTGATCGCTTCATCCAGCAGCTTGGGCGGGGCGACGCGGGCCGTTTTCAAGGCCAGGAAACGTTCGAAAATCAGCGCCAGTCCCAGAACGGAACACGCAATCAGGGGCCAGATCGGCCAGCCTGCGGCTTGTATGATGGACAGCAAATCTCTCTCCGCGCAGATGAAGCAATCGGCGATTATGGCCCAGCTTCCCGCCTCCTCCGGCGCCCGTTTGCGTCACAAACAGTTACCTTGCTGCGCGCCCTTCATGGCCTGCCGCTCACCCACAAAATCTGTGGATAACTTTGTGGGAAACCCGTCTCAGGCAGCCCGCAAAGTGGCGTCGCTGCGTGGTTGCAACAGATTGATGAAAAATTGTGCAGTGAAAAATCCTTATAAATCAACAGCTTGCACGTGCAAACGTGCTATGCAGCCACTTTTGACCCGTGCGCGCATCGTTACGGTCGCCGGCGCCGTTCTGTGGAGTACTCCACTGGCGCAAGCGCCGTCAAACCCTGCGGTGGCCGATGCTTGAGCGCCCAGGCCTCGCTGCGGCGCCCCGCGTGTGGGAAGTTGGCGCGCTATGCCGCGCCATTGCTGATGCGCTGGAGGCAAGGTTCAATCCTGTCGCGGTGCGCGGCGAGATCACGGGCTTCTCGCGGGCATCCAGCGGTCACTGCTACTTCTCGGTCAAAGACGCGAACGGGCAGTTGCGCTGCGCGATGTTCCGGCGCGCTGCCAGCCTGCTTGACTTTTCGCCGCGGGATGGTGAGTTGGTCGAACTGCGCGGGCGCCTCGGCGTGTACGAGGCACGTGGCGACCTGCAGTTCATTGTCGAAAGCATGCAGCGTGCAGGGCAGGGTGCCCTGTTCGAGCAGTTCCTGCGCCTGAAGGCCCAGCTGGAGGCCGAGGGCCTGTTCGACGCCGCCCGCAAGCGACCGCTGCCCCTGATGCCCCGCGGCATCGGGCTGGTCACGTCGCTGGGCGCGGCGGCGCTGCACGACGTGGTCACCGCGCTGCGCCGCCGCGTGCCGCACATTCCGGTGGTGCTGGTCGCAGCCCAGGTGCAGGGCGGTGCAGCGCCTGCATCGCTGGTGGCGGCGCTATCAAAACTGTATCGGCTCGCGCAGGCGGGACAAACGGCAGGGGCTGATCACAGCACCACGCCACCCATCGACACCATCTTGCTGGTGCGCGGTGGGGGCTCCATGGAAGACCTCTGGTCGTTCAACGACGAGCAACTGGCGCGCACCATCGTGCAGAGCCCGGTGCCGCTGGTCTCCGGCGTGGGCCATGAGACCGACTTCACCATTGCCGACTTCTGCGCCGACCTGCGTGCCCCGACACCCACGGCCGCCGCCGAGCTCGTGTCCCAGCCGCGCGCCGTGTGGCTGGGGGCGCTGGACCTGATGGCCGAGCGCCTGGAGGACAGCCTGCAGCGCCAATTGGACAGCCGGCACCAGCGGCTGGACCAGGCCGCTGCGCGACTGGGGCGCCCGTCGGGCTTGGTCGCGCGCCAACAGCTACAACTGGCGCGGCTGTCGCAGCACATGCGCCACGGTATGCTCCTGAAATTGCAGCGGCTGGCGCATACGCAGCAAGCGCTACAGGCAGATCTGCCCGTCAAAATACAGCGCCGCCTGGCCCACCAGGCAGAGCGGCTGGACCGTGCGGCCCTGCGTCTGCAATTGCTCGACCCGCGGCTGGTGCTGCAGCGCGGGTATGCATTGCTGACGGACGCCCAGGGGCACGCCGTGACCAGCGCGCAGCAAACCCATCCTGGCGATGCGTTGCGCGCCACGCTGGCCGATGGTGCGGTAGATGTGACCGTGACCGCCCAGCCCCGGCTGCTGTAGCGGCTTGTTGCACGCTGCACGTGGCTAGTGGCATTCAAGGCACCGGGCATGGAACGTGGCTGTAGGACTGGCGCGCCATCGACAGGTTTTTGACGGCAGGGCTTGACGCGAGCCTGCACAGGTCATCCGATGTTCCTACAATGCCCCTTTCGCGCTGTGTCCGACTGCATTGCCGAGGTAAGCGCTGCAGATGGCATGCATCCCAGAATTTCAAACCACGAGGAAAACACCATGGAACATACCCTTCCCCCGCTGCCCTACGCCATCGACGCCCTGGCGCCGCACTACAGCCAGGAAACCCTGGAGTACCACCACGGCAAGCACCACAACGCGTATGTGGTGAACCTCAACAACCTGCAAAAGGGCACCGAGTTCGAAAACCTGACGCTCGAAGAGATCGTCAAGAAGTCGAGCGGCGGCATCTACAACAACGCTGCGCAAATCTGGAACCACACCTTCTTCTGGAACTGCATGGCACCCCAAGGCGGCGGCGAGCCATCGGGCGCGCTGGCAACAGCCATCAACGCCAAGTGGGGCAGCTACGCCGCATTCAAGGAAGCCTTCGTCAAGAGCGCCGTGGGCAACTTCGGTTCGGGCTGGACCTGGCTGGTGAAGAAGGCCGACGGCAGCGTTGACATCGTCAACACCGGTGCCGCTGGCACGCCCCTGACCACCGCCGACAAGGCTCTGCTGACGGTCGACGTGTGGGAACACGCGTACTACATCGACTACCGCAACATGCGCCCCAAGTTCGTCGAGACCTTCCTCGACAAGCTGGTCAACTGGAAGTTCGCTGAAGCCAACTTCGCCTGATCCTCGGCGGTCCGTCCACCCGTTGCGTTACGCGGCGGGTGCACGAAAAAAGCGGCTGCAGGGCCGCTTTTTTTATGGTCGCATCCAGCGGGTAGGCAGAATTTTGGGATGCCTTCCGCTTTTACTGCAAGGTTTTATTGCTATTGAAAGTATAGCAATTGATCGGTTGAGCTACCGACCGAAGCTCCAGTGCCGACCCCGTCAGGTGGTCGGCGCCAGAGGTCACTTGCGGCGAAACGGCGCCCCGCCGAGCTTGGCGCCAGCCTTGATGCCCTTCTGCGCGAACCAGCCCTGGTTCATCTCCAGCACATAGCGCACCGGCTTGGCCGAGCAGTGCGAGTCCAGAGTCTGCGGCTTCATGTCGGCCAGGTTCACGACAGTGCCGTCATCGTCCACGAACGCCGCCGTAAGCGGCAGCAGGGTGTTCTTCATCCAGAAGCATTGCTGGGCCGGTTGTTCGAAAACGAACAGCATGCCTTCGTGCTGGGGCATCTCCTTGCGGTGCATGAGCCCGGTCTGGCGCTGGTCCGGCGTGGCGGCCACCTGGGCGTCGATGCGGTGCATGCCGGATGTCAGCTCCACACGCTGCAGATTGAGCTGCGGCCCGTCCTGGGAATGGGCCGCACCGCCCAGCAGCCCCAAGGCGATCAACAGGGAGGCCGCCAGGGTTTGGCGAGCGGGGGAGACGAATGCAAGAGCGGAAATCTTCATGGGCGAGGCTTTCGGTTCATCGGGGACGCCAGGGTGGCAGGGCGGCTGGACGGCAGCAAGTATGGCGCAGTGGTTGCAGGTGTTCGCTGCAGGATGCTGTGCCGGTCTGCAGCGGGTTTGCAGCCCGTCAGGCTATGGAGCCGCTCGCGCCGCAAAAATTCCAGCGACCGGCGGCGAGCTCACAGTACTTTGAGCGCCCACCAAGCAAAACGCCCGCAAATGCGGGCGATTTCGAGGCGGTGGTCAGGACCGGAGAGGCCCTGAACGCCCAGATCAGGCTGCCTTGTGGGCGGTTTTCTTCTTGGCAACCTTCTTGCCGGTCTTCTTCTTGGCAGTGTGGGTGGCCTTGGTCTTCGCTACAGGAGCGGGTGCTGCAGCTGCGGGGGCAGCGACGGGAGCAGGAGCGGGGGCGGGAGCCGTTGCGGGTGCCTGTGCAAAAGCACCTGCAGCGAACAGGCCAGCCACCAGGACAGCGAGGAGTTTTTTCATATATGCCGTTTCCAGTGTTGTTGAACCGAGGGTTGAGGGCCATGCGCAAAACCGCACAGCTCCACTCGCAACGATAGCAGTGGCGCGCCCGTTGACAGGGTCTTTTGCGATTTTTTTTGTCATTAGAATTGTTTGGTTTTGATTGCCTGCATGGCATCACCTGCCGACTCATGTCAGCTTCCACTGGAGACCACCGTTTCATGACCAGCTACCAGCACATCAAGGTGCCCGCCGAAGGGCAGAAGATCACGGTCAACGCCGACATGTCGCTCAATGTGCCGCACCAGCCCATCATCCCGTTCATCGAAGGCGACGGCACCGGGCGCGACATCACGCCGGTGATGATCAAGGTGGTGGACGCCGCCGTGGCCAAGGCCTACGGCGGCCAACGCAAGATCCAGTGGATGGAGGTCTTTGCCGGTGAAAAGGCCACCAAGGTCTATGGCCCGGACGTGTGGCTGCCGGAAGAAACGCTGCAGGTGCTGCGGGAGTACGTGGTCTCCATCAAGGGCCCGCTGACCACGCCCGTGGGCGGCGGCATCCGTTCGCTCAACGTGGCGTTGCGCCAGGAGCTCGACCTGTACGTCTGCCTGCGACCGGTGCAGTATTTCAAGGGTGTGCCTTCGCCGCTGAAGGAACCCGAGAAGACCAACATGGTGATCTTCCGCGAGAACTCCGAAGACATCTACGCCGGCATCGAGTTCGAAGCCGAATCCGACAAGGCCAAGAAGCTCATCAAGTTTTTGAGCGAGGAGCTGGGCGTCAAGAAGATCCGCTTTCCCAACACCTCGGGCCTGGGCGTGAAGCCCGTCTCGCGTGAAGGCACCGAGCGCCTGGTGCGCAAGGCCATCCAGTACGCCATCGACAATGAAAAGCCCAGCGTGACCATCGTGCACAAGGGCAACATCATGAAGTACACCGAAGGGAGCTTCCGCGACTGGGCCTACGCCCTGGCGCAAAAGGAGTTCGGTGCCGAGCTGATCGACGGCGGCCCCTGGTGCAGGCTCAAGAGCCCCAAGACGGGCAAGGACATCACCATCAAGGACAGCATCGCCGATGCCTTCCTGCAGCAAATCCTGCTGCGGCCCGCCGAGTATTCGGTGGTAGCCACGCTCAACCTCAATGGCGACTACATCTCCGACGCACTTGCGGCGCAGGTGGGCGGCATCGGCATTGCGCCCGGCGCCAACATGTCCGATTCGGTGGCGTGCTTCGAGGCCACGCACGGCACGGCACCCAAGTACGCGGGCAAGGACTACGTGAACCCTGGCTCCGAAATTTTGTCGGCCGAGATGATGCTGCGCCACATGGGCTGGGTCGAGGCCGCCAACCTGATTTTTAGTTCGCTCGAAAAATCCATCGGTTCCAAGAAGGTTACCTACGACTTCGCCCGCCTGATGGAGGGCGCCACGCAGGTGAGCTGCTCCGGCTTCGGGCAGGTGATGATCGACCATATGTAGGCAGCCGCACGCCCTGCGTGGGTGCCACATGCCGATGAGCCCCTGTTGCCGTCGCCGGCCACAGGGGCTTTTTTCGGGTGGGCGCAAGCCAGGCAATCCCTGCCCCGTGACACGCTGGCATGGACATTTGCGGGTTGGCATTTCTGCGGCATGCTTCTAAGATGATTTCGACCTGCCGCTTCGGCAGGGGCACGGCCTGCGCATGCACCCCGGCAGGCCGTGCACACAACGAACATTTCGACGGCCGTTCATGGCTGCCAGCGCACCTGCTGGCACGACCTGCCTGCAAATGACGGACCGATCGCCCGGAGGGCTCAATGGGATCTGATTTTTCGGTCGGATACTGGGAACAGAACCCCGATGCGTTGCTGGTGCTGTCCCCGCAGGGCGCAGTGCTCCACTGGAACGCGGCGGCCGAGGCGATCTTTGGCTACACCGAGTCCGAGGCCCGGGGCCGGCCCATTGCCGAGCTCATCGTGCCCGCCGACCAGGTGCGGGAGGAAGAAAGCATCCGCGCCCAGGCGCTGCGCGGCTCGACCACCGTGCACGAGTCGGTGCGCCGGCGCAAGGATGGCTCGCTCGTGCACGTCAACGTCTCGACCAAGGCGGTGCGCGATGCGGACGGAGAGGTGCTTTATTTCCTGTCGAGCAAGAAGGACGTCACTCAGCTCAAGGTGCAGCGGGATGCCAAGCTGCTGGAAGCGCGTTTTCGCGACCTGCTCGAATCCACCCCCGACGCGATCGTCATGGTCAACGTGACCGGCCGCATCGTGCTCGTGAACTCGCAGGCCGAGCGCCTGTTCGGCTATGTGCGGTCAGAGCTGATCGGGCAGTCGATCGAGACGCTGCTGCCCCACCGCTACCGCGGAGCGCACCTGGGCCACCGCAGCGGCTTCTTTGCCCAGCCGCGCACGCGCACCATGGGCGCGGGGCTGGAGCTGTACGGGCTGCGCAAGGGCGGGGACGAGTTCCCGGTGGAGATCAGCCTGAGCCCGCTCGTCACCGAGGAAGGCACGATGGCGATGACGGCCATCCGCGACATCACCGACCGCAAGCGGGCCGACCAGAAGTTCAAGGACCTGCTGGAAGCGGCGCCGGACGCCATGGTCATCGTCAACCGGGACGGGCGCATCGTGCTGGTCAACTCGCAGGCCGTGAAGCTGTTCGGCTGGAGCCGCGAGGAACTGCTGGGCCAGCCGGTCGAACTCCTGGTTCCCCGCCGGTTCGCGCAGCGCCACCCCGAGCACCGCCACGGCTTCTTCGCCGAGCCGCGCGCCCGCTCCATGGGCGCGGGGCTCGACCTGTACGGCCTGCGCAAGGACGGCAGCGAATTCCCGGTGGAGATCAGCCTGAGCCCGCTCGACACGGAGGAGGGCCTGTTCGTGTCGAGCGCGATCCGCGATGTCACCGAGCGCAAGCTCATCGAGCGGGCGCTGCGCGACAAGAATCTGGAGCTTGAAAATGCGGCGCTGGTCAAAGACCGCTTCCTGGCCAGCATGTCCCACGAGCTGCGCACCCCGCTCAACGCCATCATCGGCTTCACCGGCACATTGATCATGCAGCTGCCCGGCCCGCTCAACCCCGAGCAGGACAAGCAGCTGCGCATCGTGCAGACCGGAGCGCGCCACCTGCTGTCGCTCATCAACGACCTGCTGGACGTGGCCAAGCTCAGCGCCAACAAGGCATCGTTCAACCTGGAGGCGCTCGACGGCCGCAGCCTGGTCGAAGAAGTCGCCGCCACGCTCGAGCCCGAGGCCCGGCGCAAGGGCCTGGCCTTTGCCGTGCACCTGCCCCCGGGTGCCGTGCCGCTGTACACCGACCGCAGGGCGGTCAGCCAGATCCTCATCAACCTGGTGGGCAATGCGATCAAGTTCACGTCCGGGGGCAGCGTGGACGTGACGCTGGAGACCGCCACCCAGGCCACGAGGCGCATGGTCCGTGTCAGCGTGCGGGACACCGGGCCCGGCATCCCTGTGCAAGAGCAGTCGCGCCTGTTTGAGGCTTTTTCCCGGGTGGAGACGGCGGAGCGCAGGCACCAGGAGGGCACGGGCCTGGGCCTGCACCTGAGCCGCAAGCTGGCCGAGGCGCTGGGCGGGAGCGTGGACTTTGAAAGCACGCAAGGGCAGGGCAGCCTCTTTACCGTGGAAATTCCGGAGAGCAGCGCATGACACAGAGAGCCACGATTTTGGTCATCGAGGACGATGAGGCCAGCCGCCAGTTGGTCATCTACCTGCTGGAGGACGCGGGCCACCGCGTGCTGGCCGCAGAAAACGGTGCGCTGGGCCTGGCGATGGCCCTGGCCGAGGGGCCGGACGTGATTCTGTGCGACCTGCAGATGCCCGTGATGAACGGCTACGAGGTGGCGCACAACCTGCGTTCCAACTCCAGTTGGCGCGTGGTGCCCCTGGTCGCGGTGACGGCGTTCTCCATGCCCGGCGACCGCGAGAAGGCGCTGGAGGTGGGCTTTGACGACCACCTCTCCAAACCCATCACGCCCGAGACCTTCGTGCGCCAGATCGAGGCGTTTCTCGGCCCGTCCTTCCACTCACCGCCAGGCGCGGCCTGACACGGCGGAGCGCGCATGGCCAAGATTCTCGTCGTCGACGACATCCCGGTGAACCGGGCGCTGGTGGTGACGCTGGTGGGGCACAGCGGCCACCAGGCGCTGGAGGCGTCCGATGGCGCCCAGGCGTTGGCCATGGTGCGCGCGGAGCGGCCCGATCTGGTGATCTCCGACATCCTGATGCCCACGATGGACGGCTTCGAGTTCGTGCGGCAGATGCGTGCCGACCCCGAACTGGCCGGCACGCAGGTGATCTTCTACAGCGCGCACTACCGCGAGCAGGAGGCCCGCAACCTCGCGGCAGCCTGCGGCGTGCGCCAGGTGCTGGCCAAGCCCTGCGAGCCGCAGGACATCCTGGCGGCCATCGAGCAGGCGCTGACCGAGGTGGCCCCGCCGGCACCACATCTGGAGCGCAGCTTCCAGACGCAGCACCTGCAGTTGATGACCGACAAGCTCAACGGCAACGTGGCCGAGCTCGAAGCCATGAACCGCCGCCTGGCGGCGCTTACCGACCTGAACCTGCAACTGGCCTCCGAGCGCGACCCCCAGGTGCTGCTGGCCAACGTCTGCCGTGGCGCGCGGGAGCTGGTGGGGGCGCAGTATGTGGTGCTGTGCGTGGTGCGCAAGGACATCCACGCATCGCTCGTGTGCACCAGCGGCATCGAGGCCGCCACCACCGGTGCGCCGGATCTGCCGGTGGTCTCGCACGGCCTGCTCGGGCAGGTGCGCGCCCAGCGCCGCGCCCAGCGGTTCGTGCAAGCTGGCGGCGACCCGCGGTCCGTGGGGCTGCCTGCGGGCTACCCGGCCCTGCACACCGCGGTGATCGCGCCCATCACCTCACTGTCGTTTTCGTATGGCTGGCTGTGCCTGGTCAACAAGCTGGGCGCAGCGGAGTTCAGTGCCGAGGATGAAAAGATCCTCTCCATCCTGGGCGCGCAGGTGGGCCGCATCTATGAAAACGGCAGTCTCTACGCCGAGGTGCAGCGGCACGCGGACCGGCTGCAGCTGGAGGTGCTGGAGCGCAAGCGCGTCATCGAGGAACTGCGGGCCAGCGAGGCCGGCCTGCACCGCGCGCAGGTGCTGGCCAAGATCACGCACGTGATCAGCGGGCGCGATGGCGTCTTCGAAAGCTGGCCCGATACCTGTCCTGCCATGCTGGGCGTCACGCCCGAGGCCATGCCGCAGTCGGCCCGCGAGTGGCTGGCCCGGGTCTACCCCGACGACCAGCCCCTGTACCGCGCACGGGCCCAGCAGGCCGGGCGGCAACGCGTGCGCATGGATTTCACCTACCGGCTGGTGCGTGCCGATGGCGCGCTGCTCCACCTGCGCCAGGTGATGGAGCCCCTGCCTCCCGAAGACGGTGCGCCCGAGAAGTTCCGCTGGTTCAACACCATCCAGGACATCAGCGTACAAAAGCGCGCCGAAGAGGCCCTGCGCGAGAGCGACCGGCGCTTCAACGACATGCTGGACAAGGTCGAGATGATCTCCGTCATGCTCGACAACGAAGGCCGCGTCACCTACTGCAACGACTACCTGCTCAAGCTCACCGGCTGGCAGCACGAGGAGGTGGCGGGCCAAAGCTGGTTCGCGCTGTTCCTGCCGCCCGAGCAGACGCACATCCGCCAGGTGTTTGCCGACGTGCTGGCGGGGCGGTCCTTGACCTGGCACTACGACAACGAAATCGTCACCCGCTCGGGCGAGCGTCGGCTGGTGCACTGGAACAACACCGTCCTGCGCTCCGTGGGCGGCCAGGTCACGGGCGTCGCGGCACTGGGCGAGGACATCACCGAGCGCAAGGAGGCCGAGCGCAAGATCAAGCGCCTCAACCGCGTGTACGCCATGCTCAGCGGCATCAACACCTTGATCGTGCGCGTTCGCAACCGTGAAGAGCTTTTTCAGGGCGCCTGCCGCGTGGCCGTGGAGGCCGGGCAGTTCAAGATCGCCTGGGTGGGTCGCGTGGACGAGGCCCAGATGAAGCTCGTGCCGGTGGCGCTGGCTGGCGCCGAGCCCGAGTTTCTGGTGCGCGTGCGGGAACGGCTGGGCCTGTACGCACAGCCCACCGCGGGCGAGGCGCTGAGCGCCGAGGTGGCCCGCACCGGGCAGCCGGCGGTGTGCGACGACGTGCGCGGCGACCCGCGCATCGTGCTGCCTGATCTGCTCGCGCAGAACGGCGTGGCATCGCTGGCCATGCTGCCGCTGATGGTGGCGAACAAGGTGGTGGGCGTGCTCGCGCTGTTCTCCGAAGAAGTGGGTTTCTTTGACGCGGTCGAGGTCAAGCTGCTGATGGAGCTGGCCGGCGACATCGGCTTTGCGCTCGACCACCTCGACAAGGAAGAGCGCCTGAGCTACCTGGCCTTCTACGACGAGATCACCGGCCTGCCCAACCGCACGCTGTTCCTGGAGCGCAGCGCCCAGCACCTGCGCTCGCGCGAAGGCTCCCGGGCCCTGCAGGGCCTGGCACTGATGGACATCAGCCGGTTTCGCTTCGTCAACGACACGCTGGGGCGCCAGCGGGGCGATGAGCTGCTGCGGCAGGTGGGCGAGCGGCTGCAGAAAGCCGCTGGCGAGGCCTATTGCGTGGCGCGCATCGGCATCAACAGCTTTGGCATCTCGGTCACCGACGCCCGCGACGCCGATGCCGTGGCCCTGGCGGTGGACCACCTGATGCGCAGCTGCTTTGATGCGCCCTTCGTTCTGGGCGACACCGAACTGCGCATGGCCGCCAAGGCCGGCGTGGCCTTGTACCCGCTGGACGGCGCCGATGCAGAGGCCTTGCTGCGCAACGCCGAGGCGGCGGCGAACAAGGCCAAGGCATCGGCAGAAAGTCTGCTGTTCTACACCGCGGGCATGAACACCCGCGTGGCCGAGACACTGAGCCTGGAAGGGCGCCTGCGCCAGGCCCTGGAAGAGGGCCAGTTCGTGCTGCACTACCAGCCCAAGCAGCGCCTGGCGGACGGCCAGATCGTGGGCGCCGAAGCCCTGATCCGCTGGAACGATCCGCGCCGCGGCCTGGTGCCGCCGGGGCTCTTCATCCCGGTGCTGGAGGAGACCGGCCTCATCTACGACGTGGGCCGCTGGGCCCTGCAGCAGGCGCTGCAGGACAACCAGCGCTGGCGCCACGCGGGCCACACGGCGCTGCGCGTGGCGGTCAATGTGTCGGCCCTGCAGTTGCGCCACCGCAACTTCATCGCCGAAGTGCGGCAGGCCCTAGCGTTCGATTCCGGCGCCGGTGCGGGGCTGGAGCTCGAGCTCACCGAAAGCATGGTGATGGACGATGTGGAGCACAGCCGCCGCAGCCTGCACGCGCTGCGCGAGATGGGCATCACCGTGGCCATCGACGACTTCGGCACGGGCTTCTCGTCGCTGAGCTACCTGGCCACGCTGCCCGCGGACACGCTCAAGATCGACCGGTCCTTCGTCATGGGCATGGACACCACCTCGCAAGGCCACGTGCTGGTGTCCACCATCATCAACCTGGCGCACTCGCTGGCGCTCAACGTGGTGGCCGAAGGGGTCGAGACGCAGGACCAACTGCGCCGCCTGGCACTGCTGGGTTGCGATGAAATCCAGGGCTACCTGCTGAGCCGCCCCCTGCCGGTCGAGGCGTTCGAGCAGCAGTTCCTGGGCGCGCACCCGGCGGCGCCGTCGCTCTGACCTGACGCCGCCCCTGGTGAGGGGTGTGGCTCAGCCCGCCTGACTCTGCGACGCGGAGCCAGAGCCAGAGCCAGAGCCAGAGCCCTGTGTCAGGCTCGCAAACCGCGCCAGCAGGCCGTTGGCGGCCGGGGTGGCAGCCACCGCGGCGTGCAGCGCCTGCACATCGACCCCGCCGCGGTGCAGCGACGGCGCGAACAGCCGCACATAGTCCTGCATCACCGTCTGGCTGAACTCGGGGTGGAACTGCACGCCCCAGGCACAGGGCCCGGCGCGAAAGGCGTGGTGCGCCTCATGGGCGTTGGCGGCCAGCGGCACTGCGCCAGCCGGCAGGCGCCGCACCGATTGCTCGTGGACGGTGTGGGCCGCAAACTCCCGGGGCAGCCCGCCCAGCAACGGGTCGCCTGCGGCTGCGGGCAGGCACTGCACGGCCACGCTGCCGATCTCCAGGCCCGCCGGGTGGTGCGCCACTTCGCCGCCCAGCGCGTGCGCCAGCAGCTGGTGCCCGTAGCAGATGCCCAGCAGCGGGGTGGCGCCTTGCATCAGCCGGACCAGCCACTGCGCCGTGCGTTCGCTCCAGGCCTCCCGGTCGGTCACCATGGCCGGAGAGCCCGTGACGACCACCCCGGCGATCTCGTCCTGCGCAGGCCATTCGGGCAGCGCCCGCGCGTCGAGGGTGCGGATCTGCAGCGCACTGCCTCCGGGGCCCGCGCGCAGGCCCTGTGCGATCCAGTCTTCAAAGTCCCCATGCGCCGCGCGCAGCGGCGCCGGGGCCGCGCCGGTCTTGATGATCCACAGCGCAGGGGCGGTGGACGCTGGCACAGGGGATGCTTGTATAGGGTGGCTCATGGCGCTGCATTGTGAAGCACCCCGGCAGCCGCAGGTGCGCGCGGCATCGCTGCCCTGGCGTTCGCGGAAAAATCCAGCGTCCGCGTGCCGACCGCCGCGGCAATGTGCTCGTCGTGCGTCACCAGCATCAGCGCGGCGCCGGTCTCCCGCACCGCCGCCAACAGCACGCCCAAGGCCTCCTGCTGGGTGATGGGGTCCAGCCGCGACGTCGGCTCGTCGGCGAACAGCAGTGCGGGTTGTGCCAGCAGCACGCGCGCTAACGCAATGCGCTGCAGCTCGCCGCCAGAGACCTGCTCGGGCCTGCGCGCGAGCAGGCTTTCGGGAATGCGCAGCTGCTGCAGCCGCTGCAGCACCGCAGCCCAGGCGTGGCCGTGCAGGCGGGCCGCGTCGCGCAGCGACTGCGCCAGGCTGGCGTGCGGCGCAAACGACGACACCGGGTCCTGGTAGAGCTTTTGAAAAGCATGCGGCCGCAGCTGCGGCGCGCGCTGCACGCTGCCGGTGTCCGGCGCCAGCAGGCCCAGCAGCACATTGCCCAGTGTGCTCTTGCCGGTGCCGCTCGGGCCCTGCACGGCGATGCGTTCGCCAGCGCGCAGGTCCAGGTCCATGGCGGCGAACAGGCTGCGGCCACCGTAGGACTTGGCAATGCCGCGCGCCTGCACCACGGTGTCGCCAAGCGTGGGCGCCGCAAAGGCATCCCACCGCGCGGGATCTGCCGCCAGCAACTGCCGGGTGAAGGGGTGCGATGGCCGGGTGGCCACGGTGGCGATGTCGCCATGCTCCACCACCTGGCCTTCGCGCAGCACGATCACCTTGCCGCCCAGCGCCTGGGCTACTGCCAGGTCGTGCGTGATGGTCAGCAGGCAGCCACCCGCGGCCAGCACGCCGCGGAAGAGGTCGATGGTGCGGTCGCGCCAATGCGCATCCAGGCCCTTGGTGGGCTCGTCCACCATCAGCACCTGCGCACCGCCGGCCAGGGTGATGGCCGCCACCGCGCGCTGGGCCATACCGCCCGATAGCTGCCAGGGGTAGTGCTGCGTAGCCTCGCCCAGCCCCGCTGCGGTCAACTGTGCCTGGGCCAGCCCCTGCGCCTGCGGCCTGCTGTGGCCATGCAGCAGCGCATGCACCTCGGCCAGCTGCGGCGCCAGCCGGGTCAGCGGGTTCAGCGCCAGCGACGGCTCCTGCGGCAGCAGCGCCAGCCGCCGGCCCCACAGCGCACGCCGCGCCGCAGCGTCGTCGGCCCGGGTGGTGGTGCCCTCGATGGTGATGCTGCCAGTGGCTTTGAGCGCGGGCGGCAGGTTGCCCATGATGGCCTGGGCCAGCAGCGACTTGCCCGCGCCGCTTTCGCCCACCAGGGCCAGCGCTTCGCCGGGCTGGAGCGTGAACGCGATGTCCCGCAGCAGGTGCCTGCCGTTGACCTGAATGCCCAGGCCGTCCACGGCCAGCAGGGCGGGTGATGAGGAGGTAGTGGTTGTCATGCAGTCTCCCGCTCGGGTTGCAGCAGCATCATGGCGGCCACCAGGCACACCAGCAGTGCCACCGGCGCGGCGATGAGCCATGGCGCTTCCTGGTAGTAGGGCATCGACTCGGTCATCATCAAACCCAGCTCCGGCGTGGGCGGCTGAATGCCCACGCCCACGAATCCCAGGGCCGCCAGCGACAGCACGGCCTGCGCCGTGCTGAAGGCCAGCAGCGTGCCCAGCGTGGGCGCCAGGGCCGGCAGCAGGTGGCGGCGCAGCACGTAGCCGCGCCCAAAGCCCAGCAGGCGCGACGCCTGTACCGCGTCGCCCGCCAGCACGGGGCGCGCCACGGCGCGGCTCACGCGGAAGTACTCCACCCACAGCGCGAGGGCCAGCCCCACGTACAGCGCAGCCAGCTGGCCCGGCGCGATGGCGGCGATCAGCAGCACCAGCAGCAGGCCCGGTATGGCCAGCGCCGCGTCCGACAGCATGACCAGCGCCCGCTCGGTGCGGCCTCCGCGCCACGCGGCCGCAATGCCCAGCAGCGTGCCGGGAATGGCCGCGCTGAAGGCCGCCAGCAGGGCCATGCCCAGCGACAGCTGCGCCGCATGCGCCAGCCGCGCCAGGCCCGAGCGGCCCAGCACGTCGGTGCCCAGCCAGTGCTGGGCGCTGGGCGGCGCCAGCTGGTGGCGCAGGTCTTGCGCCACCGGGCTGGCACCGATGAGCCAGGGGCCCAACGCTGCAAACGCAGCCAGCAGCCCGAGCAGCACCAAGCCCAGGGCCGTGCGCCAGCGGACGCGGGGGCGGGGCAGGCCCGGCGCAGGTGCCAGCGGCATCGTGGAAGGCGTGGGGATCGCGCTCATGCCGACACCCCCTTGGCATGGCGCGGATCGAGCGCCACGCAGGCTGCATCCACCACCAGGTTGAACGTGACGAACAGCAGCCCCATGCACAGGGCCGCGCCCTGGATCATCGGAATGTCGCGCCCGAAGACGGCATGCACCAGCGCGTGGCCGATGCCAGGCCAGGCAAACAGCGTCTCCACCACCACCGCGCCCTCCACCAGAAACAGCGCCTGGACGCCCAGGTAGGCCGCCACGGGCACCGCGGCATTGCGCAGGCCATGGCGCACCAGCGCCTGCAGGTCCGACAGGCCCTTGGTGCGGGCAAACTCGAAGGACGGCGACTGCACCACGTCCTGCATGGCCGCGCGCGTCACGCGGGCCAGCCCGGCGGCCAGACCCAGGCCCAGCGTCAGCGCGGGCAGAACCAGGCTGGCATGGCTTTCATCGCCCGCCACGGGCAGAAAGCCCCAGTGCACGGCCACCAGCAGCATCAGCAGCACCGACAGCAAAAACGGCGGCGTGGCGCGCAGCACCACGCTCAGTACCCAACTGGTCTTGTCCACCCAGCCGCCTGGCCGCAGGCCGGCCCACAGGCCCATGGGTACGCCCAGGACGAAGGCCACGCCCAGCGCGGCCGCCGACAGCCGCAGGGTGGCCGCCAGGTGGTGCGCCACTTCTTCCCACACGGGGGCCTGGGTGACCAGCGATAGCCCCAGGTTCAGCGTCGCGATGTCGCGCCACCAGTGCAGCAGGGCCCAGGCGGCGGGCTGGTTCAGCCCCAGCTCGGCGCGCACCGTGTCGGCGGCGGCATTGCTCACCAGGTCGTAGCCGTAGCGGCCGGCCGCGATGCGCGTGGCCAGGTCCCCGGGCAGCGAGCGCACCATCAAAAAGCACAGCGTGCCGATGATGAGCGCCAGGGCCACCACCTGCACCAGGCGGCGCGCGGCCAGGGTCCACAAGGGGTTGAACGGGCGGGTCATGTCGTTTGCCATTCCATGGAAGTGATGCGGTAGGAGCGCTCCAGCGGGTCCAGCGTGACGCCGCGCACGCGGGGGTTCACGGCCACGTGCTGGCGGTACCAGGCCACGGGGATCACGGGCAGCTCGTCCTGCAGGGTGTGGGTGATGCGCTGGCGCAGCAGCGCTGCGCGCTCGGGCGTGGTGGCGGTGCGGGCCAGCTCTTGCAGCGACTGCACCACGGCGTCGCTGTGCCAGCCCATGGCGCCCCAGTCGCCGCCCTGGGCCGAAAAGTCCTGCGCCAGCGTGCCCGTGGGGTCGGGCACGTTGGCGTAGTTGCGCGCGGCCAGCGCCAGCTGCAGGCTGCCGTCGCGGTGGCCCAGCGGCACGTCGCCAGAGTTGCCGATGCTCACCTTGACGGCAATGCCGGCCAGCCGCCACTGCTCTTGCAGCGCAGTGGCGATCAGCGGCAGCTCGGGCCGGTCGAGAAAGGTGCGGATGGTCAGCGCCAGTGGCTGGCCGTCGGGGCTGCGCAGGCCGTCGGCATGGCGCTGCCAGCCGGCAGCCTGCAACAGACGCGCAGCGGCTTCGGGGTCGTGCTGCAGCGGCGCCAGCGCCGGGTTGTGCCAGGCGGCCAGCGTGGGCGGCAGCAGTTGGGTGGCGGCCAGGTTCTCGTCGCCCATCAGCGCATGGGCGATGCCGCCGCGGTCGATGGCCAGGCTGAGTGCCCGCCGCACGCGCACATCGCGCAGCGCGGGCAGCCCTGCGTTGAGCTTGATGATGACGGTGCGCGGCAGCGTGACCGACGCCAGCCCCACCTTCTGGTGGCGCCGCAGCCGCCGCAGGCTGGCCGGGTCCAGCCCGTAACCCAGGTCGGCCTGACCGCCTTCGGCCATCAGCGCGCGGGTTTCGGGCCGGCTGGCGGCCAGGTACTGCACGGCGGCGATGGCGGGCCGGGGGCCGTCGAAGCCGTCGAACACCACCGTCTCGACCTGCTGGGGCGGCACCAGGGCCGCAATGCGGTACGGCCCGCTGCCCACGATGGACTGCACCTTGCCGCCGCGCCCGTAGCTGGCTGGTGCCAGCACCATGGTGCTGCTGTGCGCCAGCAGGGCGGGCAGGGCGGCGTGGGGGCGGTTGAGCCGCACCACCACGGTGTGATCGTCCGCCGCTGCAATGCCGGCAATGGGCGCGTGGCTGAGCAGCGCAGGCGGCACCTGCGCGTCCTGCAGGCAGCGCACCACGGCAGCGGCCGTCACCGGGCTGCCGTCGTGAAACCGTGCGCCCGGGCGCAGGTCGAACTGCCACGCCAGCCCGTCGGCCGAGGTGCGCCAGCGCTGGGCCAGCGCACCTTCGGGGCGGCCATCATCGCCGGCGCCCATCAGCGTTTCGGCGACCTGCAGGCGGGTGAACATGTAGCCGCTTTGGGCAGGCGCCAGCCCGCTGATCTCCCACGGGCCCACGATGCGCAGCGGGGTACTGGTACTGGTACTGTCAGCGGGCTGCGGCTGGGCCTTTGCGGGCAGCGCTGCAGCGGCCAGTGCGGCGGCGGGCCATTGCAGCGTGCTGCGCCGGGTCAGGCCTGCGGTGGAGGCGGCTTGTGTGGCCGGGTGGCGGTGAAGGGAAGGGTGTGGCAATGGCATGTCGTCAGAACTTGGCTTGCAGCCCTGCGGTGAGAGTGCGCGCCGTACCCGGCGTGACCCACACCCGGCTGTACGAGCTGGTGTAGTGCTTGGCGTTGAACAGGTTGTCCACGTCGAGCGTGACGCTCAGCGTGGGGCTCAGGCGCCAGTACGCCACCAGCTTGGCGGTGGTGTAGCTGGGCAGATCGAAGCTGGCCGCGCCCGCATTGGCCTCTGCCTGCGTGCGCGCCTGGCCCAGGCGCTGGCCCATGTGGGTGATGCCGCCGCCCACGCCGTAGCGCTGGCCGTTGGCCAGGGTGTCTTCGTACACGGCCAGCACGCTGCCGTTGACGCGGGGCACGTTCAACAGCCGGCCGCCGACTTCGAGCAGGTTGTCGCGGGCGATGCTCACGTCGTTGAGCACCAGGCTGGCGTTCACGCGCCAGTGGGAATCGAGCCGGCCGGCCAGGTCCAGCTCCAGCCCGCGGCTGCGCACCTCGCCGGCGGCCACCGAGAACCCGGCGTTGGCCGGGTCGCTGGTCAGCACATTGCGTTTGCGGATGTCGAAGAGGGCGGCGGTGGCGCCGATGCGCTTGTCGCTGCTCTCCCACTTGGCGCCCAGCTCCAGTGCGCGGGCTTTTTCAGGGTCGAAACCATTGCCCGCCACGTCGGAGCCGGTGTTGGGGCGGAACGAGCGGCCTGCGTTGGCGTACACCGTCCACGCATCGGTGGGCAGCCAGCTCACGCCCAGGCGGGGCGACACGGCCGAGGGGCTCTGCGCGGTGGTGCGCTGGGTGAGGCGGTTGTTGAGCGACTGGTCGTAGTTGTCGGCGCGCAGGCCGGCCATCACGCGCCACTGGGCACCCAGCTTGATGGTGTCCTGCAGGTACAGGGCGGTGTTGCGCTGCTTTTCCAGCGTGTCGGTATTGCGGCTCGGCGTGGGCTGGGGCTGGCCGTACACCGGGTTCAGGATGTCGATGGCATACGGCGCGGCCGTGCTGGGGCTGGCCCGCAGCATCAGCGAATCCATGCTGAAGCGAAAACTCTCCACGCCCGCCAGCACCTCGTGCTCCAGTGCACCGGCACGCACTGTGCCCTGCAGCTCGGCCTGCAGCGCAATGTCGTCGGACTGGAAGTCGCGGTAGCGCCGCTGGCGCGTGAGCGTGCGGTTGTCGGGCCGCAGCGCGGTGGGCTCGGTCGAAAAGCCCTCCAGGCCCGTCTCGCGGTACGACAGCCCGGCGCGGCTGCGCCAGTCGGGGCTCCATTCGTGGGACAGCACCAACTGGTGCGTCTGGTTGCGCACCGTCACGTCGCCATCGGCCGGCTCGCCCAGAAAGCGGCTCACCGGGATGGCGCCCAGCCGGTTGTTGACCGCCACCACGCCCCGGTCGAGCGGCGTGGCGTGGCGCAGGAACTCGGCCGTGTACTCCAGCACCGTGTCGGGCGTGAGCTTCCAGGTCAATGCCGGGGCCACCACCTGGCGCTGCGCATCCACATGGTCGCGAAAGCTGCCGCGGTCTTCCACCGCCACGTTCAGGCGGTACGCCAGCCGGTCATTGATGGGGCCGGTGGTGTCGAGCGCCGCGCGGCCCAGGCGGTTGCTGCCGGCATAGGCCTCCACCGAGTGCGCGGCCTTCCACAGCGGCTTCTTGCTCACGATGTTGAGCGTGCCGCCCGGCTCGCTGCTGCCGTACAGCGCAGCGGCTGGCCCCTTGAGGAACTCGATGCGCTCCACGCCCGCCAGGTCAGGCGGCGCGTTGAAGCCCCGGTTGGACGAAAAGCCGTTGAGCAAGGTGGCCATGCCCGTGTTCTCGTTGCCCGGCAGGCCCCGGATGGCAATGTTGTCCCACAGCCCGCCAAAGCTGTTCTGGCGCGAGACGCCGCCCACGTAGTCGAGCACATCGTCCAGCCGCGTGGCGCCCAGGTCGTCGAGCGTCTGGCGCGACATCACGCGCACGGATTGCGGCAGCTCGCGCAGCGGCAAGGTGGTCTTGGCGCCTTCGGCCTCGTCGGCGTAGTAGGCGCCAGAGGCGCTGCGGCCGACGACGTCGACGGCGGACAGGGTGGGTGGGGTGGGTGGGGTGATCACATCGCCGTCTGCGGCGAAAGCGGGGTTGATGGAGGCGAAGAGCGACGCAACCGCCACGGCCGACAACGTGGGGCGTGGCAAGGCCGCTGGGCGTGAAGACGAAAGAGAAGACGACGAAGACGAAGAACGCATGGCAAACCAGTCCAAAAGCGATGAATGCAAAGCCAGGAGCAACGTGGCCCACACCCGCCTGATTCAAGTGGTCAAGGCGGGCGCACAAAGCCGCGTGCCCGCACCCACCCCGGCGGGGTGAATACAAGGCTGAAAAAAGAGGGAGGTGCGCTGGAGAGCGCAGGCTGGCTAGGACCTGACGCGTGTCAGGCCCGATGGGCTGGCGGAGGATCGCGTGCGGCAAACGGCCAGCGCACTTGCTGAACCGTGAAGGGGTCTGCGCTTTGCGGCGCGAGGGTGCTGGGTGTTGCGGGAAGCGGTAGCTGGCCGGCCGCCGGTGCATGTGCCAGGCCCGCCTCCAGCGCGTGGGTCAGGCACCAGGCGCAGGTGGTATGCGTGCTTTCGCCGTGCTCGCCCCTGGCTGGGGTGTCTGTGGCATATGCATCCACATCGCCTGCGGCTGTCGAGGCTGTGGCGCTAGCTACTCCCTCCCTGATGTGCCGTGCCTCATGCAGCGGCACACCCGCCAGGGCGTTGAACAACGCCACGAGCAGAAGCACGATGTGGAAAGGCAGGGCGGGGATGGTGCGGCGCAGCATGAGGGGTGCGAATCATACTCAACAGCAGATTGTGGCTTTGTAGGAAGGTCGCCGTGCCTTGAAATGATGCATACCGAGAACAATCAATCCGGGTGGTAGGGGAGCCGCGGCCCGTAGATGTTGATACTCAGCCTAATGGCAAATTTAAGCTTGTCATCAGTTAGCGCCGCTGTCCCAATAAGGTACCGAGCAAGACCGGTGGCGGATGGAGTTGGACTACTAGGCTCAACACTTACATCGGTGCAAGGGGTTCTTCAATTCAATCAAGCTACGCGCATGGATGTGACCAAGGTTGAAGAGTCAATGGTTCGAGTGCCCGCTAAATCATCAATATACAGGTCGATTTTCGGTTTGCGGGCTCTCAATGTCTCATGTCAAACATTAGAAAGCGGAAAATGTACGGTATCTCACTTACTGATCTTGTTGATATTGTTTCAAAATCGGGTAGTCCAAAAGCGACAAAGGTAAATCAAATAAAGAACAGAAAAGCTTACCATCCGGCAACTGATTTTTATAAGCCTTTGCGGGACGGATTGATAAAAATTCACAAAGAAGGATTGGAAAGGAGTTTTCTTGTGAATATCAGATCCGCAATAAGGGATCCTAAGAAAGTGGCCAACTATAACAATGCATTAAATGGATATAGCAAATGGTGGGGGAAGAAGAATATTTTCTGGTTTGATCCGCCAAAAAACACTTATGGAAATTCTGGGGTCGATGTTTCTATCAATCCGGAGCTGGGTCTGGTAATAGATGATCAAAGATATATTATTAAACTATATTTGAAAGATGAGCCGCTTAGCAAGTTGCGCATAGATTTGGCTACAGTGTTAATGGAGGTTGCTTTACGAGATTTATGTAAGGAGGGGGATATTATTGGTGTGCTGGATGTGAGGCAAGGCAAATTTTTCCGAGTTACCGCTCCAATTGCTCAAACAAAATCCATGGTTGATGCAGAGTTGGCGTATGTTGCATCTCTTTGGCCAAATATATAAAGCTGTCCAGCCGAAAGCTCCAGTGGCCGGTATCTGAGAGCTCGTGGTGGCGATAAGAAACGCCAGCACGGTGCTGGCGTGGGTTGGCAGGTGGGCAGTCCTCGTTGGGCGGCCAGCGTGCTGCGGTCAGTGCTTTTGCACCAGCTTGATGATGCTGGAGAAATCCAGCCCCCCATGCCCCGCCAGGCTGTGCGCCGCATACAGGCTGCGCGCCAGCCCACCCAGCGGTGTGGCCGCTTTCACCGCCGCGGCGTTCTCTTGCGCCAAGCCCAGGTCCTTGAGCATCAGATCCGTCCCAAAACCACCCGCATAGCCCTTGCTCGCTGGCGCAGTCTCCATCACGCCGGGGTAGGGGTTGTACTTCTCCAGCGCCCAGTTGCCGCCCGAGCTGCGGCGCATGATTTCGCTCAGTACCTTCGGGTCCAGGCCGTTGGCCACGCCCAGGGCGATGGCTTCGCTGGTGCCGGCCATCAGGATTCCCAGCAGCATGTTGTTGCAGATCTTGGCGGTCTGGCCGGCGCCCACGTCGCCTGCGTGGAAGATGTTGGCGCCCATCTTTTCGAGGATGGGGCGGGCGCGCTCCAGCGCTGCGGTGTCGCCGCCCACCATGAAGGTGAGCGTGCCGGCGATGGCGCCGCCGGTGCCGCCCGAGACGGGCGCGTCGATGAAGGCCAGGCCGCGGGCCTTGGCGGCATCGGCCACCTTGCGCGATGTGGCTGCCGCTATGGTGGAGCAGTCGATCACCAGCGCGCCCTCTGCCAGCTGGGGCAGCAGGCCGGTTTGCTTGTCGTTGCCGAGGTAGAGCGCCTCCACGTGCTGGCTGGCGGGCAGCATGCTGATGACCACTTCGGCGCCCAGCACGCAGGTGGCGGCGTCGGCGGCAATGCGCACGCCGTCAGCGGCCAACTTGTCGCAGGCGGGTTTGGAGAGGTCGAAGGCGCCCACGTCGTGGCCCGCCTTGTGCAGGTTCAGGGCCATGGGGCCGCCCATGTTGCCCAGGCCGATGAATGCGATCTTCATGCTGTGTTGCTCCTTGATGTCGTTGTGATGAGGGGGGTGAGGGGGTGAGGTTGATGCTGGCAACGCCCGGGATGTCGGGGCCTTGCACAACAGTGTGATCGGTTAGAAAAGGATTGCTATTAAATTTGTAGCTGGTAGCGCTTGCCTATCCAGCGGTAGGGGCCGAAAAAGCTTCAAACTCAGCCCTCCACACGGGCGCCGCGCGTCAGCAGCTCGGCCCGCAACACCGAGCGGTGGCAGCGCGACTCGTCCTCGCAGTAGCAGCCCACCGACATCGCGCTGTGCTGCGACAGCGCGGCCAGCAGGTCCAATGTGCGGCTGGCCTCGGGCTGGGCCAGCTCCTTGCGGAAATGTTGGACGAACGCCTGCCAGTCCTTGTCGCCCTCGGGGCCTGCGGGGACCTGCTGGCCCTGGGTCATCAGCTCTTGCGCGGGGGCGAGCAGCGGGTACCACACGTCGTAATAGTCGCGGCTGGCGAACTCGGCCTTGGGCACGCCGCGCGGCGGGCGGCGCACGGTGCCGATGCGGGTGCCTTCCCCGGTGGCGCGCGGGGTGCCGAGGCGGACGATGCGGATGGGCATGGTGGTGGCTCCGGGGTGGGCTGGAGGTGATGGCGTGTGCTTGCGCGGGGCGAGGGCGGCTCAGTCGTCGGCTTCGAAGATGCTGTGCTTCTTGGCTGCAGCTGTCCTCGTTGCCGCGGTCTTCGTTGGCGGCTTGTTCGCGCCCGCACTCTTGGCGGACGATTTGGCGGCTGGCTTCTTGCCAGCGGTGGTTGCCGCCTTGCCGGCTGCTGCGACGGGCGCGCGTTTCTTGCGCGGACTTGCCTTGGCCAGCGGGTTGTACGCCAGGGCTTCGCCGACCCAAAAGCTCCACTGCGCCCGCGTGGAGTAGCCATTGGGCTCCACCCAGAAGTAACCCTTCATCCCTCCGCCGGGCGACAGTTCTCGCGTGTTCTGCATCTCCTGCACCTCGCCATGGCGCTCGGGTGGCAGGCGCACCAGCAGCTCTTCGCCCTTGACCGCGATGCACATCTTGCCGTCCACGAAGAAGGCATGGGTGCCGAACAGCGGGTGTTCTTCAACATCGCTGCATTGCGAGAGCGCCGTGCGCATGGCGTCGATCAGGTGCAGGGTTTCGTCAGAGAGGGGGCGGGCAGGCATGGTTTTGATAAAAATGGGCGGCTACCGCTTGTTGGACAAGCGCGAGCAGCTATCAAAAATATAGTGTCAGCGAATCGCCTCCGTCGCATCCCCATCCAGCATGCGCCGCGCAATGATGACCCGCATGATCTCGTTCGTGCCTTCCAGGATCTGGTGCACGCGGGCGTCGCGCAGCAGGCGCTCCAGCGGGTATTCGCGGATGTAGCCGTAGCCGCCGTGCAGCTGCAGGGCGTCGTTGATGACGGTGAAGCCCGCGTCGGTGGCAAAGCGCTTGGCCATGGCGCAGTAGGTGGATGCGTCTCGCGCACCGGCGTCCAGTTTGGCTGCAGCCAGGCGCACCATCTGGCGCGCGGCGACGAGTTCGGTGGCCATGTCGGCCAGCTTGAACTGCAGCGCCTGAAAGCTCGCGATCGGCTTTCCGAACTGCTTGCGGTCCTGCATGTACTGCTGGGCGGCGTTCAGCGCGCCTTGCGCGGCGCCCACCGAGCAGGTGGCGATGTTGATGCGGCCGCCGTCCAGGCCCTTCATCGCGATCTTGAAGCCTTCGCCTTCGCGGCCCAACAGGTGGTCGGCGGGGATGCGCACGTTGTCGAAGCTGATGGTGCGCGTGGGCTGGCTGTTCCAGCCCATCTTCTGTTCCTTCTTGCCGTAGCTGATGCCCGGCGCGTCGGCCGGCACCACAAAGGCGCTGATGCCGCCTGCGCCCGATGCTGCATCGCCCGTGCGGGCCATGAGCACCAGCACGTCGGTGGCGCCCGCGCCGCTGATGAAGGCCTTGCTGCCGTTGATGACGTAGTCGTGGCCCACCAGCTCGGCGCGGGTCTTGAGCGAGGCCGCGTCGGAGCCCGCGCCGGGTTCGGTCAGGCAGTACGACGCGAGCTTTTCGCCGGTGGTCAGCAGCGGGCCCCAGTGGTCGCGCACCGCAGGGGTAGCCCAGGTGCCCAGCATCCAGGTGGCCATGTTGTGGATGGTGATGAAGGCGGTGGTCGATGGGTCGACCGCTGCCATCTCTTCGAACACCAGCGTGGCGTCCAAGCGGGGCAGGGCCAGGCCGCCGGCTGCCTCGGGCGCGTACAGGCCGCAAAAGCCCAGTTCGCCGGCCTTGGCGATGGCCTCGCGCGGGAAGATGCCTTCCTCGTCCCAGTGCGCGGCGTGGGGCGCCAGCTCCGCCTGGGCGAAGTCGCGGGCGGTCTGGGCAAAGGCGCGCTGCTCTTCGGTGAGTTCAAAGTCCATGGTGTGTCTGTCTCGTCAGTTCTTGTTGTTCTGAATGGTGCGTCAGGGCTTGGCCGACGGGTGGTCGAGCGTCAGCCAGCGCATCACGCCTTTGCGGCGCGCCTGGGTTTCTGCGATCAAACACTCGTGGTAGACCCGGGGCCCGGTAGGCTGGGACTCGGCACTGCGCGTGGACTGCTTGCAGCGCGTGGTGCGCTCGCGCAGCCAGGCCGAATGCTCCTGGCGCAGCTGGGGCCGCTCGTGGGCCGACAGGGCGCGCATCACGTCGCCGTAGAGGATGGCGATCTCGGTGTCTGCCGCCTGGAAGGCTTGCACGGCGCAGGCATTGGTTTCTGGCACTGTGCCGGCGGGGTTGCAGGCAGCGCCGGCCTGGGCGTGGGCTTGCGGCATGGTCAACAGTACTGCGCAGGGCAGCACAAGAGCGACGGCCCAGGCAGGCAATTTCGTCTTTGGCGGGTGGAGTTGCATGGCCTGGTTTTAACACCGTCGTTGTGCAGCGTGGGGGCCTTCGACAAGCTCAGGCTGAACGGTCGGGGTTGGGTTGGGGTTGGTCCGGGTGTTGTCGCGCCGGCCGCCATCACACGCCCGTTCGGGCTGAGCCTGTCGAAGCCGGGGTGGTGCCTCCCCACCCGTTCGGGCTGAGCTTGTCGAAGCCCTGCTCAACGCTTCGACCCCCAATCAGCGTGAATGGATGTTTCGGTCGCGGCCAGCATGGCACGTGGCATGTACCAGCCCCCGGCAGCACCTACTTCAAGCTGATCGTGGTGTTCACACCGTGCGACACGGTGCTGTCGTCAAACCAGCGCGCCGTCACCGTCTTGGTCTGCGTGTAGAACAGCACGACCTGCTTGCCGTACGGGCCCAGGTCTCCCAGCTTGGACGCGCGCGAGCCCGAGAACGAGAACAGCGGCACCGGCACAGGGATCGGCACGTTGATGCCGACCTGGCCCACATCGATCTCTTCCTGGAACTTGCGCGCCGCGGCGCCCGACTGGGTGAAGATAGCGGTGCCGTTGCCGTTGGGGTTGTCGTTGATGAAATCGATGGCTTCGTCGATGTCTGCCGCGGCCGACAGGCACAGCACGGGGCCGAAGACCTCTTGCTCATAGATGCTCATGCCGGGCTTGACGCCGCTGAACACCGTGGGGCCCACGAAGTTGCCCTTCTCGAAGCCGGCCACCACGGGGTTGCGGCCATCGAGCTCCAGCTTCGCGCCATCGGCCACGCCGCGCGCGATCAGGCCTTCGACACGGTCCTTGGCAGCGCACGAGACCACGGGGCCCACGTCCGTACCCTTTTCGGTGCCGGCGCTGATCTTCAGCGTCTTGGCCTTGGCCACCAGGTCGGGGATCCAGCTTTGCGCCTCGCCCACCAGCACCACCACCGACAGCGCCATGCAGCGCTGGCCTGCAGCGCCAAAGGCCGCACCGGCCAGGGCGTTCAGGGTCTGCTCCTTGTTCGCATCGGGCAGCACGATGGCGTGGTTCTTGGCGCCCATCATGCATTGCACGCGCTTGCCGGCCAGGCTGGCGCGGTTGTAGACGTGGGTGCCGACCTTGGTGGAGCCCACGAAGCTGATCGCCTTGATGTCCTTGTGGTCGCAGATCGCGTTCACGGCCATCTCGCCGCCGTGTATCACGTTGAGCACGCCCGCAGGCACGCCGGCTTCGAGCGCCAGCTCCACCAGGCGCATGGTGACCATCGGGTCCTGCTCGGAGGGCTTGAGCACGAAGGTGTTGCCGGTGGCGATCGCCATCGGGAACATCCACAACGGGATCATGGCCGGGAAATTGAAGGGCGTGATGCCCGCACACACGCCCAGCGGCTGCAGCAGGGTGTAGGTGTCGACGCCACCGGCCACGTTGTTGGCCAGCTCGCCCAACTGCAGGTTGCCGATGCTCGCGGCATGCTCGACCACTTCCAGGCCGCGGAACACGTCGCCTTCGGCGTCCGGCAGCGTCTTGCCCTGCTCGGCGGTGAGGATGGCGGCCAGCTCGGCCATGTTCTCGCGGATCAGTTGCTGGTACTTGAGGAAGATGCGGGCACGCGTGCCGATGGGCGTCTTCTTCCAGGTCTTGAAGGCTTCCTTGGCCGAGGCGACTGCGGCATCGATCTCGTCGGCCGTGGCAAACGGCACGCGCGCCAGCACTTCTTGTGTGGCGGGGTTCACCACATCGCGCCACTCGGTGGTCTTGGACTCGACGAACTGGCCGCCGATCAGCAGCTTGACGGTGGGGGCCAGCACGGCCTGCGAGGTGGGTGCGTTCATGGGTGTTGTCTCCTGAATGGAATAGGGCGCCGCAGCGGGTAACCAGCGCATGGTAGCTGTGCAAATTTGTGAAGACAATAGACAATACTGCGCACAAGGTTTGCAAAAATGCAGATCGATCGCGAGCGATGGGCTCGCGAGACGCCGTACAGAGAGGGCTTATGGACTGGGACAACCTGCGCTACTTCCTGGAGTTGGCCCGCGCCGGCACGCTGGTGGCCGCTGCGCGCCGCCTGGCCGTGGACCACACCACGGTGGCGCGGCGCATCCAGGCGCTGGAAAAGCAGGTCGGCTCGGCCCTGTTCGCCCGCGAGGCCGGGGGCCACCGGCTGACCGAGGCGGGCCGCGCACTGCTGCCACAGGTCGAGGCCATGGAGGCCGCCTTTCTGGCTGTGGAGAACGCCGCGCCGGGCGTGCGCCAGGGCCTGCAGGGCCTGGTGCGCATCGGTACGACCGAAGGCTTCGGCAATCTGGTGCTGGCGCCGCAGCTGGCGCACTTTGCGCTGGAGCACCCGGGCCTGGTGCTGGACCTGCTGGCCTTGCCGCGCCTGGTGCACCTGTCGCGGCGCGAGGCGGACATCGTCATATCGCTGGAGCGCCCCGCCCGCGGCGCGGTGCTGGTGGTCAAGCTCACCGACTACGTGCTGCAGTTGTACGGCACGCGCAGCTACCTGGCCCGCCATGCGCCCATCCGCACGGCGGACGACCTGCGCGGGCACAGCTTCATCAGCTATGTGGACGACCTGCTGTTCACCAAGGAGCTGCAGATATTGGACGAGCTGCACCGCCCCGCGCGTTTTGCGCTGCGCAGCACCAGCATCCTGGCGCAGTACGAGGCGGTGCGCGCCGGTGCCGGGCTGGCGGTGCTGCCGGCCTTCGTGGCGGCGCAAGACCCGGCACTCACGGCGGTGCTGCCCGGCACGGCGCGTTTTACCCGCACGTTCTGGATGTCGATGCCTGAAGAGAACAAGCACGTGGCCCGTATGCAGGCCACCTGGGCCTTTCTGCGCGAGACGGTGGCCGCCCAGCAGGGCTTGCTGCTGCCCGACTGAGCCGGGCGCACGTCGCGGTCGGGCCCGGCCTGCATCGCGCAGACGGTGCCTGTCACCATGCCGCGATAGGATCGGCAGCATGAACCCCATGGCACCGTCCATCCCCATCGCGCCGCGCATTCGCCTGCGGGCAGCGGCGGTCATCACCCGGCCCGGGCAGGTCTTGCTGCACCGTGCCGAAGGCGATCTGTTCTGGGCACTGCCCGGCGGCGGCATCGAGCCGGGCGAGAGCGCCGCCCAAGCGCTGGTGCGCGAGATGCACGAAGAACTGGGCGTGGCGGTGGAGCCGGGCGCGCTGGCCTGCGTGGTGGAGAACTTCTACGCCTATGGCGGCGTGGACTACCACGAGATGGGCCTGTACCTGCACGCCCAGCCGCGGCCCGGCAGCCTGCTGGACCAGACGCCCGGCCCGTATGTGGGCGCCGAAGGCCATCGCGGGCTGGAGTTTGCGTGGTTTGCCCGTGCCAGCCTGGCCCAACTGGACCTGCGCCCGGCCTTCCTTGGCGAAGCCTTGGCAACGCTGGGTGACGTGCCTGGCCCTGTGCCTCACTTCGTGCACCGCGACCCGGCCCCCGCACCCACCGACCCGAAAGCCCCTGCATGAATCCTCGCGACCTGGAGTCCTATCTGCACGACCACATCCCCCTGGCCCGTGCCATGGGCGTGTCGGTGGTGGACGCATCACCGCAACGTGTGGTGCTGACTGCGCCGCTGGCGCCCAACATCAACCACCGCGACACGGTGTTTGGCGGCAGCGCGTCGGCCGTGGCGATCCTGGCCGCGTGGAGCATGCTGCATGTGCGGCTGTCGGCCGAAGGGCTGGGCAGCCGGCTGGTCATCCAGCGCAACACCATGGACTACCTGGCGCCCATGGCCGGCACCTTCACTGCCGTGGCCGACGCCCCGTCGGCCGCGGTGTGGAGTTCCTTCACCCGCATGCTGCAGCGCAAGGGCATCGGGCGCATCGTGCAGACGTCGGTGCTGCACTACGAGGGCCAGCCCGCCGG
This sequence comes from Acidovorax sp. LjRoot194, assembly GCF_964253015.1. Lineage (NCBI taxonomy): Bacteria > Pseudomonadati > Pseudomonadota > Betaproteobacteria > Burkholderiales > Comamonadaceae > Acidovorax > Acidovorax sp. LjRoot194. The sequence goes on along the minus strand of NZ_CAXUQB020000001.1, from coordinate 3,212,040 downwards.
GCGGCTGGAGGGCGAGTTCGTCGCCTTCGGGCCGGGCTACCAGTCGCTGGCCTGAAGGGCCGGGGCTTGACGGGCCACCGGGACATCACAACAGCAGGAGCACACGATGGGACTTTTTGACGGCGTCTTGGGCAATGCATCCAAGATCGATGCAGCGAAGATCCAGGAAGAGTTCGGGCGCATTCTCGCGCCCGGCGAGGTGGTGGAGCATGCCTACCAGCTGATCCGCGATTACTTCGTGTTCACCAACAAGCGGCTGGTGCTGGTGGACAAGCAGGGCATGACGGGAAGCAAGGTGGAATACCACTCGCTGCCCTACAAGAGCATCACGCACTTCAGCATCGAAACAGGCGGGACCTTCGATCTGGACGCCGAGTTGAAAATCTGGATCTCGGGCAGCGCCGCGCCGTTTCAAAAGCAGTTCAACAAGCGGCTCAGCATCTACGAGGTGCAGTCGGTGCTGGCGGGCTACGTGCTCAAGTAGGCAAGGTGGGGGGCGATGTCGCCGCTTTTCAGGCCTTTGCGAGGTGCACGGGCCGGGTACCCTGGCGGGACAAGGCGAAACGGTGGCCCGTCGATGGTCGTCCCACGGCACCGGGGTGTCGCCACACAGGAGCTCATGGCGATGTCACCTCTTATCTCTGGCCTGGCGTCCGTCGCGTCGATGGTCTTCAACGCCGCCTCGGGCGGATCCTCCAAGTCAGCGGCCACACGTCGCAGCAGCGAGACGGCCGATGCGGAGCCCTCTGCGGTCGTCACGCTCAGCCCGCAGGCCGAAGCGCTGGCCGGGTTTGCCGGCAAGGGCATTCTGGTGTCGCAAGGCAAGCTCGATGGCGCCTTGGGTGCCGTCCAGCGCGGTGGCGCGCAGAGCGGGGGCAGTGCAGGTCCTGCCGGCAATGGCTCGCCCGTGTCGGTGCAGGACTTTCAGGAGATCCTGACGCGCTTCGGCGCCGACGATGCGCAAAAGCAGCAGATCACGGCGGGCTTTGATGCCAACAAGGACGGCAGCATCTCGCACGACGAGTTCTTGAAGGGCATGGCCAGCACATCGATCCAGAAACAAGGCACCGATTTTTCGCAATCGGTGCTTCAGTTGATGGACAAGGGTGGGGACACCAATGGGGTGGTGAACCAGAAAGAATTTGCGGCGTTCACCACGGCGTTTGCCCACGCGGAAAAGGGCGTGGCCGCGGTGTGATTTTCGGCGGGCCGTACGCCGTACGCTGCATATGGCGCGAGTGGAATGTGGGTGGATCGGCGCGTGGGCGCGCTGGGCACGAGACACAGGGCGTGCCAAAACGTGCAAAGGCATGACAGGACTGCGGAGCCCCCATAGAAAAAGCGGCCCGAAGGCCGCTTTTCTCTGGAAGTTGTGACACCTGGATGCTGCGGGCGTTAGCTGCCCACATCACCCCGATGCCGCACTTTTATATTTATATCCTGCCCATCAGCAGCAGGACCACCAGGATAAGCACCACGAGGCCGATACCACCGCTGGGTCCGTAGCCCCACGAGCGGCTGTGGCCCCAGGTTGGCAGTGCGCCAACGAGGATGAGGATCAGGACAATCAGCAGAATCAGCGAGAGCGACATGGCAGTTCCTTGTTATCGTTACGGTGACTGCATTGTTGGGCCCAGTGCCGGGGTGTGACCGCAGGTGCTGCGCCTGCTCCAGGGTCAGGAATTTCCGACAGGGGGTGTGGGATTGACGGGGTGGTGGGCACGCGCGGAGTGGGTCTGCATGCAGTCCGCTACGCCAGCTTTCGCAGCGGCACATTGATCTTGAAGACGCACCCCTTGCCCGGCAAGTCTTGCACGGTCAGGCGCCCTTGGTCGGCTTCGACGCTTCGCCGCGCAATGGACAGGCCCAGCCCCAGGCCCCGCTTGTCGTCAAACCCTTGCTGGAAAGGCTCGAACACTGTGTCGGCGCTACCCGCGGCAAGCCCGCCGCAGCAGTCCTCCACCTCGATGAGGATCGAATCCACGGACGTGTGCGCGTGCAAGGTCACCTCGCTGCCAGGCCGGGTGAACTTGAAGGCGTTCTGCAGCAGGTTGCCGAGCGCCGCCAGCAGTAGTTCGCGATTGCCTTCGATCGCGAGTTGGGCGTCCACCTCCACGATGCGCAGGGTGCAGCCGGTGTCGGCGGCATACAGTTCGGCCACGCGGCCTGCATCCGCCAGAAAGATGGCGAGCGAGAACACGCGAGGGTGCAAGGGTGCGATCGCTGCATCGCGAACCGCCGCCAAGGAATGTTGGATCAATCCTTCCATGGAGGCCAGGCTGCGTTTGAGCACTGCACCGGTCGAGCCGCCGACGGGAAGCCTGCCCGACTCCAGCGCGGCGAACGCCAGTTTGGCGACGTGCAGGTGGTTGCGCAGCTCGTGCGCCAAAAAGCCCAGCCGTTCGTTCTCTTCCTCTGCCTGGCGTCTGGCCACTTCGACGTCGCGCTGGGCCGCGAACTCAGTCACGGCGTCGGCAATGGCGTTGTCCAGGCAGCGGTTCAGTGTGCGGAACTGATCGACCGAAAAATGGGCATCACGTTCGACGGCCAAGTCGGTGATCGCCTGGCACAAATCGCCGTAGTCATGAACGACCTGATCTACCGTGTAGCCTAGCCCCAGCAGTTCGCCTCCGTGCACCGTCGCCGAAACGCCCATTTCCGACAGCGCTGACGCATTTCCTCCGGAGACCCCTGAAATCTGCAGCCCGCCCACCATGTCGCCGTGACCCTCGGCCTCCAGCGTGCGCGTCAACTGGTCAAGAAACATCGGGACGCCGTGCAACAGCTGGGTGTGGGTGGCGCCGCGCAAAGGCCGCATGGCTACCTTGTCTTTGCACCGTTGAATGAGTTGGTTGCGGTTGTTCAGTATGAAGCTGCGCATGGCAATGGCTGTATCGGGCTGCGGCGTGGCGCCGGTCGCAGCGGGGTCGTGGCGGAATCGTCTCGCGTCGCCTGAATAACGAGACAGTATGCCCCTATGGCGAGTACGCGGTGTTTTCCTACACCGCCGTGCGCGCGGACGTGCTTCTCCGCACGGATGCGCATATGTTGGATGTTGGGCTTGCGCTCGCCTTCGCTGGCTGTGCTCTTTGTAGTAGATGCTATGAAAATTATAGCTATCGGCGCTTCGCAGTCAAGAGGTAGCGGCTATTTGGACTCTAATCTCCGTGCGCTGCAGGGCGATGCAAAAACACAAAGAGAAAAACCGGCGCAAGGCCGGTCTCTCGTGCGTTGTCATTCTTCGAAAATGCCGCTGTCAGTGCGCTCCACCCGCATCGGCCGCGCCGCCGCCTGCGGCCCGTGGCGGCCGCTTGGTCAGCCAGATCAGCCCGATGAGCAGCAGGAACAAAAACGCCGACCCGAGGAAGATGTCGTTGGCAGCCCGCGTGAAGGCCTGCTGGTCGATCAGCCGGTTGACCTGCGCCAGCGCCTGCATCTGCGTGAGGCCCGAGGCAGTCAGGTTGTCCAGCGTCTGCCCGAACACACCCTGGCCCTGCACCAGTCCTTCGGTCAGGTGGGCGTGGTGCATGGCGGCGCGGCTCTCCCACAGCGTGGTGGCGATCGACGTGCCCATGGCGCCCGCGGTGATCCGCACGAAGTTCGACAACCCCGCAGCGGCCGGTATGCGCTCGGGCGGGATACCCGCCAAGGTCAGCGTGGTCAACGGGATGAAGAAGAAGGCCATGGCCGCGCCCTGCAGCAGGGTGGGGATCAGGATGTGGATGAAGTCCGTCTGCACCGTGAACTGCGAGCGCATCCACAGCACCGTGCTGAACACGATGAACGCGCCCGTGGCCATGCGGCGCGGGTCCCACTGGCCGACCTTCTTGCCCACCAGCGGGGTGAGCAAGATGGCGAACACGCCCACCGGCGCCAGCGCCATGCCGGCCGATGTGGCGGTGTAGCCCATCCACTGCTGCAGCCACAGCGGCAACAGCACCACGTTGCCGAAGAAGAGGGCATACGCCACCGACAGCGCGAGTGCACCGAAGGTGAAGTTGCGGCCCTTGAAGAGCTTCAAGTCCACCACCGGGTGCTTCTCGGTCAGCTCCCACACCAGGAACACCGCAAACGCGACCACGGCCACCACGGCCATGATGACGATCTCGCCGGAGGCGAACCAGTCGAGCTCCTTGCCCTTGTCGAGCATGAGCTGCAGCGCACCGACCCACAGCACCAGCAGGGACAGCCCCACCGTGTCGATGGGCAGCTTGCGGATCGGCGTCTCACGCTTGCGGTAGATGCCCCAGGTGAGCAGGCCGGCCAGCAGGCCCACGGGCACGTTGATGTAGAAGATCCAGGGCCAGGAGATGTTGTCCGTGATCCATCCGCCCAGCAGCGGCCCGACCACTGGCGCGACCAGCGTGGTCACCCCCCACAGGGCAAGGGCGGTGCCCGCCAGCGCCTTGGGGTAGCTGGCGAGCAGCAGCGTCTGGCTGAGCGGAATCATCGGCCCGGCCACCAAGCCCTGCAGCACGCGAAAGAACACCAGCATCTCCAGCGACGACGCAAAGCCGCACAGCCAGGACGTGAGCACGAAGAGCAGCACGCTCATGGTGAACAGGCGCACCGCGCCAAAGCGCTGCGTGAGCCAGCCGGTGAGCGGCACCGAGATGGCATTGGCCACGCCAAAGCTGGTGATGACCCAGGTGCCCTGGCCGGGGCTCACGCCCAGGTCGCCGGCAATGGCGGGGATGGAGACGTTGGCGATGGACGAGTCCAGCACGTTCATGAACGTAGCCAGCGACAGCGACAGCGTGCCCAGCAGCAGGGCCGTGCCCTGCAGTGGCGCGTAGGCGGCCGGTGGGCCCGAGGGGGCCGAAGGTGGCGCGGCAGCAGGGGCCGCTGGCGCGGCGGGGGCCTGGCCTGCGGTGTCTGCAGTGGGGTTGGCGGCAGTCATGCGAACCCCGGCTTACTGCACCGCTGGCGACTGCAGAGACTGAGAAGAAGCTGCGGGGGCTGATGCATGCTTCTCGACACGGGGCGCAGGGAGCGTCGTGGCGAGTGCCGGAGCTTTTGCAGTGCCTGTGCCTGCAGCGCCCACTTTGGGCGACGCCGCGGCCACGGCGGCCTTGCTGCTGCGGCCCAGGTTGGCGGCAATGATCTGCGCGACTTCATCGTCGGCCGCCTTGAACTGTTCGTCGAACACGGCGGTGGCGGCCACGGGGGTGGAGCGCTGCGTGTCGGCCAGGGTCTTGCCGCTTTGGTCGGCCGTGTCCACCTTGACTTCCATCGACAGGCCCACGCGCAGCGGGTGCTCGGCCACCTGCTTGGCATCGAGCGCAATGCGCACGGGCACGCGCTGCACCACCTTGATCCAGTTGCCCGTGGCGTTCTGCGCGGGCAGCAGCGCGAAGGCTGCGCCGGTGCCGGCACCCAGGCCGGTCACGGTGCCGTGGTACTTGACCTTGGTGCCGTACACGTCGGCTTCCAGCTCGGCCGGCTGGCCGATGCGCAGGCTTTGCAGCTGGCTTTCCTTGAAGTTCGCGTCCACCCACAGATCGTTCAGGGCCACCAGCGTCATCAGCGGCGCGCCGGCCTGCACGCGCTGGCCCACCTGCACGCCGCGCTTGGCCACGTGGCCGTCCAGCGGCGCGACCAGCTGGGCGCGTTGCACGGCCAGGTAGGCCTCGCGCACGCGGGCCGAGGCGCGCTGCACGTTGGGGTGCTGCTCGATGGAGGTGCCTTCGGTCTGCGTCTGGCTGGCGGCCAGTTGCTCTTGAGCGGCCACCACGGCCGACTGCGCAGCGGCCACGGTGCTCTTGGCGGCCGTGACCTGGGCCGTGGCGTGCTGGAACTCTTCCTTGCCAACGGCGCCGCTGGCCATCAGCGGGGCACGGCGGGTCACGTCGTCCTGCAGGCGTGCGGCTTCAGCCTGGGCGCGGGCCAGGTCGGCGCTGCGCAGGCTGACCTGGGCCTTCAGCGTGGAGTTGTTGGCGAACAGCGTGCGCACTTCGCGCACGGCCTGCGCCAGCTGGGCCTCGGCCTGCTCCAGCGCCACGCGGGCGTCGGCGGGGTCGAGCTTGACCAGCAACTGGCCGGCCTTCACGTAGTCGGTGTCGTCTGCGCCGATGGAGACGACGGTGCCGCCCACCTGGGGCGTGATCTGCACCACGTTGCCGGCCACGTAGGCGTTGTCAGTGGTCTCCACATGGCGGCCGTTGGCCCAGTGCCAGCCGCCCCAGGCGATGGCAGCGATCGCCACGGCAGCGGCGATCACGGTCAGGCCGCGGCGGCGGGCGGGGTTGGTGGCTTTGGGGGTGGCAAGGGGTTCGCTCATGGCAGTGGTCTTTCAGGAATGCGTTGTTATGTGGTTTTTGTAGGGGGCAGGCTCGGGGCTGTTGCGCTGGTCAGCGTTCGGGTGTCACCCCGACCGTTCGGGCTGAGCCTGTCGAAGCCTTGCGCGGCGCGTCGACAAGCTCAGCGTGAACGGTTGGGGGACCGGCATGCATGCAGCCTCAGTGGATGTCTATCGCGCCGCGGTCTGCAGCACTGCCGTGTCATCCGTCCAGCCGCCGCCCAGCGCCTTCATCAGCTGCAGGCGGGTATCGATCTGGCGGGCGCGCAGGTCCACGGCCAGGCGGCGCTGGGCCAGCACCTGGCTTTCGGTGGACAGCACCACCAGGTAGTTGCCCAGGCCCGCGCGGTAGCGCTCTTGCGCAAAGCGGTAGGCCTTCTCGGCGCTGGCCACGGCGTCGTCCTGCAGCGTTTGCTGGCGGGTGAGCGACTGGATGGAGGCCATGGCGTCGCCGGCTTCCTTCACGGCATCAAGCACCGCGCCGTTGTACTGGGCGATGGCGGCGTCCAGTTCGGCCTGGCGGCCGCCCAGCTGCGCGCGCAGACGGCCGCCGTCGAAGATGGGCAGGCGCAGCGCCGGGGTCACGCCCATCTGGCGCGAGCCGGCGTTGAACAGATTGTCCAGGCCCAGCGAGTTCAGGCCGATGAACGCTGCGATGTTGATGTTGGGGTAGAACTCGCTGCGCGCGCTGTTCACGCCCTGCGTGGCGGCTTCGACGCGCCAGCGTGCGGCCACCACGTCGGGGCGGCGGCCCAGCAGGTCGGCGCCCAGCACGTCCGGCACCGTGTTGCGCTGCAGCTGGGACAACTGCGGGGCCAGCGTCGGCAGCGCATCGGGCGCCTGTCCGCTCAGCACCGCGATCTGGCGGCGGGCCAGGGTGATCTGCTCTTCCAGCGCTTCGATCTGGGTGCGGGCGTCGGGCACGGCGGCCTGGGCCTGCGTCAGCTCGACCTGGCTGTCCAGGCCGGCGGACACGCGTTCCTGCGTCAGGCGCTGCTGCTCTTCGCGCTGCGCCAGGGCGCGGGCGGCCACGTCGCGTTGGGATACCAGCCGGGCCAGCGCCACATAGCTGCGGCCCACCTGCGCGGCCAGAGTGTTGGCGGCGGCGGCCGCATCGGCCTGTGCAGCGCGGGCTTGGCCCAGCGCGGCCTGCAGCTCGGCCGCATGCTGGCCGAAGAAGTCCGGCGACCACGACAGCGTGGCCTGCACCGTGCCGCTGTTGTAGGTGTTGCCGGCGATGGGCGCGGGCACCAGGCCGTTGGCGGTGTAGCGCTGGCGGGTCACATCCACACCCAGGTTGGCCTGCGGGCCGTTGGCCGCTTCGCGCACTTGGCTCAGGGCAACCGCCTGCTCCAGCCGGGCGCGGCTGACGGCCAGGCTGGGGCTGCCTTGCAGGGCTTGTTCGATCAGCGTATTGAGCTGTGCATCGCCGAGGGTGGTCCACCACTGGCTGGGTGCGGCGGTGTCGCTGGCGGTGGATGCATTCAGGCCCACGGCGGCGGGCGTGGTCTGCGCCAGCGGGGTGTGCGGCGCGCCGGGGCTGGCGCAGCCGACCAGCAGGATGGCGGCGGCCAGGGCCAGTGCCGACACGGCGAAATGGGCGGCAAAGGCAGAGCGGACCGAGGGCAGGGGAGTGGTGGCGGTGGTGGTCACGGGGTTCTCCAGAATGGTTTTGGTGTGTTGTATGGAGGAGGACGAAGGCGGTTGCATCGGTGGGGTCAAGGCCCCGGGCGTTCCTTCAGGCTGATGACGCCGAAGGTGTAGTCGGCGTTGCAGGCGTTGAAGGCGTTGACACCGTTGAAGGCGGCTTGCCGTTCACCAGCATGCGGCGCAGCAGGCTCAGCAGCAGTTGCCACTCCGCGTGGCTGAAGTCGCTGAGGTGGACGTTGAGCACGTCGGCCAGCACCGCCGGCACGCGCGATGCGACCTGGTCGCCATCGGGCGTGAGCGTCAGGCGGACGACGCGGCGGTCGGTGGTAGACCGCTCGCGCACCACCAGGCCCTTGGCCTCCAGGCGGTCCATCGCGCGGGTCATCGAGGCCGGGTCGGTCTCCAGGTCCCGCGCCAGGCTGGCCACGGTGGTCTGGTCGCAGCGCGAGATCTTGAACAACGGCAGCCACTGCGCATACGTCAGGTCGTGCGTAGACAGCTGCGCATCGGCCTGCGTGCGGATCGACGACATCACCTTGCGCATCAGGTAGCCCACGCTTTCCTCAGGCTCCAGGTGGCTGGGGCTGTAGAAACCTTGGGCGGACGAATCGGAAGGCTGAGATGTCATGGGTAGGGAATTTAATTGACTAGACAATGATTGTCTTGGCAATGAGAAACGCCCACAACGGCATCAGGGATTTTTTGTGCCGCCGATTTGCTATGAAATGAATAGCTGCTGGCGCAATGTGGTCAAGCGGTAGGGGCAGATTTTAAGCCTGATGTTGGCCGCCCACGCTCGGCGCAGTCCGCCGTTGACGCCCCCAGAGGCCGGCGCCTCAAGCAGCTAGTCAGTGGCCGACCAGGCGCCGGGCCCATGCGGGCAGCGGTGGGACCAGCGGCGTGGTCTGCGTGGGGGAGCACATCGCCACCAGCTGCGGCCCGGTGTCCATGGCTTCGGCAGCGTCATAAAGGTACGACACATCGGCCTGGCGCACGGCCAGGGCCAGGTTGTCCATGGTGCGGGGGTAGCGGGCCAGGATGCGTTCTGGCGGTACGGCGTGCCCGCCCTCGCGTACGCGCTGCGCCACGCGGGGCAGCAGCCGCGCCGGATCGTCCAGCGCCACGATGTACAGGGCCACCGTGTAGCCGCATCGCTGGGCTTCCTGGATCAGTGCGAGCTTGGAGGAGTGCGAGAACACGGTCTCACTGGCGAAATCAGCACCTTCGCGCAGCAGCGTGGCCCTGCGCGCATCGGCCCATTGCCGGGCGGCTTCGGATCGGGCTTCGGGGTCGGCGATGTGCTGCAGGTGCGCCTGTTCATGCAGGTCGGCGTTCACGAACTCGAGCGGCGGGCCCAGGATGCCCTCGCGTACCAGCGCGCGGTACAGCGTGGATTTGCCTGCGCCGTTGGGGCCGGCCAGCAGGTGGAACCAGCGGGGTGGGGTGGCGATGCCGGGTGGTGACGAGCGAGACTGCGAAGAAGCCATCAAGCCATCCGGCTGTCAAACGAGGGTGACGCCGGCCTTGGCCTGGTTTTCCTGAACCACCTCACGCACCCGCTGGGCCAGCGTGCCGCGCGTTTGTGCAGCCAGCAGGCGGGCGGTAAGGGCGTCCACCGACGCCGGGGCCGCCAGAGTGTTGTGCCGCAAGGCGGCAGCCTCGTACTGTTCGATGGCGCTGCGGGCTTCCGACACGCTCAAACCCGTGTGTTCCACGATCTGCCCCAGCGTGGCCCAGTATTCGATCTGGCTGGCCACCGAGCGGCGCATGGGCTGCGCGGCCTGGCGGGCCTGCTCCACCAAGTGCGCGGGGAGTTTGACGGAAGAAAAAGCGGTGGCGGTCATGGTGATCTCCTGATTGGCGCATTTTGCGCCAATCAGGCTAAAGCCGCAATGCCGCCCAGCACGCCGCGCGCGGTGCGCAGCGGCCATCGCCCGAGCTTTGGCCCACGCGCGCGCATCAGTCGGGCGCGTACTTGTCGCCCACCTCTTCCCGCAGGGGGTGGGTGTCGTAGACGATGTTCATGTCGCGGATGAGCGCGCTGCCCGCGTCGAAGGTGAACACGTCCACGCAGGTGAAGGTCACTTCGCGTCCGTCGTTCAGTGTCCAGTCATAGCGGAAGTACGCGGCAACGCGCGCGGCGCCCCCGTCAGCGGCAGGCAGCACGGAGCCAAAGAGGTCCAGCACGGTGATCACGCTGCCGCTGGAGGCCTGCGCCAGCTTCTTGAAAAAGTCGCTGGCGCGCATGGTGCCCAGGAAGGGTGAGTGCACCACGCCATCGGGCTCGAAGCACGCGATCAGTCCGTCGGTGTTGCTCGCATGCAAGTGGCCGAGGTAGGTGCGTACGGTGTCAATCGGTTGCTGGGTCACTGGGTGTATCTCGCTGATGTGGATGGATGCCTGAGCTTCGCGCCGTCTGCGCCGTCCGGCAAGCGACAATGGTGCTTCATACATAAATGCGGCTTATGTATCTTCGCCACCTTGAGTACCTGCGCTCCATCATCGAACACGGCAGCTTTGCACGGGCCGCGCTGGCCTGCGGCGTGTCGCAACCGGCCATCAGCCAGGGCATGAAGTCGCTGCAGGCGCACTTTGCCGCCCCGCTGCTCGTGCGGCAGGGGCGACGCTACCTGCCCACCGACCTGGCCCGAGCGGTGTCGGCCGAGGCGGCGTCAGTCGGAGAGCGCATCGACGCGCTGCCTCGGCTGGGCACAGGCGCGGCGGAACGCCACCAGCTGCGTGTGGGGCTCACGTCGTCTGCAGCCATGGTGTGCGGGCCGGTGCTGTACCGGGGCTGGTGCGTGCCGCAAGGCAGGCGGTCCCTGGCCATGGCGACGGCAGATGAGGGCAGCTTGCTGGCCGGATTGCTGCAGGGGCGGTTCGACGCGGTCATTGCGCCCCGGCCGCGCAAGTTCGACCATGCGGACGTGTCCGCCCGGCGGCTGTACGACCTGCAGCCGCTGGTCTACGCGCGCCGCCGCCATCCATTGGTCCAAGCCCGGTCGCTCGCGCAGCTCCAGGGCGCGGCCTGGGCCTGCGTGGGGCCGAGCGTCAGCGGGCCGGTGGATGTGCTGACCGAGGCACACCGCGTGCGGCGCATGCCCGCGCCACGCATGGCAGTGCGCTGCCCTGATTTCGCCAGCCTGCTGAACCTGGTGGCAACGTCGGACCTGCTGGCCGTGGTGCCGCACCCCGCATTGCTGGGCGCCGCCGCGCCGCAGGTGGCAGCGCTTCGGCTGGCCGAAGCCTTGCCGCTGTATGCCATGTGGCTGTTCGAGTTGCGCCACCGTGCGCAGCGCATCGGGCCGCAGCTGCTGGCCGACCTTGTGGCGGCCGGCGAACCGGTGCCGTGAAGTAACTCTGCGGCCGCGATGCAGGCCTGCCGGCCTGCCGCTGAAAACCCCGCAGTCGTCGCGGCTTGCGGGGTTTTATTCTTTATTGTGTGCACCAAAAGCGCTTTGTAGGCCATCGAAAAAGCGCGGGGACGGGCGCGCGCCCCGGCTGCGCTCTGCAGGCGTGGGTTGCAGCTGCACACGACACTCTTTTGCCCGTCCAGAAGCCGTCACGCAAATGTCATGGGCCGTTTCTACAGTGCCACGCAGCCGGCCCGCGTGGGCCTGCACCGGCGCTGTTCGCAGTGACCGCCTTTGCCCGTCCAACCCGTGTCCTCCGCCATGTTGCAGCTTCCCACCTACCGCCCCCTCGTCATTGCCCTTGCCGCCGCCCTGGCCCTGTCCGCCTGCGGAGGGGGAGGCGACGCAGAGCCGGCTGCCCCGCAAGCACCCGTCGGCCTGGGCCGTGCCGATACGGCCCCCGTGCCCAACGAGGCCACCACCCCGCCGTTCGTCGACTTCGCATTCACCAACCAGCGCGGCGACGCGCGCTACGCCACGCTGGCCACCAACGCCGGGGTGCGCGTGCTGGGCGGCTTTCTCGACATCTGGAAGCCCAGCACCCAGCTGGTGGACGCCGGCGTTACTGCCCCGGCCAACGGCACCTTCCCGGCCATTGCCCCATCGAGCTGGAGCGGCATCCCCGGCGACGCCACCGACGGCACGGTGCTGAACCAGCAGGTGCATGCCCGCAACATCCAGTACGTGGTGGACGCCACCACACGCCGAACCGCCGCGCAGGCGCAGTCGGCCTACCTGGATGACCGCCGTGGCAAGGGCTATAGCGTGACCGACGGCCTGGGCCCGCTCACCAGCGCATGGCGCACCGCCGCGCAGCAGACCACATCCATCACCAACGTTCCGACGGACGCGACCACCGTTTTGTACAACGACAGCGGCAACAACGTGGGCGTGGGCGGCAGCGCCAATACCAGCTTCGGCACGGTGGTGGACTTTTTGGGGGGCATCGGCGACAACGGCTTCACCGAGCCTGCCAAGCGGTTCTACAAATACGCACGCCCCTGGCGCTGGAGCGCCAGCGTGATGGTGCTGCCGACCCTGGTGCCCGCCAAGAGCACCACCCCCGCCACCGATGGCGGCTTCACCAGCGGCCACACGGCCGAGGGCGTGCGCGACGCCATCGCCATGGCGTATGTGGTGCCCGAACGCTTCCAGGAAATGCTCGCCCGTGGGCTGGAACTGGGCGAAAGCCGCATCCTGGCCGGCATGCATTCGCCCCTGGACGTGATCAGCGGCCGCATCCATGGCCAGGCGGTGGCCGCTGCCAGCATCGCCACGGGCGTGAACGCCCCGCGCAAGGCCGCCGCGCTGGCCCAGGCGCGCGGCACAATGATGGCCGCCGTGGGCGCGAAAACGCCCGCGGAGTTCCAGCAGTTCGCAAATTCGCAGCCCGTGGGCACCGACCGCTTTGCCGACCACGCCACGAACAAGGCCGAGTACCTGCGCCGCATGACCTTCGGCTTCGCGCCGATCGGCGACACCACGCGCGCTGCCGTGGTGCCCAAGGGCGCAGAAGTGCTGCTCGAAACCCGCTTCCCGTACCTGGATGCTAGCCAGCGCCGCGTGGTGCTCAAGACGACGGCCATCGCCTCGGGCTACCCGGTGATGGACGATGCCGAAGGCTGGGGCCGCCTGAACCTGTTTGCAGCCGGCGACGGCTACGGCAACTTCAACGGCGACGTGGCGGTGACGATGGACGCCGCGCAAGGCGGCTTCCACGCCCTGGACACCTGGCGCAACGACATTGCCGGCGCCGGCAAGCTGACCAAGCGCGGCAGCGGCACGCTGGCGCTGTCAGGGGCCAACACCTACACCGGTGGCACCGAGGTCGCGGCTGGCGCCGTGCAGGCGGACTCCGCCAATGCAGCAGGCAAGGGCGACGTGTACCTGAGCGGCGGCACCTTCATCAGCAACGCAGCCTCCGCGGTGGTCATTGGCGGTGCGTACACCCAAGGCGGCAGCAGCACGCTGGACCTGCGACTGGGCGCCAACGGCGCGGGCCAGCTGAACGCCAGCGGCCCCGCGACGCTAGCAGGTTCGCTGGTGGTCAGCTTCCGGGCGGGCTACACCCCCGCAGTGGGCTCCACCATCACCATCGTGCGGGGCAGCATGGTGCGTGGCACGTTCGGCTCGGTCACGGTCAAGGGCTTCAAGGTGACGCCGGTGTACCTGAATGATTCGGTGCAGCTGCACATAGACGCCATATCCTGAGTTTGTCGCTATCACCATCTCGCGCGCAGCCCGATCGGCGGGATGGTTGTAGTTTGAAATTGAATTGGCTGCAGGGCGCACCCACACTGGGACGAATCCGTTGGTAGGTGGGTGGTGGCCTGCTATGGACCAGCCGTGCAGCGCAGCGCATTGCGATGCGGGATGTATGGTTAATGTAGCTGTCGTCGGGCTTGAAAAGAGTATTTAATGGTATGAGTAGGTTGATTTTGAATATTAAATATTGATGTATTGCTTATAAGATTTGGACGGTTTTTATCCGGGATGCTTGAGCCCTGAATTTTCCTACACCACTTCATTTGGAGGCGGATCATGGTCAAAAAACGCAATTTTACCCAAATAATATTTTCTGCATGTATCGCGGCGATGTGTTGTGGAGCCGCGCACGCGCAAAGTGGATTGGACGAAGCCGACGAATTTTCTGAAGACGGTGGAGCATCGGTCTATTTTCATAGCCTGCCCCATAACCAAATTGTGAACTTTCCGGAGAGCGTGGATGATTTTGAAGCCACTTTCAAGCCCAGGCTTTTTGTGGATGGAGGCTGTGTACCGTACCCTGCCGTGGATGCCTACGGCAATGTAGGCCGGGGTTTGCGTCCTACCTATCCCGTCAATGGCGGGTGTTCACAAAGCATTGGCCAGGTATATGTTCGGGCGGAGACTTACCACAATGAATGTGCTGTCATGTATGCGTGGTATTTTCCCAAGGATATCGTTGTTCTCGGTCAGGGACATACCCATGATTGGGAGGCCGTCGTCGTTTGGCTGAGCCAATGTTCTTCGCAAGCCCAAATCAATGCAGTTTCTTACTCGGCACATGGCGGATATCAAACGCTTTTCCGTCCACCTCTTTACGGGTCGAGGCCGCTGGTGAAATACACAGAGACAGATTTCCCTTTCAACCACAGCTTGACCTATACGGACCATCTGGGCGGCTCTCAACCCGCCATTGCGTGGTTTCGACTGACACCAGCTGCTCGCCAAGCCCTCTCCGATGCTGATTTCGGGGCGGCGATTGTTCCGTTCAAAGATAGTACCTTTCAACACAGTCTTGACAAGGCGTGGGAAAGTCGATTGCAACCGCTCGAGGTCAATTAGTCGTGATAATAAATTCATGTTAATGAATATTTAATATCAACCAAATTTTGATTTGGTTGCGACCATTTGCGTTTGCTGGCGGGCCGCTGTGGCGTGGCTTCGGCGATTGCTGCCAGTTATTTTCAAGTACGCGGTCGGTTGGAGCTGCGGCGAGTTTGACCTCGGCGACGATGTCATTGAGTGTCCCATGCTATGACTTGATGTGGCAATTCCCTACTGAGGCCGAGTGGTCCCAGGCACGGGCACGCTCACCGCGCCCTGTGTGTAAAACGCGTCAAGATTCTCCAGCACCAGGTCCGCCATGGCCCGGCGGGTTTCGTGGGTGGCGCTGGCTGTGTGCGGGGTGAGCACAACGTTGTCCAGCGCCATCAGGTGCGGCGGTACAAGAGGCTCGTCCTCGAAGACATCCAGGCCTGCGCCGGCGATTTGGCGGTGGGTCAGCGCATCGATCAACGCGGCTTCATCCACCACGCTACCGCGCGCCACGTTGATGAGGAAACCTTGCGGGCCCAGCGCTTTCAGCACGGTGCTGTCCACCAGATGGCGTGTGGCCGGTCCACCGGCGACGGTGAGCACCAGGTAGTCTGCCCAGCGCGCCAGCTCGACCAATGACTCGAAGTACTGCTGCGCGATGTCGGGGTCGCGGCGGCGGTTGTGGTAGCCGACCTCCATGCGGAAGCCGCTGGCGCGCTCGGCCACGGCCTGGCCGATGCGGCCCATGCCGACGATGCCCAGGCGCTTGCCCGAGACGCGGCTGCCCAGGGCGAAGCGGCCCTGCGTCCATGCGCCGCGCCGCACGAAGCGGTCGCTGGCGGCAATGCCGCGCGACACGTCCAGCATCAGCGCAAAGGCCATGTCGGCCACGCAGTCGTTGAGCACGCCGGGCGTGTAGCCCACCTGCACGCCGCGCGCTTTGGCGGCGTCAATGTCGAGCGCGTCAAAGCCAACGCCAAAGCTGCTGATGACCTGCAGGTGGGGCAGGGCGGCAATCACCTCGCCCTTGAGGCCGATGGATGCGGTGGTCACCACGCCCGAAAACTCCGCCCCATGCAACGCCAGATAACCGGCCGGGTCGGCCTGGTCCGCCAGGCAGGTGACGTGGTAGCGGGCGGCCAGTTCTGTCTCCAGCGCAGGAAGTGGCAGGCGGCCGATTTGCAGGATGCGGGGCAGGGCGGTGGTGGTCATGGGTGCGGAAAAGAATGGTGGGCGCGAATGGCCCTCAAAGAAAAAAGGGCCGCATCGGCGGCCCTTGGTCGGGAATGGGCTTCAAGCCGCGACGCGCACGGCCTGGCGGGCCAGCAGCTTCCAGCTGCCGCCTTGATCCTGCCACACGCCCAGGATCTTGATCTGCACCTTGCCGGGCTTGCCTGAGTCGTTGGTGTCGGCCGTGAGCGTGTGGCGCACGATGGCGGTGTTGCCCACGACCTTGATGGTCTGCTCGGTGATGGCGATGGTCACGAAGTCCGACTTGCCGGCCACCAGGTCGCCGATGAAGCTGTCCTTGGTGTCCACGCGGCCGCCAGAGTGACCGTAGCTCAGGTCATCAGCCACCAGCTGGGCCAGGGCCGCAGGCGTCGGGTCTATCATGGCCACGCGCAGGCGCTCGGCCGCAGCGGCCACGGCCTGCTCGGATGACGCCGATGAAGCGGCGGTGGTGCGGGTTGCGCAGCCCGAAAGAGCTGCCACGGTCACGATGGCCGCCGTGGCGAGAACGAGTTTCCTGAACATCTTGTCTGTCTCCTTTGTTGTGTGTGATGGATGACGAAATGAAGCGCGTTGCGTGCCACAGGTAGACCACCGCGCCCGTGCACGGCCGGTCGCGGGGTATTCATGTCGAGATCTTCGATATCGCGCAAAGCCTTTTTGCGGGGCAAGCCGTGCGGCCGCCGCAACGCCCCGGAGGGCGTAGCCCTTGCTTATTGAGGGCCGAGCTTGTCGATCAGCGCCTTGAGCTCTTCCACCTCGGCGGGCTTGAGGTCCGTCAGCGGTGCGCGCACCGGGCCACCGTCGTGGCCCACGATCTTGGCGCCCGCCTTGATGATGCTCACGCCGTAGCCTTCCACCCGGTTGCGAATCGCCAGGTAGGGCATGAAGAACTCCTTGAGCAGCTTGTGCTGCGTGGCGATGTCGTCTGCCGCCACGGCCTTGTAGAACTCCATCGCCGTCTTGGGGATGAAGTTGAACACCGCCGACGAATACACCGGCGTGCCCAGCGCCTTGTAGGCAGCCGCATACACCTCGGCCGTGGGCAGCCCGCCCAGGTACGAGAAGCGGTCGCCCATCTTCATGAAGATCGAGGACATGGTCTCGATGTTGCCCACACCGTCCTTGAAGCCGATCAGGTTGGGGCAGCGGTCGGCCAGGATGGCCAGGGAATCGGCAGTCAGCTTGGTACGGTCGCGGTTGTAGACGATGACACCGAACTTCACGCTGGCGCACACCTGGGCCACATGCTCGATCAGGCCTTCCTGGCCGGCTTCGGTCAGGTAATGGGGCAGCAGCAGGATGCCGTGAGCGCCCAGGCGCTCGGCTTCTTGTGCATGGGCGATGGCGGTGCGGGTGGGGCCGCCGGCACCGGCAATGATCGGCACCTTGCCGCGGCAGGTGTCCACCGCGGTCTTCACCACCTGGCCGTACTCGGCACCGGACAGCGAGAAGTACTCACCCGTGCCGCCAGCGGCGAACAAAGCGCTGGCGCCGTAGGGAGCCAGCCACTCCAGGCGCTCGATGTAGGTCTTGGGGCGGAATTCACCCTGCTCGTCGAAGTCGGTGATGGGGAACGACAGCAGGCCGGAGCCCATGATGGATTTGAGTTCTTGCGGGTTCATGGTCATTGCAACGAGGAGGAAGGTGAATGAAAAAAAGTGGGGACGTACTCAGTCGAGCTTGATGTTGGCGGCCTTCACCACGGCGGCCCAGCGCGCGCGTTCTTTGGCAAAGAACTGGTCTTGCTCGGTGGGGGTCATCGTGACTACTTCAGCACCCTGGCCGGCCAGGCGCGAGCGGATTTCAGGCGCGCGGATGGCGGTGATGAGGGCCTTGTTGAGCTTTTGCACCACGGCTTCGGGCGTGCCGCGTGGCACCAGGATGCCCTGCCATGTGCCCGACTCGTAGCCCGCCACGCCCTGTTCGGCAATGGTGGGCACGTCGCCGATCAGCGGCATGCGCGTGGCCTTGGACACGCCCAGCACCTTGAGCTTGCCGTTCTGCACCTGGGGCAGGGTGGCCAGCATGCCGTTCATCAGCACCTGGGTCTGGCCGGCGACAGTGTCCTGGATGGCGGTCACGCCGCCCTTGTAGGGGATGTACTGCCAGCGCGCGCCGCTCGCGCGCTCCAGCGCCACGCCCGCCAGGTGGGGGGCGCTGCCGGTGGCGGTGACCGCAAAGTTCAGGTCGTTCTTCTTGGAGTAGGCGACCAACTCCTTGAGGTTGCTCACCGGCACCGAGGGGTGCACTACCAGCAGGTGGGGCGAGTAGGCCAGCATGGTCACGCCGCGCAGGTCTTTGGAGGGGTCGAACGACAGCTTGGTATAGACCGAGGGGCTGATGGCCAGTGCGCCCACGTCGCACAGCAGAACGGTGTAGCCGTCCGGCTCGGCCTTGGACACAAAGTCTGCACCCAGGTTGCCATTGGCACCGGGCTTGTTCTCGACGATGACGCTTTGCTTGAGTGCTTCGGACAGCGACTGGCTGATGGAGCGCGCAATGATGTCGGAGCTGCCACCTGGAGGGTAGGGCACCACGATGCGCAGGGTCTTGGCAGGCCAGTCGGTGGCGGTCTGTGCCGTGGCGGAGGCTGCTGTCAGGGCGGCGGTGCAGGCCAGAAGAATGGCGCGGCGGTTGAAAGTCATGGAATGTCTCCTTTGCTTGGGTTGTTAGTCATCGTACAACTAAGCGAGGGACAGCGCAATCACTCAAGGCTAAAAGCGCGGGTTTACCCTCAAAAAATCAGGGTAATCACTGATATTTTAGGTAGGAATTCTCTGTGTTCTCATAGGGAAAAGGCGGCTTGGAGGTTCTTTCAAAACCTCGGGTAATCCCTTTGCCACGCCTGTGATCAGTCGAGACACAATGGCGCCCATGTTGTATGACGACATATCACGATCCGCGTGCAGGGCCGGCATTGTGGCGTCGTTGTGCGGTGACTGCTGACCCACGCGCCGGAGCCGGCGGCCGTCATCAGCCAGCGCAGAGGCAACTTTCCAGCCGTTTAAAACCAAGGGGACAGGGATGATCGCAGCACTTCGCACTTCGCGCCGCGGCGCACGACTGGCACAGCTGGCGCTTGCCGCAGGCACCGCACTCGCCACGCCTGTCGCGTGGGCCGCCACCTGGGTGTATGTCTCCAACGCCGACAGCCAGGATGTGTCGGTGTTCGAACTGGACCGCAACGCCGCGGCGCTCAAGCCGGTGGACACCACCGCAGTCGGCGGTATGGCCATGCCCATGGCCGTAAGCCCGGACAAGAAGGTACTGTACGTTGCATTGCGCTCGCAGCCGTTCCGCGTGGTGAGCCTGGCGATCGAGCCCGCCAGCGGCAAGCTGCGCAAGCTGGGCGAGGCCCCGCTGGCCGACAGCATGGCCAACATCGACACCGATGCCACGGGGCGCTGGCTGTTTGCGGCCTCGTACCCCGGTCACAAGATCACGGTCAACAGCATTGGCAAGGACGGCGCGGTGGGGGCGGTGCAGCAACTCATCCCTACGGCGCCGAACGCGCACGCCATTCACGCCGATGCGACCAACCGCTTTGTGTTCGCCACCAGCCTGGGCGGCGACAACCTGTCGGCCTGGCGCTTCGACGCCGAAACCGGCAAGCTTTCTGCGAACGAACCCGCCCTCACCACGGTGGCACCTGAAAAATCGGGCCCGCGCCACTTTGTGTGGGACAAGGGCCAGCGCTTCATGTACGTGCTGAACGAACTGGACGCCGCCGTACACGTGATGGCCTACGACGCTGCGCGCGGTGGCCTGCGCTCGGTGCAGCGCGCCAGTGCACTGCCAACGGGCTTTACCGGCAAGCCCTGGGCGGCCGACCTGCACCTGTCGCCCGATGGCCGCACCCTGTATGCGTCCGAGCGCACCTCCAGCACGCTCAGCAGCTTCCGGGTCGATGCGGCCACCGGCCAGCTGCAGCCGCTGGGCCAGGTGCCCACCGAGAAGTCGCCGCGCGGCTTTGCGGTGGACTCGTCCGGCCGTTTCCTCATTGCCGCAGGGCAGGAGTCGCACCAGGTGTCGCTGCACCCCATCGACCCCGCCACGGGCATCCCCGGTGCGCCCACGCGCGTGCCCGCGGGCAAGAACCCCAACTGGGTCGAGATCGTCGACCTGCCCTGAGCCCGGCGTCCGACAACGCACTGGCCACCGAAGCGAACCCGATGACAACCCGAGGAGACACCGCCGCATGAGCCCGCAGCCACCGACCGACCAGGCCTCCAATACCACTGCCTCAAAGGCCCCCAGCGCAGCGCCGGCCTCGCGCCGTGCCTTCATGGCTGGCGCCATCGCAGCCACCGCCGCGGGCACCGGCGGCCTGGCACAGGCCCAGTCCTTCGACTTCAAGCCCCACCAGCGCTACCCCGATCCGGCCGTGCAGGTGCTGGACCCGTCGTTTGCCAAGTACCGCCTGTTCAGCAGCAGCGTGGAGCAGATCGCCACCGGCTTTCGCTGGGTGGAGGGCCCTGTGTGGGTGGGCGACGGCCGCTACCTGCTGTTCTCGGACATCCCCAACAACCGCATCGTCCGCTGGGACGAGGCCACGGGCCAGACGGGCGTGTTCCGCCACCCGGCCAATTTCTCGAACGGCCTGGCGCGCGACCGGCAGGGCCGCCTTCTGGTATGCGAGCACCTCACGCGCCGCGTGACCCGCACCGAATACGACGGCAGCATCACCGTGCTGTCCGACGGCTTCAACGGCAAGCGCCTGAACTCTCCCAACGACATCGTCTGCAAGAGCGACGGCTCCATCTGGTTCACCGACCCGCCGTTCGGCATCGGCGGCCATTGGGAGGGCGACAAGGCCACGTCCGAGCTGCCGCATTCCGTCTACCGGATCGACCCGAGCAGCGGCAAGACCGAGCTGGTGCTCAATGACCTGGCCGGCCCCAACGGCCTGTGCTTCTCCCCCGACGAAAAACGCCTGTACATCGTCGAAGGCCGCGCGCAACCCAACCGTCTGGTCTGGGCGTTTGATGTGGGCACGGGCGCACGCCTTGCCAACAAGCGCGTGTACATCGACGCGGGTGGACCGGGCGCGCTCGACGGCATCAAGTGCGACGAGGACGGCAACCTGTGGTGCGGCTGGGGCAGCAATGGCTCGCCCAGCGCCAGTGCGGCCGACCTCGACGGCGTGATGGTGTTCAACCCCGCGGGCAAGCCCATCGGCCACATCCGCCTGCCCGAGCGCTGCGCCAACCTGGTGTTCGGCGGGCCCAAGAAGAACCGCCTGTTCATGGCCAGCAGCCATTCCGTCTACGCGCTGTACGTGGAGACGCGGGGCGCCGTCTAGGCTCCATCGCGCGCCTGCCTGGCCCTGGGCCTAGCCCCCTCATTCCACCCGTTTCATCCCATCATCCACAAACCAGGAGACTTTCCATGCAACGCAGAACCCTCATCCATACGGCCGCTCTGGCCGCCGCTGTGGGCCTCGCCGCCCTGCCGGCGGCGGCCCAGGGCACCTGGCCCACCGGCAAGACCATCAGCTACGTCGTGCCGTTTGCCGCAGGCGGCACCACCGACACGCTGGGCCGCCTGATCGGCCAGCAGCTGGGCACGGCCCTCGGTACCACCGTGGTGGTCGAGAACAAGGGCGGCGCGGCTGGCAGCATCGGCTCCGAAGCCGCGGCCCGTGCTGCGCCCGACGGCTACACGCTGCTGGGCGGCACCGTGAGCTCGCACGCCATCAACGTGAGCCTCTACCCCAAGCTGGGCTACGACCCCATCAAGTCGTTCAGCCCGGTCACGCTGATCGGCACTAATCCCGTTGTGCTGGTGGTGTCTGCCAACAGCCCGCACAAGACGCTCAAGGACGTGCTGGCTGCGGCCAAGGGTAAGGAGGGCGGCCTGTCATCGGCATCGGCCGGTACGGGCAGCTCGCAACATCTGGCGGTCGAATTGCTGGCCTTCAAGTCGGGCGTGAAATTCACGCACATCCCGTACAAGGGCAGCGGCCCGGCCATCCAGGACGTGATCAGCGGCCAGGTCGACATGATGTTCGACACCACCGTGGTCGCGGCCCCGCACATCCAGAGCGGCAAGCTTCGCGCCATCGCGGTGACCTCGCCCAAGCGCCTGGCGTCGATGCCCGACGTGCCCACGGTGGCAGAGTCGGGCGTGAACGGCCTGGCGGACTTTCAGGTGCAGTCGTGGCAGGCCATTTTCGTGCCGGCCAACACGCCGGCACCCATCGTCACGCGCCTGCATGACGAGATCCGCAAGATTCTGGCCCAGCCCGACATGCAGACGCGCCTGAAGGGCTTCGGCATGGAGCCTGCGGACATGACCACCGCCCAGATCGCGACCTTCCAGAAGGCCGAAGTGGACAAGTGGGCCCAGGTGATCAAGGCCGCCAATATCAAGGTGGACTGAGCCACCAGCTTTTTTCCAGTGATCTCCCTGTAAGTAGGTTGCGGAATGGTCTTCGGGCCATTCCGCTTTTTTTATGGAACGTCGACAGAGGGGGCCGCGCCGGGGCGCGGGGCCAGCACGTAGTCGGGGTGCTGCCCCGTCAGCAGCAAGAACATGGCGTACGCGGGCCCCTGCATGTTGCGTTCATCGGTATTGCTCTCGAGCGCCTGCCAGGTGCGCGACTGCACGCCGCCCCGGCTGCCGGTCTGCAGTGGATAGCCCATCAGTTCCGCGGCCTGGGCCTGGCTGAGGCCGGCGGCGGTGCGGCTGGCCTTGAGCTGGTCGCCGGTGGGGATGGGCATGGCAATGGGGATGGCAGGGCGTGGAATCTCGGGCATGGTTTTGCTATGAAAATGAGAGCTTTTTGCGCTGCAGGGGGGCGCGTCAGAGGCCATTTTTAGTCAAAATACCCCGCCGACATATGGGTGTGGCGCAGGCGCGTCATTGGAGAAGATAGAGGAACGGCCGCGATGCCTGTCGGCGTGGGCAGCTCCTAGAATTATTCTCACTTGACGAGCGTCAACACTGACAACAAGCCGCGCACCCAGCGGCATCCGAGGAGGGATTCGTGAGTTACACCATCCAGATCTGGGAAAAGCCCGCGGATTGGCCTTGGCCCACCACCAAGGCCGAAGCGGACGCGCAGTACGAGCGTGCGGAGGCTGCTCCCCAGCTGCCCATGAACCCTAAGTTCGCAGCCTGGGCCCAGGCCGTCGAGCAGCGGTTTCCGGGGTTCTGGGACGTCTACCTCGGTGGCCCGGAGTTGACCGATCCCACCTGGGGTGTGGGTATCAACACCCGCTCTTCGGACTGGGGCCAGCCGTTTGACGATGGCTGGGAGCAGGCAGTCCGGTTGGGTCTGAACTTGTATGACCCGCAAAGCGGTGTGCATTACTTGGCCAACGGCGATGCGCCCGAAGAGCCGGATCTGCCGGTGCGGCGTGCGGCGCGCTTTCGCGAGGCTGGCGACGATGCCGGAGCCTGGGCGGAGTACCGCCGCTGGGCTGCGCGGGGCAACCCGCATGCCGTCTACGCGCTGGGCCGGGCCTTGCGCTTTGGCACCATGGGCCAGCGCAGGCACTTTGACCTGGCAGCCGCGCTGCAGCTCATGGGCGCACACGATGCGGAAACTCGTCAGGATGCCCAGACGTTTTTCCAGCGGTTTCCCGACGAAGCCAAGTCGCGCATACAGGTGTTGATGGCGCGCCTGAAGTCGGCGCCAGGCGAGCAACTGCTGCAAATCATCGACCACGATCGCAAAGCGGTGGACGCCGCTGTGGCCCGCAGCGAGCAATTGGCCCTGTACTCGCGCAAACACATCGAAGCCACTGATGCCCTGCAGCCTGCTGCGGCCCAGGGCCACGAGGTCGCAGCCTTCCTGCATGCGCTGGATACCGTGATCGGCTGGGAGCAGCCCAACTACGAAAGCGCCCGCTACTGGTGCCAGCGCGCGGCCGAGTGGGACCACGAGCCCGCCAAGCGCCTGCTGGCCGTGATGCACGAGCGGGGCTGGGGCGGCACGGTGGACACGCAGCAAGCCATGAAGTGGAGCGCCGCCGCGCAAGAGCAACGGCAACGGGCGCAGACAAAGCAGCGGGCAATGGAGGAGGCCGAATCGCCCGGCGGCCTGAGCCTCGTGCCCATGGCGCCCGCCTCACCTGCGCCTGGCCCAGCAGCACCTGTAGCCTGGACCGGCAACGTGCTGCGCGACCTGCCAGGCTGGTATGCGCGCGAAGGCAACCCCCATGCCGCCTTTCACCTGGGGACGAGTGACGAGCACGGCCGCTATGGCGCACCTGTCAACCTGGCCCAGGCCCGTGCCTGGTACGCCCATGCGGCAGAGGCGGGCCATGCCGATGCCACCTACAACCTGGGGAACTTCATCGAGAGCGGAAAGGGAGGCGCCAAGGACGTGCTGATGTCCAAGGCGCTGTTCATGCTGGCCAACACGCGCGGCACCACCATGCAGGTAGCCGACCTGCGTATCCGGCGTGAAGAGCAGAGCCCCGTGCGCGCCCTGGTGGCCGCGCTGCGCGAGCCGGGACGCCTCTGCGCAGTGCTGAAGGAGCGGAGCCTTTTGGCACCAGTGGCGGTTGTTGCACCTGTGGCGCCTCTGCCGTCAGCCGGCAAGCCCCTGGCGGCCACTGCGGCAGCAGGCCTGTCTGCCACGGAGTGGGGCCGCACGGGCGAGGCCGCGGCACAGACCGCCGGGAGTCCGCGCAATACACCCGCTGCACCTGCTACCTCTACCGCCAGGCCGCGCCCTCCAGCCACGTTGGACGACGGCGAGAGCGAAGCGCTGCCGGGGAGCGCAGGCCGCCGAGGGCGAAACAGCCCGGCCGCCACTTCGGGTTTTTCGTTGCACTTGGGCCATGTGGCGCTGGCCATCGGTGTGGCCAATGTGGTGTTGCTCATTGCGTTCGTGAAGCCTGGCGCGAGTTTTCGGATGGCGATGGCGGCGCTGGGGTTGGTCGCAGCCTTCGGTGCCTGGCGCACCGCGCGCGATTTCGACTGGTCGGTGCCTGCGCGCGCTGTGGCGGCGGTGTTGGCGGCCGTGCCCATCTTGGGCATGGCCGTGTGCCTGAGTTTGCTCTTCAAGGCCGTGCGAGAGCGCGGGTGATCCGGCACCATGACCGCGGCGGAACCCCTCCCGGTGCCTGCCGAAGCCAACCGGGCAGACCAGGCATTGCCGTCAAGCGGCCGACACCTCGTGCTGCAGCATCTGCGCAAAGTAGGACTCGGGCGTGATGTTGGTGTAGTTCGGGATGTCCGCCGTCAGCTCCGCGGCCGTCTGGCGCGCTGCTGCTTGCGCCTGTGCGAGGTCGCTGAAGAAGGCGTTGGTCAGTGCCACCACCTGCCCGGGGCGGGGCTCGCCGGGGTAGAGCACGCGATCGCTCTCCAGCCGCACCAGGCCTAGCGGCTGCAGGGCCGCACGGGCAATGAGCATATGCTCGCTGTGGTAGTAGTCGTGGTCGAAGCTGGCGCCCTCGCGCCAGCGGTACAGGGCTGTGATCTTGATCATGCAGCGTGTCTCCCGTCAAAGGCCGCCGCCATGGCCGCCTGCGGCTTGAACGGTAAGGGCGCGCAGCCCGTGTCTGCAGCCGCTTGCGCGACAGTGCACGGCGACGGGGCCGATGATGGGCGTCATGGGAGTGCATTGCTCGGTGCCGCCAAACCTTCTTGGTGCGTGCACGCAGCCTCTTTCGAAGGAAAAGCGCGGCGTCGAACAGGTGCTACAACAGCACCCGACCCTCGGCAGGAAAGGCGCCTGACTGCAGTTCTTCGCGGGTCAAAGGTCGGCCCTGCCACACGGTGGCGTGCGCGGCGCCCGTCGCAACCCCCAGCTCGCGCAAGGCACGAATCTCCACCTGGGTGTATCCGCCCTCCGGGTCTCCGAGGGGGTGGATCACCATGCGCGGCGACGGGGTCATCAGGCGCTTCCAGCCAGCGGGAGCGGCCTGGATGACGAAGTGCTTGAGCACCGCTTCCGCCAGCACGAAGTCGGACACCAGGGACCGCGGATGCCCGAACGGGTTGGCCCACGACCCGCCCGACTGCGCCGCAGCCTGCCTGGCTGCGCGGCCTACCGCCAGGACGCTCGGCGTCGCGCCCGGAGACAACGCCACCTCCGGCAGGTCGCGGACCCGCACGTTGGACTTCACATTGAGCACGCTGACCTCGGCCGGCGAGAGCTGCACGTAGTACACGGGGAGCAGGGATTGGAGCATGGCGCTTTGACAAGGGGATGCCGCGAGCCTAGCACTGCGTGGCCTTGTGCCGCCACACGCCGAACCCCGGCGCGACGCTGCTGGAGGAGGGCGGTGAAAGCCTGAATGACCCGGTCACCGCGCCAACCAGCGCGCGGCAATCTCAAAAGCCCCATCGCGAGCGCACCCGTGGATCGCACTTTCCCGCGCCACAGGTGCGACCCCCAGGTGGGGGAGGCCCTCAGCGCCTTGAGGGGCCTACTCCTCCTCGCCCAGGAACCCGCCGCTCTGGTGGCCCCACAGCCGTGCGTAGACGCCGCCTTGCGCCAGCAGTTGCGCGTGGGTGCCTTCCTCGACAATGCGGCCGGCATCCAGCACGATGAGCCGGTCCATGGCCGCGATGGTGGACAGACGGTGCGCAATGGCGATCACGGTCTTGCCCTCCATCAGGGTGTCCAGGCTTTGCTGGATGGCGGCTTCCACTTCGGAGTCGAGCGCGCTGGTGGCTTCGTCCAGCAGCAGGATGGGCGCGTCCTTGAGCATCACGCGCGCAATGGCCACGCGCTGGCGCTGTCCACCCGACAGCTTCACACCGCGCTCGCCCACCTGGGCGTCGTAGCCGGATCGGCCCTGCAGATCGTTCAGGTTGTCGATGAACTCCGAGGCCTCGGCGCGCTGCGCTGCGGCGTGCATGTCTTCCTCGGTCGCGTCCGGGCGGCCATACAAAATGTTGTCGCGCATCGAGCGGTGCAGCAGCGACGTGTCCTGCGTGACCATGCCGATGTTGCGGCGCAGGCTGTCTTGCGTCACGAGTGCGATGTCCTGCCCGTCGATCAGTACCCGGCCCGAGCGCACGTCATGAAAGCGCAGCAGCAAGTTGACCAGGGTGGACTTGCCCGCGCCCGAGCGGCCGATGAGGCCGATCTTCTCGCCGGGCCGAATGGTGAGCTGCAACTGGTCGATGACGGGGCGGCCATTGCCGTAGGCAAAGCTCACATTGTCGAAGTGGACCTCGCCTTGGGTCACCTGCAGGGGCTGCGCGTCGGGTGCATCCACCACGGTGCGCGGCTTAGTCAGCGTGTTGATGCCGTCCTGGATCGTGCCCACACTCTCGAACAGCGTGGTCATCTCCCACATCACCCAATGGGCGTGGCCGGACACACGCAGCGTCATGGCAATGACGGCGGCGACGGCGCCAGCGCCCACCTCGCCCAGCGTCCAGAGCCACAGCGCGGTGCCGCAGGCGCCCAGGATCATGCCCACCACCAGCGCCTGGTTCACGATCTCGAAGCGGCTCACCAAACGCATCTGCGCGTAGCCCGTGAGCTTGAAGGCATCCATCGCCGCCCGCGCAAATTCCGACTCGCGCCGCGTGTGCGAGAAGAGCTTGACGGTGGCGATGTTGGTGTACGCGTCGGTGATGCGCCCGGTCATCACCGAGCGCGCATCGGCCTGCGCCTTGCCCACCTTGCCAAGGCGCGGCACGAAGTACCAGCACGCCAAGCCGTAGGCCACGATCCACACGGCGAAGGGCACGATCAACCGCGCATCGAAACCCGCCAGCAGCACGAGGATGGTGACAAGGTAGATACCCATGCCGATCACCACATCGGTGGTCGTGAAGATCATGTCGCGCACTGCCAGTGCGGTCTGCATGATCTTGGTGGTGATGCGGCCTGCAAACTCGTCGGCGTAGAACGCCATGCTCTGGCCGAGCATCAGGCGGTGAAAGTTCCAGCGCAGGCGCAGCGGAAAGTTGATGGCCAGCACCTGGTGCTTGAGGCTGGTCTGCAAGCACACCAGCACCAAGGTGCCCATCAGCAGGGCCACAATGCCCAGGATGGCGCCCTTGCGCTCGGCCCACAAAGCGGCTGGAGCCACCGTGGAGAGCCAGTCGACCACATGCCCGAGCACGGCGAAGAGCAGGGCCTCGAACACGGCAATCGCGGCGGACACGACCGCCATCGCGACCACGTAGCCGCGGACGCCCCGGGTGCCGTCCCAGACGAAGGCCATGAAGTCCTTCGGCGGCAGATGGGGTTCCGCAGGGGGATAAGGGGAAATGCGGCTTTCGAAATACTTGAACACGTAGCAAGGCTCCTTGGAACCTGTTCCAGGTCTATGGGGGTGATCGCACTGGATTGGACTGGAATGACGGGACGCGTGTACCGCGCCCTTGGGACTTTTGCCCGTGCAAAGCAGCAGGCGCGCGAGCCACGGCCGAGTTCATCGGCCCGAAATCACTCCAACCCCCTCTGGCAACCAGGTTGCCGAGCGGTCCGCGGCCCGGCGGCTTGGCGGCGTTCAGCGCTTGTGGACAGTCGGCAACGACGACAGCGTCGGCTGCGCGACCCGCCAAGCGTCTGTCCCGGCCGGCACTAGGCGACACTGAAAGACGTAGGAAACAGGTGGTGAACCCGTGATGGTAGAGGACCTGCGGTACTGGGGTGTGTCAGAAGAGGCCTTGTCCGCGGATTGCATGGGTGAACCGTAGGGGCTGCCAGCGCTGGCGCCGTTTTTGTGCGCGCATTATTTTGCGCGGTCGCGCAGGCCGGCCGCCGCGCTACAGCAGCACGGTGACCACCACGATCACCACGCCCAGCGCCAGATTAACGGCCACCCACTGGCGGATGCTGGCCATGGCCTGGCCGCCAGCGGGCCAGTCCGATGCTGCCACTGCGCGCTGCAGGCGCTTGAACAGTGCAAAGCGGATGTGGCCGAAGATGGCCATCATCACGATGCCCAGCGTGGCCATGATTGTCCAGTCGAGCGGCATCGCAAAGGCGCCGCCAGATTGCACCGTCTGCTTGGCCACCCGGCCGATCATCCAGAGCCCGCTGGCCAGCACCACCACCACAGCCACCGTCACGGCGGCCAGAAAGCGCTGCAGCACGTCGTGCATCAGGCGCAGGCGCTGCGGCGGCTCCAGCGACTGGGCGGCGGGACGTAAAAAGAAATGGGCAAAGACCATGCCGCCGATCCACACGACGATGGAGAGAATGTGGGCGAGTTTCAGAGCGTTGTAGAGCATGGTGGGGTATTTGAAATTGCCTGGTGTGCGGTGGATCCGAGCGAGGTCGCTTTGCGGCGGCGGGCCTTGCGCACGGATTGTGCCGCGAAGCGCTGTTGCGGCGACCCTCCGGCGCGTAGGGCCACAGGGCGCAGGGCTTGAAACACCATCGGCGTGCCCGTTGACCACACCTGTCAGTCACGTACCCAGCGACTGCTTTCGCCGCTTTCTCCCAGACCGGCTGTCGATGTGGAGCAGACGCGGTGTGCTGCGTCAGACAGGGCGAGCGGGCTTCACGGCGCCGCCATGCGCACCTGATTGCCGCCGTGCTTTTTGGACAAATACATGGCCTCGTCTGCGTGGGTCAACAGGTGGTGCGCGTCGGCTCCGTGCTCTGGGTAGACCGACACGCCGATGCTGGGCTGCACGGCCAGACGGTGCCCGCCCACCTCGAAGGCTTCGCTGAACGCAGCCAGAATCTTGCCTGCCACCGAGGCCGCGTGGTCGCGCACGTGGCCAGACTCCAGCAGCACCACGAATTCATCCCCGCCCAGCCGCGCCACCGTATCGGAGCTTCGCACGCAACTTTGCAGACGCTGCGCGACCTGCTGCAGCAGCAGGTCTCCCATCGCATGGCCCAGGGTGTCGTTCACGTCCTTGAACCGGTCCAGGTCGATGAACAGCAACGACAGCAGGCGCTCCTCCCGCCGCGCGCGGGCAAGCGCCGTGCTCAGGCGGTCCAGGAACAGCTGGCGGTTGGGCAACTGCGTGAGCTGGTCGTACTGGGCCATGCGCTCCAGCCGCTCGTGCAGTTGCTTGCGCTCGATGGCGGCCGCCACCTGGGTGGAGACGAACTGCAGCAGTTCTTTGTCCTTGTCGGTGTACCGCCCTTGCTCCGTGTAGCTCTGCAGCACCAGGGCGCCCAGCACCCCGTTCTGGGTGGACAGCGGCACGGCCAGCCAATATAGCGGGGCGCCAGGGGCGGGTGCGGCCTGCGGTAGCGGCAGCACGCGGTGCGTCGTCTCGGGCGTGATGAGCAGTGTGGTGCCGCTGTGAATGATTTCGCGACACAGCCGGATCTGCTCGTCCGACACGAGCGCCGGAGCGCCCGGCAAAGACCCGTCGCCGGGGCGCGCGTGGTACGGAAAGCTCAGCGTGCCGCTACCCGCGTCGTGCAAGGCCACCGAAAAGTGGGCTGCATGCAGCAGCGCGCCCACGATCTCGTGAATGCGCTGGAACAGCGACTCCAGAGTGCGCGCGGCGTGCGCTGCCTCGGAGATTTCGTAGATGGCCGACTGCATGGATTCGGTGAACTTGCGCTCGGTGATGTCGTGCGCCACAGCCAGACGGACCTTGCGGTCGGGCAGCCAGCGCGCGGTCCAGCGGATGTGGGCCACCGTGCCGTCCTTGCGCAGGTAGCGGTTTTCGAACTGCAGCTGCAACTGGCCCTCCATCACCCGCTGCGCTTGTTGCTGTGTGCTGGACAGGTCGTCCGGGTGCACCAGGTCCAGCATGCGCAGTCCTACGGCTTCACCCGGCGTGTAGCCAAAGATGCGTTCGAACGCCGGGCTTACGAAAACAATGGTGCTGTCCGGCTGCACGACGCAGACAGCGTCCAGCAACAGGTCGACGATGTTCGCGGAAGAAATTCTTTGCATGGACTGTGCGTATCCGCGGGCGTAAGCAGAAAGCCCATTGTGCAGTGCCGCGCATCTGTTGCCGCCCGCTGTGTGCAAACGCCACGCTGACGCGCGTTGGCTTGACGGCTTCCATGGGGGGCCGCTTGGTGCCGGGCTGCATGGGGTGGGCGGCGTGACGCATCCCCTGTGTGCTGCGAGTTGCGCCCTTAGAGCAGGCCCGCGCTGTGTGCGGTTCTGTCCGCAGGCGGAACACCGCGCAGCACTCTTTCTGGCGTTCGTTTTTTGCAGCAAGACCAGCCTGCAATTCAGTGGAAACGGTCGCGGCGCCCGGTCACACAGATGCGAAATTCTGACTTGCACGGGTCGGAACAATATGTTGTGAGCACTGCAGATTTCGGTGGAATATGTCTTGTTGAAAAAAATGCCTGTTGCCATCGCTCCAATCGGCAGATTGTTGTGTGGGAAGAATTTTTTTGAAATTTTACGATTTCATCCACAAAGATAATTCACCTTCTTGTTGAATCGTCCCAGCCGGTTCAGTCACTTTTTGGTAAATCGCTTGCGCAACCGTAAGCATTCTGAGTTGACTATGCCATCTGGAATGTGCCCGCCTCGCACAACAGCCTTGCATTGGGCAAATAGAAAAGAGGACTTGGCGGGTTCAGTGCCCGTGCTCGGGGACAGATTCCAAGTGTGATGTAGATAGGCCCCCCTCGCCGGGCAGGCCCACCAACAACTGCAGTGCAAAGCCGTGAGGGCTCAATGCATCGTGAAATCAGCGTTTATGCAGTGCGTGTTCAGTACTGAACTTTGATCAGGCGGCTTCGGCCGCAGGTTAAGTCATGGCATCAGCCAGTTGGCCGGGTGAATCTCACCATGGCGGCAGTACTGAATCGATCAAATTATTTGCAGCCTCATCGTTTTTCACTTCCAAGGTGGCAATTGGCATTGGTTCGGCCGCATGGCGATATTTTCGTCTCACGCACCGAAGTTTTTATTGTTTCGATGGAGTCTACTCTCGCGGTGATGTTCAAACTCTGAAAGAAGTCATTCCGGCCACCTTGATTGGCCTGCTTGGGTTTGTTTCGTTGTCCATATGTTGAATGCTGTTTGCAGTATTGATTTATTTTCCTGCCACGTAGTGAATGGTTTGGTAAATATTTTTATGCATGATTATTAATTGATTGAAATAAAATGACCGCTGAAGTCTACGCATCCGTAGTAAAAATCGATAAATCGACAACGTCTGGGCCGGTAAACATCGAGCGATCGCCGGCACCCAGGACCGTGGCGACCCCAGGCCAAGGCCTGGCACGAATCAGTGCGCGGGGCGGCGTCACGATCGAATTGATGCAGGTGGACACCCAGCGGGCTCCTGATGTCGTCAAGGTTCGGCGTGTCGGTGCGAATCTGGAAGTGGATTTTCTGGAGGACGCGACCGGCAGTTCGGACTTGGTCATCGAAGATTTCTATGAGCAGGATGGCGCCAGACTGGTGGGCTACGGCAAGGATGGCGGGGTGTATGACTACGTCGCGCAGTCAGGCGGGTCCGGGCAAGGCTTGACCGGATTGGTGGATGGTGGAGAAGGGGCCGTGCAGGTTTTGGCCGAGCCGGCGTCAGGTTCGGCCATGGGCGAGGGATTTGCCGCCATGCCCCTGTTGCTGGTGGGCGGGGCAGCGCTCTCGGCCGCCGCAATTTCCAGCATGGACACAAGCCCGGTGGCGGCTCCTGTACCTACCAAGCCCAACGCGCCAACGAGTTACAACGACAACTCGGCTCCCGTGATCAATGCCCGCAGTGCTGCCGCTGCAACCAACGACACCACGCCGGGCTTGAATATCGGCACCGGCCTGATCAATCCAAAGCTGTACGTGAATGGCAAAGAGGTTGCCGCAACGTACGATGCGGCAACCGGCACGCTCACGCCCAACACGCCTTTGCCCGAAGGCTCCTACAAGCTCACGTACACCCACGCCAACAGCGATGGCGTGTACAGCGAGCAGAGTGCCGCACTGGTGCTAGTGGTGGACACTACTGCGCCTGGCAAGCCAGCCACCGCGACAAGCTATAGCGACAACGTGGGCGCCGTCCAAAGTGTCAACAGCACTGCCGCTGCCACCGACGATAGCACCCCAGGGGTGAACGTCGGCGTGGGCCTCAGCGGTGCAAAACTGTACGTGGATGGCGTACAAGTGCCTGCCACTTACGATGCCGAAACAGGGACCCTCACGCCCAGCAAGCCGCTGGCAGACGGCCCCCACAAAATCACCTACACCGTCAGCGACGAGGCCGGTAACGAAAGCCTCCAGAGCGACCCTATTTCGGTCGCAGTGAACACCGCCAACGTGGTCAAACCGCCTGCGCCCACCGTTTACGACGATAACTCCGCCCCCATCGTCAATGCCCAAAGCACGGCATCGACCACCAATGACACCACGCCCGGGCTGAAGGTTGGTACCGGGCTGAGCAACCCCAAGCTGTACGTGGACGGCACCGAGGTGCCTGCCACGTACGACGCCACGACTGGCACCCTCACGCCAAATGTGCCATTGTCCGAAGGCAAACACAGCCTCACCTACGCCAACACCAGCGCGTCAGGCACGCTGAGCGAGCAGAGCGACGCCCTGGTCGTGACGGTGGACACGACGCCACCGGCCACGCCCACCACGGCGCCTGTGGGCTACAAGGATGACGTGGGATCGGTGCAAAACTCCAGCAGCACGGCGGCAGCAACCGATGACACCAAGCCTGGCATCCTGGTGGGCCAGAACCTCACGGACACGCCCAAGCTGTACGTGGACGGCGTGCAGGTGCCTGCGGTCTACGACGCGGCCACCGGCACGCTCACACCCAGCAGCGCATTGACGGAAGGCGCGCACACCGTCAGCTACACGCTGACCGACGCAGCCGGCAACGAAAGCGGCAAGAGCCCAGCGCTGAGCCTGACGGTGGACACCACCGCGCCAAAAGCCGGCAGCGAAGGCGCTTTGACGCTGACGGACGACGTGGGTGCGGTCAGGGGCGAGGTGGCCCTCGGCGGCGTGACCGACGACGCAAGGCCCACGTTCAAAGGCACCGGTGCTGGTGCCGACGTGGCCAAGGTCAATGTGTATGACGGCAACACCCTGGTGGGCACCGCCACGGGCAACAGCAACGGCAACTGGAGCTTCGAGCCCACGACGCCAATGAGCCCTGGCGACCACAACCTGACGGCGCGCCCCGTGGATGCGGCGGGCAATGAGGGGCCAGCCAGCAGCGGGTGGAATTTCAAGGTGCAGGGCGACACGCCCGCCGCTCCCGCGATCACGGGCGTGACTGACAACGCCGGTGGCGTGACGGGCAGCATTGGCAAGAACGGCACGACCGACGACACCACGCCTACAGTCAGCGGGACTGGCACGGCGGGCACCACCGTCAAGCTGTACGCCAACGGCCAGGAGGTAGGCTCGACCACGGTGGCCGCAGATGGCACCTGGACGGCAACCAGCAGCGCTCTTGCGGGCGATGGCACCAAGCTGCTGACGGCCAAGACGATCGATAGCGCAGGCCAGTCCAGCGCGGAAACGGTGGCCTACACGATTGTGCTGGACACCACAGCGCCCACCAAGCCGGGAGTGGCAACAGCCACGGACGACCAGGGCGCCGTCACAGGCCCCATCGCCAACGGCGGTGCGACCGATGACACCACACCCACGCTGAGCGGCTCCGGTACGCCAGGCGACACCATCAAGGTGTACGACAACGGCACCTTGCTGGGCAGCGCACCGGTGCAGCCCAACGGCAGCTGGAGCTTTACACCCGCCACGCCGCTGGGCAGCGGCGCGCACACCATCACCACCACCGCGACCGATGCGGCAGGCAACATCAGTGCGGCGAGCGACCCACTGAACATCTCGGTGGACACCAGCGGACCAGCGACAGGCAGCGAAGGCACGCTGACACTGCTGGATGACGTGGGGTCGGTCAAGGGCGAGATCACGCGCGGCAGCATGACGGACGACGCGCGGCCCACCTTCAAGGGCATGGGCGCCGGCGCCGACGTGGCCAAGGTCAACGTGTACGACGGCGCTACGCTGCTGGGCAGCGCCGTGGTGACCAACGGCAGCTGGATCTTCGAGCCCGCCACGCCATTGGCCAGCGGCGACCACAACCTGACCGCGCGCCCGGTGGACGCGGCCGGCAATGAAGGCCCTGCCAGCACCGGATGGAACTTCAAGCTCCTGGGGGATGCGCCTGCGCAGCCGGCGATTACCGGCGTGAATGACAACGCTGGCAGCGTGACCGGCAACATTGCCAAAGGCGCGACCACGGACGACACCACCCCCACGGTCAGCGGCACGGGCACGGCGGGCACCACCGTCAAGCTGTATGCCGATGGTGTGGAAGTTGGCTCAGCCACCGTGGCACAAGACGGCACCTGGCGGATCGCCAGCAGCACCCTCACCGGCGACGGCACCAAATTGCTCACCGCCAAGGCCTTCGACGGCGCGGGCCAGTCCAGCAACGAAACCGGCGCGTACGCGATCGTGCTGGACACCACGGCCCCGGCCAAGCCCGGCGTGGCCACGGCCAATGACGACCAGGGCGCCGTCCAGGGCCCGGTGGTCAACGGTGGCACCACCGACGACGCCACCCCCACCCTGAGCGGCGCGGGCACACCGGGCGACACCGTCAAGGTGTACGACAACGGCACATTGCTAGGCAGTGCCGCAGTGCAAAGCAACGGCAGTTGGAGCTTCACGCCCACAGCGCAGTTGGGCAGCGGCGCGCACGCCATCACCACCACCACCACCGATGCGGCGGGCAACACCAGTGCGACCAGCGACCCGCTGAGCTTTACCGTGGACACCAGCAACGTCACCGTTTCGGTGGGCAAGGCAGTGGACGACGCCGGCAGCAAGAAGGGCGACCTGGCCAACGGCGCCAGCACCGACGACACCACGCCCACGCTGGTGGGCACGGCGGCGGCCGGCGCCACCGTCACCGTCAAGGAGGGCGGGGCCACGCTGGGTACCGCCACAGCCGACGCCAATGGCGCCTGGAGCTTTACGCTGCCTGCGCAAACGCAAGGCGTGCACAACTACACCGTGGAGGCACGCAATGCTGCAGGCACGACCGGCAGCACCAACTTCGGCCTCACCATAGACACCACGGCGCCCGCTGCGCCCAACATCGGCGGTGTCTCTGACGACGTGGGCACGGTACAAGGCCCGGTCGCCAACAACGCCAGCACGGACGACACCACGCCGACGCTCTCGGGCACCGGCGGTACGGCAGGCGACACGATCAAGGTCTACGACAACGGTTCATTGCTGGGCAGCACGCAGGTGCAGGCCAATGGGAGCTGGAGCTTCACGCCGCTGACGCCACTGACTGACGGCAGCCATCCGCTCACGGTCACGGCGACAGACCCGCAGGGCAACGAAAGCACGCTGAGCGCAGCCTACGCGGTCAGGGCGGACACCACGGCCCCGGCGACGCCGACGGCGGCACCCGCGGGCTACAAGGACGACGTGGGTGCGGTGCAAAGCGCCAGCAGCACCGCAGCGACCACTGACGACACCCGCCCTGGCATTCTTGTGGGCCAGAACCTCTCGGACACGCCCAAGCTGTACGTGGATGGTGTGGCGGTGGCCGCAGCTTACGATCCCGCCACAGGCACGCTGACGCCCAGCAGCCCGCTGGCCGATGGCGCCCATACTTTCAGCTACACGCTGACCGACGCGGCAGGCAACGAGAGCGGCAAGAGCCCTGCGCTCGCCATCACCGTGGACAATGTTGCGCCGGCAACCGGCGGCGAAGGCACGCTGACACTGCTCGACGATGTCGGGTCGGTCAAGGGCGAGATCACCCGCGGCAGCGTGACCGACGACGCGCGGCCCACCTTCAAGGGCATGGGCGCCGGCGCCGACGTGGCCAAGGTCAACGTTTACGACGGCGCCACGCTGCTAGGCAGCGCCTTGGTGACCAATGGCAGCTGGATCTTCGAGCCCACCACACCGTTGGCCAGCGGCGACCACAACCTGACGGCGCGCCCGGTCGATGCGGCGGGCAACGAAGGCCCTGCCAGCGCCGGATGGAACTTCAAGCTCCTGGGCGATGCGCCTGCGCAGCCGGCGATTACCGGCGTGAATGACAACGCTGGCAGCGTGACCGGCAACATTGCCAAAGGCGCGACCACGGACGACACCACCCCCACGGTCAGCGGCACGGGCACGGCGGGCACCACCGTCAAACTCTATGCCGATGGCGTGGAAGTAGGCTCAGCCATCGTGGCACAAGACGGCACCTGGCGGATCGCCAGCAGCAACCTGACCGGCGACGGCACCAAGCTGCTCACCGCCAAGGCCTTTGACGGCGCGGGCCAGTCCAGCAACGAAACCGGCGCGTACGCGATCGTGCTGGACACCACGGCACCGGCCAAGCCCGGCGTGGCCACGGCCAATGACGACCAGGGCGCCGTCCAGGGGCCGGTGGCCAGCGGCGGTACCACCGACGACGCCACCCCCACGCTCAGCGGCGCGGGCACACCCGGCGATACCATCAAGGTCTACGACAACGGCACGCTGCTGGGCAGCGCTGCGGTGCAGGGCAATGGCAGCTGGAGCTTCACCCCCACGACGCCGCTGGGCAGCGGTGCGCACGCCATCACCACCACGGCGACCGATGCGGCGGGCAACACCCGTACGGCCAGCGACCCGCTGAACTTCACGGTGGACACCAGCAACGTCACTGTGTCGGTGGGCAAGGCAGTGGACGATGCCGGCAGCAAGAAGGGCGACCTGGCCAACGGTGCGAGCACCGATGACACCACGCCCACGTTGGTGGGCACGGCGGCGGCCGGCGCCACCGTCACCGTCAAGGAAGGCGGTGCCACGCTGGGCACTGCCACGGCAGACGCCAGCGGCGCCTGGAGCTTCATCCTGCCTTCGCAGACACAGGGGCAGCACAACTACACCGTCGAGGCCCGCAATGCGGCCGGCACCACCGGCAGCACCAGCTTCGCGCTCATCGTCGACACCACGCCCCCGGCAGTACCGTCCATCGGCGGCGCCACGGACGACGTCGGCACCGTGCAGGGGCCCGTCGCCAACGGCGCGAGCACCGACGACACCACACCTACGCTGTCGGGCACGGGCGCCACAGCCGGCGACACCATCAAGGTCTATGACAACGGCGCGCTGCTGGGCAGCACCACCGTGCAGGCCAACGGGAGCTGGAGCTTCACGCCCCTGACGCCGCTGACCGACGGCAGCCACCCGCTGACGGCGACCGCCACCGACTCGCAGGGCAACGAAAGCACGCCGAGCGTGGCCTACACCCTCAAGGTCGACACCACGGCCCCGGCCACGCCGACGGCCGCACCCGCGGGCTACAAAGACGACGTGGGCGCGGTGCAGAGCGCCAGCAGCACGGCGCAAAGCACCGACGACACGCGCCCCGGCATCCTGGTGGGGCAAAACCTGACGGACACACCCAAGCTGTACGTGGACGGCATTGCGGTAGCTGCCGCGTACGACCCGGCCACCGGCACGCTGACCCCGGCGGCGGGCCTCGCCGACGGCGCCCACACATTCAGCTACACGCTGACCGACGCGGCAGGCAACGAGAGCGGCAAGAGCCCTGCGATCGCCATCACCGTGGACACCGGCGCGCCTGCCACCGGCAGCGAAGGAACCCTCACGCTGCTGGACGACGTGGGCACCGTCAAGGGCGAAATCGCCCGCGGCAGTGTGACCGATGACGCACGGCCCACCTTCAAGGGCACGGGCGCCGGTGCCGACGTGGCCAAGGTCAACGTGTACGACGGCGCGACTCTGCTGGGCAGCGCCGTGGTGACCAACGGCAGCTGGATCTTCGAGCCCGCCACGCCACTGGCCAGCGGCGACCACAACCTGACTGCGCGCCCGGTGGACGCAGCCGGCAATGAAGGCCCCGCCAGCGCTGCCTGGACTTTCAAGCTGCTGGGCGACGCACCGGCGGCTCCCGCCATCACCGGCGTCAGCGACGACGCAGGCAACGTGACCGGCTCCATCGCCAAGGGCGCCACGACCGACGACACCACGCCCACCGTCAGTGGCACAGGCACGGCCGGCACCACCGTCAAGCTGTATGCCGACGGCGTGGAGGTCGGCTCCACCACCGTCGCGCAGGACGGCACCTGGCGGGTGACGAGCAGCGCGCTCGTGGGCGACGGCACCAAGCAACTTACCGCCAAAGCCATCGACGGCGCAGGCCAGGCCAGTCCCGAGACGGGGGCCTATGCGATCGTTCTGGACACCACGGCACCCGCCAAGCCGGCTACGGCTACGGCCAGCGACGACCAGGGCTCCGTGCAGGGCCCGGTGCCCAACGGCGGTACCACCGACGACGCTTACCCGACGCTGAGCGGATCCGGCACGCCGGGCGACACGGTCAAGGTCTACGACAACAACGGCAACGGCGCCACCTTGCTGGGCACAGCGCTGGTGCAAGGCAACGGCAGCTGGAGCTTCACCCCCACGACGCCGCTGGGCAGCGGTGCGCACGTCATCACCACCACGGCGACCGACACGGCGGGCAACACCAGTGCGGCCAGCGACCCGCTCAACATCACGGTGGACACCAGCAACGTCAGCGTGTCGGTCGGCAAGGCCACCGACAACGCCGGCAGCAAGCAGGGCGATCTGGCCAACGGTGCGAGCACTGACGACACCACACCGACTCTGGTGGGGACGGCGGCCGCCAACGCGACGATCACCGTCAAGGAAGGCGCCACCACCGTGGGCACGGCCACGGCCGACGCCAGCGGTGCCTGGAGCTTCACGCTGCCTGCGCAGACACAAGGCCTGCACAACTACACCGTCGAGGCGCGCAATGCGGCGGGCACCACCGGCAGCACCAGCTTCGCCCTGACCATCGACACCGCCGCTCCGGCCGTGCCGGCCATCGGCGATATCACCGACGACGTCGGCACTGTGCAAGGCCCGGTCGCCAACGGCGCCAGCACCGACGACACCACACCCACGCTGTCGGGCACCGGTGCCACGGCGGGCGACACCATCAAGGTCTATGACAATGGCGTGCTGCTGGGCAGCACGCAGGTCAGGCCGGGCGGCAGCTGGAGCTTCACCCCGCAGACACCGCTGACCGACGGCAGCCACCCGCTGACGGTGACCGCCACCGATCCGCAGGGCAACGAAAGCACGCAGAGCGCGGCCTACACGGTCCGGGTGGACACGGCGGCTCCGACAACCCCCACGGCAGCACCCGCAGGCTACAAGGACGACGTGGGCGCGGTGCAAAGCGCCAACAGCACGGCTCCCGCCACCGACGACACCCGCCCGGGCATCCTGGTGGGCCAGAACCTCACCGACACGCCCAAGCTGTACGTGGACGGCGTGCAGGTGGCTGCGGCCTACGACCCCGTCACGGGCACACTCACCCCCAGCACTGCGCTGGCCGATGGCGCGCACAACATCAGCTACACGCTCACCGACGCAGCCGGCAACGAAAGCGGCAAGAGCCCGGCGCTGAGCCTGACGGTGGATACCAGTGCACCGACCTCCGGCAGCGAAGGCACATTGACCCTGCTGGACGACGTGGGCGCCGTCAAGGGCGAGATCACCCCGGGCAGCATGACCGACGACGCTAAGCCCACCTTCAAGGGCATGAACGCGGGGCCCGACGTGGCCAAGGTCAATATCTACGACGGCGCCACACTGCTGGGCAGCGCCGTGGTGACCAACCGCAGCTGGAGCTTCGAGCCCGCCACACCGCTGGCCAGCGGAGACCACAACTTCACGGCGCGCCCTGTGGACGCTGCAGGCAACGAAGGCCCCGCCAGTACCGCGTGGAACTTCAAGCTGCTGGGCGACGCCCCGCGGGAGCCCGCCATCACCGGCGTGAGCGACAACGCTGGCGGTGTGCAAGGCAATATCGCAAAGGGCGCGGCCACCGACGACACGACGCCCACCGTCAGCGGAACGGGCGCCGCTGGCACCACCGTCAGGCTCTACGCCGACGGCGTGCAGGTGGGTTCGACCACCGTGGCGCAGGACGGCACCTGGCAGGTGACGAGCAGCGCGTTGACAGGCGACGGCACCAAGCTGCTGACGGCCAAGGCCTTCGACGGCGCAGGCCAGTCGAGCACCGAAACCGGTGCCTATGCGATCGTGCTGGACACCACCGCACCGGCCAAGCCCGGCGTGGCCACGGCCAATGACGACCAGGGCGCGGTCCAGGGCCCGGTGTCCAACGGCGGCACGACCGACGACTCCACACCCACCCTGAGCGGCTCCGGCACGCCGGGCGACACGGTCAAGGTCTTTGACAACGGCGTCCTGCTGGGCAGTGCATCGGTGCAGGCCAACGGCAGCTGGAGTTTCACGCCCACCGCGCAACTGGCCAGCGGCGCGCACGCCATCACCACCAACACCACCGATGCGGCCGGCAACACCAGTGCAACCAGCGATCCGCTGAACTTCACGGTGGACACGAGCAATGTGAACGTCTCTGTCGGCAAAGCGATGGACAACGCTGGCCCCAAGCAGGGCGACCTGGCCAACGGCGCCAGTACCGACGACACCACGCCCACACTGGTCGGCACGGCAGCGGCCGGCGCCACCATCACCGTCAAGGAAGGCGCCACCACGCTGGGCACGGCCACGGCCGACGCCAGCGGTGCCTGGAGCTTCCTGCTGCCGACGCAGGTGCAAGGCCTGCACAACTACACGGTGGAGGCACGCAACGCCGCGGGCACCACGGGCAGCACCAGCTTCGCCCTGACCATCGACACGACGCCTCCCGCCGTGCCGACCATCGGCGGCGTGTCCGACGACGTGGGCACCGTGCAGGGACCGGTGGCCAGCGGCGCGACCACGGACGACACGACGCCCACGCTCACCGGCTCAGGCGCCACCGCGGGCGACACCATCAAGGTCTACGACAACGGCGCGCTGCTGGGCAGCACGACGGTGCAGTCCAACGGCAGCTGGAGCTTCACGCCCACGGCACCCCTCCCGGAAGGCAGCCACCCGCTGACGGTGACCGCCAACGATCCGCAGGGCAACGAAAGCACGCCGAGCGCGGCCTACACGGTCAGGGTCGACACCACGGCCCCGTCCGCACCGGTCGCACCTGCGGCGTACAAGGACGACGTGGGCGCGCTGCAGAGCGCGAACAGCACTGCGCCGACCACCGACGACACCCGCCCGGGCATCTTGGTGGGGCAGAACCTTACCGAAACGCCCAAGCTGTATGTCGATGGCGTGGCGGTGGCGGCGGCCTACGACCCGGCGACCGGCACCCTCACACCCGCCACTGCGCTCGCCGAAGGCCCGCACAGCATCAGCTACACGCTGACCGACGCGGCCGGCAATGAAAGCAGCAAGAGCCCGGCGTTCAGCCTTACCGTGGACACGAGCGGCCCGGCGGCCGGCGGCGAAGGCACGCTGACCCTGCTGGATGACGTAGGCTCGGTCAAGGGCGAGATCGCCCGTG
The DNA here is from genome assembly GCF_964253015.1 of Acidovorax sp. LjRoot194. NCBI lineage: Bacteria > Pseudomonadati > Pseudomonadota > Betaproteobacteria > Burkholderiales > Comamonadaceae > Acidovorax > Acidovorax sp. LjRoot194. The sequence goes on along the minus strand of NZ_CAXUQB020000001.1, from coordinate 3,169,887 downwards.
GCGGCATGACCGACGACGCGCGCCCCACGTTCAAGGGGACCGGCGTAGGCGCTGACGTAGCCAAGGTCAACGTCTACGATGGCTCCACGCTGCTGGGCAGCGCCATCGTGACGAACGGCGCCTGGAGCTTCGAGCCTGCCACCCCGCTGGCCAGCGGTGACCACAACCTCACTGCGCGTCCGGTGGACGCCGCGGGCAACGAAGGACCCTCCAGCGCAGGCTGGAACTTCAAGCTGCTGGGCGATGCCCCCGCACAGCCGGCCATTACCGGCGTGAGCGACAACGCAGGCAGCGTGACGGGGACCATCGCCAAGGGCGATACGACGGATGACACCACACCCACCGTCAGCGGCACCGGCACGGCAGGCACCACCATCAAGCTCTACACCGACGGTGTGGAAGTCGGCTCCACCACCGTGGCCCCGAACGGCACCTGGAGCGTGACGAGCAATGCCCTGACTGGCGACGGCACCAAGCTGCTGACGGCCAAGGCCATCGACGGCGCGGGCCAGTCCAGTGCCGAGACGGGTGCCTATGCCATCGTGCTAGACACCACTGGTCCGGCCAAGCCGAGCGCGCCCACGGCCACGGACGACCAGGGCGGCGTGCAAGGCGCCGTGGCCAACGGCAGCACGACCGACGACGCCACCCCGACCTTCAGCGGCTCGGGCACGCCGGGCGATACCGTCAAGGTCTACAACAATGGCACGCTGCTGGGCAGCGCAGTCGTACAAACCAATGGCAGCTGGAGTTTCACGCCCACGGCGCAACTGGCCAGCGGTGCGCACGCCATCACCACAACGGCCACGGACGCGGCCGGCAACACCAGCGTCACGAGCGACCCGCTGAATTTCACGGTGGATACGAGCAACGTGACCGTCTCGGTGGCCAAGGCCACCGACAACGCGGGCAGCAAGCAGGGCGACCTGGCCAACGGCGCAAGCACCGACGACACCACGCCCACGCTGGTCGGTACGGCAGCGGCCAACGCGACGATCACCGTCAAGGAAGGCGCCACCACCGTGGGCACGGCCACGGCCGACGCCAGCGGTGCGTGGAGCTTCATCCTGCCGGCGCAGGCGCAAGGCCAGCACAACTACACCGTGGAGGCCCGCAACGCGGCGGGCACCACGGGCAGCACCACCTTCAGCCTGACGATCGACACCACGGCACCTGCGGTACCGTCCATCGCCAATGTCACGGACGACGTGGGCACGGTACAGGGCCCGGTGGCCAACGGCGCGAGCACCGACGACACCACGCCCACGCTGTCGGGCACGGGCGGGACGGCCGGCGACACCATCAAGGTCTACGACAACGGCGCTCTGCTGGGCGCCACCACCGTGCAGGCCAACGGCAGCTGGAGCTTCACGCCCACCGCGCCTCTGACCGAAGGCAGCCATCCGCTGACCGTGACGGCCACCGACCCTCAGGGCAACGAGAGCACGCCGAGCGCGGCCTACACCGTCAAGGTCGACACGACGGCACCGAGCACCCCGGCGGCACCACCCGCAGGCTACAAGGATGATGTGGGTGCGGTGCAGGGCGCCAACAGCACGGCACCGACTACGGACGACACCCGCCCGGGCATCCTGGTGGGGCAGAACCTCAGCGACACGCCCAAGCTGTACGTCGATGGCGTGGCGGTGGCCGCCGCCTACGACCCGGCCACCGGCACACTCACGCCCACGGCGGCACTGCCCGACGGCGCTCACACGTTCAGCTACACGCTGACCGATGCGGCAGGCAACGAAAGCAGCAAGAGCCCGGCATTGAACATCACCGTGGATACCGGTGCGCCTCCGGCTGGAGCAGCACCCACAAGCTACGACGACAATTCCGCGCCGGTCACCAATGCCAACAGCACGGCACCGGCCACCAACGACACCACGCCCGGCATCAATGTCGGCACAGGCCTGACCAACCCCAAGCTGTATGTCAACGGCACGGCTGTGGCTGCGACCTACAACGCGGCGACGGGCACACTCACGCCGAACGTTCCGCTGGCTGACGGAACCTACAACCTGACCTTTACGTCCGCCAACAGCGCGGGCACGGACAGTGCCCAGAGCGGCCCCTTGGTGCTCAAGGTGGACACCACGCCACCGGCGGCGCCCACGATTGCCTTGGACCAGGACACTGCAGGCACTCAGACGGGTTCGTCGAGCGACGCCTACACCAGGAACGGAAGCTACACAGCAGGCGGCGTGGAGCAAGGCGCGGTCGTCCAGTACAGCCAGGACGGTACCAACTGGAGCGCGAGCAAACCCACCGCGGTGGAGGGGGCCAACACGATCAGTGTTCGCCAGATCGATGCAGCGGGCAATGTGAGCGGCAGCAACTCCGTGTCCTTCACTCTGGACACGAGCACCGCTGCGCCCAGCCAGACAACGGCGCAGAACGTCTTCGTTGGTACCGCGCCGTCCTTTGTGCTGACTGGGCAGCAGGTCAACACCACCACGGCGGGCGATCAGTCCGGTCCTGTCACGGTGAAGACCAGCAACGGCGGCTATTTCACAGCCTGGTACGACAACGCACTGAACGACCCTGCAGGCGCGGTGCACGGGCAGTACTACACCGCCAATGGCATCAAGATCGGCAATGAGCTGACTTTTGGTGGCGGCAACTGGCAGGTCAACGGCAACGGCTATGCCAACATGCCGATGCTGAGCGCCGTGGCGCTGGACAATGGCAAGGTGGTGCTGTCATGGCAGACCGAGGACTCCAACGGCGGTGTGGGCGGAGGCGGCTCCAACGCCACCAGCGAAGTGGCCTATGCAACGGCCACCCTGACAGGCAGCACGGCTTCGGCAGGTGCGCCCACGTTGGCGAACACGACACTGGCTGGAAACCAGTCCGGCCCGGCCATGGTGGCTACCAAGGATGGCGGATTCTTCATGGCCTGGTACAACGCGGACGACACGGACCCCCAAGGCGTGGTGCGCGGACAGTTCTTTGATGCCAATGGGAACAAGACCGGTGGGGAGCTCCAACTGGGTAGCTGGCAGGTCAATGGCGACTCCTGGGCTGTGGGTCAGCCACCGCTGAGCGCCGTGACACTCAGCAATGGCAGCATCGCAGTGGCATGGACGGCTGAAGGCGGCCCGGCAGGCCCCAACACGGCGTCTACCGAAGTAGCTCAGGTCGTGGTGTCCAGCACGGGCACGGTGGGCCCGCAATCCGTGGCCAACACCACGACGGCAGGCAACCAGGGCGCGCCGGTGATGGTGGCGACCAGCGATGGCGGTTACTTCATCGCCTGGTTCAACGACGACAGCAGCGTCAAAGGCGGCCAAGGCCAGATCAGCGGCCAGTACTTCAATGCCAGCGGCAGCAAGGTCGGTGGTGAGGTGGCCCTGGGCACCTGGGTGGTCAATGAAAACACCCAGGTCGACATGCCTTTCCTGACGGCCACCGCGCTCCAGGGTGGCAAGGTCGCCGTGGGCTGGCAAACCGAAGACAGCACCAACAACACCGGCCCCACGGACACCAACGAGGCAGCGATGGTGGTGGTGAGCAACAACGCTGGTGCAGTGACGGTCAGTGCCCAAACCATGGTCAATACGACCACGGCAGGGAACCAGTCCCCGCCGACCATGGTCGGATTGGACACCGGCGGATTCTTTGCTGCCTGGTACGACGATTCCTGGGCTGACCCAGGCAACTCCGTGATTCGCGGCCAGTACTTCAATGCCCAGGGCGCGAAGGTCGGCAGCGAAATTCTGGTGAGCAATTACCGGGCGGAACTCAGCGACGCGGGAGAGCAGCCACCGCTGCACGTCACCGCGTTGGTCGGTGGCAAGGTGGTGGTGTCCTGGAACACCGAGGCTGACGATGCCAGGGACGGCAGCGGTGCCGCTGTCTACCAGGCCGTCATCGACATGCCTGCCACGACAGTGGTCAATGGCACGGCGGAACTGAACAGCACGGTGACGCTGAAAGACGGTGCAGGCGCCGTCCTCGGTACGACGGTGACGGATGCGCAGGGACAGTGGCAGATCACGACGAGCGAAGTGCAGGACAGCACCAGGCCCCTGTACGCGACCGTGGTCGACAAGGCCGGCAACAGCGTGACCAAGCCCATCAACTTCACGCCGCCGGTGGTGTTGGACCTGAACCACGATGGCCACATCGAATACGGCCATGTCGTGATGGACGTGACCGGAGACGGCGTAGCGGAGCGCACCGCCTGGACAGGCGCCAACGATGGCGTGCTGGTGTGGGACAAGCACGGCGATGGTGTGGTGCACGACAGCAGCCAGTACGCCTTTACCCAGTACGGCGGCAGCACCGACCTGCAAGGCCTGGCCGCACGCTTCGACACCAACCATGACGGCGTGTTCGATGCGAACGACAAGGAGTTCTCGCAGTTCGCGGTGTGGCGCGATGCCAACCAGAACGGTTTGAGCGATGCGGGCGAGGTCCGGTCGCTGGCCGAATGGGGCATCACGTCCATCGGTTTGACCAGCGATGGACAGGTGCGGCACGGCGACGGCGTGATCGAGTTCGGGCGCACATCGGCCACCATGGCTGACGGGTCGTCGATGTTGGTGGCCGACGCCATGTTCGCCCACGATTCGCTGGACGCCCTGGTGCAAAACGCCACTGTCGCTCCGCATGACGACCCGGGCACGGACGACGCATCGCCTGTCACGGTGGATATGAAGCCGTTGGAGGTCCATGCCTTTGCCACCAAGCCGCTGTTGTTGACGGTCGACGGCAACGATGCAGGGCGACTGGACGGTGCTGGCGCGAAGCACGCGAGCGCGACGGCGTCCATCGACGACCACACACCTGACGTGTGGCACAGCGCGATGGCGAATCTGCTGGTCGACCAGCAAGCCGCGCTGCACCCGGTGCTCTGATTCCGGGAGCGACCAAAGCCACGGGCCACCAGGTCCGTGGCTATTTCTTCTCTGTGCATGGATTCCCTTGCGCCCTGTCCAGTGCGAATGGGCGCAAGCCAGCACACAAGAAATTGGCAGATCAACAAACAAGTGAGTGTGGATTGAAAAAGAGTAGTGCCTTGGTGGCCGGGGCCGCACTGCGTGGGTGCAGGGGCGTGGGCCTGGCCCTGTGCCTTCACATGGGGGGAGTAGCGCTCGCGCAGCCCACCATGTCGCCGGTGTTGCTGAACCTGATCCGGCAGACAGTGGAACTGCATCCTTCGGTACGGATGGAGTCTGCCTTCGTGCGGGCGGCCAAGGAGGATGTGTCTGCCGCGGATTGGCAGCGTTACCCCACGTTGGCTGCCCAGACCTCGTCCAACACCCCACGCCTGTCCACACAGCTCAGCCTGGAGCAGCCGCTCTGGACGGGCGGGCGCCTGGATGCGCAGCGGGATATGGCCCGGGCGCAGGAGGCGCTGCAGGTGGCCCAGAAGAAAGATGTCCAGTACCAGCTGGCGATCAAGGTGGTGGACTCGTGGGTGGCGATGGTGCAGGCCGACGAGCGCATCAAAGAGACGGGCCGGACCATCGACCAGCTCGAGCGCTACAAGGCGATGATGCGCCGGCGTGTCGACGCACAGGTCTCGCCCCAGATCGAATTCACGCTGCTGGAATGGCGGACGTTTCAGGCGCGGGTCGACCTGCAGCAGACGCGCACGGCGCGCACGTTGTCCCGCAACCGCCTGCGCCAGCTGGTCGGGCACGAGCCCGAAAGCGATGCCGCATGGGACGCAGAGCAACCCCTGGCGGCACTGGCGACGACCGCATCGGAAACCCGGCATGCGCTGGGCCGGCAGATCGACGATGCCATCGACGTGCACCCCTCAGTGCGCAAAGCGCGGGAGCGGGCACGGGTGGTGCAGTACCAGGCCGACGTGCAGCGGGCAGGGCTCGGGCCCGAGGTGTATTTGAGGGCGCAATACAGAGCCGGTGGTGCGGCGGTGCCGGGTGAGCGCAGCGTCTTCGTCGGTGTGCGATACCAGCCCGGCGCGGGCTTGTCCTCGCTGGCCACCAGTCGGGCAGCGTCTGAGCGGGCGCAGGGGCAATTGTTTGCGGCAGAGACCGCGCAGCGCGAGCTCAACGAACAGATGCGCACCGATCTGGAGAACATGGCCAGCGCGCAGATGCGCGCCGATGCCTTGGCGACCGCCGTCGGGTCCTCCACGGACGTGCTGGTGTCGAACGAAAGGCTGTTCATCGCGGGCAAGCGCAGTTGGCAGGAAGTTCTCAACACCGTGCGCGAGGGGGGCGACAACCGCCTGGCGCTGGTGGACGCGCGCGCGGCCTTGCTGGCAGCCTACTACCGCCTGCAGGTGGTGCGTGGCGATCTGGATTGGCAGCAGAGTGCGCCGTGATCGTGCGGTCTGTCCTGCAGATTCGGTGGCACTGCGCGCGTTGGTCATTCTTTTCCTTTTTCAACCTGTCTGCCACATGGCCACGAGTTCCGTGTGTACGCAACAGGCTCGTTTTTTTCGGTTCCAGTGATGCACGTGATGCGTGTGATGCCGTGTGCGGCAAGGTCCAGGTGCGTTTTCCATGAATAACAACCCCATAGAGCATTCCCTGGCATGGGCTTTTGAACGCCTGGCCCAGTTACAGGGCGTCAGCATCAATGTGATGCGCCTGCGTGCCGCCGTGGAACGGCATGGACGGCCGGGTTCCATGTCGGGCGTGACTGCTGTGTGCGCCAGCCTCGATTGGTCCGCGCCCGTGATGATGAACCACCCCGACCGGGTGATGCTGCCGCTGCTGTGCAAAACGAAAAGCGAGGGATGGGGCGTGGTGGTGGACCGCGACCCGCAGCAGCGGTGGGTGGTCGAGTTTGCCGATGGCACCCGCCCCGTGGACGAGGCCGCGCTGACCCACTCCGCGATGGTGGCGATGCGCCAGCGGGGCGCCGCCGCGCAGTCCGACACGTTCGAGGCCGTGCTCAAGAATGCGCTGCGCCCATACCGGGGCGTGCTGGTGGAGGCCGCTCTGGCGTCGGTGTTCATGGGCCTGCTGGCACTGGCCATCTCGCTGTTTTCGATGCAGGTCTACGACCGGGTCATTCCCACCCGCAGCGAATACACCCTGATCATCCTTGGCATCGGCGTGCTGCTGGCCATCTTGCTGGAGACGGCGATGAAGTTCGCGCGATCCCGCGTCATGGATTCCCTCACGGCCGGCCTGGACAGCCGTTTGTCCCGGGACATCTTCCAGCGTTTGCTCAGCGTGCGCATCGATCAGCTGCCCAGCTCGGTCGGCAGCCTGGCAGGGCAGATACGGGGGTACGAGCAAGTCCGCGGGTTCTACACCGGAAGCACGCTGTTTGCGCTGGTGGACTTTCCGATGGCGCTGTTGTTCCTGGCAGTGCTGATGGTCATCGGGCACCCGCTGGTGGCACTGGTGCCTTTGGTGTGCGGGTTGATGGCCTTGGTGGTGGGTGTCAGCCGGCACCGGCGCGTGAACGCGCTGGCCAGCCAGGGGTTGTCGGCCGCGAGCCGCAAGACCGGCTTGCTGGTCGAGGTGGTGGAAGGCGCCGAGACCATCAAGGCGGGTGTGGGCAGTTGGAAGTTCCTCTCGCGCTGGATTGCGGTCAACAGCGACACCATCCGGCAAGACCGGGACATGCGCCATGTGAGCGAGGGCGCGGGGTACTTCGCAGCCACGCTCCAGCAGTTCAGCTACGTCGGCATCGTGATGCTCGGCTCCTGGGTCATCATCAATGGGGGCATGACGATGGGGGCGTTGATCGCCTGCTCGATCATTGGTGGCCGCATCATGGCGCCGCTGGTGGCGCTGCCGGGCCTGATCGTCCAGCATGCCCATGCGCAGGCGGCCACCCGTTCGCTTGAAAAGCTCTACGCGCTGGAGGCTGACAACCATGGCGTACCGCGTCCCTTGGTGCCCCAGAAGCTGCAGGGCCACTATGTGCTGCAGGATGTGGCGTTTGCCTATGGCAAGAATGCCCCGGCCGTCTCTATCAAGAGCCTGACGATTCAGCCCGGCGAAAAGGTAGCGGTGATCGGGCCCATCGGCTCGGGCAAGTCGTCGCTGCTCAAGCTGCTGGCCGGCCTGTACCGGCCTACGTCGGGCCGGGTGCTGGTCGACAGCCTGGACATGGCCCAGGTGAACCAGCAGGTCATCAGCCAGCACATCGGCTACCTGCAGCAGGAGCACCGCTTGTTCCACGGCACCTTGCGCGAAAACCTGCTCATCGGCATGCCCGACCCAGGCGACGACGCGATGCAGATGGCCTTGCAGCGGTCCGGCCTGATCCAGTTCGTGGCGGGCCATCCGCGTGGGCTGGACCTGCCCATCCACGAAGGGGGCAAAGGGCTGTCGGGCGGGCAGCGGCAATTGGTGGCCTTCACGCGCCTGCTGTTGACGCAGCCGGCCGTGCTGCTGCTCGACGAGCCCACGGCCAACATGGATCTGGCACAGGAAAAGCGGTGCCTGTCGGTACTGGGAGAGGAGGCGGGTGTGGACAAAACGCTGATCGTGGTCACCCACAAGTCGAGCGTGCTCCCCCTGGTGGACCGGATCGTTGTCGTGTCCGGCCACAAGGTCGTGATGGACGGGCCCCGGGATGCCGTGCTGATGCGCTTGAAGAAGGCGTCAGAGCCCGTGTCCGTGCAGCCGTCCGACGCGGCCGCGCAAGGTGTGCAGGTGGTCACCGCATGAAGATCGAACCCATGATGGACGCCCAGGCACCCGCCCGTGGCATGGCGGTGCCACAACCTCAACCACAACCACAGCGTGCCGCTGACGTACATGCCCATGCCCACGCAGATATCGCAGACGTGCTGGCACCGCAACGCCGGTCCCGCTGGACGCTGCGCGTCGCGATGGTCGGCATCGTGGCACTTGTGACCTGGGCCGCAGTTTCCAAGATCGACCAGGTGACGCGCGCACAGGCCCAGGTGATCGCCAGCGCCCGCACGCAGGTCATCCAGGCGGTAGACCCGGGCGTGGTAACCCGCCTGCACGTGCGCGAGGGAGAGGATGTGAAGGCGGGGCAACTGCTGGTGACCCTGGAAAAGGCCAGGGCGGAAGCCGCGGTGGACGACGCGCAGTCCAAGGTGGCCGCTCTTCGGTCCGCCCTGGTGCGCCTGCGCGCCGAGGTCTATGGCGAGCCCTTGAATTTCGATGCAGAGCTGCTGGCTTACCCTGAATTCGTGCGCAACCAGCGTGCGCTGTACGAGCGGCGCAAGCAGGCGATTGACGAGGACGTGGCCTCGCTGCGCGGCGCGATGGACTTGGCCAAACAGGAACTGGACATGAACCAGAAACTGGTGGCCACCGGCGACGTGAGCCTGGCCGACGTGCTGCGGCTCAAGCGCATGGTCGCCGAGATCCAGGCGCAGATCGCCAACAAGCGGAACAAGTACTTCCAGGACTCGCAGGCGGAGATGACCAAGGCCCAGGAGGAACTGAACACACAGGTCGAGCAGGTGCGCGACCGCAAGCAGGTGATGGAGCACACCGAACTGTTCGCTCCGCTGGGCGGCCAGGTCAAGAGCATCCAGTTGACGACCGCAGGTGCCGTGGTCAAGCCCGGCGACGTCATCATGGAAATCGTGCCCACCGGCGGGGATTTGATCCTGGAGGCCAAGATCAACACCGCCGACATCGCCTTCGTGGAAATAGGGCAGGTCGCGAGCGTCAAGCTCGATGCGTACGACTACTCGATCTTCGGCACCATGAAGGGCGAGGTCTTCTACGTGAGCCCCGACACGCTGGAGGAAAACCGCCAGGGCAAGATGGAGCCCTACTACCGGGTGCAGATCCGCATCCGGGGCAAGGAGTTCACCAAGGGCAGCGACGTCAAGATCAGGCCGGGCATGACGGCCTCCGTCGACATCAAGGCGATGGAGCGGACGGTGTTGAGCTACCTGACCAAGCCCCTGACCAAGACGTTGTCGCAATCGATGGGTGAGCGGTGAAGGTGAAGGTGACGGTGACGGCTCCCGCGGCTCCCGTCACCGGGGCGGGTTGCCGAGCGCTGCCTTTGGTGTGGCGCGCTGGCGCATTCAAGAGACTGCGGGCATGCGCCGCCACAGCGGCACCGCGGCATCGCGGCACCGCGCGAGAGGGCTTGCAGGCAGCGGCAGGGTACGGTAGGGTTTGCTATTAAATATGTAGCTGGTTGCGCTTGTTGGGCAAGCGATAGCGCCCATTTTTACTCGTACTTCTTCTCCAGCGCATCCCACTGCGGCTTGCACACCAGCCGCTGGCGTTCGGCAAACGGCGCCACCATCGCGGGGTCCTCATCCACACGGCGCTCGTCGCGCAGCACGGTCAGCACCTTCTGCATGCCGGCCACTGCGCCCTGCAATGCCGCGTTGGCGTACAGCACCAGCCCGTAGCCCAGGCCCGCCAGCTCGTCGGCGCTGAAGATGGGCGTCTTGCCGCCGATCACCATGTTCATGAGCTGGGGCCGGTCGGCCAGGCGCCGGGGCAGGGCGCGGATCTCGTCGGCCGTGGTGACGGCTTCCACGAACAGGATGTCGGCCCCCGCCTCGCCAAACCGCTGCGCGCGCTCGACCGCCGCCTCGAAACCCTGGGTGGCGCAGGCGTCGGTGCGCGCCATGATCAGGGTGCCCGGGTCGCGGCGCGCGTCCACGGCGGCCTTGATCTTGCCCAGCATCTCGTCGGTGGGGATCACCTCCTTGCCGTTGAAATGCCCGCAGCGCTTGGGCGAGACCTGGTCTTCCAGCTGGATGCAGTCGGCACCCGCGCGCTCCAGCGTGCGCACCGCGTGGTACGTGTTGAGCGCGTTGCCGAAGCCCGTGTCGGCATCGACGATGAGCGGCAGCTCCACCGCGTCGCGGATGCGTGCCGTGTGGTCGGCGATGTCGGTGAGGCCCATGAACGCCTGGTCGGGCAGGCCGAACCACATGTTGGTGACGCCTGCGCCAGTGACGTAGAGCGCCTCGAACCCCAGGTCGGCCACCACACGGGCGGACAGGGCATTGAACGCGCCTGGCACGATGACGCCCCGGCGGGCTTCGGCCAGGGCCTTGAGTTGTTGTTTGGTGTTCATAAGGGTGTGTCAGAAGCAGTCGGCGGGGATGCGAATGCACCCTTCCATGAGAATGCGGGCGCTGCGGCTCATCAAGGCTTTGGTCACCGTCCATTGGCCACCGTGATGCGTGGCCTCGGCGCCCACGCGCAGCGTGCCCGAGGGGTGCCCGAAGCGGACCGCGTTGCGCGCCCCACCGCCCGCTGCCAGGTTGACCAGCGTGCCAGGGATGGCGGCGGCTGTGCCGATGGCCACCGCGGCGGTCCCCATCATCGCGTGGTGCAGCTTGCCCATGGAGAGCGCACGCACCAGCAGATCGATGTCGTGTGCTTCGATGCGCTTGCCGCTGGAGGCGGTGTAGGCCGCGGGCGGCGCCACGAACGCGATCTTGGGCGTGTGCTGGCGGGTGGCGGCATCCTCCAGTTCGCGGACCAGGCCCATGCGCAGCGTGCCGTGGGCGCGGATGGCTTCGAAGCGTGCGAGCGCCGCGGCGTCGCCGTTGATCGCGTCCTGCAGCTCGGTACCGGCGTAGCCCAGGTTGTGGGCATTGAGAAAAATGGTGGGAATGCCCGCGTCGATCAGCGTGGCGGGGAAGCTGCCGACACCTGGTACCTCCAGCGTGTCCACCACGTTGCCGGTAGGGAACATCGATCCCGCGCCTTCCGCACCGTCGGCGGGGTCCATGAATTCGAGTGGTATTTCGGCCGCTGCAAAGGTCACGCCGTCCAACTCGAAGTCCCCGGTCTCCTGCACCTGCCCGTTCGCGATCGGCACATGCGCCACGATGGTCTTGCCGATGTTGGCCTGCCAGATGCGCACGTCCAAGGCACCGTTGCTCGGGATGCGCGCTGCATCGATCAACCCCATGTGGATGGCGCAGGGGCCCACGGCGGCCGAGAGGTTGCCACAGTTGCCGCTCCAGTCCACGAACGGCTGGTCGATGGACACCTGGCCGAAGAGGTAGTCCACATCATGCCCGGGCCGCAGGCTGCGCGACAGGATCACGGCCTTGCTGGTGCTGGACGACGCATTGCCCAGGCCGTCGATCTGCTTGCCGTACGGGTCCGGGCTGCCCAGAGCGCGCAGCAGGATGGCGTCGCGGGCGGCGCCGGGCTGGCGGGCCAGGGCGGGCAGGTCGTCCAGGCGGAAGAAGAGGCCTTTGCTGGTGCCGCCGCGCATGTAGGTGGCGGGGATTTTGAGTTGGGGTGAGGAGGGTGTCATGGGGTGGCGGGTCTACGTTTGCGGGGAGGGCGTGTGGGCTTTGCCAATGGGTTGGTGGTTGCGCTGAGGCCCCCTCTCCCCCGGCCCCTCTCCCGCGAGGGGAGAGGGGAGGGGTGCATGGCGCTGGTGTTGTTCGGGATGTTCTCTCGGATGATTGAAGTGCGCCCAGCCAATGATCGTCAGCCGTGCTTATCCAGGGAAGCCCCTCTCCCCTCGCGGGAGAGGGGTTGGGGAGAGGGGGCCGAGGCACCACCGCCACCCCGCTCCAGAAAATCCTGCGCAAACCTCTGCAGCACGCCCCCCGCTTCATACACCGACACCTCCTCCGCCGTGTCCAGCCGGCAGGCCACAGGCACCCGCAGCACCTCGCCGCTTCGGCGCCGCACCACCAGCGTCAAGTCAGCCCGCGCCGTGCACAGCCCCTCCACGCCATAGACCTCGGTGCCATCCAGGCCCAGCGTCAGCCGGTTCGTGCCGGGCTGGAACTCCACGGGCAGCACCCCCATGCCGATCAGGTTGGTGCGGTGGATGCGCTCGAAGCCCTCGGCCACCACCACTTCCACACCCGCCAGGCGCACGCCCTTGGCGGCCCAGTCGCGCGAGGAGCCCTGGCCGTAGTCGGCGCCGGCGATGATGATCAAGGGCTGGCGGCGGTTCAGGTAGGTCTCCATGGCCTCCCACATGCGCAGGATCTGGCCTTCGGGCTCCACCCGGGCCAGCGACCCGGGCTGCACGCTGCCGTCGGGGTTGCGCGCCATCTCGTTTCGGAGCGTGGGGTTGGCAAACGTGGCCCGCATGGCCGTCAGGTGGTCGCCGCGGTGCGTGGCGTAGGAGTTGAAATCTTCCTCGGGCACGCCCATGCGGTGCAGGTACTCGCCGGCTGCGCTGTCCCGCAGGATGGCGTTCGACGGCGAGAGGTGGTCGGTGGTGATGTTGTCCGGCAGGATGGCCAGCGGGCGCATGCCCTGGCGCGTGCGCGGTTGGGCCGCCAGGGCCCCCACGCCGTCGGTGTCCCAGTAGGGCGGGCGGCGAATGTAGGTGGACTCCGGGCGCCAGCCGTACTGCGGGCTCACCGCGTCGCCAGTGTCGGCGCGGATCGCGAACATGGGCTCGTAGACGGCGCGGTACTGTGCGGGCTTGACGGCGCCTTTCACCACGGCGTCGATCTCTGCATCGCTCGGCCAGATGTCTCGGAGGCGGATCTCCCGGCCGTCCACCACCGCCAGCACGTCGTTTTCGATGTCGAAGCGCACCGTGCCCGCGATCGCATAGGCCACCACCAGCGGCGGCGAGGCCAGGAAGGCCTGGCTGGCGTACGGGTGGATGCGGCCGTCGAAGTTGCGGTTGCCCGACAGCACGGCGGTCGCGTACAGCTGGCGGTCGATGATCTCTTGCCTTATGGCGGGGTCGAGCGCGCCCGACATGCCGTTGCAGGTGGTGCAGGCAAAACCCACGATGCCGAAGCCGAGGTGTTCCAGGTCCTGCAGCAGGCCTGCTTCCTGCAGGTACAGCTCGACGGCCTTGGAGCCGGGGGCGAGCGATGTTTTCACCCAGGGCTTGCGCGCCAGGCGCAAGCGGCGGGCGTTGCGCGCCAGCAGCGCCGCCGCGATCACATTGCGCGGGTTGGAGGTGTTGGTGCAGCTTGTGATGGCGGCAATCACCACGGCGCCATCGGGCAGGGTGCCTTCGTGGGCCGCCGGCATCTGCCATGCGCGGGCGATGCCGCGGGCCGCCAGGTCGCTGGTGGCCACGCGCGCGTGCGGGTTGGACGGGCCCGCCATGTTGCGCACGACGCTGGACAGATCGAAACTCAGCGTGCGCTCGTACACCGCATCGCTCAGCGTGTCGGACCACAGGCCTGCGGCCTTGGCATAGGTCTCCACCAGACGGACCTGGACCGGCGTGCGGCCCGTGAGCGTCAGGTACTCGAGCGTCTGGTCGTCGATGCTGAACAGGGCCGCGGTCGCGCCGTACTCGGGCGCCATGTTCGAGATGGTCGCGCGGTCGCCGATGGTGAGCCTAGCGGCGCCCTCGCCGTAGAACTCCAGGTAGGCGCCGACCACCTTGGACCGGCGCAGGAACTCGGTCAGCGCCAGTACCACGTCGGTGGCGGTGATGCCGCTCTGGCGCTGGCCGGTGAGCTGCACGCCCACGATCTCCGGCAGACGCATCCACGACGCGCGGCCCAGCATCACGTTCTCGGCCTCCAGGCCGCCGACGCCGATGGCAACGACGCCCAGCGCATCGATGTGCGGCGTGTGGCTGTCGGTGCCCACGCAGGTGTCGGGGTAGGCCACGCCGTTGTCGGCATGGACCACGGGCGACATCTTCTCCAGGTTGATCTGGTGCATGATTCCGTTCCCTGCGGGGATGACCTGCACATTGGAAAAGGCCTTTTTCGTCCACTCGATGAAGTGAAAGCGGTCTTCGTTGCGGCGGTCTTCGATGGCGCGGTTTCTTGCGAATGCACCGGGGTAGGACCCGCCGCATTCCACGGCCAGCGAATGGTCCACGACCAGTTGCACGGGCACCACGGGGTTCACCTGGGCGGGGTCCCCACCCGCGGCCGCGATGGCGTCGCGCAGGCCCGCCAGGTCCACCAGCGCGGTCTGGCCCAGGATGTCATGGCACACCACACGCGCCGGAAACCACGGAAAGTCGCGCTCGCGCCGGCGCCCGATCAGCTGGCGCAGGCAGTCGTCCACGATGGCCGGGTCAGCCCGGCGCACGATGTTCTCGGCGTGCACACGCGATGTGTAGGGCAGGGTGGCCCACGCGCCGGGCGTGAGGGCATCGACGGCCGCGCGGGCGTCGAAGTAGTCCAGTGCGGTGCCGGGCAAGGGCCGGCGATGTCGGGTGTTCATCATGGTGTTGTGTCGCTCGGCTTCAAATACCTGTCAGTTCGTCACTGTCTTTCGATTCCCCTCTCCCCTCGCGGGAGAGGGAGAGGGAGAGGGAGAGGGAGAGGGAGAGGGAGAGGGAGACGATGCAGCGCTCATGGCTGTCAAACACGGTCCTCGATCCGCACAAACGGCAGATTGTCCGGCCCGGTGTAATGCGCACTGGGGCGGATGATCTTGTTGTCCAGGCGCTGCTCGATGATGTGCGCCGCCCAGCCGCTCGTGCGCGCGATCACGAACAGCGGCGTGAACATGGCGGTGGGCACGCCCATCATGTGGTAGCTCACCGCACTGAACCAGTCGAGGTTGGGGAACATGCTCTTGGCCTCCCACATCACCGACTCGAGCCGCTCGGCGATGTCGAACATCTTGGTGCTGCCCGCCTCCTCGGACAGGGACCGCGCCACGCCCTTGATGACGCCATTGCGCGGGTCGCTCACGGTGTAGACCGGGTGGCCGAAGCCGATCACGACCTCCTTGGCCTGCACGCGCCGGCGGACGTCGGCCTCTGCCTCGTCCGGGCTGTCGTAGCGCTTCTGGATCTCGAAGGCTACCTCGTTGGCCCCGCCGTGCTTGGGGCCGCGCAGTGCTCCGATGGCGCCGGTGATGCACGAATACACATCGCTGCCCGTGCCCGCCACGACGCGCGCGGTGAAGGTCGATGCGTTGAACTCGTGCTCGGCATACAGGTTGAGCGAGGTGTGCATCGCGCGCTCCCAGGCCGCGCCGGGCCGGGTGCCATGCAGCAGGTGCAGGAAGTGGGCGCCGATGGAGTCGTCGTCCGTCTCGACGTCGATGCGCTTGCCCTGGGTGCTCCAGTGGTACCAGTACAGCAGCATGGAGCCGAGCGAGGCGAGCAGCCGGTCGGCGATGTCCCTGGCGCCGGGCGTGTTGTGGTCGTCCTTTTCGGGCAGCACGCAGCCCAGGGCCGAGACGCCGGTGCGCATCACATCCATCGGGTGGCTGCTGGCAGGCAGCTTTTCCAGCGCGTCCTTCACGCTGGCCGGCAGGCCGCGCAGGGCCTTGAGTTTGGTTTTGTAAGCCTTGAGCTCGGCGCGCGTGGGCAGCTTGCCGTGCACCAGCAGGTGGGCGATCTCTTCGAATTCGCAGACGTCGGCGATATCGAGGATGTCATAGCCCCGGTAGTGCAGGTCGTTGCCCGTGCGGCCCACGGTGCACAGCGCAGTGCTGCCGGCAGTCACGCCCGACAGCGCGACGGATTTCTTGGGCTTGAAGCCTGCGGTAGGGGTCGTTGTTTCCATGGTCATGGGGTCTCCTGGGGTGTCACTGTGGTGCCAGATAGGCATGGGCGATGGGTGCGGGGCGGCCCTTGGCATCCACCGCCACCATCTCGAACACCCCCTGGAGCACCTCTTCGGCGGGCGAGCCCAGCGCCTGCGCGAAGCCGGCCACGCACACGGTGAGCGAGCTGCGCCCGAGCCGCGTCGCCCAGGCGCGCAGGGTGAGCACATGGCCCACGCCCACGGGCGCCACGAATCGCACGTCGCTCACGCCGGCCATCACCACGTTGCTGCCGGCCGCGCTGCGGGCAGCCAGAAACGCCGCCTTGGACATGAGTAGCAGCGCATGCCCGCCGAACAGGGTGCCGTAGTGGTTGGCGTGCTCGGGAAAGATGATTTCCGTGAGCTCCAGGGTGCCGTTGGGGGTTGTCATGCTTCGCAATCTACGCACAATAGCGGCCCTGCAGAAGGGCTGAATTGGCGAATGTTTGCGAATGAAATCCCTGCAGATTGCAAATTTTGCGAAGTTATTTGTTGCCGAGGCCAATCGATGAAAAAGACGTTCATGGGCGTGCGCCTGCGCCGCCTGCGCGAGGAGCGGGGCATGACCCAGGTGGCGCTGGCGCGCGCGCTGGACCTGTCGGCGAGCTACCTCAACCAGCTCGAACAGAACCAGCGGCCGCTCACCGTGCCGGTGCTGCTCAAGATCAACGCGGTGTTCGGCGTGGATGTGCAGCGCTTTTCGGACGATGACGAGGCGCGCCTGATCACCGGCCTGCGCGAGGTGCTGTCCGACCTGCCCGCGGGCCTGGGCGGCGAGGGCGCGGGCGACGCCGTGTCGCTGGCCGAGATCCGCGAGCTGGCCGCCGGCATGCCGGCAGTGGCCCGCACGCTGCTGGCGCTGCACCAGCGCCACCGCCAGGCCCTGGAGCGGCTGGAGGCGCTGAGCGCCCAGAACGCCCAGTGGGGCCTGGGCGACGAGCGCGGCGCGGCGGCGGCGCCGCCGCTGGCGGGCGGCCACCTGCCCATGGCGTACGAAGAAGTGCGCGACTTCTTCTTCGCGCGCCAGAACCACATCGCAGAGCTGGACGATGCGGCCGAGCGTTGCTCCGCCGAATGGGCCCTGCAGCCGGGCCGCGCGGGCGAGGCGCTGGCCCAGCGGCTGCTGCAGGCCCACGGGGTGCGGGTGGTGAGCGCGATCGATCTGCCGGGCCAGGCCCAGCGGGTGTTCGAGCCCGGCTCCGGCGTGTTGCAACTCGCGGCCGGGCTGGAGCCCGGGCAGCGCGCTTTCCAGATGGCAACGCAGCTGGCGTTTCTGGAAATGGGCCCGCCACTGGCGCGGCTCGCGGACGCGGCGGGCTTGTCGAGCGACCAGGCGCGGGCGCTGGCGCGCATCGGCCTGGCCAACTACTTCGCCGGGGCGCTGGTGTTGCCCTACACCGCCTTCTTGCGCGCGGCCGAGGCGGTGCGCTACGACATCGACCGCTTGGGCCACGAGTTCGGCGTGGGTTTCGAGACGGTGTGCCATCGGCTGTCCACCCTGCAACGGCCCGGCGCGCGGGGTGTGCCGTTTTTCTTCATCCGGGTGGACCGGGCGGGCAACATCAGCAAGCGCCAGTCGGCCACCCACTTTCACTTCAGCAAGATCGGCGGCACCTGCCCGCTGTGGAACGTGTACGAGGCGTTCGCCCAGCCGGGCCGCATCGTGCCGCAAATCGCCCGCATGCCCGACGGGCGGGCCTACCTGTGGGTGGCGCGCACCGTGTCGCGCGGCGGCATGGGGTGGGGCTTGCCGGGCAAGGAGTTTTCCGTGGCGCTGGGCTGCGATGTGCGGCACGCGCCGCAGCTGGTCTATTCGCAAGGGCTCGACCTGGCCAACCCCGACGCGGCCGTCCCCATCGGCATGGGCTGCAAGGTCTGCGAGCGGCCGGCCTGCCCGCAGCGCGCCTTTCCGCCCATCGGCCGGGCGCTGGATGTGAACGAGAACCGCAGCCGGTTCGCGCCCTACCCGGTGGCTGCCACCGCGGGGGCAGGGTAGACCCTTGGGCTGACGATGCATTGGTGCGGCGTCTATGCAGTTTGCTCATGAATTCATAGCGCCTTGCGCATGACCGTATTGCGGTGGACGCTCTTTTGTCTCAATAATGGGCGGTAACCAGTTGTTATCACTTTCCGGGCTCCAAAAGCCCGTGAGATTGCAGCTATCCTGCGCTGTTACCACAGGTCCCAGCCTCCGATCCGGCCACCGCGAAGCCCTCGTCGAACACGCCTGCCCAGCCCGCAAACCATGTCCTCCTTCACCTATTCAGGTAGCTACCGGCATTGGTTGCCCGGGATAGGTGTGGCCACGCTCGGTATCGCGCTGAGCCTGTGGCTGGCCTGGCAGCAGTCCCAGGCCGTGGCCCAGGTCGGGCAGGCGCGGTTCGTGCAGGAGGCCCGGTCGTTCGCCGATGCGCTGGGCCAGCGCATCGAGGGGCACACCGAGGTCGTCAACGGCCTGCGCGGGCTGTTCACTGCCAACCCCCACCTCACGCGCGCCGAGTTCGAGCGCGCCGCCAGCGACCTGGAGGTGGGCCAGCGCTACGCCGGCGTGCGCAACCTGTCGTTCACCCGCTGGGTGCCGGGCTCCGAGCGCGCCGCCTACGAGGCCCGGGTGCGGGCCGACCGGTCCATCTCAGCCAACGGCTACCCCGACTTCGCCATCCGCCCGCCGGGAGACCGTGCCGAGTACTTCGTGGCCGAATACCTCTGGCCCATGTCCGGCAACGAGGGTGTGCTGGGCCTCGACATCAGCGCGCAGCCCACCAACCTGGCGGCCATGCAGTACAGCCGCGACAGCGGGCACACCGTGGCGTCCGCGCCGTTTGATCTGTTGCAGGAAGAAACGCACCGCCCAGGCTTCGTGATCCGCGTGCCGGTGTTCGACTACACCGCCGGCACGCCCGAGCCACGCTTTGTGGGCGCGGTGGCCTCCACCATCCGGGTGTACGACCTGGTGCAGGCGCTGGGCAGCCAGGGCTTGCTCAATGGCATCTCCATTGCGATGGCCGACCACGGGTCGGTGCGTGCGGGGTCCACCGATGCCACGGTGCGCACGCTGCTCACGCAGTCGTCTGCGGCCCTGCCGGATTCGCAGCCCTTCGTGCGCGACCTGCTGGTGCACGACCGCCGCTGGCGGCTCACGTTCCGGCCAGCGCGCTCGTTCCTGTCGGCGTCCGAGGCCCGGTTGCCCATCCTGGCGGGGGCCGGCGGGGTGCTGGTCTCGCTGCTGCTGGCCTCGACCGTGGGGCTGCTGGTCCGCCAGCGCACCATGGCGCTAGTGCGCGCTCAGGCGTCCGACGATGCGCGGCGCGAAAGCGATGAGCGCTTTCGCGCGCTGTTCAACCAGGCCAGCGTGGGCGTGGCCATGCTGGACAGCACCACGGGGCGGTTCCTGCGCGTGAACCAGCGCTATGCGGACATCGTGGGCTACACGCCCGGCGAGATGCTCACCATGAGCTTCCAATCCATCACCCATCCGGGCGACCTGGCGGCGGATGTGCAGCAGCTCGAACGGCTCAAGGCCGGAGAGATCCCGGAATACCGGCTGGAAAAGCGCTACCTGCACAAAGAGGGCCGCGTGGTCTGGACGGACCTCACCGTGTCGCCGGGTGCCACCCCCGACAACCACATCGCCGTGGTGCAGGACATCACCTCGCGCAAGCTCATGGAAGACACGCTGCGCACCAACGAGCACCGGTTGCGCGGCATCCTGGAGCGCCTGCCCATGGGTCTGTGCCTTGTCCATCCGGACGGGCGCATCGGCTTTCGCAACCAGCGGTATGTGGAAATCTGCGGGTACACCGAGGCCGAGGTGCCCGATGTGGACCTCTGGTGGCAGCGCGCCTTCCCCAACGTGGCCGAGCGCGAAGGCGTGCGGGACAGCTGGCGCGCGGCGGTCAAGCGCGCGGCCGGGGTGGATGGCGTCATTCCGGGTGCCGAATACCTCATCACCTGCCGCGACGGCACCAAGCGCCCGGTCGAAGTCTCGGGCGTGCAGGTGGAGGGTGGACACCTGGTCACCATGCAGGACCTGAGCCAGCGCAAGGCGGCCGAGGAAGAAATCAACAACCTGGCCTACTACGACCCGCTCACCAGCCTGCCCAACCGCCGCCTGCTCATGGACCGGCTGCAGCAGGCGCTGGCCGCCAGCACGCGGCACCACCGCAGCGGCGCGTTGCTGCTGCTGGACCTGGACAACTTCAAGACGCTGAACGAAACCCGCGGCCACGACAGCGGGGACCACCTGCTGCTGCAGGTGGCGCAGCGCCTGCGCGAATGCGTGCACGAGGACGACACCGTGGCCCGCCAGGGCGGCGACGAGTTCGTGGTGGTGCTGGAAGACCTGGGCGACAACCCCGAGGAAGCCGCCGCGCGCAGTGAAGAGGTAGGCCAGCGCATCCTGGCCGCGCTGCGTGCGCCCTACATGCTGCACGGCACCGCGCACCACAGCTCGCTGAGCATGGGCGTGACCGTCTTCAGCGGCACGCGCGAGACGGTGGACGAACTCCTCAAGCGCGCGGACCTGGCGCTGTACCAGGCCAAGAGCGCCGGCCGCGACACGCTGCGCTACTACGACCCCAAGATGCAGGCCGCCGTGAGCGCCCGCGCCACGCTGGAGCGCGACATGCGCATCGGCCTGGCGCTGGGCCAGTTCGAGCTGTACTACCAGCCGCAGATCGACCGGGGCCGCATCACCGGGGCCGAGGCGCTGCTGCGCTGGCGCCACCCGCGCGACGGTTTTGTCTCGCCCGCGCACTTCATCCCCCTGGCCGAAGAGACGGGGCTTATCCTGCCGCTGGGCGAATGGGTGCTCAAAGCCGCCTGCCAGCGCCTGGCTTCCTGGGCTGCGCACCCCGAGCTGGCCGCGCTGAGCCTGGCGGTGAACGTGAGCCCGCGCCAGTTCCACCAGTGCGACTTCGTGGCGCAGGTGCTCGCAGCGCTGGCCAGCTCGGGCGCGCCGGGCCACCAGCTCAAGCTGGAGATGACCGAAGGCCTGCTGCTGCAGGATGTGGAAGACACCATCGAGAAGATGGGGCAACTCAAGGGTTATGGGCTGGGTTTCTCGCTGGATGATTTCGGCACCGGGTATTCTTCGCTCGCCTACCTCAAGCGGTTGCCGCTGGACCAGCTCAAGATCGACCAGAGTTTTGTACGCGATGTGCTCACCGACCCCAACGATGCCGCCATTGCGCGCACCGTGGTCGCCCTGGGTACCAGCCTGGGATTGCGCGTAATTGCCGAGGGGGTGGAGACGGAAGCCCAGCGCGAATTCCTGGAGCGCCACCAATGCCACGCCTGGCAGGGCTACCTGTTCAGTCCGCCGGTGCCGGCGGCCGAATTCGAAGCGCTGGTGCGCACTACCAATGCCCCCGGATCGCAGCTTGCGTGACCGGGCCACCCGCCCGGCAGCCCTGCAGCCGCCCGCCAAGGAAGACATCCGCAGACCATGTTCCTGCTGAAGAAAAAGCCTGCTGCCTCGTCCGCCACATCCACCGCGCCTCCCGCGCCGGGAGGCGCGTTCGACGCCCAGCGCGAAAAGTCCGCCATCGCCGAGATGCTGCTCAAGCGCTCGGCACAGCTGATCCTGGGCCGCGGCGAGCTGGAGATCATCCGCGGCATCTGCCAGGCCATCGTGGAGATCACGCCCCACATCCGCCTGGCCTGGACCTGGTTCGGCCCGTCCGACACGCAGACCATCCGCCCGCAGGTGTTCGCCGGCCCGGCGTCTGCCTACGCCGAGTCGCTGTGCATCGAGCGCAATCTGCTCACCCGCATCGGCCCGGCGTTCTCGGCGCTGGACAGCGGCGCACCGGCCGAGCCTTTCACGGTGTCGCAGTTCTCGCTGTTCGGCCCGTGGCGCGACGCGGCACGCCAGCACGGCATCCACCACGTGGTGGCGCTGCCCATCCGCTCTGCGTTCAACGGCTACAGCGGCATTTTCGTGCTGTACGCCGACCGCGGCGGCTACTTCGATGAAGTGGGCGTGAGCCTGTTCGCCACCCTGGCCGAGCTGTTCGGATCGCTGATGACCGTGGCGTCCGAGCGCAGCGAGCTGCAGCGCGCGGCCTACCACGATGCGCTCACGGGCCTGCTCAACCGCCACGCCCTCGACCTGATTGACCGGCGCGTGTACCGCACCTCGCTGTTCGAGCCGGCGTCCTCGCTGCTGATGCTGGACCTGGACCGCTTCAAGAACATCAACGACCAGCACGGCCATTCCGTGGGCGACAAGGCCCTGCAGGCCGTGGCCCGCACGCTGCAGGAAGCCCTGCGCCGCGGCGACGAGGTGGTGCGCTGGGGCGGGGAGGAGTTCATGGTGTGCCTGCCGCAGACGCCGCTGCAGGACGCCCTCATCGTGGCCGAGAAGTTGCGCAAAAGCGTGGCGGCCCTCACCGACCCGGTGCCGCTGTCGGTGTCCATTGGCGTGTGCGAGATACCGTGCCTGCAGCACCTGTCCGAGGCGGTGGCGCGCGCCGACCAGGCGCTGCTGCAAGCCAAGGCCGATGGGCGCAACCAGGTGTGCGTGCTGCCCTGATGGCCCGCTGGCGCCAGCCGGCATTCCGGGCAGTGATCCGGCGCCGCGATATTCAAAATTGATAGCGGCTGGCGCTTGCCCATCAAGCGGTAGAGGCTGTTTTTGCCAAATATTGGCCGGCCGGGCACCTGTGCAGCCTTGCCAACGGCCGACCATGGGAGACGCCCCCAGGCGGCGCGGTATCATTCCGGCCTTGCCGCAGCCTGTGCGCTCCTTGCCTGGAACGCCCCTGCGGCACCACTTTTTGCCACTGAAGTCCCGCCCCTCATTGCCTGCCCCTTGACCCGTGCGTCTTACCTCCATCAAGCTTTCCGGTTTCAAGTCGTTCGCTGAACCCACCAACTTCATGCTGCCCGGCCAACTGGTGGGCGTGGTGGGTCCGAACGGCTGCGGCAAGTCCAACATCATGGACGCGGTGCGCTGGGTGCTGGGCGAGAGCAAGGCGAGCGAGCTGCGCGGCGAGTCCATGCAGGACGTGATCTTCAGCGGCACCACCACCCGCAAGCAGGCCAGCCGCGCCAGCGTGGAGCTGGTGTTCGACAACTCCGACCACCGCGCCGGCGGCCAGTGGGGCCAGTACGGCGAAGTGGCGGTGCGCCGCGTGCTCACGCGCGACGGCACCAGCAGCTACTACCTGAACAACCAGCCCGTGCGCCGCCGCGACGTGCAGGACGTGTTCCTGGGAACGGGCCTGGGGCCCCGCGCCTACGCCATCATCGGCCAGGGCACCATCAGCCGCATCATCGAATCGCGCCCCGAAGAGCTGCGCCTGTTCCTCGAAGAGGCCGCGGGCGTCTCCAAGTACAAGGAGCGCCGCCGCGAGACCGAAAACCGCCTGTCGGACACGCGCGAGAACCTCACGCGGGTCGAAGACATCCTGCGCGAGCTGAACGCCAACCTCGAAAAGCTGGAAAAGCAGGCCGAAGTGGCCGCCAAGTACAACGCGCTGAACTCCGACGCCACGCTCAAGCAGCACCAACTGTGGTTCCTGAAGCGCGCCGACGCCGAAGCCGATCAGACCAAGGTGCGCCTGGACGGCCTGCAGGCCGTGAACGACCTCGAGTCGCGCATGGCCGACCTGCGCGCGGTGGAGTCCGACCTCGAAACCATCCGCCAGGCCCACTACGCGGCCGGCGACCAGGTCAACCAGGCCCAGGGCCGGCTGTATGAAGCCACGGCCGAAGTCGGCAAGCTCGAAGCCGAGATCCGCTACGTGGTCGAAGGCCGCCAGCGCGTGGAGCAGCGCCTCGTCACCCTGGCCGAGCAGATCGCACAGTGGCAGGCCCGCAAGGAAGAAGCCGACATCGAACTGGAGAATCTGGCCGGTGCCGGTGTGGATGCCGAAGAGCGCGCCGAGATGCTGGCCGCGCAGGTCGAAGAGCAGGCCATGCAGATGCCCGACCTGGAAGACGCCCTTCGCCAGGCCCAGAGCCGTGCCAGCGAGCAGCGCGGCAGCGTGGTGCAGGTGCAGCAGCAGATCGGCGTGCTGGCCGCCGAGCAGCGCAGCATCGACGAGCAAAGCCGCCAGCTCGATGGCCGTTTCGAGCGGCTGCGTACCGACCGCAACGCACTGGCCGCCCCTGACGAAGCGCGCCTGACCAACCTGCGCGAGCAACTCGAAGAAGCCCAGGAGATTGCCGAAACCACCGAGGCCCGCCTGCACGAGCTGCAGGAGTCCGTGCCCCAGCTCGACGACGACCGCCGCACGCGCCAGCAGGCCGTCAATACCGAAAGCGCCCGCCAGGCCGACCTGTCGGCCCGCATGGAGGCCCTGAAGGCGCTGCAGGAAAAGGTCAAGACCGACGGCAAGCTGCGCCCCTGGCTGGCCAAGCACGGCCTGGACGGTTTGCAGGGCCTGTGGAGCCGCATCCACATCGAAAAGGGCTGGGAAAACGCGCTGGAAGCCGCGCTGCGCGAGCGCCTGGGCGCGCTCGAAGTCGGGCGGCTGGACATGGTGCGCGGCTTTCTCGGATCGGGCGGCACCGACGCACCGCCCGCACGGCTGGCGTTCTACAGCGCGCCGGCTGCCGGCCAGCCCGACGCACCCTCGCAGAACCCCCGCCTGTCGGACCTGCTGCGTCTGAACGATGCCGGCCTGCGTGCCGTGCTGACCGACTGGCTTCAGGGCTGCACCACCGCGCCCACGCTGGATGAGGCCCTGAACCGCCGCGCCAGTCTGCAGCCGGGCGAGGTTGTCTTCGTGCCCACCGGCCATTCGGTCAGTGCCCACAGCGTGAGCTTCTATGCGCAGGACTCCGAGCAGTCCGGCCTGCTGGCCCGCGCGCAGGAGATCGAACACCTGGACAAGGAACTGCGCGCCCAGGCCCTGATCGCCGACGAGTCACGCAGTGCGCTGGTCCGTGCCGAGGCCGCGTATGCCGACGCCTCGCAGCGCCTGGTTGCCGCCCGCCGCGAGGCCACCGAGACCCAGGGCCGCGCGCACGAGCTGCAGGTGGAAACCATGCGCCTCACCCAACTGGCCGAACAGACCCGCGCCCGCAGCCAGCAGATCGACACCGACCTGGCCGAGGTCGAGGCCCAACTGGCCGACCTGCAGGAACGCCGCGTGGCGGCCGAAGCCCGCTTTGAAGAGCTGGACATGCAGCTGGCCCACAGCCAGGAGCGCGAAGCCCAGCTGGGCGACAGCGTGATCGAGGCCGAGCGCAAGCTGGCCGCCTGCCGCGAGCAGCAGCGCGCGCTGGAGCGCCAGGCGCAAGAGGCCACGTTCTCCCAGCGCAGCTTGGAGGCGCGCCGCGGCGAGCTGAACCGATCCATCGAAACCGCCACCCAGCAAGCGACCGCGTTGGCCGACGAGCAACAGCGCGCGCGTGACGAACTGGCCCGCCTGTCCGACGCCGCCGCGCAGGGCGGGCTGCAGCAGGCCCTGGACGTGAAGATGGAGCGCGAAAAGGCCCTGGGCGCTCAGCGCAGCGAATACGACGACCTCACCACCAAGCTGCGCAGCAGCGACGAGCGCCGCATGCAGCTGGAACGGGCCCTGGACCCGCTGCGCGCCCGCATCACCGAATTCCAGCTCAAGGAACAGGCCGCGCGCCTGGGCCTGGAGCAGTACACCACGCTGCTGGCCGATGCGCAGGCCGACCTCGACGCCATCGCCCAGTCGATTGCGGACGGCAATGTGCGCGTGACCGGCCTGCAGAGCGAGATCGACCGCCTGCACCGCGAGATCACCGCGTTGGGTGCGGTCAACCTGGCCGCGCTGGACGAGCTCAAGCTCGCCAGCGAGCGCAAGATCTTCCTCGATGCGCAAACCGCCGACCTGACCGAAGCCATGAACACGCTGGAAGACGCGATCCGCAAGATCGACGGCGAAACGCGCCAGCTGCTGTCGGGCACCTTCGAGACGGTGAACGGCCATTTCGGGCGCATGTTCCCCGAGCTGTTTGGCGGCGGGCAGGCCAAGCTCATCATCACCGGCGACGAGATCCTGGACTCCGGCGTGCAGGTGATGGCGCAGCCTCCCGGCAAGAAGAACCAGACCATCCACTTGCTGTCCGGCGGCGAAAAGGCCCTCACGGCCATCGCGCTGGTGTTCGCGATCTTTCAGCTCAACCCTGCGCCGTTCTGCCTGCTGGACGAGGTGGACGCGCCGCTCGATGACGCCAACACCGAGCGCTACGCCAAGCTGGTGTCCAGCATGTCCAAGGGCACGCAGTTCCTGTTCATCAGCCACAACAAGATCGCGATGGAGATGGCCGAGCAGCTCATCGGCGTGACCATGCAGGAGCAGGGCGTCTCGCGCATTGTGGCGGTGGACATGGAAAGCGCACTGTCGATGGCTGAAGCATGAGCTGCTGCCCCCATGTCGCTGTGCGCCTGCCCCAGTGTGGGAGCGCGACCTACGGCAGTCCGGCGCTGGCAAATCTATGCTGCGCGCTGGCGCGCCGCGCCAATCGCGCAACTCTGTGGTGCACACCGGGCAACGGGATAGCTAGAACCATCTTTTTATGAGCACACTTCAACTCAGTCTGGCGATCATCGGTGGCCTGCTGCTGGCCGGTATCGTGGCCTACAACACCTGGACATCACGCCGCAACGCCCCCAAGCGCGCGGTGCCCCAGGAGGCCGACCGCGGCACACCAGGCAGTGGCGTCGCGACCGACCGGCTGGCCGAGCCTGCGCTGCGACAGGATCCCGGTTTTGACGGCGGCGGCTCGGTGGAGCTGACGCCCGACGAGTTGCAGGCGCTGGACCGCGGCACCGATCCGCTGTCGGAACACGCGGTGGACCCGACCGAAGCGCTGCAGATGCCCGTGCCGTCTTTCTCGGTGGAGCGCCGTCCCGGGCTCGACCCGCTCATCGACGTGATTGCGCCGCTGCAGCCTGAACATGTGGTGTCGGGCGATGCCGCCCTGGGTGCGCTGCCGCCCACGCGCCGCGCCGGCAGCAAGCCGTTCGCCATAGAAGGCCTGAACGAAGCCACCCAGCAGTGGGAAACGCCCGCTCCCGGCCAGCGCTACCAGTCCTTTCAGGCCGGTGTACAGCTGGCCAACCGCATGGGTGCGCTCAACGAAATCGAATTCTCGGAATTCGTCGTCAAGGTGCAGGCGTTTGCCGATGCCATCAATGCCGCGCCCGACTTTCCGGACAT
Source organism: Acidovorax sp. LjRoot194 (assembly GCF_964253015.1). NCBI lineage: Bacteria > Pseudomonadati > Pseudomonadota > Betaproteobacteria > Burkholderiales > Comamonadaceae > Acidovorax > Acidovorax sp. LjRoot194. Next base: position 3,142,380 of record NZ_CAXUQB020000001.1, on the reverse strand, counting down.
GCTGCAAGAGGTGGCCCGCGCCCGCGAGCTGGACCAGTTCGCCAGCGACCACGATGCGCAACTGGCCTTCATGCTGCGCGCACGCCAGGCCGCCTGGAGCCCTGGCTACATACAACAGAACGCCGGCCGCCTGGGCTTTGTGGCCGGTGCCATGCCGGGCCGCCTGGTGCTGCCCGCCACCAGCGCCGCGGGCCTGCCGCCGCTGCTCACCCTGGGCTTCGACACCGCCGCCGCACTGGCGGACGACCCGGACCAATCCGCCATCCGCGACATCACCCTGAGCCTGGATGTCGCCCAGGTGCACCGGTCCGAGCAACCCTTTGCCCGCCTGCGCGACGTGGCCAAGGCCCTGTGCGACGCCATGGACGGCGTCCTGTGCGACCAGAACGGCCACCCGCTGCCCGCCATGGCCATGGACCCGATCACGGCCGACCTGGAGCTGCTGTATGACCAGCTCGACGGGCGCGACCTGTCGGCAGGGTCGGTGCTGGCGCGCAGGTTATTTAGTTGACTCGGCGGTTGGCGATGACAGAAAACACTGATCTGTTTGGCGATCCCGAGCAGTCCGAGGATGCGACGAGAGCAGCGAAGCGCATTGAAGTTCTTCGGCACTTGTTGCGTGAATACTCGACTCAGTATTACCTTTTAGATTCGCCTGTAGTTTCAGACGCCGAGTACGATTTTCTGTACCGAGAACTTGAGGAACTAGAGGCTCGCTACCCTGAAGCGATTTCTCCCGATTCTCCAACACAGCGCGTAAGTGGGCAGGTTCTGGTGACCTTGCCGAAAGTGGTTCATGTGGTACCGATGCTGAGCATCCACACCGAAACCGACACCGAGGCCACGGGCGCCCAGGCGTTCGATGCCCGCGTGCGGCGCGAGCTGGGCCTGGCCGAATCGGACCCGGCCATCGAATACGTGGCCGAGCCCAAGTTCGACGGCCTGGCCATGAGCCTGCGCTACGAAAACGGCCGCTTGGTACAGGCCGCGACACGCGGCGATGGCGAGGTGGGCGAGGACGTGACCCACAACATCCGCACCATCCGCCAGATCCCGCTGACCCTGCCCGACGGTGTGCCGCCTCTGCTGGAGGTGCGCGGCGAGGTCTACATGCGCCGCGCCGACTTCGACGCGCTCAATGAGCGCCAGCGCGAGCAGGGTGGCAAGACGTTTGTGAACCCGCGCAATGCGGCGGCGGGCGCGGTGCGGCAGCTGGATTCGAACATCACGCTGCAGCGCCCCTTGAGCTTCTTTGCCTATGGCCTGGGCGCCATCACGCCAGCCGCGGAGGGCGGGCCGGTGTTCCGCACGCATTTCGAGCTGCTGCAGACGCTCAAATCCTGGGGTTTTCCGGTCGCAGCGCAGGTCCAGATTGCGACAGGCGCTACAGAATTGGTAGCGTACCACCAGCAGGTCGGCGCCGGCCGTGACGCCTTGCCCTACGACATCGACGGCGTGGTCTACAAGGTCAACGCACTGCAGCTGCAGCGCGACCTGGGCTTCAAGACGCGCGAGCCGCGCTGGGCGGTGGCCCATAAATACCCCGCGCAGGAGATGGCGACCAAAGTCGAAGGCATCGACGTGCAGGTGGGCCGCACCGGCAAGATCACGCCCGTGGCGCGCCTGGCGCCGGTGTTCGTCGGGGGCGTCACGGTCACCAATGCCACGCTGCACAACCTGTTCGAGATCCGCAAGAAGGGCGTGCGCGTGGGCGACACGGTCATCGTGCGGCGCGCCGGCGACGTGATCCCCGAAGTGGTGGGCGTGATGCCGGGCAACAGGGTCGGCTATGTCGCCAACTTCCACATGCCCAAGACCTGCCCAGTGTGCGGCAGCGATGTGGTGCGGGTGAAGGGCGAGGCTAACCACCGCTGCATCGGCGGCCTGTTCTGCGCCGCGCAGCGCAAGGAAGCCATCCTGCACTTCGCCGCCCGCCGTGCAATGGACATCGAGGGCCTGGGCGACAAGCTGGTGGACCAGTTGGTCGAGTCCAATGTCATCCGCACGCTGCCCGACCTGTACCGCCTGGGCCTGTCGTCCCTGGTGGCGCTGGAGCGCATGGCCGAGAAGTCCGCACAGAACGTGCTGGCCGCGCTCGAAAAGTCCAAGCAGACCACGCTGCCGCGCTTTCTGTTCGGCCTGGGCATCCGCCAGGTGGGCGAATCCACCGCCAAGGACCTGGCCAAGCATTTCGGCACGCTGGACGCGCTGATGGGCGCAACGCAAGAGACCGCTGCCACCGTGGAGCAATTGCTGGAGGTGCCCGACGTGGGCCCCATCGTCGCGCAGAGCGTGCACACCTTCTTTCAGCAGCCGCACAACCGCGAGGTGGTCGAGCAGCTGCGCGCCTGCGGCGTGACATGGTCTGAAGCCGCCCGCGCCGAGAAGGCGCCGCAGACACTCGCGGGCAAGACCATCGTGCTCACCGGCACATTGCCGACGCTCAGCCGCGATGCCGCCAAGGACATGCTGGAGGCCGCTGGCGCCAAGGTATCGGGCTCCGTCAGCAAGAAGACCAGCTACGTCGTTGCCGGCGAAGAGGCGGGTAGCAAGCTGGCCAAGGCCGAAGAGCTGGGCGTGCCGGTGCTGGACGAAGCCGGCATGCTGGCTCTGCTGTCCGGCCCTGGTGCCTGAGGCACCTTTCATTTTTTCGAGTTTTTGATGCGCACATTGCTGCTCTCCTTCAAGGCCCGTGCCGCGGCGTTCTTCCGCTGGCTGGCGGGCCTGTTCGCCTGGATGCCCCGGCCGTTGCGCCTGGCACTGTTCTGGGGGGCGCTGTCGGTGCCCGCGGCGGTGCTGGTGTACACGCTGGCGCTGATCCCGTTCACGCCGTCCACCGCCGACATCCGCAAGGCCAAGAGCGAGCTGCCCGCGCAGCTCATGTCGGTGGACGGCAAGCTGCTGGCCGAGTACCGCTGGGCGAACCGCGAATGGGTCGAGCTCGACAAGATCTCGCCCCACGTGGTGGACGCGCTGATCGCCACCGAGGACCACCGTTTCTACAACCACTTCGGGCTCGACTGGCGCCGCACGGCGTCGTCGGTGGTGCACACGCTGCGCGGCGACCCGCAGGGCGGCTCCACCATCACGCAGCAGCTGGCGCGCAATCTGTTCCCGGACGAGATCGGCCGTTCGCGGGTGTTTCCGCAGGCTTTGACGCGCAAGCTCAAGGAGGCGATCACGGCGGTCAAGATCGAGGCCTCGTACAGCAAGGACGAGGTGCTGGAGACGTACCTCAACACCGTACCGTTTCTGTACAACGCCTACGGCATCGAGATGGCGGCCCGCACGTACTTCGACAAGTCGGCCGACAAGCTCACGGTGCTCGAAAGCGCCACGCTGATCGGCATGCTCAAGGGCACGGCCTACTACAACCCCGTGCTCAACCCCGAGCGCGCCCAGGCACGGCGCAACACCGTGCTGTCGCAGATGGTCAAGCGCGGCAAGCTGGAGCAGGCGCAGTTCGACGACCTGCAAAAGCGCCCGCTGCGCGTCAACTTCGAGCGCCAGACCGAGGTCATGGGCCCGGCGCCGCACTTTGCGATCCAGCTGCGCAAGCAGCTCATCGACTGGGCCGACAGCCATGGCTACAACCTGTATGCCGATGGCCTGGTGATCCGCACCACCATCGACTCGCGCCTGCAGAACTTTGCCAACCAGGCGGTCGCACGCCAGGGCAAGCAGCTGCAAACCGTGGCCGACGCCGCCTGGAGCAAGCGCGACGGCTGGGGGCCGGGCAACGAGCTGGTGCAGACGCTGGTGCGCGAAAGCGCCGAGTTCCGCACGGCCGTCGACAAGGGCGAGACGCCCGAGGACGCCCAGAAGGCGCTGCTGGCGGACGAGGCCTTCCTGCAGAAGCTGCGCGCCGACAAGACGCGCGTGCAGGCCGGCTTTCTGGCACAGGACCCTGTCACCGGCCACGTGCTGGCCTGGGTGGGCAGCCGCGACTTCGCGCAGGACCCGTTCGACCATGTGCAGGCAGCGCGCCGCCAGCCGGGCTCCACCTTCAAGCCCTTCGTCTACGGCGCCGCGTTTGCGCAGGGCGCCCAGCCCACCGACATGCTGATGGACGCTGCGGTGGAAATCCCCTTGGGCGGCGGCCGCGTGTGGCGCCCCACCGACGGCGGCCCGCCGAGCGACCAGCCGATGAGCCTGGCCGACGGCCTGGCGCTGTCCAAGAACACCATCACCGCCCAGGTGATGCACCAGGTGGGCCCGGCCCGCGTGGCCGAGGTGGCGCGGGCGCTGGGCGTGCGCCAGTCGCCGCTGGAAGAAGTGCCCTCGCTGGCACTCGGCACGAGCCCGGTGACGCTCAAGGAGATGATCTCGGCCTACAGCAGCATCGTGAACCTGGGCCGCTATGTGGAGCCGGTGCTCATCACCAGCATCGAGGACCGCCACGGCAAGGTGCTGGAGACCTTTGCCAAGCCCGTGCCCGAGGCCGTCTTCGACGCGCGCGCCGCCCAGGTGCTGCGCAACACCATGCGCGGTGCGGTGGACCGGGGCACGGCCACGGCGATCCGCTCGCGCTACGGCATCCAGGCCGACGTGGCGGGCAAGACGGGCACCACGCAGGACAACACGGACGGCTGGTTCATCCTGATGCAGCCCCATGTGGTGGCGGGCGCCTGGGCCGGCTTCAACGACGGCCGCATCACGCTGCGCAGCGACCATTGGGGGCAGGGTGCCCGCAGTGCGCTGCCCATGGTGGGCGAGTTCATGCAGCAGGCCATCCGCACCAAGGTGGTGGATGGGCAGGAGCGGTTCTTCGACGAGTTCGACACCACACCGCCGCCGTCGCAAATGCCGCCACCGGGGGATGCTCCGCTCGGCGCCATGCGCGACTGGATCCGCGGGCTGTTTGGCAGCGACCCGCAATCGCAGCCCCAGATGCCGGGCCAAGGGCCCGGTGGGCTGCCACCGGTGACGCACGACCCACCGGGTTCGACGGCACCGCCGGTGCCTGCCGAGGAACGCACGGGCGGTTAGCGGTCAGACATGCGCAGCGCTGGAGTCATCGCTCTGGTCGTGGCAGCGTTGCCTCGCCGATCCCTGCCTAGAGCGTTGTGTGCCGAACGCCCGGCCAGATGACCGCCTGCGCCACGATCACGGTCTGGCCGTTGAACGTGGCTGCGGGCGAGCCGTGCAGCACGTAGCCCAGCGCCAGCGCATCGCTCACCCGGCGGCAGAACGCGGCATCGTCGGGGCCGGTGAGCAACCGGTAGCTGGGCATCCCGTCCGGTGGTGCCGCCGCAGTGGGTGGGGCAGAAGGCAAGGGCATGGTGGGTAGGGTAGGGTGGGGTGGGGTGCGACCGCCAGCGTGTCGCTGTGCGGCTCGCTACTCGATGTCGATGCAGTGCAGTCCGAAGCTGCCCGTCTTGCGGTCCGCGAAGTAGGCCTCCAGCGTTTCCTTGACCGTGCGAAAGGCGATCTCGTCCCACGGGATCTCGTCTTCGGTGAACAGGCGCGCCTCGATGGTCTCGAAACCCGGGTTGAACTGGTCGCTGAGCAAGTGGGCCCGGTAGAAGAAATGCACCTGCCCCACGCGGGGCACATTGAGCAGGCTGAACAGCGGGCCCATCTCGATCTGCGCACCGGCTTCCTCATCCGTCTCGCGCGCGGCGCCCTGGGCCGTGGTTTCTTCCAGCTCCATGAACCCGGCCGGCAGCGTCCACTTGCCCCAGCGCGGCTCGATGTTGCGCTTGCACAGCAGCACGCGCCCATCCGCCATGACGGGCACCGTGCCCACCACATTGAGCGGGTTTTCGTAGTGCACGGTGTTGCAGGCAGGGCAGACGGCACGCAGCTTGGTATCGCCGTCGTCGGGCAGGCGGTAGACCACGGCGGTGCCGCAGGCGCGGCAGTGTTGGATGGGGCTGCGGAAGGTCATGCGTGGTTTTTGGTTCAAATAGGCCGCTACCGCTTGTTCAGCATGCGCAAGCAGCTATGAAAAGCATAGTGTAGCGGGCGGCGCGGGCGCCAAGGCCTGTGCGCAGGGCCGGCCAATGCAAGGCCGTGCACAGCGGGCCACGGTGCACGCGCCGTCGGTGGTCACACCACGGTCAGGCGCAGCGTGCCCAGGCCTTCCACGCCACCTTCCAGCACATCACCGCGTACCACGGCGCCCACGCCTTCGGGGGTGCCTGTGTAGATCAGGTCGCCGGGCTGCAGCTCCCAGGCTGCAGACAGGTGCTCGATGGTCTCGGCGATGTTCCAGATCAGCTGCGCCACGGTGCTGCGCTGCTTGTCGGCACCGTTGACCTGCAGCCAGATGCCGGCGTTGGCGACGTCGCCCGCCTGGGCTGCGGGCGTGATGGGGCCGATGGGTGCGCTGGCGTCAAAGCCCTTGCCGATGCACCAGGGGCGGCCTTGCTTCTTCATGTCGTTCTGCAGGTCGCGGCGCGTCATGTCCAGGCCCACGGCGTAGCCGTAGATGTGCGAGAGCGCGTCGGCGGCAGCGATGTTCTTGCCGCCCTTGCCAATGGCCACCACCAGCTCGATCTCGTGGTGCAGGTTGGCGGTGAGGGTGGGGTAGGGCAGCTGGCCCGTTTCGCCCGCGTTGACCACCACGATGGCATCGGCCGGCTTCATGAAGAAGAAGGGCGGCTCGCGGCCGGTGAAGCCCATCTCCTTGGCATGCTCTTCGTAATTGCGGCCCACGCAGTAGATGCGGTGGACGGGGAAACGGTCGCCGCTGCCGACCACGGGCACGCTGGCCACTGGCGCGGGAGAAAACACGTAGCTCATGTCTGCCTTTCTTGTGTCGCTCGATGTGAATGAGGGGCCGGGCCGTTGTCAGCCGCCACGGGCCGCAAGGGGCCGCGACAGGTGCGGCGAGGGGGTCTGTGGACCCGGGGGGCGCCGCAGCCAGCCCGAAAGTGGCAGTGTGCCATGGCTGCAAGGCCCGTGCAGCCAGAGGCTACACTCGCGCCCATGGCAAAGAGCTTCGATTTCCACAACACGCCAGGCCACCTGGTGCGCCGCGCACACCAGCGCACCGTGGCCCTTTTCATGGAAGAGACGGCCGGGTTCGATGTGACGCCTGTGCAGTTCGCCATCCTGCATGAGCTGCTGGCCCAGCCGGGCGAAGACCAGGTCACCCTCGCATCGCGCGTGGCATTTGATGCGGCCACGTCGGGGTCGGTGATCGGCCGGCTGGAGAAACGCGGCTGGATCCGCCGCGAACCCGACACCCGCGACCGCCGCCGCAAGCTGCTGTGGATCACGCCCGAAGGCGAGGTCGCCGCCTTGCAGATGCGCGACGCCGCGCAGCGCGTGCAAGAGCGCCTGATGGCCCCGCTCGATGCGCAGGAGCGCAGCGACCTGATGGCGATGCTGACCAAGGTGGTCTACCAGCACCAGGACCCGGCAGGCGCCTCGGGGGCCTGACCGGCTCGCTGAAATCGTTTTGACACCGCTCTGACACAGCCCTGAGATCACTTTGCCAGCCGGACGGCTGATCGCTTCGCGGCAGTCCGCCGCAGGCATGGCCCACTGACCCGTGGCGCCGGGTGCGCCGAATCAAAGACATCCATACCGCATGCAGCTCTACAACTACTTTCGCTCCTCGGCCTCTTACCGTGTGCGCATAGCGCTGGCGATCAAGGGCCTGGACTACGACTACCTGCCCGTGCACCTCGTCAAGGGCGAGCACCAGCAGCCCGCCTACACCGCCCGCGTCGGCGATGCCCTGGTGCCCACGCTGGTGACCGACGACGGCGCCGCGCTGGTGCAGTCGATGGCGATCATCGAGTATCTGGACGAAACGCATCCCACGCCCGCGCTGCTGCCCGCCGACCCGCTGGCTCGGGCCCGCGTGCGCGCGCTGGCGCAGATGGTGGCGTGCGAGATCCATCCCATTAACAACCTGCGGGTGCTCAAGTACCTGGTGCGCGAACTGAAGGTGGAAGAAGACGCCAAGAACGCCTGGTACCACCACTGGGCCCGCAGCGGCCTGGAGGCCTTCGAGCGCCAGCTGGCGTTGCTGGCCCGGGAGCGCGAGAGCCAGGGCCTGCCGCCATCACAGCTGTGCTGGGGCGACACGCCCACGCTGGCCGACTGCTGCCTGGTGCCGCAAATCTTCAATGCCCAGCGGTTCAAAGTGAACCTGGACGGCCTGCCGCTCACCATGGGCGTACACGCCGCGTGCCTGGCCCTGCCGGCATTCCAGAAGGCCCAGCCTTCGGCCTGTCCGGACCACGAAGCTTGACTGACGCCATCGCTACCGCAGAGGCCGCTGACTGGCTGGTGCCCGACTGGCCTGTGCCCCCGGGCGTGCACGCACTGTGCACCACGCGCGCTGGCGGGGTCAGCCAGCCGCCTTATGACAGCCTGAACCTGGGCATCCACGTTGGCGACGACCGTGCGGCGGTGCGCGCCAATCGGCTGCGACTGGAGGCCCGTGTGCAGGCGGTGTCCGCGGGCGTGCGGCCTGTCTTCTTGAACCAGGTGCATGGTGACGGCGTGGTGCAGCTTGACAGCGCCACAGCCGATGGCACGGATGCCGATGCCTGCGTGGCCACGGAAGCCGGCGTGGCCTGCACCATCATGGTGGCCGACTGCCTGCCGGTGCTGCTGGCCCACCGCTCGGGGGCTGTGGTGGCTGCAGCGCATGCAGGGTGGCGGGGCTTGGCGGGGCAGGGGGGCCAGGGTGTGCTGGAGGCTGTGGTAAAGCGTTTTGGTGCCCTTGCGCTTGCCCATCAAGCGCCAGGCGCTATCAATATCGAAGCAAGCGTGCTGGCAGCATCTGGGGGGGCGACCCTTGGTGCCGCACCGGACACCATGGTTTGGCTGGGCCCTTGTATCGGGCCCACCGTGTTCGAGGTCGGTGCCGAGGTGCGTGCAGCGTTCTGCGATGTGTCTGCGGCCGCGCAGGGCTGCTTCACGCCCCGTGCCGGCCTGCCAGGCAAGTACCTGTGTGATCTGGCAGGACTGGCGCGGTTGCGGCTGGAGGCCCTGGGCATCACCAGTATCTACGGCAATGACAGCAGCCCCGCCTGGTGCACGGTGACCAATGCTTCACGGTTCTTTTCGCACCGGCGCGACAGCGGTACCCTGGGCAGCAGCGGGCGCTTCGCCGCCTGTATCTGGCGCGACTGAGCCTGATGCAGGTGTCGGGTCAACAACACCACCGTCGACCCCTGCATTTACTGGTTGGGCTGCCGCCTGCTGTGCGTCGTACGCGGCCTGCTCAGCCGCCTGGCGCGCCTTGATCTTCCGTTTGCGTGACGGTGTCCCGAGGATGTACACCAGGATGCTCATGGGCAGCAGGCCATACAGCACAAAGGTGACGATCGCGCCCAGCACTGTGCCCACGGGGCTGGTGGCTTCGGCCACGGCCATCATGAGAGTGACGTAGGTCCAGACGATGACGATCAGGTACATTGGTTGCGGGTATTGAATTGAACAAGCGGTTGGATGTAAGAACACGTTCCGAGATGGGTTGAAGCCGTTGCCTTGCACAAGTCGGTAAGCAACAATGAAGTCGAGAGACAAAGCCCAGCCGCTGCGAACGACCAACCACCGAGGAAAGAACATGAATTCTGAATCACCCTGGGCCGAGAGCGCCCAGCAGTTCCAACAGATTTTCGGGCAAAGCTGGTCGCAGGCATTGCAGTCGTTCCAGAAGATGGATCTTGGAGCATCCACATCTGCCTCCGCACCCACCGCTCCCCAGCTTCAGTTCTCCCCGTCCAAGCTGCAGGCCTTGCAGCAGCAGTACCTGGATGAAGCCAAACAATTGTGGGCGCAAGGCCTGCAGGGCACGCCCGAGGTCAAGGACCGGCGGTTTTCCGGCGAAGGCTGGGCCGCCAACCCGGTGGCCGCATTCTCTGCCGCAGCCTACCTGCTCAACGCACGCACCCTGATGGGCCTGGCCGACGCGGTGGAGTCCGACGAGAAGACCAAGGCGCGCATCCGCTTCGGCGTGGAGCAGTGGATGGCCGCCATGGCGCCCAGCAACTTCCTGGCCTTCAACGCCGAAGCGCAGAAGAAAGCCATCGAGACCAAGGGCGAGAGCATTGCCAAAGGCATGCAGAACCTGCTGCACGACATCACGCAAGGCCATGTCTCCATGACGGACGAGAGCCTGTTCGAGGTGGGCCGCAATGTGGCCACTACCGAAGGGGCCGTGGTGTTCGAGAACGAGCTGTTCCAGCTGCTCGAATACAAGCCGCTCACCGCCAAGGTGTACGAGCGCCCATTCTTGCTGGTGCCGCCTTGCATCAACAAGTTCTACATCCTCGACCTGCAGCCCGAGAACTCGCTCATTCGCTACGCAGTGGACCAGGGCCACCGCACTTTCGTGGTCAGCTGGCGCAACCCCGACGACACCCTGGCACACAAGGCCTGGGACGACTATGTCGAAGACGGCGCCATGGCGGCCATCGACGTGGTGCAGAGCATCACCGGGGCCGAGCAGATCAATGCGCTGGGTTTCTGCGTGGGGGGCACCATCCTGAGCAACGCCCTGGCGGTGCTGGCAGCGCGGGGTGAAGAGCCCGTGGCCAGCGCCACCTTCCTCACCACGCTCATCGACTTTTCGGACACCGGCATTCTGGATGTGTTCATCGACGAAGCCTTCGTCAAGTTCCGCGAGATGCAGATGGGCCAAGGTGGGCTGATGAAGGGGCAGGACCTGGCATCGACCTTCAGCTTCTTGCGCCCCAACGACCTGGTGTGGAACTACGTGGTGGGCAACTACCTCAAGGGCGAAACGCCGCCACCGTTTGACCTGCTGTACTGGAACAGCGACAGCACCAACCTGCCGGGCCCGTTCTACGCGTGGTACCTGCGCAATTTCTACCTGGAGAACAGCCTGGTCAAACCCGGTAAGCTCACCGTGTGCAGCGAGAAGATGGACCTGGGCCAGCTGACCATGCCCGTGTACATCTACGGCTCTCGCGAGGACCACATCGTGCCTGCCACCGCGGCCTATGCCTCCACCCAGGTGCTGCCGGGCAAGAAGCGCTTCGTGATGGGCGCATCGGGCCACATCGCCGGCGTGATCAACCCGCCCTCCAAGGGAAAGCGCAGCCACTGGATACGTGCCGACGGCAAGTTCCCGGCCACGCTGGACCAGTGGCTCGAAGGTGCCACCGAGCACCCTGGCAGTTGGTGGACCGACTGGTCCGGCTGGCTCAAGGGCCATGCCGGCAAGCAGATCGCCGCGCCCAAGGCGTACGGCAAGGGCACCAAGTTCAAAGCCATCGAGCCCGCGCCAGGCAGCTACGTTAAGCAAAAGTCCTGAAAAGTCCTGACTTGAAGGCCTGAGAGAATTACCCGGCGAGACCGCCATTCACGCAAACCAGACAAGCTCGCCAGCGGGCCTGCACCGACCCAACCACAAAGAAGGACATTCCATGGAAGACATCGTCATCGTTTCGGCCACCCGCACTGCTGTGGGCAAGTTTGGTGGCGCATTGGCCAAGACCCCGGCGACCGAACTGGGCGCCATCGTGATCCGCGAAGCCATCGCACGCGCGGGCCTGTCGTCCGACCAGATCGGCGAAGTCATCATGGGCCAGGTGCTGACCGCCGGCGTGGGGCAAAACCCCGCCCGCCAGGCCTCCATCAAGGCCGGTGTGGCCAAGGAAACTCCGGCCCTCACCATCAACGCCGTGTGCGGCTCGGGCCTCAAGGCTGTGATGCTGGCCGCCCAGGCCGTGGCCTGGGGCGACAGCGAGATCGTGGTGGCGGGCGGACAGGAAAGCATGAGCCTGGCCCCCCACGTGCTGCCCGGCTCGCGCGACGGCCAGCGCATGGGCGACTGGAAGCTCGTCGACACCATGATCGTGGACGGCCTGTGGGACGTCTACAACCAGTACCACATGGGCATCACCGCCGAGAACGTGGCCAAGCAATACGGCATCACCCGCGACATGCAGGATGCCCTCGCGCTGGGCAGCCAGCAAAAGGCCGCTGCTGCGCAGGATGCCGGCAAGTTTGCCGATGAGATCGTGGGCGTGAGCCTGGCGCAAAAGAAGGGTGACCCCATCCTCTTCAACGCCGACGAATACCTGAACCGCAAGACCAACGCAGAAGCCCTGGCCGGCCTGCGCCCCGCCTTCGACAAGGCGGGCAGCGTCACCGCTGGCAATGCCTCGGGCCTGAACGACGGCGCGGCCGCCGTGGTGGTGATGAGTGCCAAAAAGGCGGCGGCCCTCGGCCTCAAACCCCTGGCCCGCATCGCGTCCTTTGGCACCACGGGCCTCGACCCCGCCACCATGGGCATGGGCCCCGTGTCGGCCACGCGCAGGGCGCTGGAGCGCGCCGGCTGGAACGCCGCCGACGTGGACCTGTTCGAGCTGAACGAAGCCTTCGCTGCGCAAGCCTGCGCGGTGAACAAAGAGCTGGGGATCGATCCGTCCAAGGTCAATGTGAACGGCGGCGCCATTGCCATCGGCCACCCCATCGGCGCATCTGGCTGCCGCATCCTGGTCACGCTGCTGCATGAAATGCAGCGCCGTAACGCGAAGAAAGGCATCGCCGCACTGTGCATTGGCGGTGGCATGGGCGTGTCCTTGGCCCTCGAACGCTGATCGGCATCGACTGGGGACCGGGATCGCGCAGGAGCCTCTGCGATCCCGTTGTCGCTAGGACAGTCATGAAAAAGCCGCGCTTTGGCGCGGCTTTTTTGTTTCCGGTTGTCGCCGGCGCTTGAAGCGCAGACACGCACCAAAACAGTGACGAACGGCAGGAGACGTGGATAGCGCTTGCTGCAGGCATACCAATATGTCGAAAACGAAAGGGGCTTCAGTGTTTTCCTTCACGGCAGTGCCTGAATTCTTGGTTAGAGTGGCGGTGAGCGCATCACACAATCAACAAGGAGAAATCACATGAGCCAGAAAGTTGCATACGTCACCGGCGGCATGGGCGGCATCGGCACCGCCATCTGCCAGCGCCTGCACAAAGAGGGCTTCAAGGTCATCGCGGGCTGCGGCCCGACCCGTGACCATGCCAAATGGCTGGCTGAACAAAAGGCCCAGGGCTACAGCTTCTACGCGTCCGTGGGCAATGTGGGGGATTGGGATTCCACGGTGGAAGCCTTCGGCAAGACCAAGGCCGAGCACGGCACCATCGACGTGCTGGTGAACAACGCCGGCATCACCCGCGACCGCATGTTCCTCAAGATGTCGCGCGAAGACTGGGACGCAGTCATCGAAACCAACCTCAACAGCATGTTCAACGTCACCAAACAAGTGGTGGCAGACATGGTGGAAAAAGGCTGGGGCCGCATCATCAACATCAGTTCCGTCAACGGCGAAAAAGGGCAGGCCGGTCAGACTAACTACTCGGCGGCCAAGGCCGGTATGCATGGTTTCTCGATGGCATTGGCCCAGGAGCTCGCCACCAAGGGTGTGACCGTGAACACAGTGAGCCCTGGATACATCGGCACCGACATGGTCAAGGCCATCCGTCCTGATGTGCTGGAGAAGATTGTCGCCACCGTGCCCGTCAAGCGCCTGGGCGAACCCAGCGAAATCGCTTCGATCATTGCCTGGCTGGCCTCGGAAGAGGGCGGCTACGCCACCGGTGCTGACTTCTCCGTCAACGGCGGTTTGCACATGGGCTGATGGCCCACTGCCCCCCTTCCGCGGGGGGCACCATGCAACGGCAATGCGTGCCGCCAAAAGCAAAAACCCCGCAGTGCGGGGTTTTTTGTTGGGGAGAACATTCATGAGGGCAAGCTATGGGGTCGCTTGCAACCGAAGATGCCTCCTGGACGAAGCCCGGCCTTCTGGCGCACCGCTGCAAAAGCACGGTCTGCGAACAAAGGTCGGGGCTTTCATGATTTCAAATCCGAGGATTTGGATTTTGAACAGGGCCGAGGCGGTCTCAGAAGCGAGCGGGAGCGCGTTTGCGGTCGCGTTCGTCTTCGGGCCAGGCGGACAAGATTGCGGTGGTATTCATCTGAAAAACTCCTGTGATGTACCAACAACGCGGGCCTGTCGGGTTGCGTTGACAGCCTTTCGCAAAAAAATGCAACCGCTCCGCCCCTGTTCTTTACATTCCAATTTGCTATTGAATTTGTAGCTGCTTGTCATTGGTGGACAAGCGCTACAGTATCAAAATACCATGCTAAATTTACATGGTTTTACATCTTGGTCAGGCCGAGGCCGTCTGAATTTCTTCGATCGACGAAGAAATTTCGAGCCACCGTTCTTCCAGTTGCGCTGTCTCGTCGTGTCCCGCTTTCAGGCGTTTGCCGCAGTCGGCAATGTCGGATGGCGGCAGCGCCTCCGTCAGCTTTCGCTCTAGGTCCGCCCGTTCAGCCGACAGTGCCGCCAGGCGCTTGTCGATGGCTTCCAATTCCTTCTTGAGCGGTTTGGTTTTTTCAGATTGCTGTAGGCGAGCCTGCGCATCGAGCTTGCGCTGCTCCCGACCGTCCCGGGCAGGGGGTTGAGCGGCCGCAGGGGCCGCATTGGGGGTTGTCGCAGGAGAAACTGGGGGGGGCGCAGCCGATGGCGCTGCAGCCACTGGCGCGGCGTCGGCACGGGCTGTTGACGTCTGCGCCTGATCGGCCTGGCGTGCTTCCTCGCGCAGGCGCCGGGATTCGTCGAGCAGATAGCGCTGGTAGGCATCCAGGTCCCCGTCAAACGGTCCCACGACGCCACGGCCCACCATCCAGAAGTCTTCGCAGACCGAGCGCAGCAGCGCGCGGTCATGGCTGACCAGCATGACGGTGCCGTCGAAGTCGTTGAGCGCCATCGCCAGGGCTTCACGGGTTGCCAGGTCTAGGTGGTTGGTAGGCTCGTCCAGCAGCAGCAGGTTGGGACGCTGCCAGACGATCATCGCCAGCACCAGGCGGGCCTTTTCGCCGCCGCTCATCGTGCCCACGGCCTGCTTGACCATGTCGCCCGTGAAGTTGAACGTGCCCAGGTAGCTGCGCAGGTCTTGCTCGCGGCTCGGTTGCTTGATATCCGGGCCCAGCTCCTTGGCCAGGCGAATCATGTGCTCCAGCGGGTTCTCCGCGGGGCGTAACACATCAAGCTCTTGCTGCGCAAAGTAGCCGATGTTCAGTCCCTTGCCTTCGGTCACGCTGCCGCCCAGCGCCTTCATGGTGCGGGCGATGGTCTTGACCAGGGTCGACTTGCCCTGGCCGTTGGCGCCTAGAATGCCGATGCGCTGGCCCGCCAGCACCGATCGGTTGACGTTCGACAAAATGGTGGTCGGGACGCCGTCCTCGTCCACATAGCCGAACGAGGCGTCGCTGATGGCCAGCATCGGGTTGGGCAGGTTCGCCGGTTCCTTGAATTCGAAGGTGAAGTCGGCCTCAGCCAGCACGGGCGCAATCTTCTCCATGCGGTCCAGCTGCTTGACGCGGCTTTGCGCCTGCTTGGCCTTGCTGGCCTTGGCCTTGAAGCGGTCGATGAACTTCTGCAAGTGGGCCATCTTCTCCTGCTGCTTGGAGAAGCTGGCTTGTTGCAACTCGAGCTGCTGCGCGCGCAACTCTTCGAACTTGCTGTAGTTGCCGCCGTAGCGGTTCAACTGGCCTGTCTGGATCTGCAGGGTGACATTGGTGATGGCGTCCAGGAACTCCCGGTCATGGCTGATCACGATCATGGTGCCGGCGTAGCGTTTGAGCCAGGCTTCCAGCCAGACCAGGGCGTCCAAGTCCAAGTGGTTGGTGGGCTCGTCGAGCAGCAGCAGGTCGCTCGGACACATCAGCGCGCGCGCCAGCTGCAGGCGCATGCGCCAGCCGCCCGAGAAGCTGTCGACCGGGTTCTCGAGCTCGCTGACGCGGAAACCCAGGCCCAGAATCAAAGCCTGCGCTCGCGCAACCGCGTCGTGTGCGCCGGCATCGTGCAGGTCCGAATACGCATGGGCGATGGCCATGCCATCGTCACTGGCCTCGGCGTCAAGCAACTGCTGCTGCACCTCGGCCAGGCGGGTGTCGCCCTCCAGCACAAAATCCGTCGCCGACTGATCGGTCTCGGGCATGTTCTGCGCCACCTCGGCCATCCGCCAGCTGGTGGGGATGTGGAAGTCGCCGCCGTCTTCATGCAGTTTGCCGCTGAGCAGCGCAAACAGACTGGATTTGCCCGCGCCGTTGCGGCCCACCAAACCGACGTTTTCACCGGGGTTGATGGTGGCAGACACACTGTCGAGCACGACTTTGGCGCCGCGTCGCAGGGTAACGTTTTTAAGGGTAATCATTGAGGATGTACTGAAAACCACGCCCAACCAGCGTGCCTCCCGAGCACCCGCAGTTGAGGGTTGTTCAAAAATTGATCGGCATCAGCTTCTTTGGTGAGTACCACTTGAGCGCCGGTCGCTTTGAAATCAAAGCGCGCTGCATCAATGGTCACGAACACCGTGTCCGAAAGCTGTGAACGGGTACTTACGCGGTATGTGCTCGGAGGCTCGACCTCCCCAGGAGCGAAAAAAAGATGCTGGTAACGATTGACGACAGGGATATCTGCTTGCGGGAGGTGCATTTCTGCCCACAGTGAAAACTGCGGATAGTAGAAAACACCGTTCACCACCGGGACACCCGCTGAAGCCAGCGACATGGCGGCGCGCATGCCGTTATCTATGCCGACCGTTAACACACGCTTCCATGAAGCGGAGGTTCCTGGCTCCGAAATCTGCAAGAAAGGACGTACCGCTGGATGCAATTGTATTTGACCCGGGCCTCGAGCGATCGGATTGAAGCTTACGGCTGCAATCAGGTACAGCAGCAGGTGGAGCGACAAGGCGGCCCACATTTGGCCCAGAGATAGCCAGTAAGCTATCAAAAAGCCTGCAACGGCCATCGTTGTCAAGAACACTGGACTGAGCGAGGGATACAGAACGTCAGGCAGCGCCAGCAATGCGACCGTGATCAGGCATGCACTGCCTGCGGCGGTCGCCAGCGACGAGAGGTGGATTGACCGGTATTGATGGTTGCGGGCAGGTGTCCCACTGGGTACCAGTGCGAGCAATACCGTGCAGCCCAGTGCCAACGCCAGATCTACTCTATGGGATGGCACGATATGCCAGAGCAACGCTTTGGATAGCCAGAGCGGTACGCCAAAAACGATAAAAACCAAAGTCCAGGCGGTGAACACGCTCCACGCGCAAGCCATCCATCGGTGTTGACCTGTGGGGCCCGTAATCAGTCGCCAAGCTAGGAGCGCCAAAGGAATGGGTAGAAGAAAGTAGGCTCCAAACTCGCTCGCATTGGTTTCGCTTGCCCCTAGATGCGTCAGTGTGTCCAGATTGGAGTATCCGCGCGTCAGCCAATACAGAGGGAACTCACCACCTTGCAGAGCTGCCCGCCCGCCCGGATAGACCGTGCCTTGCATGATGGCTATGGCATCTCTGGCATCGAACCACCACACCCCGAGCAGTGCAGCAGCGATGGCTACCGACAGCAAAAGTGCTGGTAGAAAGATTCGCTGGGGTTTTGGTCGCTGGTCTGCGCACCAGGCGAGCAGCAAGAGGCAGCACAGCAGAGCCAGTGGAATTTGCCAAGGCGGATACAGAACCAATGCAAATCCCGCGGCGAACAAACCCAATAGCACTGACAGCAGCCAAATGCGCATTGCTTGGACGGCCTGCACCATCGACATGATGGCCCACAGTGCGCCCACAGCGAAAAAAACTGTGTACAAGGGCCAGTAGGACCATCCCGTCGCATATGGTGCCAAGCAGAACAGAAGGGACAGCACCAAATTTCTGGATGAACGTGTAGGGGCCAGTTGGTTCAGAAACCCCCACAACGCCAGCAAACAGGCAAACAAGGGGAAAAACCAATACCAAGCCAGCGCGTTGGGGAGCGGTAGCACGAAGAAGCCCCAGGTAGCCGGCCGTGCAAGAGCAGATACATGAAGTACCGGCACCCCAGTCATCCCGATGATCATCATGTTTTGGCCATCGTTACCCAGATGGTGATTGATCATCGGGAAAGGGGGCTGATGGTGCGCCTGGGCCAGAGCGCTGGGAGTGATCACCAGCCACTCATCCGACCGGATGGCACGTGGGGACAGCGCTACAGCCCGCATACCGCTTTCAGGTGCCAAAAAGGCATGCGATCCAGCCTTGTCGGGATCGCCAACCAGCAATTGCAAAGACACGCCAGTCCATCCCGACGCCACCAGCATCGCGAAGGCTCCCAAGATCAGCAGTGCAATCAGGCGGGTATTCTTTGCAAGTGCCGCATCGAGTTGCCGCACCAAAACGGACGCTCTCGAAATGCGGCTGCACACAAACAGCACGACCAAAAATGCTGTCAGCAATGCAGCGAGCCACCAATGCCGAGCGGGAATGGCAAGTGTTGAAAATGCTCGTGCTTGATCCGACGCCGGGGCCAGGTCTTGCTCGATATGGCTCCACTTGGCGGTGACGGAGACTGGATGTTGCCCCCAGCTCAGATCCCTCGGTGTTTGTACGTCGAGAACGAACCCAGCCATTGCGGGCGACACGCCCGGAAAACTGGCGTTGACGTCATCGCGCGCAACCTGATGCTTGGCGATGATCGAAACCTCGCGCCCGTCGATGCGTACGACGAAGGAGGAGGGTGGCTCAGCATTTGATGCATTGAAGCTCCAGCCCTGAATCTGAACTTTCCGTTGGTCGCGGTCATAGATCACGGAGTCCACGGATCCGCGAGCGACAGGCTCCGACAATCTGGCGCCGCGCGGCAGCTCCTGTGCCTGCAGCGCGGGCAGTACAACGAGTGCAAGGAGGGCAAACATGGCGATCGCCCATGGCGTGCCCACTGACCGGATCAGTCCACAGAGCCACTGACGCGCGCAAGTGACTGCGGTACAAGCAAGCACGACGCCCGGCGACGTCTGGCCAGGGCCAGCTACCGTGGATAACACGGGCCAAGTGCTGTGGGCCACGGATCAGAGCTGCAAGAGGCTGGTTCTTTGAATCAGCAGTACTTGATCTTCGCCCGCACTGGTGTCAATCCAGTATGCGGGCAACGTGGGAAACGCCGCTTCGAAGTTCGCGCGCTCATTGCCGATCTCCAGAACGATCACAGCGTCTTCGCTCATGCAGGCGGGTGCTGCGGCAAACAGCTGGCGTATGAAGTCCATGCCGTCAGTGCCGCCCGCCAGCGCCAGTTCGGGTTCTGCGCGGTATTCCGCGGGCAGTGCGGCCATGCTGGCTGCGTTCACATATGGTGGGTTGCAAAGAATCAGGTCCCATGGGCCGGGCAGGGCGGCCAGGCCGTCCGACAGCTGCAGGGTGATGCGGTCTTGCAGGCCATGCTTGTCGACATTGATGCGCGCGACGGCCAGGGCATCGGACGAGATGTCCGCACCCGTCACCACCACTTCGGGCCACGCCATAGCGGCCAGCACGGCCAGGCTGCCGTTGCCGGTGCACAAGTCGAGCACCCTGCGGGTGTTCTCGCTCAAGAATTCGTCCACGCTGCCATCGACCAGCAGCTCGGCAATGAAGCTGCGCGGCACGATGGCGCGTTCGTCCACATAGAAGGGTATGCCTTGCAGCCAAGCCTCTTGCGTGAGGTAGGCGGCAGGCTTGCGTGTGGCGATGCGGTCGCTGAGCAGTGACTCCACTTCGGCGCGCTGCTCCCCGGTGATAGGCATGTTTTCGACGCTGTCGAGGTCATCGATGGGCAGGCCCAGCTGCCAGAGCACCAGCCAGGCGGCCTCGTCGAAGGCGTTGGTGGTGCCGTGACCGAAGGCAACCCCCGCTGCATCCAGGCGTGCGGCGACGGAGTCGATGAGCTCTTGCACGGTCGTCATGCTGCGGACCTCACCGCTGCATCCAGATTTTCCAGCGTGCGGCGGTAGATGTTCTTGAGCGGCTCGATGTCGGCCACGACGATGTGTTCGTCGATCTTGTGAATGGTGGCGTTGGGCGGCCCCATCTCGATCACCTGGGGGCACACCTGCGCAATGAATCGGCCGTCGCTGGTGCCGCCGGTGGTGGACAGCTCGGTGGTCAGGCCGGTTTCGGCGGTGATGGCCTGCTGCACCGCGCTGACCAGTTCGCCCGGCGTGGTGAGGAAGGGCTGGCCGCCCAGGGTCCAGCGCAGGTCGTACTCCAGGCCGTGGCGGTCCAGCAGGGCATGTACGCGCTGCTTGAGGCCTTCGGCCGTGGACTCGGTGGAGAAGCGGAAGTTGAAGTCGATCACCACGTCGCCCGGAATCACGTTGGTGGCACCGGTGCCGCCGTGCATGTTGCTGATCTGCCAACTGGTGGGCGGGAAGAACGCATTGCCCTGGTCCCATTCGGTCGCGGCCAACTCTGCCAATGCCGGCAGCGCCTGGTGGATGGGGTTGCGCGCCAGCTGTGGGTACGCGATGTGGCCCTGGATGCCGCGCACGGTGAGTTTGCCGCTCAAGGTGCCGCGGCGGCCGTTCTTGATCATGTCGCCCATGCGCTCGACCGAGGTGGGTTCGCCCACGATGCAGTAGTGCAGCGCTTCGCCGCGCGCGGTGAGCTGCTCGATCACTACCTTGGTGCCGTCCACCGACGGACCTTCTTCGTCGCTGGTCAGGAGAAACGCCAGCTGGATCTGCGGCTCTGGCGTGGTGGCCAGAAACTCCTCGACCGCGACCACAAAGGCCGCAATCGAGGTCTTCATGTCGCTGGCGCCGCGGCCATAGAGCTTGCCGTCCCGGTGCGTGGGCACGAACGGGTCGCTGCTCCACTGGGCCAGCGGCCCGGTGGGTACCACGTCCGTGTGGCCAGCGAATACTATGGTTTTGATAGCTGCTTGCGCACGTCCATCCAGCGGTACAGGCCTTTTTGCCCACAAATTGCTGACGCGGAAATCTGCCGGGCCGCTGTCGATGCGTTCGCACACGAACCCCAGGGGTGCCAGGCGGGTCGCGAGCAGTTCAAGGCACCCGGCGTCTTCGGGGGTGATGGAGGGCAGGGCAATGAGCTGTTCAGCGAGGTGCAGTGTGCGGGACATCGGGGGCGGGAGTGGTGTCGTTCAAGCGGTGGGTTTGACGTCCAGCACGATCTCGGTGAAAGAGGGCTGGTCGTCCGGCGCGTCACGCGCTTCTTTCTGGGCTTTGGCGGCGTTGGCGGCCAGCGAAAAGTCGTTTTGCAGGCGCCACATCAGGTTGGTGGGCGAGTCTGCGTAGGCAATGCCTTCCTTGCGGTCGATCTTGGCGTCCATGATGAGCTGGGCCAAGGCTTCTTCAAAGGTCTGCGAGCCTTCGGCCATGGACTTTTCCATGGCTTCCTTCACGCCCGAGAAATCACCCTTTTCCACCAACTCGGAGACGAGCTTGGAGTTGAGCATGACCTCCACCGCCGGCACGCGGCCGCCGTCGGTCTTGCGCACCAGGCGCTGCGAGACGATGGCCTTGAGCGCCGACGCCAGGTCGCCCAGCATCGTGGGGCGCACTTCGACGGGGTAGAACGACAGGATGCGGTTGAGCGCGTGGTAGCTGTTGTTGCCGTGCAGGGTGGCCAGGCATAAGTGGCCTGATTGCGCGTACGCAATAGCGGCCGACATGGTCTCGCGGTCGCGGATTTCGCCGATCAGGATCACGTCAGGCGCCTGGCGCAGCGCGTTCTTCAGCGCGGTCTGCAGGGACTGCGTGTCGCTGCCGATCTCGCGCTGGTTGACGATGGATTTCTTGTTTTTGAACTGGTATTCGACCGGGTCCTCGATGGTGAGGATGTGGCCGGTGAGCGCTTCGTTGCGGGTGTCGATCATCGACGCCAGTGTCGTGCTCTTGCCCGAGCCCGTGGCACCCACCACCAGCACCAGGCCGCGCTTTTCCATGATCAGGTCGCGCAGCACGGGCGGCAGGCCCAGCGAGTCGAATTCAGGGATGTGCTGCGAGATGAAGCGGATCACCACCGCGTAGCTGCCGCGCTGGCGCATGGCGCTGACGCGGAACCGGCCCACACCGCTGAGCGGCACGCCCATGTTGAGCTCGCCGGTTTCTTCCAGCTCTTCGATGCGGTCCGGGGGGACCACTTCGGACAGCAAGTTGCGCGGCGCGTCGGCGGGCAGGATCTGGTTGTTGATCGGCACGCACTCGCCGTTGATCTTGATCAGCGCCGGCGCGTTGGCCGACAGGTAGACGTCGGACGCCTTTTTCTCGGCCATCAGGCGGAGAATCCGTTCCATCGTGCTCATGGTGTGTCCCTCGGGTTGTCGTCTTTATCGTCTGTGGCGCTGATCGTGCCGCACGGCGGGTGCTGCGGTCAATAACTCGCTGCCCGGTCAGTCGCGCAGCAGGTCGTTGATGCTGGTCTTGGAGCGGGTTTGCGCATCCACCTGCTTGACGATGATGGCGGCGTACATGCTGTACGGCGTGCCATTGGCGGCGGTCTTGGGCAGGTTGCCGCTCACCACCACCGAGCCGGTGGGCACGCGGCCGTAGCTGATCTCGCCCGTGGCGCGGTTGAAGATGGGGGTGCTCTGGCCCAGGTACACGCCCATGCCCAGCACCGAGTGCTCTTCGACCACCACGCCTTCGACGACTTCAGAGCGCGCGCCGATGAAGCAGTTGTCTTCAATGATGGTGGGGCCGGCCTGCAGGGGCTCCAGCACGCCGCCGATGCCCACGCCGCCCGACAGGTGGACGTTGGCACCGATCTGCGCGCACGAGCCCACGGTGGCCCAGGTGTCGACCATGGTGCCTTCGCCCACGTAGGCGCCGATGTTCACGTACGACGGCATCAGGATCGCGCCCTTGGCGATGAAGCTGCCGCGGCGGGCCACGGCAGGCGGCACCACGCGCACGCCGGTGGCCTTCATTTCATCGGCAGTCAGGTGGGCGAACTTGGTTTGCACCTTGTCGTAGAAGCCCAGGTCGCCGGCCTTCACGAGCTCGTTGTCCTTCAGGCGGAACGACAGCAGCACGGCCTTCTTGATCCACTGGTGCACGGTCCACTGGCCCACGCCTTCGCGGGTGGCGACGCGCAGCGTGCCGTTGTTCAGCTCGGCGATCACGTGCTCGACAGCGTCCTGGATTTCCTTGGGGGCGGCGGCAGGCGAGAGGCTGGCACGGTTGTCCCAGGCGTTGTCGATGAGGGTTTGCAGTTGTTGTGTCATGGTGTCGTCGGTCTATTGATCTATTGGTCTATTTGATCTGTCGGTAAGTCGGTCGTCTGTGGATCGGAGATTGGATCAGGCAGTACGGGATTGGATGAATTGCACGATGCGCAGCGCGGCTTCCACGCATTCTTCGGTTTCGGCCACCAGGGCCATGCGCACGCGCTGGGCGCCGGGGTTGCTGCCCTGGGCCTCGCGGGCCAGGTAGCTGCCGGGCAGCACCGTGACATTGTATTGAGCCAAAAGGGCCCGCGCGAACTCGGCGTCCGTCATGCCCAGCGCGTCGGGCACCTTGGCCCACAGGTAGAAACCTGCGTCGGGCAGCGCCACATCCATCACGCCGGCCAGCAGCGGGGTGACCTGGGCGAACTTCTTGCGGTAGCGCGCGCGGTTTTCCACCACGTGCTGCTCGTCACCCCAGGCCGCGATGCTGGCCGCCTGCACGATGGGACTCATGGCACTGCCGTGGTAGGTGCGGTACAGCAAGAAGGCCTTGATCAGGGCAGCGTCGCCCGCCACGAAGCCGCTGCGCATGCCCGGCACGTTGCTGCGCTTGGACAGGCTTGTGAATGAGATCAGGTTCTTGAAATCGCGCCGGCCCAGCCGCTCTGCGGCCTGCAGGCCACCGAGCGGAGGCTCGTCGCGGAAGTAGATTTCGCTGTAGCACTCGTCCGAGGCGATGATGAACCCGTAGCGGTCGCTCAGTTCAAACAGTTTTTGCCATTCATTGAGTGGCATCACCGCGCCGGTGGGGTTGCCGGGCGAGCACACAAACAGCAGTTGCGTTTGCTGCCACACCGCCTCGGGCACGGTATCCCAGTTGACCGCGAAATTGCGCGCCGGGTCGCTCGCTGCGTAGTACGGCTGGGCGCCCGCCAGCAAGGCTGCGCCTTCGTAGATTTGATAGAACGGATTGGGGCAGACCACCAGCGGCTGGCCTTTGGATGGGTCGATGACCGTCTGCGCAAACGCGAACAGCGCCTCGCGCGAGCCGTTGACCGGCAGCACCTGGGTGGCAGGGTCGAGCTTGAGCGCGTAGCGCTGCTCCAGCCAGCCGGTGAAGGCTTCGCGCAGCTTCAGGTCTCCTGCTGTCGCGGGGTAACTGGCCAGGCCACTGAGGTTGGTACTGAGTGCGTCCTTGATGAACTGCGGTGTAGGATGGCGCGGCTCCCCCATGCCCAGGCTGATCGGGCTGTAGTGGGTGGGAAGCGTCACCCCGGCAAAGAGCTGCCGCAGCCGCTCGAACGGGTAAGGCTGGAGGTGGGAAAGCAGGGGGTTCATGGGGCGCCATTATGGGCGATGGGTGGGGCCCGGCTTCCGAGCGCCGGGGCGCGGCATCAGTGCAAACCCGTGGGCGCCGCGCTGTGTCAATTCACCGTAAGTGCGTCCCCCTAGGATTCCGGCCATTTGCTAGAACTACAAGAGGAGACACGATGCCAGGATTCCTGCCGTTGCGCCCGGGCCTTTGGTGGATGCGCAGGTGGCGCCTGCCCGGCAAGCTGTTGACGCTGGGTGTGCTGGTGGCCGTAGCACTGGCCTTGGCTGCCACTGCCGCCGCATGGTGGCTGCTGGCACTGGCCGTGGTGGTGGTGCTGTATGCACTGCTGACGCTCTACGCCAGCCTGTCGGCAGACCTGGCGACGCTGGCCGAGGCCATCGAGCGCACGCGCGGCGGCGACCTGTGCGCACGCTCTGGCACCAGCATTGGCCGCGACGAGGCCGCCGAGATGGCGCAGTCGCTCGACCGCATGGTGATCACGCTGTCGTCGATGGTGGCCGACATCCGCAGCAACGCGGCGCTGGTGGCCCATGCAGGGCAAAGCCTGGCCGAGGGCAACCGGTCGCTGGCCGACCGCACCGAGCAGCAGGCCGCCAACCTGGAGCAGACCGCGGCCAGCGTGGAGCAGCTGTCGTCCGCCGTGCAGAACAACGCCCAGACAGCCCAGAGCGCCGACGCGCGCGCCGCCCAGGTGCGCCAGGCTGCCGACCAGGGCGCGCAGGCGATGGACCGAGCCGTGCACTCGGTGGAGGCGATCCAGCAGGGCGCGCGCCGCATGACCGAGATCATCGGCGTCATCGACAGCATTGCGTTCCAGACCAACATCCTGGCCCTGAACGCCGCGGTCGAAGCCGCACGCGCGGGCGAGCAGGGCCGGGGCTTTGCGGTGGTGGCGGCCGAGGTGCGCACCCTGGCCAAGCGCTCGGGCGACGCCGCCCGCGAGATCCGCGAGTTGATCGGGGCATCGGTGAGCCAGGTGGAAACCAGCGCGGGCCTCATCCGGTCTGCCGGCGAGGGTATTGCCGACATGGCCAGCGGGATCCGCAGCGTGGCGGCCAGCATGAGCGAGATATCAGGCTCCAGCACCGAGCAGAGCACCGGCCTGCGCGAAGTCAGCGCCGCCGTGCAGCAGCTGGACCAGATCACCCAGCACAACGCCCAGATGGTGGGCCATGCGGTGCAGCAGGCCGAGGCGTTGCAAAGCCGCGCCTCCACGCTGTCGCGCGCGGTGTCTGCCTTCCGTCTGCAGCAAGGCACGGCGGAAGAGGCCGTGGCGTTGGTGAAGAGGGCGGTGGCCTTACACAAGAGCACCTCGCACGACCAGTTTCTGCGCAGCATCACCGACAAGGGCCAGCCCTACCATGACCGCGACATGTACGTGTTTGCTCTGGACACCGGGGGCACATACCGTGCCTTTGGCGGCAACCCGGCCAAGGTGGGCACGCGGGTGCAGGACATTCCGGGCATTGCAGGCGACCAACTGGTGAGCGACATCGTCGCGCAGGCCGACCAGGCGCCAGGCTGGGTGGAGTACGACATCGTCAACCCGGCCTCAGGCGCGGTGCAGACCAAGATGTCGTACGTGAGCCGCGTGGGCGACCTGTACCTGGGCTGCGGTGTGTACAAGACGCTGGCAGCGCGCTGAGCCTTTCGGCTAAGGGGCCCGCGCTTCGACGGCCGCCTGTCGGTGCAGCGGATGCTGGATTTTGGGCTCTTGGGCTCTCGGCCTTGCGCTTGGCTGCTAGCCCGGTCCCTGAGCGCGGCGCTGGCGGGCGCGCTCCATGGCAGCAGCAATGGCGGCTTGGCGCGCGGCCTGGGCTTTGCCCGCGTCACCCGGTGCTGGTGCAGAGTCTTCAGGGCCAGCACCTGTGCCAGCGCCCGTGCCAGAGGCATGACCGAAAGATGGTCCCGCCGTCATGGCACCACCAGATTCCTCGTCATCCGTCACAGCCTCCAGCGGCAACCGCTCCCGGTGTGCCGCGTAGCGCTGCTGGGCCTGCCGTGCCAAAGGCTGGGACCAGGCCGCCCAGCCCGTGGCGGTGCCGGTCACGTTCTCCAGCTGGATGCAGTCCACCGGGCAGACCGGAATGCACAACTCGCACCCGGTGCAATACGGCTCGATCACCGTGTGCATCACCTTGTTGGACCCGACGATCGCATCGGTAGGGCAGGCCTTGATGCACAGGGTGCAGCCTATGCACCAGGCCTCGTCGATGAACGCCACGGCGCGCGGCGCCTCCTGGCCGTGCTCGGCACTCAGGGGCGCAATGGCCTGGCCCGTGATTGCCGCCAGCCGGGCAATGCCTTCGGCGCCACCCGGTGGGCATTGGTTGATGGCGGCCGCGCCTGCTGCGATGGCTTGCGCGTACGAGGCGCAGTCCGGGTAGCCGCAGCGCGTGCACTGCGTCTGCGGCAGGGCAGCGTCGATCCGCGCCGCGAGCGCGGCAACGGCGGCGGGCGGCGGGGGTGTGGTCGTCAGTGCGGCGATCAAGCCTTGCGCGCCGCACGGGGGCGGGTGCGCGGCGTGGGAGCGGCTGTGACAGAGGCCTTGGCCAGTGCGGGCGTATCGGCAGTGGGTGCCGCTGCTGCGGGGCTGGCGGCACCGGTCGCCTTGGTACGACCGGCTGCTGGCGGTGTCACCCACCGGGTCGCGACAGCGGGCGCTGACGATGTCTCCGGTGCAGCTGTCGCCGTGCCGGCAACCTTGGTAACTTTGGCAACCTTAGCAGCGACGGCTTTGGCCGCTGGCTTGGGCGCGGCCTTGGCTGCTGGTTTGGCCGCAAGTTGTTTGGCTGCCGGCTTGGCTGCTGCTTTCGCTGCAGTTTTTACTGTCGCCTTGGCCGTTGTTTTCACTGTGGCTTTGGCCGCGGCCTTGGACTCCGCCGCTTTGGGTGCTGCAGGCTTGGCAGCAGCAATCGTCTTCGGGGCCGGCGTGGCGTGGCGGGGCGGGTTGTCGTCCGGCGTCTCGATCACGCGCGCGACAGCTTTCTTCTGGGGCTTTTCGTACTCGTGGATGAAGGTGCGCACCTGCGGGTACACCACTTCGCGCCAGCGGCGGCCGCTGAAAATACCGTAGTGGCCGGCGCCCTTGGCTTCCAGGTGGCGCTCCTTGTGCACGATGCCGCTGCACAGGCCGTGCGCGGCTTCGGTCTGGCCGGAGCCCGAGATGTCATCGAGCTCACCCTCGACCGTGAACAGCGCCGTGGTCTTGATGTCTTCCGGGCGCACGCGCTCGATCTTGCCGTCGGGCGAGCGCACATCCCACGTGCCGTGGACCAGCTTGTATTCCTGGAACACCGTCTCGATGGTTTCCAGATAGTAGTCCGCGTCCATGTCCAGCACGGCGTTGTATTCGTCGTAGAACTTGCGGTGGGCTTCCGCGCTCGCGTCGTCGCCCTTGATCAAGTCCTTGAAGTAGTCGTAGTGGCTGGTGGCATGCCGGTCGGGGTTCATTGCCACGAAGCCGGTGTACTGCAGGAAGCCGGGGTACACGCGGCGGCCGGCGCCGGGGAAGTTGTCCGGCACGCGGTAGATCACGTTGTTCTCGAACCATTCGTAGCTGCGGTTCGTGGCCAGATTGTTCACCGCCGTGGGCGACTTGCGCGCGTCGATGGGGCCGCCCATCATGGTCATGGTCAGCGGCGTGGTCTCGCCCCGGCTGGCCATCAGGGACACGGCGGCCAGCACCGGCACCGTGGGCTGGCAGACGCTGATCACGTGGCAGTTGCCGTAGATGCCTTGCAGGTGGCGGATGAAGTCCTGCACGTAGTTCACATAGTCGTCCAGGTGGAACTCACCGTCGGCCAGGGGCACCAGGCGGGCGTTCTTCCAGTCGGTGATGTAGACCTTGTGGTCCTTGAGCATGGTGCGCACGGTATCGCGCAGCAGCGTGGCGTAGTGGCCCGACAGGGGCGCCACGATCAGCACCACAGGCTGGGCCTTGAGCTTGACCAGGGTCGCGGGGTCGTCCGAGAAGCGCTTGAAGCGGCGCAACTCGCAAAACGGCTTGTCCACCTCGATGCGTTCATGCACCGCCACGCCGACGCCATCCACATCCACCGAAGGAATGTCGAACGATGGCTTTTCGTAGTCCTTGCCCAGGCGGTACAGCAGGTCGTAGCCCGCGGACATGCGCTGCGCGACGGGGCTCTGGCTGAAGGGCGACAGGGGATTGCTGTAGAGCTTGGCAGCTGCTTGAGCGAAATCAGTGAAGGGCTCCATCAGAGAGCGCTGTGTCTCGTAGATGTGGTACAGCATGGGCGAAACTCCGTTATGTTGCAGTGCAATATAGCAGCACTTGGTAACAAGCGCATGGAGGATAACCACCAGTTTCAAGTCACCTATGCGACAGGGCTGGTGTGGGCTTTCAAGGGTGCTGATCCTGCACCTTCAATCATCTGGTTGCTATCGTAGTTATAGCTGTTGGCGCTTTGTGGTTCTTCGCTGCACGCAGTTTTACTCTGTTCAGTGTGCTTTCGGCTCGCCATGCTCCTGTAGCCAAGATTCAAAAGATTCCCTTGCCGAGTTGCGCAATGCCGGACGAAATGCTGTTTTGTTACTCAGGTACAAGCAGTGCCGGATCACCGTGTACGGGTTAAAGCTCGCTTTAGGGTTGTGCTCTTCAAAATGCTGCTTGTAGCGCTTGACCACCCCCACGGTCTCCCGCATCAACGCATTGAAGCGTGCGCGCGTCATGCTGGGCGACCACACCTGGATGTCGTCCACAAAGCTATCGACTTTGGACGGTTCGAACTCGAATTCCTTGAAAAAATGGGTCGCGATCTTCAAGAAGGTGAAGGCGTTGAGTTCGCTGCTCCCCGCAGCCACCTTGGCAGGTGCGCGCGCGCCGTCCACGTCGCCGTCTGCTTCAGCGTCGGGCAGGGGCTCTGCGGTTTCGTCCGGCGCCTGCAGCAGTTCGGCGGCGGTGGCGTCGCGAATCTGGCGAAACTCGCGGTCGGCCAGCTCGAACAGGGCCGACAGCACATTGATGCGCCGCTTGAGCTGGCCCGGGATCGATTTTTTGTACTTGATGCGGTGGTCCAGCACGCTCCAGGAGTCTTGGATGATGGTGCGCACCTGCAGCTCGAAGGGCAGATGCGCATAGGCAGCATGCTCCGGCAATGAGCGCTCCGCGGCAGAAAGGCGCAAATCCAGGTGCAGGCCCTTGTAGCCGAACGACGCCTCGGTGCTCTCCACCGCGCTGACCTTGTCGGTCACGTCGATCACCGCGAAGTGCGCACGCATGATCTGGGCGATCTTCTCCAACTCGTCCTCGTACAGGCACACCACGCGCACGCCGATCAGGTCGGTGATGTAGCTCTGGATGTCGTACGGGGTGTTGCTTTCTTCCAGCGCCGGGCGGTATTTGCGAATGAACTTGCGGATGCACTCGTCGGCATCCTTCACCCGGCCCTCGACCTTGGTGATGTCCACCCCGCCCGCCTGAGTGACGGTGGCCGCCACCAGCGCTGTCAGCGCCGCACAAGCATCCTCCAGCGCGGCGGACTGTTGCGCATAGAACGCGCGGAAGTTGGATTCCTCCAGATCGAAATCAAGCGATGGCATGCCGTGTCTCGGATGTTGTTGTTGAATGGGGAAGAGTGCAATCGCAGGCACAGGTTCCCCGCCCACAGAGCATAGCTGCCAGCGTCCTTGTTGATCGCTTCACCAAGTGTGTTCGCAAATGCAAAGGCGCCGTGCCGGACGATGGCCCATCATGGCGCGCCGGCCGACACTGTCACGGCCCGCCACAGCACTCAGTCCGCCAGAACAGCCCAGCGCTCATGGTCCCGCCAGTGTCCGTCGATTTTCAGGTAGCGCGGCGAAAACCCCTCCTGCACGAACCCGCAGGACCGTACCAGTGCGATGGAGCGCAGGTTGCCGGGCTGGATGTTGGCCTCCAGGCGGTGCAGCTTCAAGACCTCAAACGCGTGCAGCAGCACTTGCTGCAAGCCTGCGCGCATGCGCCCTTGCCGCTCATGGCCCGCGAACGCGTAGTACCCGAGATAACCACTGCAAAACGCTGACATCACGATCTGGGTGATGTTGATCACGCCGGCCATCTCTTCGGCGCCGTCAGCGGAGCGCAGGCACACCAGAAAGCTGTGGTTGCTGCGCGAGTCCATTATTGCCAGGAAGTCCGAGAACGCCTTTGCATCGCACGGTGCGGTGGTCCAGGGCGCGTGCAGCGCACGGCTTTGGCAGGCCAGCGCGATGAAGCGGGGCGCATCGGCCACCATGGGCGGGCGCACAAACACGGCGGGCTGCGCGCCTGGTGTTACGGAAAGCCCGGATTCCAGCACCTTGCATCCCGCCAAAACGCCGCGTCAGGCTACGGCCTGAGCCACTGGTTCTGCAGCAGCGTCCGGCGCGGTGTTGACATAGGACGCCATGGCCAACGCATGCACCTCTCGCGCAGGGCGGTCCTTGAGCAGGTGGTTGCTCCACACCTGGCGCCAGATGCGGGCGCCGGGCAGGCTGTGGCGCAGGCCCAGCATGTGGCGGGCGATGTGGGGCCAGGGGGTGCCGTACAGGGCGGCCTCGCGCTCCATGTACTCAACCATGGCCAGCTCCACCTCTTCGCGGGTCAGGGGGCAGGGCGTACCACCCTGACTGCCGTAGTAGAGCTGGTCCCAGCGCGCCATCCACCAGGGGTTGTGGTACGCCTCGCGGCCGATCATCACGCCGTCCAGGTGCTCCAGCTGCTGCAGCACCACATCGTCGGTCTGGATGCCGCCGTTGATGGCGATGGTGAACTGCGGAAACTCGGCCTTGAGCTGGTGCACCACCTCGTAGCGCAGGGGCGGAATGTCGCGGTTTTCCTTCGGGCTCAGGCCCTGCAACCAAGCGTTGCGTGCGTGCACGATGAACACGGTGCAGCCCGCCTCGGCCACGGTGCCGATGAAGTCGCGCACGAAGCCGTAGTCTTCTGCCTTGTCGATGCCTATGCGGTGCTTGACCGTCACCGGCACATCCACGACGTCCTTCATGGCCTTCACGCAGTCGGCCACCAGCTGTGGCGCCTTCATCAGGCTGGCGCCAAAGGCGCCGCGCTGCACCCGGTCGCTGGGGCAGCCGCAGTTCAGGTTGATCTCGTCGTAGCCCCATTCCTCGCCCAGCCGCGCGGCGTGGGCCAGTTTGTCGGGCTCGTTGCCGCCCAACTGCAGGGCCACCGGGTGCTCTTCGGTGTTGAAGCGCAGGTGGCGCTCGGTACCGCCGTGGATGATGGCGCCAGCGTTGACCATCTCGGTGTACAGCAGGGTCTGGCGCGTCAGCAGGCGGTGGAAGTACCGGCAGTGGCGGTCAGTCCAATCCATCATGGGCGCGACGGACATGCGCCAGGGGCTCAAAGCAGGGGATTCCACGGCAGTCACAAAAGGCAAGGGAGATAGAAGCAAGACAAAAGAGAGGGCTGTAGCGGCGCACACCGGCAGGGCGCGCGCAAGGCTGCAGGGGTAAGGACGGCCCGATTATCCCACCCGCTTGCCGGCCGCGCCAGCCTGTGAATATGAGAAAAATTCGGTGCTACCGCTTGCTAGGCAAGCGCCAATAGCTATCAAAACAGTAGTGCTTGGCGTATACACCGCCAGAATGACTCCAGCCCTTGTCCAGCCGCAAGGCAGGGCCAAGGCGGCATCGGCGATACTCGCGGCGCTTTTCTTCTGATGTACGACCTGTGATGTCTGCAGGACCGGTCGTGCCGCCGCGTCCTGCGGCCCTGCTTGCCGCTGTATTCCCCATGCACCACACGATTTTTGACACGCCGGTTGCCAACACCCTGCTGCGCGCCCTGTCGCGCGCCACCTTGCGCCTGACGGGTTGGCGGGTGGAGGGCGCCTTGCCCGCCCATGCTGCCAAAAGCGTGCTGATCGCCGCGCCGCACACCAGCAACTGGGACCTGCCGTACACGCTGATGCTGGCTTTTTCGCTGCGCCTGCGGGTGTACTGGATGGGCAAGCAGAGCCTGTTCAGGGCGCCGTTTGGTGGCGTGATGCGCTGGCTGGGCGGCATTCCGGTGAATCGGAATCAGGCGAACAACCTGGTGGCCAGCTCGGCCCAGGCCATGCGGGATGCCGACGGCCCCATGCAGCTCATCGTGCCGCCCGAGGGCACGCGCGGCAAGACGGGCCATTGGAAGACGGGTTTTTACTACATCGCCCAGCAGGCCGGCGTGCCCATCGTGCTGGCGTTTGTGGATTACGGCCGCAAGGTAGGCGGTCTGGGGCCGGTGTTCGAACCCACGGGCGATGTGGAGCGCGATATGGCGAGCATCAAGGCGTTTTACGCGCCCATCCAGGGCAAGAACCCGACGCAGTTCGATGCGTGATCTGCGCGGTCTGCTTGATTCGCCTGGCCTGCATAAGGGTAAAAATGGCCTCTGCCGCTTGCTAGCAAAGCGCTGATAGCTATTTTATTGATAGCAATCGGATCTGCCCCGGGGTGCGTGACGTGGATCGGTCACCCCACGCTCCGACGGTCGATCTTGCGGCTGAGCACGATGCTGGTCTGCGTCTGGTGCACCCCGTCGAGCTGGCCCAGGCGGTCGAGCAACGTGTCGAGCTGCTCGTGGCTGGTGCAGCGAAGAAACACCAGGTAGTCGAACGGCCCGCTCACGGCCGAGACTTCTTCCACCTCGGGCATGGCCTGCAGGGCGCGCAGCACGGCCGGGGCAGTCCTGGGCAAGACGCTCAGGGAGCACCACGCCCGAACGGCCAAGGCCTCCAGCTGCGGCCCCAGGCGCACGCCATAGCCAGCCACCACGCCAGATCTCTCCAGGCGGGCAATGCGCGCCACCACGGTGGTGCGCGCCAATCCTAGTTTGCGCGCGAGGTTGGCAGTGCCTTCGCGGGCATTGGCTTGCAGCAGGCTGAGCAACTGGCGGTCGGTGTCGTCCAAGGGGGTCATGCAGGCCTTCGTCTATCAATAAGTCATTGAGGCGATAGGAATCGCCGATACGACCTAAGACTAAAGGGTTTTCGACGTTTTAGGTACTACACATCGACAGTGCTCCCGCCTAGCATCAATGCACTATCCCCTTGATGGCCCCACATGCAGGCCGGGGCAATGCCACCAGGAGTACGCCATGCAATCCACATCCTTCCAATCACAGGGCCAACCGTCAGCAGGGCGCCTTGCCGTGACCATACTGGGCGCCGGTCACATCGGCTTCGCCATGGCATTGCTGCTGCAGCAGTCTGGGGACTACGACATCGAGGTTGCCGACCGGGACCCCGTACGCCTGGCCGAGGTGGCCGCCCTCGGTGTCGCTACGCGGTCGATTTCCGATGACGCCAGTCTGGAGGCCGCCATTGCAGGCCGATTCGCGGTGCTGAACGCACTGCCTTTCCACCGTGCCGTACCAGTGGCTACTTTGTGTGTGAAGGCCGGGGTGCACTACTTCGACCTGACCGAGGACGTGCAGAGCACGCAGGACATCCGCTCGCTGGCGGCTGCTGGCGCAGGCAGCGTGCTCATGCCCCAGTGTGGCCTGGCGCCGGGGTTCATCGGCATCGTGGGCAACGATCTGGCCCGCCGGTTCGACACCATGCACACCTTGCGCATGCGCGTTGGGGCGCTGCCGCGCTATCCGCAGGGCGCCCTGCGCTACAACCTGACCTGGAGCACCGAAGGCTTGATCAACGAGTACTGCAACCCCTGCGAAGCCATTGTGGACGGTGTACGCACCACCGTCCCGGCGCTGGAAGGGCTGGAGACTTTTGCGCTGGATGGCGTTGAATACGAGGCCTTCAACACCTCAGGGGGCCTGGGTACGCTGACCGAAACCCTGGCGGGCAGGGCGCGGCAGGTGGACTACCAATCCATCCGCTACCCCGGCCACTGCGCCATCCTGAAGCTGCTGCTCAACGACCTGCGCCTGCGCGAGCGGCGAGACCTGCTGAAAGACATTCTGGAGACGGCGGTGCCCACCACCGACCAAGACGTGATCGTCATCTTTGCCACGGCGGCGGGCATGCGCGGCGGGCGGCTGGTGCAGGACTCGTATTCGGCCCGCATCGTGGGCACCGAGGTGGCCGGGCACAGGCTCAGCGCCATCCAGCTCACCACCGCGGCGGGTATCTGCACGGCGCTGGACCTGGTGGCACTGGGACAGTTGCCGCAGCACGGGTTTGTGGGGCAAGAGGCGGTGCGGCTGGGGGACTTCTTGGCGAACCGGTTTGGGGTGGCGTATGCCAATGACGGGTTGTTCGCACTTCCTTCGGCAGTTTCTGTTGAATAAATGGTTGAATAACCTATTGATTTAATTGAGAGTTCGGTATATTTTCGTATTTTTGAAATTTATACCGAATGCTTGAAATCCGTCCCAACGTTGCCCGCCAATACATCGATGCGGTTTCGGTGTTCGAAGCTTGGGAAGATGCGGAGCGCGAAGCATCTCAAGTACGCGGCGGAATGTACTGGCACAAGGGGCCGCCATCGGCTCCGGAGGCTGTCTACCTGGTGCGAACCAGCCCCAAGGGCGCGGAAAAAAGCCTGGGGCCCAAAACACCCGAGACAGAGCGCGCCTACGCCCGCTTTCTGGAGCGCAAGCAACTGGCGCAAGAACGTCTGACCGCGCTGGCAGAAAAGCGCAAGGAGCACGAGCGCATGAACCGTGCTCTGCGGGTAGGCCGCGTCGACCCCATCGTGGTCAAGGTGCTGGACCGCATGACTTCATCGGGGTTGAGCGATTTCTTTCGCGTCGTGGGCACCCATGCGCTCTATGCCTACGAAGCGGCTGCGGGTGTCGTCGTGGATGACGATGCAGTTGCCACGCGGGACATCGATTTGCTATGGGACGTTCGCAAGCGATTGCACTTTGCCACCGCCTTGGCCCGCGTGGACAGCTCCATGATCGGGCTGCTCCGAAAAGTGGACAAGACCTTTCGCATCAAGGATCTGGACAAATACACCGCCGTCAACCAGGACGGCTTTGAAGTGGACATCTTGCGGCGTGAACAGCAGGGCGAAGATCCACACCCTATTCGAATGAGCGACGATGAAGACGACTTCTGGGTGACCCAGGCCCGAAAGGCCCATGTGCTGATGGACGCGCCTCCATTCAGCGCGGTGGTCGTTGCTTCCAGCGGAGCCATGGCCCGCATGAACACCTTGCATCCCCTGGCCTTCGCCCGTTTCAAGCGGTGGATGAGCGGGCAGGGCGATCGCGACCCGCTCAAGCGCCGACGCGATGCCCTGCAGGCCGAGGTGGTGGAGTCGATGGTGGCGCAATACCTGCCGCAGTGGCAGGCCGCCGCTCCCAATTAGCGCCCACCCGGTTTCAAGTACATCCCGTCGATAGCTTCCGCAAAATACGCCGTCAGGTTGTTGCGCTTGAGCTTGAGCGTGGGTGTCATGAAGGTGTTTTCAATCGTCCACGGCTCCAACGTGCAGTGCACGGCGCGCGGCACGGCGTAGCGGGCAAAGCTGGCGGTGTTCTTCTCGATGCGGGCCAGCACCGCGCGGTGCACGCTCGGGTGGTTCAGGCTGTCGGCATCCTGCGCGGACAGGCCCAGGTCCGCGGCCAGCCGTTGCCACTCGTCACGCTTGAGCACCGCCACGCAGGCGATGAACGGGCGGTTTTCGCCCACGACAAAGGCCTGCTCCAGCAGCGGGTCGGCCAGCAGGGCCAGTTCCAGGTCGCCGGGTGGCACCTTTTCGCCGGTGGAGGTGACGATGATCTCCTTGATGCGGCCCTTGATGTAAATGCGACCGCCCACGATGTCGGCCTGGTCGCCCGTGCCCAGCCAGCCGTCGGCGCTCAGGATGCGGGCGGTGTCTTCGGGCCGCTTCCAGTAGCCCTTCATCACGATGGGGCCGCGCACCTGCAGCTCGCGGTTGTCGCCGATGCGCACTTCCACGCCCGGCAGGGCCTTGCCCACGCAGGCCGGGTCGTTGTCGTCCAGCGAGTTCACCGACACCACGGGCGCGGTCTCGGTCATGCCGTAGCCCTGGATGAGCGGCAGGCCCAGGCCCAGAAAGCACTTGGCGATGGTGGGCGACAGCGGTGCGCCGCCGCTCACGGCCACGCGCACGCGCCCGCCGAACTGCGCGAGCAGCGGCTTGGCCACCAGCATCTGCAGCAGCGGCCAGGGCAGGGCGGCCATCCAGCCTGCTGCCCGGCCCTCGTCAGCCCCCGGGTCGGCCAGAGCCTGCGTGGCGCAAAACTGCGTCCAGCCCTTGTGCTGGGCGGCCTCGTACAGCTGCATTTTCCAGGGCGAGGGCGACAGCTTTTCGAGCAGCTTGGCGTGGATGCGCTCATAGATGCGCGGCACTGACACCAGCCCGGTGGGGCGCACGGTCTTGAGGTCTTCGCCCAACTGCCCCACCGACCGCGAATAGGCCACGCAGCTGCCTGCGGCAATCGGCAGGTAGTAGCCGCCCGTGCGTTCGAAGGTGTGCGACAGCGGAAGGAACGACAAAAACACATCGTCCACCGTGGGCGCGATGCGCTCGAGCACGGCCTTCACGTCG
Organism: Acidovorax sp. LjRoot194; assembly: GCF_964253015.1. Lineage (NCBI taxonomy): Bacteria > Pseudomonadati > Pseudomonadota > Betaproteobacteria > Burkholderiales > Comamonadaceae > Acidovorax > Acidovorax sp. LjRoot194. The sequence goes on along the minus strand of NZ_CAXUQB020000001.1, from coordinate 3,105,643 downwards.
CTCACCACATTGCGGTGGGTCAGCATCACGCCCTTGGGCTTGCCGGTGGTGCCGGAGGTGTAGACGATGGCGGCCAGGTCGTCCTCTGCGGGCGGCACATACGTGGCCGGTGTCGCAGCCGACGTGGCGGCGTGCTGCGCACCCGCCAGCCACTGTGCCAGCGACCCCACGATGGGCCCGCCTTCCGTGGGTGGCAGGGCGGCGATGGCCGCGGCATCGTCGTCGGCGATGACCACGGCGCGCAGCGCCGGAAACGGCGTGCCGACCGCCTGGACCTTGGCCCACTGTTCCGCCTGGCCCACGATCAGCATCGACGCTTCGCAGTCCGACAGGATGTAGGCGATGCTGCCGGGGTTGTCGATGGCGTGCAGGGGCACGGGCACGCAACCCGTGGCCAGCGTGGCCTGGTCTGCGCACATGGCGTTCAGGCCGTTGGGCAGCAGGATGGCCACGCGCGCAGCCGGGGGCAGCTGCATGGCCGCCAGAGCCTGGGCCCACTGGTCGACGCGCCGGGCGGTGTCCGACCAGGACAGGCTGGTCCAGGCCTGGGTGGCACTGTCGAAGGCGCGGTAGGCCTCTTTGTCGGGGGTGCGCGCGGCGCGGTAGGCGAGAAGCTGCGGCAGCGTCTGGACGCTGGCGATATCGGAAGGAGTGGAAGCCATGGAACCTGCGGTGAAGGCCGTGCGCGCCGAAGGCGCACCGCCTCGGTGAAAACCCGCGGGATCATACCCACCACGCCCGGGCAAAACGCCTTCGCCGACCGCTCTTGTGTTGCAAATGGTGCGTTCCGATTCCCGGAATGATCGGCCGGGCCGGCCACAGCATGGCGTGCCGCCGCGCAGGGCCGGAGCCGCCGAACCCGGGGTGCCGTACCCACGGCCCGCCTGCTGGCACCTGTGCATCTGGTCACAGTCAGGGTGGCCCCGCTGCGTGGCGGCATGGCACTCGGGCCGGAAGGGCAAGCGCAAATCCCCGGCGTGCCCCGGGCCCGGCTCAGCCACAATGCCCCACCTTGGACGCTCCGGCCACGGGCCGCCAGGCCGTTGGCCGCACGCCCATCAACCCTGACCCACCGCACCCTGCCCACATCCCCCGTCATCGCCATGGATCCCGTCACCATCTTCATTGTTGTCATGCTGATGATGCTGGCCAACGGGTGGGTGCTGGGCCTGATGCGCAAGGACTTCCCCGCGGCGCTGCGCCCGTGTACTGAGACCTGGCGCACCGCAACGCTGCTGCTGGCGGGCAGCGCTGTGCTGTACGCGTTCCAGTACCAGATGCCGCTGGGCTTGGCGTCGCCACTGGCCAACGGCCTGGTCATGCTGGGCTGCACGGGCTACCTGCGCGCACTGCGCCAGTTCTACGGCTTGCCCGACCCACGCTGGCTTTTTGCCCCGGCGCTGGTCGGGTTCATCGGCATCCTGTGGTTTGCCGTGGTTGCGCCCGACACCCGCATGCGCGTGTTCATCCTGTCGGCCTGCTGCACCTTGCTGCTGCTCGCAAGCTTCATGCTGCTGGTCTCGCAGAAGGCACCCGAGGGCGCGCACAGCCGCCGCGTGGTGGCTGGGCTGTTTGCCATGGTGGCGGGGTTCATGGTGTTCCGGGCGGCGTATTTCGTGGGGCGGGGCGTCAGCCCGTCGTTCGACATCACCGGCGACGGGGCCTGGATCAACATCGCCAGCCCCATGGTCACGGCGCTGCTGCCCGTGGTGGGCACCACGGCCTTCTTGCTGATGTGCTCCGAACGCATCGGTCGCCAATGGGAGCTGGCCGCATCCACCGACTACCTCACCGGCCTGCCCAATCGGCGCACGCTGGTCACCGTGGGGGAGCGGCGGTTCGCCGAGCGGCAGCAGCCGCAGGGGCGCAGCCTGGCCCTGGCCGTGATCGATATCGACCACTTCAAGGCCATCAACGACCGGCACGGCCACGAGCTGGGCGACGTGGCGCTGCGCCATGTGGCCGAGCACCTGCGCGCCGCGTGCCGCGGCAGCGACCTGGCGGCGCGCCATGGTGGTGAGGAGTTCGTGGTGCTGTGGGACGGGCTTGACGCTGCTGCCGCGCTGACCGCCGGCGAGCGCCTGCGCGCGCTGGTGGCCCGGGAGCCGCTGCATGCGAGCGGCGCGCTGATCCCGATGACCATTTCGATGGGCGTGGCCGCTGCGGGCGAGGGCGACCGCAGCTTCAGCGACTTGCTGCGCCGCGCGGACGAGGCGCTTTACATCGCCAAGGCCGCGGGGCGCAGTAGGGTGGAGATGGCGGGCTGATGCGCCGCGGCCCATAGCCGGGGTTGCATTGCCGGCGGGGCAGGAGGGTGGATCAGTTCAGGTCGCGGCTTCCAGCCCGTGCGCAAAGTGGGCCTGCATGGCCTTCATGGTCGCCTTGGCATCGCGGGCCACCATGGCGGCCAGGATGGCGCGGTGCTCGTTCAGCGAATCCTCGATACGCCCTTGCTTGAACAGCGAGTTGTGGCGGTTGAGCTTCATCACCTTGCGCAGGTCGGCCACCATCTGGCTGCGCCAGCGGTTGTCGGCCAGCTCCAGCAGCAGCATGTGAAAACGCTCGTTGACGGCAAAGAAGCGCTCGCGCTCGGTGGCGGCGGCCTCCAGCTCGGCGTGCAGGTCCTGCAGTGCCTGCAGTTGCGCCGGGTCGGCACTGGTGGCCACCACGCCGGCGGCATCGCTCTCCAGCAGGCTCAGCAGGTGGTACACGTCACGCAGATCCTTCTCGCTCATCTCGGTCACATAGGCGCCACGGCGCACCTTCATCGTGACCAGGCCCTCGGCGGCCAGCACCTTCAGTGCCTCGCGCAGGGGTGTGCGGCTGATGCCGAATTCTTCGGCGATCTTGAGCTCGTCGATCCAGCTGCCAGGCTCCAGCTCGCGCCGAAAAATGCGCTGGCGCAATTGCTCAGCCACTTCTTCATATAGGGCGCGGGGCGTGAGGGTGACAGCGGACATGGGTAGATTGTAAGCCGGGCAGAATATTTTGAATCAATAATTATGAATGATGTAAACTCGCCGCCACATCGGGGGAGGCTCCTGGCGCAGCTTGCAGCGCATCGCCCGTCCCCAGTCCACTGCCATCTTCGGAGACCGCTTCGCCATGAGTGACACGCCCCACAACGCATCGTCCGCAACGCCGACGCCCGAGTTTGCACCCGCGTCGCTGCAGGCCTGGGCCAAGGCCGCAGCCAAGTCCGCCCCGGGGGGCAATGTCGAAGCGCTCAACTGGGTGACGCCCGACGGCATCACCGTCAAGCCGCTGTACACCGCCGAAGACACCGCCGGCCTGCCGTACGCCAACACGCTGCCGGGCTTCGAGCCCTATCTGCGCGGCCCCCAGGCCACCATGTATGCCGTGCGGCCCTGGACGATTCGCCAATACGCCGGTTTCTCGACCGCGGAAGAGTCCAATGCCTTCTACCGCAAGGCGCTGGCCGCAGGCGGGCAGGGCGTGTCGGTCGCTTTCGACCTGGCCACCCACCGCGGCTACGACAGCGACCATCCCCGCGTAACCGGCGACGTGGGCAAGGCCGGCGTGGCGATCGACTCGGTCGAGGACATGAAAATCCTGTTCGACCAGATCCCGCTGGACAAGGTCAGCGTCTCCATGACCATGAACGGCGCCGTGCTGCCCGTGCTGGCGGGCTACGTGGTGGCGGCGGAAGAGCAGGGCGTGTCGCAAGACCAGCTCTCGGGAACCATTCAGAACGACATTCTGAAAGAGTTCATGGTGCGCAACACCTACATCTACCCGCCCAAGCCCTCGATGCGCATCATCGGCGACATCATCGGCTACACGGCACGCAACATGCCGAAGTTCAACTCGATCTCCATCTCGGGTTACCACATGCAGGAGGCGGGCGCCAACCAGGCGCTGGAGCTGGCCTTTACCCTGGCCGACGGCAAGGAATACGTGAAGACGGCCATCGCCTCGGGTCTGGACGTGGACGAGTTCGCCGGGCGGCTGAGCTTCTTCTGGGCCATCGGCATGAACTTCTACCTCGAAGTGGCCAAGATGCGCGCCGCGCGCCTGCTGTGGTGCCGCATCATGAAGGAGACCGGTGCCAAGAACCCCAAGAGCCTGATGCTGCGCACGCACTGCCAGACCTCGGGCTGGTCGCTGACGGAGCAGGACCCGTACAACAACATCGTGCGTACCACCATCGAAGCCATGGCCGCGGTGTTTGGCGGCACGCAGAGCCTGCACACCAATGCGCTCGACGAGGCCATTGCGCTGCCCACCGAGTTCAGCTCGCGCATCGCGCGCAATACGCAGCTCATCATCCAGGAAGAGACGCACATCACCAATGTGGTGGACCCCTGGGCCGGCAGCTACATGATGGAAAAGCTCACCCAGGACATGATGGATGCCGCCTGGAAGATCATCGAAGAGGTCGAGGCGATGGGCGGCATGACACAGGCCGTGGACAGCGGCTGGGCCAAGCTCAAGATCGAGGCGGCTGCGGCTGAAAAGCAGGCACGCATCGACAGCGGCAAGGACGTGATCGTCGGCGTCAACAAGTACAAGCTGGCCAAGGAAGACCCGGTCGACATCCTGCAGATCGACAACGTCAAGGTGCGCGACGGGCAGATCGAGCGCCTGAAAAACATCAGGGCCAGCCGCGACCCAGCGCTTGTCCAGCAAGCGCTGGATGCTCTCACTTCTGCAGCAGAAGACGGCAGCGGCAACCTGCTCGACCTGGCGATCAAGGCGGTGCGCCTGCGCGCCACGGTGGGCGAGGTGAGCGATGCGCTGGAGAAGGTCTTCGGCCGCCATCGTGCCGATACGCAAAAGGTGACCGGTGTGTACGCAGCCGCCTATGACTCGGCCGAGGGCTGGGACAAGCTCAAGGCTGAAATCAACGAATTTGCAGACACCGAGGGCCGCCGGCCCCGCGTCATGATCGCCAAGCTGGGCCAGGACGGCCACGACCGCGGCGCCAAGGTGGTGGCCACGGCCTTTGCCGACTTGGGCTTCGACGTGGACATGGGCCCGCTGTTCCAGACCCCCGAGGAGTGCGCGCGCCAGGCGATTGAAAACGACGTGCACGCCGTGGGCGTGAGCACGCTGGCTGCCGGCCACAAGACGCTGGTGCCCGCCATCATCCAGTCGCTCAAGGACCAGGGCGCCGACGACATCATCGTGTTCGTGGGCGGGGTGATCCCGGCGCAGGACTATGAGCATTTGTACGAAGCGGGCGTGAAGGGCATTTACGGCCCCGGCACGCCCATCCCGGCCAGTGCCAAGGATGTGCTGGAGCAGATTCGCAAGGCGGTGGCGGCGTGACGAAGCTGCTCGCTTTCACCCCATCCGTTCGGGCTGAGCTCGTCGAAGCCAGGGCGCAGACCTTTGATGGCCTTCGACAGGCTCAGGCTGAACGGCTTTGGGTGGCTGGGACTGAACGCCGTGGCGGGGTGCTAACGTCCGGTCTGGTCAATCACTGAAGCATGCGCCCCTTCTACGTCTACATCCTTCGTTGTGCCGACGGGTCTTATTACGTGGGCCACACCGATGACATGGATCCGCGCATGCAGCAGCATGCCAATGGAGACATCGGCTACACGTCGCTGCGAAAGCCTGTGGAGCTTGTCTGGCAGGGCGAGTTTGAGACCCGTGAGGGCGCCATTGCGTTTGAGCAGCAGGTCAAAGGCTGGTCTCGGGCCAAGAAGGAAGCGCTGATGGCGGGTGATTGGGAGCGTCTGCAGGTGCTGGCAAGCTCACGCGGCAAGGTTGCGGATGTCTCCCGGCTTCGACAAGCTCAGCCCGAACGGTTGAGTGGACGCATGCCCATCGCCGCGGGCGCCTGCACACCCCCAACCGTTCAGCCTGAGCCTGTCGAAGGCCAGCCCAAACCATTGCACTCACTGCTCGATGGAATCACCGGCCCCGCCGGCCCCATCCAGCGCCGCGCCATGTCCAAGGCCATCACACTGCTCGAATCCACCCGCGCCGACCACCGCGCGCAGGCGGACGAGCTGCTCACCGCGCTGCTGCCACACACCGGCCAAGCCTTCCGCCTGGGCATCAGCGGCGTGCCCGGCGTCGGCAAGTCCACCTTCATCGAGGCCCTCGGCCTCTACCTCATCGGCCTGGGCCACCGCGTGGCCGTGCTCACCATCGACCCGTCCAGCACGGTGTCGGGCGGCTCCATCCTGGGCGACAAGACGCGCATGGAGCACCTGTCGGTACACGACAAGGCCTACATCCGCCCCAGCCCGTCGAGCGGCACCCTGGGCGGCGTCGCAGAGAAGACCCGCGAGGCCATGCTGGTCTGCGAGGCCGGGGGCTACGACGTGGTCATCGTCGAGACCGTGGGCGTGGGCCAGAGCGAGATCGCCGTGGCGGGCATGACGGACATGTTCGTGCTCATGCAGCTGCCCAACGCAGGCGACGACCTGCAGGCCATCAAGAAGGGCGTCATGGAGATCGCCGACCTGGTGGTCATCAACAAGGCGGACATCGACAAGAACGCCGCCACGCGGGCCGAGGCGCAGATAACCTCCAGCCTGCGCCTGCTGGGCATGCACGGCAACCCTGACCACGCGACGCACGGCGCGCTGTGGCAACCGCGCGTGCTGCAGATCAGCGCTTTGCTCGGGCAGGGGGTGGATGCTTTCTGGACCACCGTGGCGCTGTTCCGCGACATGCAATCGACCAACGGCCGCCTGGCCGCGCGGCGCGAAAAGCAATCGCTGGCCTGGATGTGGGAGCGCATCGACGCGGGCCTCAAGCTCGCGTTCCGCCAGCACCCCGCCGTGCAAGAGCTGCTGCCCCAGATGCAAGCCGATGTGATCGCAGGGCGCATCGCTGCGTCCACTGCGGCAAGAAATTTGCTACTTGCGCAAGCCCAGCAAGCGCCGCCAGCTATCAAATAAATAGCAAACAGACTTCCTGACCATTTCACCGAAATTTCACCAAAGGACGACCATGCAAGACATCCTGGATCAACTGGAGAAAAAGCGCGCCCAGGCACGCCTGGGTGGCGGGCAAAAGCGCATCGATGCGCAGCACGCCAAGGGCAAGCTTACCGCGCGCGAACGCATCGAACTGCTGATGGACGACGGCACCTTCGAAGAGTGGGACATGTTCGTCGAGCACCGCTGCACCGACTTCGGCATGGAAGCCAACAAGATCCCCGGCGACGGCGTGGTCACCGGCTACGGCATGATCAACGGGCGCCTGGCGTTCGTCTTCAGCCAGGACTTCACCGTGTTCGGCGGCGCACTGTCTGAAACCCATGCCGAAAAAATCTGCAAGGTGATGGACCAGGCCATGAAGGTCGGCGCGCCGGTCATCGGGCTGAACGACTCCGGCGGCGCGCGCATCCAGGAAGGCGTGGCCAGCCTGGGCGGCTATGCCGACGTGTTCCAGAAGAACGTGCTGGCCAGCGGCGTGATCCCGCAGATCAGCATGATCATGGGCCCCTGCGCCGGCGGCGCCGTGTACTCCCCGGCCATGACGGACTTCATCTTCATGGTCAAGGACAGCTCGTACATGTTCGTCACCGGCCCCGAGGTGGTCAAGACCGTGACGCACGAAGAAGTCACGGCCGAGGAACTGGGCGGCGCCAGCACCCACACCACCAAGAGCGGCGTGGCCGACATGGCGTTCGAGAACGACGTGGAGGCGCTGATGATGCTGCGCCGCCTGTACAACTACCTGCCGCTGAACAACCGCGAAAAGCCGCCCGTGCGCCCGAGCAACGACCCGGCCGACCGCATGGACCGCAGCCTCGACACGCTGGTGCCCGAAAACGCCAACAAGCCCTACGACATGAAGGAGCTGATCACCAAGGTGGTGGACGACGGCGACTTCTTCGAGCTGCAGCCCGACTACGCCAAGAACATCGTCATCGGCCTGGCCCGCATGGAAGGCCAGACCGTGGGCATCGTGGCCAACCAGCCCCTGGTGCTGGCCGGCTGCCTGGACATCAAGTCCAGCATCAAGGCCGCGCGCTTCGTGCGCTTTTGCGATGCGTTCAACATTCCCGTGGTCACCTTTGTCGACGTGCCCGGCTTCATGCCCGGCACCAGCCAGGAATATGGCGGCATCATCAAGCACGGCGCCAAGCTGCTGTATGCGTATGCAGAGTGCACCGTGCCCAAGATCACCGTCATCACCCGCAAGGCCTACGGCGGCGCGTACGACGTGATGAGCTCCAAGCACCTGCGCGGCGATGTGAACCTGGCCTGGCCGCAGGCCGAAATCGCGGTGATGGGCGCCAAGGGCGCGGTGGAGATCATCTTCCGCGAAGACAAGAACGACCCCGTCAAGCTGGCCGCCCGCGAGTCGGAATACAAGGAACGCTTTGCCAACCCGTTCGTGGCGGGTGCGCGGGGCTTTATCGACGACGTGATCCTGCCGCACGAGACGCGCAAGCGCATCTGCCGTTCGCTGGTCATGCTGCGCGACAAGAAGCTCGAGAACCCGTGGCGCAAGCACGGGAACATCCCGTTGTAAACGCTGGCCTCCACAAGTCAGGCCATGGCCCAGTCCTGCGCATTCTTCAATTCCCGGGTGGACTCCTGGCTGCTGGCCATCGGTCCGCTGGCGGGCTTGTTCGCCATCACCTCGGTGGCGGTGACGGTGGTGCCTTTTGCGCTCAATGCCAGGGTGTTGCACGACAAAACGATGCTGAGCCTGATCGCCGTGGTGTTTGCCTCGACCCTGGTTTTGCCCCTGTGGCTGCTGCTGGACACCAACTACACCTTGACCGCGGAAGAGCTGCTGGTTCGCAGCGGGCCCCTGCGCTGGCGGATTGCGCTCGGCGACGTGCGCGAGGTCTCGCCATCTGGCAGCTGGGCGTCTTCGCCCGCGTTGTCGCTGGACCGACTGCGTATCCGCTACGGCCAAGGCCGCAGCATTCTGATATCGCCGCGCGAGAAGCAAAGCTTTATCGACGCTTTGCGCGAGCGCTGCCCCTCTGTATTAGTTACTGGTTTTTGAATTTCTTTTGAGGAACTCGTCATGTTCACAAAAATCCTGATCGCGAATCGGGGCGAAATAGCGTGTAGGGTCATCGCCACGGCCAAGAAAATGGGCATCGCCACCGTCGCCGTCTACTCCGACGCCGACCGCGAGGCCCGCCACGTCAAGTTGGCCGACGAGGCCGTGCACATCGGTGCCGCACCCAGCCGCGAGTCGTACCTGCTGGCCGACAAGATCATCGCAGCCGCAAAACAGACCGGCGCCCAGGCCATCCACCCCGGCTACGGTTTCCTGTCGGAGAACGAAGCCTTCGCCAAGCGCTGCGAGGACGAGGGCATCGCCTTCATCGGCCCCAAGGCGCATTCGATCGCGGCCATGGGCGACAAGATCGCGTCCAAGAAGCTGGCCAACGAGGCCAAGGTCAACACCATCCCCGGCTACAACGACGCCATTGCCGGCCCCGAGCAGGCAGTCGAGATCGCCAAGGGCATCGGCTACCCGGTGATGATCAAGGCCTCGGCCGGCGGCGGCGGCAAGGGCCTGCGGGTGGCGTACAACGACAAGGAAGCGTTCGAGGGCTTCACCAGCTGCCAGAACGAGGCCCGCAACAGCTTTGGCGACGACCGCATCTTCATCGAGAAGTTCGTGCAGGAGCCGCGCCACATCGAGATCCAGGTGCTGGGTGACAGCCACGGCAACGTGATCTACCTGAACGAGCGCGAATGCTCCATCCAGCGCCGCCACCAGAAGGTGATCGAAGAGGCGCCATCGCCCTTCATCTCTGATGCTACGCGCAAGGCCATGGGCGAGCAGGCGGTGCAACTGGCCAAGGCGGTCAAGTACCAGTCGGCCGGCACGGTGGAGTTCGTGGTCGGCAAGGACCAGGACTTCTACTTTTTGGAGATGAACACGCGCCTGCAGGTGGAGCACCCGGTGACGGAATGCATCACCGGCCTGGACCTGGTGGAGCTGATGATCCGCGTGGCTGCGGGCGAGAAGCTGCCGCTCACGCAGGCCGACGTGAAGCGCGACGGCTGGGCCATCGAGTGCCGCATCAACGCCGAAGACCCCTTCCGCAACTTTTTGCCTTCCACCGGCCGCCTGGTGCGCTTTCAGCCGCCCGAGGAGACCATGTTCCAGGGCGACACCGACAAGAAGCTCGGTGTGCGCGTGGACACGGGCGTGTACGAAGGCGGCGAGATCCCGATGTACTACGACTCGATGATCGCCAAGCTCATCGTGCACGGCACCGACCGCAACCACGCCATTGCCAAGATGCGTGCGGCGCTCAATGGCTTCGTGATCCGCGGCATCAGCAGCAACATCCCCTTTCAGGCAGCGCTGCTGGCCCACCCGAAATTCGTGACCGGCGAGTTCAACACCGGTTTCATCGCCGAGCACTACGGCAAGGGCTTTCATGCCGAAGACGTGCCGCACGAAGACCCGCTGTTCCTGGTGGCGCTGGCCGCCTTCATGAACCGCCGCTACCGCGCGCGGGCCTCCGGCATCAGCGGGCAACTGGCGGGGCACGAGGTGAAGGTGGGCGAGCAGTTCGTGGTGGTGGTGATGGGTGCCGAGGGCCAGAACGAACACCACGCCGTGTCGGTGACCGATTTTCAGGACAAATCAGGCTCCAGCGTCGTGGCAGTGGGCGGCAGAAGCTATCAAATCAGTAGCGCCGCCACGCTGGGCCAGATCCGCGTGCAGGGCCAGTGCAACGGCGTGGGCTTCACCGCGCAGGTGGAGCGGGGCGCTGGCAAGAACCCGCTGGCGCTGCGCATTGTGCACAACGGCACGCAGATCGACGCCGTCGTGCTGTCGCCGCTGGGGGCACGCCTGCACCAGCTGATGCCCTTCAAGGCACCGCCGGATCTGTCCAAGTTTTTGCTGTCGCCCATGCCCGGCCTGCTGGTGGATGTGGCGGTGCAGCCCGGCCAGAAGGTACAGGCCGGCGAAAAGCTGGCGGTCATTGAAGCCATGAAGATGGAGAACATCCTGTTTGCCGCACAGGACGGAGTGGTGGGCAAGGTGATGGCCGGCAAGGGTGAGTCGCTGGCGGTGGACCAAGTCATTCTGGAGTTCGCTTGATCCAGGCTGCATCGTCAACGCGGACCACTCTAGACCTGCTCCCGGGGCGTCCCGCCGGCTCCCAGCGCCGCTGGCCTTGGGCGCGCGCAGCCAGCTTGCTGGCAGGTGTCGTGCTGCTGGCCGATGCGCTGGCGCTCATGGGCCAAGGCTTCTTCATGCTCGGCGTGACCTTGCCGGGCGTGCTGGGCCTGGCGCTGTGTGCACTGGCGCTGTCGTGGCACCGCGTGCAGGCATGGCTGTCCGGCAGGCGCTGGGGTCGGCTGGCGTGGCGCGCAGGCTGGCTGCTACTGGCCGTGTGGGTCATCAGCGTGGCAGTGTTCTGGGCCTGGCTCGCGCAGCAGGTGCGCCAGTTCGAGGGCGCTGCCCATGCTGCGCCCTTGAAGGCGATCGTTGTACTGGGCAGCGGCACACCCCGTGCACAGCCGTCGCCCGCGCTGCGCGCGCGCCTGGACAAGGCGCGCGAACTGGCGACCCTGCATCCGCAGGCGTGGGTGGTGGTGTCCGGGGGCGTGGACTTTGGCGAGACCCTGAGTGAAGGTCAGGTCATGGGCAACTACCTGCGCGAGCAGGGCATGGCGCCGGGCCGCATCCTGCAAGAAGAGCGCAGCACCAGCACCGAGCTGAACCTGCAGTACAGCCTGCCGCTGATGCAGGCGCAGGGCGTGGGCCTGGACTCGGCCCTGGCCGTGGTGACCAGCGACTTCCACACCGTGCGCGCCCAGCGCATCGCCCGCAAGATGGGCTTCACGCAGGCCATCCCGGTGGCTGCACCCACACCGCTCTACATCCGCTACAACGCCTGGCTGCGCGAGTATTTCGCCATGGCCAGCAGCTGGTTGCTGCGCGAGGTGTGACACGTTTTCACAAGATTGCAAAGAGGTAGACAGGCCCATGACCATTTCCACACGCCCCTTCAAAGTACTGGGCATCCAGCAAGTCGCCATCGGCGGTACCGACAAGCAGCGCATGAAAACCCTGTGGGTGGACATGCTCGGCCTGGAACAGACCGGCACCTTCCAGAGCGAACGCGAGAACGTCGACGAAGACATCCTGGCGATGGGGCAGGGGCCCTGGAAGGTGGAGGTGGACATCATGCAGCCGCTGGACATCGACAAGAAGCCGGCAGTGCACACCACGCCGCTCAACCACATCGGCCTGTGGATCGACGACCTGCCCCAGGCGGTGGAGTGGCTCACCGCCCAGGGCGTGCGGTTTGCGCCGGGCGGGATTCGCAAGGGAGCCGCAGGCTACGACATCACCTTTTTGCACCCCAAGAGCAATGACGAGTTTCCGATTGCGGGCGAGGGTGTGCTCATCGAACTGGTGCAGGCACCCGCCGACGTGATCGCGGCCCTGGGCTGAACCATCCATGCAACCCATGGCGGTCAGATGCCCACCGCGATGGCGGCTGCCTGTGGGTACCGCCCGCGCCTTGGGTAGCCTGCGAAAGGTGAAAAACCTCCCCCGCCTGGTCGCCACTGCGCTGGCCGCGGCTGTTGCCAGCGCATCCGGTCTGGCGGTGGCTGCGGGCGGCTCGGGCACTTATCCGTTGGAATGGGCACACTCGGGCGAGGTGCTGGAATACCGGTCCTGCGGCTGCGCGGACAGCTGCTGGGTCGCCCGTGTGAAGAACGTCAGGACGCAGCAGACACTGGCGCAACTGCGGTGCGACTGCGAGAAAGCCTATGCGGTGGTGGGCGCCAGGGGGCGCGAACAGCTCTACGCCCCGAGCTGCAGTGCGTTTGAGGGCGACAACGACAAACCCCAGGCCATCCGCCAGGCATTGGAAGAGTTGGTGCGGCGCTGAGGCCGCAGTCCGGATGGGTGCGCTATGGACGGCGCACTCCGAGGGGCGTTCACTGTGCCGGTTTTGCGCGGCGCACGCAGTTACCTGGAAAGATCCTGCATTTTCTTTTCGTCCAGATGCTTGCCGAGACTTTCAAAACCGCGCGCCACTGCAGGATTGGTCATCATTGATCGCATCGCCACTTGCCCCAGCACCTGAAAACTCTGCTGCAGCGCTATGTTCCCTTCGTTCTTGAGGGCCTCCTTCGTCTGCTGGCGGCAGGTGACGGTGAGCAGTCTTTCCAGCAGCTTCGCCGCGTCCTGGTTCATGGCATCGCGCTGAGCTGACGTCACAGAGGCAATGGTCGCCAAATCGGGGTGCAGCGCAGTCGTTGCAAAGATCCAGCGTACGAGCAAGGTGCGATCGGCATCGGTGGTGGACGAGACAAGGCACTTGGCCATGTCGTCCGAGTAGATGCCCGCTTGGGACGGGAGGGCCGCAGCGAACAGCGCGAGGCCCAGGGCGGCAGCACGGATGAATTTCATGGGTTCGATCATAGCCACGGAGCCAGACCCACCGCGCCATCACAACCCAACGGTGAGCCGCCGGCTTGGATGCGATCACTCGGCAACTCCGTTCAATTTCAGCAGGTTCGTGGTCCGTATCCACGGCAGATCGCGTCAGAAGAGCGCACGTTACGCAGCGCCACGCGCATCAAGAAATTCCCTGCTTTCAACGCAGCTCAAATGCCGGGGATTTGCAGGCTACAGACGCCAACAGGATCTGCGAATTGGGCGGCGTTAGCGCACCCTCTGGGTTGGCACTTTTTGTGACCACAGGGGAATCATCCGCCCCTTTTTCTCCTCCAGAATCCGCTCTCACTCGCAGCCCGATGGCCCGTCGACACCGTGGGCGTCAGGCTTGACCACCTTTTGCAGAAAAACCTGGGGTCACCCTTGTGCCACATGGTGTTCTGCGGACGTCTCGAAAGGAAACCACTCGATGTCTACCATTGCCGCTACGCCGAAGTCGTCCTCGCACACCACGGTGCAGGTGCACCGTCGCACCCCGCCAGCCGCTCAGAAGGGCGCCTGGTCGCTCGAAGCCATCCAGGCGCTGCTCGACAAGCCGCTGATGGACCTGCTGTTCGAAGCGCAGACGGTGCACCGGCAGCATTGGCCCGCAGGCGATATCGAACTGGCCACTCTGCTGTCGGTCAAGACCGGCGGCTGCCCCGAAAACTGCGGCTATTGCCCGCAGGCGGCCGAGTTCGACACCGGCGTGAAGGCGCAAAAGCTCATGGAGGTGGACGAGGTGGTGCGCGCCGCCCAGGCTGCCAAGGATGCGGGCGCCACCCGTTTTTGCATGGGAGCGGCCTGGCGAGCGCCCAAGGACCGTGACATCGAGAAGATGAGCGAGCTGATCACGGCCGTGAAGGACCTGGGCCTGCAGACCTGCGCCACGTTGGGCATGCTGGAAGCCCACCAAGCGCACGCCCTGAAGGATGCCGGGCTCGACTACTACAACCACAACCTGGACACCGCACCCGAGTACTACACCGATGTCGTCAGCACCCGCGCCTACCAGGACCGGTTGGACACCCTGCAACACGTGCGCGGCGCCGGCATCAGCGTGTGCTGCGGCGGCATTGTGGGCATGGGCGAAACGCCGGTTCACCGTGCGGGGCTGATTGCACAGCTGGCCAACCTGAACCCGTACCCCGAGTCCGTGCCCATCAACAGCCTGGTGCGGGTGCCCGGCACGCCGCTGGCGGACAGCGAGCCCATCGACCCTTTGGACTTCGTGCGGATGATTGCCGTGGCCCGCATCACCATGCCCAAAGCCCGGGTGCGCCTGTCGGCGGGCCGCCAGCAGATGGGAGAAGCTGTGCAGGCGCTGTGCTTTTTGGCGGGCGCCAATTCGATCTTCTACGGTGACAAGCTGCTGGTGACCGGCAACCCGGACGTCGATGCGGACGTGCAATTGCTCGCTAAGCTGGGGCTGGACGGCCATCGCACGGGGGCCGCAGCGCCAGCGCACAGTTGAGTCGCGCCTGAATCAACAGCGGGCGCGGAAACACACGCCTGCTTTGGGGAGTCGCGCAGTGTGGCTTTATTGCGTTCGCGGACCGCTTCGACAAGGCTGCGGGTGCGTCAGCCAGATGCCTGCGCCTCGGTGGCGGCGCCACGCGTGCCTACGGCCCAGTAGAACGTGGGCCGCGTGCCGTTGAGCGCATGCTCTCCGATCACGCGCGACTTGTAGATCACCGGGTTGTGTGATGCCAGCGTGCGGGCGTTGCGCCAATGGCGGTCCAGGCGGCGGTCCTCCTGCAGGGCGCTGGCGCCGCCCACGTCGAACAGGCGCGTGGCGGCGGCCAGCACCGCCTCGGTCACGGCGACCTGGGCCTTGGCGGCGCGCAGCTCCACGTCGACCAGCAAATCCTCGGGCAAGGGCTCGCCGCGCAGGCGCCAGCGGTCCAGCTCGCCCAAGCCGCGCGCCACCTCGCGCGTGGCCAGCGTGGCGATAAAGGCGGTACTGGCCAGGTGGCCGACGACCTGCTGAACCAGCGGGTCTTCGCGCGGCACATCGCCGCTGGCATGGCTGAACACTCGCTGGCGTGGCTGCACGAAGGCGACCGCATCGCGCTCGATGGCCCGTGCGATGCCGGCCAGCGTGGCGATGTGGAACAGCTGGAACACGGCGGTCATCAGCGTCGTGCCGCTGCGCGCAAAGTCGATGATGTCGCTGGCCGCCACCACTACCCGATCAAAGCGCGTGGAGCCCGAGGCCGTCAGGCGTTGGCCGAAGCCTCGCCAGTCGTCGATGCACTCCACGCCCGGTGCATCGGTGCGCACCAGCGCGATGGTGCGCACCTGGGTAGCGTCTGCACCCTCGCGTTCGGCGGTGACCGCCACCCAGTCGGCGTACAGGGTGCCGGTGCTGTAGTACTTCTCGCCGCTCAACAGCCAGGTGCCGTCTTCTTGCTGGAACAGCCGGGTCTGCAGCCGGCCCAGGGCACCGTCGCCCTGTTCGGTGGTGGCGTTGCCGAAGATGGCGCCATCGGCCACGCGCCGCAGCCAGGGCGCGCGCTGATTGGGCTCGAACTCGGCCATCACGCGCTCCACAAAGCCGAAATGCGCACGCAGGGCCTGGGGCAGGTTGGAGTCGGCCTCGGCCAGCTCGATCAGCAGGTCGTAGAGCTGCTCGGGCGTGGCGCCGAAGCCGCCGTGCTCGATGGGCACACGCAGTGCGCCGAAGCCTGCTTCGCGCAGCCAGCCAATGGGCTCGTGGGCCAGCTCGCGCGCATGTTCGCGCTGGGCGGCATGCTCGGCAATGCGTTTGAAAATCGGGTGAAAACGCTGAGCGAGAAAGTCGTGCGTCGGGGGATTGCGGGACATGGGCAGCTTCTCGGGATGGGGCGAGCAGGGGCCCGCACGATGGTGTGCGCCCATGCTAGGCGGCGTCCCCAGGAGTCCGAACGAAGGAATGTGCGACTGCAAATGCGGCGGGTGCATAAGCAGCGGGCTGGCGCCGGTATTGATCGTCTTTCGGTACTTACGGTACTTGTGGTCATTGCGCATATCGATAGCTGAAAAGCTTCTAGCGACCATGCCCTGCGCGGGCCGAAGCAGGGGCACAGTCAACGGCTTCTTGCGCCGTCCTGGGCATTGCGATTCGGGCGGTCTACACCGTTTTTATTCAAGATTGCATTCGCCATGGCCAGAACCCCCAAGATCGTCGCCGTCTCCGGCGGCCTGCAGCGCCCCTCCCGCACCCTGGCGCTGGTGCAGCAGTTGCTAGCGGGACTGTCGGACGCTTTGCCCGTGGACACAAGGCTGATCGAGTTGGGCGAGCTCGTGCCCCAGTTCGGCAGCGTGCTGCAGCGCTCGCACCTGCCGCCCGCGATCGAGGCCGTGCTGCGCGATATCGAATCCGCCGACCTGCTGCTGGTGGCCAGCCCGATCTACCGCGGCTCCTACACCGGGCTGTTCAAGCACCTGTTCGACTTCGTGCACCACGAAGCGCTGATCGATGTGCCCGTGCTGCTGGCCGCCACGGGCGGCAGCGACCGGCATGCACTGGCCATCGACCACCAGCTGCGGCCCCTGTTCAGCTTCTTCCAGGCGCACACGCTGCCCATCGGCGTGTATGCGACCGACAAGGAGTTCGACAACTACCAGGTGAGCAGCGATGCGCTGCGGGCACGCATTGCCCTGGCCGTTGAGCGCGCCCTGCCGGCGTTGCGCCAGCGGGCGCACGGGCTCGTGGAAATCCCGGTTCTCTCGCTGGCCTGACCCATCCTCCGCGCAGCGAGGCATGCGGGCAGCGCACACGCGGCCCGCATGCCGGTTTCTTTTTGACGGTGATCCCGCATGACAGATACCCAATCCCCACCACCACAGGCCACACCCGATCAGCGGCCTCGTGCGCCAGACGCATCGCGCGTGCAGCGGCTGCAAAGCGACCAGGAGGCCCTGGACGCCGCGCACCGGCTGGCTGCGCTGTTCGCCCCCGGTGCCTCCGGGCGCGATCGCGAGCGGCGCCTGCCCTGGGCCGCGCTTGATCTCTGGTCCGAAAGCGGGCTGGGCGGCATCACCGTGCCGCGCGCCTATGGCGGAGCGGACGTGTCCTTCACCACGCTGGCCGAGGTGTTCCTGATCCTTTCGGCGGCCGACCCGGCGCTGGGGCAAATTCCGCAGAACCATTTCGGCGTGCTGGGCGTGCTGCGCGAAATCGGCACCGATGCCCAGAAGGCGCGTTTCTACGCCGAGGTGCTGTCGGGCCACCGCCTGGGCAATGCGGGGCCCGAGCGGCGCTCCAAGACCATCCTGCATGGCCAGACTCGGCTGGTGCAGACGCCGCAGGGCCTGCGCTTGAGTGGAGAACGCTTTTACTCCACCGGCGCATTGTTCGCCCACCGGGTGCCCACGCGCGCGCTGGACGACGAGGGCCGCGCCGTGCAGGTCTGGGTGTCGCGCGATGCGCCAGGGCTCACGGTGGTCGACGACTGGTCGTCCTTCGGACAGCGCACCACGGCCAGCGGCACGGTACGCTTCGACAATGTGGCCATCGACGCGGCCGATGTGCTGCCCATCTGGCAACTGGCCGAGCGGCCGGGGCTGTTCGGACCGTCGTCGCAGCTGGTGCAGGCTTCCATCGACCAGGGCATTGCCCAGGCGGCGCTGGCCGACGCACTGGCCTTCGTGCGCGAACGCGCACGGCCCTGGATCGACTCCGGGCTGCAAAAGGCCACCGACGACCCCTACATCATTCAGGACGTGGGCCGACTGCAGGTGGACCTGCACGCCGCGCACGCGGTGCTGCACGAAGCCGGCCAACTGCTGGACGCCATACGCGCCGCTGGCACGGTGACGGCCGAGGACAGCGCCCGCGCATCGGTCGCCGTGGCCGAAGCCAAGGTGCTGACCACGCAGATCGCGCTCGATGCCTCCGAGAAGCTGCTGGAGCTGGCGGGCTCGTCCGCCACGCGCGAGGCGCACAACCTCGGGCGCCACTGGCGCAACGCCCGCACCCACACCTTGCACGACCCCGTGCGCTGGAAGGCGCACCTGATCGGCAATTACCTGCTCAACGGTGTCGCTCCCCGGCGGCACTCCTGGAACTGAAATGACATGGCAACCCCCTGAGTCGCTTCGCGCCTTCCCCCTGGAAGGGGGACGCCGCCCCTGCGGCGGGGCGGCCCTTGCACGGCGGCCGCTGGCCTGGAGCGCGCCAGCTTCATGGACTGCGCTTGTTGCGCAATGCTCAACGGATATCTGACATGGCCCTCGAATTGTTGAACCCATCTGAAGACGCGCAGGGCGCGCCGCCACAAAAACGTACCGCTGGCGAGCCACCTGCACACCCGCCATCACAGCCCGTGCAGCGCATCCGCGACGATGCGCACTCCCTCGAAGTCGCCCGCGCCCTGGCCGCCGACTTTGCCCGTGATGCGGTGGCGCGCGACCGTGACCGCATCCTGCCCTGGGACGAACTGGACCGCTTCACGGCCAGCGGCCTGTGGGGCATCACCGTGCCCCGCGCCTATGGCGGGGCCGGGGTGTCGAACGTCACCCTGGCCGAGGTCATCGCCACCATCTCGGCGGCCGATGGCTCGCTGGGCCAGATTCCGCAGAACCACTACTACGCGCTCGAAGTGCTGCGCGTGGGCGGCAGCGATGCGCAAAAGGCCTTCTTCTACCGCCGCGCGCTCGACGGCGAGCGCTTTGGCAACGCGCTGGCCGAGATCGGCCACAAGGATTTCAAGCGCCGCACGCGCCTGACCACCGACCACCCCGACGGCTGGCGCGTGGACGGGCAGAAGTTCTACTGCACCGGCGCGCTGTTCGCGCACTGGATTCCCACGCTGGTCAGTGCGCAGCAGGACGGGCGCGATTTGACGCTGCTGGCATTCATTCCACGGAGGGCCGAGGGTGTGGCCATCGTCGACGACTGGGATGGCTTTGGCCAGCGCGTCACCGGCAGCGGATCCGTGTCGTTCGATGCGGTGGCGGTCGACCCGGCCTGGGTCGTGCCCTTTCTCGCCTCGTTCGAGCGGCCCACCACCATCGGCCCGTTTGCGCAGCTGCTCCACGCCGCCATTGACCTGGGAATCGGGCAAGGCGCATTGCAGGCCACGCTGCCTTTCGTGCGCGAGCAGTCCCGGCCCTGGATCGATGCCGGCGTGGACCGCGCCAGCGACGACCCGCTGACCATCCGCCAGGTGGGCGACGTGGCGGTGCGGCTGCGCGCCGCCCAGGCGCTGCTCCGGCGCGCTGGCCGCTTTGTCGACCAGGCACAGTCCGCGCCCGACGAGGACAGCGTGGCCGCCGCCTCCATCGCCGTGGCCGAGGCCCGCGTGCTGACCACCACTGCGTCGCTGGACGCCGGCAACCGCCTGTTCGAGCTGGCCGGTACCGGCGCCACGCTCGACGGGCTGGGGCTGGACCGCTTCTGGCGCAACGCGCGCACCCATACCTTGCACGACCCGGTGCGCTGGAAATACCACGCCATCGGCAACTACTACCTCAACGGCCAGCTGCCACCGCGCCACGGTGCGCTGTAGGGCCCGTCGCCATGTCTTTGATCTCCATTTCGCCAGGAGCCGCACCTTGATTTCTTCTCGCCCCATTTCCCTAAACCCTGCGGCCTCGCGCCGCCGCCTGCTGCAGGCAGGCTCTGCCGTGGCCCTGGCCGGCCTCGGGCTGCCGGCCGTTGCAGCGCTGAAGGAGCCGCCCGGCACCAGCAAGCTGCTCAAGGTCGGCGTCACCTCCGGGCCGCACGAGCAGACCTTCGAGGTGGTCAAGCGCGTGGCCGAGCGCGACTACGGGCTCAAGATCCAGATCGTGCCCTTCACCGACTACAGCCGGCCCAACGCCGCGCTCGATGCAGGCGACCTGGATGCCAACAGCTTCCAGCACCGCCCCTTCCTGGCTGCGCAGGTGCGCTCGCGCAGCTACAAGATCGTGGGCTTTGGGCGCACCTGGATCGGGCCGATCGCGATCTACTCGAAGAAATTCAAGTCCATTGCCGAGCTGCCCGAAGGCGCCCGGGTCGCCATACCGAACGACCCGGCCAACGAGAGCCGCACCCTGCTGCTCTTGCAAAAGGCTGGCCACATCAAGCTGCGCACCGGCATCGATCCGATAGCAGGTATCAACGCCACGCCGCGCGATGTGATCGAGAACCCCAGGAAACTGCGCTTCGTGGAGATCGAGGCCGCCCAGTTGCCACGCACGCTGGACGATACCGACGCCTCCGCCGTGAATGCCGACTATGCGATCAAGGCCGGCCTCAATCCTGCCAAGGATGGCATCCTGGTCGAGGACAAGGACGGCCCCTACGCCTGCCTGATCGCAGTGCGCGAGCAGGACCAGGCGCAGCCCTGGGTGCAGCAACTGGTCAAGGCCTACCAGACCGAGGAGGTGCGCGATTTCATCGTGAAGACCTTCGGCGGCGGCGTGATCCCGGCGTTCTGACCCCATGGCTACCCCGAAGAAGAAACAGATCCTGCTCAACGCGTTCAACATGAACTGCGTGGGCCACATCAACCACGGCCTGTGGACGCACCCGCGCGACGAGTCGGCCGCCTACAACACCATCGAGCACTGGACCGGCATCGCCCGCACGCTGGAGCGCGGGCTGTTCGACGGCCTGTTCATCGCCGACATCGTGGGCGTGTACGACGTCTACCAGGGCAATGTGGACGTGACCCTGCGCGAGTCGATCCAGCTGCCGGTCAACGATCCGATGATGCTCATCTCCGCCATGGCGGCGGTCACACAGAACCTGGGCTTCGGCGTCACGGTGAACCTCGGCTACGAACTGCCCTACCTGCTGGCGCGGCGCTTCTCGACGCTGGACCACCTCACGCGCGGGCGCATCGGCTGGAACGTCGTCACCGGCTACCTCGACAGCGCGGCGCGGGCCATGGGCCTGTCTGAGCAGCTGCCGCACGACGAACGCTACGACCGGGCCGACGAATTCCTCGAGGTGCTCTACAAGCTCTGGGAGGGCAGTTGGGAAGAGGGCGCCGTGCAGCGCGACCGCACCGGGCGTGTCTATGCCGACCCAGCCAGGGTGCACAAGGTGCAGCACCAGGGCCGCTATTACCAGGTGGACGGCTACCACCTGGCCGAGCCTTCGCCGCAGCGCACGCCCGTGCTGTTCCAGGCCGGTAGCTCAGGCCGGGGCCAGCTTTTTGCCGGGCGGCATGCCGAGTGTGTCTTCATCTCCCCGCCCAACAAGGCCGCTGCGCGCAAGAGCGTCGATGCGCTGCGCGAGCAGCTGGTGCGCGCCGGCCGGAGACCGGACGACGTGAAGGTCTTCGTCGGCGCTGCCGTGGTGACCGGTGCTACCTCCAAAGAGGCGCGCGATAAGTACGAGGACTACAAGCGCTACGCCAGCCGCGAGGCCGGGCTGGCGCACTTCGCGGCCAGCACCGGCGTGGATTATTCGCGCTACGACCTGGACCAGCCCATTGTCTACGGCGCCACCAATGCCATCGAGTCGGCGGCCCGCACCGCCGCCCAGCACGGCTGGACGCGCCGGCAGTTGCTGGAGCTGTTCGAGCTCGGCGGCCGCTACCCGGCTATCGTCGGCGATGCGGGCCAAGTGGCCGACGAGCTGCAATCCTGGATCGACGAGACCGGCGTGGACGGCTTCAATGTGAGCCGCACTGTGGTGCCCGAAAGCTATGAGGACTTCGTGGACTTCATCGTGCCGGAGCTGCAGTCGCGAGGTGTCTACAAGACTCAGTATGCGCAGGGCAGCCTGCGCAAGAAGCTGTTTGGCGAGGCGGACTATCTGCCCGCACGCCACGCGGGGGCGCAGTACCGGCGACCGGGCGCACCGGGCAGCGACAGTGCTGGTAGTGACAGCGAGAAGAAGTCAGCTATCAGTGTGTGAGCGAGGGGTGTAAACCACCCTCCAGGCCACTGCGGCTATTCAAAAAGCATGGACGCGCTCCAGCGCGTTGCGCACCGCCGCAATCGCCGCCCCGACCTCAGGCCCGTCACGGTCCCTGGGCTGCGGCAGGTCGATACCGATCGACGCGCTGATGCGGCCCGGGCCTGCCTCCAGCACCAGCACGCGGTCGCCTAGGTACACGGCCTCGTCGATATCGTGCGTCACCATCAATACGGCAATGCGGTGTGCACGCGCCACGCGCAGCAGCAGGTCCTGCAGCTTCAGGCGCGTAAAGGCGTCCACGGCAGAAAACGGCTCGTCCAGCAGCAGCACGCGGGGTTGCACGAACAGTCCGCGCGCAATGGCCACGCGCTGGGCCTGCCCGCCAGACAACTCCTTGGGCAGGCGGGTGCCGAACCCGGCCAGGCCCACCTCGTCCAGCAACTGCGCCACGCGCGCGGCATCGGTGGATTCCCCGCCGTCGAAAGCGACATTGCCGGCGACGGTCAACCACGGAAAGAGGCGCGGCTCCTGAAAGACGAAGCGGATGTCCCGCGTGGGCCCGGCCGTGGCCCGGCCCGCCAGGCGCACCTGGCCGTGGTAGTCGCGCTCCAGCCCGGCGGCAATGCGCAGCAGGGTGCTTTTGCCGCAGCCGCTGGCCCCGACCAAGGCAACGCATTCGCCTTCCTGCAGTTGCAGGTGCACGTCGCGCAGCACCTCGTGTCCGGCGAATTCCTTGCGCCGCACGCGCACGTCGAGCAAGGGGTGGTGGGTTGCGGTCGTCATCGCGTGGCCACCGTGTCGCGCCAGGCAAGCCAGCGGTTCTCCAGCGCCTGCATGCCGCTGTCGGTGAGCTTGCCCATGAGTGCCAGCAGCACGATGGCCGCCAAAACAATGTCGGCGCGTCCAGTTTCGCGCCCGTCGGTCAGCAGGTAGCCCAGGCCGCGCGTGGCAGCGATCAGCTCCGCCGCGACCATGAACATCCAGGCCAGCGACAGCCCGTTGCGCAAGCCCGTCCACACCGCGGGCAGCGCTGCAGGCAGCAGCACGCGGCGGGCCAGGGCGATTGGCCCGAGGCCCGCCATCTCGGCCACCTCGACCAGCTTGCGGTCCACGTCCCGCAGGCCCGAGGCCACCCCCATGTAGACCGGGAAGAACGCGCCAATGGCAATCAGTGCCAGCTTGGCGCCTTCGTCGATGCCCAGCCACAGCAGCAGCAGCGGCACCCAGGCCAGCGAAGGAATCGCGCGCAGGGCCTGGAAGCTCGGGTCCAGCACCGCCTCGGCACGCCGGCTCAGGCCCACCCAGACGCCCAGGGCAATGGCCAGGCCAGCGCCCAGCACAAAGCCGGCCAGCACCCGCGCGGTGCTGACCAGCACATGGCCTGCCAGGCCCTGCTCGGCCAACGCCAGCAGCGTGCGTGCGATCTCGCTCGGTGGGGGTAGCAGATGGGGCGCCACCCAGCCCAAGCGCACGGCCAACTCCAGCGCGGCCAGAAGCACCAGGGGCAGCGCGGCGCCCAGCCAGCGTGAGGGCGTGCCGCGTACTGACCGAGGACGCTGTGTGCGCAGGTCTCGCGCTAGGGTAGGGGAGGTGACGTGGGTTGCCTCCAGCGGGGGGACGGCGCTCATGGGCAGTTCAGGCCGCAGCGCCCGCCAGATGGGCGCGTGCGAACTGTGTGTCCACCAGGTCGGCGATGACCTTGTTCAGGTTGGTGCCGGGTTTGACCAATTGCTCCTCCAGCAGGATCGGCGAGGCCGCCTGCAGTGCCTTGACGTGTTCGGACGATGGCAGCGGGTTGCTCAGGTCGGTACGCAGCTTGAGTTGCAGCAGCGCCACTTCCAGGCTGACCTTGGCCTCTTCCGACAGGATGCGCGCGGCCTCGACAGTGTTGGCCTGTGTCCACTTGCGTGCGCGCTCGTAGGCGTTGATCACGCGCAGCAGCACGGCAGGATGGCGTGCCTGGAAGTCCTCGCGCACGTTGAGAAAGCCATAGGTGTTGAAGGCCACATTGCGGTAGATGAGGCGCGAGCCCGCGTCGAGCTCGCTGGCCGCCATCAGCGGGTCGAGGCCCGCCCACGCGTCCACGCGCCCTTGTTCCAGGGCCACGCGGCCATCGGCGTGCTGCAGGCCCACGTGCTCGATGTCGCTGCGTCGCAGCTTCACGGTCTGCAGCGCACGCAACAGGAAGAGGTAGGGGTCCGTGCCTTTGGTCGCGGCGACCTTTTTGCCCTTGAGGTCGGCCAGCGTGCGGATGGGCGAATCACGGCGCACCACCAGCGCAGTCCATTCGGGCCGGGAAAAGATATAGGGCGTACGAATGGGGTTGCCGTTGGCGCGCGCAAGCACTGCGGCCAGGCCGGCGCTCGAGCCGATGTCGATGCTGTTGGCGTTGAGGTATTCCAGCGCTCGGTTGCTGCCGGCGCTGAGCACCCACTTGACGTCGATGCCGTCCTTCTTGAACTCCTGCTCCAGCCAGCCGAAGCGGCGCAGCACCAGGCTGGTGGGCGAGTAGTAGGCGTAGTCCAGGCGCACTTCCTTGGGCGCGTCGGCCGCGCGCACCACGCAGGCAGGGCAAAAGTGGTGGCGCCGGCGGCGGCAGCGTGAAGGACGGAACGGCGTTTCATGGCAAGGCTCCAGCAGGGCAACAAGGGGGGAGAAAAAGCCAGGCCCCGCCGGATCACGGCGTGGGCCCGGGGATACTCGACAGGGTCTTAGAACGCTGGAACGAGCGAGCCGTTGAACTTGGTCTCGATGAAGCTCTTCACTTCGGCCGACTGATAAGCCTTGACCAGTTGCTTGGCCCAGGGCTTGTCCTTGTCGGCGCGGCGCACGGCGATCAGGTTGGCGTAGGGGCCCTGGGGCGATTCCTTGATCACGGCGTCCTTGGCCAGGGTGAGGCCGGCCTTTTCGGCATAGTCGTTGTTGATCGAGGCGATCGTCAGGTCATCAAGCGAGCGCGGCAGTTGCGCCGCGTCGAGCGGCACCAGCTTGAGCTTTTTGGGGTTGGACACCACGTCGAGCGGCGTGGCGTTGTTGTTCTTCACGGCCTCGGGCTTCAGGGTGATCAGCTTGGCCTCCTGCAGCAGCAGCAGGGCGCGGTTGCCGTTGGAGGGGTCGTTCTGGATACCCACCGTAGCGCCTTCGGGCAGCGCGTCGATGCTCTTGATCTTGCGCGAGTAGAAGCCCAGCGGCGCGGTGATGGTCAGGCCCACGGGCACGATGTCGAAGCCGCGTGCCTTGTTCTGGTTGTCCAGGAAGGGCTGGTGCTGGAAGGCGTTGGCATCCAGGTCGCCCGCCGCCAGGGCGGCATTGGGCAGCTGGTAGTCGTTGAAGACCACGACCTCGATGGCCAGGCCGTCGCGGGCCGCGACCTTCTTGACCACTTCGAAGATCTGGTCGCCGTTGCCGACGGAGACACCCACCTTGAGCGTCTTCTTGTCCTGCGCGTGCAAGGTGCCGTGGGAGGCGAGGAGGGCGGCGGAGGCCAGCGAGATCGCAGTGATCATCGCGGCGCGGCGGCGGACTGTGTGCAGCATGGTGGTCGGCATGAAAGTGTGTAAGAAGGCGCCGACTGTGGCCGTGCACGGCACATTCCCCAACGAAGAAATGCGCGCAACCTTATGCGGCTGCCACACAAGCGCGGTGTGCGAATAGGCCATTTTTGCTACCCCGGGCGGCTCGCTATGGCCTCTTACTTGAAATCCGCATAAGCACGCGCCGAATGCGTCGTTCCCTCTAGCGCTGCCCGTTCCCATACTCGGCTGCTTCGATGTTCAGGGCCTGCCCGGCATGCGCACCTGTTGTGGGCGTGCCGCGGGGCCATTGCTTTTCCATGACTGCTGTCACCCCCTTGCATCCCCCTGCGCACAACGCTGTACCGGTGATCCGGCTCGAATCCGTGCAGAAGTCTTTCACGCTGCCCAACGGCGAGCGGTTTGATGCCGTGCGCTCGTTGTCTCTGGACATCCATGCCGGCGACATCTTTGGCCTGATCGGCAAGAGCGGCGCGGGCAAGTCCACGCTGCTGCGACTGATCAACCTGTTGGAGCGCCCCGACGCTGGCCGCGTGATCGTGGGCGGGCGCGACCTGACCACGCTGTCGCGCAGCGAGCTGCGCGACACGCGCCAGAGCCTGGGGATGATCTTCCAGCAATTCAACCTGATCCAGAACGCCACGGTGGCCGACAACGTGGCTTTTCCGCTCAAGATCCACGGTCACCACACGCGCGCCGAGATCCAGGAGCGCGTGCGCGAATGCCTCAGGCTGGTGGGGCTGGAGGCGAAGATCGACACCTATCCCGCCCAGCTGTCAGGCGGCCAGAAACAGCGCGTGGCCATTGCCCGCGCGCTCGCTCCGCGCCCCAAGGTGCTGCTGTGCGACGAGCCGACTTCAGCCCTGGACAGCGAGACCACCCAGGAGCTGCTGGCCACGCTGCGCGACATCAATCAGAAGATCGGCGTGACCATCGTCATCGTGACGCACGAGTTGCCGGTGGTCGAGTTGCTGTGCCGCCAGGTCGCCATCCTGGAGCAGGGCGAGCTGATCGAGCAGTTTGCCGTGGATGCGCCGCCCGCACAGCGCCGGACCGCGCTGGGCCGCGAGATCGACACCCTGGTACGCCGCCGCGAACGCGATGCACGGGAGGACGCCGCCGCGGCTGCGGGCTATGCCGCACGCGCCAACGGCACGCAAGGAGTGGCGTATGCCTGAGAACATCGTCGCCATCCTGCCCGAGCTGGGCGTGGCCATTGGCCAGACCTTTTTGATGCTGGCCATCGGCCTGAGTGCCGCGCTGCTGATCGGCGGGCCGCTGGGCATTTTGCTGTTCCTGCTGAGCCCAGGCCAGTCGTTGGCCAACAAGCCGGTGTTTTTGGTGCTCAACTGGATCGTGAACACCGTGCGTTCGTTCCCGTTCATCATTTTGCTGGTGGCGCTGGTGCCGTTCACGCGTCTCATTGCGGGCACGTCCATCGGCCCGCTGGCTGCCGCGGTGCCGCTGTCGGTGGCCGCCATCCCTTATCTGGCACGCCTGGTCGACCAGTGCCTGCGCGAGGTACCCCGGGGCGTGATCGAGGCCGCGCACGCCATGGGCGCGAGCGAGCTGCAGATCATCTGGCGCGTGCTGATCGTCGAGGCCCGCTCCGGTCTGGTGCTGGCGTTCACGGTGCTGTCGGTGAGCTTTCTTTCCTACTCCGCCATTGCCGGCGTGGTGGGCGGTGGCGGCATCGGCGACCTTGCCATCCGCTACGGGTACTACCGCTTCCAGACCGACGTGATGGTGCTGACCGTGGCCCTGCTCGTGGTGCTGGTGCAGATTCTGCAGTTTGTGGGCACCACGGCCGCTCGTCGCCTGGACAAGCGCTGAACCCTGTTTCTTTTCCTATTTCGAGTCACATCCATGAAAAACGCATTGCTCCGCCGTTCCGTCCTTTCCCTGTCGTTGGTGGCACTGTCCATCGGTGTGCTGGTGCCGCTGCAAGCCAATGCCCAGGCCGCGAAGAAGGAGCTCACCATCGGCGGTACCGCTGGCTCCAACATCGATCAGCTCAAGCAGGGCATCGTGCCGCTGCTGGAAAAGAAGGGCTACAAGGTCAAGCTGGTCGAGTTCAACGACTATGTGCAGCCCAACCTGGCTCTCGCACAAGGCTCGCTCGATGCCAACTTTTTCCAGCATCTGGTGTACTTGAAGAAGTTCGCAGCCGACCAGAAGCTCGACATCGTCGAGCTGGTGCAAGGACCCATCGCGCCGCTGGGCGTTTACTCCACCCAGCGCAAGACTCTGGCCGAGGCCAAGGACGGTGACCGTTTCACCTTGCCCAACGACCCGAGCAACCTGGCGCGGGCCCTGGTGCTGCTGGAGCAGAACAAGCTGATCACGCTCAAGGGCGGGATCGACCCCATCCGCGCGTCCGAGAAGGACATCGAGCAGAACCCGCGCAAGTTCAAGTTCATCCCGCTCGAAGCTGCCCAGCTGCCGCGCTCGCTCGGCGACACCGAGTACGCCATCATCAACGGCAACTTCGCGATCTCCTCGGGCCTCAAGCTCACCGAAGCCGTGGCGCTGGAGAAGACGCCCGACCATTACCTCAACGTGGTGGCCGTCAAGCGCACCGACAAGGACGAGGCCTGGGCCAAGGACCTGGTGGAGGCCTACCGCTCCAAGGAATTCCAGGCCGTGGTGGACAGCAAATTCCGCGGCTACGCCAAACCCGCGTTCCTGCAGTAAGCGCAGCAGGTAAACACCCGATTGTCCCGGTATGTGCGTGCTGGCGATCTTCGATGCTGAAGGCACCTGGGGGCAGACCCATGTCTGCGACCACCTGCTGGAGCACAACCTGCAGGCTCTGGGAGTGCGCTGGGGGCGGCAATACATTGAAGCGGGCGTGCAGCCGGATATTGACGTGTTGGCACCATTGCACCGACTCTGGGGCACCAGCTCAGTAGAACGGGTACGGTGGGGAGCAGGTGAAGGCACGCGGCCTCAAACGCCTCCCGATGCCCTTGCCGTGCATTGGGTCCTGTCGGGCACATTGCTGGTCTATCTGCAGGCCAGCGATGGCTATGTGGGTGTGCTGTGCGAGGCTGGCGAATGGATTTCGATACCTGCGGGTTTGGCCTGTGCGTTGGACGCTGGCGGCACGTCAGACGTCGATCTTCTGCTATTTTTGGCCGCAGTGAAGGCACCTCCAGCACGACAGGAGCTGTCTACGTCAAGTCTTCCCTCGCACGAGGCTTTCGTCGAAACCATGCTGGAGATGACGGGGTACGCCAACGACGAGTAAGGGGGCGCTGTGGGGGCCGTCAGCGTTGAGCCTGCGAGCGAGTGGCTAGTAGCTTTGTCAAGGCTGCATTTCAATTCTGAGGTCGCACACACACCCTACGGCTGAGGTTCGGCGGGCTAAGCAGGGCGCCCCTGAGGCACCTGCCTTCTGGCACGCGCGCCGGTGTGGCCATCCAGTGCCAGCCGTACGCGACGTGCCAGGTCTTTCATTCCGTACGGCTTCTTCAGGATGTCGAATTCAACACCTTCGATATCGTCCGTCATGTTTCCATCGCCGGCATATCCTGTGGTGAGCAAAATTGCGATGCCGGGGTGGCGGCTGCGCAGTTGGCGGGCCAGCATGAATCCGTTCATGCCGCCAGGCATCAGCACATCCGAGAAAACCATGTCCGGCCGGTTGCGTGTATCGCCGCCGGGCTCTCCGATCCACGCCAGCGCGGTGGCCGCGTCGGTCTCGATATGGACGCTGTAGCCCAGACTTTCCAGCATCGCGCCTGCCAGATCGGCCACTTCGCGGCGGTCGTCCACCACCAGAATCAGCTCTGTGCCCCCGCGCTCCGACGACTCGTCGTCGTGAATCTCCCGAGCGTTTGACGGCTGGGTGGTGGCAGGGAAGTAAAGCCGCACGGTGGTTCCGATGCCGACTTCGGAATACAGGTTGACGGTGCCGCCGGACTGTTTGGCAAAGCCATACACCATGGACAGGCCGAGCCCGGTACCCTTGCCCTCGGGTTTGGTGGTGAAAAACGGGTTGACCACCTGCTTGATCAACTCCGGCGGAATGCCTTCTCCGGTATCGGTGATGGTCATCGAGACATAAAGGCCGGGCCGCAGGCCACCGAACGCGGTGACGTCCGTCCCAGTGACCTGGACGTTGGAAGTGGATACGGTCACCCGTCCACCGTGCGGCATCGCGTCCCTGGCATTGGTGATGATGTTGAGGATGGCCAGTTCGAGCTGCGTCGGGTCGACCTGGCAGTTGGCCAGGTCTGGCGCCAGGTCCATGTGCAACTCGATGCCGCCGTCCACGGTGTCTTCGATCAGGTTGCGAATGTTCTCGGCTGCAGCGTTCAGGTTGATCGGGCGCCCCTCAAGGCGTTGCTTGCGTGCGAACGCCAGCAGTTGCTGGGTTAGGGTGGAAGCTTTCTTGACGGCCGCTGCGGCACTGTCGGCGCTGGCCAGGACAGACTCATCGCCCTTGTGGGTCTTGACGCGGCGCTTGAGGATTTCCAGGTGGCCGGAGATCACTTGCAGCAGGTTGTTGAAGTCGTGCGAGATACCGCCCGTCAACTGGCCCAGTGCCTCCATCTTCTGAGCCTGCGCCAGCGCCTGCTCTGCATCGCGGCGGCGACTCACGTCGAGTTGGGAGGCGAAGAAGTAAACAAGCTCTTTGTTCTTGTTGTAGACAGGCGAGATGTACAGCGCATTCCAGAACGACGTGCCGTCCTTGCGGTAGTTGAGAATTTCGGTCGTTATCTCTGTGCGGTCGGCAATCGCTTGCCGTACCGACGCGACTGTGGCGCGGTCGGTACCGGAACCCTGCAGAAACCGGCAATTCGCGCCCAAGACTTCATCGCGCGAATAGCCGCTCATGGACAGGAACGCGCGGTTGGCAAACACAACAGGGTTGTCGGGTTGCCTTGGGTCCGTCACGAGCATGGGCATGCGCGTGGTTTCAATCGCCGTGAAAAAGATATCGTCGTCGTGATCCGATATGGTGGTCACGTTGGAACCGAGCAGCGACACCTCGGGTGCGGCGGATCCGGTGATGGGCGGCTTTTCGGGTTCAGAACTCATGCGGCATTAGACCGAAAAAGACGCGGGCGGCATGCAGGACAAGGGCCTGAAAAACGCCGATCGTTGTATGGACGAGACGCACGGATTGCACTGCCTTGCGGGTCACCAACCTCCGCCGGTGCACCAGCCCCACCACCTCGAACTGAATCAGCGAGCCAGCCGCCGAAGCATTGAGGCAACAGGCTCTGGGTCGTGTTGTTGGCTGCCTACCGCTAATCACGTAGGACAACGCGCCGACATAAACGTTGCTGGAGGGCGTCGCTGAGGTTGTAACGGCCGCCCCTCTACAATGATTTACACCCTGCCAGATTTGTTGGCAGGGCCGATTCCCCATGCCGAGAGATTTATGACCAACCTGACGACCCAGATCCTTGACGCACTGCATGACAGCAAACGGGAGGCTTTGATCCGCGAGTGGATCGACGAGGCGCGCACCCGCAATGCCGGACTTCCGCGCTCTGCCGCTACGGATGCCGCAGAGCTGGCGTCGGCCATGGCGCGGTCCTTGGGCGAGGGGGCCAGCATTGAGTCCTTCTCGGATCCAAAATGGTCGGCTTTGCAGCAGGTCCTTGCGGCGCTGTCCCGGTCCGGCGCGGCACAAGGGCAAGGTGCGGGGGAAACCAGCCTTTTCGTGCTGGCGCTGAAGAAGCCTCTGCTGTCAGCCCTGCACGGTCAATTGCAAGGCAGTGACAGTCTTCAGATCATGTCGGCATTTTGGGGACTGACCACATTGGTGGACAACATGGCCCAGTTCACGGCGACCACCTTCCAGCGTGCGCGTGAAGAGATCATCACCCGCCAGCAGGAAGAGCTGCTGGAGCTGTCGACGCCCGTCGTCAAGCTGTGGGACGGCGTGCTGGCGGTGCCGATGATCGGTACCCTGGACAGCAACCGCACCCAGATCGTGATGGAGACGCTGCTGCAGTCCATTGTGGACACGGGTTCCGAACTCGCCATCATCGACATCACCGGCGTGCCCACCGTGGATACGCTGGTAGCGCAGCATCTGCTCAAGACCGTGACGGCCATTCGCCTCATGGGGGCGGACTGCATCATCAGCGGCATTCGCCCGCAAATTGCGCAAACCATCGTGCACCTGGGCATTGATCTTCAGGGCGTCAGCACCAAGGCCACGCTGGCCGATGCGCTGGCCTTGGCGCTACAGCGCACCGGCTGGCGCATCGCCCGCCAGGTCGCCTGATCGGGACGCGGCAATCGTATGGACCGTATACCAATTTTGCGCATGGGCTCGACCCTGCTGGTCACCATCCAGGTGGACATGCAGGACCAGACTGCACTGGCGCTGCAGGACGACCTGGCAGACCGCATTGCCAAGACCGGCGCCAGCGGCGTGATGATCGATATCTCGGCGCTGGAGATCGTGGATTCCTTTGTCGGCCGCATGCTGGCCAGCATCTCTGGCATTGCCCGCATCTTGTCAGCCACTACGGTGGTGGTGGGCATGCAGCCTGCAGTGGCCATCACCCTGGTGGAACTGGGACTGTCTCTGGACGGCGTGAAGACCGCCCTGAACGTGGAACGAGGCCTGGCGCTGCTCGACCGCGCGCGCAAGGAGGCCGGTTTTGTCAGTTGAACGCGCCGGCACGCTGCCGCTGGAGTCCGAGCAACACATCGTGGCCACACGCCAGACCGTGCGCTCGCTGTGCCAACTGCTCAAATTTTCGCTGGTCGAGCAGACCAAGATGATCACCGCGGCCAGCGAGCTGTCTCGCAACACGCTGATCCACGGCGGTGGCGGCCGCATGCGCTGGGAGGTGCTGGAGGCCGGTGCGAAGACGGGTCTTGCCCTGCACTTCGAGGACGATGGCCCTGGCATCGCCGACATGAAGCTGGCCATGACTGACGGCTGGACGTCGGGGGGTGGCATGGGACTGGGCCTGCCGGGCAGCAAGCGCTTGGTCAGCGACTTTACGGTGGATTCTGCGCCTGGAAAAGGCACTCGCGTGAGCATCACCAAGTGGAAGTGAGCCTGGGGTGGAGCCATCGACCCTTTCCCATGACGGACGCCAGTTGCGTGGGGGACGCGCGGCGGTTCTGTGCACGCACGGTGCTCGACTGGGGATGGAGCGAGCTGGACGCGGGGCGCCTGTCCATTGTGGTCACCGAGCTGGGCACCAACCTCGTACGGCACGCAGAGCAGGGGCAGTTGTGGATTGCTGTGGTGCCTGCCCGGCACGAGGTGGAACTGATCGCACTGGACAAGGGCCCTGGCATGGCGGACGTGCAGCGGTCCAGCCTGGACGGCATATCCACCGGAACGGGGTCGCCAGGCACAGGCCTGGGCGCCATACGCCGTTTGGCGAGCGATTTCGACATCCATTCCGCGCCGGAAGGCACGGTGTGCCTGGTGCGGATGCGTGCCTCAGGGCAGCCGCCCGCGTCCGAGCGCCGCTGGGGCGCCGTGAGCATCGCGGCACCTGGCGAGACAGTGTGTGGGGATGGCTGGGCGGTGGCGGAGGAAGGCAACAGGCTGGCTGCCGTGGTGTCCGACGGCTTGGGGCATGGACCGCACGCTGCACAGGCGTCCGATGCTGCGCTGGCCGCGTTTGCTGCGGCCCCTTTCGATCCGCTGGAGACCTTGGTTCAGGATGCGCACCGGGGGTTGCAGACAACCCGCGGAGCAGCGCTGTTCGCCTTGCGGATGGATGCCGGTCAGTTGCACTACGCTGGGGCGGGCAACGTGGTGGGGCGCGTGCTGTCTGGCGTGTACGACCGCTCGATGCTCACACAGCACGGCACGGTGGGCGTGCAGTTGCGCAAGACGGAGGTCACCACGCAGGACATGCCCCAGCATGCTCTGGCGGTGCTGCACAGCGATGGCATCACCTCGCGCTGGAAGGCGGCCGAAGTGGTGCCGCTGCTGCAGCGCGACCCCACGCTGATCGCGGCCTCGTTGCTGTGGCGGCAGATACGTGGTCGCGACGATGCCACCGTGCTGGTGGTGAAACAGGGGAATGTTCTTGAGTGACGATCTGACAACCCGGCTGGACCAAAGCCAGGCCGAGGCGCTGGCCCTGCAGGGCGAGGTGCAGGCCCTGCGGGCCGAGCTGGAGGAAACCAACCGCGGCGTCGTGGCACTGTATGCCGAGCTGGACGAGCAGGCCGAGCAGTTGCGCCACGCCACGCAGCTCAAAAGCCGCTTCCTTTCGTACATGAGCCACGAGTTCCGCACGCCCATAGGCGCCACGCTGAGCATCGCCCGCCTGCTGCTCGACCATGTGGACGGCCCGCTCACCGCGGAGCAGGAGCGCCAGGTGCGCTTCATCCAGAGCACCTGCGAAGAGTTTTCGGTGATGGTGGACGACCTGCTGGATCTGGCCAAGATCGAAGCTGGCCGGCTCGACGTCTCGCCAGCCTGGTTCGAGATGATGGACCTGTTCGCAGCGCTGCGTGGAATGTTCAAGCCGCTCTTGGACAATGACGAACTCAATCTGGTGTTCGAGGAGCCCATGGGCCTGCCGCGGCTGTTTACCGATGACCGCAAGCTCTCACAGATTCTGCGCAACTTCGTCTCCAACGCCCTCAAGTTCACGGCGCGCGGCGAAGTCAGGGTGTCGGCCACGCTGGAAAGCGGGAACATGGTGCGCTTTTCGGTGTCCGATACTGGCATCGGCATTGCGCCCGAGCACCTGGAGAGCCTGTTCAACGACTTCTCCCAGGTCAACGCCCCCATTCAAAAGCGGCTGCGCGGCACGGGTCTGGGCCTCGCACTGTCCAAACAACTGGCCGTGTTGCTGGGCGGCTATGTCAGCGTGCACAGCGTGGTGGGTGAGGGGTCGGTCTTTTCCGTCATCGTTCCTGTCCAGATGCTCCCTGGCAAGGACGGCATCGAGAGCTGATCCACAACATGCCTACATCCGCCATGATTTCGCCGACCATAGACCGCAGCTTGCACACGGTCCTTGTGGTCGACGACAACCCCGTCACCCGGTATGCGACGGCACGGGTGATTCGTGCCGCGGGGTTTCATACCGAAGAGGCGGACACCGGCTCGGCGGCCATTTCCGCGGCTCAGCGCGATATCTCCGCGGTAGTGCTGGATGTGCATCTGCCGGACATGGACGGTTTTGAAGTCTGCCGAGTGCTGCGCGCCGACGCGAAGACCGAGCTGACGCCCATCATTCACCTGTCTGCCACCTATGTGCAGAGTGAGCACAAGGTGGCGGGACTCAATGCCGGGGCCGATGCGTACATGGTGCACCCTGCCGAGCCCGCACTGATGGTGGCCACGCTGCAGGCGCTGATCCGTGCACGCACGGCCGAAGAAAAGCTGCGGCGCAGCGAGACAAGGTTTCGCGCCATTTACGACCAAGCGCCGGTGGCCATGATGCTCATCGACGAAGCAGGCCGCTTCGCCGACCTGAATCCCGCCGCAGAGGCGCTGCTGCAGCGCCCGCGCGGCGATCTTATCGGGCAGGTGGTAACGTCGCTGGCACCCTCGGGATGGCAGGCTTTTGTGCAGAGCTGCATGGAAGCCGGGTCTGCGGTGGACTGGAAGGGCGAGTTCCCGCTTATTCGGGGCGACGGGAAGGAGGTGTTGCTTGACTGGAGCATGTCCGATCACGTCGAGCCGGGCTTGCGCATCGGCATCGCCACGGACCTGTCCGAGCGCATCGACTTCGAGCGCCGGCGCGAAGAACTGCTGGAGCGCGAGCAGGCTGCGCGGGTGCTGGCGGAGCGCCACAGCCGCACCAAGGACGACTTTGTGGCGGTGCTGTCGCATGAACTGCGCACTCCGCTCACGCTCATTACGGGCTGGGTGCACATGCTCAAACGGCCCAACACCAAACCCGAAATGCTGGCGCGTGGTATCGACGCGATCGAGCGAGGGGCCAAGGCGCAGGGACGCATCATTTCGGACATCCTGGATGTCTCGCGCATTGCCTCTGGCAAGTTGCGGCTGCACCGCGAATGGGCCAAACCGGGGGAATTGGTGCGCGTCTCCATCGACGCCGTGCGCGACCAGGCGCAAGCCAAGCAGATCACCCTGGAGGTGATGAGCGGGGACGTCGATGAGCCGGCCTGGCTTGATGTCACGCGGTTTCAACAGATCGTGTGGAACCTGGTCACCAATGCCATCAAGTTCTCAGAATCAGGCGGCTTGGTGCAGGTGCGACTGCAACACGACGGAGACGAACTCACATTGGTCGTGCAAGACCACGGTGCGGGCATCGACGCGGCTTTTGTGCCCTATCTGTTTCAGCGGTTTACGCAGAGTGGTGCTCCGGGAAACCGAGCCCACGGCGGCCTGGGCCTGGGCTTGTCCATTGTCAAGCATCTGGTGGATTTGCATGCCGGCACCATTTCCGCGTCCAGCCAAGGCGCCGGCCATGGCACGACCATGACGGCGCGGCTCATGGTGGGATACGAAGAGGCCCAGGCAGCTTCCGACGATGGGCAAGTGGCCTCACCGGTTCATGAATCTCGCATTTTGCAGGGCAAGGACGTCCTGGTCGTGGACGACAACGCCGACACCAGCGAGATGCTCAGCATCGTTCTCTCCGACGAAGGGGCGCGGGTGCGCGTAGCCGACAGCTACGAGGCCGCCCTGGCCCAGTTCGACTTGGCGTGGCCCGATCTGTTCGTGAGCGACATCGGCCTGCCGGGCCGTGACGGCTACGACCTCATCGCCAAAGTGCGGGAGCTTGAGGCGGCTGCTGGTCGACCGCACTTGCGGTCAATTGCGCTTACCGCCTTTGCGCGGCCCCAGGATCGCGACCGGGCACTGGCGGCGGGCTTTGATCAGCACCTGGGCAAGCCGCTGCAACCCCACTTGCTGTTGCAGGCCCTGTCCTAGGCCGCCGGACCACCTCAGAAAGCCTGACGCGGGACGCAGGGGCACGCACAGGGCAAGTGCACTTGCCGCACAGTCGTACGAACGTTCCCCAAAGTCAGGATGATTGCGCGTACGAAAAGTGCGGGCACCGCAAGTCGGGGCAAGATGAGGGCAATGCGGCCACTCAGGTGGTCCGCTGCGGCTACTACTGTCTGTGCTGGGCGAGGACATTGAGCGGGATGCGCAGATACGCCACGCCGTTGTCTTCTGCCGGTGGCAACTGCCCCGCACGGATGTTGACCTGGATCGACGGCAGAATGAGCGTGGGCATTTCGAGCGTCGCATCCCGGGCATTCCGCAGCGCTACGAACTCGTCTTCGCTGACTCCGTCGCGCACATGGATATTGGACGCGCGCTGCTCCGCAACCGTTGTTTCCCACGCCGCGTCGCGGACTTCCGGGGGATAGTCGTGGCATACAAACACGCGCGTCTCCGATGGGAGTTCGAGCAGGCGGTGGATTGATCGATACAGCGTATGCGCGTTACCACCTGGAAAGTCTGCACGCGCGGTGCCGACGTCCGGCATGAACAGCGTGTCGCCGGTGAAAACGGCGTCTTCGATCACGTACGCGAGGTCGGCTGGAGTATGCCCCGGCACCCACAGGGCAGTGGCTTTCACGTCACCGATGTGGAAGACCTCTCCGTCTTTGAGCAGGTGATCGAACTGGTTGCCATCGGGCAAGAACGCGGGCCCCAGGTTGTACAGCTGCTTGAACGTTGCCTGCACCTCGCGGATGCGCTCTCCGATGGCGATCTTGCCGCCGACCTGCTCCTGAACATAGTGGGCGCCAGAGAGGTGGTCCGCATGGGCATGCGTTTCAAGAATCCACTCCACGGTGATCTCGTTCGCGCGAACGTAGTCGAGCAATGCATCGGCGGACTTCGTGCTGGTGTGGCCTGACTTGGAGTCGTAGTCCAGAACGGGGTCGATGATGGCGGCGCGCCGGCTCGCCGCGTCGGTCACCACATACGAGACCGTGCCGGTTGTGGTGTCGAAGAACGATTGGATGGAGATCCGGCTCATGATCGGCTCGCTTCAGTATGTTGACTTTGATTATATATTTTAATATATTGTTTCCCAGCTACCCAATGCGATCACATGGCAAACCAGTCTCTCACCCTTGACCCGCAGGCATTGCGAAGCGCCGCTGGGCAGGCCGTGGCCACCCTCAAGGTCCTCGCCAACGAGGACCGGCTGCTTTTGCTGTGCCAGCTTTCGCAGGGCGAAATGTGCGTGAGCGAAATGGAAGAGGCCCTGGGCATTCGCCAGCCAACCTTGTCTCAGCAGCTGGGCGTACTGCGATCAGAAGAGGTCGTGTCCACGCGACGTCAGGGCAAGAACATTTACTACTCTGTCGCAGATGCGGCGTTGCTTGACATCCTGGCGGTGCTCTACCGCCTGTACTGCCCGAAGGATTGACCATGGCCATCGACTGGAATGCTTTCACCCCGTGGTCGTCGCTGGCGGGCGGCATGCTGATTGGCGCCGCAGCCGCGCTGCTGGTTTTGTTCAATGGGCGCATCGCCGGGATCAGCGGGATCCTGGGGGGCATGCTCAAACCTTCAAAAGGGGAGGGGGCGTGGAGGGCGACGTTTATCGCGGGCCTGCTGACCGCGCCGCTGGTGTTCGCGCTGTGCCGTGACCTACCGCGGCCTCAGATAGATGCGGACACAGCAGCATTGGTTCTGGCCGGCGTCCTGGTCGGCGTCGGTACGCGTTACGGCGCGGGCTGCACCAGCGGCCACGGGGTGTGTGGACTCTCCCGGCTGTCATTGCGGTCGTTGGTGACCACGTTGCTGTTCATGGCCGCTGGGTTTGCGACGGTGTTCGTTGTCCGGCACCTGTTTTGAATCAGGAGGTCTTCACCATGCTTCTTCTTACTGCCTTCGTGTCTGGCCTGGTGTTCGGCATCGGGCTCATCGTGTCCGGCATGGCCGATCCAAACAAGGTACTTGGCTTTCTCGATCTGGCCGGACCTTGGGACCCGTCATTGGGTTTTGTGATGGCAGGCGCCATTGGCATCGGGCTGGTGGCCTTTGCCATTGCCAAGCGCAGGACGCAGTCGTTTTTGGGTACGCCGATGAAGCTTCCGGACGCCCGCGGCATCGATCGCCGCCTGGTCAGCGGTAGCCTGCTGTTTGGCGTCGGCTGGGGCGTGGCGGGGTTTTGTCCCGGGCCCGCACTGGTGGCCGTCGGAATGGGCGAGGCCAAAGCCATCATCTTTGTCGCGGCGATGCTTGTCGGCATGGGCATTTTCGAACTGATGGAGCGTTGGAAGGCCGCGCGCTGATCCAGCCATCGGCGCCGTCCAAGGTGCGGCCTTGTGTGCCAGAGCTCAGCGCTTGCTGCCGCTGTAGCGCAGCCTCCCGAGCACCATCACCAACGCGGGCTCCGCGGCTTTGGCATTTTCATCTGCCACCTGGGTCATGACGATCACCGTGGTATCGCCCAGGCTCGCTTTGAAGAAGCGCGCCTCGTGCGGCAGGTCCTGGCCCAACAGGCTGACCACAAAGCGCTGGGAGACGCCCTTGTTGTCCTGGCCCGCCACTTGGCGGGTAACAGGTGTGGCAGTCGTGGCGCCCATTCGGACCTGCTGTGCGGTGTTGGCACGTGCTGCGTTCTCGCGATTGCGCGCTGCCGTGGCCGCAAACTTTTCGATGTCCTGGGTGGCCAACAGTGGGCTGAACATCAAGGTTACGACGGCTTCGTCGGGCCCCTCCACATCGATGCTGCGCAGGCGGGTTCCGTCCTGCGCGACAACGTCTTCGGCCACTTTCCACTCCACGGGATGCTCAAAGCTCACACCATCCTTGTTGTAGATAACCGTTGGCGCAGCGTGGGCAGCAGGTAGTGCGGTAAGCAAAAATAAGGCGATGGCGGCCAGACACTGGAAGAGATGGAAGGCAGTGCGGCGGGGCGGGTTGGTGAAAGACATGGTCAAGACGGTGAAGGGAATCCAAGAACTTCCAGCGAGCGCTGGATGCCCAGCATACCGCTGCGCAGGTGGTCAGGCGCTCTTCAGCGGCGCTCAAAGTACGAAGTTATGGGTCTTGTATGTACACCGGCGAGGCGTCAAGCCGATGTCATTCAGCGAGTTGTTGCAGCTGTCGAGAGTGCATGTCGTGACTGCCTGGCAGCCTTACCACAGCGCCATTACAGCGCTCCGGAAAAACAGTCGATAGGCGCATTTCGCACTGCGGCTCTCACCTCAGCAGCACACTCTGCCTCCACTTGAAAAGCGGTTAAAACGGCTTTGCAGCATCAAGCGGAAGGCAAGCACAAGCTACCTCTTCTGACAGTTTCTACACGATGCTTCGCTGGGTTCAATAGCTTTTGCACATACCACCGCAAAAGCCAGATGAACTACGACATCAAAATTTTTACGCCTGCGCACATCGACCGTGGCGACCTGCGAGCCATGTTCAAACTCCGGTATTCCGTATTTCACGAAAGGCTCGGCTGGGACGTGAAATCGCAGGACGGCATGGAAAGAGACGAGTTCGATGACCTCCCGGAAGTCGCCTATGTCCTGGCCAAGCACCCCAACGGTTCTGTGGATGCCTGCTGGAGACTCCTTCCAACCACTGGCGCTTACATGCTAAGGGACAGTTTCCCTGAACTGCTTCACGGCCAGCCAGCGCCCCACAGCGACGATTGTTGGGAGCTCAGCCGCTTCGCGGTGGCGACCGACCGTGTGGGGACTGCCAATGCGACCTTTGGCGACATGCCCATGGCCCTGATGCGCCAGTCCGCCCAGTTTGCGCTGGAGAACAACATCAGCCGCTATGTGACGGTGACGACGCCTGTCATGGAAAGAATGCTTCGCCATCAAGGCCTGCATGTTCACAGGATGGGGCCCTCCATCCGCATTGGGGTCGCTTCGGCGGTGGCCTTGATCGTCGAGATCGACCACATCACTCTTTCCGCCATCGGATCTCAAGCCGCACATTGATTACACAGCCGGGGCGGGCATTCTGGCCATCAAGCAGTCGCACGTCCTGGCTACCGCAGGTTTCCAATCCAGCCGATCCACCAGGCGCATCAAGGCTGCTTCGGTCGCATCGACCCCTTGGTCGAAGGCGTAGTCATTCAGCAGCATCAGATTGGACAGCACCATACGCGGATGCGGCTGCACGATGATGCCGTCGTCCAGGCGAGTCCAGTCCCAACTCACCACCAAAAGCGCTGTTTCACACTGCGCTACCCACTCCGTGAATCCGCTGAAAACAGGCGCACAGGTGATTTCTGTCGCGTGGTGCTCCAGCCCAATACCGTTGACGGCCTCTAGGGACATGCGCACATAGTAGTCGTGGTTTGGTCTGTTGACGCCTATCATGGAGTTGTTACCAACTGAGCGGTGGAGTATCCAATGTCGACAGGCGTTTCAATGCCCGGTTCCATCGACCTTGTGTCGAAGATATTTGATGCCTCGACAGATGAAGAGTTTTTCTCGACGATGGCTGCGATCTCTCGCGACATAGGGTTTGAGCGGTTTATGGTTGGCACCCAGTGGTTTGATGACAACGGTGCCCCCGTTTACAAGATTGCCAGCGGATACCCGACTGGCTGGCAACGCATCTATGCCGAGCGGCAGTATGCGGAGCTTGATCCCACCGTCCGCCATTGTCAGACCAGCACGGGTGCGATTGTCTGGACCGAGGATTTTTTTGCCAAGTCTGGAACGCTCGATTTTTTTGAAGAAGCGCGCTCGCACGGACTGGGATTCGGCCTCAGCGTCCCTGTGCATGAAGCTCATGGCGTCAAAAGCATGATCAGCCTGGCACGCGACAAACCCATCTCGGACCCACGAGAGCAGCAGCAACTGCTGGCCATCGGCAAGGTGCTGGCCAGTTGCGCGCACTTTGCGCACCGGGGCCTGATCGCCAGCGAAGCCGCACGGGCTGCCAAACCACCGATTTCGGCACAAGAATCCCAGTGTCTCAACTGGGTGGCATTGGGCAAGACTTCTGCAGAGATCGGTCAGATCATGTCCATCGCGGAGCCCACCGTGGTGTTTCATGTCAAGAATGTGATGGAAAAGCTCGATGTAAAAAACCGATCGCAAGCAATTGCGGTGGCATTTCGCTTGGGATTGCTGACGTAGTTTTGTCCCGAACGTGGTCATTTCGGCAGACTCTACGCACCGCTCGCCGCAAGCGCCACCATCAGGAATGAGAGGGCTATCATTTCTGCTAGGCGTGGTGTTGCTGGTTCGCAGCTAGAAATCCACCGCCAGCGAACAGACGTCTTGCGTTAAGGCGGTACGCAGTCCGGCCGCAAATCGTACTGTGCATGCAGCTTTGTGAAGGCGATGGTGAAGGTTTACGGTGTTGACCGTGCGCTTTCGACCTACACAAAAACTTGTTTCCTTGGGTGATGCTTGTGTCGTGTGCTTGCCTCGGCCTGCACGTTTCCCACGACTGCGACGAACAAGATGGACATCCCATGGACCACCACTCCCAACTTCACGTGACGCGGAGGGGCCTGCTGATTGCGGGCGCTTCTACCGCCGCCGCGTCGACAGTGTACGGACAGACCGACACCCTCAATCCTTCAGCACAGCCCATGCAGGCCACCAACATGCCCATCACGCTGCAAGTGAACGGAAGGGATCACTTGCTTGATCTCGACACACGCACAACGCTGCTCGACACCTTGCGCGAACACCTGCATCTCACGGGCACCAAGAAGGGTTGCGACCACGGTCAGTGCGGCGCGTGCACCGTACTGGTCAACGGGCGGCGTGTGGTTTCATGCCTGAGTTTGGCGGTAATGAACGAGGGCGCCAGCGTGACCACCATCGAGGGCCTGGGCACGCCGCAGTCACCCCACCCGATGCAGGTGGCTTTCGTGCGGCACGACGGCTACCAGTGCGGCTACTGCACACCGGGGCAGATCTGCTCGGCGGTGGGGGTGCTGGACGAGATCAAGCAGGGGATGCCCAGCCATGCCAGCCAGGACATCGTTGCGCAGCCGCTGGTATCGGCCGCCGAATTGCGCGAGCGCATGAGCGGCAACCTCTGCCGCTGCGGAGCGTATTCCAACATCGTGGATGCGATCACCGAGGTTTCCGGGAGGGCACGCACATGACCCCGTTCACCTACGAGCGCGCGACGTCGCCCGCGCACGCCGCCGCCGCAGTGGCCGCCAGGCCAGGCGCCCGGTTCATCGCAGGCGGCACCAATCTTCTCGATTTGATGAAGCTTCAGATAGAAGCCCCCATGCACCTCGTGGACGTGAATGGCGCGGGTATGGGGACGGTGGAGCCTACGGCGCAAGGTGGGCTGCGTATTGGAGCGATGGTGCGCAACAGCGATCTGGCGGCCCACCCGCGGGTGCGGCGCGACTACGGTGTGCTGACGCGCGCCCTGGTGGCGGGCGCTTCAGGCCAGTTGCGGAATATGGCGACCACGGGGGGTAACCTGCTGCAGCGCACACGGTGTTCGTACTTCTACGACACCAACATGCCCTGCAACAAGCGGCGGCCTGGCAGCGGCTGCTCGGCCATCGGCGGGGTAAGCCGCCAACATGCGGTCATTGGTGGAAGCCAGGAGTGCATTGCCACCCACGCGAGCGATATGGCCGTGGCGCTGCGCGTGCTCGATGCCACGGTGGAGACCGTCAACGCCCACGGAACAGCGCGTGTCATCCCTATTGCGGATTTTCACCGTCTGCC
Organism: Acidovorax sp. LjRoot194; assembly: GCF_964253015.1. Lineage (NCBI taxonomy): Bacteria > Pseudomonadati > Pseudomonadota > Betaproteobacteria > Burkholderiales > Comamonadaceae > Acidovorax > Acidovorax sp. LjRoot194. Next base: position 3,062,311 of record NZ_CAXUQB020000001.1, on the reverse strand, counting down.
CGGCAACACTCCGCAGGTCGAGACAGTTCTGCAGCCCGGGGAACTCATCACATCCGTCACGCTGCCTGCACCCGTGGGCGGGGTGCACATTTACCACAAAGTGCGCGACCGCGCGTCTTATGCCTTTGCGCTGGTGTCGGTCGCTGCCATCGTGCAGCGCGATGGCAGTGGCCGGGTAGCCTTGGGTGGGGTGGCCCACAAGCCGTGGCGGGTGGAAGCGGCCGAGCAGCATTTGCCGCGCGGCGCCAAGGCCGTAGCCGACCAACTGCTGGCGGGCGCGCGCCCCACGCACGACAACGCATTCAAACTGCCGTTGGCTGAGCGGACGCTCGCCGCCGCGCTGCAACAGGCCAGGAGCTGATGCCATGAAATTCGACACACCAGCCACCGTCAATCCGATTGATCAACTCAAGATCATTGGTAAGCCAGTGAACCGCATCGACGGCTTGCTCAAGACCACCGGCACCGCCCCCTACGCCTACGAACGGCATGACGTGACCCAACACTGCGCTTATGGCTACGTGGTAGGCGCAGCCATTGCCAAGGGGCGCATCCGCAACATCGACCTGGCACAAGCGCAGCGGGCACCTGGCGTGATCACCATCGTCACGGCCACAACGGCAGGCAAACTGGGGCAAGGCAAGATGAACACCGTGCCGCTACTGGCAGGCCCACAGGTAGCGCATTACCACCAGGCCGTGGCGCTGGTCGTGGCCGAAACGTTCGAGCAGGCACGTGCCGCCGCCCATCTGGTGCGCGTGAACTATGAGCGGACTGACGGTGTTTACGACCTCGCCGCTGCCAAGGACTCAGCCACCCGGCCCGACAGCATCAACGGTGATGCGCCGGACACCGCCATCGGCGACTTCAACGGAGCGTTCGCTGCCGCGCCGGTCAAGATGGACGCCATGTACACCACACCCGACCAGACGCACGCGATGATGGAGCCGCACGCCACACTGGCCGCTTGGAAGGGCGACGAACTCACGGTCTGGACAGCGAACCAGATGATTGCTTGGGGGCAGAGCGAGTTGGCCGCCACCTTGGGCATTCCCAAGAACAAAGTACGGCTGGTGTCGCCCTTTATCGGCGGCGGTTTTGGCGGCAAGCTGTTTCTTCGTGCCGATGCATTGCTGGCCGCGCTGGGCGCCCGCGCTGCCGGCCGTCCAGTCAAGGTGGCGTTGCAGCGGCCGCTCATGGCCAACAACACCACCCACAGGCCGGCCACGATACAGCGGGTTCGTATCGGCGCGACAGCGGATGGCCGCATCACTGCCATTGGCCACGAAAGCTGGTCAGGAGATCAGCCCAAAGGGTCCGCAGACTCAGCAGTAGACCAAACCCGAAGGCTGTATGCCGGCGTCCACCGCATGACCGCCACCCGACTGGCAGTACTGGATCTGCCCGAAGCGAATGCCATGCGCGCACCTGGCGAGGCCACGGGGCACATGGCTCTGGAGGTCGCCATGGACGAACTGGCCGAGAAGCTCCGCATCGACCCTGTGGAGCTGCGCATTCTTAACGACACCCAGGTAGTGCCTGACCTTGGCAAAAAAGACCCAGCCCAAAAGAAAGCGGGCGAGGAGGGCGCTCAACCCCCCAAGCCGTTTTCTCGCCGCGAACTGGTGCAGTGCCTGCGCACCGGCGCGGAGCGTTTTGGCTGGAAGGACCGCAACGCCGAGCCAGCAAAGCGCCGCGAAGGCCGATGGCTTGTTGGATTGGGTGTGGCCGCGGCCTACCGCGGAGCGCCTGTCGAAAAGTCTGCGGCCCGTGTGCGCTTGGATGCCACGGGCCTCATCACTGTAGAAACGGACATGACCGATATCGGCACCGGCAGCTACACCATCATTGCGCAGACTGCTGCCGAGATGATGGGCGTGCCGCTCGACAGGGTGCGCGTGCGGTTGGGCGACTCTGACTTCCCAGTGTCGGCAGGCTCGGGCGGACAGTGGGGAGCGGCCAGTTCCACATCGGGGGTGTATGCGGCCTGCGTAAAGCTCCGTGAGGCCATTGCACGCCAACTGGGCATGGACGCAGCCACGGCCCAGTTTTCTGATGGGCAGGTACATCAAGGAGACCGCCGCGTACCCCTGGCCCAGGCTGCGTCGGACGGAGACATCACAGCCGAAGACACTATAGAGTTCGGGGTGCTCGACAAGAAGACGCAGCAGTCCACCTTTGGCGCGCATTTTGTGGAGGTAGCGGTGGACGCATACACCGCAGAAATCCGGGTACGCCGCATGCTGGCCGTGTGCGCAGCCGGTCGCATTCTCAACCCCAAATCAGCGCGCAGCCAAGTCATTGGCGCCATGACCATGGGGGTGGGCAGCGCGCTAATGGAAGAGCTGGCGGTGGATAAGCGGCACGGGTTTTTCGTGAATCACGACCTGGCCGGTTACGAAGTGCCTGTGCACGCTGACATTCCGCATCAAGAGGTGATTTTCCTCGACGAGGTGGACCCCATAGCGTCTCCCATGAAGGCCAAGGGTGTCGGCGAGCTGGGCATCTGCGGTGTGAGCGCGGCCATTGCCAACGCCATCTATAACGCTACCGGCGTGCGTGTTCGTGACTATCCGATCACACTGGACAAGCTGCTGGCGGGTATGGGCAGGGTGTGATGCGTGTCAGGTTTCGACGGGGCCTTTGACCCCTGCTCGTGCACCTTAAGACGTGACGCGTACTTGGTGCCAGGGATCGAGGTAGCTGATCCCCCGTTACTACCGCGGCCCTGGTGCGCAATGTTCAGAAACGGCTCTTGGGTTTGACGGCCAGCGCGACGATGGCGATGCCCCCGGCGATGATGAGTGCATCCTCGATCAGCCCGCTGCGGGTCTGGCCGATGTGTTTCATGGCGGCTTTCCTGGCATCCAAAGTGATGTACGCGAGAGGCACTGCGGTGGCTACCGCTACCAATGCGCCCGCTTGCTCGCGCCCACGGGGCGCCAGAGCCGCACCCGCAATGCCAGCACTCATGACCCTGGCCAGCAGGCCAAGCGCCACCGTTCTGTCCGGCGCCGTCTTCATCTTGTCGCCGGCAAGTTCACCGGCACCCATTGCGAGTGCCCCGTATTTAAACAACGGGCGATCCAGCAGTGCAAGCTGTCCCGGCGTAGAGCGGCCCAGAAGTCGTGCTGCTGCCAAGGTGGCCATTGGCGTCATCGAGCGAGCGCTGGCCACCGCACCGATCAGCGCGGACCAAAGTAGAGCTGGAGTTTTCATTTCTTTCCCATCAATGTAGATGGAGGAATGCTGGATGGGTGCGTGTTCTGACGGGGTGAATGGAACGCGCATATCGGTGTAGGAATTCGGAATCTGAAGCCCGTTGGTTGCTGAGGATAGATCCGAAATCATTTCATTTGATTCGACTCGTCTGCACCTCCCTCAGTGCTTGCCGGATCAGCGCCAGCACATGCGCGGATCAAATCTGGGCGCGCCGGTGGGTCCGTCCTACAGAAACTTTGAGGCTCCACAAGAAAAATACAACACCACCATCTCCGTTGACCGTCGAGTCGCCCTACGTCGATAGTCCACTGCATCGCCAGCATGACCCTGGCGCAGTCGATGTGGCCATCTGGCTTTGATCTCCACTGCGCACTCCAGTCATCACAACCATGGCAATCCAGCAAATTTTCAAGATCCTTCAACAATCGGTAAGCGAGTGGATTGATGACTACGCGCCCAGCATGGGAGCTGCCATCTCGTACTACACAGCTTTCTCGATTGCGCCATTGCTGATCATCGTCATCGCGGTGGCAGGTTATGTGTTTGGAGAAGAGGCTGTACGCGGCTCACTTCATGGCCAGATTTCCGGGCTCGTCGGTTCGGACGGCGCGGCTGCCATCCAAGGGTTGATCAGCAGCGCAAGAGAGCCTGCGCAAGGCATCGTAGCCAGCAGTATCAGCATCGTTTTGCTGATTGTTGGCGCGACGACGGTGTTCGCCGAGCTGCAAAGCGCCCTCGATCGAATCTGGCACGTTCCAGAGAAGGCGAAGCCCAGCGGTCTTTGGGGCCTTCTGCGGGCGCGTTTTCTCTCGTTCGGCCTGATTCTCGGTCTGGCATTCCTTCTGACAGCATCCCTGGTTGTCAGCGCTGCCGTTGCTGCCACGGGAAAGCTTTTTTCCACGCTGCTTCCTGGTTGGGAGTTTGTTCTTCAAGGCGTGAATCTGGCGCTGTCGTTCGGCCTGGAAGCCGTCATTTTCGCGATGATCTTCAAACTCATGCCCTCGATCAAGATCGCGTGGAGCGATGTGTGGATTGGCGCTGCGGTGACTGCTGCACTGTTTGAAGTTGGCAAGGTGCTTATCGCGCTCTATGTTGGGAAGGCGGGCGTCAGCTCCACGTACGCGGCCGCAGGATCGATCGCGGTCATTCTTGTTTGGGTCTACTACGCAGCGCAGATCTTTCTTCTCGGCGCAGAATTCACCAAGGTATATGCGCGGGAACGTGGTTCTCACAGGCAGGTCTCAAGGCAGGTCAGCGGCGACGACCCGGTAGTAGAGCCAGCGCCTATCGACCACGGCTTGTTGCTCGATGAACGTCTTTTGCATGCAGAGCGAGGCACTGAAGCACCCTTGCCGCTTGCAGTGCGTATTGGACTTGCCGCCACCCTCGTGAGCCTGTGGGTTGCTGACGCGCGAGTTAGACACAAGAAAGCAGGGGCAGGCTCTGCGAACTGACATGAGCGCTATCAAGTCCATCGCACTACATTCACCATACAGGCTTCCCGCTTGCAGTCTGCATTGCAGAACCTGCCAGCGGGAAAAGCGCTAGACCACGCGCGCCGAGCGATGTGCATTCAGCAAAGTGATCGTGGATTGCTACGGGATTCATCGGACGTCGTAGGGCAAAGTCGGGTCGCAGCTTCGGCGTCGTGGCTGCCGCCAGCATACGAAATGCATACTTCTCACATGGATAAAATTTTGCTGCAGCATCAGGTTCTGGCACGGCTCGCTGAAGACCTTCTGCAGGCCGAACAGGCGATGCGGTCGGCCCATGAGACGGCCACTCACGAAGAAAACATTGACGAAAATAAATACGACACCTTGGGACTGGAAGCCGCGTACCTGGCCACTGGCCAAGCTCGGCGCGCTGAGGGCATCCGTCAAGCAATAGCCCATTGGCGCCAGTTCCGCGCGCGCCCCTATGACGCGAGCAAAGGTATAGAGCTGGGCGCCCTGATTTGCCTCATCGATACTGACAACAAGCAGCACCTGTTCTTTCTCGGGCTGGATGGCGGCAGCATGAAGTTGTTCAGCGGCGCGCAACCCGTTCAAGTCATCAGCGCTGAGGCCCCGTTGGGCCGTGCCATGATGGGTAAATGCGAGGGTGATGAGGTATCGATACAGGTCGCTGCAATCCGACAGCAGTTTGAGGTGCTGTGGGTTCATTAAGCTGCAATCGAATCACGCGATGGGCCGGCGCCAGCAAACGTTCAGGCGTTGTCAACGCACCGGCTTGGCTTGCAAGGGAGTTGCTGATAATTCTTTCGCACGTATAGGAAAAGTTCGCCGGCAGTCCATATTGCGAAGAGCATGTCTGCATGGGTGGCACCCACGCGCGCTCCGATATTTGATCCGTTCTTGCGGCCTAACTCGCTGGCAAACATGCACTGAATACAATGCCCGCATGAGTCGGCCATCAGTATCAGCCCCCGTTGATTGGGTGAGGCACGCCGAACCGATTGACGGCATGAAGCGCATCGAGGCGCGCTTTCATGGCAAGGCCTACGCCATGCACCGCCACGACACATACGCCGTCGGTAGCACCCTGGCAGGTGTCCAAAGCTTCAATTACCGACGCACCCGACGTGACAGCCTGCCTGGCCACACGATGGTGCTGCATCCCGATGAACCGCACGACGGTCAAGCTGGTACCAAAGAGGGTTTCGAATACCGCATGGTTTATGTGGAGCCGTCCCTCATCCAAGCGGTGCTCCGGGGGCGTGCATTGCCCTTCATCGAAGGGGGCGTGACCACGGATCCGCGCTTGGCGATGGCAACCCAGAACTTGCTGTGGCACATGGACACGTTGCCGGAGCCACTGGAACACAGCAATGCCATTGCCGAGTTGGCGTTGGCCATGGAATCCGGGGCAGGGGACTCCGCACCACGGCCCAAGGGCGACTTTCTTGCCGCGCAACGTGCTTATGACTACCTGCACGCCAACCAGGCACAAGTCGTCGCGCTGGACGAGCTCGAGGCAGCGACCGGGCGCGACCGGTGGAGCCTGTCGCATGACTTTCGCCTTTTCTACGGCACGAGCCCTTATCGTTTTCAGACGATGCGGCGGCTTGACGTGGTGCGGCGCATGTTAATGGGCGGTGCGTCTCTGGCGGACGCTGCTGCGACAGCTGGGTTTGCCGACCAGAGCCACATGACCCGCCACTTCACCAAGACCTTCGGACTGACGCCTGGACGGTGGCTTCGAATGGCATCCGGTGGACGTGCTGCCAAGCCATCGGCCACAAACGTTCAATACACGGGTCAAAGCGCTGCATAGATTCGCCTTCTTTCACATAGAAGGAGCGATCCATGTCCATGCCCCACAACCCTGCGGCAGCGCGTGCCGAGCGTGGCCAATGCCAAGCAATAGACCTGATTCAGAAGATCGACAGCATCGATGGTCATTGGCAGCCGCGCGTGGTTGCTGAAATGAACGACTACCAATTCAAGGTGGTGAAGGTGCAAGGCGAGTTTCCGTGGCACGTGCATGCCGAGACCGACGAGACATTCGTGGTGTTGGAGGGTGAGCTGAAGATCAGCTACCGGGGCCACTCCGGCCGCGAAGGGGTCATCGTGCTGCGCGCGGGAGAGATGGCGGTGGTTCCCAAGGGGATCGAGCACCAGCCGTCTGCGGTTGCGCAAGTGAAAATGCTGCTGATAGAGCCGCGAGGTGTGGTGAATACAGGTGATGGTGCGTCAGGACCACGCACGGTACAGAATGATCAGTGGATCTGAGACGAGACCCGCGCGCAATGACGGGCGGCCATGCATCGGGTTAACGGGTGCTCGGAGCGGGGGAGGGGAGCGATGCGCCGAGCAAGGCGCTGGGTAGGCTCCCCAGGGTTCAGTACTGGGAGCCGCGATCATGTTTATGAGCCCCGTGAATCGACAGAGCTGCCTGAGGATGTGAGCAGGTCTCCCACACGATTCGTACCGAGAAACGTTGGAATGTTGTCGGCCTCCAATGGCTTGGACAGGAAGTACCCCTGGATGGCGTCGCATCCAGCCGCTATCAGCAGGTCGAGCACGCCTTGCGTTTCGACGCCCTCGGCCAACATCCGGTAGCCCATCGAGTGGCCCAGGTCGATGAGCGACCGGACCAGTTTCAGCGCCCTCGGGCTGCTTTCAATCGGCATGACCAGCGACTGGTCCAGTTTCAACATTCCTACCGGCAAGTCGAATAGGCAGGCCAGATTCGAGTAGCCGGTGCCGAAGTCATCCAGCGAAATCTGGATTCCCAGCGCCTTCAGGCGTCCCAGGGCATCCAACGTCGCCTGGCTGGTCATGATGGCGTTCTCGGTGCACTCGATGTGCAGATGCACGGGCGATACGCCATGGCGTGCGCAAGCCTCACTGACGAAGTCCACGAACCCGGGCCGCTCCAGGTTCCTTGACGAGACGTTCACTGCCATCGTCAGCGAAATGCCTTTGGCCTCCCACTGGGCCAGTTGCGCCAGCGCAGAGTTCAACACCCACTCAGTGAACTCGTGGATCAGGGCTGTTTCCTCCACCAGCGGTACGAAGTCGCCCGGGGGTACGACACCATATCGAGGGTGGGTCCAGCGTATCAACGCTTCCACGCCAGAGAAAGCTCCCATGGAAAGGTTGAGCTTGGGCTGGTACACCAGTCGGAATTCACCACGCACCAACCCGATCGAGACGCCCCGGGCGAGGTTGAACGCACGCCGGTGCGCCGTATCGAAACAAGGGTCGTGCCACATGTGGCTTTGCTCGCTGGAGGCGGCCTCGTGCATCGCCGAGCTGGCTTTGCGCAGCGCATCGGCAGCGCTAACAGCGTCGAGTTCAAAATCTACCAAGCCGGCCTGAATCCGCAGTTCAATGGACACACCACCGCTGTCAAACCGCTCCCTCATATGGGTGAGTAGTTCGATGGCGGCGTGCTCGCTGCACTCCCGCGACCCAGCTCCGAGCAGGATCGAAAATCGGGTTTCGCTGACGTGGTGAAGCATTGCGCCTGGCGGCAATGCAGCAGCCAGGCGCGCAGCGATGTTGCGCAGGGCATGCTCCAGCGGCTCGATGCCCATGGCCCGGACCGCCGCCTGAAGGGTCGCTTGCCCGATGACATCCAGGAGCACGAGTACCCGCCTTTGTCCTGCGAAGTCTTGGCACAGCCTCTCAAGATCGTCGACCAACTGTGCACGGTTCGGCAGACGCGTCACCTCATTGACGCGACCCGCGCGCTGGTGAAGTTCGATCTGCGTTACCACCATCGCGGCCAGTTCCGCCAACCGCTGGCGCTGCGCGCTGTCAAACGTCCTGGGTCGCCGGTCAAGAATGCACAGGCTGCCCAGTGCGTGGCCAGAGGTCAATACGAGCGGCGCCCCTGCATAAAAGCGAATGGCGTGGTAACCGACGACCAAAGGGTTGTCATGAAACCGTTCGTCCTGGGTCGTGTCTTCCACCACCAGCACATCGCCCAGTTCGATGGTGCGGTCGCAGAAAGCGGTGTCTCGATCAGTCTCTTTCAAATCAAAACCGCAACGGGATTTGAACCACTGACGGTCTTGATGAACCAGGGAGACCAGAGCGATGGGCGCGTTGAACACGTGCGTTGCAAGCCTGGTGATGCGGTCGAACGCCTCGCTGTCTTCAGTATCCAGAAGCTGGGTGCACTCAAGTACGTAAATCCGCTCCTGCTCATGCTCACCATCCCGCGGGGGAGAGGGATTGAGGGGTGTTTGTCTCATGGCGTGTCCGGAAGGTCGACTGGTTACTTTATCTCACATGTGGTGTTCACCCGTTCAATTGGGCCAGCGGTCACGAGCTTTCTGCGCCGCCTGGCGGGCCGTCTCGATGGCGATGCCCCGTCGCTCGCGGACCGTGGCCGTCAGCACCTTACCGGCCAGCTCGGGCGTACCTGATGGAAAGGGCGGCTGAGGGTCGTACTCAAAGAGCAGCGTCTGGAGACGCGCACGTGCCTCGCCGCGCAGCAGCGCGGAAAGAGTTAGTGCCATGTCCATGCCCGCAGTCACGCCGCCGCCGGTCACACGGTTGCGGTCGACCACGACGCGCTGCGCCACCGGAGTCGCGTCAAAGATGGGCAAAAGGTCCCGCACATACCAATGCGCCGTGGCGCGGTGCCCTCGCAGCAGGCCGGCCGCGCCGAGCAGCAGGACCCCGGTGCACACGCCGGTGACCCAACGCGCGACTTCGCCACGCTCGCGCAGGAAGCGCAACGTGTCTTCGTCCCGCAGCAGCGCAGTCGTGCCCTTGAGCCCGCCGGGCACGAAGAGGATGTCCGGCGCAGCGGGCGCGTCTGCGAAGGTCGTGCTCGGCAAGATTTTCAAGCCACTGTCGGTGGTGACTGGGGATAGGTCTTTCCAGACCAGGTGTGTGTCTGCATCGCCCATGGTTGCGAAGACAAGCTGGGGTGCGACCAGATCCAGGGCGGTCATGTCGGGGTGCACGATCATCACAATCTGCAGCCGTGGGCGCGAGGTAGCGGTGGGAAGTGGCGGTGTTGGCGCGACGGTGTCGGTCGCCGCTGTAGCGTGGAGGGACGCCAGTGCGGAAAGTGCACTGAGCGCAGACAAGGCGTGGCGTCGATGGGGATTCATGAATGAAAGACTCTCTGGCGCCCAACGGCGGGCGCCGACTTGATGCGAAACGCGCAACGCAAAGCGCGCCTGAAGGCGGCATCACGCGCGTACGAACTGAAGAAGAAGCGTCAGAAGAGCGAAGGGGGAGGGGGCCCGCGCGCTGGCATGGGAGCCGCGGCAGCCGCTGCGATGTGGGTGGCTGCGATCGTCCGCACCCCATCAGCGACCGGCATAAGCGTCGGCAGTTCAAAGGCTGCTGTCGAGGGTGGGGTGCCCACCTGCACACACAGTGGGCAGTCCATGTGGCTAGCCCCGAGTTCTTGCACGCCGTCATCAGTGTGCACGATGACCTTGACCAAGCCAGCCGCCGAGCAGACCAGCTCCAGGGTCTGCGGATGGACCATCGGAGATGCAATGGCCGAGCCGAGCGACAGTGCGAACCACAGCAGCACCCATTGAATCAGGCCGGATGCAGGACGCCGTATCCCCGAGGTGGGCGCATGCGTGTGGATCGCGGCGTGTGTGCTCATGAGCGCGGATTATCGGCCAGCGCGTTTCGGCGTGGCGATAGCCGGAGACCAGGTATGCGCAGGGCTGAGGGGCGGGCAGTACTGCATGGCCAGACGAGGGAACAAGCGCTGCGGGGTGTGATTGAGCGCCAGGAGGCAGGCATCGGGTCCGCTTCCATCGCAGAGAGAAAAAAGGGCGCAGACATGCGTCTGCGCCCCATTCTTCTTGTCGCTGGCACGCCCAGGCCATCCCGCCCGGCCCGGCGTGGGTCAGCTCACTGCTGCGCCAAGGCAGCCATCTCCGCCGCAGGCACCACCTCGTAGTGGTCCAGCTGCATCGAGTACTGCGCACGCCCTGAGGACAGTGCGCGCAGGCTGCCGATGTAGCCGAACATCTCCTTCAGAGGCACCTGGGCCTCGACCGTAGCCGCGTTGCCGCGCTGGCCCTGGCCGCGCACGATGCCTCGGCGTCGGTTCAGGTCGCCGATGCTGTCGCCCAGGTACTCAGCCGGCGTGATGACTTCCACAGCCATCACGGGCTCCAGTACCTGCGGCCCGGCCTTGGCGAATGCCTCGCGGAAGGCAGCCATGGCTGCCAGCTCGAAGGCCAGCGTGGACGAGTCGCGCTCATGGAAGCTGCCATCCACCAGCGTGGCGACAAAGTCCACGGCGGGGAAGCCGGCCACCACGCCTGCCAAGGCGGCGCGGCGGATGCCGGCCTCCACCGCGGGAATGAACTCGCGCGGCACGGCGCCGCCGACGATGCGGTTCTCGAACTGGATACCTTCGCCGCGCGGCAACGGCGCTAGCTGCAGCCTCACCTCGGCGAACTGGCCGGGGCCGCCCGATTGCTTCTTGTGCACATGACTCACCTCCACACTCTTTGAAATGGTTTCGCGGTAGGCCACCTGGGGGCGGCCCACCGACACGTTGACGCCGTGGCGTGCGCGCAGCTTCTCGATCGAGACTTCGAGCTGCAGCTCGCCCATGCCGGACAGAATCGTCTGGCCGGATTCGGCGTCATGCTGCAGCCTGAGGCTCGGGTCTTCGCGCAGCAAGGACTGCAGGGCCTTGGACAGGCCTTGCTGGTCCGCGCTCGCCTTGGGCTCGATGGCCACGTGAATCACCGGCTCGGGCACGCTGATCTGCTCCAGCACCACGGGGTGTGCGGGGTCGCTCAGGGTGTGCCCCGTCAGCGTGTCCTTCAGGCCCACGACGGCGGCGATGTCACCCGCCACCAGCTCGTCGCGCTCGATATGCTGGTCGGCATGCACTTCGTACAGGCGCGACACCCGCTCGGTCTTGCCCGTGCTGGTGTTGAGCACCACATCGCCCCGGCCCAGCCGGCCGCTGTACACCCGCACGAACACCTTGGCGCCATGGTCGTCGGTGACGACCTTGAACGCCAGCGCCGCGAACGGGTCGGCAGCGGTTGCCGCCTTGGCACCACCTTCACGCACGATGTCGTCGGGCGACGGCAGATAGTCCACCACAGCGTCCAGCAAGGGCTCCACACCGCGGTTCTTGAAGGCCGAGCCGGCCAGCGCGGGCACGAAGGCGCCGGCCAGCACACCACGGCGCAGGTTGGCGCGCAGCACGTCCACAGCAATCTCTTCGCCGTTTACGTAGGCTTGCAGGGCCGCTTCATCTTGCTCCGCAGCAGCCTCTACCAAGCGCGCGCGGGCAAGCACTGCCTGCTCAAGCAGGTCGGCGGGCACATCGACTTCGCGGTAGGGGGCACTCGCGTCGTCCTTGTCCCAGATGCGGGCGCGCAGGCTTAATAAGTCCACAACGCCGCGGAAGTCGCCTTCCACGCCGATGGGGATCTGTAGCGGTACCACACGCACGCCCAGGCGGTCTTCCATCATGGCCACCACGCGGTGGAAGTCGGCACCCACGCGGTCGAGCTTGTTGATGAAGGCGATGCGCGGCACGCGGTACTTGTCGGCCAGGCGCCAGTTGGTCTCGGTCTGCGGCTCCACGCCGGCCACGCCGTCGAACACGACGACCGCGCCATCGAGCACGCGCAGCGAGCGGTTCACCTCGATGTTGAAGTCGATGTGGCCGGGCGTGTCGATCAGGTTCAGCTGCGTGCCCTTCCAGTGCACGGTGACGGCAGCGCTGTTGATGGTGATGCCGCGCTTTTGCTCTTGCGGGTCGAAGTCCATGTGCGCCGTGCCGTCGTGCACTTCGCCGATGCGATGGCTTTCGCCTGTATAAAAAAGGATGCGTTCGGTGGTCGTGGTCTTGCCCGCGTCTACATGGGCAATGACACCGAGGTTGCGCAGATGGGCGTTGCTGGTGTTGCGTGAATTTCTCATGGCGAATCTTTCTTGCGGCTGCACTCGTCTCTGCGAGCAGCTGCCGCCTGGTTGGCATTACGCCAGCCCAGGCGATGGATTCGCCTGATGGCTAGCGTCGATGGGAAGTTGTGCTGTCGCCGGAGCCCGGGCGCACGGAACTCAAGCTCCGGCGGTCGGGAATCGTGGCGATCAACTTGTCGTAGGTACGCATAGGTTGGTGATGAGAAGTCAGAAAACAAAAAACCCCGGAGGGGGAGCCTGCCGGGGTTTCCTGGACCGGAAGGCGCAAAGCCCTCCGACACGCGATCGAGGGGCGCAACTAGCTGGCGAACGATGCCTTGATCACGTTGGTGAGAATTTTCATAAGTGCGAATTATCCTCCTCGAGCAGAAAGCTTGCAAGCGACCCGTCGGGAGTTGTCGCCTTCAGACGGGTTGCAGTCATGCGCTGACCGCAAACAAACGAGTACTAACGGCCATGATTGCCATTCGGTGCGACTATTCCGCCATGAAGATATCTTTGCCACAAATTCGACCTGCAGCCGTCACGGATGTGAGCGCAATGTTCAAGGTCAGAGCGTCGGTTGGTGAAAACACCATGACTCCTGCCGAGCTGTCAGCAATAGGTATCACTCCGGAAGCCATCGCGTTCGCAGTGGAAAGCGCACAGTGTGCGTGGGTAGCGACTGTTGATGAGGAAGTCGTTGGTTTCGCAATGGTCGACTTGGATAGTGCGTGCCTCTTTGCCTTGTTTGTGCTCCCCGAATATGAGGGTCGCGGGATTGGCACGAGCCTGACCAAGACCTGTGAACTTGCCCTGTTTGAACAACACTCCACCGCGTGGCTTGAGACTGCGAATGGTAGCCGCGCCGCGCAGCTCTATCGGCATCTGGGATGGGGTAACGAGAGCGAGATTGGTGGCGGAGACATCCGACTGGAAAAGCAGCGAGCATGATGGCCTTGGGTTAGCAAAGCACTCCCATGTAATGCATTTCCCGGCCTGGTGCCGTCGCTAACCCTACACATGGCCGCCGTGATTCCGACATGGGGATTGACTGCGAGGTGGCGTTCACGGAGCCTTCGTCAGACGCTTCAGGTCTGCAGCAAAGCGTTGCCCAAGCAGCAGGCTCGTCGCGCCAAAAGCGATGCACATCCCCAGCCACGCTCCCTCTGCACCCCGGCCCAACCCTTCGCTGCCAACGAAGATGGCCGGAAGCCGATCGCGCCATAGCCTGCGGCGGTGCGAGTCAGACCTGATGCGGTGTTGCCCAGGCCGCGCAGCAAGCCGATGAAAATGTTTTGCGTTGCCGCCAGAACCTGGCTCATCGCGCCCAGCCACAGCAGCGCAGCGGCCGCGGCGTACACGGCGGGGCAAGGTGGGCTACAAGAAACGGCAGCATGAGGTACACCAGACCAATGCTGACGCGAGGAGAATGTGGCTAGTCGGCGGAGGTCAAAAATAAGCAGGCCACGGCTCAGGTGAACAGATTTCGCTCTGCTTGAATGGCGGCTACCAAGCGGTCCAGCTCGTCGGTGGTGTTAAACAGCGAGGGGGTGACTCGCATGACAGGTCCGGAAGCTAACCCTGACTTAGCTACGACCAAAACGCCGTGCTTTGAAATAAAGCGCGCTTGCACTTGGCGCGCCTGCTCCATGGTCCGCAGGCCCGCCAAGCGAAATGCGCTGATCGCGCCATAGTTGTCGCGCTCCTGCGGCAGCATGAGTTCGACACCTGGCACGTCCCGAACCCTGTTGACCCAATAGTCACGAAGGGCGCGTAGATGCGCAAACTTACGCTCCAGACCAATGCGCTCTTGCACGGCCAAGGCTTTGGGAATGGTGAGTCGGGCGGCCACGTCCACGGTACCGGTTGGAATGCGCGAGCGGAGGTCCTCTGCTTTGTAGAGCTTGTTGCCCAGCCACTGCTGAATGTCTGCCTGCCTTTCCTTCTTGATGTAAATGGCGCCGGTGCCCAGCGGCGCAGCCACCCACTTGTGCAGTGAGAAACCTACGAAGTCCGCGCCATAGGTTTTGACATCGAAAGGCATGTGGCCTACAGCCTGGGCGCTGTCCAGAATCACATCCACGCCCCGCGCTTTGGCCATGGCCACAATCTCCGCGACCGGTGGCACAAGGCCATTGCGGTTGGAGACATGTGTCAGCAGCAGCAACTTGGCGCGCGGTGTTTTGCGCAAGACGCGGTCATACGCTTCCAGCACATTGGCGCGCGTATGAGGCTCAGGCAGATCAAAGCGCACGGCTTTGGCACCCCGGCTTTGCTCCAGGTAGTCCATGGCGTACTGCATTTCGTCGTAGTCGGTGTCGGCGTAGATCACCGCATCGCCCGCCTTGAGTGGCCGGTAGTTGACGATGAGTGAATACAGTGCTTCCGTTCCCCCGCCGCACAGCGTGACCTCGTCGGGTGTCGCACCGATGAGGTGCGCCACTGCTGCACGGGACTTGTTGAGTTCAGGATCCCTCGGAATGCCTTGCACGGCGCTGCGCAAGAACGTGGAGTTGTACCGGTTGACCCACATCAGTCGCTCTAAGTAGTGCGTTTGGACTTCGCGGGTCATCGCGCCGTAGTACGCCGCGTCCAGATTGATCACCGTGCGGTCCACGTCGTAGAGTCCGGAAAGTTCCGTTTGCAGTGTGCTGGAACCGGCAGCTGCAGACATCGAGGTTTCGCCAGTTATTGCTGTGACAGAAGTGGTTGCTGATGCAGTGCCCATGGCCATCGCCAGTGAGCTGGCAGAGGCGTAGCGGAAAAATTCGCGTCGTTCGGTCATAGATGGCTCTCTCTCTCTTTCTGGGGGTAACGGGTCAGGACGTCATTGCGCTGAAGCGGCTTGCAGGGCTTGCTCAAGATCTGCGATGAGCTTGTCAGGGGACTCGACACCGATGGACAGGCGGACGATGCCCGCACTGAATGCGCAGTGCTTGCGCTTGCGTTGCTCTGCTACGGGGTAGAAGGCTGCCAGGCTGTGAACCCCGCCCCAGCTGGCCCCGATCTGGAACACGCGCAGGGCCGAGAAGAACTGGTGAACCGCTGTATCACTATGGAAGCGAGGTACCAAAGAAAGCACGCACCCACCACCGGCGAACGATGCTGCCCAGCGTGCGTGGCTGCGGTCCCCGGGCCGCGGAGGAAAGAGGACTTCCGCCACCGCGTCATGGCTGTCGAGTGTTGATGCGACAGCCAGCGCACTGGCGCACTGGCGGGTGTAGCGCACCTCCAGTGTGTCCATGCCCCGCAAGGCGAGGAAGCAGTCTTCGGCACTTACGGCCTGTCCCAAGACGCTCTGCGTCGTCCTGAACGCCTCGTACAGCGATCGGTTGTCCGTTGCGATGGTGCCCAACAGCAGATCGGAGTGGCCGCTCAGAAGTTTCGATGCCGCTTCCACAACTATGTCCACCCCCGCTGGAATTCCGCGAAACCCCAGGGGCGAGGCCCAGCTGTTGTCGAGCACCGTGCGCACACCCGCAGCCTGGGCCACTTTCACGATGGCCGGAATGTCCTGCATCTCCATCGTGACGGAGCCGGGGGATTCGAGAAACACCAGCTGGGTCTGGGGGCGCAGCAAGGCCGCAAGGTCTGCACCGGCTGATGGATCAAAGGTTTCGTGCTCAATGCCAAAGCGCTGCAGGTAGTCGCGGGCGAAGGTGCGCAGCGGCCCATAGGCGGAGTCTGCGATGAGCACATGGTCCCCCGCCTTGAGCAGAGACAGGGCGATCAAACACAGCGCCGCCTGCCCGGAAGGCATGGCGACGCAATGGTGGGCTCCTTCCAGCGCCGCCACTCGTTCTTCCAAAGCGCGCGTGGTGGGTGTACCAGTAACGCCGTAGGTGTAGCCGTCAAACAGACGGTCTTTTCGGGACGTGAAGTCTGCAACGGTGTCGAACAGCACGGTGGAAGCCCGCCACACGGCGGGTGACAGGCTGCGAAACTGATCGCTGGGCGCTTCGGGAGAAACGTTGGCTTGTGGCGTCATACGGAGGCTCTTGCTGTGCTGCTCATTCGGGCTTGATGCCCAGGCTGTTGACTACCTTGGCCCATTTGATGGCCTCGGCGCGAATGAATGCCTGGGTTTCGTCGGGCGAGCGACTACCCAGCAGGATGGCGAGACTGGAAATGCGGGACTGCACCTGCTTGTCCGCCAATGCAGTGGCCGTCGCTTTGTGCAGTGTGGTGATGATGGGCTTGGGCACTTTGGCCGGCGCCATCAACGCCCACCACTGTCCAAAGTCCATGGTGTTCAGCCCCAGTTCGCTGGCGCACGGCACATTCGCAAGCTGTGGCACGCGCCGGCTGCCCGTCACCACCAGGGGCACGATCTTTCCGGCGCTGAACAGGCTGCTGGCGCTTGCCAAAGTGCAGAAGTGACCGCTCAGAACGCCTGCCGCCACATCGGTCAATGCGGGCGCAGAGCCTTTGTACGGAACCATCTGCAATTCCAGCTTGGCCTCTTTTGCATACAGGCCCGCCGCCAGGTGACTGATGCTGCCCGTACCGCTGGTGGCAATGCTCAGAGGCTCGGTCGCCTTTTTCGCATCTGCCACAAACTTCTGGTGCTGTCCCGCCTGGTACTTCTGCGCATTCACGAAGAGAACCAGGGGAGACACACCGAGGGTGGAGATTGCCGCCGCTTCGTTCATGATGTCGTAGGGCATCTTTTGATAGATCGACGGTGCAATCGCGTGCGCCAACTCGATGATGGCGACCGTGTATCCGTCCGCTGCCGACTTCACCATCGCGTCCACACCCAGGCGCCCTGCAGCGCCGGGGCGGTTGTCAATCACCACAGGTTTGCCAAGCCCATCAGCCATGTTCTGGCCGACCGCACGGGCCAGAACATCGGTGCTACCTCCCGCAGACCACGGAACAATCAGCTTGATAGGTTTGTCGGGGTATGCCGTCTGCGCCCACAGCGACCTACCGGGTAGCCACATCGCTGCGGTGGCGGCACCGGCCTTCTGTAGTAACGATCGACGATTCATGGCTCTGGTCCTTTCAAGGGCTGTGGGGCCGTCCCGCCATCACCATGGATCAGTGCGCCAGGGCCCGTGGGTCGGTAGAGGAGAGGAGAGGACTTTAGAATCCAAGTCGATATCAATCAATGATCTGATTGACATGATCTATGTCAAAAGCTGATAGGTGCTGAATGAACTTTCGTCAAGTTGAAGCGTTTCGCGCGGTGATGGTGACGGGCTCTGCGTCCCGCGCGGCGGACCTGCTGCAGATCAGCCAACCGGCCATCAGCCGCAGCATCCTGGAGTTGGAGAAGATCACAGGGTTTGCACTGTTTGATCGGGTGCGTGGGCGACTGGTGCCCACCGCAGAAGGCCATCTCTTCTTTCGGGATGTGGAGACCACCTTCCAGGGCCTGGACAGGCTGCGCATCAGCGCAGCGCGCATTCGCGACTTTGGTACGGGAGACATTCGGATTGCGAGCCTGGCGGCTATGGGATCGACGCTGGTACCCCATGCGCTTCGCTTGTTCCGGGAACAGTACCCTTCGATCGCGGTCACTCTGCAGGTGGCCAGCTCAGCCACCGTGCGCGAGCTCGTGGTGAGCAGCCGTTTCGATGTGGGTCTGGCAGCAGACGAGATCGATGTAGCGGGGCTGGAGCATCAGCTGTTTGCCACGCCCAAAGCAGTCTGCGCCATGCCCGCAGGGCACAGGCTGTGCGCACGCAAGGTGGTCAAGCCCGAAGACCTTCACGACGAGGCCTTCATAGCGCTCTCGCCGGAGGACACGGCGCGCAGAAAGCTGACGCAAATTCTGGAGGGAAGCAACGTCAGGCCGAAGGTGGTAGCAGAGACACCCAACTCATCCACCGTGTGCGCGCTCGCCATGGAGGGACTGGGCCTGGGGCTGGTCAATCCCTATGCCACGGACGGTTATGCACAGCGGGGTGTGGTGTTCCGGCCCTTCTCTGCCGCTGTGCACTTTCGGACATTGCTGATATTCCGACCGGATCTTCCGAAGTCTCGCATCGTGCGTGACTTTACGGCTTATCTGCTGAGTGCGCGCAATGAGCGGGCAGATAGGGCAGGGGGATAAACCACTTAGAAGAAGGGCCTGCTTCTGGGCTGGTGCCTACTTCCTAGAAGGGGTGATCTCGGTTTCGGTGCAAAAACGGAACTCTGAAGCAAAAAACCCTCTAGCGACAACCACTTAGCGCGATTTATAGTGTCTTACCGACCAGGAGGACGCGGATGTCGAGCTACCGATACAGGTTTGTTGGTTACGAGAAGCTCCCCTTGGGGCTCAATGCTGATGATATTCAGTTGCATTGCCGCCTTCAGCCACGTTTGATCAGCGCAATCCAAAGCAGCAACTTCGCCAGACGCTACTACCTGGGGCTGGCTGTCCAACTGTCCTTCGTTGCGCTCACGGGCAGGAACCCCGACGGCAAGCTCAGAATGCCTCCGGAAATGCTGCGAATGTTGTGTGAACAGCTCAACATCAGCACCACGGCCATCGCGTCTCTGAAGGCGCTGTACCAGAACGCGGATCGCACGCTGGTCAACCATCGCTCCTGGGTTCAGGAGACCCTGGAGCTTTCAGATTTCGACACCAGCGCGCAAGCTCGTCTGCAGGCGGCGCTTTCCCAGCAAGCCCTTGAAGCAGCCTCGGCGGATGAGCTCAGCTTCTCCGCCGAAGAATGGCTTTTCGACAACAAGATCGTCTTGCCTAGCAAGCGGGTCATTCAGGATTTCGCTCGGTCCGCGTTCAAGGCTATCGAGGAATTGGCCCTCGCGACCATTCGCGCTGCAGTGACCCCGGTTCGGTTGCGTGCCGTGCTTAAAGTCATGCATGAGGAGAGCCTGACGCCCGGTGTTTCAGTCCTTGAATGGCTGAAGCAGTCGGCCGGAAAACACAGCTTGAAAGCTTTAAAGGAGGTCAACTCCCGAATTGATGCCTTGAAAGCACTCGGTGTCCATCTGTGGGATCTCCAAGGACTCTCCATCGGGCGTATTCACGCTTTTGCTCAAGCCGTGGTGAATCGCCCGCCGTCCGAAACAGCTCGCCGAGTCGAAGATACCCGCGCTGTGGAGATTGTCTGCTTCCTGAAACACCTCTTGGGCGAACTCAGCGATGAGGCGATCTTCCGCAACAACCGGCATACCAGCGACATCATTGGCTCCGGGACGAGACGCGTTCAAGCCAAACAGGCACAGCGTGCGAGCCACTATCGCAACTCCATAGAGTCGATGAGGGCCCTCGCGCAAAACACAGATATGGACGCCCAGGAGCGCTTGGAGGCGATCCTTGTTGTCGCAGAAGACGTTCTAAGCCTCCCTCCAGTTAGCCGCGCCGAGGTTGTAAGGGAGACACTGGCTGAGCAGACGACACGGGTTCGAACCATCCTTCATGGAATGAACAGTCTGGACTTGCGGGGTGACCCAGCGCACGAGGACGGCAAACTGCTCAATGCCCTCCAAGCACTGCAGACAGCCGGTGCCAAAGAGCTTCCAGCGGATTTTGATACTTCGCTGGTGGAACCGAAGTGGCGCCCTTTGCTGGAGGTTCCTGACCGCGTAGCAGCTCTGCGTGCGTTTGAAGGATGTGCCTTGTGGCGAATCCGCAAAGGCCTGATTGGTGGAAGTCTTTACGTGAACCACAGCGCGACTTACAAAAGCAAGGAGAGCCTGCTGATCCCCCAGGAGGAATGGGAGCGGCACAAACACGCCCTGTGCGAAGCCTATGGCTTGGAGCTGGATCCACGACGAGCGCTGGACCTTCAATATGAATTGTTGCGAGCTGGCTTGGCCGAACTCGAAATTGGTCTGGAAAAAGGCCTGCTTGAGATCGATGAAGGTGGTTCGGTGCGCATTCCGGCGATCAGGGCTCTGGAGGAAGAGCCGGAGCTGCAGCGTACCAACAGGTTCTTGAGCGAAACCATCGGTACGACACAGTTGCCAGACATCATCCTGGAAATCGACAGCCGCACCCAGATCAGCACATCATTGCTGGGTCGCCAGCCAGAGACGTCCGAGGAGCTCATTGCCTTGTACGCTGGTTTGCTTGCCCATGGCACCGAGATCGACGCCAAGGCGGCTGCATCGATGATTCCCGGTGTTCCGGTGAGCCACGTCTCTGCAGCAATGCGCACGCTGGAAGCGCCTGGTCGCCTGCGGTCGGCCAACGACAGCGTGGTCGAGTTTCAGCAGCGCTTTCCCATTGTCAAGCTCTGGAGCGATGGCACCAAAGCCTCATCGGACATGATGGCGCTGGAGGCAACGCGTCACCTGTCCATTGCGCGAACCGATCCTCGCCGAAAGACTGCTGCGGCCGGCATCTACACCCACATTCTGGGCAGCTATCCCGTGATCTTTGATCAGCCCATTGTGCTGCTCACGCGCCAGGATGCACCAGCCGTTCATGGGATAAACGCTTATAACTCCACCAGTGAAGATCGCATCAAGGTCGACCTGTTGGCGGTCGATACGCACGGCTACACCTACTCCGGCATGAGCGTGGCCAAGCTCCTGAAATTCGATCTGTGCCCGCAGCTAGCGGGCTTGCCTGACTGCAAGATCTGGGTGCCCCGCACCATCAAGATTCCCGAGGCTCTGGAGAAAGTGGTGGTTCCCGCGATCACCGAAAAAGCCATCCGAGAAGGCTGGGATCAAACCATGCGCCTGATCGCCTCCATCAAATCGGGAAGGGTCAGTGTGGCCTGGGCCTTGGCTAGGCACGGCAGTGCCGCTGCTGGAGACGACGTTCGCCGGTGCCTGGACCAGTACGGTCGTCTTCTACGTTCCGTTTTCCTGTGTGACTACTTCACCAATGACGCTTTCAGGCGAGAAATACACACCCTTCTCAACCGAGGCGAATCCGTTCATCAGCTGCAGCGCGCCATCTACTATGGGCGCGTCACGGCGGAGCGCGGCCGGCGACGCGATGAACTCAAGTCGATTTCTGGCGCACACGCACTTTTGACGAACATGGTGATTGCCTGGAACACCATGAAGCTGCAAGAGACCGTGGAACGGCTGAAGTCAGGCGGTCAGCGCGTTGAAGACAACCTGCTGCGTCGCATCGGCCCTGTGCACTTCGGACACATCAACTTTCGGGGGGTCATGCGCTTCAGTGTGGACCGATATGCAGGTGTGCTTTTGCGGTCCGACTCCCCAAAAAAGGGCGTCCGCGCAGGTTAGGTCCAAAACGTCGATTTCTGCCTTTCCATTTTTTTTACTTTCCAAATCGGAAAGTTGCTCT
This sequence comes from Acidovorax sp. LjRoot194, assembly GCF_964253015.1. Taxonomy (NCBI): domain Bacteria; kingdom Pseudomonadati; phylum Pseudomonadota; class Betaproteobacteria; order Burkholderiales; family Comamonadaceae; genus Acidovorax; species Acidovorax sp. LjRoot194. Next base: position 3,040,489 of record NZ_CAXUQB020000001.1, on the reverse strand, counting down.
ATATGAATCAACGACTTAGCGTTTTGGTCGAAAGCTCATTTCATTTTTTTCATTTCAAATTCGGAAAGTTGCCTATTTGGTGATTCCCCGTGCAGTACGCCCAAGTGATCGTTGCTCGGCGTCTGGCCCTTCATTGGATGCCCACTACGCAAGTTGTCGCAGGCGCAGAGCAAGCTGGACGGCTTGGTGCTCAGTGAGTCCAGTTCGTCCATCCACCAGAAACAGCGATGTCGCAAACGGTCGATACAGCCATGATCGATCGTCAATTGCAAGCCACGAGCTGTGGCTCATCCCGTGGTCGGATAGCCAAGCATTGCACTCTGCCTGTCGTTGGTATGAGAGCAGGGTGTCTGGCACATCTAGCACCTCGCTCAATAGCGGAGTCACCCCTGCAATCCGATTCGCCACATCGCTCGCGAAATAGCTGCGCAGATCATCCAGTGACTTTTGCAACCTCCAGGTGCTTGTGATCACGAGCTCGTAGTTCGGCACCGCGCGCAGCACGCCTTCCAGGAGGGGCAGGCAGCAGAAGTGCCTGGACTCATGGCAATGCTCTGGATGCAGGACACCGTCGAAGTCCAGAAAGAGTATGGGCATAGCGCTAGCTCAGAAGCAAACTTCCAACAGAAATTAACTCAACTAAGGGTTTAATGAGACTAGTTGGTCGTGGTCTTTTTGGTCCCGCTGGGCGGAAATCGAGGGAATGTCTTCCCGAAAGCGCGTCCGTCCCCAAGCCGACTTTGGTCGGGCGCTGCAGCAATTGCGCGCGGCACGTGGCCTCGTTCAGGAAGACATGTTGCTCGCAACGAGCCGCCGGCACATCAGCCGCATTGAGCAAGGTCATCAAGTGCCGAGCCTACGCACTGTCGAAGTGTTAGCCCAGCACATGCAGATCCATCCATTGACGCTGGTGGTTGCAGCGTACTGCCCGGACCTGGATGAGGCGTCGGTCACCGAACTCCTCAACACCGTCAAAACAGATTTCAAGAGCATCGTGCCCAACTAGGTACTGCATGCAGATTCCGCGTTCTCCTTTGCATCCCGCACGAGGAGAACCAGAGTCTGCAACAGGTCTTTACCCAACGGCAGGGGCAGGGGATCACTGCGGTGCAGCATCCGATTGACGATCTCGCGATCGACGGCAGTGTTAAGCAGACACAGTGCAGCCTGCAGGGTATCCATTCCGACCTCGAAGCTGTCGTCTGATCCTTTCCCACCCGCCTTTGCGAGAAGTAGCAGTGTCAGCGGCAAAGCTGCTCGGGCTGGATCTTGGTCTCCGCTCCAGGCAACTCCGGATAGGAGGTCTCTAAACTGGTCTGACACCAGCAACAACTGCTTATCGTCAAGCGCGTCCGGCAAGACGGCTTCCCACCCACGCGACCTGACCAAGTCCATCATGTCGTGGGCTCCAAAGTTTCCGAGAGTCGATTTTTCCAAACGCAGCATCATTCGCCATTCAAGTTAATATGAGACCAATTGGTCCCATTCGGGACCGTGGCGTGCGAAGATACCGGAACAGGAGTGCGGTCCGAAGCGTCAAAGCTTGCCTGGCACTCAATGGAAAGCTAGGGGTTGCCCAACCGTCTTTACCGGCAACCGGTCTGTTGTCTCTACTATTTAACCCCTTTGAAGAATCGCCTAGATCTCACCCGCCTGGCCGAACTCGACAGGCAGTTTTGCGACTTCGCGAAACTGCAGCGCCCCACCACGCCCAGATGCGGATGGGCCAAGACGGTGCGCCTGGCTCTGGGGATGAGCTCTAAAGCGTTGGGGGAGCGCATGGGCGTGACCGCTCAGGGCGCTCGCAAGCTGGAGCAAGCCGAAGAAAACGGAACGATTACGCTCAATACCCTTGAGCGCTTGGCCCAGGGCCTCGACTGCGATGTTTATTACACGTTCGTCCCTCGGACCAGCTTGCTGGAACAAGTGCTCAGGCGTACGCACGAAGCCGCCGGGATTGCGTTGCCACATTCATTCAAGCTCAGCGAAGTGCTGACCGAGCCGCAATCTCTCGCTGCGTTGTCCACGGTTCTCGCCCAAGTGAACAAGAGAGGGCTTTGGTAGGTCAGGTTCGGCATCTGCCGACGCCTTCATGGCCATGATTGGTACCATAGCCGTGATTGAGCCATGGCCGTAAGAGCGCTTGGCAATCTGCAGGCGCTCGCTGATGCGATCTGAGCAAAGCAGGCTTGCGGTGTAACTCCTGCAAAAGCATGCGCCCCGGCGGCGACGGTCTTCTCCCGATAGCTGACCCAGGAATTGCTGCCCGAGATCTGCCTCCATGTAGAAGGCCTATGCAGCTCATTGAGAGGGCGGCAACAGACTTTTCATCCCTCTTGGCCACGCGCCAGCACACACTGCATCCCAGATCGAGTCACTTATGTCATCTGCGATAACACCGAGCATGCGCGAGGCATTGGCGGTCATGAGTACTCGCAGACCTCGGCTCTCTTCTGGTGGGGCGGACAGCTGATATCTCCGGCCCGATTCAGTTCTGATAGTGCCTTGCTCGACATCTATTGCAATTAGGGCCGAGGTGACTCGGAGCGATCCTGAAGGGAGCTGTGCAGTGATATGCAGCGCGCAGTTGCTGCGCTTCAGTATGCGCCAGTGGTGCAACTCGGTTTTTGGCTCCGATAACACGTCAGCGGCCGGCCGGTCATTGATGAAGGGGTCCATATGGAATGGTTGCCAAGCTGGCCATTCGACCAGGGTTTGCTTCAGAGCACGCGATTTGCGAGTTTGCGCACAAGCGGAGGTCAACCTGCCATTCATATCGCGCTGAGCGGCATTGGTGGACCGCTGTCTGTGAACACGGGTCCGGTGACGTCCACCTTGCCACGCTTCACATATTGTCGGGTGTCCTGTTCGATCTTGTTCCAGGCGCCGCCGCAGTGCTGCGCGTTCTGAGGCCTGTTGCCAGGCTAAAGCTTTGGGCCATCGCAGTTTGAGCGGGCATGTCACCTGCAGGTGCCATGTGTCCTCGGCTGAACCCGGAGCGTTTGTATTCGTCCAGCTCGGCCGGCTCTGAGCTTGGAAGCCGTGCGTCGGCGAGGGTTTTTTTGCCCCATTTTCATCCGCGTCTTCGACGCTTCGGCGGTTTAGGCTTCTGGCCACATACACAGGTGTCTTGGTCGGATCGCTGTGCAGTACCGCAAAGGCCTCGTAGGAAAGCTCGCGCATTTAGAGTCGGGGCTCACCGTCGGGGGTTAGCCGCGAGCAAAAAATTGTTGACACTGAGTGAAGGATGTTGGCTCAGGAGTGAGAAAAGCCTGCTGTCAGATTGTGGAGAACGTCCCTACGCCACGTGTGGTGGTGCGATGCTGGCGAGCGGCAGTAGGAGCGCGGCAGTGGCCCGACGGGTAGGAAGCGTCCAAAAGATAATCGAATCACAGCTGAGGAAGCAACAATGGAGGGCGATCGAAGCGTTGTTTGAATCCGGGCCGTCATCGTGGCCGTGCGTAAGTGTCACATCGCGGACGATCATATGGCCGCTTGTGAAACAGATCCGGATGCTCTTGGTACCACTCTTGCATGGCCTGCATTGGCGTACTGCTCTTGAGCGCTGACTGCGGCAACTGGTGGTTGTACAAGGCCACATAGCGCTTCAAGGTCTGCTCCATATCTTCACGGCTGTTGAATCGGTGGGTCTTCAGGCCGCCCGCTATGCGGCCATTGAACCGCTCCACCATGCCGTTTTTTCTAGGGATCCTGGGCTTGGTCAGCCGATGCTCTATGCCCAACTCCCGGCACAGTTGGTCGAACTCATGGTTGCCACTTGGCTCGCGTTCTTTGCTGGCAAACAGACGGTCCCTCAACTCGTTGCCGTTGTCGGTCAGCAGCTTGTTGATCCTGATCGGGCAGGCCTTGTGCAATGCCTTGAGGAAGGCCTGTGCACTCGCCGCTGTCTTGTTGGCCATGAGTTGCACGAACACCCATCGCGTGGCCCTGTCGATGGCCACGAACAGATAGCGCCGGCTGCTCTCGTCCTGCATCTGGGGTGAGTACTTCACATCCATGTGCACATACCTGGCTCGTAGCTCTCGTAGGCCTTGTAGATCACCACAGGCTCCTGGGGCTTGAGGGCATTGAGGTTGCCTGCTCCATGGCGGCGCAGACACCGGTCCAGGCCTGAGCGTGAGACATGGGCGCAAATGAACTCCCGCGTGACCGCCAACAGGTCATCCAGGGGCAATAGCAGAGTACGTCGCAAGTGAACCACCACGGTCTCTTGCGCAGGCGTGAGCACCGTCTGCAGGCGATGGGCCGTGTGCGAGCGATCTGCAAAGACATCGCGCTTCTTCCACTTGTAGTCGTCTGCTCAGTGATCTCAAAGCGCTGGGCCAGGACGCTGGCTGGTTCATTGCTGGCTGCGATCTCGGCGCGCACTGCGGGAGTGATGCGGGCGTTCTTGTGCAGGGCTATCAACATGGCTTCACCCCCTGGATAGATTGCAAGGACTCTATTAACTCCTTCAAAACAGCTCGGGCCATGAAGAGCGGATAGCGTTTAGAGTCTATGCAATCATCCGGGATGCGACACGTAAGCAAAGACTATGTGGGCAGCCTAATAAGCTGAAGCTATTAACTGCTGTCATCCGACGAAAACAAGTCCCGGTATGACATCTGCGCATGCCCCCGGGGGAACACGTTTTGTTGGCGGAATCTGGGCACACGCCCGCTTGAGCCTTGATTGCCAAACAAGCCTGTTAGAGGGCCACCGAACGGTGGGAGGTAGCGCGCTTGGTGTGGGCTGAGGGCAAATATACCGGCTCTGCCTTGTTGAAGGCGCAGTGACTTTGTGATGCCCCCGCAATCCACCGCGAAGCTATTTATTGAGTATGTTTGACGGCATATTTGACTCTTGGCCTTTTTCAAATTCGGGTACTGGTATTGCCTTGTGCAGTAGCCTGCATTCCCGTGCGTTGAAGTAAACAACGTCACCTATCGCAGTGCCAGAATCCGGATCCACCTTTGCGAAATGCTCACGGGCTCTCGTGACTTGCCGCCATCGGATGACTGCAACTTGGTCGGTGGGACGAAGTTCCGTTTGTCGACAGCGGGTGCCGCTCATCCTAAAGAATTCGTCCGCGGGGACCAGTTTGGTCACTCTGCCGACCCTCCAGCCTTCGGACCAAGCGTACCGGCCCTCGTAGACAGGAGTACTGCAGCCAGATATCGTCAAGCACGCCAGCGCAGCAGCCAGCGGGAGCATCGCCTTTTTCGTCATCACAGTTCCTTGGTGATTCACTATTTATTTGGTGGCTCAATGCCTGTGCCGATGGTGGACATCCGGTGGGTGGGGATGTGCATGTGTCACCGGCTTGTGCAGTGCACATGGCTGTGGCTACCAGGGGCATCACTTAATGCGAGTGCGAATGGTCTGCATCGTCACGGTGGTTAGCGTTTTCATCCCACCAGACCCGGGATTGAGAGCAGCACCTCTCGCAAGTAGTCCACGTAGGTGCTAATGAGCCATGGTCCGATGAAGATCAGCACAACGATGGCGGCCACCAATTTGGGGATGAACGACAGCGTGTTTTCATTGATTTGCGTCACCGCCTGGAAGGTGCTAACGATCAGGCCCACCAGCAGCACTACGAGCAGGATAGGCGCGGCGGTCATCAGCAACATGTGCAGTGCCGCCTGCGCAATGGTCAGGACTTGTTGCGAACTCATAAGGGGGTCCTCAAAGAAGGAGCCAGAGGGAAATGTTCGGACGAGTGCCGCTGCGAACTGGCGGCGCGGTCCGGCGCCTCACTGCGCATCGAGTCCCGACGGGACGTTTGATGGTTTACCGCCTGCGCGCGGACTGCCGCGCACAGGGGCAGTCTCGCAAAGGCTTCGTGCAGAAAGGGATATTTGGGGGCCACCGCACACTGGTGGCAGACGCGCGCCGAGGACGCGTATTCAGGCCAGCGCCATCGGGGGACGCAGCAGGCCGTCCAGTGAGGGCGGCGAATAGCGTGGTGCCTGCTCAGGAATTAGGTCCGCCCGAGGCACGCTCGGAACTCCGAGCGCCAACGTCAGGATCAGCCCCGCAAGCATCAGTCCCTCATCTGTATGAAGATGAGAGGCTGATGCGTTTTCATGCTTGAACCTGTCTTCATGAGGTTGGTGCGCCACGTGTGTGAAAACTACCAGGTGCTCGAACTGGTCGGCGCGGGGTGCTCCTGCAAAAGGATTGACCATGCTAATTGCCTGCCAGAGAAGGGCAAGCACGAGCATGGCCGATTGCACGCGGTGGGACATGACGCCGGATTCTAGGCCAGCCACACGCGAACCGACACACAGTGCGCAGCACTTTCCAAATCTGTCAGAAACGTAATCTTGCAGTCACTGCCTCGATGGTGCGCGATTTTTAGACTTCTCTCCGTGGTGCAGAAAAAGCATCTCCCGGTTGCCAAGAGGCAGCCGGTGCAACAGGAGATCCTCATGAAAGTTCGCAACGCACTCATCATTGTTGGCCTGGCCACCGTCGCTACCGCTTCGTTCGCCGGGTCGGCGTATCACGCCAGCCCAGTGCAGGAGCAGGGAGCAGTTTTTACTCCCGACCATCTGGGCAACACCGTGAGCCGGGAGTCAGTTCGCAACGCTGTGCTCGTAGCGCAGCAAGACGGCTCGCTCCAATGGATCAGCCGTGGCTATCCCGCCACCTATCCGCTCGTGAAGGCTCCTGCCCTGAGCAAGACCCGCGAGCAGGTCAGGCAAGAACTGGAGTACTCACGCAAGAACCCCGTTACCGCTGACGGTATGCGCGACATGGGCGGCGAAGCTGGATGGGTCAACGCCCGGCAGCTGCCCTAACACCATCCAATCAATCTCATTCATTCAAAGGAACCATCATGAACTTCAAGACCGCACTGCTGATCCTCTCGTTGGGCGCCGCACCCGCATTCGCTGCCGACCAGTCGGCACCTCTGACCCGTGAACAGGTTCGCGCAGAACTCTCGCAGGCGATGCGTAGCGGCGAGATGTTGTCCCGCGGCGAGGCAAGCATGACGTTGCGAGACATCAATCCGCGTGCTTACCCAGCCCCCGCAGCCACTGTCTCAAAGACACGCTCGCAAGTGGCTCAGGAACTGAACCAGGCGATTCGGACAGGAGAAATACTGGCCGCCGGTGAGTCCGGGGCCAAGCTCAACGAAATTGCACCCGGCAGCTATCCATCGCAGGCAGTGACCGCACAGGCCAAGACGCGAGACGAGGTTCGCCACGAACTGGAGGAAGCCATCTTCCACGGCGAGATGATGGCAAACGGCGAAGACAGCCGCTCGGTCAAGGAAGTATTTCCTGGCCTCTACCGTGGTAGCCACACTGACGTTGCCACTGAGCGTGGCTTCACGGGCCACTCCCAGAGTCTTTAAGGCGCTGGCTGGCTCCGTTCTTTGACGCAGGCAGTCGAGAAGACTGGCTGCCATGCTAGACTAAAAAAATGAGTCGCTGGGTCGTCGCTTTGATGCTCGTATTGCTACCGCTCCAGTTCAGCTGGGCAGCGGTAGCTACGTACTGCCAGCATGAGCGATCTACGTCCGCCTCTACCGTGCAGCATGTAGGTCACCACGAACACCAGCATGATTCAGGTGCCTCTGGCGGCAAAACCAAGGCAGGCGAAAAGAACCTCGATAAGTTCGACCCCGATTGCCGCTCATGCCATGGCCTTGGACTCGGAGCAGTCCACGTGCCAGTTGCCAAAATGCCTGCCAATCGCGGCAGCGGCATGAATGCTCCGGTCTTGTCACCGTTAGCTGGCATCAGCCCCATCCCGCCCGATCGCCCTCAGTGGCCCTCCCTCGCCTAGTCGGCGGGGCTTCTTACTCGATCCATTTTTCATCCGCCTTCGATAAGGCGGTATCGCCGCGCGCGCCGTGGCCGAAATGGACTTGAACAGCCAGGCATCCTTGTCAGTGCCGTACCGCCGATTTCCTCGTGTTTCAAGGTCACTGGAGAATCGGATGTTCAAGGGAATTCATATTTCAAATGGTCTGGTCGCTGCGCCCGGCCGGAAGAATTTTGCGGTCACAACGATCGTTGCAGCCACGTTGTTTGCGGCTGGATCAATCGCGCTCGCCCAGGGCGTGTCTTCGGGCGCCGTGGGAAGCCACCCGGTAGTTGTTCACAGCGCCTCGGCATCGTCCGCTGCTCCGATGTCGTTGGCCAGGGCCATCGACTTGGCGCTGGAGGGAAATGCAGACGTTGCTGCGGCCACGCGCCAGGTTGAGGCGACGGAAGGGCAAGTCATTCAAGGACGCGCGCGCCCCAACCCAGAGTTCGCGTACTCGCTCGAAGACACACGCTCGAAAACGCGCACGCAAAGCTGGCAGCTCAACCTTCCGATCGAACTTGGCGGGAAGCGTGCTGCACGGACTAAAGCCGCGCAAAGTGCTCGGGAGCAAGCACAAGCTCAGCTCACCGAGGTGAAATCCACGGTACGCGCCAGCGTGGTTGCCGCTTACTTTGACGCACTGACGGCCCGAGAGCGGCTGGCACTGGCAAAGGACAGCGAAACGCTTGCCAAGTCATCCACTGACACCGTAGCGAAGCGTGTCGCTGCTGGCAAGGTCTCCCCGGTCGAGGAGACGAAGGCACGCGTTGCTGAAGCTGGAATACGCGTGGAGCTGACGCAGGCGGCGAGCGAAGAGCGCAATGCGCTGACCCGCCTCTATGCATTGTTGGGCCGCACCACCGCGGTCAATCTCCAGCTGGAAGGCGAGGCCGAGAGCATTCCAGCCGTTCCTGATCTTGCTGCGCTGCAATCATTGGTCGCGTCATCACCAGCCGTTGTTGTCGCCAAGGCTGAAGTGGATCGGCGCAAAGCTTTGACCGAGGTGGAAAAAAGCAAGCGCGTGCCGGACGTGACTGTGAGCGCAGGTATGCAGCGCAGCAACGAGACACAGCGCAACATGCTCCTGCTCGGAGTATCGGTACCCCTACAGGTGTTCGACCGCAACCAGGGCAACCTGCTGGAGGCCCTGAAGCTTGAAGACAAAGCCAGGGACGAGCTGCAAGGCACCACCGTGCGGCTGCACAGCGAGGTGACCCAAGCCCATGATCGACTGTCAACGATCAGTACCGAAGTGCAGGTGCTACAGGGTGACGTTCTTCCCGGCTCCAAGTCAGCCTACGACGCGGCAACCATTGGGTTCGAGAACGGCAAATTCAATTTTCTCGAAGTACTAGACGCACAACGCACGTACTTCACTGCCAAGTCGCAATACCTCAAGGCGTTGGCCGAGGCCCATCGAGCAGCCGCGGAGATCGACCGCCTGCTGGGCAACCCGACGCCCAATGCACCGACCAACCAGCAAAACTGAGATCGACCATGAACTCTATCAAATCAAGCATCAGCAAGAAGCACCTGATCGCCATCGCCGTCGTCATCGCGATGGGCATTGGTGCTGGCGCCCTCATTCTGCAGGGTGGCAAGACGAAGGCAGCAGCCAGTGAGGGAGATGGCCACGGCCACGGCACCCACACTGAAGCCAAGGGGCACGGAGACGGCGAGCACCATGGCAAAGCGGATGGCAAAGGCCACGACGACGACAAAGGTCATGCCGACGGGGAGCATCACGAGAAAAGTGAGTCGAAGGGTGCGAACGGCGGCAGTCTCTTCAAGGAAGGCGACTTCGGGCTGGAAGCCCTGCTCGCAGAAGACGGCGGCGAGCCACGCCTTCGCGTCTGGATGTTCGACAAGGAAAAGCCACTGCCCCAGAGCGCCGCCACTGTCGCCGCAACAATTACCCGGCCGACGGGGGAAAAGCAGACGCTCTCATTCATTCAGGAAAAGGCTGGATGGGTGAGCCGCGAGAACGTGGCAGAACCGCATGTGTTTGACATTGAGATCATTGCGCAAAAGGGCAATGAGCCTTTCCTTTTCGTGATGAGCAAGGAAGAAGGCAAGGTCGAGCTGACAGATGCCCAGATTAAGGCGTCAGCTATCAGCATTGACTCGGCATCCCCTGCGAGCATCAAGTCTGCGCTGCTGCTGCCCGGCGAGATCCGTCTCAACGAAGATCGCACTTCGCACGTGGTCCCGCGCCTTGCAGGCGTGGTGGAAAGCGTCAACGCCAGCTTGGGCCAGGTTGTCAAGAAGGGGCAGGTGCTGGCCGCTATCGCAAGTCCCACAGCATCGGAGCAACGCAGCGAGCTGCAGACGGCCCAAAAGCGCATGGCGTTGGCAAAGACGACCTACGAGCGGGAGAAAAAGCTCTGGGAGCAGAAGGTTTCGGCAGAGCAGGACTACCTGCAAGCTAAACAGGCTCTCAGCGAAGCCGAAGTGGCCGTCGCAAACGCTAACCAGAAGCTGGGTGCACTGGGCCTTTCGTCCTCATCCGTCTCTGGTTTGAACCGGATTGAACTGCGTGCGCCCTTTGATGGGATCGTCATCGAGAAACATCTGAGCCTTGGTGAAGCCGTCAAGGAAGACGCTGCTGTGTTCACGATTTCGGACCTGAGCCAAGTTTGGGCTGAGATCAACGTGCCAGCCAAAGATTTGCCTCAGGTGCGAGTTGGCGAGAAAGTCACTATCAAGGCCACCGCTTTCGACGCTTCAGCGACGGGCACAGTGGCCTTCGTGGGCGCGCTCATAGGCGAGCAAACCCGAACCGCCAAAGCGCGGGTGGTACTGGATAACCCCAAGGGGGCATGGCGGCCAGGTCTGTTCGTGAACGTCGAGGTCGTAGCTGATGAAGCCACAGTGCCCGTGACGATCGCTGCAGACGCGGTCCAGACGGTTGGAGAAAAGCCGGTTGTCTTCCTGAAGGTCAATGGAGGCTTCATTGCCCAACCAGTGCAACTGGGGCGCAGCGACGGCAAACGGATCGAGGTCCTGCAAGGCATCAAGCCTGGAACGCCTTATGCAGCGTCCGGCAGCTTCGTAGTGAAGTCCGAACTGGGCAAGGCGTCCGCCGAGCACACGCACTGATCACGGAGCCTTACACATGTTTGAAAAACTGATTCGATTCTCGATCGAGCAGCGGTGGCTGGTGCTGCTAGCCGCCCTTGCAATGGGCGCCCTAGGTGTCTTCAACTACCAGAAGCTTCCCATCGACGCCGTCCCGGACATCACCAACGTCCAGGTCCAAATCAACACTCAAGCAGCTGGTTACTCGCCGCTTGAGACCGAGCAGCGCGTGACCTACCCCATCGAGACAGTCATGGCGGGCCTGCCCAATCTGGAGCAGACGAGGTCGTTGTCTCGCTATGGACTTTCCCAGGTCACTGTGATCTTCAAGGACGGCACGGACATCTACTTCGCGCGCCAACTGGTGAATGAACGCATCCAGGAGGCCCGAGATAAGTTGCCGGCAGGCATTACCCCTGCATTGGGACCGATCTCGACCGGCCTCGGAGAAATCTACCTGTGGACGGTTGAAACCAAGGATGGCGCCAAGAAGCCAGACGGCAACCCCTACACCCCGACAGACTTGCGTGAGATTCAGGACTGGATCATCAAGCCGCAATTGCGCAATGTGCCTGGCGTCACCGAAATCAACTCCATCGGCGGCTTTGCGAAGGAGTACCAGATTGCGCCAGTCCCCGAGCGCCTGGCCTCGCTCGGCGTGACGCTGCAAGACATCGTCACTGCTTTAGATCGCAACAACGGCAATGTTGGCGCCGGCTACATCGAGAAGCGCGGCGAACAGTACCTGGTTCGCGCACCTGGCCAAGTCAAGTCAATGGAAGACATAGGCAATGTGATCCTGAGCAGCGCCAACGGTGTGCCTGTGCGTGTGCGGGATGTCGCCGACGTATCCATCGGCCGGGAATTGCGCACTGGCGCCGCCACGGACAACGGCCGTGAAGTCGTGCTCGGTACAGTCTTCATGCTTATCGGCGAAAACAGCCGTACTGTGTCTCAAGCTGTAGACAAGAAGATGGTGGAGATAAACCGCAACCTACCCGAAGGCGTACACGCGGTCACGGTCTACGACCGGACTGTCCTGGTGGACAAGGCCATCAGTACGGTGAAGAAGAACCTCATGGAAGGCGCGATCTTGGTGATCGTAATCCTCTTCCTGTTCCTGGGCAACATCCGGGCTGCGGTGATCACAGCAACGGTGATTCCGCTGTCGATGCTTTTCACGTTCACCGGGATGGTGAACTACAAGGTAAGTGCCAACCTGATGAGCCTTGGAGCGCTGGACTTCGGCATCATCATTGACGGAGCGGTTGTGATCGTCGAGAACTGCGTTCGCCGCTTGGCGCATGCACAAGCGCATCACGGTCGGCCGCTGACCCGAGCCGAGCGCTTCCATGAAGTGTTTTTGGCATCCAAAGAGTCACGCCGCGCCCTGCTGTTCGGTCAGCTCATCATCATGGTGGTGTATCTGCCGATCTTCGCCCTCACAGGTGTCGAAGGAAAGATGTTCCACCCGATGGCGTTTACCGTAGTGGCAGCGCTTGTCGGCGCAATGATCCTGTCGGTGACGTTCATCCCCGCCGCAGTCGCGCTGTTCATCGGCAACCGGGTCAGCGAGAAGGAGAACTTCCTGCTCGGTCATGCGAAGCGAATCTATGCGCCCCTGCTGGATCGAGTCATGTCCGCCAAGGCCTTGGTGCTCTCCATTGCCGCGGTGGCCGTGGTGCTCTGCGGGTTGATCGCGACCCGAATGGGCAGCGAGTTCGTTCCCCAGCTCAATGAAGGCGACCTCGCCATCCAGGCGCTGCGCATCCCCGGTACCAGCCTCTCGCAATCTGTCGCCATGCAGCGTCAGATCGAAGGGACTCTGAAAGAGAAGTTCCCAGAGATCGACCGTGTATTCGCCAGAACCGGGACTGCAGAAATCGCCTCGGACCCCATGCCGCCGAACATCTCGGACGGATACATCATGCTCAAGCCCATGGACCAGTGGCCTGAGCCGCGAAAGACCCGCGACGAACTTCTTACCGCGATCCAGGAAGTGGTTGGCAAGATCCCGGGCAACAACTACGAGTTCTCGCAGCCGATTCAATTGCGCTTCAACGAGCTTATTTCCGGTGTGCGCAGCGACGTTGCGGTCAAGATCTTTGGGGACGACATGGACGTCCTGAACAAGTCTGCAGAAGAGATCTCTTCGATGCTGCAGAAGATCCAAGGGGCATCGGAGGTGAAGGTGGAGCAGACAACCGGGCTGCCAATGCTCACAGTGAATATCGACCGCCAGAAGGCTGCTCGCTATGGCCTGAATGTGGCCGACATCCAGGACACCGTGGCCACAGCCATTGGTGGACGTGAAGCGGGAACGATGTTCGAGGGTGATCGGCGATTCGACATCCTGGTGCGCCTGCCCGAAGCGATCCGCAATGACATGGAAGGCATGAAGCGACTGCCTATCCCGCTGCCTCGCTCAGTCGGCACTGCCGAAGCACGGACCAATTTCATCCCGCTTGCCGAGGTCGCTTCTTTTGAACTTGCCCCTGGCCCCAATCAGGTTAGCCGCGAGAACGGAAAGCGCCGCATAGTGGTCAGCGCCAACGTGCGTGGCCGCGACGTGGGATCTTTCGTTGCGGAGGCAGAGCAAGGCCTGGCTCAGATCAAGATACCGACGGGCTACTGGACGAGCTGGGGCGGAACATTCGAAAACCTGCAATCTGCCTCCAAGCGTCTGCAGATTGTGGTGCCCGTCTCACTGCTGCTGGTCTTCGTTCTGTTGTTCGCAATGTTTGGAAATGCCAAGGACGGGCTGCTGGTCTTCACCGGAATTCCATTCGCGCTTACTGGCGGCATCTTGGCACTATGGCTTCGCGACATACCCATGTCAATCTCTGCGGCCGTTGGCTTCATCGCGCTTTCAGGCGTTGCTGTTCTTAACGGGCTTGTGATGATTTCATACATCCGGACGTTGAGAGAGGAAGGCGTTCCGCTGGACGATGCCATCCGCGATGGAGCGTTGACACGTCTGCGACCTGTGCTTATGACCGCTCTCGTGGCGTCTCTGGGCTTCATTCCAATGGCCATTGCAACAGGTACCGGCGCTGAGGTTCAACGCCCACTAGCAACCGTGGTTATTGGCGGCATTCTTTCCTCCACTCTGCTCACTCTGTTGGTGCTGCCAATCCTCTATCGGCTGGCTCACAAGCCCGACGAGAAGGACGAAGACGTGTCGGCAGAGCCCGTGCACCCTGTTCCCTCCGCCCACTGACAAGTGGGCCTTCGGGCTCCGCAAATTGCGGGGCCCATTTTTTTCTTTCAAGTACTCAGGAAACACCATGAAAGCAATGCATATCCTTCTCGCGCTGGCCTTGTCCATTTCTGGAACTGCGATGGCCGCGGACAACCATGACGCAAAACCAATGCACGGAGGCATCGTTTCACAGGCAAAAGACATCGACTACGAACTGGTGACCAGCGCAGCCAAGTTGCAGCTTTACGTACGGGATCATGGCAAGCCTGCCGACGTTGCCGGAATGACTGCGAAGGTAACGCTTTTGACAGGCTCAGAAAAGAAGGACGTCGAGTTGCTGCCGGTGGATGGAAAGCTGGAGGCGTCGGGAAGCTTCAAGCTTGCCGCAGGCACAAAAGCCGTCGCAGTAGTCTCGAAAGGCGGCAAGTCCGTCGCATCGGTCCGCTTCGCTTTGAAGTAATCCAATTGCGATGAGCCGTCATCGTTGCAATTGCCCCTGGCGATGCATCTCGTCGCACAGGGTCCAGGTTTTGTCAGCACGTTGAACGGTTTCAAAGATGGGTTACGGACTCGCCGCCAAGCTTTTTTGGATCTGGATCAGCCTGATCGTGACAGTGATCACATTCTGGCGGGTCCGCCACATGTGGCTAAAACGGCATCCCGAACGGGACAAGGGCCTCAAGTACAGCCAGCGCTTGGCCAAGCGGCTCAGAGATCGTAGGGTGCTGCAGTTGCAATCCCGGCAGGGAAAGAACATCGATAGGCGCCGCCGCCATTGATGCTGAGATAGTGGTAGTGCAAATGCTTTTTAAATAAGCGAAAACATAGGATGTACCGGTATGAGTGCCTCACACGAACATGCATTACCAACAACTGGGAATGAGCGACGGCTTTGGATCGCTCTTGGGCTGACGGCGTCTTTCATGATCGCCGAGGTTGTTGCGGGGATTCTCACCAACAGCCTCGCGCTTATTTCCGATGCGGCACACATGCTGACCGACGCGGCCGCTTTGGCTATCGCCCTTGCTGCAGTACAAATCGGCAAGAGGAAGGCAGACTCTCTCCGGACTTTCGGCTACTACCGATTTGAGATTTTGGCGGCAGCTTTCAACTGCCTGATGTTGTTTGGAGTTGCGATCTACATCCTGATAGAGGCTTACTCTCGCTTTAAGAATCCACCGGAGGTACAGACCGGCGCGATGATGGTGGTCGCAATCCTGGGCCTGGTCGTAAATCTGATCAGCATGAAGTTGCTGCAGAGCGGCAAGGATGCAAGCCTCAACGTTAAAGGTGCCTACCTCGAGGTCTGGAGCGACATGCTTGGTTCACTGGGTGTGATCATCGGAGCGATCATCATCCGTTACACGGGCTGGACGACGGTAGACGCAATCATCGCCGTGCTGATTGGACTGTGGGTCTTGCCGCGCACGTGGGTTCTTCTTAAGGAAAGCTTGAACATCCTGCTGGAGGGTGTGCCAAATGGGATGGATATTGCCGAGGTCAGGACCAGCATTGCCAAAGTAAGCGGCGTGACGTCGGTTCACGACCTGCACATCTGGGCCCTGACCAGTGGCAAACCCAGCCTCACGGCACATGTCGTGCACGACCCTTCGTCCACTCCTGAGATCGTGCGGGAAGCCATCAACGCGATTCTTGCTGACAGGTTCGCAGTTTTTCATACGACCCTACAGATGGAGTCGGTTCCCTGTCGTCTGGCGGACGAGATGGACAGATTTACCGCGCCGGCGAAGCACGTTGGTGGACAAGCAGAAGGCCATGCATAGCGCAAGGCGAATATGAGGACGCACTATCGTGAAGCTTGGCCAAGAAACGAGGACACTGATGTCGAAACCAGAAGGATTTGGCAACGAGCCAGATGAACTTTCGGACGATGGCGACTTAACGGACATGCTGGGGGAGCTTAGGGTTCTATTGCCGACCGCGCAGCTCCTGTCTGCTTTCCTGATAACTGTGCCATTTACCCCCGGCTTCAGTGCAATCGCCTACACGGAGAAATGGGTCTTCCTTGCGACGTTTGTGCTGGCTGTTGTCGGCTTGGTACTTCTGAGTGCACCGGCTGTGCAGCATCGCTTGATTCGGCCGTTGCTTGATCGACCTCGATTCAAGTCGCTTGCTTCCCGCCAGATTCTGGCGGGCGCGGTCGCGCTCGCGAGCGCTCTTGTTTCCGGCGCGCAGCTTGTACTGTCCACAATATTTGGCCATGTGGTCGGTAGCTTGGCAGCTGCGCTGGTAGCCGGGTTGATATTTCTCCTATGGTGGTGGCTGCCGCGTCGATGGAAGCAAGCCGGAAAGCTGTAGATCACCATACGATCTTGCAAATCGCAGTGCCACTAAATCCGCCGAGGTGATCTCCCTAGATTGATACAGCGGACTCAATTTCCTGCACGTGGCATCAATTGTCTGCGCTGCTGATTCAGCCGTTGGCCAAGGTGTAGCGGAAATGGTCGAGCACCGTCTCAAAAAGCTTTGCGTGCGGCATGGGCTCGCCGTCCTGCTGGAGCAGTTGCAGCTGCTCGAAACGCCTGCGGCTGCCGGGGTCCGCCGGGAATGGATGCGAAGCCCAGACCGCCATCTACGAGCGGAATCGCTCGGGCGGTGCCAGACTGCGCAGTGTGGAGTGAACGCTCATGCTGTACTCGATTGACGCTCCATCGTCCGGCGCGAAGAGAGTCACGGAATGCTGACAAAAATGCGATCCCGGAGCCGAACGAGCGCTGATCGACAGGCGCGGCATTGGAGCAAGGGACCCTAGATACTGAGGACTTATATTTCTCAACCAATCGGCCGACAGGCCGCTGAAATGTCCAGGCCCTGCTCATAGACCTGAGTCGACACACCCAGTAGCCCAAGTACAGAGTGAAAGAGGTTGTCATGCGACAGGGCGGCCGAGGATTTTTCTTTCAAGCAATCACTGTTGACCATGCGACTCTCCTTGAAGCCGTCCGACAACCACCAAACCATGGGTACCTTGGTCTGTTCGTCAGGTGCAATCGCCCTGGGCAAGCCGTGAAGAAACAGCCCTTTCTCGCCCAGCGACTCGCCGTGGTCGGACACGTAGAGCATCGCCGTATCGAAGCGGCTCTCCTGGCGCTTGAGAAAGGCTACAGCCTGCCCCAGAACATGGTCGGTGTAGAGCACTGCATTGTCATAGGCATTCACTATGCTCTGACGATCGCACTTGCGCAGCTCGCCCGTGTCACAGGTGGGTTCAAAGCGCCTGAAAGCTGCAGGGTAGCGCTTGAAGTAGGCGGGTCCATGGTTACCAAGCATGTGCAGGACTACTACCGTAGTAGTCTCAGAGGCCTCTGCGACGGACTCCAAACCATGCAGGAGTGCTTCGTCAAGGCACCTACCCTCAGAGCACAGGCCTGCCGCGGCCGGCGGATCCACAGGAATCACGCTGAGGCCATCACAGACGCCCTTGCAGCCTGACTGGTTGTCTTTCCAATGCACCGCAATGCCGGCACGAGCCAAGACGTGAAGCAGCGACTCGGACGAGCGAATTCGGGTCTCATCGTAGTCTCGCCGTCCAATCGCCGAGAACATGCACGGAAGTGATGTTTCTGTGTCTGTTCCGCAGGCTGTGACATTGCCAAAGTTCAGAGCGTTGAGCGCCTGAAGGTTCGGTGTGGTTTGCCGCTCATAGCCGTTAAGACCCCAATTGCTTGCTCTCACAGTCTCTCCCACGACGATGAAGAGCAATTTAGGCTTCTGGGTTCTCGATGGCGCTGCCACGCGCGCATCCAAGCCGACGGGCTGCCTGATCTTGGGCTTCTCGGCATCGGTCGATAAGACGCGAGCTGTCGAGTAGATCACGTTGGCCGGCGTGATGAGGTAGCGCAACTCCTTCTGGTTTCTCATCAACGCAGAGAAGTCCTGGAAGATGAGGAGAACAGCCGCCACGACTGCCACCGCGCAAAAGGCACTGAAGGCAATGCGCCGCAGGACGGCGCGCCATAGGGAAGTTCGTGTGAGGCGAACGCGCCATATCGCCCACAATGGGACTGCCGAGTACAGCGAGACGTGAGCGATCAAGCTCCATGAGATCAACTCGCTAGCTTCAGCAGTGTCTGTTCGCAGCACATTGCGCAGCATGCTTGGGTCATAGTAGACGCCGTAGCGTTGCATGTAGAAGGTTGCAAAAGCCGCAACCAGCACCGATGCTGTGAGCAGAGGGCGAACACTCCACCTGGCCACACCGATGCTGAAGATCAGCCCGTGCAGCGCAATCAATGAGACTACCAGTGCGCCGACAAAAAACCATGTTTCTGTCGCCTCCCAACTGCGGCCAGTCGTGCTTGCCCTCAGGAAAGAGCCGTTGTAGGCCAGCGCGACGTATACGCTGATCCACAAAACCAAACTCTCTGTTGCCATTGAAGGGCGTCGCAGGAGCAACTGCCCCCAAAAAGTGGGCCATCGCCCAGGCTCCGCGAAGCCGCGCTGTCTAAAGCTCATCTCGTGTCGAGGGCATTGATCAGTACGGTGGATCGACCCACAATGGGCCGCATGTACTGAAGTGAAGGTTGGCTATCGCAGTAGGTCTACCGTGACGCGATGGAGGTCACGCAGGGAGCACCTATTCCGTCGATGCACCTGGTGTGCGGCAGATCAGCCGCCATGCATCTCTTTCAGCTTGGCCTTCTCCTGCGGCGTCATGCTGAGAAACTCGTTGCGGACTTGCTCTCGGGTCTTTGCCGGTCCAGCGGCCTTGGTCGGCACCACACCTCCTCGAGACAGAATGGCCAGCGATCCGTCTTTGCGTGCAGCGTCAACCGTCCGCTGCACTTCGCCGCGCATCAGGTCATCGGAGGTGTGGCTCGGATTAGTTGTTGCGCCGATTTCGCCACCTGCGTCGTGATACAGGGACGAGGCCATCGCTGCACTTGGGGCCAGAAAGGCTGCGGCAGTCAGCGAGAGAATGAGTTTTGTCTGTTTGTTCATGGTGTTTGCCTTTTGATATGGTCCTCACAACGTGCGACGACCTTCAGCGAACTCTAGAAAGGCAGGGGGGACAAGTTGCAAACACTCAGATTACGAATTTGTAATCGGCGCTGCGACCGATCTCCGGGAGAATCAACGAATGAAAATTTTGGTCATTGAAGATGAAGTCAAGCTCGCGGAGTACCTTAAGAGAGGGCTCGGCGAAGCTGGGTACAACGTACATATCGTTCACAACGGTATTGATGGGCTGCACATGGCACTGGAGGGTGCGTACGACCTCCTGATACTCGATGGCATGCTGCCCGGCATTGACGGATTCACGCTTTTGACTGCGTTTCGCAAGACGAAACAGACTCCCGTCTTGATGCTCACCGCGCGGGTTAGCGTCGAGGATCGGGTACGTGGCTTGCAAACCGGTGCTGATGACTATCTGGTCAAACCTTTCGCCTTCTCAGAGCTTTCTGCCCGCGTACAGGTGCTGCTTCGCCGCGCGCACGGTGCCAGAGATGCCGGCGAACCGACCGTGTTGGGCATCTCGGACCTTGAACTCGACCTTATACGTCGCAAGGCCACACGTGCAGGCCAGAGGCTTGAACTCACGGCAAAGGAGTTCCTGCTGCTCGCATTGTTCTTGCGCCGCAAGGGCGAAGTCCTTTCTCGCACCGAGATAGCAGAGCAGGTCTGGGACATGAACTTCGACAGCGACACCAATGTAGTGGAGGTGGCGATTCGACGTCTGCGTGCAAAGATGGACCTGCCCTTTGACAAGACCTTGCTTCACACAGTGCGTGGCATGGGCTATGTGATGGAAGAGCGGCAGCAATGAACCCCGTACTGCGCGCGCACTCGTTGCGCGCTCGTCTGTCGCTGTGGCTCGCTATGCAGAGTTTTGTGGGCCTGGGCATCGTGTGCCTCGTCGTCTACCTGGTCACCGCCCACAATCTCAGCGCGCGGCAACTAGAAACCCTGGCTCAGAAAGAGGCCATCGTCAGGCACTTGTTGAGCAACATCGACGAGCATGCCAAGGAAAGCTCGCAGGAGCACCCGCTAAGCGATTTCCTCATAGGCCACGAGGATTTTCGCCTGATCGTGCGCACCCAGGATGGTGACCTGGTGTTCCCCAAAGCCGCCCCGGATCCTGATAGCGCGCAGAGGGTGTCGCGGGTGTTCGCAGTGCAGCCCACAGAT
Source organism: Acidovorax sp. LjRoot194 (assembly GCF_964253015.1). NCBI lineage: Bacteria > Pseudomonadati > Pseudomonadota > Betaproteobacteria > Burkholderiales > Comamonadaceae > Acidovorax > Acidovorax sp. LjRoot194. Next base: position 3,020,235 of record NZ_CAXUQB020000001.1, on the reverse strand, counting down.
GACAAGAGCCCGGCGTTCAACGTAAACCTATCAATGGACATCTCTTCCGATGCCCAGCACCTGAATCGACTTGCCATCACGTTGGCTATCGCTGCTGTCGTGGGCACGTTCGTCATTTCGCTCGGAGGCATGTCCATCGTGAGCTACGGTCTGGCCCCTGTGCGACGGCTTGCGCACCAACTGAGGTCCTTGTCCGCGGACAATTTGCGTCCGCGCTTGGATGGTGCTGGCCAGCCCGCAGAACTTGTTCCTCTCGTGGAGCAGTTCAACGGCCTGCTCGGCCGGTTGGATCTTGCATACACCCAACTCGAAGGATTCAACGCAGACGTTTCACATGAGCTTCGGACTCCTTTGGCAATCCTCGTCGCCAGCAATGAACTTGCGCTGCGTCACCCGGGCAATTTCGATATGGCGGATGTGCTGTCCTCCAACCTTGAGGAGCTACACCGCCTCACTGGCATCATCAACGATATGCTGTTCCTGTCGCAGGCAGATAGGGGCGCCACCGCTAGACGTTCTTTTGTTCCAAGTCTCGCTGCAGTTGTGGAAAGGGTCGTTGAATACCACGAGGCAGCCTTGGCGGATGCTGATCTGCGTCTGAAGGTCGCAGGCGACTGTACAGGCCATTTTGATGAACCGCTGCTCCGGCGTGCCGTCTCCAACCTGATCAGCAACGCCACGCAGTACGCCAAACCTGGCACCGAGGTTGAGGTGAGCATAGCCGCAGTGTCAGACACAGAGGTAAGTCTGGTCGTCGCGAACCAGGGCGAAACGGTGGCACCTGAGATCCTTGCGCGGATGTTTGATAGATTCTTTCGCGCCTCTGCTTCTCGCGAACATGGGCAGAAGAATCATGGCCTGGGTTTGGCCATCACCTCGGCGATTGCGCGCATGCACGGAGGTCGCACCACGGCAGCGAGTGTCAATGGAACGACCGAGATCGGCCTTGTAGTGACGAAGACTGTGGCATAGACCCAGACATTCAACCCTGAGTTGCCGGTCAAACCCCGATCACAAGGATTTGACGGGCAATCAACGCGTGTCCGGGTCAGGGTGCGGGAACGGCAGGGACCGGTGCACCAACACGACGTGCAGCCCAACTGGGGTGCTTTTGGGAGCGTTCCAGGTCTGCCAGCACTTCTTCGCGAGTCATCGCCTTGCCCTTCGCTGGAACTGGTGCACCGAAGCGGTGGTATTGCCACGTACCGTCTTTCTTGGATTGGTCCATCTCGGAGAGAACCTGCTCTCGCGACTTGCCAGGCTCGGCATGTTCTGGATGAGTGGTGTAGCCCAGTTCAGTAGGCGCAGGGTGAATGACACTGCTTGCCATCGCGGGCGCTGCAAGGGCTACGAAAGAAAGGGCGGTGAGTACGGTACGAACTGCCATGAGATTCTCCTTGGTTGAATCGGCGTGCTCTGCAGACCGCACCAACCGTCAGGCGCTCTACATTGCACGTGTGACAGTCTGCTGACCGTATGCCGACAAGTTGCGCACCGAGAGATTACAAGTTCGTCATGTAGCCGCGGCATCCAATTACAAAGGGCCACGTTGATGCGCCGTGCAATCAAGCCCTGAGTGCTGAGGAAGGAATCGACGTTTTTGCACTGCTTTCATCAGCAGCGAGCCATGCACGACCGAAGCCGGTGACCCGGTTAACCATTGCCAAGCCCGAGCCGGCTGCGTCCGGTAGTTCTGCGTCAATCATCCCCGCGTGCAAAAGTAGACGGAGCAAGTCGATGTCGCCAGGCTTCGTTACCTGCTTTGGCAACGTGCCAGCCTCGATCTCTCGAAGAAATTTCAATGGCATGTTGCTCGCCTTGCTCCGTGTAGTGTCATAGCGGATTGACCGAGATCCTGCCCTGGATACCGTTATCCAAGGAACAGCGGGCCCGGCCCAGGCCCGGCTCCAGCGCTAGCCATGCAGCAATTTAGATTTCGTCATCCTCTGCCCTGACCGCAGGAACCGCAAAATCTTGCGTTGGGCGCTAATACCGTGGAGCACTTGGCGCACTGCGTTGCAACCATGCTTGTGCCACATTGTTGGCAGAACCTTGCTCCTGGCTGGTTCGCGCCACCGCAACTCGGGCACGCGATGAGGTTCGCTGGTCGCTGGATGTTGGATCCATCGCCATAGCCACGATTGTGGTCGCTGTCTCGGTAATTTCCGCCATGGTGGCCGCGGCCACCGCCGTGATGTCCGCTGAAAAGCTTGTCAAATAAACCCATCACATCCTCCTGTGCATTTAGTGATGGGTCTATTTGAAAGCTTGTAGTGGCTTCAAGGTCAACGAATTTCGACTGCGAAGGGGCTACCTTACAGAAATGTAATCTGCGCGCAAACTCAGCGTTATCCAGTCCTCTCCGTTGGGCTGATTTCTGCCATTTTTTGTATGGGCGCGGCCGTTCGCAGTGAAGGTTCTCGGGCGGCGCCACTACAATTTTCGAATGCGTTCCAAACTGCTCGCTCTGCTCATCGCACTGTTGCCTTTGCAACTGTGCTGGGCGGCAGTGGCCCCTTACGTTCACGACGACGCTCGTGGCGCCGCGCATGTTGCTGGCTTACATGGCGTGGGGATCTTGCAACCGCAAGAGAGCCTTTTTGACGTAGGGCTCGCACACAAGACTGTTCTCGATCCTTCGCAGCAATCGGATGCCTCTGGGGCAGACCTGGACTGTGACGTCTGTCATTCGCACAACTCGGCTTATCTGCAGCCCAGCATCATGGCCACTATCGCAGCGGTCCATGAATCTTTTGGCGCCATTGCGTTTGCACTGAAGCCTCCACCCGCTCCCCTCCGCCCTGAACGTCCGCAGTGGTTCGCCCTGGCCTGACCAGGGCATCGGTTCCTCACCCGCACCGTTGCCAACTTGCGAGCCAGCCTGCCGTGCTGCAGCTGGCCTGTCTGTTCGTTTCAGGGAGTTCTCTTGTTCTTTGCCCAAATTTCGTGCGGCCTACTGATCGTCTGGGCGTGTAGGACCAAACGGGCGCGCGGTCTCGAATGTCGCATGCGGAGCTGGTTTCCATGAGCCGGTCTTGGCTGCCACTTCTGTGCGCCTGGCTGGTCTCGATGGTGGCCACCGGCAGTGCCGTGTTCATCGGAGAAATCATGGGCATGACGCCATGCGTGCTGTGCTGGTACCAGCGCATCGCCATGTTCCCCATCGCTCTGGTCCTTGGCATGTCGCTGTACTCGGAAGACCGCAGAGGAGCTGTCTACGCGTTGTCGATGGCACTCATTGGCTTGGTGATCGCTGGCTATCACAGCCTCCTGGTAGCTGGGCTGGTTCCTCAGACGTGGACTCCATGTTCCGCAGAAGCGTCTTGCGCCAACCAGAAACTCAACGTCTTCTGGGGCCTGGATCTGCCCTGGCTCTCGTTCGCCTCCTTCGCTGCGATAGCAGCATTCCTTTTCGTCTACTTGCGCAGAACCCGTCCATGATCTCTAGAAAAGCAATCGTCGCACTTGTGCTGATCGTCTCCATAAGCGCCTTCGCTGTCGGTGCATACGTCTACAAGCGAAACGCACAGGCGGAACAGCAAGCGGTCGCCATCAGCCAGTCCGAGCACCTCGTGCGTGTGCACTCGCCTGTTCTGGGTCCACGCGAAGCGCCTGTCACCATCGTGGAGTTCTTTGATCCCGCGTGCGAAGCTTGCCGCGCCTTCTATCCCATCGTCAAGAACCTGATGCGGCAGTATCCCGCCGATGTCCGTTTGGTGATCAGGTACGCCCCCTTTCACCGGGGTGCGGATGAAGTGATCAAGCTGCTCGAAGCGGCGCGCAAGCAAGATCGATTCATTCCAGTGCTCGAGTCCTTACTCGACACGCAGCCGAGCTGGGCAGACCACGGTTCCCCTCGCCTGGAACTGGCCTATAGAGCAGCAGCGCAAGCTGGGTTGGACATGCAACGGGCGCAAGTGGATATGGCAGCGCCGACGATGGATGCTGTCATCCAGCAGGACGTGCAGGACCTCACCGCGCTCCAAGTCAACAAGACGCCGACCTTCTTTGTCAATGGTCGCGCGCTTCCTAGTTTCGGTGCAAAGCAACTGCCGGACCTAGTCTCCGAGGAGATCGCGAAGGCCAAGAAGTAGCAGTCGCTATCCCAATTCCCATTCGGCCGGGTTGGCTCCAGCAGTCAACACACGTTAGTGCTTGACCTTGAAGTGACTTTAAGGTTTCCAATCGCATTACACCAAGGATCCAACACCATGAAAACAACCGAGAACGCCCACAAAGACCATGCCGCGGACGCCTGTTGCTCCGCGGAGGTGAAGGGATCGGCACCGTCATCAGCTTCAGCTGCAAGTTCCACATCCAAGGGGTCCGTGTTCCGAATCTCAACGATGGACTGCGCTGCCGAGGAGAGCGAGATCCGGCGGGCGCTTGAACCCATATCCGGTGTGCGGGGTCTAGGCTTCCAGCTAGGTGCTCGCACGCTGACGATAGACGCACCTGAAAGCGCGATTCCTGAAGCCTTAGCTGCCATCCGCAAGGCTGGCTTTAATCCCGAGCCTGTGGCACCCGCCCAAAGTGATGACCACGGCAGTACAGCAGACGGACTTTGGCGGATGGTCTTGGCGCTTGCGCTGGCTATTGCTGCCGAGACACTGTCCTTCTTCGCACCGGACACCACAGTGTTCAAAGGCATCGGCATGTTCGTTGCGGCCGCCGCAATATGGCTTGCGGGATTTTCCACCTACCGCAAGGGCTTCGCAGCGCTTGTGCACGGGCGCCTGAACATCAATGCGCTGATGACCGTGGCCGTGACGGGAGCTTTCCTTATTGGTCAGTGGCCAGAAGCCGCAATGGTGATGGCCTTGTACGCTATCGCCGAGCTAATTGAAGGACGGGCAGTCGATCGAGCCAGAAATGCGATCAAGAGTCTGCTCGATCTCACGCCAGATACCGCTGAAGTCCGCCAGCCCGACGGAAGCTGGACCATGAAGCCGGCGGCGGATGTGCCAATCGATGCGATCGTTCGCGTGAAGCCTGGTGCACGTATCCCGCTCGACGGGACTGTGGTCAGCGGGAGCAGCGCCGTCAACCAGGCACCCGTGACGGGAGAGAGCATCCCTGTGGACAAGGCGCAGGGAGACCCTGTCTTCGCGGGCACAGTCAATGAGACAGGCACCATTGAAATAGCTGTGACAGCGGCGGCAAGCAATACGACCTTGGCACGCATCATTCAGTCGGTCGAGCAAGCCCAGGGATCACGGGCTCCAACCCAACAATTCGTTGATCGGTTCGCCGCCATCTATACGCCAGCGGTTTTCATCATCGCTTTGCTTGTCGCGGTCTTGACCCCGATGTTCCTGGACTTCACATGGGTGCAGGCGCTGTACAAGGCGCTGGTCCTGTTGGTCATCGCATGCCCCTGTGCCTTGGTGATTGCTACCCCGGTCACAGTAGTCAGCGGGCTTGCATCGGCAGCCCGCCGCGGGATCCTTATTAAAGGCGGGGTGTATCTCGAAGATGCACACAAGCTCAAGGTCATCGCGCTGGACAAGACTGGGACAATCACGGAAGGCAAGCCGAAGCTCGTGGATAAGGCCGTACTTGCAACCAAGCATCCAGAGTCGGTGGTGCTGGGATGGGCGGCGGACCTCGCCGGGCATTCGGACCACCCCGTGTCCAAGGCCATCGCGCAGGGCCTCAGTGCCGGGCAAGGCGGCGTAAGTGGGTTCAAGGCGCTTGCCGGTCGCGGCGTAGAAGCCCAGCTTCAAGGGCAAGCGCTGTTGCTTGGGAATCACCGCCTGATCGAAGAGCGAGGACTGTGTTCGCCAGCGATCGAAGAGCTGCTCGCCAGACACGAAGCGCAGGGACGCACTGTCACTCTTCTGGCAGACGAACACGAGGTACTTGCCATCTTCGCAGTGGCTGACACGATCAAGGACAGCTCGCGCGAAGCCATCGGGCAATTGCATGCAATCGGTGTCGCGTCCGTCATGCTCACGGGCGACAACTTGTCGACGGCGCAGGCTATTGCCAAGCAGGCTGGTATCGACAAGGCGCAGGGAAATCTGCTGCCAGAAGACAAGCTTTCGGCCATCGAGAAGATGCAGGCGGAGCATGGCCCTACTGCGATGACCGGCGACGGGATCAACGATGCTCCCGCACTGGCGCGGGCCGATATCGGTATTGCCATGGGCGCGGCTGGAACCGACACAGCCATGGAGGCCGCGGACATCGTCATCATGAACGACGATTTGCGACGCATCCCTGAGGTCATCAGGCTCTCCAGGCGCACACGCAACATTCTTCTACAGAATATCGCCTTTGCCCTAGGCATCAAGGCCGTGTTTTTGGTTCTCGCTGTATTCGGAAACGCTTCTATGTGGATGGCCGTGTTCGCCGACATGGGGGCCAGCCTTCTGGTAGTGATCAACGGTCTGCGCCTGCTGCGCGGTGTGTCTGAAAAGACTTGAGCATGACGACGTTCGGGACAAGAATCCGGCCAACACTTGCAGCCCCAGCAACAGCCCGATTCAGGAGTCGTGACACGACTCCTGTATGGGCGTTTTGCAACTCCTTCGTGGTAGCAGAAGCCCACACCCAAATCGTAGTCAGCGTCCAGGCCGGATTGCCTGAACCTAGTGCCAACTCTACGGGGGTGTTCCAAATAGCGGTGGATGAACGCGGCGGGCCAATATCGTAAGACACGTTGGTACTCAGATGGCTTGCACCTGTGGTGGCGGCGCTTTCATCCATTGCGGACATTGGCTCAACCTGTCGGCTGCACCACGCGGTAGTGAAGTAACAGAGCGCGTGTCGTGGCTGGGGGGCGCTCACTTGCCGACTCTGTCGGCCTTGAGACTGCTGCCGGGTCCGAGTGCCGGTGGTTTTCTTCGAGCGGAAAACTGCAGGCACTGAGCGATCCTGGTGGGCGCCGTAGTGAGCAGGCCGTGCCGTTGAGGCGAACGTGCACGCGACAGCGGTGGCGGAGAGCCAAGTAGCGTCAGCAGAACCAAGGCGGCGGCGGGCAGATAAGGTGTGTTCAAAACATCATTTGCTTCATAGCTAGGTGACACATCCCGGACGATCATATGGCCGCTTGTGAAACAGATCCGGGTGCTCTTGGTACCACTCTTTCATGGCCAGCATTGGCGTTCTGCTCTTGAGCGCTGACTGTGGCAACTGGTGGTTGTACAAGGCCACATAGCGCTGCAAGGTCTGCTCCATATCTTCACGGCTGTTGAATCGGTGGGTCTTCAGGACGTCCGCTATGCGGCCATTGAACCGCTCCACCATGCCGTTGGTTCTCGGAGTCCTGGGCTTGGTTAGCCGGTGCTCTATGCCCAGCTCCTGGCACAGTTGGTCGAACTCATGGTTGCCGCTGGGTTCGCGCTCCCGGCTGGCAAACAGTCGGTCTGTGAACCCCTTGCCGTTGTCGGTCAACAGCTTGTTGATCCTGATCCGGCAGGCCTTGTGAAGTGCTTTGAGAAAGGCCCTGGCACTCGCCGCTGTCTTGTTGACCATGAATTGCACGAACACCCATCGCGTGGCCCGGTCGATTGCCACGAACAGATAGCGCCGGCTGCTCTCGTCCTGCATCTGGGGTGAGTACTTCACATCCATGTGCACATACCTGGCTCGTAGCTCTTGAAGGCCTTGTAGACCACCACAGGCTCCTGGGGCTTGAGGGCGTTGAGGTTGCCCGCTCCATGGCGGCGCAGACACCGGTCCAGACCTGAGCGTGAGTCATGGGCGCTAATGAACTCCCGCGTGACCGCCAACAGGTCATCCAGGAGCAACAGCAGAGTACGTCGCAAGTGAACCACCACGGTCTCTTGCGCAGGCGTGAGCACCGTCTGCAGGCGATGGGCCGTGTGCGCGCGATCTGCGAAGACATTGCGCTTCTTCCACTTGTAGACCGTCTGCTCAGTGATCCCAAAGCGCTGGGCCAGGACGCTGGCTGGTTCATTGCTGGCTGCGATCTCGGCGCGCACTGCGGGAGTGGTGCGGGCGTTCTTGTGCAGGGCTATCAACATGGCTTCACTCCCTGGATAGATTGCAAGGACTCTATTAACTCCTTCAAAACAGCTCGGGCCATGAAGAGTGGATAGCGCTTAGAGTCTATGCAATCATCCGGGATGCGACAGCTAGGGAACCAACACTATGTATCCCATAGATGTATTGTCTCAATCCCAGGCTGAGCCAGATATTCATAATTTGCCAGTATTAACCGCCGCCAGTTCGATGTGCTCCATGCTTGATATGGTCAATAGCCGTCTGGGAGCGAGACCAAGCCAAGCAGCGTCACAAGCGCCGCCTATCAATCGCACGGCCTGCGCAAGACCGAGGAGAGCGGAGACGACCAGCGCGCAAGAGAACGCCGCAAATACAGTCGGTGTCGAGATCCCCAAGTCCCTAGCCATTGGTGCCGCCAGGTTCGCCGGCAAGTAATATGTAGAGGACCACGCTAGGGTCTGCGCTGTCCCTCGGCTGGCTACCATGGTTGCAGACTTGAGGGTGCTCAACGCAGTTCCTTACGCGGTTCGTAGGGATCAAACACGGCAGTCCATGAGCGGCCAAGCAGCAACCAAAAGAACTGCATGTGGCTTCAGATGCTGCGCTGATTCACCCTCTTGGACAATGCCTCAGCGCTCTCGTGGCGCTCGCTGTACCGATTCACCAGGTAGTCGGCGCAATCGCGCGTGAGCAGCGTGAACTTGACCAGCTCTTCCATCACGTCCACCACGCGCTCGTAGTAGCTCGATGGTTTCATGCGGCCGTCGTCGTCGAACTCTAGGAAAGCCTTAGCTACCGATGACTGGTTGGGGATCGTGATCATGCGCATCCATCGGCCCAGCACCCGCATCTGATTGACGGCATTGAACGACTGCGAACCGCCCGAGACTTCCATCACCGCGAGCGTCTTGCCTTGCGTAGGCCGCACGGCGCCTACCGACAGCGGAATCCAGTCGATCTGCATCTTCAGGATGCCTGTCATCGAGCCGTGCCGCTCGGGCGATGTCCAGACCATGCCCTCGGACCACTCGGCCAGCTCTCGCAGCTCTTTGACTTTGGGGTGACTGTCCGGTTCGGAGTCCGGCAGCGGCAGGCCGCGCGGGTCGAAGATGCAGGTTTCAGCACCGAGGGCGCGCAGTAGCCGTGCAGCCTCCTCTGTCAGCAACCGGCTGTAAGAGCGCTCCCTCACGGAGCCATAGAGCAGCAGGATGCGAGGCGCATGGGTGGAGCGCTGTGCAGGCGCCAGCCGCTCCAGGTCGACCTGCTCCAGCAGGGCTGCGTCAACGTTGGGAAGGTCCGGATTCATACCAGCCCTTGGAAGAGTTCACGACTTTAACGACGAGCAGCATCACCGGCACTTCGATGAGCACGCCCACCACGGTGGCCAGCGCCGCGCCCGAATGAAACCCGAACAGGCTGATGGCGGTTGCCACGGCCAGCTCGAAGAAGTTCGACGCGCCGATGAGTGCCGACGGGCAAGCAATGGCATGCGTCTCTCCTGCCGCGCGGTTGAGCCAGTAGGCCAGCGCGGAGTTGAAAAACACCTGGATCAGGATGGGAACGGCCAGCAGTGCGATCACCAGTGGCTGGCGCAGGATGGCCTCGCCCTGGAACGTGAACAGCAGCACCAGCGTGAGCAGTAGCGCGCCGATAGACCAAGGCCCGATGCGATGCAGAGCGGTTTCAAATACTGCTTGCCCTTGCGCCAGAAGTGCTCGACGCAGCCACTGAGCCAGTACCACGGGAATGAGTATGTAGAGCACCACCGAGGTGAGCAACGTGTCCCACGGCACCGTGATCGCCGACAGCCCCAGCAGAAAAGCCACGAGCGGCGCAAACGCCACGATCATGATGCTGTCATTCAGCGCGACCTGCGACAACGTGAACAGCGGGTCGCCTCCGGTAAGGCGGCTCCACACGAAGACCATGGCGGTGCAGGGCGCGGCGGCCAGTAGAATCAAGCCAGCGATGTAGCTGTCGATCTGGTCCGCAGGTAGATACGGAGCGAACCACTGGCGGATGAACAGCCAGCCCAGGAAGGCCATGGAGAATGGCTTCACCAGCCAATTCACGAACAGCGTGACCCCGATGCCGCGCATGTGGTGGCGCACCTCGCCCAGTGCGGCGAAGTCCACCTTGAGCAGCATGGGGATGATCATCACCCAGATGAGCACGCCCACGGGCAGATTCACGCGAGCGACTTCCCACGCACCAATCGCACGAGCCGCGCCAGGAAACACCTGGCCCAGCCCGATGCCTACCATGATGCACAGCACCACCCAAACCGTGAGATAGCGCTCGAACACGCTCATGCTGGATTTCTGCATCGTGCCCTCAGTTCGAAACCAATTGGCGAGCGGTGCTTTGCAGGGTGGTCTTGGCAAGCTTCTCCTCTGGGAGGCTCACCAGCAGCTCCAGGCGACGCTTCATGGCGTGCAATGTCTGACGGAAGGCTTCGAGCTTCTGCGCGTCCGTGCCCTCGCCCTCGCTGGGATCGGCATAACCCCAGTGGGCTGTGGCGGGGTGACCGGGCCAGATGGGGCAGACCTCGCCGGCTGCGTTGTCGCAGACGGTGATGATCAAGTCCATGTGTGGCGCACCGGGCGCTGCGAACTCGTCCCAGTTCTTGCTTCGCAGTCCTTCCGTCGAAATGCCCGCGTTCTGCAGCACCTGCAGACCTAGCGGATTGGGCTGCTGATTCTCACGCGGGCTGCTGCCGGCTGAGTATGCCGTGAAGCGGCTTGTTCCCATGTCATTGAGCAGGGCTTCCGCCAGGATGCTGCGCGCCGAGTTGTGCGTGCATAGGAAAAGGACGTTCAGGGGTTTGGGGGTTTCGCTCATGGTGAACTCCGGGGTAGGGGGGTGACACGGGTGAGCCGGGGCGCGAGCGCGCCCCGGGGCGGTTTAGCAAGGCTCGCCTGGTGGCAAACCGTTCAGCAGTTGCAGGAAGTAGCCTCTTCGGTGAGACACGCCGCACCCTGGCAACAGTTCTCCGTCAGATAGGCCAGCAACTCGTTCATGGTCTGGTACGAGGCGCGGTAAACCAGGTTGCGCCCCTGACGCTCTTGGCTCACCAGCCCGGCATGTGCGAGCTCCTTGAGGTGAAACGATAGAGTGTTTGAGGCAACTCCCAGTTGTTCGGAGATCGCGCTAGGCGTTAGGCCTTCTTGGCCCGCGACAATGAGTGCCCGAAAGACACGAAGGCGCAGCTCTTGTGCAAGAGCAGCGAGCGAGCGTACGGCCTCTGATTCGTTCATACCTCAATAATACAACATTTGTTGAAATATAGAATTGAAGTCTTTTGGCCAAGCAAATTTGTTGCCGTGTTTGGCACACTTTGCTGGGGGTGTGATGCGAGATAGCACTTTGTAATTCGAGGTGTTTGCCAACCCACAGGCTCTGCAGTCTCGTCCCAATGAGTAGACGCAGGCCATCGGCAACCGCGATCAAGCGCGCGCGCAAGTAGCCATCCGCGAAGAATCCTTGGACGCGGTTGCGGCCTGTCCTTTATGACCGAGTTGGTGGCGTCCACGGGCTTTGCGCCTATGGCCCTTGCTGGTAGAACGCGCGCGTAAGTACAGCGGCCACTGGCTACGGTGGTGAATCGGCGGCATTCTCCTTCACGACGTTGACATTGCTGATGCAACTTTTCACCAGACAACCTCAAGGTAATATAGTCCCCTAGACTATGTCGATTGCTCCTAAAGATGTCCCATACCTCTCGTGAAAAATCCAAGTTGATCGCGCGTGTGCGCCGTATCAAGGGTCAGCTCGAAGGAATCGAACGCGCCCTCGATTCAGATGCACCCTGTCTCGAAGTGCTGCGTCAGATCGCATCTGTGCGGGGTGCAGTCAGCGGCTTGACCGCCGAGGTTATGGAAGACCACCTGCGTGAGCATGTGCTGGCGCCGTCGGACGACATGCAGCGCCACCGGGGCGGTGAGGAAATGATTGAGGTCATCCGGGCCTATATGAAATGAACCCGTTGCATCTCGATCACCCCCACATTGGAAGACAAATATGAACTCTGCAACACCCACCGCAAGCGCCGAGCCGGCACACGACCACTTTTTTCTGGGCTCGGACCACGAGCGCAACGAGCGCAAGGTGTGGCTGGTTATTGCCCTCACGGCCAGCATGATGCTGGTTGAGATCATTGCGGGCTCTCTCTACGGCTCAATGGCGCTGGTGGCCGACGGCTGGCACATGTCCACCCATGCAGGCGCTATGCTGATCACCGCACTGGCTTATCGCTTCGCACGCAAGCACGTGCGCAATCGGCGCTTTACGTTCGGCACGGGCAAACTTGGCGACCTGGCTGGCTTTGCGAGCGCAGTCATCCTGGCGTTGATTGCCCTGCTTATCGCTTACGAAAGCGTGGTCCGGCTGACCCAGCCGATCTCTATCGATTTCAACCAAGCGATCGTCGTGGCGGCCGTGGGTTTGGTCATCAACGTAGTCTGCGCCTGGTTGCTGAAAGACGATCACGCGCACCACGGTCACCACCACGGCCATCATCATCAACATGACTCTGATTGCGGCGACAACGGCAGCCATGATGACCACCATAAGCCCGGCAAGAGCCACGACAACAATCTGCGCGCTGCGTATATCCACGTCTTGGCGGATGCGCTGACATCGGTGCTGGCCATCGTCGCACTGCTGGTCGGCAGCAGTTACGGGTGGCTGTGGGCTGACCCTCTCATGGGCGTGGTAGGGGCGCTGGTGATAGCCCGCTGGTCCTGGGGTCTGATCCGCGACTCTGGCAGTATTTTGCTGGATGCCTCAGCCGAAGGAGAGGAAGTGCAGTTGGAGATCCGGGAGGCGATGGCGCCTACAGGAAGCAAGGTTACCGATCTGCACGTGTGGCAGGTCGGGCCGGGTCACTTCGCGGCCATTGTCTCGCTGACAGCACAGGAGCCGAAAGAGCCTTCGCACTACAAAGCGCTGATGGGGCAGATTCACGAGCTTTCGCATGTCACGGTAGAGATTCAGCGGCAGGCCTCATGAGTATCGGGGTCCTATTGAAGACCTGGGCCAAGCGGGTCAAGCGCGACGGCGTGACGCTTTGGTTTGCGGGCAAGCATCCCCGCACACCCTGGCATGCAAAGATTCTGGGAGTCTTTGTAGTTGCTTACGCACTGAGTCCCATCGACCTGATCCCGGACTTCATCCCCGTATTGGGTTACGTTGACGACATACTTTTGTTGCCGGCATTGATCTGGCTGACCGTGAAGCAACTGCCACCGGATGTCCTTGCGGAATGCCGCGTCCAGGCGGATGCTTGGATACTAGCTAAGAGTGCCAAACCCAGAAGTCACTTTGGGATGGTTCTCGTCGTGATGGTGTGGTTGATCGTAGCTACAGCGGCATGCTTGTGGCTCAAGCTGTATCTATAGGCTGGCCCCGGCGCGCCCCCCCAACGGTACCTCCCCGTCTCCACGCATGACGGATTGCGGGACCGGAAACGCGCTCGGTTCAGGTGCCGATCCGGGGACGACCGTTGCTAGCTGCGCTGCTTGATCGCCACCCAGTCGGTCCTTCTTCTCAGTAAAGCAGTCCCCGCTGGCTTTGCGGAACCTACTGACACCTTCCCGGGACGCCTCAAGCCAGCCTCACGAAGACTCGGAGTCCGGGTAGTCACGCTTTTTTCGGCCTTCGCATCAGCACATAAGCCGCAGGAATCACGAACAAGGACAGGAGCGGCGCGGTCACCATGCCGCCCAGCATGGGCGCCGCAATGCGGCTCATGACCTCCGAGCCTGTCCCGCTGCTCCACACGATGGGCACCAGGCCCGCCAGGATGACTGCCACGGTCATGGCCTTGGGGCGCACGCGCAGCACGGCACCTTCCCGAATTGCATCCAGCAGCTCTTCAAGAGTGGGCTGCCTGCCATCAGGGCACCGCTCCGCGAGCGCCTGCTTGAGGTAGATGAGCATGACCACACCGAACTCTGCCGCGACGCCCGCCAGGGCGATGAAGCCCACGCCGGTGGCGATAGAAAGGTTGTAGTTCATCAGGTAAAGGAACCAGATGCCTCCGGTGAGGGCAAATGGCAGCGTAGCCATGATCAGTCCCGCCTCACCCATCCGCGAGAAGGTCAAGTACAACAGCACAAAGATTATCAGCAAGGTGGCCGGCACCACCACTTTCAGGCGGGCGTTGGCCCGCTCCAGGTACTCGAACTGACCTGAGTACGTGATGCTAACCCCAGGCTCCAGCTTGATCTGGCGGCTCACCGCATCGCGCAGGTCATTGGCCACGGATGCCAGATCGCGCCCCCGCACATCGACATACACCCAGCCCGATGGGCGGGCGTTCTCGCTCTTGAGCATGGGTGGTCCATCGGTGATGGAGATGCTGGCCACCGTACCCAGCGTGATCTGCTGCCCCATGGGGGTGACGATGGGCAACTGGACCAGGCGTTCTGGCGAGTCTCGCCACTCACGTGGGTAGCGCAGGTTGATCGGGAAGCGAGCAAGTCCCTCGACGGTTTCCGAGACGTTTTCACCACCGACGGCCCCGGAGACCACAGCCTGGATATCGGACACGTTCAGCCCGTAGCGCCCTGCGGCCGTGCGGTCGATACGGACATCGACATAGCGTCCCCCCGTCAGGCGCTCGGCCAATGACGAGGCGACCCCCGGAATACCCTTGGCGACCTGCTCGACCTGGGCCGCGATCCCATCGATCACCTTCAGGTCGTTGCCGGTCACCTTGACCCCGATGGGACTCTTGATGCCGGTCGCCAGCATGTCGATCCGGTTGCGAATGGGCGGAATCCAGATGTTGGACAGGCCGGGAATCTTGACGGCCTTGTCCAACTCCTCAATCAGGCCCTCTGCGGTCATTCCTGGACGCCATTGGTCTCTGGGTTTGAGCTTCACCGTGGTCTCGAACATTTCCAGCGGTGCCGGATCAGTGGCGGTCTCCGCGCGGCCCGCCTTGCCAAAAACGCGCTCGACCTCGGGCACGGTCTTGATCATCCGGTTGCTCAGTTGCAGCAGTTCGGTGGCCCGCTGTGCTGACAAGCCCGGGAGCGCCGAAGGCATGTACAGCAGATCGCCTTCATCCAGCCTGGGCAGGAACTCGCCCCCCAGCCGCGACAGTGGCCAGATCGTGGTCGTCAGCGCCAGCACGGCAACGACCAGTGTGGATTTGGGGCGGTGCAGAACCCATTCCAGGCAAGGCCGGTACACGGCAATCAGGGCGCGCGTGATCGGGTTCTTCTGCTCATCGGGGATGCGGCCCCGGATCCAGTAGCCCATCAGGACCGGAATCAGCGTGACCGAGAGAGCCGCAGCTGCGGCCATCGCGTAGGTCTTGGTGAACGCCAGCGGTCCGAACAAGCGGCCTTCCTGTGCTTCCAGCGTGAAGACGGGTACGAAGGACAAGGTGATGATGAGCAGCGAGAAGAACAGCGCGGGGCCCACCTCCTCGGCGGCTTCAGTGATCACCTTCCAGCGCTCTTCCCCGACCAATTGGCGGTCGGGATGCTTGTGCTGCCAGGCCTCCAGCTTCTTGTGGGCGTTCTCGATCATCACCACCGCCGCATCGACCATGGCGCCCACGGCAATCGCAATCCCGCCCAGGGACATGATGTTGGCGTTGATGCCCTGGTAGCGCATCACCAGAAACGCCGCCATGATCCCCAGCGGCAGAGAAATGATGGCGACCAGTGCCGAGCGCAAGTGCCAGAGGAACAAGACACAGACCACAGCCACCACGATGAACTCCTCGATGAGTTTGGTGGTGAGGTTCTGGATCGCCCGCTCAATGAGTTCGCTGCGGTCGTAGGTGGTCACGATCTCCACGCCCTGGGGCAGGCTGCTTTGAAGCTCGCTGAGCTTTGCCTTGATGGCTTTGATGGTTTCCTGGGCATTCTTGCCCGAGCGCAGGACCACCACGCCACCGGCCACCTCGCCCTCGCCGTCGAGTTCGGCGATGCCGCGCCGCATCTCCGGCCCGATCTGGAACGTTGCGACATCACCCAAGCGCACGGGAATCCCGGCGCGCGACACCAGCGGGATGCCCCGGAAGTCGTCCAGCGTCTTGAGGTAGCCGCTGGAGCGCACCATGTATTCGGCTCCGGACAACTCCAGCACCGACCCACCCGTTTCCTGGTTGGCGCCCAGGATAGCTTCGCGGACCTGCGCCTGGGTCAGCCCCTGGGCTGCGAGCTTGATGGGGTCGAGCACAACCTGGTATTGCTTGACCATACCGCCCACTGACGCCACTTCCGCGACATTGGGCAGGCTCTTGAGTTCGAATTTCAGGAACCAGTCCTGCAAGGCCCGCAGCTGAGCGAGATCGTTCTTGCCGGTGCGGTCCACCAGAGCGTATTGGTAGATCCAGCCGACCCCGGTGGCGTCGGGGCCGAGCGACGATTTGGCAGTGGCGGGCAGTCGTCCCTGCACCTGGTTCATGTACTCCAGCACCCGTGAACGCGCCCAGTACAGGTCCGTGCCATCTTCGAACAAGATGTATACGAAAGAGTCGCCAAAGAACGAGAAACCTCGCACCGTCTTGGCGCCCGGGACGGACAGCATAGTGGTGGACAAGGGGTATGTGACCTGGTTCTCCACAATCTGCGGAGCCTGACCGGGATAGGAGGTGCGGATGATGACTTGGACATCCGAGAGGTCCGGTAGCGCATCCACGGGGGTGCTGCGCACGCCCCATACGCCCCAAGCGGTCAGCATTAAGGTCGCCAGCAGAACCAGCAATCGATTTGCCACTGACCAGCGGATCAGGCGCGCGATCATGGCTTGATCCTTTCCACGGCAGTAATCACAAACTCCTTGCCTTGCTGTTGGAAGGTGAACTTCACCTGCTGCTCGGGTTTCAGGGCCTTGGCCAGGTCCGGGTTTGCCAGCTTGAATGGCATGGTCATGCCGGGCCACTTCAGTTCAGGTACGGCCTCATGGGTGAGGGTCAGCTCGGTCGGCGTGACCTCATCGACCACACCTCGCACCGTAAAGCTCTTGGATGCTGGCGCAGCTGACGTCGAAGAACCCTGTTCGGTGGCCGACTGGGCGCTGCTGCCTTGAGGCTGTGCGGGCATGATGCCCCGCAGGCTGGCTTCGGAGTCGATCAGGAACTGTGCCGAGGCGACCACCTGCTGCCCTGCGGCCAGCCCGCCTTGAACGACGAGGCGGTCATCGATTTCCGCGCCAAGTTGCACCTGGACGGGGTGGTATTTCCCGGGGCCATCCACCACGTAGACCAGCGCCCGCTTGCCGGTGCGGATTACCGCTTCGCTGGGGACGAGCAGCGCTGGTTGTGTGCGTCCAGCCAGAACGATGTGCCCGGACATGCCCGCCTTCAGGCGTTGAGCGGGGTTGGGAAGCTCCAGACGCACGCGCACCGTGCGGGTGTCCCGGTTGGCCTCTGGGAGGATGCTCACGACACGGGCTCTGAGGGTTTCGCCCGGAAACGCGGCCAGGCGGACCTGGGCGTCCTGCCCCAATTGCAAGGGGCCGCTTTGCGCTTCCGGAACGGCGGCCTCGATCCAGACGCTGGCCAGACCGTTCACTCGCACCAGGCTGGCACCCGCAGTGACCGTCATGCCCTGGCGCACCATCAGTTCGGCCACCATCCCGGCCTGTGGGGAGGTTACCGTGTAGCGACCCTGAGGTTCGCCCGTGCGCTCCACCTGGGCCACTAGCGAGGCAGGCATGCCCAGCAGCGACAGCCGCTGGCGCGAAGCTGCCGTCAGCGACTCGTCCTTGAGCGCCCGGACCGCTAGGAACTCGCGCTGCGCAGCCACCCACTCAGGCAGCAATAGATCGGCCAATGGCGCCCCTGCGGCCACGACATCGCCCGGGGCCCGGGCGTAGACACGCTCCACAAATCCGGCAGAACGCGCCTGGACGATGCTCACATCCCGGTCATTGAGCTGGACCGTGCCCAGCACATCCACATCGGCCCCAATGTCCCGTTGCTCCACCGTGGCGGTACGCATGCCGAGGGCTTGCACCGCCTGCGCCGAGACATTCAAACCGGTGCCTTGTTGTGCGTCCTCATCGGCGTACTTGGGGACCAGCGCCATGTCCATGTAGGGCGACTTGCCCGGCTTGTCGAACTTCTGCGTCGGTACCATGGGGTCGTACCAGTACAGCACCTTGCGGTCGGCCTTCGCAGTTTCGGCCGAGGCAGGAGCAGTGCCAGAGGCGTGGCTGCTCGCGGTGCGCCATTGGGAGACGCCCCAGCCGAGGGCGATGCCGGCAGCCACCAGTGCTACGGCCACGGCGGTCTTCTTGAAATCGGTATTGGTCACGTTGTTCTCCCCTCAGTCGGCGATCAAGCTGTTCAGACGGGCAATCACGGTATCCCGCTGTGTCTGCAGCTCAATGAGCCGCCAGTGCGTCTCCCGCACTTGCGCCCGAGCCGCCAGCACAGCGCTTAAGTCGCCCTTGGCGGACTGGTAGTTGGCCAGCGCGAGTTCGGCGCGGCCCTGTGCCAAGCCCATTCCAGCCGATTGCAGCCGCTCGATCTGGCTGTTCAGTGCCGCTAGCTCTGAGGCGCTGTCCTCCAGCTCCTGCAGGTGCCTGCGGGTCACGTCTTCCAGCTCGGCTTCAAGCCGCTGCAGCTCCAGCTGCTTGGCCTTGATCTGGGGTGCCTGGCGCCGCTCCTGTTGCCAAGGAAGGTCCAAGGTCACCTGGAAGGACACCATGTCGCCCCACTGGCGCGCACGGCGGCTGTAGGCAATTTCCCAGGACCAGTCCCCACGGGTCTCGGCCTGGGCCTCGCGCGATTCGGCCAAAGCCATGGCCTGCATGGCGGGGTACTGTGCGAGTTCTGCGTGGCGGTGTACCTCTGACCGCAACTGGTCCAAGGGGCGGCTCAGCGGCCCGGGGGTTCCCTGCAGCGCCTCGTCGGCACGGGCGCCAACCCAGCGCCGCAACATCGCCCTGGCCTTAAATCGGTCACGCAGCAGATCGTCCCTGCGGTCCGACAGCGCAAGCGCCTCCTGCCTGGCCATCAGGAGATCGCCCGCCTGGGCCGTTCCCCCAGCGATGCGGGCAGGCAGGCTGTCTTGCAAGCGCTGGTTCTCGCTCAGTAGATCGGTCAGTACCTGGTCGCGCTGCTCGATGGCGCGGGCCAGGATCCAGGCTTGGCTCAGCTCCTGGCGGATCTGCAGGCGCTGAACCGCCAGAGTGGCGCGCTCTCGTTCCACCTTGGCCTGGGCGCCGGCGATCTTTGCGTCGCGTTTGGCACGGTTGGGGACCTCCTGCATCAGCGCCAGGCGCTGCATGGTCATGGACTCACGCGTGAGGCTGAAGCGGTCCATGCCACTGATAGGAAAGTTCTCAATACCGACTGACAGCTTGGGATCCGGCAGCGTCCCTGCGGCCTTCTGGGTACTGCTGGCTGCGTCAATCTGCAGCCGCTGGGCCGTGATTCGAGGGCTGTGCTGCTCGGCCAGGTCCAGGGCCTCTACAAAGCCCAGGGCATGGGCCGGGTTGCCTGCAAGGCCGAGGCCGGCCAGCAAGACCCCGAGAGCGCTCAGGCGCAGATGGTTGAGGTCGCGCACGCGGATGCGCGGCGAGATGGGACGAATGCACTGGTGCGCAGACGGGCGCTCGCCGGGAGCGCCGAAGGATGTGATGGGCATGATGGTCCTCGAAATGAAGGGGCACGAAGTCAGACCTGCGCGCGCGCTGCAAGGCAGCGCACACGCCGTGCACGATCAATTCCGAAAGACCTGATGGGTCAGATAGATGGGGGGAGAGCCCGCTCGACTGTCCAGCTCCGCGTAGACAGCCCGAGGGTCGATATGGCGCTCCGAGTCCAGGATCACAGGCAATACATAAGCGACCCAGATGGCGTGCGCCGCGAGCGCCTGCAGATCAAGACCTTGAAGCGAGGGGGAGGACAAGCTGTCGCCATCACAATGGGCTCGGCACAGCTGAGGATCCTGCTCATCCATGGTGCCCGCCATCGCGTGGCAATCGGGCATGGAGGGCATGCCGACGGCATCTTCCATAGCCATGCCCGCTTTTTGCATCGACGCCGCATGGGCCGCGGAGTCCAGCTTGGGACAGGCATAGGCGGCCAACGCGAACTGCATCAGAAGCAACGCCGTGACCAGGAAACTGGTTACCCAGCGTCCTTGGCGCGATACGGTGCTTCTGGCGAAGATCATGGTGCGAATGGTACCCCCAGCGGTGGCCACAGACTTAACCTAGATCAAATCCAAGCCTGCCGAGCCAACTCAGCCCTTGCGAAGCCGCAGTGCGTTGGCGATCACGGACGCCGAACTCAGGCTCATCGCCAGGGCCGCGATCATCGGCGACAGCAGCCAGCCGGTGAAGGGATACAGCAGACCTGCAGCAATCGGTATGCCCAGTGCGTTGTAGAAGAAGGCGAACATGAGGTTCTGCTTCATGTTGCCCACTGTCGCCTCGGACAGTTCCCGCGCTGTGGAAATCCCCCGCAGGTCGCCCTTGACCAGAGTGACCTGGGCGCTGTTCATAGCCACATCGGTCCCGGTCCCCATCGCGATCCCCACATCCGCCTTGGCAAGTGCGGGCGCGTCGTTGATCCCGTCCCCAGCCATGGCAACGACACGGCCTTCGGCCTGCAGGCGTGACACCAGAGCCAGCTTGTCTGCAGGCTTGACTTCGCCATGGACCTCATCAATCCCCAGCTTTGCGCCTACCGCCTTGGCGGTGGTCATGCCGTCGCCCGTGGCCATGACGATGCGCAGTCCCGCCGCATGCAAAGTGGCCAAGGCTTCCGGCGTGCTGGCCTTGATGGCATCCGAGACCGCCAGCAGGCCTTGAAGCTGGCCGTCTGCCGCCAGATACATCACACTGGCGCCTGTCGCGCGCAAGGCCTCAGCCTGCGCCACCAGCGGATCTGCAGAAACGCCCACCTGTTCCATGAGGACTGTGTTTCCCAAGGCGAGCTGGCGCCCATTGACCCGTCCGCGTACGCCAATACCCGACCCGGACTCGAAGTCCTCGGGCTTGTCCAGCACCAAGCCCTTGGAGCGGGCCGCCTGGACAATGGCATCGGCCAGCGGATGCTCGCTGCCTTGGTCCAGACTGGCCGCAAGGCGCAGCACTTCGTCCTCGGACAGACCGGGCATGGCCACCACACGCTCGAAGGATGGTTTGCCCTCTGTGAGCGTGCCGGTCTTGTCCACGATCAGCGTGTCCACCTTTCGCAGGTTCTCGATGGCTGCAGCGTCCCGAAACAGCACGCCACTGGTCGCGCCCCGGCCTGTAGCCACCATGATGGACATGGGCGTTGCCAAGCCCAACGCACAGGGGCACGCAATGATCAGTACGGCCACAGCATTGACCAGGCCATAGACCCAACGTGGCTCCGGCCCGAACAGGCCCCACGCGAAGAGTGTGAGTAACGCGATACCTACCACGGCCATCACGAAGTACCCCGCCACCTGGTCCGCCATACGCTGCATGGGAGCCCGTGAGCGCTGCGCTTGAGCGACCATTTGAACGATCTGGGACAGCATGGTGGCGGAGCCCACCCGCTCGGACCGGATCACCAGTGCCCCGTTGGTATTGAGCGTGGCTCCGATGACGGCGTCCCCAGGTCCTTTGACGATGGGCACAGGCTCGCCAGTGAGCATGGCTTCGTCTACCGCGCTACTCCCCTCGACCACGACGCCATCCACCGGGACCTTCTCCCCAGGGCGTACGCGCAGCAGGTCACCCACGTGGACGTGGGACAGCGGGACGTCGCTCTCCTGGCCGTTGGCATCGATGCGCCGAGCGGTCTTGGGCGCCAGGCCCAACAGTGATTTGATGGCGGCCGAGGTCTGCGAGCGTGCTTTGAGCTCCAGCATCTGGCCGAGCAGAGTGAGCGAGATGATGACGGCTGCTGCTTCGAAGTACACCGCCACGCGGCCCATAGCCTGAAACGAGGCTGGAAATACCCCAGGCGCCACGGTGGCGACTAGGCTGTAGACGAAGGCGGCACCGGTGCCCAGGCTGATCAGCGTCCACATGTTGGGACTGCGGTTGGCGATGGATTGAGCGCCGCGCACAAAGAAGGGCCAACCAGCCCAGAGCACGATGGGCACCGTCAGCACGAGCTCGATCCAGCTCTGGGTGGCCATTTCGAACCACTGCAGGCGGTGGCCCACCATGGCCAGGACGGTGACCACTGCGGTCAGTGGCAGTGTCCACCAGAATCGATGCCGGAAATCCACGAGTTCAGCGTTGTCTCCCTCCTCCAGCGTGGGCAGCATGGGCTCCAGCGACATCCCGCATTTTGGACAGTTTCCGGGATGGTCCTGCTGCACCTCTGGGTGCATGGGGCAGGTGTAGATGGCCCCGGGCTGAGCTGCTTCAGGCTCGGCCCCAGACGTGCCATCAGCGCCCGGTACGTACTTCTGCGGTGCCTCGACAAAGCGCCCCTGGCACTTCGCGCTGCAAAAGTAGTAGTTGTGGCCCTCGTGGAGCGCGGTGTATTGGGACTGGGCAGTCACCGCCATACCGCAGACGGGGTCGTTCAGCGCCGTCGAGAATGGAGGTTTTCGACCTTCATGAGGCGGATGCTTGTGGTGAGCATGATCGTGTGGCGCTGCTGTAGCCATGGTGGTACTTCCTGAAGATGAGTGTCTTGTCCTGCGCGGTATTAATTGCGGTCTGATCCGCCGCCATGCGAACCGTGGCTCCCATGTCCGTGGAAGAGGTGCATTAGCGGGCAGGGCAACAAGAGCAGGTAAGGCCAATAACCTGCGATATGCGACCAGTCCTCTCTGAGCAGGAAGAATGCCCCGATCAGACCAAGCATGATTACTGCACCGATCAACTTCTTGCTGCTGCCTGAAGGCTTTGTAGCGCCAGAATGCTCAGTGGTGTGGCTGTGGTTCATGGTGTTCTCCAACAAAGGTCACAGGTGGTGGACCTCGTGGGAACGATAAGGCTTAACACGGTGGGAGTGTCAAGCATGAACCTCCGCCACCTTTGACCTCAATCAAGGCCGCGGACTTCACCGAGCGTCCGACCGGCACAGCCCTGGATCTTGACGATCCAAAGACCCAGGGCTGCGACATCGGGCCGAGGACTTACTTGGCGGGAGCGGCAGGTGCCTTGCCGCTGCGGGCCAGAAATGCATCCAGTTCAGCGATTTCCTTTTTCTGCGCTGCAACGATGTCCTTAGCCATCTTGAGCATTTTGGGATCCTTGCCATCCCGCAACTGGGCCTGGGCCATGTCAATCGCACCCTGGTGGTGGACCCGCATCATCTGGGCAAAGTCCACATCAGGATTACCCGACATTGGAACGGATGCCATCTTGTCGTTGTTCTCTTTCATCATGGCCTTCATGTCCATCTTGCCCTGAGGCATCGATTGATCAATGCCGCCTCCCTTCATGCCGGAATGAGGTGCGTTCTGGGCCTGAACAGACAGGGGTGACAAGAAGCTGCAAGCAACGAAAGCGGCAGCGGTGAGCGAGTGGGAAGCGAAGAATTTCTTCATGGTGTTCTCCAAGTGTTGAGCAACGTGATCAAACGGCACGCGCCATGGCGTCGCACTCTTGGGCGCATTTGAGACAAGCCTGCGCACAGGCCTTGCAGTGATCAACTTCATGCTTGGTGCACTCATCGGCGCAAGCCTTGCATATCTGCGCACACAGCGAGCAGATGGCAACCGCGTGCTCGCTGTTGCGCGCCATGGCATCAGCCGCCAAGCGGCAGATCGCCGCGCAGTCCGCGTCTAGTGCGATGCAGCGCGCCATCATCTTCACATCATCCTCCTGAAGGCACGCGGCGAAGCACTGGTTGCATGCTGTCGCACACGCCTGGCAGGCCTCGATGCACGACATGAAGGGGTTCTTGGTATGGTTCATTGGGTTCTCCTGAGGGTAGGTTCAATGGCTTTATGGATCGACTCGAATCCGCGCGATTGACTGCACGGTGCAAGGATCTTCCGCCGCTCATGGCCGGCCGCGCTGTAGGTAGTCACCGACGATTGGCCATGCAAACGAGTCATTTGCGCTGCACTGCCCTCGAACATTACGCAGAGATATCAAAGTCGTAATCACGGCGTCACCTTGTGGCGAAACTCGAGTCTTCAACGTTCAATGCCATGGACGTGCCTCGCAGAAAAAGTGCAGGGAGCGCATTGATCGGCACTGTGGCTCTCAGCGACATGGCGATGGCGCTCACACAGCGCTTCAATAGCAGCGCGCCGCTGGTACATCGCAGCTTCAACCGCCTTGCTGCGTCGTTCCGCTGTCCCACGGATCTCCCCTGTCAAAAGCGTAATCCGTCCGTCACCTCGAAGTCGGCGTGCGGTTTCTAGACTTCTTTCCGTGGTGCACAAAACGCCACCTGGATGGACCATACCGGGCATCCGGCGTCACAGGAGACCATCATGAAAGTTCGCACCGCAATCCTCGTCGCCAGCCTTGCTGCGTCCGCTACTGCGTCGTTTGCGACATCCGTTTATCACGCAAGCCCAAGCCAGGAAGAAGGCGTCAGCCTCGCGCCTGACCATCTGGGTAATGCGGTGAGCCGCCAGGCTGTCGAGAGCTCCGTGCTGACCGCCCAGAAGGATGGATCGCTCTACTGGGTCAGCCGTGGCTACCCCGCCACCTATCCACTCGTCCCGGGCCCCAAGCTGACCAAGACGCGTCAGCAAGTCACGGACGAGCTGCAGGCTGCCAGGCGCAATCCCGTGACCAGCGACGGCATGCGCGACTTGGGCGGAGAAGCGGGCTGGGTCAACGCTCGCCAACTGCCCTGAAGACTTGATCACCTGTCCGGCTTGCGCGCGCCGGCCCATACCGTCGCGCGGTTGCCCCCCATTTTTCATCACTCATCACAAAGGAAACACACCATGAAGCTCAAGTCCACCCTTATCGTTTTTTCCCTCCTTGCCGCTCCCGCCTTCGCGTCGGATCAGGCAGTCAGCAAGACGCGAGAGCAAGTACAGACCGAGTTGGCACAAGCTCAGCGAAGCGGCGACATGCTGGCCTCCGGCGAGTCCGGCCTGACGCTCAAGCAATTGAATCCGGCTGCGTACCCGGTTACTGCGTCGATGCAGGGCGCAAAAACCCGCGATGAGGTATTGGCAGAACTGGATCAAGCGATTCGTACGGGCGACATCCTGGCTGGCGGCGAGTCCGGCTCGAAGCTCAATGAAGTCGCACCAGGCCGATATCCCGTCATTGCCAGCGCGCCTTCCAAGACGCGTGATCAGGTCAAGAACGAATTGGCACGCGCCATCCGCGAGGGCGAGCTGGTGGCTGTGGGTGAAGACGGCCGCAAGCTCAACGAAATCTATCCGGACCGCTACCAAGCATCCCACCACGCTGCCGTCGCTGTCCACTCGGACGCGACCACCCAAGCTCCGCAGTTCTGAGTTTTTCTCCGGGCGCTGGCAGCCCGGGGCAGGTGCTCGGGAGAGCAGGTTGACTTCGATTTGTCTAGGGGCGGGTTTGCTAGAGATCTCCGCCTGCGGATCTTCAAACCTGCATGTTCATCACATCGGTATATGCCTGAACGATGCGATTGCGGCTCTGTAATGTCGCCTGAAACGCTATGTTGGACTTGACGCCCGCGAACATCGTTTCTTCCAGGCTCACCGTGGGATTGCCGAACGTCACTTCGCGGCTCAACCGGCCAGATTCGCTTTGCAACTGGCTGGTCGTCGCCAGTGCCTGCTTCATCGCGTCCAGGAATCCGCCTACTTGAACATCCGGCGGCTTTAGCCCGGAGCTGCCAGGAAGACTGACGGGCGACAAAGTATGCAATGGCTTGGTGGTGACGTTCATGACGTGGCCTTCGGGGGTGATTCGAGGGTGGTATCTGTTGCCTCGAAAACCTACCGAGGCGATGCACCATCGTAGATAGACGGCGTGGATCTGTAGCCATCTCAAAGCCCATCGGCGCCCTCCAGTCTTCCGGTTCCGGATGACAGAAACTTCATCTCGCCGAAAGGTATGGTGGAGCAGCTCAAGGCTTGCACAGCGCCGCTCGCGGCGTACGATTCGCGGAAGCGCGGACACTGCAGCTCAACGACGCTGCGAAATCTCCAGCAGCGGCTTGATGCTGGAGCCGAACCGGCCCATGGGGGCGTGGTGCAGTTCCAGCTGGCTGTAGGGCAGGTAGCGGATTCCCAGTTCTGACACCCGAGAGAACGCAGGCCGTTGCAGTTGCTCGGCGACCTTGTCTTTGCGATTGTCCGGTGCGACCAAGAACAGCACACAGTCGCCTGCCATCGGTGTGCCCAGTGCAAGGTCGAGCATGCGCACGATGCCTGAGTGGATGGACGTGGTGTGCTCCACTTCGAACGCGGCGGCGGCACGCGAGGTCCTCGGGTCCACCCAGAGAACATCAATCAGCCGAATCGATTCCAGGCCACGGTCCACACTGGCAGGCAATTGCCCGAGACAACCGTCTCCCAGCAGGCCGCTGCCATGAGAGCGGCCTCGGTCATTGGAGGCGATCCAGACCTCAAAGCCGAGCGCCTTGCCCAGGTCGCGCAGTGACGCCTGAACACTCGTGTGGGTCGCATCGCTTTCGCTGGCTTGGGAGACCTCGCGTTGCACCACGGCGGACTCCTGCCGAACCCGTTCAAGGTCCTCTTTCCATAGAGCTGCTGCTGCCGCATCCATGGCCGTGGGCGGCGCGGTGTAACGCCCGCTGCCAACATCAAACATGAGTCCTGCAATCGCGCCGAGATCGTTGGACAGTCTCAGCCGGTGCTGCGCGTTCAAGCGCAGCAAGCCCTCACGCATCGAAAGGTAGTGGTCCCAGCGCCCGAGCTTCACGCGCCCTCCGGTCACCGCGTTGAAACCGTTGACGATGGCCGTGTTGAAAGGCGCGACCAGCGTTGGGTGGATGAAGTACAGCAAGTTGGCGACCGCTGGTCCCAGGCCCTTGATACCAATCGCATCAATGCGCTGTATGGCGGCCACCACGTCTTCTGCGCAGTCGCAGTGGTCACAGGTGTGTAAAAGGTCCGCGAAGGCGCGCTGGTTGTCCGCGTTCTCGTAGATGTCCGGAATCCGCAGCTTGGGTTTCCAGAGGAAGGCGTGATCTGCTCCCTTGAAGATCTGGCGCTGCTCCGCGATGGATCCCACGATGGTCTCCAGCGAGGAGCCTCGGTAGGCGTTGCCAAACGTACCGCCCCGGATGTCCTGCACCACCTGCGCAATGCCTCGGCGAATGGAGCGGAAGTTCTTGATCCGCTGGTCCCACAGGAACCAGGTGTTGTAGGTGCTGCTCGGGTCGGCCCTCCAGCAGTCTATGAGCGTTGCCAACGGGTCATGCATCTGTCGTGAGGTGCTTGCCAATGCTTTGTGCACTGGGGAAAAACATCGTAAAACAAGTCCTGCCATCAAGCGAGCTCACCGAGATACGCCCCCGGTGCGCGTGAACGATTGCCTGGGTGATCGACAAGCCCAGGCCCGCGCCGTCCGAGTCCAGTTGCTTGCGCGACTTGTCCGCTCTGAAGAAGCGATCAAACAGGCGGGGGATCATTTGCGCATCGATGGAAGGGCCGGTGTTAACGACATCCACCGTGGTTCCGTGCAGGTCCCCTTGAATGTCAACGACTATTTCCTCGCCGGGCGGGGTGTAGCGAATGGCATTGGACAGGATATTGCTCAGCGCCCGGCGCAGCATCAGCCGGTCACCAGTGATCTCTGCCGCGCCGATCAGCTGCAAACGGACCTGTTTTTCTTCAGCAAGCGCTTCGTAGAAATCAAAGAGCGCTTGTGCTTCAGCATGGACCTCAATCTTCTCCGTGCTGGGAAGAATGAGACCGTGGTCCGCCTTCGCCAGGAACAACATGTCCGCGACCATGCGCGCCAGACGCTGGTACTCCTCCGCGTTGGATGCGAGGATGTCGCGGTACTCGTGCGGGGAGCGTGCCTGGCTGAGGGTGACCTGTGTTTGCGTCATCAGGTTGTTGATGGGGGTGCGCAGTTCATGGGCCAGGTCAGACGAAAACTCGGAGAGGCGGTCGAACTCTTCTTTGAGGCGCCGCAGCATCTCGTTGAGGGTGATGGCTAGGTCTGCCATCTCCACCGGGAACTCCTGGCTGGGCATCCTTTCGTCCAATCGTTGCGCAGTGATCGCCATTGCCCGAGAGCGCATGGCCCGAAGGGGCGCCAGGCCATTTTTTGCAGCCCACCATCCCAGCACCCCGGCCACCAGGGTTGCGAGTGCCACATAGCCAACCAGGACCCGGATGAGCTCGTACATAAAATGCTGGTGGTGGGCTATGTCCAGCGCTACCCAGACCTGCAGAGGCGGCTCGGCAGAACCCGGCAGCGTCACAGCTTCGGACATGCCTCGGTACTCACGGTCCTTGTTTCGCCATGAAGCCACACCCAAGCGGGAATGTTGGGCCCGCACGCTCAAGTCCGCCGGAAACTCAAAGTCCTCCGTCGAGTACAGCGATTGCCCGTTGTGAAGCACGGTGACGAACAAGCCCTCGTGACTGTGCAGAACATCATCCAGCCGGGTCTTGAGATCTTGCGGCGACTTCGATTTGCCGATGACTTCACGCGTCAGGTGAACCTTGTCACGCAACGCATCGCGGTCAAGTTCCACGAAATGTCGGTCGATGGAAATTGCCACAAGAGTTCCCAGGCCGATCAGCACCAGGGCGGACGCCAAAGTGAAAAAGGCCGTCAACCGCGTGGTGAGCGAGTACCGTGCCTTCACGCACTCTCCTCGGGAGCCTCAAGCACATACCCCATGCCTCGGACCGTCTGGATCAGCTTTACTTCATAGGCATCATCCACTTTGGCGCGCAGCCGTCGCATCGCCACCTCGATCACATTGGAGTCGCTGTCGAAATTCATGTCCCAGACCTGTGATGCGATCAAGGAACGGGGCAGCACTTCCCCTTGCCGGCGCATCAACAGCTCCAGCAGTCCAAACTCCTTGGCAGTCAGGTCGATACGCTTGCCCGAGCGGATGACGCGCCGGCGCAGGAGGTCGAGTTCCAGATCAGCCACCTGCAGCAAAGTCACCTCGGTGCCGTTTCGTCCGCGCCGCAAGATGGTCCGCACCCGTGCCAGCAATTCCGCAAAGGAAAACGGCTTGACCAGGTAATCATCCGCGCCCAGCTCCAGACCTTTGATCCGGTCCTGCACCTGATCCTTGGCGGTGAGGAACAGCACCGGCATCTCCTGGCCGTGGCGGCGCAGATTCGTGAGCACCTGCCAGCCGTCCATCCCAGGGAGCATGACATCCAAGATCACCAGGTCGTAGTCACCTTCCTGGGCAAGGTGCAGACCATCCACCCCGTTATGGACCAAATCGGCATTGAAGCCAGCTTCGCGCAACCCCTGGCGCAGGTACTCGCCGGTTTTGACTTCATCTTCAACGACCAAAATCTTCACTAGGTCCCCCTGGCACTGCGAATGGCCGCAAGTGTGCCTCCAGATCACAGGCTTTCGTGCACATGACAAAGATGTAATGAGGCCGTTATGTCCGCGGAAGCCGTGGGCTCACACAATGCGTTGCATCAAGAACGCATGGTGAACTCATGAAAAATTCCTGGCTTTCACGACCTATCTCAAGCCGCTGGCTTGCCGCCGCGCTGGTGGCGCCGTCCATGGCATTTGCCCAAATGCCCGAGGCAGACACCGCCAAGGTGGAGTATCAGCTGTCGTACCGATCAGCCCTGGCTGGCTTTGACGCGTACAAAGACCAACCCGTACAGCCCTGGAAGGCAGCCAACGACAAGGTCGGGGAAATCGGTGGATGGCGCACCTACGCCAAGGAAATGCGCCAGGCACCTTCCGCGCCTGGCCAGGAGCAGCCCGCACAAGGGCATGACGCACGCCATGGAGGCAAGCAATGAGCCGCCCCTTGCGCATGCCCCGCGCCAAACTAATGGTCGTTGTGGCCGCCGTCACCGTTTTGTCTGGCTGCGCCAGTGTGAATTTGGAGCAAAACCTCTCCAGCGCCAACGCAGCCACAGGCAGCTTCACGGACGGTCAGCTCACTTTGGCCCGGGGTCAGAACGAACGAGATGCCTTGCGCCAGCGCGCCTCAGATCTGCTGGCCAAGCCGCTCAGCCAAAAAGATGCCGTGCAGCTCGCGTTGGTCAACAGCCCGTCGCTGCAAGCGATCGTCGCGCAAAACTGGGCAGATGCCTCTACCGCAGCGCAATCGGGCCGCATTGCCAACCCGATTTTGACCTTGGAGCGCGTTCGCCTGGGCAGCGAAACTGAGATCGGGCGCCTGTTGTCGTTTGGCCTGCTGGACCTGCTGACGCTGCCCATGCGTAAAAGCATCGCTGATCAGCGCATCAAACAAGCCCAGTTACGCCTGAGCAGCGACGTGGTGGACCAAGTCACGCAGGTCCGGCAGTCGTGGGTGCGCGCCGTTGCGGCGCAACAGACGCTCACCTATACCCAGCAGGTCGTTGCCAGCGCCCAGGCCAGTGCAGAGCTGTCCAAGCGCATGCAGGCGGTGGGTAACTTCAACAAGCTTGAACGTGCCCGCCAGCAAGCGTTCTATGCCGACACGGCAACCCAGTTGGCCAGCGCCCAGCACCAGGTCACCGCAGCACGCGAGGAATTGGTCCGACTGCTGGGCCTCGACGATAGCCAGGCGAAGGAACTCAAGCTGCCGGAGCGCTTGCCTGCGCTGCCCAAGGAGCCGCTTTCTCCTTTGGATGCAGGCCGCCAGGCGTCCAAGGGACGGCTGGACCTACAGATCGCCAGGGCCGACTACGACGCAGCTGCGCGCGCGCAAGGCTGGAACACGGTCACGACATACACGGACATCGAACTGGGAGTACGGCGAGACTCTGTGTTCGATAAGACAGAGGGCACCCACTCGACACGTCGTGGCTTTGAGGTCAGCCTGCAGCTTCCGATCTTCGACTGGGGCGGGTTGCGGCGCGACGCCATGAATGCACAGACGCTGGCGGCAGCCAGCCGCCTGGATGCCGCAGCCCGCGCTGCGGGGTCGAACCTGCGCGAAAGCTACTCGGCCTATCGCACTGCCTACGACATCGCCCGCCACTACCGCGATGAAGTGATCCCCCTGCGAAAAGTCATCTCCGAAGAAAACCAGCTTCGCTACAACGGAATGCTGATCAGCGTCTTCGAATTGCTGGCGGACTCCCGCGATCAGGTCAGCTCGGTTTTGGCTGCTCTGAATGCAGAACAACAGTTTTGGCAGGCGGACGCGGCGCTGCAGGCCTCTCTCATCGGAAAACCCACGAGCGCTGGCGTCGCGGGCGGCGGCGGCGCCGCTGCGGAAGCTGGTGCTGGCCACTGATCCCCCAAGGAACCAACATGAATTCAAGAAGAGATTTTTTCCGGTTTGCTGGCATTGCCGGAGGGGCTGTGGCCGCAGCGAGTGTGAGCCGCGTGGCGATGGCCGCACTGCCAGAGCCCATTTTCCAGGGCAGCGCCGACACCATGGCGCCCCTGGTTCCCAACTCCGGGCGCCCCTACAACCCGGTAGTCACGCTCAACGGCTGGACGCTGCCCTGGCGCATGAACCAGGGGGTCAAAGAGTTCCACCTGGTGGCAGAACCTGTCGTGCGCGAAATGGCCCCTGGCTTCAAGGCCCACCTTTGGGGGTACAACGGCCAGAGTCCCGGTCCCACTATCGAAGTGGTAGAGGGTGACCGCGTTCGCATTTTTGTGACCAACAAGCTGCCCGAGCACACCAGCATCCATTGGCATGGACAGCGTTTGCCCAACGGCATGGACGGTGTGGCAGGGCTGAACCAGCCCGCTATCCAGTCGGGAAAGACATTCGTCTACGAGTTCGTGGCACGCCGCCCGGGCACCTTCATGTACCACCCGCATGCCGATGAAATGACCCAGATGGCCATGGGCATGATGGGCTTCTGGATCACGCACCCCAAGGCCAAGCATCCGCTGATTGATGAAGTGAATCGAGACTTTTGCTTCCTGCTCAGTGCCTATGACATCGAGCCAGGGGCCGCAACGCCCAAAGTGGCGGAAATGCTGAACTTCAATCTGTGGACATGGAACAGCCGCATCTTTCCCGGCATCGACTCCCTCAATGTTCGGCTCAATGACAAGGTCCGCATTCGTATCGGCAACCTCACCATGACGAATCACCCGATGCATCTGCACGGACACGAGTTTTTGGTGACCGGCACGGATGGCGGTCCCACACCCAAGAGCACGCGTCTCTATGAAGTGACCACCGACGTGGCCGTGGGCCAGATGCGCCAGATCGAGTTCCTCGCGGACGAAGAAGGCGACTGGGCGTTCCACTGCCACAAGAGCCACCACACCATGAATGCAATGGGTCACGACATTCCCACCATGATTGGCGTGGACCATCGGGGCGTTGCCAAGAAGATCAACAACCTGATTCCCGACTACATGGTCATGGGCGAGCGCGGCATGGCCGACATGACCGAAATGGAGATGCCCATCCCGGACAACACCATTCCCATGATGACTGGAGAAGGCCCGTTCGGCTCGGTCGAAATGGGCGGGATGTTCAGTGTCGTCAAAGTACGCCGCGACCAGAAACCGGGTGACTACAAGAACCCTGGTTGGTACAAGAACCCGGAGGGCACGGTGGCCTACGAGTACACCGGCCCGATGGCCGAGCCTGCACGGTTCAAAGCCGAGGGCGGCCAGTCCATGCCCCGTAAAGAAAAGTCGAGCTCCGACACCGTCGTCAAAGTCAAGAAGCCGTCTTCCCACAGCGGCCACTGATCATTCCATCCAACCTTTTCACTACGCAAGGTGCCTTATGAAACGCAGTCTCTCCCTCATCGCAGCCTCCACACTGGTCGCCCTTTCCTTGAACACATTTGCCGGCGGCAACCACGGTGGCGGCCATGACGGCGGCG
Organism: Acidovorax sp. LjRoot194; assembly: GCF_964253015.1. Taxonomy (NCBI): domain Bacteria; kingdom Pseudomonadati; phylum Pseudomonadota; class Betaproteobacteria; order Burkholderiales; family Comamonadaceae; genus Acidovorax; species Acidovorax sp. LjRoot194. Next base: position 2,987,458 of record NZ_CAXUQB020000001.1, on the reverse strand, counting down.
GCGCCAAGGGCAACGGCAGCGCTGAAACCGCTATCGGCCAGCCAGGCCAGGCCAGCAAGGTGACTCGCACGATCAATGTGGACATGGCCGACACCATGCGCTTCACACCTGCGGCTATCTCCGTCAAGCAAGGCGAGACCGTCAAGTTCGTGATCAAGAACAGCGGACAGGTCAAGCACGAGTTCAGCATGGGAACTGACGCCGAACTCAAGGAGCACTACGAAACCATGAAGAAGTTCCCTGAGATGGAACACGATGAGCCCAGCAAGATATCTCTGGCACCCGGCAAACAAGGCGAGATCGTCTGGCAATTCACCAAGGCGGGCGACGTCAAGTTTGCATGCCTGTATCCGGGCCACTACGACGCTGGCATGAAGGGCCAGGTCACCGTGGTCAAGAAGTAACGGCACGAACGCCTTCTCTGTTTGAACAAGGAGCTCCTATGAAAACCGCAACCAATTTTTTGATGGGCGCAGCGCTGTCGCTGGCAGCGCTGCTGCCGGTGGCGGCGTCGGCCCAGGCCAGCGCTGACGCTGGCAAATCCGCCTCCGCGCCTGCAGCCTCCATGACGGAGGGAGAAGTGCGCAAGATCGACAAGGAGGCTGGAAAGATCACCATCAAGCACGGTGACATCAAGCACCTGGAGATGCCAGGAATGACCATGGTTTTTGCAGCCAAGGACAAGGCACTGCTCGACAAGGCTCAGGTCGGCGACAAGATCCGCTTCATGGTGGTGAGCGAAGCCGGAAAAATGATCGTCACAGATATCGAACCTGCCAAGTAAGAAAAGCATCTCCCTGCGCGCCCTCGACGACGGGGGCACTTTCTCGTTAACACACCACTCCTCAAGGAAAAACCATGAAAACTCTCTTGATCGCTCTCGCACTGACTGCCGCATCGTCCGCGTTCGCGGCTGGCGACACCCAAGAAGCTACCCCGTACACCAACTCCAAGGCGCAAGCGCATGGAGAGGAGCACAAGCAGGCTCGCCCTGCAACTGGTGCGAAAAAGACCAAGGACGGCAGCACCGCTCGCGGAGAAGGTTCTGGCGTGCAGGACACCAGCAAGTCCGAAGCCCGTGGGCAGGACAAGGCCAACGAGCGCGAAGCCAAGCCCCACAAGGAAACGAGCCCAGGGACCACCCCTAAGTAAGGCCGACATGAGGTGCAGCGGACGGGTTAAGCCTGTCCGCGTCATCGTCACGTCGCAAGCGCTGTGCAAGTGAGGGCGTCTGAGCACGGGCCTTCGCTGGCCACGACGGTGTATGGTGAGGCTGACATGACCTACGCTCTATTTGCCAACTTTGCCGAAGACACCAGCGGTGGCTGGTGGGACCTGGTTCTACGTGGAACTTTGGAGCAGTGCATCTGTGCTGGGAACTCCGTCAAGACAGACTGGGCGCACATTGTCGATATGGAGACTGCCGAGATCGTCCGCTGGAAAAGGCGCGATGCAGCGGGACCGCCGCTTGACCTAGTTTCGTGGTCAATCGGCAATGATGCGGACGTTCCCTTGACCTTCGGCATGCTGCTTTCTTTCCAGGAGCTCTGCAAGCTGTCGGCGCTTGGAGGCTCAAGATGGGTGCGTGCTCAACTAATGAAGGCAACGGCTTCGCCTCCGCCCGCCGACGTGGCAACGGCTTCGGCCATGCTGCGCTTCCTACTGAGTTGTCCTTTGCCAGCACTCGTTCACGGCTCGCAGGCGAGCCTGGTGGAGGAGCTTCAAAAGCACGGTTTGCTGCAAGCCGAATTTGCCTATGCGGATTCTCCTGAAGAAGACATGGCAACGGTACTTGCTATAACGGAAAAGGGTCGCGAAGCTCTGGCCACCGGAGTTTCTTCCTCGATCAATTCCAACTAGATAAGCATAACTCGAAAAAAACTTCCGCTGCCCATTTCGGTTGCGATCTCAGCAGACTTCCCTCATGGCTGATTGCGCTTTGTGCCTTCATGCAATGTCGGTTACCGCATTTTGCGAGACGAAAAACTTATCTGGGCCTTATCGACGCCCTAAATAAATGACAATCATTAGTCGTATGCCATTGGATTGCCTTGTTGTCGGGGGCGGTCCTGGTGGGCTCACTTCAGCAATATATCTCGCTAGATTTCGCCGAACTGTGCTCGTCGTCGATTCGGGGCGTAGTCGCTTGTCATTGATTCCCACATCCCACAACTATCCCGGATTCCCGTCCGGCATAAATGGTCGAGAGCTGCTATCTCGTTTAAATCTGCAGGCGCGACAATTTGGGGCATCAATCAAAAGTGGCATAGTTGATGAAATAGTGCAGGAAAATAATGAGCTGTTCAGGGTGCGATTCGGGAACTCGGTTGTGTTCGCAAGAGCCGTCATTTTGGCCACCGGCGCTTCAGACGTGTCACCTCCCATAGAAGATTACGAGAGAGCTTTGCGCAAAGGCATCCTGCGCTACTGTCCAATTTGCGATGGTTTTGAAGCTATAGGAAAGAAGGTCGCGGTTTTGGGAGAAGGAGTTCACGGGGCAAAGGAGGCAGCCTTCATCCATCATTACGCCGAAGACGTTACCCTCATGGATACGTCCGAGGATCCATATCAAGACGCAGAATTTAAATTTCTGAAGGCAAGTGGCATCAAATTTTTTGATGGTGATACAAAGTCTTTGAGGTTTGCGAAGAACGCAGTTTCCGCTGTCGGACGCGATGGCGCCGAGATCATTTACGATATTATTTATTCGGCACTTGGGCTAAGCACTAACAATAAGCTCGCGCGTCAACTTGAACTTAGAACCGACGAAGATGGCCAGATTGAAATCGATCAACATGCGCAAACTTCCTTGAAGGCTGTTTTTGCCGTCGGGGACGTTGCGTCCGGCCTAAATCAAATTACAGTGGCCACTGGGCAGGCGGCTGTCGCAGCTACAGCCATTCATAATATGCTCAGGCAGTAAATTTCCGTAAAGGCCATAGATGCGGCCTTCCCAGAGTAGCGAGCATGACTAGACTCAATTCACCCGTGCGCAATGGCATCGTGCATCCAAATGATGAGATCCAAATGACTATTCCCGACCGGGCTAGACATCGAAGCAAGGTCGGAAGTTAAGAAAGGTCCGCGTATATCGGGCCGTAATGTATTGATCAGAGGTGAGTCCGCGCAGAGAATCTAAACCATGAAGCACGGCGGCCTGGGCCTGAACCTTACGACCAAGCGCTCGTGCAAGCGCGAATTCCTGGCGGAGATGGAAGGCGTTGTGCCGTGGGCAGACCTGGTGGGCTCGATCACGCCGTTCGCGCCGAGGGCATCCGTTCCGGGTGATCACGCCAGTTCGGGCATGTGAAGGTGCGCTACCGAGGGCTGGCCAAGAACAACGCGCAACGGCACACCCTGTTCGGCCAGTCTAATCTGTGGATGGCGGGGGCGTTTGATGGGAACGCGGGCATGAGTGCGCCTGCAGCGGCCAGCGGGCCGCAAAATTGACCCCAGACAGTGCTGCGATGTCCTGCGGATGAGATGTCGCGGCGAATTCATTCGACCGCCCTGCATCAGCACATCTCGAAGCGAACTACGCAGACCTTCCCTGACGCTCCCCGTGTAAAGTCTTTCGAAAATCTAAGCCTCTCCTGGTCGCTCATTTTCCCAGCGCTCGCCCACGACAGGGAGCGCGAAATGCGTTCAATGGCCGGTGCGGTGGATGTGCACACCCCTCATCCAAGTCATTAGATCCAGGTGACTCGCAGAAAGTCCACCCGAAGCCACACCTGCCTTTTTCCCCTTCTCGCTACGCCGATTTGGTTTGACGAAACTTGCGTTGTGGTTGGGCACAGAGGGACTGTCGGTCGCAAGGTTGTCCAGAATCGCGCAGTGCGCATGATCGTCGCCAGCGCATACGGAAACCAGCTGCTCCAATGCTGTTTTCATCTCGACAATTTCTCTGAGTTTCTCTTCCAGGTCTGCAAGATGACGCTCGGCAATCGCTTTGACTTGCCGACTGGTACGGCCCGTGTCACCCCACCGACCGATCAATTCCGCAATCTGAGCCATCGAGAAGCCGAGCCGGCGCGACTGCCGGATGAACCGCAATACAGAGACCTCGCGTTCGCCGTACTTTCTGTAGCCAGATTCACTTCGCTCGGCTTCGGGCAACAAGCCGGTCTGCTCGTAATGGCGGATCATCTTGGCGGACACGCCGGCGGCCTTGGCTGCATCACCGATATTCATGAGTGTGCTCATGGAGGCTCCTGTCTGATGAATTGTCGAGAGCAGGACTGTCCACCTTGCCACGATGTCAATGTCAAGGCCCCGAACAGTCCTCGGAGCACGACGCAACTCAGGCGGGAGGGTACCCGGCCTCCGTCAATGCTTCGGCCAGTGTCGCGCGGTCTTCAGTGCTTTGGACAGTGACAGTGCGGTTGGCCATGTCCACCTGCACCTTGCTCTGCGGATCGGTCATCTGCAGTGTCTGGCTCACCATTCCAGCACAGTGGCCGCAGGTCATGTCCGGGAGTTGGAATTCATGCATTTTTTCACCTCTTGGAGAAACGTTAAGAGGTGCCCAGTCTCGGGTTTGCCACGGGGGCAAGGTCAAGTCCGTTGGTGGTCCGAAGCCGCGTGTTTGCCACTTGTGTCTCCCACCGTGTCAAGCCTGACAGTTCGACTGCCGGTGACTGCCGGAGCCAAACACTTCTTGGAGTTGACATGAATGCCACTGCCAACGAGGCGCTAACGTCCGCCTCTTTTTCGACCACTCACCTGAACTTCCCTATTATGGGCATGACCTGCGGCTCGTGTGTTGGGCGGGTCGAGCAGGCTCTCAGAGCCGTGCCGGGTGTTCGTGAGGTGACCGTGAACATCGCTACTGAGCGAGCTTCAGTGGTCGCTGCTTCTTCAGTGGAGGTACCCACCCTAGCAGCAGCGGTAGAAAAGGCGGGCTACGCAGTGCCAGAAGAGTCACTGGAGCTCTCAATAGAGGGGATGACGTGCGCGTCGTGCGTCGGCCGGGTCGAAAAAGCGCTGAAGGCCGTGCCTGGCGTTAATCACGCCGAGGTCAATCTGGCGACGGAGCGAGCCCAGGTTCGCTTCGATGCGGGAGTCCCGCCCGACCGCTTGGTCGCCGCCGTCGTGAAGGCGGGCTACGAGGCACAGGTGGTGGACGCGAGCACTCCGTCAGAAGTCGGGAAGCAGTCTGCGCCTTGGTGGCCCGTTGCATTGGCGGCCGGCTTGTCCGCACCTCTTGTGCTGCCCATGCTGGGCATGCTGTTTGGTCAGGACTGGGCACTCAACGGCTGGATTCAGCTGGCCTTGGCCACACCTGTTCAGTTCTGGCTGGGCGCACGGTTTTACCGTGCCGGCTGGAAGGCGCTGCGCGCCGGTGCCGGGAACATGGACTTGCTGGTTGCATTGGGTACGTCTGCCGGGTACGGATTGAGCTTGTACCTGTTGTTTAAGCATGCAGAACACGCCACACCTCACCTGTACTTCGAGGCCTCAGCCGTCATCGTGACCCTCATTCTGCTTGGAAAGTGGCTGGAAGCCCGAGCAAAGCACCAAACCACGGAGGCGATCCGGTCGTTGCACGCGCTGCGGCCGGAGATTGCGCGTGTTCGCACGGAGGCTGGCGACTTTGATCTGCCGCTCGCGCGGGTGAAAGTAGGAGATACGGTGGTGATTCGTCCCGGAGAGAGAGTTCCGGTGGACGGATCGGTGATCGAGGGAGCCAGCCAAGTGGATGAGTCGCTGATTACCGGAGAGAGCTTGCCCGTCGCGAAGCATGTCGGTGACAAAGTGACCGGGGGCGCCGTCAACGCAGAAGGCTTGTTGCTGGTTCGAACTACCGCTATTGGGGCCGAGTCCACGTTGTCGCGGATCGTCCGCATGGTCGAGTCGGCGCAAGCAAAGAAGGCACCGATTCAACGGATAGTTGATGAGGTCAGTGCCGTCTTTGTCCCCGTCGTCCTCGGCCTTGCCGCAATCACGCTGGTAGGCTGGGGTGTTGCCACAGGCAATTGGGAACAGGCGATTCTCAATGCCGTCGCGGTGCTGGTCATCGCGTGTCCATGCGCGCTCGGTTTGGCGACTCCCACTGCGATCATGGCAGGCACAGGCGTTGCCGCACGTCACGGCATCTTGATTAAGGATGCGGAGGTACTTGAGGTCGCCCACCGCATCGACACCGTTGCTTTTGATAAGACAGGCACCCTGACTGAAGGCAAGCCCACGTTGGCGGCAGCGATTCCTTCTGATCAGCATGGCGAGCAGCTACTGCCATTTGCTGCGGCCATTCAAAACGGTAGCGAGCACCCGTTGGCAAAGGCGGTGATGGATGCAGCGCGTGCAAAGGGATTGATCGTCCCCCGGGCCACCGAGGTGACTGCTGTTGCTGGCCGGGGTATGTCCGCTACCGTTAAGGGACGCCAGATACGCCTAGGAAGTACCCGTTACATGGATGAGCTGGGCGTAAGTACAGCAGCCCTGGCGGCGGCAGCAGCACAGATGCAGCAAGAGGGGCGCACCGTATCGTGGCTTGCCGATGTGACCGATGCCCCTGCCGTAATGGGTATGTTGGCGTTCGGAGATACCGTCAAACGCAGCTCGCAACAGGCCATTGCACAGCTGCACGGCCTTGGCATCCAGACCGTTCTGATCACCGGTGACAACAAAGGAAGCGCAGAGGCAGTGGCCCGGGCTTTGGGCATCGATCAGGTCCGCGCCGAGGTGCTGCCGGAAGGCAAAGCAGATATTGTTATCCAGCTCAAGGCGGGTGGCAGGCACGTTGCAATGGCCGGCGACGGGATCAACGATGCGCCCGCTTTGGCGGCGGCGAACGTGGGCATTGCCATGTCCACGGGTACAGACGTGGCCATGCATGCGGCTGGCATCACTCTCATGCGCGGCGATCCCGCGTTGATAGCCGATGCCATCGATATCTCCAGACGCACATACGCGAAGATCCGCCAAAACTTGTTTTGGGCATTCGCGTACAACGTTGTCGGAATCCCCTTGGCCGCGTTTGGATTCCTAAATCCCATGGTGGCTGGAGCTGCCATGGCCCTAAGCAGCGTGAGTGTGGTGAGCAACGCACTCCTGCTGCGGTCTTGGAAGAGGTGAACCGAGCCTTTCTACGTTCACTAGCTGGTCTCAAACCCACTGATCTGTTTGTTCAACTTTCTGAACAAAAGCCCGCTGATTGATCAGTATTCTGAACAGCCGGGACTGTCTTTTCACTATGTCGACTCGTTGGATCGGCTGAACGGTATGTCTGCTTTGTCTGCTTGTCTGAATGGGAACAGTTCTCTCGTCGAGGCTCGATAGTTTTATGAACTCACGAAGCAGCGACAGGTTTAGGCGCGTTCACCTTTTTGGTCGAATGCACAGCTAGAACAGTGCACACAAAACGCACACCGCTCCAACGCGCACTCAGCGCAGTGAGGAGGTACTGAACAACGAATAGCGCAGCAGATGCCCAGAAGGCAGTCGTAGAAGCACCGCAATAGTGAAGGGCCGGGAGGACAAGCGCAAGAAGCAGCAGCGAGACCGTTGCCATATCACGGTACAAAAGGAACAACCTGTGGGCCTCGGCGACCTCAGGTTCGGTACCCACCTGCCTGTACAGCTTGTACCACTTGGCGTTCTGCTCTGCAGGATCCTTGGGCAGGACTCCAACATGCCTCTTCAATGCGCTCATGTCGACTCGCTTGTCGCTAGGCCCATACCGTGTGAAGGCCTGGCACCCTGGCAAGACCCCTAAGGGCTTCCAATAAACGAGCATCGACTTGACATCGTGCGGGAGAACATTGATCACCAGAAGAACCAGTACCGGCAGTGCCAATGAGAACACGAGGCGAGCCATGCCCAGTCGCGTCATTGTTTGTGCTTGCACCCATTCTGGAGCTGCCAAAGCCAGCACGACGCCCAAGTCAATCAATGCGATGGAAGTAAGCCAAACCAGATTGAGCGATTTCAGGGTTCGGGGAGAGACCGCTTTCATCCCGCGTACTCCGTGTCGATGAAGTAGCTGCCGTCCGCAATCGTGAATTGGATCCATCCGTCACGTCGCGTCGTCAGCACGTGTCTGTCTCTTCCGGTACTACGTACACGAACGCCACTATGGCGAACGACCCGGCTGTAGTCCGGGCCCATTTTTTGTGTTTCGTGTTCAATTGGCTTGTCCGAGATCACAACCGCATCAGGGGTAAAGTGCTCAAAAATCTCAGGGCAGAAGCCACTTTCGCGCCCATGATGGGACGCTACGAGGATGTTTGTATCGCGCAGCTTGGCGCAAAAATCAGTGCGCTGCAGCAGGGCCCGCCAGCCGGGTTTTTCCAGGTCTCCAGGAAAAAGAATTTTGAACCCATCAAATTCGATGAACACAACCAGACTGAGATCGTTCGTATTTGTGAATTGCGGGTAGGTGTTGTAGAAGGTCGTGCAGGTAATGCCGCCCATATTTTGATTAAATGGCTGCGCAGGAGCGCCTTGAAAATTTTCGCAGTTGGCGATAAAGCGTTTTGCATCCTTCGTGAGCGGACCACCTGCGAGTTTCATCTCTCTCCAGTGCTGGGCGCTTGGACTCGGATTGCGAAACCAGACGGGAACATAGATCTCCTCATCCCAAAGTCCTTGCAGATCATTCATGTGATCTTGGTCCGCATTGGTAATGAAAAGGTAGTCCAGCTGGTTCCGATCAAGTGCGTACTTGATAAAAGTGCTCGGGCGCCAACTTGAAGTGCACCCAGAATCGATCATTGCGAGTCGTCCTGGGGAACCGTCCATTTGATGATGAAACATCGCGCACGCGCCATGTTGCACGTCCCATACTCGCAATAGCATCTGCCCAGATTGAGCCATATCCCCCCTTTATTTACGGCCAGGATTTCAACGAGTTCTCAGCGATTCATGGAGACGCATCGCGGAGGAAGGAAAAATCGCTTTATAGCGCACTGCAGGAAAGTTTCAGTGCTGTACCGCGGCCGTTGGCAAAAACTCCACGCCTGTACGCTTGACCAACTCAGGGTAGCTGATCGGTGGTGCCACCGACTCTCCCTCGCGGTTCGCCTGCCAGTGCGCCCATGCCTTCTGGGTTGAAGCGTCGTATACCAGTTTGTAGAGATAGGTCGGTACCTTTACGCCGTTGGCTCCAATACGCGGCCCTTGATCTGTAAAGACCGGACCTGTAATCACAAACACGTCCCCCTTGGCACGCCGAGCGTAGTGCCGCGTGTCTTGTTCGATCTTGTTCCATGCGCCCCCGTTGTGCTGTGCATTTTGGGGGACCATGTTTGCTAGGCTAAAGCTTTGGGCCATCGCAGTTGGAGTGGGCATGTCACCTGCAGGCGCCATATGTCCTCGGCTGTACCCGGAGCGTTTGTAGTCGTCCAGCTCGGCCCGCTCTGAACTTGGAAGCCGCGCGTCGGCAAAGAATCTTTTTGCCCGTTTTTCATCCGCGTCTTCGACAGTTCGGCGGTTTAGGCGTTGGGCGACATACACAGGTGTCTTGGTCGTACCGCTGTGCAGTACCGCAAAGGCCTCGTAGCAAAGCTCGCGCATTTGGGGTCGGGGCGTGATCGTCGGTGGCTTGCCGCGAGCAAAAAATTGTGGACACTGAGCGAAGCTTGTCGGCTCTGGAGTGAGAAGAGCCACGCTGTCAAATTGCGGAAAACGTCCCCACGCCAGGTGTGGCGGTGAGATGCTGGCGAGCGCTAGTAGGAGCGAGGCAGTGGCCCGGCGGGTAGGGGGCGTCCGAAAGATCATTCGATTCACAGCTGAGGAAGCAACAATATGGAGCACGATTGAAGCATTCTTTCCAGCCCTCATGGGGCCGATATGTTCAGATCGCCAACCGTTTTATGCCGCAAAAATGGATCAGCTTTTGCCTGTATTAGTCGCATTGAAGCGACACGCCGGATACGAAGATGTGCACCCCGACCTAGTGATGGAAGATGCCATGAAGCCCGGCTGGCCATGGTCATTTGTGAGAGATGAAGGGTCGGCTGTAGTGGTTGCCATTGAGCGACCCGAAGGCTATGAGCGGACTCTCGCAACCACCCTCGCGAAGGATGTCGTCAAGCCTACTTGGCCTTCCTGGTCAGTCGTCAAGCGGTAGTGGCTGCGCGTCGCTCCGCCTGCCTGCAACGATTAGAACCCACCTGTCTGAGAGGCAGCGCGTGCACCTCACGACGCCACTTCCTTCACGCCGAACGGATGTGGGGCGCTATGTCTCCGACGGGGCCATCGTTGATGTTTGCCTTCAAAATTCGGGGGATGTCATTTGGGCTGAACCGTTTCCTCCATAGCTCAATGCCCTTAACCCGCGAAGCGATAACGACTGCCGACCTTGCTTTGGGTCAGGCAGCTACCGTCGGTAATTGTCGATCAGATAGATAAAACAGGCTTGATCATTGCATTTGGTGCATCAGAAGGTTCTGTACCTTCGACTGACGCTTATCGCTTCTGACTTGTCACGAAGCGCGCTGCCACGATTGCGGCCGCTAAGCCAACGCGCGCCGGAGTAAGTGGCTCCGACGACGTTCGGTACGAGATCATTGAGAGCTTCTCGTCTAAAGAGGAAATGCGCTTTGCACCTGTCTCCGGTGCAGTGGGCGGCTCCGGGTTGCCATCGGTTGGTCTGTGTGAGCCGTTTTCTCGAGCATAGACTTTGGTGAATTCAGCGCCGAGCAGGAAGATTTGTGCCGCATAGTAGACCCAGATGAGTAGTACTGCGATCGAACCTGCTGCTGCATAGGTTGAGCTGACACCAGCTTTACCTACATACAGGGCGATGAGCACTTTGCCTATTTCGAACAAAACGGCCGTAACGGCAGCACCAATCCACACGTCATTCCATGCAATCTTGACCGATGGCATCAGCTTGAAAATCATCGCGAAAATCGCGGCTTCGACCGTCAATGAGATCGCGAGATTTAGGCCTTGAAGCACAAACTCCCACCCCGGAAGCATTGCCGAAAACAGCTTGCCCGTCGCTGCCACTGCAGCGCTTACGACAAGGGATGCAGTCAGAAGAAAGGCCAAGCCGAGAATCAGTCCAAATGACAAAAACCTTGCGCGTAGGAGCCCCCAAAGTCCGCTTGGCCGCGCCTTTTCTGGAACGTGCCAGATGCGATCTAGTGCGCTTTGCAGCTCAGCAAACACGGTTGTCGCGCCAACAATCAGCATGACAATACTCAGTCCGCTTGCAATCACTCCTTCAGCTGGCTCCCTGGCTGTGCTGATGAGTCCTTGTATTGCGCTCGCTCCATCATTACCGACAAGGCCCGAAATCTGGCTGTGAAGAGATCCTCGTACTGCGTCCTCTCCGAACACATATCCCGCCACAGCGATGACGATGATCAACAACGGGGCAATTGAGAAGGCGGTGTAGTACGAAATTGCTGCCCCCATGCTGGGCGCAAAATCGTCTACCCATTCGACTACTGATTGCTTTGCTATTTTGAAGATTTGAGAGATTGACATAGCGCACTATGTTCACCCCACAAGTAGCTTGCTGGTGTAGGAACGCTCCACCGAGCCTGCGTGATTGCATCCTACGCCTTGCCATGTGCCTTGACGCCATTACGACTTCGTTGGCATGAACGATGGCTGGTGCTTGGCTTCGACCGGTGGTTGAGTAGCGGGACAGTCGATCCGTAGCGCATAGCGGTTTTTGGCCTATCAAGGAATACAGTCCAACACTGGGGTTGGCATGTTCGGTCCACTGGTTCGTCAGCGCTTGGACTCCCTGACGCCATCAGCTTGCTCGGTGACTTTTCGATCACATCGCAACAGCAACTGCTGAAGCTCCAGGAAGTCGATCGGCTTGGAAACTAGCTCATCAAAACCGTCGAACATGCATAGCTCGACATGCATGTGATCGCTTCGAATTGTCAATGCGGTCACTGGTGAGCCATACCGAGCATGTGAGATTGCTTTTAGTGCTTTCGCGAGGTCGTTCCCCACCATGTCCCAAAGATCCTCATCAATCCATACCACGTCACTCTGGAAACGCTCCATGGATTCGATGGCTTCTCTAGCGCTCGCTGCGGTCCTGACGATGCGGCCCTCAAGCTCAAACAATTCTTGGACCATCTCCAAAGTGTCGCGGTAGTCATCAACGATCAACAGGGTGGCTAGCATGGGTAGGTTCCTAGCGGCTGAGCGTTACGAAGCAGGGTCAAAGCACACTCACCTGCGTCTTGTAATCGAGATTCAAAGGCTCCCACTCCTGGGCAGCGTAGCGGGAAAAACCATCCTGCTCAAACCGCCACAAGTGCAGCCAACCGTTGGTTACTAGCTGCCTGACGGCTGCATGTTTTTCAAGCACTCGCTCGATTGCACTTTTCGGCGCGTCGATGACCACGGTCAGACGAAGCGGATCGTGTATCCATCGCACGCCGTCATGAAGTGACTGACGGGACAGCCCAATCCGCAGGTCCCCACCGTTGCCCTCGAAAACTCCTAGGTTGCCGCCTACGACGTTGTGCAGAAGTTTATTGCCACTTCCCATAGCGACAGGCTCGCAGGTAGACGCGTGGTACTGCCAATTGATCCAGTGCGTGACCAACATCGGCGCCGTCATCAGTAACTCCAACACACTGCCGTCCCGGTCGCGAGACGAGTCGTAGTCGTGCAAAAAGACCCTTCCGCCCAGTGCGGCTCCCACGCTCTTGTTGCGAGGAGCAATCAGGAATGCCGCATTTCCTGCAAGTCCCCACTCAGGCCTTGTCTGTGCACCGTCATTGGCCCGCTGGCGAAACTGACGAAGGAGCGTTTCATGACTGGATGTTGCATCAATACCCAAGGTACCGGCGCGCTCGCGCCGCGTCTGATCGCTCGCATGTAAAAACACCCGCGCTAGTTTTGCCCACACCACACGAGCAGTGAGCGGCAACAAGTCCAGATCGAACCCCTCGATCTCATCCGTGGTGGTGTTGTGCAGGGCAGCGACAAACTCCGTGTTGGGCGGAATGTTTATGCCTCTACCCATCAAGCCAGAACGTACCGCCGGCTCATTGAGCAGCATCGCCAGAGTGCGTGCATTGACCTCACCCGTTTGACCACCGCACGCACCACATTCGAGTGCTGCTGAATGTGCATTGTTGGCTGACTGACTTCCATGGGCCACCAGTACAACAAGCGGGGCGAAGTAGCCTTCCAGACCCATTGCATGCAACACCCGTGCCGCAAGCTCAATTTTTGCGCTCAGATCCAGACCCGAAAGTGCGGGGCGACAAAGGTGTTTGTACCTTGCTGGCACGCCAGTTAGATCATCGCGCACCCGGTCTCGGTCCGGGTGAACGAGCCAGTTTCCAAGCTTGGCTAAGTAGCCTAACCCTGCGGTTTCAACGTAGGAGAAGGCCGACCCTGGCAAGCGCGCGGCAAGTTTCCACTGCTCGTGAAAAGCAAGGCTATCTTTGCGGGCACGAGTTGCTTTGTGCATCCGAGACCCGTCACCCGCGAGATCATTGGAAGCGGTCGAGACAATGGTGTCTGTTGCCTCGATTGACGGAGCTAACAAGCCGGGCAGTTGTGGCCTACGTGCTGTGGTAGCAAAGGGCGTGTAGGCCACTGGCAGGCCGAAAAAACCTGCGAAACCCATGGTTTGCACTCCAGGCCAAACTGCCTCCAGCGCCCTGCGCAAAGGCTCACTTCTCACGTCAATACAGAAAGCTGCTTGCACTTGTATGTCGCATGGCGCAGTGGGCGTCGCAGCTGCCGTACTCAGCCGTGTTGCAAGGTCGCGCTGGTAGGAAATCTCTGAGGCCAATTGCCAAACCTCGTCAATTTGAAGCGAGACTGCAGCGAGCTCCAGGACTTCTGGTGCGCGGTTCCACGATTGCCTCAAGGAGTCAAAGGCGCGTTGCGCACTCCCGTCGTCTTTGCACTCCAAAAGCAGTGCGCCCCAGGCTAAGCGAATGGCAAGAAGCTCTCGGAGGTTCCCATCGTATTTACCGTCAAGTGACGCTTGCCAGTTCAGATAGGCACACCAGGACGCCCACCCGTTGACGGTGAGCAGGACGGCTTCCAAATAGTCGGCCCAAATGCTCTGAGGCAAACCGAACCGCTCAAGCGCCCAACGCTCCGCATCTTTGGCAGTCGCTGGCAACGCGGGGGTGGCACGCTCCAGGTCTGGAATCCCCATGAGGATGCCGATACCGTGGTCGTGTTGTAGCGTCTCCCGCCAAAAGTCGTACAAACCTCGTGAGCGCTCAGGTTGCCATGCAGCTTGGTTATGGTCGAAAAAACCTGCACAGGTTTGGCTGACTTGGTGCGTGATGGCCGACCGCCAAGACAGCCGGGTATAACGAAGCGGGTCAGTATCCAACACGTCAATCAAAAGCGGCAATTGCTCTATGTGGGGCGTGCACTTGAGCGCATCGATGCATTGCTCTGAGGAATACTTGTTCTGCAACGACAGTTGACCTAAAGCCAGTTCCAAGTCGTCAGACCTGATGTCTCCAGCTGTCCAGGCGCGAAGGTGAGCCTCCCGCTTTGGGAACACGGAAATGCCCCCCAGCACGGCCATTCTTGCAGCCACGGTGCGCAAGGCGAGCGAGGTACGTTGCCAATGTGGGTTTACAGCTATTGCCTTGTCCAGTGGCCAGGCGGGTGCTATCGCATTACAGGCGGCGCTGCAGGCCTCGTCCACTTGCGAAGCGAACAAGTTATAAAAAGCAGTGTTTGATGGCAGGGGGCCATGCCGATCAGAGGCTGGTGGATACGTCATCATCATGTCTTCCTTCGGTTCCTTGCGAGGTGTTTACGGCACTTGTGCCGGCACGTGTGAAGCATTTGCCCAGCGTCCGGACCACAACCGCATCGCCAGTCTTGTGTAGGCTTCATCAAGATAGAAACCCGCATAACTCCATCGGCGCAACGAATTCATCATTTGGGGTCTCAGCAGGACCAGCGACGTGACGAGATACAAAGCGCTCAGGAAGAAAAGCGCAATTGCGCCCAGGTCCTGCTGAGGGGAGTCACGCAGTCCCAGCGGAGTGGCGTGAATCGCAACCGCGGCAGCGGTGAGGACGAGCGTCAGAACGAGGCCACGTGCGAGACTGACAGCTGCGTCCCTTACCCCCGCACCAATGCCCGTCCACATCAATGGAGCCCATGCGAGTGCTAGAACCGGGCTCCACCACCAGGGCCAAGGTGACTTTCCTAACGCCGCTTCCAAAAGAAGGATCATCGATAGTGCCAGCGCGGGGGCGAGCACCACACTGGCTAAGGACGGCGCAAAGCGCGGCGCCATCAGACTGTGTTTAGTGCGAACCACTGCAGTCGAAGCGGTCAAGAATGCGTGCGCCTTGTACAGTGAATGGCCAATCAGATGCGCGGCCGCTAGGGTGTATAGCCCGAGTGCGCACTCGACCAACATGAAACCCATTTGGGCTAAGGTAGACCAAGCAAGATTCACCTTCACGGTCACGCGGGTGAGCATCACGAGGCCGGCGATGCAAGCGGTTGCCAGCCCGAAGATCAGCAGGACAGCTCGAGCAATTTGAGCGTGTTCAAGCAACGGTGCGAACTGGATCAGCACGTAACCGCCAAGATTGATCACCCCGGCGTGCAATAGAGCAGAAACCGGCGTTGGTGCCTCCATGACCTGGATGAGCCAACCGTGCAAAGGGAGTAGGGCGGTTCGCACCATGACCGCGATGACAAGCAGCACGGCTGAAAGTTCGAGGCTTGAAGAGGTGCCGTTGATTTCGATATGCGCCCACATGACACTGAACGACCCACTTCCCACCTGGTTCCACGCCAGGATCGCTGCACAAATGAGCAGTGCATCGGCAAGGCGATCTGCAATGCGCTTCTTGTGCGCTGCCAGTGCGGCGAAAGGCCTATCAGCATAGAAGCACAGCAAACGATGCAAGGCCATCCCTGCTACCGCCCAAGCCGCGATGAGAACTGTCCAATGATTCGCAAAAATCAGGAGCTGCACGCTCCCAAGAATCGTGCAGAGGCTTGCAAGGTATCGATGCTGGTTACTCTCGCCCGACAAGTATCGGCATGAAAATCTGCCGATCACAGTACCCAGGAATTGAGCTGGAGGGACTGATTGCCAGATTGGTGGAGCACAAACTCGATGTTGTCTTGGCGAATGAGACGGCGCCTACCGAAGCTGATCGACCCCTGCACTGCCAGTTTCTAGGTAGCCAATCAATTTCCCTGGTGGGTCCTGCCAAGAAGTGGAAAGCGAAGCAACTGCGTATCCCTCTCGATTTAGACGACTTGGAGATTGCACTGCCCGGACAGCGTCACGCACTGAGAGCCCAGTTTGACGCGCTTTGCGCGTCCACCGGTGTTAGACCGAGGGTAAGGGCAGAAGTCGATGACATGGCCATGTTGCGGCTGATCGCTCGCGATAGTGGATGGCTGACCCTCGTGCCGGAAGTGGTTGTCCAAGACGAGCTCCGCACCGGGGTGCTTGTCAGGCTAGGTGAGTCAAGCGCTCTTCAAGAGCGCTTTTATGCGATCACAACCCCATACCGACACCGGATTGAAATTCTTGAGCAACTGCTAGTCCAGAGGCAGATGGGGGATGAATCAAACCGAGAATATTAAGAAATCCATGCGGGCACACGCCAAGCATAAGAAGTAGTGGCACGCGCGGTCGCCTCCACGCGATTTAAAAGCGTGTAAAAAAATGCAACTTGGATGCTGTCTTACTTGTCTTGCTAACGCAGATGTTGATAGTCGGGGCATGCCCAAACTACTTGAAATTGATCGA
Organism: Acidovorax sp. LjRoot194; assembly: GCF_964253015.1. NCBI lineage: Bacteria > Pseudomonadati > Pseudomonadota > Betaproteobacteria > Burkholderiales > Comamonadaceae > Acidovorax > Acidovorax sp. LjRoot194. Next base: position 2,970,762 of record NZ_CAXUQB020000001.1, on the reverse strand, counting down.
ACCCGTGCAGATAGGCTTAGCGCAATCCGATCGGTTGATCTCACTCCCAAGTGGGAAGCTGGAGTTGTCAGTCGAGTTAAGGCGGTAAGAATGGCCGCTTTAACCGGTGCCGCCAGGTATGTCGACCCTTGGCTTGATCTTCCGCAGGCCTGTGGTGTTATTGAGTTGACTGGAAACAGAGAAGGCGTGCATAGGATGGCGCTCATTATCGGTTTTTCAGAGGACCCGTCGCTGGTAAAAGAATACTCGTTTGCCGTGGGGGATGCTGATGCGGTGGGAACCATGGTTTTGCCTGCACCACTGTTCTCACAGTACTTGCAAATCTCACAGCTCGCTAATGCACATTTTCGGATCGGGGGGAACGGTTCGATCAATGGTCTTGCCTCTGAGCCAACTATTTTTCAGTTGTTGAAGTAGCAACCGTTGCTATTGACCGTTCATATTGCTTTAGTCGAGAAGCCGTGCTACATGCATAATGGCTAATTTTTCGACTTGCACGCGGCGCCAATCAAGCGCTTGTACGGCTGTCCCGGAATATCTTTAAATAGTACCGGAGCTTTGCCTTCACTATATTCTTCGCGACCAATCGGTTGGCCTTTCCAAAGCGGAAGGTCGAAGTAAGATAACCATAGATACCATGCATTTCGCGATTCGCAGTTGACGATCACTTTCGCATAGTATGAGCGATATTTCAGGCCTTTGAAGGACGTGCGAATTTCATTTCTTGAAACACGCAGATCTAGCATAATCTTTTGATCCAACCCTACCGGCTCTGGCCTAACCTCCACCAAGTTGTTTGCAGCGTCATGTACGTCGCCATAGATCGGAAACCATACGTCTTGTGCCCATGCAGAGGCCGGGAGCGAGCATGCAAAGCTCATTGCAAAAGCCGCAATCGCCTTTTGTGTGCGGTCGAAAAATACAGGTCGCACGGCTTGATCCAGGTTTGGTGAACTGACGCGGAATGCGTCAGTGAATGTAATCGATAGTGTTCGCGGCTGCGAGCGATCCTACGCGTAGCGCTTGCTGGTCTAGCTCGGCGTAAGTATGAGGAGTGGTGGGTAGCTCAATTGCATACATGTCGCATCCCGGATGATTGCATAGACTCTAAACGCTATCCACTCTTCATGGCCCGAGCTGTTTTGAAGGAGTTGATAGAGTCCTTGCAATCTATCCAGGGAGTAAAGCCATGTTGATAGCCCTGCACAAGAACGCCCGGACCACTCCCGCCGTGCGCGCCGAGATCGCAGCCAGCAATGAACCAGCCAGCGTCCTGGCCCAGCGCTTTGGGATCACTGAGCAGACGGTCTACAAGTGGAAGAAGCGCGATGTCTTTGCAGACCGCTCGCACACGGCCCATCGCCTGCAGACGGTGCTCACGCCTGCGCAAGAGACTGTGGTGGTTCACTTGCGACGTACTCTGCTGCTGCCCCTGGATGACCTGCTGGCGGTCACGCGGGAGTTCTTGAGCCCCGATGTCTCACGCTCAGGTTTGGACAGGTGCCTGCGCCGCCATGGAGCGGGCAACCTCAACGCTCTCAAGCCCCACGAGCCTGCGGTAGCCCACAAGGCCTTCAAGAGCTACGAGCCAGGCTACGTGCACATGGACGTGAAGTACCTGCCCCAGATGCAGGACGAGAGCAGCAGGCGCTATCTGTTCGTGGCCATCGACAGGGCCACGCGCTGGGTGTTTGTGCAATTCAAGGTCAACAAGACAGCGGCCAGTGCCAGGGCCTTTCTCAAAGCACTTCACAAGGCCTGCCCGATCAGGATCAACAAGCTGTTGACCGACAACGGCAAGGAGTTCACAGACCGACTGTTTGCCAGCCGGGAGCGCGAACCCAGCGGCAACCATGAGTTCGACCAACTGTGCCAGGAGCTGGGCATAGAGCACCGGCTGACCAAGCCCAGGACCCCGAGAACCAACGGCATGGTGGAGCGGTTCAATGGCCGCATAGCGGACGTCCTAAAAACCCACCGATTCAACAGCCGTGAAGATATGGAGCAGACCTTGCAGCGCTATGTGGCCTTGTACAACCACCAGTTGCCGCAGTCAGCGCTCAAGAGCAGTACGCCAATGCAGGCCATGAAAGAGTGGTACCAAGAGCACCCGGATCTGTTTCACAAGCGGCCATATGATCGTCCGGGATGTGACACATACACACAAAGGATTGTCGGAAGTGAGTAATCTGCGGGTTGGTCTCAAGCGTTGCCCATGGAAACCGTCGCACTTTTGCTAAGTGGCCGGGAGCACCCATGTAGGGGCGTTTTGATACACGACGGGGCGTAAAAACCTCTCGCATGCGTGCAGACCGACGGACGTGCTCGATGGCCTGGTAGATGCAGGCCAAGGCCCGCCGTGGTGTTGTACACGGGTTACGGCGACACCTGTAGGTACGCCCCCGAACAGAACTCGGCCCGCGCACTCCGTGGCGATGGACACAAGGTCTTTTGCAGCCGGCGACTCTGTGTCCGCGCCCCACAGCGTGACAGTAAGCGAGCCTGCCACTGCGCGAACGGTGCGGCCCAACTGCCCTATGTCCTTGCACAGCACGACGATCGCAGCCGGTCCAAAAATCTCTTCATGCAGTCGCGGTTGCGCCAGGAAATCGTCTGCATTGACAAGCATCAGTAGTGGGCTGGGGCGCGCGCTGGTTGGCGCCATCACTAGCCGAGCCCCCTCGCACCTCCCCATGTCGCTCGCGGCAGCGTTAAAGGCTTCCTCGATACCTGGAGTGAGCATTGCGTGAATGGGCGCTGACTCGAGCGCCTTCTCAAGCTCGGCAACGAATTGCTCTGCGTCATTATCGTCATGGAGGGCTATCAGGCCTGGCCGCGTGCAGAATTGGCCCATCCCCATAGACACAGATCCCGCCAGTTGACTGGCCAGTTCCTCGACGCGACCAGACAAAGCTCGTGGGAGGATCACGAGTGGGTTGACCGAGCCGAGTTCGCCGAAAAATGGTACCGGCGGCTTGCGCGCGCAAGCCAACGCCTCGAGCGCCAACCCACCACCTGTCGATCCCGTGAAAGCGATAGCTTTGATCACAGAATCGTTGACTAGTGTGGCTCCGATTTGGAGAGAGTCCCCGGTTACCATACCGAGCACTCCCATCGGCAAATTGAGGCTCTTTAGTACCTGCTGTGCACCCCTAAAGACGCTTTCAGAGAGTGCGGTATGGGCGGGATGTGCACGAACAATGACTGGACACCCGGACGCAAGGGCGGAGGCGGTATCACCACCAAGCACGGAAAACGCGAACGGGAAATTGCTCGCCGAGAACATTGCAACCGGTCCCAGCGGAACCAGGATGCGTGCCATGTGTGGACGACCCCGAGGGGCGGGGCCTGCTACCGCTTCGTCCTCCTCTCGGGGCGAGATAGCCCCGCTGCTCGCATATGCGGCAAATTCGCGGAGTTGGTAACAAGTGCGATCCAGTTCGCCATTGAGCCGGGCGGCGCCAAGGTGAGTTTCCGAATGGGCGAGCTGCACCAATTCCTCCCGCGAGTGTTCCAACATGGCAGCAAGTTCACTCAAAAGCGTTGCTCGAGTGCTTGCGGCACTTTTGGCCCAGAACGGTGCTGCATGGGCCGCCGCTGCTGTAGCGGTTTTCAGGAGGTGGTCGATGTCGTTCATTATTTGATTGGGTCCGTGATCAGCGCGAACCTAGACGGCGTAGGAAGGGGCAGCAGTCTCAGCTGTGAAAAGGAGGGTGGCAGCTTCCTGACCAAAGCAAAAAGTGTCGCTCAGGGAGCAATTCCCCTGTTTGTCCTCGCGGCGACCCAAAAGATCGCTGCAGTGAGCGACACTGCAAAAAAACGTGCCTGTGGCACGCAACCGCTGGTTTGGTTACCCGCATCAACCCAAACTACCCTGCTCATTGGTCCAGCGGCAGAGGTAGACGCAGGCAGATCAAGCCACTTTAGAAGTTGTGCTTGATGCTCAAGTCAAACATCGTGGTGCGTGTGAGCTTAGGTTGCTTGGCGCTGCCTATGTTGGCGAGAAGCGATGTGCGCTTGCTCAGGAAGTGCTCATAGCCCGCTGAGAGCTTGGTGTTTGTGTTGCCTGGACCCTCAGGATTCAAGCGAGACACGGCTAACTTGACCAGGTGTGTGGATACTGGGATCCGCGCGGTCAAGGAGACGTTGCTACTCTCCACGTTGTTGACTTTGGAGCGTGCGTAAAGCAGGGCAGTGCGTACCACGCCAAAGTCGTACGAGGCTGCGGCCATCCACATTTTCTGTTGGGATGTAGTGCTGTCGAACGCCGTGCCTACGTACAAAGGCCCCAAGGTGTATTCGAGGTTGACTCCGGTCGTATTGGATCGCGTGCCTTCGCCCGCGCTCCATGCTACGTTGCTCGAAAACCCGTTCCAGATAGCGCTGCGCAAACCGATGGTGTTGTCGCTACGAATGCCGCTGACCGGCACGCCATAGTTGGCCAGCAGGTGGCGTGGTCCTGGGGTGGCAACTGTGTCCAATCCCCAAGGATCGGCCTTTAGCGCCACCCAGAAGGCAGGGATGTACTCGCGCCCGGCATATACGGTGCCCCATTGCTTCGGAGCTCCGGCGTACACGAAGGATCTCGCCTCCCAAAACGGGTTGTGGGCCAAGCCAGTATCCGCATCAAAGCGATGCTCCATCTGAAAGCCGGCTTCTAGACCACCGCCCAGGTCCTCGATGCCGCGAAAGCCGATACGCCCTGCAGACCCTTGCCGCACCTGCCACATATTTGCGGCGGGTCCCGCCGGACTGATGCCGCCGTTTGTCGGTGTACTGCCCGAATTTTGATGGAATAGGCCGAGGTCTACCCGGCCATAGATAGTCACTGACGATTGCGCCATCACTGGAACGCAGGTAGCCACAACACCTGCCAGCGCAAGCTGGCGAACAAACATTGTCTTCACACTTGTCTCCTCAAAGAACGTTGACAACCGCGCATCGGTTCACGATTGTAGATTTTATAAAATCTGAAATAGAGTATATACTTTAGTCATGGAAGCACTCAACACCCCCACATACGTTCGTTTGCGCGAAGCCCTTCGCCGGGACATCGTCGACGGCATATGGCAGCTCGGCGCGCACATCACACTGACGGAATTGGCCAAGCACTACCAAGTCAGCCAGGCCCCGGTGCGAGAGGCGCTTTTGCAACTCCAGGGAGAGGGGGTAGTAGCGATGCGCGTGAATAAAGGCGCGGTCATCCCAACAGTAGATGCGCAGTACATCGACAACATCTATCGGGTCCGGGGCGCCATTCAAAGCATGCTGGCGAAAGAGGCTGCGTTGAGAGCGATGCCCGCCCAGATAGCTCAGATGCGGCTTTTGTCGGACCAGCACTTTCATGCGCTGACCGCTGGGGACGTCCCTGCGTCGGTGAAGGCGAACCGGGAATTTCACCGGTATGTGGATAGCGTTGCAGGAAACAGCTTGGCGCTGGAACTGTTAGAAGGCCGCTCGAGCTTGGTCGACGCATTTCGCCGCTCCGTCGGCTACGGGGTGGGGCGCCTCGAGGTGGTGCGCAGGCAACACGATAAGTTGGTGGATGCGATCGCCAAGGGCGACGGCGATCTTGCCGCGCAGTTGATTCTTGAGCACACCGACTTGGCCCGCCTCGACCTAATGGCCAAAGCCGTAAAAGCTCGCGAAGCCTGAGCTTCGCCATAGGGCGCCCAACCAGGCGCTCCAAACAACAACAGGAGACAAGACAATGGAGAAAAGATTCTTGAGCGGGCGGCGTGCAATCTTTGCAGCATCACTTGCGTTGGCCGCAATGGGCCCTTTGGCTGCGCACGCACAAAAGTACCCCGAGCGGCCGATCACGCTGGTGGTCGGATTCGCGCCAGGCGGAGCCGCAGATACGGTTGCCCGATCCCTTGCCGACGAACTGACCAAGTCGCTGGGTCAGCCGGTGATCATCGACAACAGGAGTGGGGCGTCGGGAAACATCGCCACCCAGTATGTCCTTGGCAAAGAGCCCGACGGCTACACGCTTTTGTTCGCGGCAATCAACTTGGCCACGAATCCTTGGCTGATGGGTGTGAAATACGACCCTCAAAAAGATCTGTCCATGGTGTCGCAGATCACAAGCGTGCCGGTTGTCCTGCTCGCGTCGAACAGTAGCGGCATCAAGACGCCTGCCGACATCGACGCCGCAGCCAAGCGCAGTTCCGGCGGGGTGCTTGTGGGCTCGGGAGGTGTGGGCACCTCTTCTCACCTGGCGCTTGAGCTGTACAAGCGCGCTCGCAATACCGCCATGGTGCACGCACCCTACAGAGGGGGCGCACCTGCCAACCAGGACCTGATGGGTGGGCAGATCGACATGATGTTTGATCTCATGTCCGGTTCGCTCAGATCGATGGTTGACGCCCATCGGGTGCGGCCCATTGCCGTGATGCAGTCCACCCGCATCAAGGCGCTGCCGGACGTGAAAAGCGCAGGCGAATTGGGCTTGCCAACAAGTACCCACATTCGCAGTTGGCAGGGCATTGCAGTGCGGTCAGGCACTCCCCCGGATGTCGTTGCGCGCCTTCACACGGCTATCACCGCTGCAGCCCAGTCCACTCACTTCAAAGCCCGCGCTGAGCAGTTGGGTTCGGAAGTCGTGACGAGCAAGACCCCCAAGGAATTCGACACCCTCTACGCCACAGAGCTGGCGCGCTGGGGTGGGCTGATCAAAGAAGCAAACATCAAGGTTGAGTAGATGAAGATCAAGAAGATCGACTGTCACCTCATGCAGGCTCAGGCGCCGGCAGTGAGCGGATGGGCAGCCACCGGAAAGAGCGCCCTGGCAACTGGCAGAAACTGGTTTTTTGTCACAGTCACCACCGACAGTGGAATCGTCGGATTGGGAGAAGGGTCGGGATGGCCGCGTGTGGTGGCCACCGCGGTCGCAGATCTGGCTCACCTTTTGATCGGTGAATCAGCGCTGGACACGGAACGCCTGTGGCAGAAGCTTCGGGTAGGAATGATGGGCCACGGGCAGACCGGCGTGGTGGGGATGGGCGCACTGGCTGCCATTGACACCGCACTTTGGGACATCAAAGGTCAGTGGCTGGGTGCGCCACTGTGGCAGCTCCTTGGCGGCCAAACTAGGCCCTCGGTGCCGTACTACGTTCACACGACCTCCCCCGAAGCGGCTCGCGCGGCTGTTGCGTCTGGCATCACTGCGTTGAAGGTAGGCGGCATCAACGGCGTTGTGGACAGAGCGTTCGCCATACGGGAGGCGGTAGGTCCCGAAGTCGACATGATGGTCGATCTGCATGGGCCGCCGTGGCTCGCGCCGGCCGACGCCGTGGCAATTGGTCGGGCGCTCGAACCACTGAATCTGGTCTTCTTGGAAGAGCCGGTTGCGCCGGATGACCTGCGCGGCTGGCGCTTGGTGCGCGACAAAGTTGCCCTGCCGCTCGCTACTGGCGAGCGCTTGGCGACGCTTATGGACGTCAAACCGTTATTGGAAGAGGGTTTGGTGGACATCCTGCAGCCTGATACAGGCCGTTTTGGCGGGCTCACACAGATGAAAAAACTGGCCGGCATGGCTGAAGCCTGGTCGGTGATGATCGCCCCGCACGCGGGCTCGCTCGGACCGGTGGCCGAGGTCGCTGCTGTTCACTTGATGAGCTCGATTCCCAACGCTCTGATCCTGGAGCGGCTGCATCCGGATTGGAGCGGGCGCGATCAAGTTCTCTACCCTTCTCTGGAAGAAGACTCTGGCCGTCTGATACCGCCTAGCACCCCCGGGCTCGGTGTGGCGCTCGACATCGATTTTGTCGGCGAGCATCCCAGCCGCCAGAACACTGCAATCGCCACAGGTGGCTGGAACGCCGGCACCGAGAGCGAAACCACTTTTGTCCAATCCCGCCGTCCCAGGTTTCCCATAACAGGCTCTTCGAAATGACCGAACTGCACCCCCTCACACGCCAGCGCCTTTCGCGGGTATCCACCGCCACTCTTACCACTGTCCTGTTCAAGAAAGGGCTCAACAACACGTTCTTGCAAAACGTGTGGCCGGTGAGTGCAAAAGCCACCTCCATGGTAGGTATCGCCTACACACTTCGGTACATCCCGGCCCGTGAGGATCTGGATTCGATCGATGCCTTCAATGATCGCTCCCATCCCCAACGGGTCGCGGTCGAGCAGTGCCCGCCTGGGCATGTTCTAGTGATGGACAGTCGCGGTGACGCCTCGGCAGCCTCCGCCGGCAATCTGCTGTTGACCCGTCTGATGCGGCGTGGCGTCGCCGGCGTGGTGACAGACGGCGGGTTTCGCGACTCCCCGGAGATCGCAGGAATGGACATCCCGGCGTATCACCAAAGGCCATCAGCGCCGACAAACTTGATCCGTCATCACGCGGTGGACATCGGGCTGCCGATTGCCTGCGGGGGGGTTGCCATCTACCCCGGAGATGTGATCATGGGTGACGCGGAAGGTGTCGTCTGCATCCCTCGCGCAATCGCAGATGAGGTCGCGCAGGTCGCCTATCAACAGACGATCTACGAAGATTGGGTCGCGGTGCGGATCGATGCTGGTGATTCGCTGTTGGGCACCTATCCTCTTACCGACAACGATGCGGCGGCAGCATTTGAGCTTTGGAAGGCTGAACATCAGTCTCAGTACCCGCTGGCGAAAGCGCAGTCATCATGAAATCCGATTGCATCGTCTTGACTGGTGCTGCGGGGAGGCTTGGCGCATCGCTGCGCGAAAGCCTGTCGGAGCAATGTGCTGAGCTGCGCCTCGTGGACAAGACCCAAACTGAGCCGGTCCGCCCGAACGAGACCGTGTGGAAGATGGACCTTGGGGACCGGGCCAGGCTGCGCGAAGCCATGAGCGGTTGCACGGCAGTCGTTCACTTTGCCGGATTTCCTCGGGAAGCAGCCTGGGGCGTGCTCCTGCCAGCCAACATCATGGGCGTCATCAACCTCTGGGAGATTGCGCACGAGGCTGGAGTGGAGCGCATCATCTATGCCAGTTCCAACCATGCGGTGGGTCTGTACCCGCGCACGCGAATCATCGGTGAGAAGGTGCATCCGTTGCCAGACTCGCGCTACGGCTTGACCAAGGTGTTTATGGAAGGCTTGGCGGAACTCTATGCCACCAAGTTCGGTCTGCGGGGGTTTGGGCTGCGCATCGGCCATTGCGCGCCTGAACCTTCCGATGCACGCATGCTGTCGCATTGGATTCATCCAGATGACCTGGCTGCACTGGTGACGGTCGGTTTGAACGCTGATTACGAAAGCGAGATCGTCTATGGCGTATCTGGCAATCCTCGATCGTGGTGGAAAAATCAGCGTGCCGCTGAGCTGGGCTACCAACCGCGGCACAGCGCAGAAGCCTTTGCGCCGACCGTTAGCGACCGCACGAGCGGCGACCCCATCGAGGAACATTTCCAGGGTGGTGCATTCGCAGCCAAAGAGTTTGAGAATCCGCGTTTCCGATTGCCTTAGCCTTGCCTGCCAGCTCCAGATCATCCCCTATCAGCTACTCGGACATGCAAATTTCTTACGAGTCATATCCTGTAGACAGCGTTGAGATTTCCCATGAAAAGCTCGGACCGATCACTATATGGAGAACCGAGTGCACCGTGGGGGAGTCGCCGTGCTGGCACGTTCAGCACGATGCCCTCTATTGGATAGACGTCCGTGCCCCACATTTGTTGAGCTTGGATCCGAGGACGCGATCGCTTTCGAAATGGAAGCTTCCAGGCGTCGTAGGCGCGATGGGCTTTGCGGGAACCTCTTACGCACTGCTGGCAATGCGCCACGAGCTTGTGCGGATGGACTTGTCCTCTGGGCGATTCGAGGCTTTCGCGCCGGTGGAGCATTCCCGTGTCAACAATCGACTTAACGACGGCAAGGTTTCACCAACCGGGCGTTGGTTTGTTTTCGGGTCCATGGATGACCGGCCGGTCAAGCAAGCAAGTGGTGCCCTTTACCGAGTCAATATCAAGGGCGACGTCGCGCAGCTTATGGACGGTCTCACGGTGGCGAATGGAATCGCTTGGAATCTCGATGCAACAACGATCTTCTTTTCGGACAGCTTCAGCGGAGAGCTGTTTCACGCCCCGTGGGACGAACAAACCGGTGAAATGGGCTTGCCCATCTTGCTGCACAGGTTTGTAGACGATGAGGGCCGGCCCGATGGCGGGCTTGTTGATGGGCAGGACCGGTACTGGTCTGCCGGCGTATCTGCCGGACGCCTCAATCGTCTCAGTGCTGCCGGGGCGGTAGATGAATCGATGGAACTGCCATGCAAGGCGCCAACGATGTGCGCGTTTGGGGGTGCTGATTTCGCCACGATGTACGTAACGTCCTTGGTGCGACCTCAGTGGGGGAGCGTCGGCGTAGCGGATGGCGCGCTTTTGTCATTCGCAAGCCCAGGGCAGGGCGTACCCCCCTCGACCCTGATCTAGCAAGCGTCATCCGTCACAGCGAGATGGGCCGACGAGCGCCCCGCAGGCTAGGTGGTCGGGTGGAAAATTCGCATCATTCCGTTAGGGCTGGTGCTATGAATTTGATTTGAACCTGAATCCTTAAACCTTGTTCGCGCTGGTTGCTGTCCGATTCGGAAAGGGCGACTCGACGAATACATATCCGCTGACAGTCATGCCCATGCCAAACCGGTTCTTTGCGGCTTGGTGTGGTCGGAGACCGCAGCAGCTCTAGAGGTATGGAGCTTTGATGCTGCACTATTGCTAGCGCAGGTAACACGCGAGCGGTGCTAACGCCCCGGCTGCGCTCAACATCCCCATTTGTGTCGTGGAACGTTTTTTCCTGCAAGCCCTAGGTATCGTTGGACAGGGCCTCGAAATGCGCTTTCAGCAGATTCCTTTGTACCGAGGGCAGGGTACTGGCGGCCTGAACGTGCAGCGTCACGACATCCCCGTTATGCCAAGCCAGCTCACCGCGCCTGTCGTCGAACCACAGCTTGGCTTCATGAAACTGGCGCTCCTGTCGAGGCTCCGTAGCTTGGCTGAGAAAGCGCAGAGGCACTACGCGGGTCGAGCTTACCCATACCCACTGGTACACCTGAGCTTTAGGCGCATCCGCAGCAAGGTCTAGCAGTTTGACTTCGGTCAGCCAGCCTTCATGGGAAGCGAATAAATAGAGAATTTTCCAGTGCCTGGGCATGCTGTGATTTTCTCCTTTGTCAAAGCTTCCCGGTGCACATACCGGTTCGAATCCCTGTTCGGCTGGGATTGGTCGACTCCGTGCCGGCCTTGCCCCACACCAATCAATCGCCGAAAGTCACGCCGAGGTCTCGGTCTGACGGTGTGTTTTGGGGTGTTAGCGCTTCGATGGCCACGAGTGGATTCCAGTAGTCCAAGTAGTGGGTGATGAGTGCTTCATCATTGATCCGGACAACGGATATACACCTTTGTTCATATGGCTTGCCGGTCGGAAGCGCCGTGCCCGTCGAGCGGAATTCGGCGATTACGAGACTTGGATCGACGGCATCATGAAACACCAGATCGACAAACTCGACGTTAAAGATCTTGGGAAAATTACTCATGTGCGCAACCAGTGCTTCTCGCCCTGTCACGCGTTGTGGCACACCGGCAGGAGCAAAAGGAAACTCCAGCACTGCATCTGACGAGAATAATTTCACCCACTCGTCCACGCGTCCTAGCTCGGTAAGGCGCAAGTGTTCTGCCACGGCGTGCTGGGCAGCTGCACGGCGGGTCGCTGACTCACTGATACCTGTCATGTTCATTCCTTCGTCGATGGATTGTTAATCAATGGTTGCATCATGCCACAATGACATCATGTTGTCAATCTGAGTGAATTGCGCATCAATGGCAGAATTGACGAATGAAAAACGATTCTGTGGTTGAGCCTGCTGCGGCTGCGATGAGCGAAACCGTGCTGTCTTTGTTCCACGCGTCCAGCAGCTTGATGGCAGCTGGAGATCGTTTGGTAGCACAACTGGGATTGACTAGTTCGCGTTGGCAGGTACTGGGCACAATCGTCGCGGCGGCGCGCCCTCAGCCGGTCGCATGGCTGGCGCGCGACATGGGAGCCAATCGGCAAAACGTGCAGCGTGTGGTCAATGACTTGATGCGGGAGGGGTTTGTTACCACGGCGAAAAACCCCCACCATCTCCGAGCTTCGCTTGTCGTGTTGACAGCCAAGGGGCAAGAGGCTTTTGATCAGGCCATGGAACTAAGGGGACCGTGGATGAGCCGGCTGACCTCGGGCATAAGCGTCGACGATATCCTTGCGATGCAACGAGTGCTGGATGCGCTACGCGTGCGATTGGATTCTGAAATTAACGGTCATGTTGCCTAACGTTGGCCAGATCGCTCAGCACGAGGCTGAGGTGAGGCGCTTGGAGATGGGCTCGCGCTCAACATTTTTTTGCCGTGTCAACTTGCAAAGGCGGTTGCGGAGACACTAATTCATTCGGCGTATGGGCACTTGCCTCGCAAGCGCTGCGCGTGTGTTTGGTCCTACGCATGCCACGGATAGCTATGCGGCCGGGTCGTAGTCTTCGACAAAGTTCGGCCGCAGTGCATTTTCAGACGGTGCTCATCTTTCGCCCAGACCTCCCAAGTCACGCTTCCTGCAAGACGTTGGGCTCGACGGGGTTGCCGTCGCAGGCCGTCCAGCTTTGCAGGCCGTGCGCGTTTGATGCTCCCTCACAATGAGATCAGCACTTCGGCACGCAGACCACCGCCCTCACGGCTGGCCAAGCTGATCTGAGCTGACTGTCGCAGCGCGAGCTCGCGCGCGATGAAGAGTCCAAGCCCCGTACCTCCCGTGCCGCGGCTACGCGATGGATCCACACGAAAGAAGGGCTCAAAGACAGTCTGCAGGTGCTCTTGAGGAATGCCAGGACCACGGTCTTCGACCACTATGCGGATTTGTTGAGCGGATAGTTCAATGGATACCTCCGCAGCACCGGCGTAACGCAGCGCGTTGTCAATCAAATTTCCAACCACCCGCCGCAAGGCTGCAGGTTCAACCAGCGCAATGTCTGTACCGGCGCGAAAGCTGGGTATAAGAAGCCCTACCGGCTGGCCCTGCTCAGCCATGTCATCCGTCAGCGATTGCAGCAATGCCACCAAAGCTGTTTCCTGAAGCACTTCCGGCGTACCTAGTGCGTCACCTCGAAACACTCCGAGCACTGTGTCGATCAGCTTGTCCATTTCGCGGATGTCTCGAATACACCGTTCCAACAAGACCGACGTATCCGGGTCATCCATGGCGTCAAGCCGCATGCGAAGCCTGGTAAGCGGAGTCCGCAGATCATGCGACATGGCGGCGACCATCAACCCGCGCGCCCGGAACTGATCCTGTAGTCTGGAGGCCATGGAATTAAACACATGTGCAGCTTCCCGCACCTCCCAAGTTCCGTATTGTTCGTCAATGAGGCACGGAGGGGCACCCCTGAGTATGGCGGTGCTCAGCGAGCGTGAAGCGGCAACCAGCGACCGCATGGGCTGCGCAAGCCATCTCGCCGCCCACCAGGCTGCCAGGGCGATGATGGCGATGCGCACCCCGTAGTCCAGTAGAAGACCTTGTAGTGGAAGGCCGATGCTTTGAGCAAGAGCGTTCGTTACCAAGCCTTCGCCTGTATCTGCCTCGGTGTGGCCTTGTTCTCGGCGGTTGGCATCTTGCAAGTGAGTCCGCCCCCGTAGATCAGGCACACCGGGCGTTGGCGGTAAGCCGGGCGCGGCGGTCACCGGCGCAGAGGCGTTCGCTATCCCTCCAGGCACATACAAGGCGTGGATAAGAAGATAGCCAGCCAGATGGCTGACGAGCAGGGCGACCCACATCAGTATGAAAAGCCGCTTTGCTAGCGTGTCACGCAGGAGGGTCCTCACGTCGGTAGCTCCGCATCAAAGAGGTAGCCTTCTCCGCGCATTGTGCGAATGAGCGGTTTCTGGTGAAGGCTGTGTTCCAGCTTTTGCCTTAGACGCGACACCGCCAAATCAACACTGCGGTCGTTGACGTCCACGCCCGGAGCCCGCGTGAGATCTATTAGTTGATCACGTGAAAGCACGCGGCCAGGCCGCTCAACGAATGCAGAGAGCAGGCGATGCTCAGCCTGAGACAAAGATATCACCACGCCCCTGGGCGATTTCAGTTCGCGCCGCATGCGGTCATAAACCCAGCCTGCAAAAGAGAACAGGCTCTTTGTTTGCGACTCAGATGGCGCTTCCCTCTTGCGGATGCGACGCAATAGAGCGTGTATGCGCGCTACCAGTTCCCTGGGCTCGAACGGCTTGCCGAGGTAGTCGTCGGCTCCAGTTTCCAACCCTAGGACACGGCTTGCCGGGTCACCGTGAGCCGTGAGCATGATCACGGGGACGTCGTGTTGCTGCTGGATCCATCTGCACAGCTCAAGGCCGTTTTCGTCGGGAAGCATCAGGTCCAGCACCACCACATCGTACGTTCCAGCGTCCAGGCAGACGCGCGCCTCACGACCGTCCGCGGCTACTGAGGCGGTCATGTGAAACCGCTGAAGCAGGCCTTGAAGCGAGATACGTATCTCAGGATCGTCATCAACCACTAGGCAGTGCGCCATTGGTCATCCTTGGGTGGCTTAAAAGAAAGTTCAGCATGATTCGCGGCTGCCGTCGGGCTAAGCTGTGCAGTAGCTACCGCCGCCTTGTTCTAAAAGCTTCCGTCAGGCTGAACCTGTAGAAGGTCAGAACATCGAGTTGCCATGTGCCATTTTTTCTGGGATGGGCTGCATCACGTCCCAGTGCTCGACGATCTTGCCATTTTCGAGGCGAAAAATCTCAATGATGGCTGTCCCTAACGCACCGGGCTCAGGCTCCGACCTGACGTGCAGCACCACCAAGTCGTCCTGGACAACGACTCTCTTCACCTCGGCCTTCAACTGCGGATTGACCTTTTTCAAGTATCCGTTGATGAAAGCTTTCAACCCATCGATACCATCCTGGGCTCTAGGGTTGTGCTGGATGTATCTCGAGCCGATGAAGCGGACGGCAGCGTCGGCGTCTTTCTTGTTGATGGCAGCTTCGTAAAAAGCGAGCACAGTCTCCTTGTTCGACTCCTCTTGGGAGGTCAATGCGCTGGCACTAGAAGCGCTCGTGAGCGCGAAAAATGCTGCAAGAAGTACTGACAAAAACGGGCGGTAGAGAGTCATGATGACGAGGAAAAAAAGTGACTAAGACGCTCATCTTCTGATGCAACCTTGTCCGCCGTTTAGTCAGAATGTGTCGACTTGGAAAAACAATTGGCCCGCCCTCCGTCAGGTTCTTTAGCGAAACGAGGGCTGCATTGAAGAATCTGGGCCAAACGTTTTGTCTGTGCGAAAGCCTTGGGCTGCTCTAGCGCCAGTGGATAGACGGAGTAATGGGTTTCCACCGATGCTACGGCCTCGCAGCGTGATGGGCGGTGCAGCTTTCATCTCAGTCCTTGGCAGCCGTTCACTGATGTAGCAGCAAAGTCCGCATCGTCGAGGTTCGGCCGGTGAAAAACTAGCGGCGGAAACAGGCTACGGGGTGTGCGCGAGATCGAGAGGCTGCCATCGACTCCGCTTCCATTGCCGCAAGAGAAAAGGGCGCAGCCATCAGTCCACGCCCTTCCGGTTTCGCTCGACGGGGCCACAGATCCTCGCCCCGCGTGTCATTTCAATGTACTAACGTAGCCATCTGTGCCGCAGGCACCGCTTCATAGTGGTCCAGCTGCATCGAGTACTGCGCACGCCCCGAAGACAGTGCGCGCAGGCTGCCGATGTAGCCGAACATCTCCTTCAGCGGCACCTGGGCCTCGACCGTGGCCGCGTTGCCGCGCTGGCCCTGGCCGCGCACGATGCCGCGGCGTCGGTTCAGGTCGCCGATGCTGTCGCCCAGGTACTCAGCCGGCGTGATGACTTCCACAGCCATCACGGGCTCCAGTACCTGCGGCCCGGCCTTGGCGAATGCCTCGCGGAAGGCAGCCATGGCTGCCAGCTCGAAGGCCAGCGTGGACGAGTCGCGCTCATGGCAGCTGCCATCCACCAGCGTGGCGACGAAGTCCACGGCGGGGAAGCCTGCCACCACGCCTGCCAGGGCGGCGCGGCGCATGCCGGCCTCCACCGCGGGAATGAACTCACGCGGCACGGCGCCGCCGACGATGCGGTTCTCGAACTGGATACCTTCTCCTCGCGGCAACGGCGCTAGCTGCAGCCTCACTTCCGCGAACTGACCGGGGCCGCCCGATTGCTTCTTGTGCAAATGACTCACCTCCACACTTTTTGAAATGGTTTCGCGGTAGGCCACCTGGGGGCGGCCGACCGACACGTTGACGCCGTGGCGTGCGCGCAGCTTCTCGATCGAGACTTCGAGCTGCAGCTCGCCCATGCCGGACAGAATCGTCTGGCCGGATTCGGCGTCGTGCTGCAGACTGAGGCTCGGATCTTCGCGCAGCAAGGACTGCAGGGCCTTGGACAGGCCTTGCTGGTCCGCGCTCGCCTTGGGCTCAATGGCCACGTGAATCACCGGCTCGGGCACGCTGATCTGCTCCAGCACCACGGGGTGTGCGGGGTCGCTCAGGGTGTGCCCCGTCAGCGTGTCCTTCAGGCCCACGACGGCGGCGATGTCACCCGCCACCAGCTCGTCGCGCTCGATATGCTGGTCGGCATGCACTTCGTACAGGCGCGACACCCGCTCGGTCTTGCCCGTGCTGGTGTTGAGCACCACATCGCCCCGGCCCAGCCGGCCGCTGTACACCCGCACGAACACCTTGGCGCCATGGTCGTCGGTGACGACCTTGAACGCCAGCGCCGCGAACGGGTCGGCAGCGGTTGCCGCCTTGGCACCACCTTCACGCACGATGTCGTCGGGCGACGGCAGATAGTCCACCACAGCGTCCAGCAAGGGCTCCACACCGCGGTTCTTGAAGGCCGAGCCGGCCAGCGCGGGCACGAAGGCGCCGGCCAGCACACCACGGCGCAGGTTGGCGCGCAGCACGTCCACAGCAATCTCTTCGCCGTTTACGTAGGCTTGCAGGGCCGCTTCATCTTGCTCCGCAGCAGCCTCTACCAAGCGCGCGCGGGCAAGCACTGCCTGCTCAAGCAGGTCGGCGGGCACATCGACTTCGCGGTAGGGGGCACTCGCGTCGTCCTTGTCCCAGATGCGGGCGCGCAGGCTTAATAAGTCCACAACGCCGCGGAAGTCGCCTTCCACGCCGATGGGGATCTGTAGCGGTACCACACGCACGCCCAGGCGGTCTTCCATCATGGCCACCACGCGGTGGAAGTCGGCACCCACGCGGTCGAGCTTGTTGATGAAGGCGATGCGCGGCACGCGGTACTTGTCGGCCAGGCGCCAGTTGGTCTCGGTCTGCGGCTCCACGCCGGCCACGCCGTCGAACACGACGACCGCGCCATCGAGCACGCGCAGCGAGCGGTTCACCTCGATGTTGAAGTCGATGTGACCGGGCGTGTCTATCAGGTTGAGCTGCGTGCCCTTCCAGTGAACAGTGACGGCAGCGCTATTGATGGTGATGCCGCGCTTTTGCTCTTGCGGGTCGAAGTCCATGTGCGCCGTGCCGTCGTGCACTTCGCCGATGCGATGGCTTTCGCCTGTATAGAAAAGGATGCGTTCGGTGGTCGTGGTCTTGCCCGCGTCTACATGGGCGATGACACCGAGGTTGCGCAGATGGGCGTTGCTGGTGTTGCGTGAATTTCTCATGGCGAATCTTGCTTGCGACTGCACTCGTCTCTGCGAGCAGCTGCCGCCTGGTTGGCATTGCGCCAGCCCAGGCGATGGATTCGCCTGATGGCTAGCGTCGATGGGAAGTTGTGCTGTCGCCGGAGCCCGGGCGCACGGAACTCAAGCTCCGGCGGTCGGGAATCGTGGCGATCAACTTGTCGTACGTACGCATAGGTTGGTGAGGGTGTGGATGGATCTGAAAACAAAAAACCCCGGAGGGATGGACCTGCCGGGGTTTCCTGGACCGGAAGGCGCAAAGCCCTCCGACACGCGATCGAGGGGCGCAACTAGCTGGCGAACGATGCCTTGATCACGTTGGTGAGAATTTTCATAGAGGCGAATTATCCTCCTCGCACAGAATGCTTGCAAGCGACCCGTCGGAGTTGTGGAATGCCCCTCTGGAACATCGTTAGGGCAACGCTGAACAAGCTGCCAATTTCATCAAACCGATTGTCTGCAACGACAAGACATTGCCGATGACGAGATCGGCAATGTCCAGCCTTGCTATTTACAGTCAAATGCGGCCCGCTTGAGCCTTGCAGTCAGGCTGTACACCCGCTGCGCGCGCACTCATCCCATCAGGCGCTGGCGCGCCAGGTAAATGTTGGCCAAGCCCAATGCTACGAATGCCCGCGTGGCATTCTTGGCCAGACCTCGGTAGCGCACTTTGCCAAAGCCCCATAGCCTCTTGACCACGGCAAACACGTGCTCCACACGGGCGCGCACCCTGGACTTGTTGCGATTCTTGGCGCGTTGCACTTCTTGCATCTCACCGCCTTTGCGCACGCGCTGGTTGGTGAAGTCCTTGGCTCGCGGCGCCTTCGAGCCGATCAGCGCCTTCTGGCTGGCATAAGCGCTGTCACCATATACGCGCTGCTCGTTGCCATGCAGCAAGTCGGATAGCGGATGTTTGTCAAGGATGTTGGCTGCAGTGACAACCACGCTATGGGCCAGCCCCGTGCGGCTGTCCACGCCAATGTGCATCTTCATGCCGAAATACCATTGCTGGCCTTTGCGCGTTTGGTGCATCTGAGGGTCGCGCGCCTTGTCTTGGTTCTTGGTCGAGCTGGGCGCGCCAATGATGGTGGCATCCACGATGGTTCCCGTACCTACCTTCATGCCCCGAGCCTGAAGAACCTGACCGACCGCAGCGAACAGTTGCTTGCCCAGCTCATGTGTGTCCAGCAGGCGCCGGAACTTCAGCAGCGTTGTGCCGTCGGGTACCCGCTCATGACCCAGGTCGATGCCCACGAAGCGCCGCAGTGCCATGCTGTCCAGCAGCGCTTCCTCACAGGCTTGGTCAGCCAGGTTGAACCAATGCTGCACAAAGTACATGCGCAGCATGCGCTCAAGTCCCACGGGCGGGCGTCCGTTGCCCGGCTTGGGGTAGTAAGGCTCTATGACCGCACACAACTCCTGCCACGGAACGATCTCGTCCATCGTCGCTAGGAACACATCGCGTCTGGTGGGGCGGCGGTATTGCTCGAATCCGGCGCCGTCATCGGCTGCCACGGCTAGGCTTTGTTGCTTCATGCGAAGCTCGATGCAGGACGCGTGCCAGATGGCACTTGTTCAGCGTTGCCTTAGGTCGGCCTCCGGGATGACGCCAACTAGCCTAGCTAGCGTGCGAAGTCTTGTTGGTCATTCCGAGTCCCATCGGCGCTATCGGCAACGCTAGGTCATAGAGCGAACGCTGCCCCAGTCGATTAAGTAGCGCCTCCTCCGCGTCCTTTAAACCATCGACTACAAGTTCGTTGACAAGCCGTTCGACTGGACATTGAGGATTGTCTTTGGATGGACCGATCGCGAAAACATCTGCATGCCCGATGGCGTCATAAACGTCTTTCGCTGTGATGCACTCTAAAGTGCGGCCAAGACACCAGCCTCCATTGCGCCCGCCTGTGGACGCCACCAATCCCGCGGCACGCAGCGAAGCCATGGTCCGGCGTACCACGACCGGATTTGTGTGCAGCATCTGTGCCAGGGTTTCAGAGGTGGTAGTCCCACCGCGCAAGTGCATGTGAACGAGCACATGCAACAGGCGCGCTAAGCGAGTGTCGTTAGCCATTGATGTGATTTATGTTTGCGTAACAGTGTTAGTTACGGTATTCTGCATCCAGTAAAGAACTGGAATCATTTTCATCATGCATGACCTCAAACACCACCGCCTGAATGCCAACGGTCTGATGTTCAGAGTCGCCGAACAAGGCGAAGGACCGCTTGTGCTTTTGTGCCATGGCTTTCCTGAGACCTCCCACGCTTGGCGACATCAGCTTGCAGCGCTTGCCAGAGCAGGCTACAGGGCCGTAGCGGTTGACATGCGCGGATACGGTGGCAGTGACAGTCCTAGCGAATCGAGCGCGTACTCCGTGTTTGACATAGTAGGTGATCTTGTCGCTTTGCTTGGTGTCCTGAATGAGTCCAGTGCGGTCATTGTGGGGGGCGACTGGGGGGGGACCGTGGCATGGCAAGCCGCCCAGCTTCGTCCGGATCTCTTTCGGGCTGTAGTCGGCCTGGGTGTTCCGATGATGGGTAGGGCACCGACAAGACCGAGCAGCCTGTTTCCGAAGACGAATAGCGCCATTTTCTACACTCATTATTTTTGCGAACCAGGGTTGGCAGAAAAGGAATTCGAGCGGGATGCGGAGGCCACCCTACGCAAGATCTATTTTGCGGCCTCGGGCAATGCCGGGCCACGGGACGATCCGAATACGCCCAACCCTTTTGGCATGGTGGCGCGCGACGGGGGGCTGCTTGATGCTCTTCCAGACCCTGAGGTAATGCCCGACTGGCTCAGCCCAACAGACCTTGAACTAATCGTCTCGAGTTTTAACTCAAGTGGCTTTCGGGGTGGCCTCAACTACTACCGAAACTTGGACCGCAACTGGGAACTGCAGGCAGGCCTGAACGGACAGCAGGTTCAAGTGCCGGCCCTTTTTCTAATCGGTGAACGTGATACGGGTCTCGCGATTCCTGGCATGGATCAAATCATCAAGTCCATGCCTGAGCTCGTTCCGCATCTGAGGGGCTCGATAGTCGTTCCCAAAGCCGGGCACTGGCTGCAACAAGAGGCACCCGCGCAAGTCAATGCCGCACTGATAAGCTTTCTGCAAAGCCTTTGACGGACTGCACACGTTGTGTACGGAACATTAAACCTGTTTCGCGTGTGGAGAAACCGGTCCATGGAGATCCGCTTGAGCGAAGATGCCAACCAGACATCCTAACACCGCTCTACGGCCACGCAAAGGCTCTCTAAATCTTTCCGCGTCTGGTCCTGAATGTGATCGACCATCTCAACTCCGTCGTCGGAGCTACACAGTGCTGCCACGCCCATCGGGCCTCGTGTGCCAGCTTGTAGATAGATCTCGGAGCCACGTTGAGGTTCACGATCTTGTTCGCTGCAGGTGCATTCTCATACGGCCGTAGGCGGAGCGAAGCATACCCACCAAATGACACGCCAACAATGGTCTCGAAGTCCGGAACATCGCGATGCCAGCCGAGAGGCGTGCCTGGTGCGTACTCAGCAACTAGCGCATGAACTAGCTCTTGATCTGGAACATCCAACCACTGCGCCACGCGATCCCTCAGCACCAGGAATCGCTCGTCCAATTGTGCCGTTGGCATCAGCCGGTTTGCGTCGAAGTCATACGAGCCACCAAAACTCACTACACGCCTTCGGGCCAAGTACTGCTTGTACCGTGCCGCATGCAGCGGCAGCGTTTTGATGACTTCGATCAACTCCTGCTCCTCTGAACTGCTCAAGAAATCTGGCTGATACACCAAACCCTGGATGGAAGCCTCGACAGGAGCATCACCAAATAACGTCGCCTGCGTCATCGCTGTCCCTTCATTTGAAGTCCCGGCTTTCTGTCGCCAGGCGCCCCAGCATGGGCGACAGATCCGCCAGCCTGTCCGCAATCAGGTTGCACACCTCTCCCTCACGCTGCCAGCGTCCTTTGACCGCCATCAGCCTTGAGCCCAATAAGACCTCCCGCTGCGCCTCCTTGATGTGGCGCCAGCAGATCACCTGCGTCGAGCCGTGCTCATCCTCCAGTGACACGAAGATGGTCCCCTTGGCCGTCTCCGGCTGCTGCCGCAGCGTCACGATGCCGGCCGTGCGAACGATGCGCCCGTTGGGCACGCGTCGCAGTTCCTCGGACGTTTTGAGCTTGTACTTGTCGAGCTTCTTGCGCAGCAGTGCCATGGGGTGGCTGCGCAGTGTGAGGCCGATGGACGCGTAGTCCCAGACTACATCCTCGCCTTCCGGTGGCGCTGGCAGTTCCAGAAACTCTTCGTCCACTGGTGCTTCCTGCAGCAGCGCCGGCGGGGCATGCAGCGCTGCCGCATCCCAGACCTGCTGGCGTCTGTGGCCCGATAACGTGGCCAGTGCGCCAGCTGCGGCCAGAAGCTTCATCTCGTGCTGTTCGAGCCCGGCTCTTCTGGCAAGTTCTTCGGCGTTGTCGAATGGCCCTCGACGTCTTGCGGCCATGATGCGCTCCGCGCTTGCTGCTTTCAAGCCGCCGATCATGTGGAGGCCCAGGCGCACGGCTGGTGTGTTGGGCAAATCTTCTAGCGAGGTTTCCGCATCGCTGTACATCACATCTACCGGCCGCACTTCTACTTTATGGCGCCGGGCATCCTGCACCAGCTGGCTTGGGCTGTAGAAACCCATGGGCTGGCTGTTGAGCAGCGCAGCCAGGAATGCCGCAGGCTCGTGCCGCTTGATCCAGCACGAGGCATAGACCAGCAACGCGAAGCTGGCTGCATGGCTCTCCGGGAATCCGTATTCCGAGAACCCTTTGATCTGCTCGAAGATCTGTTCAGCGAACGCCCGCTCGTACCCCCGCGAGGTCATGCCGTCCACGATCTTGTTGTAGTACTTGCCCAGTCCCCCCTTGCGCTTCCAGGCAGCCATGGCCCTGCGCAGGCCATCGGCTTCGCCCGGTGTGAATCCCGCCGCCAGGATGGAGATCTGCATCACCTGTTCCTGAAACACAGGAACACCGAGGGTGCGGCCCAGCGCCGTCTTGAGGGCTTCGCTCGGATAGGTCACCGGCTCCTTGCCCTGGCGCCGGTTGAGGTAGGGATGGACCATGCCGCCCTGGATGGGACCCGGTCGCACGATGGCCACCTCAATCACCAGGTCGTAGAAGCAACGTGGCCTGAGCCGCGGCAGCATGCTCATCTGCGCGCGGCTCTCGATCTGGAACACGCCGATGGTGTCCGCCTTGCAGACCATGTCATAGGTCTCCGGATCCTCTGCCGGAATGTCCTGCATGCCGAACTGGTAGCCGCGCCGGTCGCTGATCATGTCCAGCGCTCGCCGGATCGCGGACAGCATGCCTAGCGCCAGCACATCGACCTTCAGAAGGCCTGCTGCATCCAGGTCGTCCTTGTCCCATTCGATCACTGTGCGATCGGGCATGGAGGCGTTCTCCACCGGCACCATGCGGCACAGCAGATCCTTCGTGAGCACGAAACCACCCGTGTGCTGAGACAGGTGCCGCGGAAACCCAATCAGCTGGCTGGTCAGCACGATGAGCTGGCGCACCTGCAGGTTCTCGGTGGACATGCCCAGTTCATCAAACCGCTCGAGCCGCACATCCGCGCCATCGAACCACTGCTGGCCCTTGGCGATCGCGTCCACCGTCTCCAGGTCGAACCCCAGCGCCTTACCCACGTCCCGAATCGCCGACTTCGGCCGGTAGCTGATCACCGTGGCTGTGAGTGCGGCCCGGTCCCTGCCGTACTTCTGGTACAGGTACTGGATCACCTCTTCACGGCGCTGGTGCTCGAAGTCGATGTCGATGTCCGGTGGCTCGTTGCGCTCCTTGGAAATGAAGCGCTCGAAGAGCACCGACATGCGCGCTGGGTCGACCTCAGTGATTCCCAGGCAGTAGCAGACCACGCTGTTGGCCGCCGAGCCGCGCCCCTGGCAGAGGATGTGCCGCGAGCGCGCAAAAGCCACGATGTCGTAGACGGTCAGAAAATAGTGCTCATAGTGCAACTCGCAAATCAACGACAGCTCGTGCTCGATCTGCCCCTGCACCTTCGCCGGTATGCCGGCAGGCCAGCGCCGTCCTGCGCCTTCGTAGGTGACCTGGCGCAGATAGCCCGCCGCCGTTAGTCCCGCAGGGACCACCTCGTCCGGGTACTGGTACTTCAACTCGTCCAGGCTGAAACTGCACCGCGCCGCCACCTGCAGCGTCTCGGCCAGCAGCTCGGCCGGGAACGTCTGCGCCAGACGCAACCGGGTGCGCAGGTGCTGCTCCGCGCTGCGCTGCAATGCATGGCCGCACTCGGTGAGCGGCTTGCCCACGCGCGTGGCCGTGAGCACGTCCTGCAGCGGCTTGCGCGAGCGCACATGCATGTGGACGTCACCCACAGCCACCAGCGGCAGCGCCGTGAGCTCGGACAGCTGGCGCATTCGGTGCAGCCAGAGCTCATCGTCAAGCCGTCGCACCTGGTCCACTCCGATCCAGCACCGCCCCGTGAACTGATGCAGGGTCCAGAGTCCAGCGGCCGCCAACTGCGCATCCGTGGCTTTGCGGTCGGGGCACAACAGGACCACGCAGTCCTCCAGCTCGGTGCCGCTGAGGTGGTCCAGCGTGAGGTGGTAGGTGCCTTTCTCGGACGAGCGCCGCAATTTGGTGATGAAGGCACACAGGTTGCCGTAGCCGTTGAGAATCTGAGCCAGCACCACCAGCGTGAAAGCGGCCTCCGATGCGTCCCGCGGCTGGATGCAGAACTGGGAGCCCAGTAGCAGCGGCAGGCCCGCAGCCTTGGCCGCCACGTGGGCCCGCACCACACCTGCCATCGAGCACTCGTCCGTGATGGCCAGGCCCTGGTAGCCCAGTTCCTTGGCACGCTCCACCAGTTCGTCAGGCGCACTTGCACCTCTCAAGAACGTGAAGTTTGAAACGCAGCGCAACTCGACGTAGTCCGGCAGTGATCGGGACGGACGGATCAGCATGCCCGCCTCACGCGAAATGCCCGTGCAGGAACCAGGCGGTCTGGTCCCGCGCCAGACGCTGCTGGAACACCCACAGCACACCAGCATGCGGGCTTAGCGCCAGCCAGTAGTCGCGCTGCACGTTCAGGGGCCGGGCATCGGCGTCTTCGCTGCTGCGGTGCCACCAGCCGCCTTCGATCCGGTCCGGACCCAGCAGCAGCTGCAGCGGGCCTTGGTAGTGCGGCCGGTTGTCGCGCTCGATGAGGCGCAGCGGTTCATCCAGCACCCAGCTGGGCAAAGGCAATTCGTAGGGAGGCTCCGCTTTTTTCTTCTGGGCCTCGCACTGCCAACTCTGCATCCACTCTAGACGGTGGTCTGCGGACATCGTGGGCCGACGCACGCAGGCATCGCCGAGCCGCGCCTGGATACGCTCCAGCGCGAGATCCGTGCTGCCACTCTTGCGCAAAGTCTCGGGGATCAGCGAGCGGCTTTCTTCCACGATGGGCAGGACCTCGGTGGCGAGCAGCTCGATGTCGCCAGCGGGCGCTGCGAGCGTGACCTTGGCCAGGTGCTCGGCCAGCAGCCGCGCGAAATGCTCCACGTTTTGCGTGGGTTGCGCGGTGCGAACGGTGAGTTCCCCGCCGGTGCCGGCGTCCTTGGCACGCATGACATCGTGGCACCAGCGCAGGGTGAAAGCGGTGGCGCCCATACGGCGCGCGGCGAGCCAGCCCGCCATCTGCACCAGTAGCCGCCGCGCTCCAAAGAGCAGTGCGGGCGCGGTTTCCACCCGCGACATCAGCTCCAACCGCACATGAAAACTCTCCGGCAGCGTGAGCCACTCGTAGACTTCGGGCCGCAAGCCGTAGGCCTGGTCCAACGCCACGAGCAACTCCTTGTCAAAACGCCGGCTCAGGCCGCCGCGCGGCAGGTTGCGTACATCGCCCAGGGTGCGGCAGCCGACGCGGGCCAAGGTCGGCTGGTGCAGGCCCACGGCCGCGATCGCTTCCAGCGGCAGAGGATCCAGCATCTTGGCCAGCGGAAGCTGAAAACCATCCAAGGGCACTTCGGATGCAGCTTGGCGTACCAGGGCCAGCGCAGAGGTCCCCGTGGGCGCCCAGGCTATGCGGGCACCCAGCTCCGCAGCACCGGCCTCGATGAACCCGTGTAGGGCCTCCATGCCGCCAAACAGGCGCGCACTTCCCGATACTTCAGCGACGACGGAATCTTCGAGCAGTGCGACGCGTGGCGTGTACTGCAGGGCCCAGATTCCGAGCGATGTTGCATCAATGGGAGACGGGCTGGCTGGTAGTGGAGTGGGGAGCAACGCGGCCCAATGCCCGTGCATCGGAGGCCTCCTCGCGTGAGAGCGCAGCAGAACGTGCCGGCACGGTCTTGAGCCGGGGTGGAAGCACCGACTCCAGGTTTTCTGGCATCGCTGCCAGATAGAGGGCGTCGTCGAGCGAGGCTCCTCTGCGTTTGGGGATGCGGATCTCCAGCTCCCAGCCCTTGGCCAGCGCCACGGCAACGCGCAGCGGCGCTGGAGAGGTGTCGTTCAAGGCGGCAGCAGGGCGGAACAGAAACACCGGTGCGTCGCAGGACTGGGCGTGAATCTGCAGGCGCCGGATCTGCTCCGGGCGAGCCTGAGGCAGCCAGGACAACACGGCACCGGCAGGGTCTGACTTGACGATCTGCTCCGTCACCCAGAGACGGTCCACCGGCGTCGATGCATGGACCCACACCACCTGGTCCGCAGACAAGCCCAGTTGCTCCAGGCCGCCAGCATGTGGCTGCTTGGGTGGGGCGATCAGGTACACCCGGCCACCCGAAGTCATGAGAGAGGGGAGGGCAGGGCCGAGGAGGCGCCATTCGCACAGCGCCGCCTGCGGCATGAGCAATTCGGTCAAGCTGTGAGTAGGCCAGCCACCGCCTGGGAGCTCACTGTCCAGCTCAGGAAAGCCTGAGGAAACCGTGCGCGAGACAGCATCGCCCAACTCCGAGCCACGCCATACAGCCTCCGCCACATGGCGTGGGAGGACACCTGTGTCAAAGACGTCTGGGCTGGAGATTGCGGGCACTGGCATGGACTGAAACCTAAGGCATGAGCTGCTCAAATACTGTATGAAATGACAGTATATGTCTGCACTTCCAGCAACCGGCGGATTGGTGCCATCACGCGGCGGCCGACCACTCGAATTTGCTAGCAACAACGGGCCATGAGACATGGGCCGGCATCGAAAGCGAGTTAATAGACCTCAGAACTAGTCACCTATTTTTTGACGGCTAGCATCGTGAGCGGAGCCGCCTTTACTGAAGTGGTCGTGCGCTGCGTGCGCGCGTCTGTCGTTCCTGGGCGCACCAGCTAGAGGCATCTCTACCGTTACAGCGCTGCTTCCATGCCCCACCTGACGGCTGGACGACCCCCCATCACGCAATCCGAACTGCGCGCTTGTTAACCTCTGGATGCACTGATCCGGAAAAGAATTTTGTGGCTAGTTGAATGTCTCCGAAGAAAATAGTGCTGAGGGGATGGATCGGACACCCTAAGCTCGGTGATCGCGAGGTTTTCCTGCCTTCGATTGGGTGCTCGCTCGAGCGCTAGTGAAGTAGCAAGCCCATGCGTCCCTCAGACATACACAGTCTTGTACTCGCCAACGCTTCGAAAGCACATCGTGAATACAGCCAGCAACTCCGTCATTACCGACGTTCTGAACCAGAACGCCGAAGCTGCTGAACAGATCAAAACTGTTTCCAATGAGTTGGAGGTGGTGCATGCTGTTCTCAGCACGCAGCTTCCCGCGCCGCAAGCCACTACTGACCTTGTTGCCGCAGTTGATCGCACAGACGAACTTAGCCAGCAATTGGCTGAGACAGCGCAAGCCCTCGAGCGATCTAACGAACTACTGCGCGAGTTGAAAGCCAGCGGTAGGCGGTGAACTTTATGACTGCATTTCGGCGGACCGAACGGAGCGATAGCTAGCGGCGAATGACTAGCTCTTCGATGGCAGTAACAACCTTTGCAGGCTCAAACGGTTTGGAAAGATGCGCGTCGAATCCAGAGGCGAGCGAGCGCTCTTTGTCCTCCGGCCGGGCAAATGCCGTCATGGCGATCGCGGGGGTCAGCCCTCCGCGCTCTGCTGGGCGATTGCGCAGCCAGCGGACAAATTCATAGCCGTCCATGCCAGGCATTCCGATGTCCGAACAGACGATGTCTGGTCCGCATGCCTCGATCGCCTTGATCCCTGCATATGCATCCTGAGCGGTGTAAACCTGGGCACCGCACTCTTCAAGGACCCGCCGCAAGAGATCACAGCTATCGGGATCATCGTCTACGACCAAGACCTTTCGTCCGGCGAGAGAAGCGCCAGCGCGGTCGGTGTGTGCGATTCTGGCTGGCAGAGACGTAGTTTCAGCGTGCGCATCGAGAAGCGGTAAAGTAATCCGAAAGGTGGCACCTTTTCCGGCCCCTAAGCTTTCTACCTCGACGCTTCCTCCGTGCAGACCTGCAAGATGGTTGACGATCGATAGGCCTAAACCAAGTCCGCCGTAGCTTCGGGTGATAGAGCCGTCTGCCTGCCGAAACCTCTTGAACACATGCGGCAGGAAATCCTGAGCGATGCCAATCCCTGTGTCCGCGACAGTCACCACCGCACTGGAATCGACCTTAAATAGGCGAAGAGTTACATCACCTCCCCGTGGGGTGAACTTCACGGCGTTGGTGAGCAGGTTGGAAACCACTTGCTGGAGGCGATCCGAGTCGCCCAACACTGTCACGTCTGACGCGATATCAGCACTGAAAGCAAGGCCCGCAGCGTGCGCGTTCGGGGCCATGGAGTCGTAGGCGGATTGAACGCACAGTCCCAGATCGACGGGCTTTGAGTCCAGCTTCAGCTTGCCAGAGCTGATTCTGCTCATGTCCAGCAGATCGCCAATCAACCGTGCCTGCGTGCGCGTGCTGCGCTCGATCACGTCGATACCTTTGGACAGTTCAGGGAGCTCTGAGCCGTACTTCTTTCTCAGAATATGCACCCAGCCCGTGATCGCGCTCAGTGGAGTACGCAGCTCATGCGAAAGCGTGGCCAAAAAGCTGTCCTTGAACGAATTTGCCCGCTCTGCCTCACTACGTGCTGCACGTTCGCTCTCAAGTAGCTGGGCGCGATCGCTCTCAGCCCGGAGGCGTTCCAGCGACTCCCAGCATCGGTCTACGACCGTCCTCACAAGTGTGATTTCCTC
Source organism: Acidovorax sp. LjRoot194 (assembly GCF_964253015.1). Taxonomy (NCBI): domain Bacteria; kingdom Pseudomonadati; phylum Pseudomonadota; class Betaproteobacteria; order Burkholderiales; family Comamonadaceae; genus Acidovorax; species Acidovorax sp. LjRoot194. The sequence continues at coordinate 2,941,915 of NZ_CAXUQB020000001.1, read as the reverse complement.
GGAGGTCCAATTGCGCGGAGTCGTCTGATGAACCGCCATAGCCGCCACGAATTTTCCCTTTTTATGGAGCGGAACGCATATGACAGCCTGGATGGACGTCAGTCTGTAAGCGGATAGGTCAATATCCTTGGTGATCGGATTCGTGTCTACATCCTGATTGACGTAGGGTTCGTTAGCGATCATCAACTCGCTTACGAGGTCCCCAAAATCAGAAAACTTGTACCTTCCGACGATGCTCGCTACGCCATAGTTGTAGTCGCCAATCAAATCAAACGTGTTCTGATCGTCGAGCACGTGAGCGTAAGCACACCGGTTGACCTGAAGGTACTCGCCCAGCATTGCGGCGGTGGTTCCCATCACCTCTGCCGGCTCGCTTTGTGTTCTGGTCAGTTGGGCAAGTTCGTCCAGAAAGCGAAATCGGCGTTCGCTCAACACATTGGTAGTTGTCTCAGCGAAAGTTACCAGCACGCCCTTCGGCACGCCAGCGTCATCACGAACGGGGCTGTACGAAAAATTGAAGTAGCAATCTTCCGGAAAACCATACCGATCAATGGTCAACTTGTAGTCGTTGAACCCGATTAATTCGCCGTTCAAAACCTGCTCCCACATCGGACCTATGGTGGTCCAGATCTCGCTCCATGTTGTACGCGCGGAGCCACCGAGGGCGCTTGCGTGCTTGTTGCCCAGAATTGGCCGGTACGCATCGTTGTAGAACTGAGTTAAGTCAGGTCCCCACGCCAAGTACATCGGAAGCTTGCATTCCAAAAGAAGTACCACCGCATTCTTGAGACTCAGCGGCCATTGTTCGGGAGGCCCCAGGGTATGCGTGCCCCAAGGAAAGCTGGCAACGCTTTGAGCCATAGCACCCGGCAGACCTCTTGGGGGGAACGTGGTATCGGCCGTCATGTTGATTTGAACTAGGTTGGTGGCAAAGCATATCGTAGAGGCTTACGCGGCATGCCCAGATGCTGGCCGTCGACATTCAGGCGGGTTGCTGTCACCACGACCACGCACCGTGAGTCGCCGAGCTAGATCGCTCTGTTCGAATCGGTTTCGAAAATCTTTGCGAGAAATAGGGATCGAGTCATCGAGTGCGCTCATGAAGCGGAAGACGACGGCGTAGTGCCATCCTTCGAACCTGCGCGCCAGGCCGCCAAGTCTGCGAAATCGCGAGAACACCCCGAGCACATTAGCCGGTTGGAATTGCGCATCGCGCCGACAGCGTCGCGCTCGACCACCGGGCGGTAGCTAGCGGCGCCGCAAACGCCGCAGCGGTTCAAGGGACGGGAGTGGCTGTTGGACATTGCAGGTAGTGTGTTGCCTGACCACTTCAAAGCAGCTCGGCATGGACGCACAAGTGGCTGAATTTGCGTGCTTGGCGTCGCGGCGTCAACAGTGGATGTCCGCGAAGCGTCGCTGCAGCATTCCAAGCCCGGACCTTGTACCATCCCCGGACAGTTTGTGCACGCCCAGTCTTCTTGAGAAGACATGTGTCAGAGGGCAAAGTGGCAGCAGTTCAAGTTCGGTCCATTCAATCCCGTCTGAAACAATTCTCTGTGCCGACGCTACGCAACCCCCTCTCCTGGCTTCGTTCAAGTTTACGAACACGGGTCGCCTTCATCGTCGCCGCGCTTGTTGTGAGTACGACCGTTGCTGTTGTCTCCACATCCCTCCACTTTGTGAGGGGCAGCATGAAAACCGCCATCGCAGAGGAGCAGTTCGCACGCATCACTGCCATCGCAAACGCGATGGATCAGAAATTTATAAGCCGACGGGTGCTGCTCAAAAGCTTCGCAGATGGACTTGAGGCGTACAAACCCGCTAATGATCTGGCCCTGCAGGCCTTCGTTTCACAGCACTCAGCGCTCAAGGCATTTTTTGACAACATTTCCATTGTTGACATGCGAGGAGAGCTGACCGCCAATTTCAACAGCACCTCCGCAATCGGTCGCCTTAATCTTTCAGACCGGGAGTACTTCCGCGATACCGTGCGAACCGGCAAAGGTGTGATTTCCCAGCCATTGCGCAACAGAGCCAATGGGCTGCCGCAAGTGATCATGACTGAACCGGTTTTTGATCAAGCCGGCCGCATGGTGAGCTTGATCACCGCCCAGATCAACCTCAACGAGCCCAATTTTTTGGGCGAACTTGCGGATGTGAAGTTCGGCAAAACCGGGTACATGTTCATCACGAATACCGAGGGCATCGTGATTTCCAGTCCCCGCAAGTCGCGCATACTCAAACACACGGACGACGAGGGTGGCTCCAACCCCGTAACAGCTCGCTCGCTAGCTGGTTTTGAAGGCACTGCAGAAGGTGTGAACCGCGTGGGCGTGCACGGTCTTTACGCGTTCAAGCAATTAGGTCAAACGAACTGGATCATGGGGGCGATCTACCCCCGAGACGAAGCCTTCGCTCAGATCGAGACCATCGAGCAGATCGTATGGGTTGGCCTTGCACTGCTCGCAACTCTCGTGGGAATAGTGAGTCTGCTGCTTACTCAGCGGCAATTGCTGCCCTTGGCGCTGCTTCATCAACACATGCTCGCAAGCGTAGGCAAAGGCACCTACCAGCCTATGCTTGAAAGAGCCTCCCCCGACGAAATCGGCGATTTGCAACGCACCTTCGAGCAGCTCATGGTGCAGTATGGTGAAGCTGAACGTCGGCTGGCCGAGAACCGCGATCATTTGCGCAGTATCTTGGCGCATGCGGGTGATGCCTTCGTCAGCCTTGACGCGGAAGGCAGAGTAACGGAGTGGAATCACCAAGCAGAGCTAATTTTTGGTTGGAAACGCGAAGAGGTTTTGAGCAAGCTCGTAGATCAATTCATTATTCCCCCTGCGATGCGGGAAAGGCATGCGCAGGGGATGCAGTCGTTCCAGGGTACAGGCCTGGGCCCGTTGGTCGACGCTCGCGTTGAAATCGAGGCCCTGCATCGTACAGGCCGAACCTTTCCCATCGAAATATCAGTGGGGGCACTGCGGGCCGGCGACCATTTCGTGGCCAACGCCTTTATCCGGGACATCAGCGAGCGACGGGAAGCGGCTGAGCGCATCGCTGCAGGTGAGCGATTCGTGCGTGGCATCGCAGATAACGTTCCTGCGCTTGTTTCGTACATTGATCGTGATGAGAAGTACACCTTCGCCAACGCACACATAATGCGCCGCCATCCAGGTGAAACATTGGTCGGCCGCACAGTCGAAGCGGTACGTGGTCCCAATATCTATGGTCTGATCGGCCCATGGATTCGACGAGCACTCGCTGGAGAATCAGTTACTTTCGTTAATCCCGGGTCTGAGGCTGTCGGCACCGCAGATCTCGTGTACGAAGTCAGTTACATCCCGGACCGTGGCACCGATGGGACCGTCAATGGTTTTTACTCGCTCAGCATTGATATCACTGAACGCAAGCGGGCAGAGGAGGCCTTGCTAGCGAGCGAAAAGCGGTTCCGGAGCGTTACGGACAACATGCCCGCACTCGTTTCCTATCTGGATACAGACGAGCGCTTCGCTTTCGCGAATGCTGCCTTCAAGGACTGGTTCGGCATGAACCCGGAAGAAATGATCGGCAAGACTCTCCGGGAGGTCGTGGGGGACGTGGTCTATGAACCGCGAGCGCCTATGTTGGCGCGAGCATACGCTGGTGAACGAGTCGAGTTCGACACGCACCGAGTAGTGGACGGCGTGCCAAGAGACGTCCACAGCATTTATGTACCGGATCTGGGTGGTGACGGAGTGTGCCAAGGAGTGTTTGCCCTCAGCCTGAACATCACATCGCTCAAAAACATTGAGCGCGAGCTTGCAGCGCAGGCGCGTGTAGACACGCTAACTTTGTTGCCCAACCGACTAGCATTAAACGAAGCGTTGCCAAAGTCTATCGCACGGGCCAAGCGCACCGGAAGCCCGCTAGCGCTCATGTTCCTTGACGTCGATCACTTCAAGTCCATCAATGACACCTTTGGGCATGCCGTGGGCGACCAGGTACTCGTTGAATTTGCTCGGCGCTTGCGGGACGGGGTCAGAGTTACGGATACGGTCGCTCGCTTGGCAGGTGACGAGTTTGTGGTGCTGCTTGAAAGTCCGCTGGACGAAGCGGGGGCAGCACAGGTGGCCCAGAAAATCGTGGCATTGGTAGGCGACCCGTTGTTCAGCTTCAAATCCTTGGAAATCCGGGTCACCACAAGCGTCGGCGTAGCATTTCATGCGAGCTTTGACAGGGACGAACCTGGCTTGGGCGAACACCTGATGCAGCGCGCAGACCTCGCGTTGTACCGTGCCAAGGCAGCGGGACGCAATGGATTTGTTTTGGTGAACAGCAAAGAACAAGAGGGCTGAGGGACCTCGCTCATGTCGCACTGAGTACGCAGGGCGAGGCACAGTCGGTCATTGAACTGGCATTCGAAGTGATAAATTGCGCAGGGGCAGCAAGCCCGAGGCTGATGGATTCGACGGTGCGATCTTTGATGAATACGCTACTGAGTTCAGCGGGGAACTCGACCCCCACAGACCGTGATCTACAATTAAACGCATGCCCCACCGTTTGCGATCGTTGCTGCTGGTATTTGCCCTTTTGTGGCAATCCATCGGCATGGTCACTCCATTTGCGGTGGAGCAACGCGCCGATCAGATGGGTCACATGATGGTTCACACCCAGGATGTTGACCACCACCATCACGATGATCGCTCGGCGCATTTGGAGGCATCTGGTGGGCTTGACAGCCACGAGCACGCTGACGAGGGCATTACCCCGGCCGGCCTGCTGCCCGGTGCCTCGTTTAAGGTTCCCAGCCTTCCCCCAGCAAGTCCTGCCGCGCTCATATTGCAGCGGTACATCCCTCCCTCCTTGGCCGGGCTATTTCGCCCTCCCACAACGCTCGCCTGAGCGTGAACGTCTGGCGCGCTTAATGGCGCGCTAGATCGTTCATCCATTCCCTCTCCTACCTCCTTAGCCCAATGGCATCAGGCGCAGCGCGCCGGCTTGCGCTTGCGTTCGCTTGGCCTATTTGATGTCGCTGCTACGCGCGACATCGAGGCATTTTTCGCTCATATTTTCGGAAGGCACTTCATGAACCTACCGCTATGGTTGAAGCGGCTCTCTCCAGCTTTGCTCCTGCTGATTCCCCTGGTGGCCGTCGCGCATGGCATCTCGGAGGAGGATCGACAGCGCATGCTGGACGGTGGTTATCTTCAGTACATTGGTCTTGGTGTAAGCCACATGCTTACGGGCTACGACCACCTGCTCTTTCTCTTCGGGGTGGTGTTTTTTCTCTCGTCCTTCAAGGACGTGGCGAAATTCGTTACCGTGTTCACGATAGGGCACTGCATCACGCTGATCTTCGCCACGTATTTCAAAATCACCTGGAACTACTACCTGATCGACGCCATCATCGCGCTGAGCGTGATGTACAAGGCATTCGACAACAACGGCGGGTTCCAGAAGCACTTTGATATCAAGTCGCCGAACCTTCTTGCAGCAGTGTTCGGGTTCGGGCTGCTCCATGGCTTCGGGCTGTCAACGCGCCTGCAGCAGTTGCCGCTGGGCGACGACAGCGGCTCCATGTTGCTTCGTATCCTCAGCTTCAACCTGGGAGTGGAGTTGGGCCAGATCGCCGCGCTTGCGGCCATGGTTGCCTTGCTCGCACTGTGGCGCCATCGACCGTCATTCAAGCGGTTCAGCTACATGGCCAATCTGGGTCTCTTCTATGCCGGGGTGTACCTGCTCTTCATGCAGTTGCACGGCTACCAGCATGACGTTGATCCAGACAGTTTCCGCTTCCCCGCCTCCGAGCACCAGCACGTCCACGAAGACTTGGACATTCAGAAATCGACTGACGACAGTCGCAACACCCTTTGATCCGCGTTACCAACCTAAAGGACATCACCATGAAATATTTGATCGCCACCGCAACCATCATCTCTGGCTTCAACTTTGCGACACCCGCTCTGGCTTCCGAGGGAGGCAGCTGCCACTTCCACGGCAACAAACCCACCACCGAAACGGTCGTGGTTGGATGCGCCAATCAGCGCAGGGATGCCCTGGTGGGCAGCAGCAAGCTGAGCAAACAATGGCAGGCCGTGAAGCACGACAAGGTCGAGATGGTCGACGGAAAGAAGGGCAAGGAATGGCGTGTGATGTTCAGCAACCCGGCTGAACAGGACAAGAGCAAGTCAACGCTGTACATGTTCTTCACGCCAGCTGGCAACTACATTGCATCGAACTTCACCGGCCAGTAAGGCTTGGCGTGCCCCCGCAGCAGACGCGGGGGCACGTCCCAGGGAACGCCTGAACCGAAACACCCCCAGGGGTGAAATCAGACAGGCGTTTTCGCAGGATCAAAGGTACTTGGTCAAATCCTTGAACTCCGCTATCGATGCTCGCGCGGAAGCGGCGCTTGCGCCCACGACCTGATCCAGGCAGTTGTCGAGATGGTCATGGATCACCACCTTCTTGGCGGCGCTGATCGCGCGTTCCACAGCGTGCAGCTGCTGGGCGACTTCGTTGCACGGCCGATGGCTCTCGATCATGGCGATGACATTCGCCAGGTGGCCGTTGGCTCGCTTCAAGCGCTTGATCACGTCGGGATGACTGGCATGGAGGTGTTTTTCTGTCATACCATATCCTATCCCCCAGGATACGATATAGTCAATATCGCTCCATTCTACCGGTTCGCTGCAGGATTTGTGGCCAACGACTCACCTCAAAAGGTCCCCCATGTTGGATGTGCTTGCAAACAGAACCTACCGGCACCTGTTCTTCGCGCAGGTGATTGCGCTGCTCGGCACTGGCTTGGCGACCGTGGCGCTTGGCCTTCTCGCCTTTGACCTAGCTGGAGCGAACGCAGGTGCGGTGCTGGGCACGGCACTCGCCATCAAGATGCTGGCCTACATTGGCGTCGCGCCGGTGGCGTCGGCCATGGCAGAGCGCCTGCCCCGCCGAACAGTCCTGGTGGTTCTTGATCTGATCCGAGCAGGCGTGGCCCTCATGCTTCCATTCGTGACCCAGATCTGGCAGGTGTATTTGCTGATTTTCGTGCTGCAGTCTGCATCGGCCGCATTCACGCCCACCTTCCAAGCCACCGTTCCGGACGTGCTGCCCGATGAGAACGACTACACGAAGGCGCTATCACTTTCCCGCCTGGCATATGACCTCGAATCGCTGGTCAGCCCTATCTTGGCAGCGCTGTTGCTGACCTTCGTGAGCTACAACAGCCTGTTTGGCGGAACAGTTGTGGGATTCATTGCATCGGCCGCTCTGGTGGTGTCGGCCGTACTGCCGAAGGCTAAATTGCCTCCCAGGCGCAGCATTTACGAGCGCACTACGCGGGGCCTGCGGATCTACCTGGCGACGCCGCGCCTGCGAGGGCTCCTGGCACTCAATCTCGCCGTAGCGGCCGGGAGTGCCATGGTTATCGTCAACACGGTGGTGCTCGTGCAGGCACAACTGGGCATGACCCAGGTTTCGACGGCCATTGCACTGGCGTGCTTCGGCGCCGGCTCTATGGTCATGGCTTTGGCGCTGCCCAGGCTGCTCGACCGAGTACGCGAGCGCCCGGCCATGCTGTCTGGTGCATCGGTGGTCGCGGCGGGCCTGTTGCTCGGCTGGGTGCTGGGCAACCGGTTCGGAGTGCTACTGCCGCTGTGGTTCGTGATGGGGCTGGGCTACTCACTGGCCCAAACTCCGTCGGGGCGGCTGCTACGCCGATCATCGAGCAATGAAGACCGTCCTGCACTGTTTGCCGCTCAATTTGCGCTTTCCCATGCTTGCTGGCTGATCACTTATCCCCTGGCCGGATGGGTGGGCGCACGTTTCGGTGTGGACATGAGCTTTGCATCGCTCGGAGTGGTCGCGGTGGCCGCGATTGTCGCGTCGGCAATGCTGTGGCCCGACGCTGAACCCGCGGAGCTGCCGCACACCCACGACGACCTGCCAGCCAGCCATCCGCATCTCGTCGGCGTGAGCCTGGGCGTCGGACAACAACACTCCCACGTTTATGTGATCGACGACGAACACCATCGCTGGCCTCGCTAGCCACTAACGGAGCGCGGGCGGATTCACTGGGTGGCGGCGCCAATGCAGATATCTAGTCAGGTCCGACTAGTCCTGAAGTAAGCAGAACTTTAGTCGCGCAATCGACCTGGACTGCACGCCGGCAGTGGATTACAAGTTTGTAATCTACGCGTTGGGGTCCTGTCGGTGCCGACCTTCTACAATTTTGATCCATGTCGAACGGCATAGCGAAGGCAGGTCGCCGACGGTTTCATCACAACAAGAAGGACATCACCATGTATTCCCAGCGCACCGCTGCCGCTCAGAACGACGGGGCTGGGGAAGACAAGAGAGCAGGTACAGCAAGAGTACCTGGCCATGACCTGCGGATGAACACGAGCACCGGCAAGAACTATTCGGCGCAGGCGATTGATCGCGTGCGAACTCCGTAGGGCGCTCGCGATCTTCGGCATTGGTCCCAAGTGCGAGTGCTCGAACCACCTAATTTGTCTTGTAAGCAGGCATCGAAAACACACCGGCTGAGGCACAATACACGCCGCTGCCACACCCGGCCCCACATGTCTTCCTTTGCGCGCGAACTCCCCTTCCAGATGAGCCGGTCTCCGGTCTCGCTGGCGCGTGCTATGTGGATTGCCAAATGGCTGATGGTGCTGGTTCTCGCCTGGGACCAGATCGCATCCCCTCTACACCAGCACCACCACGACTCAGGAATTGACGGTTCGTGGATCGGTGCGCTGAAGGATGGTGCAAGCGTCGACGCACTGCATTTGGACGACGGTGACAACTCGGCCTTTTTCGCGCACGCCACCATGGCCGTGCAGTTGCAGGCCGCAACAAGCCAACTGAGCGCGGCCAGCGAACCCCACGCTCTGTTCTTTGCTTTTGCCGAGGTCTTCGACTTTGTGCGGTTACAGGAGCATCCCGTCTGGCCGACCTATGTCGTGCCAGCGTATCCATCCTTTCGAAGTTTGCCTCCTGGGGGTCGTGCGCCCCCGCTCCACGCCTGAAAAGCCCGTTTTTTCGCTTTTCTTGACTGCTCGCCTGTTTCCAGGGCCGAGGTCGTTTGTGGAGTTTTCCGATGCTGTACCGTTTTTCCCGGCTGGCGCTTGGCCGCCTGGCCGTTTTCGTCTTCCCTTGTCTGATCGCTGCACCGCTCGCGGCCTTTGCGGCTGACGAGTTTTCCGTCAGTGCTGCACAGATGCAGTCACTCGGCGTGCAAGTGCAACGCCTTGAAAAGTCTGACGACTCGTCGGGCCAGACCTACTCCGCCCGTGTAGTGCTGGCCCCGGGCCAGGAACAAGTGGTAAGCGCGCCGCTGGCCGGCGTGATAGACCAGTTACTGGTCGCTGAAAACGATGCCGTCAAAGCCGGGCAGCCGCTGATGCGCTTGATCAGCCCTGAACTTGGCGAGCTTCAACTCAAGCTGATGGAGGTGGATTCGAGCAGCCGGCTGTCGCAAAAAGCCCTGCAGCGGGAACGGCAGCTTTTCTCGGAAGGGATCATTCCCGAGCGACGTGTGCAAGAGGCAGAGGCGGCGGCAGCCCAGGACGCAGCGCGCAAGCGGCAGGCCGAGGTGGCCTTGCGCCTGGCAGGCCTGGACAGCGCCAGGATCCGCAGCCTCACCAACGGGAGCAACGTCGAGTCCACGGTCACCGTTCGCGCCAAGGCTGCGGGCATGGTGGCTGAACTTTCTGTCAAACCGGGCCAGCGCGTGCAGCAAGCGGACATGCTGCTGCGTATTTACAATCCCGGCAAGCTGGGGCTGGACATTCAGATTCCATCAGCCCGGACTGTGCAGATCTCTGGGTCAAAGGGAGCGCCGATTGTGGTGCTGGGGCGCAGCGGTGTGCTGGGCGAGGCGCTCAGCATGAGCCCATCGGTCAGTGACAACCAGATATTGACTCTGAAGGCTGCGATCACCAAGGGGGCGGAGCAGCTTCGGCCAGGTGAGATCGTGCAGGTGCAAGTGCCGTTCGCAGGCGCCAGCGAGGGCTGGTCTGTTCCGCTGCAGTCGGTGGTGCGCCAGGGTGACAAAGCCTATGTGTTCGTGCGCACGGACAAAGGCTTCGTGGCGACCCCAGTCGCTGTGCTGGCCAGTGCGGGGCAGACGATGCGCGTGACGGGTGGGCTGCAGGCTGGCCAGGAGATTGCCACCGCGTCCGTGATTGCGCTCAAGGCGGCATGGCAGGGCAAGGGCGGGAGCAACTGAGATGCTGTCACGCCTTGTTCAATTTGCCCTGGCGCAGCGGCTATTCGTGCTGCTGGCCGGAGTCCTGCTGGCGGGAGCGGGCTGGTTCGCCTTCAAGAATCTGCCCATCGACGCCTTTCCTGACGTGTCCAGCACACAGGTCAAGATCATCATGAAAGCGCCCGGCATGACGCCGGAGGAGATCGAAAGCCGAGTGGCCATCCCCATCGAAGTGGAGATGCTGGGCATTCCCAAGCAGCGCATCTTGCGCTCCGTGACCAAATACGGCCTGGTGGACGTGACCGTCGATTTCGAAGACGGGACCGATATCTATTGGGCCCGCCAGCAGGTATCCGAGCGCTTGGCCAACATCAGCGCTGACCTGCCACCTGGCATCACTGGTGGCATGGCGCCCGTCACCACGCCGCTGGGCGAAATGTTCATGTTCACTGTGGAGGCGCCCAGCATGACACTGGAGGAGCGGCGCAGCCTGCTCGACTGGGTGATCCGGCCCGCGCTGCGCTCCGTGCCCGGCGTTGCCGATGTGAACGCGCTAGGCGGCAAGGTGCACAGCTTTGAGGTGGTGCTCGATCCGGTCAGGATGTCCGCCCTCGGTCTGTCCGCCGCGAAGATAAAAGCGTCCATCGATGCCAACAACCGAAACGACGGTGCGGGTCGGCTCGGTGAAGGCGATGAAGTCCTGCTGGTGCGCAGCGAGGGCAGCATTCGCACCAAGGACGACCTGATGGCAATCGTCGTCAAGTACGACAAGGGCGGCAGCGTACGCCTGCAGGACGTGGCACAGGTACGCGATGGCAGTGTCACACGCTACGGCGTGGTGACCATGGACGGCAAGGCCGAGGCCGTGCAAGGCCTTGTCCTGGGTTTGGCCGGGGCAAACGCACAAAAGGTGGTTGAAGGCGTCACCCGCAAGATTGAAGACATCAAACCGACCTTGCCTGTCGGCGTCGAACTCAAGGTCTTCTACAACCGTGCCCAACTGGTGGAGAAAGCTGTTGGCACGGTGTCCCGCGCGTTGATCGAGGCCACCGTGCTGGTTCTGATACTGCTCGGAGCCTTTCTCGGCAACGTCCGCGCCGCCGTGTCGGTCGCCGTGGTTCTGCCTCTCTCAGCGCTGGCCACCTTCCTCCTCATGCGCGCTGCCGGCATGTCCGCCAACCTGATGAGCCTGGGCGGCTTGGCCATCGCGCTGGGCATGCTCGTGGATGCCGCCGTCGTGGTCGTGGAAAACATTGTCCAGCACCAGGCCGAGGACGAATCCAAAGGCAAGTTGCCACGGCTGCACATCGTGTTTCGAGCGGTGCGCGAAGTGGCGGCCCCTGTGGCTGCCGGTGTGCTGATCATCGTGCTGGTGTTCTTGCCCTTGCTTACGCTGCAGGGTTTGGAGGGCAAGTTCTTCGTGCCCGTCGCAATGACCATTGTTTTCGCGCTTGCCAGCTCCCTTGTGTTGTCGCTGACGATCATTCCAGTGCTTTCTTCCTTCCTCTTGACCAAGGTGTCGCACCAAGAACCCTGGCTGCCACGCAAGTTGCTAAAGGCCTATGAGCCGGCGCTCGCGTTCGCCCTGCGCCGCGAGCGCGTGGTCTACGTGGTCGCCTGTCTGATGCTCGTAGCGGCAGCGGTGGTGTACTCGTTCGTGGGCAAGACTTTCATGCCTCAGATGGATGAAGGCGACATCATCGTGGGGATCGAGAAATTGCCCTCGGTGAGCCTGGAGGAGACTGCTGCGCTGGATTTGAAGATCCACCAGGCGCTGATGAAGGAAATCCCCGAGATCACGGGGGTGGTGGCGCGTGCGGGTTCCGACGAAATCGGCCTCGACCCGATGGGCTTGAACCAGACCGATACCTTCCTGGTCCTCAAGCCTCGCTCGGAATGGAAGTTTGCCAACAAGGATGAGTTGATCGAGAAGATCCGCGGGGTACTCGACCAGTTGCCGGGCATCAGCTACAGCTTTACCCAGCCTATCGACATGCGGGTGTCGGAGATGATCATCGGCGTGCGGGGGGACATTGCCATCAAGGTGTTCGGACCCGACCTGGACAAACTCAATGAGTTGGCTGGGCAGATAGAAGGCCTCATGAAACAGGTTCCGGGCAACCAGGACGTATACACCGTGGAGAACGACGGCGTGCAGTACCTGCGTGTGGTGGTGGACCGCGCGGCAGTTGGGCGGTATGGGCTGTCAGTCGAGGACGTCCAAGACGACCTGCGGGTACAAGTCGAAGGCCAGCGTGCCGGGACTGTGATTGAAGGCAACCGGCGCATTCCCATCGTCCTGCGCGGACTCGATGGCGTGAAGACTTCGCCTTCTGAATTCGCAGCCCTCACGATCACCACGCCCGACGGCATGAACGTCCCTCTTCAAGAGCTTGCAAAGCTGGAGCGCGACAGCGGCCCGGTCAAGATCGACCGAGAGATGGGAAGCCGCTACAGCGTGGTGATCGCGAACGTCACGGGCCGGGACTTGGTCGGCTTTGTCGAGGAAGCCAAGGCAAAGATCGGACAGGCCGTTCAGCTCCCCACCGGCTACCGCATTGCCTGGGGCGGCCAATTCGAGAACCAGCAGCGCGCCGCTGAACGGCTGACGCTGGTGATCCCGCTGTCGCTTGGCGTGATCTTCCTGGTGCTGTTCACCACGTTCGGGTCGGTGCGGCAGGCTTTGCTGGTACTCAGCAACATCCCGTTCGCGCTGGTCGGTGGCATCTTCGCTCTATGGCTGACGGGTGAGTACCTTTCCGTGCCCGCATCGGTAGGCTTCATCGCGCTCCTGGGCATCGCTGTGCTCAACGGTGTGGTGCTGGTCAGCTACTTCAACCAGTTGCACGCAGAAGGCCTGTCGCTCCTGGAGTCCGTAACCCAGGGGGCGCGTCGAAGGCTGCGGCCCGTGCTGATGACCGCGGCGATCACGGCGTTCGGGCTCATTCCCCTGTTGTTCGCATCGGGTCCCGGCTCCGAGATCCAGCGACCTCTGGCCATCGTGGTGATCGGAGGCCTCATCACCGCAACCGCGCTGACACTGATTCTCCTGCCCATCCTCTATCTGCGCTTCGCCCATGCCAAGAGGCCAAGCGACGCCCCTGCAAAGGAGGCAGCACATGCCTAAACATTGTCTTTCATTGGTTTGCGGCCCGGACATCGCTGAGAAGCTGCTTGATGCCTTGCTGACGGCCGTACCCGGCCAAGTGTTCACAAGCACACCGACCTTCAGCCACGGCACGCCACACGGCAGCCTTTCTGGGGAGGAACAGGTCATGGGGCGCAGCAGTTCTGTGCAGGTCCAGTTAGTCGTATCGGAGGAACAGTTGAACAGCACGCTGGTAATGGTGCACCTGAAATTCAAGGGCACAGGGTTGTGCTACTGGGCTTATCAACTGAGCGTTGAAGGGGTGGTGGAATGAAACAGTGGATTGCTATGGCGGGATCGGCCGCGTTGATGACTTTGAGCGTGCCTGCTGGCGCGTGGGTGACCAACTCAGCACCTGCATTGCTGCCGACGCCTCTGGTACGCCAGGCGCTCGAGCAGGATCCGACTGTGCTCGAGGCGCGACGCCTTCTCGCGGCCGCAGGGCATGGCGCCGCAGCGTTGCGCGAGGGATCGCATGAGTGGGTCACTCGGGCGACGGTCCAAAGCCGCAGATATGACGCCGGTGGACGCTCCAATGAATGGGAAGCTGGACTTGAGCGGGCTTTCCGCATCGGGGGCAAGGCGCGGCTGGACGGGGACATCGGCAAAGCGGAGAACATCATCGCCAAGGCACAGGTCGGCGAGGCGATTCATGAATCCGCACTGGCGCTGGCCGACCTGTGGATGGATGTGATCGCCGCCCGCCGGCTCAGGGAGGTCGTCAGCGAGCAGCGTGGGTTTGCGCAGGAGAGCCTCATGGCCGTGGAAAGCCGCCGCAAGGCGGGAGACGCCTCCTTGCTGGACGTCAACCTGGCGACGACCGACCTGATTGAGATGGATCGGCAACTCAGTGCGGCAGCCTCGTCCGAAGCAAAAGCCCAGGCCAAGCTGCGCGCACGCTTTCCGCTGATCACGGAGCTGCCCCAGCTCGTTACCGACCCCCGTCCACTGGAGACGGGGCAAGCGCAATGGTACGAACGCATTCTGGCGGAAAGTGATCCTGTTCGCATTGCCGAGGGCCAAGCCAGAAAAGCCGCGTTGTCGGCGGACCGCATGCGCGCCGACCGGACACCCGATCCCACGGTCGGGGTCTTTGTCGCGTCCGAGGCGCGGCGCAGCGAGCGTGTCTATGGGGTGAGCGTGAGCATTCCCCTTGGTGGCGCATACCGCAATGAGCGAATGCTTCAGGCCCTGCAAGAAGCAGAAGCCGCTCGCGCCCGGCTGGAAGGCAAGCGCCGCGAGCTGGAGATGGAGGTCATCACTACTTACATCGATGCGACGGGCAGCTTCGAACGCTGGTCGCTGAGCTCACGGGGACTTGCTTCCATTCAGAGCAGTGCGCGACTCACGCAGCGCGCCTACGCGTTGGGAGAGGTCGACCTGCAAACGCTTCTGCTCGCCCGAAAGCAAGCGCTAGTCGCGACCATGGCCTCTGAACAGGCCCGCATCGAAGTACTACGTGCCCAGAGCCGTCTCATGATTGACGCCCACTTGGTGTGGGACCTGCAGGAGGACTGAGTGGCGATTTATAAACCAGTCGCCAAATCGGACCTCAACCCTGTGGCCGCCTCTGAACAGCGCTGATTGGAAGACCAGCACCCCATCATGCCCGTACGAATAATTCCCGGTGTCCCTGGAAAGCTGGTCTGGGTAATGCTCGGCATGCTTTTGACGGCGGCTCTTCTTTGATGTATCAGGCAGTTATGGCTTAAACACCACCCGGAGAAAAACAAACGTGTCAGATACAGCCAGAGATAGACCACACGGATTAATCTGCGCAGATTGTCGCGACTCAGAAATGGAGATGCTCGCTGAAAAGCGCGAAGGAATGCGAGCCGTTTAATGAGAAGAACAAGAGACCTTACCAGATGCTGGCGCTGCCAAAGCCCATGCAAGTACCTCGCAGCAACGAATGCTCCTAAATAGGAGGTGATATCAACTATCCGATCAAACAACTTTCAGTATTGCTGTGTTCGTGGCTCCTCTTAGGTTGTGCTGCACCCCCTATCTATGAGGGGCACTACCCGTGGAGCAACGGCTGGAGGGAGGGTGTAGTGGAAGCCGTTGGCGAAAACGACCGCCTGCGTCACCGATATGCACAGTCCTGCACAAACGATCCCAGCATGCTCGCACCTCGTCGATTTGCTCGAATCCGGTGGAGCCAGGTGGGAAAACCAGAATGGTGGACCGTGGCAGTACCGATCAATTCCAAGTTGGTCGTTGGTGATGCGGTGTACGTCAAAGCTGAAAGCTGCGCCGACAGCGCCGTACCACGAACTGCAAAACACGGGACTGCGAGAAATTCAGAGCGGACACCATGAAAGAGCACATATCATCCATCTTTGGATCGTGGTCAAGGCCCGCGAACCCTATGTCGTGAGCATGAGCATTGCCTCAATCACCACCTTTAGGTCCAACTGCAATACCCAGCATGTCCCGTTGATGAACCGAGTCGCTGCGATCAAGACTATGGGCGTGCCAGTCGTCCCGCCACGGGGAACAAATGCATCCGCAATGGAATGCTGGAGAGCGCAGTGATTGCAGTGTTGCGTCACAAGAAACGGCGTTCCAGAGTTGTCAACCATTTAGAGTCACAAGGAAGAAAGCCCCGCGGCGGACATGTAGGCTAAAACGGACCAGGGCGGACCTCCCGGACACTCTATACCTTTGCGTATTGAAATGCGGCTTTCCAACTCTATAGCTTCGGTCAGGGCCGCTGCAACGCGCAGCGGCGCTGGAGGGGGGTATACCTTTTCGAAAGTGTCTTGTTCTAATTACGAGAGTGCCTCAATGCTGAATTGGACGAGCCACCAATGTCGAATTGGACGAACCCTTAGTGCTGAATTGGACGCCGCCAGAAAGCGACGTTGGGTACGTCTACCACTGGTTGCCTCCTGCTTTCTGGAGGGTTCCCCATCTGCAGCCTGAACCCACCTCTGCTCGGAGCATCAGTGCACTTTCTGGCTGAAGCTCCATCCAGGTCTGCTTGACCAGCTGGTGATAGCTGATCGGCGGACTCACCGTCTCCCAGGTTCTGACGGCTTCATGACGGTGGACTTGTTTTCATCGTGTTCCATAGAATCACTCAGTCAGCCACCCCTGCGGGGCGGCACGGACGCTCTTGACAGAGCTACCGCTGATTGGCCCAGCAGATCAAAGAAGAGTCTTCTTGAAATGAAGGGGCAGTATGTAAGCATGCGC
This sequence comes from Acidovorax sp. LjRoot194, assembly GCF_964253015.1. NCBI lineage: Bacteria > Pseudomonadati > Pseudomonadota > Betaproteobacteria > Burkholderiales > Comamonadaceae > Acidovorax > Acidovorax sp. LjRoot194. Next base: position 2,925,371 of record NZ_CAXUQB020000001.1, on the reverse strand, counting down.
CAGAGCCTCATCGCTCAACGATTGCACTGGTCCCTCTGACTTTCCAAGGCAGCGTTGCTCAACTCGCGTACGGTCCACCGCATATCCGCTGCGAAGAAGCCGAAGCCTCACACCCAGCCCGAAACTCGAATCTCTGTTGTTAACCTGAACCCATAAGGTGGTAAGGCCACTGGCTCGGAGGATGTCCTCTATCGCGCTTCGTACCGCCGCGCTCACTCCCCGGCGTCGTGCGGGGGGGAGCACAGCCTGACTGAAGTACGTTGCACGCTGACCATCTGCTAAGGGTGGCCCGGCAATTGGCTACAACCTGTTCTGATCTAAACCAAGCTCAGCGATTGCTTTTTGGCACCGATCGTCTGTTCGCCCAATGGCCGAGGATTTGCCGCAACGCTGCAAAGCAGCCGTTGAGCGAATTGTTGCAATGGTTTGTTAGAGCAACTTCGCGGCCGGGTTTTCGTTTGAGGGGCGGTAGTACCCCACAACGCTCGCAACGCTCCTGTGTCCTGTCATGGACATCGTGTCAGCCAGCGGCACTTTCTGCACAGCCGCCTCGGTCACAAACCCGGACCTCAGCGAGTGCGCAGAAAACACGTCTGGGAGCCCGGCGAGCCTTGCCCTCTCTCGAACAATATCTCGCACGGCGGCAGGGGAAAGCGGTTGGCCAAGATGCCCGCCTTTCCTGACCTGTCTAAATAGTGCACCGTCCACGATGCCCGAAGCCGTCAACCAGACCTGCAGAGCATCCCCCGCAATGCCCTCCAGCGGTTTCACATTCTCGGGCCGATCAGCGGCAGTCTGGTTGCTTTTGGAGTAGGCGAGGGTGTAGGTAAAGCTGCTGGGGCCCACCCGGTGAAGATTCTTCATCGTCGCCCCCGTCACTTCAGACCGGCGGCGCCCGCCCGAAGCCCAGGCAAAGAGGAGGAGGGCGCGGTCACGGATTCCCTTAAGTGACTCATCACAGGTGTCCAAGATTGCCATCAATGGATCCTTTGTTAGCGCATCTTTCTTCTGAGGAAGCGCGCCACGTTTGCCGTAGGCCCGGCGGGTCTTGGCCAGCAACTCGCGGACTTTGGGATCCTGGCAAGGGTTTTTCAGCTCTCGGAGCTGGTGGGCCTTGGACAGCACAGCAATCCGGTGAATCAATGTGTTGAGGGCCATCGGGCCTGGCTTACCTTTGAATCCCGCATCCACCAGCGTTTGGTCAATAGCAGGCGGCAGCTCGTGAGCCAGGCCATCGGCTGTGGTCCGCTGTGCGTGATCCACGATGAACTGCAGAACGGCGTTCGCAGGCAGTGGCAACGTGATGCCTTGCCCGTACCGAACGCTGAACCAAGCAGCCCAATAACGCAGCGCTGAGCGATAGCTCGCCAGCGTGTTCGCGGACTCGCCCTCGCGCATCAATTCGTCCACTGCCTGCGCAGTCACCTGCGACAGGGAAGACGGCTCCAGCGAGGAAACACTTTTCAGGGAAGGCAGGCGCATGGTCGAAACTGAGGTTGAAAGACCGTAATTTCAAAAAACACTACATATGATGTATTGTTTACAACTAGTTGTTGCAGTGAGTCGCGATAAGCATCGATTATCGTGGGTAAAATTTTAGTGGAGTAGGGCGATGCAGTCAAAAATTGTGCGAGGCCCGCGTGGTGTGCAAACGGAAGAGGTCTGGGCAGCCGCCGACACCGTTCTCAGACTCGGGGAGCGGCCGACGATCGAGCGCGTGCGCCAACAGCTCGGCCGTGGTTCCCCCAATACTGTGGGACCAATGCTTGATGGTTGGTATGGCTCGCTGGCCCAGCGGCTGCATTCGCCGGTGGATGCATTTGAGCAAGATGGCGGCGCCGAAATCCCTTTGCCCGCGCCGGTTGTCAGGGCTGCAAAAGCCATCTGGGGCAGGGCCCTCCAGCACGCAGACGAGCGTGCAACGGCTCAATTCACTGAAGCTCGTAAAGAGCTGAGTGCGCAAGCCGAGACGTTACGCCAGGCGCAAGACCTCCTGGCACAGGAAACACAGCGCCTGACCGACCGAAGCGAAGCCTATGATCTGGCAATGCAGGCCAGGGATGCGCAGATCGCCGAGATGAGCCGTCTTATCCAGGAGCTGCAGCAGCAACTTGCTGGAACCCAGGAAATGCTGGCTGCGTCACGCTCAGAGAGCAAGCAGCTCCGACTGGCAGCGGATGCAGAGCGTCGGCGCCAAGAGGAAATGGAGATTAACCACCGGGGAGAACGCACGCGTCTAGAGGAGCGTGCGCAGGCTCAGGAGCGCAGACTTAATGCAGAGGTGGACCGTGCGCGCCAAGAATCGAAGCGGCTGACACTCAAACTGGAGGGCGACGCCCGGGAGTCTGCCAAGTCCTTGTCGGCTTCGCTGGAGAAAGCTCGAGAGCTGGAGGCCCTCGTGGGGGCACTGCAGGCGGAGAAAGCAGGTCTGGTCAAAGATCTGCACGCGGCCAGAGACGAGACGAAGGACTTGCGAGGAAAGCTTGAACAGCGCAGCACTGAGATGTTCGCCGTCCTCAACGAACTTCGCGATCGATTGCCGACTAGCGATTCGGTGAAGCCCACCGTGAAAACTCGCAAAGCAAGAGCGAGTAATCGCACTAGTTAATCAATGAGCCTCCGCAGTTGCCAGTGCCAGGATGCGCTGCGCATTCACGCCTTGTTCTAGTGCGGTCCGCGGCGTCTCTCCGCCTAAAGCCAGTGCTCGTGTCTCTAAAAAGACCAGCACCTGCCAGCCATCAGTCGCGCAAAGAGCCGATGTCAGAGACTGCAGAACATTCCACACGTTGGGCTCTAACTGCCAGCGAGGCAATTTGTACTGACGGCATCGATCGAAAACGGCAATGCAGCGATGCGACTTGATCCACTCCTCAATCTCATTCCGACTAGTCCCAGCCACCTCGGCCGCTTCCTCAATCGAGAGCATGTCGGCTGCGTCCATGCGGTCGCGCCGATACTTGTCGCCAGCGCGCAAAAAACCCGCCGACTGTGCTGCGGACGCGTAGCAAGCCGATGAGCGACTTTTATCGGTCGAGAAGTTATCTGGCGGAGCCGTCATTCTGCCGAGATTACACGATGGGCTAAACGTGGATGCGACTTCTCCGGCATCTAGCGTTGAGGAGCGATCTCTGTTCCCGTGTCCCAAAAGATCGCGACAAGATTGGGCTCCCACGCCGAGTCCGCGTGCGACACGAAAGAGGTTCAAGTTTCCGGCCCAATTTCTGTCGGCCGTCTCCCGACGCCGCTGGCTTATCTGAGGGTACGTCCTAGATACCGCTTTAACGTACAACTTTCCTGTGCTTTTAGCGTACAAGTTTGCTTAGGTACTCGTTGTCGATGCCGTACAGGATGCCAATGTGTTCACGTCATTTAACATAATATACAGAGATTCAGTGCTACCGCTTGCCTGTGCTGGCTGAGGTGCTACCAAAGTAGTAGCAACTAGCGCACAAGCGGCAACGCCTCCAAGGCGCTTGAGGGCGCGCGATAGGGCGCTTTTTGCCTCATCGTTTTTGGACCGCTCGATGGCCTGGTCCAACAAAATGATTTCGGGTTGCTCGTCCAGTGCGGCGGCAATCTTGAGGGCGATGCTCTCGTCCAAAGTGCCACCGTGGCTGCGGTACTGGCTGATGGTGCTGGCCCTGAAGCCCAGCTCCTTAGCGACACGGTAGTCGCTGCTCCATTCCTTCTGCGCGCGTACGCGGTCGATCCAATCTGCTGCTTTCATTCGTCGGCTCCTAAGGCGGTGTTCCTAAGGCGGAATGGTAGTACATGCTCCATGAACGTCAATTTGTTCGTAGTCCATGGCTATTGAACTATTCCGCGCAATAGATAAACCCTGTTGAACGGATGTAGGGGGTTGAACTAAAGTCCACACCGTCAGCGGCTCGGGTGGTCACTTTCGTCGGTTCCCCCATCCACCGCTGGCCCCCTTGGGGGCGTCAATGCGGGGACCGACGGATGGGAATCGACGATGTTGAAATTGGCAATGGATGAGGGGCGCAGCCGCCTTTGGCTGGCGTCCGCAGGGACCGGGCGAACCGTCTGGAGTTCTTACCGCAGGCCGCTGCTGTTCTCAGAGAGTGATGCTGTTCTCTTTGAGGAATTGCGCGAAGCTGGTGTCATCGTGTTCCAGCCCGACGGCGTCGATATCGTCGGGGTCTGTTCCTTCAACAAGATCGATCTGGAAATAGCCAGGGCTCAGCGCCTCGTCTTCGTCAAGGTCGTCCGCGAAATCGTCGGCCGTTCGCACGGCCTCGACAACCCACTTCTGACCGGCCGCGTTGGCGAGGATCTCGCCGGGTTTGGGGATGCGCATGTCGGTTCTCCTGTGAAAGCTGCCACTGTAGCGGCGAGGGCCTGAGCCATGTCAAAAACAGTGATCAAGTGCACCGGCGTCACGCTCGCGGTTGAGAACGTGGGGGATGAGGTCCGCGTGACCGTTGCGAAAGGGCCGTTCGTGTTCAGCGAAGCGCTGACGCCCCAGTTAGCCGACGAGCTGGCCGAAGCCCTGATGTTTGCAGCCACGCAAGTGCGCTGGGCCGCAGGTAACAAGCCATGAAAAAGTACCTGCTCGTCGCCATCCCCACGGGCTACGCCGTGGCCTACCACCACTCGCACCTGGGCTGGGCCTCGGTCAGCGAGCACGCCACCCGCGAGAGTGCCCAGACCGAAGTGGACAGCCGGAACCTCGGCCACGAAACCGCCCTGGCAATCGCGGCATCGTCGCTGCAGCGCCACCGTGAGCACGGCATCGTGCGCAGCGAGCGCCGCTCAGTGCGCTATGTGCCTGACGACGAGTTCGCATGACCGGCAACCCGTTCCTGAGCTGCCACGGCTGCAGTTCTTTCGCTGGCTGGTTCCGCTCGCGGTCTGCAATGCAGCCTGGGTGCTGGCTGGTGGCAGAGTGGGGCCAGTGGGGCACGCCGCAATGGCTCACTGCTGCGCGCAACTACTGCGCCGTCGTGGATGACTTCGGCGCGCTGGTGCGGGTGGGGCCATGAGCGACGATGAATTGATGGCGCTGTGCCGCTACCAGTTGCTCAATCCTGGATCGCGGTTTGCCTCGATATGCTCCTACGACGATGGTTTCATCTGGTGGCCTGCGGTGTCGTGGGGATCGGGCTTTGCTGTGGGCATGCGGTACGCGCTGCAGATGGCTGAGGATCATGGCTATCACGTGTACGGGGTCTGGGAATGACAGCCGGCCGCCACTCCCGCAACTACGTCGGCTCGCTGTACCTCACCTGGGAAAGCATCCGCCTGAACACCCTGGTAGACCGGTTCCCGTCATCGTGGAAAGCCCGCCTAAGGGAGCGCCTCGGCCCCAAGTCCACGGCGGCCGCCTTAGGCCGTTGGGCTGAGGCGGTCTCCAAGCTGACCGACTCAGAGCGCGGCGGCATCCGGCCGGACGCATCGGACTCGGATATCTGCCAGCAGGCCGACGTGACAGCGCGCGACTTCAGGCGGCGCCTGCGCATGCTGGAGCGCCTGCTACGCGTCGGCCCCAGCTTCTCCTGGCTGCGTGACAGGTTCGGCCTGCGAGCCGTGCCCCTGATGCTGGCGGGCTTCTGCAAAAACCTGCTGGACCGGCGAGGCATGCTGGACGTGTGGCGCTGGCGCAAGCCATCGGAGCGCGGGGGCGCCCTGGCCCGCATGGCCTGCCCCAGGTTCTGGCGCAAGGTCTACCGCAAGCTGCATGCGCGCACCATCGGCGCGGTAGAGATTGATATCGGCATGGTCCGGCGCACGGCCGGGCTGTACTGCTCCGATGACCAGGTGAAGCGCAGCGCAGCGCGCAGCGCGGGCAACGTGGCGGCGCTGCAGTCGGTGGTGGCCGTGAACGACATGGGCCAGGCGTACACCCTGGCAGAGCTGGCCGCAAAGGGCGTGGCGAATCAGGAAATCAGGCGCCATGAGCTGTTGACGCGCATCGCCGGATTTGAGCTGATCGCCAAGGATTGCGGGCACATCGCGTACATGGTCACGGTCACGTGTCCAAGCCGGTTCCACAAGGCCACCACGCGCGGCGACAGGGTGGTGGATAACCCGCGCTATGCGCACCTGACACCGCGCGACGGGCAGGAATACCTCTCTGAGCAGTGGAAACTTTGCCGCACGCGGGGCCGGGCGCTCAAGCGCGGCGAGATTTCAAAGCAGTGGTACGGCTTCCGGATCGCTGAGCCGCAGCACGACGGCACGCCCCACTGGCACCTGCTGCTGTTCTTCCCGCCAGCGCTGGAATGCAAGCTGCAAGACCTGTTCCTGCTGTGCTTTCTGGAGAACGACTCACCCGAAGAACGTGGCGCCGTGGATTACCGCGTGGACTTCGAAAAAATCGACTGGGCCAGGGGCTCGGCCGTGGGCTACGTCATCAAGTACGTGTCCAAAAATATCGACGGCAACGGCGTGGGCGTGGACCTTGAAGGCAAGCCCGCTATCGAGTCGTCGCGCCGCGTCAAAGCGTGGTCCCAGCAGTGGGGAATCCGCCAGTTCCAGCAGATCGGCGGTGCCCCGGTGGGGGTGTGGCGAGAGCTGCGCCGGGTCCATCCTGAGAACGTGCCGGACCACGCCCCGGCAGCGCTGCGCGGGGCCATTGAGGCCATGAATCCGCAGCCGGAGCAGGGCGAGCAGTTGGAGCTGCTGGACGGCACGCTGCAGGCCAATGCCTGGGCCAAATACAACGGCGCGCAGGGCGGCGTGGGCACCTGTCGCAAGGCCCTCCGGATCAAGCTGATCAAGGAAAAGAACGCCGCCAAAACCCGCTACGGCGAAGCCTCACCAGATCGCACGGTTGGCGTGTGGTCGGCGGGCGTGGAGTTGTTTGTCCCGGCCCACATGGCCCACCTGAAGCACGCAGCACCCATGGAGCGGCTGCAGGTTCTGGAGGTGGAGTCAGAGCGCGCGCAGTGGCTCATGGGGGGCGTCCACAAGGGCGCAGCGCAGGCCATCGCGGCCGGGGTTTTCAAGCGCAGCCGCGAAGCGGCGAGCACTCGGATTCATGTCAATAACTGTACGGGGCCGCGCGACTGGAACGCGCCGCCCCCGTCGATGTTTGCGCCGGTCCGGCGCCGCCAGCAGAAGTTGCGGCGGTTCGGGTGGCACGAAACCGCGCCGGGCGGGTCCCCGGCAATTCAAAAGGAGTGAGAGATGAACCGTTTTTCCGTCTGGACCGCCGTGCAAGTCATCGGTGAGGAACACCCCCGCAAGGGTCAAGCTGGCGTGGTCCACGCCGTCAATCCATCCATCACGGATGAAGTCGCTGTGAAGTTCGACAGCGACGGCGTCGTGCTCGTGGTGGCCGTGGCCGACCTGAAGGCGCTGTAAGCCATGCCGCGCATCGGTGAAACCCCATGCTGCAACCCCGCCTGCACGTGCACCGATGCCACGGTGAACCGAACGGGCGGGGGCAAATTGCAGAGCAAGTGCCACAAGTGCGGCACTGAGCGCTGGGCGCCGCTGGGCACCAAGGCCCACCGCGACCTGATGGCGCAAACGCGCCTGGATGACGATGCGGCGCCGGAGCCAGAGCCCGAACCGGGGCCGCCTGAGCCGATATCGCCAGCGAAAGCAAACGCGCTCGCCAAGGGCCCCAGCGCGCCGCGCGCCAACAACCCTTTCTCCCTGGAAAACCTATGACCGACAAAAACGCAAAGCCCGATGACCTGGGCGCCCTTGCGATGGCCGCCCAGCAGCTCCACGACGACACGCAGGCTAGCCAGTCAGAGCAGGGCGGGGCAGGGCCTGAGCAGGTGCCGCCACAGCAGACCAACGGCGCGATCATCGCGGGCACGCTGCAGCTCTGCCGCGACACGGCGTGCGTGCTGTTCGACCTGCGCAGCCCGGCCGCCGTGCTGACCGATGCCAAGATAGAGCAGCTGGGCGAGCTGTGGGGCCGCGTGGCCGACAAGCGCGGGTGGAACCTCGCCAGTGCCCTGGGCGACTACGTCGAGGAAATCACGGCCCTGATGGGCACCATTGGCATTGCCCGAGAGCTGGTGCAGGCCGTCGTGATGGAGCTGGACGCCAAGGCCCAGCGCGATGCCGCGCGCACCGTGGACGCGGCGCCACCAGCGCCCCAGCCAGCATGAAGGGCAAGGCCCTCACCTATGCGGCCTTCGGCGCCCGTGGCACCGGAAAAACCGCCTGGGTGAAGCAACTCATTGCCAGGTTGAACCCGCCCCGGCTGATGGTGTGGGACTTCAAGCACGACCCGTCGCTGGTGGGCATGGGCGAGCCGCACACCAGCCTGCCGGGCTTCATTGAGGCCTGCCGCGAGAAGCGCTTTTCCCTGCGGTATCTGGTGGACCATGCGGGCGACATTCACGCCCAGTTCGACCTGTTCTGTAAGGCGGCGTGGGTGGCGGGCGACGTGCTGGTGTTTGTTGATGAGCTGCCCGAAGTCACCAAGGCGAACAAGGCCCCGCAGGCATGGCGCCAGCTCGTCAACGTGGGCCGCGAGTATCAGCACGGCGGCAAGGTCAAGCGCGTGGCAATCATCGGCGCCGGGCAGCGCCCAGCGGAGTGCGACAAGTCGTTTATCGCCAATGCCGACGTGGTGCACGTGGGCCGCCTGGGCAACGCCTCAGACGCGCAGGCCATGGCCCGCTCGTGGGGCCTGAATCAGCGCGAGTTCATGGACCTGCCGGACCTGCATTGGCGAGAAAAGCGGGCCGACATGATCGAAATTCAACGCGGCGTGTTGTCCTTCGGCAACAAAAAAACCGCCACCAAAACCACGCCTTAGGCCTCGTGCCTTAGGCGGTGCGTTTCGCGTTTTGCCGCGTCGGCGGTGTCATCGGTGCTATTGATTTTTCAACCACCGGACACCTGAGGCCGACATGAACCTGACCAGCTCCCAGCTCACCAAAATTGCAATCGCGCTGGGCGGTTGCTTCGCCGTTTACAAGTTCGTGGGTCACCCCGCCGCCAAGGCGATGGCCCTGGGCGTGGCCGGTGTGATCGTGGGCAAGAACGTGCCCTACATCAGCGACGCGCTGTGATCTGAGGACTTGCCATGAATAAGCAAATCGTCCTTGATCCGTTCCAAAACGTCGCCAACAGCGGCGTTGCAATCTGCGACCTGAACAAGCTGCTCGGCACCGTGCTCGAAAAACTGACGTTCACGCTCGGCGGTACCTTCACCAAGTCCATGATCACCAAGATTGAGCTCAAGCTCAATGCCAAGGTGGTCTACGAAACGGACGGCTCCAAGCTGGACGCGAAAAACCTGTACCTGGGCGGTACCGCCGACGTGACCGTGCTGAAACTCGATCTGATGGACCGCAAGGCCATCACGGTCAACGCACGCCAGGCGGGCGCGCTGGACCTGTCGGTAGGCTCGGGCATCAGCTCGGCCCGCCTGGAAGTCACCATTGCGGGCGCCACGTCGCCAACGCTGGTGGGCTTCGCCGACGTCTCGCCACCATCGGCAGACCCTGCAGAAGCCGGTATTCGTGCCCTGATGACGCGCTGCCACCGTGCGACGTACGTCGTGGGCGCCGCTGGCACCTATGCACTGCCTGTGCCCCACCTGGACCCCGCGGGCGGTGGCTCCAATTACCGCCGCATCGCCTTTTTCAGCGCCAACATGACGGCCCTGAAGACGGTGCGCGAGGGCGTCACGGAGCACGAGCTAACCAAGCTGCAAAACGAGGCCGCCCAAAAGGACAACTTCCGCGTGCCTCAGGCCAATCTGGTGATCTTCGACCCTGTGCAGGATGGTCAGCTCACCGGCCGCACCTGGGACACCCGCCCCATCAGCGGCGTGCGCTCGGCGCAGCTCTACGGCACGTTCTCGGCTGGTGAAACCATCACCATCGAAACCGAAGAACTGCTGCCGCTGAACGCTTACTAAGGGGCGCCCATGAGTGACGCCTACAGCGTGACAGCGCAACAGGACGCCCTGCGGCCCATGCGCATGTTCGTGGGGGCGCTGACCGGGGCATTGCTCGGCGCTGACCAGTCCAATGCGGGCCAGGATGCCTACGCCTACGGCGTGCCCAGTGCATACGCCGGGTACCAAGTCGTCGGGCCGTACAGCTACAGCCAGGAGGGGCGGCCCATCGCCACCACTCCCAGCGGTGGCCTCGTGATCTCCCCCATGGTGATCATGCTGGGCATCGGCGCGGCTGCGGTGCTGCTCGCCAAGGGGTAACCCGTGGCGCTCAATTTCTCGCTTCCATTCCCTGGCGGTGGTGGCATCGGCATGGGTGCGGGCATCGGCCTGCCGCCGCTGCAGCTCTCCAGCTCGGCCAGCTCGGGCATGGACCAGCGCGGCGCCCAGACGTCGGCCAGTGGCAACGGCGATTGGTCCGTGAACATCGCGGGCTCGGGCACTGCGCTGCAGGCCGCCTCGGGCGGGATCAACTGGTGGCTGGTAGCAGCGGGGGCGGCAGCGTGGTATCTCCTGCGCAAGTAACCCCCGTCTGGCCCTGGGATCGCTCCCACGTCGAGGCCTTGCTACCTTCCGTGGACGCGAGCCCATGGGGGCCGCTGGAAGGCCCGGGCGACGTGCTCGGCGGCGCCCTGCTGTACGAACTGCGAGAGGGCGGGGCGCATGCCCTGATGGCCGTGCGGCCTGTGCCTTTGGCGCTCGGTCTGCGGCTCGATGTGGTCGGGCTCGTCAGCCTGGGGGACCGCATGCGGTCCGGCGCTATCGACCAGGCGGCGTGCGGCATCGCCGCGCAGCTCGGCGCGGGTCAGGTGGCGATGTGCACGAAACAAGAACACGTGGCGCGACAGTGCGCCCGCCATGGCTGGATTCAAACCGGCGTGGTGATGACGAAAGGGCTCTATGTCCAGCAGTAGGAGCAGCACGGCCCAGCAGGTCTGGCAGCAAGACAACCGGCGCGTGATCGGCCAGGGCGGGATTTCCGCTGAGGGTGGATCGTCGGTGACGGTGAACGCGCTGGACGGCGAGGTGATCAACCGCATGTTCGACTTTGCGGGCAAGCAATCGGGCCAGGTGTACGACTTCGGCGGCCGGGCGCTGGACCTGACAAGCGACGTCGTGAATGAGGCGCTGGGCTTCGGCAGCGGTGCCATGAAGCTGGCGGCCAATGCGCAATCCGATGCGCTGGCCTTTGCCGAGTCCACGAACAAGACCGCCCAGCAAAACTCCTACAACTTCGCGGGCGACGCCCTGGGCGGTGCGCTCGGGCTGGCAACTTCGGCGATGAACAAGGCGTTCAACTCGGCTGAGTACACCGGGTCCATGGTGAAAGATGCCTACGCCGACGCCAAGGGCCGGGGCGCGCTCACCGACAAAATTCTGATTGGCGCCGTGCTTGCCATGGCCGTCGTTGCCTTCGCGGCGGTGAAAAAATGAACGCACTCAAGCCCACACAGTTTTATGACATCACGGTGCCGGCAAACGGCGCCTACCGCCTGCTCGTGGCCGGTGACTACTTCAAGCTCATGACGGCGACCGGCGCCGTGAACGTGCAAGCCGACTGGGGCGAGCTGCGCGGCCTGATCGGCGGCCAGGGCCTGGAAGAGAGTAATTTCAGCTACCTGAACTTCACCGACGTGTCGGGCGCGAGCAACCCGATTCGAGTATTCATCGGCGACAAGAAATTTATCGACGGCCTGGGCGGGACGATCAACGTCGGCACCAACAACGTGCCGCTGTCTGCCGCCTTCGCCAACCTGCAAAAGACCGTCACCAGCACCAGCGCACAGCTCCTGGCGGCCAATGCAAACCGCAAGTACCTGCTGATCCAAAACAAGGACACAGCGGGCAATCTGTACATCGGTTTTGGCGCGGGCGCGGTCACGGCGGCCAATGGCATTCGCGTCATCCCGGGCGGGTCGTATGAGCTGCCGGGCGGCATCTGCACCACGCAAGAAATCCGCGCGATCGGCGATATCGCCAGCAACGCCAACGTGACCACGGTGGAAGGCTGACCATGCCAGTTTCTCAAGGCTCGGGCGGTACCGGCATCCCTGGCGCGGTGCTCAAGGCGTGGGTTCGGATGACCTCGGCGGGCGCGTTCGTTGCTGGCTTCAACGTCACCAGCACGGCGCGCAGCGCCACGGGCAGCTACACGGTCACGTTCACCTCCGCAATGTCCGGCACGGGCTACATGGTGCGGTTTTCGCCAAGCAGTTCTGCGGGTTCGGATGCGCCTGTTGGAAAGCTCGGAACCGCGTCAACGGCCGCTGTTGCGGCGGTGTACTCGGCGGTTTTCAATGCGTCCGGCACCCTGCTGACTGACATGGGCGGCGTCTGGGAGTTCTATGAATGACCCGCGCGCTGTACCTGCTGGCGGGCGCGGTCGTGGTGCTGGTGGCCGTCGATCTGGCGCGGCGCCAGGCGGGGCAGGGCGCGCCGGAATGGGGCGGCACGTTGCCCGATGGATGGGCCGACCTCGTGCCCGAATGGGGGGCGAGCGAGCCCGACCAGACCACAACGTTTTTTGAGGATGTGATCGTGAACCTGTCGCCCAGCACATATGCACCGTCCAACGTTGCGCCCGACGTGGCCGCCGCTAACGTGCGCGCCTTTCTGGACATGATCGCCTACGCCGAAGGCACCGCGGGCTACCCGGGCGGCGGCTACAACACCCTGTTCGCGGGCGGCCAGTTCGAAGGCTTCGCGGACCATCCGCGCATCTATGTGCCGTTTCGCACCACCAGCAGCAGTGCGGCCGGCCGGTACCAGATCCTGGCTCGCACCTGGGACGGGCTGCAGGGCAAGTTGAACCTGCCGGACTTCGGCCCGGCCAGTCAGGACGCGGCGGCTGTGGAGCTGATCCGCGAGCGCGGCGCCCTGGGCGACGTGCAGGCCGGGCGCACGGTGCGCGCCATCGGCAAAGTTGCCAAGGTGTGGGCCAGCCTGCCAGGCGCTGGCTACAACCAACCCGAACGAAAACTCACCGCACTGCTGCAGGCGTACGCTGGCGCGGGCGGTACCACCACTGAGGCCTGAACATGAGCACTGCATCCTCCCCCGGACCCAATAACCTCGCGCTGCTGCTGGTGCTCGGCATCGGCGCCTATTACCTGATGACGCGCCGCGCGATTGCGCAACCGGCCTACATGGGCCGCCCGCCCACCACCACCACGCAAGAAAAGGTCTCCCTGATCGGCGCCGGGGCCAATGCGCTCTCCCAGCTCTTCAAGGGCTTCGGCGGCGGCTCGGGCTCGGTGCCCCTGCTGGGCACGTACGACGGTCGTTCACAAACCCAGTGGGACGTGACGCCGCAGGGTCCGGACGGCCCGCGCTACAACAACCCCAGCGCCTACGTGGCGGGGGGTGCTGATGGCATCCCGGTGAACCCGGTGAACACCTCGGCGTTCGACTACTTCGACCAGAATTACGGGATGGCCTGATGGACCGCAAGCTGCTCATGGGCGTTGCGGCGGTGGCCGGTATCGGCCTGCTGCTGTACCTGCGCAAGTCGGGTGATCAGGCCACGCTGGCCGGGTCGTCGTCGCTCGTCGGCGCCCTGGGCGGCGGCAGCGCGTGGGCATCGCAGCCCATCGTGGTCAACGCGCCCAACAAACCCGCCGTGGCCGACGCCAGCGCCATCAGCGCAGCGCCGCCGCCACCGAAGCCAGCGGCTGCGCCCATCGCGGCCACCACGCCTTGGACCATGCAACCCATCGTTGACGGCACCGTGTCCTGGGGAGGCTCGGGCTGGCTGCAGTCCAACGGCAAGCCCGTGGCTGACGGCTACGCGTTCGCGCACCTCACCCCTGAGCAGCGCGGCGGGCGCACGGACGCCCAGATCGTGGGCGCGTTCCTGTGAAAGTCGCCCCTGTCTCCGGTGACCTGATCGTCAAGGGCGTGATGCTCCTGGCGGGGGTGGCCGTGGCGGTGTGGGCGGTGCGCAAGGTGTCCGGCGTCGCTGGCGATGCTGCAGGGCAGGCCTGGGGCGCTGTGAAGGATGGCGCCTGGGCGCTCAGCCCGACGAACAACGAAAACGTGATCTATCAGACCGCCAACGGCGCATTCTGGCCGGACGGCTCCAACAGCATCGGCTCCTGGCTGTACGACGTGATCAATCCGGAGCCGCGCCCAGAAAACACGGGCACCAACCATGCCTTCTACGTGCCCCCCGGCTGGGACGTGACCCCGCAAGGGCCTAACGGCCCCCGCTACAACAACCCCAGCGCCTACATCGCCCCCGTGGGCGCCATGTCCATCTACAGGTGACCCCATGAAAAACCCCCTGATCGCCATCGTTGCCGCTGCCGCCCTCGTGGGCTGCGGCGGCCTGCATGTCTCGTGGACCGCCACGGCCAGCTACAACGCCGACGCCGTGACGCGCAGCCAGGTCGTGCACCAAGACGCGAGCAAGAAGTGAAGTTCCTCACGCCGCTGCGCCTGGAGCGTGTTGACGACACAAGCCGTGACGGCCGGGGTACTTGGCTGTTGCTGGCGGTCCTGGCGTACTGGTCTGAACGCTTCGGGCGGTTTGAGGTGCCTGAGGGGTTCGTGACCGACCTGGCCAGCGTGCCCAGATTGCCGGTGGCGTTCTTCCTTGCCGGTGGACTGGCCCACGCGGCCGCCGTACTGCATGACTGGCTGTACACCACGCACCAGGTGGACCGGGCGACCGCTGACGCGATCTTTCGTGAGGCCGCACAGGCCTGCGGCGTGAGCGCGTGGCGGGCCTATTTGATGTGGCTGGGGGTAAGGGCAGGGGGTGCCAGCTCGTGGGCCGCTGCAGGCCCGGAACAACCGCCCGCCGTGGCAATCCAAATACAACAGGAGGGACTGCTCCCATGACTATTGCCGACGCCCTGCCGTGGCTCAACTTGCTGATGCTGCCGATGGCCGCGCACATCCTGCGCACCGAATCTCGGATCACTCGGATCGAAACCCAGATGGAGCTGATGCTGGATCGCCTGGGAGTGAAACAGTGAACATCAAAGCCATCATCCCCACGCCGGCCGAACTGGGCCGCGAAACCCTGATCTTGCTGGGCGGCGCGTTGCTGGCCGCCTTCTTGATGCGCCAATTCCCCTCCGTGCGCTCGTACATCCGGGAGGCTTGGGGGGAACCAGGCGCCCACACCTGAAACACCGATAGGAGATCCAGCCATGGCACGACGTCGCATGCCCCCTCGCCACAAGTCCGGCCCCAAGAAGGGCCAGTTCAAGAAGCGCCGATAGCGTATATCGGGGCGTTGGCAGCGGTGTCGACGCCCTGGGCTATCAGTTCTTCAAGGGATTCAATTTGCCGCCTCAGGGCGGCATTTTCACGTTTGAGCCAGGCGTTTTCCCGGTGGGCGTGGGCCGCCCAGTTGACCGCCTCGCAGTCGGCCGTGGCGCGGCCCCACTGGGTTTCCCAGAACAGCGCAATCATCACGGCGCGTGGTGCGCCCTCGGCGGCCACGTAGCGCGCCAGGGTCACGGGCGATATGTTCAGGTGCTTTGCGATCTGGGCGCGTGTGGCCGGTAGATCGTCCAGCATGAACTGCAGTGGCGGAAGTCCGGACGCGCGGGGGGTTCGAAACATGTGAATGCCATCGTTACCGCGCGGTAACAATCCAATGCAGGGAAAAGTCAGGCGAAAACCAGGCTGTTTGTGCTGGAGCCGCCGCACAGTGCGCGCATGGCGCTATCAATTGCAGAGCGTACACGGCGACGCTTACCATTTAACATAATATACATCGTATAAAGTAAAACATGATGCATCTGACTTCACCGCCAACTGTCTGGACTCGTGCCATCACCGCTACCATCAAGCCATGACCATAACTTCCCAGCCCGCTCCTGCACACCCATCCAAAATTCACTTCGGCCACCAGGGCCGTGTCTGCATCGTCACGGGCGGCGCGCAAGGCATTGGCGAGGCTTGCGTGCGGCGGTTCGCGGCCGAAGGCGCCAAGCCGGTCATTGTGGATGTGGACGATGTTCGTGGCGCGGCGCTGGCGCAGGAACTGGGTGTGCTGTACGTGCACTGCGATGTGGGCGAAAAATCCCAGGTGGACGCCCTGGTGGCACAGGTGCTGGCCGCCCACGGGCGCATCGACGTGCTGGTGAACAACGCCGGCATCTTCAGGGCTGCGGACTTTCTCGATGTGACCGAGGCGGATTTCGACGCTGTGCTGCGCGTCAACCTCAAGGGCTCCTTCCTGGTGGGCCAAGCCGTGGCGCGGGCCATGGTGGCATCCGGCGGCGGGTCCATCGTCAACATGAGCTCGGTGAACGGCGTGCTGACCATTCCCAGCATTTCCAGCTACAACGTGAGCAAGGGCGGCGTGAACCAGCTGACCCGGGTCATGGCCCTGGCACTGGCGGACAAGAACATCCGCGTGAACGCCGTCGCGCCTGGCACCATCGCTACCGAGCTGGCTGCCAAGGCCGTGCTGACCAGCGATGACGCCAAGAACAAGATCCTGAGCCGCACGCCCATGAAGCGGCTGGGCGAGCCGTCGGAAATTGCCGATGTGGTGGCGTGGCTGGCCAGTGACGCGGCGAGCTATGTCACGGGTGAGATCGTGACGGTGGATGGCGGGCGGATGACGCTCAACTACACCGTTCCGGTTTAACGCTACGAGCCGCAACGCCAGCAGCTATCAAATCAATAGCTGCTAGCGCAAGCCTAGTGCGCGGTAGGGCCTGTTTTTAGCCAATTCAGCACAACCCCGCCCCTGCACAACCCTGCGCAGCCCTGTTCAAATCGACTCAGGCCTGCGGCACGCGGCTGAGCAGGCCCGCCATGCTGCGCGGCCAACCCACCCGGCCGAACCAGGCGCCGCCTGCAATGGCCCAGGCATTGATCAGCCCATAGAGCACCAGCGCCACGCCCTGCGCGGCGAACACGGCGGTCAACCCGCCGCCCCAGCGCAAGGCCAGCCAGCCACCCGTGACCGCCACTACCAGCCGGGCGATGTTGCCGATGACCGGCCACAACAGGCGCCCTGCCCCTTGCGAGGCAAAGTACAGCACCAGGCCCAGCCCGAAGAATCCGTACACCGGGCCCACCGTGCGCAGGTACAGCGCACCGGCCTCCAGCATGGCCGGGTCACTGTTGAATAGCCGCAACCACGTGCCCGGGAAGGCGGCGGCCCACAGTCCGATGGCCTCGGCCATGGCAAACGCGATGGCAGCGCCGATCCAGGTGGCGCGCAGGGCCCGCTCGCGCTGGCCCGCGCCGATGCAGGTGCCGACCATGGCCACCAGCGGTGCGCCCAGGCCGAACACCAGCGGCACCAGCAAATACTCGAGCCGCGACGCGGTGCCATAGCCCGCGATGGCTGCGGTGCCGAAACCGCCCACCAGCGCCGTCGTCACGCCGATCGCCAGGTTGGTGGCCACGGTAGATACCGTACCCACCAGGCCCACCCGCAAGATGTCCTTGAACAGCACCCAACGAAACCGGATCTGCGCCAACGACGGCCGCAGCAGACTGCGCGGCGACCACAAGTACGCCGCCAGCACAGCGCTGCCCACGGCGTAATACGCCATCAGCGCGATGGCGCCGCCCGCAATGCCCAGGCCCGGCACCGGGCCCCAGCCAAAGATGAGCAGCGGCGACAGCGGCACCAGCACGAACGCACCCAGCACGGTGACGTAGGCAGGCACCGCCATGTTGCCGGTGCCGCGGATCACGGCCGAGAGCGTGTTGAACAGCCAGACCAGAAACGCCCCCGCAAAAACCCAGTTGGAGTAGATCAGGGCCGCCTCCAGCGCGCCGCCGGTGCCGCCCATGCGGGTGTACAGCCAGCGCCCTCCTCCCACCACCGCCACGGTGAACACCAGCGCAAACACCGCCGCAATGGCCAGCGCGTGCAGCACCAGCGCATCGGCATCGTCACGCCGGCGCGCCCCCAGCGCTCGCGCAATGGCCGACGCAATGCCCCCGCCCATGGCGCCTGCCGACGTCATCTGCATCAGCATGACCACCGGGAATACCAGCGCCATGCCCGCCAGCGCATCGGTGCCCAGTTGACCCACGAAATAGGTTTCGATCAGACCCACACCCGCCTGCGCCAGCATCACCAGCACATTGGGCATGGCCAGGCGCAGCAAGGTGGGCGCAATGGGCGCCTCCAGCAGCATGCGGGTGCGTACGTCGAGCGGCGCGGGCGCGGCTGGCGCCGTGGCTGCGCTGCTCATGAAGCCGCCCCCGGGGTCACTGCCACCTGCCTGCGCGGCACCACGATGCGCACGGTGGACAGCTGGAGCACATCGCCCTGCTGGTTGCGGGTTTCGCTGCGCACGGTGACCATGCCGCGGTCGGGCTTGGATCGGGACGGCTGGATCTCCAGCACCTCGCTCACCACGTGCAGCACGTCAGTGGCGCGGGTGGGTCGCGGCCAGCTGATTTCTGCCCCGGCGCCGATGATGCCGCCGGCAATCGGCAGGCCCGTGGTCACCTGCAAGCGCATGGTGATGGCCGCTGTGTGCCAGCCGCTGGCGGCCAGGCCGCCGAACAGCGTGGCGCGGCCCGCGGCCTCGTCCAGGTGAAAAGGCTGTGGGTCGAACTGGGCCGCAAACGCCTTGATCTGCGCCTCGTCCATGGCGTGTTCACCGCTGGTGAAGCGGTCGCCCACGGCCAGGTCGTCCAGGTAAAGCGGTTGGGGTGGGGCTGGGTCGGGCAATGCGGCGGCTGCCGCCAGGGTGGTTGTCATGGCAGTTTGCTTTCAGCTAAGGATCAACGGATGAAGTGGCTTGGCTCGGCTTGGCTCAGGCCGCAGCAGCTGCAGGGCTGCGCGCCAGCGGGGCCTCGCGGATGGGCAGGTTCACCAGCGCGGCACCTGCAGCCAGGGCGATGTCGATGTACCAGACCCAGTCGTAGCTGCCGGTGGCCTGGAACACGCTGCCGCCCAGGTACGCGCCCAAAAAACCGCCGATCTGGTGCGACAGCATCACCACGCCAAACAGCATCGCCATGTTGGCGGTGCCGAACATCTTGGCGACCAGGCCCGCCGTGGGCGGCACGGTGGAGAGGAAGGTCACGCCCATCACCGCCGCAAAAATCAGGACCACCGGCGTTGTCTTGGGCGCGAACAGAAACACCAGCACCGCCAGGCCGCGCACGGCGTACAGCAGCGACAGCAGCGACTTCATGCGCCAGCGCCCCACGGCCCAGCCCATGGCCAGGCTGCCCACGATGTTGAAGAGGCCGATCACGGCCAAGGCCCAGCCGCCCACTTGCGGCGGCAATCCGCACGCCGCAATCACCCCGGGGAGGTGCGTGGCCAGGAAAGCCACGTGAAAGCCGCACACCAAGAACCCGATGGCCAGGTAGCGGTAGCTCGGGGTGGCCAGCGCCTGGGCTACGGCCTGGCGGGCGGTCAGGGCCTTTTGGCCCGACGCGGCAGCGGCCTGTGCCGCGAGCGCGTTGGAATTGCCCTTGAGTACCCACACCGCTGGCAGCGCCAGCAGCACCAGCACACCCAGCCACTGCATGGCGCTGGCCCAGCCCACCGCGGCCGTCAGGGTGATGGCAATCGGCGCCATGACGAACTGGCCGAACGAGCCGCCCGCGTTCACGATGCCGGTGGCCAGGCCACGCTTGTGGGCCGGCACCAGGCGCGATGTGGCGGCCATCAGCACCGACGGCCCCGCCATCCCTGCCCCGCCCGCGGCCAGCACGCCAATGGCGAAGATAAGGCCGGCGGTTGTGGTCATGTAGGGCGTGATGAAAGTGCCCAGCGCCACCAGTGCCACGCCCAGCAGGATCACGCGGCCGGTACCGACGCGGTCGGCCACCGCACCCGCAAAGGGCTGGGTCAGCCCCCACCACAGTTGGCCGAACGCAAACGCCAGGCTGATGCTGCCAATCCCCAGCGCGGTGGAGGTGTTGAGCGCCGACAGGAACAGGCCCATCGTCTGGCGCGTGCCCATGGTCAGTGCAAAGGCGCCCGCTGCGGCCAGCAGCACCAGCCACAGGGACAAGGGCAGCGCGGGCGCAGCAGCGCGTGCGGACCCTGCGGGGGCGGTGTTACGGGTGTCATTGGTCATCGCCGGGCTCCTGGGCACTGGCCAGCAGGGCCAGGGAATCGTCGACCAAGGCGTGCAGCGCGTTCACCCGCCCTGCCCCCAGGGTGTCGTTGAGCGCCAGTTGCGCGGCCTTCCAGTGGCGCTGGGCCTCGGCACGCTTGTCGCGGCCGGCATCGGTGATGTGCACCAGCCGGCTGCGTGCATCGGCCCCAGCTTCGAGCGTGACCCAGCCGACATCGACCAGCGGGCGCAGGTTGCGGGTTAGCGTCGAGGCGTCCATCTTCATCGCCGCGGCCAGATCCCCCGGGCGAATCGGCCCCAGCTTGAGCACATGCGACAGCAGCGAATACTGCGTGGTCTTGAGGCCGCACCGCGCCATCTCGGTGTCGTAGTGCTGCGCCACCCGCCGCATCAGCTGGCGCAGTTTGAAGTTAGTGCAGCCCTGGGGGAGCGCACCGGCGACAGCTTCGGGTGGAGTGATTTCAGCTTGCATGCTATAAATTGTATCTGCAATAATTGCATATGCAAGTTATTCGTTTGGCTTTCACCCCACTCCCATCCAAGGCACCGTACCTATGACGCAGAACAACCAGCTTGAACAATGGCTCGCCCAGGAACGCGACATCGCCGCCCGGCTGGAGGCCGGCGTGGGACCGGGCGTCTCGCGCCCCGACCAGGTGGCGGGCTTGACGGGTTTGCAGATGATGCAGGCCATGCTGCGCGGAGAGCTGCCCTACCCGCCCATCGCCCGCACGCTGGACTTCCAGTTGATGGAGGTGGACGAAGGGCTGGCCGTCTTCCAGGGCACGCCGGGGCCGGCCCACCTGAACCCCATGGGCACCGTGCACGGCGGCTGGTTTGCCACCCTGCTGGACTCGGCCCTGGGCTGCGCCGTGCACACCCGCATGCTGCCCGGCCGCGGCTACACCACCGCCGAGCTGGGCGTGAACCTGGTCAAGGCCCTCACGCCCAAAGTGCAGCGCGTGCGCGCCGAAGGCCGGGTGATCCACTGCGGCCGCCAACTGGCCACGGCCGAAGCCCGCCTGGTGGGCCCGGACGGCACGCTGTACGCCCACGCCACCACCACCTGCTTGGTCTTTGATCTGCCGGCACAATCGAAGGCATGAGATTCCTCCACACGATGCTGCGCGTTGGCAACCTTCAACGCTCGATTGACTTCTACACCCAGGTGCTGGGCATGCAACTGCTGCGCCAGTCCGAAAACCCCGAGTACAAATACTCGCTGGCCTTTCTGGGCTTTGACGGCGGCAACCCCGGCCAGGCCGAGATCGAGCTGACCTACAACTGGGGCACCGAGAGCTACGACCTGGGCACGGCCTACGGCCACATTGCCCTGGGCGTGCCAGACGCTTATGCGGCCTGCGAGAAGATCAAGGCAGCCAGCGGCAACGTGACGCGCGAAGCGGGCCCCGTGAAGGGCGGCACCACGGTCATCGCCTTCGTCACGGACCCGGACGGGTACAAAATTGAATTGATACAAAGGGCCGAGGGTTCGGCAGGCGGTGGTCTGCGATGAATTGGCGGTTGCTATTGAACTAATAGCTGGCAGCGCTTGCCAGACAGGCGGTAGAGCCAGTTTTTATTCAATTCAGTGGCCCATTGAGCGCCCGTAAAAAAGCCCGGCATTGCCGGGCTTTTCATTGGGTCGGCGGTGGACCGCCGCTGAATTACTGCGCGCTCAGGGCCACTTCCACGCGGCGGGCTTCGGCGTTGTTGCCGCTGGCCGTGGTTTCTTCGGGCTTCTTCAGCTCGATCTTGTCGTCGGCCACGCCCAGGCCCTTGAGGGCATCACGCACCGCAAAGGCGCGTTGCTTGGCCAGTTCGGCGTTCAGCGCGGCGTCGCCCGTGGCGTCGTGAAAGCCCGACACGACGGCCTTCTTGCCCTCGGCCACGCCCTTGACCACGTCGGCCAGCGCTTCGTTGGCGCCGACAGCCAGGTCGGCCTTGGCGCTGGCAAAGTAGAACTTCACCACGCCGTTGTCCACCCGCACGCTGGCCGCATCGTCAGCGACCAGGGCCGCTGGCGCGTTGCTTGCAACAGCGGGTGCGGCAGGTGCAGCCGAGGTTGCTGCTGCCACCGCCACCGGCTTGGCGGCACCGGCAGCGCCCACGCGCTTGACCACCACGGTGCCGACCACGGCAGAGATCACCAGCGCGATGAGCGCAAACAGGAAACCCAAAGCAAAACGTTCTTGGCTATCGTCGTCGGAACTGGACATGAAAACTCCCGCAGTCGTGATGTTGATTGATGTTGAAAAAGGTCCGGTGTGCCCATGCCGCTGCACTGTCTGTGGCGGGTACAAGACCCTGGCATGCCGCACCAAAGCCTTCAATTGTAAAGTGCTCCCATGACGAATCTTCCCGCGCCCCTTCGCGACCCGGCTCCCATGCTGGAGCGTGCACTGGATGAGTGGGGCGGCGACACCGACCTGTGGGTGTTCGGCTATGGCTCGCTGATCTGGCGGCCCGACTTCGATTTCACCGAGCGCCGCCCGGCCACCGTGCACGGCTGGCACCGGGCGCTCAAGATGTGGAGCCGCATCAACCGCGGCACGCCCGAGTGCCCAGGGCTGGTGTTCGGCATGCTGTCCGGCGGCAGCTGCCGGGGCATGGTGTTCCGGGTGGACAAGGCGCAGGCGCGGCAGGTGCTCATCAACCTGTGGCAGCGCGAGATGGTCACCGCCGTGTACGACCCGCGCTGGCTGCCCTGCCGCACACCGCAGGGCACCGTGCAGGCGCTGGCCTTCACCCTGTCGCGCAAAAGCCCCAACCACACGGGCGAGCTGCCTGACGAAGAGTACTGCCGCATCTTCGAGCAGGCCTGCGGGCGTTTTGGCACCACGCGGGACTACGCCCAGGCCACGTACGACGAGCTGCGCAGGCACGGTATCCATGACCGCGCCTTGGCCAAGTTGATTGCACTGGCCCGCAAAGAGGCTTAGACGCTTTGGCATCGGGTGCCTCGGCAGCATGTGCGGACGGCGCCGTGTCCTGCGGCGCGGCGCGGCGCGGCGCGGCGGGTGCACAATGCGGCGGTCTCTCACCCCTCAGCCAAGGAGCCTGACCCATGAAAAATGTTCGTTCAGCCGGAGTTCTGTCCCTCATCGCCGCTGCCGCCCTGATGGGCTGCGCCGGTTATTCCTCCGGCCCCACGGCCAGCGCCACGCTGGAGCCCACGCGCGGCAGCACCACCACCGGTACGGTGAAGTTCGTGCAAGCCGGCGATGTGGTGAAGGTGTCCGGCGAAATCCGTGGCCTCAAGGCGGGTGCCGAGCACGGCTTTCACATCCATGAAAAAGGCGACTGCTCCAGCGGCGACGGCATGAGCGCCGGCGGCCACTTCAACCCTGGCGGCAAGCCCCACGGCCACCACGGCGCGGGCGAGCACCACACGGGCGACCTGCCCAGCCTCAATGCCGACGCCAACGGCGTGGCCACCTTCAGCTTCGAGTCGCGCACCATCCGCGTGGGCAGCACCGCCAACGACATCGTGGGCAAGGGCCTGATCGTGCACCGCGACCCCGACGACTACAAGACCCAGCCCACGGGCAACGCCGGCCCCCGCTTGGCCTGTGCCGTGATCGCGGCCAAGTAACGGTCGCACGCAGGCAGGGCGCTGGAGCCGCACCGATCCGCCCGCCTGCCTGCCTGCAAAGCTTTTGCCCGCCGTTGCGCTGGCCATAACCCGCCCCAATGCATCGGCCGGCGGGTTTGCTTTTTGGGGAGCCCTCAGGTCCGGCGCGCCGCCAGCAGGCCTTCGGCGCGCGCCAGATCCTGCACGGTGTCGATGTCCGTCACCGTGCCTACGTCTTCCACTTCCAGCCAACGCACTCTTTCTTGCTGCGCCTGATGGAGCACCACGCTGGCAGCGCCCTGCTCTCCCGCCAGGGCCAGCAGTCCAGACAGGCATTCGGCGGCAAAACCCACGGGGTGGCCGCGGTTGCCCTGGTGCACCGGCACCGCCACGGCGCAGTCCGCCAAGACGGCGGCGATGGAACTTAGCGTTTCGGGGAGCACCAGCGGCAAATCTCCGGGCAGTACCAGCCAACCCGGCGCCGTTGCCGTCGCGCGCACCGCCGCTGCAATCGAATCGCCCATGCCGGGGTGGCCCTCGTCCTCCACATGCCAAGGCAAACCACTGGCCCGCACGGCAGCCAGGGTGTGCTCCAGCACGGTAGTGCTGCCCAAGGGCGCGCGCAGCTTGTGTACCGCGCCGCCCGATGCGGTAAACCGTTCGCCCCGGCCGGAGGCGAGGATCAGGACCGTGGGAAGGTGGTGTCGCATGGACGCAATTGCCTGTGGGATCGAAAAAGATGTTCTCGCCAGTTTCCCGTACGGCAGAAAATGCGAAGCAACGCAGCAATGAATGGCCCATCGCTTGCGAGCGCCAGTGATCTACGCACGCTTGGTCAATTCAGGCTTCGGCCCCAATGGCCTGCTCGATTGCCTCAACTGTCCCCAAGGCACGCCACCGTAAGCGCCGCCCGCCAATGCGCCCGAGTGGCCTTTTACACCTTTGGATAACGGCGGATGCCCAACCACGCCAGCAAGGTCGCCAGCAGCACCAAAGCCCATTGCGATAAAGTAGGAATCTTGCTGGCAGTATCGGTTGGTACAAAGGGTTGAATCTCCACCGCACCCATATCGATGGTGCCGCCCACGATGCGCGTCAATCCTCGCTGGTCGGTTGAAGCCACGGTCACGAACGTGTTTGAGCCTGCATTGCGTGCCGGGCTCGTACTGGCAATCAAGCGTGTGAGCGTGGCGCCACCATTGTTGGCCAGCGATCCTAATTGGGGGTCCACGTTACCGATATTATTGCCACCCACCACCACAGCGGCCGATGTGCTTTGCAGCAGCGAGTAGTTCATATTGATGGTGGCGTTTCCCGTGTTGATATCGGGGCCCGTCGGCGCGGTGCCACCAGCAAATATGGAATTCGTGATGTTGATGGTGTTGGCGCTGTTCCCTCCGTCGAGATTACCCCCCGATGTGCTCGCCGTGTTGGATGCCAGCGTGGAGGAACGTATGTCGGTCAACTGGCTACCGCCAAAAGAACCCTTCAAATAAATGCCGCCACCCTTTCCCGCATTGGCGGCGTTACCCGATATGGTGGTATTTTCCAGACGCAACGTGGAGTTGGTTCTGTAAAAAAAGAAGCCGCCCCCTTGGCCTGCAGTGTTACCACTGATCGTCGAACGATCAACGGTCAGTGTTCCAAGTGCGGACGATTTATAAAAGAACACGCCACCACCACGACCATTGGCGTTGCTATTACCTGAAATCGTAGTATCACTGATCGTCAATGGCGCATTAATTTTATACAAAAAGATGCCGCCGCCCCGAGATCCGCCGGAATTTCCTGAAATCGTGGAACTGGTGATGCTGCTGGAGCCAGCTACGTTATACAAAAACAATCCCGCGCCACCAGAAGTTGCGGTGTTATTGCTGACCCTGGTGTTGCTGATGTTGACCCCACCTGCATTGGATCTGAAAAACAGCGCGCCACCTTTGCTGGTCGACACATTGCCCGTGATGACGGACTGGTCGATCGTCAAGCTTCCCGATTGCTCAAAACGAATAGCAGCGCCACTGCTATTTCTACCCGCCGTCAGCGTCAGACGGCTGATGGTGACGTTTACACCGGCACTTCTGACATAAAAAATGCGGGAAGTGCTATTGCCATTGATGCTCAGTGTCCCTGTCGTGGGTCCTTGCACCGTGACCGAATCGGTAAGACGCAGATGGGTACCACCCAATGTGATGGTGCCGGTCAACGCAGACAGGTCAATGGTGTCGGTGCCCGCGCCTGCAACGCAATCTCCCCCGGTGGTGTCGCTGTTGGTGTTGGCATTGTTCACCGCCTCGCGCAGCGTGCACAAGTTGTCGCCTGCCGTGACATCGTCAGCCAGAGAATCCACTTCGATGACCGCTGCCGATGCGTGCCCGCCCATGGCTGCGAGCGCCGCGCCCGCAGCCAGTACCGCGCTTTTTCCTGTCCGTTTTGCATCGGACTTACGATCCCATGCACCACCCTGTGTCAGGTATACCGCCATATCCCTCATCCCTTAGTGATGCTAACTTTGCTGTTGGCCAGATTCTACGAACAATGGGCACGAAAGTAACCGGTGCCTGACCCTTATGCGCCTGAACACAGAATTCATCCGACTCCCCCTGGCCTTCGATGCGGCCCGTTTGGCCAGCGAGATTCGCGCCCTGCCCGAAGTAGCGTGGCAGCCACACCCCGAAGGGCATGCCGGCAATGCGGCCTTGCCGCTGATGGCGGTGGGGGGCGACCCCCTGAACAACGGTGTCAAAGGGGTGATGCAACCCACGCCGCAACTGCACGATTGCCCGTACCTGCAACAAGTGATGTCGGTACTGCAAGCCCCCATCGGCCGCACCCGCCTGATGCGCATTGATGGCCGGGCCGAAGCCAGCTTGCATGTGGATGTCAATTACTACTGGCAGCAGCACATGCGCGTGCATGTGCCCATCGTGACCGATCCTGCGGTGCAATTTATCTGCGGCGGCCAAGCGCTGCACATGGCAGCCGGTCAAGCCTGGGTGTTCGATACCTGGCGCGAGCACAACGTCATCAATCCCACCCACTTGCAGCGCATCCACCTGGTGATCGACACCACGGGTTCGGCGGCACTGTCGGCACTGCTCGCGCAAGGCGGCCGCCCCACGGATCCGCAAGCGCCAGCCATGGGCCCGGTCCGCACGGTGGCCTTCGAGCCCGGCGCCCGGCCGAAAATTTGGCATGAGGTGGACAATTTTCCTGTGGTGATGTCGCCTGCAGAGCAGCAAACGCTGTTTGCAAACATCCAGGCCGTGCTGCCCAGCACCAATTCGGGCGAAGCCCTGCGTGCCGAAGTGGCCGGTTTTTTCGACCAATGGCGGCAGCTCTGGGACCGGCACCAGTCAGCCCCTTCGGGTTGGCGCGCCTATGCCGATCTGCTGGAAAGTACCGGCGACAGGATGGGCCGACTGCGCAGCAGCGTGACGCTTTCCAACGGGGTGGACGGCGCGTTCGCGGTGCAGCAGATATTATTGGCACCCGCCCTCAACACCGATCTGGCCGAGCGGGTGGTGCCGTCGGTGCGCGGCGCCCAGACGCGATTCGACCGGCCCGTTTTCATCGTTTCTTCTCCGCGCTCAGGGTCGTCGCTGCTGTTTGAGACGCTGAGCCAGGCGAAGGACGTGTTCTCCATCGGCGGTGAGAGCCATGCACTGATCGAGGGCATCGAGGCGCTGCATCCCGCCGCCCACCAATGGCACTCCAACCAACTGGGCAGCGCAGATGCCACCCCCGAGGTGATGCAGGAGCTTGCATCCCGATTTGCCACCGCTACCCATGACCGCGAAGGGCGGCCCACGGCGGACCGGGATAGCTTTCGGTTTCTGGAAAAAACCCCGAAAAACAGCCTGCGCATTCCTTTTTTGCGCGCCATGTTTCCGGATGCCATGTTCATTTACCTGTACCGCGATGAACGCGCCACCATCAGCAGCATGCTGGATGCCTGGCGCTCCGGGCACTTTGTCACCTACGACTTGCCTGGCTGGCGCGGCACACCTTGGTCGCTGGCTTTGGTACAAGGATGGCGTGACATGACTGGCATGTCCACGGCAGAGGTTGCCGTGCGCCAATGGGAGTCCATTACCCGCACCGTGCTGGATGACCTGCAGACGCTGCCACCCGACAGCTGGTGCGTGGCCAGCTACGACCAACTGGTGGCTCACCCGGAGCAAGAAGTGCGCAGGCTCAGCCAGTTCGTTGGCTTGCCGTGGGATCGCAACTTGACCGCACCGCTGCCGCCTTCGCGGCATACCCTCACGCCAGCCAACCCCGACAAATGGCGAGCCAACGCCGCCGAAATCGAGCCTCTGATGCACCTGGTCTCGGCCACTGCCGAGCGCGCCCGGGCACTGTTTGCCCACGAGCCCCTGCGCCGCCCCCCTACTCCGGTGGCGCCCGTCGCTCCCGCTCCCATGCCTGCCGCCGGCCCCCACCCGGCCACCGTCCACCCCATGCCAACGCCCACCCCCAGCGCCGCCCCCGCCCAGCCGCACGACCACCAGGACTTTCGCAGCGTTCACACCACATCCTTGCCGCAACTGCTCAATGAGTTGGGCGCATCGCTGCTGGTGACCACCTACCAAAGCGGCCGCCTCATCACCCTGCGTGCAGATGGCCCGAAGCTCAACACCCACCTGACCTACTTTCCCAGTCCCATGGGCATGGCCTACGACGGCAACCGCTTGGCCATCGGCACGCTGCAAGCCGTCTGGGACTACCGAAACATGCCCGACGTCGCCTCCCGTCTGCACCCCAACAAGCACGACGGCTGCTTCATACCGCGCAACATGCACGTCACTGGCGACATCAGAGTGCATGAGCTGGCTTTTGATGCGGGTGGTGAACTATGGGTGGTCAACACCCGGTTTTCGGCGCTGTGCACGCTCGACCGCGACCACAGCTTTGTGCCGCGCTGGCGACCATCGTTTGTCACCGCGCTGGCGGCCGAAGACCGATGCCACCTCAATGGCCTGGGGATGCGCGACGGCACCCCCACCTTGGTCACGGCCCTGGGCAGCACCAACACCCCTGAAGGCTGGCGGCACCACAAAGCCCAAGGCGGCATCGTCATGGACATCGCCAGCAACGAAATCGTCACCCAAAGCCTTGGCATGCCGCACTCCCCGCGCTGGCACAACGGCCAATGGTGGTTGCTCGAGAGCGCCAAAGGCACGCTCATCACGTTCGATCCGGCCACCGGAAAAACACAAACCGTCGCCCACATGCCCGGCTTTACCCGCGGCCTGGCCATGCATGGTTCGTTGGCCTTCGTGGGACTGTCGCAGGTGCGCGAGAGCGTGTTCGACGGCATTGCCTTGAGCCAGCGCCTCAAGCCTGAAGAGCGTAGCTGTGGCGTTTGGGTCATTGACCTGAACACCGGCAATAGGGTGGGCTTTATCCGTTTCGAGGGCATCGTGCAGGAGATCTTCGACATCCAGATACTGCCCGACCTGCGCTACCCCGAGGTGCTGGAGCCCGATGCCGATGTCATTGGCGGCTCGTTCGTCCTGTCGGACGAGGCCATGAAGGATGTGGCGAGGGACTGAGATGGCGAACGCGCACGGGGCAGGCGGCTGAATCCAGCCGCGGGGGCGGCGGTGTGTCCCTCCGTCTGTCCAGCGTGCGCACCTTGGACAAAGGGTGGCGCGCCGGGCGCGCGGCCACCTGACGCCCGAAAGACTCGGCCGCCTATTCGCTCCCGGCCCGGCGCTTGGGCCCTCTCACGCCAACTGAAACGGCAAGGCCCTCGGTGTCTTCCCGGTCAACCGCGCTACCGCGTTGGCGAACGCCGGCGCCAGCGGTGGCAGGCCTGGCTCGCCCATGCCCGTGGGCGGCTCGGCACTGGGCAAGATGTGCACGGCCACCTGGGGCATGTCGGTGATGCGCGGCACGGCGAAGTCGCCGAAGTTGCTCTGCTCCACCACGCCATCCTTGAGGGTGATGGCCGCGCCCGGCAGGCACATCGACAGGCCCATCAGCGCCCCGCCCTGCACCTGCGCTTCCACGCTTTTCGGATTCACCACCAGGTTGCAGTGCACGCCGGCCGTCACGCTGTGCAGCTTGGGCGTACCGTCTTTGACCGACGCCTCGACCACATAGGCCACGACCGACTGGAACGACTCGTGCACCGCCACGCCCCAGGCGCGGCCCGCCGCGAGCTTCCTCTTGCCGTAGCCCGACTGCGCCACGGCCAGCTGCAGCGCCGCCTTGTGGCGCGGGTGCTTGTCGCCCATCAGCGCCAGGCGGTAGGCCACCGGGTCTTGCTGGGTGGTGCGGGCCACTTCGTCGATCAGTGTCTCCATCGCGTAGGCGGTGTGGGTGGAGCCCACGCTGCGCCACCACAGCACGGGCACGTTCACCTCGGGGTGGTGCACCGACAGCTTCATGGGCACGTTGTAGGGCTCTTTCATGCCCTCGATGGCGGTGGCGTCGATGCCGTTCTTGACCATGAAGGCCTCGAACGGTGAGCCCTTGGTGATGGACTGCCCGACGATGGTGTGGTCCCACGCCAGGATCTTGCCCTGCGCGTCGAAGCCGATCTCGGCGCGGTGCACGTGCATGGGGCGGTAGTAGCCGCCCTTGATGTCGTCCTCGCGGCTCCACAGCGTGCGCACCGGGGCGGTGATGCCCGCCGTGCGCGCGGCCTTGGCCACGCCGCAGGCTTCCACCACGTAGTCGCTGGTGGGGATGGCGCGGCGGCCGAAGCCGCCACCGGCCATCTGGGTGTGGACCTTGACGTTCTGCGGCTCAAGGCCCAGCGTCTTGGCAGCGGCCATGGCGTCCAGGCCCGGCATCTGCGTGCCCATCCAGAGTTCGGCCTTGTCGCCGTCGAGCTTGACGGTGCAGTTCAGCGGCTCCATGGGCGCGTGCGCCAGGTACGGAAAGACGAACTCGGCGTTGATCTTGTGCGGTGCGCTGGCCAGCGGCCCCGTGTCTGCCTGCATGGCGACCAGGCCGGGCTTGGCGGCCAGCTCGCGGTACTGCGCCAGTTGCTGCGCGGAGTCGGTGGGCTTTACGCCGCTGTTGTCCCATTCAGCCTTCAGGGCATCGCGCCCCTGCTTGGCGGCCCAGTAGCCGTCAGCCACCACCGCCACGCCTTCGCCGCCCCGGTCGGTGGGCACGCGCAGCACGGCTTTGACGCCCTTGACGGCCTTGGCCGCCGAGTCGTCCAGCGTCTTGAGCTTGGCGCCGAACACCGGTGGGCGCGCCACCACGGCGGTGAGCATGCCGGGCAGGCGCACGTCGATGCCGTAGTCCTGCCGGCCGCTCGACTTGGCCTTGGCGTCGAGCCGGCCCGTGGGCTTGCCGATCAGGCGGAACTGCTTGGGGTCCTTGAGCACCACTTTCTCGGGCACGGGCTGCTTCATCGCGGCCTCGGCCAGCGCGCCGTAGCCCAGCTTCTTGCCGCCGGGGCCGACCACAAAGCCGTTGCTGGTGCGCAGTGCCGATGCGTCCACACCCCACTGCGCGGCAGCGGCGCCGACCAGCATGGCCCGGGTGCGCGCGCCCAGTTCGCGGTACTGGGTGTACGAGTTCTTGATGGAGCCGGAGCCGCCGGTGATATGCATGCCGAAAGCCGGGTCCACATAGGCGGGGTTGGCGTCTCCATGCACGCTGCGCACCTTGGACCAGTCCGCGTCCAGCTCTTCGGCCAGGATCATGGGCAGGCCGGTCTGCACGCCCTGGCCGAAGTCCAGGCGGTTGATGGTGACGGTGACGGTGCCATCGGCGTCGATGCGCACAAAGGCCGAGGGCTGCTCGAAAGGCTTGAGACCGGCGGGTGCCGCAGCGGCCGCACCCTGCGCGGCGGCCGCCAGCGGGAACGCGCCCAGCGCAAACCCAGAGGCTGCGGTGACTTTGAGGAAGGTGCGGCGTGCAAAGCCGCCGGCACCGTCGATGGCGTCGTCTGCTCCTGAATCAGTAGCGCCTTGCGCCCTGTCCATGAGCGCCAGAAGGTTCTTGGGCATGCTGCTGCGCGCTGCCTCTACCACTTGAGGGTCGAAATGCATGGTGTTCTCCTTCGGTGCTTGGGTCAGGCCAGCGTCTTGGCGGCGTCGTGGATGGCGGCGCGGATGCGCACATAGGTTCCGCAGCGGCATACGTTGCCGGCCATGGCGGAGTCGATGTCGGCGTCGCTCGGTTTCTTCTTGCCCTTGAGCAGTGCGGTGGCGCTCATGATCTGGCCGCTCTGGCAGTAGCCGCACTGGGCCACGTCGTGCTTGACCCAGGCCGCGTGCACGGCCTTGCCCACCTTGTCGCTCTCCGTGACGGCCTCGATGGTGGTGATCTTCTGCCCCGCCGCCGCCGAGATCGGCGTGATGCACGAGCGGATCGGCGCGCCGTTCAGGTGCACCGTGCACGCACCGCACAAGGCTTGGCCGCAGCCGAACTTGGTGCCGGTCATGCCCAGCGTGTCGCGCAGGGCCCAGAGGATGGGGGTGGATTCGTCGGCGTCGACGGGCGTGTCTTTGCCATTGATGTTCAGGGTGGGCATCGTGGGACTCCAGGGGTGAAGGTCAGCGCCTGCAAAAGACGGCGCAATCAGGTGCGGCTGTATCGCCGCTTGGTTTTCTCGTTTTTTTAAGAGAATGTTTATTCGATTAAATCCGAAATTCTGAGTTTGTGCTGGCGGTCAGGCTGGCGGGGCGGTGTCGCGCATTGCATTCACGGGCGGCCAGGGCCTTCATGCCTTGAGCGCATCCCAGCACAGGCCAAACGCCATCTGGTGCACGGCGTCGTCGTCGGGCAGCGTCTTCGATCGGATCAGACTGGCCGTCTCGCGCACCGAGCCGACAAAGCTGGCCGTGAGCAGCGGCACCGGCACGGCCTTGAGGATCTCTTGCTGCTGCCCTTCGGCCATCAGCGCAAAAAAACCGGCCATCAGCCGCGTGGAGAATTCGCGGTTGCCGTCGGTGAACCAGGGCGAGTTGTAGTACTGCTCCTGGAACACCACCTCGGCATACTGGTCCAGCCGGTGGCGCAGCAGGTTGCACCAGCTGCGGCGCACGCGGGCGCGGTAGGGCATGTCGGGCAGCACGCCCTCCATGAGGCGCGTGGCCGTCACGGTCTTGGCGTCCTGGTAGAGCTGGCTGATGAGTTCGTCCTTGGACGGGTGGTACACGTAGAGCGTGCTGGTGGCAATGCCCGCCGCCCGCGCGATCTCGGCCATGGTCAGGCCGCTCAGGCCCGTGCGGGCCACCAGGTCGAAGGTGGCCTGCGCAATGGCGCGCTGTTTCTCATCGTCCTTGGGTTTCATGGCGGGGCGACTATAAGCGAATAATCATTCGGCCACAACCAGCGGGTGCCGAGCCCGGCGCAAACGCCTGCCGTAGCGCAAGGCGTGATGGTACGGGCGATGCACAATCGCTGCCATGACCACGCACTCCATCGCCGACCTGCGCAAGAGCTACGAGCGCGCAGAACTCAACGAAGACGCCTCGCACGCCGCGCCGCTGCAGCAGTTCGACCAGTGGCTGCAAGAGGCCATCAAGGCCGAGATCCCCGAGCCCAACGCCATGACGCTGGCCACCGTGGGCAGCGACCTGCGCCCCAGCACCCGCATCGTGCTCATCAAGGGCTACGACGAGCGCGGCATCGTCTGGTTCACCAACTACGACAGCCGCAAGGGCCGCCAGATCGGCGGCAACCCGTTCGCCGCGCTGCAGTTCCATTGGGTGGAGCTCGAGCGCGTGGTGCGCATCGAAGGCACGGTGGAGAAAGTGAGCGACGAGGAAAGCGACGCGTATTTTCACAGCCGCCCGCTCGACTCCCGCATCGGCGCCTGGGCCAGCCCGCAGAGCCAGGTGATCGCAGGCCGCAGCGTGCTGGTGGCCAATGCGGCCAAGTACGGCGCGCAGTTCCTGCTCAAGCCGCCGCGCCCGCCGCACTGGGGCGGCTACCGCCTCAAGCCCGAGCAATGGGAGTTCTGGCAGGGCCGCAAGAGCCGCCTGCACGACCGCCTGCGCTACCGCCTGGACCAGGGCGAGTGGGTGCGGGAGCGCCTCGCACCCTGAGCGAGGCCTGGCCGCCCCACCCGGGGCGCGCCAAGGGCGCACACAGGAGCACACAGGAGCACACAGGAGCACACAGGAGCACACAGGAGCACACAGGAGCGCACGGGAGCCCAAGGGCGGTGGGGGCCCTGTTCATCTTCCGTTCATGTCCCGCTTCGTCGCGGTTCATGGGCGCATCACGTTCTGTCCACCCCTGCCCGGTTCAATGGGAACCGCTGACTTCGCAGTCGGCGTCAACAACTCACAACCATTGAACTTCCATGAAAATCAACCGCCTGGCACTGGCCGCTTTCCTCGTCACCGCCGCTTCTTTGCAAGCCCACGCCAAGACACCCGTGGTCAACCACGCGATCAATGAGGCCGAAGTGCTGACCGCGCAGCAGAACTGGTGCAAGGCGCTGCTCGACATCAGTGCCGTCCACCAGCGCGACGGCGTCGCTGCCGCCACTGCGCTCGCGGCCAAGGTGATCGACAGCGCCTACGGCTACCAGTTCGGCGCCGTACTGTTCAAGCCCACGCTCACCGTGGCGCCGCAGACCTTCCGCACCGACCGCGCCGGTGCGCTGGCGTACTTTGTGGGCGGCAACCCCAGCTACCCCAACGACACCGGCTTTGCGCTCAAGGGCTGGAAGAAGTGCGATGTCGACAATGCTGCGGTCTACATCTCTGGCGACGTGGCCATGACCATGGGCAACGTGCGCTTCACCGGGCCCGACGGCACGGTGACCACGGTGGACAAGACCTGGAGCTTCGCCAAGGACGATGCGGGCCAGCTGCGCATCGTGGTGCACCACTCGTCGCTGCCCTACGCGGCCCGGTAAGGCGCAACGCACCGGCCCGGCCGGTTTGCCTTGCTGCCTACAGGTAGCCATTGCGCCGGCCGCGCCTTACACGGCGAAGAACTTCGTCACCCCGAGGATCACCACCGGCATGGTGATGAGCGCCAGCGCCGTGGACACCGCCACGCTGGCAGTCACCTCGTCCTCGGCCACCTGGTAGCGCTGTGCGAACAGGAACACGTTGGCCCCCACCGGCAGCGACGCTGCCACGATCATCACCGCCAGCGGCATGCCCGACAGGCCCAGTGCCCAGGCCAGCGCCACCAGCACCAGCGGGTGCACCACGCACTTGACCACCGCGATGCGCAGGGCCGCCTTGAAATGGTGGCCCACCTTGGTGAACGCCAGCGTCACCCCCACCAGCAGCAGCGAGATGGGCCCGAGCGCCTGGCCCAGCAGCAGCATGGGCTTGTCCACCACGGCCGGGATGGCGAGGCCCGTCTGCGCAAACAGCAGGCCCGCGATGATGGGCAGCGGCACCGGGTGCACGATGCCGTTGCGCACCGCCTGCAGCACGGTGCGCCACATGGCCTGCTGCGTGCCCCCGGCGCGGCCCGCATGCTCGCGCGCAGAGGCCAGCTCGAACACCACGGTGGCGGCGGTCAGCAGGATGAGCGCGTGCACCGAGATCAGGGTGAACAGCGTCACCAGCCCGGCCTCGCCAAACACCAGGCTTACCAGCGGCACGCCGATCATGATGGTGTTGCTGAAGGTGTTGGCCAGCGCGCGCGCCGCCGCCAGGCTGGAGAAGCCCAGCACCGCCATGGTCACGCCAAAGACGAGCATCGCCGCCGCGAAGTAGATGGCGATGGGGCCGAAGTCCAGGTCCTGCACATGCACCGAGCTCATGGTGCGAAACAGCAGCGCAGGGGTGAGCACCATGAACACGAGGTTGGCCAGGTCTTTCACGGCCTCGGCCCGTATCCACCCGCGCCGCCCCGTGTAGAAGCCGATGACGATGAACAGGATGACGGGGAGCAGCGAGGTGACGACGGGCGAGTTCACGGTGGGCGGCACGGCGCGCTGGGGCGGCCGGCAAAGGGGTGGACGACAGCGCGGCCTATGGTGGCCGCGGCCGGTATTGTGGCCTCTGCCGCAGGTGCACCACAGCCTTTGCTATGAATTGAATAGCTGCTCCCGCAATCCCATCAAGCGGTGGGTGCCATTTTTCTTCAGTTTTTGGCATTCACCCGGGCATGCATCCACCCACAGGCCAGCATGCGCCGCCCGCTGAAGGGGCCGGCGCCACAGGTGCAACACGCTTTGGAGCGCCCTATAGTGCCAGCCAGCATCCGCCACAGCGTGCATCGACATGAAGTTCGCCGCCTTCTTTCGCAACCTCAACCTGGGCCACGGCGCCGCGCCGTCGCGCGCTGAACTCGAGAGCATCTTCACGCGGGCCGGCGCGGGCGAGGCCGCATCGTTCCAGACCAACGGCACGGTGGCCTTCACCGCACGCGGTGTGCGGCCCGCACGCCAGGTCCTGCGGGCGGTGCAGGCGATGCTGGTGCACGAGCGCGGGTTCGACGAGCCCGTCTTTCTGCGCGACATGCCCGGCCTGCTGTCCCTGCGCTCCCGCGACCCGTTTACCGGCCTGAGCAAGAGCCCGCCCGTGTACGACTTCTACGTGACCTTTCTGCACGACGACGCGCAGGTGGTGCCAGGTTTGCCGCAGAGCAACGCCCGCGGCGATGTGCAGGTGCTGCTGTACACCGACACCGCGTTGCTGTCGGTGAGCCACGCGCACGGCCTGACGATGGGCAGCCCGAACGTGTGGGCCGAAAAGCTCTTCGGCCTGCCCGCCACCACCCGCACCTGGGGCACGCTGTGCCGGCTGCTGGAGCGCCATGCGTGACTGCCCGTGGAACGAACTGCCCGGGGTTTGCCTGTCTCCTTGGCCGTTTGCCCAGCGCGCAGACTGGCAAGCTGGCGGGGCTGACTGGGCGCTTGCCGGGGGCCCACCTCTGGGTGGCCGTACCGGCAGCACCACAGGCCAGCGCGCACAGGGCGCCCTTCCCTGCCCCCGTTGGTGAGGGGCAGTGGAGCCGGGCTACACCACGACATCCGGAGGGCTCCATGCTGTACACAGAACTTGAGATCCACGCGGCCGTGAAGCGGCTGATCCGCGAAGGCTACGCGGCGCTGACCCGGCGCCAGCAGCACATCGTGGACTCGCTCTCGGCCATCTGCTGACGCTGCTGACGCTGCGGCCAGCGCGGCCCGTCCCGCAGCGCCCAGCCGTTACTGCGCGGTTGGCGCCGCCGACAGCAGCAGCGCCACCCCTTCCAGGCCCATGACCTGGTGGTCGGCCCCGTCCCAGGGGCTGACGCCGGGCCGCACGGTCTGCACCGTCACCATGCCCAGCGCGCGCCCCGCGCCCAGCTCGGACAGCGGGTTGTCGCCCACCACCAGCACCTGCCGGGGTGCACACCCTTCCTGGGCCAGGATGTCCGCAAAGATGCGGCCCTTGCCGTGCGGCCCGGGCTCGTCGATGGCGTCGATCACCACGCGCTCGAACCACGGCGCAATGCCCAGCGCGTCGATCTTGCTCTGCTGCAGCCGCCGAAACCCGCTGGTCACCAGGTACTTGCGCACCGGCAAGCCGGGCAACTGGCCGATGTCGGCGTAGCCCGACAGCGGCGGGCGCATCTCCATGCGGCAAAACTCCTGCCAGCCCGCGTCGCGCATCGCGGCGCTGAAGCCGAAGCGCTCGGCCACCAGGTCGAAGGCCGTGTACCAGCACTCGCCAATGGCTTCTTCGAGCACCTCGGGCGACAGGGTGCCCTGGTTGGCCTGACGGATGGCCACGAAGGCCGACTCGAACAGCGTGCCCATGGCGCGGGCGTCCAGCAGGCAGTTGTCCAGATCAAAAATCGCCACGGTGCAGGGCTTGCGGTGGGCGGGCACGAGGGGGATGGGCTCAGTCATTGCGGGGTTCGTTGTTGCAGTTCATCCGGGTCTAGCCAGCCACCACGGACACGCCGTGGTCCGCCAGCGTCAGGCTCACCGGCGCGCCCACATCCAGCGGTGCCTTGACCAGGGGCGAGACGACGAAGATCTCGCCCAGCGCGCTGGCAAACGTGTATTCCATGATGCTGCCCAGGTAGGTGCGCTTGGTCAGCCGGGCGGCCAGGCCCGCCGTGGTGGCCGGGCCGATGATCCAGGCCTCGGGCCGCACGGCGATCTTCACGGGGCCGGACGGCAGCGAGGGCGGAGACGGCACGCGCAGCGGGCCCAGGTCGGCATGGCCCGGGGCGCCGCCATCCGCATGGCTTCGCTGGCTGGCTTGGTTGGTGCCCTCGAACAGCATGGCCTCGCCCATGAAGCCGGCCACGAACTCCGACGCGGGCTGCTCGTACAGCTCGCTGGGCGCGCCGCGCTGGGCGATGGCGCCCCTGTTCATCACGATGATCTGGTCGCTGACCGCCAGGGCCTCGCTCTGGTCGTGCGTCACGTACGCCACGGTGAGCGACAGCCGCTGCTGCAGCGTGCGGATCTCTTCGCGCATCGCGCGGCGCAGGCGGGCGTCCAGGTTGGACAGCGGCTCGTCGAACAGCAGCACCGCCGGCTCCAGCGCCAGCGCCCGGGCCAGCGCCACCCGCTGCTGCTGGCCGCCCGACAGCTCCGCGGGCCGGCGCTGGTCCAGCCCGTGCAGGCCCACGGTGTCCAGCATGGCGCGCGCCTTCTCGCGCACCTGGGCCTTGCCCAGGCCCGACATGCGCAGGCCATAGCACACGTTGTCGATCACGTTCATGTGCGGAAACAGCGCATAGCTCTGGAACACCAGGCTCACATTGCGCTGGGCCGGGCCCAGGGTGGTCACGTCGTGGCCGTCGATGAAAATGCGCCCGGCCGTGGGCGACTCCAGCCCGGCGATCATGCGCAGCGTGGTGGTCTTGCCGCAGCCCGACGGCCCGAGGATGGTGGTGAGCGTGCCCCGGGGCACGGCAAAGCTGATGTGGTCCACCACCAACGGGTCGCGGTCGGCGGGGCCAAAGCGCTTGCACACGCCCTGGAACTCGATGCCGTGGGACGCCAGGGGCGGTGGGAATGAAGACAGGGTCATAGCGGTGGTTTCCTCAGGCAGGCGCGGCGCCTGGCGCTGCGGGCAGGCCGCCCGGGGCCAGCGTGGCGCCCGTGTCCCCCGGCGCGGCCGACGGCCCCCAGGTCACGAGTGCATCCACGCCCACCACCCGCCCCGCGTCCTGCCGGTTGAACAGGGTGACCTCGGCGCCCATCGACTCGGCGATCTGCTTGCAGATCGACAGGCCCAGGCCCACGCCGCCCTTGCCCGCAGAAAACGGCTGGAACAGGCGCTGGCGCACCCCGTCCTCGATGCCGGGGCCTTCGTCCCACACCAGCATTTCGCGCCAGCCGGTGCTGTCGCGCAGCAGCACGCCCAGCCGGCCGTGCGCCGGTGTGTGGTGAATGGCGTTGGCCAGCAGGTTGCGCATCAGCTCGCCCAGCAAGGCGGCGTCACCGGGCACTGAGAGGTCAGGCCCCTCCAGCGCAAAGTCCAGGCGTTTGGCGGCGATCAGCGGTGCCAGCTCCATCACCGCCTCGCGCGCCACGGCGTTCAGGTCCACGCAGGGCAGCTCGCCCATGCGCTTGAGCTGCTCCACCTTGCTCAGGCTGAGCAACTGGTTGGCCAGGCCCGAGGCCCTGTCCACCGTGTGCAGCATCTGCTGCAAGGCGTCGGCCGGCAACACGTCGCCATGGATGGCCGACTGCAGCTGCGTGCGCAGCACCGCCATGGGGGTGCGCAGCTGGTGCGTGGCGTCGGCCAGAAAGCGCCGCTGCTCGTCGATCCAGCGGCTCTGCCCCGCCTGCAGCGTGCGCAGGTGCACCACGGCAGGCGCCAGTTCCGACGGCCCTTCGTACGGCGCCACGGCCGCGCCCGCCGGCCGCTCCAGCGACGCATCCGCGCGGCGCAGCCAGGCGGATGCCACAT
This sequence comes from Acidovorax sp. LjRoot194, assembly GCF_964253015.1. Lineage (NCBI taxonomy): Bacteria > Pseudomonadati > Pseudomonadota > Betaproteobacteria > Burkholderiales > Comamonadaceae > Acidovorax > Acidovorax sp. LjRoot194. The sequence continues at coordinate 2,886,059 of NZ_CAXUQB020000001.1, read as the reverse complement.
GCGCCAGCGCCACCGACACGGCACTCATCGCCAGCGCCAGGGCGTAGACGGCGCGCAAGACCGGGTTGTCCAGCATCTGCCCCACGGTGGGCAGGCGCTCGTTCCAGCGGCGCGCCACCTGCCGCACGACGGGCTCGCCGCCGGCGGCAACCCCTGCGGGCTGGTACAGCGTGGCGCCCACGCGGGCCAGTTGGCCGTCGATCTCCGCCAGGTAGAAGTGCACCTGCCCGGGCGCGCCGAGTTCGTGCACCGACAGCAAGGGCGGCACCGCCGCGCTGCCCGCCAGGCGCTCGCCGCCCAGCCGGGTCTCGCGCAACCACTGCGGCCGGACGGATGGCGTGGCGTAGGCTGGCGCACCGGTATCGGCGTCGTTGTCATTGTCGTTGTCGGTGCCTTGCCCCGCCGGCCAGGCCAGCAGGGCCACGCGCAGGGTGTTGTCCTGCCAGTCGGCATTGGTGCGCATCTGCTGCACCGCATGTGCGCCAGTGAACAGCGCCACCAGGCCCCACAGCGCCGCCAGCGGCCACACCACCAGCAGCCGCAGCAGCGAGCCGCCGCGCGGCTGCCAGCGCCGCGGCCCGTGCCACGCACCCCACCGACGCCGCCTGGGCGTCACCGGGGCGCCCCGCCCTTTTGCGCGGCCATGCTGTCGCCGTCGCACAGCAGGTAGCCCACGCCGCGCAGGGTCACGATCTCGGCATTGGTGCCCACCAGCTTCTTGCGCAGGCGGTGCACGACCACCTCCACCGCGTCGGCCTGCACCTGCTGCTCGCCCGTGTCGGCAAACACCTGTGTGCGCAGCTCTTCCTTGCTCACCACCCGGTCCACGCGGGACATCAGCAGCCGCAGCAGCTCGGCCTCGCGCTGCGACAAATCCAGCGGCAGTGCGTCGTTGTAGAAGACTCCGCTGCCGGGCTCGCGGTACAGCGTGCCGCAGCGCAACTGCCCGTCGCGCCCCACCCGCCGCGTCAGCGCCCGCAGGCGCGCCACCAGCTCGTCCAGGTCGAACGGCTTGGCCAGGTAGTCGTCGGCGCCCGCCTCCAGCCCCGCGATCCGGTCCGTCACCGCCGCGCGGGCCGTGAGCGCCAGCACGGGCGTGGTGCTGCCGCCGTCGCGCAAGCGGCGCAGCACCTCCAGGCCGTCCAGCCCGGGCAGCGACAAATCGAGCGTGATCACGTCGAACACGGTGCGGCGGGCGGCCGCCAGCGCCTCCTTGCCGTCCGCACAGCACAGCACCTCGAAGCCGCGCGCCGCCAGGCTGCGGCTCAGGGCGCCGGCCAGATCAAAATCGTCTTCGACCAGGAGGAGTTTCATAAGCAGGGGATCATGCCGCGTGCGCACAGGGGCTGCCATTGTGCTTTCACCAAGGGTGGGTGAAAGCAAGTCGAAAGCGGGTGGATGCAGTGCGACGGCAGGCCTGCTGTCGTGACAGGCGACGCGCTGGCTGTCCCTGCCTGGCTCACCGCAACGACCCTGCCGCGCCCGCGGTGGCGAGCCGCGCCTCGACCAGAGCGACTTCCTGCGCCAGCAGCCCGCGCAAGCGCTCGGCACTGAACGGCGCCGTGATCAGCACGGTGTTGTTGTTGTCTGACGAGGCACACAGCTGGATGCGCGCAGCCTGCGCCGCAGTGCCCGCCAGCACGCGCAGCACCCGGGTGCTGCGCTGCGGATGCCACTGCACCTCGCGGATGAAGTACGTGCGCGATACGCCTTTGTCGATGGGCTCGGGCACCAGCCCGAAGTGGCCCGCCAACAGTTCGTGAAGCTCGGTGTGAGTCATCCCACCCGCCCCGCCCATCCCCACTGCCCCACGACCAGCCAGCCCCACATGCCCAGCACGGCCAGAAAATTGACCATGAAAACGACGCCACGCAACCGCACATTGGACGTGAACACCTGCACCAGGCTGTGCGCCACGCGGCCTGCGATGAATGTCCAGGCCAGCGCGACCTGCACGGTATCCACGGCCTGCAGTTGCCACAGCAGCAGGCACACCACGTAGAAGAACAGCGGCCATTCGAACTGGTTGGACAAATTGGCGCTCACCCGCCGCTCCATGGCCGCCCACGGGTTGGAGCCATCGGGATTGCGGCCGATACCCCACACTGTGGGGGCGCGCACTGCAGTGAGCAGGGCATACAGGAGAGCGGCCAGTGCGACGTGCAATGCCATGGGGTAGAGCAGTATGTTGGGCATGGTGGACTGGCGCCGGGCAGGCAACGGGTGGACGTGGATGGATATGGACGGGCGCCTGGCCTGGCAACCCGGATTGTGCGTTGATCTCTGACGTATTTTGCGTGCCTGAACACAGGCGTCGGGCCCTGTGCCATGCCATCATGCGCGCGCTGGAGGACAAGGCGCGTGCGCTGGGCACCCGCCAGGCCTGCCTTGCGCCCGGTCCCGAGGTCATGTCGTATGGCCTCTATGCCAAGTATGCCTACGGGCAGGTTGCATCGCGGTCGGTTCTGGTGTCTGCACAGCAGCGAGGTGAAGGTTCATAGGTCACTGGCGAAGAGACGTCCTGCTGCAGCGCAGTCACGGCGCCTCAGCGTCATGGACATCGACCAGCCACGTTGGTCACAAAGAAAACGTGTACCCCGACTCTGCCTGTGCGCGCAGCCACGCGAACAACTGCTCTGCGCCTGCCACGATGGGATTGAAAAGGGCAGATTCTTCGTGCGACCAGAAGTACACGGCACCGACGTCCGGCCCCGCGGTGCGCAGCAAGAAGCAGTCGCTCGAGTTCTCGTCGCCCACGATGGGCAGCATACTCAGAGGGTCGATCCCGTCGTCGGCGATGGCCTGCCGGATCTCGGCGGCCAACTCGGGCGAGCTGTCGTCGTGCAGGCCGAGCCAATCCATGATTTCTGCGTGCTTCTCCACCGCCTGCGGGATGCTGAACAGCTGGTAGGACTGGCGGTACTCGCCATCCACCACCGTCAGTTGGTGCGATTGGTCGGGGGCGCTGATCCAGTGCAGGTATGCGGCGCACGCAGTGCTTTGCACGACGGCAGGAAAGTGCTCGCGCAGCAGATCGAGCTCTGCCGCTGTGGCGCCCTCTCCTTGGGCATATTCGAATCGCAGTGCACTGATGCGTTGGCGCTCCGCGTCGTTCGCCTTCGCGGTCTCGCGCTGGATGTAGTTCTGGTAGACGGGGTCGCCCAGCACCTCAGGCATGCGCAAGCTCCATTTGCGGTGGCACGCGTGAGCCTCGGCGGTGCGTCCCAGCTGGAGCAGAGCTGTCACACGAAACTGCTGTATCGGGGTTGTGCCACTGCTGGTGCTGTCGGCCAAGGCAATGGCCTGCAGTGCCTGCTCGGGCTCGTTGGCAATGCACAGAGCGTACTCGGTCATCGTCTGCGCGGCAGCGGCGAGTTGCGCCGGTGCGCCCCCATAGCTGTCGCCGAAGTAATAGCTGCTGCTGCCGGTGTGCATGTAAAACGGGCCGGTGTTTTGTTCCTCGGCACTGGTGATGATGGCAACGCAGTGGTTCAGCGCAGCGGCCCAGTCGTCATCGGCACCCGGGCCCGGGTTCGCGCGTGCGCGATTGGCATGCGCACGCTGCGCTGCCGTATGCCAGAACCACGCACCCTCGCTGTCCCGGCATTGCTGCAGCAGTTCCAGAGCAATATTGTTATCGCCGCATTCGGTGTGCAGCGCTGCCAGTTCCATCAGGCACTCGTCGCTGGTCTTGGGCCGGTGGCCGGCAATGCTTGCAGGCCCGTACACCGTTCCCGGTGCCACTACCTCCTGAAAACCGGCGTCCGCCAACGTGGCGCGCAGGGCGATGAACCGCTGCAGCACCGCCTGCGGTCCGCCGTCTGCGGGAAAGGCGAGGTCTTCCACCATCTTGAAACGCTCGGCCGACGTGCGCGCCTCCTGCCGCTTCCAATACGCTTGTCCGTCATAGCCGTTGGGATGGAGCGTGAGCTGGATGAGCAACGGCGCGCTGTTCTTGCGCTGGGGGGCCGTTTCGATCCAGTGGCAGGTGTAGGCAGTCATGGCGTGCTGGGCGCTGGGGGAAAAGTAGTGTAGTGCTTAGTGAACGGCCAACCGACATGGCTCGAACTGGCTCTTTAGCAGTTAGCCGTGGTGAACGAATAGCTGTGTCAGGCCGATCGCAAGTAGTTGATGCCGCATTCCCAAAGGACGACCATCACCGCTGTTTGGATAGTTCTTCGGCACCAGGCGCATTGAGCTGTGTTGCAACTTGCGCTTTTGTCCGCGCAGCCCTCTTCTTCCACCATATCCACACACCGGTGGCAGACAGTATCGCCACGCCGACGCCCAGCGCGGCGACGATGACGCGATAGACGGGATCGAAAACCCGCCCCGTGTGAAGCGCGCGCAGCCATTCGGAGACGAGGTTGCCCATGGCAGCGTCGCGCTCCAGGTGGATCGCGATCATCTTGCCCGTGTCTGCGTCGATCCAGACATCCGATGCCGCGCCGTGCGAGCGGATGTCGCGTGCGGTGTGGGACCGATAGAGGTACGCACCCAGTGCGGGCCGGTACCAGAGGCTGTCTTGCGCGTGGATCTGAAAGCCGCGCCGTGCAGCCTCGCCTTGCAGCAAAGCCTGGCCGATGGTGTGCGCCTCGCGCCAGGACAATCGCGGGTGGTAGTCGGGTTGGGCCAGCGGGCGGAGCTCGGTGTCTTCAAACCGTAAGACCTGGGACATCAGCGGCTGGTACACCGCGGTCCTCAGGTTGAGCATCACGCTCGACCACGCAAAGACGAGCAGCAGCAGCCAGCACCAGAGACCGAAGGCGCGATGAAGGTCGAAGATGCGTCGGAAGGTGGAGGCGCCGGGCTTCAGGGTCCAGGCGGGCTTCCACCGTGCGAAGAAAGGCGACCGACTGGGCAAGGTCAGCGCAACGCCTACGAAGCAGTCGAGCGTCCACAGGAGCGCGACCACGCCCATGAACAGCTTGCCCCAAGGATGGGGCAGTGCCAGCGCCTCGTGCAAGCGCCAGATGAAGGGCACGATGTTCTCGCGCCGCCAGACGCCGCCATCAAGGAGTTGGCCCCATTTGCGGCCGCCCAGGTACGCGCCGGTATAGGGGTCGAAGAACACCTCATCCACCTTCAGCTCGGGCAGACTGGCCTCGGCAGCCTCCGGTCGGGGCCACAAGAAAAACCGTGCCGACGCGCCAGGGCGCGGGAAAGGCACTTGGTCGACCCGTGCTTGCGGAAAGTGGGCCTGCACCTGATCGCGCAGCGCCAGCGGGTCGATCATCGCGGCGCTGGGGATGGCAGCGACGATGAAAAGCCGGGGGTTGATCAATCCCTCCAGCTCATCCTTGAAGGCCAGCAGGCTACCGGTGATGCCGGCCACGCCCAGGAACAGGGCGGTGGCCAATCCGATCCACCGGTGCAGGCGCACGAGCGCAGGGCGCATCCTGGCTGCGTGCGTCAGAACCGGTAGCTGACCGTGGCAGTCACGGTGCGCGGGTCTCCATAGCGGCAGCCGTAGAAGTAGCACTCACCCGAGATGTACGTCTTGTCCGCCAGGTTCTTGATGTTCAAGGCATAGCTCATCGGGCCGTGCTCGTAGGCGACACGCAGGTCGAACAGCGTAAAGCCCGGGGTTGCCTTGCCGCCGTTGAAGGAGCCCGGGTTGTGGGAGGTGTGGCGCACGCCGCCACCGATGCTCCATCCTGGCAGGCTCCATTCGCCCAGTCCGTAGTCCGCCCACAGGGACAGTAGTTCGAACGGCGCACGGAATCGCGTACCCACCTCCGCTGGCCTGTTGCTCTGGGTGACGCGAGCATCGGTGTAGCTGTAGGCTGCGATCAGGTTCAAATTGCGTGTGAGCGCAGCCTTGGCCTCCAGCTCGAAGCCGCGGGAGCGCACTTCGCCGGTCTGCACGGAGAAGCTGCTGTCCACCGGGTCGGGCGTCGTGATGTTCTGGCGCCGCAAGTCATAGACGGCAGCGCTCAGCATGATATTGCCGTCCTTGGGCTGGTAGCGCACCCCGATTTCGTACTGCTCTCCCGTCGTGGGCTTGAAGCGGCTGCCGCCACGGTCCGACCCGCTCACAGGCTCGAACGACTGGCTGAAACTGGCATACGGCGCGATGCCGTTGTCCGCGAGGTACACCACACCGGCGCGGCCGGTGAAGGCATCGTCCTTGCGGCGGTCGCCGACAGGGTCCTGGCTCAGGTCCTTTTCCTGGCTGCGCACCCAGTCCTGGCGGCCGCCGATGACGGCCACCCAGCGCTCGGCGATCTTCATCTGGTCCTGCACATAGATGCCATAGCGCTCGTTCTTGCGCCGGGGATTTTCGTTGCGGATGAACGACTGTGCGGGCTTGCCGTAGACCGGCTGGAAGATGTCGATGGGCGCCAGTGATTCGAGGCGGCGGTCGCTGTTGTAAGTGTCGCGGCTGTAGTCGAAGCCGGTGAGGATGGTATGGCGGACGGCGCCGGTGGTGACCGTGTTTTCCAGGTGGGTGTCGGTGGTCGTCACGGTGGCACGGTCGTCGAAGGTCCAGCCCAGGCGGTTGCGTGTGCGGTGGTCGGCGGGCTCGAAGCCCAGGTCGTACTGGTTGAAGAGGTCGTTCTTCAGGTACCGGAAACCGTGGTGCAACTTCAAGCTGTCCGAGAAAGCGTGGTCGAACTGCCAGCCGATGCTGCTCGTGTCGTTGTTGAAATCATTGCGGCCCGCCTCGCCCAGGAAACGGTCCCGGGGAAGCTTGCCCAGGGGGTTGGGCAGCAGCGTACCTTCGGCTGGCAATGCACCGGCACTGCTGGTGCGCATGCGTTGGTAGTTCGCCAGCAAAGTCAACGACGTGTCGTTGGAAGGGCGCCAGGTCAGCGCCGGCGCGATATAGGTCTTGTCGTCACGGGTGTAATCCACTGGTGTGTCGCTGTCGCGCACCAAGGCGGTCAGCCGGTAGGACCAGACTCCGTTGTCGTCCAGGGGCCCCCCGAAGTCGGCGGAGATCTGCTTGCGGTTGAAGCTACCGTACTCCAGATTCACTTCGCGCAGCGGGGTCAATGTGGGGCGTTTGCTCACCGAGTTCACGAGGCCGCCCGGCGCAACGGTGCCGTACAGGACGGATGAGGCGCCTTTGACGACCTCCAGGCGCTCCAGGCCATAGGGTTCCTGCTTACCGCCGAAGATCGTGGCCATGTAGCGCATGCCGTCACGGTAGAAGTTGCCGGACTCAGGGACCGCCTCGAAACCCCGCAGCAGCATGGAGTCTGCGCTGCGCGGGTCGGAGTTCACCACATGCGTGGCCACCCCTGCGGTGTAGCCCAGCGCATCCTGAAGCGTGTATGCCTTCTGCACCTGCATCTGCTCGGCAGTCACCACCGAGATGGATTGCGGCGTCTCGATAAGGGGCGTATCGGTCTTGGTCCCAGTCGCACTGCGTTGTGCGACATAACCGGCAACGGGCCCGGTCGGGGACTCCTGCTCGGCTTGCGCCGTGACCGTCACAGTGGGCAATCCCTTTTGCGCCAAGGCCCCTCGTCGGATCTGGATGAGACCGCAGGTGTTCTTCTCAAAAGATAGCTGCCGTTGGCACCGAGTGTGGCCTCCAGCCCGGTCCCCGCCAGCGCCTGGCTGAACGCTTGTTCCAAGGTAAGGCTGCCCTGCACAGGCGCACTGCGCAGACCCTGGACCAGTGCGGGGTTCATGGCGATGACCTTGCCGGCCTTGCGCGCAATGCCTGTGAGGGTGGCGTCCAGAGCGGCGGCCGGCAGGTTGTAGCTGGCTAGCGCGCCGGTGTCGGCTGCCGAGTTTGCGCTCGTCGGCTGGGCCCTTGCCGGCATCACCGGCACGGCGCTTGCCGCGAGCAAGGCAGCCAGTGCCAACGGGTGCAGGGGCCTTTTGGGCGAGGCGAGGCTTTTCCAGGGATGCATGCAGTTTCTCCGGAGGGATGTAGATGGCTGAAAAGTGAGGTACTCACCAACCATGAACCCCGACCGTAGAAAAGTGACAGGGCGACGTGGAAAAGAATCAGGTCACGTCAATGGTCACCCACCAGCCCATGCGGCGCTGGATGGTGATGGGCAAGGCCTGCACAAGAGCATCGAGAGTGCGGTTGACATCTTCCAGGGGAAAGCTGCCCGTCACGCGCAACCGTGCTGCCTGCGGCGAGACGCGCAGCATGCCAGGGTGGTAGGGCCGCAGCGAATCCACCACCTCCTGCAACGGGCGGTCGTGCACCTCGATGAAGCCGTCTTCCCACGCAGCAGCAGCGCTGGGGCTCAGCTTTTCAGGTTGGACGCCGTGTGCAGTAAGCCGGGCACTCTCGCCTTCATGCAGTGTCAAGGACATGCCCGCCAGGGATGAGACATGCACGCTGGAGTGCAGCACAGCGACCAGGCTGCTTTCGGCATCCTGGCGCACGAGAAACCTGGTACCCAGTGCCTGCGCATGCCCTTGCTCTGTATGGACAACAAAAGGCCGTCCGAGGGGGTCCCGGGCAACCTCGACGATCAGCTCTCCGGTCCGCAAGTGCAAATGCCGGCTTGTGCCATCGAAAACATGGTCCACGACGCTGCGGGCGTTCAGCCACAAGCGGCTGCCGTCTTGCAGGGCGTAGACGCGGCGCTCTGCGGTGCCAGTCGAAAAGTCTGTACCCAATGCCGACAGGGGGCGGCGCCCATGAGACCACAGCAGGCCACCGCCCGCCCCTGCAATGACCAAACCCAGGGTGTTGCGCAGCGCCTGGCGCCTTGCAGGCTTGGCGAGCAAGCTCTTACGCATGGCCTGGCGTGGCACAAGCCCGGCAGGCAGGTTCCCGATCGTCCCGAGTGCGCGCTCCAGGTGCGCCGCAGCCGCTTCGTGGCGGGGATCTGCATGCCGCCAGTGGTCGAAAGCCATACGGTCCGCAGCGCTTGCATCGCCCGAGCGCAACTGCACGGCCCACGTGACGGCCTGCGCGGCGATCGGGTCCGAGGCGTCCGGGGTGCTCAGCCCAGAAACCAGACCCTGGCTCGGTGGCCGATGGAGGTCGGCTGCATCAGAGCGCGGCATAGCACCGCTTCAAAACGTCTGCCATGTACTGCCGCACCCTGCTGACGGACACGCCGACTTCGAGCGCGATTTCGGCGTAAGTCATGCCGTCAAGTTGGCTCAGCAAAAAGGCCCTCCTCGCCTTGACGGACACTCCGTCCAGCAACGCGTCAATGGCCATGAGGGTCTCCAGCGCGATGGCCCGGTCTTCGACGGAGGGCGTGAGTGCTGGTGGAACCAGGGCCAGTTCGGCCAGCCATGCGTGCTCCAGCCGCTGGCGTCGCTGGTGGTTCAGCAGCACGTTGCGTGCAACGGTTGTCAGGTAGGCACGGGGTTCATCCAGTTGAGCTGGTACGCGGGAGGTGATCAGCCGCACGAAGGTGTCGTGCGTCAAATCCGCAGCGCCATGAGAACAGCCCAGTTTCTTGCGCAACCAGCCCTGCAGCCAGCTATGGTGATCCACATAGAGCGTCTGGATTTGATCTTGAATACCGATGGCGTTGGCGGACACGGTGACCTCGGAGGCGCGAAGTGATGTTTGAGAATAAGAATTGTTCTTATTGTAGATCGCAATGCTTCGTGTGCCGAAGGGCGCTCTGTGCTGAGGCACAGACCTGGGGTACACCGGAGATACTCCAGGGTCATCGGCTACTCAAACCTTTTAACCGGCCTTCTCGCTTTGAGCATGAGGCCGACCACCCCGCCAAGAATTTCCAGAGTGCGCCTGTCTGCGCAGTCACCTCAGCCGCCGCTCTTGACTGATACCCGCATTCAAGGTCGAAAGAGCGGACGACAGCCGCTTGCTCTGCTGTCTCAAACCTTCAGCGACCGCTCCAGGTCGGTCAGCCGGTAGCGGGCCAGGGCCAGGTTGCCCTTGCTGCGGTCCAGCACCAGGTACAGGAACAGGCCTTCGTTGTTGGGGATCAGGCGGATCAGGTGGTATTGCTCGGCCAGCGTGATCAGGATGTCTTCGATGCCGCGGCGGATGCCCAGGGATTCCATGGTCTTGAGCTTGGCCTGCACGACCTGCGTGTTGCCCGCGGCGGCAAGGTCCAGGTTCATGCCGCTGCCGGCCTGCGCCAGGCACATGCCGCTGCGGTAGTCCACCAGCGCCACGGCCAGTGCGCCGTCGATCGTCATGGCTGCGTCCATGGAACTCTTCAGATTCGAACTCATACCGTCTGTGCCTTTTTTCTCTTCGTTGAAATAATCATTGACCGTCTTGACCTTGCCCACCTGCTCCATCAGCACGAACCACAGCGTCTGCGGGTCGCTGTTGGGCAACTGGTATTTGTGAACCCCTGCACGCGGGTGGGTGCGCAGGAACTTGGCGATCTCCATGTCTTCCATCACGGCGTTGGGCAGCAGGAAGAACCACACCGCCCGCGCGTCCAGCAGCGGCTGCAGCGCCAGCACCGACGGCAGCATGGTGAAGGCGCCGGGGCCCACCAGGATGGCCACGGCGTCGGGCTGGGCTGGCAGCTGGGACAGATCCGGCACGTTGGCAGGCCGGTACCAGCTGACCTCCGGAGACCCCGCCACACCGCCCAGTGGCATCTTTTCCCAGGCGCCGTGGCCGGTGGTGCCGGTCACACCGAGCTGGGCCAGCGCGTAGCCGCCAATGCGTGAAGTCAGGTCCAGGACGGCAATTTCGGGTACGGGCATCGACGGTCGGCTCGGTAATAAAGAGGGAAAGTGGCTGATCTGGACATCGGGGTTGGTGGACGGGGACCTATCCACTCGCCCCATGTGGCAGTGCCGGATGTCGGCGGACAAACACCCACGAAGCTTCGCCAGCGGCGCGGGTGGGTGTCCGGGTGGCCCGATCGCCATCGCCCGGCGCGGGACGCCGTGGGGACGATCGGTTTTTGATCAGGTGCTGGGTCTCAAACCAGGGTTTTCACCGAGGATTTTATGACTTGTATCCAGTTATTGCAAACAATTGAATTTTGTTAACAATTGGAATGAACTGGCGAGACTTCCCGTCCATTCCTGGTCAACACGGCCCGGGCGCGGGCTGCCAACCCGCATGGCGCCCGGGCCCGTCCATCAAAACGCCACCTTCACCCCCACCGTCACGTTGCGCCCCATCAGCGGCGCCGCGTTCTTGATGAACGAGGTGTGCGCATACGCCAGGCGGTCGGTCAGGTTGTTCGCCTTCACATACGCCTGCCACGGTGTGCCGCCGCTGAACTGGCCGCTGTAGCTCACGCCCACATTCAACATGCCGTACCCGGGCGTGGCGGTTTCGAACTCCGCCACACGACCCTGGCGGGCCACCTGCACCCATTCGACCTGGCCTTCCCAGGCGTTCCAGTTGCCGTCCAGGCGCAGGCCGGCGCGGGTGGCGGGGATGCGCGGCAGCAGGCCGCCGCCGGCCAGGCGCGCGCGCACGGTGTCGCCGAACAGGGTGATGCCGAAGTGGCGGTTCAGGCGCTGGCGCACCTGGCCTTCGATGCCGGTGAAGGTGGCGTCGGCCTGGCTGTACTGCAGCAGTTGCAGGCCATCGACCTCGTCCAGCGTGCGGCCGTAGATGTAGTTGCTGATGCGGTTACGGAACACGCTCACGCCGAAGGTGGTGTCGCCGCTGGTCTTCTTCAGGCTGACGTCGATGTTCTGCGAGATCTCGGAGCGCAGGTCGGGGTTGCCGCGCTCGTACGTGCTGGTGGCCATGTGCAGGCCCTGGGCGTACAGCTCTTCGGCCGACGGAGCCCGGCTGGCGCGGGTGAACGAGGTGCCCACCTGGTAGCCAGGCGTGAACTTCCACACCGCACCCAGCGACGCGGACGTGCCGTTGTGGCTGCGCTCGATGCCGCTGGTCTGCGCCTCGGCCGTCTGGCGGTCGTGCCGCAGGGCGGCTTCGAAGCGCCAGTCGCCCAGGCGGTATTCCTCCAGCGCGAAGAAGCCGAGCTTGCGGGTGATGGTGGGCTCCACATACGCCTCTTCGCCCTCGGCGCTGAACTTGCGCTGCGAGGTCTGCAGGCCGATCAGTCCCTTGAAGCCGGCGATGGGCTCGTGCTGCAGCTCGATGCGGGTGTCGTAGGCCTTGTTCTTGAAGGTGGTGCTGATGGCGCCGTCCTCGACCTCGTCGTGCACATAGTCGGTGACGCCGGCGCGCAGGCGCAGCGCCGAGAAGCCGGCAAAGGGGTTGCGCAGCTCACCGCGGATGTCGAAGCGTTCGCTGCGCAGGTCCACCACCGGCACGTCACCGGCCTCCGCGCCATGGTCATGGTCGTGGCCCTCCTCACCTTCGTCGGCATGGGCACCGCAGTGCAGGTGGTCGCCGTGGGTGTGGCACCCCTCGAAGCTGTGGTTGTGCCCTGGCAGGCCGTACTTGGCAGTCTGGCGGGTGTAGGCCGCGCCCAGGTAGCCGCGGTCGCCCACCCACGACAGGCCGACGCTGCCGGTGTCGGTGCGGTTGAAGCTGCCCAGCACCTTGCGGCTGGGCTCGCCATTGGGCGCCCAGCCCTTGCCCACGCGGTAGTCGCTGGCGTCGCGCGACACGCCTTCCACGTGCACGGCCAGGTTGCCGGTACCACCCGTGAGCGAAAAGGCCCCTGCCCCTTCGCGCGCGCCGGTGTTGGCGCGCAGCTCGGCGCTGCCTTCGTAGCCCTTCTCCGGCACGGCGGTGGGGATCTTGCCGTCGAGCACGTTGACCACGCCGCCCACCGCACCGTTGCCGTAGACCAGGGCCGACGGGCCGCGCAGCACTTCGATCTGCGTGGCCAGCAAGGGCTCGGACACCACGGCGTGGTCGGGGCTGATGGTGGAGGCGTCGTGCAGCTCGGCCCCATCCGACAGCACCTTGACGCGCGGGCCGTCCATGCCGCGGATGATGGGGCGGCTGGCGCCCGCGCCGAAGTGGCTGCTGGTGATGCCGGGCTCGCTGTTGAGCGTCTCGCCCAGCGTGGCCTCGCGGCGGCGCACGAGCTCGTCGCCTTCCAAGACGGTCGCAGGCGTGGTCATCTCCGTGGCGCCCAGTTGCAGGCCGCTGGCAGACACGGTGACGGACGGCAGGCTGGGCGCGGTATCGGCCGACACCGGCGCCGATGGGGCCGCAGCAGATGAGGCCTGCGCATGCGCGATGCCGGTGCCCGACAGCGCCAGCATGGCCGCGAAGGCCACGGGACGAAGGGCTGGGCGGCTGCGGTGGGCGGCAAAACGGGGGGCGAGGAAGGTGTGTGTCATGGTGGTGCTTGCTTGCAACGGGCAGGTGCGCACCGCGATGGCAGGGCCAGGCGTGCGGCGCGCGGCTTTACGCCATGGGGCGTAGAGCCATGAATAAAAATGGCCTCCAGCGCTTGATGGTCAAGCGCCAGCAGCTATGAAATCAGGAGTAAATGGGAGGCTAAAGCACCGATCGCCGCAGTGAACGACAGGCCCGTGGCCGCGCCAACGGCTGCACGGCGATCCAATCCGATCAAGTGCGGTGCAGTGCTGTCAGGCGACAAGGCTCAGGCAGGCACTGGACGGGGCCAGACGCCAATGAGCCCAGGGGCGTGGTGCTTATCAAGCCGAAGGCGGGCCGCGCGCCTGGAACAGCGCGACGTGCGAAGCGGCGGTGCGCAGCGCATGGTCGGCAGGCGGTGCGTGCGCAGGCACCGCGTCGGGCAGCGCCAGGGTGGCACTGTGCAGGGCATCGCCCAGCGCAAGCTGGTCGAGCAAAAGGCAATCCACGGGCGCGTGCTGCCCCAGGAACAGCGACCAGAGCCCGTGGCTGTGGGACGCCGCGGGCAGCGGCGCGGCATTTGCCGTGCCAGGGGCTGTCGCTGCCGATGCCACGGGCAGCGAAGACGCCAGGGCTGCACTGTGCGCCAGCACCCGCCCGGCATGCACCCGATCCAGCGCGCCGCCGTGCGCCACCTGGTGCAGCCGCCCCAGCGTTGGCACCACCACCAGGGCCAGCAGCAGCCACGCCAGCGCCAGCCGCACCAGGGCTTGGGTCTGCAGGCGGCCCGCCCACCCGCCCACACCGCCCGGCATGTGCCAAGGCGCGCCCTGCCCCGCGCTGCGGTGGGCAGGCGATGGCAGGTGCCGGCGTGGGCGGGATGGAAAAGTCACGACAAGATGCAGTGCAAAAACGAAAGGGAATCAGCCAGTGAGGCGAGGCGCACGGCGCGGAACGCCCGCCACCCGCGATTATTTCACCGGCACGGCCTCCACCACGCGGTAATACAGGCCGTACTGGTCATTGTGGAGCACGGTGAACTTGCCCTCGACCACCACGGGCTCCATCGAATAGCGCACGGGGGTCTTCGCCTTCACCTCGACCATGCTCTCGGGCCCCCCCGGAAGGCAGAACGAGCAGGTCAGCGGCACCGAAGTGAGCAGAAAATGCGTCTGCGTGGCCTTGGCATCCAGCGGCATCATGAAGCCCTGGATGCGCTGCGTGGTCTTGTCCATGCCCTTTTGCGCATCGCTGAACACGGGCAGGATGCCATCCTTGGTAGTCTTCTTGGTCAGGTCGGTCAGCACCGACCAAGGAATCACATCCGTGCGCTGGGGCAGCGGCGCGATCGGGCTGTTCGGGCTGTGATACCCCGCCCCCGAGCCCGACGGCACACCCGCCACCGGCGCCCCACCCGCGCCGGCTGGCAACGGCGAACTGAGCACAGGCGCTGCGGAAGGCTTGGCTTGTGCCAGCGCGGTACCAGAAACACCGAGACCCAACGCCAGCGCCAAAGGCAGAGCGATAGAGCGCCCGGTCACAAACCGAGGCAACCAACGATGGTGCATAAAAATCCCCTCCGTAAACGCCCCGTGCGCACAGGGCCAGCTATTCCATATGTGTAACAGCGCCGTCGACAAACGGGCCGATTCCACCTGAACTCCGTTGCGCCCGCGCCCTGCAAAACCGGCGCGCCCCAATCCCAGCGCCCCCGTGGAACCGGCTCCGCCGGGCCACCGGGGGCGTCCCCCTCAGGGGGGAAGGCGCGCAGCGCCTCAGGGGGAGCCTTAATGACTGTGGCGCATGCCGCAATACTTGCCAATCCCCAGACCCTTGCATGCGGTCTGGAGTTCCTTCTGGCAGGTGTCGTGGTCTTTGCCAGACTCCAGGCACTTGGCCGCGGCCTCGTGCGCGGCGGCCATGGCGCGGTGGCGCTCCACATCGGCCTTGGTTTCCTTGTCGGAATGCGCGCCCTGCGCATGGGCCACGGCACCGGCCAGCAGCATCAAGGGCACCAGGGCCACGGTGGTGAACAGCTTTTTCATGGAGAACCTTTCGAAAGATGAGGAGTGAAGATTGAAGTGAAATGAAGAACAGGAAGCTCAGGGCTGGCTCAGCAGGTCCGCCACCTCGGTGCGGTAGGCCTGCATGGCTGGCAACAGCGCCGCCAGCGCCGCCACCGCACCGGCCAGCAGCGGCACGCCCGCCTCGGCCGGCAGCCACACCAGGCCGCTCACCGGCAGCAGGCCTTGAGACTGCAGCACCCAGCCCAGCGTGTGCGCCAAGGTGTGGCCCATCAGCAAGCCCAGGGCCGACGCCATGGCGGCCAGCCACAGCGCCTCCCACAGCACCAGCCCGGCCACGCGGCCCGGGGGGGCGCCCAGCATGCGCAGCATGGCCAGGTCGGCGCGGCGCTCGCGCACCGCGTTCCACAACGCGATGAACACGCTGAGCGCCGCCACGGCCAGCAGCACGCCGCCAAAGGCGCGCAATACGTCGGCCCCTACACCCAAAAGGCGCAGCAGGCGCGTCACCTCGATGGCGGGCGCGGCGGCCTGCAAGGCGGTGTCGGCATTGATCTGGCGCGGCAGCGTGACGGCGGCCAGGGGCGTGCGGTAGCGCAGCAGTGCCACGGTCACTTCGCGCTCTTCCTTCAATATCTCCAGGTCCTCGGGCTCGGTGGCCGTGGCGGTCTCGTGCACCATCCAGACGGATTCGGTGCTGGTCAGCACAAGGCGGTCGAGCACGCAGCCGCAAGGCGCCAGCACTCCGCTCACGCGGTAGGGATGGTCGCCGTGGGCGTGCCCTCCCCCGCCCAGGCCGTGGCTGCCGATGAAGGTGGCGCCCACCAGCGGCGCACCGCCGTGGTCGGGCTTGACAATGCCGCGCGCCACGCTGGCGCCCAGCACGGCGTCCATGGGCTGCTGCCACAGGGCGCCTTTTGCCAGCGTGGCGCTGTAGTGCGATACATAGTCGGGGGTGGTGCCCACGATGCGGTAGCCCTGGTAGCTGTCGCCCAGGCTCAGCGGGATGACCTGCGCCACGAGCGGGTTCTTTTGCAGCGCCTGCACCTCTTGCAGCGGGATGTTGCCCGTGGGCACGTCGATGTGGAACACGCCCGCCAGGATCAGTTGCAGCGGGCTGCCCTTGGCGCCAACCACCAGGTCGATGCCGTCCAGGTCCCGCTCGAAAGCCTTGTCGAGCTGCGTGGCCACCAGCACCACCAGCGTGATGGCGGCCAGGCCCAGCGTGAGCACCAGCAGGTTGAGCACGGCGGCCAGCGGCCGGGACCACAGGTAGCGCCAGGACAGGGATGCGAGCTTTACTATGTTTTTCATAGCTGGTTGCGCCCGTCCAGAGCGCGGTAGGCCGCTGTTTCATTCAAATCCAGCTGCTGCGCGCCGGCCAGTGCCTGCACCACGCGCTGGTCGTGCGTGGCGATGACCAGGCTGGCGCCATACGCGGCGGCGCTGTGCTGCAGCAGGGCCAGTGCATCGGCGGCGGCTTCGTCGTCCAGGCTGGCGGTGGGTTCGTCGGCCAGCAGTAGCTCGGGCGCCAGCAGCACCGCCCGCGCCAGCGCCACGCGCTGCGCCTGCCCGCCCGAGATCTGGTGCGGCTTGCGCGCGGCCAGCTCGGCCACACCCAGTTGCGCCAGCGCGCGGGCTATTGCAGAGTCGTCGCGCGGCAGCCCGGCTGCAAAGTAGACCAGGCCCAGGTTGTCCGCCACGGTGAGTGCGCTGGACAGGTGCAGCTTTTGTGGCAAGAACCCGATGCGGCGCGCGCGCCAGGCATCGAGCTCCGCGCCGCGCTGCGTGCCCAGCTGCAGGCCGCCCACGAACAGGTCACCGCCGCTCGCGCCGCGCAGGCCGGCAATGAGCGACAGCCAGGTGGACTTGCCCGTGCCCGAGCGGCCCCGCAGCAGCAGCGTGCCGCCCTGGTTCAGGTCCACATCCGGAAAGCGCAGCGGCGCATCGCCCGTGGGGTAGGTGTAGGCAAGGCCTCGGGTCCGGATCATGCCGCCGCGCCCCCAGCAGGGTGCGCGCAGCCCGCGCAGCGGCCCCGCACGGCAATGTCCACCGCCAGGCTCTCGTGCCCTGCGGTGGCCAGCGCCTGCAGCACCTGCTTCAACGCTGTCTGCACCTTGGCAGACCCCTGCGACAGGCGGAACTGGCGGTGGCAGTCGTCGCATTCAAAGCGCGGCGCGGCGCCCTCCTCGCCTTGGGGTGCGAGCGCATACCGCGTCACGCGGGAGGCATCCACCTGCTTGTGCAGCAGCCCGGCCGCGGCAAAACGGTCGAGCATGCGATAGACGGTGACTTTGTTGACCGGGACGCCGGCAGTGGCGAGGGCGGCCTCCACTTCGGGTTCGGAGAAGGCTGCGTCTGGGCGGGCTGTGTACAGCGCAGCCAGTGCGCGTGTGGCACGGGTCGCACGCATGCCCGAAGGCAACGACCAAGTCGGGCTGGATGGACGTGAAGACGTGGCAGGCATGGACAGCAATAGGGCAAGCGGAGTTGATAACGCAATCGGGTTGCATTATGCCTGCCGTGTTCGTCGCTGAACCTGGGTGTACCCAGGAACTGCAAGGGCACTTTGCAACATGCGCATCAGCCGCGCAGGTCGCAGCGCTTCAGGCGCCCGGGGCGAGTGGCTAGATGCGCAGCATCAGCGTCATGGGATGCAGGGGAGATTCCCTGAACCCGTAGTGCTCGTAAAACCGCTTGGCATTGTCATGCAAAGCGTGGACGAGAACGGCGCGAACGCCGGCGTTTTGCGACACCGCCACGGCCCTGTGCACGGCATCCTGCAGCAGTGCGCCCCCCAACTGAAGACCCTGGGCCGGCCGGGCGACCGCAAGCCGCGCCAGCACCATCACAGGAATGGGGTCCGGCATATTGCGGCGCACGCCGCTGGTCGCCATCTGGTGCGACACAGCGCCTGCCGCCATGGCGTAGTAACCCACGACACGCCCGTCAGCGTCTGCCACCACAAACGTGCGGCTTGCCCCGCTCAATTGATTGGCCAGAGCGCGGCGCTTGAGCCAGTCATCGAGCGTAGGCTCTCCGCAGGCAAAACCGTCGAGTTGATGGTGGGTGGCCAGAGGCTGTGGCGCACTGCACTGCAAACCCATGCCGCTCATGCTGCTTACGCGGTCCAGGGAGCCTTGACAGCCATGAGTCGTTCCAAACCTTCGTTGGAGGTACGGGGGGCGTCCAGCAGGGCCGTGAACTGCTTGAACTTGTCTGTATCCAGGCTGAAGAACACCTGATCGAGCACCACAGCCTCCGCTCGGTCACAAGCCGCTTCCAGCATGAAATCGGAGCGGTTTTTGCCGAGCAGACTGGCCGCATGGTCGATCAAGTCACGTTGCTCGGGCAGCGCCCTGAGATTGATGGCAGCGTCGCGCATGGCAACTCCTGTGTGTATGCAATAGATACACAAACTTTAGATCAATGTATATCCGTTGTCAATACATACGCCAGCGCATCATTGCACTACCGCAGTCCCAGCTCAACCCTTCAAGTACCGCGCAAACGTCTTCCTGAACTTCTCCACCTTCGGCCCCACCACAAACGCGCAGTAGCCCGCATTCGGGTTCCGCGCAAAGTAGTCCTGGTGGTAGGCCTCGGCCGTGCTGTAGTTCTGCAGCGGCTTGACCTCGGTGGTGATGGGCGCGCCGAACAGCTTGTCCTGCGACATCTGGCGGATCATGGCGTTGGCTGCCTCGCCATCGTCGGGCTTGTCAAAGTAGATGCCGCTGCGGTACTGCGTGCCCACGTCGTTGCCCTGGCGGTTGAGGGTGGTCGGGTCGTGGGTGTGGAAGAAGATTTCCAGCACTTCTTCCAGACTGATCTCATCGGCGTCGTACGTCAGCCGCACCACCTCGGCGTGGCCGGTGTCGCCCTGGCAGATCTGCTCGTAGGTGGGGTTGACCGTCTGGCCGTTGGTGTAGCCGCTTTCCACGTCGGTGATGCCGCGCACGCGGTCGAACACGGCCTCGGTGCACCAGAAGCAGCCGCCGCCCAGGGTGATGGTTTGAAGGTTCTGTGCCATGTGGGTCTCCATGCAATGAATGGTTTCATGGGCATGGTACGCGGCACCGGGTAACGCAGTGCGGGCGGGGGCATTGGGCCGGCCCGCCTGTTCGTCATTCGTAGCGCCGGCCCTGCTCCATCAGCTCGGGCGTGCCGATCAGCGCGTTGAGGCCGTCGAAATCGAGCATCTGGTCCTTGAACGGCGCCGTGGTCTGGTGGGTGTGCAGGCTGGCGTAGTAGCCCTGCAGAGTGTGGGCCACCGCCCGTGCCGTTCCCCCTGGGAAGATAGCGATCCGAAAACCGCGCTCGCCCAGCTCCTGCGCGCTTTGCACCGGGGTCTTGCCGCCTTCGACCATGTTGGCCAGCAGGGGGATGCGGTGGGCAAAGCGCTGGCAGGCGGCGTCCATCTGTTCGGGCGTGCGCAGGGCTTCGATGAAGAGCGCATCCACGCCGCACTCCAGGTACCGCTCGGCCCGGTCGAACGCGGCCTCGATGCCTTCGACCGCCAGCGCGTCCGTGCGCGCCAGGATCAGGGTGCTGGCGTCGCGGCGGGCGTCGAGCGCGGCGCGCAGCTTGCCGCACATCTCGGCGGCGGGCACCACGGTCTTGCCGTCCAGATGGCCGCAGCGTTTGGGAAAGCCCTGGTCCTCGATCTGCACCATGGCCGCGCCCGCGCGCTCGAAGCCGCGCACTGTGCGCTGCACGTTCAGCGCGTTGCCAAAACCGGTGTCGGCATCCACGATGACGGGCTTGCGCACACGCTCGGTGATGCGCGCCAGGGTGTCTTCCACCTCGGTGTAGGTGGTCAGGCCCACGTCGGAGCGGCCCAGCCGTGTGTAGGCGATGGAGGCGCCGGAGAGGTACAGCGCCTCGAAGCCGGCCTGCTCGGCCACCAGGGCGCTCAGCGCGTCGTAGATGCCTGGGGCCAGAAGGATGTTCGGCTGCTGCAGCCGTTCGTGCAGGGTCATGGCAGTCATGGCGGTCATGGGTTGGAACCCGTAGGGGGACGAAGCAGATGGGCGGCGGTGTAGGCCGCCAGGTAGCCGCCGGCCACGGCGCTCAGCAGGCCGTTGCCCGACAGGTAACCCCAGACAGCATCGCCCGAGACACCACGCGCCGCGCCGCCTGCCGCCAGCAGGTTGGGAAACGGGCGGCCCTGGGTGTCGAGCACGCGGCACTGCGCGTCGATGTCGAGCCCGCCCTGGGTATGGAACAACGCGCCGGTGACCTTGACGGCGCAAAACGGCGCCTGCAGCGCTCGCGTGCCCGGGCGGGGGTACGGGCCCTGCCCTGCCAGCGTGGCCGCCAGCGCGGTGTCGTCGCAGCTTATCAACGCCGCCAGCGCCTGCACGCTGTCGCAGTGCTTCACTGCGCCCGCGGCTTCGGCGTCCACGAAGTCCGGAAAGCCGCGCGCCAGGGCCAGAATGGGCGCGTCGAACACGTTCCAGGCCACGCCGCCCGGCTGGGCCAGCACATGCACCGAGGCCTCGGAGTAGCCCTGTGTCTCGTCATGAAAGCGACGGCCCTGCGTGTTGACCTGCATGCCGCCTTCCATCATCAGCGCCCACGAGATCAGCGCGCCCTGCGGTATGGCCCAAGAGCCGTGGCCCTGGTAGCCACCCAGGTCCGCCAGGCGCGCGCCCAGTGCGCGGCCCCACGCGATGGCGCTGCCGTCGTTGCCGGTGTGGCCGGCGAACAGGGCGTCGCGCATTTCGGGCAACAGTTCGCGCACCATGGCGGCATTGCCGCCGAAGCCGTTGCAGGCCAGGATGACCGCATCGCACGACAGGTGCTCCAGCGTGTCGTCCGGCCGCTCGTAGCCCACGCCCAGCAGCAGGCCGGTGTCGTCGGCCCACAGCTCGCGCACGGCGGCATCGGTGACCAGGGGAATGTCGGCGGCCGCCACCGCGTTGGCCAGCCGGCCCATCAGGCCCACGCCGGTCTTCTCGGGCACCGCGTGCATGCGGCGCACGCTGTGGCCCGGGTACAAGAATCCATCGAGCACCTGCCACTCCAGGCCATGGCGGTCCTGCAGCGCATCGAGCGCGGGGCCGATGGCGCGGGCGTAGGCCTGCACCAGTTGCGGCGCTGCCCTGCCCTTGGCCTTGGCGGTGATGTCGGCGGCAAAACGTTCGGGGCTGTCGGCAATGCCCAGGTCCCGCTGCACGCGCGTGCCCGGTGCCGGGATGAAGCCTGAGGACAGCGCTGATGAGCCCGTGGGAGTGCCGTCGCGCTCCAGCACGGCGCAGTCCACACCCAGGTCGTGCAGCATCAGCGCCGCGGTCAGGCCGCAGGCGCCACCGCCCACGATGGCGACAGGCACATGGTTGTCCTGCGCGGCCGCCGGCATGCTGTCGGCGCGGCGGATGGTCGGCAGCGTGCTGCTCATGGCGTGCCTGCAGCCAATGCGGCGGTGAAGTCGTTGCAGGTCAGCACCTGCGCCACGGTAGCCATGTCCGCCAGCGCGGTGTCGTGCACCTCCCGGCGGAAGGCGGCACAACCGTCGGACAGCACCAGGGTGCGGTAGTCGCGCATGTGGGCGTCGCGCACCGTGCTGGCCACGCCGCCGTTGGTGACGATGCCGCACACCGCCACGGTGTCGATGCCCGCGCGGCGCAGCACCCAGTCGAGCTGGGTGTTGAAGAAAGCCGAATACGCCACCTTGCACACCGCCACGTCGACCCAGGGCGCAATGTCGGACACCATGGCCTGGCCCGCGCTGCCCGGCGCGAAGTCGCCGCGGCGCAGGAACGGGCGCAGGGTCTTGAGGTGGGGCGATATCATGGGTTCGCCCTGGGCATCGGGCCACAGGGTGAACTGGCTGCCCACCACCATGCCGCCCGCGGCCTTCAGCGCCTGGGCCACGGCGGCCACGCGCGGCGGCAGGGCCTGGGCGGCAGCGCTCACCGCACCGCCCCGGGCATAGGCGCCCTCGGGTGCGAGGAAGTCGTCCTGCAGGTCGATGATGACCAGGGCCGTGCGGCGCAGGTTCAGCGGGGACAACGGTGTGTCGCTGCTGCTCATGCTGCACGCACCAGCAGGTTGCCCAGCGTGTCCACCGTGGCATGAAAGCCCGGCTCCAGCCACACCGTGGTGTCGGGCTGCTCCAGGATGGCGGGGCCGTCGATGCGGGTGCCCACCGGCAGGTCCAGCCGCGCGTGGCGCGCCGCGTCCCACCACTGGCCGGCGTGGAACACGCGCTGCACGCCCAGGGAGGGGTTCAGTGTGATCGATTGCGGTGCCAGCACCGTCAGGTCGAATTTGGGCCGCACGCCCACGCGGGCGTAGCGCAGGTTCATCACCCGCACGGCGATGCCGTCGAGCACCCGGCCGAAGGCAGCGCGGTAGGCGGCCTCGAAAGCGGCCTGGATGCCTTCGCGGCTCAGTGCCTGCGCCGCCAGCGGCACCTGCACGGTGTGCGTCTGGCCGGCATAGAGCATGTCCAGCGCAATGATTTCCTGCACCTGCACGAACTGCACGCCCGCCGAGTCCAGGCGCTGCTGGCAGGCGGCCGACAGGGCCTGCACGCGCTGGCGCAGGTCGGCCACGTCCAGCTCGGCCAGGGGTTTGTTCAGGGTCTGCACCGCATCGTGGCGCATGTCGGCCATCACGCAGCCCAGCGCCGACGTGACGCCGGGGTAGCGCGGCACGATGCCGGTGCCCACGCCCACCTCGCGCATCATGGCGCACACATGCAGCGCGCCGCCACCGCCGAACGGCATGTAGGCGAACTGGCGCGGGTCGTGCCCGCGCTCGATGGACACCACCCGCACGGCGCCGGCCATCTTGGCGTTGGCTACCGTCAGGATGGCCTCGGCTGCGGCCATCACATCCAGGCCCAGGGGCTGAGCCACGTGGGTGTCGATGGCGTCGCGCGACTTGGCCGAATCCATGGCGGCCAGCAACCCGCCGCCCAGTGGCCGGTCGGCCGCGATGCGGCCCAGCAGCACGTTGGCATCGGTCACCGTCGGGCGGGTATTGCCGCGCCCATAGCAGGCCGGGCCGGGGATGCTGCCGGCCGACTCGGGGCCTACCTGCAGCATGCCGCTGGCGTCCACCGACGCGATGGAGCCGCCGCCCGCGCCGATGGTCTCGATCTGGATCATGGGCGAGCGCACGACCATGCCGAACTCGATGGCGGTCTGCGCGGCCAGGGCCGCCTCGCCACCCGCCACCAGCGACACGTCGAACGAGGTGCCGCCCATGTCGCCGGTGATCGCATCGGGGAATCCCGCCGCCCGCGCAATGGCCGCGCAGGCGATCACGCCCGCCGCCGGGCCCGACAGTGCGGTGCGCACCGGCACGTCGCACGCCGTCTGGCGCGACATCACGCCGCCATTGCTCTGCACGATGAGCAGCTCGCCGCCAAAGCCTTGGGTGCGCAGGTCGCCCTCCAGCCGCTCCAGGTAGCTGCCCACCACAGGCTGCAGGGCGGCATTCAGCGTGGCGGTGGAGCAGCGCTCGAACTCGCGGATCTCCGGCAGCACCTCGCTGGCCGCGGTCACGTGCGGGTTGGGCCACAGGCTGCGCACGGCGGCCACGGCCGCCTGCTCGTTGGCCGGGTTGGCATAGGTGTTGATGAAGAACACGCAGACCGCCTCGCAGCCTGCGTCCAGCAAGGCCTGGGCCTGGGCTTTCACCTGGTCCAGATCGACCGGGGTGTGCACCGATCCATCGGCCAGCACGCGCTCGTCCACCTCCAGGCGCAGGTCGCGCGGCACGATGGGCTCGAAGCTGCCGCGCAGGCCCCAGGTCTGCGGGCGGTCGCGGCGGCGCATCTCCAGCACATCGCGAAAGCCGCGCGTGGTGATGATGCCGGTGCGAGCCACCTTGCGCTCCAGCAGCGCATTGGTGCCCACGGTGGTGCCGTGCACGATGGTGGCGATGGCCGAGGCCGAATCCGCCACCCGCGCCACGCCGTTCATGAAGCCGCGCGCCTCTTCGCCTCGGGTCGAGGGCACCTTGACGATACGGGCACTGCCGTCGGACTCGTCCAACACAAAGAGATCGGTGAAGGTGCCACCCACGTCCACACCCACCACAAAGGAAGCCTTGCCGCTCATGCTGCGCCTTTCATTGCTGCTGCGCTGTTGTCCGCCACCACATAACCCATCGCCTCGTCGCTGTGGCGCGCTGCTGCGGCCCGCGCCGACGGGGCGCCGTAACCGCCGCCGCCGGGTGTTTCCAGCCGCACACGCTCGCCTTTTTTCAGCTGGATGCCGATCATCTTGGAGCGCATGGGCGGCGTCTTCCACTCGCCCGCGTTCTCGTAGCTGAAGACGTTCATCGCGGCCTCTCGGCCTCCGGCGATGCCCTGCGGTGCGGCCTTGCCGCGCTCGCCGAAGATGAAGACTTCGGCGTCCTGCTCCAGCAGCTCGATCTCGTAGATGGCGCCCAGGCCACCGCGGTGCTGGCCGTCGCCGCCCGAGCCGGGGCGCAGCGCCCACTGTGTGAAGCGCACGGGGTAGGCAGCCTCCAGGATTTCGAGCGGCGGGATGGTCGCCGTGGAGATGGGTGCATTGCCGTGGCTCATGCCGTCGCCATCGGAATGCCCGCCGTGGCCGCCGCCGAAGAAGCTGAACATCACCCAGCGCTGGCCTTTGCGCGCGGCATCGGTGCGGTGTCCGGCGATGGACAGCGCATTGATGGTGCCGTAGGCCTGGGCCATGGCGCGCTCGGGCGCGGCCAGGGCCGTGGCGCTGAAGATCACGTCGATCATGCGCAAAATGGTCTCGGTGTAGCCACCCACCGGGCGTGGGCGTGCGGCGCTGATCACCAGGCCGTCCGGCAGCACGAAGTCCACCGCATCCAGCACGCCGGCATTGGCGGGCACGTCCGGGAACAGGTGCTTCAAGGCCACGTAGCAGGCCGCGATGGCCGTGGCGCGCGAGATGTTCACCGGCCCGGCGCACTGCGGCGAGGTGCGCGAAAAATCGAGCGTGAGGCGGTCGCCTGCGACCGTCATGTCCAGGGCGATGGTCAGCGCCTCGTCCTTCACGCCGTCGTTGTCCAGCATGTCGCTGAAGCTGTAGCGCCCATCGGGCAGCGCCGCGATGTGCGAGCGCATGAGCTTGACGGCACGCGTGCGCAGCTCGCCCATGGCCTGCAGCACCACGGCATCGCCATACTGGTCCAGCAGGTCGTTCAGGCGGCGCTCGCCCAGGTCCAGCGCGGAGAGCTGTCCGTTCAGGTCGCCCCACAGGCTGTCGGGCAGGCGGGTGTTGGCTTTCAGGATGGCCAGCACGTCCTCGTCCAACGCACCGCCGCGCACGATGCGCACGGGTGGAATCTGCACGGCCTCCTGCCAGCACTCGGTGGCGGCGGGGTTGTAGTTGCCGGGCACATTGCCACCCACGTCGTGCCAGTGCGCGGCCGACGCGAGAAAGCAGTACAGCCGGCCGTCGCGAAAGAACGGTCGCACCAGCTTGAAGTCATTGGCGTGCGTGCCGCCCTCGTACGGGTCGTTGAACAGCCAGGTGTCGCCCTGCGCCATGCCGCCACGCTCTGCGGCGATGCGCATGGCCGCGCGCACCGCAAAGGCCATGGCGCCCACGAACACCGGCAGGCCCGACTTGCCCTGCACCAGGGTGTCGCCACTGATGGCGTCGTACAGGCCATGGCAGGCGTCGTGCGCCTCGGCGATGATGGGGTTGAATGCGCTGCGGTACAGCGTGGCATCCATTTCGTCGGCCACCTGCTCCAGCCGCCCGCGCAGCACGGCCAGGGTGACCGGGTCCATCGATGTTGCTGTCGCTACCTTGTTGTCAGCCATTGACGGCCTCCTTGCCAAATCGGGCGCGCAGCTGGTTCAGCAAACCGCCGGCGCGCACCATGTCCATGAGAAAAGGGGGAATCGGATCGCACGCCAGGCGCGTGCCATCCGCAGTGATCACGGCGGGGGCCTGCCAGTCGAGCGCTATCTGCTCGCCCTCGGCCATCTTGTCCGCCTCGGGGCAAGTCAGCAGCAGCAACCCCAGGTTGAAGGCGTTGCGAAAGTACAGGCCGCTGAACGACGGTGCAATGACCGCCACAACACCCAGCCGCACCAGCACGGCAGCCGCCTGCTCGCGCGACGAACCGATGCCGAAGTTGGGGCCGGCCACGATCACATCGCCCTGGCGCACGCCGCCCACGAAGTCCGGGCGTACCGATTCGAGGCAGTGGCGGGCCAGCACGTCGATGCCGTGCTTCATCGCGTGGCCGGGGGCCAGCACATCGGTGTCGATGTCGGCGCCCAGATTCCAGACCCTGTGTTTTGCGGCGCTCATGCCAGCACCTCGCGCGGGTCGGCAATGTGCCCCTGCAAGGCCGAAGCGGCCACGGTGTAGGGCGAGGCCAGGTACACCTGCGCCGTGGCCGAGCCCATGCGGCCCTTGAAGTTGCGCGCCGTGCTGGAGATGACGGTGGTGCCGTCGCCCACCGTATCGCCATAGCCGGCGCAGGCGCCGCAGGTGGTGGGGAACAGCTCGGCCCCCGCGTCCTCCAGCACCTGCAGCACGCCTTCGGCGCGGGCCGCAGCCTGGTCCTGCTGGCTGGCCGGGGCCACCATCAGGCGCACGCCGCGGGCCACGCGGTGGCCGCGCAGCACGCTGGCGGCGGCGCGCAGGTCGTCGAGTTTGGCGCCGGTACACGCGCCGATGTAGGCCACGTCGATGCGCGTGCCGGCATGCTGGCCCACGGCACCGGTATTGGCGGGGCTGTGGGGTGCGGCTACCTGGGGCGCCAGGGTGTAGGCGTCGAAGTCGTGCCGGGTCAGCGGCGCGCCGGGGTCGGTCACCCAGCCGTCCAGCCCTTGCAGGTCGGCTTCGGGCACGCCGTGGACTGCCAGCCAGTCGTGTGTGGTCGCGTCGGGGGCGATCAGGCCGGCCTGTGCGCCCAGCTCGGCGCTCATGTTGGAGAGGGTCATGCGCTCCTGCATCGACAGGGCCTGTACGGCGGCGCCAGCGAATTCGACGGCCTGGTACTGGCCGCCGTTCATGCCGAAGCGGCCGATCATGTGCAGCATCATGTCCTTGGCGGTAACGCCGGGGGCCAGGCGCCCGGTCCAGTGCATCTGGAGGGTGTGCGGCACGCGCAGCCAGATCTCGCCGGTGACCACCACGCCCAGCATCTCGGTGCTGCCGATGCCGAACATGTAGGCACCAAACGCCCCGCCGGTGGGCGAGTGCGAGTCGCCCCCCACGCAGAACATGCCCGGGCGGATGTGGCCGTGCTGCGGCACCACCACGTGGCAGATGCCCTGGCCGTCGTAGACGTGGGGCAGTGCCTGCTCCTTGGCCCAGTCGCGGGCGATGCGCACGATGCGGCGCGATTCGTCATCGCGCTCGGGCAGGTAGTGGTCCATGACCAGCACCACGCGCGACTTGTCCCAGATGCTCGCGCCCAGCTCGTCGAGCATGGGCTTGAGGCGCCGGGGACCGGACGAGTCGTGGAACATGGCCAAGTCGACCTGGCAATTGACGATCTCCCCGGGCGTGACAGTACTGCGGCTGCTGGCGCGGGCCACCAGCTTTTGCGCCAGGGTGCTGGGTGCGGTGGTCATTCGGGCTTGGCTCCGGCAAAACGCACGACCTTGGCCCAGCGCGGGATCTCGGCCTGCACGAAGCGCGCGAATTCCTCAGGGCTGTTGCCCACGGGCACGGCGCCCTCGGTCTCCAGGCGCTTTTTGACCTCGGGCGTGGCAATGGCCTGGCGGGCCGCGTCGCTCAACTTCTTGGCCAGCTCGGGGTTCATGTTGCCGGGCCCGAACAGGCCGAACCAGGCGCTGGACTCATAACCGGGCAGCACCTCGGCGATGGCGGGCACGTCGGGGAAGGCCGGCAGCCGCTTGGCGCTGGTCACACCCAGGGCCTTGAGCTTGCCCGCGCGGATCTGCGACTGGGCATTGCCCACCGCGGCGAACATCAGCTCCACCTGCCCTGCCAGCACGTCCTGCAGCGCGGGCGCGGTGCCGCGGTAGGGGATGTTGACGATGTAGGCGCCCGACTGCATCTTGAAAGCGTCACCCGCCAGGTGCAGCGACGAGCCCACGGCGCCGATGGCGAAGTTGAGCTGGCCCGGTTTGGCCTTGGCCAGCGCGATCAGCTCGCGCACATCCTTGGCCGGCACCGCGGGGTTGGCCACCAGGATGGACGGCGAGGTCGCCACGCAGGTCAGTGGCGTGAAGTCCTTGATGGGGTCGAACGGCAGCGACGGGTACAGGCTGGCGTTGATCGCGTGGCTGGTGAAGCTCATCAGCAGCGTGTTGCCGTCCGGAGCGGCCTTGGCCACGGCGTCGGCCGCGATGTTGCCACCCGCGCCCGGGCGGTTTTCCACCACCACGGTGCGGCCGAGCTGGCGGCCCATCTCGGTGGCCAGGTTGCGCGCCAGCGTGTCGGTGGAGCCGCCAGCGGGTGCACCCACCAGGATGCGGATGGGCGCGTTCTGCGCCAGGGCCTGCTCGAACGGCAGCACCGCGGGCACAGCCAGCAGCAGTTTTCGGCGTGGAATGGTCATGTGGTTGTCTCCTTCTCAAAGGCCCAGATAGGCCCGGCGCAGTTCGTCGCTGCGCAGCAGTTCGTCGGGCGCGCCGGAAAAGCGGATGCTCCCGTTTTCCATCACGTAGGCACGGTCGGCGATCTCCAGCGACTGGCCTACGTTCTGTTCGACCAGCAGCACCGCCAGGCCCGTGGAGCGCAACTGGCGGATCAGGCCGAACATCTCTTCGACCAGCAGGGGCGACAGGCCCAGCGAGGGCTCGTCCAGGATCAACAGGCGCGGCTCGGCCATCAGGCCGCGGCCGATGGCCAGCATCTGCTGTTCGCCGCCGCTCATGGTGCCGGCCAGCTGTGCGGTGCGCTCCTTCAGCCGCGGAAAGGTGGCGAACACCTTGTCGATGTTCTCGGCGCGGCGCTCCCGGGCGCGCGAGAAGCTGCCGAGCGACAGGTTCTCGAGCACGCTCAGGTTCGGGAAGATCTTGCGCCCCTCGGGCACCTGGATCAGCCCGGCCTTGACGACCGCCGTGTAGTGCGCGCCGCTCAGGTCGGCGCCGCCAAAGGCCACCTTGCCCGCCCAGGCCTTGTAGATGCCGCAGACAACGTTGTTGAGCGTGGACTTGCCGGCGCCGTTGCTGCCCAGCAGGGCCACGGTTTCGCCAGGGTTCACATGCAGGTCGACTCCGCGCAGCACCTCCACGCGGCCATAGCCGCCGCGCAGGCCCGCGATATCCAGCAGTGGACCCGTGCTCATGCGGCCTCCTTCGAGGAGGAGGCGGCAGCAGCGCGCAGGCGAGCTGCGGTGCCGTGGCCAAGGTACGCCTCGATCACGCGCTCATCCGACGTCACCACGCCCGGGCTGCCCTCAGCGATCAACTGGCCCTGCGCCAGCACCCAAACGTGCTCGGCCAGGTTCATCACGGCCTGCATGACGTGCTCGATCATCAGCACCGTCACGCCGCCCTGCGCGATACCGCGCACCACGGGAATCATCTCTGCAATCTCCTGGGGGTTGAGGCCGGCCAGCACTTCGTCCAGCAGCAAGAGGCGCGGCCGGGTGGCCAGCGCGCGCGCCAGCTCCAGCCGCTTGCGCCCGGCCACGGTCAGGTCCGACGCGGGCTTGTCCAGCTGCGCCGTCAGGCCCACGCGCGCCGCCACATCGGTGGCCAGCGCCAGGGCGGCCGCGCGGCGCGGCTCATGCAGGTGCGCCCCCACGGCGATGTTCTCGCGCACGGTCTGGGCGGCAAAGGGCTGCACGATCTGGAAGGTGCGCGCCATGCCCAGCCGGGCGTTCAGGTGCGGCGCCTGGCCGGTGATGTCCTGCCCGGCAAAGCGCACGCTGCCGGTGTCGGGCTTCACAAAGCCGGTCATCAGCGCGAACAGCGTGGTCTTGCCCGCGCCGTTGGGGCCGATCAGTGCGGTGAGCGAGCCTTCGGGCACCGTCAGGCTCACGTTCTGCACGGCCTTCAAGCCGCCGAAGGACTTGCCCAGCCCGGTCAGGGTCAGCAGTTCATTGGCCATGGCGGCCTCCCGATCGTTTCCACAGTTGCACCACCGACTGCCCCAGCCCCGCAATGCCGCGCGGCAAGAACATCACGATGACCACCAGCACCGTGCCGTAGATCACCATGTTGATGCCCGGCAACTGGCCGAACAGGTTGCGCGTGAGGTCGGCCAGCACATGCAGCACCAGCGCGCCCAACAGCGGCCCCCAGACGGTGCCGATGCCGCCCACGATGGCGGCCACCAGCGCCTCGACCGAGGTCGCCGAGCCAAAGCCAATGCCCGGGTCGATGTACTGGAACACCTGCACGTAGAACGCGCCAGCCGCACCCATCAAGCCGCCGGACAGCGCGATGGCACCCATCTTCACGCCGAAGGGGTTGACGCCCACGGCGCGGGCGGCGTCCTCGTTGTCGCGCACGGCCTGCAGCCAGGCTCCGAAGCGCGAGTTCTTGATCCACCAGCTGGCCAGCAGTGCCAGCGTGACCAGCGCAAGGATCAGGAAGACATAGCCCTTGCGCGAGCCGAACTGCATGTTGGAGAGCGATTCCTTGAGCGGCAGCATCAGGCCCACGCCCGCGCCGGTGAACGGCACCGACAGCGCCAGAATGCGGAACACCTCGGCAAACGCCAGCGTGACCAGCGCGAAGTACGAGCCCTTGAGCCCGTAGCGGAACGACAGCCCGCCCACGAACAGCCCCACCAGCGCGCTGCCGCCCACGGCCATGGGCAGCGCCACCCAGGCGTTGATGCCGCCCTGCATCTGCGCAATGGCCTGGATGTAGGCGCCCGTGCCGAAGAACAGCGCATGGCCGAACGAGAACTGCCCGCCGAAGCCGCCCAGGATGTTCCAGGCCTGCGCCATCAGCGCGGCGTACAGGGTCATCATGATGAAATTGAGCAGCACGCCGGAGTCGGACGCGAGGGTGATGGCCGACACGGCCAGCACGAAAAGAGCGATGGTCGCGAGTTGCTTCATTGCCGGGCTCCAAAAAGGCCCTGCGGGCGAAACAGCAGCACGGCGATGAAGATGGCGAAGATGCCGATCTGCCCCAGCGATTCGCCCAGGTACAGACCGCCCAGCGACTCCACGACGCCGATCAGCAGCCCGCCCACCAGCGCACCGGTGAAGCTGCCCATGCCGCCCAGCACCACGATGGTGAAGGCCACCAGCACGAAGCCGCTGCCCACCTGCGGGTTGACGTAGTAGGCCGGCAGCAAGAAGCACGCGGCCGCGCCCAGGCAGGCCAGGCCGATGCCGAAGCTCATGGCGTACACATGGTCCACATGGATGCCCATGAGCTTGGCGCCGTGCTTCTCGCGCGCCACCGCGCGGATGGCACGGCCCAGGTCGGTGCGCCCCACGATCCACAGCAGCAGGCCCGATACGACCAGCGCGCCAGCAAAGGACACGAGCTTGGGCAGCGCGATCATCGCCGGGCCGATGGCCACGGTGGTGAGGGTGTAGCTGGTCTCGATGGTGCGCGTGTCGGACTTGAAGAACAGCAGCGCCAGGTTCTCCATGACGATGGAGATGCCCAGCGTGACGAGCAGGATGTTTTCGTCCTTGCCGTGGCTCGCGCGGTTGATGACCACGCGCTGCAGCACATAGCCCAGGGCGAACATGCCGGGCACGAGGATGGGCAGCGCCAGGTAGGGGTCGATGCCCCAGTGCTGCTTGAGCAGGTAGACGGCGTACAGCGCCAGCATCAGCGACGCGCCGTGCGCGAAGTTGATGATGTGCAGCACGCCGTAGATCAGTGTCAGGCCCAGGGCGATCAGCGCGTAGACCGCGCCGGTCGTCAGGCCGTTCAGGACCGAGGGGAAGAGGATGCTGAGATCGAACATGGGTGTGGTGTGTCCGGCTGTTCAGGCAAAGGCGCGGCCTGGCACCAGGTGCTCTGGCGCCGCGCTGGCCGTTGCAG
The DNA here is from genome assembly GCF_964253015.1 of Acidovorax sp. LjRoot194. Lineage (NCBI taxonomy): Bacteria > Pseudomonadati > Pseudomonadota > Betaproteobacteria > Burkholderiales > Comamonadaceae > Acidovorax > Acidovorax sp. LjRoot194. Next base: position 2,853,988 of record NZ_CAXUQB020000001.1, on the reverse strand, counting down.
GCATGGCCGGAGGTGGGTTTCTCAGGCCTTCAGGGGGAAGAGTGGGTCCGCTTCGCGGTAGTCGCGCGGGATGATGACCTTGATGTCCTTGTTCAGCACCTGGGTCATGAGCGGCTGGGCACCCTGGTTCTGCCCGGCGACGAACTTGGTGGGGCCGTACGGCATGATGTGATCGGAGAACGTGCTCTTTTCCAGCGCGTCGATCAGCGCGGCGCGGTCCACGGACTTGGCGCGCTCCAGCGCGTCGGCCAGCAGCCACATGGACGTGTAGGTCATGAACAGCTCGTAGCTGAAGAACAGGCCCTTGGCCTCCACGCGTTTCTTCAGGTCCTGCGCACGCTTATCCTTGGGGTTGAACCAGTGGTTGCAGTCGATGATGCCGTTGGCCGCGTCCGGAAATTCCTTCACGAACTTGTAGCTCGACGCGGCGCCGCCCAGCACCGAGTAGATGGCCTTGGGCGTGACCTTTTGCTGCTGCATGGTGCGCACCAGCAGCGCGTACTCGTTGTAGTAGTTGGCGGGGATCACGATGTCGGGGTTGACCGCCTTCATGCGCAGCACGATGTTGTTGAAGTCGCGCGTGGGGTTGGCGTGCTTGACGACTTCCTTGACCTCGTATCCATAGCCCGGCAGCTCGCGCGACAGCAGCTGGGCCGTGCCGGAGCCGAACAGCGACTCCTCGTGGATGATCATCACCGTCTTGGCGGGCTTGCCGGCGGCGGTATTGAGCACGTGCAGGTTGGCCATGGCCGTCTCGGTGCACTTCTTGTAGCCCGGGCCGAAGCGGAAGGTGTTCTTGAGGCCCCGCTCCACGATCTGGTCGGCCACGCCCACGTCCACGATGTGCGGCAGGTTGTACTTGGCGGCGGCCTGCGTGGTGGCCAGGCAGATGGCCGACGCAAACGCCCCGACCACGGCGGACACGCCTGCCTCGTTCATCTTCTCGACCTCGGCCGCGCCGGCCTGGGGCTGCGACTGCGCGTCGCCCAGCAGGGCCTCGAGCTTGGCGCCGCCCAGGGACTTGATGCCACCGGCCTTGTTGATGTCTTCGATGGCCATCATCGCGCCCTCGCGGCACTGCTGGCCCGAGTACGCCAGCGCGCCCGTCACCGGGTGCAGCACACCCACCTTGATGGCCTTGGCCTGCGCACCGCCCACCAAGGGGAAGGCCAGTGCCGACGCGGCGGCGGCCGACTGGGATAGGAAATGGCGGCGGTTACTCATGGGCGTGCTCCTGCTGAGGGGGTTGCGGTGGGGGAAATCGTTGTTGTATTCAATGGAACTGGGCCGACAGCTCTTTGCTGACCCAGACCTTGGCGTCGATGCTGCCCACGCGGGACAGCTGCATCTCGTATTCATAGCGGTCCGGCCGGTACAGGCCGTGCAGCCATTGCACCGGGCGCTCCTGGTCGTCCAGGATCAGCCGGCGCACGGCCAGCAGGGCCGAGCCCACCGCCACATCCAGGTGGCGCGCCACCACTGCGTCGGCCAGCTTGGCGGAAATCGTCTGGTGGGCGCGGCCCACCTTCACGCCGGATTCCTCCAACAGCACCAGTATGGGCTTGCGGGCCAGCTCGCGGCGGCCGAACTGGCGGGCGATGTCGGCGGGCACATAGGTGGTGATGTGCGACAGCGGGCCTTCACGCGTGCTGCGCACCCGCACCGCCTTCTGCACCGAGTCGCCCACGGCGATCTGCAAGGCACCCGCCACGGCGCGCGATGCGGTCACCGTCTCCACATCGAGTACCTTGACCGAGGTGCGAAGGCCCATGCTGACCAGGTTTTCGAGCAGGCCCGTCAGTTGCGCGCGGTTGCTGTGGTGGGAGCCGTCCGCACTGCCCTGCCCAGCGTCGGGCTGCAGCACGGGCCGGGTGCCGCGACCGGGCTGGCGCGAGATCAGGCCTTCGCCCTGCAGCAGCTCCAGCGCGCGGCGCACGGTGACGCGGGCGACGGAGAACTGCTCCATCAGCGCCAGCTCGCCCGGCAGGCCCGCGGCGAAGTGGCCCTCCTGCAATTGCTCGCGCAGCACCAGGTAGATCTGGTGGTACTTGGGCAGTGGCAGATTGGGCGACATGGGGTTCATCGTCAAGCATCGGTAATGTCCTGTCAATAAGACATTTAGGGTCGTTTGGTCCTGTTTTAAGGACATTTGCGCCCGAGAGCCACAGCCCGCAAAGCGCTCCCTTTTTTGGAGCAAGCTTTTGCACTAACACGGGGCCTGCAGCGGTGCGACGCACCACCGCAGGGCGTCGATAAAAGCCACAGTAGTTACGCCTTCATCGCCCAAAATCCGCATGCTCGGGGTTTACCCGCGGGTGTCGCTCGCGTGCCGGTTTTACGGTCTGGCGGACACCAACGAATTGACGCCAGCACACACCCTTGCTACATTACTAACCAGTCAGTCATTAACTACATACCCCCTTTGACCTCAGCCTCCCCACCCCCCTCTGCCGGAACCAAACGCGAGCGCCGCAAGGAAGCCCGCCCCGGCGAATTGCTGGAGGCAGCGCTGGACCTTTTCGTCGAAAAAGGATTTGCCGCCACCCGTGTGGACGAGGTCGCGGCGCGGGCCGGGGTGTCCAAGGGCACGCTGTTTCTGTACTTCCCCAGCAAGGAAGAACTTTTCAAGGCCGTGGTGCGCCAGAACATCGCGGGCCGCTTCGAAGAGTGGACGCAGGAGCTCGAAACCTTCGAGGGCAGCACCACTGATCTGCTGCGCTACTGCTACCAGGTCTGGTGGGAGCGCATCGGCTCCACCAAGGCATCGGGCATCACCAAGCTGATGTTCAGCGAGGCGCAGAACTTCCCGGAGATCATGCAGTTCTACCGGCAGGAGGTGATCCTGCCCGGCCAGGGGCTGGTGCGCCGCATCATCGAGCGCGGCATCGAGCGCGGCGAGTTCCGCCCTGTGTCGCTCGACTACATCGTGCATGTGGTGCTGGCGCCGATGATCTTCCTCATGATGTGGAAGCACTCGGTGTCGGTCTGCATTCCTGAAGGCATGGACCTCGACCCCGAGAAATTCATCGAAGCGCAGATCGACAACGTGCTGCACGGGCTGCTGACGCGGCCCGATACACCCCCTGCCCCCTCCCCCTCCTCTTTCTCTGCATCGCCCCGACGCGGCGCCTGACCATGAAACGCTGGATTCCCTGGGTGGCCGCAGCCATCGTCATCGTGTTGCTCGGCGGCGGCGTGTGGCGTGCCATGGCGGCCCGCCAGGCGCAGCAAAAGGCGCTGAGCGAGACCACGGCGCAAAAAGCGCAGGCACCGCTTCAACTGGCTGCCGACGAGATCATCACCGTGCGGCGCCAGAACCTGATGCTGGGCGTGCCCGTGTCCGGATCGCTCCGTGCGGTCGACTCCGCCATGGTCAAGGCGCGCGTGGGCGGCGAGCTGCAAGGCCTGACGCTGCGCGAGGGCGACAGCGTCAAGGCCGGGCAGGAAGTGGCCCGCATCGACCCCACCGAGGCCCGGGCCCGCCTGCGACAGGCGCAGCAGCAGGCCGACGCGGCCAAGTCGCAGGTGGACATCAACCAGCGCCAGTACACCAACAACCGCGCGCTGGTGGACCAGGGCTTCATCTCGCCCACCGCGCTGGTCACATCGCAGGCCAGCCTCGAATCCGCGCAGTCGAGCTACCAGGCCGCCGTGTCGGCCGCCGACGTGGCGCGCAAGTCGCTGGACGACACCGTGCTCAAGAGTCCCATCACCGGCCTGGTGGCCCAGCGCCTGGCCCAGCCGGGCGAGCGCGTGGCCGTGGACGCCCGCATCATCGAAGTGGTGGACCTGTCGCGGCTGGAACTGGAAGCACTGCTCACCCCGGCCGATTCGCTGGCCGTGCGCGTGGGCCAGAAGGCGCTGCTGACCGTCGACGGCACAGCGACCCCGGTGCCTGCCACCGTGGCACGCATCAGCCCCAGCGCCCAGGCGGGCAGCCGCACCGTGCCGGTGTACCTGCGGGTGGACCAGGCCAAGGGCGACACGCCGCTGCGCCAGGGCCTGTTCGTGCAGGGCACGCTCGACACTGGCCGCGCCGAAGTGCTGACCGTGCCGCTCGACGCCGTGCGCACCGACAAGCCCGCGCCCTATCTGCAGACGCTCAAGGACGGCCGTATCGCCTACGCCGAGGTCAAGACCGGCGCGCGGTCGGTGGTCAACGGCCAGACCTGGGTCGCCGTCCAGGGCGTGGCAGAAGGCACGCCGGTGATCGACGGGCGCATCGGGCAACTGCGTGAAGGCACGACGGTGACCACTGCCGCAGCCGCCCCGGCGGGCGCGCCCGCATCGGCGCCCCGCGCTGCTCCCTGACCCGCCCGCACCGCCATGTGGTTCACCCAAGTCAGCCTCAAGAACCCTGTGTTCGCCACCATGGTGATGCTCGCCATCGTGGTGCTGGGTCTCTTTTCGTACCAGCGCCTCAAGGTTGATCAATTTCCCAACATCGACTTCCCCGTGGTGGTGGTCACCGTGGACTACCCCGGTGCATCGCCCGAGATCGTGGAGAGCGAGGTCACGAAGAAGATCGAGGAAGGCGTCAACTCGATCGCCGGCATCAACGCCCTGACCTCGCGCAGCTACGAAGGCACTGCGGTGGTCATCATCGAGTTCCAGCTGCACATCGACGGCCGCAAGGCCGCCGAGGACGTGCGTGAGAAGGTGGCCACCGTGCGCCCCTTGCTGCGCACCGAGGTCAAGGAGCCGCGCGTGCTGCGCTTCGACCCCGCCAGCCGCGCCGTGTGGTCGTTGGCCGTGCTGCCCGATGACAAGGCGGGCGGCACGCAGCGCAGTGCGGTGGAGCTGACCACCTGGTCCGAGCAGGTGCTGAAAAAGCGCCTGGAGAACGTGCGCGGCGTGGGCGCGGTGAACCTGGTGGGCGCTACCAAGCGCGAGATCAACATCTACCTGAACCCGCAGGCGCTCGAAGCCTTCGGCGTGACGCCCGACCAGGTGGCCCAGGCCGTGCATAACGAGAACCAGGACCTGCCCGTGGGCTCCATCCGGTCGCTGGCGCAGGACCGCGTGGTGCAGATCGACGCGCGCATGGAGCGGCCCGAAGACTTCGGCAAGATCATCGTCGCCCGCAAGAACGGTGCCCCCGTGCGGCTGGACCAGGTCGCCCGGGTCAACGATGGCGCCCAGGAAGTGGAGAGTCTCGCCCTGTACAACGGCCAGCGCACGCTGCTGCTGTCGGTGCAGAAGTCGCAGGGCGAGAACACCATCGAGGTGGTGGACGGCCTCACCGCGGCGGTGGCAGAGCTCAAGAACCAGCTGCCACCCGGCGTGCGCCTGGAGACCATCGGCGACAGCGCCCGCCCCATCCGCGTGGCGGTGAACAACGTGCGCCAGACGCTGATCGAGGGCGCCATCCTCACGGTGCTGATCGTCTTTTTGTTCCTGAACTCCTGGCGCTCCACCGTGATCACCGGGCTCACGCTGCCGATCGCGCTGATCGGCACGTTCCTGTTCATGAACATGTTCGGCTTCACCATCAACATGATCACGCTGATGGCGCTGAGCCTGTGCGTGGGCCTGTTGATCGACGACGCCATCGTGGTGCGCGAGAACATCGTGCGGCACGTGCAGATGGGCAAGTCGGCCTACAACGCGGCCATGGACGGCACGCAGGAGATTGGCCTGGCGGTGCTGGCCACCACGCTGTCCATCGTGGCGGTGTTCATGCCCATCGGGTTCATGGGCGGCATCATCGGCAAGTTCTTCCACGAGTTCGGCATCACCATCGTCGCGGCGGTGATGATCTCGATGTTCGTGAGCTTCACGCTCGACCCGATGCTGTCGAGCATCTGGCACGACCCCAGCATCCACGGGCATGGCCACAAGACCGGGCCCGTCACCTTCTACGACAAGACCATCGGCCGCGTCACCGGCTGGTTCGACCGTGCCACCGAGTCGCTGGCCGAGGGTTACCAGCGCATCCTGCGCTGGTCGCTGGTGCACAAGGTGGCGACGATGGCCATAGCGCTGGCCGTCTTCGTGCTGAGCATCTTCATGGTGCCGCTGCTGGGCACCGAGTTCGTGCCCAAGGCCGATTTCTCCGAAACCTCGCTCAACTTCTACACGCCCGTCGGCTCGTCGCTGGAAGCCACCGAGGCCAAGGCACGGCAGGTGGAAGGCATCCTGCGCGAGATGCCCGAGGTGCGCTACACGCTGTCCACCATCAACACCGGCAGCGCGCAGGGCAAGATCTACGCCAACATCTACGTGCGCCTGGTGGACCGCAAGGACCGCAGCCGCAGCGTGGACCAGATGTCCGACGTGCTGCGCGAGCGCCTGAAGACCGTGCCTGGCATCACCATCACCCACGTGGGCCTGCTGGACGCCGTGGGCGGGCAAAAACAGGTGGAGTTCTCGCTGCAGGGCCCGGACCTGCAGGAGCTGGAGCGCCTGACCAAGGTGGTCACCGAGAAGATCCGCGACATCCCCGGCCTGGTGGACCTGGACACCAGCGCCAAGCCCAACAAGCCGGTCATCGCCCTCGACGTGCGACGCGATGCGGCGTCGGACCTGGGCCTGTCGGTGGCGCAGATGGCCGCATCGCTGCGCACGCTGGTGGCCGGCACCACCGTGGGCAACTGGCGCGCGCCGGACGACCAGACCTACGACGTGAACGTGCGCCTGGCCCCGGAGGCCCGCACCGCCCCGCAGGACCTGGAGCGACTGCCGTTCGCCCTGGCCAACGCCGACGGCACCACGCGCATCGTGCGCCTGAACCAGGTGGCCAGCGTGACCGAATCCACCGGCGCCAACCAGATCAACCGGCGCGACCTGACCCGCGAGGTGGCGGTGAACGCCAACGTGTCACAGCGCTCGGCCGGCGAAGTGTCGAACGACATCAAGAAAGCGCTGGAGGGCGTGAGCTTTCCGCCCGGCTACCGCTACCAGTTCGGCGGCTCCACCAAGAACATGGCCGAATCGTTCGGCTACGCGATCTCGGCCCTGGCCATGGCCATCATCTTCATCTACATGATCCTGGCGAGCCAGTTCAAGAGCTTCCTGCAGCCGCTGGCGCTCATGACCTCGCTGCCGCTCACGCTGATCGGCGTGGTGCTGGCGCTCCTGATGTTCCGCTCCACGCTGTCGATGTTCTCCATCATCGGCGTGGTGATGCTGATGGGCCTGGTGACCAAGAACGCCATCCTGCTGGTGGACTTTGCGATCCGTGCCCGCGAGGAACACGTGAACGACGAGGGCCGCACCGTGCCTGGCCTGCCCCGTGCAGACGCCCTGCTGCTGGCCGCCCGCGTGCGGCTGCGCCCCATCCTCATGACCACGCTGGCCATGATCTTCGGCATGGTGCCGCTGGCATTTGCGCTGTCCGAGGGCTCCGAGCAGCGTGCCCCCATGGGCCAGGCGGTGATCGGCGGTGTCATCACCTCGTCGCTGCTCACGCTGGTGGTGGTGCCGGTGGTTTATTGCTACATGGACGACCTCGCAGGCTGGGCACGCCGCAAATTCGGCAACGCCCGCGCAACGCCCCCTAAAATCGAGGGTTTGTCCTGATCGTTCCGATCGGCCCTGCACCCGCCCCACGGAGAAATCCCATGAACATGCCCCTGAACACCTCTGCCAACATCAGCGACCCCGTCGCCCAGGCCCGCTACAACATGATCGAGCAGCAGATCCGTCCGTGGAACGTGCTCGACTTCGACGTGCTGGAGCTGCTGGCCGTGGTGCGCCGCGAACAGTTCGTGCCGCCGGCCTACAGCAGCATGGCGTTCATGGACATCGAAGTGCCCTTGCTGGGCAACGACGCAGAAGAGGCGGTGCGCCTGGGCCACAGCATGCTGCAGCCCCGCGTGGAAGCCCGCATCCTGCAGGACCTCCAGATCAAGCCGACCGACCGCGTGCTGGAGATCGGCACAGGTTCGGGCTACATGGCCGCCCTTCTGGCCCACCGCGCCGAGCGCGTGGTGTCGCTCGAAATCAACGCAGAGCTGGCCGAGATGGCCCGCGAGAACCTGCGCGATGCCGGTATCCAGAACGCCGACGTGCGCCAGGCCGACGGCGCCCGCGACCCCATCCCTGATGGCCCGTTCGATGTGATCGTGCTCAGCGGCTCCGTGGCCGAAGTGCCTGCCGCCCTGCTCTCCCAACTGCGCGACGGCGGCCGCCTGGGCGCCATCGTGGGCAGCGAGCCCGTGATGCGCTTCACCCTGACGCGCCGCACCGGTGACCGGTTCGAGACCACGTCGCCCTGGGACACCATCGCGCCGCGCTTGGTCGGCTTCCCCGAGCCATCCGGCTTCACGTTCTGATTTTCAGCGTCTGATTTTTCCTTTCGGAGTTCTGCATGATCGACCACGTCCGCCCCGCCCAGCTGTCTGCCTGGTTCGCCTCGGCCCCCGAAGGCAGCCAGCCCGTGGTGCTGGACGTGCGCGAGCCGTGGGAGCTGCAAACCGCGAGCGTGCGCGCCGATGGATTCGAGCTGGTCGCCATCCCCATGGGTGAGCTGACCGGACGCCTGGACGAACTGGACCCCACGCGCCCCATTGCCTGCCTGTGCCACCACGGCGCCCGCAGCCTGCGCGTGGCGGCCTTTCTGGAGCACCACGGGTTCGAGCGCCTGGCCAACATCACGGGCGGCATCGACGTGTGGTCGCATGAAGCCGACCCGGCTGTGCCCCGGTACTGAAGCCCGCTGCCACCGCACCGACGCTCCCTGTTTGTTCCGTCTCCCACCCATCGATCCGCAGACTTCTATCTCCGAAGGACTTTCATGACGACCCCGCTACGGCCACATCCTCTGTCACCCCTGTCCATGGCGCTGGGAACCTTGCTGGTTACGGCCCTGTGTGCACCCGTGCACGCCCAGAGCCTGCTGGAAGTGGTGGAGTCGGCCCGCACGTACGACACGGCCTGGCAGTCGGCCCGTGCGCAGCTGGACGCGGCAGCGCGCCGTGCCGACCAGGCGCGCGCGGGCCTGCTGCCCACCGCCGGGCTGACGGCCGGCCTGAACCGGGCCAATGTGGAACTGAACCGGCCCCCGGTCGAGAACACCGGCACCCAGCAAACGCTGGGTGTGCAGGCATCGCAGCCCTTGTTCCGCCCCGCCAACCGCATCAACCTGCAGCAGAGCCAGCGCGGTATCGATGTGGCGCAGGCGCAGCTCGACGCCGCCACGCAGGACCTGCTGGTGCGCGTGAGCCAGGCGTACTTCGACGTGCTGGCCGCACAGGACACGCTGACCTTCGTGCAGGCGCAAAAAGCCGCCGTGTCCGAGCAACTGGCGTCTGCCAAGCGCAATTTCGAGGTGGGCACCACCACCGTCACCGATTCACGCGAAGCCCAGGCCCGTTACGACCTGGTGATCGCGCAGGAGATCGCGGCTGAGAACGACCTGCGCGTCAAGCGCCTGGCGCTCGACCAGCTCGTCGGCATAGCCGGCACCACCCCCAAGCCGCTGGCCCTGCCCGCACCGCTGCCCACCGTGCAACCGGACAACGTCGCCCTGTGGGTGGACACGGCCCGCGACCAGCAGCCCGGCGTGCGCCAGGCGGTCATCGCGCTCGACATCGCGCGGCTGGAGACCAAAAAGGCCGAGACCGGCCACCTGCCCACGGTGGACCTGCAGGCGGGCTACAACGTCACGCGCAACCCCAACGGTACGGTCACCTCTCCGGGCGTGAACAGCCGCACCAACAGTGCCAGCGTGGGCGTGGCGTTCAATTTGCCGCTGTTCGCGGGCTTCTCGGTGCAAAACCGCATCCGTGAAACCCTGGCGCTGGAAGACAAGGCCGCCGCCGACCTGGAAACCACCCGCCGCAACGTGGCCCAGGCCACGCGCGCAGCGTTCTTCGGCGTGCAGTCCGGCCAGGGCCAGGTGCAGGCGCTCGAAGCCGCCGAGGCCTCCAGCCAGAGCGCGCTGGACGCCAACAAGCTGGGCTACCAGGTGGGGGTGCGCATCAACATCGACGTGCTGAACGCCCAAAGCCAGCTGTTCCAGACCAAGCGCGACCTGGCCCAGGCCCGCTACAACGTGCTGCTGGGCACACTGAAGCTGCGCCAGGCGGCCGGCACGCTGACGCAGCAGGATGTCGAGGCGATCAACGCGTTGCTGGTCCGCTAAGTCGCTGGTCGCATAAGTCAAGCCGCCGCGTCGCCCGCCGAAGATCGTCTTCACGGGCAGGCACCGGCAGCAGCCGGCAGCGACAGCCACAGCGGTGGCGCGCACGGTCGTGTCAGCCGCCAGCGGCCACGGACCTGGCGGGCAACACGATGCCCAGCACGGCCTGCGCCGTGGCCAACGCCCCGCCCCGGTGGTCGTCGGCAAAGCGGCTGGCGCGGTAGCTGGCGCTCTTTTGCAGCTCGGGGTCGAGCGCCAGCTCAACTGCTTGTGCCACGCCGCCAGCCATGTCCGGCACCCGGCGGGCAGCACCTGCTGCGCATGCCTGCTCTGCCGCTTGCGCAAAATTGAAGGTGTGCGGGCCCAGCACCACCGGGCAGCCGCAGGCGGCGGCTTCGATGAGGTTTTGCCCACCGAGCGGCGCGTAGCTGCCGCCCAGCATCGCCACGTGGGCCAGGCCGTAGTACAGCGTCATCTCGCCCAGTGAGTCTCCCAGCCACACGTCGGCGGCCGGGGGGGCACCTGCCCAGGTGCTGCGGCGGGACACAGTCAGGCCAGCGTGCAGCAACAACTGGTGCACCTCGTCAAAGCGCTGCGGGTGGCGCGGCACGATGAGCCACTGCACGCTGCGGGCGGTGGCGTCACCATCGCCCGATGCTTCATTATTGATAGCGCCTTGCGCTTTCCCAGCCAGCGGTAGCGCCGTTTTTTGCTTGAAATTCTCCAGCCACATGGCTTCCTCGCCCTCGCGGCTGCTGGCCAGCATGACGACCGGGCGCGCGGCCTGGTCGCGCCAGGTGCGGCCTTGCGAGAGCTGCCGGGCGTCTGGCACCACGTCGAACTTCAGGTTGCCGAACACGCCGCGCACCTTGGCGCCGATGGCGCGCAGGCGGTCGGCGTCGTCCTCGGTCTGGGCCCACACCGCCGTCAGGCCTGCGTAGGCGGGGCGCGCCAGCGGGGCTAGGCGCTGGGCGTTGCGCAGCGACTTGGCGTTCAGCCTGGCATTGGCCAGCACCAGCGGCACGCCGCGCCGGCGGCAGCCGGCCACCAGGTTGGGCCAGACCTCGGTTTCCATGAGGATGCCGATGGCCGGGCGGAACCTGCGCAGAAATCGCGCCACCGCGCCGGGCGTGTCCCAGGGCTGCCAGACCTGCACGTCGCCGGGCAGCAGCAGCTTTTCGCCCTCGGCGCGGCCGGTGGCTGTGCCGTGCGTGAGCAACAGGCGCATGCCGGGCAGCTCCTGGCGCAGCGCGGCCAGCAGGATGGCGGCGGCGCGGGTTTCGCCCAGCGAGACGGCATGGATCCACACGAACCGGCCCAGCGGGTCGGAGCTGCTGTGCGGCATGAGGCTGTCGATGGGCGCCGGGTAGCGGCCAAAGCGCTCGCCGATCGCGTGGCCGTAGCCGGGCTCGGCCTGGGCGCGGCGGCGCAGCTTGCGGCGCAGCAGGGGCTGTGCGCCCCAGGTGACCACTGAATAGAGCGCGCGGGCGGGGTTCATGCCGCGGCGAGGTGCAGGTCGACCGACACCACACCGCCGCTCCAGCCGCTGTCGCCGCGTGCCGCCCACACGATGCAGGGCACATCGCCATCGGCCGCCACCACGCAGCGGCCACCCGCCTCCCAGAAGGCACTGCCGCCCGCGCTGACGTAGCCGCCGGACGGCCCGCTGTAGTTGGCCAGCAGCACGGCCATGCTGTGGTCGCGCGCATAGCCCTGCAGCAGCTCGGATTCAGGGCCGTAGCCCTGGTGGCTGACCAGCGCCCCGGCGGCGTACAGCGTGGCACCGGCAGCGTGCGCGGCACGGGCGTGCTCGGGGTGGGTGATGTCGGCGCACACCGCCATGCCCGTGGGCTCGCCCGCCAGCAGGTGCACCTGCGCGTCGTCGGTGCCCGGGCTGGCAAAGGACTCTTCGCTGGCATGCAGGTGGCGCTTACGGTACAGCGCGGTACTGCCGTCCCCATTCAGCACCCAGGCGCCGATGGCGGGCAGTGCGCCGTCCTGCACCGGCGCGGCAGGGCCGCCCACCACCAGGGCCATGCCATGGTCGCGTGCAGCCTGGCGCAGGGGCGCCAGCGCCGCGTGGTCGGCATGCAGCACGTTGGCGGCCAGCACGGACGGCTCGTAGCCGGTGAGCGAGAGCTCCGGAAACACCAGCACCTGCACCCCCTGGCTCGCCGCCACCCGCACAAAGGCCAGGTGGGTCTGCACGTTGCGCGCCACGTCTCCAGGGACGGACGGCGACTGTGCGGCGGCAACGCGTAAGGGGGTCGAAAACTGTGGGTTCACGCAGGCAACTCGCTAAAAATCAACGGTGAAAGAAGGTGGCAGTGGCAGTGAAAGCCACAGCCAGGGTGCCCATCAATGGCTGGCAGCGCCCACATGGGCGTCGGGCTTGACCCTGTGCAGCAGCGCCAGCATGGCCGCCTCGATGCGCGCCAGCGCCTCTTCGGTATGTCCCTCAAAGCGCAGCACCAGGACCGGCGTGGTGTTGCTGGCGCGGATCAGGCCAAAGCCGTCTGGCCAGTCGACCCGCAGGCCGTCGATGGTGCTCACCGTGGCGGGCGCCGAGAAGGTACCTGCAGCCAGGCCCTGCAGCTCGGCCGTCAGGCGGTGCGGCTCGCCCTCGGCGCACGAGACATTGAGCTCGGGCGTGGAGAAGCTGGTGGGCAGGGCGTTGAGCACGGCGCTCGGGTCTTGCGACCTGCTCAGAATCTCCAGCAGGCGGCAGCCCGCGTAGGTGCCGTCGTCGAAGCCGTACCAGCGCTCCTTGAAGAAGATGTGGCCGCTCATCTCGCCGCCCAGCGGAGAATTCGTCTCCTTCATGCGGGCCTTGATGAGCGAGTGGCCGGTCTTGAACATCACCGGCACGCCGCCGGCCGCCGCAATGGCGGGCGCCAGGCGCTGGGTGCACTTCACGTCGAAGATGATCTCGCCGCCGGGTACGCGCGAGAGCACGTCCTGGGCGAACAGCATCATCTGGCGGTCGGGGAAGATGTTGGTGCCGTCCTTGGTCACGATGCCCAGTCGGTCGCCGTCGCCGTCGAAGGCCAGGCCCAGTTCGGCGTCGCTGGTCTTCAGGGCCTCGATCAGGTCGCGCAGGTTCTCGGGCTTGCTGGGGTCTGGGTGGTGGTTGGGGAAGTTGCCGTCCACCTCGGAGAACAGCTCGACCACCTCGCAGCCCAGCGCACGGAAGATGCCGGGGGCCGACGCGCCGGCAATGCCGTTGCCGCAGTCCACCACCACCTTGAGCGGGCGGGCCAGCTTGATGTCGCCCACGATGCGCTCGGTGTACGCCGGCAGCACGTCCACGTGCCGCACGGAGCCGCCGGCCTGGAGTTGCCAGCTTTCCTGCTCCATGGTGCGGCGCAGGCCCTGGATCTCTTCACCGTAGATGGCGCGGCCGTTGAGCACCATCTTGAAGCCGTTGTAGTCCTTGGGGTTGTGGCTGCCCGTGACCTGGATGCCGCTGTGGCACAGCGTGCTGGCCGCAAAGTACAAAAGCGGCGTGGTCACCAGGCCCACGTCGATCACCTCGATGCCCGCTTCCACCAGCCCCTGGATCAGCGCGGCCGACATGGCGGGGCCCGACAGGCGCCCGTCGCGGCCCACGGCCACCGTGGTCTGGCCTTCGGCGCGGGCGGCGGTGCCAAAGGCCCGGCCCAGGCCCAGGGCCACTTCTTCATTCAAGGTGGACGGCACGATGCCGCGGATGTCGTAGGCTTTGAAAATGGCGGGCGTGGGTTGCACGTAAGGGCCTTTCGCGAAGGGATAAGAGGGAGTCCGACACATTGTAGGCGGGGCATTCCGTGCCCTAGGGTAATCACCCCCACGCCCCAAAACCGCCCCGGGAGGCACATGTCCGAAAACGGCCAGTGCGCACGCGCCCACTGCCTATGATCGGGCCCATGACCTCCCCTGCCCCGCCCTCAGTTGCTGCCGCCGCCGATCCCGCCCTGGACGAAGGCCGCTACCTGGCGGTGATGGCGCGGGATGCGCGTTTCGACGGGCATTTTTTTACCGGCGTGACCTCCACCGGCATCTACTGCCGCCCGGTGTGCGCGGTGCGCACGCCGCGGCGCGAGAACTGCCGCTTTTTCGCACTGGCCGCCCAGGCCGAGCATGCGGGCTTTCGCCCCTGCCTGCGCTGCCGGCCCGAGCTGGCGCCCCAGGCCCTGGTGTGGTCGGTGCAGGATGCGAGCAGCATCCTGGTGCAGCAGGCGGTAAGGCTGCTGGATGCGCCGGACCTCTGGCCCGCCCAGCCCGCAACCACCACCCAAGCCGACAGCGGCGCCACGGTGGCCCGCCTGGCCGAGCGGCTGGGCGTGAGCGACCGGCACCTGCGCCGCATTTTCGAAGCCGCCCTGGGCGTGTCGCCCCTGCAGTACCTGCAGACCCGCCGCCTGCTGACCGCCAAGCAGTTGCTCACCGACACCTGCATGCCCGTGACCCAGGTGGCGCTGGCCAGCGGCTTTGCCAGCGTGCGCCGCTTCAATGCGGCCTTTGTGGGGCACTACGGGCTCAACCCCACCCAGTTGCGGCGCAGCGGCACACCAGCCAGCAAGGGAGGCACAACCGGGTCACACGGCGCAGGCAGCACACTGCGCCTGGCCTGGCGCCCGCCGTTCGATGTGGCGGCTCTGCTGGCGTTCTTCGAGCGGCGGCAGTTCCATGGCGTCGAATGGGTGCTGCCCCACGAGGCCACGCTGCGGCGCACCGTGCGGCTGCCGGCCGCCTGCACCGGCATGGCGCAGGAGACCACCGGCTGGTTCAGCGCACGCTTCGACGCAGCCCGCCACCACGTGCTGCTGCAGACCAGCGACAGCCTGTACCCGGTGTTGCCGCTCGTCATCCGCCGCGTGCGCGCCATGCTGGACCTGGATGCCGACCCGGCCGCCATCAACGCGGTGCTGCACCCGCACTTTCCGGACGGCGACGGCCTGCGCGTGCCCGGCGCGTTCGACGGCTTCGAGCTGGCCGTGCGCGCCGTGCTGGGCCAGCAGATCACCGTGGCCGCGGCGCGCACGCTGGGGCAGCGCCTGGTGGAGCGGCTGGGCGAGCCCATCGACACGCCCTGGCCTGCGCTGAACCGGCTGTTCCCCACCGCCGCCACGCTCGCCATGGCCGATGGCGACACCCTGGGCCAACTGGGCATCGTGCGCCAGCGGCAGGCCGCCATCGTGGCGCTGGCCCGCGCGGTGGACGGCGGGGGCCTGGCGCTGCAGGCGGGCGCCGACGTGGCCGCTACCACCGCCGCGCTGTGCGCCCTGCCCGGCATCGGCGACTGGACGGCGCAGTACATCGCCATGCGCGTGCTGCGCTGGCCGGATGCCTTCCCTGCCGGTGATGTGGCGCTGCACAAGGCGCTCAACGTGCAGGGCCAAAAGAATCCGGCACGCGCAGCCAGCGGGGCGTCGGAGGCGTGGCGCCCCTGGCGCAGCTATGCGGTGCTTCGGGCCTGGTCGGCAGGCACCACCGCGCAGATGCCGCAACCCGTGGCTGGCGCCTCCATCGAAACGCTACCAAAACAATAGCTACTGTCGCTCACCTGGCAAGCGGTAGCGGCCTATTTTCTTCAGAACTTATCGGATCAACCCCATGCTCTTTCATCCCCACACCGTGCAGGCACGTGCCAGCACAGCGCTCGGGCTGGTGCGCCTAGCCGCGTCGCCCGCGGGCCTGTGCGGCGTCTGGTTCGAGGGCCAGCGGCACGAGCCCGTCCACCTGCTGCACGGCGATCGCGCCTGGGCCGAGGCGGCCGGCCACACCCTGCTGCAAGAGGCCGCAGGCCAGCTGCAGCAGTACCTGCGGGGCGAGCGCGACGGCTTCGACCTGCCGCTCGACCTGTCGGGCGGCACGGCGTTTCAGCGGGACGTATGGCGCGCGCTGCTGGTCATCGGCCGCGGTGGCACCACCAGCTACGGGCGCCTCGGCCAGCAACTGGGCCGGCCGCTGGCGGTGCGCGCCGTGGGCGCGGCCGTGGGGCGCAATCCGGTCAGCGTGATCGTGCCGTGCCACCGCGTGCTCGGTGCAGACGGCAGCCTGACCGGTTACGCTGGAGGGCTGGACCGCAAAACGGCCCTGCTGGCGCTGGAACATGCGCCGCACCGGCACGACCACCCGCAGCCACTGCACCTGCGGCAGCAGCCTTGGCTGCCGGACGACCACGACATTCAAACCCTGAAAGAGCACGCATGAACAGCCCGGGAACCCAACCCGTCACCGCCTGGATCGGCGAATTCACTCTGCTGGCGGCGCTGTGGGGGTCATCCTTCCTCTTCATGCGCCTGGGCGCCTCGGAGTTCGGCCCGCTGCCCACCGCCGGGCTGCGCGTGGCGCTGGCCACGGTGTTCCTGTGGCCCATCATGCTGCGCCAGGGCCACTGGCCCGCCTTCCGCCAGCACTGGCGGCCCATCATGTTCGCGGGCGTCATCAACTCGGCGATCCCGTTCGCGCTGTTCTCCTGGGCGGTGCTGCACATCGCCACCGGGCTGTCGTCCATCCTGAACGCCACGGTGCCGCTCTTCGGCGCGTTGATCGCCTGGGCCTGGCTGGGTGACCGCATCAACCGGCTGCGATGGGCGGGCCTGGCGCTCGGCTTCGTGGGCGTTGCGCTGCTGGCCTGGCGCGCGCCGGCGGGCACGGGCTTCAAGACCGACAGCGCTGAATGGGCCATTGCCGCCTGCCTACTGGCGTCGTGCTTCTATGGGGTGTCGGCCAGCTTCGCGCGGCGCCACCTCACCGGCATCCCGCCGCTGGCCACGGCCACCGGCAGCCAGCTCGGCGCGGCGCTGGGCCTGGCGCTGCCCACGCTGTGGCTGTGGCCGGCGCAACTGCCAGGCCTGCGCGCCTGGGGCGCCATCGTGGCCATGGCGGTGCTGTGCACCGGCATTGCGTACATCCTGTACTTCCGCCTCATCGCGAGTGCAGGCCCCAGCCGGGCGCTGGCGGTGACCTTCATCGCGCCGGTGTTTGCCGTGCTGTACGGCTCCGTCTTCCTGGGCGAGCGCATCACGCCGTGGATGGTGGGCTGCGCGCTGGTGATCGTTTGCGGCACGCTGCTGTCAACGGGGCTTATCAGGACGCTGCGCCCCGGGCGCGCCCAGCCGGAACGGCCATAAACTCGGGGAATGGTTTTTTCTTTGGGCTGCTGCGATCCGACCCCTGTGCTTGACAGCGCAGGCTGCGGCGCCGACGCAGGCTGCCCCAGGCCACCGGCCCTGACAGCCGGCACAGCCATCTGCTCCCTCCCGATCTGCCACACCACCGCATACCGCCATGGGTAACAACACCCTGATGGCGGGCACGGTGCTGATGACGCTCCTGCTGGTGCTGGAGTGGCTGCCGCCCAAAGAGGCCCTGCGCCCCTCGCGCCGATCGCTCTGGCTGCTGGGCGCCGCAGGCGGCGCGGTGTCGGCAACGGCGTTCACCGCCCTGCACTGGAACGCACCCGAGCTGGGAATCGTCGCCTACCCCACCGTCGTCGCGTTCATGGGCATGTACTTTGGCGGTCTGCCTGCGGCCATCACGGCCCTGGCGGCGCTGCTGGCCGTTGTGCTGATGGCGCCGGCGGCCACACCGCCCGCGGTGATGGTGCTGGGCGCCACATGGGCGCTGGCCTGGGCTTGGCGGCGGACGTCACGGCGGCTGCCGCTGCGCTCTGCGGCGTGGATATCGCTGGCGGGCATGACCGTGACGCTGCCGGTGACGGTATCGGCCTGCCTGTGGCTAGCCAACCAGGCGCCCGCCACCTTGGGGCCGTGGCCCACCACCCTGCCCTGGCACCACGGCGCGGGCTTTTTGATGCTGGGCGTGGGCCGCCTGCTGCTGGCCGGCAAGGCCCGGGCAGAGCTGGCGCGCACCAGCACCCAGGAGGCACTTGTGCAGCGCGAGCAGCAGCTGCAACTGGCCATGGACTCCCTGGGCGGAGGTCGGTGGGAATGGGACGTGGTGGAGCGCCAGTTCCGCTGCCACGGCAAGTTCTACGAGGCCTTCGGCGTGAGCTGCGACGAGGCCGATGCCCAGGGGCTGTGGGAACGCTGGTACCAGCGCCGCCACCCGCTGGACGCCGAACGCAATGCCGCCCGGCTGGCCCGCGCCATGGACGGGCTGGACGAAACCTACGAGGCCGAATTCCGCGTGTTGGACACCAACGGCCGCTGGCGCTGGCTGATGTCGCGCGGCACCGTGGCCCGGCGCGACGCCGAGGGCAAGCCTACTGCCCTGATCGGCATGGACGTGGACATCACCGCCCACCGCGAGGTGGAAGACGCCCTGCGCTCGTCCGAGGCCAAGTACACGACCTTCTACCAGACGCTGCCCGACCCGGCAGGCATCTCGCGCATCTCGGACGGGCGCTACATCGACGTGAACCCGGCGTTCTGCGAGGTGCTGGGCCGCCCGCGCGAGGACGTGATCGGCCGCACATCCACCGAGCTCGACATCTGGGCCTCGGACAAGGAGCGCGCCCGGCTGGTCGACACCTTTCGGCGCGACGGCCGGGTGGACCGGCTGCCGCTGGTGGCCCAGGGCCGGGGTGCGCGCATCCCGGGGCTGATGTCGGCACGCTCCGTGCTTGTGGATGGCGAGAACTGCTTTGTTTTCATCTTCCACGACATGACCGAAGCCCATCGCACCAGCGACGAGCTGCGGGCGCTCAACAGCCTGCTGCAGCAGGCCGGCCGCATGGCGCGCCTGGGCGCCTGGGAGGACGAACGCGGCCAAGGCCTCGTCTACTGGTCGGACGTGTGCTTTGACATCCACGGACTGCCCCCGGGCTCGCCGCTGCCGCACGACTACATCGACCGCCTGGTGGCACCCGACTACCGCGAGCCGCTGCGCGAGCGCATCCGCCAGAGCATCCTTGAGCGCACCGAGTGGAGCATGGAGATGGAAGTGCTGCACACCGACGGCCGCTTGGTTTGGGTGCGCGCGCGCGGCGAGCCGGTGGTCGAGAACGGCCGCGTCGCCCGCGTGCGCGGCGTGATGCAGGACATCGACGAGGCCAAGCGGTCCGACCAGCGCCTGCGGCAGTCCGAAGAGCGTTTCTCGCGCATTTTTCACCTCATGCCCTACCCCATGGGCCTGTCGCACCGAAGCGACGGGCGGTATGTGGACATCAACCCCGCGTGGGTCGACATGCTGGGCATACCGCGCGCAGAAGCCATCGGCCGCACCGCCATCGAGCTGGGCATCTTCACCGAAGCCGACCGCGCGCGCCTGCTGGAGGCCGAGGGTGGCACCGGGCACCTGAGCAGCCACGAAATCACGCTGAAAGTGCGCGGCGGCACGCCCCGCACCGTGCTGCAGTCCATGCGCGCGACCGAGTTCGACGGCGAGCCCTGCTGGCTGTTTTCGGTGCACGACATCACCGACCGCAAGAAGAGCGAAGAGCAGGTGCGCGAGCGCGAGGAGCTGCTGTCGCTCACCATCTCGGCCGCATCGCTGGGCCTGTGGGACTGGAACCTGCCGACCGGCACCGTGAGCGGCGACGACCGCTGGCGCTCCATGCGCGGGCTGCCCCCGCTCGAATCCCACGAAGCGACGCCAGCCACCATCCAGTGGACGAGCGGCATCGCCCCCGACGACATCGACCGCATCACCGCCGAGATGGCGCGCCACATCGCCCACCCCGGCACACCGTTCGACGCCACCTGGCGCGTGAACCAAGCGGGCGACGCCGTGCGCTGGGTGCGCAGCCTGGGCAAGATCGTCGGCGTGGATGCCACCGGCCGCCCCGACCGCATGCTGGGCGTGGCCATCGACGTCACCCCGCAGCGCGAGCAAGAGGTGTTGCTGCAGCGGCTGGCGCTGTTCGATGCGCTCACCGGCCTGCCCAACCGCGTGCTGCTGGCGCGCAAGCTGCAGGACGCCATGGTCCAGGCACGCCGCGGCGGCACCCAGCTGGGCGTGGCCTACCTCGACCTGGACGGATTCAAGCCCGTGAACGACCGCCTGGGTCACGGCGCGGGCGACCGCCTGCTGGTGGTGGTGTCCGGCCGGCTGACGCGCGCACTGCGCCCGCTGGACACGGTGGCCCGGCTGGGCGGCGATGAGTTCGTGATCCTGATGCCCCAGCTGGAGTCCGTGCAGCACTGCGAACGCATGCTGCGCCAGGTGATGGACAGCATCTCGGCCCCCTACACGCTGGACACCGAGCGCGTGGTGGTCACCGCCAGCATCGGCTACACCCTGTTCCCGCAGGACGACGCCGACGCCGACACCTTGCTGCGCCACGCCGACCAGGCCATGTACGCGGCCAAGCAGGCCGGGCGCAACCGCTTCCACCAGTTCGACGCCGCCCAGGAGCGCGCGCTGCAGCTGCTGCGCGAACAGGGGCGCCACCTGCAAGGCGCGCTGGCGGACGCCCAGTTCACGCTGTACCTGCAGCCCAAGGTCGACATGAAAAGCGGCACCGTGGTGGGTGCCGAAGCGCTCACCCGGTGGCAGCACCCCCAACGCGGCGTGGTCTCGCCCGGCGAGTTCCTGCCCATGCTGGAAGGCACCGAGCTTGAGATCGGCTTTGGGGAATGGGTCATCGAAGCCGCCTTCCAGGTGCTCGAACAGATGCAGGCCCGCAAGAACCCGCCAGGCCTGCCCATCAGCGTGAACATCGCCGCACAGCACCTGCAGCACCCGCGGTTTGCGGAATGGATGGCCGAATGCCTGGAGCGTCACCCCAGCGTGCCCGGCCGCCTGGTCGAGATCGAAATCACCGAAAGCGCCGCGCTGTACGACCTGGCCGCCGTGGCGCACACCCTGCACGCAGTGCGCGCCCTGGGGATGGCAGTGTCGCTCGACGACTTCGGCACCGGCTACTCGTCCCTCACCTACCTGCGCCGCCTGCCCATGGACACGCTCAAGATCGACCAGAGCTTCGTGCACGGCATGATGGGCGACCCCGGCGACCTGGCCATCGTGCAAGGCGTGATCGGCCTCGCCCGCTCCTTCGGCTATCGCGTGATCGCCGAAGGCGTGGAAACCGTCGAGCAGGGACAGATGCTGCTGCAGCTGGGCTGCACACAGGCGCAGGGGTACTGTATTGCGCGGCCAATGCCGCTGGGCGATTTTCTGAGCTGGGCGTCGGAGTGGCAGCCGCCTCCAGGGTGGCAGCGGCATCGTCTCGTTCAACCCTGACGTGGCACGGGTAAGTGGATAACCCAGCCACCTCATCGCTTGTTGTTAAGCGGCTGGGGCTGGCTGGATTCTGTCGCTCATTTTTTCTGGGGCTTGTCGAGCCCCGAAACCTCTATGTGCAGGCTTCCGGTGGGCGAAGAGCGTAGCGTTGATTTTCCATCACGACCGCCAACGACATTGAACATGATCGTCCCGACAACCACGGTGTTGTAGGTCACTTCGGAGTATGGCCGCACGATGGAGGCAGAAAGATCCGATCCGTAAATGGCGATGTATCGTTCGCTGTTGTTCTGCGGATTGATGAAGATGGTTCGCTCTAAGTCATTACCTCGATTACGCAAGCTTTTTTCATCAAAGGTTCTAGTCGCTGTGTACTCAGCGTCATACACCGTCACTCGGGGAATAAAAAGTGCGTTGTCGTTGACCACACCTTTTGCACTGCTGGTCAGTGTGAGGGCATAGGGCTTTTCATAAACTGGAAGTTCCAAAAGCACGAAGAATGCTTTTGTGCCATCAAACTTGCGGGCCTGAGATTTTGCATCCACAGCAATATCCGTGGGCAATAGCGGAAGCGGAATTCGCTTGGCTTCACTCAGATCGGAACAACACAACGGCGTTTTGTCCAAGGCAGCAACGCCATCGCTCACAATCTTTTCGCCGGTCTGCATGGTCTGGCAGCCCGCCAGAGACAACGCAATGCCAGCGGTTACAAGGCGACTTTTCTGGTGTATCACGGCCGCTTCAGATCCAGGGAGATTTGCGTTGCCAGCACATCAAGCCCTGCGATAAGACCTTGCCGCGTTTTTTGGGGATCGCTGATCAAAGTATCTATGTTGGAGAACCGATACTGTTCGTCCGAAGTGAAATGAATCGCCTTGGATTGGGGCGCAGTGTACCCATAGCTGAAGGTATCGGCATAAAGCTCTTTATCGAGTTGATCGGAGAGGACAACCTTTACACCTACAGATGGAAAATAATCAGAAGTGGGTCCCGCAGCCACATATCCTCCATTCAAGCGAAAACATAAAACAGCATCTGCTTGAACGCCCATTTTCCGTGCCGTGGCCAGCATATCCTCTTCTTTTACGTCTTTCGGCAAGACCAAACGTGCAGTGGTGTAGCCCTGTGCTTGCAGTTTTTCGGCCAGAACCTTTTCGAAACGATCTCTGAGGGTTGTCTTGTTGACGTCGATCGCTTCAGTCAATCGTGAACCTTTCGCATGCATGTCCGCCGTGGCGACCAGTGCGCCTATCAGGCCGAAGCCCGCACCCGGGTGGCCAATCATGACTGCTTCATACCGGTCTTGATCAGGATCGCGAACAATGAGGACCGTCTTCAAATTAGTGGCCATTGCCTGATTGAAAGCCGTCTTTTTTGGCGCCTGAATACAACCTGTTAATAACGTGGCTACCAAAACCAAACCTGCTACGCTGATTTTTCTGAACACGCGAACCCCTCTCTTATTTGAAACCAAATAATTATTGTATTGCAAATTGCAAGCACAAAATGTCGATTTAGGTGCCTTAACAAGTCACGTTTGGGACTGAAGCCAACCCTGCAAGCGCTGCACACCGGCCTCCAGTCGCGCCGGTTCCTTGGACGCAAAACACCAGCGCAGCCAACCCTGGGCTTCCGGGGCGAACGCGTTGCCGGGCGCCAGGCCCAGCCCGGCCTCGCTGACCAACCGCTGCGCCACTGCCAGCGAATCATCGAAGCCGTGCAGGCGGAAGAAGGCATACATCCCGCCCAGCGGGCTTGCCACCTCTACCTGCGGCAGTGCAGCCAGCCGGGGCAGCAGCGTGTCGCGGCAGCGGCGCATGTGAGCCACCAGGGGCGGCGTGATCTCGCCCGCGTGCTCCAGTGCCGCCAGGCCCGCGCGCTGGGTGAACACGCTGGAGCAGGAGGTGTTGAACTCGATCAGCTTGCCCACGGCATCCACCAGCGTGGGCGGCAGCACCAGCCAGCCAAGACGCCAGCCGGTCATGAGGAAGCTTTTGGAAAAGCTCTGCACCACGATCAGCCGATCTTCGGCGTCAGAAACGTCCAGAAAGCTCGGCGCGCAGCCGTTGGGCGTGGGCTCGTAGTACAGGCGCTCGTACACCTCGTCGGCCAGGATCCAGGTGCCGGTGCGGCGGCAGTGGTCCAGGATGTCCTGCTGCTCCGCCCGAGTGAGCGTCCAGCCCGTGGGGTTGTTGGGCGCGTTGACGATGAGCAGCCGAGTGGCGGGTGTGATGGCGTCGAGCAGCGTCTGCAGATCCAGCGTCCACGCACCGCTTTCGGCCCGCAGTGGCACGCAATGCACACGCGCACCCAGCACGGCGGGCTGAGCGGTGAGGTTGGGCCACACGGGTGTGACGGCCACCACCTCGTCGCCCGCATCGAGTAGCGCCTGCATGGCGATCATCAGCGCGCTGACTCCGCCGGAGGTCACTGCGATACGGTCTGCAGTGATGGGGCCGTGCAATGTGCTGGCATAGCTGGCTATGGCCTGGCGCAGGTCGGGCAGGCCGAGGTTGTGGGAGTAGAAGGTTTCGCCGCGTTGCAGGGATTCGATAGCAGCTTGGCGGATGGGTTCAGGGGTGACTTCGTCGCTCTCGCCGAACCAGAAGGCCAGGACATCGGCGCGGCCCATGCCGGCGTTGGCGACTTCGCGGATTTTGGAGGCTTCTAGGTTTTGTACGGCTGGGCGCATGGAGGGGTCCTTGGGCGGGCTGGGGGAGGAGGATGGTTGAGCATAGCTTCAGGTGCGATGGGAATGGCGCCTTGGCGCCTGCCGATCCCAACCGTTTAGGTTGAGCTTGTCGAAACCTGCGTACTTGGACCCACGGCCGTTTGGGTTGAGCCTGTCGAAACCTGGGCGCTGCTCGCAGGCTCGCTGATTGGCCGCATGCCCTTGTTGAGGGCGGAGGCCGGGAGTCGCCCGGCGTGCGAGTAACTTTCTTTCGCGTCGCCAAGAGGGTGTAGAAGAAATAAATTATGATCCCATCGTGCCGATTCCACAGGAGCAATACGATGGCAAAGACTGGCCGGCCCCCAGTGATATCTCCTGGGGAGTACGCAGCCCTGCGAGAAGTGGTGCGCGATAACTCGCAGGCGACCCTTCCCGAACTGGCTCTGGCGTGGGGTGAGCGCATGGGCCGCAATGCCCCCAGCACTGTGACCATGCGCGCTGCTTTGAAGGCTGCTGGTTTGCAACGGACACGACCCAAGCAACAGCTCGCTCGCGCCCAGCCCCAACAGTTGGGCACGCGTTACGGCTACACCGCCCAACATCGCCCCGGCAGTTCCTCGGGCATGGCGGGTGCGCTCACCGACGCCGAATGGGCGCTGGCCCAGGACCTGTTCGAGCCAGAGCCAGGCTTGCGCGGAAGGCCCGCAACCTACAGCCGGCGTAGCGTTGTCGAAGCGTGTTGCTATGTGCTGCGTACAGGCTCTTCCTGGCGCAACCTGCCCACCCAGATCTATCCGCCTTGGCAATCGGTGCAGAAGGCATTTGTACGCTGGGCTCGGCAGGGCAAGTTTGAAGCGCTGCACGAGCGCCTGCGCCAGCAGTGGCGCCTACGTGTGGAGCGTGCCGCACAACCGAGCGAAGGCGTGATCGACTCCCAGTCCAACCGTGGCAGCCCTCAAGGCGGAACGCTGGGCTTTGATGCTGGCAAGAAGGTCCGAGGGCGTAAGCGCCACTTGGTGGTGGATACGCTGGGCTTGCTGCTGGCCGTGGTGGTTACCAGTGCCGCTGTACAGGACCGGGCAGCGGCTGGGCAGGCAGTGGCACAGGCATGCGCACGCACGGGCGGCTCGTTGAAGGTTTTGTGGGCCGACAGCGCGTACGCTGAGCAATGTGCTCAAGAGATCGAAAAGGCGCACAGTGTGCGGGTTCAGATCGTGCGCCACAGCGCACGGCACCGTTGGGATGACGCGCAGCAATCGTTGTGGAGCGAAGAGAAACCGGTAGTCATGCCTAAGAAGCGCTGGGTGGTGGAGCGCACCCACGCATGGCTGGAGCGCAACCGAAGGCTTGTGATGCACCATGATCGCAAGCCGTTTTATGCGCAGGCATGGGTATGGCTCGCGCAGTCCAGGATGCTGTTGAGCCGGCTGAAGTAGATTTCTTCTACACCCTCCGAAAGAAAGTCACCAAAGAAAGGGCGACCCTACAGCCTGCGTCCCCACTCGCCCGTTGGGCGATTGGGGCAACCTGCGGTGCTCGCGTCCAGCGGGGTCTCGCTCCAACTCGCTTCACTGCGTTGCGCTCAGACAATCGCGAGCCCTTATCCGCTGGCCGCTGCGCTCCTCGGCGCATCCTGAAGGGATGGGGGAGAGGACATCCACACGGGCCATCGCTGCGCTCGGCCCGCCTGCGCAGCGCGTGGCGCTTGCGCCCGCGCGTTCGAGGCCGAGCAACGCGATGGCCCGTGTGGCTGTTCGGCTGTTGGGATGTTCGGCTCCCACCCCCTGTGGCTGCGCCTGCGTCGGGGCGGTTGCGGGGTGAGCATGCGCGTCGAAGCGCGCATGCTTAGTCATCTAGCTCGCCGTGGCTGTCTGAACGTAGCGCCGCCGGCGCGCAGTGAGTTCCACGGCGCACCCCGCAACCGCCCCGACGCAGGTCTGCCCCGTAGCGCAGCGAAGGGGTCGCAGACTGGGGGTCGCCCTTTCTTTGGTGACTTTCTTTCGGCGACGCGAAAGAAAGTTACCGCGCCGCCGGGCGCGCACCCCGGCTCCCGCCCTCAGCACAGGCATGCCGCCAAATCAGCGAGCTAGCGAGCAGCGCCCAGGTTTCGACAAGCTCAACCCGAACGGAAAGCGGGCGATTTATAGGCACAGGCTTCGACAGGCTCAGCCCCAACGGCGGATAAGAAGCAAACCAAGCCAAAAGCAACCAGCCCCTCAC
The DNA here is from genome assembly GCF_964253015.1 of Acidovorax sp. LjRoot194. Classification (NCBI taxonomy): domain Bacteria; kingdom Pseudomonadati; phylum Pseudomonadota; class Betaproteobacteria; order Burkholderiales; family Comamonadaceae; genus Acidovorax; species Acidovorax sp. LjRoot194. Next base: position 2,827,880 of record NZ_CAXUQB020000001.1, on the reverse strand, counting down.
TCCCCCACCAACTCCTTCACCTGCTGCAACGCCGCCGGATCCTCCATCGTCGTCAAATCCCCCGGATCCCTCCGCTCCGCCACCGCCTGCAACGCCCGCCGCAGCAACTTCCCACTGCGCGTCTTGGGCAGCACCGTCACAAAATACACCCGCGCCGGCCGCGCCACCGCACCCAGCAGGCCATCCACCTGCTTCATCACCTCGCCCTCCAGCCTCAGCCGCGCAGCGTCGTCCACCAACGCAGACGCATCCCGCGCCACCGCAAACGCGATCGCCACCTGGCCCTTGAGCGCATCGGCAATCCCCACCACCGCCACCTCGGCAATATTGGGGTGCGCAGAAATGCTCTCCTCGATCTCCCGCGTGCCCAGGCGGTGCCCTGCGACGTTGATCACGTCATCCGTACGGCCCAGAATGAAGTGGTATCCATCGGCATCCCGAATCCCCCAGTCGAACGTGCTGTAGATCAGCCGGCCAGGAATGCTCTTCCAGTAGGTATTGACGAAGCGCGCATCGTCGCGCCACACGGTCTGCATGCAGCCGGGGGGCAAGGGGCCTTCGATGGCGACCACGCCCTTTTGATCGGGGCCCGTCAGCTCTTGCCCCGTGGACTCGTCGATCAGCTTCACGTCGTAGCCGTACATCGCCTTGCCCGGGCTGCCAAAACGGGTGGTCTGCGGTTCCACGCCGTTGGCCAGGGTCAGGATGGGCCAGCCGGTCTCGGTCTGCCAGTAGTTGTCGATGATGGGCACCTGCAGGGCGTGGCTGATCCACTGCGCAGTGGGCTCATCCAGCGGCTCGCCCGCCAGCCATAGGGCCTTGAGGCTTTTGACGTTGTACTGGGCAAGGTAGGCCGGGTCCTGCTTCTTGAGCACCCGCACCGCCGTGGGGGCCGAGAACATGTGCGTCACCTGGTACTTCTCGACGATGCTCCACCACACGCCCGCGTCGGGCCGCGTGGGCAGGCCCTCGTACATGATGGTGGTCATGCCGGCGATGAGCGGGCCGTAGACGATGTAGCTGTGCCCCACCACCCAGCCGATGTCGCTGGTCGCGAAAAAGACCCCCGCGCCGCGCGTCTCACGCGTGCCAGGTCCGTCGCTGTCACTCAAGGGGGCCGCGCTGTCACCTGCGCGCGGCCCGGCATCAAAGATGTGCTTCATGCTCGCAGCCAGCGCCACCGCGTATCCGCCGGTGTCGCGCTGCACGCCCTTGGGCTTGCCGGTGGTGCCGCTGGTGTACAGCGTGTAGCTGGGGTGAGTGGATTCGACCCATTCGCAGGGCACCACGGTGTCCAGGTGCTGTTCACGCAGCGACGCCCAGTCGTGGTCACGGCCAGGCTGCAGGTGCATGGGGGCCAGGCCCCGGTTCACCAGCAGCACCGCCGAGGGCTTGTGCTTTGACAGCGCAATCGCTTCGTCCAGCAGCGGCTTGTACGGCACTACCTTGCCGTTGCGCGACCCCGCATCGGCGCTGACCACGGCCACGGGCTCGGCATCTTCGATGCGCGACGCCAGCGAGCCCGCCGCAAAGCCGCCGAATACTACCGAGTGCAGCGCGCCGATGCGCACACAGGCCAGCATGGCAAAGGCCGCCTCGGCAATCATGGGCATGTAGATGAGCACACGGTCGCCCTTCTTGACGCCCAGCGCCTTCAGCACCGCGGCCATGCGCTGCACCTCGGCATGCAGCTCGGCAAAGGTGTAGCTGCGCTCGGTGTCGGTTTCGGTAGAGATCGCCACCAGTGCAGGTTGCGTCGCCAGCCCGGCGAGGTGCCGATCTACCGCGTTGTGGCACAGGTTGGTGGTGCCGCCCACGAACCACTTGGCAAACGGAGGGTTGCTGTAGTCGCACACCTGCTGATGCGGGGTCTGCCAGTCGATCAGCTGGGCTTGTTCAGCCCAGAAGGCGTCGCGCTGGTCGATGGACTGACGATAGAAGTCGGCGTAGCGGCTCATGGTGTGTGTCTCCTCGGCATCTCGGGTGCCTGCCTGATGGCTGGTTTTGAATTCATAATTATTCATGACGGCCTTGCGGCAAGCTGACGCAGGGTTTGGGCGCCCGGGGTCTTCAGCATCACTTTGGTTTGCGCAGATCCTGTACAGGTTCGGATGCCTGCGGCGACCAGTATCGTTTTCCAGTCTGGTACCTGTTTTCGTGTCATTCGGCCGTGAGGGACTGCAGCGAAGCTGACCCTGCTATGTCCCAGGGCGGACTCCCTGTATCTGGGTTGCCTGTCGCCAATGGCATTTCACGGGGCAGTTGCGAACTTGCCAACTTGCCACGGCCAAAGGTCACATCCGCCATTGCAAGCCAGGCGATCCATCACGACCCGCATGTGGATAGTTGAAATCGAAATATCCAACGCGCCCCCCACAACACCTACATTCCGAGTCCAGGGACCACAGCGCCCGTTTCACGCCTTCCACCAGCCGCCGTCCAATCAACGCAGCCCGTCCGCTTCACAGTCCACAGCCTCACCATGAGCACATCCCCCGTCGCCACGCACGCGTCCGCCCAAGACCCGGCTGCGCAGCAGCGCCCTGCCCCCGTCACCTTCGGCGAAGCCTTCCGGTTCTGGCTCAAGCTGGGTTTCATCAGCTTCGGCGGTCCGGCCGGGCAGATCGCGATCATGCATGCCGAGCTGGTGGAGCGCCGCCGCTGGATCAGCGAGACGCGCTTTCTGCACGCGCTCAACTACTGCATGCTGCTGCCCGGCCCGGAGGCCCAGCAGTTGGCCACCTACATCGGCTGGCTGCTGCACCGCACCTGGGGCGGCATCGTGGCGGGCGCGCTGTTCGTGCTGCCGTCGCTGTTCATCCTGATTGCGCTGTCGTGGGTGTACTTGCGCTTTGGCGATGTGCCGGTGGTTGCGGGCATTTTCTATGGCATCAAGCCCGCCGTGACGGCGCTGGTGCTGCATGCAGCGCACCGCATCGGCACGCGGGCGCTCAAGAACGGCTGGATGTGGGGCATTGCCGCAGCGTCGTTCGTCGCGATCTTCGCGTTCGACACGCCCTTCCCCGCCATCGTGCTGGCTGCGGGCTTGGTGGGCTACTTCGGTGCGCAGCGCTGGCCCGCGGTGTTTGCGCTGGGGGGTGGGCACGCCAAGGCACACCAGGGCTACGGCTCGGCGCTCATCGACGACGACACGCCCACACCCGCACACGCCCGGTTTTCGCGCATCCATCTGGCCAAAGTGCTCGCGGCCGGCCTGGCGCTGTGGCTGGCGGCCATGGCGCTGCTGGTGGCCACGCAGGGATGGCAGGGCACGCTCACGCAGATGGGCTGGTTCTTCACCAAGGCGGCCATGTTGACCTTCGGCGGCGCCTATGCCGTGCTGCCGTATGTGTACCAGGGCGCGGTGGAACACTACCAGTGGCTCAGCGGGCCGCAGATGATCGACGGGCTGGCACTGGGGGAGACCACCCCCGGCCCGCTGATCATGGTGGTGGCGTTCGTTGGCTTCGTGGGCGCATGGCTGCAGCAGGTGTGGGGCGCCGATGCACTGTTTGCCGGCGCGGCTGCCGGTGCGGTGGTGGTGACCTTCGTCACGTTCTTGCCTTCGTTTATCTTCATCCTGGCGGGCGGCCCGCTGGTGGAAGCCACACACGGCAAGCTCGGCTTCACCGCGCCGCTGTCGGCCATCACGGCTGCGGTGGTGGGGGTGATCCTGAACCTGGCGCTGTTTTTTGCCTACCACCTGCTGTGGCCCAAAGGCTTCGGCGGCCCGTTTGACGCAGTGTCTGCCCTGATTGCGGTGGCGGCAGGTGTGGCGCTGTTCCGGTTCAAGATCGGCGTGCTGACCCTGCTGGGAGGTTGCGGTCTGGTGGGGCTGGCGGTGGTGCTCCTCAGACCTTGGCTAGCGTGACTGTTCGACCCGGTGGCCCCATGACCTTTGGACTGTGGCTGCTCAGCCCGAATGAGCCGTTCAGAAGCTGCATCACACAGGCCAGACTGAGGCTTCGCGGCGCTCGGGTGGCTGACTGCGCTGCGTCTTTTGACATACGCCGTCTGCTCGATAATGCGGGGATACCCCCAGCATCACGCTGGCTGGTGGCTGTGCCCGCCCCCGCGGCCGTTGCAGCAGGCAGATCAACTTTTCTACCGGTATGGTAGGTCGCCACAGGAGCGAATTGGGATGGCGCTGCATATCGAAGACATTGGCAGGCAACTGGAAGTGGTGGCCAAGATCCCCGGCATTTCGGCGATTTTGAAGCTGCTGCGTGACCAGACCGGCATGCGTTTCGTGGGCCTGGCCCGCGTCACCCCAGACCGCTGGATCACCTGCGCAGTGCTCGACGAGGGCGGGTTCGGGCTGGTGCCCGGCGACGAACTCGATGTCCACACCACCATCTGCAAGGCGCAACTGAACGGGCCGGACACCGTCGTTTTTGACGATGCCGACGCAGACCCCATCTACCGCAGCCACCCGGCGCCGCAGCTGTACGGGTTCAAAAGCCACATGTCGGCGGCGATCCGCCTGAACGACGGCAGCTATTTCGGGTCGCTGTGTGTGCTCGATCCTGATCCGGTGGTCGTCAACAACGAGCGCAACATCGGCATGCTGGAAGGCATGGCAGCGCTGGTGGGGCGGCTGCTCGACGAGAGCTTTGCGCATGGCGCCACCCTGCAGGCACTGAACGAGGAAAAAGCCGCGGGCTTCTCGCGCGAGCAGTTTCTGGCCGTGGTGGCGCACGACCTTCGCAACCCCCTGGCGACCATGCATGTGGCCAGCGAGCTCTTGACCCGAAGTCCTGACGCCGCCATGGGCCGCATCGGCAAACGCCTGCGCGGCAGCGCCGCCCGGATGACGGGGCTGGTGGACGACCTGGTGGACTTTGCACGTGGGCGGGCGGGCTCTGCCATGCCCATCCGCATGTCGGCCTGCCACGACCTTGACGCCATCCTGGAGCCGGTGGTGCAGGAGATCAGGGACATCCACCCCACCCGGAACATCCGCTCGGACCTCCAGTTGGGCGGCCCGGTATGGTGCGATCCGGCGCGGCTTCAGCAGCTGGTGTCCAACCTGCTCGGCAACGCAGTCACCTACAGCGCCGCAGACTCGCAGATCGTGGTGCAGGGCACCGTGCAGGACGGCGAGGCCACGGTGGCCGTGACCAACTGGGGCAACACCATCGCCCCGGACCGCATCGACTGCATTTTTGCGGCCTACACGCGCGACAGCGCCTTGTGCGAGGACACCAGCTTGGGCCTGGGGCTGCACATCTGCCAACTGATCGCGTCGGCACATGGCGGCACGCTCAGCGCCAGCTCGGATGCATCTGCCGGAACCCGGTTTGCGATGCGCTGGCCGTCGAGCGCCGGCCGCTGACCGCTGACCTTCAGGTCAAGCCGCCACGCCATCGGTGGGCGTGCTGGCCTGGGCCATGCGCTGCTGCACCGCGTGCGCCAGCCAGGCCAGCGCGGGCAAGGGCCTGATGAAGACCTCCACGACAACGACACGGCCCTGCGCATCGAACTGCAGGCGGTCGATGCCCCTCACGGCATGGGGCCCAAGATTGCCGTCGAAGCTCAAGGCGAGTTCCCGGCCGCAGTCGCTCCACAAGGCGTCGCCGTAGACAAAGCGGCCATACAGGCTGAACGCGAGGCCGAGCACCATGCCCACGGCGCCCGCGCCGCACAGCGGCTGGTCGTCCAGCGGTGACCGCAGCACCACGTCCGGGTGCAGCAGGCTGGGCATCGCAGCAAAATCACCGGCGTCGAACAGGGCGCGCCACGCAGCCAGGGTGTGGGCTGCGGCGGCGTGCGCGTGGGTGGTGCTGGACTGGGGAGACGTAGGTTCTTGCATGGCTGGTTTTCAGGAGTTGGAAAGAAGCCCGCATGCTCGGGTCGGCGCGTCATCGGCGCAATCACCTCGGAGGTCATAGAACCGCAGCCGACTTGTGCCACCATGCGTCGCCATGTCTTTTGCCGACCCCTCCCCCACCGGCCACCTACCGCCCCGCATCGGCCCGCTGCTGCGGGCGCTTCGTGTGCGCCGGGGGTATAGCCAACTGGCGCTGGCCCTGCACACGGGCGTGTCGCAGCGGCACCTGAGCTGCCTGGAAACCGGCAAGGCCCAGCCGAGCCAGGCCATGCTGCTGGCGCTGATGGATGCGCTGGGGGTACCGCTGGCAGAACGCAACCAGGCCCTGATGGCCGCGGGGTTTGCACCGCATTACCCGCGCAGTGACTGGGATGCCCAGGCGCTGCTGCAGGTGCGAGATGCCCTGCGCCGCCTGCTGAAGGCCCACGAGCCAGCGCCCGCGATGCTGCTCGATGCCCAATGGAACCTGCTGGAGACCAACGCCGCCGTGCCCGCGCTGATGCGGCTCATCGGTTTTGTGCCGGGCCCTGCGACACCGGGCGAGCCCCTGAATTTGCTCGACCTTTTGCTGCGGCCCGACGGGCTGCAGCGCTGGCTGATCGACGCCCCGGGTGTGGCCCAGGCCGTGCGGCAGCGCGCCGAAGCAGAGGCACCTTTCAACCCGGCCCTGGCCGCGCGTCTGCAAGCCATGCCTTCGGCCAAACACCGGACCGCCGCCACCCTGGCGGTAACGCCCCGGCCCCATTCGCCGGTGCTGCTGCTTCAACTGCAGTCTGGTGCGGGCGTGCTCAGCTTCATGTCGGCCTACACCACGCTGGGATCGCCGATGGACGTGACGCTGGATTCACTGCGCATCGACCACCTGCTGCCGGCGGACGTCAGTACCCGAGAGGCGCTGGAGCGTGCCCTGGGGTAGCAGGCGGACATTTGCAGGCGGCATTCCGTAGTCCGCGGTTTGCGGCTGCTATATTTTCAATAGCTGCATGCGCCCGACCAGCAAGCGCGAGGGCAGAAAAACAATTCGATAGGACAAGGCGGTGATGTGCCCTAGGTCCAACATGGAAACGCAACTGCCAAATGTCACGAATAGGCAGCGCGCTTTTCAGAGGCTTCGGCGCCGAGCACTGCCGCCCCTTGGCTTGGTGCGGCGCCCCTCCTCTTCACCGACTGAGCAGGCTACTTGATAAGCGCCAGCACATCCTTGAAGGCTGGGTGTTCGCAGCTGCCCAGCCACTCGAAAGCCACCATCTCGGTCGTCACCAGTTCGGCGCCTGCGCCGGCCAGCCGGTCGAAGGCCGCGTCGCGGTTGCGCTCGGTGCGGGAGCCGCAGGCATCGGTCACCACCCAGACGTCGAACTCATCCTCGATGAGTTGCAGCGCCGTCTGCAGCAGGCACACATGGGCTTCACAGCCGGCGATGACGATGGTGCCGCGCTCAGCCTCTTGCTGGGCAGGCTTTTGCAGGTGCTTGGGCAGGCTGCGTGCGTTGCCCCCCTGGGGCCGGGCCGGCGGGCGCAGCCACTCACCCAGGCCTTCTTCGGTGGCGCTGAAATTCATCTTGGCCAGGGTCTTCTGGCACAGGGCGCGCAGCGCGGGGTCGTTGGCGCCCAGGCGCGATGGATTTTGCTCCGTGCCCCACACGGGCACGTCCAGCATCGCCGCGATCTGGGCCAGGCGGCGGGCGTTGGCCAGCACGGCGGGGCCCTCGAAGATGGCGGGCATCAGGCGTTCCTGGTAGTCGACCAGGACGAGTTGGGATTCTGTAGCGTCAAGCAGCATGGGTGTGGGCCACTCGGGGCGGCCGGTTCTCGATGGATGGGCGCATTGTCGCAGCCCTGCCGCACCTTGCGCCTTGTGCTGGCGATGCTGCGGCGCTGACTCTGCCTCCTCGCCCCTTCCAAGGACCGGGCAGCCGGCGCAGCTTCAAGAGGGCTGCAGTCGCACCAAGCGGCCCTGCGGGCTGTCAGTCAGCAGGTACAGCAGGCCGTCCGGCCCCTGCCGCACGTCGCGGATGCGCTCGCCGTTGCCCTGCAGCAGTTTTTCTTCGCGCTGCACCTTGCCCTGCGTCACCTCCAGCCGGTGCAGCGTGCCGAACTTGAGCGATCCGATGAACAGGCTGCCCTTCCAGGCGTCGCCGTAGCGCGTGCTAGTGAGGAAGGCCATGCCCGACGGCGCGATGGAAGGCACCCAGTAGTGCAGCGGCTGCTCCATGCCCGCCTTGGCCGTGCCCTCGCCCATCTTGCCGCCGCCGTAGTTCTCTCCGTACGTGATCACCGGCCAGCCGTAGTTGCGGCCCGGTTGCGGCACGTTGATCTCGTCACCGCCCTGCGGGCCGTGCTCGTGCATCCACAGAGTGCCGTCCGGCGCCAGCGCGGCGCCTTGTGGATTGCGGTGGCCGTAGCTCCATATCTCGGGCAAGGCACTAGCGCGCTGACGAAATGGGTTGTCTGCGGGCACGGCGCCATCGGGCATGATGCGCACGATCTTGCCATGGTGGTTGTCGAGCTTTTGGGCGTCGTCCTTGCGCTGGTAACGCTCGCCCAGTGTCAGGAACAGGTTGCCGTCGGCCGCCTGCACGATACGGCAGCCGAAGTGCAAGGCGCTGTCCACCTTGGGGCGCTGGCTGAAGATCACTTTCACGTCCTGCAGGCTGCGTGCATCGGCCGACAGGGTGGCACGCGCCAGCGCCGTGCTGTTGCCTGAGGCTCCCGCTGCCGCGGGTTCGGAGAAGCAAAAGAAGATGCGGCGGTTGCGTGCGAAGTTCGCGTCAGTGATCACATCGAGCAGGCCACCCTGCCCGCTGGCCGCCACCGACGGCACGCCGGCCAGAGCCGGTCCGACCTGCCCTGTCGCCTGGACGACACGCATGCGGCCGGGCCGCTCCGTCACCAGAAATTGCCCGTCGGGTAAAAAAGCAACAGCCCACGGATTGACCAGACCGGTGGCCACCGGGGCCAGCGCCACGGCGGGCGATCCCGTCTGCGCCAAAGCGGTATCCCACCCGCTGGCACCCAAAACTATAGCTGCCAAGGCTTGCGCCGCGGGCCGTGTCAGCCTCAACCACTCGTTTTTCTTGCCATTCATGAACTGACGCTCCTCGCGATGCGGTTGGCTCCAACCGCGAATAACCCTGAATTTAAATCAAGCTTTACCCGCACGCTGCGGAGCAGGCGAAACCGCTCACGGCGCCTTCTCCTACAGCGTAACGGCTGATTTACGTGAACGTAATCAACGGCTTGCAGGGTTGATTATTTCTTATAAGCAAAGGTACGTGTTACCCTCCGTCCCCATGTCCAGATGGCTTTGCATCCTCCTGGTGGCCTGCGCCACCACCGCCCAGGCGGCGCCCCAAGGGGCCAACTCTGACGAGATGGACCGCTTCATTGCGGATAAAGGCCTGCTAACGCGGCTTGAAGACGTCACCCAGCGCGTAGCAGACAAGGCGCACACGGTGGCCGACAACGCTTCGAACCTGGCGATTCACGCCATGGGTTTTCTCGGCGTGCCTTACAAACGTGGCGGTAACAGCGCAGAAACCGGTTTTGACTGCAGCGGCTTTGTGCGCGCCATGTACGAGCAAACGGTAGGCCTGCTGCTACCCCGCCGTGCGGACCAGCAAGCAGCTGCTACCCAGGTCATCGACAAGAAAGACCTGCAGCCTGGCGATCTGGTGTTCTTCAACACCATGCGCCGCAATTTCAGCCACGTGGGCATTTACGTGGGCGACAACAAATTCATCCATTCCCCACGCAGCGGCAGTGAAGTGCGCGTCGAGGACATGGGCGTATCGTACTGGGCCCGCCGCTTCAACGGTGCCCGTCGCGTTGCCACCGAAAATAAGGACGTCGCGTCCGCCAAGTGACCGGCTGCATGGCAAACCGCCAGCCTTGCGCCGCTGGTGTAGGGCGCTGTGCGGCTTCTGGGTTGCGACTGGCATCTGCATTGGACTGGCGAGCGTTACGCGTGATTACCTTTTGATCTCGTAGACCGTCTCGGTACTGCGGATCGGTCCCCCCACCACATTCACGGGTCCGGCAGAAGGATCTCCACGCAGGATGCCTTTGGCCTTGGCCATGTCGGATTGATAGCGTGCGCGGGCCTGTGATTCGCAGCTTTTGCGGTCACCCGCGCCCATGCTGCGGCATTCTTCCAGGCTGACTTTGAGCCCACCGCCCGCTTCGCGGATGGCGGTCTGGTAACGCTGTTGGGGAGTGGCGTCAGCCACCGCGCCGCGGGCGAGCGACGCATCGTCGCCAACTTGCGCGCGGGCAGCGCCTGGGCCGGCCAACGAGGCACCCATAGCCAGTACGGCAACGAACACCAGGGGGAGTGAGCGGGTCTTGAAGGTTCTTTTCATGGTCTTCTCTTCCAGTGCAGACGAGTCAATGTAGGCGCGCCCTCCAAGCTCCACCGCCAGTACCTGCCGCGCTACCATGTCGGACACCTCCCACAGGCCTGCCATGACCTCCACCACCCCTTCGCCCACGGCACCGGACACGCCGCACGACAAAAACTACCTGCGACGCCTGCTGTCGCAGCGCAACCAGCAGCCTGATACCGCTTCCGAGGTGGACGCGGCCATCGAAGCGGCCTTCGTGCGCGACGTGGGCATTCTGGTGCTGGACATGTGCGGCTTCTCGCGCATCACCGCCCGGCACGGCATCATCCACTTCCTGGGCATGATCCACCAGATGGAGCAGGCCGCACGCCCTGCCATCGAGGGCAACGGCGGCGTGGTCATCAAGCAGGAGGCCGACAACCTGTTTGCGGTGTTCTCGAGCGCCGAGCACGCACTGGAGGCTGCGCTGGACACCCTGCGCGCACTGGAGGCGATGAACGCAGTGCTGCCGCCCGAACGCGCGCTGGCTGTCAGCGCCGGCATCGGGTATGGGCCGACCCTGGTGATCGCCCATGAGGACCTCTACGGCCCCGAGATGAACTGTGCGTGCAAGCTGGGCGAAGACATTGCCGGCCCCGGCGAAATCCTGCTCACCCAGGCCGCCCACGCGGCCCTCCCCGCCGGCCGTTATGACTGTGCGGCGGGCCAGCACGAGATTTCAGGGCTGGCCCTGCCCTCGCACCGGTTCGAGCGGTGCCTGTACGACAGGCCGCTCGCCCGCACCTAGCCTTCACCCCGCAAGCTGCGGGCTCAATGCCGGGACGTTTATAAAGCCTGTTGTCCGACAGGTCCCGCGCAGCCCCATCCCTACATTCATCCTCAACGGACATAACTAAAGGGGATGATCATGACGGCACTGATAGGGACACTGCTGGTGGGCTTGGTCGTGGGGTTGCTGGCACGCGCCTTCAAGCCTGGGCGGGACCACCTTGGCTGGATCATGACCGCGCTGCTGGGCGTGGTGGGGGCGTTTCTGGCGACGTACGTGGGACTGGCCATGGGCTGGTACGAACAGGGCGAGGCTGCGGGCTGGATCGCCTCGGTGATCGGCGCCATGATGCTGCTGGCACTGTTCGGGCTGGTCAGAAACAAGTTTTGATCGCACCTCCAAGCCATAACCCGCCCCCCACCACAGGCGCATACGCACAGTTTTATATAGGCAACGCACACATGCCCACCTCCTTTCAGATGGCCGCCGGCAATCCGGCCCTGCAGGCCGCCGTACAGCGCAGCCGCCAGTTGTTGCACCGTCGCGCCCTGGTGGCTGCGGCGGCCAGTGCCATGCCCATACCCGGACTCGACTGGGCAGTGGACGCCGCCCTGCTCTCGCGCCTGCTGCCCCAGATCAATACCGAGTTCGGCCTGTCGGCCCAGCAGATCGACCAGCTCGACCCGCAAAAGCGCGAACAGGTGCAAAAGGCGGTGAGCCTGGTCGGCTCGGTGCTGATCGGCAAACTGGTGACGCGCGAACTGGTGCTGCGCGCGACCCAGAGCGTGGGCATGCGCTTGACCACCAAGCAGGTGGCCAAGTACGTGCCGCTGGCGGGGCAGGCGGTAGCCGCTGGCATCGGATATGCCACGCTGCGCTTTCTGGGCGAGCAGCATCTGCGCGACTGCGTGCGCGTGGTGCAGGAGGCCCAACTGCAACTGCCCGCGCCCGCATCCCCTTCCAAACCACGCAAATAGCGCGGTAGAGCAAGCGTAAGGCGGTAAGGCGGTTGCAGAGCTGCGCCCCAGAGCCAAGCCCGGAGCGCAATCATCCAACCCAACCGCCGCTGTGCGGCCTACTCCGCCGAGCAGACGAAGCTACTGGCGTCTTCCACATTGCCCGACCCCTTGTACTTGGCGAATTGCGGGTAGGCACACAGCGGCCGGGTGCGGTTGGGCATGTCGGTGTTGGTGGGTAGCGCCTTGGCGGCGATGGTGTCGGGCGCCACGCCCTTCTCCACCCAATCCACCATGGCCTGAATCGAATCGAAGTTGTCCGTGGCCGGGCCACCGGAGCAGTGGTTCATGCCGGGGACCAGGAAGGTGCGCGCAAAACCCTTCGTGGCGGCGATACCGCCGTTGTTGGCCGCCAAACGTTCGTAGTAGTCCATGGTGTCGTTTGCCGAGAAGATCGGGTCTGACATGCCGTGGATGAACAGCATCTTGCCGCCGCGCTGCTTGAAGGCCGCGAGCTTGTCGTCCCGGTAGGTGTCATAGATGGCCGAATACGCCTCCATGCGGGCCGGGTCGGTGTCGAAGTTGAACGTCAGCGGGTTGAACGTGAGGTCCGGCGGGGTGAAGAACTCGTTGACCAGGGCGTCCACCATCAGCGTGATGTAGCGCGCATCCGGTGTGGCAGTGGTGGAGCTGCCCAGCGTCCAGGTGCGCCAGCCGGGGGCGGCCAGGCCCGGGTCCCACGGCTGGCCGGCATACAGCGCCTGGCCTGCCGAGTTGCGCGGGCCAGCGAACACGCTCTTGAGCGCACCCACCTGGGCGCTGCTCAGGCAGTCGGCACCCTTGGCGCCGCTGCACTGCAGCACGGCCGGGTCGAACTGGCAGGCCTTGACGTTGCTCACCAGGCCATCGGCCACACCGTCTGCGGCATCGCACGATGCTTTGACGCCGTTGGCCACCAGGTTGAGGTCCGCATTGCTGAAGGCTTGCGACAGGATGCGCTTGCCTGCGCCGTCCTGCGGGGCGATGGCGTTGAACTGGATGGTGTTCCACATCGCCGCCACCGTCGCGCCGCTCGATACCCGCATGGCCGGCGCGCCCGCAGTGATGGCGTCGAAATAGTCCGGGAACCGCTGCGAGAACATCATGCCCTGCCGCCCGCCGCCGGAGCAGCCCGAAAAGTACGAGTGGTCGGGCTTGCGTCCGTAACGCGTGGCGATCAGCGACTTGGCGGCCACGGCCGTCTTGTCGTAGGAGTTGTAGGCATGGTCGATACGGGCCTGCGGGTCGGCGCCGAAGCTGGCCGACGTGCCGCTGTGGCCCGCATCGGTGGACACCACCGCGAACCCCTGGCCCAGCGGGGACGGGGTTCCGACCGAAATGCTGGAGCTAAGCGACGTGTCGCGCAGGATGCCGTCGTTGCCGCCGCCGCCGATGAACAGGAAGCGCCCGTTCCAGTTGTCCGGCATGCTCAGCTGAAAACCGATGGCGTAGTTCTTGCCATCCACGCCCACACGCGGGTTGATGGCACCGGTGACCACGCAGTGGCCCGGCAAAAAGCTGCCGGTGGCGGCGCCGCCGGGGCGCTTGGTGTCTGCGGCCACGTAGCTGGTGGTGAGCGAGGTGGCGGCCAAGCCGGCCTTGGCCGGCAGTTCGGCGCAGGCCGCGGCCGGCGTGGCCTGCTGCGCCGACGCATCGCCGTTGCCGCCGCCGCACGCAGCCATCAGCAAGGGCATGGCGAGAGCGGCCGGCATGACTTTGCGGCGCAATCCGGATGAGCGCGCACTGTGGGCAGCGGGCGGCAGGGCCCGCAAGGCATGGGCAAAAGGCATGGCGTTTGTCTCCTGAGGTTGTCGTGGTGTCGCCGAGGGCACGGCTGCGCCCAGGCTCCCGCCGCCTGCTTTCGCAGATGCAGGTCTTGTGGAAATGAATTGGCAGGTGCTGAGCGGCGTCAACTGCTCAACCCTTCAACCGCCCGGCGGCTCGATGGCCCCGCAGCGCCGTAGGCAGTCTGTCAATCTGCCTTGAAGCCCGTGGCAGCCACGGCCTTGCCCCAGGTCACGGTGTCGGCCGCGATGGTGCGGGCAAAGTCCTGCTGGCTGGTGCCCGTCACGCGAAAGCCGGCCTCTTCCATCTTGGCCTTGCCTTCGGGCGACTGCACCGCCTTGACGATGTCGGCATTGAGCTTGGCAATGATCTCCGGCGGCGTCTTGGCCGGCGCCACGATGCCGAACCACGACGAGAACTCCAGGTTGGCGTAGCCCTGTTCCTTGATGGTGGGTACGTCCGGCAGCGTGTTGGTGCGGGTGGCGCCCGTGGTGCCCAGCGCGGCCAGCTTGCCGGCCTTCACGTTGGGGGCGGCCAGGCCCACGCTGGCGAACACGCCCTGGACGTCACCGCTGAAAAGGCCGCCCAATGCATCGGCCGTGTTCTTGTAGTGCACCGGCTCTGGCTTGAGCTTGACCGCATCGCCGAACATGAAGGCGCCAAAGTGCCCGGGCGTGCCCGCGCCGAAGGTGGCGAGGAACAGGCCCTTTTGCTGCTTGGTCCAGTCGACGAACTCCTTCACGTTGCGCGCCGGCACCTTTTGCGGGTTGACCAGCAGCACGAAGTCGGAGGTGACCACCTGGCTCACGGCCGTGAAGTCCTTGGCCGGGTCGTAGGGCAGCTTGTTGTAGCTGCTGGGGGCAATGCTGAGCTGGCCCGTTTCGCCCAGCATCAGCGTGTAGCCGTCGGGCACGGCGCGCGCGGCTTCGCTGGCGGCGATCAGGCCGCCGGCGCCGGGCTTGTTGTCCACGATCACGCCGGCATTGCCCCAGCCTTCGGACAGCTTTTGCGCCAGCAGGCGCGCCACGATGTCCGGCCCGGTGCCGGCCGGAAAGCCCACGATGATGCGCACCGGCTTGTTCGGGTAGGTAGCAGCCCCCTGCGCATGGGCGCCGGCCCAGGGCATGAGCCCGGCCAGCAAGGCGGCGGCCACGAGGGCGCGGAGGGGTGTGGTGGTCAGGGAGGAACGAGGCTGGGCGGTGGTCTTCATGGTTGTCTCCAGAAATTCTTGTGGGTCGGTCAGGGTCAAAAAACGCAAAGGCAAACGGTGGGTGGGTTCAACACGGGCAGCCGCCGGCTACCGCAGCTCGAAAAAGCGCATCGCCACGGCGTCCGGGTAGCGCGCGCCGGTGCCGACGAACATGCGCTCGGCGATCCAGGCCAGCGCCGGGGACGCGGTCTCGAAGCTCGGGCTGCAGCGGAAATAGATCTGCGCCGGGTCCACCGGCTCGCCGCGCACCAGGCGGGCGATCAGCTCGGCCGGGCCGGAGCGCACCGCCCGGTTCTGCACATAGATGAGATCGCCGCCATCTGTCTCCAGCACGTAGCGTGCGTCCAGCTCCGACAGCCGGTCGTTCACGATGAGCTGAAAATCCGCGCCACCGGGCAGCACCCGGGCGCTCCAGCCGTCGCCGGTGGCACTGCCGCCCAGGATGGGGATCAGCCGGCGCAGCCCGTGCACGGTGTGGCCCACCTCCTGCGGGGTGCCGACCTCCACGCGCAGGTCGGCAAAAAATCGGAATTGCGGGTCGGGCAAGGGGATGAGGTCAGACATGGGCCCTAGCGTAAGTCCCGTTGCCAAGCATGCCTGTCATCCCAGAGGATGACGGGATAACCCGACTGTCCGGCGGCGGCTGGCCCGGCGGTTTTGACGCACACTTCCCGATTTCAGCCGGCATCACCTCCCCCATTCAGACTTTCCCATGCGGCAGTGGCTCCCCCCTTCCTCGCAGACAGCGCCCGGCCGGCAGGTGCTGCACAGTGCCGCGAGCCAGACGCTCGCCGGCATGGTGCACCGCCTGGGCGACAACGGCTTTGCACCGGGCCTGCTGCAGGACCTGGAGCCGGTGTTGCCTGCGGCGTCCTGGTCGGTGTACCGCACGGGCCACCGCTGCAAGCCCACGCTCTTCATGTCGGCCAGCCGGGGCGTACCGGACACCACGCAGGACTGCTGGTGGGCGTACCTGTCGGGCCCGTACCGCAGCGACCGCACCTGGGGACGCTCGTTCGACGAGGCGCCGTTCGCCCAGCCCGAAACCCGCCTGTGCCATGTGACCGCCACCGAGGTCGAGGGCGAGCACCGCGCCCGTGTGTACGAGGCCCATGGCGTGGCCGAGCGCGTATCGGTGGTCGAATACGAAAGCGATGGCTCGGTTTTCGCCGTCAACTTCTACCGCCACCAGCACCAGCGCGCGTTCAGCGACCGGCAGATCGCAGCCTTCGAATCCGTCGCGCCCGTGCTGCTGGCGCTCACCCGCAAGCACATCCTGCTGTCGCACGCCTGTGCGCCCTCTTCGCCCATGCTGTGGCTGGAGGGGCCGGGCGGCAGCCCGCTGGCCCCTGGGCACGATCAGCCCGGCCCGCACGCCGCCCCGGCCCTGCCGGCGGCCGACGCGGCGCTCGGTCCGCTGGCTGCAGACGCGCTGCCAGCGCTGCGCATGCGCCTGATGCGGCTGCAGGCCGAGCTGACCGACCGCGAGCTCGATGTCTGCGCCCGGCTGCTGCAGGGCATGACGCACGAGGGCATCGCGAGCGACCTGGGCCTGAGCGTGCCCACCGTCAAGACCTACCGCAACCGCGCCTTCGCACGCCTGGGCATCCACTTTCGCAACGAGCTGTTTGCGCGGGTGCTGGGCGGCTGAAGCGCCCCACCGGCGCGAGGGTCGCAGACCGATGGCCTGCACCTCCACAATGAACCGGCACGGCCACAGGCCCGCCCCCACACCAGCAGGTACCCCGGCGCGCCCGGCCTGAGCCCGCCCGGCACGGCACAATCGGCGGCCTATGCCCGCCGCAGGCCCAGTCGCCGCCCACCCCGAACCGCCCCGCTCCAACCGCGACGCCCTGATCGCCGCCTGGGCCCGCGCGCTGCGCCAGCGCGCCGATGCCGCCGCGCTGCAGGCACTGGCTCCGCTGACCGATGCCGAGGCCGCGCGCGTGATGGCACTGCTGCGCGAGGGAACTGCAGACGGAGCCCCTCCAGCCGCCGCAACCGCCGCCCCGTCCGCGCCCACCCCGCCGGCATCGGGCCTGGTGCCGGGGCACTTTCGCCCGCGCATCACCCTCATGACACTGGGCCGGGGCGACGGACTGCTGGGCATGGCACCCCAGGGCAAACTGGGCCCGCGTGGCGAGAACGTGACCCTGGCGCAGATCGACTGGACCTACCGCACCGACAGCGGAGCCCGCTGGGAGACCGCGGCGCCCACCTCGGTGCTCAACGCCCGCCCTGCCCCCGTTCAGGACCTGTACGACACCGGCGGCCCCGTGGTGCGCATGCAACGCAGCCTGGCGGCCGAGGCCGACGCCATGGACCGGGTGTGGGACCTGGGCCTGGTGCCCGTGGACCCCAAGCACCTGCAATGGCGCCACCGCGAAGCCGCCGCCACGCTGGGCCCCGTGTGGACCCTGCCGCAGGAGGCGCACTTCGGCGACTTCTGGGCCGACCAGATCCCGCCGTTGCGCGCCGAAGGCTGGAGCGTGGTGGTGCGCCCTGGCTTCGCGCACGAAAGCGTGCCCGTGCAGCGCTGGAAGCTCGTCATCGCCCCGGACACCGGCGAGCTGCTGGCCCGGGAAGTCGACGGCCCGCTGGGCCCACGCGAGCGCCCGGTGCAAAAGCTGCACCTGCCCGACCGCGAAGGCGCCTGGCTGCTGAGCCTGGGGATCGAGATCGACGGCGTCATGCTGGACCTGGCGCCCATGCTGGCCGACCTGCTGCGCCGCGACGTGCGCTGGCTCAACGCGCGGCAGATGGCGGCCATCGACGACATCGCCGTCATCTCGCTGCGCGCGCCCGGCGGGCGGCGCATCGACGCGCCCGCCGGCCCGCTCAAGGCCATCGTGGGCGCCATGGTGGACCTGCTCACCGACCCCACGCGCAAACAACTGCAGGACGGCGACCCGCTGCGCCTGGGCGCCTGGGAGACACGCCGCATCGAGGCGCTGCGCGCAGGGCTGGTGCAGGCGCACCGCGTGGGCACGGTCAACGGGTGGGACAACAGCTGGCAACTGCAGGGCGACCGGGGCCTGGCGCACCTGGCCCGGCGGCTGCGCCGCATCGGTGCGCCGCAGCCCGTGGACGCCCCCGCCGGGCTGCAGATACAGCTGCGCCCCTACCAGCTCGAAGGCCTGGCGTGGCTGCAGTACCTGCGGGCCCAGGGCCTGGGCGGCATCCTGGCGGACGACATGGGGCTGGGCAAGACGGCACAAGCCCTGGCCCATGTGCTGGCCGAAAAAGATGCCGGCCGACTCGTCCGCCCCGCCCTGGTGGTGGTGCCCACGTCGCTGCTCTTCAACTGGCAGGCCGAAGCCGCGCGCATGGCGCCCAGCCTGCGCGTGCTGAGCCTGCACGGGCCTGACCGGGGCCGGCGGTTCCTGCAAATCGCGCAGCACGACCTGGTGCTGACCACCTATCCCTTGCTCTGGCGCGACGTCGATGCCCTCGCGGCCGGGCCTTTTCATCTGCTCATCCTGGACGAAGCCCAGATGGTCAAGAACGCCGGCAGCCGCAGCGCCCGGGCGCTGCGCAAGCTGCAGGCGCCGCACCTGCTGTGCCTGACCGGCACCCCGCTGGAGAACCACCTGGGCGAGCTGTGGGCGCAGTTCGACTTTCTGATGCCCGGCTTTCTGGGCGATGTGCGCAGCTTCAACGCCCGCTGGCGCAAGCCCATCGAGGAGAACGGCGAAACCCTGCGTGCCCAGCTGCTGGCCCAGCGCGTGCGGCCCTTCATCCTGCGCCGGCGCAAGCAGGACGTGGCCACCGAGCTGCCGCCGCGCACCGAGGTCATCCAGCGCGTGCAACTGCAGGGCAAACAGCGCGAGCTGTACGAAGCCGTGCGCACCACGGCCGACAAGCAGGTGCGCCGCGCGCTGGAGCGCCAGAGCTTCGAAGGCTCGCAGATCACCATCCTGGATGCGCTGCTCAAGCTGCGCCAGGTGTGCTGCGATCCGCACCTGGTCAAAGGCGCCACCGTCCACCCCGGCACCGAGCGCGCCAAGCTCGACCTGCTGGCCGACATGCTGCCCGCGCTGGTCGATGAAGGCCGCCGCGTGCTGGTGTTCTCGCAGTTCACCGAACTGCTGATGCTGGCCGCCGAACGTCTGGATGCGCTGGCCCTGCCCTACGCCACGCTCACCGGCCAGACGCCGCCCGGCCAGCGCGGCGCCGTGGTCCAGCGCTTTCAGGCCCAGGACGCGGCGAGTGCGCCCATCCTGCTGGTCAGCCTCAAGGCCGGCGGCACGGGCCTGAACCTCACCGCGGCAGACACCGTCATCCACTTCGACCCCTGGTGGAACCCTGCCGTGGAAGAACAGGCCACCGCCCGGGCCCACCGCATCGGGCAGGACCAGCCGGTGTTCGTCTACAAGCTGGTGGTGGAAGGCAGCATCGAAGAGCGCATGCTGGAGCTGCAGGCCCGCAAGGCGGCCCTGGCCGAAGGCGTGCTGGGGCATGACGAAGCCGGCGCGGTGAAATTCAGCGAGGCCGACCTGACGGCACTGCTGGCGCCGCTGGCCGAGCCGGCCAACAACCCGCTGGCCATTCCGGGTGAGGATGCGCGGCGGTGGGGCGGCACGGGCAAGCGCCGGCCCAGGCCCCTGCAGCCGCCTGAAAACGAATAAAAAGTGCCTCTACCGCTGGATAGGAAAGCGCTAGCAGCTATCAAATAAGTAGCACATCCCCGCAGTGCACACCAACACAGCGCAGCACCCGGCGCCAGGCGGTCTATGGCTTTCGCAACCTGCGCTCTCGCCGGATCGTGCAGACCGACAAGCGCAGCAACAGCAGCCCGCCGGCACCGGTGAACACCACCGTCACCAGGTCCCACAGCAGCGAACCCACGCGCAGGCTGCGGTCCGCCACCGATTCCGCCGGTTTGTCAGGGTTGACCCACACCTGTATCGGCGCCCCCGTGCGCTGCGCGGCCTGCCACTGCGCCACCAGCTGCTCGTGATAGCGGCGCCCGCCGTCGCCAGCGGTGTCGATCACCGCGCGCTGGCCGGTGTAGTGCGTGCCGTCCACGATGTAGCGATGGCGCACCAGGGCCTGGTAGTAGGTGCCGCCACGCGCCGTGCCACCCTGGTGCAACCGCGCGGACTCCACCTGCGCTGGCACCGCTTGCCAGTGGCGCATGCGAGACCAGTCCACCAGCGTGGGGCCCACGCCGAAGAACAGCAAGCCCAGGCTGGTGGCCAGCAGCATCAAGGCGACCACCGCCAGCGCGACCTGCGACCACATCCCCGAACCGATGGGTCGCGCGTTGGCGCCACCGGGCGGTGTGTCGCGTCGGCGCTGCCGTTTGCGCGTGCTGGACTTGCCCACTACGCAGTGACCCTGGCAGCATCGCTGCGCGATACGGTCGGCGGCGCGGTGGCAATGGAAACAACAAGGCGGACAAACGCGGTGCGAGGTGGCATGGGTGACTGTTGCCCGCCAGCGTGTGACAGGCTGTGGACGGTGACGATGGAAACGGAAAGACGGCATGAAGTCTAGAACCATCCGCCGCAGTGGCGCAGAATTCAAAAGCAGACTTCGGAGTGCGCCCCGCACACCCCGTCCCTAGAGTGCATGGCATCGCAACCAATTTGTGAGCCATCCACCATGCAGATGAACACCCTAGCCACCCACCGCCCCGCCATGCCCCGCACCCCGACCTCTCGCCAGGCCGACCAGGCCGCACACGCAGCGGCCACCCAGGCCGACCCGCGCTGGGCAGCGGTGGTGGCGCGCGACGCCCAGGCCGACGGCAGTTTCTGGTACTCGGTGCAGACCACCGGCGTGTATTGCCGCCCCAGCTGTGCAGCGCGCACGCCCCGGCCCGAGAACGTGCGGTTCCATGCCAGCTGTGCCGACGCGGAAGGCGCCGGGTTTCGCCCCTGCCAGCGCTGCAGGCCCCGGCAGCCCACGGCGCTGGCCCACCATGCGGCGCTGGTGACCGACGCCTGCCGCACCATCGACAACGCCGCAGCCGACGGTGCGCCCTCTGTGGATGCGCTGGCAGCCAGCGCGGGCCTGAGCCCATCGCACTTTCACCGCATCTTCAAGCAGGCCACAGGCCTCACGCCCAAGGCCTATGCCGCCGCCCGGCGCGAGCAGCGCGTGCGCAGCGCGCTGGAGCAACCGGCCGACTCGGTCACCGACGCCATCTACAGCGCGGGCTACCAGTCCAGCAGCCGCTTCTATGAAAAGTCGCACCAGGTGCTGGGCATGACACCCACGCACTATCGAGCGGGCGGAGCCACGCAGCGCATCCGCTTTGCGGTGGCGCAGTGCTCGCTGGGCGCAATCGTGGTGGCGCACAGCGGCCAGGGCCTGTGCGCCATCCTGCTCGGCGACGACCCCGACGCCTTGGTCCGCGACCTGCAGGACCGCTTCGCCCAGGCCCAGCTGGTGGGCGGCGATACCGACTTCGAAGCGCTGGTCGCCCAGGTGGTGGGCTTTGTCGAGGCCCCCGGCGTGGGCCTGGCCTTGCCGCTGGACGTGCAGGGTACCGCCTTCCAGCAGCGGGTGTGGCAGGCGCTGCGCACCATCCCGGCCGGGCAGACCGCCAGCTATGCCGAGATCGCCCAGCGCATCGGCGCGCCCACCGCCACGCGCGCCGTGGCACAGGCCTGCGGCGCCAATGCGCTGGCCGTAGCCATCCCCTGCCACCGGGTGGTGCGGAGCGACGGCGCGTTGTCGGGCTACCGCTGGGGCGTGGAGCGCAAGCGCGTGCTGCTGGAACGCGAGGCCGAGGCCGCAGCCCCAGCAGCCACAAAGAAGGCAGCAGCATGAGCGCACTGCCCCGCACCCCGACGACAAGCCCGAGCCAGGGCACCTGGCCTCGTCGCACTGCCGCCATCGACTGGGCCCAGGCCACCGACGACCTGCACACCCAGGGCCACGCGGTGCTGCAGCAACTGCTCGGCCCCGATGAGTGCATGGCGCTGGCCGGGCTGTACCGCCAGGCCGGCCCGCCCGTGTTCCGCAGCCGCGTCGTCATGCAGCGCCACGGTTTCGGCCTGGGCGAATACCAGTACTTCAGCTACCCGCTGCCGGACGTGGTGGCCGGGCTGCGCGATGCGCTGTACCCGCACCTGCAGCCCATCGCCAACCACTGGAACGCCGCCATGGGCATCGAGGTGCGCTACCCCGCGCGGCATGCCGACTTCATTGCGCGCTGCCATGCGGCCGGCCAGTTGCGCCCCACACCGCTGCTGCTGCAGTACGCGCCCGGCGACTACAACTGCCTGCACCAGGATCTGTACGGCGAGCATGTGTTTCCGCTGCAGGTCGCCATCCTGCTGTCCGAGCCCGGTCGGGACTTCACCGGGGGCGAGTTCGTGCTGACCGAACAACGCCCCCGCATGCAGTCGCGCGCCGAGGTGGTGCCCCTGCGCCAGGGCGATGCCGTGGCGTTCGCCGTGCACCACCGCCCGGTGCAGGGCACGCGGGGCGTGTACCGAGTGAACCTGCGGCACGGTGTGAGCCGTGTGCGGTCAGGGCAGCGGCACACGGCGGGGATCATCTTTCATGATGCTGAATAAACTTTCTCCCCCTGAGTCGCCTGCGGCGCCTTCCCCCTCTCTCGCTGCGCGGGAGGGGGACGCACCCGGTGGCCTGGCAGAGCCAGTTCCACGGGTGCACTGGCCTCGGCCGCGCCAGTTGCTGCGACCGCGTGTTGGCGCAACGGCAGGGATTTGCACACGATGACACTGGATCTGTTCGAACATTTGCCAACACCCCACGAGCCCGAATTGCTGGAGCCGGGTGCCGTGGTGCTGCGCGGCTTTGCCTTGGAGCAGGCGGCCGAGCTGCTGCACGCCGTCGACGCCATTGCGGGCAGCGCGCCCTTCAGGCACCTCATCACGCCCGGCGGCAAGCGCATGTCGGTCGCCATGACCAATTGCGGACCTTTGGGGTGGATCAGCGATCGCAGCGGGTACCGGTATGGCCCTGTGGACCCAGACACCGGCAAGCGCTGGCCGCCCATGCCCGCTGCATTTCGGCAATTGGCCCTCAATGCCGCCGATGCAGCGGGCTACCCCGGCTTTACGCCCGACGCCTGCCTCATCAACCGCTACGAGCCCGGCACGCGGCTGTCGCTGCACCAGGACCGCGACGAGGGCAACTACGACCACCCCATCGTGTCCGTCTCGCTCGGCATTCCGGCGGTCTTCCTGTGGGGCGGCGCAGCGCGCGCCGACCAGGCCCGGCGCGTGGGCCTGTGGCATGGCGACGTGGTGGTGTGGGGCGGGCCGGCGCGGCTGCGGTTCCATGGCGTATTACCGCTGGCCGTGGGGGAGCATGCGATGACGGGGCCGGTGCGCATCAACCTCACCTTTCGCAAGGCCGGCTGACAGACCACAGATTGCGCTCGCCCCGCCGGTGCGGCCATCGCTCCATCCAAGCATCCCATAGACCAGCACAGCCAAACTCTGCGAGATCGATTTTTTGGGCGATGGTCTGGTGCTCACCCAGATCGGCAATCTTGCGTTTGTACAAGCGCACGGCGCCTCTAAACAGCATATTTCTGTGCTCAGCATCCCCTGCGAAGAATAAATGCATAGTTTTAATTTGAATTATGCACAAATCTATATCGTTTCTGTTCGTTGCAGCTGGTCAAACTTACTCTCGCTATAGTTCCCAATCGTCTCTTGATGATAGCAATATCGAAGTCGAGATACCGCCTTTTCATCAACATGAAATAGCTTGGGAAACTGATAAATGATGTACTTCTACAAAGATAAAAATGGGCATCCAGTCTATTCAGACCGAATGCCATCTCCAAACGAAACAACTTCACCGGTCACCGTCACATTGAACGGTATCGTGGTAAAAACAGAGTCTGCACCCAAAAGCCCGCATGATGAAGCCAAGGGATACATTGCCGATGCACGCAAGCATATTCCAAAAACAATTGCCTACATTGACTACGTAGAGTACTTAAGAAAAAATAATCCCGTACGCTATCATCAATATATGATGGATATTAAAAAGAATGACCCAAAAACCTTTGTCAAGTTGACGCAAGCCCGTATTTTTCAGCCCCTTCAGCCACACCAGCGGCTCTCCAATATGCTGGATGCTGGTACGTCAGTTTTGGGTGATCTGTTTGCAGGCCGCTCCAGCACAGGGACGGCTGCTACGTACGCCGAAAAAACCTTGACAGACTACATGAAGAAAGATGGCTTCATTCCTGGCAGTGTCTTGGGAAACAAGGCAACAACCTTGCCTGAAAAGATACCCACCTACAGCAATACGCGCCTGGGGCAATGGTCACAAAAAGAGAGTGAGAGACTCGCAAAGGCATCCAAGGCAGCGCAGACGGCTGTTTCTGGGCGGCCTGTGTTAACTTCTGCAGGTACGGCTGCCACACGAGTTGGGGGACCCGTATTGGACGCGATGATTGGTGCGCTGGAGCCCTCTGCATACGCCGGGTTCTCAGCGCTTCTCGGTACTGCAGCCATAGAAAAAGATCTTCAAAAAAAAGGGATAATTCTTTGGCCCGAGGAAAAGTATTATTTAACTCGACATTTGGCTGGCAAAGATTGGGAAGCCGCCAGAAATATTATCAAGGAAGCTGCAGTCCGCCGACAAAGCGAATTAACGGGATAAAAATGAAAAAGAGAAAACTAGTTTACTTATTCTTTTGCCTATTTTTTTCGTTGAATTTCTCATCTTATGCAAAAGAATTTTCACCAGAAATGAAGTCTTTGTGTAAGGCAGCGGAAACTACACCCTTTGTGCCGCTGCCCACATCAACAGCATCTCCCAATCCGCACCCCCTTTACCACGCCATTGAAATGGGCGCAGATGCTTCAACAATAGCGTCAATCCTGTCAGGCAATGATCCGGACAAGATCGTAGTTCCACCTGGCATCACTCCCCTCATCGCAGCCTCGGCTGTCGGCAATTGGCCTGCTGCAAAATTTTTGATAGATATCGGATCAAACATAAATATCAGAAGGGCAGATATTTCAATTACTCCACTGGAGGCAGCCCTCATCACCTCAAAGTACTCCATTGCATGCAAATTGATTCAAAATCATGCAAAGTTTCCCACCTCAAAAACAGATAGAAATAGAATATTCAGTACTGCTCAGCTATCTACATTCTCTCCACAGGAGGATGCGGCCATTTTTGTCGAATACATGATTGAAAATGGATTTGATGTAAACAGCATGGGCAATCCTTTGGCAACCCCTCTGATGGGGGCAGTTTCTCTTTCAAACATACCCGTCATTAAAGTGCTTTTAAAACACGGCGCACGTCTTGATATTTCAAAAAAAAATGGTTTGACAGTTTGGGATATGGCAAAAAAGAAAAACAATCCCGAAGTTATTGAACTATTGACGGCAGCGAAGGAAAAACAGAATTCCACAAAAGCAAGAAATGGAAAAAATCGGAAATAAAGAATTGCTTTGGGTTATTGATATTTCATACCAGATCACTGCATTGATTTAAAGCGCTATCCACTCATCATGGCCGGAGCGGTTCTTCAAGAGTTTTTGCTGCTAATGCTCAGCGGGGCAATGAAGTCGTCACGTTCGCGCGCTGGCTCTTTATCTGGCTATTTTTGTGCTCTACCGCTGGATGGACAAGCGCCAGCAGCTATGCATTCAATAGCCCTCAGGCGTCCACGCCGCCTCGGGGCCAGAAGCGCACCGTCCCCCATGCGGCCCCGGCTTTGCCAAAATGCCGCCATGACCACGCCCACCGCCCCACTTGGCCGCACGCCGCACTACTGGCTCATGAAGTCCGAGCCCGAAGAATGCTCCATCGACGACGCCCTGGCCGCCCCGGCCGCCACAGTGCCGTGGACCGGCGTGCGCAACTACCAGGCCCGCAACTTCATGCGTGACGACATGCAGGTGGGCGACGGCGTACTGTTCTACCACTCGAGCTGCCCCGAACCCGGCATCGTCGGCATCGCGCGCGTGGCCTCGGGCACGCGGCCGGACCCGACCCAGTTCGACCCCGCATCGCCCTACCACGACCCCAAGTCACCCGCAGACAAGCCGCGCTGGCTGCTGCTGGACGTGCAGGCGGTGAAGAAGACGCGGCTGATGCCCCTGGCTGAAATGCGGGAGCACCCCGCCTTGACCGAGATGCGCGTGCTGCAAAAGGGAAGCCGCCTGTCCATCACGCCCGTCGCCCCGGCCGAGTGGGCGGCCATCGTCAGCGCCTTGCAGGCGGGCTGACGGGGCTCATCGCTTTCGCAATACTGCCGCATCGCTGCGGTATCGCTCTCCAGGGCAGCCATACCGCAGCAACGGCCACCGCCCCACGGCCCGGTCGCGGCCCACACACTCACCCCCGCCGCCGGGGCATGAGCTCTCGCGGCGCCATGTCGCCCGACGCTGCGGACTGCAGCAGCTTGCGGAACGAAGGGCACTCCATGTGGCTCGGCGCCGTGCACACGGCGGCATGGCGCAGGCTGGCGCTCATGGCTTCCAGGCGCCGCACCATCTCATCGATCTGGTCCGCCTTGGCCGTCAGCATGGCGCGATCGATGTCGGGCTGGCCGTCGCTCGCAAACATGGTGGCGATCTCGTCCAGCGAGAAACCCGCCACGCGCCCCAGCGCGATCAAAGCGAGCTGATCGAGCACCCGCGCGTCGAACAGCCGCCGCAGGCCGTGGCGGCCGGTGGAGGCGATCAAACCCTTTTCTTCGTAGTACCGCAGGGTGGACGCGGCCACGCCTGAGCGCCTGGCAACTTCGCCGATGTCGATCACAAAAAACCTCTTGACTTCAAGTTGACTTGAATTCGTACAGTACCCAGACACCGGTGCTCAGTCAACTGTGAAAGAAACGAGGAACCTATGAATGAATGGACCCACGAGCCGCTCCACGTGCTCTGGATTGGCGTCGGCGCCACGGCGGTGATGGACGTGTGGCTGGCTGCGCTCCGGCGTCTGGGCGTGCCCACGCAGCCGTTTGCGCTGATCGGACGCTGGGCGGGGCACCTGCTGCGTGGACGGTGGTTTCACGACGCCATTGCCAAGTCCACGCCGGTGCGTGGTGAACGCGTGGCCGGCTGGACCGTGCACTACGCAGTCGGCATCGGGTTTGCGGCCCTGGCTGTGCTGGTGAACGGCCGCGCCTGGGCTGCAGAGCCCGCGCCACTGCCGGCGCTGGCCATCGGCATTGCCACCGTGGTGGCGCCCTGGTTCGTGATGCAGCCCGCCATGGGCAGCGGCATCGCGGCGTCCCGCACCGCCACGCCGTGGCGCAACCGGCTGCGCAGCCTGGCCAACCACGCGGTGTTCGGCCTGGGCCTGTACCTCGCCGCCTGGGCGTGGAGCCGCTGCATTGCGGCCTGACCCTTTTTTACCTATCCCTGTTTTTGAATGGAGCTTTTGACATGACGACAAGCAAGAAGATCGCGGTGGTTTCCACAGCGCCCACGGCCACACCGAGCACATCGCCCAGCACGTCGCGCACGGCGCGCGCAACGTGGGCGGCACACAGGTGCAATTGATCGAAGCCGCCAGCCTGACCCCGGCGCCTGATGTGCTGCAAGAATTCGACGGCTTGGTGTGGGGGTCGCCCACCTACCTGGGCGGGGTGTCGGGCGTGTTCAAGACCTTCATGGACGCGACCGGCGGCCTGTGGCGCCGACAGCAACTGCAAGGGCGGCTGGCGGCGGGATTTACCGTGTCGTCGCTGCCTGCGGGCGACAAGCAGTCCACGCTGCAGTCGATGTTCGTGTTCTCCATGCAGCACGGGATGGTCTGGGTGGGCAACCCCATCCTGCCCGAGCAGCACAGCGGCACGCCCTATGACGAGGCGGCCAACCGGCTGGGTTCGTGGTCGGGCCTGATGGCGCAGGCGGGGCATGCGTCTGCACCCGATGCGTTTGCGCCCGGCGACATCAGGACGGCCCACCTGTTCGGTCAGAACTTTGCGCGCAAGGTGCACGGCTTTGCGCCACACACCGTGCAGGGCATGGTGGCCGACGCAGCCGAGGCCGCAGCATGATCCCGCAGCGCTTTGCGCCGGTGCTGTTCGGCTTCATCCTGTCGGGTCTGATGTCGCTGCTGGTGTCGGGCATCTCCACGCTGCACGCGCGCGGCTGGTCGGCCGAATTCGTCGGCGTGTGGGCTGGGGCCTGGCTCACGGCCTGGGCTTTTGCGTTCCCTTGCGTGCTGGTGGCGGCCCCGTTGGCGCGGCGCTGGGTGGCGCGGCTTACGTCGCCGTAGCGCTGGCGGTGTCCGGGGCCACCAGGTCAGGCGCGCGGTACACCAGCACCTTGAGCGCCCGGTCTGCATCGGCGTCGGCAAACACGGCCGGGTTGGC
This sequence comes from Acidovorax sp. LjRoot194, assembly GCF_964253015.1. Classification (NCBI taxonomy): domain Bacteria; kingdom Pseudomonadati; phylum Pseudomonadota; class Betaproteobacteria; order Burkholderiales; family Comamonadaceae; genus Acidovorax; species Acidovorax sp. LjRoot194. The sequence goes on along the minus strand of NZ_CAXUQB020000001.1, from coordinate 2,799,664 downwards.
CACGCGCTCCACAAAGGCGAGCTCCGGCGCCAACTCGCGCATCTGGTCCTGCAGAAAAGCCGCGCCCAGCTCCGGCGCATTCAGGCACAGCAGCGCGTGGCCGCCCGGCGCCAGCAGATCGGGCAGGCGGCGCATCAGGCGCGCATAGTCCTTGGTGGCCACGAAGCTGCCCTTCTGGTAGCTGGGCGGGTCCACGATGATGAGGCCGTAGGGCCCGCCGCGCGTGATCTTGCCCCAGCTGCTGAAGATGTCGTGCGGCAAAAACGCGGCGCCGGTGGTGATGCCGTTGAGCTGGTGGTTCTGCTGCCCGATGCCGATGGCGCCGTGGCTCATGTCCACATTGACCACCTGCCGGGCGCCCGCCTGCAGCGCCACCACAGAAAACGCGCAGGTGTACGCAAACAGGTTGAGCACCTTGAGCCCGTAGCGGTCGGCGCTGCGGGCGGCCGCGTAGTCGTGCACCCACCGGCGGCCTGCGGCCATGTCGAGGAACAGGCCGTGGTTCTGGCCGCGCAGCACGTGCACGCGGTAACGAGCGCCGGCTTCGGTCACCGTGTGCGGGTCGGGCACGGCGCCGGCCATCAGGCGGGTCTCGCTGCGGCCCTCGATGCGCAGCGACTCGCCCCGGTGCTGGAACACCCAGTTGAGCGGCTCGCCAGCCGGGGCGATCTGCGCCCAGCGTGCCTGCAGGGCCGCGCCGATGGCGGCCAGCTCTTCTTCGGTCGCGGGCGCAAAGCTGGTCAGCACGAAGACCGGCGGGTAAGCATCCATCGCCCATTGTTCGCAGCCGGGGTGCAAACCGCCGCGGCCATGAAAGACGCGCCCGGCTTCGGTCGGCAGGGGCATGGAGGCAATGGCGTCGAGCAGGGCTTGCATGGGAGCGTTGAGGTGAGGAACAACCGGGGAGATGATAAAAACAGCCGCTACCGCTGGATGGATGCGCGCGGACAGCTACGGAATCAATAGCACCGGATTATCGCGCGCGGGGCGGTGGTGCAGGCGTGCACTCGGCGGTTTCCCTTCACTCGCGATTCAGCATCCACCTACAGCCACCGTCATCGACCAGTGCGACGATGTTCGGCCGTGACCAAAGCTCAAACCAATGGGCTATCGATCGCCCACCCAAGGCCTGGCAGCAAATGCCATTACATTCGCTGCCAAGGCATGGCACGGCCTCAACTTCAGCCAAAGACCTCAACCAAGGAACCTCATGTTTTCAATCATCGGAACCATCATCGTCGGCTTCATCGTGGGACTGATCGCGCGGGCCCTGAAGCCGGGCGACGACAAGCTGGGCTTGATCATGACCACGTTGCTGGGCATCGCAGGGGCGTTTGTCGCGCGCTATGTGGGTGTGGCGATGGGCTGGTATGCACCCGAAGCGCCGGTGGGCTGGATCGCATCGATCATCGGCGCCATCGTGCTGCTGGTGATCTACGGGCTGATCAAGAAGAAGGCCTGACCTTCGGCAGGGGCTGTGGGCTGCAATGGGTGGGCAGCGCCCTGAAAGCGGAGCACCGCGACCCCACCGCGAGTTTCCCCACCTGATTCCCTCGCGCGTCCCTACCCCGCCGCGCTCTGCAGCATCAACGCCACATGCTGCAGCAGCATCACCGTCTTGCCATCCTCGATGGCACCGGTGCCAATGCCAGCCAGGGCTTCGGCCAGCGGCATCTCGATGACCTCGATGTCCTCCCCTTCGTCGGCCAGCCCGCCCCCGCTGCGGATGCGGTCTGCCGGCTCGTATTCGGCCACGAAGAAGTGGAGCTTTTCAGTGACGGAGCCCGGGCTCATGTAGGCCTCGAACACCTTGCGCGGCTGGCGCACGCGGTAGCCGGTTTCTTCCTCGGCTTCGCGGCGGATGCAGGTTTCGGGGTCGTCACCGTCGAGCAGGCCCGCGCAGGTCTCGACCAGAATGCCATCGGCGCTGCCGTTCAGAAACGCCGGCAGGCGGAACTGGCGCGTCAGCACCACCATTTGCCGGCGCGGGTCGAACAGCAGCAGCGCCGCGCCATTGCCCCGGTCATACGCTTCGCGGCTCAAGGTCTGCCACTGGCCGTCACTGCGGCGCAGGTCGAAGGTGACCTTGCGCAGCGTGTACCAGTGGTCGGACAGGATATCCACCGCCAATAGCTTGACCTGATCGGTGCTGGCCGGCACCGGGGCGGGCACGGGGCGGCTCACAGTTGAACCCCATGCGCCGCGTCGGTAACAGCGAGCTGCCGCAGTGGAAGCTCGTCCACGTCGTGCACCACCGGCAAACCGCGTGCACGGGCCCGGGCCACATCCATGTCGGCACCACGGGACTCGCCGGGCAGGCGCAGCACCGCGTCACAGCGGGCGAGCAGCCGCTCGGCCACCGGGTACTGGTAAGCGTGGAACACCGCATCGCCCGGCTCACGCCCACCCGCCGCGTGGATGATGGGCAGCGCCAGCCATTCGCCCAGCATCGGCAGGTGCCCGCGCTCGTAAATGGGCAGCGCCGCGGCCTCCAGGCGGGCGCGGTTAGCGGCGATTTTTTCGGGATCGCCATCGGTGCCCGAGAGATACGGCCCAGCGATGAGCACCAGCAGCGGGAGGTCGTGGGGGATCGAGGTGGACATGTTTTTGCACAATCGTGATTCGTGCAATATCATGCACAAACATGCAAATTCACGCAACCGTAATGCCGTACCCGTTTGTCAACGCCAGTTTCCTCCCATGCTGACCACCCACCGCAAGCAACTCATCCTGGAACGCCTTCGGCAGCACGGCCAGGTCGTGGCCAAAGCCCTGAGCGACGAACTCGGCATCTCCGAAGACACGGTGCGCCGCGACCTGCGCGAGCTGGCGGCCGACGGTCTGCTGCAGCGCGTGCACGGCGGCGCCCTGCCCGCCTCGGCCGCCGTGGGCAGCCTGCAGGTGCGCGAGCAACTGGCCCCCGAAGACAAGCGCGCCCTGGGCCGCGCCGGGGCGGCGCTGGCGCAGCCCGGCCAGGTGGTGATCCTGGACGGCGGCACCACGTCGCTGCAGGTTGTGCAGCACCTGCCGCTGCAGCTGCGCGCCACCATCGTCACGCACAGTCCGGCCGTAGCCGTCGCGCTGGCGGGGCATACAGAGCTGGAAGTTCTGGTGCTGGGAGGCCGCCTGTTCCGCCACTCGATGGTGAACGTGGGCGCCAGCGTGGTCGAGGCTGCGGCCCAGCTGCGCGCGGACCTGTACCTCATGGGCGTGACCGGGGTGCATGCGGACGCGGGCCTGACCACGGGAGACTTCGAGGAGGCCGCCGTCAAACGCGCCCTGCTCCAGCGCGCGGCCGAAACGGTGGTGCTGGCCTCTGCCGACAAGCTGGGGGCAGCATCGGCCTTCACGGTTGCGCCGCTCAAGGCCCTGGCGGGCCTGGTGGTGCCTGCCAACACGCCCGCACGCGTGCGCAATGCGTTGAAGGCGGCCGGAGCGCCCGTGACCCTGGCACCCGCTTGATCCTGGGTGAACTCGGGCGCAGAAGGCGCGAGGGCTTGACTCAGGGCCGGGGCAAGCCGCCGCCCGGCCCCACCAGCGGGGCATGCTGCGCCAACAGTGCAGCCACCCAGTCGATGAACACCCGCGCCTTGGCGCTCACGTGGCGGTTGGGTGGGTAGGCCACGTACAGCGGCATGGTGTCCAGCGCCCAGTCCTGGAACAAAGGCACCAGCTCGCCAGTGCCCAGGTGCGGCTGGGCGATGTAATGCGGCAACCACAGGATGCCCATGCCCGCCAGCCCCGCGGCCTGGTAGGCATTGCCGTCGTCCACCGCCAGCACATAACGGCCCTGCACCTGCACGTCCTCTGCGCCGCGCCGCATCGCATAAGGAAATGTCCTGCCCGAGCGCGACCACAGGAATCCCACCACGCGGTGGTGCGTGTCCTCCAGGTCCTTCGGGTGCGCTGGCATCCCGGCGCGCTCCAAATATCCGGGGGCCGCATACACCCCAAGCTGCAGGTCGCCCACACGCCGCGCGATGAGCGACTGGTCCTGGATCTCGCCCCCGCGCACCACGCAATCCACGTTGTCGCCGATGAGGTCGACCATGCGGTCGCTCACGCCCATGTCGAGCTGGATGTCGGGGTACTGCGCATGGAACTGCGGCAGGGCCGGCACCAGGATCAGCCGGGCCAGCGGGCTGGGCACGTCCACCCGCAGCCGCCCCCGGGGCGCGGCCGACGCGCTCGACAGGCTGGTCTCTGCATCATCCAGGTCGGCCAGCAGCCGCACCGCGCGGTCGTAGTACGCAGCGCCATCGGCGGTGACCTGCACCCGGCGCGTGGTGCGGTGCAGCAGCTTCACCCGCAGCCGCGCCTCCAGCTGCTGCACCAGCTGCGTGACGGTGGTCTTGCTGACGTGCAGGGTGTCCGCCGCCTTGGTGAAGCTGCCCGATTCGACCACCCGCACGAAGGCCTGCATTGCATCGAACCGGTCCATAGCGCTCCTGTCTTGCCCAAGATTGGCCAACGATTGTTTGGAGTTTACAAACAGTGATGGACAAGCTTGCTGGTTTATCCCCAGCCGGTGCGTCGATAAATTCCATGCATCGCCCACCCACTGCAAGGCCGGTACGTCTCATCTGCCGCCCAGGCCAACCCTTCACACAGGAACTCAGTCATGACTACAGCAGCAACAGCAATAGCAATAGCAACAGCAAAAACGACGACGGGATCAACACCGCCATCCCCGCGCGACGTCGTGTTCCCGCCCGGGCGCCAGGCACTCTATGAGAAGAACCGCTACTCACCAGCCATCCGCTCCAACGGCTTCCTGTTCGTCTCCGGCCAGGTCGGTAGCCGCCCCGACGGCTCGCCCGAGCCCGACTACCAGGCCCAGGTGCGGCTGGCTTTCGACAACCTGAACGCCATCCTGCAGGCCGCAGGCTGCACCTTCGACGACGTGATCGATGTGACGGTGTTCATGGTGGACCCCGAAAAGCACTTCGAGACCGCATGGGAAGTGGTCGGCGAATACTGGGGCCAGGCACCGCACCCCACGCTTACCGGCATCGGCGTAACGTGGTTGTATGGCTTTCAGTTCGAGATCAAGGTGATCGCCAAGCTGCCCGAAGCTGCGGACCGCTGAGCGCGGACCGCTGAGCGCGGACCGCTGAGCGCGGAACGCTGAGCGCGGAACGCTGAGCATCCGCTCCGGCAGGCTCTGTCAGAGTGATGCCGTCCGAGCCACGCCGAATCAGTGCGACCCAGCGCGCAGCGCATCCACCAGCGCCTGCGCAAAGCCCGACAGCACTACACCGCGGCGCACGCAGATCTGCAGGTCGCGCTGGGCCCAGGGCTCGTCCATCTCGACCACCACGGGCGGCTCGCTCAGGCCCGCGGCCGGCACCGCACCGCGGGGCACCAGGCCAATGCCCACGCCCGCCCCCACCATGCGGCACACGGCCTCGAAGCTGCGCACCTGAATGCGCACATCCAGGTGCCGGCCCAGGGCGGCCGCTGCATTCATGGTGAAAGTGTGGATGGCCGAGCCGGCGTGCAGCATGACGAACGCGTGGTCCAGCACCTCCGCAAACCCCACCTTGGCGCGCGCGGCCAGTGCGTGGCCTGCGGGTACGATGAGCACCAGGCGGTCCTGCCGGTACGGGGCCAGATCCACCCCCGCGCCCGTGCCGCTGTCGGCCAGCACCCCCACTTCGATCTCGCCGCTGGCCACCGCGACCACGATTTCTGCGCTGGTGCGCTCCTCCAGGCTCACGCTGACCTGCGGATGCCGCTTCAGAAAACCCGCCAGGTCATCCGGCAGAAAGGTGTGGGTGGCGTGCGTGTTGGCCCACAGGCTCACATGGCCGCGGATGCCGGTGGCAAAGGGCGACAGATTGGCGTGCATCTGCTCGATGCTGGCCAGCACCTGGCGCGCATTGCGCAGCAGCGCCTCGCCCGCGCGGGTGAGAGCCAGGCCCCGCGTCTGGCGCTCGAACAGCGTGGTGTTCAGCGCCTCTTCCAGCCGCCGCAGCCGGTGGCTGGCGGACGACGGCGCCAGATAGGCGCGTGCGGCGCCGCGTGTGAGGTTGCGCTCCTCGGCCATGGCCACGAAGAGGCGCAGATCGGTGAGGTCGTAGTTCAAGGGCGGCCTGGCATCGTTCGTCTGCAACGAACGCAGCGTTGTGGGATTGTCAATTGTGCATGACTGCTTGCCAGGGCACCATGCAACCCCTTATCACTCCATGCCGATGCAAAGCACACACAGCGTTCGAAAATTTCACACGATCTGACGCACTGCCTTGCCGCACAAATCCCCCATGCCCTGGAAGAACTGGTCCGCCGAACGCCTTGGTCTTGCCCTAGCCATCCTGGCCGCACTGGGCTTTTCGTTCAAGGCCATCTTTGTGAAGCTGGCCTACGCCGTGCCGCAGGCCGTCCCCGTGGATTCGGTCACCTTGCTGTGCCTGCGCATGGCGTTTTCCGTGCCCGTGTTCGCCTGGGTCGGCTGGCGTGCCAGCCGGCAGCTCGCGCCCCTGAGCGGGCGCGACTGGCTGGCCATCGTCGCGCTGGGGCTGCTGGGCTACTACGGCGCCAGCATCCTCGACTTCATCGGCCTGCAGTACATCACTGCCAGCCTGGAGCGGCTGATCCTGTTCACCTACCCCACGCTCACCATCGTGATCGGCGTGCTCTTCATGGGCAAGCGGGCATCCCGCCGAGAGATGGGGGCGCTGCTGCTGTCCTACGCCGGCATCGGCCTGGCCTTTGCGCACGACCTGCAGATCGCGGGCGACACCCGCGCCGTGTTCCTGGGCGCAGGCTTCGTGTTCGGCTCGGCGGTGTCGTACGCGTTCTACCAGGCCGGCAGCGAGCCCGCCATCCGCAGACTGGGCGCGGCGCGCTTCACCGCGCTGGCCATGCTGGTCTCCACCGGCGCAACGCTGCTGCACTTCATGGTGTCGCAACCGGTGGGCGCCTTGGTTCAACCGGCACCGGTCTACCTGCATGCGCTGGGCATGGCGGTGTTTTCCACCGTGCTGCCGGTGTTCATGACATCCGCAGCCATCCGCCGCATCGGCGCAGCCCAAACCGCGCTGGTGGGCACGCTGGGCCCCATCCTCACGATCTTCTTCGGTTGCTGGCTGCTGGACGAGCCGCTGTCCTGGCAGCAAATGGCGGGGGCTGGGCTGGTGCTGGCGGGGGTGTTGCTGATCAGCAAGCGGGGCAGCAAAGTGGCGCCGCGCCAGGGCAACGCCAGCGAAGGCCCCTCGCAGGCTGCAGCCACCCGCCATTCGGCCTGACGTGGCTATGCAGTCAGCGCAGGCGGCAGGCCTTGGCGTCCGACGGGTTAGCCGAACAGCTTGCCGACAAAGTTCTTGATGGTGGCGCCCAGGCCGATGCGCTCGCGGGCCGACGCGTACATGTCAGGGCTCAATGCCTTCAGGCGTTGCAGCAACTGCTTGGCAGTGCCCCGGTCTTGCGGCGTGCCGCGGCCGAACCACAGGCAACAAATCCAGTCGCGCATGGCATAGACGTTGTCTCCATCGGCCGCGATCTCCAGGTGGTAGGCAGCGCTTTCCAGGTCTTGCGCTATGCCGTCGCCGGTGAGCAGCGCCTTGCCCAGGCGCTCATGGGATGACAGGTGACCCAGCGCAGCCGACCGTGCCCAGTACTGCATGGCCAAAGCCTTGTTCAACGTCTGCCCGTCTTCGCCGTCGAAGTGCGCGATGCCCAGGTTGAACATGGCACCGGCATTGCCCCATCGCGCGGCTTCGCGCCACCAGTCGTACGCGCGCAACTTGGCGGCATCGTCGCCGCGCTGAAAGAACTCGATGGCGCCCATCACGAACATGGTTCTGGGTGAAAACTGCTGCATGCCGTAGGAGGCCACCCGCCCCAGTTGCTCTTCGATCGCGGGGCGCTGGTCGGCGCGTGCGGTCTTGAGCTGGTCGCTCAGCCAATTCGCCACGGAGCCCGCCGCGCTGCCACTGCCCCACAGCATGGCCTCTTCAAAATACGCCATGGCGACGTCTTGTTGGCCCAGCGCTTCGTAGTAGTCGCCCAGCCGGTCGAACCGGTCCGCCACCGGCGTGATGCGCACGGCGAGCAGCAGGTGGTCCACGGCCAGCTGCATCTGGTCCTGGTAACGGTATTGGCTGGCCAGTTGGGAATGCGCTGCGTCGAAGTCGGGCGCTTCGTGCAGGATGCCGTTGAGCAAGGCGATGGCGCGATCCGAATCACCGTTGCACTCCTCGACGTCTGCCAGTTCTGACCGGTGGGTGGCGTGCACACGTTTGCGCTCCTCTTCAGGCCACGAGGCACTCCACTGCTGTGCGGAGCGGAACAACGCGTCGACCTCTGCCAGCGACCCGCCCCACTTGGGGTTCAGCGCCCACATCAGGCGGCCATACAGCGCCGGGCTGTGCGGCAAGTGGGGCTGGGCCAGCGCGATGTAGTCGTGCTCCGGGTCATCGCTGCCCGCACGCGCCATCGTGATCCCGACCGCGATGGCCAGCGTGGGCCGCGCGGCCGCCGCCATGGCGCGGTGCAGGTACGGAAACGCCGCATCGAAGTACTGCTGCATCACCGCAAACTGCTTTTCGCTGGTGGCATCGACCGTGCAAGTACCGCGCGCTTGCCAGGCCACGACGCAGTGCAACTGCGCCGCGAACAGCAGTGCCGCAAAGCTGTGGGGGTACGCCTGCACCCACGCCTGGGCGGGTTCGATCAGATCGGCCCGCTGCAGGCCCATGTGGGACCACGTGCGCGACAGCCCCAGGTCGGACAAAGCACCCGACTCGAAGGCCGCCCAGCTGGGCGCCAGCAGGGCTTCGAGCGCGTCGAACTGCCGGGTCTTGAGCAGGTCCACCACCTTCAAGGCAAATTGCCGTTGGGGGTGGTTGAGAACGGCAGGGTCGAGAAGGTGTTGGTGCTGGGACAAAGCAGTCGTCATCGGTTGATAGCTTGATAAGTGTCTGGGTGCAATCGGTGCCGCGCCGAAATGGCGGCCACCATTCAATTCAAGGGGTGGTGGGCGCGGTGCTCAGCGTGGCCTTGCAGCCAGTGGGCAACTGGGCCCGTTCGATGTCAGGGCTGCCGCAGGTCCATTTCTTGATGGCCTTCTTGCCGAAGTTGTACTCCGGCGCCAGCACGATGTGTTTGCCCGCCACCGGCCCGCTCTTGATCTGCAGCGTGACGGGCCCGCGGGGCTCGGTGGTGATGCTGGTGAACACTGCGCCCATCTCTGCCTCCAGCGCTGCCAACGCGGGGTCGCTCCAGTCGAGCTCCAGGCTTTGGCCTTGTTCGAATCGCTGGCTGAGCAGGTGCGTGAGCTTTTTGGTGGCGGCCTTGGCGTCTGATACGGCGGACATGGTGGGGTCCTGCGACTCCTTGTACAGAGACCACACCGCCGGTACAAACAGCCACAGCAACGCACCCGCGATGCACCACGCCAGCAGGCTCTTGAACACATCGAACGCCCTGGACGCCCGCGTGACTTGCTGCCTAGCGTTCTTCACATCGGCCCGCACCGGGGCCTGTGGCGCTGCGCTGGTCTGCACGCCGTGGGCCTGCGCGATCAACGCTTCATGAAACAGCTCCGGCGCAGCGCGGGCCGCACGGGCACTGGCAGGCAAGCGCTCGATCACCGTGGTGCCCGCCCACACATCGTGAAGGTGACGCCCGCCAGTCAGCCACGGCTCGATCAGCTTCCACACGACGGGCAGCGCGATGTGCAACACGTACTTGATGAAGTGGCGCCAGATGCTGATGGCGAACGACGGCTTTTCACCACGTGTCGTCACCACCTGAATCTTCAGGCACCGCTTGCCCAGCGAACCAGGTCCTGCGTCGAGCAACGCTGGCAGAAAAAACAGCACCACGGCACCCAGCAGCTTGGGCCAGATGGACCAGGACATATCCCACACCACCACCAGCCACACCGCGGCAGAGACGAGCATCTGGAGGCCATCGATCACCGTGGCGACGGTGCGGCTCAGGTCGGTGGCCAGAAAGACGGCGACCGGTGTGGCCGCTGCGGCGGGGGTTGGCTGCTGCGGGAAGGCTGTAGTGAAGTCAGGCTCACCGCCGCTGACCAGCGGGGCGCGGCACATCACGCATTGGGTTGCTTCGCCGGGGTTGTGCCACTGGCATGTTGGACATTTCATGGGGATGGGAAGGCGGGGAAAACGGGCGCGGCGGGAGATGACTGCCAGCGCTTCTTGGCTCTTGCAGGCGCCACCACATCACTTCTAGGCTGAATGCGAGATTTTCCCATCATGCCGCCGTACGGAATTTTGCAAAGACGGTTTTCTCTGCGTACCTTCGGAACCACTCATAGGGATAACCGAGTCGTCGCCTGCCTGGACGCGGCGCCTGCAAAAGGTACCGCGCGTGCTGGCCAGCCCATCGGCTGTAGGCTTCTACGGCGCATCGCCCAACGCGTCGATGGAGCCCTTGGACGAAACCGCCCCACCCCGACCGAGCGAGTTCCAGTCTGAACTGTGTGCTGCAATGGAACACGAGGCGCGCCGCGCTGAAGCACTGGGCGTGCGGGTGGTGCAGACGCACGGCCGGCGCGGGTCCAGTCCCACCTTGCTCACAAACAGATTTGCCACTCTAGGCGTGCCCGGTTTGGCGTTGACCGCATCTCGCGCGGCCTCGATCGCCTGCAGCAAGCTCTTGTCCTTCTCGCTACTCGGCTCCTGCTGCACCTCGTCCTGTGATCAGCACCACCCATTTGTCGACGGCGACAATGTGGAGCCCCCATCACACGGGGCTATGTGCAAAGACCAACGTCAGACAGAAAGCCCTCAATGAGCAAGGCAGGTATTCAATCCAATCGTGGCGATGGCTATCAGACGTTGGTTGCTTTTGAATGGGCACTGACCGTTCTCGATGATCCAACCTTTGAATGGCTTGAGGTCGATGCCGCAACGCTACTGGTTGATGACGTAGTCATTGGCAAGAAAGACGGCTCAAAGATTTGCTGCCAATGCAAAAAGAACCAAACACAGCATCAGGCATGGTCAGTGGCCGATCTGGCTGGCGAACTTCAAAAAGCCAGCCTCATGCTTGCCAGTGACCCGAAGACATCTGTACGTTTCTATTCCCGAAGTCCCTTCGGGGAATTGGCAGCCTTGCGGGAGTACAGCACCAACTATCCCGACGAGGCCAATTACCAAGCAAACTTAGGTCAAGCCGGGAGGACGACAGATGTAAAACTGAAAACCCAGCTTGCGCATCACACGCCGACACTTTCCACCTACGACTTTCTTCGTCGCACCACATTTGAATCCAGTCCAGAGCTGGATCGCATGGAAGCACTGCTCCTTGAGCGCCTGCGTCGGTTGGCAAGCAACTCAGATGCTGCATTCAATGCCCTTTGGACGCGCCTTGACCGGCTCGGCTTGCGTGCTGACGGTCAGAACGGACAAAACGTCGCGGTACAACACCGACTGACCAAAGCCGACCTGCAGTCCATCGTTCATGCTGCAGGTTCCATGCTGGCATTGCCTATGGATGTGACGGAAGTTCGCTCTGCATTCGAAAGCACATCCTCCATCGGCAGAAAGTGGCGCCGAGATATTGCTGGCGAAACCGTTTCAACACCCTTGGTCGCTGAAATCCTGGCTGCGATTGACTCCAAGCCCTCATCAATTTTGCTGACCGGCCAGCCAGGTTCTGGCAAAACATGCGTGATGCTGGCTTTGCAGGAAACGCTTGAGCTGCAAACCCAATCCCGTTCAGATCTTTTTCCCATCTTCATCCAATCCCGCGAGTTTGCGGACCTGGACACTGCGCAAGATCGCCAGGCGCAAGGGCTGCCACAAGACTGGGTTGAGCGCACGGCACGCATGGCTGAAGAAACCCATGTAGTGGTGGTCATTGATTCGCTCGATGTGCTTTCCATCGCCCGCGAACACAAGGTGCTGGACTATTTTCTTGCTCAGATGGATCGCCTGCTGAGGCTGCCCAATGTCACGGTCATAACCGCTTGCCGCGACTTTGACCGTCAATATGACAGACGGATTGCTCAACGGAAATGGAGCAACGAATTCAAATGCCAACCGTTAAACTGGGAGACGAATATTGCGCCTCTGCTCGCCAGAAAAGGCATCGACACGTCCAGCTTGGATGAGGCCACTCGGCTGCTGATTCAGAACCCGCGTGAGCTGGCCTTATACGTGGAACTGGCGGGCCAACGCGGTAGCTTCAACGTGGTGACCAGCCAAGCATTGGCTCAGAGGTACCTGCACACCATTGTTCAAGCCAACGATGCATTGGGTGATCCCGCCATGCAGGCCATCGAAGCCATCGCAACAGATATGCTGAGGCGTCGCAGCCTGTCAGTACCTCCGCAGCGGTTGGCAACTTCTGATTTAGTCCGTCGGTCTCTACTGAGTCACAACGTATTGCAGTTAACCCAGGATGAAAAACTGACCTTTGGGCACCAAACCTTGCTGGATGTGCTGGTTATCAGTGATGCCCTACGGCAGGGCAAGACATTGAGTGCTTTTATTCAGGACTTGCCGCCTGTGCCTTTTGTGCGGCCCAGCATCCGCAGTTTTGTAGCTCAACTGGCCGCCGGAGATAGAAAAACATTCCGCAGCCAATTGCGTACCGCACTCACCGAGAACCACGCATTTCATATCCGCCGCTTGGTAGCGGAGTGCCTGGCCGAGCAAGTACCCCAGGACGACGATTGGCCGCTGATTCGCGATTTACGCGCCCTACATCCCGAAGTCTTTCAGGTCATCTACACCCAAGCTTTTCGCTTGGAATGGCATTATTTTTGGATGAAGCATCTGGTGCCCATGCTGAAATATCAGCGCGACAGCGAGGCAATGACGCGGCACGTCCATCGAGTCTCAGCTTGGAAAAATGATGATGTGGCAGGAGTAGTGGACTTCTGGACAGAAGCGCTAGCGACGGATTGGGCAGACCGCACGCACTTGGCTGATCAATTGACCTTTGCCATCGAAAGCATGGATCAAATGCATGCAGGCCAGATGTCTTCATTGTTGAAATCCTTGCTGAGCATGCCGAGGGGAAAACGCAGCGTTCTCGGCAAGGCTTTAGCCCGTTGTATTACCGCAGGAGGGCTCGACGACGAAGTACTGTGGAAGTACATCGCAGGGGAGGTCAGCAACGATGATTTGATTGGATACCAATGGGACAAGAACCTACATTGCGAGCCGCATGAATTTGGCAATTCGAATGATCACTTCTTGCGTCGGCGAATGCTGGCTTCTGTGTCCCTGCTGAACTTGGCGGTGGAAGCGTTGGAGCAGTGGAGCCAAATTCAGGCATCGCGTTACGGTGGACATCGGAGCTTTCGGACGAGCTTCTTGCGTGAAACGTCCTATGAGAACACTCATAGTCAAACCGGCCTGAGGCATGTTGGCAGCGGAAGGGTCTTTATGGATGCCATCGAAGCAGCGGTTATCGACCATGCTGCGCTCAACTCGGATTGGTGGCAACAGAACCGCCAACGCCTTTGCTCCAATGCAGAAGGTTCCCTCCGATACTTCGCCATATTGGCTTGTACAACAACACCAACCACCAATCTCGATGTGATTGGCCATATGTTGTGCGATGCAGAACTTCTTGAATCCGAGTTGACCTTCGAACTTGGAACGCTGATACAGACAACTTTCGTCGAGTTGGATTCAGGCATCCAGGACGCAGTCGAGGCGCGCATTTTGGGTATCCCCCATGAAGATTCCAGCGAAACGGAGCAAACAAATTGGCGACTGCACCACCAAGCCCAATTGATTCTTCCCATCCCTGGGTACCTCCGAAGCCCTGCAAGCCAAGCCGTGGTGAATAAAGCCGAATGCTTGACATGGCCTCTTTTAAGGCAGGCACGCATTGGCTCTAGTGGTGGGTGGGTTGCACCACCGTTTACCTATGAAGTTTTATTGAATTGCAGTGACTTGGCTGTACAAAAACTACTCACCCACTATGACGGCCACCAAAAAAACACCTTCGATGAATTTTTGATTGGTGGGGAACGAGAGGTCGGAGTTCAACTTCAAGAAGCCGCATCCCGTGATCCACGCCGGTTCATCACCTTTTTACTTAGCTATTGGGAAAAAATACCAAAGAAATTCCGCGAGAGCGTTGTGGACGGAGTTGCAAACTACCTTTCGATCCGTTATGGCAATTTGCAGCCCAGTGGAACTTGGGCACCCGTAGAAGAAGCTGATGCATCGATGCTGATTCAATCCATGCTAGGTACGCTCGAAAAACACCCTGAACAATGGCATCACACCCGTGAGGCGGCAAAGGCTTTGGAAGCTTGCGCTCATGTAGTTCGCGATACATTGACAGCAGAAAGGCTGGTGGCATTAACAACTGGATTTCTCGAAATGGTTGAGAAAGAATCCGTTTCGGGGGATTCAGTTAACTTATTAACCATTGGCATCAATATGGCAAAAGGCAATGCTGTCGATGCCCTGATGATTTTGGCTACTACTCTTCAAGAAAACAACGCCTCATGGCCCCAACTTCTAGCGCCGACTCTAAGCAGCTTTGCGGACGATGCTCACCCCGCAGTTCGGGCAGTCATGCTTCGGCGCTTGCCCTATTTGCAAAGTCTTGCTCCAGAGTTTGGGTGGCAACTGTTTGACATCGCCATGCAACAGGCCACTCCTGGGCTGTGGACGATGGCTGAACCTTGTTTGTACTACGCGTATCACCAGAGGTTTGAGATGGTCAAGCCTTGGCTTTCCCAGCTGGCTGCCACTGGCATTGACAAAGATCTGGAAACCTGGGGTCGTATTACAGCGCTCGCGGCACTAAGCAGTAAGTTTGATTTCAACCTGTTGCTTGAACAGCTAAAAATCGTGAATATGGTTGAGGCTTGGCGAGGCGCCGCCAGTGTGTGGAGCCATCCCGAGAATTACCAAAGTCATTCAAAGCAATGTTGCTTTGGTCTTGAAGTTGGCATGTCTCCAGAGAATCTAAACGCAGCCACTGTTGCCCGCAAGTTGCGGCACCTGCTCGGGGAGACTTCATCGTTGGTGGTCGTACCCCAATCGCTAATCAAACGCTGTTTTGAGCTTCTCGAAAAGGAAACCGAAGCCAATCGGCCGGAACTCTACGGGTTTGATGCCTGGCTAAATGCGGTGTCTCAACGGGAACCAGTAGTGGCGCTGGCAGTTAGCGAAATCTTCCTGGAGTTCGCGCAACGTACAAGGCCTTACCTGTACGACCACGAAAACAACCTTACTCAACTGCTGACACATCTTTTTGCCCATGCAGAAGAGGTTGAGGAGTCAGATGGAGGGGCCATGATTCAGCGCGTTGTAGCGCTCCAAGACAAATTACTTGCCATCGGCGTGAATGGCGTCAGTGAATGGCTGAAGGCGGCAGAAAGACAGTGACTTCCTGTCCGGCCCCCAGAGAGCCGACAGCCCTCCCCGCTACGGCAAATTCTCCCGAAATATCACCTGACTCCGCGTAGTCTCCACCCCGCTCGTCGGCTCCCTTCCATCCCGCAGATTCGCAAATATCCGCACGCAGTTCATCACCGCCCCTTGCGGGTTCTGCGTGATCACCGCGTCCATCGTCCCGTCAATCAGCAGCGCACGCGTATCCGGCGTGAGCCCATGGCCGATGAACACGATCTTGCGGTCGGCACCCGCCTCTTTCAGCGCCCGGCCGATGCCTTCTGCCCCTCCGCCGATGTTGTAGATGCCCGCCAGGTCGTCGTGCTGCTCCAGCAGCGCGCGGGCCTGGCGGTAGTTGCGTTCGGCGTCGTCCTGGCCTTCGCGCACGCCCACCACCTGCACC
Organism: Acidovorax sp. LjRoot194; assembly: GCF_964253015.1. Taxonomy (NCBI): domain Bacteria; kingdom Pseudomonadati; phylum Pseudomonadota; class Betaproteobacteria; order Burkholderiales; family Comamonadaceae; genus Acidovorax; species Acidovorax sp. LjRoot194. The sequence continues at coordinate 2,783,920 of NZ_CAXUQB020000001.1, read as the reverse complement.
AGGGGGAACTGTTCTTCGAACAGGTGAAGGAAACCCGCCTCGCGCTCCTCATGGGCGCGGTAGCGCAGTGATCCCACAATCATCGCTACGTGCGCCTTGCGGCTGTGAGCCAGGGGGCCCATGAAGCGGGCGATCAAATAGGCGGCGGTGCGGCCAGCGGCGCGGTTGTCCAGGCCCACGTAGGCCACGCGGCGCGAGTTGGACAAGTCCGATATCAGCGTGACCGTGGGCACGCCCTGCTCTGCCAGCTGGGCCACGGCCTCGCGCACCACGGGGTGCTCCAGCGCCATGAAGGCGATGCCGTCGCAGCGCTTGCCGTAGTGCAGCAGCGCTTTGGCCAGCGCGTCGGGGTTGAAGCTTTCGATGTACGCCGCCTGGCAGCGCACGTTGAACGGTGCCCAGTGGTCTTGCGCGTAGCCGATCACGTCGCCCAGCATTTGCAGAAAGCGGTTGCTGCCCTCGGGGATCAGCACCATCAGGCGCAGGGGCTGCGGCTGCAGTGCTGCGTGCAGCTCGGCCTGCGGCAGGTAGCCCAGGGTGGCAGCGGCCTGCAGCACCCGCTGCGCGGTGGCGTTGCGCACGCCCGACCGCTGGTTCAGCACCCTGTCGACCGTGGCGGTGGAGACGCCGGACAGCTGGGCGATGTCGGGGATGCGCGGGCTGCGTGGACTGCTGGGGTTGCTGGGGTTGGGCGGGGTTTGGGCCATGTGCGATTCAATCAAAAACCATCATCCAGCTTGCTGGTATTTGATGGATTCTGCGGATACTATCACTCGGCGTTCGATGCTCAAAGGCATCAGAAACCATCAGTACAAACCCTAGGTTGTGACGACTGGCACGCGTGCCAGGCCGATCACGCAGGAGACAAAGACATGCCTGGTATTTCCGCTCACGTTCACGCTCGCCTGCGCCCACAGGGCAAGCCGCCAGCTTTTGGCCGCCGCGCCCGCACACGTTGATTGACGCGCACGGCTGACCTACCCATGACGTACGAGTTCGACTTTGCCAGCGTGCTGGCCAACTGGCCCCAGTTTCTGGAGGGGGCGTGGATGACTATCTTGCTGTCCTTCCCGGCCACGGTGATCGGTTTTGTGGGCGGCACGCTGCTGGCCATTGGCCGGCGCAGCGACCAGCGCTGGCTGGTCAAGGCCTGCGGAGCCTATGTGGAGGTGCTGCGCAACACGCCGCTGCTGGTGCAGGTGTTTTTGGTGTTCTTCGGCTTGGCCAGCCTGGGCTTCAAGGTGTCGGCGTTTGCTGCGGCGTTGCTGACGCTGGTGATCAACGTGGCGGCCTACACCTGCGAAATCATGCGGGCGGGCATGGATTCGATCCACAAGGGCCAGATCGAAGCAGCCGAGTGCCTGGGCCTCACGCGCCGGCAGGTGTACTGGCACGTGGTGCTGCGCCCGGCGATGGAGAAGGTGTACCCCGCGCTCACCAGCCAGTTTGTGCTGTTGATGCTGGCGTCGTCCATCACCTCGCAGATCTCGGTGGAGGAACTCACCGCCGTGGCGGCGCGGGTGCAGTCCGAAACCTTTCGCCCGTTCGAGGCTTACATCCTGGTGGCGGTGGCGTACCTGGCGCTGTCGCTGCTGATGCGGCTGGGGCTGTGGGTGTTCGGGCAGATGGTGTTCACGCGCAAGCGCAGGCTCGGCGCCTCTGGGGGCGTGCGATTAGCGGGCCACTGACACCGGGTTCGTTCGGTCGCCATCCGTTCACGATGGGCTTGCCCAGGCGCTGCGTGAGGCTTCGACAAGCTCAGCCTGAACGGGGGTTTGTGGTTCGAGCCCGTCCGCTCAGTTGCCAGCTCAGTAACGACGACGACAACAACGACAACGGCTACAGCCAAAACAAAAGCAACAACCCTATGGAGGTGCGCCTGTGATTGATGGCGGACTGAACTCTTATCACCTGCAGTACCTGCTGTGGGGCGCGCTGTGGACCGTCGGCCTGTCGCTGATTGCGTTTGTGGGCGGTGGTCTGGCCGGGGGCGTGATTGCGCTGTGCCGCGTCAGCCCGATCAAGGCGGTGCGCTGGGCAACCATTGCGTGGATTCAGATCATCCAGGGCACGCCGCTGCTGGTGGTGCTGTTCCTGTGCTACTTCGGCCTGTCCATCGCTGGGCTGGAGCTGCCGGCCATCGTGGCGGCCAGCATTGCGATGATTGTTTACGTCAGCGCGTATCTGGGCGAGATCTGGCGCGGGTGCATCGAGTCGGTGCCGCGCACGCAGTGGGAGGCGGCCGAGTGCCTGGCCCTGTCGCGCACCCAGCGCATGCGGCTGGTGGTGCTGCCGCAGGCCGTGCGCATTGCCACGCCGCCCACGGTGGGCTTCATGGTGCAGATCGTGAAGAACACTTCGCTCGCGTCCATCGTGGGGTTCATCGAGCTGGTGCGTGCCGGGCAGCTTATCAACAACTCGATCTTTCAGCCCTTCACCGTGTACCTGCTGATCGCCATCGTCTACTTTGCGATGTGCTACCCGCTGTCGGTCTGGAGCCGCAAGCTGGAGCAGCGCCAGCAGTTTGGAAACCGTGGCCCAGCCACTGTGCCTGTGACCACCGCATGAAACGAGACGACACCATGAACCTGGCCCAAGACGCTGCCATGCAAGCTTCTGCGCAAGCTGCGCTGTCTGCACAACCACCGCTTCAACAACAGCCACAACCACAGTCACAGTCACAAAAGCCCGTGGTGGAACTGAAAGACGTCCACAAAAGCTTTGGCAGCAACCAGGTGCTCAAGGGCGTGTCGTTTGCCATTCCACGGGGCCAGGTAGTGGCCATCATCGGCAAGAGCGGCTCGGGCAAGAGCACGGCGCTGCGCTGCATCGACCGGCTGGAGATCATCGACAGCGGCACGATCCACGTCTGCGGCCACGCGGTGCACGACCCGGCCATCGACCTGCGCCAGTTGCGCCAGGACGTGGGCATCGTTTTCCAGAGCTACAACCTCTTCCCTCACCTGACGGTGGAGCAGAACATCACCCTGGCCCCCAAGGCCGTGAAGAACATGCCCACGGCCAAGGCGCGTGAGATTGCCGCCCGCACGCTGCAGCAGGTGGGCTTGGCGGATAGGGCACAGGCCTACCCCGAGCAACTGTCGGGCGGGCAGCAGCAGCGCGTGGCCATTGCCCGGTCGCTGGCGATGGAGCCGCAGGTGATGCTGTTCGACGAAGTGACCTCTGCCCTCGACCCGCAACTCACCGGCGAGGTGCTGCGCGTGATCGAAGCCCTGGCCCAGGGCGGCATGACCATGGTGCTGGTCACCCACGAGATGGAGTTTGCCGCCCGCGTGGCCGACACCATCATCTACATGCACGAAGGCAAGGTGTGGGAGACGGGCCCGGGCGACATGCTCAAGAACCCGCAGACCGCCGAGCTGCGCGACTTTCTGTCCCATGGGCTGTGACTGAAGCCCTCCCCTTTCCGATTTCCTATTCAAAAACCACCAGGAGACAACACCATGACCACTTCCCACATCCTCCGCCGCACCCTGCTGGCCATCAGCGCCGCCGCCCTGTGCGTGCCCGCCATGGCCGAGCTGGCCGACATCAAAACCGCCGGCAAGCTGCGCGTGGGCATCGACTTTGGTGCGCCGTTCTACGGCTACGTAGACGACAAGATGAAGCCCGTGGGTTCGGACGTGGAAGCGGCCGAGCTGCTGGCCAAGGACCTGGGCCTGACGCTGGAGATCGTGAACACGACCAACTCGTCGCGCATCCCCAACCTGCTGTCCAACAAGGTGGACCTGATCATCTCGTCGCTGTCGATCACGCCCGAGCGCCAGAAGGCGGTGGACTTCTCCATCCCCTACGGCGCCATCCAGGCGGCAGTGGGCGCGCCCAAGGGCCTGAAGCTCACCAGCATTGAAGACCTGGCCGGCAAGACCGTGGCCGTGACGCGCGGTGGCCCGCAGGACAAGATCGTGACCGAGCGCGCACCGCAGGCCAAGGTGGTGCGGTTCGACGACGAGTCCGCATCCATCACCGCGGCCGCCACTGGCCAGGCCGACATCGTGGCCATCACGCCGCCGATCATCGCGGCCATCGCCAAGAAGAACCCGTCGCGCGACTTCGAGACCAAGTTCATCCTGCAGTCGTACCAACTGGGCGTGGCCATGCGCAAGGGCCAGCCCGAGCTGATGGCCGCCGTCAACGGCTGGATCAAGACCAACCTGGCCAACGGCAAGCTCAACGACATCCACCTGAAGTACGCGGGCGTGCCGATCCCCAAAGAAATCATCGACGGCGCGAAGTAAGCAAGCAAGCAGCCAACAAGACCAGCCAAGCCAAGCCTGCGAAGGGGCGGCACGTAATGGGCGGTGGGTAAAGCCACCCCGCCCGGCAGCGCCCTGCCCCGACCTGACTCGATCCGATCCGACCGTTACCACCAAAGGAAATTTTTATGAGTCGTCATTTCGGCGCCATCCGCCAACTTGGCTATGTGGTCCACGACATCGAAGCCGCCATGGACTACTGGAGCAAGACCTTGGGCGTGGGCCCATGGTTCTACAACCCCAAGGTTCCGATCAAGAACTACGTGTACCAGGGCGAGTCCTACGAGCCGCACAACTCGGTGGCGCTGGCCAACTCGGGCTATGTGCAGGTCGAGCTAATCCAGACGCGCAACGACGTGCCGTCGATGTACCGCGACTTTCTGCAGGCCGGGCGCACTGGGCTGCAGCACGTGGCGTACTGGACAAGCGACTACGACGCCGACCTGGCGCGCTTGACGGCCCAGGGCTTCAAGACGGTGATGAGCGGCGAGGTGGGTGAAAAAGGCCGCTTCGTCTACTTCGATACCGAATACCACCCCGGCACCGTGATCGAGCTGTCGGAAGTGGCCGGCCCCAAGGGGCGGATGTTCGACCTGATCCGTGCAGAGTCGGAAACATGGGATGGCGTGACGGACCCGGTGCGGCCTTTTCCTGATCTGTCGAAGATTTGATTTTTAAGGGCCATCCATCTCTACCCCAACCGTTCGGGCTGAGCCTGTCGAAGCCGTGCGCATGAGCCAAGTCCGCCTCACCGTTCAGGCTGAGCTTGTCGAAGCTTCTGCGCGCACGGCAAGCCCTTCGTCAGGCTGACTGCGACCGCGGGCAACGCGTTGAGTGCGTGCAATTTTCAAGCCAAATAGGCCTCTACCGCTTGATCCATAAGCGCTAGCAGCTATCAAAACAGTAGTAAAGCTAACCATGTCCCCAGACCGCTTTCAAGCCACCTACCTGATCGAGACCCCGCTAGACCCCGCCCACGTGGCCGAAGTGCTGGCGGGCGAGCAGTCGTGCGGCACCTTCACCCGGGTGGAGGGAGAGACCGACGCGCTGCGCGAACGTGCGCGCGCCACGGTCGAGTCGGTCGAGCTGCTGGACGTGGCACCCGCCCCTTCGCTGCCCAACGGCTGGATGCAGCGGCGCGGCATGTTCGACACGCCGCAGACCTGGCAGCGGGCCCGGCTGCGGGTGAGCTTTCCGTGCGACAACATCGGCCCCAACCTGCCGACGCTGGCCGCCACGGTGTCGGGCAATCTGTACGACCTGGGCGAGGTCACCGGCCTGCGCCTGGAGTCGATGAAGCTGCCGAGCAGCTACCGCGCCCAGTTCGACATGCCCCGACACGGCATCGCCGGCACCCGCGCGCTGACCGGCGTGCAGGGCCGCCCGCTGATCGGCACCATCATCAAACCCAACGTGGGCTTGTCGGCGGAAGAAACCGGCGACCTGGCCGGCCGCCTGTGCGCTGCGGGGGTGGACTTCATCAAGGACGACGAAGTCTGCGCCAACCCGGTTCACGCACCGCTGGCCGACCGCGTCAAAGCCGTGATGCGCCGGGTGCGCGCCCACCAGGACAAGACCGGCAAGCTGGTCATGGTGGCCTTCAACATCACCGACGAGACCGACGCCATGCGCCGCCACGCCGACCTGATTGCCGCCGAAGGTGGCAGCTGCGTGATGGTGAGCCTGAACTGGTGCGGCTACTCGGCCGTGCAAACCCTGCGCCGCCACAGCCCGCTGGCGCTGCATGGCCACCGCAACGGCTACGGCGCGCTGTCGCGCCACCCGTTGCTAGGCTTTTCATTCAACGCCTGGCAAACGCTGTGGCGCCTGGCGGGCGTGGACCACATGCATGTGCACGGCCTGCAGGGCAAGTTCTCGCAGACCGATGAAGAAGTCATCGAGTCGGCCCACGACACGCTGGCGCCGCTGTGCGAAGGGCTGGACGACCGCGTGCTGCCAGCGTTTTCCAATGGCCAGTGGGCCGGCACCGTGCCCGCCACGTGGGACAGCATCCGGTCCAACGACCTGCTGTTCATGTCCGGCGGCGGCATTCTGGCCCACCCCAACGGCCCCGCTGCGGGCGTGGCCAGCCTGCAGCAGGCCTGGGACGCGGTGCAAAAGGGCGAGACCCTGAGCCAGCGCGCCACTCACGCCTCCGAGCTGCGCCGTGCGATCGAATTCTTCGGCAAGAAATAAGCGATGACGACGAGTGCCCCCCTGTACGGCTGGTACGGCGACGATTTCACCGGCGCCACCGACACCCTGGCCGTGCTGGCCCAGGCCGGCCTGCGCTCAATGCTGTTCATGGGCGTGCCCAGCGCCGAGGCGCTGGCCGCTGCCGGGCCGCTCGATGCGGTGGGCATTGCCGGTGCTGCGCGCGCCATGCCGCCAGAGGCCATGCGGGCCGAGATGTCCGCTGTAGGCCGCTTCTTCGAAAAGCTGGCGCCGCCGGTGCTGCACTACAAGGTGTGCTCCACCTTCGACAGCGCCCCGCATGTCGGCAACATCGCTTGCGGCATTCAGACCCTGCACCCGTTTGTGAACAACCGCTGGGTGCCCATCGTGGGTGGGCAGCCCAGCCTGGGGCGCTACTGCGCGTTCAGCAACCTGTTCGCTGCTGCGGGCACGGGCGGCGCCGTGCACCGCATAGACCGCCACCCCACCATGCGCCAGCACCCGGTCACGCCCATGGGCGAGGCCGACCTCCGGCTCCATCTGGCGCGCCAGGGGCTCGACGGCATCACCGCCCTGCACTACCCGCTGTACGACGCCACCACCGACACCGACACCACCACCACCGACGCCCTGGACGCCGCCCTGCAGGCCCTGCTGGCACATGGCGCAGCGTCCCACGCCATGGCGCCTACCTTGCTGGACCTGACCACGCCCGGCCAGTTGGCCACGGTAGGCCGCCTGCTGTGGCAGCAGTCTCAACACGCCCGGTTGCTGGCCGTGGGCTCCAGCGCCGTGGCCCAGGCGCTGGTCGCCCACTGGGGCAAGCCCGCGTCCACGGCCGCTGCACCGCTGGCGCCCGCCGACGGGCCGGTGTTGGCCTGGGCGGGCAGCTTGTCCCCTCTGACCGCCGCGCAGGTGAAGGCCGCCACCGCATACCACCGCATTGCCGTGGATGCCCAACGGCTGTGCAGTGACACGGCCTACGCGCAGGGTCTGCAGGACGCCATCTGCACGGGGCTGAACAGCGGACAAAACGTGCTGGCCTTCACCGGCCCCGCGGACGGCGCGCCCCTGGCCGCTGGGGCCTCGTCCACCCATGTCGCCCAGGCCAGCGCCCATCTGATCGCCCGCGTGGTGCAAGCCCGCGCAGAACACGGCGCGCCACTGCGCCGCATCGGCATCGCGGGCGGTGACACGTCCAGCCACGCAGTCCAGGCGCTGCAGTTGTGGGGGCTGTCGTACAAGACCACGGTCTGTCCGGGCGTCACGCTGAGCAGCGCACACAGCGCAGACCCGTCGCGCCACGGGCTGGAGTTGATGCTCAAGGGTGGACAGATGGGGGGAGCGGATCTGTTCGAAAGGCTGCTCGGCCATGGGTAACGCCAGCAATGCCCACGTGTTCTCCAGACCAGCAAACCGTTCACGCTGAGCCTGTCGAAGCGCGGCACAACTCGTCGAACCACCTCCCCTGAGCACCTCGCAGGGCCCAGCCCAAACCGCCTGGGATCGGCCTGGCACACCACGAGACTGAACGCAAACCCGTGGGGCGGACACCCTCAAATTTGCCCACACCCGTTCACGTCCACCCAGACGACAAAAAGCCCGCGCAAGGCGGGCTCTCGGTCATCCATCGCAGGCTTCCTGCATCGGCTCTCTGCATCTGCTTTTATGCACCGGCATCGCGGCAGGCCATACCCCTGCCGCCACGTCATCACACGCGGGGCACCGGCGCGCCGGAGTTCACGCACAGCGCCAAGTTCAACGCCTTGACCGCCGTCTTGTAGTCTTCGCGTTCGATCACGAACTGCATGTTCACCTGGCGCAGCGTCTGCGACACGCAGTTGACGTTGACCTCTGCATCGGCCAGCGCCTGCGCCGCCTTGGCCAGCACACCGGGAATGCTGATGTTGGAGCCGATGGCGCACACGATGGCGCTGGGCTTGATCGTCACGATCTGGTAGTCCCGCTGCAGCTCGGCCACCATGGCGGGCGTGAGCTGGTTGTCCCACACCAGGTGGGCGATCGAGTTGGCGTTCGTCGCCTTCAGGATGTAGCTCACGCCGTGCTTGCAGAACACGTTCATCAGGCCGGCATCGAAGCCCACCGTGCCCACCATGCTGGGGTCGTGGATCTCGATCAGCGTGACCTTGTCGGTGCCGGTGACGATCTCCACGCGGGCGCGCTCGCCCACGAAGTCCTTGGTGATCAGCGTGCCGGGGTGGTCGGGCTCGAACGTGTTCTTCAGGCGGATCGGAATGCCGGCCAGCTCCATGGGCTTGGCGGCCTTGGGGTGGATGGCCTCCATGCCGACGTCGGCCAGTTGGTCGGCCACGTCGTAGTTGGTGGCGCCGACCACGATGGCGTTTTCCAGGCCGACCAGGTTGGGGTCGGCAGACGACAGATGGAATTCCTTGTGGATCACCGCCTCGGCCGGGCGCACTTCCACCGCGATCTTGCTGAACGTGACCTCGGAATAGCCGCGGTCGAACTCGCGCATGATGCCTTCGGTGCCCTTGGTGTAGCCGGTGGCCACGACCACCTTGTCGCTCAGGTTGAGGCCCTTGAAGCTTTGCGCGATGCGCTCGTCGATGGTCCAGGCTTCGTTGTCTTCAAAGCCGGCCAGATCCATCAGGATGGCATTCACGCCGTTGGCCTTGAGGATCTCGACCGAGTTGAAGGCGCTGTGCGACTCGCCGATGGAGGCCAGCACCTCGCGCGCAGCCAGCAGAACGTCGTGGCGGCTCAGGTAACCGCTGGCCAGCACGTGCTGCATGGCGCCCAGGTACTCGCGTGCCTGGCCGATGCGCTGGTCGATGAAGGCATCCGCCACATCGAGCGGCAGGCCAATATCGGCGTAACCTGCGTTGAGCTTTTTCAGGCTGACGGCCAGCTGGGTCAAGGCATCCTGGTAGCCCTTGCCTTCGGCAAACAGCGCGTAGATGCCGCGCTCGCCCGTCTTCTTGTGCTCCAGCAGCTGGTTGGTCACGCCCGAGTACGCGGAGACCACGTAGATCCGGCCGTTGATGCGCTTGGGATCGTGCAGCACGATGTGGCGCAGCACATCGCCAAAGGCGGTCATGGAAGTGCCGCCGATCTTCTCGACAGAGATCTTGGAGTTTTGAACGTCTTGCATGGACAGGCTCAAGGGAGCAAACAAGTAAAAAAACCGGACCGCAGCGCTGCCCGAAAGGCATGCGGCAGCAAACCCGGTATTTTCCACCACTTTTGGCGCGGCACTCTGGCGCGGCCACGAGTGGGGCCAGTGGAACGCCACAAGGGCTTTGCGGCGACGGAAGGCGCGCGGGCGCTGCGACAGACACCGGCACAAATTGCGAGACCATTTTCGAGGTTCAGTGACATACTTTGCCCGCGCGCGCTTGCCTGAGGCCCTTGCAAGGCATCCACCGCTTTTGTTCATCCACAACAACCGGTACGAAGCACCATGGCACTACCCAATTTGCATGTCCGTTTTGATGGAATCGAGCAGGCGACGCCTGACATGCCCTGTTACGACCCCGCACAGCCGTGGTTTGCCCACGTGACCGTGCTCAATGCCAACTACCGCACCGACCTGAGCCCACCGGACGCCTTCCTCGACCCCAAGAGTCCGACGGGGGAAACCGGGCTGTTCTATGTGCGGTTCGAGGTATTTGCCGGGCCGACTCAAGCGGATGGCCCCATGTACGCGGTGGGCCACGACATCGACAAGCTGGGCGGGTATCCGGGCAGCGGGGACTGCATGATCGGCTTCTCGATGCAGCTGCCCAAGAACATCACCAAGGATCAGTTCGGGTCCAAGCATGGTTTCCGGATCACCGCCGATGGTTATGGCGACGTGATCGAGTCGAACGAGAACGACAACGTGGTGTTGTGGGAAAAGGCGCAAGTGCCCCCGTTGGCGCCGAAGTGGAAAGAAGGCGACCCCAGCCCGTTTTCCAACCTGAAGTTCATCGACTTCAAGGCGGTGCCGGGTAGCAAGCGTCAGCTTGACGTTCTGGTCAAGAACCAGGGCACTGAACAATCGCTGCAACTGGAGCTGCGCCTGACCGTGATGGGCCCGCCCTCCCCGGCCAGCCCTCTTGGCACGGCGGCAGAAACCGTCAGCGTCAACTCCACAGCGATTCCCCCCGGCGGCCAGACCTGGGTGCGCTTCAGCGCGCGCAGCGCCTTCGTGCAGCCGCTGGCGGACCTTTCATTGCGCGAGCGCCGGGGCCTGGCACAGGGGGCCAACCGCCGGTTTCGGCAGGTGCAATCGGGAGCGTCGGGCTTTGCCGATATCGGCCCTTTGTCACGGTACCTGGTGGTGGAAAAGAACTTCGATTTTGTGCCGCTCAAGCCCTTCTTCATCGCACTGATGAACTCGGAGCGCAGCGAGAAGGTGGCCTTCGGAGAGAACAAGCCGGTGACCAAACCACCGCGCAAACGCCCGATTGCGATTCCGCACAAGTGACGAGGGTGGCTTGCATCGGGCTCCGGTCCTGATCAGGCTGACAACGGCCCAGCAACCCCTTGGGCAGACGAAAAAAAGCCCAGGCAGCGAACTGCCTGGGCTGTTTTGCGCAATGGCTGATGCGATTACTTCTTCTGCGGCGGCACATCCGTGCAGCTGCCGTGGGCGATCTCCGCCGCCATGCCGATGCTTTCGCCCAGCGTGGGGTGCGGGTGGATGGTCTTGCCGATGTCGACTGCGTCCGCGCCCATCTCGATGGCCAAAGCGATCTCGCCGATCATGTCGCCAGCGTGGGTGCCCACGATGCCGCCGCCCAGGATCTTGCCGTGGCCGTGGGCCTCTGGCGAGTCGTCGAACAGCAGCTTGGTCACGCCCTCATCGCGGCCGTTGGCGATGGCGCGGCCGGAAGCATTCCACGGGAACAGGCCCTTCTTGACCTTGATGCCTTGCGCCTTGGCCTGGTCTTCGGTCAGGCCCACCCATGCCACTTCGGGGTCGGTGTAGGCCACGCTCGGGATCACGCGGGCGTTGAAGGCGGCGCTGGCCAGTTCCTTGTTGCCTTGCAGTTCACCAGCGATGACTTCGGCTGCCACGTGCGCTTCATGCACCGCCTTGTGCGCCAGCATGGGCTGGCCCACGATGTCGCCGATGGCGAAGATGTGCGGCACGTTGGTGCGCATCTGGATGTCGACGTTGATGAAGCCGCGGTCCGTCACGGCCACGCCGGCCTTGTCGGCGGCGATCTTCTTGCCGTTGGGCGTGCGGCCCACGGCCTGCAGGACCAGGTCGTAGGTCTGCGGCGCGGGCGCGGTGCCGCCCTCTTCCGCTGCGGCAAACGTCACCTCGATGCCTTCGGGCGTGGCCTTGGCCCCCACCGTCTTGGTCTTGAGCATGATGTTGTCGAAGCGCGGCGCGTTCATCTTCTGCCAGATCTTGACGAGGTCGCGGTCGGCGCCTTGCATCAGGCCGTCCATCATCTCGACCACGTCCAGGCGTGCGCCCAGCGTGCTGTACACGGTGCCCATTTCGAGGCCGATGATGCCGCCGCCCAGGATGAGCATGCGCTTGGGGACTTCCTTGAGCGCCAGGGCGCCGGTAGAGTCGACCACGCGTGGATCGTCGGGCATGAAGGGCAGGCGCACGGCCTGGCTGCCGGCGGCGATGATGGCCTTCTTGAAGGCGATGACCTTCTTGGTGCCCGTCTTCTCCTGCGCGGTGCCGCTGGTCTCTTCCACCTCGAGGTGGTTGGCGCCGACGAAGCTGCCGTAGCCGCGCACGGTGGTCACCTTGCGCATCTTGGCCATGGCGGCCAGGCCGCCGGTGAGCTTGCCGATGACCTTGTCCTTGTGGCCGCGCAGCGTGTCGATGTTGACCTGCGGTGCGCCGAAGTCGATGCCGGCCGCCTTGAGGTGGCTGACTTCATCGATCACGGCGGCAACGTGCAGCAGCGCCTTGGAGGGGATGCAGCCCACGTTCAGGCACACGCCGCCCAGGGTGGCGTAACGCTCGACGATGACGACCTTGAGGCCCAGGTCGGCCGCGCGGAAGGCGGCGCTGTAGCCGCCGGGGCCGCCACCGAGCACGACAACGTCGCAGTCCAGGTCGGCCGTGCCGCCGAAGCTGGATGCTTCGATTTTAGGAGCAGCTGGCGCTTGTGCCGCGGGCGCTGGAGCAGCTTTTTGCTCAGAACTTGCGGGTGCAGATGCCGCGGCTGGAGCAGCCGCAGCCGCAGCCGCAGGCGCAGGCGCAGGCGCCGGTGCAGCGGCCGCATCCGACGTTTCGAGCGTGAGCACCACCGAGCCTTCGGCGATCTTGTCGCCGAGCTTGACCTTCAGCTCCTTGACCACACCGGCGTGGCTGGAGGGGATCTCCATGGAGGCCTTGTCGGACTCCACGGTGACCAGGCTCTGCTCGGCCTTGATGGTGTCGCCGGGCTTGACCAGCACTTCGATGATCGCCACTTCGGCGAAGTCGCCGATGTCCGGAACCTTGATATCAATGATTGCCATACCAGGGTCTCCTTGTTACAGCAGGATGCGGCGGTAGTCCGCCAGCACCTGGCCCAGATAGGCGTTAAAGCGCGCAGCCGATGCACCGTCGATGACGCGGTGGTCGTACGACAGCGACAGCGGCAGCACCAGGCGCGGCACGAACTGCTTGCCGTCCCACACGGGCTTGGTCTGGCCCTTGGACAGGCCCAGGATGGCCACTTCGGGTGCGTTGATGATGGGGGTGAAGTGCGTGCCGCCGATGCCGCCCAGCGAGCTGATGGACATGCAGCCGCCCTGCATGTCGGCAGCGCCGAGCTTGCCGTCGCGGGCCTTCTTGGCCAGCTCACCCATCTCCTGGCTGATCTGGATGATGCCCTTCTTGTCGGCGTCCTTGAGCACGGGCACCACGAGGCCGTTGGGCGTGTCGGCCGCAAAGCCGATGTGGTAGTACTGCTTGTAGACGAGTGTGTCGCCGTCCAGGCTGGTGTTGAACTCAGGGAATTTCTTGAGCGCGGCCACCACGGCCTTGATCACGAAGGCGAGCATGGTCACCTTGACGCCGCTCTTCTCGTTCTCCTTGTTGGTGGAGACGCGGAAGGCTTCGAGTTCGGTGATGTCGGCCTCGTCGTTGTTGGTGACGTGGGGGATCATCACCCAGTTGCGGTGCAGGTTGGCGCCGCTGATCTTCTTGATGCGCGACAGGTCCTTGCGCTCCACAGTGCCGAACTTGGTGAAGTCGACCTTGGGCCAGGGCAGCAGATCGAGGCCTGCGCCGGAGCCACCGCTGCCGCCCGCGGGCGCCTTGGCGGCCTGGGCCTTGGTCTGGGTGGCGCCGCTCATCACCTGCTTGGTGAAGGCCTGCACGTCGTCCTGGCTGATGCGGCCCTTGGGGCCGGTGCCCTTGACCTCGTCGAGCGGTACGCCGAGTTCGCGGGCGAACTTGCGCACGGAGGGCGATGCGTGCGGCAGGCCGGGGGTGGGCGTGCCGGGCTGGTGGGCGGGCACGGCCGCCGCTGCCGGGGCAGGTGCTGCCGCAGCGGCCTGGGCCGGAGCCGGCGCTGGGGCGGCTGCCTGGGCTGCAGGCGCAGCAGCAGCAACAACCGGGGCGGCTGCAGGTGCCGGCGTAGATGCCGCAGGCGCGGCTGCACCTTCCAGCACCGCGACCAGGTCGCCGATGTTCACGGTGTCGCCGATCTTGACCTTGAGTTCCTTGAGCACGCCGGCGGCGGGCGAAGGGATCTCCATCGACGCCTTGTCGGACTCCACGGTGAAGAGCGACTGCTCGACCTTGACCGTGTCGCCGACCTTGACCAGCATCTCGATGATGGCCACGTCCTTGAAGTCGCCGATGTCGGGAACGCGCACTTCCACTGGGCCGGACGCAGCAGGCGCTGCAGCAGGTGCAGGAGCCGCAGCTGCAGGCGCCGCAGCCGGTGCTGCTGCTGCAGCGGGTGCAGAAGCTGCGGCCGGTGCTGGAGCCGCTGCGCCAGCGTCGGCCGATTCGAGCACGACGATGACGGAGCCCTGCTTGACCTTGTCGCCCACGGCGATCTTGATCTCCTTGATCACGCCGGCGTGGCTCGAAGGGATTTCCATCGATGCCTTGTCGGATTCGACGGTGATGAGCGACTGCTCTGCCTTGACCGTGTCGCCGGGTTTCACGAGCAACTCGATCACGCCGACTTCGTCGAAGTCTCCGATGTCCGGAACTTGAATGTCTACCAATGCCATTGTTGTCTCCGGTTCGATTTATGCGTAGAGCGGGTTGACCTTGTCGGCCTGGATGTTGTACTTGGCGATGGCCTCGGCCACCTTGGCCACGGGCACCTTGCCTTCTTCGGACAGCGCCTTCAGAGCGGCCACGACAATGTAGTGGCGGTTGATCTCGAAGTGCTCACGCAGCTTGCTGCGGAAGTCGCTGCGCCCAAAGCCGTCGGTGCCCAGCACCTTGTAGGTACGGCCGGCCGGGATGAACGAGCGGATCTGGTCCGCATAGTTCTTCATGTAGTCGGTGGATGCGACCACGGGGCCCGTGGTCTTGCCCAGTTGCTCGGCCACGAAGGACGTGCGTGGGGTTTCCGTGGGGTGCAGCAGGTTCCAGCGCTCCACGTCCTGGCCGTCGCGGGCCAGTTCGTTGAAGCTGGGGCAGCTCCAGATGCTGGCGGCCACGCCCCATTCCTTTTCGAGCAGTTCCTGGGCGAAGAAGGATTCGCGCAGGATGGTGCCGCTGCCCAGCAGTTGCACGGTGGGTGCGTCTGCCGCCAGGGCGGGCGCCTGCTTGCACAGGTACATGCCCTTGATGATCTGCTCTTCCGTGCCGGGCTGCAGGCCGGGCATGGGGTAGTTTTCGTTGAGCAGCGTCAGGTAGTAGAAGACGTTTTCCTGGCGCTCGACCATGCGCTTCAGACCGTGGTGCATGATCACGCCGACTTCGTGGGCGAAGGTCGGGTCGTAGCTCACGCAGTTGGGGATGGTGCCGGCCAGGATGTGGCTGTGGCCGTCTTCGTGCTGCAGGCCTTCGCCGTTGAGCGTGGTGCGTCCGGACGTGCCGCCCAGCAGGAAGCCGCGGGCCTGCATGTCACCCGCCGCCCAGGCGAGGTCGCCGATGCGCTGGAAGCCGAACATCGAGTAGTACACGTAGAACGGGATCATGATCCGGTTGTTCGTGCTGTAGCTGGTGGCCGCGGCGATCCAGCTGGCCATGCCGCCGGCTTCGTTGATGCCTTCCTGCAGGATCTGGCCGGCCTTGTCTTCCTTGTAGTACATCACTTGGTCGCGGTCGACCGGGGTGTACAGCTGGCCCTTGGGGTTGTAGATGCCGATCTGGCGGAACAGGCCTTCCATGCCGAAGGTGCGGGCCTCGTCCACCAGGATGGGCACGACGCGCGGGCCCAGGGCCTGGTCGCGCAGCAGCTGCGTCAAGAAGCGCACATACGCCTGGGTGGTGGAGATTTCACGGCCTTCGGCGGTGGGCTCCAGCACAGCCTTGAAGGTGTCGAGCGAGGGCACGGTGAAGCTCTCTTCGGCCTTGGGCAGGCGCTTGGGCAGGTAGCCGCCCAGAGCCTTGCGGCGCTCTTGCAGGTACTGCATTTCCGGCGTGTCGTCGGCCGGCTTGTAGTAGGGGATGTCGGCCAGCTGGCTGTCCGGAATCGGGATGTTGAAGCGGTCGCGGATGTACTTGATGTCTTCGTCCGACAGCTTCTTGGTCTGGTGCACGGTGTTCTTGCCTTCACCGGCCTTGCCCATGCCATAACCCTTGACGGTCTTGACCAGCAGCACCGTGGGCTGGTTCTTGTGCTCGTTGGCGGCGTGGAAAGCGGCGTACACCTTGGCGGGCTCGTGGCCACCGCGGCGCAGCTCGAAGATCTCTTCGTCGCTCATGTGCTCGACCAGCTTGGCCGTTTCGGGGTACTTGCCGAAGAAGTTCTTGCGCACGAAGGCGCCGTCGTTGGCCTTCATGGCCTGGTAGTCGCCGTCCAGCGTCTCCATCATCAGCTGTTTGAGCTTGCCGGTCTTGTCGCGCGCCAGCAGGGTGTCCCAGCCATTGCCCCACAGAAGCTTGATGACGTTCCAGCCGCTGCCGCGGAACTCGCTTTCGAGCTCTTGCACGATCTTGCCGTTGCCGCGCACCGGGCCGTCCAGGCGCTGCAGATTGCAGTTGACGACAAAGACCAGGTTGTCCAGGTTTTCACGCGCGGCCAGGCCGATGGCGCCCAGCGATTCGGGCTCGTCCATTTCGCCGTCGCCGCAGAAGACCCAGACCTTGCGCTTGGCCGTGTCGGCAATGCCGCGGGCGTGCAGGTACTTGAGAAAGCGCGCCTGGTAGATGGCCATCAGCGGGCCGAGGCCCATCGACACCGTGGGGAACTGCCAGAACTCGGGCATCAGCTTGGGGTGCGGGTAGCTCGAGAGGCCCTTGCCGTCCACTTCCTGGCGGAAGCTGTCGAGCTGCTCTTCGGTCAGGCGGCCTTCGAGGTAGGCGCGGGCGTAGATGCCGGGCGAGCTGTGGCCCTGGATGTACAGCAGGTCGCCGCCGTGGTCTTCACTGGCGGCGTGCCAGAAGTGGTTGAAACCAGCGCCGAACATGCTGGCGACGGACGCGAACGAGCCGATGTGACCGCCCAGGTCGCCACCGTCGGCCGGGTTCAGGCGGTTGGCCCGCACGACCATGGCCATGGCGTTCCATCGCATGTAGGCGCGCAGGCGCTTTTCGATCGCAATGTTGCCAGGGCAATGGGCTTCCTGGTCGACTTCGATGGTGTTCACGTAGCCCGTGTTGGCAGAGAACGGCATGTCGATGCTGCTCTGGCGGGCGTGTTCTAAAAGCTGCTCCAACAGGAAATGGGCACGCTCAGGGCCCTCCTTGTCGATGACGGCGGACAGGGCGTCCATCCATTCACGGGTTTCCTGCTGGTCGGCGTCCGTGCCGATGCCGAAACCGGCCGTTTGGTCGGGCTGAGCTGACATGTTTTGTCTCCTGTAGATGTGGCAGCAAATTTAGGTCGTTGGCTCTAGTTTCGCATATTTTTTGCCAATTTCAAATGGTGCTTATGCATTTCACATTGCAAGAAAATGCTGCAAACGCACAAAATAGCGAAGACAGTGTGGGCACAAGCCTCCCCTACACTCGGAGGATGGACTCGATGCCCTCCGCCTCCCCTCCCACGGCGTCCCCCGTGGTCGCGCCCCTTCGCTGGTGGCGCAAGTGGTGGCGTGGGCTGTCGCCCACCCGGCAGGACCGTTTTGCGGCGTTGGCCCCTCTGGCCGCGGTGCTGATGTTTCTGGCGGCTATCGTGGCGGCGTTCTGGTATTTGAGGGCGGAAGAGGCCGAACGGGAACAGGAAGCCCTGCGCCGTGATGTGGAATACGCCCAGCAGCGTGTGCGACTGCGCCTGCTGGAACGGCAGGAACAGCTCATGCGCATTGCGCGCGACCTGTCGAACCAGGAGCTGGAGCGCTCCGAATTCGTGAGCCGCGCCGAGACCCTGATCAGCCAATACCCCGAACTGCAGGCCATCACCTGGATCGACGAGCGCCGCCGCATCCGCGCCAGCCACGCCGCCCCCACCCTGGCAAGCAGCGAGCTGCGCATTGCCGGCGAGGTGCTCAAGCCTGGCGACACAGCGGACACTTTCGGCCTGGCACGCGACCTGCAGCAGCCCGTGTACGCCCAGCCCGCGGTCACCGCGGGAGACGCCACACCGCTGCTGCAACTGCAGGTGCCGCTGAACAACCAAGGCAAGTTCAGCGGTGTGGTATTGGGCGAATATTCCATCGACAGCCTGCTGCGCTACGGCACGCCCACCGAGGTGCTGGCGCGCTATGCCGTGACGCTGCTGGACGGCAAGAACCAGGTACTGGCGGGCACGCCGCTGGGGCCGCGCAACACCGCCACGCAGCTGCTGCCGTGGGCGCCGCGGGCCAATGAATACGAGGTGCCCGTCTCGCCCGTAGGCAACGGCCTGGTGCTGAAAGCGCAGGCCTACCGCACATCGCTGGGCGTGGTGGGCAGCGGGCTTTTCTGGCTGGTGGGCACGCTGTCGGCCATGACGGCCTGGATGCTGATCGCCACCTGGCGCCACACGCGCCGGCGCATGCAGGCGCAGCAGGCCCTGGTGGCCGAGACCAACTTCCGCCGTGCGATGGAGAACTCCATACTGACCGGCATGCGCGCGCTGGACATGGAAGGCCGCATCACGTACGTGAACGCCGCTTTCTGCCAGATGACCGGCTGGAGCGAGGCCGAGCTGGTGGGCCTGAAGGCGCCCTTCCCCTACTGGCCCGATTCCGACCACGAAGCCCTGCACGCCAAGCTGCGCGACGAGCTGTCGGGCAAGACCATCGTGGGTGGCTTTCAGGTGCGGGTGCGGCGCAAGAGCGGCACCTTGTTCGATGCGCGGCTGTACGTGTCGCCGCTGATCGACGCGCGCGGCCATCAGACCGGCTGGATGACGTCGATGACCGACATCACCGAGCCCAACCGCATCCGCGAGCAGCTGTCGGCATCGCACGAACGCTTCACCATCGTGCTCGAGTCGCTGGACGCTTCGGTATCCGTCGCTCCGCTGGGCAGCGAGGAGCTGCTGTTTGCCAATAAGCTGTACCGGCAATGGTTTGGCTCGCAGACCGGCGGGCATCTGCAACTGGTGGCGCAGGCTGGTGTGGTGCCCGTGGCAGGCACCAGCAACACCGGCATGGACGACGAGGACGGCCTGATGGGGCTGCCGACCGACCCACTCACCAGCGCTCGCACCGAAAACGCCGAAATCTATCTGCCCGACCTGGGCAAGTGGCTGGAAGTGCGGTCGCGCTACCTGAACTGGGTGGACGGGCGCCTCGCGCAGATGGTGATTGCCACCGACATCACGCCGCGCCGCCAGGCTGAAGAGCAGGCCTCGCGCCAGGCCGAGCGCGCCCAGTCGGTCAGCCGCCTGATCACCATGGGCGAGATGGCGTCCAGCGTGGCCCACGAGCTGAACCAGCCGCTCACGGCCATCAACAACTACTGCAGCGGCATGGTCTCGCGCATCCAGAGCGGGCAGTTGACCGAAGAGGCCCTGCTGACCGCGCTGCAGAAGACGGCCCACCAGGCCCAGCGGGCGGGCCAGATCATCCAGCGCATCCGCGCCTTTGTGAAGAAGAGCGAGCCCAACCGCACGCTGGCGGACGTGCATTCGATGGTGAACGAGGCGGTGGAGCTGGCCGACATCGAGCTGCGCCGCCACAACGTGCGCCTGACGCACTACGTGGCGGCCCGCCTGCCGCCGGTGATGGCCGACACGATCCTGATCGAGCAGGTGCTGGTCAACCTGATGAAAAACGGCGCCGAATCCATCCAGCACGCCGACCGCCCGGTGGCAGGCCGCAGCGTGGAGCTGCGGGTGGTGCCCAAGACCATCGAGGACCGTCAAGGCGTTGAATTCTCGGTGCAGGACACCGGCAAGGGCCTCGCGCCCGAGGTGCTGGAGCGCCTGTTCGAAGCGTTCTTCTCCACCAAGGCCGAAGGCATGGGCATGGGGCTGAACCTGTGCCGCAGCATCGTCGAGTCGCACCAGGGCCGGATGCAGGCGGAGAACCTCTACAATGGAACAGAGGTCATTGGCTGCAGGTTCTTCTTCTGGCTGCCGCTTGCCAAACCTGCGGATGCCACTACAAATTCTGTAGCAAACATACAAAACCCAAGGACAACTGCATGAGCTTGATTCCGAAAAAAGGCACCGTCTACGTTGTGGATGACGACGAGGCGGTTCGCGACTCCCTGCAGTGGCTGCTGGAAGGCAAGGACTACCGGGTACGCTGCTTTGATTCGGCCGAGACCTTTCTCTCGCGCTACGACCCGCGCGAGGTGGCCTGCCTGATCGTCGACATCCGCATGGGCGGCATGACCGGCCTGGAGCTGCAGGACCGCCTGATCGAGCGCAAGTCCCCCCTGCCCATCGTCTTCATCACCGGCCACGGCGACGTGCCCATGGCGGTGAACACCATGAAGAAGGGCGCGCTGGATTTCATCCAGAAACCTTTCAATGAAGAAGAACTGGTGGGCCTGGTCGAGCGCATGCTGGACCACGCCCGCGAAGCCTTCGCCGGCTACCAGCAGGCCGCCAGCCGCGACGCCCTGCTCTCCAAGCTCACCAGCCGCGAAGCCCAGGTGCTCGAACGCATCGTGGCCGGCCGCCTGAACAAGCAGATCGCCGACGACCTGGGCATCAGCATCAAGACGGTGGAGGCGCACCGCGCCAACATCATGGAAAAGCTCAACGCCAACACCGTGGCTGACCTGCTCAAGATCGCGCTGGGGCAGAACGCACCCAAGGGTTGAGCTGAACAAACTGCATTGCTCACATTTTTATAGCTGCCTGCGCTCTAAAGACAAGCGGTAGCGGCCATTTTGATTCGGTATTTTTGACATGACAGCACAGCTCATCGACGGCAACGCCCTCTCCCGACAATTGCGCGCCGATGTGGCGCAACGCGCAGCAGCACTCAAGGCCCGTGGTGTTACGCCTGGGCTGGCTGTGGTGCTGGTGGGCGACAACCCGGCCAGCCAGGTTTACGTGCGCAACAAGGTCAAAGCCTGCGAAGACGGCGGCCTGCATTCGGTGCTGGAGAAGTACGACGCCGACATGACGGAAGCCGCATTGCTGGCGCGCGTCGAAGCACTCAATAACGACCCGGCCATTCACGGCATTCTGGTGCAGCTGCCTTTGCCCAAGCACATCGATGCGCAGAAAGTGATCGAGGCCATCTCGCCCGCCAAGGACGTCGATGGCTTTCACATCGCCAGCGCTGGCGCCCTGATGACGGGCATGCCTGGCTTCTGGCCATGCACACCCTACGGCTGCATGAAGATGCTGGAAAGCATCGGCTACGACCTCAAGGGCAAACACGCTGTGGTCATCGGACGCAGCAACATCGTGGGCAAGCCCATGGCGCTGATGCTGCTGGGCCAGAACGCCACAGTCACTGTGTGCCACAGCGCCACCCAGGACCTGAAAGCCCAGACGCTGCAGACCGACGTGATCGTGGCGGCCGTGGGCAAGCGCAACGTGCTGACTGCCGACATGGTCAAGCCGGGTGCCGTGGTGATCGACGTGGGCATGAACCGCAACGATGAAGGCAAGCTCTGCGGCGATGTCGACTTCGACGGTGTCAAGGAAGTGGCCGGCTGGATCACCCCCGTCCCTGGCGGGGTTGGGCCCATGACCATTACCATGCTGCTGGTGAACACCATCGAGGCAGCCGAACGCACCGCGGCCCACTGAGCGCGGGCCAAACGGGCCAAATGCGTCAAATGGACCAAGAGCCCTGACGACGACCGGCGATTGCGCTGGCTGCCTTGCAACTTGAACCTACGCCTTTCGGCGTCATCTACCTCCGCATGAGCAACGCCCTTCTCGAATTCTCCGGCCTCCCACCCTTTGACAGCATCCGTCCCGACGACGTGGCGCCCGCCATGGATGTGCTGCTCGAGCGGGCCAGTGCGGCCCTGGAAACCGTCACGGCACCCGACTTCCCGGCCCGCTGGGATGCGATCGCCAAGGTGCTGGACGTGGCGACCGAGCGGCTGGGCATGGCCTGGGGCGCGGTGAGTCACCTCAACAGCGTGGCCGACACGCCAGAGCTGCGGGCCGCGTACAACGCCGCCTTGCCCCGCGTCACCGAATTCTGGACGCGCCTGGGCGCCGACGAGCGGCTGTATGCCAAGTACAAGGCCATCGACCCTGCCGCGCTCTCGACCGAACAGCGCCAGGCCCACCGCAATGCCGTACGCAACTTCGTGCTGAGCGGTGCAGAGCTGATCGGTGCAGCCAAGGAGCGCTTTGCCCAGATCCAGGAGCGCCAGGCCGAGCTGTCCCAAAAGTTCAGCGAGAACGCACTGGACGCCACCGACGCCTACGCCTACTACGCCACGGCCGACGAGCTGGAAGGCATTCCGTCCGATGTGCAGCAGGCAGCGCTGGCTGCAGCGCAGGCCGACGGCAAGGACGGCTACAAGCTCACCCTGAAAATGCCGTGCTACCTGCCGGTGATGCAGTTCGCCACGCGCAGCGACCTGCGCGAGAAGCTGTACCGCGCCTATGTCACCCGCGCCTCCGACCAGGCCGAGGGCGATGCGCGCAAGTTCGACAACACCGCGCTGATCAGCGAGATCCTTGCGCTGCGCCGCGAAGAGGCTCAATTGCTCGGGTACGCCAATTTTGGCGAGGTGTCCGTGGTGCCCAAGATGGCCCAGTCGCCCGACGAGGTGATCGGCTTCCTGCGCGACCTGGCCCGCCGCGCCCGGCCCTACGCCCTCAAGGACGTGGCCGACCTCCGCGCCTTTGCGGCCGAGAAGCTCTCGCTCGCGGACCCTCAGCCCTGGGATTGGCCTTATATCTCCGAGAAGCTCAAGGAGGCGCGCTATGCCTTCAGCGAGCAAGAGGTCAAGGAATACTTCACGGCACCCAAGGTGCTGGCTGGCCTGTTCAAGATCATCGAGACCTTGTTCGAGGTGGCGATTCGCCGCGACAGCGCTCCGGTATGGAACCCCGCCGTGGAGTTCTACCGCATCGAGCGCGGCGACACGCTGGTGGGCCAGTTCTACCTGGACCAACCCGCCCGCACCGGAAAGCGCGGCGGCGCCTGGATGGACGACGTGCGCACCCGCTGGCTGCGCCCCGACACCGGCGCGCTGCAGACCCCGGTGGCGCATCTGGTGTGCAACTTTGCGAGTGGCGTGGACGGCAAGCCGCCCCTGCTCACGCACGACGACGTGATCACCCTGTTCCACGAGTTCGGCCACGGCCTGCACCACATGCTCACCCAGGTGAACGAGCGCGATGTGTCGGGCATCGGCGGCGTGGAATGGGACGCGGTCGAGCTGCCCAGCCAGTTCATGGAAAATTTCTGCTGGGAATGGGACGTGCTCAAGCACATGACTGCCCATGTGGACACGGGTGCCCCGCTGCCGCGCGCGCTGTTCGACAAGATGATCGCGGCCAAGAACTTCCAGAGCGGCATGCAGACGCTGCGCCAGATCGAGTTCTCGCTGTTCGACATGCTGCTGCACACCGAACACGACCCGGCACAGGATTTCATGCCCCTGCTCAACCAAGTGCGCGCCGAGGTATCGGTGCTGACGCCCCCGGCCTTCAGCCGCACGGCCCACACCTTCAGCCACATCTTTGCAGGCGGCTACGCCGCGGGCTACTACAGCTACAAGTGGGCCGAGGTGCTGAGCGCGGACGCTTATGCCGCTTTTGAAGAAACCGCAGGCACCGACGGCCTGCCCAGCACCGAAACAGGCCGCCGCTACCGCGAGGCGATTCTGGAGGCTGGCGGAAGCCGCCCTGCTATGGAGTCCTTCAAGGCGTTCAGAGGCCGCGAGCCCAACCTGGATGCGCTGCTGCGCCACCAGGGCATGGCCGAAACGTCCGCCGCGTGAAGAAGAGAAGACACTGAGCCCGAAGCCATTGCGGTGTAATGCATCCAGGCCACAGATCAGACCCGAATGAGTGAGGAGAATTGAGCATGCACAAGCCCCTGACCGCCCCCCTGCTGGCGTCTTTGTTGATGACGCTGGCGTGTGCCGGAGCCCACGCGCAAGGCGTCTACCGCATCGTCGGGCCAGACGGCAAGGTCACGTTCTCGGACCGCCCGCCCGCAGAAGGCAATGCGCAGCCCACGCGTACGACCGGCGCCGCCCCTGCATCTGCCAATGACACCCTGCCTGTGGCGCTGCGCCAGGTTGCCGGTCGCTTCCCAGTCACGCTGTACACCGGCAATGACTGCACGCCCTGCACCTCGGCCCGCAGCTTTCTGACTGCCCGCGGCATTCCGTTCACCGAGCGCACGGTGAACAGCAATGAAGATATTGCTGCACTGCAGAAGCTGAGCAACAACACGAGCCTTCCCTTCGGCACCGTCGGGTCCCAGCACCTCATCGGGTTTTCGGAAGGCGAATGGGCACAGTATCTCGATACGGCCGGGTATCCGCCGCAATCGCAACTGCCGCGCAACTATCGCCCCCCAGCGCCTACGCCACTTGTCGCCGTCAAGGCTGCGGAGCCAACAGCCGCGCCCGCATCAAACCCAGCGTCGCCAGCGGCCAACCCCCGGGCTCGCCCCGCTGCGCCAGTCAACGAGGGCGCCTCGCCCAGCAATCCGGCAGGCATTCGTTTCTGATAGTGAACTGCGCTGGGTGGCATCGTTGGGCAGCACACACTCATGGCGCCGTCAAACAACACAGGGCCTCACGGCCCTTTGTTTTTGGCGAAACCGGTTGGTTTTTTCTCAGTAAGTCACTGTATTCACACCCTGCGCAGTACCGAGCAGGCATACCGATGCCTTTTGATGGGCAAAGACGCCCACCGTCACTACGCCCGGCCACTGGTTGATTTCGGACTCAAAAGCCAACGGGTCTGCGATGGACAGGCCTGTCACATCCAGAATGTGCTGACCATTGTCGGTGACCAGCGGCTGACCTTCCTTCAAGCGCACTGTGGCCTTGCCGCCCATCGCTGCAAAGCGGCGGGTGATTTGCTGCGTGGCCATCGGGATCACTTCGACCGGCAGAGGAAAAGCGCCCAAAGCCGCCACCAGCTTCGACTCGTCAGCGATGCACACAAAACGGGCCGCGAGTGCCGCCACAATTTTCTCGCGGGTGAGCGCCGCACCGCCGCCCTTGACCATGTGACCGTTGCCATCGATCTCGTCGGCGCCGTCGATGTACACCGCCAGGGAGTCGACCTCGTTGGCATCGAACACCGGTATGCCCAGCGCCTTCAGACGTTCGGTACTGGCCACGGAGCTCGATACCGCGCCCTTGATGTCGCCCTTGATGCCGGCCAGCGCATCGATGAATTTGTTGACGGTGGAGCCCGTTCCCACCCCCACAATCTCGCCGCGCACCACGTATTGCAACGCGGCTTGGCCTACCAGGGTCTTGAGTTCGTCTTGGGTGAGAGGGGTGGAGGTCGTCATGAGAGAAAATCAGAGGTTATTGCGCAATTATCCCCCGCCACACCCCCATGTCCCTGATCCCCTACGCCCTGACCCGCCCTTTCCTCTTCGGCCTGGATGCCGAGGCTGCGCATGAACTCACCATGGACATGCTGGCCCGCGGGCAACGCACGCCGCTGCAATGGGCCTGGTGCAACGAGACGGTGGACGACCCGGTACAACTGGCCGGCCTGACCTTTCCGAACCGTGTCGGCATGGCTGCCGGGCTCGACAAGAACGCCCGCTGCATCGATGCGCTGGGAGCGATGGGCTTCGGTTTTGTGGAGGTAGGCACCGTCACCCCGAAGGCGCAGCCCGGCAACCCCAAGCCACGCATGTTCCGCCTGCCCGAGGCGCGAGCGCTCATCAACCGGTTGGGCTTCAATAACGAAGGCCTGGACGCCTTCTTGCACAACGTGCAGCAGGCAAAATTTCGCACCCAGGCACGCCGCCACCCGATGCTGCTGGGCCTGAACATCGGCAAGAATGCCACCACCCCCATCGAGAACGCCACCAGCGACTACCTGACCTGCCTGGAAGGCGTGTACTCCCATGCGGACTACGTCACGGTCAACATCAGCTCGCCCAACACCCAGAACCTGCGCGCGCTGCAAAGTGATGCTGCGCTGGACGCGTTGCTGGCTGCCATCGCAGATCGCCGCGAAGCGCTGGCCCATCGGCATGCCAAGCGCGTGCCCGTGTTCGTGAAGATTGCACCCGACCTGGACGAAGCCCAGGTGGCCGTCATTGCGGCAACGTTGCAGCGCCACGGCATGGACGGCGTGATCGCCACCAACACCACCATCGTGCGTACCGCCGTACAAGGCATGCGGCATGCGGAAGAAACCGGTGGCCTCAGTGGCGCGCCGGTGCTGCAGGCCAGCAACCAGGTCATCCGGCAGCTGCGCGCCGCTCTGGGGCCAGGGTTTCCGATCATCGGCGTCGGCGGGGTCATGAGCGCGGACGATGCCGTGAGCAAGATACAGGCGGGTGCGGACGTGGTTCAGATCTACACCGGCCTTATCTACGAGGGCCCCGCATTGGTCGTCAAGGCAGCCAAGGCCATCAAGGCCATGGCGCAATAGTCACGCCGCGTAGCTTTTTAATCGCGATTGTGAACCGCTGAGACGCAAAAAAGCCGCTGAAGTACAGCGGCTTTTTTGTGAGCGAGCCCAACAGCGCAGCAGCGCGAGGGGCGCTATCAGCGCCGCAGGCGCAGCAACAGCGGCAACACCACACCAGTCCAGCGGATCAACCGCCGTGGCCCCGCCAAGAGCCCGACCCCTGCCAGCGCCACCAAGGCAATGGGGTGCTCTCGGGCAAATCCGATAGCGCGCAGAGCTACCGACTCATCGATGCCCCCCGACCCATCTCGCTGTTGAGTCAGCGCCAGGGACTGCGCACGCGCAGCACGGCGAGCGCGCAGGCGGGCTCGCTGAGTGGCAATGCGGTCGAGCACCTTCTGTTGCACGTCGGTAGGCTGCGGTAGGTCCGCAGCGCTATCGATGGCAGTGGATGGAGATGCAGTGGCCATTACAAACGCTCCTTGATGTCACGCCAGTCCTGTGCGAGTTCGCGGCGGGTCAATGCAAACCCGTCGCTGGCGCGCTTGGCAACAGCCACCAGCGAGAGCAGCGTAGCCGCCCATCCAGCGACCCAGACGCCTGCAACGATCCACGCGACGAGCGTACGCTGCGGTGTGTCCCAGAAATGCACGAGCACGGCCAACGACAGCATGATCAAAGCCACAACAGTCAAACCGGCGACCAGAATGGTCAACACCAGCATCTGCTGCAAGCGTTGCTTCTGATCCTGCCACTCCAGGCGAGCCAGGTCCATGCGGTCCTCGGCAGCGATGGCGGCTTCGATGACGTTGGCACGCCACCGGGACACCAAGGTTTCCAGCCCCAAAATGGACAGCCAGTTCATGCGCGGCCTCCGAACCTGAGCTTCATACCTTGCACGCCTTGTTTAACGGCGGGACAACAGAAAGCCCACGAGCGCGCCGATTGCCAAGGCCGCACCTGCTACGCGCCATGGTTCGTCGTGGGCGTAACGGTCTGCAGCCAGAGCTGCATCCTTGGCTTGGCGTGCGGCGTCCTGTGCGGCACGGACGGCAGACTCGCGTGCGTTTTGCAGGCCGTCGTCCAGCTTTTGGCGCAGAACCTTGATTTCAGGCAAGGTGTCGAGGTCCTTGCTGGCCAGCAGTCCGCGCAGATCGGAAACCAACTTTTCCAGTTCGCCCTGGGTGGTATTGATGGTGTCGGAAACAGTCATACAAGCCTTTCTTAAGAACAACAAAAAACGGGTGTTTCCCCTGCTGGAGAATCAAGTTTCATCTTAGCCAACTGCTTGAAAGCCCTTCGTAGGACAGGGGCCCAAGAGGTTACCGATTGAAAGCAGCTTGCCTTGGATCAAACCAGTGCCGCCACATGGTCCGCAATGGCCAGGGCACTTGTCAAGCCGGGCGATTCGATGCCAAACAAATTGACGAGGCCGGCCACTCCGTGCACCGAAGGCCCCTGGATGACGAAATCTGCAGCGGGCGCATCGGCGCCGTGGATCTTGGGACGAATGCCGGCATAGCCAGGCGCCAGTGCGCCGTCGCGCAGGCCAGGCCAGTACTTGCGCACCTCCGCATAAAAAGCATCTCCGCGGGCCGCGTCCACCAGCAGGTCGTCGGGGGAATCGACCCATTGCACGTCCGGGCCGAACTTGGCCTGGCCACCAAGATCCAGCGTCAGGTGCACCCCCAGGCCAGCTGCTTCAGGAACGGGATAGATCAGACGGCTGAAGGGCGCCCTGCCTGCCAGGGTGAAATAGTTGCCTTTGGCGTAATGGGCGATGGGCACGTGGGCGGCGTCAAGTCCGGCAAAGCGTGCAGCCAGTCCGGGCGCATACAGACCGGCCGCGTTGATCACCGTGCGCGCCTGAAGCCGTGTTCCGTCTTCAGCTATCAAATAAATAGCATCTTGCGCGCACTCAGCGCGCGCCAGGGGCGAATTCAGGGCCACGATTCCACCAGCGTGCTCCAGGTCGCCCTGCAGCGCGAGCATCAGCGCATGGCTGTCGACGATGCCCGTGTTGGGCGAATGCAGGGCCGCCACACATTGCAGGGCGGGCTCCAGCGCCTGGGCTTCTTCGCGGGTGAGCCACTGCAGTTCCGGAACACCGTTGGCCAACGCACGCGCGCGAATCGATTCCAGGCCCGGCAGCTGGGCGTCGGACGTGGCCACCAGAAGCTTGCCGCAGCGGCGAAAGGGCACTGCGCGCTCTGCACAGTAGGCATAGAGCATGTCGCGACCCCGCACGCACAGCTGCGCCTTCAGCGAGCCAGTGGGGTAATACAGGCCCGCATGGATCACCTCGCTATTGCGCGAACTGGTTTGGGTGCCGATGGCATCCGCAGCCTCCAGCACCAACACCTCGTGCCCCTTCAAGGCCAGGGCGCGACCCACTGCCAGCCCGACCACGCCCGCACCGATCACCACGCAATCCACCTTGTCGGTCATTCGTATTCCTGAGTATTTGTTGGCGTCAGCGCCATGGGGCAGATCTGCATTTACGCCTGCTCGAAGCCATCCAGCACGTTGACGGCGTTGGTGCCCAGTTCGGCCGCGGCGTAGCCGCCCTCCAGCACGAAGACCGTGGGCAAACCCAGGCGCGCGAGCCGCTTGCCCAACCGCGTGAAATCCTCGGAGGCCAACGCGAAGCGTGAAATAGGGTCGCCCTCGAAAGCATCGAGGCCCAGTGAAATCACCAGCGCATCTGCACCGCTGGATGCAATGCGCTGGCACGCCGCTTCGAGCGCGCTGAACCAGGTGGCTGCGCTGGTGCCCGCTGGCAGCGGCAGGTTGAGATTGAAGCCCGCCCCCTGCCCCGCCCCGGTCTCGTCCGCATGACCCAGATAGAAGGGGTACTCGGTGCGCGGGTCGCCGTGGATGCTGATGAACAGCACGTCGGAGCGCTCGTAGAAGATGCTCTGGGTGCCGTTTCCGTGGTGGTAGTCCACGTCCAGCAGCGCGACCCGGCCCGCACCCTGGTTGCGCAACACCTGTGCAGCCACGGCGGCATTGTTCAAAAAGCAATAGCCTCCCATGAAGTCAGGGCCGGCGTGGTGGCCCGGAGGGCGGGTGCAGCAAAAAGAAGCGCGAGCCCCTTGAGCGACACGCGCCGCGGCACTGGCAGCGGCGTCAGCCCCGGCCTTGGCTGCAGCCCAGGTGCCGGCAGCCATCGGCGTGCCGTTGTCCATGGAGTACAGCCCCAGGCGCGCCACAAAGTTGTCGGGCTCCACATCGCTGCGCAAAGTGCGCACGGGCCAGACCGAAGGAAAGGGCTGCACTGCCGCATTGGCTGGATCAACGCTCACCCACTGCTGCCACGCCGTTTGCAGGAACGCGAGGTAGCGCTGTGAATGCACCTCTGACAGAACCGCAGCGCTGTCGACATCCGGCGCGGCGAGGTCATGGCCGCGCAGGCGCAGCGCCTCTTCCACGTAGTCGACGCGCGCGGGTTTCTCAAAACACGGCACGCGCTCGCCGCGGTAGAACTCATGGACAGGCGCGTGGCCTTGGTGCAAGGGGTTGTGAAAGGTGATCATGGCGAAGGTGGCGCGTCATTGGAGGCATGTTGCGCAGTCGGCAACGCCTGACACTTTAGCGGCACGCCGGGCCTTTTTGCACGAGATCGGCACTTGCCAGTGTGTGCAGCGTGCGCGATGTGAGGCCGTGCGTGGACGGCACCTGTGCTGCAGCCTACACACGGCGGCGCGATCCATGCTGCGGTCATCACACCTTGGCCGGCCATGAAAAAACCCCTGAAGGCCGCAGCCTGCAGGGGTTTGAATTGGTGGGTGATACATGGATCGAACATGTGACCCCTGCCGTGTGAAGGCAGTGCTCTACCGCTGAGCTAATCACCCGTCGCCAGCACATCGGATGAACCGGATGCGAGGACGAAAGTCTGTGCAAGCGTGGTGGGTGATACATGGATCGAACATGTGACCCCTGCCGTGTGAAGGCAGTGCTCTACCGCTGAGCTAATCACCCTTGTCGCTGCGACAGCCTTCGATTATGGCACAGCTTTTCAAGCAGCCTGGGCAATTCGCCAAATAGTTTTGCTTCCGCTGGCCTTGTCGATCTGCACCAGCACCTCTTCGTGGGCCACGTTTTCAGCATCGCTGGCAGTGAGGATCGGCAAGCTGAACGTGCGCAGGTCCACAGCAGGTATCGCAAGGCCATCCGCACCTTCCTGCGAGTCGTCTGCGATGAGTAGCGCATCCTGGCCGCGCGTGAGGTTGATGTACACATCGGCCAGCAGCTCGGCGTCCAGCAGCGCGCCGTGCAAGGTGCGGCTGGAGTTGTCCACGCCCAGACGGTCGCACAGGGCGTCCAGCGAATTGCGCTTGCCAGGATACATCTCCTTGGCCATGGCCAACGTGTCGGTCACGCTCTCCACATAGGTGCGAAACCCGGGCCGGCCTGTCAGCTCCAGCTCCTTGTTCAGGAAGCCCACGTCGAACGCAGCGTTGTGGATGATGATCTCGGCGCCCTGCAGGTACTGCAGGATCTCGTCCGCCACCTCGGCAAACTTGGGCTTGTCCTTCAGGAACTCGTTGCTGATGCCGTGCACCTTGAGCGCGTCTTCATGGCTGTCGCGGCCCGGGTTGAAGTACAAGTGCAGGTTGTTGCCCGTGAGCTTGCGGTTGAGCAGCTCGACGCAACCGAGTTCGATGATGCGGTCGCCACTGTCGGCCGACAGCCCGGTGGTTTCGGTGTCGAGAACGATCTGGCGGGTCATACGCGCCCCCACGCACGGCACTTCGTGGCTTCGCTGCCCGCAAAGGGGGCGCGAGCTTGGCTGGAGGGGCCCGACGCTGCGTTCATCAGTGGTTCTCCTTGGCGTGGTTGATGGTGTACTTGGGAATCTCCACCACCAGGTCCTGCTGCGCCAGGATGGCCTGGCAAGACAGGCGCGATT
Source organism: Acidovorax sp. LjRoot194 (assembly GCF_964253015.1). NCBI lineage: Bacteria > Pseudomonadati > Pseudomonadota > Betaproteobacteria > Burkholderiales > Comamonadaceae > Acidovorax > Acidovorax sp. LjRoot194. The sequence goes on along the minus strand of NZ_CAXUQB020000001.1, from coordinate 2,752,568 downwards.
GTGGCTCCAGACCCCATGCGCGGTCCAGCAGGTCTTCCTCTTCTTCTTCGGCCTCGTTGAGCGAATTGATCCCCTGGCGCACGATGACGTGGCAGGTGGTGCAGGCGCAGCTCATGTCGCAGGCATGCTCGATGTTGATGTGGTTCTCGAGCAGCGCCTCGCAGATCGACGTGCCCGCGGGCGCCGTGATCTCAGTGCCGGTTGGGCAGTATTCAGGGTGGGGAAGGATCTTGATGACGGGCATGGGTCGGTTCTTCTTGTCGTCTTGCGGTGTCGTTGTGCTGGGGTCGCAGTGCGTGTTGCGTCGGTGGCGGGGCGTGGTCGCTCAGAGCGCCTGCACGTTCTTGCCCGCCAGCGCCTGCTGAATACCGCGGTTCATGCGCTGTGCTGCAAAGGCTTCGGTGCCCTTGGCCAGGGCTTCGGTGGCGGCCTCGATCACGGCAGCATCGTCTGCATCACGTTGCTGGCGCAGCGCCTCCATCAATGCATCGATGCGGGCACGCTCCCCGGCCAGCAGCACATCGCCATCGGCATTCAGCGCGCTTTCGGTGGCAATGAGCATGCGGTCGGCATCCACACGGGCTTCCACCACGGCACGGGCCTTCATGTCCTGCGCGGCGGTGGCAAAGCCATCCTGCAACATGCGGGCGATCTCGTCGTCAGACAGGCCGTACGAAGGCTTCACATCGATGCGCGCTTCCACGCCGCTGCCCTGCTCCTTGGCGCTCACGCTCAACAGGCCGTCGGCATCCACAGTGAAGGTCACCCTGATGCGGGCGGCACCGGCCGCCATGGGCGGAATGCCGCGCAGCTCGAAGCGCGCCAGGCTGCGGCAGTCCTGCACCAGGTCGCGCTCGCCCTGCAACACGTGGATGGCCAGCGCGGTCTGGCCGTCCTTGTAGGTGGTGAAGTCCTGCGCCTTGGCCGTGGGAATGGTTTCGTTGCGCGCCACGATGCGCTCTACCAAACCGCCCATGGTTTCGATGCCCAGCGACAGCGGCGTCACATCCAGCAGCAGCAGGTCGCCCGCGGTGTCGTTGCCCGCCAACTGGTTGGCCTGCACGGATGCGCCCAGGGCCACCACCTCGTCGGGGTTCAGGTTGTTCAGCGGCTCCTTGCCAAAGAACTCCGCCACGGCGCGCTGCACCTGCGGCATGCGGGTGGAGCCACCCACCATCACCACGCCCTGCACCTCGTCGCGGGCCAGATGCGCATCGCGCAGAGCGCGGCGCACGGCAGCTATGGAGCGCGCGGTCAACTCGGCCGTCGCGGCCTCAAATTCTGATTTCTTGACATCAAAATGCACGCTACCGCTCGACAGCTGGGCGCTGAAAGCTATCAAATCCGTAGCAGTCAGAGCTTCCTTGCAGGCCCGCGCCGCCATCCGCACGGCCGCCTTGTCGGCTGGGGTGTCCACCTGAAGGTTCAGTTGGCCCAGCACCCAGTCCGCCAGGGCTGCGTCGTAGTCGTCCCCGCCAAGAGCCGAGTCGCCGCCGGTCGCTATCACCTCGAACACGCCCTGCGTGAGACGCAGGATAGAGATGTCGAACGTACCGCCGCCCAGGTCGTACACGGCATAGACACCCTCGCTCGCGTTGTCCAGCCCATAGGCGATGGCCGCGGCAGTGGGTTCGTTGATGAGGCGCAGCAGATTGATGCCGGCCAACTTGGCAGCGTCTTTGGTAGCCTGGCGCTGGGCATCGTCGAAATACGCAGGCACGGTAATGACCGCGCCGTACAGGTCGTCGTTGAAGGTGTCTTCGGCCCGGTAGCGGAGCGTGGCCAGAATTTCGGCGCTGACCTCGACGGGCGACTTGACGCCATCGGCGGTGGCCAAGCTGACCATGCCTTCGGACTGTGGCTCGCTGCCCGAGACGAACTCGTAGGGCAGCTTGTCGGCGCCCACCACATCGCGCAGGCCACGGCCCATGAAGCGTTTGACCGATGCAATCGTGTTGCGGGCATCCTGCGTCTGCGCAGCCACAGCGTCATGGCCGATCTGGCGGCCGCCATTGGACAGGTAACGCACTACCGACGGCAGCAGCACCCTGCCCTGCGCGTCGGGCAGGCATTCTGCGACGCCATTGCGCACGGCAGCGACCAACGAATGCGTGGTGCCCAAATCAATGCCCACGGCAATGCGCCGCTGGTGCGGGTCGGGGGACTGGCCGGGCTCGGAAATCTGCAAAAGCGCCATGGGAATTCGGTATCTCTAACGAAGAAAGCAGACCAGGGTCACGGCCTGCCTCTGAATGGGGAACACGAGGAACAGGGGCTATTGTCCCAGTTGCTCTCGCCGGCGCTCGATGTCGTCGGCAAATCGCGCAATGAACATGAGGGCTCTGACCTGCTGGGAAGCACCCGCATAGTCGTGCTGGCGATCGATCAGCGCTTCGCATTCGGCAAGCGCCTCCCGGCGGGCTTGCGCCACGGTGTCGTCCAGCGCATCCAGTTCGGGCTCCGCCTCGGCCTCTTCCAAGGCCTCACGCCATTCCATCTGCTGCATGAGGAACGCGGTGGGCATCGCGGTGTTGTCCTCAGCACGGATGGGCGCACCGTGGAGCTCGCACAAGTAGGCGGCACGGCGCATCGGGTCCTTCAGGCGCTGGTAGGCCTCGTTGATGCGCACCGACCACTGCATGGCCACGCGCTGGGCCGCGGCGCCCTGGGCCGCAAATTTGTCGGGGTGGGCCTCCCGCTGCAATTCCTTCCAGCGCGCATCAATGGCGCTTCGATCCTGCGCGAAGCCACGCGCCAGGCCAAAGAGTTCAAAGTCGTCAGATTGCAGGTTCATGCGCGGTTCGTCGTCGGATATCGAATGGGCAGGTCAACAAAAAACCGCCAGTACGCAAGGTGCGCGGTGGCGGTTTGGCAGGCACTCGGCCAGAGCCGGCTCAGACGCGGAAGCTCTCTCCACAGCCGCAGCGATCGCGTTCGTTGGGGTTGTTGAACTTGAAGCCCTCGTTGAGGCCCTCACGCACGAAGTCGAGCTCGGTGCCGTCGATGTACGCCAGGCTCTTGGGGTCGATGAGCACCTTGACGCCGTGGTTCTCGAACACGATGTCTTCAGGCGCGGAGTCATCGACGTACTCCAGCTTGTACGCCAGCCCGGAGCACCCCGTCGTCTTGACACCCAGGCGCACGCCCAGTCCCTTACCCCTGCGGGACAGGTAACGGTTCACATGCCGGGCAGCGGCTTCTGTCAGCGTGATGGCCATATCTCTCTCTTTGTGGATCAACTCAGGCAGCAGCGGTGGCCGTGGCTGCGTGCTTGGTCTTGTAGTCCAGCACGGCGGCCTTGATCGCGTCTTCGGCGAGGATGGAGCAGTGCACCTTCACCGGTGGCAGTGCCAGTTCTTCGGCGATTTCACTGTTCTTGAGCGCAGCCGCTTCGTCCAGCGTCTTGCCTTTGACCCATTCGGTCACGAGCGACGACGACGCAATGGCAGAGCCACAGCCGTAGGTCTTGAAGCGAGCGTCTTCGATCACGCCCGTGGCGGGGTTCACCTTGATCTGCAGCTTCATCACGTCGCCGCAGGCAGGCGCGCCGACCATGCCGGTGCCCACCGAATCATCACCCTTGTCGAACGAGCCGACGTTGCGGGGGTTTTCGTAGTGGTCAACCACTTTGTCTGAGTAAGCCATGATGTGTACCTCTTGAATCTTCAGAAATTGGGGGTCAGTGCGCAGCCCACTGGATGGTGCTGATATCGATGCCGTCCTTGTACATCTCCCACAGCGGGCTCAGCTCGCGCAGGCGGGCCACGTTCTCGCGGATGGTGGAGATCGCGTAGTCGATCTCTTCTTCCGTGGTGAAGCGGCCGATGGTCATGCGCAGGCTGCTGTGCGCCAGCTCGTCGCTGCGGCCCAGGGCGCGCAGCACGTAGCTGGGCTCCAGGCTGGCAGACGTGCAGGCGGAGCCGGACGACACCGCAAGACCCTTGATGCCCATGATGAGCGACTCGCCTTCGACGTAGTTGAAGCTCATGTTCAGGTTCTGAGGTACGCGGTGCTCCATGCTGCCGTTGATGAACACCTGTTCGATGTCCTTCAGGCCGTCGAGCAGGCGCTGCTGCAAGGCATGCGCCTTGGCATTGCTTTCGGCCATTTCTTCCTTGGCAATGCGAAACGCCTCGCCCATGCCCACGATCTGGTGGGTGGGCAAGGTGCCAGAGCGCATGCCGCGCTCATGGCCGCCGCCGTGCATCTGGGCTTCCAGACGGACGCGGGGCTTGCGGCGCACGTACAGGGCGCCAACGCCCTTGGGGCCGTAAGTCTTGTGAGCCGTCATGCTCATCAGGTCGACGGGCAGCGTCGCCATGTCGATGGCCACACGGCCGGTGGCCTGTGCGGCATCGACGTGGAACAGAATGCCTTTTTCACGGCACAACGCGCCGATGGCCGGAATGTCCTGGATCACGCCGATCTCGTTGTTCACGAAAAGCACACTGATGAGGATGGTGTCGGGGCGGATGGCCGCCTTGAGGGCGTCCATGTTCACGAGCCCGTCTTCCTGCACGTCGAGGTAGGTTGCCTCGAAGCCTTGGCGCTCCAGCTCGCGCACGGTGTCCAGCACCGCCTTGTGCTCGGTCTTGAGCGTGATGAGATGCTTGCCCTTGCCCTTGTAGAACTGCGCAGCGCCCTTCAAGGCGAGGTTGATCGACTCGGTGGCGCCGCTGGTCCAGACGATCTCGCGCGGGTCGGCACCGATGAGGTCGGCCACTTGGCCACGTGCGTTTTCGATCGCCGCTTCCGCTTCCCAGCCCCAGGCGTGGCTGCGCGAAGCCGCGTTGCCAAAGTGCTCACGCAGCCACGGGATCATGGCGTCCACCACGCGCGGGTCCACCGGGGTGGTGGCGCCGTAGTCGAGATAGATGGGGAAGTGCGGGGTCATGTCCATGGCTGGCTCAGTAGAAGTTTCTGGCTGGCAGATTTGCAGGAAGAAGGTCGATGTTCAAATAACGTTCAGGGCGGTGCCGACCCCAGGGTCAGCACAGCGCACCGAAGCTCAAGACTTCGCGAAAACGTTGCCCAGGGCAAAAACGGAGTTCGGGGCGTTCACGCGGATGGGCTTGACCACCGGCGTCGTGGAGATCGCGCGGCGCACCACAGGCTTGTCTTCGATCTGCACACCCTTGGCGAGTTGTTCTTCCACCAGCTTTTGCAGCGTGACGGAATCGAGGAACTCCACCATGCGCTGGTTCAGGGACGCCCACAGCTCGTGCGTCATGCACCGACCAGCTTCGCCCAGGCAGTTTTCCTTGCCGCCGCACTGGGTCGCGTCGATGGGCTCATCCACCGACACGATGATGTCTGCCACGGTGATATCACCGGCCTTGCGGGCCAGGGTGTAACCGCCACCGGGGCCACGGGTGGACTCCACCAGTTCGTGGCGGCGCAGTTTGCCGAACAGCTGCTCGAGGTACGACAAAGAAATTTGCTGCCGCTGGCTGATCGCAGCCAGCGTGACGGGGCCATTGTTCTGGCGCAGGGCCAAATCGATCATGGCGGTGACCGCAAAACGGCCTTTGGTTGTGAGACGCATCGCAAGCTCCTTGTGCTAAGGCTTGTTCGTTGTAGAAACCGCCGCCATTGGCTGATGGCCAATGAGGCACCGTCTCCGCCCCTTCTCCGTGCGGTCGCCTGCAAAGGCGTGCAAGGAGCCCTTCATCGCTGGGCTGTTTTCTTGAGTATTTTGTGCAAGTATAACACAAATCCCTATCGAATTGGTCGGGATAAAAAACCAACTGGTCGCAATTTGATCAGTGATGTCTTACCCGGCGCTTTCAACGCCCATTCACAAGGCCACCGAATCGTTCCCGTGCGCACCAAATGCCTGGTCCTTGAGCTTCGTGAGCTGGTCCCGCACGCGGGCAGCTTGCTCGAATTCCAGGTTGCGCGCGTGCTCCAGCATGAGCTTTTCCAGCCGCTTGATCTCGCGCGCCACGTCCTTCTCGGACATGTCCTCCACCTGCGCGCGCCGCATGGCTTCCTGCTCCAGCCGCTCGGCATCCTTGCCGGCTTTTTCGCTGTACACGCCGTCAATCAGGTCTCTTACCCGCTTGACAATGCTGCGCGGAGTGATTCCGTGTTCCTCGTTGTGTGCGATCTGCTTGATGCGGCGTCGTTCCGTCTCGCCCATGGCTTTTTTCATGGACTCGGTGATTCGGTCGGCATACAGGATGGCTCTGCCGTTCAAATTGCGCGCTGCGCGGCCGATGGTCTGGATCAGGCTGCGCTCGGCACGCAAGAACCCTTCCTTGTCGGCATCCAGAATGGCCACCAGAGACACCTCCGGGATGTCCAGCCCCTCCCGCAGCAGGTTGATGCCCACCAGCACGTCGAAAGCGCCCAGGCGCAGGTCCCGGATGATCTCGACGCGCTCGACCGTGTCCACATCGCTGTGCAGGTAGCGCACCTTCACGCCGTTGTCGGTCAGGTAGTCCGTCAGCTGCTCCGCCATCCGCTTGGTCAGCGTGGTGATGAGTACTCTTTCACGCTTTTCGACGCGAATGCGTATTTCTTGCAGCACATCATCCACTTGGTGGGTGGCCGGGCGCACTTCGACCTGCGGGTCCACCAGCCCGGTCGGACGCACCACCTGGTCCACGATCTGCCCGGAATGCGTGCGTTCGTACTCCGCGGGAGTGGCCGTCACAAAGATCGCCTGGCGCATGCGCTGCTCGAATTCCTCGAACTTGAGCGGCCGGTTGTCCAGAGCCGACGGAAGCCGAAAGCCATACTCCACCAGCGTGGTCTTGCGCGACCGGTCGCCGCTGTACATGGCGTTGAGCTGCCCGATCATCTGGTGGCTCTCGTCCAGAAACATCAGCGCATCCTTGGGCATGTAGTCCGTCAGCGTGCTGGGCGGGCTGCCCGGCGGCGAGCCGGACAAATGGCGCGTGTAGTTCTCGATGCCCTTGCAGTGCCCTACTTCGCTGAGCATCTCCAGATCGAACCGGGTACGCTGCTCCAGCCGCTGCGCCTCCACCAGCTTGCCGTCGGCCAACAGTTGCTGCAGGCGTTCGGCCAGCTCCAGCTTGATGGTCTCCACAGCGGTGAGCACCTTGTCACGTGGTGTGACGTAGTGGCTGCTGGGATACACCGTGAAGCGCGGTATCTTTTGCTTGACGCGGCCGGTCAAGGGGTCGAACAGCTGCAGGCTCTCCACTTCGTCGTCAAAAAGCTCGATCCGGATCGCCAGCTCGGAGTGCTCGGCCGGAAACACGTCGATCGTGTCGCCCCGCACGCGGAACTTGCCGCGTGAAAAATCGGCCTCGTTGCGCTGGTACTGCATGCGGATCAGCTGCGCGATCACGTCGCGCTGGCCCAGCTTGTCGCCCACGCGCAGCGTCATCACCATGCGGTGGTAGCTCTCGGGCTCGCCGATGCCGTAGATGGCCGACACAGTGGCCACGATGACCACATCGCGCCGCTCCATCAGGCTCTTGGTGCAAGACAGCCGCATCTGCTCGATGTGCTCGTTGATCGCGCTGTCCTTCTCGATGAACAGGTCGCGCTGCGGCACGTAAGCTTCGGGCTGGTAGTAGTCGTAGTAGCTCACGAAGTACTCGACGGCGTTCTTGGGGAAGAACTCGCGAAACTCGCTGTACAACTGCGCGGCCAGCGTCTTGTTGGGCGCAAAGATGATGGCCGGGCGCCCCATACGGGCGATGACGTTGGCCATGGTGAAAGTCTTGCCCGAGCCCGTCACGCCCAGCAGGGTCTGGAAGGCTTCGCCGTCGTTCAGGCCCTCGACCAGCTTGGCAATGGCCTCGGGCTGGTCGCCCGCAGGCGGGTACGGCTGGAACAGCTCGAAGGGTGAATCGGGAAAGCTGACGAATTCGCCGTCTTGCTTTTCCGTTATGACCTGTGTGATATCCGGCATGGGTGCAGTCAACGAGTAGTGTGGGCAGGCCGTTAAAATCGGCGGAACCCGGCACAGTACACCACGCCTGGATTCTTCGCTACTGACAACCTTTCAAGGATTTTCATGTCTCTGTTCACCGCCGTCGAAATGGCCCCCCGCGACCCCATCCTGGGCCTCAACGAGCAATTCAACGCTGACACCAACCCCAACAAGGTCAACCTGGGCGTCGGCGTTTATTTCGACGACAACGGCAAGCTGCCCCTGCTGCAGTGCGTGCAGGCCGCAGAAAAGACCATGATGTCCGCCCCCACCGCCCGCGGCTACCTGCCCATCGACGGCATCGTGGCGTATGACAACGCCGTCAAGAGCCTGGTGTTCGGCGCCGACAGCGAACCAGTCACGTCCGGCCGCGTGGCCACCGTGCAGGCCATCGGCGGCACCGGCGGCCTGAAGATCGGCGCTGACTTCTTGAAGAAGGTCAGCCCCAACGCCAAGGTACTGATTTCCGACCCCAGCTGGGAAAACCACCGCGCCCTGTTCACCAACGCCGGCTTCGAAGTTGACACCTACGCTTACTACGACGCTGCCAAGCGCGGCGTGAACTTCGAAGGCTTCCTGGCCAGCCTGAACGCCGCCGCTGCCGGCACCATCGTCGTGCTGCACGCCTGCTGCCACAACCCCACCGGCTACGACATCACCCCCGAGCAGTGGGACCAAGTGGTTGCCGCCGTCAAGGCCAAGAACCTCACGCCATTCCTCGACATGGCCTACCAGGGCTTTGGCCACGGCATTGCCGAAGACGGCGCCGTGATCCAGAAGTTCGTAGCCGCCGGCCTCACGTTCTTCGTGTCCACCTCGTTCTCCAAGAGCTTCAGCCTGTACGGCGAGCGCGTGGGCGGCCTGTCGGTGCTGTGCACGGACAAGGAAGAAGCCTCCCGCGTGCTGAGCCAGCTCAAGATCGTCATCCGCACCAACTACTCCAACCCACCCATCCACGGTGGTGCGGTGGTGGCTGCGGTCCTGAACAACCCCGAGTTGCGCGCACTGTGGGAGAAAGAACTGTCCGAAATGCGCGTGCGCATCAAGGCCATGCGCCAGAAGCTGGTCGACGGCCTGAAGGCCGCCGGCGTGAAGCAGGACATGAGCTTCATCACAACGCAAATAGGCATGTTCAGTTACTCGGGCCTCTCCAAGGACCAGATGGTCCGCCTGCGCAATGAGTTCGGCGTGTACGGTACCGATACCGGCCGCATGTGCGTGGCTGCGCTGAACAGCAAGAACATCGACTACGTCTGCCAGTCGATTGCCAAGGTGGTCTGAGTTGGATACGGGAGCGGCGCTCGAGCGCCGCTTTGTGACCGAAGCGCTCCAGAACCCGCACAACGCGGCCATTCTGGAGCGTTTGCCACTTCTGGGCCTGCCGGATGCCTGGCTGGTCGCGGGCTGCCTGTTCCAGACGGTATGGAACCTGCGCTCCGGGTGGGCGTCCACTGCGCACATCAAGGACTACGACCTGTTCTACTTCGACGCTGCAGACCTGTCGGAGGACGCGGAACATAGCGTGCAGGCCCGCGTCACTGCCCTGTTTTCGGACCTGCCGATCACGGTGGAAGCCAAGAACCAGGCCCGGGTGCATCTTTGGTACGAGCAATGGTTCGGGTTTCCCTACGACGCACTGCAGTCGTCGCGCGCCGGCATCGAGCGGTTTCTGGTGCCGTGCACCTGTGTGGGCCTGCAACCGGGCGCAACGCCAGCCTTGCCGATGCTGTATGCGCCCTATGGGCTGGCGGAACTTTACGCGGGCACTTTGCGGCCCAACCCTCTGTGTCCGCACCTGCCGCTTTTTGAAGCCAAGGCCTCAAGCTACCGCGACCGGTGGCATTGGCTTACCATTCAAGGCACGGCAGCCAAGTCCACCGCAGCCAGCAAGGGCGCTCCATGATCCGGCAACGCAAGCCCTTTCCAGGGCGCTGATCAGGCCAGCACGCGGCGCTTGCGCAACTGCACCAACGTGATGGCCAGCACAATGCGCATCAAGATGGACAGGGCGGCCACATACATGCCCACCTTCATCAACTCACGCTCCCGCAGCTTGGCGACCTCCTGCCGTTGGTTCAGCAGCGACTTTTCGGTGCGCACTACTTCCTGTACTTCAGCGCGCACGGCGTCCATGAGCTGCTTGCCTTGGCCCATGGCGATCCTCGTTCCTGCGGAGGCAAAGCCATCCTGGCGACGCAGTGCGATCACCTCGCGCAGTTCACCGAGCTTGTCATCGATCAACACCTCGAGCCGGTCCATCTGAGAGTTCTGAATCGCGCTGCCCACCAGCAGCTGTCTGAGGCGCGCAAACGTCGGCCCGGCGGCCTCGACCGCCTGTTGGTAGGGATCGAGATAACTGTCGTCTCCTGTGATGACGAAGCCGCGCTGGCCGGTCTCGGCGTCCTGCAGCAGGATGAACAGCTGGTTGACCTCGCCCAGGACCCTGTGGGTGTAGTCCACCTGAGAACGGCTCTGCACCAATTGCTCGTGGAAATGATAGGAAAGGTAGGTTCCCAGCAGCACCACCATGGTCATCGGCAATGCCGAGAAAACCGACCACACCATCACGCGGCGGGGAGGAACCTTGAGGCGGCGGCTGCGCAAGCTGCCAAGTTTGCGCAAGGGCTTGGCGAATGAACGCATCAACGAACGTGCCAGGCCACGCACTGCGGAAGACTGTGGCAGCTGAAGAGGCATGGCGTGATCGGTAGAGGTAAAGGCAAAGAAAAGGGTGACGCCAAGGTCCGCAGCCATCCATTCGACGCTGCAGATCAACACTGCTGAATGCACGATATGGCGGCCCGCAGGGCCGGCGGGTCGGCTGTCAACCTGACGCCTTGTAGTCCCGGCAGCGTAGCCATGGACCGGTAGCTCAATGTGCTTTGCCGATGACCGGGAGGCATGGAGTCCTAGCGTGCAGATGTGAAAGCGGGGCCCTGGGGAACGCGTGATCTGAACGAACGGTTGAAAGCTGGATATGGAGCCGAACCGAGCCCAGCCGAGCGAGCCCGTGCCCGTACTGCGTTCTGGCTATATGGACGCCTCGGCAACGTCCGTAGAGCCAAGTTCGAGGCGTCAATGATGGTATTGCCCGCCAGGGCAATTGGACAGCCATCCACCCCGGGTTCTGAGCCTCAGTGCCGATGGAAGGCGTTGCCCTTCAGCATGGGACGTACGCAGCGCTCGCTACAGCCAGGCTTCGAAGACCGTCGCCCTGGGCGGTTGCGCGCCACGCCGCCCGCCCCTACGCACCTGACCGCTCAACCCCACCACACCGACCGCATCGAGATCGACGCCGACTGGTAGCCCGTGTTGAAAAACCGCGGCATCTCGCTGGACTCCACCGCGCCCGCTGCGTACAGCAGAGGCAGATAGTGCTCGTGCGTAGGGTGCGCCTGCTGGGCCACAGCGCCCAGCTTCTGAAAGTCCTGCAGGGCTCCCAGCTGGCCCTTCCTGATCTGGTCCTGCACCACCGTGTCGAATTCGGTGGCCCAGTCGTAGGCCTCGTTGGCGGCAGAGCCGCGGCGCGATGCGCGCAGGTTGTGCACGATGTTGCCGCTGCCGACAATCAACACGCCGCGGTCGCGCAGGCCTTTGAGTTGCTGGCCCAGCGCGTAGTGCTCGGCCGGAGCTCGGCTGTAGTCCATGGACAGCTGCAGCACCGGAATGTTCGCTTTGGGGAACATGGGCTTGAGGACTGACCACGTGCCGTGGTCGAGCCCCCATTCGCCCTCGTCCACACCCAGCGCTGCGCCCGTGGCCGGCGACTTCAACTCTTGGGCAATACTGCGCGCCACCACAGGCGCACCCGGTGCGGGGTACTGCTGGTCGAACAGCGCCTGCGGAAAGCCGCCGAAATCATGAATCGTCTTGGGCTGCGCCATGCCGGTGACCTGCCAGCCGCCCCGCGTGAGCCAGTGGGCCGACACGCACAGAATGAGCTGCGGCTGCACCGCGCGCGCCATCAGCTCAGTGCCCGTGGCCTGCCAGCTGCGGCGCCAGGCGTTGTCTTCGATTGCATTCATGGGGCTTCCGTGGCCTACGAACAGCACGGGCATGCGTGGCGACGGCTTCAAGGCCTGCAACTGGGGCAATGCGGCGGCATGGCTCAAAGATGTCATGGAGAAAGCTCCCGGAAATGTGGCCAGGCCGGCCAGGGCGGCCATTGAAGTTCTGCGTTGCATGGGTCAGGAAGCGTAACAAATTATGTATAACGCTGGAGGGAGCGCTTGCCGCTGCCAAAAGTTCCAACCGGTTTCGGCCTGGGGTGCCCTGCCCCACCGCCGGCGCCCTGTGCCACCCAACGCTACCGCCATGCCATCCATGACTGTTTCCACCGTGACGCCACAGGCCGCCACCCGGCCCCAGCCGCTTCGCAACACCCGCATCCTGAGCCTGGCGCTCAACCTTCCCGGCCCCGCTGCACTGATGCGCTGCGCCCACCTGGGCGCAGAGTGCACCAAGCTGGAACCACCTCCCGCGCCCGGCCAACCCAGCGCCGACCCCATGGGCATCTACAGCCCCGCCGCCTACGCCACGCTGCATGCGGGCGTGCGGGTGGTGCAGGCCCACCTCAAGACGCCTGAAGGGCAGGCAGCGCTGCATGAAGAGCTGGTGCGCACCGATGTGCTGATCACCTCCTTTCGGCCGTCGGCGCTGGCCAAGCTGGGCTTGGCATGGGATGCGCTGCAGGCGCGCTACCCGCGCCTGTCGCTGGTGCGCATCGTGGGCGCCGCGGCCGAACGGGCCGAGGAGCCGGGCCACGACCTCACCTACCTGGCCGACGCCGGGCTGGTGACAGGCACCGAGATGCCCCCCACCCTCTACGCCGACATGGGCGGTGCGCTAATGGCCAGCGAAGCCGTGCTGCAGGCACTGCTGGAGCGCGCCCACACCGGCAGCGGCGTGTGCATCGAAGTCGCGCTGGCCGACGCTGCCGCATGGCTGGCCCAACCCCGCGACTGGGGGCTGACCACGCCTGACGGTGACGTGGGCGGCCACCACGCGGGCTACCGCATCTACCCCTGTGCCGATGGCCGCGTGGCAGTGGCTGCGCTGGAGCCACACTTTGCCGCCCGCCTGTGTGCCGCCGCAGGCCTGCCCGCGATGGGCGATGCCGACGTGCTGCGCGCCGCAGCTACGCACCAGGCGGTAGCCCGGTTCCTGCTCAGCCAGACGCGTGCGCAGCTCGATACGCTGGCGGCTGCGCAGGACATTCCGCTGCACACCCTGGCCTGAGGCACCGACACCCGATGCAAAAGCAAGGCACCGTCATCCGCTGGGACGCCACGCGCGCTTTCGGCTTCATCCGCAGCCCCGGTACGTCGGCCGATGTGTTCTTTCATGTGCGCGACTTTCGTGGCAGCGCTCCACCCCGTGAAGGCCTGGCCGTCCAGTACGAAGAGATCCACGTCGGCGGCAAGGGACCGCGGGCCATGGCGGTACAACCGACAGCGACGGAGCCATGGGCTGCGAGCGCCCGCACTGCGCGCGACGAGCCATCCCGCGGCCGCGCCGCACCGCATCAGCAGCAACATCAACATCAGCGCAGCCATGTGGGCCACACAGCGCGGGCCCCTCGGAGCCCACGGCGACGCCGACCACGGGAGGCTGCGGGCAGCCCGGCATCCGGCAGCCTGGCGCTACTGCTGACCTTCGGATGGCTTGCCCTGCTGGCCTGGGGTATCTGGACGCGCCAGCTGCCACTGGCACCGACGCTGGCCGCTGCGGTGGCAGTCAACGCCATCACATTCTGGGCCTACGCAGCCGACAAGAGCGCAGCCATCGACGGGCGCTGGCGCACCGCGGAAAGCCACCTGCACCTGCTCGGCCTGGCGGGTGGTTGGCCTGCCGCGTGGCTGGCCCAACAGGCCATGCGGCACAAGTCGAGCAAGCAGGATTTCCGCGCCGTCTACTGGGTGACCGTGGTGGTGCACTGCGCGGCACTGGTGGCATGGATCGCCGGGGTAGGACGCTAGCTGCCACCGTGTGCCGTGGTGCATTGCTACACAATTAATAGCTGCTGGCGCTTACACATCAAGCGGGAGAGGCGATTTTCATCTCAAAAAACAGCCTGCTGACGGCAAAAAGGCCCACCGACCTACACGGCCTGCACCCGCGCCCGGTTTCAATCCAGAGAGTTCCAACACCACCGGGAGATGGCCATGAAACCTCTGATTCTTGATTCGTCCATGACCAACATGGGCGGTACCTTCTACCCCACCGGCCACGTATTTGCGCTGTTCCCAGACGAGGACTGCGTGCGCCAGGCTGCTGCGGCCTTGCAGGCTGCTGGCCATACGGGCGATGCAGCCTATGCGAGCCCCGATGTCATCCTGCAGGACATCGTGCGCACCCTGGGCACAGCCGATGCACCCCTGCCCTCCGTCGGCGCCGAAGGCGACATGGTCCGCCGCATTGCCGACCTGGCCGGCACCGGCCACCACGGCATGCTGGTGAAAATGGACGACAAGGACAACGCAGATGCGCTGGTGTCCGCCATCACCCCGGAGGGCGCGGTGGCTGCCTTTTACTACCGCACGTTCATCATCGAAGACCTGGTCACGCCGGCCCTGCCGGATGACCAGCAGTCCGTGGTGGTGGGCACGCGCGCCGCTTCGCCGTCGCCGTAAGACTTATTGCATTCCACCCCGTGGGGCGAAGGCAAGCGCTTTCAAACCTCACGCACCGGCCCAGCGCAGACAACCTGCCCTGGGCTTTTTCTTTGGGCCCCCACGCGTTGCCTCGGCTGCGCGCAGATCACGCTGGCCGGCGCCACGCTTTGCATGCATTTGCCGGATGATCGCTATATAGTGCGTTGATACCTCCTGGCGGTGCCCTTGCGCCAGTGAGCCTTCGGAAGGTGGCGCCTGCATGGCCCAGGCCCCTCGCGCGAGGTGGCCGCACAAAAGCCTAGGCGCCTTGGCACCCGGTGGGAGATCAATCGATGGATGCATTGCAGTCCGGTGAGCGAAGTCCCCTGCAGCTGACGTTGCGGCTGAACTGGCCCTTCATTGCGATGGTGCTGCTGCTGGCCGCCTGCGCCACGGCCAGCCTGTATGTGCTGTCCACCGTGCGGGCCTTCGTGGCTGGCGAGAGCCTGTGGACCAAAGGGCAAAAAGATGCCATCTACTACCTGGGTCAATACGCCGCCAACGGATCGCCCCATGCTTTCGACAGCTTCACGCAGGCGATGGAAGTCCCTTTGGGTGATCGCGCGGCCCGCCTGGCCTTGCAGCCGGGACAGGTGCAGGTGGCGTTGGCACGCGAAGGTTTTGCGCGCGGCGGCAACCACCCGGACGATATCGACAGCCTGATCTGGCTGCTGCGGTACTTCCACCAATTCGACATCGTGCAAAAGCCGTTGGCGTTCTGGCTGGTGGGCGACGAATACATCAGCGCGCTGCGCGATTTGTCGCACGAGATCCGCCACGAGACCGAGCTGGGCCAGGTGGACGAGATCACCCGGGTGCACTGGCAAGCCACGATCCGCGACATCAACGCCGGCGTGACCCCCGTTGCCCGCGGGTTCAGCGAGGCGCTGGGCAACAGCTCGCGCCGCATCGTGCTGCTGCTGATGTGGCTCAACGGCGGCATGGCGGCCACGTTGATTGTGTTGACGCTATGGCACACCCACACCCTGCTCACCCAGCGCCGCCGCGCCGAGCGCGCCCTGAGCGCCGAGCGCGAACAGGCGCGCACCACGCTCACGGCCATCGGCGACGCAGTGATCACCACCAACGTCCATGGCCAAATCGTCTACATGAACCCCGCGGCGGAACATCTGCTGGGGCATGCTGCATCGCAGGCTGCCGGGCGGCCACTCGAAGATGTCCTGAAATTCGACAGCGACGGGCGCAGCGCGGCGACTGCCGCCACCTTGGTAGCAGACATCCTGGCCACCCCCAGCAACGACTACGGAAACGACTACCGCAATAGACATAGCGACGATGGCGGGGACGCCAGCGAAGGCACCCATGGCCCCCTGCAAGACCCCTCCCACCACCACACCATCGTGCGGCCCGACCAGACGGTGGTGCCCACCAAGCTCATGGCCTCTGCCTTGCGCCAGCATGGCACGGTGACCGGCGCAGTGCTGGTGCTGCACGACGTCACGCGCGAGCAGCAGTACGTGGAGCAACTGTCCTGGCAGGCGAGCCACGACGCACTGACCGGCTTGGTGAACCGGCGCGAGTTCGAACTGCGCCTGGAAGCCCTGCTCCACCGCCCACGCCAGCCGGGCCGCGAGGGGTCGCTGCTGTACGTAGACATGGACCAATTCAAGCTCATCAACGACACCTGCGGCCACCAGGCCGGCGACGAGATGCTGCGGGAGGTCTGCCGCATGCTGCAAAGCCACCTGCGCGATGGCGACACCCTCGCAAGGCTGGGTGGCGACGAGTTCGGCATCCTGCTGAAAGACTGCCCCGCGGGGCCCTCGGCACGCATTGCCGAACAGCTGCGCCAGGCCGGCCAGGACCTGCGCCTGACGTGGGAGGGCGAGCAACTGACCACCGGCCTGTCCATCGGCATGGTGCAACTCATCCCTGCGCTCACCTCCATCCAGGAGGCCATGCGCGTGGCCGACATGGCCTGCTACCGCGCCAAGGAAGGCGGGCGCAACCGCGTGTTTATCTACCAGCCCGAAGACATCGAGATGACCCGGCGCGAAGGCGACATGGACTGGGTGAGGCGCCTGCGCCTGGCACTGGAGCATGGGCAATTCCAGTTGCACGCCCAGACCATCCGTGCGCTGCAGACCCGGGGCGACGAAGGCTTGCACATGGAGGTGCTGCTGCGCCTGCGCGAAGAAAACGGCGAGCTGGTGTCGCCAGGCACCTTCATTCCGGCCGCCGAGCACTACGGGATGATGCCGTCCATCGACCGCTGGGTCATCCGCCACACGCTGCAGGCACTGGCCCGCCACCAGCGCACGCCCGGTGCGCGGGCGCTGCACACCTGCGCCATCAACCTCTCAGGCACCAGCCTGGGGGACGACAGCCTGCTTAAGTACATCCGCACCGCCCTCACCGAGTCGGGGCTCGACCCCGCGCTGCTGTGCTTTGAGATCACCGAAACCAGCGCCATATCGCACCTGCCCAACGCAGTGCGCCTGATGAAAGAGCTGCAGCAGCTCGGGTGCCGGTTCGCACTGGATGATTTTGGTGCCGGCATGTCGTCGTTCACCTACCTCAAGCACCTGCCGGTCAACTACCTCAAGATCGACGGTGCCTTCGTGAAGGACCTGCTGCACGACCCGACCAGCCGCGCCATGGTGGAGATGGTCCACCGCATCGGCCACGTGATGGGCAAAGAGACGATTGCCGAGTTTGCCGAGTCCGACGCCATCGTGGATGCGTTGCGCACCATCGGCGTGGACTATGCCCAGGGCTACGCGGTGGCCAAGCCCGTGCCGCTGGAGCAATTGCTGGGGACGGCGGCGCCTACCGGGCTTTCTTGAATGCCTTGCCGTTGCCCTTGCCTGCACCAGAGGGTGCAGGCCGGCCTGCGGGCGCCGTACCAGAGCCCGTCACACGCGGCGGCAGGCCCGTGTGCTGCGTCAGAATGCGGCCCTTGGTCGGCTGCTGCACGCTGCGCGATGCGGGCACCACGGCAGCCTTGGCGCCGGTGGGGGTCGAATTCTTGCGGCGGGCGCTCTGGTAGCCGCCATCAGTCAGCGGCTGGAAGGTCGGGATCAAATGGTGCTTGCCATTGCCGATCAAATCGGCCCGGCCCATGGCTTTGAGCGCATCGCGCAGCAGGGGCCAGTTGTTCGGGTCGTGGTAGCGCAAAAAGGCCTTGTGCAGGCGGCGGCGCTTGTCGCCACGCACGATGTCCACCGCCTCGCTGTCGCGCGTGATCTTGCGCAGCGGGTTCTTGTTGCTGTGGTACATGGCTGTGGCCGTGGCCATGGGGCTCGGGTAGAAGGTCTGCACCTGGTCGGCGCGGAAACCGTTCTTTTTGAGCCAGATGGCGAGGTTCATCATGTCCTCGTCGCTGGTGCCCGGGTGCGCGGCGATGAAGTACGGGATCAGGAACTGCTTCTTGCCCGCCTCTTCGCTGAACTTCTCGAACATCTGCTTGAACTTGTCATAGCTGCCGATGCCCGGCTTCATCATCTTGGTGAGCGGGCCCTGCTCGGTGTGCTCGGGCGCGATCTTGAGGTAGCCGCCCACGTGGTGCTGCACCAGCTCCTTCACGTACTCGGGACTCTTCACGGCCAGGTCGTAGCGCAGGCCCGAGCCGATCAGGATCTTTTTGATGCCCTTCAAGGCACGGCCGCGGCGGTAGATCTTGATCAGCGGGTCGTGGTTGGTGCCCAGGTTGGAGCAGATGCCGGGGTACACGCAGCTGGGCTTGCGGCAGGCGGCCTCGATCTCGGGGCTCTTGCAGCCCAGGCGGTACATGTTGGCCGTGGGGCCGCCCAGATCGCTGATGGTGCCGGTGAAGCCGCTCACCTTGTCGCGGATGTCCTCGATCTCCTGGATGATGGAATCCTCGGAGCGGCTTTGGATGATGCGGCCTTCATGCTCGGTGATGGAGCAGAAGGTGCAGCCGCCAAAGCAGCCGCGCATGATGTTCACGCTGAAGCGGATCATCTCCCACGCGGGGATCTTGGTGCCGTGGTCGTGGCTGCCGTTCTCGTCGGCGTAGCTCGGGTGCGGGCCGCGCGCGTAGTGCAGGTCGAACACGTAGTCCATCTCGGCCGTGGTCAGCGGGATGGGCGGCGGGTTGATCCATACGTCGCGGGCGGTCACGCCCTCGCCATGGGCCTGCACCAGGGCACGGGCGTTGCCGGGGTTGGTCTCCAGGTGCAACACGCGGTTGGCGTGGGCGTACAGCACCGGGTCGCTCTTGACCTGCTCGTAGCTGGGCAGGCGGATCACGCTCTTGTCGCGCGGCGGCACCTTGAGCTTGGCCTTGAGCGCCGGGTTGGCGACGAACTGGATGGGCTGGATCGCAGGATTGGGGCTGTTTTGGCCGCTACCGCTTGCTGCGCCTGCGCCAGCAGCTATCGAATCAGGAGCATCGTCCTTGCTGCAGGTGCTGCCCTGCGCGGCGGCCTGCTCGCTGGTCGTCATGTAGGGGTTGACGTGCGCCTCCACGCGGCCGGGTTCGTCCACGCTGGTGGAGTCGATCTCGAACCAGCCCTTGCCCGTCTCGTCGTCAGGCCGGCGCACGAAGGCGGTGCCACGCACGTCGGTGATGGTCTCGACCGGCTCGCGCGCCGCGATGCGGTGCGCCACTTCGACCAGGGCGCGCTCGGCGTTGCCGTACAGCAGCAGGTCGCACTTGGCGTCCACCACGATGGAGCGGCGGACCTTGTCGCTCCAGTAGTCGTAGTGGGCAATCCGGCGCAGGCTGCCTTCGATGCCGCCCAGGATGATGGGCACGTCCTTGTAGGCCTCGCGGCAGCGCTGGCTGTACACGATGGCGGCGCGGTCGGGACGCTTGCCGCCGATGTCGCCGGGGGTGTAGGCGTCGTCGCTGCGGATCTTCCGGTCGGCGGTGTACCGGTTGATCATCGAATCCATGTTGCCTGCCGTCACGCCCCAGAACAGGTTGGGTTTGCCCAGCACCTTGAAGGGCTCGGCGCTCTGCCAATCAGGCTGGGCGATGATGCCCACGCGAAAGCCCTGGGCCTCCAGCGTGCGGCCGATGACGGACATGCCGAAGCTCGGGTGGTCGACATATGCGTCGCCCGTGACGAGGATGATGTCGCAGCTGTCCCAGCCCAGCTTGTCCATCTCGGCGCGGCTCATCGGCAAGAACGGGGCCGTGCCAAAGCGCTTGGCCCAGTACGGGCGGTAGCTGGTCAATGGCTTTGCGGCGCGCGCAAAAAAGGAGACGTCGACGGGGGCGTTCATTCAGATGGGGAGCGCGGCCAGCCCATGTGCGATGGGGCCTCGTGGGGCGCGGCTGTGGTGGGTAACCCGCGATTTTACGTGAGTGGGCACTTTTTGTCGCCCTGAAAGCACTTCCCCCTGGCGCTGACAGGCTTGATCTACATCAGGCATATACTTGCCTCAGTCAATCAATTAAATGACAAAGGCAACCATGAGCGCAAATACGTCCAAGGCAGGCACCTCTTCTGCAGGTGCTGCGCCCACGCCGCCTGCCGCAACCATGCCCCCGGTAGGCCCGGAGGCCGTGAAAGCCGTGCGCCGGTTCAACCGGTTTTTTACCCGCCGCGTGGGTGTGCTGGACCCCTTCCTGGGCAGCGACCTGTCGCTGACCGATGTGCGCGTGCTGTACGAGCTGGCCCACCGCGATGGCCTGGTGGCCAGCGAACTGGCGCGGGACCTGGGCCTGGACGGGGGCTACCTGAGCCGCATCCTGCGTCGTTTTGAAGCGGCGGGCTGGATCAGCCGCAGCCCCAGCGCCCGGGACGCGCGCCAGAGCGTGTTGGTCTTGACTGCCGCAGGGCGCGATGCCTTCGAGCCGCTGCAGCAGCGATCGCGTGACGAAGCCGCCGCCCTGCTCGCCCCCCTGCCCCCGGCCCGGCGCCAGGAGGTGGTCGACGCCATGCAGCGCATCGAGGCCGTGCTGGAACCAACCAGCAGCGCCCCCGCCGCCAAGGTGGTCGTCCTGCGCGACCCCGTGCCGGGCGACATGGGCTGGGTGGTGCAACAGCATGGCGATATCTACTGGCGCGAGTACGGCTGGGACGCCCGCTTCGAGGCACTGGTGGCCGACATCGCCGCGCAGTTCGTGACCAAGTTCCAGCCCCAGTGGGAGCGCTGCTGGATCGCCGAGCTCGACGGCGAGCGCGTGGGCGCCGTGTTCGTGGTGCGCAAGTCCCCTACCGTGGCGCAGCTGCGCATGCTGATCCTGTCGCCCCAGGCCCGCGGGCTGGGCCTGGGCGCACGCCTGACCGACGAGTGCATTGCCTTTGCCCGCGCCAAGGGCTACAAGAAGATGGTGCTGTGGACCAACAGCTGCCTCGCAGCGGCCCGTGGCATTTACGGCAAACGCGGCTTCACGCGGGTCAAGTCAGAGCCCTACGAAGGGTTCGGGCAGCAGTTGGTCGGGGAGCATTGGGAGCTCAAGCTCTGAGCCAAGGCTGGGTCGCGGCTTGTGCCCGCCAGCCGCATGCCATCATCGCGCCAAGGCTTTCCGCCCTTTCACCCAATGACCGCCAGCACTGAAATCCTCATCCGCCCCGTCAGCGCCAGCGATGACCTGCAGCAACTGACCCACCTCATCCACTCGGCCTATGCGCCCCACGGCGCGCAGGGTCTGCGCTACTGGGGCACGCACCAGTCGGTGGAGGACACGGCCAAGCGCTATGCGTCCGGCCGCGGATTGGTGATGCTGGAAGGAAACAAGTACGTAGGGACCATCACCTTGCGGCCACCGCAGCGGGAGTCGCCGGTGGCGCTGTACCGCGATCCCGGTGTCTGGACGTTTTGCCAGTTCTGCATTTCGCCCGACGCCAAGGGACGGGGGTATGGCAAGCAATTGCACACCTACGCCACCGCGTTTGCGCAGCAGGCAGGTGCCAGCGTCATGGGCCTGGATACGGCCCAGCCTGCTTCGACACTGATTGCGATGTATGAATCTTGGGGCTACCGCGTGGTGGGCGAGTGCGACTGGAGGCCGCTGACCAACTACACCAGCGTGGTGATGTCACGCACGCTGGCCGAGGGTGCTTAGGCGCGAAGCCACGGCGGCACATGCACCGACCATCGGCTTACCACTCGCCGGTTTCGCGCACCCGTTGGGCCAGATCGGGCACCGTGTCGTCGAACACCGACTCGCCCACCAGGGGTGATGCCATGACCGCATCGCTAGCAGCGCTTTGCGCGGAGCGAGACATGAACCTGCCGAACACATGGCTGGTCAGGGTTTCGTGCAAAGGGGCGATGAGGGGAATGGCGAACATGGCGGTTCCTTTGTTCCGTCGGTGGGCTGAGTGCCGACACCGAGGTCGACATATCCGCTTTCGTCAAGCAACGTTGAAAGTTGAGAACTAAGTGTGACTGCTTCGAAACTGTAGCGCGAGCTTAGATCGCCGCCACAAAAACAAAGTGTAGGAACAGACGCCATATTCCCGTGTGACCAAACGCACACTCCGTGGCTCTGTGTTACCAGCAAGGCCGAACAGGCGCTTGGGTGTTGCGTCCGTTCCACAAACGCGCACAGGTCGGCGTGGGTCGGCGCAGGTCGGTCGCTCGTCGGGGAAGCGGCGCGGCCCCCCGCGCCGTAAACTCGGCGCCCCATGCCTTACACCCTGGCTTCGCCTACGCACAGCGACATCACCATCAAGAAAAGCCGCTTCATCGGGTGCGTGCAACCGATGGCCGACCGGGCCAGCGCGCAGGCCGCCGTGAATGCCCTGTGGCAGCAACATCCCGGCGCGGCGCACATCTGCTGGGCGCTGCTGGCGGGCGGGCAGTCTGCCGCGGTGGATGACGGCGAGCCGAGCGGCACCGCCGGGCGCCCCATGCTGGACGTGTTGCGCCACCAGGACCTGGAGGGCGTGCTGGCCACCGTGGTGCGTTACTTCGGCGGCGTGAAGCTGGGCGCTGGCGGCCTCGTACGGGCCTACACCGATGCTGTAGCACAGGCTCTGCTCACTGCGCCCAAGGTGCCGTTGCAGCGCATGGCGACGCTGCAGTGCCAGGTGCCCTATGCACTCGAAGGCCTGCTGCGCCGCGAGATCGAGGCCGCAGCCGCCGAGCTGGGCGAGGTCGGCCACGGCTCGCTGGTCACCCTGCAGTTGCGGCTGCCGGAGATACAGGCAGCCGCCTTTGTGCGGCGCATCAACGACATCGGCCAAGGCCGCGTGGGATGGCTGGACGCGTAAGCGCCACAAATGCCTGTGCTCCTACACCCACCGGCGTCACACTACCGCACACTCCCCGCACCAAGGTTTGCCAAGGAGCCCACCCCATGAGCGAACCGCTCGACACCATCATCATTGGCGCCGGTACCGCCGGCCTGGCTGCCCTGCGCGAAGTGCGCAAACGCACGAGCCGCTACCTCATCGTGAACGACGGCCCCTGGGGCACCACTTGTGCCCGCGTGGGGTGCATGCCGTCCAAGACCCTCATCGAAGCCGCCAACGCCTTCCACCGCCGCCATGCGTTCGAAGAATTCGGGATACGCGGTGGCGATGCGCTGAGCGCCGACATTCCCGCCGTATTGCAGCGTGTGCGCGCCCTGCGCGACGACTTCGTGGCCGGCGTGATGAAAGCCACCGACAACCTGGGCCACGCCAGCATCTCGGGCCGCGCCACGCTGCTGGGGCCCGGCACGGTGGACATCGACGGCAAGGTCTACCAGGCCAAGAGCATCGTCATCGCCACCGGATCGCGCCCCAAGGTACCCGAGGAATGGCTCGCCTTCGGCGACCGCATGCTGACCACCGACACGCTGTTCGAACAAGCCACACTGGGCCCGCGGATCGCCGTGGTCGGCATGGGAGCCATCGGCGTGGAGCTGTCGCAGGCGCTGGCGCGGCTGGGCCTGCAGGTGGCCGCATTCAGCACGGGCGACACGCTGGCGGGGCTGAGCGACCCCGGCCTCAATGAAGAACTGGCCGCGCTACTCAAGAAAGACATGGTGCTGCACACCGGCGAACCCGCTCAGTTGCGCGAGGTGGCCGGCGGCATCGAGGTGTCCAGCGGCCCGAACCGGGTGGTGGTGGACCAGGTGATAGCCGCCATGGGGCGCACTCCCAACATCGAACACCTGGGGCTGGATACCCTGGGGGTACCGCTCGACAAGCGCGGCCTGCCGCAGGTCGACCCGAAAACGCTGCAGGTCGGCAGCCTGCGGGTGTTCATGCCCGGCGACGCCAACACGCAGGTTCCGCTGCTGCACGAGGCCGCGGACGAAGGCCACATCGCCGGCATGAACACCATGGCCGACACGCCCACGCGGTTCCAGCGCCGCACCCCGCTGGCCATCGTGTTCTGCGACCCTAACATTGCCACTGTGGGCCAGCGCCTGGAAGACCTCGACCCAACCCACACCGTGACGGGCACCGTGGGCTTTGCCGACCAGGGCCGCGCCCGGGCTGCCCTGCACAACCACGGGCGGCTGCTCGTCCATGCCGACAAGATCACCGGCCGCCTGCTGGGTGCCGAGCTGTGCGCACCCGACGGCGAGCACCTGGCACACCTGCTGGCGCTCGCCATCCATCGGGAGCTCACCGTGCAGTGCCTACTGGGGATGCCTATCTATCACCCCACGCTGGAGGAAGGCCTGCGCACGGCCCTGCGGGATGTGGCGCGCCAGTTGCCGGACGGATCGGCGTCCGACCTGGCCACATGTGGCGGTCTGGGCGTGCCTGCGCTCGACTGAGAGGGGCTCACAAAATTATTAGTGCCTGCGACGCAGCGCCTGGCAAGAACCGCTTCGCTGAGTTTTGTTATCCGCTCCAAGCTGCGGGGCCAGGGTGTCACACAAGGTAACAGGCCTCAAGTCTCGGCCTGACCTGCCGATACGGAACCATCAACCGAAGGAACCGCCATGGACGTCGCACTCGCCAACAGCATCGTCAGCACCGCCACCTCCCTGGCCAGTGCCAAGACATCGGACGCCCTGAACATGGTGGTGCTGAAGAAAGCGCTGGACATACAGGCCGTATCCGCCTCCACGCTGCTGGACGCCATGCAGCAGTCCATGCCCCAGCCGACGCTGGCCACATCTGGCACGCTGGGCACGCAGGTCAATACCTTCGCCTGAGCGCTGGCAGCAGTCGGCCGCTGCGGGTTTTCGGCGCAATGCGGCCGGTAGGGCGCTGTGCACAGCCCGGGGCGCCCGCTGCCTGAGCTAGCGCCAAACGCGCCCGGCCCCCGGTCCTTCGCTACCGCAGCCGCGCAGGCGACAGCGCCTCCGGCACCACCCCCTCACGCACCAATTCATCGCCCAGCGGCTCCCCGCGCAGCAGCTGGCACGCCAGCAGCGATGCGCCCGCCGCGCTCTGGATGCCGTAGCCGCCCTGCCCTGCCAGCCAGAAGAAGCGCGGCACGTGGTTGTCCCAGCCGATCACCATGTCGCCGTCCGGCACGAACGAGCGCAAGCCCGCCCAGGTGTGCGACGGGCGGCGAATCTGGAACCGTGTCATTTCTTCGATGTGATAGATGCCGGTGGCGACGTCCAGCTCTTCGGGCACCACATCGTGCGGGTGCGTGGGGTCGGCATTGGCAGGCGAGCCCAGCAGTTGGCCGGCGTCGGGCTTGAAGTAAAAGCTTTCGTCGATACCGATCACCGCAGGCCAGTTGCTGGCGTCCATGCCCTCTGGCACGGCAAAGGTGAAAGCCGTGCGGCGGCGCGGCTCCAGGCCGATGGGCGGCACGCCCGCCAGAGCGGCCACCACATCGGCCCAGGCCCCGGCGGCGTTCACGATGGCTCGGGCTTGCAGCGTGCGGCCATCGGCCAGGGTGATGTGCCAGATCTCGCCCACCCAGGCCAGGGCCGTGACTTCGGCGCTTGTCAGCACCTGCCCGCCGCGCTGGCGCAGGCCGCGCAGGTAGCCCCGGTGCAGGGCGTGCACGTCGATGTCGGCCGCTTCGGGCTCGCTCATGCCGGCCGCCACGGCGTCCGGCTTCAAACAGGGCAGCAGCGCCATCAGCGCCGCGTGGTCGACCCACTCGACATTGGGCGACGCTGCGCGGGCGTCGTCGTAGGCCTGCTGCAGCAGGTCGAGCTGTCCGGGCCCCGCAACGTACACCACGCCCCGCGGCGACAGGATGGGCGTGTCGCCAAACTCGGGCGGCGGCGCGTCGTAGAACCCGCGGCTCGCGCGGGTCAGCGCCTGGATGTTGGGCGTGCCGTAAGTCGCCATGTACAGCGCGGCCGACCGCCCGGTGGTGTGGTAGCCGGGCTGCGATTCGCGCTCCAGCAGCAGCACACGGGTTGCCGCGTCCGCATCGCCTGCGCTGGTGGCCGCGGCCGCCAGTTGCCAGGCCACGGAGGCACCGGCAATGCCCGCACCGATCACCACATGGTCGTATGTCACAGAGTCCATGGCCTGTCCTTCGTTGCCTTCATCCTGGTGCACTGGCGCTGGTCACACAGCCGACACCGCGCCCTGTGACGCCACCCGGTCTTCGCGCGGCAGGCTGCGCGCGTCCCGCGGGTCGGGCGCACCGGTCACGATGGAAGTCAGCGCGGGCTCGGCCTGCGCGCCCTGCAGCTTGAACAGGTCGGGGCGCGGCCGCGCCAACCCCGGGATACCCTTGAACGCCTGCTCCAGCGCGTGCCCCACGCCCAGCGTGTGCCGGTCTGCCCTGAAACGCCCGACGATCTGCAGGCCGAACGGCATGCCCGCGTCGTCCAGCCCGCATGGCAGGCTGAGCGCCGGGTGGGTGGTCAGCGTGGTCACATAGGTCAGCGCCAGCCAGCGGTAGTAGTTGGCCTGCGGCTCGCCGTTGATGTGGCTCGCGTACAGATGGGTCCACGCAAACGGCGACACCGGCGTTGTCGGCGCCAGAATTACATCGTAGTGCTCGTACAGCTTCTGGAACCGCGCCAGGATGCGCGTCTGCTCGGCCTGGGCCCAGGCGCTGTCGAGCAGCGTCATGGTGGCGCCCAGTTCGTAGTTGGCGCGGGTGTTGGGTCCCAGGCTGGCGGGGTCGCGCTCATACGCCTCGCGCGTGCTGGCCACGAAAGCCTCGGCGCGCAGCACGTCGAAGCAGCGGTGCACGTCGCCCAGGTCCACATCAATGGCGTCGCATCTGCCAAACAAGTGCTTCATGGCCTGCACCTTGCGGCGGAACACGGCGCGAATGCCGTCGTCCACGGCGCAGGCGCCGAAGTCTTCGGTGTACGCCACGCGCAAGCCGCCCAGGTCCACACCTTCGGGCAGCAGAAAGCTCATCGGGTCGAGCGGGTAGGTCAGCGGGTCGCCGGCCGACAGCCCGGCCGTGGCGGCCAGCTGCAGGCAGGCCTCTTCGACCGTGCGGCCCATGGGGCCCACCACCGAGATGGGCGTGAAGGCCAACAGCTTGCGCGAGCTGGGCACCACGCCGGGCGATGGCCGAAAACCCACCACGCCGCATTTGGCCGCCGGAATGCGCAGCGAGCCCCCTGTGTCCGACCCCGTGCACACGGGCAGCATGTCGCAGGCCAGCGCCGCGGCCGAGCCGCCCGAGGAGCCGCCTGCGTTCAGGTTGGGGTTGAACGGGTTGCCGGTGGCACCCCACACCGTGTTGCGCGAATTGGCGCCCGCACCCATTTCCGGGATGTTGGTCTTGCCGGTGACGATGGCGCCCGCCGCGCGCAGCCGGGCCACCAGCACATTGTCTTCGGCCGGGATGTTGCTGCGGTAGATCTCCGATCCGTAGGTTGTCAGCAGCCCGGCCGTGGCCTCCAGGTCCTTCACGCCCAGCGGCAGGCCGTGCAGCAGGCCCAGCGGCTCGCCGCGCAGCACGGCCTGCTCGGCGGCCTGGGCCTCGGTGCGGGCACGGTCGTAGCAGGTGGCGGTGATGGCGTTCACATGGGGGTTGAGGGCCTCGATGCGCTCGATGCAGGCATCGAGCAGCTCGACGGGCGATACCTCGCGGGTGCCGATGCGGTGGCGCAGTTCGTTGGCGGTCAGCTCGACCAGGGTGCTCTGGGTGCGCTGGGGGGTGTGGGTGCTCTGGGGGGTCATGTCAGGCTTGTCTCCTTGACTTGTTGATCTGTTGACTCTTTGAGGGGCAGGTTCAGTCTGCGGTGATGCTGGCGCGCTGGGCAATGGCCCGCATCAGCGGCAGCTCCTTGTCGATCAGCTCAGCCACCGCCTTGGACGAAGCATAGGCGGGTTCGAACCCCACGGCGATCATCCGGTTGCGGGTGTCCGGGTCTGACCCGACCTGCGCCAGGGTCAGCTCCAGCCGCGATTTGACCGCGGGCGGCAGGCCCCGCGGTGCCACCATGGCCAGCCATGTGTCCATCTCCAGGCCTGGGTAGCCGCTTTCGGCCAGCGTGGGCACCTTGGGCAGCAGGGCCGACCGCTTGCCGGCGGTGACGGCAATGGCCTTGATCTTGCCGTCCTTGAGCTGCGGCAGCGCGGCCGACACGGTGTCGACCGTGAGCGGAATCTGCCCGCCCATCAGGTCCGTCATGGCCGGTGCGCTGCCCTTGTAGGGCACGTGCTGGATCTTGAGCGCCGCCGCGTGGAAGAACATCTCACCCGCAAACTGCGAGGTGGTGCCTGCGCCGAACGAGCCGTACGAATACTTGTCGGGCGCGGCCTTGACCAGCGCCACGAACTGCTTCACGTCCGCCGCCGGCACGTCCTTGTTGGCCAGCAGGATCAGGCTGGTGCGCCCGGCGATGCCGATGGGCTCGAAGCTCTTGACCGGGTCGTACGGCAGCTTGGGGCGCACCGCGGGGTTCACGGTGAAGGTGGTGCCCGAGCTCATCAGCAGCGTGTAGCCGTCGGGCGCCGCCTTGGCCACGGCACTGGCACCGATGGTGGTGCCGGCCCCCGCGCGGTTGTCGATGACCACGCTTTGCCCCAGCAGGTCGCCCATCTTCTTGCCGATCAGCCGGCCCAGCACGTCGGTGGCGCCACCCGGCGGAAACGGGATCACGAGCGTGATCGGCTTGGCAGGGAAAGGACCGTCTTGCGCCATGGCGGGGGCCCACGCAGCGCCCCCAGGGCACAGATCACGGCAGACAAAAGCAGCTTCTTGCGGTTCATGGCGTTCTCTTCAAAGGTCAAGGGATTCAAGGGGTTGTCGGGACGGATTCGATGGGGTGCGAAGGCGGGATGTCAGTGCAATGGGCGGGCGCGAACAGCGTCAGCCACGGGCGGCCAGCAGGGCCCGCCCGCGCTGCACAAAGCCCTGGTACTGCGCATCGGGCACCAGCAGCCCGCCCGTCGTCCAGACCAGATGGGTGGCGTTGGGCAGCGCTGCGCCCACGCCTGTGCGGTGCAGCCAGGCCTGGCCCGCGTCGGTGCCGGTCAACATGCCCGGGCCACTGAAGCCCGCTGCCGCCGAGGGCTCGATCCGCTCGCCCAGTGCATCCAGCACCTGCACCAGGTGGGCAAACAAGGTGTCGTCTGCCACGGTAAACACGCCCGACAGCAGCGGCCCCATCAACTGCGCCGCCAGCAGGGACGCGCGGGGCACGGCCAGGCCGTCGGCCTCGGTCTGGTTGGTGAGGCCCCAGTCGTAGACCGAGGGGTGCGCCTGGCCACCAACCGACTGCGTGGCCTGATCCGCCAGCATCTGCACCATGAAGCACGGCGACTGCACCGGCTCGGCAAAGTAACAATGCACATGCGGCCCCAGCACCTGCCGCAGGCCAAACGCAATCCCTGCAGGAGCGCCGCCCACGCCGCAAGGCAGGTACACGATGAGCGGGTGCCCGGCGTCCACCACGATGCCCTGCTCTGCCAGTTGCGCGGGCAGGTGCAGGGCCGCTGCGCTGTAGCCCAGCAGCAGCGAGAAAGATTGCTCGTCGTCGACAAAGTGGCACAGCGGGTCGCTGCCCGCCTGCGCACGGCCGACAGCCACGGCGCGCTCGTAGTCGCCGGCATGCTCCACCACCTGCACGCCACGTTGGCGCAGGCGCTCTTTCTTCCATTCCTTGGCATCGGCCGACATGTGCACCGCGGCCCTGAAGCCCAAGGCCGACGCCACCACGCCAATGCTCAGCCCCAGGTTGCCGGTGGAGCCCACCGCCACCTGGTAGCGGCCCAGCACCGCGCGCGCCTGCGGGGTGGCCAGCGCGCAGTAGTCACCACCCGGCTGCACCAGGCCGTGCTGCAGCGCCAGCCCCTCCGCAAACTCCAGCACCTCGTGCATGCCTCCCCGGGCCTTGATCGATCCGGCCACCGGCAAACTGTGGTCCGCCTTGATGAACAACCGACCTTGGTCAGGCCCAATGCCCAATGCTGGCTGCAGCGCTGCGGCAGGCAGCACGGCAGATTCAACGACCCCGCCCGTGCCTGCCAACTCGGGAAACACCTGCGCCAGCAAACCTTCGAAGCGATGGAACCGCGCCGCAGCCTCCCGCGTATCATTCAAACTAATGGTGCGACCCAGTGCCTGAAGGGATGCAGGCGCCTGCAACAGCCGCACCGGGTTGGTCCACAGGCAAGGCTGGGCCTGGCGCAGGTGGGTCGATAGCAGCGGATCGATTCCCTTTAGGACTGACGGTTCGACCATGTATTCGGTTTCGGACATAGATGTTTGGGCGGCAGTGGCACACCGTGGGCGGGCAGGTGCTTGTCGCACCCCGGGCCCACGCACTGCAGCATTCTTCGCCTGTCACTCGCTTGTCACAACGCATTTATAGTGACGAAGACATTAGCCAAAGTAATGGACATTCGACTTTCTCCCTCTCTGCTCGCCTGGCTGCGCAGCTTTGATGCAGCCGCCCGCCACGGCAGCTTTACCAAGGCGGCGGCAGAGCTGTGCATCACCCAGGGGGCGGTCAGCCAGCAGGTCAAGCAGCTCGAAGACTGGCTGCGCCGCCCGCTATTCCTGCGCACCCCGCGCGCCCTGGTGCCCACGCCCGAGGGCCAATGGCTGGCCGTAGTGCTGCGCGAGAGCTTCACCGCCATCGAAAGCACCCTCGCCCAGATGCGCCAGCCGCCGGAGTCCGCCACCGCCACGCTCAGCTGCTCGCCGTCGTTCGCCATGAGCTGGCTCACACCCCGGCTGGGTGAGTTCTTTCGGCAGTATCCGAGCCTGGGTCTGCGCGTTTTCGGGGAGTTCCACACGCTGGACCGCACCCGCATGGTGCGAGACGGCATCGAGGCTGCCGTGCGCTTCGACCTGGGTGGCTACCGCGACCTGAGCGCCACCGTGTTCCTGGACGAATGGCTCATCCCGGTGGCCAGCCCCGCCTTCCTGGCCCGCCACCCGCCCATCACCACGCCAGGGGACCTGCAGGGCGACTGGCTGCTGCACGACAGCAGCGCCTGGGACGGCGCGGACACGTACGAGGAATGGCAGCACTGGTTCACCCAAGTGGGCGCCACGCCGCCGTCCTGGGCGGGCGGTCAGCAGTTCAACCTGTCGCAGCTGGCGCTGGGCGCGGCCCTGGCCGGCCAAGGCATCGCGATGGGCCGAGCCGCGCTGGTGGTGCAGGACGTGAAGGCCGGGCGTCTGGTGCCTGTGTTGGCCCAGAGCGTGTTGTCGCGTGCGGCATATTCGTTTGTGACCACCGCACACCCCAGCCCGGCGATGGACAAGGTGCGGGAGTGGCTAGTCGACGAGGCGCAGCGGTTTTGCGAGGAGCGTCGCTCCACTTTTAATAGCATAAAAATCAATATGGGCGAGCGGTAGGAGCGTATTGCGCGCACATCAAGCCGTGAGGCCGGTCGGACGGCGGCGCAGCACCAACATGCCCATCCCCGCTGCCATGAGCGAGGTAAGGATCAAGCCCCACTCACTGAGCGTCGGAATCGAAGCCACCCCAGCCGGCGCCGCAGCCAGCACCGGCGCGAACGGGTCGCGGATCGTGCCCAGGGTCGCGTCGGCATCCCCAATGCCGTTGTCGGTCACGGTGTAGGTCACCGTGCGGCGGTCCGGGCTCAGCGTGGCACCCGCCCACTGGAACCAGGTGGACGTGGTGCCCCCCGCCGTGGCCGGACCGAACTTCCAGAACTGCACGCCGGCAGGCAGGGCCTGCGGGTAGGTCAGCGTAAGAGTGACGCTGCTGCCACCCGTGCACCCTGTGGCCGCAAAGGCAAAACCACCGTGGGGCAAGATGTAGCCGCTGGGGGAGCTGCCTGGCGGAGCGAAACCGGTGCCGCTGGCAAACGTGCAGCCCGCACCGCCGCCCGTCAGGCTGGCCGTGGCGGTGCCCGCCATGCCCGGCACGGTGCCCGATACCGATAGCTGCGCGGTGACTGCGAAGGTCTGGCTCACGCGCGGTGCTGCGTCGAAGGCGGTGGTGCCCGCCTGGTCTGCGTGGATGGTGCAGCTGCCGACAGCCAGAAAGGTGAGTGCACCGCCCGGGGTGACCGTGCAGACACCGGTCGAGCCGGAACTGAAGCTGGGAGGTGGAGTCGCGTTGGTGGAAGTGGCTACCAGGGTGGGCGAGGTGCCGAAGGTTCGGTTGCCCGGATGAGTGAACGTGATGGTTTGGAGGCCCTTGGGTGTGGCGGAAACCGGCGGGCTCGATGCTGGGCCGGTGCCTGCGCTGTTGGTCGCAGTGACGTTGAACGTGTAGGCCGTGCCGTTGGCGAGGTTCAGAACCACGCAGGTTAAAGTGCCGATTGTGTTGCAGCCCACACTGATGCCGCCGCCGCTCGGCACGCCGGTCACGGTGTAGCCGGTGATGGGATTGCCGTTGTCGCTGGCCGCAGCCCAGGCGAGGGAGACGGCGCGGTCTCCCGGCGTTGCCTGCAGGCCCGTGGGCGCCGATGGCAGGTCAGCCTGCACGACCAACACTTGCGAGCGCACTGGCGCGGCAGCGTAGCGGAAGTTGCTCGCATCCGTGCCACCGGGCTGCGAGGCCCGCACGCCGCACAGGTGGCCCGTCTTGCCGGGCAGAAGGGTCACGGTGCTGCCAGCTACGCTGCAGACATCAGGCGTCCAGGTATCGAAACTGACCGCCAGGCCACTGCTGGCGCTGGCCATGAGCGAACTGCTGGCGCCAGCCCGCGGCGAGGCTACCTGGGTAAAGGTGATCGACTGGCGAGGAGAGGCACGCAATGCGGGTGCCTGCGCGTAGCCGTTGGAGCCCCAGCACTGCACAGTGTCGTCGGTGGTCACTGCACAGGTGTGTTCATGAGCCGTAGCGATGGACGCCACCCCGCCGCTTTGCAGCGCCGTCGGCACGCTGGTCTGGCCGCGGCTGTTGTAGCCCCAGCACTGCACAGCGCCGCCCGTGGTTAGAGCACAGGTGTGATAACCACCCGCATCCACGGACACCGCCCCGCCGCCTTGCAGCGTTACCGGCACGCTGGTTTGGTCGTTGACGTTCTTGCCCCAGCATCGCACGGCACCGCCCGTGATCACCGCACAGGTGTGAAAAGCGCCAGCGGCCACGGACACTGCCCTACTCCCTTGCAGGGCCGCCGGCACGTTGGTTTGTCCTTCAATGTTGCGGCCCCAGCACTGCACCTCGCCGCCAGTGGTCAGCGCGCAGGTGTGGTAACCGCCCCCAGACACGGACACCGCCCCGCCGCCTCGCAGCATGACCGGCACGACGGTTTGACCACTATCGTTGTCGCCCCAGCACTGCACGGCGCCGACTGTGGTCACCGCACAGGTATGCGAACCACCCGCGGACACGGCCATCGCCCCGCCACCTTGCAACGCGGCTGGCACGCTGGTTCGGCCACTGCCGTTGTCGCCCCAGCACTGCACAGTGCCGGCCGTGGCCACCGCGCAGGTGTGCATATAGCCCGCCGCCACGGACACCGATCCGCCGCCTTGCAGCGCCGCCGGCACGCTGGTTTGACCACTGCCGTTGTTGCCCCAGCACTGCGCGGCACCGCCTGTGGTCAGTACGCAGGTGTGGTAACCGCCCCCAGCCACCGACACCACCCCGCCGCCTTGCAGCGCCGCCGGCACGCTGGATTGGCCATTGCCGTTGTTGCCCCAACACTGCGCGGCGCCGCCCGTGGTCACCGCGCAGGTGTGATAACCACCCGCAGCCACCGAGACCGCCCCGCCGCCTTGCAGCGCCGCCGGCACACTGGCTTGGCCACTGCCGTTGTTGCCCCAGCATTGCACGGCACCGCCAGTGGTCACCGCACAGGTGTGAAAAGCGCCCGCATCCACAGATGCCACCGCCCCACTGCCTTGCAGTGTGGTTGGCACGTTGGTTTGACCTTCATTGTTGCGGCCCCAGCACTGCACGGCACCCCCCGTTGTCACTGCGCAGGTGTGGTTACCTGCCGCAACCACAGACACTGCCCCGCCGCCTTGCAGAGCGGCCGGTGCGCTGGATTGGCCCTCGACATTGCCGCCCCAGCACTGCACGGCACCGGCCATGGTCACCGCACAGGTGTGGTAATTGCCTGTGGTGACAGACACCGCCCCGCCGCTTAGCAACGCGGCCGGAACGCTGGTTTGACCCGCGTCGTTGCTGCCCCAGCACTGCACGGCGCCCCCTGTTGCTACTGCACAGGTGTGGTAAAGGCCCGCAGCCACGAACACCGCCCCACCGCCTTGCAGCGCGGCCGGTACGCCGGTTTGGCCCCGTTCGTTGTCGCCCCAGCACTGAACTGCACCGCCCATGGTCACCGCACAGGTGTGCGAAGCGCCCGCAGCCACCGACACCGCCCCGCCTACTTGCAGCGCCGCGGGCACGTTGCTTTGGCCCTTGATATTGCCGCCCCAGCACTGCACTGCGCCACTGGCCACGACCGCGCAAGTGTGCTGATCACCTGCCGACACTTCGCTGGCAATGGCATCCGTGGCGGTGCTGCGCGTAGCTGTGTTGGCCCACACCCCCGGTGCCGTCAGAGCCATCCACAGCACACAGGCCACCAGCCAGAAGGCTTCGCCTAAGCATTTGTCCAGCCAAGCTGGCATGTGCATGACGCGGCTGCCGTGTCCGAGCGGGGAAAAGATGTTCGAGATTGGCGTTGACATGGTGGTTTCCGGGCGACTTGATACCGCACGCTTTTTCCTAAAGGCAATACCGGACTGGGATGCATTTGGATTAGTACGGTGCGATGCTAGCTTTGAAGACCTAATGGCCTTCCACCCGAAGCACTAAATCAGTCCATTTGGACTGACCAAACAGTCGTTCGAAGCTGCCCAAAAACAACAGAAGGGAAATTGAGAGTGACTATTGCAGCTCGGTTATTAAACCCGTGCGCTCACAACACTTGTCCTAAAAAGAAATATTTTTAATGCCAAATAGATTTAGTCCGGGGACGGGGCTGCCTGAATCTCGGAGCAGCCGTTCGGCATTTAAATCTATTCGGCGAATATTTCCACAATCAAATTTCAAATTACCAGTGTGAATTGATTGTCAAATAAAATCGTCGCGACCGACCCATTACAGCGGACCTGTATGGGCTGTGCTCGCGCTGTCTCGCGCGCGAGCGGCAGCCTTCGTAAGCCTTCCGTCGGATTAGTAGATGTACACCGCACCAGAATTGTTGGATGCGTTGTTGACTTGGTCGCCGTTGATGCCCACGGCGTTGCTGTCTTCGGATTTCGCACCCACTGCCAGGGTGCTGCCATCGCTCGACAGCGCCACGCTCCAGCCAAAATCGTAATTCGACGCCGTGTTGCTGGCTTTGACGTAGGACTGCTGAGTCCAGGTGCTTGCGGTGCGTTTGAAGACGTACACCGCTCCGGAGTTGGCAGCTGCAGTGCTGGCTTGGTCGCCGTTGATGCCTGTGGCGTTGCTTCTCTCCCGAGCCGCCCCCACCGCCAGCGTGTTGCCGTCGCCTGACAAAGCGATGCTGCTGCCAAACCGGCTACCCGCAGCAGTATTGCTCGACTTCACATAGGCTTGATGGCTCCACGTGCTGCCGGTGCGCGTGAACACGTACACAGCGCCAGAATCGCCGGCGGCATTATTGGCTTGGTCGCCGTTGACGCCCGTCGCATTGCTGTCCTCTGTCGGCGCTGCGACAGCGAGGGTATTGCCATCGCTTGAAAGAGTCACGCTACTGCCAAACTGGTCGAGTGGCCCTGTATTGCTAGCCTTCAAATAGGCTTGCTGACTCCAGGCGCTGCCACTGCGAGTAAAGACATAGACTGCCCCAGAATCACCGGCTGAATTGTCGGCTTGGTTGCCATTGATACCTGTGGCGTTGCTGGCCTCAAAGACCGCACCTACAGCCATGGTGCTGCCGTCGGCTGAAGCGACACGCTGTAGCCAAACTTGTCGTTCGCCCCTGTGTTGCTGGCTTTCACGTAGGCCTGTTGGCTCCAGGTGCTGCCACTGCGTGTGAAGACGTACACAGCGCCGGAGGCGCCGCTCGCATTGTTGGTCTGGTCACCGTTGATGCCTGTGGCGTTGCTGCTCTCCCAATCTGCGCCCACTGCCAAAGTGCTGCCATCGCCCGAGAGAGATACGCTGCGACCAAAAAAGTCGACAGGGCCTGGATTGCTGGCCTTTATGTAGGCTTGTTGGCTCCAAGTGCTACCGCTGCGCGCATAGATGTACACGGCGCCGGAGTTGACCATTGAGTTGCTGGTTTGATCGCCATTGGCTCCCGTGGCGTTGCTGTCTTCCAATATCGCCCCCACCGCCAAGGTGTTCCCATCGCCGGAGAGAGACACGCTGAAGCCAAACCGGTCATCGCTCTCCGTGTTGCTGGCCTTCACGTAGGCTTGCTGGATCCACATGCTGCCGCTGCGCGAAAAGATATACACCGCGCCAGAATCACCGGCGGCATTGTTGGTTTGGTCGCCGTTGATGCCTGTGGCATTGCTGTCCTCGTAGATGGCTCCCACCGCCAGAGTGTTCCCGTCGCCTGACATGGACATGCTGTAGCCAAACTCGTCACTGTCGCCTGTATTACCGGCTTTGAAATACCCAATGGCGCGCGTCAAGTCCACGGTCTGGGCAGCAGACCAGGCGCTGCAGCCTGCGCTGTTGCAGGCGCTCACCCGGTATGTGGCGTTCAGCCGGGTGTGCAACAGCCCGGTGACCACCCGGTCATAGCTGGTGGTGCTCAGGCCCGTTGCGAGCTGTGTGTCCGTCTGGGGGCCTGCACCATCGGGATCTTCCGTGACCTTGTAGCTCACAGCGCCACCGCCAGTGGGCGCGGACACGGTCGTCCAACTGAGTTTGAAGGTCTTCACGTCGTAGCCCAGTGTGAGCGTGGGCACCGCTGGGATCGCCACCGGTGCGGGGGGCGGTGGAGGCGGCGAAGTGTCCTCGCAGTCCACCGTGAGCTGGGTGACGTCTGCCACTGCCGTGCCGGTACCCGACGACGCGGTGCACATTTGGCTGGCGCCCGACGAGATCGCCGAGACGGCGTAGCGACCCCCATGCAAGACAGGCTGTGCAAAGGTGAAGTCGCCGTTGCTGTTGAGCGTGAGGGTGTCTGCGTTGACGCTGTTGCGCAGCACGACTTGGCCCAGGCTGCCTCGCAGCCTGCCTGACAGTTTGTAGGCGCTGGTGGCACAGGTCACTACGACGCTTGCCGAGGGCGAACCGGGCTGCACCTGTCCCTGGCCGTTGGCCACAGCGCAGGATTGCCCGCTGGGCTGGGTGAGTACCGTAATGCTGTACGCGCCCAGCACAGGCTGCGCAAATGCGAACCTGCCATCGGCACGCACGGTGGGGTCTTGAGTGGAGTTGTTGGCGCTGATCAAGCGCAATACAACGCTGCTGCCCGCTTGGAGCCCTGCAACCGAACCCGTGACGGTCTGCGCCTGGGCAGGCACCTCGTTGTCCAGGCAGGTCATGGTCACGTTGTTCACATCGGCCGTGGCCGTGCCGCTGCCGTTGGTGAGGTTGCAGGTCTGACCAGTGGGTTGTGCCTGCACCCGCAAGCTGTAGACCGTTCCCGCGGCCAGGCGCAGGCTATAGCTGCCATTGGTGGACAGGGACGCGCTAGGGCCGCTGGCGTCTGCAATGACGACCGTCTTGCCTGTGCCCAGGCCGGACAGTTGCCCACCGACGCTGTAGGTAACCTGTGCAGGTTCCGGAGGCAATGGAGTGCTATCGCCGCCTCCTCCGCCGCAGGCTGTCAACAGAGCTACCGAGCCATAGGTGAATGCGCGCTGCAGAAATTTCCAGCGCTTTACCTGAACCTTAGAGTGAAATAAGTTGGCCTATGCGGGGCACACGGCTTTTGCAAGCAGTGAAAGCTTCATAGTCAGTCTCAAATGGAAAATTGCTTGCACTCACGTCAGCCAAAAGTGCCCCCTACCGACTGACAGCATTTAATGCTTTATTTGACGCATGAAATAATTAATCATGCCGCGAGGTGCAGAGGTGGTAGCGCCAATTTAAGCCGGATTACATCGACATGCGTGCCTGTGCCGGATCAATATAAGCAATGGCCACCTCGGTGCATATAGTCCATTCGGACTGGTGTGGCGAGTAAATGACAGAGCATTCTCAGGACTGGTTACATTGCCTGCATGAAGGCAATTCTGCTCATCGACGATCACAGCCTCTTTCGGGCTGGAATCGCTATGGTCTTGGCCAATGGCCTGCAAGATGTAGAGATCCACCAAGCAGCATCTTTAGAGCAGGCGCTGCGCCTCTCAGAGATCGCGCCCACGCTCATCCTGCTTGACGTTCAACTCCAGGGATTGAGCGGGCTGGAGGGCATCGGCCTGCTGCTGCGCAAGTGGCCAAACACGCGCATCGTTGTGGTGTCGGCATACGACATGCCCGATCGCATAGAACAGGCCCGCGAGCGGGGAGCTGTCGTTTTCCTCTCCAAAACAGAAAATCCCGAGCGGCTTTTGCAGAACGTGCAGATGCTGTTGCGCGATGGGGCTGCATCGGTGGAAGTGACCGGCACAAAAAACCCTGCCTCCCTGACGCCGCGACAGCTGGAGGTTCTGGATCTTCTCAGTCAGGGACTGTCCAACAAGATGATTGGGCGGCGCCTATCGCTGTCGGAACATACCGTGCGGGGGCACGTGCAGGCCACCCTGGCGGCCCTGTCGGCATCGAGCCGCTCCGAGGCGGTATTCGTCGCGCGGCGACAAGGACTTATTTTGTGAACGACGACGATCAAATCTATGCCGCGCAGCTCAAGCTGGTTATAGGCGGCATTGGCCAGTCGCTTCCTATCGGCTTCCTGCTCGCCACCCTGTTGGTCGTGGTATTCAACGTGACCAGCGGAGCGCAGCACACCTTCGTATCCGAAGCGACCGGTGAAAAAATCCGCGTGCTTGCACCGTCCATCAACAACGCTTGGCTGGCTTTTTGGTACGTGATCACACTCGTGTGCCGCATCACCATGGTGGTGTATTGCCGGCGTACGCTGAAGTACGGGTTCAGCTTTGAGCAAATGCCACGCATCACAGGGCAATTGGCTGTAGGGAAGGCACTGGAAGGCGTCATCTGGGGATGCCTGGGCTGGATTGTGGTGCAAGAGGGGTCGTCACCTGCGTCTACCGCCATGCTGCTGGGAACGATGGCCGCCATCAGCAGCAATGCCGTTCCCCTGCTTTCCCCCGTGCAACTTTTATTCATCGCGTTGATCATGCCCATGCTGCTGGTCACAGGGAGCCGCTTCCTCGTCATGGACGGCTTGATGTACCAGGCGATGGGAGCTTGCTGCATGATCTACGTGCTCAGTCAGTACGGCCAAGCCAAACTCATCGGACGCGGTTTGAAGGAGTCGATCAGACTGCGTTTTGAAAACCTCGATCTCATCAAGAGGCTTGAGGTAGAAAAGCAAACTGCCAACGACGAAAGAGAACGCGCTGAGCAGGCAAACCAAGCCAAGTCCCGCTTCCTGGCTGCGGCAAGCCATGACTTGCGTCAGCCCGTTCATGCCATGGGTTTTTTCCTGGAGGCGCTGTCGTCAGGCCCGTTAGCGCCCTCGCAAAAGCCGGTGCTCGACCATGCCAAGGCAGCGAGCGTTGCGTCCAGGGAGATGCTGGATACGCTGCTGGATTTTTCGCGCATTGAGGCGGGCGTCATACGGCCAACGCTCTCAAGCCATTGCGTACAGAAAATGCTGCACAAGTTGGAAGAAGAGCTCGCGCCGCAGGCAGACGCCAAGGGCTTGCTCTACCGCTCCAGGGACTGTCGCGCGGTGGTCCTCACGGACGGTGCGCTGTTGGAGCTGATACTTCGCAACGTCATCAGCAACGCCATTCGCTACACCGAGCGGGGCGGCATCCTCATCGGCTGTCGCCAGCGCGGCGAGCGTCTTTCCATCGAGGTGTTCGATACGGGCGTGGGCATCGCCCAACACCAGCAGCGCGAGATCTTTCGCGAGTTTCATCAGCTGGGCAACCCAGAACGTGATCGCCGCAAAGGGCTGGGCCTGGGACTGGCTATCGCGGATGGCCTGTGCCGCTCATTGGACATACCGTTGACGCTGTCCTCCAAGCCGGGGCGCGGCAGTGTGTTTAGGGTCAGCGTTCCCCTTTCCGCCGAAGGTGAAAGGCCTGCCGCGTTGCAGCCGTGGCATGCGTTGCCATCGCCGATCTTGGCTGGTCGCCAGGTGTTGGTAGTCGACGACGACGAAACCGTCCGCTTGGCAATGCTGACGCTGCTGGAAACCTGGGGCTGCTTGGCGATGGCTGTCGAGGGTTTGCAGGAGGCTTTGGCGCTGCGCGAATTTCAGCCGGACGCTATCGTGAGTGACTACAGGCTACGAGACGGTCAAAAACGGGGCTGAGGTGATCCGGTACTTGCGAAATCACTATGGCAGGTCGGTGCCTGCGCTTTTCATCACCGGAGACACTGCCCCAGAACGGCTGCGCGAGGCGCTCAACAGTGACGTCGCTCTATTGCACAAGCCGGTTGCACCCAGAGAGTTCTGGGCAACGCTGAACGCCATGTTGTCGGACGCTTCACTGACGCACTGAGCAAATGCGTCGGTGTACTGGGTAGGGCTTCTCTGCAACACCGGTCCGAATGGACTATATGCACAGGGTGGCGCACTGCTTACATTCAGTTTGAACAGGCGATGCGTTTGTTGCAGCTACTAATCAAGCCGTAGCAGCACCCTCCCAGGTTTGAACCTGGTACTGAGTATTCAGTTCTGTGCATGACACAGCGAATGCACGCATCCCCGCCAATCAACCACTTGGCGAGTCGCCAACATTCCTTGTCAAACTTGATGCAAACAGCACACCGCATTAGTTCGTTCTCGCTCCTTCGGTTGTTCACGATATTGATCCTGATAGTGCTCAGCGCATGCGGAGGCAGTGGTGGTGGTGCCAGTGACGGACCGTCTGCGCCGACCCTGAGCACTATCGAAGTCACCTCAGCCAGCCCGAGCATCGCAGCAGGCACAACGGTGCGTTTGGCAGCGACGGCCATCTACTCTGACAACAGCCATCAAGACGTCACGTCGCAGGTGGCTTGGGCTTCTGCCAACACGGCGGTGGCCACCGTCAGCCCATCGACCGGCCTGGTCACTGCCATCGCTCCTGGTGCCGTGTCGCTTAGCGCTACCCTGAATGGAAAATCAGGGACTACGGTTCTGACAGTCACTGCGGCCACGGTGACCGGCATCGCAGTGACCCCCAGCATCAGCACCCTGCCCGCCGGCACCACGACGCAGTTCTCGGCCATCGGCACTTTCAGCGATGGCACCACGCACGATCTTGGCGCAGCGGTGCGCTGGAGAACGTCTGATGTCACACGGGTGAAGGTCGACACGTCCGGCCTCGCCACCGCAATGGCCCCAGGAGGCGCATCGGTCATGGCGAAATGCCAGAACGCGAGCTTGTGCGGTAGCCTCAGCTCGACGGCCACGCTGAACGTCACTGCCGCCAGTTTGGTGTCCATTGCAGTCACGCCGACGACATCAGCCGTTGCGCTGGGCGCTGTACAGCAATTCATGGCCACCGGCACCTACAGCGACGGCAGCACGCAAAACCTGAGCACGCAGGTGAACTGGACTTCCACCGCGACCGGCGTGGCCAGCATCGACGCGCAAGGCGTCGCGATGGCTCGCGGCACTGGCACTACGGGCATCACGGCCACCCTGGCATCGGTGTCCTCGCCAGCCGCGTCGCTGACCGCGGCACCTGCATCACTCGTGTCCATTTCCATATCGCCTGGCTTGGCGTCGGTGGCAGTCGGCTTGCCGCAGCAGTTCACAGCCACAGGCACGTATGACGATCAGACAACACAGGTGCTCACCAACCAGGTCACCTGGTCGTCGAGCAATCCAGCTGTGGCAACGATCAGCAACGCTGCGGGAACGACCGGCCGAGCTTCGACATTGGCCAGTGGCACCGCCGCTATCACAGCAAGGATCGGCAACCTGAGCTCACAGCCGGTCAACCT
The DNA here is from genome assembly GCF_964253015.1 of Acidovorax sp. LjRoot194. Lineage (NCBI taxonomy): Bacteria > Pseudomonadati > Pseudomonadota > Betaproteobacteria > Burkholderiales > Comamonadaceae > Acidovorax > Acidovorax sp. LjRoot194. The sequence goes on along the minus strand of NZ_CAXUQB020000001.1, from coordinate 2,710,840 downwards.
GACAGTGACGGCGGCCAAGCTGGTGTCTATCGACGTGACACCCAAATCGCCCAGCGTTCCCAAAGGCATGCCGCAACAGTTCACGGCGACAGGCATCTATACCGACCAGACGACGCAGACGCTCACGGCACAGGTGACTTGGGCATCGAGTAGTCCAGCAGTGGCAACGATCAGCAACGCGGCGGGCACCAACGGTCAGGCCACCACACTGGGCACCGGCGCCACATCGATCACGGCCTCGCTGGGGAGCGTCTCGTCTGCGCCTACCACGCTGACGGTCACACCGGCCACGTTGCTTTCCATCGCCGTGACACCGAGTTCACCCAGCGTACCCAAAGGCAGAACGCAGCAGTTCACGGCCACAGGCACCTACACCGATCAGTCGATGCAGGTGCTCACCACGCAGGTGACCTGGACGTCCAGCAGCACATCCGTAGCGACGATCAGCAATGCAGCAGGTACGAACGGTGAGGCCACTACTTTGACTACCGGCACCAGTGCCATCACTGCATCACTGGGTGCCGTCACATCCCCGGCTACCACCCTTATAGTTGTGCCCGCAACGCTGGTTTCCATTGCCGTGACACCCACCTCACCTAGTGTGCCCAAAGGTTTGTCCCAGCAGTTCACGGCGATCGCCAGTTACACCGACGGCAGTACGCAGGATGTGACGACGCAGGTGAGTTGGTCATCCAGCAACGCCTCTGTCGCTTCTATCAGCAACGCGCCCGGGTCCAATGGCCGCGCAACGGCGCTTGCCAGCGGAACAAGCTCCATCAGAGCGACCCAGAGCGCGATTTCTTCCCCGGCAGCGACGATGACGGTGAGCGCCGCGGCACTGGCCTCCATAGTCATCTCGCCCGGGAGTGCAGACGTCGTGGCCGGAGGCACGCAGCAGTACACAGCGACAGGCCGATACACGGACGGCTCCACCCAGAACATCACAACGTCCGTCAACTGGACGTCGGACGCCGCGACCGTGGCAACCATCAGCAATACCCCGGGTAGCCAAGGACTGGCAACGACGCTCGCTGCCGGAAGCACGAACATTTCTGCAACGCTGGGGAGCGTCAGCGCCAACCCTACTTCGCCCCTCACAGTACGACCGGGTGCGACTTTTGCGATACCAGGAGCCGCGACTTGGACCGTACCTTCTGGCGTGACCAGGGTCCGGATCGTCGCGACGGGTGGGGGAGGGGCCAGCTCCCGTTCTCATGGATCTAACACTTCCCCAGGCGGCCACGGCGGCCGCGTCACGGCAGTTCTTACAGTCAATAGCGGCGATACCTTCGCCCTGATCGTTGGCGGAGGTGGCCAAGCATCTACTTACTCAAACAACAGCTACGGTGGAGGAGGTGGTGGCGGTGCGAGCAGCTTTCGTGCAGGCACTGCCGATCAGATCATAGCGGGCGGGGGCGGAGGTGGAGGCGTCATCGGCGGTAGGGGCGGAAACGGCGGTGGTGCTGGTACGGGCGCAGGCGAGGCTGGCAGCGGCCCGGGTGCAGCATCTGGAGGGGGAGCAGGCATCGGTGGCGCAGGTGGCACAGACCCATACGGATTTTGGAACGGGTCGAGCGGAGGGGCTGGCAACGGTGGCGGTGGAGGAAGCAACACCTATGCGGTTGGCGGTGCAGGCAACGGTGGTGGTAACGGCGGCAACGGCGGCGGACTTTTTGGCTCCGGAGGCGGCGGAGGCTATGGAGGGGGAGGCGGCAGTGCATCCATTTCCGGCACGAGTGGATGGGGCGGAGGTGGCGGAGGCGGCAGCACTGGCCCCTCCGGGTCCTCGTACTCCGTGTCGACGAATGGCGGCAATTCGTCTGCAGCGGGCGGCGATGGATCCATAACCATCGAATATCTGCCTTAACAGCAAGTCGATCCGCCGTTGGGTCGTGGCAGGCGCACGTCCCTCGGTAAGAAAATCCGGTATCGTTTATCCCTTGGCAAAGCTTGGCCAACAAACATGACGCTCGGAACATGTCGGTAGCAATAAGGGCGTCCTTCTCGATCTCCTAAAAAAGGGCAGACAAAGCTCCATGAAAATCACGCGACTTGCGGCAGCGGCCGCCTTGGTGACCTGTACGGGGGCATCACACGCGGCACACGTTGCTTTCATGTACGAGAACGGACCGAACGTGGAAGTGACCGGCAGCGGCCCGTTGAATACAACAGCGCTAACTGTTGCTGGACCTGTCTTCGGTTTCTCGTCGCAGATGCGGCCTGCAGTGGGTTCTGTTGCCTACGGTACAACGGTCAATGCTGACAGATTTACAGGCTTTACTGGACCCGCCTCGTATGGATCGGGGACTCTTGTTTTTGCCTCCAGTTCGTCTGGCCAGCGTGTGGCTCTCAGCGGCACTTCAGGCTTCTTGTTCGTTCCGCAGGGCTACGTCTCGGGGTCGCCCCTTTCCGGTGGTGCTATTTGGAACGCAACCACCCTCGCAGGTCTTGGCGCGACGCCTGGCACCTATGTGTGGGCCTGGGGTGCAGGCCTGAACGCTGATTCGTTCACCCTGCGGGTGTCGCTCGCACCAGCGCCCTATGTCACAGCAACCCAGACCGTCGCAGGCACGTTCATCCCAGGCAGTACAGCCACCTACACAGTCGTGCTCACAAACAACGGGCCTGCCGCGCAGGCTAACAACCCTGGCAATGAGTTCACAAACGTTTTACCCGCGGGCGTGACGCTAGTAAGTGCCACCGCCTCCAGCGGCACTGCCGTAGCTACCGTAGGCACCAACACCGTGACATGGAACGGGAGCATTCCTTCCAGCGGCACGGTGACCCTCACCGTCACAGCCACTGTCAACCCAGCCGCTGCCGGCACCGTGGTTTCCAACCATGGGAGCGTTGCTTACGACTCCGACGGGGATGGTACGAACGACGCGACCAACCAGACTGATGACCCGGCTGTAGCGGGTGCGGCCAACCCCACAAGCTTCACAGTAGCCGCTGTACCGGTGGTTGCAGCGGCAGCCATTCCCACGCTGTCGGAGTGGGCCCTTGTTGGGCTGGCGTCCATCATGGCTTTGTTCGGACTGGCGCGCGTGAGACGCCTTTGACTCCAGGTTGCGCTTGTCATTGAATGATTTACGGCGCAGCATGCCCATCTCTCGACCAATCAGATTGGAATGGCTCGCCTTTTTCCAGAGCATTGCGCGACGACTTAGACGGTACTTTCGGGATAGGGTGGTACCAGATTGTTCATGGTCAAGTAACTGGCCACCAGCAGCATCAACTTCGTGTCGACCTGCTCCACATCCCGTGGCACCAAATCGTAATGGCACAACGTACCGACAATGGATCCGTTCGAGTCCATCACAGGCACCCCGACATAGGACGCGACGGTCTCTCTGGCAGGATGGGACGCCAGGCGTTCATCGAGCAGCGCCTGAGGTGTCTTGAAGGGAACGCCACTCTCGCGGACATAGCAGCAGTAGGTAGCGGTTTGAGGCACTATGCCCGAGGCGATGGCGGTTGGATCTTGGCGGTCGAAGTGCACGGCCGCGGTGGCCATTCCGTCCTTAAAACGCCATATACCAATGTACCGAAAGTCGGTCAGTGCCAGCAGCTTTGCCAGCGCGTCACGCACGGATTTGGATTGAGCCGTCAGAGCGAAATCGGCGAAAGTGGCACTGCTGGATGGTTGCTTGGGCATAGACCAAGAATTTTGCATTGCACAGAGCTGAAATGGTGCGCCGCCCTCGTGACCATATGGCGCGAAACTGTAGGACCACTGCCCGAAACAGATCCACCTCCGATTAGCCCGTTGATGAAGATCACGGGACGTTGTGGCACGCCCACGCCCGTGAGCAGGACGTCGATGCGATGGCGTGTCCGCATGGCCAGCACACCAGCTGCGGCGCTGGCACTGCACGGTTTGGCTACCGGCTCGCACTTCGGGAATGGCAGCATTCAACGCCACATCATTTGCCTTGACTGACAGGGTCATGGCTTCAGCGGGAAATCCCAATGGCAAATTGCGGTGTTGATAAGTCTGACGGTCATCCGTGGCTTTTTTCAGGTGTCAATTTGGCCAAGTGGAAACTGAAGCTATGTACATCGTCGACGTGTCCGGTTTTTTTATCTGAAGCATGCAGCCGACTTCAGATCCGGATGTGGCACGCGTCGCCGAAACGGCACGCGACCCATAGATATGCCCAGGTGTCGCGCCGATTTTCGCGAGCCTACTGGTCGAGCGGTTCCAAGATCCACTGGGATTGAATCGTGGCCATCCCGTCGTATGGGGGCAAAACACAAGAGGCCCTTGAGGCAGTGGTCATCTGGCGGTGCCGTCCTTCAGACCCGCCAGCCCCAGCGCTCGGATACTGATGCGCATGTCTGAAAAACTTCGCTATCAATTGCTGCGGCTGACCCGCAAGACCTGGAGCCGCTGCGCGCTCTTCTCGCTGTTCGCGTTGATGGCGGTGGCGTCGTCCGCTCTGATCGGGCCCTACATACCAGAGAGCGTGGCGATCAAGCTGGGGTCGGATTCCATCGGCAGCCTGCTGGGCATCCTGGCCTCCAGCATGCTCACGGTGGCCATCTTCTCGGCCAGCACCATGGTGGGCTCTTTCGGTGCCGTGTCGAACAGCGCCACACCCCGCGCGTCGCAGTTGCTGATCGAAGACTCCACGGTGCAGAACACGCTGGCGGCTTTTGTCGGGACGTTTTTGTACAGCGTGATCGCCCTGGTCGGGCTGCATGCGCACCTGTACGGCGACGGAGGGCGGCTGGTGCTCTTTGGCTTCACGCTGGTCATTTTGGTGCTGGTCGTGGTGGTGCTGCTGCGCTGGATCGACTATCTGTCCGTGCTGGGCCGCCTTGGCGAGACCATCCGGCGGGTCGAGGCTGCCACCATGGCCGCCATGGCACAGCGCCTGCAAAAACCTTTTCTGGGCGGCAAGCGGCAGCCACCTGGCGCCCAAGGACGCCACGCGGTGCGGGCGCCCGCCACAGGCTTCGTGCAGCACATTTCGATGGACATCCTGCAGGCCCGGGCCGAGGCGCTGGGCACGACGCTGCATCTGCACGTCTTGCCCGGTGCATTCGTCGAGCCTTCGGTGGTGCTGGCCAGTTGCGATGCCGACTTGGCGGTCAATGACCAGCAGGCCATTGCCGATGCCGTATTGATCGGCGCGGGGCGCAGCTTCGACCATGACCCACGCTTCGGGATGGTGGTGATGGGCGAGATCGCGGCGCGCGCGATGTCTGCCTCTGTCAACGACCCGGGGACAGCCCTCGACGTGATCGCTGCGGCGGTGCGCACCCTCATCTTCTGGGTGGACACCGGGCGCCAGACCGCTGCGCAACACGACGCCGCGGTGGAGTTCGACCGGGTCACCGCCCCGGGGTTGCGCGAGGCGGGCTTGCTGGAGGACGTGTGGACGCCCCTGGTGCGCTACGGCGCGCCCGCGGTCGAGGTGGGCATTGCACTTCAGCGGGCGCTGGCGTCATTGCGGCGGCTGGACCACCCCGGGTTCAATGCAGAGGTCGAAGAACTGTCGCGCTATGCGCTGGAGAAGGCGAGCCACTCCAACCTGATCGATCGGGAGATGGCGATGCTGCGCCGGGAATCTGCAGCGTGCGGGAGCAGCAACAGCAACGGCAGCCACGCGGAGGGGACCGGGTACAACCACCAACACGCCGCTGCGAATGCATCTTCACAATGAACAGTGCTCAGGCACCTGACACCGGACGCAAGTGACATGAAGGGGCGTGGCAAGACGCATGCCCTGCCGATTTCCGCCAAACCCATCACAAGGAACAAGGACGCCCATGGCCAAGATCCTCGAAGTGAAATACGAGCACCAGGCCGACGCCTGTGTGTGCGAGGTGGCCCAGCAAAGCATGGCCGACCTATGCTGGCATGAGGTGGCCTACCCCACGCAGGCCAGCGGCGACGCCATCTGGTTCTTCGTGCCCTATGCCAACCAAGCCAGCTTCAAGGTGTTTCGCGTCAAGCATGCGAGCCAGGCTGACATCAAGCTCTTCAAGGTCGACACGCCCGAAGCCGCCGGGTGGCGCAACAAGGACCATCTCTTGCGCGGCAAGCTGGGGTAGGGCAGTCGCCCGCAGAGTGCCGGGGTGGCGCTCACCGAGTGACACGGTCACTGTGCATACCGCAGCCACGCGCAGCGCCGGCCTTCAGACCCACTTCTCACCACCCATTGCCTTGACCGGGCCTGCCCTGCCGCCCGTCTGCCCACGACGCAGTGTGCGCGGACGCAAATGGCACACCCAGCCTTGCCGCAACGCGACGCCTGCGCCGAGCGCCCCGCCCTCACCCCACCTGCAGCGCGCGTAACATGGCGCGTGGGCGCGCCGCTGCCGGCCGCTCCGCCGCAATACTCCTGATTTGATAGCTACCACCGCTTGCCAGACAAGCGGTAGCAGCCATTTTTACTCCTATTTCGACATGGCCCCCGCCACCGATCCCACCGATCTGCCCTCCCCCACCCCCGGCATACCGCCGCGGCCCCAGCCCCGCAACCCGTCCGATCTGTTCTGGTCCTTCACCTGGCTGGCCCTGCAAGGCTTTGGCGGCGTGCTGGCAGTGGTGCAGCGCGAGCTGGTGGAGAAAAAGCGCTGGATGACCAACGAGGAGTTCGTCGAAGACTGGGCCGTGGCTCAGATCATGCCCGGGCCCAACGTGGTCAACCTCAGCATCATGATCGGCGACCGGTACTTCGGCCTGCGCGGTGCGTTCGCGGCGCTGGCAGGCATGCTGACCTTTCCGCTGATGCTGGTGCTGGCACTGGCCGTGATCTACGCGGAGTTCTCCAGCCACCCGGCCGTGGCCGGTGCGCTGCGCGGCATGGGGGCCGTGGCGGCAGGCCTGATTGCCGGGGTGGGCATCAAGCTTTTCGTGTCCATCAAGAAGCACCCGCTGGGCCGGCCGCTGTGCGTGGCCTTCGTGGTGTTGACCGTGATCACCATGGCGGTGCTGCGCTGGCCGCTGCTGTGGATCCTGCCGGTGGTGGGCGGCGCGGCCTGCCTGCTGACGTGGAGGAAGCTTGCGCCATGACCACTGCCACCGCTGCTGCCACCACCCTTGCCACCGCTGTGACCGGCCCGCTGATCGCGCTCAGCCCTGCGGACTGGTTCAACCTCTTCCTGTACTACATGTCGCTGTCGCTGCTGGCGGTGGGCGGCGCCATTGCCACCGCGCCCGACATGCACCGCTTTCTGGTCGAGCGCAATGCCTGGCTCACCGACCCGCAATTCAACGCGTCCATCGCCATCGCCCAGGCCGCGCCCGGCCCCAACGTGCTGTTCATCGCGCTGCTGGGCTGGAACGTGGGCATCAACGCCGGCGGCCCCGGCGTGGGCGGCTGGTTGCTGGGCGCCCTGGGCATGGCGGTGTGCATGCTGGGCGTGATGCTGCCCAGCAGCCTGCTGACCTGGATGGCCACGCGCTGGGGCCACCGCAACCGCGAACGCCGCGGCGTGCGCGCCTTCAAGCAGGGCATGGCCCCGGTGGTGATCGGTCTGCTGCTGGCCACCTCCTGGGTGCTGGCACGCGCCCATGGCGGGCCGGCCACGGCCTGGCCGCTGTGGCTGCTGAGCGTGATCACCGTGGTGCTGGTGTGGCGCACCAAGCTGCATTTGCTGTGGATGCTGGGCGCCGGGGCGGTGCTGGGCGCGATGGGCTGGGTGTGAGCGACAGCCCATCTGTGCTCCGCACGCACCACGCCCCATCGAGCCAGCGCTGTCAGACCACGCCTGAACTCCAGTGCATCCGTTGAACCCGAGCTTCCATCACCCTGCATTGAAAGGCTACCGATGAACCTCCGTCCCCTGGGCCGCTCCGGCCTGCAAGTCTCGCCCCTGTGCTTTGGCGGCAACGTGTTCGGCTGGACGGCCGACCAAGCCACCTCGTTCTCGCTGCTCGATGCCTGGGTCGACGCAGGCTTCAACTTCATCGACACGGCGGATGTGTATTCGCGCTGGGCGCCGGGGCACGCGGGCGGCGAGTCCGAAACCGTCATCGGCCAATGGCTGCGCGCCAGCGGCAAGCGCGACCGCATCGTGCTGGCCACCAAAGTCGGCAAGGACATGGGCGACGGCAAGGTGGGCCTGCGGCCCGAGTACATCCGCCAGGCGGTAGAGGCATCGCTGCGGCGCCTGCAAACCGACCGTATCGACCTGTACCAATCGCACGACGACGATGCCACCGTGCCGCTGGCCGACACGCTGGGCGCGTATGCCGACCTGATTCGCGCGGGCAAGGTGCGGGCCATCGGCGCGTCCAACTACAGCGCCGCTCGGCTGGCGGAGGCCCTGCAGACCAGCGAGCGCCTGCACCTGCCCCGCTACGAAAGCCTGCAGCCGCTGTTCAACCTGTACGACCGCGCGGTGTTCGAAGACGCGCTGCAGCCGCTGTGCGTGGAGCATGGCGTGGGCGTGATCAACTTCTACGCCCTGGCTGCAGGCTTCTTGACGGGCAAGTACCGCACGGCGGCAGACGCCGCGAAGAGCGCCCGGGGCACGAACACGACCGCCAAGTACCTCAACGACCGGGGCCTGCGCATTCTGGCGGTGCTGGATGCGGTGGCACAGCGCTACGGCGCCACACCCGGGCAGGTGGCGGTGGCCTGGCAAATGCGCCAGCCTGCCATCGTCGCGCCGATTGCCAGCGCTACGTCCCTGGGCCAGTTGCAGGAGCTGGTGAAGGCCGCGCAGCTGGTGCTGGACGACGCCACGTTGGCAGAGCTCAACGCGGCCAGCGCGCAGAGCTGATCGCTGCTGGTCACTGCTGGTCACTGCAGGTCACCCCTGAAAGGCGATGCTCCAGCGGGCGCCGCCCGCCATGGACAGCTCGTTGCTGAAAACTATTGATCAGTGATCAGCGACGAGTGACCAGGGGCCGGTCAACTGATGCGCCGGCCGTTCTCGGCGTACACCGCCAGGTAGATCGCGTCCGAGCCGATGTACGGTGCCTTGTTGCCAAAGCCCACGTTGAAGTCGCCGAACGACAGCGCCCGGATGCCGGCCAGGCCCGCGCGCAGGCGGTCGCGCGTGAGGTCCTTGCCCGCGTTCTTCAAGCCCTCGATCATGATCTGGCCGTTGAACCAGCCTTCGAGCGCGCTGCCGCTGTTCAGGAACGCCGCATTGGCGCCCACGGCTTTCATGGTCGTCTGGAACTTGCGCACCGCCACCGATTTTTGCGAGTTGGCATCCGGAAACACCTGCACCAGCGCCAGGCCGCGCGTGGAGGCAGCGAGCTTGGGCATCTCGGACGCGATCACCGTGACCGACAGGCCCGCCAGCGGCACCCCCTGGGCCTTGGCGCGAAACGCCTGCACAAACGCCGTGTTGGCGGTGCCCGTGGTGGCCAGCAGCACGGCGCCCGGGCGCTCGGCGGCGACCTTGTCGGCCAGCTCGGCACCGTTCTTGCCATCCACCGCCAGCGCAAATTCTCCACCGCGCTCGACCTTGATCTCATCCAGCGCGGCGGACATGTCCTTGAGCACTTCCTTGCCGAAAGGGTTGTCCAGGTACACCACGGCAATGCGCTTGAGGCCCATGTCCACGATCTGCTTGACCAGGCGCTGCGTTTCTTCGCGGTAGGTGGGGCGCAGGAAGAACACGTGGCGGTTGCCAGCGGCGCGCAGCGAGGTGGCTCCGGTCACCGGCCCCACGGTCGGGATGCCCTTGGACTCAACCAGCGGCAGGATGGACGCGGTATTGGCCGTACCCAGCGGCGAGATCAGCGCGAACACCGATTGGGCGTCCACCATGTCCGTCACGTTCTTCAGGGTGCGGGCGGCCACATAGGCATCGTCCTTCACCTCCATGCGAATCTCGCGGCCGTGCACGCCGCCAGCGGCGTTCACCTCGGCAAACGCGGCCTTCATGCCCGCCAGCTGCTCGATGCCGGCCTGGCCCAGCGGGCCAGTCAGCGCGATGGAGCAGCCCAGCGTCACCGACTTGGCCGTGAGCGCCTCTTCAGCCGCTATCGCGGTGTGGGCCCATGCGGGAAGCCCGGTGGCAGCAGCGACCTGGGTGGCGCGCAGAAGAAAGTGACGACGGCTCATGGTGTGGAACGCCCCAAAGGTAACGGAAACAAAATGTGAAAGGTGGCGCAGGCTACAGGCTGTGCCAGCCCGGCCGGTGTCCGCTGTGCGACACGACGCCGCATTCCTGCAACGAAACCGCTAGGGGCAGCTCTCTACCGCGGCTAGAGGCGATCAGCAGCCGGCCGGCCAGGCAGCCGAAAAGTGCGAAGGAGAACGTGGCCGTTGCGCGCTGTGCAGCGGTTCACGGCCTGTGGCCTGGAAGACAGACTGAGCGACCGTGGCGTGGGTCACACCGCCAGCAACTGCGGCAGCAAGCTGCCCGCCGCGCCGCGCAGTACGGCATGCGCAGCATCATCGAGCTCGCTCGGCGCCGGGTTGAGCACCACCACCCGCGCCCCGGCAGACCGTGCCTGGCGCGCCAGCCCCGCAGCCGGGTACACGGCGCCTGCCGTGCCGATGACCAGCATCAACGCGCACTGATGGACGGCAAGTTGTGCAGCGGCGAACGTGTCATGGGGCAAGGCCTCGCCGAACCACACCACGCCGGGCCGCACCAGGTTGCCACAGCGGTCGCAGTACGGTGGCTCTCCCTTGACCGCATCGGCGATGTGGCAGCACGCGCGCGGGGTGTCGAGCCATCGGTTCTCCAGGATGTCGCCGTGCAGGCACAGCACGCCGCTGCTGCCCGCCCGCTGGTGCAATCCGTCGACGTTCTGGGTGATCAGGGTGAGCCGGCCCGGATGGTGCTGCTCGAAGTCGGCCAGTGCCCCGTGCGCCGCATTGGGCTGCACGCTGGCCAACAGGTCGCGGCGGTACTGGTACCACTTCCACACGCGCTCCGGGTGGTTGCGAAAGCCCTCTTCCGTGGCCATCTCTTCGGCGCGAAACTGCGCCCAATAGCCGGTTTGCGCATCGCGGAAGGTGGGCACTCCGGACTCCGCACTCACGCCCGCCCCGGTCAGCACCGCAATGCGCTGCGACTGCTGCACCCAGGATCTGGCGATGTCGAGCATGTCAGCGGCCCAAAGCGCGACGCGCCACTGGCAGGACGCTGGCGATGTGGATGAACCGCTGCTCCTTCGGCACTTCAGTCACGTGAGTCACCGAACCACCGCATGCGTGCCCCTGCCCCGCCACAGGCGAGGCGGACGACGCACCGCGGCTCGGTGGGCGCGTCATGTGCGCTGGCGCAGCGCCTCGTACAGGCACACACCGCTGGCGACCGAGACGTTCAGGCTCTCGACCGCGCCCTTCATGGGGATGCTGACCAGCTCGTCGCAGTTTTTGCGCGTGAGCTGGCGCATGCCGTCGCCTTCGGCACCCAGCACCAGGGCCACAGGGCCCTTCAGGTCCACCTGGTAGATGGTCTTGGGCGCATCGTCGCTGGTGCCGATGCACCAGATGTTGCGCTCCTTGAGCTCGTTCAGCGTGCGCGACAGGTTGGTCACCATGAAGTACGGCATGGTCTCGGCCGCGCCGCTGGCCACCTTGGCCACGGTGGCGTTGATGCCCACCGCGTGGTCCTTGGGGGCGATCACCGCGTGCGCGCCGGCGCCGTCGGCCACGCGCAGGCAGGCGCCCAGGTTGTGCGGGTCGGTCACGCCGTCGAGCACCAGCAGCAAGGGCTGTTCGATGCCTGCGGCTTCGAGGTTCTCGAGCAGCTCATCGAGCGAGGTGATCTGGGCCACGGGCTCGACCCGCGCGGCCACGCCCTGGTGGCCGTGGCTGCCGGCCAGCTTGGCGATGCGCTCGCTGTCGGCTTCGATCAGGCGGGCACCGGCCTCGCGGGCACGGTCAAGAAACTGGCGCATGCGGGCATCGCGCCGCGTGACTTCGTAGTAAATCTCGATGACGGATTTCGGCGCGGTCTTCAAACGCACGCCCACGGCGTGAAAGCCGAAGAGAACTTTGGGGCTGGACATCGGGCGATTATCCGCTGGCAGCAGGGGTGCCTGTCACGATGCTATCAATTAAATAGCTGCTCGCGCTTGCTGGAAGCGCGGGAGGGTCCGAAAAAGACCTCAATCGGGTGCGTACGGGCCCTGTGGGTGCGTGCAATGCACGCGGTGTGCGGCCCTGCCGCGCGCTCGGTGCGGTGCATGGCGAGGCCATTCGCCATGGTGCGCTGCGTTGCGTTGCGTTGCGTTGCGTTGCGTTGCGTTGCGGGTCCTACACCACGCGGCCCGCTTCGATGGTGATGCGCCGCTCGCACTGCGCGGCGATGGCGCGGTCGTGCGTGACCAGCACCAGCGTCGTGCCCTGCTCGCGGTTCAGGTCGAACATCAGCTGCATGATGGTTTCGCCGGTCGCAAAGTCCAGGCTGCCCGTGGGCTCGTCGGCCAGCAGCACGGCGGGGTGTACCACAAAGGCCCGTGCCAGCGCCACACGCTGCTGTTCGCCACCGGACAGCACCTTGGGGTAGTGGCCCAGGCGTTGGCCCAGGCCCACGCGCTGCAGCATGTCGGCGGCGGCCTTGCGCGCATCGCGGCGGTTGGCCAGTTCCAGCGGCAGCATCACGTTTTCGAGCGCCGTGAGGTTGCCCATGAGCTGAAAGCTCTGGAACACAAAGCCGACCTTCTGCGCGCGCAGCGCGGCGCGGGCGTCCTCGTCCATCGCGAAGAGGTCATGCCCGTCGAGCCGCACCGTGCCGCGGGTGGGCGTGTCCAGGCCCGCAATGATCGACAGCAGCGTGCTCTTGCCCGAACCCGATGCCCCCACGATGGCCGCCGTTTCCCTGGGCGCCAGGCGGAAATCGATATCCCGCAGAATGTCGAGCGTGCCGGTGGAATCCGTCACCGACTTGAACACATGCTCCACGGCAATAATCGGCGTCGTCGACGCGGCCGCAGCGGGCACTACCGGTGATGAGAGGGATTCGGACATGAAAGGCTCTTTACTTTGATCGGATTGACGCAAACAAAAATGGCCCAGCGGCCACACGCCAGGGAGACGCATCGTGCCTGACTTCACCACCGCGCATCAGCCCAGCCTGGTTCAAGATCAGCACCGGCGCCACTTTATCCGCAGCGCGGGTACCAGCCTGCTGGTGGGGATTTGCGCGCCCACAGCGCTGGCCCAGTCCCCGGCCAAGGCCCCCGCTGCCCCTGCCACGGCCAAACCCCGCACCCAGCCACTGATCCTGGTGCTGGGCGATTCGCTGAGCGCCGAGTACGGACTGGCCCGTGGTACGGGCTGGGTGGCATTGCTGGAAAAACAGCTGGCGCAGGACAAGCTGGCGGCCACCGTGGTCAACGCCAGCGTGAGCGGCGAGACCACCTCGGGTGGGCGTTCGCGCCTGACGGCACTCCTGGCGCAGCACCAGCCCACGCACGTGGTGATCGAGCTGGGCGGCAACGACGCGCTGCGCGGTTTGCCGCTCAAGAACACTGAAGAGAATCTGACCGTGATGACGGAAGCAGCCCAGAAGGCCGGTGCCAAGGTCTTGCTGGTGGGCATGCAGGTGCCGCCCAACTACGGCACCGACTACGCCAACAAGTTCGCAGGCCTGTTCACCACCGTGGCGCAGGCCCGCAAGGCGGCCGTGGTGCCTTTCTTTCTGAAAGGCGTGGCGGATGGGGCCGACCCGACCCGCCTGTTCCAGCCCGACCGCATCCACCCGCGCGCCGAAGCGCACCCGCAGATGCTGGCCAACGTGTGGCCTGAGCTGAAGAAACTGCTGCGCTGAGGTCAGGCGCCGGTACCGCCGGGCTGGGCGGGCGCTTGCGCTTCACCACCGGGCTGGCCGCCCTCGCTGGAGTCATCCTCTGGCGGGTCTCCCGGCCTGCGCTGGGACTTGGCCCTCAGCTTCTCTTCCTTTTTCTGTTTTTTGGCGAGTTCGCGCTGGCGCTTTTCGTATCCGTAGTTGGGTGTTGCCAAGGTAGTTGCTTCCTGAAGTAATGGCCCACTGTAACAGCATGACCTGGGCTGGGATTCATGCCACCAAGAAGCCGTCCAATGTCCTGCGGGCTCGCGCAGGCGCCCCGCCGGAACCGGATGCCAGACGCAGCGGTCAGCCGGCAGATCGTGCCGACCGGGATGGCGCAAACGACGCAAAAACCATGCAGTTCAAGCGCGCGGCTGCGCTGCTGAGCGTGAGTGCCTGTGGAAGGCCGAGCACGCCCCATCATGGCAACGGCACACCCACGCGCTCTGGCACTGCGCCCGCGGCAGAGTCTGCAGGCCGTGCCGGCGCCACCGACGCGCGGTAGGCGTACCAGCTTGCGTGGCCAAGCAACGGCGCTGTCAGCAGCAGGGGCACCCCCCAGAGCCACAGCGACACCGCAACGATGGCCGTGATGAGCAGCCCCCACAGCAGCATAACCCCCGTGTTCTCCAGCACCACACGCAGGCTGGTGATGCAGGCAGTGAGGGCGTCGGTGTCGCGGTCCAGAATCATCGGGATGGAGACGACGGAGGTAGAAAACACCAGCGCGGCGAACACGCCGCCCACCACCGTATAGACCGCCACGAAGCCCCAGTTCTGCGGGTTGAACACGGCGTCAAGCACGCCCGTGGTCGATGGCATGCCGGTATTGAAAAACACCGCAAACACCACGAGCGAGGCGCGGCCCCACAACAGCTCCAGCACTACGAGCACCAGCACGAGCATGCCCATGCTCCCCATGTGGCTGTCCCAGCATGTCAGCGATTCGCCCAGCTGCGGCCGCTGGCCCGACTCGCGGCGGCGACTGGTGTCATACAAGCCCATCGCCAGAAAGGGGCCGAGCAGCAAGCAGCCGCTGGCCAGGGACATGGTGTACTCAGGCCGGGTGCGGAACACCCAGCCCAGCAGCACCGCCATGCCCCAGAAGCACAGGCCGTAGAACGCCGCGATGCCCGGCGCGGCCCGCACGTCCTGCCAGCCGCTCAGCAGCCAGCGAAAGGGGTCACCCCCGTGCAGGCGCTGCAGCGCCACAGGCTGGGTCGTCTCCCGCAGTACGCGTTCCGCAATCGCCTCGGCACCTTGGGCTTGCGATGGCGGGGGCGCGGCTGGCACTGGCGCAGGGGAGGTTGCGGTCATGCCGCCACACTAAGCCCGCCAGCGCCGGGGCGCCACTGAGGAAACTACCACCCTGCCCCAACTCCACCGCGCCGAGGGAGGGCACCACTGCGTGAACTACGTGAACAAGGTAAACGCGCGGTTCATGGCCTGTTGCAGGTCCCGCTGCAGGTCTTGCGCTGACTCGAGTCCTATCGAGAAGCGCACCAGCGTGCCCTGCCGCAGGTGCTGCGTGCTCTGGCTGCGCATGCTGGGCAGCTCGTAGGGCACCACCAGGCTCATCGGCCCGCCCCAGCTGTAGCCGAGCTTGAACCAGCGCAGGCCGTCGCAGAAAGCATCCACCTGCGCCTGAGTGTGGCGCGCGTCGAACAGCACGCTGAACAGCCCGGCAGCAGCCCCCTGGCCGCCGTTGGCACTGCCGCACAGGGCCTTCCAGTGCGCGTGGCCGGGCGATCCTTCGAGCGCCGGGTGCAAAACCTGGGCTACCGCGGGCTGCTGCTGCATCCAGCGCGCCAGCTGGCGGGTCGCCTCGTCGTGGGCGCGATAGCGCAGGCCGATGCTGGGCAGCGCGCGCAGCACGGCCTCGGCGTCGTTACCAGCTACCCCGAGGCCCAGGCGCATGTGGGTGAGCTTGAGCTTCATGTGCAGCCCCGCATCGCGGGTGATCACGCTGCCCATGAGCACGTCGCCGCCGCCGCTGGGGTACTTGGTCAAGGCGTGGGCCGAGATGTCCACGCCCAGGGTGCCGTCGCCCAGAAGATCGAACGGCGCAAACGCCAGGCCCGCGCCCCAGGTGTTGTCCAGCGCCGTGGTCACGCCGCGCGCGCGGCAGATGCGCACCTGCTCGCACAGGTCCGGAAACTCCAGCGTCACCGAGCCCGCGGCCTCCAGCCACACCAGCTTGGTGGCGGGCGTGATGCGCGCGGCCAAGTCGGCCGGGTCGAGCGCGTCGTAGAAGGCATGGGTGATGCCGAAGCGGCGCAGTTCGCCATTGGCGAGGTCTTTGTTGGGGCCGTAAGCGTTGTCAGGGATCAGGACCTCGTCGCCGGGCTTGAGCAGCGCCAGGGCGACATTGGCGATGGCCGCCAGGCCGCTCGGGACCAGCAGGCACTGCAGGCCGCCCTCAAGCGTGCACAAGCGCTCTTCCAGGATGAAGGTCGTAGGGGTGCCGTGCAGGCCATAGGTGTAGCCGCTCTTGTCCTTCCATTCCCGCGACCGCATCGCAGCCACGTTGGGGAAGATAACGGTGGAAGCCTTGAAGACCCCCGGCTGGGGCGAGACGAAGTCGCCGGGAGGAAGATAGTCATGGTGGACGATGCGGGTCGCCAACTGATCGGAATGTGCGTCTTTCATCCGGCCATGGTAGCGCGCCGCGCGGGGCCTCAAACCCCGCGCGGCGCGCAGTCTTCGCCGAGCGCCTCAGGCGCTCGCTCAGGGTCAACCAGCTTAGCTGGCGCTGACCACCAGCTGGTTGTTCACGGCGGTCACGCCGTCCACAGCCTTGGCGATGGTTTCAGCGCGGTCGCGGGCCACGGTCGTGGGTGCGGGGCCGTTCAGGGTGACCTTGCCGTTCACGGTGTCGACATTGATCTTCAATGCGCTCAGGTCGGGGTCACGGGCCAGGTCAGCGTTGACCTTGGCGGTGATGGTGGCGTCATCGATGGCGCCCTTGGCATTGGTGGCTGCGTCCTTGGCAGAGGCTTCTGCGTTGGCAGCGCTTTGCTCGACCTTGTTTTCGGTGTTCTTCATCGCGGCTTCAGCCTTGATGCGTGCGTCCGTGGCGGCCTGTTCGGTCTTTTCGACGGCGGAATCCAGGCGCTGGCCCACGGTGGGCTCTTCATTCTTGCCGCAGGCCGACAGGCCCAGGGCCAGGGCGCTCACGGCCAGGATGCTGGCGATACGGTGGGCGGGACGGAGGGTAATCGCGGATGTGTTCATGGTCAGACTCCTTGGGTTGAGGTATGGATCGAACTGTAGGCACGCCCCCGCGCGCACCGGGTCGGACGGTACCGAAGCCTGTGTAGGACGCTCGCGCCTGCGTCCGCAGGCCAAGACTGCCGCCGCCAGGCACGACAATCGGGGCATGTCGCCCACTTCCCTGGCCCGCTGGCTTCCGTTTCTCTCCTGGCCCCGCCCTGACCGCCATCTGATCAAGGGGGAGTTCTGGGCCGGCATGACGGTGGGGCTGATGCTGGTGCCGCAGGGAGTCGCCTACGCGGCGCTGGCCGGCATGCCCCTGATCACCGGCATTTACGCGTCGCTCATCCCTGCGCTGGTCGCGGTGTTATTCAGTTCGTCCACGCGGCTGGGCGTGGGGCCTACGGCGCTGACCAGTTTGCTCATCGGTGCGTCGCTGACCGGCTTGGCCGAACCAGGCAGCGCCCAGTGGGTGGCCATGGCCGCCTGGATGGCGCTGCTGTCCGGCCTGCTGCAACTGATCATGGGTCTCGCACGCTTCGGCTGGCTGCTCAACCTCGTTACCTCGCCGGTGCTCAGCGGGTTCACGCAGGCCGCCGCGTTGCTGATCCTGGGCTCGCAACTCGCGTCGCTCACGGGCCTGCGGGCAGACTGGGGCGCGCTGTTTGCCACGCCGTCGCCGGGGCTGTTCGACCTCACGGCGGCGGCCTTCGGGCTGGGTAGCCTGGCACTGCTGATACTGGCGCGGCGCTGGCGGCCCAACTTTCCGGCCGCCATCGTCATCGTGGGTGCCGCGGGGGCGCTGAGCTGGGCGCTGGGCTACGCCGATGCGGGCGGCGCGGTGGTAGGGGCGCTGCCATCCGGCCTGCCCGCGCCGTACTGGCCGGGCATGCTGCCGTGGTCGGGGTTCAGCGCGCTGGTGATGCCGGTGCTGGTGGTCACGCTGGTGAGCTTTCTGGAGACCGCCTCCAGCGCCAAGGTCGAAAGCCAGCGTTCGGGCGAGCGCTGGAACGAGAACCAAGACCTCATCGGCCAGGGCCTGGCCAAGATCAGCAGCGGGCTGTGCGGCAGCTTTGCCACCAGCGCCTCGTTCTCGCGCTCGGCCATCAACCTGTATGCCGGCGCCAAGAGCGGCTGGGCCACGCTGTTCGCCATTGCGCTGGTGCTGGTGGTGCTGCTGTGGCTCACGCCGGCGCTGTACCACGTGCCCCAGTCGGTGCTGGCCGCGGTGGTGGTAACGGCCGTCACCAGCCTCATCAAGCCCGGCACTTTGCTGCGACTTTGGCGCGTATCGCGGGTGGAGGCGGTGATCGGTGGCGTGACCTTCGCCCTCACCCTGGCCACGGCGCCCCGCATGTACTGGGGCGTGCTGGTGGGGCTGCTGATGAACCTGAGCCACTTTCTGTACCAGCGGCTGCACCCGCGCATCATCGAGGTGGGCCTGCATCCGGACGGCAGCCTGCGCGACCGCCACCTGTGGCACCTGCCGCCGCTCGCGCCGCAGTTGCTGGCCCTGCGCATGGACGCGGAACTGGATTTTGCTTCTGCCAGCGCGCTGGAGCGGTGGGTGACCGAGCACATGGCCGCCCACCCGGACGTCGCCCACCTGTGCCTGCTGGCCCAGCCCATCAACCGCGTCGATGTGACCGGTGTGGAAACTTTTGCGCAACTGCTGGCGCTGATGCGCGCCCGCGGAGGCACGCTGCACCTGAGCGGGCTCAAACTCCCCGCCGAGAAAGTGCTGCGCCAGGCAGGCCTGCTGGAGCCTGGCTCGGGCTTGGCGATGTACCGCACCGACACCGAAGCGCTGATGGCCTTGCAGCAGTTGTACCGGCCGGCCGGCGGTGCCTGATTCGGGTTTAAACCTATGCCGGCGGCTGGCCCTCTTCTTGCTGGGGCGCTGGTACACTCCGCAAACTCTTTTTGCTCCGATTTGTGTCTGATCCTGCAGCCTCCCATCTTGTAGATCTGCGCGACCTCCGCCTGGATACTGCACACGCGCTGGTAGCACAGGCTGGCGGCAGCGAAGCGGCCTTGCGCCAGGACGTTCCGTCAAGCTATCTGCAAAGCCTCATCGACGGGCTGTGCGAACTCTCCCTGAAAGACCCGCTCACCGGGCTGGCGAATCGCCGGCACTTTCGGGCGGTGCTCGAACGCGAGATCGACCGTGTGACCCGATCCGGCGAAGCCGCGCTGCTGCTCATGCTGGACATCGACCACTTCAAGAAGGTGAACGACACCCACGGCCACCTGGCTGGCGACATCGTGCTGCAGTCGGTGGCCCGCACCCTGGACGCCTGCGTGCGCCCCATGGACACCCTGGCCCGCTACGGCGGCGAAGAATTTGCCGTGGTGCTGCCCGCCTGCCAGGCCGGCTTCGGCAGCGTGGTGGCCGAGCGCATTCGCCGCGCGGTGGCCAACACGCCCATCCGGGTGTCGGGCTCGGTCGAGCTCAACATCACCGTGAGCATCGGCGGCGCGTTTGCGATGCAGTGGATCAGATCCACCACGCTGCTGTGGACCGACCGCGCCGACCAGCAGCTCTACGAAGCCAAGGCCGGGGGCCGCAACCGCATTAGCATCGAGGAGCAACCTGACAGCACCGTCAGTGCCGAAGAGAAAAGCCTGTTGTTCGGCCCGCTCTACACTCCCTCGGGCTGGGGCGACCTGCCCCCACTGGACCCACCAACAGGCAGCGCCTACTGAAAGTTAGAAGATGAGCGACGCGCTGTCCCCCCAACCCCCTTCGCCGGCAGCCCCTGCCGGCCACGCCACGCCCCAGGCCCAGACGCCCGGCGGCGCCCGCATCATCGCCATCACCAGCGGCAAGGGTGGCGTCGGCAAGACCTTCGTATCGGCCAACCTGGCAGCCGCCCTGACCCGCCGCGGCCACCGTGTGCTGGTGCTTGACGCCGACCTCGGGCTGGCCAACCTCGACGTGGTGCTGAACCTGCACCCCAAGATCACCCTGCACGACGTCTTCACAGGCAAAGCCACGCTCGACCAGGCCGTCATCCAGGCGCCCGGCGGCTTCAATGTGCTGCTGGCAGGCTCCGGCATGGTGGAGTATTCGCGCCTCACACCGGAGGTGCGCGGCCAGTTCCTGAGCGTCATCCAGGCGCTGACCCCGCAGTACGACGTGGTGCTGCTGGACACCGGTGCCGGCATTTCCGACGTGGTGCTGTTCTCCATTTCGCTCGCCTCCGAGGTGCTGGTCGTGGCCACGCCCGAGCCCACCTCGCTGACCGACGCCTACGCCGCCATCAAGGTGCTGGCCATGCAGCAAAAGCGCCAGCACGTGCGCATGGTCATCAACCAGGCGGCGCGCGCCGGCGATGGCCGCGCCATTGCCAGCCAGTTGCAGCAGGTGCTGGACCGCTTCGTGACCACCGAGTCCGGCCGCCCGATGCGCCTGATCCACATGGGCGACATTCCGGCCGACCCGTCCGTGCGCGACGCCGTGATGCGCCGCCAGTTGCTGCTGCTGCAAACCCCCGGCTGCCCGGCCGCTTTGGCGATTGCCCAGCTGGCCAACAAGATCGAAGGCGCGCTGCTGACGCCCGTGACCTGACAGCGCCGCGCCGCCCGCACGCGCTCAGCCGCGGTCGCGAGGCGCTGTGGTTATGCGCACTCCCTGCCGTTTGATGGGCGGCGCCCGCCCAGCGATCGCAGCGACCGTACAGTCACACGCCGCACAGCTTATACAGCCCGGCGCATTCAGCGCAGCCGCAATGCCCTATTTGCCGTGAACTCCACCGACACCATCCTCAACATCTCCTGCTACAAGTTCGTGCCCCTGCCCGATGCGGCAGCGTTGCGCGACCTGCTGCACGCCCGCGCCACGGAAGGCGGGCTCAAAGGCACCATCCTGCTCGCAGAAGAAGGCATCAACTTCTTCCTGGCCGGGCGTGCCGATGCGGTGCGCGGCTTTGTCGATGCGCTGCGTACCGACGCGCGCTTTGCTGACGTAGACCCGAAGGAAAGCTGGTCTGCCATCGTGCCGTTTCGCAAGATGCTGGTCAAGGTCAAGCGCGAGATCATCCGCATGGATCACCCCACCATCCAGCCCGCCGCGGGCCGCGCGCCTTCGGTGGACCCCGCCACGCTGCGCCGCTGGCTGGACCAGGGGCACGATGACGCGGGCCGCGAAGTGGTGACCCTGGACACGCGCAACGCCTTCGAGGTGGACCAGGGCACCTTCGACAACGCCATCGACTGGCGCATTGACAAGTTCACCGAGTTCCCCCCGGCCCTGCGTGCGCACAAGGAGGAACTGCGGGACAAGACCGTGGTGAGCTTTTGCACCGGCGGCATCCGCTGCGAAAAGGCCGCCATCCTGATGCACGAGGAAGGCCTGCCGCATGTCTACCAGCTGGAAGGCGGCATCCTCAAGTACTTCGAACTGACCGATGGGGCGCACTACCACGGCGGCTGCTTCGTGTTCGATGAGCGGGCGGTGCTGACCAGTGACCTGTCGGCCGATGCGACCACCCATGTGCGCGACATCGCCAGCAAGGCTGCAGGCACCGGTGCCAGTGACGCTGCCGCAGTGTCCACGGCACTGCCACCAGCCACCGGCGCAGCGTGAAGCGCCAACGCCGCAGCGCACGCAGTGGGCAGCGCAACAATATGCGCAAATACTGTTGCTATTGAAAAATGAGCATTCAGCGCCCTACCAGCGCGCGGCAGGGGCTTTTTTGATCTGATTCACGCCGACGAATGCCGGGTGCCTGTAGGCCCCGGCACCCGCCCGCGCCGCGCCCTGTCAGGCCTTGAAGCGCCGCTCCGGCAGCGGAATCCACTCCACCTCGCCCGGTACCTGGCCCATGGTCTGGGCTTCCCAGTCGGCCGCCGCCTGCACGATGCGCTCCTTGCGGCTGGAGACGAAGTTCCACCACATGTGGCGCGGGGCCTCCAGCGCGTCGCCGCCAATCACCATGAGGCGTGCTGCAGACTCGCCGGGCACCGACAGGTGCATGGCCTGGCCAGCATCCATCACCGCCAGTAGCTGCGGCCCCACGGCCTCGCCGTTGAGCTGCACCGGGCTGTCCACGGTGTACACCGCCATCTCCTGCGCCAGCGCGGGTATCTCCAGCGTGGCACCGGCCGGGAGCTGCACATCCAGGTACACCGTGGGCGCAAGGGTCGCTACCGGTGATGTCTGACCGAACGCGCTGCCGATCAGCACGCGCACCGTGGCATCGCCCACCCGCACTTCCGGGATGTCTGCCGACGGCGTGTGCACGAACGACGGCTCGGCTTCTTCATGCGCCACGGGCAGCGCGGTCCACAGCTGGATGCCGTGGTTCACATAGGTCTTGTCCACCAGGCTTTCGGGGCGGCGTTCGGAGTGCACGATGCCGCGGCCAGCGGTCATCCAGTTGATGGCCCCGGGCTCGATCTGCTGCACATAGCCCAGGCTGTCGCGGTGCATGATGGCGCCCGAGAACAGGTACGTGACCGTTGCCAGCCCGATGTGCGGGTGCGGGCGCACATCGTGGCTGTCGCCCGGCACCACGGTCACGGGGCCGAAGTGGTCGAAGAACAAAAACGGCCCGACCGCCTGGCGCTGCACGGCCGGCAGCAAGCGGCGCACGGTGAAGCCGCCGCCCAGGTCCTTGGCCTGGCCCTTCAGTTGCAGGATGGCATCGCTCATGGGTGAATCTCCGTGCGGCACGCGGCGGTGCGGGTGGGTGTCCGGTGGCTGGGCACGGCGCTCATGCCATGCGCTCCACCGTGGTGTCGATCTCGGTGGTGACCGTGGTCATGAGCTTGTGCACCGGGCACTTGTGCGCCACGGTTTCCAGCTCGGCGATCTGCGCGTCGGTCAGGTCGCCGCTGATCTGCAGGCGTGCCGTGAGGCGGTAGGTGCCGGCGCGCTCGGCAGAAGCGTCGCGCTCGATCACGGTCTTCACATCCTCCACCGGCAGGCCCTTGCGCCGGGCGTACCACAGCACGGTGAGCGCCTTGCAGGCGCCCAGTGCCGCGTCGTAGAGGTCGTGCGGGCTGGGGCCGCCGTCGGCCCCTCCCTCGTCCACGCTGCCATCTGCCACGAATTCATGGCTGCGGATGTGAACGGCCTGGGCCATGGGCGCGCCGGGGATGCGCTGCAGATCGATTGCCATAGGTTCCTTGTGGGCCTTTGTAGTTGTCAGGTCGCTGGCACTGTAGCGCCATCCTGCGCAGGCTCAGTGCCGTCGCGGTGCTGGTTCAGCGCGCCCAGCGCTGCGCTGCGGCGGCCACGCGCTGGCCGAACTGGCGGCCGGTTTCCAGGTCGCCGGGGAACATCTCGGCCGCCGATGCATCGGAGGGCGACTGCGACATCGCGCCGCTGAAGGAGCCCATCCAGTTCACATCGTTGCGCGTGGCAGCCTTGGAGTTGGCCGGCATCATGCCGTTGCCCACCCACAGGCCACCGTGCTGCATGGCCAGGTGGTACAGGTAGTCCAGCGTGATCTGCTTGTCGCCATTGATGCTGCCGCTGTTGGTGAAGCCGGCAAACAGCTTGTCCTTCCAGGCCTGGCCGAACCACGCCTTGGACGATGCGTCGGCAAACTTCTTGAACTGCCAGCTCGGGCCTGCCATGTAGGTGGGCGTGCCGAAGATGATCGCGCTGGCAGCGGCCAGCGTCTCCCAGCCGCCTTCGGCCAGGTTGCCGTCGGCATCGATGGCGATGAGATCGGCGCCTGCGCCGTCCGCCACGGCCTGGGCCAGGCGTTGCGTGTGGCCGTAGCCCGAGTGGTAAACAACTGCGATCTGTGCCATGGAAAAACTCCTCAAAGGGTCTGCGAAAGAAGGGACGCCGGTCAGGCAGGCCAACGAAAGGGCCGAGCGAAGCGAAACGGCGCATGCTGCACGCGCGTTGGCTCACCCAATTCGGCAACCCCGTCGCCGCAGCCGCAGGGGCTGCGCGCGGCAAAGGGGTCGCATCACATCACACCAATATCAACGGACACCGCGGCGTGCGTCCAGGCTCCAGCCCCCAGCGCCGAAGGCCACCAGCGCCAGCAGGCCACCGCTCACCGCCACGTTCTTGAAGAACATGAGCTGCTGCATCATTTGCTTATCGGCTGGCAGGCTCCAGTACGCATGGAAGAAGAAGCTGGCCACCAGGGTGAACACCGCCAGCGCCAGGGCCGCAAAGCGCGTGCCAAAGCCGAAGATCAGCGCCAGGCTGCCCAGCACCTCGACCGCGGCGGCCACAGCGGCCGCCACCGTGGGCATGGGCAGGCCCACCGACGTGATGTAGCCGACCGTGCCGGCAAAGCCGGTGATCTTGCCGATGCCTGCAGGCAGGAACAATGCAGCGAGCAGAAAGCGGGACGCCAGGGCGAAAGGGTTTTGCAGATTTGGGAGCATGGTGGATTCCTCAGGTTGACGGTGTGAATGAAAAGAAAAAATCGGTGCGAAAGAACGGAGCGAGAGAGAGGTTAAAAATTCAGGCGGCCAGGTCAAACACCAGCACCTCGGCGTCGTGGCCATGGGTCAACGACAAGGCGGTTTCGTTTTCCATCAGCGCGGCATCGCCGCCCGACAGGGGCTGTCCGTTGACCTCGAGTACACCGCGGATCAGGTGCACATAGGTCTTGCGTGCGGGGTTCAGCGCCAGTGTGACGGCCTCTTGCGCGTCGAGCAAGCCCGCGTACACCGCCGCATCGGCATGGATGCGCACGGAGTCCTGCGCGCCATCGGGCGATGCCACCAGGCGCAGCGCACCGCGCTTGTCGGCGTCGGCAAAGCTCTTTTGCTCGTAGCCCGGTGCGATGCCGCGCACGTTGGGCTCGATCCAGATCTGCAAAAAGTGCGTGCTGCGGCCGTCGGCATGGTTGAACTCGCTGTGCATCACGCCCGAGCCCGCGCTCATGCGCTGCACGTCGCCCGGCGGGATCGCCTTCACGTTGCCCATGCTGTCCCGGTGGGCCAGTTCGCCCGACAGCACGTAGCTGATGATTTCCATGTCGCGGTGGCCATGCTCGCCAAAGCCTTTGCCGGCAGCGATGCGGTCTTCGTTGATCACGCGCAGGTTGCCAAAGCCCATGTGCTCGGGGTCGTAGTAGCCCGCGAACGAAAAGCTGTGGAACGACTGGAGCCAGCCGTGGTCGGCGTAGCCGCGGTCCTGGGATTTGCGAACAGTCAGCATGGTGTGTGCTCCTTTCAAGTCCCCACTGTAGAACTGCGGGTGGCCACGCAGGCGCTGCTGGATTGATGGCAATGTTCAAAAAAATTGAATTACCATGGCGTGACCATGCAAAACGCACGCGATGTCCTCACCCCCGATGCGCTCGCCATGCTGCAGGTGATTGCCGAGGCCGGCAGCTTTGCCGCCGCGGCGCGGCAACTGGGCCTGGTGCCCAGCGCTCTGACCTACCGCGTGCGGCAGATCGAGGATGCGCTGGACGTGCTGCTGTTCGACCGCAGCGCGCGCCAGGCCAAGCCCACAGAGGCCGGCGTGGAACTGCTGCGCGAAGGCGGTCGGCTGCTGCAGGACATCGACGCCGTCGCCCACCGCGTACGCCGCGTGGCCACGGGCTGGGAACCCCAACTCACCATCTCGGTCGACGGCATCATCTCGCCCCACACCATGCTGGAGCTGGTGGACGCGTTCTACGCCATGGCGCCGCCCACACGCCTGAAGCTGCGCGACGGCATCATGACCGGCACGCTGGAGGCGCTGACATCGGGCCGCGCGGACCTGGCCATCGGCGTGTCTGTACCTGGCGCCAGCATCGCCGGCCTGCAGCAGGCACCGCTGGGCGACGTGCTTTTCATCTACGTGGTGGCGCCGCACCACCCGCTGGCCACGGTGCCCGAGCCGATCACCGACGCTACCTTGCTGCAGCACCGCGCCGTGGCCGTGGCGGACTCGGCCACGCGCGGCGGCGCCACCATGGGGCTGCTGGGCGGGCAGGACGTGCTCACCGTGGACACCATGCAGGCCAAAGTGCGCGTGCAGCTGCGCGGCCTGGGCGGGGGGTTTCTGCCCGAGCCCATGGTGCGCCCCTACCTGGAGGCCGGCCGCCTGGTCGCTCGCCAGGTGGCGCGCCCCGAGCGCAACGTGCGCGTGCACTATGCCTGGGGCGGCCCCGGCTTTACCGCACCGGGCCGCGCGCTGCAGTGGTGGCTGGCCCAGCTGCAAAGCGCCGCCACCCGCCGCGCACTGCTGGAAAACCACCATCACTTCTGACCCGATCAAGCCGCCAGGCAGGCAGCGCCGCGTGTAGAGTGGTTCCTGTTGGTTTTGTCCTGTTGGTTTTGCATTGCATTTCACCTGTCGACCGTCACCGAAAGGCCTTCCATGAGCAAACCTGATCCCCTCCCCGCCAAACGGCTCCGACGCACCAGCGCCCCCGCTTCCACCCCGCAGGCAGCGCCTGCAGCCCCCACTACCGCGTCTGGCAAGCCCCAGCGCCACTTCGCCATCATCGGCGCCGGCATGGCCGGTATTGCCTGCGCACGCACCCTGGTGCAGGCCGGCCACCGCGTGACGGTGTTCGAGAAATCCTCCCGCGCCGGTGGCCGCACCGCCACCATCGACAGCCCCTTTGGCAACTTTGACGCGGGCGCGCAGTACTTCACCGTGCGCGACCCGCGCTTTGCACGCGCCATCGACACCGTGCCCGGCGTATGCAAGCGCTGGAGCGCCAACTCCGTGCAGGTGCTCGACGCCGCAGGCCGCGTGGCCGCCGTAGGGCTGCCGCACCGCGAGGCGCACTGGGTGGCCAGCCCCGGCATGCAGTCGCTGGTGGCCACCTGGGCCGAGCCGCTGCGCCTGGCGGGCCAGCTGATCACCGACACCCGCGTTTCGCGCATCGAGCGCGACGCCGTCAACGCTTCCGGCTGGCAGTTGCGCACCGAAGGCGCCGGTGGTACGCAGCACGTCTATGCCGGTTTCGACGCCGTGCTGCTGGCCCAGCCGGCCGTGCCCGCGCAGGCCCTGCTGGCCAGCTCCGCCATCGACACGCCCCTGTCCGACCCGTTGTCCACCGTCGCCATCGCCCCCTGCTGGACGCTGATGCTGGCCTACCCGCAGGCCGTGCGCCCCGGCCTCACGACGCTCGGCCCGCAGTGGAACGCCGCACGCAGCACCCACCACCGCATCGCCTGGCTGGCCCGCGAATCCTCCAAGCCCGGCCGAAACGTGGTGGAGCGCTGGACCGTGCAGGCCAGCCCCGCCTGGTCGGCCGAACACCTGGAAGACGACGAAGCCCGCGTGCAGGCCAAGCTCCTCAAGGCCTTCTCCGAAGTGACCGGCATCCGCGCGCAGCCTGCGCATGCGGACACGCGCCGCTGGCGCTATGCCCAGACCACCCACCCCCTGGGCAAGACCCATCTGTGGGACGCCGGCATGGGCCTGGGTGCCTGCGGCGACTGGTGCCTGGGGCACCGTGTGGAAGACGCCTTCGTGTCGGGCCTGGAGCTGGCACTCGCCGTGGCATGACGGCTGGCCCGCCCCCGGGGGGCCTGCAACTCGGCGGCCATGTCGGCCGCAGTATCGACGGCTACATCGGCCGCTTTGCGCCGTCGCCCACCGGCCCGCTGCATGCGGGCTCGCTGGTAGCGGCGCTGGCCAGCTGGCTGGACGCGCGGGCGCACGGCGGCCAGTGGCTGGTGCGCATCGAGGATGTGGACACCCCCCGCTGCATCCCCGGCGCCGACACCTTCATCCTGCAGCAATTGGCGGCCTGTGGCCTCGTGCCGGACGCACCGCCCGTGTGGCAGTCCGCGCGGAGCGATCTCTACCAAAAGGCATTGGACCAGCTGATCGCGCAAGGCGACGCCTACCCCTGCGCCTGTTCCCGCAAAGACATCGAGGACGCCCAGGCAGCCCTGGGCCATGCGCGTGAGCGGCATGCGGCGCTGCCCTACCCCGGCACCTGCCGCCATGGCCTGGGGGGCCGCACGGCGCGCTCATGGCGGTTCAATGTGCACGATTTCAAGCAAAAAAGGCCTCTACCGCCTGATGGGCAAGCGCAAGCAGCTATTAATTCAATAGCAACCAGCGCACTGCACTGGCAAGACCGCCGCCTGGGCCCCCAGCAGCAGAACGTGGCCGATACCGTGGGCGACTTCGTGCTGCGCCGGGCCGACGGCCTGTGGGCCTACCAGCTGGCCGTGGTGGTCGATGACGCTGCGCAAGGCATCACCGACGTGGTGCGGGGCGAAGACCTGGCCGACAACACCCCGCGCCAGATCCTGCTGCAGCAGGCCCTGGGCGTACCCACGCCCCGCTACCTGCATACGGCCCTGGTGTGTGGCGAGAACGGCGAAAAGCTGTCCAAGCAAAATGGCGCCCAAGCCCTCGACCTGAGCAGCCCGGCGCAGGCCTCGGTACAAGCGGCCAGCGTGCTGGGACTGCCCGGTGTGTTGGATGCAAACACTGGTTGCATTTCAGACGCGTTACAAGCATGGGTTTCAGCGTGGCGACGAAACTACAATGGCGCACCGTGATTGAACAGAACACCGCCTTAGCCCCCGCCGACGCAGCCCCTGCCGTCGCCCCCGCCACCACCAGTGGCATTCCCGCCGGTGTGACCCACCCAAAGACCATCAAGAGCTTTGTGCGCCGCGCCGGTCGCACGACCACCGGCCAGGCCAAGGCCTTTGAAGATCTCGGCCCGCGCTTCGTGCTGCCCTACACCGCAGCCCCCATCGACGCCACCGCCACCTTCGGCCGCAGCGCGCCCCTGGTGCTGGAGATCGGCTTTGGCATGGGCGAGGCCACGGCCCACATCGCCCGGGTGCGGCCCGACGACAACTTCCTGTGCTGCGAAGTGCACGAGCCTGGCGTGGGCGCGTTGCTCAAGCGCATCCGCGAGCAGGAGCTCACCAACATCCGCATCCTGCAGCACGACGCGGTCGAAGTCATCGACCACATGCTGCCCGAGGGCAGCCTTGACGGCGTGCACATCTTCTTTCCGGACCCCTGGCACAAGACCAAGCACAACAAGCGGCGCCTGATCCAGTCGCCGCTGGTGGCCAAGCTGGCTGCGCGCCTCAAGCCCGGCGGCTATCTGCACTGCGCCACAGACTGGCAGCCCTATGCCGAACAGATACTGCAGGTGCTGAGCGCCGAGCCGCTGCTGCAGAACACTGCAGAAGCCTTTGCCCCACAGCCCGACTACCGACCCCTCACCAAGTTCGAAAACCGCGGATTGCGGCTCGGGCACGGTGTGTGGGATGTTGTGTTCATAAGACGCCATTGACAACGTGTCCTCGCTGGCCCAACGTACATCCCCGATGAAGCCCATTCTCCAGAATCTGGTTGAGATGACCGGCCACCGCGATCACTTGCGGTTGGAAGTGTCGGTGTTGTCCACGTTGCAAAAGCTCAGCAGCATCGTCGAGGTGAGGGCCCTGGAGCTTTTCACCCACGCCGGCGTGCCGCACGTGAGGCCGCGCACCTGGGTCGACAACGGCAACCTGGTGTCCACCGACTCCGAAGCCGCCGCCGACCCGCGCCGCGAAGCCCTGGACCAATACCCCGCCCTGCGCGAATGCGTGGCCAACCACGGCGACAGCGCGCTGGCATCGCCCCGCAGGGGCCGGTACGTGCTGTGGCTGCCGGTGTGGATGCAGGACAAGGTCAGCACGTGCCTTGAGATCACGCAGTCCCGCCCGTTCTCGGCCCACAAGCTCGACGTGCTCAAGGGCGTGTTCCAGGTCTACCAGAACTACCAGAGCCTGCTGGACTATAGCGAGCGCGACGCGCTGACCGGCCTGTTCAACCGCAAGACCTTCGACGAACAGTTCTCGCGCCATGCCACCGCGCTGGCCAGCGCCAATGCAGCGGCCATCAGCGAATCCTTTGCGCCCGAAGAAGGCCCCCTGCCCAGCGAGCCCGTGCAGCAATGGCTGGCCGTGGTGGACATCGACCACTTCAAGCAGGTCAACGACCGCTTCGGCCACCTGTACGGCGACGAGGTGCTGATCCTGATCGCCAACATCCTGCGCACCTCGTTCCGCAGCCACGACCGCATCTTCCGCTTCGGTGGCGAGGAGTTCGTGGTGCTGCTGCGCTCCACCACGCTCAGCACGGCGCACCGCGTGTTCAACCGCTTTCGCATGGCGGTGCAGGAGTACAACTTCCCGCAGGTAGGCACCGTGACGGTGAGCCTGGGGTTCGTGAGCACTTCGCAGGGCTCGCCGGTCGAAATTCTGGGCCAGGCCGACCAGGCGCTTTACTACGCCAAGGAACACGGCCGCAACCAGGTGTGCTTCTACGACGACCTGGTGTCCAGCGGCCAGCTGGCGGCCAAGGTCGCCAACGACGACGTCGAGCTGTTCTGACCGCTGGGCTGCTTGAAGGGGTGCAAGCCCGCAACCGAGCTGCACCACCCGTAGCGCCCGGCTCGGGTTGCCACACTCACTCCAGCGACGCGAGGATCGCCTCCACATCCACCGCATCGCGCTGCGCCTCGGGCAGGAACTGCAGCGCATAGTCGCGCCACGCACCACTCTCCAGAAAGAAGCGGAACACCTCCGGATCGATGTGCCGGTCCCGCACCATGTGGGCCATGATCTTCAGTGACTCGGACAGCGTCTTGGGCGGCTTGTAGGGCCTGTCGGCGGCGGTCAGGGCCTCGAAGATATCGGCCAGCGTCATCACGCGGTCGGCCAGCGTGAGGTCGGCCGCTGCCAGGCGGCGCGGGTAGCCCGTGCCATCGAGCTTTTCATGGTGCGACCCGGCAATGCTGGGCACGCGCGCCAGGTGCGGCGGAAACGGCAGGCCGCTGAGCATCACGATGGTCTGCACGATGTGGTCGTTGATCCTGAAACGGTCTTCCGCCGTGAGCGTGCCGCGCCGGATGGACAGGTTGTGCAGCTCGCCCAGGTGCGCCTGCTGCGCGGGCAGCGTCATGTCAAAGCCCCACCGGTTGGCCGGGTTGCCCGCCTCGACCGGCGGGCGCCGGTCACCCCAGGGCACGATGTGCTCCGGCCGGTCGGCCAGCAAGGGCTCGTTGGCCGGCAGGGGCCGCACGGGCACCTTGGCCAGGCGCGCCGTCTCGGCCTTCGACAGGCCCAGCCGATCATCGAAGTGCCGCTGCCACACCTGCCGCGCAATGGCTGCCAGGCGGTGCACGTCGGCATCGTCCATGAACTCGCCACCCACGTTGCACCGGGCCACAAACGCAAACTCCTCCTGCAGCCGGTCGCGCCGCTGCAAGAGCTCGCGCTGCAGTCGCACCGGGTCCACGCCCGCCACCTGCTGCTTCCAGTAATCCAGCTCCGCATCGCGCCACAGCACCTCGAAGCGCATGCGCACCTCGTGGATGCGGTTGTGCAGGGTTTCGAGCTTGGTGGCCTTGTCGATGATGTGCTCGGGGCTCGTGACTTTGCCGCAGTCGTGCAGCCAGGCTCCCAGGCGGAATTCATACCGCTCGGCATCGGTCATCGCCACAGGGGCGAACGGCCCCTCGGTCGCATCGCACAGGCGCTGCATCAGCGACTCGGCCAGCTGCGGCACCCGGTCGCAGTGGCCGCCGGTGTAGGGGCTCTTGGCATCGATGGCATCGGCCATCAGGCGGATGACGGCGTCGAACAGCTTCTTTTGCCCCTCGATCAGGCTGCGCGTCTCGATGGCCACCGACAGCGTGCCCGAGAGCTTCTCGACAAACGCCCTAAAGTGCACGTCCTCTTCCCGCCCCTCTTCACGCCCCTGCGTTACCCGGTAGCGCAGCACCAGCAGGCCCAGCGGCTGCCCGTCGCGCGTGCGCAGCTGCACCCGCAGCACGCGGTGGTGGCTGGCGGTCTCGGCATCGTCGTCTTCGTGCTCATCGCCGGGCTGCGGCTCGCCATGGTTGATGAAGTGGCCCATCGGCAGGTGGTCCGGGTAGCGCGACTGGTGGTCCGGGTCTTCGCAATAGCGGGCCGTGCGCAGCAACCCGGCGCGCTGCGGCTCCACCAGGTACACGGCCCCGCCGGTGCAGCTGGTGGCGCGCACCAGCTCGAACAGCACGCTCGACAGCATCAGGTCCAGCCGCGACTCAGCGCTGATGTGGTGGGTAATGTCCAGAAACTCCTGAATGGTCTCCGACATGCGGTCCATCACCTGGCCCAGCGCCCGCACCTCGCGCACCGGCGACCGTCGCACCGCCGCCCGGCGAAAGTCGAACCTTGCCAGCGCCTGGGCCTGAATGGCCAAGCCCGACAGGCTGCGCCCCACCCTGCGCCCGGCCAGCCATCCCAGCGGCAACATGAGCGCGATCAAGCCCAGCGACAGCCAGACCTGGCGGCGCAGGTTGTCGTTCACGCCCGAGAGCAATTCCCGGGTCGGGATCGCCATCAGGACCTGCAGGCCCTGCCGGCGGGGCGAGGTGAGTGGCAGCACCTTGGCCAGCCACTCCTCGCCGTCGGCCATGAAGCGGTGGGACGGCCCGGCCTTGAGCCCCATCGCCTGGAGGGCCTGCAGGCTGGGCACGCCCAGCGCGCTGAGCGTGCGCAGCTCCAGCCGGGGCGAGCCAGCGTCTTCGCTGCGCACCAGCACGCGGGCCATGTCGGGGTAGGCCAGCACGCGCAAATCGGGGTCCACCACGGCGATTTCGGTGCGCGGCATCAGGCGCAGGCTGCCGATCTCGGTGCCCAGGTCGGTCAGGGCCACGTCCAAGCCGAGCACCGCGCGCCCATCGTCGGTGGGCTGGCTCAGGGTCACGCCCACCTCCTGGGTGGTGAAGAACACATAGGGGGCCGTGAGCACCTGCGCCTTCTGCACCGCCGCGTCGGCATACCAGGGCCGGCTGCGCGGGTCGTACCGGTATTCGGGCCGCACGGCCGAATCGATCAGGCGCAGCTTTGCGTCGTAGTAGCTCCAGCGGCCCACGGTGCTGGCACCGCCGCGCTCCCGCGCCATCGACTGCAGCAGGTACGCGGCCTCGGCAGGGGCCTCCAGCCGTGCGCGCAGGGCCGCATTGCGGATGGGGCGCAGCAGCAGAAACTGCCCGTCGGGGTAGCCGATGAACACGGCGGACAAGAGCTTGTTCTGCTCCAGCAGGCTGGCCAGCACCGGCAGGCGCAGCAGGCGTGCGGGCAAACTGGCGGCCGCAGCGATGGGGTCGAAAGCCAGCAGGCGGATGGTGGCGTCCGCAGGGTCCACGATGCGGTGCACCCGCTCGCTGATCAACTGGCTGATGTGCTGCGCGTTCTCATCGGACGCATCGATCATGGCCTGCCGCGCACCGGTGCCGACCTGATACACCAGCAGCGCCGTGAGCAGCAGCATGGCCAGCACCACGACCGAGGCGATGAGCACCTCGAAAGGGACGGTGATGCGGCGCCACCAGGGCAGCTCGTCTGCCGCCCTGGCGGGGCGGGCTTGACGCGCACCGGTGCCCGGCGGCAGCGGCTGGGACTGGGACGGGCGCGGTGAGTCCATCCGCCGCAATGTAGGGCGAAAGGCTGTAGTGCGTCACTCTCTTTTTGGCATGGGCAGAGTGCGATGGCCTGCCGTGACACATCCCCCTTCGCAGTCAGACCCGCACAACAGCAGCAACCAAGGTGACGCGCAAACAGGTGCTGTCGAGCGCAGTCAAACTCCTCCGAACTCATTCACTGTCAGTAGGACTCGGTAGGACTCGGCGCGATTCGGTCGGGCACTGGCGCATCGGCCAGGCGCAAAAAAAGGGGCAGTGCCCCTTTTCCCGTGATGTGCTCGGCAAACGCCTCAGCCCCACCGACCACCAGCGTGACGACTTCTTTCGTTGCGCCAACGCCTGGATCGGTCTCTGGACCACTCGGACCACCTCGGCCAGACGTCAGCCCGGCCACGTGGTCCAGAACCCGCCGATCAGCCCAGCTGCTGCGTCACCCAGCCCGTCACCGATGCCAGCGCTGCAGGCAGCTTGGACGCATCCGTGCCACCGGCCATGGCCATGTCAGGCTTGCCGCCGCCCTTGCCGCCCACTTGCTGGGCCACAAAGTTGACCAGCTCGCCGGCCTTGAGCTTGCCCACGCTGTCGGCCGTCACGCCCGCAGCGATCTGGACCTTGTCGCCGTCCACGGCTGCCAGCACGATGGCGGCGGTCTTGAGCTTGTCCTTGAGCTTGTCCATGGTGTCGCGCAGGGTCTTCGCATCGGCGCCCGGCAGCGCAGCGGCCAGGACCTTCAGGCCCTTGATCTCCACCGCCTGGTTCACCAACTCGTCGCCCTGGCTAGAGGCCAGCTTGCCCTTCAAGGCCGCCACTTCCTTCTCCAGCGCACGCACGTTGTCGAGCGCCTGGCCGATGCGGCCATTGAGCTCGGTCGCCGATGTCTTGAGCGTGCCGGCCGCCTGGTTGACGGTGCTTTCAAGCTGCTGCAGGTAGGCCAGCGCATTGATGCCGGTCACGGCCTCGATGCGGCGCACGCCCGCGGCCACGCCGCCTTCGGCCACGACCTTGAACAGGCCGATGTCGCCCGTGCGCTGCACGTGGGTGCCGCCGCACAGCTCGCGGCTGGAGCCGATGTCCAGCACGCGCACGGTCTCGCCGTACTTCTCGCCGAACAGCATCATCGCGCCGGTCTTCTGGGCCGATTCGATGTCCATCACGCGGGCCTGCGTGGGGTGGTTGGCCAGGATTTCCTCGTTCACCAGGCGCTCGATCTCGCGCACCTGCGCATCCGTCACCGGGGCGTTGTGTGCGAAGTCGAAGCGGGTGCGCTCGGCGTTCACCAGGCTGCCCTTTTGCTGCACGTGGCTGCCCAGCACTTCGCGCAGGGCCTTGTGCATGAGGTGGGTGGCCGAGTGGTTGCGCACCGTGGCGGCGCGCAGGGCCGTGTTCACCTCGGCCTGCACCGTGTCGCCCACGTTCAGCGTGCCTTCTTCCAGCGTGCCGTGGTGGCCGTACACGTCGGCCTTCACCTTGAGCGTGTCGCCCACCGCAAAGCGGGCCGAGCCGCTGGTGATGGTGCCTTCGTCACCCACCTGGCCGCCGCTTTCAGCGTAGAAGGGTGTGGTGTCGAGCACCACCACGCCGGTCTGGCCGGTCTTCAGGGCCGCAGCGCTGGTCCCGTCCACGTAGATGGCGACGATTTTTGCGGTTTCGGCCAGCTGGTCGTAGCCGGTGAACTGGTTGGCGTTGCCGGTGTAATCCAGCGCCTTGTCCATCTTGAACTTGCCGGCAGCGCGGGCCTGGGCCTTCTGCTTTTCCATGGCGGCCTTGAAGCCAGCCTCGTCCACTTCGACGTCACGTTCACGGCACACGTCGTTGGTCAGGTCCAGCGGAAAGCCATAGGTGTCGTGCAGCTTGAAGGCCACATCGCCGGGCAGCACCTTGGCGCCACCGGCCAGGGCGGCGTCCAGGATTTCCATGCCGTTGGCCAGCGTCTCGAAGAAGCGCTCTTCCTCGGCCTTGAGCACCTCGGTGATGCGCTGCTCCTGCTCGCGCAGTTTGGGGTAGGCATCGCCCATCAGGCGCACCAGGTCGGCCACCAGCTTGTGGAAGAACGGCGTCTTCTTGCCCAGCTTGTAGCCGTGGCGGATGGCGCGACGCACGATTCGGCGCTGCACGTAGCCGCGGCCTTCGTTGCTCGGGATCACGCCGTCGCTCACCAAAAAGGCGGTGGCGCGGATGTGGTCGGCAATCACGCGCAGGCTCTTGTTGTCCAGGTCCGTCACGCCGGTTTCGCGGCCAGCGGCCTTGATCAGTGCGTCGAACAGGTCGATCTCGTAGTTGCTGTGCACGTGCTGCAGGATGGCGGCCAGGCGCTCCAGGCCCATGCCGGTGTCCACGCAGGGCGCGGGCAGCGGCGTGACCGAGCCGTCGGCGGCCATGTCGAACTGCATGAACACGTTGTTCCAGATCTCGATGAAGCGGTCGCCGTCCTCATCGGGGCTGCCGGGCGGGCCGCCGGGGATGTGGTCGCCGTGGTCGTAGAAGATTTCCGAGCAGGGGCCGCAGGGGCCGGTGTCGGCCATCATCCAGAAGTTGTCGGACTTGTAGCGGCCGCCCTTGTTGTCGCCGATGCGGATCACGCGCTCGGGCGGCAGCCCGATTTCCTTGGTCCAGATGTCATAGGCCTCGTCGTCTTCCTGGTAGACGGTGGCCAGCAGGCGCTCCTTGGGCAGCTTGTAGACCTCGGTCAGCAGCTCCCAGGCCCACTTGAGCGACTCGCGCTTGAAGTAGTCGCCGAACGACCAGTTGCCCAGCATCTCGAAGAAGGTGTGGTGGCGGGCGGTGTAGCCCACGTTCTCCAGGTCGTTGTGCTTGCCGCCGGCCCGCAGGCAGGCCTGCACGGAAACGGCCCGGTTGTACGGGCGCTTGTCGGTGCCCAGGAACACGTCCTTGAACTGCACCATGCCCGAGTTGGTGAACATCAGCGTGGGGTCGTTGCCGGGCACCAGCGGGCTCGACGCCACGATGGTGTGGCCCTTGGAGGCAAAGAAGTCCAGGAAGGACTTGCGGATGTCTGCGACGGAAAAAGTGGGAGTGCTCATGGTGTGTAGGAGTGGTTTCACACAGCAGGCCGCCCTGCAGGCCAATGCCTGCGGGCCGCCCATCGGGACCAACCTTTCATTATAGGTTTGCTCTCCATGGGGGCCGTGGTTGGGCAGCGACAGGCGGGCACCTCAAGCCATCAGGGTCCAAAAACCCTCCGCCCTCAACCAAGGCGATGACTCCCCATCACTGAATCCACGGACTTCTGCGGGTGTGCCCTGGCGCTGCAGTCCCCCTCCTGCCCTGCTGAAAATCCCGCTTGTGAATTTTAGATATGTTGTTAATATATTTATAAATCCACCGAAGCAGCAGCGCTTCAACCTCACCCCTGAAGGAGCATCCGTGAACCCCCAACCCCGCTGGCAAGGCATCTTCCCCGCCATCACCACCAAGTTCCACGCCGACGAGTCCATCGACGCCGAGGGCACGGCCCGGCACATCGACTTTCAGATCCGCAACGGCATCCATGGCCTGGTGACCTGCGGCTCGCTGGGCGAAGCCAGCACGCTCAGCCTGGAAGAAAAGCTCCAGGTCGCCAAGATCGCGCTCGACGCCGCCGACGGCCGCATCCCGGTGCTGGCCAACGTGTCCGAGACCAGCACCCGCGAGGCCCTGCGCTACATCGACGGCGCCAACAAGCTCGGCGTGGCCGGCTACATGGTCATGCCCTCGGTGATCTACGTCGCCGATGCCCGCGAGGCCATGGCCAATGTGCGCGCCATGGCGGGCGCCGCCCAGCGCCCCCTGATGGTCTACAACAACCCCGTGGCCTACCGCGTGGACCTCAAGCCCGAGCACATGGTCGAGCTGGCCGACTGCGAGTGGATCGCCGCCATCAAGGAAAGCACGGGCGACATCCGCCGCATCACCGACCTGCGCAACACCGTGGGCGACCGCTACCAGCTCTTTTTGGGCGTGGACGACCTGGCCTACGAAGGCCTGGCACTGGGCTGCGACGGCTTGCTGGCTGGCGTGGGCTGCGCCTTCCCGCGCGAGACCGTGGCGCTGTACGACCTGATGAAGGCCGGCAAGTTTGCCGAGGCGCTGCCGCTGTACCAGTGGATGACGCCGATGCTGCACCTCGATGTATCGAACAAGCTGGTGCAAAACCTCAAGCTCATCGACGCACTCGTCGGCGTGGGCACCGAGCACATGCGCCGCCCCCGCCTGCCGTTGGTGGGCGAAGAGCGCGCGTTCGTCGAAAGCGTGGTGAAGAAGGCGCTCGACACCCGCCCCACCCAGTACCAGTCCGTGGCCTGAGCAGGCCCGACCTGCCAGACCGCACCGCCGGGCCGCACCGCCGGGTCCCAGACGACAGCGGCCTTTTCCCTCACCGCACACCCACAAGGTGGCTCCTGTTCAGAAGGTTTCCCATGACACGTACTTTCGGATTTCGCGCCCTGACCCCTGCCGCCATCGCCGCGCTGATGCTGGCCGGCCACGCCCACCACGCCAGCGCCCAGGAGCAGGTGGTGAAGATCGGCCACAGCGGCCCGCTCTCGGGCCCCAATGCCTTTGCGGGCAAGGACAACGAGAACGGCGTGCGCCTGGCCGTCGAGGAGCTCAACGCCAAAAAAATCACCGTCGAAGGCAAGGTGCTGAAGTTCGAGCTGGTGTCCGAAGACGACCAGTGCGACGCCCGCACCGGCGTCAGCGTGGCGCAAAAGCTGGTGGACAGCGGCGTGAAGTTCGTCATGGGCCCGTACTGCTCGGGCGTGGCCATCCCGGCGTCGCGGGTGTACAGCGACGGCGGTGCGATGGTGTCCACCGTGGGCACCAACCCCAAGGTGACGGAGAGCGGCTACAAGAACCTGTTTCGCATCATCGCCAGCGACACGCAGATCGGCTCCAACATGGCCGTGTACGCCGCCCAGGTGATGAAGGTCAAGCAGGTGGCCGTGATCGACGACCGCACCGCCTTCGGCCAGGGCGTGGCCGACCAGTTCACCAAAGAGGCCAAGAAGCAGGGCCTGACCGTGGTGGGCCAGGAGTTCACCACCGACAAGTCCACGGACTTCCTGTCCATCCTCACCAGCCTCAAGGGCAAGCAGCCGCAGGCGATCTTCTTTGGCGGCTATGCCCCGCAGGCGGCCCCCATGGCGCGGCAGATGAAGCAGCTGGGCCTGACCGCCAAGCTGCTGGGCGGCGACACCCTGTGCAGCCCCGAGGTCGGCAAGCTCGGCGGCGACGCCGTCAACGACACCGTGTTCTGCGCACAGGGCGGCACCATGCTCGACAAAGCCGCCAACGGCCCGGCCTTCAAGGCCAAGTACAAGGCGCGCTTCAAGCTGGATGCCGACGCGTATGCGGCGTCTTACTACGACCAGGTGATGTTCATGGGCGAGTCGATGCAAAAGGCCAACTCCACCCAGCCCGCGAAGGTGGGCGCGCAGATGTACAGCGCCAGCTACCAGGGCGTGGCCGGCACCTATGCCTACGATGACAAGGGCAATCTGAAGCAGGCGCCCATCACGGTGCTGACCTTCCGCAACGCTGCGCCCTTTCCCTTGGCGAGTTATTGAAGCCCCCCCTGAGTCGCCTGCGGCGCCTTCCCCCCCGAGGGGGGACGCCCCCAGCGCGGCGGGGCGGCCCTTGCGCGGGGGCACTGGTATTGGCCGGCGCGCTATCTTGCGCCCGCTACGATTTCGAATTCGTCCAGAACCTCACAACCCTCATCGACTCGCCACCATGAAACGCATCCAGATCATCGACTCCCACACCGGCGGCGAGCCCACGCGGCTTATCGTTGGCGGCTTTCCCGACCTGGGTGCAGGCAGCATGGCCGAGCGCCGCGCGCTGCTGGCCAGCCAGCACGATGCATGGCGGGCGGCCACGGTGCTTGAGCCGCGCGGCAACGACGTGATCGTGGGGGCCCTGCTCTGCGCTCCGCAAGACCCTGCCAACGCGGCGGGCGTGATCTTCTTCAACAACACCGGCTACCTGGGCATGTGCGGCCACGGCACCATCGGCCTCGTCGCGTCGCTGGCCTACCTGGGCCGCATCACGCCGGGCGAGCACCGCATCGAGACGCCCGTGGGCACCGTCACCACCACGCTGCACGATGACGGCTCGGTCAGCGTGCGCAACGTGCCGGCGTACCGCCTGCACCACCAGTTGGCAGTCGACGTGCCGGGCTATGGGCGCGTGGTGGGCGACGTGGCCTGGGGCGGCAACTGGTTCTTTCTGGTGGCGGACCACGGCCAGCGCGTGGCCAGCGACAACCTCGATGCCCTGACGGCCTACACCTTCGCAGTCCAGCAGGCATTGAAGGACCAGGGCATCCGCGGCGACAACGGCGGCGAGATCGACCACATCGAACTCTTTGCCGACGACGACCGCACCGATGACCCGGCCGACAGCCGCAACTTCGTGCTGTGCCCCGGCAAGGCCTACGACCGCTCGCCCTGCGGCACCGGCACCAGCGCCAAGGTGGCATGTCTCGCAGCCGACGGCAAGCTGCAGCCGGGCCAGGTGTGGCGGCAGGCCAGCATCATCGGCAGCGAGTTCGAGGCCAGCTACACGCTGGCCGTTGACGGCGGCGGCAAGGTCATCCCCACCCTGCGCGGCCGTGCCCACATGAGCGCCGAGGCCACGCTGCTCATCGAAGACAACGACCCTTTCGGTTGGGGCATCAAGCTGTGAAGGCCCCCGGTGTCGCTGCGCGCCTTCCCCCCAGGGGGACAACGGCCTGTGTTGCAGGGCGGCCGTTGCTGGCCGTCCACGCGCTCGGAGCGCGCGCTGTCCACCGGCAGTTGGCGACACGAAACGGCGTGAACGCCTG
Organism: Acidovorax sp. LjRoot194; assembly: GCF_964253015.1. Classification (NCBI taxonomy): domain Bacteria; kingdom Pseudomonadati; phylum Pseudomonadota; class Betaproteobacteria; order Burkholderiales; family Comamonadaceae; genus Acidovorax; species Acidovorax sp. LjRoot194. The sequence goes on along the minus strand of NZ_CAXUQB020000001.1, from coordinate 2,670,712 downwards.
CAATCCATCCCCCAGCGCACTGCGTACTTTTCTGCCATGCAGCACACCGATGTCCTCGTGATCGGCGCCGGCATCATCGGCGCGGCCTGCGCGCACGCGCTGGTGCAGGCCGGGCTGTCGGTGCGCATCGTCGACGCGCGCCTGGGCGGCGCCACTGCGGCCGGAATGGGGCACCTGGTGCTGATGGACGACAACCCGGCGGAGCTCGCGCTCAGCCAAGCGTCGCTGAACCTCTGGCACACCTGGGCGCCGCGCATGGATGCGGGCTGCGCCTTCAGCGCCTGCGGCACGCTGTGGCTGGCCGCCAATGACGCCGAGCTGCAGGCCGCACAGGACAAGCGCGCCACGTTGCAAGCCCACGGCGTGGACTGCGAACTGCTCGACGCTGCCGCCCTGGCGCGCGCCGAGCCGGCACTGCGCCCCGGCATGGCCGGTGCCCTGCGCGTTGCTGCTGACAGCGTGGTGTACGCCCCGCGCGCCGCGCAGTGGCTGCTGGACGACGCCGCCCTGCACGGCGGCCCTGGCCGTCTGTGCATCGAAGAGGCCGAGGTCGTGCACATCGACGGCCAGTGCGCCACGCTGCGGGACGGCAGCACGCGCCAGGCGGGCGCCATCGTGCTGGCCAGCGGCATCCACGCCGCCGCGCTGTGCCCCGGCCTGCCCCTGCGCCCCAAGAAGGGCCACCTGCTCATCACCGACCGCTACCCCGGCACCGTGCACCACCAGCTGGTGGAGCTGGGCTACATCACCAGCGCGCACCACAGCGACGGCACGTCGGTGGCCTTCAACGTGCAGCCGCGGCCTACGGGGCAGCTGCTGATCGGCTCGTCGCGCGAATTCGACACCACCGACCCGGCGGTCAACGACGCCGTGCTGGCGCGCATGCTGCAGCGCGCGCTGGAGTACCTGCCGGGCCTGGCCGACCTGAACGCCATCCGCACCTGGACAGGCTTTCGCGCGGCCACGCCCGATGGCCTGCCCATCATCGGCGCGCACCCGCACCGCCCGCACCTCTGGCTGGCCGTGGGCCACGAGGGGCTGGGCGTGACCACCGCACCGGCCACGGCGCAGTTGCTGGCTGCGCAGATCACGGGCACCCCGCTGCCGCTCGACGCTGCGCCCTTCGCAGCCCACCGTTTCGCATCGCTGCAGGCATGACCGACCCCGCCACCATCACCCTGTCGCTGGACGGCCATTCCGTGCAGGTGCGCCCCGGCACCACCGTGGCCGCGGCCCTGGCGCAAGCGCAGCCGCCGGGCGCCACGCGCCGCTCGGTGCGCGGCGAGGTGCGCGCCCCGCTGTGCGGCATGGGTATCTGCCACGAATGCCGCGTGCAGATCGACGGCGTGCGCCGCCTGGCCTGCCAGACGCTGTGCCGCGACGGCATGCAGGTGGCCACCGGCTTGCAGACCGCGAACAGCAGCCCACCATGACCACCGCCACTCCCACCGCATCCCCCGACGCCCCACCCTCCACCTGCGACCTGCTCATCGTGGGCGCAGGCCCTGCCGGGCTGGCCGCCGCGCTGGCGGCTGCGCCCAGCGGCGCACGCATCGTGCTGCTGGACGACAACCCTGCCCCTGGCGGCCAGATCTGGCGCGACGGCCCGGGCGTCACGCTGCCCCCCGCCGCCCGGCAGCAACGCAAAGCGCTGGAGCGCCACGCCCATGTGCAGTTGCGCTGCGGCACGCGCGTGGTGGGCCTGGCCGAGCAGACGGCGCGCAGCGCGGGCCTGCATGCGCTGTGGCTCGAAGACGCACAGGGCGGCTGGGTGCAGCACGCCCGCCAGATCATCCTGTGCACCGGCGCGCGCGAACTGCTGCTGCCCTTCCCCGGCTGGACGCTGCCGGGCGTGACCGGCGCCGGCGGCTTGCAGGCCCTCATCAAGGGCGGCCTGCCGGTGGCCGGCCAGCGCATCGTGGTGGCGGGCAGCGGCCCGCTGCTGCTGGCGGCTGCGCGCACCGCCCGCCAAGCCGGCGCACAGGTCGTCGCCGTGGCCGAGCAGGCCCCCTGGACTGCGCTGGCCCGCTTTGGTGCCAGCCTGGTGCGCTGGCCGGGCAAGGCCGTACAGGCCGCAGCCTTGCTGCCCGCGGTGTACCGCGCCGACAGCCATGTGGTGCGCGCCCACGGCGCCCACAACCTACACAGCGCGGTGCAGTCGGTCACGCTCCGCCAGGGCGGGCAGGAGCGTCAGGTCGCCTGCGACCGCCTGGCCTGCGGCTTTGGCCTGGTGCCCAACACCGAACTCGGCCAGATGCTTGGCGGGCGCGTGAGCGAGCGCCAGGGCCTGGCGGTCGATGCGGACCAGCGACTGCTGCGCGGTGGCGCCGCCCACGGCCCCGGCGAACCACACCCCGTCGATCCTGTGCCGGGCCTGCTGGCCGCGGGGGAGTGCACCGGCTTTGGCGGCAGCGAGCGCTCGCGCGCCGAAGGTGCCATTGCCGGCCACATCGCTGTGGGCGATATCGCCGCCGCCCGCGCACTGCACGCCGAGCGCGCCCGCTGGCATGCCTTTGCGGACGCGCTGCACCGGCACTTTGCGCTGCAGCCCGCGCTGCGCCGGCTGGCCGAGCCGGACACGCTGGTGTGCCGCTGCGAAGACGTGCGCTACGCCGACCTTGCCCAGCGCACCGGCTGGATCGACGCCAAGCTGCACACCCGCTGCGGCATGGGCGCCTGCCAGGGCCGCATCTGCGGCGCAGCCACGCACCACCTGCTGGGGTGGACGCCCGCCCCGCCGCGGCACCTGCTGGCGCCCGTGCGCATCGGCACGCTGGCAGCAACGGGCATCCGTGCCGACGAGGCCCCGCGGCACACCGGTTGACAAGGCGCCACTGCGCGGTGGCTGGTCCCCTTTCGCGCCTCCACTGCCATCGAGCAACATCAGCCCCCCCCCGCGCACACGCGCTGCTTGCCGTGGCGCCCGCGGGGTCATACCCTGAGGCCACTAAGATTCCGTTCCAAACACAACACTTACAACACCGGACACGCCCTCCATGACCATCCGCAGCGCCCCCACCCAGCGAGACCCGGCCCTCAAGCGGCGCGCGGCCGACGTGGCCTATGACGTCATCGAGACCATGATCTCCACGCTGCAACTGCTGCCCGGCTCACCGGTGGTCGAGGCCGAGATCGTGGAACGCACCGGCCTGGGCCGCACTCCCGTGCGCGAGGCGCTGCTGCGCATGGTGTCCATCGGCCTGATCGCGCAGCAGCCGCGGCGCGGGCTGCTGGTGTCGCACATCGACCTGGCGGACCACCTGGACGTGATCCAGACGCGCCGTGTGCTGGAACGCCTGATCGCCGCCTGCGCCGCCCGCCGCGCCACCGCGCCGCAGCGCCAGGCCATCGTGCTGTGCGCCGAGAAAATGGTGGATGCCGCGGCGCGCGGCCACCTGGACGACTACATGCAGGCCGACCACGCGCTGGACGTGGTGGTGCACCAGGCCTGCCAGAACCATTCCGCCGTCAAAAGCGTGCAGCCGCTCATCGTGCAGTGCCGGCGGTTCTGGTACGCCTACCAGCACGAGGGCGAGGTGTCCGAAGGGGCCCGCGCCCACATGCACCTGGCCCAGGGCATCGCCAGCGGTGACGAAGCGCACGCCGTGGCCGGTGCCGAGCAGTTGCTGGACTACCTGGAGCGGTTTGCGCGGCACATCATCGACCGGTGAAGCTTGCATTGCGGGCAGGCGGATGACAAGTCTACTGTGCCTGGTACGTCTTTACTACTTTTTTCATAGCATCTTACGCTTAACCAACAAGCGCTGCAGCCCAGTTGGCGGCACCGCCACCTCATCTGTCCTCGCTGCGGCTGGCGCGGCCGCACCAGCAGTAGGCAGGTATATCCGCCCCCACCGTTCCAGCCGTCCTCACCGGCCCAGTCGCTCATGCCAGTGCCGCATGGGTGACAACCGCGACGTCGCTCCGTGCTAGCCTTTACCCACGCAGCAGAGGCTCTGGCCGCCACCTACGACACCCGTAGTCCGCGCACTCTGTGCCCCAATCCTTCGCCTATCCGGAAGCATTCCCATGGACATGAAGACATCCCCCCTCGCCCAGCTCAACGACCCCAGCCTGCTCAAGACCGACGGCCTCATCGACGGCCAATGGGTGGCGGGCAGCAGCCGCTTCGACGTGAACGACCCGGCCACGGGCCTGAAGCTCGCCGACGTGGCCAACCTGGGCCCGGCCGACGCCGAGGCGGCCATTGCCGCCGCCAACAAGGCCTGGGGCCTCTGGAAGCGCAAGACCGCCAAGGAGCGCAGCATCATCCTGCGCAAGTGGTTCGACCTGCTCATGGCGAACCAGGACGACCTGGGCCGCCTCATGACCGCCGAGCAAGGCAAGCCGCTGGCCGAGGCCAAGGGCGAGGTCGCCTACGGCGCGAGCTTTGTGGAATGGTTTGCCGAAGAGGCCAAGCGCGTGAACGGCGAGATCCTGCCACAGTTCGACAACACCCGCCGCCTGATGGTGCTCAAGCAGCCCATCGGCGTGTGCGCCGCGATCACGCCCTGGAACTTCCCGCTGGCCATGATCACCCGCAAGGTCGCGCCCGCGCTGGCCGCAGGCTGCCCCGTGGTCATCAAGCCGGCCGAGCTCACCCCGCTCACCGCCCTGGCCGCGGCCGAGCTGGCCATCCGCGCGGGCATTCCGCCGGGCGTGTTCAACATCCTGCCCGCCGACAGCGACAACTCGATTGCCATCGGCAAGGTGCTGTGCGCGAGCGACGTGGTACGCCACATCAGCTTCACCGGCAGCACCGAGGTGGGCCGCATTCTGATGGCGCAGTCCGCCCCCACGGTCAAGAAGATGTCGCTGGAGCTGGGTGGCAACGCGCCCTTCATCGTGTTCGACGATGCCGACATCGACAGCGCGGTCGAAGGAGCCTTCGCCAGCAAGTACCGCAACGCCGGCCAGACCTGCGTCTGCACCAACCGCTTTTACGTGCAGGAAGGCGTGTACGACGAGTTCGTGGCCAAGTTCGCGGCCAAGGTCAAAACCGCCAAGGTGGGCAACGGCTTCGAGGCCGGCGTGAACCAGGGCCCGCTGATCGAGGAAGCCGCGCTCGTGAAGGTGCAGCGCCACGTTCAGGATGCGCTGGCCAAGGGCGGCAAGGTGGTGGCCGGCGGCCAGCGACTGCAAAGCCTGGGTTCGGGCCAGTTCTTCGAGCCCACCGTGGTGGCCGACGCCACGCCCGACATGCTGTGTGCACGCGAAGAGACCTTCGGCCCGTTCGCGCCGGTCTTCAAGTTCAAGACCGAGCAGGAGGCCATCGACGCCGCCAACAACACCGAGTTCGGCCTGGCCAGCTACTTCTACAGCCGCGACGTGAGCCGCATCTTCCGCGTGGGCGAGGCGCTGGAGTACGGCATGGTGGGCGTCAACGTGGGCCTGCTGGCCACCGAGCATGTGCCGTTCGGCGGCGTCAAGCAGTCCGGCCTGGGCCGTGAGGGCTCGCACCACGGCATGGACGACTACGTGGAGATCAAGTACCTGTGCCTGGGGGACATCCAGCAGTAACGCCGGCCGCGTCAGCGTAGGGCCGTGTGCCCTGCGCCGATCACTATCATTTCGATAGCTACTGCCGCTTGCGCACCGGGCGCGAGCGGCATTTGTTATTCAAATTGTCACTCATCACCGACCGGTGACCGGTTGGTGTAGCTTGCATTGCCCAGCCCCGTGCCCACGGTCAGCACCGCCCAGCGCCTCACGTCCTGCGTGAAGGGCAGCTGCGACAGGCCCTGCACCACCGCATCGTTGTGCAGGCACACCTGGGTGCGGCCGTGGCCGATGGTGGGCAGGCGTTCGCACAGGTCGCGCGGCAGGTGAAAGCGGGTGCTCTCCCAGTTGCCGGGCAGGTTCTGCGTGCCCCCGGCGATGGAGCCGTCTTCCACGATCAGGCCGGGGCAGGCCACGCCGATGTAGGGTGCGAGCGCGATCTTCTTTTTCTCGGCATGGGCGATCAGGTCTTCCAGCCGCTCGGCGATGCCTTCGACCAGTTCATCGCGCCGCGGGCTGTCGTCCTTGTGCGTCCATTTTTCGCGGCGCACCACCTCGGCCAGCGACATGTCGGGCGCGCGGTGCAGGTGGGTCTGCACGATGCCGCAGCGCACGTTGGTGCCACCGATGTCCACCGCCAGGATCGCGTCGTAGCTTTGCAGCAGCGCCGGTGGCGCCAGGTGCACCCAGCCGATCAGGCCGCCCTCGTCGGCGTGGTGGTGCAGCGTGTGCAGCTCCACCGGGGTCTTGTCGGCCTTGAGGATGTCGCGCACCCGGTCGATGGCGCGGCTGCCGAACTCGCTTTGGTGAAAGCCCCCGCCCAGGATGACGCGCTCCACATCGCGCCAGGTGGGCTGCTTCATGAAGCGCTGCACCACGCCGGCAAGCTGCAGTGCGTAGTCTTCGGCGGCCTGCTCCAGGGCGTGCGCCGCGTCGTCGTTCTTGTCGGCCAGCTTGTCCAGTTGCTTCTTGGAGAAGTCGCGCGTGGCCTTGCTGCCGAAGGGGTCCTTGCCTGACATGGAGGTGACGAGCTTTCGCCAGGCATCGAGCATGTGGCGAAACGCGGTGCCGCTGGCCACGTCGCCCACGAACCCGTCGCTTTCGCGGTCGCGCAGCTCCAGGCTGTAGCCATTGATGATGACGGACGCCAGCCTCATGTCGCCGTGAGGGCCGAGGATGCCCAGCTCGCGCTGGGCCTTGGAGTCCTTGTCGTCCTGCTTTTCGCTCCCCTTGCCGGTGCGGGGTTCCTTGCTGCCAGTGTCCTTCGAAGCCATTCATGCCCTCTCGCGGTGGGCCCTCACGCGGGGCCGAGCAGGCATCGTGCCGCAGTGACCGGTATTCGCGCGTCAGCCAACGCCGTGACCGCGCACGGGACCGCAGGCCGCAATGGCCCTAGGAAGGCCATGGACTAAGGCCCCGGGAGGACCTGGGCGAACAGGCTCAACGCGCGCCAAAACCCCGCTGCCGGACCACACGCTGGCCCCAAAGCCCCGCCCACACCGCAAAGAACACCGCAGCGCCAAACACCCAGCCCGACAGCGCCCCCGCCATGCCACCCGACAGCAAGGTGCCGATGGTGCAGCCCAGCCCCGTCATCGCACCCCACCCCAGCAGCACCCCACCCGACAGGCCCCGCGCCGCATCGCGCCAAGTGGGCCAGCGCGGCGCGAACTGGCGGCTGGCCAACGCCGCCACGAAGGCCCCGGCCACCAGCCCGGCCAACAGCAGCGCATTGGGCGTGAGCCAGGTGGACGGCGGCAGCGTGGCGCAGCCCGCAAAGCCGTCGAGCCCGTCCAGCCGGGCCGGTATCCACCCCTGCCCTTGCGCCCATTGCCGTGCCGCACCGCCCAGCGTGGCCGTCACGCCCAGGGGCCGCATGCGCACGATGGCGAACGCGCCGATCAGGCCCACGGCAAGCCCGCCCACCCAGTAGTGCCAGCGCCCCGTCCAGAGGCTGCGCCACACCTCGGGCAACGGAGGGACGCCGCCCGCACGCGGCCCGCCAGCCTCACGCGCAAAGCCGCGCCATAGCCACGCAGCCACCAGCGCGAGCACGCCCAGTTGCACCAGCAGGGCGCCGCCGTACCCCAGGTGCGCCGGCAGCCACACCACCGGCGCATCGGCCACGCTGGCGCTGTACAGGCCGTTCCAGGTCTTGAAGCCGAGGATGAATCCGAGCCCCGACCCCACCAGCGCAAAGGGCGACACCACAGAACCCTCGGCCAGCCGGTACCAGTGCGCACTGATGCACGAACCCGACACCACCATGCCCGCGCCGAACGACAGCCCCGCCGCCACCAGCACCCAGCTCACCGGGCCGATGTGCATGTCCGGCGGCAGCTTGCCGGGCTGCGGCACGGGCAGCCAGCTGCCCAGCACCACGGTGTAGCCCACCACGCCCACGGCCAGCGCCAGCACGATGGCCAGCAGCCCCCGCGGGTTGCGGTCCTCGAACCAGTCGCGCGCGTGGCAGTAAAAGCAAAAGCGCGATCGCTGCAGCACGATGCCCAGCACCGCACCACACGCCAGTGCGAACACCAGAGTGCGCCCGCCCGCCTGGCCCTGCAGCCACTGGGCGCCGGCGACCAGGGCGGCCAGCTGGGTCAAGGCCAGCCACGCCGTGCCCGGGGGAAATCGGAATGAAGAGCGCATAGGTCAGTGGATGGATCAACGGGGCCGGTGAGACGATGTGAATGGATGCCCGACAAACGCAGGCCCCAGGTACACACAAAAAAAAGCCCGCACGAAGCGGGCTGTAAAAGAGACCCCCTACCAAAAGCCGTGGACTGGTCGCAGACTTTCGCTGTCTCTCGATCGTCGCTTCACTCTCTCCAATTCACTTGGCCGCCCAAACGGTGCCTGCCGGGTTGTTGATGGGCACCCCGACCGAGTTGCCGTATTCCGTCCAGGAGCCGTCGTAGTTCTTCACGTTGTAGCCCAGGATCTTGGACAGCGCGAACCAGGTGTGGCTGGAGCGCTCGCCGATGCGGCAGTACGTGATGATGGGCCGGCTGCCGTCCACGCCAGCACTGGCGTAGAGCTTCTTGAGGTCATCCGCAGACTTGAAGGTGCCGTCTTCCTTCACGGCCTGGCCCCAGGGCACGTTGGCCGCACCGGGGATGTGGCCGGCACGGATGCTCAGTTCGGGCACACCAGCAGGCGCAAAAATCTTGCCGCTGTATTCATCGGCCGAGCGGATGTCCACCAGCTTGGCGTTGGTCTTGCCCTCGGCAGCGGCCAGTGCGTCCGACAAACGGGCGCGCAGCTGGGTGTTGACCGGGCCGACCTTGTAGCTGGTGGCGGCGAACTCAGGCACGCGGTTGTTGAGCGGCTGGTTCTCCGCCTCCCACCTCTTGCGGCCACCGTCGAGCAGCTTGACGTTCTTCACGCCATAGATGTCGAACACCCACGCGCCCCAGGCGGCAAACCAGTTGTTGGTGTCGCCGTACAGCACCACGGTGGTGTCGGGCGACACGCCGGCCTTGGACAGCAGGGCTTCAAAGCCCTCCTTGCTGACGATGTCGCGGCGCACGCGGTCGTTCAGGTCCTGGTGCCACGAGAAGTTGACGGCGCCGGGCACGTGGCCGCGCTCGTACAGGCCCGGGTTCACGCTCACCTCGACAATGCGCACCTGCTGGTTGTCCAGGTTCTGCGCCAGCCATTCGGTGCTGACCAGCGGGCCGGCCGGGATGGGCGTGGCAGCCAGCACAGCCCCGCCCCACACCACCATGCTGCCCGCCACACAGGTGCGAAGCCAGGCGCTCCAGGTGGAACGTGTTGAAGGGTTGCGTGGGGCTGTCATGGGCGTCCTTTCCAAGTCTGTGAAGAGAACCTGCGCCGGTGTGCAGCAGGTGAAAGGAATTTAGGGCGCACAGCCCATCTGCCCAACCAACAAGATCGGCTATGAATATGCGTTTTGCGCGCTTGGGTGGACGGGGGTTCTGGACCCCGGCAGATGCTGCCTATAATTGCAGCCTTCGCGGGTGTAGTTCAATGGTAGAACGGCAGCTTCCCAAGCTTCATACGAGGGTTCGATTCCCTTCACCCGCTCCAGATTTCTCGCCCTGATCGCTGGCGACTGTATCGTCAGCGATTCGCCCAGAGCCTGCCATGCATACCCGCTTGAAAATGGGAATGACGTGACAGGCTCTTTGTTTTTGTGCCGCGGCCGTTGCTGCCGCTGGACGATGCGTTAACTTGGGGCCGGCACCTGACCACGTGCAACCTTTCAGTGCCACTTGCGAGGTATCAAACCAAGGCCTTGGAAAGATACGGAGCCGTGCGACTGCCATGGCTGGATGCCACGGCCTGGGGAGTGCCCTGCGCCACGATGCGCCCGCCCTCATCACCCGCACCGGGGCCCAGGTCGATCACCCAGTCGCAGGCGGCCACCACGCGCATCTCATGCTCTACCAGGACGACCGTGTTGCCCGCTTCAACCAGGCCATCGAGCTGCGCGAGCAGGCGGTCCACGTCGGCCGGGTGCAGCCCGGTGGTGGGCTCATCGAGCACGTACAGCGTTCCGCCGCGCTGCTGCTGGCGCTGCAGCTCCGTGGCCAGCTTGATGCGTTGCGCCTCGCCACCGCTGAGCTCCGTGGCGGGCTGGCCCAGGCGCAGGTAGCCGAGGCCGATGTCGCGCAGCACGGCCAGCGGGCGCAGCACTTGCGGCTCGTTGGCAAAGACGTCGCACGCCGCATCGACCGTGAGGCCCAACACATCGGCGATGGACAGGCCGTTCCACACAATCTCCAGCGTGGCGGCGTTGTACCGGGCGCCATGGCATGCGGGGCATGGTGCATACACGCTGGGCATGAAGAGCAGCTCCACGCTCACGAAGCCTTCGCCCTCGCAGGTCTCGCAGCGCCCCTTGGCCACGTTGAATGAAAACCGCCCCGCGTCGTAGCGCCGCTTGCGCGCAGCGGGTGTGGCGGCGAAGAGTTTGCGCACGGTGTCGAACAGGCCGGTGTAGGTGGCCAGGTTGGAGCGCGGCGTGCGCCCGATGGGTTTCTGGTCCACCTGCACTAGGCGTTTGATGCCTTCGCTGCCAGCGATCAGGCGGCCCACCGTGGCAGCGGCTGTTACCAGCGGGATGGAGCCAAAGGCTGCGCCGTCTGCAGCCGATGCGTCGGCTGCATCGTCCTCTGGGTCTGCCACCACCGGGCGGCCCAGGTGCGCCGACACCAGCTCCAGCAGGGCCTGGCTGACCAGGCTGGATTTTCCGCAGCCGGAAACACCGGTCACCGCCGTCATGCACTGCAGGGGGAAAGCCACATCCAGGTCCTGCAGGTTGTTGCGCGTGATGCCTTCAAGCTGCAGCCAGTCCTGGGCCTGGCGCGGCGCGTGCACCGGGGCAGCACCACCGCCAACACCGGCATGGCCGTCGCCAAACAGATAGCGCCGGGTTTGCGACCGCTCGATCTTCGCCAAGCCGGCGGGCGGGCCGCTGTAGAGCACCTCGCCACCGCCTTCGCCAGCGGCGGGGCCCACGTCCACCAGCCAGTCGGCGCGCTGCATGGTGGCCAGGTCGTGCTCGACCACGAACAGCGAGTTGCCGCCGGCTTTGAGGTTTTGCAAGGCCGACAGCAGCGCCTCGCCGTCCGCAGGGTGCAGGCCGGCCGAGGGCTCGTCCAGCACGTAGACCACGCCGAACAGGTGTGATGACAGCTGCGACGCCAAGCGCAGCCGCTGCAGCTCGCCCGGCGACAGCGTGGGCGTGGACCTGTCGAGCGACAGGTACCCCAGGCCGAGGTCGATCAGCGCCAGCACGCGCCGGTGCACCTCTGCAGCCAGGCGCTGCGCAGCCATCACCTTTTCTTCAGACAGCCAGTGCGTGCGGTGCACGTCGGGCGCCGCCGCATGCGCATCGCCAGGGGCAGTGCGCTTTTTGCGTGCCCGGGTGGCGCGGCCGCTCAGTTCTGGCTCACCTTCGCCCAGCCTGCCTTCTGCGGCGGGCCGGAGCAGGTCGGCCAGCGCCTTGAGCGGCAGCTGTGCCAGCGCGGCGATGTCGTGCCCGGCAAAAGTGACCGACAGCGCCTCGGTCTTGAGCCGCTTGCCATGGCACACCGGACACAGCGTGCCCACCATGTACTGCGCTACCCGCTTTTTCATCAGCGCGCTCTGGCTGTGGGCGAAGGTGTGCATCACGTAGCGGCGCGCCCCGGTGAAGGTGCCCATGTAGCTGGGGGTGAGCTTGCGGCGGATCGCATCCTTGACTTCGGCCACGTTGAAGCCTGCGTACACCGGCACGGTGGGCTGCTCGTCGGTGAAGAGGATCCAGTGGCGCAGCTTCTTGGGCAGGTCGCGCCAGGGCGTGTCCACGTCGTGGCCCAGCGTGGTCAGGATGTCGCGCAGGTTCTGCCCTTGCCACGCGGTGGGCCACGCGGCCACAGCGCGCTCGCGGATGGTCAGCGAATCGTCGGGCACCATCGATTGCTCGGTCACCTCGTACACGCGCCCCTGGCCATGGCAATGCGGGCAGGCGCCCTGCGGCGTGTTGGGCGAAAAATCCTCCGCATACAGCATGGGCTGGCCTGCAGGGTAGCGGCCGGCGCGCGAGTACAGCATGCGCAGCGGGGTCGATATGCCCGTGACGCTGCCCACTGAAGACCGCGTGCTGGGTGTGCCCCGTTGCTGCTGCAGCGCCACCGCAGGGGGAAGGCCCTCGATGCTGTCGACCTGTGGCACGCCGGCCTGCACGATCAGGCGGCGTGCGTAGGGCGCCACGGACTCCAGGTAGCGCCGCTGCGCCTCGGCGAACAGGGTGCCAAAGGCCAGCGATGACTTGCCCGATCCCGACACGCCCGTGAATACCACGAGCGCATCGCGCGGGATGTCCACATCCACGTCCTTGAGGTTGTGCTCACGGGCTCCGCGCACGCGCACCATGCCGCGAGCAGAAGGGTCCGTTGCAATGGGCGAGGATTTGGGCATGGGGCGCTGCAGCACGAGGCTGTGGAAGGTGAATGAACCCCGGATCATTGCCTACGACACAGCCTCTTCGTGCAGGCGTTCGCCGCATCTTCATGTGGTGGACACCCGGCCCCTGTGCGGATGGCGGTGATGGATCAGCGGCCACCGAGCGCAAAGTCCACCGCCGCCTGCGAGTGCAGCCGCGTGGTGTCCAGCACGGGCAGCACGCTGTCCTGCGGCTGGATCAAGAGCGTGATCTCGGTACAGCCCAGCACCACGGCCTGCGCGCCGCGCTGCGCCAGCGACTCGATGATGCGCTGGTAGGTCTTGCGGGACGCATCGCGGACCACGCCCGTGCAGAGCTCTTCATAAATGATGCGGTGCACCTCGGCGCGGTCCGGCTCATCCGGCACCAGCACCTGCAGGCCGTGGTCGTGCGCGAGGCGCTCGCGCATGAAGGGCTGCTCCATGGTGAAGCGCGTGCCCAGCAGGCCCAGCACTTGCGCCCCGGTGCGTGCGGCCTCGCGCCCCACCGGGTCGGCGATGTGCAGGAAGGGAATGGGCACCGCCGCCGCGATACGGTCTGCCACCTTGTGCATGGTGTTGGTACACAGCACCACGCAGTCCGCGCCGCCGCGGTGCAAACGCCTGGCGGCGCCCTCCAGCATGCCGGCCAGGTCGTCCCACCGACCTGCGTGTTGCGCCTGCTCGATGGGCCCGAAGTCGACGCTGAACATCAGCAGGCGGGCCGAGCGCAGCGGCCCCAGGCGGCTGCGCACATCCTGGTTGATGAGTTTGTAGTATTCGGCGCTGGATTCCCAGCTCATGCCGCCGATAAGGCCGATGGTGCGGGCGCTCTCGGTGCCCTGGTGTGCGGGGGTGTTCATGCGGGCAGTATCGATGGGCATGTGGCGGGCGGATATCATGAAATTTCAGCCCCGCTACTCCGTTGCCCCGTTGCCCCGTTGCCCCGGCCCCGTGATGCCAGACCACCCCCTCATTCTGGATGCCAACGCCCTGCAAGACTTGCAGGTGGCGCTGCTGAGCCGCAGTCCCTACAGCGCCAGCGACCCGGTGCGAACGCATTCCGTGGGCATGGCGCTGGAGCGCCAGCGGGGCGTGCACGCCATCGGCTCCGACCGCCGGAAGGACTTCGACACCTGGCCCGGCACGCTGGCATACACACCGCCCGGCGTAGATGTTTTCTCTGAATCCGCGACGGGTGGCGAGTACCTGGTGGTGCGCTGGTCCGGCGGTGTTGTAGAGGAGCCTGGCGGGCACCGCGGTGCATACCGCCGTATTGAGGGGACGGGGCATGCCCAGGCGCTGCTGGCGGCTCAGCATCTGCGGCGGCTGTTGCTGGAACCTGCGCCTGATGCGCTGGCCGTCGAGCAGGCGACTTTGGATTTTGTTGGACTGGCAGGGCGAGTGGGCTCAACGGGCCTAGCGGGGTTGGATGGACTGGATGGAATCGACGGCTGGGCCAAGCGCTCTGGCAGGAAGAGCGGCGCCGACCGGCCATTGCGCACCGTCTACGGACGCGTTCTGGACCGCATTGCCAGCGACCACGCCCAGCCCTTGACGATTGCGCAACTGGCGCAGGCCGAGGGCAAGGCGCCCCTGCGTTTCCTGCGTGAATTCACGCAGCTTGTGGGCATGACACCCCATGCCTTCATCGTCGAGACGCGCGTGCAGGCCGCCCGCGCCTTGCTACGGCGCGGCACCGAGCCGCTGGCGTCCATCGCACTGGACTGCGGCTTCACCCACCAGTCGCACATGGGGACGGCGTTTCGCAAGGTGCTGGGGCAAACGCCCGGGCAATACGCGGCAGCCTCAAAGGCCACCGCCGTGCGGGGTTGACCCCGGGGTGGGGCCGGGCGCCGCTCAGCGCTGCGCCGGCGCGGACGACGGCAGCGACAGCGATGGCGAGCCGCCCGCATGCCCTGCCCCGCCCAGATTGAACTGCGCCACCGCCGACACCATGTGCTGCGCCTGCGTGCGCAGGCTGCTGGCGGCAGCGGCCATTTCTTCGACCAGGGCGGCGTTCTGCTGCGTGGTCTGGTCCAGCTGGGTCACCGCCTCGCCCACCTGCCCCACGCCCGCGGTCTGCTCGCGGCTGGCAGAGCTGATCTCGGCCACCATGTCGGCCACGCGGCGGATGGCGCCGACCACCTCCTGCATGGTGGTGCCCGCCTGGTCGGCCAGGGCAGAGCCCTGCTGCACCATGGCGCTGCTGGCGCCGATCAGTTCCTTGATCGACTTGGCCTCCGCCGCGGTGCGCTGGGCCAGGTTGCGCACTTCGGCAGCCACCACCGCAAAACCCCGGCCCTGGTCGCCGGCACGGGCGGCTTCCACGGCGGCGTTCAGCGCCAGGATGTTGGTCTGGAAGGCGATGCCATCGATCACGCCGATGATGTCGCTGATGCGGTTGCTGCTGGCATGGATGTCCTTCATGGTGGACACCACCTGCGAGACGACCTCGCCGCCGCGCGTGGCCACCTGGCTGGCACCCACCGCGAGCTGGTTGGCCTGGCTCGCGTTGTCTGCGTTGTGCCGGATGGTGGCGCCCAATTGCTCCATGCTGGCGGCAGTCTGCTCCAGCGAGCTGGCCTGGCTTTCGGTGCGGCCCGACAAGTCCTGGTTGCCCTGGGCGATTTCGGTGCTGGCGGCAGAGACGCTGTCGGCACTGGTGCGCACGGTGCTCAGGCTCTCGACCAGGCGCCGGCGAAAGCCCTCCATGGCCTCGGCCAGCGTGCCGATCTCGTCGCGGGACCGCACCGACACCGCGTGTGACAAGTCGCCCTGGGCGAGGTAGCCCAAGGCGGTGCTCAGCTGCTGCACCGGGGCCCCCACCAGGCGCCGCGTGACGAACACCAGCACTGCGGCCAGCAGCACCAGCGCCACCAGCACGCCCAGCCACAGCCAGGTAAGCACGGTGCGCGCCTCTTGCATCATTTCGGTCAATGGCGCCTCGGCCACGATGGCCAGGTTCCAGGGCTTGTAGCGCTCCACCGCCACGAAGCGCTGAGCGGTGTCCCCCGCGCCGGTGCGGCGGGGCGACCAAGTCGACTCGAACGAGCCTGTTTGCTCGATGCCTTCCAGCGATGCCATCCAGGCCTTGGCGTCGCTGTCTTTCTCGTCGAGCTTGACCGGCGCACCTGCCAGACCGAACACATTGCCCCGTGATGGGCCCGCCGCCAGGCTGACCGAGTAGACCGCGCCGGTGGTGTAAAGCTTTTGCCCGGCCATCACGGCATTGAGTTTCGTCAGGATGGGGCCCATGTCCGAGCCGATGAACAAGATGCCGATGGTGCGGTTGCCTTCGCGGATGGGCTCGTACACCGTCATGTAGTCGCGGCCGAACAGGTTGGCACGGCCGATGTAGGTCTTGCCTTCGTTCATCAGCGCGTAGGCAGGGTGCTTGCGGTCCAGCAGCGTCTTGTAGGCACGGTCTCCATCCTGCTTCTTGAGCGAGGTCGTGACGCGGATGAAGTCCTCGCCAGAGCGCGCGAAGATGGTGGCCACGCCGCCCATGCTGTCCTTGGTGAACTTGTCCACGGCCTGGAAGTCGCCGTTCAGGGCTGCGCCTTCAAACGACAGCACTGCTTCGGGTTTGCCGTCGGCCCCCGGTGTTTCGCTGACTTCGAATTTGCCTGAGAGGCTGGACTTGAACAGTCCGAAGTCGCGCTTGGCCTGCTCTTGCGCCGTTTCATCGAACGACTGCACGAGGGTGCGCACCTGGGCCGCGTACTGCACGCCGTCGTCGCGTGAGAGCCGCCCGAAATCCTTCCACAAGAGCACGCTGACCAGGCCCATGGTCACCAGCAACACCACAAGCAGGCTGAGCAATGCTGTCAGGGACAGCTTGAAAGCCACGGAATGGCGGATGTTTGATGAAGTCATCTTGTGCTTTTCTGTAATTTATGCAGCGATGTGCATCGGGGCCGCTAAAAGTACCGCATCTACTGCAAAACACAAAACCACACACCGCGTAATGGCCTTTAGCACATAGGGAAAACCCTTGTATTGCTGGGCGCCATCGGGCAGCCCTCCGCTTGGCCCGGGCATGCGCCTCCCCCGATCGCGGCTCAGCCCAGCGGCAGTGACTGAGCCGTCTCAAACCTGCGCATCCCGCCCGTGACTGGGTCGCAGAACTCCAGCGACCGCGCCAGCAGCTGCAAGGGATGGGAGTAGTCACCCTCGGGCGGGTCATTCACGACGGGGTAGAACGGGTCGTTGCGCAGAGGCAAACCCAGGGCCGCCATGTGCACGCGCAGCTGGTGGCGCTTGCCGGTCACTGGCGACAGCCGGTAGCGCGCCCAGGGCTCGGCCACTTCCAGCACTTCGATACGGGTCAGGCTGTTGGGCTCGCCCGGCACCTCCTGCATGCGAAAGAACTGCGCGCTTTCTTCCAGCCGGCTGGCGTGCTCGCGGGGAAAGCCGATGTCGGCGCGCCAGGGGGCAATGGCATCGTAGTGCTTGGTGATCTGCCGGTCTCTGAACAAGGCCTGGTAGGCGCCCCGGGTGTGCTGCTGCACCGACAGCAGCACCAGGCCCGCAGTGTCGCGGTCGATGCGGTGCAGCGGCGACAGCTCTGGGAAGCCCAGCCGGTGCTTCAGGCGCACCAGCAGCGTCTCGTGCAGGTAGCGGCCCGAAGGAGTGACCGGCATGAAATGCGGCTTGTCGGCCACCACCAGGTGCTCGTCCTGGTACAGCACGGTTTCTGTGAACGGCAGCGCGGGCTCGTCGTCCAGACTGCGGTAGTAGTACACCCGCAGGCCGCTCTCGAAGGGCCGGTCGGGCTGCACGGTCTGCCCGCGCTCATCCACCACATCGCCCGCCTGCAGGCGCCGCAGCCATTCCGTGCGCGAGACGACCTGCAGCCGCTGCGCAAGAAAGTCGAGCATGCTGCCCACACCATGGCTGGGCAGCACCACGCAACTGGCCCCTACACCGTCGCGCGGGGGCGGGACATAGGCGTGGCGGGGGTTGTGCATGGCGCGCATTCTAGGTGCGGCGGCAGCAAAGCCTGGACTGTAGGACAACGGCGGCAGTTGGCAGCGCAGGGCCGCAGTCTGCGGCGATGCGGTCTAGCATCGCGTACATGGTGCAGCCCCTGGGCACCGGGCCCCAGTGGCCGGCCTGCGCAGCCGCATCGCCGTTCGCCCAGGCGCATGACCCCCACGCAACCATTTCTCCATCACCCTTCGCTGCATGCCTTCCGACTCCATCCATCCTTCTCCCGCCCGCCCGTCAGCTTCGGACACAGCTGCCCGGCGCACGGCGCGCAGCCCTGTGCAACGCGTGGCGATCTGGGGCCTGTGGCTGCTGGGTCTGCTGCTCGCCGTGCTGGTGGTGTTGGCCATCCTGGTCGCCGTCATGGACTGGAACCGCGCCAAGCCGTGGGTGAACGCGAAGGTGAGCGAGGCCACGGGGCGGCACTTTGCGATTGAAGGGGATTTGTCGGTCGCCTGGCGCTGGCCCCAGCCGCTGGAGGATGGATGGCAGCGCTGGTTGCCCGGTGTCACCGTCAAGGCGGACAACCTCGTGATGGACAACCCCGATGCATTCGTTCCGCCATTTCGGCGCACCGATGGCAAGGCAGCAGCCGGCAAGGCAGGTCCATCGACCCAGGAAGCCGAAGCCCGCACCCACATGGCCCGCATCGGCAGTGCCACCGCCACGCTGAGCCTGTGGCCGCTGCTGGGCCAGCATGTGGCCATCGACACCGTGGACCTCGCGGGCCCGGACATCGCCTTCGCCCGCACGGCCGACGGCAGCAACAACTGGACCTTCAAGCGCAAGGATGGGCCGAGCAGCGGATGGTCCTTCGATGTGGACCGCCTCATCGTGCACCAGGGGGTTCTCGCCTATGCGGACGGGATGAAAGACCTGGACGTGCGTGCCCGGCTGGATACCACCGCGCCAGAGCTTCCTAAGCGGCGCGCTGCCCAGGGCAGCACGGCTTCGTCCGCCAAAGCGGCTTCTGCCAAGGCTTCTGCACCCGCCCGCGCGTCGTCGGAGGCCGCCGCGCCATCGGTTGCCGCTGCATCGGCCCCAGGCAGTAGCGCCGCGGGCAACACCGCCGTCGGCAGCACAGAGGCTGTCCCCTACGGTCTGCGGTTCGAACTGGAAGGCCGCTACATGAAGGCCCAGATCAAGGGCCAGGGACGCGCGGGCCAGGTGATCAGCCTGCGCAACAAGGTGGTCAACTACCCGCTGCAGATCGACGCGAGCGCAGGCAGCGTGGCGCTGTCGGCCGAAGGGATTCTGGCCAATCCGGGCGCCCTGTCGGGGCTGGACTTTCAGGTGCTGCTCAAGGCCGACAGCATGGCCGACCTGTACGAAGTGACAGGGCTGGTGCTGCCCAATACGCCGCCGTTCGAGACCGATGGCCGCCTGACCGGTAGCCTGGAGCCTGAACGCGCCGTGTGGCAGTACGACAACTTCGACGGCAAGGTGGGCCAGAGCGATCTGCACGGATCGCTCAAGTACACATCGGGCAAGCCACGCCCGCGCCTGACCGGCACGATGACGTCCAACCAGCTGCGCCTGGCGGACCTGGGTCCCACCATCGGCACCAGCAAGCCCGACAACACCAACCGCGGCCGCGAACGGGTGGGCAAGGGCAAGGTACTGCCAGACTCGAAATTTGCGGCCGAGCGCTGGAACGCCATGGACATGGACATCGTGTTCAAGGGCCGGCACATCATCCGCCCCGAGAGCCTGCCGCTGCAAGACCTGAGCGTGCATGCCGTGATGGAGAACGCACAGCTCAAGCTCGCGCCGCTGACCTTCGGCGTGGCCGAGGGCAAGATCGAGTCGCAGGTGAGCATCGACGGGCGCGCTGCGCCGCTCAAGGCCCAGATACGGGGCACCGTGCAGGGCCTGCAGCTGTCGGCCCTGTTCCCCAAGGTGCAGCTCATGAAAAAGAGCTTTGGCCGCATGGATGGCGCCATCGCCCTGGAAAGCACCGGCAACAGTGTGGCCGGCCTGCTGGGCAAGGGCACTGGCGAGATGCGGCTGTATGTGCGCGAGGGCACGTTGAGCAAGCAGATGCTGGACCTGGCCGCGCTGAACGTGGGCAGCATTGTGGTGGGCAAACTTTTTGGCGACACCAAGGAGGTGCACCTGCGCTGCGCGGTGGCCGACTTCACGGTGGTGGAGGGCCTGGCCACCACGCGCGTGGTGAAGATGAGCACCGACGACGCCATCATCGAGGCCACCGGCACCATCAACCTGGGCACCGAGGAGCTGAACCTGCGCATCAAGCCCGAGTCGCTGGAGTGGAAGTTCTTCTCGCTGCGCTCGCCGCTGTACGTGAAGGGCACCTTCGGAAACCCCGACGTCGGCGTGGAAGCCGGCCCGCTGCTGCTGCGCGCGGGCGCTGCGGTGGTGGCCGCGGCCGTGGCCCCTGTGGCGCTGGCGCTGATCCCGGTGACTGTGCCGGCGGCCGACGATGACACGCACTGCAAGCCGCTGCTGGATCTGGGCAAGCAGCCCGTGAAGCCGGGCGCCCAGGGTGCAGCGGGGACTGCGTCGCAACCTGCGCGGCAAGCGGCCAGCAAGGCAGCGACCGCACGCTGAGCCCCACAGGGGGGCCAGGGCATGGGCCGCACGCACAGCCCTGCCCTGCGCTACAGCGACCCAACTCCTGCCCTCCCCCTGCCACGCGGAATAATCGCGCTCTCGCGCCCCGGCGCATTCGCGTTGCCCGTTCATGAAAATTGCAAGAAACCTGTGCCTGGGTCTGCTGGCTGTGCTGGTGGTCGGCCTGCTGCTCCCTGAGCGCATCCGCATCCCCGTGGCCGGAGCATCGGCCCGGGACTGGAACCCCCAATCATTCTGGTTCGAGCCCTGGGGCACCTCGGGTGTGCACAAGGGGATCGACATCTTCGGCAAGGTGGGCACGCCCGTGCTGAGCACCACGGATGGCATCGTGCTGTATACGGGCGAGATCTCCAAAGGCGGCAAGGTCGTGCTGGTGCTGGGGCCCCGCTGGCGGCTGCATTACTTTGCGCACCTGGACTCGATCCAGACCGGGGCCTTGTCTGTGGTGGCGTCCGGCAGCGCCATCGGTACGCTGGGCGCCAGCGGCAACGCGCAGGGCAAGCCGCCCCACCTGCACTATTCCATCGTGCGGATGCTGCCCGCGCCGTGGAAGGCCGATGGCTCCACGCAGGGCTACAAGAAGGCGTTTTTTATCGACCCGCACACCTACCTGCTGGAGCGGTGAGTTTCCACGGGGCCAGTGCACAGGCGCCTCAATGAAAATCCCGGCTGCCCTGCAGGGCCTGGGCCATGCGCCCGAGCAGCGGAGTCATGTCCTTGAAGCGTTGGGCCACCAGATGGCGCACCACCATCGGTGCCGGGCCCTGCGATGGCGATGATGAAGACGGGCCATGGCCCTGCCCTGGAGCACCACCTTCCGGCACGCTGCATTGCCACATCCCCTCCACCGCCAGCAGCTGTGAGCGCAGCAGCGCGTTGCGCCAGGCGTCCACCAGCGACGGCCACACGATCACGTTGACCGGGCCGGTCTCGTCTTCGAGCGTGACGAACATCGTGCCCTTGGCCGTGCCCGGGCGTTGGCGCACGGTGACGATGCCGCATGCGCGCACCTTGCGGCCGTGGGGCATGGCGTTCAATTGCAGCGCGCTCAGCAGCCGCCAGCGCTCCAGGCGCGGGCGCAGCAGGGCCAGCGGGTGGCGGCGCAGGGTGAAGCCGGTGGCGGCGTAGTCGAACAGAATCTCTTCGCCTTCCGGTGCGGCGGGCAGCGCGAGCGGCGCCTCGTGCACCGGCACATCGCGCAGCAGGGCCGGCGCGGCATGCTGGGCAGCAGCCTCCCACATCTGCTGGCGCCGGTGGCCCGACAGGCTGGCCAGTGCATCGGCCGCGGCCAGCGCCTGCAGGTCCTGCTGGCTCAGCTGCGCGCGCAGGGCCAGGTCTTCGGTGTTGGCAAAGGCGGGGCCTGCCAGGCGCGTCTGCACCAGGCGCTCGGCAGCATCTCCCTGCAGGCTGGCCACCAGGCGCAGGCCCAGCCGCACCGCCGGTTGCGGCAGGGGCGGCGCCTGCAGCCCCTTGTGGGGCCGCAGGTGCTCCAGGTCGCCCTCCAGCGTGCAGTCGAGATCGCTCTGGGTCACGTCGATGGGCAGCACCCGCACGCCGTGGCGGCGCGCGTCCTGCACCAATTGCGATGCGGTGTAGAACCCCATGGGCAACGAGTTGAGCAGTGCCGCCAGAAAGGCCGCGGGCTCGTGGCACTTGAGCCAGCTGCTGGCGTAGGCCAGCAGGGCAAAACTGTAGGCATGGCTTTCCGGAAAGCCGTATTCGCCGAAGCCCAGCATCTGCTGGAAGATGGCCTGGGCAAACTCCGTGCGGTAGCCACGCGCCTCCATGCCGCCGACGAGCGGGCGCTCGAAGCGGTGCACGCCGCCCCGGCGCTTCCATGCCGCCATGGATCGGCGCAGGTCGTCGGCCATGCCGGCACTGAAGCCTGCGGCCACCATGGCGATCTGCATCACCTGCTCTTGAAAGATCGGCACGCCCAGCGTGCGCGCCAGCGCGGTTTCGAGCTCGGGCTTTTCAAGCTGCAGCGGCTCGCCCCTGCGCCTGCGCTCTCGTGCCTTCAGGTACGGGTGCACCATGCCGCCCTGGATGGGGCCCGGACGCACGATGGCAACTTCCACCACCAGGTCATAGAACTCGCGCGGCTGCAGGCGCGGCAGCATGCTCATCTGCGCGCGGCTCTCGATCTGGAAGACGCCCACCGTATCGGCAGCGCAGATCATGTCGTAGGTGGCGGGGTCGGCGTGCGGGATGTCCTTGAGGCCCCAGCGCTCGCCGCGCAAAACTGCGCGCAGGTTCAAGCAGCGGCGCAGTGCGCTGAGCATGCCCAGCGCCAACACGTCCACCTTGAGCAGGCCCATGTCATCCAGGTCGTCCTTGTCCCACTGGATGACGGAGCGGTTGTCCATGCTCGCAGGCTCCACCGGCACCAGCCGCGTGAGCTTGCCCTGCGTGAGCACGAAGCCGCCCACGTGCTGGCTCAGGTGGCGCGGAAAGTCGATGAGCTCGGCCGCAAGGTCCAGCCAGAGCTGGGCCGTGCGCCGGTGCAGCGGCGTGCCCACGGCCTCGGCCAGCTCCTGCAGCCGGTCGGTGGCAATCTCTTCGTCGAACCAGTGGTGGTCCTTGGCAAACGCATCCACCAGCGCAGGCCCCACGCCCAGCGCCTTGCCCACGTCGCGCAAGGCGCTGCGGGTGCGGTAGCAGGTGACCACGGCGGCAATGGCAGCGCGGTCGCGTCCGTATTTGCCATAGATATACTGGATCACCTCTTCGCGGCGGTCGTGCTCGAAGTCCACATCGATGTCGGGCGGCTCCTTGCGCTCCTTGCTGATGAAGCGCTCGAACAGCAGATTGGTGTTTTCGGGCGGCACTGCGGTGATGCCCAGCACGTAGCAGACCACGGAGTTCGCCGCCGAGCCGCGCCCCTGGCACAGGATGCCCTCGCCGCGCGCGTAGCGCACGATGTCGTGCACCGTGAGGAAGTACATCTCGTACTTGCAGAACGCGATCAGGTCCAGCTCCTTGCGGATCTGCGCCAGCACGGCGTCGGGTGCGCCCCCCGGGTAATGACCTTGCACGCCCGACTCCACCAGCCAGGACAGCGCTTGCGCCGGTGTCATGCCTTCGGGCACGGTCTCCAGCGGGTACTGGTACTTGACATCGTTGAGGCTGAAGGTGCAGCGCCCCGCCACGGTGAGCGTAGCGGCCAGCAGGTCCGGCGGGTACAGGCCCGCCAGCCGTACGCGCCGGCGCAGGTGGCGCTCGGCGTTGGCCTGCAGCGCAAAGCCGCATTCGGCCACGGTGCAACCCAGGCGCACGGCGGTGATCACATCCTGCAGCGGCTTGCGGGAGCGGGCGTGCATGTGCACGTCGCCTGCGGCCACCAGCGGCAGGTTCAGCTCGGCCCCCACCTGCTGCAGCGCAGCCAGCCACATTCCATCGTCCGCCGCCAGGTGCAGCTCGGCAGCCAGCCAGACATGGCCTTCAAAACCAGCGTCAAATTGTGCCCTACCGCTTGCTACACAAGCGCTGACAGCTATCAAATCAGAAGCATCAAAGCGCGACCTGATGGGCGCCAGCAGCAGCTCGCAACCCTGCAGCAAACCAAACGGGCTGCCCGGGCCCACGTGGTATTGGCCCTTGGGTGCGGCGGCGCGCGCTGCGGTGATGAACTCGCACAGATTGCCCCAGCCCTCGGCATCGCGCGCCAGCGCCACCAGACGCAGGTCCCCCCACAGGAACTCGCTGCCGACGATGAGATGCAGGCCCAGTTCCTCCGCCTTCCCTTTCGCCCGCACCACGCCGGCCACCGAGCACTCGTCGGTCAGTGCCAATGCCCGGTAGCCCAGCTTCACTGCCCGCTCGACCAGCTCCTGCGGGTGCGACGCCCCCCGCTGGAAGCTGAAGTTGGACAGGCAGTGCAGCTCGGCGTAGTCGGGCAAGCGACCAGAGCCAGCGCCGTTGGGGGTTGGGGGCACCGGCTTGCTCATGGGGAAATCCCCGCGGCGACAAGGCAAAAGACGAAGGCAGCAACAAAGGCACGGGCAAAAACCAGGGCCGCTGCACACACGGGGACAACAGCGATGGGACAAGCAGCATCAGCCGCTGCCGCCACCGCGTTGAAAGATGAAGAGACCGATCCCACCGAAGTAGCCCTTGCCGCATCAAGCAAAAATGCCGTGCAGAAACCAGCGGTGCGGGCGCACCACCACCGCTTGCGCGCCGTCGGCCATCGGTGCCAGGCGCTCCCGAAACACCCACACCAGCCCTGCCACATCGTTGTAGGCCACGAAGTAGTCGCGCAGTGCCAGACCGGTGCCAGGGTGGGTCGGGTCTTTTTCCTTTTCCTGTTCGGCCGTGCACCACCAACCCGCCTCGAACCGGTGGGGTCCGTCCAGCAGGCGCAGCCGCCCGTGGTGGCACGGCCGGTTGCCCTGCACCGCCAGGCGCCGCGGCGGGTTCAGCAGCCAGGTGGGTTGCAGCAAGGCATCGGGCGTGGCATCGAGGGCGGCATCTGCAGCATGGATGGGCGCCGCCCTGGACGCAGAGCGGCCTGTGGCCACTGCCACGCGAAGCACCTCTGCCGCCGGGCGCCACTGCTGCATGTGCTCAGGGCGGTGGTCGGCCTGCAGCACCGGGGCCAGCACGCGGTCGGTGCCCAGGCGGGCGGACAGGCGCTCGAGCAGCTGGTGCAGGGCCTCGGCCGATGCGCCCGCGGCATCGTCACCGCCCCGGCGGTCATCCGGGGGCAGCAGGCTGGCGCTGCGCTGCTGCAGCGGTGCGGACTCCAGAAGGCGCAGCGTGATCTGGTTGGCGGGCGCGGCCAGCTGGGTGCGCGTCAGGTTTTCTGACAGCAGGCGCCGCAGGTGCGCCATGTCCTGGGTGCCCTGCGCCGTGCGCACCTGCAGTGCACACGTGGGCGCTATCGCCACGCCGTCGATGCGGCGCAGGTCGTGCCGCCAGGCCAGCTCCAGCCCCAGCGCGCCCTGCTGGCGCGCCTGCAGCCAGCCCTGCAGCACCGTGAGACAGCGGCCCGCGCTCCACAGCAGCGCATCGGCCGACTCGGCCAAGGCGGGCAGCTCGGCCGTCAGCACGAATGCCTCGGGCAGCTCCAGCCAGCTGTGCGCCTGGGGGGCATCGCCCAGGGCCTGGTCCAGCACCTGCAGTACGGCAGCACCAAAGCGCCGCGCTACCCCTGCGCGCGGCAGGGACTGCAAGGCGCCCCAGGTGCGACAACCCATGCGCTCCAGGCTGGCCACATGGGGGCGCAGCGCCGTCAGGGTGTGCAGGGGCAGGCCCTGCGGCATGCGGGCAGGCAGCGCCCGCCCGGCCAGCGCCATCCGCAGCACCGCCTGCGCGAGCAGCGCGGTAGGGCCGCAACCCCAGACGAGCGAGGGGCCAGGCGGCGGCAGGCCCTCAGTACCAGCACCAGCACCGGCATCGACAGCCGCCTCAGCCGCCAGCGCCCAGGCCTCGCACACCTGTCTCAGCAAGGTCTCGCGCCCGCCCCAGAGCCGCTCGGTGGTGGAGACTTCGAGCAGCAAGGCATCACCATCCACCAGCGCCACCCGGGGGGTAAAGCGCAGCGCCCACCAGCCCACGGCGGTGGCGTCTGCCAGGGCAGCGGGCGCATCAGCCTGCCACCGTGGCAAAGGCAGTGCGATCCAGTGCATGCCCCCTCCTCTCTGGGCCGGCTTGGGACACCCACGCCACGTCCGCACTGCGCAGCCCTGCAGCTGCCGGGGATGGTGCGGACACAGCCATGCCGTGTGCGGCCTCATGAAGGGCCCGCCGGCGCGCGGCCTGGGCGTGTAGTTCGTGGGCCAGCCTGGGGTGGCATCCGGGCAGGTAGAGGTCTTGCATCAGCGGGGGACCTCTGCGCTTGAGGATCTGCACCTGCATCGCAGGGAATGCAGAGGCATCGCCCTGCGCCCCCTGCCCGCGCCCTGACTGCGGGGTCGGTGTTTGCACTTGCAGCCGCAGCAAGGCCGGCGACGCCTGCGGAGCCGCCGCCAAAGGCCGGAAGACCCACAAAAGTTGCTGATGCTGGGCGGCCGCCAACTGCAGCCTGCGCAGTGCGGCAGGCTGCACCTGGGG
Organism: Acidovorax sp. LjRoot194; assembly: GCF_964253015.1. Lineage (NCBI taxonomy): Bacteria > Pseudomonadati > Pseudomonadota > Betaproteobacteria > Burkholderiales > Comamonadaceae > Acidovorax > Acidovorax sp. LjRoot194. The sequence goes on along the minus strand of NZ_CAXUQB020000001.1, from coordinate 2,644,639 downwards.
CAGCCACGCCATCACGGCCAGCACGTCGCGGCATCGCAATGCCTGCTCTGCGGCCCACAGCGCAGAGGCGCCCTCGGCCTGCACCAGGCACAACCGCTGGGCAGCCAGCCCGCGGGCCTGCAGCACCGGGCCAAAGGGTTCATACGGCGGCGCCACGCCCACCACAGCGCCGGTGCGCGCGGCCACGGCCTGCGCCAGGGCTGGCAGCACCAGCTGCCATTCGTGCAAACCGGGCAAAGGCTGCAGCACCTCACTCAGCGCACCCACCGGCCACCCCCCGCCTGGCAGCTGCTCATCCAGCAGCGCATAGCCCGACGGCTGGGTCTGCTGCAAGCTCGCGCCCAGCGAATCCGCATGCCATACGCCGGGTACGGCGGACGGCAGATCGGATGCGACCATCCGGCGGGGAATGGGCAGCGCAGACATGGGAAGGGGCGTCTTTCAACAACATCAATACTGTAAATATACACAGTATTTTGCCGCACCTCCCAAAAATTCAGCAGATTGTTTCAGGCGCCTGACCGCAGCGGAAGACTGCGCCTGCACGAACCTGCTGCTCTAAGACGTGGTGGGCGCAGCGCTCCCACCATGAAAAACGGCCTCGATGTTGTAGCCGTCCGGGTCGAGCACAAAGGCAGCGAAATATTGCGCGTGGTACCGGGGTCTCAGGCCCGGTGCGCCGTTGTCGCTGCCGCCCGCAGCCAGCGCCGCCTGGTGGAATGCGACCACCTGGGCCTCGCTGTCTGCGCGAAACGCAATGTGCGAGCGGGGCGTGAATGGTGGACCGGCGGAGATCCAGAAATCCCCTCCCGGATCATCCCCGGGCTTGAGGGCCCGGGCACCAAAGCCCACGGCATCCTCCAGCGCCAGCGTCACGCCGTAGCCCAGCGTGGACAGCACGGACTCATAGAACTGCCGGCTGCGCCCGAGTTGCGAAACGGTGATGCCTGTGTGGTCGATCATTTCAAGCCTCCTATCTCAGATCTCCGATGTGCATGAAATCCGCGCGGGCCAACGCCACCCGCCTGCCGCGCTACGGCCACGTGTCCTCGCCACCTGTGCGCGCATGTTCGCGCGTCCTGCCCACTACAGCCTGCGGACAGCCCAGTCGCACCAGTCGGCCACGGCCGTGTCTTCTGCTGTGGCACGGTCGGCCAACTGGGGCCAGCGGCGGTGGCAGGCGTTCAGGATGCTTTCCAGCTGCCACAGCGCTTCACGGCCTACCAGGGCCACCTCGGCCAGACCGATGGCATCGCCGTCGAGCTGGGCCATGAGTTCGCTTTGCTGCCGCGGATGGGAGCCCGATTCGAGCAAGGTCTTCTGCAAGGCCAGCAGACGGGCGTCGGCAAATGCAAAAGCGCTGCCGGGCAAAGCCTTGGCACCGCCCGGCACTGCGGCCTTGAGACTGTCCCAGTAGGCAAAGGCCTCGGCCAGTAGTTCGATCTGGCGTGGGGCATCGTTGCCCAGCGGCATGAGCGACGATTCACGGGCCACTTCTTCCTGCAGCAGGGGCAGGATGCAGGCCACCAGCGCCGCCGGAAACTTGCGGTGGTTGAGCCTGAGCACCAGCGACAGCCGCTGCGCCGGCATGTCCTCGTATTTTTCGTAGAAGGCGGCCACCACCTCGGCCAGCAACAAAATGCGCCCCAGCGGCGTGATGTCCCCACCCGCCAGGCCCCGCGGGTAGCCGCTGCCGTCCATGCGCTCGTGGTGCTCCAGCACGGCCACTTCAGCCGCCTTGGCATACGCCCGGGTGTCCCGGATCATCAGCATGGCCGTGATGGGGTGCGCCACCAGGTGTTTGCGCTGCACGCCGACCACCTTGTGGTCCGGGTCGCTCCAGGCCGGGTCCATGTGCAGCACCCCCAGGTCGTGCAGCAAGGCGGCGGCGGCCAGGGTGGCGCAGTCGCGCTCTCCCAGGCCGGTCTTGAACCCCAGGAACAGCGCCACCGTCATCATCTGCAGGCTGTGCTGGAACAACTCCGGCCGCTGCTCGCGCATCACCGTGAGCTTGCAGGCCATGGGGGCCGGCAGCGGTACCGCTCGCAGCGGCGACAGCAGCCGCGCACCAGAGCCCAGGGCCTGGGCCAGCATGTTGGGCAGTGATTCCTGCTCGACCAGCGCCTGGGCTGCGGCCATCAGGGCCGGCACATCCACAGGGTTCTCGATGGACAAGTGCCGATCGATGGGCTCACGCAGCTTGTGCTGCACCAGCCGGTCGTACAGCCGGCTGTCGATGCGCGTGCCCTTCTCCACCAGCTTGATGCCGTTGTCGGTGTAGATGGCTGCATCGGCCACCACGGTGCGCCGGTCGGCCATGTCGGTCAGGGCACGCAGGTAGTGGGGACTGTCTGCGGTATCGATGTCTGCCGGTACGGAAGGTTCGGTCATGCAAAGGGCACAAATGGTGGCCTTCGAATATAAGACCTTCGCCCGCCTGCCAGGACCACAAAGATGCCGCAGCCTTTGAAGCCTTGAGATGCATCAAGTGCAAATGGGAAGAGATGGCAGGGGATGGCAAGAGATGGGAGGTAGGAGACCCGGCGCTTTGCAGGCCTTCTGCCAGCCGACACCGCCAGAAAACAGCATGTTCTGTACGATTTCACTGTCCCGAAATCGCATAAGGGGTTTCCACCATAGGTACCCCTGAAAAGCCCCCACCAGCGGTATGTGGCGGGTAAACCCTGAAAAGTTCCGCGCCGATTGTTTCCAATACTGGAACAGTTAGTTCGCGACTCGGTGGTTTTTCTTGAGCGTCCATCCGCGTACAGTTCAACCCATCGATGAGCCGAACCCGCAAGGCGACTCACCGAACCCGGCAGGAAGCATCGACCTGTTTGTCTTCTCTCCGGTTTTTTTGAGACGCTCATTTAATTCAAGGACTTCCATCATGAACAACACCGCACGCTTCCTCTCCATCGCCGCCGTTGCCGCTTTCGCTTCCTTCGGTGCACAAGCCGACGAGGCCGATGCTTCGCAATATGTGTCCAAGTTCGAAACCAACCGCACCCGCGCTGAAGTGGCTGCAGAAGCTTCGAGCGTTGCTCAGACCCGCAGCATCGAGCCAGCAGGTTCGCGCGTTGTGACCTACAAGTCCACCGCTGACCGCGCTGCTGTGCGTGCCCAGGCTGCTGACGCTGTGCGCACCGGCCAGATCCCTTCGGGTGAGCAAGGCTGATCTGAATCCGACGGATTCAGCTTCCTGACTCTCTTTATAAAAACCTGATTTCTAAAAAATACACTGGACTTTCATCATGAACAAGACCGCACGTTTCCTCTCCATCGCCGCTGTGTCCGCTTTCGCTGCCTTCGGCGCCCACGCTGACGAAGCCGACGCTTCGCAATTCGCCACCAAGTTTGAAACGAACCGCACCCGCGCTGAAGTGGCTGCCGAAGCCTCCACCGTCGCCCAGACCCGCAGCATCGAGCCCGCAGGTTCGCGCGTGGTGACCTACAAGTCCACGGCTGACCGCGCTGCAGTGCGCGCCCAGGCTGCTGAAGCCGTGCGCACCGGCACGATCCCTTCGGGCGAAATCAGCGCGATGTAATTCGCGGCTGACTGCCACCCTCAACGGGCTCCATTCGGAGCCCGTTTTGCTTGGGGCGCCGCGTTTGCCGACGGTAGACTCCTGGTCCAGGCCTTTGCACAATGCACAGCGGCCATCACAGGCGCTTCACATCCCCCATTCGGCCACCCCGCTGCTGCCCATGCCAGAGACCCTGCCCCCATCGGCGTATCCGCGGTACCGCAGCACGCTGTTTTCCATCGCCCTGATGCTTGTCTCCACGGCCCTCACTGCAGCCCCGGTCGTCCGCCCTCCTTCTGGCACGGACGTGGACGAGACCCGCATGGTCAGCCAACGCACTGCACCACCCCAGCCGTGCATTGCAGTCCCGCTGGGCCGCGTGACCGTGCTGCTCGACCCGCAGGAACTGGCGGCCAGGGCTGCCGCGCGGCCTGCGCAATGGACGACCGAGTCCGAACGCATGGCATTGATCGAAGGCCAGCGTGCCGCTGCGTTGCTGGCCGCGGCAACTGCCACCGCCACCGCTCACGGCTGCTCGCACACGGTCACCACGCTGGATGCCCAGGCGCAGTACACACTGCTGGCGGCTCTGGAGGCGGGTTCGGCCACCGTGCTCGTGGCGGGCGACAAGCGCCCTGCCGCTGCGGTGGCCATCCGCTACCTGGGAACCCGCTGCGGCCCGCTGTGTGGCCGCGGGCACATCATGGTGTCAGTGCCTGGGCAGAGCGCGCCTTTCCTGGTACAGGACTGGTGGGTGTCCTGACACACGGCACCCGGTGCAGTGAGAATCCGCCGGCCTGAAGGCACCCTGGCTTCAAGAACCGATAAAGGCCCGATCAAGGCCCCGTCAAGGCGCGCAGCATCGAAGGCTCCCATTCGCGGCGTACGGGGTCGTACACACCGAACTCGCCGGACCAATCTCCGTACGCCCACGGCAACCCACGCTCCTCCGCGGCCTGGCGCACCAGGCGGGCATGGCGGGCGCGCAGTTCGGCAGGAATATTTTGGTAGGAGCTGAACTCCTGCACCCACACGGGGTAGCGGTGCTCCAGCGACCAGGCGTGCACGATGTCCAGCGGCAATGCCATCAACTGCTTTTCCTGTGGGCTGCAACACGTGCTGCCGCGCCATAGGTCGGACCCGGAAACGCCCGGCGCGCCCTGGCGGATGAACCGGAAAGGCTCTGCATGCGTGATGCCAACGATGAGATGCCTGTCGGCAGGCACACGTAGCTCCGACACGCCGACAGCCTCGCTCCACCCCACCACCACGACCCGCGTGGCATCGCTCTGGCGGATGGCCTTCAAGAGCGAGGACATGCGCTGGTTCTTGACCGCCCCAGTCCCGCCCGGCACCAGAGACACCTCGAACAACAAACGCTGAGGCCGCGTGGCATAACGCTGCGCGAGGTGCTGCCAGATCACCATCGCTTCACGATGCCTTGCCGGGCCCACAGACCCGCCTTTGTCTTGCACGGCCGAAGCGGCGGCCCCATGCCCCGGCTCGTCGCGCAGCGCCAGCACCACCGACAGCCCACGCGCAAGGAGCGCATCGACCATGGCATCGAGCACCGTCAGGCGCGCCGCCTGCTCGCGGTTCTGCAGCCCGGCCAATGCGCGCAAGGAGGCCTGCGGCACCGTCAGCCGCACGGACCGAAAGCCCGCCTGCGCCAGGGTGTCGGCGATCTCTCTGCCTTCCGACAGTGGCGTGGAGGACTCCAGCGCCGCCACCAGCCCGATGCCGCGCGACAACCCGGCAGCCGCGGCCCATGCCTGCCGTGAAGCCCCGGACGCAGCGCCCAGTAGTGGCGATGACGTCAATGGAGTAGATGGTGGCGATGGCAGCGCCTGGGCCTGCGCACTTGCACCACCCCACAGCAGGGCCAGCCACAGGCCCACGGCCGCCAAGCACGAGCCCGTGCCACAGCGCATCTTCATCCTCATGGCCCGAGCAGCGCGTCGAGCAACGGGCGGTGCCATTGCCGCTTCACGACGTCGTAGATGCCCGAGTCCAGCGGCGGGTCGCGCACATTGAAGTTGGCCGCAAAATCCGCATGGGCCCAGGCCATGCCACGCGCTTCGGCAGCCTCGCGCATCAGGCGAAGATACCGGGCCCGCGACTCCATGGGCGCCGTGCTGGCTGCGCCAAAAGACCCGAGCCACAGGGGATAGCGATGCGCATCAGACCACGCCTTGGCCAGGTCGAGATTGCGTTCGAGCGACACGCGCTGAGCCTCGTCGCAACAGTGCGTACCCAGCCATTTGTCGGAACCGGCAAACCAGGGCAGGCCCTGGTTCGTGAACGTGCGTGGCTCCCGGTTGTGAATGGCAACCACCAGATGCGGGTCGCGGGGCAATGACAAATCCGCCAGGTGGCTGGCTTCATTGCGCAGGGGCGCAATGACGACGATGCGCACGGGGTTGCTCTGCCGGATGCCTGCCAGCGCCGCTGCGGCCAGGCTGTTCCACTGCTGCGGCGGGCCCTGCGGCGCGTTGTACAGCTCGAACACCAGGCGATCCGAGCGATGCGCATGGCGCCGGGCCAACTGCCGCCAAATGTTGATGAAGCGCGTGCGCACGACGCGGGCGGCGACGGGAGCCTCGCCTTCGTCCAGCGGCCAGCCGCTGAGCTGGCTGTAAAAACTCATGTTCATGACCACCCGCAAGTCGCGGGCGAGCAGGGCATCCACCACCCGGTCGATGCGCCGGGCAAAGGCTTCGTCGAGCAGCGCATCGGGGCTTGCGGCAGCGTGGTTGCTCCAGCGCACCGACAGCCGCACGCTGCGAAAGCCTGCCTGGGCCAGGGTGTCGATCCACTGGTCGTCCATGCGCAGGCCCCAGTCTCCCTCGCGCGGCGCGGCATACACCGTCAGGTTGATGCCACGTGACAACGCCGCCGACGTGGCCCACGCCTTGCGCGATGCACCAGACCCGGCGCCCATGGGCTGGCTGGCGACAGGGGCCATTACAGCGGCCGATGGCGAGTTTTGCGCCTGGGCCTGCCGCATGCCTGCACTCAGCAAAAGCAGCGGTACCAATATCGCCATCGATATCCGTATCAATAGCAGCGGCAGTGGCAGTGGCAGTGGCACGAACCACAAAACCAGCGCCTGCGCACACCAAGGCCAGCGCTGCGCGACGCGATCCCCGCCCAGCGGGCCTCCCGGCATCACGCGGTCGGGCAGGTGCGAAGCACCTGCCGCATTTCCAGCACACGGGCTGCATCGGGCACCAGCGGATCACCGGGCCAGCGCGGCTGCATGGGCGCAAGAAGCTTCAGGCTGCGGCCAAAGCTCTCGCAGGCCTGCAGCCAGTCAGCCGGAATGGGCTCGTTCAGCGTGTTCGACGACACGGGTGCCCGCGCCAGCAGCGCCTTGCCCAAGGCATAAAGCGCCTGCGCATGCCGAAGCTGTGCCCGCCTGTCGGAGGAAGGCCACGGTGCCAGGTCTGTCCACAGCGCCACCGCGGGCGCGAGGGCCTGCACAGCCGCATCGGCAGTCCCGGTTGCCAGCAGGATGTCTCCCAACGCCAGCGACACCTCGGCCACGCCGAGCTGCAGCAATGGCTGATCGGGTGCCGTCTGGTGCAGCGCCTGCAGCTGCTGCTGTGCCCGCTGGATGTTTGCCAGGGCCTCGCGTTCACGGCCTAAGCGCCACAGCGCTACGCCCCCATCGCGCCGCACCAGCGCCAGCCGCCACTGCAATCGGACGCTGCGCGGTTGTGCCTGCACGGCAGGCTCGAGCCCGTCTTCTGCTTGCTGGAACGCCTTGGCTGCCTCTTCTGCGCTGCGAGAAGTCTGTATGGTATGTACGGTCTGTACAGCCTGTGCAACCTGTCCGACGTGCCCCGGGTCCACGGCATGTCCTGCCTGGGAGGCCGTGCCAGAGCCTGCGTGCATCCACCGCTGCCCACGCAACACATGGGCGTCCGCCAGCACCTCGGCCACGCTCGGGTCCATGGGGTGCTTTGGCGACACGGCCTCCAGCAGGGCTAGCGCAGCGTGCAGCGCCGCTTGCGCTTCGGCCTCTTTCTGCTGGCTCGCGAGCACGTGGGCAAAGTCCAGCTGCACGCGGGCCAACAGCAGGCGCCCTTGCTCATCCGCCACGTCGGCTTGGGCGATGCCCGCCGCGTCTGCCACCGCCTCTGCGGCCATGGATTTCGCCTCGTCGTACTGGCCCTCCCACTGCAGCAAGCGAGCCCAGCCGCTGTGCGCCATGGCTTTGGCCTGGCGGGCACGGCGCGCAGTGTCCCCGTCGGGCTGGTGATTCAGGGCCGTGTCGAGCGCCGCCACCGCCAGGGCGTAGTTGCCCATGGCGCCTGCAGTGTCGTTCAGATGAATTCCCTGCGGACCGCCTTGTACCTGTGCAATGCGCACATAGGCCATTCCGATGCCCATGTGCAGCGCCGGCTGGGCGCTGAGGCCGTTCGTGGCCATCCAATCTTTCAGCTCTGCGAGCCGCGCAACCCCATGCGCGATGGATGCGCGCTGCTGGCTGGCCGGCACCAGGGACTCTTGCCCAGCCTCGATTTCCGCCAGTGAAGACTCCAGCGACTGCTGTAGCTGCTGCAGTTGATGCACCTGTTGCACCTGTTGCAACTGGTGCGCCTGCTGGCTGGAGACTTCCCGCGCATGCCACCCCCATGCCACAACGGCCAGGGCCGCAAGGGCGAGCACGCCGGCCCCCACCACCGCGCCTGCAGGGGCTCGTCGCTGGCGAACGAATGCCACCGCCGCGCCAGCCCAGGTCTTGCGCTGGCCCTGCGCCAGGCGATGCCTGCACGCGCTCAACTCTTGCGACAACGCCAGCGCACTCGATTGCCGTTGCCCGGGCTCCTTGCTCAGCGCCTTCATCACGACCGCATCCACGCCCTGGCCCAGCGCCTGGCGCGCGGCGCCGGTGACCACCCGGCTCGGGCGCACGGGCGTGGTTTCGCAGATGGCCTTGCGCACCTCCAGGTCGTCGCTGGCTGCGTCCAGCCGGTAGGGCGCCTGGCCGGTCAGCAACTGGTACAGCAGCACACCCAGCGAATACACGTCGCTGGCCGGGGTGATCGGCTGCCCCCGCACCTGCTCGGGGCTGGCGCATGCCAGGGTCATCACCCGCACCGTGGTGGCGGTGCCGGCCTGGGGCTGGTTGCCCAGGCTCTTGGCGATGCCGAAATCAACCAGCTTCACGTCGCCGTGGTGTGTGACGAGCACGTTGTCCGGCTTCAGGTCACGGTGCACGATGCCTTCGCCGTGCGCGTAGTGCACCACGCCGCACAGGGTCTGAAACAGTGCGATGCGTTGCTCGAGCGTGAGCGCATTGCGCTGGCAGTACGTGTCGATGGGCTCCCCATGCACCAGCTCCATCACCAGGTAGGGCACGCCGTCGGCCACCCCGCCATCGAGCAACCGCGCCAGGTTCGGATGCTGCAGTCTGGCCAATATCTCGCGCTCTGCAAAAAAGCGCGAGGCCAGAGCCCCGCTCCCCAAGCCGTCCCGCACCAGCTTGATGGCAACGTCGCCGCCGGGCGCGCCGTCCAGGCGCTCGGCGCGGTACACCTGCCCCATTCCGCCGCGGGCGATCAGCTCTACCAGCCGGTAGCTGCCCAGCTCTCGCCCCAACCAGTCGGCACCGAACCGGGCCGACACGGCCTCGGCCAGCATGGCGCCAGATCCGGCATCCAGCAGCGGGCTCTGAGACTGACCTGCGGCCTGCAGCGACAGCAACTCGTGCAGCTCATGGGCGTCGTGCGCGTGCTGCGCGAGGAAGGCCTGCTGCTGCTCGGCCGGCATCTCCAGCGCGTCGGCCAGGATGCGCTTGAGCCGCTGCCAGCGCGCTGCCTGCGCGGCGTTGTCCGGGCTGGCTGTGCCAGTCACGGGTTCAGTTCGCGCAGCAGCCAGGCGCGGGCGGTGGCCCATTCCCGCTTGACGGTGGCCTCGGACACCTTGAGCGCTTCGGCGGTCTGCTCTACCGACAACCCCCCGAAGAATCGCAGTTCGACCACCCTGCCCTGCCGTGCATCGAGCTGCTCCAGGCGGGCCAGGGCCTGGTCGAGGTGCAGCAGGCTTTGCCACTGCTCGCTGGATGCGCACGCCAGCATGTCCTCGGGCGCGTCCTCCTGCAAGGCATCCAGGCTCTTGTCGGTGGCGCCGCGGCCGCGTTTGACTGCATCGCGGTTTCTGGCGTGGTCCACCAGGATGCGGCGCATCAGCGTGGACATCCAGCCGAAGAACTGGCTGCGCGAGGCCCACACGTTGCCGCGCTGCTCGCCCAGGCGCATGAAGGCCTCGTGGACCAGCGCTGTCCGCTGCAGCACATGGTCGTCGCGCTCACCCCGCATATGGAACTGGGCGATGCGCTGGAGATCGCCATAAACCAGCGGTATCAACCGCTCGAGCGCCTGGTCCTTGCCTTCAGACCAGGCATTGAGCAGCTGCGTGATGGGAGGCTGGGACAGGGAGAGTGGGGACAAGGCAAGCGATGACATGGGGCGCCCGGATTGGTTCGGCGCGATCATAGGGGCGAACGTGCAGTGCCCGCCGTGTTCCTACGTTTTGACACAAAGGGCGCGCAGGCGCGGCCTGGCCCACGGACCTTTTCCCCAGCAACAACAAAGGCCGGCGCACCCACGGGTGCCCGGCCTTGCATACAGCACTGCGGGACATGGCCCGCTCGCTGGGATCACACGATCACACGATCACATGGTCAAGAGATCAAGAGATCAAGCGATCAACTTCACACCCGTCTTGGCCTGCAGCGCGTCGAACGCAACGCCGGGTGCCAGTTCCACCACCTTCAGCCCCTCGGGCGTCACATCCAGCACCGCCAGGTCGGTGATGATGCGGTCCACCACGCCCACGCCGGTCAACGGCAGCGTGCAGCTGGGCAGGATCTTCAGGTCTTCGGTGCCGTCCTTCTTCTTGGCAACGTGCTCCATCAGTACGATCACGCGCTTGACGCCGGCCACCAGGTCCATCGCCCCCCCCATGCCCTTGACCATCTTGCCGGGAATCATCCAGTTGGCCAGGTCGCCCTTTTCGCTGACCTGCATGGCGCCCAGGATGGACAGGTTGATCTTGCCGCCACGGATCATGGCAAACGACTGGTCGCTGCCAAAGATGGACGAGCCCTTGATGGTCGTCACCGTCTGCTTGCCGGCGTTGATGAGGTCCGGGTCCACCTTGTCGTCGGTCGGAAAGGGGCCGATGCCCAGCATCCCGTTTTCAGACTGCAGCCACACCTCCTTGTCGCCGGTGAAGTTGGCCACCAGCGTGGGGATGCCGATGCCCAGGTTCACGTAGAAGCCGTCTTCGAGTTCTTGCGCCGCACGGGCGGCCATCTGGTCTTGGGTCCACGGCATGGTCAGGCTCCTGCTTTCTCTGTCTGAGCCGCGGGGTCGCGCGGCGCTTCGGTGATGGTGCGTTTTTCGATGCGCTTTTCGGGGTTGGCATTGAGCACGATGCGGTGCACGTAGATGCCGGGCAGGTGGATGTCGTCGGGGGCCAGTTCGCCCACTTCCACGATCTTTTCCACCTCGACGATGCAGACCTTGCCGGCAGTGGCGGCTGCGGGGTTGAAGTTGCGCGCGGTGAGGTTGAAGCGCAGGTTGCCCGACTTGTCGGCCACGTCGGCCTTGACCAGGGAGACCTCGGGCACCAGGGCGCGCTCCATCACATAGGTTTCGCCATCGAACTCGCGCAGTTCCTTGCCGTCGGCCACGATGGTGCCCACGCCCGTTTTGGTGAAAAAGGCCGGAATGCCCGCGCCGCCCGCGCGCAGCTTTTCGGCCAGCGTGCCCTGGGGCGTGAATTCCAGTTCCAGCTCGCCGGCCAGGTACTGGCGCTCGAACTCCTTGTTCTCGCCCACATAGGACGAGATCATTTTCTTGATCTGGCGCGTCTCGAGCAGCTTGCCCAGGCCGAAGCCGTCGACACCGGCATTGTTGGAGATCACGGTGAGATCCTTGGCGCCAGAATCGCGCAGCGCATCGATCAGGGCCTCCGGAATACCGCACAGCCCGAAGCCACCGACAGCCATCAGTTGGCCATCTGCCACCACGCCTTTGAGGGCTTCGGCAGCCGAGGGGAATATCTTGTTCACCACGATCTCCTTATGAATTGGGATGCGCTACGATACTACGTATCTGCATAAGTAGTTTCTCGTAAAGACTTGTACCATGGACGTTGATTACCGTCTGGCTTTCGACATGGCCCCCGTAGGCCTGGTGCTCTCGCGCAACCGCACCATGGTGGACTGCAACCGGCATGTCTGCGAGATGTTCGGCGCCTCGCGCGAGGTGCTGATCGGCCAGTCCTTCCAGGTCCTGTACCCTAGCGCCGACGAGTACGAACGCCTGGGCGCGCACATGGAGCCCATCCTGAACGCCAAAGGCCACTACGCCGACAACCGCATCATGAAGCGCGCCAACGGAGAGGTCTTCTGGTGCCATGTGTCGGGCCGCGCCTTGAACCGCGCCGACCCGCATGCCTCGGGCATCTGGAGCTTCGAAGACCTGTCGGCCCAACGCCCGGTGAAGGCCGAGCTGACGGGCCGCGAGCGCGAGGTGGCCGCCCGGCTGCTCGAAGGGCTCACGTCCAAGGAGATCGGCAAGGCGCTGGAGATCAGCCACCGCACGGTGGAGATCTACCGGGCGCGGCTCATGCGCAAGTACAACGCCTCCACCGCCGCCGATCTCGTGCAGAAACTCCTCGCTGGGAGTTAACAAGCCCCCCTGAGCCGCTTCGCGTCTTCCCCCAAGGGGGACGCACCCGGTGGCCTGGCAAAGGTTCTATGGTTCGAGTCAAGCGCTTGGGGTGATGCGATGAGCATCAAACGGCTTGCCCGATCGCCACACAGCAAAGGCAATGCGCAGCAGCTTGCGCGCCAGCACGACCAGAGCCTCGGTGCTCTTGAGACCCCGGGCGCGCAACGCCTGGTAGGTCGCCGCAAACGTGACCGTGTGGCACGCCGACATCGCCGCCATGAACATCTGGTGGCGCAGCGCCGGATTCCCTCGCTTGGACAAGTGCCTGCGCCCCCTGCTACGCCCAGAGTCGTGGGCCCGGGGATCCAGCCCGCTGTAGGCCACCAGCGCATCACAGCTGCAAAACGCCACGCGATCGAGCACGGTGACCAGCAACGCGCTCGATTGGGGACCGATGCCCACGATGCTTTGCAGCAACGTGCGAGCGCGGTGCAACTGCTCTTGCTCTTTGATCAACTGCGTAATGCGCCCATCGATGGTGTGCAGCAAGGTGCCAAAGGCGTCCTCCAGCCCCGCGGCCGCCTGCGCGATGCTCGTGCTGCAGCCGCGCAGCGACTGACGCAGCGCGGTGCGCTTGGTCACCGCCGTCCAGCGCTGGCCCAGCAACTGCTCCAGTTCGGCCTGACAGGCGCTGGGGACACGGTGCGGGTGCAGCCGCTCGTGGTGCTCGGCCAGGTAGCGGGCAATGATCCGGGCATCCACCCGGTCGGTCTTGCCGCGCGCGCCCAGGCCCTTGGCGTAGAAGTACACATCGCGGGCGTTGAGCACGAACACCGTCAAACCCATGCCGGCGGCCAGGGTGGCCAGCAGCTGGTGAAAGCGGCCGGTGGACTCCATGGCCAAGAGCGCGCCAGGGGGCAGGGTGTGCAACCACTGCACGATGGCAGTGGACTCGTTAGAGACGGCAAGGCAAGCGTCCTGGCCGTGGGTGGCCACGACCAGCTCAGCCTTGGAGACGTCCACGCCGATGAAACAAAGGGGTACTTGCATGATGAGATTCCTCCAATGAACAATGACGATCGTTGGGGTGGAATCCCGCCACAGGCGTTAGCTTGCTTACAGATCGGCGCTGAGGTGCGGCTCAGTTCCTTATCGACGCTCAGGGGCGGGGTGGGGGCTATCTTTGCCAGTCGGTCAAAGCCGATAGCCGGTATTCAGGCCCTCCACCCCAACACCTCCACCATACAAGCCAGTTCCACGGGTGCACTGGCGTGGATCGCGCCAGTGGCAAAGGCCGCGTGCAGATCGCAGGACTCGGTTTTGAACTTCCTGTCCGTTACCCCTTCATGGGTCCGTCAACCACTTCGGCAGCCGTGCGGAATGCGTCTACGGCGCTGGGCAAGCCGCAATAGATGCTCGCGTGCAGCAGCAACTCCTGCAGTTCCTTGGCCGTCACACCGTTGTTGAGCGCGCCGCGCACGTGGGCCTTGAGTTCGTGCTGCTTGCCCATGGCGATCAGCATCGCCACGGTGATCATGCTGCGCGTGCGGCGGTCCAGCCCGGGCCGTTGCCACACATCGCCCCACGCATTGCGCGTGATGAACTCTTGGATGGGCTGGGTGAACGCCGTGGCATTGCCCAGTGCGCGGTCCACGTAGTCGTCGCCCATGACCTCACGGCGGGTGGCCAGGCCTTGTTCGTAGTCCTTCGATGCGGGGGTCTGTGTCATGCGGTCTTCTCCTTCATGGTTTCGGAATGGTCGATTCGGCAACCGATCAATGGTAGCGATGCCCACAAACACCAACGCCGCGCAAGCCATGGGCTGCGCGGCGTTGGTTTGTTTTGAGTGAGCAGCAGGCTACTACCGCTCACTCAGCGGCACTGTGCATCATCACGCCACATCAAATCGATCAAGGTTCATCACCTTGGTCCAGGCTTTCACGAAGTCCTTCACGAACACCGCCTGCGCATCGCTGCTGCCGTACACCTCGGCCAGGGCGCGCAGTTGCGAGTTGGAGCCGAACACCAGGTCGGCCACCGTGCCCGTCCACTTCGGCGCGCCACCGGCGCGGTCCACACCTTCTAGCACGCCGGCCGACGTTGCGGACTTCTGCCACTTGGTGCGCATGTCCAGCAGGTTCACGAAGAAGTCGTTGCTCAGCGTCTGCGGGCGCTGCGTGAAGTTGCCGTGCGCCGACGCGGCCGCCACGTTGGCACCCAGCACGCGCAGGCCGCCCACCAGCACCGTCATCTCGGGCCCGGTCAGCGTGAGCTGGTTGGCCCGGTCGATCAGCAGCTCGGCCACGGCGCCTTCCATGCCCGGCTTCACATAGTTGCGAAAGCCATCGGCCGCAGGCTCCATGACCTCGAAGGATGGCACATCGGTTTGCTCTTGCGATGCATCGGTGCGGCCGGGGGTGAACGGTACCGTCACATCCTGCCCGGCCTTCTTGGCTGCGGCTTCCACCGCGGCGCCACCGGCCAGCACGATCAGGTCGGCCAGAGAGATCTTCTTGCCGCTGCCGCTGGTCTGTTGCGCTGCATTGAACGCCTGCTGAATCGCTTCGAGCTGGCCCAGCACCTTGGCCAGTTGCGCGGGCTGGTTCACCTCCCAATCCTTTTGCGGCGCCAGGCGGATGCGCGCACCGTTGGCACCGCCGCGCTTGTCGCCACCCCGGAAGGTGGAGGCCGACGCCCAGGCGGTGGACACCAGCTCGGCGATCGACAGGCCCGATGCCAATACCTTGGCCTTGAGCGCCGCCACATCCTGCGCATCGACCAGCGCATGGTCCACATCCGGCACCGGGTCTTGCCACACCAGCACTTCGGCCGGCACGTCTGCGCCCAGGTAGCGCGAGCGCGGGCCCATGTCGCGGTGGGTCAGCTTGAACCAGGCGCGGGCAAACGCATCGGCGAACTGTTCGGGGTGCTCGAGGAAGCGGCGCGAGATCTTCTCGTAGGCCGGGTCGAAGCGCAGCGACAAATCGGTGGTCAGCATGGTGGGCACCAGCTTCTTGGATGGGTCGTGCGCATGCGGGATGGACGCCTCGGCATTCTTGGCGGTCCACTGGTGCGCGCCGGCGGGGCTCTTGGTCAGCTCCCACTCAAAGCCGAACAGGTTTTCGAAGAAGTTGTTGCTCCACTGCGTGGGCGTGGTGGTCCAGGTGACTTCCAGGCCGCTGGTGATGGCGTCGCCGCCAAAGCCGCTGCCGTGCTTGCTGATCCAGCCGAAGCCCTGGTCTTCAATGCCACCGCCTTCGGGCTCCAGGCCCACCAGGGCCGCGTCGCCCGCGCCGTGGGTCTTGCCGAAGGTGTGGCCGCCGGCGATCAGCGCCACGGTTTCTTCGTCGTCCATGGCCATGCGGGCAAAGGTGTCGCGGATGTCGCGCGCTGCGGCCAGGGGGTCGGGGTTGCCGTTCGGGCCTTCGGGGTTCACGTAGATCAGGCCCATCTGCACGGCGGCCAGGGGCTTGGCCAGGTCGCGCTCGCCGCTGTAGCGCTTGTCGCCGCCGAGCCACGTGCTCTCTGCGCCCCAGTACACGTTTTCACCGGGCTCCCACACGTCGGGGCGGCCACCGGCAAAGCCGAAGGTCTTGAAGCCCATCGACTCCAGAGCCACGTTGCCCGTGAGGATCATCAGGTCCGCCCACGAGATCTTGCGGCCGTATTTCTGCTTGATGGGCCAGAGCAGGCGGCGGGCCTTGTCCAGGTTGGCGTTGTCGGGCCAGCTGTTCAGGGGCGCAAAACGCTGCTGCCCTGCCCCGGCGCCGCCGCGGCCATCGGCCAGGCGGTAGGTGCCGGCGCTGTGCCAGGCCATGCGCACGAAGAGTGGACCGTAGTGGCCGAAGTCGGCCGGCCACCAGTCCTGCGAGTCGGTCATCAGCGCGCGCAGGTCGGCCTTCACCGCGGCCAGGTCCAGGCTCTTGAACTCTTGGGCGTAGTTGAAGCCGTCGCCCATGGGGTCGACCAGCGGCGAGCTTTGGTTCAGGGGGCGCAGGTTGAGCTGGTTGGGCCACCAGTCGGCGTTGCCACGGCCCTTGGGCGCGGCGGCCTGGGTGTGATCGAAGGGGCACTTTGCGTCTGTCGTCATGGGTCACTCCTTGTTATGGCTGATGAACGGCTCCGATCCTAAAAAATGTGCACCCCATTGAAAAGGCAATCATCTTCATCAAGGCGATAGTTTTTATTGAAAATGAGCCAGCTTCAACGGAGCTTCAGGCTCCCCGCAACCACAGGTATCGAACAGCACGGAGCGCACCCAGCGATGCCCCGCGGAGCGGTGGGTGCGTTCGTGCCAGGCGGCAGTTTTCACGAATCCCGGTATGGCCACCGGCGGCTCCATGACGACCAGCCCCGGCGCATCGGCCACCACCCGCTGCGGCACGACCGCGATCAAATCGCTGGTGCGCAGAATCTGCGGCAGTACCAGAAAGCTGGTGATCGACAGCGCCACCCGGCGCGACCGGCCCAGGCGTGCCAGCGCCTCGTCCGTCACGCCGCAGAAGCTGCCGCCGGTGTACGAGATGAGCGCATGGTCCAGCGCACAGAAACGGTCGAGCGACAGCACACCACCCTGGGCATCCGGGTGCCCCTCGCGCATCACGCAGACATAGCGCTCGTCGAACAGGTGACGGGCGTACAGGTCGGGCGCCGTGTTCTCCGGGCTGATCAGGGCCAGGTCGATGTCGCCGCGCTCCAGCCGCTCGTACACCGGCAAGTGCTGGGCGGGCACCACGGCCACACGCACACCGGGCGCATGCCGCCGCAGCCGGGCCAGGAACGGCACGACCACCACCTGCAGCGCGTAGTCGGTGGAAGCAAGGTGCACGGTCATCTGCGCCGTGGCCGGGTCGAACGCCCGGGGCTGCAGCAAGGACTCGATCCCGCCCAGCAATTCCTTGACGGGCGCGGCCAGCTCCTGCGCCCGCAAGGTGGGCGTGATGCCGCGCTGCGTGCGCACGAACAGCGGGTCGTCAAAACTCTCGCGCAGCCGGGTCAGCATGCCGCTCACTGCCGGCTGGGTCAGGGACAGGCGCTGCGCTGCGCGGGTCACGCTGCGCTCGTCCAGCAGCGCATCCAGGGCCTTGAGCAGGTTGAGGTCCATGGATCTGATATCTATTTTCATGATTTCAAAAATAAGAAATATCGATTTGGTTTATGGCTGGATCGTACCCACCATCCTCACCGTGCGTGGCCACTACTTCTTTTGGCCTCCCCGCTTCACTCCATTTTTCAGCCTCCCACAAGAAAGAAAGCTGCATGTCTGCCCTGTTCACCCCGTTCCAGCTCCAAAGCGTCACCCTGCGCAACCGCATCGCCGTCCCGCCGATGTGCCAGTACAGTGCCACCGACGGCCTGACCAATGAATGGCACCAGGCGCACTACGCCGGCCTTGCCCGCGGCGGCGCCGGCCTGGTCATCGTGGAAGCCACGGGCGTGTCGCCCGAAGGCCGCATCACCCCGGCGTGCACGGGCCTGTGGAACGACCAGCAGATCGAAGGCCTGGCCCGCATCGCCGCCAACATCAAGGCCGCTGGCGCCGTGGCCGGCATCCAGATCGGCCATGCCGGCCGAAAGGCCAGCGCCCAGCGCCCGTGGGAAGGCGACGATCACATCCCTGCGGACGACCCGCGTGCCTGGCAACCCATCGCCCCGTCCGCCATTGCTTATGGCGGCGGCCTGCCCCGTGTGCCCAAGGCCATGACGCTGGAGGACATTGCCCGCGTGCAGGCCGATTTCGTCGCCGCTGCCCGCCGTGCGGTGGCCGCGGGCTTCGAATGGCTGGAACTGCACTTTGCCCACGGCTACCTCGCGCAGAGCTTCTTCTCGGCCCACAGCAACCAGCGCACCGACCAGTACGGCGGCAGCTTCGACAACCGCGCACGCTTTCTGCTGGAAACGGTGGAGGCGGTGCGCAAGGTCTGGCCCGCGCACCTGCCGCTCACGGCACGTTTCGGCGTGATCGAATACGACGGCCGCGACGAGGAAACCGTGGCCGAATCCATCGAGCTGGTGCGCCAGATGCGCGAGCGCGGCCTGGACATGGTCAACGTGAGCGCCAATTTCGTGATCGCAGAGACGCAGATCCCCTGGGCCACGCCGGCCTTCCTGGCCCCGGTGGCCCAGCGCGTGCGCAGCGAAGCCGGCCTGCCCGTGGCATCGTCATGGGGCATCGATGATCCGCAGGTCGCCGAGCGCTCGGTGGCGGATGGGCAGATGGACCTGGTGATGATCGGCCGCGCCCACCTGTCCAACCCGCACTACACCTACCACCTGGCCCAGGTGCTGGGCGCGCCCAAGCCCGAATGGACCACGCTGCCCGCGCCGTATGCCCACTGGCTATCGCGCTACCGGGGCGCTGCGCGCTCTACCCAGCAGACGGCTTGAGGCTGGGGTATCAGGCGCCGCTCTCCGCGACCCCGCAGGTCCTGGCTCCTGGGTGCGGCGCCAGGCTGAGAGCACCTCAGTCAGCGCACATGGCGTGAGACCACGGCCTCGAAGTCTTTCATCACATCATCCACGCCATGACCCATCTGCGCATGAACGATGGCGCCATCGATCACCAGCGATAGTGCACGCCCCGAAGACGCGGCATCGCGGCTGAACAGGTCGTCCAGCACGGACGACATCTCCTGCTTGTGGCGACGGACCGTGGCGAGGATTTCGGGATCGGACGACCCCAGTTCCGCCGCTGCATTGAGAAATGCACAACCCCTGAAGTCAGGCTGGCTGAACCAACTTTTAAGGGTCGTGACGAGTGCCCCCACCGCTGACGAACCCGCAGCCGTGGCGTGCGCCAAACTGCCTTGGAACCAGTCCATCCATTTGGCATGGCGGTAGTCAAGGTAGGCCCTGATCAGGTCGTCTTTGCTGGCGTACTGCCGGTAGAACGTGACTTTGCTGACCGAAGACCGCTCGATGATTTTGTCCACGCCGGTGGCCCGGATGCCTTCTCCGTAGAAGAGCGCATGGGCCGCCATCAGGATGCGCTCCCGGGGTGGCAATGGCTCTGGGGTCTGGTCAGAAGTTTTCATGCGGATATTGTAGACAGATCGTTCCACACACATTAATATTGTCATGTAGACAGATCGTTCTACTTACTTCAAAGGTCACCTCATGGAAACTCGCCCACCCGTTCCCCCGTTCTCATTGGCAAGCGCTGTTCAAAAGGTCCGTCTGGCCGAAGACGGCTGGAACACCCGCGACGCGGCCAAGGTTGCGATGGCCTACACCCCCGACACGCAGTGGCGCAACCGGGCCGAGTTCGCCAACAGCCGCGCCGAAGCCCAGGCCTTCCTGGAGAGAAAGTGGACGAAGGAGCTTGATTACCGGCTCATCAAGGAACTCTGGCTGTATGGCGACAACCGCATCGCGGTTCGGTACGCCTACGAGTGGCATGACGACGCTGGGAATTGGTTCCGCTCGTATGGCAACGAGAATTGGGAATTCGCGGCCGACGGGCTCATGCAACGGCGCTTCGCGTGCATCAACGACATGCCCATCAAGGAATCGGAGCGCAAATTCCACTGGCCTCTGGGTCGCCGCCCCGATGACCACCCCGGTCTGTCCGATCTGGGTTTGTGAAGAGTATCCCGACAAGGCAGAGGGTGACACGGGCTGAGCGACTCAGCCGTGCGCCCCAAGGCCGCAGGGCAATTGTGGCGGGGTTGCCGCACAAGAGTGCAGTCGGCCCCCGGCAGCCACCGCGGCCGCCCAGGTCTTCACCTCACACCACCACCGACACGTACCGGGCGCCTGGCTTGCAGTGTCATCGCACGACCAAAAAATGGTCACCCACGGCCCAAAGCCGCTGCGCTGTTTTGCCGCCGCCGCGGCTACCGTTGATTTACTGACGACCGCGCGCTGCGTGCAATGGCAGGCCGGATGCGTCCATGTCCGCGCGCAGGATATGACCGTGCGTGGAGTCGGTCACGTACAGCGTGCGGGCGCCCTCGCCTGCCCCGCAGCCAAAAGCCAGGTTGGTGGTCGATGCCCCCGCCGGCCCGCGCAGCACCAGCTCGGGCTCGGCCCGGTGGTTGAGCACCCAGACATAACCCAGGCCCGGGTTGGCCACCAGCAGCCGGCCCTGCGCATCCACGGCCAGGCCGTCGGGGCCGCTGGGGCCGTAGGACGTGAAGAACTGCCCCACCTTGGCCACGCTGCCGTCGTGCAGCAACGGCACGCGCCACACGCAGTTGCCGCGGGTCACCGCCAGATACAGCACGCGCCCGTCGGGCGACAGGGCCACGCCGTTGGGGCTGGGCACATTGGCCAGCAGCAGGTCGAGCTGGCCATTCGGGCGCAGGCGGTACAGGCGGCCGCTCGGGTCGTGCAGGCCGCTCTGGCCCTGGTCGGTGAAGTACAGGTTGCCGTCGGCGTCGAAGATCAAATCGTTCACGCCCTTGAAGCGCTCGCTGTTGCGGCGCTCCAGGTGCGGCGTGACGGTGCCGGTGGCCACATCCAGGCGCATGAGGCCGTTCTTGTAGTCGGTGATCAGCAGCGTGCCGACGTCCATGAACTTCATGCCGTTGGGCTCGCCGTCGTACTCGGCCACCAGCGTCCACGCGCCCTCTGGGCTGATGCGAAAGATGCGGCCCCACGGGATGTCGGTCACGTACAGGTGGCCTGCGTCGTCGAACACCGGGCCCTCCAGAAACGAATCGGTGACGGTGCCGCCCCGGTTGGCATCGGCCCACTCGCTGCGCTCGCGGCGGCGAAAGTGGTCGGGCATGGAGGTGAACACATCCAGGTCACGGACCTGGGGTGGTTGCAGCAGAAACATGGCGGTGTCTTTCTTGTTGTTCAGGCAGGAGCGCCGAAACCATACCGCCGTGCCGGGTTGTCGACGAGGCGGCCCCCACCGCATCCATGCGGCATGGCATCGCGCAACGGCAGGACCATGGGCGATCAGTCCAGCTTGATGTTGCCCTTGCGCACCACATCGCCCCACTTGCTGTCTTCCTTCTTGAGGAAGGCCGCGAACTCGGCGGGCGTGGAGCCCACGGGCTGCGCGCCCATGTCGGCCAGGCGCTGCTTGAGCTCGTCTTCCTTCATCACCTCCTGCACGGCCTCGCGCAGCTTGGCAGCGATAGGCTCGGGCGTGCCTGCGGGCAGGAACATGCCGTTCCATTCATATGCTTCGTAGCCGGGGATCACCGTCTCGGCCACCGTGGGCACGTCGGGCAGGCGCTTGGACCGTTCGGGTGCCGACACGGCCAGTGCGCGCAGCTTGCCGCCCGACACGTGCGGGTAGGTGGCCGCCACGGTACCGAACATGAAGTCCACCTGGCCGGCCATCACGTCGGTGATGGCGGGGCCGCCGCTCTTGTAGGGCACGTGCATCATGTCCAGGTTCAGCTGCTGGCCCTGGCACCCAGGCGCGTGGCCAGCACGCGGGCCACGGCGTCGGCCGCACCGCCGGGCGCATACGGCACGACGATGGTGATCGGGCGCTCGGGGAACGCGGCATGGGCCAGGCCCGTGGCCAGGGCGCAGGCGGTGATCAGGGGTTTGAGAAAACGCAACATGTCTTGTCTCCGATCCATCGTTCATGCGGGCATTCAGCCCAAATGCTATTAATAACATAGCTATAACCGCTTGATGGACAAGCGGTAGAGGCCATTTTTTATTCAAAATCCTGTTCGCCGGGCTTTCCCTGCCATGCCTACGCGGCACGCATCGCTGGCGTCTCGCGGGCCAGCACTGCCAGCAGGTTCGTGGCCGCACCCACGCCCATGTTCACGTAGGCGTCGCTGGTCACGCCGCCGATGTGCGGGCTGAGGATGAAATTCTTCTCGCCCTGGAACGGGTGGCCGGCCACCATGGGCTCCACCGCAAAACTGTCCAGGCCCGCCGCCATCACCTGGCCCGAGCGCACGGCTGCGAGCAGCGCGGCTTCGTCGATGAGGCCGCCGCGCGCGGTGTTCACCACGATCACGCCGCGCTTGCACTGAGCGAGCGTGGCGGCGTTCAGCATGCCGCGGTTCTCGTCGGTCAGCGGGCAGTGCAGGGACACGGCGTCCGCCTCGCGCCAGATGGTCTCCAGGCTCACGCTCTGCACGTAGTCCGGCAGGTTCTTGGCGAACGGATCGAAGCCGATCACGCGCATGCCCAACGCATCGGCCATCTTCGCAAAGCGCAGGCCGATGGCGCCCAGGCCCACCAGGCCCACGGTGCGGCCGCCGAGCTCCAGGCTCTTGTGCGTTGCCTTGTCCCAATGGCCGGCATGCATGCGCGCATCCAGCTGCACCACCGACTTGGCACAGGCCAGCAGCAGTGCCAGCGCCTGCTCGGCCACGGCCGCAGCATTGGCGCCCACGGCGGCCACCACCTGGATGCCGCGCGCCTGGGCCGCCACCTTGTCGATGGTGTCGGTGCCGCTGCCGTGCTTGGAGATCACCTTGAGCGAAGGCGCCGCGTCCATCACGGCCGGGCCCACCTTGCCGTAGCGCACGATGATGGCCACCGGGTCGTGTTGCCTGGCGAGGGCGACCAGGTCGTCTTCGGTGGGCGTCTTGCCGGCGTAGACGATGTCGTAGCCGCTGAGCAGGCCGAGCGCCTGCTGCGCCAGGTCGGCGCCTGTGACGATGATGGTGGGGTTGGTGCTCACAGCGATTCCCCTTCCGCCAGGACACCGGCCGCACGCAGCGCGGCGGGCAGCCACTTGGAGGCCGTGTCGCCACGGGCGATGGCTTCGATGCGGGCGGCCTCGTCGGCCAACTTCTTGTCGGCCAGGGCCATCATGCCGGGGGCCTTGGCGCGCTCGATCACAACCACGCCGTCGGCATCGCCCACCACCAGGTCCCCCGGGTTCACGGTTGCGCCGCCGGCAGAGATGGGGTGGTTGATGCGGCCGGGCACGTACTTGGTGGGCCCGGCGGGGTTGAAGCCTGCGCTGAACACCGGGAAGTCCAGCTCCAGGATCTCCAGCTTGTCGCGGATGGCGGCGTCCACGATCACGCCGGCCAGGCCGCGCTTCTTGCAGGCGCTGAGCATCAGCGTGCCCATGAGGGCGGCGGTCAGGTCGCCCTTGCCGTCGATCACCAGCACGTCGCCGGGCTGGGCCAGCGCAATGGCGGCGTGGATCATGAGGTTGTCGCCGGGGCGCACTTCCACGGTGAAGGCCGGGCCTGCCACCTGCATGCCCTGGTGCACCGGCGCCACGCGGCCGTGCATCGTGCCGCGGCGGCCCGCCACGTCGGCCAGGATGGCGGCCTGGAAGGTCGCGGCTTTGCTCACGACGTCGGCGCTCACGCGCTCGATGTCACGGATGATGTCGGGGAGTTGGCTCATGGTGTTCTGTCCGTTTGAAAAATGAAGAAGGGGTGCGTGCAGACAATGCCGGCTGCAAAGGCGGTCTTACTCAGCTTTTATGTTTCCGTCTTTGATGACCTTGGCCCACTTGGCGGAGTCGGCCTTTTGCAGGTCGCCCAGCTGCTGGGGCGTGCCGCCCACCAGCGTCACGCCCAGCTTGTCGGCCAGGGCGACCACGGCGGGGTCCTTCAGGGCCTTGTTGATCTCCTGGTTCAGGCGCTGCACGACCGCAGTGGGCGTCTTGGCCGGCGCGAACACGGCCTGCCACTGCTCCACCACGAAGTCCTTCATGCCCACCTCGGCCATCGTGGGCACGGCCGGCAGGGATTTGAGGCGCTGGGCCGAGGTGACGGCCAGCGCGCGCAGCTTGCCCGCCTGCACATGCGGCAGCGCGGCGGCCGCGGGCGCGAACATGAACTGCACCTGGCTGGCCAGCGTGTCCTGCAGCGCCGGGGTGTCGCCCTTGTAGGGCACGTGGATGAAGCGCGCGCCGGTCTGCTGCTGCAGCAGCTCGCCCTGCATCTGCAAGATGGTGCCGTTGCCGCCCGAGGCGAAGGCAAGCTTGCCCGGCTGGGCCTTGGCAGCGGCCAGCAGGTCGGCCACCGTCTTGAACGGCTGGTCCGTGCCCACCACCAAAATGTGCGGAATGGTGCCGATGATGACCACGGGCTCGAAGGCCGTGATGTGGTCGTACGGCAGCTTGCCCATCAGGTGCGGCGCGATCGCCTGCGGCCCGATGGAGGTACCCAGCAGCGTGGTGCCATCGGGCACCGCCTTGGCGACGAAGGCCGCGCCGATGGTGCCGGTGGCGCCGGCCTTGTTGTCCACGATCACGTTGGTGGACAGCGCCGCGCCGATGCGCTGCGCCACGTTGCGGCCCAGCACGTCGGTGCTGCCGCCTGGGGGGTACGGCACCACCCAGGTGATGACGCGGCCGGCGGGCCAGTCGCCCTGGGCTCGTGCTGGGGCGGCCAGCCACGGGGCCAGCAGCGCGGCACCGCCGGCGGCGAGCACGCCACGGCGCGACAGGCCGGCAGATGGAAGGTCAGTGGTGGATTCGGTCACGGTGGTGTCTCCCCGGTTATCAAGACAATGAAGAAATGGTCGGCGCGAAGCCGTAGAGCGCGGCCGGGTTGTCCACCAGCACGCGCTGCAGCGTCGCGCTGCTGTCGCCAGCCTCGCGCGCCCAGTCGGCCAGCCGGTCCACCTGGCGGGCGTCGTCGGGCAGGGGCTGCACGCCGGCCGATGCGGTGGCATGCGGCCAGTCGCTGCCCCATACCACGCGGTGGGGCGCGCAGCGCAGGTAGCTGGCAGCCAGGGTGTCGAGCGCGGGGTCTTCCACCGAGTGCTGTTCGCTCACGATGTAGCCGCCCGACAGCTTGACCCACGCCTGCCCGCACTGCAGCAGCGCCAGCAGCAGCGCATGGGCGGGGTGCCGCCCCGCCTGCGCGGGAGCGATGCGGCCGAAGTGGTCGAACACCACCGGCACGGGCAACTGGCGCAGCACATCGGCCTGCGCGATCAGCACATCGGGCGCCATCAGCAGTTGCAGGTGCCAGCCCAGCGGCGCGATGCGGCGGGCCAGCGGCAGCAGCGAATCCGCCGTGCCCGACACGCCCAGCGACAGGTTCAGCCGCACGCCGCGCACGCCGGCGGCGTGCAGGCGCTGCAGCGCTGCATCGCTCTCGGTGCCGTCGATCACCGCCACGCCACGGGCTGGCACGCCCATGGCGCCCAGCGCGGCCAGGCCTTCGAGCATCGGGCGGTTGTCGGTGCCGTAGGTCGATGGCGTGACCAGCACCACTCGCGTGGTGCCGATGCGCTGCTGCAGCGCTGCATAGTCCAGCGCCGACGCATCGGGCGGCAGCAGCCTGGCCTGCGGCGCGGCCGGAAAGCGGCTGTCGTACACATGCACATGGCAGTCGCAGGCACCGGCCGGCACCAGGGTGCGCGGCACGGCAGTACCGGCTGAAAACCGCACGGCGTGGGCGGTACGCACAGGCGTGACAAGGCTGTCGCGGTGCATGGCGCGGACTCTTGGGGGGCGTGAAGCGGTCGCTGTGGCGGCGCTGCCGGTCAGTCCAGGCTGGCGCCCGAGTCCTTGACGATCTTGCCCCAGCGCGGCACTTCGGTGCGCAGCAGCTGGCCGAACTGATCGGCCGATCCGCCCAGGATGTCGCCGCCTTCGGAGCGCAGCTTCTCGGCCACTTCGGCGTGCTGCAGTGCCTGGTTGATCGCCTTGTTGAGCTGCGCCACGATGGGCGCGGGCGTGCCAGCGGGCGCCAGGATGCCGAACCAGGTCACGGCCTCGAAGCCCTTGTAGCCCGACTCGGCCAGCGTGGGCACATCCGGCAGCTGCGACGAGCGCTTGGCCGACGTGATGGCCAGCACCTTGAGCTTGCCGTTGCGCACCTGGCCGAGCAGCGTGGGCACGGAGGACATGTACAGATCGATCTGCCCGCCCACCAGGTCCGTCATGGCCTGGGCCGCGCCCTTGTAGGGGATGTGGCGCAGCTTGATGCCGGCCGCGTTCTCGGCCAGTTCGCCGGCCAGGTGGGCCACCGTGCCGTTGCCCGAGTAGCCCAGGGTGAGTGCGTCAGGCTTGCCCTTGGATGCGGCCACCACGTCGGCAAAGGTCTTGTACGGCGAATTGGCCGGCGCGGCGATCACGATGGGCGACGACGACACCAGTGCCACGGGCACCAGGTCCTTGATGGGGTCGTAGGGCAGCTTGGGGTACAGCGTGGGGTTGATCGCCAGATTGCTGGTCTGGCCCATGACCAGCGTGTAGCCGTCAGGAGCGGACTTGGCCGCGGCGTCCACGCCCAGGTTGCCGCCTGCGCCGGGGCGGTTGTCCACGATCACGTTCCACTTGTTCTGGTCCGTGAGCTTTTGCGCCACGGTGCGCGCGATCATGTCGGTGCCGCCACCGGGTGGAAACGGCACGATCAGGCGGATGGGTTTGTTGGGGTAGGCGGCCTGGGCCTGGGCGGCCACGGGCACAGCGGTTGCGGCAAGGCCCATCAAGGCTGCGCACAGGTGCGCGCCGACAGCACGCGAAAGCGATGGAAAAGCTGGCATGGATTTGTCTCCGTTTTATGGTGGTTCGTCACGCCGGTCCGCAGAACCTGCGACGGCCCGGCGCCGTGGCCGCGACTTTACGCAGACGTTTCAACCCATACAATGGCGTTGCACACAATGAAACGAATGGCACCATGAGCAACAGCCCCAGCAAGCCAGCGCGCCCTGCCGTCCACCGTGCACCGGCGCCCGAGCCACCGGCTCCAACGCCAGCCCCAGAGGCCTCAGGGGCTGCAGACTCCGAGCCTGCGACGGGCGTCATCGCCGTCACCCGGGCCCTGCAGGTGCTGGAGGCTTTTGCCCTGGGCGAATCCAGCCTGCCGCTGGCCGAGCTGAGCCGCCGCTGCGGCCTGCACAAGACCACGGTGCTGCGCCTGGCGCGCACGCTGGCGCAGTCGGGCTTCATGGTGCAGCGCGAGGATGGCGACTGGCGCCTGGGCCCCGCCGCGGGCTGGCTGGGCGCGCGCTACCAGGCGGGCTTTGACGTGCAGAACGTGCTGGAGCCCGCGCTGCGCGAACTGACCCACGCCACGGGCGAAAGCGCGGCCTTCTACGTGCGCGAAGGCCAGGTGCGGACCTGCCTGGTGCGCGTGGAGGGCCCCCAGGCACTGCGCCACCACGCCCGCATGGGCGAAGGCCTGCCGCTCGACAAAGGCTCGCCGGGTCGCGTGATCCTGGCGTTCTCGGGCGAGCCGGGCAAGGCGTATGAGGACATCCGCAAGAAGGGCTACCACTGGTCCATCGGCGAGCGCGAGCAAGGCGTGGCCACGGTGTCGGCGCCGGTGTTCGGCATGCACTGGCGCCTGATGGGGTCCGTGTGCATCTCGGGCCCCGCATCGCGCCTGCCCGCTGAAAAACTCGAAGCCCTGGCCCAGACGGTGATCGCCGCGGCCACGCAGCTGTCGTATGCGCTGGCGGGCAACACGGCAGCGCCCGCGCAAAGCCCTGTGCGGGCCACGCACTGGCATCCTTGACCCCCCCCCCTGAGCCGCCTGGCGGCGTCTTCCCCCTAAGGGGGACGCACCCGGTGGACCGGCGGAGCCGGATCCACGGGTGCACTGGCATGGTCAGCGCCAGTTTCGGGGGGGCGTGGGCGACGCATGCATCGCGGATACTGGCATCCACGACACAACAAAACACAGCCAAGGAGACCTTCGTGAGCCGCTATCCCTTTCCCGACCTGAACACCCTGCCCGACGACATCCGCGCACGCATCGTGGAAGTGCAGGAGAAGGCCGGCTTCATCCCCAACGTGTTCCTGGCGTTTGCGCGCCGCCCTGCCGAGTGGCGCGCCTTCTTTGCGTACCACGATGCGCTCATGCTCAAGGAAGAAGGCAGCCTGACCAAGGGCGAGCGCGAGATGATCGTCACCACCACCAGCGCTGCCAACCAGTGCCTGTACTGCGTGGTGGCCCACGGCGCCATCCTGCGCATCTACGAGAAGAAGCCGCTGATTGCCGACCAGGTGGCGGTCAACCACCGCAAGGCCGACATCAGCCCGCGCGAGCGCGCCATGCTGGACTTTGCGATGAAGGTCTGCCAGCGCTCGCACGAGATCGAGGACGCCGACTTCGAGGCCCTGCACCCGCACGGCTTCGACGACGAGGACATCTGGGACATCGCGGCCATCACCGCGTTCTTCGGGCTGTCGAACCGCATGGCCAGCTTTGCCGGCATGCAGCCCAACCCCGAGTTCTATCTGATGGGCCGCCTGCCGCGTGAGAAGAACAAGTAGGTGCGGCCCCGGCAAGCCCGGGGGGCCCTTACAACGTGGCCGATCCGGCCGCGGCGTCAGCCCGGCACGGCTGCGGTGGAGGCCCGCTCGATCAGCTCGAACCCTAGGTCGAACGTCGAGCGCTGCGGCTGCACGCCGCGGCAGCGGTCCATGATGAGCTGCGCTGCCAGGCGGCCGATCTCGGGCCCGTCCACGTGCACGGTGGTGATGGGCGGCACCATGTGCGCGCTGAAGTCCGCATTGCCAAAGCCGGAGATCGCCAGGTCCTGCGGCACGCGCAGACCGCGCGCCTGCGCCTCCACCAGAATGCCGTGGGCCAGCATGTCCGAGCTGCACACCACCGCCTGCAGGCCGGGCTCCCGGGCGAGCAGCTCGCACAGCGCCCTGCGGCCCAGCTCCAGCGTGCTGGGCGCGGGCACCACGGCCGTGGGTACGTCGCGGCCCCAGGCGGCCAGAAAACCCTCGCGCCGCTCCATCGCGCGCTGGTCGCCGCCGGTGGCGATGCCCACGCGCTGGTAGCCCCGCGACAGGAAGTACCCCGCCAGCGCACTGCCGACCTTGAGGTGCGAAAACCCGATCACCATGTCCACCGGCCGGTCGCTGATGTCCCAGGTCTCCACCACCGGCACGCCCGCCTTGCGCAGGCGGTCGCGCGCGGCTTCGGACTGCACCAGGCCCATCATCACGATGCCGTCCGGCTGCCGGCTGACCATGGCATTGAGCACGTCGATCTCGCGCTGCGCGTCGTAGAACGTCTGGCCCAGCAGGAGTTGGTAGCCCTCTTCCGCCAGCGTGGCGGTGAGCGACTGCACCGTGGGCAGGAACTGCGACACCGACAGCGCCGGCACGATCCCCGCCACCATGCGGCTGCGCTTGGACTTGAGCCCGCCGGCCAGCAGATTGGGGATGTAGCCCGTGGCCTCCACCGCCTGCTGCACGCGCGCCCGCGTCTTCTCCGACACGATGCCGGGGTTCCCCAGCGCACGCGACGCCGTGATGGGCGAGACGCCAGCCGCCTGGGCAACGTCGTGCAGGGTGGCGGGCTTGCGGGGCGGTGGCAGGTTCATGAAGGGTACGGCGGGGACTGCGGAAAGAGAGGAAGGTGCGGACAGGCGGATGTCGGTGCGAGAAGCGGCCGGTGGGGGCCACGGCCAGTGCAGTGGGCTCTGGCGGCCGTGCGCTTCAGCGCACAACCCACAGCGCGACCCGCCATGCGCGACGTTAGCAGATAGCGCAGCGGCCCCGCCCCGGTGCCCGCCTGCGCGAAGGCTGCGAGGAGCGCCTGCTAACCACCACCCCCTGGCAGCGCGCAGCAGGTGCCGTTGGGGCCGCACCCAGCGAAACATGCAGCAGATCGCCCCGCATTGACTTTTGAAATGACAACGATATCATTTATCCGGCCAACAAAAAAACAGAGTTCATGGCGACAGAAATAAAACAGATGCTGGCATTTGCCCAAAAATGACAACGATGTCATTCAACCATCAAGGAGACAAGCATGAAGAAACTTTGGATTACCGCAGCCCTGGCCATGGCAACGCTGAGCACCTCGGCCCTCGCCTGGCCCGACAAGGCCGTCACGCTGGTGGTGCCCTTCCCGCCCGGCGGCTCTACCGACCAGGTCGCCCGTGCCGTGAGCCCCCGCCTGACCGACAAGCTCAAGCAGCCGTTCACGGTCGACAACCGGGCCGGCGCCACCGGCACGATCGGCGCCACCTTCGTGCAGCGGGCTCCGGCCGATGGCCACACCTTCCTGGTCACATCGCTCGGCCCGCTGGTCATCGTGCCGCACCTGCTCAAGAGCCTGCCCTACGACCCCACCAAGGACTTCGACTTCATCACCGTGGCCGTGGCCTCGCCCAACGTGCTGGTGGTGCCCGCCAACTCGCCCCACAAGAGCGTGGCCGACGTGATCGCGCACCTCAAGGCCAACCCCAACAAGATGAGCTTCGCGTCCGCCGGCAATGGCTCCAGCGACCACCTCACGGCCGAGCTGTTCTGGCAGCAGACGGGCACCCAGGGCGTGCACATCCCCTACAAGGGCGGCGCTCCCGCGCACACCGACCTGATCGGCGGCCAGGTGGACGCGTCGTTCCAGAACATCAACGCCGTGATCCAGTACATCAAGGGCGGCAAGATGCGCGCACTGGCCGTGACCAGCCCCAAGCGCTCGCCCGTGCTGCCGGATCTGCCCACGCTGGCCGAGGCAGGCGTGAAGAACGTCGAAGTCGCATCCTGGCAAGCCATCGTCGCGCCCAAGGGCCTGCCCCCCGCCGTGCGCCAGAAGGCCCATGCGGCGTTCGTGGAAGCGCTGAACGACCCCAAGGTGAAGGAGCAGTTCGTCTCCATCGGGTTCGAGATGGTGGCCAACACGCCGGAAGAATTCGCCGCCTTCCAGCGCAAGGAATACGACCGCTGGAAGACCGTGATCCAGGCCGGAAAGATCACCATCGACTGACGCGTGGCCGAGGGAAACCTGCGCATCCTGTGGCGGGTTTCCCTCTCACTGCCGCTCCGCTCCGAGCACGCTTTTTCTCTCCCTCTCGCCCCACCGCTTGAACGCCATGACCGCTCTCTCATCCGCCGACAACACCCCGCTGAGCCCCGACAGCATCGCCTGGATCCGCCTCTCGTCGTGCTACCTGCCGCTGGCCAACCCCATCAGCGACGCCAAGGTGCTGACCGGCCGCCAAAAGCCCATGACCGAGATCGCGATGCTGTTCGCCGAGATCGAGACCCGCGAGGGCCACCGGGGCCTGGGCCTGAGCTACTCCAAGCGCGCCGGCGGCCCCGGCCAGTTCGCGCATGCCAGGGAGATCGCCCCCGCGCTCATCGGCGAAGACCCGAACGACATCGCCCGCCTGTGGACCAAGCTGTGCTGGGCGGGCGCCTCGGTGGGCCGCAGTGGCATGGGCGTGCAGGCCATCGGCGCGTTCGACGTGGCGCTGTGGGACCTGAAGGCCCGCCGCGCCCACCTGTCGCTGTCCAAGCTGCTGGGCTCGCAGCGCGAGTCCGTGCGGTGCTACAACACATCGGGCGGCTTCCTGCACACACCGCTCGATCAACTCAAGGTGAACGCCCGGGCCTCGCTGGACCGGGGCATCGGCGGCATCAAGCTCAAGGTGGGCCAGCCCGACTGCGCGCTGGACATCCAGCGGGTGCAGGCCATGCGCGAGCACCTGGGCGACGCCACCCCCATCATGGTCGACGCCAACCAGCAGTGGGACCGCCCCACCGCCCAGCGCATGTGCCGCATCTTCGAGCAGTACAACCTGATCTGGATCGAAGAGCCGCTGGACGCCTACGACTACGAGGGCCACGCCGCGCTGGCCGCGCAGTTCGACACCCCCATCGCCACCGGCGAGATGCTGACCAGCGCCGCCGAGCATGGCGAGCTGATCCGCCACCGCAGCGCCGACTTCCTCATGCCCGACGGCCCGCGCCTGGGCGGCATCACGCCCTTCCTCAAGGTCGCGGCGCAGGCCGAAATGGCCAACGTGATGCTGGCCCCGCACTTCGCGATGGAGCTGCACGTGCACCTGGGCGCCGTGTACCCCAGCGAGCCCTGGGTCGAGCATTTCGACTGGCTGGAGCCCCTGTTCAACGAACGCCTGGAGCTCAAAGACGGCCGCATGCTGGTGCCCACCCGCCCGGGCCTCGGCCTTTCGCTCACCGAGCAGGCCCGCGCCTGGACCCGCGAATCCGTCGAGGTGGGCCAGCGGGCCTGACGGCTCACCCTGCGTTGCCCACCCCGCCGCCCATCCCGCAATCACCACAACCCACAACCCGCCAGCGCATCGAACCCACGGCACGCCCTGCGTGCCCAGGAGCCAGCCCCATGAACGCCAGAACCACTTCCTTGCGCCCTCCTCTGTGCATCCAGATGCACGAGGCCGACAACGTCGCGATCGTCGCCAACGACGGTGGCCTGCCCGCCGGCACCACCCTGCCTGCGGGCGTGACGCTGGTGGATGCCGTGCCCCAGGCGCACAAGGTGGCGCTCCAGGACATCCCCCAAGGCGGCGTGGTGCGGCGCTACAACGTGCCCATCGGCTATGCCATCCGCGCCATCCCGGCCGGCAGCTGGGTGCATGAAAAGCTGCTGGACATGCCCGATGCGCGCTCGCTCGACGGCCTGCCCATCGCCACCGTGAAGCCGGCTGCACTACCGCCGCTCACGGGCTACACCTTCGAGGGCTACCGCAACGCAGACGGCTCCGTGGGCACGCGCAACATCCTGGCCATCACCGAGACCGTGCAGTGCGTGGCCGGGGTGACCGAGTTCGCGGTGCAGCGCATCAAGGCCGAGCTGCTGCCGAAGTACCCGAACGTGGACGACGTGGTCGCCCTGGCCCACACCTACGGCTGCGGCGTGGCCATCGACGCGCCCGACGCCGTGATCCCCATCCGCACGCTGCGCAACATCAGCCTGAACCCCAACTTCGGCGGCGAGGTGATGGTGGTGAGCCTGGGCTGCGAGAAGCTGCAACCCGAGCGCCTGCTGCCCCCCGGCTCCATCCCGCTGGTGGACGAACGCACGCAGGCAGACACCCCGCTGGACGTGGTCTGCCTGCAGGACGAGGCACACGTGGGCTTCATGTCCATGGTCGATTCGGTGATGCGCCAGGCCGAGCGGCACCTGCAGCGCCTGAACCAGCGCCGCCGCGAAACCGTGCCCGCCAGCGAACTCGTCGTGGGCGTGCAGTGCGGCGGCAGCGACGCCTTCAGCGGCGTCACCGCCAACCCGGCCGTGGGCTTTTGCACCGACCTGCTGGTGCGCGCGGGCGCCACGGTGATGTTCAGCGAAGTGACCGAGGTGCGCGACGGCATCGACCAGCTGACCGCGCGCGCCTCCACCCCCGAGGTGGCCGACGCCATGATCCGCGAGATGGCCTGGTACGACGCCTACCTGCAGCGCGGCCGGGTGGACCGCAGCGCCAACACCACGCCGGGCAACAAGAAGGGCGGCCTGTCCAACATCGTGGAAAAGGCCATGGGCTCCATCGTCAAGTCAGGCAGCTCGCCCATCACCGGCGTGATCTCCCCGGGCGAGAAGCTCCAACAAAAGGGCCTGATCTACGCCGCCACGCCCGCCAGCGACTTCATCTGCGGCACGCTACAGGTGGCAGCCGGCATGAACCTGCACGTCTTCACCACCGGCCGCGGCACGCCCTACGGCCTGGCCGAGGTGCCCGTCATCAAGGTCGCCACGCGCGACGACCTGGCACGCCGCTGGCACGACCTGATGGACGTCAACGCCGGCACCATCGCCACCGGCGAGAACACCATCGAAGACGTGGGCTGGGAGATGTTCCACCTCATGCTGGAGGTGGCCAGCGGCCGCAAGAAGACCTGGGCCGAACACTGGAAGCTGCGCAATGCGCTGGTGCTGTTCAACCCGGCGCCGGTGACTTGAGCTGATCTGATCTGAGCTGAGCTGAGCTGAGCCCCAGCAGAATGCTACTATTTCAATAGCTGCTGGCGCTTTACCAGTGCGCGGTAGAGCACTATTTCGCTTGAATTTTCAATACCCCATCAGGCACTGACGAGCGCCCGCATCCAGTCGGGCAGGTCCGTGGCCTTCTGCCGCGGAAAGTCCACCCAGATGGTGGTGGCGCCGCCTGCCGCGCACACCACGCCCGGCTGGTCCACGCGCTCCATCGTGCCCCAGGTCTCGAACGTGGTGCGGCCCGGGTCGCTCACGTAGAGCTTGAGCAGCACATCGGCCGGGTACTCCAGCTGCCGGTAGAAGTTGCAGAACGCGTTGACGATGACCGGCCCCTGGCCCTGCGGGTCGGGGTTGCAGCCCACCGACACCAGCCAGTCGATGCGCGCCGTCTCCAGGTACCTGAAGTACACCGTGTTGTTGACATGGCCCATCGCATCCATGTCGCCCCAACGCACGGGAAAGCGCATCTCGTAGACCTGCTTCTTGGCTTCAGGAATTTCAATCTTCATCGATAGTCCAGTTTGGTGGTACCGCCCAGCGCTCTGCAACTGGCGCGCCCCCAGGCCAGTGCCACCGTGGAACTGGCTCCGCCAGGCCACCGGTGGCGTCCCCCTCGGGGGATGGCGCGCAGCGCCTCAGGGGGGCTCTTCTACACAGCGAAGCCGTCGTCGGCGGCGATGACGGCGCCGTTGATGAAATGGCTCTGGTCGCTGGCCAGCATGACCAGCAAGGCATCCAGGTCCTGCGGGCTGCCCACGCGTTTGCGGGGGAGCATGGCAATGAGCTTCTTGCCCTGCTCGGTGTCCCAGTGGTGGTGGTTGATCTCGGTGTCGATGTAGCCGGGGCAGATCGCGTTGGTGTTGATGCCGAACTTGCCCCATTCCATGGCCATGGCGCGGGTCATCTGCACCACGGCGGCCTTGCTCATGCAGTAGGCGCCGATCTGCGGCAGCACCTTGAGGCCCGCCATCGAGGCGATGTTGATGATGCGCCCACCCGTGAAGCTGCCAGGCGCGGCACCGCGCGAGCGGGCCAGCATGCGCTTGCCGACCTCCTGCGCCACGAAGAACGCACCCTTCACGTTAGTGTCGAAGATGAAGTCGTAGTCCTCGGGCGTCACGTCCTGCAGGCGCTGCGTGGTGCTCACGCCCGAGTTGTTGACCAGGATGTCGATGGAGCCCATTTCGGTCTCGGCGTGCGCCACGGCGGACTTGATGGAGTCATGGTCGGTCACATCGAGCTCGATCACGTGGGCGTCACCGCCCTCGCCTTCGATGCGCGCGCGCAGCTCCTTGAGCTTTTCGACCCGGCGGCTGGCCAGCACCACCCCGGCGCCGGCGCGGGCCAGCGTGCGGGCAAACTGTGCGCCCAGGCCGCTGGAGGCGCCCGTGATGAAGGCCACCCGGCCGGACAAGTCGATGCTGTAAGCCATTTAGAGTCTCTCCACTCAACAAAATAGAACGGTCGTTCGATTGTCGCTATTCCATGAATACAATCAGTCGCCAGCCAGACAGGGCATTGCATCCTGCTCTGTTCAAAATATCCATTATCAAACGCCCGACGAGAAGCCCATGACAAACGAAGAAATCATCGCCCAGTATGGTCCCCGTGAATCGATGGAATACGACGTGGTGGTCGTCGGTGGCGGCCCCGGCGGCCTGGCCACCGCGATCCGTCTGAAACAACTGGCGGCAGAAAAGGGCCAGGATGTCTCGGTGGTGGTGCTGGAAAAAGGCTCCGAGCCCGGCGCGCACATCCTGTCGGGCGCCATCATGGACCCCAAGGCGCTGACCGAGCTGATCCCCGACTGGAAAAAGCGCGGCGCCCCGCTGAACCAGCCCGTCACCGACGACGCCTACATCTTCCTGTCGGAAAAATCGGGCCTGCGCGTGCCCAATGTGTTTTTGCCACCGTTCGCACAAAACCACGGCAACTACATCGTGCGCCTGGGCGACGTGACCAAATGGATGGCCGAACAGGCCGAAGCCCTGGGCGTGGAGATCTTCCCCGGCTTTGCCGCCGCCGAAGTGCTCTACAACGAGAATGGTTCGGTCAAGGGCGTGGCCACTGGCAACATGGGCGTGGGCAAGGACGGCGAGCCTACCGAGAACTTCCAGCTGGGCATGGAACTGCTGGGCAAGTACACCGTGTTCGCCGAAGGCGCACGCGGCCACCTGGGCCGCCAGCTGATCGAGCGCTTTCACCTGTCCGAAGGCCGCGACCCGCAGAGCTTTGGCCTGGGCGTGAAGGAGCTGTGGGAGATCGACCCCAAGAAGCACCAGCCCGGCTTCGTGATGCACACCGCAGGCTGGCCCATGGAGAACGACACCTACGGCGGCGCGTTCCTGTACCACCTGGACGACAACAAGATCGCGCTCGGCTTCGTGACCGGCCTGGGCTACAAGAACCCCTACCTCAGCCCGTTCGAGGAATTCCAGCGCTGGAAGACCCACCCCAACGTCCGCTACTACTTCGAGAACGAAAAAGGCGAGATCACGGCCAAGCGCCTGTCCTACGGCGCGCGCGCCATCAACGCCAGCGGCATCAACGCCCTGCCCAAGACCATCTTCCCGGGTGGCGCACTCGTGGGCTGCAACGCAGGCTACCTGAACGTGGGCCGCATCAAGGGCAGCCACGCCGCCATCAAGACGGGCATGCTGGCCGCCGAGGCTGCGTACGACGCCGTCGTGGCCGGCCGCCAGCACGACGAACTCAAGGCCTACCCCAAGGCTTTCGAGGAAAGCTGGCTCTACACCGAGCTGAACAAGGACCGCAACTTCAAAAACTGGTTCAAGTACGGCCTGACCACGGCCACGGTGATGAACGGCTTCGAGCAGCTGATACTGCGCGGCCGCATGCCCTGGACGCTGCACCGCGACAAGCCCGACCACGCCTACCTCAAGCCCGCGGCCGAGTGCAAGCCCATCGTCTACCCCAAGCCCGATGGCAAGCTCACGTTCGACCGCCTCAGCAGCGTGTTCATCAGCAACACCAACCACGAAGAGAACCAGCCGGCCCACTTGACGCTCAAGGACGCGAGCGTGCCGGTCAACATCAACCTGGCCAAGTACGCCGGCCCCGAGGCGCGCTACTGCCCGGCGGGTGTGTACGAGTTCGTGCCCGATGTGGCCAAGGGCGGCGACGCGCAGCGCCTGCAGATCAACGCGCAAAACTGCGTGCACTGCAAGACCTGCGACATCAAGGACCCGACGCAGAACATCGTGTGGGTCACGCCCGAAGGTGGCGGCGGCCCGAACTATTCGGGCATGTGACCCGCGCTGGCGATACGCCGCCAGCCACCCAGATCAAAGGGCCTGCCATGCAGGCCCTTTTTCATGGCGCGGGCCCGCAGGCCCGGTTCACTCAGCGGCCACGCATTCGCCGAACCCGCCACCGCCCGGGGTGGAGATCTCAAACACATCGCCCGGCTCCATCTGCGCGGCGCCGATGTGGCCCAGTTCCTCGACTTGGCCATTCGCGCGCAGCACCCGGTTGGCGCCTGCGCGGCCCGGCTGGCCGCCCGCCATGCCGAAGGCGGGGTTGAGCCGCCCGTTGGACAGGATGCTGGCCGTCATGGCCTCCAGAAAGCGCACGCGCCGCACGCCGCCGTCACCACCGGCCCAGCGCCCCGCGCCGCCTGACCCACGCTGGATCTCGTAGCTGTCGAGCACCACCGGGAAGCGGAACTCCAGCACCTCGGGGTCCGTGAGGCGCGAGTTGGTCATGTGGGTCTGGACCACGCTGGTGCCGTCGAACCCGCGCACCGCGCGGCCTGATGCATCGAACACCGCACCCGCACCGCTGCCGCCAGCAATGGTTTCGTAGTACTGGTACTGCGCGTTGCCGAAGGTGAAGTTGTTCATCGTGGGCTGGCTGCCCGCCATCACGCCCAGGGCGCCGAACAGCGCGTTGGTGATGCAGGTAGAGGTCTCCACATTGCCCGCCACCACCGAGGCCGGCGGGTTGGGGTTGAGCATGGAGCCCTGCGGGATGATGACCTGCAAGGGCTTCAAGCACCCGGCGTTGAGCGGAATATCGTCGTCCACCAGCGTGCGGAACACGTACAGCACCGCGGCCATGCACACCGCACGCGGCGCGTTGAAGTTGTTGGTCTGCTGCGCGCTGGTGCCCGCAAAGTCGATCACCGCGCTGCGCTCAGCCACATTGACCTTGACCGACACGCTGATCTGCGCGCCGTTGTCGAGCGGCAGGGTGAACTGCCCGTCCTTGAGCTGCGTGATCACGCGGCGCACCGACTCTTCGGCGTTGTCCTGCACATGGCGCATGTAGGCCTGCACGACGGGCAGGCCGAACTGCTCCACCATCTTGGACAGTTCCTGCACGCCCTTTTCGTTGGCCGCGATCTGCGCGCGCAGGTCGGCCAGGTTCTGCTGGGGGTTGCGGCTGGGGTACTGGGTGGTACCGCCGCCCGTGGCCAGCAGCGTGCGCACCTCCTCTTCCAGGAAGATGCCGCGGTCCACCAGCTTCACGTTGTTGATCTGCACGCCCTCTTCGTCGATGCGCGTCGAAAACGGCGGCATGGAGCCCGGCGTGGTGCCGCCAATGTCCGCATGGTGGCCCCGGCTGCCGACGTAGAACGTGGGCTCTGCGCCTGCGGCCACGTAGACCGGCGTGATCACCGTCACATCGGGCAGATGGGTGCCGCCGTGGTAGGGGTCGTTGAGCATGAACACATCGCCCGGGTGCATCTTGCCGGTGTTCTCGCGGATCACGGTCTTGATGCTCTCGCCCATCGAACCCAGGTGCACCGGCATGTGCGGCGCGTTGGCAATGAGGTTGCCGGCAGCATCGAACAACGCGCAGCTGAAGTCCAGGCGCTCCTTGATGTTCACCGAATAGGCCGTGTTCTGCAGCTGCAGGCCCATCTGCTCGGCGATGTTCATGAACAGGTTGTTGAACACCTCCAGCAGCACCGGGTCCACCGTGGTGCCGGCGGCGTACTGGACCTTGCGCGCGGTCACGCGGTCCAGCACCAGGTGGTCCAGGTCGGTCAGGCGCGCCGACCAGCCGGGCTCCACCACGGTGGTGGTGTTCTTCTCGGCAATGATCGCGGGGCCCGGGACCACGTCGCCGGGGCGCAGGTCCTCGCGCACCACCAGGGCTGCGTCGTGCCACTCGCTGCCCGAATACATCTGCACCGTCTCGCGCAGCGGGTGCTTGCGATGGGCGTGCACCGGCAGGCGCGGCTCTGCAGGCGCATCGCCGGCGATCACCGCCTCGACCGACACGGCTTCCACCACCAGGCCCTTGCCCACCATCAGGAAGGCAAAGCGCTGGCGGTACGCCGCTTCGAAGGCGGACTGGATGGTCGCCATGTCGCCGAAGGGCACGACCAGCGCGGAGTCGGTGCCCTCGTAGCGCACATGCACGTTGTGGCGCACCTGCACCGGGTTGGCGCTGACCTGCTGGCGCTCCAGCTCGGCCTGGGCGGCAGAGCCCAGCGCGTCCAGCCGCTCGGCAATCAGGGGCAGCACCTCGGTGGCGAGCGGCATCTCCACTGCCTGCTCACGGATCACGTTCTGGTCCGCCAGGCCCATGCCGTAGGCGCTGAGCACGCCCGCCAGCGGGTGCACGAACACCCGCGTCATGCCCAGGGCGTCGGCCACCAGGCAGGCGTGCTGGCCGCCCGCGCCGCCAAAGCACTGCAGCGTGTAGCGCGTGACGTCGTAGCCGCGCGCCACGCTGATCTTCTTGATCGCGTTGGCCATCTGCTGCACGGCGATCTGGATGAAGCCTTCGGCCACTTCCTCGGGCTTGCGCTGGGTCTGCGTGGCGATGTCCTGAAAACGTGCGCGCACCGCGTCGGCATCCAGCGTCTCGTTGGCGGCCGGGCCGAACACGCTGGGGAAGTAGCGTGGCTGCACCTTGCCGACCATCACGTTCGCGTCCGTCACGGCCAGCGGGCCGCCGCGGCGGTAGCTGACGGGGCCGGGGTTGGCACCCGCGCTCTCCGGGCCCACCCGGAACCGCGAGCCGTCGTACGCCAGCACCGACCCGCCGCCGGCTGCCACGGTGTGGATGCTCATCATGGGTGCGCGCATGCGCACGCCGGCCACATGGGTTTCGAACTCACGCTCGAACGCACCGGCGTAGTGGCTCACGTCGGTGGACGTGCCGCCCATGTCGAAGCCGATGACCTTCTCATGCCCCGCCAGCCCTGCCGTGCGCGCCATGCCCACGATACCGCCGGCCGGGCCGGACAGGATGGCGTCCTTGCCCTGGAAGGTGCCGGCATCGGTCAGGCCACCGGACGACTGCATGAAGAACAGCTTGACGCCCGGCATCTCGCTGGCCACCTGGTCCACGTAGCGGCGCAGGATGGGCGAGAGGTATGCATCCACCACCGTGGTGTCGCCGCGGCTCACGAACTTCATCATGGGGCTGGTTTCATGCGATGTGCTGATCTGCGTGAACCCGACCGACCGCGCGATACGCTGCGCCGCCTTTTCGTGCTGCGCGTAGCGGTAGCCGTGCATGAACACGATGGCCACGCTGCGCAGGCCGCGCGCATAGGCTGCCAGCAAATCGCCGCGCAGCGTGGGCTCGTCCAGGGGCAGCATCACGCTGCCGTGCGCACCCATGCGTTCGCGGGCCTCGATCACCTCGGTGTAGAGCAGCTCGGGCAACTGGATATGGCGGTCGAACAGGCGCGGGCGGTTCTGGTACGCAATGCGCAGCGCATCGCGAAAGCCGCGCGTGGTGACCAGCAGCGTGGGCTCGCCCTTGCGCTCCAGCAGTGCATTGGTGGCCACGGTGGTGCCCATCTTCACGCACTCGACCTGGGCGGGCGTCACCGGCTCGCCGGGCTTCAAACCCAGCAGGTGGCGAATGCCGGCCACCGCGGCGTCCTTGTACTGCTCGGGGTTTTCGGACAGCAGCTTGTGGGTGGTGAGCGAGCCATCGGGCCGCTTGGCCACGATGTCGGTGAAAGTGCCGCCCCGGTCGATCCAGAACTGCCAGCGGGGCGTGTGTGTGGGGGGTGTCAGGTTATTCATGGTGTGATGGTTCCGACAGTTGAGAAATGAAAAACGGGATGCCGCAACGCGCCGTTCAGCGCTGCGTGTAATAAGGAATGAAAAGCTGGTTGGCCTCGCTGCCAACCGTTCGCACCCACTCGCGCGAGAAGCGTTCGCCCAGCCGCTTGAGTTCGGCGTTGAGCTCGGCGGTGGGGCGCTCCACCTTGATGCCCTTGCGCTGCAGTTCGCCGACCGACTCCTGCGCGATGGCCTCGCTCATCGCCCAGCCGCGGGTTTCCGCCTCGGCTGCCGCCTTGGTGACGGCCTGGCGCACGGGTGGCGGCAGCGCGTCGAACGCCTGCTGGTTGACGAACACGATGTTCTTGGGGAACCACGCGTCGATGCCGTAGTACTGGCGGATCTGGCCCCAGACTTGGTTCTCCACGCCGGTGAGGGCTGAGGTGATCATGGAGTCGAGCTGCCCGCCGGCCAGCGCCTTGTTGACCTCGACCATGGGCACGTCCACCGGCGTGGCGCCCAGCAGCTCGGCGATGCGCACGGTGGCGGGGTTGTAGGTGCGCATGCGGGTGCCCTTGAAGTCGGCGGACGACTTCACGGGCGCCACGGAGAACAACCCCTGCGGCGGCCACGGCACCGCGTACAGGGCCTTGAGCCCCTTGCGCGCGAAATGCCCCTCGATCAGCGGCCGCTGCAGTCCCCACATGCGCCGCGCGTCGGCATAGCTGTGCACCACGAAGGGCACGGCATCGGCACCGGCGATGGGCATCTCGGCCACGAGGCTGGTCATGATGGTCTCACCTGCCTGGACCTTGCCGCCCTGCACTGCCGCAGGAATGTCGGCCAGCTTGGCCAGCGTGTTGTTGGCGTGCACCTCGATGCGCAGCGCACCCGACGATGCGGCCTCGACATCCTGCGCGAACTGCACCAGGTTGCGCGTGTGGAACGATTCGGCACGGTAGCCCGTGGCCAGCTTCCATTGCACCGGCGTCTGGGCCGGCACACCGAAGGCGCAGCCCAT
Source organism: Acidovorax sp. LjRoot194 (assembly GCF_964253015.1). NCBI lineage: Bacteria > Pseudomonadati > Pseudomonadota > Betaproteobacteria > Burkholderiales > Comamonadaceae > Acidovorax > Acidovorax sp. LjRoot194. Next base: position 2,602,828 of record NZ_CAXUQB020000001.1, on the reverse strand, counting down.
CCCCGCCGCACACAGTGCGGTCATCCAAAAAGCTTTCACAGGAACTCCTGGGAGGTGAAATGACCGGCTGGCTGGGCGTGGCAGGTCGGGCACGCAGGCGCGCGGGATTAAAGGCCCAGGTACGCCTTCTTGACGCCTTCGTCGTGCAGCAGCGTCTGGGCCGGGCCTTCCATCGCAATGCGCCCGGTCTGTATGACGTAGCCGCGGTGTGCGATGGCCAGCGCCTTGTGCAGGTTCTGCTCCACCAGCAAGATGGAGACGCCCTTGGCGTTGATCTGCTGGATCACGTCCAGCACCTTGGTCACGAACTTGGGCGCGATGCCCCACGAGGGTTCGTCCAGCATCAGCAGCTTGGGTCGCGCCATCAACCCGCGGGCGATGGCCAGCATCTGCTGCTCGCCACCGCTCATGGTGCCCGCGAGCTGCGTCGCGCGCTCCTTGAGGATGGGGAACAGCCCCAGCATCTCGTCGATGCTGCTGGCCACCTCGTGCTTGTCTCCTCGGGTGAAGGCGCCAAGCTCCAGGTTGCGCAGCACCGTGAGGCGCGGGAACAGCCGGCGCCCTTCGGGCACCAGGGATAGCCCCAGCGACACCCGCTTGTGGGCTGGCAGCCCGCCGATGGACTGGCCGTTGAAGGACACCTTGCCAGCCGCAGCCGCGTTGAGCCCTGCCACCGCGCGCAAGGTGGTGGACTTGCCGTTGCCGTTGCCGCCCACCAGGGCCACGATCTCGCCGGCCCCCACGGTAAGGCTCACGTCCGAGATGGCCAGCACGTCGTCGTAGCAGACCTTGAGGTTTTGGATGTCGAGCATTTTCATTCGTCTCCCAGGTAGGCGGAGATGACGTGCGGGTCGCTGGAGACCTGCTGTGGCGTGCCCTCCGCGATCTTCACGCCCCGGTCCAGCACCACGATCTTGTCGGCGATGGGCATGATGCCCTCGAGCACGTGCTCCACGATCAGGCATGCGATGCCGCGCTCTCGGATCTTGAGCACCACGTCCACGGCCTCGCGCACTTCGGATGGGTTCAGCCCCGCCATCACTTCGTCCATCAGCAATATCTGCGGCTCGATGGCCAGCGCGCGGGCCACCGCCAAGCGGCGCTGTTCGCTGATGGTCATGCTGCCCGCAGGCTTGTCGGCAAAGCGCTGCAGGTTGACGAACGCCAGCCACTGCAGGGCCGATGCCCGGGCCTTGGCGACGTTGTGCTGCAGCAGCATGGCGCCGGTCATCACGTTCTCGCACGCTGTCATGCTGGTAAAGCTGCGCGCCACCTGAAAAGTGCGCGCCACGCCGGCCCGGGCACAGGCCTCGGGCGGCAGGCCGGCGATGTTGCGCCCGCCCAGCAGGATGCTGCCCTCGGTGGGTGCGAAGTAGCCCGCTACGCAGTTGAACATGGTGGTCTTGCCCGCGCCGTTGGGACCGATCAGGCCCACGACGGTGCCCTTGTCCACATCGAACGAGACGTCCTGGTTGGCGGTCAGCCCGCCAAAGCGCTTGCTGACTTGTTTGACTTCGAGCAGTTTCATCAGACCTCTCCCTTTGCCGACTGCAGAGGTGCAGCGCCTGCTGCATGCTCGGCCACCTGGCGCGATGCGTCGGCCCGGGCCGCCCGCCGCTCCTTGAAGCTCTTGACCCACCCGAGAATGCCCATGGGGTAGTACACGGCGATCAGGATGATCATGGTGGCGTAGATGATCACGTCCGTACCGCGGCCCGTGCCACCGAAGACGATGCGGGTGAACTCTTCAATGCTGGTGAGCACGATGGACCCCACCACCGGACCGAACAGTGTGCCCACCCCGCCCAGGATGGCCACCAGGGCCATCTTGATCGACAGCGCCGTGGACAGCACCGAGCCCGGGTCGATGAACAGCTCCTTCTGGGCATACAGGCTGCCCCCCAGCGCCGCAAAGAAGGCGCTCAGCGACAAGGCGACCTGCTTGTAGCGGGCGATGTTGATGCCCACGCTGCGCGCAGCATCGGGCTCGTCCTTGATGGCCCGGAAGTAGTAGCCCAGGTAGCTGCGTTCCACCCACCAGTTGGCGGCCAGGGTCAGCACCAGCAGGCCCAGCGCCAGCCAGTAGTACGGCAGCTTGGTGGCGAAGTTCATCCACAGCCAGCCCTGCTTGTCCATGGGCACGTACAGGCCCACGGCGGCGCCGCCGTACTCCCACTCGTTGAAGAAGATCTGCACCAGCTCGGCCACGGCAATGGTGGCCATGGCGAAGTAGTGGCCCTTCAAGCGAAAGCACGACCAGCCGAACGCCAGGCTGAGCAAGGACGACAGGGCCCCGCCGATCAGCGCGCCGATCCACGGGTTGACGCCGAACTTGAGCAGCAGCAGCGTGGAGGTATAGGCCCCCAGCCCGAAGAACGCGGCATGGCCCAGCGACACCTGCCCGGCGTAGCCGCCGAGCATGTTCCACGCCACGCCCAGCTGGGCGGCCATGAGCACGAGGATGGCCATATTCAGGTGCGACGCATCCACGAAGGACGGCAGCGCCAGGGTGGCCAGCAGCAGCGCTGCGATAAGGATTGAGTTTTTCATGGTGATCACGCTTTGCCCATGAGGCCTTGCGGGCGGAACATCAGCACTCCGAGGAAGAGCACCAGCACCACCGCGGTCTTGTACTGGGGCCCGAGCAACAGGCCCCCCATCACCTCGATCACGCCGACCAGAATCCCGGCCCAGAACGCACCGGTGATGCTGCCGAAGCCGCCCAGGTTCACCACCACGAAGGCCAGCAGGATGAAGTTCGCGCCGACGTCCGGAAAGATGGGAAAGAAGGTCGACAGCAGCACCCCGGCAGCGCCGGCGCAGGCAGCTGCCACGCCCCAGGCCAGCGCAAACATCTTGTGCGAGTCGATGCCCATCAGGCGCGCGGCTTCCTTGTCGGACGCGGTGGCTTCCAGCGCCGCTCCCAGGCGCGTTTTGTTGAGGAAGAAGTAGATGAGGCCGGTGATGACGATGGCCCCGATGCCCGCCACCAGCTGGGGCTGCCCGACCTGCACGCCGAAGCCCTTGACGGTGCCGCTGACCAGCGAGTTCTCGATGGAGCGGAAGTCAGGCTTCCAGAAGAACTGGGCCACACCGCGCAGCAGGATCATGATTCCGAAGGTCGTGAAGATCTGCGAGAGCATGGGCGCATTGATGATGCGCACGATCACGAACTGGTACAGCAGCACACCGAACGCGAACAGCATGAGGACCGTGAGCGGCAGGGTGTAGAGGGGGTCGAGCGCGTACAGCGAGAACATCCAGAAGGCCGAGTACATGCCCAGCATCAGGAACTCACCGTGCGCGAAGTTAACGATGTCCATGACCCCGAAAATCATGGTCAATCCGATCGCAACCAGCGCATATATCAACCCGATCATCACGCCCGAGGCCAGCGTCTGAAACAGAATTTCCGCAGTCATGGTTTTCTTTCAGGATTCAGCCCGTGGGGCCTTCACTTGCGCTGGTCCCACTTGGGCATGGGCCACACCACTTCGCGGGTCGCCATGTTGAAGGGCCAGACCGTGTGGTATTTGCCGTCGATGATCTGCACCAGGATGCCGCGGCCCAGCGTGTTCTGGCCCGAGGTGTCGAACTTCACGCCCTTCCACGGCATGATGATGTCGTCGGCGCGGATGTTGGTCTGCGTGAGCGCGGTGCGCACGGCCTCGGGCTCGGTGGAGCCCGCACGGTTGATCGCGTCGGCCATCACCATCAGGCCGGTGAAGGTGCGCGAGCTGTTGCCGGTGAAGTTGATCTTGTAGCGCTTCTGAAAGAGGTCGTTGACTTCCTTGATCATCGGGTTGCGCGTGGCCAGGTCCAGCGCCCAGGTCTCGCGGGTGATGATGAAGTCGGCGTCCTTGCCCAGCGTGCGGATGAAGTCGGTGTCGGTGAAGCCCGCGTTGTTGGCCAGGATCATGTCCGGCGAGAAGCCCAGTTCCTTGTACGTCTTGATGGACATGATGGCGTCTGCCGTATAGGACGACTGCAGCACCAGGTTGGGGTTGGCCGCCTTCAGGGTCTGCACCTCGGACGTGAGCTGCGTGGTCTTGGCCGGGTAGGACACCTGCTTGACGATGTTCTGGCCGAACTCTGTCGCCAGCTTGGTCTGCAGCTTGGTCGTCTCGGCGCCCCACAGGCCGTTCTCGTTGAGCGATGCGATCACCTTGGGCTTGATGCCCCGCTTGGCCTCGAACTCCTTCAAAAACTCGAACGCGTTGTGCACGAACAGATCGTCATGCGGCGTGGTGCGGAAGAACCACTTGAAGTTGCGCTGCGTGAGCGAGGCCGAGGACGACTCGGGGTTCAGGAACGGAATGCCGGCCCGTTCGGCCACCTGGCTGGCCGTGGCCGTGACGTTGCTGTTGTACGAACCGATCAGGGCGACCACCTTTTCCTGGGTGATCAGGCGCTCGGCTTCCGTCGCGCCGATCTGCGGGTTGGACTGGTGGTCGGCGAACACGAGCTTGATCTTGGCGCCCTTGAGGTTGGGCAGGCCCTTGCCGGCCGCGAACGGCAGGTTGGGGACCGAGGGAGCACCGTTGTTGACGATGTCGGCGGCCAGCTCCAGCGCACTGCGCAGCTCGGCGCCCACGGCCGCGCCGGTGCCGGTCAGCGGGTAGATCACGCCGATCTTGACTTCCTGCTGCGCATGGGCGGCCAAGGTCATGCAGGCGCCACCGATAGCCGCGGCCACACGGGCCCAGAGGGTCTTTTTCATCTCAGATACTCCTTTGAAAGGTTGAAGGATTCGTCGCGGGGTGAAGAACTCAGAAAGACGCGAGGTGGTGGTTGAGCAACGAGGTCACCAACATGGCCCCGGGTGCATGCGTGATGCAGAACGCAGGCTGCGCGGTCAGGATGGCCGACTGGGGGGTGACGCCACAGGCCCAGAAGACAGGGATGTCGCCGGGGGCCAGCTCCACCGCGTCGCCGTAGTCGGGCCGGGCCAGGTCCTTGATGCCGATGAGCGACGGGTCGCCGATGTGCACCGGCGCGCCGTGCACGTTGGGAAAGCGCGAGGTGACCTGCACCGCCCGGATGACATCGGCCGCGGGCATGGGCCGCATGGACACGACCATGGCGCCGCTGAAGGGACCGGCAGGCTCGGTCGCGATGTTGGTGCGGTACATCGCCACGTTGCGGCTCTCGTCGATGTGGCGCAGGCGGATGCCGGCCTCCTGCAGCGCATGCTCGAACGAGAATGAGCAGCCCAGCACGAAGGTCACCAGGTCGGGGCGCCACAGGTCCGTGATGTCGGCGACTTCGTCCTTGAGCTCGCCGTGGCGCCAGACGCGGTACATCGGCACATCGCTGCGGATGTCGATGTCCTCGCCCAGGCTGGGCAGGCCCACCTGGCCGGGCTCGCCCACGGCCAGCACCGGGCAGGGCTTGGGGTTGCGCTGGCAAAAGCGCAGGAAGTCGCCGGCCAGCGCCTCGGGCAGGATGACGAGGTTGCCCTGCACATGGCCATGCGCCAAGCCACTGGTGTGCAGGGTCCACAGCCCTTTGCGAATGACGCCGCGCACATGGGCTGCGTCGCCGTGGCCCTCAGGGCCGAAGGCTGCCAGTGTGTTTTTTGCTTCCGGTTCCACCGTGTTTCCTCGCATCGAAAAATGTCAAATGCATGACGATGGGAGGATTGTGTTGGCGGGGTGCGAGCACTGGCAAATTCAAAAATTTTCTCTCACTTCATCGATTTTTTCGATGCACTACGCTGGAGCACACTTCACCCAACTTGGTGCTCAGTGAAAACCCTAGGCCCCTGGAATCCGCACCGTCGCGCGCCTGGCCGATACCGCCGCAAGCCCCGTGCGGCGGGCTTTTGTGGCCGATGGTGATGGCGCGCCATCCAGACGATGCCGGCCGCACCCGGGCTTGTGCGTGCCGATGGCATGCACCAACAGCAGGCACTGGAACGCGATGGAGACCATTGGAGAGTGCGCGCGGCAGCCACGCAGCGCACCCCAAAGGCTTGCGCAGCGCGCAGGCCACCGCCGTGGCGACGCGGGAGACGCGCCGTCCGTCAGCTTGGCTTCAGGTTTTGGCGCGCACCTTGGTGCGTTCGGACTGCAGTTCGAGGAACGCCATGGCCGAGCGCACCACGCTGTCGACCGGGGTGGACGGGTCTTCGCGGTAGCTCAGGTGGATGGGCAAGGGCCGCAACTCCGTGTCGCAGGCCAGCGCCCGCAGGTCCGGAAACGCCAGCAGCCGCTGCACGGCGTGGCGCGGCAAGGTCGCGATGCCGAAGCCGCCCTGCACCAACTGCACCATGGCCGAGATGGACGAGATGGTGTGCACGCGGCGCGGCTCCACCTGGGCCTGGCGCAGCGCATCCAGCAACGTTACGTGCGGGTGCGAGCCGCGCTGGAAGGTCAGGATGTCCATCTCGGCAAAATCCGCCAGCGCGTAGCGCCGCTTGCGGTGCAACTTGCTGTTGCCGACGAACACCATCTCCATGGGCGCCAGGGCCTGGGTGCGGATGCCTTCGGCGGACGCCGGCAGCGCTGCAAACACCGTGTCCAGCGCGCCGCGGCGGATCTGGTCCAGCAGCACGGGCGTGGTTTCCATGGTGAGTTCGAGCTCCAGCGCCGGGTTGTCCTTGCGCAGTTGCTCGATCCACGGAATCAGCCAGGAGTGCAGCACCGACTCGATCGCGCCCAGGCGGATGGACACCTCCATCGGCCCGCCCGACCCCATCTCGGCCTTCAGCTGGCGCTGCAATTCCAGCATGCGCTTCGCATAGGTCAGAAACCGCGTGCCCGCCACCGTGAGCTTGAAGCGCTTGTCGCTGCGGTCCAGCAGCAGCACGCCCAGCTCTTCCTCCAGCGCCGCCACGCGGCTGGACATGGCCGACTGGGTGAGGAACAGTTTTTCGGCGGCGCGCGTCACGCTGCGCAGAGAGGCGACCCAATAGAAGGCTTCGACGAAACGCAGGTTCATGGTGTGTGGCGCGGTACTGGCGGTGTGGACGGTGTGTGCGGCGGCTGGATTCTGCACCTGTGCCAGCCCGCAGAGCAGCGAACGTGCCAGCGCCTTAGGCCTTAGTCCACGTAGAGCGGCATGTCGGCCTTTTTCAGCGTGCGCAGCACGAAGCTCGAGCGGCTGTGGCGTATGCCCTTGATCTTGTAGAGCTTCTCGCGCAGCAGGCGCTCGTAGTCGCGCGTGTCCTTGACCACCACGCGCAGCAGGTAGTCGTAGTCGCCTGAGACCAGGTGGGCTTCGATCACCTCCGGAATGCTGGCCAGCGTCTCGCCGAACTTCTCCAGCGTGTTGTCCGAGTGGCTGTCGAGCGTGACCTGCACCAGCACCGTGTCGGACAGGCCCAGCGCCTGCGGGTTGAGCCGCACGGTGTAGCCCTGGATGACACCGGCCTCTTCCATCTTCTTGATGCGACCCCAACACGGCGAAGGGCTCAGGCCGACGGCCTGCCCGATCTCCTGCAGACTGGCGCGCGCGTCGCCCTGCAGCACAGCGAGAATTTTTCTGTCTAAACGGTCCATGCTGCGGATTATTCCTTGAACTGCGCAAATACAGAAGGATTTTCTGCAACAGCCGACTTTTGAAGCAAAGAACAGCAAGAACTACTGAGCCTTGCCGCGCATACTTCATCCATCAAGGCGTTCTTACCGGAGCGCACGAACTGACAGGGCCCCGGACCGGTTACCGCCGGACCGGGGCACTTGGCAAGACGGCAGTGGCGGCACACGCCCTTGCGCTTCACCGACTCACCGCGCCACGGGCACCCGCCGCGGAGTCTCACATCACGGGCCGGTGCCGCTCCATCAGAGCGGCACCTCGCCGCACGCCAGCCCGACTTCCATGGCGCCGCCCGCCTTCACCTGTCCTGTCGCCCGCGCGACGCGTGCACTGGTGCCGCGAAGCCCGTGGCGACTGCCTTGTTTAGTAAGCACGCTTACCAGCACAAACCCCGATGCCCTGCGGCATGTTGCAGCGCCATAATTTTTGAGTCCGTGGCACTGGCTGCGCGAAGCCTCCAGCGACAGGTACGCAGGCGACCACGGCAAGAACCACATATACAGGAGACACCATGCAACTGACTTCTCTCGCCGCGGGCCTGGGCCTTGCGTTCGGCTTGATCGCCACGGCCGGCGCGCAGACCACGACGCTCAAGATCGGCTACGCCACGGCGCCCGATTCGCACTATGGCGTGGGCTCCAAGGTGTTCTGCGATGAAGTCGAAAAAGGCACGCAGGGGCGCTACAAGTGCCAGTACTTTCCCAACTCGGCGCTGGGCGGCGAGCGCGAGCAGATCGAGGCCATCCAGCTCGGCACGCAGGACCTGGTGAACACCTCCACCGGCCCTGTGGGCAACTTCGTGCCCGAAGTGAAGATCGTGGACATTCCGTTCCTGTTCCGCGATTACGACCATGCACGCAAGGTGATGGACGGCCCCATCGGCCAGGACATCCTGACCAAGTTCCCGAGCAAGGGCATCATCGCGCTGGCCTGGACCGAAAACGGCTTTCGCCACATGACCAACAGCAAGCGCGACATCGTCAAGCCCGAGGACGCCAAGGGCCTGAAGATGCGCACCATGGAGAACAAGGTGCACATGGACGGCTACCGCACCTTCGGCATCCTGCCCACGCCCATGGCCTTCCCCGAGCTGTTCGGTGCCATGCAGCAGGGCACGGTGGACGGCCAGGAGAACCCTATCCCGGTGATCCTGTCGGCCAAGTTCTCGCAGGTGCAAAAGCACCTGTCGCTGACCGGCCACGTGTACTCGCCCGCGCTTCTGCTGCTCTCGCCCAAGGTGTGGAACAAGCTCAACGATGCCGACAAGAAGGTCTTCACCGACGCCGCCAAGAGCGCTTCGGTGGCGCAGCGCAAGAAGGTCAACGACGATGAGAACAACGGCATAGCGCTGCTTGAATCGCAAGGCATGAAGGTCACGAAGACGGTGGACGGCGCAGCCTTCCGCGAAGCGCTCAAGCCGGCGTATGTGGGCTATGCCAAGGAGTTCGGGGCCGACAACATCAAGAAGATCCAGGACGTTCGTTAACCCGAGCAGACAAACTCCAACCGTTCACGCTGAGCCTGTCGAAGCGCCGCGCAAGGCTTCGACAAGCTCAGCCCGAACGGTTTTTTTTCGCTTTCAGCCAGAACCGAGAACAACACCGTGAAAGCCTTCGAACGCTATTTCCTTGCCGCCAACCGCTGGGCGCTGATCCTGCTGCTGGCGGCCATGTCGATCATCATCTTCACCAACGTGGTCATGCGCTACGTAACCCACAACTCGCTGGAGTGGGCTGAAGAGGTCTCGCGCCACATGATGATCTGGCTGACCTTCCTGGGCGCGGGCCCGGTGCTGCGCTACGGCGGCCACATTGCGGTGGAGAACCTGCAGGACGCCCTGCCCCGCGCCGGCGGCATTGCCATCCGCGCGGTGGTGGCCGCGCTGCTGTTCGCTTTCTTCGGCTTCATGGTCTGGTACGGCTGGCTGTACATGCAGCGCACCATGTTCCAGATGACGGCCGTGACGCAGGTGCCCTTCGCCTACATCTACAGCGCCATGCTGATCGGCGGGGTGTTGCTCATCGTGCACTTTGCGTTCGTCGTGCGTGGCTATGTGCTCGACCGCACCTTCGCGGCCGATGAGCACTTCGACGCTAATGCGAGTGCCTCCCTATGAGCGCGTCCATCATCCTCATCGTTTCGGCCTGCCTGTTCCTGGCCATCGGCGTGCCGGTGGCGTTTGCCCTGGGCCTGGCCACCGCGGCCACGCTGATCCTGGCCGAGAGCTACCCGCTGATGGTGCTGCTCAAGGAGACCTTCACCGGCATCGACAGCTTTCCGCTGATGGCCGTACCGTTCTTCATTCTGGCGGCCGAGCTCATGAGCGGCGGGTCGTTGACCGAGGTACTGCTGCGCTTCGCAGGCCAGTTTGTGGGCCACAAGCGTGGCGGGCTGGGCTACACCAACGTGGTGTCGCTGACGTTCTTTTCGGGCATCTCGGGCTCGGCGCTGGCCGATGCGGCCGGCCCGGGCTCGATGCTGATCCGCATGATGGACAGGGCGGGCTACGACCGTTCGTATGCAGCGGCGCTCACCGCGTCCACTGCCATCGTGGGGCCCATCATTCCGCCGTCCATCATCATGATCATCTATGCGCTGCAGGATGAAACGGTGTCGGTGGGTGCGCTGTTCGTGGCCGGCCTGCTGCCGGGCCTGCTGATCGCGGTGGCCATGTGCATCGTGAACTTCCATGTGTCGAAGAAGCGCAACTACAAGGGCGACGGCAAGATGCCGCCCATGGCCGAGATCCTGACCACCACCTGGAAGGCGCTGCCCGCCATCTTGCTGCCCGTGGTGATCCTGGGCGGCATGCGCGCGGGCTGGTTCACGCCCACCGAGGCCTCGGTCGTGGCCGTGTTCTACGCGCTGGTGTGCGGCAAGTTCGTCTACCGCACGCTGCAGTGGAAGGCGCTGCCTGACATCCTCGCGCGCTCGGCCCTGCTGTCGGCGTCGGTGCTGATCATCATCGGGCTGTCGGCCGCATTCGCGTGGATTTTGACCATCGAGGGCATTCCGCAGCAGATGGCCGAGTGGCTCATCAGCATGAACCTGTCGCCCTGGATGTTCCTCATCATCGTCAACATCTTCCTGCTGCTGTTCGGCATCTTCATCGAGCCGCTGCCGGGGGTGATGGTGCTTGCGCCCATCCTCGCGCCCGTGGCAGTGAAGCTGGGCGTGGACCCGGTGCACTTTGCGATGATCGTGATCTACAACCTCACGCTCGGGATGATCACGCCTCCGGTCGGAGGGCTACTCTTCGTCACCTGCAACGTCTCGCGCGTGCCGATGTCGCAACTGGTGCGCGAGCTGGTGCCCTTCCTGTGGGCGCATGGCGTGGTGCTGGTGATGCTGACCTTCATCCCGCAACTGTCCACCTGGCTGCCGAAGGTGTGGGGGTTCATCAAGTAGCGGGGCTTTCCAGCGGGGGTGCCACGCGCCAGCGGATATACTGGCGCCCGTCAGGAGAGAGCCCCCTTCGCGGGGGCCGCCGAAGGCGCAGGGACAACCCGAACGCTCAGGCAAAAGGACTGGCAACCGCCCGCAGTGATGCGGGCGTTTCCTTGCTGGAGAGAGATGGACCGCCGGGCACACCATACCCACCGCGGCACCCATCCACCGAAGGAGCAAGCCGCACGGCCAGCCAGGGCGCTGCGGTGAATCTCTCAGGTAAAGCGGACAGCAGGGCAAATACCGTGGCCTGGTACAGGCTGCGGCTTTCATTTGCCTTGTCCTGAGAAGCCCGCCATGTCAGCCACCGCTCCCCTGCTCACCACGCCCCTGAACGCACTGCACATCGAGCTGGGCGCCCGCATGGTGCCGTTCGCCGGCTATTCCATGCCCGTGCAGTACCCGGCCGGCCTCATGGCCGAGCACCTGCACACCCGCACCGCAGCGGGGCTGTTCGATGTCTCCCACATGGGCCAGCTCAAGCTCGTCGGCCCGGACGCTGCGGCCGCCTTCGAAACCCTGATGCCGGTCGATGTGATCGACCTGCCCGTGGGCAAGCAGCGCTACGGCCTGCTGCTGACCGATGAGGGCACGGTCATCGACGACCTGATGTTCTTCAACCAGGGCACGGTCGAAGGCGAGCCCACCCTGTTCGTCATCGTCAACGGCGCCTGCAAGGTGGGCGACATCGCCCACATAGAGGCCCGCATCGGCCAGCGCTGCCAGGTGGTGCCCATGCCCGACCATGCGCTGCTGGCGCTGCAAGGCCCGCAGGCGGTCACCGCCCTCGCCCGCCTGGCGCCGGGTGTGGACCAGCTGGTGTTCATGACCGGCGGCGCGTTCGACATTGCGGGCTGCGACTGCTTCGTCACCCGCAGCGGCTACACCGGCGAAGACGGCTTTGAAATCTCGGTGCCCGCAGCCCAGGCCGACACCCTGGCGCGCGCACTGCTGGCCCAGCCCGAAGTCAAACCCATCGGCCTGGGCGCGCGCAACTCGCTGCGCCTGGAAGCGGGCCTGTGCCTGTACGGCAACGACATCGACACCACCACCACCCCGCCCGAAGCGGCCCTGAACTGGGCCATCCAGAAGGTGCGCCGCACCGGCGGCGCACGGGCGGGGGGCTTTCCGGGCGCGGACAAGATCCTCGCGCAGATCGACAACCCCGCCACCCTGCAACGCAAGCGCGTCGGCCTCGTGGCGCTGGAACGCGTGCCCGTGCGCGAGCACACCGAACTGCAGAGTACCGACGGCCAGAAGATCGGCGAAGTCACGAGCGGCCTGCTCGGCCCCACGGTGAACGAGCCCGTGGCCATGGGCTACGTCGTCCCTGAATTCGCGGCCATCGGCACGCGCTTGAACGCCATCGTGCGCGGCAAGGCCGTGCCGATGGAGGTGCGTGCCATGCCTTTCACCCCCGCGCGCTACTACCGCGGCTGAACCACCGCATTCGTTTGCCGCGCATTGCATCGCCTGCGCCCCAGCCCGGCTACAGTGGCAGCTGGCATCGGCACTTTTTTAGACAACCCTTTTTCTGGAGCCCCCATGACTGTCAAGTATTCCAAGGACCACGAGTGGATCGACATCTCTGACCACGAAGCCGCCACCGTCGGCATCACGCTGCATGCGCAGGACGCGCTGGGCGACGTGGTGTTCGTGGACCTGCCCGCCGTCGGCACCACCTTCACCCAGGGTGAAGTGGCCGGCGTGGTCGAGTCCGTCAAGGCCGCGGCCGACGTGTACATGCCCGTCACCGGCGAGATCGTCGAAGTGAACGAGGCGCTGCGCGCCGACCCGTCCCTGGCCAACAGCGACCCGATGGGCGCTGGCTGGTTCTTCAAGGTCCACGTGACCGACATGACGCAGTTCGACGCGCTCATGGACGAGCCGGCCTACGCCGAGTTCGCCAAGAACGCCTGATCGGACTGCCCCTCCCTTCGCGGCCCGGCAGCCACCTGCCGGGCCATGTGTCCCCGCCCTTGCCGCCGCCGCCGATGACCTCCCAAGCCCCCCTGCCCTCCCTCGCCGCGCTCGAGAACGCCACCGAATTCCTGCCCCGCCACATCGGCATCGACGCTGCGGATGAAACCCACATGCTGTCGGTGATCGGCGAGGCCTCGCGCAGCGCCCTCATCGAAAGCATCGTGCCGCGCTCCATCGCGCGCACCACGCCCATGGACCTGCCCCTGCCCGTCACCGAAGCGGCAGCGCTGGCCGAGCTCAAGGCGATTGCGGGCAAGAACAAGGTCCTGCGCAGCTTCATCGGCCAGGGCTACTACGGCACGCACACGCCGGGCGTCATCCTGCGCAACATTCTGGAGAACCCCGCCTGGTACACCGCCTACACGCCCTACCAGGCCGAGATCTCGCAAGGCCGTATGGAGGCCTTGGTCAACTTCCAGACCATGGTGTGCGACCTGACCGGCATGCCCATTGCCAACGCATCCATGCTGGACGAAGCCACCGCCGCCGCCGAGGCCATGACCCTGGCCAGGCGCTCAGTCAAATCCAAGAGCAATGTCTTCGTGGTGGCGGGCGACGCGCACCCTCAGACCATCGAAGTCATCCAGACCCGCGCCAAGCCCCTGGGCCTGGAAGTGCGCCTGGCCAACTCAGCCGAGGAATGGAACGACCTGCTGGCCGGCGACTACTTCGCCGTGCTGGCCCAGTACCCCGCCACCAGCGGCCGCATCGAAGACCTGCGAGCCGATGTGGAAAAAGCCCACGCCAAGCAGGCCGCCTTCATTGTGGCCGCCGACCTGCTGGCGCTGACGCTCATCACGCCGCCCGGCGAATACGGCGCCGACATCGTGGTGGGCACCACGCAGCGCTTTGGCATGCCCATGGGCGCGGGCGGCCCGCACGCTGCCTACATGGCCTGCCGCGACGAGTTCAAGCGCAGCCTGCCCGGCCGCCTGGTGGGAGTGAGTGTGGACGTGCACGGCAAACCCGCCTACCGTCTGGCCCTGCAGACGCGCGAGCAGCACATCCGCCGCGAGAAAGCCACGTCCAACATCTGCACTGCGCAGGTGCTGCCCGCCGTCATCGCCAGCATGTACGCCGTGTACCACGGCCCCGAAGGCCTGCAACGCATCGCCCAACGCGTGGCCAGCTACACCGCCATCCTGGCCCAGGGCCTGGTGCAGTTGGGCGCGCCGGTACGCCCCCAAGCCACCTTCGACACGCTGAGCCTGCATACCGGTGATGCTACCAAATCGATAGCTGCTCGCGCAGTCCAGGCGGGCGCCAACCTGCGCATTTACTTTGAAGAGTACCTGTGCATCTCGCTGGACGAGACCACCACGCGCGCGGACATCGAGCTGCTGTGGAAGGTCTTCGCCCAGGACGGCCAGGCGCTGCCCACGTTCGACGCGTTCGAGAACGGCGTCGAGCCGCTGATCCCGGCTGCACTGCGCCGCACCAGCAGCTACCTCACGCACCCGGTGTTCAACACCCACCATTCCGAAACCGGTATGCTGCGCTACATCCGCCAGCTGTCCGACAAGGACCTGGCGCTGGACCGCAGCATGATCCCGCTGGGCAGCTGCACCATGAAGCTCAACGCCACCAGCGAGATGATCCCCATCACCTGGCCCGAGTTCGCGCACATGCACCCCTTTGCGCCCGCCGACCAGCAGACCGGCTACCGCGAGCTGGACGAGCAGTTGCGCGCCTGGCTGTGCCAGGCCACCGGCTACGCCGGCATCAGCCTGCAGCCCAACGCCGGCAGCCAGGGCGAATACGCGGGCCTGCTGGCCATCCAGGCCTACCACCGGGCGCGCGGCGAAGGCCACCGCAACATCTGCCTCATCCCCAGCAGCGCACACGGCACCAACCCCGCCAGCGCGCAAATGGTGGGCATGCAGGTGGTGGTGACAAAGTGCGATGACAACGGCAACGTGGACCTGGCCGACCTCAAGGCCAAGTGCGAGCAGCACAGCGGCAGCATTGCCTGCGTGATGATCACCTACCCCAGCACGCACGGCGTATTCGAGACCCAGGTCAAGGAGCTGTGCGCCCTGGTGCACAGCCACGGGGGCCGCGTGTACGTAGACGGCGCCAACATGAACGCCCTGGTGGGCGTGGCCGCCCCCGGCGAGTTCGGCGGCGACGTGAGCCACCTGAACCTGCACAAGACCTTCTGCATCCCCCACGGCGGTGGCGGCCCGGGCGTCGGCCCCGTGTGCGTGGTCGAAGACCTCGTGCCCTACCTGCCCGGCCTGCCAGGCCAGGGCGACCAGCCGCTGTCCCCCGCCGACGGCAAGGTGGGCCCGGTTAGCGCAGCCCCGCTGGGCAACGCCGCTGTGCTACCCATCAGCTGGATGTACATCCGCATGATGGGCGCCGAAGGCCTGCAGGCCGCGACCGAGACGGCCATCCTGTCTGCCAACTACATCAGCGCGCGCCTGAAGGACCACTACCCCACGCTGTACGCCAGCGCCAACGGCCATGTGGCGCACGAGTGCATCCTGGACCTGCGCGGCCTGAAGGAGACCAGCGGCGTGATGGCCGAGGACGTCGCCAAGCGCCTGATCGACTACGGCTTTCATGCGCCCACGCTGAGCTTTCCCGTGCCCAACACGCTGATGGTGGAGCCCACGGAGAGCGAGACGCTGTTCGAGATCGACCGCTTCATCGACGCGATGATCGCCATCCGCGAAGAGATCCGCCAGATCGAGGCGGGCAAACTGCCGCAGGACAACAACCCGCTGAAGAACGCGCCGCACACGGCGGAGAATCTTCTGACCGGCGAGTGGGCCCGCCCGTACACGCGCGAAGCTGCTGCCTACCCTGTGGCGGCCCTGCGACAAGGTAAGTACTGGTCGCCTGTGGGACGCGTGGACAATGTGTATGGGGATCGGAATCTGTTCTGCAGTTGTGTGCCGGTAGGTGACCTGGCGTAAGCCAAATATCGCGCACCGCACCCAAGCCTGGGCTATCACAAGGACTCTCATTCTGCAGACCATCTTCACACAATGAGTAAGTCACAACCGTCTGTTTTGCCTATCCGAACGGTCTGTCGGGACGGCCAAAAGCTCCGTTGCGCGTTCACCGCATTGACTGTGCTTCTTGCCCTCTCGATCACTTCAATTGCAGACGCGGCTGACAGCTATCACGCGTTGGTAGCGCCCTGCAAGAGCGTCCTTCACGACTCCGATTTCGAATTGAATATTCCGATCGCCGAAGGTCAACGTCGGGTCCGCGCCACTTGCGAGACACGGCAGGTTTCGTCGGGTCCGAAAAAACGCCATCGCACTCAAATGGAGGTACGGTTCAACTGTCGCACGGCTCCCGCAAAGCCAGGAGATGAATCCACTGAGTTCTACGCAAGAAAGATCCTCTACTTCACATTGCGCAAGTCGGAGTGGCGCATTGAGTCCGCTGAGCTCAATCTGACTGGAATTCCGCCAACCCCATCAGCGATTCAGACGGAAAAAATACCAACAGCATCACTGGGTCCTCTGCTACCTCAAGCAACCGCATGTCTTGGGTCGCCATGACGCCGTGAGACTCACCAACGGGTCAAACACACTGCGGCAATATGCAATGCGCTAAAAGCGAAAGGCCCTAACATCAGGCCTTTGTTTTTTCCTGGAGTTTTCTTCATGCGTGTTCTTCTCGCACTGCTCGCCTCTCTTGCCTTTGCCCCAGTTGCTCAGGCACAAACCGCCCAGCCCGTCACCACCGCCAGCGGCCTGGTGTTTGAATCCTTGAAGGAAGGCTCAGGCGATTCGCCCAAGTCCACCGACACCGTGAAGGTGCACTACAAGGGCACATTCCTCGACGGCAAGGAGTTCGACAGTTCCTACAAGCGCGGCGAGCCCACCGAGTTTCCGCTCAACCGCGTGATCCCCTGCTGGACCGAAGGTGTGCAGCGCATGAAGCCCGGCGGCAAGGCCAAGCTGACCTGCCCACCTGCCATTGCGTACGGCGCTGCGGGCGCAGGTGGCGTGATTCCGCCCAACAGCACGCTCAACTTCGAGATCGAACTGATCTCGGTGCGCAAGTAAGAAGAAGACCCATGCTGCTGAAGGTCGGTGATCTCGCGCGGCGCACCGGCCTCACGGTGCGCACGCTGCACCATTACGACGAGATCGGGCTGCTCAAGCCTTCGGGCCGGTCGGACGCGGGCTATCGGCTGTACAGCCAGGCCGACGTGCAGCGGCTGCACGGCATCCAGACGATGCGGCAGATGGGCTTGGCGCTCAGCGACATCGGCGACCTGCTGGTGGGCGACACGATGGCGCCCGAACGCATCATCGGCCAGCAGATCCGCGCGCTGGACCAGCAGATATCGCAGGCCACCGAACTGCGGGGGCGCTTGACCATGCTGCGCGACGGGCTCATGGCGGGGGCCGAGCCCGACATGGGCAACTGGCTCGAAGCGCTGGCGCTGATGACCACCTACGGCAAGTACTTCAGCTCGGCCGAGCTCAAGCAGATCTTCACCAACTGGAGCCTGATCGAGTCCGATTGGCTGGTGGTGAAGGAGCTGGTGCAGAGTGCCATGGACCGCCAGTTGCCACCCGAAGACCCCGAGGTGCAGGCGCTGGCATACCGCTGGATGGCGCTGATGCTGCACTGGATGGGCGGCGACATGGACCTGCTGGAGCGCTGGGGCCACATGTTCCGCACCGAGCCCACGACCCATGGCCGCAACCATGCGCCGCCGGGCGAGATGATCGAGTACGTCGAAGTGGCCATCAAGCTGCGCATGAACCTGCTGGACAAGTACCTGACCCGCGACGACCTGCGCGCGCTGGGTCATGTATCCCACACGCAGTGGGCGGCGCTGGAAGACTGGGTGCAGCAACTGCTGGCGCGCGGCGTGGCCCCGCAGCACGCTGACGGTGCGGCCGCCGTGCGGCACTGGGACGCCTTGTTCAACCAGCTGACTCGCAGCGACGCCGCACTGCGCCAAAAGCTGCTCACCGCGTCGATGCAGGAGCCCTTGCTGCAGGCGGGCTCGCCGCTGAGCGCGCCCGTGCGGGCCTACCTGCACGCCGCGCTGGCCCACGGTCATGCGCACACCCATGCACACGGCACAGCAGCGGATGCGAAGACGGCGGCGAAAGCGTCCTCGCCACCCCAACGCAAAAAAGCAGCAAAAATCGCTTGACCCTCACGCAACGTGAGGCTTGACAGTCGGTCTCTTGATTGACCGACACATGACTGCTGACCCCTCCCCCTCTCCCGCCGCGGCCTCCGGGCGCCTGCACGCGCTGGACCACCTGCGCGCCACCATGATGTGGCTGGGCATCGTGCTGCACGCCTCCATTGCGTACATGGCAGCACCGTCGCCCCTGCCGTGGCACGACGACCTGTCCACGCCGGTGGCCGACCTGCTGGTGGCGGTGATCCATGCGTTTCGCATGCCGCTGTTCTTCATCCTGGCGGGCTTCTTCGTGGCGCTGCTGGTGCAGCAGCGGGGCCTGGCCGGCATGGCCCGCCACCGCGTGCGCCGCCTGGGCCTGCCGTTCGTGGTGTTCTGGCCGCCGCTGTTCATGGCGACGGCGCTGCTCGGGCTGATGTTCCTGCACCGCATGGCGCACGGCACCTGGGGGGTCTGGGGGTTGGACCGCAGCCTGCTGCCGCGCGGCCCCAATGTGCCGCAGGGCCCACCCACCATGCACCTGTGGTTTTTGTGGATGCTGCTGTGGCTGACCTTGCTCACCCCGCCGGTGTGGGCTGCGGCCCGTGCGCTGCCCAAGGCGGTGCAGCGCACGCTGCAGGCTGCGGTGGCATGGCTGTGCGCATCGCCGCTGGGTGGCGTGCTGCTCACGCTGCCGCTGGGGTGGATCGGCGCGCAGTACGACCACGGCATCGTCACGCCGAGCGGGTCGTTTTTGCCGCCGCTGGCGGAATGGGTGCACAACGGCTTGTTCTACGCGTTCGGCCTGTGCCTGTACAGCCAGCGGCGCCTGCTGATGGCGCGCTACGAAAGGCATTGGCCGGTGTTCGCCGCTGCAGGGCTGGCGTGCTTTGTGGTGACCGGGTTCCTGTCAGAGATATTGGCCCAGCCCGAAGCATCGGCCTTTGCGCTGGTGCTGCTGACCGGTGGCTTCACCGACGTGCTGGCCGCGCCGGTGTCGGCCATCCGGCATCTGCAGTTCTGGATGGCGCTGGCCTACAACGCGGCGTCGTGGCTGTGGAGCTTTGCGCTCATCGGCCTGTTTCTGCGGCATGTGGCGCGGCCCCGGGCCTGGCTGGCCTACCTGGCAGACAGCGCGTACTGGGTGTACCTGGTGCACCTGCCGCTGACGGTGGGCTTTGGCGCGCTGCTGTATGGCGTGCCCATCCCTGCGATTGCCAAGATTTTTCTCAACGTGTTGGCGACCACGGCTCTGTGCCTGGCCAGCTACCACCTGTTCGTTCGTTTTACCGCGGTGGGCCAGTTGCTCAACGGCCACCGCCATTCCCGCACCTTATCTGGAGAACCTGCCCATGCCCACTGACAGCCCCACCCGCAACAACCCGCCGCCGCGCGCTGGACATGCCCAGCCTGCCCCCTCAAGCCCGGCAAACCCCGCAGGCCAGGACCAGCGCGCCGCGTTGCTCAAGGACCGCAACTTCCGCTGGCTGACCGGCGGCGCCTTCCTGTCGATGCTGGGCGACCAGTTCACGCTCATCGCCCTGCCCTGGCTGGTGCTGCAGATGACCGGCGACACCCTGGTGCTGGGCACCGTGCTGGCGCTCATCAGCGTGCCGCGTGCGCTGTTCATCCTGATCGGCGGTGCACTGGTGGACCGCCATTCGCCCAAGCAGGTGCTGATGATCACCAAGTACATCAACCTGGTGCTGCTGGCCGTGCTGGCCGCCCTGGTGCTGGCCGGCAGCCTCACGCTGTGGATGGTGTATGCGTTGTCGCTGGCCATTGGCCTGGCCACGGCGTTCAGCATTCCGGCGGGCGTTGCGATGATGCCGCACGTGGTGGCCCGCCACCAGCTGCAGGCCGCCAACGGCGTGAACCTGGGCCTGCGCCAGCTCACGATGTTTCTCGGGCCGCTGCTGGCGGGCGTGCTGATCGCGCTGTTCGGGGATGCCACCGCAGCGCACCCCAGCGGCGGCAGTGAAGCGCGCGCTAACGCCACCGGCATCGGCCTGGCGTTTGCGCTCGATGCGCTGAGCTTTGCGGTGTCGGCCTGGACGTTAGCCCAGGTGCGCACGCTCGGCGGTGGCGGTGCACCGTCTGCCGCAGCACCTGCAGCACCACCACAGGCCGTGCTGGCATCGGTGGCGCAGGGCCTGGTGCACTTCTGGCGCGACACCGAACTGCGCACCTGTTTTCTCTACTGGAGCGCGATTGCGCTGTTCATCATGGGGCCCATCCACATTGCCATTCCGGTGCTGGCCAGCAGCGCGCCCGGGCTGGGCGCGGCCGCCTTCGGCATCATCGTGGGCGCGCATGGCGCAGGCACGCTGCTCGGCATGGTGGTGTCGGGCATGGTGCCGAAGCTGCGCATCGGCAGCCTGGGCATGACCATTCTCGCGTTTGACGCGATCATCGGCGCGCTGTTCATGCCCATGGGCCTGATCACCGCCGTGTGGCAGGGGGCTGCGCTGATGCTGGCCATCGGCCTGTTGGGCGGCTTCATGCAGGTGAGCGTGTTCACCTGGATCCAGCAGCGCGTGCCGCCCATGCTGCTGGGCCGCGCGATGAGTCTGTTCATGTTCATCTTCATGGGCCTGGCGCCCATCTCTGCCGCCGTCACCGGCTGGTTGATGAAGAGCGTCACGCTGACCCAGCTGTTCGTTGCCAGCGGCGGCACGCTGGTGGTGCTGGCTGCGCTGGCCCTGGTGCTGACGCCCATGCGCCGCGTGACGGATGCGGCACCCGTGGCCCGCTGAGCGCCGCTTCATGAAAAATGCCGGGCGTGTGCCCGGCATTTTTTTTATGGGTCGCCTGAAGCCTCAGGTTCAGACCTCGGTCACAAACTGTTCGCGGGGGCGGCGCACCTTCTTCAGGTTCACCAGCCAGTCGCCTTCGTCGGCACGGTAGCCCAGTGGCAGGATCGACACGCTGCGCAGGCCGCGTGCCCGCAGGCCCAGGATCTCGTCCAGGGCATTGGGGTCGAACCCTTCCATGGGGGTGGAGTCCACTTGCTCGAAAGCGGCAGCGATCAGGGCGGCGCTCAGGCCGATGTAGGCCTGGCGGGCCGCGTGCTGAAAGTTCACTTCCGCATCGCGCTGGGGGTAGCTGCTCAGCAGCATTTGGCGGTAGTTCTCCCAGCCTTCGTTCTTGAAGCCGCGCTGGTCGTTGGTCAGGTCGAACATCATGTTGATGCGATCGGCCGTGTAGTTGTCCCACGCGGCGAACACCAGCAGGTGCGAGCCGTCGGTGATCTGCGCCTGGTTCCAGGCGATGGGCTGGATCTTGGCGCGCACGGCGGGGTCGGTCACAACGATGATCTCGAACGGTTGCAGACCGCTGGACGTGGGGGCCAGGCGTGCGGCCTCCAGGATGCGCTCGACCTTGTCTTGCGGAACCTTCTTTTCAGGGTTCAGCTTCTTGGCGGCGTAGCGCCATTGCAGTTGGTCGAGCAGCGGCTGTGCAGCGGCAGCGGTGGTGGTGTTGTTGTTGGCAGTGGTCATGTTGGAATAGTCCTGTGATCTGGGCCGTGATGGTTGCGCGTGCCTTGTGTCAGGCTGCGGCATATGAAATGTATGCAAGCCCCGGCCGCCCGGTAAGCCATCAACGGGAAAAGGATTGTTCGCGTTTGGTCAACAATCGCTGCTTTTGCAGCAGCCCGGTGCGGCCAAAAGCGCCGTGGGCAACGCACCTGGCAGCCTGTGGTCTTGCAGGCGCCCGCTGCCGCGCCGCCACCTGCGGGCGTACACTTCGGCGCATGCCTTGCGGCCCTTCCGCAAGCCCAGCACTGCCGGCAGCGCACGGTACTGGCCCTGCACTGCATTTGCGTGGAGACCGCGCGGCCTTCTTCCCATGAGCGAACCCGATCTGTCTTTTCTGGACCCTTCCCGCCGCATGCCCGCCGAGGCAGCCGGTGGGCCGGGCCCACCGGTGGTGCGCACCGGCCCGCCCGCGCTGCAGCCTGGCGCGCCTGCCGACGGCCTGGTGGCCGAGCTGCGCGCCTACCAGGCCGAGCTGGAAAGCCAGAACAAGGTGCTGCGCTACAGCCAGACCGTGGCCGAGAGCGCTTACGAGCGGTTCGAGACGTTGTTTGCGAGCGTGCCCCTGGCGCTGATGGTGGTGGACGAGCACGACCTGGTGGTGCAGGCCAACTCCATGGCCCACCGGTCGTTTCAGCCCACCGAACGCGACCGGCCACTGACCGCGCTGATGCCCTTCGTGCGCGAGCAGGACGCCCGCCGCGTGCGCGAGGCCTTCGCACTGGCCGAGGACTTGGGCCACAGCGAGGTCAAGGAGGTGGTGTTCAGCATCAACGACGACACCCGCATCATCGGCGACCTGCACATCGCGCACATCGAGGCGCCGCAGGCCAGCGGGCCGCCAATGCCGCAGTTTCTGTGCGCCGTGATCGACCAGGGCCCCGTGCTGGCCGAGCGCCAGGCGTTGCAGCACAGCGCGCAGGCACTGCAGCAGCGCAACCAACAGCTGTACGCCGGCGAAAAGCGGCTGGAGGCCATCATCAATTCGGCGCTCGACGCCATTCTGTGTGTGGACCAGCACCAGCGCATCACCGTATTCAACCCCACGGCGGCGGCGCTGTTCCAGTGCAGCGCAGGCGACGCGCTGGGCAGCACGCTCGACCGCTTTCTGCCCGACGCATCGCAAGCGCTGGCGTTTGCGCAGCTCACCACGCAGGCCATGCTGGGCGAGATGACGGCGCTGACAGCCAGCGGTAAGGAGCTGGCGGTGGAAGTCAGCGTCTCGTTCGAGCGCCACGCCGAGGGCGAGACCACCACGGTGTTCGCCCGCGACCTGACCGGTCGCAAGAAGGCCGAGGCGCACCGCAACGAGCTGGAGGCGCAGCTGCGCGAGTCGCAGAAGATGCAGGCCGTGGGCACCATGGCCGGCGGCATTGCGCACGACTTCAACAACATCCTGGGCGCGATCCTGGGCAACGTGGAGCTGGCCAAGGCCGACTGCACACCCGACTCGCCCGTGCTGGAGAGCCTGCTGGAGATCGATAAAGCCGGCCGCCGCGCGCGCGATCTGGTGCGCCAGATCCTCACCTTCAGCCGAAACGAGCCACCCCGGCGCACCGCCGTGTCGCTGGCCGAGGTGGTGCATGACACCGAGCGCCTGCTGCGCGTGACGCTGCCCCCGGCGGTGGAGCTGCACATGCACCTGCAGCAGGGCCTGCCGCCCGTACTGGGCGACGCCACGCAGGTAGAACAGGCCCTGCTCAACCTGTGCACCAATGCCGTCCACGCCATCCAGGGCCAGGGTTCCGAGCGGGGCAGCATCCATGTCGAGGCCGCCGCGGTGCAGCCCGACCTGCGCTTGTCCGAGCGGCTGGGCCTGGCGTCCGCCGACTACGTGGCACTGACAGTGCGCGACAGCGGCCAGGGCATGGACGCCGGCACGCTGGAGCGCATCTTCGAGCCCTTCTTCACCACCAAGCCCGTGGGCCAGGGCACGGGCCTGGGCCTGGCGGTGGTGCATGGCGTGATGCGCACGCACGAGGGCGGCGTGGACGTGCAAAGCGCGCCCGGCCAGGGCAGCCGGTTCACGCTGTACTTTCCGGTGGCGCCGGCCAGCACCCTGCCCACCCCGCCCCCTGTGCCGCACACCCCGCCAGCCGCACCGCCCCCCGAGCCCGAGGTGGCCGACTGCGCACCGCCACCGCGCAAGCCGCATGTGATGTACGTGGACGACGACCAGGCGCTGGTGTTTTTGGTGCAGCGGCTGCTGCGCCGCCGGGGTTACGAAGTCAGCGGCTTCACCGACCCGCACGAGGCCACGGACGCGCTGCGGGCCGCCCCCCACTGCTACGACCTGCTGGTGACCGACTACAACATGCCCGGGTTCTGCGGCGTGGACCTGGTGCGCGAGGCCCGGCTCATCCGCCCCGACCTGCCGGTGGCACTGGCGTCGGGCTACGTGACGGCCGAGATCGAACAGGAAGCGCTGGCCGAAGGCGCACGCGCTTTGATCCACAAGCCCAACGATGTGGAAGAGCTCTGCGCCACGGTGCAGCGGCTCATTGCCGGTAGCGCAGCAGGCGATGACTCGGCCTGAGCAGGCGGTGCACGCTATGCACGCCGAGTCGGCTGCGCCCGGGGTGCACGCCGTGTACGAAGACGCCGACCTGCTGGTGCTGCAAAAGCCCTCAGGCCTGCTGTGCGTGCCCGGACGCGGGCCGGACAAGCAGGACTGCCTGAGCGCCCGCGCGCAAGAGCGCTGGCCCGGCGCGCTCATCGTGCACCGGCTTGACCAAGCGACCTCGGGCCTGGTGATCATGGCGCGCCACATCGACGCCCAGCGGCGGCTGAGCCACGCGTTTGCCGAGCGCCAAGTACATAAGCGCTACCAGGCGGTGGTGCAAGGCTGCATGCAGCCCCACCCAGGCGATGCCACGGCCTGGCAGGACATCGACCTGCCGATTGCCGCCGACTGGGAGCGCCGTCCGCTGCGCGTGATCGACGCCGTGCTGGGCAAGCCCAGCCTCACCCGCTGGCGGCCCCTGCGTCACAACGCGGCCACCGGCACCACCCACGTCGAACTCGAGCCCGTGACCGGCCGCACCCACCAGCTGCGCGTGCACTTGGCCGCAGTGGGCCACCCCATTTTGGGCGACGCGCTGTACGCCGATGCCGCCACGCAGACCCAAGCCCCGCGGCTGCTGCTGCATGCAAGCCACCTGCGCTTTTTGCACCCGGCCACAGGGGCAGAGGTGGCGCTGGAATGGCCTGCAAATTTTGAATAAAAGAAGGGCCTACCGCGCTCTGATAAAGCGCTATCAGCTATTATTTCTATAGCAACTGCATGTGACCGCTCCGTGCAGCAGTCCGGGTAGCCGCACTCCTGGCTACGCCGCCGCCGGCCGCGACATCGCCCACTGCACCGCCAGGATGCTGCCCAGCACCACCAGCATGCCCACCAGCGAGATGCCCCGCATCGACTGCCCCAGCAGCGCCCAGCCCAGCACCACGGCGGTCACCGGGCTCAGCAGGCCCAGCGACGACACCGCCACCGACGGCAGCCGCGCAATGCCGCGGAACCACAGCGCATAGGCCAGTAGAGCGCCCGCCACGCTCAGGTACACATAGCCGGCCACGTTGGCAGCGGTCAGCGGGGGCAGCGGCGGGTCCACCAGCCAGGCCACGGGCGCCAGCATGATGCCGCCCGCCAGCAGTTGCCAGCCCGTGAAGGCCAGCACCGGCAGGTCGGACCGCCAGCGGCGCGACCAGAACGTGCCCGCCGCCATGCACAGCGTGCCCACCAGCGCTGCGGCCACGCCCACCATGTCCCAGCGTGCGCCGGGCGACAGCAGCAGCGCCGCCATGCCCAGCACGCCCAGGGCACCGGCCGCCAGGGCCACGGCGGGTGGGCGCCGGTGGTCCATCGCCCAGCTCAGCCCCATCACCACCAGCGGGCCGATGGCGCCCACCACCGCGGCCACGCCACCCGGCAGCCGGTACGCCGCCACGAACAGCAGCGCCTGGAACACGCCGATGTTCAGCGCCGCCAGCACCACCAGGCGCCGCCAGCCGGTCCAGTCGCCCCATGCCGGCCAGCGGCGGCACCACAGCACCAGCAGCAGGCCGGCCGGCAGCGTGCGCAGCAGCGCGGCGGTGAAGGGCCGGTCGGGCGGCAGCAGCTCGGTGGTGACGATGTAGGTGGAACCCCAGATCACAGGGCCCACCGCGGTGGTCAGCGCATCGAGCCAGGGAGCGGAGCGGGTGTCTTGCATGGTTATTTATCTTCAATTCAAGATAAATAACTCTACCATACAATCTTGAAATCAAGATACTTTGAAGCCCGACACGATGGCCACACAACGCCAACCCGACGCCGTGGACGCCATCCTGGCTCAGTGGCACCGCGAGCGCCCCGACCTCGACGTCAGCCCCATGGGGCCGATCGGCCGCATCAAGCGCTGCACCGCCCTGCTGGAGCGCCGGCTGGACGAGACCTTTGCCGAGTTCGGCCTGAGCGTGTGGGAGTTCGACATGCTGGCCACGCTGCGCCGCTCTGGCGCGCCGTATTGCCTGGCGCCGACCACGCTGTTTTCCACGCTCATGGTCACCTCGGGCACCATGACGCACCGCATGGGCAAGCTCGAAGCCTGCGGCTGGATCACCCGGCTGCCCAACCCTCAGGACGCACGCAGCTCGCTGGTGCAGCTCACGCCTGCGGGCCTGGCGCTCATCGACCGGGCCGTGGAGGCGCATGTAGCCAACGAGCACCGCATCCTGGCGCCGCTCAAGGCCGCCGACCTGGCCGCGCTGGACGCACGGCTGTCGTTGCTGCTGTCGGCGCTGGAGTCCCCCACGGGGCAGTAGTTACCCACCGGCATGCTCGGCGATGCGTACTGCGCAGTAACATGGCGGGATGCCCCAAAACCACCTCTACATCCTGACCGGCACATCGCGCGGCATGGGCCTGGCCATGGTCCAGCAGCTTTTGCGTAGCGGCAACACCCTGATCTGCATCGCCCGCAGCGCCAGCGCAGACCTGGCCACCGAGGCCAAGGCCGCAGGCGTCACCATCGAACAATGGCAGCTCGACCTGTCGCAGGGCGAGCAGGCCGCGCACAAGCTGCAGGCCTGGCTGGCAACGCAGGGCCCGCAGGCGTTTGCCAGCGCCACGCTGATCAACAACGCCGGCATGATCCCGCGCATCGCCCCGCTGTCCGGCAGCGATGCCGCCGACCTGGCCACCGCCCTGCGCGTGGGTCTGGAGGCGCCCATGCAGCTGACCGCCGCCTTCCTGGGCGCCACCGATGCGTGGACGAGCGTGCCGCGCAAGGTGCTCAACATCTCCTCGGGCCTGGGCCGCCGCGCCATGGCCTCGCAAGCCGCGTACTGCGCGGCCAAGGCGGGCATGGACCATTTCACGCGCTGCGTGGCGCTGGACGAAGCCATCAAGCCCCACGGCGCCAAGGTGTGCTCGCTGGCGCCGGGCGTGATCGACACCGACATGCAGGTGCAGCTGCGCGGCGCTGCGCCCGATGCCTTCCCGGACCAGCAGAACTTTGCCAACCTCAAGACGGGCGGGCAGCTCACGTCGCCTGCCGACGCCGCAGAGCGCGTGCTGGCCTGGCTGGACCGCGCCGATTTCGGCACCAACCCGGTGGCTGACGTACGGGACGCGTGAACAGAAAGCTCCTATTTTGATAGCTGCTGGCGCTTGATGGACAAGCGGTAGCGGCCCATTTGATTCAAAACCTCTCTGAAAGGACCTCCCCATGACCCGTGAAGTCGTCGTCGTCAGCGCAGTGCGCACCGCCATCGGCACCTTTGGCGGCAGCCTCAAGGACATTCCGCCCACCGAGCTGGGCGCCCTGGTCGTCAAGGAATCGCTGGCGCGCGCCAACGTGGACGGCAAGGACGTCGGCCATGTGGTGTTCGGCCATGTGGTCAACACCGAGCCCCGGGACATGTACCTGTCGCGCGTGGCGGCCATTAACGGCGGCTGCGGCGAGGGCACCCCTGCCTACAACGTCAACCGCCTGTGCGGCTCGGGCCTGCAGGCCATCGTGAACGCCAGCCAGTCCATCCTGCTGGGCGACACGGACGTCGCCATCGGCGCCGGTGCCGAGGTCATGAGCCGCGCACCGTTCGCGAGCCTGAACATGCGCTGGGGCGCCCGCAT
Organism: Acidovorax sp. LjRoot194; assembly: GCF_964253015.1. Classification (NCBI taxonomy): domain Bacteria; kingdom Pseudomonadati; phylum Pseudomonadota; class Betaproteobacteria; order Burkholderiales; family Comamonadaceae; genus Acidovorax; species Acidovorax sp. LjRoot194. The sequence continues at coordinate 2,575,098 of NZ_CAXUQB020000001.1, read as the reverse complement.
GGGCGACACCAAGATGGTGGACATGATGATCGGCGCGCTGCACGACCCGTTCCACAACATCCACATGGGCGTGACGGCCGAGAACATCGCCGCCAAGTGGGGCATCAGCCGCGAGCAGCAGGACCAGCTGGCGGTGGAGAGCCACAACCGCGCCGAGCGCGCCACGGCCGCCGGCTACTTCAAGGACCAGATCGTGCCCGTGACCTTGAAGAGCAAGAAGGGTGACGTGTCGTACGCGACCGATGAGCACTTTCGCCCCGGCGCCACGCTGGCCGACATGGCCAAGCTCAAGCCCGTGTTCGCCAAGGAAAACGGCACGGTGACGGCCGGAAACGCCTCGGGCATCAACGACGCCGCCGCCGCGCTGGTGCTGATGGAAGCCGGCGCCGCCAAGGCGCGCGGCGCCAAGCCCCTGGCCCGCCTGGTGGCCTATGCCCACGCGGGTGTGGACCCCAAGTACATGGGCATCGGCCCGGTGCCGGCCACGCAGGCGGCGCTGCAGAAGGCCGGCCTTACCGTGGCGGACCTCGATGTGATCGAGGCCAACGAAGCGTTTGCCGCGCAGGCCTGTGCCGTCACCCAAGACCTGGGCCTGGACCCGGCCAAGGTCAACCCGAACGGCTCGGGCATTTCGCTGGGCCACCCCATCGGCGCCACCGGCGCGCTGATCACCGTGAAGGCGCTGCACGAACTGCAGCGCGTGCAGGGCCGCTACGCTCTGGTGACCATGTGCATCGGCGGCGGCCAGGGCATCGCCGCGATCTTCGAGCGCATGTAGTCCATGCCTTCGCCGCCCGGTGCGGCAGCCATCGCCAGCGGCGATGCTGCCACCCTGCATTGGCAAGGCAGGCCCCGCGGCGGATCAGCGATCATCCCCGGGTGCTGGCACCAAGACCGGCAGAGCGGCGCGCGGCCCATGCACATGGGCAACGCCGCCCGCCCATTTCATTGAACCGACGGAGACATATCTGACCATGATTCGCACCCTGCTTTCTTCCTTCACCGCGCTCGCCCTGGCGATGGGCGCCACCGCCCAGGCCCAGACGGCCGCCACCCCGGCCGCGTCCGGCGCTTACCCCAACAAGCCCATCCGCCTGATCGTGCCCTTCCCGCCCGGCGGCGGCACCGACATCCTGTCGCGCCTGGTGGCCACCAAGCTCACCGAGAGCGCCAAGTGGACCGTGGTGGCCGACAACAAGGCCGGCGCCGGCGGCACCATCGGCATCGGCGAGGCCGTCAAGGCCGCCCCCACCGGCTACGACCTGGTGATGGGCCAGAAGGACAACCTGGTCATCGGCCCCTGGCTGTACAAGAACCTGCCCTGGGACCCCACCAAGGACCTGACGCCCGTGGCCCACGTGGCCTACACGCCCGTGGTCATCGCCACCAGCGTGAACTCCAAGTACAAGAGCCTGGCCGACGTGGTGGCCGCCGCCAAGGCCGCGCCCGGCACCGTGACCTACGGCTCGCCCGGCAACGGCACGTCCATCCACCTGGCGGGCGATCTGTTCGAGAAGGCCGCGGGCGTGAAGCTCAGCCACATCCCGTACAAGGGCTCCAACCCCGCGCTGATGGATGCGCTGGCGGGCAATGTAGACCTGCTGGTGTCGTCGCTGCCGTCCGCCATGGGCCAGATCAAGTCCGGCAAACTGCGCCCGCTGGCAGTCACGTCGGCCAAGCGCAGCTCGTCGCTGCCCGACGTGCCCACCGTGGCCGAGTCGGGTTTCAAGGGCTTTGACGTGAGCACGTGGTACGGCGTGTTTGCGCCCGCCGGCACGCCTGCCGCCGTGGTGGCCGCGGTGAATGCGGAGGTCAACAAACTGCTGGGCACGGCCGACATGAAGGCCGCCATCCATGCCCAGGGTGCGGAGCCTGAAGCCATGTCGCCTGCACAGCTGGGTACGCTCCTCAAGACCGAATATGTTCAGTGGAAGGGCATCGTGGAAGCCTCTGGAGCAAAAATAGAGTAACCCCCTGAGTCGCTTTGCGCCTTCCCCCCAGGGGGACGCACCCAGTGGCCTGGCGGAGCCAGATCCACGGGTGCACTGGCCTGGGGGCGCGCTTGTTCTGCGGGCTGCTGACGATGGGCAGGGGCGTCAAGAACTGCAATGAAAACGGCTCCCTTGGGAGCCGTTTGTCATGGGGCGGTGCTGTTTGCGGTATCAGGTGCGAACGACCAGCACGGGGATGTGCACCACGCCCAGCACGCGCTGGGTGACGCTGCCCAGGACCAGCTTTTCCAGGCCGCGGCGGCCGTGGGAGCCCATCACGATGAGGTCGGCGCCGGTGCTCTCCAGCGCGCGCAGGATGCCGTCGTGCACGGCATGGCCTTCGCCGACCACGGTGGTCACCTGCACGCCCGCTTCGGCCATGGCCTTGCGCGCGGCTTCGAGCGCACTGTTGGCCTCTGCGGTGGCGGCGTTGATGTACTGCGCCTGGCCGTAGGCGAAATCAGCGCCCACGCCGGTGAAGGGATAGGGGTCGACCACATACACCGCCGTCACTGCGCTGCCAAAGGTCTTGGCCAGGGCGGCGGCCTTGGACACCGCCAGTGCGGAGGTCTCCGAGCCGTCTACAGGAACCAGAATGTGCTTGAACATGGTGCTTCTCCTTGGAGTGGATGGAAAGGGGGATGGGCCGGCTTGTGGCGGGCCCGTCTGACGCCAGTGTGAACGTCCACCATACCTTGCATCTTGATTCGCATCAAATGCGGCGCAGTCATTCCCGCGAGCCCGCAGGGTTTGACGCTGCGCCGGCCAGCATCCCGCAGGCCTGGCCGGGTCAGCCGCCCGCCGGCACCGTCCCCACCACGTCCGCACCCTGGAAGTTGCCGCGCCGGCAGGTGACGACGAGCGTGTCGCGGTGGCCCGCAGCGTCCACCGGCTGGATGGGGGTGGACTCATGGATCATGCGCGCGTCGTCCAGCAGCAGCAGCGACCATGGCTCGGTCAGGGTGAAGCGCTGGCCGCTCGGGCCATGGGCTTCGAACACCCGCGTCTCTCCACCCTTGATGCCCGCGCGCCCCACCAGAAACACGGCCACCAGGTCCACGCCGTCGCGGTGCGCGCCTTCGGGCGTGGGGCGGCCGATGCCGTCGGTGGTGTCGATGCGGAACTGGTGCGCCTCCACGAACCAGGGCTGCGGCGCATTGGCGTTGGTTGCAAACACGGCGTCGGAGACATTGGCCAGAGCCGCCAGCAACTGATGCCATGCGGGCTGGGCCACGGTGGCGGGCTCCATGGGCGCGAACCAGCGCTCCATGCCGCCGTGCAGCGCGTTGTATTCCACCGGCTGCCAGTGGGCGCGGTGCGGCACCTGCTGCACCTGTCCGCCCTGCACCACGAAGCAAGCGTGGCGACGGCGGCGGTAGCGTCCGCCGTCTTTCAGAAATTCATCGGGCGGCAGGCTGTCCCAGTCGCGATTGAGCGCCATCAACGCCGGCAAGTCGCCGCCGATGAAGCGGGCCACGTCTGCCGGGGACAGCACGGCATAGCCGCGCTGGCTCAGATGATTGGCGACGTCCGAAGGGGTGGTGAACGGGGGTGAGAAAGTGACTTGGGCCATAGAGGCCCGAGCTTAACCGCTACCACCTGCACAGCGCCTGCGCTGGCGCAAATGGCAGCGCCTTCGAGGCCTATGGGCTCAGGAAGGCGCGGGAGGCTAGACAAGGCGCTGGACGCTTCAGGCCGCCAGCTCAGCCCTCAATCGCGGTGGCCTTGCCCGTGGCCCTTGCCGTGGCCGCGTCCCCGGTCGTCTTCGCGGTGGCGATCACGGCCACGGTCCCGGTCGTGCTTGCCGCCATGGCGGTGGTCGTCGTCCCAGCGGCGGTCATCGCGCCCGTGCGGGCCGCGGTGGTGGGAAGGCCCCCGGCGCGGTGGTGGCTCCTGCACAAAGTAGACCGGCTGGTTGCAGGCGTTGTAGCGGCCGCAGTGCTTGCCCCAGTTCTTGGCATGGCCCGGCGGCACGTACATGTAGATGGGCGCGCGGGGCACCACGACCGCGGGGCGGTGGATGACCACGGGCTCGGCGTAGATGACAGGCGGCGGCGCCGCATTGCCGATGTTGATGCGCCCGTACACACCCGGTGCCAGCTCACCGCCGACGGTGGCGTTGACGTAGCCCTGTGCCTGCGCACCGCCCGCCACAGCCATCAGCAGCGCAGCGGCGGCGCCAGAAAAGAAAAGGCGAAGACCGGAGGTCATCGTTAGGGTTGTGGTGTGTGTCATGGGGTGCTCCTAGTTGTTCAACGCGCCACGCACGCCAACCGTGCACCATGTCCACAAATCACTGGACTCTCAAGCGCTCCTGAGCCTACTGCATCGCGCCGCGAAGCGGTGTCATCCAATGGCGACAGACTGGCCGCCCGACCGCAAGACAGTCAGGTCAACAGACCGTGCATCCTCCCGCCATGCCGGCCGTGCCCGAGGCCTCCACCGCTAAGACAGTGAAGAAGGCGACGACGATGTTCTCAGGCCAACACGATTTCGGGCACGTTCAGCAGCGCGCTGGCCGGGCCCGGCCGTCCGAACAGGTAGCCCTGCCACACGTGGCAGCCCAGGCTGGCCAGCATGTCGCGCTGCTCGGCGGTCTCCACGCCCTCGGCGATCACGCCCAGGTCCATGGTCTGCGCCAGGGTGACGATGGTGCGTGCAATGCTGGCGTCGTTGGCGTCGGTGAGCAGATCGCGCACGAAGCCCTGGTCGATCTTGAGCTGGTCGAGCGGCAGCCGCTTGAGGTAGGCCAGGCTGGAGTAGCCCGTGCCGAAGTCGTCCAGTGAGAAGCGAATACCCAGTGCGCGCAGCGTGGTCATGCGCAAGATGGTGTCTTCCACGTCGTCCAGCAGCAGGGTCTCGGTCAGCTCCAGCTTCAGGCGCTGCGGGTCGGCGCCGGTCTCTTCAAGCATCGTCAGCACATCGTCGACGAAGTCGGGGTGGCGGAACTGGCGCGCGCTCACGTTCACGGCCAGGCTCCAGTGCGCGGTGACAGGGCTTTGGGCCCACTGCACCAGCTGCTCGCACGCCGTGCGCAAGATCCACGCGCCCAGCGGCACGATCATGCCCGATGCCTCGGCCACCGGGATGAATTCGGCCGGCGACACCAGGCCGCGCACTGGGTGCTGCCAACGCACCAGCGCCTCGGCCCCCACCATGCCGTCGAACTCGCTGATCTGCGGCTGGTAGTGCAGCAGGAACTGGCGCTCACGCAGCGCGTCGCGCAGGTCGGCCTCCAGCGCCGTGCGGGCCGACACGGCCGCCTGCGTGCGGGGGTCGAAGAACTGCAGCGTGTTGCGCCCTGCCGCCTTGGCCTGGTACATGGCCAGGTCGCCGCGCTTAAGCAGCTCGTCCACCGAGCCCTGCGCATCGGCATACAAGGCCACGCCGATGCTGCAAGACCCGTGGTACATGCGCCCGCCCAGCGGGTAGCCCTGCCCCAGCGCCAGCAACACGGTGCGCCCCACGGCTTCGGCCTGCGCCGCGGCTTCTGTGGGCTGGGGGCTCAGCCCCTCGATCAGCAGGACGAACTCGTCGCCACCCAGGCGCGCCACGGTCACGCCCTGGCGCACCCCGCCCAGCCTTGACGCCACTTGGCACAGCAGCTGGTCCCCGATTTCGTGGCCCTGGGTGTCGTTCAGGTCCTTGAAGTTGTCCAGGTCCACAAACAGCAGTGCTCCACCAGTGCCCAGCCGCGCAGCACTGGCCAGCCCGTGCTGCAGGCGGTCGGCCATGAGACGCCGGTTGGGCAGGCCCGTGAGCGGGTCGTAGTACGCCAGCAGGCGGATCTCTTCTTCTGCCGACTTGCGTGCGGAGATGTCGGTCTGCGTGCCCACATAGTGGGTGATCTCGCCCTGCGGCGCGCGCACGGCGGTGACGGTGATCCACGCGGGGTACACCTCGCCATTTTTGCGGCGGTTCCAGACCTCGCCCTGCCAGGCGCCGGTGGCTTCGAGCGCGTCCTTGAGCGCGGTGTAGAAGTGCTCGTCGTGGCGGCCGGACTGCAGCAGCCGCGGTGTCTGGCCGACAAGCTCCTGCACCGAATAGCCCGTGACCCGTGCATACGACTGGTTGGCCGTCAGGATGCGCTGGTCCGGCCCGGTCACGACCATGCCCTCGAACGACTCGAACACCGTGGCGGCGATGCGCAGCGACTCTTCGGACCTGCGGCGTTCGGTGATGTCGGTGGAGATGCCGCACAGCGCATGGATGCTGCCATCGGGCAGCCGCAGCGGAATCTTGACGGACAGGTAAGCACGCGTTTCGCCGGTGCCCAGGTGCTTGTTGACTTCCTCCACCTCCAGCCGCTCGCCCTGCTGCAGCACCCGCCGGTCGTTGGCCTGCAGCTGCTGGGTGGTGGCCCAGTCAAAGAATGCGGAATCGTCGAGCCCCACCACGTCCTGGGCCGGCCGGCCGAACAGTTCCTGGATGTGGTGGTTGGCGTACTGGTAGCGAAAGTCCTGGCCCTTGATGTAGATGAAGGCGCCCACGCTGTCCAGGATGGCGGACAGCTTCTGCTCGCTGGCCTGCAGATTGCGCGTGCGCTCGTCCACCTTGCGCCGCAGCAGCACGGCCGACACGGCCGCCATGAGCGCAAACACCGCCAGCGCCACCATGGCCCAGCCCATGGCCGAGGACATCTGCGCCCCTTCATCAGGCCCCGCCCAGCGGCTCATGACCTGTGTATAGCGCGGCTCGGACCCCGATCTCCAGCCCTGCACCGACCGGTCGATGGCGGCCAGCACATCGGCATTGCGGCCCGGGCCGGTGGCAAAGTACAGCGACGACGGCTGGAACACGATGCCCGAATCGACCAGGCCGAAGCGCCCTGCCTGCAGATTGCCGAACAGGTGGTTGGAAATCACCACATCGGCGTCGCCGCGCTGCACGAACTCGAACGCCTCCACCAGCGTGGGCGCGTCCACCAGCAGCACCGCAATGCCAAAGCTGTCCATCATGCTCAGGAAGGTCGTGCGCTGCACCGAGCCCTTGAGCACCGCCACGCGCTTGCCCGACAGATCGAACATCGACTGGATGGTGCTACTGCGTGCGCGGTAGACCTGAGACCAGCTGTGCAGTACCGGCAGGGAATGAAAGTCGTACAGGCGCTCGCGCTCGCGCGTGCGGGCCACATCGGGCATCAGGTCGAGTTGCCCCGCGGCCAGAGCGTCCAGGCAGTCCTGCCATTCGCACGGCACGTAGCGCAGCGTCCATTGTTCACGCGCGGCCACCAGCTGCAGCAGGTCCACGAAGATGCCGGACGGCTGGCCCTGCGCGTCCACGAACAGCTTGGGTTCGTTCGAATACACGCCGACGCGCAGCTCGCGCGGCGCAGCTTGCGCGCCAGCGCAAAAAAGGCTGACGTACAGCACGACCGTCAGCACCGTGAACACCGCCCAGGGCCTCCGCGCGGCGCACCAGGCTTCAATCAGGGATGCGCATGACTTCACAAGCTGATCCCATGGGAGAAAGCCATATGTTACCGAAAGCTAGTAAAAACATCCAAACGTAATTTCCGACCGGTGCGCTTGGAGTAGCATGTGCCCCACCACCCGCTTCGCCCAGGAGACAGCGATGCCCCATGAACGGCGCCACTTCGTCCGCGTTGGTTTCGACGCACCGGCCCTGCTGACCACCGCCACGGATGCGTTCAGCGTGCATGTGCTGGACTTGTCCCTGAAGGGCGCGTTGCTGGTGGCCCCCGCCCAGGCTGACCTGGAAGCAGGCATGCTGTGCCAGCTCACCATCCCGCTGGCCGAGACGGGCAACCACATCGCCATGTCCACCGAAATCGCCCATGTCGAGGGCCTGCACGCCGGCCTGCTGTGCCGCGGCATCGACCTGGACAGCGTGACCCACCTGCGCCGCCTGATCGAACTGCAGCTGGGCGACCCGGCCCTGCTGGAGCGGGATTTGGGCGAGTTGACGCTGGCGGGGCCGCAGCACTGAGGGGTGCAAGCGGGGCCTTGAACACGGCCCCTCTCCCCGGCCCTTCTGAACGCCGGGAGGGAGCCAAGGTGGGCATCGCTTCAGCCCGGGCTCGCCGTGCTACTGCTGCGCTTCCTGCTCCTGCAGCGCGCGCCACATCACCTTTCCACTGCCACTCTTGGGCAATGCACTCACAAACTGCACGATCCGCGGCACCTTGTAGACCGCCATGTTCTCGCGGCACCAGTCGATGATCTGCTGCTCGGTGGTGGTGTCCTTGTGCGATGCGCGCAGCACCACCACGGCCTTGACCGTCTCGCCGCGGTAGCTGTCCTTGGCGGCGATGATGCAGGCCTCCTGGATGGCGGGGTGGCGGAACATCAGCGCCTCGACCTCGGCCGGCCAGACCTTGAAGCCGCTGGCGTTAATCATGCGTTTCAAGCGGTCGGTCAGGAAGAAATAGCCGTCCTCGTCCATGCGGCCCAGGTCGCCCGAGCGGAAGAACCGCTTGCCCTCGAATTCGATGAAGGCCGAAGCCGTGGCGTCCGGGCGTTTCCAGTAGCCCTCGAACACCTCGGGGCCGTGGATGATGATCTCGCCCTGCTCACCCACGGGCATTTCCTGCAGGGTGTCGGGGTCGACCACGCGCGCATCGGTGCTCATGAACGGGATGCCCAGGCACTGCTGCTTGGGGTGGTCCGGCGGGTTGGAGTGCGACGGCGCGGCGGTCTCGGTCAGGCCGTAGCCTTCGGAATACCGCAGCCCGTACTGCTCCAGCAGGCGCTGCGCCACGGCCTGCGGCATGGCCGCGCCACCGCCGCCGATGTAGACGAGGCTGGAGAGGTCGTAGCTGGCAAAGTTGGGGCTGCCCAGCAGGTCGATGACCATGGTGGGGATGTTGGTCCAGTTGGTGACCTGGTAGCGCGAGATGAGGCGCCCGGCCAGGTCGCGGTCCCACCGGGGCATGATGACCAGCGTGGCGGCCGAGTAGATGGCCGTGTGCATCACGCTCACCATGCCGGTGATGTGGAACATGGGCACCACGGCCAGCGTGACGCTGTCAACCGAGCCCGTGCCCCACAGCGCGCCCGCGGCCGCGTTGTGCACGATGCTTTTGTGCAGGTGCATGCAGCCCTTGGGCAGGCCGGTGGTGCCGCTGGTGTAGGGCAGCAGCGCCAGGTCGTTCGGGCCCACCAGCAGCTCGGGCGGCGCCTGCGCAATGTCGAGCGCGTCGGTCCACGCATGGGCCTGGCCGCCGTCGAGCACGGGCAGCGGGTGGCGTGTGCCCAGCCACTCCATCCAGGCCTCCGGGGGGGCATCGGCCCCGGTCACATTCACATCGAAGGCATCGGTGAACTGCGTCACCACCAGGTGCGCCAGGCGCTCGCCCGCGGGCAGCGCGTTGCTGGCCTTGGCCATCTCGGCGGCCAGGTCGCCGGTGGTCAGCGCCACCTTGGTGTCGGGGTCGGTGATGTAGTGCTTGAGCTCTTCAGCCCGGTTCATCGGGTTGACCGGCACCACCACGGCGTTGGCGCGCAGGATGGCGAAGTGCGCCATCACCAGCTGGGGGCAGTTCTGCATGCACAGCACCACGCGGTCGCCGCGCTGCACGCCCAGGTCCGCCAGCCGCGCGGCCAGGCGCTCGGCACCTTCCACCAGTTGCCGGTAGGTCAGCGTGCTGCCAAAAAAGACCAGCGCCGCCTTGTCCGGGTAGCGGCGCGCGCTGATGGCCAGGTTGTCCCACAGCGAGGTGGCAGGCAGCGTGATGGCCTTGGGCAGGCGGTGGGGCCAGAACTTGTAGTGAGGGCGCATGAGGCAGACAGTCTCCTTAGCCCTCCAGCCTAGGGGCCACATCAGACGGAGACAAGGGGGATGGCCCGATGCACGGTCACACATGTGACGCACGAGCCCTTGCGACGCGGGCCCAGCTATCCCGCCTACCTCAACACTCCTGCAGTCCCACTATGCTCCAACGTATGGCACCCACCTAGAATTGCCGGGAGGAAACGCATAACGCCAGATGCGACAACCATAGCAACCTTTGATGCACTGTTGACAGCTGCCGGCTGGCATTTGCCCGTGACATACACGCAGCTTTTGGCGTGTCGGTCTGCGAGTTTCTTTTTAATAGAGGCTTTGGCTATGCCGGCTATCTGATTACGTAAACGTTCAAGGCCTGAAACGTCGCCGAAGTCGGCTACCCCCTGTACATGTTCTGCGAAGTCGAAGCCGAGGTGGTTCCCGACTCCAACACGCGCGCTGGCTTACCTTGCTTGGGCACTTTTTCATCATGACTGACCTACCAGATGGCCTAGAGCCGCTAGCCTCCGTATTGGCGCGAGATGAGCGCTGGTGGTCTATCGGCGATCGCACTTTGGAACAGCACCACGCGTTAATCGAGGGTTTAGCACTACACGGCGGCGCACCTAGAGACGTTCAGCAACATTACGAGAACGCGCGCAACACTTGGCTGTACGCATTCTTTAACTACCGCTTGTTGCAGGTGGCTCTGATGCAAATACATGTGGCGGGGGAAGCCGCCATCAAGGCGCGCGCCAAAATGGAAGGGCTAAATACGGATAAGTTCACTCTTAAAGCGCTGTTAGACACTGCGCTAGAACGGCGCTGGTTGCTGGACGTTAATTTCGAAGCCTCGGCCTACCGTGCCGAGCGAGAGGCTGAGCATTTGGCAATGCTGCGTTTCATGGGAGTACCTCACACACCCTTTGTGGGACCTCTACACGAGCAGGACTTTGCCAAGGGGCTGGTGGAAGCCTTCCGCCATATTCGCAACGCACTAGCGCATGGCGAGGTGCATTTGAAACCTAACTTGAGCTGGGAATTCATGGCAGTGCGGGATTTGATCAATCAGCTATTTCCTTCACTTTAGTCGAGAGGCGCTATATAGCTTTCAATTTCAAGTTGGCGACCATCACGCGAACTGCCTAACTCTGAATCTGCGCCCACAGCTTGTCCAGCCGCTTGACGCTCACTGGCTGCGGCGTGCGCAGTTCCTGCGCGAAGAAGCTCACGCGCAGCTCTTCCAGCAGCCAGCGCAGCTCCTGCATGCGGGCATCCACCGCGCCCTTGCGCTCGGCCACCAGGCGCCAGTAACGCTGCTCTTGCGGGCGCAGTTCAGCCAGCTTGGCGGCGTCGCGGGCGGGGTCGGCGCGGTACTTGTCCAGCCGCAGCGTGATGGCCTTGAGGTAGCGCGGAAAGTGCGCCAGCTGAGTCCAGGGCGCCTGCGCGATGAACTGCTTGGGCACCAGGCGCTGCAGTTGCTGCTGCGCGTCCTGCGTGGCGTCGGGGGCGTTCTTGGTGTCCTTGATCTTGCGGGCGGCGGCGGCGTACTCGACCAGGATGCCCGAGGCCAGCCGCGCCACTTCGTTGGCGATCAAGGTCAGGCGGCCCCGGCCCTCTTCCATGCGGCGCTTGAAGGCGTACTCGTCGGTGGGCAGCGGGTCGAGCAGGAACGCGCGGTCCAGCGCCACGTCGATGATCTGGGCGCGCAGCTCTTCCTGCGTGCCGCCGCCGGTGCCGTCCGGCGACCGGCCGACCTGCATGTAGGCCACGGCCATTTTCTGCAGGTCGGGGATGTTCTTTTCCAGGTACTTGAGCGCGTCCTTGATCTGTAGCGCAAACAGGCGGCGCAGCCCGGCGCGGTGCTTGGCGGCGGCCACTTCGGGCTCGTCGAAGACTTCGATGGTCACCGCATCACCGCCGTCGATGAGCGCCGGAAAGCCCACCAGGGTCTGGCCACTCTTCTTGATCTCCATCAGCTCGGGCAGCTCGCCAAAGGTCCAGGCGGTGTAGCGCTGGCCCGCGGGCGCAGCCGGGGCAGAAGACGGCGCTGCAGCCGGTGCGGCTTTGGCACCCGCCCCGCCTTTTGCTACTGATTCAATAGCTGCTTGCGCTCGCCCAGCAAGCGGTAGAGGCTGTTTTTGCTCAATATTTGCACTGTCTGCAGCGCCACCACCGCTGCCACCACCGAGCTTGAGTCCCGCCAGCGCCTGGAAGGCGCCCCGCGCCTTGGCGCCCCATTCGGCCTTCAGGGCGCCCAGGTTGCGGCCATGGCCCAGTTGGCGACCGTGCTCGTCCACCACGCGGAAGTTCATGAACAGGTGCGGGCTGAGCATGTCCAGCTTGAAGTCGGCGCGCTTCACATCGAGCGATGTCTCGTCGCGCACCTGCTTGAGCAGTGCGTCCGTGAGGCTGCCGGTGCCAAACCGCTCGGGCGTGTTGAACAACGCGGCCAGGCGCGTGGCCGACTCGGGCAGCGGCACGAAGCGGCTGCGCGGGCGCTGGTGCAGGCTCTTGAGCAGGGCCTGGATCTTGTCCTTGAGCATGCCGGGCACCAGCCACTCGCAGCGCTCGTCGTTCACCTGGTTGAGCACGAACAGCGGGATGGTCACGGTGATGCCGTCACGCGGGTCGCCGGGCTCGTGCAGGTAGGTGGCTGTGCAGTCCACCCCACCCAGGCGCACCGTCTTGGGAAACGCGTTGCTGGTGATGCCCGCGGCCTCGTGGCGCATGAGTTCTTCGCGCGTGAGCTTGAGCAGCTCGGGCTGGCCGGGCGCGGCGCCCATCTGGCGCTTCTTCGACTCTTCGCGGTACCAGGCCTCGAAGCCATGGCCGTTGCAGATGTCCGGCGGCAGTTGCTGGTCGTAAAAGGCGTAGATGAGCTCGTCGTCCACCAGCACGTCCTGTCGGCGCGACTTGTGTTCGAGCTCTTCGACCTTGGCAATCATCTTCTGGTTGGCGGCCAAGAACGGCAGCTTGGTCTCCCAGTTGCCACCCACCAGCGCTTCGCGGATGAAGATCTCGCGTGCAGCGTACGGGTCGATCTTGCCGAAGTTGATGCGGCGGCCGCTGTAGATCACGATGCCGTAGAGCGTGGCGCGCTCCAGTGCCGTCACCTCGGCCGACTTCTTCTCCCAGTGCGGGTCGAGCAGCTGCTTTTTCAGCAGATGGCCGCCCACCTGCTCGATCCACTGCGGCTCGATGGCGGCGATGCCCCGGCCGAACAGGCGCGTGGTCTCCACCAGTTCGGCCGCTACGATCCAGCGGCCGGGCTTCTTCGACAGGTGCGCGCCCGGGTGCTTGTAGAACTTGATGCCGCGCGCGCCCAGGTACCAGTCTTCCTCTTCGCTGCGCGCGCCGATGTTGCCCAGCAGCCCGGCCAGCATGGACAGGTGCAGTTGCTCGTAGCTGGCAGGCTGCGTGTTGATGGGCCACTTGTGCTCGGTGACCACGGTGAGCAGCTGGGTGTGGATGTCGCGCCACTCGCGCAGGCGGCGGATGCTGATGAAGTTCTGGCGCAGCAACTGCTCGTACTGGCGGTTGCTCAGCTTGTGAGTGGGCGCCGGTGCCGAGGCACTGGCCACGGCGGGCGCGGGTGCCGCAGCGGCCACCAGCCGCTGGGCCACGGGCAGGTGGGCCTGCGACGGGGCGCGCTGGTGGGCCATGGCCTTCTGCGCGCGGGCCGAGGGCAGCGTGGGCGCGCCGCCGCGGGCCTCGTTGATCCACTTCCAGAGCTTGAGGTAGCCGCTGAATTCGCTCTTTTCGTCGTCGAACTTGGCATGCGCCTGGTCGGCCTGCTGCTGGGCCTCCATGGGCCGGTCGCGCACGTCCTGCACGCTCAGGGCGCTGGCGATGACCAGCACTTCGTCGAGCGCCTTGCGGTCGCGCGCCTCCAGAATCATGCGGCCCACACGCGGGTCCAGCGGCAGGCGCGACAGCTCCACGCCCATGGGCGTGAGCTCGTTGGCCTCGTCCACCGCGCCCAGCTCGGCCAGCAGCTGGTAGCCGTCGGCAATGGCGCGGCCCGACGGGGCCTCGATGAACGGAAACTGCACCACGTCGCCAAGGTGCAGCGACTTCATGCGCAGGATGACGCCGGCCAGCGATGACCGCAGGATTTCGGGGTCGGTGAAGCGCGGGCGGGCGTTGAAGTCCGCCTCGTCGTACAGGCGGATGCAGATGCCGTTGGCCACGCGCCCGCAGCGGCCCGCGCGCTGGTTGGCCGCGGCCTGGCTGATGGGCTCGACCAGCAACTGCTCCACCTTGCTACGGAAAGAATAGCGCTTCACGCGCGCCGTGCCTGCGTCAATGACGTACCGGATGCCCGGCACGGTGAGCGAGGTCTCGGCCACATTGGTCGCCAGCACCAGGCGGCGGCCGGTGTGGCCGTCAAAGATGCGGTCCTGCTCGGCCTGCGACAGGCGGGCGAACAGCGGCAGCACCTCGGCATTGCGCATGACCGGTTGGTGGGCCAGGTGCTTGCGCAGGTGGTCGGCCGCCTCGCGGATCTCGCGCTCGCCGGGCAGGAAGATGAGGATGTCGCCACCGGCATTGCCCTGCCAGAGTTCGTCCACCCCATCGGCGATGGCTTCATTGAGGCCGTAGTCGCGCGTGTCCTCGAAGGCGCGCCAGCGTTGCTCAACAGGGAACGTGCGCCCCGACACGTAGATGATGGGCGCGGGTCCTTTGGTGGATTCGAAATGCTTCGCAAACCGGTCCGCATCGATGGTGGCCGACGTGACGATGACCTTGAGGTCCGGCCGGCGCGGCAGGATCTGGCGGATGTAGCCCAGCAGGAAGTCGATGTTCAGGCTGCGCTCGTGCGCCTCGTCGATGATGATGGTGTCGTAGGCCTTGAGCAGCGGGTCGGTCTGCGTCTCGGCCAGCAAGATGCCGTCGGTCATCAGCTTGACCGACGCATCGCGCGACAGCCGGTCCTGAAAGCGAACCTTGAAGCCCACCACGTCACCGAGCGGGGTGTTCAGTTCTTCGGCAATGCGCTTGGCCACGCTGCTGGCGGCAATGCGGCGCGGCTGGGTGTGGCCGATGAGCTGGCCCTTCTGGCCCGGCTTGGCATTGCACTTGCCACGGCCCAGCGCCAGCGCGATCTTGGGCAGCTGCGTGGTCTTGCCCGAGCCCGTCTCGCCGCACACGATCACGACCTGGTGCTTCTCGATGGCCGCCATGATCTCCTCGCGCCTGCCCGACACCGGCAGCGACTCCGGGAAGGTGATGCGCAGCGGCGCGGTTTTGGGGGCAGTGGGCGGGGCTGCTGCTGGCGGGGAGGTAGGAGGCGCGGATTCGGTCATGAAGGCACGCATTATCGGAGGCAGGCGTTGGCCCTGTGCAACACAGGCCATGCGCACCGCCGCGCCGCACCTCGCACGGCACCCGCGCAGGCCCCGCTCGGTGCCGTCTTTTTGCCGAGTGCTACTTTTTGATGGGGTGGATTTCAGGATGTAATGCGCACACCCCATTCCGCCCCGACGATGTCTGCGTGGCGGGTGCCCCTCAGGATTTTGACCGCATGCTCCCGCAGACATCAGCCACCCCGTTTTCACCGGACGACAGCGCGACGCCCGCACAGCCCCCGCACCCCTCGCGCCGCGACTGGCTGGCGTGGGCCGGCGCCGCCACCCTGGCGCCCCTGCTGCCGGCCTGTGGAGGCACCGGCAACCCCGGCCCCACGCTCGCGGCCACCATGGCCTGGGGCCGCAGCGAAATCCGCCAAGCCATGCAGCGCGGTGAGGCGCGGGCGGCCTCCGTCGCCCTGCTGCAGGGCGACCGGCTGGTGTGGCAGGAGGCCTTCGGCGTGCTGGACGACACCACCCGCGCGCTGGCGACGCCGGACACGCGCTTCAACGTGGGCTCCGTGAGCAAGGTGGTGGCGGCGCTGGCCGTGATGGTGCTGGTGGACCGGCAGCTGGTGCAGCTCGATGCGCCGGTGGTGCGCTACCTGCCGCAGTTCACCATGCTGTCGCCGGGCTACCGCGACATCACCGTGCGCCACCTGCTCAGCCATGCATCGGGGCTGCCGGGCACGCACACGCACAACCTGTTCGCCACCGCGCCGCTGCCAGGCTATGCCGCCGAGCTGGAAGAAGCGCTGGCCGACGCCCACCTCAAGCACGCGCCCGGCGCGCTGGCGGTGTACTGCAACGACGGCTTCACGCTGATCGAGCGCATCGTGCTCGCAGTGACCGGGCAGACCTACCCGGCGTTCGTGCAGTCGGCCCTGCTCAACCCGCTGGGCATGGCCCGCTCGGGCTACACCCTGCTGCCGCTGCCCGAAGGCAGCTTCGCCCACGGCTACATCCGCAAGCAGCGCCAGGCCCAGGAGTTCGTGATGGGCTACGCCACCGGCGGGCTGTGCACCACGCCCGGCGACATGATGAAGCTGGCCACCATGCTGCTGCAGGGCGGCGAATACGACGGCCGGCGCGTCGTCTCCAAGGCCGGTGTGCTGGAGATGGGCCGCGGCCAGAACCCGGGCCTGCGCGCCGACCTGACGCCCGACTGGCAGTGGGGCCTGGGGTGGGACAGCGCGCAGCAGCAGGGCCTGTCTGCCGCGGGCGTGCTGGCCTGGCAAAAGAGCGGCGGCACCATGTTCTATTCGAGCGACTTCTACGTGCTGCCGCAGGCGGGCATGGCGCTGCTGATCACCGGCAGCGCATCGGCCTTCAAGCCCGGGCCGGTGGCCGAAGGCATCCTGCTGCGGGCGCTGCAGGAGACCGGGCAGCTCGCAGCGCTGCCGCCCAAGGTCTTGACGGCGGCCCCGTCACTGGCCACCTCGTCGGCCAGCGCGGTCGATGCGGTGCTGGGCATCTACGGCCGGTCCGCCAAGCCCTTGAAAGCCACCTCGCCCGACAGCCAGCAGATCGACCTGTGGGTGTGGTCTGCCGAGGCCAGGAGCTGGACGATGCTGAGCGCCGGGCTGCGCCTGCGCAGCGACGGCTGGTGGTGGTCCGACGCGCAGCCGCGCACCCAGTACCGCTGGGAGCAGGCCGACGGCCGCCGCTACCTGCTGTCGCGCGAGCCTGCCACGGCCGGGCACTACTGGGTGACCATGCCCATGGCGCAGCAGATGCCCCGCGCCGCCGCGCCGCTGCCCGCACCGTGGGTGGCGCGCCTGGACAGCCACTGGCTGCTGGCGAACGAGGCGCCCGAATCGATTCCGCTCGCGTTCGGCGTGCCCGCAGCAACGCTCCGCGAACTGCCCGACCTGCCCGGCTACCTGTTCTGGGACGACAGCCAGTTCTTGCTGCCGCTGTCGCCCGACCGCGCGGGCATGACCGTTCAGGTACCCCTGAACGACGGCCGCGACTTGGTCGAGCTGGTGGTGCAGGCGCGCGACCAGCAGGAATGGCTGCACGCGGCCGGGTGGAGCTACCGCCGCCAGGCCTAGCCCGGCACGCACCCGCCCTGCCCCACGGCCACCCGCGCACACGCGCCGGCTGCGGCGCACTGTGCCTTTCATGCGACAGATGCAGGCTGCGACGGCCCTGAGCGCTTGCCAAGCCGCAGAGCCCTCGCCACAATTCGCGCTTCTTTCTTTCAGCCACGGGCACACCGCCACGCAGCCGCTGAAACCACTGGAGGTCACCGCTATGTTTGTTCCTTTGTCCGCAATCACCTGACCACAGTCCACCGCCCCGGCTGGACTGTGCATTCACAAGTCCAGCCAAGGCCGACAAGCGCGCTATTGCACCCCGTGCAGCGCTCCACAAGCCCTGGCTACCTTGCCGGGGTTTTTTGTTTGTGGAGTGCACATGAGTGCTCAAAAAATCTCTCGGGCCTTTGCCCAGGGTCAAGTCAAGAAGCTGCGCCGCATGAAGCAGCCCCTGGTTCTGAAGCTCGAGGCCTCGGGCCCGCCCCGAAACCCTGTGGCCACTGCGCTGGCCCAGCGCAGCCTGTCGAGTGCGGCAGGCAAGCACATCCGAAGCGCCGGCGCCCAGCGCCGCGCGGACAAGGTCGCCCTGCGCAAGGCGACACGAACAGACGTTTCTTTCCATGACTGACAACAACCATCCCGCCGCCGCACTGGCGGACACCCGGGCGCCGTGGGGCGTCGCCCAACCTGGGCACCCAGGGCAACCTGCATCCAGGGCAACGCCCGACCCGGCGGAACCCCGCACGCTGAACGTGGACGCCACTGTGGCCCTGCACGGGCTGCCACCCGCGCACAGTGCAGCGGCTGTGCCAACACACCGGCTGCCCACCGCCGCCGAACTGGCCCAGCGCCAGCAGCACCTGGCCGACACCGCGGCGCAACTCAAGACCGAGCTCGTCGGCATCGACGAGGTCATCGACCGCGTGATCGATGCGGTGCGCGCCTGGTACGTGCTGCCGCAGCTCATCCGCCGCCCGGTCATCGTCTGCCTGTGGGGCCTGACCGGCACGGGCAAGACGCAGCTCACGCGGCGCCTGGCCCAGCTGCTGGGCTTCTACGACCGCTTTGTCGAAGTGCAGATGGACGGCTTCAGCCACGGCGCGGGCTACCGCAGCTCCACCATCTCCGGCATGCTGGCGGACTCCGGCATCTCCGAAGGCGCGCCGGGCATGCTGGTGCTGGACGAGTTCCAGCGCTTTCGCACGGTGGACCGCAAGGGCGAAGAGGCCAAGGTCGAGCGCTACCAGGACGTTTGGTCCCTGCTGTCGGACGGGCGCCTGCCGCCCGCGCTGACGGCCCTGTCCAACATCGAACGCAAGCTGGCCGACAGCCACTACGAGGCCGAGCGCGCCGAGGACGACGAGAACGAACGCGCGGGCAAGAAGCCTTACCGCTTTCAGCTCGACGCGTGGGACGCGCAGGAGCTCAAGCGCATGCTCAAGCTCTCCGAACCCCTGGCGGAGATCATGCAATGGCCTTCGGCCAAGGTGCTGGCGATGTACATGGAGTTCCAGCGCTCCAACCAGTCGTGGGAGACCGACTACAGCCGGCTGCTGGTCTTCGTGTGCGGCAACCTCGACGAGATGTACCACGAGACCGCGCAGCGCGTGGAAGACTGCGACACCGACGCCGACATCTTTCACCGCCTCACGCGCAAGCTGTCCATCATCGACGTGAAGAAGGCGCTGTCCGAGCGCTTCAAGCCCGAGCAGATCGCGCGGCTGGGCAACGAGCATGTGATCTACCCGTCGTTCAGCCGCGCCACGTACGAGCTGCTGATCCGCCAGCTGTGCGACCGTTACGTGCAGGACGTGGCCGCCCAGTGCGGCGTGCGCTTTGCGATCGGAGAGGACGTGCAGCGCGAGATCTACGCCAACGCGGTCTTCCCCGCGCAGGGCACACGGCCCCTGTTCTCGTCGGTGCACGCCATCCTGAGCGCGAATCTGGTCAAGGCCACGCTGTGGGTGATGGAGCAATCGCTGCCGCTGTCGCAGGTGTTCGCCATCCACCTCGCGGCAGACCGCCGCCACCTGGCCGTGCAAGGCACCGACGCCCACGGCGGCACGCACGAGCGCCAGTTCGCGGTGGCGCTGGAACTCAACCGCCTCAAGCAGCGCGCCAACGCGGATTTTCGCGCGCTGCTGGCGGTGCACGAGGCCGGGCATGCTTTGGTCTACTGTCTGCTGTTCGGCCAGGCCCCGCAGGAGGTGAAGATCAACATCGCCTCGTTCGAGGGCGGCTACAACAGCTTTGCGGGCCTGAAGGTCACCACGCGCCAGAATGCGCTGGACATGATGTGCGTGGGCCTGGCCGGCCGCGTGGCCGAAGAGCTGGTGTTCGGCGAGATGGCCTGCACCACGGGCGCCGAGCAGGACTACAAGCAGGTGACGGCCGAGGCCGCGCGCTACGTGCGCCACCATGGCTTTGGCGCGCGCATCAGCCGCACCGACGCCACGGTGGAGATGGACAACCACATCAACACCGACGTCGGCCCCAGCAATGCCGCCATCGAGGCCCTGCTCCAGTCGCAGTACCAGCGCACCCAGGCGCTGCTGCACGGCCACCAGCCCGCGCTCAACGCCCTGGTGGGTGCGCTGATGGACCACGGCATGATCGCGCAGGACGAGATGCAGGCGCTGCTGGCGGCCCAGGGCCTGACGCTCGCCGTGCGGCCCGGGTCGTGCGGCGGTGCGGAAGATTCGCTGGTTCTGGAGCCCTTTGCCGAGCGGCTGGCGCTGTTTCAGCGCCACGGCGCCACGCAATGAGGCGCGCGGTCACCACAAGGATGCCCTGCATGCTTATGATGCGCGCCTACAGCGGATTTACACCGCAGGCTTTCACACACCACCCGCCATGTCCGCCGTTTTCAATTTCACCTTCGTGCCCTGGTTCCGCTCGGTCGCGCCGTACATCCACAAGTTTCGCAACCAGACGTTCGTGATCGGCCTCACGGGCGAGGCGATTGCGGCGGGCAAGCTGCACAGCCTGGCGCAGGACCTGGCGCTGATCCAGGCCATGGGCGTGAAGATCGTGCTGGTGCACGGCTTTCGCCCGCAGGTGAACGAGCAGCTGGCGGCCAAGGGGCATGCGGCCAAATACTCGCACGGCATCCGCATCACCGACTCGGTGGCGCTTGACTGCGCGCAGGAGGCCGCGGGCCAGCTGCGCTACGAGATCGAGGCCGCGTTCAGCCAGGGCCTGCCCAACACGCCCATGGCGGGCGCGACGGTGCGGGTGATCTCGGGCAACTTCCTCACGGCGCGGCCCGTGGGCATCGTGGACGGGGTGGACTTTCAGCACTCGGGCCTGGTGCGCAAGGTGGACGTGGCCGGCATCCAGCGCACGCTGGACATGGGGGCGCTGGTGCTGCTGTCGCCTTTCGGCTTCTCGCCCACGGGCGAGGCCTTCAACCTGAGCATGGAAGAAGTGGCCACCAGCGTGGCCATCGAGCTGCGCGCGGACAAGCTGATCTTCTTGACCGAGGTGCCCGGCATCCGCATGCAGCCGAACGAGCCCGAGAGCGAAGACAACCCCATCGACACCGAGCTGCCGCTGGCCGCCGCGCAGGCCCTGCTGGCCACGCTGCCCGAGGCGCAAACGCCCACCGACACCGGTTTTTACCTGCAGCACTGCGTGAAGGCCTGCAAGGCCGGCGTGGAGCGCAGCCACATCCTGCCGTTTGCGGTGGACGGGTCGCTGCTGCTGGAGGTGTACGTGCACGATGGTATCGGCACCATGGTCATCGACGAAAAGCTTGAAGAGCTGCGCGAGGCCACCATCGACGACGTGGGCGGCATCCTGCAACTGATCGAGCCGTTCGAAAAGGACGGCACGCTGGTCAAGCGCGACCGCACCGAGATCGAGCGCGACATCGCCACCTACACCATCATCGAACACGACGGCGTGATCTTTGGCTGCGCAGCGCTCTACCCCTACCCCGAAGCCCGGACGGCCGAGATGGCCGCGGTGACCGTGTCGCCCCAAAGCCAGGGCACGGGCGACGGCGAAAAGCTGCTCAAGCGCATCGAGCAGCGCGCCCGCATCCTGGGACTGGACAGCATCTTCGTGCTGACCACGCGGACCATGCACTGGTTCATCAAGCGCGGGTTTCAGCCGGTGGACCCGGACTGGCTGCCGGATGCACGCAAGCGCAAGTACAACTGGGACCGCAGAAGCCAGGTGCTGGTGAAGAAGCTCTGAATTTTTGGTTGGTGGCCTGCGGCTTGCGGCTTGCGGTTTTCAGTTGGCGTGACCGTAGGGCATGGCAACCTCACACCCGTTCACGCTGAGCTCGTCGAAGCGCCGCGCAAGGCTTCGACAGGCTCAGCCCGAACGGTGGGTGGCTACTCAGACTCAGCCCGAACGGTCGGTGGCGGCTGAGACACAGCACGAACGGTCTGCCGTGACTGAGACCTATCCCTGGTTCGCATGCCCAGCCCCATCACCACAAACCGTTCACGCTGAGCTCCGTCGAAGCGCCAAGAGAGGCTTCGACAGGCTCAGCCCGAACGGTGAAGCGGTGACTGAGGCTTGACCGGGACTGAAAGCTACCCCTGCCTGGCAGCCACCACCGCACGCGCCACCTGCGCAATCGCCGCATCGCGCTGTTCAGACGACGCCGTCGACGCGGTGATGTAGCAAGTCACCACCACCGGCGCCCCGCCACCTGGCGGCCACATCACAGCGATGTCGTTGGAGGTGCCGCTGTTGGTGGTGCCCGTCTTGTCCCCCACCTTCCAGCCCGGCACGCCGGCGCGCAGGCGCTTGTCGCCGGTGCTGGTCTCCACGAGCCAGCGCTGCAGCCAGGCGCGCGACGCGGGGGTGAGCACGTCGCCCAGCACCAGTTTCTGCAGGGTCTGCAGCATGGCCAGCGGCGTGGTGGTGTCGCGCGGGTCGCCCACCCGGGCTTCGTTCAGCGTGGGCTCGGTGCGGTCCAGCCGGGTGATGCCGTCGCCCAGCGACCGCACGAAGGCGGTGAACGCGGCCGGCCCGCCGTGGCGCGCCAGCAGCACGTTGGCGGCGGTGTTGTCGCTCAGGCTCACGGTGGCGGCGCACAGCTCGCCCACCGTCAGGCCGCCGCCGTCGCCCGCGCGGGGGCCGCTGGCGGGTGAATACGCCACCACATCGGCCGCGGCGTAGTGCACGCGCGTATCCAGGCGCTCCTTGCCCTGGTCCACCAGCGCCAGCATCCAGCCCGCCAGCACCGCCTTGAAGGTGCTGGCCATGGCAAAACGCTCGTCCTGGCGCCAGCCCAGCGCCAAGCCCGTGCCGGTGTCGAGCATGGCCACACCGAGGCGGCCCTGGGCGGTGCGTTCGATGCCGGCCAGGGTGTCGTTCCAGGCCCGCGCAATGTGGCCGCCGGCAGCGCGACCCGGCCCGCCGGCGGCATTGCCGGCGCCGGCACAACCCCACAGAGGTACCGCTGCAGCGGCCATCAAGCCCAAGGAAAACTGTCGTCTTTGCATAAAAATGGGGAGTGAAGTGGAAACAAGGCCTGAACGATAAGGACTCCGGGCCCGCAGCACCATCGACAATAATTGCCGCCAGCCCCAACAAAAACTTGGAGCGGCACACACAACGCTTTCGGCGTCACTGCGGCGCCCGGGTCCCAGTACTACCGCACTGTCCGCATCGCATCGCCTGGCCCGACCCGCTGCGCCGAGTTGTGTGATCCGCTCTCAGCCTTCGCAATGCACCTGCCACTGAACGCCCTGCGCGCCTTCGAAGCCTCGGCGCGCCACCTGAACCTCACGCGCGCGGCCGAGGAACTGCACGTCACCCAGACCGCGGTGAGCCAGCACATCCGCAAGCTCGAAGACCGCCTGGGCAAGCCGCTGTTTCGCCGCCTGCCGCGCGGCCTGGCGCTGACGGACGAGGGCCAGGCGCTGCTGCCCGTGGTGGTGGAGTCGTTCGCCAACCTGGCGCGGGCGCTGGAGAAGCTGGGCGACACCCGCCCGCGCGAGGTGCTGACCGTGGGCGCCGTGGGCACGTTCGCCGTCGGCTGGCTGCTGCCCCGGCTGCGCGACTTTCAGGCGGCGTGCCCGTTCGTGGACCTGCGCCTGCTCACCCACAACAACCGGGTGGACATGGCCGGCGAAGGGCTGGACTTTGCGATCCGGTTCGGCGACGGCGCGTGGCATGGCACGCACGCCGAACGCATCATGGACGCGCCGATGTCGGTGATGTGCACCCCGGCCCTGGCCCACGGCCTGCGCACCGCTGCCGACCTGGCGCGCCAGCCGCTGCTGCGCAGCTACCGCGCCGACGAGTGGGCGGCCTGGTTCGAGGCGGCGGGCGCACCCTGCCCGGTGGTGCGCGGCGCCGTGTTCGACTCATCGCTCACGCTGGCTGAAGCCGCTGCGCAGGGCGCCGGCATGGCACTGCTGCCGGTGCGCATGTTCACGCGCGAGCTGCGCCAGGGGCGGCTGGTGCGGCCGTTCCCGCAGGAGCTGCAGCGCGGCTCTTACTGGATCACGCGGCTGCAGTCACGCCCGGCCACCGGCGCCATGGCGGCCTTCTGCGACTGGTTGATGGCCCAGGCGCGCAGCGAGATCGATGAATTGGAATAAAAAAGGCAGCTACCGCTCTCTGGACGGTCGCCAATAGCTATTAAAAATATAGCAAATGCTCCCTTGCCAGAGGTGGAGACAAGCCCGAGGCGCGGGGGCGTTCAGACGTGCAGCGGCATTGGCAGGGTGGCGCAGGCGTTCGTTCCACGGTCCACGGACGGGGTCAGGCGGCCAAGCCGGCGCTACGCAAACCCCAGCGCCGCGATGTCCACCCCATCCACCTGCCCGGCGTCGAGAAATTCCTGGCCGTAGCGCAGGTACACCCCTTCGCGCACGAATACCTCGAACAGGTCCGGGTCGATGTGCCCGTTGTCCCGCATGCGGCACATGATCGCCAGCGCCTGCGACAGCGTCATGCCGCTTTTGTACGGCCTGTCGGCCGCGGTCAGTGCCTCGAAGATATCGGCGATGCCCATCATGCGGGCCTGCAGCGACATCTGCTCGCGCGTGAGGCCTCGGGGGTAGCCCTTGCCGTCCATGCGCTCGTGGTGGCCGCCTGCGTACTCGGGCACGTTCTTGAGGTGCCGGGGCCAGGGCAGCGTCTCCAGCATCTTGATGGTGGCGACGATGTGGTAGTTGATGGTGTCGCGCTCGGCCTGGTTCAGGGTGCCCGAGCGGATGGTGAGGTTCTCCACCTCTTCGGCGGTCAGAAAGCTGGTCTGCACGCCCTGCGGGTTGCGCCAGTGCCGCAGGGCGGCGATGTCGCGCACGCGCTGCTGGTCTTCGGCCCGCATGGCTTCGCTGCCGGTGTTGCAGCGGCGCAGGAAGTCGCGGTCTTCTTCCAGCGCCTGGATCTCGTGCTGCAGGCCCAGCAGCTCCTGGCCCTCGGCGCGCGCGTCCACCACCGGGCGCAGCGCCAGCTGGCGGCGCAGCGCGGCCAGCTCGGCATCGCGCTTGAGCACCTCGAAGCGGGTGTCCACCACGCCGATGCGGTCGTATAGGGTCTGCAGCTTGGTGGCCTTGTCCACCACGTGCACGGGGGTGGTGATCTTGCCGCAGTCGTGCAGCAGGCCGGCCATCTTGAGCTCGTACCGGTCGCGGTCGCTCATGCTGAAGCCGGCCAGCGGGCCGCTCTGCGTGGCGTTCACGGCTTCGGCCAGCATCATGGTGAGCGCCGGCACGCGCTGGCAGTGGCCGCCGGTGTAGGGGGACTTTTCGTCGATGGCCAGGTTGATGAGGTTCACGAACGACTCGAACAGCCGCTCCAGCTGTGTGATGAGCAGCCGGTTCGTGAGCGCGATGGCAGCCTGCGATGCCAGCGACTCCGCCAGGCTCTGGTCGGCCTCCGAGAACGTGGTGACGTCGCCGGTGTCCGGGTCGTGCGGGTTGATGAGCTGCAGCACGCCGATGAGCTCATGGTCGTGGTTCTTCATCGGCACGGTCAGGAACGAGCGCGAGCGGTAGCCGGTGCGCGCATCGAACGCCCGCGTGCCCGAGAAGTCGAACCCCGCCGCGGCATACGCATCGGCAATGTTCACCGTGCGGTCGTGGATGGCGGCGTGCGCGGCCACCAGCGAATCATTGGGCGAGCCGTCGGCGTGGCGCAGCGGCAGGTGCGGAAAGTCGATGGGCTTGCCCGTGGTGCCGCCCAGGCGGATGCCGAGCGAATCCGTGCGCAGGATCTCGAACTTGAGCGCCGTGCCGTCGTCCGTCACGCTGTAGAGCGTGCCGCCATCGGCGCCGGTGATGGCCTTGGCGGCCTCCAGGATGTTCTCCAGCAGCCGGTCGATGTCCCGCTCACGCGACAGCGCGGCGCCGATGCCGTTGAGCTGCTCCAGCCGGCGAAAGAGGTTGACTGTGGATTCCTTGCCCATAAAAGCCCTGCGTCCCGCGGTGGTGAGAGCGTGCCGTGCGCGCCCCAACGCACATCGTAACGAAAAGTGACCGCTATCATCAGCCCCCTGCCCCTCCCTTTTCTCATCCCTCCCGCTATTTTTGTGGACTCGGTCACACCCCGCTTTCTCACCGCCGCCCTCTACCAGTTCGTCGACCTGCCGGACTTTGCAGACCTGCGCGAGCCCTTGCAGTCCCTGTGCGACACACACGGCGTGCGCGGCATGCTGCTGCTGGCGCCCGAGGGCATCAACGGCACCATCGCGGGCGAACCGCAGGGCGTGTACGCCGTGCTGGCCTGGCTGCGCAGCGACCCGCGGTTCGCCGCCCTGCAGCACAAGGAGGCGTATGCGGAGCGCCTGCCGTTCTACCGCATGCGCGTGCGGCTCAAGCGCGAGATCGTCACCCTGGGCGTGCCGAGCCTGAACCCGGCGCGCAACGCGGGCACCTATGTGAGGCCCGAGGACTGGAACGCGCTCATCGACGACCCCGGCGTGGTGGTGGTCGACACGCGCAACGACTACGAAGTGGGCATCGGCACCTTCCAGGGTGCCGTCAACCCGCACACCAGCAGCTTTGCGGAGTTTCCGGCCTGGGTGGCCGCGCAGTCGCAACCGGGCGGCGTGCTGGCCGGCAAGCCGCGCGTGGCCATGTTCTGCACCGGCGGCATCCGCTGCGAGAAGTCCACCGCGCTGCTCAAGTCGCAGGGGTTCGAGGAGGTGTTCCACCTCGAAGGCGGCATCCTCAAATATCTGGAAACCGTGCCCGAGGACGCCAGCCGCTGGCAGGGCGACTGCTTCGTGTTCGACGAGCGCGTGTCGGTGGGCCACGGCCTGGTGCGCGGCCACCACCAGCTGTGCCGGTCCTGCCGCATGCCGCTGGGCGAGGCCGAGCTTGCGTCGCCATACTATGTGCGCGGCGTAAGTTGCCCCTATTGCCACGGCACCCGAACGCCAGAGCAGGAACGTGCCTTGGCCGAGCGTCAACGCCAGATGGACCTGGCAGACCAACGCGGCGAAGCCCACCTGGGCGCACGCCAGCCGGGCAACCCGGCGCGGCGCATCGTCACGGATGAGGCGACAGGTGGGGTGACAGGCGAGGACGGCTCCGCTTGAGCGCCCTGCCCGTTCTCTACTCCTTTCGCCGCTGCCCGTATGCCATGCGCGCACGGCTGGCGCTGGCCGTCAGCGGCCAGGTCTGCGAATTGCGCGAGGTGGTGTTGCGCAGCAAGCCCCAGGGCCTGCTGCAGGCCTCGCCCAAAGCGACCGTGCCCGTGCTGGTGCTGGCGGACGGGCAGGTGCTGGACCAGAGCCTGGACATCATGCTGTGGGCCCTGCAGCGGCACGACCCCTGCGACTGGCTGGCGCCGAGCGATGGCAATCTGCAGGACATGCTGGCGCTGATTGCCGAATGCGATGGCCCGTTCAAACACGCGCTGGACCGTTGCAAGTACCCCAGCCGCTACCCGGACACCGACATCGACACCGAGCGTGCCAAAGCCACTGCCTGGCTGGGCCTGCTGGACGCGCGCCTGTCCACCCAGCCCCACCTGTTCGGCACCCATGCGGCGCTGGCCGACATGGCCATCAGCCCGTTCGTGCGCCAGTTCGCGGCGATCGATGCACCGTGGTGGGACGCCCAGCCCTGGCCCCATCTGCAGGCCTGGCTGGCACACTGGCAGGCGGCGCCGCTGCTGGCCCGCGTAATGGACAAACTGCCGGCGTGGGTGGATGGGACGCAGGGGTTGGTGTTTCCAAGCAGTGGATCACTGGGGATCACCGCTACTGCGATCTGCAACTGATGAGAAAGGTTTTAAATGGGTGCGTGGTCCCATCAATCATTTGGAAACGATGCTGCTCTTGATTGGGTCAGCCATCTCGAAAAATCTTCAAGTTTGAAGATTGTCGAGATCACCCTCCAAAATGTCATGGACGTTGGCCTTCGGCCACTGGATGCGACAACTGCGGGTGAAGCTATCGCGGCAAGCGAGGTCGTTGCCAGCCTGCTCGGGCGGCCCGGCTCAATCGACGCTTATTCGGAGTCGGTCGATAGGTGGGTAAAGTCGATGAATCTGGTGCCAAGCAAAGCGTTATTGGAGACAGCGCTTCTTGTGCTCGACAGAATAGAAATCGAACCCTCCGAACTTCGAGACCTTTGGCTGGAAAGCGGGGAGCTCGCTGAATGGTCCGCCGCAGTCCAAGACCTCAGGACGCGCCTCACGGAAAAGCCAGCACGCCTCAAAAGGCGGCAGTCATCCGAAGCACATAAGAAGACAGGCCGGAAATTGCTTGAACGAGGGGATCTGTTCGAGGTTTTGACGCATTCAGGCAAATCGCTGATTGGACAGGTACTTGAACCTGAACCCGCTATGCACATCTGCATCCTGAATTGTTCCGGTGATTCGTATCGCGTTGATCCTGATTCGATACGCCTTGCTCAATCCATATTCGAAGGCAAAAGCACGGGTGACGAGTTTATGCGGGGCAACTGGGTGTGGTGTGGGCATGCAGAAGCACGAGAATTTCACAAGCCATTCCATATCGTCAACACCAATGATGGGCTTGTACTTCGTGACTTCGACAGGACCGTCATTCGGCTTGCGACTGAAAAAGATGAAGCGATGTATGGGTTCGAAAGCTATTTTTCAGGGGCCACATTCACCAATGCCGTCAGTCGCTACTTCATCGATGGACTTGACGCGGTCTACGGAAATATTGATGTCCGCCGGCTACGCGAACAATCCAATCTGACTTGAGAACAATCAGCAAGTTGTACCCAAAGCAAAGGCGCTCAATGAGCGCCTTTTCTGTATGTCCAACACCTGGTGGCGTCACGCTATCGAATACCCCGAACCTTTATGGCTGCCGCCCCTCAGAGCGCGCACCAGCAACGCCAGCAGCACCACCGCAAAGCCCACGAAGCAGACGAACGACCAGTTGGCAATCGATCCACCCAGGAAGGTCCAGTCGATGGCAGCACAGTCGCCCGAGCCGCGGAAGATCATGGGGATGGCGCGGCTGATGGGGTAGTTTTCGATCATGCCGTAGAAGTCGCGGCCGCAGGTGGCGACTTCGGGCGGGTACCACTGCAGCCAGCTCTGGCGGGCTGCCACGAAGGCGCCGAAGCCGGAGGCGATGACGGCGATGCCCGCCATCGACATCCACCAGCCGCGCGAGTCGCGCGCGGCGGCCAGGCCGGTGAAGATGGCAACGCCGATCAGTGCGTAGCGCTGAACGATGCACATGGGGCAAGGCTCCAGGCCCACCACATGCTGCAGGTACATGCCAAAAGCCAGCATGGCCACGCAGGCAGCGCTGATCAGTGCCAGCACACGGCGCGGGTTCGCGGTCAACCAATTCATTTTTTATCCCTCATCCAATAAGCCGTTGCAAACGGTGCCGCCGGTGAAACGGGCACGGTCCGCGCCAGTGCACCCGTGGATCTGGCTCCGCCAGTCCACCGGGTGCGTCCCCCACAGGGGGATGGCGCCGAAGGCGACTCAGGGGGGAATCAGATCCCCGCGGCGTGGTCCAGAAAAACCCGGGCGCGGCGCGGTGTCACCACCAGCGTTTCACCCTCTTTGAAACCCATCTCCTTGAACTGCTGCGCAGGGATCTGCGCTTCGATCAAGTGGTCCGGGGACGCATTGTCCGCTGGTTTGTGATCGTCGGAAGGAATAAGTTCCAGCCGCGCGATGGGGCCCACCACGATGGCGCGGCTCAGCTGCGCCACGATGCCGCGCGGGCGGCCTTCGGCGTCGAGCCCGGCGCCGGGCGAGTAGCGCTGCACATCCAGGTCGTGCGGCCGCACATAGGCAAAGGCCTTGGCGTTCTGCGCGGTCTGGTGTTCGGGCGAGTCGATCTGCATGCCGTCCAGGTGCACCAGCCCTTCGTGGGCGCGGCCATGGAACAGGTTCACGTCGCCCAGGAAGCCGTAGACGAAGGGGCTCGCGGGCTGGTCCCACACCTGCTGGGGCGAGCCGCTTTGCTCGATGCGGCCCTGGTTGATCACGACCACGCGATCGGCCACCTCCAGGGCCTCTTCCTGGTCGTGGGTCACGAAGATGCTGGTCACGTGCAGCTCGTCGTGCAAGCGGCGCAGCCAGCGGCGCAGTTCCTTGCGCACCTTGGCGTCCAAAGCGCCGAAGGGCTCGTCGAGCAGCAGCACCTTGGGCTCCACCGCCAGCGCGCGGGCCAGCGCGATGCGCTGGCGCTGGCCGCCGGACAGCTGCGAAGGGTAGCGGTCGGCCAGCCAGTCGAGCTGCACGAGCTTGAGCAGGTCGGTCACCTTCTGCTTGATCTGCGCTTCGCTCGGGCGCTCGCCGCGGGGCTTCACGCGCAGGCCGAAGGCCACGTTCTCGAACACGGTCATGTGGCGGAACAGCGCGTAGTGCTGGAACACGAAGCCCACGTTGCGCTCGCGCACGTGCACGTCGGTGGTGTCTTCGCCGCTGAAGTGGATGGTCCCGACATCGGCCGTCTCCAGGCCCGCGATGATGCGCAACAGCGTGGTCTTGCCGCAGCCCGAGGGGCCGAGCAGCGCGATGAGTTCGCCGGAGGCGATGTCCAGGCTGACATCGCGCAGTGCGTGGAAGTCGCCGAACTGCTTGCTCACGTTACGGATTTCAATGCTCATATTCTTCTTCCTTCAGCGCGCGGCAGTAACAACAGCCGGTGCGGGGCGCTCGGGGGGCAATTGGGCAGCAGCCTTTTGTGCCTGCTCGTTGCGGTGTTCGGCAATGGTCTTGATGACCAGCGTGACCAGGGCCAGCAAGGCCAGCAGCGATGCAGCGGCGAACGCGGCCACGGACTGGTACTCGTTGTAGAGAATTTCGACGTGCAGGGGAATGGTGTTGGTCTGCCCACGGATGTGGCCCGACACGACGGACACCGCGCCGAACTCGCCCATGGCCCGTGCGTTGCACAGGATCACGCCGTACAGCAGGCCCCACTTGATGTTGGGCAGCGTCACGTACCAGAAGGTCTGCCAGCCGGTGGCGCCCAGCACGATGGCGGCCTGCTCCTCGTCGTTGCCCTGCGCCTGCATCAGCGGGATCAGTTCGCGCGCGATGAACGGGAAGGTCACGAACACCGTGGCCAGCACGATGCCCGGCACCGCAAAGATGATCTTGATGTCATGCGCCTGCAGCCAGGGGCCGAACCAGCCCTGCGCGCCGAACATCAGCACGTAGATCAGGCCGGCCACCACGGGAGAGACGGAAAACGGCAGGTCCACCAGCGTGGTCAGGAAGGCCTTGCCCTTGAACTCGTACTTGGCAATGCACCAGGCGGCCGCTACGCCGAACACCAGGTTCAGCGGCACCGCGATGGCGGCGGTGATCAGCGTGAGCTTGATGGCCGCCCAGGCGTCGGGCTCGCGCAGGCCTTCAAGATAGGCGCCAAAGCCTTTGCGCAAAGCCTCTGCGAACACGGCGGCCAGCGGCAGCACCAGGAACAGCAGCATGAAGATCAGCGCGATGGTGATCAGCGTGTAGCGGACCCAGGGCGCTTCGGTCGTGCCCGCCTGTGCGCGGCGGATGGTGCGGGAGTTGTTGCCGCTCATGCTGGAGCTCCCGCGTGGCGTCGCTGCCAGGCCTGTAGTGCGTTGATGACCAACAGCAGGATGAACGAGATCACGAGCATGACCACGGCCACGGCGGTGGCGCCGGCGTAGTCGTACTGTTCGAGCTTGCCGATGATGATGAGCGGCGTGATTTCAGACACCATGGGCATGTTGCCGGCGATGAAGATCACCGAGCCGTACTCCCCCACCGCCCTTGCGAATGCCATGGCAAAGCCGGTGAGCAGCGCGGGGGTGATGGAAGGCAGGATGACCTTGGTGAAGGTTTGCAGGCGCGTGGCCCCGAGGCAGGTGGCGGCTTCTTCCAGTTCCTTTTCAGCGTCTTCCAGCACGGGCTGCACGGTGCGCACCACGAACGGCAGGCCGATGAAGATCAGCGCGATCACGATGCCCGCGGGCTTGAACGCCAGCTGGATGCCCATGGGCTCCAGGATGCTGCCGACCCAGCCATTGCCGGCCAGCAAGGCGGTCAGCGAGATGCCGGCCACGGCGGTGGGCAGCGCAAACGGCAGGTCCACCAGCGCGTCCACAATCTTCTTGCCCGGAAACTTGTAGCGCACCAGCACCCAGGCGATCAGCAGGCCGAACACCAGGTTGACCAGTGCCGCCAGGAACGAGGCGCCGAAGGTAAGGCGGTACGAAGCCATCACGCGCGGCGCGCTGATGGCGGCCCAGAATTGCTCCCAGGTCAGGGTGAAGGTCTTGAAGATCAGTGCCGACAACGGGATCAGCACGATGATGCTCAGATAGAAAAGCGTGTAGCCCAGGGTCAGCCCAAAGCCGGGCAGCACGCGTTTGGGCGCGCGCCGTCCGGCCGGGGCTGCGGCCACTGCAGTTGCGGTGGTCATAAGTGAGGAGGTAGAGACGAAGCGCGCTGGCTTACTTGGCGCCGGGCGTGTAGATCTTGTCGAACTGGCCGCCGTCGTTGAAGTGCACCTTCTGCGCTTCGGTCAGCGAGCCGAAGTACTTGGCCACCGTGAACTGCTTGAGCGGCTTGAAGGTGTCGGCGTACTTCTTGAGCACGGCTTCCGAACGCGGGCGGATGGCGTGCTTGGCGGCGATTTCCTGGGCTTCGTCAGAGTACAGGTAGTCCAGGTACGCCTTGGCCAGCTGGGCCGTGCCCTTCTTGGCCACGGTGCGCTCCACCACGGCCACGGGGTTTTCGGCCACCACGCTCACCGACGGGTAGATCGCATCGACCTTGCCAGCACCGAACTCGCGGTCGATGGAGACCACTTCGGACTCGAACGTGATCAGCACATCGCCCTGGTTGCGCTGCAGGAAGGTGGCGGTGGCATCGCGCCCGCCCTTGGCCAGCACGGGCACGTTCTTGTAGAGCTTGCTCACGAATTCAGCGGCCTGCGCTTCGGTGCCGCCCTTTTCGCGGATGGCGCCCCAGGCGGCCAGGTAGGCATAGCGGCCGTTGCCGCCGGTCTTGGGGTTCACCACGATGACTTGCACGCCGGGCTTGATGAGGTCTTCCCAGTCCTTGATGCCCTTGGGGTTGCCGTTGCGCACCAGGAACAGCATGGTCGAGGTGGTGGGCGATGCGTCGTGCGGAAACTTCTTGGTCCAGTCCTTGGCCACCACGCCGTTGTCGGCCAGGAACTGCACGTCGGTGGTCGTGTTCATGGTGACCACGTCGGCCGCCAGGCCGTCGTTCACGGCGCGCGCCTGGGCGCTGGAGCCGGCGTGCGACTGGTCGATCTTGATGTCCTGGCCGGTGGTCTTCTTGTAGTGGGCAGTGAAGGCGGCGTTGTAGTCCTTGTAGAACTCCCGCGCCACGTCATACGACACATTGAGCAGTGAGTTCTGCGCTGCGGCCATGCCGCTGGCGGCCAGGGCCAGGGAGGCCAGGAGAGTCTTGAGTTTTAAAGAGGTCATGGTCGCTTCGCCCGAAGGTGCTGGTACTGGAGATGCGCCATTGTGTGGATCAACGGCTTAAAACTCAAAAGAATATATTCTTGTTAAATAATCAGCTATTGGCATATAGATTTTCTATGGCCGGGCGGTGGACGAAATCCGCCGCTGATGCGTGTCGGGCGCCAGGACTGCGCTCACAGCCAAAGACCCCTCTAGCGCTTGCAGGACAAGCGCCAGCAGCTACAAAATTGATAGCCTGCAGTCTACAGCGCGGCCGAAGACGCCTGCGCCTGCTGCGGGGCCGGCTGGGCGGCCTGGGCCCGGAGGGCGGGTTCACCCTCCAGCGACTGGAGCAACGCCCATCCCAAAGGCCATTCGCCATGGCCGGATTCGATGTTGATGTGCCCCGCGTTCTGCATGCGCACGAACTCGCTGCCCCAGGCCCGCGCATAGGCGCCCGCCAGGCGGATGGGGCAGTACGGGTCGTTGCTGCTGGCCACCACGATGCTGCGGTACGGCAGTGCGGCATACGGCACCGGCGCGAAGTCGCTGAGCACCGCGCGGCGCTCCGGGTCGGCCGGGGCCACCAGCAAGGCGCCGCATACGCGGGCTGCCACCTCGGGGCTGATGTGGCTCGTCGCAATGCAGCCCAGGCTGTGCGCCACGATCACCACCGGGTGGGGCGCGGCGAGCACGGTTTTTTCAAGCTGGCCCACCCAGGCCGCGCGGGTCGGTGTGATCCAGTCGTCCTGCACCACGCGGCTGGCATGCGGCAGGCGCTCGGCCCACAGGCTCTGCCAGTGGCCGGGACCGGAGTCACGCCAGCCGGGAACGATGATGATGGAGGTGGTGGTCACGAAGATCAGGGGGCCAGCCACTGCGTTGCGCAGCGGCCCTGCCCTGTTGTTGTGGTTTTTGTCTTCCTTTTCTGCCGCGCTTACTTGTTGGGCTGGGGCGTGATGCGCAGGTAGGGGCGCACGGCCTTGAAGCCCTTGGGGAAGCGCTGCGCGATCTCGGCCGGGTCCTGCAGGCTGGGCACGATGATCACGTCGTCGCCGTCCTTCCAGTTGGCGGGCGTGGCCACCTTGTGGCTGTCGGTCAGCTGCAGCGAGTCAATCACGCGCAGGATCTCGTCGAAATTGCGCCCCGTGCTGGCGGGGTAGGTGAAGGTCGTGCGGATGACCTTCTTGGGGTCGATGATGAACACGCTGCGCACCGTGACCGTGGTCGATGCGTTGGGGTGGATCATGTCGTAGAGGTCTGCCACCTTCTTGTCCGCATCGGCCAGGATGGGGAAGTTCACCGTGGTGTTCTGCGTCTCGTTGATGTCGCCCACCCAGCGGTTGTGCGAATCGACGGGGTCCACGCTCACGGCGATGGGCAAAACGCGGCGCTTGGCGAATTCGCCGCCCAGCGCGGCCGTCTTGCCCAGCTCGGTGGTGCAAACGGGCGTGAAGTCGGCGGGGTGCGAGAACAGCACGACCCACGAATCACCCGCCCATTCGTGAAAATGGATGGTGCCGGCAGTGGATTCCTGGGTGAAGTCGGGGGCGGTATCGCCGAGTCGCAGGGTGGCCATGGAACTTGCTCCTTGAATGTCTGATGGGTCATTCTGCGAGCCGGCCTTTAAAACCCAAACGAATATATAGCTCTTACTTAATCTCCAAAAGGTCTATAGGCTGATTCACTTCGGGGCGCTCACCCCTCGAGCAGGCGCTGAAGCCGATCCGGATAGTTGTTCAAAAAGTCGTGTGTCACCACATAGTGCTCGGTGTCTTCGAACGCGACTTCGGACAAGCCGCCGCCGTGGAACTGGATGATCTTGGCGTTAGGGTAAGACAGCAGGATGGGCGAGTGCGTGGCGATGATGAACTGCGACTTGTCCTCGACCAACCGGTGGATGGCCGCCAGCGCAGCCAGCTGCCGATTGGGCGACAGCGCGGATTCAGGTTCGTCCAGCAGGTACAGGCCCTTGCCCTGGAATTTGTGGGTGAGCAGCGCCATGAACGCCTCGCCGTGCGAGCGGGCATGCAGCGACTTTCCGCCGTAGGACTCCAGGTAACCCACCTCGTCCATGTAGGTAGCGACGTTGAAGAAGCTCTCGGCCCGCAGAAAGTAGCCATCCTTCGGCGCGCGGTAGCTGCGTGCCAGCCGAAGCACCTCATGCAGGGATGACTCGGACCCCGCGGTGGCCAGCTGAAAGTTGCGGGTGCCGCCCTCGGGGCTGTAGCCGAGGGCGAGGGCAATGCCTTCCAGCAGCGTCGACTTTCCAGAACCGTTTTCA
The DNA here is from genome assembly GCF_964253015.1 of Acidovorax sp. LjRoot194. Taxonomy (NCBI): domain Bacteria; kingdom Pseudomonadati; phylum Pseudomonadota; class Betaproteobacteria; order Burkholderiales; family Comamonadaceae; genus Acidovorax; species Acidovorax sp. LjRoot194. The sequence goes on along the minus strand of NZ_CAXUQB020000001.1, from coordinate 2,539,860 downwards.
CCCACGAAGAACGTCACGTCCGGGTGAAACTCCAGCCGGCCCAACTCGCGGATGGCGGGTATGTTGTAGGGGTAGGTGTCGTAGTCGATAGCTGCATCCGGGCGGATGAAGGCGCTCTGGAGGTAGGGTTTGGCAGACAGCATCGCGCCATGCTAACGGGCGCCATGACCGGCCGCGGCGGCTCCATGGCCTCGCCGCCCAGGCACACGCACAGGCACAGGCAGGCCGTGCATCCTGAACTTTGGAAAAATTTTCAAATTTTTCAGCGCCGCTTAACCCCATTCGCCCGCCCCGTTCGTTTCACCCAGCACCAACAACCACTCTGATGGAGCTGCCATGACAACCGGTGCATTCCCCCTCCCCGCAATCACCCACGCCGCAGTCGCGGCCCTGACGGCCGTGCTGACGCTGGCCAGCGCGCCGGCGCATGCCGTCGGCCGCCTGGCCGACATCACCATCGTAGACCGCGACACCGGCGCCACGCTGCCGGTGCATTACGCCAAGGGCGAGTACTGGGTGGCGGGCCGGCCGGGGGCACGCTATGCCGTCACGGTGCACAACCGCAGCGGGGAGCGCTTGCTGGCCGTGCCGTCGGTGGACGGTGTGAACGTGCTCAGCGGCGAGACCGCAGCCTGGGACCAGCGCGGGTATGTGTTCTCGCCATACGAGCGCTACCAGATCACCGGCTGGCGCAAGAGCAGCAGCGAGGTGGCAGCGTTCGAATTTTCCAGCATCGCCAACTCCTATGCCGGCCGCACGGGCCGTCCAGCCAACGTGGGCGTGATCGGGGTGGCGCTGTTCCGCGAGCAGCAGCCTGTAGCCGTGCCGTCCATCACGCCCGAGCCCTACCGCCAGCGGCGCGAGGCACGCGACAGCGCCGAGCTGCAGCGCAGCATGCCATCTGCCGGTGCCCTGCCCCCGCCACCCGCATCGCCTGCAGCGGCAGCGTCAGCGGCGCCTGCACCGGCCGCTGAAGCGGACTCCTCTGCCGCTGCGCCATCAGCGCTGTCGGAGCGGTCCGCCAACAGCGTGGCCAAGTCAATGCCGGCGCCCTCGCCCCGGCTGGGCACCGCCCATGGCCAGCGCGAGACCTCGGTCGTGTCGCACACCACCTTCACGCGCCTGCAGGACCAGCCCAACGAGGTGATCAGCATCCGCTACGACAGCCGCGCCAACCTAGTGGCCAGCGGCGTGATCCGCGAGCAGCCTGCGCGCGCACCGTCGCCCCGCGCGTTCCCGCAGTCGGACAACGTGTCGTATGTGCCCGACCCGAATTGAACGGCCCGCAGGCCGCAGCCGGTGCATGCCGGCCTGCCACGCGACGCGCCGACGGTGAATGGGCGCCTCGCATAATGCGCGGGTGCCGACCGCCCCCTCCTCCGACAACGCTGATGATGCCGACGAAACGCTGATGCAGCGTTTTGCCGCCGGAGACATGGGTGCCTTCGACACGCTGTACGGCCGGCACGAGCTGGCGGTGTGGCGGTTCGTCTATCGCAGCGTCAAGGTCCAGGCGGTGGCTGACGACCTGCTGCAGGATGTCTGGTTTGCCGTGGCGCGCAGTGCGGGCGGCTACCAGGCCACCGCCCGGTTCCGCACCTGGCTGTTCACCCTGGCGCACAACCGGCTGGTGGACCATCTCCGAACCGCCCGGCAGCACCTGAGCCTCGATGCCAACGACGACACGGAGCGCAGCCTGGCGGACACGCTGGCCGCCGACTCCGGCTTCGGACCCGTGCGCCAGCTGCAGTCCCGCGAGCAGGCCGCCGCCCTGATCGCTGCGGTGGAGCAGCTGCCCTTCGAGCAGCGCGAGGCCTTTTTGCTGCAGGCCGAAGGCGACCTGAGCGTGCAGGAGATTGCACAAGCCACCGGTGTCACATTTGAAACGGCCAAGAGCCGCCTGCGCTATGCGCGGGCCAGCCTTCGCCAGCATCTGCAGGAGTTTGCATGAGCGCGCCGGACCACGACGAGCTGACCGAGCGGTACCGCCAAGCCAGCGCCCAGGACGATGCCCGCCCCGGCGCGCAGGTCCGCGATGCCGTGCGTGCGCATGCCCAGATGCTGGCGGCTGCGGCCTTAGGATCAGGCTCCGCGTCTGCCGCTGCAGCGCCGTCGCCGAACACAGCCGCACCGGGGCGCGCCGCCGCGAACCAGTCGTACTGGAAGCTGTCGGCCCTGGCCACGGTGGCGGTGATGGGCCTGACCGGTTTGCTGCTGCTGCAGTTCCAGCGCGGAACGCCTGAAGAACGCGAAGTGGCATTCGGCGAGCGCCAGGTGGCCGCAACGCCCCCCGCGGAGTTGCCGGCGCCTGAACCTGCAGCACCAACCACTGCACCACCCACCGCACCACCCACCGCGCCTTCTGCGGCGGCGGATGCCAATGCTGTCCCGGCGCCCCCACCGCCCGCGGCAGCGCCCTCCCAGGCAACGCAAGACAGCACTGCGGACCAGCAAAGACGTGCGGCCCAACGCGCAGCACAAGAACGGGCTGCCCCGGCAGAGACACCCATGAGGCCGCTGGCCAAGTCGGCCCCTGCCCCTGCGGCCGCCAAGGCCGAGTCCGCCCGGCGAGAGCAAGGCAGCAAGGCAGCAGCACCCCGGCAGCCCGCGCCCGCTCCGCTGGTGACCGATGGCGCTGTGGCACCACAGACCGCGCCTGCGCCAGCACCCGCGCCCGTGCAGTCGCCGCAACCATCACCGTCGCCGCCTGCAGGTCTGCCCAACCCATCCGCCGCGCCTGAAGCGTTGCGCGAGCGGGCCACCGCGCAACGCATGCCTGCCGCCAGGGATGCGGCGCGATCTGCCGAGGCACCTGCACCCGCAAACGCGCCTGCGCCCGCCCAGGCGCCTGCCGCCCAGGCATCCCCCGCAGCGCCTCCAGCCCGTAGCCTGCAAAACAGCAATGCGGCCAGCGGGGGCGTTGCGGCCGGTGCCGCTGCAGCAAAACCCAGCACTGCTGGCGAACCCCGCGATGCGGTGGCGCAGGCGTTGCGCCAGGCAGCGCGTGAGGGCCGCACCCAGCGCGTGGAGCAACTGGTGCAGCAAGGCGCGCCCATCGACGCCCGCGACGACACGGGCAAAACGGCACTGATGCTGGCCGCTGCCAACGGCCAGGCGGACACCGTTCAGCGGATCATGGCCCTGGGTGCCAATCGCGCACTGGCAGACCAGGAAGGACTGACTGCCGCGCAGCAAGCACGGCGCCTGGGCCACGTGCGCATCGCAGACCTGATCGACGCGGGGCCCTGACAGGCTCCTAGAACCGCACGGCCTCGAAGGCTGGGTGCAGCTCGTCGATCCAGTGGTCCAGCTCTTCTGGCGGCACGGCCAGGTGATCCATGCAGGCCTGGCCGTGGTCCTGCCATTCGCGGGTGGGCGGCAAGTTGTCGTGGTGGTTGACCAGGTACTCGGCCAGCAGCCCCAGGGCCACCAGGTGGCGCACCGTGGGGTTGAAGCGCTCGTCGCCCAAGCACGCAAAGTCGTGGTGCAGCCAAATGGCCTGCGCCACGTCGCCGGGCAGATGCCAGGTGCGGGCCACGATGGCGCCCATCACCGCGTGGTCGGTGCGGTGGTTGGCGTTTTCGGTCTGGGTGAAGGTGCGGTCCCTGCGGGCCAGTGCTTCGGTCACCGTGGAGCCGTAGCCGCGCACCGCCTTCACCAGCACCGGCATGCCCACATGGCAGAACAGCCCGAAGCTGTAGCCCAGGCCGGGGTCGAAGCTGTAGAGCTGGCGGCCGATGTGCTCGCAGGCAATGGCGCGGCGCTGCGAGCTTTCCCAGAAATGGTCCAGCAGCGGCGAGCGCACCAGCAGCGCGTTGCGGGTGATGAAGGCCGACAGCAGCTCCACCGACGGGTGCAAGCCCAGCACCGTGAGCGCCATGCCCACAGTCTGCACCGGCTGCGCCAGCGCGTGCAGCGGGCTGTTGGCAAGGCGGATCAACGCCGCCGCCATGGCCACGTCGGACGATGCCAACTGGTCGAGCGCATCGGCGTCGATCTCCGGCTCGGCCATGATGGCCTGCAGCCGCAGGAGCGACTCCGGGCACGGAGGAATCACGATGGCCCGCACGGACGGGTGCATGCGCACCTGCCGGATGTGCTGGTCGATGGGGTGGGCTGAAGTCAAGGCGCGTACCGGGCAGCGCGCACGGTTGTGCGCGGCGTCCCACTCAGTTTCAATTGGTTGCATTGTGGCGCCAAAAATGGGGCGCCGGTACAAACCTCTGCGTCAGGTGGACGCTCGGCCGAGGTAGGGGGTCAATGGCTGCTGGTACATCGCCCGGTCTGCCGCGCGCTGGTACAGCGCTGCCACATGGCCGTTGGCAAAAACCTGCTCGCCCACCCGCACGAAACCACACCGCTCGTAATAGTGGCACAGGCCGGGATTGCCTGCCGCGCAGTCCAGCCGCAGCCAGCCCCTGCCTTGCGCCGACACATGGCGTTGCGCCCAGTCCATCACCCAGCTGCCGATGCCCGCGCCATGAAATCCGTTGTTGATGGCCAAGCCGTGCAGGTAGCCCGCCACGGGCGGTTGTGTGCCCCAGTAGAGCTCGTCGTCCCACTGGATGCACGCCGTGCCGATGTCCTGGCCAGCGTAGCTCACCACATGCATCTCGCCACGCTCGATGGCGCGCACCACGCGGCGGGCGGAGTCGCCGTGCGGCCCCCAGGCCAGGTCCCCGCGCTCGACTTTGTACCGCGTGGCGTCGTCCATGATGGCGATGAGCGATGCGGCGTCACTGCCGCAGGCCTGGCGGACCGAGATGCCCGCACAGTCCACCGCGCCGAGCCTTGCCGTTTCCAGGATCACCTCCGCACCACTCAGATGTTGGAGCCGTCCACACCGTCCATCGCCTGCCGGGTGACTTGGCTGCTGCGGCCCGGCATCGCCTCGCCCAGGTAGTCCAGAAACCGGCGCACCGCGGGCGACAGGCCGCGGCGCGACGGGAAGACGGCGTGCACGATGGCGGGCAGCGGTGCCCAGTCGGGCAGCACGCGCACCAGGCGGCGGGCACGGATCTCGTCGTAGCACATGTAGTCCGGCATCCAGCAGATGCCGGTGCCGGCCATGGCCGCGATCTTGAGCGTGAGCAGGTCGTCGGCCACATAGCGCGGCGCGTGGTGCACCACCTGGTGCACGCCGCCGGGGCCGATCAGGTTCCAGGTGGAGCGCCCGTCGGGCGCCGACATGGCGATGCTGTCCAGGCGCGCCAGGTCTTCCAGCGTTTCGGGGGTGCCCTGGCGGATGAGTTGCTCGGGGCTGGCCACCAGGATCTGCGTGGCGTGGTCCAGCCGCTTGACCACCATGCTGCCGCTGTCCTCCACCGAAGGCCGCACGCGCAGCGCCACGTCGACGCCCTCCTCCACCAGATTCACGGCGCGGTTGCTCACCATGATCTCCACGCGCACCTCCGGGTAGGTGGCCAGGAACTTGGGCATCAGCTCGGCCAGCACGGTCTGCGCCAGGGTCACGGGGCAGCTCACGCGGATGGTGCCGCGCGGTGCCGTCTGCACCTGGGCAACGGTGTCTGCCGCCGCCTGCGCCGACTCGCGCATGGCCTGGCAATGGCGCAGGTAGGCCTCACCGACCTCCGTCAGCGACAGCTTGCGGGTGGTGCGCTGCAGCAGGCGCACGCCCAGGTGGGTTTCCAGGTCCGACACGCGCCGCGACAGGCGGGACTTGGGAATGCCGAGGGCGCGGCCGGCGGCTGCAAAGCCCCCGCGCTCCACCACTTCAGCGAAATACAGCATGTCGTTGAGGTCTTGCATAAAGTACATCGTTCCACTGATAGAACAATCTATCGCAAGTTCACTACCTTATCAACATTTTGATGAGTGCCCACAATTCATCCCATGGCCACACGCCGTGGCACCTACCGAACACATATCCAACACACTCCAAGGAGTTCTTTCATGCAACTGCTTCACATCGACTCGGCCATCACCGGCGAACAATCCGTCTCCCGCGAGCTGACCGCCCGCACCGTGGCTGCCTGGAAGGCTGCACACCCCGGCACCACCGTGCAATATCTGGACCTGGCCGCCCAGGCGCCTTCGCACCTGTCGGCCCAGTCGATGGGTTTTCGCACCGGCCAGGCCGCTGCCACCGACGTGGAGCGCCAGGAAAACGCGCTGTCCGAAGCGCTGGTGAGCCAGTTCCTGGCCGCTGACGTGGTCGTGATCGGTGCGCCGCTGTACAACTTCTCGATCCCCAGCCAGCTCAAGGCCTGGATCGACCGCCTCGCCCAGGCCGGCCGCACCTTCAAGTACACCGACAAGGGGCCTGTGGGCCTGGCCGGCGGCAAGACCGTGATCGTGGCATCGAGCCGCGGCGGCGTGTACTCCACCAGCGAAGGTGGCCAGGCCATGGAACACCAGGAGAGCTACCTGAAGGTGGTGTTCGGCTTCTTCGGCATCACCGACGTGCGCTTTGTGCGCGCTGAAGGTGTGGCCATGGGGCCTGACGCCAAGGCTGCAGCCCTGGTCAACGCTGACCGTGATGTGCAGGCGCACACGGCGGCAGCCGCCAACCAGGCCAGCGTTACGCAAGCGGCCTGACGCTGTCGCGCCCTGCAGGGTATGCCGTGGTGGATGCCGCGGTGAATGCAGCGGCTGATCAAGACAAGTGCACGAGCCCCGCGTCGCGGGGCTCGTGCATTTTTGCCCGTGCCTTGGCGGACTCCGGGCGCACACCTTGCGCCCTTTGAAAAGCGGCTGGCCACCCTGGCCATCCGGGCAACCGCTTCGCAGGGTGGCGGGCTTCAGCCCGTCGCCGGCATTACGCCTGGTGCTGGCGCACCCAGGCCACGTACTTGTCCACCCAGCCTTGCAGGAACTTGCGGCTGGCCTCGCCCACGTTGCCGTCGGCATCGAACAAACCCTCCTTGGCGTGGATAAAACCTTCGGGCTGGCCGAGCGTGGGCATGTCCAGGTAGGCCAGCACGTTGCGCAGGTGCTGCTGCGACATCGCAGTGCCGATGGCGCCGACCGACGCACCGATCACTCCCGCCGGCTTGCCGGCCCATGCGCTCTGGCCGTACGGACGCGAGGCGTGGTCGATGGCGTTCTTGAGCACGCCGGGCACGGACCGGTTGTATTCCGGTGTCACGAACAGAACGCCGTGCGCGGCCTGGACCTCGCCCTTCAAGCGCAGCACCGAGGCGGCCTGCTGGCCGTCGTCGTCCTGGTTGTACAGCGGCAGGTCGTCGATGCGCAGTTGGGTGAACTTCACGTCCTGCGGCGCCAGGCGGGCGAGCGCAGTGGCCAGTTGGCGGTTGAAAGAATCCTTGCGCAGGCTGCCGACGATGACGGCGATGTTGAGCTGGGCCATGGGGGTACTCTCCTTGGTGATCGATGCCGGTGGTTTGCAAACGGGGGACCACACATCCTAGGGGGTGCACCTGGGGGTATCAAGCGCACCGGCTGCGGCGGCCCTGCCCCACGCAAGCGCACTGCGGCACTTTGCTATCAAAAAATAGCTGCCAGCGCTTTTATACCAAGCGGTGGCAGCCATTTTCATATCGAAACAATGTCGGCGTTCATGCCGGCACCGGTTCTGGGGGCCATCAGAAGCCCGGCAGCACCGATCCCTTGAACTCGGTCTGGATGAACTTCTTCACCTCTTCCGACTGGTAGGCCTTGACCAGCTTGGCCACCCAGGGCTTGTCCTTGTCAGCTTCGCGCACGGCGATCAGGTTGACGTAGGGGCTCTTGGCGTTTTCTTGCGCGATGGCGTCCTTGCCGGGGTTCAGGCCTGCGGACAGCGCGAAGTTGGTGTTGATGGCCGAAGCGTCCAGGTCATCGAGCGAGCGGGGCAGTTGGGCCGCGTCGAGTTCGACAAACTTGAGCTTCTTGGGGTTGCTCACCACGTCCAGCGGCGTGGCCTTGAGGTCCGCGCCGTCACGCAGCTTGATCAGGCCCTTGTCCTGCAGCACCAGCAGCACGCGGCCACCGTTGGTGGGGTCGTTGGGGATGCCGAACTTGGCGCCTTCCTTCAGGTCTTCGAGCTTCTTGACCTTCTTGGAGTACAGGCCGATGGGGAAATTGACCGTGTAGCCCACGGGCACCAGCTTGTAGCCGCGGTCCTTGACCTGGGCATCCAGGTAGGGCTTGTGCTGGTAGCTGTTGGCGTCCAGGTCGCCAGCGGCCAGCGCGGCGTTGGGCTGCACGTAGTCGCTGAATTCGACGATCTGGATCTTGAGGCCGTCCTTCTCGGCGATCTTCTTGACCTGCTCGAAGATCTGGGCGTGGGGGCCGCCCGTCACGCCGATCTTCAGCGGCTTGTCTTGCGCCATCACGCCGGTAGAGAAACCTGCGGCCAGGGCCAGGGCGAGAGTGGTTTGCAGCAGCGAGCGCTTGTTCACGAGGGATACCTTTTCGTTAAGAGATGTTTCGCATATTAGGGTTTACCCAATAAAACTGGAACAAATAGGTTCTTATTTTCTTAGAACCCATGGGCATAACAAAGCCGCACATGCACAGATCCGCACGGGCACTGGTTCAACCCAAGGATGTCGGCGTCGCCCCGGCCTGAGGCAAGCTGAAGGCTACCTAAGCTCTGAGCGCCACGTTGTTCAGCTTGTCCAGCCGCTCGGGCCAGGTGCCGTCCACGGTGGCGCCTTGCAGCAGGATGCGCGTCCACGCCACCCAGGCGTCCCACTGCACACGCTTGTCCCACGAATTGCCCCAGGCGCTGAAGAGTTGCAGCGCGCTGGTGGCGGCCACCCGCGCATCGTCCTGGCGCCCAGCCGACAGGTACAGCTGCGCGAGCACCATCTGCGGCTCGCCCACCCACGGGTTGTGGCGCACGGCGCTTTCCAGCACGCCGGTGGCGACGTCCAGGTCCACGAGCGGCTGGTCCTGCTGGATGACCGACCAGTACAGCGATGTGGCCGCCGCCTCGTCCGCTGCGGCCAGGGGCTGGGTGCAGTGGGCGAACACGGGCGGCGTGGGCAGCAGGCCCTTCAGACCCGGGTGCTGCAGTGCGAGCGCGAGGCCATTGATCTGCGAGACCATGCGCCCAGTGGGCCGCATCGGGCCGGGCCACAGCGAGGCCGCCCAGTGCACCGGTTGCGGACGGTGCTGCACCGACGGAAAGCGCGAGAAGATGTCGTCCTGCCAGCTGAACCACTGCTCGATGGTGTCGGCCATGCTCACGATGATGAACACCGCCACCTCGTAGGGCGTGAGCACGTGGCGCCCGCCGCCTTTGCCCGCGTCCTGCTCCAGCACCAGACTGCCGTCGCCCTCCAGCGCACCGGCCAGCACCTTTTGCACGAACTGCGTGCGCGACTGCGTGCAGAACAGATACACCAGGTGCTCGGCCGACTCACCCGCGATCTCGCGCACGCGGGCCCGTTCCTTGGCGGGGTCGAACTTCACCAGGTCCACGAAGGCATTGCCGTACACGCTGTGCAACAGGCCCAGCAGCCGCACATCGCGCGGCTGCTGCCATACCGTGAGCGACCGCGCCACGCCGACCAGGTGATGCCGGAAGGTGCCCGCCTTGTGCCAATCCTGGCCCACGTTGCGCGCGAGCACGGTGGGCAGGACGGGCGCCAGGTCGGGGTCGCGGGTCAGCCATTCATCGTCCAGCAGATGCTGCGCACGGGTGAACAGGTCGGCGTCCAGCGGTTGCAAAGGCAGGTTCATGTGTCTTGTCTCCTGGGATTTTTATGGCGAATACAACGCACACACAGTATCAGGAGTGGCGGCGTGCACCGTGCCAAAGCATTTTGCAGCGCACTTATGAGCAAAAAGTGGCTCTACCGCTTGCCTGTCAAGCGCAAGCAGCTATCAAAACAGGAGCACCCCCGATTCGACGGCGACACCGTCGCGCGTCGAGTGATGAATCCATCAGCGTGGAAATCCGCCGCATCCAGTTTTATGGATTTAATTTCCATTAAACTGCCTTCATGGACATCAACACCCGCATTGCCCAACGCCTGCGCGATCTGCGCACCGCACGAGGCTATTCGCTGGAGACCCTGGCAGAACGCAGTGGAGTGAGCCGCTCCAACATCTCGCTGATCGAGCGCGGCCAGAGCAGCCCCACTGCGGCCGTGCTCGACAAGCTGGCCATCGGCCTGAGCGTGGCGCTGGCGTCGTTCTTCGAGGACAGCAGCGACAGCGACCCCGGTACAGCCCCATCGCCCCTGATCCGCGCTGCCGATCAGCCGCAGTGGCAGGATCCGGCTTCGGGCTATGTGCGCCGCCGGCTCTCGCCGCCCGCCACTTCGCCGCTGCAACTGGTGGAGGTGGTCTTCCCGCCCGGCCAGCGCGTGTCGCTCGATTCCGCGGTGCATGACGCCGACATCCACCAGCAGGTCTGGCTGATCGAAGGCCGCATGGACCTGACCGTGGGCGAGACCACTTGGGCACTGGCCGCGGGCGACTGCCTGGCCATGCAGCTGAACCAGCCCATCGTGTTCCACAACCCGGGCGCGCAGCCTGCGCGCTACGTGGTCGCCTTGACCACCCTCTCCTTCGCCCCCACCGCCCGAAGAAAACCATGACCGACGCCATCCTGTCACCCTCAGCCTCCACGGCCCAGGCAGCCATTGCCGCCGACGCGCCCAACATCACCATCCGCCGCCTGGGCGCCAACGAGGCCGCCGCCTGCGCTGAGGCCCTGGCCGAGGTGCTGATCGACTGCGTTCAGGGCGGCGCATCCGTCAGCTTCATGTGGCCCCTGCCGCACGACAAGGCGCTGGCCTTCTGGCGCAGCGTGGCGGATGGCGTGGCGCGCAACGAGCGCGTGCTACTGGCGGCCGAGGACGCGCAGGGAGGCATCGTCGGCACGGTGCAGCTCATCACCGCCATGCCCGACAACCAGCCCCACCGCGCCGACGTCGCCAAGATGCTGGTGCACCGCAGCGCCCGCCGCCAGGGCGTGGCCCAGCGCCTGATGGCCGCCGTGGACGAAGCCGCACGCGATGCGGGCAAGACCGTGCTGGTGCTGGACACCGTGACCGGTGGCGACGCCGAGCGCCTGTACCAGCGCGCCGGCTGGCAGCGGGTGGGCGTGGTGCCCGACTACGCGCTGATGCCTGATGGCGCCTTCTGCGGCACCACCTTCTTTTGCAAGCGTGTTTGAAAGAAGCAAGGGAGCCGAAGACTCCGAGGGTCTGACATGGACCAGGGATCTGAAGAGCTAGTGGAGTGTGGTCGAGGGCGTGCGAGGGTTTCGAAGGCAACCCACCCATCTGTTCGCACACCATCTGCCATGGCGCACATGCACCGCTGGAGTTCGCCCCACCGTGCGTCACCCCGCCCCGTACCTCTAGCACCCGCCGAACTGCCCGCACCGCAGATCGCGCGGCGCACCCTTCGGCATGGCCCGTCAGGTGATGTAGCCCTCGCGCTGCATGATTTTCTTCACCGCCTGCGCCGCATCGTTCAACGCGGCCTCGGCGGGCTGGCGGCCGGCTATCACGCTGTGGATGCTCTTGCCCAGCACATCGGTGTTGATCTCGTCCCACTGCGCAATGATGGGCCGCCAGTTGGGATTGGCGTCCCCGATGCTGCGCGACAGCATCTGGAACTCCGGGTACTTCTTGCCCAGTCCCTCGTCCGCCAGGGTAGACATGCGATGCGGCACGCCGCCCAGGTGGCACACCGCCTTGTCCTGGGCTTTCGACGTGAGCCACTGCATCAGCAAAAACGCGCTGTCGGCGTTCTTGGAGTTGGTGGGGATGGCCAGGCCCAGGCCTCCGGTTTGTGATGCATACCGGCTGCCGCGCGGATGCCTGGCAAAGGCCACTTTGCCGTTCACCTTGGACAGCTTGGGGTCGCGCACCGCGCCGAAGATCAGGGTGGAGTCGAGGTACATGGCGGACTCGCCCTGCAGGAAGGCATTGATCATCTCGCTCTGGCCGAAATTGAGCGCCCCTGCCGGTCCGGTGTCGATGATTTTCTTGAGCAGCTGCGCCGCGCGCACGCCCGCCGCATCATTGAAGCGGGGCAGCCAGCTGTTCTCGAAGATGCCGCCATTGAGCGGATTCAGGTGCAGCAGCCAGGCGTGCACGCACTGGTGCCCCTCTTTTCCGCGGGATGCGAGCGCCCCCATGCCGGCCTTGTCATGCAACAAGGGCAGCAACTGCTCGAGCTCGAAGTAAGACGTGGGCGGCTTCGCATTGAGCTTCTCGAAGACATCGGTGCGGTACGCCAGCACCGAGGTTTCTGCGCCGTAGGGCATGCCGTACAGCTTGGCCGCGCCGCCTGCCAGGTAGCCCTTCCACCCGCCCACCAGCCCGATGTTTTCGAGAAAGCTGGGGATGATGTCGGGCAGATCGAAGTCGCCGAGGGTGAGCTGCGGGTTCTTGAGGAAGGGCTCGATCTCCCGGATGAAGTTCTTCTTGACGTACTCGCCCTTCCACATGACGACGTACGAGATCAGGTCATAGTCCCCCTGGCCCTTGGCCATCTCGGACAACTGCTTTTTCTTCATGTCCGCGATGGGCAGTTGCTCGAACTCGACCTTGATGCCGGTCTCTTCGGTGAACCTGGGAAACAGTTTGACGGCAGCGTCGTAGTGGTGGTGCTTGGGCAGGCACAGGCTCACCTTCTGGCCCCGGTAGCGGGCGTAGATGTCGGCAGATCGCGCCGAGGGCGCAAAGGCTACGGGGACGGCTGCGGCGCATGCCGACTGGATCAAGGCTCTTCGTTTCATACGGTCTTTCACCCATTCCCTGGTTGGTTCATGACTTCGACAACACCTGCAATCACGCGGGCAATCCCAATTCCAATCCCAATCGCATACGGACCTGCACTCACTCGGTTATTCAAGCCTGCGTCCATCCGCCCTGTCATGCGCATGCCTTCGCCCATGTCCATGTGAATGCCCACGTTCACTCGATGTCCAGCACGTAGATGCCGGACGAGACGAACGTGTCCCCCACCCGCTGCACGTAGGCCTTTTTCACCATGACGCGCTGCGTCACCGGATTGAGAATGTGGTACGGCGCAGACCACCCGCTGTTGCGGTCCCGGGCCAGATCGCGGGAGTTCTTGACGATGAGCACGCCGTTGAAGTCCTTCATGTCGATCAGGGTCTTGCCCACGTTGGCGGGGTTGGCGCCATGGGCCAGGTTGCGGCCGCCGAAGTCGTACACGGTGATGTAGAGATCGCGGTCCTTGAAGGCGGTGCCGCGGGTGAATTCGGCGTAGGCCTTTTCCGGCCCCACCTGCTGGATGAGGGCCACGGCGCGCCGCACCTGCTCTTCCGCCTCGCGCGCCGAACCGTTCAGCGTGAAGACGTTCACCGACTCGACCAGACGGGCCGCCTGCATGCGCAGCTGCTGGGACGCAGCGGCCGTCTGCTCCACCAGCGCGGCGTTCTGCTGCGTGGCCTGATCGATCATCTCGATGGACTGGATCACTTCGCCAACGTTCTGGCGCTGGGTGCGGCTCGACTGCGCGATCTCCGTCATGATGCGGGTCGCACTGTGGATGGCGTCGGTCATGCCGGTCAATTGCTTGGCGGCGGTGTGCACCAGGTTCGCGCCGGTGGCGATGCGGTCGTTGCTGCCGGTCAGCAGTTCCTTGATCTCCTTGGCTGCACCAGCGCTGCGCTGGGCCAGCGACCGCACTTCGCTGGCCACCACGGCGAATCCCCGGCCCTGCTCACCGGCGCGGGCCGCCTCGACTGCGGCGTTGAGCGCCAGGATATTGGTCTGGAACGCAATGCCGTCGATGAGCGAGATGATGTCCGAGGCGCGTGCCGAGTCCGAGGCGATCTGCTGCATCGTCTGCTGCACCGAGGCAAAGGCCCGGTTGCCGTGCTCGCCCGCCTTTGCCGTCTGCTGCGCAATCGTGTTGCCGGAGTCGGACTTCTCGCCGACCAGCGAGGCGCTGCTGGCCAGCGCGTCGATGGCGTCGGACGTCTGCCGCAGCGACATGGCCTGGCGCTCCGTGCGCTCGGACAGGTCGGTGTTGGCCTGCGATATTTCGTCGCTGGCGATGGACACCTCCTGTGCGCCCGCCCGCACTTTGGTGACCACCTTGGTCAACGACTCCTGCATCTCGCGCATCGCCGTCATCAGGGGCGAAAACTCGTCGGCCACCGGGTCGTGGATCAGCGTGGTCAGGTTGCCCACCCGCACATCGTCATTGAACTTGCGTGCCAGCGCCACCCGCCTGCGCAAAACACTGCCCACCCACCACGCCAGGGCCAGCAGCCCGCCCACCACCAACGCCACCGTGATGCCCAGCATCTGCTGCGCGGCCCCTGCGCTGTCGGCGATGGGGCCCGCGTCGGCCAAGGTCGCTGCCTTGCCCAGAATGGTGCTGAGACACCGGGACACCTGCCACGCCCCCAGCAACACCAGCGCGGCCAGCGTGGTCGACAAGGCAAAAAGTTTCTGCGCAATGCTCAGCTTCTGCGTGAATCTCATAAGGTGCGATGCAAGGACAAAAATGGAGGGGAAAGCGGGTGCCAACGAGAACCGTCGAGCGAACGAAGAGGCCGGATGGTCGAGTGAGTGGGCTAGCAAATGGGCGAGCGAGGCCTGTCAGCCCTTCACAGCGCCTGCAGTCAGCCCGGTGATGATCTGGCGCGCCGCCACGAAGGTGAAGATCAGCGGCGGTATGGCGATGAGGCTGCCCATGGCCATGACGCGCCCCCAATCCACGCCCATGTCGGTGATGAAGAGCGAAGCGGCCACCGGCAAGGTGCGGGAGTGGCGGTCGGTGAGTACCAGCGCCAGGATGAACTCGTTCCAGGCAATGCGAAACGTGAAGATCGACGCCGCGGCCAGCCCCGGCGCCATGAGCGGCAGGAGCACCTTGGTGAACACGCGGATGGGGCCGCAGCCGTCGATGGCGGCGGCTTCCTCCAGCTCGACAGGCACCTGGAGCACGAAGCCGTACAGCAGCCAGATCGTGAACGGCAGGTTCACCGCCACATACAGCAGCACCAGCCCCCACAGGCTGTTGACCAGATGCCATTCGTTCCAGATGAGGAACACCGGGATCGCCATGACAGCCAGGGGCACCGTTCTGAGCAGCAGCGTGGTGTACGCCAGCGCATGCCGTCCGGGGAAGCGAAAGCGCGCCAGGCCATACGCCGCCATGCAGCCCAGGATCAGCGTGACCGCCGTGGAGACGATGCCGACGAACAGGCTGTTGTACAGGTAGCGGTCGAACTTGTCTTCCTGCAGGACTCCGCGGTAGTTCTCCAGCGTCGGGGTGAAGATGAAGTTGAGCGGCTCCGCAAAGATGTCGACCTGCTGGCGAAGGCTGGTCGCAAAAATGACGACGATGGGAGCGATGCACAGGAACGCCAGACTCACCAGCATGGCGTAGTGGGCGGTGACGATCACGGGGGAGCGTTTCATGGACATGTCACGGCCTCATTCACTTCTTGGCATCCAGCGGGTTGGAGATGCGCAGCGCTGCAAACGACAGCGCGGCCACCACCACCAGCAACAGCACCGAGATCGCTGCAGCCACGCCCAGTTGCTGGCCCACGAAGGCGGTTTTGTAGATGTGCAGGGCCAGGATTTCGGTCGAATCGCCAGGCCCGCCGAAGGTGAGCACGTAGATGACTTCCAGCACCCGGAAAGCATCCACCAGCCGCATCATCAAAGTGATGGCGATGACGTGCGCGATCATGGGCAGCTTCACCAGCGTGGTCATCTGCCACCAGTTAGCGCCGTCGATGCGCGATGCCTCGATCACGGCGCCATCCACATTGGCCAGCGCCGCGACCATCATGATGAAAACGAACGGCGTCCACTGCCAAATGTCGGCGATCACGATCGCAGCGAACGCGAGCGTGGGGTCTGCCAGCCAGGTCAAGGGTGCGATCTTGAACAGGCCGAGCACGGCGTTGATCAAGCCGAACTGCGCATCGAACATGTAGCGCCACGCCAGGCCCACGGCGATGGGCGCGATCATCATCGGCAGGATGAACAAGGTGCGGAAGATGGCCGTGCCCCGCACGGGCCGCTCCAGCGCCAATGCCAGCGCGATGCCCAGCAGCATCTCGGCCGTGACGCAGACGCCGGCGAACAGCAGCGTCGTCCAGAGCGACGACCACACCCGCGGGTTGGTGAAGGCCGCCACGAAGGCATCGAGGCCGACCCAGCGGGCTTCGCTCCACGGCGTGCCCATGCTCCAGTCGTACAGGCCCAGTTGAAAGGCCGAGAGGACCGGGTAGAGGCAAGCCGCTGCCATGATCAGCGCGGCGGGCCCTACGTACAAAAGAGGAACCCAGGCGGGTGTGCGCATGCCGTGCGCTCCTCAGACCTTGTAGCCGGCTTCGCGCATGATCTGCGTGACGGGGGCCACCAGATCATTGAGCGCGGCCTCGGCGGTTTTCTTGCCGGTCAGCGCCTCCGAGATGCCCACGCCGAGCGCCTGCACATTGATCTTGTCCCAGACAGGAATGATGGGGCGCCAGTCCGGGTTGGAGTACTTGAGCGCCTCCTTGAAGGTGATGAACTCGGGGTACTGCCGCACCAGGTCGGCGTCGGACATCGTCGAGTTGCGCGTGGGCGCGCCGCCCACCTTGGTCACCGCCTTGTCCTGCGCCTTCGACGTCAGCCACTGCATGAGCAGAAAGCCCGCGTCGGCGTTCTTGGCATTCTTGGCAATCGCCAGGCCCAGGCCGCCGGACTGCGACGCCCGGCGGGTCCCCATCGGATGCAGCGCCCAGCTCACCTTGCCTACGACCTTCGACTTGGCCGGGTCGTTCACCAAGCCCGCGAGAGACGTCGAGTCGAGGTACATGGCGGCCTGCCCCTGCAAAAATGCCGTGTTGCTCTCGCCCTGCCCGTACCCGGCAATGCCTGCAGGGCCGGTGGCAACCACTTCCTGCAGGAACTTGAGCGCGGCGATGCCCGCCTTGTCGTTGAATCGCGCGCGCCACTGGTCGTCGAACACGCTGCCGCCCAGCGGATTCAGGTGCAGCAGCCAGGCATGCACCGCCTGGTGGCCTGCCTGTCCGCGCGACGCCAAGGCGCCGATGCCTTCCTTGTCATTGATGACCCGGAGCAATTGGCCAAACTCGGCATACGTCTCGGGGACTTTGAGGTTGTGTTTGGCAAAGATGTCCTTGCGGTAGGCCAGGACGGACGTCTCAGCGCCGTACGGCAGACCATAGAGCTTGGCGCCCGGCCCCGCCAGGTAGCCCTTGGGGCCGCCCACCAGGCCCAGGTTTTCCAGGTAGACCGGGATGATGTCCTTGATGTCGTAGGCGGGGTCGGCCAGTGCAGGGTTTTGAAAGAATGGCTCCAGCGGCCGGATCAGGTTCTTGGCGACGTACTCGCCCTTCCACATCACCACATAGCAGCCCAGGTCGTAATCGCCCTGCGGCTTGGCCATTTCCAGCAGCTGCTTTTCCTTCATGCGGCCCATGGCCAAGCGGTCTGTCTCCACCTTGATGCCGGTCTCCTTGGTGAACTCCGGCAGGATCTTCATCATGGCGTCGTAGTGCGGGTGCGACGGCACGCTGAAGGTCACCGTCTGGCCTGCGTACTTGGAGTAGCGGCTCTGCGCGTGGATGCCGCTGAAAGGCAGGCTGGCACCGAACACCGTGGCGCTGGCACTTTTTACGAAATCGCGTCTTTTCATGGGTGTCTCCTGGGGGGCGAATGGGGGTACGTTCAGACGGGGGGAATCCGTGAAACCTGTGGGAACAAGTTCATTGGTTCAGTGCTTGGGGGATTCAAGGGTGCAGAGAGGTGCCGGAGTCGGTGTCAAACACATGCATGTCTGCGGTGTCAAAACCCAGGTCGATCCGCTGGCGCAACTGGCTTTGTGCATTGCCGGGCAGCATGGCCGCCACGCGCTGGCCGGCGGGCGTGTTCATGTGGCCCACCACCTGGCTCTCGGTGCCGAGGTACTCCACGACATCCACATTCAGGCTGAGCACGCTGTGGTGGCCGGCGCGGGGGCGCAGGGCCTGGGGGCGCAGGCCCAGCGTCAGCGCCTGGTCCGCGCGCGGAGGCTGGGCCGCCAGCCAGTCGGGCGCGGTCCAGGCAAACCCCTCGCCGCGCAGCACGCCAAGGCCTTGCTCCGTGGTGTAGCGGGCCTTGAAGAAGTTCATGGTGGGCGTGCCGATGAACCCCGCCACGAACAGACTGGCCGGACGCGTGAACACTTCGGACGGCGTGCCGATCTGCTGGATGCGCCCCTTGTCGAAGATCACGATGCGCGAGGCCAGCGTCATGGCCTCGACCTGGTCATGGGTTACGTACACCGTGGTCTTGGCCAGCCGTTCGTGCAGCATGGCCAGCTCGGCGCGCATGTGGCCCCGCAGTTTGGCGTCCAGGTTGGACAGCGGCTCGTCGAACAGGAACACCTTGGGCTCCCGCACGATGGACCGCCCGATGGCCACACGCTGGCGCTGCCCACCCGACAGCTCCTTGGGCTTGCGCTCGAGCAGATGCTCGATGTTAAGAATACGGGCCGCCCCGGTCACCTTGTCAGCGATCTCGGCCTTGGACCGGCCCGAGAGCCGCAGCGCAAAGGACATGTTCTCGGCGACATTCATGTGCGGATAGAGCGCGTAGTTCTGGAACACCATCGCGATGTCCCGGTCCATGGGGGCGGAGTGGGTGACGTCCTTGCCACCGATCAGGATCTGCCCTTGCGTGACTTCTTCCAGGCCCGCAATCATCCGAAGCGTGGTGCTCTTGCCGCACCCGGACTCCCCGAGCAGCACGATGAATTCGCCTTCGTGGATTGCCAAGTCCATCTGCTGCACGACAGTCACGTCGCCGAAGCGCTTGACCACGTTGCGTAGTTCCAGTCCTGCCATGTGTGCTCCTGTGCTTATCGGTGTGGTGTGGGTGCGGCCGGTGGCGGCGGCCCGAACTTCTTTTGCCACTGCGCGGCCGTGTAGCGCCGCACGCCCCAGCCCACAGGCGGCTGCCGGCTCGCCGGCGTGCCGGTATCGGGGCCCCAGATGGCCTGGTAGGTGTCCATGCAGCGGCCTCGGTACTGCAGGTAGGCGAATGCCGTGCCCAGTACCAGCCACCAGGCGGCCAGCACGATCCACATCCACCGCGGCGCATCGGCCGCATAGAGGCCCAGGAAGATCGTGACGACAGCTGCCAACAGCGCGATGTAGCCACCGGCCTTGTGGACATACTCGAAAGTGACCCGGGTGGCCGTCATGTCGTAGTGGTCTCCGCGGATGTGCGCCGCGGTGGGGCCGCCCTTGGTGCCCCTGGCCCACGCCGACGCGACCTGCACGATCGCCAGCCCCAGCACGCACCACCCCATGGCACCGTGCAAGGCGGCCGCCTGGCCCGCCGCACGGGCATTGCTCCAGGCCAGGCCGATGCCGACGAGCATCAGCGCAAAGCCGCTGTATTGCAGGGTGCGGTGCGCATGCCACCAGGCCTTGTTGTCGCGCACGGTGGGCCAGTTCTGGCCCGGTATCACCTTGAAGAAACGGGCGACCAAGATGCCCAGGGGCAGCAGCACCGCCCACGCCAGCACCATGACGCGTGCATGCCAGTAGGCCCAGGGGGCGATCTCGTGGTGTGTGGCGCCGCTGATGGGCGTCAACAGCCACTGCATCAAATCATTCATGGGCAACCCACCTCAAGCGCGGCACAGCACGCGCGAGACATCCGGTTCGCGCTGTGTGGCCACGAAGCGCTCGAACTGCAGCGTCTCCATGTTGAAGTAGCCGAGCAGGTCGTTGTCCTGGCTCACAAACGCCAGCGGCCGGGTGGGATGAAAACTCAGGGCGATGGCCCGGGCGTCCATTTGCACATGGGCCAGCTCGTGCAGGGTTGCCGGGTCCACGATCGACAGGCTGCGTGCCCCGTAGTTGGTCACCACCAGCCGACCGTCGCGGTACAGGTACAGGCGTGTGGCATCGTCGCGGGACGGCGCCTGGTACTTCACCTGCATGGTCGCCGTGTCGATCGCGCACAGGGTGTTGCTCCAGCGGCAGGTCACATACAGCGTCTTCTCGTCTTCGCTCAGCGCGTAGCCCTCGGGCTTTTCGCCGGGCGAGCATGCGACGGGGGCCACGGTAGCGTCGTGCGGCCGGATCTTCGTCACGGTGTGCGACAGCAGGTTCATCGAGTAAGCCGTCTGGCCGTCGCGCGTCAGGGCGAACAGGTGGCTCTTGATGCCGCCGGTGCTGACCGCCCGGCGGGGTGCAGTATCGGTGGCGGGGTGGTCGAGGACCACGAGCTGCGCGCAGTCCTCGCTCAGGGCATAAAGGCGGTCCTGCGCGTCCATCTGCATGCCGTGCAGCCGGTTGAAGGGAGCGATGTCGATGGTGCGGGCCAGCTCGCGGCGGGCGATGTCCACCTGGAAGATCTGCGTGCCCCCAAAGCCCAGGTGGCCGGATGTCTCGACCCCGTAGTGGCCGATGTACGCGTACTGCTCGTTGGAGTCGATCACGAACTCGTGCGGAAAGTCAGGCAACTGGATGCTGGCCAGGCGCTCGCCGCTGTCGATGTCGTAGTAGCTCAGGCAGTGGCTGCACTTTTCCACCAGCAAAAGAATGTTGTCGGTCATGGTCGGAAGGCTCCGCGGGTATTGAGAACGATGCTGTAGAGCGACGTGCTGGCGGTGATGAACAGCGTGTCGCCCCGCACACCTCCGAAAGTGAGGTTGCCGACCTTTTCAGGCACCAGGATCTTTCCGAGCAGCGTCCCGTCGGGGTGGTACACCTGCACGCTGTCCAGGCTGCTGGTGTAGATCCAGCCGCAGTGGTCGACGCGGAACCCATCCGGCAGGCCGGGCGAGATGTCGGCGAACACGCGCGGGTTCTCCAGGCTGTGCCCGTTCACGTCGAACACCACGATGTGGTGGTTGCCCGTGCCGTCCGCGCTCAGGGCAGCGGAGGTGTCGCTCACGTACAGCAAGCGCTCGTCGGGCGAGAAAGCCAGCCCGTTGGGCTCCTGCACGAAGTCGGACGCGGCGTGCAGCGCGCCGTCCGCCGGGTCATAGCAAAACACATGGTTCGCTGGCAGCTCGCGCGGCGCCTTGTAGCCTTCGCGGTCGCTCAGGATTCCGTAGGGGGGGTCGGTGAACCAGATGCAGCCATTGCGCTGCACCACGACATCGTTGGGGGAGTTCAGGCGCTTGCCCCGGAACTCGCGCACCACCACCTCGTCGATGGTGTCGGCGCGCACGATGCCCTGCACCTGCGGAGTGCGAACGATGGCACGCAGCCCGTGCGAGCAATGCAGAAGATTGCCTTCGTTGTCCAGCACATGGCCGTTGGTGAACTCGACCTGTTCGCGCCACACCGACATGCCGGCACTGGCAGACCAGCGCAGGATGCGGTTGTTGGGAATGTCGCTCCACAGCACCGAATCGTCGTGCGGCAGCCAGACGGGGCCCTCGCTCCATATGGCGCCTGTGCACAGTCGGCGTAGCGACGCGCCCGCAAATACCGGTGCCACGCGCGGGTCCAGGACCTGCAAGGAGGAAGAAGGAAATTCGTTCACGGTCATGCGTGGATGTAGGCCGTCTTCACAGTGGTGAAGAATTCCTTGGCGTGGGTGCCCTGCTCGCGGGGGCCGTAGCTGCTTGCCTTGCGTCCGCCGAAGGGCACGTGGTAGTCCACGCCGGCGGTGGGCAGATTCACCATCACCATGCCGGCCTGCACATGGCGTTTGAAGTGCATGACATGCTTGAGGCTGGCGGTGGCGATGCCGGCGGACAGGCCGAAGGGCGTGTCGTTGGCCACCTGCAGGGCCTCTTCGTAGTCCCGCACGCGGATGACGCTGGCCACCGGCCCGAAGATTTCCTCGCGGTTGATGCGCATCGACGGCAGGCTGTCCACAAACAGCGTGGGCGCCATGAAATAGCCCTTGTTCGCGCTGCCGGTGTGGCAGCGCACCGGATGCCCGCCCAGGGCCAGGGTGGCGCCTTCGGCACGGCCGATCTCGGCATACTCCAGGTCCTGCTCGAGCTGGCTCTGGCTGACCACGGGCCCCATGTCGGTGCCGATGGCACGGGCATCGCCCACCTTGATCTTCTGCAGGCGCTCTTGCAGCGCCGCCACGAACGCAGGGTAGATCTTGTCGGTGACGATCAGCCGGCTCGAGGCCGTGCAGCGCTGGCCCGTTGAATAGAAACCGCTTTGCGCGCTGAGCTCGACCGCCTGGGCAAGGTCTGCATCGTCCAGCACGACCTGGGGGTTCTTGCCGCCCATTTCCACCTGCACCTTCTTGCCCAGCTGTGCGCACATCACGGAGATGCAGCGGCCCACGCCCACCGAGCCGGTGAAGCTGATGGCAGCGATGTCGGGGTGGCGGGTCATCGCCTCGCCCACCACGCGCCCCTGGCCCATGACCAGGTTGAACACACCAGCCGGAATGCCGCTGCGCAGGATGATGTCCGACAAGGCCCAGGCGCAGCCGGGCGCCAGCTCAGCGGGCTTCAAGACCACGCAGTTGCCAAAAGCCAGGGCGGGCGCGATCTTCCATGCAGGGATGGCGATCGGGAAGTTCCAGGGCGTGATCAGCCCCACCACGCCGACCGGCTCGCGGCTGACGTCCACGCCCACGCCAGGGCGGATCGATGGAAGGGTGTCTCCCGCCATCCGCATGCATTCGCCGGCGAAGAACTTGAAGATATGGCCTGCCCGCGTCACCTCGCCGATGGCCTCGGGGAGTGTCTTGCCCTCCTCGCGGGCCAGCAGGTTGCCCAGCTCTTCCTTGCGGGCCAGGATCTCGGCAGCGATCTTTTCGAGTGCGTCGTGCCGGGCCTGTATGCCCGTCTGGCTCCATGCGGCAAACGCATTTTTCGCGGCCAGCACCGCGGCATTCACGTCGTCGGTGTCGCCCTGGGCGTATTCACCGATCACGTCGGACACGTCGCTGGGGTTCGTGTTCGCCGCATAGGCAGCAGCAGGCGCACGTTCGCCGTTGATGAGGTTGTCGTAACGAAGCATGTCGGTTCTTTCAGCGTGCCCAGCGGAGCACCAGGGGGTCCAGGCGCCGCGCGATGTCGATCAGTTGCGCGCGTACCTGGGGGTGCAGGGGTGGCCAGGGGTGCCGGGGGGCGTCGCAGGCGATCACGCCCCCTTCTTTCATCAGCGCCTTGGCAGCCAGAAATCCGGCCTGCCGGTTCTCGTGGTTGATCAGCGGCAGCCAGCGCTGGTACTGCGCAAAGGCTGCGTCGCGGTCGCCGCTGCGGTGCGCATCGATGATGGGCCGGATGCCGTCCGCAAAGCCGGCACCCGTCATGGCGCCGGTGGCACCAGCCTCCAGGTCTGCCAGCAGGGTGATGGCCTCTTCGCCGTCCCACGGGCCTTCGATGGCCTCGCCGCCCAGAGCGATCAGCTCGCGCAGCTTGTTGGCGGCGCCCGCGGTTTCCATCTTGAAGTAGCAGACCTGCTCGATGTCCTGGGCCATGCGTGCCAAAAAGGCGGACGACAGCGGCGTGCCGGCAGCGGGCGCGTCCTGCACCATGATGGGAATGCCGATGGCGTCGGACACTTGTGCGTAGAACGCATGGATCTGCGCTTCGCTGAATCGGAACGTGGCCCCGTGGTAAGGCGGCATCACCATCACCATGGCCGCGCCCATGTCCTGCGCCCGGCGGCTGCGCGCGGCGCAGATGGCGGTACTGGTGTGGGTGGTGGTGACGATGACGGGCACACGGCCTGCCACATGCGCGAGCACGGTGCGGGTCAAGGTCTCGCGCTCATCGTCCGAGACCAGGAACTGCTCGGAAAAGTTGGCCAGGACGCACAGGCCGTCCACGCCCGAGTCGATCATGAAGTCCACGCAGCGCTTCTGGCTCGCAAGGTCCAGGGTGCCGTCTTCATGGAAGGTGGTCGGGGCCACGGGGAAGATACCGCGGTAGCGCGGGCTGGAGAGTCCGGGCATGCTGTTCACTCGGTGATGTCGAACTGGTCCAGGTACTCCGTCTTGAGCGTCAGCCCCAGGCCCGGCACGTCGTCCTTCAGCTGGATGAAGCCGTTCTCCGCAATCGGCTCGCCGTCGAAGATGTACCAGAACAGCTCGTTGCCCACCTCCACGTCGAAGATGGGGAAGTACTCGGCCATGGGCGAGGCCAGGGTGCTCATGGTCAGGTGGTAGTTGTGCATCTGCCCTGCGTGCGGGACGACGGGCACGCTGTAGGCCTCGCACAGCGCGTTGATCTTGTGGGCTGCGGTGATGCCGCCGACGCGGTTGGTGTCGTACTGCACCACGCTCACCGCTTTCTTGTCGAGCAGCTGCTTGAACCCGTAGAGACTGAACTCGTGCTCTCCGCCAGAGATCGGGATGCTGGTGAGCTGGTTGAGCTCGGCATAGCCGTCGATGTCGTCCGCGATGACGGGCTCTTCGAGCCATCGGGGTTCAAACTTTTCGAGCTTGGGCAGGATGCGCTTGGCGTACTCGACGTTCCAGCCCATGTAGCACTCGAGCATGAGGTCGTTGTCATAGCCGATCACCTCGCGCACGGCTTCGACGGACTTGAGGTTTTCCTTCACGCCCTGCTGCAGGTGCGCCGGGCCGTAGCCGAAGCGCATCTTGAATGCGGTGAAGCCCTGCTCCAGAAAGCTCTGGGCCTCGTCCTGCATGTCGTCGAGGTTGGTGCGGTACAGCTTGGAGTAGTAGCACGGGATCTTCTCCTTGGTGCGCCCGCCCAGCAGCTTGAACACGGGCTTGTTCACGCTCTTGCCCAGGATGTCCCAGATGGCCAGGTCTACCGCGGAGATCGCCGCCATCGTCACGCCCTTGCGGCCCCAGGCATGGGTGGCGCGGTACATGCGCTGCCACAGGTATTCGTAGTCCCAAGGGTCCTGGCCTATCACCAGCGGCGCCAGGTACTGGTCGATGATGGCTTTTGCGATGGTGGGTGCGAGCGCCACGTTGCCCAGGCCGACGATGCCGTCGTCGGTTTCGATCTCGACCACCGTCCACGCATGGAAGCGGAAGGTGCTCATGGTCTCCTGCGGCGCATACAGCAGGTCCATGGCGTTGGAGCAGAAGTTGCCCTGCGGCGGGACAGTCTTGCCCTTCCATTGAAAAACACGGGCACGGACGGATTTGATTTTCATGATGTTCAGGCGTCTTCTTGGTCGTCAGTGGGTAGCGGTGGACCGCTGGCGGGCCTGCCATTGGCTCAGGCCCATGCGGGTGGCGATCTGAAAGGCGTTGCAGGTCGCGTTGACATCCGCAGCACCCTTGCCTGCGATGTCGAAGGCGGTGCCGTGGGCCGGTGTGGTGATGGGCACAGGCAGCCCTCCCTGCACCGTGACGCCTTTGCTGAAGCCCATGAGCTTGATGGCGATCTGCCCCTGGTCGTGGTACATGGTCACGATGGCCTGGTACAGGCCGTCGCGGGCCTTGAGGAAGATCGTGTCGGCCGGGAACGGGCCATCCACCGGAAAGCCGCTGTCCCTGAGCTGCTGGACAGCGGGGGCGATGATGTCGATCTCCTCGCGCCCGCACACGCCGCCGTCGCCGCCATGCGGGTTGAACGCAGCCACCGCCACCTTGGGCTCTGGGTGGCCGCTGGCCTGCAGCGATTGGTAGATGAGCCGGGCCGCAGCGACGATGCGCTCCTGGCTCAGCATCTGGGCGGCGTCCTTGAGCGGAATGTGCGAGGAGACGCGCGACGTCCAGAGGTCGCCCAGGGTGTTGAACTCGCAGAAGTAGCCATCCACACCGAGGTACTCGGCGAAGTGGTGCAGCTCGTCTTCGTGCGCCAGACCGCCGAGCTTCATGGCGTGTTTGTTCAGGGGCGCAAAGCAGATGGCATCCACCTCGCCGGCCTTGGCGCCATCCATGCACCCGTTCAGCACCCGGAGCACCGAGGCTCCGCAGTCCGCGCTGGCCTGGCCGATCTCGACCTGGTCCGGGTTGATGGTGGCCACGCTCAGGAAGGCGGGGCGACCGGTGTCCGAACGGCTGCGAACGCCTGCCAAGCTCTCGGCCACTTCGGTGGGCACCTCGACGCCGGCGACGCGCTGGCCCTCTTGCCACACCCACTCGTCCCCCACCACCACGATGTTGGCCTGATCGGTGATGCCCGGCTGGCTCAGCAGTTTGGCGATCAGCTCGGGGCCTATGCCTGCCGGGTCTCCGAGGGTGATGGCAACGACGGGCTTTGCTGTCTTCATCATGTAAAGAGTGGTTACAAAAAGCTTCAGTAAGCGGATGGGTGGCGAATATAAGAACAAATACTATTAACGTATATTGAAAAGTTGCACTCGATAGATAACCTCTGGCTATCATTTATGATTCATATGTACTATTTGGTACACGCAAACTTTTGTGCTGTTAGAAATGCCTGAAACCACACAGCTTTTGGTCTCCCAGATCCTCAACCGCCTGCGCATGCGCCAGGTGGCCTTGCTGCTCAGCTTTGCGGACCACGGCACGCTGCGCCGTGCGGCCGCTGAACTGGGCATGAGCCAGCCGGCGGCCACCAAGATGATTCAGGAGCTGGAGTCGGCGCTGGGGCAGCGGCTGTTCGAGCGCGACGGGCGCGGCCAGAAGATGACCCAGGCCGGCGAAAAGGTGCTGGGGTTTTTCCAGGGTATGCGCGGTTCGCTGGAATCCATGGTGCGGGAGCTCGACGAGCTGCAGCTCGGCAGCTCCGGGCGGGTGTCGGTCGGCTGCATCATGGCGCCGCTGCCCACGCTGCTCAATCAGGCCATCATCGCGCTCAACAAGACCTATCCGCTGATCACGATCCACGTGACCCTGGACACCAGCGACAGGCTGGTGGAGATGCTCAAGGACGGCTCCATCGACATCGCCGTGGGCCGGGTGGCGCCGGAACACCGGGCCGACTTCATCTTCCAGCCGCTGGCGAACGAGACGCTGTCCGTGGTGGTGGGCGTCGACCACCCGCTGGCCAGCAGGAAGCATGTTCCATTCGACAGCCTGCTCGAATATTCATGGATCCTGCAGCCCTCTGGCAGCCCGATGCGGGAGGTGCTGGAGCAGGAGTTCCGCGCCATCCATGCGCCATTGCCCCGCGGGCTGGTCGAAACCGCGTCGATCCTGACCACCATGCGCCTGATTGCGGACACCACGATGATTGCGGTGATTCCCCTGTCGATCGCCGACATCTACGCGCGGCACAATCTGCTGTGCATCCTGCCGTGCCACATCAAGCACAAGATGGGCGCTTTCGGCTCCATCATCCGCAAGGACAGGCCTTTGCCAGAAGCGGCGCGTTACTTTCTTTCAGGCCTGCACGACACGGTGTGAAGGCGGAGGCGGTGCGACCACGTTCGCAAACGTGTCCAGCGCGCGCCACACCGCCAGGATGGCCGGGTCCTGCGCCTCGGCCGCCCTGCGTGCGAGCCCCAGTTCGCGCAGCAAGGGCGGGTGCAGCGGGCGCACCTGCAGGCCCGCGGTGTCCTGCTCGCCATGGATGCCCGCCACGCCCGGCTGCTCCAGCGGCAGCACGGTCACGCCGTGTCCGGCCACCACCAGGCTGCGCAGCGCCAGCGGGTGGTTCAGTTCCATGCGGGGCCGCGGGTTCAGTCCTGCCTGGGCAAACCAGCCGGCCGTGAGCCGGTACATCTGCGTGGCCGGGCCGAACGACATCCACCGCTGATCGGCCAGCCACTGCGGCGTGGCCTGCGCCGGGGCATCCCACGCGGCGGGGATCAACGCCACCATGGGGTCGCTGCGCCAGGGGTCCACCTGCACACCGCCGCCGGATGTCTGGGGCAGCGCCACGATGGCCAGGTCCAGCGTGCCCGCGCGCAGGCGGGCCATGGCGTCGGCCGAGCTGAGCACATCGAGCTTGACGTCCACGCCAGGACTCTGGCGGGCCAGCCACTCCAGCAAGGGCGGCAGCAGGCCCACACTCACACCCGCGGTGGTGGCCAGGCGCACCACACCCTCCAGCCCCTGCGCGCGCCGGCGCACCTGCTCCACCATTTCGTCAGACGCAGCAAGCAGCCGCCGCCCGCCATCCACCAGCACCTGACCTGCGGGAGTCAGGCTGGCATGGCGCCGTCCGCGCACCACCAGCGTGGCGTCAAGGCGCGACTCCAGCTCGCTGATGTGCAGGCTCACCGTGGGGGGCGCCAGGTGCAGCGCCTGGGCCGCTGCAGCGAGCGTTCCCAGGTCGGCAATGGCAATCAAAGTCTGCAGCTGGTCGAGGTTGAGGTTTCGCATCAGAAATTCTGAATTCAACAGTCATTGAACTTCACTTTACAGAAGTCTGACCCAAAAAGATGATTCTGCTTCGAAACAAAATGCTGCGCGCCCTCATGCTCACCAACGACATCTTCCTCATCGTGCTGCTGTCCGCCGCACTCAATGCCGGCTGGAACAGCGCCATCAAGGTGGGCGGCGACCGCATCACCGCCATGGCCATCACCACACTCCTGGGCAGCGGCCTGTCGCTGCTGGCCTTGCCCTGGGTGGACATGCCGGCGTCGGCCAGTTGGCCGTTGCTGGCCCTGTCGATCGCAGTGCACACCGCCTACCACTTCGCCCTGCCCATCGCCTACAACCACGGCGACATGGGCCAGGTGTACCCCATCGCCCGGGGCTCGGCGCCATTGCTGGTGATGGCGGGTGCGGCATGGCTGGCGGGCGAATGGCCCAGCACCGGCGCGGTGTGGGGCGTCATGTGCTTGTGCGTCGGCGTGCTGTCGCTGGCATGGGTCCGCAGCACCGGCACCACGCAGCGCCAGGCCGTGGGCTACGCGCTGCTCACCGGGCTCTTGATCGCGGCGTACACGGTGGTGGATGCGCTGGGCGCACGGCAGGCGGGCTCGGCCATCGGCTTTGCAGTCGTGCTGACGCTGGGCGACGGCATTGCCACGGCGCTCATCGTGCTGCTGTGGAAGGGGCCCCGCACCTTCTGCGTGGACAGGGCCATGCTTTGGCGCTGCAGCGCCGCGGGCACCATGCAGATGGGGGCGTACTGGATTGCAGTGTGGGCGCTGGCGCGGGCCCCCATGGGCGCCGTGTCCGCCCTGCGCGAGACCAGCGTGCTGCTGGTGGCGCTGATATCCACCTGGCTGCTCAAGGAGCGGATGGGCCCGGCGCGCATCGTGTCGGCCGTGCTGGTATGCGCAGGGCTGCTGATGGTGCGGCTTTCGGCCTGAAGCACCAGCCCGTGGTTCCTGGGGCGCCGCGACCTCAAGGCACCTTGGCGGAGCGCCTTGCCACAGCGTTCTTGGCCCCTGCCCTCGCACCCGCCCCTGCGATGCCCCCAACATCCACACCCGCCAGCGTGCCCGACTTCGCCAGCGCCTCGGCCAGGAATTTCACGAAGGTCTGCACCCGTGTGGAGAACTGGTGGCGCTGCGGGTACACCGCATACACATCGGCCGCGGGCGTCTGGTACTGCGGCAGCACGGGCTCCAGCAGGCCCTGCGCCAGGTGCCGGTTCACATCCCACTCGGCGCGCATCACGATGCCGTGGCCCTGCAAAGCCCACAGCACGGCGATCTCGCCATCGTTGGTGGTCAGGTTGCCGGTGATCTTGATGGACTCGGTGTGCGCCTTGCTGCCCCGCCCGGTGGTCAGCCGCCACAGGCCATAAGCCTCGTCGCCCTGGCGGATGCCGATGCACTGGTGGGCCATCAGGTCGCGCGGCACGCGGGGCCGGCCGTGGCGCTCCAGGTAGGCCGGCGCGGCGCACAGCACGCGCCGGTTGGGGGCGATGCGGCGGGCGACGACACGGCCGTCGGGCGGCTCGCCGAACCGCACGCACACGTCGTAGGCGTCGTCGGTGATGGGCGGCGGGTGCACCGACAGCTGCAATTGCACATCCACCTCGGGGTACAGCCGCACGAAGTCGGAGATGGCCGGCGCGATGTGCATGCGCCCGAAGCCCAGCGTGGCGTTCACGCGCAGCAGGCCCTTGGGGCTGGCGCGGGACTGCACGATGAGCTCGTCCAGCGCGTCGATCTCGCGCAGGATGCGGCGCGCGTGCTCCAGCAGCAGCTCGCCCTCGGGCGTGAGGCTCATGCGGCGGGTGGACCGGTTCACCAGCACCACGCCCAGTCGCCGCTCCATCTGCGCCAGGTGCTTGCTGACGGCTGCGGTGGAGACGCCCATTTCGCGCCCGGCGGCGCTCAGGCTGGGGCTGGCGGCCAGGGTGGAGAAAAAGCCCAGCTCTGCAGGCTGGATGGTGCTGGAACTCATCGGCGAGACCTTCAACCCAGGGTTAACGATGGATTCACTTTATCGCCGTTCCTGCGCCGCGTCCAGGCCTACAGTCCGCTCCATCCATTCAGCCACCCAACGCGTTTGTTCAACGCCCTACTCCTATGACCACCTACGCAATAGCCACCATTCCCGGAGACGGCATCGGCAAAGAAGTGATTCCCGCCGGCCAGCGCGTGCTCGAAGCCCTGTCCACCCAGCATCCCGGCCTGCAGTTCGAGTTCGAGAACTTCGGCTGGGGCGGCGACTGGTACCGCGCCCACGGCGTGATGATGCCCGCCGATGGGCTCGATGCCCTGCGCGGCAAGGACGCCATCCTGTTCGGCTCGGCCGGCGACCCGGACATCCCCGACCACATCACGCTGTGGGGACTGCGCCTGAAAATCTGCCAGGGGTTCGACCAGTACGCCAACGTGCGGCCCACGCGCATCCTGCCGGGCATCGACGCGCCGCTCAAGCGCTGCGCCCCCAAGGACCTGGACTGGGTCATCGTGCGCGAGAACTCCGAAGGCGAATACTCCGGCGTGGGCGGCCGCGTGCACCAGGGCCACCCCATTGAGGCGGCCACCGATGTCTCCATCATGACCCGCGTGGGTGTGGAGCGCATCCTGCGCCTTGCGTTTCGACTGGCGCAGTCCCGGCCGCGCAAGCTGCTCACCGTCATCACCAAGAGCAATGCCCAACGCCATGCGATGGTCATGTGGGACGAGATCGCCGCCAAGGTCAGCCAGGAGTTCCCCGACGTGAAGTGGGACAAGGAGCTGGTGGACGCCGCCACGGCCCGCATGGTCAACCGCCCCGCCACGCTGGACACCATCGTCGCCACCAACCTGCACGCCGACATCCTATCGGACCTGGCCGCCGCGCTCGCCGGCAGCCTGGGCATTGCGCCCACCGGCAACATCGACCCCGAGCGCCGCTACCCCAGCATGTTCGAGCCCATCCACGGATCGGCCTTCGACATCATGGGCAAGGGCCTGGCCAACCCCATCGGTACCTTCTGGTCGGTGGTGATGCTGCTGGAGCACCTGGGCGAGACTGCAGCCGCCCGGCAGGTCATGCAGGCCATCGAGCAGGTCACCGCCAACCCGGCCCTGCACACCCGCGACCTGGGCGGCACGGCCACCACGGCGCAGGTGACGGACGCCGTGTGCGCACTGCTGGCGCACCAGCCTCTGCAGCGCGCCGCTTGAGACCGGGCGAGGCGAGCCCCTGCCCTGCGGTGCGAAGACACCGCCAGCCAGGGGCCCCGCGCAACCGGGCACTTTCTTCCCCCGGCAAAGCAAGACCCGCGTAGCACTGCCAGCGAAGCCGTACACGCCACGACAACCACAAAAAACACAACGGGGACAAACATGAACCCCATCGCCATTCCCTTCTCGACCGGCACGCAGCAGCCCGCCCGGGCCTCGCAGCCGCAAACACTGCTTTCACGCCGCAGCCTCATCGCCAACACCGCCATTGCCGCCATCGCGGCAGCCGTGTGCGGGACACCTGGCACCAAGGCCTGGGCCCAAACGCCCGCGTGGCCGACCAAGCCCGTCACCATCGTCGTACCCTTTGCCGCGGGCGGCACCACCGACGTGCTGGCACGCGCGCTGGGCGAAAAACTGGGCGCAGCCCTGGGCCAACCGGTGATCGTGGAGAACCGCGGCGGCGCGGGCGCCACCATCGGCGCCGACTACGTCGCCAAGGCCGCGCCGGACGGCCACACGCTGCTGATGGGCGCGGTGCACCACACCATCGCCACCAGCGTGTACAAGAAGCTCGGCTATGACTTTCAAAAGAGCTTTGCGCCCATCACCACCGTGGCGCTGGTGCCAAACGTGCTCGCGGTGGCCGCCACCACGCCCGCCAAGGACGTGAAGGAGCTTGTGGCGCTGATCAAGGCGTCACCCGACAAGTTCTCGTACGGCTCCAACGGCGCAGGCACGGCGCAGCACCTGATCGGCACGCAGTTCGCCGCGGCCATCGGCCAGCCGCTGCTGCACGTGCCCTACAAAGGCAGCGGCCCGCTGACCACCGACCTGCTGGGCGGCCAGGTGTCGATGTCGTTCGACACCGTGACCCCAGTACTGCCCCACCTCAAGGGCGGCAAGCTGCGCGCGCTGGCAGTGACCACGGCCAAGCGGTCTTCATCACTGCCCGATGTGCCGACGCTGGCGGAAAGCGGCTTTCCGGGCTTCGACATCGGCACCTGGTTCGGAGTGCTCGCACCCGCACGCACCCCGCCAGAAATCGTGGAACGGCTCAACGCTGAAATGGTCAAGGTGATCCAGTCGGCCGACTTCAAGAAGCGCATGCAGGACATCGGCGCCGAGCCCGTCGGCAACACCCCGGCGCAGATGGCGCAGCAGATTGCGAGCGACACCGCACGCTTTAGCAAGCTGGTGGCCGAGCACAAGATATCGACGGAGTGAAACACGCGCGCCTTCCGGCGGGTGCCGTGTCCGCCATTCCACGCAGTGCAGGTCGTGCGTGCCGGCCACGCGGGACACGGGGGCGGTGAGGTCGCACAGTGCCGCACCGACCGCACCAACGCGGAACGGCACGGCGCGGCGGCTCCAGAGCCTCAGTGGATGTGCATCTAACGCTTAACTGCTTGAAGTTTTAGCGGCTCAACGCACGCAGCAGGCCCGCGTGTTCCACGGCCAGGTCGGGCGACTGGTCGAAGTGGTGAAGGTAACGCGCGCCAAACTCTCCAGGCTCCTCCCGATTGAGCCGCAGAAGGTCGCGCACCCGCTGCGCGACCACCGTGGGGGCGACGCTGTCAGTGCCCTTGCCTTGCGCGTCCAGCGCCTCGTCCAGCATCACGATCAACCGGCTCAACGGCTCCAGCCACCGCATGGATTCGTCGTAGGCCATGAGCTGCAGAAACTGCCCCGCAGACTGTTGGCCGTGTTGCTTCTCATAGTCGCGCCGCTCAAGGTCCACCAAGGTGCGGTGCAGGCCGAGCAGGGCTGTGCGCAACTGGGCGCATTCGTCGGAGGTGGTGGAGTTCTTGTCAGATGGAGTCATGGTGTGGCGACAGGCAGCACATGCGCTTGATAAAAAAACGGGCTCTACCGCTTGATGATCAAGCGGCAAAAGCTACCGAATTTATAGCAAAAACGACGGCGACCTGGTGACGATTCACCGGTGGCTCAGCCTGCGCACCGCCCAATCGCCCAGGCTTTGCACGGCCTGCACGAAGAAGATCAGCACCAGGACCACGGCCAACATGATCTCGGGCAAGAAGCGCTGGTAGCCGTAGCGGATGCCCAAGTCGCCCAGGCCGCCACCGCCGATGGCGCCGGCCATGGCGGAGTAACCCGTCAGGCTCACGAAGGTGATGGTCAGGCCGGCGACGATGCCGGGCAGCGCCTCGGGCAGCAGCACTTTCCAGACGATCTGGCTGGTGGTGGCGCCCATGGCCTGGGCGGCTTCGACCAGACCATGGTCGACCTCGCGCAAGGCCGCTTCGACTAGGCGCGCCACGAACGGCGCGGCGGCGATGGTCAGCGGCACCACGGCAGCGGCCGTGCCGATGGACGAACCGGTGATGAAGCGGGTGAACGGGATGATGGCCACCAGCAAGATGATGAATGGCGTGGACCGCACGGCATTGACCAGCCAGCCCACGAGCTTGTTGGTGGGGCCGTTTTCCAGCACGCCGCCGTGGTCCGTTAGCCGCAGGAATACGCCCAGCGGCACGCCGATGAGGCCGCCGACGATGCCGGAGATGCCGACCATGATGAGCGTCTCCCACAGCGAAGACGCGAACAGGTCGAGCATGGCGGGGGTGAAGTTGTTGAACATGGTTGTTTCCTCTGCTTTCAGCCTGCCACAGCGACTTCTTCGACCTCGACACCACACGCGCGCAGGTGCGCCACGGCGCCGGACAGGCGCTCGGCCTCGCCGCTGGCGTACACGGCCAGCGAGCCGAAGGTCTCGTCCTGGATCTCGTCCACCTGGCCGTGCAGGATGCTCATGTCCACGCCGAACTCGCGGATCAGCTGCGACAGGATGGGCTGGTAGGCGCTGTCACCCGCGTACGACAGGCGCAGCAGCCGGCCGGTGCGCCCGGCGCCCAGCTGGCTGGCGAGCTTGCGCACGTGGCCGAGCACGCTGGGGGGTAGCTCTTGCGGCAGGATCTCGTCGATCAGGCTCTTGGTGATGGGCTGCTGCGGGCGGGTGAAGACCTCCAGCACGCGGCCCTGCTCCACGATGCGGCCGGCCTCGATCACGGCCACGCGGTCGGCCACCTGCTTGATGACCTGCATCTGGTGGGTGATGAGCACGACGGTGAGGCCTAGCTCGCGGTTGACCTGGCGCAGCAGGTCCAGGATGGAGCGTGTGGTCTCCGGGTCCAGCGCAGATGTGGCTTCATCGCTCAGCAGCACCTTGGGCCGGCTGGCGAGCGCGCGCGCAATGCCCACGCGCTGCTTCTGGCCGCCGCTGATCTGCGCGGGGTAGCGGTCTGCCAGGGCCGACAGGCCCACCAGCTCCAGCAGCGGGTTCACGCGCTCGCGGATGGCCGCCTTGTCCATGCCGGCCAGCTCCAGCGGCAGTGCGGCGTTGTCGAACACGGTGCGCGAAGACAGCAGGTTGAAATGCTGGAACACCATGCCGATGTCCCGGCGGGCTTCGCGCAGTTGCGCATCGTTCAGCTGGGTCAGGTCGCGGCCGTCCACGATGACCTGGCCCGTGGTGGGGCGGTTGAGCAGGTTGATGACGCGCACCAGCGAGCTCTTGCCGGCGCCGCTTTTGCCGATGATGCCGAACACTTCGCCGGACGTGATGTGCAGGTCAATGCCCTTCAAGGCCTCGACCGGGCCTTGTGAGCCCTGGTAGGTTTGGGTGATACCCCGTAAATCGATCATGGAAATGCCAGAGCGCCGCACAGGCTGTTGTCAACCCGCTGCGGCGCCCATGTCAGTGAAAAAAAGGGATGCAGGAAATGTATCGGCAAAGCCTCATATCTCAAACGATAGAAAAATCGATTGGTTAGACCTGACGCTTATATGAACAGTGCTAGCGGCTGCACTTGCTATATTATTGATAGCATTCAGCGCTTACCAGATGCGCGGTAGAAGGCATTTCAGATCACAGGCGGGCATACCAGTGCAAACATGAACACACCGGCCCGTTGGGCCAGCGTCAGGCACGCACGGATCAGAGTCCGACAGATCAGCGCCGTCGCGCCCCTGACAGCGCCCCAGCCTACCCGCCCGTCCCCATCACAGCATGCACCTTGTTGACCAACGCCTGCGCATCGAAAGGCTTGACCAGCAGCTCCATCTGCGTGCCCAGGAACTGCGGGTTCATGGCCGCCTGCTCGGCGTAGCCCGTCATGAGGATGATCTTGATGGCGGGCAGCTTTTCGCGCGCGTAGTCGGCCACCTGGCGGCCGTTGGGCCCGGGTAGCCCCACGTCGGACAGCAGCAAATCGAAGTGCACGGCACCCGACAGCAAGGCCATGGCCGCGCTGCCCGACGCGGCCTCCATCACGTAAAAGCCGTTGTCGCGCAGCAGCTCCACGGCCAGTGCGCGCACGGTGTCGTCGTCTTCCACCACCAGGGCCGAGTCCGGGCGGCGCGGGCTGGTGAGCGGGGTGGCAGGCTCGGTACGCTCGGCAGGGGCTTCGGCGCGCGACCGGCAAAAGTACAGCGACACGCGCGTGCCCTGCCCCACGGTGCTCTCCAGCACGGCCATGCCGCCGGACTGCCGCATGAAGCCGTAGATCATCGACAGCCCCAGCCCCGTGCCCTGCCCCAGCGGCTTGGTGGTGAAGAACGGGTCGAACGCGCGGGCCATCACATCGGCCGGCATGCCGGTGCCGGTGTCGCTCACGGCCACGCGCACGTAGTCGCCAGCGTCCAGGCCCAGCACCGAGTCGTCGCCCGATGCCTGCAACTGCACGTTGTCGGCCGCGATGCGCAGGGTGCCCCGGTCGGGCATGGCGTCGCGGGCATTGATACAAAGGTTCAGCACCGCGTTGTCGAACTGGTGAACGTCGGTGTACGCCGGCCACAGGTCCGGCTGCAGCGACATCTGCAGCGTGATGTTTTCGCCGCAGGTGCTGCGCACGATGGTCTCCAGGCTGCTCAGCGACGCGCCCAGGTCCACCGCGCGCGAGTCGAGCGGCTGGCGGCGCGAGAACGCCAGCAGCCGCTGCGTGAGCGCCGCTGCGCGCTTGGCGGCGGCCAGGCCGGCGTCGATGTATTTGCCCGCCTCTTCCTCGCGGCCCTGGGCAATGCGCTGGCGGATGATCTGCAGCGGCAGGACGATGCCCTGCAGCATGTTGTTCAGGTCGTGCGCGATGCCGCCCGTGAGCTGCCCCAGCGCTTCCATCTTCTGGCTCTGGCGCAATTGCTCCTCGGCGCTGCGCAGGGCCTCGGCCTGGGCGCGCTCCTCGGTCACGTCGCGGCCCACGGCCTGCACGAAGCCGTCGGCCGGCGCGGCCGTCCACGCCACCCAGCGGTCCGTGCCGTCACGGTGGCGGTAGCGCAGCGTGCCCTGGCGCTTGGGCGCGCCCTTTTGCAGCGACTGAAGCTCGCGCACCAGCGTGGGCTCGTCCTCCGGGTGGGCAAAGGCCTGCACGGGCCGGCCCACGGTTTCTTGCTCCGTCCAGCCCAGCACCGACGTCCAGGCCGGGTTCACCGCCACGATGTGGCCGTCGAAGCGCGTGACCATCAGCAGCGCGTCCGAGCCGAGCCACAGGCGGTTGCGGTCGGCCGTGCGCTCGGCCACCTGCTGCTCCAGCGACGCTGCGGCCTCGCGCAAGCGCCGCTCGGCTGCCACTTTGCCGGTGGTTTCGATCACCGTGTCCATCATGGCGACCACGGCGCCGTTGTCGTCGCGCACCGGGCTGTAGCAGAAGGTGAAGTACGCCTCTTCGCTGTAGCCGTGGCGGTTGATGGTGAGCGGAAAGTCCTCGACAAAGGTGGACTCGCCCTGGAACGCCTTGTCCACGATGGGGCCGATCACATCCCACACCTCGCTCCACACCTCCTGCACCGGGCGGCCCAGCGCGTCGGGCTTGTCGCCCAGAATGGTGCCAAATGCATCGTTGTAGAAGCAGTAGCGGTCCTCGCCCCACATCAGGCACTTGGGAAAGTCCGACGACAGCACCATCTCCACCGCAAACCGCAGCGCCCGCGGCCAGCCTTCGGCGGGGCCCAGCGGGTGACTGGCCCAGTCGTAGTGCCGGATCTTGTCACTCATCACGCCAGCGGCGTGCGGAAATCCAAGGGATGCGGGCGGGAAGGAATCGGTCATGGCAAAAAGGTCGGCCCGGAGTCTGTGTCGTAGTGGATGATCCAAAGTGGGGAGTGGCCCGCAGGTGCGCTGCAGCCAGGGCGGGGCCGTGTGCGCATGGTGCTTGCCCTCTGGGCATGCCACCGCACACGGTCCTCTCGGAGTCTACAAGCGAAAACCCTGCAGGCCGAAGGTCTGCGGGTATCCCCCAGCGGTGGCGGACAAAGGGGCCCCGCCGGGGCCTTGCGCCTCAGGCGCCTGCAACCACGGCCCCGCGCGCCTGCACCCGGCGCGAGACCAGCAGGCCCAGCACGAACACGCCCAGCGCCGCCACCGAGAACACGGGCGGCAGCCAGCCCCGGTCGACGCTGAACGCCACGATCAAGACACCCGTGGACTGGCCCAGGAACAGCAGGCACGCGAACATGGTCACCGCCGCGCCCCGCGCCTGCGGTGCCATTTGCGTGGCCTGCACCTGCAGCGTGTTGTGCAGCATGTAAAAGCCGATGCCCGCCATGAAGCAGCCCAGCATCGCCCAGCCCACCGCCGGGGCCCAGGCCAAAGACAGCAGGCCCACGGCGATCAGCGTGGCGCCCGTGATGGCCAGGCCCCGCTCTCCCAGCGCGGCCAGCCAGCGGCGCGCGAACACGCTGTAGATCAGGCCGCCCACGCCGTACAGCACCATCACGCCCCCGGCCGCGGCGGCCGATAAGCCGAAGCCATCGACCATTCGTGCCGGCACAAAAGCCAGCGTGCCGAACGCGAGCGCCCCCTCGATGGCCACCACCGTCAGCACCCAGCGCACACGCTCGATGCGCAGCAGGGCCAAAGTGCCCGCCAGGTAATTGGCCAGCGAGAAGGCCGGTGCGCCCGGTGCGGCGGCAGGCCGCAGCGCCCCGCTGGCGCGTGCATGGCGCAGCAGCAGCGTGGCGGCGGCAAAGAACAGCACGGCCAATGCGCCCAGCGCCGCGCGCCAGCCCAGCGTTTCGGTGGCAAAGCCGCCAAACCACTGGCCCGCCATCATCCCGGTGACGGTGGCCACCATGAGGCGCGCCAGGGTTTCCTGCCGCTGCTCGTAGGCCACCTCGTCACCGATCCAGGCCATCGACAGCGGAATGATCCCCGCCGCGGCCGCACCCATGGCGGCGCGCGCCACCACCAGCAGCGTGAAGCTCTGCGCCAGTGCGGTGACGGCACTGAACACCGCGCACGCCGCCGTGGCGCCGATGATCACGCGCACCTTACCGATGCGGTCGCCCAGCGGGCCGTACACCAGCTGCAGCACGCCGTAGGCCACGGCAAACGCCGCGATCACGGCTGAGGCATCGCCGGTGGTGATTTGGTATTCGAGGGACAGTGCGACCAGCATCGGGTCGCACACGCGCATGGACGCCATGCTGCAAAAGGCCGCCAGGCTGATCAGCCGCAGCATCGTCGAGGAAGAGGTCATGGGACCCGATTGTGGTGCGGCTGGCGCGATGGTGCTTGCGCCGCGCGCTATGCACCCCGCGGGTTGAAGGTCTGGACCGCGGTTCGATCGATGGTTGACCGTTCACGGAGCGGTGGGTCGGGAGCAGCACTTCGACAGACTTAGCGCGAATGGGCGGGGATGGCCCTCGGCCGATGGCCCCTCACCCCCACCCGTTCGGGCTGAGCTTGTCGAAGCCTCGCAGCGCGCCCCACCAAGCCCCGCCTGAAAAGCGAGGAGGCCTGCTTCACGACGAAAGCGTCGCAGACGTCTCGCTCAGCCCTTGCCCACATTGAAGCTCGTATCGAACGTGCCCCGCACATCGAGCCGCTGCTTGATGAGCCCGGCCGCCAGATAGAAGTCGGCCGTCTTCTGCTGGTCCGCCAGCACCTGGGCGTCGATGTCCTGCCAGCGGGTGGCGCGGCGGTCGAACTGTAGCTGCGCTGCGTCGGCCGGGATGCCGACGATGCGGGCCAGAGACTGGCCAAAAGATTTGGAGTTCTGGTACGACCAGACCTGCGCCCGTGCCACGCGCTCCTTGAAGTCCTGCAGCACGGTGCGTTTTTCGGCCAGCGCCGCGTCGGTGGCGGCCAGGAAAGACAGGCCCGTCCACAGCCCCCGGCCACTGACCAGCACGCGCGCATGGCCGCTGGTTTCGGCCAGCGCGGTGTAGGGCTCCCACGTGGCCCAGGCGTCCACCGAGCCCTGCGTGAGCGCAAGCTTGGCGTCCGGCGGCGGGATGAAGCGCAGTTGCACGTCGTCGGCCTTGAGCCCGGCGGATTCAAGCACTTTGAGCGTGACGAAGTGGCCGATGGAGCCGCGGTTGGTAGCGATGCTCTTGCCCTTGAGGTCGGCCGCCGTCTTGAGCGGCGAGTTGGGCGCCACCAGCACGGCGGTGCCGTACGCATCCGACCGGTTGGCCGCAAACGCCTTGACCCGGCTGCCCGCGGCCAGGGTGAACAGCAGCGGCGCATCGCCGATGGGTCCGAAGTCCACGGCGTTGGCGTTGAGCGCCTCTGCCAGCGGCGCTGCGGCCGGGAATTCGCTCCACTTGATGTCGTAGGGCAGGTTCTTCAGTTCGCCCGCAGCGTCGAGCAGGGCCTGCAGCCCGCCCTTCTGGTCGCCAGCGCGCAGCAACACGCGCTGCTGGGCGTGGGTGAGCACGGGCGAGAGGAACGAACTGGCGGCGACGGAGGCGGTCAGCAGATGGTGGAATTGGCGGCGCTGCATGGTGTGAGTGATGGGAAGGGTTGCAATATCGAAAAGACGCTTGCGGCCATTGCACCACCCGGCCCCCGCATCGCCAACGAAGCCTTGCGACCATCCATATGCGGTTTTCGCATGCAGGCACTGGCCGCGTGCGGACCCTGCCCGCCCGCGCGACCTGGCATCAGTACCCGCGCGCCCCGTCCACCACGTCTTGCAGCGGCTCCCCCGCCACATGCCGCGCCAGGTTGGCCACGAATTTGCGGGCCGTGAGCTCTGCCGCGCCCTGCGCCGCCCACGACACATGGGGCGTGAGCCGCACGCGCGGGTGGGTGTACAGCGGGTGACCGTCGGGCAGGGGCTCGGGGTCGGTCACATCCAGCGTGGCGCCCGCCAGGCGGCCGCTGCCCAGCGCATGCAGCAGCGCCTGCTGGTCCACGAGTGCTCCGCGCGCAATGTTCACCAAGTGCAGCCCAGGCTTGGCGTGCGCCAGGGTGGCGGCGTTGATGAGGTGGTAGGTCTGCGCGGTGATCGGCAGGGCCAGCACCAGGTGGTCCGAGGCCGCTAGCAGCTGCTCGATGGAGGGGGCGGTGCGCACACCATCATCGCCCTGCACATCCGCCCCGCCGCGGCGCAGCACCGTGACCTGCATGCCGAAGGCCTGCGCCAGCCGCGCCACCTCGCGCCCGATGGCGCCGTAGCCCGCGATGCCCAGGGCCCGCCCCTGCAGCGTGCCGGGCAGTTGCTGGTCCACCCGCGCAAACGTCTCGCGCCACGGCCCGGCGCCCGACACCTGCAGCGTGTCCCATGCGCGCTGGTGCGTCAGCAGCGCGGTCAACACGTACTCGGCAATGGGCACGGCCGCCACGCCGCGCGAGCAGGTCACCTGCGGCACCTGCAGCAGCCAGGGCGGAAAGAAGTCGATGCCGGCAGATGCCACGTGCACCCATTTCAATCGCCCGGGCCAGCCTGCGGGTGCGGTGGCCGGCGCCTGGCGCCAGCCGTTGCGCGGGCCGGTGAAGAGGATGTCCACGTCGGCGGCGCGCTCCCAGGCGGGCACGTCGGCGTCGTCGGCGGCCAGCACCACGGGCAGGCCCGCTCCCGCCACCAGCGCGTCGGCTTCGGGTCCCGTCTGGTTCAGAACGACCCAGCGATCCGCATCAACCCTGGCGTCCGTGTCGTCACGTGCATCGACGTTCCCGCTGCCAGGGTCATGCGCAGTCAGCACCGCGCTCATGCGGCCCCCACGGCCAGCGCCCGGCGGCCCGCGGCAACATAGGCGCTGTCGTCCTGCGGCGTGTGCACGCGGCCGCACAGCACATCGCGCAGGTGGCGCTCCAGCGGGTTCTTGCGGGCCAGGCCGTGGTTGCTGGTCAGCTCCAGCGCGGCCTGCACGGCCTCGATGGCGTTGCGCGTGGCCAGGGCCTTCACCAGGCCGCTGTCCACGGTGGGCACCAGCGTGCCGGCATCCAGGTCATGGGCCAGGCTGGCGATCAGGCGGTCGTTGGTGAGCAGCAGGCCTTCGATGCGGCCCACGGCCTCTTGCGCGCGGGGCAAGGTCGCCAGCGGCGCGCCCAGGCTGGCGGGCACGCGCTCCCGCAGAAACTGCACCAGCCAGTCGCGCGCGGCGCGTGCCACGCCGGTGTACAGCGCAGCCAGCATCACCGTCATCTCGGCCTGCATGGCGGGCTCGCCGCGGGCCCAGTCCTGTGGCAGACGCAGGTCCAGCGCGTGTGCGTGGGGGATCAGCACATCGTGCAGGTGCACATCGTGGCTGCCGCTGGCGCGCAGGCCCAGGTGGTCCCAGGTTTCCTCGATGCGGATGCCGGGCAGGCCCGCTCGCACCAGGAAGGCGCCGGTGCGCGGCGCGTCCTCGTCCGTGCGGGCCCACACCACGTACCAACGCAGGATGGGCGCGCCGGTGGAATACACCTTGTGCCCGCTGATGCGCCAGCCCTCGGCCGTGTGCCGCGCCACCGTGGCCGGCAGCCCGCCGCGCGCGGGCGAGCCCAGCTCGGGCTCCACGCGCAGTGCGTTGATCAGCGACACCTCATGCACCGATTCATTCACCAGCTGCTGCGCCAGTGCCTGCGGCCAGGGCGAGCCAGGGCGGCCCATGCCGCGCTGCTGGATGTACTGCATGGTCAGCACCAGCGCCGTGGCCGGGCAGCCCTGGCCGATGGCGCCGATCACCTCGGCCAGTTGCGCGGCCGACGCGCCCTGCCCGCCCAGTGACCGCGGCGCGGCCAGGGCCAGCAGGCCGGCCTGCTGCAGCCCGTAAAAGTTGGCGTGCGGAAAGCTCGCGTCGCGGTCGTGCACCGCGGCGCGCGCACCGAACTCCACCGCCAGCGCGCGTGCGGCCTGCCCCCACGTCAGGGGCGCATTCACTGCAGCACCTCGGGCTGGTCGCGCACGATGATGTCGAACAGGCTCTTGAACGCGAACTGCGCGCCACCCGGCCCGCCGATCTGCGAATGCGTGCGCTGCGCGATCTCGTGCGGGATGGGCTTGGGGGTGCCGGCGGCTTCGGCCAGCAACTGGGCCTGGCAGGCGTTCTCCAGCGCGATGTACCACCACGCGGCGGCCTCCACCGACGGGCCTGCCGTGAGGATGCCGTGGTTCTGCAGGATCACGGCCTTTTGCGCGCCCAGGGCTTCGCCGATGCGAAAACCTTCGTCGGTCTCCAGCACCACGCCGGTGAAGTCGTCGAACAGCGCGTGGTCTTCATAGAAGATGCACGAGTCCTGCGTGAGCGCGTCGAGCTTGCGGCCCAGGGCTGACCAGGCCTTGCCGTAGGTCGAATGCGTGTGCGCGGCGGCCACGATGTCGGGACGCGTCTCGTGCAGCGCGGAGTGGATCGCGAACGCCGCGCGGTTCAGCGGGCCCTGGCCCACCACGATCTCGCCGGCAGCGTTGACCAGCAGCAGGTCGGACACCTTGATCTGCGAGAAATGCAGGCCCAGCGGGTTCACCCAGAAGTGGTCCGTCCACTCCGGGTCGCGCGCGGTGATGTGGCCTGCCAGCCCGTAGTTGAAGCCCTGCTGCGCAAACAACCGGAAGGCCACGGCCAGCGTCTCCTGCCGGTGGCGGCGCTCGGCCTCCACTGTGGGGCGCGCCACCGGGGCGTCGAACCAGTCCTTGCGCTGGGGCGCGGGGTTGAGGGCGAGCTGGGCGGTGGGCAGGGGTTTGAGGACGGCGGACATGGCGGTGGCTTTCGGTATCGGTGGGGGTTGGAATGCACGGACCCGCCCACCTTAGAAGCGCCCCGCCGCCATGCCAACGAAGAAATCCGCGTGACCACATACGGTTTTGTCATGAACCAGCGCCGTGCCGCGACCACCGCGACAACCCCGTGCACCGCGTGCATGCATGCACCCCGCTGGGTGCTGCGTTTCACGCATAACGATGCTACGCAAAGGTCTTTGCGCGCAGGCCGGGCTTGGCGGAATCTCGCTGCCCAAGCACACAACCCCTCTGCTGCTGCCCACCGACCCATAAAAGGCCCGACCACCATGCATCGCAACTGCACCCCCACACTCAACCGCCGCCACCTCATCCAGGCCGGCCTGGGCGCCGCCGCCTGGGCCGCCACGGCGGGCGTGCCCGCGCTGGCCGCCCCGCCTGGCCCCGACCTCTCCAAAGTGACTCTGCGCATCGGCACCTACAAGGGCCTGTGGCGCGCCCTCATCGCTGCGTCCGGCCAGGGCAACACGCCCTACCGCATCGAATGGCGCGAGCTGAACAACGGCGTGCTGCACATCGAGGCCCTGAACGGCGACGCGCTGGACCTGGGCTCGGGCAGCGAGATCCCGGCCCTGTTCGCCGCGCGGCAAAAAGCCCAGGTGCGCTTCATCGCCGTGGTGCGCGAAGACCTCAACAACCAGGTCACGCTGGCCCGCAAGGACACGCCCATCCAGCGCATCGCCGACCTCAAGGGCAAGCGCGTGGGCTACGTGCGCGCCACCACCTCGCACTACTACCTGAGCCGGCAGCTGGCCGAGGCGGGCCTGTCGTTCGCCGACATCAACGCCATCAACCTCACGCCGGCCGACGGGCTGTCGGCCTTCGACCGGGGCGACCTGGATGCATGGGCCATCTACGGCTACAACGGCCAGCTGGCGCGGCTGCGCTACGGCGCACGCGTGCTCAAGACGGGCCAGGGGTACCTGTCGGGCAACTTCCCCATCTACGCCAACCCACGCGCGGTGGAAGACCCGGCCCGCCACGCTGCCATCAGCGACTACCTGCAGCGCCTGCGCCGCGCCTACCTCTGGGCCAACGGCAACTACCTCGACTACGCCCGCGCCCAGTCTGCCGAAACCCGTGTGCCGGTGGGCGACCTGATCGAGCTGTGGAACAACCGCAGCACCGACTACGACCTGCGCCCCGTGGACGACGGCGTGGTCAAGGGCCACCAGGCCGTGGCCGATGCCTTCCTGCAGCTGGGCGTGCTGGACGGCCCCGCGCAGGTCGCGCCCCTGTGGGACCGCAGCTTCAAGACCGTGCTGCAGCCCCTGGCCGCAGACAAGGCGGCGTGAGCCTGGGCGGTGGTGGCCCCGGCGTATGGAGCGGCGGCCCCAGCGTGCCATTTTTTGCATGGCGCTGGCGCCGGTTGCGCTTAGGATGCGCCCCTCATTTGCACCGAGGAGCCCATCCACATGAACAAACGCCGCTTCATCACCGCCACTTTGGGC
Organism: Acidovorax sp. LjRoot194; assembly: GCF_964253015.1. Lineage (NCBI taxonomy): Bacteria > Pseudomonadati > Pseudomonadota > Betaproteobacteria > Burkholderiales > Comamonadaceae > Acidovorax > Acidovorax sp. LjRoot194. Next base: position 2,495,167 of record NZ_CAXUQB020000001.1, on the reverse strand, counting down.
ACCGCCAGCCTGTGGTCGGCCACCGGCTGCAGCAGCCACGCCGCACCGCCAGCCAAGGCCGCCACCGGCCCCACGCTGCTGACTATCAGCGGCGCCATCACCAAGCCCAACCGCGGCGCGCTCGACCCTGCCATCGACCAGATGATGGGCAAGCACGGCATCCAGTTCAGCAACGCCCATGCGCTGGACGCCGCCGCCCTGCAGCGCATGCCCGCCATCACCATCAAGCCCACGCTGGAGTACGACAGCAAGCCCCACACCCTGACAGGCCCCCTGCTCACCACCGTGCTGGCCGCAGCCGGCGTGGCCGCAGGCAGCCCGGTGCAGCTGGTGCTGCGCGCGGTGGACGGCTACAACGTCACCCTCAGCATGGCCGACGCGCAGGCGTACCGCATGCTCGTCGCCACCCACATCGACGGCCAGCCCATGGCCCTGGGCGGCCTGGGCCCGCAGTGGGCGGTGTACGACGCCGACGTGCTGCCCGCCTTCAAGGACAAGCCGGTGAAGGAACGCTTTGGCCTGTGCCCCTGGGGCCTGTATCACATCGAGGTGAAAAAGGCTTGATGCTTGATGCTTGAGGCCTGGCGACTGAGGCCACCGACCGCTTGGCCAGCGTGGCGCAGTCCAGAAAAAGAGCGGCTCCATGGCCGCTCTTTTTTTGATAGCTACTAGCGCTTACCCAGCAAGCGGTAGAGGCAATTTTTATCCAAAAATCAGCGCACACGCCCTGCCATCCGCACCGCCAGTGCAGCCAGCGACCCCACGGTAGCCAACGCCACGACGCCCAGCCAGCCCCACTGCGCCAGCGCCAGGCTGCCCAGCGCGGCACCGGCCGACATGCCGATGAACATGCCGGTGAACAGCAGCGCATTGAGCCGGCTGCGTGCGGCGGGGTCGATGCCGTACACGATGGTCTGGTGCGCCACCAGCGTGGCCTGCACGCCGAAGTCGAAGCCGATGGCACTCACCACGATCAGCGCCAGCTGCGCCTGGGCGGGCAGCAAGGGTGCCAGCGCCATCGCGGCAAATGATGCTGCCGCCAACCCGGCGCCATAGCGGGTCACGACCTCGGGCCCGCGCTTGTCGGCCAGCCGCCCGGCCAGCGGTGCAGCCAAGGCACCCGCCGCCCCCGCCAATCCAAACGCACCGGCCGCCGCCGTACCCAGTTGGAACTGGCTGTGCAGCATCACCGCCAGCGTGGACCAGAACGCGCTGAAGCCCACGGCCAGCAGCCCCTGTGCCCAGGCCGCGCGGCGCAGCGCACCGTGCTGGCGCCACAAGGCCACCATCGAGCCGATCAGCGCGCCATAGCCCAGCTGCGTGGTGGGCGCAAAGCGCGGCAGCCCGCGCCACACCGCCACCGTCAGCAGCGCAATCGCCACAGCCGCCGCCACATACACCGTGCGCCAGCCCCACTGCTGCGCCACAAAGCCGCTGACCACGCGCGACAGCAAAATGCCCAGCAGAAGCCCCGTCATCACCGTGCCCACCATGCGCCCGCGCTGCGCGGCCGGGGCCAGCGTGGCGGCAGCAGGCACCACGTCCTGCGCCACCGTGGCCGCCAGGCCCACGGCCAGGCTGGCCGCCAGCAGCGCGCCCATGCCGGGCGCCAGGCCGCTGAGCAACAGTGCCAGCATCAGCGCCACCGACTTGATGACGATGATGCGGCGCCGGTCGTACCGGTCGCCCAGCGGGGCCAGCAGCAAGATGCCCAGCGCGTAGCCCAGCTGCGTGAGCGTGGGCACCAGGCCCACCACGCGGCTGTCGGCCTGCATGTCCGGCCCCAGCACGCCCAGCATGGGCTGGCTGTAGTACAGCGACGCCACGCTCAGCCCCGCCGTGGTGGCCATCAGCAGCAACAGCGGCGCGCTCACCGTCCCCTCGGCCGGAGGCTGCCCCGGCGCGGTGCCGATGGCAGGGCTTGCATGCACGTTTTGAATGGAAGACATCTCGACACCTGTTCAACAAAAAGGAATGGTGCGATTGTTCTTGGCTTGCAGCGCACTGGGTAGTGGGCTGGGCTGCAGATTTGTTATACGCTTGGCGTATGACCATCGCCCTGCCACCAGGCGCCGACCGCATCGAGCTGATGCAGACCTTCATCCGCATCGTCGAAACCGGCAGCCTGTCTGCCGCTGCCCAGCAGCTGGGCACCAGCCAGCCCACCGTGAGCCGCCGCCTGCAGGCGCTGGAGCGCAGCCTGGGCATCAAGCTGCTGCAGCGGTCCACGCATGTGATGAAGCTCACCAAGGATGGCGAGCGCTGCTTTGACCACGCCAAGGCCCTGCTCGAAGACTGGCGCGCCATGGAGGACGACCTGCGCGGCACGGCCGACACCCCGCGCGGCACCCTGCGCGTGCTGGCGCCGCACGCCTTCGGGCAGGACCAGTTCATCGCCCCGCTGATGGCCTACCTGCGCCGCTACCCCGAGGTGGATGTGGAATGGATGCTGCACGACCGGCGCCCGAATTTCATCGCCGAAGGCATCGACTGCGCCATCCAGGTCGGCGCGGTGGACGACCCCTCCGTCGTGGCCGTGCGCCTGGCCGAGGTGCCGCGCATCGTGCTGGCCTCTCCCGCCCTAATGGCGGGCCGCGCGGTGCCAGAGCATGCGCAGGACCTGCAGCCGCTGCCCTGGCTGGCGCTGAGCACCTTCTACCGGCGCGACGTGACGCTGACCCACGAGCCCAGCGGCGAGGCCCACACCTTCGGCATCACGCCGCGGCTGGCCACCGACAGCCTGTACGCCCTGCGCAGCGCCGCACTGGCCGGGCTGGGGGCATGCATTTCATCGGCATGGATCGTGGACGGCGATGTGCGCCGCGGAGACCTGCTGCACCTGGTGCCTACCTGGCACGCGTCACCGTTGCCGGTGTACCTGGTGTACCCGTACGCGCGGTTTTATCCGGCGCGGTTGCGGCTGTTTCTGGAGGCGATGCGCGGGGCGATGCCGGGGCTGGTGGGGATGCGGGCGGTGGGCGGCGCTGTGGACTCCACCCACAACTGATCCACGCGCGCGGGCTGCTGCTCTGGCCCAGTCGACAGGTGGGTTGCTAGCCCAGGCAACGCGCACTGCTCCAGCGGGAGGACCGCCGCCTTACTTCATCGAGCTCAAACCGAACAGGTTGCCTTCGGTGTCCTGGCACAGCGTGACCCAACCGAACTCGCCGATCGAGAATTTGGGCCGCACCACCTGACCGCCCGCCGGTGCCACGCGCAATTCCTTTTGTGCACAGTCTTGCACGCTGAAGTACACCAACGTCCCGCCCGCGCCCGGCCGGCCATGGCTCGACTTCACCAAGGCACCCCCTGCGCCGTAGACCCCCATGTCGGTGGGGAAGCCCCTCATCTGCGTCTCGCCGGTCGGATCGCCGATGGCCTCCAGCTTGTGCTGCAGCACGCTCTCGTAAAAGGCGACGGCCCGGTTCATGTCGTGGACATAGATATCAAACCATCCGATTGCATTCGACGTTGCCATGTGGCGCTCCTTGTAGTTGATGACGAAGAAGCGCCCAGTCTAGAAATTTGCAGTCAGGTCGTATTGTGTAAATCAGACATCCATCACATATCGATCACACAGCGATCAGACAGCGATCAGACATCGAACCGGTCGATGTACTGGGCGGGCGTGCAGCCGGTGGCCTTGCGAAAGGAATGGATGTAGTGCGACTGGTCCGCATACAAGTCCAGATAGTGCTGCTTGAACGACTGCTGCATGCGCAGCACCTTGAGCAGGTCGTGCGGCGCAAAGCCCGTGGTCTGCTTGAGCGTGCGCTGCAGTTGCCGCGAAGACAGCCCGGCCACCGCAGCCATGTCGGCCACCGTGCGAATGTCATCCAGCCCGGCCAATATCCGCGCGGTCACGGCGTTGCTGACCACCAGCCCGGCGTCGATGAACCTCTGCAACAGGTCTGACAGAACGTCCCGCATCCCCGCAAAATCGCGGCCCGCCAGTTGCCTGCCCACGGCTACCAGCGGCAGGCTGCCCCCATACGGCGTGCCGACGAACTGGTCCGCAATCTCCTCGGGGTCGCCCTGCCACACACCGGGCAACAGCTGAATGCCCACGTAGTGGAACGACGTGCCGAGGTTGAGCATTTCATACGTGGTGCGCAGCGCGGTGACACCAGCGATGTCGGTGTCCACCTGGTTGAACAAAATGTTCACGCACGCGTCGGGAATGGCGCGCAGGTGGAAGTCCTGCGCCAGCGTGACCTCCGTGCGCAGTTCCCAGTAGCAATGCACCCAGGCGGACAGGTGCTCCGGTGGCTTTTCCACCATGTATCGGACAAAACGGACGGCTTTGTCCATGCCGTCCTTGATGGGGTCGTACATCGGGGGTAAGAAATCAGGGCTGGTGACAGTTCAAGAAGCTGGCGCCCGTCGATTCAGCCCCTCGCTATTTTTCTTCATGCCAGTTCTCCACCTTGGCGATCCATTGGTAGAAAGGGTCCGAAGCTCCCGCTTTATCGTAGCTAGGTAGAACACCCGTCAACTCGGCCGCGGTCAATGGAATGTCTGCGTCGAACTCCTGCTGGAGCCATTGCTGCAGCGCCAACGGAACGACTGGCGGCTCTGCATCATCATCCCATTCGTCAGGCTCACCGTTTTCGTGGATGAACGCCTCCATGGGCGTGAGGGGCAGGTGATCGGGCCAGCAAAGTTCTTGATAGCCGATGGCGAGCAGCCGCAGAAAGTCCACCGCGTTGTTAGCGAGCACGCCGACCATGATCGACCCGGAACCAGAACCCAGGTGCACGAAGCGAAGCTCACCCTCTTCGTCGCGCCACAACGCAGCCACACTGCCGTCGCCGCCCGTGCGGCAAAAAGGCGCCAGCCTATCGGCAGTAATGTCACTCCATCTGTCCGCCAGTTCGAGACTCACCTCTGAAGAGGTTTGCGACGGATCAATCAAGGAATAGTTGCGATCGTTCACGGGCTCTTGCGACGCAATCCAGCGAAAGTAGCGAACCAGTTCTTCCGGAGGCTGCAAGGCGGGCGGAAAAGAAGCTATCAAACGATCCACAAAATGCACGTGCCAGTCCTTTTTTTACAGATTCCACATCGGAAACGTTGCGTCGGGGGAATGTATCTTGCCAATGCCGCGAAGGGATACGAGAGCGAATGAGAACGGTGATTCGCTGTTGAAAATCCAGCCCAAGGCAATGTGAGTTGAGCAACTGCCGGATGCAGTTGCGCATCGAGTGATGCGTTTCCATCCGGCTGGCTTCACGACCGCACGGCACCAGCCTTTGCGATTCATCGCCATAGTAATGACAGTGAGCAATGGAAAAGAGCGGCACAATTACCGCTCTTATTTTGATAGCTTGTGGCCCTTACCTATCAAGCGGCAGAGCCTCATTGAATCAAAAGTCGTGGCTGCCCTGCCCTCAAGCCACGCCTCTCCACACCCCCACATCCGTGATCCCCGCCACATCCACCCGCACCGGCAAGATTCCATCCCGCGCAGACCGGTCCGCCACCGTCTGCAGCGCAGTCACATCCGCCTGCGTCACCGGCCGCGCCGCAATGGCAGCGCGCCCCGTGATGATGCGCGAGGCCTCGATGGGCAAACGCGTGAGCTGCGTGTAGACCTGCGCATACGCCTCGCGGTTGGCCAGGGCCCAGTCGCCGGCGCGGGCCAGGCGGTCCAGGTACTGCACGATAGCGGCGCGCTTGGCGGGGTCGGCCAGCGCAGCCTCGGTGGCGGTGATGAAACCCAGCGCGGTGTTGATGCCGCGCCCGTCGCGCAGGATGCGGCCGCCCTGCTGCAGGGCGATGGTGTAGTAGGGGTCGAAGATGGCCCAGGCGTCGATCTGTTTGGATGCGAACGCGGCGGCTGCGTCGGTGGGCAGCACGAACTTGACCGTCACCTCCTCGCGCTTGACGCCCGCCTCTTCCAGCGCGCCGTACAGCTGGTACTGCGAGATGCTGCCGCGGGCGGACGACACGATGACCGTCTTGCCCCGCAGGTCGGCCACGCTGCGCAGGGGCGAGTTGCCCTGCACCACGATGCCCAGCGAGTCGGGCTGGCCGGCGCGGGTCGCCACGATCTTGAGCGGGGTCTTGCCCACAGCGGCGGCCAGCACAGGCAGGTCGCCTGCCATGGCGGTGTCGACCGCGCCGCTGCGGTGCGCTTCGAACAGCGGCGCGGCGCCCTGGAAGTTGGCCCAGCGCCAGGCAAAGGGTGCGCCGTCCAGCGTCTTGGCGGCTTCGAACAGGGCACGCAGCCCGCCGGCCTGATCGCCTAGGACGAGCGATGCGGCAGGCGCCACTGCCTGTGCATGCGCGGCAGAGCCCAGGCCCAGGATGCCGGTGGCGCCCACCGACAGCGCTGCCGCCTGCTGCAGCCATTGGCGGCGTGATGTGCCGGGGCGGCTGGGGTGGCCGGCGCTGCCTGCGCCGTCACTGTCGATGCTGTGGCGGTGGCCCTCGGCGTGGTCGATGCGGCCGCTCATCACGCCGCCTTGCGCAGGGTGTGCGCCGCGTGCTCGCCGTCGCGCTCGGCGACTTTGGCGCGCACCAGGGGCAACAGCTCGCGGCCGTAGTCGATGGCATCCACCAAGGGGTCGAAGCCCCGGATCAGGAAGGTCGTGATGCCCAGGTCGTAGTACTTGAGCAGCGCGTCGGCCACCTGCTCGGGTGTGCCGACCAGGGACGTGGAGTTGGACCGCCCGCCGATCTCGCGCGCCACCGCCGTCCACAGGCGTTCGTCCACGCGGTCGCCATTGGCGGCATCGGCCAGCAGGCGCTGCGCGCCTTCGCTCTGCTGCGGGCCCACTCCGCGCGCGTAGCCCTGCTGCACGCGCAGGCGGCGGGTGTTGTCCAAGATCCGGTCGGCCTTGGCCCAGGCTTCTTCTTCGGTCTTGCCCAGGATGGGGCGGAACGAGATGCTGAAGTCCACATGCCGACCGTTGAGCGTGGCCTCCGCACGCACGCGACGCACCAGGTCGCCGGCCTGGGCCAGCGATTCGCCCCACAGCGCGTACACGTCGGCGTGCTTGCCCGCCACCTGCAATGCGGGTGCCGATGCGCCGCCAAAGTAGATGGGCACGCGCTGGCCCTGCAGGGGCTTGACCTCGGACACGGCGCCCTTGGCGCGGTAGTAGGTGCCTTCGTGGTCGAACGGCTTGTCTTCGGCCCACACGCGGCGCAGGATGGTGAGGTACTCGTCCGTGCGCGCATAGCGCTCGTCGTGGCTCAGGAAGTCGCCGTCGCGCTGCTGGTCTTCGTCCGAGCCGCCGCTGATGTAGTGCACCGCCAGGCGGCCACCGGTGTAGTGGTCCAGCGTGGCCAGCTGGCGCGCAGCCAGCGTGGGGGCCACGAAGCCTGGGCGGTGGGCCAGCAGCAGGCCGATCTTCTCTGTGACCGACGCCGCATAGGTGGCCGTGAGCAGCGTGTCGGGGCTGGACGAGCTGGCAGGCACCAGGATGCGGTCGAAGCCCGCATGCTCGTGCGCCTGGGCGAAGGCACGCACGTAGGCCGGGTCGATCGCCGGGCCCTTGCGCGGGATGGTTTCAGAGACTTCGTGCGGCTGGATCATGCCGATGAACTGGACGGGCATAGCGGGCTCCTGGGGGGGGGTAATTGGGAACGTTGGTCGGTATGGTTGAAGGGCATGATCCGCGCGGGGACGCGCGGCACCAACGAAGAAAAACGTGTTTGCAAAGTCGCAGGCCTCATAGATGGCGCGCGGCGGGTTTCGATGGAAACAAGGCTCGGTTAGAGTGACGGTCCGCAGCCGGGCAACCGGTTCGAATGGCTCACTTCACGGGATACCGGACCCGCTCTGCTCCGTTAACCAAAGCGTGGTCCATGAGCGGGAACCCAATCGAGGCTTCCATTCCATCTTCGCGAAACTGATGAGGCATCAAGATGAAGAAACGCATCATGTACATCGAAAACAAGGCGGGCGGTCTCAGCGGCGCCGCGCGCATTGGACGCGTATCTTTTTCCAGGACTGGCGCAACGGTCTACTACCAAGGCAAGGCATTCCAAAGCCTCAAAGGCAAAGGGTTCAAAGCCAACTACTTTGAAGAAGAAAGCGGCGATCACTACTGGATATCGGGACCCAAGAAGAACGGTCGAGACCGGCTTTATGCGAGCCGTGTACCGGTGACGGTGGACGAGGACGCAAGTGTCGAATACTGGTCCGTGATCCGCAAAATACCCCGCAGCACATCCTCCACAGACTCAGACCGCCCGTGATCAGTCACTGCGTTGTGGATTGTTTGCATATATCCCGCACCCGATGAAATTGCAGGAACCCGCGCAGTACCAGACCAAGGCCGCAGCCGTGTTTGCGGATGTGGCCGCCCAAGTGGCGGCAATCCTTCCGCTCGCCCGCATCGAACACATCGGTGCGTCGTCGATTGCAGGCGCCATCTCCAAGGGCGACCTGGACATCTGCGTACTGGTACCTCTGCAGGACCACGCACGCAGCGTCACCACGTTGGAAGCTGCAGGCTATGTCGTCAAGACAGACACGCTGCGCACGCCCGCGCTGTGCATGTTACTGGCGCCCAGCGCTTCCATGGACGTTGCTCTGCAGGTGGTGGCCAGCGGGTCGGAGTTCGAATTCTTCCTGCACTTTCGCGATGCCTTGCGCGCCAACCCTGACCTGGTGGCGCAGTACAACCAGCTCAAACAACGTTTTGCAACCGAGGGCATGGATCGCTATCGCGAGGAAAAGTCGCGGTTCATCGCTGGAGTCCTCCAGGGCGCGGGCACGACCGCCACGCCGAGCTGATCCGCCCCCGTCGCACGATCACTGCGCCACAGGAGACACGCACATGCCGTCCAGACCCACCACAACCACCCAGCCTGCATCGACCCTCATCGACCAGCGCATCGCCAACCTCACCGACTGGCGCGGCCCGGTGCTGGCCCGCATGCGCGCGCTTATCCACGAAGCGGCGCCCGATGTGGTGGAAGAGTGGAAGTGGATGGGCACGCCCGTGTGGTCATTGGGCGGCATCCTGTGCACTGGCGAGAGCTACAAGGCGGCCGTCAAGCTCACGTTCCTCAAAGGCGCGTCGCTGCCCGACCCGGCGCGGCTGTTCAACGCCAGCCTGGACGGCAATGCACGGCGGGCCATCGACATCCACGAGGGCGACACCGTGGACGCCGACGCTTTCAAGGCGCTCATCCGCGCTGCGGTGGCACTCAACGCCGCCAAGCCCGCAGGCAGAAAACCTTCTGCCGGCGCAAAGGCAAAGTGAAGGCGCGTGTACAGCGCCTGGGGAAAGCCGATGAGGTGACAGCCCGTCGCAGCCTGCAACGCCCCGCGCAGTAAATGCTACGTTTTCGATAGCGCCTTGCGCTTTCTGGACAAGCGGTAGCTGGCAATTTCTTCTGTTTTTTTGGTGCTTGCCCTGCGTTGTCGTTGCGAGAAAACGGGTCTGTCAGGGTTGATCCCATAGCCGTGCCTGCCCAAATAACTGTACATTTATACAGTCATTCAACCAGGAGAACGCCATGGACACCCTCGAAGCCTGCTACACGGTCACTCTGCGCGACTACCCCGAAGAACTGCCTGCCCAGCAGCGGGCGAACGCCGAGCGGCGCTATGCCAAAGAGCTGGAAAAGCAGTTCGGCGGCCCCGAGCAGGTGGCTGCAGCCCTCGACACCATGTCGAGCCTGGAAGAGTCCCCCCCAGAGATCGTCTCGCCCGGCGACCTCACCCTGCTCAAGCACTGGGGCCGCGCCAGCGTCGCCGCCAAGCAGGCGGGTTTTCGGGACCTGGGCGAAGCTGATGGTGCGTACTTTGAAGTGCGCGTGGCTTGACTTGCGCCGACAGCGACGACCGCAGTGGCAACGCTGATGGGCCCGGCAGTTGCAATCGCATCCTTAACTTGCGTCACCTTCAGCCGCGTCTTTAATTCGGTCGCGCGGACGGGCACTTTTAGGCTGCGATGCAGGGGCCGCACAGCCACACAGAATCGACCCCGTTGGTGCCTGCGTCGATTCGTGTCCAGCCTTGTTTCGACTCCCGCTGCAGCCCTGTTCCAGCCTTGTTCTTGACCGCGGTCAAGACCTAGCGGCGCTACAGGCTTTTGTCCGACAGGCCAGCGAATCGATGGATGGCGAATCAGGTGTGCAGACAGCCCAAGAATTTGTTCAGCGGGCCCTGCCCCGCCTGTTCAAAGACATGACAAGGAGCACCTCATGAACCCCATCCTCCACCCTGCCGCCGACACTACGGCACATCCTGCGGCCACCAGCACCGACACGCACATGGCGGTCGACGCAGACCTGGCAGCCCAGGCCGTCCCTGGCCACGGTGTTCCATCACAGGACCCCGACCCCGCCGCGCAGCACGCGCTGACCGACAGCGAGTCCCGCCGCGAATCGCAATCTGCCCTGATGGGCGGCGGCGTGATGGCAGGCGCCGCTGCAGGTGCTGCCGTGGGTGTCGCCGTGGCCGGGCCGGTGGGCGTGTTCGTTGGTGGTACGGCGGGCGCGATTGCCGGTGCCCTTGGCGGCGCTGCCGTGGGGCAAGTGGTGGAACCTCAGCCACCCGTTGGGACCGACTATGAGGCAGCGCAGCCACGGTCCATCGAAAGGCCCTGAACACGGCACCGGTCCACCGAGCCAGCCCCTGTAAAGCCCGCGCAACGCGGGCTTTTTTATGCGCACGGCTGAAGGCTCAAGCAGGACGAATGCGGCACATGGCAAAGAATCCTTACGCGCTGCAGGGCACTACCGGGCCGATGACATGCAACCAACGTTGGAGCTTCAATCCATCAAATCCAAGGCGCAGTTGAGCGCCGACAAGCAGTGCTGGTATGCGGCCTCTGGCTGACTTGGCCCACCGTGCCTACTTCTTCGTCTGCTCATACAACGGTCCGAAGCTCAGCTTGGTCGCCGTGCTGCCCTTGCGCGCCGACACTTCCGGCGCCAGCTCCCGGGCAGCATCGTCAATGGATTTCATGATCTTGACGGCCTGCACCAGTTCATCGGCGCTTCCTGTGCGCTCCGCGGCACGGAACATGCCAAACGCCATGTTCAAGGCTTTCTGCTTCTCGCTCAGGTCGGTGTGGGCGGTGCGGCTCACGTCGTAGGCCGTGCTGTCCGCGAGCCCTTCGATCAGATGGGCAACGTCGCTTTTCAGCAAGGTGAAGCAAGACTCTTTGCGGGTGGGGTCGGTTGCTGCCTGATAGGCATCGAGCGTGGGCAGAGAGGCCAGGATGCGGGTCGCCAATTCCTCCTGCAACGCTTTTTTTGCGGTGTCGTAAGTCTTTTCCACCAGCTTCGGGTCTTCGCCGGATTTCGGCTCGGGCCTCGGCCCGGCCGCCGGAAGGCCATAGGCCTGCAGTGTGGTGTCCAGGATGGGACCACTCAGGCTCCCCGTGGCCTGGCGAAGCACGGCGGTGATCCCGGCCTCGCCAGTGGCCGAACTGAGTTGCTGCAGCCGCTGATCTTCTGTGTGGTGCAGTGCCGCCGTGGAGGAGCCCGCGCGCTGGTTCTCCAACGCATCGCCCAGAAAGAAGTTGCCTTTGCAGACGAACAAGAAATTGTTGAGCTTGCCTGCTGTGGCCAAGCCGCGCTGGTGGTCGTCCTTGATGGGCGAGACGTCGCCCATGGCGTCAGCGAGCCGGTCCAGGGTGGCGTAGTTCTGTTGATCGGTCTTGGAGATTCGCAACACGGCCTGCACGGAGGACTGCATGGTTTCGTAGGCCACCACGTGGCGCAGGTCCTGCGCGTGGCCTTCGCCGTCCTTGCGGGAAATGACTCTGCCGATCAGGGGGGTATCCCACCTGGGCCGTTCGAGCCTGCTGCAAAGCTCTTCGGTCTTGGGCTTGTCGCGCAAAGGCGTGGCCCGGGTGGCGTCCAGCGACTCGCGCAGGGCCCATTGCAGCGCTGCACTGCTGCTCATGGGGTCGGTGGATGCCTTGACCGCACTGCCGGACGAGGACATGAGCAGCGCTTTCTTGGTGCTGGCTTCGGTGGTGGGATCGCCCCCCTCGTCTCCCCGGGCACGCTTGGTGCCTTGCGCAGTAGACGCAGTAGACGCAGTAGGCGCAGCGCCGTCGTCCGCAGGCAGTGGCGGAAAGCCATCTGGCACAACCAGCGCCATGTGGAACACCGTTGTCGACGCGGTCAACCCAGGGTCGGCCAGGTCGCCGCCCAGTTGCGTGCCGGGCATGTCGTGCGGCAACGTGCCCGGCGTGAACAGGCTGGGCACGCCCTGGGGCAAACCGCCCTGCGACGGCGACAGCGGCGCGATGAAAGGCTGGCTGATGGAGGGGAAATGGCTGGACATGGTGGGCGCCTCGACGGCTGTGCGTGAATGGGATCAGGCCCGCAGGTTCATGAACTGGCTCGACAGTGCGGGCGCGGGTACCGCAGCGGCAACGGCTGCCGTGGCAGCCCCGGCCTGCGATCCCCACAGTCGCTGGGCGAGCGGGCCGGCGCGGGCCGCCAGATTGGCGATGACGTTGGCCAGCACCGTGCCGTCCAGGCCGTTGAGTGGAAGCCGATAGCACAGGTACAGGCTCCCGTCGCCATTGGGGTGCGCGGCCACCGCGGCACCGTCGCCCTCGGCCAGGAACATGTTGTACTGCAGCGCGGCCATCACAACGGATTGGCGGGCCGCTGGGTCGGATGGCAGCGAGCCCAGGCCCGTACTGCAGACCACGTGGCGTGCATGCGCGGGCACGTCCACCACCACGGTGGCCTCCTCCGCGGTGAGCACGCCCCGGCCTTCGGCGGTGAGTGCGAAAGCTGCGTGGCCCACCAGCTCTCGCAGCTCGGCCTCCACGCGTTGTTGCTCCGGCGTCAAAAGGGTCATGCGGTGAGGCTCCAGGGTCGCGAATGGTTAAGGTGGCCGCAGTGGCAAGGCATACATCACGCCCCCCAACGGAGGGCCTTGCCGCCAATATAGGCGCGCCTGCCCAAGCAGCCCAGCAAAGAATTGCAACGTGGAATCGCGCCGCGAAGCCACCTCCGCACCGATGGCCGCCTGAAGGACGCGGGCCTGCGCGCGTGCAGGCAAGTGCACGATCGCGGTGCGAGGGCCAGACCATGCAGAATCGGCCACCGCTCCCATCATCAACCACCCGGCCGAGCACCATGGACCATAAGACGATCAAGCAACCGCCCCTGGAGCACACCCGGCACGACCCATCGACATCGGGCGAGCCGATGTCCGTGCTGATGGTCTGCATGGGTAACATCTGCCGCAGCCCCACGGCCCACGGCGTGCCGCAGAAAATGGTGGCCGACGCCGGCCTGGCGGACCGCATCCGCGTGGACTCGGCCGGCACACACGGCTACCACGTGGGCGAGCCGCCCGACCAGCGCGCCCAGGCCCACGCAGCGCGCCGCGGGTACGACCTGTCAGCCCAGCGCGCGCGCAAGCTCACCCGGCGCGACTTCAGCGACTACGACCTGGTACTGGTGATGGACGACCACAACGAACACGCCGCCCGCGCGCTGTGCCCGCCCGGCAGCGAAGACCGGCTGCGCAGGCTGACGGACTTCTGCACCCGACTCCAGGCCCACGAGGTGCCCGACCCGTACTGCGGGGGCGCCGACGGGTTTGAGCATGTGCTGGATGTGGTGGAGGATGGGTGCGAGGGTGTGATGCGCTGGTGGATGGCTCAGCGCTGAAGGGAAGGTCTGCAAAGTCCGCGGGCTTCTTGTCGCAACACGCGCTTGAAGCGGTGGTTGCGGTTGTCGCAGACATACCCCTGGGCCACCAACATGCTGCGGATGCGTTTCGTTGCGTTGCGTTGCGATGCGCATGCTGCAGTGCTTCCGACTCACGCACCAAGCCGTGTCATCGCCTTCCTGAGGATCAGCCAGCGGCCGCAAACCCGCTGACCCGGGCCACCTCGCGCAAGGCCTGCCGCGCGGCCGGCTGGCCGCTGATGCTGTCGGCCAGCACCACGCTGGCGCCGCCGTGCAGTTGGGCATACAAGGTGTAGATCTCTTCGCGCGGACCGTCGCCCAGGCTCTGGGTGTAAGCCAGGCGGATGGCCAATTGCTGCACCTGGTCCGCTGGCACCTGCTGGAACGACGTGCGCAGGCCCAGCAGCCTACGCTCCGTGCGAATGCCCTGCTGCGCGTTCAGATAGCTGCTGCGCCGGTTGCCCACCGCGAAGAGCGCCCACGCCACCGCCATACCGGCCGCCAGAAAAGCCGCCAACCGCAGGGCGGGCGGCGCTGTCGCGGACACGGCCAGCAGCAACGGCACGCCGACAAGGCACACCGTGAGGATGAGGATGCGCTGCGCGCGCCACATGCGGCCTGCAGGCTGCTCCAGCTGCGCACCGCCCTCCGCGACGGCCTGCATGGAGCAGACGGCACCGAAAGGATCGGCGCCAGGCATCCGCCCTTCATCGTCCGCCAGCACTTGCGTGCCTTGACTCTGGCCGGCGGGTGCAGGGCCTCGCTCGGCCGCATCGGCTGCATCGACCATCGGCAGCAGAAACTGCGCACGGTATCCCTGGGCCTCGTGCTCGTCGTGGATTTCAAGCCGCCACAGGATGCCCGGCTCGGTCGATGCAGGCAGGCCGTGCGGCACCTGCAGTCGCCATTGCAGGCGCAGCATGCCACTGCCCTCGTCGCTCACCCGGGCCCGCGCGCTGGCGCTCCACTCGACCTGCTCGGTGGTGTGCACTTCGTCGCCGATGCGCGTGGTGCGGTTGCGCAGGCATTGCAGCCGCGCCGCATAGCGCAGGCTGGGCCGGTAAGCGGCCCGGATATCGACATGGGCCATGAATGGCTCGCCCTGGCGGGCCGGCAGCGGGCTGAGGACCAACTGCGCATCGCCAAAGCGCTGGCGCATGCGGGCGCGCTTGTACACCGCCCGCAGCAGGCCCGCGGCGACCAGCGGAAACATCAGCACGACCCAGGCGGCAGGTTCGCCTTGCCAGGCCCGGGGCAGCACCCGCAGGCACATCCACACGCTCAGCGGCAGCGCGATGGCCGCAAAACCCGCCAGCAGCATCGTCTCCAGTTTCTGGTGGGCGGAGATGGGCCCACCCAGGCTGCCTTCCACCGGCGCAAGGCCTTGTATCGCGCCGCCGGCCACCGTCGTGGCGTAAGTGCTGGCGTTGGCGCCCCTGCGGTAGTTGCGCAGCGCCCAGGCCATCAGCGTGCCGCCCACGCCACCGAAGGCGGCGACAAAAATCATCCAGAAACCAAGCAGGTTCCAGCGAATGGTGCGGTCCAGCACCGATTGGGCCGGCTGCGCCAGGTTCACGTATGCGGTGACAGGCTCGCCCGCCTGCAGAGCCTGCTGCAACCGCACGCCCAGGCCGTAGTGGAAGTGGCCGATATCGTCGGCGCCACCGTTGATGGCGGGCCGCGATCCGGTACGGCGCACACCACCCACTTCGTAGACGTACTCGGCACGCACGCTGTAGGTGGTCTTGCGCCGGGCGCTGCCATGGGTTTCGATGGCCGCGTCCACCAGCCTTGCGGGCACCGGCTGCCAGGACCGCATGCGCCAGCCGTCATACAGCGTGGGCACGATGGCCGCGAACACAAACACCAGCGCCACGGCGGCCAGCGACAGCCCGAACAGTGCCAGCACCAGCCAGGCACGGGGCGATGCATTCTCGCGGTTCGAGGTGATCGTCTGCGGCATGGCGGTGTACCCGGTGCGTGGATGGGGTGGTGTGGACAAGCGCAGTGTAGAAAATACCCATCCGTACCGGCGGGCATTTCCACACGGCCCGCCGGGGGTCATGTGGCACGGTTACCACGCAGCGCGCCGCAGGTTGGCGCATGCATACTGCCTTTGGACCCTGCCCTGCCGACCCTGCCCGCCTTGCGCGGCATGGCAATTGCATGCTTTGAAAGGCGATGAACCAAGAGCCCAACTTCCTTGCGAATGTCCGTGAAGAACTGAAGAACGGCCGGCGCTGGGTGGACCGCACCATCGTGCTGGCCTGTGCGTGCGCGGCCGGGCTCTGCGTGGTGGCCTTCACGCTGATGGCCGATGCCGCGTTCGAGCTGTTCATGCACATCTACCACTGGCGCGGCGGCTGGGCTGTGCTGGTGTGGATGCCGGCCGTCACCGTCGCGGTCGTGTAGGCCACGCGGCGCTGGGCGCCGGGTGCGGCGGGCTCGGGCATCCCGCAGGTGATGACGGCCCTGGAGCCTGTGCTCGACGCGAACCAGCGCGGGCGCTTTGTCTCGCTGTGGCTGTCGTTCGCCAAGATCGTGCTGGCCAGCGCCGGTTTTCTGGCGGGCCTGTCCATCGGGCGCGAGGGGCCGTCGGTGCAGGTGGCGGCGGGCGTGATGCACCATGCGCGGCGGTGGTTCGACCCGCGCTCGGGCATCACGGCCCATGCGCTGCTGGTGGCGGGCGGGGCCGCCGGCATTGCGGCGGCGTTCAATGCGCCGCTGGCGGGCGTGGTGTTCGCCATCGAGGAGCTGTCGCGCAAGATGGAATCGCGCAGCAGCGGCGTGATCATCACGGCCATCGTGCTGGCGGGGCTGATGGGCGTCTCGGTGTTCGGCAACCTGAGCTACTTCGGCCGCATCCAGGTACCGCGCCTGGACTGGGACGCGCTGGTGCCCGGCCTGGCCGTCGCCCTGGCCTGCGGCGTGCTGGGCGGCCTGTTCGCCAAGCTGCTGGCGGCCTCGCTCACCGGCCGTACCGAGCGCATGTCCCGGCTGCGGGCGCGCTTTCCGCTGCGTTTTGCCGCGTGCGGCGCGCTGGTGGTGGCCGTCATCGGCCTGGTCACCGGGGGCGCCACTTTCGGCGCAGGGTCCGAGGCGGTCAAGCACATGCTGGCCGGGCAGGCCGACGTACCAGCCCTCTACGTCACCCTCAAGTTCATCGCCACGTGGCTGTCGGCCTGGCTGGGCGTGCCGGGCGGCATCTTCGCGCCGTCACTGTCCATCGGCGCGGGCGTGGGGCACAACGTGTCGGTGCTGCTGGGCACGGACATCGGCCCTGCCCTCATCGCGATGGGCATGGCGGCCTTTCTCGCGGCCGTCACGCAGGCCCCGCTCACGGCGTTCATCATCGTCATGGAGATGGTGGACGGCCACGCCATGGTGCTCAGCCTCATGGCTGCGGCGATGTTGGCCAGCCTGGTCTCTCGCATGCTGGCGCGGCCTTTGTACGAAACGCTGGCGATGGCGATGCTTCACAACCTGGCACCACCTCCGCCTGCAGTGGACCCGGCACCGCCTGCGGCCAGGTAGCCCGGCCGCAGGAAGCGCATCCAGAAGTCAGCCCGCAGCCCAGAGGCGCGGGCCGGCCGACACAGCGGCAGCTCCGCTGGCAGTCAATGCGGAAAGCCACCCCGCAGCAAACGCACCGGCTCTGCATCCATGCGGCGAATGAGTGCCTGTAGTCCATCCGCCGCGGGCGCCGCATCGCTGCCGCCACGGCTGGCCGGCGAAACGCCCCCAGGCGCTGCAGTCACGCTGGAGCGGCAGACCAGGTCGTCCTCCGACCACGCTGCCTGGCCGGGCGCTCCCCGGGCGCGCAGCCAGCCCGCACGGTCGACGATGAGCTGGTAGCCCGGCAGTTCGCCGGTCGACACGCCCAGCACCAGGGCCAATGCCTGCTGGGCGGCAGCCACCGCGTCTGCGCCGCCCTGCGGCTGGCATTCGGCATCGGCCCCCGCGGGCAGACCCGCGACCAGCGTGACCAGGCGCGGGTCATCAGCCACCGCCGGCGCACCCTGCGATGCGGCCACCACGCGCACGCGCTGGCCTGCCAGGTCACGGCTGTGGCGCACCCGCCCCTGGCGGCACGACACGGCCATGGCGGGCAGGCGCACGGGGCGGTCCCAGGTACCCGATTCGCGCAGCATCTGCCCGGCCGCATGGGCCTGCAGGTAGTCCAGCACCTCCCAGATCTGATCGTCGCGCAGCGCATCGCCCACGCCGGGCATGGTCACCACGCCGGCGCGGTTGTGCATGCCTTCGCGCACACGCCAGAAGAGTTCTCCGTCCAGCCGCTTCCACAGCAGCGCGCCGTTCAGGTTGGGCGGCCACTGCGCCAGTTGTGCGGCGTCCGGGCCTTCGCCGCGCCCATCGGTGCCGTGGCAGCGCACGCAGTGCTGCTGGTACACCGCCTGCCCGCGCACGATGCCGGTGGCTTCAAAGCCGGTGGGTGACTGGTGCAGGCTGGTGGGCACGGCAGGCGCCAGCAGCAGGTGTGCCTGCGGCCACGGGGCCAGCACCAAGAGCGCGATGGCAGCGACCCACAGCGGCATGCGGGCGCGGCGCCAGGGCAGCGACAGCCCCAGCACCAACACCGCACCGGCTGCACACAGCAGCGACAGCAGCACGCGCCGGGCGTGGCCGGCGTCCACCACCAGCATCTCTGCCGCGATGCGATGGGCGAGCGGCCAGGCCGGCTGGCCATGCACATCGGGCGCCAGGCCCAGCAGGTGCAGCAGCGCGCGCAGGCCTTGCTGCGCAGCGTGCAAGCCTTCGAGCAGGCCGTTCAACAGATCGGGAAACAAGGGGAAAAACCGGCGCTCCGTGGTTACCAGCTCGCGTCCAGCCCCAGCAGCGCCAGCGCCTCGTGGCGCAGTGCGGCCAGGCGCGGGTCGCCGCGGTGGCGCGGGTACGGCAGGTCGTTGACCAGCACCTGCTTCACACGGGCCGGCCGGTCAGAGAAGACCACCACGCGCTGCGCCATGAAGAGCGCCTCTTCCACATCGTGCGTGACCAGCAGGGCCGAGAATCCCGTGCGCTGCCACAGCTGCACCAGCTCGGTCTGCATCGTCAGCCGCGTAAGCGAGTCGAGCTTGCCCAGGGGTTCATCCAGCACCAGCAGGCTGGGGTCGTTGACCAGCGCGCGCGCCAGCGCCACGCGCTGCGCCATGCCGCCCGACAGCTGGTGCGGGAAGGCCTTGGCAAAGTCCTGCAGGCCGACCAGGGCCAGGGCTTCGTCCACCCGGTGGCGCTGCGTCTTCAAAATGCCCCGCGCCTGCAGGCCCAGGGCGACGTTGTCCCACACCGTGCGCCAAGGGAAGAGCGTGGGGTCCTGGAACACCACGATGCGCGACGGGTCGGGCTCGGTGATGGGCGCGCCGTCCTGCAGCAGCTCGCCGGCGGTGGCGGGCTCCAGGCCCGCCACCAGGCGCAGCAGCGTGCTCTTGCCGCAGCCGCTGGGGCCCAGTAGCGCGACGAATTCGCCGGGCGCAATCGACAAGTCCAGCTCGTCGATGACATGCAGCGGGCCGGCGGGCAGGTCGAACCAGTGGCTCACATTGCGCACATCGATGCGTGCGCCTTTACTTTCGGGCACATCGATGCGTGCGCCTTGACCTGCCGGCACGTCGATGCGTGCACCCTCCGGCACGGCGGGGGTTGCCACGGAACTCACCATTTCACCACCCCCTTTTGCCACGACAGCACGCGGTCGCGCAGCACGAACAGCAGCGTGATCACGCCCGAGAACAGCAGCGCCATCACGATGAGCGCCGCATACATGTTGGGGTACGCCGCCCAGCCCTGCGCCCAGGTCAGGTACCAGCCCAGGCCCGCCTTCACGCCCAGCATCTCGGCCACCACCAGCGTGGAGAACGCGGCCCCGAGGCCCATGAACAGGCCCACGAACACCTGCGGCAGCGCTGCCGGAATGGCCACGCGCAGCACCAGGAACCAGGGCGATGCGCCCAGGGTACGGGCCACGTCGTAGTAGTTCTTGTGCACACCCGCCACGCCCGACCAGGTGAGGATGGCCACGGGGAAGGCCGTGCCCAGTGCGATCAGAAAGATGGCGGTGGACCAGCTGGACGGAAAGAAATAGAAGCTCACCGGCAGCAGCGCAGTGGTGGGCACGGGGCCCAGGATGCGCAGCACCGGGTGGATCCAGTAGCTGGCCTGGCGCGACCAGCCGATCAGCACGCCGGTGACGAAGCCCGCCACAGCGCCAATGGCGATGCCCAGCGCCAGCAGACGAACCGAGGCCACGGCGCTCTCCAGCAGCCGCGCCCAGTCGGTCACGTACACCTCGACCAGGCTTTGCGGCGGCGCGAAGAATGGCGGCGGCAGCGTGCCCAGCTTGGCGGTGAACACCTCCCACACCGCCAGACCGACGGCAATGGCCACCAGCCAAGGGCCTGCAGGCCGCAGCCGCTGGCCCACCGCACCCAGCACGCGGGGCGCCAAAGCCACCACCGCCAGCGCCAACGCAATGACTGCCGCACCGGCTGCGAACTCTTCGGTAAACGCCCATTCGCTGAAACCCGCCGGCTTGTTGGGCCAGACGTAGGTCAGCACGGCCAGTGCCCCCCAGGCCATGGCGGCGGCCAGCCCTGTCCACCAGAAACGCTGTAAGGCATGGGCCGCCTTGAAGTCGGGCACGGCGGCAGGCCGGGCACTGATGGAGGCACGCGGTGATGCGCCGGGCGCAGGCAGGGGTGGTGGCGATGGCTTGGGGCTGATGCCCGGTGGTGCGCGCAGGATTTGGTCGGCAACAGTGCTCATGTCAGGTCCAGTGGTGTGGGTTCATCACGGTGAATGCTTCTTCGCCGTAGCGGTGCGTAGCGGTGCGATGGGGGCGCGGCCCATGCCAGGGCAGCCGGGCAAGGGCCGCCCCGCAGCGAGGGCTGCGTTCCCCTGCCCGCAGTGCAACGCACTGCGAGAGCGGGGGGATGGCGCGCAGCGACTCAGCGGGGTGCTCCCTGCTAAGCCAGCACGTCTGCGTACACATGCGCCGCAAAGCGCGCCGGGTCGGTCGAGGGCTTGAGCACGTTCACCAGCTTGAAGTCGCGCGCATAGAACTCGATCTCCTGGCGCAGTGCCGTGCCCACCGGGTGGCTGCGGTGCGTGAGCGTGCCCAGCACGGCGCGCAGGTCTTCCTGCGGCACTTTGGAATACGGACTGAAAATGCGCGCGGTCTCGTTGGGGTTGTCGGCCACGAAGTCCGACGCCTCGATGATGGCCCGCGTGAGCGCCGCTGCCGTGCCCTTGTCGTTGCGCACCATGGCGCCGCTCACACCCAGCACGCAGCAGGTCTTGGCGGCGTACTCGCCCGACAGGTTCGAGGCCAGGTCCACCAGGCCCTTGGTGCGGCGCTGGATGAGCAGCAGGTTGGGGTCCCCGTCGGCAATGGCCTGGGCCTCGCCCTTTTCCACGGCCAGGCCCAGCATGTCGCCGGGGAACTGGCGCCAGGTCACGTCTTTGTCGGGGTGGAGGCCGGCCTTGGTCAGCAGCACGGCAAAGAAGTTCTTGCCCGGGCTGTTGAGGTCCGACACAGCAATCGTCTTGCCCTTGAGCTTTTGCAGGCTGGTCACGCCCGCCGCCTCATACCCTACCAGCCGCGAGCAGCCGCCGTGCGAGCTGCCCACCAGCTTCACGTCGAAGCCCGACTCCAGCGGCTTGATCCAGCGGTGGATCATGCCCACGCCGGCATCGGCCTTGGACGTGGCGATGGTCTCCAGCAACTGGTCGGTGGAGCCCGCAAAGTTGATGAGCTCGACCTTGAGGCCGTGCTTTTCAAAAATGCCGCGCTCCACCGCCACGGGCGCGGCCGACAGGCAGATCGCGTTGGCGTTCCAGGCCAGCTTCACCTCGCGCAGCTTGCCGGCCGCCAGCACCTGGCTGCCCACCACGCCGGACGCTGCCACCACGCTGGCGCCACCGGCCACGCGCAGCAACTGCCGGCGCGACCACTGCGTGCCTGCTCCCCCCAGAATAGGGCCCTTGTCGTTCATGCTCTGCACCTCGTGTAATGAATAAGACCACGGTGACCCGCACCGCACTGCCCGCATTGAAGACGGCGCGGCCCGCAAAGAGAACGAAGAAAAACGGAGATGCATATGCAAAAGATTCCGCACACCCCGATGCCCGGCGCTGGTGCAATACCACCCATGAATGCCGTCGCCTCTACCGCCCTGCCGCTGCCCGCGTCCACCGCGACGCCCGCAGCCCCCGACACCGCCCGCCTGCGCCACTTCGTGCAGCAACTGGCCGCCCTGGTGGACAGCGCGCCGCCCGAGCCCGACCTGCTGGCGCGCGGCGGCGCGCTGCTGGGCGCACTGGTGGCGCACGACGACTGGCTGCCCGCTGCCTATGCGCAGCCCAGCCCCGAGCGCTACCAGCAGTACCTGTTGCATGCCGATGCGCTCGGCCGCTTCTCGGTGGTGAGCTTTGTGTGGGGCCCCGGCCAGGCCACCCCCATCCATGACCACACGGTGTGGGGCCTGATCGGCATGCTGCGCGGGTCCGAGGACTCGCAGGCGTTTGCCCGCACCGCCGACGGCCGCTGGGCGCCCCAGGGCTCGCCGCACCGCCTGCATCCCGGTGACGTGGATGCCGTGTCCCCCACCATCGGCGACGTGCACCGGGTGAACAACGCGTGGGAGGGCCAGACGTCCATCAGCATCCACGTGTATGGCGCCAACATCGGCGCCGTGCAGCGCAGCGTGTACCTGGAAGACGGCTCGGCCAAGCCGTTCATCTCCGGCTACAGCAACGCCACGCTGCCCAATATCTGGGACCTGTCCCGCAACCCCGCCGCTGCCGCCTGACCTTCCAGCACAGATCCAGCCCTCCAAGACTTTGCCCATGACCGCTCCCGCCCTGCCCCAGACATCCGTCCTCCAGGTCCGCGAGGCCCTGCTCGCCCGCCATGAAATCGCCTTGCTCGACGTGCGCGAGGAAGACCCCTTCGCCCAAGGCCACCCGCTGTTCGCCGCCAACCTGCCCGCCAGCAAGATCGAGCTGGAGGCGTTCGCGCGCATACCGCGCCGCGACACCTTCATCGTGGTCTACGACGATGGCGAGGGCCTGGCCGAACCTGCTGCGCGCACGCTGCAGGCGCTGGGCTACACCGAGGTGAGCCTGCTCGCAGGCGGCCTGCAGGGCTGGCGCGACGCGGGGGGCGAGCTGTTCATCGACGTGAACGTGCCCAGCAAGTCCTTCGGCGAACTGGTGGAGGCCGAGCGCCACACGCCCTCGCTGGCGGCTGAAGAAGTGCAGGCGCTCATCGACGCCCGGGCCGACGTGGTGGTGCTGGACGCCCGCCGCTACGACGAGTACCACACCATGAACATACCCACCGGCGTGAGCGTGCCCGGCGCCGAGCTGGTGCTGCGCGCGCAGGCGCTCGCGCCCAACCCGGCCACGCAGATCATCGTGAACTGCGCGGGCCGCACCCGCAGCATCATCGGCACGCAGTCGCTGGTGAACGCGGGCATCCCCAACCCCGTGGCCGCCTTGCGCAACGGCACCATCGGCTGGCTGCTGGCCGGGCAGACGCTGGAGCGCGGCGCCACGCGCCGCTTCGACCCCGCCGTGCATGCCGACCGCACCCGCGCCCCCGCACAGGCCCGCAACGTGGCCGACCGCGCCCGCGTGCAGCGCGCGCAGACCGCCGACCTGGCCCGCTTTGCCGCCGAGGCCCAGCGCACCACCTACCCGCTGGACGTGCGCACCCCCGAAGAGTTTGCGGCGGGCCACCTGCCGGGCTTTCGCAACGCACCGGGCGGCCAGCTGGTGCAGGAAACCGACCACACGGCCGCGGTACGCGGCGCGCGGCTGGTGCTGGTGGACGACGACGGCGTGCGCGCCAACATGAGCGCGTCGTGGCTGGCGCAGATGGGCTGGGAGGTGTGGGTGCTGGATGGTGCGCAGCCTGCCGACTTCACTGAAACCGGTGCCGTGGCCAACGCCGTGCCCGAGCCCGAAGGCCCCATCCGCTGGACCACGCCCGCGCAACTGGTTACCTGGCTGAAAGACGAAAGCCCCGGTCACACCGCCGTGCTGGACCTGACCACCAGCGCCAACTACACCCTGCGCCACATCCCGGGCGCGTGGTTCGTGATCCGCTCGCAACTGGCGCAGGCCGTGCAGTCCATTCCGAAGGCGCAGCGCTACGTGCTGACCTGCGGCAGCAGCCTGCTGGCCAAATTCGCGGCGAAGGACCTGGAGCGTTTGACGGGTGGTGCCGAGGTCCTGGTGCTGGAAGGCGGCACGCTGGCCTGGATCGCCCAGGGCCTGCCGCTGGAACACGGCGAGACGCGCCTGGCCTCGCCCCGCATCGACCGCTACCGCCGGCCGTACGAAGGCACGGAGAGCCCACGCGAAGCCATGCAGGCGTATTTGGATTGGGAGTTTGGCCTGGTCGCGCAACTGGGGCGCGATGGCACCCATGGGTTCCAGGTGCTGTGAGGGTGATGGTGACTGTGCCCGAGCACGTTTGCTACAAAATCAATAGCTTCCAGCGCTTTCTGGTCAAGCGGTAGCAGGCAATTTTGATCTGAACTTCGGGTTGCAGCCCCGCTTCAACCCGGCAGCGATTCGTAGCGCCACTGCACCTTCAACTCCAGCGACTCCCCCTGCGCCAGCGTGCGCAGCCCCGGCTGCCCGGGCTGGTGGAACGCGTCGATGGGCTGGGTGATGGGCTCGAAGCAGAACGCCGGGCCCTGCGGCGGGCGGTAGATCAGGCAGTAGTGTTCCGACGCGCCGCCGTCCCGTTCGAAGTCCGGCATGCGGGCCGTCAGTTGCAAACCGCGCTCGGGCCACTCGATGCGGGCCGTGCCGCCCCAGCCGGTGTAGGCGTTGTCGATGAGGCTGCCGTTCGCAGGGATGCCCTCGCTCAGGTTCCAGCTGTCGGGAAACTGCGCGGTGTGCTGGGTCGGTATCGGGTCGCTGCCGCTGAGCCACACGGCTTCCACCGGGGCGGTGATGTGTGTGGCCGGTGTGCGCGGGAACCACGGGTGCAGGCCCAGGCCGTACGGCATCGGCCGGGTGCCCAGGTGCCGCACCCGCAGGCTCTGGTCCAGGCCCCCATCCACCAGGCGAAAGGTCTGCACGCAGTCGTAGTCGTACGGGTTGCCGTCGAAGCGCTCGGAGCGCAGCGCCATCTCCAGCGTGTCGCTGGCCGGTTGGCTGATGGACCAGGGCTGCAGCCAGCCGTCGCCATGGATAGGGTACGGCTCGCCAGTGCGGTTGGGCTGCATGGCATGGAACTGCCCGCCGTGCGAGAACCCGCCGCCGCTGATGCGGTTGGACCAGGGCACCATCGCGAACGATGCCAGCTTGTACAGGTCGGGCGTCTGGCCGTCCCAGGGCCGCCACAGGTCGATGCGCTCGGGCGACCCGCGCGGGTCATCGACCTGCCAGGCCGCAACGCTGCCGCCCAGGGTGGGAACCAGCCCCAGGTGCTGGTTGGCGTGGTGGAGCCAGACGATGGGGTGCGTGGCTTCGGTCATGGGCAGGCTTTCTTGAAAGGCAGACGTTGAAGGGTGCACAAGGCAAGGCAGGGGAACTGCGGCCCGCTTGCCATGCTGCGCGATGCGGTGCGATGCGATGCGATGCGATGCGGTGGGGTGCAGGGCTGCACGCCGCCGCCTCGGTCAACCGCCGAACAGGTGGGCGGGCAAGCCCGCGCTGTCCACGGACACGGCGAACAGCGCCCCGGCCAGCGGCTCGGCCGCCAGCTGTGCAGGCGTCAGGCCCCCGCGCGCGGAGGTGATGAACAGCGTGCGCAAGTCGGCCCCGCCGAAGGCGCAGTTGGTGACCTGGCTCACCGGCAAGGCCACGCGGCCCAACTCGGCCGCCGTCACCGGGTCGTGGCAGGTCACGCACGAGCCGCCCCAGTGCGCAATCCACAGCCGCCCCTGTGCATCCGTGGTCATGCCGTCGGGCACGCCGTCTTCGGGCAGCCAGCGCATCCACAGCATCTTGTTCGTCAAGGTGCCCGTGGCGGTGTCGGTGTCGTAGCGGTAGGTGCAGCCTTGCACGGTGTCGTTGAAGTACATCGCCAGGCCCTGCCCCGTGCCCGACCACGTGGGGCCATTCGTCACGGCAAAACCGTCGTCATGGCGGGTACAGCGGCCATCGGGGTCGTAGCGGTACAGGGCGCCCGTGGGGGCCTCGCACGCAAAGTCCATGGAGCCCGCCCAGAAGCGCCCTTGCGCATCGCACTTGCCGTCGTTGAAGCGGTTGCCCGCGCGCTCCAGTTCGGGCTGGTGCACGTAGCGGGGCTGTTCATCGGCGGCCGGGTCGAAGAGCGCGAAACCCCGGCGCAGCGTCACGATGAGGCCCGGCGCATGGGCGCGCTCGGCCAGCGCAGAGATTTCTTCGGCAAAGGTCCAGCGCCGGTATGCGTCGCTGGCCGGGTCCCAGCGGTGCAGGTGCCGCGCGAGGATGTCCACCCAGTACAGCGCCTGTTCGCGCACGGACCACATCAGGCCCTCGCCCAGTTCCGACTCCAGCGCCTGCACGCAGCGCACCGTGCCGATGGTGGGCACTGAGAAAGCCGCAGCCTGTGGCGCGGCGGTGGACATATTGAGCTGGCTCACGCGTTGTCTCCGGTGATTGTTTTTGGCCCTGTCTGCTGCAGGGCTCTTGACGGTCGGCATCTTATCAACGCAAACTGATGCCTGTAATTTATATTTTTATCATCCATCGATACCAATATTGATATGTCACCAAATTCGACCCCCACAGCCGCCGTCCCGGGGGCATCGGCCCTGCTGCCCGACGGCCTGTCGCTCTTTCCCAGCCTGCGCGGGCGCTCGGTGTTTGTCACCGGCGGCGGCAGCGGCATCGGCGCCGCCATCGTGGCCGCGTTCGCCCAGCAGGGCGCGCGCGTGGCCTTCGTCGACGTGGCCCGGCAGGCCAGCGAAGACCTGGCGCAGCAACTGGCAGACGCCGGATTCGCCCGCCCCTGGTGGCGCGTGTGCGACGTGCGCGACATCGACGCCCTGCGCGCCGCCATCCAGGACGCCGCCACGGAGCTGGGCGACTTCCACACGCTGGTGAACAACGTGGCCAGCGACGACCGCCACACGCTCGAGTCGGTGACGCCCGCGTACTACGACGAGCGCATGGCCATCAACGAACGGCCCGCGTTCTTTGCCATCCAGGTGGCAGTGCCGGGCATGCGCAGGCTGGGGGGTGGTTCGGTGATCAATCTGGGCTCTACCGGTTGGCAGGGCAAGGGCACGGGCTACCCTTGCTATGCGATTGCGAAGTCGTCGGTGAACGGCCTCACGCGCGGGCTGGCCAAGAGCTTGGGGCAGGACCGGATCCGCATCAATACCGTGTCGCCAGGGTGGGTGATGACGGAGCGGCAGATCAAGCTGTGGCTGGACGCGAAGGGCGAGGAGGAGATTGCGCGGAATCAGTGTTTGCCGGACAAGCTGCGGCCGCATGACATTGCGCGGATGGTGTTGTTTCTGGCGTCGGATGATGCGGCGATGTGTTCGGCGCAGGAGTTCAAGGTGGATGCTGGGTGGGTTTAGGGTTACCCCCGCCCGTTCGGGTTGAGCCTGTCGAAACCTGGGCGCAGCGACCCACGTCCGTTCGGGTTGAGCTTGTCGAAACCTGGGCGCATCGGCCCACAGCCGTTCGGGTTGAGCCTGTCGAAACCTGGGCGCATCGGTCCACAGCCGTTCGGGTTGAGCCTGTCGAAACCTGGGCGCTGCTCGCAGGCTCGCTGATGGGCAGCATGCCTTTGTTGAGGGCGGAGGCCGGGAGTCGCCCGGCGTGCGAGTAACTTTCTTTCGCGTCGCCGAAAGAAAGTCACCAAAGAAAGGGCGACCCTACAGCCTGCGTCCCCACTCGCCCTGCGGGCGAGTGGGGCAACCTGCGGTGCTCGGTCGTGGGGTGCGCTGCGGAACTCGCTGCGCGCTGCCGCGCTACGCTCAAACATCCGCAGCGAGTCAGTTCACGATGCGTGTGTCCTTCGGCACACGCTCACCCCACGCCCTGCGCTCCTCGGCGCATCCTGAAGGGATGGGGGGAGAGAACATCCACACGGGCCATCGCTGCGCTCGGCCTGGCGGTCGCGGCGCGAAGCGCCTGCGCGTTCGGGGCCGAGCAACGCGATGGCCCGTGTGGCTGTTCGGCTGTCCACCCCCTGTGGCTGCGCCTGCGGCGGGGCGGTTGCGGGGTGAGCATGCGCGTCGGAGCGCGCATGCCTCGTCATCTAGCTCGCCGTGGCTGTCTGAACGTAGCGCCAACGGCGCGCAGTGAGTTCCACGGCGCACCCCGCAACCGCACCGATGCAGGTTTGCCCCGTAGCGCAGCGAAGGGGTCGCAGACTGGGGGTCGCCTTCTCTTTGGTGACTTTCTCTTGGAGGGTGTAGAAGAAATAAATTAT
The DNA here is from genome assembly GCF_964253015.1 of Acidovorax sp. LjRoot194. Taxonomy (NCBI): domain Bacteria; kingdom Pseudomonadati; phylum Pseudomonadota; class Betaproteobacteria; order Burkholderiales; family Comamonadaceae; genus Acidovorax; species Acidovorax sp. LjRoot194. The sequence goes on along the minus strand of NZ_CAXUQB020000001.1, from coordinate 2,467,122 downwards.
GATCCCATCGTGCCGATTCCACAGGAGCAATACGATGGCAAAGACTGGCCGGCCCCCAGTGATATCTCCTGGGGAGTACGCAGCCCTGCGAGAAGTGGTGCGCGATAACTCGCAGGCGACCCTTCCCGAACTGGCTCTGGCGTGGGGTGAGCGCATGGGCCGCAATGCCCCCAGCACTGTGACCATGCGCGCTGCTTTGAAGGCTGCTGGTTTGCAACGGACACGACCCAAGCAACAGCTCGCTCGCGCCCAGCCCCAACAGTTGGGCACGCGTTACGGCTACACCGCCCAACATCGCCCCGGCAGTTCCTCGGGCATGGCGGGTGCGCTCACCGACGCCGAATGGGCGCTGGCCCAGGACCTGTTCGAGCCAGAGCCAGGCTTGCGCGGAAGGCCCGCAACCTACAGCCGGCGTAGCGTTGTCGAAGCGTGTTGCTATGTGCTGCGTACAGGCTCTTCCTGGCGCAACCTGCCCACCCAGATCTATCCGCCTTGGCAATCGGTGCAGAAGGCATTTGTACGCTGGGCTCGGCAGGGCAAGTTTGAAGCGCTGCACGAGCGCCTGCGCCAGCAGTGGCGCCTACGTGTGGAGCGTGCCGCACAACCGAGCGAAGGCGTGATCGACTCCCAGTCCAACCGTGGCAGCCCTCAAGGCGGAACGCTGGGCTTTGATGCTGGCAAGAAGGTCCGAGGGCGTAAGCGCCACTTGGTGGTGGATACGCTGGGCTTGCTGCTGGCCGTGGTGGTTACCAGTGCCGCTGTACAGGACCGGGCAGCGGCTGGGCAGGCAGTGGCACAGGCATGCGCACGCACGGGCGGCTCGTTGAAGGTTTTGTGGGCCGACAGCGCGTACGCTGGGCAATGTGCTCAAGAGATCGAAAAGGCGCACAGTGTGCGGGTTCAGATCGTGCGCCACAGCGCACGGCACCGTTGGGATGACGCGCAGCAATCGTTGTGGAGCGAAGAGAAACCGGTAGTCATGCCTAAGAAGCGCTGGGTGGTGGAGCGCACCCACGCATGGCTGGAGCGCAACCGAAGGCTTGTGATGCACCATGATCGCAAGCCGTTTTATGCGCAGGCATGGGTATGGCTCGCGCAGTCCAGGATGCTGTTGAGCCGGCTGAAGTAGATTTCTTCTACACCCTCTTGGCGAACCAAGAGAAAGTTACCGCGCCGCCGGGCGCGCACCCCGGCTCCCGCCCTCAACACAGGCACACCTCTCAAACCAGCGAGCTCGCGAGCAGCGCCCAGGTTTCAACAAGCTCAACCCGAAGAGATGGAGTTGCGGACGGGCAAGGTTTCGACAGGCTCAACCCGAACGGGCGTGGATCGATGCGCCCAGGTTTCGACAAGCTCTACCCGACCGGACAGTGATGACGTACAAAAGCTTCGACAGGCTCAGCCCGAACGGCCGGTGAGCGCACACAACGCCTCTCACTCCCCCACCTCCAGCTTCCTCCCATACTGCACCAGACTCGTCTGCTTCAACGCCCTCATCATCACCTTCGCCGCTGGTGACAACAGCCGATCCGTCCGCGTGATGATCCCGAACGCATCCATATGGCAAGGCATCGCCATCGGCAACACCGCCACGATCCCATGCGACGCGTAGTAATGCGCCACATCCGCCCCCACCACCGCCACCATGTCGCTCTGCTGCAGCATCCGCGTCATGAACAACAGGGCCGCTGTCTCCACCACATTCACCGGCGGCGCCAGGCCATCCTGCTGGAACATCAGGTCGAACCGGTGCCGCAGCACACTCCCCGCGGGCGGCACGATCCAGCTGGCCGACAGCACATCGCGCAGCGTCAGCCCGCTCATGCTCGACAACGGGTGCCCCGGCCGGGTGATGGCGCAGACCAGCTCCTCGGTCAGCGGCTCATAGCGCAGGTTGCTCTTGTCGTGCTCTTCATACAGGCGCCCCACCACGATGTCGAGCTTGCCCTGGTCCAGGCGCTCCAGCAGCACCGGGCTGGTTTCGATGTCCAGCGAAATGCGCAGGCTCGGGTGCTCCTGCTTGACCAGCGCCACCGCCGCCGGCAGCAGGCTCAGGCCCGGCGAGGTGATCGCGCCGATGCCCACCTGGCCGTAGTGGCCCCGCTTGAGCGCGCCGATCTCGTCGTGCGCCTGGTTCAGGTTGGCCAGCGCCATGCGCGCGTGGCGGATCATGGTCTCGCCGTACCAGGTGGGGCGCATGCCGCGGGGCAGGCGCTCGAACAGGGGCACCTCCAGCACATCCTCCAGGTCCTTGAGCAGCTTGGACGCTGCAGGCTGCGTCATGCTCAGCACCTGGGCCGCGCGGTGAATGTTGCCCTCCTCGGCCAGCGCCACCAGCAGCAGCAGCTGGCGCGTCTTGAGGCGGGCGCGGATGAACCAGTGGTTGTAGGTACTCATGGGGAGGGGCGCCGCGAGGCGTGGTGGCTGGGGTTTTCCAGAATGCGGTTATCGATATGTATTTTGACGAAAAAATGATTGGATTGATATCAAAATCATCCATAGACTTCGCCGCAACAGTCACAACGGCTCATTAAGACCCCCATGAAGTTCGGCGACATGCAGCAGAACCCCCGGCACCTGATCAACGGCCGCTGGGAAATCGGCACCACCACCGGCGTCAGCACCAACCCATCGGACACCCGCGAAGTGGTGGCCGAATACGCCCGTGCAGACCGCAACCAGACCGAACTGGCCGTACGTGCCGCCGCCGATGCCCTGCCCAGCTGGAGCCAGAGCAACCCGCAGCGCCGCGCCGACGTGCTGGACATGATCGGCAGCGAACTGCTGGCCCGCAAGGAGGCCCTGGGCACGCTGCTGGCCCGCGAAGAAGGCAAGACCCTGCCCGAGGCCATCGCCGAGGTCGCGCGCAGCGGGCAGATCTTCAAGTTCTTCGCTGGCGAGGCACTGCGCATCCAGGGTGAGCTGATGGCGTCCGTGCGCCAGGGCGTGCAGGTGGAGATCACCCGCGAACCCGTGGGCGTGGTGGGCATCATCGCGCCGTGGAACTTTCCGTTCGCCATCCCGGCCTGGAAGATCGCCCCAGCCCTGGCCTACGGCAACACCGTGGTCTTCAAGCCGGCCGAGCTGGTGCCGGCCTGTGGCTGGGCGCTGGCCGAGATCATCAGCCGCAGCGGGTTGCCCGCCGGTGCCTTCAACCTGGTGATGGGCAGCGGCCGCGAGGTCGGCCAGACGATGGTGGACCACCCGCTGGTCAATGCGCTGAGCTTCACGGGGTCGGTTTCCACGGGCGACCGCATCCTGCGCGCGGCCTCGGCACGGCGCGCCAAGGTGCAGCTGGAGATGGGCGGCAAGAACCCGCTGATCGTGCTGGCCGATGCCGACCTGGAGCAGGCCGTGGACTGCGCGCTGCAGGGCTCGTACTTCTCCACCGGCCAGCGCTGCACGGCGTCAAGCCGCCTGATCGTGGAAGCGCGCGTGCACGACGCCTTCGTGGCCCGCCTGCGCGAGCGACTCACGGCCCTCAAGGTCGGCAATGCGCTGGAGCGCGGCATTGAAATGGGCCCGGTGGTGGACAGCACCCAGCTGGACCAGAACCTCAGCTACGTCGATATCGCCCGCACCGAAGGGGCCGAGCATGTGTGGGGCGGCGAGCGCATGGAGCGCGCCACGCCCGGCCACTACATGAGCCCCGCCCTCTTCCTGGCACGGCCCGAGCACCGCATCGCCCGCGAGGAAATCTTCGGCCCCGTGGCCTGCGTGCTGCGCGCCGACGACTACGACCACGCGCTGTCGCTGGCCAACGACACGCCTTACGGCCTGTGCGCGGGCATCTGCACCACATCGCTCAAGCACGCCATGCACTTCAAGCGCAACGCGGCGGTGGGCATGACCATGGTCAACCTGCCCACGGCGGGCGTGGACTTTCACGTGCCCTTCGGCGGGCGCAAGGAGTCGAGCTACGGAGCGCGCGAGCAGGGCCGCTACGCCGCCGAGTTCTACACCACCGTCAAGACCGGCTACATGCTGGCCTGAACGAATCAAACAGAGTCAAGAGAGACGAGAAAAAGACGCACGATCGATCCCGCAACGCTGTCATCAACCAACCATTAAAGAAACCAGGAGACAAATGATGATGAAACTGAACCGCCGCACCCTTGCCATAGCTCTCGCAGCCACCCCCGTGGCCGCGCTGCTGCCTTCGGCCGCCTGGGCACAAAAGCCCATCGTCCTGGGCTTCAGCCAGGTCGGCGCCGAAAGCGAATGGCGCACTGCCAACACCGAATCCATCAAGTCGGCCGCCAAGGAGGCCGGCATCGAACTGAAATTCTCGGACGCCCAGCAAAAGCAGGAGAACCAGATCAAGGCCATCCGCTCGTTCATCGCGCAGAAGGTGGACGTGATCGCTTTCTCGCCCGTGGTCGAGTCCGGCTGGGAGCCCGTGCTGCGCGAAGCCAAGGCCGCGAAGATCCCTGTGGTGCTGACCGACCGCTCCGTCAACGTGAAGGACACCTCGCTGTACGTGACCTTCATGGGCTCGGACTTCGTGGAAGAAGGCCGCAAGGCCGGCCGCTGGCTGGTCGAGAAGATGAAGGACCAAAAGGGCGACGTCAACATCGTCGAGCTGCAGGGCACCGTGGGCTCGGCTCCCGCCATCGACCGCAAGAAGGGCTTTGAGGAAGTCATCAAGGCCGACCCCAAGTTCAAGATCCTGCGCTCGCAGACCGGCGACTTCACCCGCGCCAAGGGCAAGGAAGTGATGGAAGCCTTCCTCAAGGCCGAGGGCAAGAAGATCAACGTGCTGTACGCGCACAACGACGACATGGCCATCGGCGCGATCCAGGCCATCGAAGAGGCCGGCATGAAGCCCGCCAAGGACATCACCATCATCTCCATCGACGCGGTCAAGGGCGCCTTCGAAGCCATGATCGCCGGCAAGCTCAACGTGAGCGTGGAGTGCAGCCCCCTGCTGGGCCCGCAGCTGATGAGCGCGGTCAAGGACATCAAGGCCGGCAAGACGGTGCAAAAGCGCATCGTGACGGAAGAAGGCATCTTCCCGATGGAGGTCGCGGCGAAAGAATTTCCTAACCGCAAGTATTGACCCCCCTGAGCCGCCTGCGGCGTCTTCCCCCTGAGGGGGACGCCACCAGCGCCCGCAAGTGAAACGCAGCGTTCGCTGCGTGGCGGCCCTTGCGCGGTGGCACTGGCCTTTGGCCGCGCCAGTTGCAAAGGCCATGACGCCACTGGCATCCCTCAAAGCAAAAGATTCACAACAGGAGACGACAACAAATGAAGCGTGCAATTTTCAAGGCCGTGCTGGCCACCGTGGCGCTCGCAGCCATCGGCGCCACGTCGGTGGCATCGGCCCAGGACAAGGGCAGCATCGGCATCTCGATGCCCACCAAGTCCTCGTCGCGCTGGATCGCCGACGGCGACAACATGGTCAAGGTACTCAAGGAGCGCGGCTACAAGACCGACCTGCAGTACGCGGACGACGACATCCCCAACCAGCTGGCCCAGATCGAGAACATGATCACCAAGGGCGCCAAGGTGCTGGTGATCGCCTCCATCGACGGCACCACGCTCTCGCGCGTGCTGCAGAACGCAGCGGACAAGGGCGTGAAGGTCATCGCGTACGACCGCCTGATCAAGGGCTCGAAGAACGTGGACTACTACGCCACGTTCGACAACTTCCAGGTCGGCGTGCTGCAGGCCACGTCCATCGTGGACAAGCTGGGCGTCAAGCAAGGCAAGGGCCCGTTCAACATCGAACTCTTCGGCGGTTCGCCCGACGACAACAACGCCTTCTTCTTCTACGACGGCGCGATGAGCGTGCTGCAGCCGTACATCGACAGCGGCAAGCTGGTGGTGCGCAGCAAGCAGACGGGCATGAACAAGGTGGGCACGCTGCGCTGGGACGGCTCGGTCGCCCAGGCGCGCATGGACAACCTGCTGTCGGCCTACTACGGCAAGGACAAGGTGCATGCGGTGCTGTCGCCGTACGACGGCCTGTCCATCGGCATCCTGTCGTCCTTGAAGGGCGTGGGCTACTGCACCACGCAGCAGCCCTGCCCCGTGGTCAGCGGCCAGGACGCCGAGGTGCCTTCGGTCAAGTCCATCCTGAAGGGCGAGCAGTACTCCACCGTGTTCAAGGACACGCGCGAGCTGGCCAAGGTGGCCGCCAACATGGTGGACGCCACGCTGTCGGGCAAGCAGCCCGAGATCAACGACACCAAGACCTACAACAACGGCGTGAAGGTGGTGCCCTCGTACCTGCTCAAGCCGGTGTCGGTCGATGCATCCAACTGGAACGCCATCCTGGTGGGTAGCGGCTACTACAAGGAATCGCAGATCAAGTAGTGCAGAGCGTCTCAAAAAACTCTTCTGGCGTCGTTGCCGGGTCCTGTCGTACTGGCGTACTGCCTGCGACCCAGCGCCTAGCCAGAACCGCTGCGCTGAGTTTTGTGAAACGCTCCACGCCATGCCTCGCTGCCGGGACACCACCCGGCAGCAAGACTTTCAGGGCCCCAGACGGCCCCCTGTACGAGCCTAGTCAGTCCATGCTTCTTGAAATGCGGAACATCCGCAAAACCTTCCCCGGTGTGGTGGCCCTGAACCAGGTGAACCTGCGCGTGAAGGCCGGCGAGATCCACGCCATCGTCGGCGAGAACGGCGCGGGCAAGTCCACGCTGATGAAGGTGCTGTCCGGCGTGTACCCGCACGGCAGCTACAGCGGCGAGATCGTCTACGACGGCGAGGAACGCCAGTTCGGCGGCATCCGCGACAGCGAACACCTGGGCGTGATCATCATCCACCAGGAGCTGGCGCTGGTGCCTTTGCTCTCCATCGCCGAAAACATCTTCCTGGGCAACGAGACCGCGCGCTACGGCGTCATCGACTGGATGGCCGCGCACAGCAAGACGCAGGCGCTGCTGCACAAGGTGGGCCTGCGCGAATCGCCCGAGACGCTGGTCACCCACCTGGGCGTGGGCAAGCAGCAGCTGGTGGAGATCGCCAAGGCGCTGTCGCGCCAGGTGCGCCTGTTGATCCTGGACGAGCCCACCGCCAGCCTGAACGAGAACGACAGCCAGGCGCTGCTGGACCTGCTGCTGGAGCTCAAGGCCCAGGGCATCACCTGCATCCTGATCTCGCACAAGCTCAACGAAATCTCGCGCGTGGCCGACTCCATCACCGTGCTGCGCGACGGCAGCACCGTCGAGACGATGGACTGCGGCGCAGCGCCCGTGAGCGAAGACCGCGTGATCAAGGCCATGGTCGGCCGCGAGATGGCCGACCGCTACCCGCCACGCGAGCCCCGCATCGGCGAGACCGTGTTCGAAGTGCGCGACTGGCACGCCTGGCACCCCCAGCGCCCCGACCGTGCCTTCATCAAGGGCGTGAACCTGCAGGTGCGCAAGGGCGAGATCGTGGGCATTGCCGGCCTGATGGGCGCGGGCCGCACCGAGCTGGCCATGAGCATCTTCGGCCGCTCGTGGGGCGAGCGCATCAGCGGCCAGGTGCTGCTGCACGGCCGGCCCATCGATGTGAGCACCGTGGAAAAGGCCGTGGCCCATGGCCTGGCCTACGTGACCGAAGACCGCAAGGGCAACGGCCTGGTGCTGAGCGAGGACATCCAGTTCAACGTGTCGCTGGCCAACCTGGGCGGCGTGTCCACCGCCACCGTGATCGACGGCGGGCAGGAGCACCGCGTGGCGCAGGACTACCGCGAGAAACTGCGCATCCGCTGCTCGGGCGTGGACCAGAAGACGCTCAACCTGTCGGGCGGCAACCAGCAGAAGGTGGTGCTGAGCAAATGGCTCTTCACCAACCCCGAGGTGCTCATCCTCGACGAGCCCACCCGCGGCATCGACGTGGGCGCCAAGTACGAGATCTACACCCTGATCGCCCAGCTGGCGGCCGAGGGCAAGTGCGTGATCGTGATCTCGTCGGAGATGCCCGAGCTGCTGGGCATCACCGACCGCCTGTACGTGATGAACGAGGGGCGCTTCGTGGCCGAGATGCCGACCGCCGAGGCATCGCAGGAAAAGATCATGCGCGTGATAGTGGCTGCCCCCCCTGAGTCGCTTCGCGCCATCCCCCCCGAGGGGGACGCCGCCCGCGCGGCGGGGCGGCCCTTGCACGGCGGCTCTGGCCTGGGCCGCGCCAGTGCCAGCGCCAATCCCCCCGCATCAGACAGCCACCCGCAGCGCAACGCATAACAACCATGAGCCAGATGACCAATCCCTCCCCCACGGCCTCGGCCGCGCCTGCACCGGGTGCGCCCGCGCGCCCCACCCGTTCGCTGCTGGACCACGCCAAGCACAACCTGCGCGAGTACGGCATGTTGATCACGCTGGTCGCCATCATGGGCTTCTTCCAGTACATGACGGACGGCACGCTGATGCAGCCGCTCAACCTCACCAACCTGGTGCTGCAAAACAGCTACATCGTCATCATGGCGCTGGGCATGCTGCTGGTGATCGTGGCGGGGCACATCGATTTGTCGGTGGGCTCCGTGTGCGGCTTCATCGGCGCGCTGGCTGCGGTGCTGATGGTGCAGTACCAGTGGCACTTCGTGCCCGCCACGCTGGCCTGCCTGGCCTGCGGCGGCCTCATCGGTGCGATGCAGGGCTGGTTCGTGGCGTTCTCGCGGATCCCGTCGTTCATCGTCACGCTGGCGGGCATGCTGGTGTTCAAGGGCCTGGCGCTGGCGCTGCTGGCCGGGCAGTCGGTGGGCCCGTTTCCGGAAGCGTTCCAGATGCTGAGCTCGGGCTTCATGCCCGACCTGTTTAGCATGGAGGGCATCAAGCTCACATCGCTGCTGCTGGGCGTGGCGGTGGCTGCCGCCCTGGTGGTCGCAGGCCTGCGCGCCCGGGCCAACCGGCTGCGCCACGGCGTGCATGTGGAGCCCACCGCGTTCTTCCTGGCGCGCACCGCGGTGTTTGCCGCACTGCTCATCTACTTTAGCTACCTGCTGGCCTCGTACAAGGGCCTGCCCAATGTGCTCATCGTGATGGCGCTGCTGATCGTGCTGTTCGACTTCATCACCAGCCGCACCACCATCGGCCGGCGCATCTACGCCATGGGCGGCAACGAAAAGGCGGCCAAGCTCTCGGGCATCAAGACCGAACGGCTGTCGTTCTACGCCTTCGTCAACATGGGCGTGCTGGCGGCGCTGGCGGGCCTGGTGTTCGCCGCGCGGCTCAACACCGCCACACCCAAGGCGGGCCTCGGCTTCGAGCTGGATGTGATCGCGGCCTGCTTCATCGGCGGTGCGTCTGCCTCGGGCGGTGTGGGCAAGGTGATGGGCGCGGTGATCGGCGCTTTCGTGATGGGCGTGATGAACAACGGCATGTCCATCCTGGGCATCGGCATCGACTACCAGCAGGTCATCAAGGGCGTGGTCCTGCTCGCTGCGGTCTTGGTCGACGTCTACAACAAGAACAAGGCTTGAGCCCCATGGACGCGGTCACCGCTCACATCCCTGCCCCCGTGCTCGAACTCACGGGCATCCACAAGCAGTTCGCGGGCATCCCCGTGCTGCGCGATGTGCAGTTGCGCCTGTACCCCGGCGAGATCCATGCGTTGATGGGGCAGAACGGTGCGGGCAAGTCCACGCTCATCAAGGTGCTGACGGGCGTGATCAAGCCCAGCGGCGGGCAGATGCGGCTGGGGGCCGACGCGGTGTGGCCAGACTCGCCGCTGGCCGCGCAGCGCCTGGGCATCAGCACCGTATACCAGGAGGTCAACCTCTGCCCCAACCTCTCGGTGGCCGAGAACATCTTTGCGGGCCGCTACCCGCGCTGCGGCATCGCGCAGGGCTTTCGCATCGACTGGGCGCAGATGCACCAGCGCTCGCGCGAGCTGGTGGCGCGCATTGGGCTGAACATCGACGTGACGCGCCTGCTGTCGGACTACCCCGTGGCCGTGCAGCAGCTGGTCGCCATTGCGCGCGCGCTGAGCATCGAAGCGCGCGTGCTCATCCTGGACGAGCCCACCTCCAGCCTGGACGACGACGAGGTGCAAAAGCTCTTCGAGGTGCTGCGCCGGCTGCGTAGCGAGGGCCTGTCCATCGTGTTCGTGACGCACTTCCTGAACCAGGTGTATGCCGTGTCGGACCGCATCACCGTGCTGCGCAACGGCACCTGGGTGGGCGAATGGGCCGTCAACGACCTGGGCCCCCAAGCCTTGATCGCCGCCATGCTGGGCCGCGACCTGGCTGCGCAGGCCGCGCAGACATCGCCACCGCCCGTGGCGAATGCGTCGGATACCGCGCTGCTGCAGACCGAAGGCCTGGGGCAGACCGGCCAGTTGCAGCCGCTGGACCTGCAGATCCGCGCGGGCGAAGTGGTGGGTCTGGCGGGCCTGCTGGGCGCGGGCCGCACCGAGCTAGCACGCCTGCTGTTCGGGCTGGAGCAGCCCGACCGCGGCATGCTGCGCATCGACGGCAAGGCGGTGAGCTTTTCCAACCCCATGGATGCCATCCGCCAGGGCCTCGCCCTGTGCCCCGAAGAGCGCAAGACCGACGGCATCGTGGCCGAGCTGTCGGTGCGCGAGAACATCGCCCTGGCGCTGCAGGCGCGCATGGGCGTGGGCAAGTTCCTCTCGCGTGCCGAGCAGACGGCCATTGCCGACCGCTATGTGCAGCTGCTCGGCATCAAGACCGCGAGCGTGGACACCCCCATCGGCCTGCTGTCGGGCGGCAACCAGCAAAAGGCCATCCTCGCGCGCTGGATGGCCATTGAGCCGCGCCTGTTGATCCTGGACGAGCCCACCCGCGGCATCGACGTGGCGGCCAAGCAGGAAATCATGGACCAGATCCTGCGCCTGGCGCAGGCCGGCATGGCCGTGCTGTTCATCTCGTCCGAGATGAGCGAGGTGGTGCGCGTGGCCCACCGCATCGTGGTGCTGCGCGACCGCCGCAAGGTCGGCGAGTTGCCCGCTGGCAGCACCGAAGACGCCGTCTACGAACTGATCGCCGCTGAACAACATGCTTGAAGAACGCAACACCCCCTCTCTTGTCAGCAGGCTGCTGCGCCACCGCCTGGCCTGGCCCATCATCACGCTGCTGCTGTTGCTGGCCGTCAACACGGCCTTCAACGCCAGCTTTCTGCGCATCGAGTGGCGCGACGGGCACCTGTACGGCAGCCTGATCGACATCCTCAACCGCGCGGCGCCGCTGGTGCTGGTGTCGCTGGGCATGACGATGGTCATTGCCACGCGCGGCATCGACATCTCGGTGGGTGCGGTGGTGGCCATTGCCGCCGCCGTGGCGGCCTGGATGATCGGCGGTTCGGTGTCGGGCACCGAGAGCCGCTTTCCGCTGCCCGTGGCCATCCTGGGCGCCATTGGCGTGGCCCTGCTCTGCGGGCTGTGGAACGGCGTGCTCGTGGCGCGCGTGGGCATGCAGCCCATCATCGCCACGCTGATCCTCATGGTGGCGGGCCGGGGCATCGCCCAGCTGATCACCGACGGGCAGATCATCACCATCTACTACACGCCCTACTTCTTCATCGGCGGCGGGTACCTGGCCGGGCTGCCGTTCTCGCTGTTCATCGTGGCAGCCGTGTTTGCCGTGCTGTACCTGGCCGTCACGCGCACGGCGTTGGGCCTGTTCGTGCAGGCGGTGGGCATCAACCCCACGGCGGCGCGGGTGGCGGGCGTGCAGGCGGGCCGCCTGACCGTGGCCGCCTACGTCTTCTGCGGCGTGTGCGCGGGCATCGCGGGCCTGTTGATCAGCTCCAACGTGAAGAGCGCCGACGGCAACAACGCCGGCCAGCTGCTGGAGCTCGATGCCATCCTGGCGGTGACGCTGGGCGGCACCGCCCTGACCGGCGGGCGATTCAGCCTGGTGGGCAGCGTGATCGGCGCGCTCATCATCCAGACGCTGACCTATGCCATCTACTCGCTGGGCGTGCCGCCCGAGGTCAACCTGGTGGTCAAGGCCGTGGTGGTGTTCATCGTGATGCTGCTGCAGTCGCCCGAGTTTCGCGCGCAGGTCGGCGCCATCGCACGCCGACCAGGCGCGGGGGCCCTGTCATGAGCGCCGTTCCGAAGACTGCAGGCTTGAGCACCGTGGCCTCCTCATCCGCGCCCCAGGCCGCCGGCACACGCTCGCGGCTCAACCCCAAGTACCTGCCGCTGGCCGCCACCATCTCGCTCTTCGTGGCCATGGCCACGCTGGGATCGGTGATGTACACCGGGTTCTTCTCGGCCCAGGTGTTCCTCAACCTGCTGATCGACAACGCCTTCCTCATCATCGTGGCGGTGGGCATGACGTTCGTCATCCTGTCGGGCGGCATCGACCTGTCGGTGGGCTCGGTGGTGGCGCTGACCACCATGGTGCTGGCCGCCCTGGTGGAGCACAAGGGCTGGAGCCCGCTGGTGGCCGTTCCGGTGGTGCTGCTGATGGGCACGCTGTTCGGCGCGTTCATGGGCTTTCTCATCGAGCGGTTTCGGCTGCAGCCTTTCATCGTGACGCTGGCGGGCATGTTCCTCGCGCGGGGGCTGTGCTACCTCATCAGCATCGACTCGATCAGCATCACGCACGAGGCGTATTCCGAGATCTCGCAGTGGCGCCTGCCGCTGTGGGAGGGTGCGTCGCTGTCGCTGGGCGCGCTGATTGCCATCGCATTGCTGCTGGCGGCGCTGTTCGTCGCGCACTGCACGCCGTTCGGCCGCGCGGTGTATGCCGTGGGCGGCAGCGAGAACTCCGCCGTGCTGATGGGCCTGCCCGTGCGCGCCACGCTGATCGGGGTGTACACGCTCTCGGGCTTTTGCTCGGCGCTGGCGGGCGTGGTGTTCACGTTCTACATGCTGTCGGGCTACGGCCTGCACGCCGTGGGCATGGAGCTCGACGCCATCGCCGCCGTGGTGATCGGCGGCACGCTGCTCACCGGCGGCGTCGGCTATGTGGTGGGCACGCTGTTCGGCGTGCTGATGCTCGGAATCATCCAGACACTGATCTCGTTCGACGGCACGCTCAGCTCGTGGTGGACGCGCATCGTCGTCGGCGTGCTGCTGTTCGTCTTCTGCCTGCTGCAGCGCCTGCTCACGCGCCGCGCTGCCAAGCGCTCCTGACCTTCTTCCTCATCTTCTCTCTGACCCGCCAACACAATGACCACCACCCCGCGCAAACTCCGCTCCGCCGAATGGTTCGGCACAGCCGACAAGAACGGCTTCATGTACCGCAGCTGGATGAAGAACCAGGGCATTCCGGACCATGAGTTCGACGGCCGGCCGATCATCGGCATCTGCAACACCTGGTCCGAGCTCACGCCCTGCAACGCGCACTTTCGCAAGATCGCCGAGCACGTCAAGCGTGGCATCTACGAGGCGGGCGGCTTTCCGGTCGAGTTCCCGGTGTTCTCCAACGGCGAATCCAACCTGCGCCCCACGGCCATGCTCACGCGCAACCTGGCCAGCATGGACGTGGAAGAAGCCATTCGCGGCAACCCCATCGACGCGGTGGTGCTGCTGGTGGGCTGCGACAAGACCACGCCCGCGCTGCTGATGGGCGCGGCCAGCTGCGACGTGCCGGCCATCGTGGTCACGGGCGGGCCCATGCTCAACGGCAAGCTCGACGGCAAGGACATCGGCTCGGGCACGGCCGTGTGGCGCCTGCACGAATCCCTGAAGGCCGGCGAGATCAACGAGCACCAGTTCTTCGCGGCCGAGGCCGGCATGTCCCGCTCCGCCGGCACCTGCAACACCATGGGCACGGCCAGCACCATGGCCTGCATGGCCGAATCGCTGGGCACATCGCTGCCGCACAACGCGGCCATACCCGCGGTGGACTCGCGCCGCTACGTGCTGGCCCACATGTCGGGCCGCCGCATCGTGGAGATGGCGCACGAAGGGCTCACGCTTTCCAAGATCCTGACGCGCGAAGCGTTCGAGAACGCGATCCGCACCAACGCGGCCATCGGCGGCTCGACCAACGCGGTGATCCACCTGAAGGCCATCGCGGGCCGTATTGGCGTGCAGCTGGACCTGGAGGACTGGACGCGCATCGGCCGCGGCACACCCACGCTGGTGGACCTGCAGCCCTCGGGCCGCTTCCTGATGGAAGAGTTCTACTACGCCGGCGGTCTGCCCGCGGTGCTGCGCAGACTGGGCGAGAACAACCTGCTGCCCCACCCCGACGCACTGACCGTCAACGGCAAGACACTGTGGGACAACGTGCGCGAGGCGCCCCAATACAACGACGAGGTCATCCGCACGATCGACAACCCGCTGATCGCCGACGGCGGCATCTGCATCCTGCGCGGCAACCTGTCGCCGCGTGGCGCGGTGCTGAAACCCTCCGCCGCATCGCCCGAGCTGCTCAAGCACCGCGGCCGCGCCGTGGTGTTCGAGAACCTGGAGCACTACAAGGAGCGCATCGTCGATGAGGACCTGGACATCGATGCCAGCTGCGTGATGGTGATGAAGAACTGCGGCCCCAAGGGCTACCCCGGCATGGCCGAGGTGGGCAACATGGGCCTGCCGCCCAAGCTGCTGCGCCAGGGCGTCAAGGACATGGTGCGCATCTCCGACGCACGCATGAGCGGCACGGCGTACGGCACCGTGGTGCTGCATGTGGCGCCCGAGGCCGCCGCGGGTGGCCCGCTGGCCGCCGTGCGCGATGGCGATTTCATCGAGCTGGACTGCGAACAAGGCCGCCTGCACCTCGATATCAGCGACGAGGAACTGGCCGCGCGCCTGGCCGCATTGGCCAGCACCGACATGGGCGGGCGCGGTGGCTACCAGCGCCTGTATGTGGACCACGTACTGCAGGCCGACGACGGCTGCGACTTCGACTTCCTGGTCGGCTGCCGCGGCTCTGCCGTCCCTCGCCACTCGCACTGATACCAATGGCCCATCCGCTACAGGACGCGCTACATATTTCATAGCTTTTAGCGCTTTCCAGATAAGCGCCAGAGCCGTATTTCATTCAAATTTTCACCCATCCTCCGCCATGCCAGCCACGCCTTCCCTGCAGAGCCCACGCTACCGCGGGATCTTCCCCGTAGTGCCCACCACGTTCCATGAAGACGGCACCCTGGACATCGAGAGTCAGAAGCGCTGCCTCGACTTCATGATCGACGCCGGCGTGGACGGCGTCTGCATCCTGGCCAACTTCTCCGAGCAGTTCTCGCTGTCCGACGCCGAGCGCGAGACACTCACCCGTGTCTCGCTGGAGCATGTGGCCGGACGCGTGCCGGTCATCGTCACCACCACCCACTACGGCACCCGCGTGTGCGCCGAGCGCAGCCGCGCCGCGCAGGACATGGGCGCCGCCATGGTGATGATCATGCCGCCCTACCACGGCGCCACCTTCCGCGTGCCCGAGGCGCAGATCTACGAGTTCTATGCCCGCGTGTCCGATGCGATCAGCATCCCGATCATGGTGCAGGACGCGCCCGCCAGCGGCACCGTGCTGTCGGCCCCGTTCCTCGCCCGCATGGCGCAGGAGATCGAGAACCTGGCCTACTTCAAGATCGAGGTGCCCGGCGCCGCCAGCAAGCTGCGCGAGCTGATCCGCCTGGGCGGCGCCGCCATCGAAGGCCCGTGGGACGGCGAAGAGGCCATCACCCTGCTGGCCGACCTGGATGCGGGCGCCACCGGCGCGATGACGGGCGGCGCCTTCCCCGACGGCATCCGCCCCATCATCGAAGCCCACCGCCAGGGCGACATGGACCAGGCGTTCGCGCTATACCAGCGCTGGCTGCCGCTCATCAACCACGAAAACCGCCAGGGCGGCATCCTGACCGCCAAGGCGCTGATGAAGGAAGGCGGCGTGATCGCCTGCGAAGCGGGCCGCCACCCCTTCCCGGCCATGCACACCGAAGTGCGCCGGGGCCTGATCGACATCGCGCGCCGGCTGGACCCGCTGGTGCTGCGCTGGGGCAAATAAGTACACCATGGCAGATACCGCCAACCTCTCGGACACCCGCCTGGTGGCCCTGGACTGGGGCACCAGCTCGCTGCGCGCCTTTCGCCTGGGTGCCCACGGGCAGGTGCTGGAGCAACGCAACCGCCCCTGGGGCATCATGAACCTGCCCCCGGCACCCTCGGGCCAGGCCGATGCTGAGCCCGGTGCGGCCTTCGAGCGCGCCTTGCAGGACGCCTGCGGCGACTGGCTGGCCATCCTGCCCTCCGTGCCCGTGTTGGCCTGCGGCATGGTGGGCAGTGCGCAGGGCTGGCGCGAAGCCAAATACCTGGACGCCCCCACCTCGCTGGACGACCTGGCGCGCGGGCTGACCGTGGTGCAGCGTGGCAGCGGCACCCCCCTGCACATCGTGCCCGGGCTGCTGCAGCGCACCGGCCTGCCCAACGTGATGCGCGGTGAGGAAACGCAGGTGCTGGGTGTCTTGGCCGACACATCCGTCGCCAGCCCAGGCCCCGTGCTGGTCGGCCTGCCGGGCACGCACAGCAAGTGGGTGGTGGCGCAGGGCGACGGCGCGCGGCGCAGCATCCAGGGGTTCCACACCTTCATGACCGGCGAAGTGTTTGCCGCACTGCGCGGGCACACCATCCTGGGCAAGACGATGCAGGCACCGGCCGCGCCTGACGACGCCGCCTTTGCGCAGGGCCTGCAGGTGGCGCGCGGCAGCGATGCGGCGCTGGGCCTGCTGTCGCACATCTTCAGCACCCGCACGCTGGGCCTGACGGGCGCGTTGCCCGCCGCGGCGCAGGCGGACTACCTGTCGGGCATCCTCATCGGGCACGAGATCGCCAGCCTGGCGCGCCTGCACCCGCCCACTGGCGCCGCCCCCATCCCGCTGGTGCTGTGCGGCGAGGCCGACCTGTGCCGCCGCTACGCCATCGCCCTGCAGGCCTATGGATTTACACAGCCCACCATCGCTGCGCAGGCCACCGTCACGGGCCTGTGGCAGATCGCTATCGCTGCCGGGTTGACGACAACCCTGGGCGCAGAGCCCACCCCATTCCCCAGGAGCCAAGCCGCATGAACCCCATCGACAAGAACCTGTTCAGCACCATGCAGGCCTGTGGCCTGATCGCCATCCTGCGCGGCGTGCAGCCGCACGAGGTGGTGGCCATCGGCCACGTGCTGTACGACGCGGGGTTTCGCATCATCGAGGTGCCGCTGAACTCTCCCCAGCCCCTGGCCAGCATCCGCGCCCTGCGCAATGCGCTGCCCGCCGACTGCCTGGTGGGCGCCGGCACGGTGCTCACGCCCGAGGCCTGCGCCGATGTGGCCGCCGCGGGCGGGCAGATCATCGTCATGCCCCACAGCGACCCCGCGGTGATCCGCACCGCCCGCGCGGCCGGCATGGCCTGCGCACCCGGCGTGGCCACGCTGACCGAGGCCTATGCAGCGCTGGCCGCGGGCGCCAACATGCTCAAGCTCTTTCCGGCCGAGGCCTTGCCGCCGCATGTGCTCAAAGCCTGGCGCGCGGTCATCACCCCGCCCATGGCGCTGGTGCCGGTGGGCGGCATCGTGCCCGAGAGCATCGCCACCTACGCAGCGGCCGGGGCCAGCGGCTTCGGCCTGGGCTCCGCCCTGTACCGCCCGGGCGACAGCGCAGGCGACGTGGCCGCCAAGGCCGTTGCGTTCGTCACCGCGTGGCAGGACGCCTACAGCCCGGCACACGGTGCGCACCCCAATGCCGCCACGGGCCCGGCTGCCTAGACGTCCTATTGCTGCGTTGCCGCTCATCACCCGCATCCGCATTCCCACGGCTTCCTTTCCATCCGCCCTCCCATGAAGATCACCCGACTGACCACATTCCTGGTGCCCCCGCGCTGGTGCTTTCTGAAAATCGAAACCGATGAAGGCATCGTCGGCTGGGGCGAGCCCATCCTGGAAGGCCGCGCGCAAACCGTGGCCGCCGCGGTCGAAGAGCTGGGCGACTACCTCATCGGCAAGGACCCGCGCCACATCGAAGACCACTGGACGGTGCTGTACCGCGGCGGCTTCTACCGGGGTGGCGGCGTGCACATGAGCGCCCTGGCCGGCATCGACCAGGCGCTGTGGGACATCAAGGGCAAGGCCCTGGGCGTGCCCGTGTCCGAACTGCTGGGCGGCAATGTGCGCGATCGCATCCGGGTGTACAGCTGGATCGGCGGCGACCGCCCCAGCGAGACCGCCCAGCAGGCCCGGGACGCCGTGGCCCGCGGCTTCACCGCGGTGAAGATGAACGGCACCGAAGAAATGCAGTTTGTGGACACCTACGACAAGGTGGAGCGCTGCCTGCAGAACGTGGCCGCGGTGCGCGAGGCCGTGGGCCCCAACGTGGGCATCGGCGTGGACTTTCATGGTCGCGTGCACCGCCCCATGGCCAAGGTGCTGATCAAGGAGCTGGAGCCCTACCGCCTGATGTTCATCGAAGAACCCGTGCTCAGCGAGCACGAAGAGGCGCTGAAAGAGATCGCCCGCATCTCATCCACCCCCATCGCCCTGGGAGAGCGCCTGTACTCCCGCTGGGACTTCAAGCGCGTGCTGAAGGGGGGGTATGCCGACATCATCCAGCCCGACCCGTCACACTCCGGCGGCATCACCGAAACCCGCAAGATCGCCACCATGGCCGAGGCCTACGACGTGGCCCTGGCCCTGCACTGCCCCCTGGGCCCCATCGCCCTGGCCGCCAACCTGCAGCTGGACGCCGTTTGCTACAACGCCTTCATCCAGGAGCAAAGCCTGGGCATTCACTACAACCAGGACAACGACCTGATGGACTATGTGTCCAACCCGGAAGTGTTTGCGTACGAGGACGGGATGGTGGCCATACCGAACGGGCCGGGGTTGGGCATCGAGGTGAACGAAGAGTACGTGAGGGAGCGTGCGCAGCAAGGACACCGGTGGCGCAATCCGGTGTGGCGGCACAAGGATGGGAGTTTTGCGGAGTGGTGAATGCGTGCGTTTGGAAGCCCTGTGGAGATGACACAGTGCCCGACATCAGCCCCTCCCTGCGTCAGAAACCCCGTTGATTGACAGCGTGGCGGACCTACAGCGCCATAGCGGCCATCCGCGGCGCTGCCGCATGCATCCTCAGCGTCCCTCTGGCACCACCGCGCCCCCCAGCACCCGGTACAGCGTGGCCAGCGCATTGAGCTGGGCCAGCTGGTTCTCCTGCACCGCCAGCTCTGCCGTGCGGCGTCGTTGCTGCGCGTCCAGCCAGGTGCGCAGACCCGTGGCACCGGCGCGGTAGCGCACCTCGTACAAGCGTTCGGCCTCGCGGGCGGCCGTCAATTGCAGGGTCAGTTGTTCACCCTGGCGCAGCAGCTGGGTGCGGGCCGACAGGGCGTTCTCCACATCGGCCAACGCGGTGTACAGAGTCTGGCGAAAGTTGGTGACCGCCTCCTCGTACTGCGCGGCCGCCAGTTGGCCCGACAGCTTCATTTCTTGCGCGCGCAAAAAAGGCAGACTCAGCCCCGCACCCAGGGTGGCCACGGGGTTGGAGAGCAGGCGCAGCAGTGAGGTGCTGGACGTACCCAGGTCCCCCGTCAGGCTGAGCGCCGGGTAGTAGCTGGCGCGCGTGGCGTCGCCGCTGGCCAGCACATTGCGCAGACGGGCCTCGGCGGCGCGCAGGTCGGGGCGGCGGGACAGCAGCTCGGCGGGCGCACCAGCGGCTACCGGGGGCAACGCGGCTTCAGGCAGGCGCTGTGGCTCAGTGGGCAGCACCTCGGCCAGGGTGGCGGCGCCGGGGGGCGCGTTCATCAGCACAGCGATGGCGTTGCGGGTTTCCACACGCTGCTGCTCCAGCTGGGCCAGGGCGGCGCGCTGGCTGGCCACGGTCTGCTCGGCCTCGCGCAGTTCCAGGGCCGATACCGAGCCCGCGTCGTACTGTGAGCGCACCAGCTCCTGCGTGCGCTGGGCATAGGCCAGGCTGTCGCCACCGCTGGCCACACGCTGGTTCAGATAGGCCAGTTGCCAGTACAGCCCCGCCGACGTGCCGGCCAGGGCCTGGGCGGCGGCCTCGCGGTCCTCGGCAGTGGCGCGGGCGGCCCACTCGGCCGCATCGCGCGTGCTGGCCACCCGGCCCCACAGGTCCACCTCGTAGCTGGCCGACAGCGATGCGCCGCTGCTGCGCACCGTGGAGTTGCCGCCCCCGTCCAGCCGGCGCGACGCACCGCTGGACAGGCGCCCCGCCACTATCGGGCCCAGCCCTGCGGCGGTGATACCCGCCTGCAACTGCGCCTGGCGCACGCGCAGTGCGGCGGCAGCCAGGTCGTTGTTGCGCGCCAGAGCGGATTCGACCACCTGGCTCAGCGCGGGGTCATCGAACTGGCGCCACCACTGGTCGGGCAGCTGGGCGAATATGGTGGCCTGCTGCTGCTCCCAAGCGGCAGGCACGTTGACACCGGGCGCCTGGTAGGCCGTGCGCGTGCCGGAGCAGCCAGCCAGCAAAGCCAGCGCCAGGGGAACCAGGGCGAAGGAAGATTTTTTGATGGTCATCACTTGCAGCCGGTCCTTCATGTTCATCATCTATTCAGGTATTCAGGTATTCAGGTATTAGGTGCTCACTGCGCCATGCGCCACCCACGACGCTCGAAACTGGCGCGCCCAATGCCAGCGCCCCCGCGCAAGGGCCGCCCCGCCGCGCTGGGGGCGTCCCCCTCCCGACTCGCACAGCGAGTCGAGAGAGGGGGAAGGCGCAAAGCGCCTCAGGGGGTGCTTCATCTAGTCCCGTGCGAGCGCATCGATGGGGTTGAGCCGCGCCGCGCTGCGCGCCGGCAAAAAGCCGAAGACCACGCCGATCAGCGTGGAGCAGGCGAACGCCCACACCATGGAGCTCACCGAGAACGCCAGCGGCACCACCGGCGCCACGCTGGTGATCAGCGCGCCCAAGCCCAGCGCGATGGCGATGCCCAGGCCACCGCCCAGCAGGCACACCAGCACCGCCTCGATGAGGAACTGCTGCTGGATGTCGCCCTGGCGCGCGCCCACGGCCATGCGCACACCGATCTCTCGGGTGCGCTCGGTCACGGAGACGAGCATGATGTTCATCACCCCGATGCCCCCCACCATGAGCGAGATGACGGCGATGGATGCGACCAGCAAGGTCAGCGTCTGCGTGGTGGTCTCGATGGTCTGGCGGATGCTGTCGGTGTTGAGCACGTAGAAGTCCTCGCGACCATGGCGCGACTTGAGCAACTGGTTGATGCCCTGCTCCGCAGCGGCCATGGGCGCGGTGTCGGCCACGCGCACGGTGATGCTGCGCAGGTAGTTTTGCCCCACGATGCGGCCCATGGCCGTGGTGTAGGGCACCCAGACATTCAGCGCCTCGCTGTTGCCAAAGGCGTTCTCGCTCTTGGCGGCCACGCCGATCACCCGCACCGGCACGCTGCCCAGCAGCACCACCTCGCCCACCGGGTTGGGTGTGTTGGGGAAGAGCTTGGCGCGGGTGTTGTCGTCGATCACCGCGACCTGCTGGCGCCCCTGCACCGCGCTGGCGTCGAACACCGTGCCCTGCGCGATCTTCACCGCCTTGACGCGGAAGTACTGCTCGCCCACGCCGTTGACGGTGCCGGTCAGCTCCACGTTTCGCCAGCGCAGCCGCGCTGCGGCGTTGAGGTTGGGCGTGACGCTGTCCACATACGGCTGGGCGGCCAGGGCGTCGGCATCGGCCGGTACCAGGGTGCGCACCGCGGCCGAGCGCACGTCACCAAAGCCCGAGCCCGAGAACACCTCGATGGTGTTGGTGCCGATGGCGCTGATGTCGGCCAGCACCTTCTTTTGCGTGCCCGCGCCCAGCGCCACCACCGACACCACCGAGGCGATGCCGATCACGATGCCCAGCATGGTCAAAAAGGTGCGCAGCCGGTGCGCGTTCATGGCCAGCAGGGCCATGTGGAAGGCCTCGCGAAACCGGTCGCCAAAGGCCGACAGGCGCGCAAAGAGCCCCGTAGGCGCGCGGCTGGCGGGGCGTGTGGCACCGGTGCCGGGTGCGGTCGCATCTGCGCGCCGCGTGTCGCCCACGATGGCGCCGTCGCGGATCTCGATCACGCGCTGCGCGTGCGCGGCCACGCCCATGTCGTGCGTGACGATGATGATGGTATGGCCCTCGGCATGCAGTTCTGCCAGGATCTTCATCACCTCTGCGCCGGAGTGCGTGTCCAGCGCGCCGGTGGGCTCGTCGGCCAGGATCACACGGCCGCCGTTCATCAACGCGCGGGCGATGGACACGCGCTGCTGCTGCCCGCCCGACAGCTTGCCCGGCGTGTGGTGCATGCGGTCGGCCAGGCCCAGGCGCGCCAGCAGCGCGGCCGAGCGTTCGCGCCGCTGCGCACGCGTGCGGCCCGCGTACACGGCGGGCACTTCCACATTGCCCTGGGCCGTGAGGTCCGACAGCAGGTGGTAGCGCTGGAAGATGAAGCCGAAGTGCTCGCGCCGCAGCTCGGCCAGTTCGTCGGGCGCCAGCTGCCCGGTCTCGCGCCCCTCCACGCGGTAGCTGCCGCGGGTGGGCGTGTCCAGGCAGCCCAGGATGTTCATCAGCGTGGACTTGCCCGAGCCCGACTGCCCGACGATGGCCACCATCTCACCGGCGTGGATGGTCAGGTGCACGTCCTTGAGCACCGCCAGCACCTGGTCGCCGGCCGGGAACTCGCGCGTGACGCCGCGCAGGTCCAGCAGCGGCTGCACTGCCGCTGTAGTTGCTGCGGTTGCTGCAGTTGTGTTTGTCACCGCCCCGCCGGGCTCGTGTGCCTTGCCTTGCATGGCCTGCATCGCCCCACTCACTGCCGTGGCGGGCCGCCGCGCATGCGGCCCGGGTTGGTCGCCGATGGTGCGGTGGCGCCGTCGCCCAGCACCACCTTGTCACCGGCAGCCAGGCCCTCGGTGACCTGGGCGTTGACGTTGTTGTTCAGGCCGATCTTCACCTGCCGGGGCGCGGCATTGCCCTCGGCGTCCACCACGCGCACGGTGGTGGTGCCGTCGGCGTTGCGCGCACCCAGCGCGGCCGACGGGATGGTGACCACGCCCTTGGCCTCGGCCCGCACGATGTAGACCTGCGCCGTCATGGAGATGCGCAGCTTGCCATCGGGGTTGGGCGCGTCGAACAAGCCGTTGTAGTAGATGGCGGTGGCCGTGGCATTGCTGCTGGTGGCCGTGCTGGAGAGCGACGACTCGTTGGCGATGGAATCGGGCGCGGGCTCTACCGCGCGCAGCGTGGCCTGGTAGCGCTGGTCGGGCTCGCCCAGGATGGTGAAGTACACCTTCTGCCCGGGTTTGACGCGGGTCACGTCGGCCTCGGAGATCTGGGCCTTCACGGTCATGGTGTCCACCTTGGCCAGCTTGATGATGGTGGGCGCGGCCTGGTTGGCGTTGACGGTCTGCCCCTCCTGCGTGACCACCGCCACCACCTGGCCGTCGATGGGCGCGACGATGCGTGTGTAGCCCAGATTGACCTTGGCCGTGTCGGCCGCGATGGCGGCCTGCTGCATCTGGGCCTTCAGGGCATCGATGTCGGCCAGCGTGGTGCGGTACGTGGCCTCGGCCGCCTCCAGGTCGGCCTGCGGGCCGGCGTCGGCCGCGCGCAGCTGCTGCTGGCGCTTGTAGGCCAGCTCCACCTGCGACAGCGATGCCTGGCGCGCGCGCAGGTTGGCCTGCGCCGTGGCCAGCGCTGCTTCGGAGTTGCGCACGGTGTTCTGCTGCGTCATGGAGTCGATCTCGGCCACCAGTTGCCCGGCCTTCACGTTGTCGCCCAGTGCCACCTTCAGCGACTTGATCTGCCCCGACACCTGCGCGCCCACGCTCACCTGCTTGAAGGCCTGCAGCGTACCGCTGGCCAGCACCGTGTCCTCCAGATCGCCCGTGGCGGCGGTGGCGGTGATGAAGTTGTTGGGCACTTTGGCGGGGAAGAACTGCCACTTGACGACTGCAGCAGCTGCCGCGAGCAGCACCAGCGCGATGATGCCGGTGCGCAGGGGTTTTTTCTTGGAAATGGCCATGGTGGTGGTTGGGTAGAGAGCGTTGCGTTGCGCGCCAAGGCAGCGCAGTCGGGATTGGGTCAGCAGAAGAGGAGCGCTAGCCGCACTAGCGTGGGGCGTTTACTTTCGTTGGCGTTTTGCCGCCTTGGTTACAGCCGGTGGCGGTGCAGCATCACCAAAAGGCCGCGGCGTCACCGGGTCGCAAAACGGCAGGTGGCTCACGGCGCGGATGGCCCGGGACATCTGCGCCACTACTTCCGTGGTGGTGAAGGCCCGTGCATCGCGCACGGCCGCCCGGCTGATGGTCTCGTCCACCGTTCGCACCGCACCCATCACGGCAGCGGCGCACAGGCGCACGTCGAAATCATGGTGGGAGCGCCCCAGCCGGTCGCCGATCAGCGCCGCCATTTCTTCCTCGCCATCGTGGTACGCGTGCAGCCAGATGGAGCGCAGGTCGGGCTCGTCGGGCAGCGCGGCGATCAACCGGACCACCAGCACCATGTCGGCGATCTCTTCTGGCGAATGTTTGTCGAGCGCAAACTGGTTGGCCAGGTGCACCTCGATCGGCTCAGCGAGCGGCCAGGCGCGCAGCTCCCGGTAAAAGCGCTGCCAGATCTGCGTGAACAAGGGCGCGACGCAACTTTCCTTGTTGCGAAAGTACCGCCACACCGTGCGCTCTGAAATACCGGCTGCCGCAGCGATGTCGCTGCCACTGGTCGCGCTGACGCCCTGCTCTGCAAACAGGCGGGCAGCGGCACGGGCAACGGTGAGGCGGGAGGTTTCTATGCGGCGGATCACAACAACAAAATGTCAGTTTCCGACATCATACTGGCAGTAAATGCCAAATTTAACCCACTCAACTGGACGCAGCGTAAAGTGTGTGATCGACCGCTGGAGACGAGGGAATAGGCTGTACGGAGTTGGGTGCGCAGGCAGGAAGGCCCTGAAACTGCCGTTCATTGACCTCTTCACGCCGGTCTATACGACGCGGGACAACCTGCATATTCGCGGTCGTCAGTCATAAGCACGGGTATCGGCCAGTGAGGTCCCGAGGGTGCTGCCCGTGCACCTGTCCGGTACTTGCCGGCAATTTTGTTTCTTCGCCCCAAGTCGATCTGGTGCGCGAGAAGGATCGGGATGGCAAGCGCTCAAGGCGCCCTGTCATCAAACCCTGCAGCCGTGGGCGGGCACGGGCTTCGTAGTCGCTTCTGGACCCGGGCCGCAGACAACGACCTTCGGGTCTCATCAGCCAGCGGGTGGACGCCCCCCGCTACAACCGGCCTCGCTGGCCAATCAGCGCAAGGTGCACGCGTCAGCCTGAGCAGCCAGCGTTCCGCTGGCTGTACGGCACGACGCGCGGACGACGCAGTGCACGCTGGTGCAGCCCACGCGTCCGCAGAGACCGGGCGTGCCAGCCCGGTCTCACACTTTCAACGACCGCTCGATGTCCGTCAGCTTGTAGCGGGCCAGGGCCAGATTGCCTTTGGCCTTGTCCAGCACCAGGTACAGGAAGAGCCCGTCATTGTTGGGCACCAGGCGGATCAGGTGGTACTGGTCGGCCAGGGTGATGAGGATGTCTTCAATACCGCGCTTGATGCCCAGTGCCTCCATGGTCTTGAGCTTGGCCTGCACCACCCGGGTGTTGCCGGCGGCTGCCAGGTCCAGGTTCATGCCGCCCCCGGCCTGGGCCAGGCACATGCCGCTGCGGTAGTCGACCAGGGCGACCGCCTGTGCGCCGTCGATGGTCATCGCGGCATCCATGGAACTCTTCAAATTGGAACTCATATCGTCCGACCTTCTGTCTTCGTTGAAATAATCATTGACCCGCGGGACCTTGCCCAACTGCTCCATAAGCACGAACCACAGCGTCTGCGGGTCGCTGTTGGGCAACTGGTATTTGTGCACTCCAGCGCGCCCATGGGTGCGCAGGAACTTGGAGATCTCCATGTCTTCCATCACCGCATTGGGTAGAAGAATGAACCAGACCGCAGGCGCGGAACGCACGGCAGCAAGCGCCAAAATGGCAGGCAGAAGGGTGAAGCCGCCGGGCCCCACCAGGATCGCCAGCGCGTCGGGCTGCGCAGGCATCTTCTTCAGATCGGCCACCGCAGCGGGGCGGTACCAGCTGATCTCCAGCGCGCCCGCGACGTCTCCAAGCGGCAGCCTCTCCCAGGCACCGTGACCCGATGCACCCGCCACGCCCAGGTGGGCGAGTGCGTATCCGCCGATGCGCGAGGTCAGGTCCAACACGGCGAGTTCAGGGGTGTGCATCAACGGTGGGTTCCTTGTGGATGTTCTTGCGATCTGAGCCGTTGCCCGGGCGCAGGCTGGCTGTGCGGCATGCCGGCGATGCGCTGGCAACAATGCGGTGGTCATGGGTGTTGGCGCGGATGCTCGACTGGCGGCTGTGGGCTGGCCCGCGCCGGAGGCTGCGCTGGCTGGGGCTTGGGTCCACCTTGGCCCGCCTGGGCAGCTCCTCAGCGCGGGGCTTGCAGCGTCGGTCGGCCTGCGTTGCGGCGGATTCTAGGGACGCGCATCTGCATTCAACCGCTTGTTGAATGGATTCAACAGTTCATCCCACCGCGGCGCTTTTTTCGCTTCAATCGCAACGGCTGGTGACCTCATTCCGCAGATAGCTCTGCGCCTGGAGAGGTCAAACCGCCGCTCAGTCCGTGCTGCGGTTCCAGGTGCCTGAACAACGGCCAGGGCGATCAGGCCACCAGGCGGAACTGGCCCACCGTCTGCGACAGCGCCACGGCCTGCTGGCTGAGCGACTGCGCTGCTGCCAGGGCCTCTTCCACCAGCGCCGCGTTCTGCTGCGTGCCCTGGTCCATCTGCGACACGGCCTGGTTGACCTGGGCGATGCCTGCACTCTGCTCGGCGCTGGCCGAACTGATCTCGGCCACCATGGTGGTCACGTTCTTCACGCCATCGACCACCTCGCGCA
Organism: Acidovorax sp. LjRoot194; assembly: GCF_964253015.1. Taxonomy (NCBI): domain Bacteria; kingdom Pseudomonadati; phylum Pseudomonadota; class Betaproteobacteria; order Burkholderiales; family Comamonadaceae; genus Acidovorax; species Acidovorax sp. LjRoot194. The sequence continues at coordinate 2,440,340 of NZ_CAXUQB020000001.1, read as the reverse complement.
TGGTGGCGCCGGCCTGCTCCACCAGCTGGGTGCCTGCACCCACCTTGGCCACGGAGTCGTCGATCAGGCCCTTGATCTCCTTGGCCGCTGCAGCGCTGCGCTGGGCCAGGGAGCGCACTTCGCTGGCCACCACCGCAAAGCCGCGGCCCTGCTCGCCGGCACGGGCGGCTTCTACCGCCGCGTTCAGCGCCAGGATGTTGGTCTGGAACGCAATGCCGTCGATGACGCTGATGATGTCCACGATCTTGCGCGAGGACTGCTCGATGGAGCCCATGGTGCTCACCACCTGCTGCACCACGTCGCCGCCGCGCACGGCGGTGGCCGAGGCGGCGCGCGCCAGTTCGTCGGCGCGGCGGGCGTTGGCTGCGTTCTGCTGCACGGTGGCCGTCAGCTGCTCCATCGACGCTGCCGTTTCTTGCAGGGCACTGGCCTGCGACTCGGTGCGGCCCGACAAATCGCCATTGCCCGCCGCGATTTCGTCCGATGCGGTGTTGATCGAGTCGGTGCTGTCGCGCACCTGGGTCACAAGGCGGGCCAGGTTGTCGCGCATGGCACGGATGGCGTGCAGGATGCTCGACGTGTCGCCGGGCAGGGTTTTGACGTCGACCGCCAGGTTGCCCTGTACGATCTGGGTGACCACGTCGGCCGCGTACTGCGGCTCGCCGCCCAGCTGGCGCACCAGGGTGCGCAGCATCTGCCAGGCCATGATGGCCACGACGAGCATCAGCACCGCGCCGATGGACAGCAGGATGGCCGCGTTGCGCCAGAATGCGTCCTCGATGTCGTCCACATAGTCGCCAAAGCCGATGATCCAGTCCCAGGGTTCGAACCGGATCACGGCGTAGAGCTTGTCGACGGGCTCCTTCACCCCCGGGCGGGTGCCGGACTGAACGACGAAGCCCACGGTGCGCCCCTGCATGGAAACGCGAAACCGCTCGCCCGATTCTTTATGGCCCTTGTCACTCAGGGCGCCCACCCGCTTGGGATTGGGGTGAATGAAGGACAGGTCGTGTGAGTAGCCGCGCACAAAGAAATATTTGTCCTTGTGCACAAAGGCGCTGATCACGAGCGAGGCCTCCTTGATGGCGTCTTCGCGAGACAGGGCGCCGCTCTTTTCCTTTTCGTAGGACTTCTGGGCGGCGGCCTGGGCGAGCGTGACCAGGTTGGCCAACTGGGCTTTGCGCTCGTTCATCATCGACTGGTAAAGCGTGTTCAGCGCCACGGCAGACAGCGCGATCATGCCGGCCAGAGTGGCCGCGCACAGCCACAGTATTCTGGTTTTGATTTTCATAATAATGATGATGACGAAGGATATTGGGCAGACGGACAGCCAAGAGGCAGATAATCAATTTCGTAAACCAGAGAATTTCAATCATCTGGAATAGATTGGTATTTTCAAAAACTCAAAATCCATACATCAGAAAATCAATAGATGGACTTGAGCATGTATCACAATGTACACGAGATAGCTGCCTGCTGGCAAATCGGTATTAACCCCTTTCCAAGCTTTCATTCATATTTCATTAATCTTTCTTTTCGCTTTCAATGATTATCAGTGTTAATACCTTCGACGGATACAGACTGCGATGGAGAAGCAATTCGGAACACCCCCAGCCCTTGTTTCAGGATGCTCCATTTTTGATAGCAGCTACCGCGCATGCAGTGCGCGGTAGGGCCCAAAAACATCCCAAAACCCCTCGCCCGCCGCATGATCGCGACCCCGCGTTGGGCATCTGCAAGGCACTGTGATTAAAATCAGTACCCAGCCTGCCGACCCCACCACCCCATGACGGCTCTGCCCTCCCCCGCATCGGCCCCTGCGCCCGCCATCCAGCTCACCCGCTTTCACCGCACGCGCCTCATGCAAATCTGGCGTTCGGCGGGGTGGCCGTGCAAGGACGCGCTGGAGATCGACCTGCTGGCCGCGCAGTTGGTGATGCTGCAGGTGTCGCCCGAGGGGTTCGAGTCCCTGCGGCTCACCGACGAGGGCATCCGCACGCTGGCCGTGGCACGCCAGCGCAGCGTGCGGGCGCTGAGCACGCACGACCGGCTGGCCGCCAGGTTCGCCGAGCACCTGCTGGCGGCGGGGCGCATCGTGTGGCGCGAGCTGTCACTGCGCGCGGTGGTGGACGGGCCGGCGCCGCAGACGCTCCCCGCGGCGGACGCCGCCCTGCCGACCGCCCCCGCACCCATCGGCCACGGCCGCAGCACCCCGCTGTGGAACGAGGACACCGATTCGCCCGCAGCCCGCGCCGCCGCCAACGTGTGGCGCATGGCGCGGCCCGACCTGTTTTCGGTGCGCAACACGTCCGTGCCGGCCTACCTGCAGCCCATGGTGCACGAGGTCAAAGCGAGCCGGGCCGACCTGCTGTCGGACCTGCGGCACGACGCCAAGCGCCAGGCCTACCAGTGGCTGTGCGAGGAGTGCTACTACGTGTTCCCGGCAGGCATCGCCCAGCCGGAGGAGATCCCGGAGCACTTCGGTATCTGGGTGCTGCACGGCAAGCTGGACGATGGCGCGCACAGCCGGTTCGAGCTGCTGCGGCCCGCGCGGCATGCCAGCTGCACCCTGCCCTTCGCGGTGTGGATGGCGCTGTGCAAGGCCACGCCGATGCGCAGCGAGGCCGAGCTGGCACAGGCCCACCTGGGCGAGGCCGCAGAAGCTGCGGAGCAGACGGCGGGGCATGCGGCAGGGCAGACCGCGGTGCCCGCCAACGATGCATCGGCCAACGACGCCTCGGCCACCGGCGACACGCTGGCCGGCGACCTCCCCGCCCTACCCTGCGCCGAGCCCCCGCCATGACCTACACCGTGGCGGTGCGCGAGCTGTGCGAGTTCACCGCCAAGCAGGGCGACCTGGACCTGCGCTTCACCCCGGCGCCCACGGCGCTGGAGGGCATCGCGGGCCATGCCACCGTGGCCACGCGCCGGGGCGCTGGCTACCGCGCCGAAGTGGCATTGGCGGGCCAGTACAAGACGCTGCGCGTGCGCGGCCGGGCCGATGGCGTCGATGCGGCGCAGCAGCGCCTGGACGAGGTCAAGACCTTCAAGGGCCGCCTGGACCGGCAACCCGCATCGCACCGCGCGCTGCACTGGGCGCAGGCGCGCATCTACGGCTGGCTGCTGTGCCAACAGGAGGGCTGGAGCCACATCGACCTGGCGCTGGTGTACTTCGACATCGGCACGCAAAAGGAAACCGTGTTCACCGACCGCCACACCGCGGCCGACCTGCAGCAGCACTTCGAGGCGCAGTGCGAGCGGTTCCTGGCCTGGGCCGAGGCCCAGGTGGCGCACCGTGCGGTGCGCGATGCGGCCCTGGGTGCGCTGGCGTTTCCGTTCGGCACCTTTCGCGCCGGGCAGCGCCCGCTGGCCGAGGCGGTGTACAAGGCCGCCGCGTCGGGCCGCTGCCTGCTGGCCCAGGCGCCCACGGGCATCGGCAAGACCATGGGCACACTGTTCCCGCTGCTCAAGGCCATCCCGGGGCAGCAGATCGACAAGGTGTTCTTTCTGGCGGCCAAGACCTCCGGCCGGCAGATGGCGCTGGATGCGCTGGAGCGCCTGGCCCCACCTGCCGCCACCGCCCCGGGCCTGCCGCTGCGCGTGCTGGAGCTGGTGGCGCGCGACAAGGCCTGCGAACACCCCGACAAGGCCTGCCACGGCGAGTCGTGCCCGCTGGCGCAGGGCTTTTACGACCGGCTGCCTGCGGCCCGCGCCGCCGCCGTGGCCCCAGCCACCGAAGGCGGCTGCCAGGGCCCGGCCCCGCTGCTGCAGGCCCGCGTGCGCGAGGTGGCGCTGGCCCACCAGGTCTGCCCCTACTACCTGAGCCAGGAACTCGCGCGCTGGGCCGATGTGGTGGTGGGCGACTACAACTACTACTTCGACCTGGGCGGCCTGCTGCATGGCCTGACGCAGGCCAACCAGTGGCGCGCCGCGCTGCTGGTGGACGAGGCCCACAACCTGGTGGAACGCGGCCGCAAGATGTACACGGCCGAGCTGCGCCCGGACAGCCTGGCGCTGGCCCGCCAGTCGCCCGCCGCCACGCGCCACCCCGCCGTGAAAAAGGCGCTGGACAAGGTGCGCCGCTGCTGGGTGGCGCTGGACAAGGAACAAACCGCGGCTGGCGCCCACTACGCGGTCTTCGATGCCTTCCCCGACAAGCTGCTGGCCGCGCTGCAGCAGTGCGGCAGCACGCTGTCGGACCACTTTGCCGACCACCCGGCCGAGCCCGATGCGGCGCTGCAGGCGTTCTACTTCGATGCGCTGCACCTGGTGCGCATGGCGGAGCTGCTGGACACGCATTCGCTGGTGGACATCACCCAGCCCCACCAGCCCACGCAGCGCCCGCATCACCCGCAGCGCACAGCCGGCAAGGCACCGGCGCCGGGCGGCTCCACGCTGTGCATCCGCAACGTGGTGCCCGCGCCCTTCCTGCAGCCGCGCCTGCAGGCTGCGCACACCAGCACGCTGTTTTCGGCCACGCTGCAGCCTGCGCGCTACTACGGCGACCTGCTGGGCCTGCCCGACCAGCATGTGTGGGTGGATGTGGAATCGCCTTTTGCCAGCGCGCAGCTGCAGGTGCAGGTGGCCCGCCACATCTCCACCCGCTACCCGGACCGCAATGCGTCGCTGGCGCCCATTGCCGACCTGATGGCGCGGCAGTTCACCGCGCGGCCGGGCAACTACCTGGCGTTCTTCAGTAGCTACGAGTATCTGCAGCAGGTGGCCGATGTGTTCGAGCGCAACCACCCGCACCTGCCGCACTGGCGCCAGTCGCGCCGCATGCTGGAGGCCGAGCAGCGGCAGTTCCTGGACCGCTTCACCGACACCAGCGAAGGCATTGCGTTCGCGGTGCTGGGCGGCGCGTTTGCCGAGGGCATCGACCTGCCCGGGCGCCGGCTGATCGGCGCCTTCCTGGCCACGCTGGGCCTGCCGCAGGTCAACCCGGTCAATGAGCAGATCCGCCAGCGCATGCAGGCCCTGTTCGGCGACGGGTATGACTACACCTACCTGTACCCCGGCCTGCAGAAGGTGGTGCAGGCGGCGGGCCGCGTGATCCGCACGCCCAGCGACGAGGGCGTGGTGCACCTGATGGACGACCGGTTCGGGCGCAGCGAGGTGCGGGCGTTGCTGCCGACGTGGTGGCAAGCGTGAGAAATGACCCCCACGCTCCCCACTTCGTGTGGTCGCGGCCTCCCGACGGGGCCGCTTTTCATCTTGGGGCGACACAGCGATAAAAAAAAGGCCGGTCACGCAGGGTGACCGGCCTTGTCAAGGCTGCCGGGGCAGCTTACAGAGAGTCAATCTGTCGGGTCGTTGAGGTGGTTTCTTCAGGTGGTCTCAGGTCGCAGCCGGTGCCACCACCTCCAGGTCCTTGGCCTTTCCGCGCTGGCGGAAGAAGCCGAATGTCTGCCAGGCGATGAACAGCACGATCAGGCCGATGAGCGTGCCGCTGATGGGGCGGTTGACGAACACATCGAAGCTGCCGCGCGACAGCAGCATGGAGCGGCGGAAGTTCTCCTCCAGCATGGGGCCGAGGATGAAGCCCAGCATGAGCGGCGACGGGTCCATCTCGAGCCGCATGAACAGGTAGCCCAGTGCACCGAAGGCCACGGTGATGAACACGTCGTCCAGGTTGTTGTTGATGCTGTACGTGCCGATGCAGCAGAAGAACAGAATGGCCGGGAACAGTACGTTGTACGGGATCTTGAACACCGACAGCCAGTAGCGCACCAGCGGCACGTTCAGGATCAGCAGGAAGCAGTTGCCGATCCACATGCTGGCGACCAGGCCCCAGAACAGCTCGGGGTGGCCGGCGATCATGTTGGGGCCGGGCTGGATGCCCTTGATGATGAACGCGGCCATCATCAGCGCCATGACGGCGTTCTCGGGGATGCCGATGCTCATCAGCGGGATGAAGCTGGTGCGGGCGGCAGCCTCGTCGGCAGCGGCCTGGCCGGCCACGCCTTCGATGGAGCCGTTGCCGATCTCGTGCTTGTACTTGCTGACCTTCTTGTCGAGCGCGTAGGCTGCGAACTGGGCGATCGTCGGGCCGCCGCCGGGCAGGATACCCAGGATGGAGCCCACCACGCTGCCCCGCAGCGCGCTGGGGATGATGCGCTTGAATTCGGGCCAGGTGGGGATGAGCTTGATCGTGCCGTTGAAGGGCGAGCGCTCTTCACGCGCATCCAGGTTCTTGGTGATCTCGGCGATGCCGAAGCACCCGAGCGCAATGCTCACGATGCCCACGCCGTCGGCCAGGAAGGGCATGTCCAGCGTGAAGCGCGCCGTGCCGCTGTTCACGTCGGTCCCGATCGAGCCCAGCAGCACGCCCACCATGCACATGGCCAGGCCGTTGAGCAGGCTGCCGGTGGTCACGAAGCTCACGCACACGAAGCCCACCAGCATCAGCGCGCAGTAGTCCGCAGGGCCGAACAGGAAGGCCACCTCGCCCAGGCTGGGCGCGAGGAAGGTCAGCACCAGGATGGCCACCGTGCCGCCGATGAAGCTCGACACCCCCGCCGTGAACAGTGCCAGGCCCGTCTTGCCTTTCAAGGTCATCTGGTACCCGTCGATGCACGCCACGATGGAACTGGCGTGCGGGATCTTCATTGTGATGGCGCTCACGCTGTCGCCGTACTGCGCACCGTAGTAGATGCCGGCCAGCATGATGAGCGCGCCGGTGGTGTCGATGGAATAGGTCAGCGGCAGCAGCAGGCTGATGGTGGCCAGCGGGCCGAGGCCCGGCAGCAGGCCCACCAGGGTGCCCACGGTGCAGCCGAGGGCGCAGAACATCAGGTTCTGCAGCGTGAGCGCGTGGCCGAAGCCGAACGCGAGGTTGTGAAGGACTTCCATGGTGGTGCTCTCAGAACAGCGGCAGGTTGACGCCCAGAAGCTTCTGGAACATGAAGGCGATGCCCACCAGCACCGCGGCGATCTTGAGGTTGCGCACCACCGAGTACGACGTGCCCGCAAACCCCGAGCAGAACACCAGGAACACGATGCCCGCGATCATGTTCACGTAGTGCGACAGCGCCGCAAAGCCGCACAGGCTGCCCAGGATGATCGAGATGTTGCGCACCTGGAAATTCAGCGGCGCCGGCGCCACCAGCCGCGAGCGCACCACGGTGATCACGCCGATGGCGAACAGCATGCAGCTCACGATGAACGGGAACAGGCCGGGCCCGGCGTGGCTGAGCTTGCCCAACGAATAGCCCACCGACGGCAGGCCAAAGCCCAGCGCCAGCGCCATGAGGACGACGCCCCTGGCTAAGTTGCGGTTGACCATGAAATGTTGTCTCCAGAAAAGCTTGTGGGGGACACCCCGGCGAGCCGGTCCGCACCGGTGGCTGGGGTATGCTGACGGCGCAACTATCCCCACCGAACCTGATCGCTGGCTGATCTGGGCCATGCGTAATTCCACGTAGAACTTTGAACCGACCATGCGCCTCCTTCTGGTGGAAGACGACCCCGTGCTCAGCCGCACCATGGCCCGGGGCCTTGAAAACGCAGGCCACCGCGTCGAGCTGGCCCACACGGTGGAAGAGGCCCAGCACTGGTGGGCGGTGCAGGCCTTCGACGCCGTGCTGCTGGACCTGAACCTGCCCCATGCAGCGCACGCGCGCAGCGGCCTGGGCAGCGGCCTCACCGCCCTGCGCAGCGCCCGCGCCCGCGGCGACCGCACGCCGGTGCTGGTGCTCAGCGCGCGCGACAGTACCGAAGAGCGCATCGCCGGCCTGGACGCCGGAGCCGACGACTACCTGGGCAAGCCCTACGAACTCAAGGAAGTGGAAGCCCGCCTGCGCGCCCTGCTGCGCCGCGCCAGCGGCACGGCCGACCTGGTGACCGTGGGCCAGCTGGCGCTGGACCGGCAGGCCCGCCGCGTGAGCGTGGCCGGGCAGCCGCTGGAGTTGCCCGCGCGCGAGTTCGACCTGCTGTGGGAGCTGATGACCCCGCCCGGCCGCGTGCTGAGCAAGGGCGATCTGTCGTCGCGCCTGTCCGATGCGGGCGAGGCGCTGGGCGAGAACGCGCTGGAGGCGTCGTTCTCGCGCCTGCGCCGCAAGATCGCGGGCAGCGGCGCGGCCATCCGCACGCTGCGCGGGCTGGGCTACCTGCTGGAGGAAGAATGAGGCACCGCCCCGCCGAGGCCCTTGCGCGGCGCCGGCCTCGTGCATCGCAGGTGGAGCGCAGTGCCACGCCCCGCTGACACGACGCCCGCGCGCCAGCGCCCCGCCCTGCGCGAGCGCATCGGGCGGCACGTGCTGCTGTCGCTGGTGCTGATCTGGGGCCTGGGCAGCACCGTGGTGCTGGGCGTGGGCAACCATTTCGTGGCGGAGGCCTTCGACCGCGCGCTGCTGGACGACGCGCATGCACTGGCGGCGCACGTGCGCGGCGGCGACGCGGCACCCGGCACGGCGCCGCTGCAGCTCGACCTGACACAGCGCGAGGTCGGGCTGCTGCGGTTCGACCAGAGCGAGACCGTGTGGTTTGCGGTGTATGGCGACGGCGGCGCGCTGGTGGCGGGCGAGGCGGACCTGGCCCCCGACGGCGTTGCGCCCGGCAGCACGCACACCTTCTCGCCGCTGCGGCGCGACGGCCGGGAGCTGCGCCGGGTGAGCCTGCGCATCGACGGGCCGCAGCCCTTCACCGTGGTGATGGCGCAGACCACGGCGGAGCGCACGCAGCTGCTGCGCCGGCTGCTGGTGTATTCGGGCCTGGCGCAGCTGTGGCTGCTGGTGGCGCTGGGCTCGTGGCTGCTGCGCGGCATCGAGCGCGACCTGCGGCCGCTGAGCGACCTGCAGGACGCCATGGACCGCCGCGACGCGGCCGACCTGCAGCCGCTGCCCCAGGCCCTGACGCAGGGCGCCGCCACCAGCGACGTCCAGCGCCTGGGCGAGGCGCTGGACGGCCTGCTGGCCCGCGTGCAGCAAAGCCTGCATGCGCAGCGCGAATTCGCCGGCAACGTGGCGCACGAGCTGCGCACGCCGCTGGCCGGCATCCGCACCCAGGCGGCGCACGCGCTGGCGCACAGCGACCCCGCCGTGTGGCGCGGTGAACTGGAAGGCATCGCCGCCGCCGAGCAGCGCGCGAGCCGCACCGTGGACCAGCTGCTGGCCCTGGCCCGGGCGACCGAAGGCGGCATCGCGCTGGCGCTGCAGCCCCTGGCACTGAACACCGCCGTGCGTGAGGTCGTGCTGCGCTACCTGCCGCGCGCCGATGCGCTGGGCGTGGACCTGGGTGCCGAGGGGCTGGACCACGCCGTGGCAGTGCAAGCCAACCTGGCGCTGGTGGAGGGCATCCTGCACAACCTGCTCGACAACGCGCTGCGCTACGGCCGCGGCCAGCCGCCGCGCATCACCGTGTCGCTGCACCTACAGGCCGAGCACGCCGTGCTGTGCGTGGCCGACAACGGCCCCGGCGTGGGCCCCGACCTGGCCGGGCAGCTGCAGCAGCGCTGGGCGCAGGGCGACCCGGGCCTGCAACTGGGCCAGGGCGCGGGCCTGGGGCTGTCCATCGTGGCGCGTTATGCGCAGCTGATGGGCGGACGGCTGGAGCTGGGCGAGGCAGAACCCGGTGCGCAGGCCACGGGGCTGGCCGCCCGGGTGTGGCTGCCCCTGGCGGCGCGGGGCGCGCGGGACGGCGGCCCCGCGAACGACAGGACCGACGGAACCAGCGGCAACACGCACGCTTGATGCAGGTCAAGGCGGCTGCGGGCAGCCCGGCCACAATGGGCCGGTGCCAAACCTCCTGAACCCGCCTTCCCGCTCCCCCACATCGACCGTGACCAGCATCACCAACCGCAGACTGCAGCGTGCCGCGCTCTGCGTGGCCGTGGTGGCCGCTGGGGTGGCACTGGCGGCCTGCGACAGGTTGGGTGGTGGACTGGGCACCCACGCTGCCGTGCCTGCAGTTGCCAGCACGGCCGAGACAGACTTCGACACGCTGGTGGCCGCCTGCACGCAGTCGCTGGCAGGCCGGGAGCGCACGGTGCAGCCCGACAACGAAGGCCAGTGGACCCAGACCGGCTACAGCCCCGCGCAGGTGCAGCGCGAGGTCACGCGCACCGAGTCGCCCATCACGCCGTACGTGGGCAAGATCGTGGTCAAGGACAACGTGGCGCAGGCCAGCGCCGGGTCGCAGGCCCAGGCGGCGGCCATCACGCTGACGCCCGCGCACCTGCGCTCCAACCGCACCCACACCTTCGTCTACAGCTTCGACGGCCAGCGGTGGCGCTGGAACAACGGCGTGCGGCTGACCAAGGCGCCGCCGCAGAACGACGAGACCACGCCGTTGGCGCTGGCCGATGTGGCGGCGGACAAAGGCCTGGCGGGCTGCCTGCCGCGGTGATGCGCCAGCGGCGGGCGCCAGGCCACCGCTATCATTTCAATAGCTTCTAGCGCTTGACCATCAAGCGGTAGAGGCCATTTTCATTCAGAACTAGCGGCCCCTGTGCTGCCGGGCGCGGGCTGGCTGCCCGCTCCTTCACGGACCCCGGGGCGTCAATCACCCACCGGGGTGCCGATCACTGGCCGGATCAAGCCCTGTCGCGGCTGCGGCCAGCGTCATGCAGGCACGGCGTCCTGAGCGCTGGGCACCGTCGACGCGGACGGGGCGTCGGGTGCAGCAGCCGCCCGCGCCGCCCCGTTGCGCCGTGCGGTGTACCGGTTCTCCGGCACCGGCAGGCTCAGATTGCCGCGCAGGGTCTCGGCAGCGTACTCGGTGCGCAGCAGCCCACGCGCCTGCAGCACCGGCACGGCCAGCTCGACAAAGGCCTTGAGCGAGGTGTTGGGCAGCGCTTCGAAGAAGTTGAAGCCATCGGCCGCGCCGCCCTCGAACCAGCGCTGGATTTCATCGGCGACCTGCTCCGCCGTGCCGACGAAGGTGCGCTTGGGCCGGGCGTGCCACAGCGCCACCTCGCGCAGCGTCAGGCCGTGCTCGCGGGCGTGCTGCTTGATGCGGTCGCTCGCGCTTTGCTGGCTGTTGCGGCCCAGGTCGCCCAGGTCCGGGAAGGGTTCGTCCAGCGGGTACTGCGAAAAGTCGTGATCGCTGAACGGACGCGCCAGCGCGGCGATGGCGTTCTCGATGGGCACGAGCGCGGCCAGTTCCTCGTAGCGCTGCGCGGCCTCCTGCTCCGTGCGGCCCACGATGGGCCGAAAGCCCGGCAGCAAGAAGACCTCGTCGGGGTTGCGCCCCTCGGCCCGCACGCGGGCCTTCACGTCCCGGTAGTAGGCCTGGGCGTCCTCGAACGTGTCGGCATGGAAGAAGATGGCGTCGGCCCGCTGCGCGGCAAAGGTCTTGCCGTCGTGCGAGGCGCCGGCCTGGAAGATCACGGGCTGCCCCTGGCGAGAGCGGGCGATGTTCAGCGGCCCTTCCACCGCAAAGAACTCGCCCTGGTGGTCCAGCTTGTGCAGCTTGTCCTCGTCGAAAAACTGGCCGGTGGCCTTGTCGTGCACCAGGGCGTCGTCCTCCCACGAATCCCACAGGCCCTGCACCACATCCAGGTGCTCGCCCGCCAGGCGGTAGCGCACGTCGTGGGCGTAGTGCTCCTGGCGGCTGTAGTTGCGTGCGCTGCCGTCCAGCCACGACGTGACCACGTTCCAGCCCGCGCGCCCGCCGCTGATATGGTCGAGCGAGGCGAACTGCCGCGCCACGGTGAAGGGCTCGCTGTAGCTGGCGGTGAGCGTGGCCACCAGGCCGATGTGCGAGGTGGCGGCCGCCAGCGCCGACAGGATGGTGATGGGCTCGAAGCGGTTGAGGTAGTGGGGGCTGGAGCGCGGCGTGATGTGCACGCTGTCGGCCACGAACAGGAAGGTGAACCGCGCCTGCTCGGCCAGCTGCGCCTGCGCCTTGTAGAACGCGAAATTGGTGCTGGCGTCGGTCACGGCATCCGGGTGGCGCCAGTCGCCCCACCCGGCCCCCACGCCGTGCAGCACCAGGCCGAGTTGGAGGGTGCGCGGCGCGCGTGGCGCCGGCGTGGCGGGTGCGGAAGATGAGGTCATGGTGGTCCTGGAAACTGTGGCCCGAAGGCAGGTCACAAACCCCTCAGCGTAGAAACCTCGGCCCGCCGCGCCAACGAAGAAATTCAGATATCGGTATGCCCCGCGTCGTCGCCTGGCGCATCGCCCGCGCCCTGGCCCAGGCCGTGCGCGCTTTGCTGCACCGCCTTCTCCACCGCGTCGCGGGTGAGCGTGGGCACGAAGCTCTCGATGAAGTGGTAGGCATAGCCCCGCAGCCAGGCCCCACGGCGCAGGCCCAGGCGCGTGAGGTTCACCTCGAACAGGTGGCCCGCATCGATCAGGCGCAGGTGGCGGTCGCGCTCGGCATCCACCGCGATGGACGCGACGATGCCCACGCCCATGCCCAGCTCCACATAGGTCTTGATCACGTCGGCGTCCATGGCGGTGAGCACGATGTCGGGCGCAATGCCCTCGCGCGCAAAGGCCTCGTCGATGTGCGCGCGGCCGGTGTAGCCCAGCTCGTAGGTGATGATGGAATGCTCTGCCAGTTGCTCCAGCGTGACCGGGCCCTCCAGGTCCAGCAGCGGGTGGCCCGGGGGCACGACGATGCTGTGCGTCCAGCGGTAGCACGGCAGCGTGACCAGCCCGTCGTAGCTGGCCAGCGCCTCGGTGGCCACGCCGATGTCGGCCTCGCCGGACATCAGCATCTCGGCCACCTGGCGCGGCGATCCCTGGTGCAGGTGCAGCGACACCTGCGGGAACATCGCCCGGAAGTCGCGCACCACCTGGGGCAGCGCGTAGCGCGCCTGCGAGTGCGTGGCCGCCACCGACAGCCGCCCTTGCGAGCTGGCGCTGAAGTCCTGGCCCGCGCGCTTCAAATTGTCGGCTTCGAGCAGCAGGCGCTCCACCGTGGGCAGCAGCGCCTCGCCCGGTGGAGTCAGTCCCGTGAGGCGCTTGCCCGCGCGCACGAAGATCTCCACGCCCAGCTCCTCCTCCAGCTCGCGGATCTGGCGGCTGACGCCCGGCTGCGAGGTGTGCAGCATGTTGGCCACCTCGGTCAGGTTGAAGCCGCGCCGGACGGCTTCGCGCACGGAGCGCAGTTGTTGGAAGTTCATGGCTGGCTCCTGGCGGGAAGCGAGCGTGGCGCGTTAAGGGCGCGCACAGCCAGGCGATAGGTCGGGTGGGCGAAGAAGGTCACAGGCTGTATGTTGTAGTTCAAATAACCTGTCAATCTTAAAATAACGAATTTAAAACGATAAACAATATATAGAGATAACTTTCCGCCCAAAATGTCTATGTGGGACTGGCTGCAGCGCGAGCAGGAGGCGAACGCAAGCGCCGCCCGAAGCGGCTCCCAAGGTGCCAACTCTTTTGCGGGAAGTGAATCGATGGCCGTCGGACGGCCGGGTACCTGGGCCAGCCTTAGCGCACCGCGATGCGCCGCAGCCACAGCATCACGAACACGGCGCCCAGGCCTGCGGTGACGATGCCCACGGGCAGCTCCTGCGCCCCCAGCACGGTGCGGGCCAGCAGGTCGCTGCCCAGCAGCAGCGTGGCGCCCAGCAAGGCCGCGCACGGCACGAATGCCGCATGCAGTGGGCCCACAAAACGCCGCGCCACGTGCGGCACCATCAGCCCCACAAAGCCGATCACCCCCGTGAGCGCCACGCAGCAGGCAGCCGCCACGGCAGCGACGAGAAAGACCTGCACCCGCAGCCGCTCGGGCGCCACGCCCACGCTGTGCGCGGTGTCATCGCCCGCCAGCAGCGCATCGAGCGCGCGGTGCCGCAGCGCCACGAAGGCCGCCACCACCAGCAGGCCCGCCAATGCCAGCCACAGGTTTTCCCACCGCGCCAGGCCCAGCCCGCCCATGGACCAGAACACCACTGCATGCGCCGCACGCTGGTCGCCGGCAAACACCAGCGCGTGCGTCAGCGCGCCGAACAGGAACGACACCGACAACCCCGCCAGCACCGTCTGCGCCGGGCCCTGCCCCACCGCGCGGCGCACCAGCAGCAGCACGGCCGCCGCGGCCACCATGGCCCCGGCGAAGGTGGCCAGCGGCAAGGTCCAGGCGCCCAGCGAGTCGCCCGCCCAGGCCAGCACCGCCACCGCACCGGCCGATGCGCCCGACGACAGCCCGAACAGGAAGGGGTCGGCCAGGTCGTTGCGGGTGACGGTCTGCAGCAAGCTGCCCACCATGGCCAGCGTGGCGCCCACCAGCAGCGCCAACAGCACGCGCGGCAGCCGCAGGTCGCGCACGATGGCCTGCGCCATGGAGCCATCCGCCCCCCCGGGGCGCGCCAGCGCGGCCAGGGCCTCGTGCCACGCGACAGGGGTGCTGCCCATGGTCAGCGACAGCAGGGCCAGCACCAGCAGCAAGGCCACGGCGGCCAGCGGCAAGGCCCAGCGCGGCAGCGTCATGGCACGGCCCGCAGCGCGCGGGCGATCTTTTCGATGGCGCCGATGTTGGCCGGGCCGGGCGTGAGCTCGGCATAGCGCAGCGGGATGAAGCGGCCGTTGCGCACCGCGTCGGTGAGCCGCATGGCCGGGTGCGACTGCAGCACCTGGCGCAGGTGGTCGGGGCCCTGGCCGTTCTGGTAGTCGAGCAGCACGATGAACTGCGGGTTGCTGGCCGCCACGGCCTCCCACGACGCGGTGCCCCAGCTCATGGGCAGACCGTCCATCACGTTGCGGCCGCCAGCGGCGTCGATCAGCGCGGTGGGCATGGCGGCGCGCCCGGCGGTGAAGGGCTTGTCCTCGCCCGAGTCGTAGACGAACACGCGCGGCGCGGCCGGCAGCGCGGGCTGCGCCGCGGCCCGCACGCGCGCCTGCCACTGGGCCACCAGCCGCTCGGCCGCATCGCGGCGGCCGAACACGGTGCCCAGGCGCAGCATGTCGCCGTAGAGCAGGTCCAGGGTGGCGCGGGGCTTGTCGCGCAGCGTGTGCGAGCAGCTTTCGGTCAGCACCAGGGTCTTGATGCCGTGGCGTGCCAGCGTGGTGGGTGTGACCTCGCCACCGGGCTGCATGCCGTAGTACCAGCCCGCCATGAAAAGGTCGGGCCGCGCGGCGAGCAGGTTTTCGAGCGTAGGGTATTTGGGCGCGAGCTCGGGCACGTCGCCCAGGGTCTCGCGCAGCGATGCGTCGGACTTGTACCAGCCGGTGATGCCCGTCACGCCCACCAGTTGCGGGCGCAGGCCCAGGGCCAGCGCCATCTCGGTCATGTTGAGGTCGTGCACCACCAGGCGCTGGGGCGGGGCATCGAAGCGCAGGGTGTCGCCGCAGTTGGACACGGTGACCGGAAAGCCCGCCACAGCACCCGCTGCAGCGGCGGGGCCTGCGGCAGCCAGCAGCAACGACATGGACAACAACCAGGATTGCAGCACCGCCTTCATCATGCGGCCTCCCTCTCGAACGACCACAGCGTGCCGCCGTGCCGTGGGTGCCGGGTGTGCACCAGCTCCATGCCGAACACGCTGGCCACGCGCTGCGCGCTCAGCGCCTCGCGCGGGGGGCCGTCGGCCACCAGGCGGCCGGCCTGCAGCATCCACACCCGGTCGGCGAAGGATGGCACCAGCCCCAGTTCGTGCAACGCCGCCACCACCGTGATGCCCAGGCCGCGCACCAGCGCCAGCAGGTCGGCGCGCGCCGCCAGGTCCAGGTGGTTGGTGGGCTCGTCCAGCAGCAGCAGCGTGGGCTCCTGTGCCAGCGCCCGCGCCAGGTGCGCGCGCTGGCGCTCGCCGCCCGACAGGGTCGACAGCCCGCGCGCGGCCAGGGTGTCGATCCGGCAGGTGCGCAGCGCGGCGTCCACCACCCGCGAGTGTTCGGCGCGGGCCACGCGGTGCTGGTGCGGCAGCCGGCCGATGGCCACGTAGTCGCGCACCAGCAGGCCCAGGTCCACCGATTCGGACTGCGCGAGCACCGCCACGTGGCGTGCGCGGTCCGGCGCAGGCCAGCCGGCCAGGTCGTGCCCCTGCACCCGCACCACACCGTGCGTGGCCGCGATGCGTGCGCACAGCATTTTCAGCAGCGTGCTTTTGCCCGCACCGTTGGGCCCCACCAGGGCCACGCATTCGCCGCGGTGCACGGTCGCATCGATGGGCGCCAGCAGTTCGCGCCCGCCGTCGGTACAAAAGCCTGCGGCCTGCAGCTGCAGCACGGGGGTGGGCGTGGCCAGGGGTGGAGACATGCGGCGAGCTTATAGCGCCCAGCGCACGGCCAGCTCGACGCTGCGCGGCGCGCCCAGCAGGATCTGGTCCGGGTAGAACGGGTCCGACCAGGCGGCATACACCTTGTTGGCCAGGTTGCGCCCGCGCAGCGTGACCTGCACGCCGCGCGACACGTCCACCGTCAAAGCCGCATCCAGCGCGGTGTAGGCGGCCAGGCGCACGGTGTTGGCGTCGCTGTGAAAGCGCTCGCCCACATGCCGCACCGAGGCCGACAGCTGCATCGGCACGCCCGCGACGAAGCGGTAGCCCACGCCCGCATTGGCCACCACGCGCGGCGCGTTGGGCGGTGTGTTGCCCGACAGCGACCCGCCGCCGGCCAGGGCGTAGTCCTGGTAGCGCGCGCGGTTGAGCGCCAGGTTGCCCCACACGCTCCACTGCGCATCGGGCCGCAATGCGACCGAGGCCTCGGCCCCGCGCGACTGCAGGGCGCCGGCGCGTGCCAGCGTCTGGCCGCCCTGCCCCGCATACACGTTGCGCCGCTTGGTGTCGTACAGCGCGACGGTCCACTCGCCACGGTCCTGCCAGAAGCCCTGCTTCACGCCCACCTCGGCGTTGCGGGTGCGGGTGAGGTCCAGCGGCTGCGTGCCGCTGAGCAGGAAGATGTTGTTGGCCGCCACGTCGGCGCCCGTGCCGTACTGGCCGTACACGGTGATGCCCGCCGCAGCTTCCCAGGTAAAGCCCAGGCGGCCAGTGGTGGGGCGCCAGGTCTTGTCGAACGGAAAGCCGTTGCGCTGCACGCCCTGGGCGTTGGCCGAGGTGCGAGAGAGCTCGATGGACTCGTGCCGCACGCCGCCGATGAGCGCCACGGTGGGCGTGAGCTTGAGGCGGTCTTCCAGCGCCAGCACGGTGTTGCGGATGCCGGTGGTCTGCCGCTGCTGGGTGAGCGGACCGTAGGTGCCTCGCGCGGGGTTCACCAGGCTCACACTGTCGCCGGGGAAGTTGGCCGCACCGGGGCGGATGAAGTCGAGGTCGCTGTATTCGAACGCTGCCACCAGGCGGTTGTCGCGGCCTGCCACCTGGCTGTCCCACTGCAGCTCGGTCTTGTTGCCCACCGATGTCTGGTCGTGCGCGAGGAAGAACCGCTCGCGGTCCACCAGGCCTGTGGTGGCGTTGAACGCGGCGATCTCGTTGTTGAACCAGGTGCGGTCGGCGGTGTAGCGGTAGAACTGGGTGCGCAGCGTGAAGGCGCTGTCGATGCGCCAGTCGGCGCCCGCGCGCAGCCAGGTCTCGCGGGCCTCGTTGCGGTTGTCCTGCACGTTGTAGTTGGTGCGCAGCGTGCGGCGGTCGATGGCCACCGGGCCCAGGTTGGTGCCGTTGTAGTTGGAGGTGTAGGTGCCCGACACCACACCGCCCACCGGCTGAATGCCCGGGGCGTTGGCCGACACCAGCGGCGTGCCCCAGTAGCTGCTGCCGTTGTCGCGCTTGGCCTCGCCGGCCACGAAGAGCTTGACGCCCGGCGCCACGTGCCAGTCGAGCCCGCCCGAGATGTGGCGGTTGCGCTGGCCGGTGTCGTTGACGAAGCCGTCGCTGTTCGAGCCGCTCACGTCGATGCGGTAGTCCAGGTCCTTCCAGGCCGTGGTGCCGCCCGAGCCAAAGGCCACGCGCCGCTCGCCGAACGAGCCGACCGCGCCGGTCACTTCGCTCTGCACCGCGCCGCGGTGCGGCGCGCGGGTGACGAAGTTGACGGCACCGCCCACGGCGCCCTCGCCCGACATCAGCGATGCCGCGCCCTTCAAGAATTCGATGCGCTCCAGGTTGGCCGCGTCCATCACGCGCGATGTCATGTTGGGCGGGCCGATCTTGATGCCGTTGTACAGCGTGTTGATCTGGCTGTTGGCAAAGCCGCGCATCGAGAATGCGCTGGGCTCGGCCGGAAAGTCCCCCGCCGTCACCCCGACTGCGGCCTGGGCGGCTTCGGTCACCGTGCGCAGGCCGCGCTCGGCCAGCACCTCGCGCGGCACCACGTCGATGGACGCGGGTGTCTCACGCACCGTGAGGCCCAGGCGCGATGCGCTGTCGGTGCGCTGATCGAGCAGCGGGCCGGGTGTGGCGGACTCGTTCACGACGACGTCGGGCAAGGTGCCTGCGGTCTGGGCATGCAAAGGGAAAGCAGCGGCCAAGGCCAACGGCAGCGCGGCCATCCGCAGGGGATGAAAAGAGTGGCTCATACGATGATGGAAAACAGATAGACCCGGCGCCGGCCTCCCGCCAGCGCTTGAGCGTCACGGCAGCGCTCCCTGAGAGCACCACCCACTTGTTGGCCGGTATCCGGGCTGGCGGAAGAATCCCCCAAAGCCTTCCCAGGTGCTTGTTCAAGGCAACCCAGTGGCTGTGCGTAAGGGGAGCGGGCTGCCGAGGTGGCGACCCATCCGTTGACCGTTGCGGGGGCAGCGCAGGCGCGGCACGGTCCTGTTCGGTGGTGCCTCCCTGCTTCCCGTTGAACTGCGGCATGCGAACCATGCTGCGAGCACCAACGGGGCGATTCTAGGGGCACGGTGCGCCCTCGCGTCAGAAGTCATACCGGGCAGACAGCTCGAAGGTGCGCTGCGGCGCGATCAGCACCTGGCTGGTGGCCCGGCCTGCAAAGCTGGCATAGAGCTTGTCGGTGAGGTTGCGCACACGGAAGGTCAGCAGCACCGGCTTAATGCGCCAGCTGGCCGCCACGTCGGCCGTGGTGTGGCCGTTGATGCGGATCTGGTTGGCGTTGTCGGTGTACATCTTGCCGGTGTGGTTGATGGACAGGAACAGATCGAGCGGCAGGTCCTTGAACCGATAGTTGGCGAACAGGTTCACGATGCGCTCGGGCACGTTGGGCGGCGTGTTGCCCACGCGCGATACGCCGCCCGCCTCGGTCAGTGTGTCGAAGCGCGCATCGAGCGCCGCCACATTGCCCGACAGCGTGAGCTGCTTCGTCGCGCGCCACGCAGCGGCCAGCTCGACCCCGCGCGACGACTGCCGGCCGTTGTTGATGGTGACGTTGGCGTTGTTCGGGTCGCGCGAGAGCACGTTGTCGAGCGCGATGTGATAGGCCGCCGCCGTCCATTCCACGCTGGCCAGGCTTTGCTTGAAGCCCAGTTCGAGCTGCTTGCCCTTGGACTGTGGAAACGCCGCGTTGCCCGCCGACAGCAGGAAGAGCGAGCCCACCGGAATGGTGGCGTTGGTGTACTGCGCGTAGACGGACGATGCCGCGCTGAGGTCGAACACCGTGCCCAGCCGCGCGGAGTTGGACGAGTACTCTGTGCCGAAGGCGCTGAACGTGCCCAGGTTGAGGTCGGCCACGCTGCGGTCCACGTCCACGCGGTCGTGGCGCAGGCCGCCCACCAGCGTCCAGGCCGGGGTGAGCTTGAGCGAGTCTTCGGCAAACACCGAGGTGCTGCGCACGTCCGAGGTGAAGTTGGTGCGGTTGCCGCCGCCCGCCATCAGCGCCGGGTCGTCGTTGTAGGTGCCCACGGCCGGGTCGAACAGCGGCACGCGCAGGCTGGCAGCAGTGGCCGCCGAGCCGTTGGAAAAGCGCCGCGTGTTGTCGAAGTCGGTCTTGCTGATCTCGCCGCCCACCACGAACTTGTTCTCCAGGCCCGCCAGGCGCCCTGTGTGCGCGGCATCCAGCCGGTTGGACAGGTAGCGCTGGTCGTGCGCGATGGTGGTCTGGTCGCGCGTGATGGACGCGGGGGCGGTGAACACCGCGCTCTCGGAATTGCGCCACAGGCGGTCGACCTGGTTGGCCGTGAGCTCGTTGCGCAGCGTCCACTCGGGTGTCAGGCGGTGGGTGATGCGGGCGCGCAGCCAGTAGGCCTCGGACTGGTTCTTGTCGTCCAGGATGTTGTAGTTGTTGCGCGCGATGCGCCGGTCCACCACCCGGCCGTCGGGCGTGCTGACCACGCTGGTGGGCTGGGTCGCCAGACTGCCGGGAATGAGCGGCGTACCCCAGTAGGCGTGGCCTTCGTCGCGGGCATAGTCGAACGACACATCGAGCCGGGTGGCGCGCGCCAGGTCGAACGACACGCCGGTGGTCAGGTGCTCGAGCCTTTCGCTGTTGCGGTCGATGGTGCCCACGCGGGTGTCGTTGCGGCTGTAGTCGATGCGGTAGGCGCCCGTCTCGCCGACGGCACCGCCCAGGCCCACCGCCGCCCGGGTGGAGCCGTAGCTGCCGTAGGACAGCAAGGCCTCGCGCCCGGGGTTGCCACGGTCCGGCCGCTTGGTCTGGAAGTTGACGATGCCGCCAATGGCACTGTCGCCTTGCAGCACCGACGCCGGGCCCTTGAGCACCTCGATGCGCTCGTAGTTCCAGGTGTCTTGCACCCGGTTGGTCACGCCCGCGCCGGACATGCGCACGCCGTCGTACAGGTACAGCACGTTGGTGAAGCCGCGCATCGACAGCGTGGTGGGTGCCGCTGGCGTGCCCCCGCCTGCCATGCCGGCCGCACCGCGCAGCGCCTCGCTCAAGGTGCGTGCGCCGCGCTCCTGGATCACGTCCTGCGACAGGATCTCCACCGACGCGGGCGTTTCGCGCAGCGTGAGGCCCAGGCGCGATGCGCTGGTGCTGCGCTGGTCCAGCTGCAGGCTGTCGCGGTCCTGCCCGCCCACGATGCTGACCGCGGGCAATTCGCGGTCGGGCTCTGGCGTCTGGGCCCAGCTGGCGTGCGTGGCAGCAGCCACCGCCAGCGCCACGGGCGGTGCGGGTGAAGGGGGTCATGGAATCGTCCTCTCGGGTTTTTTTGGATGGGTGGGTGTCAAGGGATCGGGGGCTAAGAGCGGCTGAAAAACTCAGCGAAGCGGTTCTGGCTAGGCGCTGCGTCGCAGGCAGTACGACTAGTACGACAAGACGCAGCAACAACGCCAGAAGAGTTTTTCATCCGCTCTAAACCAAGCGGTAGCGGCGCAGGCGCCAGAGCGCTACGCCCAGCAGCACCAGGGTGGGCAGCAGCAGCTGCAGCACGGCCCGCGCGGCCTGGGCCTGCACAGTGCCCGGCGCTTCGTCGCGCCATGCAAAGGCGGGGATGTGCGCGAAGTCCGCCTCGGTGATGGCCAGGCCGCCGTCGATGCGGGGAAAGAAGAAGTCCTTCCACGCCTGGTGGTAGGCCGTGATCTGCGCCATGAACCAGGCGTTGCGGCTGTGCCCCGTGCCCGCCAGCGCGGTGATGCCCTCGTACGCCACGGCCGCAGGCGACACGGCGCTCCAGCGCGCCACCAGCGCCTGTTGTTGCGCCTGCTGCGCATCGAAGCGGTCCAGCTCGGGCTGCAGCGTGTCGTCCACCTGGCGCTGGATGCGGTAGTTGGCCATGGCCCGCCCGCTCATGGCCAGGCGGCCGTCCTTGGGCACCAGCACGTCGGGCTTGTCCACATGCTCGTAGTCGGTGGCCAGCAGCGCGGCGTTCTGCGACATGGCCTGCGCGGTGACCACGCGGGTGCGGGTGGCCAGCTCAGCGCGCGAGGGCGCCGGGCTGGTGTGCGTGACCGCGATGTTCAGCAGCACCGGCACCACGAGCACCAGCACCACCCAGCCGATGATGAGCACCATCGCATTGGTGGCCGAAGACCGGCCGAAGGCATTGACCGCCACCACCGCGGTGAACCAGAAGAGCGCATACGCCCCCACCACCAGCGCCCACCACAGCGTGGCGCCGGGCAGGGCCAGGGCCTGCGGGCGCGCCACCAGCAGCACCGCCAGCGGCACCAGCACGGCGGCGCCCAGCAGCACCGCGGCGCGCACCGCGATCTTGCCGGCAATCAGCGTCGGCAAGGCCAGCGGCTGCGAGAGCAGCAGGCGCAAGGTGCCGTCTTCCTTCTCGCCGGACAGCAGGTTGTAGCTGAGCGCGAAGATCAGCAGCGGGAGCAGGTACACCACCACGAACGCCAGGTCGAAGTGCCCGCTGAGCAGGTGCCAGGGGTTCTCGATGTCGTTGTTGTGCAGGAAGTTGACCTTGCTCTGGTGCGTGACCTTGAACTGCGACGGGAACAGGTCGGTCTGCCCCAGGGCCACCGGCGCCAGCGCGGCGCTGGGCATGACGGCGTAGTGCGCGCCCAGGCCGCCGGCCATGTTGGCGGGGTTGGCCGGGTTGCCGAACGGCGTGGGGGTTTCGGTGCCCGCCATGATGCGCTGGAGTTGCGCCAGCTGGCCGGCGCGCGCCTGCCCATCGGCCGCCACCAGGGCCGCCTGCGCGCTGTCGCGCTGCGTGGTCTGCAGCACGCCGTTGAAGAGCGCATAGCCGATGAGCAGCAGGAACAGGCCACCCACCCACCAGAGGCTGCGCTCCTTGAGCAGCAGGCGCAGCTCCTGCCGGGCGACCATGCGAAATCGTTGGAACTGAAATGCTTGCACGGATGGTTTCCTTACAGCGCCCGCTGGCGCCCCACGGCAGCCCAGGCGAATGCGACGGCGAGCGCCAGGCTGGCGCACAGCACCGCCAGGCTCGTACCGCTGCGGGCCAGCGCCCAGCCCACGGAGGGCGCGTGGTATTCAAAAGCCGGCACGCGCGCCCACAGCGACGGGCTGGCCTGGTAGGCAAAGTGCTGGTGGCCCAGCGGGTCGGCGTGCTCCACCAGGTCCTGGCTCACGATGTCCTGGATGACGCGGCGGTGGCGCTCCGCAGCGGTGGTGAAGTCACGGTGGTGCACGAAGTCGGTGCCCGCCATGGCGGTGGAGAAGGTGCGTATGGCCAGCAGCGGCATCAGCAGGCCACCGGCCTCCTGCACCGCCTGCTGGTTCTCCCAGGTGTCCCACAGCCGCCCGAAGTGGCGGTCGTACACGGCGTAGCTGGACTGGTCGTCGAGCTTGAGCGCAATGCCCCATTTGTTCAGGGGCACATCGCGGCTCCAGCGCTCGGTGGTGCCGAAGGCCTGCATCCAGACCTTGTCGGAAGTCGCCTTGCGGTCGGCGTCCAGCGCCTGGTTGAACTCGAGCCGCGTCGGGCTGGGGAACACGGCGCGCGACAGCTCGGACATCACGCGCGGCGCCACCACGGTGTTGGCGATCCACAGCGCCAGCAGCACGGTGATGGCCACGCGCGAGGTGCGCGATGCGGCCGACACACCGAGCGTGACGAACACGAAGATCGCCAGGTACAGCGCATAGCCCAGTGCCAGGCCTGCAAAGCGCAGCAAGGCGTCGCCGCGTTCGCCACTGGCGACAGACAGGGCCACCACCGCCGCCGCGATCAACGCGGCCGGCAGCAGCAGCGCTGCCAGGCCCAGGCCCAAAGCCGCCGCCTTGCCCCACAGCAGGCGCAGCGGCGGCACGCCCAGGCTCAGCGTCTGGCGCAGGATGCCCTGTTCGCGCTCGCCCGCAAAGGCGTTGAAACCCAGCACCACCACCAGCAAGGGGCCCAGCACCTGCAGGATCCAGCCCACCGACAAATCGCCAAAGCGCTGCAGACCGGTGGCGTCCTGCGCGGGGCGAAACTTCACCTCGCTTTGCCGGTGCGCCTGCAGCCACACGGTGCTGCCGATGTAGGGGTTGATGCCGGGGTCGAGCAGCGCCAGCGCCGCGTCGGGCTTGAAGGCGTGCATGCCCTGGTGCGCCGCGTCGTGCGGGTGGCGTGCGCCCTGCTTGAGCCAGTCCTGGTAGTCGGAGTTCTGGGCCGCGGCCTGCTCTGCGCGTGCCTCTTTCTGGTGACCGTAGCCCACCGCCAGCGCGGTGAACAGCAGCAGCATGACCATGCCGCCGGCCCAGTACAGCCGCCCGTCGCGCAGGCGCTCGCGCAGGTCCTTGAAGGCAATCAGCCAGATCATTGGCCGCCCCGCATGTGCCGCAGGTACAGGGCCTGCAGGTCGGTGTCGCTGATCTGCTGGCTGTCCAGGCTCTCGACCAGGCGCCCCTGTTTCATGATGCCGATGCGCGTGGCCGTCTGCTTGGCGTGGAACAGGTCGTGCGTGGTGGCCAGGATGGCCACGCCCGCGTCGCTGGCACGCTGCAGCAGCGTGGTGAACTCGGCCGCGGCATGCGGATCGAGCCCCGATGTGGGCTCGTCCAGCAGCAGCGCCTTGGCGTCCTTGGCCAGCGCCACGGCGATCCAGATCTTCTGGCGCATGCCTTTGGAATACGCGGCCACCCGCTTGTCGGCCGCGCCGGCGTCGAGCCCCACCTGGGCCATCAGCTCCAGCAGGCGCGTGCGCGGCGGCGGCTCGCCCAGGGCCAGCGCCGCGAAATAGCGCAGGTTCTCCAGCCCGGTCAGCGTGCCGTACAGGTTCACCTGCTCGGGGATGTAGGCCAGGTACTGCTTGGTGGCCACAGGCTCGCGCGTCACGTCCACGCCGTGGATCAGCGCCTGCCCTCCGTCGGGGTCGATGAAGTTGAGGAACAGGTTGACGGTGGTCGTCTTGCCCGCGCCGTTGGCGCCCAGCAGGCAATAGATTTCGCCCGGGCGAATGCACAGGTCGAGCGGGTGCAGGGCGGTGTGGTCGCCGTAGCGTTTGGTCAGGCCGATGGCTTCGAGCACGGGGAGGTTCTCCAGTCAGGCGCGGGAAAGGGAGGCAGGCTGGTTTCTGCACCGAGGCACAGGGGCACAAGGGCAGCCAGCGATCGGCGCGCAAAAACCTGGCGATGCCAGATCAGTCTTTAATGATAATGCATTATTGATATCAAAAAGAACCCATCCGGTGGCCCGCACAAGAAACCACACGCCCGGCATCGCGGGCTGCAGGGAGTGCCGTCACCGATAATTCGCATTCCCCTGCCCCACGCCACCCTGTTTTCCCCGATGGAACGATCCACCAAGCAACGCACCGCCATCCACGCCGCCATCGCGGACGCGCACCGCCCGCTGACGCCGCAGGAGGTGCTGGACAGCGCGCGGGAGAGCGTGCAGGGCCTGGGCCTGGCGACGGTCTACCGCAACATCAAGGCGCTGGTGGAAGACGGGTCGGTGCAGGTGGTGAACCTGCCGGGCGAGAGCCCGCGGTACGAGTCGTCCGCGCACGACCACCACCATCACTTTCAATGCACGGTGTGCTCGCGGGTGTTCGACGTGCACGAGTGCCCCGGCGACCTGCGCAACCTGGCGCCCAAGGGCTTCACCGTGGAGCGGCACGAGCTGACGCTGTACGGGCGGTGTGCGGATTGCGCGCCGGTGCCTGCGCGGGCTCGCGCCAAGCGGTAGGCAGCGGGCGGTAGGCGTTTGGTGCGTATCGGGCTACTGACCAGAACGCAAAAAGGCGAGCCGTGGCTCGCCTTTTCTTCTGGCACCGCCGCAACGCGTGAGGCTGCGCTGCGACCTGAGGCTATCCCCGCGTGAGCCGGTGCGGCACGTAGCGGTCGGCCTGGATGTCGGGCGTCACGCCATGGGTGTAGACGTCGTCGGTGATGGGCAAGAACTGCGCGTCCCACGCGGCCCACTGCGTCTTCAGGCGCGCGAAGACCGCGGGCTCAAGATCGCGCAGGTTGGCGCGTTCGCGTTCGTCCTCGGCCACGTCGAACAAAAACTCGTTGTCATTGACCTTGAGGTACTTCCAGTTGCCGTCGCGCACCGCGCGCTGGGCCTGCGCCTTGTAGCGCCAGTACAGCGTGCGCGGGTGCACGGGCGCAGCGCCTTGCAGCACCGGCAGGATGTTCTCGCCATCGCTCGGGTAGTCCGCATGCGGCGACAACCCAGCAGCGGCCAGCAGCGTGGGCAGCCAGTCCATCGATGCGGTGACCTGGTGCTGCACCTGCGGCGCGATGCGTGCGGACCAGCGCAAGAGCGTGGGCACGCGCAGGCCGCCTTCGAGCAGCTCGGTCTTCTGGCCGGTGAAAGGCCAGGTCTTGGAAAAGCGCTCGCCGCCGTTGTCGCTGGTGAAGACGACGATGGTGTTGTCGGCCTCGCCCACATCATGGAGCGCCGCCAGCACCTGGCCCACCGCGGCATCGAGCGCTTCGACGATCTCGCCGTACTTGCGCAGGCTGCCGCCGTCGTAGTGGAACAGGCTCTTGATCTGGTGCGCCACGGCCTCGTCGCCCGGCCCTTCCCAGGGCCAGTGCGGCGCGGTGAAGTGCAGCGACAGGAAGAACGGCTTGCGTTCTTCGGCACCCTTCCCTGCGCGGGCGTTGATGTACGCCGTGGCCTCGTCGGCCAGCACCTGGGTGTAGTAGCCGGCGCGTTCCACAGGCACCTCGTTCTCCCACAGGTCGCGCGCCACGTCGTCGCCCACGCCCGGCTTGTGCGTGAAGTAGTCGATGGCGCCGTGCAGGTTGCCGAAGAAGCGGTCGTAGCCGCTCTGCAACGGCCCGTACTGCGGCGGCAAGCCCAGGTGCCACTTGCCGATGAGCGCGGTGGCGTACCCCGCGGCTTTCAGCAGCGACGGCAGCGTGGGGTGCTCCGGCGGCAGGCCCAGGCCGGTGTCGCGCAAGGCGATGGGCTCTTCCAGCCCCGCGCGCAGCCGGTACTGGTAGCGGCCGGTGATGAGCGCGATGCGCGTGGCCGAGCACACGGCCGAATTGGCGTAGGCCTGCGTGAAGCGCACACCCTGCCCGGCCAGGCGGTCCAGGTGGGGCGTGGCGAAGTCCGTGGCGCCGTAGACGCCCAGGTCCGCCCAGCCCAGGTCGTCGGCCAGGATGAAAACGATGTTGGGAGCCTGGGCCACGGTCAATCCGCCCAGAACCCGGACGACTCGATCACCGGCCGCCATTTGGCGATCTCGGCCACGCGCAGTTGCTCCAGGGCTTGCGGCGTGCGCGGGTCCGGGTCGAGCGCGATCTCGTCGAGCCGTGCCTTGACCACCGGGTCTGCCAGCGCCTTGTTGAGCGCACGGTTGAAAGCGGTGACGGTGGCTGCCGGCGTGCCGCTGCGGGCCCACAGGCTGTACCAGCCGCTGCCAACGGCCTTGGGGTAGCCGGACTCGGCGAAGGTGGGCACATCGGGCAGTTCGCGCGTGCGCTTTTCCGAGAAGGTGCCCAGGATGCGGATCTTGCCCTGCTTGTGCAGCGGCAGCAGCTCGGTGGTGGTCTGGATGGCCGAGCTGATCTGCCCGCCCGCCAGGTCCGACAGCATGGGCCCGCCGCCCTTGTAGGCGATGTGCACGATGTCGATCTGCGCCGCGCCGCCCAGCAGCAGTCCGAAGAAATGCGGCAGGCTGCCGGCTGCGGGGCTGCCGAAGTTGGCGCGGTCGGGGTGGGCCTTGAGCCAGGCCACGAACTCGGCCACGTTGCGCGCCGGGTGGTTGGCCGGCACGGCCAGCGCAAACTGGAAGTGCGCGAGCAGACCCACCGGCGTGAAATCCTTGGCCGGGTCGTAACCCGGCTTCTTGTAGACGATCTGCGAAAGCACCGGCGTGATCAGCGGGGCGATCAGAAAAGTGGTGCCATCCGCAGGCGCCGACAGCAGTGCCTGCGCCGCGATCTGGCCGCCGGCACCGGGCCGGTTGTCCACGATGATGTTGTGCTTGCCGCCCAGGTGCGCGGGGATGCGCTCGGCCAGCACGCGGGCCAGCAGGTCGATGCCGCCGCCCGCGCCAAAGCCGACCAGGATGCGCGAAGACTCGGGCACCGCCGTCGCCTGGGCCCATACCGCCGGGGCACCGCCCACACCACAGGCCAGCGCGCACACGCTGGCCGCAGCGCGGCCCAGCAGCGTGCGCCGCTGGCGCGAAAACTCTGTCGACGATGGCGAAGTCCGTGTCGCGGTC
This sequence comes from Acidovorax sp. LjRoot194, assembly GCF_964253015.1. Taxonomy (NCBI): domain Bacteria; kingdom Pseudomonadati; phylum Pseudomonadota; class Betaproteobacteria; order Burkholderiales; family Comamonadaceae; genus Acidovorax; species Acidovorax sp. LjRoot194. The sequence continues at coordinate 2,412,562 of NZ_CAXUQB020000001.1, read as the reverse complement.
ATGGCTGCTTCCGGATCAGAGCTTGGCGATGGAGACTTCGGTGGACTTGACGAGGGCCACCACATCGGAGCCCACGACCAGGGCCAGGTCGTCCACCGAGCGGGTGGTGATGACCGACGTGACGATGCCCCAGGGGGTTTCGACATCGACTTCGGAGACGACGTCGCCGCGAATGATCTCGCGCACTTTGCCCTTGAACTGGTTGCGGACGTTGATGGCTTGGATGGACATGAAAAGGCTCCTGGAAGATAGGAAAAAAATGGGCGGATGCTGGGGCGGAGGCCCGTGTCGACAACGATCTGTCGCACCGGGCAACCTGCCGTGCATCCACAAAACTAAACAACCAGAAGCAATGTAAATTAAGTTTCTTATACGAATAAATGGTCATTACTCATAAGCTTTGACTTAGATGTATGGGGCATGAGTTGCAGCCACCACGGCATAAGCGCGGGCCGTGGAAGTGCCCCGGCATCCAGGCCGCACCACCCGATGGCCGCTGCCAAACGCAGCCGCCCCGCCAGACCTTGCAATCTGGCGGGACGAATGGAAGCGGCCGGTTCAGCCGGGGAAGTCGCTGGTGTCTCAGGCGGGCTGCGGCAGGTAGCTCGGCCGCGTGGCCGTCATCGACAGCTTGACGTGCTGCGTGAGCTCATCGGCCAGCACTTCGTCCGCACCGGCAGCCAAGCCATCCAGCGCGCGCTGCACGATCTGCTCCGGGCTCGACTTGGGGACGTCGAAGCCGCGCGTCAGGTCGGTATCGACATAGGCCATGTGCAGGCCCAGCACCTGCGTCTTTTGCGCCGCCAGTTCGTGGCGCAGCGCGTTGGTCAGCGACCAGGCGGCGGACTTGCTGGCCGAATACGCCGCCAGCTCGCCGCCATTGACCCACGATGCCACCGACAGCACGTTGAGCAGCGCCCCACCGCCGTTGGCCGCGAGGATGGGTGCAAAGGCCTTGCTCACGCGCAGCACGGCAAAGAAGTTGGTGTCGAAGATGCGGCGGGCCACCTCTTCGCTGTCGGCGTCCATGAAGCCGCCGGGCTGGGCGATGCCGGCGTTGTTGATGACCAGCGTCACATCGGGCGCGGCGGCGGCCGCAGCGGCCACGTCGGCGGGGTTGTTGACGTCCAGGCGCAGGGCCTGCACCCCAGGCTGGGACGCGACGGTGGCGGGGTCGCGCGCACCGGCGTAGACCTTGCGTGCGCCGCGGGCGAGCAACTCGCGGGCAAATGCCAGGCCGATGCCGCGGTTGGCACCGGTGATGAGGACGACAGCGTTTTCGATCTTCATGAAAATCTCCAGAGGGACAGGTGGAACGGATGGGACGTTGGGTGGGGACTGACGGCGTGAGAAAAAGGATGTGCAGCGGCCTGCTGGCTCACACCACCTGGATGACGACCTTGCCCTTGGCACGGCCCGATTCCACATAGGCCAGGGCGTCGTTGGTGGCGCTGAACGGAAAGACTTTGTCGACCACCGGGCGGATGGCGCCCGCTTCGACAAGGCGCGTGATCTCCTGCAGCTGCGCGCCGTGCGCCCGCATGAAGAGGAACGAGTAGCCCACGCCCAGTGCCTTGGCGCGGCGCCGGGTGCCCGCGCTCAGCAGGCGCATCACCAGCCGCACAAAGCCGGGGGCGCGAATGGCCTGGCCGAATGCCGGGTCGGGCGGCCCGGAGATCGAGACCACCTGGCCGCCGGGCTTGAGCACGCGCAGCGACTTCGCCAGCGCCTTGCCATCCTGGCTGTGCAGCACCACGTCGTAGTCGCGCAGCACCTCTTCGAAGTCCTGCGTCTTGTAGTCGATGACGACATCGGCGCCCAGGCTGTGGACCAGCGCCGCATTGCCCGCGCTGGCCGTGGTGGCGACGGTGGCGCCCAGGTGCTTGGCCAGCTGGATGGCAAAGGTGCCCACCCCGCCGGACCCGGCCTGGATGAAGACCTTCTGGCCTTTTTTCAGTTGGGCTTTTTCCACCAGCGCCTGCCAGGCCGTGAGCCCCACCAGCGGGATCGATGCGGCCTCTTCCATCGTCAGGCCGCGGGGCTTGCGGGCCACCGACGATGCCTTGACGGCGATGAGTTCTGCAAAGGTGCCGATGCGGAAATCGTCTGCCCGGGCGTAGACCTCGTCGCCCGGCTGGAACTGCTGCACGCGCGTCCCCACCCGCACCACCACGCCCGCCACGTCGTGCCCTAGCACCAGCGGCATGGCGTACTGCAGGATGAGCTTGAACTCGCCGCTGCGGATCTTGGCGTCGAGCAGGTTCACGCCGGCGGCATGCACCGCCACCAGCACCTCGTCGTCGCGCAGGTCCGGCGCGGGGACATCGGCGTGCCGCAGTGGGCCCTGCTTGGCGTAGCGGTCGAGGACAAAGGCTTTCATGGGGCTTCCTGAGTAAAAGGCACAACACTAGGCGGTGCAGATCGCAAGCAAATTCGCATGATGATCATCATATGTAAAGGCAAAAAAAAGCGCGCCACTGGGGAAGTCAGCCGGGCGCGCCGGGCGGCGTGGCAGGTGCAGCGTCTGCAGCGTGCGTCGAGTTCGTCAGCTGTATCAGGTGCTTGAGCGCGGCCTCGCGCAGGCAGTCCGACAGCGCGGGCTCGTCCACCGCGCGGGACAGCACCAGCGCACCCACCATCGTGGCCATGGTGACGAGCGCCTGTTCGTGGGCTGCGGGCTGGCCCCACTGCGGCGACTGGCGCCCGATGAGATCGACCATTTCCTTGATATGCCGGGTGGCCACGCGGCGCACCTCGGGTGCCTGGCGCGATGTCTCCGAGCCCAGGGCCGCCAGGGGGCAGCCCATCTCGACACTCTCGACATGTTGGCGCGACAAGTAGGCCGAGAGCATGGCGGCCAGCGCGCGGGGCGACGGCTCGCCGGCCGCGGCACCGGCCGCCAGCGCTGCGGATTCGGTGCATGCCTTGGCAGCGGCCTCGGCCAGCATGGCCTCGCGGGAGTCGAAGTGCGCATAGAAGGCGCCGTGCGTCAGGCCCGCCTCTTTCATGATGTCCGCCACGCCCGTGCCGTGGTAGCCCTCGCGCCGGATCGCGCGCGAGGCCACCGACACGATGCGCTCGTGCGTGGCCTCCTTGGCGGCGGCTCTGGCGTTGGGTGTGGATTTTCGCATGACATCCATCATAAGATATAACGTTGAGTGCCGCAACCTTGAGATGTCGAACGCTCACGGTACTGGCTAGGCCAGTCGGACAGTCGGTAAGCCCGTGGAATTCAGCGCATCCATGCGCCTAAGCACCCTTTCATCGCGCTAGCGGGTACGAAAAGGATCAGGCCCTGCGAGAGGGCCTGGGGAGCGAGCCGCACTGTGGGCAGCGCCGCCGGGTCAATATGCAAACGCTATATTTTTTATAGCTGCCAGCGCTCTACCAGCAAGCGGTAGAGGCATATTTTTATCAAAATCCATCACAGCTTGGCGATGGATACCTCGGTCGACTTCACCAGCGCCACCACGTCGGAGCCCACGACCAGGGCCAGCTCGTCCACCGAGCGCGTGGTGATGACCGACGTGACGATGCCCCAGGGGGTTTCGACATCGACCTCGGAGACGACATCGCCGCGCACGATCTCGCGGACTTTGCCTTTGAACTGGTTGCGGACGTTGATGGCTTGGATGGACATGGGGTTCTCCTTGATGGGGCCGTAGGGCGAAGAAAGGAATGACAGAAGACAGGAAGAAAGCAGCGAAAGGCAGCAGGCCCTAGAAACGGCTAGACCGCCCAGCGCAGACCATGCGCAGGCACGCCGGGCCACGGCGCTTCGTGCGCCGGCTCGCCGTCGGGCTTTTGCAGCACGCGGTCCAGGATGCGTTTTTCGATGGCGGCAAAGGCAGCGTCGCCGTGCGACCGGGGGCGCGGCAGGTCGATGCGCTGGTCCAGCGCGATCTGGCCGTCCTCGATCAGGATCACACGGTCGGCCAGGGCCACGGCCTCCTGCACATCGTGGGTCACCAGCAGCGCGGTGAAGCCGCTGCTGCGCCACAGGCCTTCGATGAGGCGGTGCATCTCGATGCGGGTCAGCGCATCGAGCGCGCCCAGAGGCTCGTCCAGCAGCAGCAGGCGCGGGTTGTGCACCAGGGCACGGGCCAGGGCTACGCGCTGGCGCTGGCCGCCGGACAGGCGCGCGGGCCACTCGGTCAGGCGGTCCCCCAGGCCCACGCGGGCCAGCACGTCGGCGGCGGCGCCGCGCCGCGCAGGCGGCAGGCCCAGGGCCACGTTGTCGGCCACGCGCTTCCAGGGCAAGAGGCGCGAGTCCTGGAACATGATGCGGGTGTCGTCGCTGAGCCCGGCCACGTCCTTGCCATCGAGGCGGATCGCGCCGCCCGAGACGGATTCGAGCCCCGCCACCAGCCGCAGCAGCGTGCTCTTGCCGCAGCCGCTGCGGCCCACGATGGCCACGAACTGGCCGGGCTCGATCACGAGTTCGGTCTTCTTGAGCACGTCGCGCGCGCCATAGCGCTTGTCCACGCCGCGCACTTCCAGGCGCACGCCTTGCGCGGCGGGGGTGTTGGTCGTCTGGGTCATGGTGTCAGGCTCCGGTCTTGAACAGCGGCACGTCCAGCGCGTTCACGCGCTTGGGCAGCAGCTTTTCGGCAAAGAAGGCATCGGCGATGCGTTGTTGTTCGGTCAGTGCAGCGGGCACCACCGCCCGCACCTCGTAGCTGCGGCGGCTGTTGGCCAGCTCGATCACGCCCGCATCCAGCCCCCACACGGGCGCCAGCAGCGCGGCCGCGTCCTTGGGGCTTTGCTTGACCCACACGCCGGCCTTTTGCAGCTCGTTGAAGAACACGCGCAGCACGTCGGGCCGCGCCTGGGCAAACGGGGTGCCGGCCAGGTAGTAGCGCTGGTAGGAGGCCAGGTCGCGCCCGTCGGCCAGCACGCGCACGGCGGACTGCTTTTGCACGGCGGCAAGGAACGGGTCCCACACCACCCAGGCGTCGATGGCGCCGCGCTCGAAGGCGGCGCGGCCATCCGCGGGGGTCAGGTACGCAGGCTCGATGTCCTTGAACGACAGGCCGGACTTTTCCAGCGCAGCGATCAGCAAGAAATGCACGCCGGCGGCCTTGGCAAAACCGATCTTCTTGCCCTTGAGCTCGGCCACGGTCTTGATGGGCGAGTCGGCGCGCACCACGATGGCCTGGGCCGACGGCGAAGGCGATTCCTGCGCCACGAAGGTCAGGTTGGCGCCCGCTGCCTGGGCGAACACCGGCACGGTGTCGGCCACGTCGGCACTCACATCGATGTTGCCCAGGTTCAGCGCTTCGAGCAGCGGCAGGCCGCTGGTGAACTCGTGCCACGTCACCTTGACGTTGAGCGGCGCGAGCAACTGCTCCAGCGTGCCGCGCGTGCGCAGGATGGTGGTGAGCGTCGATGACTTTTGAAGTCCGATGCGCAAGGTTTCAGGCTTGCCCTGCGCGGCGGCCAAACCGCTCGACAACGCGGCGATGGCACCCAGCACGGTGCGCCGGTGAAGGTTGAAAGAGGTGGTCATGGTGGTCCGCAATTCTTGGAATGGAGGGTCGGGCTGCAGTGCGCCTTACGGCGTCTGGTAGCCCGGATGCCAACGCAGCCAGTAGCGCTCCAGGCCCTTGGCGAACAGGTCGGCCAGCTTGCCCAGCAGTGCGTACAGCAGGATGCCGACCAGCACGATGTCGGTCTGCAAAAACTCGCGGGCGTTCATCGTGAGGTAGCCGATGCCCGCCTGCGCCGAGATGGTCTCGGCCACGATCAGGATCACCCACATCAGGCCCAGCGAGAAGCGCAGGCCCACCAGAATGCTGGAGAGCGCGCCGGGCAGGATGATCTGTTTGTACAGCTGCCAACGGCCGAGGCCATAGGTGCGCCCCATCTCGATCAGACCCGGGTCCACGTTGCGGATGCCGTGGAAGGTGTTGAGGTAGATCGGGAAGAACACCGACACGCTGATGAGGAACAGCTTGGCCGATTCGTCGATGCCGAACCACAGGATCACCAGCGGAATCAGCGCCAGCGCCGGGATGTTGCGCACCATCTGGATAGTGGAGTCGAGCAGGGTCTCGAACAAGCGCACCGAGCCGGTGAGCAGGCCCAGCAGCAGGCCCAGCCCGCCGCCGATGGCCAGGCCTGCCAGCGCGCGGCCCGCGCTCACCTTGACGTGGGTCCACAGCTCGCCCGACACGGTGAGCGTCCACGCGGCCTTGATGACTTCGAGCGGCGCCGGCAGCACGCGGGTGGAGAGCCAGCCCTGCGACGAGGCGATCTGCCACAGCACGATGAGCCCCACGGGCACGGCCCAGGGCAGCAGGCGCTGCAGCAGGCCGGACAGGAAGCGGGACAGCGCTGCAGGCAGCACGGGCTTGTCGATCGGCAGATCGACGGAATCGGCCACAGGCGATACCTGCAGCTCGCGGACGGTCTGGGTTGGGGTCATGGGGTGATTTCCTGTTCGTGATCGGGCTCTAGAAACTCCAGCTGGTTACCGGCCGGGTCCTTGACGTAAAAGCGCAGATAGCCGGGCAGCGCGCGGTTCTCCACCAGCGGAAGGTCGGCCTGCAGCAGGCGGTGGCGCAGGGCCGGCAGGTCCTGCACTTCGAATGCCAGGTGCGACACCGCGGGCGCGGGCTGCCAGTGCTCGGTGGGCACCAGGTCGATGCGCTGGGTGCCCGCGGCAAAGCGCAGCGTGTTGCCCGCCTGCAGGCGCACCTCGGGCAGGCCCAGCAGGCTGGCGTAAAAGCGCCGGATGGGCGCCTCGGCACCGGCCGGAAAGGCCAGCTGCACGTGGTTGATGGACTGGATGCTCATGGCGTGGCTCCTCGTCGGTGCGTTCAGCTTTGCGAAGCGCGTGGCACGAAGTCGTTGGCCACGGTTTCGCCGAAAGGACCCAGCGGGTTGCCGCCGGTGAGCTTCTCGCGCACGGCCAGCGGCAGCAGCGGGAACACCAGCTCGGCAAAGCGGTAGGCTTCTTCGAGATGGGGGTAACCCGACAGCACGAAGTGGTCGAGCCCCAAGTCTGCGTATTCCGTGATGCGCGCGGCCACCGTCTCAGGGTCGCCCACCAGGGCGGTGCCCGCGCCACCGCGCACCAGGCCCACGCCCGCCCACAGGTTGGGGCTGATCTCCAGATCTGCGCGGCTGCGCTTCACGCCCCCGGCATGCAGCGCGGCCATGCGGCGCTGGCCTTCGGAGTCCATGCGCGCAAAGACCGACTGGGCGCGTGCCACGGTTTCGTCGTCCACATGGCTGATGAGCTCTTCGGCTGCGGCCCAGGCCTGCGCCTCGGTCTCGCGCACGATGACGTGCAGGCGGATGCCGAACTTCACGGTGCGGCCGTGCTTGGCGGCCCGGGCGCGCACGTCGGCCACCTTCTTGGCGACCTCGGCCGGGGGCTCGCCCCAGGTGAGGTAGGTCTCGACCTGCTCGGCCGCCAGGTCGTGCGCAGCGTCGGACGAGCCGCCGAAGTACACCGGCGGGTGCGGCTCCTGCAGCGGCGGGAACAGCAGCTTGGCGCCCTTGACCGACAGGTGCTTGCCTTCGTAGTCGAAGCTTTCGCCCCGGTGGCTGCGCGTGAGGATCTCGCGCCAGATGCGGATGAACTCGGCCGACTGCTCGTAGCGCGTGGCGTGGTCCAGGAACACGCCGTCGCCTTCCAGCTCGGCCCGGTCGCCACCCGTCACCAGATTGACCAGCAGGCGCCCGCCGGAGAGCCGGTCAAACGTGGCGGCCATGCGGGCGGCCAACGCGGGCTGGTGCAGGCCGGGGCGCACGGCGACCAGGAACTTGAGCTTTTTGGTGACCGCCAGCAGGCTCGACGCGATCACCCACGGGTCTTCGCACGAACGGCCGGTGGGGATGAGCACGCCTTCGTAGCCCAGGCTGTCGGCGGCCACTGCCACCTGCTGCAGGTATTCGAGGCTGAGCTGGCGTGCGCCCTTGGCCGTGCCAAGGTAACGGCTGTCGCCGTGGGTAGGGATGAACCAGAAGATCTTCATATCGTCGCGTGCCTTGAACGTGTGCCGTGAGGGGATCAGTAAGAGAAGGCCAGGCCGTAGCCCGCCAGCGAAAAGCCGAAACGCAATGGACAAGCCCGCATGCCGCCCGCCGCCACATCGGCCTGCACACGCCTGCGCGTACGGACCGGCCTGCGCGCCGGTGCCTTCAGGCGCCAGGCGTTGGCCGTGGTGCGCAGCACGCGGCGCGCTGCGTCGTGGACAGGGTTAGCGGAAGCGGTGGGCATGTCAGGGCTCCTTGGTTTCAATTGCGGCGGACTGTGTGACGCATGGCGTTGAAAACTGGCGCGGCCCAGGCCAGTGCACCCGTGGAACTGGCTCTGCCAGGCCACCGGGTGCGTCCCCCTCCCGCGCAGCGAGAGAGGGGGAAGGCGCGAAGCGACTCAGGGGGTGCACCCTCTACCACGGCGAGCGCGCCACATCGCGCACCTGGATGCGCTTGGGGATCAGCTTCAGGTTGAAGAAGGTGTCGGCAATCTTTTGCTGCTCGGCCAGGATCTCGGGGGTGACCGGGCCGGTGCCGTACTCGGCGCGCGACGTGGACAAATCGAGCACGGCCTTGGGGATGCCGAACAGCGGGGCCAGTTCGGCCGCCAGCAGGTCGCGGTTGACCTTGGCCCAGATGTCGATCTTGTTGATCTCTTCGATCGCGATGCGCAGCACATCGGTGTTCTTGTCCGCATACTGCAGCGACGAGAAGTAATACGCGCGGTTGCCCACCACGCCCGTGGCGTCGGCCAGAAGGCGGGCGTCCAGCGTCTTTTCGGCCGCGGCGGCGAACGGGTCCCAGATCACCCAGGCGTCCACAGAGCCTTTTTCAAAAGCGGCGCGCGCATCCGCGGGCGGCAGAAAGGCCACATTCACATCGCTGTACTTCAGGCCGTGCTTCTCCAAAAGTTTGACCAGGAAGTAATGCACGTTGCTACCCTTGTTGAGCGCAATCTTCTTGCCCTTGAGGTCGGCCACGGTCTTGATCGGCGAGCCCTTGGGCAGCAGCACGCTCTCCGCCTTGGGGCGTGGCACGGTGGCCGCCACATAGGCCAGCGGAGCACCTGCAGCCTGCGCAAAGATCGGAGGGGCTTCGCCCACGTCGCCGAAGTCGATGGAGCCGACGTTCAGTGCTTCAAGCTGCACAGGGCCGGCGGTGAACTCGGTCCATTTGATGGAGACACCCAGCGGGGTCAGGCGCTTCTCTAGCGTGCCGCGGCCCTTGAGGAGGCTCAAAAACCCCTTCTGGTGGCCGATGCGGAACTCACGCGCCGGGGTTGTTTGCGCCAGTGCGCCAAAGGCCGGCAGCGCGACAGCGCTGGCCGCACCCTGGACGAGGCGGCGGCGGGACAGGGAGATCGAAGTCGTCATGGTGTTCTTCTGAAAATGGATGCGTGTTCAATGGGCCGGAGCATCAGGGCTGCGCGCCGAGCACCACGGCATCGCTCACCTTGATGGCCTTGGGGATCAGCTTCAGCTCGAAGAACGTGTCGGCGATCTTTTGCTGGTCGGCCGCCACCGCAGGCGTGATGGGCTTGACGTTGAATTCGTAGCGCTGCAGCGCCAGCTCGACCACGTCCACCGGCAGGCCTTGCAGCGGCGCGATCAGCTCTGCGGCCTGGCGCAGGTTCTTCTTGAGCCAGATGCCTTGCGCCACCGAGTCTTCGAACAGCGCTGCGATGACCTTGGGGTTCTTGGTGACGAAGTCGCGCGCGCCCAGGTAGTACTGGTAGTTGTTGACCACGCCGCCCGTGCCGTCGGCCAGCACGCGGGCGCCGGTGGCTCTTTCCGCCGCGGCCTGGAACGGGTCCCAGATCACCCAGGCGTCCACGTTCTTGCTTTCGAACGCTGCGCGGCCGTCGGCCGGGGCCAGGTACACGGGCGTGATGTCGGTGAACTTGAGGCCGTTCTTCTCCAGCTGCTTGACCAGCAGGTAGTGCACGTTGCTGCCCTTGTTGAGCGCGACCTTCTTGCCCTTGAGGTCGGCCACCGACTTGATGGGCGATTCCTTGGTCACCAGAATGGCCTCGGCGCGCGGCGCGGCGGGGTCGTGCCCGAAGTAGACGAACTTGGCGCCTGCGGCCTGGCCGAAGATGGGCGGTGCCTCGCCCACATAGCCGACGTCCACGGCGCCCACGTTCAGGCCTTCAAGCAGTTGGGGCCCCGCCGGAAACTCCACCCACTTCACGCCGAAGCCCAGGGGCGCAAGCTTCTTCTCCAACGTGCCCGTGGCCTTTTGCAGCACGAAGAGGCTGGCGGCCTTCTGGTAGCCGATGCGCAACTCCCCCTTGGTCTGGGCCTGCACCGGCTGTGCCAGCAGGAAGGCAGCGATCAACACGAAGGCCGTGAAGACCACAAAGCCTATGAACATGTTGCGCAGGGCGGCCAAGCCGCCGGCGGGCGGGGCATGTTGCGCGCGGTCTGAACTGGCTGCGCCGTCGCGTGTCAGTGTGCTCATGGTGAATGTCCTTTGAATCATGGAAAAAGGTGGCGTCTGAACCCGGGCAGTGCTCCGCCCTGCCCACCGCTCAGGGCAGCGGGCCTGTCAAAAAAAGGGGAACCGGAAAATGCGGGAGCCCGGCTGTGCTGCGACACCCCACGGTGGGGGCGCGCACGGCGGGCGGTGCCCGTCAGACGCTACATCGCACCTGGGAGAAGTGCACCGGCGCAAACCGCGTGGCCTGGGCGGGCGAGGGGCGCAGGGTTTCCGTGACCAGCACGTTGACGGCCTCGTCCAGCCGCGTGGCGATGTCTTCGTTCACGTGGTAGGCGCCTTCGGGCGTCAGCGTGACCTGGGCATCGGTGGCGTAGATGCCCGGCAGGATGCTCTTGGCACCCAGCGACTGCAGCACGGGGCGCAGCGCATAGTCCAGCGCCAGCATGTGGTGCGGACTGCCGCCGGTGGCCAGGGGCAGCACGATCTTGCCCTTGAGCGCCGTCTGCGGCAGCAGGTCCAGAAAGACCTTGAGCACGCCGCTGTACGCGGCCTTGTAGACCGGCGTGGCCACCACCAGCACGCTGGCCTGGGCCACTTGGTCCACGGCACCCACGACAGTGGGATGGCCGAAGTCAGCCAGCAGCAGGGCCTGGGGCGACAGGTCGCGGATGTGGATACGGTCCACCAGCGCACCGCGCACCGTCAGGCGCTGGGCGACAGCGTCCAGCAGAGCGGCGGAGCGGGAACGCTCGGAGGGGCTGCCGGCGATGAGAAGAGCGGACATGAGAGAGGATTCCAGAGGGCGTGGTCAGACCAGCGCCACCGTGGATCCGGCTTCGCCGGGCCACGGGTGGCGCCCCTTGAGGGGAGGCGGCCGCAGGGCCGCTTCGGGGTGAAATTACTTCTTGGTGTAGATCTGGTCGAAGCTGGCGTTGTCGGCAAAGTGCTCCTTGGCCGCCTTGTCCCAGCCACCGAACGCGTCGTTGATGGTGAACAGGTTCAGCTTGGGGAACTGCTTGGCGTACTTGGCCTTGGCCTTGTCGGACACAGCGGGGCGGTAGAAGTGCTTGCCGGCGATGTCCTGGCCTTCTTCGGTGTACAGGTACTGCAGGTAGGCTTCGGCCACGGCGCGTGTGCCCTTCTTGTCCACGTTCTTGTCTACCACCGTCACGGCGGGCTCGGCCAGGATGGAGATCGAGGGCGCGATCACGTCGAACTTGGTGCCGAATTCCTTTTCCAGCAGGTAGGCCTCGTTCTCCCAGGCGATCAGCACGTCGCCCTGGTTGCGCTGGGCAAACGTGATGGTGGAGCCGCGCGCGCCGGTGTCCAGCACGGGCACGTTGCCGTACAGCTTGGCCACGAAGTCCTTGGCCTTGGCGTCGCCGCCGTACTTGCGCTTGGCGAATTCCCAGGCGGCCAGGTAGTTCCAGCGGGCGCCGCCCGAGGTCTTGGGGTTGGGCGTGATCACGCTGATGCCGGGCTTGACGAGGTCATCCCAGTCCTTGATGCCCTTGGGGTTGCCCTGGCGCACCACCAGCACGATGGTGGAGGTGTAGGGCGAGCTGTTGTGCGGCAGGCGCTTTTGCCAGTCTTTGGGGATCCAGCCGCCGTTGGTGTGCAGCGCGTCGGTGTCGCCGGCCAGCGCCAGGGTGGCCACGTCGGCGTCCAGCCCGTCGATGATGGAGCGCGCCTGCTTACCCGAGCCGCCGTGGCTTTGCTTGACGGTCACGTCCTGGCCGGTCTTGGCTTTCCAGTGCTTGGCGAACGCCTGGTTGAAGTCGACATACAGCTCGCGGGTGGGGTCGTACGACACATTGAGCAGCGTCACGGACTGCGCAAACGACGGCAATGCCGTCAGGGCCAAGCTGCCCACCAGGGCGGCGGCGAAGGGAAACTTGATAAAGTCGCGGCGAAAGTTCATTGGGAGGCCTCTTTTTTGGAATGCTGAACGGTGCAAATCACCGATGAAGCGCATTCTGAAAGCCCCTCTACAAAACTGGAACTACTGAGATTTCAGTTCTTTATATCCAAATCATCTGAGCCGCACCACCTCCAGGACGCGGCTCACCCCACATTCATACACAAGGAAACCCCATGGCACGCACCGTCCAATGCATCAAGCTCAACAAGGAAGCCGAGGGCCTCGACTTTCCGCCCTACCCCGGCGAGCTGGGCAAGCGCATCTGGGAAAGCGTGAGCAAGGAAGCGTGGGCCGGCTGGCTCAAGCACCAGACCATGCTGGTCAATGAAAACCGCCTGAACCTGGCCGACGCCCGCGCCCGCCAGTACTTGGCGCGGCAGATGGAGAATCACTTCTTTGGCGGTGGCGCAGATGCTGCGGCCGGCTACGTGCCCCCCAGCGAGTAAGCAGCGAACCGCGCACCCTTTCGCACCCGTCGCAACACCCAGTCAGCACACACGTCCAAGCCTCATGTCCGAACCAGTGGACTGGCTGCCGGACGGCACCCCCTACAGCCCCCGCTTCGGCGACCGCTACCACAGTGAAAAAGGCGGCCTGGACCAGGCCCGCCACGTTTTCCTGCACGGCTGCGGCCTGCCCGCGGCGTGGGCGGGGCAGCCGCAATGGCGCATTCTGGAAACCGGGTTCGGCTTCGGGCTGAACTTCCTGGTGACCTGGGCTGCCTGGCGGGCCGACCCCGCACGCCCCACCCTGCTGCACTTCGTGTCGACCGAGGCCTGGCCCGTGAGCGCGGCCGACCTGCTGCGCGCCACCACGGCCCACCCCGACCTGGCGCCGCTGGCCGAGGAACTGCACCGCCAGTGGTGGGGCCTGCTGCCGGGCGTGCACCGTCTGCGCTTTGACGAGGGCCGTGTGCTGCTCACCCTGTTTGTGGGCGACACGCAGGCCATGCTGCGCGCGCAGAGCGTGACAGTGGACTCGGTCTATCTGGACGGCTTCAGCCCGCAGCGCAACCCGGAGATCTGGGACCCGCACACCCTCAAAGCCGTGGCGCGCTGCTGCCGGCGGGGCACGCGGCTGGCCACCTGGACCATTGCGCGCGCCGTGCGCGATGCGCTGGCGCAGTGCGGCTTCGACGTGACGCGCGTACCGGGAGTGCCGCCCAAGCGCGACAACCTGCACGCGGTGTACGACCCGCGTTGGGAGCCCCGCACATCCAACAAGGACTGGTACCAGGGCGCAGGGCTCGCCCCGCAGCCGCCCGGCCGGTGCATCGTGATCGGCGGTGGCATGGCCGGCGCGGCTACCGCCGCCAGCCTGGCGCGCCGTGGCTGGCAGGTGCAGGTGCTCGACCAGGCCGACGCCCCCGCGGCGGGCGCGTCGGGCCTGCCTGCGGGCGTGTTCGCATCTCACGTGTCGCCCGACGACAGCGTGTTGTCGCGGCTGTCGCGCAGCGGCGTGCGCACCACCTTGCAGCAGGCTGGCTGGCTGCTGAGGGAGGGCGTGGACTGGTCGCCCTGCGGCGTGCTGGAGCACCGCACCGATGGCACGCCGGGCCTGGCGGCCGACTGGGCCGAGGGGTCTGGTGCCGACTGGAGCGAGGTTGCCAGTGCCGAAACCCTGCAGGCTGCGGGCCTGCCTGCGTCCACCACCGCGTGCTGGCACCACCAGGGCGGCTGGGTGCGGCCGCCCCGCCTGGTGGCGGCGCTGATGGCGCAGCCGGGCATCGCTTGGCGGGGGCAGTGCAAGGTGGCGCAATTACGGCGTGTGGAACATGCTCCTGCGGACGGACCAGCCCCAGAGCAAGAAGACTCTGCCACCGACACAGCGGCCCAGACTGCCTCCCCTGGCGCTACCGGCCACTGGCAGGCTCTGGACGAACACGGCAAGGTGCTGGCCGAAGCGCCTGTCGTCATCGTGGCGGCAGGGTCCGGCAGTCCGCACCTGCTGCCGACACATTGGCCCCTGCAGCGTGTGCGCGGCCAGGTGTCGTGGGCTTCGGCGGCAGACGGCGCAGATGCGCCTACTGTGCCCTTCCCGGTCAATGGCCACGGCAACATGGTCCCCCGGTTTCCCCACAGCGATGACAAAGCTGACGGCACCAGCGGGGCGGGCGCGAGCAATCCCCGCCCCACCGCCTGGGTGATGGGCTCCACCTTCGAGCGCGGTGTGAGCACCCTGCCGCCGTCGCCCGCCGACCAGCAGGCCGCGCATGCCACCAACTGGGCCAAGCTGCAGACGCTGTTGCCTGCGGTGGCGCAGCAGCTACAGCCTGCCTTCGGCACCGTGCTGCCCTCCGACGAGCGCCCCGCAGCAACCGCCAGCCCGACGCGACCTGCCGGTGCGATCCAGTCCTGGGCCGGTGTGCGCTGCACCGCCGGCGACCGCCTGCCGATCGTCGGCCCGGTCGACCACGCCGCCCTGCCCGGCGTCTGGGTCTGCACCGCCATGGGCGCCCGCGGCCTCACGCTGGCGCTGCTGTGCGCAGAGCTGCTGGCCGCCAGGCTGCAGGGCGAACCCTTGCCGCTAGACGCCAAACTGGCCAAAGCCTTGGGCAGCGAGCGGCTGTGATGGGGCGACGGCCACCCTGCCGAGTCAGCACAGCGACCCCGCTACATCCCGCACCAATCCTTGCTTATACGAAAAACGACATACTGGAAGTCAAAAACAATAGTTTGTTTTCATAAGCGAGGCCTCTACATTCGCTGCCATGCATGAATTGGCGTTTGTTTTTGCGGGGTTTGCGGTGGGGCTGATCGTCGGCCTGACCGGCGTGGGCGGTGGCTCGCTGATGACGCCTGTGCTGATCTTTTTCTTCGGCGTGAAGCCGCACCTGGCCATCGGTACCGACCTGCTGTTCGCCGCCTTCACCAAGATGGGCGGCACGGTGAGCATGGCGCGCCAGCGCCTGGTGCCCTGGCGCGTGGTGGGCCAGCTGTGCGCGGGCAGCATCCCGGCTGCGCTGGTGTCGCTGTGGGCGCTGCAGATTCTGGGCCCCGCCAGCGGCACGGCGCAGCGCATCATGACGACCACACTAGGCTTTGCGCTGCTGCTGACGGCTGCGGCCACGCTGTACAAGGTGGTGGCTTTCTCGCGCGAACGGCAGGCGGCCGACCACGCCAAGCGCGTGGCCGGTGCCGAGCACGCCACCCGCCCCCGCCACTGGTCCCTGCCCGTGCTGCTGGGCGCCGTGATCGGCACCATGGTCACCTTTACCTCGGTGGGCGCTGGCGCCATCGGCGTCACGGTGCTGCTGCTGGTCTACCCGCTGCTGCCCCTGCCCCGGGTGATCGGCGCCGACATCGCCTACGCGGTGCCGCTGACGCTGGTGGCGGGCCTGGGCCATGCCACGCTGGGCTCGGTGGACTGGCCTTTGCTTGCACAATTGCTGGCTGGCTCGTTGCCGGGCATCTGGCTGGGCTCGCGCCTGGTCACCCGCACGCCTGAACGCCTGATTCGCTCCGCGCTGTCCGTGCTGCTGGCCTGGGCGGGCGCCAAATTAATAATGATCTGATGGGTCCACGATGTACCAATACACCCCTTTCGACAAGAAGTTTGTAGAGCAGCGCGCGCACCAGTTCCGCGACCAGCTCAACCGCTGGCAGGCCGGCAAACTGGCCGAGGACGACTTCCGCCCCCTGCGCCTGCAAAACGGCTGGTACGTGCAGCGCTACGCCCCCATGCTGCGTGTGGCCGTGCCCTACGGCGAGATCGCCAGCCGCCAGCTGCGCGTGCTGGCCACCATCGCCCGCGAGTACGACGAGCCCGAAGCGGCCGTGTTCAAGGCGGCCATGGAAGGCCAGGGCCTGCTGGGCACCACCTTCCTGCCCAAGAACTGCGCCCACTTCACCACGCGCACCAACGTGCAGTTCAACTGGATCCCGCTGTCCAAGAGCGCCGACGTGATGGACCTGCTGGCCACCGTGGACATGCACGGCATCCAGACCAGCGGCAACTGCATCCGCAACACCACCACCGACGCGCTGGCCGGCGTGGCCGTGGATGAGATCGTGGACCCGCGCCCCTATGCGGAAATCATCCGCCAGTGGACCACGCTGCACCCCGAGTTCGCGTTCCTGCCGCGCAAGTTCAAGATCGCCATCAGCGGCGCCAAGGACGACCGCGCCGCCACCGGCTGGCACGACGTGGGCCTGCACCTGGTCAAGAACGAGGCGGGTGAGATCGGCTTCAAGGTCTTCGTGGGCGGCGGCATGGGCCGCACGCCGGTCATCGGCACGGTGATCCGCGAGTTCCTGCCCTGGAACCAGATCATGAATTACATCGAGGCCATCGTGCGCGTGTACAACGAGCACGGCCGCCGCGACAACAAGTACAAGGCCCGCATCAAGATCCTGGTCAAGTCCGAAGGCCAGCAGTACATCGACGATGTGGAAGAAGAGTACCGCCAGATCGTGGAGATCGACGGCGGCCCGCACACCGTGCCCCAGGCCGAGTTCGACCGCGTGGCCGCGTGCTTCGTGGCGCCCCCGCCGGCCGATATCGCCGACGTGGACCCTGCGGCACTGCAGGCATCGCTCACGGCCCAGGCCGCCGAGCACGTGGCCTTTGGCCGCTGGCTGCAGCGCAACGTGCATGCGCACCAGAACCCGCAGCTGCGCGCCGTGACGCTGTCCTTCAAGCGCCCCGGCCAGTCGCCCGGCGACGCGACCAGCGAACAGCTGATCGCCGTGGCCGACCTGGTGGACAAGTACTCCGCCGGTGAAGCCCGCGTGACGCACGACCAGAACGTGGTGCTGCCGTGGGTGCACGCCAGCCGCCTGTTCGACCTGTGGGAAGAAGCCAAGGCCCTGGGCCTGGCCAGCGCCAACGTGCAGCTGCTCACCGACATGATCGCCTGCCCCGGCGGCGACTTCTGCGCGCTGGCCAACGCCCGCTCGCTGCCGATTGCCGAGGCCATCACCCAGCGCTACCAGGACCTGGACGAGCTCGACGACATCGGCGAGATCGACCTGCACATCAGCGGCTGCATCAACAGCTGCGGCCACCACCACAGCGGCCACATCGGCATCCTGGGCGTCGACAAGGACGGCAAGGAGTGGTACCAAGTCACGCTCGGTGGATCGGACGGCTCGGACCTGTCGGGCGCCGCGGTGGCCGGCAAGGTGATCGGCCCGTCGTTCTCGGCCGCCGAAGTGCCCGACGTGATCGAAGCCGTGCTGACCACCTACCGCAGCCTGCGTGAAAGCGGCGAGACCTTCCAGACCACCGTGCGCCGCACCGGCCTCGACCCCTTCAAGGAAGCCGCCAAGACCGCCCGCCACCCCGCCAAGGAAGAGCTGGCCACCGCCTGATCGCCAGCCGCCAAGCCCTGATAAGACCCATGAAAATTCTTGCCTCCCAAGACCACCAGCCGCCCGCAGAGGGCGATGCCCGCACCGTGGCGCTGGCCAACGATGCCGACGCACTGGCGCTGCCGCTCGACGGCGTCGAGCGCGTGGACCTGCATTTCCCCAACTTCACCGATGGCCGCGCGTTCAGCCAGGCTTTCCTGCTGCGCCGCCGCCGCGGCTTTGCGGGCGACATCCGCGCCACGGGCGACGTGCTGATCGACCAGCTGGTGCAGATGCAGCGCACCGGCTTTTCGTCGGCCGTGCTGCGCGATGGCGTGGACCCGGCCGACGCGCAGCGCCAGTTCGAGATGTTCCCCGGCTTCTACCAGGGCGACGCGGTGCACCCGCAGCCCATCTTTGCCGACAAGGCTGCCGCCTGAGCCAGGCCGCAGCGCTGCTACGCACATCCACGAGCACCCCACCATGAGCCAATTCGATCTCGCACGCGTCAATGCCGACCTGGGCCGCAACGCCGAAGGCCTCGTCGCCTGGGCGCTGGGCCTGGGCCAGAGCCCCATCGTCACCACCAACTTCCGCCCGTTCGAGGCAGTGATCCTGCACATGGTGTCCGCGATGAACCCCGCTGTGCCGGTGGTCTGGATGGACAACGGCTACAACACCGAAGCCACCTACCGCTTTGCCGACGAGGTGACCCGGCAGCTAGGCCTGAACCTCAAGATCTACCTGCCGCTGCGCTCGCGTGCGCACCGCGAGGCGGTGGACGGCCCAACGCCTGCGCTGGACGACCCACGCCACGCGGCCTTCACCGAAGAAGTGAAGCTCGAGCCCTTTGCCCGCGCCCTGCGCGAGACCGCCCCCAAGGTCTGGTTCACCGCGCTGCGCGCCACCGACACCGCCGTGCGCGCGCAGATGGACCCAGTGAGCATCAACCCCGACGGCCTGATCAAGGTGGCGCCGCTGCTGCACTGGTCGTCCAAGGAGCTGCACGAATACTGCGTGAAGCACGGCCTGCCCAACAACTTCGACTACGTGGACCCGACCAAGGGCGAAGACAACCGTGAGTGCGGCCTTCACATAGCTCACTGATACCCAGAAACCGTTCACGCTGAGCTTGTCGAAGCGCCGCGCAGAGCTTCAACAAGCCTGTCCTGAGCCTGTCGACGGGCTCAGCCCGAACGGTTCTGATGGTTCGAACGCGCATCCGCACGAAACACCACTGATCCCACCATGAACGCCCGCACCGATGCCGCGCAGCTGCAGAACAACGACATGAGCTACCACCTGAACAACTCGCACCTGGACGCGCTGGAAGAAGAAACCATCTTCATCCTGCGCGAAGTCGCCGCCGCCTTCGAGCGCCCCACCCTGCTGTTCTCGGGCGGCAAGGACTCGCTGGTGATGCTCAAGTGCGCCGAGAAAGCGTTTGGCACCAAGGCCAGCGGCGGCGGAATTCCGTACCCGCTGCTCATGATCGACACGGGCCACAACTTCCCCGAGGTGACGGACTTCCGCGACTTCCGCGCCAAGGAGCTGGGCGCCGAGCTCATCGTGCGCAGTGTCGAAGACTCGATGGCGCGCGGCACCGTGCGCCTGTCGCACCCCGGCGAGAGCCGCAATGTGCACCAGTCGGTCACGCTGCTCGAAGCGATCGAGGAATTCCGCTTTGACGCCCTCATCGGCGGTGCGCGCCGCGACGAGGAAAAGGCCCGCGCCAAGGAGCGCATCTTCTCGCACCGCGACAGCTTCGGCCAGTGGCAGCCCAAGGCCCAGCGGCCCGAGCTGTGGACCCTGTTCAACACCCGCCTGCAGCCCAATGAGCACTTTCGCGTGTTCCCGATCAGCAACTGGACCGAGCTCGATGTGTGGCAGTACATCGACCGCGAGAACATTGCGCTGCCCAGCATCTACTACACCCACAAGCGCCAGGTGGTGGACCGCCGCGGCATGTTGATGCCGGTGACCGAACTGACCCCGCCGCGCGACGGCGATGTGGTGGAGACGCGCGACGTGCGTTTTCGCACCGTGGGCGACATCACCTGCACCGCGCCGGTGGAGAGCACCGCCGCCACCGCGGCCGACATCGTGATCGAGACCCTGGCCGCCGACGTCAGCGAGCGCGGCGCCACGCGCATGGACGACAAGACGAGCGAAGCTTCGATGGAAAAGCGCAAAAAAGACGGGTACTTCTGATGACCACTATGAATTCGATAGCTAGCAGTGCTTTGCAGGCAAGCGGTACAGCCCCAAACAACCATGCTTCCGCCCTGAAGTTCATCACCTGCGGGTCGGTGGACGACGGCAAGAGCACGCTGATCGGCCGCCTGCTGGTGGACAGCAAGGCCGTGCTGCAGGACCACCTGGCCGGTGTGCAGCGCCAGGGCGAGACCGACCTGGCCCTGCTGACCGACGGCCTGTCCGCCGAGCGCGAGCAGGGCATCACCATCGACGTGGCCTACCGCTACTTCGCCACCGAGTCGCGCAAGTTCATCATCGGCGATGCGCCCGGCCACGAGCAGTACACCCGCAACATGGTCACGGCCGCCAGCAGCGCCGATGCCGCCGTGGTGCTGGTCGATGCCACCAAGCTCGACTGGAAGAACGCCGACCTGGCCCTGCTGCCGCAGACCCGCCGCCACAGCCTGCTGGCCCACCTGCTGCGCGTGCACTCTCTGGTGTTCGCCGTGAACAAGCTTGATGCGGTGGAAGACCCAGCGCTTGCCTGGAAGCACATCCAGGGCGCGCTGGCCGCGTTTGCCCAGGCCGCCGGCATTGCCGTGCGCGCGACGGTGCCCGTGTCAGCCCTCAAGGGCTGGAACGTGGTGGATGCCCACCCCGGCTGGTGCGGCTACGAAGGCCCCACGCTGCTGCAGGTGCTGGAAGAGCTGCCCAACACGCCCGCCGACATCGCCCTGCCCGTGGCCTTCCCCGTGCAGTGGGTCGAGAAATCCTCGTCCTCGTCGTCGGACACATCCCAGGGCCGCCGCGTGTTCTGGGGCCGTGTGGCGTCGGGCCGCGTTGCGCCCGGCACGGCTGTGCAGATCTTCCCGAGCGGCCAGCTGGCCACCGTGGCCCAGGTGCTGGACCACGCCCGCCGGCCCACCGATGTGCCTGCCGGCACCAGCGCCGGCATCATCCTGGACCGCGAGGTGGACGTCTCGCGCGGCGACTGGATCCTGGCCGCACCCACGGCGGCTGCCGCTGCGCCCGCCGACGACGACTTTGGCGACACCCCGGCCCCCGCACCCGCCTGGCCCGCCAGCCGTGAGCTGCGCACCACGGTGGCCTGGATGGACGACGAACCCCTGGTCGCGGGCCGCGTTTACTGGGCGCTGCACGGCCACCGCTGGGTCAAGGCCAAGGTGAAAGCCGTGGTGCACAAGCTCAACATCAACACGCTGGCCGAAGAAGCCGCCACGCAGCTCGACCCCAACGCCATCGGCCATGTGGATTTGTTGCTGCAAGAGGCCATCCCGGCGGCTGCGTTCGGCACGGCACGCGTGCTCGGTTCCCTGATCCTGGTGGACACCGCCAGCCACAAGACGGCCGGCGCCGTGCTGGTGAACTGATCCACATCAGGCCAGAGACGGGTTGACCCTCCATCGCGTGACCAGGCGGGAGCCGCAGACAGTGCTTTGGCACGGCAAGGCGAACCAACGACGTCAGGCGTTTGAAGGCAAATTCGTAAGACATCCCTCCCAAGAGAGGGGCCCTGTAACCAAAGGTCGGTGAAAGCTTTTAAAATCGAGGGTTTTCACCGACCCACACAACACTGTCATGACCCACGTCGTCTCCGAAAACTGCATCAAGTGCAAGTACACCGATTGTGTGGACGTGTGCCCTGTGGACTGCTTCCGCGAAGGCCCGAACATGCTCGTCATCGATCCCGATGAGTGCATCGACTGCGCCGTGTGCATCCCCGAGTGCCCGGCCAACGCCATCTTTGCCGAAGAAGACCTGCCCGCAGACCAGATCGCCTTCATCAAGCTCAACGCCGATTTGTCCTTTGCCGACGGCTGGAAGAGCATCACCAAGCGCAAGCCCGCCCTGCCCGATGCGGACGAGTGGAATGGCAAGCCCGGCAAAGTCAATGAATTGGTGAAGTGATCCTCCACCTCCCACCGTTCGGGCTGAGCTTGTCGAAGCCTTGCGCCGCGCTTCGACAAGCTCAGCGTGAACGGTTTGTGTCGATCCAACGCGACGTGGCGCCTGACGCTGCCACCCGGGCCCCACGACCATGATTCAAGAAACCGATGCCGTCGTCATCGGCGCCGGCCCCGTGGGCCTGTTCCAGGTCTTCCAGCTGGGCCTGCAGGGCATCAACGCCCACCTGATCGACGCCCTGCCCCATGCGGGCGGCCAGTGCGTCGAGCTGTATGGCGACAAGCCCATCTATGACATTCCGGGCATTCCGGTGTGCACCGGGCGCGAGCTGGCGGCGCTGCTGCTGCGGCAGATCGAGCCCTTCAACACCCACTGGCACCTGAACACGCTGGTCGCTGCGCTGTCTCTACAGGACGACGGACGCCTGCTGGTCGAGACATCGCAGGGTGCGCAGTTGCTGGCCCGCAGCGTGTTCATCGCGGCGGGCGTGGGCGCTTTTGTGCCGCGCGCGCTCAAGGTGGACGGCATCGAGCAATATGTGGGCACGCAGGTGCACTACCAAAGCCTGCCTGCCAACACCGAGCTGGCCGGGCAGCATGTGGTGGTGCACGGGGGCGACGAGCCCGCCGTGGCGCGTGCAGTGGAGCTGGCCGAGCAAGGCCAGGCCACCCGCGTGAGCCTGCTGCACCGCCGCGATGTGTTCCAGGCGCCTGACGCCCTGCTGCAGCGCCTGCAGCAGTTGCGGGATGCAGGCCGCATCCATGTCGAGGCCGCGCAGATCACGGGCATCGAGACTGCGGGCGACCGGCTGGCCGCACTGCAGCTGGTGGATGCCGATGGCAGTACCCGCGCGCTGGCGCTGGACCTGCTGGTGCCGGTGCTGGGCATCTCGCCGCGCCTGGGGCCCATTGCCGACTGGGGCTTGGCCATGGACCGCAAGCAGCTGGTGGTGGACACCGAGGCGTTCCGCACCAGCGTGCCGAGCATCCACGCGGTGGGCGACATCAATACGTACCCCGGCAAGCGCAAGCTGATCCTGTGCGGCTTTCATGAAGCCACGCTGGCTGCGTTCGGCGCGGCCGAGGCGCTCAAGGGCGACAAGGTGGCGCTGCAGTACACGACCACCAGTGCGCGGCTGCACCAATTGCTGGGTGTGGCACAAGGCGCCCAAGCCTGAGAACAGCGCGGATGGGCCACATCCGCCGCGCCTCTCACAAATGTGGCTTGGACGAAAAGTCTCATTCTGACTTCATCGCGACGCCCTATATCTCAGCTTGCTCAGGATTCAGAGCCAAGCCCTTCTCTCGACAATGCGAACTCACTGTATTCACCTGCGCGGTGGGTGGTGATGCCGTTTGCTTGCTCTTCGTAAAGACAAACATTTGCGGGCAACACCAGCACATTTGGCCGCGTGGTAGGTCCCGTGAGGTGCAAAGTCGCCGCAGTTCCGCAGGAGCCTCCAGTCAACGGGATTTCATTTGAGATGCGGACGCTGAATGGCGGCTCACTCGTTTGATTTGGATCGTTCCATAGCACGCCGACACGCTCAAGTGAAGTCCGGTCCAGCTCCACCCATATCCCAATGTTGTAGGGTCGCGTCCGTGAGACTACGGGTAGAGGCAAAACGGCTCGAACAAAGAATCGCTCCCCGTCGATTGCGCATAGATCCTCGTTGGCCTGAACGCGCTCTTATTGCTTTTGCTCCAAAAGTGCTGCCGCCTCGTCTGGCAAGCGAAACATGATTTCAATAGATTCCTGCGGGTGCGTCCTGCCACACACGGAACAATGCATTTGCTGCCCCCAATATTTGAAAACGACGTGTGTATCACGTAGGACTCTCGGAAGACCTTAGGGCCGCAAAAATAAGCACAAAATGTCCAATCGGCACGTACGTGCCCGGCACGATGGCGTCTCCCTTCAACACCCATCGGAGCACCACCATGAGCCCTCAACCCCTTCAATCCATCTGGGACACCTACACCGCGTCGTGGAAGACCGACTCGGCTGCCGAGCGCGACGCGCTGTTCGCCCAGTCCCTCGACCCTGCCTGCACCTACAACGACCCGCTGGCCGCCACGGAAGGCTGGACGCAGCTGACAGCCTACATGGACGACTTTCACCGCCAGGTGCCCGGCGGCCACTTCGTGACCCATTACTTTGCCAGCCACCACCAGCAGAGCATTGCCAAATGGAACATGCTGGACGGCAACGGCCAGGTGATTGGCGAAGGGGTGAGCTATGGCCGCTACAACGGCGACAACCGGCTGGTGGCCATGACCGGTTTCTTCGAAACACCTTGAACCACAGGCCCGACTCCCGTGCTGCATCTGCGACAACTCCAGGAGGGCATCGACTTCATCGAGGCCCATCTCGAATCCGACATCGAGCTGGCCGACGTGGCACGGGCCGCGGGCCTGAGCCAGTGGCACTTCCAGCGCATCTTCAAGGCGCTGACCCACGAGACCTTGAAGACCTACATCCGCTCGCGCCGGTTTGCCAAGGCGCTGGAGCAACTGGCCAGCACCCGCCTGAGCGTGCTGGACATCGCGCTGGCCGCGGGCTACGACACCCAGGAGAGCTTCACCCGTGCGTTCAAGGACTGCTTTCGGCTGACCCCGTCGCAATACCGCAAGATGGGCAATCGCTCGCTCTTCGTGCGCAAGATCATGCTGGACCCGAGCTACCTGGCGCACCTGCGGCACAACGTCTCGCTGACACCCGCGATGGAAGCCCGGCCGGCGATGCGCATGGTGGGCCTGCCCACCGACTACTACGGCATCGACTCCGAGAAAAACAACCTGGGCCAAAAGCTGCCACCCCTGTGGGGACAGTTCATTCCGCGGCTGAAAGAAATTGCCAACGCGGTGCCCGGCGTCTGCTACGGCGTGGTGGCACCGGCCGCGCCCGACAGCGAGCAACTGCGCTACCTGGCCTGCACCGAGGTCCAAGGCCCCGGCGATGTTCCACCGGGCATGGCCGCGCTGGAGCTTCCAGCAGCGACCTATGCGCGGTTCACCCACCGCGGCCCCGCGCAAAATGTAGATGCCACGGTCAACTACATCTATGGCAGCTGGATGATGTCGTCCGGCCAGGCCCATTCCCTGGGGCCGGACCTGGAGATCTACGATGCGCAGTACCACCCGACGTCCGAGCAGTCGGTGATGCACTACGCGATCCCCGTGAAGCTCCCTGCAGCTTGAACAGCCATCACGGCGCAGCGCCGTGAACGCCGTTACTGCGGTTGTTGCGGTTATCGCCGGTCAGGTCGGCGCACCATCTCCAAACCACTGCAGTGCACCTGCCGCGTGGAGCGACTGCAGCACGTCCACCGGATCGACGGCCTGCGCCAGGGCCAGCGCGCCGCGGTGCGGGTACGCAGGGCCGAGCAGGCGCTGCGCCACCTCCACCACGATGGGCGCCGTCACCGCATAGATGTCCTGGCCGCGCACGCCGGCCATGCGGCTGGAGCCGCCCTGCACCACATGGACGGCCAGCTCGAACCGCTGGGCTGAGCGCCCCGTGCCGTCCGTGGCCGTGGGTGGCGGGGTGGCCGCATGGCGGATGTCCTGCAGCGCAGAGCGATTGAGCAGCGAACGGATCTCGCCCACGGGCAGGTGACGGGCCAGGGTGATGACTTCGCTGAACGGAATCTCGACCATGGCCTGGCGGCCCAGCGGCTCGGCAAAGGTCCAGTCCGGCACGTCGGCGGACGGCACCAGGGGCGCCAGTCGGCCCTGCTGGACCACCAGCCGGGGCGCGGTGTTGCGCTCGCCGGTGCGGCGCGTGCCCGCCGTGGGCCACCAGTGGTCGAGTGCGACCGCCACGGTGATCATGTCGATAGGGCCCGGTGCGGCGAGCGCGCTGGCCAGCAGGTCGGCCAGCCCGCCGTAGAAGGCAGCGGCCGGCACCACCACACGGCCCGCCGCGCGGGCCGGAGCATCCAGCCCGTCCAAGGTGGCCTGGGTGCTGGCCTGCTCGGCCGTCACGTCCAGGTAGTGGCACCCTGCCCGCAGGGCGGCCTGCCCCACCGGCACGGCGGTGTCCATGAACGGCCCGGCGCAGTTGATGACGACGGCGCAGCCGGGAAACGCCGGGTCCAGGCTCGACGGGTCGGCCAGGTCGGCGATACGGCAGGCCACGCCCGGCGGCATGGTGTCGGCCAGCTTGCGTGCGTCCCGGCCCACGGCGACAACGGACAGGCCGCGCCGCAGCGCCTCTTGCACCACGAACTGGCCGGTATGGCCGGCGGCACCGAATACGGCGATGGATGGCTGGGTGGAATTCATGGGGCAGTCCTCGATGGGTTGGGCTCGAAAAGATACAGACCTGTCTGTTCTTTAAATATTACAGACAGGTCTGTATCATTGTCAACATGCCCAACGCAAAAATGTCTGAATCCGTTGCCGGCCGGGGTTTCCCGTCGGTGGACGCCAGCGCAAGCGCCACAGCCGCTCCCACCCGCCCAGCGCCCAGGCGCGCTGCCAAAGCGGCCGCCAGCGACGGCGCCGATGTGCGCAGCCGCATCCTGGACACGGCCTCCCGGCTGTTCTACGAACGCGGCGTGCGCGCCGTGGGGGTCGACCTGGTGGTGCTGGAGGCCGAGGTCGCCAAGACCAGCCTGTACCGCTACTTCCCCACCAAGGACGACCTCATCGTGGCGTTTCTGGAGCGGGAGGATGTGGACTTCTGGGCCACGTGGGACGGAGTGGCGCAGCAGTTCCGCGATGACCCGGCGGGCGAGCTGGACGCGCACATGGGCTGGATCGGCGAGCGCCTGGCGCGCTCGAACTACCGGGGCTGCCCGCAGATCAACGTGGCGGCCGAATTTGCCGAGCAGGACCACCCCGCGCGCCTGGTATCGCAGCGGCACATGCAGGCGCTGCGCCAAAAGCTGCGCGCCATCGCCGTACGGCTCGGGGCGGCCGACCCGGACCGGCTGGCTGCCCAGCTGGCGGTGCTGGTCAACGGCGCCTTCGTGAGCGCGGGCTTGCTCAGTCCGGAGGAAGGCACGGGCGTGCTGCGTGCCGCACTGCAGGCCATGCTGGCCGGCGCGCAAGCCAAGGGCTGATGCCATCGCGGGGCTGCTAAGTTCCAAGACTGGGCGTGCGTGGGGAGTTCCTTCACCCGCGCTCACGCCCTGCCCCCTTTGCCGCCCCGGTCGTAACCGACCGTTTCCGCGTGGCACAATCGCGCCGCTGCCTTCGGGCGGCAATGCTAGGGGTGTCCCGCCGAGCGCGGGGCTGAGATCACACCCTTTGAACCTGTTGCACACCCGCCGTCCGATCGCCTGACGGCTGTGTGCGTGAGATCATCCTCGCGCAGGGAAGCCAAGTCCGACGACGCCACGCCCTGCAACCCTTGCGCTGCCGGGCGCCAGCCACCCGGGCCGCCCCTGCTCTGTACGCCTGTCTGTCTACGGAGCCCTCCATGCCTGTCCACACCGCCGCGCCCGCTGCCACCAACGAAGCGCTGGCCCCCGTCTCCCCCGACCGCCGCGTCTTCCAGTGGCACGACCACGCCTCACTCTGGTTCAGCCTGGGCGTGGGCCTGCTGGTCATGCAGGTGGGCGCGTATCTGATGCCCGCGCTGGGCACGCAAGAGGCGCTGATCGCCATCGTCTGCGGCTCCATCGTGGGCGCAGGCCTGCTGGGCTGGGTGGCCAAGCTGGGCTGCGACAGCGGCCTGGCCAGCGCCGGGCTGATGCACGCGGTGTACGGCCGCACGTTCGCCAGCCTGCCGATCATCTTGAACATCGTGCAGCTGGTGGGCTGGGGCACCTTCGAGCTGGTGGTCATGCGCGATGCCACGGTGGCCATCGGCCAGCAGTCCGGCACCCTGGCCGGCGCGCACTGGCCCGTGCTGGCCACACTGCTGTGGGGCGGCGTGGTGATGCTGCT
This sequence comes from Acidovorax sp. LjRoot194, assembly GCF_964253015.1. Taxonomy (NCBI): domain Bacteria; kingdom Pseudomonadati; phylum Pseudomonadota; class Betaproteobacteria; order Burkholderiales; family Comamonadaceae; genus Acidovorax; species Acidovorax sp. LjRoot194. The sequence goes on along the minus strand of NZ_CAXUQB020000001.1, from coordinate 2,384,903 downwards.
CATCAGCGGATCGATGGTGCAACTGGTGCGCAAGGTGATCGCCCGCGTGGCGCTGCCGCTGGTGGTGCTGTCGCTGCTGTGGCTTTCGTGGCAGTTCTTGTCGCTGGCGCAGGCCCAGGGCTTTGAAGCGCTGTGGACGCGCAAGGGCGAAGGCGGCATGGGCGTGCTGCCCGCGCTGGACCTGGTGATCGCAATGCCGATCTCGTGGCTGCCGCTGGTGGCCGACTACGCGCGCCACGGCAAGAGCGGCGGCGCTGCGCTGCGCGGCACCTGGCTGGGCTACGCGCTGGCCAACATGTGGTGCTACACCCTGGGCGTGCTGGTGGCGCTGACGCTGCCCAGCAAGGACCTGGTGCAGGCGCTGCTGCTGGCCCAGGGCGGGCTGATCGCGCTGTCGCTGATCCTCATCGACGAGGTGGACAACGCCTATGGCGACACGTACTCGGGCGCGGTGTCGGCCCACAGCCTGCTGCCGCGCTGGAGCGTGCGCCGCTGGGGCCTGGGCGTGGCCGCCGTGTGCACTGCCCTCGCGCTGGTGCTGCCCATGCACAGCCTGGAGCCCTTCCTGCTGCTGCTCAGCTCGGTGTTCGTGCCGCTGTTCGGCGTGATCCTGGGGCGCCTGGCATTCGGCGCCAACGCGCCCGCGCTGCTGGCCAACGCACGCCGCGTGAATGCGGCGCCGGTGGCCATCTGGGTGTTGGGCATTGCGGTGTACCACCTGGCCCCGCAAGTGGTGCCCGGGGCCGGGTCGGCACTGCCGGCGCTGGCGTTCAGCTTTGTGCTGGCGCTGGCCACACGGCCGCGCGCTGCCTGACCTGCGAGCCTGGCGATGCCTGCAACGCCTTCACCCTGGCGTTGCTACCAAATTCATAGCTGCTACCGCTTGATGGACAAGCGGTAGCAGCCTAAAAGCCATACATCAGTCCCGCACCATCCCCATTGCTGCGGCATCTTTTATTTAACTTGAACAAACCGTTCGGGCTGAGCTTGTCGAAGCCTTGCGCGGCGCTTCGACAAGCTCAGCGTGAACGATTCAAGTTGAAGAACGCCGAATCAATAAACCACGACCTGCGGCACCGGCGCATAACCGTGGTTCAGCGGGCCATGTCCCTTGCCCGTGTGCACGTCGGCACCGGCGGCGATGGCGCCCAGGATGTAGCTGCGGGCGCGCTCCACCGCCTGCTGCAGCGGCAGGCCCAGCGCCAGGTGCGCGGCAATGGCGGACGACAGCGTACAGCCCGTGCCGTGGCCGTTGTGCGTGGCGATGCGCGCTGATTCAAGCCGCTGCGCCACGCCGCCGCGCGTGCCCAGCAGGTCCACCACCCAGTCGCCGGGCAAGTGCCCGCCCTTGAGCAGCGCGGCGGGCGCGCCCAGCGCCAGCAGGCCATCCACCGCGCCCTGCAACGCATCCACACCCTCGATCGTGCGGCCCAGCAGCCAGCCGGCCTCGTCCAGGTTGGGGGTGATCACCTCGGCCAGCGGGAACAGCTCCTGGACCAGCACGCCCACCGTCTCCTGCGCGATCAGCCGGTCGCCGCTGGTGGCCACCATGACAGGGTCCAGCACCACGTGCGGCAGCTGGTAGGTGCGGATGGCGTCGGCCACCACGCGCACCACCTCGGGCGAATGCAGCATGCCGATCTTGACCGCATCCACGCCGATGTCCTGCACCACCGCGTCGATCTGGGCCTTGAGCATCTCGGGCGGAATGCCGTGGATGCCGGTGACGCCGCAGGTGTTCTGCGCGGTGATGGCGGTGATCGCCGTCATGCCGTAGCAGCCCAGGGCGCTGAAGGTCTTGAGGTCGGCCTGGATGCCCGCCCCGCCGCCGCTGTCCGAGCCGGCAATGGAAAGCACGCGTGCGTAGCGCCGCGCCGCGGGGGGCGCCTGAGTCGAAGATGTCATGGCAAAAATTATGGCCTATGCGCCACATCAAAAAGGCGCGGCAGAGGGATGTGCTGTAATTGATTTTTCCGGACGAAACAGGGGTGTCCCGCCCGGTCATGGATGCATGGCCGGCAAGGGGACTGAGAAATACCCTGGGGCCCCGCATCGCCACCGGCATGCAACCGCCCCGCTACCCGATCCAGGTCATGCTGGCGTGGGGAGTTTCCACCAACGGCACAGCCCCGTTTTGTCCTTGCACCCTGGCTCGCACTGTCGTCGCGCCTGGCCTGCAGCCCACGGACACACGAATCGCCTATGCCCCTGTCACCCTCTTCCTTTGCCATCCTGGGCGCAGGCCTCATGGGCCGTCTTCTGGCCGTGGAGCTGGCCCGCCAGGGGCACCGTGTCGACATCTACGACGCCGGCGGCCCGGCCGCCGAAGGCTCGGCCGCCACCGTGGCGGCGGCCATGCTGGCGCCCCTGGCCGAATCGGCCATCACCGAGCCCGGCGTGGTGCGCATGGGCCACCACGCCCTCACCCGCTGGCCTCAGCTGCTGGCGCCGCTGGCCGAGCCGGTGTTCTTCCAGCAGGCGGGCACCCTCATCGTCTGGCACCGTCAGGATGCCGCCGAGGCCCAGCGCCTGACGCGCCAGCTGGAGACCAACCAGCGCACCGTGCCGGAGCTGCCCAGCCTGCAAAAGCTCGATGCCACCGGCCTGGCCCAGGCCGAGCCCACGCTGGCCCACCGGTTTGCGCAGGGCCTGTACCTGCCCGGCGAAGGCCAGCTGGACAACCGCCAGCTGCTCGCCGCCCTGGTGGTGGAGATGCAGCGGCTGGCAGTGCGCACCCACTGGCACGCACCCCGCTCGCCCGACGCCTTTGCCCCCGGCCAGCCGGGCCAGCCCGACTGGGTGCTCGACTGCCGCGGCCTGGGCGCCCGGCCCCAGTGGGCCGCGCTGCGCGGCGTTCGCGGCGAAGTGGCGCGCATCCACGCCCCCGACGTGACGCTGCAGCGCCCCACGCGGCTCGTGCACCCGCGCTACCCCATCTACATCGCGCCGAAGGAAGACCACCTGTTCGTCATCGGCGCCACCGAGATCGAGTCTGACGACCTGTCGCCTGCCAGCGTGCGCTCCACGCTGGAGCTGCTGTCTGCCGCCTACGCCGTGCACCCGGGTTTTGGCGAAGGCCGTATTCTGGAGTTGGCCACGCAGTGCCGCCCCACCTTGCCCGACAACCTGCCCGCTATCCGCCAGCCGCGTCCCGGCGTGCTGGAGATCAACGGCCTGTACCGCCACGGCTTCATGATCGCGCCCGCCCTGCTGGATGTGACGCTGGAGGTGCTGAACGCGGGACAATCGCAGCTTTCGCAACGTTTTGACCTGACGCTGGACCTGGAGCCCACCCCACAGGGCCCGGCCGGCGCCACAGAATCAGCAGCCCGCGCCATCGCATGAACATCTCCATCAACCAGACCCCGCACGACCTGCCCGAGGGCGCCACCGTGGCCGACGCCGTGGCCGCCATCGCCGCGCGGCCCCCGTTCGCCGTGGCGGTGAACACCACCTTTGTGCCCAACACACGTTATGCCGCCCACACGCTGCAGCCGGGCGACCGGGTGGAGGTCATCTCGCCCGTGACGGGGGGCTGATCCACCCTCAAATTCGAGCAAAATCGGCCCCTACCGCTGATCCAGCAAGCGCCAACAGCTATCAAATTCATAGTACAGACATGACCACCCCGACGCCCCACGACCCCCTGGTGCTGTACGGCCAGCAGTTTGCCAGCCGGCTGCTGCTGGGCACCTCCCGCTACCCCTCGCCCGCCGTGCTGGAGGCCGCCGTGCAGCGCGCGCAGCCGGCCATGGTCACGGCGTCGCTGCGCCGCCAGGGCAGCAACCCGGCCGAGAGCGGCAACAGCTTCTGGGAGCTGCTGCGCAAGCTCAGCGTGCCGGTGCTGCCGAACACCGCGGGCTGCCACAGCGCGCAAGAGGCCATCACCACCGCGCAGATGGCGCGCGAGGTGTTCGACACGCCGTGGATCAAGCTCGAACTGATCGGCGACGACTACACCCTGCAGCCCGACACGCTCAACCTGGTGGGCGTGGCCGAACACCTCATCAAGGAAGGCTTTCAGGTGCTGCCCTATTGCACCGAAGACCTGGTGCTGTGCCAGCGCCTGGTGGACGTGGGCTGCCAGGCCGTCATGCCCTGGGCCGCGCCCATCGGCACCGGGCGCGGCCCCGTCAACCCGTATGCCCTGCAGACGCTGCGCGAGCGGCTGAACGTGCCCATGCTGGTGGACGCCGGGCTGGGCCTGCCGTCGCACGCCTGCCAGGTGATGGAATGGGGCTACGACGGCGTGCTGCTGAACACCGCCGTCGCCCTCGCGCAGGACCCGGTGGCCATGGCCGGCGCGTTTGCCGACGCGGTGAACGCCGGGCGCACCGCGCGCCGGGCCGGCGCCATGTCGGCGCAGGATGCCGCCCAGCCCAGCACGCCCGTGCTGGGCACCCCTTTTTGGCACCATGCTCAAGATGCTTGATACGAAAGCCCTGGCGCAACAGATCGTTGCGCACCACGCCGCCACCTTTGCGGGCTTTGCGCCCCAGGCGGCGCCTGCCCCCACCCGGCAGGACCCGGCCTATCTGGCGGCACTGCAGGCCTGCAGCACCCTGGGTTTCATCGCCCACGACGCCGAATGCGTGGCACAGGCCTGGCAGGCGCGCACCGAGCGCACCGGCGCCGTGCAGCCCGAAATCTGGCCCGACGCGCCCGAGGACTTTGACCTGCAGCCCGTGCCGCGCGCGCAGGCATTCGCCCCCTGCCCGCAGCACCTGGGCCTGTACGCCGTGCTGCCCGACGCCGACTGGGTGGGCCGCATGGCCCGCGCGGGCGTGCCCACGGTGCAACTGCGCTTCAAGTCCGACGACGCGGCGGCCATCGACCGCGAAGTGCGGGCCGCCGTGCAGGCCGTGCTGGGCACGTCCGCGCTGCTGTTCATCAACGACCACTGGCAGGTGGCCATCGCCGCGGGCGCCTATGGCATCCACCTGGGCCAGGAGGACCTGGATGCGCTCAGCCCGGCCGATCTGCAGGCCCTGCGCGCATCGGGCCTGCGCCTGGGCGTGAGCACCCATGGGTATGCCGAGATGGTGCGCGCCGATGCGGTGGGCCCGAGCTACATCGCCATGGGCGCCGTGTTCCCCACCACGCTCAAAAAGATGGCCACCGCACCCCAGGGCGTGGGCCGCCTGGGCGTGTACGCCCGGCTGCTGCGGCACTACCCGCAGGTGGCCATCGGCGGCATCGGTGCCGGGCAATTCGCGGAAGTGCTGGCGACGGGCGTGGGGTCTATTGCGGTGGTGAGGGCGCTGGTCAACGCGCCCGACCCGGAGGCCGAAGCCACAGCGCTGATGCGCGCGATGCAGGTGGCAGGCGGCGCCGCCTGAACCAGGGGGCCCTGCGGGCTGCGGCCCGCGGCGGCGTTGGGTATATCGCCCGCTGGAGCGGCATGGATAGATTACCAAGCTGCTGAACTACTGGGCCGCTGAACCTATGCCCAGTAGCGCGCTCCAGCCCGGTGTGCGCTGCACCCAGCACAGGCCAGCGAGCCTTCAGCCCCGCACCGTCAGCCCCTCAGGCTCAGGGCCGGCCCTTGGGGTTGTTTTCTTTGTGCTCCAGCTCCAGCCGCAATTCCATCAGGTCGTTGTCCATGCCAAAGCCCACGGCCCCGCCCGATGGCGGAGGGGGAGTGACCGGCACGGCGGGCAAGTCGCTGAGGGTGAGGTGGGGAGGCTCGGACAAGTCCAGGTCCAGCGGCGCGCCCCGTGTGTCCACCGCGACGCCGGGCGCCACCACCGTGGGACGCGTGGCCGCTGGCGGCTCTGGCGGCTGCACCGCGCGCGGCGTGCGCAGCGACTCGTCAAATTCAAACTCCAGGCTGGCCGCCAGCGAATCGAGCGGCAGGTCGTCGCGCTTGACGGCAGGCTGTGCGGGCGGCTCGGGCATCACCACCGAGTCCATGCGGTCCGGTGCCAGCGGCGTGGTGCGCTGGCGTGGCGACGCCGCATCGCCCCGTGCAGAAGCGGGGGTGGTCTGCGCGATGGCCAGCAACAGCAGCAGCTCGTCGTAGGCCGCCATGTCGAAGGGCTCGATGGCGCCGACGCCGTCGCGCCGGAACAAAAACTTCTCTAGAAGCGCCATCACGGAAGGCGACGTCCACTCCGCCTCGATCTCGGCGAGCGCATCGGTGTAGTGGTACAGCATGCGCCCCGTGCGGTGAAAGCCGGTGAACTCCGGCACCTGCGCATTGAACGACTGCATGAACTGCTTGCGCAGCTGCGCGAACTCTTCCACCCGGCTCAGCGTGTGGTACAGCCGCAGCAGCTCCAGGTAAGCCAGCGGCGAGACGTCGCCGCGCTCTGCGATGTGCTTCTTGAGCACCTCGATGGCCTGGTGGTGCTCGCCCACGGAGATGAAAAACTCGGCCTGCTGCTGAATGTCGAACAGCTCTTCGGGGCTGACGATGTGCAATGCGGTCTTGCTGGCAGTCGCAGGAGCCACCGCGGGGGCTGTGGCCGTGGCCACGGCGGGCGCGATGGCAGGTGCAACGCCCGATGTTCTAGCCAGCGTCGGCGCCGTGGCAGTGGGTGCTGGATTGGTGTCCACGAACGACGGCACCAGCGGCACGGCGCCAGAACTCAGCTTGGGCCCGCGCGCAGGCGGTGCCGCGGCAGGGCCCGCCTGCTGCGCGGCACCGGGCGTGGTGTCCGGTGGCAACCAGGTATCCCCCGGATGGGGCGTGAGGCCCAGCACCGCTTCACGGGCGGCAAGTGCCGGGTCGCGCCCGCCCAGCGCTGCGACGGAATCGCGCCAGTCGCGGATGGCCTTTTCGGAGTTGGTGCGCAGCCGCACCAGCACCCATGCCACCAGCAGCAGCGCGGCGGCCAGCAGGCCGCCCAGTACATACACCACCATCGCCGGGAAGCGCTCTTCCTGGGCCTGCTCCAGTTGCTGCTGCACCTGCGCGGCACTGGCGCGGTCGCGGCTGGCCTGGGCACGCAGCGCGGCCATCTCGGCCTCCTGCGCCTTCAGGCGGTCCGCGTCCTGGTTGATGTCTTCGGGCTGCGCGTTCAGCGCCTTCCACACGGCGGCGGCCTGGGCCCGTTGTGCAGAGGGTTGGTCCGACGGCGTGACCAGCAGCTCGGGGGACGTGCGCAACGCCACGGGGCGGTCGAGCCAGAGGTCCAGCGGCTCCACGACCAGGCGCGAGCGCTCGGCGGCCTTGGGCGCTGCAGCGGCAGGCTGGCGCGGCGGCACGCTGCGGGCCGGCGCAGGGTTGGCGGCAGCGCGCGGCGCCACAGGCCGGCTGGCCGCTGCGGCGCGGGTGGGGGGTGTACCGGCTGCTGCACTGGGCGCCGTATTTAGCGTCGTATTGGGCGCTGCATCGGGTGCAGAGCCTGCGGATGCACGTTGTGCTGCAGTACCAGCGCCGGGCGCTGCGGCAGCGTTGGCGCCCGCTGCGGCACGTGCTGCGTCCGACGAGCTCAGGGGCGCGGACGACAGCCTGGCCACATCGACCGGGCTTGTCGAGCGCGCCACGGTGGCCGGCAGCTCGGAGAGAAAGGTATAGGTACGGGTGATCTTGCTGCTGCAGCCTGCAGACAGCGTGACGGTGAGCACAGGCTCATCGATGGCCACACTGGCCTGCACGCGCACGGCTGGCGAGCGGCCGCGCATCTCGGGCAGCGGCGTGATGCGAACCCTGGCGTCGCCGATGGGTGTGTCGCCGGCCTTCACCTGGGCCGACACGCACGACGATGCGACATCAGCGCCGGGGTCCGGCTGCACGTCGAACGACACATCGAGGGGCGCACCCAACACCACTGTGCCTCTGCTGCCGCCAAGCGAGAGTGCACCGGCGCCCGCAGCAACCACCCACAGCCCGGCTCCAAGTACGGTGTTACGGATTTTCACAATAGGTTCTATTTATGGTGCGGCCCATTCTTGCACATAAGTCCCGCTCAACGCCAGAGCCATAATGGCGCTATGAAAATTCAGTTTCCCAACATCGGAATCGTAGGCACCGGCGCCATGGGTCGGGGCATTGCACAGATCGCCGCGCAGGCCGGCAGCCAGGTATTTCTGCTGGACGCCAACCCCGGCGCAGCCCAGGCGTCCCAGGCCGCCCTGCAGGAGCAGTGGGCCAAACTGGTGGCCAAGGGCCGCATCGAGGCCGACGAGGCCACGGCCCTGGCCGCGCGGCTGCACCCGGTGCATGCGGTGGCCGACCTGGCGGGCTGCGATCTGGTGGTCGAAGCCATCGTGGAGCGCCTGGATGTCAAGAAGACGCTGTTCGCCGAGCTGGAAGCCGTGGTGCGCAGCGACGCGGTGCTGGCCACCAACACGTCCTCGCTGTCCGTCACCGCGATTGCCGCGGGCCTGCAGCGGCCCGAGCGCCTGGCGGGCTTTCATTTCTTCAACCCCGTGCCGCTCATGAAGGTGGTCGAGGTGATCGCCGGCCTCAAGACCGATGCCGCCGTTTGCACCGCGCTGGCGGCCTATGCCAAGCAGATGGGCCACACCCCCGTGCAGGCGCAAGACACGCCGGGCTTCATCGTCAACCACGCCGGGCGCGGCTTTGGCACCGAGGCGCTGCGCATCGTGGGCGAAGGCGTGACCGATTTCGCCACCATCGACCGCATCCTGCGCGACCAGGTGGGCTTCAAGCTCGGGCCCTTCGAGCTGATGGACCTGACGGCGCTGGACGTGTCGCACCCGGTGATGGAATCCATCTACCGCCAGTACTACGACGAGCCACGCTTTCGGCCCAGCGTGATCACCGCGCAGCGCCTGGCCGGCGGCATGGTGGGCAAGAAGGTGGGCGAAGGTTTCTACAAGTACACCGACGGCGCAGCCCAGGTGCCCGCCGAGCCGCCCGTGCCGGTGGTGGCCGACATTCCCCCCGTATGGGTATCGCCCCGCGCCGCGCGGCGTGCCGAGCTGTACCAGTTGCTCAAGGAACTGGGCGCGAACATCGAAACCGGCCAGTCGCCTTCGCCCCACGCCCTCACACTGGTCGCGCCGCTGGGCTTTGACGTGACCACCGTCGCCGTGGTCGAGCGGCTGGACCCGGCCCGCACCATCGGCATCGACATGCTGGTGGAGGACGCCGCCACCAAGCGCCGCGTGCTCGCCACCAACCCGGCCACGCGCGTCGACATGCGCAACGCGGCGCACGCCCTGTTCGCCCGCGACGGCAAGGCCGTGAGCGTGATCCGCGACAGTGGCGGCTTTGTCACACAGCGCGTGGTGGCCACCATCGTCAACATCGCGGCCGACATCTGCCAGCAGGGCATCTGCTCGCCCAAGGACCTGGAAACCGCCGTGACCCTGGGCCTGGGCTACCCGCTGGGCCCGCTGGCCATGGGCGACCGCTGGGGCCCGACCAACATCCTCGAGGTGCTGTTCAACATGCAAACGGTGTACGGCGACACCCGCTACCGCCCCAGCCCCTGGCTGCGCCGGCGCGGCGCCATCGGCCTGAGCCTCACGCACGTAGAGGAATGAGGCACTCCGGTTCTGACCGGATGCCTCAGCAGTCGTTACAGCCACCGCCCCCACTGTCCACCAGGTCACGCACATGCCCGCAGAACTCAAGAGCACCAGCCAGGGCCAGACCCTGATCCTGACCCTCAGCAATCCCGAACGGCGCAACGCCATCGACCCGTCGATGTACGCGGCGGGCATCGAGGCGCTGAGCGTGGCCGAAGGCAGCGCCGACATCCGCAGCGTGATCATCACCGGCTCGGACGGCATGTTCTGCTCCGGCGGCAACCTGCAGCGCCTGCTGGCCAACCGCCAGCAGCCACCCGAGGTACAGGCCCAGAGCATCGAAGGCCTGCACAACTGGATCGAGACCATCCGCACCTACCCCAAGCCCGTGATCGCAGCGGTCGAAGGTGCAGCGGCCGGTGCGGGTTTTTCGCTGGCGCTGGCCTGCGACTTCATCGTGTCCGCGCGCAACGCGGTGTTCGTGATGGCGTACAGCAACGTGGCGCTGTCGCCCGATGGCGGCGCGAGCTGGAGCCTGTCGCAGGCCCTGCCCCGGCAGGCGGCCACCGAGATCCTGATGGGCGGCGACCGCATCGGCGCCGAACGCCTGCACGCGCTGGGCGTGGTCAACCGCGTGGCCGAGCCCGGGGCGGCGCTCGATGCGGCGCTGGCGCTGGCCGAGCAGCTCAATGGCAAGGCGCCCAACGCGCTCGCCAGCATCAAGGAGCTGCTCAACGACGCGCCCGGTGCCAGCCTGACCCAGCACCTGGGCCACGAGCGCGACCACTTCGTGAAGAACCTGCACCACCTCAACGGCGGCGAGGGCATCACCGCCTTTTTGGAAAAGCGCGCGCCGCGCTACGAGTGACCGCGCGCCCTGCGCCGCGGCGGTGTCCGCGCCGCGTGCCAAGCACTCCACAAGCCCCTGCGTGCCCCGTCGGCACCCAGGGGCTTTTTTCTGCGCGCACGTGCAGACGCGCAGGTGACAACCCTGACGCAGCGCGAAGGTCCCTCACGCGACAATGGTCCTGTTTCTAGTCACGCAAAAGACAGGCCATGGACGACCCGATTCTTACTATCGAAGAACGTGAAGCGATCAACTCAGGTCGCTGGTTTTCATCCCTTTCACCTTCGCTACGCCACGACATCCTGCGATGTGCATACGTCAAACGCTTCAAGGACGGCGGCCTCATCGCCGCCCGCGGCGACCCGCCCGAGGAGTGGATTGCCTGCGCGCGCGGTGCGGTGCGGGTGAGCTCCACCTCCATATCAGGCAAGCAGATCACGCTGACCTATGTGGAGCCGGGCATATGGTTCGGCGACGTGGCGATCTTCGACGGGGACCGGCGCACGCACGATGCCTATGCACATGGGGACACCACGATCCTGTGCGTGGCCAAGGCCGACTTCAAGAAGATCCTCGCGGCGCACACCGAGCTGTACGAAGCCATGCTGCGCCTGCATGCACGGCGCATACGGCAGCTGTTCGGGCTGGTGGAAGACCTCAACACCCTGCCCCTGCGCTCGCGCCTGGCCAAGCAGCTGGTGCACCTGGTGCGCAGCTACGGCGTGCCCAGCCTGTCGGACGGCAGCGAGATGCGCATCGGCCTGCAACTGGCGCAGGAAGAACTGGCGCAGCTGCTGGGTGCGTCGCGCCAGCGGGTGAACCAGGAGCTCAAGGCCATGGAGCGCGAGGATGCCATCCGCATCGAGCCGGGCGGCCTGGTGGTGCGCGACCGGGAGGCGCTGATGCGCATTGCCGAAACCGACAACTGAAGAACGACAACACACCCCTCGCCCACCCATGAGCAACTTTGACCATTTCGTGGGCACCCGGCCCGTCTCCGACCAGCACGCGTTCGACATCGACACGCTGACGGCCTGGCTGGCACAGCACATGGAGGGCTTTGCCGGCCCCCTGACGGTGGAGATGTTCAAGGGCGGGCAGTCCAACCCCACCTACAAGCTCATCACGCCCACCACCAGCTACGTGATGCGGGCCAAGCCCGGCCCGGTGGCCAAGCTGCTGCCCTCGGCCCATGCCATCGAGCGTGAGTTCGCGGTGATGAGCGGCCTGTACGGCACCGACGTACCCGTGCCCCGCATGTTCGTGCTGTGCGAGGACGAATCGGTCATCGGCCGCGCCTTCTACGTCATGGAATGCATGCAGGGCCGTGTGCTGTGGGACCAGTCCCTGCCCGGCATGGCCCCCGCAGAGCGCGCCGAGATCTATGACGAGATGAACCGCGTGATCTCTGCGCTGCACAGCGTGAAGTTCGCCGACCGGGGCCTGGCCGGCTATGGCAAGCCCGGCAATTATTTCGACCGCCAGATCGGCCGCTGGAGCAAGCAGTACGTCGCGTCGGTCACGCAGCCCATCCCCGAGATGGACAAGCTCATGGAATGGTTGCCCGCCCACATGCCCGCCAGCGCGCGGGACGAGGGGCACGTGTCCATCGTGCACGGCGACTACCGGCTCGACAACCTGATGTTCCACCCCACCGAGGCGCGCGTGATCGCGGTGCTCGACTGGGAGCTGTCCACACTGGGCCATCCGCTGGCGGACTTCAGCTACCACTGCATGAGCTGGCACATCCCCGCCGCCATGGGCCGCGGCATCGCCGGGCAGGACCTCGCGGCGCTGGGCATCCCCGACGAAGACAGCTACATCCGCCGTTATTGCGAGCGCACCGGCATCGCTACGCCCGACGCACTGCGCGCCGACTGGAACTTCTACCTGGCCTACAACATGTTCCGCATCGCGGCCATCCTGCAAGGCATTGCCAAGCGGGTGGAGGCTGGCACAGCGTCCAGCGCGCAGGCCAAGGCCTCGGGCGACACGGCGCGGCCCATGGCCGAGCTGGCGTGGTCGTTCGCGCAGCGCGGATGAAGACCACACCCAAGCCCGCACCGAAACCCACGCGATAGCGCGGCACCGACGCCGCCCTGACGATCCCACGATTACCAACGGAGACGACACCCATGGACTTTGACTACTCGCCCAAAACCAAGGAACTGCAGTCCAGGCTGCTCCAGTTCATGGATGACCACATCTATCCGAACGAGGTGGCGTACAAGAACGAGCTGATCGCCAACACCGCGGCCGGCAAGCGGTGGACGGCTCTGTCCACGATCGAGAACTTGAAGCCCAAGGCCCAGGCCGCCGGTCTGTGGAACCTGTTTTTGCCGGTGGACAGCGCCGCAGCCTCGGGCTACGACGGTGCAGGCCTGACCAACCAGGAATACGCGCCCCTGGCCGAGATCATGGGCCGCGTGCCATGGGCGAGCGAGGTGTTCAACTGCTCGGCGCCCGACACCGGCAACATGGAGACCATCGCCCGCTACGGCGACGAGGCCAACAAGGCCCGCTGGCTCAAGCCGCTGCTCGAAGGCAATATCCGCTCGGCCTTCGCGATGACCGAGCCCGACGTGGCATCGAGCGATGCGACCAACATCGAAACCCGCATCGACCGCGACGGCGACGAGTATGTGATCAACGGCCGCAAGTGGTGGATCTCCGGCGCGGCCGACCCGCGCTGCGCGGTGTTCATCACCATGGGCAAGACCGACCCCGAAGCGCCGCGCCACTCGCAGCAGAGCATGGTACTGGTGCCCGCAGATGCCAAGGGCATCACCATCATCCGCCCGCTGAACGTGTTCGGCTACGACGACGCGCCGCACGGCCACGTCGAGATGACCTTCGAGAACGTGCGCGTGCCCGTCTCCAACATTCTGCTGGGCGAAGGCCGCGGTTTTGAGATCGCACAAGGGCGCCTGGGCCCTGGACGCATCCACCACTGCATGCGCTTGATCGGCCTGGCCGAGCGCGCGCTGGAGCTGATGTGCAGACGCGCCTCGTCGCGCGTGGCCTTCGGTAAGACCGTGGCGCAGCAGACCGTGACGCAGGAACGCATTGCCGAAGCCCGCTGCAAGATCGACATGGCCCGCCTCTTGACCCTGAAGGCCGCCTGGCTGATGGACGTGGCCGGCAACAAGGTCGCCAAGACCGAGATCGCCATGATCAAGGTGGTGGCCCCGAGCATGGCCTGCCAGGTCATCGACTGGGCCATGCAGGTGCACGGTGGCGGCGGCATGAGCGACGACTTCCCGCTGGCGTATGCCTACGCCGGTGCGCGCACCCTGCGCTTTGCCGACGGCCCGGACGAGGTGCACCGCAACGCGATCGCCAAGTGGGAGCTGGGCAAGTACGGCGCCTATGGCCGCGATGCGGGTGTGCCGATCACTCGCGGAAGTTAAGTAAACACCCCCTGAGCCGCTTCGCGTCTTCCCCCTCTCTCGCGCTGTGCGCGGGAGGGGGACGCACCCGGTGGCCTGGCGAAGCCAGTTCCACGGGTGCACTGGCCGGGGGCGTGCCAGTTTCAGAGGGCAAGGGCGTACGACACCAAACAACACGGGGCCACAGGCCCCGTTTTTGTTTTGCAGCGAGAGTGTGCGATGTCAGCGGCCGAAACCCGCCTCGTCATCCGGCCCCGCCACCGACATGGGGGGCAGGTTTTGCAAGGCTGCCTGGCCGGCGACCAGCAGGAGTTGCTTGGCGTGCGCGATCTCGGCCAGGCTGCGCTGGGTGTGTTCCAGGCGCAGATAGACCTTGCCGCGCGCGAGCATCAGCACCATGGGGGATTTGGCGCGTTCGGCACCGCCCTCGCCTTCCACCGCGTTGAGCAGCTGCGAGACCACGGGCGCGTGGATCCAGCGCTGGGCCTGCTCGATGCGCTCGGCGACCACGGTGAAATGGTCGCGGAACGAGGTCGGCAGGCCGGGCCAGGTCACTTCCTCGTACATCGACAGCCATCGCATTTCTTCGGGCAGGCTGGTGCTGATGGCCGTCTGCAGGGTGTCGGTGATCTCGTCGTAGGCGGTGCGCTCCAGCACCTCCTGCAGGGGTCGGTTGATCACCATCACCGCGGCGTCAGGGTCGGCGCCCACGTCGGCGCGGCCGCGCAGCTCCAGGCCTTGCACGTAGTCGCGCGTGGGCGTGCTGCACTCGAGCCGCCAGGGGTGGCCGTGGATGTCGCCGCCCAGGTCGAAATGCCCGTCGGTGGCGTGGGCGACGATGGGCAGGCGCTGGTCCGCCGCCCAGCGGGACACATCCCGGTTGGTCACAGGCCGGCCGGGGGCGCCCAAGGAGCCAGTGGCGCTGAATGCTTTGCGGAGACGGTCAAACATGTTGGGCCGAAGCACAAAGCTTCGCAAGAGTCACAGGTGCAGGCATTATTGAGGGCATTGCAGTGGATAGAAAGCCCCCCTGAGTCGCCTGGCGGCGCCTTCCCCCGAGGGGGACGCACCCGGTGGACTGGCGAAGCCAGATCCACGGGTGCACGGGCCTGGGGCATGCCAGTTTTGGCGGCTGTGCGTGTAGACACGCTTTTTGGATGAGAACATGTATTCTGGATCTGTGAACCGCCGTTTTGCTCTGAATGCCCTGGCGGCTGGTGGCGTGCTGGCAGCCGTGCCCGCGGCCGCTGCGCCATTGCCCCAGGATGCCTCACCCACGGCGCGCCGGCTGGTGCGCTGGGCCACCGATACGGCCGACCACCAGGGCCTGCCGTTTGCCGTGATCGACAAGCCTGCCGCTCGCATCCATGTGTTTTCGGCACAGGGGCAGTGGCTGGGCAGCTCGCCGGTGCTGCTGGGCGCGGCGCTCGGCGACCGGTCGGCGCCGGACATCGGCCAGCGCCCGCTGTCGCAGATCCGCCCCGAAGAGCGCACCACGCCCGCTGGGCGCTTCGTCACCGAGCCCGGGCGCAATTTGAAGGGCGACGACATCGTCTGGATCGACTACGACGCCGCCGTGTCGCTGCACCGGGTGCGCAGCGTGAGCGCCGCCGAGCGCCGCCACCAGCGCCTGGCCAGCCAGGGTGCGCAGGACAAGCGCATCAGCTACGGCTGCGTGAATGCGCCCGAGGCGTTCTACAACCAGTTCATCGCACCGCTGTTCGGCCAGTCGCGGGGCGTGATCTATGTGCTGCCCGACACGGAGCCGTTTGCTACCATTTTTGTAGCTGCTAGCGCTTACTAGTCAAGCGGTAGCGGCATTTTTCAATCAAATTCCGGCGCGCGCAGCGCAGTGGCCCGCACGACAGCCCCGGCAGAACCACTGTCAAACACCCGGCTCAGGCGCTGGCAGGCTCCAGCTTGAACACCGCACGCCGCTCGCCCACCGGCAGCCCCTTGGCATTGAAGATGCGTGCGGACCGGCGCGGGGCCAGTGCCTCGCGCTGACTGGCATCCAGCCAGCCGAGCTGGTCCATCACCTCCACGGCAGCCGCCACCTGCGCCACCATGTTTCCGTCCATGACCTTGAGCGCAAAGGCCTCGCCGCGGCTGCGGCTGCCCGCCACCTGCACGCCGTCAGCGCCGGTCTTGGACACCCAGTCGCCCTGCCCCACCTGCATGAACTGCAGGTCGTGCCGCCCGGTGCCAGAGCCCAGCTCTGGCCGCGCGACCATCGCGTCGGCGAGCGTAATCAGGCTGCCGTGCAGGTCAGTGTCCGGCGCGCCGCCTGCCAGCCGCGCATAGCCCCGCGCCAGGTGGGCCAGCGGCATGGCGTAGTTGGGCGCCGAGCAGCCGTCTATGCCCATGGGCATTTGGTCGGGCGCCAGGCCCACAGCCTGCCCCACATGGTCGCGAATAGCTACCTGCAGCGGGTGCGCCGGGTCCAGGTGCCCCTGTAGCGGCAAGCCTTGGTGCACGCAGTGCGCCACAAAACCCGCGTGCTTGCCGCTGCAGTTGTTGTGGCGCTCGTCGGGCACGAAGCCTGCGGGCAGCGTGCCCAGCCCCAGCTCTGCGAACAGCGGCCGGTGGCAGCCGCACTGCAGTGCGTGGTAGTCCTTGCCCACGCTGGCCAGCATGCGCTCGGCCTGCTGCACGTGCATCGGTTCGCCATTGTGGCTGGCGCACAGCAGCGCCAGCTCGCCCTGGCCCCAGCCCAGTGCGGCGGCGCCGCCTGCCTGCATGAACGGCAGCGCCTGGAAGGCTTTGATGGTGGAGCGGGTGAAGGTGACGGTGTACGGATCTCCCACCTGCGCCAGCACCCGGCCATCGCGGTTGGCCACCGCCACGGCACCCCAGTGCTGGCACTCGGTCAAGCCGCCGCGGCTGACGTCGATCAACGGTACGAAACCCATGGATTCTTCCTTGCAGGCCGCGTCACTTCGCAGCGGTGTCGGGGGTCAGCGTGAGCGTATGCACCCAGCGTGCGGGCTCGCGC
The DNA here is from genome assembly GCF_964253015.1 of Acidovorax sp. LjRoot194. Classification (NCBI taxonomy): domain Bacteria; kingdom Pseudomonadati; phylum Pseudomonadota; class Betaproteobacteria; order Burkholderiales; family Comamonadaceae; genus Acidovorax; species Acidovorax sp. LjRoot194. The sequence goes on along the minus strand of NZ_CAXUQB020000001.1, from coordinate 2,368,228 downwards.
TGCAGCACGCGGTAGCCGGTGGCCGCCCAGGTGGCGCTCATGTCGCGGTAGCGCGGCGAGAACACCAAGCCGCTCTGGCCCGTCTGGTAGATGAAGCGCGACTGCTCCAGGTCGGCCAGGTCGTACACCGCGCGCAGCGATGCCGCATGGCGGTTGACGAACGGGCCGCTGGCCTCGCCCGCGTTGTACTGGCCCACGTTCACCGTGTAGCCATCGCCATGCGAGGGCACGCTCACGTCGAAGAAGCGGGCCAGGGCCGGCACGTTGCCAAAAGGCCGGTGCACGCTGAGCGCGGGGTGTGCCGCGCCCCAGCGCCACTGCGCCGGGTCTGCGCCATAGTCCGCCTGCAGGCGGTCGAGCGCACGGCCCAGGGCGGCGGCGGACTGCTCGGCGCAGGTCGCGGGCTGGCACCACCAGGTGTCGTTGCGCTCCAGGATGCCCTCCAGCGCCGCGCGGTAGTCGCGCTTGCCATAGGTGGCGGTGAAGCGGTCTTCGCCGATGCGCGGGACGATGAGGCCGCGGGCCAGCTCGTCCGTCCAGGCGGCGAAGATCAACGGGGCCGGCTTGTTGGCGTCCATCAAGCCATCGAAGCCCAGCAGCTGTTTCTGCGCTGCGGCTGCCAATGCATGGGATGACTGTGCCTGCTGCAAGTACGGCAGCAGGCGGCGCGCCGCGAGCGATGTGATGTCGCGGTGAATGGCCTGCATGCTGGCCGCATCGTGCCTCGGCGTGGCTTCGATCAATTGTGCGATGCGGTCGTAGCGGTAGGGCAAGGCCCAGTCCTGGGTCAGGAAGTGCGGGTAGCCGGGGGCCGTCACGCGCTGGTTGGCCGTGGCGATCCATCCCTTGCTGCCGTCGTCCTGCGGGGTCTGGTCGTACGGTATCCAGCCCTTCCAGTCGTAGCGCGCATCCCAGCCCGGCGACGGGGCCACGCCGCGGATGTCGTTGGCGGCATCGCGCAGCGGCGCGCGGCCTGCGGCCTTGAAGCGGATGGTGCCCTGGTCGTCGGCCGCCACCACGCTCTGCATGGGCGAGTGGTAGTGCTCCAGGCCCGCAAACAGCTCGTCCACGCTCTTGGACTGGTTGGTCTTGAAGCCCGCCACCACCGTCTGGTTGTCGTCGTCCAGGGCGCTCCAGCGCAGCGCCAGCACGTACTTGCCCAGGTCCAGCACCTCGGCGTGCGACTTCTGCGCGTCGCTCAGCACCGGGCCGTGCCGCGTGCTGCGCAGCGGCACCTGCACATCGGCCTCGCCCTTGACGCGGATGGTCTCGTTGCGCACCGTGAACGGCGCCCAGCCGTCGGGCGTGCGGTACTGCGTGGGGTCGGCGGGGTTGATCTGCTCCAGGTACAAATCCTGCACATCGGGGCCGGTGTTGGTAAAGCCCCAGGCGACCTTGTCGGTGCGACCCAGCACCACGAAGGGCAGGCCCGGCAAGGTGGCACCCACGGCGTCGATGGGCGCAATCGGCGTGCCGTCGGCGGCCTTGCCCGCCGGTGCCTGCAGCCCCGCGAAGTACCAGATGGCAGGGGCGGACAGGCCCAGGTGCGGGTCGTTGGCCAGCAGCGGCTTGCCACTCACGGTGCGCGTGCCGGCAATCACCCAGTTGTTGCTGCCCTTGCCTTCGTTGGTGCCTGCGTTGCGGGTGAGCTCGTCGGCCCAGGCCAGCATACTGGCGCTGATCTGGCGCGACAGCGGGCCTGGGTGATTGCCGCTTGCCGCCGCATTGGTGGCTGCGGTGGCGGTGACTACATTGCCCTGCCCGGCCGCGGTGGGCCCTGCACCGGCGGCCCGGTACACGCCCAGCTGGCGGTACAGCGCTGCCAGGTCTGACGATGCGGCGGGCTTTTCGCCAGGGTATGGCGGCATCAGCTGCCACAGCCTGTCGGTGTCGAGCGTGCGGGCAACAGACAGGCGCGCGAACTCGGTGCCCCAGTTGCCGCCCAGGTCCAGCGCCATCATCAGCGCCCAGCCCACGCTGTCTTCAGGCTCCCACACGGCACCCCGGTCGCCCCCGGGCTTGGCGCCCAACAGCAGAAATTCCGGCGGCAGCACCTGCGGGCGCTTTTTGTGAAAGGCGTGGATGCCCTGGCTGTAGGCCTGCAGCGCCTCCTTGGCGTACAGCGGCAGCCCGGCGTACTGGCGGCGCGCCACGCCCATGATGTCCAGGGAGCGCATGAGCTTGTCGGTCTCCAGCGTGGCGGGGCCGAACACTTCGGACAGCTCGCCGTGCATCACGCGGCGGTTGAACTCGAGCTGCCAGGTGCGCTCCTGCGCGTGCACATAGCCCATGGCAAACCACGCATCCTGCGGGGTCTGGGCCCGCACATGGGTCACGTCGGCCGCATCGCGCTGCACCTGCACCGGCTGCGCCAGGCCCGCCACGCTGAGCTTGCCGTCCAGCGCCGCAAAGCTGCGCTGCACATACACCGCTGCGCCGGTCCCGGCGAGCAACGCCACCGCCACCAGGCCGACGGCGGTCCGCTTCATCCATGCCATATTGATCTGTCTCCGATACTGTCTTGAAGGGGCCGGCGCGGCGGGTGCGCGCATGCCGAAAGAGTGGCCCGGCCGTCAACCCAGGTGGACGTTCGCACCTGCGACCTGGAAGTTCATGACCGGCGCGCTGGGCTCGTTGAACGACACGCCCAGCGCGATGCGCCCCGTGCCGTGCAGGATGCACGCATCGCGCCGAAGGCGCACCGGGGCATCGCTGCCGTCAAAGCGCACCCAGGTGCCGAAGCTGCTCATGTCGGTCAGCACGAACCCGCTGTTGCGCCAGTCGATGCGGGCATGCAGGCGCGACACGCGCGGGTCGTTGATGCACAGCTGCGCGTGGTTGGCCCGCCCCACATGCACGGGCGCGTCCGACGAGGTGAAGGACATGTCGACCCCGTGCCACGAAAACTGGATCTGCCCCAGAATGGAATCGGCCGGCGCAAAGCTGCTGACCAGCGCGGCCTGCATGGTGAGGGAGTCGGGTGCTTCGTCTTCGCGCCATTCCACGTGGTAGAGCATGAGCGACTCGGCCTTGCCGCGGATCTCCATCATGCCCAGCTTGCGGTACCAGACGTCGGGCCCGGCCCCTGCCAGCAGCACGGTGGTTTCGGTGGCCCAGATCTCGGCGGGGCCGGCGCGCTCACACAGGCGCGACGCGACGTTGACGGCATCGCCATAGCAGTCACCGTCCACGTCGATGACTTCGCCGCTGGCCACACCCACCCGGATATCCATGCGCAACGGCTGGGGCCAGCGGTCCTGCCGCAGCTTGTGCTGGCGCAGCATGGTGGCCATGGCCGCCACACCGCTGGCCGCGTCGCCGAACACGCCCAGCACGCCGTCGCCCAGCGACTTGACGACCCGCCCTCCGTGGGTTTGTATGGTGGTGCTGATCCGTTGCGTGACCTGCGTTACCGCCTCGGCGGCCCGCTCGTTGCCCAAGGCTTCGTACAGCGCCGCACTGCCCGATATGTCTGCGAAGACCATCGTTGAGAGCACACTCATGAACGCTGGCCTATTAGTAACATCATGTGAATCAGTTTAGACCAAGCTTTCTTTTGACGCACAGGGAAAAGCGTCAACAATGGTTGCGGCGACCTGCGCGGCCCGAGGCGCCGCAGGGCGATGAAACCACCCGGCGCTTTGACGCAACGTGCCATGCCCAACGCGATACAGGTTGCCCCGCAGTCCTGCACTCCACCCGGCGCGTTGTGTGAATGCTCAGCCTCCAGTGACCCGAATGGAGGAAAAGTTCGCAATAAAGCGGGCTGATTTGTTGTCTTTACGCAAAACGAGGAGCACTCCCCTTGCGCCGATGGGTGCTCCCGCGTAATTTGGCCGGCCCTGTTACATAAACCCTTCACGCGCACCCGCCATGCGGTTCAACAAGCCCAACCTTCGCAACAACCTGCACGACCTGCTCGGCCGTGACAAGCCGTCGTCCACGGCGTGGGTGCGCGACCAGGGCCTGGAGGACGTGCGCCGGGCCATGCTGCAAAGCCTGATGGGCACGACAGGGTGCGAAGTCGCCCGGATGAGCATGCGCCTGCGCTACGCCGCGGACATCGAGGCGCTGTGGTACCTGCGCATCGACCTGTTCAAGACGCTGCTACTGCTGCGCGGCGACATCAGCGCGCAGCGGACCATCGATGAGCTCACCATCCTGTTCCAAGGCCAACTGCCGCGGTCGCCGCGCCCGCCGCAGGCGCCCCATCTGCCGCCCATGCACTGAGCGCCGCGCAAGCGCTCAGCCCTCCAAGGCCAGCGTCAGCTCTGGTGCCCCCAGTAGATCAGCGCATCGCGCTCTTCCACCGACAGCGACACCGTGGCGCCCACGGGCAGCAGGACCTTGGTCTCCACATGGCCGAACGGCAGGTTGGTCAGCACCGGCGCCTTGATCTGCGTGCGCAGCCAGTCCACCACCGACTGCAGCTTGTAGCCCTTGTCGTGCGGCGCAAGCTTGAAGTTGGTGAACTGCCCCAGCACCACAGCCTTTTGCTGGGCCAGCACCCCGGCGTGCAGCAACTGGGTGAGCATGCGCTCGATGCGGTAGGGATGCTCGTGCACGTCTTCGATGAACAGAACACCGCCCTTGATGGCCGGCAGGTACGGCGTGCCCACCAGCGAGGCCAGCACCGCCAGGTTGCCGCCCCACAGCGTGGCGCTTTTCACGTACACGTTGGGCACTGCGGGCTTGCCGGTGGTGGCGTTGGGCTTTTCCTTGTTCATGCGCCAGCCCGTGCCTTCGCCGTGGCCGGTGAGCAAGTCGTCGAAACAGGCTTCCATGATGTCGTCCGGTTCGCCCGCTACGCCGAAGTCGGCGCCCAGCGACGGGCCCGCCCACGAGGTCGCGCCGGTCTTGGCCAGCAGCGCCATCTGGAACGCCGTGAAGTCGCTGACCCCTACGAAGCGCATGCCGCCCGCGATGGCCTTGGCCACCGCCTTGTAGCGAATGCCCGGCAGGATGCGCGACAGGCCGTAGCCGCCGCGCGAGATCAGCGCCACATCGGCGCCGCTGGCCGCCGCGCGGTGGATGGCGGCCAGGCGCGTGTCGTCATCGCCTGCAAAGCGGGTGTGCGTGGCCAGCGCGTCCACATCCACCTCCACCTCATGGCCCAGCGCCTTCAGGCGGGCGATGCCGCGCTTGAACGCGGCCTTGTCGCGCACGGCGCTGGAGGGCGAGTAGATGTAGATGTGCTGGGGGCCGTGGTCGTGGCTGCACTCGGAATGGTCGTGATCGTGTGCGTGGTCGTGCAAAGCGCTCAGGCCGTGAAGCGGCCTGCTCCGTCAAAAAGAGGGGTCGTGCGGGGCCAGGTCAGCCGGCAGAGCGGCCGGCCCCGGGAAACGAGAAGTATTCCACAGCCTGCCGGGCGATCGCGCCGCCCTGCTCCTGCACGAAGTGCCCGGCGTCTGGCAGCACCGTCGGCGCGGGGCAGCCGCGAATGTGGCGGTGCAGCCCGTGCATGGTGGCGGGTCCCAGCACCGGGTCCCGCGCGCCGATGACCATCAGGCTCTGGCCCTGCCACTGGTGCTGCCAGAAGTCACGCGCCTGGCGGGACAGCGCCGCGCCGGGCGCATCGGTGCGGTCCGGCACGCGCTCGGGGAACGCGCGCAGCGCGGCGCGATAGCCCTTGTCCGGAAACGGCGCGTCGTACGCCGCGCATTCGGCGGCGGTCAGGTGCGGGTTGCCGCGTGCGAGCAGGCGCCCCACGCCGTACAGCGGCTTGTCGCGGCACATCGCGCGCCAGTCGACAAACCCGTCAGGCAGCGGCGCATCGCCCGTGGCCAGCACCGTGTTCATCACCAGCAGGCCCGCAAAACGGTCCGGGCAGGCCATGGGCAAGGTCAGCCCCAGAATGCCGCCCCAGTCCTGCACCACCAGCACCACGTTGCACAGGTCAAGCCGCTCGACCAGCTCCAGCAGCACCTGGCGGTGCCACTCGAACTGGTGCACGGCCTCTTTCTTGGGCTTGTCGCTCTTGCCGAAGCCGATCAGGTCGGGCGCCACCACGCGGTCGCCCGCGGCCACAAACACCGGCAGCATGTGCCGGTACAGGTAGCTCCAGGCCGGATTGCCGTGCAGGCACAGCCAGGTGCGGGGCGCATCCGCCGGGCCTTCGTCCACGTAGTGCATGCGCAGGCCCGCCAGGGTAGGCAGGTCGCTGACGTACCGGGGTGCCCACGGGTAGCCCGGCAGATCGGCAAAGGCGGCATCGGGCGTGCGCAGCGCATCGTCGCGCAAAGGGTGGCGGGCCCGTGCATCGGCGCGCTGCTGGCTGCGCCGGGCGCCGAAGAAGCCGGTGAGCAGCGCGCTGCATTCGGCCGCCAACACCCCGCCCTGCACGCCGGTCTGGTGGTTGATGGCGGTGTGCGCAAACAGGTCCAGCACCGAGCCTGCGGCGCCAGTCTTGGGCTCCGTAGCGCCGTACACAACCCGCGCTAAGCGCGCATGCAGCATGGCGCCGCTGCACATGGCGCAGGGCTCCAGCGTGACGTACAGCGTGCAGCCGTCGAGCCGGTAGTTGCCCAGGCGCTGCGCCGCAGCCCGCAGTGCCACGATCTCTGCGTGGGCCGTGGGATCGTGGGACTGCACGGGGGCATTGCGGCCGGTGGCAATCACCTGGCCATCCTTGACGACCACGGCGCCCACGGGCACCTCGCCCGCGTCGAAGGCGGCCTGTGCCTCGGCCAGCGCCAGGCGCATGCCGTCTTCGTCGCTCGACACTGCTGCGGCTGTCATGTCCGCATCACTTGTCGGCTTCAGGGAGGTTTTGGGTGCGCTGCTTCATGATGTCGTCGAGCTGCTGCTGGACTTGCTGCTGCACCTGCTGGCTTTGCTCGCGCACATTGCCCGTGGGGTTGATCACGGGGGCCGACGCCCCGGTGCCCGGCGCAGGCGCCTGCTGCAGCGCAGCGGCCGGCGCGCGCGTGGCCGACAGCTGTTTCTTGGCCACGATACCGACGATGCCCAGCACCACGACCAACCCGACCAAACCGAACAATCCCCGCATGCCTGTGCTCCTGATGCTGTGCAGGCCTGCACTGTAAACCGGGATGCCCCGCCAACCGTCGGCAGCGGCGCATTCGGCGAAGGCGGCGGCTGCGGCGAGAGCGCCACCCGGTGGGGAAGCGCTCACCGCCACGCAGAGCTTCAGTTCAGCGCAACCCGGTTGCCGTCCTTGTACGTGTACAGCGTCACGGCAGGCGTGGTCAGCTCGCCCTTGGCGGTGAAGGCGATGTTGGCGGTCACGCCTTTGTACTCGGTCTTGCCGATGAAGGGGATGTACACCTTGGGGTCCACCGAGTTGGCGCGCTTCATCGCGTCGGCCAGCACCATGGCGGCGTCGTAGGCGTAGGGGCTGTAGATCTGGAACTGGCCGGGGAACTTGGCGTCGTAGCGCTTCTTCCAGTCGGCGCCGCCCTGCATCTTGTCGACGGACGCTCCGCCCGTGGCGCAGGTCACGTTCTTGAGCGCGGGGCTCTTGCCCGACAGCTCGGGCAGCTTTTCGGTGCACAGCGCGTCGCCGCCGAAGAACTTGACCTGCCCCAAGCCCAACTGCTCCATCTGGCGCAGCATGGGGCCGGCCTGCGCATCCAGGCCGCCGTAGAAGATCGCGTCGGGCTTCTTGTTCTTGATGGAGGTGAGGATGGCCATGAAGTCGGTGGACTTGTCGTTGGTGAACTCCTCGCCCACCACCTTCAGGCCCTTTTGCAGCGCGGTGGCCTTGAACACCGAGGCCACGCCCTGGCCGTACGCCGTGCGGTCGTCGATGATGGCCACGGACTTGAGCTTCAAGTGGTCGGCGGAGAAGATCGCCAGCGCCGCGCCCAGCGCGCTGTCGTTGGCGATCAGGCGGTAGGTGGTCTTGTAGCCGGGCTTGGTCAGGTCCGGGTTGGTGGCCGCCGCCGTGATGTGCGGCACGCCGCACTTGTCGTAGATGGCGGCTGCAGGGATGGACGTGCCCGACTGCAGGTGCCCCACCACGCCCGCCACCTTCTGGTCGCACAGCTTTTGCGCCACGGCGGTGGCCTGGCGCGGGTCGCCCGCGTCGTCTTCGGCCGCCAGCTCGAACTTGATCTTCTTGCCGCCGATGACCAGGTTCTGCGCGTTCAGGTCGTCGATGGCCAGGCGCACGCCGTTTTCGGTGTCCTTGCCGATGTGGGCGATGCCGCCCGACACGGGGCCTGCGTGGGCGATCTTGACGGTCTGGACGTCCTGGGCGAGAGCCGCTTGGGCAGCCGCAGCGCAGGCTGCGGCGATGGTCAATTGCACGAAGGGGCGGGAAGCACGGCGAAACACGTTGGAAGTCTCCAGAAATAGAATGGTGGCAAAGGGTCAAGCCCGGCACCATGCACCACCTTGGGGCACAGCGCGGCCCCGCATCCTAGCCACCTGAGACGCTGTTGGCGCATAAATGCTATGTAAACATAGCAAGTTGGCGGGTCATTAAGCGGGCTAATAGTGGCAATACCGCACTCGGACCTGCGCATCCGGATGCCCCACACCGCAGCATGGCTGGGATAATCACGCCCCATGTCCCTCCTGCCCCACCAGCTTGAACTGCTCTCGCCCGCGCGCGACGCCGACATCGGCATCGAAGCCATCAACCACGGCGCCGATGCCGTCTACATCGGCGGCCCGGCCTTCGGCGCACGGGCCGGCGCGGGCAACGACATCCGGGACATCGAGCGCCTGGTCAAGCACGCGCACCGCTTCAACAGCCGCATCTTCATCACCCTGAACACCATCCTGCGCGACGACGAGCTCGACGCCGCGCGGCAGATGGCCTGGCAGGTGTACGAGGCCGGTGCCGACGCGCTCATCATCCAGGATATGGCCCTGCTGGCGATGGACGACATGCCGCCCATCCAGCTGCACGCCAGCACCCAGACAGACATCCGCACGCCCGAGAAGGCGCGCTTTCTGCAGGACGCGGGCCTGTCGCAGATCGTGCTGGCGCGCGAGCTCACGGTGCAGCAGATCGCCGCCGTGCACAAGGCGCTGGGGCCGGTGGATGCGCCGGGACGCGCCAACATCGAGTTCTTCATCCACGGCGCGCTGTGCGTGGCCTACAGCGGCCAGTGCAACATCAGCCATGCGCAGACCGGCCGCAGCGCAAACCGGGGCGACTGCAGCCAGGCCTGCCGCCTGCCCTACCAGGTGACCGACGCGCAGGGCCGCTTCATCGCGCACGACAAGCACGTACTCTCCATGAAGGACAACAACCAGAGCGACAACCTGCGCGCGCTCATCGACGCCGGGGTGCGCAGCTTCAAGATCGAGGGGCGCTACAAGGACATGGGCTACGTGAAGAACATCACCGCCCACTACCGCACGCTGATCGACGAGATCCTGCAAGAGCGCGAGAGTGCCGGCCGGCCTCTGTCGCGCTCTTCCAGCGGCGCCACCACCTTCACCTTCACGCCCGACCCGCTGCAGAACTTCAACCGCGAGTTCACCGACTACTTCGTGACCGGCCGCAAGGAAGACATCGGCGCATTCGACACCCCCAAGAACCCGGGCCAGGCCATCGGCTGGGTGACCAAGGTGGGGCCGGACTTCGTCGAGCTGGAGGTGAGCGACCCCGCCACCGTGCTGCACAACGGCGACGGCCTGTGCTACTACGACCTGCACAAGGAGCTGGTGGGCATGGCCATCAACGTGGCCGAGCCCGTGTCCGCGCGCAGCGTGGGCCAGTGGCGGGTGTACCCCAAGGACCCCATGGACGGCTTCAAGGATCTGCGCAAGGGCACCGAAGTCAACCGCAACCGCGACATGGACTGGGTGCGCACGCTGGAGAAAAAGTCCAGCGACCGCCGCATAGGCCTGTGGGCGCACCTGAGCGAAACGCCGGCCGGCTTCAGCCTGATGCTGACCGACGAGGACGGCAACGTGGGCTGCGCTGACGTAGAGCAGCCCCACCAGCGCGCCACGGACGCCGCCAAAGCGGAAGCCAGCCTGCGCGAGCAACTCGGCCGCTTCGGCGCCACCATCTTTGCGGTGCACGACATCGCTCTGCAACTGTCCGAGCCCTGGTTCGTGCCCGCGTCGGTGCTCAACGCGCTGCGCCGCGACGCGCTGGCCGACCTGGAAGACTGCCGCGCGCGCAACTTTGCGCGCCTGCAGCGCGCTGTGCCGGTCGACCCACCCGTGCCCTACCCCGAAGACACGCTCTCGTTCCTGGGCAACGTGTTCAACCAGAAGGCGCACGACTTTTACGTGCGCCACGGCGTGAAGGTGATCGATGCGGCCTACGAGGCGCACGAGGAGGAAGGCGAAGTCAGCCTGATGATCACCAAGCACTGCGTGCGCTTTTCGATGAGCCTGTGCCCCAAGCAGGCCAAGGGCGTGACGGGCGTGCAGGGCACCATCAAGGCCGAGCCGCTGATGCTGATCAACGGCAAGGAAAAACTCACCCTGCGCTTTGACTGCAAGCCGTGCGAGATGCACGTGGTGGGCAAGATCAAACGTCAAATGCTGAACCAAGCCAAAGACCTTCCATTGACCTTCTACAAGGCTCGGCCTCTCGGTAGACATTGACCAAAGCCTTATTCGCCAGCACTGCGCACTGGATCTCCTGTGCCACTGTGCGGCCTACCGGTGGCTTTGACACTGCCGTGCCTGCGTTGCTTTGGTTGATCGTGTAGATGCGCTGGCCTTGCGCCTGGGCGATGGCAATCGCTTTGACTGCGGAGATGGCTTGGGCGCACTCCTGCTTCGCAGGGTTCTGCACCTCCCCTTGCTCGTTGTCGTACCGGCATTGCGTTTTGTCCACCCAGAACTGCTCTGGCACCGCGTGTTCCATGGCGCTGCTGTACTGCCCGCGCAGTTTGTTGTACGCGATCCACCGATTCTGCGCTGCGGTCTTGCCGTTGGCGGTCAGCTCCGGTTTGTTGTTGATGGCGGCATTGGGGTCGTCGTTTTTGACCCACCGGGCATGCTGCAGATGCCCGATGTCCATGTTTAGCCTCTGGAACGTGATTCCGTGGCGACGATTCTGTACAGCTTGTTGGGCTTGCTGACCGGGAACTGATTTGTGGAATGGGGGCGGCAATGGCAGCTTCGTCAACTGCTCTGGCCAAAATTTTTGTAGCGGTTAACTCCGAGCTCAACCTCCTTCGGACTGAAACCTCTCACGCTCCATAATCTTACAATTAATATCCGCAAAAACTTTTCTCGCAATCTTCTCACTTAAATCAGATATTTGAATTACTCTTCTCGCGCTAGCTCCGAAGAATTTTTGACGCACCTCAATAGCACCTTCAATACGCAAATCAGCGCCGAAAAAATTCTTATTCAAAGAGATTTTTTTTATTCCTGAATAAAGCCCCGTTGCTTCTATGAATGAGTTTTTATAAAAAAATCCGTCATCTCTTAATTCAATCGTGGATTTCAAACTTCTTTTGGCTATTATTCTAAAAATAAAAATAAAAATAAAAATACTCAAAATATAAAAAAGCGCACCGAAATTATAATTCATTTAAAATACCCACCTCTAAAATAAACATATGCAACCCACAGACCTAAGATAACGCCCAGAGGCGAAGACGAGGACAACAAAACAACCATACCAACAGTCGCAACAATTATTTGAATAACATTTGGAATATTACAGCTTGCCAAACCGCCACAATTAAACGAATCAAAATCATCTCCTGCAAGGTATACAGACGCTATAGCCAACATAGCCAAGGCAAGAGTAAAATATGACAAAAATGCAATCGGAGCAATTATTCCAGCAAGAGCAAAAAAATCCAGCAATTCCAATTATTACAATTAATGCCGTCGCAGCATTAAATACTAGCGAGAACCATCCTCCACTTCCTTTCCCCTCAATTAGATAAGCCCCGGACCCGGTCTGAGGGTCCGTTATGACATACCCATAACCCGTGAACCCGTGCGCATTGATTTGTCGCTCATGAAACGTCACCTCCTTACCCGCCAGCACCGCTGATCGAATCTCCTGCCCCACCGTACCACCCACCGGCAGCTTGGGCAAAGCTGTAGCCGCGTTGCTTTGGTTGATCGTGTAGATGCGCTGGCCTTGCGCCTGGGCGATGGCAATCGCTTTGACTGCGGAGATGGCTTGGGCGCAGTCCTGCTTCGCAGGGTTCTGCACCTGCCCTTGTTCGTTGTCGTACCGGCATTGCGTTTTGTCCACCCAGAACTGCTCTGGCACCGCGTGTTCCATGGCGCTGCTGTACTGCCCGCGCAGTTTGTTGTACGCGATCCACCGATTCTGCGCTGCGGTCTTGCCGTTGGCGGTCAGCTCCGGTTTGTTGTTGATGGCGGCATTGGGGTCGTCGTTTTTGACCCACCGGGCGTGCCGCAGATGCCCGATGCTGCCCTGGCTGGGGTGGTAGTAGATGTTGTCGTGCATCCACTTTTGGGGATTAAAGCATGCATTCTATTATTTTATCATTATTTATTTAAGGAAATATATCTCCCATAATACATAAAAATATCGATTGTTGCAAATATAATAATCACGTTTGCCAGGTCGGAATGCGCGAAAAAAATAAAATATGTCAATACGACAATTAAAACAAAAACAATTCCAAGATAAAATCTAGTCAAAATTAATTTTCGAGAATTTTCATTTACCACTTTCAGCTTAATAAAGTAATCCACCATCTCAATAATTATTGAAACAACAAAAAACAATAAAAACAATTTAAAAGTGTCATTCATTTGCACACCGCATCAGAAGTAAAAACACCCAAATTCCAACCAAAAAATCTCACAACATTACTATTGAGAATAAGCTGTTTTAAGAATGTGACGACTCCAAGAGCCACTAGGTCAGCCAGCAGAAAAGTGGCCGACTGACCCAATATTGAACTCAAAGCCAAACTAAGTCCTTTAGCGCACCAAAAATCACCGATCACTCCCAGCAGAGACAAAGACATAAGAGAAAAAGCCGTGGTCAAAGCTATTCCCATTCCAATAGTTAGCGCACCCACTGCAGCGCCAAGCATTGGCACAGAAAAAAATGCCACAACTGTAAGCCCGAGAAGTATTAGTGCAGTAAAAAGGAGCACGCCCCCATTGCCTTTGCCCTCTATCAAATAAGCCCCAGCGCCCGTTTGGGGGTCGGTGATTACATACCCATAGCCCGTGAACCCGTGTGCACTGATTTGCCGCTCATGCACAGTCACTTCCTTGCCTGCCTGGATGGCAGAGCGGATCTCCTGCCCCACCGTACCACCCACCGGCAGCTTGGGCAAAGCTGTAGCCGCGTTGCTTTGGTTGATCGTGTAGATGCGCTGGCCTTGCGCCTGGGCGATGGCAATCGCTTTGACTGCGGAGATGGCTTGGGCGCAGTCCTGCTTCGCAGGGTTCTGCACCTGCCCTTGTTCGTTGTCGTACCGGCATTGCGTTTTGTCCACCCAGAACTGCTCTGGCACCGCGTGTTCCATGGCGCTGCTGTACTGCCCGCGCAGTTTGTTGTACGCGATCCACCGGTTCTGCGCTGCCGTCTTGCCATTGGCGGTCAGTTCCGGTTTGTTGTTGATGGCGGCATTGGGATCGTCGTTTTTGACCCACCGGGCGTGCCGCAGATGCCCGATGTCCATGTTCAACCCCTCGAACGTGATGCCCGTGGTGACGACGCCGTACAGCTTGTTGGGCCGTACCTGCGCGTGGAACAGGCCGTAGCTTAGCGCTGGCCGGTCGAACATCTGCGCCTGCGCGCTGGCAATGGCGCCGTGGCTTTGCAGCGCTGCAAAGTAGCCCCACAGCGTGGCCGTGAGCAGGTCGCCGGTGAGTTGGTCGCCCGTCATTCCCTGCAGCATGGCCGCCCTTTGGTTTTCTGGCGCGGCCTGGGCTTGCTGCAGCTTTTGCTGGGTGGCCTCCATCCGGGTCTTGAGCGTTTCCAGTTGCTTTTGGCTGATGCCTTGGATGGATACGCCCAGCGCTGTTTGCTGGCCTGCGATGAGTTGGTCTTGGGTTTCGTCCCAGTCCTGCCTGCCGTAGCGGGTAAAGCTGCCTTGGCCGATCACTTCGGTGCCTGCGCGCATGCCGGGCCCTTGGGCTTGCACCTGACCGTCTACCAGAAGTTGGGGTTTGAGGTGGATGCTGCTCGACAGCCCCTTTGGCAGCAGGCCGGTATCCAGTTGTTGACCCGGGGCTGGGCGGGGGATGATTGCTGCAATGGCGGCTTCGTCGGCTGCGCTGGCTGCGACCCAGGCCAGGGTGATTTTTTTGCCCGCTATCGCCGCCGTGGGGCTTTGCCAGGTCAGCAGGGGGTTGCCTCCCAAGGCAGCTGTGCGTGCGTCTGCATAGATTTCATACTTGAACTGCGCCTGGCTGGATGCCGGCAGGTCGCTGTATGTTTGGCTGCGTGTCTTGATGCTGTAGGGCAAGCTACCTGCCAGATAGGGCAGCTGGTCAATCGTGGCCTGCCTGGTGCCCAGCACGTCGCCCACGGTGCTTTGGCCTGCGTTCTGGCTGTCTATATAGGCTTTAAGGCGCGTCTGGTAGCTGTTTAGTTGGCTTTGCAGCGCGGTGGTGTTGAGGTTTCTCACCCAGCCTTCGGACATGTTGATGTCTGCGCCTTGCTGGGCCGCAGTCAACAGGGCCTGGGCATCCAGCGGCACGGCGTTTGGCAGGTCCATGCCCTGCTTGAAGGTGTATTGCTTGTAGCTCGCGTCCATAGGCACCCAGGTGTCGGGGATGCTTTGGCCTGCCGTATGGCGGGCGCCGCGGCCCGGCTGGTATTGGATGAGGGCTTCCACCCAGGTGTGTTCGATGCGCAGGGTTTTGGTTTGCCCGCCCGAAACCAGCGCTACGTTGGCCACCCCGCCTTGCCCCCATATCTGCTGGGCGGCGTCGACGGTATGGGCACCGCCTACCCAATTGCGCGCTTGGGCAGCAGGTATGTCCACGGTGCCGGTCACGTACCGCGCGGGGATGCCGCTGGCACGCAGCAGGGCCAACAGCAAACTGGCGGTATCGACGGCGTTGCCGGACTTTTTATCCAGTGTGTCTTGCGCGCCTTGTACGCTGCCCTGAGTGGGTACGTAGTAAATGTTGTCGTGCACCCATTGGTAAATTTTGTGCGGGTTGCGGCCCAGGGTTTGCGCCAGGGCCTTGATGGCGTCGGTGTGCGGTGCGTCCAGTGTGGAGGCCAAGTCCGCAGTACCGGGGGCGGTAGCGGCTTTGGTGTTGTGCACTGCGGCTGCCTTGGCGTTGGATTCAACCGGTGTGGGCTCGCGGTCATCAGCCTGCGCAGCCGGCTGAAGAACGGCACGTTCTGCCTGCCAAGGCAGCTTGTCCAGGTTGACGGGCAGGTGGTTTTTGCGGGGAGCCTCCGCATCGACAAACTCCTTGAGCACCTGCAGGGCTGAGGCCTGGTTGATGCCACTGCTTTCTTGCACTGCTTTGAGGCGCTTGATCAATTGTTCATGCTTCTCTGCAAAGGCAGCTTCCTGGGCAAGTTGGCGGTTCAGAACGCTAGCCTCAACACCTGCGGTTTGCCAGGTATTGCGCAAGGCCTGCCATTCCTGCTGGAGCGTCTGGGCTTGGCGATCCAGGGTTTGCGCAGTGGGCAAGCTGGATGCTATGGGGGTGGGCGTGGAGGCGATGCTGGCGGACGCAGATTCGGGATTCAGCACCTGAGTCAATCGCTTCAGGGAGTCGGCATATTGCTCTGATGGCTGGCCGCTTTGCACGCGTTGCTGTGCCGCCCACTGGCTGCGCTGCGCTATTTGTGCGTGCACCAGTGGCAACCCTACGGTATTGAGCACGGAGGCCACGAACAGCCACACCACCGTGCGCTTGAACCAGCCCACCGAATGGTTCAGCCCACTGGGCAAGGCAAGGTGATGACTGCGGGCGCGTTCGATTGCCGGAGCCTGCGATGGGCGCATGGGGTCGTTCTCTCTTGAATAGGGGGTGATGGCACTGGCAGGTACCAGGCAAAGGCCGGTGGCGGCAGCGGGGGTTTTCTGCGGCGCCTTCATGGCACAGACCTTCCGTGTTGCGCCAAGCTGGGCTGGCGCGCGTTGGCACGCAATCGATATGTCGCAACAAATACCAGCAATACGCTGATGAGCCACAGGAACCACGGATCGTTGACGGGAACAGGGGTAGCCATACCTGGCGCCCCTGGGCCGGCGGGTGCTCCAGGTGCACCAGGAGCCCCGGGTGCTAGCGCAGGATTGGCCCGCACCACATAGTTAGCGGTGGCCGTTGCCAAACTCACATCCATGTCGTAGGCCTTGGGCAGATTCGCAGGCAGCACGATTGCCGACTTGAGATTGTTCCCGCTACCAATCAGAACGGCTTCTACCGTGTAGGTCCCCTCCATCGCAGTTTGGAGTGCTTGCTGGGTGTCGTTAGACCAAAGCCCGCCGGCCTGCAGTTGACCCAGCACATGGGTGTAGGTGTAAACAACGGCATTGCTGGGGTTGCGCACGGTGATGCGAACCCGGGCGTTGTCGACGGGCGCATTGACCGTCAGGTTGCGGGCAAGGTTGCTAATGCGAACACGGTCATTGGGCGCGTACTCGGCTTTGTCAACGGCCACAGTCAGCGCAGCTTTGCCGGCACCTTGCACGACATCTGCCTTGATGGAAAACAAGGCGCTGCCAATGTCCACCACTTCGCACTTCGTGTTCAGCAGCGTTGCGATGAGCGTGTAGGCGCCAGCGGGGTAGCGCGCTGTGCTCCAGACTTTCGTGTAGGGCACCGAGGCACCTGCAGCCACGTCACCCATATCGTGTTCGGCAAATTGCGCTACTTCTATGCCGGTAGCGTCAGTGATGCGCAATGCCAATGTGAAGGCGGTTGGCGCCATGCCAAGATTGAGCACAGAGGCTCTCAATTGAACCGCCGTATCCGCGGGGTAAGAGGGCTTGTCGGTGCTGACGCTGACGCTGCCACGGATGTTGGCGGGCGAGGCACCGGCAGAATATTTGGCACCGATGATGGTGAGGTAGCTGTCGAAGTAACTGAAGCCAGCAATGGTGGCCAGAAACGGCTTGGCTGCCTTGATACGCCCTGGGCCGGTCGGTATAGGAACTTGGCCGACGCTATAGCCACTGGCGCCCACAGGGGCGAAGGCAGACACATTGACAGCCACCCCATTGAGTTGGAGGCTGTTCAATGCCGTGGTGGGAACCGCGATGTTCAGGTAATTTTCCTTGAACGGCGAGAGGTTGGTAGGTGCCGTGAACACGTATTCGGATAGGGTCTGGTCTATTCCCCCCACATAAGTGAGGGCCGGGTCTCCAAGGGTCGAACTGGTGGTGGCCGAAGATCCTTTGAGGAACTGTCCCACCAACACTGGCGCAGAGGCGACGAGATGGAAGCTTTGCGCGTTTGTAAGCTGATGAAACTCCCCCGGATTGAGGGTTGCCACCAAGGCACCATCCACACTCACTTGCGTTGCAGGGGTGTTGGCCACAATGCGGACCAGATTGCCCACGGTCCCGGTATTGGCTGTTTTTGGCACTACATATTCGCTGGACCAGTGCTTCACGGGTGGCAATTGGGTGAACAGGTGATCGCAAGCAGTCGCATAAACCGTCACGTTGGAGCATTGTGTTCCCGCAAACACAGCCAGCGGTTTGTTGGCTTGTATATGGGTGCCTGTGATCTCATTGAAGGTGGTATAGATAACCGATTGGCCCTTTTGCAGCTTCACGTCAAATGGCTGCTTGGCTCGCTGTCCCGTCGCCAAGTCGCTGACGGGCGTGATGGTGGCAACGGTGCCGTCCTCCACCGCCGTGATTGAAAACTGGATATCACCGAACGAGTGATACCAATCGACTATGCGGTATTCCGACCCCAAAGCCGTGGTGTCCAGCAGGTAGGACATATCTGTGCTGTACATTTCACGGTTCAAGAAATATGCGCTCACACCTTTGTTCGCGTACACCAGCAGAGCCTTGTCCACGACCTTGCCTGGCTCATTCAAAAACCGGTCGCTGGGAACCATTAGTTCAACCACGCCCGTTGCATCGACAACAAAACTGTAGTTGATGGCTCCATCGTTGCTGACAACCTGCCCAGTAGTGCCTTGCTCGCCGAAGATGAACATGTAGCCTATGGCTGCATTGGATAGGTTCGGATGCCCCACGGCCACGGTCTGCAGCGTACTGTTGGCATCCAGGCCAAAGTCAGGCTGCAGCGGCAGGTTGGTGGCGGTGCTCGAAGCAATATCAAAACCGCTGCTGGTGCCTTGGTATCCGGACGAGGTTGCAGAAATGTTCCAACGGCCTGGAGTGATGTTGACAAACTCGTAGCTGCCATCAGCACCGGATGTCGTCTCCAACAGGTTGGCACCCGCCAAAACCACTTTAGCCCCTGCCACCGGACGCTGACTTTGCGCGTTTAGAACCACACCGTGAATGCGGTTGGGGCCCTGTGCTCTGGAGACTAGTTCCACGGGCAGCTCATAACGTGTGCCGACGGCCAGATTCACCGAAAAAGCCACGCTGTCATACCCTTGCGCAGACACTTGGACTTGGGTGGCCCCAGCATTAAGACCGGAGATTTCTGAGACCCCCTGTGCATTGGTCTGCGCTACATGCGGATTGCTGCCTGAAAGGGTGACCGTAGCTGCAGCAATGGGCTGGTGAGTTGCTTTGTCGGTCACACTGGCCCAGATGGAAATAGGCTGCTGCGAGTTGATGCTGGGATACAGCGGCAAGTCAAACTGGTGCGTACCGTCTTTCACGAGCGTGATGGTTTGCTCAAAACGTTGATAGCCCGCCTTCTCCATCGAAATGGTGCGTGAACCGGCAATGTCCGGCACACCTGCAATGGTGTAGCGCCCGGCGGCATCTGTAATGGCGGTGCGGCCTGTGCCATCCACCGCTACCGTAACGCCTGGTAAAGGCAGCCGAGTGGAGGCATCCGAAACAACGCCTTGCAATACCGTCTGGCCTGGAATGGCGCTTTGCGGGGTCAACGTGACGGGCAATGTGATGGTCTGATTGCCCTGTACTTTCATGGTGATGATGCGGACCTCGAAGCCGCTGGCAGTCACGGCAACGGTGTTGTCTCCGGCTACGATGCCGACGTCAAAGGTTGTTTCGCCTTTGGCATTGGTATTGCGGATCAGCCCATTGAGCGACACGCTGGCCATGCCAATCCCTGCGCCTGTCACCTGGTTGCGGACAACCACCTTGAGCATGCCTTGCGCGGCGCTGCGGCGGAAAACAGGATCCAACCGGACTTGCTGCCCTGCCAAGGCACTGAAACTGACCTCGACGGCTTCATATGACAAGTAGCTCGCCTTGAGATCCATAGCGCCTGCTGGAAGCCCCTCCAGGGCGTACTCGCCATTCGCGTTGGTTTGCGTGCTCCATTTGCCCACCGAAACCGTGGCGTTGGCCGCAGGCTGGTAGCTCACCCCGTCGGCGGTGAATTTGGCAACACCCGAAACGTTGACGGTGCTGGCACTACTGGGAGTAAGAGTCTTAAGGCGGACCACGCCCAAGTCCAACTGCTGACCTTTGAGCAGCCCAAGATCTGCAGACAGCGAGAGGTAGCCAGAAGCATCGATGGTGAGTCTGTGGGTACCCGGGTCCAACTGCAAGAATTCGAAACGCCCCTGTGCATCAGTGACAACAGCTAGACTGCCAGGCGACAAACGAACCTGTGCGCCCGCCAATGGAAGGCCAGTATCGCTATTGACCAAAACGCCTTTCACACTGGTCAAATCGGGATCAGTGACAGGCTGGCGAGCCATAGAGGAGGCTCGCAAAGCCAAGGCCGTGGTGTAAGGGTCTGCGTCCCAGCTTCCGTCAGGGCGCTGTGCTGCTCGCAATCCATCAACGGCGACTTGCACAGTGGCAGCGTTGGTTAGCCCTGGAAGCACGGCGGCCAATGCATGCGCATTGCGTACAGAGTTACCCCAAGTGAGCATGCTATTACGTTCGCTCAGCAACCAAGAACGCGCTTTACTGAGCGCCGATGCGACGACGGCGGTCTGTCGATAGGGTTGAAGTGCTTGGATGGCAAGTGCAGTGGGAATGAGATCATCGCTATCGGCCGACAAGTTCCATGAGCCGTCGAGTTGCTGCGCATCCAAGAGCCAGGCCACAGCCTGCCCCGCAGGACCTGTATTGGCACCGGCAGAAGCATTCAGTGCTGATAACGCCCATGCCGTGTCTTGCACGTTGCTGGCATAACCTTGCACCGCACCAAACCCGCCGTCGGCATTTTGTTGCAGTAACAATGCGTTGAGGTAGGTAGTAGAGTTGATGGACAATAGCAGCTCGGTCAAGGCTTTTCTCGCCGTTATCTCGACCGCATCACCACCAGCGGATTGAACAGCGTTCAGCAATTGCGGAGAAATAGTGCCAACAAAGGCTTTGAGTGTTGTTGCGGTCTCAGCACGGCTTTGCAAGGGCAACGCTACAGAGGCCCCTTCTTGAGCGAGACTGCCATTGACTTGGACTTGCGCCTGTAGCCACGACACACCAGCTGCATCGCTAGCCCATACGGAGCAAGAAAACAAAAACACAAAAGCACAGCACAGCCACCGCGAAAACACAGCGGCTGTACGGCTGACAGCCGCGAAGCACATGGAAACCCTCTCTCAATTTAGCAAAGCATCGTGCGCAACAACATTGAAACCTAGCTTGATCTATTGCTATTTATTGGCTTCGCGCGGACGGTGACCGATGCCCGGTTCATCAGACAAAATCGTCCAGATTTTATTTATGGAGCAATTTCCATTTGTGTGCAAATGTGACTTTTGACAAAAATTACATCAATTATTTGGAAAATAATTGGCAAATCAAAATTAAATATAAAATTAACCCACAAAACAACATAAGCCTCTAAATTGTACTAATCAAAAAATCAATAATTTCAAGCAGGCCAACTGCATTAGTAACAAGTAAGCAATGAACAACTCTCCAACAATGGCTTGCGGCATGTAAGAGCAAGAGAGCGAAGACCAGCCTCGCGATTACGCCAAGCACCCACGTACTCTTTTCGGAGCCATCAAGGCCGAAACATAGATGCTGGTCAATTGGAAAAAGACTCATCGTGCGAGATGCATGTGGTGGGCAAGATGAAGAAGTCGTTGCTCAACCAGCACGCCAAGGAGACGGAGGCGCTGGCCGTGCCGTTGCAGTTCTACCGGGCACGGCTGCCTGGGAAGGCGCTCTCAAAATGAGAGCTTCTGGCGCTTTACCAGAAAGCGCTGGAGGCATTTTTCACTTCAAATCTGCAGGCTGGGGTGCGCCTGCATTCTGCGCATAAGCTCATAGCCAACGATTCGACCCATGCGCACCGCCCCGGTGCAAGAATGGCCGCTGCCGCCCGCGCGCACCCCTGCCGCAGGCGCCCGTGTCAGCGTTTTCATTCCATCCAACGGGAGACCCCTCCGCATGAAGATCGAAACCCTTGCCGTCCACGCAGGCTACTCGCCCGACCCCACCACCAAGGCCGTGGCCGTGCCCATCTACCAGACGGTGGCCTACGCCTTCGACAGCGCGCAGCACGGCGCGGACCTGTTCGATCTGAAAGTGCCGGGCAACATCTACACCCGCATCATGAACCCGACGACCGACGTGCTGGAAAAGCGCGTCGCGGCGCTCGAAGGCGGCATCGCGGCGCTGGCCGTGGCCTCGGGCATGGCGGCCATCACCTACGCGATCCAGACCATTGCCGAGGCGGGCGACAACATCGTGTCGGCCAGCACGCTCTACGGCGGCACCTACAACCTGTTTGCGCACACGCTGCCCCTGCAGGGCATCACCACGCGCTTTGCCGACCCGCGCGACCCGGCCAGCTTTGCGCAGCACATCGACGCACGCACCAAGGCGATCTTCATCGAGTCCATCGGCAACCCGCTGGGCAACGTGACCGACATCCGCGCGCTGGCCGATGTGGCCCATGCGCACGGCATTCCGCTGATCGTGGACAACACGGTGCCCAGCCCCTACCTGCTGCGCCCCATCGAGCATGGCGCCGACATCGTGGTGCACTCGCTCACCAAGTACCTGGGCGGCCACGGCAACAGCGTGGGCGGCGCCATCGTGGACAGCGGCAAGTTCCCATGGGCCGAACACAAGGCGCGCTTTCCGCGCCTGAACGAGCCCGACGTGAGCTACCACGGCGTGGTCTACACCGAGGCGCTGGGCCCCGCCGCCTTCATCGGCCGCGCGCGCGTGGTGCCGCTGCGCAATACCGGCGCGGCGCTGGCACCGCTCAATGCCTTCTTGATCCTGCAAGGCATCGAGACCCTGGCCCTGCGCATGGACCGCATCTGCGACAACACGCTGGCGCTGGCGAAGTACCTGCAAAGCCACCCCAAGGTGGAATGGGTGCGCTACGCGGGCCTGCCGGACCACCCGGACCACGCACTGGTGCAGCGGCAATCCGGCGGCAAGGCATCCGGCATCCTGAGCTTCGGGCTCAAGAGCGCCGATGCCGACCCACGGGCGGCCGGTGCGCGCTTTCTGGATGCGCTGCAACTCTTCACCCGCCTGGTGAACATCGGCGACGCGAAATCGTTGGCCACGCATCCTGCATCGACCACGCACCGCCAGCTCAACCCCGAAGAGCTGGCCAAGGCAGGCGTGAGCGAAAGCATGGTGCGCCTGTCGGTGGGCATCGAGCACATCGACGACCTGCAGGCGGACCTGGTGCAGGCACTCGACGCCGTCTGACCGTTCGACCGTTCGACCGCAGCGGATGCCAGTTGCGGGATACTGGCGGGATGGCCCCGCAGATCGCGGGGCGCCCTGACCCTCCATCGCCATGTTCCGCCTATCTACTCTTGCACCGCTCACCCTCGGCCTGCTGACTCTGGCCGGCTGCAGTTCCTCACTGTTCACCCCGCCCCGCGGAGCGGATGTGACCGAATCCCACGTCACCAGTTTCCGCCAGAAGGAGGACGAGCAACTGCTGCGGCAGCAGGTGTCGCCGCCGCTGGATACGCCTTTGACGCTGCTGGAGGCGCCGCTGCCGCGCTACCCGTCTTTCCTGCTGAACGACACCTCGCAAAAAGCGCGCGGCGACGTGACGGTGTCGTTCGAGGTCATGCCCAGCGGGCTGGTCGGTACCACGCGCGTAGTGTCGGGAACGGGCGAAGATGCTCTGCACAAGCCGGCGATCGATGCGGTGCGTCGCTGGAAGTTTGCGCCGCTGGTGCGCAACGGCGAGCCCGCCCGGCTGGTGCTGCAGCACACCTTCCGCATGGAACCCTGAGCGGGCCAGATGCCCCGGTAAAGCGACTCAAGCGTCACGCGCCAAGCGCAGCCCCGTGTACTGCCAACGCGCCGTGGCCGGGAAGAAGTTGCGGTAGGTGCTGCGCGCATGCCCGGCAGGTGTGGCGCACGAGCTGCCGCGCAGCACGTACTGATTGACCATGAACTTGCCGTTGTACTCGCCCACCGCGCCTTCGGCGGTGCGAAAGCCCGGGTACGCGGCGTAGCTCGATTGCGTCCATTGCCAGGCGCTGCCGAACAGTTGTTCCAGCGCTTGGCCATCGTGGCCTTCATCATCATGCCCGTCAGCCGCTACGGCTTGCGCAGCATGCTCCCACTCGGCTTCGGTGGGCAGGCGCGCGCCCACCCAGCGGGCGTAGGCATCGGCCTCGTAATACGACAGGTGCACCACCGGTAAGTCACCCCGCAGCGGCTGCAGTCCTTCCAGGGTGAACACATGCCAGACGCCACTGTCCAACTGCTGCCAGTACAGGGGGTGGTCAAGCCCCTGGGCCACGCGCCAATCCCAGCCTTCGGCCAGCCAGTGGGCGGGGTTGTCGTAGCCGCCGCCTTCGACAAAGGCCAGCCATTCCGCGTTGGTCACCAGCCGCGAGGCCAGCGCGTACGGCGCGAGATAAGTGCGGTGGCGCGGGCTTTCGTTGTCGAAGGCAAAACCGTCGCACCGGTGGCCGATGTCCACCAGCCCGCCGTCAAGCGTCAGCCACCCGAAGGGCTCGGTGGCAGGCACCAGGGCCAGGTCGCCCGCCGAATCGGCAGCGGTGCCGTACGCCGGCCATGTGGAATTGCACGACAGCAGGTGCTTGACGTCCGTTACCAGGAGCTCCTGGTGCTGCTGCTCGTGCTGCAGGCCCAGCTCGATCAACGAGCACAGCGCAGCGTCGTTCAGCACGGTGGGCAACAGGCGCGCCATGCGCTGGTCCACGTTGGCACGATAGGCCCGCACGGCATCGAGTGACGGCCGGGTGAGCAGGCCGCGCTGTGCACGCGGGTGCTTGGCGCCCACGCCGTTGTAGTAGGAATTGAAGAGCACGCGGAACGCGGGATCGAACGGTGCGAAGCCTGGCTCGTTCGGTTCCAGCACGAAGGTTTCAAAGAACCAAGTGGTGTGCGCCAGGTGCCACTTGGCCGGGCTGGCGTCGGGCATGGACTGCGCGCCGCAGTCTTCGGCCGACAGGGGCGCCACCAGAGCCACGGAGTGGTCCCGCACGGCGGCGTAGCGCGAGAGCAGCGCGGTCAACGGGGGGCACACATCCATGTTGGTCATAGTGAGTAAATCCTCAAGGGCGCGCATGCACCACGGCAAACCAGCCGCGGTCATCCGTCCAGGCCTGGGCCTGGGAGAACCCGGCGCGCGCCAGCATGTCGGTAAAAACGGGTAGGGGGTATTTGTAGCTGTTTTCGGTGTGGATGCGCTCGCCCTGGTCAAACCGGCGGGCACCGCCGGGCCAGCGCACTTGCGCGTCGGCCAGGGCTTCCAGGTGCATCTCGATGCGCGACTCTTCCTGGTTGAAGAACGCGCGGTGCTGCCACTGCTGCACGTCGAAGTCGCTGCCAATCAGGCGGTTCACATGCGTGAGCACGTTGCGGTTGAACGCGGCCGTGACGCCTGCTGCGTCGTCGTATGCGGCTTCGAGCACCTGCACGTCCTTGGGCAGGTCGATGCCGATGAGCAGGCCACCATCGTCGTCAATCAGCTCGCGCATGTGGGCCAGCAGCTCCAGGGCGTGCGGCGGATCGAAGTTGCCGATGGACGAGCCCGGGTAGAACACCAGCCGCCCCTTGCGCGGAATGTCTGCGGGCAGCACCACGCCCCGGGTCATGTCGCCGCCCACGGCGCGCGCATCCAGCCCCGGAAAGTCATCGCGCAGGCCCTGCACCGCGGCCTGCAGAAAGTCGGCCGATATGTCCACGCCCACAAAACAGGCCGGCTGCACCAGGCGGCACAGCGCGCGCGCCTTCTGGCAGTTGCCCGCGCCCAGCTCGATCAGCGTACGGCCCGGGCCCACGGCCCGGCCAATGCTGTCTGCGTGCTGCTGCATGAGCGCGGTTTCGGTGCGAGTGGGGTAGTACTCGGGCAACCGTGTGATCTCTTCGAAGAGCTCTGAGCCGTGCTGGTCGTAGAAGTACTTGGGGGAGATGCTGGCAGGGCGCTGGTTCAGACCGCGCGCAATGTCATCGGTAGCGTCATCGGAGGGGCTGGGCAAAGGCATGGATCTTGAAGCGTCTCGCGCGGCATGGCTTGCCACTGCTGGTGAAAGAGCGGAACCGCCGTAGAGCCTACAGTCTCCGAGCCGACCATCCCGCACGCAGGCTGGACCGTGAAAGGCAATATAACCCCACGACCGCCGGGACATTCTGCGGCGGCGGGATGATGCTGCGTGTAGGTCATTTCCCCGTTGCCTGCGGCGCAAAGGGCGCCCTCGCAGCCCTCACCGGCCTGCACGACACTGCGGCACTTTTTGCGCGTCGGGCGGCTCCTACCGCCGTGCGACCCACACGGAGCCGATCACTACCCGCAGCCGCCCCAGGCAGGAGCCCACGATGCCCGACATTGCCACTCCGAGTCTTTCGCCACTGCACCCTGCCTCCACCGCCCCCATCGCCACCACACGCCGCCAGTGGCTGCAGCAGGGCCTGCGGGGTGCTGCCCTGGTCGCCGCGCCGGCGCTGGTGCAGCCCGCAGCGGCCCAGGCCCGCACCATGCCCACGCCGCGCCAGACCGAAGGGCCCTACTACCCCGTGGACATCCCGGCCGACAGCGACGGCGACCTGCTGCGCAACGGGATGCTGCGCTATACCCAGGGTGAGGCTGTCTGGGTGGAAGGCCGGGTCACCGACACGCAGGGCGTGCCGCTGTCGGGCGGCACGGTCGAGATCTGGCAGTGCGATGCCGACGGCCACTACCACCACCCGGGCGACGGCGGCAAGGCGGCACCGGCCTTCCAGGGCTTTGGCCGCGTGGTGCTGGGGCGCGACGGGCGCTACCGCTTTCGCACCATACGGCCCGCGCCGTACACCGGCCGCACGCCGCACATCCACTTCAAGGTGCGGCTGCCAGGGCGCGAACTGCTGACCACGCAGATGTACGTGGCGGGCGACGCCGGCAATGCGCGCGACTACCTCTGGAGCCGTCTGGGCGAAAAGGAGCGTGCGGCGCTCACGGTCCGCTTCGCCCCCGCGGCCGACGGCGTGCGGGGAGAATTCCCGATCGTCGTGCAGACCTGATAGGGTCGAACGGCGACGGTGACATCACCAGCCATCGCCCCCACCCTCCATCCCCCCACCCTGCTCCGCATCCGCACCACACGCCCGCATGGATTCCGTCACCCAACTCGTTCTGGGCTCCTCTGTCGCCATCGCCACCCTGGGCCGCCGCACCGCCGTGTGGAAGGCCGCGCTGTGGGGCGGCATTGCCGGCACGCTGCCTGACCTCGATGCCTTCGTCAGCCACGGCGATGCCATCCTGAACATGGTGCTGCACCGCGCGGCAAGCCATGCCCTGTTCTACCTGACGCTGCTGTCGGTGCCGATGGCATGGCTGGTGTCGCGCCTGCACCGCGAAGCGGACCTGTTCACGCGCTGGTGGCTGGCCCTGTGGCTCGCCCTCATCACCCACCCGCTGCTGGACTGGATGACGGTGTACGGCACGCAGCTGCTGCGGCCCTTCACCGACACGCCGTATGCCGTGGGCAGCGTGTTCATCATCGACCCGCTGTACACCGTGCCGCTGCTGCTAGGCGTGGGGTTTGCGCTGAGCATGCGCCAGGGACGCGGCATCGCCTGGGCTCGGGCGGGGTTGGTGCTCAGCACGGCTTACCTGGCCTGGGGCGTGGCCGCGCAGCAGATCGTCACCCGCCAGGTGCTGGCGTCCGCGCCGGTGCCGCATCTCACGCCCGGGCAGTTGCTCGTCACGCCGGCACCTTTCAACACCGTGCTGTGGCGCGCCGTCGCCATGACGCCCACGCACTACTACGAAGGCTACTACTCGCTGCTGGATGGCGGCCGCCCCGTGCGGTGGACCGCCCACGAGCGGGGCGGGCATCTGTACACACGCTACCAAGACAACGCCTTGGTGGACCGCGTGGCCCGATTCAGCCACGGCTTCTTCAAAATGAGTGAAGACGCCGGGGGCGACGTCTTCATCACCGACCTGCGCATGGGCAACGAGCCCACCTACAGCTTTCACTTCAACCTGGGCACACCCGCAGAGATGGCGACAGGCCAACGCGCCGCCACGCTGCAGATGCAGCGCCCGGACCTGGCCACTGCTCTGCCCTGGCTGTGGAAGCGGATGTGGGGTGCCGAGGTGGTGCTTGCCGCGCCAGCGCCACCGCAAGGCCGCAAGCCGTAGCTGCGTAGCTGCGTTGCGGCGGCGTGGAGCCACTGACAAAGGACCGAGGCGCGCGCTGGCGCAGTGGGCTGGACTGCCGGTGCACACCCCATCGGCACCTTGCCCTGCAGCAAAGGCTTGGCATACGCTTGGCACCGCCACTTCCCCATCTTCATCCTTACTACCACCCAAGGACACCCATGCTCGAGCTGCGACCCAACTGCGAATGCTGCAACAAAGATTTGCCGCCCGACTCCACCGACGCCCGCATCTGCACCTTCGAATGCACCTTCTGCCGTGACTGCGCCGGCACGCGTCTCGACCACATCTGCCCCAACTGCGGCGGTGACCTGGTGCAGCGCCCGCGCAGGCCTGCGTCCAAGCTGGCCAAGTACCCGGCATCCACCGAACGCGTGCTCAAGCCGGTGGGCTGCGGACTGTTGGCCTGACACTCGCACGTTGGTGACGCTGGTGGAGATAGCCAGATCGGGACGCACGGTGTGCTGACCATGGCATGCAAGCCAGCCGTCAACCGCCACGCCCGATCAATGCCGGCGCTGCCCAGGCCAGCGCCACCGTGGGCCCGGCGTTGCCGGTCCACAGGAGGTGTCCCCCTCAGGGGCTGAGGCCTGCGGCTCCAAGCCTGCCTGCGCAGGCTTGGACAGGCCGAAGAGGCCGTGCCTCTGGCACTGCCACGCAGGCGCGCAGCGCCTCAGGGGGAGCCCCTAGAACCTCCAGCCCAGGCCCACGCCCACCAGCACCGGGTCGGCCTTGAAGGTGCCCAGCTTCGCGCCGCCGGCCGACACATCGGTCTTGATGAAGACTTTCTTCACATCGAAGTTGAGGTATAGATTCTTGGCCAGCGGAATGTCCACACCCACCTGCAGCGCGGGGCCGACGCTGTTGCGGTCAATGTCCACGCCCGCGGGCAGGCGCACGCCGGAAAAGCGCGTGTAGTTCACGCCCGCGCCCACATAGGGCTTGAAGCCGGGCGCGTTGAAGTGGTACTGCACCAGCAGCGTGGGCGGCAGGTGCTTGAGCGAGCCGATGGCGGTGCCACCGGCGCTAAGCGTGTGCTTTTGCGGCACGGTCAGGATCAGCTCGGCCGCGATGTTCTGGTTGAAGAAGTAGGTGACGTCGACTTCAGGAATCGTCTTGTCGTTGATGGCAAGGCCCAGGGGCGTGCTGTCCTTGTTGGCGCTGTCCAGGTGCACGGCACGGGCACGGACCATCCAGGGGCCTTCGGCCTGTTGCGCCATGGCAGCGCCAGAGGACAGGACACACAGGGCAACGACAGCCAGCAGGTTCTTTTTCATGTTCAGTTCACATCGGTTGGACGGGGACGACCCCCGTGCATCCATTGAACTGCTGCGGCCGCCCGCCGGTCTTGCCCTATCTCAAGGCCCGCTCACCCGCCCTTAGACATACATCAAGAAAGAACAAAGGCCTGCATCTGCAGGCCTTGCCACACTGCCAGGGGCGGCCCTGCACAGCACTCAATGCGCCGCCGACTTGCCCCGCACGCGCTTGACCAACGTCACCGCGGCCAGCACCAGCCCCCCGGCGATGATGCCGACCACGGCGTTGAGCAGGTTGGGCACCAGGACTGCCCACAGGCCACCCACCGGCCACTGTGCGGCGGCCGCGCCCGTTCCTTCGACGGCGTGGTGCAGGGCCGGCACGCCGTGCACCAGGATGCCACCGCCCACGAGGAACATGGCCGCCGTGCCGGCGATGGACAGGCCCTTCATCAGCCAGGGCGCTGCACGCAAAATGCCGTTGCCCACGGCCTGCGCCGCGCTGCTGGCCTTGCGGCTGAGCCACAGGCCCAGGTCATCCAGCTTGACGATGCCGGCCACCAAACCGTATACGCCGATGGTCATGATGACGGCGATGCCGGACAGCACGGCCACCTGCTGCGAGAACGGCGCGTTGGCTACCGTGCCCAGCGTGATGGCGATGATTTCTGCCGACAGGATGAAGTCGGTGCGCACGGCGCCTTTGACCTTGTCCTTCTCGAAAGCCACTAGGTCCACCGCCGGGTTGGCGTTGGCCTGGGCGTGGCTTTCGCGTTCGGCCGCGTCTTCATGGGGTGCGTGCAGCAGCTTGTGCGCCACCTTCTCAAACCCCTCGAAGCACAGGAAGGCGCCGCCGATCATCAGCAACGGGGTCACGGCCCAGGGCGCAAACGCGCTGATGAGCAGCGCTGCGGGCACCAGGATGACCTTGTTGATCATCGACCCCTTGGCCACGGCCCAGACCACGGGAATCTCGCGCTCGGCCCGCACGCCGGTGACCTGCTGGGCGTTGAGCGCCAGGTCGTCCCCCAGCACCCCGGCCGTCTTCTGCGCGGCCACCTTGGTCATGACCGACACGTCGTCGGCCATGGCCGCGCTCTTCTTGGCTGCGACCTTGGTCATCAGCGCCACATCGTCGAGGATGGTGGCGATATCGTCGAGCAGGGCCAGCAAGCTGCCAGAGGCCATGGGGAATCCTTGAAGAAAATGGTTGTGGATGAGGTTGTCCAGCGGGTCGCACGGCGCCGTGGTGCCCGCCAAAACGGCCTCGGGCGCGGGCTTGCCGCACCGCCGCTGTGGGCTGCACTATAGCAACGCGGCGGCGGCCACCGCGGCGCCGCCAGCCATGCAGTCCCAGAGCCCGCCGGGCGCAAGGCTGGCGCCGCCCGGCGGCCACGCCGCGGCAAGGCGCATACTGGCTGCTTCACCCACCCACTCGAGGGGGTCCCTGCAAGCCAGCGCTTGGACGGGCTTCGCGCCCCGCCATGCCAGGCTATCTCACCAAGCAGGAAGACATCGCCATCGCCGGCGTTGCCGACCTGATCATCCGTTCGCTGCTGGACAAGCAGCAATTCAGCGACCCCGACGGTGCCGCCGAAGCCCTGGGCATCTCATCGGCCGCCTGGCCGCTGTTCGGCCTGCTGTGGCCTTCGGGTGCGCAGCTGGCGCAACGCATGGCCAGCCGGCCTTTGCAGACCGGAGAGCGCGTGCTGGAGATCGGCTGCGGCCTTGGCCTGGCCAGCCTGGTGTGCCACCGCCGCGGCGTGGACGTCACCGCCAGCGACTGCCATCCGATGGCCCAGCAGTTCCTGCAGGAGAACACGCGCCTCAACGGCCTGTCGCCCCTGCGGTACCGCACCGGGCACTGGGGTGCGGACCACCACAAACACAACCACGGCCATGCCCAGGCGGGTGCGGTGCAGGGCCATTTCGACCTGATCATGGGCAGCGACGTGCTGTACGAACGCGATGCGCGCGCATCGCTCGCGGCCTTTCTGGACCGCCATGCCGGCAGCGGCGCGCAGATCTGGATCGTGGACCCGAACCGGGGCAATCGATCCACCTTCCACAAGCAGATGGCCGTGCACCGGTTCGAAGTGGTCGAAGAGCGGCTGGACCACCCTGCGCTGGATACCGCGCCCGCCTACAAGGGGCGGCTGCTGATGTACCAGCGTCCGGTGGTGGACTGAAGACGGCTGAAGCTACCCGCAGGCCGCTTCTAGCGGCGCGATGCTGTGGGCCCGGACTCTGCCCGATCAGCAGGCCAAGGGCCCGGCGTCAAGTCAGGTGAACCAGGCTCCTGCCGGCTGGAATGCACCAGCCAGCGTCGCTGGCACCCGCCAAGCCTGAGCCCTCACCCAGCCCTTATCCCACCCACTTGCGCGCATTGCGCCAGATGCGCATCCAGGGGCTCAGCTCGCTGCGGTCGCCGCTGGTCCAGCTCATCTGCACGTTGCGGAACACGCGCTCGGGGTGCGGCATGATGGCCGTGAAGCGGCCGTCCGCCGTGGTCACGCCGGTCAGGCCGCCCGTGCTGCCGTTGGGGTTGAACGGGTACTGCTCGTTGGGCGCGCCGTGGTTGTCCACGAAGCGCATCGCGCCGATGGCCTGCGCCGCGTTGCCGCGGAACTTGAAGTTGGCATAGCCCTCGCCATGCGCCACTGCAATCGGCAGGCGGCTGCCCGCCATACCGGCAAAGAAGAGGCTGGGGGATTCCAGCACTTCCACCATCGACAGGCGGGCCTCGAAGCGCTCGCTCTGGTTGGTGGTGAAGCGCGGCCAGTCCTGCGCACCGGGGATGATGTCGGCCAGCTCGGCAAACATCTGGCAGCCGTTGCACACGCCCAGGCCGAAGGTGTCCGTGCGGCCGAAGAAGCCTTGGAACTGCTCGGACAGCACCGGGTTGAAGGTGATCGAGCGTGCCCAGCCGATGCCGGCGCCCAGCGTGTCGCCGTAGCTGAAGCCGCCGCAGGCGACCACGCCCTTGAAATCTTCGAGCTTGACGCGGCCGGTCTGCAGGTCGGTCATGTGCACGTCGTACGCCTCGAAACCCGCCTCGGTGAAGGTGTAGGCCATCTCGATGTGCGAGTTCACGCCCTGCTCGCGCAGGATGGCGACCCGGGGTTTGGCCAGGTTCAGGAACGGCGCAGCCACGTTCTCGGCCGCGTCGAACGTAAGGTGCACGTGCATGCCGGGGTCGGTGGCCTCGCCCGCGGTGGCGTGCTCGGCATCCGCGTTGGCGGGGTTGTCGCGCTGCTGGCAGATCTTCCAGCTCACGGCGTCCCACACCTGGTGCAGGTCGGTGAGCTTGGCGCTGAACACGGCCTTGGCGTCGCGCCAGACCTGCAACTCGCCCTTGCCGGCGTCGATGCTCGACGACTGCGGACGCGTCTTGCCGACAAAGTGGCTGAATTTGGACAGGCCGTGCTCGCGCAGCACCTGCATGACATCGTTGCGCTCTGCGGTGCGCACCTGCAGCACCACGCCCAGTTCTTCGTTGAACAGGGCCTTGAGCGTGAGTTCTTCGCGGCGTGCGCCGACCTGCTGCGCCCAGTTCTTGGCGTCGCCGGTTTCCATGCGGCTGTCGCTGATGCCGTCGCCTTCGGTGACCAGCAGGTCCACGTTGAGCGACACGCCCACATGGCCGGCAAAGGCCATCTCGGCCGCGGCTGCCAGCAGGCCGCCGTCGCTGCGGTCGTGGTACGCCAGGATGCGGCCCTGGGCGCGCAGCGCGTTCACGGCGTTGACGGTGTTGACCAGGTCCTGCGGGTCGTCCAGGTCGGGCACCACGTCGCCGCTCTGATCCAGCGTCTGGCCCAGGATGCTGCCGGCCATGCGGTTCTGGCCCTTGCCCAGATCGATCAGCACCAGCGTGGTGTCGTCCTCGGTGGCATCGAGCTGGGGCGTGAGCGTGCCGCGCACGTCGGACAGCGAGGCGAACGCGCTCACGATCAGGCTGACCGGGGAAGTCACCTTCTTCTTGTCCGCGCCCTCCGACCACTGAGTGCGCATGGACAGGCTGTCCTTGCCCACGGGGATGCTGATGCCCAAAGCGGGGCACAGCTCCATGCCCACGGCCTTCACGGTCTCGTACAGCGCGGCGTCTTCGCCGGGCTCGCCACACGCGGCCATCCAGTTGGCCGACAGCTTCACACGCGGCAGCTCGATGGGTGCGGCCAGCAGGTTGGTGATGGCCTCGGCCACCGCCATGCGGCCCGATGCGGGTGCGTTGATGGCGGCCAGCGGCGTGCGCTCGCCCATGCTCATCGCTTCGCCGGCAAAGCCCTTGTAATCGGCCAGCGTCACGGCGCAGTCCGCCACCGGCACTTGCCAGGGGCCGACCATCTGGTCGCGGTGCGACAGGCCGCCCACCGTGCGGTCGCCGATGGTGATGAGAAAGCGCTTGGACGCCACCGTGGGGTGGGCCAGCACGTCGATCACGGCCTTTTGCAGCGGCACGCCGGTCAGGTCCATGGGCGCGAACTGGCGCTGCACGGTGGCCACGTCGCGGTGCATCTTGGGCGGCTTGCCCAGCAGCACGTTCATGGGCATGTCCACCGGCAGCTTCTGGTCGCCCGCCACCACGGCGGTGTCTTCCAGCACCAACTGGCGCTCTTCGGTGGCCGTGCCGATCACGGCGAAGGGGCAGCGCTCGCGTTCGCAGAACGCCTTGAACAGGGGCAGCGACTCGGGCGCGATGGCCAGCACGTAGCGCTCCTGGCTTTCGTTGCTCCAGATTTCCTTGGGCGCCATGCCCGATTCTTCGAGCGGCACGGCGCGCAGGTCGAAGCGCGCGCCGCGGCCGGCGTCGTTGGTCAGCTCGGGGAAGGCGTTGGACAGGCCGCCCGCACCCACGTCGTGGATGGCGAGGATGGGGTTATTGGCACCTTGGGCCCAGCAGTGGTTGATAACCTCCTGCGCACGGCGCTCGATCTCGGGGTTGCCGCGCTGCACGGAGTCGAAGTCGAGCTCGGCCGCATTGGTGCCGCTGGCCATGGAGCTGGCAGCACTGCCGCCCATGCCGATGCGCATGCCGGGGCCGCCCAGCTGGATGAGCAGCGAGCCGGCAGGGAATTCGATCTTGGTCGTCAGGCCCGCGTCGATCACGCCCACGCCGCCGGAGATCATGATGGGCTTGTGGTAGCCGCGCTGCACGCCGGCGACTTCCTGTTCGTATTCGCGGAAGTACCCAGCCAGGTTGGGGCGGCCGAATTCGTTGTTGAACGCCGCGCCGCCCAGGGGCCCTTCCACCATGATCTGCAGCGGACTGGCGATGTGCTCGGGCTTGCCCACGGTGCTGCCCCAGAGCTTGGACACGGTGAAGCCCGTGAGGCCCGCCTTGGGCTTGGAGCCCCGGCCGGTGGCGCCTTCGTCGCGGATCTCGCCGCCCGCGCCGGTCGATGCGCCCGGGAAGGGCGAGATGGCCGTGGGGTGGTTGTGCGTTTCCACCTTCATCAGCACGTGCTGGGTGGCGCTACTCTTTTGATAGCTGGTAGCGCCCGCTGAATCAGCGGTAGAGGCCATTTTGGCCACAAACCGCTCGACCTCGCCGCCTTCCATGACCGAGGCGTTGTCCGAATACGCGATCACCGTGTGCTGGGGTGCCAGCTGGTGGGTGTTGCGGATCATGCCGAAGAGCGATTTGTCCTGCGCCACGCCGTCGATGGTGAACTGGGCGTTGAAGATCTTGTGGCGGCAGTGCTCGCTGTTGGCCTGCGCGAACATCATCAGCTCCACATCGGTGGGGTTGCGCGCCAGGCCCGTGAAGGCGTTGACCAGATAGTCGATCTCGTCCTCGGCCAGGGCCAGGCCGAAACGGGTGTTGGCGGCCTCCAGCGCGGCGCGGCCACCGCCGAGCACGTTGACATGCTCCATGGTGGCGGGCTGCAGCTCGGTGAACAGCGCTGCTGCGGCGGCGCGGTCGGCCACCACGGACTCGGTCATGCGGTCGTGCAGCAGGGCGGCGACCTGGGCCAGTTGCTCGGCGGTCAGCTCGGGCGTGCGGCCCAGCAGGCCGGACTTGAGGCTGACGCGGTATTCGGTGATGCGCTCCACCCGGCGGATGGCAATGCCGCAGTTGCGCGCGATGTCGGTGGCCTTAGAGGCCCAAGGCGACAGCGTGCCCAGGCGGGGAGTGACCAGGATTGCGGCGCCGTCTTCAGGCCCCGCGTACGGGTCGCCGTAGGTGAGCAGGGCCGACAGGCGTTCGTGCTCGGCGGGGGTGGGGGCCGCATCCGTGGCGACCAGGTGCACGAAGCGCGCTGCAATGCCGTCGATTTTGGGGTGGATGGCTTGCAGGGCCGGTTGGAGTTGCTGGGCGCGGAAGGTGCTGAGGGCGTTGCCGCCCGCCAGCGTGGTCATGTGCAAGGTCACTGTAGCGGCCTGTTGGGTGTGAGGGTACGTGGTGGCGCTGACGCGAAGCCCCCGGCCGGTGGGCGGGAGCCAAGTGGTCAGCCCGGCATTTTACCGGGCTCACCGGGCGCTGCTGCAGCGGACGGGGTGCGATGGGATAATTGCGGCATGAGCATCACCATCAAAAGCGCCGCGGACGTCGAAGGCATGCGCCTGGCGTGCCGCCTGGCCTCCGAAGTGCTGGACTACATCGCCCCGCACATCAAACCCGGCATCACCACCAAAGAGATCGACCGCCTGGGCGCCGAATGCATGGCGCAGCAAGGCACCATCTCGGCCACGGTGGGCTACCAGCCCCCCGGCTACCCGCCCTACCCGGCCTCGCTGTGCACCTCGGTCAACCACGTGGTGTGCCACGGCATCCCCAACGACAAGCCTTTGAAGAAGGGCGACATCGTCAACGTGGACGTGACCGTGATCACCAAGGACGGCTGGTACGGCGACAACAGCCGCATGTACATCATTGGCGAAGGCTCCATCGCGGCCAAGCGCCTGTGCGCCATCACCTTCGACGCCATGTGGCACGGCATCGTGCAGGTCAAGCCCGGCGCCCACCTGGGCGACATCGGCCACGCCATCCAGAAATTCGCCGAAGCGCAGGGTTTCTCGATCGTGCGCGAGTTCTGCGGCCACGGCATCGGCCAGAAGTTTCATGAAGAGCCCCAGGTGCTGCACTACGGCCGCCCCGGCACGCTGGACGAGCTGGTGCCCGGCATGGTCTTTACCATCGAGCCCATGATCAACGCCGGCCGCCGCGAGGTGAAGGAATTCGGCAACGACGGCTGGACCATCGTGACCAAGGACCACAGCCTGTCTGCGCAGTGGGAACACACGGTGCTGGTCACCGAAACGGGCTACGAAGTGATGACGCTGTCGGCCGGCTCGCCGCCGCTGCCGTCCTTCGTCACCGCGACCAAGACCTGACCCTGCGCCGGCCCTTGCCCGCCTGCGCGCACAACTCTTGCATGGCTGTTTGCATGGCCCACCTTCATCGCGAACCACGACGACCATGACCGACATCCATGCCCTGCCTGAAGCGCGCCCCTTGGCCGACGTGCATGCCCTGCGGGACGCCTACCGCCGCGACAAGGCCGCACTGCTGACCGAACTGCAGGCCTCGGTGGCGTCCACGCGGGGCATCCGCGTACTGCTGCGCAAGCTCTCCACGCTGGCCGGTAACCTGCTGCAGACCCTGTGGCAGCGCGCCGAGCTGCCGGCCGACATGGCGCTGGTGGCGGTGGGCGGGTTCGGGCGGGACCAGCTGTTTCCGTATTCGGACGTCGACGTGCTGCTGCTGCTGCCCAACGGCGCGGCGCCCGAGGCCGGCAGCGTGCTGCGCACCCAGCTCGAAGGCTTCATCGGCAGTTGCTGGGATGCGGGGCTGGAGATCGGCTCGAGCGTGCGCACCGTGGCCGAATGCCTGGCCGAGAGCGCGGGCGACGTCACGGTGCAGACCTCGCTGCTCGAGTCGCGCCTGGTGTGCGGCAACGCGGCGCTGTTCGCGGAGTTCCAGCGCCAGTACCGCCTGCAGATGGATCCTCAGGCGTTTTTGGTGGCCAAGACGCTGGAGATGCGCCAGCGCCACAACAAGTACGAGAACACGCCCTACTCGCTGGAGCCCAACTGCAAGGAGTCGCCTGGCGGGCTGCGCGACCTGCAGATGATTCTGTGGGTGGCGCAGGGCGCGGGCCTGGGCCGCAACTGGAAAGAGCTGGCCGCCAGCGGCATGGCCACGGCCTTCGAGGTGCGCCAGATCGAACGCAATGAGGCCGTGCTGTGCCTCATTCGCGCGCGCTTGCATGCGGCCGCCGGGCGGCATGAAGACCGGCTGGTGTTCGACCTGCAGACGGCCGTGGCCGAATCGTTCGGCTATCGCTCGCAGGCCCCCGACGGATCGCGCCTGCCGATGCGCGCCAGCGAAAGCCTGATGCGCCGGTACTACTGGGCGGCCAAGGCGGTGTCCCAGCTCAGCCAGATCCTGCTGCTGAACATCGAGGAGCGGCTGAACCCCTCCACCCACGAGCCGCGGCCCATCAACGAGCGCTTCTTCGAAAAAGCCGGCCTCATCGAGGTGGCGAGCGACGACCTGTACCAGCGCGACCCGCACGCCATCCTGGAGACCTTCCTGCTTTACCAGACGACGGTGGGCCTGAAGGACCTGTCGGCCCGCACCCTGCGGGCGCTGTACAACGCCCGCGGCGTGATGGATGGCGCCTTCCGGCGCGACCCGGTCAACCGTGCCAACTTCATGCGCATCCTGCAGCAGCCCTCGGGCATCACGCATGCCATGCGGCTGATGAACCAGACCTCGGTGCTGGGGCGCTACCTGTGGGCGTTTCGCGGCATCGTGGGGCAGATGCAGCACGACCTGTTCCACGTCTACACGGTGGACCAGCACATCCTGATGGTGCTGCGCAACGTGCGCCGGTTCTTCATGGCCGAGCATGCGCACGAGTACCCGTTCTGCTCGCAGTTGGCGGGCGGCTGGGACAAGCCCTGGCTGCTGTACCTGGCCGCGCTGTTCCACGACATCGGCAAGGGCCGCGGCGG
The DNA here is from genome assembly GCF_964253015.1 of Acidovorax sp. LjRoot194. Taxonomy (NCBI): domain Bacteria; kingdom Pseudomonadati; phylum Pseudomonadota; class Betaproteobacteria; order Burkholderiales; family Comamonadaceae; genus Acidovorax; species Acidovorax sp. LjRoot194. The sequence goes on along the minus strand of NZ_CAXUQB020000001.1, from coordinate 2,330,444 downwards.
CGACCATTCGGTGATCGGCGCGCAGGAGGTGCGCAACTTCTGCCGGCAGCACGACGTGGACCGCGAGGACGCCCAACTGGTCGAGTTCCTGGTCAGCGAGCACCTGTCGATGAGCCGCATCGCCCAGAAAGAAGACCTGTCGGACCCCGACGTGATTGCTGCCTTTGCGCGGCGCGTAGGCAACGAGCGGTACTTGACGGCGCTGTACCTGCTGACGGTGGCCGACATCCGCGGCACCAGCCCCAAGGTCTGGAACGCCTGGAAGGGCAAGCTGCTGGAAGACCTGTACCGCTCCACCCTGCGCACCCTGGGCGGCCGCGCGCCGGACGCCGCCGCAGAGATCGAAGCACGCAAGCGCGAGGCGCTGGTGCTGCTGGCGCTGAGCGCTCTGCCGTTCGAGGCGCACAAGACCCTGTGGGCCACGCTGGATGTGAGCTACTTCATGCGCCACGAGGCGGCCGACATTGCCTGGCACACGCGGCACCTGTCGCGGCACGTGGGCACGGCCAAGCCGGTGGTGCGCGCACGCCAGTCGCTGGCGGGCGACGGCCTGCAGGTGATGGTGTATGCCGCCGACCAGGAAGACCTGTTCGCGCGCATCTGCGGCTATTTCGACCGTGCGGGCTTTTCCATCCTGGATGCGCGCGTGCACACGGCCAACAACGGCTATGCGCTCGATACCTTCCAGGTGGTGGCCTCGTCACAACCCGGGCATTACCGCGAACTGACGCACATGGTCGAAAGCGACCTGGTGCGGGTGATCGAAACCGGCGGCCCGCTGCCCGAGCCTGCCCGCAAGCGCGTGTCGCGCCGGGTCAAGAGCTTTCCGGTGGCGCCCCGCGTCACGTTGCGGCCGGACGAAAAAGCGCAGCGCTGGCTGCTGGCCATCTCGGCCAGCGACCGCGCCGGCCTGCTGTACCTGGTGGCCCGCATCCTGGCCCACCACCACCTGAGCGTGCAGCTCGCCAAGGTCAGCACGCTGGGCGAGCGGGTGGAAGACACCTTCCTGGTGCAAGGGCCCGAGCTGCAGAACAACGCGCGACAGATCCAGATCGAGACGGAGCTGCTGCGCGAGCTGTCGGACTGAAAACGAAAGCGCGCGCGGCGCTGCGGCGCTGTTACGCTGCTCAGTCGTCTTCGTCCGCGCTGATCTCGGGGAACAGCACTTCGGTGAAGCCGAACTGCGTGAAATCGCGCACCCGCATCGGATAAAGCTTGCCGACCAGGTGGTCGCATTCATGCTGCACCACCCGTGCATGAAAGCCATCGACCGTGCGGTCGATGGGGTCGCCATACGGGTCGAACCCGGTGTATCGGATGCGCGCCCACCGGGGCACCTTGCCGCGCAGGCCGGGCACCGACAGGCAGCCCTCCCAGTCTTCTTCTTCCTCATCGCCCAGCGGCGTGATCACCGGGTTGAGCAGCACCGTGGGCGGCACCACGGGGCGGTCCGGATAGCGGGGGTTGCGGTCGTTGGAGCCGAAGATCACCAGCTGCAGGTCCACCCCGATCTGCGGCGCGGCCAGGCCCGCGCCGTTGACGGCGCGCATGGTGTCGAACATGTCGCGCACCAGCAGGTGCAGTGCGTCGGTGTCGAACTCGGTGACAGGCTGGGCGATGCGCAGCAGGCGCGGGTCGCCCATCTTGAGGATGGTGTGAACGGTCATGGTGGGGATCGTGAAGAAATGATGGATCGGACCTGGTGGGGCGCAGCATAGCGCGGCGGCATACCGCGCGCTGAAAGAGCCGCCACCGGCCAGCACGGGGCGACAATAAGCCCCATGGCCACCACGCCCAGAGACCCAGACCACGTTGACGCCAACCCCCATGCCGCTACCGACGGCCCGCCACTGCGCCCGCTGCCGTGGCCCGTGCGGTGGCTGCTGCTGGCGTTTGCCGTGCTGTGCCTGGTGATGGGCATCATCGGGGTGATCGTTCCGGGCCTGCCGACCACCGTGTTCATCCTGATGGCCGCATGGGCGGCGGCGCGCAGCTCTCCGCGGCTGTACCAGTGGCTGTGGAACCACCGGCTCTTCGGGCCGCTGCTGCGCAACTGGGCCCAGGGCGGCAAGGTCAGCCGCCGCGCCAAATGGAGTGCGGCCATCTTCATGACGGCCAGTGCCGCCGTGCTGTGGATGGGCGGGGCACGGACCTGGGTCGCTGCGGTGGCGTCGGCCTGCATGGCGTGCGTGCTGGTGTGGCTGTGGCTGCGCCCCGAACCCTGATGTGCGGCAGAGGGCTGACCTGCCCCGGCACGCATCGCGTATGCAGGCCGCACATTGCGTGCCGCGAGTTTTCAGATCGCTATTTTTGTGTATATAATCTAAGTCTTGTTCCTCGATAGCTCAGTCGGTAGAGCGCCGGACTGTTAATCCGTAGGTCCCTGGTTCGAGCCCAGGTCGAGGAGCCAAGAATTTTGCAGGCCCTGCATGTGTACGCGGGGCCTTTCAATTAGTCAGTTGCAAGTCATACCGAACATTCCTCGATAGCTCAGTCGGTAGAGCGCCGGACTGTTAATCCGTAGGTCCCTGGTTCGAGCCCAGGTCGAGGAGCCATACTAAGCCCACCGTGCACAGCATGGTGGGCTTTTTTATTGCCCGGCCATCTCGTCTGCATGCGCTGGTGCCCCGGCGACACAATATGCCGGACAATGGCCATGATCCTGCCACTGCCCGCTTGACCCATGCCCCCGCAATTGCCCTGGCTGGAGCCCGAAGACCCCCTACCCCACCCTGACCAGGCGTGGGGTGCGGACGACCCTGCCCCCGGCCTGCTGGCCGCGGGTGGCGTGCTGGATGTCGCACATCTCCAGGCGGCATACGGCCAAGCCACCTTTCCCTGGTACGGCCCGGGGCAACCCATCCTGTGGTGGGCGCCCGACCCGCGCATGGTGCTGCATGTGGACGAGTTCAAGCTGCACCGGTCCCTGCGCAGAACGCTGCAGGCGTTTCGCGCCAATCCGCGTGCCGAGATCCGCATCGACCACGCATTTGACGCCGTGATCACGGCCTGCGCGACCAAAGAGCGCGACGGCCAGGCCGGCACCTGGATCGTGCCGGAAATGATGGACGCCTACACCCGCCTGCACGAGGCCGGCCACGCGCACAGCGTGGAGACCTGGGTCGATGGCCGGCTGGTGGGCGGGCTCTATTGCGTGGCCCTGGGACAGGCCGTGTTCGGCGAATCCATGTTTGCGCACGCCACCGATGCCTCCAAGATCGCGCTGTCGGCCCTGGTGGCACTGTGCCGCCACCACGGCGTGCAGCTCATCGACTGCCAGCAGAACACCCGCCACCTGGCGTCCCTGGGTGGCCGCGAAATCGACCGGCGCACCTTCGTCGAACACGTGCAGCAAGCCCAGCGTTTGCCCGCACCCGCATGGAGATTCGACCCCGTATACTGGACCGAGCTGCTGCCCTCCACAGTCTTTACGGCATGACGCAACTCAACGACCTTCCGCTGCAGACCCTGCAGTTCTACGCGACGGCCCCGTATCCCTGCAGCTATCTGCCGGACCGGCAGGCACGCTCGCAGGTCGCCACGCCCAGCCATTTGATCCAGAGCGATGTCTATTCAGACTTGGTCGCGAAGGGTTTCCGCCGCAGCGGCATGTTCACTTACCGCCCCTACTGCGACGGCTGCCAGGCCTGCACGCCGCTGCGCGTGCTGGTGAATGAATTCAAGCCCGACCGCAGCCAGCGGCGGTCCGTGGCCCGCCACGGCAACCTGCAGGCGCGGGTGCTGCGACTGTGCTTCGTACCGGAGCACTACCAGCTGTACCTGCGCTACCAGAACGGCCGCCATTCAGGCGGCGGCATGGACCACGACAGCATCGACCAGTACACGCAGTTCCTGCTGCAAAGCCGGGTGAATTCACGGCTGGTGGAGTTCCGCGAGCTGGATGCGCACGGCGAGCCGGGCGCGCTCAAGATGGTGTCCATCCTGGACGTGCTGGACGACGGCCTGTCGGCGGTGTACACCTTCTACGAACCCGAGCCGCACTGCAGCTACGGCACCTACAACGTGATGTGGCAGATCGCGCAGGCGAAGTCCCTCGACCTGCCCCACGTCTATCTGGGCTACTGGATCGAAGCCAGCCCCAAGATGAACTACAAAGCGCGCTTTCACCCCCACGAACTGCGCACCGACGGGCAGTGGCTGCGCACCGGCGACACCGTCACTCCCAACCCCTGACAGCGCGTTTGCATTTCACAAGATAAAATGCGGCGGTCGCCACAGCACCGCCGCCATGAAAAAAAACGATCCGAGCATTCCTATCAAACCCAGCGTTCAGGTCCTTGAGCGCATGTTCACGCTGATCGATGTGCTGGCTTCGCGCGAGGAAGCCATTTCCCTCAAGGAAATCAGCGAGAAGACAGGTCTGCACCCGTCCACCACCCACCGGATCCTGAACGACCTCACGATCGGGCGGTTTGTGGACCGGCCGGAATCGGGCAGCTACCGCCTGGGCATGCGCTTGCTGGAGCTGGGCAACCTGGTCAAGGCGCGCCTCAGTGTGCGCGACGCGGCGCTGACACCCATGCGCAACCTGCACAAGCTGATTCAGCAGCCGGTGAACCTGAGCATGCGCCAGGGCGATGAGATCGTGTACGTGGAGCGCGCCTACAGCGAGCGCTCCGGCATGCAGGTGGTGCGCGCCATCGGCGGGCGGGCCCCGCTGCACCTGACTTCCACCGGCAAGCTCTTTCTGGCACTGGACGACCCGCAGCGCGTGCGCGCTTACGCCACCCGCACAGGCTTGGCAGGCCACACGCGCAACAGCATCACGCAGCTACCCTTACTGGAACGCGAGCTGGCCAAGGCGCGGCAGTACGGCATGGCGCGCGACAACGAAGAGCTGGAGTTGGGCGTGCGCTGCATGGCAGCGGGCGTGTACGACGACCAAGGCAAGCTTGTGGCGGGCCTGTCCATCTCGGCCCCGGCAGACAGGCTGGACGAAGGCTGGCTGCCCAAGCTGCAGGCGACGGCCAAGGAGATATCACACGCGCTTGGGCACACCGCCAGCGCGGAGCTGACCGCCGACGCTGCGGCACGCGGCACAGGGCTGGGCTGACGGCACCGGAGCCAGCCAAGGCGCCACATCCTGTGTTTGATCCGCAGACAGCCGCGATGCAACTGCTGTGCTGTGCTGCCCTGTTCTGGGGCCGTGCTGCGGTCTGAAGCCGTCACAGACTTATCCAGCAAAAAGGCCGACCTGTGTTGCCACAGTCGGCCTTTGTTCATGTTGCGCATCCCGCAGGGTTCAGCACATTAGCTGGACATCGCAAAGGCAGCTCGCACGTCGCGCCTGCCCACCCGCCCACCCTCGACCCTGCTTACTTCACAGCAGGAATCGCGGCGCGGGCCTGCAGCGGTGCAGCCAGTGACGAAGGCAGGGTTTCAACCCAATGCCGCACACGCTCTGCGTCTCCCAGGCGGCTGAATTTACCTGCCGAGTCCAGGAACACCATGATCAGCTTGCGGCCAGAGATCTGGGTCTGCATCACCAGGCAACGGCCTGCCTCCGAGATGTAGCCGGTCTTCTGCAAGCCGATGTCCCACGTGGGGTTCTTCACCAGGCCGTTAGTGTTGTTGTATTGCAGCGTGCGCTGGCCTACCGCCACTTCGTAGCCGGGCGAAGTGGACAGTTCGCGCAACAGCGGGTCGCCATGCGCGACGTTGACCAAGGTGGCCAGGTCGCGGGCGCTGGACTGATTGCGGCTCGACAGGCCGGTAGGCTCCACATACCGCGTGTCGGTCATGCCCAGCAGCTTGGCTTTGGCATTCATCTGCGTCACGAAAACCTCCAGCCCACCAGGGTAGGTGCGGCCCAGGGCATGCGCCGCGCGGTTCTCGCTGGACATGAGCGCTAGGTGCAGCATCTCGCCGCGCGTGAGCGTGGCACCCACCACCAGGCGCGACCGGCTGCCCTTTTCGGTGTCCACGTCGTCCTGGGTGATGGTGATGGGCTCTTCCATCGGCAGCTTGGCCTGCGAAATGATCATGCCCGTCATCAGCTTGGTCAGCGAGGCGATGGGCAGCACGGCGTGGTCGTTCTTGGACAGCAGCACTTCGTGCGTATCTTGATCGATGACGAGGGCCACGCTGGACTTCAGGTCGAGCGGGTCATTGACCTCGTGAAGCCCGGCGATCTGGCCAAAGGAAGGCTTGGCCGGAATGAAAGCGACACGGGTGGCGGCCTTGGAAGTCTTGGCAGACACACGCACGGGCTTGGTGGCCGTGGCGGCCTTGCGTGGCGCAACGGCCCGCTTGGCGCTGGCGCTGGACGCGCTGGTCTGTTGTTTCTTGACGGAAGCTTTCTTGCGTTCCTGGGCATGCGCGACAGGCGCAGCCAACGCCGCGCTCACGACGACAAAGCCCAAAAGCTGTAAGAAACGGTTCACTGCAGCGCGGCGGAGATGGTGCATCCAAATGCTCCAAACGGTAAAAAGTGTTGAGCAGTGTACTAAATCAAAAAAAGTCGCGCAAGATCAATACCTTGCGCGACTTTCCGAGAAAGTGAATGAAATTATAAATTCACGGATCAACCTTGTGCTGCCACCCGATCAGCTTTACTTTGTAACTTGTTCAGCGCGCTCAGGTAGGCCTTCGCAGACGCCACGACGATGTCCGGGTCAGCCCCCACACCGTTGACCACCCGGCCGCTGTTTTGCAGGCGCACCGTGACCTCGCCCTGGCTCTCTGTGGAGCCGCTGATCGCATTGACGGAGTACAGCACCATCTCGGCCCCGCTCTTGACGTGCGACTCGATCGCCTTGAGCGATGCGTCGACGGGGCCATTGCCGTCGGACTTGCCCTGCACTTCCCTGCCTTCGACCGTAAAAACGATGGTGGCCTGGGGACGCTCGCCGGTTTCGCTGTGCTGCGACAGCGACACGAAACCGTACTGCTCCTTCTCGCTGGTCACGCTTTCATCGCTGACCAGCGCCAGGATGTCCTCGTCGAAGATCTCGCTCTTGCGGTCTGCCAGTTCCTTGAACTTGGCGAAGGCGCCGTTGATCTCGGTTTCGCTGTCGAGCTGAACGCCCAGCTCCTGCAGGCGCTGCTTGAAGGCGTTGCGGCCGCTGAGCTTGCCCAGCACGATCTTGTTGGCCGACCAGCCCACGTCCTCGGCACGCATGATCTCGTAGGTGTCGCGGGCCTTGAGCACGCCGTCCTGGTGGATGCCGCTGGCGTGCGCAAACGCATTCGCCCCCACCACCGCCTTGTTGGGCTGGATCACGAAGCCGGTGGTCTGGCTGACCATGCGGCTGGCAGCCACGATGTGCTTGGCGTCGATGTTCAGGTCGAGGTCGAAATAATCGCGGCGTGTCTTGATCGCCATGACGACTTCTTCCAGCGAGCAATTGCCGGCACGCTCGCCCAGGCCGTTGATGGTGCATTCGACCTGGCGTGCGCCGCCGATCTTCACGCCGGCCAGCGAGTTGGCCACCGCCATGCCCAGGTCGTTGTGGCAGTGCACAGACCAGATGGCCTTGTCGCTGTTGGGCACGCGCTCGCGCAGCGTCTTGATGAAGTTGCCATACAGCTCAGGGATGGCGTAGCCCACGGTGTCGGGCACGTTGATGGTGGTGGCGCCTTCTGCGATCACGGCTTCGAGCACGCGGCACAAAAAGTCCGGGTCGCTGCGGTAGCCGTCTTCCGGGCTGAACTCGATGTCGGCCACCAGGTTGCGCGCAAAGCGCACCGACTGCTTGGCCTGCTCGAGCACCTGCTCGGGCGTCATGCGCAGCTTCTTTTCCATGTGCAGCGCGCTGGTGGCGATGAACGTGTGGATGCGCGCGCTGTTGGCGCCCTTGAGCGCCTCGGCCGCCCGCGAGATGTCGCGGTCGTTGGCCCGCGAAAGCGAACAGATGGTCGAGTCCTTGATCGCATTGGCAATGCTCTGCACCGCTTCGAAATCACCGTTGGAGCTGGCCGCGAAACCGGCTTCGATCACATCCACCTTCAGGCGCTCGAGCTGGCGCGCGATGCGCAGCTTCTCGTCCTTGGTCATCGAGGCGCCGGGGGACTGCTCCCCATCGCGCAAGGTGGTGTCGAAAATGATCAGTTTGTCAGCCATGTCGTTCTCCTGGTATCGGTGGGTGGGGTCCCGCAACGTCAAAAATCTGGCGCCCAAAGCAAAAGGCCCGTTGCGGGTGCATACGGGCCTTTGAAGAAAAAGTGTGCGCGTGCGCCTACTGTCTCCGCCCGTGGGGAGGTAGCAGTAGAGCCAGGGCAAACGTGTTCATGCAGCGCAATGTAGCACAACTGCGCTGGCGCGGCAGTGCTCACTTGTGCAGCCCGCGCTCATCCGGTTCGTCGGTGGAAGTGCTGATCACGCTGCTGTGCTGCCCCTTGGCCTTGCGCCAGGCATACACTCCGTAACCGCTAAGGCCGTACAGAACGAATACACCGAACAACACGCTGGGCGGGTGGATGTTGATGACGGCAATGCCCAGCGCAATCAGCACGATGGCGGCAAAAGGCACGCTCTTTTTCATCTGCACATCCTTGAAGCTGTAGAACGGCACGTTGGTCACCATGGTGAGGCCCGAGTACAGCGTGAAGGCAAACATGATCCAGGTGATCTGCGACCAGGTGAGCCACCCGTCCTCGCCAGGGTGCACACCCAGCTCGGTCATAAGCCAGATGAAGCCGGCCACCAGCGCGGCAGCGGCAGGCGACGGCAGCCCCTGGAAGTAGCGCTTGTCGACCACGCTGGTGTTGACGTTGAACCGTGCCAGGCGCAGCGCCGCGCAGGCGCAGTACACAAAAGCGGCAATCCAGCCCCAGCGGCCCAGGCCCTGCAGGGACCACTCGTAAGCGATCAAGGCTGGTGCCGCGCCGAAAGACACCATGTCGGACAGCGAGTCCATCTGCTCACCGAAGGCACTCTGGGTGTTGGTCATGCGGGCCACGCGCCCGTCCAGGCTGTCGAGCACCATGGCGCAGAACACGCCGATCGCTGCCTGGTCGAACCGCCCGTTCATGGCCATCACGACGGAATAGAAACCACCGAACAATGCCGCCAGTGTGAACAGGTTGGGCAGGATGTAGATGCCCTTGCGCCGTTTGCGCACCATCACCTCCGGGTTCTCGGCAGACTCGTTGCCATCATGCATTCCATTGTCCTCCAGCGCTTGCCTGTCGTGCGCAAGCTGCTATTAAATTTATAGTTTTTCAGCCTGGTTCCGGGGAACGGACAGAGCGCTGCATGCGCAAAAGGCGAAGGCAGCAGTGTAGCGCCTGCCAGTGGAGCACCCCACGGGCGCGGCAGCACTGCAGAGGGTTTGGCGTCATCAAAATCAACGCGCCCTGCCCTGCAACGGCCCCAGCAACGAAAAAGGCCACCGAAGTGGCCTTGTGAATCCATCCCCGCAGGGAAAGAATCAGTTGCGGGTCTGGTCGACCAGCTTGTTCTTGGCGATCCAGGGCATCATGGCGCGCAGCTTGCCGCCCACCACTTCGATGCTGTGGTCGGCGGTGTTGCGGCGGCGGGCCGTCATCGATGGGTAGTTCAGGCGGCCTTCCTGGATGAACATCTTGGCGTATTCGCCGTTCTGGATGCGCTTGAGCGCGTTGCGCATGGCCTTGCGCGACTCTTCGTTGATCACCTCAGGGCCGGTCACGTACTCGCCGTATTCGGCGTTGTTCGAGATCGAGTAGTTCATGTTGGCAATGCCGCCTTCGTAGATCAGGTCCACGATGAGCTTGAGTTCGTGCAGGCATTCGAAGTAGGCCATTTCAGGGGCGTAGCCGGCTTCGACCAGGGTTTCGTAACCCATCTTGATCAGCTCGACGGCACCGCCGCACAGCACGGCCTGTTCGCCGAACAGGTCGGTCTCGGTTTCTTCCTTGAAGTTGGTCTCGATGATGCCGGCCTTGCCGCCGCCGTTGGCAGCAGCGTAGCTCAGGGCCAGGTCACGGGCCTTGCCGGACTTGTCCTGGTGCACGGCGACCAGGTGGGGCACGCCGCCACCTTGCGTGTAGGTGTTGCGCACGGTATGGCCAGGGGCCTTGGGAGCGACCATCCACACGTCCAGGTCAGCGCGGGGCACGACCTGGTTGTAGTGCACGTTGAAACCGTGGGCGAAGGCCAGCGATGCGCCTTGCTTGATGTTGGGTTCCACGTTGTTCTTGTAGACGGCTGCGATGTCTTCGTCAGGCAGCAGGATCATGACCACGTCGGCAGCCTTAACCGCGTCGTTGACTTCCAGCACGTTCAGGCCGGCCTTGCCGACCTTGTCCCACGATGCACCGCCCTTGCGCAGGCCGACCACGACCTTCACGCCGCTGTCGTTCAGGTTTTGTGCGTGGGCATGGCCCTGCGAGCCGTAGCCGATGATGGCCACGGTCTTGCCCTTGATCAGGCTCAGGTCGGTGTCTTTGTCGTAGAAAACTTTCATGGGTCGCTCCGGTAAAAATACGTTGTCAGGGTGGAAAAAACGGTGAATTGTCTTACATAGGACTTGGATGCGGCCGGATGGCTAGGCGGGGAGCCGCAGACAGTGCTTTGGCACGGCAAGGTTCCCCAACGACGCTAGCCGGTCGAAGGCAGATCCGTCACACGCGAAGAATTCGTTCGCCGCGGCCGATGCCGCTGGCACCGGTACGGACGGTTTCGAGAATGGCCGTGCGGTCGATGGCCTGCAGGAACGCGTCGTTCTTGGACTGGTCGCCGGTGAGCTCGATGGTGTAGCTCTTTTCGGTCACGTCGATGATGCGGCCGCGGAAGATGTCGGCCATGCGCTTCATCTCCTCGCGCTCCTTGCCCACCGCCCGCACCTTCACCATCATGAGCTCGCGCTCGGTGTAGGCGCCTTCGGTCAGGTCGACCACCTTGACCACTTCGATGAGGCGGTTCAGGTGCTTGGTGATCTGTTCGATCACGTCGTCGGAGCCCGTCGTCTGGATGGTCATGCGCGACAGCGATGGATCCTCGGTGGGCGCCACGGTGAGCGATTCGATGTTGTAGCCACGGGCGGAAAACAGGCCGACGACGCGCGACAGCGCACCGGGTTCGTTTTCCAGCAGGACGGCAATGATGTGTTTCATGATGAAGACATTCCTCTTTTCGCTGCCCTCCCCTGCGCACGGTAATACGCAGGCTCGGCAGACAATAGATTCGTCGAAGTGAAGCTATCGAAGTGATAGCAGGAGATTGGCCCACAGCCACGGCAGGACCGTCGCTGGAGGCCGCGGCGGGAGCCGAAGGCCTGTGTTTACAGGTCCTCGGAACCCAGCAGCATTTCAGTGATGCCCTTGCCGGCCTGCACCATCGGGAACACGTTCTCGGTGGGGTCGGTGCGGAAGTCCAGGAACACGGTGCGGTCCTTGAGCTTGCGGGCCTCGCGCAGCGCGGGCTCCACATCACCAGGCTTCTCGATCAGCAGGCCGACGTGGCCGTAGGCTTCGGCCAGCTTCACGAAGTTGGGCAGCGCGTCCATGTAGCTGTGGCTGTAGCGGCCGGAGTATTCGATCTCTTGCCACTGGCGCACCATGCCCAGGTAACGGTTGTTCAGCGAGCAGATCTTGATCGGCGTGTTGTACTGCAGGCAGGTCGACAGCTCCTGAATGTTCATCTGCACCGAGCCTTCGCCGGTGATGCAGAACACTTCGGAGTCAGGCTTGGCCAGCTTGATGCCCATGGCGTAGGGAATGCCCACACCCATGGTGCCCAGACCGCCAGAGTTGATCCAGCGGCGCGGCTCGTCGAAGCGGTAGTACTGCGCGGCCCACATCTGGTGCTGGCCCACGTCCGACGTGATGTAGGTGTCCGCGTCCTTGGTCATGTTCCACAGCGTTTCGACCACGTACTGCGGCTTGATCACGTCGCCGCTGCCCATGCTGTACTTGAGGCAATCGCGCTTGCGCCAGCCTTCGATGGTGTCCCACCAGGCCGCCAACGCACCTGCATCTGGCTTGGTGCTGCTCTCGCGGATCATGGAGATCAGCTCGGTGAGCACGTCCTTCACGTCGCCGACGATCGGCACGTCGACCTTCACGCGCTTGGAGATGCTCGACGGGTCGATGTCGACGTGGATGATCTTGCGGTCGTTCTGGGCAAAGTGCTTGGGGTTGCCGATCACGCGGTCGTCAAAACGCGCGCCGACGGCCAGCAGCACATCGCAGTTCTGCATGGCGTTGTTGGCTTCGATGGTGCCGTGCATGCCCAGCATGCCCAGGAACTTGCGGTCCGACGCCGGATAGGCGCCCAGGCCCATCAGCGTGTTGGTGACTGGGTAGCCCAGCATGTCCACCAGCGTGCGCAGCTCGTTGGTGGCGTTGCCCAGCAGCACGCCGCCGCCGGTGTAGATGTAGGGGCGCTTGGCCGCCAACAGCAGTTGCAGCGCCTTGCGGATCTGGCCACCATGGCCCTTCTTGACCGGGTTGTACGAGCGCATTTCCACCGATTGTGGATAGCCGCTGTACGGCACCTTCTTGAAGGAAACGTCTTTGGGCACGTCCACCACCACGGGGCCGGGGCGGCCGGTGCGTGCGATGTGGAAGGCCTTCTTCATCGTCGCGGCCAGGTCGCGCGGGTCCTTGACGAGGAAGTTGTGCTTGACGATGGGGCGGGTAATACCGACGGTGTCGCACTCCTGGAAGGCATCGAGCCCGATGGCGGGCGTGGGCACCTGGCCGGAGATGATCACCATGGGGATCGAATCCATGTACGCCGTGGCGATGCCGGTGACGGCATTGGTGAGGCCCGGGCCTGACGTGACCAGCGCGACGCCGACTTCGCCCGTCGCACGGGCATAGCCGTCAGCGGCATGGACGGCAGCCTGTTCGTGCCGCACCAGCACGTGCTGGATGGTGTCTTGCTTGTACAGCGCGTCGTAGATGTAGAGTACCGCGCCACCGGGGTAGCCCCAGATGTACTGGACGTTCTCGGCCTGCAGCGACTTGATGAGGATCTCGGACCCCATGAGGTCTTGCGAAGCCAGTGCCGAAGAAGCAGAGGAAGAGGGGGAAGTGTTGCCCTGCGAAGCAGCGGCAGCTGACGAGAGTTCAGCCTTGGAGATTTCCATGATCGATCAACCTTTGTGAATTTCTCTGACGAAAAACCTTGGGTGCCCCTTGCACGCGCTCTTGTGAAGCCAGCTTGGAACTTGAGGCCAAGGACATGAGCGTGGATGATTGCCGCGCCGGACCGTGACCCGTTTGCCTTTTGAATTGCAGCGGCGATTATCGCACTGCAACACATGTAAAACCGCCGGTCGCCAAAAAAATCACCAGCCGGTGCGATAATGGGGGGCTTACCGTGTCGCATAGCCCCATTTTTGGGGAGACTGCGGCACCACTCCATCCCGGACCGACCTGTCTTGGCCACTGAACAAGAACTCTCCGATTTCCTCAAAAGTGTAGAAAAGCGCGCTTTCAAGCGTTCGGTCTACCACGTGCGCAATGAGGAAGCGGCTCTTGATATCGTGCAGGACAGCATGCTCAAGCTGGCGGAGCACTACGGCGACAAACCGCCGGCCGAGCTTCCGATGCTCTTTCAACGCATCCTGTCCAACTGCACGCTGGACTGGTTTCGGCGCCAGAAGACACGCAATGCACTGTTTTCGAGCATGAGCGACTTCGAGGGCCCCGGCGAAGATGGCATGGATTTTGATCTATTGGAAGCGTATTCCGGCCCGGAAGGCAGCGAGCGGGCCGAGAGTGCAGAAGATCTGACCCGCCGGGCCCAGACTTTCCATGAAATCGAAGCCGAAATCGCCGAACTTCCGCCACGTCAACGAGAAGCGTTCCTCATGCGTTACTGGGAAGAAATGGATGTAGCAGAAACGGCTGCCGCCATGGGTTGCTCTGAAGGCAGTGTCAAAACGCACTGTTTTCGGGCGATACAAACCCTGAGCAAGGCACTGAAGGCCAAAGGAATAGAGCTATGAACACTGTACAGACCCCCTCGCCACAGGCACAAGCAGCCGCCGACGTCTTCGCACGGCGGGTGACGGCACGTTTGTCCGGCGGCACCGACGCCCTCCCCTATGACATTGCCGAGCGCCTGCGAGCCTCGCGGATGCAGGCTTTGGCCCAGCGCAAGAAGGTGGCTGCACCCGTGCGCGCGGCGGCCCCGGTGGTTGTCAACGCGGGCGGCACGGCCACCCTGGGCCGAGGCGGCAGCGAGCGCAGCGGCTGGTGGAGCGCCCTTGTCTCCGCCGTCCCATTGATGGCATTGGTGGTCGGCCTCGTGATGATCAACATTGCCCAGGACGAAAACAGCGCCAATGACGTGGCCGAAGTGGACGCCGCCCTTTTGACCGATGATCTGCCGCCGGCAGCGTATGCCGATCCGGGCTTCGTACAGTTTCTCAAGACTTCCGCGCAGTCGAACTGAGCCGCCTGACACCGCCAACCCCGTACTGCATGCACCCAAGCCCTTCTGACGCTTCCCCCGCCCTGCCAGCCTTCGTGCTGGCTTTGGCGCTCTTGGGCGCGCTCGCCGTGGTCGGCGGCCAGGTGCTCGGGCAAATGCGCATGGTGCCCGGTACGGTGCTCTCCGCTGGTGCAGAAGCCGCGGTGGCCAGCCCCAACAATGCACGCGCGCCGTCGCGCGCTGGTGCCATGTCGGTGCCCCAGATAGAAACCGGCCCGGGCTGGGAGACCCTGACCACGCCCCAGAAACTGGCGCTCTACCCGCTGGCCGAGCGCTGGGCGTTGATCAGCGAGTCACAAAAGCGCCGCTGGCTGGCGCTGGCCGCCAATTTCTCGAGCCTGCCCGAGGAAGAGCAGGCGAAATTCCACGAGCGCATGACCGACTGGGCCAGCCTGAGCGCGCAGCAGCGCAACCAGGCCCGCCTGAACTACGCCGTGACCAACCGCCTGGCGCCCGATGACAAGCGCGCGCAGTGGGAGGCCTACCAGGCCCTGACCGATGACGAGCGCCGGGCCCTGGCCGCCCTGGCCGTGCCCAAGCCCAAGGGAGCAGCCACCGCGTTGCACCCCGTGTCCCCCAAGAAGCTGGCCCAGGTGCCGGCCGCGACCGCCGCCAACCCGGCCCGGCCCAACGCTCCCAAGATTCCCCCGGTCACCGACCATTCGCCCCGCATGGCGGCGCCGGTGCCGTCGTCCATTGCCGCACCGTCTGCCCCCAACGCATCAGCGTCGCAGTCCACCGGCTCCGTGGTGGTGGAAACCGCTCCCGTGTCGGTGCCCGTGGCCGTGCCCGCAGCGTTGCCACCGCTGGGCAGCAGTCCCGCAGAGGCCCCCGTGGCCGCGCCGCCCGTCACACCCGATAATTCCGGCTTGTACCCTCAATAACCGGGCCGCTGCCGGCCTGGCCTGACTTGTTCACCACCGGATGACCGCCTCCACTCCCGCCAGCGCACCGCAGGCCGCCACAGCGACCTCCAGCACCACCGCCGCCCCTTCCCAGCCCCTCGGCTTGACCGCGCCCAACCTGTGGCGCCGCATGGCCTGCTGGCTGTACGAGGGCATGCTCATGTTCGGCGTGGTCTTCATTGCCGGCTACCTCTTCGGCACGCTCAGCCAGACGCGCAATGCCATGGACAACCGCCACGCGCTGCAGGCTTTTCTGTTCGTGGTGTTCGGCATCTACTTCACATGGTTCTGGGCCAAAGGCCAGACCCTCGCGCAAAAGACCTGGCTGATCCGGGTGGTCGACAAGGCCGGGCAGCCCATCACACAGCTGCGGGCATTGCTGCGCTACGTGCTCAGCTGGGTGTGGTTTCTGCCGCCGCTGGCGGCCTACCTGTTTGGCGTGCCGGTGCTGGAAGTGCTGGTGCTCCTGGGCGGCTGGGTGGCTGTGTGGGCCATCCTGAGCCGGTTTCACCCGGAGCGCCAGTTCTGGCATGACGCGATGGCGGGCACACGGCTGGTGCACTTCGAGCTCGCTAAAAAATAGCCTTTCCGCGCCGCTGCGGGCGGCGCAAGCTGTCATGCAGCTGCGAGACAATGCGGAAATGTCTATGCGCCCCCCAGAGCCAATCCAACCAACTTCGCCCGTCAACCCTCAAAAGAGCCGTTCCGGACTGAACCGCATGTGGCATGCCGCCGGCTATTCGCTGGAGGGCCTGCGTGCCGGCTGGGGTGAGAAGGCGTTCAGGCAAGAGGCCATCGCTGCCGCCGTGATGCTGCCGCTCTCGCTGTGGCTGGGGCGCAGCTGGGTCGAAGTGGCACTGCTTGCGGGCTCCGTGCTGATCGTGATGATCGTGGAGCTGCTCAACACCGGCATCGAAACCGCCATCGACCGCATCGGCCCCGAATGGCATGACCTGTCCAAGCGCGCCAAGGACATGGGCAGTGCTGCCGTGCTGCTGGCGTTGTTGCTGTGCGGCGGCATCTGGGCCGCGGCACTTTTTCAGAGGTTTTTTCATGGCTGAGCCCGTTATTTCCGCTATTCCCGCTATTCCCGTTGCGTTCTCCGTCTGCGTCTACTGCGGCTCGCGCCCCGGCGAGAACCCCGCGTTCACCGAGGCCGCCAAGGCCGTGGGCCGCTTTATCGGCCAGCATGGCGGCCAGCTGGTTTACGGTGGTGGCCGCAGTGGCCTCATGGGCACGGTGGCCGAGGCCACACGCCAAGCCGGCGGCCGCGTGGTCGGCGTGATACCGCAGGCGCTGGTGGACAAGGAACTGGCCAACCGCCTGTGCGACGAGCTGCACATCGTGCAGACGATGCACGAGCGCAAGGCCATGATGGCCGAGCGCAGCGACGCCTTCCTCGCCCTGCCGGGCGGCATTGGCACGTTCGAAGAGCTGTTCGAGGTGTGGACCTGGCGCCAGCTGGGCTACCACGACAAGCCGCTGGGCTTGCTCAATGTGGCAGGCTACTACGACGCGCTGATGGGCTTTCTGGACCACAGCGTGGCCAGTGGTTTCATGGGCGAATGGCAGATGGGGTTGCTGCACACCTCCACCGACACCGAAGCGTTGCTGCGCACGCTGGTGCAATCCGCAGGCCCTGACCAGGCGCCCGTCCCGCTGCGATCCGTGATCTGACTAGACAGACATACAGACACACAGGCAGACAGGCTGGCTGTTGCGACATCGCGATACGGACCCGAGGGGGTAAAAAGCGAAGGGGCGGATATCCGCCCCTTTTGTTTTTTCAACTGCCGCATGTCCGTCTGCGGCAGGTGGATCAGACAGCGGCGTCGTCCAGATCGCCGGTACGGATGCGCACCACACGCTCCACAGACGTCACGAAGATCTTGCCGTCGCCGATCTTGCCGGTGCGCGCCACGTTCACGATGGCGTCCACGCAGCGGTCCACGTCCTCGGACTTGACGACGACCTCGACCTTCACCTTGGGCAAGAAGTCCACCACGTACTCGGCGCCGCGGTACAGCTCGGTGTGGCCCTTCTGGCGGCCAAAACCCTTCACCTCGGTCACGGTAAGGCCCGTCACGCCGCACTCGGCCAGGGCCTCGCGGACTTCTTCGAGCTTGAAGGGCTTGATGACGGCGGTGATCATTTTCATGGCGTGTCTCCTGAAGAAATATAAAAAAACGGGCTGAAAGCGAAGCGCCGGAGCGCTACGCCCTGAATTTGCTGGTGATAGGGTAACGCCAGTCCTTGCCGAAACTGCGGCGCGTCACCCTTATCCCTACGGGTGCCTGCCGGCGTTTGTACTCGTTGAGCTTGATGAGGCGCGTCACGCGCTCCACATCGGCGCGCGCAAAGCCGCTGGCGATGATGGATTCGATGGGCTCGTCATTTTCCATGAAGCGCGCCACGATGGCATCCAGCAGATCGTACGGCGGCAGGCTGTCCTGGTCCTTCTGGTCTGCCCGCAGTTCGGCGCTGGGCGGCCGGGTGATGATGCGCTCCGGTATGGGGTTGGTGCCCGTGCCGTAGGGGTCATTGGCATTGCGCCAGCGCGCCAGGTCGAACACCCGCGTCTTGGCCACGTCCTTGATCACCGCAAAACCACCTGCCATGTCGCCGTACAGCGTGCAGTAGCCGGTGGCCATCTCGCTCTTGTTACCCGTGGTGAGCACGATGGAGCCGAACTTGTTGGACAAGGCCATGAGGAGCGTGCCGCGGATACGCGCCTGCAGATTTTCCTCGGTCGTGTCCTCGGCCAAACCGGCGAAGTCGCTGGCCAGCGCGGACTTGAAGGCCTCGAACTGCGGCTTGATGGAAATCTCGTCGTAGCGCACGCCCATGCGGTCGGCCATGTCGCGCGCGTCGATCCAGCTGATGTCTGCCGTGTAGGGCGACGGCATCATCACCGTGCGCACCTTGTCGGCGCCCAGCGCATCCACTGCAATGGCCAGCACCAGCGCCGAATCGATACCGCCCGACAGGCCCAGCAGCGCGCCCGGGAACCCGTTTTTGCCCACGTAGTCGCGCACACCCAGCACCAAGGCATCCCAGAGGTCTGCCTCCAGACTTTTCTCGGGCCCCACCGTTGCTTCTATTTTGATAGCGTCTTGCGCTTGCTGGACCTGCGCAAACACCAGTTTTTCTTCAAACCCCGGGCCGCGCCCAGCCACCGAGCCATCCGCATTCAGCGCGAACGATCGCCCTTCGAACACCACCTCGTCCTGTCCTCCCACCAAGTGGGCATAGACCAGCGGCAGGCCGGTTTCGACCACGCGCTCGCGCATGGTGGCCTCGCGCTCGGCGCTCTTGCCCAGGTGAAAGGGCGACGCGTTGATGACGGCCAGCAGCTGCGCGCCGGCCGCGGCGGCATCGCGTGCAGGGGCGGCAAACCAGGCGTCTTCGCAGACCAGCACGCCCACGCGCACGCCCTCCACCTCGAACACGCAGGGCGCATGGCCCGCGACGAAGTAGCGGCGCTCGTCGAACACCTGGTAGTTGGGCAGCTCGCGCTTGGCATACGTCTGCTCAACACGGCCCCCGCGCAGCACGCTGGCCGCGTTGTGGCAGGGGCTGAAGGCCGGCGCATCGGGTGCCAGGGCCTGCGGGTGGCCCAGCAGGATGACCAGGCCTTTCAACCCTGCCGTCTCGCGGGCCACGGTTTTCACGGCATCATCACAGGCCGCGATGAAGGCGGGGCGCAGGAACAGGTCCTCGGCCGCATAGCCGCAGATCGCCAGCTCGGGAGTGAGCAGCAGCCGAGCGCCCTGGGCGTGGGCCTCGCGAGCAGCGGCAATGATCTTCTGCGCATTTCCGGGCATATCGCCCACGACAAAGTTGAGCTGCGCAGTGCAAATGGAGAGCGTCATGGAACTGGAGTCGGCCCCTGTGGCCGGGTTGGATACCGCCAATGCAGGCCCGCACCGCAGTGGGCGGCACGGGAGAGCGCATGGCTAAGGAAGCTGCCATTATCGCCCGCGTCCTCGCGTCCCCGCTCGATGTGGACGCAGCCGCCTGGAATGCCCTGCTCGCGCGCCAGAGCCACCCCACGCCCTTCCTGCGGCATGAGTACCTGGCCGCACTGCACGAGAGCGGCAGCGCCACGCCCCGCACCGGCTGGGCGCCGCGCTTCATGACGCTGTGGGACGGCGACACCCTGGTGGCCGCCTGCCCGCTGTACCTCAAGAACCACTCGTACGGTGAATACGTCTTCGACTGGGCCTGGGCCAGCGCCTACGAGCAGCACGGCGTGCCCTACTACCCCAAGGCCGTGATCGCCGTGCCCTTCACCCCGGTGCCGGGCAGCCGCCTGCTGGCACGCGACGACGAGACCCGGGCGCTGCTGCTGCAGGCGGTGTGCCAGTGGTGCGATGAAGAAAACGTGTCGTCGGTGCACATGCTCTTTGCGAGCGATGCGGACATCGAAGCCAGCGCCGAGCAGGAGCTGATGCTGCGCCGCACCGTGCAGTTCCACTGGACGAACACGGCTCCGGCCAACAGCGATGCCGGTCCCGCCACGCCCCATGCCGGGTCGCAAGCAGCGCCCATTGCAACGGTGCCACTTGCCACCCACGCAGCGCCCCCTGCGCAGCACAGCGGCGGCCGGCCGTTCCACAGTTTCGACGACTTCCTGGCCAGCCTGACCCAGGACAAGCGCAAGAAGATCCGCCAGGAGCGCCGCCGCGTGGCCGATGCGGGAGTGCGCTTTCGCTGGGCGCGCGGCACCGACATCAGCGCGGCGGACTGGGACTTTTTCTACCGCTGCTACGAGCGCACCTACCTCGAACATGGCAACCCGCCCTACCTCACCCGCGACTTTTTTGCCCGCATGGCAGCACACTTGCCGCAAGCGTGGTTGCTGTTCATCGCCGAACGCGACGGACATCCGATTGCTAGCAGTTTGATAGCTATCAGCGACCACCCATCCAGCGGTAGCGCACCCAGCGAGTCTGAAAACACAACACCCATCGCAGCCTACGGCCGGTACTGGGGTGCCCTGGAGCGAGTGGACTGCCTGCACTTCGAGGCCTGCTACTACCAGCCACTGCAGTGGTGCATCGAGCACGGCGTGCAGCGATTTGAAGGTGGTGCACAGGGCGAACACAAAATGGCCCGCGCTCTACTCCCAGTTCAAGCCACCAGCGCACACTGGCTGGCACACCCGGCATTCGCCGAGGCGGTGGAGCGGTTCCTGGAGCGGGAGACTGAAGGAATCCGGGGCTACTTAAATGACCTGCAGGAACGTAGCCCGTTTCGACACCCCGCAGAGAGCGGCAGCGCCCCAGGCCGGGCCGCCGCAGAGCCGAACGGTTGAACAGCAACCCGCAAAGCGCTTGGCGCCGCCTGGCAACTACATCGTGACGTGATGCGTTTTCGCTGACGGCTTACCGCCTCAGAAGCTCTCCCAGTCATCATCCCCACCAGCGGCCGGTGCGGGTGCCCTGGCCATGGCGGGTGCCTTGGCCGGTGCTGCCGCTGGCTTGGCAGTCGGTTTTGCCACGGACTTGGGCGCGGGCAGGCTGGCTGCAGGCGCCTTGCTCACAGGTGCGGCGCCTGCGGGCGTGGCGGACCTGCTGGCGCTGTGTGCAGCCAGGTGGGGCGCCGGGGTCGACAGGGCCTTGCGCGCAGCTGGGGGCGCAGCGGTGTAATGGCGCGCAGGTGGTGCCGGCTTCGATGGTGAGGCTGCGCTGCGCTGTTGCACTCCCGCCTCCAGCTTGAACACCGCCACCGCGTTCACCAGTTCGCCCGCCTGGGCGTTCAGCGCGCTGGCCGCCGCCGCCATTTCTTCCACCAGCGCCGCGTTCTGCTGCGTGGCCTGGTCCATCTGCGTGACGGCTTCGCCCACCTGGCCCACGCCTGCACTTTGCTCGCTGCTGGCCGCACTGATTTCGCCCATGATGTCGGTCACCCGGCGGATGGAGCTGACCACTTCGGTCATGGTGGCTCCGGCCTTGTCCACCAATGCAGTGCCTTGTTCCACGCGCTCCACGCTCGCATTGATCAGGGCCTTGATTTCCTTGGCGGCTTCGGCACTGCGGCCGGCCAGGCTGCGCACTTCACCGGCCACCACGGCAAAGCCACGGCCTTGCTCGCCGGCCCGGGCTGCTTCCACAGCAGCGTTCAGCGCCAGGATGTTGGTCTGGAAAGCAATGCCGTCGATCACGCTGATGATGTCCGCGATCTTCTTGCTGCTGTCGTTGATGCCTTTCATGGTCTCGACCACTTCGGCCACCACGTCGCCGCCCTGCACGGCCACGGTGGATGCGCTCATCGCCAGCTGGTTGGCCTGGCGCGCGTTGTCTGCGTTCTGGCGCACGGTGGAGCCCAGTTCTTCCATCGACGCTGCCGTCTCCTCCAGGGCCGACGCCTGCTGCTCGGTGCGCGCCGACAGGTCGTTGTTGCCCGAGGCGATTTGCGAGCTGGCCGATGCCACCCCTTCTGCATTGCCGCGCACGGTGCTCACGGTGGTCACCAGGCTTTGCTGCATGCGCTGCAGCGCGCCGAGCAATTGGCCGGTTTCATCCTTCGACTGCACGTGGATGTGGCCGCTCAGGTCGCCGCTGGCCACGCGGTCGGCGGCTTCCACCGCCCGGGCCAGCGGGCGGGTGATGGAGCGGATGATGGTGATGGCCAGAAAGATCGCCAGCGCAATGGCTGCAGCCCCTGCGATGAGCACGTCGCGCTGCAGTGCACTGGCGGCGGCTTCGGCCCGCTCGCCCGCATCGGCGGTGACCTGGGCCTGGAAGTCGACCTGCTCCTGGATGGTGGCCTGGTAAGCCCGCTGGGTGGGGCGCAGGCGTTCTTCGAGCAGCTTCAGGGCCTCGTCCTTTTGCCCCTTTTGGATCAGGCCGATGTACTCGTCGCCCAGCGCCAGAAAGCTGCTGCGGTTTTGCTGCATGCGCGCCAGGATCTCCTTGCCTTTGTCGGACCGGATCAGGCTGACGATGACCGGCATTTCTTTGGCAATCGACGCCCGCGCTGCGGCCACGCGCTCGAGCGACTGCTTGATGATGTCTTCGGACGTGAACAGCGCCAGGTTGCGGAACTGGATGGCCTGCACATTCACCCCATCGGCCAGCGTGCCCATGGTCTTGGTGATGGGGATGCGCATGGTGACGATGTCGTTGAGCGACGCGCGCTGGCTGGCCGAATGCGCCAACGCCACTCCCCCCAGGATGACGAGCAGCAGCACCATGGCGGCAAAGGCGGCCGCAAGGCGGGTGGAAATGTTCAGACGGTGCATCTTTTGCGACTCCTCAGTGAAAGCACGGATTGATCGTTGACTGCACACCATATAGCCGCAAAGGCCCATCAGCCAGCACTTTTTGGCATAACTGACTGACCATGTCTCGCTGGCGCACCCCTGGCGGGTGTGCAGTTTGGAGAGCTGGCTCCACGCGCGCAGGGCGTGTGGGCGCAAAAAAATGCTACCGTCACCAGACACCCCACCCACCCGGCGCACCAACCCGTCTGGAAGCACGACCCGATGCCATTTTTCAGCAAGAAAACCGAGACCGGCGACCCCGCCCACATGCCGCCGCCCGGGCTGCGTTTGCTGGCCCTGGAGCTGCGCGCGCCGTGGGAGTTTGGCGCGGTGCTGCCCGCCTGGCCCGTGCTGCAGCGGGCTCCGCGGGGCGACGGCCACACGGTCATCGTGTTCCCCGGGCTCACCGCGGGCGACGCCACCACCATCCCGCTGCGCCGCTACCTCGATTCACGCAACTACGCCACGCAGGGCTGGGGCCAGGGCCTGAACCTGGGGCCCCGCGAAGGTGTGCTGGACAACGCCAAGCGCCAGTTGCAGGCGGCCAGCGACGCCAGCGGGCGCAAGGTCAGCCTGGTGGGCTGGAGCCTGGGCGGCGTGTACGCCCGCGAACTGGCCAAGGAAATGCCGGACCGGGTGCGCTGCGTGATCACGCTGGGTACGCCGTTTGCAGGGCACCACACATCGACCAACGCGTGGCGCATCTACCAG
The DNA here is from genome assembly GCF_964253015.1 of Acidovorax sp. LjRoot194. Classification (NCBI taxonomy): domain Bacteria; kingdom Pseudomonadati; phylum Pseudomonadota; class Betaproteobacteria; order Burkholderiales; family Comamonadaceae; genus Acidovorax; species Acidovorax sp. LjRoot194. Next base: position 2,307,172 of record NZ_CAXUQB020000001.1, on the reverse strand, counting down.
TTCGCGAGTGGACGCAGCATCGAGCGCGAGACCGCCAACTACAACCTGCCCGAGGCGCCCCCGGTGCCCACCACCAGCATCTATTCGCGCAGCGACGGCGTGGTGGCCTGGCGCGGCAGCATCCAGGCGCCCGCGGCGCACAACCCAGACACCGAGAATATCGAGGTGGTGGCCAGCCACTTCGGCATTGGCCTCAACCCCAGCGCCTGGTGGGCCGTGGCCGACCGCCTGGCACAGCCGCAAGGCGCTGCGTGGCAAAAGTTCCAGCGGCCCACCCTGCCGGGTCTGCAGTTGATCTACCCCGACCCCGAGCGGTGAGGCCCGGGCCTGGCAGCATGGCCCCCATCGCCACCCTCAGTGCCTGACACGCAAAAAAGCACGCGGAGAATCCTTCTCTCGCGTGCTTCTTTTTTTATAGCGACTACCGCTTATCCAGCAAGCGGTAGCGGCATTTTTCTTTGAATATCCGGGATGACCTTCGCTCAGAAGCTCTCCCAGTCATCATCCCCACCCGCGGCCGGTGCGGGGGCCTTGGCCGGTGCTGCCGCTGGCTTCGCAGTCGGTTTTGCCACGGACTTGGGCGCGGGCAGGCTGGCTGCAGGCGCCTTGCTCACAGGTGCGGCGCCTGCGGGCGTGGCGGACCTGCTGGCGCTGTGTGCAGCCAGGTGGGGCGCCGGGGTCGACAGGGCCTTGCGCGCAGCTGGGGGCGCAGCGGTGTAATGGCGCGCAGGTGGTGCCGGCTTCGATGGTGAGGCTGCGCTGCGCTGTTGCACTCCCGCCTCCAGCTTGAACACCGCCACCGCGTTCACCAGTTCGCCCGCCTGGGCGTTCAGCGCGCTGGCCGCCGCCGCCATTTCTTCGACCAGCGCCGCGTTCTGCTGCGTGGCCTGGTCCATCTGCGTGACGGCTTCGCCCACCTGGCCCACGCCTGCGCTTTGCTCGCTGCTGGCCGCGCTGATCTCGCCCATGATGTCGGTCACCCGTCGGATGGAGCTGACCACTTCGGTCATCGTGGCCCCGGCCTTGTCCACCAGGGCCGTGCCTTGTTCCACGCGCTCCACGCTCGCATTGATCAGGGCCTTGATTTCCTTGGCGGCTTCGGCGCTGCGCCCGGCCAGGCTGCGCACTTCACCGGCCACCACCGCAAAGCCCCGGCCTTGTTCGCCGGCCCGGGCTGCTTCCACCGCAGCGTTCAGCGCCAGGATGTTGGTCTGGAAAGCAATGCCGTCGATCACGCTGATGATGTCTGCGATCTTCTTGCTGCTGTCGTTGATGCCTTTCATGGTCTCCACCACTTCGGCTACCACGTCGCCGCCCTGCACGGCCACGGTGGATGCGCTCATCGCCAGCTGGTTGGCCTGGCGGGCGTTGTCTGCGTTCTGGCGCACGGTGGAGCCCAGCTCTTCCATCGAGGCTGCCGTCTCCTCCAGGGCCGACGCCTGCTGCTCGGTGCGGGCCGACAGGTCGTTGTTGCCGGAGGCGATTTGCGAGCTGGCCGATGCCACCCCTTCTGCGCTGCTGCGCACTGTGCTCACGGTGTTGGCCAGGCTTTGCCGCATCTCGCCCAGCGCCGCCAGCAGCTGGCCCATTTCATCCTTGCCGCCGGCGGGTACTTCGGACGTCAGGTCGCCGCCGGCAATGGCGCGGGCGGCCTGCACCGCGTGGTGCGCGGGTCGCGTCACCGCCCGGGTGATGGCGATGCCCAGCACCGCGGCCAGCACCACGCACACCGCCAGCGTGCCCAGCACCCAGATGCGGGCCAGGTTGAAGACCTGCAGCGCATCGACCTCTGCCTGCTGCGCGGCCTCGGTGTTGATTTTCTGCAGCTCGCCCAGCGTCTCCGCCGTGGCGACGAAAGCCGCCTCGGACTCGCCAGCGTACAGCATGGCCATGGCGTCGCTGGTGAGCTCCAGCGTCTCTGTGGTACTGAAGTCCACGCTCTTGGCGATGTCGATCAGCTTGGCCTGCAGTTCGACGTACGCGACCTTGCGCTTCTTGTAGTCGCCGTAGACCTCGCGCTCCTTGGGGATGTCGATCAGGGTTTCATACGTGGCCTCGACACGGTCGAGATCCTTGTGCCGCGCGGCCACCTGTTCGGAGAACGCCTTGACCTCAGCCGCGTTGCGCGCCGTGACGACGCCCGCCTCGGCACGCCGCATGCGGTTGAGCAGCACACGCAGCTCGCCGGTCTGCGTGACGCTGGGCAGCAGGTTGGTGGCGATCTCTTCAGCATTGGCGTGAATGCGCGACATCTGCACCAGCGCAATGGCGCCGAGCAAAGCCGTCAGCACTACCAATGCCAGAAACCCCAAGCCCAGCTTGACGCCGATGCGCAGATCGGAAACTTTCATGAATCACCCTTCAGACAGCGGTGCCGCGATGGGCCCACTATTTGTAACAAAATGCTGCCTCACTCTATCAGCGAGACGCAGCATTTCCTCTCAGGTGTTTCCACGGTTTGCGCAACCGAGCGTCATGCGGCAGGGGTGGCGTGCAGTATTGAAAGCTCCATTTTTGATAGCGCCTAGCGCACTGGCTACCTGCGGCGCAGCCTCTTCGGCTCACCGCAGGCGGCGGGCGCAGTTGGCAGCGCTACTGCGGCACCACCTCCAGCACGATGAACTGGTTGGCCTGCGTGTCTGTGGTGAAGTTGTTGTCCGCCGCCAGCACCAGGGTGCGGTGGCCGTTGGGCAGCGTGTGGCCCCAGGTGATGGCCTCGATGTTGTCCAGCTTCACGCCCTGCCAGGTGAGCGGCATCTCCAGCAGCACCCGCCGCGTCATGGGGGTGTAGGTGGCTCCCGCCAGTCGCGCGGTGCCGATCACGTCGGTGGTGGCGCTGGTGATCTCGGTCCACACCAGGCGGATGGTGTTGCCCACGCCCGAGGCAAAGGCGCGCTCCACCGCGATGAACTGGCCATTGCCCACGGCCAGCATGTCCGACAGGCCGTTGTCCGGCCCGAACGGGGCGCCAGGTGCTGCGTCCACCGGAATCTTGGGCAACTGGTAGGCGTACTGCCCCTTGGGCTTGCCGGTGGCGGGGTCGAGAGCGGTCACGCGCACCACGCTGCCGCCTTGCAGGCTGGTGAGGGGGCCGTCCTGGATCAGCGCGTCTTCATTGGCCGCGTACACCGTGCCATCGGGCGCCACGGCCAGGGCCTCAAACACCTTGTTGCTGCGCGCGCCGTCGGTGGTGTTGTCCGCGTACTGGTACATGGCAGGCAGCGAGAACTCGCGCACAAAGCGGCCTTCGCGCGTCATCTGCCGCACGAAGGGCTGAAAGCGGCTGGCGGCCGTGGCGCTCCAGTTGCCCTCCGAGGCCCAGTACAGGCTGCCGTCCGGCGCGGTGCGGATGGCTTCGGGGTCCACCGTACGCGCCGTGGCGGGGAACGGTGTGCCGTCCTCGCGCAGCATGTTCGTCTGGCGGTTGATCTTGACCTTGACGCTGCCGCTGGCGTCGTAGTCGATGCCCAGGTTGTAAAAGCGCGGCGTGCCCCGCTCGCCGCCCCGGTCGTCGGAGATGGCCCAATAGCTGCCGTCCGCCGCGCGGTCGAGGCCCGAGATGCCGCCGAACTCGACCCCTTCGAACATCGTGCCGGTGGGCAGCGACGTGCTGCCCAGCAGCCGCAGCGACGCAATGGGCTGCGCACGGCCATCGTCATCGCTGCCACCGCAGCCCGCCAATGCGGCGGCCATTGCCACCGCGGTTGCCACGCCCACGGCCATGCGCCGCCATGAATGCACCAGTGCCACTGCCATTGCCATTGCTGCCGCTCCCTGCCCTGCCGGGCCTGTTGAATAGATGGATGAAGGAAGAAGAGAATCAAAGACCCACGAAAGCGCCCGAGCCTAGGGCGCCCGTGTTGCGGGTGCATGACAGCGGCGGGGGATGTTCGGCAGATATTCGGAGAACGGTCGCGGCACGGCGCAGGCCACGGCGGGCGGCGCCCGGCCATGAAAAAAGCGCACAGGTCCGGAACCTGTGCGCTTTCTTCAATTGCTTCTTTTTTCATAGCTGCCGGCGCTTTTCCATAAAGCGCCAGCGGCAAATTTTCCTCACACCCGGCCCGGCAGGCCAGGCTGGGCCATCAGGCGTTGTTGGCCTTCTGGTAGGCCGCGATGCCGTCGGTGACTTCCTTCTTGGCGGAGTCGATGCCTTCCCAGCCCAGCACCTTGACCCACTTGCCCTTTTCCAGGTCCTTGTAGTGCTCGAAGAAGTGGGCGATGGCGTTGCGGCGCATGGCGTTCACGTCGTCGATGGTCTTCCAGTGGTCGTACATGGGCAGAATCTTGGACGTGGGCACGGCGATGACCTTGCCATCGACACCGGCCTCGTCTTCCATCATCAGGATGCCCAGGGGGCGGCAGGGCACCACCACGCCCGAGTGCAGCGGGTACGGTGTGATCACCAGCACGTCCACCGGGTCGCCGTCGCCCGACAGCGTCTGCGGCACGTAGCCGTAGTTGGTCGGGTAGTGCATGGCCGTGGTCATGAAACGGTCCACGAAGATCGCGCCGGATTCCTTGTCCACTTCGTACTTGATCGGGTCGGCGTTCATCGGGATCTCGATGACGACGTTGAAGGCTTCAGGGATGTTCTTGCCGGGGGTGACTTTGTTGAGGGACATGTCTTTGAATGGTGGTTGCTGAACGTAACCCGCGATGCGTGCGGCAAGTCGCGCAGCGTCGGGATTAACCCTGATTTTAGGGGCACGCCCCTTTCTGCTCGCTTGCAAACCCGCGTTTGCCTGTAAATTGGGCCTGTTGGCCAATCGACTCCTTGCCCCCTGGCGGGCCCGGTAGCACGAGGAAGCAACGCAGCGGAAGCACCACCGACCTGCGTTGTGATGTTTCCTTCCGTGCAACTGAAAAGATTGAAAGGAGCGACCAATGGCTGGAACTACAGCGCTGACTGCCCCCCTGATACTGGCTCTGGTTTGCGGATTGATTGCGGTGGCCTACGGCATCTGGGCGCGGGGATGGATCCTCGCCAAGGACCCGGGCAATGCCCGCATGCAGGAGATCGCCGCCGCCATCCAGGCGGGCGCCGCCGCCTACCTCGCCCGCCAGTACAAGACCATCGCCATCGTCGGCGTGGTGCTGGCCGTGCTCATCGGCATCTTCCTGGACGGCACCACGGCCATCGGCTTCGTGGTGGGCGCGGTGCTCTCGGGCGCCTGCGGATTCATCGGCATGAACGTGTCGGTCAAGGCCAACGTGCGCACGGCGCAGGCCGCCACGCACGGCATCGGCCCGGCGCTCGACGTGGCGTTTCGCGGCGGGGCGATCACCGGCATGCTGGTGGTGGGCCTGGGGCTGCTGGGCGTCACGGGCTTTTACTGGTTTTTGGTGGGCAACGGCAACCTCACGCCCACCGCCAGCCTGGCCACGCTGCTCAACCCGCTGATCGGGTTTGCGTTCGGCTCATCGCTGATTTCCATCTTTGCGCGGCTCGGTGGCGGCATTTTCACCAAGGGTGCCGACGTGGGCGCCGACCTGGTGGGCAAGGTCGAAGCCGGCATCCCTGAAGACGACCCGCGCAACCCCGCCGTGATCGCCGACAACGTGGGCGACAACGTGGGCGACTGCGCCGGCATGGCGGCCGACCTGTTCGAGACCTACGCAGTGACGCTGATCGCCACCATGGTGCTGGGCGCGCTGCTGGTGGCGGCGGCCCCGGTCAATGCGGTGGTGTACCCGCTGGCGCTGGGCGCCGTGTCCATCGTGGCGTCCATCATCGGCTGCTTCTTTGTCAAGGCCTCGCCCGGCATGAAGAACGTGATGCCCGCGCTCTACAAGGGCCTGGCGATCGCCGGCGTGCTGTCGCTCATCGCCTTCTACTTCGTCACGGTGTGGATCATGCCGGACAACGCCATCATGGCCAGCGGCAGCCAGATGCGCCTGTTCGGCGCCTGCGCCACCGGCCTGGTGCTGACGGCCGCGCTGGTGTGGATCACCGAGTTCTACACCGGCACGCAGTATTCGCCCGTGCAGCACATCGCGCAGGCGTCCACCACCGGGCACGGCACCAACATCATCGCGGGCCTGGGTGTGTCGATGCGCTCCACCGCCTGGCCGGTGATCTTCGTCTGCCTGGCGATCCTGGCGGCTTACCAGCTGGCGGGGCTGTACGGCATTGCGGTGGCGGCCATGTCCATGCTGTCCATGGCGGGCATCGTGGTGGCGCTGGATGCCTACGGCCCCATCACCGACAACGCCGGCGGCATTGCCGAAATGGCCGAGCTGCCCAGCAGCGTGCGCGACATCACCGACCCGCTGGACGCCGTGGGCAACACCACCAAGGCAGTGACCAAGGGCTACGCCATCGGCTCGGCGGGCCTGGCCGCGCTGGTGCTGTTTGCCGATTACACGCACAAGCTCGAGAGCTACGGCCGCGCCATCACGTTCGACCTGTCCGACCCGCTGGTCATCGTGGGCCTGTTCATCGGCGGGCTGATCCCCTACCTGTTCGGCGCGATGGCGATGGAAGCCGTGGGCCGCGCCGCCGGCGCCGTGGTGGTGGAGGTGCGCCGCCAGTTCCGCGACATCCCCGGCATCATGGAAGGCACGGCCAAGCCCGAATACGGCAAGGCCGTGGACATGCTGACCACCGCCGCCATCAAGGAGATGGTGATCCCCAGCCTGCTGCCCGTGGTGGTGCCCATCGTCGTGGGCCTGGCCCTGGGACCCAAGGCGCTGGGCGGGCTGCTGATGGGCACCATCGTCACCGGCCTCTTCGTGGCCATCAGCATGTGCACCGGCGGCGGCGCCTGGGACAACGCCAAGAAGTACATCGAAGACGGCCACCACGGCGGCAAGGGCAGCGAGGCCCACAAGGCCGCCGTGACCGGTGACACCGTGGGCGACCCCTACAAGGACACCGCCGGCCCGGCCATCAACCCGCTGATCAAGATCATCAACATCGTGGCGCTGCTGATCGTGCCGCTGGTGGTGAAGTTTCACGGGGGGTGAGCGAACGCGGGGACGGGCCCGGCCCGCCCGCCGCTAAAAATGCAACCAGGGGGCCGCGGCCCCCTTTTTGCCGCTTACCATGGCGGTTACGGATCCCTTCACCCCCCAGAAGATGGCCTTGAACAGCACCACCACACCGGCCTCGCACCCCTCTGACGACCGCAGCGCGGCGTACCAGAGCCTCTTTCCCGGCGTGGTGGCGGACTCCAGGTATCTGATGGAACGCGTGGCCGAAGCCGCCCGCATGACGCTGCAGGCGCGCCTGGACGCGGTGCGCACCGCGGGGGAGCACCAGGCCATGCACGAGGCGCGGCAACAGATCACGCGGCTGGCCAACGTGATGAGCGACCGCTACCCCGAGGCGCTGCGCAAGTCCATCGAGCAATCGTCCAGCCGCAGCGCCGAAAAAACCACGCGTTCGCTGTTCACCGTGCATTTCGATGAACTCGAACTCATGGACGAGTCGCAGATCAGCGACAGCGTGGAGCGCGCCCGCGCGCGGCAGATCCTGATCTCCGCGGTGGACGGGCCCCTGGCCGACCTGGACGCGCTGGTGTGCGCAGCCCAGGGGCTGCCCAGCGTGCAGCCCGACCAGAACCCCTTGCGCCCCGACGTCTTCCTGCAGGCACTGCAAGCCGTGGTGTCGCAGATGCAGGTCTCCGACCAGGTGCGCCACGACTGGATCGGCCCGATGGCCCAGGCGCTGGGCAGTGAGCTGCGCGCGCTGTACCTGGCGCAGACCGACAAGCTCAGGCACACCGGCGTGCAGCCCGTGGGCTATGCCAGGCGGCAGGCCGACGGCCAGGTGGTGTATGCCGCGCCCGCCGGGGCCGGTGCCGCGCAGGGCTTTGCCGCCGACAACGAATTCGCCACCGCGGCGTCGGTGCCCGCCGACTCCCTGCTCACGCTCGACCGGCTGCGCCGCCTGCTGCTGGGCGAACTGAACGAGCCCGTGGCACCGGCGCCCGCGCCGGGGTCCAGTGCCCTTGGCGAGGTGCAGGAGGACTTCGCCGAGCGCTTTGCGCGGGAGTTCGACGGGCTGGACCCGCTGCCCCGCGTGGACCCGCCCGCCACGGATTTCGCCATGACGGTGCCTGCCGCCTTCGAGGCGCTGCAGGAGATGAACCAGGTCGGCCAGATGATGGAGCGCCTGGGCAGTCCGCGCCCCGCTGCTGCAGCCAGTAGCGCCGACAGCCTTGCCCCCGCCGCCGCGCCCCGCCAGCCTGCCAGCGGGCTGGGCCAGGCCCTGAGCATGGAGGTGGTCGCGCTCATGGTGGACAACATCGCCCGGGACACCCGGCTGCTGTGGCCCGTGCAGCAGTTCGTGCGGGCGATGGAGCCGGCGCTCATGCAGCTGGCGCTGGCCGACCCTCGCTTTTTCAGCCACAAGGAACACCCCGCGCGCCAGTTGCTGCAGGACATGACCGAGCGCAGCCTGGCTTTTGACAGCACCGAAGCCACTGGCTTTCAGAGCTTCATGCGCTCGCTGATGAACATCGCGGGCCCGCTGGCCACCGCCACGATTGAAGGGGCTGATGACTTCGAGCAGGTGCTGCAGCAGTTGCACGCCAAGTGGGCCGAGAGCGAGAAGGAACGCAAGCAGGAGCGCCAGCGCGCCATCGAGACGCTGCAGCACGCCGAGCAGCGCCACCTGCTGGCCGCCAAGGTGTCCCGCGACATCTGGCTGCTGCCCGACATCGACAAGGTGCCCGACGCCATCCTGCGCTTTCTGCTGGGCCCCTGGGCCAAGGTCGTGGCCCAGGCGCGGCTGACCGACAAGACCGGCAGCATCGACCCGGGCCGCTACCAGGAGCTTGTGGATGCGCTCATCTGGAGCGCCCAACCCGAGCTGACGCGCACCAACACCGGCCGCCTGGCGCGCCTGCTGCCCAAATTGCTGCCCAAGCTGCGCGAGGGTCTCGCGTCCATCGACTACCCGCCGGACCGCACCGAGGCCGTGTTCCAGTTGCTGATGCAGTTGCACCAGCAGGCGTTCAAGCAGGCCCCGCGCCCTGCCTCGTCCCGCACGGCACCGCCGGCCGAGGCACCCGCACCGGCTGCAGCACCACCGCCACCCCCACTGTCGTCTGCAGCGCCGGTGCCTGCGCTCAACGACGACGACGATGACCCCTGGGTCGCCCCGTCCGAGGCCAAGGAGTCGGGCTTCATGGAGTCATCGCAGGCGCCTGAATCCGAAAACCCGTTGCCCGCCGCGCTGGCGCCTGCCGCAGCCAGCGAGACCAGTGCGCCGCAGCTGGCCATTGGCTGCTGGGTGAATCTGCTCGTCGCGGGCCGCTGGGAGCGCACGCAGCTGTCGTGGATCGGCTCCAACGGCACCTTCTTCCTGTTCACCAGCGCAGCGGGCCGCACGCAGTCGATGACCCTGCGGCTGGTGGACCGGCTCATCCAGCAAGGGGCCCTGCACGTGCTGGCACAGCACAACGTGGTCGACGGCGCGCTCGATGCCGTGGCGCAAGCGGCCATGCGCAACAGCGTAGAGAGCAGGCTGTGACAGCGCTGCACCTGGGGGGTTGATGCCGGCGGGTTAACCCAGGTTGGGCGATGCAAGGCTGCGGCTTGCATATGCTCGCACGGCCTCGGCCCGCATCCGCATCCTCATCCGCATTCGCACGCGGGCCTTCCGCAGGCCTCGCACCATTGAACAACCGTTTCCAGGAGCCCCATGCCCATCACCGTGCAATCCCTGGACCATCTGGTCCTGACCGTCGCCAGCATCCCGGCGACCATTGCGTTCTACGAACGCGTCCTGGGCATGGCCACGCGCGAGTTCAAGCCCGGGCGCCACGCGCTGCACTTCGGCGACCAGAAGATCAATCTGCACGAAGTGGGCACGGTGGTGGACCCCAATGTGCGCCACGCCACGGCAGGCTCGGGCGACCTTTGCTTCATCACCCTTACGCCCATCGAGGATGTACTGGCACACCTGCAGGCGCAGGGCATCGCGGTGGTACAGGGGCCGGTGGGTGCCACGGGGGCGCGCCAACGGCTTCGCTCGGTCTACATCTACGACCCGGACGAGAATCTGATCGAGATCGCCAACGAGGTCTGAAGGCGCAGCGGGGAGACGCTCGGCAGTGGCAGCGGCCCTTCTTCACCAGCAGGCCGGATATCCCGTGCGTCGGAGACGCGGATCAGAACTCCGCAAACACCGCCGCCCGCAGCAGCGCGGCCGCGGGGGCCACCAGCTCCTGCAGTTCGCCGGCGCGCCCTTGCTCGATGGACTGCAGCACCATTTCGTTGATGCCGCCCACCACCGCCATCGCCATGGTGGGCTGCAGCGGCGTCTTGCGCAGGCGCTCGCCGGTGCGGTTGTTCACCACGTCCAGCATCAGGTCGGCCAGTTGCTGGTTGGCGCGCCGCCGCGCGGCCAGGCCCGGTGCGCCCAGGCCCAGGATCTCGATGAACAGCGTGCGCAGCAGCACCGGGTTGCGCATCAGCACGCCGAAGTACGCGCCCATGGCCTGCTCCACCTGCGCCTGCCAGTCACTGTGCGGGTCGATGGCGGCACGCAGCACGCCGATCGCATTGCCGCTGGCCAGCTCGTACAGCGCGATCAGGCACTCGGCCTTGTCGGCAAAGTGTTCATAAAAGGTGCGGCGCGACACGCTGGCCTCGCGCACGATGTCGGCGATGGTGGTGTCGGCGTAGCCCTTGGATGCGACCGCGCGGGCCATGCCTTCGAGCAGGCGGGCGCGGGGTTCCGGGGCGGGGGTGGCGAGCGGGGCGGAGGCCGGGGCGTCAAGGGGCGTCATGCGTGCTGCGGCGGCAGAAGTCCTGAAAGCGGAAATGGGGGGCGGCATGGACCGGTACTTGACAGTACCACACCCGGAAGGCATGATGCGAACCGCTGGTACACATCAGTACCACACCGCCTCGCCGGGATATCCAGGGAGTATTGTCCATGACCGAGCTTGTTGTCCGCCGCCTGCTGATCGATCTTGAAACGCCGTTTGCGCGCCACTGGTGCGGCGGCGACGCGTTCCGCTCGGCCTTCTTCAATGCGCTGTCGATGAGCTTTCCGGTGGGCGAGCAGTTCTTCATCGACTCGGTGAAGGGCGGCCACAAGGCGCTGCCGCCGGACCAGCAGGCCCGCTTTGCCGACGAGGTGCGCGGCTTCATCGGCCAGGAAGCCACCCACCGCCGCATCCATGCGCTGTTCAACGGCCACCTTGAAAAGCAGGGCTTCGTCAACGCATGGGCCCCGCGCGCGCAAGAGCGCATGAAACTCTTTGAAGGCGCCGACCCGCGCCACCCGCTGGCCGTCACCGCCGCCAACGAGCACTTCACCGCGCTGCTGGCCGAATGGCTGCTGGCCCACCCCGAGACGCTGGAGGGCGCAGAGCCCCGCCTGGCCACCATGTGGCAGTGGCACTGCGCCGAAGAGTCCGAGCACCGCAACACGGCGTTCGACCTGTACCAGGCGCTGGGCGGCAACCACGACTGGCGCATCACCTGGTTTCGCCGCATCACCGTGGTGTTCCTGGCCGATGCGCTGCGCCAGACCGTGGCCAACCTGCGCCAGGACGGCACGCTGTGGAAGTGGAGCACCTGGGCCGGCGCGGCACGCACGCTGCTGGGCCGCGGCGGCCTGGTGCGCGAGACCTGGAAGCCCTGGCGCGCCTACCTGCGGCGCGACTTCCACCCCAGCCAGCACGGCAGCGACCTCTCGGTGCGCTGGCTGGCCGAGCACAGCGATGCCCTCACCCCCGTGGGTGCCCGCTGACACCGCCCTGCCCTGCGCACCGCCCTTTTGACCCGCAAGCCCTGTGCTGCTACAACTCCACCCACCTGCCTGGCAATGCACCACCGGCCATCCCCCTTCCACGCCGGGCCTGACCCCCAAGAGCTGACACCATGACCCTTAACCGACCGCACCGGCGCACGCGCCGGACAGGCGAAGCTTTGCTGTGCCTGATCGCCACCGCCCCGCTGGCGCTCACCGCGCTGCCCGCGCAGGCCGAGCCCATGGCCTTCGACACCGCGCTGCAGCAACTGGGCCAGCGCTCCGACCAGCTCGCTGCATCCAAGAACGCCGTCGAAAGCGCGCAGTTGCGCCGCGATGCGATGCAGCGCCTGGGCGGCCCGGTGGTGAACCTGACAGGCGCAGCCTATGCCTACAACGCCAACCTGGACGTGGACCTGAACCCGCTCAACCGCGTGTTGCCCGGCGTGTTGTCGCAGTTGCCGCCGCAGTTGGCCGCACCACTGGCCCAACTGCCGCACCTGCCATCGAGCTACACGCTCAACCGCCACAAGACCGACACCACATCGTCTGTCTCGGCCGTGTGGCCCATCTACATGGGTGGTGCCAGCAACGCGGCGCGCGGCCTGCTGGATGCGATGACGCACGAGGCCGAAGCAGACGCCGCCAAGACGGGCCATGAGGCAACCACGCTGCTGGTGCAGCGCTACTTCGGCACCCAGCTGGCCGAGCGCGCCGCCGTGCTGCGCGAGGCGGCCCTGGTCACCATCGAGCAGCACGATGCAGCCGCCCAGAAGATGCTTCATGCTGGCGTGATCGCCCGCGTCGAGCGCCTGCAGGCCCGCTCTGCGCTGGAAGAAGCCCGCCGCAACGCCCGCAAGGCGCGCGACGATGCCGAGCTGGCCGCCACCGCACTCACCCGCACCCTCAAGGCGACCGAGCGCGTCACGCCCACCAGCCCGCTGTTCGTGCTGAGCGAGCCGCTGCCGCCCCTGGCCCAGTTCACCGACACCGCGCTTGCACGTCACCCGGGCTTGTCCAAGGTCGCCGCCAAGAAGGAGCAGGCCACGCAGCTGCGCGCCGCACAAGAGGCGCTGCGCAAGCCCCAGGTGTTTGCCTTCGGCCAACGGCAGCTCAAGACCGGCAAGGAGGCCGATTGGGTGGCGGGCGTGGGCGTGCGCTGGACGCTGTGGGACTCCATCGACCGCAACGCGCTGGCCGAATCCTCCAACCGCCAGATCGAACAGGCCGAGCGCACCGGCGCACAGGCGCAGAACGACATCGCCCTGCTGGTGGAAAAGCGCTGGCTGGGCGTGGAACAGGCCCGCAGGCAGTTTCTGGCCATGGCCCCCAGCCTGGAGCTGGCCGACGAAGTGCTGCGCCTGCGCACCTCGGGCCTGAAAGCCGGCACCAGCACCACGCTCGATCTGATCGACGCACAGGTCAACCAGGCCAAGGCCCAGACCGAACGCGCCCAGGCCGCCCACGACTACGTGAAGGCCCTGGCCGACCTGCTGGAGAGCTGCGGCCTGTCGGAAGACTTTGGCAAATACATGGCGCGCGCCGACGCCCTGAAAGTAGAGTGAGCCCACCCATGAGCAACCACACGAACACCCCTTCCGAGCCGACCGACACCGGCGCCCGCAGCCCCGCCGGCGCGCCCCCCACCGCCAGCACGGCCAGCTCCGCCACCAATGCGACAAAGGCCCCCGCGGCCCACACGGCCCACACGTCCGGCCCCACCCACAACAAAAGCAACGGCAAGAAGGCCTCGGTGATCGGCACGGTCGCCGTGGTGGCTGTGGCGGGCTTCGTGGGCTTCGGCCTGTGGAAGGCCTCGCAGCCCGCGCCCGAGGTCTTTCAGGGCCAGATGGAAGCGCAGGAGGCCGACATCGCCCCCAAGGTCACCGCGCGCATTGCACAGATCCTGGTGAAGGAAGGCGACCAGATCGCCGTGGGCGCGCCGCTGATCCGCATGGACAGCCCCGAGGTGCAGGCCAAGCTGGCCCAGGCCACCGCCGCGCAAGAGGCCGCCCAGGCCGTGGCCGACAAGGCCCAGCACGGCGCCCGCCCGCAGGAGGTGGAGATGGCCCGTCTGAACTGGCAGCGCGCCGTAGCCGCTGCCGAGCTGGCCGAGTCGTCCTTCAAACGCGTGGACGGCCTGGCACGCGAGGGCCTGGTGGCTGCGCAAAAGCGCGACGAGGCCGAGGCCAACTTCAAGGCATCGCGCGACCAGGCGCTGGCCGCCAAGGCGCAGTACGACCTGGCCCGCGCCGGCGCCCGCCCCGAAGACCGCTCGGCCGCCAGCGCCCAGGCGCGCCAGGTGGCCGGCGTGGTGGCCGAGGTGCAGGCCGCGCAGGCCGAGACCGAACTCAAGAGCCCCGTGGCCGGCGAAGTGGCCAAGGTGCTTGCGCGCACCGGCGAGCTGTCGCCCCAGGGCGTGGCCGTGGTCACGGTGGTGGACCTGAAGGACCAGTGGGTGGTGCTGAACGTGCGCGAGGACCGCCTGCAGCGCTTTGCCATCGGCCAGGAATTCGACGCCACACTGCCAGCCTTGAGCGGCAAAGACGGCAAAGACGGCAAGGACGGCAGCAAGACCGTGAAGTTCAAGGTCTACCACACCGCCGCCCTGCCCGACTTCGCCACCTGGCGCGCCACGCGTGCGGGCCAGGGGTTTGATGTGCGCACGTTCGAAGTGCGCGCCCGGCCTGCCGCCCCCATCGAAGGCGCGCGCCCCGGCATGACGGTGCTGGTGCAGTGACGGGCGTGGTGGCTTCGATGTGCTTCCTCAGCCCCCTGTGGCTGCGCTGCGCCATTCGGCACGTGAGGGCCGCAAGACTGCGCAGCACTGGCGCCCTGGCTTCGACGGGCTCAGCCCGAACGGGCGGGGGCGGGGTGCGGCTTTGCGCATCGGCTCGTCGGACTCCGATGGGGACTCGGGCTCGGACTCAGACTCGAGCCCTGCCCAGCAGCGGGAATTCAATCAAAAAGTGCCTCTACCGCTTGTCTAGCAAGCGCGAGCAGCTATGAATTCGATAGTAAACAGCTTTCGCCGCGAAGCCCGCCGCCTCTGGGCCGACCCTTGGGACCTGGCCATGGTCACCTGGGTGCCGCTGCTGGGCGTGGCGCTGCTGTGGTGGATCTTTTCAGCCGGGCTGCCGCGCCACCTGGCCGTGGGCGTGGTCGACGAGGACCACTCCAGCCTGTCGCGCCAACTGGTGCGCATGCTGGACGCCACGCCGGGCGTGCAGATCACCCAGCACTACACCAACGGGGCCGAGGCCGAGCGCGGGCTGCGCAGCATCGACGTGTATGCCGTGGTGATCATTCCCCGCGACTTTGCACGCACCGTGAAGGAAGGCCGCGCTGCGCAGGTCACGCTGCTGCACAACGCGCAGATGGGCACGCACTCGGGCCTGCTGCAGCGCGACGTGCGCACGGCGGTGGGCACGCTGTCGGCCGGCATCGAGATGGCCGCGCGCAACAAGCGCGGCGAACCGGCCCGGGCCGTGCGGGTGAGCATGGAGCCCATCCACACGCAGATGGTCGCGCTGTTCAATGTGTCCAGCAACTACGAGCAGTTTCTGGGCGCGGCGCTCATCCCCGCGCTGCTGCACATCCTGGCCATGACGGCCGGCGCCTGGGCCGTGGGCCGCGAGCTGCGCGACCGCAGCGTGGGGGAATGGCTGGGCAGGGGTCCATTCTTCAGCACCGCAGGCGCGTTGATCGGCAAGCTGGCGCTGCCCTGGGCTTTGCTCACGCTGGTGGGACTGCTCGCGCTGGTGGGCATCACCTGGGGCCGGGGCTGGCACCCGCCGGGCAGCCTGTGGTGGGTGGCAGGCGCGCTGGCGCTGCTGATGGCCGTGTCGCTCGCTGCGGGCGCGGCATTGGCGGCGGTCAGCCGCTCGCTGCGCACGGCGCTGTCGGGCGCGGGTTTCTTTGCCGCACCGGCCTTCGCTTTCAGCGGCGTGGCGTTTCCACTGGCCGGCATGCCTGCCAGCGCCCGCGCCTGGGCCGAGGCAATGCCGTTCACACACTACATCCGCCTGCAGATCGAGCAGTTGCAGATGGGCGCGCCGCTGGCCACCAGCGTGTCGACCGTGGTGGCGCTGCTGGTGGCCGCGTTGGTGTTGTGGCTGGTGGGCACGGCGGGGTTGCACCGCGCAGTGCAGCGGCCCGAGACGTGGGGAGGTCGGTGAGATGAAGTGCGGCGACGGGCATGCGGCTGCAACCCCCTCTCCCCCGCCCTCTCCCGCGGGGGGAGAGGGAGCAATGCCTGTGCACCTCGCCAGCGGCTGCCACGCCCACAGAGCCCCTCCCCCCTCGCGGGGGAGGGGTTGGGGAGAGGGGGCCTTAGCAAGTGGCAGAGTGCCCGCAACCACCTCCCCCTCTCCCCAGCCCTCTCCCGCAAGGGGAGAGAGAGCTATACCCGCGCGCCCTACACATCGCCGGCGGCACAGCGCCGCCGCCTCCATCTGACATGACAGCCCTGCCCCCACCACCCACCGCACCCCGCAACCTGCTGCACGCCTGGCTGCTGGCCCTGGCCACCGTGGCCCGCGACAAGGGCGTGCTGCTGCTGTTGATCGGCGCGCCCGTGCTCTACGGTTTCTTCTACCCCTGGTTCTACGCCGACGAGGTGCTCACCCGCGTGCCCGTGGCCGTGGTGGACATGGACCGCAGCAGCCTGTCGCGCCAGATCACGCGGTTTGCCGATGCCGACCCGCGCATCGAGGTGCGCCTGGTCACCGGCAGCGAGCGTGAGGCGCAGGAGGCCCTGTGGCGCGGCGAGATCGAAGGCTATGCCGTCATCCCCGCGGGCCTCAAGCGCAGCGTGGTGCGCGGCGAGAGCGCCGTGGTCAGCATCGAGGCCAATGGCGCATATGCGCTGCTCAACAAGGCCGTGCAGTACGGCTTTGCCGAGGCCGTGGGCACCGTCTCCGCGGGGGTCGAGATCCGCAAGCTGCAGGCCGGCGGCCAGAGCGCGCAGCAGGCCCGCGCCAGCCGCGCGCCGGTGCAGTTGCAGCTGGTGGCGCTGTTCAACCCCACCGAGGGCTACGGCAGCTTCGTGGTGCCCGCCGTGGCGCTGCTCATTCTGCAGCAGACGCTGCTCATGGGCGCGGCCCTGCTGGCCGGCACCTGGGTGGAGGCCGGGCAGCACCGCGCCGATGCCACCACCTGGCTGGGGCGCCTGCTGGCGCTGTGCACGCTGGGCTGGGCCAGCGGGCTGTTCTACTTTGGCTGGATCTTCGTGCTGCACGACTACCCGCGCGGCGGCAACCCGCTGGGCGCGCTGGCCCTGCTGGCCTGCTACGTGCCCGCCATCGCGGCGCTGGGCGCGCTGCTGGGGCTGTGGTTCGGCAACCGCGAACGCGCGCTGCAGGTGCTGCTGTTCACCACCCTGCCCATCGCCTTTGTCGCTGGCTTCTCCTGGCCTGTGGAGGCGCTGCCCGGGCCGCTGCAGTGGCTGCGCTGGCTGCTGCCCAGCTCCTCGGGCGTGCAGGCGTCGCTGCGGCTCAACCAGCTGGGCGCGCCGCTGTCAGCAGCCCTGCCCTACCTGTGTGCGCTGGTGGCGCTGTGTGCGGTGTGCACGGCCGGGGTGCTGTACCGGGCGCGGCCCGTGGCAGGCGAACGCCTGCCGTGATGCCGTGATGCCGTGATGCCGTGATGCCGTGATGCCGTGATGCCGTGATGCCGGCAGCCTGCACCGAACCGCCCATCGCCGTTCACGCTGAGCCTGTCGAAGCGCTGCGCAAGGCTTCGACAGGCTCAGCCCGAACGGCGGCCGCGGCTCACAACCTCATCGCTCCCCCGCCGCACGCAGATCACGTTGCAGGGGTCGCGCCGCGCCGCCGCAGCACCACCATGCCGAACAGCGTCGCCATCACATACATGCTGACCGAGTAAATGGCCGCCGGCAGCGCGAGCTGAAAGTTCTCCAGCACCGACAGCGCGATGAAGATGGCGAGCGTGGAGTTGTGGATGCCGATCTCAAAGCTGATGGCCGTGGCCATGGACTTGGCAAGCCCCGCCGCACGCGCCAGGTAGTAGCCCGATGCGAGGCTGATGGCGTTGAACAGCAGCACTGCCGGGCCGATGCCTGCGAAGGACTC
Source organism: Acidovorax sp. LjRoot194 (assembly GCF_964253015.1). NCBI lineage: Bacteria > Pseudomonadati > Pseudomonadota > Betaproteobacteria > Burkholderiales > Comamonadaceae > Acidovorax > Acidovorax sp. LjRoot194. The sequence goes on along the minus strand of NZ_CAXUQB020000001.1, from coordinate 2,289,367 downwards.
CACCAGCGCCGTCCATTCCTTGGCGATGGCGATCAGCGCGAACGCGGCCAGCACCACGGCGCTGAAGATCTTCATCGGCTTTTCCATGCGGGCGCTGAAGGCCGGTGCGCGCCGGTGCACCCACATCCCCAGCACCACCGGCACCAGCACGATGACGATCACCTCCACCACCTTGCCGAACTGCAGCGGCACCACCTGCCCCGTGTGCGCAAAGGTGCCGATGGCCCAGTTGGTGATGAGCGGCAGGCTCACGATGGACAGCACGGTGTTGATGGCCGTGAGCGAGATGTTCATCGCCACGTTGCCACCGAACAAATGGCTGAACAAATTGGCCGACACGCCGCCGGGCGATGCGGCCAGCAGCATCAGCCCCACGGCGTACAGCGGCGCCACGCCCAGCAGCACGATGAGCGCGTAGCACGCCGCGGGCAGCACCAGCACCTGCAGCACCAGGGCCAGCAGCACCGCGCGCGGGTGCTGCGCCAGCCGCGCGAAGTCCCCCACCGTGAGCGACAACCCCAGGCCGAACATGACAAGGCCCAGCGCGATGAACAGCAGCGTGGGCAAGATGGCAACGAAACTCATGGGCGCACGCGGCCAGCGGGGGCCGCGCTCCGTTCAATGCGGGTACGAACGGCAGCGCCCACGGCACCTGGACAGGCGCCGTGGGCAGGATGCCGCTATCCCGACGACAAGGAGAAGAAAGACGAAAAGGAAGACAAAGCAGGAAGCGCGCGCAGCGAGCCAGCGGCGTGCGTTATGCCGCGGCCTGCCCCGTGCGCAGGCGCACCGGACCGCTGCGCGCTTCGATGGCGGCCTGCACGTCCTTGCGCAGGCCCAGCGCAAAGGCCCACTCGGCCACCACGAAGAGCGGCCCCACCAGCAGGCCCATCAGGTCGTCCACGAACGCGGGCTTGCGGCCCTCGTAGTAGTGGCCCACGAACTGGATCACCCAGCCCACCGCGAAGAGGCCGATGCCTGCACCCAGCCACACGGCCAGGCTCTGCACGGCCAGCCATTGCGCCACGGCCAGCATGGCCGCCAAAATCGCGGCCATGGTCAGGCCGAAACGCGTGTCCAGCCGCATGTAGAAAATGCTGGCGGCCAGCGCGCACAGCAGCGCCGGCGTCAGCGGCAGATCGCCCACCATCCACGCGGGGCGCGACAGCAACACCACCACCGCGAACATGATCATCGGCACGCCCACAAAATGGGTGTGGATGTTGCGCGGGTCGCGGTGGTAGTCGGCGTACTGGGCCAGGTGATCGATCAGGGTTTTCATGGGTGTCTCCGGCTATTGTTTTGAGCAGCATCGATACTCGCGCCGCGGCCCCGCCAGCGTCTGTCGTGCACACGACAAAAAAGGCACACTGGCACCGGCTTATCCCCGCCCTCCCTCAACCCACCTTCACCCCACACCGCGCCGCATTCAGGCCCCATCCAGCCCGCATGACCGACCCTGCCGCCTACCTGCCCATCCTTGCGTCCGGCCGCTGGTTTGCGCACCTGCCGCCCGACTTTGCCCAGCCCCTGATCGACATGGCGCACCTGCGCCAGCTGAACGCGGGCGAGGTGCTGTTCCTGCGCGGCGATGCGCCCTGCGGGCTGTATGCGGTGGTGCGCGGGGCCATCAGTATCTCGGGCACGGGCGGGCGGGCGAACGAGGCGCGCTCGGCGCTGCTCACGCGGCTGGAGCCGCCGCACTGGTTTGGCGAGATCTCGGTGTTCGACGGCTCGGCCCGCACGCACGACGCGCATGCCACCGAGGCCAGCACGCTGGTGCAGGTGCCGCACGAGCGGCTCCAGGCCTGGCTGCAGGCGCACCCTGTGCACTGGCATGCGCTGGCGCTGCTGCTGACCGACAAGCTGCGCACCGCCTTCGTCGCCATCGAAGAGCTGGCCCTGCTGCCCGCGCCGCAGCGCCTGGCGCGCCGCCTGGTGATGATGGCCGAGGGCTACGGCCAGTGGACGGCCGAGGGCCAGTCGCGCCGCGTGCTGTCCATCTCGCAGGAGCAGCTGTCGTTGATGCTGGCCATCTCGCGCCAGACCACCAACCAGATCCTCAAGGACCTGGAGCAGCGCCACCTGGTGCGCGTGCAGCGCGGCGAGGTCGAGATCCTGGACCTGGCCGCATTGCGCGCGTCCTGCCACTGAATTCGCTCTCATATCCATAGCGCACTGCGCCTGCTGGCAGGGCGGCAGCAGCGCTTTGCACACAAATACTAAGCACACATTCCATTTCCGGGCAAAATGGCGGCCATGCAACTGAACTACATTGCCAACGCCTCCGTGGCGTCCGCCTCGGGCCGCACCATTCCCGTGATCGATCCGTCGGACGGCCAGCCCTTCGACGAGATCCAGCGCAGCAACGCCGAAGACATCGACGCGGCGGTGCATGCGGCGCGCCAGTGCTACAACGCGGTGTGGCACAAGGTGGCCCCCGTGGAGCGCGGCCGGCTGCTGCAAAAGCTCTCGGCCAAGATCCTGGAGCATGCCGACGAGCTCACAGCGCTGGAGCAGCGCGACTGCGGCAAGCCCACCAAGCAGGCGCGGGCCGATGCGATCGCGCTGGCGCGCTACTTCGAGTTCTATGCCGGCGCCTGCGACAAGTTCCACGGCGAGACCATCCCCTACCCCGACGGCTACAGCGTGCTCACCTGGCGCGAGCCCCACGGCGTGACGGGCCACGTCATCCCCTGGAACTACCCCATGCAGATCTTCGGCCGCAGCGTGGGCGGCGCCCTGGCGGCGGGCAACGTGTGCTTGGTCAAGCCGGCCGAAGACGCCTGCCTGTCGCTGATCCGCGTGGCGCAACTGGCGGCCGAGGTGGGCTTTCCGTCCGGCGCGCTGAACATCGTCACCGGCTACGGCCACGAGGTGGGCGACGCACTGGCGCGCCACCCCGGCATCGACCACATCAGCTTCACCGGCAGCCCCAAGATCGGCACGCTGATCCAGCAGGTGGCTGCAGAGCGCCACTGCCCCGTGACGCTGGAGCTGGGCGGCAAGAGCCCGCAGATCATCTTTGCGGACGCCGACCTCGACGCCGCCATTCCCGTGGTCATCAACGCCATCGTGCAGAACTCCGGCCAGACCTGCTCGGCCGGCTCGCGCGTGCTGATCGATTCGCTGATCTACGAGCCCCTGCTCGAGCGCCTGGGCAAGGCGTTTGACAAGCTGCGCGTGGGCCCCGCCGCCATGGACCTGGACCTGGGCCCGCTGATCCGCCAGACACAGCAGCAGCGCGTGTGGGACTTCCTGTCGGACGCACAGGTGGCCGGCATCCCCATGGTGGGCCAGGGCATCGTGGTGCCCGACGCTCCCGACACCGGCTACTACCAGGCCCCCGTGCTGCTGCGCGACGTGCCGGTGAACCACCGCCTGGCGCAGGAAGAAGTCTTCGGCCCCGTGCTGTCGGCCATGGCCTTCCAGGACGAAGACCACGCGGTAGAGCTGGCCAACGCGACTGAATTCGGCCTGGTGGCCGGCATCTGGACCCGCGACGGCGCCCGCCAGTTCCGCATGGCCAAGCGCGTGCACAGCGGCCAGGTTTTCATCAACAACTACGGCGCCGCAGGCGGTGTGGAGCTGCCGTTCGGCGGCGTCAAGTCGAGCGGCTACGGCCGCGAGAAGGGCTTCGAGGCGCTGTACGGCTTCACCACGCTCAAAACCGTGGCCATCAAGTACGGCTGATCGCTGCGCGGCCGGCCCTTCCGCCCTCGGCCTGTCGCGTTCGCGCGCGACGGCGCGGCCCGCCGGCCCTAACCTGTGCTTCTTCTTGTTGTCGACGCCCCAAACCACATGCCGCTGAGCCCCCCTGCACCCCGCACCTTGAAGCACGTCCGCCGGGTGAACTACCAGGGCTTCGAGCGTGAAGACGGCCTGTGGGATATCGAAGGCGAGCTGCACGACAGCAAGGCCTACGACGCACCCTCCTTCCGCGACCCCACCGGCACGCGCCGGGCCGGCGAGCCCATCCACCACATGTGGCTGCGCGTGACGGTGAACCGCCAGCTCGTGGTGCAGGCCATCGACGTCGCCATGGACGCGCACCCGCTCAAGGACTGCACCGCCGCCCAGCCCGCACTGCAGCGCATGGTCGGCTGCAGCATGGCGCGCGGCTGGCGCCAGTCCATCCAGAAGCACCTGGGCGGCGTGGAAAGCTGCACGCACCTGCGCGAGTTGCTGTTCAACCTGGCGACCGCGGCGTTCCAGTCGGTGCCCGCCGTGTTCGCATCGGCCCAGCCCGACGAGCCGCCACGCCACCTGGGGCAGTGCACGGGCTGGGACTTCAACGGCGACGGCGTGAAGGAGTACTTTCCGCAGTTCTACCGGCGCGCGCCCCAGGTCGCAGGCGCGGTGCAGGCTGCGCTACAGGCCGCACTCGACGCCGACCGCGCTCCCGAGACGGCCACTGCGACGGTGCCACCCGCGTGACCCCCTGCTATCGCATTCAAAAATGCCGCTACCGCTTTCTACACAAGCGTCAGCTGCTATCGAATTTGATTGTTCACGTTTTTATTGTTGTATCTGATTGACTGAATCGAGGAGCCTTTCCATGCGCGTGTTGAACAAATCCATCATCGTCACCGGCGCCGGCAACGGCATCGGCGAAGGCATCGCCAAGCGCCTGGCCGCTGAAGGCGGCAAGGTCATCGTGAACGACATCAACGAAGCCGGCGGCCAGCGCGTGGTGGCCGAGATCACCGCCGCTGGCGGCACGGCGGCGTTCGTGAAGGCCGACGTCACCAGCTCTGCCGAAGTGAAGGCCCTGGTGGCCGAAACGGTGCGCCTGTACGGCCGCCTGGACGTGGTGGTGAACAACGCCGGCTGGACACACCGCAACCGCCCCATGCTGGAAGTGAGCGAAGAAGACTTCGATAAGGTCTATGCCATCAACATGAAAAGCATCTACTTGTCGGCCATCCACACCGTGCCCGAACTGCGCAAGGCGGGCGGCGGCAGCATCATCAACATCGCCTCCACCGCCGGTCTGCGCCCCCGCCCGGGCCTGACCTGGTACAACGGCTCCAAGGGCGCCGTCATCATCACCAGCAAGTCCATGGCCGCCGAACTGGGCCCCGACAACATCCGTGTGAACTGCATCAACCCCGTGTTCAACCCCGACACTGGCCTGGCCGCCGAATTCGCGGGCGGCCCGGTGGACGAAGCCCGCCGCGCCAAGTTTCTGGCCACCATCCCGCTGGGCCGCTTCTCCACCGCGCTGGACGTGGCCAACGCCGCGCTGTACCTGGCCAGCGACGAAGGCGCGTTCATCAGCGGCGTGTGCATCGAGGTGGACGGCGCGCGCTGCGTGTAATAGCGCCCTGGCGGCGCCTGGCGCTGCCGGGCGCGCTCGCCAGCGCACTGCGCCGCGCCGGGTTGTTTCAGGCCACCAGCGGCCCATTGCATAACTGACAGCAACGTCGACGACGCCGTCGACGTCTGCGCTGCTTCAGCAGCAGGTGTAGCAAGCCCGGCGTATCGCCCTCGCCATCAAGATTTTCAAATGCGTATGCACCTCGAAAATCCCAATGAAACACTGAACTACAACGTCTTTTCGACAGGTCTCTCATGACCGCGTAAGAGTTGTATCGGACGATAAAACAAGCACGCCCCGGCAGCTGTTTTGCACTCCCTCGAACCTATCATGCGCGGCGATTTGAAGCCCCCTTCCAGAGGGGACATCGCTACACAAAAAATGATATCGAGAGGGAATCACCATGGGCAAGCCGGCAGCAAGGCTGGGAGATCTGACGAAGTCCGGAGGGCCGATCACGCAGGGATCGCTGACCGTGCTGATCGGCTCACAAGGGGGCATCGCCTGCTCCAGCTGCCCGGGCGGCAAAGCCATCGGCAGCCCCGTCAACCCCACGCTGGGCGCCAAAGTGCTGGTGGGCACGGAAGACCTGGACTTTGCCTTGCCCGGCCCCATGCCGCTGGTGTGGCAGCGCCAGTACAGCAGCTACGTCAACGCGGAGCACGGCGGCGACTGCGGGCTGTTGGGCTACGGCTGGAAGCTGCCGCACGAGTTGAGCATCGAGCTCCAAGCCACACAGACCCTGCTGCGCGATGCGGGCGGGCGCGTCATCACGTTCGACGAAGCGCTGGAGCCGGGCCAGAGCCTGCACAGCGACAGCGAAGGCCTGCTGCTGATGCGCGGAGGGGGCATGGGCGTGGCGCCGACCCTGACCAAACTGTCCGGGAACAGTCCGGCGACGGATACGGCGGCCACTGTTACCTCCACCTCCAACCCCCACCCCAACACCGCAGAAGAACTCCTGCCCTGGCACCAGCAACAGCGCTGGGCCCACGTTCCTGCCGCCGCCAAGGCCGGCTCCGACTACGTCCTGGCCGCCACGCAGGGCGGGCGCACCGTCTGGCTCTTCAAGGTGCAGGCCGAGGGCTCTTCCAAAGGTTTGTGCCGGCTCATCGGCCTGATGGATGCGTACGGACGCAGCCAGCATTACCAGCACGACGAGCACGGACGCCTGCAAGGCATCACCGACGGGGCGGGCCGGCGCTATGCGCTGCTGTACAACCAGCCTAACGGCGCAGCAACGGCCACGTCCACTCAGACCTCCCTACCAGGCCTGAACCCCGACAGCGGCCTGCGCCTGATCGGCGTGGATTGCACCCACAACCCGCACGACCCCGAGCATGCGGGTTCTGGCTCAGGCTCCGGTGCTGGCGCACACAGGCACGACCCCATCCCCCTGGTGCGCTACTACTACAGCCCCCAGGGTGACCTCATCGCCGTGCACGCCCGAGACGGCCGGCGCACCCGCCAGTTCACCTACGACAGCGCCCACCGCATGGTCGCCCACCGGGTGGGCAACGGCCCCGAGCACACCTACATCTACGAAGACCAGCGCCAAGACCAGCGCGCCAGCGGCAACCTCGGCCACCTCTCCCCCCGCCCCGGCGCCCGCGTGGCCGAACACCACAACGAAGAAGGCCTGAGCTACTACTTCGACTACGAAGAGGCCCACCCCCAGGCCCCCCGGGCCGCCAGCTGCACCACCGTGCGCGACAGCCTGCAGCGCGTGACCCGGTACCACCACGAAGGCACCGGCGGCCTCAAGCGCATCACCCGCGAGGTGCACCCGGACGGCAGCGAAGCACACTACCAGTACGACAGCGCAGGCCGGCGCATTGCCGCCACCGACGCCCTGGGGCGCACCACCCACTGGCGCTACGACGGCCAGGGCCACCTGCTCGGGGTCCAAGGGCCCGACGGCCGCAGCAGCCAGCAGCGCTGGGGCCTGCCCGGCACCGCCGCCGACGACCTGCTGCTGCACAGCACGAGCGCCAGTGGCATCCACACCCACTACCAGTACGACCCCTGGGCCCGCCTGGTGCAAACCACCGTGGTGGCGGGCGACATCGCCCTCACCACCCGACTGGAATACCTGAGCGGCCCGCCCCACGCCGCCGCAGGCAACGCCCGCGCCTGGGTGGACCAGCCCATTGCGCTGATCGATGCCCAGGGCGGGCGCAAGACCCTGGGCTACAACGCCGTCGGCCAGCTCGCGAGCTACACCGACTGCTCGGGCCACACCAGCCGCTGGCAGCACGACGCCTGGGGCGAGCTCATCGAAGAGACCGATGCCCTGGGTCAACGCATACGCCACCAGCGCGATGCTATGGGGCGACTGCAGCAGACGACCCAGGCGGACGGCACGCTGGTGCAATACCGCTGGGGCGACAACGAGCAGGTGCAGGCCATCACGCTGGGCGCCCTGGCAAACCCCACAGCAGGACCATCCGGTGCGCCGGTGCAGACCACCACGATCACCTACGGGCACGACCTGTGGGGCCGCGTCACCGCGCAGACCCAGGCGGGCGCAAGCTTGCACCTGCGCTACGACGTGGCCGGGCGCCTGACCGAGCTCGTGAACGAGAACCACGCGGTCACCCGCTTCGCCTACGACAGCCAAGACCGACTGGTCCGGGAGACAGGGTTCGATGGGCGCAGCCAGAGCTACAGCTACGACGCGGCAGGCCAGCTGATCGAGAAGACCGATGCGCAGGACAGCGGCATGGGCGCGCAAAGCCAAGGCCATGGCACTGTGTGCAGCCGCTACCACTACGACAGCGCAGGGCGGCTGATCTACCGCGTGACCGGCAAGGTTAGGAGGGTTGGTGAAGCAGAGTCGGCCACACGCGACGCAGACACAGACCTGCAGATCCACCAGTTCGGCTACAGCGACAGCGGGGAGCTCCTGGACACCCAGGGCTGGGAGTTGGAAGGGTCTGGAGAGCAAGAACACGGCAATGCATTAGGTGCTGAGGCAGTTAGTGCGCCAGCCGCCCTGATCACCGCCTGGCTGGAGATCAACACCCAGCAGCTTCACAGTGCCCTGAGCCAACAGCACGACGCCCAAACTCTGGCCAGCAGTCCCCTGCTGCAAAATCTGCAAGTCCACCGGCTGCACCAAACCAGCCGCGTGGACCTGCAGCGCGATGCCCTGAGGCGCCCCACTGGCGAAGTGCAAACGCTGTACAGCAACTCCAGCGGCGAGCCTGTCATTGAATTCGAACACCGCATCCACCACCGCCTGGGCGCCCTGGGGCAACGCGAGACCAGCGAACTGCAGGGTATCGGCCAGCTCGACTGGCTCAGCTGCGGTTCAGGGCACGTGCACGGCGTGCTGCTCAACCAGATGCCCCTGGTGGCGCTGGAGCGCGACAAGCTGCACCGCGAAGTGGGCCGCACCTTGCACCTGCTGCCTGGCGAGATGGCCAGCGCAGCGCTCACCCAGAGCCGCCAGCTCGATCCCCTGGGCCGCCTGCTGCACCAGCGCTGGCAAGGCCTGCCCGGACAAAACAGTGCCCCCGCCAGCGCAGCGCCCCTCATCGGCGGCCTGCGGCAACGCCGCTACACCTACGACAGCCTGGGCCAGTTGGTGGGCATCCAGACCCCGACCCACGCAGACGCGTACCAGTACGACGCCCGCCAGCGCCTGACAGGCCAGCGCAGCGCCAGTGCCCAGGGTGAGCAGCAAGCGCGCTGGAGACTGGACCCGGCGGGCAACCGGCTGCCCGAGCAGGCAACCATTCAACGCTCAATAACCAAGAACACAGGCAACCCTGACTGGGCCGCCCAGGTCCAGCAGCACCTGCACGACCCACGCTTCAACCTGCTGCAGCCTCAACCCACCACAGACAGCCCGGCCACAGAGTACGTGGAGCGCTGGCGGGACAACCGCATCGGCTGGAGCCAGGGCGTAGATGATGAAGGAGCGACCCACTACCGGTACGACGACTGGGGCAACCGGATCGAAGCCTGCCATGGCGACGGCAGCACCACCGCCCTGCGCTATGACGCCCTGCACCAGCTCAGGCAAGTCACACAGATCGACCCGCAAGGACAGGTGCAAAGCAAAACCAGCTATCGCTACGACGCGTTCGGACGCAGGGTGAGCAAGGCACACCAGAAAACCGGCAAGGACAGCCAGAACACACACTACGGCTGGGATGGGGACAGGCTGGTGCACACCCAATCCCAAGGTCAGATCCAGCACACGGTGTACGAGCCGGGCAGCTTTGTGCCCCTGCTGCAGATCGAGCGCCACAAAGATGGGCAGACCAACCCCGTCAAAACACTGCTGGACCTGGCCGGCAATGGCGACCCACAAGCGCCAGAACCAGAGCTGCAGCACCGCGATCAGGAAATGCTGCACCAAGCGCTGAAGGAGGTCCTGCAGCCGGACTTCCAGCTGTCCGCCCTGCTGCCGCAGGAGATGCGAAGCCAAGTGGAACAGTCACTGCAGCTCCTCAAGGACACCCAAGCCCACACCGAGGATGCCCACCCGCTGACCATCCGGCACTTCCTGACGGACCACCTGGGCACACCCATTGCGCTGGTCAACGCCAACGGAAAAGAGGCGGGACAGGTGAGTTGGGCTGCAAGATACGGCGCCTGGGGCGAGATCGAGCAGGAGTACAACCCCCACCGCATCCATCAACCCATCCGCTTGCAGGGACAGCAGCTTGATGCGGAGACCGGGCTGCATTACAACCGTTTTCGCTTCTACGACCCGGGGGTTGGGCAGTATGTGACTCAGGATCCTATTGGACTGGCAGGCGGGCCGAGACCATATCAATATGCGAACTTGAATCCAGTGCAGATTTTAGACCCTTTAGGGTTGGACGCTATAGGAAATGGCTCAGGCAACGCACTAGTTTACACCGACATAAACAATGGAAAAACCATAATGATGGACTCCAACGGCAGGTCGATACTAGAAATGGAATCGAGAAATCAGGTTACCAGCAAGGCGAAAGCTGGCGCCTCGGATGCATACAGTGGGAAATTCACAAAATGCCAATACCCAAAGTTCAACAAAGCATTTGGGCCGGCCAAATGGATGACGACGGATAATAGGCAAAGATGGATTCATGGAGGAGGATCGAGTTTAAAGGATCCCTTTTCCCCCCGGCAAGGCTGGAACCCTACTCTAGGATGCACGCGCACTCAAAATGAAGACATTGAAAAACTATGCAGTGCCTCCGAAGATTTTAAAACAAACAATCCGAATAACTCAATAGACTACATCAGGAATGGCGAACTGCCTAACGGCGGCATAACCAATGCAAAAGTACAGTAACAACGAACAAACTGCTCATGAATATTCACAAACATACAATCGTATGCTTGGCATTTTTTTCTTTCTCAGCACAAGCGAAATGTGTGTTGCCGGTACCAGACGGAGAAGAAGGACAAACATCCAACAGAAATCTTGCCGGATACTTAATTGAGAAAAACAATCAAGAAATAAAAATAGAAAAATACCCTGATAGAAAGATTGTCTCCGTAAAACTGGGAGAATTAAAAGAGGCATACTCGGCATTTGGAGGGGATGAAGAAATCTCGAAGCTCAACACCGGAATTGCTGTGCGGATTTGGTACAAGTCATGCAAGAACTCCGAAAAACCACAAGCCGCCTACATTGAATTTTTTTCGAATAGCAGTTTGGATCAGCCAGAAAAATCATATTTCACTACAAAAGGTCGCTAAAAAAAGTTAAAAAACCTCACCTCGGCAAAAGCCGAGATAAATTATATCAATCCTGCACCAAGTAGAAAAACCCTGAGTTTGGCCGGATGATTTATCAAGACAACAAAGGCAAATATTAATACACACGACCAAAACGCGGTGGAAAATCTGCTGAAACCCGGGAGGCCCGGGTTCGTGCCCCCAAACACCAAAGCGACAGCCCACTACCATACTCATGACGGCCCCGATCCAGAGGATGATAGCGAAGATTTTTCTACTTCAGATTCACGTGATGCAGACGGACATGGCATTGACGGATATGTCGGAACACCGTCTGAAAATTTAAAGCGCCACGATTACAAGACTGAAAGAGACGGAACCATCAAAAAGGTCAAAGCAAAATTAATATGATATTTGGACTGATGCTCTCTACTTCATTGATATTATTCTCCCCGTATGCCGCAGGACGCGATACGCAAAGCTTCACTCCCAAGGAAGGATTTCTGCCAGATGAGGCAACCGCAATCGCTGTGGCAGAAATAATTTTAATTAAAATTTATGGAGTCAATCAAATAAAAGAGCAAAGACCTTTTTCTGCAAATTTGAACGGGGACATTTGGGATATTAAAGGATCGCTTAGCCCTCAGGAAGTTGGAGGAACTGCGCACATCAGGATTAAAAAAAATGGAGAAATTATCCAGCTTAGCCACTCGAGGTGAAATACAACGTCCCGAGTCATAAAAATCAATAGCCGTCATCGAAGAAACAGTCAACTCATTGCTTACGAAAACTTGGCATCTTGGTCTGCTTACGTTAACGCTCAAGGCACTGCTGCGCCAAAACTGACCCCGATCAACTCCGGCACCAAGGGCTTCCCCCGCGAGGCGAAGCCCATGCGGCAAAATCACCCCATGGCCGAACGAGTGATCCCCCTGGTGGACCAACGCATCGCCGCTCTGGCGGCGAAGGTGCCGTTGCACGCCTCGGCGCCTACCGGGCTGCTCACCGACACGCTCGGCCGGCCGCTGCGGGACCTGCGCATCAGCGTGACGGACCGCTGCAACTTCCGCTGCAACTACTGCATGCCCAAGGAAGTTTTCGACAAGGACTACCCCTACCTGCCACACGGCGCCCTGCTCAGCTTTGAAGAGATCACGCGGCTGGCGCGGCTCTTCCTGGCGCATGGCGTGCGCAAGATCCGCCTGACCGGCGGCGAGCCGCTGCTGCGCAAGAACCTTGAAGCCCTGGTGGCGCAACTGGCCGAATTGCGCACCGTGGACGGCCTGCCGCCCGACCTGACGCTCACCACCAACGGGTCGCTGCTCGCGCGCAAGGCCCGGGCCCTGAAGGACGCGGGCCTGAACCGCGTGACCGTGAGCCTCGATGGGTTGGACGATGCGGTGTTCCGCCGCATGAACGATGTGGACTTTCCGGTGGCGGACGTGCTGGCGGGCATCGAGGCGGCGCACGCGGCGGGCCTCTCGCAAATCAAGGTGAACATGGTCGTCAAGCGTGGCACCAACGACCACGAGGTGCTGCCCATGGCGCGCCACTTCCGGGGCACGGGCACCACGCTGCGCTTCATCGAATACATGGACGTGGGCGCCACCAACGGCTGGCGCATGGACGAGGTGCTGCCTTCGGCCGAGCTCATCGAGCGCCTGCGCGCCGAACTGCCGCTGGTGGCGCTGAGCCCGAGCGCACCCGGCGAAACCGCTGAACGCTGGGGTTACGCCAACGCCGCTGGCGAGCACGACCCGCGCCTGGGCGAGGTCGGCGTGATCAGCAGCGTGACCCAGGCGTTTTGCCACGACTGCAACCGCGCGCGCCTGTCCACCGAAGGCAAGCTCTACCTGTGCCTCTTCGCCACCCAGGGCTACGACCTGCGCACCTTGCTGCGCGGTGGTGCCAGCGACGAGGCCATCGCATCGGCCATCGCCCCCATCTGGCAGCAGCGCACCGACCGCTATTCGGAGCTGCGCAGCAGCCTGCCTGCGGACGCGGGCGGCGGTGCTCGCCGGGTGGAGATGAGTTATATCGGTGGATGAAGTGAAGCGCCCCCTGAGCCACCTTCGGCGTCTGCCCGCGCTCTCGCTGCGTGCGGCAGGGGGGCACACCCGGTGGCCTGGCGAAGTCGGTTGCACGGGTGCACTGGCCTGGCCGCGCCCGTTCCAGGATCACGCGAAGCACCCGTCTGAGTTTCTTTGAAGATCACGAATGATTGATACCCAAGACATCACCGGCCTCGTGCTGGCCGGCGGCCGGGGCTCCCGCATGGGCGGGGTCGACAAGGGCCTGCAGAACTTTCGCGGCCTGCCGCTGGCGCTGCACACGCTGATGCGGCTGCAGATGCAGACCGGGTCCACCATGGTCAATGCCAACCGCAACCTGGCCGCGTACGAGGCGTTCGGTGCGCCGGTGTGGCCCGATGTGCTGGCCGACTATGCGGGGCCGCTGGCGGGCTTTCTGACGGGGCTGGAGCGCTGCGAAACACCGTGGCTGCTGACCGTGCCGTGCGACACGCCCCTGTTTCCGCTGGACCTGGCAACCCGCCTGGCCGCTGCCGCCAGCGAGCAGGACGCCGAGATCGCCATGGCCTGCGCGCCCGAGGACGACGGTCAGGGGCGTATCACCGTGCGCCCGCAGCCGGTGTTCTGCCTGCTGCGCGTGGAGCTGCTGGAAAGCCTGGTGGCCTTCACGCAGGCCGGTGGCCGCAAGATCGACGCGTGGACCGGCCAGCACCGCTGTGCCTTGGTGCCGTTCGATCAGCCTGGGGATGACGCGCAAGCGTTCTTCAACGCCAACACCCTGGCCGAGTTGCATGCGCTGGAGGGCACGGCGGGGCGCTGAGTTGCCGCGCCTGCACGCACGGCTCTCCCCTGCTCCGGTCTGCACCAACCCATCCCCCGCTTTTGTTCCCCATGCCCACTCCCCACAGCGCAGGCACCGCAGCGACGTCGATTCCGGTGGCGACTACTGCCGCCCAGCCTGCGGCGGTACGCATCCGCGCACTCACAGCGGCCGACGCCGTGCCCTACAAGGCGGTGCGCGATGAAGCGCTGCGCACGGCACCCGACGCCTTCACCTCGGACTACGCGTCGTCCATCGGCCGCGCGGCCAAGGAATACGCCGGGCGCTTCGGGCCGGTGGCATCGGGCACGTTTTTTCTCGGTGCGTTCGATGCCACCGGCCGGTTGCTCGGCTGCGTGGGCTGCGAGCGCGAGCAGCGGACCCAGCAGCGCCACTGCGCCAGCGTGGTGGGCATGATGGTGGCGCCCGGTGCGCAGCGCCAGGGCATCGGGCGGCAGCTGATTGCAGCCTGCGTGCTGGCTGCGCGCCAGGTCCCCGGCCTCACGCAGCTGGTGCTCACGGTGACCGCGTCGAACACCCATGTGGTGCGGCTGTACGAGCAGGCGGGCTTTCATCCCTGGGGCCTGCTGCCGCGCGCCGTGATCGTCGACAACGTGGCGTACGACAAGCTGCACATGCTGCTTTTGCTGACCTCCGACCCCTTTCCCGCCTGTCGCTCCCGGTGACGCGACGTCCTGTGACGATTGCCGCGCGGCATACCCGACTGATTGATTGATTGTTTGTTTGCTGCCCATGAAGACCATTGCCCAGATCGCTGCTGAACTTCAGGGCTACGACCCGCAGGCGCTCAAAGCCTCCGATGTGAACGCGTTCCTGGAGCGCCTGGTCGAGCCCGTGCAGGACACCGAGGAGCTGCCGCTTTTCAACGCACTGGGCCGCGTACTGGCCCGCGATGTGGTGTCGCCCATCAGCGTGCCGCCGCACGACAACTCCGCCATGGACGGCTACGCCTTCGCAGGCGCGCAGCTGGTAGCGGGCCAGCCCCTGGCGCTGCGCGTGGTGGGTACGGCGCTGGCAGGCAAGGCGTGGACGGGCAGCGTGACAGTTGGCGAATGCGTGAAGATCATGACCGGCGCGATCATGCCCGCGGGTCTGGACACCGTGGTGCCGCAGGAGTTCACCACCACGTCTTCCGACACAGCCGGCAGCACAGCGGATAGTGGCCAGCGCATCAGCATTGCGGCCGACGTGCTGCGCACCGGCGACAACCGCCGCTTCAAGGGCGAAGACCTGATGCAAGGCGGCGTGGCGCTGGCGCGTGGCGAGCTGCTGACGCCCGCAGCGCTGGGCCTGGTGGCCAGCCTGGGCCTGCCCACGTTGACGGTGTTCCGGCGCCTGCGGGTGGCGTACTTCTCGACCGGCGACGAGATCCTGAGCCTGGGCGAGCCGCCCCGCGAAGGCGCGGTGTACGACAGCAACCGCTACACCGTGTTCGGCCTGCTCACCCGCCTGGGCGTGGAGGTGATCGACCTGGGCGTGGTGCGCGACGAGCCCGCGCTGCTCGAAGCCGCCTTCCGCCAGGCCGCAGGGCCGGCGGACGCCATCATCACCAGCGGCGGCGTGAGCGTGGGCGAGGCTGACCACACCCGCACCATGATGAAGAAGCTGGGCGACGTGGCCTTCTGGCGCATCGCCATGCGCCCGGGCCGCCCGATGGCGGTGGGAACCATCGCCGGCACGCTGCCAAGCACCCAGTTTGAAGCAAAAAAAGCCCCTGCCGCTCATCCAGAAAGCGCCATCAGCTATCAAAACAGTAGCAATAGTGACGCGGGTGCAGGCACAGGCACAGGCACAGGCGGGGGTGAAGGTGCAGTCCTCTTTGGCCTGCCGGGCAACCCGGTGGCGGTGATGGTGACCTTTCTCGCGTTCGTGCGTCCTGCCCTGCTGCGCATGATGGGCAGCACCCGCCCTGCGCCGCCCCTGCTGCGCGCCGTGTGTACCGAGCCCCTGCGCAAGAAGCCCGGCCGCACCGAATACCAGCGCGGCACCGTCACCACCGCCGCCGACGGCACGCTGCAGGTGTGCACCACCGGCAACCAGGGCTCGGGCGTGCTCAGCTCCATGGTGCAGGCCAACGGCCTCATCGTGCTGCACCACGGCCAGGGCAACGTGGCGGTGGGCGACACGGTGGATGTGATGGTCTTTGAAGGCATGATCTGACACAGCCATGGGCACATCGCTGGTGCAGAGCGCGCTCCCTCGCCATAACCTGTGTCCCAACTTTTCATTTCACTCGTTGAACCGCCATGCCCTACACCGCCACACACCTTGCCCAGCCCCCTGCTCGCGAAGATATCGACAGCCTGACGGGCGCTGCCGTGCTGGAGTTCGGCACGCCCTGGTGCGGCCACTGCCAGCGCGCACAGCCGCTGATCGAAGGCGCCTTGAAGGACCGTGGTGACGTCGCCCACGTGAAGGTGGAAGACGGCCCCGGCCAGCGCCTGGGCCGCAGCTTCAGCGTGAAGCTCTGGCCGACACTGGTGTTCCTGAAGGACGGCAAGGAAGTGGAGCGGCTGGTGCGGCCGCAGGGTCAGCAGGAGATCGCTGATGCACTGCAAGTCCTGGCAGCGCCAGCAGGCTGATGCCCATCAAGCCGTTTACACTGAGCCTGCAGAGGCACTGCGAAAGGCTTCGACAGGCTCAGCCCGAACGGAAATGGAATGGTCGAGGATGGATCTGCAGGAGCAGCAGTCTCCAGGGCTTGCTGCACTTCTGAAGCCGAACCATCTTCTCCATCAGCCCCCAAAAACAAAAGGCCCCGACAGGGCCTTTTGTGTTTTTGCTCTGATGGGTCAGTACGGCGAGGCCCCTACTTCCTACTTACTTGCCCACGTAGTCGTGCATGTGCACCGCATGCGCCGGCTCTTCGGTCGCCACCGCCGTGTTCGCCCCGGGCACCGTCCTGCGTGCGAACAGCGTGTACATGGTGGGCACCACGAAGATGGTGAGCAGCGTGCCCAGCGACATGCCGCCCACGATCACCCAGCCGATCTGCATGCGGGTCTCGGCGCCCGCGCCGGTGGCCAGCGCCAGGGGAATGGCGCCCAGCACCATGGCGCCGGTGGTCATCAGGATGGGGCGCAGGCGCTGGGCCGAGGCCTTGACCAGTGCATCGACCATGTCCATGCCCTGCTCGCGCAGCTGGTTGGTGAACTCGACGATCAGGATGCCGTGCTTGGTGATCAGGCCCACCAGCGTGATCAGGCCGATCTGTGAATACACGTTGAGCGAGCCGCCGCTCCATTTGAGCGCCAGCAGGGCGCCGATCATCGACAGCGGCACCGACACCATGATCACCAGGGGGTCGATGAAGCTTTCGAACTGCGCTGCCAGCACCAGGAAGATGAACACCAGCGCGAGCAAGAACACCACGCCCAGCGCGCCCTGCGAGCTCTTGAACTCGCGCGAGGTGCCGTTCAGATCGGTCGTGTAGCCGGCGCGCAGCACCTTGGCGGCGGTGTCGTCCATGAACTTGAGCGCCTCGCCCAGCGAGTACTCGGGCGACAGGTTGGCGGTGATGGTGGCCGAGCGGCGCTGGCCGAAGTGGTTCAGCTCTCGGGGACTCACGCTCTCACGCACGGTGACCAGGCTGGACAGCGGAATCATCGAATCGTTGCGGCCGCGCACGTAGATGGTGTCGATGTTCTCTGGCGTGGTGCGGCCGCGTGCGGCCGTCTGCACGATCACGTCGTACTGCTCCGCATCGCGCTTGTAGCGCGTGACGGTGCGCCCGCCCAGCATGGTTTCGATGGCCTTGGCGACCACGTCCACGCTCACGCCCAGGTCGGCCGCGCGCTCGCGGTTGACTTCGATGCGCAGCTCGGGCTTGTTCAGGCGCAGGTCGATGTCGGGGCCGATGATGCCGGGGTTCTGCGCAATCTCTGCCATGAAGGCAGTGGCCACCTGGTTAAGGTTTTCATAACTGTCGGACGTCTGGATCACATACGTGAGCGGCCGTGCGCGAAAGCCCTGGCCCAGCGATGGCGGGGTGATGAGGAACGAGCTCACGCCCGGCAGTGTGCCCACCTTGGGCTGCAGCTCGCGCGCCAGCTCCAGGGTGGTGCGCTTGCGGTTTTCCCAGTCCACCGTGCGGTAGATGACGCTGCCCTGGGCCACGGTGGGGTTGCCGATGTTGGCGAAGATGCGGTCGAACTCGGGGTACTGCTGCCCAATTTTCTCCAGCTCCAGCGCGTAGCGGTTGGTGTAGTCCAGAGTGGCGCCGTCCGGCGCAGTGACGTTGACCAGCACTGTGCCGCGGTCTTCGAGCGGCGACAGCTCCTGGCGCATGGTGGGATAGACCAGGACCAGGGCCACGCCACTCACGGCCATGATGGCGATCACGATCCAGCGGGCCTGGAAGATCGCGCCGCGGATGCGGCTGCCGCGGCCGGCGCCCTCCTGGCCCGCGCCGCCGCCCCAGCGGGCGGTCACGATCCAGCGCAGCAGGCGGCCATACGCGTCCGACAGCGCGGTGAGCCAGCGCTCCATGGAGCGGTCAAACCAATTGGGCTTGGGGTTGTGCTTGAGCAGCAGCGAACACATCATGGGCGACAGCGTGAGCGCCACGAAGCCCGACACCACCACCGCCCCGGCCAGCGCCAGCGCAAACTCCACGAACAGCCGGCCGGTGCGCCCGGGCGTGAAGGCCAGCGGCGCATACACCGCCACCAGGGTGAGCGTCATGGCCACGATGGCAAAGCCGATCTCGCGCGCGCCCTTGATCGCGGCGGAGAACGGGTCGAGCCCTTCTTCGATGTGCCGGTAGATATTCTCCAGCATCACGATGGCATCGTCCACCACCAGGCCGATGGCCAGCACCAGCGCCAGCAGCGTGAGCGTGTTGATCGAAAAGCCCGCCAGCGACATCAGCGCAAAACTGCCCACCAGGCTCACCGGGATGGTGATGATGGGAATGATGGACGCGCGCAGCGTGCGCAGGAAGACGAAGATCACCAGCGCCACCAGCACCACCGCTTCGATGATGGTGGAGTACACGCTCTTGATGGACCGGTCGATGAACAGCGAGTTGTCGTTGGCCACGTCGATCACGATGTCCGGCGGCAGGTCGGACTTGAGGACGGGCATCATCGCGCGCACGCCCTGCGCCAGCTCCAGCGGGTTGGCCGTGGCCTGGCGGATCACGCCGACCGAGATGGCCTCGCGCCCGTTCAGGCGCACGCGGCTGCGGTCGCTGGCGGCACCCTCTTCGACCCGCGCCACGTCGCGGATGCGCACCGGAAACCCGTTGACGGTGCGGATCACCACCTCGGCAAACTGCCCGGGCGTGGACAGGTCGGTCTGCGAGGTCACGCTGAACTCGCGCTGCTGCGACTCGATGCGGCCCGCGGGCAGCTCCAGGTTGTTCTTGCGGATCGCGTCTTCCACATCCTGCGTGGTCAGGCGGTAGCCGGCCATGCGTTCAGGGTCGAGCCATACGCGCATGGCGTATTTGCGCTCTCCGTAGATGGGCACGTCGGCCACGCCGGTCACCGTCTGCAGGCGCGGCTTGACGATGCGGTTGACCAGGTCGTTGATCTCCAGCGGGCTGCGCGTGTCGCTGCTGAAGGCCAGCCACATCACGGGCGAGGCGTCGGCCTCGACCTTGGCGATGACGGGTTCGTCCACTGCGTCGGGCAGGCGGTTGCGCACCCGGGCCGTGCGGTCGCGCACTTCAGCGGCGGCGTTGTCGGCGTCTTTCTCCAGCCGAAAGCGCACGCTGATCTGGCTTTGCTCGGGGCGGCTGATGGAGGTGATCACGTCCACCGCGTCGATGCCGGCGATGGAGTCTTCGAGCGGCTTGGTGACCTGCGACTCGATCACCTCGGCCGAGGCGCCCGCGTAGCGCACGCTGACAGTGACCACGGGCTCGTCGATCTTGGGGTATTCGCGCACCGACAGGCGTGTGAAGCTCACCGCACCGATCAGCAGCACCAGCAGCGACAGAACGGTGGCAAAGACCGGCCGGCGTATCGATATTTCAGCGAGTTGCATGGCAGTGGGGGGCTTCGGTCAGTCGGTCGGTCGGGCGGGCGGGGAAGGGATCAGGCAGGTGCACGTGCACCAGATGGCGCGGCGCGCCCGCCGGGCCCACCGGCGGCCAGGCAAGGGTTGGTGCCTGGCAGCGGTGCCACCAGGGCCGCGGCGGATGGCGCTGCCGCCGGGGCTGCCGGCACCGCAGCGGGTGCAGCGGCCGCAGCCATGGGGGCACCATTGGGCGCACCCGCCGCGCCGTTGGCAGGCGCATCGGCCGGCGCCGCTGCGCTGACCGCAGCCCCGGGGCCCGATGCTGCACGTGCGGCCCCAGGCGCGGCGCCGCTGGAGGGTTTGCCCAGTTCCACCACGCGCACCGCAGCGCCGTCCTTCTGGATGCGCTGCTGCCCCGCCGAAACGACCACGTCGCCCGCTTTCAAGCCATCCACCACCTCGACAAACCCGGGGGTGCGCACACCCAGCTTCACGGGTGTGCGGCGGGCGATGCGGCTGCCAGGCTCCTTGCCCTCGACGATCTTGAACACATAGGGGTTGCTACCTTCAGGCACCACGGCCTCTTCAGGGATGACGCTCGCATCTGCGCGCTCGGCAAACACGGCGGTCACGCGGGCGAACATGCCCGGGCGCAGCTGCAGGCGGCGGTTGTCGATGCAGCCGCGCACCGCGATGGAGCGGCCATCGGCGTCGATCTGGGGATTGATGGCCTGCACCACGGCGCCGTAGCGCACGCCTGGCAGCGCATCGAAGGAGACCTGCGCCGTCTGGCCAGTGCGCACCTTGCTCTGCAGGCGCTCGGGCAGGCGGAAGTCCACGTACACCGCGTCGAGATCTTCCACGTTGACGATGTCGGCACCGTCCTTCAGGTAGTCACCCACGTTCACGCCGCGGATGCCGGCAATGCCGTCAAAGGGTGCCACTATCTTCAGGCGCGATGCGGTGGCCTGCGCCAGCGACAGTTTGGCCTGCGCCACTTCGAGGTTGGCTGCGCTCTCGTCCACCGAACGCTGGCTGATGAAGCCCTGGGCCACGAGCTCCTGGTTGCGCTTGTGGTTGGCCTGGGCGATGGACATCTCCGCCTGGCTCTGCTGGATCTGGGCGCGGGGCAATTGGTCGTCGAACTGCACCAACACCTGGCCGCGCTTGACGCGCTGGCCGTCGCGAAAGTTCAGCTGGGTGATGCGGCCACTGACCTCAGGGCGCAGCACCACGCTCTGGCGCGACCGCAGGCTGCCCACGGCCTCGGCATCGTCACGCATCGCCATCTGGCGCACGGCCACGGCCTCTACCGACGCCACCCGGCCTGCACCGCCCTGCGCTCCACCGCGTGCAGAGCCCGCAGGCGCGCCGTTGGCGGCTGCAGGCGCTGCCGGCGCCCCATCAGTGCGCGGAGCCTGGGTGGGCTTTTGCAGCCACCATGCAGCACCCAGGGCGGCTGCAATGCCGATGACAGCGAAAACGATGGTTCTTTTCTTGGACGCCATGGATCAATGAAACCGGTGGAAGAGCGGAATGCAACCAAAGAATGTATCAGTCCGTGTCAGACACTGCAGTGACTGGCGCCTTGACCGAAGGTCAATTCCCCGGTTTTACGCAGGCTTTACACAAAGCGACCACTCACCCAGGCGCTCAGGCGAATATCCCGAGGCGCTGTGTTGCTGGAATGCACACCGCGTGCCAGCTTCAATGCCAAAAAGCGCGCTTCAACCCCTGCCGAGGGCCTTGTCCACGCCCTTGTTGGCCAGGCCATCCGCCCGTTCATTGCCGGGGTCGCCCGAGTGCCCCTTCACCCAGCGCCAGTCGATGCGGTGGCCGCCGGTGCTGACCAGCGCATCCAGGCGCTGCCACAGCTCCACGTTCTTGACGGGCTGCTTGGACGCCGTGCGCCAGCCCCGGGCCTTCCAGCCGTGGATCCACTCCGTGATGCCCTTGCGCACGTATTCGCTGTCGAGGAACAGCGTGACCGCGCAGGGCCGCTTGAGCGCCGTCAGCGCCTCGATCACCGCCATCAGCTCCATGCGGTTGTTGGTGGTGCCCAGCTCGCCGCCGAACAGCTCTTTTTCGGTGTCGCCCGCGCGCAGCAGCACGCCCCATCCGCCGGGGCCGGGGTTGCCCTTGCAGGCGCCGTCTGTGTATATCACTACCTGATTCAAACCGTGTTCCTGTCTTTGTCGCGTTTTTTGAACGATGCGTGGGGCTTGCGGGTGGCGGGCCGCGCCGCGGGTACCGCTGGCGCGCCAGCCGCGTGGGCCCGGTTGGCCACGGGCACCGTGCCCGCAGCTCGCTGGCGCTGGGTGCGCCAGGCGGGCCCCAGCAAGCGCATGCCGTGCACCCGCTTGGCGGCCACCACGAAGTACGCTGCCCCGAAGATGGGCCACCACCGCTCGCCCCAGGGGTCCATGAAGCCGAAGCGGTCCAGCCACTGGGTGCTGCGCACTGCAGGACGATAACAGCCAAATTGGGCCGATTCGACTTCGAAGCTGAGCAACCGCAGCCAGTCGCGCAGGCGGCGGTAGCCGATGAACTCGCCCACGTCGGGCAGGTACAGGTGGCCTTTGCCCAGGCGCTGGTACAGCCGCGCCCGCCGCTGGCGCAGGCCCCACAGGCTGGCGGGATTCAGGCCGCTGATGACCACCCGCCCCTCGGGCACCAGCACCCGCTCCACCTCGCGCAGCGTGGCGTGGGGGTCGATGCTCAGCTCCAGGGTGTGGGGCAGCACCAGCAGGTCGAGGCTGTTTTCTGCAAACGGCAGGGCCACGGACTCTGCCAGCAAGTCGATGGTGCGGCGCTGGGGCTGTGCCACGGCACCAGGGTCCGCGCGCCCATCCACGGCGATGCCCCGGTCTGCGCCAGCCATCATGTGGGCCGCACCCGGTGCGTGCCCCACGGCAAAACCCTCCTGCCCCAGGGCCAGCCACTGGTGGGGCATGCGGTTGGCGCGCAGGCCGTCCAGCAGCGGCATGCCGAGCTGCAGGCTGTGGTAGCCAAAGATGTCGGCCACCGCGTCATCGAAGCGCGCCTGCTCCCATGCCAGCAGGTACCGGCCCGGCGGGGAGTCGAACCACCGGTGCAAACCTATAATTTGATCGCTCATGAACTTGCTGCCGCTGCCCGCCTTTACCGACAACTACATCTGGATGCTGCACGACGGGCGCCATGCGATCGTTGTCGACCCTGGGGATTCCGTGCCCGTGGTGCAGGCACTGCAGCGCCTGGGCGTGCAGTTGCAGGCCATTCTAGTCACGCACCACCATGCCGATCATGTCGGTGGGGTCGATGCGCTGCGCGACGCCACCGGCGCCGTGGTCTACGGCCCGGCCCGCGAGCGCATTCCCGAGCCGCTGGTGCGCCTGGCGCAGGGTGATACCGTCGACGCGCTGGGCCTGCACTTCGACCTGTTCGACGTACCTGGACACACGGCGGGCCACATCGCCTACTATTGCGCGGCGTTCGATGGGGCGCCGCTGCTGTTTTGCGGCGACACACTGTTTTCTGGCGGATGCGGGCGTTTGTTCGAAGGCACGCCAGCGCAGATGCTCGGCTCGCTCGACCAGCTGGCGGCGCTGCCGGGCGACACCCGCGTGTGCTGCACGCACGAGTACACACTGTCCAACCTCAAATTTGCGCGCGCCGTGGAACCCGGCAACGCAGCTTTGCTCCACTACAGCAACCAGTGCGAAGCGCTGCGTGCCGGCAATCAGCCCACGCTGCCTTCCAACATGGCGCTGGAGCGAGACATCAACCCCTTCCTGCGCACACGGCAGCCTGGTGTGGCCCACGCGGCCCAGGTTTTCGATGCGCAGGTCCACGAAGACGACGCCGTAGCGGTTCTGGCCGCACTGCGCCAATGGAAGAACGAGTTCCGATGAAAATTTTGCACATTGCCTGCCTGGCAGCCGCCGTATGGCTTACTGGCTGCGCCACCACAGGCACCACGCAAGACACTGCAGCCAAGGACGCCAAGGCCACCACCACCGCCAGCACGCCGGCGGCCCGCGCCCCGCACACCCCCGTCATTCCCAACGGCCCGCTGCGCCCCATCACCGCTGCGCAGGCCGCCAGCGGCGAAGTCGCATCGCTGTCGGCCCCCGCCGACCTGTGGGACCGCATCCGCCGCGGCTTTGCGATGCCCGACCTGCAGCACGAACTGGTGCAGGACCGCGAGCAGTGGTATGCCACCCGGCCCGACTACATGCAGCGCATGACCGAGCGCTCGAGCAAGTACCTGTTCCACATCGTCGAAGAGCTGGAGCGCCGCGGCATGCCCACCGAGCTGGCCCTGCTGCCGTACATCGAGAGCGCGTTCAACCCCCAGGCGGTGTCCAGCGCCAAGGCGGCCGGCATGTGGCAGTTCATGCCCGCCACCGGCAACTATTTCGACCTCAAGCAGAACGCATTCCGTGACGACCGCCGCGATGTGCTGGCCTCGACCCGCGCCGCGCTCGACTACCTGCAAAAGCTCCACGGCATGTTCGGCGACTGGCACCTGGCCCTGGCCGCCTACAACTGGGGCGAAGGCAGCGTGGGCCGCGCCATTGCGCGCAACCAGAAGCAAGGCCTGGGTACCAGCTACACCGACCTGAACATGCCGGCCGAGACCCGCATGTATGTGCCCAAACTGCAGGCGGTGAAGAACATCGTGGCGCACCCCGAGGCCTTCCGCACCGAGCTGCCGCTGATCGAGAACCACCCGTACTTCCAGACCGTGGACATCACGCACGACATGGACGTGGCGCTGGTGGCCCAGCTGGCCGGCATCCGCGAGGATGACTTCCGCGCGCTGAACCCGTCGTTTCACCGGCCTGTGATCCTGGCCGCCGGCACGCCGCAGATTCTGCTGCCGTGGGACAACGCCAAGGTCTTCCAGCGCAACCTGGAAGCGCGCCGCGAAGGCCAGTACGCCAGCTGGACCGTGTGGTCCGTGCCCTCCAACATGACGGTGGCCGACGCCGCCCAGCGTGCGGGCATGAGCGAGAACGACCTGCGCAGCCTGAACAACATCCCGCCGCGCATGCTCATCAAGGCGGGATCGGCGCTGATGGTGCCGCGCTCGGCAGCCATCCGCCAGGATGTGTCGTCGCACCTGGCGGACAACGGCCAGCTGGCCTTTGCGCCGGAGATGGTGACGCGCAAGACGACTGTGCGCGCCGGCAAGGGTGAAACCGTGGCCAGCATCGCGCGCCGCTACAAGCTGGCAGCCTCCAGCGTGGCCGACTGGAACGACGTGCGCGCCAATGCAGCCTTCAAGCTGGGGCAGCAGGTGGTGGTGTACTTGCCCGTGCGGCAGGCCCAGGCCAGCGCACGCAGCAGCGGCAGCACGCGCGCCTCGGCCAACAGCAGTGGTGGCGGCAAGCGTTCGGTGTCGGCACCGGCGCGCAAGGGTGGCACGCCGTCGAAGGTGAAGCGCCGCTGAAGCGCACGGACGACGAGGGCAGCCGCGCTGCCCTCCACAAGACTGCCTGATGGCTACAGCGCTGCCTTAGCCCTCAGTCGAGCGCTGGGGCTGGGCTCAAAAGCGCAGGTTGTGCATGCCCAGCAGCCCCAAAATGCCCATGATGATGAGGTACAGCGCCACGATGGTGCTGAGCAGGCGGGGCATCACCAGAATGAGAATGCCGGCGATCAGGGAAACGAGAGGGCCGATGCTGAGGCTGAACGTCATGGCGCGATCCTTGATGTAGAAAAAAGAAGAAAACAACGAGCGTGGAAGCGGTGTGGGCGACGACGGCACAGTGCAATGCCGGGATGGTGCGCAGTGCCGACTGCCCAGGACTGTAGTCCATCCGTTGGCTGATTTTTGCGTCGCAGGACGGAGCGCCAGCCTGCTGTAGGCGTGGCCCGCCAATCCCTTTTCATCCCCCAGCACCCCTTCAGGCTCTGGCAGGTCCTGCCAATGCCTAGACGTTGAATTTCTGCCGTGCCTTGCGCACGAATTCGTTGGTGTAGGTACGCGCCAGGTCGACCTTGAAATCCGCCATCTCGGGGTGCACCCGCGCGAGCACGCGCAAGGCGGTGGCCGCACCGTCGTCGGCCATGAGCCCGTTGGTGGAGTAGGTCTCGCGCACGCGGCTGAAGGCCGCCAGGTACAACCCCCGGTCGCCCATCAGATACCCCGGCGGCACCGCCTTCACCAGGTCGGCCGGGCCCGCGGTCTGCAGCCACTTGAGCGCATGCACGATGCCGTTGGCCAGCGCCTGTGCCTGCGGTGCGTTTTTCTGGATGAAGGCCTGCGGTGCGTACAGGCAGCTGGCGGGCATGTTGCCACCGAATATCTCCTGCGCCGCCTTGAGCGAGCGCATGTCGCCCGCGATGCGGGTGTCGGCCTTTTGCTCCAGCAAGGTCATGATCGGGTCGGCATGGCACAGCGCATGCACCTGCCCGGCGCGCAGCGCATTCAGCGCCGCCGTGCCGGAGCCCACGGGCACAAACGAGACATCCTTGGATGAGAGCCCCACCCGCGCCAGCAGCAGGCTGGCCGCCAGGTGGGTGGACGACCCCACCGACGACACGCCGATGCGCCGCCCTTCCAGATCGCCCAGCTCCTTGAAGGACGGCAGGGAGCGCTGCGACACACCCAAAGCCAACTGCGGCGCGCGCCCTTGCACCACCAGCGAGCGGTAGGCCTGCCCCCGCGCCTGCTGGCGCAGCGTGTGCTCGAAAGCACCAGCGCAGACGTCTGCCGCCCCCTCTTGCACCGCCTGCACTGCCAACGCACCGGCGGCGAAGTCCCGCACCGTGACGTCCAGCCCCTCGGCCCGGAAGAACCCCAACTGGTCCGCCAGCGCCAGAGGCAGGTGGTACAGCACGCCCTGCCCCCCCACCGCGATGGTGACGCGGCCCAGCGGCGTGGCGTCCGTCTGGGCCCGCACGGCCGCAGGCGCAAACACCGCAGCTGCGGAAGCAGCAGACAGTGCACCAAAGGCGCGGCGGGTGTGCAAAGGACGGTTCATGGGATCAGAAAATAGACATTGTTGCACCGCAACAATCGTGCCGCAGAGTGGGCCATTCCGCATTAGGGGGATTCCCAGCGGGTTTGTACGTAGGGAAAGGGTATGTACGTCTGAGCCGCCTTCGGCGCCTTCCCCTCTCTCGCTGCGCGGGAGCGGACGCACCCGGTGGCTTGGCAAAGCCAGATCCACGGATGCACTGGCTTTGACGTGCGCCAGTTTTCATGGGCCGTAGCACTTTACGACGACCAGCGAGTGAGGGCACGCCACCCCTCGGGCGGATCGCCTGACACCGGCGCCCCCCAGAAAAGCGCACCCGCATGTCTGGCTCCGCCACTTCACAGAGTTCGCACCGTCCGGCGGGAGGGCACGCATCACCCCGAGGGCAGTGCCTCGTGGGGCTGCCAGTACCAGGCTACCGATACCCCACAAACAGGATCGCGATGTTCACCAGCAGGGCTGCAGCCCAGACGGCGCTGCGCACCGTCGGCATGTCGGACACGTACATCAGGATGTAGAACACGCGCAGCATCACGTACAGAAAAGCCAGGATGTCGAGCAGCGTCTGCCCGGCACCCAAAAGGTGCGCAATGATGACCGCACCGATGAAGAACGGCAGCGTCTCGAAACTGTTGGCCTGCGCCGCGTTGGCGCGCGCGCGCCAGTCGGTCTGGCGCGCCATCCAGGCGCGCGGGTCGTGGTTGTCGAAGCCGCCGTCCTTGCGCGGCTTGCCCCAGTTGCCGCTCTTGGCGAGCCATGAACAGGCCAGCGGCAGCAACGCCGCGATCAGCACGCACCAGTAGGCCACCGTAAACCGTGCGACATGCATGGTGGTATTCATTTTGTATGCCTTTTGGGCCGCTACCGCTTGGTACGCAAGCGCTAGCAGCTATTAAATTGTGAGTATTCTAACGACTCGGCATGGGCCCCGGCCGCGGATTCGGTCAGCGGCGGTCCGACAGCGCATGCGCGATGGTGCCCAGGTCCACGTACTCCAGCTCGCTGCCCACCGGCACACCGCGCGCCAGCCGTGTCACGTGCACGCCGCGGCTCTTGAGCGTCTCGCTGATCACATGCGCCGTGGCTTCGCCCTCGGCATTGAAATTGGTGGCCAGGATCACCTCCTGCACCCCCTCCTCGGCAGCGCGCTGCAGCAGCTTGTGCAGGCCGATCTCCTTCGGCCCCACACCATCGAGCGGACTGAGCCGCCCCATGAGCACAAAGTACAGCCCCTTGAACGCACCGGTGCGCTCCATCGCCGCCTGGTCCGCCGGCGTCTCCACCACGCACAGCCGCGACGCATCGCGCGACGGGTCCAAACACGTGCTGCACACCTCGGCCTCGGTGAAGGTGTGGCAGCGCGCACAGTGGTGCACCGACCCCACGGCATGCTGAAGCGCCTGCGACAACACCTGCGCCCCCTCCCGGTCATGCTGCAGCAGATGGAACGCCATGCGCTGCGCAGACTTGATCCCCACCCCCGGCAACCGGCGCAGCGCCTGGATCAAAACGTCTAGGGAATCGGTGGTGGACATGGAGTGGGATGGAAATCTGGAAAACTTGGGGTACGTGTGGCGCCAAGAACGGTTTCGACAGGCTCAGCCCGAAAGGCTGGAGGTGCGTGCCCTGGCTTCGACAGGCTCAGCCCGAACGGCTGGGGTGCGGATGCTGGCTTCGACGAGCTCAGCCCGAACGGTGATTTAGTGGGAGAAGGCTTCACCCTAGCAAAGCCGCAACCACGAACCACCCACTAAAAAATTTCTTGCTGAATCCGGTATTCAAACGCCGCCGTCAAGGGCGTAGCGAGCTGCTAGGCGGACGGAGCGCAGGAACCGGAACGTACTTGAAGTACGTGAGGATTCCGAGCACCGCCCAACGACGCAGATCGCCCGCTCGGTAGCCATCCTCAGAACGGGAATTTCATGCCGCCGGGGAGGCCTGGCATCCCCTGCGTCAGCTTGCCCATCTTCTCCTGCGAAGTCTCCTCCGCCTTGCGCACCGCCGCGTTGAACGCTGCCGCCACCAGGTCTTCCAGCATGTCCTTGTCTTCGGCCAGCAGGCTCGGGTCGATGGTGATGCGCTTGACGTCGTGCTTGCAGGTCATCACGACCTTGACCAGGCCGGCGCCGGATTCGCCCTCGACCTCGACGAACGCCAGCTCGTCCTGGGCCTTCTTGAGGTTGTCCTGCATCGCCTGGGCTTGCTTCATGAGGCCGGCGAGTTGTCCTTTGTTGAACATGGTGTGTTTCCTTTGCTTTCTTTCTGGTTGATCGATGCCCCTGAAGGGGCCTGAATTCGGTATCTGAAATGCACAAACAACATTGTGCTTTGCAACGCCGCAAGCCTCAGAAACGGGCGCTCCACAGGCCAGTGCACTCGTGGAATTGGCTCCGCCAGGCCACCGAGTGCGTCCCCCTCCCGCGCAGCGAGAGAGGGGCTGAGGTCCGCGACTCCAAGCCTGCCCGCGCAGGCTTGGACGGTCCCGAAGAGCAGCAGCCTCTGGCGGCTGCCCCGGGGTGCACGGGCGACTCAGGGGGAGCTTCATCCTCTACACCGGCTTGATGCTGCCCGGCACGATTTTCGCGCCGTAGTCGCGCACCAGCGACTGCACATAGGGGTCGTTGGCCACGATGTCCTCGGCGCGGCGCTGGCGCTCGGCCGCGGCCGCGGCGTTGCGGCGCGCGGGGCTGTCGATGACCACACCCACCTCCACGCTGATCTGGCTGGCATGCCCGGCATTCTCCAGCGCAGCGCGCAGGCGCTCGCGGGCCGTGGCCTGGTTGAGCGATTCGCGCTCCACCCGCAGCAGCCAGTGCGCACCGTCGCGCGCCACCAGCTGGGACTGCAGGGCCAGTTCGCGCACCAGGGCGGTGATGGCTTCTGCCGCCACCAGTTGCTGCACGGTGGTGTGCCACACGTCGCCCTCTTCGGTGGGGGTGTAGCGTGAGGACACGGGCACCGGGGCCGAATGGGGTGTGGGCTGCATGCGCGCGCCGGGCTCGGGCGCCACACGCACGGGTATTGCTACGAATTCAGGAGCGCCTTGCGCTGATTCAGCTTGCGGCGGGCGGGCATTGCGCTCAAAACTTTGGGCATCGCGCACAGGCAAGGCCATGGCCGTGCCGGAGGCTGCGGGCGCCACCGCGACCACTGCGCCGCCCGCCTCTTCGTCGGAGCCCGGCCAGGGCGGCGGTTCCGACGATGCATCATCATCAGACATCGCGGCGGCAGGCGCTGCCGGTGGTGCGGAAGGAGACGGCGCGGCGGCCACGGCGGCCGCAGCGGGGGGCTGCACTGCCGGTGGCTGGGGCGCGACGGCAGCGGTTTCTGGTGCCGCAGCAGGCACTGCAGCAGCCACGGGCCGCACGACGGCCGGCGCGGCGTGCGTCACCGCCGGAGCAGGAGCAGCCGCAGCGACCGGTGCAGGTCCTGCGGGGACTTGCACCGGGGCGGTTTCAGCCCGCGTCAGAGTTTTTTTTTCAGCCGATTCGCCGCTGGGCTTGAAGGCCAGGAGGCGCAGCAGCACCATGGTCAACGCGGCGTACTCGTCCGGCGCCAGGCCCAGCTCACCGCGCCCGTGCAGACACAGGCTGTACAGCAACTGGGTTTCGTCGGCGGGCAGCACACTGGCCAGGCGTGCCGTTTCCACGGCTTCAGGGTCGTTGGCATCCACGGCAGCGGCCATCTGCGGCACGGCCTGGAACACCGCCATGCGCTGCAGAACCGCGCTCATCTCTTCCAACGTGGAAGCAGCAGATAACCCGTTGAGGCGCAGCGTATCGGACGTTTCCACCACCGCCCGGCCGTCGGCCTGCGCCAGGGCGTCGATCAGGCGGAACACGTACGAGCGGTCCACCGCGCCCAGCATCTGGCGCACGCCGGCTTCCTGCAACTGGCCGCTGCCGAAGGCGATGGCCTGGTCGGTGAGCGACAGCGCATCGCGCATCGAGCCGCGCGCCGCGCGCGCCAGCAAGCGCAGGGACTGGGGTTCGGCGGGCACGTTCTCTTGCGCCAACACGCGGGTCAGGTGGTCGAGCACGGTCTCGGGCGCCATGGGCCGCAGGTTGAACTGCAGGCAGCGCGACAGCACGGTGACCGGCACCTTCTGCGGGTCGGTCGTGGCCAGCACGAACTTGAGGTATTCGGGCGGCTCTTCCAGCGTCTTGAGCATGGCGTTGAACGCTGTGTTCGTGAGCATGTGCACTTCGTCGATCATGAAGACCTTGAAGCGCCCCGCCACTGGTTTGTACACGGCCTGCTCCAGCAGGCTCTGCACCTCGTCCACGCCCCGGTTGGAGGCGGCGTCCAGTTCGGTGTAATCCACGAAGCGGCCGCTGTCGATGTCGGTGCACGCCTGGCACACGCCGCAGGGCGTAGCGGTGATGCCGCCATGGCCATCCGTACCCTGGCAGTTGAGCGACTTGGCCAGAATGCGCGACACCGTGGTTTTGCCCACGCCCCGAGTACCGGTGAACAGGTAAGCATGGTGCAGCCGCTGCTGCGTGAGGGCGTTGGTCAACGCCTGCACCACGTGCTCCTGCCCCACCATTTCCGTGAAATTGCGGGGACGGTACTTGCGGGCGAGCACGAGATAGGACATTCGGTCGATTCTACGGGTTGGGCCGGGCGATTGGGCAGTCCGCGGTGATGGGGCACCCGACCACTGGG
Source organism: Acidovorax sp. LjRoot194 (assembly GCF_964253015.1). Taxonomy (NCBI): domain Bacteria; kingdom Pseudomonadati; phylum Pseudomonadota; class Betaproteobacteria; order Burkholderiales; family Comamonadaceae; genus Acidovorax; species Acidovorax sp. LjRoot194. The sequence continues at coordinate 2,257,891 of NZ_CAXUQB020000001.1, read as the reverse complement.
ACTTGTGCGTGCGGCAACCCGCACCGACTTGGAGCCGACCGACGGGCTGAAGCCTTTCGGGTGCTGTGGCAATGCGCTCCCACCCAAAAAAGCAGCCCCACATCCGGCGTACAATCGTGGGTGACGGGCCTCCCCGCATGGTGAAGCGGCCAACCGGGTCAGGTGGGGAACCAAGCAGCCCTAACTGTGGAGTCAGTGCCGGGGGTAAGGCTCGTCAACTTCTTCTTTTTTCTTTGCCTATGCCGCGCTGCACCTCTGCAGGCGGCGCAAAGATCGCCAGAGTGCCGTTCGTGCTGCTCTGGATTCACATCAGTTCCTTCTGACCAAACTCTCTGGCCTTTGCGCGTCGATGCGCACAAGGCACGGCGTAGCGCGTATTGTGCGCAGCGCCGCTGACGCTCAGCCATTGCATACGCCTGCCCCAACACCCCGATACCCCGACACCGCACCCACGGAGCGCCCGAAATGTCGGCGATTTCCCACGCGGCTTTGAGGCGATGGATGCTGAACCCCAAAAAGGCCTCGCTGCACACTTTGTTGCATCGCTTCATCCTTTCTTTTCATGGGTGCCGCAATGCCAAACATCCACACAGCGCAGGTGTCTTCCAACCAACCATTCGCGGCAACAAAAATTCTTGGGTTGTGCAAAGCCCGCTCACCGAATAGTGCCGCCCCGCGCACCGCCGTGACGGTGCGGGCGAGCACGTTGATGACTCCGTGCCTCACCCTGGCGCTCGCAATGCCTGCCTTTGCGGCAGACACCAACACCTTCGGTGACGAAGCCATGCTGGCGTTGCAGACCGAAACCCGCACCGCCGCGTCGCCCACGGCCTACGAAGTCAACAGCTTGTTGCTACCGCAGCTGGGCGATGTCCCGTGGAGCAACGCATCCCAGCGCGCCGGTGGCGCCAGCGGAGCCAGCGCTTTTGCCAACACCACGCAGCACATCGACGTGACGCGCTGGCTCACGCCCGATGCGCCGCGCAGCGTGGGCTTCTCGCTGGGGATGACGTCGGCTGCGCCGTCGGCGAGTGCGCTCTCCTCCCATGCCAGCGCTTTCAACAACAGCAATGGCGCAGTCGCCCCCACCAGCCTGGACCTGGGCGTGCGGTGGCGCTCGCGCCTGGACAGCGGCCGGCACCTGGATGTGTCGGCCTGGGCACAGACGCCGCAGCTGTCGCAGTCGCCCGATGCCATGGGCCTGATCTGGCAACAGCAGCAGCCGGTGTACGGCACCCGTGTGGAGATGCAGTGGGCTTCGTCGCGCACCCGCGGCCTGGTGCCGGAGTTCGGCGCCATCGGGGTGCAGCTGCAGGGCGGTTCGCGCCTGGTGCTGCGGGCGCGCAAGGGCGGGCCCATGCTGTACTACCGAGCTAAATTCTGACCCCCCTGAAGCTCTGACTCCCCCCTGAAGCTCTGACTCCCCCTGAGACGCTGCGCGTCTTCCCCCCGAGGGGGACGCACCCGGTGGACCGGCGGAGCCGGATCCACGGGTGCGCTCGCGGTGGTGACGCGCCAGTTTTAACCGTCGCGCCCTCTCAAACGCCTTGCGCCAGCCAGCGCAGGGCGCCTTCGGCGGCCACGCGGCCGCTGGCCATGCTGGCGGTGAGCAGGTAGCCGCCGGTGGGGGCTTCCCAGTCGAGCATTTCGCCGGCGCAGAAGACGCCGGGCACTGCCGTGGCCATCAGGCTCGGGTCAAGCGCTTCGAAGGCCACGCCGCCTGCGGTGCTGATGGCTTCGTCCAGCGGGCGGGTGGCGACCACGGTGATGGGCAGGGCCTTGATGGCGTGGGCCAGGGCCACGGCGTCGTTCACGCCGTCCTTGCCCAGGTGTTCGTACAGGATGCCGGCCTTGATGCCATCCAGCCCCAGGCGGCTCTTGAGGTGGCTGGACAGCGAGCGCGATCCGCGCGGGTGGCGCACTTCGACCAGCACACGCTCGGGGCTGTGGTCGGGCAGCAGGTCGAGGTGGAAGGTGGCGTGCCCATGGGCCTGCACTTCGTCGCGCAGCAGGTGCGACACGGCGTAGACCAGGCTGCCCTCCACGCCCGTGGCGGTGGCCACGAACTCGCCGCGGCGGCTGAAGGTGCGGCCCTGGCTGTCGGTGAAGTTCAGCTGCACGGTCTTGAAGGGCTGGCCCGCAAAGCGCTCGGCAAAGTGCGGCGTCCACCCCACCACCGGGGCGGGCGTGCGGCCCAGCAGCTCCTGCAGGAATTCGCGGCGGGTCTCGCCGGTGGGCGCGGCCGAGCGCATGACGTCGAAGCCGCAGTTGGACGGCCGCAGCGGCTCCACGGCCACGCCGCGCTCGGCCAGCAAGGGCACCCAGGCGCCGTCGGACCCCAGGCGCGCCCAACTGCCGCCGCCCAGGGCCAGCACCACGGCGCGCACGCGCACCGTCGATTCGGCAGGCTCACCGCCCGCCGGTGGAGCAGCAAACCGCAGTGCGCCATCGCCCGCCCAACCCAGCCAGCGGTGGCGCATGTGGAACTGCACGCCCTGCCCCCGCAGGCGCTGCAGCCAGGCCCGCAGCAGCGGGGCGGCCTTCATGTCGGCCGGGAACACGCGGCCCGAGGTGCCGACAAAAGTCTCCACCCCCAGGCCTTGTGCCCAGGCGCGCAGCGCGGGGCCGTCAAAGCCCTGGAGCAGCGGCGCGACCTGGGGCTGCCGCGATCCGTACCGCCCCACGAAGGCGTCGTGCGGCTCGGAATGCGTGAGGTTGAGCCCGCCCTTGCCGGCCAGCAGAAACTTGCGACCCACGGAGGGCATGGCGTCGAACAGATGCACGCCGACGCCGCCCTGCGCCAGCACTTCGGCCGCCATCAGCCCGGCGGGGCCGCCGCCGATCACTGCGACTTCGCAGTGCAGGTCGGCCACCGGGTCGGGCGAAGAAGGCGTGGTTGTTGTCATGAAGGAAACCTTGTGAAGGGGAGCGTGTGGCGGTAGCGGGTAGCGGCGTGCCAGGTTCAGAACAGTGAACGCTGGGGCGAATCGGAGTCGGTGCCCGCAGGCGCAGCGGGCGTGGATGTGGGCGCGGGCGCTGCAGGCGGCGCAGCGGGGGCCGGAGTATGCCTGATGCCCTGGCCGCTCCCCGCGGGGGCGGCCGGATGGGCGGGGCCAGCGGCAGCTGGCGGCGCCAACACTGGTGCTGGTGCTGGTGCTGGTGCTGGTGCTGGTGCTGGTGCTGGTGCTGGTGCTGGTGCTGGTGCTGGTGCTGGTGCTGGTGCTGGTGCTGGTGCTGGTGCTGGTGCTGGTGCTGGTGCTGGTGCTGGCGTTGGTGCTGCTGCCTGCGCCACCACTGCGGCGGGTGGTGCCTCCACGGCAGGCGCGGCAACCCTCGCAACCTCGGCATTACCCTCCTGCACGATCACCATCCGCCCATCGCCTGTCAGGAAAGCTGCGCGCACCGGCTCGCCCGGCGTCTGGCGCTGCACTGCGTCGCGGTAGCGGCGCAGCTGGGCCATGAGAGCGGGCTGGCGCTCGGGCTCGGCGGCGCTTTTGTAGTCGAGCACCCACCAACCGGCACGCTCGGCCGGTTGCGTGCAGTGCACCAGGCGGTCCAGGCGCAGGCTCTGGCCGCCGTGGCGCAGCGGGGCTTCGTTGATGGCGGTGTCGACCACATCAGGGTCCCACGCCCAGGCGCCCTCGCCCGCCAGAATGCGCTGGGCGGTCTGCGCGGCCACCCGGGCCGCGGCGGTGGCGATGTCGAAGTCCTGCGCCAGGCGGGCCACACGCCCGGCGGGCCAGCCGTGGGCCCGCAGGTCGGCCAGCGGCGCACCGGCCACGCCGGACTGCTCCAGCAACTGGTGCATGGCCTCGCCCAGGCGCGATGCGGGGGTGGACGGTGTCGCGACGCCGTGCTCCAAGTCCACCGCGCTGACGGTGGATGCATCTGCAGCAGGCGCTGCGGGGCTGGCGGCAGGCATGCGCAGGTGTTCGGGGACGGGCGGCAGCTCGGCCAGCGTGAAGCGCTCGGGCGATGCGATGCCCGGTGAATTTTCGGCACCACCCTCTTCGGCGTATTCAGCGTTTTCGGGATGTTCGGCGCCTTGGGCTTGCCCCTCTTCTGAGGCATCCGGGCCGTGCACGCGCACATCCTCCATCAGCGGCGTGAGGCGGTTCCACCAGCTGCCCGGCGCCGATGCGCTGGGCTGCACCGACGAGATCGCCAGGCAGTGCTTGGCGCGTGTCATGGCCACGTAGAGCATGTTGAGCTCTTCGCGCTGGCGGGCCTGCTGCTCGGTGGCGAGCACGTCCACCGCGCTGGGCGGCGGGCTCGATTCGCTGGCCAGAAAGACGAAGCCCGTGGGCGCGGTCTGCTCGCCCGGCCAGTCCACCAGCACGCCCATGGTCTCGGCCTTTTGCGAGCGCGTGTCGGTGTCCAGCAGCAGCACGCAGCGCGCCTCCAGCCCCTTGGCGCCGTGCACGGTCAGCAGGCGGATCGCCTGGGCATCGGCACGGCCCGGCGCGCGCACGCCGCCGCGCTTCATGGCCCGCACAAACGCATAGGGCGTGAGGTAGCGCCCGCCGTCGTGCTGCAGCGCGGCCGACAGCAGCGCGCGCAGGTTGGCCTGCACCGCCAGGCGCTGGGTGGCAGGCGCTGCGGCGGCAAAGCGGGCCAGCACGTCGCCGTGCTGGTAGATGGCGTGCAGCGCGTCGTGCGGCGGCAGGCTGTCCACCCAGGCCTTGTATTGCATCAAAACAGGCCCTACCGCTTGATAGTCGGGCGCTAGCAGCTCTGTTTTTTGTAGCAAATCGAACCAGCTGGTGCCAGCGTGCTCCGGCTGGCGGCGCAGCAGGGCCAGCGCCACCAGGGCGTCATCAGGCAGGCTGAACAGCGGCGATCGCAGAGCCCGCGCGAGCGACAGGTCGTGCCCGGTGGACACCAGCGCGTCCAGCAGCGCCACGATGTCCTGCACCTCGGGCGCGTCGAACAGGTCGGCTTTTTCGGGCTGCACGCACGGCAGGTGCAGGGCGCGCAGGGCGTCCTGCATGGCCGCCAGGCGGTCGCGCTTGCGGGCCAGCACCAGCACTTCGTTCGGCGGCGTTCCCTGCGCGATCTGCGCGGCCACCCAGGCGGCGGCCTGGGTGCATTCGCGCATGCGCTGGGTTTCCTCGGCCTCGTGGCGGGGCTCGGTCAGGCTGTCGCGCCAGGCCATGGGGTCGGCGCCGGGGCCATCGTCGGCATCCGCGGGCAGGATGGCCGGCAAGCGCAGCAAGGTGCCCGAGTCGGTCGACTCGGTGGTGTGGTCGCGAAAGCCCGTGGTCTCGTGCTGCGCCTGCGCCGTGCCCATCACGTGATTGACGGCGGCGATCACGCCGGTGGCATTGCGGCGCGTGTGGTCGCAGCTGAGCAGGTCGCCCGCCAGGCCGTTGCGCACAAAGGCCTGCGCAGCGATGAACACCTGCGGCTCGGCGCGGCGAAAGCGGTAGATGCTCTGCTTGGGGTCGCCCACGATGAACACGCTCGGCGCCGTGGCGCCGCCGCCCGAGCCCGCGTAGCCCGACAGCCACGCGTGCAGTGCCTGCCACTGCAGCGGGTTGGTGTCCTGGAATTCGTCGACCAGCAGGTGGCGCACGCGGGCGTCCAGCCGCTCCTGCACCCAGCCCGACAGGATGGGGTCGGACAGCATGACCAGCGCGGTGCGCTCCACGTCGTTCATGTCCACCCAGCCGTGCTGGTTCTTCACCGCGGCGAACTCCGCGATCAGCCGCCGCGCCAGGCGTGCCATGCGCTGCTGGTGCTGCCAGGCGGCGTGCTGGCGCCGTGCGAGCAGCAGGCGCTGCAGCTCGGGCTCGGCCTCCTGCGCGGCCGGGAACTTCTCCAGGTTCTTGGACAGCCGGTCTTCCTTGGCCACGAACATCGCGCGGCGCAGCTGGTCGAGCCGCTGGTTCAGGTCAGCACACGCCAGCGCGTCGATGATGGCGTCGGCCGCCTTCTGCGGGGTCTTGTTGGCTTCGGCCCCCAGGGCCTTGGCGCGGGCGAGCCAGCGCTGGTGGCAGACGTCGCCCTGCAGCGCATCGGCCGGGTCGTTACGGCCTGCGAGGTCTGGGTACGCCGCCTGAAAGGGCGGCACCGAGGCATCCACCACGCCCACCGCATCGGCCAGGTCGAACTCCACGCGCTTGGACAGCGCAGCCGCCAGCGCCTTGTGCGTTTGCGAGCGGCCGTGCTGGGCCACCACGGCTTCGTAGTCGGCCCGCAAGTCCGGGCTGTCGGCCACGGCCTGCAGGAAGGGGCTCCAGACCTCGCGCACGGCCTCGGCGTCGTCCTCCAGCAGCTCGAAGTGCGCGGGCAGCCCTTGCGATTGCAGCAGCGCCAGCGGGGCCGTACCCAGCAGCGCGGCAAACCAGCTGTGGAAGGTGCGGATCTGCACCGGCCGCCCGCTGGCCAGCATCTGGCGGTATAGATTTTGTAGCGCCTCGCGCTTGTCCAGAGCGCCCTCGGGGCTGATTCCGCGCGCCATCAGCTCGCGGGTCAGGTCGGGCAGCGGGGCATGGGCAAAGGCTTCCAGCCACTCCTGCAGCCGCTGGCGCATCTCGCCCGCGGCCTTCTTGGTGAAGGTGATGGCCAGTATCTCGTGCGGCGCGCAGCCATCGAGCAGCGCCCGCAACATGCGGGACACCAGCATCCAGGTCTTGCCTGCACCGGCGCAGGCTTCCACCGCCACGCTGCGCTGCGGGTCGCAGGCGATGGCGTAGAAAGCCTCGCGCGAGACGGGCCTGCCGTTGTGTTCGTAGGCGGCGTTCATTTAACGAGCCCCTTTGAAGAGGTCCTTTTGAACGGCGATGAGCAAGCGGACGTTGAAACTGGCGCGGTCAAGGCGTGGAGACACCGAGCAAGGGCCGCCCCGCAGCGAGGGTGTCGTCCCCCTGCCCGCGTAGCGCAGCGAAGCGAGAGCGGGGGGAAGGCGCGCAGCGCCTCAGGGGGGTGCACTCTACTCATTCCAGAAATCCTTACGACACAACCCACGCGCCGCGCAGTACTCGCACACCATGCCCTCTCCCAGCGCAGGCAAGGGGTCCCCCGCGGCGATGCGCTCGAAGTCGTGCTGTATGCCTTCGACGAGCAGGTCGCGCAGGTGCACCACCTCTTCCTGTTCGTGCATCTGCGTCTCGCCGCGCTCGCCCACGTTCACATAGGCGGCGCGCAGCGTGTCGTGGCTGAGCAGCGCGGCGTAGAACGCGAGCTGGGTGTCCTCGGCGCCAGACTGGATGCGCTTTCGCGTCACGGTGTCGTTCTCGGTCTTGTAGTCGATGACCAACGTGGAAGCATCGCCCTGCGCAGCCACCGCATTGACGGCGTCTACAACATCCACGCGGTCGAGCGTGCCGATCAGCTCCAGACTGCCCAGCGGCTGCGTGGTGCGCAGCTCGGCCTGGCGAAAGTGGGCGCCGGTCTGCTCGTGCTGGGCCAGCCAGCGCAGGTAGCCGTCGCGCACCTGCGGCCAGCCGGCCGCAAAGGGCAGGAAGTCGCCCGCGCCCAGGCCCTGCTGGCGCGTCACGGCCAGGGAGGCGGCGTCCATGCGGGCCACGCGCTCTGCGGGGCTCTGCACCGGGTCGGCCAGCAGCGCCTCATGAAAGTGCTGCAGCACCGCATGCAGCCAGTTGCCGAAGTCGCGCTTGTCCACGTCGGCGGCCAGTTCATCGGACTCCTGCAAGCCCAGTTGGCGCAGCGCGAAAAAACGGTACGGACAATGCCGCAGGTCGGAATACGCCGTGGACGACAGGCGCAGCACGGGCAGTCGATGCCCCTGGGGCTGGGGCCGCTCGGTGGGGGCTGCGTCCACCGTGCGCTGCGTGCGGCTGTCCACGCCAAACGGTGCCTGGCCATCCAGCTGCAAGGCCAGCACCAGCGGGCTGGCCAGCAGGGGCTCGCCGCCCTCGTCGCCGGTGCGCCACAGCACATCCACGGCGGGGGTCTGCAGCGCGTGTTGCCACGCGGCACGCTGGGCCATCTCTGTCGATGCCCGCGTGGGCAGGCCCCAGGCTTCGCGCTGCGCCTGCGTCCACTCGCCCGGAGGCTCTGGCGCGGCCTGCAGCCGCTTCTCGTCGCAGCCGGGCAGCACCAGCGCGGCAAACGGGCGCGCCAGCAGTTGGGGCATGGGCAGCACCACCACGGGTGCGTCGCCGGTGTGCATGGGCACATAGCGGGCGGCCTCCAGCACTTCATTGGCCCAGCGCGTGAACTCGGCCAGCGTCATGCGGCGGCCTGCGCCCTCGCCCCAGCCGTCGAGCTCTGCCTCTTGCCCGTCTTGCAGGCGCAGGGCCGACAGCACGCGCGCGCCGGCGGCGTCTTCCTCCAGCACGGTCCATTGACCGGTGTCGACCAGCAGTGCACGCAGGGCCTGCAGCCATTCCGGCAAGGTCCGCGCGGCCCGCAGGCTGTCGCGCCAGGTCTGCACCTGGGCCACTGCAGGCGCCACTTCGGGCACGCTGGCCCAGTCGTGCTGTGCCGCATGGCCCCACGATGCCATGGCGGCCTTGCGCAGTGCGCGCTCCAGCCGGGCGAGCAAGGTGGTGTCGACACTGGGCACGTGTTTGAGCCAGTCCAGCACGGCGTCGGACGTCGCATCCCACGCGCAGGCGGTCAGCGCGGCCATCAGGCGCGCCGCGGCCCGGGTGGTGGACAGGGTCCAACCGTTTTCATCGCGCACCGAAACGCCGGCGCTGGCCAGATGCGCCCCGATGCGGCGGGTGAGCGCGCGGTCGTTGGCGGCCAGGGCCACCGGAATGCGCCCCGCGGCCAGGTGCGCCAACACACAGGCGGCGGCGCGCTGGGCTTCGTCTTCGGCGTCCTGCGCCGCGTGCAGCGCAACGTGGCCCCGGCCGACCGCGGGGCTGTCGGCAGACGGGTTCCACAGCGACAGCGACGCTGCCTTGTCGCCCCAATGCGCCTGCAGGGTCTGCGCCAGCGCATCGGGCTGAAAGCCGGGCAGCAGCACCAGCGCGTCGACCGATCTTGCGACGCCGGGCTCGAACAGCACGTCGGTGGCGTGGCGCGAAGCCAGCACCCATTCGAGCGCAATGCGCGCCACCACGGCCTCGAACCGCAGGGCCGAGCCTTCGTCCGCGGGCGGGAGCAGTGCGCGCGCCTGCTCGCCCCAGGCCTCGCGCTGCGACGGCGGCACGGCAGCCACTGCCGGTGCCAGCTGGGCCGCCGCCTCCTGCAGGGGCGTGGCCAGCACATCACGCTGCGCCGACAAACCGGCCTTGTCGAGCAACAGGCGCGCGGTGAGCGTATCGCGCGCCACGTCCCCCGCCAGGTCGTCCCCTTGCGGCACGAAAGCCGCCAGTTGGCGCGCCCAGTTGCGCGTGGTCTCGAACCGGGGCGCAAAGCCATCCGGGTGCGCCATGCCCCAATACCGCTGTGCCCAGGGCATCAGCTGCGCATACGGCACCAGCACCACCGTGCGCGCGGGGTGGGCTGCGCACTGCACTATGTGGTGGGCGACCTGGGCCAGAACACGCCGCCACAAGAGGGTGCACTGATCGGTTTTCGCTATGACAGTCATAGCGTCACAGGGCCCGGCCACACCGGTGTACGTGGGATTGGTTTCTGTCACAATGCCCAGACTTTATACGTACCCCGGTCGCAACCCGCCCAGATACAAGGAATACGCCATGGCCAGCGAACTCATCAAACATCTCTCCGACGCCAGCTTTGACGCCGACGTGCTGCAAGCCGGCACCCCGGTGCTGGTGGACTACTGGGCCGAATGGTGCGGCCCCTGCAAGATGATCGCCCCCATCCTGGACGAAGTGGCCGGCACCTACCAGGGCAAGCTGCAGATCTCCAAGATGAACGTGGACGAGAACCGCGAGATCCCCGCCAAGTACGGCATCCGCGGCATCCCCACCCTGATGCTCTTCAAGGACGGCCAACTGGCCGCCACCAAGGTCGGCGCCATGAGCAAGGCCCAGCTGACCGCCTTCATCGATCAGCAACTGGCCTGATCCTCCCCATGCCCCGCAGACCTGGCAGTCTGGCGGGGCATTCTTTTCTGTGGGCTTGCGCACGGTGGGTAGCGCGGGCAAACGATCAAATCGCAAGCCCCTGAATATCCCGATTTTTTTCCTGTCATAATTCTTTCCGATCACCGGCCTGCACGCATTGGCAGCCGGAACAAGATCCACGGCATGCCAGGCCTGCAAACAGCAGCTTTCCCGGCACCTGCCCTCTCCCCCAAGATTCACACCAGCTCCGCCAAGGAGTCACTCCATGCACTTAAACGAACTCAAGGCACTGCACGTGTCTGAAGTCCTGAAGCAGGCCGAAGAACTCGAAATCGAAAATACCGGCCGGATGCGCAAGCAGGAGCTGATGTTTGCCATCATCAAGAAGCGCGCCAAAGCCGGCGAGCAGGTGTTTGCCGATGGCGTTCTGGAAATCCTGCCCGACGGCTTCGGCTTTCTGCGCAGCCCCGACACCAGCTTCACGGCCAGCACGGACGACATCTACATCTCGCCCAGCCAGGTGCGCCGCTTCAACCTGCACACCGGCGACATGATCGAAGGTGAAGTGCGCACGCCGAAGGACGGCGAGCGCTACTTTGCCCTGACCAAGCTCGACAAGGTCAACGACGGCCCGCCAGAGCAGAACAAGCACAAGGTGATGTTCGAAAACCTGACGCCCCTGTTCCCCAAGGAGCAGATGCGCCTGGAACGGGACTTCAAGGGCGAAGAGAACATCACCGGCCGCATCATCGACATCATCGCGCCCATCGGCCGCGGCCAGCGCGCGCTGATCGTCGCCCCGCCCAAGAGCGGCAAGACGGTGATGATGCAGCACATCGCCCACGCCATCACGGCCAACAACCCCGATGTGCACCTGATGGTGCTGCTGGTGGACGAGCGCCCTGAAGAAGTGACCGAAATGCAGCGCACGGTGAAGGGCGAGATCATCGCCTCCACCTTCGACGAGCCCGCCGCCCGCCACGTGCACGTGGCCGAGATGGTGATCGAGCGCGCCAAGCGCCTGGTCGAGCTCAAGAAGGACGTGGTGATCCTGCTTGACTCCATCACCCGCCTGGCCCGCGCCTACAACAACGTCGTGCCGTCGTCCGGCAAGGTGCTGTCCGGTGGTGTGGACGCCGCCGCGCTGCAGCGCCCCAAGCGCTTCTTCGGCGCGGCGCGCAAGGTCGAGGAAGGTGGCTCGCTCACCATCATCGCCACCGCACTGGTCGACACCGGCAGCCGCATGGACGAAGTGATCTTTGAAGAATTCAAGGGCACCGGCAACTGCGAAATCCACCTGAACCGCCGCCTGTACGAAAAGCGCGTGTTCCCCGCCATCGAGCTCAACAAGAGCGGCACGCGCCGCGAAGAGCTGCTGCTGGCGCCCGAGATTCTGCAAAAGACCCGCATCCTGCGCCAGTTCATGTACAACATGGACGAGATTGAGTCGATGGAGCTCATGATCAAGAACATGAAGGCCACGAAGACCAACGTGGACTTTTTCGACATGATGAGAAGAGGCGGGTAAGCCCCCCTGAGTCGCCTTTGGCGCCTTCCCCGGGAGGGGGACGCCACCCGTGGCCTGGCAGAGCCAGTTCCACGGTGGCACTGGTCTTGGGCCGCGCCGGTTTCCATCGCTATGACGGATGCGCAGCGACGTTGAAAAAGACACATATTTGCCCTGTGCCATAATAGAGGGCTTTTTCTGCGGAAAGTACGCTGGATGTTCCACGGCGCAAAGGTTGCACCGGGTTCAGCACGGCTCCCGCACTTGACAAGGATTGATCATGAAAGAAGGCATTCACCCCAACTACCGCGAAGTCCTGTTCTCGGACCTGTCCAACGGTTTCAAGTTCGTGACCCGTTCGTGCGTGAACACGAAGGAAACCGAAACCTTCGAAGGCAAGGAATACCCGCTGTTCAAGCTGGATACCTCTTCTGAGTCGCACCCCTTCTACACCGGCACGCAAAAGTCGGTTGACAACATGGGTGGCCGCGTCGAGCGCTTCCGCAACCGTTTCGGCAAGACCGCAGCGAAGTAATTCGCCTCCTGCGCGTTACCGCCACAAAAGGCAGCCCGGGCAACCGTGCTGCCTTTTTGCTTTGCAGCGGCTGGTTCGTGGTGGGCATCACCGCGCTGGCCACGGGCCGGCGGGGACAAGAACGCGGGAGTTTTTGATCCCGACGCTGGCGGTCCCTGCATCCTGTATCGTTTTGGTGCGTTTTTGCGCTTATTCTCGACGGCTCCGCTTTTGCTGCCTTTCTGACGCGTGACTCCTCCCACCCCCGCCATCGTGACCCAAAGCGCCGTCCGCCCCCTGCCGCGGTGGGCGCTGCTGTTGCTGTGCATCGCCTATGTGGTGCCGGGCTTCGTGGGCCGTGATCCCTGGAAGAGTGCGGATGTCACCGCATTCGGCTACATGCTGGAGCTGGCGCAGCAGCGCACGCCGTGGCTGGCGCCCCTGCTGGGCGGCATGGCCCCCGAGACCGAGGGGCTGCTGCCCTACTGGCTGGGCGCCTGGGCGATCCAGATCACGCCATCGTGGCTGCTGTCGCCCGAGATGGCGGTGCGCGTGCCCTTTGCCGCGTTGCTGGTGATCACCCTCATGGCCACTTGGTACGGCGTGTACTACCTGGCACGCAGCCCGGGCGCGCAGCCAGTGGCCTTTGCGTTTGGCGGCGAGGCCAACCCGCCCGACTATGCCCGCGCGATCGCCGACGGCGCGCTGCTCGCCCTGATCGCCTGCCTGGGGTTGGCCCAGCTGTCGCACGAGGTGACCAGCTATCTGGTGCAGCTCAGCTGCACTGCCCTGCTCTTCTTTGCCGTAGCGGCCATGCCCCACCGCACCGTGGCCCCTGCCATCGCGCTGGTGGTGGGCATGCTGGGCCTGACGCTCGCAGGCGCCCCGGCGCTGGCCACCTTGCTGGGCGTGGGCAGCGTGGTGCTGGTGGTGCTGGCCCCGGGCAGCAGCACCGACCGCCGCCTGCCCTGGACCCTGGCGCTGGCCGCCATCACCGTGGTGGCTGCGCTGGTCGCCTGGAAGCTCGACCTGTGGCGCTGGCGGATCGTGGGCGCAAATTTTGGCGGCAAGGAATGGCAAAGCCTGGCGCGGCTGCTGCTGTGGTTTGGCTGGCCCGCCTGGCCCCTGGCCCTGTGGACCCTGTGGCGCTGGCGCAAGCAGATCTTCAGCCGGCAAGGCCATCGGCACCTGCTGCTGCCCCTGTGGTTTTCTGCCGTATCGATTGCCGCCACGCTTACCACGCAGCCGGCGGACCGGGCGCTGCTGCTGGGCCTGCCGGCGCTGGCTGCGCTGGCTGCTTTTGCCCTGCCCACCCTGCGGCGCAGTGTGGGCGCGCTGATCGACTGGTTCACGCTGCTGTTCTTCACGGTGTCGGCCCTGGCCATCTGGGTGATCTGGATCGCGATGCAGACGGGTGTTCCGGCCAAGCCGGCGGCCAACGTGGCCAAGCTCGCGCCCGGCTTCGTGCCGCAGTTTTCTGCACTGGCGCTGGTGGTGGCCCTGGCGGCGACTGCCGGCTGGTGTGTGCTGGTGTGGTGGCGCGCCTCGCGCGACCGCGCGCCCATCTGGAAGAGCCTGGTGCTGCCCGCTGGCGGCGCGGCGCTAGGCTGGGTGCTGCTGATGACGCTGTGGCTACCGCTGCTGGACTACGCCCGCAGCTACGGCCCGCAGGTGCGCGCGGTGCAAGCAGTGCTGGGCGCCGACCCGGGCTGCGTGCAGACCGTGGGTCTGAGCCGCGCGCAGGTGGCCGCGCTGCAGTACCACGGCAACCTCACCCTGGAGCGCGCGGGCCTGCAGGACGAGTGCAACTGGCTGGTGGCGGACATGGAGTCCTGGCCCGCGTCCGAGCGCATGGTCAACGCGGCCCGGTGGGAGCGCATGGCCGTGGTGCCGCGCCCTACCGACAAGAACGATCACCTCCTGGTGTTCCGGCGCGCAGCGCGGTGACACACTCCCCGGCCGGTGAGTACCGTCCTTAAAGCGGACGGACGCCAGCGGCTGGGCAAATCCGCTTTGACGGCGCCTGCCGGCCTGAACCGCGCCGCGTGCCGCATGCTGTGGGCGCAAGGCCTGCGAGCGCTGACAGCCGCGTGCAGAACAACAAGAAACTGATATGTCCGAGCTATCCACCATCTCCCGGCACGCCATCACTGTGCTGACCGGGCAATTGGCCGTCATGGCGTTCGGCGTGACGGACACCATCGTCGCGGGCCGCTACGGCGAGGCTTCGCTGGCCGCGCTGTCGGTCGGCTCGGCCATCTTCATCAGCGTGTACGTAGCGCTCATCGGCGTACTGCAGGCGCTGCTGCCCGTGTGGGCAGAGCAGCGTGGCGCCCAACAGACCGCAGCCATCGGCAGCTCGTTCCGGCAGGCGCTGTACCTGTGTGCCGCGGCCTCGGCGGTGGGCATGGCCATTTTGCTGTCGCCCGGCCCTTTGCTGCGCTGGACGGAAGTGCCTCCCGCCCTGCGCGCCGAAGTGGGACGCTATCTGGCGGTGCTGGCCCTGGCGCTGCCACCGGCCCTGCTCTTTCGCATCTACAGCACGCTGAACCAGGCGCTGGGCCGCCCGCATCTGGTCACCTGGCTGCAGGTGGGCTCGCTGTTCATCAAGCTGCCGCTGTCGATCTGGTTCACTTTCGGGGGCCTGGGGCTGCCTGCGCAGGGCGTGGTGGGCTGCGCCTGGGCGACGCTGGTCGTCAACTGCAGCATGCTGGGCCTGGCGGTCTGGCTGCTGCGCACGCGCGACATCTACGAGCCACTGCAACTGTGGCGGCGCATCGAGCCGCCCCACTGGCCCACCATCGCCAGCTTTGCGCGGCTGGGCGTACCCGCGGGGCTGGCGGTGATGGTGGAGGTGACCTCTTTCACGCTCATGGCGCTGTTCATTGCGCGACAGGGGACCATCGCATCGGCCGCGCACCAGATCGCGTCCAACCTGGCGGCCGTGCTGTACATGGTTCCGCTGTCGCTGTCGATTGCCACCAGCGCACGCACCAGCTACTGGCTGGGGGCGGGCGACGCGGTGCGTGCCCGGCAGGTGGTCTTATTGGGTTTCAAGCTTGCTGCGCTGGCTGCCATTGCGCTGGCAGCTACGTTATTCATAGCAAGGCACCGTCTGGGCAGCATCTACTCCAGCAACGCTGCCGTGGTCGCCATGGCCGGGGGCGTGCTGGTGTGGGTGGCCGCCTACCACCTGGCGGACGCCATGCAGACCCTGTGCGTCTTCGTGCTGCGCTGCTACCGCATCACGGTGGCGCCGCTGCTGGTGTACTGCGTGCTGCTGTGGGGCGCGGGCCTGGGCGGCGGCTACCTGTGGGCCTACCACGGCTCGGGCGTATGGGCGGTGACCCCATCGCCCACGCCGTTCTGGTCCGCCAGTGCGGCCGCGCTGCTGGCGACGGCGGCGTTGTTCATGGGCATGGTGTGGCGGGCCGTTCACCGGCACCAGTCCAGCTGAAACCGCCCTGATGGCGCGCTGAGCGGCCCGTCGTCAGATACGAATCGGGCAGCACCCAAGACGCATCTGTCAGAACCTGTCCGCGTCTGGCCGCATCAGATCAGCATCAGGACGCATCAGGCCGTGACCGCTGCGGCAGGCAGCGCAAACCCGCGCAGCCGGTTGGCCGGGAAGGTCACCGCAAACACCGAGCCCTTGCCCAAGGTGCTGGTGATTTCGAGCGTGGCGCCGTGCCGCTGCAGCACGTGCTTGACGATGGCCAGCCCGAGGCCGGTGCCACCGGTCTCGCGCGAGCGGCTGCGGTCCACGCGGTAGAAGCGTTCGGTCAGGCGGGGGATGTGTTCGGGCGCGATACCGGGACCGGTGTCCTGCACCGAAAAGACGGCGCTGCCGTCGTCCTTGCGCTGCCAGGCGATCGTGATGGAGCCACCTGCTGGCGTGTAACGCACGGCATTGTTGATCAGGTTGGACAGGGCACTTTGCAGCTCGGCAGGCACGCCAGCGATCTGGCCTTCCATGCGCAGGCTCTCAGCCCCCGGAAAGACCATCACATGCTGCCGCGGCAGGTTTTGCGTGAGCAGCGCAGACAGCGCGCGCCCCTCTTCCTCGCAGCGCTGCAGCAGCGCCTGCACCGGGGTCCATTCGGCCATGCCGGGCGGCGGGCTGCCTTCCAGCCGGGACAGGGTCAGAAGGTCTTGCACCACGCTTTGCATGCGCTGGGCCTGCTGGGCCATCATCCCGAGGTAGCGGGACCGCTCGTCCGCATTCAACGGCAGGGTCTGCAGGGTTTCCACAAAGCCCGTCAGCACCGTGAGCGGCGTGCGGATCTCGTGCGACACGTTGGCCACGAAGTCGCGCCGCATGGCGTCCGCCTGCTCCAGGGCCGTGACGTCGCGCGACAGCAGCAAGGTGCGCCCGTCGCCGTAGGGATGCAGGTGCACCGAAATCCGCACCGGCCGCGACGGCGTGCTGAAGCGTCCTTCCAGCACCACGTCGTGCGCAAAGTTCTGCTCTGAAAAATACGCGGTGAACTCGGGGTCGCGCACCAGGTTGCCGATGGACTGCATCACATCGCGCTGCGCATCAAAGCCGAACTGGTTAGCGGCCATCTGGTTGCACCACTCGATGCGGCCCTGCGCATCGAGCAGCACCACCCCGTTGGGCGTGGCCTGCAGCGCCGCGAGAATCTCTTGCAGCCGGTCCTGGCTGTCGCGGATCTGCGCCTCCTGCCGGCGCAGCAGACGCCGTGCCCGGTCGGCCGCCTCGCCCCAGATGCCGCGCATGGACGGCACATCGGTCAGGTCGCCCGTGCGCAGCCAGCGCAGGACGCGCACACCGCGCAGCAGGTCCCACACGAACCAGGCCCAGCCGGCCAGCGCGGCACCCAGCACGGCGCCCCACGGCCCCCCCTGCCACCAGCCCAGGCTACCGCCCGCAATCTGCCAGAGCAGAAAATACGTAATTCGCCACAGCATCCGGTCAGCAACGCCTTTTCAAAAACACCAGGGGCGCAACGCGTGCGCCCCGTTCAAGACAGCAAGAAAAACAAGCTCATACGGATTTGCGTTCAATCATTTAATGCCGTTGGGGCTGAGCTTGTCGAAGCCTCGCGCGGCGCTTCGACAAGCTCAGCGTGAACGGGTTTTATATTTTTGAAGGCAAATGGATATCAGGCCTGCAACTGCACCTGCGGCTGCGCCGTGAGGCGGTAGCCTGCGCCGCGCACGGTCTCCACCATGACGGACGCGGACCCGAGGGCTTCGCGCAGGCGCTTGACGTGCACGTCCACCGTGCGCTCCTCGATGAAGACGTGGTCGCCCCACACCTTGTCGAGCAGCTGCGAGCGGCTGTGCACGCGTTCGGCATGCTTCATCAAGAAGTGCAGCAGCTTGAACTCCGTGGGGCCCACCTTGAGCGGTTGGCCCTGGAAGGTCACGCGGTAGGTTCCGGCATCGAGCACCAGCTCGCCGATGGTCACGCTGTCGCTGACCTGCTCCGGCGCGCGGCGGCGCAGCACGGCGCGGATGCGGGCCAGCAGCTCCTGCGTGGAGAACGGCTTGGTGATGTAGTCGTCGGCACCGGCATCGAGCCCCGCCACCTTGTCCGGCTCGTCGCCGCGGGCGGTGAGCATGAGGATGGGGATCGGCTTGGTGCGGCTGTCGGCACGCCACTTGCGGGCCAGCGACAGGCCGCTTTGGCCCGGCAGCATCCAGTCCAGCAGGATGACATCGGGCAGCACGGCATCGAGCTCGCGCTGGGCGGACTCGCCGTCTTCCGCCCAGAAGGGCTGGAATCCGTTGTGGCGCAGATTGACGGCAATCAGCTCGGCAATCGCGGGTTCGTCCTCGACGATGAGGACGCGTGGGAGTTTTCTCATCGCTGGGCCGCCCCCAGGTGAGAAAGCGCTGCGCTCAGAAAGCAGCGTCCCGCGTGGCGGCGAAGCGTGGGGGTGAGTTCTGTCATGGTGTTGCCAAAGCCCTTTCTTCTTACAGCACGGCCGACTCGATCTCGTCGAGGGCAGTGTGGCGCACATCCTTGCCCTTGACCAGATAGATGATCAGCTCGGCCACGTTCTTGGAATGGTCACCGATGCGCTCGATCGCCTTGGCCAGGAACAGCAGGTCCAGGCTGGGGGAGATGGTGCGGGGGTCTTCCATCATGTAGGTGACGAGCTTGCGCACGAAGCCGTCGAACTCCTTGTCGATGAGGTCGTCCTCCTTGAGGATGGCCACGGCGGCCTTCACGTCCAGGCGCGCAAATGCGTCCAGTGTCTTGCGCAGCAGGCCCGAAGCCAGCTCGGCGGCAGTGCGCAGGTCGCTCGACGGCAGCGAGCGCGGGGCGCCGCTCTCGATGATGGAGCGCACCATGCGTGCCATCTTGTTGGCTTCGTCGCCCATGCGCTCGAGGTTGGCCGTGGCCTTGGAGAACGCCAGCAGCAGGCGCAGGTCGCGCGCGGTGGGCTGGCGGCGGGCGATGATGGAGGACAGCTCCTGGTCGATCTCGACCTCCATCGCGTTGATGCGGGTCTCCATTGAGGCGACGGTTTCCACGGCCTCCAGGCTGAACTGGGACAGGGCATAAACCGCCTGGCGGATCTGCGACTCCACGAGGCCGCCCATCTCCATGACGCGGGCGGAGACGCTGTTGAGTTCGCTGTCGAACTGCGAGGAAAGATGTTTATCGGGCATCTCGTTGTCTCCTTAGCCGAAACGGCCGGTGATGTAGTCTTCGGTTTCCTTGCGCTCGGGCTTGAAGAAGATCTGTTCGGTGGCACCGAACTCGATCATTTCACCGAGGTACATGTAAGCGGTGTAGTCGCTGCAGCGTGCGGCCTGCTGCATGTTGTGCGTCACGATGGCAATGGTGTAGTCGTGCTTGAGTTCGTCGATCAGCTCTTCGATCTTGGCGGTGGACAGCGGGTCCAGCGCCGAGGTGGGCTCGTCGAGCAGCAGCACCGAAGGCTTCACCGCCACGCTGCGTGCGATGCACAGGCGCTGCTGCTGGCCGCCGGACAGCGACAGGCCGCTCTGGTGCAGCTTGTCCTTCACTTCGGTCCACAGCGCGGCCTTGGACAGCGCCCATTCCACGCGGTCGTCCATCTCGCTCTTGCTCAGGCTCTCGTAGAGCTTCACGCCGAAGGCGATGTTGTCGTAGATGGACATGGGGAACGGCGTGGGCTTCTGGAACACCATGCCGATGCGGGCGCGCAGCAGGTTGATGTCCTGCTTGGCATCCAGGATGTCCTGGCCGTAGAAGTTGATCGTGCCCTCGGCACGCTGGCCTGGGTACAGGCTGTACATGCGGTTCAGCGTGCGCAGCAGGGTCGACTTGCCGCAGCCCGAGGGGCCGATGAAAGCGGTGACCTTGTGCTCTGCGATGTTGAGGCTGACGTTGCGCAGGCCCTGGAATTTTCCGTAGAAGAAACTCAGGTTGCGCAGTTCCAGCGCGTTCTTGCTGGCAGTGGCGGTAGCGGTGGCGTTCATTGTCAAATCCTGAAAATGGAGATGTCTGGGGGTGCGTGTCTGCGTGTCTGGTCAGACAGGTCAGCCGCGGGTCTTCTCGCGCAGGAAAACCCGCGCCACGACGTTGAGGATCAGCACCGACAGCGTGATGAGCAATGCACCACCCCAGGCCAGGCGCACCCAGTTTTCATACGGGCTCAGCGCAAACTGGAAGATCACCACGGGCAGATTGGCCATCGGGGCGTTCATGTTGGTGCTGAAGAACTGGTTGTTCAGTGCGGTGAACAGCAGGGGCGCCGTCTCGCCGCTGATGCGGGCCACGGCCAGCAGCAGGCCGGTCATCACACCGCTGCGCGCTGCGCGCAGGGTGACCATGACGGAGACCTTCCAGCGCGGTGCGCCCAGGGCAAACGCCGCTTCGCGCAGGCTGCCGGGCACCAGGCGCAGCATGTTCTCCGTGGTGCGCACGACCACAGGCACTGCGATCAGCGACAGGGCCAGGCTGCCGGCCCAGCCGGAGAAGTTGCCCACGGTGGCCACGGCGATCGCGTAGACGAACAGCCCCAGCACGATGGACGGCGCAGACAGCATGATGTCGGTCACGAAGCGGGTCAGCTCTGCCGTCTTGCTCTGGCCACTGTACTCGGCCAGGTAAACACCGGCCAACACGCCGATGGGCGTGGACACCAGCACGGTGAAGCCCACCATCATCAGGCTGCCCACGATGGCGTTGGCCAGGCCACCGCCTTCGGAGCCCGGGGCCGGGGTCGACTGGGTGAACATGTTCCAGTCCAGCGCGGCGAAGCCGTTGGACAGCAGCACACTCAGGATCCAGAGCAGCACGAACAGGCCCAGCACCATCGCACCCAGGGACAGGGTCAGACCGATGGCATTGGAGCGCTGACGCTTCTTGTAGATTGTTTGGTTGAATTCCATGGAGCTTGGCCTCAATAGAGTGGATTCATGGAAGGGCTTACAGGCCCTTGGCCTTCTCGGCGCGCAGCAGCATGATCTTGGCGACCGACAGCACCACGAAGGTGATGACGAAGAGCAGGAAGCCCAGGGCGAACAGCGTGGACAGGTGGAAGTCCGCAGCCTCGCCGAACTCGTTGGCCAGCGTGGAAGCGATGGACGTACCGGGCGAGAACAGCGACGTGGGCATGCGGTTGGCGTTGCCGATGACGAAGGTCACGGCCATGGTCTCGCCCAGAGCGCGCCCCAGGCCCAGCATCACGCCGCCGATCACGCCCTTCTGGGTGTAGGGCAGCACCACGCGGCGCACCACTTCCCATGTCGTGCAGCCCAGGCCATAGGCCGACTCGCGCAGGATGGGAGGGACGATCTCGAACACGTCACGCATCACTGCAGCCACGAAGGGCAGCACCATGAACGCGAGCACGATGCCCGCCGCCAGGATGCCGAAGCCGTTGGTGCTGCCGCCGAACAGGAAGCCCACCAGCGGCATGGAGCCGAGCAGCTTTTGCACCGGCATCTGGAAGTAGTCTGCGAACAGCGGCGCAAACACGAACAGGCCGAACATGCCGTAGATGATGGATGGCACGGCCGCCAGCAACTCCACGGCCGTACCCAGCGGGCGGCGCAGCCACACAGGGCAGGTTTCCGTCAGGAACAGAGCGATGCCGAAGGCGAGCGGCACCGCAATCAGCAGTGCAATGCCCGCGCTGGCCAGGGTACCGACGATGGCGATCGCGGCACCGAATTCTTCATTGATGATGTCCCATTCGACACGCCAGATGAACTGGGCACCGAACTTGTGGAACGTAGGCCACGCGTAGACGAAAAGAGAGACGATGATGCCCAGCAACGCTGCGAGCACCAGCAGCGAGAGGCTCTGGGTCAGGCGATGGAAAAAGATGTCCTGCAGGCGTTGCCGCTTGGCAATCGAGACCATGGACTCTGTGGGGGCGCCCGTCACTTTGTTGACGGACACGGGTTGCGAACTCATGGTGGTTCCCACGCTCATGTTGACTCCCATCTGGCTTCTGGAGGCCCCACAAACCAGTACCCATCGGCCAGACCGGCCGGCCGATGGGTACTATTTTGGGGCAGACTGCTTTTATTGTTCGGATTACTTACTTCTTGATTTGCGACCAGACCTTCGAGCGGATCTCGGCGGTCAGGCTGTCAGGCAGCGGCACGTAGTCCAGTTCGGTGGCCATGCCCTTACCATTCTTGAAGGCCCATTCGAAGAACTTGAGCACTTCGGCCGATTGCGCCTTGTCGGCCGGGTCCTTGTACATCAGGATGAACGAGGCCGTGCTGACGGGCCAGCTGTCGGCACCCTTGGCGTTGACCATCGAGATGCCCATGCCGGGAACGCTGAACCAGTCTGCGCTGGCAGCGGCGGCAGCGAACGTCTTGTCGTCCGGGCTCACGTACTTGCCGTCAGCGTTTTGCAGCTGCAGGAAGTTCATGTTGTTCTTCTTCACATAGGCGTACTCGACGTAGCCGATGGCACCCTTCACGCGGGAGACGTTGGCGGCGACGCCTTCGTTGCCCTTGCCGCCCACGGACGATGCTGCGGGCCACTTGACGGCAGCGCCCTTGCCCACGGAGTCAGCCCATTCCTTGCTGACTGCCGACAGGTAGTCCGTCCAGTTGAAGGTAGTGCCGGAGCCGTCGGCGCGGTGCACCACGGTGATGTTCTGGTCAGGCAGGGTCTTGCCGGGGTTCAGGGCCGCCAGCTTGGCGTCGTTCCACTTGGCGATCTTGCCCAGGAACACGTCGGCCAGCACAGGGCCCGTGACGCGCAGTTCGCCGGGCTTGAAGCCGTCCAGGTTGATCACGGGCACCGTGCCGCCGATGATGGCGGGGAACTGCACCATGCCGTCCTTGTCGAGGTCAGCACCGGGGACCGGGGCGTCGGTGGCGCCGAACACGACGGTCTTGGCGCGGATCTGGCGGATGCCGCCGGACGAGCCGATGGACTGGTAGTTCAGGCCCGTGCCGGTTTCCTTCTTGTAGGCTTCTGCCCACTTGGCGTACATGGGGAAGGGAAAGGTAGCGCCAGCGCCGGTGATGTCCGCTGCAAAGGCACCACCGACCGCGAAGGTGGCCAGTGCGACTGCAACGGTTTTGAGAAATGTGCGTTTCATGAGGTTACCTTTGGACTAGGGTTAACAGGAACACCGTGAACTCTAGGGGTGCAAGATGACAATTCAGTGACAAAAAGCCACCCTCTCATCCAGCTACTACAGAGGGAAACGCCCTCTAAGGCAATGTCACGAACCCGTCACACAACCAACACACACTGGTTTGACGCTGGCCATTCCCTCCTCTTCTCCTGCCGTGCGCGGGCAGCAGCTTCCATGCGCCGTGGCACGCGGTAGGATGCCGGTTGAAGCTCCTACCAGAACAATATGCACAACGGCACACGCCTCGCCGCAGTCGACCTCGGCTCCAACAGTTTTCGCCTTGAAATTGGGCGCTACGAATTCGGTCACATACAGCGGGTCGAATATCTGAAAGAAACTGTCCGCCAGGGCAACGGCCTGGACGAAGACCGCAACCTGACCCCCGAAGCCATGGAGCGCGGTTGGGCGTGTCTCGCGCGTTTTGGCGAGCGCCTGGCGGGGTTTCCCCGCGCCCAGGTGCGCGCCGTGGCCACGCAGACCTTGCGCGAGGCGCGCAACCGCGAGGAATTCCTGTCGCGCGGCAGCGAGATGCTGGGCTACCCGATCGACGTGGTGTCGGGGCCCGAAGAAGCGCGCCTGATCTACCAGGGCGTTGCACGCCTGCTCCCCCAGTCCGATGAACGCCGTTTGGTCATCGACATCGGCGGGCGGTCTACCGAACTCATTCTGGGACAGCAATTCACGCCCCATGCGGTGGCATCGTTCCGCGTGGGCAGCGTGGCCTGGTCGCAGCGCTACTTTCCGCAAGGCGAATTCACGGCCACGGCATTCCTTGCCGCGGAGATTGCGGCCAAGGCCGTGCTCGACGAGGCTTTGGGAACGTTTCGCCCGGATGCCTGGGAGGTGGCCTATGGCTCGTCCGGCACGGCGGGTGCGGTGGGCGACATTCTGGCCGCTGCCGGAGGCACACCCGGCACCATCACCCGCGAGGGACTGGCGTGGCTGCACGAACGGTTGCTGCGCGCACAGACTGCCGACCGCCTGCGCATGGACGGTCTGAAGGAAGAGCGCCGGGCCGTGATCGGTGGCGGCGTCAGCGTGCTGCGGGCCGTGTTCGACCTGCTGGAGATCGACCAGATGCAGGTCGCACAAGGCGCGCTGCGCCAGGGCGCGCTGTACGATCTGCTGGACCGTGAACAGCCCGGCACCGACCTGCGCACCACCACCGTGAACGGGCTGATGCAGCGCTTCGGCGTGGACACCGAGCACGCTGAGCGGGTGGCGCGCACGGCATGCGCCTTGTTCGACCAGGCAGCACCGGCCGGCAGCGAGCGCGCCGCGCGCAAGCTCGACTGGGCAGCGCGCCTGCACGAGATCGGCTGTCTGATATCGCACAGCGACTACCACCGCCACGGCGCCTACATCCTCGACAACACCGATGCCGCCGGCTTTGCCGTACCGGAGCTGCACCGTCTGGGCATTCTGGTGCAAGGGCAACGCGGCAAGGTCCGCAAGATCGAGGCGGATCTGCTGGACCCGATGTTCGCGCTGCAGTTGCTGAGCCTGCGCTTGGCCGTGGCCCTGTGCCACGCCCGCCGCGACCCGGACACCGCCGGCCTGGCGCTGAGGCAGGATGGCCCGCGTTTTCACCTGGCAGCGCGCCCTGGCTGGGCCGCCGCATACCCGCAGTCGGCGCACTTGCTGCGCGAGGAAACGCAGGCCTGGCTGAAGACCCCGTGGGAGTTGGCCGTCAGTCTGGCCTGAATGGTGCGGACTGCGGTGCGCCGCCGCCAGCGGCGTCCTGGCTGAGTGTGGTCTTAAAACGGTATAAACTGTTTATACCGTTTATTCAACCTGCACCATGACAACTTCCAGCGCTCAGACCTCCAGCACCCCCACCCCTCCCGCCGTTGCTGCCGCCCCGGCCCCCGTCGCCAAACCGGTGAAAGCGACTGCTGCAGCGCCCAAGCCGGTGGCCAAGCCCGCTACCAAGCCAACGACCAAGGCTGCAGCAAAGCCCGCCGCCAAGCCCAAGGCCGCGGCACCCAAGCCACCTGCTGCAAAAGCCGTCAAGGCTGCAAAGCCCGCCAAGGCCCCGGTGGCCGACAGCGCCAAGGACAGCAAGGCCAAGAAGCCCAAGCTGGTGCGCGACAGCTTCACCATCCCCAAAGATGAATACGCAGTGATCGAGACGCTGAAGCAGCGCTCGGCCGCACTGGCCCAGCCCGTCAAGAAAAGCGAGCTGCTGCGTGCCGGCCTGAAGGTGCTGGCGGCCCTGTCGGACAGCGCCCTGCGCTCTGCCTTGCAAGCCGTGCCATCCATCAAGACAGGCCGCCCTAAAGCAGAGGCAACCAGTGCCAAGCCTGCACCTGCTGCACCCGCACCCGCAAAATCCAGCGCGGCCAAGCCTGCAGCGAAGACGGCCAAGGCCACCCGCAAATAAACTTATTGCAAAGGTGGCCGGTGAAGACGCGCCCAGCAAGCACAGGGCGATGTTGGTCAACGCGTTGACCGAGGTATTCCGTGCCTAAGGGGTTGATGGGCTGAGGGGCTTAGGGGCTGGTCTGCAGCCGCCGCCGGCCGCCCCATCGCGAGGCAACGCCTACAGCAGGTCCGGCGATTGGACAGCCAACAGCAATGTCTGGCTTTCATCCAGGCGCTGGCGCTGCCGCAGCCACCACACCGCCCCCTTGCGGACCGCGCAGTCTGCGGCCTGCAGCCCCATCAGTTGCGCAATGGTCTGCCCCAGCACAGGCTGGTGGCCAATGACCAGCACCGCGCCCTTCGAACGCGGCCACTGCACCAGTTCCAGCAGCTCCTGCGGCGTGCACCCTGGCAGTAATTCGGCGCGCATCTTGAACTTGCGTCCGAGGGCGCTGGCCGTCTGTTCGGTACGCCGCGCGGGGCTGGCCAGCACGCGCAGCCCTTCGGGCAGTTGGCGGTCCAGCCACGCGGCCATGCGCGCGGCCTGTTTTTCACCCCGCGGCGTCAGCGCCCGTGCCAGGTCGTCATGGCCCTCTTGCGGCTCTTCCGCCTCTGCATGCCGCCACAGGATCAGGTCCATCATGCAGCCCCTTGCTCGACAGCCCCCGCGGGCGGCACAGGCCCGTAGCGAACCATCAGTGCGTCTTGCGCACCCACGCCGTCGGTCGGGTGCTCCGCACGGTCGTAACCGCCCTCGGCGTTCAGCGTCCAGGCATCGCGGTTGTCGTGCAGATAGGCTACCAGGCACTCGTCCACGATCTGCTGGCGCAGCACCGGGTCGGTCACAGGCCAGGCCAGTTCCACGCGCCGCATCATGTTGCGGTTCATCCAGTCGGCGCTGGAGAGGTACAGGTCCTCCTGCTCGCCCGCCAGAAAGTAGAAGACCCGCGTGTGCTCCAGGAATCGTCCGATGACCGAGCGCACCCGGATGTTCTCCGTCGCGCCCGGCAGCCCGGCCGGCAGCATGCACGCACCGCGCACAATGAGGTCGATGCGCGCACCGCGCTGCCCTGCCAGGATGAGGGCCCGCATGAGCGCCTCGTCCGTCAGAGAGTTCATCTTGGCGACGATGCGGGCATCCTCGCCCCGGCTGGCCGCCAGGCCCACCTGCTCGATCTTCTCCAGCATGCGCCGGTGCAGATGGAACGGGGCCAACATGAGCTTGCGCAACCGGGGGGGCCGGTTCTGGCTGGCCAGATGGTTGAAGACGCCGTCCATGTCGGCGGTCATGTCTTCGTCTGCGGTGAGGTAGCTCAGGTCGGTGTAGAGCTTGGCGGTCCGCATGTTGTAGTTGCCGGTGGACAGGTGCCCGTAGCGCTTGAGCTGCCGCCCTTCCCTGCGAGTGACGAGCAGCATCTTGGCGTGGGTCTTGAGGCCCACCACCCCGTACACCACCTGCGCGCCGATGGACTCCAGCGCCTCAGCCCAGTTGATGTTGGCCTCTTCGTCAAAGCGCGCCTTGAGCTCCACGACCGCCATCACTTCCTTGCCGCGGCGCACCGCCTCGGTCAGGAGGTCCATGAGTTCGGAGTCCGACCCCGTGCGGTAGATGGTCTGCTTGATGACCAGCACGTTGGGGTCGTTCACCGCCTCCCGCAGGAATGCCAGCAGGCCGTCGAAGCTCTCGAACGGCTGGTGGATCAGCACGTCGCGCCGCCGCAGCTGCTCCATGATCGGCATGCCGGGCTGCAACTGGCGCGGCCACGCGGAGTTCCACGGCGCAAACATCAGCGAGGGGTCGTTGACCAGGTCCACCAGTTGCGTCAAGCGCACCAGGTTCACGGGGCCTTGCACACGGTACAGGGCCGCCGCAGGCAGGCCGAACTGCGCGAGCAAAAAGTCATACAGGAACTGTGAGCAGCCGGAGGACACTTCCAGCCGCACGGCCTGGCCGTAGTGGCGGTGCTGCAGCCCCTGGCGCAGCGCGGTCCGCAGGTTGCGGACGTCTTCCTCGTCCAGTGCCAGGTCCGAGTGCCGGGTCACCCGGAACTGCGAGAACTCCGTGACCTCCCGGCCGGGGAACAAATCCTCCAGATGGGACCGCACGATGCTGGACAGGCTGACGAAGAGGTTCCGCTCGGAGGCCACGCGCTCCGGGATGCGCACGAGCCGCGGCAGCGCCCGTGGCACCTTGACGATGGCGATTTCGTTTTCGCGGCCAAAGGCATCGTGCCCTTTCAAGCGCACGATGAAATTGAGCGACTTGTTGGCCACCTGCGGAAACGGGTGCGCTGGATCAAGCCCCACCGGGATCAACAGGGGCCGCACTTCGCTGGCAAAGTAGTCCAGCACCCAGCGCTTTTGCGCTGGCGAGCGCTCGCCGTGACCCAAGATGCGGATGCCATGCTCGGCAAACGCGGGGACCAGCGCCTCGTTGTACAGCGCGTACTGGCGCTCGACCAGGCCGTGCACCTTGGCGGCGACGGCTTCGAACGAGGCGGTGGAATAGCGGCCCTGCGTTTCGCCTTTTTGCGCTGCGGTGATGTGCGGCGCAGCCCGCACTTCAAAGAACTCGTCGAGGTTGGAGGAAACAATGCACAGGTAGCGCAGCCGCTCCAGCAGCGGCACATCGCTGCGCACCGCCCAGTCGAGCACGCGCTCGTTGAAGGCCAGGATGCTGTGGTCGCGGTCAAGGAACGCAGGCAACTGCGCGGCCTGCGTCAGTGCAGCCGGGGCACCGTCATGACGGTCATGTGACAAGGCAGCGAGAGGGTGTTCGGTCATGGCAGCGGTATCGAACCGCATGGCGGCAGCGTCATCGGAAAGCAAAGGCAGCATGGGTACGCCAACGCGGCAAATGCGGGATGACCTCAGTATTTAACGCCCAGATGACAGTGATGTGACAGATTTTGTGACAGATGGCGGCACCGTCACTGTGCCGGAGCGCGCAGGTACGAGGTGCTGCTCGAACAGGCGTGCCGCGTGTGCCCAGGTGAAATCCAATGCACGGGCACGCGCCTCACACCGGGGAATGGCCAGCGCTTCCTGCGCAGCAATCAGCAGGCTGTCATGCAGCACGCCGCCCTGCGGTGCCTCGCCCGCATGGGCCCCGAGCACTTCCATGGGCCCGTCGACCGGGAATGCCGCCACCGGCGTACCGCAGGCCATGGCTTCCAGCATCACAAGGCCAAAGGTTTCCGAGCGGCTTGGAAACACGAACACATCGGCCGCCGCATACACCCGAGCCAGCGCCGACCGCTCCAGAATGCCCAGCCAGCGGACCTGCGGGTAGCGGGCTTTGAGGCGCGCCTCCAGCGGCCCGACGCCGCAGACCACTTTTGTTCCCGGCATGTCCAGCTGCAGGAAGGCCTCGATGTTCTTCTCGTACGACACCCGCCCCACGTACAAGGCGACGGGATGGGCCAGCGTGCCCGTGAGCGGGCTGTGGGCCACTTCGCCGTGGAAAGAAAATGCCTGCGTGTCGACGCCGTGCGTCCACAGGCGCAAGTTGCCGAAGCCCCGTTGTGCCAGCATCTGCAGGACGCCCTGGGTGGGCACCATGACACCTGACGAAGGCCGATGAAAATGCCGGAACAGCGCATACCCCCACGACAGCGGCACGCGCAGGGCTGCCTGCAATATCTCCGGAAAGCGGGTATGAAACGCCGTGGTGAAGGCCAGGCCCTTGCGCAGGCAATGGCGCCGCCCGGCCCAGCCCAGCGGACCCTCGGTGGCCAGGTGAATGGCGTCGGGCTGGATCTCGTCGAGCATGCGGGCCACCTGCTTTGCGGGGCGCACCGCCAGGTCGATGCCCGCATAGCCCGGGCAGGGACGCGTCTGGAACTGGCCGGGCTCGATCACCCGCACCTCGTGCCCCAGCGCCTCAAGCTCATGCACCAGCTCCAGGAGGGTGGTGACCACACCGTTGACCTGGGGACGCCATGCGTCGGTGACCAGTGCGATTCTCATACCGTAGCCTCCGCTGCCACAGGGGACGCTGCGCGTTGCGGCGCGGGCGCATGCCATTGCACCAGTTCGAGCCGGCCGTCCATGTGTTCTACCAGCGCAGTGCGGCTCTCCACCCAGTCGCCGTCGTTGCAGTACAGCGTGCCGTCGATCTCGCGCATCTCGGCACGGTGGATGTGGCCGCACACCACACCGCCATGGCCGCGGCGGCGGGCCTCGGCAGCCACCGCCACCTCGAAGTCGGTCACGTAGTTCAGCGCCTTCTTGACCTTGCCCTTGAGGTACGCCGAGAGCGACCAGTACGGCAGCCCCATGCGCGCGCGCAGGGTGTTCAGGTAGCGGTTGAGCTTGAGGGTGAACTCATAGAGATTGTCGCCCACGTAGGCGAGCCACTTGGCGCACTGGATCACGCCGTCGAAGTAGTCGCCGTGCGTCACCCACAGCGTGCGGCCGTCGGCCGTGGTGTGCACGGTGTCCTCGGCCACCTCGATGCCGCCGAACGAGTGGCCGACGAAGGCGCGGGCGAACTCGTCATGGTTGCCGGGCACGAAGACCACGCGGCAGCCCTTGCGCGCACGGCGCAGCAGCTTTTGCACCACGTCGTTGTGGGCCTGGGGCCAGAACCAGCGGCGGCGCAGTTGCCAGCCGTCCACGATGTCTCCCACCAGGTACAGATGGTCGCTGGGGTGGTGCTTCAGGAAGTCGAGCAGGGCCTCGGCCTGGCAGCCGGGGGTGCCCAGGTGCAGGTCGGAGATGAACACCGCTCGCAGATGCCGGTGTCCTGGTGGATGCGCGTCGTCGGCGGCGTCGGCGGCAGGGTCCTGCCCACCTCCCACGTGTGCAGTCCAGTCGCCGAGCGCGTCGAACGCGGCGCGCATCAGGCCCCCAGAAAGTGCTTGCGGTAGCGCGGGTGCAGGTCTGCCAGCCGCATGAGCATGGGCAGGTCTGCCGTGTTGAAGTCCGGGTCCCACGCGGGGGCGCCCAGCACCCGCGCACCCAGGCGCAGGTACCCCTTGATCAGGGCCGGCGGCTCCACGAAGACCGAGCCGTCCAGTTGGTCGATGGGCAGCGGCAGGCGGGGCAGCACGTGGTATTCGATGGGGGCCAGGTGCGTCTGGCGCACCTGGTTCCAGATGCTGGCGGCGGCATCGCCGCTGATCACGCCGTTGTGCAGCATGGGAATGCTGGCGCAGCCGATCATGGTGTCGAGCTGGTTGCGCACCATGAAGTCGGCCAGCGCGCTCCACAGCGCCATGATCACGCCGCCGTGGCGGTGGTCCGGGTGCACGCAGCTGCGGCCCAGTTCGACCATGCGCGGACGCAGGGTGCGCAGGCGGGTCAGATCGAATTCAGTGTCGCTGTAGGTGCTGCCGACGCGGCGGGCCTGGGCTGGCGTGAGCACTCGGTAAGTCCCAATGACTTGCTGGCTCTGAGCATCGCGCACCAACAGGTGCTCGCAATAATCGTCGAACAGGTCCACGTCGTGGCCGGCGATGGGGGTCGTCAATCGAGCGCCCATCTCCGCCGCGAACACATCGAACCGCAGTTTCTGCGCCTGGCGCACTTCATCTTCGTGCCGCGCCCAGGTCACCTGGATGGCGCCACGCTCGGGCGCTGTCCTTGCTGCGCCGGGCACGGCACCTGGGGCTTGCAGGGCGCCATGGGGCAGCGCATCGTGGGGCAGGATCGGCGTCAAGGCGGACAGCTCATTCATGGTGCAACATCTCCTGATGTAGGGCCACAGGAGCGAACATTCCCGCAGCGGCCAGGGAATCTGTTCCCTGCGCCGCAGTGTGGGATGGGCCCATGACATCGGCATGTCGATGGCATGTCAGCGGCATGACAGGCAAGCGTTTTCCACGACGCGGGAGGGGGCCCGTGCGCCTGCATAATGGATTCAGGAAACCTCGCCGTGCAGACCACCCTCCCCGCCCGATCCCGCAGGTCCCTCACGGGACCACTGGTGGTTTTTGTTCTGTCAGAGCTGTGTGCGGCCGGGCTGATCTGGACGCTGGAGCAGCAAGAGCGCGATCAGCAGCGCACCCAGGTGGCCGATATCGCAGGCGACCATGTGCAGGCGCTGCAGCGGGCCATCGAGCTGGCGCTGTCGGCCAACAACACCCTGGTGGCTCTGGTCCGGCAGGGCCGGGGTACCGTCACCCAGTTCGAAGACATCGGCACGCAATTGCTGCCGTTTTACCCCGGCATCGCAGCCATGGGGCTGGCGCCCCAGGGGGTGGTCAAGCAGGTTGTGCCGCGCCAGGGCAATGAAAACGTCATCGGATTCGACCAGCTCAACGACCCCCGCCAGGGCCCCGAGGCCGCGCGCGCCCGCGAGTCCGGCCGCCTGACGCTGGCAGGCCCGTTGGAGCTGGTGCAGGGCGGGCTGGGCGTGGTGGGGCGCCAGCCGGTGTACCTCGACAACGCGCAGGGCCAGCGCACGTTCTGGGGCTTCACGTACGTCACGATTCGCCTGCCCGAGGTGCTGGACGTGGCGCGGCTGCCGCAGCTGACCCAGCGCGGCTACCACTACCGGCTGTGGCGCGTGCGGCCTGGCACGCAGGAAGAGCAGACCATTGCAGCTTCTGTGCCACCGCCCGCCGCCGAGCAGGCTGTTGGCAGGCCGCTCAATTTGCCCAACGGGCAGTGGATGCTGAGCCTGGCCCCTGCGCAGGGCTGGGGCCACCCCGGCGTGCTGGCCGTGCGGTGTGCCCTGGGCCTGGGGTTTGCACTGATGATGGCGTACCTCGCCTGGCTGCTGTTCAGGCTCAAGGCGCACGAAAAAGGCCTGGAGCAACAGGTCGAGCAGCGCACGGCCGAGATCCAGGCCACGCAGCAGCAGCTGCGCGCCACCATCGACGCCATCCCCGATCCGCTGTTCGAAATCGACCAGGAGGGCCGCTATTGCAGCGTGCACAGCCAGCGGCCAGAACTGCTGATGGCTCCTGTGGAGGATTTGATCGGGCGCAATGTGACGGACATGCTGCCCGCGCTGGCGGCGCTTGCAGTGATGGACGTGCTGCACGAGGCCGAGCAGCACGGCTGGTCCAACGGGCGGCAGATCATGGTCGACCTGCCCGGCCTGGGCACCAGCTGGTTCGAGCTGTCTGCCGCGCGCAAGACCGCCGCGCCTGGCGGCGATGCACCACGGTACATCGTGCTCTCGCGCGACATCACCGAACGCAAGCGGTCGCAAGAGCAGCTGCAGCTCACCGCCCAGGTGTTCGACCAGAGCAGCGAAGCCATCGTCATCGCCGACGCGACACACACCGTCGTACGCATCAACAAGGCGTTCACGCGCATTACGGGCTATTCAGAGGCGGAGGCCATCGGCCAGTCGGTGCGCCTGCTCACCGCGGCAGAGTCCGTGCGGGATTTCGATGCCGACACGGTGTATGCGCGGCTCACGCAGGATGGGCATTGGGAGGGCGAGGTCCGCGGACGCCGCAAGGACGGCACGACCTACCCGCAGTGGCTGTCGGTGAGCAGCGTGCGCGACGGCAAAGGGGTGGTGACGCATTCGATCACGCTGTTTCGCGACATCACCCAGCAGCGCGAGGCGCAAGACCGCATCCAGCGCCTGGCGCATTTCGATCCGCTCACGGAGCTGCCCAACCGCGCACTGCTGGCCGAGCGGGCCCAGCGGTACATCGACGACGAGCGGGCCCGCGGCGGCACCCTGGCGCTGCTGTTTCTGGACCTGGACCACTTCAAGAACGTCAACGACTCGCTCGGCCACCGCATTGGCGACGTGTTGCTGGTGGCGGTGGCGCGCAGGCTGCAGTCGCTGCTGCAGTCGCACGACACCGTGTCGCGCCTGGGTGGCGACGAGTTCCTGCTGCTCTTGCCCGCCACCTCGGCAGCCGCGGCCGCGGAGGTAGCCAACCAGCTGTTGGTAGCGGTGGCTGAACCCTTTCAGCTTGACCCGTACGAGCTCACGACCACGCTGTCGGTGGGCATTGCGATGTACCCGGCGGACGGTGAAACATTCGACACACTCTACCAGCGGGCCGATGCAGCCATGTACCGCGCCAAGCAAAATGGACGCAACCGGTACGGCTTCTTCACCGCCGACCTGGAGGCCCGCACCGCACGCGCGCTGCAGATCGAAAACGCCCTGCGCCGCGCCCTGGAGCGCAACCAGTTCGAGCTGCACTACCAACCCCAGGTGTCGCTGGACACCCGCAAGCTGGTGGGCGCCGAGGCCCTGCTGCGCTGGCGCCACCCCGAGCTGGGCATGGTGTCACCCGCCGAGTTCGTGCCGGTGGCAGAGAGCAGCGGCATGATCGTCGCGATCGGCGAATGGGTGATCCGCACCGCCGTGAACGACATCAAGCGCTGGCTGGACATGCAACTGCCGCTCAGGGCCGTGTCGGTGAACGTGTCGGCCGTGCAGTTCCGCCACCCGCAGTTGCCCGAGATGGTCACGCGCTGCCTGGTGCAGGCCGGCTTGCCCGCGCGGCGGCTGGAGCTGGAGCTGACCGAGGGCGCTGCCGTGGACGACCCCGCCGCCGCGCTGGCCATGATGGACCAGCTGCACGACCGTGGCGTGCGCCTGTCGATGGACGACTTCGGCACCGGATATTCGTCGCTGAGCTATCTCAAACGCTTTCAGATCTACAAGCTCAAGATCGACCAGTCGTTCGTGCGGGACCTGGAAGACGATGCCAACGACCGCGCCATCGTGAGCGCCATCATCCGCATGGCCCAAGCCCTGGGCATGCAGACCACGGCCGAGGGCGTGGAGACCGATGGGCAGCTCGACTTCTTGCGGGCGCAGGGGTGCGACGAGGGCCAGGGCTACCTCTTCAGCCGGCCCCTGCCCGCAGCTGACTTCGAAGCGTACCTGCGCAGCCATCTGGCACAGCCTGCTGTAGCTGCAAAGCTCTGAAGGGGCCAGCAAGCAGGTGAAGGTGAGCACGAGCAACGCCTGCTGTGCAGGTGCTCAGGGGCTGCACTACCGAGCAGCCATCCGCCCGCAGGTTCGGCTGTGAGGTGGCACTGCTACAATTTGGTACAAATTTCCTGCCTCCGGCATTCCATCGCTCCCGGTTTCCATGTCCGCGCCCTACGGCGCTCCAGAGTTGCAGCGTCCTGGAGCCGCCCCCCAAACACCCCTGCAGCGCGCCTTGCGCGAACAGCAAACCTTGCTCGACAGTGCAGGCGTCGGCATCGTCTTTCTGCGCCAGCGCAGCGTGGTGCGGTGCAACCAGCGGTATGCGGAGATCTTTGGCTACGCCAGTGCCGAGCGGGTGGTGGGGCAAAACACCGAAGCCTTCTACCCCGACCGCGACGCCTTCAGGGAACTGGGGCGCACGGCCTACCCGGTGCTGGCACAGGGCCAGTCGTTTCGCATCGAACGCCCCCTGCGCCGGCGCGATGGCAGCCTGTTCTGGGGAAGCCTCACGGGGCGCCTCATCAATCCGCACGACACGGCCGAAGGCTCGATCTGGATCGTTGACGACATCGACGAACAAAAACGCGCCGAAGCCGCACTGAACGCGGCCGTTAGCGAAAAACAGTTGCTGTTCGACAGTGCCATGGTGGGCATCGTCTTCCTGCGCGACCGGCAGTTGACGCGCTGCAACCACCATTTCGAGCAGATGCTGGGCTACCAGCCTGGCGAGCTGGTCGGCAGCTCGTCGCGCCGCTGGTATGCCAGCGACGCGGCCTGGGACGAGGTGGGCCGCCGGTGCTATCCGCCCATGGCGGCAGGCTTGACCTACGAGGGCGAGGTGGAGTTGTGCCGCAAGGACGGCACCCCCGTGATCTGCGAAGTGCGCAGCAAGTCGCTGGACCCTGCGGACGCGTCGCAGGGCGCCATCTGGATCACCATGGACATCACCGAGCGCAAACAGGCCCAAGCGGCCCTGGCGCGGGCGCACGAGGACCTGGAGCAACAGGTACAGGACCGCACCCAGGAACTGCGCGAGACGGTGGACAACCTGCACCGCGAGATCAGCGACCGCAAGGCGGACCAGGAGCGCATCTACTGGCTGGCCCACTACGACGCCCTGACCGGCCTGCCCAACCGCACGCTGCTGTCCGAACGGGCGCAGCAGGCCATCCGCGTGGCGCAGGAGGGCAACACGCCGCTGGCCGTGATCTTCCTGGACCTGGACCATTTCAAGCACGTGAACGACTCGCTGGGCCACCGCGTGGGCGATGTGCTGCTGGTGGAGATCGCCAAGCGGCTGCGCGCCGTGGTGCGGGACAAGGACACCGTGTCGCGCCTGGGCGGCGATGAGTTCGTGCTGCTGCTACCGGGTGCCAATGCCCACGGCGCAGCCCGCGTGGCAGGCAAGCTGCAGGAGGCCTCGCGCCAGCATTACCAGATCGATCACCACGAGCTGACCATGGCGCCCTCCATGGGCATCGCACTGTTTCCGCAGGACGGCGCCGACTTCGACACGCTGACCCAGTCGGCCGACGTGGCCATGTACCGGGCCAAGCTCGATGGGCGCAACACCTTCAAGTTCTTCACGCCCGAGATGCAGGCCCAGTCCGTGCGCGCGCTGCAGCTTGAAAACGCCCTGCGCCGCGCCCTGGAGCGCAACCAGCTGCAACTGCACTACCAGCCCCAGATGAGCCTGACCACAGGCGCCGTGCGCAGCGTGGAGGCCCTGCTGCGCTGGAACCACCCGCAACTGGGCGCCATCTCGCCTGCAGAGTTCATCCCTATCGCCGAAGACAGCGGCCAGATCCTGCAGATTGGCGAGTGGGTACTTCGCACGGCGCTGGCACAGCTGAAGGTGTGGCGCGCCGATGGATTCCCTGGCCTGATGATGGCAGTGAACCTGTCGGCGATCCAGTTCCGCCAGCCGCAACTGCCCGAGATGGTGAGCCGCGTCCTGGCGGAGTTCGACCTGCCGCCAAATGCGCTGGAACTAGAGCTGACCGAAGGCGTGGCCGTGGACGACCCCCATGCCGCCGTGGCCACCATGGACCAACTGCATGCGCGCGGCGTACGCATGTCGATGGACGACTTCGGTACGGGCTACTCATCGCTGAGCCAGCTCAAGCGCTTTCAGATCTTCAAGCTCAAGATCGACCAATCGTTCGTGCGCGACCTGGGCGACGATGGCAACGACCGAGCCATCGTGAGCGCCATCATCCGCATGGCCCAGGCACTGGGCATGCGCACCACGGCAGAGGGTGTGGAAACGGAAGGGCAGCTGGCCTTTTTGCTGGAACAAGGCTGCGACGAGGCGCAGGGCTACCACTTCAGTATGCCCCTGGCCGCACCGGAGCTGGAAGTCTTCATGCGGCAGCAACTGGTGCACTGACTGTCTTTGCGCCAAGACAACACACCTCTGCAGTGCGACAACTTTGCCTCCAGCTCAGGGCCACTGCGCATCGGATCTAGATAAAAACAAGACCTACCGCTTGATAGACAAGCGCAAGCAGCTATATTTTTAATAGCAAGCCAAGAGCCGACCTCTTTGCAGCCCCAAGGTGCTTCTGCGCTGTTGCTGTTGCTGCTGCTACCCACGCAGCAGCAGGCCTACCGGCACGCTGGGCCGTATCCACCGCGGTAGCAGTCACACCCCACGCCGTTACGCCGTAAACACCGTCAAGTCTTCAACGGATCGGGAAGGCGTACATCAGCCCCTGTTTGTTCCACTGGTTGTTCAGCCCGCGGGGCAGTCCCAGCGCGGACTTGGGGCCGACATTGCGGTCGAAGATTTCGCCGTAATTGCCCGTGGTCTTGACGGCCCGCAGCATCCAGTCCCGGTCCAGGCCCAGCAGCTTGCCCGTGTCTTCCGACGTGCCCAGAATGCGCTGCACGACCGGGTTCGTGCTGCTGGCTTTCAGTTGGTCCGCGTTGGCCTGCGTCACGCCATATTCTTCGGATTCGATGAGGCCGTAAATGACCCACTTGACCACCGCAAACCACTCGTCGTCGCCCCGGCGTACCAGGGGGCCGAGGGGTTCCTTGGAGATCAGGTCCGGGAGGATGGTGTGTACCGCAGCTCCGTCGCGCACAGTGCTGCGCAAGGACGCCAGGCCCGACGCATCCGTGGTGTAGGCCGTGCAGCGGCCCGCCAGATAGGCACTGGTGGCCACGTCGATCTTCTCGAACATCACGGGCTTGACGTCCAGGCCGTTGGCGCGTGAATAGTCGAGCAGATTCTTCTCGGTGGTGGTGCCCGACTGCACGCACACGGTCTGCCCCTTGAGCTGGCGGGCGCTCTTGATCTTGCTCTTGGTGGGGACGATGAAGCCCTGCCCGTCGTAGTAGGTCACCACCGTCTGGTGCAAGCCCAGCGATGCGTCGCGCGTGAGCGAGAACGTGGTGTTGCGCGAGAGCACGTCCACCTCGCCCGACTGCAGCGCGGTAAAGCGCTGGGGCACGTCCACCGGCACGTACTTGACCTTCTGTCCATCACCGAGCACCGCGGCCGCCAAAGCGCGGCACACGTCCACGTCCAGGCCCGACCATTTGCCGCTCGCGTCGGCCATCGCAAACCCGGCCAGGCCGGTGTTGACGCCGCACACCAGTTGCCCCCGCGCCTTGATGCCGTCCAGCGTCTTGCCGGCATGCGCCGAGGGCGCCGCAGCCAGGGCTGTCAACGCTGTCAATGCGGCAAACCCCATCACAGCGATCTGGTCCCACGATGTCTTCATGCGGTGTTATCTCCTGGGAAATTTTCAGGGTGCGGCCGGCGGCAGGTACCCTGCCCCGTCCAGCACCTTCTGCAAAAATTGCGCTTGCCCCATGCTGGGGTCCAGAGTGTAGGCCGCAAAGCCCTCGCGCTCATAGGCGCGCAGGGCGCTGTGGTTGCCCGACAGCACCTCCAGCGTCAGCTTGCAGGCGCCACGCTCGCGCGCCATCGCCTCCACGGCTTTGAGCATGCTCTGCGCGATGCGGTGGCCGCGCCACCCGGGCGCGACAACCACGTCGTGCAAGTTGACCAAAGGCTTGCAGGCAAAGGTAGAAAAGCCCTCCAGGCAATTGACCAGCCCCACGGGCACTTCGCCCCCTGAAGCCAAAGGGTCTGCAGCCCAGGCGATCACGCTGAAGGCCTGTGGGCGCTGCCGCAGCGCCTCTGGCAGCCCCTGCTTCACCTCGTCACTGAGCGGCTCGCCGCCGCCCGCTGCGTCGCGCGCATAGCCGTCGAGCAGATCGACCAAGGCCTGTGTATCGCGGGCGTTGGCAAAGTCCACGCGCCGGACGTCGATGGCGATGGCGATGGGTGTCGAAGTGGAAGTCAAAGCGGCAGACGACATGAGAGGAATCCTGAGCGGCTTAAAGTGGCTTCGGTAAGGTGGCTTCGGCAGTCACGGTGACAGCGTACCGGATCGCCCCACCCGCCCACTTTTCGGCAAGCGGAGACAGGTAAGCGACTGGCTGGGCTGGGCTGGGCTGGGCTGGCCGGGCTGAGCGGCTGGGCCGGCTGCCCGCGAGATGCTTCGGCGCGATCAGCCAGCACGGGCCGCGTCGGCGAGCTTTTGCGCGCACAGGCTGGCCTGCTGGGCATCACGCGCTTCCACCATCACCCGCAGCAGCGGCTCGGTGCCGCTGGCGCGGATCAGCACACGGCCTGACGAGCCCAGCTCCTGCTCCACGCTGCGCGTGGTGTCCTCCAAGAGACGATTGGCCTTCCAGTCCTGCCCCGGCGCCAGACGGACGTTGAGCAGTACCTGCGGATACAGCGTGACCTCGGCAAGCAACTGGGACAGCGTGCGGCCACTGCGCACGCAGGCCTGCAGCACCTGCAACGCACTCACCAGGCCGTCGCCCGTGGTGTGGCGGTCCAGGGCCAGCAGATGGCCGGAGCCCTCTCCGCCCAGCACCCAGCGGTTACGGGCCAGCTCTTCCAGCACGTACCGGTCACCCACCTTGGCACGCACGAACTTCACGCCGCGCGCCTGCAATGCGACTTCCACCGCCATGTTGGTCATCAGCGTGCCCACCACGCCGGGCACATGCTCGTCGCGGCCCATGCGGTCGGCGGCCATCAGGTACAGCAACTCGTCCCCGTTGTACAAACGACCGGTGGCGTCCACCACCTGCAGCCGGTCGGCATCGCCGTCCAGGGCAACGCCGTAATCCGCGCGGTTGGCACGCACGGCGCGCACCAGCGCATCGGGGTGGGTGGCACCCACGTCGCGGTTGATGTTGAGGCCGTCGGGCGCGCAGCCGATGGACAGCACCTCGGCCCCCAGCTCATGAAACACCTTGGGCGCCACCTGGTAGGCCGCACCGTGCGCAGCGTCCACCACGATCTTGACGCCCTTGAGAGTGAGGTCCTGCGGAAAGGTGCTCTTGCAGAATTCGATGTAGCGGCCGGCCGCATCGTCCAGGCGCCGGGCTTTGCCGAGGCTGGCCGAATCCGCCCACACGGGTGGTTCTGCCACGGCCGTCTCTACCGCCAGCTCCCACGCGTCGGGCAGCTTGGTGCCCTGGGCACTGAAGAACTTGATGCCGTTGTCGGGATACGGGTTGTGGCTGGCACTGATGACCACCCCCAGGCTGGCCCGCTGGGCCCGCGTGAGGTAGGCCACACCGGGGGTGGGCAGAGGGCCGAGCAGCACCACGTCTACCCCGGCGGAGTTGAAGCCGGACTCGAGCGCGCTCTCGAGCATGTAGCCGGAGATGCGGGTGTCCTTGCCGATCAGCACCGTGGGGCGCTCTTCGGTGCGGCGCAGTACGCGGCCCACGGCATGGGCCAGGCGCAGCACAAAGTCCGGGGTGATGGGGGGCTGCCCCACCGTACCGCGGATGCCATCGGTTCCAAAATATTGGCGTGTCATGTTCGAGCGTCTCCTCGTGTATCTCGTTATTCGTTGTAGAGCGCCCCTCGGCGCCCTGAAAAAACCGCACCGCCTGCGCCGACCAGCGCGGGCGACACATCGCAGCGTCAGCCCGCGGCCTGCTGCTGCATCGCACCCCACACCTTCAACGCCGCCGCGGTATCCCGCACGTCATGCACCCTCAAGACAGATGCTCCCCGCTCCACAGCCAGCACGGCTGCGGTCACGCTGGGCACCATGCGCTGGTCCACAGGGAGGTCCGTCACCGCACCCAGCGACGACTTGCGCGACCACCCGGCCAACACCGCATGGCCCGCATCGCGCAGCCGTTGCTGGTGCGCCAGCAGGGCGAAGTTCTGCGCCACGGTCTTGCCAAAGCCAATGCCCGGGTCGACCACGATGCGATCCTTTTGCACGCCTGCGGCCAGCAGATTCTGCGCTGACAGCTCTAAAAAAGATAGCACCTGCGCTACGACATCGCCCTCCATGGGCGCAGCCTGCATGGTCTGCGGATCGCGGTGCATGTGCATCAGGCACACGCCACAGCGCGGGTGCGCGGCCACGGCGGCGACGGCGCCCGGCTGGCGCAGCGCCCAGATGTCGTTGACGATGTCAGCGCCCAGGTCCAGGACGGCTTGCATGACCTCGGGCTTGTAGGTGTCTACCGAAATCGGCACGCCGAGGCTGATGGCATCCCGTACCAGGGGCACCACGCGGGCAAGCTCTTCATCCAGAGGCACCGCCGGGCTGCCTGGGCGCGTGGACTCGCCACCAATGTCGAGGATGTCCGCGCCATCGCTCAGCAACTGCTCGCAATGCCGCAACGCCGCAGTGGTGGAGCCGTGGTGTCCGCCATCCGAAAACGAATCGGGCGTCACATTGACGATTCCCATGATCTGCGGACGGGAGAGGTCGATGACGAAGCGGGAGGTCTGCCAGATCATGGTCACCGGAGATGCTCCATTCGCACGCAGCTATTGAACGCAACAAAGCAGCGGACAAATCGCTGGGAGATGGGCATGGACAGGAGGAGTGAAATGCAACGCTGCAAGATCGGCAGTGCGGAAACAGAAAAACGGGGCACAAGGCCCCGTTCAGCGGTTCAAATGCACCTCAGCCTTCAGGCAGCCGAAGGAGCGGTGTCCGTGGCCACGGCAGGTGTGCCGCCGCTGGAGTTGTCGCCGCCCGATGAGGGAGGCGTGCGTGGCGTCCAGTCCTTGGGCGGACGTGGTTCCTTGCCGGCCATGATGTCGTCCAGCTGCTCGGTGTCGATGGTTTCCCATTCGAGCAGGGCCTTGGCCATGGCGTGCATCTTGTCGCTGTTCTCTTCGATCAGGCGGCGGGCCAAGTTGTACTGCTCGTCGATGATGCGGCGCACTTCCATGTCGACCTTTTCCATGGTCTGCTCGCTCATCGTGGTGGTCTTGGTCACCGAACGGCCCAGGAACACCTCGCCCTCGTTTTCCGCATAGACCATCGGGCCCAGGGCATCCGTCATGCCGTAACGGGTGACCATGTCGCGCGCAATGTGCGTGGCACGTTCGAAGTCGTTGCTGGCACCAGTGGTCATCTGGTTCATGAACACTTCTTCAGCAATACGGCCACCGAACAGCATGCTGATCTGGTTGAGCATGTACTCGCGGTCGTAGCTGTAGCGGTCCTGTGCAGGCAGGCTCATTGTCACGCCCAGGGCACGGCCGCGGGGGATGATGGTGACCTTGTGCACCGGGTCGCACTTGGGCAGCAGCTTGCCGATCAGGGCGTGGCCCGACTCGTGGTAGGCCGTGTTGCGGCGCTCTTCTTCGGGCATGACCATGCTCTTGCGCTCGGGGCCCATGAGGATCTTGTCCTTGGCCTTCTCGAAGTCCTGCATTTCCACGGTGCGTGCGTTGCGGCGCGCAGCCATCAGGGCAGCTTCATTGCACAGGTTGGCCAAGTCGGCACCGCTCATGCCGGGCGTACCGCGGGCGATGATGTTCGGGGCCACGTCCTGCCCGATCGGGATCTTGCGCATGTGCACGTTCAGGATCTGCTCGCGGCCACGGATGTCGGGCAGCGTCACGTAGACCTGGCGGTCGAAACGACCGGGGCGCAGCAGGGCCGCGTCCAGAATGTCCGGGCGGTTGGTGGCAGCCACCACGATCACGCCCAGGTTGGTTTCGAAGCCGTCCATCTCGACCAGCATCTGGTTCAGGGTCTGTTCGCGCTCGTCGTTGCCGCCACCCAGGCCCGCGCCACGCTGGCGGCCCACGGCGTCGATTTCATCGATGAAGATGATGCAGGGAGCGTTCTTCTTGGCGTTGTCGAACATGTCGCGCACCCGGGCTGCGCCCACGCCGACAAACATTTCCACGAAGTCAGAACCCGAGATACTGAAGAACGGCACCTTGGCTTCGCCCGCGATGGACTTGGCCAGCAGGGTCTTGCCGGTACCGGGAGGCCCCACCAGCAGCAGACCGCGCGGAATGCGACCGCCGAGCTTCTGGAATTTTTGCGGGTCCTTGAGGAAGTCGACGACTTCCTTGACTTCTTCCTTGGCCTCGTCGCAACCGGCCACGTCCGCAAACGTGACCTGGTTGTTGTTCTCGTCCAGCATGCGCGCCTTGCTCTTGCCGAAGCTGAAGGCACCGCCCTTGCCGCCGCCCTGCATCTGGCGCATGAAGTACACCCACACGCCGATCAGCAGCAGCATGGGGCCCCAGCTGACCAGCAGGGTCATGAGAAGGGAGCCTTCTTCGCGCGGCTTGACGTCGAACTTGACGTTGTTGTTGATGAGATCGCCCACGAGGCCACGGTCGAGGTAGGTGGCGGTCGTGCGGATCTTGCGGTCGTCGTTGGTGACGGCCACGATCTCGGTGCCGCCCTGGCCTTCCTGGATGGTTGCACTCTTGATGCGGTTGCTGCGGACTTCCTCAAGGAATTCCGAGTAGCCGACGTGGCCTGCGCTGGCGCCTGAACGGGTGTCAAACTGTTTGAACACCGTAAAAAGCACCATGGCAATGACCAGCCACACGGCAATTTTTGAAAACCACTGATTATTCAAGCGGGGCTCCAGTTGCAGGAAACAGAAAACGGACACACTGCCGTCACGTCACGTCACGGCTCGCATGTGTGGCTCATTTTAGGTCTTTCAAGACACCCGGCCATAGCTATTCCCCCTAGCGGCCATGGAAACAGCACGGGCTTTGCGGCCGTAATTCACGCTTCTTGACCTTGGACAAGGCGCGTCAGGCCGCTTTTTTCAGGCCCATTCCCACCAGGAAAGTTTCCGACGATTTGTCGCGCGACGCCTTGGGCTTGACGGGTTTCACCACCTTGAAGGTCTGCTTGAACAGCGTCACCAGGTCGCTGTACCCGCTGCCGTGAAACAGCTTCACCACCAGCGCCCCGTCCGGTTTCAAATGGTTGCAAGCAAAATCCACCGCCAGTTCGACCAGATGGGCGATACGGGCCGAATCGGCCGACTCGATGCCCGACAGGTTGGGCGCCATGTCGGACACCACAACGTCCACCACCTTGCCGGCCAGGGCCTCTTCCAGCCGTGCCAGAACA
Source organism: Acidovorax sp. LjRoot194 (assembly GCF_964253015.1). Lineage (NCBI taxonomy): Bacteria > Pseudomonadati > Pseudomonadota > Betaproteobacteria > Burkholderiales > Comamonadaceae > Acidovorax > Acidovorax sp. LjRoot194. Next base: position 2,214,703 of record NZ_CAXUQB020000001.1, on the reverse strand, counting down.
TCGGCCTCGCGGAAATCCCCGTTCAGGTAGATGACGCCCTCGACGGGTTCCATAGGCAGGATGTCCAGCGCGATGATGGTCCCGTTGAGCTGCCCCGCCGCCGCCCCGGTGGGCGACATCCGGCGGCGCAGGTACTGGCTCCAGGCCCCGGGCGTCGAGCCCAGGTCCACCACGGTGTAGCCCGGCTTGACCAACCCGAATTGCTCGTCGATCTCCTTGAGCTTGTAGGCCGCCCGTGCGCGGTAGCCCTCTTTGTGGGCCAGCTTGACGTACGTGTCGTTCACGTGGTCGTTCAGCCAGGCTTTGTTGACCTTCTTGCTCTGCGTTTTGACTTTCATACCGCCGTATTGTCTCTCGACACGCGATATTGCCGTCCTTGCGCCCCCCGCGCCCGACGAAATACGGCCACCGGACGGCAGGCCGCGGATAATACGGCCCATGCCCCAAATTCAACTGACCCCCGCCGAGCGCCGATTTCACCGCGCTGATGCCCACCATCTGGACCCCGTGGTCCTGGTCGGCGGCGACGGCCTGACCCCTGCCGTCAAAAAAGAGATCGACGCCGCGCTCAATGCCCACGGACTCATCAAGGTCCGCGTGTTCGGCGATGACCGCGCAGCCCGCGAGCTGATGTACCAGGAACTTGCCGCCGACCTCAATGCCGCCCCCGTGCAACACATCGGCAAGCTGCTGGTGCTCTGGCGCCCCGTCCCGGCCAAGGAAAAGACGGTGGACGACGACCGCATGCCCGGCCCACGCGATGTGAAGGTGCTCAAGTTCAGCAAGCGCGGCGGCCAGCGCCCGGAAATCAAGCAGCTGCGCGTGCTGGGCAACCAGCGCCTGACCTCCGGCGGCCAGATCAAGCGCGCCAAGCCCAAGCAAAAATCCATCAAGAAGCGCCAGGCTGACTGATGAGCGTCCCTGCAGCCTCTGCAGGAACTGCAGCTTCTGCCGCCCCACCCGGCCCGGCCGGCCCGGCGCCCGTGCGCCACATCCTCTGCATGAAGTGGGGCACGAAATACGGCCCCGAATATGTCAATCGGCTCTACGCGATGGTGCGAAGGCATCTGCCTGGGGACTTTCGCTTCGTCTGCCTGACGGACGACAGTACCGGCATTCGCAGCGAGGTGCTGTGCCTGCCCATTCCGGCGCTCGACCTGCCGCCCGGCATTCCGGAGCGCGGCTGGACCAAGCTGGCCACCTTTGCTGCCGATCTGCACGGGCTGCGGGGCACTGCCTTGTTTCTGGATGTGGACGTGGTCATCACCGGGAGCCTGGAAGGGTTCTTCACCCAGCCTGGCCAGTTCCTGATCATTCACGACTACAAGCGCCCGTGGCGCATCACCGGCAACTCATCGGTCTACCGGTTCGAGCTGGGCGCGCACCCGGACGTGCTGGAGCATTTCCGCGCGCACTTCGCCGAGATTCGGCAGGAGTTTCGCAACGAGCAGGCCTATTTGTCAGACTTCTTGCACAAGCAAGGCAAGCTGCAGTACTGGCCCGCAGAGTGGTGCCCGAGCTTCAAATACCACGGCATTCCCCGCTGGCCCACCAACTACTGGCGGCCCCCTTTTGTGCCGCCGGGAGCCCGCATCGTGGTCTTCCACGGGGAATGCAATCCGCCCGATGCGCTGGCCGGGCGGCGCAACCGCCGGTTTCGCTACATCCGGCCGGCGACTTGGGTGGCAGAGCATTGGCGGGAATAAATAAAGGCGCACTGCGGGCACCAGCGTCACGCAGTGCACCGCATCACAACGCCAGGGTGCCGGATGCCTGAGCAGATGCCGGTGCAGGCGCCTTCAGCAGCTGATTGACCTGCTGACTTTCTGACGGGGAGAGGAACGGTTCGCCCCTCTCGCAGCACTGCCGAGCGTCAACCGCCCAACGGTTTTAGACAGTATCGGTGTCGACAGACGCATCGTCAGCGTAGGCCACAGGTGCATCGGTGGCACCCGGACGCAGGGTGCTCCAGAGCACCACCAACGCGCAGCCCCACTGCAGCACATACATGACGGACCCCACGCTGTGCCACAGGCGCAGGTCCTGGCGAGCCACGATGCGGGGCGCCACGCCAAACTGGGACAGCAGTGCCAGCAGCATGCCGCCCAGTATAAAAATCATAGCAAACTTCGCCCACGGGTACTGCGCTATCGCCTGTTTGGGGCGAGACATCAGCAGCAGTGCCACGCAGCACACGACCGCCACCCAGGTCTGCGCGGCAAACAGCCTGGCCGCCATGTTGCCGGCGATGGAGGGAGACGGCAGGTGCGCGAACAGCAGGGGCACCACCAGGAACCCGATGGTGGTCAAACTGCCCCACCACAGGGCAGCCACCAGGGCGGGAAGACGCTGGAACATGCCCCGCATGATCACTGGTAGCTCACGCCCACCACTTCGTAGCGGCGCACGCCACCGGGTGCCTGCACTTCGGCGGTGTCGCCCTCTTCCTTGCCGATCAGCGCACGGGCGATGGGGCTCGAAATGTTGATCAGGCCTTGCTTGAGGTCTGCCTCGTCCTCGCCCACGATCTGGTACTTGACGGCTTCGCCGGACTCTTCGTCTTCCAGTTCGACCGTGGCGCCGAAGACCACCTTGCCGCCGCCGTCGACAGCGCTGGGGTCGATCACCTGCGCCACCGAGAGCTTGCCTTCGATTTCCTGGATGCGGCCTTCGATGAAGCCCTGGCGGTCCTTGGCGGCGTCGTAGTCGGCGTTTTCGCTCAGGTCGCCCTGCGCACGGGCTTCGGCGATGGCAGTGATGACCGCGGGGCGTTCCACGGTCTTGAGGCGGTGCAGTTCTTCCTTGAGCTTTTCAGAGCCGCGCTTGGTAATTGGAATGGTGGCCATGTTCTTCGTTCGTCTCCATAGGTCAACAAGGCCGGCGCGCGCCTCTAGCGCTGCACCGGTCGGTCAGCCCGCATGGCAAGCAATGCTGTGCGATTGGCGACCCTACAAAAGGAAACCGCCGCACGTTGCCGCGCGGCGGTGTTGTTCAGCGGCCAATTATGCCGCTTTTGGGGGCCTTCAGGCCGCCAGTTGCGCGTGCAGTTCCTGCACCGAGTACACGTCCAGGTTGTCCAGGTACTTCATGCCTTCCACCGCCGCTTCGGCGCCGAAGATGGTGGTGAAGGTGGTCACGCGGGCGAGCAGCGACGAGGTGCGGATGGCGCGTGAATCGGCGATTGCGTTGCGGCGCTCTTCCACGGTGTTGATCACCATCACGATCTCGTTGTTCTTGATCATGTCCACGATGTGCGGGCGGCCTTCGGTCACCTTGTTGACCACCTTGACCGGCACGCCGGCCGCCTCAATCGCGGCGGCTGTGCCCTTGGTGGCCACGAGCTCGAAGCCCAGGGCGACAAGCTGGCGAGCGATGTCGACAGCGCGGGGCTTGTCGGCATTCTTCACGGTCAGGAACACCTTGCCCGACGTGGGCAGCTTGGTGCCCGCGCCGAGCTGGCTCTTCACGAAGGCTTCGCCGAAGGTCTTGCCCACGCCCATGACTTCGCCGGTGGACTTCATCTCGGGGCCGAGGATGGTGTCCACGCCCGGGAACTTCACGAAGGGGAACACGGCCTCCTTCACGCTGAAGTACGGGGGCGTCACTTCCTTGGTGATGCCTTGCGATGCCAGCGTCTGGCCGGCCATGCAGCGCGCGGCCACCTTGGCCAGTTGGATGCCGGTCGCCTTGCTGACGAAGGGCACCGTGCGCGAGGCGCGCGGGTTCACTTCCAGCACGTAGATCACGTCCTTGCCGTCGACTTCCTGGATGGCGAACTGCACGTTCATCAGGCCGACCACGCTCAGGCCTTGGGCCATGGCGGCGGTCTGGCGCTTGATCTCGTCGATGGTCGGCTGCGACAGGTAGTACGGCGGCAGCGAGCAGGCGGAGTCGCCGCTGTGCACGCCGGCCTGCTCGATATGCTCCATCACGCCACCGATGAAGGTGACGCCGGCCGAGTCGCGCACGCAGTCCACATCGCACTCGATGGCGTTGGAGAGGAAGCGGTCCAGCAGCACGGGCGAGTCGTTGCTCACCTTGACGGCTTCGCGCATGTAGCGCTCCAGGTCACGCTGCTCGTGCACGATTTCCATCGCGCGGCCGCCCAGCACGTAGCTGGGGCGCACCACCAGGGGGTAGCCCAGGGCGGCGGCCTTTTCCAGGGCCTCGGGTTCGGTGCGCGCAGTCGCGTTGGGCGGCTGGCGCAGGCCGAGTTCGCCCAGCAGCTTTTGAAAGCGCTCGCGGTCTTCGGCGGCATCGATCATGTCGGGGCTTGTGCCGATGATGGGCACGCCAGCGGCTTCGAGGCCGAGGGCGAGCTTCAGAGGCGTCTGGCCGCCGTACTGCACGATCACGCCGACCGGCTTTTCCTTGTCCACGATCTCCAGCACGTCCTCGAGCGTCACAGGCTCGAAGTACAGGCGGTCGGAAGTGTCGTAGTCGGTGGAGACGGTCTCGGGGTTGCAGTTGACCATGATGGTCTCGTAGCCGTCCTCGCGCATCGCCAGCGCCGCGTGCACGCAGCAGTAGTCGAACTCGATGCCCTGGCCGATGCGGTTCGGACCACCGCCCAGCACCATGATCTTCTTGTTGTTGGTGGGCTCCGACTCGCATTCCGCGACGCCGCCGTGCGTGGCAGCTTCGTAGGTGGAGTACAGGTACGCCGTGTTGGTGGCGAACTCGGCCGCGCAGGTGTCCACGCGCTTGTACACCGGGCGCACCTTCAGCGCGTGGCGTGCTTCGCGTACGGCCTTTTCGGTGGTCTTGAGCAGCTTGGCCAGACGGCGGTCGGAGAAGCCCTTTTGCTTGAGCGTGAACAGCGTGCCCGCGTCGAGCGCAGCCAGGGCGCCCTCGCCTTTTTCGGCCACCAGCTTGTCGATGTCGAGCTCGATCTTCACGATCTGCTCGATCTGCACCAGGAACCACTTGTCGATCTTGGTGAGGTCGAACACTTCGTCGACCGACAAGCCCATGGCGAAGGCATCGCCCACGTACCAGATGCGCTCGGGGCCGGGCTCGCCCAGCTCCTTTTCGAGCACTTCGCGGTCCTGGGTCTTCTCGTTCATGCCGTCCACGCCCACTTCCAGGCCGCGCAGGGCCTTCTGGAAGGATTCCTGGAAGGTACGGCCCATGGCCATGACCTCGCCCACGGACTTCATCTGCGTGGTCAGGCGGCTGTCGGCCGTGGGGAATTTTTCGAACGCGAAACGCGGGATCTTGGTGACCACGTAGTCGATGGAGGGCTCGAACGATGCGGGCGTGATGCCGCCCGTGATCTCGTTGCGCAGCTCATCGAGCGTGTAGCCCACGGCCAGCTTGGCAGCGACCTTGGCGATGGGGAAACCCGTGGCCTTGGAGGCCAGCGCCGAGGAGCGCGAGACGCGCGGGTTCATCTCGATCACGACCATGCGGCCGTCTTGCGGGTTGATCGAGAACTGAACGTTGGAGCCGCCCGTGTCCACGCCGATCTCGCGCAGCACTGCCAGGGAGGCATTGCGCAGGATCTGGTATTCCTTGTCGGTCAGGGTCTGCGCGGGGGCCACGGTGATTGAGTCGCCGGTGTGCACGCCCATGGGGTCGAGGTTCTCGATGGAGCAGATGATGATGCAGTTGTCCGCCTTGTCGCGGACCACTTCCATCTCGTATTCCTTCCAGCCGAGCAGCGACTCTTCGATCAGCAGCTCGTTGGTGGGCGAGGCTTCCAGGCCGCGCTTGCAGATGGTCTCGAATTCTTCGGGGTTGTAGGCAATGCCGCCGCCCGTGCCGCCCAGCGTGAAGCTGGGGCGGATCACGGTAGGAAAGCCCACGCTCTTTTGCACAGCCCAGGCTTCGTCCATGCTGTGGGCGATCCCCGAGCGCGCGGAGCCCAGACCGATCTTGGTCATGGCGTCCTTGAACTTCAGGCGGTCTTCGGCCTTGTCGATGGCCTCGGGCGTGGCGCCGATGAGCTCGACCTTGTACTTGTCGAGCACGCCGTTGTGCCACAGGTCCAGCGCGCAGTTGAGCGCAGTCTGGCCGCCCATGGTGGGCAGGATGGCGTCGGGGCGCTCCTTGGCAATGATCTTCTCGACCGTCTGCCAGGTGATGGGCTCGATGTAGGTCACGTCGGCCGTGGCCGGGTCGGTCATGATCGTTGCGGGGTTGCTGTTGATCAGGATGACCTTGTAGCCCTCTTCACGCAGGGCCTTGCAGGCCTGTACGCCGGAGTAGTCGAATTCGCAGGCCTGGCCGATGATGATCGGGCCAGCGCCGATGATGAGAATGCTTTTGATGTCTGTGCGTTTTGGCATGGTGCGTCGATCAGTCGATCGTAGGTTCGGCTGCCTGGGAGCCAGGGGTCTCTACAGAGGGTGCGGCGTCTGCCTGGGGGCGGCGGGCGGTCAGCTTGGTGAGCAGCGCCTCGGCCCGCGCAGGGGGAAGGTTCTTCTGCATCAGTTGCAGCAGGCCGTCGCCCTGGATCAGCGGGCGCAGGACTTCCTCTTCAGCGTCATAAAAGGTCACTTCCCAGTCCTTGAGCAGCTCTTCGAACTCTGCGTCGTCCAGCGTCTTGCCCTTGGCCACGAGCGTGATCAGGGGCATCGCCTTGTTTTCGACAAAGGCCTTCTTGTAGGGCTTTTGCGCCCATCGCTCGGTGAACCATTCGCGGTGGGGCGACGGCAGCGTCAGGACGCGCTTGTGGATCGCTTTTTCGAGGGTCGCGAGGGGGAAGCTGAAAAATTTCATGGCGCTGTTCCTTGATTTCAGGCCGCCTTGGCCGCGCGCATGGCGTCGGTGAAGCGGTCGAACAGGTAGGCGATGTCGTGCGGGCCGGGCGAGGCCTCGGGGTGGCCCTGGAAGCAGAACGCCGGCTTGTCCTTGTGCGCCAGGCCCTGCAGCGTGCCGTCGAACAAACTGACGTGCGTGGCACGCAGGTGGGCCGGCAGCGACTGCATGTCCACCGCGAAACCGTGGTTCTGGCTGGTGATGCTCACACGGCCGTTGTCCAGGTCCTTCACGGGGTGGTTGGCGCCGTGGTGGCTGTTCGTCATCTTGAAGGTCTTGGCGCCCGCAGCCAGGGCCATGATCTGGTGGCCCAGGCAGATGCCGAACGTCGGCACGCCGCTGTCGACGATGGTGCGGGTGGCGGCGATGGCGTAGTCGCAGGGCTCCGGGTCGCCAGGGCCGTTGGACAGGAATACGCCATCAGGCTTCATAGCCAGCACATCGGCGGCAGGCGTCTGCGCGGGCACCACGGTGACCTTGCAGCCGCGCTGGGCCAGCATGCGCAGGATGTTCAGCTTCACACCGTAGTCGTAAGCCACCACGTGGAACTGGGGAGACTCGAGCTTGCCGTAGCCCGTGCCCAGCACCCACTCGGTCTGCGTCCATTCGTAGGAGGTCTTGGTCGACACCACCTTGGCCAGGTCCAGCCCGGCCATGTTGGGAGCCGCCTTGGCAGCCGCCAGGGCTTCGTCGATGAGCGCCTGCGTCACCACCTGGCCCTGTGCCAGACCGACGATGGCGCCGTTTTGCGCGCCCTTGCTGCGCAGCAGGCGGGTCAGCTTGCGGGTGTCGATGTTGGCGATCGCGACCGTGTTCTCGCGCACGAGGTACTGGGACAGGGTTTCCGTCTGGCGGAAATTGCTGGCCAGCAGGGGCAGGTCTTTGATGATCAGGCCCGCGGCATAGACCTTGTCGGCTTCGACATCCTCGGTGTTGACGCCATAGTTGCCGATGTGCGGATACGTGAGTGTCACGATCTGCTGGCAGTAGCTGGGGTCGGTGAGGATTTCCTGATAACCGGTGATGGCGGTGTTGAACACCACCTCACCGACGGTGGTGCCGGTGGCACCAATCGAATTGCCGATAAAGACCGTGCCGTCTGCGAGCGCCAGGATGGCGGGCGGGAAATTTCCCTTGAGAGACAAAAGCACTGGGTTCTCCGGATGGTTACGGTCGCCCGGCGCCTGCAGGCCACTCGTACACGCAAACGTACGCAGTGCTGGTGGCTGCTCTCAGATAGATTGTTGCTTTGGGTGCGATCGGGCGACGCTGTTGCGAGAAAAGCTCCCGATTATACCCTTCGGGCCCCTCTCAGCGGCAAATGCAGACCTTGCATAACCTTGTTACGCAAGGCAAGGCACAGCGCGCAACGTGCGTACCACCCGCATCGATGGCCGCAACTATGGCCTGCTGCGCAAAGCAGACCGATGCTCATGTCGGGGGTGAGCAGCAGGTGGTGTAACTGCCCGGCAAGCGCGACGGCGTGATGCGGGGCTTCCACGAAGACAAGACCAGGGCCTTCAAACTGACGAACCTGCAGGCGTACAGGAAAAACTGGCCCGCTTGACCGCATCAAGCGCAGGGCCGGCGCTCAGGCCTATCTCGCCAAAATGGACCAGGATGTCAGCGCCGCCTGCGACACCCCAGTGAAGACCTGGGTGGACTGGGCATCGATCCGACTGGAATCCCTGTTCCGCAGCCCCCTGCGGTCAAGACCAAGACTGCCAGCCCGGGTCAGGTGCAATGCAAATTCGCGTCAGCCCTGAAGATTCGCGTCGAAGGTCAACAGGTCGTGTTCACCACCGAAAAAGACGCGCCCAACCAAGCTGACTTTGTGCGCCAGCTCCTGCGCAACCAGCAGTAAGCAAGTCGGCCCGCTTCGCTTTTGGGCGGGCTTTCACGGCACCTTGCCAACCCACTCGCGAAGCCCCCCCGAGCTCAACGCCTTCAGCGCGCAGCACCGCTCGCATGCAGGCAAATGGCGGCAGCGGCCGCCACGTTCAGCGACTCCTCGCCGCCAGGCTGCGCAATGCGGATGAGCAGCGCAGAGCGCTCTTCCAGCACCGGCGACACGCCCTGCCCTTCGTGCCCCATCACCCAGGCACAGGGCCAGGGCAATGCGGCGCGGTGCAGCCAGTCGCCTGCGTGGGAGCTGGTGACGAGCAGGGGCACCTGCAGCGCCTGCAGTTCGGCATGTTCCACACCTTCGATCAGGTCGAGCGCAAAGTGCGCCCCCATGCCGGCACGCAGCACTTTGGGAGACCACAGCGCCGCACTGCCTTTGACGGCCACCACCTGACGGAATCCGAACGCCGAGGCGCTGCGCAGGATGGAGCCCACATTGCCTGCGTCCTGCACGCGGTCCAGCACCACGGTGGCGGCGTCGGGGTGCAAAGCCCTGGGCGAGGCCAGGTCGAGAAGAAAACCCATGCGCGCAGGCGACTCCAGCCCGCTGATCTCGGCAAATAGTGCATCCGAGAGCACTATGATTTTAGGAGCTGCTTGCGCCCACTCCACCTGCGCCAGCGGCCAAAAAGACTCTGCAAACACTGCTACCGCTGGGCGCTGGTGCCGCTCCAGCGCGGCGCGGCAAAGATGGTCGCCCTCCAGCCACACCCTGCCCTGCTTGCGATAGGCCGTGCTGTCCTGCGCCAGGCGGCGCAGGTCCTTGACGAATGCGTTGTCGCGGGAATGGATGGGAGTGACGGAAGGTGATGTCATCAACGCGGTCGGGCTGGCCAATTACACGAACAGGCTTTGGGCCACCGGGGCGAACGAGCGTCGGTGGTGGATGCAGGCGCCGTGCTCACGCAGCGCAGCCATGTGCACGGCCGTGCCGTAGCCTTTGTGGCCGGCAAAGCCGTAATGGGGAAAGTCCTGGTCGATCTGTGCGCACCAGCGATCACGGTGCACCTTGGCCAGGATGGAGGCGGCCGAGATGGCCTGCACCAGCGCATCGCCCTTGACGATGGCCTCGGCGGGCACGTCCAGCAGGGGCAAGCGGTTACCGTCCACCAGCACCCGCACGGGCTTGAGGCGCAGGCCGATCACGGCACGGCGCATCGCGAGCATGGTGGCTTGCAGGATGTTGAGGGTATCGATCTCTTCGACGGTGGCTTCGGCGATGGAGCAGCACAGGGCCTTGGCGCGGATCTCGTCATAGAGCTTCTCGCGCCGGGCTGCGGTTAGGGTCTTGGAATCGGCCAGGCCCGCGATAGGATGCAGGTCGTCCAGGATGACCGCAGCGGCCACCACCGGGCCGGCCAGCGGCCCGCGACCGGCCTCGTCCACCCCGGCGAGGAGTCCGGGGGGGTGCCACTGCAGGCTGGCTTGCTCAGGCTGTGGGAGCGAGGATTTTCTGGATCGCATCGGCTGCCAGTCGGGGTGTGTTGCGGAGAAGGCTTTCATGCAGCACGGTGAAGCGCTGCTCCAGCGCACTGATACGGGACGGATTGTGCCTGCGTGCGTCCAGCCAATCCAGTGTGGCAGCGCACAGTGCCTCGGGCGTGGCGGCATCCTGGATCAATTCAGGCACCACGAATTCACCGCACAGAATGTTCGGCAACCCTACCCAGGGCTGCAACTGCTTGCGGCGCATGAGCCACCAGCTCAGGGGCTGCATGTGGTATGCGATGACCATCGGCCGCTTGAACAGCGCTGCCTCGAGCGTGGCCGTGCCGCTGGCGATCAGCGTGGCATCACAGGCGGCCAGCACGGCATGCGACTGGCCCGCCACGATCTGTACCGCATCCTGCAAGCCGCATTCCTGCGCAACCTGCGCAATACGGCTTTGCAAGGCGGGTACCGCGGGTACTACCAATTTGATAGCTGGCCGCGCTTGACGGATAAGCGCTGCAGCCTCGAAGAATGGTTTGGCGATGTACTGGATCTCGGACGAGCGGCTGCCCGGCAGGATGGCCACGACCTCGTCCGCATCCTGCAAGCCCAACTGCGCTCTCGCGGCAGAGCGGTCGGGCACCATCGGAATCACACCAGCGAGCGGGTGGCCGACGTAGGTCGCCTCGATGCCGTGCCGGGCGAGCAGTTCGGGCTCGAACGGAAAGATGCACAGCACATGGTCCGCGCTGCGGCGGATCTTCTCGACGCGGTCTGCGCGCCATGCCCAGATCGAGGGGCAGACGAAGTGCACTGTCTTGATGCCCGCGGCTCGCAGGTCGGCCTCGAGTCCCAGGTTGAAATCCGGGGCGTCCACGCCAATGAACACGTCGGGTCGGTTCTTCAACAGGTCGCTCCGCAGCGACTTGCGGATGGACAGCAACTCACGCAGGCGGCGCAGCACCTCCATGCTGTAGCCGTGCACGGCCAGCTTCTCGCTCGGCCACCAGGCCTCGAATCCGCGGCGCGCCATCTGCGGCCCGCCGATGCCGAAGGACTGCAGCGCAGGCCAATGCGACTGCATGCCATCGAGCAGGAGCCCGGCCAGCAGATCGCCCGATGTTTCGCCCGCCACCATGGCGACGCGGGGGGATGCGTTCATGCTGGCGATCAGCGGGCAATGCCGCGTGTGGAATGGTCCAGAAAGCCGAGCACCATCGCCACATCAGCCGCCGCTTCGGGGTGTGCTACCGGCAAATCGGCAATGGCGGTGCGGGCCGCCGCGAGGGTCAGACCCTGGCGGTACAGCAGCCGGTGCGCCTGCTTGATCACCGCGATGCGCTCTGCCGAAAAACCACGGCGGCGCAGGCCCTCCACATTGAGGCCACGCACCGACAGGGGATTGCCATCGACCATCATGAACGGTGGCACGTCCTGTGACACCGCACTGGCAAAACCGACCATCGCGTGCGCACCCACCTTGACGAACTGGTGGATCCCTGTGAGGCCACCCACCGTGACCCAATCGCCCAGCTCGACGTGACCGCCCAGCGTGGTGTTGTTGGCCAGCGTGGTGTTGTTGCCCACCACGCAATCGTGTGCCACGTGGGTGTACGCCATGATCCAGTTGTCATCGCCGATGCGGGTGACGGCCTTGTCCTGCACCGTGCCGATGTGCAGCGTGCAAAACTCGCGGATGGTATTGCGGTCGCCGATGACCAACTCGCAGGGCTCACCCTTGTACTTCTTGTCCTGGTTTGCTGCACCGACCGAAGCGAACTGGAAAATGCGGTTGTCCTGCCCGATGGTTGTGTGGCCTTCGACCACACAGTGAGGACCGATGACCGTGCCTGCGCCAATCTTCACGTGCGGACCAATGACCGCGTACGGCCCCACCGTGATGGAGGGGTCGAGGCTCGCGCCGTCTGCCACGAGGGCAGTGGGATGGATATTGCTCACGGTCTACAGATCAAGTCAAAGCGGTGTCAGCGGCAATCAGCCTACGCTGCGCATGGTGCACATGAGCTCGGCTTCGCAGGCCACATCGTCGCCCACGCTCGCCACGCCCTTGAACTTCCAGATGCCGCCGCGCACGCGGTCGATGGTGATGGTCAGGATCAACTGGTCACCCGGCTCCACGGGGCGCTTGAAACGCGCACCGTCGATGCCGACGAAGTAATAGATGTTGTTCTCATCGGGCACCTTGCCCATGGCATCGAAAGCCAGCAACCCGGCCGCCTGGGCCAGGGCTTCGAGGATCAGCACGCCGGGCATCACGGGACGCCCTGGAAAATGCCCGCCGAAGTAAGGCTCGTTGAACGTGACGTTCTTGATCGCCTTGATGCGGGTGTTGCTCTCAAGCTCGATCACCTTGTCTACCAGCAAGAAAGGGTAGCGGTGGGGCAGTTGCTTGAGAATTGCGTGGATATCCATCATCGAGTTCTTCTTCCGTTCATGCTGCTTTCAATGCCTGCTCCAGCGCCTTGATGCGCTCGCGCAAGCTGTGCAATTGTTTGAGTGTCGCAGCGTTCTTTTCCCAGCGCGCATTGTCGTCGATGGGAAACATGCCCGTGTACTGGCCTGGCCGGGTGATGGATCGCGTGACCACGGTGGCCGCCGAGATGTGCACGTTGTCGGCCAGCTCCAGATGCCCCAGCACGATGGCGCCTCCGCCCACGGTGCAATGCGCACCGATGGTCGCACTGCCGGCCACACCCACGCAACCGGCCATGGCCGAGTGCTTGCCAATGCGCACGTTGTGCCCCACCTGAATCAGGTTGTCGAGCTTCACGCCGTCTTCGATGACGGTGTCCTGCAGTGCACCGCGGTCGATGCAGGTGTTGGCCCCGATCTCGACATCGTCGCCGATGCGGACGGCGCCGAGCTGCTCGATCTTGACCCACTGCCCCTTCTCAGGAGCGAACCCGAAACCGTCGGCACCGATGACCACGCCGGCATGCACGATGCAGCGCTCGCCGATGTGGCAATCTTCACCGACCGTGACGCGCGACTTGAGCACGGTGCCAGCACCAATGCGAGCCCCGCGTTCGACCACGCACAGCGGGCCGATGGTGGCCGTGGCGTGTACCTGGGCAGTCGGGTCCACCACCGCGCTGGCATGCACCGAGCCCTGCACGGCAGCAGGTGCCAGATGCTGGCGCCAGAGCTGGGTAGCCCTTGCAAAATAGACGTAGGGGTTGTCCGCAACAATGCACGGGCCACGCGCCAACGCCACCTCGCGCATGGCGGGCGCCACAATGACACAGGCCGCCCGGGAGGCGGCCAGTTGCTGTTGGTAGCGTGGGTTACTCAGAAAACTGAGGTCCCCCGGGCCCGCAACCTCCAGTGGCGCGATGCGGGAAATGGTGGTGTCAGCCACCGCCCCTCCCTCCAGCGAGCCACCGAGCGCATCAACAATGTGCCCGAGAAGCAAGCTCACGCGCCACCTGTCCTGCGCTGCGGCTTACTTTGCGCCGGCAGCGGCATTCAGTGCCTTGATCACCTTGTCGGTGATGTCGTGCTTGGGGTTGATGTAGACGGCCTCTTGCAGGATTACGTCGTACTTTTCAGCTTCTGCGACCTGCTTGACCACCTTGTTGGCACGCTCGAGAACCTGGGAGAGTTCTTCGTTCTTGCGGGCGCTCAGGTCTTCCTGGAATTCACGGCGCTTGCGCTGGAAGTCACGATCCTGGTCCACCAGTTGGCGCTGGCGCGTGGTGCGCTGGCTCTCAGCCATGGTGGGCGCTTCACGCTCGAACTTTTCGCTGGCGGTCTTCAGGGTGTTGCCCAGGTCTACCAGTTCTTTTTCACGGCGGGCGAATTCCTGCTCGAGCTTGGCCTGGGCTGCCTTGGCCGTGGTGGCCTCACGGAAGATGCGGTCGGTATTGACAAAACCGGCGCGGAAGGACTCTTGCGCTTGCACAGGGGCTGCGACGGCGACTGCGCCGAGCAGCAGGGCCAAGGAGATATGGCGAGAAAAGGATTTCATTAGAAAGACGTTCCAATCTGGAATTGCAGTTTCTGGATTCTATCGCCAGCGAACTTGCGCACCGGTTGCGCAAACGCCAGACGCAGCGGGCCGAGTGGGGAAATCCAGCTCAGACCCAGCCCCACGGATGCACGCATGTCACTGAAGGTGACCTTGTCGTTCTCTCCGTACACGTTACCCACGTCAAAGAAGGTAAACACGCGCAGGGTCCGGTCGTTCCCAGCGCCAGGGAACGGAGCGATCAGCTCCGCATTGAGGGTGACTTTCTTCGGCCCGCCCAGCGACGCACCGGTCACATCACGCGGCCCCAGCGTGCCCTGGTCGAAACCGCGCACCGAGCCCAGACCGCCCGAATAGAAGTTCTTGAACACGGGGAACGGACGGCCGTTCATGCCCTTGCCGATACCCGCCTCGCCATTGAACGCGAGCGTGAAGCGCTTGTTCAGCGGAACATAGTGCTGGTACTGGTAATTGGCGCGCACGTAGCGGGCGTCGCCGGCCACGGACCACTCGGAATTGAGGCGCTGGTAGCGGCCAGAGTTGGGTGCGAGCGCGCTGTCACGCTCGTCACGCGACCAGCCGATAGTCAGCGGAATCGACGTGCTGCTGTAGCCGAATTGGTCGGCGTAGGCTAGGTACGTGGCAGGGATGTTGGTGCCCGGCTTGATCTTGGTCTGCTCCAGGCCGCCACCGAAGAACACGGTGTCGGTCTCGCTGAAAGGCACGCCGAAACGCACCGAACTCCCGGTGGTCACCAACTGGTAGTTGCCGCCCTGGTCTTCGTACGGCTTGTCCGTGCGGTAGTACAGGTCCAGCGTGCGCGAGATGCCTTCCTTCGTGAAGTACGGGTCGGTGGTGCTGAACACCAGCGTGCGGCGGTACTTGCTGGTGTTCACATCGATGCCCAGGTAGTTGCCCGAGCCGAAGATGTTTTCCTGCTTGATACCGAACGACAGCGACACCTTTTCGGCGCTGGAGAAGCCCACGCCCATCTGCAGCGAACCCGTGGGCTTTTCGGCCACGTTGATCACCAGGTCCACCTGGTCTGGCGAGCCCGGGACTTCCTGGGTTTCGACGTTCACTTCCGTGAAGAAGCCCAGGCGGTCCACGCGGTCGCGCGACAGGCGGATCTTCTCGCCGTCGTACCACGAGGCTTCGTACTGGCGGAACTCACGGCGGATGACTTCGTCGCGCGTGCGGTTGTTGCCGCTGACGTTGATGCGGCGCACATAGGCGCGGCGCGACGGCTCGGCCTGCAGTACGAAGGCGACGCGGTTGTTCTCGCGGTCGATTTCCGGCACGGCCTCGACGCGGGCAAAGGCAAAGCCGAAGCGCGCGAAGTATTCCGAGAAAGCCTTGGTGGTCTCGGTGATCTGGTCCGCGTTGTAGGGCTCGCCGGCACGGATGGTGACAAGCGATTTGAACTCGTCATCGCGGTCGAGGTAGTTGCCTTCGAGCTTCACGCCGGAGACGACATAGCGCTCGCCTTCCGTCACGTTGACGATGATGGAGATGTCCTGCTTGTCCGGCGAGATGGCGACCTGCGTGGAATCCACGCGGAATTCGAGGTAGCCGCGCTGCAGGTAGTACGAGCGCAGCGTCTCCAGGTCGGCATTGAGCTTGGCGCGCGAGTAGCGGTCGGACTTGGTGTACCAGCTGAGCCAGCCACCCGTGTCCTGATCGAACAGGCCCTTGAGCGTGGATTCGCTGAATGCCTTGTTGCCGACGATGCGCACTTCCTTGATCTTGGCAGGCTCGCCCTCGGTCACCGTGAACGTGAGGTTGACGCGGTTGCGCTCGATGGGCGTCACCGTGGTCACCACGTCAGCGCCGTAGAGACTCTTGTTGATGTACTGGCGCTTGAGCTCCTGCTCGGCGCGGTCGGTCAGCGCCTTGTCGTAGGGGCGGCCTTCGGTCAGGCCCACATCGCGCATGGCTTTTTTGAGCGTGTCCTTGTCGAACTCGCGTGTGCCGGCAAAGTCGACGTCCGCCACCGTAGGGCGCTCTTCCACCACCACCACCAGCACATTGCCGCTGGCTTCCAGGCGTACATCCTTGAAAAGGCCCAGGCCGAACAGCGAACGAATGGCGGCCGCGCCCTTCTCGTCGCTGTAGTCGTCGCCCACACGAAGCGGCATGGATGCGAACACGGTGCCAGGCTCCACGCGCTGCAGACCCTCGACGCGGATGTCCTGCACCTTGAAGGGCTCCAATGCCCATGCCGCATTGGCAGCGAAAATCATGGCTGCAACGGCCGATGCAGTACGCACGCCCAGGCGATTGATGTGTTTTTTCATGAATGAAGCTGGAGCCGCAGTTGCGTTGCAAGTGCGGCAAAAGTTAGCCAAAAAGCCGGGTGACGTCGTTGAACAAGGCTATGGACATCATGACAAGCAACACTGCAACGCCTCCGCGCTGCAGGCGTTCCATCCATGCGTCTGACACTCCCTTGCCCGTAACACCCTCCCAAAGATAATACATCAGGTGCCCACCGTCCAAAACTGGCAGCGGCAGCAGGTTCAGCACGCCCAGGCTGACGCTGATGAGCGCCAGGAAGACCAGGTACTGCGTGAGGCCCAGGCTGGCCGAGCGGCCGGCATAGTCTGCAATGGTGAGCGGCCCGCTCAGGTTCTTGAGCGACGCCTCGCCGATCACCATCCGGCCCATCATGCGCAGCGTGAGGATGGACACGTCCCAGGTCTTGACCACGCCACTCCACGCGCCCTCCAGCACACCGTACTGAACCGTCACGAATTCCGGCGCCGCCCCCACATAGGCGCCGATGCGGCCCACGGTCGTGCCCGATTCGGACTTGACGTCTGGTGTCACGTCCAGGTTCAGCACCTGGCCAGAGCGATCGATGCGCCACGGTTGGGTGACAGGCTGCGTACCGTTCACCGACTGGCGGATCAGCTCGCGCAGTTGCTGGCCGTCCACCACATCGGTGGCGCCCACTTTCAGGATCACGTCGCCCTGGCGCAATCCGGCGCGTGCGGCGGCTCCATCGGCCATCAAGTCACCCAGAACAGGCCGTGTCCACGGCCCCAGAATGCCGATTTTGCGAAACAGCTGTGCGTCAGCCTCGCGGGTGTCGATCTTGGACATGTCGAGCCGGATTTCGCGGTGCGCCGCGCCCGACTGGGGCTGGACATCCAGGCGCACGGTGTCGCCCTCCAGAGCGCCGCGCGTCAGCAGCCAGCGCAGTTCTTCAAACGAGCGCACGGGCTCCAGGTCGTCGGTGCCGAGCGCAGCCTGCGCTACCAGTTCACCGCCGCGCAGGCCTGCACTGTGGGCCACAGAGCCCACCACCGGGCTGGCCAGCACCGCCTTGGGCTCCTGCACGCCGTTCCAGTTCACAATGGCGTAGAGCAGCATTGCCAGCAGCAGATTGGCGATGGGCCCTGCCGCCACGATGGCAGCACGCGAGCGCAAAGGCTGCGTGTTGAAGGCCAGGTGCCGCTCTTCGGGCGCAACCGGCGCCTCCCGCTCGTCGAGCATCTTGACGTAGCCGCCCAATGGGAAAGCTCCCAGCACGAATTCCGTCGGCGACCCTTTAGGCTGCCAGCGCAGAAGCGGGTGGCCGAACCCCACGGAGAACCGCAGTACCTTCACGCCACACGCCACTGCCACGCGGTAGTGCCCGTACTCGTGCACGGCAATCAGAATGCCCAGGGCGACGATGAAGGCAACGATGGTGAGCAGCATGGTGGGGTTTCCGTAAATCTCTGGGGAGGCGCTCAGGCCGCCATGCGGACGGCCGCATGTTCGGCAGCATGGCGAGCCTGGGCGTCCAGGTCCAGCAGCGCAGCCAGTGAATCTGGCTTGGAGGGCGACACCGCATCCAAAGTTGCAAGATTTACCGCGTGGATACGATCAAACCGCAGCCGCCCCTGCAGAAATGCCCCTACAGCGACCTCGTTGGCGGCATTGAGGACGGCTGTGGTCCCTTCTGCGGCCTTGAGCGCCTGCCAGGACAGGTGCAAACCGGGGAAGCGGATGGCGTCGGCATCCTCGAAGGCCAGCGCAGACAGCGTGGAAAAATCGAGCCGGCTCGCTCCGCTGGCAATGCGCTCGGGCCAGGCCAGGCCGCAAGCGATGGGTACGCGCATGTCGGGCGTGCCCAGCTGGGCCAGGATCGATGCATCCTTGAACTGCACCATCGAATGAATGATCTGCTGCGGATGGATCACCACCTTGATCTGGTCCGGGTGCAGGTCGAACAACCAGCGCGCCTCGATCACTTCGAGCGCCTTGTTCATCATGGTGGCGGAGTCCACCGAAATCTTGCGCCCCATCGAGAAATTGGGGTGCGCGCAGGCCTGGGCCGGCGTGATCTCTGACAGCGTTGCCGGGTCGCGTTGGCGGAAGGGCCCGCCTGATGCAGTGAGCAGGATGCTGTCCACCCGGTCTGGCCAGGTGGCGGGGTCTTCTGGCAGGCACTGGAAGATGGCCGAATGCTCGCTGTCGATCGGCAGCAGCGTGGCCCCGCCCTGCTTCACGGTCTGCATGAACAACCCGCCGCCGACCACCAAGGCCTCCTTGTTGGCCAGCAGCAGGCGCTTGCCAGCGCGGGCCGCCGCGAGGCACGGCGACAAACCTGCAGCGCCCACAATCGCCGCCATGACGGCATCCACCTCAGGATGTGACGCTATCGTTTCAAGAGCATCTGCCGCTTGCAGGACCTGCGTTGAGAGGCCATTGGCCTTCAATTTATCGGCCAGCTCCCGCGCATGCGGCTCGCTGGCCATCACGGCGAAGCGGGGCGTGAACTGCGCGCACTGCGCCAGCATCAGCTCGACCTGCGTGGCTGCGCTCAGGGCAAATACTTCGAAGCGGTCCGGGTGGCGGGCCACCACATCGAGCGTGCTGGTACCGATGGAGCCTGTGGAGCCCAGGACCGTGAGTCGTTGTTTCATCATCAAAAAGTTGCCGTCAGGCTGGTGAGCATCATGGCCAGAGGCAAGGTGGGCAGCAAGGCGTCCACACGGTCGAGCACGCCGCCGTGTCCGGGCAGCAAATTGCTGCTGTCCTTCACGCCGGCGCTGCGCTTGATCAGCGATTCGACCAGATCGCCCGAGACACTCATGGCGACCATGAACAGCGCCGCAATCACCAGCAGCCACCAGCCTTGCTGTGCCATGCGGCTGTAGAAACTTGGCACCGCCGCCTGCCAATGGGCATCGGCCGCCACCCAGATGAAGGCCATGACCACCACGCCGGCCAGACCGCCCCACACGCCCTCCCAGCTCTTGCCGGGGCTGATGGACGGAGCGAGCTTGCCCTTGGTGAAACGCAAACCGAACGCGCGGCCGGCAAAGTACGCAAAGATATCGGCGACCCACACCAGCAGCAGCACCGACAGCAAAAAGTTGATGCCCACATTGCGCGCCTGCACCACCGCAAGCCAGGCCAACCACAGTGCCAGCACCCCGGCGGCCAGACGTACCGCGGACGGAATGCGGGCCCAGCCCGGCACACCCGCCTTGAGCAGCCATACGGTCGAGAGCACCCACAGCCCGCCGCCCACTACCCACAGCCCGGTGAGTGGACGGCCCACCCAGCCCAGCGCCCACGAGCCGGCGCACAGGGCCACGCACGCAGCGCCCACGGCCACAGACCCCGCCTGGCCAAAACCGCTCAGGCGCCCCCACTCCCAGGCACCGGCGGCCATCAGCACCAGCACCACGACGGTGAAAGGCACGGTGGACGAATAGAAAAGCGCTGGCAACAAAATAGCCAGCAGGACCAGGGCTGTGATGACACGCTGTTTGAGCATGGGACCTTTCAGAACCCGTTCAGGTTCTCAACCGGGCATCGACTGGGGATGCGCGGACAGGATCTGTTCGGAGGTTTTACCAAAACGGCGCTCGCGGCCGCTGTAGGCTGCAATCGCCTCATCCAGCGCCGACTCGTCGAAATCCGGCCACAGCCGGTCGCTGAAGATGAACTCGGAGTATGCGGCCTGCCACAGCAGAAAATTGCTGATCCGCATTTCACCCCCGGTGCGGATCACCAGGTCAGGGTCTGACACGTGGGCGAGGCCCATCGCACCCTGCAGGCTGGCTTCGGTGATGGGCTCTCCACGCGCGGCCAGTGACGCCGCCGCCTGCGCGATGTCCCAGCGCCCGCCATAGTTGAAGCAGACGTTCAGAATGAGGCGGTCGTTGCCGGCGGTGGCGGCCTCTGCCTGGGCCAGGCCAGCCTGCACCTTGGGCGACAGGCCGGCGCGGTCGCCCACGAAGTACAGGCGCACGCCGTCCTTCTTGAGCTCGGGCACCTCGCGCGCCAGCGCCATGGCCAGCAGCTCCATGAGGCCGAACACCTCATCGGCCGGGCGATTCCAGTTTTCGGAAGAAAAAGCGAAGACGGTCAGCACCGCAACGCCGCGCTGCGCGCAGGCGCGCGCACAGCGGCGCAGCGAATCGACCCCTTGCTTGTGGCCTGCCAGGCGCGGCAGAAAGCGGCGCTTGGCCCAGCGGCCGTTGCCATCCATGACGATGGCGATGTGGTGAGGCACCACCGGAGATTCAGACATGCAAAACGTTCAGAGAACCCTGGTAACGGGAACTCAGACCGCCATGATTTCCTGTTCCTTGGCCGCCACCAGTGCATCGACTTCGGCGATGTGGCGGTCGGTGAACTTCTGCACGTCGGTTTCGGCGCGCTTTTGGTCATCTTCGGACGCCAGCTTGTCCTTGACCAGCTTCTTGACCGATTCGTTGGCATCGCGGCGCAGGTTGCGCACGGCGATCTTGGCGCTCTCGCCTTCGTTGCGGGCCAGCTTGGTCATTTCCTTGCGGCGCTCTTCGCTCATGGGCGGCATCGGCACGCGGATCAGGTCACCCATGGACGCAGGGTTCAGGCCCAGGTCGCTTTCGCGGATGGCCTTTTCGATCTTGGCACCCATGCCCTTTTCCCAGGGCTGAACGCTGATGGTGCGCGAGTCGATCAGGGAGACGTTGGCCACCTGGCTCAGCGGCACGAAAGAGCCGTAGTACTCCACCTGGACCGAGTCGAGCAATGCAGGATTGGCACGGCCGGTGCGGATCTTCTGCAGGTTGTTCTTGAACGCCGTGATGGACTGGTCCATCTTGGTTTCTGCATTTTTCTTGATATCGGCAATCGTCATGTTGTTCTCCTCTAGCCAGTCACCGGCAATGCACAGCGCGGCGGCAAATCATCAAGCGTAAACCAGCGTACCTTCGTCTTCACCCATCACCACGCGCTTCAAGGCGCCGTGCTTGATGATGGAGAACACACGCACCGGCAGCTTCTGGTCGCGGCACAGCGCAAACGCCGTGGCATCCATGATGCCCAGGTTGCGGGACATGGCCTCATCGAAGCTGAGCTTCGTATAGCGCGTGGCGGTGGGGTCCTTCTGGGGGTCGGCAGTATAAACGCCGTCCACCTTGGTGGCCTTGAGCACCAGCTCGGCACCGATCTCGGCACCGCGCAGGGCCGCAGCCGTGTCGGTGGTGAAGAAGGGGTTGCCGGTGCCGGCGGCAAAGACGACGACCTTGCCTTCTTCGAGGTACTGCAGCGCCTTGGGGCGCACATAGGGCTCGACCACCTGTTCGATGGCAATGGCGGACATCACGCGGGCCACCAGGCCCTGCTTGTCCATCGCGTCGGCCAGGGCCAGTGCGTTCATCACCGTGGCCAGCATGCCCATGTAATCGGCAGTGGCCCGGTCCATACCGACCGAGCCGCCCGCCACACCGCGGAAAATATTGCCCCCACCGATCACCACGGCCACCTGGACGCCCAGGCGGGTCACTTCGGCAATCTCTTCCACCATGCGAATGATGGTGGCGCGGTTGATGCCAAAGGAGTCATCACCCATCAGCGCCTCACCAGACAGCTTGAGCAGGATGCGCTTGTGGGCTGGTGCGGCGTTGGACATGTGTGTTTTCTCCAGTGGCAATACGTACGGCAATGAGTGTGGGGGCAGGGCTTGGGTGCAGCCGATCAGGCTGCAGCGGCCTTGGCAGCAGCGACCTGCGCGGCCACTTCGGCGGCGAAGTCGTCGACCTTCTTCTCGATACCTTCACCCACGACGTAGAGCGTGAAGCCCTTCACGTTGGTGTTGGCAGCCTTGAGCATCTGGGCCACGGTCTGCTTGCCATCGGCGGCCTTCACGAAGACCTGGTCAGCCAGCGAGACTTCCTTGAGGTACTTCTGCACGGCGCCGTCGATGCGCTTGGCAGTGATTTCGGCGCTTTGCGCGGGCTTGCCGGCAGCGACCAGCTCCTTGTTGGCTTCGTCGGCCTTGCCTTCAGCGACCGAGCGCTCCTTGGCGATCAGGTCGGCAGGCACGTCGGCGCTGGTCAGGGACACAGGCTTCATGGCAGCCACGTGCATGGCAACGTCCTTGGCGGCAGCAGCGTCGCCGTCGAACTCCACCACCACACCGATGCGCGAGCCGTGCAGGTAGGCCGCCAGGTTGGAGCCGCTGAAGCGCTTGAAGCGGCGGAACGACATGTTCTCGCCGATCTTGCCGATCAGGCCCTTGCGTACGTCTTCGAGCGTGGGGCCGAAGCTGTCTTGCTCGTAGGGCAGCGCGCCCAGGGCTTCGATGTCGGCAGGGTTGTGCTCGGCCACCAGCTTGGCAGCGGCGCTGGCCATGGCCAGGAAGCTGTCGTTCTTCGACACGAAGTCGGTTTCGCTGTTGACTTCGACCAGCGCACCCACGTCGCCGTTGATGAAGCTGGCGACCACGCCTTCGGCGGTGACGCGCGAAGCGGCCTTGCCAGCCTTGGTGCCCAGCTTGACGCGCAGCAGCTCTTCAGCCTTGACCAGGTCGCCTTCGGCTTCCGTCAGGGCCTTCTTGCATTCCATCATGGGAGCGTCGGTCTTGGCGCGCAGTTCGGCGACCATGCTTGCGGTAATTGCAGCCATCTTTATTCCTTCAGTGTTCAGTTCAATCGATTGATCGATCGGATCGGATTGGATTCAGCCTAAAAAAAAGGGGGCTAACCAGGAGCCCCGCTTTCATTCGCGACGAGTCGCGCAGCCGGGTATCAGGCGGCGGCTTCTTGCACTTCCACGAACTCGTCGGAGCTCTCGGTCGTCGTAGCGGCCTTGACCACTTCGTTCACGGCGTTGGCACGGCCTTCGATGATCGCGTCAGCGATACCACGGGCGTACAGCGTCACGGCCTTGGCCGAGTCGTCGTTGCCGGGGATCACGTAGTCGATGCCTTCAGGCGAGTGGTTCGTATCGACCACACCGATCAGCGGAATGCCCAGCTTCTTGGCTTCGGCCACGGCGATCTTGTGAAAGCCCACGTCGATGATGAAGATGGCGTCTGGCAGAGCAGCCATGTCCTGGATGCCGCCGATGTCCTTTTCGAGCTTGGCGATTTCGCGGGAGAACGTCAGTTGCTCCTTCTTGCTCAGGCTGTCGAGGCCAGCTTCTTGCTGGGCCTTCATGTCCTTGAGGCGCTTGATCGAGGTCTTGACCGTCTTGAAGTTGGTCAGCATGCCGCCGAGCCAGCGCTGGTCCACGAAGGGCACGCCTGCGCGCAGGGCTTCGGTGGACAGGATTTCACGGGCTTGGCGCTTCGTGCCGACCATCATGATCGTGCCGCGGTTGGCAGCCAGTTGCTTGGCGAACTTTTGGGCTTCCTGGAACAGTGGCAGCGACTTTTCCAGGTTGATGATGTGAATCTTGTTGCGATGGCCGAAGATGTAGGGGGCCATCTTGGGGTTCCAGAAGCGGGTTTGGTGACCGAAGTGGACACCGGCTTCCAGCATTTCGCGCATGGTAACGGACATAAAAATACTCCAAAGGTTGGGTCTAAAATCCAGCCCCAATACTTGCGATGCGGTGCGTTTGCACCAGCAGCGCAACACCTTGACAGGGCTGGTTTGCGATTAGTCTTGCGAAAGCTGCCACACGCGCCGGCTACGGTGCTTTCATTGAACGAATCGACTCGACATCGATTCCCCCTCTGCACTGCCGCCCTGCCCGCGCTACTGCTCCCAGCAAAACCCAAGGATTCTAGCATACCCATGTTTGCCGACCTGACCGCCACCCGCGCCCGCCTGCAGGGTGGCGCCGCCACCGCTCCAGCCGAGCTCGAGCGCTGCATGGACGCAGCGCTGGCACCCGCCAACACCCACAGCTTTCTGCGCACGGACTTCGAGTCCGCACGCACCACTGCGGTGCAACCTGGCATCGACCGCCTGCCTTTGGCGGGCCTGGCGGTCTCGGTCAAGGACCTGTTCGACATCGCAGGCCAGCCCACGGCAGCCGGCTCCACGGCGTTGGCAGGGGCGCCGGCAGCCGCCCAGGACAGCCCTGCGGTGGCGCGGCTGCGGGCTGCGGGCGCCGCCGTCATCGGCCGCACGAACATGGTGGAGTTCGCTTTTTCGGGCGTGGGTGTGAACCCGCACTTCGGCACTCCGGCGGCATTCGACGCGCGCCACGGCGCCCTGCCTGGCGCGCCGCGCGTGCCGGGCGGCTCCTCGTCAGGCGCCGGGGTCTCGGTGGCCACGGGGGCGGCATTTATAGGCCTCGGGTCGGACACCGGCGGCTCCATCCGCATTCCGGCGGCGCTCAACGGCATCGTGGGGTTCAAGAACACGGCGCGGCTCGTGCCGACGTCGGGTGCCGTGCCGCTGTCCACCACGCTCGACACCGCCTGCGCACTGACCCGCACGGTGCGCGATGCCATCGTGGTGCACGAAATACTGGCCGCGCGGCGCGTGACGCGCAGCCAGGCACCGCTATCGCAGTACCGCCTGGCCATGCCCCGCACGCTGTTCCTGGACGGCATGGACGCCACCGTGGCGCGGGCGTTCGAGCGCACCCTCTCCACGCTGCGCGCGGCCGGGGCGACCATTGACACCATCGACCTGCCGGCCGTGCAGGAGCAGCCCGCCTACGGCTTTGCCGCGCCCGAAGCCTATGCCTGGCACCGCGACCTGCTCCAGCAGGTGCCGGAGCGTTACGACCCGCGGGTGCGCCAGCGCATCGAAAAAGGCGCCACGGTGATGGCCTGGGAATACATCGACCTGCTGCAGGCGCGCCAGCAGTGGATAGCGCGCATACAGGATGCCATCGACGGGTACGATGCCCTGCTGTCGCCCACCGTGCCCATCGTGGCGCCACTGCTGTCCGACGTGGCCCCCGGGGCCGAGCGCGACACCGAGTTCTTTCGCGTCAACAACCTGCTGCTGCGCAACACCAGCGCCATCAACCTGCTGGACGGCTGCGCGCTCTCGCTGCCCTGCCACGTGGCCGGGGAACTCCCGGTCGGCATCATGGTCTGGCACGGGGCGCTGCGGGATGATGCGGTGCTCAATGTCGGCCAGCAGATCGAGCAGATACTACAAAAACAATAGCTGTCAGCGCTTGCCTATCAAGCGCTACCGGCCTAAAACCGCATATTCATGAAGATTGCCATCGTGGGCGCCGGCATTGTCGGCGTCACCACTGCCTACGAACTGGCCAGCGACGGCCACGAGGTCACCGTCTTTGAACAGCGCAGCGCTGCGGCCGAAGAGGCGAGCTTTGCCACGGCCGGCCTGCTGGCCCCCCATGTGCTGAACCCCTGGGCCGTGCCCGGCTTCGGCCAGGCGCTGCGGCTCACGGGCGCCCAAGCCACACTGCGGCTGGCCGGCGGCATCGGGCGCGCCAACCTGGCGTGGCTGTGGCGCTGGCGCAGCGCCGCCCGCCAGCACAGTGCCCCCGCCCCAGCCCTCGAACGCCTGGCGCAGTACAGCCTGGCGCGGCTCAAGACGATTGCCACCCAACACGAACTCGACTTCGAAGCCTGCGACGGCCGGCTGGTGCTGCTGCGCAGCGAGGCCGAACGCCAGGCGCTGCAGCCTGCGCTGCAGGTGCTGCGCGATGCGGGCGTGGCCGTGCACGAGATCGATGCCGATGCGGCACGCAAGATCGAGCCCGGCCTGTCGCCCGAAGCACCGCTGGCCGGCGCCATCCACCTGCCCGACGCCTGGGCGGGCAACTGCCGCCTGTTTGCCCAGCTGCTGCGCCAGGGCACGCAGGGCGCAGGCGTGCAGTTCGCGTTCGGCACCCGCATCAACCGCGTCAGCAGCAGCCCCACCGGCGTGACCGTGCAGGGCGAGGCCGAGCTGCACCGCTTCGACGCGGTGGTGCTGTGCGCGGGCATGGCTTCTGCCGCGCTGCTGCCCGCGCTGGGCCTGGGCCTGCCGATGACCGCCGTGTACGGCTATTCGGTCAGCGCGCCGCTGCGGGAAGACACCCACGCCCCGCGCTCCAGCGTGGTGGACATGGCCCAGCAGATCAGCATCACCCGGCTGGGCCAGCGCGTGCGCATCGCCGGTGGCGCCGAGCTGGCGGGTGCCAATGCCGAGCACCACACACCGACGCTGCAGCGCCTGTACCGCACGCTCAACGACTGGTTTCCGGGCGGCGCACAGCTGTCCGCCAGCTTGCAGATCTGGCGCGGCGCCCGCACCATGCTGCCCGACGGCGCGCCGGTGGTGGGCGCCAGCGGCCTGCCGGGCCTGTGGCTCAACACCGGCCACGGTGCCGGGGGATGGGCCCTGGCCTGCGGCAGCGCGCGGGCCGTGGCCGATCTGGTTGCGCAACGCGAACCCGAAATCAACCTCGACGGCCTGGGCATGCGCAGGTTCTGACCTGCCCCGGCGCCCGCAGCACACGCGGCGCGCCGTTGCCCCTGGCGCACCGGCAGGCTGTGCAACGTCGTCGGCCGGGCAGGCAGGCTGCTGAGGCCGGCATCTTTCGATCCCCACCAACACCATGAAGCCCCCCTACCCCCGCAGGGCACGAGGCGCGCGAGGGGCACAATGACCGCCACCACAGCTTGCAGCATTGCAGTGCGCCGTCAGCGGTCTCGGACCGCACCTGGCGCGCAGCCTCACACCCCATGCACCGCATCGCGCCCCACCAGCCCCACCCGCTATTCAACACCGCCGCTACCCGGCGCATCGAGCACGCGGCTGCAGCCGCCCTGCCCCCGCACACGCTGATGCAACGCGCGGGCGCTGCCGTGGCCCGCCTGGCCCTGGCCCTTGCCCCACACGCCCGCACGGTGTGGATCGCCTGCGGCCCGGGCAACAACGGCGGAGACGGCCTGGAAGCCGCCGTCCATCTGCAGCGCAGCGGCCGCCAGGTGGTGTTGACCTGGCTGGGCGAGCCCGACCGCGCGCCCGCCGACGCATTGGCGTCGTGGCACCGGGCGCGCGATGCGGGCGTGTGCTGGGCCGATGGCCCGCCCGAGCAGATGACGGCTGCAGACCTGTGCATCGATGCGCTACT
The DNA here is from genome assembly GCF_964253015.1 of Acidovorax sp. LjRoot194. NCBI lineage: Bacteria > Pseudomonadati > Pseudomonadota > Betaproteobacteria > Burkholderiales > Comamonadaceae > Acidovorax > Acidovorax sp. LjRoot194. Next base: position 2,187,345 of record NZ_CAXUQB020000001.1, on the reverse strand, counting down.
GGGCATCGGCGTGTCGTCTAAACCCACCGCACCCAGCCGTGTGCCGGACCCTTGCCTGCTGGCCTGCCTGCACGCACTGCGCACCAGCCCGGCGCCGGTACTATGCGTCGACCTGCCCAGCGGGCTGGATGCCGACACCGGCCAGTTTGCCAGCGGCCTCGCGCCTGCGGCCGAGCACCATCTGCCTGCCGCCCACCACACTGCACCCGCGCGCCACACACTGAGCCTGCTCACCCTGAAGCCCGGGCTGTTCACCGCCGCCGGGCGCGATGCGGCAGGGCAGGTGTGGCTGGACACCCTGGGCATGGACATCGGCCAGGCAACCCCCTCTGCCTGGCTGTCGGGCCCCGCCCAGGCCACGCCGCGCGCGCATGCCAGCCACAAGGGCAGCTACGGCGATGTGGCCGTGGTGGGTGGCGAGGGCCTGGCCGACCGCGGCATGGGCATGGGCGGCGCGGCGCTGCTGGCGGCATCGGCGGCCCTGCATGCGGGGGCGGGCCGGGTGCTGGTCGCGCTGCTCGACCACGGGCACCTGCAGCTGGACCTGCAGCAGCCTGAACTCATGTTCCGCCGGTTCGAAGCGCTGGACCTGGAGCAACTCACCGTCGTCTGCGGTTGTGGCGGCGGCCAGGCGGTGGAGCGCGTGCTGTCCGACGTCATCGAGCGCGCGGCGCGCCTGGTGCTGGATGCCGATGCGCTCAACGCCATCGCCCCCAATGCCGCGCTGCATGCGCTGGTGGTCGCACGCGGCCAGCGCGGCCAGCCGACGGTGCTGACGCCCCACCCGCTCGAAGCCGCACGGCTGCTGGGCCTGTCCACCGCCGAGGTGCAGGCCGACCGCCTGGCCGCGGCGCACCAGCTGGCTGCCCAGTTCAACTGTGTGGCGGTGCTCAAGGGCTCAGGCACCGTGGTGGCGGCGGCGGACCGGGCGCCGGCCATCAACCCCACCGGCAATGCCCGGCTGGCCACGGCAGGCACCGGCGATGTGCTGGCCGGCATGGTGGGGGCCCACCTGGCCGCAGGTGCCAGCGCTTTGCGCGCAGCCAGCGAAGCGGTCTACCTGCACGGCCAGGCTGCGGATGCATGGCCTGCGGGCCAGGCACTGACCGCCAGCGCGCTGGCGCGGCGGTTGGGCGGCTGACGCAACGCATTGCGTGCAGCAGATACACATCGACATCGAACATCGCGCGTTGCCTTGGGTGAGCTGCGCCGCAAGGCAACCCAGGCCGCCGCAGACCTGCATTGACTTCGACCTATCCCTCTACCTCGACCCCAGCATCATGTGCACAGGGCGCGCTGCTGGGTGCAGCGCCTGCCTGACTCTCACGCCAGCAGCGTGACTTGCCTCAAGGGCTTGAGCACGCTCGACGGCGTCATGCCAAAGGTCTGTCGGAACATGCGGCTGAAATGGGCCGAGTCGGCAAACTCGCCGTGCAGTGCCGCGTCGGTCAGGCGGGGGCTGACGGCCAGGCCCGCCATGGCCAGCCGCACCTGCGACCACACCCGGTAGCTGCGCAGGCTCACGCCCATCTCGGCGCGAAACAGGTGGTTGAAACGCGAGGTGGACAGCTGCACGCCAGTGGCCAGCCCGGCGCGTGCAATGCGCTCCCGGCGCTCCTGCGGGGGATGGCGCAAAGCCTGCAGGCTGCGCGCCACCCGCGCATCCAGCGGCCGCCCCGGGTCACCGCCCACGCACGGCAGCAATGCGGGCAGGTCGAAGTGGCGCAGATAGGTATCCATGGTGCTGCGCGCCGCCACAGGCACCGCCACATCCAGCACCACCCCGCCCAGTTGCTCGAACGGTCGTCGCAGGCTGCGTGCCTCGTGGGAGTCGGGCTCTAGGTACACCAACGCCACCGTCTCGCCACACGGGTCGAACACGTGCTCGACGCCCGCCGCCACCAGCGCGCTGCGGCACGTCTCTGCCCGCCCGGCGCCCCAGTGCAACGCAAACCGGCCCGACAGGCCGATGAGCAGAACCGGAGCCGCATGGCAATGCCAGCCCGTGGCCGGAATCTCGCCCACATAGAGCGCCTTGTCAGTGCAGAGAGTCAGTGTGTTGGTCGCTGGCATAGCCCAAACCTGCAAGTTTTATGAGCGTGTTCTCGGTAGCCTCGCCCGGCCGCCATGACGCGATGACGTACCGGGGACCTGCGTGGCTCCACCCACCCCCCCACGCAGCCCGCGCCACCGCAGCATGAACACACCACCTCAGGGAGACCCACTCTTGAAACGCATCGCTTTCTTTTCTGCTACTGCTGCAGCAACCCTGGCCCTGATGAGCGCCCCCGCGCTCTACTACGGTGCTCCGTCGCTGTTCAAGGAGCCGTTGCTGCATCTGAACCGCAGCCTGTCGGGCATGGAAGAAAAGACCATCACCGCCGCGATGCACACCGTGCACTATCTGGACAGCGGCACGCCCCAAGCCCCCGCGCCGCAGGGCTCGCGCGACGGCAGCATGCCCATCGTCTTGCTGCACGGCATTTTTGCGGAGAAGGACCATTGGGTGGATTTTGCGCGACCCCTGACCGGTCAGTACCGGGTGATTGCCCCCGACATTCCCGGCTTTGGCGAGAGCACCCGGCGTGACGATCAGCCGTACGACTATGCCGCGCACACGCAGCGCCTGGCCGCGTGGCTCGATGCTGTGGGTCTGGAGCGCGTTCACCTGGCGGGCAATTCCATGGGCGGCACCATCGCCGCGCTTTTTGCGGTGCAGTACCCGGACCGCGTGGCCAGCGTGGCCTTCATCGGTGCACCGCACGGCATCCGGTCCCCACAACCCAGCGCGATGGACCGGCTGATCGACGCGGGGCAACGTCCCCTTGTGGCGCACGATGCGGCAGCCTTTGACGCCATGATGGCGCTGGTGTTTGAAAAGCGCCCCTTTCTCCCCTACCCCATCCTGCAGGCCTCCGAGCAGGATGCCTTGCGCAACGCGGCATCCAACACCCGGCTGTGGGACGCGCAGTTGAAGGACCGCTACCTGCTGGAGCAGCATCTGGACCAGTTGCAGCGCCACCCCACCCTTGCGCTGTGGGGCGGCAGCGACCGCGTGTTCGACCCGTCAGGGCTGCAGCGGCTGCAGACACTGCTGCCCCAGGCAAAGGCCGAAACGCTGCCCGGCATCGGCCACCTGCCCATGATGGAAGCACCGGCAGACACAGCGCAGCGATACGCCCGTTTTCTGGGGTCGCTGGCCGAGGCTGCTCATTCTGTCCAGCCTGCCCAATCTGCCCGGGCGGCTGGCGGCTTCTTGAAATAAAAATAGCCGCTACCGCTTGTCCATCAAGCGCTAGCAGCTATCAATAAGTGAGCACCCAGCTCAGGCAGGCAGATGCCCGTTGCCCAGGCACGCAGCCGTGGGCACGGGCGAGCGCCGCCTCGGTCAGCTGCGGCGCGGCTTGCGCGCCTTGGCCTTGTTTTGCTTGCCGGCCACGGCGCTCTTGACCGACGCTTTCAAGGACTGGATCGGCGAGCGTGCAGCACGCTCCCGCGACAGGCCCGCCTGCTCGGTGGCTGACGGGGCTGGGCCCTTGTCGGCCTTGCGCCCGCCCGACCGGCCGCCCGACTTGCGCGCGCTGCCACCACCACCGGGGCCACCGCCGCCGACACCCTTGTCCTTGAGCGCACGGCCCAGCAGCTCTTCGCCTTCGCGCACCAGGCGGAAGTCGATCTTGCGGCCGTCCAGGTCCACGCGGCTGACCTGCACCCGCACCCGCGCGCCAATGGCATAGCGGATACCGGTGCGCTCGCCGCGCAGCTCCTGGCGCGCCTCGTCGAACTTGTAGTACTCGCCACCGAGTTCGGTGATGTGCACCAGGCCTTCGACGTACATGGCGTCCAGCGTGACGAAGATGCCGAAGCTGGTCGCCGCACTGACCACGCCGCTGAACTCCTCGCCCAGGTGCTCGCGCATGTACTTGCACTTGAGCCAGGCTTCCACGTCGCGGCTGGCCTCGTCGGCACGGCGCTCGTTGGCGCTGCAGTGCAGGCCGGCGGCCTCCCAGGCCTGGACTTCGCGGCTCGGCGGTTTGACGTCCTTGCGCGGCTTCATGCCGGGCGCGGCGACGCGGGAGGCCAGGCGCTTGGCCAGCTTGGCATGCGCCTCGCCCGGTGTGGGCAGCGATGGCAGCTTGTACTGCGTCTTGGCCAGGATGGCCTTGATCACGCGGTGCACCAGCAGGTCAGGGTAGCGCCGAATGGGGCTGGTGAAGTGGGTGTACGCGTCGAACGCCAGACCGAAGTGGCCGCTGTTGATGGGCGTGTAGATGGCCTGTTGCATGGAGCGCAGCAGCATGGTGTGGATTTGCTGCGCGTCGGGGCGGTCCTTGGTCGCCGTGGCAATCGCCTGGAAGTCGCCCGGCTTGGGGTCGTCGCCGATGGTCATGCCCACGGCCATGGCCTTGAGGTAGTTGCGCAGGATCTCCTGCTTCTCGGGCGTGGGGCCTTCGTGCACGCGGAACAGGCCGGGCTGGCCGCCCTGCGCGATGAAGTCGGCGCTGCACACGTTGGCGGCCAGCATGGCCTCTTCGATGAGCTTGTGCGCATCGTTGCGGGTGCGCGGCACGATCTTTTCGATGCGGCCGTTCTCGTCGCAGACGATCTGCGTTTCGGTGGTTTCAAAGTCCACCGCGCCACGCGCCTGGCGTGCAATCAGCAGCGCGCGGTACACGTCGTGCAGGTTGAGCAGGTCCTTGACCCGGTCCTTGCGCTTGCTCGCCTCGGGGCCGCGGGTATTGGCCAGAATGGCCGCCACCTCGGTGTAGGTGAAGCGTGCGTGGCTGTGCATCACGGCCGGGTAGAACTGGTACGCATGCACCTCGCCCTTGGCCGTGACCAGCATGTCGCAGACCATGCACAGGCGCTCCACATCGGGGTTCAGCGAGCACAGGCCGTTGCTGAGCTTCTCGGGCAGCATGGGGATCACGCGGCGCGGAAAGTACACGCTGGTGGCCCGGTCGTACGCATCGATGTCGATGGCGCTGCCGGTCTCCACGTAGTTGCTCACGTCGGCAATGGCCACCAGCAGGCGCCAGCCCTTGCTGCGGCCGACCTTGGCAGGCTCGCAGTACACGGCATCGTCGAAGTCGCGCGCGTCTTCGCCGTCGATGGTGACCAGGGGCACGTCGGTCAGGTCCACGCGGCGCTTCTTGTCCTGCGCGCGAACCTTGTCGGGCAGCTCCTTGGCCTGGGCCAGGCACTCGGCCGAGAACTCGTGCGGCACGCCGTACTTGCGCACCGCGATCTCGATCTCCATGCCCGGGTCGTCCACCTCACCGAGCACTTCGGTGATGCGGCCGACAGGCTGGCCGAACAGTGCGGGCGGCTCGGTCAGTTCGACCACGACCACCTGGCCGGGTTTGGCAGCGCCCGTGGCGCCCTTGGGGATCAATACGTCCTGGCCGTAGCGCTTGTCTTCCGGCGCCACCAGCCACACGCCGCTTTCCTGCAGCAGGCGGCCAATGATGGGTTGCGGCGGGCGTTCGATGATCTCGACCACGCGGCCTTCGGGACGGCCGCGGCGGTCCTGGCGCACGATGCGCACGCGCACACGGTCCTTGTGCAGGACGGCGCGCATTTCATTGGGGGGGATATAGATGTCGCCTTCGCCATCGTCACGGATGACAAAACCGTGTCCATCACGGTGCCCCTGCACGCTGCCTTCAATCTCGTCCGACAAATGCGCGGACTGCGCGCCGGGGGTGGTTTTTTTGATATACAATCTTAGTCTTTCCTGAAATGCCCAGGTGGCGGAATTGGTAGACGCACTAGTTTCAGGTACTAGCGAGTAACATCGTGGAGGTTCGAGTCCTCTCCTGGGCACCAAGTTTAACGAGAACCTGTGAAGGTTTTCAAAATATCGAAGCCGCTGTACCCACAGCGGCTTTTTTATTTTCCGGTTCAGCCGCAGAGGCGCGCATCGGCTGCGGTCACGTGCGATCCCTGGATCGGCATCATCGGGTTGCCGGCTACAGCTGCTGCGCACTACGGCGCGAAGTGCGGGGCTTTGCCCCGCAGTTGTCCGACACTCCGGTCACTACGCCAAGCAATGCCGTGTCGTGTCGCACACACACCCCCTCTCTCGCTCTCTCTACGCACCGCATCCCCAAAAGGCCTCCCATGGAAAGCGTTGGAGACATTTTTCAAAAATTTTCACCATTTGATCCGGCACCCCAATTTGTTGTCCTATAATTCGAGGCTGATCTGAAAGCCCAGGTGGCGGAATTGGTAGACGCACTAGTTTCAGGTACTAGCGAGTAACATCGTGGAGGTTCGAGTCCTCTCCTGGGCACCAAACACATAAAAAGCCGTTGCATTCGCAACGGCTTTTTTGTTTGTGCACGGTTTGTGCGCGGCATCTTTGGTGAGTGCCGCGGAGTCCGGCGCAGTACCGGCCTGCCCTACTTCAAAGCGCAGGCGCAGCAGGTCAGTTTCCAGTTGAGTGCAGCACTGCGCGCACCGCCAACTGCCCACACGCTCTCAGATATCGGGGATCAGTCTTTTGCCCAGGCTGAACGCTTCGTGGCGCTCGTAGCCCAGCTTGTCGTAGAAGCCCAGCACCTGGGCGTTCCCGGTGCGCGCCAGCACATTGGTCTTGGGGCAGCCCATGGCAAGCAACCGCTCTTCAACCTCTGCCATCAACCGCCGCCCCAGCGCCAGGCGCTGGTGACCGGGTGCCACCGCCAGGTAGTACACCGAGCCCCGGTGTCCGTCATAGCCGGCCATGGCGGTTCCGACCAGGCGATCTTCCCCGTCGTGCGCCACGGTGGCGACCAGAAAAAGCTCGGGCTGCACCAGCAGCTTGCGGGCAATATCCTTGTGCGGATCGTTCCACGGACGCACCAGGCCGCAGTCACGCCATAGCGCGACTGCGGCGGCCTCGTCGGCCACCCTGAACGCACGAATGCGCACAGGCGGCAACGCGTCAGCCATGGCCATTACCTGCTGGCTGGCGCCAATTTACTTGCGCAGCAGTGTCTTGAGCACGGTCTGCAGGCGGCGTGCGCTGCCTGCGTCGCTCGGGCTTGCCAGCACGCGCGCGGCGTCCTGACCCCAGGTCTGCGCAGGTGCCGGGTCATTGCGGCGGGTGAGCAATTGCAGCTGCAGCATGCGCCGCGCCGAGATGTGCTCGGCCGGCGTGGGTGCGTCGGCTGCCATCTCCAGGCGCAGCAGGGCCTCGCCAGCCTCGCCCTTGGGTGCGGACGACACGGCCTGCGTCCAGGCGCTGCGCACGGATGCGGTCACGCCGGAGCCCAGATCCTGGGTGCTGGGCACCAGGGCTGCATCGCGCTTTTCCCACGCGGTCATCAACTGGGTCAGCGCCTCGCCATGGGCTTGGGCTGCCAGCTTCTTCAGGGCCTGCTGCGCATGTTCCATGGCATCGCGCTGGGCGCGGAAGGCGGTGTCACCCAGACGGGGGCCACGGTCTTCGTATGCTGGGCGGTCGCCAAAGCGGCCACCGCGGTCGCCCCGCTCTGCACCACCGAAGCGGCCATCACTGCGCGGGGCACCACGGCCTGCATCGCGGTCACCAGGACGGCCGTCACGGCGGTCACCCGGGCGCGCGCCGCGGCCGGGGGCTGCAGGCGCATCCTTCTTCATGCCGGGGCGGTCATCGCCACGCACCGCCACCACGGGGCGCGCAGGCTTGGGTGGAGCGACCGGAGCAGCAGGCGCGGGTGCCGATGCATCCGCGTCCGTGCCGTCGGCGGCAGCGGCGGCAGCGGCGGCATCGCCTTCTGCTGCTGACTCACCAGCCACTGGTTCGACAGCACCTGCAGCTGGCTCGGCAGAATCTGCCGGCGCGGGCGCCGGGGCCGCGGATGGTTCGGCCTTTGCGGCAGCGCTGGCCGCCTCTGCCGCCTGGGCCTGGCCGCGCAGGGCGGCTTCCAGTGCCTGCAAGGCAGAGCGGATCTGCTGCGCATCGCCAGTGGCGTTGGCCGCTTCCAGCGCCTTGGAGGCATCGAGCACCACGCGGTCGCGCGCGCTCAGCTCGGTCACCGAGCGCTCGCGGTCGGCCGACTTGCGGTTGAAGGCTTCGTCGATAGGCTTGCGGAAGGCATCCCACAGTTTTTGCTCGTGCTTGCGATCCAGCGGCACGGTCTGCGCTTCGGCCTGCCAGCGTTGCTGCAGCGCCTTGATCGCGTCGATGCGCAGCGCGGGCGCAGCGCCCAGGGCCGTCGCTTCGTCGATCATGGCGTGGCGGCGGGCCAGGCTGTCCTTTTGTGCAGTCTCAAACGGTGCCGCAGCGCCTGAAATCGCCTGCTTCCACAGCGGTTGCAGTTCGGCAAACAGCTTCTCGCCCACATGGCCGCCTTCGCGCCAGCGGTCGCCGAACTGATGCAGGGCGCGGTTGATCGCCTTCCAGTCGCCCGATGTGGAGTGCTCCTGCGTCCAGGCCTTGACCTCTTCGATCAGTGCCAGGCGCTGGGCCTTGTGCTCTGCGGCTTCCGAGCGGATCTTGTCCAGCCAGGCTTCCACGACCTTGTGCGCGGCGTTGCAGGCTTCGTCGAACTTCTTCCACAGCGCGTGGTTGGGCGCACCGCCCTGGTCTGCCTGCTTCCACTGCTCGCGCAGGGTGCGCAGGGTTTCCTGCATCTTGCGGCCACCCAGGGCCTGGCCGTCGGGGCGGTTGAGCAGCGCTTCGGCCTTGGCCACCAGGTCTTCACGGACCTGGTCGGCGCTCCAGCGCTGCCAGCCTTCCAGCTCGCCAGCGGCCACCAGGGCCGTGTGGACCTGTTGTTCGAGCGCATTGTCGATGTGCTTGCCGTGCACCTTGAGCACCGCACGCAGCGCGGCGGCAGCACCGGCGCTGGCTTTGCCATGGCCTTCTGCGGTTTCTTTCTCCAGAGTGTCCAGCGCTGTGCGCACGGCCTGGGTCGCCTTCTCGACCACCTCGGGGGCGACCTTGGGCTTGGGCGCGCGGGCAGGCTTGGCTGCTGCTGCAGCAGCGGCAGCCGCTTCCGTGGGCAGGCCACGCGCAGCGCGCAGTTCGTCGGCCCACACGGGCACCGGCGGCAGCGGTGCGTTGGTGTCTTCTGCGGCGGCCACGGCCTGGGCCAGAGCCGGCTGGAACGCCTCCCACACCACCAACAGTTGAGTGCGCGATGCATCGAGCAGCGGCGGGAAGCGCGCTTCCACACTGGCCCAGCTCGCGTCGCCGGTCAATTCCTGCGCCTGCTCCTGCCAGCGGGCCACATCGGCACGCAGCAGTTCGAGCGCAGCCTGCGCGTCGCGCCAGGGCTTGGTGGACAGCACTTCGATGCGCTGGGCCAGCAACACAGCGGCCTCGCGCTGGACCTGTACGCGGTGCTGCAGATCTTCGATCACCTTCACGCGGTCGGCCACCTGCACCTTGAGCAGCGACAGCGGCTCGCGCGACAGCGGCGCACCTGCCTTGGCGGCATCGCGCTGCCATGCCAGCGCATCGGCGATGTTGAGCTTGGGTGCGGACAGCAGGGCCTGGGCCTTCTCGGCCCACTCGGCCGCGATGACTTCCTGGCCCTTGGCGCGGCGGATTTCGTCCAGGCGCTCGCGCACGGCACGTGCCGCACCCTTGTCACGCCCGCTCAGCTCCTTGAACACCTCTTGCAATTGCTCGGGCGCGGGTTGCGTGGCCAGCCAGTCACGGATGCGGGAGGCGCGCTCGCCAGACGTGGCGGCCGAAAAAGCGCCGCCGGTCAGCGCATCCAGCGGATGGGGCTCATGGGTTTTGGCCGGAGCCGGATTCACGTCAGGTGCGTCGGACATTTTGCTGCGGGAAAAAAATGGAAACATGGATCCAATGGATAACAAGGGCGTCCCCTGGCGCACTGCCAAAAGGACCTGCCACGGCCACCGCACTGCATGCGAGCCGAGGCGACAAAGGGGCTATTTTCACCGGGTTCTGGGTTCGGGCCCTTGCGGGCACCACGCCAGGCCCCGAGATGTGATCTGACACAAGGCTCGGGGCAGGACTTCTCTCGCTGCGGGCCTTGTCAGTGGCCACGCGCCACCAGGGACAGCCCCCATTATCTATATATAGACGCCAATGCCCAATTGCCAAGGGAGCGTCCGCACGAATTGGGCAAAAAGTGTGAGCTGCGGACCGGGCCGGGCTGTCACGCGCAAAGCACTGAAACAGCGCCATGTATTGCGAGCATCTGCTGGCGCCACGAGCTGCATGTACCACGCGTGCAGCACGTGCGCACGTCCCGCACCACGCAGCCCAAGTGCAGCCGCCGACGGCGCAGTGACAGGCGCACAGGTCACTCAGAAATCAACGAGACGCACGCCCCAACAAGAAAGCCCGACAGACAGTGCCAAAAAGGCCTGCCTGCCGGGCTTGACGGCTGACACAACGGTCTTTGCCATCGGTCGCAAAGCGGAGATGAAGGTCCGCAAGGCGAGGAGGCAAGGTATTGCCTCCAGGGGGGTGCCATGGAAGTTTTGTCTGCTGCACCGGGGCACTGAATGCCTTCGGCGGGAGACTTATTTCGTCCGGCGATGCCTGAAAACTACAGGCAGGTGAACCTTAACAAAGTTGCGAAGCGAACTCAAACGGCATTCTCAATGGCGCCATCCCGCCCGATTGAATTTGACATCGGCTTGTAACAAGCCATGTCGCCACATGGTGCTCTGCGCAGCCAAAAACACCCGAAACCTGTGATTTTTCACATGTTTTTCATGACTTATCAATCTATAAAATACGTTTCTTAGTATTGACTATGTATTTAGTGAACTTCTAGAATCCGCCAGCCCCAAAAACAGGGCTAGTAAAAACCCCAACCCGCTGCCGAACCCGGCTAAGTCGACCAGGGCCCAGAGCACGTTCCCACACCGTGCGGCCCCGGATCGATGGCGTACCAATCCAGGCGATAGCCGGGAAAGGCGCAGGCTCAGTCACTGACTGACCTACTCGCCTGTCCTGCTGCGCTTCAGAAAGGAAGAGCTATGACAGCGTCAGGAAAGTTAGTCTCCGGCGTACGGACCTTCGTGTCCGACGTGACCGAAGGCTTCGTTGAAATCACCCACAACAGCTTCGCCCTCATCGGCCTGGCTGTGGCCTTTGTGGCCATCACCCTCACGGCGCGGCCCGACCTGCGCCAGGCCGGCGAAGAGCAGCTCATGAACTGGCTGCAGGCGCGCCAGGTTGAAGTGGTCGGCATGCCCATCGAGCCCGAAGCGAGCGAGCGCGCCACCGCGGGCAACCCCAAGGACCTGCCCAAGGAGCAGGCCGCCGTCGCCTTCTGGCTGAGCAAGAAGTACCGCGTGGCGCCCGAACCGCTGGCCGTGCTGGTGGCCGAGGCCTACGACATCGGCGCCCGCGCCAAGATCGACCCCACGCTGATCCTGGCCATCATGGCCATCGAGTCGAGCTTCAACCCGTTTGCGCAAAGCGCCGTGGGCGCGCAGGGCCTGATGCAGGTGATGACCAACATCCACACCGACAAGTACCAGAACTTCGGTGGCCACTTTGCCGCGTTCGACCCCGTGAGCAATCTGCGCGTGGGCGTCAAGGTGCTGCAGGAATGCATCGCCCGCGCTGGCTCGGTGGAAGGCGGCCTGCGTTTTTACGTGGGTGCTGCCAACCTGGCCGATGACGGTGGCTATGCCGCCAAGGTGATGGCCGAACACTTCCGCCTGCGCCAGGTGGCCGGTGGCCGCAACATGCCCACGGCACCGCCCATGCTGTCGACCCAGGCAACACCACAGATGGTGCCTGCCGCCAACACGCCCGCCACGACCCCCGTGGCCCCGAGCGCCGACAAGGTGGCCCTGCTGGCCGACCTGTGATAGCAGGCCACTGGTTCTTGATGGCTGCGCTGCGCGCAGCGCGCTTCTTGCGATAGCTCTTGCGCCAGGGCATCGCACCTTGCCCCCTCCGGCGATGCCACCCGACTCTTCACCTCAAGTACACTAGCGGGGTACGCAACTGGCGATAGGCGCAGCTCCTGTACGGGACTGCCGCTGACGTGGAAACCGACAAGGGCTGGCCTCTTGTGAACCACTGGGGAGCGTGCCGCACGGGTGTCATGCCCGCCGCGTTCAGCCGTTCGCCTGGGCAGCCCTTGTTTCAAGGGACACAAGTTCATAGGACTGCCAAAAAATGTACGACCGCAATATTCTTGTCGAACAAGCCGACCCCGAAGTCTTTGCCGCCATCCAGGCCGAGAACGCTCGCCAAGAGCACCACATCGAGCTGATCGCCAGCGAGAACTACGCCTCCCCCGCCGTGATGTGGGCGCAGGGCACCCAGCTGACCAACAAGTACGCCGAAGGCTACCCCGGCAAGCGCTACTACGGTGGCTGCGAGCATGTGGACGTGGCCGAGCAACTGGCCATCGACCGCGTCAAGAAGATCTTCGGCGCCGAAGCAGCCAACGTGCAGCCTCACTGCGGCGCGTCTGCCAACGAGGCCGTGTTCCTGGCCTTCCTCAAGCCCGGCGACACCATCATGGGCATGAGCCTGGCCGAAGGCGGCCACCTGACGCACGGCATGCCGCTGAACATGTCGGGCAAGTGGTTCAACGTGGTCTCCTACGGGCTCGACGCCAACGAAGCCATCGACTACGAAGCGATGGAAAAGAAGGCCCACGAAACCAAACCCAAGCTCATCATCGCCGGTGCATCGGCCTACAGCCTGCACATCGACTTTGCACGCTTTGCCAAGGTGGCCAAGGACGTGGGCGCGATCTTCATGGTGGACATGGCCCACTACGCCGGCCTGATCGCCGCGGGTGTGTACCCCAACCCCGTGCCCCACGCCGACGTCGTGACCAGCACCACGCACAAGAGCCTGCGCGGCCCGCGCGGCGGCATCATCCTGATGAAGGCCGAGCACGAGAAGGCCATCAACAGCGCCATCTTCCCCGGACTGCAAGGCGGCCCGCTGATGCACGTGATCGCGGCCAAGGCCGTGGCCTTCAAGGAAGCGCTGCAGCCCGACTTCAAGGCCTACCAGGAACAGGTGGTGAAGAACGCCAAGGTGGTGGCCGAGACGCTGACCGCACGCGGCCTGCGCATCGTCTCCGGCGGCACGCAAAGCCACGTGATGCTGGTCGACCTGCGCGCCAAGGGCATCACCGGCAAGGAAGCCGAGGCCGTGCTGGGCGCCGCCCACATGACCATCAACAAGAACGCGATCCCCAACGACCCTGAAAAGCCGATGGTGACCAGCGGCGTGCGCATTGGCACCCCCGCCATGACCACGCGCGGCTTCAAGGAAGAAGAAGCACGCATCACGGCCAACCTGATCGCCGACGTGCTGGACAACCCACGCGACGAAGCCAACATCGCCGCCGTGCGCGAGAAGGTCAACGCCCTGACCGCCCGCTTCCCTGTCTACCGTTAAAAATCACGCTGATCCGCATCCATGAAGTGCCCCTTCTGCAGCCACCTCGAAACGCAAGTCGTCGAAACACGGGTGTCTGAAGACGGGGACTTCATCCGGCGCCGCCGCCAGTGCGGCGCCTGCGACAAGCGCTTTACGACCTACGAGCGGCCGGAAGTCAGCTTCCCGGCCATCGTGAAAAAGGACGGCCGACGCATCGAGTACGAGCGCGGCAAGCTGCAGGGCTCGTTCAACCTGGCGCTGCGCAAGCGCCCGGTGAGCACCACGCAGATCGACAGCGCCATCGAACGCATCGAGGAAAAACTGCTCAACCTCGGCCAGCGTGAAGTCATGTCCGCGCGCATCGGCGAGCTGGTGATGCGCGAGCTCAAGAAGCTCGACAAGGTGGCGTACATCCGCTTTGCCAGCGTGTACCGCAGCTTCGAGGACATCGACGACTTCCGCGCGATGGTGGACGAGGTCCGCAAGTAAGTCGCGACTGGCTCACCACGGGCCGGTTGGGCGTGGCTTGTTCTTCGACAATATTGGCAAAAATACCGGCTACCGCTTATCTGACGGGCGCCAGTAGCTATTATTTTTATAGCGGCATTATTGTGATGGCCTCAGCCGTCTGGTACGCCTGTTGACCGGCCTCTGGCCACCCGCTGCTGGTGGCCCGCCCTGCTGTAAGCCCCCTTGGAACTTGCACCTGCTGCAGCGGTACCCATGGCAGTTGCGCGCATCGCTTCTACATCGACCACTACATGTCGAATGCCGCACGTCGCGTCGCACCTCCGCTATTTGCACACCGCACTCCACCATTGAATTGCTATATTTTCAATAGCTACTGGCGCTCACCAGTCGGGCGGTAGAGCCCGTTTTCTTCCCAAACCACCGCTTGAGCAGTGCCGCCAGCCCCAGCGCAGTGCCCGACAATGCCCCCGGTGAAATCCCGCCACTTCCTGCAGCTGGTGCTGCTCTCTGCCCTGTGGGGCGCCTCCTTCCTCTTCATCCGCATCGCCAGCCCCGTGCTCGGGCCCAACGTGATGGCGGCGCTGCGCATTGGCCTGGCCACGCTCACGCTGATCGGCATCATGCGCGTGGCAGGCGAGCGCTGGCCGTGGCGCCATTGGCGCGAGCTGCTGGGGCTGGGCACGCTCACGGTCGCTGCGCCCTTTCTGCTGTATTCGTGGGCGGCCCTGTATCTGCCAGCGGGTTACAGCTCGCTGCTCAACACCATGGCCGTTCCGTTCAGCGTGCTGGCCGCTGCGTGGATGAAGGAAGACACGCTGAGCCTGCGCAAGTGGCTGGGCTGCCTGTGCGGCTTTGCGGGCGTGGCGCTGATCGTGCAGCTGGGCCCGGTGCAGCCCACGCCCGCGCTGCTGATCGCTGCGGCGGGTTGCATCGTCGCGTCGGCCTGCTATGGCATCTCCACCACCTGGATGAAGCGCGCCACCACGCGCATGTCGCCCCTGTCGATCGCGGCGGGCATCCACGCCGCCGCGCTGGTGCTGCTGCTGCCGGGCGCGGCCTGGAGCCTGCCCGAAGCACGCTTTACCACCGGTGCCGTGGCGGCGGTGGTGGTGATGGGCGTTTTCACCTCGGGCCTGGCCTACTGGCTCAACCTGCGCGTGCTGTCCCAGGTGTCGCCGGTGGCGGCCATGAGTTCGGCGTTCATGATCCCGCTGTTCGGCGTGGCCTGGGGCCATGTGTTCCTGGGCGAGGCGCTGGGCCCCGGCATGCTCTGGGGCGGCGCGCTGGTGCTGGTGGCCACCGGGCTGGTGACGGGCTTCAACCCCCTGCGCTGGCTGGCCGCGCTGCGCCTTGGAAAGGGGTAGCCGACACCCGCCTCAGCGCGCCGGTGGTGCGGCAGGTGCTGTCGGTGCGGTAGATGCGGCGGACCGAATGCGGTCTGTGGCGGGCACCGCCACCGGGCTCTGCGTGCGGAAGTACGCTTCGAGCGCATCCAGGTCCAGCCCGCCCACCAGGCGGTCGCGGCCTTCGGTCAGCACGGTGAAGTTGTCGCCGCCGCTGTCCAGGTAGCTGCTCATCACCACCCGCACGGGGGTGTCGTCCTGCAGCGGCACTCCGTGCAGCACCAACTGGCTGACGCGCGCGCCGGGCGGCTGGGCCCGGTCGAACTGGTAGGCAAAGCCTGCGGACACCGACAGCACGCGAGGCCGCTGGACGGTGTTGGTGCCGCTGGCAAACTGCTGCTCCAGCACCGCCTTGATCTGCGCGCCGGTGAAGGTCTTCACCACCAGCTGGTTGCCGAACGGCTGCACCGCGTACAGCTGCCCGTAGCGCACCAGGCCCTGTTCGTCCGGCACCAGGTCGGCGCGCAGACCGCCCGGGTTCATGAACGACAGCTGCGCGCCGCCCTGCTCCGGCGCCTGCGTGGCCGCCAGTTGCGCGTCGGCCACCAGGTTGCCCAGCGTGCTCTCCAGCGATGGGGTGGGCACACGCCGCATCGGCCCCGCCGCCTGCCCCACCGGGCGCTGCGCCAGCGGCACGGCGGCTGCGCGGTAGGTGTCGACGATCTTTTGCACCACCGGGTCGGCCGTGAACGACGGCACCGCGGCCGTCATGTCCACGCGCCCCTGGCTGCCGGTGAAGGCCTCGCTCTGCACGATGACGTTGCGCGCTGATTTGCTCACCACGCGGCGCGTGCGGGTGTCCACCCGCAGCGCGATGTCGGTGAGCAGCGTGCCGTACTGGCCCGCGCTGGTCAAAAGGAAGGGCTTGGCCGGGTTCACCGTGCCGTAGTCGCACACATAGGCCTGGTGCGTGTGACCCGAGACCACTACGTCCACCGCTGGGTCCAGGCGTTCCAGGATGGGCACGATGTCGCCCGACAGGCCTGCACAGCTCGTGGCCTCTACGCCTGCGGTGGTGTTGCCGCCTTCGTGGATCACCACCGCGATCACGTCGGCGCCCTGGGCCTTGAGCTGCGGGATCAGCGCGTTGGCCGTGTCCGCTTCGTCCTCGAAGCGCAAGCCCGCCACGCCGGACGGGCTCACCATGGTGGGCGTGGCGCGCAGGGTCAGGCCGATCACGCCCAGCGTGACCGTGGCGCCGCCCTGCGTGAAGCGCTTGATGCCGGTGGCGGGCAGCAGCGTGCGGCCGTCTTCCACCCGCACGGTGTTGGCCGCCAGAAAGCCGAAGCGCGCGCCGGCAAAGGGCTGGCTGATCTGGCAGGGCTCGCGCACGGTGAACTTCTCGCAGCCGCCTTGCTGCAGCCGCAGCAACTCGCGCCAGCCGCGGTCGAACTCATGGTTGCCCACGGCGTTGAAGTCGATGTGCATCGCGTTGACGGCCTCGATGGTCGGCTCGTCCAGGAACAGCGACGACACCAGGGGCGATGCGCCCACCATGTCGCCCGCCGACACCACCGCGTGGTGCGGGTTGCGGGACTTCAGCGAGGCCATGGCGCTCGCGAAATACGCCATGCCGCCCGCAGGCACCGCCACCGGCCCGGACGCCGTCTGCACCGTGTGCGCCATGCGGGGCGGCTCCATGTTGCCGTGCAGGTCGTTGAAGCCGATGAGCGTGATGTCGATGTGGTCGGGCACCGCCTGCCCCGGCGGGGGCGCCACCGTGCCGCAGCCCGCCAGCAAGGCGCCCGCAGCGCCTGCCGCCGCCCACGCCGCAGCGCTGCGCGCCCATCCCGCCCCCACGGATGCCTGTGCCTTCAATCTGCGCATGGGTGTGCCTTTGTTGCTCAACCGAATAAAAAAAGGGCGCGCATTCCTGCACGCCCAGCCGCCATGGTCCGCCCGACGCCAAGGTGCGGCGACGCTGCGCCGCGGCTACAGGAACGACGCCTGGATCGGCGGCACGGGCGGCGCCACGTCGGCGCACTGTGCGCGGTGGCGCAGTGCGTGGTCCATCACCACCAGCGCCAGCAGGGCCTCGGCGATGGGTGCTGCGCGGATGCCCACGCAGGGGTCGTGGCGGCCCTTGGTGATGACCTCGGTGCTCTGGCCGTGCACGTCGATGGACTCGCGCGGGCTGATGATCGAGCTGGTGGGCTTGATCGCAATGCTCACCTCCAGGTCCTGCCCGGTGCTGATGCCGCCCAGCACGCCGCCGGAGTTGTTGGTGCGAAACCCGCCGGGCGTCATCGAGTCGCCGTGGGTGGTGCCGCGCTGCGCCACGCTGGCAAAGCCGGCGCCGATCTCCACGCCCTTGACGGCATTGAGGCCCATCATGGCGTAGGCGATGTCGGCGTCGAGCTTGTCGTACAGCGGCTCGCCCAGGCCCACGGGCACGCCGGTGGCCTGCACGCGGATGCGGGCCCCGCACGAATCGCCCGCCTTGCGCAGCGCGTCCATGTAGTCCTCGTACTGCGCCACGTCGGCCACGGGGGCGAAGAAGGGGTTGCTGCGCACGTGGTCCCAGCTCTCGAACGGAATGGCCAGCTCGCCCAGTTGCGTCATGCACGCCCGGAACTGCACGCCGTAGCGCTGCGCCAGCCACTTCTTGGCCACGGCGCCGGCGGCCACGGTGGGCGCTGTCAAGCGCGCCGACGACCGGCCGCCGCCGCGCGGGTCGCGGATGCCGTACTTGTGCCAGTAGGTGTAGTCGGCATGGCCGGGGCGAAAGCTCTCGGCGATGTTGCTGTAGTCCTTGCTGCGCTGGTCGGTGTTGCGGATCAACAGCGCGATCGGCGTGCCGGTGGTCTTGCCCTCGTACACGCCCGAGAGGATCTCCACCGCGTCGGGCTCGTTGCGCTGGGTGACGTGGCGGCTGGTGCCGGGGCGGCGGCGGTCCAGGTCGGCCTGGATGTCGGCTTCGGTCAGCGGCATGCCGGGCGGACAGCCGTCGATCACGCAGCCAATGGCCGGGCCGTGGGATTCACCAAAGTTGGTGACTGCGAATAGGGATCCGAAGGTGTTGCCGCTCATGGCGCAGGATTATCCCAGAGCAGAGGCCGCCAAAGTCCGGGTGTGGCCTGGGCGCGCCGCGCCAACGCGCGGCCACGCTGGCGGCCTTGGCATTGTCCTGCGCGCTTGCTAGCATCGCAGCACGATCACCGGGACCTCCATGCCCACCTCCGCCCCGCCGAGCCCCGGCATCCCAAGCCCCTCCCCCACCGCCTGGCTGGCCGATGCGCCCTTGCGCAAGGCGCTCGACGACAGCGACAACGCCATCGTGATGAGCAACAGCGAGCGGCTGGTGGTGTATGTGAACGAGGGCTTCGCCCGCCTGTTCGGCTTTGAAGCCCACGAAGTGCTGGGGCGCAACCTCAGCCACGTGCTCATCGGCCCGCGCTCCGACCCCGACCTGCTCGGGCAGATCCGCGGCAGCCTGGGCACGAGCGGCTCGTTCCATGTGGAGACGCTGCTGTACAGCAAGTCGGGCCAGCCGCGCTGGGTGTCGATGATGATCAATGCCTCCGACGAGGCCTCGGGCGGGCCCGGCGGCAGCATCACCGTCCTCACCGACATCACGCTCACCAAGATGCACGAGATGCTGCAAAAGCGCGTGCTGGAAGGCCTGGTCAACGAGCTGCCCCTGTCCGGGCTCATGGCCTTGCTGTGCGACGAGGTGGAACGCATCGCCCCCGAGGTCACGGCCTCGGTGCTGGCGGTGGATGACCAGGGCCGTCTGCGCCCGCTGGCCGCACCGGGCCTGCCCGCCGCCATCAGCCGGGCCATCGACGGCCTGCCCATCGGCCCCAGTGCCGGCTCGTGCGGTACCGCCGCCTACCGGCGCGAGCCGGTGCTCACCACCGACATCGCGACCGACCCGCTGTGGACGGACCAGGACCGCGCGCTCTACCTCGCCAGCGGCTTCAAGGCGTGCTGGTCCAGCCCCATCTGCGACCACCAGGGCAAGGTCGCCGGCACGCTCGCGTTCTACTTTCGCGAGCCCCGCCAGCCCGATGCCCTGCACGAGCGGCTGGTGGACATGTGCCTGCACCTGTGCGCACTGGCCATCGAGCGCAACGCCACCCGCCAGCGCCTGCACCAGCTGGCGTTCTTCGACGCCCTCACCGGTCTGCCCAACCGCGCACTGTTCCACGACAGCGCAGAGCACCGGCTCGCCCAGCTGCAGGCTGCCCGGCACGGCGGCGCCGTGCTGTTCGTGGACCTGGACCGGTTCAAGCAGGTCAACGACACCCAAGGGCACGCTGCCGGAGACGCCGTGCTGTGCGAGGTCGCCCGGCGGCTGTCCCGTGCGCTGCGAGAGCACGACCTGATCGGCCGGTTGGCGGCCGACGAGTTCGTGCTGCTGCTGCCCGAATGCGACACCGACCGCGCCGTGCAGACGGCCCGCTCCTTGCTGGAGGCCGTGGCAGCGCCCATGGACATCGAGGGCCAGGCGCACGTCTGCCACGCCAGCATCGGCATCGCCATGTTCCCCGGCGACGGCGAAAGCATCGACACCTTGCTGCGCCACGCCGACCAGGCGATGTACCAGGCCAAGAGCGACCACCGGCACAGCCTGCAGCTGTTCAGTGCCGAGATGAACCGGCACGCCCAGGAGCGCGTGGCCGTGGAGCGCGCGCTGCGCCAGGCGATGGCCGAGCGCAGCGGCATCACGCTGCACTACCAGCCGCAGGTGCTCAGCAGCTCACCCGGCACCCTGCACGGGGTGGAAGCGCTGGCGCGCTGGCACCATGCCGACTGGGGCATGGTGCCGCCCGGCCGGTTCATCGCGGTGGCCGAAGAGGCGGGGCTGATCCACGAGCTGACGCTGTGGCTGCTCGACCAGGCCTGCGCACAGCTGGCCGCCTGGCGTGCCGCGGGGCATGACGTGCCCTGCGTCGCGGTCAACCTGTCGGGGCGCAGCTTTCACCAGCCCGAGTTCGCGCAGCAGGTCTGCGAGGCGCTGGCGCGCCACGGCCTGCGCACCGGCGACGTGCTGCTGGAGATCACCGAAAGCGTGATGATGGACGCGCGCCCCATGACGCGGACCAACATCGACACCCTGCACAGCCGGGGGTTCAGGCTGTCGCTGGACGACTTCGGCACCGGCTACTCGTCGTTGAGCTACCTGCACCGCCTGCCGATTTCGGAGCTGAAGCTGGACATGGCCTTCGTGCGGGACCTCACCACCAGCCCCACGGCGCGCGCGCTCACGGTGTCGGTGCTGAGCATTGCCCACAGCCTGGGCATGGCGGTGGTGGCCGAAGGGGTGGAGACACCCGGCCAGCAGCAGTGGCTGCAGGCCCACGGGTGCCCGGTGATGCAGGGCTACCTGTTCGGCAAGCCGATGCCGCCCGACGAGATCGAGGCCTGGCTGTGCGCGCAGGCACCGCACAAGCGCTGACGAAGACGCCACCGCAGCCCGCGAACAACAAGGCTGGGGCCGCAGGGTGCAGGGGCAATGCCCTGCCCCCCGGCATCAGCCGCCGGATTCGTCCTCGGGCCAGTCGCGGATGTAGGCCTTGAGCATCTTGTTCTCGAAGTTCTGGCTGTCCACCACGGCCTTGGCCACGTCGTAGAAGCTGATCACGCCCATCAGCATGCGGCGGTCCATCACCGGCATGTAGCGTGCGTGGCGGTCCAGCATCATGCGGCGCACTTCGTCCATCTCGGTTTCCATCGTGCAGGTCAGGGGCGCATCGTCCATGGCCGAGCGGACCTGCATGGTGCCCACGCTGCCGCCGTTTTTCACGATGGCCTGGATCACCTCGCGGAAGGTGAGCATGCCCACCAGGTCACCCAGCTCCATGACCACCAGCGAGCCGATGTCGCGCTCGGCCATCAGGTTCACGGCGTCGGCCAGCGGCTCCTCGGGGGTGACGGTGTACAAGGTGTTGCCCTTGACGCGAAGGATGTCGCTGACTTTCATGGTGTAGGTCTCCGGGAAGGCGAAAAGAGCGCGTCGCGCGCTGCACAGGTCTGCCACCAAATATAGCCCACAATGCCGCGTGCCCTGTCCCGCAAGCAACTGTGCAGGACATGGATTCAGAACATCCGCCTGACCCTCTGGGAGACAAACCACATGCCCGGCTACTCCGACCCCGGCTTCGACACGCTTGCGCTGCACGCTGGCGCCACGCCTGACCCCGCCACCGGCGCACGCGCCGTGCCCATCCACCTGACCACGTCGTTCGTGTTCGAGTCGAGCGACCACGCGGCCTCGCTCTTCAACCTGGAGCGGCCCGGCCACGTCTACAGCCGCATCAGCAACCCCACCAATGCGGTGCTCGAGCAGCGCGTCTCGGCCCTGGAAGGCGGCGTGGGGGCGATTGCCACCGCCAGCGGGCAGGCGGCGTTGCACCTGGCCATCTGCACGCTGATGGGTGCGGGCAGCCACATCGTGGCCAGCACGGCGCTGTACGGCGGATCGCAGAACCTGCTGCACTACACGCTGTCGCGCTTCGGCATCGACACCACCTTCGTCAAGCCCGGCGACATCGACGGCTGGCGCGCGGCCGTGCAGCCCAACACCAAGCTCTTCTTCGGCGAGACGGTGGGCAACCCGGGCCTCGATGTGCTGGACATCCCCACCATCAGCGCGATCGCGCACGAGGCGGGCGTGCCGCTGCTGGTGGACTCGACCCTCACCTCGCCCTGGCTCATGAAGCCGCTGGAGCTGGGTGCCGACCTGGTCTACCACTCGGCCACCAAGTTCCTGTCGGGCCACGGCACGGTGGTGGGCGGCATCGTGGTCGATGGCGGCAGCTTCGACTGGGACGGTCCGCGCTCGGCGGGCAAGTTCGCCGAGCTCACTGCGCCCTACGAAGGCTTTCACAACATGGTGTTCAGCGAGGAAAGCTCGGTGGGCGCGTTCCTGCTGCGCGCGCGGCGCGAGGGGCTGCGCGACTTCGGCGCGTGCATGAGCCCGCACACCGCCTGGCTCATCCTGCAGGGCATCGAGACCCTGCCGCTGCGCATGGAGCGGCACATGCGCAACACGGCGCGCGTGGTCGAGTTCCTGGCCAGCCAACCCTTCGTCTCGCGCGTGGGCCACCCCATGCTGGAGTCGCATGCAAGCCACGCCCTGGCGCAAAAGCTGCTGCCGCGCGGCGCGGGCTCGGTGTTCAGCTTCGACCTCAAGGGCAACCGCGAGCAGGGCAAGAAGTTCATCGAGACGCTCAAGGTCTTCAGCCACCTGGCCAACGTGGGCGACTGCCGCAGCCTGGTGATCCACCCGGCCAGCACCACGCACTTCCGGATGAGCGACGAGGCGCTGGTGAACGCCGGCATCACGCAGGGCACGATCCGCCTGTCCATCGGTCTCGAAGATGCCGACGACCTGATCGACGACTTGAAGCGCGCCCTCAAGGCCGCAGAAAAAGCGGGGGCCTGATCACCATGCAGATCCAAGTCAACGGCAGTACCACCTACTGCTACACCGGCGGCAAGCCCTTCGACGCCGCCAAGCCCACCGTGGTGTTCATCCACGGCGTGTTGAACGACCACAGCGTGTGGGCCATGCAAAGCCGCTACATGGCCAATCACGGCTGGAACGTGCTGGCGGTGGACCTGCCCGGCCACTGCCGCAGCGCGGGCGAGGCGCCGGCCACCGTGGAGGCCGGCGCGGACTTCATCGCCGCCCTGCTCGATGCGGCAGGCCTGCAGCGTGCGGCGCTGGTGGGCCACAGCTTCGGCTCGCTGATCGCGCTGGAAGCCGCAGCCCGCCTGGGCGCGCGTGTGAGCCATTTGGTGCTGGTGGGCACGGCCTACCCGATGAAGGTGTCGCCCGCACTGATCGACGCCGCGCTGAACGAGCCCGAGAAGGCGCTGCGCATGGTCAACGTGTTCTCGCGCAGCACGCTGGCGCCGCCGTCGGGCGCGGGCTTCTGGGTCTACAACGCGGGCATGGCGCTGGGCCGCAAGGTGATGCGCAGCAACACTGCCGTCAACGTGTTCCACCGCGGCTTCGTGGCGTGCGACAGCTATGCCAACGGCGAGCAGGCCATGGCGGCCGTGCAGTGCCCGGTGCTGTTCGCCCTGGGCGCGCAGGACCAGATGACCGCGCCCAAGGCCGCCCAGGGCCTGGTGGCCGCCGCGCGCGCTGCCGGCAAGGTGGTGCAGACCACCAGCCTGCCCGTGGGCCACAACCAGATGAGCGAGGCGCCCGACGAGACGCTGATGGCCATCCGCGACTTCCTCGCGAAGTAGGCCCGCCCATCGGGCCTGGGCCGGTAACGCAGTACACGGCCCCGTGCGCGCCAGACGCGCTTACTCTCGGGCGTCTCCGGCGAGCCTGTCGCGCCGCCACGCGGGCCTGCGCAGCAGAGTGAACGCACGCAGGCCCCATTCCACCGGGCCGTAGGCGTGCTGCGCCATCCACCAGCGACTGAGCGCCAGTTGCGCCGCGTACAGCGCCACGCAGCCCAGCAGCACCACCAGCGGCGACACCTGCCCCACCAGCGCGAAGCCATAGGCCGTGAACACCACGGCCCCCACCACCGACTGCAGCAGGTAGTTCGACAGCGCCATGCGGCCTGCGGGCGCCAGGGCCGCGCCCAGCCGGCGACCCAGCGGCCCGCGCTGCAGCACCCACAACAGCGCAGCGGCATAGCCCAGGCTGAGAAAAGGCGACGTGGCCAGGTCCACCGCGAGCGCAGCGGCCGCCACATGGTCGCTCTGGCGGGTGCCGCTGCTTTGGCCCCACGCGTACACGAAAGCCCCTGCGAACCCGATCGGCAGGCAGCACGCCATCCAGCGCACAAGCCGCGCAGGCTGCTGCGCCACCGCAGCCAGATAGCCCGAACGCCGCGCCGCCAGCCCCAGCAAAAACATCGCCAACGCGCACGGCCCCTGCACGAACACCAGCACGAACCACACACCGTCGGCCATGTCGCGCCCCCGCTGCAAGATGGCGTCCCCAGCGCTGGCACGGTAGGCATCGGCCGCCAGTTGCGCCTTGGCCTGCAGCTCTGCCAACGGCACCTCTGCCATCGGGGCCTGCGCAAAGCCCCAGGCGATCAAGCCCCAGCCTGCCGACACCAGCGCCAGCAACACCAGCGCCAACGCCACCGCACTGCCCGGCCGAAGCTTGTGCAGCGCCAGCAGCAGCAAACCCAGCACGGCGTACGTCACCAGGATATCGCCCGCATACAGCAGCCACGCATGCGCCACGCCCAGCACCAACAGGCCCAGCAAGCGCCGCAAAAACCGCGGCCCGAACGCAGCGCCTGCGCGCTGGGCCGACTCCATCTGCAACGCAAAGCTGTAGCCGAACAGCAGCGAGAACAGCAGGTAGAACTTGGTCTCGAAGAAAAAACTCACGAGCCAGCGCACCACTTGGTCCACAGGCCGGGAAAACGCGGGCTCGAACACGCCCAGGCCAAAGTAGGTGGACGCGAAGCAGCCCGAGTTGACGATGAGGATGCCCAGGAGCGCAAAGCCGCGCAGCGCGTCGATAGCGTGTTCGCGGTGGGGGCCGAGTTCAACGCGGGGGTTAGGATCGGGGTGCGGGTCGATGCCACCGTCCTGGGGGGCGAAGGTACTGGCAGGCGGATGCGAGGGCGGTGGGTCGGCGGGCAAGTTGGTGATCATCTGGCGGCATTCAAAGCATTCGCTCCAAAACCTGGAAATTGTGGGGTGGACGGACCGGCCGACCAGCGCGGTCACGCCGCCCTGCCCGCGTCTCCAAGGCGGCACCCGCTGGCGGGCGCGCAGGCGTATAAAGCGCACAGAGCCTGCAGCGATTGTGCAAGAGCGTCGGTGACAGGCCGTGGACCACCACCAGGAGACAACGATGCATGTCAGCGCCCCGACACCTACGCCTGAAGCTACGCCTGAAGCCACGCCTGCACCCACGCCCGCCTCCACGGCCGGCACCGACCCGCGCAGCTTCAAGAGCTTTGCGGAGTTCTACCCCTTCTACCTCAGCGAGCACAGCAACCGCACCTGCCGGCGCCTGCACTTCGTGGGCTCCACGCTCAGCCTGGCGTTTCTGGCCGCGCTGGTAGTCACGGGCCAGCCCCAGTACCTGCTGTACGGCCTGCTGTGCGGCTACGGGTTCGCGTGGGTCGGGCACTTCGGCTTCGAGAAGAACAAGCCCGCCAGCTTCAAGCGGCCGCTCTACAGCTTCATGGGCGACTGGGTGATGTACAAGGACATCTGGACGGGCAAGGTGCGCTTCTGATCAGGCAAAAAAGCCCCTGCCGCTCATCCAACAAGCGCCAGCAGCTATTTATTTGATAGCAAACGACTGGAACGACCGGGTGGCTGGGAGCGCCAACGCCGCCACCACCGCATCCTCGGCCGCATCGCCCAGCACGTCTGCCATGAACAGCCGGTCGAGCCCTGAGCGCTCCCACAACGGTGCCAGACTCGGCGCGCGCTCGATCAGCAGCTTTTCGGCCAAGGGGGCCAGCAGTGTGCGTGCCGGGTCGGCCAGCAGCACCCAGCGCGGCTCGGGCACGTCGGACGCGCTCACGGCGGCCTCGGTCAGCTCGCCCACCCAGTCCAGCGCCGTTAGCGCCTCCAGCACGGGCTCGAGCTGCAGCACGTCCACCCGCAGCAGCTGCGCCAGCTGGCTCGGCCGCAGGCCCTTCATGGGCTGGCTGCGCGCGCGATGCAGCTCCTGCAGCACCTCGATGGCCAGCTGAAAATTCCACCCCGCCACCGTGGCCCGCCGTGCCACGCCGGCCAGCAGGCTGGGCAGGTAGGCCGTCACCACCGCCCCCAGCAGCACGATGACCCAGGCCACGTAGATCCACACCAGCAGGATGGGCAGCGTGGCGAATGCGCCGTACACCACCGAGTACGTCGGCACGCTGCCCAGGTACAGCGCCAGCACCTTCTTGGCCAGCTCGATGCACACCGACACGAAGAAACCGCCCGTCCACGCGTGCCGCCACTTCACCGGCGTGTTGGGCACATAGTGGTACAGCGACGCCATGCCGCCCGCCAGCACCACGAACTGGATGGAGTCGAACAGCAACTGCACCCCGTCCGGCAGGCGCCGCACCAGCCCGCCAGATGCCGACATCACATACGACGTGACCGCCAGGCTCGCGCCCATCAGCAGCGGGCCCAGCGTGATGGCGGCCCAGTAGATCAGCACCCGCTGCCCCAGCGGCCGCAGCCGCTGCACGCGCCAGATGTCGTTGAGCGTGCGGTCAATGGTGAGGATCAGCGCCAGCGCCGTGGCCAGCAAGATCGAAAAGCCCGCCACCCCCAGCCCGCTGGCCTTGGCGGCAAACTGGTTCAGGTAGCCCAGCACCTGGCGCGCGATGCTGTCGGGCACCAGACTGGTCACCAGCCAGCCTTGCAGCGCATCCTGCAGCTTGCCGAAGATGGGGAAGGCGGTGAACACCGCCAGCGCTACGGTGAAGAATGGCACCAGCGCCAAAATGGTGGTGAAGGTCAGGCTGCTGGCGGTCAGGCCCAGGTGGTCTTCGCGGAACCGCTCGCGCAAGGTCTGCACGGTGGTTCTCCAGGGAAAGTGGGACAGCTCGGTCATCAGCGCTTCGAAGCGCGACGCTACTGCCTGTAAGGAGAAGGGCATGGCCGATATGATGCCACCCCAATGACGCCCTCCCCTGCCGCCCCCGCCACCGCCTCCACGCATCTCCTGCCAGCCACTGCGCTGCCCGCAGCTCCCACCGACAACGCCGTGGCCGCCACGCGCTGGGTTGCCACCGGCTGCCTGCTGGGGCTGATCGCGCTGTGCCTGGCCTGGGAGCTGGTGCTGGCACCGCTGCGCCCCGGCGGCTCGTGGCTGGCGCTCAAGGCGCTGCCGCTGTGCATTCCGCTGGCGGGCGTGCTCAAGAACCGCATGTACACCTACCGCTGGGTCAGCCTGGTGATCTGGCTGTACTTCATCGAAGGCGTGGTGCGCGGCTGGAGCGACAAGCCGCCGTCGCAGTGGCTCGCCTGGGCCGAGGTGGCGCTGTGCCTGGTGCTCTTCACCGCGTGCACGCTGCACGTGCGGCTGCGCCAGCGCAATGCCAAGGCGGCGGCTGCAGCAGCAGCAGCTGCGGCGGCAGTCCCTGCGGCCACCTCTGCGCCTTGATGCCTGTCAACGCAGGTTGATGCCGTCGATGCCGTACAACACCGTGGATGCTGCTGCCGTCACCGCTTCGACCGATGCCACCGCTGCCACACCTTTTTTCCTGATTTTTGAAGAAGCTCTGCCATGACCACTTTGCTTGACACCCTGCGCGCCATCGTCGGCCCCGCCCATGTGATCACCGAAGGCGACCTCACCGCCTGGGAGCAGGACTGGCGCCGCCGTGTGCGCGGCAAGGCCCTGGCCGTGGTGCGCCCTGCTAGCACGCCCGAAGTGGCCGCCGTGGTCAAGGCCTGCGCCGCCAGCGGCACGGCGATCGTCCCGCAGGGCGGCAACACCGGGCTGGCCGTGGGCTCCACGCCCGACGATTCGGGCACGCAGGTCGTGCTGAGCCTCTCGCGCATGAACGCGGTGCGCAGCGTGGACACTGACAACCTCACCATGACGGTGGAAGCCGGCTGCATCCTGCAGAACCTGCAGGACGTGGCCGAGAAGGCGGACCTGCTGTTCCCGCTGTCGCTCGCGGCCGAGGGCAGTTGCACCATCGGTGGCAACCTGGGCACCAATGCCGGCGGCACGCAGGTCGTGCGCTACGGCAACGCCCGCGAGCTGTGCCTGGGCCTCGAAGTCGTCACCCCGCAGGGCGAGGTGTGGGACGGCCTCAAAGGCCTGCGCAAGGACAACACCGGCTACGACCTGCGCGACCTGTTCATCGGCAGCGAAGGCACGCTGGGCATCATCACCGCCGCCACGCTCAAGCTGTACCCCGCACCCGCCGCACGCCTTACCGCCTGGGCTGCCGTGCCGTCGATGGAGCACGCGGTCGAGCTGCTGGGCCTGGCCCACAAGCAGCTGGGCGCGGGCCTGACGGGCTTTGAGGTGATGGGCCAGTTCGCGCTCAGCCTGGTGGGCAAGCACATGCCGCAGCTGCGCGTGCCGTTCCTCGGCGACGAGAACGCGCCCTGGTGCGTGCTGCTCGAAAACTCCGACAGCGAATCCGAAGAACACGCGCGCGGCCGCTTCGAATCGCTGCTGGAAACCGCGTTCGAAGCAGGCTGCGTGACCGACGCCGTGGTGGCCGAGAACCTCACGCAGGCGAACCAGCTCTGGCACATCCGCGAGAACATTCCGCTCGCCCAGGCCGAAGAGGGCCTGAACATCAAGCACGACATCTCGGTGCAGATCTCGCGCATCCCCGCGTTCGTGGCACACACCGACGCGGTGCTGCAGCGCGAGATCCCGGGCGTGCGCCTGGTCAACTTCGGCCACCTGGGCGACGGCAACCTGCACTACAACGTGCAGGCGCCCGCAGAAGGCGATACCAAGGCCTTCCTGCGCGACCACGAAGCGCAGGTGAACCACTTGGTCTACGAAGCCGTGGCAGAGTTCGGCGGCTCGTTCTCGGCCGAACACGGCATCGGCGAGCTGAAGGCCGACAAGCTGGCCAAGTACCAGTCGCCGGTGGCGCTGGGCATGATGCGCGCCATCAAGACGGCACTGGACCCGCAGGGGATCATGAACCCCGGGCGGGTGCTGCAGGCCTGACGAAACCAAGCGGCTGTCCCGCCGCGTCCATCGGCGTGCAGCAGGCGGCGCCCAACCATCAGCTCTGCATCAGCTGCATCAGCGTGCAAAGTGCAGGCCGCAGGCAGCCAGCAGCTTGCGCAGAGGTGGCAACAACCCCTGGCCAAAGGCATCGGCCTCGTACAGGGCATACCGCTCCAGCGCGCGTTGCTCGAAGTCAGGGGCGTTGACTGCGGCAGCCACCAGCAGATCAGGGTGGTGGTTCAGCAAGCGGTAGGCGCTGCGTTGGCGCAGACCCACGAAGGGGCATTCTTCATCCGGCACGCGGTTGGCCCATCTGTCCAGATCCTGCAGGGTGTGCAGTTGGTCCAGCCAGTCCAGCACGGGCCCGTCGTACAACGCTGCCAGCTCATCGCGGCGCGTGGCAGCACTGTCTGCGCTGCCCATGGGCAACTCGTAGGTCACCCCTCCCGCCCGTTGCTTGAAAAGTGGTGGCGGCTCCAGGTAAGTGAAGGGCAGTCTGTGCGTCTGCGCGAAGTGCTGCAGGGACACCGTAAAGTCTGGCCCGCCATCCATATTGAGCGCGTGCTGCAGGTGGGAGGGCATCGCAAGGCGTATCCACACGCCGTGGTGCAAGGTGTCCCGCACCATTTTCGAGTAAACCAGCGCCTCGCCCACAGGCAGCTTTTTCTGGAACCAGGTTTCGCCCCGCAGCTTGCGCCATCCCCGCTGCGCAAACAAGGGCTCCAGCGATTGCTGCACCCAGCGGCTGCGCGCCGAGGGTGACACGTCGAGATCCGGCGACACAGGCACATCCGCCACGGCCGGGCCGGCCCCGGCAGGGCCGATCACCTGCCCGGAGGGCGTGTGCACCTGCCCGCTCTGTGGATCAAAAACCACCCAGCCCAGCGCAATGGCCGTCTTCTCGATCACCGGCAGTACGACCTCCAGCTCGGCCACCGAGGGACTGAGACTTTGCACCAATGCAAAGGGGTCTGGCTCCGGGATTTCGGTCCAGTAGTCGTCCGGCTCGCCGTCCGGGGGCAGTGCGGATGCGATGGCCTCCAGCAGTTGGCCCGCAGCAGCATCGGGGCTGAAGCTCAGTTGCTGGCGCAGGTCGCGCAGCATGGCTTGCGCGTCCTCGCTGGACACAGGAACGGGATGGCGCCAAAGGTGCAGGACATAGCTCATGACTGGGCAGAACGCAAAAAAAGGAAGGGAATGCAATCCAGCGCACATCGTATGCGAGCGCGCAACGCTGCCGCCCCGTGCCTTGGCAAGAGCCGCACCCACCGTCACGATCGCATCAACTTTCGCCCTTGTACCCTGCAGGCAAATCGCTGGCGGCTATGCAATGTTCGAGCACTGCCTGCGCCAAAATAACTACCTGCAACACTGCCAAGCTGCCCATGAACCACGCATTTTCAGTACGCCCCCTGCAGCCCACCGACTACGCCGCCTGGCGCCCGCTCTGGGACGGCTACAACGGGTTCTACGGCCGCTTTGGCGCCACCGCGCTGCCCGAGCACATCACCCAGACCACATGGCAGCGGTTTCATGACGAGTCGGAGCCGATGTGGTGCCTGGTGGCACAGGACGACGCCAGCGGCGAGCTACTGGGCCTGGCGCACTGCGTGTTTCACCGCAGCATGACGCGCATCGAGCCCGTGTGCTACCTGAGCGACCTGTTCACGCGCGAAACTGCGCGGGGCCGGGGCGTGGGGCGTGCGCTCATCGACGCGGTGTACGCCGCAGCGCGGGCCGCCAGGTCGTCGCGCGTGTATTGGCATGCTGTACGACAAGATGGCCAAGCACCACGGCTTCATCGTGTATGCGCAGGAGCTTTGACCGGCAGACCGCAGCCGTTTCAAACGGACTGCAATTGCTATTGAATTGATAGCCTCTACCGCTTTCTCATCAAGCGGTAGAGCAACTTTCATTCAAAAAATCGCCGTGTGCTACCGCGCCAGCGCCGGGTATTGCGCCGCCCGCGCCTGTGCAGCCTGCCAGCTGGGCGGCACGCAGCCGCGCTCCATCACGCACAGGCTGGCGCTGGCCAGGGCGTGGCGCAAAGCTGCCTGGCAC
Organism: Acidovorax sp. LjRoot194; assembly: GCF_964253015.1. Classification (NCBI taxonomy): domain Bacteria; kingdom Pseudomonadati; phylum Pseudomonadota; class Betaproteobacteria; order Burkholderiales; family Comamonadaceae; genus Acidovorax; species Acidovorax sp. LjRoot194. The sequence goes on along the minus strand of NZ_CAXUQB020000001.1, from coordinate 2,156,492 downwards.
GCATCTGCAGACAGGCCATTCAGCCACGCCGCAAAGCCACCGTCAGCAGCCCCGCCCGCCTGCGACCGCTGCAGCAGGTGCGCGAGCAAGCCCGCCAGAAAACTGTCGCCCGCGCCCACCGTGTCCACCACGGCCAGCGGCTGGGCCTCTTTGGCGAACCACTGGCCGCCGTTCTTGTGCAGCAGCCAGGCGCCCTCGCCGCCCAGGGTCAGCGCCATCAGCACGGCGCGGGGGTTGGCGGCCAGCAGGTGGCGTGCGCGGGCCAGTGCATCGGCACCGGACACCTGCAGGTGCTCCAGGTCTTCGTCGCTCGCCTTGATGATGTCGGCCTCGGCCAGCGCCGCGTGCACTTGTGCGCGGTAGGCGGCCAGGTCGGGCATGACGGACGGGCGCAGGTTGGCGTCGACCACCACGCAGTGCCCCGCAGCGCGTTGCGCCTGCAGCCACGGCACGTAGACCGCAGCATCGCGCGCGTCCAGCGCCAGGGCGCCGGTACACACCAGCTGCAGCGCGGGCAAGGCGCTGCATGCGGCTGTCAGCCCGTGGGCCGACACGGCGCGGTCGGCCACGCCGTCGCGGTAGAACGCGTAGTCGGGGTGGCCCTGCGCGTCGAGGTTGACCACGGCCAAGGAGGTGACCTGCTGCACGGGCTCGGGCTGCGCCAGGTGCACGCCGTCGCCCTGCAGTTGCGCCGCCAGCTCGCGGCCGAACCGGTCGCGCGACAGCGGGTTGAGGTACTGCGTGCCCACGCCCTGGCGCGCCAGCGCGCGGCACAGGTTGTACAGCGCACCGCCCAGGCACGGCAGGTAGGTGCCGTCGGGGTTGCGGATCAGGTCGATCAAGGCCTCGCCGGCCACGGCGACCTGGACGGCAGGCGCATCAACGGGCAAGGAGGAGGAAGGAGCAGAAGATGACATGGCAGGGCGAATGAAGGGCAAACAAGGACGCGCTCAGAACTGCGACTGCAGCGCGGGGTACAGGGCCACGAAGCGGGCGTAGCGTTCGGCCAGCAGCGCCTGCTGCGCGGCCTGCGGGGTGAAGGTGGCGTCGGCGGGCAGCGGCTGGCACCAATTCGCCTCATGGCCGTCATGACCGTCATTGCCGCCACAGGCCATGGCCGCGAGCCGTGCGGCACCCAGCGCAGCCGCGGCGTGTGCACCCATCGGGCGGTGCAGTACGCAGCCCAGGCCACTGGCCAGCATTTGCGCCCAGGCGTCGCTGCGGGCGCCGCCGCCCACCAGGGCCAGGGCGGCGCTATCTGATGCGGCCAACGGGGCCGTGCGCGCAGCGCGCATGGCGTTGAGGCCGTCCAGCAGGCCAAAGCCCACGCCCTCCATCACCGCGTAGGCCAGGTCGGCCGCATCGTGCTCGGCCCGGAGGCCCATGAACACGCCGGTGGCGGCAGCGTTGTTGTGCGGCGTGCGCTCGCCGCTCAGGTACGGCAGGAAAAGGGGCGCCTGCGCCTGTCGTGCCGCCGAAAGCGCGCCCACGGCGGCCGACAGGTGCGCCTCGCTCGCCTGCCCCGTGAGGCGCGTGACCCAGCCGAAGGCACTGGCCGCGCTGAGCATGACGGACATGTGGTGCCAGCGCCCTGGCAGCGCGTGGGCGAATGCGTGCACCGCGCGGTCGGTGGCGGGCGCAAACGCGTCCGTCACGCGGAACACCACGCCCGAGGTGCCCAGCGACACGAAGCCCTGCCCCGCCTGCCGCGCGCCCACGCCCACGGCGCTGGCGGCGTTGTCGCCCGCCCCGGCGGCCACGACGACGCCCAGGGGCAGCCCCCAGCGCCGGGCCACGTCATCGCGCAGCACGCCGCTGGCCGCACTGCCTTCGGCCAGAGCAGGCATGTGCGCGCGGGTGAGGCCGCTGGCCTGCAGCATGGTGTCGCTCCAGTCGCGCCGGCCCACGTCGAGCCACAGCGTGCCGGACGCATCGGACATGTCGCTCACCGCCGTGCCGGTGAGCTGCAGGCGCAGCCAGTCCTTGGGCAGCAGCACTTGCTCGATCCTGGCGAAGACCTCGGGCTCGTGCGTGCGCAGCCACAGGAGCTTGGGCGCGGTGAAGCCGGGCATGGCGAGGTTGCCGGTGATCTGGCGCGATGTGGGCACGGCGGCTTCGAGCTGCGCGCATTCGGCGCTGGCGCGGCCGTCGTTCCACAGGATGGCGGGGCGCAGCACCTGGCCCTGTGCACCCAGCACCACGGCGCCATGCATGTGGCCCGACAGGCCGATGCCGCGCACCTGCGCCCACGCGGCGGGCACCTGGGCGCGCAGCTGGGCCGCGGCGCTTTCGGTGGCGGTGAGCCAATCGGCTGGGTGCTGTTCGCTCCAGGTGGGCTGCGGGCGGTGCTGGGGCACGGCAGCGTCGGCCGTGGCCAGCACGGTCTGCGATGCGTCGAGCAGCAGGAGCTTGACACCGGAGGTGCCCAAATCGATTCCGAGGTACATGGTGAATGGCGGGGTCGGTGGAATGGCACGCGGGCGAAGGGTCGGACTCGGTGGCGGGCCCTGGCTTCGACAAGCTCAGCCCGAACGGTGGGTGGTGGATGGTGGATCGAGGTTCTTGTAAATGGAAGATTGCTGCGCACGGCGAGAGGGTCAGCGGAAAGCACGCCCTGGCTTCGACAGGCTCAGCCCGAACGGTGGGTGGTTGGGTGACGGGGGTGGGTGGTTTCATCGCCGCATCGGCATCTGCCTGCGGCCCCACCACCACTTACCGCACCACTTACCGCGTCACGGACGGCACCACGGACGGCACGACGAACGGCACCGCCCATCTCACACCTTTCCGAACCGCCCTGCCCCCTGCTTGCGAAACTCGCTCGGGGTCATGCCCTTGACGTCCAGGAAGCGGCGGTTGAAGTTGGCCATGTTGTTGAAGCCCACGTCGTACGCGATGTGGGTGATGTAGCGGTCGGACTCCATGAGCAGCTGGCAGGCGCGGTTCACGCGCACCAGGTTCACGAAGTCGGTGAAGGTGTTGCCCGTGGCGCGGCGAAAGAAGCGCGAGAAGCGGCTTTCCGTCATGCCCAGCTCCTGCGCCAGGTCGGCGGCGGCCAGCGGCTCGGCCAGGTGGTCGGTGATGCGGCTCACGATGGCGTTGATCTGGTCCAGCTGGGCATCGTTGTCCTCGCTTTGCAGCTGGGTGCTCGACAGCAGGCGAAAGTCGGTGCAGCGTGCCAGGTCGCTCAGAAACTCGCAGAACGCACCGAACCGGGCCAGCCCCTGGCGCGCCTTGATGCGGTGCCAGTGCTCTTGCGCCTGCGACTCCATGCCGAAGAATTCGATGCCGTGGCGCGCGCGCTCCAGCAGGGGCAGCACCTCGCGCAGCTCGGGGATGCTCTCGCTGCTGGCCACCAGCGGCGCGTGCGAGAACTGGATCACCAGGTCGCGCAGCGGCACGCCGCCTTCGGGCAGATCCATGCTGATCCAGTTGTGCGGCAGGCGCGGGCCGGTCAGCACCAGGTGGCCGGGCTGGAACTGCCCGATCCAGTCGCCCACGAACACCTTGCCCGACGTTGCGGTGATGAGGTGCAGCTCGTACTCGTCGTGGTAGTGCCAGCGCGCCAGCGGCGTGGGAAACCCGTGCGACAGGCAGCGGATGAAGCCCGCGGTGTCCGGCGGCTCGTAGCCCAGCTCGGTCGAGCGCACATAGTCGTGCTCCAGCTCGGGCTTGGTCTGGCGTGGCGAGACGGGCGTCTTCACGGTCATGGCATCGTTCCGGTGGGCGGGGCGTTCAACTTACACCAAAGCCCCGGGCTCGGCACGACCGGCCGCAAAGGCCTGCACACGGGCATAGGCGCTGCGCAGCGTCTCGACGAGGCGCGGGTGCGATGCCATCTCGCCCCACAGCACCGTGTCCGCGGCAAACGCGGCGACCGGGTCGGCGGCGTCGCAGATGGCGTGCGCCACGGCCGGGTCCATGGCCTGGTCCTGGTAGGTGTAGGGGATCTGCCCCGCGTGCCAGCGCTGCAGGTAGGCCAGGAACAGCGCGGGCAGCATGGCCACGCTGTCGAACGGCGCGCTCTGCGCCAGCTTGTCGCGGATGGTGGGCGCGATCATGCCGGGGATCTTGGAGAACGCGTCCATGGCCACGCGCTGGTTGGTGTCTGCGATGGCGGGGTTGCCAAAGCGGTCCAGCACCACGTCACGGTAGGCCGCCAGGTCGATGGGGCATGGCAGCAACACGGGGATCGCGTCGTCGGTGACGTAGTCGTAGGCCATCTGGCGGATGGCGGCATCGTGCGTGCCTTCGTGGATGTACTGGTAGCCCGCCAGCGTGCCGGCCCAGGCAATGCAGCTGTGGGTGGCGTTCAGCAGGCGGATCTTGGCCTCTTCATGCGCCTGCACAGACTGCACCATCTCCACGCCCACGGTCTCCCAGTCGGGCCGGCCGGCGATGAAGTCGTCTTCGATGACCCACTGGATGAAGCTCTCGCCCATCAGCGCCGCCTTGTCGTCCCAGCCGGTGGCCGCGCGCACGCGCTCGGCCACGTCGGGCGTGGGGCGTGGGGTGATGCGGTCGACCATGGCGTTGGGGCTGCTGGTGTGCTGCACCACCCAGGCCTTGAGCTCTGCGTCGCCCAGCGCGTCGATGAACTGCAGCAGGCCACCGCGCGAGCGGTCGCCGTTGTGGCGCAGGTTGTCGCAGTTCATCAGCGTGACGGGGCCGGCGCCCGAGCGCATGCGCGCACGCAGGATGCTGACGAGGCCGCCGTAGATGGTGTGGCCTGCCTGGCCGGCTTTCACGGCCGCGAGGTCGGCACGCAGGTCGGCAAACGTGGGCCAGTCGAGCTGGTTCTGGGCATCGAGGTAGTAGCCCGCCTCGGTCACCGTGAAGCTGATGATGCGCGTGGTGGGGTCGGCGCCCACAGCGATCAGCGGGGCCAGGTCGTCCTGGTAGGGGATCACGCGCTGTATGGATTCGATGACGGTGTAGCTGCGCTCGCCCTGGGGCGTGACGGTCTCGAGCGTGTAGCGGCCGCCCTGCGCCTGCAGGGCCGCGATGGTGTCGGCCATGTCGGGGCGCAGGTTGCCGCCCGCGATGGCCCAGCCCGTGCCACCTTGCTGGCGCAGCTGGTGGACGTAGACGGCCTGGTGGGCACGGTGGAAGGAGCCCAGGCCCAGATGCAGGATGAAATTCATGGTGCGTGAAGACGGGTATTCAGAGATCAAAATTCGTGGGCATCATCACGACGTCGCGGATGGTCATGCCGCGCGGGCGGGTGAGCATGAAGAGCACCACGTCGGCCACTTCGCAGGCCTCGATGAGGCTGCCGCTGGCCTTGGCCTCGGCGAGCTTTTCCGCGGGCCAGTCGGCCAGCAGCGAGGTGATGACGGGCCCGGGCGAGATGGAGCCCACACGGATGCCGTGCTTGAACACCTGGCGGCGCACGGTCTGCACGAAGCAGTTGACCGCCCACTTGGACGACGCGTAGACGGGCTCCCACGGCGTGGGGAAATGCGCGGCCAGCGAGCTGGTGACGATGATGTCGCCCCGGCCGCGCTCGATCATGTGGGGCAGCACGTTGTGCACGTTCTTCATCACCACGTTGACGTTCAAATTCAGCATGCGGTCGATGGCATCAGGGTCGGCATCCACCAGGTCGCCGCCCACATACAGCCCCGCGTTGGCGTGGAAGATGTCGAGCTGCCCCGCGAGCGCCAGCGTGCGCTGCAGCAGGCTGGCGCATTGTTTGGCATCGAGCAGGTCCAGCACCAGCGTCAAGGCGCTGGGGCCGATGGCGGCACACGCCTTGATCAGCGCGGCTTCGTCGCGGTCGATCAGCACCACGCGCGCGCCGGCATCGGCCATGGCCTTGGCGCTGGCGAATCCGATGCCCGAGGCAGCGCCGGTGACCGCTGCCACCTGCCCTTGCAGGGTCTGCGCGGCACTCATGCTGCGTGGCCCGCCACAACGCGGCCGGCGGTGTCAAACCAGTGCGCGTGCGATGCATCGATGTCCAGGCTGACCGCATCGCCCGCGCGCAGGCCCGTGCGGTCGTTCTGGCGCGAGACGAACTGCGCGCCGCCGGGCGTGCTGACGTAGATCAGCGTCTCGGCGCCCAGTGCTTCGATCAGGTCCACCTGGCCGCCCACAGGCGTGGCGCCGGTGTGGCGCACGGTGATGTTCTCGGGGCGCAGGCCGATGGCGCCCACGGCGGCACCATCGCGGGCCGTTGGGGCCTGCTGTTGCACGGGCTGCGGCAGCTTGTCCACGGGCACCACGTTCATCTGCGGCGTGCCGATGAACTGGGCCACGAACTGGTTGGCGGGCTTGTCGTACAGCTCCAGCGGCGTGCCCACCTGCTCGATCACGCCGTCTCGCAGCACCACCACGCGGTCGGCCAGCGTCATGGCTTCGACCTGGTCGTGCGTCACGTAGATGGTGGTGGCGCCCAGGTCGCGGTGCAGCTTGGCGATCTCCACGCGCGTCTGGCCGCGCAGCGCCGCGTCGAGGTTGGACAGCGGCTCGTCGAACAAAAACACCTTGGGCGCGCGCACGATGGCGCGGCCGATGGCCACGCGCTGGCGCTGGCCGCCCGACAGCTCCTTGGGCGTGCGCTGCAGGTAGCTGGTGAGGTTGAGGATGCGCGCGGCGTTCTGCACCTTGTCGTCGATCACCTGCTTGTCGACCTTGGCGAGCTTGAGCGCGAAGCTCATGTTCTCGTACACGCTCATGTGCGGGTACAGCGCGTAGCTCTGGAACACCATGGCCAGGTCGCGCTTGCTCGACGGCTGGTCCGTGATGTCGCGGCCGTCGAGCATCAGCGAGCCGCCGTCGATGGCTTCGAGCCCCGCGATCAGCCGCAGCAGCGTGGATTTGCCGCATCCCGACGGGCCGACGAAGACGATGAACTCGCCCTGCTGGATGGTGAGGTCGATGCCCTTGATGGCGCGGTGCTCGCCGAAGAATTTTTCGATGCCGCGCAGTTGAAGGTAGGCCATGGAATCAGGTTCCTGAAATCTTGAAAAACTGTGGGAAGACAGGCTGCGGATTTACTTGACCGCGCCGAAGGTCAGGCCCTGAACGAGCTGCTTCTGGCTGAACCAGCCGAACACCACGATGGGTGCAATGGCCATCAGCGACGCGGCGGACAGCTTGGCCCAGAACAGGCCTTCGGGGCTGGAGTAGGACGCGATCAGCGTGGCCAGCGTGCCGGCCTTGGCAGCGCTCAGATTCAGGCTCCAGAAGGCCTCGTTCCACGACAGCACCAGGCACAGGAGGCCGGTGGATGCGAGGCCCCCCATGCCCAGCGGCAGCAGCACCAGGCGCACCTCTTGCCACAGCGTGGCGCCGTCCATGCGCGCGGCCTCCAGGATCTCGTGCGGGATGTCCTTGAAGTGCGAGTACAGCATCCAGACCATGATGGGCAGGTTCGACAGCGCGAACACGATGATCAGCGCGAGCTGCGTGTCGAGCAGGTGGCTCTTTTGCGCCAGCACGTAGATGGGCACCAGCGCGCCCACGGCGGGCATCATCTTGGTCGACAGCATCCACATGAGGATGTCCTTGGTGTACTTGCCCTTGAAGAAAGCCATGGCATACGCCGCGGGCGCAGCCAGCATCAGCCCCACCAGGGTGGACAGCACGCTGGTGATGACCGAGTTCTTGGCGTACAGCAGGTAGTCGCTGCGCTCTTGCACTTCATGAAAGTTCTCGAGCGTGGGCGTGAAGACGAACAGCGGCGGCACCGCGATGGCCTGCAGCTCGGTCTTGAAGGCGGTGAGGAACAGCCACCCCAGCGGAAAGAACAGCAGCAGCGCCACGCCCCAGGCAGCAGCGGTGCGCAGGGCCAGCAGGCCCAGCGGAAAGTTGGAACGGCGTCGTGTGGTGGTTGCAGTCATGTGCGTTGCCTCTGGTCTTATTTGTCGAGGTTCTTGCCGACCATGCGGATCAAAAACACCGCTGCGATGTTGGCCAGCACGACAGCGAACAGCGCGCCCGCCGAGGCCACGCCCGCGTCGAAGTTGAGCAGCGCCTGCTTGAAGATCAGGAAGGTGACGTTGGTGCTCGCATCGCCCGGCCCGCCGGCCGTGGTGGTGTAGATCTCGGCAAAGATGCTGAGCAGGAAGATGAGTTCGATCATGACCACCACGGCCACCGAGCGGCCCAGGTGCGGCACGTACAGGTAGCGCAGCTGCTGCAGGTAGTTGGCGCCATCCATGCGCGAGGCTTCCAGCTGCTCGTGGTTCATGCTCTGCAGCGCGGTCATGAAGATCAGCGTGGCGAACGGGAGCCATTGCCACGACACCATGACGATGACCGAGAACAGCGGGTGGTCGGTGAGCCAGTCCACCGGCGCTGCGCCGAAGAAGATCCACACCTGCGCGAGCACGCCGTAGATGGGGTTCATCATCATGTTCTTCCACATCAGCGCATTCACTGTGGGCATGACGAAGAACGGCGATATCAGCAGCACCCGCACGATGCCCCGGCCCGGAAACGGCTCGTTGATGAGCAGCGCGATCGCCACGCCGAAGAACACCGTGATGAGGATCACGCTGCCCAGCAGCAAGACGGTGTTGACCACCGCCGCGCCGAACGATGGGTCGGTGACGAAGTACTCGAAATTCTCCAGCCCCGCAAAGCCCGTCTGGTCGGGCTGCATGAGGTTGTAGCGGATGAGCGAGAAGTAGATCGTCATCACCAGCGGCACGATCATCCACAGGAAGAGCGTGGCCATGGCTGGCGTGAGCAGCAGGCGGGGAAGCAGGCGGCGGTTCATGGGAGTCTCGGAGAAATCTGGACGGGGTCACACCCTGAAGGCCAGAGCGAAGAGAGCGACAGGACAGGCTTCGAGTCGGCGTGCATCCGGCGAAGCCACCGACATCGGAGAAGTAAGCGTTCAGCCGGCGTAGCGAGCGGTCCGAGGTGGGGGTGCTGTACCGCAGCCGTACTCTCGTACGGCGAGGAACACCACCCCCAGATCGGGCCGCGCAGTAGCCGGATGAATGCTTACTTGTAGTAGCCAGCTTTCTTCATTTCACGGTCCGCCGACACCTGCGATGCCTTCAGCGCCGCATCCACCGTCGTCTTGCCCGCCAGCGCCGCGCTCATCTGCTGGCCCACCGCGATGCCGATGGCCTGGAACTCCGGAATCGCCGCGAACTGCACGCCCACGTACGGGCTCTTGGGCAGGGTCGAATCGGTCGGGTTGGCCGAGTCGATGGCGACCTTCTCGGCGGCGGCAAAGCGGGCGGCCTTCTGGAACTCAGGCGACGCGTAGGTGCTCTTGCGCGTGCCGGTGGGCACGTTGGCCCAGCCGTTGGTCTTGGCGACCAGCTGGATGTAGTCCTTGCTGGTGGACCAGGTGATGAACTTCTGCGCGGCGTCGACCTTTTTCGAGCCCGCCGGGATGGCCAGGTTCCACGACCACAGCCAGTTGGCACCCTTGGGCGTGTTCATGGTGGGCGCCTGGGCAAAGGCCATCTGGTCGGCCACCTTGGACTGCTTGGGGTCGCTCACGAACGATGCTGCGATGGTCGCGTCCACCCACATGCCGCACTTGCCGGAGTTGGTCAGCGCCAGGATCTCGTTGAAGCTGTTGGCCGACGAGCCGGGCGGGCCGTAGTTCTTGAGCAGGTCCACGTAGAAGGTGATCGCGTCCTTCCAGGGCTTGGATTCGAGCTGCGGCTTCCACTGCATGTCGAACCACTGGCCGCCGAAGGTGTTGACCAGTGTGGTCAGGAACGCCATGTTGTCGCCCCAGCCCGGCTTGCCGCGCAGGCAGATGCCGTATACGCCGTTCTTGGGGTCGTGCATCTTGGCGGCCAGGTCCTTGATCTGCGGCCAGGTAGGACGCTCGGGCACCTGCACGCCGGCCTTGTCGGCCAGGTCCTTGCGGTACATGAGCATGGAGCTTTCGCCGTAGAACGGCGCGGCGAACAGCTTGCCGTCAATGGACAGGCCGCCCCGCACGGCGGGCAGCAGGTCGTCCACGTCGTAGGCGGCGTCGGTTTTCAGCTCCTGCAGCCAGCCCTTCTTGCCCCAGATGGGCGCCTCGTACATGCCGATGGTCATCACGTCGAACTGGCCGCCCTTGGTGGCGATGTCGGTGGTGACGCGCTGGCGCAGCACGCCTTCTTCGAGCGTGACCCACTTGAGCTTGATGTCGGGGTTCGCCTGCTCGAAGTTCTTGCTGAGCTTCTGCATCTCGATCATGTGGCCGTTGTTCACGGTGGCGATCACGAGCTCGGTCTGCGCGCTGGCGGCGCCGCACAGCGACGTCAAGGCCAGCGCAACGGCAACGGCCAGGCGCTGGGGCATGGTGACAGGGGTGGAATGTGGCATCGGAAAAGTCTCCTCGGTCGTTGGTATGGGAATCTGCCTTTCAACACCGGCGCAAGGCATGCAGGCATTGACGGACTGAACGATACCGATGCTGCGATGCTCGATTGGTACTCCAGACGCCTCCACAAATACTAATTTGCACCAGATACTCAGGATTTATACCTAGATTTGTCAATTGGGTATCTAAACCAGCCCGGATACACGGAGCGCGCGGGGTCGAAAGCACTACCCATAAGCTACACAAAAGATAGCAACAATGTGAATGACCGTCAGCGCTCAACAGCAATTTGAGGATGCCCTGCCAACCGCGCGACCCTGCTTCTGCAGGTCAGGCGGCCTGGCCCGCTAGGGCCAGAAACGCGCTGCCCTTCCCACTTACCACCGATAAGTGGCCGTCGCAATCACGCGTCGCGCTTCGCCATAGAAGCAGCCGTAGGTGCAGTTGGACACATAGGTCTTGTCGGCCAGGTTGCGCACATTGAGCGCCACACGCCAGGGGCCCGTGGTGTAGCTGGCCACGAGGTCGAACACGGCGTAGCTCGGCACACGGGTGTTGAGGAATGCAAAGCCCGTGGAACTGCCCACATAGCGCACGCCGCCGCCCAGCTGCACGCCCGGCAAGCCGACACCAGCCATGTTGTAGTCAGCCCAGGCAGTGGCTTGGTGGCGCGGCGTGAAGGGGTTGCGTGCACCCACGTCCGAAGCCGTATTGCTACGGGTGGTGCGTGCATCGGTGTACGCGTAGCCTGCCAGCAGCGTGAGATGGCTACCCACGCGTGTCTTGGCTTCCAGCTCTAGCCCGCGCGAGCGCACCTCGCCAGTCTGCACTTGATAGCCCACGTCCAGAGGATCGAGCGTCAGCCGGTTCTGCTGCGTCAGTTGGTATACCGATGCGGTGAGCAGCGTCCGCGAACCCTCAGGCTGATAGCGCACACCCACTTCGTACTGGTTGCCTTCCGTGGGCTTGAAACGCTCACCCAGGCGGCCACGTCCGGCGGCGGGCTCGAACGACTGGCTGAAGCTTGCAAAGGGGGCCAGGCCGTTGTCCGCCAGATAGACAGCCCCCACGCGGCCAGTCAACGCATTGTTCTTTTCATACGACCAGCTACCGTCGCCCACGAAGGACGAGATGCCATTCTCCGTCCAGTCGTAGCGCACGCCCGCCAGCAACACCCACCGGTCGCGGATCTTCCATTGGTCCTGCATGTAGGCTCCCGTGCGCTCCAAGCGTCGATTGTCGGAATAGATGTTCTTGCTGGGATTCAACCAGGGGCTGCCGTAGACGGGCGCGAACAGGTCCAGCGGAGCGACTTTCCAGTCGTAACGCTCAGCGTCCTCACGCAGGGTAGCGTAGTCGATGCCCACGAGCGTGGTGTGGCGCGATCCCTCGCTTCCCCATTGGATCTGCACGTTCGTGTCGGCCGTTAATGCGCGGTTGCGCGCGCTGGTGTGACTGCCGCCCCGGTTGATTACGCGTTGGTTGTCGTCAGCAAAGCCCCAATCGGCGGTGTAGCCGTAGCGAACGTCCTGCGTGCTCCAGCGCAAGTTCTGACGCAGCTTGATGGTGTCGGAGAACGCGTGCTCGACCAGATACCCGAGCTGCGCCGACCGATCCTCGAAACGATCTTGATCCGCCGCGGGCTCGCCGATGAATCGATTGCGTTCAATGCGACCGTTGGGATTCGCCTTGATCATGCCGAAAGGGCTCATCGCCGCCACATAGCGGCTGTCGGACTTCTGGTACTGACCCAGCAAGGTGAGCGACGTGGCGGCCGACGGACTCCAAGTGAAGGCGGGCGCGATGAACACCCGGTCGTCGTTCACGTGGTCGATGAAGGTGTCGCTCTGGCGCAGCAGCCCGGTCACCCGGTACGACCATTCGCCGCTGTCAGACAGCTTGCCGCCGAAGTCGCCCGAGACTTGCCTGCGGCTGAAGCTACCCAGCTCGACATTGAACTCGCGCAACGGCTCGAGCGTGGGTCGCTTGCTGACCAGGTTGATGACGCCGCCGGGCGCCGCGCTGCCGTACAGCACCGACGATGCGCCGCGCAGCAGTTCGATGCGCTCCAGGCCGTAGGGCTCTTGCTGGCCCTGGTAAAGACCGCTCGAGTACTTGGTGCCGTCGCGGTACAGGCTGCCCGAATTGCCGTCGGCCTGAAAGCCGCGCAGCACGAAGGCCTCCGTGGCGCGGCTCGACTCGCGAAAACCGACGCCTGCGGTGTAAGCGAGCACGTCCACGATGCTCTGCGCCTTTTGTGCCTCTACCTGGTCGGCCGTCACCACGGTGATGGACTGCGGGGTCTCGATGATGGGCGTGTCGGTCTTGGTGCCGGTAACACTGCGCTTGGCCACGTAACCGTGCACAGGGCCGATGGCAACTTCGGTGTCGGTCTCGGCGGCCACGCGCACCTCGGGCAGCGAGACAACGCGCGCGGACCCTTGAGCCGACGGCCCTGTGGATATCGGCACGCCAAGCCGCACGGTGTATCCGCCTGCATCGGTGCGCAACAGCTCCAGCCCCGAACCCGCCAGCGCGCGGCGCAGTGCATCGGGTGCATCGAAGCGGCCCCGCACGGGCGCGGCGTTGCGGCCTTCCACCAACTGCGCATCGGCGGTGAGCGCCAAGCCTGCATCGCGCGCGATGCGGTTGAGGGCTGCTCCCAGCGGCCCGGCGGGCAGGTCGTAGTCGCGCACGGCCGCAGCGCTGGCCGGGGCCGCAGGGGCCTGCACCGTGGCTGGCTGTGCGGCCGCGGCAGAGGCCGCCAACGCGAGCAGCAGCGCCGCAGCGCAGGGGTTCAGCGGAAAGGGGAGAAGAGCAGAGGGCATGGGTCAGGCTCCGAAACGGGTCACGTCAGAAAAGAGGGGCAACCGCGCCAATGCACGGTCTCTGTCTGATTGCCGAACGGGTGCCGAAAAGTGAGAGGGGGCCGGGGCAATTTCTTTTTCGGGCCGGCATCGCTGGTGGGTGAGTTGCCGGCTGGCAGGGGCGATCTGGGTTGATCTGCTTGGGCTGCTGGATCTGGGTTGAACGGAATGGAACCGTCGATCAGCCGCACCAAGTTGCTCATCTTTTGATAGCTGCTAGCGCTTTCCCATCAAGCGGTAGCGGCCGATTTTCTTCACATTTTCATCCTCAGGGCGCAGCACGCGGCTTGAGCGTGACCCACCAGCGCGTGGTCCAGACCACGTCCACCGGCACGGCCGCGGTCAGCGCCAACAGGGCCTGGTCGGTGTCCGCCAGGGGCAGCGTGCCCGTCACACGCAACCCGGCCACACGGGGGTCGACAGCCAGGCGGCCGACCCGGTGCCGCGCGAGCATGGCCACCACCTCGCCCAAGGGTTGGTTGTCCACGACCAGCATGCCGTCCTTCCAGGCGTCGGCATCGGGCGGGGCCGCCCATGGGTCCACCCGCCCGCCCTCCAGCCGCGCGCCCTGCCCGGCCGACACGATGCGCTCGGCAGCGCACGGCTCGGACGCTGCTGCCGCACAGGTCGCCGGGCGGGCCGCGACGGCGGACTGAGTGACGGCGACCTCGGTGGCGGGCGCGCCACGGCCCTGAGCCCCATCGGTGCCAGGGGCGTGCGCCTGCGGCCAGCGGCGCACGGTGAAGCGGGTGCCCAGGGCGCGCAGGCTGCCGTCCTCGGTCAGCACGACGAACGGGCGCCGCTCGGCCGGGTTGGCATGGCTGGTTTCCACGGCCACCTCGCCCGCGCGCAGGTGGATGGTGCGCTGGTCTTGGCTGAACACGACATCCACGGCACTGCGGGTGTTCAGGTGCAGCACGGTCTGGTCGGGCAGCAAGATGGTGCGGCGCTCGCCGGTGGCGGTGCGGTGGTCGGCCAGCAGTTGGCCCACGGGCTGGTAGCGGTCCAGCACCAGCACGCCGCAGGCCAGCGCCAACGCCAGGCCCAGCACGGCGCCCGCCACACGGGCTGGACGGCGCCGGCGCGGTGGCAGCAGCAACGCTGCGCGGGCTCCGGGACCTGCGGCGGCGCGGGTCAGGTGCTGGTCGATGGCGCCCAACTGGCGCCAGGCGCGGGCATGGTCGGGGTGTGCCGCCAGCCAGTCGGCCAGGGCTTGCGCGTCCGCCGGCGAGATATCGCCCTCGCCCTGGCGCAGTTGCCAGCCGATGGCGGCCTCCAGCACGGCAGGCGGCACGGGATGGTCGTCGGCTGCACCGCCAGGTGGGCCACCCGTGGTCCAACCCGCACTGCTCACGCCGCGCCGCCAAAACGCAGGTGGTAGGCGTGGCGCATGGCGTTGGCCAGGTACTGGCGTACGCGGGGCACCGACACTTGCAGCTGCTCGGCAATCTCTGCATGCGTGAGGCCATCGAGCCGGTTCATCAGCCACGCTGCGCGCGTCTTCGGCGTCAGGCCCTGCAGCAATGCATCGACCGCGTGGAGCATCTGCACGGCGGCCAGGCGCTCTTCGGGGGATGGCTGCAGCACCTCGGGCTGCAGGGCCAGGTCTGCCAGGTAGGCGCGCTCCAGTTCACCCCGGCGCCAGAAGTCCACCAGCAGCCCGCGTGCCACCGTGGTCAGGTAGGCGCGTGGCTCGCGCATCGCGTCCGGGGCGATGGCGGTGGGCCGTGCGAGCAGGCGCACGAAGGTGTCCTGCGCCAGGTCGGCCGCATCGTCGGCACAACCGAGCCGCCGGCGCAGCCAGGACTGCAGCCACCCGTGGTGGTGGCTGTAGAGCGCGTGCAGGGGATGAGCGGCAGGCATGGCGTGGCGGCCTTTTTGAGAATGATTCTTGATTATAGAAATGCATTCCCAGTTGTGCCCAGCCCCGCGCGGGGGGCGCCTGCTCAGCGCGCTGCGTTTTCCATCATTCTGGCGACGTCGGCCGGCAAGGTCTTCGGCGTGCCCTGGTCCTGCACGTCCCATTCCTCCCCACCGGTCAGCAGCCACACGCGCACGGTGTCGTTGGCGGCGTGGACCACGACGGCAGCGGCCTCCGTGCCGCCCTCATGCTGCCGGTTCCCGGTGATGTAGAGCATCGAGCCGTCCTGACGCAGGGGGCCGCTCACCTGCAGGTTCTCCAGCAGCACGTTGTAGTTGGTCGGGCCGAGCAGCCCGCGCAGCCGCTCGGCCAGCGGGCCGGCGCGCAGGAAGTCTGCGCCCCCCACCGGATAGTTGCCCACCTGGGTTTGCAGGTTGGCCCAAGGGTTGGCCGGTGCGGCGGATGCGACCGTGGGCACGGGGCGCACGACTTTGTGGGACGCGGTGGGCGCAGTGCCGCCGCAGCCTGGCAGCAAGATTGCCAATGGAAGAACGGCCAGCACGGCGCGGCACAAAGGGGCTAGGGAGACCAGGCGCATGATCGGGGGCTTCTTTCTGAAAAGAGCAGCTGGACAAAAAGGTGTGCGAGCTTAGCCTGTCCAGCACCTGCGGCCCGCGCCCCTCTAAAATCGCGTCTTTCGCCTTCCAACCGCCATGACAGAACACGCCCGCCCCGTCCGCTCGCAATACGAAGACTTCATGCGCCACGTGTTCACCCACGGGGTGCACAAGTCGGACCGCACGGGCACGGGCACGACCAGCGTGTTCGGCCACCAGATGCGGTTCGATTTGAAGGAAGGCTTTCCGCTCGTCACCACCAAGAAGGTGCACCTGCGCTCCATCATCCAGGAGCTGCTGTGGTTCCTCACGGGGTCGAGCAACAACAACTGGCTGAAAGAACGCGGCGTCACCATCTGGGACGAATGGGCGCGCGAAGATGGCGACCTGGGCCCGGTGTACGGCGTGCAGTGGCGCAGCTGGCCCACGCCGGACGGCGGGCACATCGACCAGATCAGCGACGTCATCCGGACTCTGAAGACCAACCCCGACTCGCGCCGCATCATCGTGAGCGCCTGGAACGTGGCCGAGCTCAACAAGATGGCGCTCATGCCCTGCCATGCGTTCTTCCAGTTCTACGTGGCGCCAGCGCAGGAGCCCGGCGGGCGCGGCACGCTGTCGTGCCAGCTGTACCAGCGCAGTGCGGACATCTTTCTGGGTGTGCCGTTCAACATTGCGAGCTACGCCCTGCTGACCCACATGGTGGCGCAGCAGTGCGACCTTCAAGTTGGCGACTTCATCTGGACCGGCGGCGACTGCCACATCTACAGCAACCACCACGATCAGGTGCAGACGCAGCTGGCGCGCACGCCCTACCCCTACCCTGTGCTGAACATCCAGCGCCGGCCGGACAGCATCTTCGACTACCAGTTCGAAGATTTCGAAGTGCTGGACTACCAGTGCCACCCAGCCATCAAGGCGCCCGTGGCGGTCTGATCCCGCCACGGCGCTTCATCGGCCCCTGACCTTTTGAGCCCATCGGCAGGTGCCACCGTGCCCTGCCTGCAGACCACCACCACACCACCACGAGCTATCAACCATGTCTTCCGGCGGATTTCACGTACACGGGCCCCACGACCACGCGGTGGAACATGCGACCCAGGGCCACGGCGACCACAGCGACCATGCTGCAGAGCACGGCAACGAGGGTGGCGGCATCTCGTCG
This sequence comes from Acidovorax sp. LjRoot194, assembly GCF_964253015.1. Classification (NCBI taxonomy): domain Bacteria; kingdom Pseudomonadati; phylum Pseudomonadota; class Betaproteobacteria; order Burkholderiales; family Comamonadaceae; genus Acidovorax; species Acidovorax sp. LjRoot194. The sequence continues at coordinate 2,139,691 of NZ_CAXUQB020000001.1, read as the reverse complement.
ATGAACAAGATCGCGATGTTCACCGCCATCGTGGCCACGGTGGGCGCGATCTTCTCGTACATGGGCGGGGCCACGCAGGCCAATGCCGGCCTGCTCAAGAACGACGCTGCGATCAAGAAGACCGAGGCGTCCAACCAGTGGAACTACTTCCAGTCCAAGAGCACCAAGCAGTCCCTGGCCGAGCTGGCCCGCGACCTGGCGCCCGAGGACCGCAAGGCCGGCTACCAGACCAAGATCCAGCGCTACGAAACCGAGAAGAACGAGATCAAGGTCGTGGCCGAGAAGCTGGAAGCCGACGCCCACGAATTCGACCGCCAAAGCGAAGTGCAGATGCACCAGCACCACCGCTGGGCCCAGGCCACGACGGCGCTGCAGGTGGCCATCGCCCTGGCGGCGATTGCGCTGCTGACCAAGAAGAAGTGGCTGGAATACGGCATGTACGGTGTCGCCGCCGTGGGCCTGGGCGTCGGCGTGGCCGCGGCCCTGCACATCTGAGGAGCCTGCACACATGCCCCTGCACCTCATCTACGCCCGCGCGGCCAACGGCGTCATCGGCAAGGACAACGCCCTGCCCTGGCACCTGCCGGAGGACATGGCGCATTTCAAGCAGCTCACGCAGGGCTGCCCGGTGGTGATGGGGCGCAAGACCTGGGACTCGCTGCCACCGCGCTTTCGCCCCCTGCCCGGCCGCACCAACATCGTGGTCACGCGCCAGGGTGACTGGCAGGCTGACGGCGCGCGCCGCGCAGGCAGCCTGCAGGAAGCGCTGGCGCAGTGCACCGCCGGCCAGACGGTGTGGGTCATCGGCGGCGCGCAGCTCTATGCGGAGGCCCTGCCGCTGGCCGACCGGCTGGAAGTGACCGAGATCGACCGGGACTTCGAGGGCGATGCATACGCGCCCGTGGTGGGCGACGAATGGGTGGTATTGGAGCGCAGCGAGCATGTCAGCACCAATGGGCTGCCCTTCAGCTTTGTGAGCTACGTGCGCGCAGCGTGAAGCGTTGTTCCGTGCAGCAGCGTGTGCGGCGCGGTATGCGTACTGCGGGCTGCGGCCGGCGCTATTGCGACACCGGTGCAGATGTCTGGGATGGGGTTTGGGCCGGCGCTGGTTCTGGCGTCTGTGATGGCGTAAGCGCGGGAGGTGGCGCAGGTGTCTGGGCGGGCGTCAGGCTGGACCCGGGAGAGCCCACCGGGGATCCCACAGGGGTCTGTGCGGCAGGCGCGGAGGCCGGCGCCTGGGCAGGCTGCAGGCCTGGAACCACGGCGGGCGTGTTGACGCCCTGCGCGGCCGCTGCCGAGGCGGCCATCGCCAGAGACAAGGCCAGCGGCAGGGCCAGCGTTTGCGTATGAATGACTCGCATGGACAATCTCCATCGGTAAGGTGGCACCAGTCTCGCCCCACAAGCACCGCGTGAAAGTCGGACAACCTCCCGCAACGGCAGAGGCGCCAGCGCAAGTTGCGCCGCGCCCGGATCCAGCCAGCAATGCCAATCGCGCGCCGATGGTAGGTACCATCCACGAATCAGAGCCCACTACCGGCCGCCAGAATGTCGCAGATACCCCATGCCACTGAGCGGCCCTTGTTTCAATCATCATGTCAACTATGCAAATTGCCACCTGGAACGTGAACTCCCTGTCCGTACGCCTGCCCCAGGTGCTGGATTGGCTACAGGCCAATCCGGTGGACGCGTTGGGCCTGCAGGAGCTCAAGCTCACCGACGACAAGTTTCCGCACGACGCGCTCAAGGAAGCCGGCTATGAGACGGTGACCTTCGGGCAGAAGACCTACAACGGCGTGGCCATCCTGAGTCGCCACCCCCTGCGGGATGTGGTGCGCAACATCCCAGGCCACACGGATGAGCAGGCCCGGGTGATCGCAGCCACGCTGGACACCCCTGCCGGCCCATTGCGTTTTGTGAACTGTTATTTCGTCAACGGCCAGGCCCCCGGCACCGAAAAGTTTGCCTACAAGATGCTGTGGCTCGAGGCGCTTCACCGGTGGCTGCGCGAGGAGATGGCGGCGCACCCACGGCTGGCGTTGGTGGGCGATTTCAACGTGACACCGGAAGACCGTGATTCGTTCGACCCGGTAGGACTCAAGGACACGATCCACCACACGGTGGAGGAACGGCAGCATTTTCAGGACCTGATTTCCCTGGGCCTGACCGACACCTTCCGCATGTTCGAGCAGCCTGAAAAAACCTATTCATGGTGGGACTACCGCATGCTCGGTTTTCAGAAGAACCGCGGCTTGCGCATCGACCACATTCTGGTGAGCGAGGCCCTGCGCCCCACGGTGACTGCGTGCACGGTCGACCGCGCACCGCGCAAGAACCCGCAGCCGAGTGACCACGCGCCGGTGGTGGCGACTCTCGGGTAAAGGCCAATACGTAGCAACGTTAGCGCCTCGCGGACATCCATGAACTAACTTTGCTCTTTCCATAGCAAAAGGGCTGCACATGGCAGCCCTTTTTTTGATCCAAAGTCAGGGGCAACTTGAAGACCAGGGAAGCGGTTTGGCTTTACGCCAAACCCCTGCCCCTCAGTCTGAAGGTTGCGCCCCTAGGAGATCAAGTGCGCGAGGAGAACGAGTCGCGCAGTGCGCGCACTTCATCATGGTTGCGCTGTGCGCCTTGCGACTGGCGCTGCACCAGAGCCTGCACCTGGGAGGGCAACGTGTTCTTCAGTGCCTTGCGATAGCGGGCCACTGCAGCGTCTTCTCCGCGCTCGCACTCTTCCAGCACCGCCTTGTCGTCCTGAATGGACAGGGCCGTCTTCACAGACACCCAGCCGCGGTGCAGCGCACCCGAGACCGTGCCGCCGGAGGCTGGCTCGCCACCCAGGCGACGCACTTCGTGCTCCAGCTCGGTACCGGCGGCGGCGCATTCTTGCGCATGGCGCTGGAACACCGCTTTGAGTTCTGGCGACTTGGCGTGTTCGGCACACGACTTGAAGCCATATTCGCCGTCGCGTGCCGACTCCAGCAGGTCGTTCAGCACATCGACCACGTCATCGTTGTCGACGACATCGAATGGACGGGTGTCGCCTGCTTCGTAGCGGGAAGCGCGGTCCCAGGCAGCACGCGTTGCGGGGCGTGCATCGGACCATGCCAGGCCATCGGCGTGGCGTGCGCGCCAGTCGTCCGCCAGGCGGGGCTCAACCGAATCGAAGTCGCCTTCGTAGCGGCCCACCGAGGACCAGCCCAGCTCGTAGGCAGGACGGTATTGGTCATACGTGCGGCCACCTACGTAGTAGGGCTCGCGCTCGTAGGTTTCGCGCCAGTAAGCGTCTTCTGCGGTGGGGTTGACTGCCTCAGCAGCTGCCTTGCCCGTCAGGCCGCCGACGACTGCGCCAGCCACACCACCGACTGCGGCGCCCACGGGGCCGCCAAAGGCACCTGCGGCTGCACCTGCTGCGGCGCCGCCCAGGGCAGCACCGACACCGGTGCCCACAGGATGGGAACCTGGTTCATTGGTCAAAGGGTCGCGGTTGGCATCATTGAAATCCGACATAGAAGCTCTCCGGTTGGTTGACAGTGAATTCATTGTTGAAGTCACGCCGCGCCAAGCGGGTCGGCCCATGGAGGACTTGAATGTAGGACAGCGCCAGCCTTGGCTTGTGGATGGGGGCGCTGGTGTGTGCCTTCTGCAGCGCAACGCGGCAAGCCATGCCACATCACGCGCAGATGCTACAAAATGTATAGCTTTTACCGCTTGTCTATCAAGCGGCAGCGGCCATTTTTATGCTTCGTCGGGCGCGTCCAGCCCCAGCTCCTGGATCTTGCGCGTGATGGTGTTGCGCCCGATGCCCAGGCGCTGCGCGGCTTCCATGCGGCGTCCGTGCGTCGCGGTCAATGCCGTACGGATCAGACGCGATTCAAAGCGACGTGTGAGAGCGTCCCACACCTCGGGCTGACCACCAGCGAGCAGCCTTTGCGCCTCGGTCTCCAGCGCCTGCTCCCAGGTGTTGACTGCGCCTGCACCCGGAGCGCCGCCCACAGCGGCGGTCGCAACTCCGGCAGACGAAGGCGCACCGCCATCCACGGCCCCGGACCACGCTGCCGTCGAATTTGCGTTGGCGCCGTAGCCTGCTGTGGTCCCGGTCGAGGCGGCGCCAGAGGGCACCGGCGGATGCAGACCACCGACCCGCTCGCCGGGCGCTGCGGATGCAGCGTTTGCCGCGTAAACAGACCCCGCAGCGGCAGATGCTGGCGCCTGCTGGGCTCCGGCCAAGTCGCCAGTGGCCCCTGCGCGCTGCGCTGAGGGGTTCACAGGGGCCTCCAGCACCTCGGGCGGCAGGTCCTGCTGCGAAATGACCTGGGCAGGCGCCATCACCGTGAGCCAATGGCAGATGTTCTCCAGTTGCCGCACGTTGCCCGGAAACGCGAACTGCTCCAGCCGCGCGATGGCAGAGTCGGCAATGCGCTTGGGCTCCACGCCCAGCTGCCGCGCGCTTTGCTGCAGGAAGTGGCGCGTGAGCACGGGCACGTCTTCGTGCCGCTCGCGCAGCGCGGGCAGCCGCAGTCGGATGACGTTGAGGCGGTGGAACAAGTCCTCGCGGAAGCCGCCTTCCTTGACGCGTTTTTCCAGGTCCTGGTGGGTAGCCGCGATCACGCGCACATGGGCCTTGACGGCCGCATGGCCGCCCACGCGGTAGAACTGGCCGTCAGACAGCACACGCAAAAGGCGCGTCTGCAGGTCGAACGGCATGTCGCCGATTTCATCCAGGAACAGCGTGCCGCCTTCGGCTTGCTCGAAGCGGCCGCGCCGCTGCGTCTGCGCGCCGGTGAAGGCGCCGCGCTCGTGGCCGAAGAGTTCGGACTCCAGCAGGTCCTTGGGGATCGCGGCGGTGTTGATGGCGACAAACGGGCCGTCGGCCACCGGTGAATGCTTGTGCAGCGCACGGGCCACCAGCTCCTTGCCCGAGCCCGATTCGCCGGTGATGAGCACCGTGACCTGGCTTTGGCTCAAGCGGCCGATGGCACGGAACACATCCTGCATGGCGGGCGCCTGGCCCAGCATTTCGGGGGTCTCGGCCTGGCGCTCTTCGATGACCTCTTCGCGTTGGCTTTCTTCCACCGCACGGCGGATCAGTTCCACCGCCTTGGGCAGGTCGAAAGGCTTAGGCAGGTATTCGAATGCTCCGCGCTGGAAGGCCGACACGGCGCTGTCCAGATCGGAGTACGCCGTCATGATGATGACGGGCAGGCCAGGCTGCAGTTCGCGCACTTTCTCCAGCAGCTGCAGGCCCGAACCGCCGGGCATCCGGATGTCGCTCACCAGCACCTGGGGGCCTTGCCGGGCCGGGTCGCCAGCGGTGATGTCGGCCAGCGCGTCGAGCACTTCGCGGGGGTGGGTGAAGCTGCGCGTGGGCAGGTTCTCGCGGGCCAGCGCCTTTTCGAGCACGAAGCGGATCGAAGGGTCGTCGTCTACTAACCAGATCGGCTTCATATCTTTTTCTTACCTTCCCTGTGGTTGCGTGTCAGGGACCTCAGGGCAAGGGGATCAGGATGCGGAAGTCGGTGCGACCCGGTACGCTGTCGCATTCAATCAACCCGTGGTGCCGCTGTACAAAGGTTTGTGCCAGCGTGAGCCCCAGCCCCGATCCGCCGTCCCGACCCGATACGAGGGGATAGAAAATCCGCTCCTTGATCGCGTCGGGTACGCCCGGTCCGTTGTCGATGACATGCAATTCCAGTGCCAGCCGATATCGCTGGCGACCAAACGTTACTTGTCGTGCCACCCGGGTGCGCAGCGTGATGACCGCGTCGCCCGCGGCGATGCGCTCAGTCAGGGCCTGGGCGCCGTTCTGCACGATGTTCAGCAGGGCCTGGATCAGCTGCGCCCGGTCGCCGCGGAACTCTGGGATGGAGGTGTCGTAGTCGCGCACGACCTTCAGGCCCTGCGGGTACTCCACGAGCACGAGGGAGCGCACTCGCTCGCACACTTCATGGATGTTGACATCGCCCACCAGATGGGGGTGGCGGTGCGGCGCCAGCAGCCGGTCTACCAGGCTTTGCAGGCGGTCCGCCTCGTGGATGATGACCTGGGTGTATTCGGTGAGCTCGCGGCTTTCGAGCTCCATCTCCAGCAACTGGGCGGCACCACGGATGCCGCCCAACGGGTTCTTGATCTCGTGCGCCAGGTTGCGGATGAGTTCCTTGTTGGCCTGGGCCTGGTCGAGCAGGCGCTCTTCGCGGTCCTGGCGGGCCTGCTGCTCCAGCGGCCACAGTTCCACCAGAATCTCGCCGACCTGCTCGGCGTCGGCCACGCTCACATGCACGGGCACAGGGTCCTGGTGCACGCGCTTGAGGCCGGCCTCGTAGCGCAGCGCGGCAAAGTCCTTGCCACGGGCGCCCGCCAGGGCGGTCTGCAGCAGCGCGGGGTCGGTGAAGAAGGTGGAGAAATCCGCGTTCTCCAAGGTCCGGCGCGACAGGCCGAGGGTGTTTTCCAGCGCGGCGTTGGCGAACTGCACCGCACCGTCGGCCCGCAGCACGGCCACCAGGGTGGACATCAGGTCCAGAGAATGAAAACGCCCCGTGTCGGTGGACGGGGCATCGGTGGGGTGCTGGGAATTCACGCGCTTGTAAAGACTACGGGTTGGTGGCGGTTTGGGCGGGGTTGCGGTGAGCGAGTCAGTTGGCGGCAGCAGGCAGGCGCGCGATCTCGCGCTTGATGCCGGCGATGTCGCTTTCGCTGCGGGTGATGTTGGCCTTCAGCTCTGCGGTGCGCTCGATGTAGCGCTGCGGGTTGCGCAGGTCGAGCGCATTGCGCTCGGGCGCGCCACCGTTGTATTCCTTCACCAGATCGGCGTGGCGGGTCTCGGCCTTGCGCAGCTCTGATTCGAGAATGGCGCGCGCATCGGAATCACGGGCCTTCTGGTCGTTGGTGTTCACGCGCGGCGCAGACGGTGGCGAAGCCGAGGTGGCGCCACCGCCGCCTGTTGAAGGGGCCGCAGCTGCAGGGGCCGCAGCGCCCGCTGGGCGGTTGCCCTGCACCACGGTCACGTTGCCGCCTTCCACCAGCTTGCAGCCGCGCTCCTTGGCTTGCTGGGCGTTGTTGGTGTATTCGTTGCCACAGCGGTAGATGCGGTCTTGCGCCCAGGCGGCCGGAGCCACCGCAGCGATCAATAACAGGGAGATGAGCGTTTTCTTCATTCGGTTTCCTCGCACTGCCATGCAGGGGGTGCGGTGGAGTATCCACCAATCACCGTGCATCGCCAATCCAACACCAGCAGACCCCCACGGGGCTTTGTACAAGGATGCAACGGCCCAGCCACTGGTTCCGTTTCAGGCCGTCAAAAGCTAGCGCGCCATGAAAAAAGGCGGCTTGCGCCGCCTTTTGGGAAGTAAGAGCCTGCAGGCAGGCAATTACAGCGAGTAGTACATGTCGTATTCGACAGGGTGAGGTGCCATGCGGAAACGCGTGACTTCCTGCATCTTGAGGTCGATGTAGGCATCCAGCATGGAATCGGAGAACACGCCACCCTTGGTCAGGAAGCCGCGGTCCTTGTCCAGATACTCCAGCGCCTGGTCCAGGCTGTGGCACACGGTGGGCACCAGCTTGTCTTCTTCGGGCGGCAGATGGTACAGGTCCTTCGTGGCGGCTTCGCCGGGATGGATCTTGTTCTCCACGCCGTCCAGGCCGGCCATCATCAGCGCCGAGAAGCACAGGTAGGGGTTGGCCGATGGATCGGGGAAACGCGCTTCGATGCGGCGGCCCTTGGGGTTGGCCACGTAAGGAATGCGGATCGAGGCCGAGCGGTTGCGGGCCGAGTAGGCCAGCTTCACAGGGGCTTCGAAGCCGGGCACCAGGCGCTTGTACGAGTTGGTACCAGGGTTGGTGATGGCGTTCAGGGCACGTGCGTGCTTGATGATGCCGCCGATGTAGTACAGAGCGAAGTCCGACAGGCCGGCATAGCCGTCGCCTGCGAACAGGTTCTTGCCGTCCTTCCAGATGGACTGGTGCACGTGCATGCCGGAGCCGTTGTCGCCAGCGTAGGGCTTGGGCATGAAGGTGGCGGTCTTGCCGTAGGCGTTGGCCACGTTCCAGACCACGTACTTCAGGACCTGCGTCCAGTCGGCGCGCTCGACCAGCGTGCTGAACTTGGTGCCGATTTCGTTCTGGCCAGCGCCTGCCACTTCGTGGTGGAACACTTCGACCGGGATGCCCAGGGATTCGAGGATCAGGGACATTTCAGCGCGCATGTCTTGCGTGCTGTCGACGGGAGGCACTGGGAAGTAGCCGCCCTTGACCGTGGGACGGTGGCCGCGGTTGCCGCCTTCGAGCTTGGCACCCGAATTCCAGGGGGCTTCGTACTCTTCGATCTCGAACATGACCTTGCCGGGTTCGTTGGACCAACGCACGCCGTCGAAGATGAAGAATTCTGGCTCTGGGCCGAAGAAAGCGGTGTCGCCCAGGCCGGAGGCCTTCAGGTAGGCTTCAGCGCGTTTGGCGATGGAGCGTGGATCGCGGTCGTATGCCTTGCCGTCGCCGGGCTCGATCACGTCGCACTGCAGGAACAGCGTGGTTTCTTCGAAGAACGGGTCGATGTTGGCCGTGTTCGGGTCGGGCATCAGTTGCATGTCCGAAGCTTCGATGCCCTTCCAGCCAGCCACCGAGGAGCCGTCGAATGCGTGGCCGGACGTGAACTTGTCTTCATCAAAGTGGGAAACAGGCACGGTCACGTGCTGTTCCTTGCCACGGGTATCGGTAAAACGGAAGTCAACGAACTTGACTTCGTTTTCCTTCACCATCTTTATCACGTCTGCAACGGTCTTGGCCATCAGGTTCTCCTGGGTAAAGCGCTTGTTGAAAAAAGGATTTTGCGTAAACAAAAGCAGTTTGCGTGCCAGCTGGGTGCAGCCGCCGCACTATGAAGGAGCGCCACGGACTACAGACCATGGGCGCACACATCGGATTGCACCAATAAGGTGCGAATCACTATTTATCTTTGTGCCTCAAAGATTGCGCACCAATTCAGGGCCGCATTGCGCACCAAATTCGTGCAGACCCTGCTGGAGGTCTTCCCACGCCGCTGGGACCAGCGGCGCGGGCCCTTTGACGCCCAACTCGATATGCCGCCCGTATTGTGGATGATCCACGCTGGGCAAACTGAACACGCGGACTCCCGCATGCAATTTTTCGATGCGCTCCATTAAAGGGGTCAAAGCAGCCTCCATGGCGCCGTACACCACCACGGACTGCTCGGTCTGCGGCGTGCGGTTGAAATGTGCTGCGTAATGCTGGTCCAGCACCGCCTCGATCATGGGCCAGGCCATGACGGGAAACCCCGGCACAAAGTGCACGGTCCCGCCCCCTGCCCCTTCGCAGGTGAAGCCGGGGATCTTGTTGTACGGGTTGGCGATGATGCTTGCCCCCGCGGGGAAGGTGCCCATGTTGAGCCGGTGGAGGTTGTCCGGGCGATCGGCCTCGTACGGCACGCCCTGCTCCCGCGCCACATCCTGCATGCGCTCGCGGATCAAGGCTTCTGCCTCGGGGTGCAGCGCCAGGTCGCGTCCCAAGGCACGCGCAGCGCACTGCCGGGTGTGATCGTCCGGCGTGGCACCGATGCCACCGCACGAAAACACGACGTCGCCCGAGGCAAACGCGCGCTGCAGCGTGGCGGTGATGCGGTCCGGGCTGTCGCCCACATAGTCAGCATACGACAGGGCCAGCCCGCGGGCGGCCAAAAGCTCGATGACCTTGGGCATGTGCTTGTCGGCGCGCTTGCCGGACAGGATTTCGTCGCCGACGATGATGAGGCCGAACTGGGGGGTCGTCATGGTGCAGGGGTTCCGTGGGCTGATGGTTCTGGCGCGGGCAGCGCGGCGGGGGCTGGCGGTGCTGTAGGCACCGCCACAGGGGCGTCGACGCCCGGTGGCACAACGTCCGGCGCACCGCGGGGAGTCAGTGTCGTGCCGGCGGGCGGCGCGTGGGCCAATGCAGCATTTTCTGCGCGCAATTGCTCCAGTGCAGCCAGCCCATAGTGGGCGAACCACAGCGACGAGAAGGCGAATACCAGGGTATAGATCCAGATGGCCAGCGGTACGAGCACGACAAATGCAGCGGCGAACACCACGCCTGAGGCCCACACGATGCTGGGTGCAGCGCCCAGGTAGCCGGTCAAGATACCGATGCCCAGCAAACTGCTGCGGTGGCGCCGAAATATCTCCTGGCGCTCTTCTTTGCTGGCGTGGTCGGCCAGTGCATCGAACACCATGACCCGGTACGTGAGCCAGCCCCAGATCAGCGGCGGAAGAATCAGCACCAGAGGCGGCACCAGCCACAGGGGCACCGACACCACCAGCGCGATCAACGCCAGCGCGGTCGAACCGAGCGACCACGCCACGCTGGCGATGAAGGAGCCGCCCTTCTTGCGTTCGAGGTTGGGAAACCGCCGATCAGCCACCAGGCTCACCAGGGCCGGCGTCATCAGCACCGCCACCAGCAGCAGTGACAGCACCACGAGCACAGGCGCCACTGCCAAAATCACCATCAGAGGCGCCACCACCGAGGCCACATCCCCCAGACCCCAGCCTTGCAGCCAGTTCCAGAAGGTGGCCAGCACTGTGGACGCGTCAAGAATGCCGCGCATGCCCTGCACTGCGGCGTCCCAGTACAGATAGCCCAGGCCCAGCGCGAGGCCCAGCATCACCAACAGCGGCAGTACCGACAGCGCCATCACCCGCGGGCGCAGGCAATAGGCCGCTGCGCGCCAGAAAGAATCAAGCAGTAGTCCCATGTCGGCGAGCATACCTTCTGAGGGTGGCACGGCCCGTCAGGCGCGCCCGATGAGCCGGAGCACGCCCCGCCACTGTTGCGACCAGAAGCCGGTGCCGTAGTCGCGCACGCGGCCGCCCGGGCCGGGCTCGACCTGGTCACGGATGCCGGTGGGGTCGTAACGTTGTTCGAAGTTGGCGGTGCGCATCAGCATGTCCCACCAAGGCAGCAGTACACCGAAGTTGTGCCCGCCCAGAACCACACGGTGCGTGGCCCCACCGCCAGCCCCTGGCGCAAGAGGCTTGAGTGTTTCGTGGCCAATACCGATGCTGTGGTGCAGACGGTGGAACCGCGGGCTGACCCACAGCCGTTCGCCCCAGCGCCCGAACCACAACCGCACGTTGGCATGCTGAAAGCTCTCGCTGAGCTGCGTGATGGCCACGATGGCAATGAACTGGCCAGGCGCCACACCGATGAGCTGGGCCACCACCACCAGAATGGTGTCGCGCAGAAGGTCGTCGAGCAGGTGATTGCGGTTGTCGCTCCACATGGTCATCTGGCGCTGCGCATGGTGCAGTGAATGCAGACGCCACCACCATTCGTAGTGGTGCTGACCGCGGTGGATCCAGTAGTCCACGAAGTCGAACACCACGAGGTACAGCAGCAGACTGACCCACGGCACATCGGTGATGCCAGGCCACACGCCGTCGAGCTGGAAGGTGCTGACGCCGGCCACCCGCAAGGCGCCAAAGAGGGAATCCGCCAGCGGGTCCACCGCCAGGAAAAGGCCGAGCCGGAAAAGACCCAGCCGGTGGATCAGCGTGTACAGGATGTCGGTGCGGATCGTGGCCCGGTCGGTGACGGCCTCCACGGGCTTCCAGCGCTGCAGAGGGCCTATCACTGCAGCAATCACCACCAGCTGCAGCACCCCCACCAGGATCCAGCCCGACGCTTCGTAGCCGCTTTCCAGCTGATTGCCCAGCCCCATGGCAAACATCAGGGGCTGCATCACGCTCTCGAACAGCCACTGCTGCGCGGTGTCAAACCCGTTGCCTAGCCAACCCATGCTCATGCTCCATCCGGTTTAGTCCTGCGCGTTGCTGCGCTGCATCGTGTCGTGTGCCGATCGCCCGGCCCCCAACGCCCGCTACCGCCCTGCGGGCTTGGCGTAGTCGGGGTGCTCACGCAGCGTGCGAAAGCAAAATCCACGTTCCTTCAAACCCACAATCAATGGCTCCAGCACCGCAGGCGCCCAGGGGTCCTTGCGCGACCAGATCCCCAGGTGCGCCAGCAGAATGTCGCCGCTGCGCACATCGCGCAGCGCCTTGCGCAACAGGGAATCATTGCTGGCGCTCTCGCTGGGCAGTTCGTCCCCGAGAAAGCCCGCTGGCGACCAACCCACGTGGGCGTAGCCGCAGGCCGCCGCGCTGGCCAGCAGCTGGGGTGAGGTCTTGCCCCCGGGCGCGCGAAACAGCGGCAACGGTTGTTTGCCGGTGATGGCTTTCAGGCGCTCTGCAGCGTGTGTGACTTCTTCGCAGTATTGGGCTGCCGTCAGAACAAAACTTTGCCCCTCACGCGACCCCGCAGAGGGACGGACGCGAAAGGACGGGTTGCGCGCGTCACCAAGGTCCGCGCGCCAGTAGGTGTGGTTCCAGGTGTGCGAGGCCAACTCATGGCCTTCGGCCGCCCGTGCCTTCCACCAGGGCGCCCAATGGTCGCCCAGGCTTCCGTCGCCCTGCTTGGTGCGCTCGTTGGCCGCGAAGAAGGTGACATGCACCTTTTGGCGATGGAGCACCTCGGCCACCAAGGGAGCGATCTCCATGTGACCAGTATCAAAGGTCAGATAGATTGGTTTCTCACAAGCATTTTGGGCGCTACCGCTTGATACGTAAGCGCAAGCAGCTATCAATACCGTAGCAAACCGAAGCACCCGTCTCCGCGGGGTTCGCCGTGCCACCATGGCAACGCCGGGATCAGCCATCACCGTGGCGCGTGCTGCAGTGTCCATACGCCGTGGGGTGACTTGCCCACCGTGACTTGGCGGACCACCTTCTTTGTCTCGGTGTCCACGACCGACAGCTTGCGCGCCCAGCGGGAACTCACATAGAGGAACCGGCCGTCGGCTGACACTTCCATGCAGTCCGGTCCGCCCGGTACGGGATAGGAGTCCACGACCTGGTAGGTGTTCATGTCGATCTTGCTGATGGTGTTGGCCACGCGATTGCTCACGTACACATGCCGACCATCCCCTGCCGCGCGGAATGCATGCGCCCCGCTGCCGGTCTTGATCTTGCGGATGCTCACCGGCTCACGGCCCGACACGTCGAAGACCTCGACACTGTCACTGCCCGTCAGGCCGACGAACACGCGTTTGTCGTCCGTGCTGCCGTACACATCCGCTGGCATGGCGCCCGTCTTGATGCGCCATTTGATGGTCTGCGTCGCAATGTCGATGGCCACGAGCTCGTCGCTGTCCTGCATGGTCGAGTAGACCGTCGTGCTCTTGCTATCGATCCACAAGTGGCTGGGCGTGCGCGACGTGGCGACCCGCTGAACCAGCGTCATGTCCTTGCCATCCCAGCGATAGAAGTCCACATGGTTCAGCCGATTCGCAGCGGTGATGAACCACTTCATGTCGGGCGTGAACCGCAGGTGGTACGGGTCCACGATGCCGCGCACAGTGCGTTGGACCTGCGCCGTGCGCGGATCCAGGAAGGTCAGCGTGTCACCCAGAGCATTTGCAACGATGAGCGACTTCTCATCGGGGGTGAGGTAGAGGTGATGGGGCTCCTTGCCGGTCGGAATGCGCGACGTCTCTGTCCAGGTCGCAGGGTCGATGACACTGACACTGGCCTCCAGAGAGTTCAGCACAAACAAGGGCGGCGGCGGTGCAGCCAACACAGCGCCCATCGACATCCACAGCCCACCGAGGGCCACGCACACGCGTGCAATCGAAAAAATCTTCACAAAGCCACTTTCAACACAGCCTTCAAGTGTAGCGCCGTGGCTTGGCAAAGCCCGGTGCGGCACACGTAACATCCTTGATATAGAACGATTTTTTGCTTTTGTAAGCCAATGGTGACAAGCGATGATCGGACTGATTGCAGCGTCCGTGGCACACGCCCCACTCCAACGCATCGCCAGTACGTGTGCTGGAATGGACGGAAGGCTTTGGCGACCGATTCATCAGCGCGAAGGACTCACCTGGACGGTCGTCAAAAACGCATTAAGCAGCTTGGGTCAGCAGTTGCAGATCCGCTTCACTGAGCCATTTCCATTGGCCCGGAGCCAGATCCGCGGGAAGTGCCATGGCGCCCATGCTGGACCGGTGCAGGCCTTCCACGCGGTTACCCACTGCTGCAAGCATGCGCTTGACCTGGTGGTACTTACCTTCGGTCAGTGTGAGATCCAATCGATGGGTATCCACCATCACGCAGGCTGCGGCCTTTACGGGCTTGGGGTCGTCGTCCAGAACCACGCCAGCCAGCAGCTTCGAGACTTGCACTTCATCCACAGGATGCTTGGTCGTCACTTGGTACACCTTGGGCACGTGCTTCTTGGGCGAGCTCATGCGATGGATGAACTGTCCATCATCGCTCAGCAGCAGCAACCCCGTCGTATCTTGATCGAGGCGGCCGACGGCCTGAATTCCCTGCACCGCACTCTTCGTGGGCCGTTGGCGCAACGGAGCAGGCAGCAGCGTGTAGATGCTTGGATAGGTGGAAGGTTTTTGCGAGCACTCGGTTCCTGCAGGTTTGTGCAGCATCACGTAGGCTTTATCGTGATAAGGCCACTCGACGCCCTGGACCCGAAGGTGCAGGCCGTTTTCATCGATGTGCGCAGCGGCCTCCAGCAACTGCTGATAGGCCGACTCACCAGCCGGTTTCACCTCGACGAATCCTTGCTGGATCAACCCAGCACAAACGCGGCGCGTCCCGAACCCTTGCGAATAGAGAATGTCTTGTAACTGCATTGTGTCCTCAGCACGCCAGTGCCTTTAATCAGCACACCAGGATTTAGCTTGCGGCATTACTGGTCATCCTGGCCATGTTCATTGCAAAGTGCCAATCAAAAGCGTAGCCACAAAGCAAAACGCCCTTCTACTCATAGAGCAGAAGGGCGGTTTGGGCTGTAAGAGCCTGACGATGACCTACTTTCACACGGGAACCCGCACTATCATCGGCGCAAAGTCGTTTCACTGTCCTGTTCGGGATGGGAAGGAGTGGTACCAACTTGCTATGGTCATCAGGCATAAAGGGTTGCCATACTGAACGTCACGTTTGGAGTTCAGTACAACGAATTCATAGAGTTAAATCAGCTTTTGGTGTTTTGACTGCGTCAACTTGGCATAACAATCTTTGAGCTTGGCACACATTCATTTCTGGATGCATGTTGGCTATCAAAGTTATAGGGTCAAGCCGCACGAGCAATTAGTATCAGTTAGCTTAACGCATTACTGCGCTTCCACACCTGACCTATCAACGTCCTGGTCTTGAACGACTCTTTAGGGGGCTCAAGGCCCCGGCAGATCTCATCTTGAAACGAGTTTCCCGCTTAGATGCTTTCAGCGGTTATCTCTTCCACACTTAGCTACTCGGCAATGCCACTGGCGTGACAACCGATACACCAGAGGTGTGTCCACTCCGGTCCTCTCGTACTAGGAGCAGGCTTCCTCAAATCTGCAGCGCCCACGGAAGATAGGGACCAAACTGTCTCACGACGTTTTAAACCCAGCTCACGTACCTCTTTAAATGGCGAACAGCCATACCCTTGGGACCGGCTACAGCCCCAGGATGAGATGAGCCGACATCGAGGTGCCAAACACCGCCGTCGATATGAACTCTTGGGCGGTATCAGCCTGTTATCCCCAGAGTACCTTTTATCCGTTGAGCGATGGCCCTTCCATACAGAACCACCGGATCACTATGTCCTGCTTTCGCATCTGCTCGACTTGTCAGTCTCGCAGTTAAGCACGCTTATGCCATTGCACTATCGTCACGATGTCCGACCGTAACTAGCGTACCTTCGAACTCCTCCGTTACGCTTTGGGAGGAGACCGCCCCAGTCAAACTGCCTACCATGCACTGTCCCCGATCCAGATAATGGACCTAGGTTAGAACCTCAAACACACCAGGGTGGTATTTCAACGTTGGCTCCATGACATCTAGCGACGCCACTTCAAAGCCTCCCACCTATCCTACACAGATCTGTTCAAAGTCCAATACAAAGCTACAGTAAAGGTTCATGGGGTCTTTCCGTCTTTCCGCGGGGAGATTGCATCATCACAAACATTTCAACTTCGCTGAGTCTCAGGAGGAGACAGTGTGGCCATCGTTACGCCATTCGTGCAGGTCGGAACTTACCCGACAAGGAATTTCGCTACCTTAGGACCGTTATAGTTACGGCCGCCGTTTACTGGGACTTCAATCAAGAGCTTGCACCCCATCATTTAATCTTCCAGCACCGGGCAGGCGTCACACCCTATACGTCCACTTTCGTGTTTGCAGAGTGCTGTGTTTTTATTAAACAGTCGCAGCCACCGATTTTTTGCAACCCCGTTGGGCTCGCCTTGTACAGGTTCACCTACTTGGGGCATACCTTCTCCCGAAGTTACGGTATCAATTTGCCGAGTTCCTTCTCCTGAGTTCTCTCAAGCGCCTTAGAATACTCATCTCGCGCACCAGTGTCGGTTTGCGGTACGGTCGTCAATAGCTGAAGCTTAGTGGCTTTTCCTGGAAGCAGGGTATCACTCACTTCGTCTGCAAGCAGACTCGTTATCACCCCTCATCTAAGCCCGGCGGATTTGCCTACCAGGCACGACTACAGGCTTGAACCAACATATCCAACAGTTGGCTGAGCTAACCTTCTCCGTCCCCACATCGCACTATTGATCGGTACAGGAATATTGACCTGTTTCCCATCAGCTACGCATCTCTGCCTCGCCTTAGGGGCCGACTCACTCTACGCCGATGAACGTTGCGTAGAAAACCTTGCGCTTACGGCGAGGGGGCTTTTCACCCCCTTTAACGCTACTCATGTCAGCATTCGCACTTCTGATACCTCCAGCATCCGTCACCAGACACCTTCACAGGCCTACAGAACGCTCTCCTACCACGTGCAATAAATTGCACATCCGCAGCTTCGGTAACTGGCTTAGCCCCGTTACATCTTCCGCGCAGGACGACTCGATCAGTGAGCTATTACGCTTTCTTTAAATGATGGCTGCTTCTAAGCCAACATCCTGACTGTTTTAGCCTTCCCACTTCGTTTCCCACTTAGCCAATTTTAGGGACCTTAGCTGGCGGTCTGGGTTGTTTCCCTCTTGAGTCCGGACGTTAGCACCCGGTGCTCTGTCTCCCAAGCTGTACTCGTCAGTATTCGGAGTTTGCATAGGTTTGGTAAGTCGCCATGACCCCCTAGCCTAAACAGTGCTCTACCCCCGACGGTAATACTTGAGGCACTACCTAAAT
>NZ_CAXUQB020000001.1:0-2117500 GCF_964253015.1 Acidovorax sp. LjRoot194 | reverse complement strand
TCGCGCAGCTTGGCTGCGAAGCGCTCGGGGTACTTCATGTCCTGCACACGAAGGGCGCGGCGTGCAATCTTGTCTTCATAGGCCGGGCCGATACCGCGGCCGGTGGTGCCGATCTTCTCGGTACCGCCCTCTTCACGCGCAGCTTCCCGGGCCACGTCGATGGCAGCGTGGAAAGGCAGGATCAAGGGGCATGCCTCGCTGATGCGCAGGCGCGAACGCACTTCAACACCCGCTTTCTCAAGGCCTTCGATCTCCTCGAACAGCTTGGCCGCCGACAGCACGACTCCATTGCCGATGTAGCACTTGACGCCAGGGCGCATGATGCCGCTGGGAATCAGGTGTAGAGCAGTCTTCACGCCGTTGATCACCAACGTGTGACCCGCGTTGTGCCCCCCCTGGAAGCGAACGACACCTTGCGCGCTTTCGGTCAGCCAATCGACCAGCTTGCCCTTGCCTTCGTCGCCCCACTGGGTTCCGACCACCACTACGTTGCGACCTTTGGTTGCTTTCATCTCTCACCCACTTCAATGATTCAATTGCTCAAACAGCCTGCACGACCCAGCGGTCCGCAATCTGCACCAGTTCCCGGTCACAGTGGAATTCATCCACTTCGCTTTCATGCCCCGGCAGGACACAGACCACCGTCTCCCCTGCCCTGCGCAATTGCGCAATGGCAGCATTCACGTCGGCCGCCTCGCCCCACGGCGCGCGGATCGCTGCCTTCAAGGCGCGGGGGGATACCACACCCACGACCTGCTTGATGTCCAGGCTGAAGCCCGCTGCAGGACGGTTGCGGCCAAACACGGCGCCGACTTCGTCGTATCGCCCGCCACGCACCAGGGCATCGGTCGCTCCAGGGGCGTAGATGGCAAAACGCGCGCCGCTGTAATAGGCATAACCACGCAGATCAGCCAAGTCGAACGTGACGGAGGCCTGGTCCAAGCGAGAAGCCAACCACTTCAAATTTGATAGCAGCTGGGGCACGCCAGGAAAGCGGTGGAGCGCTTTTTCCGCCTCATCCAGCACCTGATGGTCCCCATAAAGATGGGGCAACGCCAACAGCCCCTCTCGAGAATCCTGTGGAAAGCCCCGGGTCAACGACGCCAATTCGCTGGTGTCCTTGGCTGCGAGCGCTGCATGGATGGCGCTGAGCAGTTGCGCAGTGAGCGGGACATCCGCCAGCAGACTGCGCACGATGCGGACATCCGCCAAGTCGATCGTCGTATCCAGGACATTCGCCACGCGAAGGCACTCACGCGCCAGCTGCAACGCTTCGAGGTCGGCTTCTAACCCGGCATGCCCATAGATCTCTGCGCCAAACTGCAGGGGTTCGCGGGTGGCATGTGGACGGTCGGGCCGGGTATGCAAGACCGGGCCGCAATAGCACAGTCGTGTGATTCCCTTGCGATTGAGCAGGTGTGCATCGATGCGGGCCACCTGCGGCGTAGTGTCCGCACGAAGACCCATCGAACGACCTGACAGCTGATCCACCAGCTTGAAGGTCTGCAGATCGAGTGCCTCGCCAGTGCCGGTGAGCAAAGACTCCAGGTGCTCCAACAGGGGTGGCATGACCAGCTCATAGCCGTAGCAACGGGCTGTATCAAGCAGCCCGCGACGCAATTCTTCGATGTGCCGCGCTTCGGACGGCAAGACATCGGCAATGTGATCCGGAAGGACCCAAGCAGACATGAGAAAAGGGGAGGCTGTTAAAACCGTGATTCTACCGGGAGCCGGGAGTGGCCCCGAAAGACATCCAGTGAGGAGCGCTGGCGGAACTCAGAACCAGAGCATCGCCAAGCCAGCCAGGATGACCAGCAGGGCGAAGAAACGGATCTGACCGTCCCGCAACTGCGCGATATGACTGACTGCACGCCGCCAGCCCTGGGGCGAGAGAAAGGGCAATGCCCCTTCAATCACAAGCACCAGCGCCAGTGCAATCCAGAGGCTCTCGGAGTTCACTGCAGGCGGCGAGCAGGCACAGTCGGAGACGACTACTTGCGTGCAGCCGCTGGCGCAGCGGTCGAGGTACCGCCTCGGAAGGTCTTGAAGAACTCGGACGAAGAAGGGTCCAGCACCATCACGTCGCTCTTCTTGCTGAAGCTTGCCTTGTAGGCTTCGAGGCTGCGATAGAACTGCGCGAACTGCGGATCGCGGCCAAAAGCCTCGGCATAGATGCGCGACGCTTCGGCATCGCCCTCGCCCTTGATCTTCTGCGCATCACGGTAGGCATTGGCCAGAGCCACCTCGCGCTGGCGATCCGCGTCGGCACGGATCTTTTCGCCTTCAGCCGCGCCGGTGGAACGCAGTTCGTTGGCAACGCGCTTGCGCTCGGCCTCCATGCGGCGGTAAACGGATTCGGTGATCGCTTCCACATAGTCGACGCGGGTGATGCGCACGTCCACCACATCCACACCCCACGGCTTGGCACCACGCACCGTTTCCAGCACTTCGCGCTTGACGTCGGCCATCAGGGCCTCGCGCTTGAGGGACAGCAGTTCCTTGACCGTCCGCTTGTTGATCTCTTCCTGGAATGCATTGCGCACCACGCGGTTGAGCTGCATCGCACCTGCGCTTTCGTCCAGGCCCACATTGCGGATGTACTCCGTGGGCTCCGAAATGCGCCAGCGGACGTACCAGTCGATGACCACACGCTGCTTTTCAGCTGTCAGCATGGGTTCGGTGTCGCTGCTGTCCAGCGTGAGAAGACGCTTGTCGATGTACGACACGTTCTGGAATGGGGGCGGCAACTTGAAATTGAGCCCCGGCTCGGTGATGACTTCCTTGATCTGGCCCAGTGCATACAGCACACCAAACTGGCGTTGGTCCACGACAAAAAGCATGGAGCTCATCAGGGCAAGCACCACCAGCAACGTGGTTGCGATAAATCCGACTCTGTTCACGAGCAGCTCCTAGCGAGATTCACGATCGCGGGTGCGACTGCTGTCGCGCGCCCGGGGATCATTCGAAAAGGTGGACGACGGGGCAGCAGGTGCTGCCGCAGGCGCAGCAGGACTCGTCGCTGCAGCCGCATCGGCAGGGCCGGTATTGCTTGCAACGCCCTGCATGATCTTGTCGAGCGGCAAGTACAGCAGATTGGAGCCTTGGCGCGACTCGACCAGCACCTTGGTCACGTTGCCGTAGATCTGCTGCATGGACTCGAGGTACATGCGATCACGGGTGACCTGGGGCGCCTTCTGGTACTCGGCCAGGATGGACGAAAACCGCTGCGCATCACCTTGTGCTTGCGCCACGATGCGGGCCTTGTAGGCAGCCGCTTCTTCGTTCAAGCGCGAGGCAGAGCCGACCGCACGTGGAATCACATCGTTCGCGTAAGCCTGCGCTTCGTTCTTGGCGCGCTCGCGCTCCTGGCCGGCCTTGAGCACATCATCAAACGACGCCTGTACCTGCTCTGGGGGCCGTACGCCGCCCTGCTGCAGGTTGATGCCCACGACTTCGACGCCGACCTTGTAGCGATCCAGGATTGTCTGCATGAGCGCACGCACCCGCGGGGCGATCTGGTCACGCTCTTCGGCCAGGGCCGTATCCATGCGCATCTTGCCCACCACCTCGCGCACAGCTGTTTCTGCCGCTTGCACCACTGCGTCGGTCGGATTCTTGCTCTCGAACAACCAAGCGCGTGCGTCGCTCAGGCGGTACTGCACTGCAAACTTGATTTCAACGATGTTCTCGTCTTCCGTGAGCATGGCCGACTCACGGAGACCGGTGCTCTTGATGACCGTGTCACGCCCGACATCCGCCGACCGGATCTGCGTCACAAAAACCAGTTCGTGGCGCTCGATGGGGTATGGAAGGCGCCAATTGAAGCCGGCGCCCACGGTGCTCTTGTACTTGCCGAACTGGGTGATGACCGCCTGCTGGCCTTCCTGAACGATGAAGAAGCCAGTACCCATCCAGATGACGAATGCGATGCCGACGATCAGTCCGACACCAACGCCTGCATTCTTCATGTCGGGCTGAAAGCCGCCTCCGGAACCGCCGCCACTGCCAGTTCCGCGTCCACCGCCATTCTTGCCGCCGAACAATCCACCCAGCTTGCGATTCAGATCACGCCAGAGTTCATCGAGGTCTGGCGGCTGCCCGTTGCTCGGACGCTGGTCGCCGCCACGATTGCCAGAGGGCTGATTCGACGGGCGATCGTCAGGCCGTGCGCCTTCATCGGGTTTGTTGTCATCGCCTCGCCCCCATCGGGGATCGTTCAAATTGAACATGCCCCGGATACGTTCTGGAAGCGAAGCCCAGCGTAGGGTGCGATTTTGAAAAGTCATGCGCAAAGTCTCTGGTTCTCTGATGGCATTGGTAATGCGGCATTGTGCCCAATCAGGGCAAAGCCCCCGGCAATTCAATGGCGTTATCAGGGGTCATGTCCTGCCGTGTTGCCTCGATCACCTTGGCCGCCAAGGCACTGCGAAGCGTATCCACCCCTTCGCCGGATCGCGCACTGACAAACAGGCGGGGGAGCATGACTCCGTCCACTTCATAGTGGTCCTGCAGCACCGCCGGGCGTTGCTCAGGCGAAAATGCGTCCAGCTTGTTGAAAACCAATAGCTGCGGAATATCCGCCGCTCCGATTTCATGCAGCACCTTCTGCACCTGGGCCATCTGTTCCGGAAATCCAGGATTGGAGGCATCCACCACATGCAGCAGCAAATCGGCGTCTACAGCCTCTTGCAGCGTGGCCTGGAACGCGTCTACCAACCCGTGAGGCAAATCGCGGATAAAGCCGACGGTATCGGACAAGGATACCGAGCGACCCGCATCACCGAGATACAGCTGCCGCGTGGTGGTGTCCAGCGTCGCAAAAAGCTGGTCGGCCGCATAAGCCCGGGCTTTCACCAGCGCATTGAAAATCGTCGACTTGCCAGCGTTGGTGTAGCCCACCAAAGATATGTTGAAGGTATCGCGCCGCTCGCGCTGCCTGCGCTGGGTGGAGCGTTGGCGCTTGACCTTGACCAGCCGTTCCCGGGTGCGCTTGATGGCGTCGCTGATCATCCGGCGATCGAGTTCGATCTGCTTTTCGCCAGGGCCGCCACGCGCACCAATGCCCCCTGTCTGTCGTTCCAGATGGGACCACCGGCGAACCAGACGGGTGCTGACGTAGTGAAGCTTGGCCAGCTCGACCTGCAACTTGCCCTCGTGGCTGCGCGCACGCTGGGCGAAGATTTCCAGGATCAGCAAAGTACGGTCGTTGACCGGAAGCTCCAGATGGCGCTCCAGGTTGCGCTGCTGCGCCGGACTGAGTGATTGATCGAAAAGAACCTCCACCGCGCCGTGCATCTGCGCCAGCGTCCGAATCTCGTCTGCTTTGCCGCTGCCTACGAACAGCGCCGCATCGGGCGCTTTTCGTTTGCAAGTGATTTTTGCGACCGGATTCATGCCTGCCGTTTGCGACAGCAGGCCCAGCTCTTCGAGATCGCCATCGAAATGGGGAAGACCGAAGTCAACCCCCACCAGCAGCACCGGAGTGCCGCCTGGAGAAGAAATCGTTGGCGAACTCAAGGAAGACGCCCTACCGGCAATAAGCGGGCAAAAAACGAAGGCTGGTTCAGATGCGGAGTCTTAAGCGCTGGCGCTGTCTGCATCCGCAGTGTCGGCCGTAGAGAAGTTGACAGCGCGACCAGGAACGATGGTCGAGATGGCATGCTTGTACACCATCTGAGTGACCGTGTTGCGCAGCAGCACAACATACTGGTCGAAGGATTCAATTTGCCCTTGCAGCTTGATCCCGTTTACCAGGTAGATGGAAACTGGAACATGCTCCCGACGCAGTGCGTTCAGGAAGGGGTCTTGAAGAAGTTGGCCTTTATTGCTCACGATATTCTCCGTGTTCAGAAGTGTTGTTGTAAACCATCACCTTACCACACGCCAGAGGCCTCGCCAGCCTCGCAAGGCATGGCCCTTCAAGCCCCCGGCTTTTGTGTCAGGCGTCGTCCTTGTCCGCAAAGGGGTTGTGGGACGTCTTCATTTCAATGCGCAGCGGCGTGCCAACCAGATCGAACTCCTTGCGGAACCGGCCTTCCAGAAAGCGCTTGTACGCATCCGTCACATGCTCCAAAGAATTGCCGTGGACCACGATGACCGGAGGGTTCATGCCGCCCTGGTGCGCATAGCGCATCTTGGGCCGGAACATGCCGGCCCGCTTGGGGCTTTGGAACTGCACGGCTTCCAGCAGAAGGCGCGTAAGCACGGGCGTGGACATCTTGCAGGTAGCTGCCCTGTGGGCCTGCGCCACAGACGCCCAAAGCGGACCGAGCCCCTGCCGCTTCTTGGCAGAGATGAAGTGCATCGCTGCAAACTTCAGAAATGCAAGGCGGGTTTCGATCGAACGCTCCAGCAACTGGCGCTGGTAGTCGTCCACCGCGTCCCATTTGTTCACGGCCACCACCACCGCGCGCCCACTCTCAAGGATGTAGCCGGCGATGTGCGCGTCCTGGTCGGTCACGCCTTGGGTGGCGTCCAGCAACAGCAGAACCACGTTGGCGGATTCGATCGCCTGCAGCGTCTTGACCACCGAAAACTTCTCGATGGCTTCAAAGACTTTGCCCTTGCGCCGGAGGCCCGCGGTGTCCACCAGTTCAAACCGCTGGCCATTGCGTTCGAACGGGACCGAAATCGCATCGCGCGTCGTGCCTGGCATGTCGAAGGCGACCAAGCGCTCCTCACCCAGCCAGGTGTTGATCAGCGTCGATTTGCCGACATTCGGGCGCCCGGCCACGGCCAGCTTGATAACGCTCTTGTCCTGCTCGGCATCGGCCTCATCAGGGTCCGGAAGATTCAGAGGCTCAAGCGCCTTGTCCACCAGGTCGCGAATCCCCTGTCCGTGGGCCGCAGAGACGGGATACACCGAGCCAAGGCCCAGCTCGTAGAACTCGGCAAGCTGCACGCCTTCCAGCATGCCCTCTGCCTTGTTGGCGACCAGGATGCAAGGCTTGCTGAGCCTGCGAAGGTAATTCCCGATGTCGTGATCCTGCGCGGACAAGCCCGCACGGGCGTCCAGCACAAAAACCACCACATCGGCTTCTGCCACTGCCTGCTGGGTCTGCTTGGCCATCTCGCGGTAAATGCCGCTGGACGCATCAGGCTCGAAACCACCGGTATCGATGACGATGTACTCG
The DNA here is from genome assembly GCF_964253015.1 of Acidovorax sp. LjRoot194. NCBI lineage: Bacteria > Pseudomonadati > Pseudomonadota > Betaproteobacteria > Burkholderiales > Comamonadaceae > Acidovorax > Acidovorax sp. LjRoot194. The sequence continues at coordinate 2,110,367 of NZ_CAXUQB020000001.1, read as the reverse complement.
TGCTTGCCCTGCTTGCCATTGCCGTAGTGCCGGTCACGCGTCAGCCCGGCGAAGTCTGCAACGATGGCGTCGCGGGACTTCGTCAGACGATTGAAAAGCGTCGACTTGCCGACATTCGGACGCCCGACGAGGGCGATAACTGGCTTCATTGAATAAGACCGATCAATCAATCAGGACGGAATCCGTAGATTCCGCCGTTACGCGTCACCACCACAAGGGTGTCAGCAGCCACCACAGGCGCTGCAGCAATACCGGAGCCGTCCGTGGTCACGCGGTTCAGGGGCGAGCCATCCGCACGGGACAGCAGGTGCACCAGTCCGGTGTCATCCCCGACCACCACGGACCGCCCCAGCAACAAAGGAGCCGTCAACTTGCGGTGCTTAAGCCTGTCGGTCGTCCACAACCGCGAGCCATCGCTGCGGCGCCATGCGACGACAGCGCCATTGCTCTCAGAACCGAAGATCGCGTCACCGTCGCCGTGCACGCCCTCGGCACCACTCGCCGGCTGCGTCCAGGTAGTCGATCCGCGAGCGACATTCACACAGCCGACGGCTGCCTGGAATGCACGGGCGCAAATGCTGTCTGCAACCCGGCTCGTGCGGCCGACCAGTTCCACCAGACGCTCCACATCGTTGGTGCCGCGCGAACTGCCCAGCGGGGCCTCCCAGCGGACACTGCCGTTGTCAGGATTCAGGCCCACCATGCGGCCCGAGAAACCCACCACCAAGGTATCGCCGACGGCCAGCAGCACACCGGCCTGCCGAAGCACCAGTGCCTCGCCGGGCCGCTGCTGGTTCCAGAGCTTGCGCCCCGTGGCACCATCGTAGGCCGCCACGGACCGGTCGGCGGACAGCACGAACACACGACCGCCAGCGACCAGCGGTGGCGTGAAGACCTGTGCGGCCAGCGGCTGGCGCCACCGCTCTTTTCCGGACTCCAGCAGAACCAGCGCATTGCTGCGCAGGACCACGGCGGCAGACTTGCCATCGCTTCCCACGCCCGCCGACAGAGGCTCTGCCAGCGTGGCCCGCCACAGATCACCGCCGGTGCGGGCATCTACAGCCGCGACCACACCGTCCGCCGATGCCAGCGTGACAACGTTGCCAGCGACATGCACATCCAATGGCAGGGTGCCCACGTTGCCAATGCGCGCCGTCCAGGCCTGCCGCACGCCGAGAACAGCCACATTGGCCCCGAGGTCTGCCGGCAAAGGCTTGGAGCTGCCACTGTTCCAGAGCGAGCAACCCGCCAGCGTGGCCAACAGCATCACCGCAGAAACACTGCGCACGAAAGAAACGCCGCCCACAGGGCTGTTGCTACGGACGAGCTTCATGATTACTTGGCCCCTTCGACAGGTGCAGTTGCCGGTGCGGTTGCTGCAGCCACCGCTACGCCTTGCGGCGCAACACCCAATGCACCCAGCTTGATCTCAACCAGGCGGCGGTACTCGACGCTCTCTTCCAGGCCCTTGTAGGCCTTGGTGTACTCGGCAACCGCTTCAGCGCGCTTGCCCTGCAAAACCAGGATGTCACCCCGCCGATCAGCGAACACGGCATCGAACTCGGCAGGAACGCTGCCAGTGACAAGCTTGAGGGCTTCGTCGTAGTTCTTTTGATCCATCAGCACACTGGCCAGGCGCAGCTTGGCGATGGCCTTCAAGCCTTCGTCGCTGGCATGTTCCGCCACCCAGCCCAGCGCTTCCTTGGCAGCATCTGCATTGCCTGCATCCGCTGCCGTTTTGGCAAGGGTCAACCCGGCTTGAGCGGCCTGCGCAGTGCCTGCGTACTTGCTCTTCAGATCGCCGAAAGCCTGGGTCAGGCGTGCCTGGTCGCCCGCGCGAGCGGCCACGTGCACGGCATCGAACAAAGCTGCAGCCTGGGTGGCCTGGCGGTTCTGCCAGTACTGATAGCCCTGCCAAGCAGCGAGAGAGCCTGCCACCACCAGCAGCACCGAGCTGATCAGAGTGCCCCAGGTATTCCAGAAGTGCTTGAGCTGGTCAAGCTGTTCTTGTTCTTCAAGGTCGAGATGTTTTGCCATGGATGTGTTCGGTTTAGCTGTTGGATTGTAGGGTGGACGCCCATTGAGCGACTGCGGCCAGGGGATGCTCGGCCTGCGCACCGCCCGCGCCATCGCGCAGCGACTTGACCACGACCATGCCTCTGGCGAGCTCATCCTCGCCAAAAATGAGTGCATAGCGTGCGCCGCTGGCGTCTGCCTTCTTGAATTGCGACTTCATGCTGCCCATGCCCTCGCCTCCCGCAGGGGCGGCGTGCATCTGGACGCTGATGCCCGCAGCGCGAAGACCCTCGATGGTGCTGACCGCCACAGGCAATGCGGCAACGCCGGGGATCACTGCATAGGCATCGGGGACCAACGCGGGCACCGCGCTGGCCTGCTCCTTCAGGAGTTCCAGCACACGCTCCACACCCAGCGCCCAACCGACGGCCGGTGCCACTTTGCCGCCGATCTGCTCGATAAGATAGTCGTAGCGGCCGCCGCCGCAGATCGTGCCTTGGGAGCCCAGTTGGTCCGTGATGAACTCGAACACGGTCAGGTTGTAGTAGTCCATGCCGCGCACAAGACGGGGATTGACGGTCCAGGCAACTCCGTTGGCAGTGAGGATGGCTTTGACCGCATCGAAATGCGCGAGGGACTCTTCGCCCAGGAAATCGATCAGGCGCGGTGCGGCCTCTACCAGCCCCTGCATGGCGGGGTTCTTGGTGTCCAGAATCCGCAGGGGATTGCTGTGCAGGCGCCGACGTGCCTCTTCGTCCAGCAGCTCGGCATTTTTTTCAAAATAATCAATCAACGCAGCGCGGTGCGCCTTGCGCTCGTCCGGCTCGCCCAAACTGTTGAGTTCCAGACGCACGTTCTGCAGGCCCAGTTCACGCCACAGCGACTGGGCCAGCAAGATGAGTTCTGCATCGACTTCTGCCCCCGGAAATCCGAGTGCCTCGGCACCGATCTGGTGGAACTGGCGATAGCGCCCACGCTGCGGGCGCTCGTGGCGAAACATCGGGCCCATGTAGTAGAGCCGCTTGCCCCCGTCGTACAGCATCGAATGCTCGGCCACCGCACGGACCACACCGGCGGTTGCTTCGGGACGCAGCGTCAGGTGTTCGCCATTGAGCCGGTCTTCGAACGAATACATTTCCTTCTCGACGATGTCCGTGACCTCGCCCAGCCCCCGCACAAAAAGCGGGGTGGGTTCCACGATGGGCGTACGGATGTTGCGGTACGCATAGCGGGCCATCAGGCCGCGGACTTTGGCCTCCAGCCACTCCCACCGGGCGGACTCGGGCGGGAGAATGTCGTTCATGCCTTTCACGGCCACCAGCTTTTCGGCCTTGGGCGGCGCGGCGATTTTTTCGTTACTCACAACTGTTCTTTTCCTGGATCTTGCACAACGGAAGAGTGCCACTGCAGCGCATTCCACACGGGGGCCGTGTGGAATGCGCCAGGCGGGCTGTCAGCTTGCAGCCACCGCAGCGCCGAAACGCTTCTCGATGTACTGCTCGACAATTCGATGGAATTCGTTGGCGATGTTGTCGCCACGCAGGGTCAGGGCCTTTTCGCCGTCGATGAACACGGGGGCCGCAGGCGCCTCGCCGGTGCCCGGCAGGCTGATGCCGATGTCCGCATGCTTGCTTTCGCCAGGGCCATTGACGATGCAACCCATGACCGCCACCCGCAAGCCCTCGACGCCGGGGTAGCGCACGCGCCACACAGGCATCTGGGCGCGCAGAAAATCGTCGATCTGCTTGGCCAGCTCCTGAAACGTGGTGCTGGTGGTGCGTCCACAGCCTGGACATGCGGTCACGCTGGGCACGAACACGCGCAGGCCCAATGCCTGCAATATTTCGGACGCGACGACCACTTCCTGGGTGCGTGCCTCGCCGGGTTGGGGCGTCAAGGACACACGGATGGTGTCGCCGATGCCTTCTTGCAGAAGCACCGAAAGGGCAGCAGCAGATGCCACCGTGCCCTTGGTGCCCATGCCCGCTTCGGTCAAACCCAGGTGCAACGCATAGTCGCAGCGGCGCGCCAGTTCGCGGTACACAGAAATCAGGTCCTGCACGCCGCTGACCTTGCACGACAGGATGATCTGATCGCCATTGAGGCCCATCTCTTCAGCGCGGCGCGCCGACTCGATGGCCGACGTGATCAGCGCCTCGTACATCACTTGCCGCGCTTCCCAGGGAGTGGCGCGTCGGCTGTTGGTGTCCATGAGGTCGGCCAGCAGTTCCTGGTCCAGGCTACCCCAGTTCACGCCGATGCGCACCGCCTTGTCCCAGCGCATGGCGGCTTCGATCATCTGGCCGAATTGCTTGTCCCGCTTGTCTCCCTTGCCGACATTGCCGGGGTTGATGCGGTACTTGGACAACGCCTGGGCACAATCTGGGAAGTCCGTCAAAAGACGGTGGCCGTTGTAGTGGAAGTCGCCCACCAGAGGAACGCTCTCACCCATGCGGTCCAGCTGCTCGCGAATGTACGGCACGGCCGCCGCGGCCTCGGGGGTGTTCACGGTAATGCGAACGAATTCCGAGCCCGCCTGGGCCAGTTCCTTGACCTGGATGGCAGTGCCGATCGCATCCACCGTGTCCGTGTTGGTCATGGACTGCACACGGACCGGGGCATCTCCGCCCACGGTCACCACCCGCGAACCCCACACAACCTTGGCTTGACGGGACCGCCGGGGCAACGGAGACGCGACCGCAATGGGTCCGAATTCACCTGGGAGCTTTTCCACTATTTCACCTCGAAACGGGCTACGTTCTCACGCGATACACCCGTCAAATCAAAAGGCTTGCCGCGCACAAAGACTTCCGTCGCATCGGCACGGCCGATCACCACCGCCAAGGGCGCCGGCGCGCTCACGGAGACCGACTCGTCGGCGGCAAGATTGCGCTGAAGCACCACAGCACCCGCGGCGTCCTTGACCTGCACCCACGACTGGCTGCGCGCACGCAACACCAACGTGCCAGCCGCTGCCGCCGCGGCACTGGCCGGTTCGCTGGCTGCTGCGGCAGGCGCAGGCGCCATCGCCTGGCCAACAGTTGCCTCAGGCGCCGAGGCCGCTGGCCTCACGGTGGCGGGTGTGGCCGCAGTGGCTGACCTATCCGTCGGCGCTGCCGCTGGATTCACCGGCACCGTCTCCACCACTGAATTGGGCGGGGCTGGCGGTGATGCCGACACCGGCTCGCCTGCACCGGGTTCAGGTTGCGTTGTAGACCCGGATGACAAAAGAGACAGGCCGCCCGGCTGGCGCGGGAAGAAGAACACTGCCAAGGCCCCGACGAGCAATACCAGCACCACCAGCGACACGGACCGCGACCATGTGTTGGAGTTCGACGAAAACGATGCGGATGACGACGACTTAGCGGCACTGGGCTTGACCGGCGCATTCAACCCCGCGCTGTCGGCAGACAAGCGCGGGCTCTGGCTCTGCGGCAGCAGCGAGAGGATGGGACCCGGGTCCACCTTGAGCGTCCGGCACACGCTGGAGGCCAGCGCGCGCACGAAGACAATGTCCGGGAGTGCCGCGTAGTTATCGGCTTCCAGCGCCTCGAGCTTGTTGACAGGTACCTTCAACGCCACGGCCAGAGCTGCAATGTGCAGCCCTGAAGCCTCGCGTGCCTCTCGCAGCAGTTGCCCAGCCGTCACTGTCACGGCACCACCCTCCACAACCTCACTCATTGAAAGCCCCGCGTTCGTATGCGCCCAATTCACGGGATTCCGGGAACCGCTTGCGCAATTGGTCCACCAACTGCCGCATCGCCACTGTGTCGCCCAGGGCGCGCTCCACCTTGATGCCCAGCCACAGCGATTCGGAATTCGCAAACTGGCCGTTGTTCAGGCGACGGATATAAAACTGGGAACGGGTGAGCTCATTGCGCCGCAGGAGCAACGCAGCCAGGTGATAGCCGACTACGGGATTGGCGGCATCCAGTTCGTAAGCCTTCAGCATCGACTGTTCGGCCTCGGCAAACTGCCCAGCGCCAGACTGGCAAAGTCCACGCGCCATCAAAGTTTTTGCCCGGGCGGGATAGGACGGAATGGCCAGCGCACGCACAAAATACTGGTCCGCATCCGAATACTTCTGCTGCTGGCACAGCAACCAACCGTAGTTGTGCAACAAATTAGCGTCGTTACCACGCAACGCCAAGGCACGGCGGAAACTGTCGTCGGCCTGCCCCAGATCGTTCAGGCGCATGTAGATCAGACCGCGGAGATTGAAAGCATCCGCGTAGTTCGGGTCCGAGACAAGCGCCTGCTTCACCTCGTCCAGCGCCACGGCTGTCTGGCCATTTTCGAAATAATTGGATGCCAATTCCAGACGGATGCGCGCGCGGCGGCGCGTTTCGGGCTCGTCGGAAGGCGTGACCATGCCCGCGTTGGAATCGCTGGCGCCACTGCCAGGATTGGTTGCGCAGCCCTGAAGCACCGCCAAACAGGCGACTGACCCACACGCCACAAGTGTCCAGCGGCCCCATTGCTGCCAGCGTCCAACCAATCCCACCATGTAGCGCCTCCTTGAAGTAAGCCGTTGTCCGTCGATCAAGTCACCGGTTTGAGAACGATTGTGCGCTGCTTCGCCATGCGTTCAGCGGCACGTGTGCGGTCCTTGACATCACCCGCCAGTTGCCCACAGGCGGCGTCGATATCATCGCCGCGGGTCTTGCGCACTGTCGTGACGATACCTGCGTCGCTCAAGACTTTGGCAAAAGCCAGCACCTGATTCTGCGGCGAACGCAACAGCCCTGATGCCGGAAACGGATTGAAGGGGATCAGGTTGAACTTGCAGCGTACACCAGCGCCTCGCGCCGGCCGGACCAACTCGATGAGCTGGTGCGCATGCTCGACCTGGTCGTTGACCCCGTCCAGCATGCAATATTCAAAAGTGATGAAGTCGCGGGGCGCGTGCGCTAGATAGCGGTTGCAAGCCTCGAGCAACTCCTTGATGGGGTACTTGCGGTTGAGCGGCACGAGGTTGTCGCGCAGCGGATCGTTGGGTGCATGCAGCGACACCGCCAAGGCCACAGGACAATCCTGCGACAGGCGGTCCATCATGGGCACCACACCGGACGTGGACACCGTGACACGCCGGCGCGACAGGCCATAGCCGTGGTCGTCCAGCATGGTGCGCAACGCAGGCACAAGCGCCGAGTAGTTCTGCAGCGGCTCGCCCATTCCCATCATCACGACATTGGAGATCACCCGCTCGCCGGTATTCAGGCGCTTGCGCAGCGCGTGCTCAGCAAACCAGAGCTGGGCGATGATTTCGCCGGTGGTCAGGTTTCTGCTGAAACCCTGGTGCCCTGTAGAGCAAAAGCGGCATCCCACAGCGCAACCCGCCTGGGATGAAATACACAGCGTGCCACGGTCGTCCTCGGGGATGAACACGGCCTCCACGGCATTGCCGTCACCCACATCGAACAGCCACTTCACCGTGCCGTCCGACGACACATGTTCAGAAATGACCGGTAGCGCCTCGACCCGTGCACAGCCTTTGAGCTTGTCGCGCAAGGCCTTGGCGAGGTCGCTCATGGCGTCGAATTCGCTGGCGCCGCGCTGGTGGATCCAGCGGAACAGCTGGGTGGCGCGAAACCGCTTTTCCCCCAGTTGCTCGCAAAAGGCGGCCAGGCCGTCGAGATCGAATTCGAGCAGGTTCGTGGTCATCGCAACGACCTCCCATGAGGTCGGGCGCAGTGCTCCCCATGGCGCAGACATCCCGCAGCGGGAACAGGCATGGGGATCACCATATCAACGCGAGTAAACGTTCAGGCCAGGGAAGAAGAAAGCGACTTCCGCAGCAGCCGTTTCGGCAGCGTCGGAGCCATGCACTGCATTGGCGTCGATGCTGTCAGCGAAGTCAGCGCGGATGGTGCCGGCTTCTGCCTTCTTGGGGTCGGTGGCGCCCATCAGTTCGCGGTTCTTGAGAATGGCGTTTTCGCCTTCCAGGGCCTGGATCATCACGGGGCCGGAGATCATGAAGTCCACCAGGTCCTTGAAGAAAGGACGCTCTTTGTGCACGCCGTAGAACTGTTCGGCTTCCAGGCGCGACAGGTGCACCATGCGGGCGGCCACAACCTTCAGGCCAGCAGCTTCAAAGCGGGCGTAGATCTGACCGATGACGTTCTTGGCCACTGCGTCGGGCTTGATGATGGAGAGAGTGCGTTCGATTGCCATGTTGATTTCCTGAATGATGAATTAGCTGTGATTCGTTTGCCCAGCGGACAAAGCCCTCGATTCTAACCGGGGCCGCCGCCGGATCGATGTGTCAACGTCCGCCGCGCCGAGGGCCACCGCCGCTGCTGCCGCTACCACCGCCACCGGGACGGCGCTTGTCCTGGCGTTGGCGCGCGAGGCTGTCGGTGCCGATATAGCCGACCGAGGTTTTCATCGGGTCGGGTTGCGCGCTGCCTCCCGAGCCGTTGCCGCGGCCGCCCTGGCCGCCGCCATCACGGCGCGGTTTTTGTCCGCGTGCAGGGGCTTGTCCGCCAAATGCTCCCGTAGGATTCGGAAAGCCGTCGCGGCGGGGGCCGCCGTTGCCGCGGGACGCGTTGCGGCCTCCACGCTGGCGTTTGTCACCATTGCGGGCGCCAGCATCGCTGTTGGCACCTGAGAACGCATCACCACGCGCCGGCGCACCCTCTGAGGCACCGGCGTCGGCAGCCCGGACCAGCGCACGTATATCGCTGTCGTCGAGCTCCAGCCAGGCACCCCGCTTGAGCCCACGCGGCAAGACCATGGCGCCGTAGCGGATACGAATCAGGCGGCTGACGGCATGGCCCACCGCTTCGAGCATGCGACGCACTTCGCGGTTGCGCCCTTCGGAGATCGTGACGCGGTACCAGCAGTTGGAACCTTCGCCACCGCCATCTTCGATGGAACCAAAAGCGGCCATGCCGTCGTCCAGGCGCACGCCGTCCAGCAGTTTTTGCTTTTCTTCGTTGCTGAGTGCACCCAGCACGCGCACCGCGTACTCGCGCTCCAGCCCGAATCGGGGGTGCATCAGCTTGTTGGCCAGCTCGCCAGAGCTGGTGAACAGCAGCAACCCCTCGGTGTTCAGATCCAGACGGCCCACGGACTGCCACTTGCCCTGCATCAGGCGCGGCAACTTGCGGAATACGGTAGGCCGGTTTTGCGGGTCGTCATGCGTGACCACCTCACCCACTGGCTTGTGGTACGCGATCACGCGGGCCGGCGGGGGATCGATACGGTATCGGATCGGCTTGCCGTTGACCTTGACCTGGTCGCCGTACTGAATGCGCTGGCCGATGTGGGCGGGTTCGTTGTTGACGGAGATGCGCCCCTCAAGGATGAGTTGCTCCATCTCTAGCCGGGAGCCCAGACCTGCCTGCGCCAAGACCTTGTGCAGCTTGGGGGTTTCTACCTGGGGCAGCAGCACGCGCTTGGCGGGCGCGACCTCGTCAGAGGTTTCCTCGTCGTCAAAGCGGCCCGACACCACGTCTTCGAACTGATAGCCCTCCACCGCCAGTGCAGGCCGGTTGCCCTTGGGGCCACGGCCCTCGCCATCGGGGCGCGGAGGGCGCTGACCGCGGGGTTGGCCCTGGGACGGACGGCGGTCGCCACGCGAAGGCACGTCGGCCGCCCTGGCAGCATCAGGCACATCCACCGCTGCGTTCGAATCTTCAACAGGGGCGGTTTCGTTGCCGGGATGCGATGGAGACACGTCCGGTTCTGCGGGCTGCTCCGATGCCTGTGGCACAACGGCGGACGCCGCGTCCACGTGCACCGGATCCACCGTTGCATCCGCATCCACCACGGCAGGGGCCGCCTTCTTGCGGGGCGCGCGCTTGGCTGCAGGCTTCTTGGCCGCTGCGGCGGGTTCTGCCTCCGGCTCGGCTGCCGGGTTGTCGGGGGTCGAATCGTTCATCAAGTTTTTCCCTGGATACCACCCTGGGTATCGGCATCGTCATCGTGGAGACCTGTCTCCACATCGTCAAAAAAATTGTCCGTCTGGGGCACGGGTTCTGGTTCCAGCACCGAGGCTGGCTCTGGCTCTGGCTCTGGCTCTGGCTCTGGCTCTGGCTCTGGCTCTGGCTCTGGCTCTGGCTCTGGCTCTGGCTCTGGCTCTGGCTCTGGCTCTGGCTCTGGCGAACTCGGCGGTTCGGCCTGCGCCAGCCCGGGGGCCGCAGCCGCAGCCTCGTCCGCCAGTACCACTGCTGCAGGCGCCGGCTCGCTCGGGACTTCCGGCTCGGGCTCGATGACTCCCTGCGCCGCTGCAGCCATGGCCTCCAGCACATTGGCGTTGCCCGACGGGTCGTCCAGCACGGGCAACTGGTCGAGCGACTGCAGGCCCATGTCGTCCAGAAACTGCCGCGTGGTCGCAAACAGCGACGGCCGCCCCACGGTCTCACGGTGGCCGATGACCTCGACCCAGCCCCGGTCCTCCAACTGCTTGATGATCAGGCTGTTGACCGTCACGCCCCGAATGTCTTCGATATCGCCCCGCGTCACGGGCTGGCGGTACGCAATGATCGCCAGGGTCTCCATCGTGGCCCGGGTGTAGCGCGGCGGCTTTTCGGGGTGCAGCCGGTCCAGATACTCGCGCATTTCCGGGCGGCTCTGAAAACGCCAGCCTGTGGCCACCTGCACCAGTTCGACGCCACGCTGCGTCCACTCCAGCTGCAGATCCTGCAGTAGCAGCTTCAAGGTGTCGGACCCCAGTGCGTCGTTGAACAGCACACGCAGCTCGCGCAAAGGCACAGGCTGCTGCGCGCAGATCAGCGCAGTTTCGAGGACCCGTTTGGCATCCACCGTGTTCATGGTTTGGCGATTCCTGGAAAAGTGGCACGCGTCGCGACGGGTGTCACATCAACAGCAGGGGGCAATCAATAGCAATGGCGCACTGTGCAAGGCGCCGGCGCGACGCAAGGGCCCGGCGGGATTCCGTCTTCGGGCGGGGGCCTGTCTGGCCCGTCAGGGCGCATTGTAGCCCAGGCCCCATGCAGCAAGGGCTTGGCGCATATCCTCGGGCACCGGGGCCATGAACTCCAGGGCCTCGCCCGTCACGGGGTGGGCGAACGCCAGGCGGTAGGCATGCAGCGCCTGCCGCTGCATCGCCTTCACGGGCGCGCCGCCGTACAGCACATCCCCCACCAGCGGGTGTTTCAGGGACGCCATATGCACGCGGATCTGGTGCGTGCGGCCTGTGTGCAAGGTGCACTGCACCCAGCAGCCCTGCTCGGCACCGTCCAGCCAGCGGATGTCCGTGCGCGCTGCCTTGCCAGCGTGTACCGCCAGGTCCACCACCGCCATCCGCAAGCGGTTGCGCGGGTCCCGGCCGATGGGCGCGTTGACCGCGCGGGTTTTCGGCCCGCTCCAGGCACCGTGCGCCAAGGCCACATACTGGCGCTTGACCTGGCGCTCGGCGATCAGCGCCACAAGGGCGTCCATGGTGGCGCGATCCCGGGCGACCACCATCAGGCCGCTGGTGTCCTTGTCGAGTCGGTGAACGATGCCTGCGCGCGGCACCAAGAGCGCCTTTTCGTCGCGCGCCAGCAACCCGTTGAGCAGGGTGCCGCTCCAGTTGCCTGGCGCCGGGTGCACCACCAGGCCGGCAGGCTTGTTCACGACCAGCAAATGGGCATCTTCGTAGACCACGTCGATGTCCATCGGCTCGGGCCGGAAAGCCTGGCTCTGCAGCGTGGGCCGCATCTCCAGCACGACCTGATCGCCTGCCTTCACCTTGGCCGATGCCTTCAGCGCCGGCGCTCCCTGCAGGCTGACCATGCCTTGCGACAACAGTTGCTGCAGGTAGCTGCGCGAGAACTCGGGCACCAGCTCCACCAGTGCCCGGTCGAGCCGCGCGCCATGCTGCGCAATGGCGACGGTCATCGTGCGAAGTTCGCTGGCGACGTCTTCCGCCAGCCCCCCCGAGTCTTCGGACTCGTCGGTCTCCTCGGCCAGCAGATCGCTCTCACCGGCCTGTACCGCCTGCACAGCGGAGCTCATACCGCTGGGCGGTGGGGTAACCACGGTTTTAACGCGCTGGCAGGTAGCGGGACGGGTCGACAGGCTTGCCCTGGCGGCGGATCTCGAAGTGCAGCTTCACGCGGTCGGCGTCGGTGCTGCCCATCTCGGCGATCTTCTGGCCCTTGCGCACGGCTTGGTCTTCCTTGACCAGCAGCGTCTGGTTGTGTGCGTAGGCGGTCAGGAAGGTGTTGTTGTGCTTCAGGATCACCAGGTTGCCGTAGCCGCGCAGGCCGGCACCGGCATAGACCACGCGACCATCGGCCGCGGCCAGCACGGGGTCGCCCGCCTTTCCTGCGATGTCGTAGCCCTTGTTGCGCGCCTCGTCGAATCCTGCGATCAGCGAACCCGGTGCGGGCCAGATGAAGGCCAAGTCATCTTCACCACCCGCAGCGGCTGGAGCGCTGGGCGCGGCAGGCACAGGTGCTGCGGCGACCACCGCGCCGGACGCAGCTGGCGCTCCAGGCTTGGCGGCACTGGCAGGCGGCACGGGGCCGCTGGCAGGAGTGGCGGGTGTCACCGAGGACGAGGCCACCGGGCGCGTGACCACGCCGGTATCGGACGCCACCGCTTGCGACACAGCCCCGGGAGCCACTACGCGCAGCACCTGGCCGACTTCGATCAGGTTGGCGTTTTCCAGATTGTTCCAGCGGGCGATGTCCTTCCAGCTCTGGCCGGATTCGAGCCCGATGCGAATGAGGGTATCCCCAGGCTTGACGGTGTAGTAGCCGGGTTTGCCAGCGTTTTCTGCGCCGGGCAATGGCTTGATGGGTGTACCCACCACCACGCCGGACTGCGCACCCGCTGAAGGTGCAGAAGACTGGGACGAGGTGCCCCGGTCTTCCACTGGAGCCCTGTTCAGCCGGGTGCCGCAACCGGTGAGGGCAAGCCCCGCCAGCGCCACGGTAAACCCGACCACAAGACCACGCGATACGAACATAAGCATTCCCTTTGAACCGTGTTGTGCACTCGTGTGCTCACGAAAACCGGTAAAAGGCCCGGCAACAAGGCGCACGATGCGCCAAGAGATGAATACCGCAAGCGGGCTGCAGAGCAGCAGCCGGACCTTTTCCCGGCTTTCCCAATGCGCTGGGCCATGAGGTCAACGTTTGTGCAATGACAATCGCTGACCTCATGGCCCAAGGAGGACACGCGCAAGAAAACTGCGGCCCTCTAGGCAACCCCCGATTTTAGGGGGACAAAATGTACGGGCTCCAGCACGTTTTGTTTCAATCCGTGCGGGGTTTTGTCGATCACAAGCAACATCTGCTGGCCGCCTGACACGGCCATGGGTGCCACCAGCCGTCCACCGACCGCCAATTGTTCGCACCACGCCTGCGGCACGGCATCACCGCCTGCCGCCGCGATGATGGCCGCGTACGGCGCACCCTTGGCATAGCCCAGCATCCCGTCCCCAAAGAGCAGATGGACATTGGCCAGACGAAACGGCCGCAGGTTGCTGCGCGCCTTGTCGTGCAACCCGCGCAACCGTTCCAGGGTGTAGACCTCCCGCGCCAAGTGGCTGAGCACTGCCGCCTGGTAACCGCATCCGGTCCCGACCTCCAGCACCCGGCCCAGCCCGCCGGAGCGCGCGATCTCAGCGCCCAGCAGCAACTCGCACATGCGGGCCACCACATTGGGCTTTGAAATGGTCTGGCCGAGCCCAATGGGCAGGCTGGTGTCTTCATAGGCCTGGTTGACCAGCGCGCTGTCCACGAACTGGTGGCGCTGCACGGCCCCCATGGCCTGCAGCACGGCCGTCGACGTGATGCCGCCGGCGGCCAGTTTTTGCACCATGCGTGCGCGCACGGCCGCGGAGTCGAGCCCCACACCCGACGGCGAAGGCGCCTGCGATCGACCGCCTGCCGGGGCAGCTGGCGCCGGTCGGGCGGGCGCGGGCGCCGCTGTACCCGGCAGACGGGCCGGGAATCCGGGGCGGCGCTGCTGCATCGTCACGCCTTCGGGGCGTGGGCCGCCCCTGACGCCAGGCGCGACGCCGTCTGCGCCCAATAACCCAGGTTGTCGTGGTCGGTCAGGTCCACCTTCAGCGGGGTGATCGACACATGGCCTTGCACGGTGGCGTGGAAGTCCGTGCCCTCTGCATCGTCCTTGGCAGCGCCCGCGCTGCCGATCCAGTACATCGCCTCACCCCGCGGGCTTTCCTGCACGATGACGCGCTCGGCCGCATGGCGGCGGCCCAGACGGCACAGCTTGATGGGCTTGAGCACATCCAGGGGCAGGTTGGGAATGTTCACGTTCAACAGCCACGGTGTTTCATTGACCAACTGCTGCGCGCGCATTTGCTCCACGATCTCGCGGGCCTTGGCCGCAGCCGCCTCGATCTCGCCCCAGCCCTTGTCGACCTGGGAGAACGCGATGGCCGGAACGCCGAACAGATAGCCCTCCATCGCCGCACCCACGGTGCCCGAGTAGATGGTGTCGTCGCCCATGTTGGCGCCATTGTTGATGCCGGAGACCACCAGGTCGGGCCGGTAGCCCAGCAGCCCCGTGAGCGCAATGTGCACGCAGTCGGCCGGCGTGCCGTTCACGTACCGAAAGCCGTTGTAGGCCTTGGTGACGGTCAGCGGCGAGTGCAGCGTCAGCGCATTCGACTTGGCGCTGTTGTTGTGCTCTGGCGCGACCACCTCCACCTCGACCCCGTCAAGGGTCTTGAGCGCGTCGTGCAATGCCACGATGCCCGGAGCCTGGTAGCCGTCGTCGTTGGAGATCAGAATTTTCATGGGTTGCAGCAGGGGGTTGCAACCGATTGTAGGTCGCAGTGCCCCGCCCGCCCCGCCCTCGCGCGCCAGCCAAGGCCGTCGCTCGTGGGACAACGCGCGCCCGGGCCCCCCACATATCATGCGTCTCACAAAATTGACCGGAGACCCATTCCATGCACGCTTGGCTTTGCACCAACCCCGTCGGCGTCGACGCCCTGGCCTGGACCGAACTGCCCACGCCCACGCCCCAAGCCGGCGAGGTGCTCATCGAGATCAAGGCCGCCAGCCTGAACTTTCCCGACCTGCTCATCGTGCAGAACAAGTACCAGATGAAGCCGCCGCTGCCCTTTGTGCCCGGCTCCGAATATGCCGGCGTGGTAGCGGCAGTGGGTGACGGCGTGACGCACTTGAAGGTCGGCCAGAACGTGGCCTGCCTGTCCGGCACAGGCGGCTTCGGCACGCACACCATCGCGCCCGCTGCGCTGTGCATGCCCCTGCCTGACGGCTTCTCGCATGTGGACGCGGCCGCCTTCATCATGATCTACGCCACGTCCTACCACGCGCTGGTCGACCGCGCCGCGCTCAAGTCCGGCGAGACGGTGCTGGTGCTGGGCGCCGCCGGCGGCGTGGGCACCTCGGCCATCCAGATCGCCAAGGCCATGGGCGCGCGCGTGATCGCAGCGGCCTCAAGCGACGAGAAATGCGCGCTGTGCACCTCCATCGGGGCGGACGCCACCATCAACTACAGCAAGGACAACCTGCGCGAGTCCATCAAGGCACTGACCGACGGCAAGGGCCCCGACGTGATCTACGACCCGGTGGGCGGCGACTTTGCCGAGCCCGCGTTCCGCTCCATCGCCTGGCGCGGCCGCTACCTGGTGGTGGGGTTTGCGTCCGGCCCCATCCCGGCCCTGCCCTTCAACCTGGCGCTGCTCAAGGGCGCGTCCATCGTGGGCGTGTTCTGGGGCGACTTCGCCAAGCGCGAACCCAAGGCCAACGCCGCCATGATGGGCGAGCTGGCGCAGTGGTACGCCCAAGGCAGGATCAAGCCGGTGATCGACCGCACCATGCCCATGGCCGAGCTGCCGGCCGCCTACGCGCACATGGGGTCGCGCGGCGTGATGGGCAAACTGGTCATGGTCAACTGACAGCGGCAGGGCGCATCAACCCGCGCCCGCCACCCCGGGTCACCGGCGTTTTTGCCCTCCGGGGGCGGCACCCAAACAGCGGCTGCTGTGTCACACTTGGGGACTTAGCCCCCTCAGACCCTGGTGTCAGCACATGGCCGACCGTCCACCCTCCGAAATCGCGCGCGAGACACTCAAGCAGCTGGCCATACGCCGCTTGCAGCCCACGCCCGACAACTACCTGGCGCTGTATGACGAGATCGCCGAAACTCGCAGCCCGCAGCCATTTCCCGAAGGACCGCTGAGCCAGATCCTGCGGGTGCTGCCGGGGCAGACCCCGGCGCAAAAGCGCCTTTTGGGCCAATTCGAGCGGGCGATCATCCAGAAGGACTGGTCGTCGTTGCAAAGCACCATGGTCGGCTACGCCAACCTGGGGCTGAACCCCATGTCGGCCACGGCCACGCCCATCGAGACGGCTGCGGACGCCGCCCCGCCCGCCGCCATCCTGCCCGACGAATTTGCGCAGCTCCTGGCGCGCCTGGTGGACAACGTGCTGCCCGCACTGGGCGATGACGACGCCCGCGTGATCGAGATGGCGCAGCAGCTCGTCACCTTCCTGCGCGAGCCCGCGCCCCCCATCTCCACCGCCCAGCTCATGCTGGGCAACTTCACCTATCGGCTGTCTTTTGCCACCGAAGAGCAAGGCGCCATCCGCAGCGGCCTGCTGAATCTGCTGCACATGGTGTTCGAGAACATCGCCGTGCTCAGCGCCGAAGACCGCTGGCTGCAGGGCCAGGCCCAGGCGCTGATGGCAGCATCCACCCCGCCGCTGACCCTGCGCCGGCTGGACGACGTGCAGCGCCGCCTGAAGGACGTGATCTTCAAGCAGGCCGAGGCCAAGGCCCGCACGGTCGAGGCGCAGGAGCAGATGAAGGAGATGCTCACCACCTTCATCGAGCGCCTGGCGCGGATCACCGCCTCCAGCACCACCTACCAGGGCACGATGGAGCGCTGCGCCGACCTGATCGGCAAGGCCAACACCATCGAGGAGATCGCCCCGGTGCTGCAGGAAGTGATGAGCGCGACCCGCTCCATGGCCCTGGACAGCCGCGTGACCCACGACGAACTGCAGGACCTGCGCGAGCGCACCGAAGCCAAGCGCGCCGAGGTGGCCAAGCTGCAGGAAGAGCTCGACCGCGCCAGCGCCCAGGCACGGCACGACCCGCTGACCGGATCGCTCAACCGCAAGGGCCTGGACGAGGCGATGGAGCGCGAGATCGCCCGATCGCGCCGCCTGGGCTCGCCGCTGTGCCTGGCGCTGCTCGACGTGGACAATTTCAAGACCATCAACGACCGCCTGGGCCATTCCGGCGGCGACGCGGCCCTGGTGCACCTGGCACAGGTCACGCGCGAGGTCATGCGACCGCAGGACCTGCTGGCGCGCTATGGCGGTGAAGAATTCGTGCTGGTGCTGCCCGACACCACGGTCGACAGCGGCGTGGCCGCCATGACCCGGCTGCAGCGCGAGCTGACCACCCGGTTCTTTTTGCAGGGCACCGAGAAGGTGCTCATCACCTTCAGCGCCGGCGTGGCCCAGCTGGCAGACAGCGAAAGCAGCGCCGACGCCATCCGCCGCGCGGACCAGGGCATGTACCTGGCCAAGCGGTCGGGCAAGAACCGGGTGATGCCGGCCTAGTCACTCCCCCCTGAGTCGCCTGCGGCGCCTTCCCCCCAGGGGGACGCAGAGCTTGGAAGCCCCCCTGATTCGCCTGCGGCGCCTTCCCCCCAGGGGGACGCCACCCGTGGCCTGGCAGAGCCAGTTCCACGGTGGCACTGGCCTGGGGGCGCGCCGGTATCGACGTCCGCTTGATTAGGATGCTGCTCAAAGCAGCGCCTGCTCGGGCTGCTGTTGCCCATCACCTGAAACGTCACCGACCATGGACCGCCGCGCATTTCTACAACTCGCCGCCTACGCGGCCGCAGCGACTGCCCTGCCCCGCTGGGCGTGGAGCAACGCGCCGTCGCTGTCCACCCACCCGTTTGCGCTGGGCGTGGCCAGTGGCGATCCGGCGCCGGACGGGGTGGTGCTGTGGACGCGCCTGGTGCTGGCCGATGCGGCGCAGCTGCAGGCCGCCCACACCGTGCGGTGGGAGGTGGCGCACGATGCGCGCTTTGCGAAGATCGTGCAAAAGGGCGAGGCGCCCGCCCTGCCGCAGCTCGGCCACAGCGTGCATGTGGAGCTGCGCGGCCTGGCACCGGGGCGTTGGTACCACTACCGCTTCATGCTGGGCGATGCGGTCAGCACCGTGGGCCGCACGCGTACCGCGCCCGCAGCGGGCGACCTGCCGGGCGCGCTGCGGGTGGCCTTTGCCTCGTGCCAGCGGTGGGAACACGGCCACTACGCCGCGTGGCGCCACCTGGCGGCCGACCAACCCGACTTGGTGCTGTTCCTGGGCGACTACATCTACGAATACGCCACGCCCAAGAATGCATCGGACCTGGCGCGCACCCACAGCCTCAAGCTGGCGACCACGCTGGCCGACTACCGCGACCGGTATGCGCTGCACAAGAGCGACCCGGCCTTGCAGGCCGCCCATGCCACCTGCCCCTGGGCCGTGACCTGGGACGACCACGAAGTGCAAAACGACTACGCCGCGGGCGCAGGCCGGGGCGACACACCGCACTTCCTGGCGATGCGCGGCGCCGCGTGGCAGGCGTTCTACGAGAACATGCCCCTGCGCGCCACGAGCCTGGCCCGGCCCTTCCCCGACACCCGGTGGGACGCGCTGCAGGTCTACCGATGCCTGCGCTGGGGCCGCCTGGCCCATCTTCATGTGCTGGACGCCCGCCAGTACCGCACGTGGCAAGCCTGCCGCACGCCCGAATCCGCCAGCGCGGGGGCCGTGCGTGGCGGAGGCTGCGCCGAGCTGGCCGACCCGGCCCGCACCTTTCTGGGTGCGGCACAGGAGCAGTGGCTCGATGCCGGCCTCGCCAGCGACGCGGCTACGCCCAACGACACCCGCTGGAGCGTGGTCGCCCAGCAGACGCTGTTCTCGCCCCGCCATTACCCGTCGGGCACGGTGACCACCGACAACTGGGACGGCTACCCCGCGGCCCGCGCGCGCCTGCTGCAATCGGTGGCCCGCCACGCGCCCCGCAACACCGTGCTGCTGGGCGGCGACATCCACCAGAACTACGTCTGTCGCGTGCACGCTGACGCAGACCGCCCCGACTCGCCCGTCATCGCCAGCGAGTTCTGCGGCACCTCCATCAGCTCGCGCTCGGGCACCACGCAGGACAAGGTGGACGCCGTGGCGCGGCACAACCCCCACGTGCTGCTGGCCCGCTGCGACCTGCGCGGCTACGGCATTGCCGACATCACGCCCGAGCGCTGGACCACCACCCTGCGCACCGTGGACGACCCGATGCGCGCGGACAGCGGCGTCAGCACCCTGGCCAAGTTCGTCGTGCAAGACGGCCGCGCCGGGCCCGTGGCGGCGTGAACGCTCCTCTTTTGATAGCTGGTAGCGCTTATCCAGACAGCGGCAGGGCCGTAAAAAGCTTCAAGCCGTGCGCCTGTAGCGCAATGTAACGGCAAGCCCGTACGCGGACTGGGCACCGTACGATGGCCGCTTCTTGCTTGCCACGAAGGAGAAGCCCATGTCCCCCATCGTCTCGCCGGCCCCGGCATCGTCCCGGCGTTTGCGCCCTGGCCTGATCACCAGCACCGCGCTCGCTGCACTGCTGGCGGGCTGCGCTGGCACCATCAGCCCCTCGCAGTTCGCCTACACCGTGCCGGCACAGCCGGAGGGCTCGTCGGGCTACACCGAAAAACCAGGCTGGGCCACCGAGAAGTTCGCCGTAGCCGCCGCCAACCCGCTGGCCACCGATGCGGGCTACCAGGTCCTCAAGGCCGGGGGCTCGGCGGTGGACGCGGCCATTGCGGTGCAGATGGTGCTGACCCTGGTCGAGCCGCAGTCCAGCGGCATCGGCGGCGGCGCCTTCTTGCTGCACAGCAACGGCAAGGCGGTGGAGGCCTACGACGGGCGCGAGACCGCCCCCGCCGCTGCGGACGAAAAACTCTTCCTCGGCGCCGACGGCAAACCCGTGCCGTTCTACGACGGCGTGGTGGGCGGCCGCTCGGTCGGCGTGCCCGGCACCGTGCGCATGCTGGAGCTGGCGCACAAGCAGCACGGCAAGCTGCCCTGGGCCACGCTGTTCCAGCCCGCCATCACCCTGGCCGAGGGCGGCTTCAAGATCAGCGCGCGGCTCAATACCCTGGTGGCGGCGGACCCGCACCTCAAGAAGGACCCGGTGGCCGCCGCCTACTTCTACAAGGCCGATGGCGATGCCCGCGACGTGGGCGTGAACCTGCGCAACCCCGAACTGGCCGCCGTGCTGCGACGCATCGCCGCCGAAGGCAGCAAGGCCTTGCACGAGGGCGAGATCGCCCAGGCCATCGTCGACAAGGTGCAAAAGCACCCCACCAACCCCGGCAAGCTCAGCCTGGCCGACCTGGCCGGCTACCAGCCTAAAAAGCGCGAGGCGCTGTGCCACGACTACCAGGTCGCCACCAAGGACTTCCGCGTCTGCGGCTTCCCGCCGCCCAGCTCGGGCGCCATCGCCATCGGGCAGATCCTGGGCATCCTCAAGAACACCGACGCCGCCGCCAAGCCGCTGCAGGACGGCATCCCCTCGGCCGACTGGCTGCACCTGTACACCGAAGCCGCGCGCCTGGCCTTTGCCGACCGCGCGCAGTACGTGGCCGACCCCGACTTCGTGCAGCCCCCCGCGGGCAGCTGGAGCAGCCTGCTCGCCCCCGCCTACCTGGCCGACCGCGCCAAGCTCATCGGCGCGCAGAGCTTGAAGGTCGCGCAGCCCGGCAACCCCGGCGCGGTGAAGACCAGCTACGCGCCCATGCCCGACCAGCCCGAGTACGGCACCAGCCACATCAGCATCGTCGACGCTTTCGGCAACGCAGTGGCCATGACCACCACCATCGAAGACCAGTTCGGCGCGCGGCAGATGGTGACCACCAGCGCCGCACGCAGCGGGGGCTTCCTGCTCAACAACGAACTCACCGACTTCAGCTTCGCGCCCGCCGACGCGCAGGGCCAGCCCATTGCCAACCGCGTGCAGCCCGGCAAGCGCCCGCGCTCGTCCATGGCCCCCACGCTGGTGTTCGACAAGGCCACGGGCGAGCTCTTGATGAGCGGCGGCAGCCCCGGCGGCGCGGCCATCATCCACTACACCGCCAAGACGCTGTACGGCGTGCTCAACTGGGGCCTGATGCCGCAGCAGGCCATCAACCTGCCCAACTTCGGCTCCATGAACGGGCCCACGCTGCTGGAGGAAAAGCGCTTCCCGCCCGCCACGGTGGAGGCCCTGCGCGCCCGCGGCGCCGAGGTGCGCGAGATGAACATGACCAGCGGCCTGCAGGCCATCACCCTGGGCAACGCCCATGGCAAGAAGCTGTGGATGGGCGGCGCCGACCCGCGGCGCGAGGGTGTGGTGATGGGCGACTGAACGCGGACCACGGCGCACGCACGATGAACAAATCACTCGCCCGAATTCATCTCGGGTTGGCCATCTTCTACGGATTGATGGCGGCACTGTTGAGCGCGATCCACCTCACAGGCGACAAGGCCAGCGCTACCGGCGTGCTCATTTTTGCAGCCGTGTTCGGCACACCGCTGGTACTCCACGCCCTGGCATTGAGGGGCGTTCGCAATGGGCTGCTGTGGGGTCGCAGCTTGTCTCGGACCCTGGGAATCCTGCTGCTTTTTGCGGTACCGATCGGCACGGTCCTCGGGGCTTTCGTGATCATGCGGACCGGTCCAAAGGATTGGGAAAATTCGGCGAGCGGCTAGCCAGCCATATGGATGCGCCCAGGGTGGCACGCAATCCCAGGAAAAAGTGCCGCTACCGCGCACTGGACAAGCGCCAGCAGCTATCAAAAAAAGAGCATTCTGCCATCCACTGTGCAGAACGCTCTTGGTGCCGTCACCCGTGCCATCAAAGCACCGCCGGCGCTGGCGTCACTGCTCGGCGATCACATCCACAAACACCAGCGGCTCGGTGCCGGTGTTCGCAAGGCCATGGGACTCGCCCTTGCGCACGATCGTCACGTCGCCCGGTTTCACGGCCACGTCCTTGCCGTCCTTGTCGCGAAAGGTTCCGCGGCCGGAAATGATGATGTAGGTATCTTCGTTGGTCGTGTGCTTGTGAAAACCGATGGAGTCGCCCGGCTGCAGCGTGAGCCAGCTGATCTCCTTGATCGCGTGGTCCTTGAGCGCCTTGTCGCGCGTGAAGGCGTATTCGCCGACCAGCGTGCCCTTGCCGCCGCCTGCAGCCTCCTTGTTGGCCTTGATCAGCTCTTCCTTGGTGAACACGTCGGCCAGCGCCGGCGCGGCAACCAATGCCAGTGCGACGGCGGCGCCTGCAGCGCGGGCCAGGGTTTTGCTGTGTGTTGTTGTCATGAAGTCTCCTCGGTGGATGAAGCCGCGGCTGCGGTTGCTTTGACGTTGGCGTTGACCTCGATGCAGCCTGGTGCGGCGGCCACGCCTGCGTGCATCGGGGCGTGTGCCGGGGAGCATGTTAGGCCCGAACGCGCGGCCGCGCTGCCAGGCCGTCAGGGTTCTGACGGTGTGTCACTACAGCCACCGCGCCAGCACCTTCGGCACGCTCGCCACCAGCATCGCCACGCCCGACAGCGTCAGCATGCCCAGCACGATCTGCCGGAACCTCGCGTCGCTGATGCCGTGGTACAGCCGGGCGCCCAGCAGCGTGGGCAACAGCATGGCGGGGACCACGATGGCCAGCAGGGGCAGGGCCTCGCGGTTGATCAGGCCTGTGGCCGCGTAAGTCCCGAAGGTCACCAGCAACATCGCCAGGTTGAAGTTCTGGATGATGGCGCGCTGCACGTCCTTGTCCATGCCGCGCAGGGTGCACCACAGCGTGGGCAGCACGCCGGTGAAGCCGCCCAGGCCGCCCATCACCCCACCGGCCAGGCCGACCACCGCGTCCGCCACACGCCCGCCGCGGGTGATGCGGGGCAACTGTTTGGCCATCAGCATGGCCGGGCACCACAGCACCAGCAGCGTGCCCAGCACGAGCTTGAAGGCGTCCATGTCCAGGCGTGGCAGCACGGCCACGCCCAGCGGAATGCCCGCCAGGCCGCCCAGCACGAAGGGCAGCAGCCGCGCCTTGTCAAAACCCCGGCGCACCGAGAACGCCGCCACCAGCTGGCCGGTGAGTGCGCCGCACACCGTCAGCACCGCGCCCAGGCGCGGCTCCAGCGTCCAGGCCCAGAACGACATGGCCACCATGCCAAAGCCAAAGCCCGACAAGCCCTGCACAAAGCCCGCCGCCACGGCCCCCAGGGCCACCACCCACACCACTGATGAGTCCATCACCTTCCCCTCCGTTGTTGCCGTGCATTGTGGAGAGTTCTCATAAGCAAAGCATCAGCAATTAATATCAAACCATATTGATTTACTAATAGCCCGAAACCAGCCATGCCTGCGCATCTGCCCCTCGACCCCGACGCCATCCACGCCCGCTTGGCCTCGCGCCTGAAGATGCGCCACCTGGTGCTGCTGCAGCAGATCGAGGCGCATGGCACGCTCACCCGCGTGGCGCACCACATGGCCACGAGCCAGCCGGCCATCACCCATGCGCTGGCCGAGCTGGAGGCGATCTTCGGCGCGCCGCTGTTCGAGCGGTCCACGCGCGGCATGGTGCCCACGGCGCTGGGCACCGTGGCGCTGGCCCGCGCGCGCACCCTGCTGCAGGACCTGGGCCACTGGGCACGCGACATGGAGGCCGCCAGTGCTGGCCGCGCGGCGCACCTGCAGGTGGGGGTGATCCCGTTCGTGCCGGGGCGCCTGCTGGCTGCGGCCATCGGTCAGACGCGGCCCCGCGGCCTGCGCGCCACGGTCAGCATCCACGAAGGCACCAGCGACCATTTGCTGCAGCGCCTGCGCGGGCATGAGCTCGACTGCGTGATCGGCCGCACCTCCGCCGTGCTCGACATGGACGGGCTGGTGCACGAGGTGCTCTACCACCAGGAGCCGCGCCTCATTGCCCACCGCCGCCTGTCGGCGCGCCTGGCCCGCAAGCCCCTGGCCTGGGCCGAGCTGGCCGACCTGGACTGGGTGCTGGGCGCGCGGCAGACGCCCATGCGCGAGCAGATCACCGACTTCTTCCTGCGCGCGGGCGTGGTGCCGCCGCAGCCGTATGTGGAAAGCCTGTCGTCCAAGGTCATCGGCGAACTGGTGGCGGCCAGCGAACGGGCCGTGTCCATCGTGCCGGCAGACATTGCCCAGGAGCTGGTGCGCATCGCCGGCGTGGCCATCGTGCCGCACCGCTTCGGCTGGACGCTGCCGCCCATCACGCTGTTCCAGCGGCAGCGGGACGCGCAGCATGCCGAGGTGGCGCTGCTCGTGCAGGCACTGCGAGACGCGGCTACGCGGTTTGCAGCAGAGCAGGCATAAGAAAATACCTATCTCGCGCGCCAATTGCGCCTTGACCTGCGATAGCACCGACCCGACGGTTCTCAGTGACGAACCACTTTGCGCTCGTGCATACACCGACACTAGGCCACCAGTCTTGCTGACTTGGGTATGGTACAGGCGCCCCAGTTGGAGCTTAGGCTTCAGCAGCACCTCGCGCACTGGACACTGGTAGAAGTGTTGACGAATCTGCAGGCACCGCCCCTGCCTTTGCCGCTGTCGTGGCGCATCGCCTTGGCCTGCCGCGCAGGGTGCGCGTGTTTATGGAACGGCTGAAAAGCTTGCTCGAGCAGCACCTGGAGCAGCCATCGCGCAAAGCGCGGTCTATGCGGGCTGCAGCCACAGCATTGACATACGCCTTATGTGACCGGAAATCCCCTGTCACCGACCAGAGCATATAGTGTTCGAGATGGAACCTTTGTAGCCGGCTTGTGACTTACAGGCCACCACTACAAGGAGTACCAGCTTGATTCATCCTCAATTCGAATTCGTGCTGTCTGCTGTGCGCACGGCACTCAACCTCCCGGGCCTGCAGCCCGCCGATGATGGAACGTGCCAATTGGTGGTCGACGACGAGATCGTGGTCAACCTTGGGTGGATGGAGGCGCAAGCCCAGGTGGTTTGGTTCGCACCCGTGGGTTCGCTGAAGGGCGCGGCGGACCGCAGCCGCGCATTGGCGGACCTGTTGCGTGCCAATTTGTTCTGGCAGGAAACCGGTGGTGCGACACTCGCGCTGGCGAAGGATGATGACACGGTCGTGCTGGCTTACCAAACGCCCGCGCACAACATCACCGGCGAAGAGGTGCTAGCTGTGCTGCAATGGTTCATCGACATGACGGCCGCGTGGGTGGACAAGTTCGACGCGCTGGTACGCCCGCCAGAGGAGGCAGCCGCTCCGGGCATGGGAAGCTTTACGCTTGGCGCGTTCGCATCCGGCATGCTGCGCGGTTGAGGAGCACGCCATGCCACCAGTCGGTATCCAATCCTTCATCAATTATTCCGGCGGTGCTGCGCAAAGCGTCAGCTTGGCCAATGCTGGCAACGCGCTTCGCGCTGTCACCGGGTCGCTGGGCGAGCGTGTGTCGCTGTTCTTCACGCGTGCCACCACGATCCAGGCGCAGAATCAGGCGGTACGGCAAGAGTTTGCCAACGCGCTCACAACCCAGTATGGCGCGGCCGTAGCCAACCGCGTGTTCACGCCCGCGCACGTCAACCAGACACCGCTGTCCGCTCGCGAAGTGCGCACCGCCCTGGGCCAGGCCGCCTTGGAAAACCACCGGAACACCGCGCTCGCCGGCCAGCCCCCCATCGGTGCCTTCGCCACACAAAAACTGGAGGCGCGAGAAACCAGCTTCCTGCGCAACAACGCGGGACCCTTGCAGGCCAACGTTATGACCGGCCAGGTCGCCACGCAGATCGTGAACGCCTACCAAGCATCGGGCGCCATGGCCCTGGACCAGGAAGCCACACGCATGGCAGCCAGCGCGGCCCTTGGCACCGCGGCCGACGTTCAGGCTACCGCGGTGGTCAACCACGCCGTGGCCAACATGGCCACGCCCAACGCGGCGCGACAGCCGATGTACGAGGCCTTCCTGCGCACTGCGCTGGCGAACATGGCCCCGCGCGCCATGGCGGCCGACCCGCGCCCCAATTGCCCGCTGCTCACGCAACTGGCGGGCAAGCTCGCAGAGTCGCTGGACAACCACATCGGCATGATGATGAGCACACAGATCATGGCCCACCCGAACCATGACGCGCTGGCTCTCCAACTGGCAGCCGACCCGGTGGCGCTGTTCGCCCAGAACCCCAGCATGCTGCAAGCGCTGGACACCGAAATGGTGGCCTTTACCCGCAACATCGACGACATGCTGCAGCGCGTGCAGGCCGACATCGCCGGCATCGAGAACACGTTCTTCGCGGGTGCGGCAGCGGGTGATGTGACCGGCATCCACGTCACCGGCAGTGACCCGCACCATGGCGGCCAGCGGGTGATGATCATGACCTTCGCCAATTTTCCGAACGATCCTGTGGTCTACAAACCACGCGACTGCCGGGTAGACGCCTGCATCGCGGGCGAAGGCGGCGCAGGTGGCGTACCGGGCAGCCTGGCCGACATCGTAAATAATGCCGTCGGCGCAAACACCATACCGACCTACCGCTACATGCTGGGTGGCTTGAACGGCGACGAATACGGCTTCGTGCAGCACCTTTCGCACCAGGCGGCGGATTTCGATTGCGGCGCCAACGCCGCCCTGGCCGGCAATTACTTCCGCGACATGGGTCGCCAGGCGGCCGTGGCCTATCTGTGCGGCGTGACCGATTTGCACCAAGGAAACTTCATCGTCTCGGGCGGGAGGCCGCACATGACCGACCTCGAGATCGCCTTCAGCCGCTCGGTGCTCGACCGTACCGGCGCGCTGCCCAGTGTGGGCGCCACGGGTCTCGACCGGGCGCTGACCAGCGTGGACGAAAACGAGTTCCGCCTGCCCTTCATGGTGGGCGGAGGCGGTGCGTTCGTTCCCCAGCATAATGTCGCGCCGAGCGCCACCGCGAATTTCGTCAATTTCAATGGGCATCCTGCGCGGCTGGACGATCCCATACACGGAGCCGCGTTCCAAGCGGAAGCGCAGACAGGCTTTGACGAGGTGCTCGACGCCCTGGCCGCCAACCCTGCCAACGGGCAACTCACCACGCTACTGCACAACCACTTCGGCGGCATGAACGTGCGCTACCACCCCATCACGACCCTGTCGCAGCTGCAGACGCTCGAAGTGCGCAAGCTCAACTCCGATTTGGCGCCTGACCGCGCCGTGGCGGGCAACCTGACCGTCGGCGACGTGGACCAACGTTATGCTCTGGGAGATGTACAACACCGTTTCGACGCCGTGGCCAGACAGGACTTCGCGATCGGCGACGTGGCGTATTTCACCCGACAGCTCGGCAACGCGCAGGACGTGTTCCACCACGACCGCAACGGTGCAGCCGTGGTGCCCGACGTCGGTCACGTCTTCGGCTATGACGGGCTTGGCGATGCACTGGCCCGCATCGCCGATATCCATAACAACCCCGCGACGGTTTTGGCGATGAAAGCCAGCATGGCGAACTTGGTAGGGTAAACCTACATATGCACGGTGCTGGGCATTGGCTCGGCGCCGTTCCAAGGAGGCTCTAGACCCCGCTTGAGCCAGAGGCTTCATCGACAGGGAACGCATCCAGTGGCTGAACGAAGCGCGCGACCCCGAGGACATCGCGCAGCATTACGAGCGTGGGCCGCAGCTGACCTTGAAAGCCAGTTGGGGACGAACCTTCGGATTGGATCGGCGTAGCTTCAGGCATCGCAGTCGAGCACGCACCCCAGCGGGAAACTGCATCTGAAATGGCCGAGTTCCGGAAGCACACCGCGCTGAGGGTGCGAGCCCATGCGACCGACGGCGACAACGCGAAAGCAATCAAGCGCGGACCTAGCGCGGCTCTCCCCTCAATACAAGGTAGCCTGCTGCCGCGTTGGCAGCGCTTCGTCATACGCAGCACCATCAAAAGCGTCGTGCGTGATGGCCGCCAGGATCGCGCCCGGCGTGGGCACCGGGCGCGGGGTGCCGGCGGGCACGGCGTCCCACAGGCGCGAGCGCTGGATGGCCCGCGCGCACTGGAAGAACACGGTGTCCACGTTCACCACGATCACGCATTGGGGCGGCTGGCCGTTGACCACGAAGCGCGCGAGCAGCTCGGGCGCCACGCTGATGCGGGCGCGGCCATTCACCCGCAGGGTTTCGCCCACACCCGGAATGAGAAACAACAGCGCCACGCGCGGGTCGGTCAGGATGTTGCGCAGGCTGTCGGCGCGGTTGTTGCCGCGGCGCTCGGGCAGCAACAGGGTCTTATCGTCCAGCAGTTGCACAAAGCCCGGCGGGTCCCCGCGCGGCGATGCGTCGAGCCCGCCGGGGCCGGTGGTGGCCAGCACGGCAAACGGTGCGGCCTCGATCATCGCGCGGTAGGTGGGGTGCACGTAGGGCACCTCTTTGTGGAGGGAGGCATCGCCGGGCTGGCCCATCAGCGCCTCCAGGGCGGCCAAGGTGTCGATGGCATGGGGGTCCGCCTGCGCAAGGGCGGGGCCTGCGGTGGCGGCGGTTTCGGTGGCGGGATGAGGTGGCATGGCGGTCTTGGTCGGTAGGTGATGGCAAGGATCAGGGCCGGGGTCCATGGTGCGCGAGACGGCCGCCGCTGGCAAATCACATTGGACATTGGACATTGCAGCGGAGCATGCGTGACAACGTCTCCCCCATGCCGCCCGCCATGACGCCTCCAATGTCACCGCGCCGCCTCCGCTCCACGCTTTGCGGCGTGGCTTCAGCTGCAGCAGCAACTGCACAGCCGAAAGCCCTGAAGCCAGCGCTGACCCGTGACGCCTCACTGTCAGCGCAGCGCCTCAGCGCCTCAACGCGCGGGGCGCAGCTTCACGCCCGGAAAGTCCACTGGCACCGCCAGCGCCACGTTCACGTAGTTGGTGTACAGGTTCAGCGCCACGTGGGCGACGATCTCGACGATGTGCTCGTCGTCCAGGCCCTGGTCGCGCAGCGCCTGCACGTCGGCGGCGTCGACCTGCCCGCGCTCGTTGACCAGTTGCAGTGCAAACCGCAGCACGGCGGCGGTGCGCGGGTCGGCCGATTCGCCCGACTGCGCGGCGGCCAGCGCGTCGCCGCTCACGCCCGCCTTGCGACCCAGCGCCGTGTGAGCGGCCAGGCAGTAGTCGCAGGCATTGCGGTTGGCCACGGCGACGGCGATCTGCTCACCCAGCGCGGCACCGATGACACCACCTCCCAGGGCGCCGAAAGCGCTCCACATGCTCTGCAATGCCGCCGGTGAGTGGGCCACTGCGCGGAACATGTGGGGTGTGGCGCCGAAAGCACCGTGGATCTGGTCCAGCAGCGCGCGGGCCGGGCCGGTGGCGGTGGCGCGGTCCACGAGGGGAATGCGGGGCGAGGCGGAGACAGCAGCGGTCTGGGAGGTCATGGTGGTTTCCTTGAAGTGTTGGGAAAGAGGTTGCAGGCCGGCGCCCAGGGGGTTGGGGCACCGGGTGCTTGATGAACTCAGCACCCCTGCAGTGTCTGGCCGAGAGCCGCACCATTGGGAATGAATCATCTACAATTCATACCCATTCATCCAAAACCACGGCCATGACCCAGAGCGACTCCACCCCGCAGCCCGCGCCGTTCGACCGGCTGTCGTCGCTGCTGGAGCGTTTTCGGGTGCGGGCGCATCTCTTTCACACCGGCCCGCTGTGCGGGGTGACGCACTTCGCGGCCGCGCCCGGGCGGGGGTTTTTGCATGTGCTGCGGCGCGGCGAGATGGTGGTCACCCACCAGCCGCTGGCCGGCCCGCCCGAGCGGCTGGAGGTCTGCGAGCCCAGCCTGCTGTTCTACGCGCGGCCGCTGGAGCATTTTTTTCACAACGCGCCGGTGGACGGCTCGGACTTCACCTGCGCCGCGCTCGACTTTGACGGCGGCGCCAGCCACCCGCTGGCCCGCGCCCTGCCCCCGCTGGTGCTGCTGCCGCTGGCTGACGTGCCGGGACTGCAGCTGTCGCTGGACCTGCTGTTTGCCGAAACCGACCACCTGCGCTGCGGCCACCGCGTGCTGGCCGACCGGCTCTTCGAGGTCGTGCTGCTGCAGTTGCTGCGCTGGCTGCTGGACCACCCCGGCAGGGCGCAGATGCCGCCCGGCCTGCTCACCGGGCTGGCCGACCCGCAGCTTGCGCGCACGCTCACGGCCCTGCACGAAGCGCCCGGCGAGCCGTGGAGCCTGGAGCAGATGGCCGCGCAGGCCGGCATGTCGCGCAGCGCGTTTGCCGCCCGCTTCAAGGCAGTGGTGGGCGAGACGCCTGCGGACTACCTGGCCCACTGGCGGCTGACGCTGGCGCAGGCCCACCTGCGCGGCGGCCGGTCGATCAAGTCGATGGCGCAGGAGCTGGGCTACGCCAACCCGTCCGCGCTGTCGCGCGTGTTCGCGCAAAAGCTGGGGCTGTCGCCACGCGCGTGGCTCGATGCCATGGGGCAGCCGTGACGGACGCCAGGGCGCGGTGATGCGGTAGGAAGGCGGTAGGAAGGCGAGACGGAGGCGTGCAGGCCTGGCGGGCGCGGGCACTGCAGCAGCGTACAGGGCGCTTTTCATAAATGAAAAATGCCTCTACCGCTCTCTGGACAAGCGCGAACAGCTATCAAAACAGTAGCGCCTATCACTTTCAGCACCCGGGGACAGTGGCCCTGAGTGGCAACGCGTGTGCATCCCCCCGCACCGCTCACACGCGGCGGCGATGGCTTTGCTTGGTGCGGTACATCGCCGCATCCGCGTTGGCCAGCAAGGTGTGCGCGTCCTGCGCATCGCGCGGGAACAGGCTCACGCCGATGCTGGGGCGCACGGGCAGCGGGCGGCCTTCGATGCTCAGGGGCACGTGGAAGGCGCGCTCGAGCTTGGCGGCGATCTGCAGCGCTGCGTCTTCGGAGTCGACGTTCTCGCACAGCACCGTGAACTCATCGCCCGCCAGCCGCGCCACCGTGTCGGACTGGCGCACCGCCCCCACGATTGTGCGGGCTGCAGCCTGCAGCACCAGGTCGCCCACCGCATGGCCGTGCGCGTCGTTGATGCGCTTGAACTCATCGAGGTCCACGAACAGCAGCGCGCAGGCGCGGCCGCTGCGGCGCGACAGCTCCAGCGCCTGGGCCAGCCGCTGCTCGAACATGCGGCGGTTGGGCAGGCCGGTGAGCGCATCGTGGTGGGCCAGGTGGGCCATGGCGTCGCGGCTGGCGTTCAGCTCGGTGATCTGGCGGCCGATCTGCTGCTCCATGTCGTGAAAGCTGCGCGCCAGCTCGCCGATCTCGTCCTTGCGCTGCAGCGGCAGGTCGCTGTGGGGCCGGCCCTGCGAAAACGCCTGCGCGGCACGCACCATGGCCTGCAGCGGCTGCGTGACCAGGCGCGACACCCCTGCGGCCAGCAGCACGCCCACCGCGCTGAGCACCAGCAGGATCTTGAACACGCTGCGGCCGAGCTCCAGCACCTCGCCCTGCACCGCAGCCAGCGGCTGCGACAGCCCCACCACCATGAACCGGCCCTCACCCTCCCGCCCGAACGGCATGCGCACGAACGAGAACGCGCGCGCCTCCTCGTCGTCGTCGGTGGCCGGCTGGCTGAACACGGCCTCCGTGCGGGCGCCGCTGATCAGCGGGGCGGCGGGCGCAAAGGTGTCCTGCACCAGAATGCGCTGCCCGCGGTCGAAGCCGAAGGCCTGGGTGGCATCCGGGTGCACCAGAAAGTCGCCCCAGCGGTTGCTCAGGAAGAAGCCATACGGCGCGGGCAGCGCTGCATGGAAGCTCTGCAAGAACCGCTGCGCCGCCACCCGCACCACCACCACGCCCCGCACCTGGCCGCCGCGCACCACCGGAGAGGCCATGCTGAAGACCGGCAGCGCCTCGGCATCGTCCGCGCCTTCGTGGTTGATGCCGAACTCCGACACATACACCTCGCCCGCGCCCAGCGCCAGGGTTTCGAACACGAAGGGGAAGTGCGCCTTCTCCTGCAGCTCGTCGTCGCCAGCGCGTATCCAGGCGTCACCCTTGCGGTCGATGCGCACCTGCTCGAGGCCATAGTCCTGCGCCGCGATGAAGCGGATCTGCAGGTAGCTGGGGTGGGTGATCAGGCTGGCGCGGAACACATCGGCCAGCACGTTGCGGTCCTGCTCGATGCTGGCCACGCTGGCCAGGAAGGCGGCGTCCCGCGCCACTGCGCCGAAGCCCGCCTGCAGGTGCCGCGCCAGCACCTGCGTGGTGGCCAGCAGCGCCTGCTCCGCCCGCCCCTGCAGGCGCGTGCGGCTGGACTCGAAGGTGTAGTAGCCCGCCAGCAGCGCGGCCAGCACGCTGAAGGACGCGAGCAGCACGGCCAGGCGCAGCGCAATGCCCCAGGTCACGCCGCGGCTGTGAGGCGACGCCATCGTCAGAACCTCGCGGGCCGGTCGCCCGACAGGATGCGCCGCCACAGCTGCGCGCGGCGGGCTTCGTCCTCCACCGGCTGCAGCCACACGATGGTGCCGGCGGGCGCATCGCCCGACAGCGCGGGCGGCTCCTCCAGCGTGTTGGCCAGGCCCTGGCGCCGCGTGAGCTCGCGGCTTACGGCCGGCTTGAGCATGTAGTCGATCCACTGCGCCGCCAAGCCCGCCTGCGTGGAGCGGCGGGTGATGGCCCAGCAGTCGAGCCAGGCCAGCGCCCCCTCGCGCGGCACCACGTAGCCCACGTCCAGCCCCGCGTCGCGCAATTGCTTGAGCTGCTGCTGGCCGTAGTTGGCATGCATGACCGCGATGCGGTGCTTGCGAAACAGCTCCAGCGATTCTTCGGGCAGGCTGTAGAACGAGCGCACGTTGCGCCGCAGCGCCACCAGGTCCCGGGCCAGCGGGCCGAACTGGCTGGCGGCGATGTGAAACGGCGGCAGCCCCCGGTACATGGCCGCCAGCGAAAACCCGTGGCTGCTGCCGTCGAACGCCAGCACCCGGCCGCGCCAGCGCGGCTCCCACAGCACGCCGATGGACTGCGGCGGAGTCGTGAACTGCTGGCGGTCGTAGATGAGGCCCATCTCCGAATAGGTGTAGGGCATGCCATAGACATCCATGCCCTGGGCCAGGCCAGCGATGGCCTGCAGGTTGCGAAAGCGCGGCAACTGGCGCTGCGTGTTGGGGATGTTGTTGAGCGGCAACGGTGCCAGCAGGCGCCTGGCCACCAGCCGGGCGATTTCCGCCGTGTTGGCGGCCACCAGGTCAAAGCCCGGCGCTGCGGTGCTGGCCAGTTTGGCGCGCATCACGTCGTCGGACGCCACGGTGGTGATCTCCACCTTGACCCCGTGGCGCTTTTCAAACGTCGCCACGATGTCGGGGTCGGCATAGCCCGGCCAGGACAGCACGCGCAGCACCGTGGCGGCCCGCGCGGGCACGGGGACGAATACTGCAGCAGCCCAAGGCAGCAGCGCAGCCAGGTCCCTGCGCCGCAGCGCAGAGGTGCTGGACGCGTGCGTCGCCCGCCACCGTGCCATTGCCACCATGCCCGAAAGCCTTTTTTGCAATACTTGGTAACAAACAGTTTACGCGGACAATAGGCTGGTGACGATCCCCCAGTCTTTCATCCAGGAACTGCTTGCCCGCGTCGATGTGGTCGACATCGTGGGCCGCTACGTGCAGCTCAAGAAAGGCGGGGCCAATTTCATGGGGCTGTGCCCCTTCCACGGCGAAAAATCCCCCTCCTTCAGCGTGAGCCCCGCCAAGCAGTTCTATCACTGCTTTGGCTGCGGCAAGAACGGCAACGCCATCAGCTTTCTGATGGACCACGCGGGCATGGGCTTCGTCGAGGCGGTGCAGGACCTGGCCCAGCAGGTGGGCCTGCAGGTGCCCGACGACGACATCTCCCCGCAAGAGAAAGAGCGCGCCGCCGCCGCCCGCCAGAAGCAGGCCACGCTGACCGATGTGCTGGAGAAAGCGGGCGACGCGTACCGCCGCCAGCTGCGCGAATCGCAGCGGGCCATCGCGTACTTCAAGGGGCGTGGCGTCTCGGGTGCCATCGCCAAGCGCTACGGCCTGGGCTACGCGCCGGAGGGCTGGCGCAGCCTGGCGAGCGTGTTCCCGCACTACGACGACCCGCTGCTGGAAGAAAGCGGTCTGGTCATCGTGGGCGAGGACGGGCAGGACAAGCGCTACGACCGCTTCCGCGACCGGGTGATGTTCCCCATCCGCAACGTCAAGGGCGAATGCATCGGCTTTGGCGGGCGCGTGCTGGGCGATGACAAGCCCAAGTACCTGAACTCGCCAGAGACCCCGGTGTTCCACAAGGGGCGCGAGCTGTACGGCCTGTTCGAGGCCCGCACCCCCATCCGCGAGCACGGCTACGCCCTCGTCACCGAAGGCTACATGGACGTGGTGGCGCTGGCACAGCTGGGGTTTCCGAACGCGGTGGCCACGCTGGGCACGGCCTGCACGCCCGAGCATGTGCACAAGCTGCTGCGTTTTACCGAATCGGTGGTGTTCAGCTTCGACGGCGACGCCGCCGGCCGGCGCGCAGCGCGCAAGGCGCTCGATGGCGCCCTGCCCCACGCCACGGACACGCGCAGCATCAAGTTCCTGTTTCTGCCGGCCGAGCACGACCCGGACAGCTTCATCCGCGAAAACGGCACCGACGCCTTTGCCAAGCACGTGAGTGAGGCGGTGCCGCTCAGCCGCTTTCTGGTCGAATCGGCCAGCGACGGCTGCGACCTGGCCACCGCCGAGGGCCGCGCCCACATGGCCAGCAACGCGCGCCCGCTGTGGACGGCGCTGCCCGACGGCGTGCTCAAGCGCCAGGTGCTGGGCGAGCTGGCGGACCTGACCCAGCTCAAGGCACAGGACCTGGCGGACCTGTGGGGCCAGGCCACGGCGCGCGAGACACCGCGGTCCTCCCACTCCGGCCATGGGGGCACAGGCAATCCACAGCCCCGGCAGGCCCCTGCGGCCTACGACCACGAACCGCCTTCCTGGGACACCCCGCCCGACGGGGGGGCGTGGCCGCCCCAGGGCGAACCAGCCGGGGGATATGACGGTGGCTACCAAGGCGGTTATGGCGGCGGGGGCGGCGGTGGCACGGGACAGGGCGGCCAAGGCGGCAGCTACGGCAACAAGCCCCCGTTCCGCAAGGGCGGCGACTGGAAAAGCAACTGGAAAAAACGCGACAAGGACGCCCCCTGGCCGCCCCAGCCCCGCCTGCCGCGCACACCCACCGCCAGCCGCACGGACCACGCCGCGCGCCTGCTGCTGTCGCACATGGCGTTTCTGGAAGAGCTGACGCACGACGACCACACCACTCTGTGCGCGTTGCAGCCGCCCCACGGCCCGCTCTTTGGCTGGCTGGAGGCACAGTTCCATGAACACGGGCCCCTGGCCTGGGCGGTGCTGCGCGAAAGCCTGCGCGATCACGAGTGCGAGGCGCTGGCCGTGAAGGTGATGACCGGCTCGCACGCCCAGACCGAAGGCGATTTGCAGGAGCTGCGCACGGAACTGCGCGATTTACTGAACCGCATGCAGGTCGAGGACATCGAAGAGCAGCAAAAACTGCTGATGCTGCAGGCCGCCACCGACGCGACCGCCCTGGAGCGCTACCGCGAGCTGGAACAGAAACGCAGGGTTTTGTTGGGCGTGGGCGCCAAGACCGCTTGAAATACTGCCAAGAGGTATAATGTAGGGTTAGTTAGCGGCAAGAGCGACAGCAGCACCTCCGAACCGGGCCACCGTGACAAACGCGCACAACAGCCCAATCATCGCAAGGACTGCACACCAAATGATCGCCCAGACATCTTGCCCCTGAGGGTTTCCCCTCAAAAAGCGCATGCCTTTCGGGGCTCGCTTTGCCACCCGCGCCGGGATCTGTGGCGTTTGCGTTTTCTTTGTGTCCGTTTTTGATTCTGAGGTGCCCATGCCCGCTCAAAAGTCCGCGAAGCCGCCCAAGTCTGCTCCAGCTACCGCCGCGAAGGCCGTCTCCACCCCTGCTGCCAAGGCGCCCGCGAAGGCCGCGGCCAAAAAGTCCGCCCCCGCACCCGCCACAGCGGCCAAGAAAGTCCAACCAGTGCCCGTGAAAAGTTCTGCCGAGCTGACCAAAGCTGCCGATGAATTGCTGAAGAAGAAGCCTGCCCGTGCCAAGGCAGTTGCTGCATCCGACGAAGACGATACCCCCAAGAAGCGCCCTGGCCGTCCCGCCAAGGCCGCTGGCGACGCCGAAGCCAAGGCGCCCGCCAAGCGTGGCCGCAAGCCCAAGGCCGCCGCAGGCGCCGAGGAAAGCGGTGACGACACCGACCTGTCCGACATCGAAGCGGACCTGGAAGGCGAAGTCGAGGACACGCCGGAGGCCACAGCCACGGTCGAGAAGGTCAAGCCGCTGCGCATGAAGATCAGCAAGGCGAAGGAACGCGCCTTGATGAAGGAATTCGGCCTGGACGAGACCGTCCTGTCCGAAGAAGACATGGCCAAGCGCCGTGCGCGCCTGAAGGCACTGATCAAGCTGGGCAAGACCCGCGGCTACCTCACGCACGTTGAAATCAACGACCACTTGCCCGACAAGCTGGTCGATGCCGAAACCCTCGAAGCCGTCATCACCACGCTGAACGACCTGGGCGTGGCGGTGTACGAGCAGACGCCCGATGCCGAAGCGCTGATCATCACGGACAACGCCCCCGCTGGCGCGACCGAAGAAGAAGCCGAAGAAGCCGCTGAAGCCGCCCTGTCCACCGTGGACTCGGAATTCGGCCGCACCACCGACCCGGTTCGCATGTACATGCGCGAAATGGGCACGGTCGAGCTCTTGACCCGCGAAGGCGAAATCGAAATCGCCAAGCGCATCGAAGGCGGCCTGATGGCCATGATGGAGGCGATCAGCGCATCGCCCGCCACCATCGCCGAGATCCTCAACATGGGTGAGGAAATCCGCGAAGGCAAGGTCGTCATCTCCACCATCGTGGACGGCTTCTCCAACCCCAATGAGGCCGACGACTATGTGGCCGAAGAAGACTTCGACGAATTCGACGAAGCCGACGACGACGACGGCAAGGGCGGCTCCAAGGCGCTGACCAAGAAGCTCGAAGAACTCAAGAAGCAGGCGCTGGAGCGCTTTGACAAGCTGCGCGAGCTATTTGAAAAAGTGCACAAGGTGTACGACAAGGAAGGCTACGGCACGCCTGCGTACGTCAAGGCGCAAGCCGCCTTGTCGGCCGAGCTGATGACCATCCGCTTCACCGCCAAGACCATCGAGAAGCTGTGCGACATGGTGCGCGGCCAGGTGGACGACGTGCGCAAGAAGGAACGCGAGCTGCGCCGCATCATCGTGGACAAGTGCGGCATGCCGCAGGAAACCTTCATCAAGGACTTCCCGCCCAACCTCTTGAACCTGCAGTGGGTCGAGAAGCAGGCCAACGCCGGCAAGCCCTGGTCGTCCATCATCGCGCGCAACATCCCGCCCATCCAGGACCTGCAGCAAAAGCTGATGGACCTGCAGTCGCGCGTGGTGGTGCCGCTGACCGAGCTCAAGGGCATCAACAAGCGCATGAACGAAGGTGAAGCCACCTCGCGCGATGCCAAGAAGGAAATGA
Source organism: Acidovorax sp. LjRoot194 (assembly GCF_964253015.1). Taxonomy (NCBI): domain Bacteria; kingdom Pseudomonadati; phylum Pseudomonadota; class Betaproteobacteria; order Burkholderiales; family Comamonadaceae; genus Acidovorax; species Acidovorax sp. LjRoot194. The sequence goes on along the minus strand of NZ_CAXUQB020000001.1, from coordinate 2,072,871 downwards.
TCGAGGCCAACCTGCGCCTCGTGATCTCGATCGCCAAGAAGTACACGAACCGCGGCCTGCAGTTCCTGGACCTGATCCAGGAAGGCAACATCGGCCTGATGAAGGCGGTGGACAAGTTCGAATACCGCCGCGGCTACAAGTTCTCGACCTACGCCACGTGGTGGATCCGCCAGGCCATCACCCGCTCGATCGCCGACCAGGCGCGCACCATCCGCATCCCGGTGCACATGATCGAGACGATCAACAAGATGAACCGCATCAGCCGCCAGCACTTGCAAGAGTTCGGCTTCGAGCCCGATGCGTCCATCCTGGCGGCCAAGATGGAGATCCCGGAAGACAAGATCCGCAAGATCATGAAGATCGCCAAGGAGCCGATCTCCATGGAAACGCCGATCGGCGACGACGACGACAGCCACCTGGGCGATTTCATCGAGGACGGTGCCAACACCGCCCCGATCGAAGCCGCCATGCAGGCCGGCCTGCGCGACGTGGTCAAGGACATCCTGGACGGCCTCACGCCCCGCGAAGCCAAGGTGCTGCGCATGCGCTTCGGCATCGAGATGACCAGCGACCACACGCTGGAAGAAGTGGGCAAGCAGTTCGACGTGACCCGCGAACGCATCCGCCAGATAGAAGCCAAGGCGCTGCGCAAGCTCAAGCACCCCAGCCGCTCGGACAAGCTGCGCAGCTTCATCGACTCGCTGTAACACGGCGCACAAGACGCGGCATTCAATGCCGCGAACCCCTCAAAAAGCCCTGGCCGCGTTGCGGTGCAGGGCTTTTGCCATTTTTTCTGCTGTTTCCACCACAGACCCGCGTTAACCCGGACGCTCTAGACAGCAAAATGACAGGTTGTAACGCGACTATTACACACCGCTGAGGGAGACTGTCATGCAGTTCGGCAATCTCCAGGAGCAGGCCTTGTGTTCCGAACCGGATTCCGGTTCAGACACCTGCCCCCTGTGCATCCTGCGCGTGCCCGTTCAACGACCTGCCACCTTTTTGCGAGACACCGCATGACCACATCCTTCAACCGCCGCGACATCCTTGCCCGCGCCGCTGCTGCCGGCGCCGTGGGCGCCCTGGGCGCCACGATGGCGCCCGCTGCCTGGGCGCAGGCCACAAGTGCGGCCGCACGCAATGCGCACGCCAAGGCGCCCAAGCTGGCCCCCACGCTGCGCATCGTGATCCCGGCCAACCCCGGCGGCGGCTGGGACCAGACCGGCCGCGCGCTGGGCGCGGCCCTGGTGGGCGTGGGCGCAGCCGACCAGGTCGAGTACGAGAACATCGGCGGCAAGGGCGGCACCATCGGCCTGGCCAAGTACGCTGAAAAATACGGCAACGACGCCAACACCCTGCTGATGGGCGGCATGGTGATGGTGGGCGCCGTGGCGCTGCAAAAGCCCGCCGTGGACCTGACCCAGATCCAGCCGCTGGCACGCCTGACCAGCGACTATCTGGTGGCCGCCGTCGCCGCCAAATCCCCCATCCAGAACACCAAGGACCTGGCCGAAGCCCTGCGCGCCGACCTGCGGGCGGTGCCCGTGGCCGGCGGCTCGGCCGGTGGGGTGGACCACATCTTCGCCGGCGTGCTGGCGCGCGCGTCCAAGGCCAACCCCGAGAACCTGGTCTACAAGCCCTTCGCCGGCGGCTCCGAGGTGGTGGACGCCGTGCTGTCGGGCAGCGCGACCGTCGGCCTGTCCGGCTACAGCGAGTTCAGCGATGCGATCGCCTCCGGCAAGCTGCGCGCCATCGGGGTGTCGTCGCGGCGCAGCGTGTTCGGCCTGCCCGCCTTTCGCGAACAGGGCCTGGACGCCACCATGGCCAACTGGCGTGGCGTGTTCACCGGCAAGGGCGTGTCGGCCGCGCGCACGGCGGACATGCTGACCGCCGTCGAGGCCGCCACCGGCCATGAATCGTGGCTGCGCACGCTCAAGACCAACCGCTGGGACCCGTCCTGGCTGGCGGGCAAGGACCTGGCGGAGTTCATGGAGCTGGACCTGACCACCGCGCGCGTGATGGTCTACCTGCTCAAGCTCAAGGCCTGAGCCTTGCGGCCCAAGGCAAGACCCCTGCTGATCTCTGGAACTGACCCATGAAGATGTCCAACCACTCCATCGGCGCCCGCATGGCGACGGCGCTCGGCCTGGTGCTGGCGCTGATGATCGGCGCCGCCCTCTTCGGCATTGCGGCGCTGTACCGCACGCTGGGCACCTACGACACCACGGTGCAGGAACGCGTGGCGCAGGAGCGCGCCGTGAGCCGCATGGAAAGCGACTTCAAGACGCAGGTGCTGGAGTGGAAGAACACCCTGCTGCGCGGCGAGGACTCGCGCAAGCGCGAGCTGCACTGGGCCGCGTTCCAGGCCAGCGAAAAACGCGTGGCCGAAGCCGCCAAGTCTTTGGAGCCGCAGCTGACCGACGCGCAGGAAAAGGCTGCGCTGCAAAAATTCACCCAGGCCCACACGCAGATGGCGCAGGGCTACCGCAAGGGCTTCGAAGTGTTCCAGTCGCTGGGCTTCGTGCCGTCCGCGGGTGACGCCGACGTGGCCGACATCGACCAGGGCCCGGCCAAGCTGCTGACCGAACTGAGCCAGCAGGTGGCGGCCAGCAGTGCGGCCATTGCCCAGCAGGCGGCGCAGGACGCGCGGCGGGCCCTGGTCAGCAGCCTGGTGGCACTGGCGCTGGTGACGGCGCTGGGCGCCTGCGCCGGCTGGCTGCTCACCCGCTCGGTGGTGCGCCCGCTGGGCGTGGCCGTGTCGCTGGCCCACAAGGTGGCGGCGGGCGACCTGACCACCAGCATCCGTGTCGAAGGCCGGGACGAACCCGCGAAGCTGCTCGAAGCCCTGCGCGCCATGCAGGACAACCTGGAGAACGTGGTGGCCGGCGTGCGCAGGAATGCCGAAGGCGTGGCCAGCGCCAGCGCCGAGATCGCCCAGGGCAATGCCGACCTGAGCATGCGCACCGAAGAGCAGGCCGCCTCGCTGGACGAGACCTCGTCGTCCATGCAGCAGCTGCAGGCCACGGTGCAGCAGAACGCGTCGAACGCACAGCGCGCCAACGAACTTGCCCGCAACGGCGCCACCGTCGCGCAGCGCGGCGGCGACGTGGTCACGCAGATGGTGGAAGTGGTCCAGGGCATCCAGGACAGCTCGCGCCGCATCTCGGACATCATCGGCGTGATCGACGGCATTGCGTTTCAGACCAACATCCTCGCGCTCAATGCCGCAGTGGAGGCCGCACGCGCGGGCGAACAAGGCCGCGGCTTTGCCGTGGTGGCCAGCGAGGTGCGCAACCTCGCCACGCGCAGCGCCAGCGCTGCGCGCGAGATCAAGGCGCTGATCCAGACCAGCGTGGAGCGCGTGCAGGCCGGTTCCGACCTGGCGCGCGACGCGGGCACCACCATGGCCGAAGTGGTGTCCTCCATCCGCGAGGTGAGCAGCCTCATGGAAGAGATCAGCCAGGCCAGCGCCGCGCAGACCTCGGACATGCAGCGCGTGACCCAGGCCATCGTGCGCATGGACGACGTCACGCAGCAGAACGCCGCGCTGGTGGAAGAAAGCGCCGCCGCCGCGGGCAGCCTGAGCGGCCAGGCCCGCCAGATGGTGGAGGCCGTGGCGGTGTTCCGGGTGCGGCAGCACCACGCGGCGCTGCCAGGTCCAAAGGCTTGATATCTCGCACGCCGGACCTTTGATACGGTCTTGGCGAGGGTGTGGTTAGAGCCTGAGATAGGCCAAGTGTCCTGCCCGCCCGCCCCCACCCGTTCGGGCTGAGCCTGTCGAAGCCGGGGCAAGACCTCAGTGCAGCCCTTCGACAAGCTCAGGGTGAACGGTTCAGGGGCTGGTGACGGACTGGGATCCACATCCACATCCAAATCCGCCCGTTCGGGCTGAGCCTGTCGAAGCCGGGGCACGACCTCAGCGCAGCCCTTCGACAAGCTCAGGGTGAACGGTTCGGGGCAAGGGATGGTGAGGGGTACAGCCGCTTCACGCCACCCGCGACGCATGAAACTGGCACGGCCCAGGCCAGCGCACCCGTGGAACTGGCTCTGCCAGGCCACCGGGTGCGTCCCCCTCCCGCGCAGCGAGAGAGGGGTGAAGGCGCGAAGCGACTCAGGGGGTGTTTCAATTTAATCCACCTTCACATTCGCGTTCTTCACCACCTGCGCCATGCGCGCAGCCTCGCTCTTGAAGAACGCCGCGGCCTGCTCGGGCGGCGTGAGCTTGATCTCATAGCCCTGTGCGATCAGCGCATCGTGTGCCTCGGGCATCTCCATGGCGGCCTTGAAGCCGTTGTACAGCCGCGCCAGTTCGGCCTTGGACAGCCCGGCCGGTCCCACCGGGGCGATCCAGCCGTCCAGTTCGAAGCCGGGGAGCCCCTGCTCGGCAATCGTGGGCACACCGGGCAGCGACGCCACGCGGCTGCCCGTGGTCACACCCAGCGCGCGCAGGGCACCCGACTTGATGTGCGCGGCCGCAGGCGCCACCGCCACCACGCCCAATTGCACCTGGCCGCCCAGGATGTCGTTCATCAGCGGGCCCATGCCGCGGTACGGGATGTGCTTGATGTCCAGCCTGGCCTGGTCCACGAACATCGCAGCCCCCAGGTGCAGGATGGTGCCGTTGCCCGACGAGCCGTAGTTCAGTACGCCGGGCTTGGATTTCGCATAGGCGATCAGCTCTTGCACCGTCTTGGCGGGCACCCCGGGGTGCGCCACCAACACGAAGGGCGTGGCGCCAAGGATGGTGATGGGCGTGATGTCGGCGAGCGAGTCGAACGGAATGTTCTTGTAGACGCTGGGGTTGACCACGTGGTTGTTCGACACCACACCGATGACCGAGCCGTCCTTGGGTGCGCGCACGATCTGCGCCGTGCCGGTGATGCCGCCCGCGCCCGGCAGGTTCTCGATGACCACCGGCTGGCCCAGCGCCTTGGACAGGCTGTTGCTGATGGCACGGATGGCGCCGTCCGCCCCCGAGCCCGCCGACAGCGGCAGGATCACGCGCAGCGGCTTGCCGTCGCCCTGGGCGCGGGCCACGCTCGGCAAGGCCCAGGCGGCGACGCCCAACGCAGCGGCGCTGGCGGCCAAAGCCTGGCGGCGTGTAAACAGGCTGCGGGACGAGGAAATGGCGGGGGCAAGGGTGGGCATGGGTTTGTCTCCAGTCGTTGTCATGCAATCCCGGGGCTGCGGTCTGCGCCGCGTGGGTGCCCCGGGCCGTCGAGAAATAAATCAGGCAATCGCGCCCGCGGCGTGCAGCGCCGCCACGGCCTCGGGCGTGTAGCCCAGGCTGTGCAGCAGCTCGGCCGTGTGCTGGCCCAGGCGGGGTGGGTCGCAGCGCACATCCAGGCGCTGGCCGTCCATGCGCAGCGGCATCAGCGTGACCTGCGCGGTGTGGCCCGCACACTCGCCATCGGGCAGCATGATGTCGGCCAGGCCCCCCGTGGCTTTGAGGTGCGGGTCGTCGAACAGCTCTTCGGGCCGGCGGATGGGTGCGAATGGCAGACCGTGGCGCTCGAAGATCGCGGCCAGCGCGTCGGCCGTGTGCTGCGCCAGGCGCTGGCGCAGCACCGGCATCAGCGTGGGCCGCGCGCGCACACGGTCGTTGTTGGTAGCGAGCTGCGGGTCGGCCTTCAGGTCGGCGTAGCCCATGGCGTCGCAGAAGGTCTGCCACTGCGCGTCGCTCACGGCGGCCAGAAAAATCTGCCCGCCGTCCTTCACGCTGAACACGTCGTACACGGCCCAGGACGAAATGCGGTCGGGCATGGGCGCGGCGGGCTGGCCGGTGACGGCGTACTGCATCATGTGCTGGCCCACCAGGAAGACGTTGTTCTCGAACAGGGCCGAGTCCACCTCCTGCCCGCGCCCGGTGATGCCGCGTTGCATCAGCGCGGCCATGGCGCCGATGGCACCGAACATGCCGCCCATGATGTCGTTCACGCTGGTGCCCGCGCGCAGCGGGTCGCCGGGGCGGCCGGTCATGTAGGCCAGGCCGCCCATCATCTGCACCACCTCGTCGAGCGCGGTGCGGTGCTCGTACGGGCCGGGCAGAAAGCCCGTGTGGTTGACGTAGATGAGGCGCGGGTTGAGCTGGCTCAGCGCCGCGTAGTCCAGGCCGTACTTGGTCATCACGCCGGGCTTGAAGTTCTGCGCCACCACGTCGGCCGACGCCGCGAGCTTGCGCGCGGCCGCCAGGCCCTCGGGGCTGCGCAGGTCGATGGCGATGCTCTTCTTGTTGCGGTTGAACATGGGGAAGAAGCCCGCGCCCGCGCCCAGCAGGTGGCGGGTGCGGTCGCCGTCCACGGGCTCGACCTTGATGACCTCGGCCCCCAGGTCGGCCAGCACCATGCCGCAGGTGGGGCCCATGACCATGTGGGTGAACTCGACCACGCGCAGGCCCTGCAGGGGCAAGGCGCGGCGGGCTGGAGTGCCGGGCGGCGTGGGCGGGGCGGAGGAGACAGAAGAATCGGTGTGGGAAGTCATGGGGTGACGATACGGGATGGAAGGACGCGCGGCGGTGGCTCAATGGTGAGCTTGTGGTCAGCTCAGTGGGTGGCGGCCAGGGAGGTGGCCCCCGCGCCGGTGCGAGGTACCCCGGCCTGCCAGAGCGTGCCGTGCAGCGTCTCGCCCGACAACCAGCCCGCCACGCACTCGCGCAGCGCCAGCAGCGCGGCCACATCGACGCCGGTTGCGACGCCCATACGTTCGAGCATGAACACCAGGTCTTCGGTGGTGACGTTGCCGCTGGCGCCGGGCGCGTGCGGGCAGCCGCCGATGCCGGCCAGGCAGGCATCAAAGCGGGTGATGCCTGTCTGCCACGCAGCGTAGACGTTGGCCAAACCCATGCCGCGCGTGTCGTGAAAGTGCGCGCAGGCCAGCCGGTCGCCCACCAGCGCGCGGGCCTTGCCGAACAGCCGGGCGACCGACGCGGGGTCGGCGTAGCCCACGGTGTCAGCCAGGCTCACGCGGTCGGCGCCCGCGTCGAGCAGGGCCTGCATCAGGCGCAGCACCTCGCTCTCGGCCACCTCGCCCTGCAGCGTGCAGCCGAACGCCGTGCCCACGCCCCCTTCGATGAGCGTGCGGCTGCCGCTGGCATCGCGCAGCGCGCGGATGCGCGCCACCTCGGCCACCACCTCGTCCGGCGTCTTGCGCAGGTTGGCCAGGCTGTGGGCGTGGCTGGCCGACAGGGGCACGACCATCAGGTCGGCGCCACATTCCAGCGCGCGTTCCGCCCCCTTGTAGTTGGGCACCAGCACCGAGGCGACGAGCCCCGGCAGCGTCTTGGCGTGGGCCAGCACCTCGGCGGTGTCGGCCAGTTGTGGAAGCAGGCGGGCGGGCACGAAGGAGCCCACCTCGATCTCGCGCTGGCCCGCCGCGTAGGCCGCGTTCAGCCATTCGATCTTGCGGGGCGTGGTGACGATGGTGGCAATGCTCTGCAGGCCATCGCGCAGACCGACTTCACGCACGGTGGCGTGGGCAGGGCCTGATGGCTGCGACATGGTGGGTTCGGGGACTGGCGATGGGGGGCTGCTGCGGCTGCTCACGGGTGTCTCCACGTCTGGGGTAGCGATGCTTGATTTTAGAAATTCCCATTCGAATCAGAAAATACATTCCGGAAGCCTTACGATTCCCAAACGGAATACCTCCTACCCTTCAGTGCCCATGCGCGACCTCGACCTTCAAACCCTGCGTCTCTTCGCCGCCGTATGCGAGCACCGCAGCATTGCGCGCGCGGCCGAGCAGGAGGCCATCGTGGGCTCGGCCATCAGCAAGCGGCTGGCGCAGTTGGAGGACACGGTGGGCACGCCGCTCTTGGTGCGCAAGCGGCGCGGCGTCATCCCCACCCCGGCGGGCGAGACGCTGCTGGAGCACGCGCGCACCATGCTGGCCAGCGTGGGCCAGATCGAGCGGGACATGGCCGCCTACGCCACCGGCACGCGCGGCCATGTGCGCATGCTGGTCACGGCCTCGGTCATGGCCGAGTCGCTGGCCGACGACGTGGCGGCGTTTTTGCAAGACCCGGCGCACCGCGACATCCAGGTGAGCCTCGAAGAGCGCGTCAGCCCGGACGTGGTGCAGGGCATCCGCGACGGCAGCGCCTCCATCGGCATCTGCTGGGACGCGGCCGACCTGTCGGGCCTCGAAGTCTGCGGCTACCGCCACGACCACCTGGCGGTGGTGGCCCACGCCTCGCACCCGGTGGCGCAGCACCAGAGCGTGCGTTTTGCCGACGTGCTGGACCATGAATTCGTCAGCATGCCCGCCCTGAGCGCCGTGCAGGTGCTGCTGGCCCGCGCGGCGGCGGTGGAGGGAAAGATGCTCGCCCACCGCGTGCTGGTGTCCAACTTCGACGCTGCGCTGCGGGTGGTGCGCGCCAACCTGGCCATCAGCGTGGTGCCGCAAGAAGTGGCCCAGCCCTTTGCCGACATCGCCCCGGTGCGGGTGATTCCGCTGTCCGACCCGTGGGCGCGCAGACGCTTCGCCATCTGCTTTCGCAGCGCCCAGATGCTCACCCCGGCGGCGCGTCTGCTGGTGGACCATCTGGCCCGGCTGGGAGCCGGCGGTCCGGACTCCGGCGGCGTGGCCGCTCCGCAACAGTTTGATATGTAACGCCGTATTTTTGGTGTTTAGCGCATATGTGCTGTGCGTTCTGAGCTACCAAACTTGTAGCAAATTAGGTTCCGAGCTATAGTCAACGCACATCGTCGGGCCGGTCTCGCATCCGCCCAGAACGAACTTTCGAACCAACACTTGCGCGAGGAGAAGCGTCCATGAGCTCCAAAGAAAATGCCGCCATCAACCAGTTGTTCGAGCGGCTCGAATGCCGTTACGCACTGCGCGTGCTGTGGGCCCTGAAGGACGGCCACCCCCAGACCTTCCGCCTGCTGCAGGACAGCGTGGGGGGCATCACCCCCAACACGCTCAACACCCGCATCAAGGAACTGCGCGAGGCCGGCTTCGTGGACCACGGCAGCGACGGCTACACCGTCACCCCCTCGGGCGCCGACCTGCTCAAGCGCCTGTCGGACGTGCAGGCCTTCGCCACCCGCTGGGTCGCCGGCCGCGCCAAGAAGCAAACGCCCTGAGCCCCGGGGCTGCCAATTCCCCCTGCCCCGCACCAGCCCTGCCGCTCTGCAGGGTCTGCAGGGCCTCTTGGCAGGCTCACCCGGGGTAGCCGTTAAAATGACAGTCTGAACAGCTTCTAGCGCCCATCCACAAAGCGCTAGGAGCTATATTTTTAATAGCACTCAAGGAATCACCATGGCATTGACCACCACCGCATCCGGCCTGCAGTACGAAGACACCACCGTGGGCGAAGGCGCTGAAGCCGCCAAGGGCCAGAACGTGTCGGTGCACTACACCGGCTGGCTGTACAACAACGGCGAGCAAGGCGCCAAGTTCGACTCCAGCCGCGACCGCAACGACCCCTTCGAGTTCTCGCTGGGCGCCGGCATGGTCATCAAGGGCTGGGACGAAGGCGTGCAGGGCATGAAGATCGGCGGCCAGCGCACCCTGATCATCCCCGCAGCCCTGGGCTACGGCGCCCGCGGCGCCGGCGGCGTGATCCCCCCGAACGCCACGCTGAAGTTCGACGTAGAACTGCTCAAGGTCGGTCGCTGATCCAGCCCCCTCCTGTCCCTTGTGGCAAAAATAAAAGCGGCCTGCGGGCCGCTTTTGTTTTTATCGATCCCGCTGTCCAAAACTGGCGCGCCCCCAACGCCAGTGCACCCGTGGATCTGACTCCGCCAGGCCACCGGGTGCCTCCCCCTCCGGCGGAAGCCGCAGAGCGGCTCAGGGGGCATCACTAGTCAAACAGTGCCTGGTCCAACCGCTCGAATTTCGCATCGCCCACCGCTTCGCGGATCTTCGGCGCCAGCGCTGCCAGGTCGTCGAAGCTGCCTGCACCTTCGACGGCCAGGTTCAGCCGAAAGCCGCGCAGGCCCAGGCCCGCAGTAAGCTCTGTGGCAATCGGGTAGGCCGCCTGGTAGCGCTCCTTGGGCGTGCGGCCCGAGCCCTCTCCGGCGGTAGCCACCGTGCCCAGGTCCATCGCGTCTGCCAGTGACGCTGCCGCCACATCCGGCGTGCCAGCCACCGCTACGGGACCTGATGCGGACTTGCCTGACAGCGGCTCCAGCAGGCCCTGCGCGAGCATGGCCTGCACGTCGTCCTGGGTGATACCCATGGCTGCGGTGGCTGCAAGGATTTCACCCGTCGTGCGCTTGCCGTCAAAAAGTATGAAGGCCGAACGCTGGCGAGAACTGAGGCTGCCACGCCGGTCCTTGAGTGCTTCCTGCCCTGCCTGCGTCTTGACGAGAACCATGAATCTCCTTGAGGTTGCGCACGCGGCCGCCCATCGGCCGCACATGCTTTCCCAGACTCTCACGTTTTGACACAGTTGAATATCGGGGTTTTCACATAAACCACGGCATTCCGTGCTCCTGGGAAGCCACAGGGCAGCGCTACATCTCGGAGCGGATGCGCGGCAGCTCGGGCGCGGGCCGGGTGATCCAGCTCACCACGGTCGCCACGGCAGCGCCCGCGGGCACGCCGAACACGCCAGCGGATATCGGCTGGATGCCGAACCACAGGCCATCCGCCAGCAGCCAGGGCGGCAGCGTCGCACGCAGGGCGGGCACGTGCGACAGCATGTAGTACACCGCCACACCCAACCCTGCCACCATGCCGGCCACAGCCCCCTGGCGTGTGGTGCCGCGCCAGAAGATGCCCAGCACCATCACCGGCACGAAAGCCGATGCCGCGAGCGAAAACGATGCGGACACCATGGGCAAAATTTCCGACGGCTTGAGAGCGGCCACGAAGGCGGCGGACAAGGCCACCGCCAGCAGCGTGAACTTGGTCAAAATCACCCGCTGCTCGGGCGAGGCCCGCCGCGGCGCATCGTGAAAATACAGGTCGCGCACCAGCGCGTTGCTGATGGTGAGCAGCAGGCCGTCTGCGGTAGACAGCGCCGCCGCCAGTCCGCCCGCGGCGACCAGGCCCGACACCACATACGGCAGCCCGCCCAGCTCGGGCGTGGCCAGCATGATCAAGTCGGCCCCCAGGCGAATCTCGCCGAACTGCACGATGCCGTCGCCGTTGACGTCCTCGATCGACAGCAGCGAGCTGTCCACGCGCGCCCACTGGGCCATCCAGTTGGGCAGCGCCTCGAAGCTGCTCCCCACCAGGTTCTGCATGACCTCGAACTTCACCAGCACCGCCAGCGCCGGGGCGCTCAGGTACAAGAGCGCAATGAAGAACAGCGACCACGCCACCGACGCCCGCGCCCCGCCCACGGTGGGCGATGTGTAGTAGCGCGTGAGCAGGTGCGGCAGCCCCGCGGTGCCCACCATCAGGCAGAACATCAGCGCGAGGAAGTTGCGCCGCGTGAGTTCATAGTCGCGCTGCTCATCCGGGGTGCCGTCCGGGTCGCCCACGTAGGCCTGGCTGTGCAGCGGCAGCCCGCCCAGGGGGCGGGCGCGCTCGTAGTTCTCGCGCATCTCGCGGGTCCAGCGCTCGCGGGCAGCAGCGGCGTCGCGCGGCAGCGCGGCCAGTTCGCGGCTGGCGGTGACGATGAGCCCCACATCGGCGTTCTGGGTGCGCAGCGTGCGGATGCGCTCGCGGCCCTTTTCGCGCTCACGCTCCAGCGCGCCCTCGACGTCCTGCAGGCGCGCCTCGTAGTCCTTGGCGCGCTGCAGGTAGGTCTGCACCACCTGGTGCTCGGCGGGGGAGTCAAGGAGCTGCGCTTCCAGGTCCGCGATCTTGCTGATCTGCGTGCCGTAGACCAGCGGCGCGAGCGGGCTGCCCAGCTGCTTGTAGGCCAGCCAGGACACGGGTATCAAAAAGGCCAGCAGCACCACCACGTACTGCGCCACCTGCGTCCAGGTGATGGCGCGCATGCCGCCCAGGAAAGAGCACAGCAGCACACCGCCCAGGCCCAGCATGATGCCGATCTCGAACTGCACCCCGGTCAGGCGCGAGGCAATCAGCCCCACGCCGTAGATCTGCGCAACGACATAGGTGAACGAGCACAGCACCGCCGCCAGCGCCGCGATCACGCGCGGCCAGCGGCCGCCGAACCGCACGTGAAAGAAGTCGGGCACGGTGTACAGGCCCATGGCCCTGAGGTGCGGGGCGATCAGCATCGCCACCAGGCAAAAGCCCCCGGTCCACCCCAGCAGGTAGGCCAGGCCCCCCGCCTGCCCCGGCGTGCCCGAGAAGCCCTGCAGGTACAAGGCCCCGGACAGGCTGATAAACGACGCCGCACTCATCCAGTCTGCCGCTGCGGCCATGCCGTTGTACATGGGCGGAATGCGCCGCCCGGCCACGTAGTATTCCTCGGGGTCGCTGGTGCGGCCGTACACGCCGATGCCGGCGTAGGCCATGACGGTGATGAACAGAAAGATCGGCCCGATCCAGTGGCGCGACAGGCCCTGGTGTTCGGCCCAGGTCATCAGCGCCAAAAAGGCCAGCACCCCGATCACATACAGCGCCAGGATGCGGTGCAGACGCCACAGGTAGGCCGGCCCCGAGGTCGCCCGCCCGTGTGCGTCGGTGCTGTGGGGGCCAGCGCCTGGGTCAGCCATGGGTGCGCGCGCCGTCGGCAGCCGGCCCCTGCGCGTGGGCTTGCGCGGGTGCCGAGGCCTGAAGGTCAGCGTCCTGCCGCTCGAAGCGGTTCATGGCCCAGCAGTACGCCACCACGATCCCGATGAACACCACCACCGCGCCCTGCGCTGCGATCCAGTAGCCCAGTGGCCAGCCGCCCACCACCAGGGACTGCAGGTCGCGTGCGAAGTACGTGGCCACGAACGACACCAGCGCCCACAGCAGCAGCAGGCCTGCCTTGAGCTTGAGGTGGCGCACGTCGTGCAGGTCGGGCGGGAACGGGCCCGCCATCTCGGCCTCCGCAGGGCGACCGGGCTGGTGCAGGTGCTGCTGCGGGAGCGGCATCACAGGCACCACGGCGCCGACACTGCGGCAGGGAATGCAAACAGTCCGCGCATACCGCCGTGCCTGAGGGCCTGGGCCTTCAGCTCGCCAGTTGCTGCCAGGTGGCGATCACGCTGTCAGGATTGAGCGAGATCGACGAAATGCCTTCCTTGGCCAGCCACTGCGCAAAGTCAGGGTGGTCGCTGGGGCCCTGGCCGCAGATGCCGATGTACTTGCCCTCGGCCAGACAGGCCTTGATGGCCTTCTCCACCAGCGCCAGTACGGCGGGGTCGCGCTCGTCAAAGTCCTGCGCCAGCAGCTCCAGGCCCGAATCGCGGTCCAGGCCCAGGGTGAGCTGGGTCAGGTCGTTGGAGCCGATGGAAAAACCGTCGAAGAACTCCAGGAAGCGCTCGGCCAGGATGGCGTTGCTCGGCACCTCGCACATCATGATGACCTTGAGGTCGTCCTTGCCCCGCTGGAGGCCGTGGGTGGCCAGCAGCTTGGTCACGCGCTCGGCCTGGCCCAGCGTGCGGACAAAGGGCACCATCACCTGTACGTTGGTCAGGCCCATGTCGTTGCGCACGCGCTTCAAAGCCTCGCACTCCATCGCAAAGGCTTCGCCGAAGTCTTCGCTGATGTAGCGCGCCGCACCGCGAAAGCCCAGCATCGGGTTTTCTTCCTCGGGCTCGTAGCGGCTGCCGCCGATGAGCTTGCGGTACTCGTTGGACTTGAAGTCCGACAGGCGCACGATCACGGGCTTGGGGTAGAACGCGGCGGCGATGGTGGCCACGCCTTCGGCGACCTTGTCCACGTAGAACGCGCGCGGGCTGGCATGGCCGCGGGCCACCGACTCCACCGCTTTCTTCAGGTCGGCATCGATCTGGGGGTAGTCCAGGATGGCCTTGGGGTGCACGCCGATGTTGTTGTTGATGATGAACTCGAGCCGCGCCAGGCCCACGCCTTCGTTGGGCAGCTGGCAGAAGTCGAAGGCCAGCTGGGGGTTGCCCACGTTCATCATGATCTTGGTCTTGATGGCGGGCATCTCGCCGCGCTGCACCTCGGTGACCTCGGTCTCGAGCAGGCCGTCGTAGATGTGGCCGGTGTCGCCCTCGGCGCAGCTCACGGTGACCAGCGTGCCGTCTTTTAGCAGCTCGGTCGCGTCACCGCAGCCCACCACGGCCGGAATGCCCAGCTCGCGCGCAATGATGGCCGCGTGGCAGGTGCGCCCGCCGCGGTTGGTGACGATGGCGCTCGCGCGCTTCATCACGGGCTCCCAGTTGGGGTCGGTCATGTCGGTGACCAGCACGTCGCCGGGCTGCACCTTGTCCATCTCGGAAATGTTGTGCACCAGGCGCACGGGGCCGGTGCCGATCTTCTGGCCGATGGCGCGGCCTTCGGCCAGCACGGTGCCCGAGCCCTTGAGCTTGTAGCGCATCTCGGCCTGGCCCTTGGACTGGCTTTTCACCGTCTCGGGGCGGGCCTGCAGGATGTAGAGCAGGCCGTCGGTGCCGTCCTTGCCCCATTCGATGTCCATCGGGCGGCCATAGTGCTGCTCGATCACCAGCGCGTAGTGCGCCAGCTGCTGCACGTCGGCGTCGGTCAGCGAATAACGGTTGCGCTGCTCGGTGGCCACGTCGATGGTCTTGACCAGCTTGCCCGAAGCGGCTTTTTCTTCGGCGGTGGAGAACACCATCTGCAGCAGCTTGCTGCCCAGGTTGCGGCGGATCACGGCCTTCTTGCCGGCCTTGAGCATGGGCTTGTGCACGTAGAACTCGTCGGGGTTCACGGCGCCCTGCACCACGGTCTCGCCCAGGCCGTAGCTGCTGGTGATGAACACGACTTCTTCAAAGCCCGATTCGGTGTCGATGGTGAACATCACGCCAGCGGCGCCCAGGTCGGAGCGCACCATGCGCTGCACGCCGGCGGACAGGGCCACCACGTCGTGCTCGAAGCCCTTGTGGACGCGGTAAGAAATGGCGCGGTCGTTGTACAGCGACGCGAACACTTCCTTCATCTTGTGCAGCACGTCGTCGATGCCCACCACGTTCAGGAAGGTTTCTTGCTGGCCCGCAAACGAGGCGTCGGGCAGGTCTTCGGCCGTGGCGGACGAGCGCACGGCGAACGATGCGGCGGGGTTGCCGGCGCTCAGCGTGGCGAAGGCTTCAGCAATGGCGGCCTGCAGGTCGGCCGGAAAGGGCTGGGCCTCGACCATGGCGCGGATTTCGGCGCCCACCGTGGCCAGGGCGCGGACGTCTTCGGTGTCCAGGCTCTTGAGCTTGGCGCTGATCTTGTCGGCCAGGCCGTCGTTCGCCAGGAACTGGCGAAACGCGTGCGCTGTGGTGGCAAAGCCCGTGGGCACCCGCACGCCCTCTGGCAGTTGGGAGATCATCTCGCCGAGGGAGGCGTTTTTACCGCCTACGGCCTCGACATCGGTCATTCTCAGGTTTTCAAACGGTACGACCAGGGCGGTCGGGCTGAAAAGTGCAGACATGGGAAAGCTCCAGAAGTTGAAACCGGGTCTGCGCGCCTGCCCCTTGCTGTACGTGGGAGCGATGGGCGAGCTGCCATGCACGGCGGGTGGCTTTGTCGTTGTGGTTGTAGGCCGACGAAGTGCATGGTGAGAATTTGGATAATTGTCACAATTGTAGGCCTGCGGCACTGGCGGCAGGCTGACGCACTGAAAGGCACCCTGCTCCATGCACACGCGCACCGTATTTTTTGTCTCTGACGGCACCGGCATCACCGCCGAGACTTTTGGCAATGCCATCCTGGCCCAGTTCGAGATGAAGCCGCGCCACGTGCGCCTGCCCTTCATCGACAGCGTGGACAAGGCCCACCAGACGGTCCGCCAGATCAACCACACCGCCGAGATGGAGGGCAAAAAGCCCATCGTGTTCACCACGCTGGTGAACATGGAGGTGCTGCGCGTCATCCAGGAAGGCTGCAAGGGCATGCTGCTGGACATGTTCGGCACCTTCGTGCACCCGCTGGAAGAAGAGCTGGGCATCAAGTCGCACCACCGCGTCGGCCGTTTCAGTGACGTGAGCCGCAGCAAGGAATACACCGACCGCATCGAGGCCATCAACTTCAGCCTGGCCCACGACGACGGCCAGAGCAACCGCGACCTGGCCGGCGCCGACGTGATCCTGGTAGGAGTGAGCCGCAGCGGCAAGACCCCCACCAGCCTGTACCTGGCCATGCAGTGCGGCCTGAAAGCCGCCAACTACCCGCTGATCCCCGAAGACTTCGAGCGCCGCCAGTTGCCGCCCGCGCTGGTACCGCACCGCGCCAAGATCTTCGGGCTGACCATCCAGCCCGAGCGCCTGTCCGAGATCCGCAACGAACGCCGCCCCGGCTCCAAATACGCCGACCTGGTGAACTGCCGCCACGAGGTGGCCGAGGCCGAGGCGATGATGCGGCGATCGGGCATCCGGTGGCTGTCGACCACGACCAAGTCGATCGAAGAGATCGCGACGACGATCCTGCAGGAGATCCGGCCGGAGCGGCTGGTGTACTGACAGGGAAAGGGACAGCGGCAGCCTTCAGTCCCAGGAGTCGGTCCAGGCCTTGAATCCGGCGGCGAGGGCGGGCGGGTTCAGGCGTGCCACCCACCCGTTCAAGACCATGGCAGGTTCGTCGCCATCCGAGACCGAGACCTGCAGCATCAGGGATTCGCGGCCGAAGGCCGGGTCTTCGCGACGCAGGCGTTCCAGCACCTGGACCATGGTTTCGAGCAATTGCGCGCGAAAGGCCACGAAGGCGGCCTCGCCCCCTTCGTCCTCCAGCCCGTCCTCCAGCGCCAGTACATGCTCACGCACCAGCGTGCACAGGTCATTGAATGCGCCGTTGGCCCCCTCGCCCTCCAGCGGCCATTCCGAGGCGCTGTAGCGGTAGTAGCTGGCATCGTCCGGATGGCGCTCGGTCAATGCGCGCTCTTGCGATTCGGTCAACAGGGCCGGGCAAACGGTCATGGCCCCGTCGTCGGTGTAAAGAGTGAAGGCACACACGGGGTCGTGCGGGCCGCAGCGCCCGGAGATGTCGGCCAGTGCGGCGCGGCTGGCCTGGGCGATGCCCTCGGCCAGCGCGGCGAAATCGAAGTCGGTGGAATCAGACATGGGCGCATGGTAGGCCAGCCAGGGCCGCCAGCAGCCAGCGCCGCCGCCAGACGCGGTTTTGACGACGCTTTTCGCGCTGGCCTGCGTGGGTGCCTGCTTACTTCACCGCAAACCGCACATTCGCCGGCTTCTTGCCCGGCAAGGTCACCAGCGCCACCACCTTGGTGCCCGCGGCCACCTTGAAGGTGCCCTTGGCTTCGAGCTTGCCCTCGCCCGCTGGCGCCAGCACGGCTTCGGATTTCTCCGTGCCGTTGAGCAGCGTGAGCTTGGCGGTCACCCCCTCGGAACTGGCGGCCTTGCCGTGGTCGCGCAGGTACAGCGTGATGGCGTTCGGCTTGGCGACCAGCTCGTAGTCCATGTCGTTGGTGCCGGCCACAATGCCGCCGTGCTGGGGCTTGTGGTCGTCGCCATGGGCATGGTTGCCGGCGGCAAACGCAGCGCCGCTCACGGCCAGTGCGAGCGTGGCGATGAAATATCGGGTGTTCATGAAAATCCTTTCAAAGGGTGGTCAAAGGGTGGTCAAAGGGTCATTGAGACAGCGACAGAAATCAAAAAGCCTCGGCGTTCTTGTCGTCCAGCAGGCGCTCGGCATCGCGGCGGCCAAACAGCCAGAACAGGGCCGGGGTGAGGAAGGTGTCGAGCAGGGTCGAGCTGATCAGGCCCGAGAAGATCACCACCGCCACCGGGTGCAAGATTTCGGTGCCGGGGCGTTCGGCCTCCAGCAGCAGCGGGGCCAGCGCAAAGGCGGTGACCAGGGCCGTCATGAGCACAGGGGACAGGCGCTCCAGCGAGCCGCGCACGATCATCGCGGTGTCGAAGTTCTCGCCCTCCACGCGCATCAGGTTCAGGTAGTGGCTCACCTTCAGGATGCCGTTGCGCACCGAGATGCCCGCCAGCGTGATGAAGCCGATCAGCGCCGCCACCGACAGCGGCTGGCCCGAGATCCACAGCCCCAGCACCGCCCCCACCAGCGCCAGCGGGATGTTGGCCATGATCAGCGCCGACAGCGTGGCCGAGCGGTAGCGCGTGTACAGCACCACGAACATCAGCACCAGCGAGACCACGGCCAGCATGCCCACCAGGCGGCTGGCCTCTTCCTGCGCCTGGAACTGGCCGCCCAGGGTGATGAAGTAGCCATCCGGCAGGCGCGTGTCGCCCACCACCTTGCGGATGTCGGCCACCACGTCGGACAGCGCCCTGCCCTGCGCGTTGGCCGAGAGCACGATGCGGCGCTTGCCGTCGTCGCGGCTGATCTGGTTGGGGCCGTCGCCGTCCTCGATGCTCGCCAGGCGCGACAGCGGAACGCGTCCGCGTGGGGTCTCGATCATGATCTGCGCCAGGCCGTCCAGCGAGCGCGCGCTCTCGGGCAGGCGCACCACCAGCGCAAAGCGCCGGCTGCCCTCCACGATCTGCGTCACCTTTTCGCCCTCCACCAGGCCCTGCAAGGTGGCCAGCACCTGCGCTGCGGGCACACCGTACTGGGCGGCCGCGGCATGGTCCACGCGCACGGTGATCTGCGGCGCCAGCACCTGCTTTTCCACCTCCAGATCGGCCAGGCCGTCGATGCTGGCCAGGCGTGCGCGCAGCGCATCGGCCTGCCCGCGCAGGGTATCGAGGTCCTCGCCGAAGAGCTTGATCGCGATCTGCGAGCGCACGCCCGAGAGCATGTGGTCGATGCGGTGCGAGATCGGCTGGCCGATGGCAATCGCTGCCGGCATCTGCGCCAGACGGCTGCGGATGTCGGCCTGCACCTCGGCCATGCTGCGTTGGAGCTCGGCCGCGGGCAGCAGGCCCACGTCGAGCTCGCTCACGTGCACGCCCTCGGCATGTTCGTCCAGCTCGGCCCGGCCGCTGCGCCGGCCCACGTGCGTGACCTCGGGCACCTGGCGCACCAGCACCTCGGCCTGGCTGGCCAACGCGGCCGATTCGGCCAGCGTCACGCCCGGGTTCAGGCGCATGCCGATGAGCAGCGTGCCCTCGTTGAACGGCGGTAAAAAGGTGGTCGGAAAGAACGGCACCGCCGCCACCGACAGCACCACCGCCACGGCACCCACCGCCATGGCGACGCGCGGGTGCGCCAGCACCCGGGTGAGCCCGCCGCGGTAGCGCGCCTTGAGCCAGGCCACCACGCGCGTGTCGCCGTGGTCCAGGTTCTTCATGCGTGGCAGCAGGTAGAAGGCCAGCACCGGCGTGACCGTGACCGACACCAGCAGCGACGCCACGGTGGAGACGATGAACGCGATGCCCAGCGGCACGAACAGCCGCCCCTCGATGCCTGGCAGCGCGAACAGCGGCAAAAACACCAGCACGATGATGGCCGTGGCGTAGAGGATGCCCGAGCGCACCTCCATCGACGCGAGCTTGACCACCTCCAGCGGGTGCAGCCGGTGCTGGGGGTGCTTGGCGCGGTCCATCTTCAGGCGGCGCAGCACGTTCTCCACGTCCACCACCGCATCGTCCACCAGGCCGCCGATGGCGATGGCCAGCCCCCCCAGCGTCATGGTGTTGATCGACAGGCCGAAGTACTTGAACACCAGCGCCGTGATGAAGATCGACACCGGGATGGCTGTGAGCGCAATGACCGTGGGGCGCAGCGTGCCCAGGAAAACGAACAGGATCACCGCCACGAACACCGAGGCGCCCATGAGCTTGCCCTGCAGCGTGGTGACCGAGGCCTCGATGAAGCTGGCCTGGCGGAAGGTGACGCGCGGCGCTTCCATGCCCGCGGGCAGCGACTTCTTCAGATCACCCAGCGCCGACTCGATGCTGCGCGTGAGCGCGATGGTGTCGGCCGTGGGCTGCTTCTGAATGCCCAGGATCACGGCCGGCTTGCCCTCGAAGCCCGCGTCGCCGCGCTTGAGCGCCGCAGCAAACGTCACCTCGGCCACCTGGCGCAGCAGCACCGGCTGGCCGTTCTTCGCGGCGAGCGCCAGGTTCTGCAGATCCTCCAGGCGCGAGGTGCGGCCCAGGTGCCGGATGAGGTACTCGCGCCCATTGAGCTCCAGGAAACCGCCCGAGGTGTTGCTGGAGAAGCCCTTGAGCGCCCCCGTGAGCTGGTCGTGCGTGATGCCCAGCTCGGCCATGCGCGCCGTGTTGGGCTGCACCTGAAACTGGCGCACCTCGCCGCCGATGGGGATCACCTGCGCCACGCCGGCAATCGCCAAGAGGCGCGGGCGCAGCACCCAGTCGGCGTACTCGCGCACGGCCATGGGCGTGGTGCGCTGCACGTCGATGGGGATCGCCACCTGCATGATCTCGCCCATGATGGAGCTGATGGGCCCCATGCGCGGCGTGACGCCCGTGGGCAACCCTTCCTCCATGGACGACAGGCGCTCGGACACCATCTGCCGGGCGCGGAAGATGTCCGTGCTCCAGTCGAAGGTGACGTAGATGAAGGACAGCCCCGCGCTGGAGGTGGAGCGCACGCTCTCCACACCGGGCAGGCCATTCATCGTGGTTTCCAGCGGGAAGGTAATGAGCTGCTCCACCTCTTCGGCGGCCATGCCGCCGGCCTCGGTCATCAGCGTGACGGTGGGCTTGTTGAGGTCGGGGAACACGTCCACTGGCGTGCGCGACAGCGTGAAGGCCCCGTAGGCCATGAGCACACCGGCGGCGATGAGCACCAGCAGCCGGTTGGCCAGGCTGCTTTCGAGTAACCACTTGAACATTGCGGCACTCCCTTCAGCGGACCTGGTTGATCAGCGTGGCGCCCTGCGTGGCCACGCGGTCACCGGCCTTCAGGCCCGAGGTCACTGCCACCGAGGCGCCGTCGAGCGGCACGAAGGTGACCACGCGCGGCACAAAGCGCTCGGGCGACTCCTTGACCCAAACGATGGTCTGGTTGGCGGGGTTGCGCAGCAGCGAGGCCACCGGTACCTGCACGCCCACGGCCTGCTCGGTGGATTGCACGAACACGCGCACCGGTTGCCCCAGGGCCAGGGTGCCCAGCACCGCCGAGTCGCCCGCAAACTGCAGCGGCAGCGCCTGGTCGCGCAGGCTGCGCGCCGCACCCAGAAAGCGCAGCGGCACGCGCTGCGCACCCACGGCCAGCGCGGCACCGGCCACGCTGTGGGCCTGCGCGGTGTCGTAGGCCAGGGCCTCCACACGCAAGCGCGCAGGGTCCACCACCTCGAACACCAGTTCGCGCGCATCCACCACCTGCCCTGCCACCGCGTTGGCCGAGGCGATCACGCCAGAGACGGGTGCCACCAGCGCATCACGCGTGGACAGGCCCGCCCCCACGGCGCCCAGGCGCTGGGTGAAGCTTTGCAGCTCGCTCTCGGCCGCCTCGATCTCCTTGCGCGGCACGGTGTCTGACAGATCCTTGAGGCGCGCCACACGCCGCGCCGCCAGGTCGCGCCCCGCGCGTAGCTCGGCCTGCTGGGCCAGTTGGTTGGAGCGCTCGATGGCGCCCGCCGTGGGCACCACATAGGCCAGCACCTCGCCCTTACGCACCGCCTGGCCCACGCCGGGCAGACCCTTGGGGCCTGCCTCCAGCCGGCCGGCCAGCGCGGCCTGCACCTTGCCACCGGCGTTGGGGTCCATCACCACCGTGCCGGCCAACTCGAAGGCCTTGGGGTGCTGGCCTTCGGCGGCCACCAGGGTGCGCACGCCCAGTTGGCGCTGCGCGGGCTTGGGCAAAAACACGCTGCCATCGGGCTGGCGCTTGGGGCCATTGCCATCGGCGGCCGGTGGGGCATCGCCATGGTCATGGCCTTCGCCAGCGTGCGCCATCAACGGGGCGCACAGCGCAGCGGCCATCAACAGGGCCGTCACGGAATGGTGAGAGGTCAGCCGCTTCATGCTGCACCTCCCAGACGCTGCGAGCGCGCGGCGCGGCCACGCCGCAAGCCCCAGACCGCTGCCAGGGCCAGCAGCACGGCGGCCACGGCGCCGGCTACCAGCGCATTGCGCCGGCCCGTGGGCTCGGCATGGGCATGCGCTGCGGCATGGATGTCGACCTCGCCGGCCAGCAGGTCGGTGTCTTTGCCAGCCACCACGGTGGCGGTGATGGGGCTCACGCCCTCGGCCAGTGGTGCAGCCAGCGCGGCCTGGAACTCGCCGTCCGCCACGCGGGTGACGGGCACGCGCGTGCCGGCAATGTCGAGCTCGAGCTGCGCCTCCTTCACCGGGCTGTTGTCGCCCGCATGGTCGAGGTAGAGCGCCAGCTTTTGCCCATCGAGCACACCGACCAGCTCGAACAGGTCGGAGGTGGCGGCAAAGCGCGGGATGGCGGGGCCGGCTGCGGCGGTGGGGGCTTCGCCATGGTCATGCCCCGCATCGGCAAAGGCTGCCGGCGGCACGAGGCCCAGCACCAGGGCAAGGCCCAGTGTGGAAAAGAGAGAGAGGAGTTGCATGGTGATCACAAAAATGAGGTGGTGATAAACAGCGCGCTCACTGCGGCAACAGGCCCAGGGCCTGGCGCAGGGTGGAGACGGCGGCGGCGGCATCGATGCGGGCACGTGCCCACTGGCGCTCGGCCTGCACGGCTTCGAGCTCCACACGCAGGCGGGTGGGCCAGTCGGCCTCGCCCAGGCGAAAGGCCTTGTCGATGAAGCCGCGCGTGTCGCGCGCCAGGGCTGCATGGCGGGCCATGGCCTCGCGCTGGGCCTGTGTGGCCTTTACACGGGCCGTGGCGGCGGCCACGTCGGCGACCAGGCGGTCCTGCTCGACGCGGGCGCGCACCTCGGCGTCGAGGGCATCGGCGCGTGCAGCCGTTTCCTTGGCGCGGGCACGGTCGCCACCGCCCAGGGGCACGCGCACGCCGACGGTGAAGCTTTGCAGGTAGCGCTCACCGGCCTGCTCGCGCCCGCGCGTGGCGGCCACCGTCAGCTCGGGGTTGGCCCGGGTCTGCACGGCGGCCAGGTCGGCCGCGCGGCGCGCCACTGCGGCCTGGTCCTGCCAGTCGGCCACGGCCGGGTGGTCGGCGGGCAGGCCGGGCGCTGGCAGGGCTTCGGCCTCGGGGTCTGTGCCGTCGGCCAGTACCACGTTGCCGCCCCAGGCCGCCAGGGCTGCCTGCGCCACATCGCGTGCGCCCGTGGCCTCGGCCACCGCGGCCTCGGCCTGGGCCACGGCGGCGTCGGCCTGGGTCTGGTCGGCACGCGACATGTCGCCCGCCTTGAAGCGCCGCGCCACGTCGGCCGCCAGGCGCTGCGCGTTCTGCAGCCGGTCCTGCGCCAGGCCGAGTTCTGCCTGCGCGCGTTGCAGGGTCCACCAGGCTTCGCGCACGGTGGCGGCCAGTTGCAGCTGCGCGGCCAGGCGGCGGCTTTCCACGGCCTTGATCTCGGCGTCGCCCAGCGCGGCCTTGCGCGCGCGCTCGCCGGGCAGCCACAGCGGCAGGGCCACGCCCACTTCGTATTCCCGGCTGCCCTGGTTGCTGCCGGGGCGGTCGCTCTTGCGGGACAGCTCCAGCGCGGCAGGCTCGGCCGTCCAGGACGATGCGCCGCTGCGCGCGGCCTGTGCAGACTCGCGCCGCAGCGCCGCGGACTGCGCCTCGGGCTGGCGCTCCCAGGCTCGCTCGAACAGCGATTTCAGGGTGAGTGGTGGTGCTGCTTCCGTTTCAGCCGGTGACTGGGCATGCGCACCGCCCACGGCCAGTGCGTACCCCAGCGCCACAGCGGCCAACAACGGCCGTGGCAGGTGGTTCTTGTTTGTCGTTCTTTGCATCCGATTCCTCTGCAGTGGCCCAGGGCCACGGGGTTGAAATCGGCGAGGCACGATGGCCGGCGCATGCGCTCGCGCGCAGGCACTGCAACAGCCTGCAAGGGCCGCGTTACATCGTCAGGACAGGGGTTGCCCGCAACCCGCCTCGCCGTTCAGGCGAGGACGGACCACTTGGGGCGTTCGGGGCGGGTGAGTGGGGGATGGACCCAGGCCGGTGCCACCAGGGCGGCAGGCGCAGCGACCGCGACCACAATGGCCTGGTCGCTGGCGCTCAAGGCCATGCCGCTGCCCATGCCATGGCATGCATGGCAGTCCATGTCGGCCGTGCCGGTGGTGGCCAGCGCCTTGTGCTCGGGGGTCTCGCTGGCGGCAGAAGACTGGGTTTGTGCGGCCGGCGCATCGCCGTGGTGAGCGTGCGCATGGTGGCCAAAGTGCGATGCCTGCGGCGCCGTCTCGTGCTTGCAATACGGCGATGCAGCCGCCCAGATGGACTGGAGCGGCATGAACAGCAGCAGGAAGACGAGAAGGCGGCGCATGGTGTGCGCGCATTCTAGTGACAACATGCCGCGATGCAGCATCCGCAGACGGCCATGTCCCCACGCAGCCAAGGACAAGGCTTGGAGGGATGACCGAATCGTCATCTGCGCATCATCCCGCTGCCACCAAAAACTGCGGCACACCGTCGCTGGCGCGCACTTCGGAGCATTGCACGCCCCACACGCGCGCAATGGCTGCCGCGTCCAGCGTTTGCCCCACGGGCCCCACGTCGCAGCGCCCTGCCCCCATCAGCACCACGTCGTGCGCATAGCGCAGCGCCAGGTTCAGATCGTGCAGCACCGCCACCACGCCGATGCCCTGCTCCACCGCCCAGCGGCGCACCAGGGCCATGGCCTGGTGCTGGTGCGCCAGGTCGAGCGCGGCGGTGGGCTCGTCCAGCAGCAGCCAGCGCGTGGCGCCGTCGGGCCGGGGCTCCCAGATCTGCGCCAGGGCACGGGCCAGGTGGGCGCGGGCGCGCTCGCCACCCGACAGGGTGTTGACGCCGCGCTGCGCCAGGTGGGCTACGCCGGTGGCCTCCATCGCGTCGCGGGGGATGCGCGCCTCGTGCTGACTGGGCGATTGGCGGTGCGGAAAGCGCCCCATCTCCACGACCTCTCGTACCGTGAAGTCGAAGGCCACCGCGGTCTCTTGCGGCAGCACGGCGCGCAGGCGCGCCAGTTCCAATGCGCCCAACGCAGAGAGCGCCCTGCCCCCCAGGCTGACCGAGCCCGAGCGCGGCGCGCGCTGACCCGACAGCATGGACAGCAGCGTCGACTTGCCTGCGCCGTTGGGCCCGAGGATGGCGGTGAAGCGGCCAGGGGCCAAGCGTGCATGCACGGTGGCCAGCAAGGGCCGGCCCGGCAGGCCGACCGCCAACTGATCGCACACCAGCGGATCGCCGGCATGGAGCGAGGCGGCGTTCATACCTTGCTCCGGAACTGGCGCAGCATGGCCAGGAACAGCGGCACACCGATGAAGGCTGTGAGCACCCCCAGCGGCAGCTCCGCCGGCTTGACGACGGTCCGCGCCACCACGTCGGCCGCCAGCACCAGCGCAGCGCCCAGCAGGGCCGAGCCCGGCAGCACCACGCGGTGGTCCGGCCCGGCCACCAGGCGCACCCAGTGCGGCGCCACCAGGCCGATGAAACCGATGATGCCGGTGGCGGCGGTCACAGCGCCCACGGCCAGCGCGGTGACCAGCACCGCCAGGCGCTTGGTGCGCTCCACCGGCACGCCCAGCAACGCCGCCTGCGCCTCGCCCAGGGCAATCGCGTTGAGCGGGCGCGCGAGCGCCAGGCCCAGACCGCAGGCAAAGGCCACGATGGAGCCGACCAGGGCGACAGCGCTCCAGCGCGCGCCGCCCAGGCTGCCCAGCAGCCACATCTGGATGTTGCGCAGCTGCTCGTCGGTGGAGATGAAGTTGAGGTAGCCCAGCCCCGCCAGCGCCAGCGCATTGACGGCCACACCGGCCAGCAGCATCAGCCCCATGCGCGTGCCGCCATCGGCCTGTGCCAGCCCGTAGATGAGCGCCGTGACCAGCAGGCCGCCGCCAAACGCCATGCCCACCAGCGTCCAGCTGCCCAGCGTGCGCGGCAGGTCGGGCAGCCAGTGGCTGCCCAGCACGATGGTGAGCGCGGCCGCCAGTGCGGCCCCGCTGCTCACGCCGATCAGGCCCGGGTCGGCCAGCGGGTTGCGGAACAGGCCTTGCATCAGCGCGCCGGCCAGCCCCAGGCCCGCCCCCGCGGCCACGCCCATCAGCAGGCGCGGCAACCGGATGTTGATGAACACCAGATATTCAGGTGCCTGCTCGGCCGACGGCGCCGCGCCCAGGGCCTGCAGCAGCACCTGCCACAGCTGGGCCGGCGCAATGGCGTATGCACCCTGCGTGCTGGCCCACACGAACGCAAGGCCCACCAGCGCAACGCCCCACAGCAACGCTGCGCGCGGCGACAGGCGCCGCAAAGACCAGCGCGCCCCCGGCTGCGCCACGGCCACGCCGCTCACGCCGTGATCGCCTGCGTGCGGGTGTGCAGCTCGCGCACAGCGCCGGGCAGGCGTGGGCCAAAGCCCAGCAGGTGGCTGGCCTCCATGGCCACCAGCGCCTTGCGGCGGAACGCGGGTGTGAGGGCCAGTTCAGGCCGCTGCCAGAAGGCTGCCTCGCCACCCAGCGCTTCGATGCCCTGCGTGCTGTTGAGCAGCACCTCCGGCGCGGCGCTGGCCATGGCCTCGGCCGTCAACGGCCGGTAGCCTGCGAACTGGGTGATGGCGTTGGTGGCGCCCGCAAAGCGGATCAGCGCATCGGCCGCCGTGCCGGTTCCCGCCACCATGGGGCTGCCGCCGTGCGACAGGATGAAGATCGCGCGCGGGCGGCGCGTGGACGCGGCCACCAGCTTTTGCACCGCGGCCCACTGCGCATCCAGGTCGGCCTGCAAGGCCTGCGCCTCGCGCTCGCGGCCGGCCACGCGGCCCACGGTGGCGACCTTGCGCTGCACCTCGTCCCAGGTGTGGTCGGCCTTGACCAGCTCCACCCGCACACCGGCGCTGCGCACCTGGTCCAGCACCACGGGCGGACCGGCCTCGGTGGTGCCCACCACGGCGTCGGGCTTTAGGGACAGCAGGCCCTCGGCCGACAGCTGGCGCATGTAGCCGACCTTGGCGGTCTTGAGCGCGGCCTCGGGGAACAGGCTGGTGGTGTCGGTGCCCACCAGTTGGCCCTGTGCGCCCAGTAGGTAGACCACCTCGGTCAATGCACCGCCCAGCGAGACGATGCGCGCCGGGCCGGCCGCCAGTGCGCGCTCGGCGCCCAGAGCAGGCAGCAGCGGCAGTGCGGCCAGCCCGCGCAGCAGTTGCCTGCGGCCCTGTTGCGCATCGATGCATTCGTCACGCGGCATGGGCTGTCTCCTGCGCTTGCATATCCCCTTGCTCCTGCAGCTCGGGCAGGCCCGCCACAAGGTCACGCCAGCCCTGCAGCTCCGGCTTGCCGGGCTTGCGCGCACCGAAGAACATGGCCATCAGCTCGCCCGCGTGGTCGAACGCTTCGACAGAGGTGACCACGCCATCGGCGGTGGGTTTTTCGACTACCCACACACTGGCGATCATGTCGGTGCGCAGGTGCAGGTTGAAGCCTTCGTCCAGCACGTTGATCCACTGCGCGTGCGGCGTATCGAGCGGCTGGATGTTGCGCACCGGCCCGGTGTGGATCTGAATGCAGCCGCCGCTGCCCACGAACACCATGATGGGCAGGCCGTCCACCGCGGCCTCGTCCAACAGGCGCGGCACGGCCTGCGGCGTGGCACGCCACGCGAACTGGCCTTCGACCAGGCGAAAGCTCTGCTGGCGCTCCACGCCGAACTTCTTGGTGATGCCGAAGAACTCATGCGTGTCCTTCATCGCGGCCCAGGCCTCGCGCAGCGCGGTGGCATCGATGTCAGCGTCAGGCAGCACTGCCGCTGGCGCAGGTGCGGCGCCAAACACATAGCCGGCGCTGGGCTGTGCAAAGCGGTGGATCACCGCATCGAACGCAGCCAGATCGGTCGCGTCGCGCGTGAAGATCTTGTGCACCGCACGGCCCTGCGCGTTGTAGAACTGCAGGCTGCGCGATGGCGGCTTGGCGGGGTCGTTGGCCAGCTCGGTCACGGCAAAGCCGGCATGCCACTGCGCAAAGAACAGGCGCAGGTCGATGTCTTCGCCCAGCGCAATGCCCACCGGCCCGGTGGCCGAGACGTGCGTGTACACGCCGGTCTTCTCGTGCACCGTGCCTTCGTTGCGCGTCAGCGCCATCAAGGGGCCGCAGGCTTCGAGCGCCTGCAGAAGGTGCAGCCACGAGCCCTGCAGCGGTACCACCTTGAGCGGGTGGTCGTGCTCGCCCGCGTGGGCCGCCACTGCAGCGCCTTCCGACAGCCCGATGCTCTCGGCCGCATCCTTGGCGCGTTTACCCGTTGCGCGTGCAGCGGCGAATTGCGCGCGGATGTCCGGCGCGGCAATCGGCGCAGCAGCCGCCGCAAAGCCTTGTGCGGTCGTCACGGCGGCGATCATTGCATGGCCTCCGGCGCGGTGTGCCACAGCACGCGGCGCTGCTCGGCGGCCACCATGGCGGCCGTGGCAGCAGTGTCCTGGCGGGCCTTGCACTGCTCTTCCCAACGCCCTTGCAGGCTCCAGACCACCGTGCGGAAGTGGGCGGTAAAGCCGTCGGCGTCCGCCAGCATCTGCAGGTTGGCCGATATCTTGCGGCCCATGGCGTCGCGGTGGCTGTCGCAGCAGGCCTGCACGTAGCCCGTCATCAGGGCGAGCGTGCCGGCCAGCAGCGCCTCGGCGCAGGGCAGGCTGTATTCCTCGTCGGTGTGGCTGCCTGCATCGGGCAGGTCGGGAGCGTGGCTCATGGTGGTCTCCTGGGGTGGGTGCCTGGGATTGAAAGCGGAACTCAGAAATCGGCCACCAGCGACACCCGCACGGAGCGGCCGGGCTGGCTGTAGGCGTCGATGAAGTTGGCGTTGGCGGCCAGGCCGCGCACGTCGGCCCAGCGCCAGTGCTTCTTGTCGGTCAGGTTGTAGATGCCGAGGTTCAGGCGCAGGTCCTTGCGGATGCGCCACTGGCCCGACAGGTCAAGCACCGTGTACGACGGCGTGAGGTACTGCGTGCTGCCCGTGGCCAACGCCACGTCGCTCGGCTTCTTGGCGGCGGCGTGGGTGGCATCCAGGCGCGCCATCCAGCCGCCGGTGTCGTAGCGCAGGCCCGCCGCAAGGCGCGATGGGTCCACCGTGTTCACCGGCCTGCCGGTGGCGGTGTCGCGCCCGCGCGTCTGGCCGTAGCTGAAGGGCGATGTCCATTGCCCACCGGCCCACTGGCCCCAGCGCATCTCGCCCTTGACCTCGAAGCCGTTGAGCTTGACGCGGCCGATGTTGACCGACTGGAACACCAGCGGGTTGCCCGGCGCACCGGTGCCGCCGACCTGGCGCAGGTCTTCGATGAAGTCCTTGTAGCGGCCCGTGAACGCTGCAGCCTCGACCGACAGCGCGTCCAGCCGGCCGCGCACGCCCAGCTCGAAGTTCTGGCTCTTTTCAGGTTTGAGGTTGGCGTTGGGCACCGTGCGGTAGTTGCTGACCGGGTTCTCGAAGAAGGCGTTGACCTGCCCCGCGTTGGGCGCACGGAAGCCCGCCGCGTAGTTGCCGAACACGCTCCACTGCTCACTGGCGCGGTAGAGCACGCCGAACTTGGGCGAAGTGGCGTTGCCCGACAGGGACACGGCCTGCGCGCCGAAGCCGGCCTGGTCGGCCTTGATGCGGAAGGTGTCGAAGCGCACGCCCGGGGTGATGCTCCAGGGGCCGGTCACGAACTCGTCCTGCACGTACAGCGCGGCGCTGGTCTCGGTGGTGTCCGGAAAGCGCTTGAGCGGGAAGGTCTCGCCCACCGGCGGGGTCACACCGGTTTGCAGGTTCTCGACCTTGGCGGACGTGTAGTCAAAACCGTAGGTGATCTTCTGCACCAGGCCGCCAGCGCCCGCGCGCAGCACCTTGCTGCCCTGCAGGTTGGCCTGCCAGGTGCGCTCGTCGTAGGTCACGTCGCGCACGCGGTCGGCAGCGGTGTTGCGGTCTTCGGTGACGTATTCGCGCGAATGCGAGTCCTGAAAACTCAGCGTTGCCTTCAGGTCGTCGGCCAGCGCCGAGTTCACTCGCCACGCGCCCTCCCACGTCGCACGGCTGCGCTGCATGTCGGTGAACGAGGTGGAGCCCAGCACGGACGTGGCGGCCAGCGGCGGCTTGGAGCGCGCGGTCAGCAGCTCGTAGTCGGAGGTCTTGTCCACATGCTCCAGCGTGAACACATGGCGCTGGCCGCCGCCGGGCGTGAGGATGACCTTGCCCAGCAGCGCGCCGCTTTGGTCCTTTTGCGGATTGGGGCGGGTGCGGTCGGCATTGGCCGCGCTGTTGGTGCCCATGTTGTCCAGCTCGCTGGCGCGCGTGACGTTGCCGCCCAGCAGCCACTGCACCGTGTCGCCCGCCTTGCCCGCCACCGTGGCGCCCACGCGCTTGCCGTGGTCGTCGCCGTCGTAGCCCAGGCTCACACGCCCGCCGATGCGCTTGTCGCCGTCGAGGAAGGCCGATGGTTCGGCCGTGATGAAGTTGACCAGGCCCGCCATGCCGTCCGACCCGTACAGCGCCGACGTGGCGCCGCGCACGACTTCGATGCGCTGCAGCAGGCCGATGTCCAGGTAGTCGCGCCCGAACGCATTGGCGCTGAAGACATAGCTGCGCGGCAGGCGGATGCCGTCCACCATCATCAGCACGCGGTTGCCGTCCAGGCCGCGGATGTTGAAGCCCGCGTTCTGCTCGCGTCCCGTGGAGCCGCTGGCCAGCGTGAAGCGCGCGGGCGAGCGCGCGACCGACACGTTGGGCAGATCGCGCGCCACATCGCGGATGTCGCGCACCTGGCCTTCTTCGATGGCCTGCGCGTTGATCACGTCGATGCTCATGGGCAGCTCGCCCGGGTCCTGCTCGCTGCGCGAGCCGCTGATGACGACCTCCTTGAGCGCCGGGCCGGCAGCGATGAGCTGCCCTGCACCCAGCGGGCCTGGCGCGCCCTGGGCCTGGGCGTTCCAGGCGGTGCCCAGTGCACAGGCCACGAGCCAGGCCACGGGATGGAGGTTGAACGTGCGGGAGCGGAGTGCGGATGCGTGCGCCACGGGGGGGCCCTTCTTCTCTGGTCGAAATCAATGACAGGAAGCTGGCTCTGCGCGCCGTTTCACCGCTCGGGTGCTGGCACGTCCGCTGGCAACGAAGCGGTTATTCTATATGAGAATAATTATCAATACATATGTTGCAAATTATTCCTTGTAGCGTCTTGGGGTTTGGGCACCCACCCCGGGCGCAGCAGTTTGCACCAGGCGGCATCCATCGGCCGCACCATGAAAAAAGGGAGCCCGAAGGCTCCCTGGATCTGCACGGCAATAGCTGGCGATTTGCTATGAAATCAATAGCTTCTAGCGCTTTACTATCAAGCGGCAGCGGCCATTTTTATGCCCGTTGTCACACTGTTTCTGCCACCGCCGCGGCTGCGGGCGCCGCAGCCACAGGCTGGGCCACCACCGGCATGCGGATCAGGTGGTCGAACGCGCTCAGCGCGGCCTTGGACCCATCGCCCGCTGCGATCACGATCTGCTTGAACGGCACCGTCGTGCAGTCACCCGCCGCGAACACGCCGGGGATGTTGGTACGGCCGTGCGAGTCGACGATGACCTCGCCGAACTTGGACAGCTCCACCGTGCCCTTGAGCCATTCGGTGTTGGGCACGAGGCCGATCTGCACGAACACGCCTTCGAGCTGCACCAGGTGCTCCACATTGGTCGCGCGGTCCTTGTACTTGAGGCCATTGACCTTGCCGTCAGCGCCAGTGATCTCGGTGGTCTGCGCGTTGGTGTGGATGGTCACGTTGTGCAGGCTCTTGAGCTTGTTGACCAGCACGGCGTCGGCTTTCAGCTGGTCGGCAAACTCGATCAGCGTGACATGGGCCACGATGCCGGCCAGGTCGATGGCGGCCTCGACACCGGAGTTGCCGCCGCCGATGACCGACACGCGCTTGCCCTTGAACAGCGGGCCGTCGCAGTGCGGACAGTAGGCCACGCCCTTGTTCTTGTACTCGGCTTCGCCGGGCACGTTGACATTGCGCCAGCGCGCGCCGGTGGACAGGATCACCGTCTTCGACTGCAGCGTGGCGCCATTGGCCAGCTTCACACCGATCAGGCCACCGGGCTCAGCCGCGGGGATCAGCTGGTCGGCGCGCTGCAGGTTCATGATGTCCACGTCGTAGGCACGGGTGTGGGCTTCAAGCGCGGCGGCGAACTTGGGTCCGTCGGTTTCCAGCACCGAGATGTAGTTCTCGATGGCCAGCGTGTCGTTGACCTGGCCGCCGAAGCGCTCGGCCGCCACGCCGGTGCGGATGCCCTTGCGGGCGGCATACACCGCGGCTGCGGCGCCTGCAGGGCCACCGCCGACGATGAGCACGTCGTACGGTGCCTTGGCCGACAGCTTGGCCGCGTCACGGGCGGCAGCGCCGGTGTCGAGCTTGGCGATGATCTCTTCGACCGACATGCGGCCCGAGGCAAACACCTGGCCGTTCATGAACACCATGGGCACGGCCATGATCTCGCGGTCGGCCACTTCCTGCTGGAAGGCGCCGCCTTCGATCACGGTGGTCTTGATCTTGGGGTTGACGATGGCCATGAGCGACAGCGCCTGCACCACGTCCGGGCAGTTGTGGCAGGTCAGGCTCATGTAGACGTCGAAGCTGAAGTCACCGTCGAGCGCGGCGATCTGCTCGATCACCTCGGGCTCGATCTTGGGCGGGTGGCCGCCGGTCCACAGCAGGGCCAGCACCAGCGAGGTGAATTCGTGGCCCAGGGGCAGGCCGGCAAAACGCAGGCTGTTGGTGGCGCCCACGCGCTGCAGGGTGAACGACGGCTTGCGCGCATCGTTGCCGTCGGTGCGCAGCGTGATCTTGTCGCTGCGCAGGGATTGAATGGTCGTCAGCAGGTCCAGCATGTCGCGGGCGGTCTCGCTGTCGTCCAGGGACGCCACCAGTTCGAACGGCTGCTGCACGCGCTCCAGGTAGGCGGAAAGCTGGGTCTTGAGTTGTTCGTCGAGCATGGTGGTGTCCTTTGCTTTGAATTCTTGGGTGGTCGTCTATTTAGGGTGTGGCAAACACCGGCGTTTGCAATGCCTGTCGCCTCGGCCCGCGTAAAAAGTACGAGCGAAAAGTACGGGCGAAAAAAAGCCGGACGGCATGGCGCACACGCGCCATGACGCTGTCCGGCTCTGGAGCGCCCGGGCTGGGGCGCTCTGCCGAATCGGTGGCGGCTTAGATCTTGCCGACCAGGTCCAGCGATGGGGCCAGGGTCTTGGCGCCTTCGTTCCACTTGGCGGGGCACACCTGGCCGGGGTTGGCGGCGGTGTACTGGGCAGCCTTGAGCTTGCGCACGGTTTCCTTGACGTCGCGGGCGATTTCGTTGGAGTGGATTTCGGCCGTCTTGATCACGCCATCGGGGTTGATCACGAAGGTGCCACGCAGAGCCAAGCCTTCTTCAGGGATGTGCACGCCGAAAGCGTTGGTCAGCTGGTGCGTTGGGTCGCCGACCAGGGGGAACTTGGCCTTGCCCACGGCGGGGGAGGTTTCGTGCCACACCTTGTGCGAGAAATGCGTGTCGGTGGTGACGATGTAGACCTCGGTGCCGGCCTTCTGGAACTCTGGGTAGTTGTCGGCAGCGTCTTCGATTTCTGTGGGGCAGTTGAAGGTGAACGCTGCAGGCATGAAGATCAGCACAGACCATTTGCCCTTCAGATCGGCTTCGGTCAGATCGATGAATTCGCCCTTGCCGTTGCGGTTGACGAAGGCGGTGGTCTTGAAGGGCTGAACTGCGGTGTTGATCAGGGACATTGCTGTTTCCTTAATGGTTGGTTGACTGAACAAGGCTGAAGTCTAGGCCCATTGAGCCCATGAATCCAATTAATTGATTGCATTGAATCAATTGACTGTGACTATACAAAGCCTGCATGGCAGGGTGATGAAAAGCCCCCCGCGCCACCCCACCTGCATCGCCATCTCCGCGGTCATTGTGTTTCCGTTTGAAACGGCGTGAGCTCTGGTGGCCCCTCTTTGCGCTTCTTACAAAGCCATGCATCCCTTGCCCCCAAAGGGCAGAGGCCATGGCAGCACAACTCATCAACTGAACGAGAGGGTCGTTTTAATGAACACCACCAGATCTTTAACCCGCGCAGTGGCTTGCGGGACGGCCGCTTTGGCCCTGGCCGCCTGTGGCGGCGGGGGCAGCGACACCGCCAGCACCGCCGCGGACATGCGGGCCGCCAGCTCGGCCCAGGCGCAGGCCGAGGCCGCCAACCTCGTGGTGCGCGCCCGGGCCAGCCTGCTGGCCAATGTCGGCGCGCTGATGCAACTGCGCGTCAACGGGGTGGCCGTGGCCGACACCGAGGTACGCGAGACCACCTACCAGAACTACAGCTTCTCGGTGCCGGCCATCGGCAGCGGCGACAAGGTGGACGTGGTGTTCACCAACGACCTCAATGCCAACGGCCAAGACCGCAACCTGTATGTGGAGTCCATCACGGTCAACGGCACCACCGTGGCCGCCACGGCCGAGGGCGTGACCCTGGACCGCGGCATCGGCGACAAGGCGTTCGACGGCCTGGACGTGATCCCCGGCCAACGCTCGGTGTTGTGGAACGGCGCGCTGCGCTTTGCCGCACCGGGCGGCTCGGCCGTCGCATCCGCCCTGAGCCCCGGCTGCAAGGCCTTCTATGACGCGCGCCCTGCCTTTGCGCTGAGCACCACTCGCACCCTGGACACCGCTGCTGCGCTGGCCAACCCCGCCAAGGGCACCGCCCTGGCCGAGCCCAACTACCAGACCTGCCTGACGCGCGCCACGAACCACACGGCCGACGGCGTGTCGACCTTCGCGCGCAACGACTATTCGCGCCGCCAGCCCTTCAACGCCGACAGCACGCGCCACCTGGTCTACGCGCTCGACGGCCACTGGCATCTGTACGACGCCCACACCCATGCCCGCCTGAAGGTGCTGCCGTTCCTGGCCGCCGACGCCGAGCCGCAGTGGCACGCCACGAACCCGGACCTGCTGTACTACCTGCCCACCAACGGCGTGGGCATGCAGATCCACGAGCTCAACACCGCTACTGGCACCACGCGCGTGCTGGGTGACCTGGCCGCGCGCCTGAAGGCCCGCTGGCCCGGTGCCAATGCGGCATGGACCCGCTCCGAAGGCTCGCCCTCCAAGGACGGCCGCTACTGGTGCCTGATGGTGGAAGACGCCGCCTGGAACAGTCTGGGCGTGGTCACCTGGGACCGCGACACCAACACCATCCTCGGCACCAAGAACACCAACGGTGTGCGCCCCGACCACGTGAGCATGAGCCCCAGCGGCAACTACTGCGTGGTCTCGGGCGACGATGCCAGCGGCACCGTGGCCTACTCGCGCGACTTCAGCCAATCGAAGAAACTGCTGCACAAGTCCGAGCACTCGGACCTGGCCATCGACGCCAACGGCGACGACGTGTACGTGTCGGTGGACTACCAGGCCAACGTGGGCGACATCTTCATGGTCAACCTGCGCACCGGCGTGCGGACCTTCCTGCTGCCCAGCTACCTGAACGGCTCGGCCACGGCACTGCACCTCTCGGGCAAGGCTTTCAGCAAGCCGGGCTGGGTGCTGCTGAGCACCTATGGCGAGTACGGCGGCCGCCAGTGGTTCCACCGCAAGCTCATGGCGCTGGAGCTCAAGGACAACCCGCAGGTGCACAACCTGGCGTTCACCCGCGTGGTCTCCAACGGCTACTGGTCCGAGCCGCACGCCGCCGTCAACCGCGACTTCACCAAGGTGCTGTTCAACTCCAACTGGGGCACCGGCAGCGCCACCGATGTGGATGCCTACATGGTGCAGATCCCGGTGGGCGCCTTAAAGTCCACCGGCCTGCCCGGCACCGGCACGCCCCCTGCCACCCAGACACCGCTGGCCGTCACCGTGGGCACCGTCACCCACGCGGGCTACAACGCCAGCTACGTGCTGGCCACCAACCAGGCCGCCGCGTGCCGGGCGTCGTGGACCACGGGCAACAGCTACGGCGCGCTGTACGACGACATCGCCGCCACCGCCAACGGGCTCAGCCACTCCAAGTCGCTGTCGCTGGGCACCACCGCCGCGCAGACGGTGTACGCGGTCTGCAAAGCCACGGCCTCGGGCGCCGAGAAGGAAGTGGCGATCGTGCTGCCGTGAGCGCGTGATGGCTTGATGCCTGCGTGAGGACAACCGGCGCGCCATGCGCCGTGAAAGGCTGGTTGCCAGAGGGCGGCCAGCCTTTTTTTGCCTTGCAGATGCGAACACAACTCAGCATCACACGCAGACAGAGCGAAGACACAGGGGTTTGGCTTGCGGTGATTGATCGAGGTCACGACAATCGGGCCCGAATCCACAGAACAAACAAGGAGTCCCCATGAAAGGTGACGCACAGGTCATTGGCCATCTGCAGGCCCAGCTGAAGAACGAACTCACTGCCATCAACCAGTACTTCCTGCACTACCGCATGCTCAAGCACTGGGGCTTCGACAAGCTGGCCAAGAAGGAGTATTCGGAATCCATCGGTGAGATGAAGCATGCCGACTGGCTCATGGACCGCATCTTCACGCTGGACGGCCTGCCCAACCTGCAGGACCTCGCCAAGCTGCAAGTCGGCGAAGACGTGCCGGAGATCCTGGCCTGCGACCTGCGCTCCGAACAAGGCGCCCAGGCGACGATCAAGGAAGGCATTGCCCACTGCGAAACGGTGCGCGACTATGTCTCCCGCGACCTGCTGCAAAAGATCCTGGACGACACGGAAGAGCACATCGACTTCCTGGAAACCCAGATCGACCTGATCGACAAGGTCGGCCTGCAAAACTACCTGCAATCCCAGATGGGCGAGGCAGAGTAAGCAAGACCTCAAAGACTTCAGTTTTCTCAGAGCGCTCCACGAAAAAAGCAAAGAAGAAATCAGGAAAACGGGCTTCGGCCCGTTTTTTTGTGCCTGCTCAACCAAGTTTTTTCGTTAGGCTCCTGACTTATGCAAGCGTCCCACCAGCTCGTAGCACAACGCATACGCAACCGCCTGTTCGAATGGCTGGGAGCGGCTGCGCACGCAGACAAAGACGAGGATCTGGCAGAGCTTGTCAATCAATGGAGCGATTGGACCAACGACGCGCCTGTGGCTGAAAGTTTCGGCGCCCCGGCTTTTACGCTGCGTGAGTTGAACGCACTGTCTCGGGTTCAAGCCGATATAGACGAGTTTTGCAAAGTTACGCCTCAATTTTTGCGGCCCGAAGATGGGGTGAGGTGGTCCAGCGTCAAAGCTTCAGCAGCTGCCGCATTTTCCGTTTTCGGTGACAGAGGCTTGCTGCCGGAGAACGAGCCTGTCGCCTGATATTTGGGCCCCAGTAGATTGCTAAGGGGGCCGGCCATGCCCCCAAAGACACGCGACCGCGTCACAGAATGTTGCAACCGCACATCAAGACAGCAAAAGTCTGGACCCAACGAATGCGAATGCTTCTCAACAAAAGTAGAATGCGTTCTTACGACCAGCGTTGACCCCTGCGACGCCCGCCTGATGCTCAGGCCATGGGCATCCAGTGATCGCCGCACGCTGGCCTGAATCTCCTGAACACCAGCCAGCCAGTCAGCCGGGGCCTTGCCGCCCCGCCGCTGCAGCCAGCGTTTGACCGTTTTCGCCTGCAAACCTGCCTGGAGCCATCCCTGATGCTGCGCCGCACCGCCAGCCCCTGCCTGCCCGGGGCCTCCCCTTCGTCGCCTTCGTCGCCTTCGTCCCCACCGATGGGATCACCGCTGGCCCGCTGCCGACCTGCGGCAGGCACGCCATGAAGGCCGCGCGCGTCGATTGGCGCTACCGGCTGGCCATCACCTCTCGCGCTGTGGCGGCCATTGGCGGCGGCTATGCGCTGGCGGCGGGGTTCGCGGCGGCGTTGTCGCTGGGGCTGGCGCAGTTCATGCCGCGGGTGGAAGCCGTGCTCACCGCCACCATGCTGGCCTGGCTGGCCTACGCCATGGCCGCGGGCTGGGCGTTCTATGCCCGCACCGCCCTGGGAGCCTGGGCGGGCACGCTGCTGCCAGCGCTGGTGCTGGGCGCCTGCGCCATGGCGCCGCAATGGATGAAGGCCGCCGCATGAACACCACCACACTGACACCCGACGCGTCCGCAGACATTGCAGCGGGCACGCCCACGGCGGCTACTGTGAACGCCAAGGCCAAAGCCGCCAGGACACCCAACGACCGCGAGGGCTTTCGCCAGGCGATGTCGTGGCTGCACACCTGGGCCGGGCTGATCCTGGGCTGGCTGCTGTTTGCGATCTTCCTCACCGGCACGCTGTCGTTCTTCAAGAACGAGTTCAACCTGTGGATGCGCCCCGAGATGCACGGCCTGCCCGCGGCGGATGCGCAGGTGGCCCAGAAGTCGCTGGATGCGCTGGTGCGCAAGTCGCCCGAGGTCACGCAGTGGATCATGCACCTGCCGGACGAGCGCGACCCCGCCGTCAACCTGCTGTGGCGCGGCACCGGCAATGGCCGGTTCGAGACGCTTCGCATGAACCCACAGACAGGCGAAGCCATCGAGGCGCGCCAGACCATGGGCGGGGACTTCTTCTACCGCTTCCACTTCGAGCTGCGCACGGCCCAGAAGGGCCGCTGGACCCTCGAAGGCCGCTGGGTGGTGGGCGTGGCCACGATGCTGATGTTCGTCGCGCTGATCACGGGTGTGATCACGCACCGCCGCATCTTCAAGGACTTCTTCACCTTCCGCCCCACCAAGGGCGGGCAGCGTGCCTGGCTGGACGCGCACAACGTCACCGGCGTGCTGGTGCTGCCGTTCTATTTGATGATCACCTTCAGCGGGCTGATGATCTTCCACACGCTGTACATGCCCGCCGGCATCGCCACCACGTACAAGAATGAAAAAGGCGTGGACTCCAACGCGTACTTTGCCGACCTGCAGGGCGAGAAGGCCGAGAGCCGCCCCCGCCGCGGCGCGGGCGACAAGGTGGAACCCCTGCCCGCCATCGCGCTGCAGCCCATCCTTCAGGAGGCCCGCACCCGCTGGGACGGCGGGCGCATCGGCAGCGTGCAGGCGCGCCGCGATGCCAAGGGCCGCGCAGTGGTCGAGGTCACGCGCCACGAGGGTGACCGCCTGCAGTACCGCCCGCCGCGCCTATTGTTCGACGCCACCACCGGCCAGTGGCTGGACCAGGCCGACCCCACCGGCCCGGCCGCCAAGACCTACGGCGTGCTGTACGGCCTGCACCTAGCGCGCTTTGCCGATGCGGGCATGCGCTGGGCCCTGTTCGGCTTTGGCGTGCTGGGCAGCCTGATGATCGCCACCGGCATGGTGCTGTGGACCGTCAAGCGCAGCGCCCTGTCGCAAACCAAAGCCGGCCGCCAGGACGCAGCCGCAGCGCGCACCAAGGCGCCGTTCGGCGAGCGCCTGGTGGCCGCCATCAACATCGCCACGCTGGCGGGCCTGCCGCTGGCCTGTGGCGTGTACGTGGCCTCCAACCGGCTGATCCCCGTGGGCATCGAGGGCCGGGCCGATACTGAGCTGGGCTGGTTCTTCAGCGCCTGGGGCATCGCGCTGCTGTGGGCGCTGGCGTGCGCTGTGGTGCGGCCGAGCCGCATGGGCTGGTCGGTGCCGCTGGGGGCCGCGGGTGTGGTGTGGACGGCCCTGCCGCTGATCAATGCGCTGACCACCCACACCCACCTGGGCATCACGCTGCCCGCGGGCGAATGGATCTGGGCCAGCATGGACTTGTCGTTCCTGGCCACGGGCCTGCTGCTGTGCTGGCTGTCCTGGCGGCTGCGCCCGGGGCGCGTGGCCAAGGGCCGGGCGGCGGTGTCCCAGGCACCGCGCCACGCCGCAACCGGCAACGCATCGGCCCCGCAGCCCGCTGCACCGGCGCTGTCGGCCACGCCCGACGTCTCCACTACGGGGGCCTGATCCATGTCCGCTTTTCTGCTGTGTTTTGCCGCATGGTCGGCCATCGCGCTGGGCATGGACCGCCACCACGAAGACGCCCTGGGCCAGGGGGGCACGGCGCGCCGCCTGCTGCACCTGCGCCGCGCCGGATGGCTTTTGCTGTTGCTCTCGCTGTGGCTGGCGGCGCGTCCGTCGGGCGACGCACCGGCCTCGCTGGGCGTGACAGCGTGGACGGTCGCGCTCTCGGTTGCGGCTGTGGCCGTCACCGCCATGGTGACCTGGCAGCCGAAGCATGCGGCACCCGCAGCGGGCCTGGCGCTGGCAGCCGGCCTGCTGGCATGGGCCGGCGGATGGTGATGGAGCACGGCGCCGCACGTTGCTGAGCAGCTGACGCAGCCGTAAGACCTGCGCAGCCGCGCATCAACGCGACGGCCCTTTCTGCCTGCCCTCCTTCCTGGCGATTGCCCGTCTACCGCGTTATCCGCTGCCACTCGTTCTCCTGGCTCTTCCGGTTCTTCTGGCTCTTCTCGTTCTCCTCGCTCCCTTCGGTCTCCCGCGTTTCCTCTCACCGCTTCGCACACCTCCCAGCCAAGGCCGACCACCGGCCCCAGCCAGGCACGGGGCGCGAGCTTGTCTTCACCTGCGCTGCGCACACAACCAACGGAAAAATCATGCACGCATTTCAGCGATCTCTCACGCTCAGGCCCCTGTCGGCCGCCCTGCTCGCTGCGCTCTGCAGCGCTGCGTGGGCCCAGAGCCCGCCACCCGGCACCGCACCGCAAACGCTGGGCGAGGTCACGGTGCAGTCCACCACGGGCGACGACGGCTATTCGCCCGCCGCCAGCACCTCGGCCACCAAGGGCAGCGCGCCGCTGCGCGATGTGCCCCAGGCCGTGAACGTGGTGCCCGAGCAGCTTATGCGCGACCAGGGCGCACGGTCGATGGAAGACGTGTTGCGCAACGTGCCCGGCGTGGCCATGAGCCACGGCGACGGCCAGCGCGACCAGGTGGTGATCCGCGGCTTCACGGCCATTGCGGACCAGTTTGTCGACGGCGTGCGCGACGATGCGCTGTACTTCCGCGACCTGGCCGACATCGAGCGCGTGGAAGTGCTCAAGGGCCCCGCCGCCGTGCTGTACGGGCGCGGCTCGTCGGGCGGCCTGATCAACCGCGTGACCAAGAAGCCCAAGTTCGGCGAGACCTCGGGCGAGGCGTCGCTGGGCCTCGGTAGCTTCGATTACCGCCGCGCCACGGCCGATGTGAATGTGGGCATCAGCGACACCGCGGCCTTTCGCATCAACGCCGCGGTGGAGGAGTCGGGCAGCTACCGCGACCAGCAGTTCGTCAAGCGCCACAACTTCGCTCCATCGCTCGCGCTCAAGCTCGCGGCGCAGACCGACCTGCTGCTGCAGTACACCAACGCCCGCGACAAGCGGCTGACGGACTTCGGGATTCCGGCGCTCAATGGCCGGCCCGTCAACGTGCCCGCCAGCACCTACTACGGCTCCAGCAATGCCGCGCGGGACGACACCACCACCAGCACCATGCAGTCGTTCGCGGCCACGCTGAACCACCGCTTCAACGACGACTGGTCGGTGCGCAACGTCACGCGTCTGTACGACTACGCGCTCGACCGCTACAACACCCTGCCCGGCGGCACCACCGACCCGGTGAACCTGACGGTGGGCCGCACGCGCTCGTTCATCCTGCGCGATGAAAAAGGCTTCTTCAACCAGACCGACGTCACCTGGCGCAACCAGCTGGGCGGCTTCCAGCAGGAATGGCTGATGGGCGTGGAGCTGGGCCAGCAAAAGAAGCGCGCCGAGTCCGTCTCGGGCGGCGCGGACCGCGTGCCGATCTTCAACCCCGGCAACCGCCCTGCCCCCGCCATCCCGGCCGCCAGCTTTGCGGCCGACGGCGCCATCCCCAGCCACACCACGCAGGACACTGCCGCGCTGTACTGGCAAAACCAGATCACGCTGGCACCACAGTGGAAGGCGCTGGTCGGCGCGCGCTACGACGTGTTCGGCCAGGAGACCACGTTCGACCGCAAGCTCGCGGGCCTGTCGCGCACCGACAAGAAGTTCAGCCCCCGCGCGGGCCTGGTGTGGCAGCCCAGCGATGCGCTGTCGTACTACGTGTCGTACAGCAAGTCGTTCCAGCCCTCGGCCGAGACCTTTGCGCTGGCTGCCAACAACACCGGCGCCGAGCCCGAGATCACCGAGAACAAGGAAATCGGCGTGAAGCTCGACGTGCTGGACGGCCGGCTGAACTTCACCGGCGCGCTCTTCAACCTCGAGCGCACCAACATCAAGAACACCGACCCGACCAACCCATCGCGCCAGATCAACGTGGGCACGCAGCGCACCAACGGCCTGGAGCTGACCGCCAATGGCCGCCTGCCTGACCGCTGGGACGTGAGCGCGGGCTACGCGTGGCTTGATGGCCGCATGACCCGGTCGCTGGCCACCACGGGCTCGCTGCAGCTGCCCACGGCGGCCATCGCGGCGCAGGGCAAGGTGGCTGCACTCACGCCGCGCAACTCGGCATTTTTGTGGGCCATGAAGGACCTGGGCCACGGCCTGCGCGCGGGCGGCGGCGTGAACTACGTGGGTGCGCGCTTCACGTCACTGACCAACCTGGTCACCCTGCCCGGCTACACCACGCTCGACGCGGCGCTGCAGTACACGGTGGGCCAGTGGGACCTGGACGTGAACATCAAGAACCTGGCCAACCGCAAGTACTACGTGTCCGCCCACGGCAGCAACGACAACCTGATCCTGCCCGGTTCGCCCCGCGCACTGCAGGTGACGCTGCGCACGCGGTTCTGACGCGCCAGGCCATCTGCCTGCTGCGAATTTTCAATAGAAATGGCTGCTGCCACTTGACAGACAAGCGGTAGCAGCTACTAAAAACATAGCATTTTACACACCGAGGAGGAGAAGCACCATGCGCATGCACCCACTGGCCCTGGCGGCCTCGCTGCTGGCCACGCTGGCCACAGCCCAGGCCCAGACCGCCGCCACCACTGCCGCCACGGCCGCATTGCCCGAGGTCAAGGTGACCGACGGCGCGGACGGCGCCACCACCGAGGGCAGCGGCCAGTACACCGCCCGCGAAGTCAGCGTGGGCAAGCTGCAGCAGGCCCCGCGCGAAACGCCGCAGTCCATCAGCGTGGTCACGCGCCAGCAGCTTGACGACCGCAACCTGACCAAGGTGGAAGACGCGATCAAGCTGAGCACCGGCATGACCATCACCCGGCTGGACGGCGCGGGCAACTACAACTCGTTCCAGTCGCGCGGCTTCGATCTGGGCGCGATCCAGCTCGACGGCGTGCCCATTCCGCAAGGCAACTACAGCACGCTCGACACCGCCATGTACGACCGCATCGAAGTGCTGCGCGGCCCGGCCGGCCTGCTGCAGGGCGCGAGCGA
Source organism: Acidovorax sp. LjRoot194 (assembly GCF_964253015.1). Classification (NCBI taxonomy): domain Bacteria; kingdom Pseudomonadati; phylum Pseudomonadota; class Betaproteobacteria; order Burkholderiales; family Comamonadaceae; genus Acidovorax; species Acidovorax sp. LjRoot194. The sequence goes on along the minus strand of NZ_CAXUQB020000001.1, from coordinate 2,029,672 downwards.
ACCCGGCGGCACGGTGAACCTGGTGCGCAAGCGCGCCCCGTCCAAACTGGCCATCGGTGCCGACGCGGCGGTGGGCTCGTTCGGCCTGCGCCGCGGCACGGTGGATGTGGGCGGCGGCCTCAACGCCGAAGGCACGATCCGCGCGCGCGCCGTGGCCGTGGTGGAAGACCGCGACAGCCACATCGATACGCTGTTCAACAACAAGCGCCTGGGCTACGGCACGCTGGAATGGGACATCGCCCCGTCCACCACCGTGTCGGTGGGCGCAGCGCAGCAGCGCGTACGCGCCGCCATCGACCAAGGCCTGCCCACCTATGCCGATGGCCGCCTGGCCGACCTGCCCCGCAGTTCTTTTGCCGGCCTGCGAGCCAACCGGCAAGACCTGGAGACCACCGACGTCTTCGCAGAGCTGGAGCACCGCCTCGCCGGCGGCGGCGTGGTGCGCCTGTCCGCGCGGGACATCGACCGCACGGCGTTCTACCGCTCGGCCCGCGCCAACAGCGCGCTGGCCGCCAACGGAAGCTTCACCATGGAGACGGTGGACGGCGACTTCCACGTGCGCACCCGCAACTACGACGCCTTCCTGGCCACGCCGGTGCAGGTGGCAGGCCGCACCCACAAGCTGCTGGTGGGCGCGAGCCACAACGAGGGCAAGACCTGGGACGGCAACTACGCCTACGGCCAGCCCCGGCCCTTCAATTTGCTGCGGCCCAACTACGACCTGGCCTATCCCGACATCCCGCTGCCGGGCTTCACCTCCCTCATCACCCGCCGCGAGAACGCGCTGTACGGGCAGGCCCAGGTCAGCCTGGCCGACACCGTCAAGCTGCTGGCCGGCGGCCGCCTGTCGTGGGCGGAGGTGGTGACGCGCAGCACCAGCACCGGCGCAGTCACTGCCGCCGCAGACCCCGGCCGCCAGTTCGTGCCGTCGCTGGCGCTGATGTGGGACTTCCACCCGCAGTACACCGCCTACGCCAGCTACGCCGAAACCTTCGTCGTGCAAAGCCAGCTCACCACCGCCAAGCAGTTGATCGAGCCGCGCACGGGCAAGCAGGTCGAACTGGGCGTGAAGGGCGAGTTTCTGCAAAAGCGCCTGCAGGCGCATGCAGCACTCTTTCGCATCATCGACGAGAACCGCGCCATCGCCGACCCGGTGGTGACCAACGCATCCATCGCCGGCGGCAAGGTCCGCGCGCAGGGCTTCGAGGCCGAGGTCAGCGGCCAGCCCCAGCCCGGCTGGGACCTCGTGGCGGGCTACGCCTACAACGACACCCGCTACCTCAAGGCCCCCGTGGCCCAGCAGGGCCAGGTGTTCAGCCCCATCACCCCGCGCCACAGCGTGAACCTGTTCACCCGCTACGCCTTCACCCACCCCGCGCTGCGCGGCTTCAGCGTGGGCGGCGGCATGTCCTGGCGCAGCGAGTTCTTCGCGCAAAGCGGCGCGTTGCGCATCAACGCACCGGGCTACGCAGTGTTCAACGCGCAGGTGGGCTACCAGATCACCGACCACCTGTCGGTGAATCTGTCGGTGGACAACCTGCTGGACAAGACCTACTACGAAAAGGTGTCGGGCGTCAGCCGCCAGAACTTCTATGGCGAGCCGCGGCGGGTGACGGTGGCGCTGAAGGCCAGGTATTGAGCATGCAGGCATGCACGCATCCCGCCATGGCTGCGGCACACAGGCAGCGGGCTCGCCCGGTGCTTGTGCGCGGCCAGGTCACATCGACTGTAAATGCTGGCGCGCATGCCAGCCAGACAGGTAGCGCATCACGGCCTCGTGCATGGCGTCCATGTCCATGCCCTTCGCCTTCGACATGCCCACCAGCAGCTTGTTCTTGGCCGGCCGGTAAGTGATGCGGCGCAGGTTGGAATGCGGCGCCTGCAGCCGCGGGGCTGCGGGGTCCAGGTCGAAGGTCATCACCATGTTGGAGCCGTTGACCACCGTGCACGAGTAGTCGCTGACCGAAGACCAGGGCACGATCTGCGGCCAGCCGGGCACGACCATGCCTTCGGCGGTGAGCTGCATCACCATGACGACGGACCGCCGCCAGAACCACCAGGTGATGCCGATCAGCATGACCGTCAGACCCGCCGTCATCAGGATCAGCGTCTGAAACCCGGCAAACGACTTACCCGGTGAGAAGCTGTGCACCACCAGTGCGGCGCAGGCAGCAAAAGCGATGGCGGTAAAGCCGGCAAAAAGCCAGACATTTGCCTTGCGCTCGAACAAGTCGACAGAGCCTTGCGCCTGCTCCACCGTATCGGCCAGGTTCTTGCGCACCTGCTCGTTCTGTTCACGTGCCAGGCCTTTGAAGTCGGCCAGCAACCGCGCCTGCAGGCCCTGGCTGTCGGCGAACAAAGAGCGCACCCACACCATGGCCTGGTCGTCAGGCAACACCAGCACGCGCTGCACCATGGCGTCGGTCACCGGGGCGTTCACGGCCTTGGCACGCTCCAGCGTGGGAGGATGGGTGTCGCTGGGGTGCATCGTCGCCACTTCGGTCGCAAAGTCGGGGGCCTTCAAGCCTGCTTCCCGCACGGCATCGTGCAGCATCTGCACCAGGTCGCTGCCCGCCTCCTGCGGGCGGCGGCCGATCTCGTTAAGCACGGTGTTCACGACGTCGTGCAGCGCGGTGACGCGCACCAGCGATCGTGCGACCGCCTCGCCGCTGACCAGCCGGGCAGCCACCTGGTCGGCCGCGAATTCGCGCACACGGCTCCAATGCTTGACCGCCAGGTCGAAGCGCTCCAGCAGGTATTCGATGAAGGTGGTGGCAGGCAGATCCGCCCACGAGCCGCTGTTGTTGCGGCCGTAGATGGCGTGCAGGCTGGCCACCAGCCGCTGGTAGATGGGCGAGAACTGCAGGCTGTACGCCGTGTCGGCGCCTGCGAAGTGCCCCAGTTCGTGCGCGAGGATGGCGCTGATCTCGTCGCGCTGCAGCAGCGTGAGATAGGTCAGCGGCAGGTACATGGTCTCGCCTGTCAGCTGCTGGCCGCTGGGCACCAGTTGCATGGCGTGGCCGGTGACGTAGAAGCCATCGGTCAAGCCCACTACCAGATGGGCGGGCGCTGCAGCCCCGGCGGCCTGGGCCAGCGTGTCCACATAGGCCCACAAGGCGGGCGCTTCTTGCCGCGACACCGACACGCCCATGACTTCGTTGGGTTCGTCATGCAGCACCTGCAGCGATGTGTACAACGCCCGCAACAGCGTCGCGCCCCACCACAGCACGAGGCCTGCGACCAGCAGGATGACCATCTGGAACTTGGCCTCGCCCGATCCCGCGCGCTCCAGAATCACCACCTGGTACGCCACCCCCAGGCGCGCCACCAGCAGGCCAGCCACCGTGGCCATCAGCAGGCCCATGTGCACAGTGAGGTAGGTGGGCAGCAGGTTGCGCCAGCGGACAAAAAGCCGCATCAGCGCATCGCGCGACTGCAGTGCCTGGCGGCCCGCTGCGCTGACCCCGTACAGCCCCGCCAGCGCGACCAGTGCAGTCAGCACGCCCGCCACCATGGCCGCGATACTGGCCGGGCGCACCACCGCTGCTACCTGGGTGCGGGTTGCCGTGTCGCCCCGAATGCTCTTGGCGATCTGCTGCAACCTGAGGGATGCAGAAAACCCGCTGTGCTGTTGCCCGTCGATGGTGATGACGGTGCGCGGGTTCTCACGCACGGCCTCCAGCGCATCCGTCACCTCGGCCAGCATTTGCTGCTGCTCTGCAGACAGCCCCGTCTGGGCGTACTGACGGTATTCCCAATAGCCGATGCCCGAGAGCAGCAGGGGAATACACACCGCCCACAGCACCAGCCGCGCACTGCTGGGCAGGGCCTGCAAGGCACTGGATATTTTTTGACCGAACGAAAAAGCCATGAGGGTTGGAATAGTTGGTTTTTGATGGATCCGCGTGCGGGCCGCACGCCGGGGTTGCCGCGCAGCCACGGGCCACTGCCTCCGCGTCAGTGGCCGCGCCTGAACGACTCCCGCCGAAAGCCTTGCAGCGACCGGCATGCACCGGCGTGAAGGGCAACGGGCTCACAAGGCGTTGTTTCAGGCGGTGCGATTCTGCCGCCGCCCACGCCGCACAACGCGATGGCAGGGCTACCAAGAAGCAACCGTTTGTGTTTTTGGCAGCGCCGGTGCCTCGCTGCGGTGCTGTGAACCACGGCCGCCGCAGCATGTGCTGTTGCAAAAACGCACGCGCACAAGAAAAAGAACCATTCTCATTTAGAATGTAACCATTCATACCGCAAGCCAGTCGCGGGGAGCATCCCTCCTTCGGACCAGCCAGCACTCGCCGTCGCCCCCTTCCCTTTTTATCGAAGAGGGCGACCGTCTGGACCCAAGCCCATCTGGCTCGCTGTAGCGGCCGCCGTGGCCGCTGACCGCAGCGGCCTGTCGGCAGGCATGCCCGCGAGGGGGCCGAGGCCAGGATCACCTGCTGACCACCACCCGCCATGTTTTCGCCCACCGCCCTGCGCCGCTGGTCATGGACCCACAAGTGGTCCAGCCTGGTCTGCACCGTCTTCATGCTGCTGCTGTGCCTGACCGGCCTGCCGCTCATCTTTCACCACGAACTCGGCCACCTGCTGGGCACCGAGGTCGAAGCGCCTCCCATGCCCGCCCACACTCCGCGCGCCAGCCTGGACAAGGTGCTGGCCGCCGCGCAGGGGCTGCACCCCGAGCGCGTGGTGCAGTTCGCCTCGCAGCCCGAGGACGACGACGCCCTGTGGTTTGTGACCCTCACGCCCACACCCGCGCCGACCGAGGATTTCAAGTCCATCGCGGTCGACGCGCGCACCGCCGCCGTGCTGTCGCAGCGGCCGGTGGACGAGGGCTTCATGTACATCATGTTCCGCCTGCACGTAGACCTGTTCGCGGGCCTGGCGGGCAAGCTGTTCCTGGGGTTCATGGGCTTGCTGCTGCTGGTGGCCATCGTGACTGGCGTGGTGCTGTACGCGCCGTTCATGCGCAAGCTGGCCTTCGGCGAGGTGCGCCGGGACCGGTCCACCCGCGTGAAGTGGCTCGACCTGCACAACCTGCTGGGCATCGTCACGCTGGTGTGGGCCTTCGTGGTGGGTGGCACGGGCATGATCAACACCTGGGCCGACCTGATGATCAAGTACTGGCAGTACGACCAGCTGTCGACCCTGCTCAAGCCGTACGAAGGCCAGCCCACCGTGCCCGTGGCCGAGCGCGGGCCGCTGCAGCAGGCGCTGCAGGCCGCGCAGGCGCATGCGCCGGGCATGAAGCTGTCGTTCATCGCCTTCCCGGGCACGGCGTTTTCCAGCCCGCACCACAACACGTTCTTCCTGAAGGGCAACGAGCCGCTGACCTCGCGGCTGCTGCAGCCCGTGATGGTGGATGCGCGCACCGCAGAGGTCACCGCCGCACCAAAGCTGCCGTGGTATCTGACGGCGCTGCTGGTGTCGCAGCCGCTGCACTTTGGCGACTACGGCGGCATGCCGATGAAGATCATCTGGGCGCTGCTCGACATCGCGACCATCGTCGTGCTGGGCAGCGGGCTGTACCTGTGGCTGCGCAAGGGCGTGCAGGCGGGCAGCACCACCGCAGCCGCCACAGCGCCCGCGCCTACCGGCCTGCCCAATGCCTCTACCGCCATCCCTGCCGCACGCACCGGCACCCCGCTGTCCCGCACGGAGGGCCGCGCATGAAGCCGAACCCGTTCTGGTCGCTGTGGGGCTGGCCCATCGTGGTGGGCGTGCTGACCACCACGGGCCTGATCACCGCCCTGGTGTCCGACACCTGGGGCGACTGGTGGTCGTGGGTGGGCCTGGGCGTTCCGGTGGCGGTGATGGGCTGGTTCTCATGGCCTTTTTCACAGCAGGCACACCATGCACGCCGCGCCCTCCGTGACACCCCGGCACCGCAGACCACCCCGGGCCGCGCCGGCGACCCCGTCGACACCGACATCCACAGCAGCGGCACCACTTCGGCGCCGCGCTGACACCTCCTTCAACTTCATTTTTCACACCACGACCATGCGCCCAGCCACATCGTTCCAGCCAGCCCCGCTGCGCCCCGTTTTTGCCGCCACGCCGGTGGCCATTGCCGCCGCCGTGATGTTCGCGCTGGCAGCGCCTGCCGTACTGGCCCAGCAGGCTGCGCCAGCCGCCGCCGCGGAAGGCAAGGCGCTGTCCACCGTCACGGTGAACGCCAGTGCCGACGCATCGGCGCAAGGCCTGTCGCCGGCCTACGCTGGCGGCCAGGTGGCCCGCGGCGGCCGTGCCGGCGTGCTGGGCACCAAGGACGCGATGGACACACCGTTCTCCATCACCAGCTACACCAACGAGTTCATCCAGGACCGCCACGCCCGCAGCGTGGGCGACGTGCTGCAGAACGATCCCACGGTGCGCGTGGCGCGCGGCTTCGGCAATTTTCAAGAGGCGTACTTCATCCGCGGCTTCATCCTGGACTCGGACGACACGGCCTACAACGGCCTGTACAGCCTGCTGCCGCGCCAGTACATCGCCACCGAGCTGTTCGAGCGCGTGGAAGTGCTGCGCGGCGCATCGGCCTTCTTGAGCGGTGCCAGCCCCAACGGCGGCGGCATCGGCGGCTCGATCAACCTGCTGCCCAAGCGCGCGCCCAACGAGCCGTTGAACCGCGTCACATTCGGCGTCTCCAGCGGCGGGCAGACGCAGCTGGCGGCCGACATCGCGCGCCGCTTCGGTCCCGACGGCAACACCGGCATCCGCGTGAATGCGGCCACCCACAACGGCGGCACGGCCGTGGACCATGAAGACGTCAAGCTCGGCCTGGCAGCCGTGGGACTGGACTGGCGCAGTCGCGACGTGCGCCTTTCGGGCGACATCGGCTGGCAGGACCACAAGCTCAAGAGCACCCGCACCAACGTGACGCTGGGCGCCACGGCCACGCAGATGCCCACGGCACCCGACGGCGGCACCAACTTCGCCCAGCCCTGGACGTATTCGAACGAGCGCGACACCTTCGGCACGCTGCGCGGCGAGTGGGACATCACGCAGGACATCACCGGCTGGGCCGCGGCCGGCGCACGCCGCAGCTCCGAGGCCAACTCCCTGGCCAACCTGACGGTGAGCGACAGCAGCACCGGCGCGGGCTCTACCTACCGCTTCGACAACACCCGCAAGGACAGCGTCAACACCGGCGAGCTGGGCCTGCGCGGCAAGCTGCAGACCGGCAGCGTGGGCCACGAGTGGGTGGTGGTGGCATCGCACTTCAGCGCGGACAAGAAGAACGCTTACGCGATGGACTTTGCCAACACGCAGTCCACCAACCTCTACAACCCCGTGTACAGCCCGCTGCCAGGCTTCAGCGCAGGCGCATTCCGTGGCGGCGACCTGGCCGACCCGCGTCTGACCGGCAGCACGCGCCTGACCAGCTTCGCCATCGGCGACACCATCTCGCTGTTGGACAAGCGCCTGCTGCTCACCGGCGGCTTGCGCCACCAGAAGCTGGAGATCGCCAACTACGCCTATGGCACGGCCGCCGAGACCGACCGCTACGACCAGAACCGCACCAGCCCGCTGCTGGCGGCCGTCTACAAGCTGGACAAGAGCCTGTCGCTGTACGGCAACTACGTGGAAGGCCTGAGCCAGGGCGCGACCGCGCCCTCCACTGCCGCCAACCGCGGCGAGATGCTGTCGCCCTACGTCGCCAAGCAAAAGGAAGTGGGCGTGAAGTTCGACGGCGGCCGCTTTGGCGGCAGCGTGGCGCTGTTCTCCACCACCAAGCCGCGTGCCTATGTGGGCAGCGACAACATCTTCCGCAGCAACGGCAAGGACCGCCACCAAGGCATCGAGCTGGCCGTGCAGGGCGAGGCGACCAAGGGCCTGCGCCTGCTGGGCGGCCTGACCTGGCTCGAAGCCAAGCAGCTGAACACGGGCACCGCCAGCACCGACGGCCGCCGCGTGATCGGCGTGCCCAAGCTGCAGGCCAACATCGGCGCCGAGTGGGATGTGCCGGGCGTGAACGGCCTGGCGCTGGACGGCCGCCTGGTGCACACCGGCTCGGTGTATGCCAACGCCACCAACACCATCAGCGTGCCCGGCTGGAACCGCCTGGACGTGGGCGTGCGCTACCTGACCGAGGTGCAAGGCCGCCTCGTGACGCTGCGCGCCCGCGTGGACAACCTCACCAACCGCAACTACTGGGCATCGTCGGGCGGCTACCCCGGCGCGGGCTACCTGGTGGTGGGTGCGCCGCGCACGCTGTCGGTCAGCGTGGGCGTGGACTTCTGACGCCACCGGCTCTCCCCACTCTGCACCACAGCCTCTTGCCCCAGCGGCGCGTTCATCCGGACGCTGCACCCTGCACACCGCCGCACAGCCACCCAGCGCCTGACCACCGGGCGTAGGCAGCCACTCCCTTTCGCACCGCGTTTCGCCCCCTCGTCCAGGGGCGCGCAGCGCTGCGCGCTCGCCGATTTTTGTTGAAACCACCGAAAGGAAACTGCCATGTCCTCGTCCCTACGCCCCAAGGCCCCCGTGCTTGCCGCCCTGCTCGCCTGTGCATCCCTCACCGCCGTCACCGCCGCCCACGCCCACCAGGTGTGGCTGGAAAACGCGGGCGGCCAGGCCCGCCTGCATTTTGGCGAGTTCAACGAGAACCTGCGCGAGACCTCGCCAGGCTCGCTGGACAAATTCAAGGGCGTGCCCGCACTCGAGCAGCGCACCGGCACGGCCGCGCAGCGCGTGGACGGCCAGCTGGGCAAGGACGGCTTCAACTACACCGTGGCCGGCACGCCCGACACGCTGTTCGCCGCCGCCACCTACCCGCTGATCGACCGCAGCAAGCGCAACCTGCCCGCGATGTACTGGCAGCCCTCGGCCCGCTGGGTGGCGGGCCTGACGCAAGCCGTGGCGCCCACCGCGCCGCTGGACCTGGTGCCCACCGGCAAGCCTGGCGAGTTCAAGGTGGTCTACAAGGGCGCGCCACTGCCCAAGGCCAAGGTGCAGCTGGCAGCGCCCTCGGGCTGGACGCGCGAGGCCGAGGCGGCTGAAGACGGTACCGTGACCTTCGTCACGCCCTGGAAGGGCCAGTACGTGGCCGAGGTCAAGCACAGCGACAAGACCCCCGGCGAAGCCCAGGGCGAGAAATACGGCGAAGCCAGCTACGTGACCACGCTGACCTTCGTGCTGGCCGACGGCATGGCGTCGCCCGCCCTGCCCGCCCCACCCAAGGCCCACTGAGAGCGGCTCACAAAACGCTTCTGGCGTTGTTGCCACGTCTTGTCGTACTGCTCGTACTGCGCGTACTGCTTGCGACGTGGCGCCTGGCCAGAACCGTTTCGCTGAGTTTTGTGATCCGCTCTGAGCCTTAGCGACCGCCGCGGCGCAGCCCGCAAGGCGCCACCGCGACTGGACCCACGCTCTGCGCAGTCCCTGCAGCGCGGGCCGACGCACCACCGGCAACAGCCAGTCGCTCACGCCAGCGGTGTCGTGCAGGGTGCGGCTTCTGCATCCAGCGTCTGGTGGGGTGCTTGCCGCAAATCCACCGTTCGCCCTGAGCCTGTCGAAGGGCCCTTCGCAGAAAGCGCCTTGGCTTCGACAGGCTCGGCCCGAACGGACCAGAGCGTGGATGAGGCATGCAGCCAACCCAATCCAATCCGACCCAATCCAATTGCCGCCTACCGCTTGATGGACAAGCGCCAGCAGCTATTAAAACCATAGCATCATGATCCAACCGAACTTTTTGCGCACCGCCGTGGCCCACGCCGCCCTGCTGGCCGTGTGCAGTACAGCCCTGGCACAAACCAGCGCGGCGCCAGACCCTGCCGACCCGCCCGCCGCGGCGCCATCGTTGCGCCAGGTGGATGTGGTCGATTCGACCGCCGGCGCGGCAGCGACACCCGCACGGCGCGCGCAGAGCAGCTCGCGCCTGGGCCTGTCGGTGTTGGAGACGCCCCGCTCGGTCAGCGTGATCGACAACGCGCTGCTGGAGCAGCAGATGGCCACGACCGAGCGCGACGTGCTGCGCAACGCTTCGGGCGTGTCGATGCGCAGCGAGTACTACGGCTCGTACTCGCAGTTCTCCATCCGCGGGCTGTGGGCCAACAACACCTTCAACTTCCTGCGCGACGGCGCCAAGTTCGTCCACCTGCTGGACCCGCCACTGTTCAACATCGAGCGGGTCGAGGTCATCAAGGGCCCCGCCGCGCTGGAGTTCGGCCAGGTCGCGCCCGGCGGCCTCGTCAACTACGTGAGCAAGCGGCCCCAGGCCGAGGCGCTGCGCAACGTGAAGGTCGGCGTGGGCAGCGACGGCTGGCGCAACGCGGAGTTCGACCTCACCGGCCCGCTCAACGCCGACGGCACGCTGCGCTACCGGCTCGATGGCGGCGCCAGCCGGGGAGGCAGCTTCGTGGACGGCAACACCCCGCGCAAGCAAGGCATTGCGGGCAGCCTGGAATGGCAGATCACGCCCGACACCTTATGGCGTGCGCAGGCGGAGACCCAGAGCATCGACGGTACTTCCACCTCCGGCTTGGCAGTGCCAGACCCCAAGAATCCGCGCAGCGCCGACGTGCTGCCAGTGGGCGCGTTCTACGGCGAGCCATGGTTGAAGACCGACGGCCATCTGCGCTTTTACTCCACCGAGCTGCAGCACCGTTTGACGGACCAGCTGGAAGCGCGGGTACACCTGTCGCGCAACGAGACCTTTCGCAACGTGAACATCGTGTCGCCCATGGGACCGGTGACCAACGGCCGCGTGGCGCGCACCTACTGGATGGCGCCGGGACAAAAATACACGTCGGACACGGCACTGGCCGAGCTGCGCGCGCAGCTGCAAACCGGCGCGGTCAAACACACGATGCTGGCGGGTCTGGACTGGCGCGCCATTGCGGGCTTCTACGGCGCGCGCACCACAGGCAACCTGGGCGCCATCGACCTGTACAACCCCGTTGCAGGCCTGGTGCCACCCGTGGCCTCCACCGGCGTGGGCAAGCTCTCATCGGACGCCCGCAACACCGGTGTGTTCGTGCAGGACCGCATGGTGCTGGGCGACTTCGGCCTGCTGCTGGGCCTGCGCCATGACAAGTTCAAGGACGCCTACACCGCGCCGGTCACCGACCTGAGCCAGACCCAGCCCAGCGCCGCGCTGAGCTGGGAAGTGCGCCCGGGCAGCATGGTGTACACCAGCTACGCACGCTCGTTCCAGGCCAACTCGGGCACGCTGATCTGGGGCGACCGCGCCGCGCCGCCCTCCGAAGGCAAGCAGCTGGAAGTGGGCTGGAAGCAGGAGTGGCTGGACAAGCGCCTGATGACCACGGTGTCGGCCTTTGACCTGGAGCTGACCAACGCGCCCGCCACCGACCCGCTGCACCCCGGCTACTCGGTGCTGACCGCGCGCCAGCGCATCAAGGGCGTGGAGCTGGAGCTGCAAGGCCGCATCACCCCCGGCTGGACGGTGACGGCCCAGGCCAGCTTTCAGAACCCCAAGGTGCTGGCCGACACCACCGCCGGGGCCAACGTGGGCAACCGCGTCGCACTGGCCACGCGCCGCAACGCATCGCTGTGGACGCAGTACCGCCTGCCGCAACTGCCCGGCCTGTGGGTCGGCGGCGGCCTGGTGCACCAGGGCGACAAGTTCATCGCCAACGACAACAAGTGGCGCTTGCCGGGCTTCACCACGGTCGACCTGGCCGTGGGCTACCAGTTCGCAGGCGGCGTGCGGCTGCAGGCCAACCTGAAGAACGCGGGCAACCGCCGCTACTACCTGGACGGCACGGCCACGGCGGCCGGCTTTGGCACCGTGGTGCCCGGCCAGCCGCGCACGGTGCAGGTGTCGCTGGATTACACGTTCTGACGGCAAGCGATTCCCCCACCCCACCCGACCCACCACCCGCCCGCAGGCCAGCGCTGGCCCACGCAAGCCTGGCGCCTCGGGCCGGACAAGTTTTCAACCATCGGAGAAACAGCACCATGAGATCTGGCACCACCGCCTGCCGCACCGCCATCGCGCAGGCCGCATTGCTCGCCCTGTGCGGCGCCGCCCACGCCCAGCAGGCCGCCACCGAAGGCACGGCCGCGCCCACGGCCGACAAGGCCCTGGCCCCCGTCACCGTGAGTGCGGGCAGCGAACAGGAAAGCCCCACCGCCCCGGTCACCGGATTCGTCGCCAAACGGGCGCTGAGCGCCACCAAGACCGACACGCCCCTCATCGAAACCCCGCAGGCCATCAGCGTGATCACCCGCGACCAGATCGAGGCGCAGGGCGTGCAGACGCTGCGCCAGGTCACGGCGTACACGGCCGGGGCGGTGTCGAACTACTTCGACAGCCGCGTGGACAGCTTCGCCGCACGCGGCGGCACCGTGTCGCAGTACCAGGACGGCCTGCTGCGCACCTACGGCACCTACAACACCAGCCGGCCCGACCCCTACACGCTGGAGCGGGTGGAGTTTCTGCGCGGGCCGACCTCGGTGCTGTACGGCCAGGGCAGCGTGGGTGGCGTGCTTAACCTCACCAGCAAACGCCCGCAGGCCGAAACGCAGCGCGAGGTGCAGCTGCAGCTGGGCAACAACGCCCGCAAGCAGATCGCGGCCGACCTGACCGGTGCGCTCGACCAGGACGGCCAGTGGCTCTACCGCCTGGTGGCCGTGGGCCGCGACAGCGGCAGCCAGATCGACCATGTGGATGACGACCGCCTGGTGTTTGCGCCCTCGCTCACCTGGAAGCCCAGCGCCGACACCTCGCTCACGCTGCAGGCGCTGCACCAGAAGGACCAGAGCGGCTCGATCATCGGCTTCTTCCCGTGGCAAGGCACGCAGCTGGCCAGCCGCTACGGCCAGATCCCGCGCAACACCTTCATCGGCGAGCCGGGCTGGGACGCGTACGACACCACCAACAACTCCTGGGGCTACCTGTTCAGCCACCGCGTGAACGCCGACTGGACAGTGCGCCAGAACCTGCGCCGCACCGTGAGCGAAGTGGACTACCGCACCATCTACACCAGCTTCACCGCCAACGCCGCCACAGGCCGCCCCGCGCGCCCCGTGTTCAACAGCGACGCCCGCACCGTCGTGCGCGACGCGGTGTGGAACATCAACACCGGCCGCATGCTGCTGATCGACACGCAGCTCGAAGGCAAGCTCAAGACCGGCAGCGCGGACCACACCCTGCTCGCGGGCCTGGACGTGCAGCGCAACCACACCGGCCAGCAGGCCTGGCGTGCGGTGGCACCGGCCATCGACGTCTACAACCCGGTGTACGGCAACTTCACGCCGCCCACCACAGCGCAGCTGGTACGGCAACCGAACGTGGTGCAAAAGCAGCTGGGCTTTTATCTGCAGGACCAGATCAAGTGGGACCGCTGGACTGCCACGCTGGGCCTTCGCCACGACAGCGCCCAGACCGACACCGTGGGCCGCCCCGCGGCCGCGGTGGACGACAAAGCCTGGACCAAGCGTGCAGGATTCACCTACCAGATGGACGGCGGCTGGGCCCCGTACGCGGGCTATTCCGAGTCCTTCCAGCCTTTGGGCGGCGTGGACGCGTATGGCACGGCCTTCAAGCCCCAGCGCGGCGAACAGTGGGAGGCCGGCGTGAAGTGGCAACCCGCCGGCCAGGGCATCAGCGCCTTCGCGGCGGTCTATCAGTTGCGCGAGAAGAACCGCAAGACCAACGACCCCGGCAACCCGCTCAACAGCCTGCAGATCGGCGAAGTCAAGGTCCGGGGGTTCGAAGCCGAAGTGCAGGCCAGCCTGGCCCGCCAGTGGGACTTCACCCTGGGCTACGCGTTCACTGACGCGAAGATCAGCCGCAGCAACGCCGGCGACCAGGGCACGCCCGTGGCCAGCGTGCCCAAGCACACAGCATCGGCCTGGCTGAGCCACCGTTTCGCCAGCGAAGGCCGCGGCGGCTGGACGGTAGGCGCCGGCGTGCGCTACACCGGCTCCCAGTGGAGCGGCACCAGCGCCATCAGCACCCCGGCCGCCACCCTGGCCGATGCGATGGTGGCGTACGACGCGGGCGACTGGCGCGTGGCCTTCAACGTGGTGAACCTGGCGGACAAGGTGCACATCACGCAGTGCCTGGCGCGCGGGGATTGCTTCTATGGGCAGGCGCGGACGTATACGTTGACGTCGACGTACCGGTTCTGACGGCGGCATGCGTGTTGGCGGCGCTGTCGTTGACGCTACGCCTGCATGCCTGGCACTCACGGACTGCACGCAAGTGCTGCAGGCGTTTGATCGAACCGCAGCAAAAGCCAGCGCTGCCGCTTGACGTTCGGTCTTTGTAAGCTATCGAAAAAATAGCAAAAGCCAACGGCCCCTGCCGCATTGCGGACAGGGGCCGTCTTCATGGGCGCACGGTGCAAAGGCGCACCCGGTGTGAAGTCAGCGGCGCACCCAACCACGCCCGTGGCCGGCTCGCCGGGTGCGCCAGGCATTCAGCCCTGCAGCAGCCGCGACCAGCAGGGACAACAGCAGAACGCCCCACTGCGACAGCGTGGGAATGCCGATGGCGCCAGCACCCCCGCCAACGGCCAGCGCCAGTGCCACACCGCCTGGGTCGGAGATGGTGCCGTTGAGCGACAGGTCATCATCACCCGAGCCGCCATCGGTGAGCACCAAGGTCACGGTGTTGCCGGTGATGGTCGCACCAGGGAAGGCGTACCAATGGGGCGCGTTCTGGCTTGGCGTGGGGCCGTACTTCATGTACACGGCGCCCGGCGGAAACGGTTGCGGGTAGGTCAGCGTGACCGTCACCGCCGCCCCGTTCGGGCAACCGCCCACCACCACATCGAACAAGCCCTGGCTGAAGGTATAGCCCGAAATGCTACCGGCCGGAGGCGAGGCCGCCGCTCCCGTCAAAGGAATGAAATCCGCACGGTCGAAACCGCAGCCCGCAGGCCCTGCCAGGCTGGCGTTGACGGCGCCGCCGCCGCCGGGGACGGTACCCGCGGCCGTGGTGGGGCGCAAACGCGTCACGGTGACGGTGTAGGTCCGGGTGGTGCTGTTCTGCGCGGTGACGACGACGGTGATGGTGTTGGCGCCCACGTTCATGGCGATGGCGCCCGATGCGGTGCCGCTGGCCACGGACACGCCGTTGACCGTGACGGTGGCGCTCGGATCATTCACCGTCGGCGTCACGGTGACGCTGGCGGTTGCGGCTGCAATCGACATCGTGTAGCCCGTGGTGCCCGGAGCAAACGCTGGAGCGATGCTGCCGCCCGACACGACGAGGGCCGACAGGTTGGCATCACCCGAGCCCGCGCGGGTCACCGTCACCGTGTAGGTCTTCACCGTGGTGCCGTCCTGCGCCGTGACTACCGTGGTGATGGTGTTGCTGCCCACGTTCAGCGCAATGGCGCTCGACGCATTGCCGCTGGTGGTGGCCACACCGTTCACCATGATGCTGGCGGTAGCGTCGGCCACGGTCGGGGTGACGGTGAGCGACGTGGTTGCGTTGCCGACGCTGGCCGTGTAGCTGGTGGTGCCGGCCGCGAAGGCGGGCGACAGGGTGCCGCTCGACAGGGACAGGGCCGACAGGTCGGCATTGCTGGACGGCGCTGCGCGGGTGACAGTGACGGTATAGGTTTTGGTCGCGCTATTCTGTGCTGTCACCACCACGGAGACCGTGTTGCTGCCCGTGTTCATCGCTACCGCGCCAGAGGCAGCGCCGCTGGTGACAGCCACACCATTGACCGTGATGCTGGCGTTTCCGTCGGCCGCCGCAGGGGTGACCGTGATGCTACCGACGCCGGCACCGATGGCCGCCGTATAACTGGTGGTGGCCGGGTTGAAA
Organism: Acidovorax sp. LjRoot194; assembly: GCF_964253015.1. NCBI lineage: Bacteria > Pseudomonadati > Pseudomonadota > Betaproteobacteria > Burkholderiales > Comamonadaceae > Acidovorax > Acidovorax sp. LjRoot194. The sequence continues at coordinate 2,013,924 of NZ_CAXUQB020000001.1, read as the reverse complement.
GGCGGGCTCAAACTACCGCTGGACAGGCTCAACGCAGACAGATTGTTGTTGGACGACGCGGCACGGGTCATGGTCACGGTGTAGGCCTTGGTGGTCGCACCGTCCGCCGCCGTCACGACGGTGGTGATGGTGTTGGAACCCACTGCCAGTGCAATAGCGCCTGATGCATTGCCGCTGGTGGTGGCCACGCCGTTCACGGTGACACTGGCGCCACCGTCAGCGACCGTGGGGGTGACGGTGATCGACGTGGTGGCGTTGCTGACGCTGACCGTGTAGCTGGTAGTGGCCGCCGCAAAAACGGGCGCCAGGGTGCCGCTGGACAGCGACAGTGCAGACAAGTTGGCGTTGGCCGACGCGGCCCGCGTCACGGTGATGGTGTAGCTGAGCGGCGTGCCGTTCTGCGCAGTTACCGTGGCCGTGATGGTGTTGGACCCCACCGCCAGCGCAATGGCGCCCGATGCGTTGCCGCTGGTGACGGCCACGCCATTCACCGTGACACTGGCATTGGCGTCAGCTACCGTGGGCGTGGCGGTGATCGACGTCGTGGCATTGCTGACGCTGGCCGTGTAGCTGGTGGTGCCAGCTGCGAACACGGGGGCCAGGGTGCCGCTGGACAGGCTCAGCGCGCTGAGCTGTGCGTTACCCGACGCAGCAGCGCGGGTGACCGTGATGGTGTATGCCCTCGTCGTGGAGCCGTCTTCGGCGGTCACGACGGTGGAAATGGTGTTGTTGCCCACCGCCAGCGCAATGGACCCCGACGCATTGCCGCTGGTGGTGCTAACGCCATTGACGGTGACAGTCGCTGTGCCGTCAGCCACGGTGGGCGTCACGGTGAGCGATACCGTGCTGAACGGTACGCCGGCGGTGTAGGACGTGGTGCCCGGAGCGAACGCAGGGCTCTGTGTGCCGGTCGACAGCGCCAGGCTGGAGAGGTTGGCATTGCTCGATAGCGGAGCAGCGCGCGTGATGGTGATGGTGTAGGACTTCGTGGTGGTCCCATCGGTTGCCGTGGCGATGGTGGTGATGGTGTTACTGCCCACATTCAGGCCGATGCTGCCCGAGGCGGCACCGCTGGTGACGGGCACACCATTCACGGTCACGGTGGTGCCCGGGATATCGACGGTGGGCGTGATGGTGGTGCTGGTCGTCGCGTTGGACACCGCGATGGTGTAAGACGTGGTACCTGCCGCGAACGCAGGCACGAGAGCCCCTGCCGTGGCAGAGAGCACGCTCAGGTCTGCATTGCTCGTCGGGTCGATGAACACGAAACTGTTGAAGCCTTCTTGCCATAGCTTCGCACCCACCGTGCCAGCAGCAATTCCGCCATTGCTGGTGATGCGGATTTCATCGACATTCTTGAACTGCACCGGCAATGTGACAAGTACCTGGTTGAAGCTGCCGCCGGTCGAAAAAGTAAATGGCACGCCGACCGTCACGTTGTTGCGGTACGCGGTGGCGGTATAGGTGGCGGCGAGCGCTTGCGCATCTTGAATACGGAAACTCGAGAAGCCGAACATCCGGGTGGCCTGGCTTTTGATGATCAGTGCGCCTACCGGATCGAACTGAGAAGTCCCTGTATTGAAGTACGTCAGCATGGAGCCTGTGCCGCCAGCCAGATCGATGTTGATGACCCGGCCGACGGGCGTATTGCCGGTATTGGCAAAGTAGAACTCATAGACGATGCCGGGGATATTGGTCGTACCGGTGTTTGCCTGCCCATCCAGCATTTTTTGAGTGGGAAAGGAGTCGTCTGGGTGGGCGAATGGAATCGCCACCGTTCCAGCGACAGTGGCCAGGACCTGGTGGTAAGCAGGAAAGGCCAGCGGAGCACTGCGCAGCGCTCCGGTGCGACTCTCCAGCACCCAGTCGCCGCCCAGTTCGCGCGCCCCGGTAAGGTTGGTCGAAGCGGCCACATGGGCTCCTGTCGTCTCGCCCAGCAGAGTGATGAACCGCTGCCCCTCACTGCCCTGCGCCACTTCGCAGCCGTACAGAAGCAAGTCAGCATCAGGTCGCAGCGATGCGCGAATACGCGCCAGATCGGCACTGCGCTCCATCAACGTGTTCCCATCCAACGTCAGTGAGCCCAGGTCCAGCGCACCGCGGGCACCGTGTGAAATGAGATGCACCGCACCCACCTGCTGGCGACCCTGCAGCGCATCGGCCATCTGGCGCAAACCGTCGCCCCGAGCATCCAGCACGACGACTTCCAGCAAGGAACTCGCGCTGGCCTCCAGTTGCTGGTAGTCCGGCACATTGTTTGCGATGAACAAGATGCCGGAGGATTCAACGCCTGGCGCCTTGCGCGCCGCAGCGTTTGCGGATGTGGCGCCAGCAAGCAGCACTCCCAACAACGCCATGAAACACATTGCCCGCCAATAAGCGAAATTCCGGGTGATTTTTGTCATGGAGTGTGCGTTGCAACAATCAGTAAGTGCACGCAGTACATCACGGTATTCCAGAAACACCCACCATTTAATTTTGCAACAGCGACGGCAGTTTCTACGGCGCAACGCCGCAGGCGACCGATCGCAGCATTCCGTTGCAAGTCACGGCCTTACCTGTTTTGGACTTGCATACCCACCGCACCGACTTGCCAGTGCGGATGCCATCCCTGAGCGAAAGGCGGTTGGCCGGTTTTTTTTGATCGCTCGCCGTCCACGTTGACGCACGCCACAGCCACTGTCCACACCACCTCCTACCCGATGCGCCTGTCAGCAAAAAACCGCTCTGTGGCCGCCACAGTATTTTGTGCGCTGCTGCCCATGTCCGCCTTTGCCGCAGATTGTGTCAACGGCGTTAACACGGCCAACTGCACAGTGCCGGCAGGAGCCGTGTCAGTGCTTATCGAGGCCTGGGGGTCGGGGGGTGGCGGAGGGGGCGCAGCCAACGGGAGCGGAATGTTCGACGGGGGCGGTGGTGGCGGTGGGGGCTCCTACTGCGCGGCAAGCTTCGCTATGGCGGGTGGCACTGCGCTCACGGTGAACGCAGGTGCGGGGGGCGCCGCGGGCCCCTTCCAGACCGTAGGCACCGCGGGCCCCTCCTCCTCAGTCACCGGCGCTGGCATTGCGGGGTTGACTGCCAACGGCGGCTCGGCGGGAGCCCCCACCAGGGTGGCGGGCGCTGGGGGCACCACTGCGGCGTGCACGGCCCCCGGAAACACCTCTTTTGCTGGGGGCAACGGCTCGGACTCGTCCGTCGGCGGCGGTGGTGGCGGCTCCGCCACGCCGGCGGCCAATGGCGGCAATGCGATTGGAGGGACTGGCGGGACAGGCACAGGCGCCGGGGGCGGCGGCGGCGCCATGACCAGCAATGACGGCCTGCCGGGCGTCGCGCCGGGCGGCGGGGGTGGGGGTGGCTATGACCTGGGCAACCGCGCCGGCGGTGCGGGTGGCGCCGGCCAGGTGCGCATGACGTTCACGGTTGCCGCCATGGCGGCGCCAGCCGCCATACCTACGCTGCAGGTCTGGGGCGCGGGTTTGCTCTCCACCCTGCTGGCGCTGGCAGCGTGGGGCACGCTGCGCAAGAAAACCTGACTGCGAAACGGAAAGGACGAAGGGGCTGCAACCCTCCACGGTGGAAAGCGGCAGCCCCTCGATCACAGGATCACTGAATCACAAGTCACACGTTCATGATCGACACCAGGCGCGTGTTCAAGTGCGCTTCGATGGCTTCGGGGCCGCCTTCGGAGCCGTAGCCCGAATCCTTCAAGCCGCCGAATGGCAGCTCTGCGGCAGGGGCTGCAGCCTGGTTGATCCAGAGCATGCCCACTTCCAGGCGCTGGGCCAGCAGGTGCGCATTCTTCAGCGAGGTGGTGAAGGCGTAGCCGGCCAAGCCGAACGGCAGGCGGTTGGCTTCGGCAATCGCGTCCTCGATCTTCTCGAAGCCTCGCACGGCGGCCACGGGGCCGAAGGGCTCTTCGTTGAAGATGCGGGCCGACAGGGGCACGTCGTTGAGCACCGTGGGCTGGAAGAAGTTGCCTTCGGTGCCGATGCGCTCGCCGCCCGTGGCCACCTGCGCGCCCTGCTGCACGGCGTCGGCCAGCAGGTCGGCCATGGCGGTGATGCGGCGGGGGTTGGCCAGCGGGCCCATCTGCGTACCAGCCGTGAGGCCATCGCCCACCTTCAGGCCCTGCGCGTACTTGGCGAAAGCGGCCACGAAGTCGGCGCGGATGCTCTCGTGCACCAGGTAGCGGGTGGGCGAGATGCAGACCTGGCCCGCGTTGCGGAACTTGGAGCCGCTGCTGATCTTGATGGCCAGTTCCAGGTCAGCGTCTTGCGCGACGATGACCGGGGCGTGGCCGCCCAGCTCCATGGTCACGCGCTTCATGTGCTTGCCGGCGAGGGCCGCCAGCTGCTTGCCCACGGGCGTGGAGCCGGTGAACGTGACCTTGCGGATGATGGGGTGCGGGATCAGATAGTTGGAGATTTCAGCCGGGTCGCCGTAGACCAGGCCCACGGTGCCGGCGGGCACACCCGCATCGGCAAACGCGCGGATCAGCTCTGCGGGGCTGGCCGGGGTTTCTTCAGGCGCCTTGACCAGGATGGAGCAGCCTGCGCCCAGCGCGGCGGCCAGCTTGCGCACGACCTGGTTGATGGGGAAGTTCCACGGCGTGAAGGCCGCCACGGGGCCCACGGGGTCCTTGAGCACCATCTGCGTGGCCTTGAGGTTGCGCGAGGGCACGATGCGGCCGTACACGCGCTGGGACTCGTCGGCAAACCATTCGATGATGTCGGCCGACGCCATGGTCTCGACCTTGGCTTCGGCCAAGGGCTTGCCTTGCTCCTGCACCATGATCGCGGCGATCGCATCGGCGCGCTCGCGCATCAGCGCAGCGGCGCGGCGCATGGTCTTGGCGCGCTCGGCGGCAGGGATGTCGCGCCAGGCTTCGAATCCCTTTTGCGCGGCGTCCAGCGCACGGTCCAGGTCGGCCTTGCTGGCGTGGGCCACGCGGCCGATTTCCTTGCCGGTGGCGGGGTTGAAGACGGCGATAGTCTTGCTGTCGACGGCATCCTGCCATTGACCGGCGATGAAGAGTTGGGTGCTGGGGTAGCTCATGCGAAGGCTCCTGGTGACGAAACGGTGGGACGGAACGCGCCGGGCCCACAGGGGCCGTGCCGCGCGCGAAACCAGACACTATAGGCGCCAGCGCGGCACGCCGCAGAAGGAGCGCGGGAACCCCGCCCTGCTGGGCTGGCTATTGGCCAGGCACAGCTGCAGAGACTATTGGGACACCGCGGCCACCCTGGCCTGCGCGTCGTCACCCCAGCCCCCACCCAGCGCGCGGATCAGGCCCACCGTGGCCACGTACTGCGCGGTGCGCACCTGCAGCTCCTGGCGGCGGTTGCGCAGCTCGCTGCGGCGCGCGTCCAGCAGCTCCAGCTGGCTGACCAGGCCGTTGCGATAGCGTGCATCGGACAGCTGCGTGGCGCGGCGCGCAGCCGTCACGGCGCGGGCCTGTGCCTCGGCTTGGCCGGACAGCAGGCGCAGCGAGCTAAGCTGGTCTTCCACGTCGCGGAAGGCGTTGAGCACCTGGCCACGGTGGTCCGCCAGCGCGGCCTCCAGCCGGGCCTTGGCGCCCTGCACCTGCGCATCGCGCTGGCCGCCGTCAAAGATCGGCAGCGACAGCAGCGCGCTCACGCCCCACGCACGGGCCGACCACTTGAACAGGTCACCGAGCTCGGGCGATGCATGTCCCGCATTGCCGGTGAGCGTAACGGCCGGGAACCACGCGGTCTGCGCCACACCCACGCGGGCCTGCGCGGCCAGCACGGCGGACTGCGCGGCCGACACATCGGGGCGCCGTGCGAGCACGGTGCCAGGCACACCGGGCGGGATGACGGGCAAGGCGGCATCGGTGGCCGCCGCGGGCAGCGTGAAGCCGCTGGCCACATCGCCCACCAGCACGGCCAGAGCGTTGGTCAGCAAGGCTTGCTGGCGCTGCAGTGCCAAGGACTCGGACTCGGTGGAAGACACCTCGGTCTGCACGCGGGCCACGTCCAGCTCGGCCACATCGCCGGCCTGCAGGCGGCGCTGCGTGAGGCGCAGGGTGTCCTGGTACGCAGCCAGGCTCTCATTCACCAGGATCTGCTCGGCCTGCACCGAGCGCAGCTGCAGATAGGTCTGCGCCACATCGGCCTGCACCAGGAGGCGCGTGCTTTGCAGCAGGGCGTCGCGGGCGTCGGCATCCAGGCGCGCGGCATCGCTGGTCTGCGACAGGCGGCCGAACAGGTCCAGTTCATACGATGCGTTGAGGCCTGCCGTGCCCAGCGTGGACGGCGATGAGCTGCCCGTGCTGCTGGCACCGGCCTGGCGCGAGACACCGGCCGACGCACCGATCTGCACGGACCGGGCTGCGTCTGCCGAGCGCAGCAGCGAGCGCGCCTCGGCCAGCCGCGCGGCCGCCTGCTGGATGCTGGTGTTGGCCGTGCCTGCGCGCTGCACCAGGTCGGCCAGCACTGGGTCCTGAAAGCCCAGCCACCATTCGCCGCGCGGCTGCGCCTCGGCGGGTGGGGCCACGGTCCACGGGGCGACGGGCAGGGCCGCGCCGCCGGCGCTGAAGCTCTCGGGCACGGCCACGCCGGCATGGGGCGCGGGTGCCACGGGCTGGGTCATGCAACCGGCCAGCACCAGGGCCGCGGCCAGGGGGGCCAGCAGGCTCAGGCGGCGCGAAGGCGCTGGCGCCGTCACCGCGTTGGCAGCCACATCAGCGTTCTTGTTCGACAAAAAATCCATCATGGTCGGTCTCCTGCCCGCCCTGCTGCCAGGGGCAGCGCGGCGCGGGGGGTGGTATTGAAAATGGCCAGGGAGCTCATCATTCGTGCTCCTTGCGGGGCGCGGCCAGCACAGGGTGGGCGGTGCCGCCGCCGTGCGGGTTGTGCGAGATGGGCGCCACATGTGTGCCGTGCTCCACCAGCGGGCGGTTGCCGGCCAGCTTGCGCAGCAGCACGTAGAAGACGGGCGTGAGGAACAGGCCAAAGGCCGTCACACCAATCATCCCGGAGAACACGGCCACGCCCATGGCGCTGCGCATCTCGGCGCCGGCACCGATAGAGAGCACCAGGGGCAGCACACCCATGACGAAGGCCAGCGAGGTCATCAGGATGGGGCGCAGCCGCAGGCGGCTGGCCTCGATGGCAGCCTGCACGGGGGTGCGCCCGGCAAACTCCAGCTCTCGCGCAAACTCCACGATCAGGATGGCGTTCTTGGCCGACAGCCCCACCAGCACGATGAGTCCGATCTGCGTGAACACGTTGTTGTCGCCCTTGCTCAGCCACACCCCGGTCATGGCCGCCAGGATGCCCATGGGCACGATCAGGATGATGGCAATGGGCAGCGTCAGGCTTTCGTACTGCGCGGCCAGCACCAGGAACACCAGCAGGATGGCCAGCGGGAACACCAGCACGGCGGAGTTGCCGGCCAGGATTTCCTGGTAGGTCAGCTCGGTCCACTCGAACGTGATGCCCTGGGGCAGTGTCTCTGCGGCAATGCGCTCGATGGCGGCCTGGGCCTGGCCCGACGAGTAGCCGGGTGCAGGGCCGCCATTGATGTCCGCGGCCAGGTAGCCGTTGTAGCGCATGGCACGCTCGGGGCCGAAGCTCGGCTCCATCTTCATCAGCGCCGACAGGGGCACCATCTCGCCGGTGGCAGAGCGCACCTTGAGCAGGCCCACGTCTTCAGCCCGCGCGCGGTAGGCCGCATCCGCCTGCACACGCACGCTGTAGGTGCGGCCAAACTGGTTGAAGTCGTTGGCGTACAGGCTGCCCAGGTAGATCTGCAGCGTGTCGAAGATGTCCGTCACCGGCACACCCAGCTGACGCGCCTTGGTGCGGTCGATGTTGGCGTACAGCTGCGGCACGTTGACCTGCCAGCTGGTGAACAGGCCGGCCAGCTCGGGCGTCTGGTAGGCCTTGGCCATGAAGGCCTTCACGGCGCTGTCCATGGCCTGAAAGCCCAGCGATGCGCGGTCTTCGATCTGCAGCTTGAAGCCGCCGGTGGTGCCCAGGCCCGCCACGGGTGGCGGCGGGAACATGGCGATGAACGCATCCTGGATACTGCCGAACGACTGGTTCAGCTGCCCTGCCACGGCGCCGCCGCTCTGGTCGGCGCGGGTGCGCTCGGCAAAGGGCTTGAGCGTGGCGAACACGATGCCCGAGTTGGAGCTGTTGGTGAAGCCGTTGATCGACAGGCCGGGGAAGGCAATCGCGTCTTCGACGTTCGGGTTCTCCTTCATGATCTCGCCCATGCGGCGGATCACGTTCTCGGTGCGGTCCAGCGTGGCGCCGTCGGGCAGCTGGGCAAAGCCGATCAGGTACTGCTTGTCCTGTGCGGGCACGAAGCCGCCGGGCACGATCTTGAACAGGCCTACCGTGGCACCCACCAGCGCGAGGTAGATCACGAACATCAGTGCCTTGCGGCCGATGACGCGCTTGACGCCGCCGCTGTAGGCCTCGGAGCCGCGGTGGAACAGGCGGTTGAAGCCGCGGAACAGTCCACCGAACACCTTGTCCATGCCGCGCGTGAGCGCGTCCTTGGGCTCGTTGTGGCCCTTGAGCAAGAGTGCCGACAGCGCGGGCGACAGGGTCAGCGAGTTGATCGCCGAGATCACCGTGGAGATCGCGATCGTCACTGCGAACTGCTTGTAGAACTGCCCCGTGAGCCCGCTGATGAAAGCCAGCGGCACGAACACCGCCACCAGCACCAGGGCGATGGCGATGATGGGGCCGGACACTTCCCGCATGGCGCGGTAGGTGGCCTCGCGCGGGGTCAGGCCCGCCTCGATGTTGCGCTCGACGTTCTCCACCACCACGATGGCGTCGTCCACCACGATGCCGATGGCCAGCACCAGGCCGAACAGGGAGAGCGCGTTGATCGAGAAACCCAGCAGGTGCAGCACCGCGAACGTGCCCACCACCGACACCGGCACAGCCAGCAGCGGGATGATGGACGCGCGCCAGGTCTGCAGGAACAGGATCACCACCAGCACCACGAGGGCGATGGCTTCAAGCAGCGTGTGGATCACGGACTTGATCGATGCACGCACGAACTGCGTGGGGTCGTACGCAATGCGGTACTCCACGCCTTCGGGCATGTTCTTCTGGATCTCGTCCATGGTCTTGCGCACGTTGGACGAGATGTCCAGCGCGTTGGAGCCCGGCGCCTGGAACACGCCCATGCCCACGGCGGGGTCGTTGTTGAGCAGCGAGCGCAGCGAGTAGTCGGCCGCGCCCAGCTCCAGGCGGGCGATGTCGCGCAGGCGCGTCACGGCGCCGTCCGCACCGGTCTTGACGATGATGTCGCCGAACTCTTCCTCGGTCTGCAGACGGCCCTGGGCGTTGATGGACAGTTGCAGGTCCACGCCGGGCAGGCCGGGCGATGCGCCCACCACGCCCGCGGCGGCCTGCACGTTCTGGCCGCGGATGGCGGTGACCACGTCGCTGGCCGACAGGCCGCGCTGCGCGACCTTTTGCGGGTCGAGCCACACACGCATGGAGTAGTCGCCGCCGCCGAAGATCTGCACCTGGCCCACGCCGCCGATGCGGGCGAGGCGGTCCTTCACATTGAGCACCGCGTAGTTGCGCAGGTAGTCGATGTCGTAGCGGTTGTTGGGCGAGACCAGGTGGACCACCATGGTCAGGTCCGGCGCGCTCTTGACGGTGGTGACGCCCAGGCGGCGCACTTCCTCGGGCAGGCGCGGCTCGGCCTGCGACACGCGGTTTTGCACCAGCTGCTGGGCCTTGTCGGGGTCGGTGCCCAGGGCAAAGGTCACGGTCAGCGTCATGACGCCGTCGGTGGTGGCCTGGCTGCCCATGTAGAGCATGCCTTCCACGCCGTTGATGGACTCCTCCAGCGGCGTGGCCACGGTCTCGGCGATCACCTTGGGGTTGGCGCCCGGGTACTGTGCGCGCACCACCACGGAGGGCGGCGCGACTTCAGGGTATTCGGAGATGGGCAGACCGCGCAATGCGATGAGCCCCCCGAGGAAGATGAGCACCGACAGCACCCCGGCGAAGATGGGGCGGTCGATGAAGAAGCGGGATAGATTCATGGATGCAAAAAGCTCGTGTTGGTTCACCCCCTGAGTCGCTGCGCGCCTTCCCCCTCTCCTTCGGGAGGGGGACACCCCCAGCGCGGCGGGGCGGCCCTTGCGCGGGGATGCTGGCGAAGTCATGCCCGTTGCACAGGCTTAGGAGACGCGCAGCGTTAGGGAACTGAAAAGGTGTTCAGACGGCGGGCGACTTGGTGTTGTTCTTGGCTTCCTTGCGATCACCCGCAATCTCGGCCTTGGCGGTCATGGGGACCGACTGGGGCGCCACCACGGCACCGGGGCGCACGCGCTGCAGGCCGTTGACGACGATGTTCTCGCCCGCCTTCAGGCCCGACGTGACCACGCGCAGGCCGTCGATGGGAGCGCCCAGCGTGATTTCGCGGTACTCGGCCTTGTTGCCTTCGCCCACCACCATCACGAACTTCTTGTTCTGGTCGGTGCCTACGGCACGCTCGTTGATCAGCAGGGCCTGGGTGTCGCGCGCCTGGCCCATGCGGATGCGGGCGAACTGGCCAGGGATGAGTGCGCCGTCTTCGTTGTCGAACACGGCACGCACGCGCACCGTGCCGCTCTTGGCGTCCACCTGGTTGTCGATGAGCTGCAGGCGGCCGGTGTGCGGCGTGCTGCCCGCGGTGCCAGTGCCCATCTGCACAGGGATGCGCTCGATGAGTTGGCGCGCGCTGTTGCCGCGCTGGCTGCTTTGCAGGTCGGCCAGCGCCTTCACCACGATCTGCTCGTCGGTATCGAAGCTGGCATAGATGGGGCTCACCGAGACCAGCGTGGTCAGCACCGGGGCGCCTGCACCGGCGGCCACCAGGTTGCCCACGGTGACTTCGATGCGGCCTACGCGGCCTGCTACCGGTGCACGCACCTGGGTGTAGCCGAGGTTGAGCTTGGCGGTCTGCAGCGCGGCCTGGGCGGCGCGCAGGTTGGCGTCGGCCTCGCGCTGGGCGTTCAGGCGCTCGTCGTGCTCACGCTGGGCAATGGCGCGTTCTTCGAGCAGGCGCGTGGCGCGCTCCATTTCGCTGCCGGTGTAGGACACGCGGGCCTGGGCGGCGACCACCTGGGCTTCGGCGCGGTCGACCTCGGCCGCATACGGTGCGGGGTCCACGGTGACGAGCAGGTCACCCTGCTTGACCAGCGAGCCTTCGCGGAAGTGCACGGCCTGCACGGCGCCCGAGACGCGCGGTCGCACGTCCACACGCTGCACGGCCTCGAGGCGGCCGGAAAATTCATCCCACAGCGAGATGTCCTTTTGCACCACGGCAGCGACCGACACCGGCATGGCGGGCGGCGTGGCGCCTTCACCGTTGGCCTGGGCCGTGGGCGCCTGGAAGACGAGGACCAATGCAGCCACGGCAGCGGTGACGGCGGTGGCGATGGTGGCCAGGCCCAGGGGGCGGTTCTTGGAGAGCGGGTTGGTGGTCATGGTCGTTTCAATCGATCGTTGAGGCGGGCGTTGCGGGCGCGCCAGGGAAGTTGTTGTCTGCGCCACGCGGTGCAGACGCGGAAGAGGCAAAGGTCACGGCGGGATGTACGGGCAGTCTCGGCAATGACACGGTGGAAAGGTCAAGGCCCCGGCCGGCACACCCGGGGCGTCGGCCCGCCTGTGTCACAAGACGCTGCGGCGCAGCGTTCTGTGACCGGCGGGGTGGCTGCTGGCAGCCGTTGAAAAGTGCGTTGTGTTGTTCACGTTGTTATTTCCTCCGTATCGTTGACATCAATGGCCCTGCCAGCCGTCATGCCCCTCACGGGCACGGCTTGCAGAAATGCGCGGGCAAAGCGTCTCCCTCCGGCACGGCGTGCCGGAAAAATCAGCGTTGAAAACCAGGGGTTCGGTAAAGAGGCTGCAGTATCGAACCTCAACTTATGTTGAGGTCAACACCTTTTTGCAACCCGGGGTTGTTGTCAGGAAGGCACCGGACATCGGGTGGCTTCGAAGAACAAACGGAACTGCTCTTGCGCTCCCGCAGCGCAGGGGCATTCGTTCGGGCCTGTTTGCGTCTGCAGCAGGGCATCGGGCCACTGTGCAGCCTTGGCAAACACATGGCAAGTGACCTGCAGCCCGGCAGCCTCAAGCCGGGCCGCGTAGGCCACTGCTTCATCGTGCATGGGGTCGGTGTCGCCCACCAGCACCAGCGTGGGCGGCAGCCCCGCCAGGCGGCGCGCCGCACCGGGCACGGCGTACGGATGGTCGGCATCGCGCGGGCAGCTCAGGAAATTGCGCCACCCCTCGGACCACTTGCAGCCGGTGGCGTCGCCCGTGGCTTCGCGCACCGACGCGGTGCCCACGCACGGGTCCAGCATGGGCGACAGCAGGATCTGCCCGGCCAGCGGCGGGTGCGATTGGTCGCGTGCCACCAGGCTCACGGCTGCGGCCAGGTTGCCGCCCGCCTCCTCACCGGCCAAGTACACCAGCGAACCCTGCCCGCCCAGCTTGGTACGGTTGCGGTGCACCCACTTCAAAACGTTGTAGCCTGTATCCACCGGCTGGGGGAATGGCGTGAGGGGGTAGGCCACCGACACCACCACGGCGCCCACGCTCTCCAGCAGCGACGCCACGGTGCAACCATTGTCCAGATCGCCCGAAGTGAATGCGCCGCCGTGAAAATGCACCACCACCGGAGACACCTTGCCCGTCTTCTTGCGGCCATACATGCGCACGGCCACGTCCTGCCCCGCCGCCACCTCAATGGTGGAATCGGTGCACACGGACGCCGCCTTGGACACCTTGGAAGGTGCGGCGTCGGACTGCGATGTGAAAGAGGACGAAGACGGTCTGTCGGGCTGCATGGCATGTACCCAGTGAATTGAGGATGGGATAAATGTAGTGGTTGCCGCCGGCCGGATAAACAGGTCAAACACCACTGCACTGTTTCCAAAAGCTCAACAATCAAACGGCAGCTTGCGTGTGAGAATTCCTCAGCACCCACTGGTGGGTGCTGCAGTTCCGGATTGCAGTTTCAGATTTCAAGGAGAAGCCATGGACCAGATACAGGCCATGCGCATATTCGTGCGGGTGGTGGAGGCCGGCACGTTCACCCGGGCAGCGGATTCGCTTTCGCTGCCCAAGGCCACAGTCACCAAGCACGTTCAGGCGCTGGAGGAGCGCCTGCGCGTGAAACTGCTCAACCGCACCACCCGCCGCGTGACGGTGACGCCCGACGGCGCCGCCTACTACGACCGCACGGTGCGCCTGCTGACCGACCTGGACGACATCGAGGCCAGCATGACCAACGCGCGCGCCAATCCGCGCGGGCGCTTGCGCATCGACGTGGGGACGTCGGTGGCGCAGTTGCTGCTGATCCCGCACCTGGCGGAGTTCCACGAACGCTACCCGGACATCCAGCTCGACCTGGGGGTGAGCGACCGCATCGTGGACCTGATCGGCGACAACGTGGACTGCGTGATCCGCGGCGGCGAGCTGAGCGACCAGTCGCTGGTGGCGCGGCGCATCGGCAACCTCGAATTCATCACCGTGGCATCGCCCGACTACCTGGCGCGCAAGGGCACGCCCGCGCACCCGCTGGAGATCGAGGAAAAGCACACCAGCCTGCTGTACTTCTCGCCGCATTCGGGCCGGCACTACCCGCTGGAGTTTCGCAAGGACGCCGAGTCCATCGACGTCTCCGGCCCGTACCAGCTGAGCGTGAACGAGGCCAACGCGTACGTGACTTCGCTGGTGGCGGGCCTGGGGATCGGGCAGATCACGAGCTTTCAGGCCGAGCGTCACTTGCAAACCGGCACCCTGGTGCAGGTGCTGCCCGAATGGACGCAGCCCCTGCTGCCGGTGTATGTGGTGTACCCGCCCAACCGCCACCTGAGCGCCAAGGTGCGCGCCTTTGTGGACTGGGCCGCCGAGCTGTTCCAGCGCGAGGCGCAGATGCAGCGCAAGAACTAGGCTCCCGTGCCGCACCGCCCTCTGAGGGCGCGACACCGCGAGCATGGCGAAAGGCAGGCCTGCAGCGGCGGCAATTGCCAGCCTGCCCGTTTGCGCGACGCAGGTGCCTGCAGTCGGTATGCTTCGGGGCATGAGCACCCCAGAGACCACGCCATCCACGCCAGCCGCACAAGGCGCACAAGGCGCAATAGCCGCCGCGCCTGACAGTGCACCCAACAGCACACCTGACAGCCCCGCCGAAAACACGCCAGAGAGCGCCCCGGCCAAATCCGCCCAGCCCCGCAACCCCCTGCACGGCGTGAAGCTGGAAACGATGGTGGTGGCCCTGGCGGATTACTTCGGCTGGGATGAGCTGGGTCAGCGCATCCAGATCCGCTGCTTCCAAAGCGACCCCAGCGTGGGGTCCAGCCTCAAGTTCTTGCGCAAGACGCCCTGGGCGCGTGAAAAGGTCGAAAGCCTCTACCTGTTCATGCTGCGGGACCAAAAGCGCAACAACGAGGGCTGAGCCGACAGGGGCGCACGCTCCTGTCGCCCCTCGCCCCTCCCGCCCCGCCTGCCTCCTCTTCCCTACCGCACGCAGATGCATTGAAGGAAACGGCGGCGAGCCGCAGTACAGCGCGGATGGCGGGCCCGCCGCGGCGCCCGTTACGGCTCCCGCGGCTCGCTCATCAATGCGCTTGTCAGTCGCCCGCCGCCACCAGAAAGTCGCGGCTGATTCCCCCGCCCAGGTCGTTAACACGGTCCAGGAACTGCGTGAGAAACGCGTGCAGCCCGGTCGACAGGATCTCGTCGATGCGCCCGTACTGCAGGTCGGCCAGCAGGCGGCCGGCGCGGCGCTGGGTTTCGGCCGACTGCTGGTTGGCCACCACGCTGAGGTTGTCCACCACCTCGCGCATGCAGGCGTGCAATGACCGCGGCATGTCGCGGCGCAGCACCAGCAGGTCGGCCACACGGCCTGGCGTGATCACATCGCGGTAGACCTTGCGGTACACCTCGAACGCCGAGACGCTGCGCAGGATGGAACTCCAGTGGTAGAAGTCGGCCTCCTGGTTGCGCTCGCTCGCGCGGCCGAAGAAGTCGTTCTCCACCGCGTGGAACTTCACGTCCAGCAGCCTCGCGGTGTTGTCGGCGCGCTCCAGAAAGGTGCCCAGCCGCAGGAAGTGAAAGGCCTCGTCCTGCAGCATGGTGCCCAGCGTCACGCCGCGCGACAGGTGCGAGCGGTATTTCACCCACTCGAAGAACTGGCCGGGCTCGCGCTCGAAGGCGCCGCTCTCCAGCACGCGGTGCAGCTCCAGCCAGGTCTGGTTCTGCGTCTCCCACACCTCGGTGGTGAGCGCCCCGCGCACGGCCCGCGCGTTTTCGCGCGCAGCGCGCAGGCACGACAGGATGGACGACGGGTTCTCGCCATCGCGCACCATGAATTCCAGCACGTTGTGGGGCGTGACCTTGCCATGTTTGGCGGTGTAGGCGGGAATCAGCTCGCTGATGGACAGCAGGCCTTCCCAACCCTCCTGCACCACGTCGGCAGACTGGGGCAGGAGCGAGGTCTCGTAGCTCACATTGAGCATCCGGGCGGTGTTCTCCGCCCGCTCGGTGTATCGAGACATCCAGAACAGGTGATCGGCAGTGCGGCTCAGCATCTCAAAATCCTCCCTGTGTTTGTGTCATCCCATCCATCGACTGCGACTGCGACTGCGACTGCGATTGCGACTGGGTCTCCGGCCGCGGCGCTGCTGCGGCGGCGTGTTCGCCCAGGACCCAGGTGTCCTTGGTGCCGCCGCCCTGGGATGAATTGACGACCAGAGACCCCTCCTGCAGCGCCACGCGCGTCAGACCGCCTGCGGCCATCTGTACCTCGCGGCCGCTGAGCACGAAGGGGCGCAGGTCGATGTGGCGCGGTGCGATGCCGGAGTCCACATACGTGGGGCAGCTCGACAGGCTGAGCGTGGGCTGCGCGATGTAGCCGGCCGGGTTGGCCAGCAGCGCGCGGCGGAAGTCTTCGATCTCGGCATGGGTGGCTGCAGGGCCGATGAGCATGCCGTAGCCGCCCGCGCCATGCACTTCCTTGACCACCAGGTCTTTCAGGTTGGCCAGCACGTGCTGCAGGTCGTCCTGCTTGCGGCACATCCAGGTGGGCACGTTCTTGAGGATGGGCTCCTCGCCCAGGTAGAAGCGGATCATCTCGGGCACGTAGGGGTAGACGGACTTGTCGTCCGCCACGCCCGTGCCCACCGCGTTGCAGATGCCCACGTTGCCGGCGCGGTACGCCTCCATGAGGCCATGGCAGCCCAGCGTGGAATGGCGGCGGAAGACCTGCGGGTCGAGGTAGTCGTCGTCCACGCGGCGGTAGATCACGTCCACCCGCTGCAGGCCACGCGTGGTGCGCATGTAGACGAACTTGTCCTTGACCACCAGGTCCTGCCCTTCGACCAGCTCCACGCCCATCTGCTGCGCGAGGAAGGCGTGTTCGAAGTAAGCGCTGTTGTGCATGCCGGGCGTGAGCACCACCACCGTCGGCTCGTCGGCCGCCGCGGGCGCGCTGGCGCGCAGGGTCTCGAGCAGCATGTCGGGGTAGTGGGCCACCGGCGCCACCTTGTGCAGGCTGAACAGCTCGGGAAAGAGCCGCATCATCATCTTGCGGTTTTCCAGCATGTAGCTCACGCCGCTGGGCACGCGCAGGTTGTCTTCCAGCACGTAGTACTCGCCTTCGCCCTGCGCATTGGCAGCGCGCACGATGTCGATGCCGGCGATGTGCGCGTAGATGTTCTGCGGAACGCTCAGGCCGGCCATCTCGGGGCGGTACTGCGCGTTGTTGAGGATCAGGTCGGTGGGCACGATGCCGGCGCGGATGATGTCCTGGCCGTGGTACACGTCGTGGATGAAGCGGTTGAGCGCGGTGACCCGCTGCACCAGGCCCTGCTGCATGCGGCTCCATTCGTGGGCCGGGATGATGCGGGGGATCAGGTCGAACGGAATCAAGCGCTCGTTGCCGGCGCCGCCCTCGTCTTTGGCGCCGTAGACGGCGAAGGTGATGCCCACCCGGCGGAAGATCATTTCTGCCTCGGCCCGGCGGGCCTGCATCACGTCAGGGGGCTGTTTGCTTAACCACTGCGCATAGCGCTTGTAGTGTTCCCGTACGTCGCTGCCATCAAAAGGCAGCATGGCGTACATCTCATCAAATTTCTGCATGGACTGGCCTCCTGCACGCAGGATAGCAAGTTGTGAGCCCATCTCCAGCGTCGCCCGCCTTCGGCGCACCGTGCCATCGCAAAAAGTCGGCTCAATCGGGCCGCGGCGCAATATTGTGCTGCCAGTAGTGCCTTGCACCATCGCGTTCGCACCCCACGTCGCCCGGCTGCGCGGACGACCAGGTGGCCGCGCCGCAGCGTGCGGATTCCACCACCTGGATGCCGCGCTCGCGGTAGCGGTCGAACACGTCGGGCGCCGGGTGGCCGAACCGGTTGCGGTAGCCGGCCTGCACCAAAGCAGTGCGGGGCTGGACCGCCTCCAGAAAGGCAGCGGTGGACGACGTCTTGCTGCCGTGGTGGGGCACCAGCAGCACGTCCGCCCGCAGCGGAGCGCCGCGCGCCAGCAGGGCCTGCTCCTGCGGCGCTTCGATGTCGCCGACCAGCAGGGCCACCGGCGCGCTGTCGCCGGCGGCCGTGATGCGCAGCACGCAGCTCAGTGCATTGGGGCGGCGGGCCTGCGCGGCATCGCCCGCCAGCGGGTGCAGCACCTCGAAGGCCACACCATCCCAGGTCCACTGCTGGCCCTGCAGGCAGGGCTTGACAGGGCGCAGCGCCTGCAGCGCGTTGTCGGCTTCGATGGACCCGGTGAGTTCGGCCTGCGGCTGCTGCGCCAGCACGGCCGGTGCGCCACCCGTGTGGTCGATGTCGCGGTGGCTGAGTATGAGCACGTCCACCCGCTCGCCCAGCGCGCGCAGCAGGGGTACCAGCACGCGGTGGCCGGCATCGCTCTCGCGGCTGAAGCGCGGGCCCGCGTCGTACAGCAGCGTGTGCGTGGCGGTGCGCACCAGCACTGCATTACCCTGGCCGATGTCGGCCGCCAGCAACTCGAACTGCCCTGCCGCGGGCCGGGCCGGCTGCCACGCCAGCAGCGGCCACAGCAGGGGCAGTGCCAGCAACCGCAGCCGCCACGGCAGCCGCGTGGCCAGCAGCGCGCCGCCCGCCACCGCCGCCACGCCGGCCCACAAGGGCGCCACAGGCAGAAAGACCACCGCCCAGGGCCAATGGGCCAGCCACTGCAGCAAGGCGGCCAGCGGCTGCAGGGAGAGCGCCGCCAGGCTCCACAACGGAGCCCAGAGCACGCCGCCCAGCGCCAGCGGCGTGACCACCAGCGTCACCCACGGTATCGCCACCAGGTTGGCAGCAAAACCGACCACCGACACCTGGCCGAACAGCAGCACGCCCAGCGGTGTGAGGGCCAGCGTCACCACCCATTGCTCGCGCAACAACGAACGAAAATGCCCTCCGCCGCTTGATCCGCCTGCGCCACCAGCTATCGAATTAGTAGCAAACAGCACGCCGACGGCCACAAAGCTCAGCCAGAAGCCCGCCTGCGCAAGCGCCCACGGGTCCGCCACCACCACGGCGGCGCAGGCCAAGAGCCACACCTGCGGCCACGGCCATCGGCGGCCGCTGAGCTGCAGCAGCGCGATGGCGGCCAGCATGATCACGGTGCGCTGGGCCGGCACGCCCCAGCCGCTGAACAGCGCGTACGCGGCGGCCAGCAACATGCCCGCTGCCAGCGCCACCGACTGCGCCGGGGCCCGCAGGCACAGCCGGGTGGAGCGGCGCCACAGCGCGCGCACCGCCAATGCCGCCAGCCAGGCGAAGAGCGTGATGTGAAGCCCCGAGATGCTCATCAGATGGGCGACGCCCGTGGCGCGGAACACGTCCCAGTCCGCACGGTCGATGGCGCGCTGATCGCCCGTCACCAGTGCCGCCACCACCCCGGCAATGCGGGCACGGGTCGGGTCGTCACCCTGCACATCCCTCACCAGCCGCTCGATGATGGCGTCGCGCACCGCCTGCCGCGCGCGCTCCACGGGGTGCTGCCAGGTCGAGCCGAGCAGCACCGGCGCCTCGTCCTTGGGGCCGGCGCGCACGTAGCCGGTGGCCTGCACGCCCTGCTCCCACATCCAGAGTTCGTAGTCGAAGCCATGCGGATTGCGCAGGCCATGCGGCGCTTTCAAACGCACGGTCAGGTCCCAGCGCTCGCCCGCACGCAGCGCGGGTGGCGGGCGCTGCAGGTCGGCCACGCCTGCCGCATCGCGAAAGGCGCCGCCGTACCATGCGACCTCGATGCGCGGCGGCAACTGCACGGGCGCGCCCTGCAGTAGAGCAGACTCCACGTCCAGGCGCAGGCGGGTGCCGGCTTCGTTGCTTTGCGGCATGGCGGCCACCATGCCGGTGACGCGGATATCACGCCCCTCCAGTTGCGGCGCGAGGGCATCGCCCAGGTAGTCTGCGGACCGCAGGCCGCCCAGGGCGAACAGCGCCAGCCCACCGGCCGCAAAGGCGATCGCCAGGGGCGCGAAACTCATCCATGCGTTGGCCCTGGCGCGCATGCGGGTGGCCGTCAACGCCCCCAGGGCCATGGCGATGGCTGCCACCAGCACACCGCCGTACGTGCCGGCCCGCCACAGCGCGGGTTGCTGCAACTGCAGTGCAGAGCCCACCACAGCGCCCAGCAGCAGGGCAGGCAACAGCCAGGGCCGGGGTTGCTGCGCCACCCGTTTCTCCATCTCCGTACTCTGTGGAGCGCCGATGCCAACGCTGCCTGCGATGCTGCCCGTGCTGCCCGTGCTGCAAGCCGCCAGCGCGGAGGAGCGGGCCGGTGCGGCATTAGAAGCGCTTATGTGGGACATGGGCTGATGCTAATGTGCCGGCAGCGTGCCGCGCCGGTGGCAAGCGCAGCAGGCTGTGTAACACTCGCGGCCACCCCGGGCACCGTCTGCAGGCCGCAACGCCACGCGCATGCACCTGCGCACGCACGACCTCCCCAACGTCCACCCCTTCACTCCAAGGAATCACCATGAGCGTTTACGACAAGCTGACAGAACTCAACATCACCCTGCCACCGGTGTCGGTGCCAGCCGCAGCCTATGTGCCGTTCGTGCAGACCGGCAACCTGGTGTTCCTGTCGGGCCACATCGCCCGCAAGGACGGCAAGCCCTGGGCTGCGCAGTTCGGCCGCGACATCGGCACCGAAGAAGGCAAGACCGCAGCACGCGCCGTGGCCATCGACCTCATGGGCACACTGCAGGCCGCCTGCGGCGGCGACCTGAACCGGGTCAAGCGCATCGTCAAGCTCATGAGCCTGGTGAACTCCACCGGCGACTTCACCGAGCAGCACTTGGTGACCAATGGCGCCAGCGAACTGCTGGGCCAGGTCTTCGGCGACAAGGGCGTGCACGCACGCAGTGCGTTCGGCGTGGCACAGATCCCGATGGGTGCGTGTGTGGAGATCGAGCTCATCGCAGAACTCGCCTGATCCCCTGAAGCGCTTCGCGCTGTCCCAGTTGAAGCGGGACGCCACCCGTGGCCCGGCGTAGCTGGTTCCACGGTGGCGCTGACGCAGCCGCAGGCTGCGGCTGCTTCACAGGGCGAGCCGCATGTCTGCTCCCTGTGAGTCACCTGCGGCGCATCGCCAAATAAACGGAGCCGGTCGACCGACCGGCAGGCCACCTCAAGCGCCGTTGGCGTGGTGCGGGCGGCACGCCAGCCGCAGCGCCGCGCCGCGATCCAAGAGTCAGAAAGATTCCCAGTCTTCGTCGGCACCCTGGGCTACCTGGGGTTTGCGCGGGGCCGGCGTGGGCGCGGTAGACAGCTTGGGCGCGGCAGGGGCTTTGGCGGCCAGGGGTCGGGCGGCGGGCTTGGCCGCTGGCTTTGCGGCTGGTTTTGCGGCTGGTTTTGTGGGCGGCACAGCAGTGGCTGCCGACGCCCGCGCCGCACCGATGGCGGCCTGTGCGGGCACATAGCTCGCAGCATTCACCTTGAAGCGAGAGACCACCTGCGCCAGCTGGTCCGCCTGCTCGCGCAGGCTTTGCGCGGCGGCGGCGCTCTGCTCCACCAGGGCCGCGTTCTGCTGCGTCATCTGGTCGAGGTTGCCGATGGACTGGTTCACCTGCGACACGCCGGCGCTCTGCTCCGAAGACGCTGCCGTGATCTCGCCGATCATGTCGGTCACGCGCTGCACGGACTGCACGATGTCGGTCATGGTGGTGCCCGCGTCGGACACCAGGCGCGAGCCGGTTTCCACCTTCTCCACCGATGCGCTGATCAGCTCCTTGATCTCCTTGGCAGCAGAGGCCGAGCGCTGCGCCAGGTTGCGCACCTCGCTGGCCACCACGGCAAAGCCGCGGCCCTGCTCGCCCGCGCGCGCCGCCTCCACCGCGGCATTGAGCGCAAGGATATTGGTCTGAAAGGCGATGGAGTCGATCACGCCGATGATGTCGGCGATCTTCTTGCTGCTGTGGTTGATGTCTTCCATCGTGGTCACGACCTGCGTCACCACGGCACCGCCCTTGCGGGCCACGCCGGTGGCACCCGCCGCCAGGCTGCTGGCCTGCTGCGCGCTGCCCGCGCTTTGTTGGATGGTGCTGGTGAACTGCTCCATGGCCGCCGCGGTCTCCTGCAGGTTGCTGGAGGTTTCTTCGGTGCGGGTGGACAGGTCGTGGTTGCCGGTGGCGATCTCGGCGCTGGCGATGGCGATGCTGTCCGTGCTCTGGCGCACCTGCTGCACCATGCGGCCCAGCGCGTCGCTCATGGTGTAGAGCGAGCGCAGCAGGTCGCCGAACTCGTCACCCCGGGTCACCGACTCCTGCATGCTCAGGTCGCCACTGGCAATGCGCTCGGCCAAGCCGCTTGCCTGCTCCAGCGGCCGCTGGATGCTGCCGATGAGGTAGTACGCCCCCACGATGATCGCCAGCAACAACAAGCCCACGGCCACGGCGGCGATTTTCACGGTGAGCATGCGCGATGCCCCCATCTCTGCCTGGCTGGCCATGGCGGTGTCCTGTTGCTGCTTCACGAAGTCCCGCAGGGTCTGCAGGTACGCGGCCACTGCGGGGTTGTACGACTGCTTGACCAGCACGACGGCCTGGTCCTGCTGGCCCGCGCTCTTGAGCTTGCGCGCCTCGCCGCGCAGGTCGATCATCTTCTTGCGGGCATCGGCGATCTTGACCATCTGCGCCTTGTCGGCCTCCGACAGCGCCATGGACTCCAGCGACTTCTGCACTTCGGTGATCTGCGCCGACGTGGCGGCGATCACGTCCTTGAACTCTGCTTCGACCGAGGCGTCGCTGCTCACGATCAGCGCCTGCGTGCGGGCTGCGTTGGTCTCCGTCAGGCCCGACCAGCGGATGGCGGCCTGCACGCGCGCCTCCATCTCCTTGGCCACGGCATCGGCCTGGGCCTGGACCTTGGCGGAGCGGTAGCCCGAGAACCCCACCACGGCGGCCAGCAGCACCACGATCAGAATCACTGCCAACCAGAGTTTGTGGGCCATGCGGACTTGCTTGGGCAGCATGATGTTCTCCTGCAGTGTTGTCTTTGTGTGCAGATGTTGCGCCCTTTCCAGGAGCGGCACAACCCGGAATGCCCCGCATAAGGAGGATTTCCGTGGGATAACAACAGCGTGCGCACCGGGCGGCAGGCCCAGATGTGAACGGCATTTCGTTGCGGCAGGGCGACCTTGGGACCAATCGGCGCACAGCGACAGGACGTTGTGCCGGGCCACCGAGGCGAATAACCTGCTGCAGCCCAGCTATCAATGGCAGCAGGATCGTCTGACCCGCAAACGGGTAATGTGGCGCAACAGACTGCGAACAGCAGCCCAAGAACGAACAGGTCGCCGCAAGAGGAATACAGACGAGGGCAGGAGGAAGGCGCCGACGTATCAGCGGCCTCTGCCCTACCCTGTCACTCCACGCGCGTGACGGCCGAGGGCTTGAAGCCCAGGTCCGCCGCCTTGCCCTTGCGCCCCCGCGCAGCGCGGGCATTGTTCAGAGACCGGATCTCCAGCGTCTCGTCGCGCTGCTTGCCGCCGCGGCCGATGCCGTCGATGCGGATGCTGCGCGTGTACGCCGCAGCGCCCGCCAGGGTGTCCTTGTCTTCCAGGTCGATCAGCATCAGGCCCCGGCCGCCATTGGCCATGGTCTTGAGCTCGGCGATCTCGAAGGTCAGGATGCGGCCGCCCGCCGAGGCGCAGGCCACGTGCGTCGCCGGTGCCAGGGCCGGAACGCTGGTGCTGGACGTCCCTGCCGCATGCGAGGGCTGGCACAGCGTCTCGCCCTCGCCCAGGGTGATGAACGACTTGCCCCCCTTCTGGCGCGAGACCATGTTCTCGACCGATGCCAGAAAGCCGTAGCCGCCCGAGCCGGCCAGCAGCAGCGAGGCCTGCGCCGGGCCTGCAAAGTAGTACAGCAGTTGCGTGCCCGACTCCAGCTCGATCAGCGTGGTCACGGGCTGGCCGTCGCCGCGCGCGCCCGGCAGCGCCGACACCGGCACAGAATACACGCGCCCATTGCTGCCGAAGGCCAGCAGCGTGTCGACCGTGCGGCACTCGAAGGTGTTGTACAGGCCGTCGCCGGCCTTGAAGGCAAAGCTGGCGGCCTCGTGACCATGGCCGGTGCGGGCGCGCACCCAGCCCTTTTGCGAGACGATCACCGTCACTGGCTCGTCCACCACCTTGACCTCGGCCACGGCCTTCTTCTCGGCCTGGATCAGCGTGCGGCGCGCGTCGGCAAAGGTCTTGGCATCGGCCTCGATCTCCTTGACCATCAGGCGGCGCAGCGAGCTGGGGTTGTTCAGGATGTCTTCGAGCTTCCCCTGGCTTTCGCGCAGCTCCTTGAGCTCCTGCTCGATCTTGATCGCCTCCAAGCGCGCCAATTGGCGCAGGCGGATTTCAAGGATGTCTTCGGCCTGCCGGTCGCTGAGGTTGAAGCGCGCGATCAGCGCGGCCTTCGGATCTTCCGCCTGGCGGATAATGGCGATCACCTCGTCGATGTTGAGCAGGACAATCTGCCGGCCTTCGTAGATGTGGATGCGGTCCAGCACCTTGGCCAGGCGGTGCTGCGTGCGGCGGGTGATGGTGGCCTGGCGGAAGGCAATCCACTCTTCCAGCATCTGC
Source organism: Acidovorax sp. LjRoot194 (assembly GCF_964253015.1). Taxonomy (NCBI): domain Bacteria; kingdom Pseudomonadati; phylum Pseudomonadota; class Betaproteobacteria; order Burkholderiales; family Comamonadaceae; genus Acidovorax; species Acidovorax sp. LjRoot194. Next base: position 1,989,823 of record NZ_CAXUQB020000001.1, on the reverse strand, counting down.
CGCAGGGACTTTTGCGTGGGCCTGCCATCGAGCCCCACCATCGTGAGGTTGATGGGGGCGGAGGATTCAAGGCTGGTGTGCGCCAGGAGCGTGGTGATGAGTTCCTGCTGCGGCGTCTTGCCGGTCTTGGGCTCGAACACGAGGCGCACGGGCGCGTCCTTGCTGGACTCGTCGCGCACGACGTCCAGCACGGCCAGCATGCTGGCCTTGAGCTGCGTCTGGTCCTGCGACAGCGCCTTCTTGCCGGTCTTGACCTTGGGGTTGGTGATCTCTTCGATCTCTTCGAGCACCTTCTGCGTGCTCACGCCCGGAGGCAGTTCGTTGACCACCAGTTGCCACTGGCCGCGCGCCAGGTCCTCGATCTTCCAGCGTGCGCGCACCTTGAGGCTGCCGCGGCCGGTGCGGTAAGCGTCTGCAATGTCGGACGCCGCGCTGATGATCTGGCCGCCGCCCGGGTAGTCCGGGCCCGGCACGAGCGCCAGCAGGTCTTCCTGGCTCAGCGCCGGGGCCTTGATGAGCGCGATGCACGCATCCGCGATCTCGCGCAGGTTGTGGCTGGGGATTTCGGTGGCCAGGCCTACGGCGATGCCGCTGGCGCCGTTGAGCAGCGCGAACGGCAGGCGTGCTGGCAGCTGGCGCGGCTCCTGAACGCTGCCGTCGTAGTTGGGCATGAAGTCGACCGTGCCTTCGTCGATCTCGTCGAGCAGCAGGCTGGTGATGCGCGACAGGCGCGCCTCGGTGTAGCGCATGGCCGCAGCGCCATCGCCGTCGCGGCTGCCGAAGTTGCCCTGGCCGTCGATCAGCGGGTAGCGCTGGGCGAAATCCTGCGCCATGCGCACCAGTGCGTCGTAGGCCGACTGGTCACCGTGCGGGTGGTATTTGCCCAGCACATCGCCGACCACGCGAGCGCTCTTGACCGGCTTGGCCGCCGTGGTGCGCGTGGGGCCGCTGTAGCCCAGGCCCATGCGGTCCATCGAGAACAAGATGCGCCGCTGCACGGGCTTGAGCCCGTCGCAGACGTCGGGCAGAGCGCGGCCCTTGACGACCGAGAGCGCGTACTCCAGGTACGCGCGCTGGGCATAGCTGGCCAGGCCCTGGGAATCGCCGCCGTCGTCGGAGGCCGGAAAATCGAGAGTGGGTTGGTCGCTCATTCGTTCTTGTTGGAGTCAGATTCAATCGGTGGGGGCGTCTGCGCCACCCGCGTGGGTGGCAGGTTGCCCCGGTTCACGGCGCCGCCCGACAGTTCCATGCGCACGCGGCCCGGCGCCGCGCGCTGGGCCAGCACCGGTGCCGGCGGCTTGAGCTGGTGGTACAGGCCCATCACGGTGCGCACATAGTTTTGCGTTTCCTTGTATGCCGGCACCTTGTTGCCGGCGCGCTGCACCGCGCCTTCGCCCGCGTTGTAGGCCGCCAGCGCCAGGTCCAGCCGCTCGGGAAACATGTCGATCAGATAGCGCAGGTAGCGCGTGCCCGCGGGCACGTTCACGGCCGGATCGGCCAGCTTTTTCTCGACCGAGCGTTTGGCGTCGGCACTCACCCCGAAGCGCGTGGCCGTGGCCGGCATCACCTGCATGAGCCCCACCGCACCCTTGGGCGACACGGCGCCCGCGTCGAACCCGGACTCGGTGGCGATCAGGGCCTGCAGCAGTTCGTAGTCGATGTCATGCCGGGCCGCTGCCGCGCGCAGATGGTGCTTCACCCGCTTGTAGTCCGGCGCGATGTCGAAAAATGCCAGCAGCCGCGCGCCTGCCGGGGGCAGCGCATTCGGCATGGGCGGCGCACCTGCGGGCACATCGCGCGTGGAGTCGAACTCATTGCCCTTGAAGAACAGGTGGTAGTTGGCGTCCACCTGCTCCGGCGCGAAGTGCGTCACGCCGCGCGCGTCGACAAAGGCCCACAGGTCGGCGTGGGCCGCGCCGTGCGCCAGGCACAGCAGCAGGCCCGCGCACGCCAGGCGCAGGCGGTCAGATGTCGATGTCGACCGCATCGCCATGCAGCTCCATCAGCTCGCGGCGCGAGGCGGCTTCACCCTTGCCCATGAGCTTGGTGATCAGCGCCTCGGTCGCGGCGAAGTCCATGTCGCCCAGCTGCACCGGCATCAGGCGGCGGGTGTCGGGGTTGAGCGTGGTTTCCCACAGGTGCTCGGCGTTCATCTCGCCCAGGCCCTTGAAGCGGCTGACCTGGCACTTCTCGCGCGCCACGCCGTCCTTGGCGCATTTGTCGAGGATGGCGGTGAGCTCGCCCTCGTCCAGCGCATACATCTTGGCCGCGGGCTTCTTGCCGCGTGCGGGCACGTCCACACGGAACAGCGGCGGGCGCGCCACGTAGATGTGGCCGGCCTCGATGAGCTTGGGGAAGTGGCGAAAGAACAGCGTGAGCAGCAGCACCTGGATGTGCGAGCCGTCCACGTCGGCGTCCGACAAAATGCAGACCTTGCCGTAGCGCAGGCCCGAAAGGTCGGGCGTGTCGTTCGGCCCATGCGGGTCCACGCCGATGGCCACCGAGATGTCGTGGATTTCGTTGTTGGCGAACAGGCGGTCGCGCTCGACCTCCCAGGTGTTGAGCACCTTGCCGCGCAGCGGCAGGATGGCCTGGCTTTCCTTGTCGCGGCCCATCTTGGCGCTGCCGCCGGCGGAGTCGCCCTCGACCAGAAACACTTCGTTGTGGGCCAGGTCACGGCTTTCGCAATCAGTCAGCTTGCCGGGCAGCACGGCCACGCCGGAGCCCTTGCGCTTTTCGACCTTCTGGCCGGCCTTCTGGCGGGTCTGCGCGGCCTTGATAGCCAGCTCGGCCAGCTTCTTGCCGTAGTCGACGTGCTGGTTGAGCCACAGCTCGAGCGACGGCCGCACGAAGCCGCTGACCAAACGCACCGCATCGCGCGAGTTGAGCCGCTCCTTGATCTGGCCCTGGAACTGCGGGTCCAGCACCTTGGCACTGAGCACGTAGCTGGCGCGGGCGAACACGTCTTCGGGCAGCAGCTTCACGCCCTTGGGCAGCAGGCTGTGCAGCTCGATGAAGCTCTTGACGGCGTTGAACAAACCGTCGCGCAGGCCGCTTTCGTGCGTGCCGCCAGCGCTGGTGGGGATCAGGTTGACGTAGCTCTCGCGCATGGGCTGGCCGTCTTCGGTGAAGGCCACGCACCACGACGCGCCCTCGCCCTCGGCAAAGCTCTCGTTGTTGCGGTCGGCAAAGCCTTCGCCTTCGAACAGCGGGATCACCGGCTCGCCGTGCAGCGTCTGCATCAGGTAGTCGCGCAGGCCGCCTTTGTACTGCCAGGTTTGCGTGTCGCGGGTCTTCTCGTTGACGAGCTGCACCGTGACGCCCGGCATCAGCACGGCCTTGCTGCGCAGCAGGTGGGTGAGCTCGCCCATGGGCAGCGCGCTCGACTCGAAATACTTGGCATCGGGCCACACGCGCACCGAGGTGCCCTGCTTGCGCTCGCCCACTTCCAGGGCCCGCGCCACCAGGGGCTCGATCACGTCGCCGGCAGAAAACACCAGGCGCGCCATCTTGCCTTCGCGGTAGCTGGTGGCCTCCAACCGGGTGGCCAGCGCGTTGGTGACCGACACGCCCACGCCGTGAAGGCCGCCGGAGAAGCTGTACGCGCCGCCCTTGCCCTTGTCGAACTTGCCGCCCGCGTGCAGGCGGGTGAACACCAGCTCGATCACCGGCGCCTTTTCTTCGGGGTGCAGGCCAAACGGAATGCCGCGGCCGTCGTCTTCGACGCTCACCGAGCCGTCGGCGTGCAGCGTGACGCGGATCTTCTTGCCGTGGCCGGCCAGGGCTTCGTCGGCGGCGTTGTCCAGCACTTCCTGGATGATGTGCAGCGGGTTGTCGGTGCGGGTGTACATGCCCGGGCGCTGCTTGACGGGCTCCAGGCCCTTGAGCACACGGATGGACCCTTCGGAATATTCACTACTGGTGGACACGGAAGACGGTTTGGCAGACATAGCGGCGGATTGTAGTGCGGCAGCGGGGCAATAGCTGGATGGAAAACCAGTGACGACAGCACTGTCAAAGGCGGTGGCACCGGTCGCCGCGGCGCCGGGCGGGGCAACGAGGCCACGCTGACTGAACAGTGGGGCCGTTGGAGACAGTTGCAACACACCATGGAACACCCCGGGGTGGCGGCGGGGTCACGACCCCGCTGCCAACTGTATTGGTTACCGGTGTATCAGCGCGTTTCGCCCAATCTGGCTACATTCCTGCGCATGCATATGAATACTCCCAAACTGTCCATGTTCCAGGTGCTGGCCTGCGGCGCGGCCATCGTGACGCTGTCCATGGGCATCCGCCATGGGTTCGGGCTCTGGCTGCTGCCCATCACCCAGGAAATGGGCTGGACGCGCCAGTCGTTCGCGCTGGCCATCGCGATCCAGAACCTGTCCTGGGGCGTGATCGGCATCTTTGCGGGCATGGCGGCCGACCGGTTCGGGGCGTTCCGGGTGCTGATAGGCGGAGCGGTGCTCTACGGCCTGGGCCTGGCGGGCATGGCCCTGTCGCCCACGCCCACGCTGTTTGCGCTGACCGCAGGCGTGCTCATCGGAGCCGCGCAGGCCGGCACCACCTACGCCGTGATCTACGGCGTGCTGGGGCGGCAGATTGCGCCGGAGCGCCGGTCCTGGGCCATGGGCGTGGCAGCCGCGGCGGGCTCGTTCGGACAGTTCCTCATGGTGCCGGTGGAGGGCTGGCTGATCGCAGGGCTGGGCTGGCAGCAGGCGCTGCTGGTGCTGTCGATGGCGGTGCTGCTCATCGTGCCGCTGGCCTTCGGCCTGCGCGAGCCGGGCTTCAAGGGAAGCGCCCCGGTCAAGCGCGAGCAGACCATCGTGCAGGCGCTGGGCGAGGCGTTCCGCTACCCGAGCTTCAATTTGCTGATGGCCGGTTATTTCGTGTGCGGCTTCCAGGTGGTGTTCATCGGGGTGCACATGCCCAGCTACCTGAAGGACCACGGCCTGTCGCCCCAGGTGGCCAGCTATGCGCTGGCGCTGATCGGCCTGTTCAATGTGCTCGGTACCTACGTGGCCGGCACGCTGGGCCAGCGCATGCCCAAGCGCTACATCCTGGCCTTCATCTACTTTGCCCGCGCGGTGGTGATCACCGTGTTCCTGATCGTACCGCTGTCGCCGATGTCGGTCTATGTGTTCTCGGCCGTAATGGGCACGTTGTGGCTGTCGACCATTCCGCCCACCAACGCCACCATCGCCCAGATCTTCGGCGTGCAGCATCTGTCGATGCTGGGGGGCTTCGTGTTCTTCAGCCACCAGATCGGCAGCTTCCTGGGCGTGTGGCTGGGCGGGTACCTCTATGACGCGACCGGCAGCTACGATATCGTCTGGTACATCGCCATCGGGCTCGGTGTGTTTGCCGGCCTGGTGAACCTGCCCGTCAAGGAAAGCCCCATCGCGCGCAGCACGCCCCAACCCGCCTGACCATGACACCACAAGCCGCCGCCCCCACACCCGCGTCTGCCGACGCTCCGGCCAAGCCCGCGCGTGCGCTGCGCTGGCTGGCGGGCGTGGTGGCGGTGCTGGCCTGCCTGGCGGTGTTCGGCCTGTACACGGCGCCGGACTTCATGGTGATGCTCGCCGACCAGATGTGGGCCTGCTTCTGAGCTGCGCAGACCGGGCCCACCCTAGGGATTCAAGTCTTTTTGGCTGCTACCGCGCTCCAGATAAGCGCTAGCAGCTATTATTTTTATAGCATATGCACGGTCACGAATTGGCGTCCGAATGGGTCTGCCGCTGGAGCCACCTGATCGCCCCTGGCAGCACCGCCCTGGACGTGGCCTGCGGCGCGGGGCGCCATCTGCGCTGGCTGCGCGGCCTGGGCCACGCGGTGGTGGGCGTGGACCGCTCGGTTGAGGCCGTGGCGGCCTGCGAGGGGCTCGGCGAGCTGCTGCAGGCGGATATCGAAGAAGGGCCGTGGCCTTTGGCGGGGCGCCAGTTCGGCGCCGTGGTGGTCACCAACTATCTGTGGAGGCCGCTGCTGCCCGTCGTCGTGCAAAGCGTGGCGCCGGGTGGCGTGCTGATCTACGAGACCTTCGCGCACGGCAACGAGACCGTGGGCCGCCCTGCCCGCCCCGAATTCCTGCTGCAGCCAGGCGAATTGCTCGCGGCCTGCGCGCCTTTGCGCGCCGTGGCGTACGAGGACGGCTTCCTGCAAAATCCCGACCGTTTCGTGCAGCGCATCACGGCGGTGCGGGAACTCCCGGACGCGGGGAGTCCGGCCCGGCACCCTTTGGTCCCGCCGCCTAGTTAGAATGCTCTTTTACCGTTTTACAACGCGGACATGACCCTCCCCAGCGCACCCCTTACCGGCAGCATCGTCGCTCTCGTCACCCCCATGCACGAGGACGGCAGCGTGGACTACCCCACACTGCGCAAACTGATCGACTGGCACATCGCCGAAGGCACCGACTGCATCGGTGTGGTGGGTACCACGGGCGAATCGCCGACGGTCAACGTACAAGAGCATTGCGAGATCATCCGCGTCGCCGTGGAGCAGTCTGCCAAGCGCGTGCCCATCATGGCCGGCTGCGGCGCCAACTCCACCGCCGAAGCGATCGAGCTGGCCAAGTTCGCGCGCGGCGTGGGTGCCGACAGCCAGCTGCAGGTCGTGCCCTACTACAACAAGCCCACGCAAGAGGGCCAGTTCCAGCACTTCAAGGCCATTGCCGAAGCCACGGGCGACCTGCCCATCGTGCTGTACAACGTGCCCGGCCGCTCCGTGGCCGATATGCTGCACGACACCGTGCTGCGCCTGGCCGAAGTGCCCGGCATCATCGGCATCAAGGAAGCCACCGGCAACATCGAGCGCGCGCAGTGGCTCATCCGCGATGTTCCCAAGGGCTTTGCGGTGTATTCGGGCGACGACCCGACCGCCGTGGCCCTGATGCTGTGCGGCGGGCACGGCAACATCAGCGTGACGGCCAACGTGGCGCCGCGCCTGATGCACGAGCTGTGCGTGGCCGCCCTGGCGGGCGACGCCAAGCGCGCGCTGCAGATCCAGTTCCAGCTGATGCCCGTGCACAAGAACCTGTTCGTCGAAGCCAACCCCATTCCGGTCAAGTGGGCCATGACCCGCATGGGCCTGTGTGGTGGCACCATGCGCCTGCCCATGACGCCGTTGTCCGCTGGCAATGAAGCCATCGTCGAATCCGCGCTGCGCACGAGCGGCCTGATCTAATCCGGGCCGCGCCCGCACCTGACACTTCAAGGATTTCCGCGTGAATGCTGCTACCACCCGCCTGAGCTTGCTGGCCATTGCCATGGCTCTGTCTGCCTGCGCCGCCCTCGAAGGCGACAAGATCGACTACAAGAGCGCCACCAAGGGCTCGACCCTCGAAGTCCCACCCGACCTGACCCAGCTGTCGCGCGACTCGCGCTATGCCGTGCCCGGCGGCGCCGTCTCAGCCGCTGCCATGCAGGCGGGCCAGGCGGCTCAGCCTTCCGGCACGGCCAACGCCGCTGCCGTGCAGCTGGGCGACGTGCGCATCGAGCGCGATGGCAACCAGCGCTGGCTGGTGGTCAACCGTCCGGCCGACAAGCTCTGGGAGCCTGTGCGCGACTTCTGGCAGGAAAGTGGCTTCAACCTGGAGCAGGCCGACGCCAACGTGGGCATCATGGAAACCGACTGGGCTGAAAACCGCGCCAAGCTGCCGCAGGACTTCATCCGCTCGACCCTGGGCAAGCTGCTGGACTCGCTGTACTCCACTGGCGAGCGCGACAAGTTCCGCACCCGCCTGGAGCGCAACGCCAACGGCGGCACCGAAATCTACATCACCCACCGCGGCATGATCGAGGTCTACGGCACCGCCACCAAGGACAACACGGTGTGGCAGCCCCGCCCCTCCGACCCCGAGCTGGAAACCGAATTTCTGCGCCGCCTGATGGTCAAGCTCGGCGTGAGCCAGGAGCAATCCAAGGCCGTGGTGGCCTCGCCCGCACCGCGCGCGCAGTCTGCCCGCATGGCCACGGTGGACAACAAGCCCGTGGTCCAGCTGGATGAGGGCTTCGACCGCGCATGGCGCCGTGTGGGCCTGGCGCTGGACCGCACCGGCTTCACCGTGGAAGACCGCAACCGCAACGAAGGCACGTACTTCGTCCGCTACGTGGCCCCCAACGCCGACAAGAAGGAACCCGGTTTCTTCGGCAAGCTGTTCAGCGGCTCGTCGTCGGCCACGCCACCGCTCAAGTTCCGCATCGTCGTGCGCAGCCAAGGCGAGTCCAGCACCGTGTCTGTCCTCAACGAAGCCGGTGTGCCCGAATCGTCAGCCAATGCCGAGCGCATCGTGCGCGTGATTGCGGACGACCTCAAGTAACCAGCCGCTTCGCCGTGGAGTTGGGGCGGGCCTTCATGGCCCGGCCTGCTCCACAGGCCGCCTGACCGGGATAGCCATCTCGTCCGGGCACGAATCCAATAACTCCCCTCCCCATGCTGCGTTTCAAAAACCTGGGGAGTGGTAGCACCGGCAATGCCACCGTGGTCGAAGGCCGCAGCGACACGCAGGTGCGCCGCCTCCTGATCGACTGCGGCTTCGGCATTCGGCAGCTGCAGGGCCGCCTGGCCCAGGCGCAACTGCAGATCGAAGACCTGGACGCGGTCTTCATCACCCATGAACACTCCGACCACATCGGCTGCGCGCAAACCGTGGCCATTCGCTACCGCATTCCGGTGTGGATGAGCCAGGGGACGCATGCAGCACTGGGCCAGCCGGACTTTGGCGACATGCTGCGCATTGCGCACGACATGACACCCATCGACCTGGGCACTTTCGAGGCCCGCCCCTTCACCGTGCCCCACGACGCCCGCGAGCCGCTGCAGCTGCGCTGCTCCGACGGCGCCGCCCACCTGGGCGTATTGACCGACCTGGGCCATGCCAGCGACCATGTGCTGCAACAACTACAGGGCTGCCACGCGCTGATGATCGAAGCCAACCACGACCCGGCCATGCTCGAAGCCTCGCGGTACCCGCTGTTCTTGAAACGCCGGGTCGGCGGACCCTTTGGCCACCTGGCCAACCGGGTGACCGCAGACATCCTGCGCGCGGTGCGTCACCCGGGCCTGCAGACCATCGTGGCCGCACACCTGAGCTCCAAGAACAACGCGCCCTCCATCGCAAGAGAGGCGTTGGCGCCCGCACTCGACTGGCCGGTGGAGGCCATTCATGTGGCCTGCCCCACAGCGGGAACGCCCTGGCTCTCGGTGGCGGCAGGGCCTAGCCCTGGCTACGGCCTGATCGCAGCCTGAGCGGCCGGGCTTCACACAATGCTCATGCTGCGCGCACGCGCTAGCGCCAATACGCGAACTGAAAGAGGCTTTGGCGTTGCAACGCGCCCCTCAGCCAACGCAGTATCACTGGGCGGCCACCGCCTTTATGCCACCCTGTCGAAATGAGCACCGAAGCTGAGCCTCCACGGATGGATTGGGATGGCTGAGCTCAGCGAAACTGCAACGGATCGGACTGCAGCCGATTGGAGGGCAGCGGATGACCTGGGCGGAATGGGTGTATGGGTGGAGTGAATGGACTTGAGTACGCTGGCCAGGGCGCAGAAACAAAAAAGCCCCGACCTTGCGGTACGGGGCCTTTGCGGCAACAACCGGTTTTTCAACCAGCCAGAGCCTGCAGCGAATTACTTGGCTGCGGAAGCGGCGGTTGCAGCAGCGGCGGCAGCGTCAGCAGCAGCCTTGGCAGCGTCAGCAGCGGCGTCGGAAGCAGCAGATGCGGCTTCTGAGGCGGCAGGAGCGGCTTCGGAAGCAGGAGCCACGGGTGCTGGAGCAGGAGCTTCCACGGGAGCTGGAGCTGGCACAGCAGCGGGTTCTTCCTTCTTGCCGCAAGCGGCGAGGGCTGCAGCAGCGATCAGGGCGGCCAGAACGAGGGAGTTCTTCATTGGATGTTCCTAGTTGGACAAAGTATCTTGAAAAGCCACGGCGTCAGGCTCCTGGAAGCCGCTGTACGCGTCGGCACAATGCACTTGGCTTGCACCTTTTTGGCGCAGCCGCCGATTATATTGGTATTTAGTCAATACTGACTAACACTGACGAAAGCTTTACAAGCCATTGACATCTGTGACCGCCCAGTCACGGTCGGCCACCCCACTCATAAACCCAGGGTGGATGCGGGGAAACCGGGGGTACTTTTGCTGCGAAGCCACTCGTTGAGGGTCTCGCGCAGCAGCACGCGGCGGTCGGGCTCAGGCCCCGTCACGCCGACACTGCGCTCGGGGTCGAGCCGGTGCATCACCCAGTGCGGCGACCACAGCACGCTGGGGATGTCCAGCGGGTCCGCCGACGCGCTGCGCCGGCAGGTGATGATGTGGTCCCAGGTACTGCGCCATCGCACGAAACGAGCATGCCGGCGAACGACATCGTCAAAACTGCCTGCCAGCATGGTGAACCGACGGCTGCCATGCGCCCATTCCTGCAGCAACTCTGCGACGCTGCGCTCTCCCAGCGGCCAGTCATGGAAGTTCGCGTCGCTGATGACGATCTCCTGCCAGCCGTCACGCACCGCCGTCGCCAACGCGTCCCGCACCATCTGCCGAAAATCCTCGCGGCTGCTGAACCGGCCCGAAGGCAGGCTGAGAGGCACAGTGGGTGGCAAGGTGGGGGGCACAGGGGATGAAGGCGTGTCGCTCATACGGAATCTCCGGTGAATGGCTCGATCAATCAGCCAGCGTGCTCCGTCCAGGAATGCGCCCATCCGGCGTCGTACCAGGACGACAGCAGCTCCAGCGCATCGTCGCTGGCCTTTGCCAGTTCGCGCGCCGTCAACAGGCGCTGGTCGGCCAGGCGGCGCATCAGGGTGGCGTCCCGGCCTGCAGCGCGGTAGCTCTCGCCATTGATGAACACATGGTGCGCGTCGTACATCATGCGGCTCTTGCGGTCCAGGCGCACGCCTTCCATCATCACCCGCGTGTCGCCGGGTTCGAACCACACGCTGGCCTTGGGTTCGGTCAGGTACTCGCCCAGCGCCCGCTCCAGCACCAGGGGCTCGGCCAAGGCCTTGGACAGCGCCTCGCGGGCAAAGCCGTGCAGGCCCGCGGGGATGGCGGCAGGCTGCGCGACCGCCTCTTGCGCTGCATCGCGGTACAGCACGGGGTTGCCTTCCACATCGCCGGCATCTTCGGCCAGTCGCACCAGCAGCTCCTGGGCCAGCTCGGCGCGTGCGGGCGCCCTGAAGCCGATGGAATAGGTCATGCACTCGCCCTCGGCAATGCCATCGTGGGCATAGCGCGGGGGCAGGTACAGCATGTCGCCAGGCTCCAGCACAAACTCTTCCTCGGGCTCGAACTGGGCCAATACCTTGAGGGGAATGCCGTCGCGCAGGGTCAGGTCCTTCTGGCGCCCGATGCGCCAGCGGCGCTTGCCGTGGGCCTGCAGCAAGAACACGTCATAGCTGTCGAAGTGCGGACCCACGCCACCGCCGTCGGAGGCATAGCTGATCATGAGGTCATCGAGCCGCGCCTCGGGCACGAAGCGGAACTGCTGCATCAGTGCATGCACGGCATCGTTGTGCAAATCCACGCCCTGCACCAGCAGGGTCCAGTCGGGCTGCTGCAGCGCAGGCAAAGCCCTGCGGCTGAAGGGCCCATGGCGCAGCTTCCAGGCGCCCTTGACCAGTTGCACCAGGCGCGACTCCACACCCTCCTGCGCAGCCAGCGCGAACAGATCGGCCCGCAGCACGGGCGGCTGAAACTGGGGAATGGCTTGACGTACCAGCAATGGCTTTTTTTGCCAGTGGCGGCGCATGAACTGCGCGGGGGTCAGACCGCCAAGCAGGGAGAGGGGTTGCTGGATATCCATTGGAGCGGTCCGCCCTGGGCGACAGGGCCTTTGATCAAACTGCGACAATTCTCCTATGGAAATTACCCAACAATGCGTGGTCGCGCTGACCTGGACACTGAAAGACACCCTGGGCGAAGAACTTGACGTTCTGGACGAACCGGTGGAATTCTTGGTGGGCGGCGAGGACCTTCTCCCCCGTATCGAAGAAGCACTGCAGGGCCACGGCCCCGGCGCTACCCTGCAACTGCACCTGGAGCCTGAGGACGCCTTTGGCGACTTCGACGACCAGCTGCTGTTCCTGGAGCCTCGTTCATTGTTCCCCGACGAAATTGAAGAGGGAATGACATTCGAAGGCACCGCATTGCCAGAGGGGTGTAACCCGGACGCCCCGCGCAATGTTCTGTACACCGTCGCGGAAATCTATCCGGAGCATGTGGTCTTGGACGGCAACCATCCCCTGGCAGGGATTGCTTTGCGCCTACAGCTCACGGTCCAGGCCGTGCGGGAGGCCAGCGAAGACGAAATCGGCCGAGGGACTGCCGGCACAGGGTTCTTCCGCGTACAGCCCCAAGCCCCCGGCAGTTCCATGCTGCATTGAGCGGAGCGGATAGGTAGCCGCACCGGGTGCTTGAGGCTCAAGCACCCGGGTTCCATCGATCTTTAGATGCGCGAAATTTGACCGTTGTACAGGCGTACACGGTCGCCGATGCGCAGGTCGCCGGGTGTGCCTACGTCATACACGCGATAGCCGCCTTGGTCCAACTGCACCGACAGGCGGTAACCCTGGGCTTCTTGATTGCTGTTGTTGCGGCCTTCGATCGCATTGCCGGCCACTGCACCGCCGACGATGCCGACACCGGTGGCTGCAGCGCGGCCGGAGCCCTTGCCGATCTGGTTGCCCAGAACACCGCCCACCACCGCACCGATCACCGCACCTGCGCCGGAGGTCTGACCCTGCGAGCGACCTTGCAGCACTTCGATGTTGGACACACGGCCGTACTCGGTACCCTGTGGATTGTTGGGGTATGCCGGAGCGGTCTGATAGCCGCCCGAATAGCCACCCGAATACTGAGGCGCAGGGGCAGACTGATTGTGGCCACACGCGGTGAGGGAAGCGGCCAGCACTACGGCACCAGCAACGGCGAAGGAACGGGTCATTTGCAACATGTTTATCTCCTAAGATCAGGTTCGGGGCTCGTACAAGGCGCACAGGATGGGGCCTTGCGACACACCACCATTGGAACAACGCTCCAAGACTACCCACCGTAGACGCAGAGATAACGCTCTTGTGCGTAACAGACCCTTAGAAAAGTAAGCGCAGTCTTACATCTTGCCTCCAGACACAGACGTTCACTCACGACTTACCCGTCGATCCGTAGCCCCCCTCGCCCCGCTCGGTCGCTGCAAATTCCGTCACCACATTGAACTGCGCCTGCACCACCGGCACGATGACCAGCTGCGCCAGCCGCTCCATGGGCTCCAGCGTGAATGCGGTGCTGCTGCGGTTCCAGGCGCTCACCATGAGCTGGCCCTGGTAGTCGCTGTCGATCAGCCCCACCAGGTTGCCCAGCACGATGCCGTGCTTGTGACCCAGGCCGGAGCGCGGAAGGATCAGCGCCGCGTAGCCAGGGTCCTTGAGGTACACCGAGATGCCGGTGGGCACCAGTTGCCACGCGTTGGGCTGCAGGGTCAAGGGCGCATCCAGGCAAGCCCGCAGGTCGAGCCCTGCGCTGCCGGGCGTGGCATAAGTAGGCAACTGGTCCGCCATGCGCGGGTCGAGAATCTTGACGTCAATCTTCACTGCGGTTTCTTCTTTCCTGTTTGGTTGCGTTGCTGGGCTACCCGCCGCAGTCGGTCTTGCAATGCGTCGGTGCCGAAGCCCGCCGCCTTGTTGTCGGCGGCGATGATCTTCGGCGCGGAATCGATCAACCAGCCCAGCCCCCACCAGATGCTGGCCATGGCCACGAGGCCGGGCAGGGAGCCCTGGCTGAAGATGAACAGCGCAATGCCGTGGATCACGATGAACAGCAGCAGAACGGGCCGGACGACACGCAGCAGACCGAGGAACGGCAGCATCGCCTGGGCCAGGTCCGGGGGCACGATCTGCCCCGCCGCGCGTGCGGCGTCCGATGCCTGGGATTTGCTCGCGGCGGTGCTTCGGATGGACGCCACCGGCACCGCTCTGGCCGCCCTCGCAGCACTCGCCGCAGCAGGTGCCGTCAGGCGCTCCACATAGCTTGCAAAATCACCATCGGGCGGCGTGTCCCACTCGGGTTTGGTGGCACCAGTCTTCATACAGCCTCCTGAATGGCAGTGTCAGAACGTTTTCGCTCTCAGGCCCGCGCAGGCGACAGGCGCGCCGCAATATCCTGGATGAGCTGCTGGGCCAGCACGCGCTTGGAGGCGCGGGGGAGCTCCTTGTGTCCCTCCTCATCGACCAGCAGCAAGGCATTGTCATCCTGCCCGAAGGTCGCCGGGCCGATGTTGCCCACCAGCAGCGGCACGCCCTTGCGTGCGCGCTTGGCCGTGGCATGGGCCAGCAGGTCGTGGCTTTCTGCCGCGAACCCCACGCAGAACAGGCTGCCGTCCACAGCGCGTGCAGACTGCGCCACGCGGGCCAGGATGTCGGCGTTCTCGACGAAGCCGAGGGTCGGCGTCTGGCCGGAACCATCCTTCTTGATCTTCTGGGCCGACGGCGCAGCGGGGCGCCAGTCGGCCACGGCGGCAGTTGCTATGAAAACCGAAGCATCCTGCGCCCGCTGCTCCACCGCCACCAGCATGTCCTGGGCCGACTGCACATCCACACGGCGCACGCCGCGCGGCGTGGGCAGATGCACCGGGCCGGCCACCAGGGTGACATCCGCACCCGCTTCGCGCGCAGCCCGCGCGATAGCAAACCCCATCTTGCCGCTCGACAGGTTGGTGATGCCCCGCACCGGGTCGATGGCTTCGAAGGTGGGGCCCGCCGTGACCAGCACCTTGCGGCCCGCCAGCACCTTGGGGGCGAAGAACGCGATCACTTCTTCGAGCAATTCGGCCGGCTCCAGCATCCGGCCGTCGCCCGTCTCGCCGCAGGCCTGGTCGCCATTGCCCACGCCCAGCACCACGGCGCCGTCCTGCGCCACCTGGGCCAGGTTGCGCTGTGTGGCGGGGTGGTCCCACATTTCGCGGTTCATGGCGGGCGCCACCAGCAGCGGCACGCGCTGCACCGGGCGCGCCAGGCACATCAAGCTGAGCAGCTCGTCCGCCCTGCCCTGCACCAGGCGGGCGATGAAGTCCGCGCTGCACGGCGCAATCAGGATCGCGTCGGCCTCGCGGCTCAGGTTGATGTGGGGCATGTTGTTGGGCTCGCGCGCATCCCACTGCGAGCTGTAGACCGTGCGGCCGGACAGCGCCTGCATGGTCACCGGGGTGATGAACTGCTCTGCCGCCTCGGTCATCACCACCTGCACGGTGGCCCCTGCCTTGATGAGCTGGCGGCACAGATCGGCCGACTTGTAGCAAGCCACGCCTCCACTCAGACCCAGAACCATGTGTTTGCCAGCGAGCTCATTCATGCGGCGAATTTAGCAGACGGTATGCCCCCCTGCCGGCGGGGGGCTGGCGGGGGGGCATCTATAATCCCAATTTCCCACCACCAAAAAAGACATGACCAAATTTGTCTTCGTCACCGGCGGTGTGGTGTCTTCCCTGGGCAAGGGAATCGCCTCAGCCTCCCTTGCCGCGATTCTCGAATCGCGCGGACTCAAAGTCACCCTCATCAAGCTTGACCCCTACATCAACGTAGATCCGGGCACCATGTCGCCGTTTCAGCACGGCGAGGTTTTTGTGACCGACGACGGCGCTGAAACCGACCTCGACCTCGGCCACTATGAGCGTTTCATCGAAACGCGCATGAAGAAAACCAACAACTTCACCACGGGCAAGATCTACCAGTCCGTGTTGGAGAAGGAGCGTCGCGGCGACTACCTGGGCAAGACCGTGCAGGTCATCCCACACGTGACCAACGAAATCCAGGAGTTCATCAAGCGCGGCGCCGGCATCGGCACGCCCGATGCCGTGGATGTGGCCATCGTTGAAATCGGCGGCACCGTGGGTGACATCGAATCGCTGCCGTTCCTGGAAGCCGTGCGCCAGATGAGCCTGCGCATGGGCCCCAACAACACGGCCTTCGTGCACCTGACCTACCTGCCCTGGATCGCCGCGGCCGGGGAGCTCAAGACCAAGCCCACCCAGCACACCGTGCAAAAGCTGCGCGAAATCGGCATCCAGGCCGACGCCCTCTTGTGCCGTGCCGACCGCCGCATTCCCGAGGAAGAGCGCGCCAAGATCTCGCTGTTCACCAACGTGCCCGAATGGGGCGTGATCAGCATGTGGGACGTGGACACCATCTACAAGGTGCCCCGCATGCTGCACGAACAGGGCCTGGACGGCCTCATCTGCGACAAGCTGCGGCTGAACACGCCGCCCACCAGCCTCAAGCGCTGGGACGACCTGGTGCACGAAACCGAGCACCCGCAAGGCGAAGTCACCATCGCCATGGTCGGCAAGTACGTGGATCTGTCGGACAGCTACAAGTCCGTGAACGAAGCCCTGCGCCACGCCGGCATGCGCAACCATGTGCGTGTGAAGATCGACCACGTCGACTCCGAGACCATCGAGAGCGCCGACGCTGCCGCAAAGCTGGCAAAGTACGACGCCATCCTGGTGCCCGGCGGCTTTGGCGCCCGCGGTGTGGAAGGCAAGATCGCCACCGCCCAGTTCGCCCGCGAGCACAAGGTCCCTTACCTGGGCATCTGCCTGGGCATGCAGGTCGCCACCATCGAGTACGCACGCCACGTGGCGGGCCTTGCCAACGCCAACAGCACCGAGTTCGACGCCACCACCCCGCACCCCGTGATTGCGCTGATCACCGAGTGGAAGGACGCCGACGGCACCATCAAGACCCGCAACGAGAACTCCGACCTGGGCGGCACCATGCGCCTGGGTGCTCAGAGCTCCGACGTGTCGGCCGACACCCTGGCGCACAGCATCTATGGCGACGTCGTGACCGAGCGCCACCGCCACCGTTACGAAGCCAACGTGAACTACCTGGACCAGCTGCGCAAGGCCGGCCTCGTGATCTCCGCGCTGACCCAGCGCGAGCAGCTCACCGAGATCGTCGAGCTGCCACAAGCCGTGCACCCGTGGTTCATTGGCGTACAGTTCCACCCCGAGTTCAAGTCGACCCCGTGGAACGGCCACCCGCTGTTCAACGCCTTCATCAAGGCGGCGGTGGAACACCAGCAAGCGGCTACCAAAGCCTGATTGGAGACCTATGCAGCTGTGCGGATTCAACGTCGGCCTCGATCAGCCGTTCTTTCTGATCGCGGGCACCTGCTCCATCGAAGGCCTTGACATGTCGCTCGACGTGGCCGGCCAACTCAAGGAAGCCTGCGCACCGCTGGGCATTCCGCTGATCTACAAGGGCTCGTTCGACAAGGCCAATCGCTCGTCTGGCAGCAGCAAGCGCGGCGTGGGGCTGGATGCGGGCCTGAATATCCTCGATGAAGTGCGCCGCCAGCTGCAGTTGCCCATCCTGACCGACGTGCACGACGCCTCGCACGTGGCCGAGGTGGCGAGCGTGGTCGATGTGCTGCAGACCCCGGCCTTCCTGTGCCGCCAGACGGACTTCATCCGCGCGGTGGCCCAGTCCGGCAAGCCGGTGAACATCAAGAAGGGCCAGTTCCTGGCGCCCTGGGACATGAAGAACGTCATCGACAAGGCCCGCGCTGCTGCCAGCGAAGTGGGCCTGTCGGAAGACCGCTTTCTGGCCTGCGAACGCGGCGTGAGCTTTGGCTACAACAACCTCGTGGCCGACATGACCAGCCTGGCCGAAATGCGCAACTCCGGCGCGCCGGTCGTGTTCGACGTGACCCACTCGGTGCAAAAGCCGGGCGGCCTGGGCGCCGTCAGCGGCGGCGCGCGCGACATGGTGCCGGTGCTGGCCCGTGCCGGTGTGGCGGCGGGCGTGGCGGGGCTGTTCATGGAAACCCATCCCCGTCCCGCCGAAGCGTGGTCGGACGGACCGAACGCCGTGCCTTTGAAGCACATGAAGGCGCTGCTGGAGACGCTGGTGGCACTGGACCGCGTTGTGAAAGCACAGCCTCTGCTCGAAACGAATTTCGAGTGAGCTGATTTTTCAAACCGCACTTCACGGGCCTGTCGCCAGCCTAGTCATTCAGCAGCACCGAGAACCCATGAGCGCACTTCAGGTCGACCTTCCTGAACAAGATCAGAAGGCAACTTCGAACATGGCAAACGGGAGCGCCGTCATGCGCACTGCCGAAGAAAGAACGCCGGTGTGGCCGCTATGGAGAATCGTGCTGTTTGGCATGTATGCGGCGGGCTTGTTCCTGCTGGTGCTGTTTGGCGGAAACGAACACGACTGGATGATGCAGATGGACCCGAGCATTCAGAAAGGCTCCATCGAGAGCAACGGCAACCGGCAAGTCTTTACCGGGCTGGTCCTCGCCTCCATATGCGTGACGCAAGGTTTTGCCATCGCCACAGCGGCATCAACGGGCCAAAAAATTTTCTCTGGATCATTGATCGTTCTCGCATGCGCAATCTGGTTTGTTTTGTCGTTCAACGCTTGAGACGAATCAGAGCGCCCTGACGGACTGCGGCAGAATGCTGCGCTTGCTATTCGCAGGTCCTGTCACCCGTATTTCTCCCACAAGCAACTTTGGAGCTTGAGAACATGAGCAGTGGTTACGTCATCGCATCCGTCACCGTCACCAACCCCACACAGTACGAGGAGTACCGCAAGTGGAGCACGTTGGCCATGCAGGCCCACGGTGCCGAAGTGTGCGTGCGCGGCGGCAAGGTCGAGGTGCTGGAAGGCGACTGGAATCCGGGCCGGACCGTGATCCTCAAGTTCGCCAGCTTCGACGCGGCCCGTGCCTTCTACGACACGCCCGAATATCAAAAAGCCAAGGCAGCGCGTGAAGGCGCAGCCATCATGCGCATGGTGTGTGTCGAGGGCGTCTGAAAACGCCTGGGCGATCTGATCGCTGGTCGGGTTGTACCCTGTTCGTACCTGCCCGGCAGACCACTATCAAATCAGTAGCATAGAATGACCACAGACGTGCCGCAGCGGCCATCCAGCGCTTGGACATGCTCCATCTTGCCCGTCTGAACGAATTTCAAAAACCTCAAGGAAAATCATGAGTGCCATTGTTGACATCGTAGGCCGCGAAGTGCTGGACAGCCGCGGCAACCCCACCGTCGAATGCGACGTGTTGCTGGAGTCGGGCGTGATGGGCCGTGCCGCTGTGCCCTCGGGCGCCTCTACCGGCAGCCGTGAAGCCATTGAAATGCGCGACGGCGACAAGAGCCGCTACCTGGGCAAGGGCGTGCTCAAGGCTGTGGAGCACATCAACACCGAGATCTCCGAAGCCGTGCTGGGCCTGGATGCCTCCGAGCAGGCTTTCCTGGACAAGACGCTGATCGACCTCGATGGCACCGAAAACAAGGGCCGCCTGGGCGCCAACGCCATGCTGGCCGTCTCCATGGCCGTGGCCCGCGCCGCGGCCGAAGAGTCCGGCCTGCCGCTGTACCGCTACCTGGGTGGCATGGGCGCCGTGCAGTTGCCCGTGCCGATGATGAACGTGATCAACGGCGGCGCGCACGCCAACAACAGCCTGGACCTGCAGGAGTTCATGATCATCCCCGTGGGCGCGCCGACGTTCCGCGAAGCCGTGCGCTGGGGCGCCGAAGTGTTCCACGCCCTCAAGAAGATCCTGCACGACAAGGGCATCAGCACCGCCGTGGGCGACGAGGGCGGCTTTGCCCCTAGCGTCGAGAACCACGAAGCAGCCATCCGCCTCATCTTGCAAGCCATCGAAACCGCCGGCTACACCGCCGGCGAGCAGATCGCTCTGGGCCTCGATTGCGCTGCCAGCGAATTCTACAAGGACGGCCACTACGTGCTGGAAGGCGAAGGCGGCCTGAAGCTCACCGCCGAGCAATGGACGGACATGCTGGCAGCATGGGTCGACAAGTACCCGATCATCAGCATCGAAGACGGCATGCATGAAGGTGACTGGGACGGCTGGAAGCACCTGACCGAACGCCTGGGCGACAAGGTGCAACTGGTGGGTGACGATTTGTTCGTGACCAACACCAAGATCCTGAAGGAAGGCATCGACAAGCGCATCGCCAACTCGATCCTGATCAAGATCAACCAGATCGGCACGCTGACCGAAACGTTCGCCGCCATCGAGATGGCCAAGCGCGCCGGCTACACCGCCGTGATCTCGCACCGCTCGGGCGAAACCGAAGACAGCACCATCGCCGATATCGCCGTGGGCACCAACGCCGGCCAGATCAAGACCGGCTCGCTGTCGCGCTCGGACCGCATCGCCAAGTACAACCAGTTGCTGCGCATCGAAGAAGACCTGGGCGAGATCGCGCACTACCCTGGCCGCGCTGCGTTCTACAACCTGAAATGAAGCTCCCCCTGAGCCGCTTCGCATCTTCTCCCTCTCCTGCGGGTGGGGGACGCACCTGCTGGCCCGGCCTAGCCGGTTCCACGGGTGCGCCGATCTGGAGTGCGCCCAAGGCCTGCGTTGTGCCCCTGCGCGCAGCGAGTGGACTGTGCCGCCCTGGCGGCCCGTCAGCGCCACACTGACCTACCCACCCCCTGAGTCATGGGTTCACGCGTCGTGCCTGTCATCCTGCTGGCCTTGCTGGCAGCGCTGCACGCCCAGCTTTGGCTGGGGCGTGGCAGTGTGCCGCGCGTCAACGAGATGCAGCGGCAAATCGATGTGCAGAAGGCCGCCAATGACCAGGCCCGGCAGGCCAACGAGCGTTTGTCCTCCGAGGTGCACGACCTGAAGGAGGGCCTGGACATGGTGGAAGAAAAAGCACGCAGCGAGCTGGGCATGGTCAAGCCCAACGAGGTGTATGTGCAGTTCACGCCGCGCTGAGCCCACGCTGCGCCCACGCTGCGCCCACTGTAGTGCCGGTGATGCAGGTGGTGCCTGTGTGGGTGGTTGGAGCTTTTACCTGCAGAGGGGCACGCACTGCAGACCTCGCGTGCACCGCTCAAGAATCGTCTGCGCACGCTCCCCCTGACTGTTTTTATCCTTCCCGCCCATTACCCCAAGGCTGCCGCATGACGGGCGGCATCTACCCCAGGCCCATTGCACCGTGACTTCTCCGCCTTCCGTCGTCCTGCTGGGCGCGCCCGGTACAGGCGCGCAGGCGCTGTGTGCAGCGCTGGAGCGGCACCCAGCCACCACATCGGTGCGCCTGGCGTGGGGCCATACGCTGGATGACACGGCAGACCCGGCGCTGGCCAACGACGCGGGGGGCCCCACGGTGTTGCTGATGGGCCTGGATCAACCCTGCCCGGACAGCGACCGGCTCGCCCAGGAGGCCGCCGATGCGGAGCTGCGATCAGCACTCGCACGCGCAGGCGTCAGCTACCGGGTGGTGTATGGCCAGGGTGCACAGAGAATCACCAGCGCGCTCAATGCTATCAAAAACATAGCTCCTCGCGCTTACCTATCAAGCGGTAGCGGCCATTTTGAACCCGATACGGACCCATCTGCCACCCGCACGGCACGGCTGCGGGCGTGGAACTGTGAGAAATGCAGCGACCCGGAGTGCGAGCACCGCCTCTTCACGGCACTGACGGGTCGCGACAGCCAGCGCGGCTGAAGCAACGGCCGCCCATCTTCCACACGGGCGGTTCAGCGATCAGCGTCGGCCCCTGCATGACGCGCAGCACCCGCGGCTGGACGCAGCCTCCGTCCGATGCTAATCGGCGCCAGCCCCTCAGGCCTGCGGCTGCTGCACCAGGCCCCGCTTGAGTTCCTTGAGCAACAGCACCACCTGGCCCGACCCGTAGCGGTAGCCGCCGTTGAGCACCTGCACTGCCTTGTCCCACTCGCCCTGCTGGGCCAGTTCCACCAGCAGCGCCGCCTGTTCATGAAAATACTGGTGGCGCGCCATCAACACGGCGTAGGCGGGCTGATCGCTCAGCAGTTCGCCGCCCAGGCCGTGCAGCCACCGCCCCAGGGCGCCGCGGTCGCTGCGGCGCACTTCGGCGGGGTCCAGGCCGTGGGTCGTGCGGCCTTCCAGGTAGTCCATGAGGTGGGTCTTCCAGCGCTCGTGCGCGTTGATCGCGGCGTCGATATCCAGCGCCGCCAGCAGGGTGTCGGCGCGCAGGGAGTCGCGCCCCGAGGCGCTGTCACCCAGCTCCAGCGACGGCGCCGCAGCGCGTCGTGCCCCACCCCATACCCGACGAAGAATATCCATAACCCCTCTTGCAACACCGCCCGAAGTCCCCACGAACCCGAGACGATGCCCGGAGTACGCCCTGAAAAACGATAGCCACCAGCGGCAACGCCGGCCACCCTCGCGCAAAGAAGGCCGATCTTAGGTGTGCGCCTGCGGGCGGCGCAAGAAAAAAAGGCGCGCGATTGTCAACGATGGTCAGGGCGGGTGCGCGAGCGGGTACGCCGCGTCACGTCACATAAATCGCCCAATGCCCTTGCCAAGTGCGCAACGTCAGCCGCACCAGCCAAGCGGCACCCGGTGATCGCGGCCCCACGGCGTAGGTAACCCGGCGACTCGAAGCTGGAGATGCCCCAGCAACGACCGCATAGAGCAACGGGCCGGCTTACTGGATCCCGCTCGGCCCTGGAGGCTGGCTGGCTGCTGGGGACACAAAGATCTGCGCTGCGTCCACCGCGTCGAAGCGGTACTGCTGCCCGCAGAACTCGCAGCCCACCTCGATGTCCTCCCGCTCGGCCAGAATGCTCTCGGCCTCCTCGGGGCCCAGGCTGCGCAGCATGCTGCTCACGCGCTCACGGCTGCAGGTGCATGCGAAGCGGGGGCCTTCGTCACCCTGCTGCGGCTCGAAACGCAGCAGTTTTTCTTCCCAGAACAGACGGCGCAGGATGGTGTCGACGTCCAGCGTGAGCAGCTCTTCGCGCGTCAGGCTGGACGCCAGATGTGCAATGCGGTTGTAGTCCTCGTTGTGGCCGATCTGGTCTTCGTTCTCGCTGTGTGTGAGGCTGGTGGCCAAGTTGCCCTCGCCCTTGATGGGCATGCGCTGGATCAACAGGCCGGCAGCCACCTGGTCGTTAGCGGCCAGCACCAACACGGTATCGAGCTGCTCGGACTGCAGCATGTAGTGCTGCAGCACGTCCGACAGGCGCTCGAGCTTTTCGCGGTGGTCGCCATGCAGGGGCACCACGCCCTGGTAGGGCTGCTGGCCGGGGTGGCGGTCTTTCGGGTCGAGGGTGATGGCGCAGCGCCCGCCGCCGGCCACGTTGACCATGTGGCTCAAGCGTGCGCCGTCGGGCAGTTCGCCATTCACCGTGGCCGTGGCGCGCAGGCTCAGATCGGACTGCACCTCGGCCACGGCCAGCTTCACCGGGCCGTCGCCGAAGATCTGCAGCACCAGCGCGCCGTTGAACTTGATGTTGGACTGCATCAGCACGCCGGCGGCGGCCATCTCGCCCAGCAGCTCGCTCACCGGCGCGGGGTAGGCACCGCCGCTGGTGTTGTTGGCGCGGCGGCGCAGGATCTCGGTCCACGCATCGGTCAGGCGCACGATCATGCCGCGCACGGGCAGGCCATCGAAAAGAAACTTGTGAAGTTCAGACACGCAAAAATTCCCAAAAATTACCGGCACCCAGAAGGTGCCATCCATCGCATTGCGCACCACCAGCCAGCCGCTAAACCGGCGCGGCCCAGCGAGTGCCCCCTGCAACTGGTGTCGCCAGGCCACCGGGTGTGCCGCCTCCCGCAGCGAGAGAGGCGGACAGCCGCGAAGTGGCTCAGGGGTTCGTCAATCTTTTCAGCCGATTTTATGCAGGCCGTTCTGGAAACGGCGCGCGTTGTCGATGTAGTGCTGGGCGCTCTGGCGCAGGCCATCGATCTGCTCGGGGGTGAGCTCGCGCACGGCCTTGGCGGGGCTGCCGATGATCATGGAGCCATCGGGAAACTCCTTGCCCTCGGTGACCAGCGCGCCGGCCCCCACCAGGCAGTGCTTGCCAATCTTCGCGCCGTTCAGCACCACGGCACCGATGCCGATCAGCGTTTCGTCGCCGATGGTGCAGCCGTGCAGCATGACCTGGTGGCCCACCGTCACGCGCTCGCCCACCACCAGCGGCTTGCCGATGTCGGCATGCAGCACGCTGGCATCCTGGATGTTGGAGCCCGCACCGATGGTGATGGTCTCGGTGTCGCCCCGGATCACCGTGCCGAACCACACGCTGGTGTCTTCGCCCAGCACAACGTGGCCCATCACCTGGGCACTGTCGGCCACCCAGGCCGATGCCGCAAGCTGGGGCACCATGCCATCGAGTTCGTAAATCGCCATGCAATAGTCTCCGAAAGGGTGGGCCCGCCGGGCGACCCGTGTTGGTATCCATGCGCCGCGGGCCAGCGTTACAAACGCGTGCACGGTGCGCCAATGGCAAGGCCTAGAATTGTAAGGATGGAGCTTCGCCACCGTGCACTGCAGGTCTTGTGCCTTGCAGACCCCGAACAAAAAGCGGCTGCGGCGCTGGACCTGCATGCGCAAGCAGCTACGCTTTCGATAGCAGAAGACACCCCTGCCCTGCCGGACGGCGCTGGCGACCTGCCCGGGCGCCCCGCGCGGCCCGAACTGCGGCGCCACACCGACATGGCGCGGCGCTCGCCCGCCACTGCAGAGGGCCGCGCCGTATTGGTCCATGCGATTGCGCACATCGAATTCAACGCCATCAACCTGGCCCTGGACGCCGTCTGGCGCTTTGGCGGCATGCCGCGTGCGTACTACCTGGACTGGATGCTGGTGGCGGCCGAGGAAGCGCGGCACTTCAGGCTGCTGCGCGACCACCTGCGCAGGCAGGGGCACGACTACGGCGACTTTCCGGCCCACCAGGGCC
Organism: Acidovorax sp. LjRoot194; assembly: GCF_964253015.1. Lineage (NCBI taxonomy): Bacteria > Pseudomonadati > Pseudomonadota > Betaproteobacteria > Burkholderiales > Comamonadaceae > Acidovorax > Acidovorax sp. LjRoot194. The sequence goes on along the minus strand of NZ_CAXUQB020000001.1, from coordinate 1,965,104 downwards.
TGTGGACGATGTGCGAGAAGACCAGCCACGACATCCTGGCCCGCATGGCGCTGGTGCCGCGCACGCTGGAGGCCCGGGGGCTCGATGCCACGCCGCAGATCCAGGCCAAGCTGCGCCAGGTGGGCGCACCCGACGCCCTGGCGGCAGTGGCCATCCTGGACATCATCCTGCGCGACGAGGTCGGCCATGTGGCCATCGGCAATCACTGGTACCGCTGGCTGTGCGAGCGCGAAGGGCACGACCCCGAGACCCACTACGGCACACTGGTGACCGAGTACGAGGCGCCGCGCCTGAAGCCCCCCTTCAACGAGGCCGCACGCCGCAAGGCAGGCTTTACCGACAACGAACTTCGCTGGCTGCAGCAGATCTGACCCCGGCGCACGGGGCGCTCGGCGCGGGCTCCTACAATCCGCCGCGCCGGCGCCTTTGATGTCAGCCCCTCTTTCTTTCATACTCTACCCATGACCTCACCCACTGCTCCCGGCGCTAGCCTCACCCCCCCGCCCCCTGGCAGCCAGACGTCGGTCGCCATGATCGCGCGGCAGGCCATCGTGAATGCGCAGCAGGTGGTGGTCGGCTACGAGCTGTTCAACCGCTCGCGCACCGGTGCCGCGCACACCGCGGCCACCGATGTCATCCTGGTATTCACCGCGCTGTCGCACGCGGGCACCGAAGAGCTGGTGGGCAAGAAGCTGATCTTCGTCAACTGCACCCACGAGAGCCTTTCGGGCGGCCACCTGGAGTTGCTGGACCCGGACAAGGTGGTGCTGGAGATCCCGCCCCTGGGCCACACCGCGGCCGAAGAAGTCGCCACGCGCATGCCCATCCTGGCCGAGCTGCGCGACCGGGGTTTTCACCTCGCGTTCAACCACACGGTGCTGCAGTCGGCCTATGCGCCGTGGCTGCCGCTGGCGGACTACATCAAGCTCGACCTCTCCGTACTGGCCCCCGACCAGCTGGCCGTGCTCATCAGCTATGCGGGACGCAACTCCAAGGCCGAACTGATCGCCGAGAAGGTCGAAACCGCCCAGCAGTACGACATGGTGTCCAGCCAGGGCGTGCAGTTGTTCCAGGGCTACTGGTTCGCGCGGCCCGCGCTGGTCGAGGCGAAACTGCTCACCCCGTCGCAGGGAGCCATCATCGAGCTCATCAACCAGGTGCGCAAACAGGCCAGCACGGACGACATCGAAGAGACGCTCAAGAAGGATGCGGGCCTGGCCTTCAACCTCATGCGACTGATCAACTCGGCGGGCTTCGGCCTGTCGCGCGAGATCACGTCCTTCCGCCAGGCGGTGATGCTGATGGGCCTGAAAAAGCTGTTCCGCTGGGCGGCGTTGCTGCTCACGGCCTCGCGCGCTGGCGGCACACCGTCGTCCGTGGGCCAGACCGCCGTGGAGCGCGGCCGCCTGATGGAGCTGCTGGCGCTGGAAACCCTGCCCCCGGAAGAAGCCGACCAAGCCTTCGTGGTGGGCATCTTCTCGCTGCTGGACGTGATGCTGTCCATGCCCATGGAATCCGCGCTCGGCCTGCTCAACGTGCCAGAGCCCGTGGCCGCGGCCTTGCTGCGCCGCGAAGGCTTCCTGGGCGACCTGCTCACGCTGGCCGAGGCGTGCGAGTCGAGCGACGACGCAGCCTTCGACCGCACGGCCGGCCTGCTGCACCTGAGCAGCCAGCAGATCAACTTCGCCCACCTGCAGGCCCTGGCCTGGGCGGACCAAGTCACGGCGTGACGCAGCGGCCGCACACCTGCAAACCAGTGCTGGGCTGCGGCGGCTGTGGGGTCTAGAATCAACGCAGCCCCGCAAACCCTACCGCAGACCCCATGTCCAGCTCACCCGAACAAGACGCCCCCGAAGCAGTTGCTCCTGCGGTCGAACCCGTCGACGAGAACATTGCCATCATTGCGCGTCAGGCCATCGTGGACGAAACCCGCGCGGTCTATGGCTATGAGCTGTTCGACCGCTCCACCGCCTCCGACGCGCACACCGCCGCCAGCGATGCGGCCCTGCTCTTCAACGCCCTGTCGTACGCGGGCACCGAAGCGCTGGTGGGCAAGAAGACAGTGTTCATCAACTGCACGCACGACAGCCTCTCGGGCGGCCACCTGGAGCTGATCCACCCTGAAAAGGTGGTGCTGGAGGTGCCCCCCCTTCCCGACGGCGCCACGGCCGAAGAGATCGAAGGCCGCCTGCCCACGCTCGAAGCCCTGCGCACACGCGGCTTTCGCCTGGCGTTCGACCAACAGGCCCTGCGCCGCGCCTACACCAGCTGGCTGCCGCTGGCCGCGTTCGTCAAGCTGGACATGATGGCCTTCAAGCCCGAACTGGCCACGCCGTTGGTCAAGTTCGCCACCACCCACAGCAAGGCCACCCTGGTCGCCGAAAAGGTGGAAACCGCCGAGCAGTACGAACTGATGCGCGGCCTGGGTGTGAAGCTCTTCCAGGGCTATTGGTTCGCCAAGCCCGCGCTGGTCAAGGCCACCACCATCCGCCCGTCGCAGGCCACCATCATCCAGCTGATCAACCTGGTGCGCAAACAGGCCACGACGGCCGAGATCGAAGACCTGCTCAAGAAAGACCCCACGCTGTCTTTCAACCTGCTGCGGTTCATCAATTCGTCGGGCTTTGGCCTGTCGTGCGAGATCACCTCGTTCCGCCACGCGGTGATGATCCTGGGGCTCAAGAAGCTGTTCCGCTGGGCGGCCCTGCTGATGACCACCACCCGCGCGGGCGGTGCGCCGCCGGCCGTGGGCCAGACCGCCGTGGTGCGCGGCCGCCTGATGGAGCTGCTGGCTGCCGAGCTGCTACCGCCCGAAGAATGCGACAACGCCTTCGTGGTGGGCGTGTTCTCGCTGCTGGACACCATGCTGGGCGTGCCGCTGGAAAAGGCCCTGGAGTCCGTGGCCCTGCCCGAACCCGTGATGGACGCGCTGCTGCGCCGCACAGGCGTGTTCGCGCCGTTCCTGGAGCTGACCATCGCCTGCGAAAGCGGCGACGAAGTGGCCTTTGCCAAGAATGCAGATGCGCTGCACCTGTCCAACCGCCAAGTCAACTGGGCCCACTTGCAGGCACTGACCTGGGCTGAAGGCTTGAACGACGAGTAGGCAGATCAACCGCTGCGTGAGCGCTTCAGCGCCGTGACAAGCGTTTGCCCCTGCAAAAAGCCCTGCTCGACAGGGCTTTTTGCATTTTGCTTTCTGCTTTTTGCGATGTCTTCCAGTGCATCTGGCTGCGTGGCACGTGGCAGTTGCTGCAGCGCTGCCACGTGATTCACCCGCAAGCACCGCCGCCGGTCCGGCGGCGTGCAGCTTGCCAGTGCATCCACTCATCAATCCATCAATCGAGTTCCAGCTTGCGCTCGCGGATGAGCTTGGCCCATTTCTCGTTCTCGCCCTTCACGAAGCTGAAGAACTCCACCGGGCCCAGCGAATGCACTTCGGAGCCCGTGGCCGCGAACTTGGCCTTGATGTCCGCTTGCGCCAGCACCTTGGCAAGCTCGGCGCTGAGTTTGTCCACCACTTCCTTGGGCACACCCGCAGGCCCGACCAGGCCCTGAAAGCCCACCGACTCCATCGCCCCCAGGCCCAGCTCGCCCACTGTAGGCACATCGGGCAGCTGCGGGTCGCGCCGTGGCCCGGTCACGGCCAGCGCCTTGAGCTTGCCGCCCTTGATCTGCGGCAGCAGCACCGGCCCCGCATCGATGAGCAACTGCGTCTGGCCACCGATCAGGTCTTGCACCGCCGGCGCGCTGCCCTTGTACGGCACATGCGTCACATCGAGGCCGGTGGCCTGGTTCATGAGTTCGCCGTTCAGGTGCGTGGACGTGCCCGCGCCGCCCGACGCGAAGTTCACCTTGCCAGCGTTGGCCTTGGCCCAGGCCACCCAGTCCTTGAGATCCTTGGCAGGGTGGTCCAGGCGTGTCACGGCGATGTAGCTTCCCTGGCTGATCTGCCCGATGTAGCTGAACTGCTTGAGCGGCTCGTAAGGCATCTTGCGCTGCAGGTAGGGCGCGATGGCGAACGGCCCCGTGTTGGCCAGCAGGATGGTGTAGCCGTCCGGCGCTGCGCGCGTGAGCTCGGTCGCGGCCAGCATGCCGCCCGCGCCCGGCTTGTAGTCGACCACGATCTGCTGCTTGAGCGCTTCCTGCAGCGGCACCTGCACCGTGCGGGCCGCAAAGTCGATGCCCCCGCCGGGCGGGTAGCCCACGATGAGGCGGATGGGCTTGGCCGACGGCCAGCCCTGGGCCATGGACAGGGTGGCCAACCCCAGCAGCAATGCGCCTGCCATCAGTTTCTTCTTCATGCTTTCGTCTCCTTGTGTTGTTGTGAGAAATCAGACCGGGCACCGCACTACCACGCAGCGCAGCGCTGCGTCACCCGCGCGGATGGTGCTCCGAATGCAGCACCTTGAGCCGCTCCCGCGCCACGTGGGTGTAGATGGTGGTCGTGGAAATATCGGCATGCCCCAGCAGCAGCTGCACCACGCGCAGGTCGGCGCCGTGGTTGAGCAGGTGGGTGGCAAACGCATGGCGCAGCGTGTGGGGCGACAGCGGCACGGTGATGCCCGCCACGGCCGCCCATTTCTTGACGATGACCCAGAACATCACCCGCGTCATGCCGCTGCCGCGCTGGGTGACGAAAAGGTCGTCCGTCTGCTGGCCGCCAAGGATGGCGCCGCGCGCCTCCTGCAGGTACTGGTTCAGCCACTGGCGGGCCACCTCGCCAAAGGGCACCAGGCGCTCCTTGCCGCCCTTGCCCATCACGCGCAGCACGCCTTCGGCCAGGCCCAGCTGAAAGGTCTTGAGCGTCACAAGTTCGGTCACGCGCAGGCCGCTGGCGTACATCAGCTCCAGCATGGTGCGGTCGCGCACGCCCAGCGGGTTGCCCAGGTCGGGCGCGTTCAGCAGCGCCTCCACCTGCGTCTGCGACAGGGTCTTGGGCACGCGCAGCGGTTGGCGGGCGGCGGTGAGGCGCACCGTGGGGTCGGCCGTGATGCGGCGCTCGCGCAGCGCCCAGTGAAAGTAGCGGCGCAGCACCGTGAGCCGACGGTTGGCCGTGGTGGCCCGGGTCTCTGCGTGCCGCGCCGCAAAGTAGCCGTTCAGGTGGTGCTCGGCCGTGTCGTCCAGGGCCACGGCAGGCTGCTGCGCGGCCAGCCACTGCGCATACAGCGTCAGGTCGCGCCGGTAGGCCGCCAGGGTGTTGCGCGAGAGGCCGTCCTCCAGCCAGAGGGCATCGACAAAGGCATCTATCGCATTCAGGCTGGCATCGGACATGGAAAAACGATAGCACGTAAAACCGCGGCGCTGTGCTGTACCGAGGGCGGGGAATGCCCGCGCCCAAAAACAAAGCCGCCCGGGTGAGCGGGCGGCTTGGGGCAGGGTAGCGCGGGGCAACCCTCTCAGTGGTGCGGTGTGCTTATTCCAGCGTCAGCTTCTGCTTGACGACCACTTCCTTGTACACGGCAAACTCGGCCTTGATCTGCTCGGCAAACTGCTCGGGCGTGTTGCCCAGCACGATGGAGCCCGTCTCTTCGATGCGCTTTTTCACGGCCGGGTCTTCCAGCGCCTTGCGCACGCCGGCGTTGATCTTGTCCACGATGTCCTTGGGCAGGCCCTTGGGACCGACGATGCCGTAATAGGCCATGCGGTTCACAGGCTCCAGGCCCAGTTCCTTGAACGTGGGCACGTTGGGCAGGGCTGCCACGCGCTGGGGTGCGGCCACCACGATGGGCACCAGGCGGTTGTCCTTGATGAACGGCAGGGCCGAGGGCAGGTTGTCGAAGATCATCGGCACCTGGCCGGCCACGGTGTCGTTCAGCGCGGGGCCCGCACCACGGTAGGGGATGTGCGTGACGAAGGTGTTCGACAGGCTCTTGTACAGCTCCATCTGCAGGTGGCCGATGCCGCCCGTGCCCGACGACGAGTACGAATACTTGCCCGGCGACTTCTTGAGTTCCGCCACGAAGGCCTTGTAATCCTTGGCGGGGAAGTTGGGGTTCACCGCGATGATGTTGGGCGTGGCCGCGATGTTGATGACGGGCGTGAAGTCCGTCAGCGGGTTGTACGGCGTCTTGGGGTTGATGGCGGGGTTGGCCGCCGTGGTCGACACGGTGGCGATGCCCAGCGTGTAGCCGTCCGGTGCCGAGCGGGCGGTTTCAGACGCGCCCACGATGCCGCCGCCACCGGCCTTGTTCTCCACGATCACGCTCTGACCCAGGGCACGGCCCAGGGGGTCGGCGATCACGCGCGCAATGATGTCGGTGGTGCCGCCGGGTGCAAACGGCACCTGCAGCTTGATCACCTTGTTGGGGTATCCCTGGGCGGCGGCCGATCCGGCGGCCGCGGCCAGTACAGTCAGAGCAAGCCATTGACGACGATGCATTCGAGTTCTCCTTCGTGCGGGGGTACAGACAGACAGCGCCGATGGTATGCGCAATGCGCGCTGCGGCAGCCTGCGGATTCCACATAAGGGCTAACCCCAGGTCCTGGCCCGGCATCAAGTATTCTCAGGCGGTGAACTACGCCCAGCTCCTACTCCCCGACTTCTCCCTCATCCTGTGCGGCTACCTCATCTGCCGGTACACCGCGCTGAACCGGTCGGTGTGGCAGCCGGTGGAAAGCCTGGTGTACTACCTGCTCTTTCCGGTGCTGCTGTTCCAGTCCATCGTCAAAAGCCCGGTGGACATCGGCGCCGCTTCGGGCCTGATCGCGGCGGGGCTGCTGTCGGGGCTGATCGGCATTGCGCTGGCCTACAGCCTGCCGCACTGGCCCTGGGTGGGCAAGCGCATCGATGTGCGCGACCATGCGGCCAGCGCGCAGGTGGCGTTCCGCTTCAACTCCTTCATTGGCCTGGCGATTGCCGAGCGCCTGGCGGGCACCGAGGGGCTGCTCATGATCGCCGTGCTGATCGGCGTGTGCGTGCCACTGTTCAACGTGGCGGCCGTGTGGCCCATGGCGCGCAACGGCAAGCACAGCTTTCTGCGAGAGCTGGCGCGCAACCCGCTCATCGTGGCCACGCTGTCGGGGCTGGTGGCCAACCTGCTCGGTTTTCAGATTCCCGATTGGGCGGCGCCCACCGTGGGCCGCATCAGCGCGGCGTCGCTGGCGCTGGGGCTCATGGCCGCGGGCGCGGGCCTGGAATTTGGCCTGCTCACGCGGGGCAAGACGCTCAGCGTGGCCGTGCTGTCCATTCGGCACCTGGTGCAACCACTGATCGCCTTCGGCATGGCGCGCCTGTTCGGGTTGAACCCGGTGCAGACCACGATGCTGCTGGCGTTCTCCGCCCTGCCCACGGCCTCCACCTGCTACGTGCTGGCCGCCCGCATGGGCTACAACGGGCCGTATGTGGCCGGCCTGGTGACGATGTCCACCTTGCTTGGCATGGTGAGCCTGCCATTTGCCCTGGGGTTCCTGCGATGACCGATGCCTGCCCTGCCGCACCTGGCACCCATGCCAATCCCACCCTGGCGCGCCGCCGCGCGCTGATGGCGGGCCTGGCTCTGCTCGCCGCTGCGCCGCTGGCCGCCTGCGGCCGCAAGGCCCCGCGCGGCCAGGCGGTGCCACCCGATGCCACCGTGCTGGCGCTGGGCGACTCGCTGACCTCCGGCGTGGGCGCATCGGCCGATACGGCCTACCCTGCCGTACTGCAGCGGCTGACGGGCTGGAAGGTGGTCAACGGCGGCGTGTCGGGCGACACCTCGGCCCAGGCGCTGGAGCGCCTGCCCGCACTGCTGCAAAAGCACCAGCCGGCGCTCGTGATCGTCGGCATTGGCGGCAACGACTTCCTGCGCCGCCAGAGCGCCACCGCCACCCGCGCCAACATCCGCAGCATCTGCACGCAGGCCCGCGCCAGCGGCGCCCAGGTGGTGCTGGTGGCCGTGCCCGAGCTGTCGTTCCTGGCAGCGTCGGCCGGCCTGCTGAGCGACCACGCGATGTACGAAGAGATTGCCAGCGAGCTGAAGATCCCCCTGCACAGCAAGGGCTGGTCCACGGTGCTGGCCGACGCGAGCCTGCGGTCCGACCAGATCCACGCCAACGCTACAGGCTACGAGCGGTTTGCGCAGGGGCTGGTGGAGACGCTCAAAAGCGCGGGGCTGCTGGTGCGTTGATGCGTTGATGCACCAACTATCATTTTGATAGCTACTAGCGCACATCCATCAAGCGGTAGCGGCTATTTTCATTCAAATTCCCGACCCAATGCCCACGCCACGTGCTCGCGCACCAGGGCGCTTTCATGGTCCGCCCGCGACTGCAGCGCCACCCGCAAGGCGCCATCCCCCGTGGCCTTGAGCGCATTGCCCAGCGCCACCGCCACATTGCGCAGCCAGCGTTCGTGCCCGATGCGCCGGATGGGGCCACCCTCGGTCATGCGCAAAAAGGTGGGCTCGTCCCACGCGAACAGGTGCACCAGCTGCTGGCCCGACAGCCCCTGGCGCTCGTCGAAGTCGGGCAGCCGGCTGACCTGCGCGAACTTGTTCCAGGGGCAGATGAGCTGGCAGTCGTCGCAGCCATAGATGCGGTTGCCCAGCAGAGGCCGCAGCTCCAGCGGTATGGCCCCCGCATGCTCGATGGTGAGGTACGAGATGCAGCGCCGCGCATCGATGCGGTGCGGCGCGATGATGGCCTGCGTGGGGCACACGTCGATGCAGGCACTGCAGCTGCCGCAGTGCGCGGTGACGGGCGCGCTCTCGGGCAGCGCCATGTCGACATAGATCTCGCCCAGGAAGAACATCGACCCCGCCTCGCGGTTGAGCACCAGCGTGTGCTTGCCGCGCCAGCCCTGCCCGCTGCGCGCGGCCAGCTCGGCCTCCAGCACCGGGGCCGAGTCGGTGAACACGCGATGGCCGAACGGGCCGATGGCCTCGGCGATGCGGTCGCTCAGCTTCTGCAGACGCGCGCGCAGCACCTTGTGGTAGTCCCGCCCCCGGGCATAGACCGAGACGATGGCCTCGTGCGGGCGGGTCAGCCGTGCCAGCTCGTGGGCCTGCCAGCCCGGCCCGGCGGCTTGGCTGACGTCTTCCGCAGAGCCTCGGCCCGCAGCCTGGCCGGTGTCGCGCGGCAAATAATCCATGCGCGCCGTGATCACGCTCACCGTCCCGGGCACCAGCTCGGCCGGGCGCGCGCGCTTCATACCGTGCGATGCCATGTAATGCATCTCGCCATGGAACCCCTGCGCCAGCCAGGCCGAAAGCCCGGGCTCTGCAGCGGACAAGTCCACCCCCGCCACGCCGATTTGGGAAAATCCCAGTTCGCGGGCCCACTCCTGCATTTGAGGAACGAGTTGACTGTTGCACCACATACCGGCCAGATTGTAGAAAGCGGCACGCCCGGCGCCGCCGAACCCGCCCGCCATTTCACCTGGCACAGCGAGGACGACACCGCCGCCTTCGCCCGCCGCCTTGCCGCGCAGCCCCAGTTGGCCAACGCGTTTGTCACGCTGCACGGCGACCTGGGCGCCGGCAAGACCACCTTGGTGCGCCATCTGCTGCGTGCCCTGGGCGTGGAGGGCCGCATCAAGAGCCCCACCTACGCCGTGGTGGAGCCGCACGAGGCGCCGGGCCTTGCGCCGCATGCGACCACGGTCTGGCACTTCGACTTCTACCGCTTCGACGACCCGCGCGAGTGGGAAGACGCCGGATTCAGGGACATTTTTGCCAACCCCGGCCTCAAGGTGGCAGAATGGCCGGAAAAGGCTGCAGCGCTGACGCCGCCTGCAGACCTTGCTATACACATTGAAGCAATTGACGATACCGAAAGGACCGTCACGGTGCACGCCCATACGGCCTACGGCCTCCACCTGCTGCAAGGACTCTGAACGAATGACTCTGCCCCCCCGCCCGGCACCGCGCCAGCCATCCCGCCGCACGCTGCTGCAGGCGGGCAGCCTGGTCCTTTTGCTGGGCACGCAGCAGATCGCCCGTGGTGCCACCATCCTCGCAGTGCGGGTGTGGCCCGCCCCTGAATACTCCCGCGTGACCATCGAATCCGACGGCGCGCTGGTGGCCAAGCAGTTCTTCGTGACCACGCCGCCACGCCTGGCCGTGGACATCGAAGGCATCGACCTGAGCCCCGAACTGCGCGAGCTGGTGGCCAAGGTCAAGCCGGACGACCCGAACATCGCCGGCATCCGGGTGGGGCAGAACGCACCCGGCGTGGTGCGCCTGGTGGTGGACCTCAAGCAGGCCGCCATGCCCCAGGTGTTCACCCTGCCGCCCGTGGCCGCCTACCAGCACCGCCTGGTCTTCGACCTGTACCCGGCCGCACCGGTGGACCCGCTCGAAGCCCTGATCGCCGAGCGCCTGCGCGACGTGCCCGCCGCCGGCAAACCGCTGCCTGCGCCGCCCACCGTCACCGCACGCACCGGCCCCCAACCGCCTGCCGAAACCGACCCGCTGGGGGACTTGATCGCCCAGCGCAGCCAGCGCCCTGGGCCGCCCGGTGCACCGCCACCACCTGTGCTGGCCGCAGCTCCTCCACCGGCCGAGCCTGCGCGCCCCACAACCAATAGGGCCACTTCGACACAGACCGACCGCATCATCATCGTGGCGCTGGACCCCGGCCACGGCGGTGAGGACCCCGGCGCCATCGGACCGGCCGGCACGCGCGAGAAGGACGTGGTGCTGCGCGTGGCCCACCTGCTGCGCGACCGCATCAACGCCACCACGGTGGGCGGCAACCCGATGCGCGCCTTCCTCACGCGCGACGGCGACTTCTTCGTGCCGCTGGGCGTGCGCGTGCAAAAGGCCCGGCGCGTGCAGGCCGACCTGTTCGTCTCCATCCATGCCGATGCCTTCACCACCCCGGCCGCACGTGGCGCCAGCGTGTTCGCACTGAGCCAGGGCGGCGCCTCCAGTACCGCCGCGCGCTGGCTGGCCAACAAGGAAAACCAGGCCGACCTGGTGGGCGGCATTAACGTGCAGTCCAAGGACCAGCATGTGCAGCGCGCGCTGCTGGACATGAGCACCACCGCGCAGATCAACGACAGCCTGAAACTCGGCAGCGTGCTGCTGGGCGAGATCGGCGGCATGGCCAAGCTGCACAAGCCCCGCGTGGAGCAGGCAGGCTTTGCCGTGCTCAAGGCCCCCGACATCCCCAGCGTGCTGGTGGAAACCGCCTTCATCAGCAACCCCGAAGAAGAGCAGCGCCTGCGCAGCAGCGCCTACCAGGAGCAGCTGGCCGATGCGCTGATGCGCGGTATCACGCGCTACTTTGCCAAGAACCCGCCGCTGGCGCGCAGCCGCTCGGTGTAAGAGCCTGATGACAATCTCGCAGGGGATGGATGGAGATCGTCAACAGACTCCAGGTCCCCTGTCTTGCGCGGACCGCCAAGAGCGGGCAAAGTAGCCTGCATCATCCACACCGCGCGTGCAGCCCCGCCCCTCTGTGCAGGCCCTTGCGCCGCGGTCCCCAAGGAGAAATGCCATGGCACTGCCCCACGCCCAATCCGGCCAGATCGTCAGCGTTCGCCCCCTGGGTGATCACCTGCCCGAATCCATCACCACCGCCATTTTGAAGGCGGGTCAGCTCGAGGTCATCCGCGTGGTGCTGCCCGTGGGCAAGTCCATGAAGGAACACCAGACCCCGGGCGAGGCCACGGTGCAGTGCATCGAAGGCGTGGTGGAGTTCATGAACGAGGGCACGGTGCAGCAACTGCGCGCCGGCGACTTCGTGCACCTGGCGCCGCGCATGCTGCATGCACTGAAAGCCGTGCAGCCTGCGTCGCTGCTGGTCACCCTGTGCCTGCTGCCGGGCGAGCGCTGAACACCTGGCACACGTTCCGCTCTTTCGCCCAGCCCTTTAAAGCTACACGCGGAACACGCTCACCACCTGGGCCAGCCGCGCCGCCTGGTGCTTGAGGCTGTCGGCCGCTGCGGCGCTTTGCTCTACCAGCGCGGCGTTTTGCTGAGTGACCTGATCGAGCTGGGTCACCGCCTCGCCCACCTGGCTGATGCCGATGGTCTGCTCGCCCGTCGCGCTCGAAATCTCGCCGATCAGATCGCTCACGCGTTTGACCTGTGTGACGATGTCTTCCATGCTCTGGCCGGCATTGCTCACCAGCTGCGTGCCATCGTCAACCCTGGACACGCTGGCGTTGATCAGGGCCTTGATCTCCTTGGCCGCATCGGCGCTGCGCCCGGCCAGGCTGCGCACCTCGCTGGCCACCACCGCGAAGCCCCGGCCCTGCTCGCCCGCGCGGGCGGCCTCCACGGCGGCATTCAACGCCAGGATATTGGTCTGGAACGCGATGCCATCGATCACCGCGATGATGTCGGTGATCTTGCGCGACGCGGCCGAGATGTCTTGCATGGTGGCCACCACCTGGCCCACCACTTCGCCGCCCTTCACGGCCGCGGCCGATGCCGTGCCCGCCAGCACCGCGGCGCGCTGCGCGGTGTCGGAGTTGTTCTTCACGGTGCTCGTGATCTGTTCCATCGACGCGGCGGTCTCCTGCAGGTTGGCCGCCTGTTCTTCGGTGCGCTGGCTCAGGTCGGCGTTGCCCGCCGCGATCTCGCTGGAGCCGGTGGCAATGCTGTCGCTGCTGTGGCGCACGTCGCCCACGATGCGCACCAGCGAGGCCTGCATGGTTTGCATCGCCTGCATCATCCGCGCCACCTCGCCCCGGCCCTGCGCATGGATGGGTTGCGACAAATCGCCCTCGCCGATGCGCTGGGCCACAGAGGCCACTTCGTTCAATGACCGGCGGATGCGCTGCACGACCACCACCGACAGCACCACCAGCAGCGCCAGCCCGGCCACGCCCGCCACCAGCACCGTCGTGCGGTACGAACTGATCAGCGAAGCCGCCTCGCCAGCCTGCTCGGCCGAGCGCTGCACCTGGTAAGCCACCATCTTGTCGGCCACGGTGTTGTACTGGTTGAGCACCGGTGCGAACGTGCCCAGGGCGTAGCTCTTGGCCTGCGCCATGTCGCCCGCCTTCTTGAGGGCCAGGGACTTGTCGCGGGCTTCCAGGTAGTTCTTGCGCACGGCGGCCAGCTCCTCCTGGATGCGCAGCCCTTCGGGACTTTTCTCGAGCTCGGTGTAGCGCTTTTGCACCGTGCTCGTGTCTGCCGTGGTGGCAGCCACCATGTCCTTGAAGTAGTTCTGCAGGTCGTCACCGTCGCTCTGCGCAATGGAGAACACACGCGTGGAGTTGACGGCGATGTTGCTGCGCCAGCGCAGGGCCAGCTGCAGCCGCTCGACCTGCTCGGTCGCCAGCTGGTCGACGGTGCGGCCCAGGGTCTGCACCCGCACCAGGCTCAGCGCCAGGACGATCACCAGCGCCAGCACCGCCACCCCCACGATGAGGCTGATCTGCTGCGCGACGGTGAGCTGGGGGCCTTGCCCCGCGGAGTTGGTGTGCTGGCCCATCGTGGTATCCCCTGGTTGGCCGTGTTGTGTTCGCGGCTTGTGTTCATGACCGATCAATGATCTGTCTGCGCAGCGGGCTTGGCAACGGAAACGATGCCTCGTAAACCCTAAGAAATGAAGCAAATCGACGCTGCGGTTCATCCCCTGCCATCACGTCTCCACGGGCAATGCTGCGGCATTGCTGCGCGACGTACGGGCCCAAGCGGATCACGCCTGGCCGTCAGGCGCGGCGCGGCATGTCCTACAGGCTCCGCCCCAGCTTGCCTACGCCAGCAGCACGGTGCGCGGGGGATATTTCAGTCACAGGTCGAGTTGAGCAGAACCCGCTGCACAGCTGCAAGGCCTGAATCCACACCACAAAGGACTCTTGCCATGAAAATCCGTCACATCCTCCTTGCGACCACTTGCACCGCGGCCCTTGCCCTGGGTGGTTGTGCTTCCAACCCCACCAATGCCCAAGTGGGTACCGGCGTAGGCGCCGTGGTCGGCGGTGCCGCTGGCAATGCCATCTTCGGCGGCCCCGTGGGCACCATTGGCGGCGCAGCAGCCGGCGCGCTGGTGGGCCATGAAATCGGTGAAGACCGCGACCAACGCCGTGGATATCGCCGTTAATTTGCTTCACACCCACCATCACCGCCCTCCCGGGCGAATGATGGCGGCGTAAAAAAACTCCTGGCACTCGTACACCGAGCGCCAGGAGTTTTGCTTTGAGGGCCCTGTGGGCGATGCTTCAGGCGGCCTTGGCCGCCCGCCCGGCGCGCCAGGCACCGAAGATCGCGATCAGCCCGGGGATGAAGATCATGGCCCAGATGATCTTGTCCAGGTTTTCCTTCACCCAGGCAAAGTTGCCGAAGAAGTAGCCTGCGGTGCAAATGCCCAGCACCCACAGCAGCGCACCGCCCACATTGAAGGCGGTGAACTTGGCACGGTTCATCTCGGCCACACCCGCCACGAAGGGCGCGAAGGTGCGGATGAATGGCATGAAGCGCGCCAGGATGATGGTGACGCCGCCGTAGCGTTCATAAAAATCATGCGCCTGGTTGAACGCACGGCGGTTGAACCAGCGCGAGTCTTCCCACTGGAACACCTTGGGCCCGAAGTACCGCCCGATCGAGTAGTTGCACTGGTCGCCCAGGATGGCGGCGGCGATCAGCACCACGCACGCGATGGGCAGGCTCATCAGCCCCGCTCCGCACAGCGCCCCGACGATGAACAGCAGCGAGTCGCCCGGCAAGAACGGCATGACCACCACGCCGGTTTCCACGAACACGATGAGAAACAGCAGCGCATACACCCACGGGCCGTACGCTTGCACGAACGCCTCGAGGTACTTGTCCACATGCAGGATGAAATCGATGAGAAAGGTGACAAGTTCCATGGGGCTGGTGTTGAAAAAAGCAGCGGGCATTATCCCCAGCCCGCCGGAGTGACCCGCAAAGCCCCTGCGCAAGCCCGGCCCTAAAATCCACCGGGTGAACGACACCACCGCCCCCCTCGCCACGGCCCTGCCGGCCAGCGCCCCCATTCCCCCACGCCGCCCCATCCGCGACCTGCCCGACGAGCTGATCAGCCAGATCGCGGCTGGCGAAGTGGTGGAGCGCCCCGCGTCCGTGGTGCGCGAGCTGGTGGACAACGCGCTCGATGCCGGCGCCACGCAGATCACGGTGCGGCTGTCCGCAGGCGGCGTGCGCCTGATCACCGTGGAAGACGATGGCGGCGGCATTCCGCACGAGGAGCTGCCCGTGGCGCTGCGCCGCCACGCCACCAGCAAGATCACCAACCTGAACGACCTGGAAACCGTGGCCACGATGGGCTTTCGGGGCGAGGCGCTGGCCGCCATCGCCTCGGTGTCCGAAATGTCCCTGCTCTCGCGCCCTGCAGCGCAAGCCAACGCCTTTTTGCTGGACGCGCGCAGCGGCGAACTGCGCCCTGCTGCCCGCAGCACGGGCACCACGGTGGAGGTCAAGGAGCTTTTCTTTTCCACCCCGGCGCGCCGCAAGTTCCTGAAGACCGATGCCACGGAGCTTGCGCACTGCATAGAGTCCGTGCGCCGCCACGCGCTGGCGCGGCCCGATGTGGGCTTTGCCATCTGGCACGAAGGCAAGCTGGTGGAGCAGTGGCGCGCGACCTTCGTGCCGGGCCAGGCCAGCGCCAGCGGCCTGCAGGACGCGCTGGCGCGGCGCCTGTCGGACGTGCTGGGCGAAGACTTCGTCGCGCAGTCGGTCGCCGTGCAGCACCGCGTGGGCCCGGTGGTCGTGACCGGCCGCGCCGGCCTGCCCGACGCCGCACGCTCGCGCGCCGACCACCAGTACTGCTACGTCAATGGCCGCTTCGTGCGCGACAAGGTGCTGACCCACGCCGCGCGCAGCGCGTACGAAGACGTGCTGCACGGCCACAAGCAGCCGGTGTATGCGCTATATGTGGAGATCGACCCGGCGCGCGTGGACGTGAACGTGCACCCCACCAAGATCGAGGTGCGCTTTCGCGACAGCCGCGAAGTGCACCAGGCGGTGCGCCATGCGGTGGAAAACGCGCTGGCAGCACCACGCGCCGCAGCGCTGGCGGCTGCGGCCGCAACTGCAGCGTCCACGGAAGGCGGCGCCGGCGGCACCGACGACAGCGCCACGGGTTTGCAGCCCCAACAGGCGCTACCGCGCACCTGGCAAGCGCAATCAGCTATCAAATTTGAAGAACGCGGCCACCAGGTGGCCGACCTGCAGGCGCTGTGGGGCCCGCGCAAGGACCCTGCTGCGCCCGGTGCGGCAGGCGGCCAGGCTTTGTGGCAAGGCACGCAGGGGCTGCAGGGACACCCGGGACGGGACGGGCCCGCTGGCGAATCGGCCGAGGCACAACCATGGAGTTCGCCAGGCACAGCGTTCCCGCCGCCCACCACTGCACCACTCAGCGCCGCGGCCATGGCAGGCAGCGCGCCCGCCACCGGCCGTGACACCCCGGAGACTACCTGGCCCCTGGGCCGCGCCGTGGCGCAGTTGCACGGCGTGTACATCCTGGCCGAGAACGCGCAGGGCATGATCATCGTGGACATGCACGCCGCGCACGAGCGCATCGTGTACGAACGCCTCAAGTCCCAGGTGGACAGCGGCTCGCGCATTGCCAGCCAGCCGCTGCTGATCCCCGCCACTTTCGCCGCTACGGCCGAAGAAGTCGCCACTGCCGAAGAATCCACCGAGGTGCTGGCCCTCCTGGGCCTGGAGGTGGTGCCGTTCTCGCCCAAGACCCTGGCCGTGCGGGCCGTGCCCACCACGCTGGCCACCGCGTCGGGCTTTGGCGACCCGGTCGAGCTGGCCCGCAGCGTGCTGGCCGAACTGGCCGCGCACGACGCGACCACCGTGGTGCAGCGCGCCCGCAACGAGATCCTGGGCACCATGGCCTGCCACGGCGCGGTGCGGGCCAACCGCCGGCTCACCATCGACGAGATGAACGCGCTGCTGCGCCAGATGGAGACCACCGACCGCAGCGACCAGTGCAACCACGGCCGGCCCACGTGGCGGCAGTTGTCGATGAAGGAACTGGACGCGCTGTTCCTGCGCGGACGGTAGGTCTCTTCCCAGAACCACACTGCTGTTCCCCGCGCCATTCGCATAGCCAGAGTCTTCCAGCCAATGCAGCCGTCCCACCACCGCCAGCCCCATCCCGCCATGTCCGCAGTGCCCGCCGTACTGGCAGCGCTCTGCATGGCCCTGCCCAGCGCCCACGCAGGGCGTCCGCTCACCGTGGACGATGCGAGTGTTGATGAGGTGGGCCAGGGCCACATCGAAGCCTGGTGGGAAGGCCAGCGCGAGCAGCGCGGCACCGTCTATGCAGCGCCGGCCTTCACGCCCATCGAAGGGCTGGAGCTGGGCGCCCTGCTGGCGCGCGACTTGGGAGAGCGCCACACGCTGCAGGGGGTACAGGCCAAGTGGCTGTGGAGCCCCGCGCAGACCGACGGCTGCAACGCCGCCAGCTCCGCAGGCATCACCCACCGCAGGCAGCCCGGGGGCCACAGCGGGGGCAGCGTGGTGGCGCTGAACCTCATCGGCACCTGCGCCGCGCCGTGGGGTCTGGCCAACGCCAACCTGGGCACCCTGCGCGAGCGCGGCCAGTCCTGGCGTGGCACCTGGGGCGTGTCCCTGGAGCGCAGCTGGGGCGCCATCACGCCGCATGTGGAGGCCTTCGGCGTCCAGCACAGCGCGCCCGTGTTTCAGGCGGGAGCGCGTTGGGAATGGGCACCGGGTCGCCAGCTGGATGCCACGGTGGGCCGCCAACAGGGTCGCACGCTGCTGAGCGTGGGGTTCGCAGCGGGCTTCTGACGGGCGCGCCGGACAGGCCCCTGGGGGCCACCTTTGGCTGCCGTTAAGCCGCGGGCCGCCGTTTGCCGGCAGAATCGCCGGCCCTGCTGGAATGGAAGCGCCCGCCATGATCGCCCTCGACCCCCACTTCATCGCACAGACCACCCCCACGGGCGAAGCCATTGCGCGCGCCGTGGAAGCCGGCTGGTCCCTGGGCCCTGTGGCGCACTGCGTGCTGCTGCGGCGCGGGCTCAACCAGGTGTATGAACTGCGGTTCAAGAGCGGCCTGCACACCGTTGCGCGGCTGTGCGCCGACAGGCCGCGCGGTGAGCCCAATATCGCGTACGAGACCGCGTTGCTCACACACCTGCAGGCGCAAGGCATTCCGGTAGCAGCAGCGCTGCCCACGGCGGGCGGCGCATTCCATGTGCCCCTGGCTCTGCCCGAGGGCCCGCGCCCGCTGCTGCTTTTCGCCTTCCTGCCTGGCGAGCCGCCGGGCGAATCGCTGGCGGACCTCGAAGCCACTGGCGAAAGCCTGGCCCGGCTGCACCGCGCAGCCGAGAGCTATGACGGGCCGCCGAGCCTGTACGCACTGGACCTGCCGATGCTGCTGGACACGTCGCTGCATCGCATGCTGACCGCGCCGACCATGGAGGCAGCGCTGGGGCAGGAATTCGCGGCACTCGCCGACGACCTGCGTGCACGCTTCGCAGCATGGCCTGCCCTCTCGCGTGTGCACTGCCACGGCGACTGCCATGGCAGCAACAACTTCATGGCCCATGGTGCCGAAAAGTCGGAGGACAAACGTGTTGCTGCGTTCTTCGATTTCGACGACGCAGGCCCCGGGCTGCTGGCGTACGAGCTGGGCGTGTATCTCTGGGCCATCCTGCCGCGCAGTGCAGACACCCCCGCCACCCCGGCTGTATTGGAGCGATGGCACCGCTACCTGGCTGGCTACACCAGCGTGCGTGCCGTTTCTGGGGCCGACCTTGCAGCCATCGGCCACTGCCTGGCGCTGCGGCATTTCTGGATCATGGGTGAATACGCCGGCCGCATCCCCGTCTGGGGCACGCAGGCCATGCCCACGCACTGGCTGCGCAAGCAGCCTGCCCTCATGCGGGCGTGGATGGATTTGCCGCCCGCCGACCCGCTTGCAGCCCAGGAGCCCGCCAAAGCTGCAACTGCACCGGCATCATCAACGGCAGCAGCAACGGCGTGACAGCGCACCGAACACACAAAAAACAAAGCCCGCAGTCGCGGGCTTTGTTTTGGCAGGAGTGGCACGGCACAAGGTCGCCGTGTCCCCGTCGATCTGCCGATCAGTTGTCCCGCGCCGCCTTGGCCGTATCAGGGAAGTCGCTGAACACGCCGTCCACCCCCAGGTTGTAGAACAGCTTGTACTCGGCCTTGGGGTCGCCCTTGAAGTCCGATGCCAGGCGCTTGGCTTCGCTGCGGAAGGTGTAGGGGTGCACCATGAGGCCCACGGCATGGGCGTTCTTCACCACGTCGGTGGGCGCCATCATCACGCGGTCGCGCTCGTCGATCACGCCGTCGCCGTTGAGGTCGTCGGGCTTGCCGTCTTTGTTGGCGTCCACCTGCTTCGAAGGAATCAGGTACGGCTTCCAGGGGCCAATGCCGTCGGCGTAGGTCTTGACTTCCTTGAGGCCGTCGGCGGTCAGCAGGCTGGCAAAGGTGCGCTTGTCGCCGGCCACCGCAAAGTCGTACGGCTTGTCGTAGGGGGCCGTCAGGTCCATGCTGCCGTCGGCGTTCACGTCGTTCGCGTCCACCAGTTGCACCAGGCGGATCTGGGTCTTGGTGCGTAGGTACTTAAGGTTCGATACCTCGAACGATTGCACGATGACCGGCGACCCCTTGGTGGTGTAGCCGTACTTGGCCAGGATGGTGAGCAGGCGGTCTTCCAGCGGCAGGCCCAGGTTGACGTGGTACGTGGGGTGCTTGGTCTCGGGGTACACGCCGACGGTGCGGCCAGCCTTGGTGCCTTCGTTCTTGGCCAGGTCCAGCACTTCTTCCAGCGTGGGGATCTGGAATTTGCCGTTGAACGACTGGTCGCGGTCCGACAGCGGCTGGATGGCGCGCAGGGTCTTGATCTCGGCCAGGGTGAAGTCGGACACGAACCAGCCCTCTTCCTGCACGCCGTCCACCATTTTCTTGGTCTTGCGGTTGGCGAACTCGGCGCGGGTGGACACATCGGTGGTGCCGGTGATGTTGGGTTCGTGGCGGGCCACGAGCACGCCGTCCTTGGTGGCCACCAGGTCGGGCTCGATGAAGTCGGCGCCCATCTCGATGGCGCGCTTGTAGCCTTCGAGCGTGTGGTCGGGCAGGTAGCCTGCGGCACCGCGGTGGCCAATGACCAGAGGGCGGTCGCCGTTCAGGGTGGGGTACGGGCTGTCGTTGTCGCCACCGCAAGCTGCCAGCGTGGCCAGCAAAGCCACTGCGCCCAATTTCGCACCAGAAATGTGCATGTTCTTCTCCTCGTTGTGTTTAGAACCGCCGAACTGTGGGCTGACCTTGTGACAAGGCCGTGACGCCCTTCCCGCCAACCGGTGACGGCGTTTTGCCGCCCACCAGACGCACCAACATGTGGCATTTCATGGGCCACATTCCCCACCATTGTGCAGAGACATCCGCATGAACGTATAACTTTTGAACATAATGTCGTGTTGCAGTGCGCTCTTGCCTGCCTTTTTTGCTTCAGAAAGTCTTGAGAAACATGAAATACGAGTCCGCAGACAGCTTCCTTTCTCACGTGGCCCACCGCAATCCGGGTCAGCCCGAATTTCTGCAGGCTGTCACGGAAGTCATGGAGAGCCTGTGGCCTTTCATTGCCCAGCACCCCCGCTATGCCGAGCACGGCCTGCTGGAGCGGCTGGTGGAGCCCGAGCGCACTGTGATGTTCCGCGTGTCGTGGGTGGACGACCACGGCAAGGTGCAGGTGAATCGGGGCTACCGCATCCAGCACAGCATGGCCATCGGCCCGTACAAGGGCGGCATGCGCTTTCACCCGTCGGTGAACTTGTCGGTGCTCAAGTTCCTGGCGTTCGAGCAGACCTTCAAGAACGCGCTGACCACGCTGCCCATGGGCGGTGGCAAGGGCGGCTCGGACTTCGACCCCAAGGGCAAGAGTGCTGGTGAAGTGATGCGTTTTTGCCAGGCCTTTGTGACGGAGCTGTTCCGCCATGTGGGCGCCGACACCGACGTGCCGGCGGGCGACATCGGCGTGGGCGGCCGCGAGGTGGGCTTCATGGCCGGCATGATGAAGAAACTAAGCAACCGAGCGGACTGCGTGTTCACCGGCAAGGGCCTGTCGTTCGGCGGCTCGCTGATCCGCCCCGAAGCCACCGGCTACGGCACGGTGTACTTCGCGCAAGAAATGCTCAAGCAAAAGGGCCGCTCGTTCGACGGTCTGCGCGTATCGGTATCGGGCTCGGGCAATGTGGCGCAGTACGCCGTGGAAAAGGCGCTGGAGCTGGGCGCCAAAGTGATCACCGTGTCCGACTCAAGCGGCACCGTCATCGACGAAGAAGGCTTCACCACCGAGAAGCTCGCCATCCTGATGGATGTGAAGAACCACCACTACGGCCGCGTGAGCGACTATGCCAAACGCACCGGCGTGAAATTCGAAGCCGGCGTGCGCCCCTGGCACATCCCGGTGGACGTCGCCCTGCCCTGCGCCACCCAGAACGAGCTGGACGCCAAGGACGCAGCCACCCTCATCCAGAACGGCGTCATTTGCGTGGCCGAAGGCGCCAACATGCCCTCCACCATCGAGGCCGCCAAAGCCTTCGAGGCGGCGGGCGTGCTGTACGCCCCCGGCAAGGCGAGCAATGCCGGCGGCGTGGCCACATCGGGCCTGGAAATGAGCCAGAACGCGGCCCGCCTGTCCTGGCCGCGCGAAGAGGTCGATGCGCGCCTGCTGCAGATCATGCAGGGCATCCATGCCGCCTGCCTGCGCTACGGCAAACACGCCGACGGCCGCGTGAGCTATGTGGACGGGGCCAACATCGCCGGCTTCGTGAAGGTGGCGGACGCGATGCTGGCGCAGGGCGTGGTGTAACCAAAGCTGACCCCAGCCTGGGGTGCAAAGCGGTGAAAAGAACGGGAGTTGCAGGGCATTTGGCGGCCTCTCCTGGGAGATAGGCACAAACCCTGCTTGCCGTGTCAGAACTTTCCGACACGATGGCACTCAGTCCTTCTCATGAAACGCACCCCCCTCCTGATCTCCCTGGCGCTGGCCATTGCCGTCTCGGCGGGCTGCGCCACCCTCGATGCCAAGCAGCGCGAGTGGATTTTCCAGCCCAGTGACCGCAGCTGGGGTGGCTCGCAGTCCACCGACGACATGGCGGATGTCTGGATCGACTTCCGCTCGAGCGACAGCGGCAAGGCCGAGCGGCTGCACGGCCTGTGGCTCCCCCACGAACGGGCGGATGCGCCGGTGTTGCTTTACTTGCACGGCGCACGCTGGAACGTGGTGGGGTCGTCCGGCCGCATCCGGCGCATGCAGGAGCTGGGCTTTTCGGTGCTGGCGATCGACTACCGCGGTTTTGGCCGCAGCAGCGCGGGCCTGCCGTCCGAAGCCACCGCGGCCGAGGACGCGCGTGCGGCCTGGGACTGGCTGGCACAGCACCAGCCGGGCAAGCCCCGCTACATCTTCGGCCACTCGCTGGGCGGCGCCATTGCCATCGACCTGGCGCGCCAGGTCGACGATGAGCAAGGCACCATCGTCGAAGGCACCTTCACCAGCATTCCCGAGGTGGTGAGCACCTTCAAATGGGGCTGGCTGCCGGTGTCGGCCTTGATCACGCAGCGGTTTGAATCCGTGCGCAAGGTGTCCGAGATCGGCTCACCCTTGCTGGTGGTGCACGGCGGCGACGACAGCCTGATCCTGCCCAGCCTGGGCCGCAAGCTGTACGAGGCCGCCCACGAGCCCAAGCAGTTCGTGCTGGTGGAGGGAGGGTCGCACCACAACACCAATTCGGTGGGGCAGAGTCTTTATCGCGATGCGATGGTGTCGCTGTTCAAGTTGAAATAAGACGCTTTGAGGGTCGGCCGCTTGTAGGCGCGCTCCCTTAACAAGCTTTCAGCAGCGCACGCTGCAGAGCCTATCCCCATCATTTTTCAGTCGAGCCCTCAGCGCCTCCGCGGTGCAGCATCCGCCATGCAATGGGCGCGGTAAGGGCAATCAACACCCCGAATCCTGCTACCGTTTGCCACAAATTTTCGTAGTAGGCACCCGTAGGCACCCCATCCTCGACAAGAACTTTATCGCCAACGGTCAAGCCTGAGGCCATCGGCTCCCACCTCCAAAACAAATACAAAGCAGCAAGCGCCGAATAACATATCAGTACAGTTGACCAAAAGGGCCAACGACGCCCAAAGCCAGAGAGCATGTAAACCGGTACTACAAGCAATAGCCAAAAAGGTATGCAAGCAGTTAGTGCCATCATCACAATGGGCACTCCGATCATTCCGACTCCGGCAAAAGCCAAAAACAAAATGATAGCGGTGACTCCAAGAGAAAAATTAAATATAATTTTTTTCATGGCATGCCTAAGTTATTTACTTTCATCAGCTTTTTTGCGAATTGCTGCTATTATTTTACTATCCGTTCGATATGACCATATTACTTCTGCGGCATCCCCACTATTGATTTGCGGCAAAATTCCCGTGCCATAACCACTTGTACGAATCACAATTTTATCACCCACAGTAACAACCTCCCTAATTACGACTCCTGGATTTAAAAGGTGCATGTTTTCAATAGTTGTATTTGTAAGCATGCGACGACCAACCCAATGAACTACATAACCGACCGCCAATGCAAATGATCGGTCGCCCGTTTTTACGCCTACGGTCCGATCAGGCGTTCCAAAACGCTGAGGCGCTGGAAATCTACGCAGCTGATCAAAAACTTCTTGCTCGGTACAGCCTTTACTACCTATTGTGCAAATATCAGTATTAACCGTATACACATGATACCCCGGCATAATCATATTTCCCGTCTGATACCCTTCAAGCTCTAATCTTTGTTTGGCACTTTCATAACGCTGGACACTTGGGGATTGGGCATTTATTTCTTTTTCATCAACAGGAAATTCACTTCGATTAGACGAAAGAAAACCCCGAGCACCAGAAAATCGAAATTCCTCATGTTGGAAGTCATGCGCATGAACACCAAGCGGGCCAGGCACAACACCCAAACCCATGTAATTTTTCACACCTTTTTCGAACATATATTACAATCCATTTAAATTATAATTAACACAACAGAATCAAGCCCATCCCAGCAAATTGACCACGCATAATATCCATCTCATCAAAAATAGAAAACTATATTTTGCAACCAAAAGCAAAAAATTCGTAAATTCAATTGGCCAGTTAATCCACCGCAGACGGCCGAACAAGAAGCCAATAAAGCATTGTCTGCTCTAAAGCTCGATCTGGTACCCTCAGACAGATATGTCTGCCCCCTCTGCCACCGCCGTGCCCACGGCTTCCAACGCCACGGTTGCGCCCGGCCTGGCCATCCTGGTGCTGGCCCTGCTGCTCAGCATCCAGCCCGTCACCACCGACCTGTACCTGCCCGCCCTGCCCGCGCTCACCCGCAGCCTGGGAGCACCCATGGCGTCGGCCCAGCTCACGCTCAGCGGGCTGCTGCTGGCCTTCGGTTGCTCGCAGATGGTGTGGGGCCCGCTGTCGGACCGTTTCGGCCGGCGCCCCATCCTGCTGGCGGGTTTGAGCATTTATACCGTGGCCTCCGTGTGCAGCGCTTTCGCGCCGACGATGGCGCTGCTGATCCTGTGGCGCATTGCCCAAGGCGCTGCGATGGGCGCGGTGGTGATGTGCGCACGCGCCATCGTGCGCGACCTGTACACGCCGCTGGACGGAGCGCGCGCCATGTCCAAGGCGCTCACGGGGCTGGGCATCGTGGCCTGTATCTGCGCGCCCATGGGCGGGCTGCTCAGTGAATGGCTGGGCTGGCGCGCGGCGCTGATGGCGCTCACGGTGTATGCGGTCGTCACGCTGGCCCTGGTGGCGCTGCGCATGCCCGAGACGCTGGCCCGGCGCAACCCCCACGCACTGCAGCCGCGGGTGCTGCTGGGCACCTGGGTGCAGGTGCTGCGCCACCCCACGTTCTGGGCGTTTTCGCTGCAGACCACGGCCACCTACAGCGGCCTGTTCACCTTTCTGGCGGCGTCGTCGTTCGTGTACATCGACGTGCTCGGCCTCACCCGCACGCAGTACGGTTGGACCATGGCGTCGGCCTGCCTGGCCTACTTTGGGGGAACCTTTTTGTGCCGCAGCCTGCTGGCCCGCTTCGGCCTGCAGCGCACGGTGGCTATCGCGGGGGCGCTGAGCATCAGCGGCGGCACGCTGATGGCGCTGGTGGCCCACCAGGGCTGGCACCAGCCCTGGGCGCTGACGCTGCCCTTCTACCTCTTCATGCTGGGCCATGGAATCCACCAGCCCTGCGGGCAAAGCGGCGCCGTGGGCCCGTTTCCGCAGGCGGCGGGGGTGGCGTCGGCCCTCAACGGCTTCATGATGATGCTGGCCGCCTTTGCCATTGGCGGCTGGCTGGGTGCGCGCCTGGACGGCACGGTGTGGCCCCTGGTCAACGGCATCTGGTTCTGGTCCACCGTGCTGGCAGTAATCTCCTGGACGCTGGTGCAAAAGTTCGGAGCCCGCGCATGACACTGCCCGAGCAACAGCTCCCCCACCTGCCCGCCATCGCCCTCGCTGGCCCCACCGCATCCGGCAAGACTGCGGGCGCCCTGGCCCTGGCCGCCGTGCTGGGCCAGCAAGGTGTGCCGGTGGAGATCATCAGTGTGGACTCGGCCCTGGTGTACCGGGGCATGGACATCGGCACTGCCAAGCCCACGCCCGAAGAGCGCGCGGCCGCGCCCCACCACCTGATCGACATCCGCGACCCACTGCAGGCCTACAGCGCGGCCGAGTTCGTGCAGGACGCCACGCGCCTGATGGCCGAGATCCGAGCGCGCGGCGCACTGCCGCTGCTGGTGGGCGGCACCATGCTGTACTTCAAGGCGCTGTTTGATGGCATCGACGACATGCCGGCCGCCGACCCCGCCGTGCGCGCGCGGATCGAGGGCCAGGCGGCCGAACTGGGCTGGCCTGCGCTGCATGCAGAACTGGCGGTGGTAGACCCGGTGACCGCGGCCCGCCTGGCGCCCGGCGACAGCCAGCGCATTCAGCGAGCGCTGGAGGTATGGCACGTGTCCGGCCAGCCACTGTCGAGCTTTCACACTACAAAAAAAGGAGCTGGTAGCGCCCTGCCAGCGGGCGACAGCGCTCTTTTTTCTTTGGAACCTGACGACCGGGCCTGGCTGCACGGGCGCATCGCCCAGCGCTTTGACGCCATGCTCGCTGGCGGCCTTGTCGAAGAAGTGCAGGCCCTGCGCGCGCGCGGCGACCTGCACCCGGATCTGCCCTCGATGCGCTGTGTCGGCTACCGCCAGGTGTGGGATGAACTGGACTTTCAGGCCGCCCGCACACCGGGCGCCCCGGGCACGCCACCCAACCTGGCCCACCTGCGCGAGCGCGGCATCGCCGCCACGCGCCAGCTTGCCAAGCGCCAGATCACCTGGTTGCGCAGCATGCCGCATCGCCAGGCCATTGCCTGCGACCAGCCCGACGCCGTGGCCGCCCTGGTGCGGGCCGTGCTGCAGCGGTTGGACCTGCGCGCACCATGACGCAGCCCGCAGCAGCACACGCGGCACAGGGCACGGGCTTGTCATCAGCCAGCCCCACCCCCGCAGGGCTGAGCGTGGAACAACTGGGCAAGCACTATGGCGATACGACAGTGTTCGCCCAAGTGAGCTTCACCGTCGCGCCGGGCGAGTTCGTGGCCATCGTGGGCGATTCGGGCGTGGGCAAGTCCACGCTGCTCAACTGCCTGGCGGGCCTGGACACCTGGGACACCGGCCGCATCACGCATGGCAACACGGACCTGGGGCCGCTCGACGGTACGCAGCGCGCGCTGTGGCGGCGGGCGAACGTGGGCTTCGTCTTTCAGGCCTTCCACGTGCTGCCGCACCTGGACGTGGCGCAGAACGTGGCCCTGCCGCTGATGCTGCTGGGCCGGTCTGACCCTGCGCGCATCGGACGCATGCTGGATGCCGTGGGCCTGGCCGACCTGGGCGGCCGACTGCCGCAGCAGCTCAGCGGCGGGCAGCTACAGCGCGTGGCCATCGCCCGTGCGCTGGTCCACCGCCCTGCCCTGCTGCTGGCGGACGAGCCCACCGGCAACCTCGACCCCACCACCGCAGCCCGCGTGATGGACCTGCTGCTGGCGCAGACGCGCGAGCACGGCGCGTCGCTGGTGCTGGTGACGCATTCGGACGCCGCTGCGGCGCGGGCCGACCGGGTACTGCGGCTGCGCAGCGATGGGATCAACACCGCGTAGTGGTTGCCTACACAATGCCGCGCAGCCAGACACTCGTCACTTCAGCTCATAAGACAGGCAACCGCCCGCTGTGACAGTGAAGGTGCTAGGCCCCCAGGTCATATTGCCGGCCGTCGCCTTCAGCGTATGGACGCCAGGTGTCAGCGTTTTGGTGACTCCCCCGCTTTCGCCACAGGCAGGCTTGCCAACGGTGAAATAGCGTGTCAGCGTCCCCGCAAGGCTGTTGTCGATCGTGACGGATATCTGCGAGCTGGATGCATTGCTGGTCCAGACAACGACCTGGCCTGTGGTGGCTGTTCCAGTTCCAGTTCCAGTTCCAGTTCCAGTTCCAGTTCCAGTTCCAGTTCCAGTTCCAGTTCCCGTGCCTGTGCCTGTGCCGGACCCAGTGCCTGCGCCCTGCTCATAGGTGGACACCGTGAACGTGCCCTCGTGCCAGCCCTTGGTGCCGCTGTTGAGCCCGGTCTCCGACCGGTACGTGCCGCCCGTTGGGGAGGTGAACGTCAAGGTGTCGTTGGCATAGCCCACGGCATACACAAGTTTCACCGTGGCCACGTTGCCGTTGAGGCCGTAGCTCCAGCTCGTTGTGGGATGGGTGAACAGGCCCTCTCCGCGGATCGTGTTGGCGTCGATGAAGCTGTAGGTGATTTTCTTGCCCACCCCGATCACGTTCGGCGATCCGTCGTTTCTCTGCACGGTTTGCACGAGCGTCTTGCCAATGATGGAGGGCGGCGCGCCGGCGCTGCTGGCTCCGCTGGGTGGTGGAGAGTCTTCGCCCCCTCCGCCGCCGCCACAAGCAGTCAGGACGGCCAGACCAGCCACAAGCAAAAGCGCTCTCACGCGGTGCATCGACGATTTCATGGGAATCATTGCCTTTAGAAGTTTTTCAAGGAAGGCTCCGCTCGCATACCCGACATGGAAACACCAGCGCCCTCACTCACCGTCGATGCTATGAATGACACTAGAGATACAAAATGATTCAAATGAACTATTTTTGTACACTGTCTGGGCCTCCGACGTCGCTATGCCACTCCAACAAAGCATGTCCACTACCGTCCCGAGCGATTACAACGATTTGCTGCTGAACCTGTACCGGTTGAGCCACGAGCTACCAATCGATCAATTTCAGGACGGGGCGCTGGCACTGCTCAAGCCAGCCCTTCCCTTCGACTCTGCGATGTGGGGCTCTGCCACATTGACTGCCAGCGGCATCGACATTCACACCATTCACCTGCACAACCAACCCGTGGAGATGCTGCAGGCCTATGAGGAACTCAAGCACCTGGACACGGCGGCCATGGATGTTTCCAGCCAGCCCACGTCCACGCTGGCATTTCATGCCGACTCCTGGTTCAAGGATCCCTCGCAGGAGCCCTTGCGCGACTACGGCCGTCGGTTTGGCCAGTGCCACTTTTTCATCAGTGGTGCCGTCACGTCCGAGACCCGGTTCACCCGCTGGTTGACCCTGTTCCGCGCCAACCCGAGGGCCTATTGCACCGAAGCCGAACGTCTGCGCCTGGCCTTGTTGATGCCGCACTTTCATCAGGCGCTGGATTTGAGCCGGCGGGTGCATCTGCAACAACTTGGCGGCCAGGGCCGCGACGCACATATCGGCTCGGCCATCGCCGACCGTCGCGGGGTGCTGCACCACATGGATTCGGTGTTCAAGCAAGCGATGCTGGCTGAGTGGGACAGCTGGCGAGGACAGGTGCTGCCTTCAGCAGTGATGGCGGCGGCCAACAGTGCGCTCCCGCGTGTCATCGGGCGTACCGTGGTCGTCACGCTGCGTGTTGAGCACCACTTGCTGTTCATCAAGACACGCCCCCGCTGCGCGGCAGACGGTCTGACGCCGCACGAATTTGCGGTGGCGCATTTGATGGCCAAGGGCTACACGCACAAGCAGATCGCAGGGTTGCGGCAGCGGTCTCCTTCCACCGTGCGCAATCAGATCCGGTCGTTGTACGACAAACTGAAAGTGAACAACGTCGCGGAACTCATCGACGAGCTGCGGCAGGCGGAGTAGCGCGGGGGCGCGCTGGATCGATCGGCTCGTCCGCAGGCGCTCGGGACATCACAGCAGTGCACTGCACTGCACAATCCACACGATGCGATTGTTGCTGACCACTTTCTCGTTGCAGGACCTTCGCCACCATCCCTGGCGCAGCGCCGCGGCCGTTGTGGCAGTGATGCTGGGGGTTGCGCTGGCGTTTGCAGTGCATGTGATCAATGCTTCGGCGCTGGACGAGTTTTCGCAGGCGGTGCGGGCGGTGAACGGGCAGCCGGACCTGGAGCTGCGGGCAATGCAAGGCTCTTTGCCCGAGGCGCTGTATGGGCAGCTGGCCACGCACCCGCAGGTGGCGAGTGCCAGCCCGGTGCTCGAGCTGTCGGCAGTCGCGCGGGCCGTTCCGCAGCCACCCACAACGCAGGCACCGCAAGCCAATCCCTCAACGCCTGGCGCGGCATCGGCATCGGCATCGCCTCAGGGCACCGCGCTCCGTCTGCTGGGCGTGGACGCACTGCTCCTGCCTGGCATGGCGCCAGCGCTCATGCCGCGCCTGTGGCCTGGAGAAGAACGGTTGGCGCTGTTTGCGCCGGCGACCGTCTTTCTCAACGCGGCAGCGCTGCAGGCCCTGGGCTTGCCCGTCGCGCCGCGCAACCCGGCCGAGTCCGTGCCGTACATCCTGCTGCAGGCAGGCCTGCAGGAGCTGCCCGTACGGGTGGCCGGGACGGTGGCCGCGGGCGGTGCGCCGCTGGCGGTGATGGACATTGGCGCGGCGCAGGATTTGTGGGGCCGCGCGGGGCAGTTGAGCCGCATCGACATCCAGCTGCAGCCCGGCACAGACCGCAGCGCGTGGCAGCAGTCCGTGCGTGCCCTGCCCGGCTGGCCTGGCCAGTTGGTGTTTGCACAGCCTGGCGATGCGGCGCAGCGCATCAGCAATTTGTCGCGCGCTTACCGCGTTAACCTGACCGTGCTGGCGCTGGTGGCGCTGTTCACAGGGGCATTCCTGGTGTTCTCGGTACTGGCGCTGAGTGTGGCGCAGCGTGCGCCACAGTTTGCGCTGCTGGCCGTGCTGGGCGCCACGCCACGGCAGCGCCTGGCGCTGGTGCTGGCCGAATCTGCCGTGCTGGGCCTGGTGGGCAGCACCGCAGGCATTGCCCTGGGCACCGCCCTGGCGGCCACCGCGCTGCAGTTGCTGGGTGGCGACCTGGGCGGGGGCTATTTTTCAGGCGTGCAGCCTGCGCTGCAGTGGAGCGCGACAGCGGCTCTGGCCTATGGCGTGCTGGGTGTGCTTGCAGCGCTGGTGGGTGGCTGGTGGCCGGCGCGCGCAGCGCAGGCCTTGCCGCCCGCGCAGACCCTCAAAGGCCTGGGTGTCGCATCCGCGCAAGCAGGCCGCAGCATGGTGGGTGTGGTGCTGATCGCAGCGGGCGCGCTGCTGACGCGTGTGCCACCGGTGGCGGGCATTCCGCTCGCGGCCTACGTCGCCATCGGGCTGCTGCTGGTGGGCGGCATCGCACTGCTGCCCTGGGGCATGGCCTGGCTGCTGCATCGCCTGCAGCCGCTGGCCGCGCGGCATGCCTTGACGCTGCTGGCGCTGGAGCGCGCGCGCCGCATGCGCGGCACCGCCGCCATCGCCGTGGGGGGCGTGGTGGCCAGCCTGAGCCTGGCCGTGGCGCTCACAGTGATGGTGTCGAGCTTTCGCGGATCGGTCACGCAATGGCTGGACGCGGTGCTGCCATCGCCTTTGTACGTGCGCTCGGCGCTCAACGCACCGGGCAGCGACGCAGCGCTGCTGCCGGCGGGCTTTGCAGAGGCTGTCGCGCAACTGCCGGACCTGGAGCGCACGCAGCCCCTGCGTGCCAGCCCGGTGCAGCTTGACGCCACACGTCCTGCGCTCATGGTCATCAGCCGGCCGCTGGGGCCCGACCCGGCGCGCAACCTGCCGCTGGTGGGCGACGCTTTGCCGGTCCCCGCAGGACGCACGGGCGTCTACGTGAGCGAGGCGGTGGTCGACCTGTACGGCGTGCGCCCAGGCATGGAGTGGCCGGCATTGTCCAAGTCTTTTTCGCCTCTACCGCTTGCTCAGCAAACGCAACCAGCTATATTTCTTATAGCAGGCGTCTGGCGTGACTATGCACGGCAGTCCGGTGCCGTGGTGATGGACCGCGCGGTGTGGCTGCAACTGACGGGCGACGCCCGCACCAGCGACTTGGCCCTGTGGCCGCGTGAGGGCGCAGACCTGGAGGCCTTGCAGCAGTCCATCCGGGCGGTGGCAGCTGCCATCGCTAGAGGGGCGGTGGACAAAGGCGGGGCACCTGCCGCGGCGGGCGCTTCGCCAGCATCGGAATCCACGGCCATGACCACGACCAGATCCACATCGACATCCGCGGCAACATCAACAGCAACGTCAACATCAATGTCGGCAGACAGCGCAACAGCACTGGTGGAGTTCGTCTCGTCCGGCACCATCCGCGAGCGCTCGCTGCGCATCTTCGACCGCAGCTTTGCCGTCACCTACTGGCTGCAGGCGGTGGCCATCGGCATCGGGCTTTTCGGCGTGGCCGCAAGCTTCAGCGCGCAGATCCTCGCGCGCCGCAAGGAGTTCGGGCTGCTGGCCCACCTGGGACTCACGCGCCGGCAGATCCTGGCCGTGGTCGCCGGCGAAGGCGCCGCGTGGACTGGCGTGGGCGCTGTGGCGGGCGTGCTGCTGGGCCTGGCCGTGTCGGTGGTGCTGGTGCATGTGGTGAACCCGCAGAGCTTTCACTGGACGATGGACCTGGAGGTGCCGCTGTGGCGCCTTCTGGCACTGAGCCTGGCGGTGGTGGCATCGGGCACGCTCACAGCATGGGTCGCAGGCCGCGCTGCAGCGGGCAGCGATGCGGTGATGGCGGTGAAGGAAGATTGGTGACGTGATGGGCTGCGGCGTGACCGGCTGTGCAGACGGCGCTTGCCTCCGCTCACTGCTGCCACCGTTGTTCAGATGCCCGTTACAGGGGCCCAATTTCCGCAGTTTTGGATTGCGCATACGACGCTCCAATCAACGTCAAATGCCGAAAAACAGGCCCTCGGCGCCACTTAACCCGTGGCTCCGTAAGAGTTGTTTTGAAACGCAAACTGGGGCGCGCCGCAGCAGGTTTTTAGCGACCCTCACCCCTATCATGCCCGTCGATTTCGCGGCCCCTCAGGGTACGCGGCTACAACAAATATTCGAGGGCGAAGACGATGGGCAGGCCAGCAATGAGGCGGGGAGATTCGACGGAATCTGAAGGGGCGATCACACAGAGATCGCTCACGGTACTGGCAGGCCCACACGGGTTGACGTGTGCCCAAGCGGATCAAAACGCATGACCCGCCGCGTCACGATCCAAACCCCTTTGGGCGAACAACTGCAGTTTCGCAAACTCGACGGCACCGAGTCCTTGAGCGAGCTGTACTCGCTGGACATCGACCTGGTGAGCCAGAGCAAAAGCATCGACCCCAAGGCACTGCTGGGCAAGGCGGCATCGGTCGTGGTCGAGATCGAAGGCCTGGGCAAACGGTATCTGAGCGGCCTCGTGACGCACTTTGGCATGCAGGGGCAGGACCACCGCTGGGGGTCCTACCGGATGCGCCTTCGCCCCTGGCTGTGGGTGGCCACGCGCAAGACCGACTTCAAGATCTTCCAGCACAAAACCGTGCCGGACATCATCATGGAAGTGCTCGGCAAGTACGGCTTTCCCATCGAGAAAAAGCTCACCCGCACCTACCGCACCTGGGACTACTGCACCCAGTACGGCGAGAGCGACTACCAATTCGTGGCGCGCCTGCTCGAGCACGAAGGCGCCTACTACTACTTCACGCACAGCGCGGGCAGCCACACCCTGGTGCTGGCCGACGACATCGTGGGCTCGCACAGCCCGCTGCCCGGTGGCCACGTCATCCCGTTCTACCCACCGGGCAAGGCGGCCGTGGCAGAGCGCGAGCACTTCCACGCCTGGGAGCTGACCCAGGAAGTGCAGCCCGGACGCCACTACAACGACGACTACGACTTCAAGAAACCGCGGGCCGACCTCTCCAACATGCGCCAGAACCCTCCGGGGCACGAGCATGACAAATACGAGATCTACGAATGGCCCGGCGGCTACACCGAATTCCCGGACGGCGAGACCTACGCCCGGCTGCGCCTGCAGGAACACCTGGCCAAGCAAAACCGCGTGCTGGGCCGCGCCAACAAACGCAACCTGGCGCCCGGCTACACCATCAACCTGGAAAACTACCCCCGCGAAGACCAAAACCGCCAGTACCTGGTGCTCAGCGTGCACTACCACTTCGAAGAAAACCCCGAAGTGAGCAGCGCCAAGGCAGGTGGCGCCACGGCGACCAAGAACACGCAAGAGGCGGGCTCCATCCAGCAATTCGTGATGCGGGCGCAGCCCACGAGCAGCGACTACCGCCCCCCGCGCACCACAGAAAAGCCGCGCACCCGCGGCCCGCAGACCGCGGTGGTGGTGGGCCCGCCCGGAGAAGAAATCTGGACCGACAAGTACGGCCGCGTCAAAGTGCAATTCCACTGGGACCGCATCGGCGCGATGGACGAGAACTCCAGCTGCTGGGTGCGCGTGTCCACCAGCTGGGCCGGCCCGCAGTTCGGCGCCGTATTCATCCCGCGCATCGGCATGGAAGTGATCATCGACCACCTGAACGGCGACCCGGACTACCCCATCCTCACGGGCTGCGTCTACAACGCCGTCAACATGCCCCCCTGGAGCCTGCCGGGCAACGCCACGCAAAGCGGCATCCTCACGCGATCGAGCAAAGGGGGCGCTGCGGGCGCGGGCATGAAAAACGGCCCGGGCGACGCCAACGCCCTGCGGTTTGAAGACAAGGCGGGGCAGGAACAGCTGTGGCTGCACGCGCAGAAAGACCAGCTGACCGAAGTCGAGAACGATGAAGTCAAATGGGTTGGCAACGACCGCGAGAAGACCATCGACCGGGACGAGACCAACACCATCCACCGGGACCGCACCGAGACGGTGGACCGCAACGAGAAGATCACCGTGCACGGCTGGCGCACGGAAGAGGTCGATGGCGACGAGACCATCACCATCCACAGCAACCGCAAAGAGCGGGTGGACCACAACGAAAAGATCAGCATCGGCGACAACCGCAAGGAAAGTGTCGGCAAGAACGAGACGGTGAACATCGGCCTGACCAAGCGGCACACCATCGGGATCCTGTCCATGCTCAACGTGGGCGTGGTGCGCATGATGAACGTCGGGGTGGCGTACAGCCAGAACATCGGCGTGATGATGTCCACCATCGTGGGCAAGAGCCAGACCACCCAGGTCGGGCAGACCCAGAAAACCACCGTGGGCAAAGACTACGTGCTGGAAGTCGGCGCAGGTGCGGGACAAAGCGCGGCAGGAGACGGCGCGCCGACCGCAGCGGGTGCGGGAGTCAAGAACATCGTCGCGCCCACGGGTGCACCGGCGGGCGGAGGTGGCGGTGGTGGGGGCGATGCGCCCAGCTGCATCAAGATCGATGCGACCCAGATCTTCCTGGAGTCCAAAAAGATCCACCTCAACGCCAAGGAAGAGATCCTGCTCACCTGCGGCAGCAGCACCATCAAGCTCACCCCAGGCCAGATCGAAGTGCTGTCACCGCTGGACAAGCTCAATTGTTGATTTGAGCTGAGCTGAGCTGAGCTGAGCTGAGCTGATCAAAGCTGAGTGGAGCAGGCGTAGCACCCGTTTGCCGCACCAGCACGGCGGCAAACGGGTGCGCACACGCAGCTCGATCCACCACAAAAAACGCATTCATTCATAAAGAGAAGAGGGAATCACCATGGGCAAGCCGGCAGCAAGGCTGGGAGATCTGACGAAGTCAGGAGGGCCGATCACGCAGGGATCGCTGACCGTGCTGATCGGCTCGCAAGGGGGCATCGCCTGCTCTACCTGCCCCGGCGGCAAGGCCATCGGCAGCCCCGTCAACCCCACGCTGGGCGCCAAAGTGCTGGTGGGCACGGAAGACCTGGACTTTGCCTTGCCCGGCCCCATGCCGCTGGTGTGGCAGCGGCAGTACAGCAGCTACGTCAACGCAGAGCACGGCAGCGACTGCGGGCTGCTGGGCTACGGCTGGAAGCTGCCGCACGAGCTGAGCATCGAGCTCAAAGCCACACAGACCCTGCTGCGCGATGCGGGCGGGCGGGTCATCACGTTCGACGAAGCGCTGGAGCCGGGCCAGAGCCTGCACAGCGACAGCGAAGGGCTGCTGCTGATGCGCGGAGGCGGCATGGGGGTGGCGCAGGCCTTGTCTGCTCTGGCTGGTAATACCGAGAATCCTCCCGTTCCCACTACCGGCGCCAACCCTTACCCCAACACCGCAGAAGAACTCCTGCCCTGGCACCGGCAACAGCGCTGGGCCCACGTACCTGCCGCCGCCAAGGCCGACCCCAACTACCTGCTGGCAGCCACGCAGGGCGGGCGCACCGTCTGGCTCTTCAAGGTGCAAGCCGAGGGCTCTTCCAAAGGTTTCTGCCGGCTCATCGGCCTGATGGACGCCTACGGGCGCAGCCAGCACTACCAGCACGACGAGCGCGGACGCCTGCAAGGCATCACCGACGGGGCGGGCCGGCGCTATGCGCTCCTGTACAACCGGCCCAGCAGCGCAGCGACAGCCGCAGACGCAGGAACCGCCCCTGTCCCCACGCAAACCCTGGCAGGCCTGAACCCCGACAGCGGCCTGCGCCTGATCGGCGTGGATTGCACCTACAACCCGCACGACCCCGAGCATGCGGGTTCTGGCTCAGGCTCAGGCTCCGGTGCTGGCGCACAGCGGCACGACCCCATCCCCCTGGTGCGCTACCACTACAGCCCCCTGGGCGACCTCATCGCCGTGCACGCCCGCGACGGCCGGCGCACCCGCCAGTTCACCTACGACAGCGCCCACCGCATGGTCGCCCACCGGGTGGGCAGCGGCCCCGAGCACACCTACGTCTACGAAGACCAGCGCCAAGACCAGAAAGTCGCTGACGCCAGTGGCAACCCGCCACCCCGCCCCGGCGCCCGCGTGGCCGAGCACCACAACGAAGAAGGCCTGAGCTACTACTTCGACTACGAAGATGCCCACCCCCAGGACCCCAGGGCCGCCAGCTGCACCACCGTGCGCGACAGCCTGGGGCGCGTGACCCGGTACCACCACGAAGGCACCGGCGGCCTCAAACGCATCACCCGCGAGGTGCAACCGGACGGCAGCGAAGCACACTACCAGTACGACAGCGCAGGCCGGCGCATTGCCGCCACCGACGCCCTGGGGCGCACCACCCACTGGCGCTACGACGGCCAGGGCCACCTGCTCGGGGTGCAAGGGCCCGACGGCCGCAGCAGCCAGCAGCGCTGGGGCCTGCCCGGCACCGCCGCCGACGGCCTGCTGCTGCACAGCACCAGCGCCAGCGGCATCCACACCCACTACGAATACGACCCCTGGGCCCGCCTGGTACAGACCACCGTGGTGGCGGGCGACATCGCCCTCACCACCCACCTGGAATACCCGAGCGGGCCGCCCCACGCCGCCGCAGGCAACGCCCGCGCCTGGGTGGACCAGCCCATTGCGCTGATCGATGCCCAGGGCGGGCGCAAGACCCTGGGCTACAACGCCGTCGGCCAGCTGGCGAGCTACACCGACTGCTCGGGCCACACCAGCCGCTGGCAGCACGACGCCTGGGGCGAGCTCATCGAAGAGACCGACGCCCTGGGCCAACGCACACGCCACCAGCGCGACATCGTGGGCAGACTGCAGCAGACCGCCCTGGCGGACGGCACGCTGGTGCAATACCGCTGGGGCGACAACGACCAGGTGCAGGCCATCACGCTGGGGGCGTTGGCAAGTCCCACAGCACGGCCGTCCGATGCGTCGGTACAGACCACCACCATCACCTATGAGCACGACCTGTGGGGCCGCGTCACCGCGCAGACCCAGGCGGGCGCAAGCTTGCACCTGCGCTACGACGTGGCCGGGCGCCTGACCGAGCTGATCAACGAGAACCATGCAGTTACCCGCTTTGCCTACGACAGTGAGGACCGCCTGGTCCGGGAGACAGGGTTCGATGGGCGCAGCCAGAGCTACCGGTATGACGCGGCAGGCCAGCTGATCGAGAAGACCGATGCGCAGGACAGCGGCATAGGCGCGCCTGGCCAGAGCCCAGGAGACAGCCCCGGCACGGTGCGCAGCCGCTACCACTACGACAGCGCAGGGCGGCTGATCTACCGCGTGACCGGCAAGGTCGGCAACGTTGGTGCAGCGCAGCCAGCTACACCCGACAAGGGCGCCGACCTGCAGATCCACCACTTCGGCTACAGCGACAGCGGCGAACTCCTGGACACGCAGGGCTGGGAGATGGACTGGTCTGATCAGCCCAATCAGGTTGATGCGCCAGCCGCCCTGATCGCAGCTTGGCTGGAGCTGAGCACTGCGCAACTCAATGCCGCGCTTCACCAGCAGCGCGATGCCCAGGCGCAGACCAGCAACCCGTTGCTGCAAAATCTGCAAGTCCACTGGCTGCACCAAAGCAGCCGTGTGGAACTGCAGCGCGACGCCCTGAGGCGCCCCACTGGCGAAGTGCAAACGCTGTACAGCAACTCCAGCGGCGAGCCTGTCATTGAATTCGAACACCGCATCCACCACCGCCTGGGCGCCCTGGGGCAACGCGAGACCAGCGAACTGCAGGGTATCGGCCAGCTCGACTGGCTCAGCTGCGGTTCAGGGCACGTGCACGGCGTGCTGCTCAACCAGATGCCCCTGGTGGCGCTGGAGCGCGACAAGCTGCACCGCGAAGTGGGCCGCACCTTGCACCTGCTGCCTGGCGAGATGGCCAGCGCAGCGCTCACCCAGAGCCGCCAGCTCGATCCCCTGGGCCGCCTGCTGCACCAGCGCTGGCAAGGCCTGCCCGGACAAAACAGTGCCCCCGCCAGCGCAGCGCCCCTCATCGGCGGCCTGCGGCAACGCCGCTACACCTACGACAGCCTGGGCCAGTTGGTGGGCATCCAGACCCCGACCCACGCAGACGCGTACCAGTACGACGCCCGCCAGCGCCTGACAGGCCAGCGCAGCGCCAGTGCCCAGGGTGAGCAGCAAGCGCGCTGGAGACTGGACCCGGCGGGCAACCGGCTGCCTGACCCAGTGCCCGGCAAGAACTCGGGCGGCAACACCGCTACCGGCGCAGACTGGACCGCCCAGGTCCGGCAGCACCTGCACGACCCACGCTTTAACTTGCTGCAGCCCCAACCTACCACGGACAACCCTGCCACAGAGCACGTGGAGCGCTGGCAAGACAACCGCATCGGCTGGAGCCAGGGCGCAGATGATGAAGGCGCCATCCACTACCGGTATGACGACTGGGGCAACCGCACGGAGGCGCGCCACGGCGATGGCAGCACCACCGCCCTGCATTACGACGGCCTGCACCAACTCAGGCAAGTCACACGGATCGACCCGCAAGGACAGGTGCAAAGCAAAACCACCTACCGTTACGACGCGTTCGGACGCAGGGTGAGCAAGACACACCAACAGACTGACGAGGAAAGCCAAGCCACCCACTACGGCTGGGATGGGGACCGGCTGGTGCACACCCAATCCCACGGCCATATCCAGCACACGGTGTACGAGCCGGGCAGCTTTGTGCCGCTGCTGCAGATCGAGCGCCACAAAGATGGGCAGACCAACCCCGTCAAAACCTTGCTGGCCCTGGCCGGCAGCGGCGACGCACAAGCGCAAGAACCAGAGCTGCAGCAATGCGACCAAGAGATGCTGCACCAAGCGCTGAAGGAGGTCCTGCAACCGGGCTACCAGCTGTCCGCCTTGCTGCCGCAGGAGATGCGAAGCCAAGTGCAAGAGTCGCTGCAGCTCATCAAGGACACCCAAGCCCACATCGAAGATACCCACCCGCTGACCATCCGGCACTTCGTGACGGACCACTTGGGCACACCCATTGCGCTGGTGGACGCCAACGGACAAGAGGCTGGACAGGTGAGCTGGGCGGCCCGGTACGGTGCCTGGGGGGAGATCGAGCAGGAGTACAACCCCCGCTGCATACATCAACCCATTCGCTTGCAGGGGCAGCAGCTTGATGCAGAGACCGGACTGCATTACAACCGGTTTAGGTACTACGATCCCGGGGTGGGGCAGTATGTAACTCAGGATCCGATTGGTTTGCTAGGAGGAACTAATGGATCTTCTTATGTAGACCATGATTCACTGAACTCCGTTGATCCTTTAGGCCTTTTCGACCTTAAAAATAGAGGTCCGGTAAATTTCCCAACTAGACCTGGTCCGGGACAAAAGAGTATGTGTGCAACAGCTGAGTGCGCAGCTGGACTGCCACCTGCCAATTCGAGCAAACCCGAACTCCCACCCATTCAAGTTAAACCCACCTCTGGTATGACTTGTTCATACCGTGGAGGAGTCGGCCCTATAGGCGCGACAGTTGAATACAACAATGAAAACGGAGTTCAGTATGTTGGCGTGGGTCCGCAAGCTGGTTTGAGTGCAAGTTGCACTGCAGCAGGCCAAGAGTTAGTGGTTGGGAGTGGTCCGAAAGGAATAATTATCCAGGGCAACGCGTCGGCTGGAAATGGAATGTTGGGCATATCAGCTAAGGCAGCTGGGGGAGTGGGCGGGCTGTCTGGGAAGATTTCTCCAGGCGTAGGTACCGTTGGAGTATCAACAGGAGTTACGATTGGGTATAAGCCATGAATGATAATTCCATGCAGATTTTGGTGTGGAT
Source organism: Acidovorax sp. LjRoot194 (assembly GCF_964253015.1). Classification (NCBI taxonomy): domain Bacteria; kingdom Pseudomonadati; phylum Pseudomonadota; class Betaproteobacteria; order Burkholderiales; family Comamonadaceae; genus Acidovorax; species Acidovorax sp. LjRoot194. The sequence continues at coordinate 1,925,253 of NZ_CAXUQB020000001.1, read as the reverse complement.
TGTTTTTTTTATAGCAATAGTGGGAATGGTACTTTGTCAATTTTTATTTCAAGAGCTGCAACGGGACTATCCTGATGAATTTATAAAAATTGGTTCCCCTCATATTATATTAAATAATACGCCGGGCAATAATTGGAAATTTACAAAATGGATTGCTGCAAATAACGGCAAAAAATTTGGTAAAAAAATCCGTGCTATTATAATTTCTATAAAAATAACAATCTTTATTGTTTGGCTTTACTTTGTGGGCGGATGTGGTTATTTGATTTTAAGGCTTGGCGGTGATGCTTGATTAATTCGGTTTGGAAATATGATTTTATTAAGATGCTTAAGGTGTCTATCCTTGCGCATCCGCTGCGCTCGTGAACGCGAACGGCGATCAAGCGGGAGACGTAAGCTGGGCCGACAGGTACGGCGCCTGGGGCGAGATCGAGCAGGAGTACAACCCCCACCACATCCATCAACCCATCCGCTTGCAGGGGCAGCAGCTTGATGCAGAGACCGGACTGCATTACCACCGGTTTAGGTACTACGATCCCGGGGTGGGGCAGTATGTTAGCCAAGACCCTATCGGATTAAGGGGAGGCTTCCACGCGTATCGCTACACAAATCAACCATTGCAACTTATAGATCCTAAAGGGCTAGAGGCCCAAATTGTAGGCCACTCTGCGGCAGGGCCTGTAGGTAGACTAACAAATCCTGACTCTTATCATCTCGCGATCCAACTTACTCCGGATGATAAAAACTGCGACTTGGGCGGTACTAGTACGCTGGGAGGCCAACCATCAGGCAATTTTGCAAACGGAAATCTCAAATCAGCACCAAATTATCCAGAAGATTCAAAAGGAATTGTTTCTCGACAAATTATTCCACGCCCGGAGGGAATGAGTGACTGTGAGTTTCTAAAAAAGCTAAAAGAGGCTTCAAAAGAATATTGTAACTGTCTGCCATACTCAAAACCAAGCATATCACCCGTCCCAGGATCTATAGATGGAAAAATGGATCCTGGAAAATACAATAGCAATTCATATGTATCAGGAATCATACAAAGAGCTGGAGGTGTTCCGCCCAGTCTTGAAACTGGCGGGCAATGGCAAGCTCCCGGCTACGCAAACCCTCTACCTATAACCAACATTATAGCCCCCCGTGGGCAAATTCTATATGCAGCCATGAAAGATATTTTCAAGTTATTATTGATGCTATGCATCTCCTGTTTTCTTTCTGTACTTTTTTCATACTACCTATATTATAATTTTAATTATCTCAAAAATGATGTACAAAGAGATTTACTATCCAGCTCAATAATAGCCTTCACCTACCTTCCAGGACTTAAATATGGATTGAAGAAGTGGATTATTTCAGGGGTAATTTTTACGCCCATTTATTTTATTATATTTTTTACTGCAGCCTGTTCTTTCTATAAAGATTGTATTTAGATAATTGCAGCAACTTACCCAACGAAGCAAACCCCGCTAAGTATTGGGGAGTATGAGTGCGGCAAAGGTAAGAAGGTGCATCCTACTGGGCACAGCGGCCAAACTTTCATGGTCCCAAGAGCGCCAGCCGGCCTAAGCCTCGCTCCACCACCCAGCGCTTGGACAGCTTAAAGATTTGCAGGTTTACGCTATTGGCAGAGACCGCCTCTTTTGCCTTGTCGGGCATCGTGCCTTGGTTTGCCCAAGCCATTCCGACTCTGTTACCGGTGGCCTGCTGTATTAACGCGCGGATGTGTTCGAATTGGACGCGCTGCTGTTCGTCGGCAGATGCAGCGTGCACCGTCCAAGCCATAACACTTCTTCATCGTTGACATCCCGTCGGTATGCCTGAAGGGCATAGTCGCAATCTATCGCAGTGTAACGTTCTGCTCGAAACTTAATCGTGCATTTGCGCGGATGACCTTTGCCCGATGATTGTGCCGTTCAGGACATTGTGCGCAGCGAACAGCGTGCTAGTGCCGTGGCACGTTTAGTGTGCGTCATAGTTTGAATTTGTATATGGACATATGGACCAAACAGATCGAATGGTGATAGGCGAGATATTTTAATTGGTGCGGTAGAAAATTGAGCGTCGGCGTTAACGAGGCGAAGTTCGAAGTGCTCCACTGTTCGATAGTACGTACTTCATTTGCAAAACCCATGATTTTTTCTACGGCCCCGGCCCTAGCAAAGAGAAGAAAATTACGTGCAATACAGCCATGAAAAAGACCTAAAAACCTTTACCCAAAAAGCCATCTGAATGGCGTCAGCCAGCATCAAAGGGTACTGAAGAGTCAGCCAAAAACATATAAATTCTGCAATTCTAATATTTAAATAAAATGCAAAAATTTAATGAGAAGGTAAATATTACACTGTATTTTTTGTTTTCAATATTTATATATGAATTAAATAAATTCGCGATGGATTTTGATAAAAATTGGCTTATTATTTTGTTCGCCCTTGCTTTTATTAATACTTTAGTGGCTCTTTTATTTTTTATCAGAGTGGATGGTATTGCCAAAATCCCTATTCCCCTTATGTTTATCGCTTCAGAATTTAAGTTGATCGAGTTTTTATTTCTAGCAGCATTTATGCTTATGACGCGCACAAATTTCGCGCCATAAATATTTATCCCATGCTTTGCTTATGTACAGCAGGCCAAAGCAACCTGTCGGGACCTCACTATTACGGGTAGCCAATCGAACTAAGGGTATATCACCTCTAAATCCTGCTGGCCTTGGTGGCTGGCGAAGGTCAACGCACGAAATGCCACACCGCGATGAGGAGATGCTGCACCAACTATTAAATGAAGCGCTACAGCTGGGCTACCAGTTTCGGCCTTGCCGCAACATTTGGCGGCTACCCTGGCACTTCTCAAACCCCTGGCCCTCAGGCGAGCTCTCCACAAACCACATGTCCAGCACCAGCATCTAGTCCAAATCCTGAAGTCAACGCAGGCTCATAGTCACCAAAAAAAACCCTCAAAATCAATGCAAAAAACAACATCAATATTTTCAATATTACTGCTGCTTTTTATAAAATCTTCAGCGTATGCAACTGAAATAGAAGAACCTAAATGCACACTATGGAAAACAATCTCCGAGCAGCTAGACTCACAAAAATCAAAATTTACTCTAGCAGCAAGGAGTGGCGAAGAAGACTTAATTTTTGCAAGGAAAAATAATAATAAATTCTATTTTAAAAATGATGAAAAAATTGAAATCTTAAGTTTTAACGAAGCCTCAAAAGGCATGAAGCTATATGGATTGATTTTTCATTTTCCGCTAGAAAACAGCGATTGTTTAAAAATTGGATCCTCACTAGTTCGGAAGACAAATGAATTTGAATTGACTATAAGGCATCCTGCCAAAAATTACTTCTTCTCCACCATCAAGCTCGGAACGAAAAATTTTTCTGAGGCGATTCTTCTGATTGAAGATTAATCAGCATATAAAATACAACAAACCAAATCGCACAATGTGACAAGACTCTCAACCCTTAGATCAATCAACACAATTTTAACTACCTGTCTACTTACGCTGACTTCCTCATGCGCCGTCACATCCAACTATAAATTTTCTTCAGAAAAATTTTCAATTGATTTTCCAGAAAATTACCACATCGAAAATAATAAGACAGACACGGTGATCGCGTTCGACCCTTCCAAGGATATGACAGTTATCGTGAACTATGAAAATCCGGCCGACGTAGTTCCTTCAGGGCGATGCAGTATGGCCAATACCGATTTCTTCTCAAGAGCTGAGGAGGCCCCAGCGGAGGTGTTGGGAGATACGCCCAAGTTCATCTTAGTGCGCAATGTCACCATGGCAGGAGGTGGCCAAGGCTATGCGTCGCTTGGCTTTTACTGTCGACAAGACCTGCTTCTCACTCTGGCCTTTGTCTATATGTCACCCTCGAAAGAAACGGACGATATTTTTTCAAGCTGATCAGTGGGATAGAGCTGAAATAACTAAATACCCTCGACGGCGTGCCGCGCGCCAGTTCTTCCATTATTTCGGAATAGGTGCAAATGAGCCGCCTTTGACAAGGTTTGCACAATGTCCAACATGCACAGGCCACTTCAGCGTTGTGTCGTCATCGAGTGCCCGCTGCGACAATCATGCGATGCACATCTCGACATCATCGTCAGCCCAGGCGGCCTCCTCGCCTTACAACTGGCTCCACTCCGCCATCGCCCGCATCGAAGCCGACTACCAGCGCAGTGCCGACACCCACCTGATCCCCCTGCGGCTGCCTGCCTTCACGGCACACGGCATTGACCTGTACCTCAAGGACGAATCCACGCACCCCACGGGCAGCCTCAAGCACCGGCTGGCGCGGTCGTTGTTCCTGTATGCGCTGTGCAATGGCTGGATCCACGAAGGCTCGACGGTGGTGGAGTCATCCAGCGGCTCCACTGCCGTGAGCGAGGCCTACTTTGCGCGGTTGTTAGGCCTGCCCTTCGTGGCGGTGATGCCTCGCAGTACATCGCCAGAGAAAATCGCGCAGATCGAATTCCATGGCGGTCGATGCCACTTCGTGGACCGTGCGGGCGAGGTGTACGAGGCCGCCCGGTCCATCGCCGCCGAGACCGGCGGTCATTACATGGACCAGTTCACCTATGCCGAGCGGGCCACGGACTGGCGCGGCAACAACAACATTGCCGAGAGCATGTTCACGCAGATGGCGCGTGAGCCCCATCCCGTGCCGCGCTGGATCGTGGTAGGTGCGGGCACCGGCGGCACCAGCGCCACCATCGGCCGCTATGTGCGCTACCAGCGCCACGCCACCGAGGTCTGCGTGGCCGACCCGGCGGGCTCGGTGTTCAGTGCTTACCACCGCACGGGCGACGCAACGCTGACGGCGCCAGGCTCGCGCATCGAAGGCATTGGCCGCCCGCGCGTGGAGCCCAGCTTCATTCGCACGCTGGTGGACCGCATGATCGACGTGGCGGACTGCGAGTCTGTCGCGGCCATGCGGGCGCTGTCCCAATTGCTGGGGCGGCGCGTGGGTCCGTCCACCGGCACCAACTTCGTGGCCATGCTCACATTGGCGGGCGAAATGCGCGAGCGGGGTGAGCGCGGCTCGATTCTGTCGCTGCTGTGCGATGCCGGCGAGCGTTATCTGCCCACGTATTTCGACACCGACTGGGTGGACCGCACCTTCGGCGACTGCTCCGGTGCGCAGCAGAAAGTGGATGCACTGATCGGCTGACATCACCTCCATCGCCGACTCAGCCCCAACACCCGCCATGCACAGCCCCGCGCGCCGCCATTGGATGCTGGCGTCCAGCCTGCAAGCCGCAGGACTGGGCGCTCTGGGCCAGGGGCTGCTGCTGTGGCCGAGGGCGGCGCAGGCCCTGTCCGCCCGGGCGCTGAGCTTTCCACGCGACCATGGCAGCCACCCAGAGCTGCGCACCGAGTGGTGGTACATCACCGGCCACGTGCAGGCGGCGGGTCAGCCGTGGGGGTTTCAGGTGACGTTCTTCCGGTCGCGCGTGGACGTGACGCAGGGCCTGCAATCGGCATTCGCGGCCAAGCAACTGCTGTTTGCCCATGCGGCGGTGACAGATTTGCGCGGCGGGAAGCTGATGCACGACCAGCGCATCGCCCGCGCCGGTTTTGGCGTGGCCCGTGCGAGCGAGACCGACACCGACATCCGGCTGCAGGACTGGTCGCTGGTGCGCAGCGACCTGTACGCCAATGGGCAAACTCCCGGTGCCGACAGTCGCTACACCGCCCGCATCGAAGCCAGCGCTTTTCGGCTGCAGCTGGAGCTCGACAGCACCCAGCCCTTGCTGCTGCAGGGCCAGCAGGGGCTGTCGCGCAAGGGGCCCGATGCCGGGCAGGCCAGCTACTACTACAGCCAGCCGCAGCTGGCGGTCAGCGGCTCCATCACGGTGGGTGCCGAGCGCATGGCCGTTGCCAGCGGTACGGGCCGCGCCTGGATGGACCACGAATGGAGCGAGACGCTGATGCACCCCGACGTGGTGGGGTGGGACTGGATCGGCATGAACCTGCAGGACGGCGGTGCGCTGACCGCGTTCCGCCTGCGCCGTGCGGACGGCTCCGCCGTGTGGGCCGGCGGTTCGCTGCGCGTGCCAGGCGGCGCCGTGCAGGTCTTCAACGCCGATACCGTGACCTTCACGCCTGAACGCTGGTGGACCAGCCCTGCCAGCGGCGTGCGCTACCCGGTGCAGTGGCGCGTGCAGACGCCTGTGGGCACCTACCAGGTGCAGGCACTGCTGGACAACCAGGAGCTCGACAGCAGCGGCTCGACCGGCGCTATTTACTGGGAGGGCCTGTGCGATCTGTTGAACGCAGCGGGCGAGCCCGTGGGGCGCGGCTACCTGGAGCTCACCGGATACGGAAAACCGCTGCGCCTTTAGAACGTGTGGGCGTTCCCAGGTGGCAGCGGCTGAGGATTTCATCGGCCGACAAAAACCCTGTGCCGTCAGTGCCGGGGCGCACCGCCCCCGCGCCGCCGGTCCATCCACGCGATGATCTCGCCCATGATGCCGCGGCGAAAAGCCAGCACGCAGATCACGAAGATCAGGCCCGTGACCATGGTGACGGACTCACCCAGCGTCTTGAACCATTCCACGCTGGTCAGGGCGGCGAGCAGATTGCCGAATTCGCCGATCTTGTTTTCCAGCAGCACCACCACGGCCGAGCCGATCAGCGGACCCGACAGCGTGCCCAGGCCGCCCACCAGCGTCATCAGGATGACCTGGCCCGAGGCCGTCCAGTGCACGTCGGACAGCGTGGCAAAGCCCAGCACCAGGGTCTTGAGCGAGCCCGCCAGGCCGGCCAGTGCGGCCGACAGCACGAAGGCCAGCAGCTTGAAGCGGTGCGTGTCGTAGCCCAGCGAGATGGCGCGCGGCTCGTTCTCCTTGATGCCCTTGAGCACCTGGCCGAACGGCGAGTGGATGGTGCGCACGATGACGAGGAACGCCAGCACCACGATCACCAGGGCCACGTAGTACATGACCAGATCGCTCTGCAGGCTGATCAGGCCGAACAGCTTGCCGCGCGGCACGCCCTGCAGGCCGTCTTCGCCGCCGGTGAAGGGCGCTTGTAGGCAGGCGAAGAACAGCATCTGCGCCAGCGCCAGCGTGATCATCGAAAAGTAGATGCCCTGGCGGCGGATGGCCAGCCAGCCGAACAGCAGGCCCAGCAGCGCGCCACCCGCGGTGCCCAGCAGCAGGCCCACCTCAGGGGTGAGGCCCCAGACCTTGATGGCGTGCCCGGCCACATAGGCTGCACCGCCCAGGAAGGCCGCGTGGCCGAAGGACAGCAGGCCGGTGAAGCCCAGCAGCAGATTGAAGGCCGAAGCAAACAATGCAAAGCACATGAGCTTCATCACGAAGACGGGATAGGCGCCCAGAAACGGCGCGGCAACCAGGCCCAGCAGCAGCAGGCCGTAACCGATGGGGGCGATGTTCTTGAGGTTCATGCGTGCGGCCCCTGCTTACTTTTCTTTGCCGAACAGGCCGGCGGGGCGGATGAGGAGAACTATGACCATGATGACGAACACCACGGTGGACGACGCTTCGGGGTAGAACACCTTGGTGAAGCCTTCGATGACGCCCAGGCCCAGCCCCGTGAGGATGGAGCCCATGATGGAGCCCATGCCGCCGATCACCACCACCGCGAACACCACGATGATGAGGTTCTGCCCCATGAGCGGCGTGACCTGGTAGACCGGCGCGGCCAGCACGCCGGCAAACGCGGCCAGCGCGGCACCGAAGGCGTACGTCAGCGTCACCATCACCGGCACGTTGATGCCGAAGGCCTCCACCAGACGGGGGTTTTCGGTACCGGCGCGCAGATAGGCGCCGAGCTTGGTCTTTTCGATCACGTACCAGGTAGCCAGGCACACAACCACCGATGCCACCACGACCCAGGCGCGGTAGTTGGGCATGATCATGAAGCCGAGGTTGGTCGCGCCTTCCAGCAACTCTGGCGTGTCGTAACCCAGGCCGGACACACCATAGATCGACCGGAAAACCCCTTCGATCAGCAGCGTCAGGCCCAGCGTGAGCAATAGGCCGTACAGGTGGTCGAGCTTGTAGATCCAGCGCAGCAGCAGCCGCTCGATCAGAACCCCCAGCAGCCCCACCATCAGCGGCGCCAACACCAGCATCCACCAGTAGTTGATGCCGAAATAGTTCATCGCCATCCAGGTGAACAGGGCGCCGGTCATGAACAACGCGCCGTGCGCGAAGTTGATGACGTTGAGCAGGCCGAAGATGACGGCCAGCCCCAGGCTGAGAATTGCGTAGAACGAACCGTTGACCAGCCCCAGGAGAAGCTGGCTCAACAGGCCGGGCAATGAGACACCAAAGAATTCCATGGGAGGCAACGGCAGGTTCAGAGAGGTTCAGAGCAGACAGCGGAGTGGTCTGGCAGCCCTGCAAGGCCGCCGCAGCAAGCCGAGTGCCGCAATGGCACCCGGGCTTGCTGACGCCGTGTCAGGCGTTTACTTCCAGAGCGCGCACTTCGTTTCCGCTTTGGTCGTGAAGACTTGGTCGCCCGGCAGCTTCTTGACGAGCTTGTAGTAGTCCCAGGGCTTGGTGGACTCGGCGGGCTTCTTGACTTGCATCAGGTACATGTCGTGCACATAACGGCCGTCGGCTCGAATCTGTCCCTTGGCGAAGAAGTCGTCGATCTTCATCTTCTTGAGCTCGGCCATCACCTTGTCGGCGTCGGTGGACTTCGCAGCGGCCACGGCCTTCAGGTACGTCGTCGTGGCAGAGTAGTCCGCGGCCTGCACTTCACCGGGCATGCGCTTGGTCTTTTCAAAGTACTTGGCGGCAAACTTGCGGGTGTCATCGTTCAGGTCCCAGTACCAGCTGGTGGTGAACTGCAGGCCCTCGGTATTGCGCAGGCCCATGCTGTGGATGTCGCTGATGAAAATCAGCAGCCCCGCCAGTTTCATGTTCTTGCCGATGCCAAACTCCTTGGCGGCCTTGATGGCGTTGATGGTGTCACCGCCGGCGTTTGCCAAACCGAGAATCTGCGCTTTGGAGTTCTGTGCCTGCAGCAGGAACGACGAGAAGTCCGATGCATTGAGCGGGTGCCGCACCGCACCCACCACGTTGCCGCCCTTGGCCTTGACCACCGTGGTCGTATCCGCCTCCAGCGCATGGCCGAAGGCGTAGTCTGCGGTCAGGAAGTACCAGCTCTTGCCGCCCGCATCGACGATGGCAGAGCCCGTGCCCTTGGCCAGCGCGACCGTGTCGTACGCGTAGTGCACGGTGTAGGGGCTGCACTGCTCGTTGGTCAGTGCGGAGCTGCCGGCGCCGTTGTTGAAATACACGCGCTTCTTCTCTTCTGCCACCTTGGCAATCGCCAGCGCCGTGCCGGAGTTCGTGCCGCCGAACAGCATGGTGACGCCTTGGGTGTCCACCCATTCGCGCGCTTTCGACGCGGCAATGTCCGCCTTGTTCTGGTGGTCGGCAGAGATGAGTTCGATCGGCAGACCCAACACCTTGCCGCCGAAATCGTCGATGGCCATCTGGATGGCCAATGCACCGTTCTTGCCTTCCACGTCGGAATACAGGCTGGACATGTCGGTGATGAAGCCGATCTTGACCTTGTCCTGCGCGTGCGCGGCCGAGGTGGCCAGGCCCGCTGCGGCCAGCACCAATGCCAGCGCGGTGAGTTGGTTCTTCTTCATGGATTGTCTCCTGTGGGTGTGGTTGGTTGAAGAAAAGAAAATGGGGATCGCTGGCGGACCTGTGGTCAGACACCCAGCAGTTCAGTGAGTACGGGCATCTTCTCCGCCAGTTCGGACGCGCCGAATTTCTCGACGATGCGGCCGTGCTCCATCACATAGAAACGGTCGGCCAGCGGCGCCGCAAAGCGGAAGTTCTGCTCCACCATGACCACCGTGTAGCCCTTCTCGCGCAGCATGGTGATCATGCGGGCCAGCGCCTGCACGATGACCGGGGCCAGGCCCTCGGAGATCTCGTCGAGCAGCAGCAGATTGGCACCGGTGCGCAGGATGCGGGCCACGGCCAGCATCTGCTGCTCGCCACCCGACAGGCGCGTGCCCTGGCTGTTCTTGCGCTCGGCCAGGTTGGGGAACATGGCGTAGATCTCTTGCACCGACATGCCGGGCGTGCCGGTCTTGAGCGCTGGCGGCAGCAGCAGGTTTTCTTCGCACGACAGGCTGGAGAAAATGCCGCGCTCTTCGGGGCAGTACCCCACGCCCAGGTGGGCGATGCGGTGCGTGGGCATGTTCACGGTCTCCACGCCGTTGATCTTGACCGAGCCCTTGCGTGCACCGGTCAAGCCCATGATGGCGCGCATGGTGGTCGTGCGGCCGGCGCCGTTGCGGCCCAGCAGCGTGACGACTTCACCGGGCTGCACGACGATGTCCACGCCATGCAGCACGTGCGACTCGCCGTACCAGGCTTCGAGGCCTTTGATTTCGAGTGCGGGAGTGCCGGCCATCAGTGTGCCCCCTGCAGTTGCCCGTCAGTCGTTCCCATATAGGCTTCCATCACTTGGGGGTTGTTGGACACTTCTGCATACGGGCCTTCGGCCAGCACCGCGCCGCGCTGCAGCACGGTGATGCGGTCGGCGATGGTGGAGACGACTTTCATGTTGTGTTCGACCATGAGGATGGTGCGCCCCACAGACACCTTCTTGATGAGCTGGGTGACGCGGTCCACGTCCTCGTGGCCCATGCCCTGCGTGGGCTCGTCCAGCAGCATGAGCTCGGGCTCCATGGCCAAGGTGGTGGCAATCTCAAGCGCGCGCTTGCGGCCGTAGGGCAGGTTCACGGTGACTTCATCGGCCATGTCGGCCAGGCCCACTTCGTCCAGCAGCTGCATGGCCCGGTCATCGAGCTGGTGCAGGCTGCGCTCGCTGCGCCAGAAGTGGAATGACGTGCCCAGCTTGCGCTGCAGTCCCAGGCGCACGTTCTCCATCAGGGTGAGGTGCGGGAACACCGCCGAGATCTGGAACGAGCGGATCACGCCACGGCGCGCGATCTGCGCGGGCTGCTCGCGGGTGATGTCGTGCCCGTTGAACTGGATGGTGCCGGACGTGGGTGTGAGGAATTTCGTCAGCAGGTTGAAGCAGGTGGTTTTGCCTGCGCCATTGGGGCCGATGAGTGCATGGATGGAGCCCCGGCGCACGGCCAGATTCACGTCGCTGACTGCGGTGAATCCCTTGAACTCTTTGGTCAGGCTGTGGGTTTCAAGAATGACGTCGCTCATTGCGCCAGGGTCGCTCCGTAAGGGGGCTGAGGAAGAAAGCCTTGGCCAGCAAGACTCCCATGCATGCGTTGTGTCGCCGTGCATCGTATGCCTGCCTACCCTGCGGTAGATACTGGGACTAATGCCTATGTATAAACGCCTATGGGTCGCGCTGACCCGTGGTGCGCAGGATGGCGGTCATCATTTCGGGTATCGCGCGGCGCCTGCCTGGGCCTGTCTGCGCCTTGCCACGTGCGGGTTGCAGGCCCTTTGTCGCCGGTTGAAAACCCTTGCTGGCGCACGCGATGCGAGCCACGGTTCCTGCAGCGCTTGCTTACAACTGCATGAAGGCAAGACAGAGGGTGCACCATTGGGCACACTCTGCGGCCCTGAATATTTCAGAGCCGTGCTGCCTCCTGCATCAGCGCAGCGCCCTTGACTTCAGAGCGTGGCCGGAAGCCCGCGGGTGTGCAGGGCCGCCTGTGGCTGGCACGGCCGGACAGGCACGCCCGCCTACACTTCGAGCATGGCCACCCTCCCCTCCACGCCCGCGCGCGGCGCACCCCGGTCCCTCAGCGGGCTCTTTCCCTTCCTGCGTCCGTACCGCGCACGCATCGCTTTGTCGGTGGTGTTTCTGGTGCTGGCGGCGCTGGCCACGCTGGCGTTTCCGCTGGCGCTGCGCAATCTGGTGGACTCGGGCCTCGTCAGCGCCGACAAGGGCGCGCAGACCATGGCGCTGCGCAACCACTTCGAGGCGCTGTTCGCCGTAGCCGTCGCGCTGGGGGTCTTCTCGGCGGCGCGCTTTTACATGGTGAGCTGGCTGGGCGAGCGGGTGACGGCCGACCTGCGCAACGCGGTGTACGGCCACGTGCTGCAGCAAAGCCCGCAGTTCTTCGAGACCACACAGACCGGCGAGGTGCTGTCGCGGCTGACGGCCGACACCACGCTGGTGCAGACGGTGGTGGGCTCATCGTTGTCGATGGGGCTGCGCAACGCGGTGATGGGCATCGGCGCTCTGGCGATGCTGATCTGGACCAACCCGTACGTCATGTCGATCGTGCTGGTGGCCGTGGTGCTGGTGGTGCTGCCGACCATGTGGATCGGGCGGCGCGTGCGCCGCTTGTCGCGCGACAGCCAGGACCGGGTGGCGGATTCGAGCGCCATTGCGGCCGAGGTGCTGAATGCCGTGCCGGTGGTGCAAAGCTACACGGCCGAGCGGCGCGAAACCAGCCGCTTCATGCAGGCCACCGAAAACGCCTTCCAGGTGGCCGTGACGCGCAGCCGTGCACGCGCGCTGCTGGTGGCCTTCATCATCATCGCCAACGCGGCGCTGCTGCTGTGGGGCCTGTACCGCGGCACCGAGGCTGTGCTGGCGGGCCAGATGACTGCGGGGCACCTGGGGCAGACGGTGGTGTACGTCATGCTGCTGGCAGGCGCCGTGGCGGTGCTGGGCGAGGTGTATGGCGACCTGCTGCGCGCAGCGGGTGCCACCGAACGTCTGATGGAGCTGCTGGCGAGCCGATCCCCCGTGGCTGATCCAGCTGCGCCCAAAGACCTGCCGCTGTCAGGCCAAGGCTTGGCCGTGGAGTTCGACAACGTGCAGTTTCACTACCCCTCGCGGCCCGACCAGCCTGCGCTGCATGACTTCTCGCTGCGCCTGGCGCCCGGCGAAACCGTGGCGCTGGTGGGTTCGAGCGGTGCCGGCAAGACGACGGTGTTCCAGCTGCTGCAGCGCTTCTACGACGTGGACATGGGCGCGAACGGTCGCCCGGCAGGCCACATTCGCCTGAACGGCATCGACATCCGCGACCTGCGGCTCACCACCCTGCGCGCCAGCACGGGCACCGTGCCGCAGGACGCCGTGATCTTCTCCGCATCGGCCATGGAGAACATCCGCTACGGCCGCCCGGACGCCACCGACGAGGAAGTGATGGCCGCCACGCGCGCCGCATTCGCGCACGACTTCCTGATGGCGCTGCCGGAGGGCTATGGCACGTTTCTCGGCGAGCGCGGGGTGCGCCTGTCGGGCGGGCAGCGCCAGCGCATCGCGATTGCACGGGCCATGCTCAAGGACCCGCCCTTGCTGCTGCTCGACGAGGCCACCAGCGCCCTGGACGCCGAAAGCGAACGCATGGTGCAGGCCGCGCTGGACATCGCGATGCAGCGCCACACCGGGCGCCGCACCACCCTGGTCATCGCCCACCGGCTGGCCACCGTGCAGAATGCCGACCGCATCGTGGTGCTGGAGCATGGGCGCATCGTGGAACAAGGCACGCACACGGCGCTCCTCGCGCAAGGCGGGGTGTATGCCCGGCTGGCGGCGCTGCAGTTCACGTCGTGAAGGCGGGCGGGCAGCGACTGCCGGGCGCCTTCCGGTTGCCGCTGCGGGAGCAGTAAAGAGGAAGTGGAGTGCTCAGCGCCGATGCGGTGCAGCAGTTGCTATTAAAAGCATAGCCGCTAGCGCGCTCTGGTAGTGCGGTAGAGCCTTAAAACACTCAAAAACCGCATTCACAGGACTTCGCGGAGGCTTGCCAAGCCCTCCCGCGCCCGGCCCACGCCCCTCTACTGCAGGGTTTCCTTGGCAGAAGCGGGCAGAGGCAACGGCATCACCGCGATGCCCTCTTCGATCAGTTGCACGGCTTCGTCGGGCGTGGCCTGGCCGCGGATGGCGCGCTCCTCGGCCTCGCCATGGTGCATGCGGCGTGCCTCCTGGGCGAAGCGTGATCCCACGTCCTCAGTGTTGGCGACAATCTTGCGTGCCAGGTGCAGCCAAGCGGCTTGCAAGGCGGGTGGCAACACCCCTGCGTCAAGAGCCGCAGTCGTACCAGCGGGGCTGCTCGGCACCACCTCCCCTGTCGCGGACGACGCCTGCGCGGCAGAGCTTGCCGAGGGCTCCCGCGCGCCGAAGTTCAGGCGCGGCGCACTCAGACGCTTTTCGATCTGGTCGTCCGCGCACATCGGACACTGCACCAAACCACGCTCGCGCTGGCCCTGAAAGTCGTCCTCCGACGCGAACCAGCCTTCAAAGACATGGCCGTGGCGGCATTGGAGATCAAGCACCTTCATGGCAGCGCTGCAACGGACGAGCAGGACAAGGCGGCAACCGGTAGCACTGCGGGCGCCTCAGCCGTGGCGGCGCAGCAGGTACCGGTAGACGAAACCCGGGAAGGCCAGGGTCAGGAACAGGGTGCCGGTGATGGCGTAGAACTCCCAGCCCTGGGGAGCAATCTGCCCGGCGCGGCGCTCCAGCAACAATGCCAGACCGCCCACCAGAAAGTACAGCACGATCAACTCCGCCAGCCGCCCCGCCAAAGGCTTGCGGGGCGCGGCCGCCGGACCCACGGCCAGCCAGCGATGGTTTACGAAAGGCAGGTTCGCGGCGATCAACGCCGCGATGATGACCAGCCAGACAGATCCGGTAAGAGACACAGTGCGACAGCGGGCGCGGTCAGGTCGCCAGCGCACGCACCACGGCGTCGGCGCACAGGGCCATCAGCCCGCCGGGCAGAATGCCCAACACCAGCAGCAGCGCGCCGTTCAAGGTCAGCACCACGCGGACGTCTGCGGGCGCCGACACGCTCGAGGCCGTCAGCGGTGCATCGAAGTACATGACCTTGACGACGCGCAGGTAGTAGAAGGCACCGATCAGCGACATGATCACGGCGAACACGGCCATGGCGATGTACAGCGTCTGGCCCGAGGCTACCAGGGCTTGCAGCACGGCCAGCTTGGCATAGAAGCCCACCAGCGGAGGAATACCGGCCATGGAGAAGAGGCACACGGCCATGATGCCGGCGTACAGCGGGCTGCGCTGGTTGAGGCCGGCAAAGTCCGAAATCTCTTCGCTCTCGAAACCCTCGCGCGCCAGCAGCAGCATCACGCCGAATGCGGCCAGGGTCGTCAGCACATAGGTCACCACGTAGAACATGGACGCGCTGTAGGCGTTCTCGACGGCCGTGGCATCGACGTTGCCGTTCACCACGCCCGACATCAGGCCCAGCAGCACGAAGCCCATTTGCGAGATCGTGGAGTACGCCAGCATGCGCTTGAGGTTGGTCTGCGCGATGGCAGCCAGGTTACCCACCAGCAGCGAGCCGATGGCCAGCACCGCCAGCATCTGCTGCCAGTCGATGGCCAGCGGCAGCAGGCCGTCCACCAGCAGGCGGATGGTGATGGCAAACGCCGCCAGCTTGGGCGCGCCGCCGATCATCAGCGTGACGGCGGTCGGAGCACCCTGGTACACGTCGGGAATCCACATGTGGAAAGGCACCACACCCAGCTTGAAGGCCAAGCCCGAGACCACGAACACCAGGCCGAACACCAGTACCTGGTGGCGGATCTGGCCGGAATTGACGGCCTTGAACACCTGGCCGATATCGAGCGAGCCGGTGGCGCCATAGATCATGGACAGGCCGTACAGCAGGAAGCCGCTGGCCATCGCGCCCAGCACGAAGTACTTCATGGCCGCTTCAGTGGCCGTGGCGTTGTCGCGGCGCAGGGCCACGAGCGCATAGCTCGACAGGGTCAGCAGCTCCAGGCCCAGGTAGATCACGAGGAAGTTGTTGCCCGAGATCATGATGAACATGCCCAGCAGCGCGAACATCGACAGGGTGAACATCTCGCCGCCGCGCAGCATGCCGCGGTCTGCCGCGTAGGGGCGCGCATAGACCAGCGTGACCATCATCGCCACCGTGGCAAAGCACTTGAGCCAGTTGCCCATGGCATCGCTCACCACCATGTTGCCGAAGCCATAGAAGGTGTTGCCGCTGGTGGCGTACATCGCCTGCAGGGCAGCCACGACAGCCAGGGTCAGCATGGTCAGCACATAGGTGGCGGTGCGGCGGGTGCTGTGCACCCCCAGGTCGACCAGCGCTATGACGCAGGCCATGGCCAACAGCACGATTTCGGGGTAGATCGCTAGCCAGCTGATGTTGTCAATCATCTCGTATCTCTCAGTTCAGTCTGGTCAGGTCAGTTCAGCTTGGGCTGCGCGACATGCTTGAGCAGTTCGGCGACCGACGTGTCCATCACGTCCGTGAACGGACGGGGATACAGGCCCATGGCCAGCACCGCGATGCCGAGTACGGCCAGCACCAGGAATTCGCGGCTGTCGATGTCGGTAAGGCCCTTGACGTTGTCGTTGCCCACGGGGCCCAGGTACACGCGCTTGAACATCCACAGGGTGTAGGCCGCGCCGAAGATCAGCGCCGTGGCCGAGGCCAGTCCGATCCAGAAGTTGGCCTTGGTCGCGCCCAGGATGACCATCCACTCGCCCACGAAACCGGCTGTGCCCGGCAGACCGCAGTTGGCCATGGCAAACAGCAGCGCAAACGCGGTGAAGTTGGGCATGGTGTTGACCACGCCGCCGTAGGCCGAGATTTCACGCGAGTGCACGCGGTCGTACAGCACGCCGATGGACAGGAACATTGCACCCGAGACGAAGCCGTGCGCAATCATCTGCACCAGCCCGCCGGACACGCCCAGGTCGTTGAAGATGAAGAAGCCCAGCGTGACGAAGCCCATGTGCGCGACGGACGAATACGCCACCAGCTTCTTCATGTCCTTCTGGACCATAGCCACCAGGCCCACGTAGATCACGGCGATCAGCGACAGCGCGATCATCAGCCAGGCCCACTCGCGCGATGCGTCGGGGGCGATGGGCATGGAAAAACGCAGGAAGCCGTAGGCGCCCAGCTTCAGCATGATCGCGGCCAGCACGGCGGAGCCGCCGGTGGGCGCTTCCACGTGAACGTCGGGCAGCCAAGTGTGGAACGGGAACATCGGCACCTTGACCGCGAAGGCGGCAAAGAATGCGAAGAAGAGCATCGTCTGCGCGCGGGCGCTCAGGGGCAGTTGGTGCCACGTGGCGATGTCGAAGCTGCCGCCAGACTGGTTGTACAGGTAGATCAGCGCGATCAGCATGAGCAGCGAGCCGAGCAGCGTGTACAGGAAGAACTTGAACGCCGCGTAGATCTTGTTCGGGCCGCCCCAGATACCGATGATCAGATACATCGGGATCAGCGTGGCTTCGAAGAACACGTAGAACAGCATGCCGTCCAGCGCCGTGAACACGCCGATCATCAGACCGGACAGGATCAGGAACGCGCCCATGTACTGGTTCACGCGCTCGGTGATGGACTCCCACGACGCGACCACCACGATCACCGTGATGAAGGCTGTCAGGGGCACAAACCAGAACGAGATGCCATCCACACCCAGGTGGTAATGCACATTGAAGCGCTCGATCCAGGCCGCCTTCTCGACGAACTGCATCGCTGCGGTTCCGAGCTGGAAGCCTTCGTACAGGGGCAGCGTTACCAGGAAGCCAACGACGGCGCCCACCAGAGCCAACCAGCGCACGGCGCGGGCATGCTCATCCCGGCCAATGGCCAGCAGCAGCACACCGAAGGCGATCGGTGACCAGATTGCAAGACTCAACAGACCCATTTTGTTGTTTTCCTTATTTGATGAGCTGCAGGAACACGTCGCCCCAGACGAACCAGGTCATCAGCGCGAACACACCCAGGATCATCACCAGCGCGTAGTGGAAGATGAAGCCGGACTGCATCCAGCGCACGACACCGGACACGCTGCGCACGACCTTCCAAGATCCATTGACGAGCGTGCCGTCGATGATGGCCTGATCGCCACCCTTCCACAGGCCCGTACCCAGAGCACGCGCACCGCGGGCCAGGATGTTCTCGTTGATCCAGTCGAGGTAGTACTTGTTTTCGAACAGCGTGTAGATCGGCATGCAGGTGCGCTTGATCGCCGCAGGCAAAGCCGGATTCACCATGTACATGTAGTACGACAGGGCCACACCCGCCACAGCCAACCAGAAAGGCGCCGTCTGCAGGCCGTGCAGGGCCATGGCCACCGGGCCGTGGAAGATCTCGGCCAGCTTGGCCATCGCAGGGTGCTTGACCGCATCGACAAAGATCACGCCCTTGAAGAAGTCGCCGAACAGCATGGGCTGGATGAACATGAAGCCCACCACCACCGAAGGTATGGCCAGCAGCACCAGCGGCACCGTCACAACCCAGGGGGATTCGTGCGGATCATGGCTGTGGTGGTCATCATGGCCGTGGCCATGGTCGTCGTGGTGCGCATCGTGGTGGGCGTCAGGGTTCTGGTCGAAGCGTTCCTTGCCGTGGAAGACCAGGAAGTACATGCGGAACGAATAGAACGCGGTGATGAACACGCCGGCCAGCACTGCGAAGTGCGCGAAATGCGCAGCGGGCAGTTGGCTGAAGTGCACCGCCTCGATGATGCTGTCCTTGGAGTAGAAACCCGAGAACAGGGGCGTGCCGATCAGTGCGAGCGAGCCCAGCAATGAGGTGATCCAGGTGATGGGCATGTACTTGCGCACGCCGCCCATCCAGCGGATGTCCTGGTTGTGGTGCATGCCCATGATGACCGAGCCGGCGCCAAGGAACAGCAGCGCCTTGAAGAACGCGTGGGTCATCAGGTGGAACACGGCCACCGAGTAGGCGGAGGCACCCAGGGCCACGGTCATGTAGCCGAGCTGCGACAGCGTGGAGTACGCCACCACGCGCTTGATGTCGTTCTGGATGATGCCCAGGAAGCCCATGAACAGCGCCGTGATGGAGCCGATGATCAGGATGAAGTTGAGCGCAGTGTCGGACAGCTCGAACAGCGGCGACATGCGCGACACCATGAAGATGCCTGCGGTCACCATGGTAGCCGCGTGGATCAGCGCCGAGATGGGGGTCGGGCCTTCCATCGAGTCGGGCAGCCACACGTGCAGCGGGAATTGCGCGGACTTGCCCATCGCGCCGATGAACAGGCAGATGCAGATCACGGTGATCAGCATCCAGTCGGTACCGGGGAACGCCAGGCCACCGAGCTCACCCGATTTGGCGAAGATTTCGCTGTAGTTGAGCGTGCCCGTATAGGCAGCAATCAGGCCGATGCCCAAGATGAAGCCGAAGTCACCCACACGGTTGACCAAAAAGGCCTTCATGTTGGCGAAGATCGCCGTGGGCTTGTTGAACCAGAAACCGATGAGCAGATAGGACACCAGGCCCACGGCTTCCCAGCCGAAGAACAGCTGCAGCAGGTTGTTGCTCATGACCAGCATGAGCATGGAGAACGTGAACAGCGAGATGTAGGCGAAGAAACGGTTGTAGCCGTCGTCCTCTTCCATGTAGCCGATGGTGTAGATGTGCACCATCAGCGACACGAAGGTCACGACCACCATCATCATGGCGGTGAGGCTGTCGATCAGGAAACCGACCTCCATCTTGAGGCCGCCCACCACCATCCAGGTGTAGAGCGTCTCGTTGAAGCGGGCACCGTCGAGCGCCACGCTCTTGAGCGTCATCGCCGACAGCACGAACGCAACGAGCACGCCCAGGATGGTGAGGGTGTGGGAGAGCCGGCGACCGATCCAGTTACCACCGAAGGTCGTGCCGAAGATGCCGGCCAGCAAGGCGCCCGCCAGCGGTGCCAGCGGCACGGCCAGGAGGGTTGAAGCAGAGAGGGTTTGACTCATTCTTGAGAACCTTGGGAATGCTGGTGACCCATCAACCCTTGAGGGTGTTGAGATCTTCCGCGTTGATGCTGGACTTGTTGCGGAACAGGAGCACCAGGACGGCCAGACCGATGGCCGACTCGGCAGCTGCCACTGTCAGGATGAAGAACACGAACACCTGGCCATGCATGTCGCCCAGGTAGTGCGAGAACGCCACGAAGTTCATGTTGACCGCCAGCAGCATCAGCTCGATCGCCATCAGCAGCACGATCAGGTTCTTGCGGTTCAGAAAGATGCCGATCACGGCCAGCGCGAACAGCATCGCGCCCAGCGAGAGAAAGTGGCCCAATGTCAGCGTCATGCTTTTTTCTCCTCGGTGGCAGCAGGCACGGCAGGCGCTTCAGGCGCAGCCTTCTGGGTGGCAGCCACCTTCACGACTTCGAGGCGATCACCGGCGCGCACGCGAACCTGCTGCGACGGGTTGATGGCCTTGCTGTCCTTGCGCTGGCGCAGTGTCAGCGCAATGGCGGCAATCATGGCGACCAGCAGAATGACCGCAGCGATTTCAACGGGGTACAGGTATTCGGTATAGAGCAGCTTGCCCAGTGCCTTGGTGTTGGAGTACTGCACCACCTGGCCCGCTGCATCGAGTGCCGTGGCGACGGCCTTGGGCTCGTCCATGCCGCGGAAACCGCCCATCAGCACAGCGGCCATTTCAAGAGCGATCAGCGCTCCCACCGTGGCAGCCAGCGGGAAATGCTTCCAGAACCCCTTGCGCACGGTGTCGATGTGGATGTCCAGCATCATCACCACGAAAAGGAACAGCACCATGACCGCGCCCAGGTACACCAGCACCAGCGCAATGGCCAGGAACTCGGCCTTGAGCAGCAGCCACACGGCGGCGGCCTGCGAGAACGCAAGGATGAGGTACAGCACCGCATGCACGGGGTTGCGGGCAGTGATCACCCGGAAGGCTGCAAACAGCAGCACCACCGAGAAGAGATAGAAGAAACCAGTCTTGGCGTCCATGAATCGGGTCTTTATAGAAAGTCTGGCAAAGAGGCCGCGCTCTGCACCGCTCAGCGGTACTTCGCGTCCGCAGCCTTGGCTGCCGCGATTTCGCCTTCGTACCGGTCGCCCACGGCCAGGAGCATGTCTTTCGTGAAGTACAGGTCGCCACGCTTTTCGCCGTGGTATTCGAGGATGTGCGTCTCGACGATGGAGTCCACCGGGCAGCTTTCTTCGCAGAAGCCGCAGAAGATGCACTTGGTCAGGTCGATGTCGTAGCGCGTGGTACGGCGCGAGCCGTCCTCACGCACATCCGATTCGATGGTGATGGCCATGGCGGGGCACACGGCCTCGCACAGCTTGCAGGCGATGCAGCGCTCTTCGCCGTTTTCATAACGGCGCAGCGCGTGCAGGCCGCGGAAACGCGGCGACAGAGGGGTCTTTTCTTCAGGGAACTGCACTGTCACCTTGCGGCGAAACGCATAGCGACCGGTCAGGGCCATGCCCTTGAGCAGTTCCACGAGCATGAAGCTCTTGAAGAAGTCTTTGAACGAGAAAGGTGCAGCAGCAACAACGGCAGTCATTTTTGTGTCCCGCTTATTTCCAGATGTTCCAGGGCGACAGCAGCCATCCACCCACGAAGAGCAGATACACCAGCGTCACCGGGATGAAGATCTTCCAGCCCAGACGCATGATCTGGTCATAGCGGAAGCGCGGGAAGGTGGCACGGATCCAGATGAACATGGACACCACCAGGAAAGTCTTGATACCCAGCCAGATCCAGCCCGGAATGAACGAGAGGAACTCAACCGGAGGCAGCCAGCCACCCAGGAACATGAGCGCGGCCAGGATGGACACGAGCCACATGCTGGCGTATTCGGCCAGGAAGAAGATGGCAAAGCCCATGCCCGAATACTCGACCATGTGGCCGGCCACGATTTCGGCTTCGCCTTCGACCACGTCGAAGGGGTGGCGGTTGGTCTCGGCCACACCGGAGATCAGGTACACCAGGAAGATCGGCAGCAGGGGCAGCCAGTTCCACGACAGGAACGACAGGCCCATGTTGGCGGCCATGCCGCGGCTTTGGGACATGACGATCTCGGTCAGGTTCATGCTGCCCGACACCATGATCACCACCAGGAAGCAAAAGCCCATGGCGATTTCATAGCTCACCATTTGTGCTGAAGCCCGCAGCGCGCCCAGAAAGGCGTACTTGGAGTTCGATGCCCAGCCGGCAATGATCACGCCATACACCTCGATGGAGGTGATGGCCATCACCAGCAGCAGGCCCGCATTGACATTGGCCAGGGCCACGTCGGGGCCGAAGGGGATCGCGACCCAGGCGGCCAGCGCCGGCATGATGGCCATGACCGGGCCGAGCACGAACAAGCCCTTGCTCGCAGCCGTGGGCTGGATGATTTCCTTGGTCAGCAGCTTGAGCGCGTCGGCGATGGGCTGCAGCAGACCCATGGGGCCCACGCGGTTGGGACCGTGGCGCACCTGCATGAAGCCAAGCAGCTTGCGCTCCCACAGCGTGAGGTAGGCCACGGCACCCATCAGGGGCGCCAGAATGCAGACGATCTTGATCAGCACCCAGAGCACAGGCCAGACGGCACCCGTCCACCAGCCGAAGGCCAGCAGGTTCAGGCCCGCGTTGTAGATCGCGTCGATCATGCAGCGACTCCTTCACGAGCCAGGCGCGCATCAGCCGTGAGCTGCAGCGACGTGGAACGGCGCACGAGGCCGTCGAGTTGGTAGATGGAAGCGACCACAGGCTCACCGGCCGATCCTGCCGCAGCAGGCACCGCCGCCGTCACCACATTGGACAGCTGTTCAGCGGGCACGCGGGTGAGCGTACCGGCCGCCGCGTTGGTGGCGCGTGCCAGCACGTCTTGCGAGGTCTCGAAGTCGAAACCGGACACACCCAGCAGATTGGCCAGCACACGCAGCACCTTCCACGCAGGGCGGGTATCGCCGAGCGGGCGCACCACGGCATGGAAGCTTTGCAGGCGGCCTTCGGCGTTGATGAAGCTGCCGGAAGTTTCAGTGAAGGGAGCAATTGGCAACAGAACGTCACTGAACTCCAGGTTGGCCTTGAAGGGGCTCAAGGTCACCACCATCTCTGCACCAGACAGCGCAGCAGCAGCGTTGGCACCTGCAGCCGAGTCATAAACAGGCTCGGTGTTGAGCAGCAAAGCCGCCTTCAGTCCACCCGAGAGCATCTGGCCCGCACTCAATCCACCGTTCACAGGATGAGCACCCGCAAACTGCGCGCCCACCGTATTGGCGGCTTCCGTCAGATAGCCCACGGACGCACCCGTGTTCTCGCCAATCCAGTTGGCCAGAGCGAGCAATTGCGTGGCCTGCGCGTGGTGCGCTGCGGCGTTGCCCAGCAGCACGGCCTTACGTTCGCCGCCCAGCAGCGAGCGGGCAATGGCCTGGGTGGCGTCGTTGTGGGCTGCAGCACCTTGAGGAGCGGCAACGCCCTTTTCCTGGGCCACGGCGGAGGCAATGCCACCGAGCGTCTGCACCCATTCGTCGGCGCCTTGCGCCATGAACGACTGCACGGGCATGGCCCAATCTTGGGCGACCGAACCCACTGCGCTGACCTGAGCGCCATGGCGGGCAGCCTGGCGGATGCGCTGTGCGAACAGCGGATGGTCCTTGCGCAGGTTGGAACCCACCACCAGCACGCGTTGCAGCGTGGACAGCGAAGCGATGGACGTACCCAGCCAGCGGATGCCTTCGGGCGCGGCGAACTCGGCGTTGCGCAGGCGGTAGTCGATGTTGTCGCTGCCTAGGCCGCGCACCAGCGCGCCGGCCAGGTACAGCTCCTCGACCGTGCTGTGTGGGCTGACCAGGGCGCCGATGCTGCCCACGCCGTGGTCGTTCTTGATGTTCTTGAGGCCGTTGGCCACGTACTCGAGCGCGGTCTGCCAGTCGACGGTCTTCCAGACACCGCCCTGCTTGAGCATGGGCTGGGTCAGGCGGTCGTCGCTGTTGAGCGATTCATAAGAGAAGCGGTCGCGGTCGGCGATCCAGCACTCGTTGACGGCTTCGTTCTCGAGCGGCACCACGCGCATCACCTTGTGGTTCTTGACCTGAACGATCAGGTTGGAGCCGGTGGAGTCGTGTGGGCTGACGGAGCGGCGGCGCGAGAGTTCCCAGGTGCGGGCGCTGTAGCGGAACGGCTTGCTCGTGAGCGCGCCCACGGGGCAGATGTCGATCATGTTGCCCGACAGCTCGGAGTCCACGGTATCGCCCACCACGGTGGTGATCTCGGAGTGCTCGCCACGGTGGATCATCCCGAGCTCCATCACGCCGGCCACTTCCTGGCCGAAGCGCACGCAGCGGGTGCAGTGGATGCAGCGGCTCATCTCTTCCATGGAGATCAGCGGGCCGACGTCCTTGTGGAAGACCACGCGCTTTTCTTCCTCGTAGCGCGAGGACGAACCGCCGTAGCCGACGGCCAGGTCCTGCAGCTGGCACTCACCGCCCTGGTCGCAGATGGGGCAGTCCAGCGGGTGGTTGATCAGCAGAAACTCCATGACCGACGCCTGGGCCTTGATGGCCTTGTCGCTCTTGGTGCGTACGATCATGCCCTGCGTCACCGGCGTGGCGCAGGCAGGCATGGGCTTGGGAGCCTTCTCGACGTCCACCAGGCACATGCGGCAGTTGGCGGCGATCGAGAGCTTCTTGTGGTAGCAGAAATGCGGAATGTACGTGCCCGCCTTCTCGGCTGCATGCATCACCATGCAGCCTTCGGCGACTTCCACTTTCTGACCGTCCAGTTCAATTTCAACCATATGTCTTCTCGCGATCAGGCGGAGGTCGCGGCCTGGGAGGCGTTGTTCCGGATCAGTGCTTCAAACTCGGGACGGAAATGCTTGAGCATGGCGCGCACCGGCATTGCGGCGGCGTCGCCCAGCGCGCAGATCGTGCGGCCCTGGATGTTGTCTGCCACCGAATTGAGCAGGTCCAGGTCGCCCGTGCGGCCCTGGTTGTGCTGAATGCGGTCGATCACGCGCCACATCCAGCCCGTGCCTTCGCGGCAGGGCGTGCATTGGCCGCAGGATTCGTGCGAATAGAAGTACGACAGGCGCAGCAGGCTCTCGACCATGCTGCGGGAGTCGTCCATCACGATCACGGCACCCGAGCCCAGCATGGAGCCGGCCTTGGCGATGGAGTCGTAGTCCATCGTGCATTCCATGATGACGGACGCGGGCAGCACCGGGGAGGACGAGCCACCCGGGATCACCGCCTTGAGCTGGCGGCCCTTGCGCACGCCACCGGCCAGTTCAAGCAGCTTGGCAAACGGGGTGCCCATGGGCACTTCGTAGTTGCCGGGCTTTTCCACGTCGCCGGAGACCGAGAAAATCTTGGTGCCGCCGTTGTTCGGCTTGCCACACTCAAGATACGCCGCACCGCCATTGCGGATGATCCACGGCACGGCCGCGAAGGTCTCGGTGTTGTTGATGGTGGTGGGCTTGCCGTACAGACCGAAGCTGGCCGGAAACGGTGGCTTGAAGCGCGGTTGGCCCTTCTTGCCTTCCAGCGATTCGAGCAACGCGGTTTCTTCGCCGCAGATGTAGGCGCCGAAACCGTGCGCTGCATGCAACTGGAAGCTGAAGTTGCTGCCCAGGATCTTGTCGCCCAGGTAACCCGCAGCGCGTGCTTCTTCGAGCGCTTCTTCGAAGCGGTCGTAGGTCTGGAAGATTTCGCCGTGGATGTAGTTGTAGCCCACGGAGATGCCCATCGCGTAGGCCGCGATGATCATGCCTTCGATGACGATGTGCGGGTTGAACTGCAGGATGTCGCGGTCCTTGCAGGTGCCCGGCTCGCCTTCGTCCGAGTTGCACACCAGGTACTTCTGGCCCGGGAACGAGCGGGGCATGAAGCTCCACTTGAGACCGGTCGGGAAGCCCGCACCGCCGCGGCCGCGCAGGCCCGATTCCTTGACGGTGGCGATCACCTGGTCTTGCGTCAGGCCTGCGCCTTCGCCCTGGGCCAGGATCTTGCGCAGCGCTTCGTAGCCGCCACGCGCTTCGTAGTCTTTGATGCCCCAGTTCGTGCCATCCAGGCCCGCAACGATCTGCGGGTTGATGTGGCGGTCGTGGAAGCAGGTCTGGACGCCGGTCGCCTGAAACTGCGAGAGGATTTGTGCGGCAGTGGTCATGCTTGCCCCTCTGCGGCCTTGAGGCCGTCGACCAGCTGGTCAAGCTTGTCGGTGTCCATGAAGCTGCACATGGTGCGGTCGTTGACCAGCATCACGGGCGCGTCGGCGCAGGCGCCGAGGCACTCGCACTGCTGCAGCGTGAACAGGCCATCGGGCGTCGTTTGGCCCATGGTCACGCCCAGCTTCTTCTCGAGGTGGTGCAATGCCTTCTGGCCGTCGCGCAGCTGGCAAGGCAGGTTGGTGCAAACGTTGAGCTTGTACTTGCCCGTCGGCTGCTGGTTGTACATGTTGTAGAACGTGGTCACTTCGTGCACCGCGATCTGGGCCATGCCCAGGTAATCGGCGATCACGGACTCGCTCTCGACGCTGACCCAGCCCTGCTCCTGCTGCACGATGGCCAGGCAGGCCATCACGGCGGACTGCGCCTGCTCGGGCGGGTACTTGGCCACTTCACGCGCAAAACGGGCAAGCGTCGCCTCGGTGATGGCGGCAGCGGTGCCCGCAGCGGGGTTCTTCGATTCGGTCGTACTACTCATCGGTCAATCTCCCCGAACACGATATCCATGGTGCCGATGATGGCCACGGCGTCGGCGATCATGTGACCACGGGCCATTTCGTCGAGCGTAGCCAGGTGGGCAAAGCCAGGAGCGCGGATCTTCAGACGGTAAGGCTTGTTGGCGCCATCGCTCACGAGATAGATGCCGAACTCGCCCTTGGGATGCTCGACGGCGGCGTAAGCCTCGCCCTCGGGCACATGGAAACCTTCAGTGAACAGCTTGAAGTGGTGGATCAGCTCTTCCATGTTGGACTTCATGGATTCGCGGGACGGCGCAGCCACCTTGTGGTTGTCCGTGATCACCGGGCCGGGGTTGGCGCGCAGCCAGTCCACGCACTGCTTGATGATGCGGTTGGACTCGCGCATTTCATGCACGCGCACCAGGTAGCGGTCGTAGCAATCGCCCGTCTTGCCCACCGGCACATCGAAGTCCATGCGGTCGTACACGTCGTAGGGCTGCGTCTTGCGCAGGTCCCAGGCAATGCCCGAGCCCCGCAGCATGGGGCCGGTCATGCCCAGGTTCAGCGCGCGCTCCGGGGGCACCACGCCGATGCCGACGGTGCGCTGCTTCCAGATGCGGTTGTCGGTCAGCAGGGTTTCGTACTCATCCACACAGGCGGGGAAGCGCTGCGTGAAGTCGTCGATGAAGTCGAGCATGGAACCTTGGCGGTTCTTGTTCATGGCCTCCAGGGCCTTGGCGTTCTTGATCTTGCTGACCTTGTACTGCGGCATGGAATCCGGCAGGTCGCGGTACACGCCGCCCGGACGGAAGTACGCCGCGTGCATGCGCGCGCCGGAGACGGCTTCGTACATGTCGAACAGGTCTTCACGCTCGCGGAAGGTGTAGATCAGGATGGTGGAGCTGCCGCAATCGTTGCCGTGCGAACCGAGCCACATCAGGTGGTTCAGCAGACGGGTGATTTCGGAGAACATCACACGGATGTACTGCGCGCGGATGGGCACTTCCAGGCCCATCAGCTTCTCGATGGCCAGGCAGTAGGCGTGCTCGTTGCACATCATCGAGACGTAGTCCAGCCGGTCCATGTAGGGCAGCGACTGGATATAGGTCTTGTGCTCGGCGAGCTTTTCGGTCGCGCGATGCAGCAGGCCGATGTGGGGGTCGGCGCGCTGCACGACTTCGCCGTCGAGCTCGAGCACCAGCCGCAGCACGCCGTGTGCTGCCGGGTGCTGCGGACCAAAGTTCAGGGAGTAGTTCTTGATTTCAGCCATGGTGGGTCACGTGGGGCGCAGGGCGCCTTAGTGCAGGCCTCCGTACTTGTCTTCGCGGATGATGCGCGGCGTGATTTCACGCGGCTCGATCGACACGGGCTCGTACACCACGCGGCGCTGCTCGGTGTCATAGCGCATCTCGACGTGGCCCGACAGCGGGAAGTCCTTGCGGAAAGGATGGCCGATGAAGCCGTAGTCCGTCAGGATGCGGCGCAGATCGTTGTGGCCGTCGAACACGATGCCAAACAGATCGAACGCTTCGCGCTCGTACCAGTTGGCAGAGCTCCAGAGGTCGGACACAGATGCCACCACCGGAAAATCGTCGTCCGCGCAGAACACCTTCACGCGCACGCGCTGGTTCAGGCTGACGGACAGCAGGTGCGACACCACGCAATAGCGCGCGCCTTCATGCACCTGGTCGGCGTAGGAGGAGTAGTCCACCCCGCACAGATCCACCAGTTGTTCGAAACGGCAACCTTCGGCATCGCGCAGGACGCGCATCGCTTCGAGGTAATCGGCCGCAGCAACCACCACGGTCACCTCTTCCAGGGCGATCGAGATCTGGCGCACCTTGGAGCCCAAGGCCGCGGCGATGTGGTCCTTGAGTTTTTCAGGCCGAATGGCAACAGAAGTCATCATCAACCCTTCAGACACGAGCAATGGTGTTGGTGCGGCGGATCTTCTGCTGCAGCTGGATGATGCCGTAGATCAGCGCTTCCGCCGTGGGCGGGCAACCCGGCACGTAGACATCCACAGGCACGATGCGGTCGCAGCCACGCACCACGGAGTAGCTGTAGTGGTAGTAGCCGCCGCCGTTGGCGCAAGACCCCATGGACAGCACCCAGCGGGGCTCCGACATCTGGTCGTACACCTTGCGCAGTGCCGGCGCCATCTTGTTGCACAGCGTGCCGGCCACGATCATCAGATCGGACTGGCGGGGGCTGGCGCGGAACACTTCGGCACCGAAGCGGCCGATGTCGTAGCGCGCTGCCGCCGCGTGCATCATTTCGACCGCGCAGCAGGCCAGACCGAAGGTCATGGGCCACAGCGAGCCGGTTTTGGCCCAATTCACCACGGAGTCATAGCTCGTGGTGATGAAGCCTTCCTTCATCACGCCTTCAATCATTGCATCATCCTTGTGCTTGCTGCAAAAGCCAGCTCATTCCCAATCCAGGGCACCCTTTTTCCATTCGTAGGCAAAACCCACGACCAGGATGGCCAGGAAAATCACGACCGCCACGAATCCAGCGATGCCCACCTCATGCAAGGTAACGGCCCACGGAAAGAGAAAGGCGATTTCGAGATCGAACAGAATGAACAAGATGGCCACGAGGTAGTAGCGCACGTCGAATTTCATTCGCGCGTCCTCGAAGGCCTCAAAGCCGCATTCGTAGGGGGAGTTTTTTGCGGCATCCGGGCGATTGGGGCCCAGTATGTAGCCTAGTACCAAGGGGACAACGCCAACGGCGATGCCAACCAAGATGAACAAAAGGACGGGGAGGTACTGATCGAGGTTCATCTTGAGGATGTGCTCACCGCTGTAGCCTGGCCCGACATGT
Source organism: Acidovorax sp. LjRoot194 (assembly GCF_964253015.1). NCBI lineage: Bacteria > Pseudomonadati > Pseudomonadota > Betaproteobacteria > Burkholderiales > Comamonadaceae > Acidovorax > Acidovorax sp. LjRoot194. The sequence continues at coordinate 1,896,046 of NZ_CAXUQB020000001.1, read as the reverse complement.
CCTTCGCAGGGCATGTCGGGGAGGCCTTTGTTTTGGTGCCGTCGGCGAGACTCGAACTCGCACAGCTTTCGCCACTACCCCCTCAAGATAGCGTGTCTACCAATTTCACCACGACGGCTGATGTGTGCATCTGGATGGCATGAGGAACCTTGCGGTTTTGGCTTTCCAGACAATCCGGGATTCTACTCCGGAAAAACCCTGGTTCGGCTTTGCCGAACCAATTTAGGGCAGATTATTTGGTCGGAATCTGCGCAGCGCCCGATGCCGGTACGGCAGGAGCAACAGGCACTTCGGGCGCCGACGCAGCAGGCGCCGAACCAGCAGGCACTGCAGCTGCCGGAGACTCCAGCACGCTGCCCGTGCCTGCGGGACGGGAATTGCCGAAATAGGCCAGCGCCAGGGTTGCCACGAAGAAAACAGCCGCCAGCACTGCCGTGCTGCGGGACAGAAAGTTGGCACTGCCGCTGGCGCCGAAAAGGCTGCCCGAGGTACCACTGCCGAAGGCGGCGCCCATGTCGGCACCCTTGCCATGCTGGACCAGAACCAGTCCGATCATCCCCAGCGCCGACAGCATCTGCACTGCCAAAACCACATTCACGATCACGTTCATTCTCTGTTCACTCCTGATTGAATAGATACTTGGACCACCACCTCAACGGGCGGCGGCAATGATTTGTAAAAAGTCGGGGGCCTTCAAGGAAGCTCCGCCGACGAGCCCGCCATCGATATCGGGCTGCGCAAGCAATTGCGCTGCGTTGGCGGCATTCATGCTGCCGCCGTACAGCAGACGGATACGGTCGGCGTGCTCGCTGGCAGCGGCCAGTTGCGCCCGCAGCACGGCATGCACGGCCTGCGCCTGTTCAGGCGATGCCGTGCGGCCTGTCCCGATCGCCCACACCGGCTCATACGCCACCACCACTTCACTGATGCAGTGGCCATTGAGATGAATGACAGCAGCGAGTTGGCGCTTGACCACCACCTCGGTCTGCCCTGCTTCGCGCTCCTGCAGGGTTTCGCCCACACAGACGATCGGCGTCACGCCGGCCGCCAGTGCGCGCTGCGCCTTTTCGGCCACCACCACGTCGGTTTCCCCGTGGTATTGGCGGCGTTCGGAGTGCCCCACCAGGGCATACCGCACGCCGAAGTCCTTGAGCATGCCTGCGGACACCTCACCGGTGAACGCACCTGCTTCATGCTGCGACACATCCTGCGATGCGACAGACACTGCAGACCCGGAAGTGAGCGACTGCACCTGCGCCAGATAAGGCGCAGGCACTGCCACGGCCACATCGCAAACGGCATCACCCAAGCCCGCAATGATGGCCCGGAGCAGCGCTTCGTTGGCAGCCAGGCTGCCGTTCATCTTCCAGTTGCCGGCAATGAGTTTCTTCTTGCTGTTCATGATCACCACGTCAAAACGATCTTGCCAATGTGCTGGTTCGACTCCATCAGCGCATGCGCGTCGGCCGCATGGGCCGCCTCGAACGTGCTGTGGATGACCGGCCGCACTTTGCCCTCGGCCAGCAAAGGCCACACCTTCTCGCGCAGTGCCTGCGCAATGGCGCCCTTGAACGCCACCGAACGAGGGCGCAGCGTGGAACCGGTGATGGTCAGGCGACGGCGCAGGACCAGCCCCGCATTGAAATCGCCCTTCACCCCGCCCTGCACGGCGATGATGACGATACGGCCATCCTCTGCCAGACACTCCACCTCGCGCGCCACATAGTCGCCGGCCACCATGTCGAGCACCACGTCGACACCTTTGCCATCGGTGATGCGCTGGACCTCGGCCACAAAATCCTGTGACTTGTAGTTGATGGCATGGTGCGCACCCAGCTCCAGGCAGGCTGCGCACTTGCTGTCGCTGCCCGCCGTGGCGATGACCGTCGCACCGAATGCATGCGCCAGCTGCAACGCCGTCACGCCAATGCCGCTGGTGCCGCCCTGCACCAGCAGGCTCTCACCCGCTTGCAGACGACCCCGGTCGAAGACATTGCTCCACACCGTGAAGAAGGTCTCAGGCAGCGATGCCGCCTCGACATCGCTGAACCCCTTGGGCACGGACAAGCACTGGACCACCGGCGCGACGCACCACTGCGCATACCCGCCACCCGCGACCAGCGCACACACCCGATCACCCACGCGGATACCGGCAGCGGCCATCGCGGCAGTGTCGCCGGACTCCACCACGCCCGCCACCTCCAGACCCGGCAGGTCTGAAGTTCCCGGCGGGGGTGCGTAGTGCCCCTTGCGCTGGAGCACATCGGGGCGGTTGATGCCACTGGCCGCCACACGGATCAGGAGTTCGCCATCGCCGGGCTGCGGCACTGGCCGCTCGCCCAGGCGCAGCACCTCCGGCCCGCCGAAAGCGGTGATCTCAACAGCGCGCATGTTGCGGTTCATTGGAAAGCTGGTGTTTGAACGATTTTGGCCGCTACCGCTTGATCAACAAGCGGCAGCAGCTACAAAATCAATAGCAAATAGACCCGTCAGCCGGATCAGCCCACCACCTGCTCGGACGCACCGTCCGAAGCCAGGGATTGCTGCTGTTGCTGTTGCTGGTCACCCGATGGGCGGCCGCCGTCACGACCATGGTCGCGGCGGGGTTCGCGGTCGCCGCGCTCTGCAGGTGCAGGGCGATCACTGCCACCGGCAGGACGGTCCGACAGCACCTTCATCGAGAGCTTGATACGGCCCTTCTCGTCGGTTTCCATGACCTTGACCTTCACGATCTGGCCTTCGGTCAGGTAGTCGGACACCTTCTCGACACGCTCGTGCGCGATCTGGCTGATGTGCAGCAGGCCATCCTTGCCAGGCAGCAGGTTGATCAGTGCACCGAAGTCCAGGATCTTCGTCACAGGGCCTTCGTAGATCTTGCCGATCTCGACTTCGGCCGTGATCTGCTCGATGCGCTTCTTGGCGACGTCGGCCTTCGCTGCGTCGGTCGCGGCGATGGTGATCGTGCCGTCTTCCTCGATGTTGATCTGGCAGCCCGTCTCTTCGGTCAGCGCACGGATCACCGCACCGCCCTTGCCGATCACGTCACGGATCTTCTCGGGGTTGATCTTCATCGTGTAGAGCTTGGGCGCGAAATCGGACACTTCGGTCTTGGCTTCACCCATGGCTTCCTGCATCTTGCCCAGGATGTGCATGCGCGCTTCCTTGGCCTGTGCCAATGCGACCTGCATGATTTCTTTGGTGATGCCCTGGATCTTGATGTCCATCTGCAGCGCGGTGATGCCGCTGGTGGTACCGGCCACCTTGAAGTCCATGTCGCCCAGATGATCTTCGTCACCCAGGATGTCGGTCAGCACGGCAAAACGGTTGTCTTCCTTGATCAGACCCATGGCGATACCAGCCACGTGGGCCTTCATCGGCACGCCGGCGTCCATCATCGACAGGCAGCCGCCGCAGACCGAAGCCATGGACGAAGAACCGTTGGATTCCGTGATTTCCGACACCACGCGGATGGTGTAGGGAAACTCTTCCTTGGTCGGCAGCACGGCGATCAGCGCGCGCTTGGCCAGACGGCCATGACCCACTTCGCGGCGCTTGGTAGAGCCCATGCGGCCCACTTCGCCAGTGGCAAAGGGAGGCATGTTGTAGTGGAACATGAAGCGGTCTTCGAACTCGCCGGCCAGCGCGTCGATGCGCTGCGCGTCACGCTCGGTACCCAGCGTGGAGATCACCAGCGCCTGGGTTTCGCCACGCGTGAACAATGCCGAACCGTGGGTACGTGGCAGCAAGGAATTGCGGATTTCGATGGGGCGCACGGTGCGCGTGTCGCGGCCGTCGATGCGGGGCTCGCCAGCCAGGATCTGGCTGCGCACGATCTTGGCTTCGATGTCGAACAGCAGGCCTTCGACCTTCACGGCGTCGAATTCGGCGCCTTCGGCTTTCAGCGACGACAGCACAGAAGCCGTGGCTTCGCGCAGTGCGTGCGTGCGGGCTTGCTTGCTGCGGATCTGGTAGGCAGCGCGCAGCTTTTCTTCGGCCAGTTGCGAGACCTTAGCGATGAAGGGCTCGTCCTTGGCAGGCGGCTGCCAGTCCCACACGGGCTTGCCGGCTTCGCGCACCAGTTCATGGATGGCGTTGATGGCGGCCTTGCCTTGTTCGTGGCCAAACACCACAGCGCCCAGCATCACGTCTTCGGGCAGTTGCTGCGCTTCGGACTCGACCATCAGCACGGCAGCTTCGGTACCGGCCACGACCAGGTCCATCTGCGAGTTCTTGCGGGCGGTCTGGCCAGGGTTCAGCACGTATTCGCCGTTGATGTAGCCCACGCGCGCGGCACCGATGGGGCCGTTGAACGGGAGGCCGGAGATCGACAGCGCAGCGCTCACGGCGATCATGGCGGCGATGTCAGCGTCCACTTCTGGGTTCAGCGAAATGGTGTGAATGACCACATGCACGTCGTTGTGGAAGCCTTCGGGGAACAGTGGGCGGATCGGGCGGTCGATCAGGCGGCTGGTCAGCGTTTCGAGTTCGCTGGGCTTGGCTTCACGCTTGAAGAAGCTGCCGGGGATCTTGCCGGCGGCGTACGTCTTCTCGATGTAGTCGACAGTCAGCGGGAAGAAATCCTGGCCTGCCTTGGCGATCTTGGAGCCCACCACGGTGGCCAGCACCACGGTGTCGTCGATGTTGACCAGCACGGCGCCGGAGGCCTGGCGTGCGATTTCGCCCGTTTCCATGACGACTGTCTTGTCGCCCCACTGGAAGGACTTGGTCACTTTGTTGAAGATGGTCATGATGACTCCTTTTGCTTCGGTTTATGTAGCTGGCTACGCAGAGCCAGCAAGGGCCGGAGGCAATTCAGAACACGATGCCATTCCAGCGGTGCTATCACCCTCGACCAGGGCATCAGGACCATTGGAATGACACAGCTTCGCTCTGTTTTGCGTCTCCGAAGTAAAAAACGCCTGAGCTAGCGTGCTAACCCAGGCGTTTTGACATGCGAATGCGCTTACTTACGCAGACCCAGCTTGGCGATCAGAGCCGTGTAGCGGTCAGCGTCCTTGGCCTTCAGGTAGTCCAGCAGCTTGCGGCGGCGGCTCACCATGCGCAGCAGGCCGCGGCGACCGTGGTGGTCCTTGGCGTGCGTCTTGAAGTGAGGGGTCAGTTCGTTGATGCGAGCGGTCAGCAGAGCGACTTGGACTTCTGGGCTACCGGTGTCATTGGCAGCGCGGGCGTTGGCCTTGACGACTTCGGCCTTGATGGAGGATGCGATCATTGGTTTTCCTTGGATTGGGCCTGCAGGATGATGTGCGGGCCGTGGTTTTTACTTGCGCCAGCGGCTGGAACGGCCACCGGCGTGCGTCTTGCACCGTGCAAAACCTCACTATTATAGCCTTGGATGGAATTTGCCCCTCCCAAGATTGACCTGCTCGCTGCCCCAACAACAATCACACCACGAAAATTGCCATGTCTCACAGGCGAAATGCCCTTCTGCACGCAACGAACACGCCCTTGCAACTCGCAAGAAATTTGCTCATTCGGACGGCTGCGTGCATTACAGCTGTAGCGCTAATGGGCAGTCCCGTCCCAGTGCTAGCCAAAAGTGGAGCCAACGATGGCCCCCCTCTCGCCCCTGCTTCTACCAGGAAGAAAGGATCTAGCAAGGTTACATATCAGCGCAGCACTTCTGAAGAATCACACAGTGAACACGACCGAAGAATGGCTAGGGAATGCAAAGGCATGCACAACGCTGGCGCATGCAGAGGCTACACCCGCTAGGACAAAGCCTTGAGCCGTTCATCTCCACCCGACCGCCATTTGTCAGACCAGGAATTGCGGCAGGGTAGGACGGCCTTAGCATTCGCCCATGCAGATATTGCGCCAACCACTTCCCTACGGCCTTTGCAGCCGCTCGTGTCCCGCGCCGTTCACCTCTCATGGCTTCACCGCCATTGAACTGATGGTGGTGGTGTCGATCCTAGCCATCCTCACGGCTCTGGCACTGCCTAGTTTTAGACCACTGATGGAAAGATGGCGTGTGCGCGAGGCCGCTGAAAATTTGCAATCAACGATTTACTTTGCCCGCTCAGAAGCAATCAAACGGAGCGGCAGCGTAATTATTGAAAAAAGTCCTAATTCAGGCCCCTGTACTACCGCTACGGCCAACAATCAATGGGGCTGCGGCTGGAACGTTTTCTTCGATGCCGACGGTAACGGTACGCAAGGAGCGTGCATCGCCGCAAATAACCCTAACGAGTGCACTTTACAGGTCGTGGCAGCACCAACTCGAATTTCGATCAATCTTCCCGGAAACTCCGGAAAGATATCGGTCGACAGATGGGGCATGCTTTCACATACGGGTGGAGCAAATGCACCGACGGCGATGTTTTTCGATTTGATGCCACAAGGCAAGACACTGGCTGACAGCAATGCCGCTCGAATCTGCGTCAGCAGCGGGGGACGCATCACTCGCAAAATGGGCAATGAAGCGTGCTAGAGCAACAAGGCTCTTTTTCATAAATCCTCATGCTCAGTACTCGGCAAAACATTAATAAAAGAATGATCCGTTGCTCCTTTGAAAACGGATTCACGGCTATCGAGCTAGCGGTTACGCTGGCTGTTTTGGCACTGCTGGCAGGATTGGCAACGCCCTCTTTCAGTTCGTTGAATGACAAATGGCGCGTCCGTCGAGTCCAAGAGGATTTGCAGTCCACTTTTCAATTTGCCCGATCGGAAGCGGTAAAGCGCGCGGGACACGTCACCGTTCAGAAAATTAGCAACAACACTAACGGCTGCACTACAGCAAAAAGCAAGCAAGACTGGGATTGTGGCTGGATAGTTTGCGCGGACTCCGACAACAGTGGTAGCTGCGGTGCTACTGAAATTGTTCTTCAGCGCGTGGATGCGCCCGGTAAGGTGCAGGTTACACGTACTGGCGGAGGCATCAGCATCAAGTTTGATCAGTGGGGCCTGGTTGATGGCGTCTGGCCTGGCTTTAGCCTAGTACCCTTGAATCGACCCACCACCCATCCCGCTGCATTAGGCTTGTGCATGAGTTCGGGTGGACGTATTCGCATAATTCCTCCAGAGGCTATTCCATGTCGCGATTAAATTCTTCACATCCCGCTCACGTCTCTCGCCAGCACGGCATTACGCTCATCGAGTCGCTTGTTGCCATCATCGTCATGGCGTTAGGCATAATGGGAATCGTGGGCGTACAAATGCGCACGTTGGCGGACACATCTACCACGGTCCGTCGTGCACAAGCGATTCGACTTATCGAAGATTTGAGTGAACGCATTCGCGTCAATCCGAATGGCTTGGCGAATCTGGCGAGCTATGTATCAGTTTTCAGCGCCGCTCCTGCGCCTGGCTCATGTTCCAGCGGTTGTGATCACGCAACTCTCGCCAGCTATGACATTGCCTCCTGGAAGAAGTCTGTACGCGACGCGCTCCCGCTAGGCCAGGCCGAAGTTTTCATTCCCCCTGCAGAGACAGCCGTGGGGGCACAACAAAGACGACAATTAGGCGTAATGATTGCATGGCGCGAGAACGAGGGGCAGGGCCGAAAAACCGTCGACGTCGACGCCACCAAAGTCCGTGATAACACCGGAACCTTGACTGCAGGAGCCACCTTGGCGTGTCCTGCAGATTACATTTGCCATCTGCAATATATCCCCGTGTCGGCGAGGTGTGCACCTTACGCGCCTGGCGCTAACTCCCCAGCGTATTATTGTCCCGGAGCCTGAGATGAAATCGACATGGAATGTGAGCAGCAAAGCAGTCCCGCGCGCCCACGCTCACGCACATTTTCCAAATTCGTTGCCCCCATTTAGCGGGCAAAGGGGCGTTACCTTGTTGGAGCTCATGGTAGGTATAGCTATCGGCTTGCTTGTCGTAGCAGTAGCGATGTCTGCACTTATGATATCCCGAAGCATTTCAGGGACTGTTAGTGATGCTAGTACTATCCAACAACAAGGCGCGTACGCGATGCGTTTGTTCGGGCAGCAGCTGCGCCAAGCGGGATCAATGCGCTTAAATCTAAATCCGGGTTCGGTAGTAACCGCAAGCGGGTACTTGGCGCCAGTAGGCTTCGAAACTGCAGCTGAATCAGCGTCCAGCCCGGCATTCAGCTATACCGCTAATGTGGCCAAGCAAACCATTTCAGGCACCGATTCTCCGGATAGCCTCACCGTTGGATTCAGGCGCTACACCGAAGCTGTATTTACAAGCGCAAGCGAGAAATCTTTAACACGTAATTGTCTCGGAGGTCCGGACGATGCTTCAAGCACAGACCAAAGAATGCAAAGCGTTTTTGATTTTGATTCAGGCAATTTCGTATTGCGTTGCGCCGGCAATAGTGCCGCTTCGCAGCCTATTTTGCAAAACGTCGCCAATTTCCAAGTTCGTTATTTATTACAGGATACAACATCTACACCAAGCATCCCTATGATTAAGCTAGTGGATGCTACAGGCGTAACCAATAATTGGCCTCAGGTGCAGGCTGTTGAAGTATGCGTAGTTCTTTTTGGCAATGAGCGCATCGATTTGCCAGCTGGCAGTACATACACCGATTGCGACGGTTCAACGAGTGTTGATATGAGTATGCTTAGCGGCATACGCGCCAAACGAATGCACATTGCATTTAGAAACGTCTTTCAGCTTCGTAGCCAGGGAATTGTCGGTTCACCAGTGCTTCCAGCTGCGATGTAAGCCACCATGCCCATACAAATTAAGCCCTCATTTAACCGCCGCCGCCATGCGCATACGCAAAGCGGTGTGGCGCTCTTCGTTGTGATAGTTTTCGTAATGCTTTCAATGCTCCTTGCGCTATGGGCATCACGGACATCATTATTTAATGAACTAGTTGTTGGCAACGATGCCGATTACCAGCGTGCATTTGAAGCTGCCCAAGCCTTATTGCAGGATGCGGAGCTTGACATTCGAGGGGAGGGTCCAGACGGAAATTCTTGCGCCGGCGCTAACTGCCGCGACAGCCTTCCTGCTGCGTATAAGATCCCATTAGAAAAGCAAGAAGTTACACCACTCCTTGCAGATTTGGATCAACAGTCAACCAAGTGTCGTGATGGCTTATGTACCAAACGTGACGGACGACAGGATTTTTGGAACACAATCAGCACCACGCCTCTAGCGCCAGGTGAAGCAAAATTGTCTGACATGACCCAACCCAATATTGGTGCGCGATACGGCCAATATTCTGGCGCTGCTACCGGAAACTCCAGCACACCCGCAAATCCTATTCTCGCCGATGTTAGCAGCAACAACAGTGGTGGATGGTACTGGATCGAAATTATGCAGTATGACGAGAGCAGCAAGAATTCGCGCGTCGTCGTTGATAGCAGCAGCACTAATTTACTTCGATTTAATTTAAAACCAAATGTTATTTACCGAATCACCGCACTGGCGTATGGCCGAAAGCCTGGCACCATGGCTGTGCTTCAGCAGACATACGTGCGGCAGGTAAAGCCCGATTAATTCCGCACCTGCATGAAACTAATCAGTTCGACGCAGTTGTAAATATCACAGATCAAATCAAAGGAGCGAGTCATGCGCCGCACTGCAGCCCCCCATTTTCGTAAAAATCTGCTTGCCTTAGCGGTAAGCGCTACGCTCGCCCCTACTAGCGTTTTGGCGTTAGATTTGACCGAAGCCCCCCCTGGCGTAGTGGAGCCATATGTCCGACCTAACGTAATTATCTCGGTGGATGACTCTGGGAGTATGGCGTTCAGGGTCAATAGCAGTGCGAACGGTAGCGCTACAGTGGTTACACCGAATCCCGACGGTTCATGGCCTGTGAACGCACAGCGCATGAACGTTTTGAAGTATGCACTGAAATCAGTTTTCGACCCCACCCATCCGGAATATGACGCATCCCTTCTACCTGACAAGAAAATCCGCCTATCTTGGCAAGTGATGTGGAACAATGGCAATGCAAGCAATGCCTCCAATGTCAACACCACAAACATGAACACCAATTCGATGCGTGTCTTGCAAGGTGCACATCGGACTAATTTTCTTAACTTCGTTAGTAGCTTGACTCCGAGCAACGGAACGCCTTCGCATCTGATGTTTAGCCAAGCGGACGCGTATATGCGCCAGCCCCTTGGTACTAACAGTGCGTGGGCAAGCGACCCTGGCACAACGGGCTCTCCATATTTAGCTTGCCGCCGTACTTATCATATCTTTATGTCAGACGGACGCTGGAATGGAGGAGTGTCTGGCGGGGCGCAAGATAATAGTACGACTAAAATTTTGCCGGACGGGATGGTGTATGGTGGCACTACGGCAACGGACCAAGCGAAAACGCGGCTGTACCGCGATTCTTTCAACAACACTCTTGCAGACTGGGCTTTCTACAGTTGGTCCACGGCCATGCAAACTACAGGCATGACCGGCACGATGCAGCCAGCTGCAGACTACCGCGCAGCGCCCGCTACTGAAAATTTTGGCCTTGATAAGGCAGGTAAATCTGCCATTCTGGAACGTTATTGGAACCCTCGATATAATCCAGCCACCTGGCCTCACATGGTGACGTATGGTATTGGCTTCAGTAACGATGCAACCACTTGGCCCGGCGCGCCCAGCATTATAGCTCCACCAGCCACCGAACAACTCCCGTTCAGCTTTAACAACGCTAGCAGCTTTCCAGATCTGGTTACAGGCAACCACCTTTGGCCTAACATGGGGAACGGAGAGGATGTACGAGCTCTTGACCTCTGGCACGGAGCCCTCAATGGACGTGGTCGCTTCTATGCGGTAACGCGTGGGCAAGATTTGGAAAAAGCCTTCCGGGACATTTTTGCACAAATCAATACCGCGACGGATCCCGATCTAAGTTCCAGTGCCACAAGCGGCTCTAACGTTTCCCGCAGTGAGGTGGGAAAATATACGGCGGCTTATGAACCTGAGAAATTTTGGAAAGGTTTCGTCACAGCTGAAAAAGTCAGAAAAGATGGAACGAGCTATCCCGATCCTACATGGAATGGAAAAAATACTGCTGACCTGCTCGATGCAAGTAATGTCGGCACGCGGATGGTCTTGAGCTGGAGCGACAAGTGGACGGGCACGGCTTATCAAGGAGGCGTCCCTTTTAGATGGGCAGCGGATGAAAGCCGACTTAGCGCAACACAAAAGCTGTGGTTGCAGAAGAATATGAGTGGGACTGATGAGGGCGCTACCAAAGGCCAACAAAGACTGGACTATATCCGAGGCGACAAGTCACTTGAAGGTGTTGATCCTACGGGGTACACAGCTACCAAGACGTTCCGCCAACGCCAAAGCATCCAGGGCGACATCATCAACTCTGACGTGTGGTACACAGGAGCACCAGCGTCAGATTATGTATTAAAGGGTTATACGACGTTTGTGCGCAATAGTCGAACCCGTCCTGGCATGCTTTACGTGGGTGGCAACGACGGAATGCTACACGGCTTTGCAGCTTTGGATGGGCAGGAAAAAATTTCGTATGTCCCGCGTGGGGTTATTCCTACACTTACGTTATTGACCGATCCACAGTACAACAATAAACACAAGTACTACGTAGACGGCTCACCCATGACAGGTGACATAGATCTTAATGGGGGCGTTCAAGACCCTAGTGATCCCACATACGCTACTTATGCACCCAACTGGCGAACAATGCTAGTGGGCACATTGGGTTTAGGCGGTAAAGGATATTATGTTCTAGATGTCACTAACCCCACTGCGGCTAATTTACCGGATAGCACTCCAGGGTTCATGGAGGCCAATGCAGCGCAAATTGTCCGACTTGATCGCACTCGCGGATCGAGCGAAACAGCTGCAAATTGTGCAATTTTGACCGGCGTGGAAAAAACAACTTGTTTACAGGTTGTAGCCGAAGACAAGGATATCGGCAATATCACAGCGCGACCGGTAAAAGATGACAACGACGGAATGCGCACCAGTCAAATAACCCGCATGAATGACAAGCGGTGGGCAGTCGTTTTGGGCAACGGGTACAACAGTGCGAACCAACGTCCGGTGCTTTTGATCCAGTATCTGGACGGTGCAAAAGAGCTTGTGCGCATTGCGGCAACGAACGATGCGGCGGGCACCGGCAGAGCCAATGACAACGGCCTGGGATCTCCGCGGTTGGTAGATATCAACGGCGATGGCCTTGTTGATGTGGTGTATGCGGGCGACAACCTTGGCAATATGTGGAAATTCGACCTGACTAGCTACGACTCTAGCAACTGGAAAATTGCGTTTGGAGGCAATCCTTTGTTTACAGCCCAGGGGCCCGCGGCGCTGAATGGTCCACGTACAAAAACACAGGCCATCTCGGCTCCGCCCACGGTGCGCGCAAACGACCGTCAGATGGTAATAGGCTCAGGTCCATCGGCAAAAACGCTGGATGTGGGTGGCATGATGGTATCGTTTGGCACGGGGCGCAACGTCAGCAAAACTGATCCGTCCAATGTCGACGTTCAGACTCTGTACTCAGCACTGGATAACACGCGCTATCGCGTGATTACGACACCTTTTGGAAAAAGGCTTGAAGTGCATCCGGGTGCAGGTACCTGCCCTGGAACAACATGCGTTCCCACTCCCGTAGCACTTGGAACGGGTGTAAGTATGGCCAAACTGGCCAAACGCGAGTTTATTGAGATTGACGCTGGCACTTTTGGCGCAATCAAGGAAGTCGACGTTCTAGACAAGTCGACGTGGGCCAATTTGAACGGATGGTATGTGGATCTGCCCGCAATTGGCGAGCGGTTACTGAAACCTCTTGAATTTTACGATGGCAGTAATTTGTTGACCGCGTGGTCGCAAGTGCCCGCAAAAGGGTCAAATGTGGACCCGAATGTAGAAAGCTGTGAATCGACATCAGTGGACGGTGAACGACAATATCGGACATTCATCAATATCATGGACGGAAAAGCCCCATCCGTCTCAGTGGTGGATAAAGACAAGGATGGTAAGTTCACATTAGGCACGGTTGCTTCGCCCGGTGGCGATGCAGTGGTTGACGGGACCGTCTTGATAAGTATTTCTCGCGCTAAAGTTGCCAAGGGCCCTCATAGCATTATCAGAAAAAATAAATTCGAGAATTCCGATATTGATTCAAAAAGTGGGAGTGGTGGCGGCGTTCCATGCCCACCAGGTGCAAGTTGCGGGCCTGAGAAACTGGCGACCATGCCCGAGTGGACAATGCGTCCAAGCTGGCGTCAAAATCAATAAATTCTCCGCCTGTAGGATATATTATGAATATAAACCTCTCCAAGGTTCAAAAGGGCTTCACTTTGATAGAATTGATGATCGTTGTAGCGATCATTGGGATTCTCTCGGCAATAGCGTATCCCAGTTACGCCGAATACGTTCGGCGTGGGCATCGGGCCGATGCCCGGACTGGCCTTTTGCAGGCTCAGCAGTGGATGGAGAGAGCCGCAACAGCGACTGGTGTCTATCCCGCTACAGGTGCAGGGCCATACTATGCACTGCCCGGTTCATTAACTTGGAGCGCTGACACATCCAAACGCTACACTATCAGCTTCTCTGGCGCACCTTCGAGCGCTGTCTATACATTAATTGCAACTCGAAGAGCTGGGGCGCAAGCGATAGATAAGTGCGGAGACTACACGCTTACTAACACTGGCGTACGTGGCATAGTTAATCAATCTGGTGGCGCGACGATTGAAGAGTGTTGGCGTAAATAGAGTGGGGTTGTTTTCTTGCGCGTGACCATTACGCAAACTGTGTATTTTATCAGGTGGTTTATCTGAGAGCTCGAGCATTATTAACTCCATACCTAAAAACCGATAGTTGATCAAAACAACGGCTGACGAAAAACTCTCAAACCCGATTACTCAACGAAACGGCAGGGACATTGAAATCGCAGTTATAGAGTGGGAATTCAGGATGTAGAAAATGCGTGATGCAATATCCTGTGCAACGTTCGAACTGTTAGCATGGAAAATGACTACAAAAGGGTTTGCGAAGACGTGTCGATAACTACTCGTATTGCCACTGTCGGAGCGGCAGACCCGGACCACGATCAATCCGTGGAAGCCAACGCACTAAAAAGATCACCTCTGGCTGCAGTCCAATTTGATACGAGCCATGGAGCGCAAGAATCCCGTGAACTCAACATTGGCTACTTCAGCCGGATGGTCCGTGGCACACCTTGGGTCAGAGTCAAGACGGCCGCCTCTCTAGACGGAACTACCGCGTTACACAACGGCGCCAGCCAGTGGATCACCTCGAGAGCCGCTCGTGTGGACGGCCACGCGTGGCGGGCACGCGCATGCGCAGTGCTGACCGGCATCGGCACTGTGTTGGACGATAACCCTCGGCTTAACGTGCGTGAGGTGCCGACGCCGAAGCAGCCGGCTGTAGTGGTGGTAGACAGCAGGCTCCAGACGCCTCTAAACGCGCATGTTCTGATGACCGGTCGGCAATGTTTTATTTATGCCGCCGTGCAAGACAGCGCCAAGCAAGCGGCGCTAGAAGACCGAGGAGCCCAGGTTATTTATCTGCCCAACGCAGCCGGCAAAGTGGATCTGGCGGCGATGCTTAAAGACCTGGGCCGCCGCGGCATCAACGAGTTGCATGTCGAAGCGGGCCACAAGCTCAACGGGTCAATGGTACGAGAGGGTCTGGTGGACGAGTTGCTGGTGTATCTGGCGCCACGGCTGTTGGGCAGCGGGTTAGGCATGACCAACTGGGGGCCGTTGACTGCTTTGGCGGACGGGCTGCAGTTGCAGTTCGAGTCAGTGGAAATGGTAGGGTCCGATTTGCGTGTGATTGCGCGGGTAGAAGGCCGGGATAACTTCTAGACCCACGATGGTGCATCACATAGCACCATAACCGGCATGTTTATTGCTTTATTTTGGTGCAGTTCTGGGGAACATAGCTTTTTCGCACCAGAAAAGATCAATACAACGCAAGAGGACGGTATGCAAGCACTCAAACAGGGCACAGACGCCTTGTTCATTCTTCTGGGCGCCATCATGGTGCTGGCCATGCATGCCGGGTTCGCCTTTCTCGAACTGGGCACAGTTCGCAAGAAGAACCAAGTCAATGCGCTGGTCAAGATCCTGGTGGATTTCTCGGTGTCCACCGTGGTGTACTTCGTGGCGGGCTACAGCGTGGCCTACGGCACGCACTTCTTTGTGGGTGCGGAGTCCCTCGTGCAGCAAAGCGGCTACTCACTGGTCAAATTCTTCTTCCTGCTGACTTTTGCCGCGGCCATTCCGGCGATTGTGTCGGGTGGCATTGCCGAACGTGCGAAGTTCTGGCCGCAGCTGATGGCTACCGCGGTGATCGTCGGCTTCGTCTACCCCTTTTTTGAAGGCATCGCCTGGAACCAGCACTTCGGCGTGCAGGCATGGATCAAAGGCTTGACCGGCGAGGAATTCCACGACTTTGCGGGCTCCATCGTGGTGCATGCGATGGGCGGCTGGATCGCGCTGCCGGCGGTGATTCTGCTCGGCTCGCGTGCCAACCGGTACCGCAAGGACGGCGCCATCTCCGCCCATCCGCCGTCCAACATTCCGTTCCTGGCGCTGGGCGCCTGGGTGCTGGTGGTGGGTTGGTTCGGCTTCAATGTGATGAGCGCCCAGACGGTGGACAAGCTCTCGGGCCTGGTCGCTGTGAATTCCCTGATGGCGATGGTGGGCGGCACGCTGGCCGCGCTGGTGCTGGGCAAAAATGACCCGGGCTTCGTGCACAACGGCCCGTTGGCCGGGCTGGTGGCCGTGTGCGCGGGCTCCGACCTGATGCACCCCTTGGGCGCACTGGTGGTGGGGGCCGTGGCAGGCGCCATTTTTGTATTGATGTTCACGCTCACACAGAACAAATGGAAGATAGACGACGTGCTGGGCGTCTGGCCTTTGCATGGCCTGTGCGGCACCTGGGGCGGGCTGGCTGCCGGAATCTTTGGCAGCAAGGCATTGGGTGGCCTGGGGGGCGTCAGCTTCTCGGCCCAGTTGATCGGCAGCGCTCTGGGCGTGGCATGGGCGCTAGCAGGCGGGTTTGTGGTCTACGGCATTCTCAAAAGCACGGTGGGGCTGCGGCTGAGCCAGGAAGAAGAATTCGACGGCGCTGATCTGTCGATTCACAAGATCAGCTCCACGCCAGACCGTGAAGTGAGCTGGTAGCCAGGAACAGGGCGCGGTCTGGCCCAGCATGCCAGCGCAGCCGAGCTGGCTTTTTTTGTCTGCCAGCCCACGACGACACCTGCGTAGGCGCGGCGTCCGACAGGCACGACAGCCGGTGCGCGGTCACAATCGCGCCATGCCGCGCATGCTCACCGCCCCTGCCTTTCTCAACACCACAGCCCGCTACGGTTGGTTGGCCCTGTTGGCCGTCCTCATGGCCGGGGCCATCACGGGCTGCGCGGGCTTGCCCAAGGATGTCGAGCGGCCGGTGACCAGCGCCCTGGCAGCCCCCGCGGGCACCGCGCTGGGGCAACTGGTGGATGCGCGGCGTGCCGCTGCCGGTGGACGTCACCCGTCAGGATTTTTACTTCTCAGCGGCCCGCAGGCCGCTTACGGCAGTCGTTTGGCCCTGGTGGACGCTGCGCAGAAGACACTGGACCTGCAGTACTACGCCATCCATGCCGATGCCAGCAGCGAGCGGTTGCTGCTGAGCGTGGTGGCAGCCGCCAATCGGGGCGTGCGGGTGCGCGTGTTGCTCGACGACTTTCACAGCACGGGCCGCGACGCGCAGGTGATGCGCCTGGCGTTCGTACCCAACATAGAGATGCGCATGTTCAACCCGCTGACTGGCGCGCGGGGCTCACCCATCGGCCGCATGTTCAGCATGATCGGCGACTTCTCGCGCGTGCAGCAGCGCATGCACAACAAGCTCTTCATCGCGGACAACGCCATGGGCGTGACCGGCGGGCGCAATCTGGGAGACGCGTACTTCGGCAATGCCGATTCAGGCAACTTCGTGGACCTGGATGTGCTGGCTGCAGGCCCTATCGTTCAAGACCTTTCGCGCAGCTTCGACAGTTACTGGAACAACGACCGCGCCTACCCGGTGCAGTCGCTCGTCACCCGCGAGGAGCTGGACGCGCTGCGCGAACGCATGCGCACCACCGATGCAGCCCAGCAAGACCGCGTCAAGGGCCAGGGCGGCACGCTGGCGCCAGACAATCAGCCTGGGGGAGACGGCCGCCAAAGCACCGCCACGCAGCGGGCGCGCATCTGGGACCAGCAGCCCATGGACCTGGCCCAGGCGCAGTTCACCTGGGCGCCCGCAGCGGTGCTGGTGGACAAGCCTGCCAAGATCCCGCCAGACGGCAACGCGCCCCCTACCCTGCCAGAACAGGCGCCGGCGAAGGCCACCCCAGTAGCGATCACATCCCGCGGTCCGCGTGCCGCCACAGCCCCTGCTGCGGCGTTGCCCACGGCCGCTGCGGCCGCAGCCGCTTCCGCTACTTCCTCCACTGCTTCCGCTACCTCTACCTCCACTTCCGCTGCTGCCACACCAGGCAATGCGGCGGACACGTCCGGAGTCATGGGCGCTGCACCTAATGCACTGCCGCCCGACCGCGCGCCCGGCGACAACAGCGAGCTGCGCGAAGCCCAGATGGACACGGTGGTGGATGGCCTGCTGCAGCTCATGGGGCAGACGCAGCGCGATCTGCTCATCATCTCGCCCTACTTCGTCCCAGGGCCTGACATGAAGCAGGCCTTTGCCGCCGCGCGCGCGCGGGGCGTGCGGGTACGCGTGCTCACCAACTCCCTGGCCTCGAACGATGCGCCGATTGCCCACGCAGGCTACGCACGCCACCGCACCGAGCTGCTGGCCATGGGCGTGGAGCTGTACGAGATGCGCAGCGAACTGCCCGGCGTGCTCAGCGGCTCCCTGGGCTCCACTGGCAGCAGCGGTGGCAAGGGCGGCAGCGCGGGCGGGTCCATGGGCAGTTCGCGCGCCATGCTGCACACCAAGCTGCTCATCATGGACGGCCGCCTGCTGGCCATCGGCTCGATGAACCTGGACATCCGCTCGCAGCGGCAAAACACCGAGATCGCGCTGCTGATCCGCAGTGGCGACCTGTCGCGACGCGCCACCGCACAGATCGACGGTGCACTGCGGGACGCCGCTTGGCGGGTGGAGCTGGATGGCAGCCGCCTGGTGTGGCGCGCCCCCGCAGGCAGCGGCTTGCCGGACGCGACGTCGGAGCCCGACGCCAGTACCCCGCTGCGCCTGATGCTGCAACTGCTGGGCCCGCTCGCGCCCGATCATTTGCTCTGAAAGTCGCAAGACGCAGCGCATCTGCGCAGTGGTATCCGCGCGGTGGATGCAAGGGGCTCAGGCTAGAGAGCCTGACAACCTGACAAGTACGCAGACGGACCAACGAACGGCCGAGCCACCGCACCCCGAGTGCTCAACAGACTCAGGCCTGCTGGGCCGCCACCCAGGCGGTGATAGCGCGCTGGTCCGTCATCGTGCGCACGTGCTGATAGGCAATCTCCGCCTCGGGGAACCGTCGGCGCAGCAGGTTGAGCCACTGTTTGAGGCGCCCTGCCCGCTGGCGGGGCTCGAGGTCGTCGCACACCAGCTGCCAAAAGGCAGCAATGTGCGGCAGCAGCTCGGGCCACGTAACAAGGTCTGTGCCCGGCTGGCCTGCATCGGCAGCGCGGATGGCCCGGGCCAACCCTGGGTCCGCCACAATGCCGCGGCCCAGCATGAGCGCGTCGCAGCCCGACACCTCGCGGCAGCGCTGCGCGTCGGCCACGGTCCATATCTCGCCGTTGGCCACCACCGGGATGCGCACGGCAGCACGTACTGCGGGCAGGTGTTCCCAGTACGCTGGCGGGCGATAGCCGTCGGCCTTGGTGCGGGCGTGGACCACCAGCTCGCAGGCGCCTCCAGCCTCCATGGCCTGGGCGCATTCGCGCAGCAGCGCCGTGTCGTTGAAGCCCAGGCGCATCTTGGCGGACACCGGCAGATGCGCAGGCACCGCGCGCCGTACGGCAGCCACTACGGCAGCGATGCGTTCGGGGTCCTGCAGCAAGGCCGCGCCGCCGCCATGGCGGTTGACCACCTTGGCCGGGCAGCCGAAGTTCAGGTCGATCCCTTCAGGACCCAGCGCCGCCAGGCAGGCTGCGTTCTCGGCCATGCTGACGGGGTCGGACCCAAGCAACTGGGCACGCACCGGCACGCCGGCCAGGGTGCGGCTGCCGTTGCGCAGCTCGGGCACATAGCGCAGAAAGACCTTGTCGGGCAGCAGCGTGCCCGTGATGCGGATGAACTCGGACACACAGCGGTCCACCCCGCCCACGCGGGTCAGCACATCACGCAGCACAAAGTCGAGGAGCCCCTCCATGGGGGCCAGCAGCAAGGTCATCGCGGTTCGGTTCAGGGGCCTCGCCGGCCGCCGCCCGTGGCGTGCACGGAATGCGGACGGCAAGGCATTCAGCCAGACTATGAAATAAAAGTGCTCTACCGCTTATTAGACGGGCGCCAGCAGCTATAAAAAACATAGCAATCGCACATCCAGCAGTTTCTGCAGCCGTCAAGGCAATCACGGCAGCCCGCCATTGTGCGGCACGGGGTCATCACAGCGTCATCGCCGCTTGGTGCAATCAGCGCCATCACCCGTGAACAGGACACGCCATGCTGCTGCAAAAAACCGACAAAGCCCGCCTGGAGCTGTCCCCCGGCGTGCGCACCCTGAGCCTGCGCGAGCGCTCGCTGCTGCTGCTGGCCGACGGCAAAACACTGTCGGACCTGCAGGCCATGTACAACGGCATCGGCGCGCAAATCGTGGACAACCTCATGCGGCAGGGCTACCTCACCGGCCCCGCCGAGCTGCCGCCCACGGAGTCGCCGCCAGCACCCGCCTCGTCCACCGCTACAGTCACAGCCACAGCCACAGCCAGCCGGCCATCAACGTCGTCCCCAGCCGCAGCCCCCGCCCCACGCCAGGAGCCTGCCGAAGCCCTGCGGTCGCTGGCCGGTGCGCGGATGTACCTGTTCGATGCCTGCGAACGCCTGTTCGCCCGCCGCGACCCGGTCATGGCGCAGCAGTTTCGTGAAGCACTGCGTGCCGCCAAAGACCAGGACAGCATGCTCGACGTGGGCGAAGCCATGTTCGACGAGGTCGCTCTGGCCGCAGGCGAAGAGCGGGCAGCGAGCCTGCGCGAGCGTTTTGAGCAACTGCTCCCCGCAACGGCCACTACACCTGCCAAGTCGTTCGACACGACCCAGCCAGCCGTCCTGAGCTGAACTCAAAAGATCTGACCGAAAGATAAGCAGAGGGCAGAGCGCCCGGAGCGCCAGCTAGATACGGGCGGCTTGATTGATCGACAGATTGACTATGCGGTCAAAGGCCAATGGGTCATCGATCAATCGTTCACTCAACCATGCCCCGTCACACCCAGACCAGGTAGCCCAGCCAGCCCAGGCACGGGTCAACGGCTTGTTAGGCAGATGGAGCAGCTGCAGCAGCACCCAGCCGCCAGAGTGACGTGACCTCAGCCGCGCGGGCCGCATGCAGGGCGTCGCCCGCATCGGCGGCCTTGGCGTGGCGTGGCTTTACATCGTGCCGGCCCCGCACCACCAGTCCTGCCTCGGCGATCCAGACCAGCAGCTGATCGCGCGGGCGCAGGCCCAGGTGCTCGGCCAGGTCGGACAGAATCAGCCAGCCCTCGCCCCCGGGCTCCAGGTGGTCGGCCAGCCCGGTCAGAAAGCCCCGCAACATGCGGCTGCCTTCGTCGTACACCGCATGCTCGATGGGCGAATTGGCGCGGGCAGGCAGCCAGGGCGGGTTGCACACCACCAGCGGCGCGCGGCCGGGCGGGAACAGGTCCGCCTGCAGCAACTCCACGCGGGGCAGCACACCCAGGCGCTGCAGATTGTCGCGAGCGCACTCCAGCGCGCGCGGGTCCTGGTCGGTGGCCACCATGCGCTGCACGCCACGGCGGGCCAGCACCGCCGACAGCACGCCGGTCCCGACACCGATGTCGAAAGCCAGCTCTTTGGACGGCAGGGGGGTGTTGGCGATCAGGTCCACATACTCGCCCCGCACAGGCGAGAACACACCGTAGTGGGGGTGGATGCGGTTGAGCGGCGCCGCGCCCAGTGCAGGCACCTCCACGCCCTTCTTGCGCCATTCGTGCGCGCCCAGCAGGCCCAGCAGCTCGCGCAGCGTGGCGACCGACCGCTCGCCCGTGGCAGGGCCCCAGGCCTCGGTGCAGGCCTGGCGCCAGTCGGGCGCGCGGCGCAGCGCGATGCTGTAGTCACCCTCGAGCGGGATCAGGATGGCCGCGAGCACACGGGCACGTTGGGCCTGTGCCTGGCGGTGCAGGTGAAAGGCCTCTGCCGGTGTCGCCACCGCCAGCTTCTGCGCCGACCGGGCAGCCGCCTTGCGGGGCTTGCGCTCGGCCCGGCGCATCAGCGCCTGCAGCAGGTGGCGCGCGTTCTGGAAGTCGCCCTCCCACAGCAGGCCTGTGCCCTCAGCCGCCATGCGGAAGGCGGTGTCTGCGGCCAAGGTGTCATCGGCAGTGACGACACGGCGCGGCACGGGAGCGCCGCTTTCGGAGCGCCACTGGGCTTGCCGGGGCTCGCCTTGATGGGTCCACGCGATCATGGGAAGAGAGGTCGACATGGGATCCTTCACGGCGCTGCGTGTACCACTGACAGGCGGCACCAGCACGGCCTGCTGGGCCGTGGATGCCGGGCAAGAACCGCTGTGTGGGACAGCATCCAAATGACCGCACAGCGCGTCAAAGCGCAAGCGGAAGGACGGCGCCCAGCGGCTCGGAGAGGGGGGTTCACACCATCAAGCGTTGATCGGGCGCTTCAGACGCACTTCTTCGATCTTGACGCCGCCGATCACGGCGGTCTTGGCGGTGGACAGCTCACGCTTGAAGCCGGCCATCTCATGAAAACGCAGGGCGCGCTCGTTGCGCAGCGGCACCCACGACGTCACGTTGGTGCAGCCTTCTTCCTGAAGGCCGTCACGGGCGGCGTCCCACAAGGCCAGGCCCACGCCCTGGTTCCAATGCGTGGGGGCGGCGTAGATGGCCCAGATCTCACCAGTGGTGGGGCGGGACTTTTCATCGCGGGAACGGTCGTAGCCGACAAAGCCGACGATCTTCTCGCCGTCAATGGCCACCTGGACCTGGGGTTCGCAATACTCGATGGCCTCGCGCCAGTAGGCCTGGCGCTTTTCAACCGACGACATGGACTTCAACTGCTCGTCTGGCACCAACCCTTTGTAGGCCTCTTGGGCAGAGACGGTATGGATCTGGGCGATGGCTTTTGCATCGCGAAGCGTAGCGGGACGAACCTGGATACTGGACATGGAAAAACCGAACGAAAACGGGGGATGAAAATACGAAAGGACCGGCATTGTCGCCGCAAACGGTTTTTCACCCCGTAGAGGGCCCTGCTTTGCCCTCGTCAAGCGTTCAGATTCGCCCCCAGGGGGCCTACTTTGTGGCAGGCAGCGCAGGCCCTCCGTGGGGCTGTGGGCGTGTGCGAGGCCGCGTCTCAGGCCATCGCCATCGAGCCCGTGAGCGCCGAAGATGACGACGCCGCAGCGGCTGCGGCAGCCCGCTGCACCAGCGCGCGCTTGTTGCGCGGGCGGGGCACGTGGACGGCGGGCGGCGTGCCGTTGATGGCCGCCAGGCCCAGCACCAGCGTCACGGTGCGCGAGCCGTCATCCCGGTCGTCACTGGCGTAGGCGCGGTAGCTGCCGTTGCCCTGCCCGTGGCTGCGCTGCACGGTGTGGAACGCCACGCGCACGCCACTGACCCGGTGGCCACCAAACGGCAGCACGCGCAGCCGCGCGTCGCGGTCCAGCGCCAGCCCCATGTTGCCTGGGCGGTTGACGAGATCGGTGCGAATGGCGCGCCAGGTCTGCCCGTCGTCGACCGAAAACTGCCAGGTGCCCGCCTGGGCATCCAGGTGTTCGATCACCACACCCGCCGAGGCCTGCATGCCCGGGCAGTTTTCTTCGACGATGTGGGCCACCGAATTGCCGCCCAGGCCGGTGGCGCAGGACGCGGCGCCGGGTGCGGGACGCCGATCGGTGCGGGGCTGGCGGCTGGCAGCGGTGGCAGAACCTTGGATGGATGCATTCACAGACATTGGAGTCCCTCTCAAGTGCAGGATGTGAAAAAACAAAGGTGCGCATTGGTTTTCACCCCATCGATGCCTTCCAACAAGATGCTTTTCAATGCTTGACGGAAAGTCTAAAAATTGACCTATCCGGCGTCCATCGCACAAATGGACTAGTCAACAACAGCTTTTTGTGCGTAATACTTGCCGGATGACTGCCCGTCTCTTGCTCGTGGACGACCACAACCTCTTTCGCACCGGGTTGCGCCTGATCGTCCAGGACCATGCCGGCGTGGGAGCAATCGCCGAGGCGGGCTCGATCGCCGAAGCCTGCGCCCTGCAGGCCGTGGACACCGACCTGGTGCTGCTGGACATCCAGCTGCCCGGCATGAATGGCCTCGATGGCCTGCGCCCGCTGCGCCAGGCCTGCCCCCGCGCCCGCATCGTGCTGGTGTCGGCCAGCGTGGCGCCGGACGCCATCCACGAGGCACGCGCCCGGGGCGCCGACGGTTTTCTCTTCAAGTCCGCCAGTGCGCAGGACATCCTCGACGCCATCACCTGCGCGCTGGCAGGGCAGCCCTGCTTTCCCATCCACAGCAGCCACAGCGCCGCTGTGCGCGTCCCGGGTGCGCCGTCACTCACCGCGCGGCAACTGGAAGTGCTGGCCTTGCTGTGCACCGGCAAGCCCAACAAGGTCATCGCCCGCGACCTGGGCCTGAGCGAGAACACCGTGCGCGTGCACGTGGCCGCCATCTTTGCGCAGCTGGGCGTCAACAGCCGCAGCGCCGCACTGCTGGCCGCGCAGCGCATGGGGCTGTCCACCCCGCTGCTCCATGACACCCTCTAAAACCCTGCCGACCCAGCAAGCCGCCACGCCAGCCCCGCGCTGGAGCGACTGGGCGGCCCGGGCTGGCTGGCCGGTGTGGGAGCGCGACGAGGTGCTGCGCGAGCAGGCCGCGCTGCTGCGGCAGAACTTCCCGATGACGCTGCTGGCGTCGCTGGCCACGGCGCTCGGTACGCTGTGGGTCATGGCCCCCGTGGCCGACACGCAGGCCACCACCATCTGGCTCGTTTTGCACGCCATGGTGGTGCTCGGGGTGTACATCACGCTGCGCAGCATCGCCCCCTTCACCGACCCTGCGCCCCAGGCGGCGCGCAAGCTCATTGCCTGCATGGCCGCGATGGGACTCAGCTGGGGCAGCCTGGGTTATGTGGTGCTGTACTGGGGCACGCAAGAGAGCGTGATCTATGCCATCGGCATCATCAGCACCGTGTCGTCGGGGGCGCTCGGCCTGGGCGCGCCGCTGTACCGGGCGTACGTCACCTACCTCACCTGCGCCATGGGTGGCGTGATGATCGCGGTGGCGGTGGAAGGCGGTGCGGTAATGTGGCCCGCGCTGTTCCTGACCAGCGTCTACTTTGCACTGACCTGCATGCAGGCGCGCACGGCCGACCGCGCCACGCGGCGCAGCATCGCGCTCAAGCTTGAGAACGACCGGCTGGTGACCGAACTGCGTGCCGAGTCCCAGCGCGCGCTGGCCGCGCAAGAGGCCGCCGAGCGTGCCGACCGCGACAAGTCCCGCTTTCTGGCCGCGGCCAGCCACGACCTGCGCCAGCCGCTGCACGCGATGGGGCTGTTTCTCGAATCGCTGCAGCGCAGCCCGCTGAGCGACCACCAGCGGACGGTGCTCGGGCATGCGCACGCGGCCTCGGGCGCCGCGGCCGAGATGCTCACCACGCTGCTCGATTACTCGCGCCTGGAGGCCGGGGTGGTCAAGGTGCGCCCTGCCCCGTTTGCGTTGCAGCCCCTGCTGAGCGCGCTGGAGCAGGAGTTCGGCGTGCAGGCCGACACGGCCGGGCTGGTGTACCGCACCCGCGAGACATCGGCCGCGGCGCATGCAGACCGGTCCCTGGTGGGTCTGGTGATGCACAACTTCATCTCCAACGCACTGCGCTACACCGGCCAGGGCGGCGTGCTGATTGCGTGCCGCACGCGGGGCAAGCGCCTGGCGCTGGAGGTGTGGGACACCGGAGCCGGCATACCGCAGCACCAGTGGGACGACATCTTTCGGGAATTCCACCAGCTGGGCAACCCCGAGCGCGACCGCCGCAAGGGCTTGGGGCTGGGGCTGGCCATCGTGCAGCGGCTCGCGCGCGAGATGGGCACCTCGGTCGAGGTCATGTCGCGCCCGGGCCGCGGCTCCGTGTTCCGCCTGTGGCTGGACCGGTGGCAGGGCGCACTGGAAGACGACAGCGCCATGTCGCCCCCAACGGATGCACGCTCCCTGAGCGGTCTGAAGATTCTTGCCATCGACGACGACGAGGCCGTGCGCACCGGTATGCAGTCGCTGCTGCAAAGCTGGGGGTGCCTGTGCATCACGGCCGAGTCGAGCAAGGATGCGCTGGAGTGCCTGGAAGATACCGCGCTCGACATCGTGCCCGACCTCATCATCACGGACTTCCGCCTGCGCCATGAAGAGACCGGCAAGCAGGTGCTGCAGGCCCTGCGCGCCTACCTGGGCACGCCGGTGCCGGCGATCATCCTGACGGGCGATACCTCGCCCCAGCGCCTGCGCGACGCGCAGTCCACCTCGGCCCTGCTGCTGCACAAGCCAGTGTCTACCCGCCAACTGCGCGACGCCATCGTGCAGCTCATCACCCAGCCGTACACAGCACACCCACCAAGCACAGCGAACGCTGCAGACGTTGATGAGATCGACAGCGGGTTTGCGACGGCCCCTGCGCCGACCTCCGCCGCGGCGACAGCACCTACAACCAGCGCCGCAGCAGCCCCATGACCTGGTCGAACTTCGCGCCGTAGGGCGGGTAGAACATCGACCCCATCGACCACCGCGACTGCACCAGCACCGACTTCTGGTGGCAAAAGCGCAAGAAGCCCTGCTCACCGTGGTAGGCGCCCCAACCGCTGTCGCCCACGCCGCCAAACGGCAGGTTGTCGTGGGCGATGTGCATCAGCGTGTCGTTCACCGTCACGCCACCGCTCACCGTGCGGCGCAGCACGTCGTCGCGTACCGCCTCGTTCTGGCCGAACCAGTACAGCGCCAGCGGGCGCGGGCCGGCATTGATGTGCGCGATGGCGTCGTCCAGCCGCTCGTACGACACCACGGGCAGGATGGGCCCGAAGATCTCTTCCTGCATGAGCTGCATGGCCGACGTGGCGCCGAACACCAGCGTGGGCAGCATCTGGCGGCTGGCACCATCGCCCAGCGTGCCCACGGTGGGCACAGCGGGTTTGCCGGCGGCGGGGTCGATGGTCTGCACTTCGGCGCCCTGCGTCTGGGCCTGCTGCAGCATCGTGCGCAGCCGGGCATGGTGGCGCGGCGTGATGATGGAGGCGTAGTCGCCGTTGCCCTCGATGGTGGGGAACAGGCGCGCCACGGCCGTGCGATAGGCCTGGGCAAACTCACCCTCGCGGCCGCGCGGCAGCAGCACGTAGTCGGGCGCGATGCAGGTCTGCCCGGCGTTGAGCAGCTTGCCGTGCGCGATCTTGAGGGCCGCGTCCTGCATGTCGCAGTGCCCGTCGATGATGCAAGGCGACTTGCCCCCCAGCTCCAGCGTGGTGGGCGTGAGGTGCTGGGCCGCGGCCTGCGCCACCTTGCGGCCCACGGCGGTGGAGCCGGTGAACACCAGGTGGTCGAACGGCAGCGACGCGAACAGCGCCGACAAATTGGCGTCGCCCTGCACCACGCAGAACTCGTCGGGCGTGAAGAACTGCGCCACCAGAGCGGCCAGCTGGGCGGATGTGTGCGGAGTGAGCTCGC
Source organism: Acidovorax sp. LjRoot194 (assembly GCF_964253015.1). Classification (NCBI taxonomy): domain Bacteria; kingdom Pseudomonadati; phylum Pseudomonadota; class Betaproteobacteria; order Burkholderiales; family Comamonadaceae; genus Acidovorax; species Acidovorax sp. LjRoot194. The sequence continues at coordinate 1,869,248 of NZ_CAXUQB020000001.1, read as the reverse complement.
TGGGCTTGAGCATCACGCGGTTGCCCGCCGCCAGCGCGGTGATGGCCGGCGCCAGCGCCAGTTGCACCGGGTAGTTCCACGGGGCAATCACGCCCACTACGCCCAGCGGCTGGCGCTGGATGTGCGCGCTTGCAGGCTGCAGGAAGATGGGCGTGCGCACCTTGCGCGGCTTCATCCACTTGGCCAGGTGGCTCAGCGTGTGTGACAGCAAGGTGCGCAGCACGAAGAAATCCGCCACCTCGGTCAGGCGCGGGGAGCGCATGCCAAAGTCGGCTTGCACCGCCGCCGCCAGCACCGGCCCGTTCTCGTCCAGCATCTTGGACAGGCGCAGCAGGCGCTCGCGGCGTACCAGCAGGGGCACATCGACGTGCTCGCGGCTTGCCTGGCGTTGAAGATCGAAGTGGGCGTGGATATCGGCTGGTGTCATGGCTCAATGATAAGGAGGTGCCACCGGCCCGCCGGGCCCTGCGCTGACCAGCACGCATGCATGCAGGGCCGGTGCCTGCGCGGTGCGGGCGGGAGCATGTCGCAGTATCGGGCCGCGGAGCCCGCGTGCGGTGTCAAAAAGCTCCGTCTAGAGAGCTGCGTCGATGAGGACGGGTGCAGATGGATGCGGATCCATGCTGCGCGGCGGGCCCCACCACCGCTACAAGCCCAAGGTGCCGGGACATCAGTGCTCGAGAGCACCGATCAGCGCAGCTCCCGCGCCTCCACATCGGTCACCTGCGCAGCGCCGGGCAGGATGCCGCCGCGGCGCGACGCTGCGGGCTCGTGCACCCCGTCGTCGGATTCGGACGCGTTCTGCGGGCCTGCCGGCGCCCCCGACGACCAGCGCTGGGTAGAGCGAAACGCCGTGCTGAAACCCGTGCGCGGATCCATGCGCATGACCCACGGGGTGACGGGCCTGCCGGTGAGCCAGGCCCAGCCTGCGCGCAATGCCCAGACCAGCGCCAGCACCATGACACCCGCGAGCAGGCTCAAGAACAGCACCAGCCCCAGGGCCACGACCACCAGGCGCACCACAAAACGCAGAACCCCTGCAACAAATTCGTTCAAACGACACCTCTCCTTCACAACTGCGCCAACGCCGCCCGGGCCTCGTGAGAGCCCCGGGCGGCGTGCGCGTTCAACACATCAGTCTGTCAGCCCTGCGCTGCAGCGCCGAACTGAAAGACGCCGGGCTCCAGCACCGGGTTCACCGTGACCGGGATCACGCTCTTGGGCGGGAACCGCCCTTCCAGCAGCAGCTTGGACAGCGGGTTCTCCAGCCGCTGCTGGATCGCCCGCTTGAGCGGCCGCGCGCCGAACACGGGGTCAAACCCCACCTTGGCCAATTCTGCCAAGGCCGCGTCCGACACCTGCAAGTCCAAATCCATCTTGGCCAGCCGGGATTGCAGCTGGTGCAGCTGGATCTTGGCGATGGCGGCGATGTGCTGCGCGTCCAGGCCATGGAACACCACGGTCTCGTCGATGCGGTTCAGGAACTCGGGGCGGAAGTGGTTCTTGAGCTCGCCCCACACCGCTTCCTTGATGTCCTCGGCGTCCTGCCCCACCATGGCCTGGATCAGGTGCGAGCCGATGTTGCTCGTCATCACGATCACCGTGTTCTTGAAGTCCACGGTACGGCCCTGCCCATCCGTCAGGCGGCCGTCGTCCAGCACCTGCAGCAGCACGTTGAACACATCGGGGTGGGCCTTTTCCACCTCGTCGAGCAGCAGCACGCTGTAGGGCTTGCGGCGCACGGCTTCGGTCAGGTAGCCGCCCTCCTCGTAGCCCACGTAGCCGGGCGGCGCGCCGATCAGGCGGGCCACCGAATGCTTCTCCATGAACTCGCTCATGTCGATGCGGATCAGGTGGTCTTCGCTGTCGAACAAGAAGCCCGCCAGCGCCTTGCACAGCTCGGTCTTGCCCACGCCCGTGGGGCCCAGGAACAGGAACGAGCCCGTGGGACGGTTCGGGTCCGACAAGCCCGAGCGCGAGCGGCGGATGGCGTTGGCCACCGCGGCAATCGCCTCCTCCTGGCCGACCACGCGCTCGTGCAGCTTGTCTTCCATCTGCAGGAGCTTGTCCTTTTCGCCCTGCAGCATCTTGGACACGGGAATGCCCGTGGCGCGGCTCACCACTTCGGCGATCTCTTCGGCGCCCACCTGCGTGCGCAGCAGGCGGCGCGGGGCAGGAGCACCGTCCTTGCCATCCTCTTGCGCCTGCGCTTCTTTCAGCTGGCGCTCCAGGTCTGGCAGCTTGCCGTACTGCAGCTCGGCCACCTTGTTGAAGTCGCCCTTGCGGGTGAATTCCTCGATCTGGAACTTGAGCTTGTCGATGGCTTCGCGCACTTGCGCGCTGCCCTGGGCCTGGGCCTTTTCGGCCTGCCAGATCTCGTCGTAGTCGGCGATCTCCTTTTGCAGCTTGGCGATCTCTTCCTCGATCAGGCCGAAGCGCTTGAGCGACGACTCGTCCTTCTCGCGGCGCACGGCCTCGCGCTCGATCTGCAGCTGGATCAGGCGGCGGTCCAGGCGGTCCATGACCTCGGGCTTGGAGTCCATCTCGATCTTGATCTTGGAGGCAGCCTCGTCGATCAGGTCGATGGCCTTGTCGGGCAAAAAGCGGTCGGTGATGTAGCGGTGGCTCAGCTCGGCCGCGGCCACGATGGCCGGGTCGGTGATGTCCACGCCATGGTGCACCTCGTATTTTTCCTGCAGGCCGCGCAGGATGGCGATGGTGGCCTCCACCGTGGGCTCGCCCACCAGGATCTTCTGGAAGCGGCGCTCCAGCGCAGCATCCTTCTCGATGTACTTGCGGTATTCGTCGAGCGTGGTGGCGCCAACGCAGTGCAGCTCGCCACGCGCGAGGGCGGGCTTGAGCATGTTGCCCGCGTCCATCGCGCCTTCGCCTTTGCCCGCGCCCACCATGGTGTGCAGCTCGTCGATGAAGACGATGGTCTGGCCCTCGTCCTTGGCCAGCTCGTTGAGCACGGCCTTGAGGCGCTCTTCGAACTCGCCGCGGTACTTGGCACCGGCCAGCAGGGCGGCCATGTCGAGCGACAACACGCGCTTGCCCTTGAGCGACTCAGGCACCTCGCCCGCCACGATGCGCTGGGCCAGGCCTTCGACGATGGCGGTCTTGCCCACGCCGGGCTCGCCGATGAGCACGGGGTTGTTCTTGGTGCGGCGCTGCAGCACCTGGATGGCACGGCGGATCTCGTCGTCGCGGCCGATCACGGGGTCCAACTTGCCGATGCGGGCGCGCTCGGTCAGGTCCATGCAGTACTTGGCCAGGGCACCGCGCTGGCCCTCGGCCTCGGCGCTGTCCATCTTCTGGCCGCCGCGCACCGCGTCGATGGCGGTCTCCAGGCTCTTGCGGGTCAGGCCGTTTTCCTTGGCGATGCGCGCCGCCTCGCCCTTGCTGTCGATCACGGCCAGCAGGAACAGCTCGCTCGCGATGAACTGGTCGCCGCGCTTGATGGCTTCCTTCTCGGTGGCCTGCAGCACGCGGCCGAGCTCCGGGCCGCCCTGCACCTGGTCGTTGCCCTGCACCTGGGGCAGGCGCTGCACAGCGGACTCTGCCGCGGCCAGCAAACCTTGCACATTGACGCCGGCGCGCTGCAGCAGCGCCCGCGGGCCATCGTCCTGCCGCAGCATGGCCACGATGACGTGGACGGGCTCGATGTAGGCGTGGTCACTGCCCAGGGCCAGGGTCTGGGCGTCGCTCAGGGCTTCTTGAAACTTGGTGGTGAATTTGTCGAGACGCATGGGTGAATGTCCTCCGAATTGCAGACCAATTGGGGCGGGAAATGCCCGATTTCAAGACAGTCACCTCGCCCGGGGATGACGTGGATCAGCAAACTCTCCTGAGTGCACCGCACCTCGTTGCTATATTTTTAATAGCTGTTAGCGCTTACCCCAAGCGCGGCAGAGGCATTTTTAACCTGAAATACCCTGCTTGCACCCACACGCCACGTGCACTGCGGCCGGAAGGCGGCCTGGGGTAGCGCCGGGCAGCCCTATGCGTTCTGCGCCGTGATGCCCCAGCGTGCCAGCGCCGCGTCGTCGCTCACCCGCGCATCCACCCAGCGGGCGCCCTGCGAGGTTTCTTCCTTCTTCCAGAACGGCGCCTGGGTCTTGAGGTAGTCCATCAGGAATTCGCAGGCCTGAAAGCTCTGGCCGCGGTGCGCGCTGGTCACGGCCACCAGCACGATCTGGTCGAGCGGCTGCAGCAGCCCCACGCGGTGGATGATGCGGGCGCCGAAGATGTCGAAGCGGCGAAGCGCCTCGTCCACCATGGCCTCGATGGATTTTTCGGTCATGCCGGGGTAGTGCTCCAGCTCCATCGACGACACGGCATCGCCTTCATTGCGATCCCGCACCGTCCCGATGAAACTGCAGACGGCGCCTACGCCCTTGTTGTGGCTGCGCAGCGCGGCGATTTCGGTGGACAGGTCGAAGTCCTGCGTCTGGATGGACACGCGGGGCAGCGCCACAGCCCCTGACCCCTGCGGCAAGTCGCGCGGCGTGGTCATGGCGAGCGGTGCAGCCGGGGCGCGGCCAGCAGGGCGAGCTCTTCTTCGACCACTTTGTTCAACTGCGCGAGCGCCGGCTTTGGCGGCAGCTTGGCCAGCAGCGCCTGCAGGCGCGTCACGTCGCCCACGGTCGGGGCCACCTTGATCTGGGCGATGGCGGCGTCAATGTTGCCGCCCTGCACCAGGGCCAGGACTTTGCCGGGCCATTCACTTTTGGGTTTTGCCATGGAGGATGTGTGATTGTCTGTACGATGGGCCCGCACTTTACCCCCAGTGCCCGCTCGCAGGGCACTTCCCCACCTCCATGGCCACGCAAACCATCACCACCGACCTCTACAAGCTCTACCCTTCGCCGCGCAATGCGCACAAGGACGTGTTCGAGCACCAGGTCTTCGTGCCCTACCCTTACGCCATCATCGACCTCGATGTGATGGACCTGGCGGGCAAGACCACGCTGTTCGCGGCGTGCCGGCTGTCGGACATGAAGATGGGCCAGGTGGTGAGCTTCGAGCTGCCTGCCGACCAGGCCCGGTTCGAGCGCCTGTTCACGCCCGATTGAGCGAGAAGCCCATGGATGACGACAACCAGATCCACGTCCCGCCCTCCTTCATGGCCGTGTACAGCGACACCCGCAACCGGCTGACGGAGAAGCCCGCCGTGGTGCGCACCCGCTACGAACTGTGCGAGGACCTGGCGGGCCACCTGGTGGAACACGCGCAGACGCTGTACCACGTGCAGGCACCGTCGGAGGCCGAGATCTTGCGGCGCATCCACGCCGGGCTGTGCAGCGCCGAATCGGGCGTGTCGGTGGCCGAGGCGACGTGGATCGTCACGCGCCTGGCCGAGATGCTGAACTGGCCCTGCCCGGAGCTCCTGCCACCGCTGCCTGCCGAGGATCCATCGAACCCAGCCGAGGCACCCGCAGCAAGCCGGGCGCCCTGAGTCCTGCTGCGCTACAGCAAGCCGCGACGAACACCCCAAGGCGCCGCGCTGGCCTTCATCAGCCCGCTGCCTGCCGTGGCGCCCATCAGACATCGTCTTGCAGGCTCGTCGCTATACTGCGCCCCATGCCCACGCACCGCATTTCTGCCCTGATCACCGCTCCCGCGGTGGCCTTGCAGTGCGTGGTCAAAGCCAAAAAACCAGAGCTCATCTGACCGGAGCTGTGGTTCCGTCCGGATGAGCGACGGAACCACCTGGTAGAGAAATCCCGCTTTCTTTTTCTTCCCTCCCCGGCATTCCGCGCGTTCTTTTTCGGACGGTTCTTCCCTTGGTCGAACCCTGAAAGAACCCTGCGCATGCCCACACTGACGACACCTGCTTCCGCTGTCCTCACCACTACACCCGAGGTCACACTCCCTGCGCCCACCCGCACCATCTTCAGCGGGCTGTGGATCGCCCTGGTCACGCCGTTCAAGGATGGTGCCGTGGACCATCCGGCCCTGGCCGCCCTCACCGCCCGGCTCTGTGCCGACGGTGTTGCGGGCTTCGTGGCCTGCGGCTCGACCGGCGAGGCGGCGGCCCTCGACAAGGCCGAGCAACTGCAGGTGCTGGAGACCGTGCTGGGCGCCGCCCAGGGGTTGCCCGTGGTGATGGGCCTGTCGGGCTACCACCAGGGCCAGATGCTGGAGCAGGTGCGCGCGCTGGCGCACTACCCGGTGGTGGGCCTGCTGGTGTCCGCCCCCCACTACATCCGCCCCTCGCAAGAAGGCCTGCTGCACTGGTTTCGCACCCTGGCCGACGCCAGCGCGGTGCCCGTGCTGATTTACGACATTCCCTACCGCACGGGTGCCACGATCAGCACCGAGACGCTGCTGGCGCTGGCGGCGCATCCGCGCATCCAGGGCATCAAGGACTGCGGTGGCAGCCCCGCCAAGACGCAGGCCCTGATCGCCGATGGCCGGCTGCAGGTGCTGACGGGCGAAGACGCGCAGATCTTCCACACGCTGGCCCTGGGCGGCGCCGGCGCCATCTCGGCCAGCGCGCACTGGCAGACACCGCAGTTTGTGGAGTTGACGGCTTTGCTGCGCTCAGGCGACCTGCCCGCAGCCCGCCCGGTGTGGCAAGCCTTGCAACCCTGGGTGGACGCATGTTTTGCCGAGCCCAACCCGGCCCCGCTCAAGGCGATGCTGGCGCATGCAGGGTGGATGCGCAGCGAACTGCGCGCGCCGATGATGCCGGCCTCGAAGGCGCTGCAAGATCGTTTGAAGGCGCTGTGAGGTGACTTGCCAGGGCGTAAAAGAGCGCGCCCGGCTAACCGCCCGTCACCGGCGGAAAAAACGCCACCTCGGCCCCATCGGCCAGGGTGGCGGATTCATCGCTCAAGGTCTGGTTGAGCGCCATGCGCACGGCCCGGCCGCGTGCCAGGCTGCTGGCGTGGGCACCGCCGCGTGCAATCAGTTCGTCGCGCAGGTCACCCAGCGTGGCGGCAGAGGTCTCAATCGCCTCGCTGCCGTGCCCAATGGCCTCGCGGATGGAGGCGAAGTAACGTATACCGACTTTCATCTCAGTTTTCCATAACGCGGCGCGTCATTTGCAGCGCATGAAACTGGCACGCTCTGAGCCAGCGCCCCCGCGCAAGGGCCGCCCCGCCGCGAAGGCGGCGTATCCAGCGCTTGCGCTGGGGGCGTTCCCCTCCCGCATTGCATAGCAATGCGAGAGAGGGGGAAGGCGCGAAGCGACTCAGGGGGTGTTTCATTCCAGCAGCTCCGAGAAAGCGATGAACCGCACCGTATCGCCAGAGGCAATCGTCTGGCCCGCCGGGTTGTCCACCACACCATGGCCCCAAGCGGCCGAGGTGAGCACGCCCGAGCTCTGGTTGGCGAACAGGTCGAGCCCGCCGGCCGCGTTGTGCCGCACGCGCAGGAATTCGCGGCGTTTGTCGGCTTTGGGCCAGCTGAAATCAGCGCGGGCAGCGATGGACCTGGGGGCAACGTCCTGCACGCCCTGCAGGCGCAGCACGAACGGCCGCACCAGCAGTGCAAAGGTCAGAAAGCTCGACACGGGGTTGCCGGGTAGGCCCATGAAGTGCGCTGCGCCCTCGGCCCGGGGGATCTGGCCGTAGGCGAACGGCTTGCCGGGCTTCATGGCGATTTGCCACAGGTCGAGGCGGCCGAGCGACTCGACAGCGGGCTTGATGTGGTCCTCTTCACCCACCGACACGCCGCCGCTGGTGAGGATGAGGTCGTGGTCTGCGCTGGCGCTGCGCAGCGCCTGTACCGTCGCGTCGCGCCGGTCCGGGACGATGCCCAGGTCGGTCACCTCGCAGCCCAGGCGCTGCAGCATGGCGCGCAGAAAGAACCGGTTGCTGTTGTAGATGGCGCCGGGGCGCATCTGCTCGGGCGGCACCTCGCCGGGCATCACCAGTTCGTCGCCGGTGGAAAACAGCGCCACGCGCGGCCGGCGTGCGACCTGCAGCACGTGCAGGCCGATGCTCGCGGCCAGGCCCAGCTCGGCGGGCGACAGGCGCGAACCCCGCGCCAGCACCACCGCACCGCGGGTGATGTCTTCGCCGGCGCGCCGGATCCACTGGCCGGGCTGGGGCACGGCGTTGATGCGCACGCTGCCCTGGTCCGCCAGGGCTTCGCAGTCTTCCTGCATCAGGATGGCGTCGGCGCCCTCGGGCACCGGCGCGCCGGTGAAGATGCGCGCTGCCGTGCCGCTTTGCAGCGGCTCGCCAGCGCTGCCCGCGGCAATGCGCTGCGACACCGGCAGCACCCTGCCCGCCGCGGGCACGTCGGCCCGGCGCACCGCGTAGCCGTCCATGGAGCTGTTGTCCTGCGGGGGCACGTGCAGCGCCGAGACGCAGTCCTGCGCCAGCACGCGGCCGTCGGCGTCGAAGGTGGAGACCGCCTGCGTGGCTGTCGGCGGCACTGCGTGCGCCAGCAGCTCGGCCAGCGCGTCGTCCAGGGATTTGAGGGGGCGGTTCATGGTGGTGGTGGTTCCCGTCGCTTGAATGGGACTACATCCCCGCCCCGTAGAGCTCTTCGTTGTACTCGAACCGCTGTTCGTTCTGCACCAGCCAGTCCACCACCGCGGACGGGGCGTTGAGGTCAAGCAGGGGCAACTGCGTGGGCACCGTGAGCGCACCGGGCGCGTCGGTGGCGACAGCCACCACGAAGTCGTCCTCGGGGTAGCGCACGGGCTTGGCCGTCTGGCCGGCTTCGGGCGCGCGCCAGACTTCGATCTTGAGCAGGTCGCTGTCCTTGAAGCCTTCCACCAGCACCCAGTCCACGCCCGCGTACAGCTCGGCGATCAGGTGGTGCACGGAGAGCGTGGCGGGGCGCTCGAACTCGCGCACCAGCATCAGGCGCTTGTCGGACGCCGCCACCACTTCGAACGCACCGGCCTCGCGGTGGCGGTAGGTGTCCTTGCCGGGGTGGTCCACGTCGAAGCTGTGGTGCGCGTGCTTGACCACCGACACCCGCAGCCCGCGCAAGCGCAGCTCAGGGATGAGTTGCTCGACCAGCGTGGTCTTGCCACTGCCGGAGAAGCCTGCAAAACCGATCACCTTCATCCATCGCTCCTTGCGGTCGCTACGTTTTTAATAGCTGCTTGCGCATGCCTATCAAGCGGTAGCGGCCATTTTTATGCTCAATAACGCTCTGCAGCGCTGCTCTCGGGGCCGTCAAGCCGCGCGGTGGCGGCCAGGCAGCGGTGCCGCGAGGGCCGCGACGGCTGCTTGGCGGCGCCAGCGCGGCGCCGGGCCCTGCCGATCCGCTGAATCCGCCTGCGGTGCCACGGCCAAGGCACGCCAGCACCGGGACCCTGCCCCGCTGCGCTGGACTGCTCACTCAGGCGTTATCGCACACCCGCTGGATGTACGCCTTGACCTGGTCCACATCGGCGGGCATCACCTGCACGCGCTTGGGCAGGTCTTCGATGCCCGCGAACTTCTCGGGCCGCTCGGGCGCGTGTCCCAGGGCTTCTTCGATGGTCTCGGCGAACTTGATGGGCAGCGCGGTCTCCAGCACGATCATCGGCACCGATGCGTCGCCACGGTGCTCACGCGCCACCTTCACGCCGTCGGCGGTGTGGGTGTCGATGGTCACGCCATGGCGCTGGTGGGTGTCGCGGATGGTGGCCAGGCGGTCGGCGTGGGTGCTCTTGCCGCTTTCAAAGCCGTACTTGCCCGCCGCATCGGCGAACAGCGGATCGGCGCTCAAATCGAACCGGCCATAGGTCTGCAGCGCGGCGCTGAACAGGGCCTTGGTGCGCTGGCCGTTGCGGCCCAGCAGGTCGAAGATGAACCGCTCGAAGTTGCTGGCCTTGCTGATGTCCATCGACGGGCTCGACGTCTCGTGCGTGTCGGCTGCGGCGCGCACGCGGTACGAGCCCGTGCGAAAGAACTCGTCGAGCACGTCGTTCTCGTTGGTGGCGACCACCAGCTTGGCGATCGGCAGGCCCATCTGGCGCGCCACGTGGCCCGCGCAGACGTTGCCGAAGTTGCCCGACGGCACGGTGAAGCTGACCTTCTGGTCGTTGGTCTCGGTGGCCTGGATGTAGCCCGCGAAGTAGTACACCACCTGCGCCAAAAGACGCGCCCAGTTGATGGAGTTGACGGTGCCGATCTTGTATTTGCGCTTGAAGTCGAGGTCGTTGCTCACGGCCTTGACGATGTCCTGGCAGTCGTCGAACACGCCTTCGATGGCGATGTTGTGGATGTTCTCGTCCTGCAGGCTGAACATCTGCGCCTGCTGAAAAGCGCTCATGCGGCCGTGGGGCGAGGTCATGAAGACGCGCACGCCCTCTTTGCCGCGCATGGCGTACTCGGCCGCGCTGCCGGTGTCGCCGCTGGTGGCGCCCAGAATGTTCAGCTCTTCGCCGCGGCGCTTGAGTTCATACTCGAACAGGTTGCCCAGCAGCTGCATGGCCATGTCCTTGAAGGCCAGCGTGGGGCCGTTGGACAGGGCTTCGAGCCACAGGCCGTCTTCCAGGTGGCGCAGGGGCACGATCTCGCCCGTGCCGAACACTTCGGCCGTGTACGTCTTGGCGCAGATGGCCTTCAGGTCGGCGGCAGGGATGTCGTCGATGTACAGCGACAGGATCTGGAACGCCAGTTCGGCGTAGCCCTGCTCGTGGTACGCCTTGCGCAGCTTGGTCAGCGTGGCGCCGCTGATCTTGGGGTACTGCTCGGGCAGGTACAGGCCGCCGTCGGGCGCCAGGCCTTCGAGCAGGATGTCGCAGAAATGCTTGCGGTCGGCATGGCCGCGGGTGGAGATGTACAGCATCAGTTCAGTTCCTCCTTGCGGATGCGCGTGATGGGCGCCAGCACCGTGGGAAGCGCCTGCATCTGGGCGATGACGGCGTCCATGGTGCCTTCGCGGGTGTCGTGGGTCAGGATGATCAGGTCGGTCTGGGTGGAGCCTTCGCCTCCCACTTCGTCGGCTTCGCGCTGCAGCACCGCGTCGATGCTCACGCCGGCTTCGGCCAGCAGGCCGGTGACCTTGGCGAGCACGCCGGCCTGGTCGGCCACGCGAAGGCGCAGGTAGTAGCTGGTGACCACTTCGCTCATCGGCAGCACCGGCAGCGTGCCCATGGCGTCCGTCAGCGTGTGGGCCTGGAAGGCCAGGTGCGGCACGCGGTGCTCGGGGTCGGCCGTGTGCAGGCGGGCGATGTCCACCAGGTCGGCGATGACGGCGCTGGCGGTGGGCTCGCTGCCCGCGCCCTTGCCGTAGTACAGCGTGGTGCCCACGGCATCGCCCTGCACCACCACGGCGTTCATGGCGCCTTCGACGTTGGCGATCAGGCGTTTGGAAGGCACCAGGCTCGGGTGCACGCGCAGCTCCACGCCCTTGTCGACGCGCTTGGTGATGCCCAAGAGCTTGATGCGGTAGCCCAGCTGCTCGGCGTACTTGATGTCGGCAGCACCCAGCTTGGTGATGCCTTCGACGTAGGCCTTGTCGAACTGCACCGGGATGCCGAAGGCAATGGCGCTCATCAGCGTGACCTTGTGCGCGGCGTCCACGCCTTCGATGTCGAAGGTGGGGTCAGCCTCGGCGTAGCCCAGGCGCTGCGCTTCTTTCAGCACCACGTCGAAGTCCAGGCCCTTGCTGCGCATCTCCGACAGGATGAAGTTGGTGGTGCCGTTGATGATGCCGGCGATCCACTGGATGCGGTTGGCGGTCAGGCCTTCGCGCAGCGCCTTGATGATGGGGATGCCACCGGCCACGGCGGCCTCGAAGGCCACCATCACGCCCTTGGCCGATGCGGCCGCGAAGATCTCGGTGCCGTGCACGGCCAGCAGCGCCTTGTTGGCGGTGACGACGTGCTTGCCGGCTGCGATGGCCTCGAGCACCAGCGCGCGGGCGATGCCGTAGCCGCCGATGAGCTCGATGACGATGTCGATATCGGGGTTGGCGATGATGGCGCGGGCGTCGTTCACGACCTCGATGCCGTCACCCACCGCGGCCTTGGCGCGGTCCACGTCGAGGTCGGCCACCATGGTGATCTCGATGCCGCGGCCGGCGCGGCGGCGGATTTCTTCCTGGTTGCGCTGGAGCACGTTGAACACGCCGCTGCCGACGGTGCCGATGCCCAGAAGGCCTACTTGGATGGGTTTCATGGTGATGTTGGAAAAGGGTTGAATCGGGTTGAAATGGAGGACAGGCAGCCGCGGCGCAGCGGGGCTGGGCCTCAGCGCGTGACGTAGCTCGGCAACTGCCAGGCGCCGCCAGGAAAGCCCCGGCACATGCTGTCGCCAGCTTCACGGGTGAGCACGAAGCCCTGCCCGTCGAACTGCCAGTCGCGCGTCGACCAGCAGTCGCCGATGCCGCGGCCCTTCATAGCCGAATGGACAGAGCCCGTGTCAGCATCGAACTCGCCGTCCACGTCCTGCAAAGGCTCGGGCTTGTGGGGCGGCAGGTCGCTGGCGACCCACAGCAGTTTGCTGTAGTTATAGGCGCCCATGCCGCAGGGCAGGGACACCAAAAGCTTGCGGTCCGTGAGCCGGCGGACCTGGGCGGTGGACGGGTTCAGCGGGTCCTGGCCGTTGCACTGGTCGGCCACACTGGCACGGTCGATCTCGGCGAGCAGGGGCCTGGCCAGCGCACCATCGCCCTTGCGAGGCGCCACCGGCAAGACACCTTTGACCACGGGCGCGGCCGCGGGCCGCAGCACCGAGGACTCCGCCTTGGTACCGCGCCGCACCAGCGCGCCCGGCGTGCCAATGCGGCCTTGAGCCTCGTCCATCTTGAGCAGCACGGCGCTGGCCCCTGCCAGGGACAGCGTCCACCGGTCGTTGCCTGCTGACAGCGTTGCCTCGTCGTTCCTGAGCAGTTCCTGCAGCAGGCGCGGCACCTGGCCGGCTGGCACTCGCGGGATGGTCCCCTCCAGGCCGCGAAGCGAAAGCTTGCCCACCTGCAGATCGAGCGCCGCGGGGTCGGCCTTTTCGGAATAGACCTGCAGGTCCACCTGCACCGGCGCATTCGGGCCTGCAGGACGCGTCAGGAGGATGGAGGCAGGTTCGAAATCACCGTCCTCCGACTGGTAGCCCACAGCGCGGCAGGTGCGCGTGTTGTCGCATTGCAGCGCCCAATCCTTGTGCTGGAACCTGACGGGCTCTGGCTTGGGGTCTGCGGCGTGCGCGGACGGCAACGTTGCAGCCAAGGCCAGCACGGCCACCGCGCGGTGGGCGACGAAACGGATACGCATGTGAAAAGCCCTCCTCACTCGGCGGCGCGCCACTCAAGCCGCAGCCGAGGCTGCCGCCGCAGCAGCCTGCTTGCGCTTGCGGTACTGCTCCAGGAAGCGCGCCACCCGGCCGATGGCGTCGCGCAGGTCGTCCTCGTGGGGCAGGAACACGATGCGGAAGTGGTCGGGAGCCGCCCAGTTGAAGCCGGTGCCCTGCACCAGCATGACCTTGGTTTCCTGCAGCAGCTCCAGGAAGAACTGCTGGTCGTCCTCGATGGGGTACACAGCCGGGTCCAGGCGCGGGAACATGTACAGCGCCGCCTGGGGCTTGACGCAGGTCACGCCAGGGATGGCGGTGATGAGCTCGTACGCCAGGTCGCGCTGCTTGCGCAGGCGGCCGCCCTCGCCCACCAGCTCGTTGATGCTCTGGTAGCCGCCCAGCGCCGTCTGAACGGCCCACTGGCCGGGCACGTTGGCGCACAGGCGCATGTTCGAGAGCATGTTCAGGCCCTCGATGTAGTCCCGGGCGGGCTTCTTGTCGCCCGACACCACCAACCAGCCAGCGCGGTAGCCGCAAGAGCGGTAGCTCTTGGACAGCGAGTTGAACGTGAGCGTGAGCACGTCCTGGCTCAGCGAGCCGATGGCCGTGTGCTTGGTGCCGTCGTACAGCACCTTGTCGTACACCTCGTCCGCAAAGATCACAAGGCCGTGTTCGCGGGCGATGGCGACGATGCCCTTGAGCAGGTCGTCCGAGTACAGCGCGCCAGTGGGGTTGTTGGGGTTGATGACCACGATGCCCTTCGTGCGGGGCGTGATCTTGGCGCGGATGTCGGCCAGGTCGGGCATCCAGCCGTTGGCCTCGTCGCACAGGTAGTGCACCGGTGTGCCGCCCGACAGGCTGGCCGCAGCCGTCCACAGCGGGTAGTCGGGCGAGGGCAGCAGCAGCTCGTCGCCGTTGTCCAGCAGCGCGTTGGTGGCCATCACGATGAGTTCGCTGGCGCCGTTGCCCAGGTAGATGTCGTCGAGCGCCACGCCCTTGATGCCCTGCTTTTGCGTCTCGTGCATCACGGCCTTGCGCGCCGCGAAGATGCCCTTGCTGTCCGAATACCCTGCCGAGTTGGGCAGGTTGCGGATCATGTCCAGCTGGATCTCCTCCGGCGCATCGAAACCGAACACCGCCAGGTTGCCGATGTTGAGCTTGATGATCTTGTGCCCGTCTTCCTCCATCTGCTTGGCCGCGTCCATGATCGGCCCCCGGATGTCGTAGCAGACGTTGGCGAGCTTGGCGGATTTCTGGACGGTTTTCATGCGCTGACGGTGAAGGAGTATGGTCAGGTGGCGGGCCAGAGCGGCGGGCACCTTGGCGAACCTATAATTTGACCACAGATCAGATGTACCACCGGCCCCTTCTCTCGAAGGCCCGCTGCCACACCGCCGCCCGCCACGGCTGCCTGCGACACCCATGAAATTTCAGCCCGACCGCTCGAACGCACAAACCATCAGCGGATACGGCCCCGGCTGGATCGGCGTGGACGCCGACAAGATCACCCACAGCGTCATCATCGGCTCGAACGGCCTGCGCGAGGCCTGGCCCTGCGCGCGTTTTGAAGACCTCACGGCCGAACACTTCGCGCAACTGGCCCAGCTGGAGACGGAGCTCGTCATCTTCGGCAGCGGCACGCGCAACCGGTTTCCGCCCCCGGCCTGGCTGGCGCCACTGATCGCCCGCCGGCTGGGTCTGGAAACCATGGACACGGCTGCCGCCTGCCGCACCTACAACATCCTGGCAAGCGAAGGGCGCAACGTGGTCGCCGCCCTGCTGCTGGAAACCTGACGCCTGACCCTCCGCCTGATTAGCGGATGGCGCCGCCGGGCGCTTTAGCGTGCGCTGCCGCGCGGTGCCCTGTGCGCGAAAGGCTTGGACACACAGTCTTACATTTGGTTAGCAATCGATTTCGGAGTAAAATCACGGGTTGCGGTCGGGGGCACTCACAAGAGCAATAACACACCCGCTTCCCCCGGCTTATCAACGACTACATCCTGAGAGATTGAAGTGATATGGCGATCGTTGTCAACAAACCCCTCCCCGAATTTGAAGCCAACGCGACCGGTGGACTCAAGGTTTCCAATACCACCCACCTTGGCCAGATCATGGTGCTCTACTTCTACCCCAAGGACAACACGCCGGGCTGCACCACGGAAGCCATGCAGTTCCGTGACAAGTACAAGGACTTCGTGAAGGCTGGCGCCGCCGTGTTCGGCGTGTCGCGCGACAACATGAAGTCGCACGACGATTTCAAGGAAAAGCTCGAACTGCCCTTCGAACTCATCGCTGACACCGAAGAGAAAATGTGCCACATGTTTGGCGTGGTCAAGAACAAGATCATGTACGGCAAGAAGGTCAAGGGCATCGAGCGCAGCACCTTCCTGGTCGGCCCGGATGGCATTTTGGTGCAGGAATGGCGCGGCCTGAAGGTCCCCGGCCACGTGGACGAAGTCCTCAAGGCCGTGAAGTCCATCAAGGCGCTGAAAAAAGCCGCCTGACAGCAGATTGCACGGGAACACAGCGCATCCAACCGACAGCTCTGCGGTTTTGCCCAGGCCTGACATCAGGAATAGGCATAATGGTTTGATGCTCCTGGCTCCCGCAACGTCTACTACCCCATCCCAAAAAGCCGCCTTGGTCTCCAGGCGGCTTTTTGCTTTCTGACTTTCGATATTTCCACCGTCACTGACCGAGGCCCTGTCACCATGCCCCTGCCCCCAGCCCCCAGCCGGCGCGCCGCCCTCCTCGCCCCCGAAGCCTACGATGTGACCGCCCGCCCCGGCAAGGCGGCCACCACGGCCACCGCTGCAGAAGCAGCCGATGCCATCAGCTCGGCACCCGAAGTGGCGACACCGGCAGCACGCACCACAGCCCGCAAGGCAGCGGCTGAACGCACGGCCTCCTTGCAGGTCGTCTCCAGCATCGCACCCGCAACGCCCACTACCACGGCAGAGCGCACGGCCACGCGCAGCACCCGTGCCGAGCCTGCCGCCCCGGTGGAGTCCCGCAGCCCCGCCCGCAAGGCCCCGGCACGCACCACCGCTGCGTCTGCCGCAGCAGCAGCCCCCGCCGTGGCCGCCCCTATGGTTGCAGCAGCTCCATCGGCCAGCCGCAGCAAGCGCAGCAAGTCCCAGGGCCCGACCAAGCTGTTCGTTCTGGACACCAACGTGCTGCTGCACGACCCCACCAGCCTGTTCCGCTTTGAAGAGCACGACATCTTCCTGCCGATGATCGTGCTGGAAGAGCTCGACGGCCACAAGAAGGGCATGACCGAAGTCGCCCGCAACGGCCGCCAGACCAGCCGCTCGCTGGACGCACTGGCCGGCGTGCAGGGCGCCGACATCGGGCGCGGCCTGAAGCTTGACTCCACCGGGCAGCGCGCTGCCGGCGGCTGCCTGTACTTTCAGACCGCACCGCTGGACTACAGCCTGCCCACCAGCCTGCCACAAGGCAAGGCCGACAACCAGATCCTGGGTGTGGTCGAAGCCCTGCGCAAGGAACACGCGCCGCGCGAAGTGGTGCTGGTGTCCAAAGACATCAACATGCGCGTCAAGGCGCGCGCCCTGGGCCTGAACGCTGAGGACTACCAGAACGACAAGACCCTGGAAGACGGCGACCTGCTGTACGCCGGCGTGCTGGCGCTGCCGCCCGACTTCTGGGCCAAGAGCGGCAAGAACGTCGAAAGCTGGCAGAGCGGAGCGCACACCTACTACCGCATCGGCGGGCCCATCGTGCCGCAATTGATGATCAACCAGTTCGTGTACTTCGAAGCGCCCGGCGAGCCCAGCCTGTTCGCCCGCGTGAGCGAGATCCGCGAAAAGACGGCGGTGCTTCAGACGCTCAAGGACTACGGCTCGGCCAAGCACGCGGTGTGGGGCGTGACCACGCGCAACCGCGAGCAGAACTACGCCATGAACCTGCTCATGGACCCCGACATCGACTTCGTCACCCTGACCGGCACGGCCGGCACCGGCAAGACCCTGCTGGCCCTGGCCGCGGGCCTGACCCAGGTGCTGGACGACCGCCGCTACACCGAGATCATCATGACCCGCGCCACCGTGAGCGTAGGCGAGGACATCGGCTTCCTGCCCGGCACCGAAGAGGAAAAGATGGGCCCCTGGATGGGCGCGCTGGACGACAACCTCGAGTTTCTGGCCAAGGGCGACGGCGGCAATGCCGGCGAGTGGGGCCGTGCCGCCACCAACGAGCTGATCCGCAGCCGCATCAAGATCAAGAGCATGAACTTCATGCGCGGCCGCACCTTTTTGAACAAATACGTGATCATCGACGAGGCGCAGAACCTGACGCCCAAGCAGATGAAGACGCTGATCACCCGCGCGGGCCCCGGCACCAAGATCATCTGCATGGGCAACCTGGCGCAGATCGACACGCCGTACCTGACCGAAGGCTCCTCGGGCCTGACCTATGCGGTGGACCGCTTCAAGGGCTGGCCGCACAGCGGGCACATCACGCTGGCACGCGGCGAACGCTCGCGCCTGGCGGATTTCGCGAGCGAGGTGCTCTGAGTTGGCGGCGGGATGGATCACGGCGCTCAAGCTGGTGCCGTGGCGCGACGTCATCGAGGCGACACCCCAGGTGCTGGCTGCGGCCAAAAAGCTCATGGGCGCCACCCGGGCGGGCCACGGTGCAGCCGGGTCGGACACCGCGGCGGGCACACCTGCCAGCCTGGCGGCAACGCCTGAAACGGCCCTGCGCCAGTGGCAGGACCGCGTGGCACGCCTGGAACAGGAGCAGCAGGCATCCGCCGTGCTGATCCAGTCACTGGCCGAGCAGAACGCCCAGGTGGTACAAGCCGTGGAAGCACTGCGAAAGCGCAGCCAGCGCTTGACCGCTGCGGTAGCGGTGCTGGGCGTACTGGGTGCGGGCTTGCTGATCCAGGTGCTGCGGCAGTAGCAATAGCGCAGCTGTAACGCAGCTGTAGCGCCACAGCGGTGGACGGAGCCGAACAGAGGCGAACAGGGCCGGTCAGGGCCGACAAGGTACCAGCCCTTTTTGGCAAAAGACGGGTTGCGGTGCCAGAGCGACATCCGCAAAACGCTCACATATTGATAGCTGCTAGCGCTTGATAGACAAGCGGTAGCGGCTATTTTTCTATCAATAATCGTCGCCCGAGCCCATCGCCAGGTTCTCAAAGCGGGTCTGGTTCTTCTGGAAGAACAGCTTCACGGTACCTGTGGGGCCGTTACGCTGCTTGCCGATGATGACCTCAGCCACGTTCGGCTCCTTGCTGTCCTTGTTGTAGTAGTCGTCGCGGTAGATGAACATGATGATGTCGGCATCCTGCTCGATGGCGCCGGACTCCCGCAGGTCGGACATCATGGGGCGCTTGTCGGTGCGCTGCTCGACCGAGCGGTTGAGCTGCGACAGCGCGATCACCGGGCACTGCAACTCCTTGGCCAGCATCTTGAGGCCCCGGGAGATTTCGCCCAGCTCGGTGGCGCGGTTGTCGGAGCTGCCAGCGCCCGAGCCGCTCATGAGCTGCAGGTAGTCGACCACGATCAGCCCGAGCTTGCCGCACTGGCGCGCCAGCCGCCGGGCGTTGGCCCGCAGCTCGCCAGGGGTGAGGCCGGGGGTCTCATCGATGTGCAGCGACACGGTGCGCAGCTTTTCGATCGCCTCGGTCAGGCGCGGCCATTCGTCGTCGGTCAGTTTGCCCGTGCGCAAGTTGCCCTGGTTCACCCGGCCGATGGAGCCCACGATACGCACCGCCAGCTGGGCAGCGCCCATTTCCATCGAGAAGATGGCGACCGGAAGGCCTTCGTTGAGTGCCACGTGTTCAGCGATGTTCACCGCGAACGAGGTCTTGCCCATAGAGGGGCGGGCTGCCAGCACCACCATGTCACCCGCCTGCAGGCCCGACGTCATGCGGTCCAGGTCGGCAAAGCCGGTGGGCACGCCGGTCACGTCCACCGGGTTGTCCGCCATCTCCTGCACCCGGTCGAGCAGGTCGATCACCAGGGTGTCCAGCGACTGAAAGCCCTGCTTGGTGCGCGAGCCCTCTTCGCCGATGGCGAAGATCTTGGCCTCGGCCTCGTCCAGGATGCGCTCCACCGTCTTGCCCTGCGGATTGAAGGCATTGGTCGATATTTCATCGCTCGCCGTCACCAGCTTGCGCAGGATGGCCCGCTCGCGAACGATCTCGGCGTAGCGGCGGATGTTGCTGGCGCTGGGGACGTACTGGGCCAGGTTGTTCAGGTAGGCCAGGCCGCCCATCTCCTGCGCCTTGCCCTGGTTCTTCAGGTGCTCGAAGACGGTGATGACGTCGGCGGGCTTGCTGGCGTTGATCAGCGCACCGATGGCCGAGTACACCATCTGGTGTTCGTGGCGGTAGAAGTGGCTCTCCACCAACAGGTCGCCCACGCGGTCCCAGGCGTTGTTGTCCAGCAGCAGGCCGCCCAGCACGCTGGACTCGGCTTCGATGGAATGCGGCGGCACGCGCAGCTGGGCCACCTCGCGGTCTGGCTGCGACATCGAGGGTTCGAAGCTCTGTTCGTCAAGCGGAGGGAAAACAGCGGACATGGGGTTCCTTGAGGCAAGCCTTCAATGCTAGCTCAGCATGTTCAACTTACGCGGGATAAGTCTGTGGATAACGAGTGCACAGCCGGTGTGCACCTCTGTATGACGCCGATTTCCAAAAAACAAAAAGCCGCCCGAAGGCGGCTTTCTGAAATATGCACGATGCACTCGGCCAACCGGCCGGGGCCGGCAGGCGGTCATCGATCAGGCGGTTTCGCCGTAGACCGACACGGTCACGTCCACCACCACGTCGGTGTGCAGAGCCACGCTCACCGTGCTGTCGCTCACGACCTTGATAGGGCCGTTGGGCAGGCGGATTTGCGACTTGGCAATCTTGTAGCCTTGCTTGTTCAGCTCTTCGGCGATGTCATGGTTGGTCACGGAACCAAACAGACGGCCGTCCACGCCAGCCTTTTGCGTCAGCTTGACGGTGGTGCCAGCCAGCTTTTCGCCTTGGGCTTGGGCTTCTGCCAGCTTGGCAGCTGCTGCCTTTTCGAGTTCAGCGCGCTTGGCTTCGAACTCTGCCTTGGCAGATTCGGTGGCGCGACGGGCGCGGCCAGCGGGGATCAGGAAGTTACGGGCGTAGCCGTCCTTGACCTTGACGATTTCACCCAGGTTGCCGAGGTTCACAACCTTGTCGAGCAGAATGATTTGCATGGGTTGTGCTCCTTAGATCTTGTGCTGGTCGCTGTAAGGCACCAGGGCCAGGAAGCGCGCGCGCTTGATGGCGGTGTTCAGCTGACGCTGATAGATGGCGCGCGTGCCGGTCAGGCGTGCGGGGATGATCTTGCCGTTTTCGGCGATGAAATCGCGCAGCGTGTCGACATCCTTGTAGTCGATTTCTTCAACGCCCGTCACCGTGAAGCGGCAAAAGCGCTTGCGCTTGAACAGCAGGGACTGGGTGTTGCGCTTTGGGCGCTTGTCTTTGTTGAACTTCTTGAACGTGGCCATTGCGGACCCCTTGAAAATTAATTTTGTTGAATATCCTGGATGTGCAGCACTGCGGTCTTGCCATTGCGCGGGTTTGCCAGAAATCCACTGAAAGTCCAGAGACTTCCGATGTTCTGCCTTGCCAGACGCTCGGCCATCGCACCAAAGGCGACGGCTTTCATGGCAGCCTTGACTTCGCGGGGGTGGCCTGCCTCGGTCTGCCGGGACTCGTGTTCGAGCCGCAGCGTGAGGGCAGGCAATCCGGCGGGTGTGTAGCGCAGGGGTTCAGCCTCTGCGATACATGCGGTCAAGACTACGCGGTTCTCCACTCCAACGGGCTGGATCAGCGCTCGGCGCGCTCTGGACGTTCCTGGCGCTCGGCGCGATCAGGACGATCACCACGCTCGCCACCGGCGGCTGCGTATTCAGCCTGGCTGGCCTTGCGGGCTTCTTCGCGCTCGACGGTCTTCATCATCGAAGATGGACCCGTGTCGGCCTTCTTCTTCTGAACCGTCAGGTGGCGCAGCACAGCGTCGTTGAACTTGAAGGCGTGCTCCAGTTCAGCCATCACAGCCTGGTCGGCTTCGATGTTCACGCACAGGTAGTGGGCCTTGGCCAGCTTGTTGATCAGGTACGCCAGTTGACGGCGGCCCCAGTCTTCCACGCGGTGCACCTTGCCACCGCCAGCGGTGATCATGCCCTTGTAGCGCTCCAGCATCGCTGGAACTTGTTCGCTTTGATCCGGGTGGATCAACAAAATGATTTCGTAATGACGCATGCAGACTCCTTTTGG
This sequence comes from Acidovorax sp. LjRoot194, assembly GCF_964253015.1. Lineage (NCBI taxonomy): Bacteria > Pseudomonadati > Pseudomonadota > Betaproteobacteria > Burkholderiales > Comamonadaceae > Acidovorax > Acidovorax sp. LjRoot194. Next base: position 1,847,795 of record NZ_CAXUQB020000001.1, on the reverse strand, counting down.
ATGACACCACCCGCTGCGTCTAGAAGCGGTGTGGCAAGGCAAAGCCGGCAATTATAGCCCGCCCTGCGCCGCTTGTACACTCACGCCTGTTCCGGCCCCGGCAAAACCCCGAAATGTGGCACCCAAACTGCCTGGGGGCCTTGCAAATTCGCCGGGCGGGACGACATGCCCTACAGCAAAACGCGCCGTACGCGGGGAGGCGGCCACAAGCCCCTGCGCCGCACCTTGAAATGCAGGGGGCGCGTCCCCACATCCCGCGCGTATTCACTGTTTCACTGTTTATTCACCTTCAGACCAAGACATGTCAGACACCAGCCAACCCACCCCACAGAGCGCCGCCGCCCCCGAAGAAGTTGAAGCCGCCATGGCTGCCCACGCCTCCGACGAGCTGGCGCGGCTGCAGGGCGAGCTGGCCGAGCTCAAGGCCAAGAGCGCCGAACTGGCCGACCAGTTCCTGCGCGCCAAGGCAGAGGCTGAAAACGCCCGCCGCCGCGCCGAGGACGAAGTCTCCAAGGCCCGCAAGTTCGGCATCGAGAGTTTTGCCGAAAGCCTGCTGCCCGTGGCCGACAGCCTGGACGCCGCCCTCGGTATCAAGGAAGCCACGCCCCAGCAGCTGCGCGAAGGCGCCGATGCCACGCTGCGCCAGCTGACCTCGGCCCTGGAGCGCAACAAGGTCCTGGCCATCAACCCCGCTGCCGGTGCCAAGTTCGATCCGCACCAGCACCAGGCCATCAGCGTGGTGCCCGCACCTGCCGATTCCACACAGGAAGCCAATACGGTGGTCGCCGTGCTGCAAAAGGGCTATGTGATCGCCGAGCGCGTGCTGCGCCCTGCCCTGGTCACCGTCGCCGCCCCCAAATAAATGGTGGATAACGGCTTGAAGCCAGCCAAGTTATCCACAAGTTACTAGCCATCCAAACCATTCAAGCATCACGGAGAAAAATCATGGGAAGAATCATCGGCATTGACCTGGGCACCACGAACAGCTGCGTTTCCATCATGGAGGGCAACACGACCCGCGTGATCGAGAACAGCGAAGGCGCTCGCACCACCCCGTCCATCGTGGCGTATCAGGAAGACGGCGAGATCCTCGTCGGCGCCTCGGCCAAGCGCCAGGCCGTGACGAACCCCAAGAACACGCTGTACGCCGTCAAGCGCCTGATCGGCCGCAAGTTCACCGAAAAAGAAGTGCAAAAGGACATCGACCTGATGCCCTACAAGATCGTGGCCGCCGACAACGGCGACGCCTGGATCGAAGTGCGCGGCAACAAGCTGTCGGCACAGCAGGTGTCTGCCGACATCCTGCGCAAGATGAAGAAGACGGCCGAGGACTACCTGGGCGAGCCCGTGACGGAAGCCGTCATCACCGTGCCTGCGTACTTCAACGACGCACAGCGCCAGGCCACCAAGGACGCCGGCCGCATTGCGGGCCTGGACGTCAAGCGCATCATCAACGAGCCCACCGCTGCCGCGCTGGCCTTCGGCCTCGACAAGCAGGAAAAGGGCGACCGCAAGATCGCCGTGTATGACCTGGGTGGCGGCACGTTCGACGTGTCCATCATCGAAATCGCGGACGTGGACGGCGAAAAGCAGTTCGAAGTGCTGTCGACCAACGGCGACACCTTCCTGGGAGGCGAAGACTTCGACCAGCGCATCATCGATTTCATCATCGAAGAGTTCAAGAAGGAATCCGGCGTCAACCTCAAGAACGACGTGCTGGCCCTGCAGCGCCTGAAGGAAGCAGCGGAGAAGGCCAAGATCGAGCTGTCGAACTCGGCCTCGACCGACATCAACCTGCCTTACGTGACTGCCGATGCGTCGGGCCCGAAGCACTTGAACATCAAGCTGACCCGCGCCAAGCTGGAGTCGCTGGTGGATGAGCTGATCGAGCGCACCATCGCCCCTTGCCGCATGGCCATCAAGGACGCCGGCGTGTCCGTGTCCGACATCCACGACGTGATCCTGGTCGGCGGCATGACCCGCATGCCCAAGGTGCAGGAAAAGGTGAAGGAATTCTTCGGCAAGGAACCCCGCAAGGACGTGAACCCTGACGAAGCCGTGGCCGTGGGCGCCGCCATTCAAGGCCAGGTGCTGTCGGGCGACCGCAAGGACGTGCTGCTGCTGGACGTGACTCCGCTGTCCCTGGGTATCGAAACCCTGGGTGGCGTCATGACCAAGATGATCCAGAAGAACACCACCATTCCGACCAAGTTTGCGCAGACGTATTCGACCGCGGACGACAACCAGCCTGCAGTGACCATCAAGGTCTACCAGGGCGAGCGTGAAATGGCGGCGGGCAACAAACTGCTGGGTGAGTTCAACCTGGAAGGCATTCCACCGGCAGCGCGCGGCATTCCGCAGATCGAAGTGTCGTTCGACATCGACGCCAACGGCATCCTGCACGTCGGCGCCAAGGACAAGGGCACCGGCAAGGAAAACAAGATCACCATCAAGGCCAACTCCGGCCTGTCGGAAGAAGAAATCCAGCAGATGGTGAAGGACGCCGAGCTCAACGCCGCCGACGACAAGAAGAAGCTCGAGCTGGTGCAGGCCCGCAACCAGGGCGAAGCCGCCGTGCACAGCGTGAACAAGAGCCTGACCGAGCATGGCGACAAGCTCGACGCGGGTGAAAAGGACGCGATCACGGCCGCCGTGAAGTCTCTGGAAGAAGTCTTGAAGGGCGAAGACAAGGCTGCCATCGACGAGAAGACCACCGCGCTGATGGCCGCCAGCCAGAAGCTGGGCGAGAAGATGTACGCCGAATCGCAGGCTGCGCAAGCAGGCCAGGGCGCAGCAGGCGGTGCAGACGCCACCAGTGGCGGTGCCTCGGCCTCGTCGTCCAAGCCTGCGGACGACGACAACGTGGTCGATGCCGAGGTGAAGGAAGTCAAGAAGGGCTGAGCACGCCCCCGTTGACCCGAGCCGCCGCGCAATGCTCCCAGGGAGCTGCGCGGCGTTCCTGCTCCAACCGGGCTCAGAAAGACCATGTCCAAAAGAGACTTTTACGAAATCCTGGGCGTTCCCAAGAACGCGTCGGATGAAGAGATCAAGAAGGCTTATCGCAAGCTGGCGATGAAGCATCACCCTGACCGCAACCAGGGGGATGCCGCCAAGCCTGCCGAAGAGAAGTTCAAGGAGGCCAAGGAGGCCTACGAGATGCTCTCCGACCCGCAAAAGCGGGCCGCCTACGACCAGTACGGCCACGCCGGCGTGGACCCGAACATGCGCGGCCCCGGCGGCGCGGGGGCCGAGGGCTTCGGCGGCTTTGCCGAGGCGTTTGGCGACATCTTCGGCGACATGTTCGGCCAGCAGGGCGGGCGCGGGCGCGGCGCGGGTGGCCGCCAGGTGTACCGGGGCAACGACCTCAGCTACGCCATGGAAGTCACCCTGGAAGAGGCCGCCCGCGGCAAGGACGCGCAGATCCGCATCCCCTCCTGGGACAGCTGCGACACCTGCCACGGCAGCGGTGCCAAGCCCGGCACCACCGCCAAGACCTGCGGCACCTGCCAAGGCTCCGGCACGGTGCAGATGCGCCAGGGCTTCTTCAGCGTTCAGCAGACCTGCCCGCACTGCCGCGGCACGGGCAAGATCATTCCCGAGCCGTGCACGACGTGCCATGGCCAGGGCAAGATCAAGAAGCAAAAGACGCTGGAAGTGAAGATTCCTGCGGGCATCGACGACGGCATGCGCATCCGCAGCACCGGCAACGGCGAGCCGGGCACCAACGGCGGCCCGCCGGGTGACCTGTACATCGAGATCCGCCTGAAGAAGCACGACATCTTCGAGCGCGACGGCGACGACCTGCACTGCCAGGTACCGGTGAGCTTCATCACCGCAGCCCTGGGTGGCGAGATCGAGGTGCCAACGCTGCAAGGCAAGGCGGCCATCGACATCCCCGAAGGCACCCAGGCCGGCAAGCAGTTCCGCCTGCGCGGCAAGGGCATCAAGGGTGTGCGCGCCAGCTACCCGGGCGACCTGTACTGCCACATCGCGGTCGAGACCCCCGTCAAGCTGACCGAGCACCAGCGCAAGCTGCTGCGCGAGCTGGAAGACTCGCTCAAGAAGGGTGGCGGCCGCCATTCGCCCAGCGGTGAAAGCTGGACGGACAAACTGAAGAACTTCTTCAGCTGATCTGGCAAGGTACCCAACGGGTACCCACCCCCCTCAAAAAACCGCACGGTGTCCGCAAAAGGCCCGTGCGGTTTTTTTACGGCCCGCGCACCCCGATAAGACCGCACACGCGATGGACGACATCGCGGTACGCGATGGCAACACGGGTTCTTTTAGAAGAAAATACCGCAACGCCTTCTCCAAACGAGAAGCACAAGACCCCCACACCCGATGAAAAGCTCCGAGCGCAGTTTTGCGCGCCGCATTGACCTGACTTCGCTGCAGCTGTTTGTGGCGGTGTGCGAGCTGGGCAGCATCGGCCGGGCTGCGGAGCGGGAGTTCATTGCGGCATCGGCCGTGAGCAAGCGCCTGTCCGACCTGGAAACCGCGGTGGACACCGCGCTGCTGTACCGCCACAGCCGCGGCGTGACCCTGACGCCCGCGGGCGAAAGCCTGCTGCACCACGCGCGCACGGTGCTCTTCGGCCTGGAGCGCATGCAGGGCGAGCTCAGCGAATACGCCGACGGCGTGCGCGGCCATGTGCGCATGCACGCCAACATCTCGGCCATCTTCCAGTTCCTGCCCGAAGACCTGGGCGCCTTTGCCCGCGAGCACAGCCAGATCAAGATCGACCTGCAGGAGCACCTGAGCACCGACGTGCTGCACGCCGTGCAGGAAGGCGCGGCCGACCTGGGCATCTGCAACGTGAACATGGCCGGCAGCAACGGCGCCACAGATCTGCAAAGCCGCACCTACCGCGCGGACCGGCTGGTGCTCGTCATGCCTGCAGGGCACGCCCTGTCTGCGCAAGCAGCTATCAATTTTGAAGAAGTCCTGGACTGGGACATCGTGGGCCTGCACGCCAACAGCAGCATCAGCCTGGCCATGCGCTCGGCGGCTGCCGCGGCTGGCCGGCCACTGCGCCAGCGCATCCAGGTGACGGGCCTGGACGCCATGTGCCGCATGATCGACAACGGCCTGGGCGTGGGCCTGCTGCCCGACCGGGCCTTCGAGCTGATGCGCGGCGTGGGCCGCCTGGTCGCCGTCCCCTTGTCAGACACCTGGGCGCACCGCGAACTGCGCGTGGTGGCCCGCGACTTCGACGCCCTGCCCGTTACCGCCCGCCTGCTGGCAGAGCATCTGTCTCCGCGCGCTGCGACTGCCGACGCGCCAGAGCCCCGCCACTAAAATCAAACCCCCACCGAAAGAAAAGAGCCACCCATGGGACGCACGCTGTACGACAAGATCTGGGACGAACACGTCGTCCACACCGAAGAGGACGGCACCTCCGTGCTCTACATCGACCGCCATCTGGTGCACGAAGTCACCAGCCCCCAGGCCTTCGAAGGCCTGCGCGAGGCGGGCCGCAAGGTCTGGCGCATGAGCTCCATCGTGGGCACGGCCGACCACAACACACCCACCACGGGCTGGGACCAAGGTTACGACGGCATCACCGACCCCATCAGCAAAGAGCAGATCACCACGCTGAACGACAACATGGCGCAGATCACGCCGGCGGCGTTCTTCCCGTTCATGCACAAGCGCCAGGGCATCGTCCACGTGATCGGCCCTGAAAACGGCGCCACCCTGCCGGGCATGACGGTGGTGTGCGGCGACAGCCACACCAGCACCCACGGCGCGTTCGGCGCGCTGGCCCACGGCATCGGCACCAGCGAGGTCGAGCACGTCATGGCCACGCAGACGCTGCTGGCCAAGAAGGCCAAGAACATGCTGGTCCAGGTGGACGGCACCCTGGGCAAAGGCGTGACCGCCAAGGACATCGTGCTGGCCATCATCGGCAAGATCGGCACGGCCGGCGGCACGGGCTACACGATCGAGTTTGCCGGCGCGGCCATCCGCAGCCTGAGCATGGAAGGCCGCATGACCGTGTGCAACATGGCCATCGAAGGCGGCGCGCGCGCGGGCCTGGTCGCCGTGGATGACAAGACCATCGACTACGTGAAGGGCCGCCCCCTGTCGCCCACCGGCGTGGAATGGGACCAGGCCGTGGCCTACTGGAAGACGCTGCACTCCGACGCGGACGCGCAGTTCGACACCGTGGTCAAGCTCAACGCCGCCGAGATACAGCCGCAGGTCACCTGGGGCACCTCGCCCGAGATGGTGCTGGGCATCGACGCCCGCGTGCCCGACCCCGACAAGGAAAAGGACGCCAACAAGCGCGGCGCCATCGAGCGTGCGCTCACCTACATGGGTCTGGCGCCCGGCAAGCAGATCAACGACATCACCATCGACAAGGTGTTCATCGGCTCGTGCACCAACAGCCGCATCGAAGACATGCGCGAAGCCGCTGCCGTGGTGAAGAACCTGGGCCGCAAGGTCGCGAGCAACGTGAAGCTGGCCATGGTGGTGCCCGGCTCCGGCCTGGTCAAGGAACAGGCCGAGCGCGAGGGCCTGGACCAGATCTTCAAGGCCGCAGGCTTCGAGTGGCGCGAGCCCGGCTGCTCGATGTGCCTGGCCATGAACGCCGACCGCCTGGAGCCCGGCGAGCGCTGCGCATCCACCAGCAACCGCAACTTCGAAGGGCGCCAGGGCGCCGGTGGCCGCACGCACCTGGTGAGCCCTGCGATGGCTGCCGCTGCTGCGGTGCATGGCCACTTCGTGGACGTGCGCCAGTTCTCCTGAGCATCGGCTGCCGCCCCCCCCACCTTCATCCAATACGTTTTTGTTCCCACACCGTCCGTTGAACTCTCCACTGCCCGAAGGAGCCCTGCCATGACAAAGACCGCCGCATTCATCGCCCTCTCGCTGGCCTTCCTGCTGGCTGGCTGCAACACCGTCAAGGGCGTGGGCCAGGACGTCCAACGGGCCGGTGGCGCCCTCGAACGCGCTGCCAACAAATAAGCACCCCACCATGCAGAAATTCACCGTGCACAAGGGCCTCGTGGCCCCTATGGACCGCGAGAACGTCGACACCGACGCGATCATCCCCAAGCAGTTCCTCAAGTCGATCAAGAAGACGGGCTTCGGCCCCAACCTGTTCGACGAGTGGCGCTACCTGGACAAGGGCGAGCCCGGCATTCCCGAGTCGGCCCGCAAGCCCAACCCCGACTTCGTGCTGAACCTGCCGCGCTACAAAGGCGCCAGCGTGCTGATCGCCCGCAAGAACTTCGGCTGCGGCTCCAGCCGCGAACATGCGCCCTGGGCGCTGGACCAGTTCGGCTTTCGCGCCATCCTGGCACCCAGCTTTGCCGACATCTTCTTCAACAACAGCTTCAAGAACGGCCTCTTGCCCATCGTGCTGCCCGAGGCCACCATCGCCCAGCTGTTCGACGAAGTGGCGGCCTTCCCTGGCTACACGCTGACCGTGGACCTGGAGCGGCAGGTCATCGTCAAGCCGCAAGGCGAAGAGATCCCGTTCGACGTGATCGCCTTTCGCAAGTACTGCCTGCTCAACGGCTTTGACGACATCGGCCTGACCTTGCGCAAGTCCGACAAGATCAAGGCCTTCGAGGCCGAGCGGCTGGCCGCCAAGCCCTGGCTGGCGCATTCGATGGTGTCCTGAACACCCGGTTTTTGGCAAAAACAACGGCTACCGCTTGATGGACAAGCGCTAGCCGCTATCAAAAGAGAAGCAAATAATGAAAATCGCAGTGTTGCCGGGTGACGGCATTGGTACCGAGATCGTCGCCGAGGCCGTCAAGGTCCTGGAAGTGCTGGACCTGAATTTCGAGATGGAATCCGCCCTGGTCGGCGGCGCCGCGTACGAGGCCCACGGCCACCCGCTGCCCGAAGCCACCCTGAAGCTGGCCAAGGACTCCGATGCGATCCTGTTCGGCGCTGTGGGCGACTGGAAGTACGACAAGCTCGACCGCCCCCTGCGCCCCGAGCAAGCCATCCTGGGCCTGCGCAAGAACCTGGGCCTGTTCGCCAACTTCCGCCCGGCCATCTGCTACGAGCAACTGGTGGACGCATCGAGCCTCAAGCCCGAGCTGATTGCCGGCCTCGACATCCTCATCATCCGCGAGCTGACGGGTGACATCTACTTCGGCCAGCCCCGCGGCCGCCGCACGGCGGTGGACGGCCACTTCCCCGGTGCCGAAGAAGCCTTCGACACCATGCGCTACTCGCGCCCCGAGATCGAACGCATCGCCCGCGTGGCCTTCGAGGCGGCCCGCAAGCGCGGCAAGAAGGTCACCAGCGTAGACAAGGCCAACGTGCTGGAGACCTTCCAGTTCTGGAAGGACGTGGTCATCGACGTGCACAAGGACTACCAGGACGTGGAGCTGGAGCACATGTATGTGGACAACGCCGCCATGCAGCTGGTGAAGAAGCCCAAGGCCTTCGACGTGATCGTGACCGGCAACATGTTCGGCGACATCCTGTCGGACGAAGCCTCGATGCTGACGGGCTCCATCGGCATGCTGCCGTCGGCCAGCCTGAACAGCAGCAACCAGGGCCTGTACGAACCTAGCCACGGCAGCGCCCCCGACATCGCGGGCAAGGGCGTGGCCAACCCGCTGGCCACCATTTTGTCGGCCGCGATGATGCTGCGCTTCTCGCTGAACCAGGATGAATCCGCCAAGCGCATCGAAGCCGCCGTGCAAAAGGTGCTGGAGCAAGGCCTGCGCACGCCGGACATCTACAGCGAAGGCACCACCAAGGTGGGTACGTCGCAAATGGGCGACGCCGTGGTGAAGGCGCTGTCGGCGCAATAAGCCGACGGGCACGGCCCGCCGCCGCCCCGACCTCACCCCGAGAAAGCGCCGCACCGCGGCGCTTTTTTATGGGTGCCGCATATTCAGCTGTCGCCCAAAAGCATCGGGCAGCACTGAAATACAGCGGTTCGGGCGTAAAAATGCGGTATTCAGATGCGATCCGGTACAATCTCGCCCATGTTTGCCGCCCGCCCGTTCGACCTGAACACCGCTACTGCCGCCCTGGCAGGCGTGGCTGTGCGCGCAATCACCACCAAAACCACGACCATTACGGGCTGACCCAGCTCCGGTATCGTCGTGCGCCCTCCCTGGCCCAGACGAGCCGGGGCAAAGGTCAGTCCCGGTCGGGCACTGTTTCTTACACTGAAAGGGGCGTTGAAATGAGCAAGTTGGTAGGGTTGGTCGGCTGGCGTGGCATGGTCGGCTCGGTCCTGATGGACCGCATGCAGCAAGAGAAGGACTTCGATCTGATCGAACCCCTGTTCTTCTCCACCTCGAACGCAGGCGGCAAGGCCCCTGCCCAGGCCAGGAACGAGACTGCCCTGCAGGACGCGTTCAACATCGAGGCCTTGAAGCGCTGCGAGATCATCATCACCGCCCAGGGCGGCGACTACACCAACGAGGTCTACCCCAAGCTGCGCGCGGCCGGCTGGAACGGCCACTGGATCGACGCCGCATCCTCCTTGCGCATGGAGAAGAACGCGGTCATCGTGCTCGACCCGGTCAACATGCCGGTCATCCAGAATGCCCTGGCCCACGGCGGCAAGGACTGGATCGGCGGCAACTGCACCGTGAGCTGCATGCTGATGGGCGTGGGCGCGCTGTACAAGGCGGGCCTGGTGGAATGGATGAGCACCCAGACCTACCAGGCGGCATCGGGCGGCGGTGCCCAGCACATGCGCGAACTGCTCACGCAGTACGGCACGCTGAACGCCGAAGTGCGCTCGCTGCTGGACGACCCCAAGAGCGCTATCCTGGAGATCGACCGCAAGGTCATCGCCAAGCAACGCGCCCTGACCGGCGCCGAAACCGCCAACTTCGGCGTGCCCCTGGGCGGCAGCCTGATCCCCTGGATCGACAAGGACCTGGGCCTGGGCAAGAGCCAGGACGATCCCGCCTGGGGCATGTCCAAGGAAGAATGGAAGGGCATGGCCGAGACCAACAAGATCCTGGGCCAGGGCGAAGGTTTCCAATCCGCCGCGGTGCCGGTCGACGGTTTCTGCGTGCGTGTGGGTGCCATGCGCTGCCACAGCCAGGCACTGACCTTCAAGCTCAAGAAGGACGTGCCCCTGGCTGACATCGAAGCCATGATCGCCGCCGACAACGAGTGGGCCAAGGTGGTCCCGAACACCCGCGAAGCCACCATCAAGGACCTGACCCCCGTGGCCGTGACCGGCACCATGACCATCCCTGTGGGCCGCATCCGCAAGCTGGCGATGGGCCCCGAATATGTGGGCGCCTTCACCATCGGCGACCAGTTGCTGTGGGGTGCTGCCGAGCCCCTGCGCCGCATGCTGCGCATCCTGCTCGAAGCCTGATCCGCCCCCTTGAAAAGCGCGCCCAGCCCCCAGCTGAGCGCGCTTTTTTTATGCCGACATCTGGACACACTCAGTTACGCCACGTTGGCAATTGGCAACAACTAGACGCCCCAACTTGGTGCGCATGCAGGCCTGCCAAAGCTTCCGCGCCACCTCAGCTTGTCAGTGCAAAACATTGATGCTATGGTGCTTTTTACATATTTTCACGCGCCGGGGCGGGACCAGACCATGACAAAAAAAGCATCGCTCGTCCGAGCCGCAAAAAATCCTCATCAGTTGTTGGCAAACATGCATCGTTGGAAATTCTCTGTCCTGGCGGCCGCGGCCGTGGCGTCGGCTGGCTTTTATGCCACGGACGCATCCGCTTTGGCGCTGGGGCGCATCACTGTGCAGTCTGCCTTGGGCGAGCCTCTTCGCGCCGAAATCGACCTGCCCCAGATCACCCCGGCCGAAGCCGAATCGCTGCGCGCCACCACGGCGTCTCCCGATGTGTTCCGCGCCCAGGGCATGGAATACACGCAGTCCATGAACAACCTGCAGATCCAGCTGCAGCGCCGCCCCGACGGCACCGCCGTCCTTCGCCTGTCGAGCGACCGCGCGGTGAACGAGCCTTTCCTGGATTTGGTGCTGGACGCCAACTGGGGCTCTGGCCGCATCGTGCGCAGCTACACCATGCTGTTCGATCCGCCAGCGATGCGCCGCCCCGCGCCGTCGGTGACGGCATCGCCCCAGATTTCCGCCCCGGCCGCCCAGAGCGCACCCGCAGTGCGCGCGCCGGTCACTCCCCGTGTGACCGAGCCTTCCACGGCAGCTGCACCGCCAGCCCCACGCCCCGCGGCAGCGCCCCGCACCGCTCCGGCAGACGGCGTCACGGTGCAGTCTGGCGATACCGCCGGCCGCCTTGCCAATGCTTACCGTCCTTCGGGCGTATCACTCGACCAGATGCTGGTCGCCATGATGCGCGCCAACCCTGATGCCTTCATCCAGGGCAACGTCAATCGCCTGCGGGCAGGCGCCGTGCTGCAGATGCCGAGCGAAAGCGCCGCACAGGCCACGCCGGCCCCTGAAGCCCGCCAGATCCTGGCCGCCCAGGCCCGCGACTTCAACGACTTCCGCCGCAAGCTGGCGGGCGCCGCGCCTTCCACCGCCGTCGCCGCAGCCGAGCGCTCGGCATCGGGCTCCGTGCAGACACGGGTCGAAGACAAGAAGCCTGCAACGGCCGCCCCCGACAAGCTCACGCTGTCCAAGGGCTCCGTCAAGGGCCAGAAGGCGGCAGAAGACCAAGTCGCCAAGGACAAGCAGGCCAGCGAAGCCGCCACGCGGATGGCCGAGCTCTCCAAGAACATCACGGACCTGAACAAACTGGGCGCCGCCTCGGCACCCGCTGGCAGCTCCGCCACGCCCGCTGCGGCAGCACCAGCTGCGGCAGCCAGTGCCCCCGCGGCCGTGGCTGTGCAAACCCCGGCAGTGCCCGCCACACCCACAGCGCCTGCAGCGCCAGAAACCACGGCATCGGCCCCGGTCGATACCGCCGCGCCGGCCAGTGCACCTGGCGATGCCGCCACGCCCGCAGAGGCAGCGTCCGAGCCCGCCTCGGCACCGGCATCGGCGCCCGTACGCACCCCTGTGCCTGTTCCGGCACCTGCTCCCGCAGAGGAATCGAGCTTCCTCTCGGGCCTCATGGACGACCCGATCCTGCCATTGGCCGCTGGAGGCCTGCTGGCACTGCTGCTGGGCTATGGCGCCTACCGCGTGGTGCAGCGCCGCCGCCAGAACAACGGTGTGGACAGCTCCTTCCTCGAAAGCCGCATCCAGCCCGACTCGTTCTTCGGCGCCAGCGGTGGACAGCGTGTCGATACCGCCAACAGCGAAATGACCACGGGCTCGTCCATGGCCTACTCGCCCAGCCAGCTCGATGCCGGCGGCGATGTGGACCCTGTGGCCGAAGCCGATGTGTACCTGGCCTATGGCCGCGACCTGCAGGCCGAGGAAATCCTCAAGGAAGCCATTCGCCACAACCCGGCCCGCGTGTCGGTGCACGTGAAGCTGGGCGAGATCTACGCCAAGCGCCAGGACCGCAAGGCCCTGGAAGCCGTGGCGGGCGACGTGTTCAAGCTCACGCAGGGCGAGGGTCCTGACTGGGCCCGCATTGCCGAACTGGGCCGCGACCTGGACCCCGACAACCGCCTGTACCAGCCCGGCGGCCGCCCCGGCCTGGCCGAAGACGAATCGCCATCGCTGCCACCCGGCGGCTTCCCGAGCACCTTCACGGGCAGCACCGCAGCGGCAGCCACTGCAGCGCTGCCTCCAGACCTGGATCTGGACCTTGACCTGGACTTGCCCGACGATGCGTTGACCGATGCACCGTCGGCAGCACCTGCAGCGCCCGGCGGCTTCGCCGCAGCGGCTGCGGCAGCATCTGCTGGCCGTGCGGCCCCTGCCGCCGAAGAGCCTTCGACGCTGCGCTCGGGTCTGGACATGCCAGACCTGCCGTCCGCCACTGCGCCGGCATGGAACTCTCCCGACACGGCGCCCAGCCCCATGACGGCAGCGCCTCCCAGCGCCAACCTGGACTTCCCGAGCGTGGACGACCTGTCGATGGCGCCTTCCGGCCCCATCCCGCTGTCGGCCCAGGCACAGGACTCCGGTCCCATGGAGTTCGATCTCGGCGATCTGTCGCTGGACCTGAATGCGCCCTCCACCCCCATGGCCGCGCCAGCGCCCAAGGCCGTCGTGCCCGCTCCTGCGTCGCTGGACGATTTCGCCAGCGCCCAGGACGACCCGCTGGCCACCAAGCTGGCATTGGCCGAAGAGTTCAACGCCATTGGCGACACGGACGGCGCCCGCACGCTGATCGAAGAAGTGGTGGCCGAATCCAGCGGCGCCCTCAAGACCCGCGCCCAGCGCATGCTGGCCGAACTGGGCTGATGCGGCCGGGTTTTCTCCGCACGGCGTCCTTCCCCCTCACCCAGGCCGCCCCATGACACGGGTGGCACTGGGGGTCAGCTACAACGGCCAGGCGTACAGCGGCTGGCAAAGCCAGCTGTCTGGCAACACCATTCAAGACAAACTCGAAGCGGCTTTGGGCCGCTTTGCCACGCACCCCGTCAGCACGCTGTGCGCAGGCCGCACCGATGCCGGTGTCCACGGGCTGATGCAGGTGGTGCACTTTGACACCGGGCTCGACCGCGCAGCCTCGTCGTGGGTGCGCGGCACCAACACCTTCCTTCCCCCAGACATTGCGGTGCAGTGGGCCCAGCCGGTGCCAGACCGGTTTCACGCCCGCGGCAGCGCCGTGGCCCGGCGGTATGCCTACGTGCTGCTGCAGTCGCCGGTGCGCCCCAGCGTGGACGCGGGGCGCGTGGGCTGGGTGTACCACCCGCTCGACCACGACGCCATGCGGCAGGCGGCAGACCAGTTGCTCGGCGAGCACGACTTCACCTCGTTCCGCGCCTCGGCCTGCCAGGCCAGGTCGCCCGTCAAGACGCTGCAGCGCATCGACATCTCGCGCCGCGGGTTGGGCGAGCCCCACCCGGAGCTGGGCTGGAGCTCCTGCTACTGGCGTTTCGAGTTCGAAGCCAACGCGTTTTTGCACCACATGATCCGCAACATCATGGGCTGCCTGGTCGCCATCGGCCAAGGCAACCAGCCTGCGGACTGGATCGGACAGGTACTGGCAGCGCGGTCGCGCGATGCCGCCGCCCCGACGTTTTCTCCAGACGGTCTGTACTTCCAGGGCCCGCTCTACGACGCCGAATGGGGCCTGCCCCAGCGCACGGCTGCGTATGATTGGCTGCCATGACGACATCACACTCGCCCCTCTCGCAGGAAGCCCATCCTGAGCCGGCGCAGCCCGCCGCCCGCACCCGCATCAAGATCTGCGGGCTGACGCGCGAGCAGGATGTGGATGCGGCCGTGGCGGCCGGGGCCGACGCCGTCGGTTTCGTGCTGTATGCCCCCAGTCCGCGCGCGGTCACCCCGGAGCGCGCGGCCCAGCTGGCCCGCCGCCTGCCGCCCTTTGTGACGCCGGTACTGCTGTTCGTCAACGAGACTGCTACTAATGTGATAGCTGCCAGCGCCCTGATAGCGGGCGCTACCATCCAGTTTCATGGCGACGAGACGCCCGAGGACTGCCTGGCAGCCACCGGCCAGGGCGCGCGCCCCTACCTGCGGGCAGCGCGGATTCCCCTGGGTGACGGGGCGGCCCGCTTCGACCTCGTAAAATACGCCCACGATTACTCTCACGCCCAAGCCATCCTGCTCGACGCCCATGTCGACGGATACGGCGGCAGCGGCAAGGCATTCAATTGGTCACTCCTTCCACCAAGCGTCAGCTCTCACCTCGTTTTGTCTGGTGGACTCACGCCTGCAAACGTGACCGATGGCATTTTGCAAGTACGCCCGCGTTGCCACACGCTGGCGGTTGATGTCAGCTCCGGCGTCGAGGCCACGGATCCAAACAGCCCCGATGGCAAGCCCCTGAAGGGCATCAAGGACGCCGGAAAGATCCAACGGTTCATCGCCGCCGTGCGCGCGGCCGATGCCCAACTTGCAAAGAACCCTCATGAATTCCTATCAGCAACCTGATGCTTCAGGCCATTTCGGCTCCTACGGCGGCAGCTTCGTCAGCGAAACACTGACCCACGCCATCAAGGAACTGCGCGAGGCCTACGCCCGCTACCAGAACGACCCCGACTTCCTCGCCGAATTCGAATACGAGCTCAAGCACTTCGTGGGCCGCCCCTCGCCGGTCTACCACGCCGCCCGCACCAGCCGCGAGCTGGGCGGCGCGCAGATTTATCTCAAGCGCGAAGACCTCAACCACACCGGCGCCCACAAGATCAACAACGTGATCGGCCAGGCCATGCTGGCGCGCCGCATGGGCAAGCCCCGCGTGATCGCCGAAACCGGCGCGGGCCAGCACGGCGTGGCCACGGCCACCATCTGCGCGCGCTACGGCCTCGAATGCGTGGTCTACATGGGCAGCGAAGACGTCAAGCGCCAAAGCCCCAACGTCTTTCGCATGAAGCTCCTGGGTGCCACCGTGGTGCCAGTCGAGTCCGGCAGCAAGACGCTCAAGGACGCCTTGAACGAAGCCATGCGCGACTGGGTGGCCAACGTGGACAACACGTTCTACATCATCGGCACGGTGGCGGGCCCGCACCCCTATCCGATGATGGTGCGCGACTTCCAGAGCGTGATCGGCAAGGAATCCATCGAGCAGATGCCCGCCATGCTGGCCGAGCAGAAGATCGCCGCCGAGCAGCCCGATGCCGTGATCGCCTGCGTGGGCGGCGGCAGCAACGCCATGGGCATCTTCCACCCCTACATCCCGTTCGACAAGACGCGCCTGATCGGCGTGGAGGCGGCGGGCGAGGGCCTGGACAGCGGCAAGCATTCGGCATCGCTGCAGCGCGGCAGCTCGGGTGTGCTGCATGGCAACCGCACCTTCATCCTGCAGGATGCCAACGGCCAGATCACCGAGACGCACAGCATCAGCGCGGGCCTGGACTACCCCGGCGTCGGCCCTGAGCACGCCTGGTTGCAAGAAATCGGGCGTGCCGAATATGTGGGCATCACCGACCACGAAGCGCTCTCGGCCTTCCACCACATGTGCCGCACCGAAGGCATCATCCCGGCGCTGGAATCGAGCCACGCCTTCGCCTATGCCCTCAAGCTCGCGCCGACCATGCGGCCAGACCAGGCCATCCTGGTCAATCTCTCGGGCCGGGGCGACAAGGACATCGGCACCGTGGCTGACCTGTCGGGTGAAGATTTCTACGACCGCCCTTCCATGCGCGGCCTGACCGTCAAGGGCGCCCCAGGAGACGCCAAGCCATGAGCCGCATCCAGACCACCTTTGAACAGCTGAAAGCCCAGGGCCGCAAGGCGCTGATCCCGTACGTCACCGCAGGCTTCCCCTTTGCCGACATCACGCCTGCCCTCATGCACGGCATGGTGGAGGCTGGTGCCGACGTGATCGAGCTGGGCGTGCCCTTCTCCGACCCTATGGCCGACGGCCCCGTGATCCAGAAGGCTGGCGAAAAGGCGCTGGGCCTGGGTGTGGGCATGGTGCAAGTGCTCGACCATGTGCGCGAGTTCCGCAAGCGCAACACCACCACGCCCGTGGTGCTCATGGGCTACGCCAACCCGGTGGAACGCTACGACCAGGTGCACAGCCAGGCGGGCGGAGAGAGCGCCTTCGTGCGCGATGCCGCCGAAGCCGGCGTGGACGGCGTGCTCATCGTCGACTACCCGCCCGAGGAATGCGAAGCCTTCGCGGCCGACCTGCGTGCCCACGGCATGGACCTGATCTTCCTGCTGGCCCCCACCAGCACGGACGAGCGCATGGCCCAGGTGGCGCGCGTGGCCAGCGGCTATGTGTACTACGTGTCGCTCAAGGGCGTGACCGGCTCCGGCGCGCTTGATACCGCGGCCGTGGAGCAGATGCTGCCCCGCATCCGCGAGCATGTGCACATCCCTGTCGGCGTGGGTTTCGGCATCCGCGACGCAGCCACGGCCCAGGCCATCGGCAAGGTGGCGGACGCGGTGGTCATCGGCAGCCGCATCATCCAGCTGATCGAAGACCAGGAGCACGCCAAGGTGGTGCCCCTGACCATCGACTTCCTGCGCGGCATCCGCAAGGCGCTAGACGCGTAAAATAAAGAGCATCCCCCTGAGCGGCTTTGCCGCTTCCCCCTTCTCTCGCGCTTTGCGCGGGAAGGGGGACGCTCCCTGCGCGGCGGGGCGGCCCTTGCGCGGGAGCCCTGGCCTTTAGGCCGCGCCAGTTTCAAGGCCGTGCCGCCACTGGCCCATTCACACAGAGGAAAACCATGTCCTGGCTCGAAAAACTTCTGCCCTCCAAGATCCAGCAAACCGACCCCACCGAGCGCCGCCAGGTGCCCGAAGGCCTGTGGATCAAGTGCCCGAGCTGCGAGACGGTGCTCTACAAGTCCGACCTGGAACAAAACCAGAACGTCTGCCCCCACTGCAGCCACCACCACCGCATCGGCGCCCGCCCGCGTCTCAATTCGTTCCTCGACGCCGAAGGCCGCTACGAGATCGGCCAGGAAGTACTGCCTGTGGACGCCCTCAAGTTCAAAGACAGCCGCAAGTACCCCGAGCGCCTGAAAGAGGCCCTGGAGAACACCGGCGAGACCGATGCCCTCATCGTCATCGGTGGCGCGGTCAAGAGCATCAACGTGGTGGTCGCTTGCTTCGAGTTCGACTTCATGGGCGGCTCCATGGGCTCCGTGGTCGGTGAGCGCTTTGTGCGCGGCGTGGAAACCGCCATCGAGCAGAAGGTGCCCTTCATCTGCTTTACCGCCACCGGCGGTGCGCGCATGCAGGAAGGCCTGCTGTCCCTGATGCAGATGGCCAAGACCAATGCAGCGCTGACCCGCTTGGCCAAGAAGGGCCTGCCCTACATCAGCGTGCTGACCGACCCGACCATGGGCGGCGTGAGCGCCGGCTTCGCCTTCGTGGGCGACATCGTGATCGCCGAGCCCAAGGCGCTGATCGGCTTTGCTGGCCCCCGCGTGATCGAATCCACCGTGCGCGTGACCCTGCCCGAGGGCTTCCAGCGCGCCGAGTTCCTGCAGACCAAGGGTGCCGTCGATTTCATCTGCGACCGCCGCGAGCTGCGCAACACCGTGGCCAGCAGCCTGGCCATGCTGCAGCGCCTGCCGGCCGACGCTGTCATGTGATGCTGATGCGGTGCTGATGTAGTGCCAGCAACGGCGTGATGCACGGCTGCGCCGTCGGTTCGCAGCAATATAACTATATTTTTGATAGCAATAAGGCCTCACCGAACAAGCGGTAGAGGCCTTTTTTATGGGTATTTTTTGCTGTTCAGCGCATGGTCAACGCATGACAATGGCCTGCAGATGGCCCAGGACGATCATCACCACCTGCAGCAGCACCAGCACCACCAGGGGCGACAGGTCGATGCCGCCCACCAGCGGGATGATGCGGCGAAACGGCCGCAGCACCGGCTCGCACAGCCGGGCGATGACATCCGACAGCGGCGAGCGCGCCTGCACCCACGACATCACCGCGTAGACGATCAGCAGGCCGATCAGCCCCGACACCGCCACACGGGCCAGCCCGAACAGCGCGAGCCACGGCAGCCAGGCCCACGCCGAAGCGGCCCCAATGGCGCCCAGCAGCAGGGCGAGCAGGAAGTACTGCGTGAGCTGCAGTAGCACCGCGGCCACCAGGCTCGACACATCCAGCCGTCCCACCGGTGGAATCACCTTGCGCAGCGGCAGGATGAGCCAGTCCGTGAGGGCAAAGATCAGTCCACCCACGGGGTTAGCGAACGGAATGCGCTGCCACTGCATGTACAGCCGCAGCAGGCACGCCCCCGTGAGCAGGCCACCGATAACGTCGAGCAGGAAGGATGCGATCTGAAAGAGCATGGGGATGAGACAAAAACAGGTGGGTGGCGCTGAAAGGACGCTGTGTCATGGGATGATAGCGACGTAGGGTGTTCCCCCATCGGTTTCCAAGGATCGCCCGGCCCGCCTGCCTGTGCAGCCCGGGTTTTGCGCGGTGAAGTGCGAACGTTGGGTCATGCTTGCGTCGGCGGGCAACGAGGCGGTTGCACGATGCGATGTTGCCCACGCAGCGGCTGCGAGCCTCCCCTCCGGCCCTGATGACAGGTCGACAGGCAGGCGGGTGGCCCAGCCAGCCGCCGAAGCCTGACGTCCTGACAACCACCGGGGCCCGTGGGCAACCCGCAGCGCCTGCCGGCGTTTTTGGAAACCGACATGAACATGCTGCCCTTCGTCATCTCAGATTCATGACCCAGCCTCTCACACTGTCCTCCCTGCCCCTTTTCCCACTGGGCTCCGTGCTCTTTCCGGGCGGCGTGCTGGCCCTGCGCGTGTTCGAGGTGCGCTACCTCGACATGGTGCGCAAGTGCCAACAGGCGGGTGCGCCGTTCGGCGTGGTGTCGCTCACCCAGGGGCGCGAGGTGCGGCAGGCCGGCGCACCGGACGAGCAGTTCAACGATGTCGGCACGCTGGCCGTCATCGAGCAGATCGACACCCCGCAGCCTGGGCTGATCACGCTGGTGTGCCGCGGCAGCCAGCGCTTTCGCATCACGCAGCGCAGCCTGTTGCCGCACGGCCTGTGGATCGCCGATGTCGACCACCTCGACCAGGACATGGCTGTGTCCATTCCGCCCGATTTGCACAAAGCCTCGACCGCCCTGGCCCAGGTGCTGCATACCCTGCAGCAGCGCGACCCCGACGCGCCCACGTCCATCGTCCCCACGGCAGCGCAACTCGACGATTGCGGCTGGGTGGCCAACCGCTGGTGTGAACTGCTGCCTGTGCCCCTGGAACTCAAGCAGCGATTGATGGAGCTGGACAACCCGCTGGTTCGGCTGGAGCTGGTCGGCGACGTGCTGGAGCGCACCGGCATTGCACCCACGCAATGATGAGCGGCGAGGCCCTCGTCGTCCGCACACGCCGACTTTTCTGCAGTCCATGCTGAACCGCATCCTGGGCTGGTCCCGTGCAGCCAAACGCCTGGTGGTGGTCGCCATGGACGTGTGCCTGGGCGTTGCCGCCATGTGGCTCGCGTTCACGCTGCGGCTGGACACCTTCCACTGGCCGCAGGGCATGCAGTGGCTGGCCTACGGGCTCGCCCCCGCGCTCGCGTTTCCCATCTTCGCCAAGCTGGGGCTGTACCGCGCCATCTTCCGCTACACCGGCATCACCGCGCTCATCACCACCGGCAAGGCCGTGGCGATTTATGGCGCGCTGCTGCTGGCCTGCCTGCTCGCGGCGCAATGGGAGGGCGTGCCCCGCAGCGTCGGCATCCTGCAGCCGCTGCTGTTCATGCTGCTGGTGGGCGCCAGCCGCGCACTGGGCTGGCTGGCCCTGGCGGGCCGCAGCCGCCACGCGCCGTACCGCCTGCTGATCTACGGTGCCGGCAACGCCGGGGCCCAGACTGCAGCGGGCCTGGGCAACATGCGCCAGTACCTGCTCAAAGGCTTTGTGGACGACGACGCCAGCAAGATCGGCCGCAGCATCAACGGCGTGCGCGTGCACTCGCCGCGTGCACTCGCCGATGTGGTGCGCCGGCTCGACATCACCGACGTACTGCTCGCACTGCCCAGCACCACACGCCAGCGCCGCCGCGAGATCATCGAAGGCATGCGGGACCTGCCTGTGCGCATCCGCACCCTGCCGGGCCTGTCGGACCTGGCCAGCGGGCGCGTCACCGTCACCGACTTCCAGGAGCTGGAGATCGAGGACCTGCTGGGCCGTGAGCCCGTGGCCCCGGACCCGGGCCTGCTCGGCCGCAACCTGCAGGGCACGGTGGTGCTGGTCACCGGGGCGGGCGGCAGCATCGGCAGCGAACTGTGCCGGCAGATCGTGCGCGAGCAACCCCGGCAATTGCTGCTGGTGGACCACAGCGAATTCGCGCTCTACACCATCCACCACGAACTGCAGGCGCTGGCGCAGCAAGGCGAACACAACTGCGAGCTGGTCCCCCTGCTGGCCAACGTGACGCAGCAGGAGCGCATGGCCGACATCTGCCGCCAGTACCGGCCCGCGTCCATCTACCATGCCGCCGCGTACAAGCACGTGCCCATGGTGGAGGCCAATGCAGGCGAAGGCATTTTGAACAACGTCTTCGGCACGCTGGCCATGGTGGGGGTGGCGCTGGAGCACGGGGCCAGCCATTTCGTGCTGATTTCCACCGACAAGGCCGTGCGGCCCACCAACATCATGGGCGCCACCAAGCGGGTGGCCGAGATGGTGCTGCAGGCCGTGGCTGCGTCGCCGCGCGCACCGTTCGGTGCCGATGCTGCGGACGGACCCTGGAAATGCACCACACGCTTTTCGATGGTGCGCTTTGGCAACGTGCTGGGCTCCAGCGGCAGCGTGATCCCGCTGTTTCGCAACCAGATCGCCATGGGCGGCCCCGTCACGGTGACCCACCCGGAGGTCACGCGCTACTTCATGACCATCGCCGAGGCCGCCCAGCTGGTGCTGCAGGCGGGTGCCATGGCCGAAGGGGGCGATGTGTTCCTGCTCGACATGGGCGAGCCGCTGCAGATCCTGGATCTGGCGCAGCGCATGGTGGCGCTGTCGGGCCTGACGGTGCGCGACGCCCGGCACCCGGCGGGCGACATCGAGATCGTTTTCACCGGCCTGCGCCCCGGTGAAAAGTTGTATGAAGAACTGCTGATCGGCGACAACCCGCTGCCCACGGCCCACCCCCGCATCCTGCGGGCCCGCGAAGAGTACCGGCCCTGGGACGAACTGCAGGCCTCGTTACAGGCCTTGCGGCAGGCCGCCCAGGCGGGGGACCACGGCGCCAGGACCGCACTGCTGCGGCAGTTGGTGCCGGGCTACCAGCCCGAAGCCGCGGAAGCGCCATGAAGCCAGGGCTTGTGCGCGGCACGCTGACCCTGCTCACGGGCAGCGTTGCGGCCCATGCCATTCCACTGCTGCTGGGCCCTGCCCTCACGCGCGTCTACAGCCCCGAGGCCTACGGGCAATTTGCGCTGCTATGGGCGGTGTCCACCAACATCGCGGTGGTGGCCTGCGCGCGGTACGAGTTTGCGCTGCCGCTGGAGACCAGCGACGAGGGCGCCGCGGACCTGATGGCGTTGTGTGCGCGCATCCTGCTGGCCGTCACGGCAGCATCCGCCGCGGCAGGTGCCCTGCTGGCTTTTTGGCAAGGGATGCCATTGGCGTGGAGCCTGCCGCTGGCCGTGGCAGCGGGCGGCACCGTGCAGTGGCTCACGATGTGGGCCACGCGGGCGCAGAGGTTCGGGCTGCTGGCACTGGCCCGGCTGGTTCAGCAAGGCGGCGGCGCCATCGTGCAGCTGCTGCTCGGCCTGCTGAAGATGGGCCCGCTGGGGCTGATGCTGGGCGCAGCCACCACCGCGCTCGCCGCTGCCTGCCTGCTGGCGCGCCCGGCGCCCGCAGGCGGCTGGCCTGGGCTGTGGCGCAGGCCGCGGGCCGCCTTGGTGGCGGCTGCCCGGCGGCACCGGGACTTTCCACTGCTCAACACGCCCCACGCTTTTCTGGGCGCGCTGCAGGACACCCTCACCCTAGTGCTGGTAGCCGCCCTTACCGGCGACGCGGCGGCAGGCGTCTGGGCGCTGGCGCTGCGCTACCTCAAGGCGCCGGCCACGCTGGTGGGCGGGGCCTTGTCGCAAACCCTGTACCCGCGCCTGCTGCAGGCCAGGGGCAAGGCCGAAGCGCGCGCCATCGTGCGGCGTGCGGTGCTGGGGCTGGCGGCCATCGCGCTGCCCCTCGCAGCCGTCCTGATGGTGGGGGGCCCGTATCTCTTCACCCTGGCCTTTGGCGACCAATGGGCACAGACCGGCGAACTCGCCCGCGCCATGGCGCCTTACATCGCCCTGCATTTCATCGCCTCGCCGCTGGCGGTGGTGACCATGGCCTGGAAGGCGCAGGCCTGGGCATTGCGCCTGGCGCTCGTTGGACAATGCCTGTTCTTTGCAGGCCTCGTGCCCGGGCTGTACCTGGGCGGCCTCACCGGCGCAGGATGGGGCATTTCTGCCAGCATGCTGGCCTACTTTGGCTACTATTTCTGGGCCCTGGCGAACTGGAAGGACATCCCCCATGAGAGCGCTGCTTAACCGCTGGCGTCGCAGCCTCTGGCAGGCACTTTTCTACCGCATGGTGTTCGGCGAGCGCGATGCGGCAGGCCGCATGCTCGCGCACACGCGCATCGCGCCCAGCACCTGCATCGAAGGCGCCGAGGGCCTGCAGCTGGCGGACCATGTGTTCATCGGGCAGTTCAACTTCATCGACGCCGCCGGCGGCCTGCAGATCGGCGAAGGTGTGCAGATCACCAACTTCGTGAGCATAGTGACCCACAGCTCCCACCGCGCCATCCGCCTGCTGAGCCAGGGCTATGCCACGCACGAGGGCACCAAGCCTGGCTACATCAGCGCCCCGGTGCAGATCGGCGCCTACACCTTCATCGGCCCGCACAGCCTGATCGAGGCGGGATCGCGCCTGGGCAAGGGGGTGGTGGTATGCGCCTATGCGCAGGTGCGCGGCGAGGTGCCGGACTTCGCCATCATGGCCGGAGCTCCCGCGCGACAGGTCGGCGATGTCCGCGCGCGGGACGCGCAGTTGCTGGCGCAGTTCCCCGAGCTGGTGCCGCACTATGAATCGTGGGCGGGGCCGCTTTCGCCAGCCAGTCCGCATAGCGCCCATGACTGAGATGAAGCAGCCCACGCCCATGCGAACGCCCCCGCACCTGTGCCTGCTCGGCGACGCCACCAGCCCGCACGTCCAGCGCTGGGCACGCGAGATGCTGCAGCGCGGCTGGCGCGTATCGCTGATCACGGCCCGGCCTGCGCAGGTACCCGGCGTGGAGGTCCGCACGCTGCGGCCGGTGCGGCGCTCGGTCGACTGGCTTTTTCGCGTCCGCGAAACGCAGCGCCACGTGCGCGAGCTGGCACCCGACATCGTGCACGCCCACTACATCACGTCGTACGGGTATCTCGCGGCGCGCTGCGGCAAACACCCGCTGGTGATGACGGCCTGGGGCACCGACCTGCTGGTCACGCCGCTCAAGAGCCCGTGGATGCGCTGGCTCACGGGCTGGACACTGCGGCAAGCGGACCTCATCACCGGGGACTCGGCCAGCCTGATGGATGCCGTGGCACAGTTCGGCCCTGCCTGCCCGGCCGAAGAGATCCACTGGGGCGTGGACCTGAACCGCTTTCGCCCCTCGCCCTGGCACAGCAAGCCTGCCACGCACCTGGTGAGCCTGCGCGCCTGGGAGCCCAACTACCGCATTGCCACCATCATCGACGCCTTCGCCCGCCTGCGTGCCGGGCTGCAGGACCACGACCTGCACCTGCACCTGCTCGGTGGCGGCAGCCTGGAGCCCGCCCTGCGCCAGCAGGTGCAGGCCGCGGGGCTGCAGCAGTGCGTGCACCTGCATGGCCGGCTGGACGACGCGGGCATGGCGCGCGTGCTGGGTGATTGCAAGATCTCCATCTCGGTGCCCGACAGCGACGCCACATCGGTCGCCGTGCTCGAGAGCATGGCCTGCGGCCTGGCCGTGGTTGCCAGTGACCTGCAGGCCAACCGGCACTGGCTCGGTGCGCAATGGCTGGTGCCGGCGGGCGATGCCGCGGCGCTGGCGAGCACCTTGCGCACGCTGGTGACCGACGACGCAGCCGCCCGCGAGGCGGGTGAGCACAATGCGGCGCGCATCGCCCAACATGGCGACCGTGCCGCCCAGATGAACCGCATGCATGCGCTCTACCAGCAACTGGCAGGCGCACAGTGAACGTACCCGTGAACATGCCAGAGAACCGTGATTTGAACCCGCTGCTCATCAGCGTCATCGTGCCCTGCCGCAATGAGCGGCAGCACATCGATGCCTTCTGCGACTCGGCCATCAGCCAGGTGCTGCCTGAGGGATGGCGCATGGAAGTGCTCGTGGCCGACGGCGACAGCGACGACGGCACCCGGCAACGGCTGCAGGAGCGCTGCGCCAGCGACCCTCGGCTGGTGCTGGTGGACAACCCCGGGCGCATCGTCTCCACCGGCCTGAACGCCTGCATCGCCCGGGCCCGCGGAGCCATCATTGCGCGCCTGGACGTGCACAGCCAGTTCGCGCCCGACTACCTCGCCCAGTGCATAGCAGCCCTGTCGCGCACGGGCGCCGACAACGTGGGCGGGCCGTGGGTGGCCCGCGGCACCGGCCGCACGGGCGCGGCGGTGGCGGCGGCCTTCCAGTGCCGGTGGGTGGTGGGCGGCGCCCGGTCGCGCGATGTGCAGTTCGAAGGCGCGGTGGACACCGTGTACCTGGGCTGCTGGCCACGCAGCGTGTTCGAGCGCTACGGCCCCTTCGATGAAGCCCTGGTGCGCAACCAGGACGATGAGCACAACCTGCGGCTGCGGCTGGCCGGCGCGCGCATCTGGCAGAGCCGGCTGATCCGCTCCACCTACCATCCGCGCAACTCGCTGCGGCACCTGTTCTCGCAGCAGCGGCAGTACGGCTACTGGCGCCCCTTCGTCATGCGCAAGCACGGCCAGCCGGGGGCCCTGCGCCAGCTCGTGCCGGCCATCTTCGTGGCGGCGGCGATCGCCACCACGGCCCTGCTGCCCTGGACGGCGCTGCCCTTGGCGGGGCTGGCTCTGGCGTACGGCAGCTATCTGCTGGCTGCGTCCGTGGCAGCAGCCCGGGCTGCGAGCGACTGGGCCCTGCTGCCGCGCCTGCCAGCGGCGATTGCGGCTTTCCATGTGGGCTACGGCCTGGGCACCTGGCGCGGCCTGTGGGACATCGTGCGGTCGCGCACACCGTCGGCCGACTTTGCACGGATCACCCGATGACGATGCAAGAACCGCAGGCCGTCAAAGACCGCTATGCGCGGCGCGATGCGGCCGCCGACGAGGCCCGCTACAGCCTGTATGGCAATGCGGCCGCGCTGCAGGCCCAGCAGGAGCGCCTGCGCGCCATCGTGCGCGCCTGGGCAGGCCATGGCTGGACGAACCTGGGCAACCGGCGCATGCTGGAAGTCGGCTGCGGCAGCGGAGGCAATCTGCAGGACCTCATCCGCCTGGGCGCCACCCCGGGCCACTTGACCGGCATCGAACTTCTGCCCGAGCGTGCAGCACTGGCGCGGGACCTCCTGCCCGGTTCGGTCACCCTGCTGGAGGGCGATGCGTGCCGCGCCGATGTGCCGCCCGCCAGCCAGGATGCGGTGCTCGCCTTCACGCTGTTCAGTTCACTGCTCGACGCTGCCTTCCGCCGCGAAATGGCGGAGACCCTGTGGCGCTGGGTGGCACCGGGCGGGGGCGTGCTGGTGTACGACTTTGTGGTGGACAATCCCCGCAACCCCGACGTCCGGCGTGTCCCGTTGCAGGAGCTGCAATCCCTGTTCCGCGGGGCGCAACTGCAATCGCACCGGTTGACGCTGGCGCCTCCCATCGCGCGGCGGCTGCCGGCGTGGATGATTGCACCGGCATCGCAACTGCTGCATCCGCTGCGCACCCACCGCCTGACCTGGGTGGCCAAACCTTGAAGATGAACACTACCGCACACACCCGTCGCCCCGCGCATGCCGCACACAGGGCGCTGCACCGCATATGAAGATCACTGTCATTGGCACAGGGTACGTAGGCCTCGTCACGGGCGCATGCCTTGCAGAGATGGGCAACCACGTCGTGTGCATGGACCACGATGCCGACCGCATCGGTGCGCTGCGCGAGGGGCACATCCCCATCCACGAACCGGGCCTGTCTGACATCGTGGTGCGCAATGCGCGAGCGGGGCGGCTGGAGTTCACGACTGATGTCGTCCAGGCCGTCGCGCACGGCGTGATCCAGATGATCGCCGTGGGCACGCCGTCTGGCGAAGACGGGTCGGCCGACCTGCAGCACGTGCTGGCCGCCGCGCGGGCCGTGGCGCAGCACATGGACCAGTACAAGCTGGTGGTCACCAAGAGCACCGTGCCCGTGGGCACCGCCGACAAGGTGCGCCAAGCCATGGATGTGGTGCTGGCCGAGCGCGCCACGCAATCCGCCTACTCCATCGCATCGAACCCGGAATTTTTGAAAGAAGGCTCTGCCGTGCAGGACTTCATGCGGCCCGACCGCGTGATCGTCGGCACCAGCGATACCGAGGCCGCCAGCCGCCTGCACACGCTGTATGCGCCCTTCATGCGCAACCGCGACCGCTTCGTGGTGATGGACGTGCGCAGCGCGGAGTTCACCAAGTACGCGGCCAACGCGATGCTGGCCACGCGCATCAGCTTCATGAACGAGCTGGCACTGCTGTCAGAAACGCTGGGCGTCGACATCGAACATGTGCGCAATGGCATGGGGATGGACCCGCGCATCGGCACGCATTTTCTGTACGCCGGGGCCGGCTATGGCGGCTCGTGCTTCCCCAAGGATGTGAGCGCGCTGCTCAAGACCGCCTCGGACCATGGGCACCATTTGCAGGTCCTCGAAGGCGTCAAGGCCGTCAACGACCGGCAAAAAGGGGTGCTGGTGCGCAAGGTGCTCGCGCGCTTCGGGCCCGACCTGAGCGGCCTGCGATTCGCGCTGTGGGGCCTGGCCTTCAAGCCGGGCACGGACGACATGCGCGAAGCGCCGAGCCTCACCGTCATCCACGACCTGCTGCAGCGGGGGGCCGAGGTCTGCGCGTACGACCCGGTGGCCATCGCGCAGGCGCGCAAGAGGCTGGGCGACCGCCAAGGCCTGCACTTTGCAGACAGCGCCAATGCAGCGCTGGACGGCGCCACCGCGCTCATCATCGTGACGGAATGGAAAGAGTTTCGCAGCCCCGACTTCGACCACATCGCGGCCACGCTGCGCGCACCGGTCATCTTCGACGGCCGCAATCTTTTCGAGCCTGCCGAGATGAAGGCCCTGGGCCTTGAATACCACCCCATCGGCCGCGCCGCGCCCTGACCCGGCCTGCCCCATCGATCGCCCACCGAGCCCCCATGCCTCAACCATCCACCCCTTCTTCGCCGCCCAGTTTCATCCCTTTCGCCAGGCCGGACATCGGGCCTGCCGAGATCGAGGCGACCACTGCAGCCATGCGCTCGGGATGGGTGACGACGGGGCCCAAGACCAAAGAGTTCGAGCAGGCGTTCGTGCAGTACCTGGGCGGCAATGGGCTACAGGGAATTGCGGTCAACTCCGCCACCGCAGGCCTGCACCTGGCCCTGGAAGCCCTGGGCATCGGACCTGGCGACGAAGTGATCGCCCCCACGCTGACATTCACTGCCACGGTCGAGGTGGTTCGCTACCTGGGCGCCGACCCCGTACTCGTAGACGTGGACCCGGTGACGCTGAACATCGACCCTGCCAAGATCCGCGCCGCCATCACGCCGCGGACCAAGGCCATCATGCCGGTGCACTATGGCGGACTGGCCTGCGAGATGGGCGAGATCCTTGCCATCGCCAAGGAGCATGGGCTCAAGGTGGTCGAAGACGCGGCCCATGCCCTGCCCACCACCTGGCAGGGCCAGCTGGTGGGGCAACTGCAGTCCGATGTGACCGTGTTCAGCTTCTACGCCAACAAGACCATCACCACGGGCGAGGGCGGCATGGCGGTCACGTGCGATCCGCAGTTGGCCCAACGCATGCGCGTGATGCGCCTGCACGGCATGAACCGCGATGCATTCGACCGCTTCACGTCCAAAACACCGGCCTGGTACTACGAGGTGGTGGCACCGGGCTTCAAATACAACATGACGGACATCGCAGCCGCCATGGGCGTGGAGCAGCTCGCGCGCCTGCCGGGCTTTGTGCAGCGGCGCCAATACCTGGCGGCGCGGTACCACCAGCAGCTGGCCACGTTGCCGCTGATGCTGCCCGCGGACGCGCCCGCTGGCGACACGCATGCCTGGCACCTGTATGTCATTCGTTTGCGCCAAGGCGCACGCCTGGGCCGCGACGACGTGATCCAGGCCCTGTCGGACCGGGGAATCGGCACCAGCGTCCACTATGTACCCCTGCACCGTCACCCCTATTGGCGCGACCGCTACCAGCTCACACCAGAGATGTTCCCCGACGCCGACGCGGCCTACCAGTCGATGATCAGCATCCCCCTGTTCACCGCGATGAGCGATGCCGACCAGGACCGCGTGATCGCAGCGCTGCACGAGGTGCTGGGCTGACCGACCCCATGCCCAAGCGCCTGTTCGACCTGGCCTTCTCCGCGCTGGCGCTGGTGCTGCTGGCGCCGGTGCTGGTGGCCGTGGCGCTGTGGGTCCGGCTCGACTCGGCCGGTGGCATTTTCTTTCGGCAAACCCGCATCGGCCGTGCCGGGCAGCCGTTTCGCATCTATAAGTTCCGCACCATGCAAGCCGGTGCCGATGCGGCGGGCCCCGCCATCACAGTGGGGGCGGACGCCCGCATCACCCGCGCAGGCCACTGGCTGCGGCGCACCAAACTCGACGAACTGCCGCAGTTCATCAACGTGCTGGTGGGAGACATGAGCATCGTGGGCCCGCGGCCCGAGGTGGCCCGCTATGTGGCGCTGTACCCCGATGCACTGCGGGACATCGTGCTGAGCGTGCGGCCGGGCATCACCGACATGGCCTCCATCGAGTTCCGCGACGAGAGCACGCTGCTGGGCCAGAGCAGCGATCCCGAGCGGACCTACGTGCAAGAAATTCTGCCCATCAAGCTGCAGTACGCGGCCCGGTACGCCCGCGCGCACACCCTCTGGGGCGACCTGAAAATCATCGCGCAGACAGCCGGCGCACTGTGGGGCGGACGCTCGCACAGGGACATGGCGCCAAAAGACGGCACATAGCCGATAAAATGAGGGGTTTGGCCGAACCCTGCCTTTGCGGAGCCCGGCCCCAATTCACGCCACCGTACCGACGGCCCCCTATGTCAGACCAGAACCTCGCCCCCGCTTCCCAGGACGACAACCAGCTCATCGCCGAGCGCCGCGAAAAGCTTCGCGCCTTGCGCGAGGTGCAAGCCAATGGCGGCGGCGTAGCCTTCCCCAACAACTTCAAGCCCGCCCACAAGGCAGCACAGCTGCACCTTGAGCACAGCGACACCACGAACGAGGCCCTGGAGGCCACGCCCGTGACCGTCTCGGTGGCTGGCCGCATGATGCTCAAGCGCGTGATGGGCAAGGCCAGCTTTGCCTCGGTGCAGGACGGATCGCTGGGCGACGTGGGCGGGCGCATCCAGCTGTACGTGACCCGCGACGCCTTGGGCGAGGAGCTGTACGCATCCTTCAAGCACTGGGACCTGGGCGACATCGTGGGCGCCGAAGGCACCCTCATGAAGACCAAGACCGGCGAGCTGTCGGTCAAGGTGACCAGCCTGCGCCTCCTGACCAAGAGCCTGCGCCCGCTGCCGGACAAGTTCCACGGCATGGCCGACCAAGAGCAGAAGTACCGCCAGCGCTATGTGGACCTGATCACCGACGAGCAGGCTCGCAAGCGCTTCATGGCGCGCAGCAAGGCCGTGAGCGGCCTGCGCGACTTCATGGTGAGCCACGGCTTCCTGGAAGTCGAGACGCCCATGCTGCACCCCATTCCGGGCGGCGCCAATGCCAAGCCCTTCGTGACACACCACAACGCGCTGGAGCAGGAGATGTACCTGCGCATCGCGCCGGAGCTGTACTTGAAGCGCCTGATCGTGGGCGGTTTCGAGCGCGTGTTCGAGATCAACCGCAGCTACCGCAACGAAGGTATCTCGGTTCGCCATAACCCCGAGTTCACCATGATGGAGTTCTACGCGGCGTACTGGAACTACTTGGACCTGATGGACTTCACCGAGACGCTGATCCGCGAGGTGGCGCTCAAGGCCACGGGATCGTTGCAGCTGACCTACCAGGGCCGCGCGGTCGACCTGTCGCAGCCGTTCGCACGCCTGACGATCCGCGAAGCGATCTTCCAGTACACCGAGGCCGGCGCCCATGTGGACGACGCCGCCTGGCTGACCAGTGCCCTCAAGAAGCTGGGCCTGAACGAAGAGAAGAACAAGCTGTCCACGCGCTCGCTGGCCAGCCTGCAGGTGCTGTACTTCGAAGAGACGGTGGAAGACAAGCTGTGGCTGCCCACCTTCATCATGGAGCACCCGACCGAAATCTCGCCGTTGGCCCGCGCCAACGACACCCGTCCCGAGGTGACCGAGCGCTTCGAGCTGTACATCACCGGGCGCGAGTTCGGCAATGGTTTCAGCGAGTTGAACGACGCCGAAGACCAGGCCGCGCGCTTTCAGGCCCAGGTGGCGGCCAAGGACGGCGGCGACGACGAAGCCATGTTCTACGACCACGACTTCGTGCGGGCCCTGGAATACGGCATGCCGCCCACAGGGGGTTGCGGGATTGGTATCGATCGCCTCATGATGCTGTTGACCGACAGCCCCAGCATCCGCGACGTGATCCTGTTCCCTGCGCTGCGCCGCGAATCCTGAAAGAGCGCTGGCACCCGGGGCTTCCCGGGTGATTGCGCCCTTGCCGCGTTCAACAGGCCTGAGGAGTCACCGTGCCATTCACATCCAGCAGCACGCCCTATCCCCCCACGCAGCCCCCAGCATCTGGCGGCGGCGGATTCTCGGTCCTGGTGGTTGAAGACCAGGGTTCCGTCCGCGCTGCGTTGGTGGCTGAATTGCGGCACGCGGGAGTCACCGACATCTTCGAGGCGCCGGAAGGCAACGCCGCGCTGCAACTGTTCAAGGCCCATCGGCCCGACCTGGTGCTGCTGGACATCCGCCTGCCCGGCAAGGACGGCTACTGGGTCGCGCAGCAGATGCGCGAGAGCGAAGCCGGTGACTGGACACCGATCATCTTTCTGTCGGGCCTGGACAACGAGCTGGACGTGTGGCGCGGCATCGAGGTGGGCGGCGACGACTACCTCGTCAAGCCGGTCAAGCCCATCGTGCTCATGGCCAAGCTGCGGGCCATGCGGCGCCTCTTGGACATGCGGCGCCGGCTGGTGTCCATGTCTGCCGAGCTGCATGTGGCCAACCAGCGGCTGAACGAGATGGTGGAGGTCGACGCCCTCACTGCCCTGGTCAACCGCCGCGGGTTCGACCGCATCCTGCACAACGAGATTTTGGCGGCGCGGCGCGACGGCACGCCGCTCACGCTGATGCTGTGCGACCTGGACCACTTCAAGCTCTTCAACGACGCCAGCGGCCATGTGCAGGGCGATGCGTGCCTGAAGGAGGTGGGCCGGCTGCTGCGTGAAGTGTGCGTGCGGCCGCGGGACGTGGCCTCGCGTTATGGCGGCGAGGAGT
The DNA here is from genome assembly GCF_964253015.1 of Acidovorax sp. LjRoot194. Lineage (NCBI taxonomy): Bacteria > Pseudomonadati > Pseudomonadota > Betaproteobacteria > Burkholderiales > Comamonadaceae > Acidovorax > Acidovorax sp. LjRoot194. The sequence continues at coordinate 1,815,725 of NZ_CAXUQB020000001.1, read as the reverse complement.
TTGCGCTCATCCTGCCCAACACGCCGCGCTCGGGCGCCATGACCTTTGCCCGCGCGCTGGGCCAGTTGCTCAAGGTGCGCGCCCTGCCCCACGCCGACTCTCCCCTGGGCACTACGCTCACCCTGTCCGGCGGCATCACCACCTGCGTGCCCGACGACAGCACCAACGCCGAGAGCATGATCATGCGGGCCGACCAGGCCCTGTACGCCGCCAAGGCGCAGGGCCGCAACCGGTTTTTCAGTTTTGAAATGCAGATGGACACCCTGGAGCAATTGCGCAATTGAGTCTCTTTTCCGCCTTCTCGTTTGATGCCACCGAACGCAACGCACGCTCTGCGGTCTCGCGCATGCAGGTTCTGAAAACACGGTTGCCCGACTGGATCCAGGACTGGCTGGAAGTCATCATTCCCGGCACGCAGATCCTGCTGATCCTGTTCGTGGCCTGGCTGCTGCAACGCGTACTGCGCCGCATCGTGCGCCGCGCCAGCACCCACTACCAAGTGCCCGACGAACTGGTCGTGCCCATGAACGGGCTGATCCGCTGGGTGGTCGTGGCCAGTGCGCTGCTGCTGGTGCTCGAACGCATGGGCGTGTCGGCCACCGTGCTCTGGACGGCGTTCACCGGCTTTGCCACCGTGGGCGCGGTGGCGTTCTTTGCTGCGTGGAGCGTGCTGTCCAACCTGTTTTGCGCGCTGTTGATCTTCACGGTGCGGCCGTTTCGGATCGGCGACTATATCGAGGTGCTGGACACGGCAGAGAAACCCGGCGCCAAGGGCCGCGTGGTGGACATCAACCTGCTGTACACCACGCTGGAAGACCATGGCGCCACCGCAGAACACGTGGCGTGGCTGCAGATTCCGAATGCGCTGGTGTTTCAGCGCGTGGTGCGGCGGTTTCAGGGGGTGCCACCTGCGGTGGCGCCGCACCCGTCGGCTGCTCCGGCTGCATCACCGGCATCGGCATCGGGCTCGACGTCCGCGTCAACATCGCCAGCGGAAGCCAGCGGGACGCCTGCCGTGGCAGTCAGCGGCCCTGGACCACAGGTTTAGACAGGCGTCCGCAGCTCTGCGCGGGGTGCGCGCCGTGCCTGTCCATCTGTTCTATCGCCTGATCCCCGCGCATCCGGTGTGCGCCCGCACCGCGTGTGCAGCGGGACTGCAGCGCCACAGAGGTGACAGTCAGCCTCTCGTGCGGCCTCCTGTGCGTCCTCTTCAGGGCAGCAGGTCGAGCGCCTGCATGTACGCTGGCTGGTACATCAGCTCATCCCACGGCTGGGGCAGTGTTTCAGGCAGCAGCGCCAGGCGGCGCGACTCGCTGTCCACGCTCGGCTGCCACCGGCCCTGCGCCTGGGCTTTTTCCAGGCCGTCGATGAGTTCATCCACCGCTTGGCCGTCGCCCACGCTCTGGTTGCACAACAGCACCAGGTCGCAGCCGGCCTCCAGGGCCGCCACCGCCGCGTCGGTGTAGCTGACCACCTGGCCGTCCAGGCGGCGTGCGCCTTCCATGCTGAGGTCGTCGCTGAAGATGGCACCGTCAAAGCGCATCTGGCGGCGCAGGATGTCCTGCAGCCAGCGCTGGGAGAAGCCCGCGGGGCGGCTGTCTACCTTGGGGTAGATCACGTGCGCCGGCATCACGCTGGTAAGCGTGGTGCTGAGCCAGGGGTACGGCGCCGCGTCGTCGGCCAGGATGGCTTTGAGGCTGCGCTTGTCCACCGGCACTTCGGTGTGCGAGTCGGCTTTGACGAATCCATGCCCCGGAAAGTGCTTGCCGCAGTTGGCCATGCCTGCCTGCAGCAGGCCGTGCATGAGGCTCTTGGCCAGCAGCGCCACGACGCGCGGATCGCGGTGAAAGGCCCGGTCGCCGATGACGCCGCTTTCGCCCCAGTCCAGGTCCAGCACCGGCGTGAAGCTGAAATCCACGCCGCAGGCGCGCAGCTCGCTGCCCAGCACATAGCCCGCAGCCGTGGCGGCATTGGTGGCCCGCAGGGCGCCGCTGCCGGCAATGGCCTTGGCACCCTTGCCATCGTCCATCCACAGCTCGCCCAGGGCGCGCATCGGCGGCACGTGCGTGAAGCCATCGGTGCGAAAGCGCTGCACGCGGCCGCCTTCGTGGTCCACGCAGATCAACAGGTCGTCGCGCACCGCCTTGATGGCGCTGGTGAGCTGCAGCAGCTGGGCACGGTCGGTCCAGTTGCGGGCAAACAGGATGACGCCGCCGGTCAGCGGGTGGGCCAGGCGGCGGCGGTCTGCGGCGGTGAGCTCTAAGCCAGCCACGTCGAGGATCAGGGGTGCGTGTTCGGTCATGGGTTTCACAAATAATTTGCTATACAAACAATAGCTTCCAGCGCTTGTCAATCAAGCGATAGGGGCCAATTTTTCTTGCATTTTCTCGACCACGCAGAAGCTGGCGGCGTAGTCGGTCTCGTCGGTCACGCTCAGGTGCGCCGTCAGGCCCCGCGCTTCGAACCATTCCTTGAGCGCGCCGTGCAGCACGATCACCGGCTGGCCGCTGGGCAGCTTGGCTACTTCGCAGTGGCGCCAGGTCATGGGCATGCGCATCCCGAGGCCTATGGCCTTGCTGAAGGCCTCCTTGGCCGAAAAGCGGGTGGCCAGGTAGCGCAGGCCCCGGTCGGGCCAGCGGCTGCTCCGCTCGCGCCAAGTGGCCAGCTCGCCGTCGGCCAGCACCTTCTGGGCAAACCGGTCGCCGTGGCGCTCCAGGCTGGCGGCGATGCGCCGTACGTCGCAGATGTCGGTACCGATGCCGTAAATCATGATTGTTGAATAAAAAATGGTGTTAACGCTTGTCTGGCAAGCGCCATCAGCTATCAAATCAGGAGCATCAACGTTTTGCGGTCGAACCTGCCTGGATGCACGCCAGGTACGCCTGCACGGTGGCGGCATAGCCCAGCTCCAGCGCGTCGGCCACCAGCGCGTGGCCGATGGAGACTTCCAGCAGGCCGGGCACATCGCGCACGAAGGCGGCCAGGTTGTCGCAGTTCAGGTCATGCCCCGCGTTGACCCCCAGGCCCGCATCCAGCGCCGCCTGGGCGGCATCGCGGTAGCGTGCCAGTTGCTCGGCCTGCTGGGGCGTGCCCCAGGCTGCGGCATAGGGCTCGGTGTAGAGCTCGACACGGTCGGCGCCTGCGGACTTGGCTGCGGCCATCTGCTCAGGCACCGGGTCCATGAACAGGCTCACGCGCACGCCCAGCGCCTTGCATTCGGCGATCAGGGGTTGCAGGCGCTCGGCATCGTGCGGAAAGCTCCAGCCATGGTCGCTGGTGAACTGGTCTTCGCTGTCGGGCACAAAGGTCGCCTGGTGCGGGCGCACCTGGCGGATGAAGTCCATCAGGTTCTGCGACGGGTTGCCTTCGATGTTGTATTCACGGTCGGGCCAGGCCTTCATCAGCGCCGCCAACTCGAACACGTCGTGGCCGCGGATGTGGCGCTCGTCGGGCCGCGGGTGCACCGTGATGCCCTGCGCGCCCGCCGTCAGGCACAGCTCGGCCGCGCGGGTGACGCTGGGTATGCCCAGGTGGCGCGTGTTGCGCAACAGGGCGACCTTGTTGACGTTGACCGACAGGGCGGTGGTCGGGTGCGAAGGCTGGCGGGTGTGGGATGGCTGGTTCATAGGGCCTGCAGGTCGATCATGAGCTGGCGGGTGCGCAGCGTCGGGCTGCCGCAATGGTATTGCAGCACGGCGCGCAGCTGGGGTTTGAGTTCGGCCGCCACCGGCGCGCAGGCCCGCAGTGTGGCGGTGTAGCTGGCGGTGCTGTTGTCCAGGGCCCGCTGCAGCGCCTGCCACTGGTGGCCCTGCAAGCTGGCCCGGTCGTTTGATGACGCGGCGCGCAAGCCGCCCTCGGCCACCAGCGTGTAGCGGGTGGCGGGCTCCAGGGGCGCGAGGGTCATGGTCTGGGCGTCCAGGCTGGGCAACAGGCCGATCTCGCGCAGCAGCAGCAGCTCGAAGCTGCGCAGCACGGGCTCCAGGGCATCGCCATGCTCGCTGGCCAGCACGCGCACCACGCCCGCATAGGCGTCGAACAGGGCCGTGTGCGGGTCGACACGCGCCAGCAGGCGCAGCAGCAATTCGTTGAGGTACAGCCCCGAGAGCAAGGCATCGCCCGTGGGCATCACATGGCCGCCTACCCACTCGGCCCCCTTGAGGGTGTGAATATCGGCACTGCCATCGCCCGACAAGGTGTAAGTAAGCAACAAGGGCTGCAGCGGCAGCAGCACCGGGCGGAAGTTGGAAGTGGGCTTCTTGGCCCCCTTGGCCACCAGCGCCACGCGGCCCTGCCGGCGGCAGAACACCTCCAGGATCAGGCTGGACTCGCTCCAGTCGTAGCTGTGCAGCACGAAGGCGGGTTCATCGGCGATGCGCTTGGCGGCAGCCACGGTGGTGGGTCTTTGGATGCAGTAGAGGGATCGTCAAAGGGACGCTGCCGCCCCGGACAGGGAGCGGCAGGCCGGGCGTTGTGGCTCCACAGACAAGCGACCAGACCAGGCTGCTACTGAACAGTCCGGTCGTGGCGGCGGCTCATTCGTAGCCGAACGAGCGCACACGCGCCTCGTCGTCGGCCCAGCCCGAGCGCACCTTGACCCAGAGTTCGAGGAATACCTTGGCGTCCATGAGTTTTTCGAGCTCCTGCCGCGCCTCGGTGCCAATGCGCTTCAGGCGTTCACCCTTGTCGCCAATGACCATCATCTTGTGGTTGTCGCGCTCCACTACGATGGTGGCGGCGATCTTGACCAGACGTTTGTGCTGCTTGCTCGCCTCTTCCTCGAACCGGTCGATGACGACGGTGGAGGTGTAGGGCAACTCGTCGCCTGTGAAGCGGAACAGCTTTTCGCGCACCGTTTCGGAGGCCAGGAACTTCTCGCTGCGGTCGGTCAGCTCGTCCTCGGCGTACCACCAGCCCTGCTCGGGCAGGTACTTGGCGCAGATGCCGAAGAGGCGCTCGATATCGCCCTTGTTCTTGGCCGACATGGGCACGAACTCGGCAAACGGATGGCGCTCCTGCATGCTCTTGAGCCAGGGCGCGATCTCGGCGCGGCGGTGGATCATGTCCAGCTTGTTGGCCAGCAGCAGTGTAGGGATGCCGGGCTTGAACAACGACAGCACCTTGGCATCGGCCAGCGTGAAGTTGCCCGCCTCGACCACGAAGAGGATCAGGTCCACGTCGCCGATCGCGCCCATCACGGTCTTGTTGAGGGACTTGTTCAGCGCGGTGGCGTGGCGCGTCTGGAAGCCCGGCGTATCGACAAAGATAAACTGCGTGAGCTCACGCGTGCGGATGCCGGTGATGCGGTGGCGCGTGGTCTGGGCCTTGCGCGATGTGATGCTGATCTTCTGGCCCACCAGCGCGTTGAGCAGCGTGGACTTGCCGACGTTGGGCTTGCCCACGATGGCGATCACCCCGCAGCGCTGGCCTTCTACCGCCGCAGGCGGGCGGGAGGCAGCCAGCATGGCCTCAAGATCATTCTGGACACCGGCGCCTGGCGCGCCGTCTTCTTCACCGGCCACATCATGGGTTGCGTCGTTGTTCATAGGTTCTTTGCTTTCAATGTGGCCAGCATGGCCGCTGCTGCGGTCTGCTCGCCCGCACGGCGAGATCCACCGATGCCGCGTTCGGTCAGGCCCAGTTCGGGGATGTCGCACTCGACATCAAAGGTCTGGCGGTGGGCCGCGCCCACCGTCGCCACTACCCTGTATTGCGGCAGCTTCATTTTGCGACCCTGGAGCCACTCCTGCAACGCGGTTTTGGCGTCCTTGGACGCCGCCTGCATCTGGGGGTTGATTTCGACGCTCTCGAAGAGCCGGTGCACCAGCGCCTCCGCGGCCGAATAGCCAGCGTCGATGTAGACGGCCCCGATGAGCGCCTCCAGCGCATCCGCCAGGATGGACGGGCGCTGCTGGCCACCCGATTTCGACTCGCCTTCGCCCAGGCGCAGCACTTCGGAAATCTTCAACCGCTGCGCAAGCTGGTGCAGCGTGTCTTGCTTGACGAGATTGGCGCGAACGCGGGAGAGATCACCTTCGGGCAGGTCGGCCAGCCGCTGGTACAGCAGGCTGGCGACCGCCAGGTTCAGGACGGAGTCACCCAGAAACTCCAGGCGCTCGTTATGATCGGCCGAGAAACTGCGGTGGGTCGTGGCGCGCTGTAACAGCGCAGGGTTGGAAAACACGTGCTGCAGGCGAGCCTGCAGCGATTGAAGGCCTGGATGCACTACTTGGTTTGCCCTTCGAAACGGTAGACAAGGAATGCAGGGCCTGCCAGTGCGATTTCGCGGGAGTATTTAAAAGAAACGACGATCTTGTCTCCGCGCTTCACCACGTCGAGATCCTTGCCCTGTATCGCGCTAATGTTGTCGATAGCGCTCGCGCGATCAAATATCCCGCGGACATCATTCACAGTCGAGCCTTCCTTGGCCGCTTTGGATGCGGCTTTGTTTACGGCTTGATACTCCAAAAATATCGGAATTGACTGCCCGCCAATTGCGAATATTGCAACTGCAATCAACCCAAGAAAAACCACGCCAATGAAAGACAGGCCGCGCTGGCGAGACCGGCGGCCGAAATAGTTGCTATGCATGTGCTTCCCCTCCATTTGTACAGACAGCCGGCTCATCAGTTAAACGAGCCAATACGCTTGAGATTACCGAAATTCATCCACACGAAGAAGGCCCGCCCCACGATGTTGCCCTCTGGGACAAACCCCCAGTAGCGTGAATCCAGTGAGTTGTCCCGGTTGTCACCCATCATGAAATAGTGGCCTTCAGGGACCTTGCAAACCACCCCTTCCACACTGTAGCGGCAGTTCTGGCGGTTCGCAAAGTTGGAAGCACCTTGCACAAAGGCAGGCACGTCCGGGTTGTTCAAAAGCCGGTGCGGCTGCGCGCCAAGCTGCTCTTCGAACTGCTTGAAGTAGCGCATCGAGTCTTCTTCGAAGAAGTCGGGCATGGCCTTGGTGTCCACGGCCTTGCCATTGATCGTGAGGCGCTTGTTGAGGTATGCCACCTCGTCGCCCGGCACACCCACCACGCGCTTGATGTAGTCGAGCGTCGGCTGTGGCGGGTAGCGAAACACCAGCACGTCACCGCGCTGGGGCGTGTTGCCTTCGATGATCTTGGTGTGGATCACCGGCAGTCGTACCCCGTACGTGAATTTGTTCACCAGGATCAGGTCGCCCACCAGTAGCGTGGGGATCATCGAGCCCGAAGGTATCTTGAAGGGCTCGAACAAAAACGAGCGCAGCAGGAACACCACGACAATGACCGGGAACAGGCCCGCGGTCCAGTCGAGCCACCAAGGCTGCATGAGCAGGCGGCCCTTGGCCTCCTGGACATCCAGGTAGACCTTCTGGATGCCCATGCGGTCCAGTTCGGCACGGCGCTGCACCGCGGCGTCTTCCACGGCTTGCGCCGCGCGCCGCCGCTGCGGCAGAAAGTAAAAGCGCTCTGCCAGCCAGTACGCCCCCGTGACCACCGTCGCCAGAAACAGCAGCAAGGCGAAGTTGCCTTCGAGCGCGCCGAAATACCAGGCGCCGATGTAGCCGGCAAAAATGGCCAACACGGCCGACGTCAGAATCTGCATGAATTGAAGCATCAATCTTCCACCTGCAAAATGGCCAGGAACGCCTCTTGGGGCACCTCGACCGAGCCAATCTGTTTCATGCGTTTCTTGCCTGCCTTCTGCTTTTCAAGGAGCTTGCGCTTGCGGCTGACGTCGCCGCCGTAGCATTTTGCCAGCACGTTCTTGCGCAGCGCCTTGATGGTTTCGCGCGCGATGATGTTGGCGCCGATGGCGGCCTGGATGGCCACGTCGTACATCTGGCGGCTGATGATCTCGCGCATCTTGCCCACCACGGCGCGACCGCGGTACTGCGACTGCGAGCGGTGCACGATGATGGACAGGGCATCCACCTTCTCGCCGTTGAGCAGGATGTCGACCTTGACCACGTCGGAGGCGCGGTACTCCTTGAACTCGTAGTCCATGGAGGCATAGCCGCGCGACACCGACTTGAGCTTGTCGAAGAAGTCCAGAACGATCTCGCCCAGCGGCATCTCATAGGTCAGCATGACCTGGCGACCGTGGTAAGCCATGTTCATCTGCACGCCACGCTTTTGGTTGGCGAGCGTCATGACAGGGCCGACGTACTCCTGCGGCATGTAGAGGTGCACCGTGACGATGGGCTCGCGCACCTCCTCCAGGCGACCCTGGTCGGGCATCTTGGAAGGGTTTTCGACCATGACGATTTCGCCGTCGGCCTTGACGACCTGGTAGACCACGCTGGGCGCGGTGGTGATCAGGTCTTGGTCGAACTCGCGCTCCAGGCGCTCCTGCACGATCTCCATGTGCAGCAGGCCCAGAAATCCGCACCGGAAGCCAAAGCCCAGCGCCTGCGACACCTCGGGTTCATAGTGCAGCGACGCGTCGTTGAGCTTGAGCTTCTCGAGCGCATCGCGCAGGGAGTCGTACTCGCTCGCCTCGGTCGGGTACAGGCCCGCAAACACCTGCGGCTGGATTTCCTTGAAGCCGGGCAGCGCCTGGGCAGCGGGGCCGGCGTTGTTGGGCAGCTTCTTTTCCAGCGTGATGGTGTCGCCGACCTTGGCAGCCTGCAGCTCTTTGATGCCCGCGATGATGTAACCCACCTGGCCCGCATCCAGCGAATTGCGAGGCTCGTTGCCGGGCGTGAACACGCCCAGGTTGTCGGCGTTGTACACAGCCTCGCTGGCCATCATCTTGATGCGCTCGCCCTTGAGCAGGCGACCATCGACCACACGCACCAACATGACCACGCCGACGTAGCTGTCGAACCAGCTGTCGATGATCATCGCGCGCAGCGGGCCATCGGCATTGCCGCGCGGTGCGGGCACCTTCGCGACGATGGCTTCCAGAATCTCGTCGATGCCCATGCCGGTCTTGGCCGAGCAGGGAATGGCATCGGTCGCGTCGATGCCGATCACGTCCTCGATCTCGGCCTTCGCATTCTCTGGATCGGCGTTGGGCAGATCCATCTTGTTGAGCACGGGCACCACCTCCACGCCGAGGTCCAGCGCGGTGTAGCAGTTGGCCACGGTCTGTGCTTCGACACCTTGCGATGCGTCGACGACGAGCAATGCACCTTCGCAGGCAGACAGCGAACGGCTCACCTCGTACGAGAAGTCGACGTGGCCCGGGGTGTCGATCAGGTTGAGGTTGTACACCTGCCCATCCTGGGCCTTGTACTGCAGCGCAGCGGTCTGCGCCTTGATGGTTATCCCACGCTCTTTTTCGATGTCCATCGAGTCGAGCACCTGGGCTTCCATGTCGCGCTCAGCAAGACCTCCGCAACGTTGGATCAAGCGATCGGCCAGCGTCGACTTGCCATGGTCGATGTGCGCGATGATGGAAAAATTTCTGATGTGGTTCATCAACGAAAAACGTCAAGTGATTGAATTAAAACGGCGCGCACAAGAAAAAAGGGCGCGTCGAATGGCGACGCGCCCTGAACCAACAATCATTGGCAACTGCGATAGTTGGAACTTCATTGTAGGCAAAAAGCCCGCTGAAAAAAGCCCGCCCGACTGCATCTCAGGGGAGTTGTCACGCTGCAACATGAATTTTATGCACAGCTTATTCACAATTGGCACAACAACAACGCTGGACAACTTGTGGGTGAGCTGTGGATCAGCTGTGCATGGCACGCTGGCATCCCGCATCGTGAACCCGACGCCATTCAATATACCGTTAAGGTTTGAACAGGTGCCCGTATTCTATCGAAATCGATCGATAGAGCGAAACCGATGTAAGCGAAAGCTAACTTTAAAGCGCCACAAAGACCTTGGGCACCTCTGCAAAAAAATAGTGCGACCACCCCAAAAGGCGAGACGCCGAAGGGGTAATGACGCACGTCATCACCCCTTTACGCGCCCCAGGACAGCACTCAGCGGGCAGGACGGATCAGTGCGTATTGCGCCCATTCACCGCGGCGGTACAGCACATTGATCGCCTTGGACTTGTCAGCCTTGGCCAAGACTGACTCGAAGTCTTTCACACCTGCTACTTCGGTGTTGGCGATCGACAGGATGACATCGCCGTCTCTCAGGCCCGCCCGCGCTGCGGCTTCAGTGGCAGCCGTGACAACGACGCCGCCCTTGACCTTGAGCTCCTTCTTTTGCGCATCGGTCAGCTCTGCCACCGCAAGACCCACCTGCTGCGCTGCTGCCGAGGCCTTGGGCTTTTCTTCGCGCTCCGGCGCTTTTGCCACAGCCTTGTCCGGCTCGATCTCGGCGATGGTGAGCGACAGGTCGCGCGATGCTCCGCGGCGGAAGACGGTCACCGTGCTCTTGCTGCCAGGCTTGGTGTTCCCCACCAGGCGCGGCAGATCTGCCACCTTTTCAATCGGCTTGCCGTCAAAGCGCGTGATGATGTCGCCAGCCTCCACGCCAGCCTTGTCGGCAGGCGAGCCCGACTCCACACCCGTGACCAGCGCACCCTGGGCTTTGCCCAGGCCGATGGATTCCGCGACATCGCGCGTGACCTGACCGATCTGCACACCGATGCGGCCCCGGGTCACGCGGCCCGACGCGCGCAACTGCTCGCTCACGCGGATCGCCTCATCCATCGGGATGGCGAACGAGATGCCCATGAAGCCACCTGAGCGCGAATAGATCTGGCTGTTGATGCCCACCACCTCACCGCGCATGTTGATCAGCGGTCCGCCGGAATTGCCGGGGTTGATCGCCACATCGGTCTGGATGAAAGGCAGGTAGTCGCCGGTGTCGCGCTGCTTGGCACTCACGATGCCCGCCGTGACGGTGTTCTCCAGACCGAAGGGAGAGCCGATGGCCATCACCCATTCGCCCACACGCAGGCGGCTCAGATCACCCACCTTGACGGCTGGCAGGCCCGTGGCTTCGATCTTGACCACCGCAACGTCCGTGCGCTTGTCGGCACCGATGATCTTGGCCTTGAATTCACGCTTGTCCGTCAGCGTGACGATCACTTCGTCTGCACCTTCGACCACGTGGGCATTCGTCATCACAAAGCCATCGGCCGTCAGGATGAAACCAGAGCCCACGCCGCGCGGCTGCGCCTCTTCGTCCTGCTGCGGACGCTGGGGGCGCTGCTGCCGCGGCGTATTCGGAATCGGCACGCCGAAACGCTTGAAGAACTCCAGCATCTCTTCGTCCATGCCGTTCGCGCCCGCCCGGCTGGACGCCTTCTCCACGGTGCGGATGTTGACCACCGAAGGGCCCACTTGATCCACCAGGTCCGTGAAATCGGGCAGGCCCCGCACGGCCGCTGCAGGCTGCGCCAACGCGACCTGCGGCAACAACCCTGCGGTGCCAGCCACACCCACCAACACCGATGCAAGCGCCCACGAGCGCAGCACGGTTCCATCAAACTTCGACATCTTTGACCTTTCGTGAAATGTGACGAACGCCGTCATACAACTGTGTGTAACTGTGAAGAATGTGCGTCCAATTGGTTCCCCGGCAAGAGGCATATTCAACCTGGACGGCACTGCATGACACGGCACGGCATGGAACCAGCGGCGCTGCGGTACGCCGCATGCGCATCAACGCGTGCGCTCGAGCTGCCCGGCGAAAAGGCGCAGGGTATGCATCGGCACCTCGCCCACTAGCGTCAGCCACACGTCGGGCGTTATCTTTTGCGCGAGCAACTGCGTGGCGCCCATGCTGGAGACCTGCGGCTGGGCCGGGTGGCGCTGCGCATCGAACGGTTCCATGAACAGCGATACGGACGCCAGGCCATCCGAGTACAGGCACTGCAGGATGCCTTGGGCATCATCGGTGGCAGACACGGCGCGCTTGTTGCAGCTTACCGGCACGAAGCCCGCCACGGGTTGGCGCAGGGTCCAGCCCTCTTCCTTGGCCGTCGTCTTGACCACCGCAGACGCGACCACTTTGTAGCCAGCGGTTGCATCCATCAGGCGCGAGAGTTGATCGGCGCGCACGGGCGCATTGAGGTCGAGCTCCGAAAAGGCGGACTGCTCCAGCACGCGGCCGTCCGGACCGAGCGTCTGCAGCTTGACGACCAGACCGGTTTCTTTCTCGCTCCAGAGCCGGTATCCAAACCTCAGACCATCCAGCGGCTTGAACCACACGACCTCGGCAACCAGCCCGGCGACCCGTTCCTGGCCCAGAGGCTTGGACACATAGAACTGGGAAATGGACGCCCCGTTGACCGCGGGCACGCGCGGGAAAAGGCCTGACGCTTCCTTGCGGTCCATCCGCACCACCCGGGTCTGCGGCCAGAACGTGCGTACTTCGTCATTGCGCCGGAAGATGACCCGGGGCGTGCCGCTCAGGACTTCGACCTGCTCCATCTGCTGCTGGGCATCGCACGCCTGCCAGATCCGCGAGCTGGCCATGGCCCCGGTGGCAGACAGGACCACAAACGTGCCCACATAGGGCCGTGCGCAGGGCGCGCGGTGCATGCGCTCGATCCACTGCACCACGTTGCGCTCAGCAGGGGCCGCAGCGACCTCGACTGCCGATGCAGGCGCAGATGAAGGTAAAGGTGCGCTTGCCTGCGGCGCCCCCATGGCACAGGACACCCCAAAAACGCACAGCGCGGCCCGAACTGGTGCCTTGAGCCATCGATACGCCAACATTGCGGGGCTGACTGCGTCTCCTGGCGGGTTCATCGCACCACCTCAATGCCAATGCCTGTGCCGGCCAGGCATTCAGCGGTTGGGAGTCTCAAAGGTGGCATTGCGCAAGAAACCTGCCGGCATTTGCAACGCCGAGGTGCTTCCAAATTGCTTGTGGGCGGCCAACAGCTCGTCCAGACGCGGGTCACGGATCATGATCTGCTGCCCGTCAGCATCGGCAACCGCCACCACGGGCGCTGCCACAGAGCCCGCCTGTGCTGGGCGCTCCGCAGATTGCTGGGCCAGTTGCGCGCCCGCCGGCACCTGCCCTGCCCCGCCTTGCAGGCTGGACAGCGACGACCAGCCGATGGCAGCCACTGCGGCCATCGAGGCAAATCCCGCGGCCATCTTCCAGCGGAAAACGGACGCATTGGCTGCCGCCGTTGCCACAGGGGCCACCACAGCCACCTGCACGGGCTCCTGCGCCCGCACCGGCAGCGGCTCCTTGGCCAATTCCGTGCGCAACCGGCTCATGAAACCCGTGTCGACGGACTGCGCGAGCTCCGGCGAGCGCAGCACATCGCCGACCAGGTGGTACAGCTCCCACGTGGCCATGGCTTCATCGTCCTGGCCCGCATAGGCCAGCGCATCCGCCAGTTCAGCGCCTTGCAGCTGCCCGTCTGCCAGCGCAGAAAGTTGTTCTCGTTTGTCCGTACTGTCCGCCATGGAACTACCCGTCGATTTGATGTTTGCTACAGCCTTGTTCATTTCATCACCTCACCACCGTTTGCCCGACTGGTTTTCGAGCAAAGGACGCACCCGGGCCGAAATGGCCTCCCGCGCCCGAAAAATTCGCGACCGGACCGTGCCGATGGGGCATCCCATCGCCAGCGCGATCTCGTCGTAACTCAGCCCTTCGATCTCACGCAGCGTGACCGCCTGGCGCAAATCCTCGGGTAAGGCCTCCATCGCCGCATTGACGGCTTGCGCGATTTCTCGGGCAGCGAGTACGGTTTCGGGGGTTTCTTCGCTGGTTAGTTCATGTCCGAGGCGGGAAGTTTCATCTTCGTCGTCATTCCCTCGCAGCGCGTTTTCAGAGATGACCGGGTTGCGCTTCATGTCCATGAGCGCTTTTTTGGCCGTGTTCACCGCGATACGGTAAAGCCAGGTGTAGAACTGGGCCTCTCCGCGAAATTGGTGCAGGGCCCGGTAGGCGCGGATGAAGGTTTCCTGCGCGATGTCCGGAATGATGTCCGTATCGCGCACCATCCGGCCAATGAGCCGCTCGATGCGCCGCTGGTATTTAATGACCAGCAACTCGTAGGCACGCTGATCGCCCGCAACCGTGCGCTCCACCAGTTGGAGATCACTGTCCTCGGAAGGGGAAGGCGTATTTACAGTCATTGATGCTCGAAAATCACGCCCCACGGCTACCAGCCGGGGCGATTGCGTCAGGGTCAACGCCCGGCTTGGCGCGCGAATATACCGCACGGCGCAGATCCATCCAACGCTCGGGTTGGCTTGAACGCTCCAGCCATAGCCAGAGATCGCGACGCCCCGCGGGCGAAACATGCACCCACAAGTGCGACTGCATGTCGAGAAAGATTCCCGGCGGGCCAGAAAGTGCCCGGGCCTGCCCATCGGCATGTCCGCCAGCCACAGTGACCGACCAGGACTGCCCATCCCAGCGGAGGGTGCCCACAGGCTGACGGCGCCAGAAATCAAAGGCATTGATCGCGGCTACCAGCCACACGCCCATGGCCACCCAGACGGGCCACTGGATACCCGCACGAACGCCCTGCAACGCCCAGGCCACCAATCCGCCGAGTCCCCCTGCCGCCACGGCGACAAGAAAAGCCGCCAGAACGCTGCTGCGTCCGAAGGGATAGTTCACCGCCGGGGCGTACCGCGCCAGCTTGCTCATGGGGCCTGATGCCTCACGCTGAAGACGGGAGACTCAGAAGCGTGCAAGCGCAGCGTTTGCGAGAACCCGCCTTGCCTGCGCACGCAAAGCGCGCTGCCGTCTGGGCGCTCCAGGCGTGTTTGAGAACTGCAGGCAAAGAGACTGCACCCCAAAGACCAATCCACAGTGTCCACCGCGAAGCAATGGACACCGCGTTCAGGCGCGCTTGAACACCAGCGTGCCGTTGGTGCCCCCGAAGCCGAAGTTGTTCTTCACGGCCACGTCGATCTTCATGTCCCGGGCCGTGTTGGCACAGTAATCCAGATCGCACTCGGGGTCCTGGTTGAACAGGTTGATCGTAGGCGGCACCTTCTGGTGGTACAGCGCGAGCACGGTGAAAATACTTTCGATGCCGCCCGCTCCACCCAGCAGATGGCCGGTCATGGATTTGGTCGAGCTCACGACGGTCTTGTAGGCGTGGTCGCCCAGGGCCGCCTTGATGGCATTCGTTTCGTTCAGGTCGCCCAGCGGCGTGGAGGTGCCGTGCGCGTTCAGGTAGTCCACTTGGTCGGCATTCATGCCTGCATTGCGCAAGGCGTTGAGCATCGCGCGGCGCGGGCCGTCCATGTTGGGTGCCGTCATGTGGCCGGCGTCGGCACTCATGCCGAAGCCGCTCAGTTCGGCGTAAATCTTGGCACCGCGGGCCTTGGCATGCTCGTACTCTTCGAGCACCATGACCCCGGCGCCCTCGCCCAGCACAAAACCGTCGCGGTCCTTGTCCCAGGGGCGGGATGCCGTCTTGGGATCATCGTTGCGCGTCGACAGCGCACGCATGGCAGCGAAGCCGCCGATGCCCAGCGGCGAGACAGTGGATTCGGTACCACCCGCCACGACCACGTCGGCATCTCCGTATTCGATCATGCGGCCCGCTTCGCCGATGCAATGCAAGCCCGTTGTGCAGGCAGTCACCACAGCGAGGTTAGGACCCTTGAATCCAAACCGCATGGACACATGCCCCGCCACCATGTTGATGATGGACGCCGGCACGAAGAACGGCGTGACACGCCGGGGACCCCGGTTGGTGAGCTCGGCATGGGTGTTTTCGATCAGTGGCAGGCCACCGATCCCGGAGCCAATCACGCAGGCAATGCGGGTGGCCAGATCTTCACTGAGCGCTTCACCCGTCGGCAGGCCCGCATCCTGCACGGCTTGTGCAGCAGCGGCAATGCCGAAGTGGATGAAACTGTCCATCGCGCGCGCATCCTTGGCGCTGATGTACGACTCCAGGTCGAAACCCTTGACCTCCCCTGCAATCTTGCAGGCGAAGTTCGATGCATCGAACTTGGTGATAAGGTCAATGCCGGACTGGCCGGCAAGAATATTGGCCCAGGACTCGGCCACCGTGTTACCCACGGGGCTGACGCATCCCAGGCCGGTCACGACAACGCGACGACGGCTCATGCGTGAAAACCTTCTAGCTGATCGCTTGAGTCAGGCGCAGTGCGCCGCTCAGGCCTTCTGGTGGGTGTTGGCGTAGTCGATGGCGTTTTGCACCGTCGTGATCTTCTCCGCGTCTTCGTCGGGGATCTCGATGCCGAATTCGTCTTCCAGGGCCATCACCAGTTCTACCGTGTCCAGCGAATCAGCGCCGAGGTCAGCGACGAACGCCTTTTCGTTCGTGACTTGGGACTCTTCCACTCCGAGTTGCTCGGCAATGATTTTTTTGACGCGTGCTTCGATATCGCTCATGGTTTCCCTCTGGGGGTTGTGAATGAATCCGCGATTCTAGCTGCTTAAGGAGAAGCCCTAAACAGCCCGCCGTCCGGATGAAGCGGCGTTATCTTTCATTAATTACATGTACATGCCGCCATTGACGTGCAACTCCTGCCCCGTCACATAACCAGCCTCGCGCGAGGCGAGATAAGCGACCGCATGCGCGATGTCCCGAGGCTTGCCCATGTGGCCCAGCGGGATCTGTGCATTGAGCGCTTTTTGCTGCTCTTCGGCCAACACGGACGTCATGTCCGTCTCGATGAAACCGGGTGCCACGCAGTTCACGGTGATGCTGCGGCTGCCCAGCTCACGGGCCAGTGCACGCGTCATGCCGGCCACGCCCGCCTTCGCCGCGGCGTAGTTGGCCTGTCCCGGATTGCCGGACGCGCCCACCACACTGGTGATGCTGATGATGCGCCCGAAACGCTGCTTCATCATCGGACGAATGGCGGCGCGGCTCATGCGGAAAACGGCCTTGAGATTGGTGTCGAGCACCGCATCCCAGTCATCGTCCTTCATGCGCATGGCCAGGGTGTCGCGGGTGATGCCTGCGTTGTTCACCAGCACGTGCAGACCGCCCTGCTGCTTGACGATGGTGTCCAGCAGCGCGTCGATGGCCGCCATGTCGTTCACATTCAGATTGGCGCCGCGGCAGCCTGGGTAGGCCGCAAGCGCCTGGCTGATACGCTGTGCGCCTTCGTCCGTAGTGGCAGTGCCCACCACCTGGTAGCCGCGCACGGCCAGCTCCAGCGCGATGGCCGCGCCGATGCCGCGCGATGCGCCGGTGACCAGCGCGACCTGCGCTGCCGATGAGGTTTCCGTCATGCCAGCAACTCCCGGGTTTCGGCCAGCGAGGCCGGATCAAATAGGGCGCCACCGACCAGTTCAGGGTCGATGCGTTTGGTGAGGCCCGCCAGCACCTTGCCAGGGCCGCTTTCGATGATGTGGGTGATGCCACGCGCCTTCAGGGCGTGCACGCATTCGACCCAGCGCACGGGGCCAAAAGCCTGGCGGTACAGCGCATCGCGGATCGCGTCGGCATCTTGCTGCAGGGCCACGTCCACGTTGTTGAGAACGGGAATCTGCGGCGCCGCGAGCGCCACATCCGCCAGCGCTGCACGCAGCTTATCGGCCGCGGGCTTCATCAGACTGGAGTGGAAAGGGGCCGACACCGGCAGGGGCAGCGTGCGCTTGGCGCCTGCAGCCTTGAGCACTTCGCAGGCCTTGTCCACGCCCGCCTTGGTGCCCGCAATCACGGTCTGGATGGGGTCGTTGAAATTGACCGCCTCGACCACTTCCGAAGTGCCAGGGCCGAACGAAGCCAGTGCTTCGGCACACCCGGCGATGACCTTGGCCGAATCCATGCCCAGGATGGCCGCCATGGCACCCGTACCCACCGGCACGGCTTCCTGCATGGCGGCAGCGCGCAGTCGCACCAGCGGCGCGGCTTGCGCCAGCGTGAGCACGCCCGCAGCCACCAGCGCCGAATACTCGCCCAGCGAGTGCCCGGCCACCGCAGCCGGCAGCGCACCACCTTCGGCACGCCACACGCGCCAGGCCGCGACACCCGCCACCAGCATCACAGGCTGCGTGTTCGTCGTCAGTGCCAGCGCTTCCTTGGGGCCATCCTTGATCAACTGGCCGACGTTCTCGCCCAGCGCATCCGAGGCCTCCTGCAGCGTCTGCAAGACCACGGGGTTGTCGCCCCAGCCGTCCAGCATGCCCACGGACTGAGAGCCTTGCCCGGGAAAGACCAATGCAAAAGTCTTCATGAAAAATCCAGAAATATGGTTGAAATCTCGCCCTACCGCTTGCCCAGCAAGCGCAGAAAGCTACAACTTCAGGAGCACGGCGCCCCAGGTGAAGCCGCCGCCCACACCTTCGAGCAGCAGGGTCTGCCCCTTCTTGACCTGACCGGTGCGCACACCGTGGTCGAGCGCCAGGGGAATGGACGCCGCCGACGTATTGCCATGCTGGTCCACCGTGACCACCACCTTGTCCATGGGCAGCTTGAGCTTTCTGGCGGTGCTTTGCATGATGCGGATGTTGGCCTGGTGAGGAATCAGCCAGTCGATATCTGCTTCGACCAAGCCCGTCTTGGCCAGCACGGCATGGGCTGCCTTTTCAAGCACCCCGACCGCCAGCTTGAACACGGCCTGTCCGTCCATCTTGAGCAGTGGGTCGCCCAGCACCTGCCCACCCGAGACACCGCCCGGCACACACAGGATGCCGACATGCTTGCCGTCGGCATGCAGATCACTCGACAAGATGCCGGGCGTGTCTGACGCCTCCAGCACCACAGCGCCGGCTCCGTCGCCAAACAGCACACAGGTCGTGCGGTCGTTGAAATCCAGGATACGGCTGAACACCTCCGAGCCGACCACGAGTGCGCGGCTGGCTCCGCCGGACTGGATCATGGCGTCGGCCACCGCCAGCGCATACACAAAGCCGCTGCACACGGCCTGCACATCGAAGGCGGGACAGCCATTGGCACCCAGCTTGTTCTGCAGGATGCAAGCGGTGGAGGGGAACACCATGTCCGGTGTGGACGTGGCCACGATGATGAGATCGATGTCCGTGGGTTGCAGGCCCGCCGCCTGCAAGGCATTGCGTGCGGCTTCCAGCCCCAGGTCGCTGCTGCCGACATCGGGCGCGGCAAAGTGGCGCGCCCGGATACCGGTGCGTTCCACGATCCATTCGTCCGAAGTTTCGATACCGCGCTGGCCCAATTCAGCTACCAGATCGGCGTTGGTCAACCGGCGCGGGGGCAGATAGCTGCCGGTACCGGTAATGCGGGAGTAGCGTCTCATCAATGTCTCGTCGTCGCCGCTACGCCAGGTTGGGTCTGGGCATCTGCGGGCGCGAGGAGCGGGGCCGCATGCGCAATCCGGGTCCGGACGCGGTCGAGCAGGTTGTTGCGGGCTGCATCATACGCCCGGTTCAAAGCCTGCTCGAAAGCCATTGTGTCCGCCGATCCGTGGCTCTTGAAGACCAGTCCGCGCAGCCCCAAAAGCGCCGCACCGTTGTAGCGCCGGTAGTCCATACGCTTCATCAGCGCTTTTAGGACCGGATAGGCCACGATGGCAGCCATTTTGGTGAAAATGTTGTGCGAGAACTCGGCCTTCAGGGCGCCGATGATCATGGACGCCACACCTTCGCTCGCCTTGAGGGCCACGTTCCCCACAAATCCGTCACATACCACGATGTCGACAGTACCCTTGAAGATGTCGTTGCCCTCGACATTGCCAAAAAAGTTCAGATCGCCGGCGTTGCCAGCAGATCGCAGCAGTTCACCGGCTCTTTTGATGACTTCGCTGCCCTTGATGACTTCTTCACCGATGTTCAGCAAGCCGACGGTGGGCTCGCCACCCTCTTGAAGGGCCGACACCAGCGCGGAGCCCATCACCGCGAACTGCAGCAGATGCTCGGCCGAGCAGTCCACATTCGCACCCAGGTCCAGCACCGTGGTGGCACCGCCCAAGGCATTAGGCAACTGGGTGGCGATCGCAGGGCGGTCGATGCCGTCCAGGGTTTTGAGGAGATAGCGGGCAATCGCCATCAGTGCGCCGGTATTGCCGGCTGACACGGCAGCCGCGGCAGCCCCGTCCTTGACCTGCTGGATGGCAACGCGCATGGAAGAGTCTTTCTTCTTGCGCAGGGCCACTTCCACCGGGTCGTCCATCGCCACCACCTCGGTGGCGACAACGACCGTGGCCCGATCGTGCGAAAACGACTGCAGGCTGTCCGCCAGGCCGACGAGCAGCAGGCGAGCATCCGGATGATTGTCGAGAAACTGACGGCACGCCGCGAGCGTGACGCGGGGGCCATGGTCGCCCCCCATGCAGTCAACAGCCAGTGTGATCATGGGCGACTAGTCTGACTGGCCGTGGGCCAGCGATGAAATGCAATAACCAAAACAAAGGCCCGCGCTACGCTTTCAGTAGCAACGGGCCTGTGGATGGTGCGAAGGTCAGGCTTCGGACTTGTTCTTCAGCACCTGGCGACCACGGTAGAAACCGTTGGGGCTGATGTGGTGACGCAGGTGGGTTTCACCGGTGGTGGGTTCCACTGCAATGCCTGGCACATTCAGGGCATTGTGCGAACGGTGCATACCGCGCTTGGAAGGGGACTTTTTGTTTTGCTGAACGGCCATGATGGCTCCTGGTCTGAATAGGTTGGTAAATACGCGATCAGCCCATAAAGACACGAGGGGATTCGCGTGAAGCCCTCGATTATAACCCAAATGATTTTGGGGGCTGTCTATACCCTTTCGGGCGACTCATCCTCCACATGTCGGCACAAGGCGACAGCCTGGTCGGCAAGCCCCTTCGCGCGGCTCACTGCCCCTTGGTGTCCTTGCGCAAACCCGCCAAGGCCGCGAAGGGATTGGGCTTGTCGGCACTGGCTTCCTCGAAGTCGTCGTCGGTCGATGCCATGGGCACCGAGGTCGGGCATTCGTCGTGCTTGGGCACCACGGGCAGCGCCATCAGCAGTTCGTCTTCGATCAGCTCGCGCAGGTCGAACTCGCGGGTCATGGCGAGCAGGTCTTCCTCGCTCTCGTCGTCCAGCGCTTCAGCGGTGGCCTCGTCGGCCACGAAGCGGAACTCGCGGTCGACCTCCAGGGGCACGTCCACCGGCGTCAGGCAGCGCTGGCATTCCATGGGGAAGCTGGCGGTGACCTTGATGCGCAGCCATACCTGCCCCATACCGCCCAGCGCGGTGCGCACCTCGCCCACGGCTTCCCAGTCCACCATCAGGTCCGGGTGCAGGCCTTTGGCCTCCTGGGCCAGGCGCTCGTACTTCAAAAGTGATTCGTGGCCCGACAGCCGCCCGCCCGCCTGTGCAAAGGCTTTCACGTCCAGGCGTTGAGGGGAGAATTCCTTGGTCATGGCGGCAGTGTAAGAGAATCGGCGCATGCTTCAATCCCCTCCCTTGCAACGCCCTCTGGTATTGGGCTCGACCTCGCGCTACCGCCGTGAATTGCTGGAACGGCTGCGTCTGCCGTTCGACGTGGCCGCCCCCCATGTGGACGAGACCCCCGAGCCCGGCGAAGCCCCCCGCGCCCTGGCGCTGCGGCTGGCCCTGGCCAAGGCCCGCGCCGTGGCGCAGCAGCACCCCGAGGCCGTCGTGATTGGATCGGACCAAGTGGCCGACCTGGCGGGCACGCCGCTGGGCAAGCCTGGCGAACACGAACGCGCCGTCCAGCAACTGCGCCAGATGCGTGGGCAGACGGTGATTTTCCAGACGGCCGTGGCCGTGGTGTGCGCAGCCACGGGGTTCGAGCAGGTCGACCTGGCGCCGGTGGAAGTGAAATTCCGAGACTTGTCCGATGAAGAGATCGAGCGCTACCTGCGCGCCGAGCAACCCTACGACTGCGCCGGCAGTGCCAAGAGCGAAGGCCTGGGCATCGCGCTGCTCGACGCCATCCACAGCGACGACCCCACGGCCCTCATCGGCCTGCCGCTGATCCGCACCTGCCGCATGCTGCGCGCCGCGGGCCTGGTGTTGCCGTGATCAAGCACCCCCTGAGGCGCTTCGCGCCTTCCCCCTCTCCTTCGGGAGGGGGACGCACCCGGTGGCCTGGCAAAGCCAGTTCCACGGGTGCACTGGCATGGACCGCGTCCAATTCTGAGTCCTCGGACCCTGAACAACGCACTAAATACTCCCAATGAAAACAAAAACCGGAACCCTGTTCCTGGTACCCGCCCCGCTCGACTTTGGCTGCGACACCACCGCCCCGCTGCAGGACGCCCTGCCCGACAGCACCCTGCAGACCGCCGCGCGCCTCACGCACTGGGTGTGCGAGAACGCCAAGAGCACCCGCGCCTACCTCAAGCGCATCGATGCACTGCACCCGCTGGCCGCCCCCCTGCAGCAGCAGCAGATCACCGAACTGCCGCGCGAGGTGCACAAGAAGGGCGACCACGGCGACAAGGGCTCCGCGCCGTTCGACGCGCGCCCCCTGCTGGCTGCCGCGCTGGCGGGGCACGACATCGGCCTGGTCAGCGAGGCTGGCATGCCTGCCGTGGCCGACCCTGGGTCATCCGTGGTGCGCGCGGCGCACGATCTCTCCATCCGCGTGGTGCCGCTGGTCGGACCGGTGTCGCTGCTGCTGGCACTGGCGGCCAGCGGGCTCAATGGGCAGAACTTCGCCTTCGTGGGCTACCTGCCGCAGGATGCGCAGGAACGCACCCAGCGCATCAAGGAGCTGGAGGGTCTGGCCCTGAAAACCGGCCAGACCCAGCTGTTCATCGAGACGCCCTACCGCAACGCGGCGCTGTGGCAGGCCCTGGTGCAGGCGCTGCAGCCCCACACCCGCCTGGCCCTGGCCAGCGGCCTGACGCTGCCGGAAGCCCGCATCCAGAGCCAACTGGTCCGCCAATGGCGCCAGCAGCCCGCGGCACCGGACAACCGCACACCTGTCGTGTTCGCGCTGGGCCGGTAAAAAAAGCAGCGTGCAACAGCGCACGACGGCGCACAGCACCATGGAGCCACACCCATGAAATACATCGTCACTACTATTTTTATAGCTGCCAGCGCTTATGGAGCAAGCGCCAGCGCCATTATTCGCTGTGAAATGGATGGCAAGCCCCTCAACGTCTCCAACGGCGCGGAGCTGGCGGGCAAGTCGGGGCTGGTGCGATGCCGGGAAGAAGACACCGGCCACCTGCAGCGCGAGCAAGAGCTGCGCAACGGCAAGTTCATTGGCCAGGAGCGCATGTTCGACCGCGAGGGCCGGCTGCTGCGTGAGCGCACGGTGAACGAACGCGGCAACAGCCACGGTCGGGTGGCGGAGTTCTGGCCCAACGGCCAGGTGCGCCGCGAGGAAACCGCCGACAACGGCCGCACCCAGGGCACTGTGCGCCGCTTCGACGCCACGGGCCGGGTGGAGCGCGTGTCGTTTCATGGCGAGGGGCAAGAGCTTTTCCATGTCGAATACAACAGCAAGGGCCAGCCCATGCGCCTGCTGTGCCCGCGCAGCAGCGTGCTGCCCGACGACCGCAAGCTCTGCGGCTTCGCCGGCGCCACCGACACCGAGCTGTTCGCCGAGAGCGGGGCGCGGTCTGCGCAGCTGCGCTACGACCAGGGCCGCCTGCTGAGCGCCACCGAGTGGTCCAGCGACGGCGTCGTGTCGGCCCAGCAACTGGTGGTGGACGGCCGGCGCGTGCACAAGAGCTTCTACACCGAGGGCGGCAAGAGCGTGCTGCGCGAGGAACGTGTCTTCAACCCCGACGACCGCACGCTGCGCGACACGCGCGGCCAGCTTTTCAGGGCCAGACGCTATGGCGCATCAGGCCAGCCTATCGAGCAACGCAGTTTCGAAGACGGCCGCGAGGTACAGGTGGAACGCTGGTACCTGAACGGGTCCGTGCGCGAGCGCAGCACCGTCAGCGGCAGCGGCAAGGACGCCCGCCAGCTGCGCGAGATGTACCGCGACGACGGCAAGCTGGCACGGCGCGAGCAGCTCAACGCGGACCAGTGGCCCGTGGGCACGCAGCAGGCCTTCCACGAGAACGGCCGGCTGGCGACGGAGGAGCAGTACTCCACCCCCGACGCGCGGGGCCGCACACGCCTTACGGCCCGCAAGCAGTGGGATGAATCCGGCAAGCTGATCGCCGACGACACCATCCTGGAAGACGGCTCCCGCCAGCGCAAAGCTGCCGGAACCGACAGCTGATACGGGCCTGCCCCAAAAAAAATAACCCCGCGCAACAATGACGTTGCACGGGGCTGGAAGGCTTGATGGTTGCCCGGTTGCGCGTCTGGATGCGCGTCAGGTGACCGACTCACCGGCCACTGCAACGCTATAAAGCGCGGGCGCCGTGGCGCTCAGCCGCTCAGCCGCTCAGCGCAGCTGAGGGCCGGCCCAGGCCAGCGACTTCACCGCGCCCACACCGATGGCCGCGCCAAAGCGCTTGACCAGGCGCTCCGCCACGTTGTCGCGGCGGGTGTAGTCGATGATTTCCTCGGCCTTGACCACTTCACGGGCCACGTAATCCAGATTGCCCAGCTTGTCGGCCAGGCCCATTTCCACAGCCTGCTGGCCGGTCCAGAACAGGCCGCTGAAGGTATCGGGCGTGGTCTTGAGGCGGTCGCCACGGCCTTCCTTCACCACAGCGATGAACTGCTGGTGGATCTGGTCGAGCATGGTCTGCGCATAGGCACGCTGCTTTTCGGTCTGCGGGCTGAACGGGTCGAGG
This sequence comes from Acidovorax sp. LjRoot194, assembly GCF_964253015.1. NCBI lineage: Bacteria > Pseudomonadati > Pseudomonadota > Betaproteobacteria > Burkholderiales > Comamonadaceae > Acidovorax > Acidovorax sp. LjRoot194. The sequence continues at coordinate 1,791,251 of NZ_CAXUQB020000001.1, read as the reverse complement.
AAGCCCTTGTTCTCGCCGGCCGTCAGCAGGCGGCGCTCCACGCCCAGCTTTTCCATGGTGCCGGTGAAGCCGAATCCGTCCATCAGCACACCGATGCTGCCCACGATGCTGGCCTTGTCCACGTAGATGTCGTCCGCGGCCGCCGCGATGTAGTACGCGGCCGAGGCGCAGGTTTCTTCCACCACCGCATAGATCGGCTTGCCGTGCTTGGCCTTCAGGCGAACGATCTCGTCGTTGATGATGCCGGCCTGCACCGGGCTGCCACCGGGCGAGTTGATGAGCAGCACCAGTGCCTGGGAGCCCTCGTCTTCCAGCGCGCTGCGCATGGCGGCCACCACGAACTCGGCGCTGGCTTCGGCCCCGGCGGCGATTTCGCCCTTGATGTCCACCACCGCGGTGTGGGGCGAGGTCTTGCTGGCGCTGGGCGATGCCTGGCGCAGCGCCATGAAGGCGATGGCGGCGATCAGCACCAGCCAGGTCAGGCGAAAGAAGATCTTCCAGCGGCGCGCACTGCGCTGCTCATTGAGGGTGGCAAAGGCCAGCTTTTCCAGCGTGGCGCGCTCCCAGCCGGGTTCACGCGATGAGTCGCTCACAGATGCTCCTGAGTTTGTAGCTGATTGCGCCCACAGATCGGGCGCGGGGTTGCTCTTGGGGTCAAAGCCCGACGAACCGGGCTGTTGGGAATCGGTGGTCATGTCATGGGTCCTGGCACGGTGCAGCGGGCGCGGCCGGCGGCGGCATCGGGCCTGTGGGGAGGGTTTTCAGAACGCGATGGGCTGCAGATGGTGGTCAGTATGCCAGTGCACTGCACCATCGCTTTCCGTCAAAGGGATTTTGACCAGCCCGCCCCGGCACGGCCCGCCTGCGCATTCGCCCGTGCTGGGCAGGTAGGCGGCTCCGTGCGTGGCGCACAGCAGCCACTGGCCGGTGTCATCGAAAAAGCGGTTGGCCTGGTAGTCCATCTCCATCGGCACGTGGGTGCAACGGTTGAGATAGGCATGGGGCTCGCCCCGGTAGCGGATGGCAAACGCCCGGCAGGTCTGGCCTGCGTACACCACATCGAAAGGCACCGCCAAGCCGCCGTCGACCAGGTCGCCGCTGCCGCACAAGGGAATCATGCTGTCGGTGGCCATGGCAGTCAGGCGTTGTCCAGCAGCCAGTCGTGCAGCTCGCGCACCGAATGGGCCACGTGCAAGGGCTTGAGCGCATCGAACACCTCGGGCTCGTGCGCGCCGTAGCTCACGCCCACACTCGCGCAGCCGGCGTTCACCGCCATCTGCAGGTCGTGGGTGGTGTCGCCGATCATGAGCAGGCGCCCCGGCGCCACGTCGAACTCGGCCATCAGCTCCTGCAGCATCAGCGGATGGGGCTTGCCGGCCGTCTGGTCTGCGGTGCGCGACCCGTCGAACATGCCGCGCAGTTGCACGGTGTGCAGCACCTCGTCCAGCCCGCGGCGGCTCTTGCCCGTGGCCACGGCCAGCAGGTGGCCGCGCTCGCGCAGGTCGTTCAGCAGGGGCAGCACGCCCTCGAACAGGCTCAGGTCGTCCTGGTGCTGCACGTAGTGAAACCGGTAGCGGTTGGCCAGGTCGGTGTAGCGCTCGGGCGGAACATCGGGCGCGGCGTGGGCCAGGGCCTGCATCAGCCCCATGCCGATCACGTAGGCGGCATCCTTGTCGGACGGCACGGTGCCGCCCACATCGCGCACCGCCTCTTGAATGCAGCGCACGATGATGGCGGTGGAGTCGAACAGGGTGCCGTCCCAGTCGAAGGCGATGAGGTCGTAGCGGCGGGGGCGGAAGCTGGAGGCGGGCATGGGCGGTGTCACGCCTGGTCGGGCGCTGGGGTCACGAAGTCAGCCAGTTCGGGCGGCAGTTCGGCATTCAGCGCCACGCGCTCGCCCGAGGCGGGGTGGTTGAACTGTAACCGCCACGCATGCAGGAACATGCGCTTCATCCCCAGCTTCAGCAGGCGTTTGTTCAGGTCGAAGTCACCGTACTTGTCGTCCCCCACGATGGCATGCCCCTGGCTGGCCAGGTGCACCCGGATCTGGTGGGTGCGGCCGGTCTTGATGGTCACTTCCAGCAGGGACATCACCGGCAGGCCCTGGGCCTGGCGCGCAGGGATCGTGCTGCGCACCTTCACCAGCGTGATGGAGCGCATGCCGTCCGGGTCGTCCTCCGTGGTCACGCGCACACGGCGCTCGCCGTCGGCCTGCAGGTATTTGTGCAGCGGCAGGTCGATGACCTTCTTGTTGGCCGGCCAGGCGCCGGTGACGAGCGCCAGGTACGTCTTGCCGGTCTCGCGCTCGCGGAACTGGTCCTGCAGGTGGGTGAGCGCCGAGCGCTTCTTGGCCACCAGCAAAATGCCCGAGGTGTCGCGGTCGAGCCGGTGCACCAGCTCCAGAAACTTTGCCTGCGGGCGTGCCTGGCGCAGCTGCTCGATCACGCCAAAGCTCACGCCGCTGCCGCCATGCACCGCCACGCCGGCGGGCTTGTCGATGGCGATGACATGCTCGTCTTCGAGCAGGATCGGGAATTCGCGCGCGGGCGCGGGGCGCTCGGCCTTGTCGGCCACCTTGTCGGAGATGCGCACCGGCGGCAGGCGCACCACGTCGCCCGCCTCCACCCGGGTGTCGGCGCTCGCACGGCCCTTGTTGATGCGCACCTCGCCGCTGCGGATGATGCGGTAGACGTGCGTCTTGGGCACGCCCTTCAAATGGCGTATCAAAAAGTTATCGAGCCGCTGGCCCGCGGAGTCTTCGTCGACCTCCACCATGCGGACTGCGGGAAGCCCCGCAGCCGCTGCGGGCGGTTTGGCCCCTATAATGTGTTTCACCTGCGCGTTGTCATGTAAGTGGTTGATTTGTCTGGAGTTTAGTCCACACAGCCCTTGCCCCACGTTCAGGCACGTCGATGCCAACGGGTGTCGTGCACGCAGATTGCAGGCCAGATGCCTGTGGTGGCCTGCACAGCGCGCGGCGGGCTGACAGATTGAAACACTGATACGGAATCCCAGAAGCTGGCAGATGCACCCCACCCGGGCGCCACCTGCCAGCGGATCGAAGCGAGCATGTGGTTGTTGATGGCATGGATGGTGACCTTGTGGCGGAGGCTGCGGCCTTTGGCTGCACGCACAAAATCGCCCTCAGCGCCCAGCCAGCAAGCGCAACCAGCTACTCTTTTGCTAGCAAAACTGCGCTCCTACCACTCGCCCCCATCCACGCGCCCCTGCCTCACGATGCTGCGCTAGAGCGCTGCAGATCATTGGCATCCCCGGCAATTCCCTTCGTTTCGATGCGTCAGTCCAGGCATTCACAGCTCCTGTAGAGCTTGTTGTATTGGTTTGGAAACTGTGGGCGGCAGCCCGCGCAGCCCTCCCTGTCGGAAGGTGAGCTGCACCGCTGCCGTCCGCGAAACACGGAAGGAATCGCATCATGAAGCGGATGCTCATCAACGCCACGCAGCCCGAAGAACGGCGCCTGGCCATCGTCGACGGACAAAAGCTCCTCGACTACGAAATCGAGATCGAAGGGCGCGAACAGCGCAAGGGCAACATCTACAAGGCCGTCGTCACCCGCGTCGAGCCCTCGCTGGAAGCCTGCTTCGTCGACTACGGCGAAGACCGCCACGGCTTCCTGCCGTTCAAGGAAATCTCGCGCAGCTACTTCGCCCCCGGCGTCTCGCCCAGCCAGGCACGCATCAATGAAGTGATCCGTGAAGGCCAGGAGCTGCTGGTCCAGGTCGAGAAGGAAGAGCGCGGCAACAAGGGCGCGGCGCTCACCACCTTCGTCTCGCTGGCCGGCCGCTACGTCGTGCTGATGCCCAACAACCCCCGCGGCGGTGGCGTATCGCGCCGCATCGAGGGCGAGGACCGCGCCGAGCTCAAGGAGGCGATGGACCAGCTCGAATACCCGAACGGCATGTCCATCATCGCGCGCACCGCAGGCATCGGCCGCACCGCGCCCGAGCTGCAGTGGGACCTGAACTACCTGCTCAAGCTGTGGACCGCCATCGACGGCGCGGCCAAGGGCGGCAAGGGCGCCTTCCTGATCTACCAGGAATCGAGCCTCGTCATCCGCGCGATCCGCGACTACTTCAACAACGACATCGGTGACATCCTCATCGATACCGACGACATCTACGAGCAGGCGCACCAGTTCATGGCGCACGTCATGCCCGAGCATGCCGCCCGCGTGAAGCGCTACCGCGACGACGCCGCGCTGTTCAGCCGCTTCCAGATCGAGCACCAGATCGAGTCGGCCTACGCCCGCACCGTGCAACTGCCCTCGGGCGGCGCCATCGTGATCGACCACACCGAAGCGCTGGTTTCGGTGGACGTGAACTCGGCCCGCGCCATCAAGGGCGGCGACATCGAGGAAACCGCCACCCGCACCAACCTGGAAGCCGCCGACGAAGTGGCCCGCCAGATGCGCCTGCGCGACCTGGGCGGCCTGATCGTCATCGACTTCATCGACATGGAAGAGTCGAAGAACCGCCGCGAAGTGGAAAACCGCCTGCGCGACGCGCTGCGCCAGGACCGCGCCCGCGTGCAGTTCGGCACCATCAGCAAGTTCGGCCTCATGGAAATGAGCCGCCAGCGCCTCAAGCCCGCCCTGTCCGAAGGCTCCTCCATCCCTTGCCCCCGTTGCGGCGGCTCGGGCCACATCCGCGACACGGAAAGCTCGGCCCTGCAGATCCTGCGGATCATTCAGGAAGAGTCCATGAAGGACAACACGGCTGCCGTGCACTGCCAGGTGCCGGTGGAAGTGGCCTCGTTCCTGCTGAACGAAAAGCGCACCGAGATCGCCAAGATCGAACTCAAGCAGCGCGTGGCCGTGCTGATGGTGCCCAACAAGACGCTGGAAACCCCCAACTACCGCCTGGAGCGCCTGAAGCACGACGACCCGCGTCTGGACCACATCGAAGCCAGCTACAAGCTCGCCGAAGAAGTGGAAGACCCGACCGCCGTGACGCGCCGCTCGCAAGAGCCGACCAACAAGCAAACCCCCGTCATCAAGGGCGTGCTGCCCGATGCGCCCGCCCCCATGGCCGAGCCTCGCCCCGAAGGTGCGGCCCGCCCGCCGCGCGCCGGCCAGCCACCGCGCCATGGCGCAGGCACAGCCGCACCCGCACCCGCCCCGGCACAAGCCCCTGCGGCGGCACCCGCCCCCGCAGCACCGCAGGAGCAAGGCTTCTTCGCCTGGCTCAAGAGCCTGTTCGGCTTTGGCACCCCACCAGCCGCAGCCCCGGCACCCGTGGCAGCCCCGGCGCCCGCCCCAGTCGCTGACACCACCAGCCGTGGCGAGCCCCGCCGCGACGGACGCAACGGCGAAGGCCGCGGCCGTGGCCGTGGCGGCCGCGACGGACAGCGCGAAGGCGGTGGTCGTGACGGCAACCGCGAAGGCAACGGTGAAAACCGCCGCCCCCGTGGCGAGCGCCCGGCCGAAGGCCGCGGCCCCCGCGACGCTGAGGGTCGCCCACAGCGTGACGCAGAACGCCGCCCCGAAGGCGAAGGCCGCGAACCCCGCGAAGGCGGCCGCGAACCCCGTGAAGGCCGCAATGGCCGCGACGGTGGCCGCAGCCGCCGCGACGCCGAAAGCCGCAACCAGGCCGCTGGCATGAACGGTGACAACACCGCAGCGCAAGCCCAGGTGGAAGGCCCGAACGGCCCCGGCAACGGCTCCGCTGCCGATGCAGCACCCGGCCAGCAGCCCCGTGGCGATCGCGGCCCACGCCGTGAACGTGGCGAGCGCGGCAACCGCGGCGAACGCGGCCCCCGCAACGCCGAAGGCCAGGAAGCCGGCGCAGCAGGCTCGGCACCGGTGGCCGGCGACTTCGTCGACACCTCGCCCCTGACCGCGCTGCCCGACCTGGACCTGACCGGCAACGAAACCGCAGGCAATGGCCATGGCAACGGCGGCCCCGTCAGCGAAGAGCAGCGCCGCGAGCGCCGTTCCCGCGACCGCTATGGCCGTGACCGCCGCGAACGTGGCGACCGTGGCCCCCGCGACAATGCCGACGCCGCTAACGCAGCTTCGACCATGCTGGACTTCGACCCCACCGTGGCCACGCCGCAAGACGCATCTGTGTCCGCATCCGCAGCCCCTGTGGCCGCAGCCGCTGGCGATCAGGACGAGCAGCCCCGCCGCAGCTACTTCAGCGCAGCAGTCCCTGCCGCACCTGCAGACGCCGCACCCGCGGTGGCAGTGCCCACAGCGTCTGCAGTGCCCGCCCCGGTGACAGCACCTGCTCAGGTGGCACCTGCCGCCGCGGCGCCCGCTCCTGTGGCTGCGCCCGCACCTTCACCTGCACCAGCTCCGGTGGCAGTGGCACCCCGGGCAGCCGCACCCTCGGCAGCCCCCGCTGCCGCAGCCGCAGAGTCCATGCCCCGTGTGACAGCCTTCACGCTGCCCGTGAGCGACCTGCAGCAGGTTGCTGCCTCGTCGGGCCTGCAGTGGGTGAACTCGGACGCAGACAAGATCGCTGCCGTGCAGGCCGCCATCGCTGCCGAGCCAACCCCCATCCGCGTGCCGCGCGAGCGCCCACCCGTGGTGGTGCTGGACGAAGGCCCGCTGGTGCTGGTGGAAACCCGCCGCGACCTGTCGGACCTGACCCTGCCGTTCGAGAAGCCGCCCGCGGCCTGATCGCGGCTTCGGCCCCAAGTCACGCTGGCACAGCGTGACCCCGAAAAAGGCGGCTCTCTGGGCCGCCTTTTTTCATGGGCGCGGGGCGGCCCACCGAAATCACCCTGGCCCGCGCCAAAGCCCGCCCCAGCAGTTACCATTTTGTCCGTCGCCCCGCAGCCCTGCCGCCAGGGCGACCGCCCCCTGCCCCATGGTTGCCGCATCGCCGATGCAGGCAGCCTGCCGCACCCGCCATCCGACCCTTCGACCACCCGCCCGGCCCTGCCCATGCTGTTCCTGCTCTCGCCCGCCAAGTCGCTCGACTATGACACGCCCCTGCCCGAGGGCCTGCCGCACACCACGCCGCAGTTCGTGCCGCAGTCGACAGCCCTCATCGACGTGCTGCGCACGCATTCGCCGCAAAGCATTGCCTCGCTCATGGACCTGAGCGACAAGCTCGCCGCGCTCAACGTGGCCCGCTACCAGGCGTGGCGCCCGCGCTTCACGGCCACCAACTCGCGCCAGGCGGCACTGGCCTTCAACGGCGACGTGTACGACGGCCTGCAGGCCCGGTCGCTGTCCGCCGAGGACCTGGCCTGGGCCCAGGGCCATGTGGCCATCCTGAGCGGCCTGTACGGCGTGCTGCGCCCGCTGGACCGCATGCAGCCCTACCGTCTGGAGATGGGCACGCGCCTGGCCACCGAGGCCGGCAGCAACCTGTATGACTACTGGGGCAGCCAGATTGCCGAGCACCTGAACACCCGCCTGCGCGCCGACAAGACGCCCGTGGTCATCAACCTGGCCTCGCAGGAATACTTCAAGGCCGTGGACCGCAAGGCGCTCAAGGCGCGCGTCATCGACTGCGTGTTCGAAGACTTCAAGGGCACCGACTACAAGATCATCAGCTTCCATGCCAAGCGCGCACGCGGGCTGATGGCGCGCTACGCCATCACCCACCGCGTGGCGACACCGCACAAACTGGAAGGTTTTGACCTGGACGGCTATGCTTTCGCCCCCGGGGCCTCCTCGCCGGAGCGCCTCGTCTTTCGCAGAGGATGAGGGCATGGCCCTGAGCGGCTTCGCCGCCTTTCCGTTGCCCCTTGGCCGCACAGCGCGCGTGCAGGGGGACGACGGCGTCCCTGGCCCGGCACAGCCCGCCACCGTGCGCGTGCCGGCCTCTGGTTGTGCCTGTTGTATGGAGAGCTGATATGACGACCGCCCAAACGATCACCCCTGAACTGCGCCGCTGGATCATCGAGCAGGCCCAGGCCGGCTATGCCGCGCCGGTGGTGCTGAAGTCGATGCGCGATGCCGGCTGGGACGAAGACGTGGCTGCCGATGCCATGGAAGTCACGCTGCAGGACCACCTCAACGAGCTGGCTGTGCAGCAAGGCCAGCCCAGTGCGGTGCCGGTGCCCGAGCCGCAGCTGGGCGACTCGCCCGCGCAGGTGGATTGCGGCGACCGCGTGGTCCCTGTGCTGCTGGCCATGGCCCAGCCGCGCATCGTGGTGTTTGGCAACCTGCTCTCGCCCGAAGAGTGCGATGCGCTGATCGCCCTGGCAGAGCCGCGCATGGCGCGCTCCCTCACGGTGGCGATCAAGACCGGCGGCGAAGAGATCAACGACGACCGCACCAGCGATGGCATGTTCTTCCAGCGCGGCGAAGGCGAACTGCTGCAGCGCATCGAAGAGCGCATTGCCCGCCTGCTGAACTGGCCCATAGAAAACGGCGAAGGCCTGCAGGTGCTGCACTACCGCCCTGGCGCAGAGTACAAGCCGCACTACGACTACTTCGACCCGGCCGAGCCCGGCACGCCCACCATCGTCAAGCGCGGCGGGCAGCGCGTGGGCACGCTGGTGATGTACCTGAACACGCCCGAGAAAGGCGGCGGCACCACCTTCCCCGACGTGCATGTCGAGGTCGGGCCGCAGCGCGGCAACGCCGTGTTCTTCAGCTACGAGCGCCCCCACCCCTCCACCCGCACCCTGCACGGCGGCGCCCCGGTGATCGCTGGCGAGAAGTGGATCGCCACCAAGTGGCTGCGCGAGCGCGAATTCAAGTGAAAATTTGAATAAAACAGCCCCTACCGCTTGCCCCATAAGCGCTAGCAGCTATTAAAAACATAGCAAACCAACTGCCACCGTCCACGGGCACCGCATGAACACCCCAGAACAATCCCAACTCGGCAAATCCTCTGCCTACATCGACCAGTACGACGCATCGCTGCTGTTCCCCATCCCTCGGGCGGGCAAACGGGCCGAGATCGGCGTCACCGGCGCAGCCCCCTTCTTCGGGGCCGACCTGTGGACGGCGTTCGAGCTGTCGTGGCTCAACCAGCGCGGCAAGCCGCAGGTGGCGCTGGCGCACATCACCGTGCCGTGCGAGACGCCCAACATCGTGGAGAGCAAATCCTTCAAGCTGTACCTGAACAGCTTCAACAACACGCGCTTTGCCGATGCGGCCGAGGTGCAGGCACGCATCCGCACCGACATCAGCGAAGCCGCCTGGCGCGGCAGCGAGCACCCGGCCACCGTGGGTGTGCGGCTCATCGGCCCCGAGCTGTTCGACCAGGAGCCCGTGCACGAGCTCGACGGCCTGAGCCTGGATCGCCTGGACGTGGAATGCACGCAGTACCAGCCCGCCCCCGAGCTGCTGACCGCCGAAGTGGGCCAGCCGCCCGTGACCGAGGTGCTGACCAGCAACCTGCTCAAGAGCAACTGCCTGGTGACCGGCCAGCCCGACTGGGGCAGCGTGCAGATCAGCTACAGCGGCCCGCAGATCGACCAGGAAGGCCTGCTGCAGTACCTGGTGAGCTTTCGCAACCACAACGAGTTCCACGAGCAGTGCGTGGAGCGCATCTTCATGGACGTGTGGACCCGCTGCAAACCCATCAAGCTCACGGTGTATGCGCGCTACACGCGCCGCGGCGGGCTGGACATCAACCCGCTGCGCACCAGCCACCCGCAAGGCCTGCCGCGCAACGTGCGCACGGCGCGGCAGTAGCCCTGCTGGGGACCCCCGATGGGTCGGCATAAAAGCACTTGAAACCGTTCACGCTGAGCTTGTCGAAGCGCCGCGCAAGGCTTCGACAAGCCTCTCCTGAGCCTGTCCTGAGCCTGTCGAAGGGCTCAGCCCGAACGCATTGTTCGAGTGCAACGGGACCGGCCCCCTAAAAAAGCGGTCGGGTGTGGGGGTCCGCTTCGCGCACCCGGCTCGCGCGCGGCTCCGGGGGGCCGTCCGGCACCTCACCCACCCGCTCCAGCGTGCCCACACGCACGCCCAGCAAGCGCAGCTTCCGGTCGAGCGGCACGCGCTTGAGGCACAGGCCCGCCGTGCGGCGGATGGTGGCGGCGTCCTGGGTGTAGCGGTCCAGCGTCTGGTCGCGCGTGGCGATCTTGAAGTCGTCGTAGCGCAGCTTGATGCCGATGGTCTTGCCCACATAGCCCTTGCGCTGCAGGTCGCCCGCCACGCGCTCGCACAGGTCGGTGAAGATGGCCGACAGCTCCGCCCGGTCGCGCACGGCGTGCAGGTCGCGGTCGAACGTCGTCTCGCGGCTCATGCTCACCGGCTCGCTCTCGGTCACCACCGGGCTGTCGTCGCGGCCCCAGGCCACGCGGTGCATCCAGGCACCGCTGGACTTGCCAAAGCGCGCAATCAGCCAAAGCGGGTCCTGCGCGGCCAGCTCGCCGATGGTGTGGATGCCCAGGCCCGCCAGCTTCTCGCCCGCCTTGGGGCCGATGCCGTTGATCTTGCGCACGTTCAAGGGCCAGATCTTCGTCTGCAGGTCGTCCTCGTAGACGATGGAGATGCCATTGGGCTTGTTGAACTCGCTCGCCATCTTGGCCAGCAGCCGGTTGGGCGCCACGCCGATCGAGCAGGTGAGCCCCGTCACGTCGAAGATGCTTTTCTGGATGAGCCGCGCCAGTACGCGGCCCCCTTCGCGCTGGCCGCCGGGCACGTCGGTGAAGTCGATGTACACCTCGTCCACGCCCCGGTCCTGCATCACCGGCGCGATGTCGGTGATGGTGCTCTTGAACAGGCGCGAGAAACGCCGCACCTCGTCAAAGTCCACCGGCAGCACGATGGCCTGCGGGCACAGCCGGGCCGCCTTCATCATGCCCATGGCCGAACCCACGCCGAACTGGCGCGCAGGGTAGGTGGCCGTGGTGATCACGCCGCGGCCCACGTAGTCCTTGAGCAGCGGGAAATCCTCCACCGGGATGAAGCGCCGCTCGCGCTCCTCGGTGCCGTCCGGGCCGCGCAGCAGCAACTCGTCCACCTTGCGCCGCCCGCCGCCGATGACCACGGGCAGCCCCTTGAGCTGCGGGTAGCGCAGCAGCTCGACCGACGCGAAGAACGCGTCCATGTCCAGGTGTGCGATGCGGCGCAGGCGGCCAGTGGATGCCGTGGCGGCAGATGGCGCGTCAGCAGATGAAGGCGCAGAGGCGTCGGGCGAAGGATCGGTCACACCCGCTATTTTGCGCGGTGTCTGCGCCGCAGGCGGGGTGCAGGCCTATCCTGCGGCCCCCGCCATTCCAGCCTACCGCTTGAACAGGCCGGCGGCCGAGTTCTTCCACTTGTCCACCGCCTGGGCCCCAGCGGCCAGCAAGGGCGCAGCGGCGTCCGCAGCACCTGCACCGGCACCAGCGCTGGCGGTGGCGGTGGCGCCAGGCTGCGGCAGCGCAGCCGTATCGCCGCCCGCAGCCTCGTCGCCGGGCGCGGCCAGTGCAGCAGGTGCAGCGGCCAGCTGCGGCACGTCACGGCGGTAGTTGCCCGCCAGAATCTCGCGGTACTGCTCGCCGCCCGCGTACTCCTTCAGGGCCTTCAGGCGCACCGGGATGAAGGGGTGCGTGGTGCTGGAGTTTTCCATGATGGACACCAGCTGCACCAGCTTGTTGACCTCCTTGTGGGCCTCGGTCTGTGCGATGGTCTCTTCGATGTTGCGCTCGTCTTCGTAGCCCGTGACCTTGCCCGACAGCTTGGCCAGCGCGCTCAGGCCGGGCCCCAGGTTCTGCAGGCACAGCAGGCCCGCGCGGTCGCAGGTGAATTCGGCCCGGCGGTACCACTCCCAGTACGCCAGCAACAGCGGAATGCGCAGCATGCCCACGCCAGGGATCGGCACGACCGACGCGAAGATGTCCCAGTAGCGGATGAGCATGTCGCCCAGCTGCCGGTACAGCCCGTGGGCGGCCTTGATGTGGCCCACCTCGTGGCCGATGACGAAGCACAGCTCGTCGGGCGTCAGGGCCTCCACCAGGCCGCTGTGCAGCACGATGCAGGTGCGCCGCTGGCCCGACGTATAGGCGTTGAGCTCGGGGTTGGTGGTGATGTACACATCCGGCACCTTGCACGACAGGATGGCGCAGCAGCGCTCCACCAGCGCATACAGCGAGCCATAGTTGTTGGCACTGATGCGCACCATCTGCTCGTTGTTGTTCAGGTGCGTGATCTGCTCGGAAAAATTGGCGTCCAGCCACGACAGCAGCTGCCCCGCGCCCGGAATGCCCTTGAGCGCCGCCAGGGCCTCCTGGTCGCCCGGGTAGGTGAACGATGTGTACGAGATGTCGGTCAGGATCACCTGGTTGCTGGCATACACCAGGGCGTCGGCATGTTTGTGGGCGGGCATGGGAACGTGTGAAATGGATGGGGACGTGGATCATTCCACGCCCCACGGTCCCACCCGGGCCCCGCGCCCCACCATCGTGTAACAAATGGCACGGCCTGGCCGCGCGCGCCCAACCGCTCGAAGCAGCCGCCTACTGCTTGGCCAGCGCCGCCTTGCGGATGCCCTGCAGCGTGCCGGTGGGCGTGATCGCCTCGGGGTCGATCAAGCAGTGCAGCACGCTGGGCAGGCCGCTCGCGCGTGCGCGGGCCAGTGCGGGGGCGAAGTCTTCGGTGCGCTCCACACGCTCGCCATGGCCGCCGAAGGCCTGGGCGTAGGCGTTGAAGTCGGGGTTCTTGAGCGCCGTGGCGCTCACGCGGCCCGGGTACTCGCGCTCCTGGTGCATGCGGATGGTGCCGTACATGGCGTTGTCCAGCAGCACCACGATGATCGGCAGGCCGTACTGCACGGCGGTCGCGAATTCCTGGCCGTGCATCAGGAAGTCGCCGTCCCCCGCAAAGATCACCACCTCGCGCTGCGGCCACAGCCGCTTGCCGCCGACACCGGCGGGCAGCCCGTAGCCCATCGACCCGCTGGTGGGCGCCAGCTGGCTCGCAAACGTGGTGAAGGGCCAGAAGCGGTGGATCCAGGTGGCGAAGTTGCCCGCACCGTTGCAGAAAATGGTGTCGGCGGGCAGCACGTCCTTGAGGTGCTGCATCACCTGCCCCATCTGCAGGTCGCCAGGGATGCGGATGGGCGCCGGGTCGCTCCAGGCCAGGTAGTCGGCATGGGCGGCTTCGGTGTGCGCCTTCCACGGCACCGGCGCCGTAGGGCGCACCGCGTTCAAGGCCGCGGCAAAGGCCTGCGGCGTGGCGTGGATGGCCTGCGTGGGGCGGTAGAGCTTGCCCAGTTCATCGGCGTCGGCATGCACATGCACGAAGGGCTGCGCGGGCGTGGGAATGTCGAACAGCTCATAGCCCTGCGACGGCACTTCGGACAGGCGCCCGCCCACCACCAGCACCAGGTCGGATGCGCGGATGCGCGCCAGCAGCTTGGGGTTCACGCCCAGGCCCAGGTCGCCGCCATAGCAGGCGTGCGTGGCCGCAAACAGCATCTGCCGGCGGAACGAGCAGTACACGGGCAGCGACCAATCTGCAGCAAACGCCGTGAACTCACGCACCGCCTGCTCGGACCAGCGGCTGCCGCCCAGGATGGCCACGGGCTGCTTCGCCTTGCCCAGGCGCTCGGCCAGCTCGGCCATCTGCGCGGCGCCGGGGTGGGTCTCGGTGACCTGGTAGGGCAGCGCGTCGGCCACGGTGGCGGCCTCCGTCAGCATGTCTTCGGGCAGCGCCACCACCACCGGGCCGGGGCGGCCCGAGGTGGCCACGTGAAAGGCGCGCGAGATGAGTTCGGGCACGCGCGCCGGGTCGTCGATCTGCACCACCCACTTGGCCATGGTGCCGAAGACCGCGCTGTAGTCGAGCTCCTGAAACGCCTCGCGCCCCATGGCACCGCGCGCCACCTGGCCCACGAACAGGATCATGGGCGTCGAGTCCTGGTGCGCGATGTGCACGCCCGCCGACGCATTGGTCGCGCCCGGCCCGCGTGTCACGAAGCAGATGCCCGGCCGCCCCGTGAGCTTGCCCTGCGCCTCGGCCATCATGGCCGCGCCGCCTTCCTGGCGGCACACCGTCACGCCGATGTCCGCATCGTGCAGCGCATCAAGCACGGCCAGGTAGCTCTCGCCCGGCACGCAGAACAGCTGCTGCACACCGTGGGTGATGAGCTGCTGGACCAGGATCTGGCCGCCGGTGCGGCTCTGGGCGGGGCTGGAGGTGGAAGGCGTGGTCATGTCAGATGTCCCGAACGAAAAAAGTCAAAAAATAAAAACCGTTCTGATCAAGTGCCCAGCTTGTGCGCCACCCACTACCCGTTCGGGCTGAGCTTGTCGAAGCCAGGGCGCCCTGCGCGAACAGCCCTTCGACACGCTCAGGGCGAACGGTGAGATCAGAAGCAACTATCCATCCAAAAACTGTCAACGCAGCGCCTCGCACGCACGGCGAATGCGTGCGCAGGCTTCCTGCAGATCAGCCATGCTGGCAGCGTACGAGATACGGAAATACGGCGCCAGCCCCAGCACGCTGCCCGGCACCACCGCCACGTGGAACTCGCGCAGCAGGTAGTCGCAAAAATCGGCGTCCGTGCGCAGCAGCGCGCCACCCGGTGTAGTGCGGCCCAGCACGCCTTCGCAGCTGGCAAAGGTGTAGAACGCACCCTCGGGCACGCGGCAGCGCAGGCCCGGCGATGCGTTGAGCGATGCCACCACCAGGTCGCGCCGCGCCTGGAACTCGCGGCAGCGCTCGGCCACGATGTCCTGCGGGCCGGTCAGCGCCGCCGCGGCGGCCGCCTGGCTGATGGACGACGCGCACGACGTCGCCTGGCTCTGCACCACCGCCATGGCCGCGATCAGCGTGCGCGGGCCCGCGCCGTAGCCGATGCGCCAGCCCGTCATGGCGTACGACTTGGACACGCCGTTCACCGTGAGCGTGCGATCGCGTAGCGCCGGCAGCACCGCCACCGGCGTGGCAAACGCATGGCCGTCGTACAGGATGTGCTCGTAGATGTCGTCTGCCAGCACCCACACCTGCGGGTGGCGCAGCACCACCTCCAGGAGGGGCCGCAGTTGCTCGGCCCTGTAGGCCGTGCCGCTGGGGTTGGATGGCGAGTTGATGAACACCCAGCGCGTGCGCGGCGTGATGGCCGCATCCAGCTCCTGCGCCGTGATGCGAAAGCCGTTGTCTTCGCTGCACGGCACCACCACCGGCACGCCGCCCGCAATCAGCACCATGTCGGCGTACGAGGTCCAGTACGGCGCGGGCAGGATCACCTCGTCGCCGGGGTTCAGGCTGGCCATCAGCGCGTTGTAGATGACCTGCTTGGCGCCGGCGCCCACCGTGATCTCATTGGTGGCGAACGTGAGGCCGTTGTCGCGGCGGAACTTGAGCTGGATGGCGGCCTTGAGCTCGGGCGTGCCATCGAGCACGGTGTAATGCGTGTCGCCCCGCGCCATGGCGCGCTGCGCAGCCTCCTGGATGTGCACGGGCGTGTCGAAGTCCGGCTCGCCCAGGCCCAGCACGATCACGGGCTGGCCCTGGCGCTTCAATTCATTGGCGGCCTGCGTGATGCGCACGATGTCCGACACACCGATGGCGCTGATGCGGTCGGCCGCGCGAAAGGCGGTGGCAGGGAGGGCTGCGGCAGGGAGGGCGGCGTTCATTGCTGGTAGGACTCCAGGGGCTTGTCGTTGGGCGTGGCGAACAGCTGGCGCAGCGTGGTGCCCAGCGGCAGGTTCAGGCTCATGTTCTTGGGCGGAATGGGGTTCACGAACCACTTGGTGTAGATCTTTTCCATCTCGCCGCTTTGCATCAGGCGCGTGAGCACGCCGTCCACCGCAGCCTTGAAGGTGGGGTCGTCCTTGCGGAACAGCAGCGCGATCGGCTCGGCGCCCAGCGGCTCACCCACGATGCGGTAGGCCGACGGGTCCTTGGAGTTGGAGATCAGGCCCGCCAGCAGGTTGTCGTCCAGCACGAAGGCATCGGCGCGGCCGGATTCGAGCAGCATGAAGCTCTCGTGGTGGTCCTTGCCCAGCACCGTCTTGACGGGTGCGCCCAGCGTGCGCTCCTGCTTGCGCAGCAGCTGCACGGCTGTGGTGCCGGTGGAGGCTGCAATCGTGCGGTTGCCCAGCTGGCTGATGGACTTCAGGTCCGAATCCTTGCGCACCGCCATGCGCACCTCGCTCACATAGGTCGTCACCGCAAAGGCCACCTGCTGCTGGCGCGCGGTGTTGTTGGTGGTGGGGCCGCAGCCGATGTCGAGCGTGCCGTTCTGCACCAGGGGCAGCGTGTTCTGCGCGGTGACGGCCATGTATTCGAGCTTGGCGTCGGGCACGATTTCTTTCAGCACGCGCTCGCACAGCTCCACGTGGTAGCCCACGTACTTTTCATTCGCGCCCAGCGCGTAGGCCATGGGCGGCGAGGTCTCGCGCACGCCCAGCACGGCCTTGCCCGATGCCTTGATCTTCTCCAGCGTGGGGGTGGTGAGCGTCTGCGCGTGCGCAGGCGCCAAGGTGGCGAAGGCCAGGGTCAGGCCTGCGGCGAGCGCGGTGAAGGGGGTGCGGGAAGTTGCCATGGTCGTTGTCTCCGGTGGTGTTGTGGTTGGCAAAGGGAAAAAGAGAAAAGGTACTGCGGCCCCGCTTGGGGAGGCGCTCGGCTTCAGGGCTCACCCCGACCGTTCGGGCTGAGCTTGTCGAAGCCTGGCGTTGGGTCGGAGCATGTTCCGGACGGAGGATTGCAGGCTGCGGGTTGCGGCACGCATTCAGATCACGTTCTTTTCCAGCAGCGGCTCGTTGCGTGCAATGCGCTCGATGGACAGCGGTGACAGGTCGAGGCTTTGGTAGCGCCCGGTCAGCATCAGTTCGGCCAGGCCTCGCCCCACGGCAGGGCATTGCTGCAGGCCGTGGCCCGAGAACCCGTTGGCCAGCACGAAGTTGTCGCACGCCGGGTGCAGGCCCACGATGGCGTTGTGATCGAAGGTGTTCATCTCGTAGTAGCCCGCCCAGGCGCCCTGCATGCGCAGTGCCTCGAAGCCCGGAATGCGCTCGGCCAAGGTCGGCCACACGTGGTCTTCAAAAGCGTGGTGCTCCGGCTCCAGCGGCGCAAAGTCGGCGTCGTTGTCGGCCTGCGGCGCAAAGCCGCAGATGAAGCCCGGGCCCTCCGGCCGCAGCCAGATGCCGCTGGTGTCGATGAGCAGCGGGCAGCCCGGCAGCGCCGCGGGGCTTGCCAGGTGGAACACCGTGCGGCGCTTGCCCACCACGGGCAGGTCGATGCCTGCCCAGCCCGCAATGGCAGCCGCCCAGGGGCCGCCGGCATTCACCGCAAAGCTGCACGGGAGGGCATCGCCGCTTTTCAGTTGCACGCTGGTGACGTGCTGCACACCGTCGCTGCCGGCCATCTGCAGGCCCACGGCTTCATCGGCCACATAGCGCACGCCCTGGCTCTGCGCCTTCTTGCGCAGCGCGGTCAGCAGCAGGTAGCCATCGAACCAGCCCTCGCCCGACAGCCCGAGCGACCCCAGAGCCACATCCTGCAGCGCCAGCCACGGGAACCGTCCGGCCAGCTGCTGCGGGCTGAGCAGCGCCACATCGGCGCCGTGCCGCTTTTGCAGCGCATGGTTCTCGCGCAGCGTGGGCTCGCCGGCCGCGGTGGCCAGGTACAGGTAGCCGCCCTCGTGCAGGCCCACATCCGGCGCGTCGCCGTTGCAGGCGAGCAGCGTGTTCACATGGCGCAGAAAGCCGATGCCGTATGCAGAGATCTGGACATTGATGTCAGTAGAAAACTGCTGGCGGATGGAGCTTGCCGACAGCGCGGACGATGCGCGCGCATAGGTCGGGTCACGCTCGACCACCACCACCGAGCAGCTCGGCTGCTGCAGCGTGAGGAAGTACGCAATGGCACTGCCGATGACGCCGCCGCCGATGATGACGAAGTGAGAGGAATCAGAGGCCATGGGTACCGTTCACACGCTACAACAATGAGTTTGCCGATGGAACTTCACGACTGGCGCGGCGTGGGCCAGCGGCCGCCGCGCAAGGGCCGCCCCGCCGCGCTGGCGGCGTCCCCCTTCGGGGGAAGGCGCCGCAGGCGACTCAGGGGTGACTCAAGGTCACACATCGAACGTCACGCCCTGCGCCAGCGGCAGTGCGGTCGAGTAGTTGATGGTGTTGGTCGCGCGGCGCATATAGGCCTTCCAGCTGTCGGACCCGGCCTCGCGCCCGCCACCGGTTTCCTTCTCGCCGCCGAACGCGCCACCGATCTCGGCACCGCTGGGCCCGATGTTCACGTTGGCGATGCCGCAGTCCGAACCCGCGGCCGACATGAACTGCTCGGCCTCGCGCACATTGAGCGTGAAGATCGACGACGACAGGCCCGCGCCTACTGCGTTGTTCATCGCAATCGCCTCGTCCAGCGTGCTGTATCGCACCACGTACAGGATGGGCGCAAAGGTCTCGTGCAGGGCTGGGCCTTCGTGCGCCTTCAGCTCCACCAGCGCGGGGCGCACGTAGTGCGCGTCGGCACCGCCGATGCCTTCCACACGGCCACCGCCGTGCACCGTGGCGCCCAGTGCGCGGCTGTGCTCCAGGGCTTTTTGCATGCCGTCGAACGCTTGGCGGTCGATCAGCGGGCCCACCAGGGTGCCGGCCGCGCGGGGGTCGCCCACCTGCACGTTGGCGTACACCTTGGCCAGCTGGGGCACCAGTTGGTCATAGATGCTCTCGTGCACGAACAGCCGGCGCAGCGTGGTGCAGCGCTGGCCCGCCGTGCCCATGGCAGCGAACGCAATGCCGCGCAGGGCCAGGTCCAGGTCAGCCGTGGGTGCCACGATGGCCGCGTTGTTGCCGCCCAGCTCCAGAATGCCGCGTGCAAAGCGCGCCGCCAGGCGCGGCCCGACCGCACGGCCCATGGCAGTGGAGCCCGTGGCCGACAGCACCGGCACGCGGGCATCGTCCACCAGCTCTTCGCCGATGTCGCGCTGGCCGATGAGCAGCTCCAGCAGGCCGTCGGGTGCGCCGCCACCGGCTGCGTTGAAGCGGGCCACCGCGCGCTGAGCGATGGCGTGCGTGGCCAGGGCCGTGAGGGGGGTCTTTTCAGATGGCTTCCACACCACCGAATCGCCACACACCAGCGCCAGCGCGGCGTTCCAGGACCAGACCGCCACCGGGAAGTTGAAGGCCGAGATCACGCCGCACACGCCCAGCGGGTGCCAGGTTTCCATCATGCGATGGCCCGGGCGCTCGGTGGCAATCGTGAGGCCGTACAGCTGGCGCGACAGGCCCACCGCAAAGTCGCAGATGTCGATCATCTCCTGCACCTCGCCCAGGCCCTCGGATGGGATCTTGCCGGCCTCGATGGTCACGAGCAGGCCCAGGTCCGCCTTGGCGGCGCGCAGCTCTTCGCCCAGCAGGCGCACCAGCTCGCCGCGGCGGGGCGCTGGCACATCGCGCCACACCTGGAACGCGGCGTGCGCGCGGCCGATGGCGGCCGTGGCGTGGGCCGGCGAGGCCTCTGGCACAGCACCGATGGCCTCGCCCGTGATGGGCGAGCGCACCTGCAGGCTGCCGCCGCTGTAGGCCGCACGTGGCACGCCCAGGCGCTGCAGCAGTTGATCGACTTCGGGCACAAGGGAGGTGGCAGCAGGTGTGGCGGACATGGCGGCTCGCAAAGATCGGAACGACAAGGACAAAAAAGATGAACAGGCGCAGCCCGCAAGATGCCGCAGGTGCGCCGATGCCCGCCAATATCCGCCAATACCGCAGTGCTGGATAGCAAAAAAACGGAACTACTTGATCACATTCGAGAATGAAGTACCCGAAAATACCGGGACCACCGCCGCACAACCAGCCAGCGCCAGCAGTGCGGCCAGCCCACGCCCTGCCGACGCTCATCATTCCCCCTACGCATGACCATGCTGCGCCGCTCCTTCCTACCCTCCACCGCCGATCTGCTGGCCTTCGAAGCCGCGGCCCGCCACCAGAGCGTGTCGCGCGCCGCCGAGGAGCTGCACCTCACCCAAAGCGCCGTGTCGCGCCAGATCCGCCAATTGGAGGAGCAACTGGGCACCGCCCTCTTTCACCGCGTGCGCCAGCGCGTGGTGCTGACCGACGCCGGCCGCGTCTACGCCGCCGACGTGCAGGCCGTGCTGCAGCAGCTGTCGGCCAGCACCCAGAAGGCCATGGCCTTTGCCAGCACCGACGGCCTGCTCAACCTGGCGGTGCTGCCCACCCTGGCCACCCGCTGGCTCATCCCGCGGCTGGCGGGCTTCATGGCGCTGCACCCCGAGGCCATGGTCAACTTCTCGGCCCGCACCGAGCCTTTCGACTTTGCGGGCACGCCATTCGACGCGGCCATCCACTTCGGTGCCCCGCACTGGGCTGGCGCCGTGTGCGAATACCTGATGCACGAAGAGACTGTGCCCGTGTGCAGCCCCACCTACCGCGACCGCCACGGCATTCACACCCCGCAGGACCTGACCCGCGTGGTGCTGCTGCAGCAAAGCACCCGCCCTACGCAGTGGGCCGAATGGTTCGACCTGGTGGGCGCCCCGGCCGCGCTGGCGCTGCGCGGGCCGCAGTCCGAGCATTTCGCCATGATCGCCCAGGCCGCCGTCTCCCACCTGGGCGCGGCGCTGCTGCCGCGGTTTCTGATCGCGCAGGAGCTGGCAGCCGGCAGCCTGGTGGAACTGTCGGACCAGGTGCTGACCAGCACCGATGCGTACTACCTGGTCTACCCGGAGGCGCGGGCGCAGACGCCGCTGGTGAAGGCATTCAGGGACTGGGTGGTGGGGGAATGCGCGGGGCGGGCGCAATAGACGGGTGTTTACCGCGGCTGCTGTGATATTCGATGGATTGGCTTGCCATCTATCTCAATGATGACACCAGACATCCCAGGAAATTGACTGGCTCGCGCCGGTCCTCCATAAATGACGTCGAGCCGAAAGTCAGAGGGGGCCACTCGCCTGATGACCAGTTTTTTTATGGCCTGGCCTTCCTCGATATCTGTCAAATTGATTCGACGACCAGTGCTTGAGTAATCGCACATTATTTCAGGAATAACGTCATTTGAAATTGCCACGCCCCTCGACTTGTCCTGAAATCCTGAGACCATCGAATATAGATAGTGCTTGCGGCCATCGATATTTAACTGAGCAATTTCGACATAAGAATCCGCAAATACGAAGCATTCATGCCCAGACCTTGATTTCCAAGCAACGAAACTTACCAACAAGATCACCAACAAAGGTAAAAAAAATAATAATTTCAACATTAAACGCATTACCCCACCCTCCAATGCTCATGCCACTCAACACGGTACCAAAATTTCTTTGCAATCCCTATCTTTTCCATATGGTTAGACAACCCATCTGGCAATCGCAATTTCCGACCATTCAGAGGTATTTCGGTGATATTTTTATCATCCTGCTCATCGGCATAATCAACAAAATCATATAGACTGCTGACACTCCAACGAGTGAAGAATAAATTCCTTTGATACGAAGTCGCCGCCATCAAGTAAAAACGGTTGTCAGTATATTTCAAGCGAACATTGATTTCTTCAGCCTTCAAAGTACCATCATTTGTGACCATGTTTCCTTGAGTGGGTTTATGCCGATTTTGCGAGCGGAGAGGATCCGCAAATTTGGAACGTTGAAATTCCACGTCAGACGTTTTAGCAATCGCAAAAAATTTATTGGTATTTTGTCTATTTGAAATATATTTCTTCAAAGCAACAATTGCATCTTGAACAATAACAGAATACCGATAGACAAATGGATTAAGTATAACCTCATGCCCGCCGCCATGAACATAATGATTGGCGAGCAGCGCCGCCTCAGAAAAACCCAGATACTTACCACCCCACCAAAAAGCCTCATAAATATTGACTAAGAATTCTTTTTCATCCTCTGTAAAACTGGAGTTTATTTTGGCTTTACAGGCAAGATAGTCAATTGTACTTTGCACCAAATCAAAACTCTCTGTCACACCGAAGACTTTAGCCTTCCCCAGATGCCAAAGCGGAGCGGTCGGTACATTCTCTCTATTTTTTAGACAGATACTTGCTTTCTGCGCGACCTGCTCAACAGTCTTTTTCTGAACTACCAACTTGAATTCCTCACGAATTTTAATACCGCCATTGGCTCGTGCTGAGCCTGGGGGCGTGGATCTGCCCGCCAAATCCACGCACTGTGCATTAAATTATCATGGGAGCTCGTGCTCGCACAGCCTTTAAATCGGATATGCCTTTATCGAACAGAATATGAAATTTTGTTATTTATCGAATCGCCAATCATCGCGGTAATGTCGAGCCAACCGTCGCGGGCGCGAGGCACGGTGTTGTGCGTTGCCGCTGGACGCTAACCAATACTGAAAGCGGAATTGACCAAAAGGAATATGAATGATGCTCCGCTGCTAACTCAGCATTGAAAGCGAAGGGTCTCAACAATAGCCCCCCAACACCGCGATGCAATAGTGGTGCTGACGACCTTAGAGCCCGTGTAGCGCGCCACCTTTTTTGACCAACACGCGCAACTTTAAGTGGCCCTGAGTTCAATCTTGCGCTCGATGACCCTCGAAACCAGTCCGTACTCGACCGCCTCCTCGGCCGACAACCAGCGGTCGCGCTCGATGTCTTCCAGCACCACGGCCAGCGGCTTGCCGGTTTCGCGCGCGATGGTGCGTGCGATGCGCTCCCGGGCCTTGACGATCTCGCGGGCCTGGATGGCGATGTCGCTGGCCGGCCCGCCCGCACCGCCACTGGGCTGGTGGATCAGAAAGCGCGTGTTGGGCAGGCAGTAGCGCCGCTCGCGGGGCACGGACAGGTACAAGTGCGTGGCGGCACTGCCCACCCAGCCGGTGCCGATCATGTTCACCGGGGCACCGATGAAGCGCACGATGTCGTGGATGGCATCGCCCGACTCCAGGTGCCCGCCTGGCGAGCTGACCAGCACGTCGATGGGGTCGGCGCTCTCGGCGTCCAGCGCGATCAGGCGGCGCGTCACATCGGCCGCGATCACATCGGTCACAGTGCCGAAGATCAGCAGGGTGCGGGCCTTGAAGGCTTTCTCCTCCAGGTAGGAGGTGCGGGGCTCGGTGGCGCTGGACGGTGCGGGGGTGTCTGGGCTGTTCACGGTGAATCCTTGTAGTGGAACTGCCTTGACGAACGGCGCGCCGGTTTCGTGACATCCGCGCGCCCAGCAGGCCTGTGGCAAGATTTGCCGATGCACGACGAATACCGGATGGCCCTGATCGACACCGACCGCAGCCGCCTGGTGCGGGCCGCCACGCGGCTGCTGGGCCCGGCAGAGGCGGAGGATGCGGTGCAGGACGCCTACATCCGCGCGCTGGAGGCCGACACGCGCGCGCTCAATACCGCCCAGGCGTGGCTGCTGACCGTGGTGCGCCACCTGGCCATCGACCGGCTGCGCAGACGCGATTGGATGCAGCAGTGGCTGGCCACGCCACAGGCGCACGCCGCGGCGCCGTCGGCCGAGAGCGATGCGGCGCTGGCCGAAGAGGTGGCCCACGCCTTGCGCCAGCTGGCGGCGTGCCTGAGCCCCGCCGAGGGCGCTGCCGTGCTGCTGTACGAAGTGTTCGAGGTCAGCCACGCCGAGATCGCATCGGCGAGCGGTCGCACCGAAGCTGCCAGCCGGCAGCACATCCGCCGGGCACTGCACAAGCTGCGGCAGGCAGCAGGTCGTGGCGAGCACACCCCGGTGCAGGGCGACAGCGAGGGCCACGACCCTGCCGTCCTGCGGGCGTACCTGCAGTCCCTGCAATGGCGCGACCCGCAAACCCTGTGGGCCATGCTGCGCCAGCCCCCCATCAGCGCGTCTTCGGCCATCACCCGTCCAGCCACCACCAGCATGCCAACCACGTCCTGCGGGGTGGTGCAGGTGGGCGGCCAGCTGGGCCTGGTGCTCACGCTCGATGGCGTGGCCCTGTGCGTGCTGCCGCTGGGGGTGCGCAACACCGAGTGCGATCTGCACACCGCGCTGCAGTAGTACCAGACGCAAAAAGGCCGCTGCGCCGTCCTGCAATGCAGGCCAGGCGCAGCGGCCATCTTCAAGCATCCGTCAGCGAACGGGCACAGCGGTTGCGCGCGGCCCGGCGCTGCCGCGCTTCCACAGCGCGATCAACACGTGGGCACCGATGGCCAGCGCCAACAATACGGCGGCCCCCAGGCCCCACAGGGCCCATGCCAAAACCGACACCGTGCCGGACAGCGCTGGAACGGCTTCCAGGGCGCCCTGGACCACCGGGCCCGCCGAGGCGATCACGGACTCCAGCTCCCGTGCCAGCTGCGGCGGCATCCACGCCCGGATCCACTCGGGCAGCAAGACGGCGTTCATCGCCGACGTCCCCGCCGACAGCACCCCAGCGCTGGACACGGCCCACAGCGTCACCGCATGCACGCCCCAGCAGACCACGGACCACAGGGCCAGCAGCATGAACGACAGAAACCAGCTGATTGCGTAAAACATCGAATGCGTCCTTTCAAAACGGCAAGTGCCGAGTATGGGGACGGCAGGCGGCAAGACACACCAGCTTGAACCGAACTGGATATTCGGCTTTACCGAACCAGCGATTGCCTTTAGTTTTTAGAACTGCACCCATCCTTGTGACCTGCGGGTGTCGCCCAAGGACACCTGCACCGCCCGTGGCCGCTACGGGCAGGTCAAACCGCAGCCCGGTTGCGCCCCGCTGTTTTGGCACGGTACAGGCCGCCGTCGGCCGTTTCGATGAGATGCCGCTCGCAGCCCTCCGCATAGGGCCACGCCATCGCCGCAGCCCCGACACTCACCGTGACGCAGCCAAACGAGCTGCCGGTATGTGGCACCGCCAGCGCCTCGACCTGCCTGCGCACCACCTCGGCCACCACCAGCGCCCCGTCCAGGTCGGTGTTGGGCAGGATGATCGCCAGCTCCTCCCCGCCATAACGCGCCACCAGGTCCCCCGGGCGCTGGGCATGCTGCACTAGGCAGCGGGCCACGGCCTGCAGGCAGGCATCGCCCTCCACATGGCCATAGGTGTCGTTGAATCCCTTGAAATGGTCCACGTCGATGAGCAGCAGCGACAGCGGTGTGCCCTCGCGGCTGGCGCGCCGGCATTCGGTGTGCAGGGTGTCGTCGAAACACCGGCGGTTGGCCAGGCCCGTCAACTGGTCTTGCGCAGCCAGGGCTTCGAGCTTCTGGTTCACCAGCAGCAGGTCCTCCCGGGCGGCGACCAGCGATGCCTCGGCGCGGGTGCGGCGGCGGATGTCGATCAGCAAGTGCCACCCGATGACCGTGATGCCCACCAGCAACGCTCCCACCACGCCAGCCGTCAGCAGCGCCTGGCGCCACCAGCCCTGCAGCGCTTCGTCCTTGCCCACGGCCACCGTGGTCGTCAACGGATAGCGGTCGCTTTTGCGGTAGGCGTACAGCCGGTGTATGCCGTCGATGCCGGATTTGAACGACGCGGTGCCGGCGGTTGCACCCGAATAGAAGCGCTGGAAGTTGGCAGACTTGGAGAAGTCGCGGCCCATGTCCTGCTCACGGTAGGGGTAGCGCACCAGCATCTGGCCGCCGGTGGTGGTGAGGCCAATGGCGCCCTCCGTGCCGACATCGACCTTGCCGAACTGCTCCAGAAAACTCTTGATGCCCAGGCTGATCACCACCACACCAGCAAAGCGCTGGTCCGGGCCGTCAAACCGCCGGCTGACAGTGATGACCCAGTCGCCCGTCGATCGACTCTGGATGGGTGGGCCGATGAATGCATCGTGCGAAGGATCGCTCCGGTGGTGCACAAAGAAAGCCCTGTCGGCACCACTGACCCGCGCCGGCACCGGGCCGTTGGAGGACATCAGCCAACGGCCGTCTGCGTCGTAGATGACCAGGCCGTTGAGCTGGTTGAGCAGGGGCTCCTGCCGGTCGATCAGCCGCTGCAGGCGCTGCAGATGGTCCGGCCCGGTGCCCTCGGCCTCCAGCCGCTCGGTGAAGTCCAGCAGCAGCATGGAGCTCTGGGTGATGACGCCTTCGGTGTAGGTGTTGAGCGTCTGGGCCAGGTTCAGGTTCTGGGTGTCGGTTTCGGCCAGCGAGTGATCCCGCGCGGACCAGATTTGCCACGCCGTGGTGGAGGCGACCGACAGGTACACGGCGATCAACAACAGCGCCGCCAGGCGCACATCACGCTTCATCTTTTTGCTTCCCTCTCACATGCCGGACTTCGTCCGCGCGCTCCCCTGCCAGACCGGCAGGACCTCGCACGAGGCTACTCCTGCTGCATGACTTGTTCTCTTGTAGGCCCACCATACTATGGACAAACCGCGGCATCAATCACGGAATGAACGGGCGGATCACCCCATTGCCCGGGTCGATTCAGGCGGGTACAGGCTATTGCGGGGGGGGGGGCAGGTGCGCAGAGGGTGAGAAGACGTGGCACCACGCTGCGGCGTCTCACGGCGCCCACCCCCGTGCCATCAGGCGCGCGGCGGCCTGGCCTCGCGCACCATGAGCCAGTAGGCACGGCCCGAGACAGGCTCCACACAGGGCACCTCGCGCACGAAGTTCAGGCGTCGATAGAACGCTAGGCTGAGCGGGTTGAAGGTCTCCAGATAACAGGTGGCGCCTGCCACATCTGCGCGGGCCAAGGTCTGCGCAACCAAGCGCTGCGCCACGCCGCGGCCCCGCGCTGCGGGGCGCACCCCCAGGATCGACAGGTACCACGCAGCGTGCAGCGGGTCAGGCACCTGCGCCTCCATCGCGGCACCGATGCGCTGGTAGTTGTCAAAACCCATGGGGCCGAGGCACCGGGCCAGGCCCTCGGTGCGCCGCGCACTGTGCACCGCCTTCTCGCTGGCGGTGGCCCGGCTGGTGGCCCACAGCGCTGCGCCGTCATCACCCGACACCATCACCTCGCCCACCGCATTGGCCTCGTCCATGGCCAGCGCAAAGTACTGCGCCAGCACGCGGTGGCGCAGTGCGGGGTCGTGTGCGCTGTCGACGGTGACGGCCTGGTAGAACGGGTCGTCCATCAGCGCGGTGGCCAGGGCGTCGCACACCGGCGATGGCTCGGGCAGCGGTGGCAGCGATGAGGATGTAGGGTGTGTGTGCATCTGCGTTGTGGTGTGTGGCAGGCCAGGGCGCGCATCGCACAGCGGCAGGCCAGGATGCGCGCGGTTGCTCGTCAGTCGGGACGCCCCGGCAGCAAGGCCGGGTCTGCGCCAGGCATAAACCGCTGCTCGGGCGGCGAGCCCGCCAGGCTCTGCGCAGGCCTTCTCAGCGTCGCATCGAACGGATTGATCTTCGGCCCGATCGCGGCCGCCTCGCGCTTGAGCAGTTCCACCACGGTGGGCATGCGGTCGGCGTTCAGGCGGTCGGCGATGGTGCCCACGCTCAGCGCCGCCACGGCGCGGCCTTCGCGGTCGCAGATGGGCACGGCCACACCGGCCATGCCTTCGAGCAGGCCGGTGTTGCGACCTGCGTAGCCCTGCTGGCGCACGCGCTCGATCTCGGTACGCAAATACACCTCGTCGTACACGCCGTACTCGCGCACGCGGGACAGGTTGAAGCGGATGACCTCTTCGCGCTCGGCCTCGGGCAGGAACGCCAGGATGGCCAGCGCGCCCTGCCCCACCCCCAGCGCCACGCGGCCACCGATGTCGCCGGTGAACGATCGGATCGGGAAGGGCCCCTCGCTGCGGTCCAGGCAGATGGCGTCGAAGCCGCTGCGCGCCAGCAAAAAGATGCTGTCGCCCAGGCTGCCGCACAGCCGCAGCAATGCCGGGCGGCACAGGCTGCGCAGGTCGCCCGGGTTGCCGGCGCGCGCAGCCAGGGCGAAGAAGTCCATGCTCAGCCGGTAGAGCTTGCTGCGCTCGTCCTGCTCGACCATGCCTTCGGCCACCAGCGATTGCAGCAAACGGTGCGTCGTGCCCTGCGTGAGACCGATAGCACGCGCCAATTGGGTGACCCGGCCGCCCTCGGCCTGCACGGCCACCAGGGCGCGGATGAGGGCAAAGACCCGGGGGACACCGCCCGTGCCTGCGGTTGCTGCTTCCATGCGTCGTTCCTGCGGAATAGATGGGTTCCATTTTACCCATCACATTCCAATGATCGGAATAATTTGAATAAAAATTCTGATTAGTGGAATACCCGGTGCGATCTGGTTCAGTTGTTGCAATAGAGTGAACTGAAAACGCCGGGCACCCCCATCCTGAACGATCCCATGCACCGCCGCGGTGCAGCGGTGCCAAGGCACCTTGTTTGGCAAAGGCCGCCCGGCACAAAGACATCCATGCGCCGCGCCGTCAGAGCACGCGCCTGGCAAGAAACCGGAACCCGAAGAAAGGCCCCCATGTCCTTCCTCCAACTTACCGACGTGACCAAGTTCTACGGCAGCACCTGCGCGGTGCAGTCCATGAACCTCACGGTGGAAAAAGGCGAATTCGTCTCCCTGCTCGGCCCCTCGGGCTGCGGCAAGACCACCACCTTGCAGATGGTCGCGGGCTTCGAGGCGGTGAGCAGCGGGCGCATCGAGCTGGACGGGCGCGACATCACCCACGCCAAGGCCAACACGCGCGGGCTGGGCATCGTGTTCCAGAGCTATGCGCTTTTTCCGCACATGACGGTGGCCGACAACGTGAGCTTTGGCCTGGAGATGCGCAAGGTGCCCAAGGCCGAGCGCAAGGACCGGGTGGCCCAGGCCCTGGGCCTCGTGCACCTGGAGCCGCACGCCACGCGCTACCCGCGCGAACTGTCGGGCGGCCAGCGCCAGCGCGTGGCCCTGGCGCGCGCACTGGTCATCGAGCCGCCCGTGCTGCTGCTCGACGAGCCCTTGTCCAACCTGGACGCCAAGCTGCGCGAGGAGATGCAGTTCGAGCTGCGCCAGATCCAGCGCAAGGTGGGCACCACCACGGTGATGGTCACGCACGACCAGAGCGAGGCCATGTCCATCAGCGACCGCGTGGTGGTGATGGAGGCCGGCCGCGCCACGCAGATCGACCACCCGCACCGCGTGTACGAGCACCCGCGCACCCGCTTCATCTCCACCTTCGTGGGCAAGGCCAACCTCGTGCCCGGCAAGGTGACGTCGGCGACCGGCACCCACACCCACGTGGGCGCCGGGCCCATCGAGGTGCGGGTGGACGGCGCGCAGTTTCGCCCCGGCGCGGCCGTGCTGCTGAGCGTGCGGCCCGAAAAGCTGCAGCTGGTGTCTGCAGTGCAGGGCCGTATCGACGGCGAAGTGCGCGAGCGCTTCTTTCTGGGCAGCCAGTGGCTGTACCGCGTGGGCACCCCCCTGGGCGACCTGATGGTGCTGGTGCCCAATGACGGCCGCAACGCGCTGGACGAAGGCGATCGCACCGGCCTGGACTGGCCCGACCATTCCATGCGCCTGCTGCCCGCCGATGAACCCGCGGTGGCAGGTGCCGAGGCCATGGCATGACAGCTACATCATCGACCCTGTCCGCAGCACCCCACCCGCTGCTGGGCAAGAAGGCCATGCCTTGGTGGCTGTCCGGCCCTGCGCTGCTGCTGTTCACCGTGCTGCTGCTGGTGCCGCTGGCGCTCACGGCGGTGCTGTCGTTCAACGCGTTCGACCCGGCCACGGGGGTAAAGGCGGGCGAGTTCACGCTGGAGCACTACCGCCATGTGTTTGCCGATTCGTACTACCACGCGATCTTCTGGCGCACGTTCTGGATCGCCGGGCTGGTCACGCTGATCTGCGTGGCCATCGGCGCGCCAGAGGCGTACGTGCTCAGCCGCATGCGCAACCCGTGGCGCTCCATCCTGCTGCTGGTGGTGCTGGCGCCCTTGCTGGTGTCGGTGGTGGTGCGGGCCTTCGGCTGGAGCATGCTGCTCGGCCCCGAAGGCCTGGTGAACGCTGCCTTCGGCCTGGTCGGCATCGGCCCGGTGAAGATGCTCTACACCGAGATCGCCGTGGTGGTGGCGCTGGTGCACGTGATGCTGCCGTTCATGGTGATCCCCGTGTGGACATCGCTGCAGAAGCTGGACCCGGGTGTGGAAAACGCCGCGCTGTCGCTGCAGGCATCGCCCTTCACCACGCTGCGGCGCATCGTTTTGCCGCAGGTGCTGCCGGGCATTCTGTCGGGCAGCCTGATCGTGTTCGGCCTGGCAGCCAGCTCGTTCGCCATTCCCGGCCTGCTCGGCGGGCGGCGGCTGAAGATGGTGGCCACGGTGGTGTACGACGAGTACCTGCACGAGCTGAACTGGCCGCTGGGCGCCGCCATTGCGCTGACCTTGCTGGTGGCCAACCTGGTGGTGATGCTGAGCTACAACCGTCTGGTTGAAGGTCGGTACAAAAAATCTCTCGGGTGAACGCGATGCAAAAAAACGGCCCCATCGCCCTCGCGTTCAACGCGCTCGTCATCACCTTCATGCTGGCCCCGTTGCTGGTGGTGTGCATCGTCGCCTTCACGCCGCACAACACGCTGACGCTGCCCACCACCGAGTTCTCGCTGCGCTGGTTCAAGGCGGTGTTCGACCACCCGGACTTCATGCAGTCGTTCTGGAACAGCCTGTGGCTGGCTCTGGCGTCGGCCACGCTGGCGACAGTGCTGGCAGTGCCCGCGGGCATTGCGATCACACGCTACGACTTCCCTGGGCGCGGCTTTCTCAACGGCCTGTTTTTGTCGCCGCTGATCATCCCGCACCTGGTGCTGGGCGTGGCCCTGCTGCGCCTGTTCGCGCTGATCGGCGGCACGGGCAGCTTTGGCTGGCTGGTGGTGGCGCACGCGCTCATCGTCACCCCGTACACGCTGCGCCTGGTGGTGGCGGCACTGGTGGGGTTCGACCGCAGCGCAGAGCACGCAGCCCTGTCGCTGGGCGCCAGCCAGGCCACGGTGTTCACGCGCATCACGCTGCCCATGATTCTGCCGGGCGTGACGGGCGGGTGGATGCTGGCCTTCATCAACAGCTTTGACGAAGTGACCATGTCGATCTTCGTCACCTCGCCCAGCACGGTGACGCTGCCGGTGCGCATGTACATGTATGCCACCGAGTCCATCGACCCGTTGATGGCGGCTGTGTCGGCGCTCATGGTGGCGGTGACGGCGTTTGCGATGGTGCTGCTGGACCGCGTGTATGGCCTCGACCGTGTCCTCGTCGGACGGAAGTAGATGAGCGCGACTGCAATGACTGTGAATACCGCCTTGCTGCACCGCGTGGCAGAGACCACGCGCCGCGCCGTTCCCTTCACGCTGGACGGGCGCCCCACCACGGCACTGGAAGGCGACACCGTGCTGACGGCCATCCTCACCCAGCGCGCACAGCTGCGCCGCAACGAGTTCAGCCACGAGCCGCGCGCGGGCTTTTGCCTGATGGGTGCCTGCCAGGACTGCTGGGTGACGACCGACAGCGGAGAGCGCCTGCGCGCCTGCAGCACCTTCATCACACCCGGCATGGCGCTGCGCACCGAAGCCGCCGACGCGGCCACCTTTGCCAGCGGGGGCCAGCCATGACGACGGCGCCTGGTTTGCAACCCGTGATCGTAGGCGCAGGCCCGGCCGGCATCCGCGCCGCGCAGACGCTGGCGGCCCACGGCGTGCGGCCGGTACTGATCGACGAAGCCGCGCGCGGCGGCGGGCAGATCTACCGGCGCCCACCTTCCCACTTCCAGCGCACCCCCGCCACGCTGTACGGCACCGAGGCCGCGCGTGCCACCGCGTTGCACGGCACGCTGGACGGCCTGCACGCCCAGATCGACTACCAGCCGGACAGCCTGGTGTGGAACGCGCAGGGCGGCCTGCTGGACGTGTTGCATGGCCCCACGCAGACCACGCGCACCGTGCCCTACAGCCAGCTCATCGTGGCCAGCGGCGCCACCGACCGCGTGCTGCCCCTGCCGGGCTGGACACTACCGGGTGTCTACACGCTGGGCGGCGCGCAGGTGGCGCTCAAGTTCCAGGGCTGCGTCATTGGCAGCCGCGTGGTGCTGATGGGCACGGGCCCGCTGCTGTACTTGGTGGCCTACCAGTACGCCAAGGCCGGCGCCATAGTGGCTGCGGTGCTGGACACCGCGCGCTTTGCCGACCAGCTGGCCGCCGTGCCTGCCATGCTGACGCAGCCTGCGGTGTTTGCCAAAGGCGTGTACTACGTGGGCTGGCTGCGCGCGCACGGCGTGCCCATCCACAGCGGCATCCGCCCGGTGCGCGTGCTGGGCGACGGCCGCGTGGCCGGCGTGGTGTGGGCCGATGGCGCCGGGCGTGAGCACACGCTGGACTGCGACGCCGTGGGCTTTGGCTACGCGCTGCGCTCCGAAACACAGCTGGCCGACCTGCTGGGCTGCCGCTTTGCCTGGGCCCCCATGCACCGCGCCCACCTGCCCGAGCGAGATGCCGCGGGCCGGAGCAGCGTGCAGGGCGTGTACCTGGCGGGCGACGGCGCGGGCATCATGGGCGCCGACGCGGCCGAGTGGGCCGGCGAGTTGGCCGCGCTGGCGCTGCTGCAGGACCACGGGACGGCCGTGGATGCGGCGCGCATGCAGGCGCTGCAGGGACAGCTCCATCGCCTGGTGCGGTTTCGCCACGGGCTGGAGCGTGCGTTTCCCTTCCCCACCGACTGGGCCGCGCACGCGCCCGACGCGCTGGTGGTGTGCCGCTGCGAGAACATCACGGCCGGCGATCTGCGCGCCTGCGTGCGCGAGACCGGTGCCGATGAAATGAACCGCCTGAAGGCGCTCACCCGCGTGGGCATGGGCCGCTGCCAGGGCCGCAGCTGTGGCGTGGCAGCGGCCGAGATCCTGGCGCAGGCCACCGGCCAGCCCGTGGAGCGGGTGGGCCGGCTGCGCGGGCAGGCGCCGATCAAACCGGTACCGATCCACCTGCAGGCACGGCAGGCCACGGACGCGGGAGCCAGCGCATGAGCAGCAGCACGCCTCGAACCATCAAGACCGACGTCGCCATCGTGGGCGGCGGCATCGTGGGTGCATCGGCCGCGCTGGCCCTGCGCCGCCAGGGCGTGGACGTGGTGCTGCTGGAGCGCGACCTGTGCGGCTCGCGCTCGAGCGGCGTGAACTACGGCGGCGTGCGCCGCCAGGGGCGGCCGTTGAGCCAGTTGCCGCTGGCGCAGCGCGCGCACGAGATCTGGGCACGCCTGCCCGCGCTCATCGGAACCGATGGCGAGTACGCCCGCACCGGGCACTTCAAGATCGCGCGCAGCGACGCGGACATGGCCGCGCTGGAGCATTACGCCGACCTGAGCCGTGACTTCGATCTGGGCATCGAGCTGATCAGCGGCGAGCGCCTGCGCAGCGAATGTCCGTGGCTGGGCGGCAAGGCCGTGGGCGGGTCGCTGTGCGTGGACGACGGACAGGCCAACCCGCGCCTGGTGTCGCCCGCCTTCGCGCTGGCCGCACAGCGCGCGGGTGCGCAGATCTTCGAGCGATCACCGCTCACGCGCATCGAACACGACGGCCGGCAGTTGTTCACGCTGCATTCGGGCCAGGCTTTGCAGGTGCAGGCGCCCATAGTGCTCAACTGCGCGGGCGCCTGGGCCGGTGCCATGGCCGAGCAGTTCGGCGAGCAGGTGCCGCTGCGCTCCGGCCACCCCGCGATGATGGTCACCGAGCCCCTGCCCTACTTCATGCAATGGAGCCTGGGCGTGGAAGGCGGCGGCATCTACTGCCGCCAGGTGGCGCGCGGCAACCTCGTGCTGGGCGGCGGGTCGGGCTTCTGGCTCGACGGCGACCGCGCGCGCTCGGAGCGCAGTGCCATCGCGTCGCTCACCGTGCAGGCGGTCGAGCTGCTGCCTGCGCTGAAGCACGCGCACTTCATCCGCACCTGGAGCGGCACCGAAGGCTACCTGCCCGACCGCCAGCCCGTGCTGTGCAAGAGCCGCACCACGCCCGGCCTGATCCACGGCTTCGGCTTTGCGGGTGCGGGTTTTCAGATCGGCCCCGCCGTGGGCGAAGTGCTGGCCGAACTGGCGCGCGACGGGCAGACCAGCACACCGATCGACGCGTTTTCTCTGGCGCGATTCGACGAGACACCGACGCCTGTCGATAACGCCACCCCGACAACCACAGTGCCGGCCCATTGAGCCGCCGATCCTTCACCCCCTGACCCACCGAAAGGCAATCACCATGAACTTCGCTTTCCGCACGAACGTCTCCCTGCGCCGTGGCCTGCTGGCTGCGGCGGCTGCCACCGCCCTGGCGGCCGCCGGTACGGCCGCCGCACAAACCAAAACGCTGTACATCGGCATGAACGGCGGCACCATGGAGAAGGCGTACACCCAGTACGTGTTCCCGGCGTTCGAGAAGCTGCATGGGGTGAAGGTGGTGGTGGTGCCCGGCACGTCGTCGGACATCCTGGCCAAGGCACAGGCCAACAAAGACAAGCCGCAGATGCACGTGATGTTCCTCGATGACGGCATCATGGTGCGCGCGATGGGCATGGGCTTGTGCGAGAAGCAGCGCCCCAACCCGCACTTGAACGACATCTACCCGGCCGCCCGCTTCAAGGACGACCTGGCCAGCGGCGTGAGCCTGGGCATGACCGGCATCGCCTACAACACCAAGATGTTCACCGAAAAAGGCTGGGCCGCGCCCACGTCGTGGATGGACTTTGCCGACCCCAAATACAAAGGCAAGGTGGTGTTCCAGTCGATGCCGTCGTCCTCCTTCGGCCTGCACGGGTTTTTGATGTTCAACCGCATCCAGGGCGGCAACGACAAGAACGTGGAGCCAGGTTTCAACAACTGGGCCAAGACCGTCGGCCCCAACGTGCTCGAGTACATCCCGAGCTCCGCCAAGATTTCCGAGATGGTGCAGACTGGCGAGGCTGCGATGTTCCCGCTCACGCCCACGGCAGTGGCAGCGCTCAAGGCCAAGGGCATCCCGGTGGAGTACGCGCAGCCCAAGGAGGGCTCGGTGGTGCTCATGACCGGCCAATGCGTGATCGCCAAGAACAGCGAGCCCGAGCTGGCGCAAAAACTCGCCGAGTTTCTGCTGAGCCCGCTGGCCCAGGCCAACGTGCTGCAGTTCGGCGCGCAGATCCCCACCAACCCCAAGGCACCGGCTGTGGGCGAGGGCGCGGCGCAGGTGGCACAGATCAGCCAATGGATGAAGAACGCCGTGACGCTGGACTGGGACAGCGTGAACGCGAACCGCCCCGCCTGGAACACGCGCTGGAACAAGACCATCGAGCGTTGAGCGTTGAGCGTTGGGCGCTGGAGCGGCTGGGGCGCCGCTCCACGCGGCAGGGCTGTTTGTGACAAATGTCACCGGCCCCGCCACACCCTGCGAAAGCTGGGTGCCCCAAACCGCTTCTTCGACTTCAGAATCCGCCGCCTGAACACGGAATTCATTCGAAGAAGAGGGCCCCCACCATGAAACGCTGGATCCAATGGACCGCAGGCAGCGCACTGCTGCTGGGCGTGATCGTTGCCGCCACCGCAGCCACCGGCCTGTACCTGGCAGAGCAGCGGCGCAACCGCTACATCGACATCAAGCCCCGCCCCGTGGCGTACACCACCGATGCGCAGACCATCGAACGTGGCCGCTACCTGTATGCATCGCGCGGCTGCACCGACTGCCATGGCGCACAGGGCGCTGGCCGCGAGTTCGTGAACGACGGCAAGGGCACGCGCATCGTCGGCCCCAACATCACATCGGCGGGCGTGGTGGGCCGCTACCAGCCCGAGGACTGGAACAGCGTGATCCGCCACGGCGTCAAACCCAACGGCCGCCCGGTGATGGTGATGCCCAGCGAAGACTACAACCGCTTCACCAACGACGACTTGAACGCGCTGGTCTCGTACGTGCGCCAGCTGCCGCCCCAGGAAGTCACGGCCCAGGCCGTGGTGGACCTGCCCCGCCCCGCCTGGGTGCTGTACGGCCTGGGCGTGATCCCCGACGCCGCTGCGCGCATCGACCACCAGTTGGCGCCATCACGCCCCGTGCCGGCCGGCGTGACGCTGGCCAACGGCCAATATGTGGCCAACATGTGCATCGGCTGCCACGGCGCCACGCTGGAAGGCGGCAAGATCCCGGGCGGCCCGCCCGACTGGCCTGCGGCCGCGGACATCCGCCCCGGCGCCCAGCACGCCGACAGCGCCATGGCGCGCTACCCCAGTGCCGCCAGCTTCGTGGCGATGCTGCGCACCGGCAAGCGGCCCGACGGCACGCCCATCCAGGTGATGCCGTTCGAATCACTGGGGCAGCTGAGCGACACGGATGCGCAGGCGCTGTACCTGTACCTCAACGCACCGGCCGGCAGCGTGAGACAGGGCCGCGTGAGTGCCCCGGCACTGGGCGGTGACACGAGCAGCGCCATCACCGTGCCGTCGACACCGATGGGGCTCAGGCTGCCGGGATGAAGCGCGCAAGGAGTGAGCGGCGCAGACTGAACTGCCCGCCCCGCCCGGCGCTCCGAAAACGATGCGTTCACACGACCGGCCTCTCGGGCAACGACCCTTTCCGATAAACACCCGCTCGGGTAATCAACCTTTCGGGCCACCATTCGCTCGGACCACAAGCCGTTCGGGCTGAGCTTTCGAAGCCCTGCGATGCCCTTCGACCAGCTCAGAGTGAACGGTGTGGGTGGTGCAATGAAGTGCAGGCCGGGCCCAAGGGCGAGGGCGAGGGCGAAGGCGCGCATGAACGCCCTGCCCTACGACGACCGGTCAGCTCCCGGAATGCGCATGCCCACCATGCGCAGGCGCCAGGCTGTACGACCCCGCCGGGCCACCCGGCGTGTTGGAAGGCGTGGCTGGCGTGGCGGCCGGCGCGCGGCGCACACGGGGCACCACGCTCAGCTGCACGGTGTCCAGCACCGGGCCGGGCACCACGTTCAGCGCCTTGCGCGGCAGGTCCACCAGTTGTTCGGCGTGCCACACGCGCACCTGGGCGCCGCCGTCCGGCACAGCCGGGAAGCGCGCGATGCCGTCGTTGTCGGTCTTGAGCGTCCAGGCCGAATCGGTCACGAACACATGGCCGCGCATGGAGCCGTGCAGGTGGCAGCCCAGCAGCACCACGCCGGGCGCGTCCAGCTTCACGTCGGCAAAGTTGGCGGGTTTGCCGTCGGCCTTGCCGGCCAGGCGCAGTTCGAAGTTGCTGCTGGCAGATGGAGCAGCAGCACCCGCCGCCGCCGCGCCGGTGGGGTTGCCGCGCACGTGGTGGTCCCACCGGTCCTGGTTGGTAAAGCGCACCGTGGCGCCCGCGGGCACCACCGTCACGGCGGGCACGAAGCGCATCTTTTCCTGCTCGATGGTGGGGCTGGCCTGCAGCAGGCTGGGCTGCGCGCCTGTAGCGGCCCCGGGGTAGACCACCACCACGGCGTCGGGCACCGGCTTGCCGTCGCGGTCCAGCACCTGGATCTGGACATTTCCGGCGCTGGCGCTCGTCCATACTGCGCAAGCAGCTATCAAAACTATAGTATTTTTCATGGCGTTCAACGGATGGTGATCACGTCGCGGTGCATGGGCGCGAGCAGGGCCAGCAGGCGGTTTTGCTGGACGAAGGGTATGCCCTGGGCATCCATGGCGCTTTGCAGCACCTCCACCAGGGCGTTGAAGTGGCCCTTGTTGATGTCCATGTCGGCATGGGCCGATTTCATGTCGGCGCCTTCGTATTTGCAAGGCCCCCCGCTGATCTGGCAGATCTGGTCCGTCAGGCTTTCCTTGAGCGCCTGGGGCTTCACGTCCTTGAAGTGCCCGCCGATGCGCGGGTCCTTCACGACGCGGTTCACGAAGTCGTCCATCAGGCGGGCGATGCCGGGCTTTTCGCCCAGCGCTAGGTACAGGCCTGCGGGTGCTGACGTTGCGGCAGCGTTGGTGGCTGGGGTCGCGGTGGACGATGGCGCAGCCTGGGCCAGGGCGGCAGGGGCGCCCATGCAGGCCATCACGGCCAGGCCCAAGGCGAGAAGGTGGTGTTTGTTCATCATGGGGTACTCCGGTGCGTCACTCGGTACATCAGAACGCGACTTGGGCAGACAGGTAGTAGCCCGTCTGGCGGCGGTTGTTCGTGATACCCGGCACGATGCGCCCCAGGTCCACGTAGGCAAGCGTGAGCGACACGTTCTTGGTCGGCGCCCAGGCGATGAAGATGTCCTTCCAGTCGTCCTCGCGCAGCGCGGCGCCCAGGCCGGCGGCCGCGCCCAGCGCCTGCAGGTTGTTGGGCTTGAAGCGGTACTCGGCGCCCACGGCCAGGTTTTTGCTCAACAAATAGGCGATGGAGAACTCGGGCTGCAGACTGCGGCTGTTCTTGCCCGGTGCGGCCGAGCCGAAGCCCAGCAGGCCGTTCTGGTTCGCGTTGGTGTAGCGCAGCGTGCCGTTGACGAGCAGGCTTTGCGCGAGCAGCAGTTTGGTGGCGCTCACATACACATCGGTGCCACTGGTCCTTGTGCCCAGAAAGTCCAGCACCGACCCGATGGAGCCCGGGTGCGTGCGCTTGTGCTCCAGGCCCACCGCGATCTGCGGCATGAGGCTGTCGGCATCCAGAATGGCGTCGCCCGCCACCTTCACCTTGATGCCGACCACGTCCATCTTGATGTGCTGGCCGGGCGTGACGCCGAAGGGCGCGATGCCGTTGAGCGCCAGCGCGGGCGAGGCATCGAAATCCTGCCGGGCCAGCGACAGCTCCACCCGGTCATGCAGGCCGACGGCCACGCCGTAGCCGTTGAGGCTGTAGTCCTGCGTGGCCGCCCGCATGACGTAGCCGCTGTAGCCGACCTCGCCCGCCGTGGCGTTGGTGCCGATCACGGCCCAGGGCGTGAGCCCGCCGCCGGCCGACCCGCCTATGGTGCTGACGCCCCCCGTCAGCAAGAGCTTGCCGGTGTCGGCCTGCGCGAGGCCGGCGCCCAGGGCCAGCGCGGCCAGCAGGATGCAGTGGAGCCTGTGTTTCATCGTGATCTCCCAACGGTTGGAATGCTTGTAAGTGGATGTTGCACCCAACTTACGGACCGCAGAACACGCTGGATTCAAAAACGACAGAAATTTTTGCGGGCCACTGAGGAAGGTCGAAACGCTGAGTGGTCTGGTCCGCAGGCGCCATGGCGCCCGCGCATCCCACCCTCGTGGAACGCGAAGGGCGCGATTAACGCGACGAACGCTACAGCGTGCGCTGGATCAGCTCGCCCTTGAACAGCACCGGCCCGGTGGGCCCTGTGGCGCTGGGCACGCCACCCTTGGGCTCCAGGCTGATGGCCAGCGCCGGCACCTGCCGGACGTCGGATTCGCCCGCCACCAGCTTGAGCAGCTTTTCCTGCCCCAGCACTCCGAGCGACCGCGGCCCGCCCGAGGGCGGCAGTGCCCACAGCTGCAGCGACTTGTCGGCGCCTTCCTGGAAGCCGCCCACGCGCTGCAGCACCAACTGGTTGTTCTTGGGGTCGAAGGTGACCAGCATCGATGCAGCCGCCTTGTCGTCCGCCAGCACGGCCACGTACTGGATCTGCGGGGTGGCCTGCAGTTGCTGCTGCAGCGTGGCGATCTGCTGGCCCGACGTGGCCTTGAGCGCGCCGTGCACCTGCACGCCGACGGCCACCGCCGCCACCGTGGCCAGCGCACCTGCGGCGGCCGCGCCGCGCCACACAAGCAGGCTGTGCCACCAGCTGCTGGCGGGCGCTGGCGCCGGGGCTGCATGGGCGGCCTGCATGGCCTGCGCGGCCTTGTCCGCCTCGACCAGGTTGTGGATGCGGGTCCAGACGTGCGAAGACGGCTGGGCCAGCTCTTGCAGCTCGGTCAGGCCGGACCACCGGCTTTGCCACACCAGCGCAGCGGCCCGCACGGGGGCCTGGTCACGGGCCAGGGTTTCGAACCGGCGGCGCGCGCCGCCGCGCAGCGTGCCCAGTGCGTAGCTGGCCGCCAGCCGGTCGAGCAGTTCAGGGTGTCGGGAGATATTCATGGCGAGTCCTCCTGGCTCAGGCATACCGCGCCATGCAGGCGCGCAACTGCTCCAGCCCGCGCCGGATCCAGGTCTTCACGGTGCCCAAAGGCAGTTTGAGCTGCTCGGCGAGGTCGCCGTGGCTCAGGTCGCGCAGGTAGGCCAGGCTGACCACCTCGCGCTGCTTGTTGTCGAGCTTGCCCAGGCACTGATGCAGTGCAAAGGCCTGCTCGCTCGCGTCGGTCGCGTCCATGGGGTTGGTGCTATCGCCTTCCAGCGTGTCGGCCAGGGCGTCGTCCAGCTCGTTCATCAGGTCGGCCCGGTCGCTGGTGCGCTTGCGCAGGGCATCGAGCGCCCGGCTGCGCACGATGAGCCCCATCCACGCCATCGGAGGGCTGAGCGATGCGCGGTAGTTGCCGGCGGACCGCCAGATGGTCAGGAAGGACTCCTGCAGCACATCCTCGGCCGCATCGCGGTTGCGCACCACGCGCATCGCCAGGCCAAAAAGCCGGGACGAGGTGCTCTCGTACAGGCTTTTGAGCGCAGTGTCGTCCTGCGCGGCGATGCGGTCTAGGAGGTTCATCAGGTCACTGTCGGTGTGCAGGGTGCTCATGCGCCCATTCTCTGGGATTGGTCGATCTTCACGATGCAAAGGCATCTTCTGTAGGTGAATACGCCACAGCCGACGCTTTGGATTCAGCCGCAGTTGTGGTGTGCGGCAGAAATATCGACCGGCATTGCGACGCCGTGAATCCAGACCGACTTTTGGGCCGTACAGCAGGGGTAGCCCCACCAGAAACCCCTGATGACCCCTACCTTTTCAGGCCACACAGTGGCCCGTACACGCACCGCCGGGTGCACCGCGCTGCTCGCCGCCCTGCTCTGGGCTGCTGGCGGCCCCGCCCTGGCCCAGTCGGTCGAACGCGGCCGCGCCGTATACACCGCCCACTGCGCCAGCTGCCACAGCACCGACACGCACCAGGACGGCCCCGCGCACCGAGGCGTGGTGGGCCGCCGCGCTGGCGCGCTCAAGGACTTCGACTATTCGCCCGCACTGCGCAACAGCAAGGTCTTGTGGACACGGGCCACGCTGAAAGCCTGGCTGGCCAACCCCGAGGCCCTCATACCCGGCCAGGGCATGGACTACAGCCTGGACGATGACCGCGACCGGGAAGACGTGGTGGCCTACCTGGCCACCCTGAAGCGCCTGCCTTGACGCTGGCTGCGAAGCCTAACTACCTACCTACCACTGCGCGCAGATGCCCACCAGCCCGGCCACCACCAGCGCAAGCCCGGCGCCTTCGGTGCGGGTCAGGCTTTCGCGGAACACGCGGCGCGACACCAGGTAGCTGTACAGCACTTCGACCAGGCCCAGCGTGCGCACGTCGGACGCGGGCCGCATCGCATAGGCTGTGAACCACGCGATGGACGCGACCGCACCCATCGACCCCGCCACCACCGACATGCGCCAGGCCCGCGCAATGGCGCCGGCCACCCCGGGCTGCCGCGCCAGCAGCCAGCCGCCCAGCACCACCGACTGCAGCAGTTGCGCCCAGAACACGCCCCAGGCGCCCGCCACCCACGGCGCCACGCCCGCGTTGGCGTCTGCCAGCGCCAGCGATGCACCGCGAAACCCCACGCTCGCCAGCGCAAAGCACGCGCCCGAAGCCAGCCCGTACACCACCAGTCGGCCGCTGCCCTGCCCTGCCGTGGCCGAAGACCCGGCGCGCAGCGCCCGCCAACCGCCCGGCGGCAGCGACAGCAGCACCACGCCGACAGTGGCCGCAGCCATGGCGCCCAGCGCGAGCGGCCCGGGCAGCTCGTGCAGCAGCACGGCCGAGAACAGCGCGACCTGCAGTACCTCGGTCTTGGAATACGCCACGGCGAGCACGAAGTTGCGCTCCTTCATGGCCAAGAGCAGGAACGCCGTGGCCCCCACCTGGGTGAGCGCGCCCATGGCGAGCCACGCGGCATACACCCCGTTGAACTGTGGAATGCCGCCCGCGCCCCAGAAGGTCAGCCCCGCCACCCAGGCCGTGGCCAGCGGCAGGCCGTACAGAAAGCGCACCAGCGTGGCAGCCAGCGTGCCCAGCTCGGCGGTGAGCGAGCGCTGGGCGGCGTTGCGTGCGGTCTGTGCCAATGCGGCCCACAGCGTCAGCGGTATCCACGCCCAGGCAATCCAGGAAAGAGTCATGCAAGGGTTATAGCGGGCCCCTGGCGCGCCGCCCGACGCCAATGGGCAGTGCGGCCATGCAGGGGCGCGAGGGCTCGGCGCGCCACACCGCCAGCGAGCCGGTCCGTCAAAGCGTGAGCAGTTCAGTCGGCCGTGATGTGGCTGGTCTCGGCCACCTTCTTCCACTTCACGATGTCGTCGGCAATGATCTTGGTGAAGGCTGCGGGCGTGTCCTCGACCGTGATCGCACCGGCCGCGGCGAACTTGTCCTGGACGGCCTGCGTGCGCAGCGCACGCACGATGCCGCCATGCAGCTTCTCCAGCACATCGGCCGGCAATCCGGCGGGGGCCAGCAC
The DNA here is from genome assembly GCF_964253015.1 of Acidovorax sp. LjRoot194. NCBI lineage: Bacteria > Pseudomonadati > Pseudomonadota > Betaproteobacteria > Burkholderiales > Comamonadaceae > Acidovorax > Acidovorax sp. LjRoot194. Next base: position 1,749,071 of record NZ_CAXUQB020000001.1, on the reverse strand, counting down.
GCCGTTCCAGAAGCCTTCGTTGGCGCTCTTGAGGCCCAGCTCGGCAAACGTGGGCACGTCGGGCAGCTCCTTCAGGCGCTGGGGCGTGGCCAGGGCCATGGGCACCAGGTTGCCCGACTTGATGTGCGGCATCGAGGACGCCAGGGTGTCGTAGATCATCTCGACCTGGCCGCCGATCACGTCGTTCAGCGCCGGGCCCGTGCCGCGGTATGGCACATGCACCACGCGCAGGCCGCTGAGCGACTTGTAGTACTCCATGGCCATGTGGGTGGCGCCGCCATTGCCCGACGATGCGTACGAAAACTTGCCCGGCGACTGCCCCACCAGCTTGGCGAACTCCGCATAGTTCTTGGCCGGAAAGCTCTTGTTGATGGCCAGCACCCCCGGCACCGACAGGATGCGCGTAATGGGCGTGAAGCTCTTGAGCGCATCGAAGCTCAGGTTCTTGTACACCGCCGAATTCGTGCCGTTGGTGCTGGTGGTGCCCAGCAGCAGCGTGTACCCGTCGGCCTTGGCCTCGGCCACGAAGCGCGCACCCACCGAGCCGCCCGCACCGGCCTTGTTCTCCACGATCACCGGCTGGCCCAGCTCCTTGGACAGCGCATCGGCCAGCACCCGGCCGCTGATGTCCGACGTGCCGCCCGGTGGGAAGGGCACCACCAGCTTGATCGGCTTGTCGGGGAAGGCGCCCTGCGCGGCGGCGGGCAGCACGGCTGCGACCCCTAGCAGTGCCAGTGCGACGCCTGCGGCCGTGCGGCGGTTCATTCGTTGCGTGTTCATAGGTGTTGTCTCCTGCGATTGTTGGAATAAAAGGATCAATGAATCCTGGAACCTGAAACTGAAACCTGGGCGGCCTCTACTTGCCCGTGCAGGCCTTGCCACCATCCACCGGAATGCACACGCCCGTCACGTAGCGTGCCTCGTCGCTCGCCAGAAACAGCGCCGTGTAGGCCACGTCCCAGGCCTGGCCCATGCGGCCCATCGGGCTGGCGGCGTTGCGGGTGCGCAGCATGTCTTCGGTGCTGGCGAACTGCCCGGCGATCTGCTGGTGGATGAGCGGCGTGTCGATCACGCCCGGCAGCACCGCATTGGCGCGGATGCCCTGCGCCGCGTACTGCACGGCCAGCGCACGCGTCAGGTGGTTGAGCCCCGCTTTGGCCGCGTAGTAAGGTGTGTACGGGTAGCTGTTGATCTGCTGTGAGGCCAGCGACGATATGTTGACGATGGCGCCACGCCCCCGCGCCAGCATCACCGGCACCACGTGCTTGCAGGTGAGGAACACGCCCGTGAGGTTGGTGTCGATCACCTGCTGCCAGGTGGCCTCGTCCATGTCGACCACACTGCCCATGCGTGTGATGCCCACGTTGTTGTGCAGGATGTCGATGGCGCCATAGCGCGCATGCACGCGCCGCACCACGTCGGCCACGGCGGCGGAGTCGGTCACATCGGCCGCATAGGCCTCGGTGTCGAAGCCTTCGGCGTACAGCTGGGCACGGGTTTCCTCGGCCGCCTCGCGGCGGATGTCCACCACCGCCACGCGCGCCCCTTCACGGGCATACACCATGGCTGCGGCCTTGCCGTTGCCCCAGCCGGGGCCGGACGAACCGCCACCGAACACCAGCGCGACTTTGCCGGCCACACGGCCCCGGCCCGGCAGCGCATCGAGCGGCGGAAAGTACGCGGCCGACGCTGCCGGGCTGCTTGCATGTGCTGTGGTCGCCATGGATGAATGTCTCTTTCTTTGTGGGTGGGTGCCGGGTCTTCAGGCTCAGTGCACGGCCGCCATGAGTTCGGCCCAGTCGCGTGCGCCTTGCCCTTCGCGCGCCCCCAGGGCGTAGGCCGCCTGGTTCACGCGGCTGATCACCCCCGTCTCCCATGCGGACCGCGCGTCGCCAATGCGGGCACTGCTGGCAGCCACCGTGGCAGCGGGTATGGACCGAGCATCGAGCGCCGGCAGGCGCGAGACGCCGGCCCCATCGCAGCCGATGCCCGCGTCGTTGTAGAGCGCAGCGAACACCGGCAGCTTGATGGCGGTCTCGAACCGCCCGCCCAGCAGTCCGCCGTGCGATGCGGTGATCACCACCGACTCCGCGTCTTCTTCGTCCACGAGCGAGGCCGAGTCGATGAGCACCACGGCGCGGTGCCCGTGCGTGCCCGGCAGCACCTTGCGCGACTCGCCGGGCGATGGACCGGGGTCGACGGCGCCGAGCTGTGCCGCCGCCATGCAACGCGCGGCCTCCATGGCGGGCATGCCCACGCGCACGCCCAGCTCCACCGCCCGTGTATTGGCGAACGAGATCAACCCGCGCGCCGCGCAGTCGGCCCCGTCGCCGATGCGGGCCGACCGGTGGTGGATGGCCGCGCAGGGCACGCCCAGGCTGTCCGCGTAGTGCAGCCCCGCGATGCCTGCGCGCTCCAGGCCCACGCCGGCGTCGCACACCACCAGGCCTGCCACCCCCTCGGTCAGGGCCAGGTGCACCGCAAACACGCCGCCGTGCGATGCGGCCACCGCCACGTGGCCGCGCACGCCGGGCCCCATGCGGGTGACCGAGTCGCAGACCAGTACGTCGTGGGCCAGGGTGCCGCCGCTCATTCGCCGCTCCGGTCCTTGTTGTGGCCTTCGCCCGTGCCGCGGTACGGCACCTCCTGGTCCACCAGGTCCCACACGAAGCGGGCGGACGGCACGCGCTGCTCCTCCGCGATGTGCGCCACCAGCCCCGCCGCACGCGAGATGACGGCAAAGCCGCGCATCAGCGCAGGGGGCACACCCAGCTCGCCCAGCAGCGTACCCACCGCGCCCGTGGCGTTGATGGTGATGTGCTTGCCAAACGCGGCATCGACCTCGCGCGAGAGCACTTCGATGGCGTGCAGGTAGCGCCCCTCGAAGCGCGGGTGCTCGCGGCCGATGGCCAGCAGCCTGGCGGCGCGCGGGTCGTCGGGCTTGTGCATGTGCTGGCCGAAGCCGGGGATGGGCTTGCGCTCGGTGCGGTAGCGCTGCACCGCGGCGCGTGCGGCGGCCTCCACGCCTTCGGGCGCATCGATGAGCTGGCGCAGCAGGATGGCCGAATTTTCCACCGTGCCCACGAACTGGCTGCCCACGGCCAGGAGGCCTGCGGCCACGCCGCTCTGGATGTTCTCGGGCGAGCTCATGTAGACCATGCGCGTGGCGATGGCGCTGGGCGTGAGGCCGTGCTCCATGATGGCGATGAGCGCCGCATCCAGCACACGCAGGTCGTCGGCGTCAGCCCGCCGGTTCAGGATCTGCGAGAACAGCACATCGGTGAAGCCGCGCTGCCCCAGCACATCGTCGGCCAGGTTGTCGCCCCGGTAGTGGATCGACGTCTGCGAATGCGTGCACAGCTCGGTGTACGGGCGGTCGGTGGGTTTGTTGCTGCTTTGGCTCATGCGGCCCTTTCCTGGCTGGCCTGGCGCACCAGGCGCGTGATGTCGGCCTTGAGCGTCACCTTGTGCACCTTGCCCGCCACGCTGCGCGGCAGGTCGGCGTAGAAGTGCACGGCCTTCGGTGTCTTGACGGACCCCAGGTGCTCCTTGGCAAACGCGATGATCTCCTGCGCGCTGACCTGTGCGCCGGGCTTGAGCTGCACCGCCGCATGCACGGCCTCGCCCCACTTGTCGTCCTCGATGCCGAACACGGCGGACTCGTGCACCGCCGGGTGCTGGTCGAGCACGCTCTCCACATCGATGGGGTAGACGTTGAATCCGCCGGTGATGACCACCTCGCGCAGCCGGTCCTTGAGGAACAGGTAGCCGCGCTCGTCCACATAGCCCCGGTCGCCCGTGTGCAGCCAGCCGTCGATGATGGTCTCGGCCGTCTTGTCGGGCGCCTTCCAGTAGCCGTTCATGATGAGGTCGCCGCGCACCACGATCTCGCCCGCCTCGCCCGTGGGCAGCAGCGCGCCCTCGGGGCTCATGATGGCCATGTCGGTCAGCAGGCCCTGACGGCCCACGGAGCGCCAGTTGGCCTCGTCCGCAAAGTCTTCAGCCCGCATCACGCTGACCACCTGCGGCGCCTCAGTCTGGCCGTAGGTGGTCTCCAGCACAGGGCCGAAACAGTCGCGCACCACACGGATCTTCTCGGGCGGCATGGGCGCGCCGCCGTAGATCAGGTGCTTGAGGCGCGGCAGCTGCAGGCGCTCGCCATGCGCTTCTGCCACCAGCATGTACAGCAACGTGGGCGGCATGAAGGTGGTGGTGATGCCGTCTTCGCGAAAGCTGCGCAGCAGCTCGGCCGGCTTGTTGCTGCCCGGCAGCACCAGGCAGCCGCCCTGCGCCAGGATGGGCAGCAGGTAGGTGGACGTGCCGTGCGTGACCGGGGCCGAGATAAGGTAACGGTCATCTGCATCAAAGCCGAACGCGTGGATCTGGTTGACCAGCGTGGTCACCCACGCGCGGTAGGGCTGCATCACGCCCTTCGGCACGCCCGTGGAGCCTCCGGTGAACTTGATGGCCTGCGCCTCGTCGCGCGAGCGGCCATGGGGCCGGGGCTGCTGACCGGTGTGCGCGGCAGCGGCCACGTCCAGCGTCGCATAGATGTCGCCGCACTCGCCAACTTCACCGCCTTCGCCGCCTTGCCCTAGCGCGAGCACAGCCTTCACGCCCGCCAGGTCCAGCGTGCCCAGGTGGGCGGGTTCTGCCAGCACGATGCTCGGGTCGGTAAAGGCAATGATGCGGTTGAGCTCCGCCGCAGGGTTGCGCCAGTTGAGCGGCACCCACACCTTGCCCGCCGCCAGCACGGCCAGCAGCGCGACGATGTGCTCCACCGTGTTGCCGGCGCAGATGCCGACGCGCGAGCCGGGCGTTGCATCGAGCTGCTGTAGCGCACACGCGGCCGCGTTCACGCGCGCCGCCAGCTCGGTGTAAGTCAGGGCCTGGCCGCCGCCGATCAGCGCCGTGCGCTGGGGATACATCCGGGCGGCCCGGTGAAAGAAGTCGATGGGGTACATGCAGATATTCCGGGATACGGACTTTTTTATGCTTGCCACCAGCACAATTGGTAGCAAAATCAATGCAAATTATTGCCACCAATGCGTTGCAAGCAAAGGCCAAAAGTCCGCCATACGGATTAACCGTGAATTTGATACTGCCATGACCACCGTACAAAGCCTGGACCGCGCCATCGAGCTGCTGCGCCTGATTTCTGCCGAACACAAGTCCGGCGCGCGCCTGTCCGCGCTGGTGGCCGCCAGCGGCCTGGCGCAACCCACGGTGCACCGCCTGCTCAAGCAACTGGTCGAAGGCGGCTTGGTGATGCAGGACGCCCAGCGCCGCTACCGCCTGGGCCACTTCGCGTATGAGCTGGGGCTGGTCGCCTCCACCCACTTCCACCTGCGCGACCAGTGCGCGCCGTACCTCGCGCGCATCAGCGCCGAGACGGGGGACACGGCCTTTCTGGTGGTGCGCAGCGGGGCCGATTCGTTCTGCCTGGACCGGCAGTCGGGCAGCTTTCCCATCCAGGTGCTCACCGTCGAAGTGGGAAAGCGCCGCCCGCTGGGCATCGGCGGCGGCGGGCTGGCGTTGCTGAGCTTCATGCCGCAGGACGAGTTGCTGGACGTGCTGGACCGCATCGAGCCGCACCTGCATGCCTACGGCGGCTTGACGCGGGAGACCCTGCTAGGGCTGATCCAGACCGCACGCGCGCAGGGCTATGCCAGCATCACCAACTATGCGGTGGCGGGGGTGACGAGTATTGGGGTGCCTATTCGCGACCGTGGCGGGGTTGTGATCGGTGCGATCAGCGTGAGTGCGATGACGGCGCGCATGCAGCCGCGCGAGGGGCTGGTGGTGCAGACGCTGCAGCGGGAGCTTGCGGGGTTGCAAAAGGGGTTGTAGGAGCCGTCGGGGCTGCAGGCTGCGAGTGACCAGACAAACGCCGCGCATTAAAAGATAACAATTCTCATTCGTATAATTCGCATCACTCACCACTCCGACTGCCTTGCCCGTGTTGCGCGAGCCGCCCCTGACCCTGCTGGGTGCCCTGGCGCACCACTACGACGAGTTGATCGCCCATGTCCGGCGGCGCTTTGGTGATGCAGGCTTTGCGCGCGAGGTGGTGCACGACGTGTGCGTGCACATCCTCGAAAAGCCACCGACCAGCCCGGTGCGCGTACCGCTGGCACTGCTGAGGCGCATCTCGCACGACATGGCGGTGGACCGGTGCAGGGCCGAAGACGCGTACCGCGCGCGCATCGACAGCACCGGCGATGCGCCGGACCACGCGTGTGACACACCCGATGTGGGCCGGCAGCTGGACGCCGAGCGCGAACTGCGGTGGCTGGAAGACGCCATTGCGGGTCTGCCCCCGCGCTGCCAGACGGTATTCGTGATGCACAAGATCCACGAGATGCCGCACGCCGAAGTCGCCCTGCGCCTGGGCATCTCTCGCAAGGCTGTGGAAAAGCACCTGCATGCAGGCATGGCTGCCTGCCGGGCCCACCTGGCTCGGGCCCGGCTGGTGCGCAGCTGTTCGCCGGCGGCCAGCATCGCCACCTGCGGTGCCAATGCAGTGCGCGAGACCCGTCCATGACCGCGCACCGCAGGAGCCAGCCCATTGCGCCCATCGCGCCCACAGTCCCCACCGCACCCTCCTCGGCCCCATCAGAGGCGGCATCGCCGGATGCTGACGCAGCGCTGGCCCGGCACCGCGCCGCGTTGCAGGAGCGCTTTCCGCTGCCTCCGCAGGCGCTGTCCCCACTGCCCCACGCCACGCGCGACGGCGCCACTGCTGGCCAGCGGCGGCGTCCTGCGCGCCTGCTGGCAGTCGCGCTGCCGGCGGCCGCGGCCGCGCTGCTGGCGTGGCAAGACCCGGCCTGGCGCACCGAGCACATCGCCACCGGGCCCGACCGGCGCGCCTCTGTGGAACTGGCCGATGGCAGCGTGGTCGAGCTGGACACCTCCACACGGCTGACGGTGTCGCGCCACCTGCGCTCACGCCGGTTGGTCCTGCAAGAGGGTCGGGCGCTGTTTGATGTGCAGGCCTCGCGGTGGCGTCCTTTTTTGGTGGATGCGGGCAGCACCCAGGTGCGTGTGCTGGGCACGGCGTTTGACGTGCGCCGGCGCGGCGACGACGTCATGGTCACGGTGCTGCGCGGGCGCGTGGCTGTGGCTGGCAACCATGCGGATGCCACGCTCCAAGCCAATGATCAAATCCACGTGCAGGCAGGCACACTGGGCAGCACAGCGCCGGTCAACGCCACGGACGCCACCGCGTGGCGGCATGGGCACCTGGTGTTTGACCACACGCCCCTGCCCGAGGTGCTGGCCGAGATCGCCCGCTACAGCGGACGCCCGGTGCGGCTGGGAGATGCTTCGCTGGCGCAGCTGGAGGTTTCCGGCGTGTACCGCACGGCCAATGCCGATGCTTTGCTGACCCTGCTGCCCAGCTTCCTGCCTGTGCGGGTGGACACGCCGCCTGACGCCGACGGAGAACGCTGGGTGCTGCCCAGGCCAGGCAGGCCTTGAAGCACCTTTCTGAATGAAAACCTGTGCTACCGCTCGTCCATCCAGCGCGACAAGCTATTTAATTCATAGCAAAAGTCATCCAGCACAAAGCGGAAAATTTTTTTGTGACGCTGGGTAGGGTGATGGGCACCGAGAAACGGCACTCCCCGTGAGCGCCTGCCTTGCAGGCAGCGAACCCACCATCAACGAGGAGATTCCCGTGCCCCTGCCATTGCGTCCGCAGCCCCGAGCCACCCACCGCCACACGCCCACTGCCCCGCGTCAGGGCTGGCGCCTGACCGCGCTTGCCTGCAGCGCCCTGATCGCAATGGCCACGCAGGCTCAGCCTGTCCCGACCGCGGCCCCGCAGGGCGCCGCTGTGGCACCGGTGGCTCTGGACCTGCCTGCAGCGCCACTGGCGCAATCGCTCAACGCCCTTGCCCAGCGCACGGGCGTTCAGGTGGTATTTGCCAGCAGCCTGTCGGCCGGGCGCACTGCCCCCGCAGTGCGCGGCACCTACACCGCCAGGCAGGCGCTGGACCAACTGCTGGCAGGCAGCGGCCTGGCCGCGCGTCCCGCGGACGGCGGCAAGACCTTTGTGGTGGAGCAGGCGGGCCAGGCTGCGCCTTCCGCCGCACCCGGCGCTGCCGCGTCGCTGGATGAAGTGAAGGTGACCGCGGCCGCGGAGGTCAGCGCCACCACCGAGGGGCTGCCCGAATATGCAGCCCGCACCACCACCCTGGGCCTCATGGAGCAGGCGCCGCGCGAAATACCCAATTCGGTGAGCGTGGTGACGCGCCAGCGTATCGAAGACCAGAACTTCCTGCGCGTGGAGGACGCCATGCAGTACACGACCGCGCTCAAGGTGACCACCTACGGCACCGGTCGCTTCACCGTGGAGTCGCGCGGCTACGGCATCGACCGCTACCAGATCGATGGCGTGTCCTCGTCGGTGCAGACCGGAGACAACGACTTTGCGCTGGCGATGTTCGACCGGGTGGAAGTCTGGCGCGGCCCGGCCGGCCTGCTGCAGGGCGCGGGCGACCCTGGCGGTACCGTCAACTTCGTGCGCAAGCGCGCCCAGCCGGTCTTCGGCTTCAACGCGCGTGCATCGGCCGGCTCCTGGAACCACTACTACACAGAGGCCGACATCACCGGTCCGCTGGACGCAGAGGGGCGCCTGCGGGGACGCCTGGTGGCCGCCTACGAAGACCGGCACTATGTCACCGACCACGTCTTCACGCGCCAGCCGCTGGGCTACGGCACGCTGGAATACGACTTCACGCCCAACACCACGCTGTCTGTGGGACACAGCGCGCAGCACGCGCTCCGGCGCCCGTTCTGGGGCTACGCGGCCTATGCCGATGGTGGGTATCCCGACCTGGACCGATCCACCTACATTGGCGCTCTGTGGAACCGCAGCAGCCAGCTGATGCGCCGCAGCTTTGCCGAACTGGAGCACAGGCTGGAGGGCGGCGGCCGGGCGGTCCTGACCGCCAACTACCTGGACAGCAACGAGAACACCACCCTCGGGTTCGGCAACAGCTACGTCGACCGCGCCACAGGCGACATGACGGTATCGCCCTACTTCTACCTCCGCCACCAGAGCGAGACCAACCTGCAAGGCATGCTGACGCTGCCGGTGCAATGGCGCGGCTTCAAGCAGGAGTTCGTGGTGGGGGCCAGCCACCAGCGGCGCACCAGCCGCGATGCCTACAACGGCAGCACCTGGGGAGACAACGGATTCCTGTTGAACGTCTTCGCGCCCAACCCCGATGTGCCCCGGCCCGATGTCACCATCGACCCCGCCTATGCCAACAACGATCTGCGCCAGAGCGCGGTGTTCGGCCAGGCACGCATCCGCATCTCGCAACCGCTCGTGCTGCTGGCCGGCGCCAGAGTGACCTGGTACGAAAGCCGCGACCTGATCGACCGCGCCAACGACAGCCGCGAGAACGCCAAGGCCGTGCCCTATGCTGGGGCCGTGTACGAGCTGTCGCCCACCTGGTCTGCCTACGGCAGCTACAGCGCCATCTTCAATCCGCAGACCTCGCGCAACCGCAGCGGCGCCTACCTGCAGCCCCGCGCGGGCCACCAGGTCGAGGTGGGGATCAAGGGCGAGCATCTGGACGGCAAGCTGGCCAGCAGCGTCGGCATCTACCGCATCGAGGATGTGAACCGCGCCATCACCGACCCGGACTTCCCGGAAGCGTCGATTGCCGCGGGCAAGGTACGCAGCCAGGGCCTTGAGGCCGAACTGACCGGCCGCCTGTCGCCGCGCTGGAACCTCACCGCGGGCTACGGGTACAACACCACACGGGTGCTGCGCTCATCGCCCGACCAGGAGGGCAAGCCTTTCACCACCGTGTTTCCGCGCCACAGCTTCTCGCTGTGGACCGACTACCGATTTGACGGCGGCTGGAGCCTGGGCGCAGGGGCACGCGTGCGCAGTGCCATCTTCAACAACATCGATGGCGCACACTGGGGCCAGGGCAGCGTGACGCTGCTGTCGCTGCAGGCCGGCTACCAGATCACGCCCAAGACGCGCGTCACCGTGACAGTCAACAACCTGCTGGACCGCAAGTATCTCGACCGCCCCGATGGCTGGACGCGCCAGAGCTACTACGGCGAGCCGCGCAGCGTGATGGCCACGCTGAGCTACAAGTATTGACAGGGCAACGCGGCCATGGCCAGCAGCGCACCGGCCTGCTGCAGCCGTGGCTCCCGCCCGGGCCTTCACACCGGGTATGTGCCCGGCAACAAAATCGACCGGTCCACCGTGTTGATGTTGGTGTGCCCACAAAACGCCATCGTGATATCCAGCTCCCGCTGAATGATCTGCAGCGCACGCGTCACCCCCGCTTCGCCATAGGCCCCCAGCCCATACAGGAAACTCCGCCCGATCAGCGTGCCCTGTGCGCCCAGCGCGCGGGCCTTCAGCACGTCCTGGCCGCTGCGGATGCCGCCGTCCATCCACACCTCGATGCCGCCGCCCGCCTGGCGCACCGCTTCGGCAATGCCGGGCAGCGCGGCGATGGACGATGGCGCGCCGTCGAGCTGGCGGCCGCCGTGGTTGCTGACGATGAGCGCATCGGCCCCGCTGTTGACGGCCAGGCGGGCGTCTTCGGCATCCATGATGCCCTTGAGGATCAGCTTGCCGCCCCAGCGCTTTTTGATCCACTCCACATCGCCCCAGTTGAGCTGCGGGTCGAACTGCTCGGCCGTCCAGGACGACAGCGATGACAAATCGCCCACGCCCTTGGCGTGGCCCACGATGTTGCCAAAGGTGCGGCGCTTGGTGCCCAGCATGCCCAGGCACCAGTGCGGCTTGGTGGCCAGGTTGAGCATGTTGGCGATGGTGGGCTTGGGCGGCGTGGACAGGCCGTTCTTGATGTCCTTGTGGCGCTGGCCCAGGATCTGCAGGTCCAGCGTGAGCTGCAGCGCCGAGCAGTTGGCCGCCTTGGCGCGGTCGATCAGGCGCTCGATGAAGTCGCGGTCGCGCATCACGTACAGCTGAAACCAGAACGGGTGGCGGCCCGTGTGCTCGGCCACGTCTTCGATGGAGCAGATGCTCATGGTCGACAGCGTGAACGGAATGCCGAAGGCCTTGGCAGCGCGCGCGCCCAGGATCTCGCCGTCGGCGTGCTGCATGCCGGTGAGGCCGGTGGGCGCTATCGCCACAGGCATGGCCACGTCCTGGCCGATCATGGTGGTGCGGGTGCTGCGGCCCGCCATGTTCACCGCCACGCGCTGGCGCAGCTTGATGGACTGGAAGTCCTGCGTGTTGGCGCGGTACGTGCCTTCCGTGTAAGAGCCTGAATCGGCGTAGTCGTAAAACATGCGCGGCACGCGGCGCTTGGCGACGACGCGCAGGTCTTCGATGCTGGTGATTTTGGACAGGTCAGGCACGCGGCACTCCAGAGCAAAAAGACGTTGAACGGTTTTTAAAGCCTCGCCGGATGGTAGGCAGTTGCGCGCGGCGCGGCCATCAAAATTATTTGCGCGGGGCTGCAACAAATTTCCATCGCCGATGGTGCGTGCGCGCAGCACCCGTCGTGGAACTTCAGGCTTTTCAGAGCCCTACCGCGCACTGGGCGGGCGCCGTCAGCTACATATTTAATAGCAACTGCATTGGATGCCCATGCGCTGGTTCATGCCCACGCGCAACGCCAGCGAAGCGGTGCCCGCGGCGATCACGCGTCCTGGCCTATGACTGGGTCCACCTGCACCACCTCGGGCTCCGCGTCAGGCCCGCGGTACAGCATGAAGCGCATGCGCCCGCCGCGCTTGGCGGCGTACATGGCGCTGTCGGCGTGGCGGGACAAAGCGTCGAACGTGTCGCCGTGCTGCGGGTACAGCGCGATGCCGCCGCTCAGGCCCATGGGCAGCATGCGGCCGGCCAGCTCGAAGGGGGCATCGCACGATGCCAGGATCTTGCGGGCCACGCCGCAGGCGGGCTCCACGCCCTCCAGGCCGGGCAGCAGCACCACGAACTCGTCGCCGCCCTGGCGGCACACGGTGTCGGACGCGCGCACCGCGGCTTTGAGGCGCTGGGCGAACTGCACGAGCAGCAGGTCGCCCACGTCGTGGCCCAGGCTGTCGTTCACGGCCTTGAAGCCGTCCAGGTCCAGGTACATGACGGCCAGGCATTTGCCGTCGCGCCGCGCCTGGGTGATGGCCATTTGCGCGCGGTCTTGCAACAGCACGCGATTGGGCAGGTCGGTCAGCGCGTCGTACTGGGCCAGGTGGGCCATGCGTTCGGCCATGACGACGGCCTCGGTCACATCGCGCAGCACGGCCACGGCGCCGGTGACTTGGCCGTGGCGGTCGGTGATCGGGCTGGAGGTTTTCTCGACCTGGAACCGTTGGCCGCTGGTGCGGTGCACGATCACGCCGCGCACCGAATCGGCGCCCTCGCCGCTCTGGATGGCTGCCAGCAGTGAGCTGGCCAGCACGGCATCGTTGTGCGGGCTGCGCAGCACCACCACTTCGTCGATGCGGCGGCCCGCTGCGTCAAACGCCTGCCAGCCGGTCAGGCGCTCGGCGACAGGGTTGAGGTAGGTGACAGCGCCCTGCCCGTCGGCGCAGACCACGGCATCGCCGATGGATTGCAGGGTCAGGCGCACGCGCTCCTTCTCGGCAAAAAGCTCATCCTCCATGCGCTTGCGCTCGGTGATGTCGGTGGCTTGTACGAAGAATCCGCGCACTTGGCCATCGACCTCGTCGGGCAGGTAGGACACCAGGGCATGGAGCACCTGGCCGCGCGCGTCCACCAGCGCGCGCTCGAACAACTGGGGCTCTCCCGCCAGCGCGTGCTCCATGAAAGGCAGGTTCTGCGCATAGACATCGGGGCCCAGCAACTGGCTCACGTGCTGACCGCGCAGTTTGTCGGGCATCACGCCGAACCACTCGAAGTACACCTGGTTGGCAAACAGGTTGTGCAGGCCCCTGTCCCAGTAGCTGATAGCCGACGGCAGGTTATCGAGGATGGTGCGCAGATGGTGCTCGGCCTCGCGCAGTTGGGCCGACACCTGCTGGCGCAGCGTGAGTTCGCGCACGAACATGGCGGCCAGGGCCACGCAGGCGAGCATGAGCAGCAGCGCGAAACCGCCCAGCACGGTCGCGCTGCGGTACCACTTGGCCAGCACCGTTTCGGTCGCCTGCGCCACATTGATGATGAGCGGGTAGGAGCCCACCTGCCGGAAGGCATACAGGCGCTCGACCCCGTCCAGGGCTGCCACGCCCACGAACGCGCCACTGCCCTCGCGCTGAAAGCGCTCCAGGTTGGGCGATCCCGCAATGGTCTTGCCGACGTCCGAATCGCCGTACGGATACCGGGAGATGACCACTCCGTCGTGGCGAAACAGATTGATCCCGCTGTTGGCACCCAGGTCGAGCGAGCCGAAGAGTTCATTGAAGTAACTCAGGCGCACGGCCCCGACCACGACGCCGGCAAAGCTGCCGTCCGGGTGGCGGTACGCGCGGGCCATGGGCAGCACGTTCAGCCCGGTCACGCGCGAAGGCACCGGCTTGCCGATAAAAAGCCCCTGGTGCCCGTCCTTGGCGAAGGCCTGGAAGTAGTCGCGGTCCGCCAGGCTGGCGCGGCGCAGTGTGCTGGCGCCCGAGTCGAGCACGATGCTGCCCGTGGCATCCAGCACGAACACGTCGCCCGCGCCGCGCGCCCGCAGCGAATTGTCAAAAATGACGCGGTTGCGCAGGTCGGGCGGCAGGGCCCACACATCGCTGCGTGCCACCTCGCGGGCCACGCCCTCCAATGACTTGTCGATGGAGTCGAGCGACCAGCTGAGCCCCTGCTCCAGGGTGTGCACCAGATTGCTGTTGGTCTGGCTGGCGTAGTTCCACTCGTCGGTGCGGATCGTCCAGATCGTGCGGGCGAACAGGGCACCAATCCCCAGCGACAACAGCAGCGCCAACCAGATAAGGCGGTGGGAGAAGAACTGGCGCAGGAACGGCATAGAAATATTTGGTAACCATTCTAGTGGGGGGCGTTGTCGGCTGGCTGACATGCCACCAGGTGTTGCATGGCATTGCTGCCACGCCGGCCACCCGCCCCATCGGACCCTCTGACCATCGACCCTCTGACCACCGGACCAGCTATCCACGGGCTCCCGCACGGTCATCCTGCACAGTGACCTTGCAGGGCCGCCCTGTGCGGTCAGTCGACGCGCCACGCTGGTCGCCGGGCTTCAACCCGATACCGCCAAGGCGCTCCAGCAAAGCCCCTGGTGCGGTCAGTCACACCGTAGCTGCCGCGCCAGGCGCCGTCAATTCGCAGAGCCCCGGGGCGGCGTGGCCGCCACACCCGCGCCGCGGACCTCCAGGCGGATCTCGTCCAGCACCTGGCCCTTGGCATCGGTGATCTGCACCACATGCCGGCCCGGCCAGGGCAGCCAGGCCACGCGCGGACCCTGGCCCAGGGGTTTTCCGTCCATGCGCCACAGCAGGCCGTCGCCCGTGGCAGCGAACTGCAGGCGCTGGCGGGCGGGCGGGATGTCCGGGTCCAGCGCGATGATGGTGCCGCTGGCCGGGGCGGTGATGCGCGCTGGCGCGCCGGGCGGGGCATCGGGCAGCTTCCGCGCGGCATGTTTGGAGTCTTTTGTGGCCCTACCGCTTGCTACATCGGCGCCAGCAGCTACTGAATCAATAGCAAACAGGGGTTGCTGCGTGCCCTGCAAGAACCACTCCTCGCGCGCGGCCTCCAGGGGCTGGGCGGAGCGCGCCTCTGCGGCTGCGGGCCCGGGCCCAAACCGCACCGCAGCCTTGAGCACGCCTGCAGGTGCCTTGGGCGCACGGCTGGGCTCGCGCGCATGCAAGAAGCCCATCACGGTCGCCCAGATGGGCGCTGCGCCGCTGGTGCCGCTCACGTCGTGCATGGCGGCGCCGCTGGCGTTGCCCACCCACACGCCGACGGTGTAGCGCTCGGACCAGCCCACGGCCCAGTTGTCGCGCATGTCCTTGCTGGTGCCGGTTTTCACTGCGGTCCAGAAGCGTGTGGCCAGCACGCTGTCGGTGCCGAAGGTGCGCGCGCGGGAATTGCCGTCCGACAGGATGTCGCCCACGATGAACGCGGCACGCGCGTCGATGGCCGCCATGAAGGCGGGCGGCCGGCCACGGGCGGGCGCGGCCAGGTCCACCGGGCTCAATTGCCCGCCGTTGGCCAGGGTGCGAAAGGCATTGGTCAGGTGCAGAAGCGGCACCTCGGGGCTGCCCAGCGCCAGGCTGTAGCCGAAGTAATCACCGCTCTCGCGCAGCGGCATGCCCACTGCGCGCAATTGCCGGTGGAATGCGTCGGGCGTGACCATGACCAGCGTGCGCACCGCCGGCACATTGAGCGACGCGGCCAGCGCGGTGCGCGCCGACACCCAGCCCTTGAACTGCCGGTCGTAGTTTTGCGGAATGTACAAACCGCCCGCCGTGGCGATGTGGGCAGGCGAGTCGTCCACCAGCGATGCCGCCGTGAGCCGCCGCTCGGCAATGGCCTGCGCGTACAAGAAGGGCTTGAGCGTGGAGCCCGGCTGGCGCAGCGCCAGCACGCCATCGACCTCGCTCGCCTGGCTCAGTTGCCCGGACGAGCCCACCCACGCCAGCACCTCGCCCGTGGCGTTGTCGAGCACGAGCACGGCGCCGTCTTCCACATTACGCCCGCGGAGTTCGCGAAGGTGCTGCTGCAGGGTGCTGACAGCAAAGCGCTGCAGCGGTGCGCGCAGCGTGCTCTGCACCCGCTCGGGCACCGCCACACCGTCCTTGAAACGCTGGCGCAGCAGATAGCGCGCGAAATGCGGCGCCACGCCCTCGCTGGCATCGAATGCGCGGCGCTGGAGCGCGGCGGTGGTGAAGAGGTCGAGGGCATCGCAGTCCACACGCGGTGGTTGGGCCTGCGATGCGGGGGCACCCGCGGTGGCGGGCAGCTTTCTTGGCGGCGGCTGGGCCTGCATGTCGCGCAGCACGCCGCAGGCCCGCTGGGCCACCAGCGCGGGGCGCGCGTTGGGCGCCCGCACCAGGGCCGCCGCCACCGCCGCCTCGCGGTCGTCCAGGCCGTGGGCAGCTTTGCCGAACAGCGTGCGGCTGAGCGCATCGATGCCCACCAGTTCGCTGCGAAACGGCACGAGGTTGAGATACGCCTCCAGCACCTGGTCTTTGCGCCAGCGCCGGTCCAGCACCTGCGCGGCCACCGTCTGGCCGAGCTTTTGCACCACGGTGCGCCCGCCCGGCCCCTGCCGCCAGTCGCCGTCGAGCAGGCCCGCCAACTGCATGGTGATGGTGCTGGCGCCGCGGGTGCGCTGGTTCCACAGGTTGCCCCAGGCGGCGGCCGACGCAGCGCGCCAGTCCACGCCGCTGTGCTCGAAGAATCGCTTGTCTTCGCTCAGCACCAGCGCCGTGCGCAGTGCGGGTGACACATCGGCCAGGGCCACCCACTGGCCGCGCCGCACGGTGGTGTCGGTGCGCAGGCGCTGCAGTACCTCGCCCTCGCGCGAGAGCACTATGGTGTCGGACGGTTTGAAGTCGGCCCGCACCTCGTCGTAGGACGGCAGGGCGTGGGCGTGTGGCGCGCCCAGCAGCATGCACACCGCCAGCACGACCAGAGGCCGCGCCACAGCCGGCAGAGCCCCGCTCTGCACCCGCGGGGCCGGCACGAACCTAGGCCAGCCCATGGATACGGCCCGGCCGGTGCACTGCTGCCAGCTGCCACGCAGCGGTCTGCGCCATGCCCATCAGCCGCCGGGCTCCACAAATTTCTTGTAGTTCTCCAGAATCGCCTGCCAGCCCGCGCGCTGTTGCTCGGGTGGAAAAGTCGCATCGGGCGTGAACGACTGCCGCACCTCGGTGCGGCCGCCAGGCAGGTCGATGAATTCGACCACGACCTCACGGCTGTCGCCCAGGGCGTAGCGCAGCCGCCGGTGGGGCACCAGCTCGGTGAAGGTGCCGGCAAAGTCGAAACCCATGGAGCCGTCCTTGGCCTCCATGCGGTAGCTGAAGGCACCGCCCACACGCAGGTCGTTCTCGGCCCGCGGGCAGCACCACTCGGGGCTGGCGAAGTTCCAGGCGGTGATGGCGGCCGGGCTGATGAAGGCCTGCCAGGCGCGCTGCGCGTCGCAGCCCACTTCTACAGAAACGGTGAGCGGGTCGCCTGACGGCGCGGGGCTGATGGAAACATCGGTCATGGTCATGGGTCCTTGGGGACGGAAATTGTGCCGGGAATACCGGTGGCAATGCCGGTGAACCGGGGGCGCGCCGATTCGCCGCCGCAGTGCATACAGGCCATACCCATGCCCATTTGCAAACGCCAGGCAGGGCCAAGACGGGCGGTCCCGGAAGGCCGGAGCAGGCCTGGGGCCCGCCCCGCTGCGGCCTTACTTGCCGGGCTCCACCTTCACCCGCGCATTCGGTGTCTCGCCGAACATCTCGGGCGCGTACATAGCTTCCACACGGCTCGGGGGCAGCGCGAAGTCGCCCACGTTGTTCAGGCGCACGGTGTATTCCATCTTGACCGTGCCCTTGGGCAGGTACTCGTAGTAGCTCCGGAAGGACTCGAAGCTGCGCTCCTCGAACGCGGGCCAGCCGGGGCCGGTGCGCGCCTTTTCGCCCTGCGTGGCGATGGCCGAGTCGCGGCCCAGGCCGCTGCCCAGGATGGTGGCGCCGCCCGGGATCGGGTCGGTGATGGCCACCCAGGTCATGTCGGCGCTGGCGTTCACCTCCAGCGTCACGCGCAGCACGTCGCCGCGGGTGTACTGGCCGGGCGGCAGCGCCTTGTTGGCCTGCTCCACGGGCGTCACCGTCTTGGTGATGCTGTACCCCGCAGCAAAGGGTGCCTTCAGCTGGATGGCGGCCACCGACTGCAGCGTGAGCCATGGCTTGCCGGGGCCCTGGTGCGTGACGGCCAGTTGCTCCTTGCCACCCGCCTTGCCTGCAGCCGATGACCAGGGCAGGAACATGCCGTTGTTCTTCAGGTTGCCCGCCGATGCGGGGGCACCGAACCAGGTGGTCTGGTGCGCAGCGCCCGTCAGGTCGGTGGTCTTCACGCGCTCGACCTTGCTCCAGTCCACCGCAGCGTTGTTGGCGCCCATGGCAGCCTTGGTGATACCGGACACCGGCGTGGCCTCGAACTTGGCGCTGAATTTTTCCAGCGCCAGCCCGCCCCACAGGTTGGCCGTGGTGGTGTGCCACGCACCGCCCTGCTGCCGGCTGATGAAGCCGTTGGCCAGGCGGCCCATGTCGTCCTTCCAGGTCGGGTCGTCCATCACGGCCAGCATCAGGCGCGCAGTATTCACGTCGCCGTTTTGCATCAGCCACCACCAGTAGTCATCCTGCTCGGTGCTGAAGATGAGCTTGGTGCCCTGGAACGACAGGCGGCTGCGCAGGATCTGCATCGCTTCGGCCAGGCGCTTGTCGCGCTCGGGCACATCGGCCACGCGCTTCAAAACGTTGACCCAGTCGATCACCGTGTGCGTGGGCCATTGGTTGGGCGCAATGGTGATGCTGCTGACCATGCGGCCCTGGGCCTTGCCGTAGCGCGACAGCGCTTCGAGCGCGGCCACCTTGCGCATGTCCAGATCCTTGCGCGGGCTCCAGAAGTCGCGCTGGATGCGACCTTCCACAAACGCGATCAGGCCACGCTCCATGGGTGCGCGGGCTGCGTCGGGCAGGGCGAAGGCCGGGTTGACGGACGCAGCCTCGTGCGTAGCGGCCAGCACGTAGGCGGTCAACGTGTCGCTGCCGCGGTTGGCGTCGCCATCGCGCGGCGGGAAGTAGTTGGCCAGGCCGTCGCTGTCCAGGTAGGTCGGCAGCTGCGCCACCACGGTCTGCCACAGCGCGCCGTCGCGCAGGCCCACGGCCTTGCTGGTCTTTTGCTCCAGGCAGGCGAACGGGTAGCGGGCCCACCAGTCACGCACGCCGGGCAGGCCTTCGGCCAGCTTGGGCTGCAGCGACATCTTGAGGCCGCCGCGGCCCGGCAGCGCATCGGCGGGCGGGTTCACGTCCAGGTTGAAGCTGCCGTCTACCTGCACCAGCGTGGCCTGCTGCACCGTGAGCGGCACGGCCGGGATGATGCGCTGGCTTGCCTTCAGGGCATCGCGCGCACCGCTGACCGAGTCCTTGGCCTCGATCTCCCACAGGATGGACTCCGACCGGGTCTGTGCCAGCTGCGCGGGGGCCGTGATGTTCCACGACACCTCGCGTGCCTCGCCGGCCGGTATGTCCACCGTCTGCGGCTTCAAGTCCAGCAGCGTGGCGCGCGGGGTCACCTCGACCTTCATCGCCGCCTTGGTGGTGTTGCGCAGCGTGAGCTGGGCGCGGAACTGGTCGTCCTCGCGCACCAGCGGCGGAAGGCCGCTGATGATCTGCAGGTCCTGCGTGGCGCGGATGCTGGTGCTGCCGGTACCGAACAGGCCAGTGGACGCATCGGCCACCGCCACGATCTTGAAGGTGGTGAGCGCATCGTTGAGCGGCACCGTCACCTTGGCCTGGCCGTTGGCATCCAGCACGATGGCGGGCTGCCACAGCAGCAACGTCTCGAGCAGTTCGCGCGTGGGCGACTTGCCGCCGCCGCCGCCCGCGGGCACGGCCTTCTTGCCGTAGTGGCGTCGGCCAATGATCTCCATCTGCGCGGTGGAGGTCTCCACGCCCCAGCTGCGACGCTGCAGCATGGCTTCGAGCAGGTTCCAGCTATTATTGGGCATCAGCTCCAGCAGCGCCTGGTCCACGGCGGCCACAGCCACCTCGGCATTGGCGGCGGGCTTGCCGCCCGGCAGCGTGGCGGTGATGGTGACCTGCGCCTTGCCGCGCACGGCGTAGCTTTCCTTGTCGGCCGTGACCTTCACGTCGATCTGGTGGGCTTGCGTGCCCACGCGGATCTCGGCCAGGCCCAGGCGGAACGCGGGTTTGGACAGGTCCACCAGCGCGGTGGGCGCCTGGTATTCCTTGCCCTCGTACCAGAACGACGTCCACCACTCACGCGGCGACTTGAAGCCCCAGGTGAAGAAGCTGTACCAGGGCACCTCGCGCAACCGGCCGCGCAGGGCCAGCACACTCACGTAGACGTTAGGGCCCCATTCAGGCTGAATCTTGAGGCTCACGGTCGGGTCCTGGCCGTTGAGCTGCACCACCTGCGTGTCGATGATGCCCTCGCGCTCCACCGCCACCAGCGCCGTGGCGTAGCGGAACGGCATGCGCACCTGGAACTTGGCGGTCTCGCCCGGCTGGTAGCTCTTCTTTTCAGGCAACAGGTCGATGCGGTCGTGGTCCTCGCCGCCAAACCACAGCTCGCCCTGGCGCGTGACCCACACCGACGATGCGGCCACGCTGGTGTTGCCGTCCTTGTCGGTGGCCGTCACCACCAGTTCCACCTCGCCGGCTTCGTCGAGCTTGGACTCGCACAGCAGCAGGCCGCGTGCGTCGCTCTTGCCGCTGCACAGCGTGCCCAGGTCCTTGGTCTCGGTCTGGTTGTCGTAGCTGTAGAAGCCGCCCACCATGCGCTTGCGCGTGGTGGTGGTGATGCGCGCCATGGCCTGCACCTGCAGCGACGTATCGGCGGCCGGCTTGCCGTTGTGCTGCAGTGCCAGCGCCTGAAAGCGGATCTTCTGGCGGGCCGACACCCAGCCTTCGGTCTTGATACCGGCCACCACGCCCGCGGGCCACAGGGCCTGCGTGCTGCGGATGGTCTGCACTTCGCCGTTGGGGTCAGCGTAGGTGGCTTCCATCAGCAGCTCTTGCGGCTGACGCGCCTCTGGCACGTTGTCGATGGTGACCTTGCCCGCGCCGTCCTTGTTCAGCGTGAGCGGGAGCTTGTCAGCAATCACGCGCGCATCCTGGCTGGCGGTGGCTTCTTCGTCGTCGCTGTTGGCGTTCGACTGATCGCGCTTGCGGGGCGGGTTGAAGCTGAAGGCGTCGTAGTCGCTGTAGTTCAGCGTCTTGCCACGCACCATGGCCGACACACGCACCGGCAGGTTGGCGGCGCCACCGCCGGCCACGTAGTTGATCTGCACATCGGTGGGCACCGAGCGCACACGCACCAGCGCCTTCTTGTCGGCGGGCGCAATGCGGCCTTCGAGCACCGGCAGGCGGAATTCTTCCACCCGGAACTCGCCCGAGCTGAAACTGCGGCCGTTGTTGGACTGGTTGCGCAGCTCGACCTGGTACAGGCCGAGCTTGGCGGCGGGCGGCACGGCAAAGGTGTTCTGCGCGCTCAGGCCACCGCTCGGCGTGGTGCGCCAGGCCAGGGGCTGGGTGAATTGCTGGCCGCTGCCCACGTGGGTGATGACCAGGGTGTCGGGGCCCGCAGCGGGCACGCCGAAGCCCTTGCGGGTCTCGGTGCGTAGCAGGTGCTTCATCGACACCGTCTCGCCCGCACGGAACAGGGTGCGGTCGAAGATGGTGTGGGCGCGTTCGTCCGGCTCGGCCGTGGTGCTGGTGGGCACATTGAAGCGCCAGGGCTCGATGCCACGCTGCCAGTCGCTCCAGGTGAAGGCCATGTCCTCGACTGCGTCGGCGCCCTTGTGGCGGGCGCTCACGAAGTAGCCGCGGCTGCCGTCGCCTTCGCCGTATCCGCCGGATTCACTGCAGGTGGGAGAGTCGGTCGAGACACCGTCGAGCCGGGCCAGGCCCTGCGCGTCGGTGACGCCCGTGGCCACTTCGTTGCCACGGCAGTCGGACACACGCACCTTGGCGCCCTCTACCGGATGGCCCTTGTCGAGCGTGGTCACCCAGGCCATGGCGTTCTCGCGGCCCAGCTTGAAATGCACGCCCAGGTTGGTGACCAGCGCGGAGGTGCGCACGTACATCGTGCGGCTATCGCCGTGGCGGTCGTCCAGCAGCGATGCGCCGAGCTTTTGCGATGCGATCTCCACCACGTGGAAGCCGGGCGACAGCGGAATGCCCACCACCTCGAACGGGCGGGCATCGGTGCTGGCGGGCTTGGGCAGGTCCAGCGTCTTCACGCCGCCCTTGCCGGCCAGCAGCGACAGCATGCGGGTCTGCACATACTCGCGGTCGTTGTCCAGCACCTTGGGCAGCGGGCCTGTCACGTCCTGGCGCGCCTGCTTGCGTTCGATGTTGTAGTTGTCATAGCGCCGGACCTTGCGGAACCACGCGATGATGTCGGCGTCGGTGCCGGGCTTGAAGGTGCTCACCTTGCCCGCGGGCGCTGCCGCACCCGGGGTGCCGGGCTGCAGGCCCTGCACGCGCAGGGCGGCTTCCACGTTGCGCAGGGTGACCGGCAGCAGCGCGGGCGGGTTGTCGGATGCGGGGCCTTCGGCAAAACGCTCCACCACGCCGAAAGACGCGGCGGCAAACTTGGCCAGCGGCGGCATGCCGCCCGTGGCGACCTTGAGCGGGAAGCTGTCGGCATTGGTCAGCGCGCGGCCCGAGGCATCTTTCAGATCCTTGGGCAGCTCGAGCGTGAAGGCGGTGTTTTCAGACAGGGGTGCGCTGAACTGCACGCTGGTGACCAGTGCGTCCGCCTGCTGCTCTTCCTTGTCGGTGGCGGCCTGCGGCTTGAGCGTTTCCTTCGCCGACTTCAGGCGGATGGCCGACGCCAGCTTGCGCGGCACCGGCGCATTGAAGGACAGCGTCATGGGGCGGATCGGCAGGCAGGCGGCCTGGGCGTTTTCGCGCTCGCAGCTGAACTCCGCCGAAAACGGCTCGCGCACCTTGTAGTCGAAGCGTTTTTCCACCGTGTTGGCCACACCACTCGGTGTGGCCACGCCTTTGCCGAACACCACCTGCATGCGCGAGCCCGACGTGAGTCGCCGGTTGCAGGCCAGCGTGGCGTACTGCAGCGGCTCTTTCGCCGCGCTCTTGTCCAGGCCGAGCATCTTCAGGACTTCGGCGCGCTGCGCGCCTTCGATCATGCGCACCGGAATGCGCTCACCCACGCCTTCGGCGGTGCACCACACATTGGCCTGCACGCTGGCGGTGGTGGCGGGGCCGTTGAACTGGAGCACGAAGAACTGCTCTTCGTCGATGTCCTGGTAAGAGCCAGGGCGCATGTTCTGCACGAACGGCCCACCGCTATTGAATTGATAGCTCTTGGCGCCCGTCAATTCAGCGCCAGCGGCCGATTTGAATCCTGGCTTGACCGTAGCGGTACAGCGTACGCCGGGCGGCAGGTCGCGCTCGAAGTCGAACACCCATTCCTTCTCCCCCGTCCAGCGACCCGTGCCCTTGGTGGCATTGGCGTCGCTGCAACTCAAAGCGATGGGCGCCGGGGCCTTGGGGTCGCCGAAGTTGACTGCCGCGGCATCGAACTTGGCCACGACCTGGCGCACCTTCGCCACCTCGCCCTGGGGCGAAAAGCTGGTGATCTGCAAGGCTTGGGCACTCAGCGATACGAGTGCCCCAGAAACCAGCACCAGAGCATTTTGAAACAAATTCATTATGGATATCTCTCCGTCCGACTCGACCGCGAGCGTAGCCGATCTGCCGCAGGCAGCCTGGCGCAACGCGACAACCGAACGTAACAAGCCGTTCGCACGGGCGCGTATCAACGGCACAAAACGCTGCGCACCCGCCGCTATACTGCGCCGCAAAATTAGAGTGAGAGGGAGTCGTGAAAAAGATCATCTTGGTGGTCGCCCTGTGCGTGGGCGCCTGGTACTACTTTGCCGGCGGCCGCACGCTGGACGAAAAAATGGTGCGCGCGTTCTATGACGACGGTGCGCACGCCTTGTACAAGCGGGATGCAGAACTGCTGTGCAAACAGCTCAGCTCCCAGGCCATCATCCAGGACGAGACGGTGATGAACGGGCAGACGCAGCGCACCACGCTGAACCAGCGCCAGCAGTGCGAGGCCTTCAAGACCAGCCTGCAGATGTTCGAGCGGATCGGTGACCGCATGGGCGGCGTGCTGACGATCGAGTACGAGTTCCACATCGACAGCATCGTGATCGACCCCAGCCGCAAAAGCGCCCAGGTCAAGGGCACCAGCCTGCTCAAGATGGGAGAGACCGTGATGCAGTTCAGCGGCACCTTCAACGACCAGGTGGTGCGCGAGATGGGCCAGATGAAGCTCCTGCGGTCCGACCAGCGCACAGTGGTGCGCGTGGCAGGTGGGCGCGGCATGTCGCAATCCGACTTCTTCTCCAAGTAATGCCGGGCCGTCCCCATGCAGCACGAGGCCGCGACCGCACCCCGTCCGTTCTGGCACCGGATCAACACCTTCTTTGCCTTCCCCCTGCAGACCGAGCCCCTGACCTACGGCACGCTGCTCGCGATGAGCAGCCTGCTGTTCAAGCTGGTGTTCTTCTTGCCGGACTTTTTGGCCATCTTGCTGATCGAGGTCGGCATCATGCTGGCCAGCTCGCGCTACGGGTTCAAGGTGACTGCCCTGGGGTCGCGGGGCATCTCCCGCGCTGCGGATTTTCCGCGCGAGCTCGATGACGAGTGGACCCACCTGCCCTGGAAGCTGTTTGTCATCCTGGTCGTGCAGGGCTTCGCGCTGGGCTGGCTGTCGTACGTCAGCCCCTTGCTGGCCACCCTCGGCATCTTCGTGATGTCATTCACGCTGCCCGCCACCGTCATGCTCCTGGTGCAGACCGGCAGCATCGCCGAGTCGCTCAAGCCCGCCGCGCTGTGGGACACCATCCGCATCATCGGCTGGCCCTACGCGCTGTTGTGCTTCTTCCTGTTCCTGCTGTCGACCGGAGCGCAGGTGGCCATCGGGTTGCTGTTGCCGCTGTTCAGCGGGCTGATTCTGCTGCCGCTGATCAATCTGGCGCTGATCTATTTCAGCTGGGTCATGGCCAGCCTGCTGGGCTACACGATGTACCAGCACCACGCGGCCTTCGGTGTCGACCTGCTGCCCGGCGGCGGCGACGACGGGGACGGTGCAGCACCTGACCGCCGCTCCCCTGAGCAGATCGCCCAGCAGGAGACCGACGCCCAGGTGGCAAGGATGATTACCGACGGCGATGTGGCCGGCGCCCTGGGCATGGCTTACGAAGACCAGCGCACCCGACCCGATGAACTGGCTGCGCAGCGCCGGTACCACCGCGTCCTGCTGCTGGCGAACAAGAGCGCATCGCTGACGGACCATGCGCAGCGCTTCATGGCCCTGCTGGTGCGGCGAGGCCAGCCGTCCGAGGCGCTTCAGGTGTACAAGGCCTGCCGGAAACAGGACGCAGGCTTCGTGGTCGGCGATGCGCCCACCAACCTGGCGCTGGCCAACGCCGAATGGCGCGCCGGGGACGCGCGGGCCGCGTTGGCGTTGATCTCCGGCTTCGACAAACGCTTTCGCGGGCACGACAGCGTTCCGCAGGCCTACGAACTGGCAGCACGCGCCCTGGTGCAGGGGCTGGGCCGTGCCGACATGGCGCAGCAGATCCTCAAGACGCTGGAATCACGTTACCCCGACAGCGAACCCACCCAGGAAGTGCGCTGGCTGTTGCGCAACGCGCCCGCCACCACCGCTGTTGCCGCGTCATCCTGACTGCAGCGCGCGGGTCACCGCGTCCTGCGGCAGGAGCCGCTGCAGATGCGGTAGCCAGACGGCCGCCTCCGCCCGCTGGCCCGCCTGCATCAGGCCATTGACCAGCACAGAAATGGTGTCGCCCAGGCCCGGGTTGTGCGGCGCCGTCTGGACCAGGGCCAGACAAAGTTTTTGTGCATCCTGGAAGTGGTGCGCTCGCGCGAAGCGCCGCACCAGCCTCGCCATGTCGTCGGGCTTGAGGCGGACGCCCGGCTTGGCCTGGTCCAGGTAGGTCTGATAGCTCGCGTGCTGCAATTGCAGCGTGGCGGCGTCGGTGGCGCTGAGGCGAAAGATGCGGTGCGCGGCGCGGTGAAACCCGTCGCTGGCCGGCATCAGCCGGGCGACGCCGAACCAGGCCCGCAGCGTGTCCGCGTCGTCCGGGCGCAGTCGCGCCGCCGCGCGCCATTCGGCCGCCGCCTTTTCAAACTGCATGGCCTCGGACAGGCGGCGCGCACGCGCCACATGCGCATCGAACGGGTCGGCGGCCCGGTCTGCCTCGGGTTCGGGCAACCGGACCTGACGCACCCGCATGGCTGCGGCCATGAGCAGTGCACCCGCCACCAAGCCGCCCAGGTGGGCCATGTACGCCACGGGCTCGCCGCTGCTGAAGTGCTGCAGCAACTCGTTCGCGATCCAGGCGGGCAGCAGGATCAACGCCGGCGCGGTGACGTAGTTGAAGTAGAAGAACAGCTGATAGAAAAACCGGATGCGCCGCAGGCGGTACATCACCGCGTACATTCCCATCAGGGCCGACACGGCGCCCGACGCTCCGAGGCCGTAGCTGCCTTTGCCCGCGTACACCCAGCCCGCCAGCAACGATCCACCCACCGCGCCCAGAAGGTAGAACGCGAGGTACGTGCCACGCCCCAACGCAAGTTCCACCGAAAAGCCGAAGAGAAACAGGAAGATCATGTTGCCCAGAAGGTGGCCCGTGCTGCCGTGCAAAAAGGTGGCGGTGAGCCAGGTGACCGGCCGAAATTCAGCATCCTTTTCGTAGCTTTGTGCCCAGCGGTGCGTGAAAGGCGGTGGCTGAAGGGCTTCGTACTGGCGGCGCTGGGTCTTCCACTGCGCATGCATGGCATGGCTGGGCTCCACAACACGGTCTGCCTTGAGCAGTGCCATGAATTCCGGCTCCTGCTCCATGGCCTGCAGCAGTATCCCGTGCTCCTTGGCCTCATACGCAGCCTGGGCGGCTTTGGCTCTGGGCGATCCTGTCGTCTTCAGCCAAGCCACAAACCCCGGCAGCTCCAGCGCCGGCAGCGGGCTGGCCAGGTAGAACTGGGCCGCCCGGTCCTGGGCCTTCTCTTCCGAACGCTGTGGCCCCCAGAACACCAGCATGTTGACGAGGATCAGCACCACCGTCATCCACGGGGGGTTGCGCCACGTGGGCCGGCTTTCAAGGGGGATGGCGTAGAACATGGATCGACAGGAATAAAGGTCGGACGACGTGCACTGAAGACAGGGCTGACGGTGCAGGCAATGCGCGTGCGGCGCATGCCGTCGCCGAGTGTGCCCCAGCGGAATGCTACGCAGCGTGGCAAAGCCGCGAGCTCCTGTGTCCCGACACACAAACCACATTTCCTACTGCCGAGGACGGAGAGATAGGGCGGCGTCCTACCTGTCAGGCAGCCAAGCCCGCGAATGATTGCCGTTTGTCCCGTCTTTCAACATCCACCAGGAGCGCACCCATGGCACGAGCCCCCACGTCGCGCAACGCGACCAAGAGATCGCCGTCCAATTACCCGTCTTCCACACAGTCCGACACCTACCGCGGCAACGCAGGTGAGCTGCAGCAACAAGCCGGTGGCAAGCACCCTGTGCTGACCACCCAGCAGGGCATCCCGGTAGCGGACAACCAGAACTCTTTGCGCCCCTCGCCCCGCGGCCCTGCGCTGCTCGAAGACTTCATCCTGCGCGAGAAGATCACGCACTTCGACCACGAGCGCATCCCCGAGCGCATCGTGCACGCCCGCGGCTCTGGCGCCCACGGGTTTTTCGAGTTGACCCATTCGCTGCGCGACTACACCACGGCCCGCGTGCTGACCGAAGTGGGCGTGCAGACGCCCGTGTTCACGCGCTTTTCCACAGTGGCCGGCGGCGCGGGTTCGGTCGACACCCCGCGCGACGTGCGCGGCTTTGCGGTGAAGTTCTACACGACCGAAGGCAACTGGGACCTGGTAGGCAACAACATTCCGGTGTTCTTCATTCAGGACGCGATGAAGTTCCCCGACCTGGTGCACGCGGTGAAGATGGAGCCCGACCGCGGCTTTCCGCAGGCGGGAAGCGCGCACGACACGTTCTGGGATTTCGTCTCGCTAATGCCCGAGACCCTGCACATGGTGATGTGGGCCATGAGCGACCGCACCCTGCCCCGCAGCCTGCGCATGATGGAGGGCTTTGGCGTGCACAGCTTCCGGCTGGTCAATGCGGACGGCGACAGCACCTTCGTGAAGTTCCACTGGCGGCCCAAGCTGGGCATCCAGTCCACGGTGTGGGACGAGGCGCTGAAGCTGCAGGCCGCCGACAACGACTTTCACCGGCGCGACCTGTTCGAGTCCATCGAGGCGGGCGACTTCCCGGAATGGGAACTGGCCGTGCAACTCTTCACCGAGGAAGAGGCCGAGAATTTCCCCTTCGACCACCTGGACCCCACCAAGCTCGTACCCGAAGAACTGGTGCCGCTGCAGGTCATCGGTCGCATGGTGCTCAACCGCTGGCCCGACAACTTCTTTGCCGAGACCGAGCAGGTGGCTTTCTGCCCCGCGAATGTGCCGCCGGGCATCGACTTCAGCAACGACCCGCTGCTGCAAGGCCGTCTGTTCTCGTACCTGGACACGCAGCTGTCGCGCCTGGGCGGGCCCAACTTTGCGCAGATCCCGATCAATGCGCCCAAGTGCCCCTTCCACAACATGCAGCGCGACGGCCAGATGCAGATGCAGGTGCCCAAGGGCCGCGTGAACTACGAGCCGAGCAGCCTGCAGTCCGACACGCCGCGCGCATCGCAGGCGCAGGGCTTCAGGCACTTCGCGCAGGTGGACGATGGCAAGGGCCAGGGCAAGGGCCGCATCCGCCCCGAGAGCTTTGCCGACCACTACAGCCAGGCGCGCATGTTCTTTCGCAGCCAGAGCCCTCTGGAGCAGTCGCACATCGCGTCGGCCCTGGTGTTCGAGCTGTCCAAGGTGGGCACGCCCCACGTGCGCGAGGCGGTCGTCGGCCACCTGGTGCATGTGGATCCGGCCCTGGCCGAGCGCGTGGCCGCGGGCCTGGGCCTGCCGCAGGTGCCGGCTGCCCCGTCCGCTGCCGAGCCGGTGCGTGATCTGCCGCTGTCCCCGCAGTTGCGCATCATCGACCGTATGAAGCCTACGCTGCAAGGCCGCTGCATCGGCATCCTGGTGGCCGATGGCTCCAATGGCGACACGGTGACCACGCTGCGCAAGGCGCTCGAGAAGGTCGGTGCCACCGTCAAGATCGTGTCGCCCCGGGTGGGCGGCGCCAAGCTGCGCGACGGCACGCTGCTGGCGGCCCACGGGCAACTGGCGGGCACGCCGTCCACAGTGTTCGATGCGGTGGTGTCGGTGCTGACGTCGGAGATGGGCGAGCAGCTGTCGCGCGAAGCGGCGGCGGTGGACTGGTTCCGCGACGCGTTCGGCCACCTCAAGGCGATTGCTGCCGGCAAGGGTTCGCAAGCCTTGCTGAGCGCCGCCGGCATCGAGCCCGATGCCGGTGTGGTGGACCCTGCCAATGTGCAGGGCTTCATCGCCGCAGCCCAGACACGCCAGTGGGCCCGCGAGCCCAAACTGCGCAATCTGGCTTGAGCCTGAGCCTGTGCAGAGGCCACCGGCGACGTGAAGGCCACCGGTGACATGACGCAGCAGGCTGCCACGGCCCTGACAACGGTCAGGGCGTGGCGGCTGAGTTGGCAGTCATGTCTTGGCAGCAACGGTGCCCGGCCGGGCGGGTAGCATGGCTGCGTCGCCTTGAGGCTGCATGGCGACAGGGGTCTGCAGCGACTCTGGCTACGGGCAAATTGGCTACTCCACCGAACCCGGCACACCAGGAACACCTGGCACCCCCGGCGCATCTGCCAGGCTTGCCAGGCCTTTGCCATTGCGCTTGCTGACATAGAGCGCACGGTCGGCTCGGTCCATCAGCGCGGGAACGCCCTCCACCGCAGAGCCTTGCGGGAAGAGTGCCACACCCACACTGGCCCCGATCAACACGTGCTGGCCGTTGTCGAGCCCCATCGGCGTGAGCAGTGCAGCAAGCACCGCGTGGGCCGTCGCCATGGCGGCCTCGGGGGATTCGACGGCGTTGAGCACGAGGGCAAACTCGTCCCCACCCAGCCGCGCGGCCGTGTCGCTGGCGCGGGTGAGGCTCGACAGGCGTTGGGCCACGCGCACCAGCACCTGGTCGCCGCTGGCATGTCCCCGTTCATCGTTGATGGCCTTGAACCCGTCCAGGTCCAGCAGCAACAAGGCACCGGCGCGGTGGTCGCGTTGCGCAGCCAGCACCGCCTGCGACAGGCGGTCCTCGAACAACCGGCGGTTGGGCAAGCCGGTGAGCCGGTCGTGCGTGGCCAGGGCCAGTACCTGCTGGTGCGCTCGCACCAGCCGGGCACTGAGCAGGCCCACCACCACCGCGAACACGTACGACAGCATCACGATCAACGCGGGCGCCTGGCCAGCAGCCTTCCAGCCGCCCACAGGTACTGCACCCAGGATCCAGCTGCCGCCGCCGGGCAGCGGAATGTCGAGCGTGGCCGGCGATTCGTCAAAAAGCTGCGGCCGGCCCACGAACACCGCGCCCTGCGCCCCCATGGCGTCCAGCCCGCGGGCGGCCACCTGAAAGCCCATCTGCTCTGTGTGCAGGCCCACGTCGGCAAACAGCGTGTCGGCGTTGACGGTGAGCGACACGATGCCCCAGTAGCGCGGCCCACCCACCGGTGTCTTGCCGGGCGGGGTGGCCAGGAACACCGGCGTGCGGCTCACGATGCCCAGGCCGCCCTGCACCAGCGGGATGGGGCCAGCCACGACCGTGCGGCGCGTCTGGATGGCCCGCTCCACCGCGTTGCGCTGCTGCGGGTTGTCCAGGTAGTGCAGGCCCAGCGCCCGCTCGTTGCCCAGGCGCGGGTAGATGTCGCTGATGACGTTGTCCGGCGCCAGCGCCAGGTTGCGGATGTTGCGCTGGTGCTCCAGCAGGCGCCCCACCACCGTCGAGAAGATCTCGGGCGACATGCCACCCTGTGCGGACACGAAGGCGGCCACCGTCTCGGGCACCGACAGCGTGCTTTGCAGCTGGCGGTCCAGCCGGTCGCGGATCTGCAGCAGGTGGCTTTGGGCCTGCGCGGCAATCTCGGTGCGCGCCTTGGTGTGCGCGATGTCGATCACCACCCAGGCGAGCAGCGCGGCCAGCGCGCCGCTGCAGAGCCCGGCAACCAGCGGCAGCCGGCGGTGGTGGATCCAGTTGGCGGGCAGGTGGCGCTGGTGCATGGGAGCTGGGGCGACGGGACGCAGTGAAGTGGGCCGGGCCGCGGCCCGGCAGGTGCTGGAAGGCGGGCGTGCAGCGCCGGCTTACTGTGCGACGAAGCCGCTGGTCTTGATGATGCGCGTCCAGGCCTCGGTGTAGGCCTTCTCGCGCGCGCCCAGTTGCTGCGGCGTCATGTGGCCCACGGTCAGGCCCATGGCGGTGAGGTGATCGCGCACGTCGGGCATGGCCACGACCTTGGCCAGCGCTGTGGAGAAGTCGGTGATGAACTTCTGCGGCGTGCCAGCAGGCGCGTAGATGCCGTAGTACGGCAGGTCCTCAAAGCCCTTGAGGCCCATCTCGTCGAAAGTGGGCACATCGGGCATGGCGGCTTGGCGCTTGGTGCCCAGCACGCCTACCACGCGCACCTTGCCGGCCTTGTGGTTCTCGATGAAGTCCTGCACCGACGCCACGCCCGCGCTGATCTGGTTGCCCAGCATGTCGGCCATCATGGGGGCGCTCCCGCGATAGGGGGCGGACACCAGGTCCAGCTGGTATTTCTGGCCCAGCAGCTTGACCAGGAATTCGGGCGTGGACGCAGGTGCCGGAATGCCCACCGCGCCCTTGCCGCCGCCGCTGGCCTTGACCCAGGCCACGTATTCGGTGAACGACTTGGCGGGCGTGCCGCCCGACACCGCGAACGCATTCACGAAGGTGGCAAAGCCGCCCACAGGCACGAAGTCGCGCGCCGGGTCGAAGCCCGGGTTCTTCACCACCTGCGGCAGGATCGAGATGGTGTGGTCGTGCGTGAGGAACAGCGTGGTGCCGTCCGGCGCAGCAGACTTGAGCGCCTGCGCGGCGATCTGCCCGCCTGCGCCGGGGCGGTTTTCCACCACCACGGGCTGGCCCAGCTCGTCCTTGAGCTTTTCGGCCAGCGTGCGCGCAATGGCATCGGTGCCGCCACCGGGCGGAAAGCCCACCAGCAGGCGGATGGGCTTGGGGGTCTGGGCAAAGGCCAGGCCCATGGTCAGCGCGGCGCCCGCCAGGGCACCGGTACACAAAAGGCGGGACAGCAGGCTGCGGCGAGAAGTCGTCGTCATGTCGGAACTCCGGGTCGGTGAGGTGGTTGCAACGCAGGCGCAAAAATCACGCCAGACGGGCGCGGTGGCGTGCGACTTGCGTGCGCACTTGCGCGGGCGCGGTGCCGCCCAGCGTGTTGCGCGCGTTGAGCGAGCCGCGCAGGCTCAGCACCTCGTACACGTCCTTTTCGATCTGGGGGTGAAAGCCCTGCAGCACCGTCAGGGGCAATTCCGAGAGGTCGCACGCATGCGACTGGGCCGCCTTCACGGCGTGGGCCACGGTCTCGTGCGCATCGCGAAACGGCAGGCCCTTCTTGACCAGGTAGTCGGCCAGGTCGGTGGCGGTGGCATAGCCCTTGAGTGCCGCCTGCTCCATGGCCTGCGGGTTGACGGTGATGCCGCCTTCCTTCTGGCCGGTGGCGGGGTTCAGCTGGCCGCCCACCATCTCGGCGAAGATGCGCAGTGTGTCCTTGAGCGTATCCACCGTGTCGAACAGCGGCTCCTTGTCTTCCTGGTTGTCCTTGTTGTAGGCCAGGGGCTGGCCCTTCATCAGGGTGATCAGGCCCATGAGGTGGCCGACTACGCGGCCGGTCTTGCCGCGCGCGAGTTCGGGCACGTCGGGGTTCTTCTTCTGCGGCATGATCGATGAGCCGGTGGTGAAGCGGTCGGCGATCTTGATGAAGCCGAAGTTCTGGCTCATCCAGATGATGAGTTCTTCGGACAGGCGGCTCACGTGCACCATGCACAGGCTGGCGGCGGCGGTGAATTCGATGGCGAAGTCGCGGTCGCTCACGGCGTCCAGGCTGTTCTGGCAGACCACGGGGGCGCCATTCGCATCCAGCATGCCCAGCGTCTTGGCCACGCGCTCGCGGTCCAGCGGGTAGGTGGTGCCGGCCAGGGCCGCACTGCCCAGCGGCAGCACGTTGGTGCGGCGGCGTACGTCGGCCATGCGGTCGGCGTCGCGCGCAAACATTTCCACATAAGCCAGCATGTGGTGGCCAAAGCTCACGGGCTGGGCCACCTGCAGGTGGGTGAAGCCAGGCAGGATCACTTCGACATTCTGCTCGGCCACGTCCACCAGCGACACCTGCAGTTCTTTCAGCAGGTCGCCGATCAAGTCGATCTCGCCGCGCAGCCACAGGCGCACGTCGGTGGCGACCTGGTCGTTGCGGCTGCGGCCGGTGTGCAGGCGCTTGCCAGCGTCGCCCACCAGTTGGGTCAGGCGCGCTTCGATGTTCAGGTGCACGTCTTCCAGATCGAGCTTCCATTCGAACGCGCCGGACTCGATCTCGGACGTGATCTGCGCCATGCCGCGCTGGATGGAGGCATGGTCTTCAGCGCCGATGATGCCCTGCGCTGCCAGCATCTCGGCGTGCGCCAGGCTGCCCGCGATGTCGGCCTGCCACAGGCGCTTGTCGAAGAACACGCTGGAGGTGTAGCGCTTGACCAGGTCGCTCATGGGCTCGGAGAACAGCGCCGACCAGGCCTGTGCCTTGGTGTCGAGCTGGTTGTGGGACGGCGCAGACGGCGTGGCGCTGGTGGCTTGGGCTTTGGACATAGGAGGGCAATAATCCGGAGGTTCAGACACCCGGACTGCCCGGATGCCGCAATGCAAAACACGCAAATTTTATCGACCCCGCCTCCCCCTCCGGATTCCGCCCCGTTGAACGGTGCTGGGCGGGGCCTGCGCCCCGGGCCCGGACAGTCCCGTGGCGGCACGGCGCCACCGCGGCGCGCGCTGGTGTTTGACGCCTGCCAGGTAGGCGTGGTGCTGCGGGCCGTGCTATTCGTGGAGCTGGTGGTGGGCGTGGGCGCGATGTATGGCGCGCGCTCCCCGGCGGAGTGGCTGGCCACGCTGGCGCTGCTGACCGGCGGCGCGCTGCCGGCCACGCTGGTGTGGTTGATCACGGCCTGCAGCTTGAAGACGCTGCTGCAGCGCCTGTCCACGGCGCTGCAGTACGCCGCGGGCCTGCTGCTGGGCGCGCTGGCCGGGGCGTACGCCTGCGCCATGCTCACGCTCGTGTCGCAGACCACGGCGCCCCCGTGGATGGCGAGCGCCGCCACCGGAGCACTGCTGGCGGCCATTCTGGTGGCGGCGCTGGTGCTGCGCGCACGCGGCCGCACACCCGCGGCCACCACGGCGCGCCTGACCGAGCTGCAGTCGCGCATTCGTCCCCACTTCCTGTTCAACACCCTCAACAGCGCCATCGCCCTGGTGCGCGAAGAACCCGCCAAGGCGGAGTCGCTGCTGGAAGACCTGTCCGACCTGTTCCGCCACGCGCTCATCGAGCAGGGCGAATCGGTCACGCTGGCCGAGGAGATCACCCTGGCACGGCGCTACCTGGCGATCGAAGAGGTGCGTTTTGGCACGCGGCTGCAAGTGCAGTGGAGCCTGGACCCGCGCACCGACGGGGCGCGCCTGCCGCCGCTGCTGCTGCAGCCGCTGGTGGAAAACGCCGTCAAGCACGGCGTGGAGCCCAGCGCGCGTGGCGGCCGGCTGCGCGTGCTGACCGAGCTGCGCGGCAGCCGCGTGGTGGTGCGCATCACCAACACCCTGCCGGCCAAGGACGAGCGGGGCGGCAAGGGCGACGAGCCCAGCACCAAAGGCCATGGCATTGCCCTGGCCAACGTGCGCGCCCGGCTGGCGCTGCTGCACGATGTGCAGGGCGAATTCACAGCGGGCGTGCAGGACGGCCTGTACCAGGTCCGCATCACCCTGCCCGCCCCTGAAGAAAAGCACCGCAGCCCCCGCACCGAAGGCAGGGGCCGCACGCGTGACCGTGACCGTGGAGCGCCGCGTACTCCGGGCCGGGGCGCCCCCACTCCCCGGCGCGGCGCCGTGCCCGCCCCTGCCGATGCCTCATTGCCCACCGACGACCGCCCATGAACATCCTCATCGTTGACGACGAAACCCTGGCCCGCAGCCGGCTGCGCACCCTGCTGTCCGACTGCGCAGAAGGCATGCCCACCCCGCGCATGACGGTAGCCGAGGCCGCCAATGCCGGCGAGGCCATGGCCCAGCTGGGCCCCACGGGCGGGCGCGCTTTCGACGTGGTGCTGTTGGACATCCACATGCCTGGGCAGGACGGCCTGTCGCTGGCCCACGCCCTGCAGGGCCTGCCCCACCCGCCCGCCGTGGTGTTCGTGACGGCCCACATGGACCATGCGGTCAGCGCTTTCGAACTGGACGCCACCGACTACCTGACCAAGCCGGTGCGCCGCGAACGCCTCCAGCAGGCCCTGGCCAAGGTGCAGCGCAGCGCCCGGCCGCCGGGCACCGCCGCCGCGCCCGGAGGAGCGAGCGACGGCGAAACCCTGCTGATCCAGGACCGCGGCCGCACTGAGCGTCTGCCGCTGGCCGAGGTGCTGTACTTCAAAGCCGAGCAGAAGTACGTCACCGTGCGCACCGCCACACGCAGCTACATCATGGACGGCGCCCTGAGCGAGCTGGAGAGCAAGTTCGCGCCCCGCTTCATGCGCATCCACCGCAACGCCCTGGTCGCCCGCCGCGCCGTGCGCGCGCTGGAAAAGCACTACGACCCCGAAGAAGGAGAAGGCTGGGCCGTGCGGCTGCAAGGGTCGACAGAACTGCTGGCGGTGTCGCGCCGGCAGGTGGCGGCGGTGCGGGAAGAGCTGGCGAGGTGAGGCCCCTTTGAGGCGCTGAGCGCCTTCCCGCCGGGGGGCGCCACACGGTGGACTGGCGCCGCCAGATCAACGGTGTCGCTGGCAAGGTAGCGCCCCAGCGGCGACCGCAGCCGTCCGTGCTGGGTGCACCGAAATTGGATTAAATTTAGCCCCTACCGCTTGCCTGTATTGCGCCAACAGCTATTAATAAGATAGCAATTCAGCCAATGCACATTGCCTCTGTGGGCCCCGTGCAGGGGCCCAGGCTCAATGCCCGTGCGCCGCGCCGCTCACCAGCGTGACGATGACCATGCCTGCGATCAGCCAGGCGATCTGCGCCACGGTTTCACGCGCAGTCAGGCGCTTTTGCAGTTGCGGGATCAAGTCGGCCAGTGCCACGTAGACAAAGCTGCTGGAGGCTACGGCCAGGAAGTACGGCAGCAGGTCCTGCAGCTGCCCCACCAGAAAGTAGCCGACCACGCCGCCCAGCGCCGTCACCGCGCCCGCCAGGGACACCTTCACCAGCGCCATTCGCCGGTTGGGGCTGGTCTGGCGCAACACCACCAGGTCGCCCATGTGGTGGGGCACCTCGTGCGCCAGCACCGACACGGCGGCGATCACGCCCAGGCGGATATCGGCCAAAAAGGCGGATGCAATGAGGATGCCGTCGCCAAAACAATGAACGCTGTCGCCCGTCAGCACCGCCCAGCCGCCAGCGCGCGGGCCATGGTGGTGGTCGTGGTGCGCATGGTCGTGGTCGTGGCTGTGCTCAGCGCCGCCGTGCGGGTGCGCGGGCACGGCGGCCTGTGCGCCGTGGCTGTGCTCGTGCCCGTGGTGCCACAGCTCGGCCTTGTCGAGCAGAAAGAAGAACACCACGCCCACCAACAACGTGGCAAACAGGTCGTGCGCGCCGGCCTGGCTCTCGAAGGCTTCGGGCAGCAGGTGCATGAAGGCCGTGGCCAGCAGCGCGCCGGCCGCCAGGCTCAGCAGGTGCTGGGGCCCTACGCTGTCCGACCGCCCGCCCAGGCCCAGCCGCATCAACAACGCGGCCAGCCATACGCTGCCAATGCCTGCGGCCAATGTGGCCAGGATGATTGCTATCAAAGTCATAGCTTCTTGTGCTTTATGGATCAGCGCCAGCGCGTATTTTCTTTCAAATGTCCGTGCCCTGCCGCAGGGGTAAAAAAAGCCGCCCCTCGGGGCGGCTTCGGCTGCGGCAGATGGGCCGTGGCTGTCACACCACGCCGTTTTTGCTGAACCAGGCCAGCGCCCGCTTCCAGCCGTCTTCGGCCGCTTCCTTGCGGTAGCTGGGGCGGTAGTCGGCATGGAAGGCGTGGGGCGCGTCAGGGTACACCACGAACTCCGAGGCCTTGGCCTGCGGTGAACCACTGGCCAGGGCAGCTTTCATCTTATCAACCGTGTCAAGAGGGATGCCGGTGTCTTTTTCGCCATAGAGGCCGAGCACCGGGGCCTTGAGGATGGGGGCGATGTCCACCGGGTGCTTGGGCGTGAGGTCGCTCGCCTGGCCCACAAGGCGGCCGTACCAGGCCACGCCGGCCTTCACCGGGCCGTGGGCTGCGTACAGCCAGGTGATGCGGCCACCCCAGCAGAAGCCGGTGATGCCTACGCGCGCGCCGTCGCCGCCGTTGGCCGTGGCCCACGCCACGGCGCCGTCCAGGTCGGCCATCACCTGGGCATCGGGCACCTTGGAGACGACTTCGGCCATCAGCTTAGCGACGTCAGTGTATTTCGATGGGTCACCCTGGCGCGCATACAGCTGCGGCGCGATGGCCAGGTAGCCCGCCTTGGCAAAGCGGCGGCAGGTGTCGGCGATGTATTCGTGCACGCCGAAGATCTCCTGGATCACCAGGATCACCGGCAGGCCCGTCTTGCCCGCTGGGGCGGCGCGGTACGCCGGTACCTTGAAGCCATTGACCGTGAAGCTCACCTCCCCGGCCGTGAGGCCGTCGCTGGGCGTGGCGATGGCCGTCTGCGCCATGATGGGCGCGGCAGCGGCGGCGTAGCCCAGGCCCAGCGCAGCCTGCAGCGCGGTGCGGCGGGTGGCGCCGGACTCGGTGGTGCGGCCGGGCAACAGTGCGTTGGCGTCGGAATGGAGGTCTTCAGTGAGCATCGGTTTCTCCAGGAATTGAAACAAAGACAGACAACAGAACCTGTTCTCAGGAACGGCCCCGCAGTCTAGGGGCTTTATGCAACGGCTGCAGCGCAGGTTGGAACTCTGGGGGAATTAATGGATGACACGCCCCGAACTTTCTGCGAACCTGTCCAGGGTTTGACCGGTCCGCCCGCCATGCCGCACCATGCAGGTGCACGTCAGCACCCGCGCAACGGCCCATCGCCCCCCGTGCCCCGCCCTGCGTCCGCCAACCTGGGACCCACCGACCATGACCGCTGCCCCACCGCGCGAAGAACCTGTGGCACCCCTGGTGGCCGCGGTGTGCGGTGTGTGCGTCGCCATGGGGCTGGGTCTGCTGGCCTGGGCACTGGCCAGCCACACGCTGACCGCGCCCGTTCGTGCTGCATTCGTCGCTGCCGGCGTGCTGCTGCCGGTGCTCGTCGGCATGCACTGGCGACTGGCGCGGCGCATCCAGCGGCTGCAAGCCGATGCCAGTGGCGCGCAGCAGGCGGCGCAGCGCGCCAGTGCGCAGCTGCTGGCCACGCTCGACATCCTGCCCGACGGCCTGGCCATCTACGACGCGGACGACCGCCTGGTGCTGTGCAACGCACGCTACCGCGAAGTGGCGCCGGGCACCGACATGCCGCTGGCGTACGGCACCCGTTTTGAAGACGCGTTGCGCCGCGCCGCCAGCTCGGGCCAGATCATGGATGCGCTGCCGGACGTCGAAGCCTGGCTGGCCGGCCGCTTGGCGCGCCACCGCGCACCGGGCGGGCCCGAGGTGCAAGAGGTGCGCGGCGACCGCTGGATGCAGATGACGGAGCGCACGCTGGACGGTGGCGGCGTGGTGGTGCTGCGCAGCGACATCACCGACGTGGTGCACAAGGAGCGCGCACTCAAGCAGGCCCTGCAGCACGCCGAACGCGCCGAGCGCAGCCTGCGCGAAGCGGTGGATGCGATGCCCGCGGGCCTGGAAATTTACGACGAGAACGACCGGCTGGTGCTGTGCAACGAGCACATGGCCCGCCTGCGACCACAGGTGCCCGTGCAGGAACTGATGGGCCGCACCTACGAAGAGCTGCTGCGCGAGGGCCTGCGCCACGGCATCCCCGCAGAGGCCGCGGGGCAGGAGGAGCTGTGGCTGGCGCACGAGCTGGCCATCCGCGGCCACCGCCCCGGCCCCGAGGTGCGCCACTACCCCGGTGGTGCGTGGATGCACATGCACGAAAGCCGCACGCCATCGGGCATGACGGTGTGCGTGCGCCTGGACATCACCGACCTCATCGAGCAGCGCCAGGTGGCCGAGGCCGCCCGCCAGGAAAGCCTGCACATCCGCCAACTGCTGGAACGCGCGGTCGAAGCGTTGCCGGTCAGCATCGAGATCTTCGACGAGCAGGACCGGCTGGTGCTCTACAACCAGCAGCTGTCGCGCATGTACCCGCACATGAACTATGCGGAGCACCTGGGCAGCAGCTTTGCCGACATCCTGCGGCATTCGGTGGACCGGGGGTTGATCCCGTCGGCCCACGGCCGCGAGGAGGCCTGGATCGCCGAGCGCCTATCCGAACACGGCAGCCGCACCTCCACGCTGGTACAGCGCCTGGCTGACGGGCGCTGGATCAACATCTACGAGACCCGCACGCCAGAAAACTACGTGGTGGCCGTGCGCCTGGATATCACCGACCTGATCGGGCAGCGCCAGGCGCTAGAGGCCGCGCAGGAAGAAGCGCACGCCGCGCGCGAACTTCTGCAGGACGCGGTCGAATCACTGCCCGAGGGCTTTGCGCTCTTCGATGCGGACGACAAGCTCGTGGTGTGCAACGCCCAGTACCGCAAGCTCTACCCCATCTCCGCGCCGATGATCGTGGCGGGCAGCACCTTCGAGCAGATTGCGCGCTACGGCGCAGAGCGCGGGCAATACCTGGACGCCGTGGGCAACGAGGAGGCCTGGATCGTGCAACGTGTCGCCGACCACCGCGCCGCCAGCCAGGCCGCTCTGCAGCGCCTGCCGGAGGGGCGCTGGCTGCAGGCCGACGAACGGCGCACACCGCAGGGCGGCATCGCTGGCGTGCGCACCGATGTGACCCAACTGGTGCGCAAGGAGCAGGAGCTGGCGGCCGCCAACGAAAAGCTGGCCCTGCTGTCCACCACCGACGGCGTCACCGGCATCGGCAACCGGCGCCGCTTCGACGAGCGGCTGGCCACCGAATGGCAACGCTGCGGCCGCCACCAGGCGCCGCTGGCGGTGGTGATGATCGACATCGACCACTTCAAGCTCTACAACGACCACTATGGCCACATCGCAGGCGACGAGTGCCTGCGCCGCGTGGCCCAACTGCTGCAGGCCACCATCCGCCGCGCCGACGAGGTGGCCGCCCGCTACGGCGGAGAAGAGTTCGTGCTGCTGCTGCCCGACACCCTGCTGCCCGATGCCGCCACCGTGGCCCAGCGCTGCATGGACAGCCTGCGTGCCGCCGCCCTGCCCCACCCGCGCTCGCCCAACGCCGCCATGCTCACGCTGAGCATCGGCGTCGCCAGTGTGGTGCCGCACCCCGACGCGGGCTCCGCCACCCTGGTGCAGGCGGCAGACGCGGCGCTGTACCGCGCCAAGCGTGGCGGGCGCAACCGGTTCGAGGTGTTCTTGGCCCTGCCCGCCGCACTCACTGCGGCACAAAGTCAGACGGGTACTTGAGCGAGTCCACCAGCAGGTGCGGCATCCGCATGTGCAGGTTCAGCCCCTGGGGCGGGATGGGCGAGGTGAACCACTTGTCGTACAGGCGATGCAGCTCGCGCGTCAGGATCAACCGGCGCAATTCGGCATCCACCACGGCCTTGAGCTCGGGGTTGCCGCGCTCGAACGCGATGGCGTAGGGCTCGATGGTCATGGGCTTGCCGATGACTTTCAGGTCTTCGGGCCGGCTGTGGTTGGCGCGCAGGCCAAAGAGCAGCACATCGTCCATCGCGAAGCCTTCGACCTTGCCATCGACCACCCAGCCAAAGCCCTCGGCATGGTCCTTGGCAGGCTCGATCTTCACGCGCACGGACTTGGCCGCGGCCTCGCGCGCCAGCGAGTCGATGTTGGTCGTGCCCACCGTGGAAGCGATCGTCTTGCCGTCCAGGTCTTCGACGCGCGAATACGGCTTGCCGCTTTGCACCACGATGCGCGAAGAGGCGATGAAGTGCGCAATGGTGAAGGCCACGCGCTCGCGGCGCGCTGCGGTGTTGGTGGTGGAGCCGCACTCCAGGTCGACCTCGCCCTTCTCGATGGCGTCGAACCGGTTGCCCGACGTGACCAGGCGGTAGGCCACCCGCGGCGCGGGCAGCTTGAGGTGGCGGCCCAGCGCCTGCGCGATCTGCAAGCACACGTCCACGCTGTAGCCCATGGGCGTGCCAAGGGCCACGTACGACATGGGCACGGACGACTCGCGGTGCCCGATGACCACCGTGCCGGTAGCGCGGATGCGATCGAGCGTGCGGCCGGGGGC
Organism: Acidovorax sp. LjRoot194; assembly: GCF_964253015.1. NCBI lineage: Bacteria > Pseudomonadati > Pseudomonadota > Betaproteobacteria > Burkholderiales > Comamonadaceae > Acidovorax > Acidovorax sp. LjRoot194. The sequence continues at coordinate 1,707,848 of NZ_CAXUQB020000001.1, read as the reverse complement.
CTGTGGTGCCGTGGCACCCCCTGCCACCACGCCCGCGGCAGGCTGGGCCTGGGCAGCACAGCTGGCCCAGGCCATGGCCAGCGCGGCGCAGAGCGCTGCAGGCCACAGCGGCTGCCGCAGGCCTGGAGGGAAGTGCCGCATGAGCAAGTGGCGCATGGTGTTCAGTCCCGGCAGGATGCAGGCTGCGCCGCATCTCGGTAGGCATGCCGCGCCAGCGCGCCGGCCAGCACCAGCGTGGGGTTGACCAGCGCCACGCCCGGCAGGCGCGGGCTGTCGCTCAGCGCCAGCGGAATCTCGGTGCAGCCCATGATGAGCGTGGACACGTTGTGGCGCTGCTGCAGGGCTCGCGAGACGGATTCGAAGCGGTCGCGCGCCAGGGCGTAGTTGCCGGCCTTCACGCCGTCGTAGATGCCCTGCATCAGCACGTCCTGCTCCGCCGCCGTGGGCACGAAGCACTCGATGCCGCTGCGTGCCAGCTCGCGCTGGTACAGGCCCGCGTCGTAGGCACCGCGGGTGGCCAGCAGGCCCACTCCCTGCACCTGTTGGGCAGCCAAGCCTGCCACCACTTCCTGCATGCCGTGCAGCACCACCATCTGCGGAAACCGCTGCTGCAGCAGGCCATGCCAGGCGTGCGCCGTGTTGCAGGCAATGGCCACCACGCGCGCGCCCAGCGCGGCCAGCCGGCCGGTGGCCTGCAGCATGGGCTCGGCCGGCTGGTGCGCGCCCTCGCGCGTGTCGTTTAGCGCGGCCGTTCGGTCCGGAATGGGCACCTGGGCCAGCCAGTGCTCGGGGTAGGCCTGGTCGTGCACGGGGATGCCCAGGGCAGCCATGCGGTCGGTGCAGGCCTGCACGAACAGGCGCACGAAGTCGGCCCCCGCGGCAGGGCCCATGCCGCCGAGGATCCCCACCACCTGGGGCTGCGGGCTGTGGCTTGCAGACACTGGCATGCGCGCTCCGGTCCGTGCGTCAGATGGCGGGCTTGTCGCTCTGCGCGGCCAGGTTGTCGCGCAGCTCCTTGCTCATGGGCAGGCTCAGGTTCTGGTTGCGCGGGGGGACGGGCGAGTTGAACCACTTGGTGTAGAGCTTGTCGAAGTCGCCGGACTTCATCATCCCGCCGATCACGCCGTTGACCAGCGCCTGGAACTGCGGGTCGTCCTTGCGCAGCATGCAGGCATAAGGCTCGACCTGCAGCGAATCGCCCACCACCGTCCAGTCCGCCGGGCTGCGCATGTTGCCCATCAGGCCGAACAGCAGGATGTCGTCCATCGCAAAGGCCTCGGCGCGGCCGCTGTCCACCAGCAGCACGGCGTCGTCGTGGTCCTTGCCCAGCACGATGTCCATGTCCAGGTTGTTGTCGCGGTTGTACTTGCGGATCACCTGCGCGTTGGTGGTGCCCGAGGTGCTGGCCACCTTCTTCTTGGCCAGGTCGGCGTAATTCTTCACGCCCGAAGATTTCTTGGTGAGAAGGCGCGTGCCGGTGTAGAAGTAGTTGATGGCGAACTGCACGTCCTTGCCGCGCGTGCTGTTGTTGGTGGTGGAGCCGCACTCCAGGTCGATGGTGCCGTTTTGCAGCAGCGGAATGCGGTTTTGCGAGGTGACCGCCTGCAGGTCCACCTTCAGGGTCGGGTTGTTCACGCGCTTCTTCACGGCGTCGACCACGGCGTTGGTGATGTCCACCGCAAAGCCCACCGGCGCACCCGGGCCCGCCAGGTAGCTGAAGGGCACCGACGACTCGCGGTAGGCCACGGTGATCTTGCCCGACTCGGCCACCTTCTTGAGGGTGTCGGCCTGGGCCACAGTGCAGGCCAGGAGGCCGGTGGCAACAACGAAGGCGGCGGAGGTGACGGCAGAGAGCTTCATGGAAATCCCTTTGTGCAAAACAATGAGCAGTGAATGGACGTGGTGCGACCGAAAAAAGCCGGGGGGGGCCGGATCACACTGACACAGAAAACATCCAGTGGCCGTGTGAACCGGCAAATGCAAAAAACCGGAACGCAGGTGCACTGTAGGAACTTGCGCTTCCCTTGAACAATTCATTTGCACAGGTAGGCCATGACCAAAAGTTATGCCGCCAGTTTGGTGCAGGCAGCCGCACCATCCAAGTGCCATTTCACGCGCCCGCAGGCCCACCTTGCGCATCCGCGCACCGCTTCGGGCGGCGCACATAACTTCCCGGCATGGCCACCGGCGGCATTGGCATTGTTCAGGCGAGGGCCCGCGCCCTACAGTGGCCTCAAGTCCCGCACCCCATCCTCCAACCCCTTCACCCCCCAGTCCCACCCAATGCAGGTATGTGTTCTCGGCGCAGGCATCGTTGGCCTGGCCACAGCGTACGAACTCCACCAGCGCGGCCTGGCCGTGACCGTGATCGACCAGGCCCAGCCCGGGGCGGGCGCCAGCGGCGGCAACGGCGCGCAACTGAGCTACAGCTACGTGCAGCCGTTGGCGGATGCCGGCATCTGGCGCCAGTTGCCCAAGCTGCTGCTGTCGCCCCGGTCGCCCCTCAAGCTACGCCCGCAGTGGGATGTGCACCAGTGGCGTTGGGGCCTGGAATTTCTGCGCGCTTGCAACCGCCGCACGTCGGAGCAGAGCACCCGGCAATTACTGGCCCTCGCTGCGCTGAGCCGCCATCACTTCGACGCCATGCTGCAGACAGAAGCACTGGACTGCGACTTCTCGACCACCGGCAAACTGGTGCTGTACGACACGCCTGCAGGCCTGGCTGCGGCAGGCCGGCAGATGGAACTGCAACGCCCCTGGGGCAGCCGGCAGGAAGCCGTGTCTGCACAGCGGTGCGTGGAGATAGAGCCGGCCCTGGCCCACTACCAAAGCCGTATTGCAGGCGCTATCCACACGCCCAGTGAATGCGCTGCCGACTGCCTCAAGGTCTGCCTGGGCTTGCAACAACGGCTGGCGGAGCGCGGTGTGCGCTTTGTGCTGGGTGCGCGGGTGCACGGCTTTGCGCGCGAGGGCCGGCGCATCGTGGCCGCCCGCACCAGCGCCGGTGACGTCGAAGCGCAGCAGTTCGTCCTGGCCCTGGGCAGCGCCAGCTACCAGGCCGCGCAGACGCTGGGGTTTCGCCTGCCGGTCTACCCGCTCAAGGGCTACAGCATCACCCTGGACACCACGGACGCACCCGGCACTGCTCCACACGTCAGCGTGACCGACGCGGCGCGCAAAGTGGTGTTCGCGCGCATCGGCCGGCGCCTGCGTGTCGCGGGCATGGCAGAGCTGGTGGGCCACGACGACAGCATCCCGCCTGCGCGGATCGATAGCCTGTGCAAAGCCACCAGCGCCGTGTTTCCGGGCTGCAGCAACTTCGGGCAGCTGCGCCCCTGGACGGGCATGCGCCCGGCCACGCCCACCGGTGTGCCCATGGTGGGGCACCACGCCAGCGCCCCTGACAACTTGCTGCTGAACACCGGGCACGGGGCGCTGGGCTTCACGCTCGCGTTCGGCACGGCGGCGCAGGTGGGGCAATGGCTGGTGCCTGCCTGACGTTTCTGCCGTCTCGCCCTCCTCCGCATCACATCGACATCCACACCACGGACACTGTGTTCCGAGGCGATGCGGAGCGACCAGGTCACTCGACCACCGGCACGCCCACAGACTCCATGGTCTCCGCCACCGCCTGGCGCATGCAGCGCGTCATGGCGCTCGCCAGCAGCGAGCTGGGCCGGTTGACAGTGCGCAGCGACTTGATGGGCACGGCGATGTGGGGCGCCAGCGCCAGCACATCGACCTTGCTGCGATCCGCCGATGCGGCAGTGCATGCATCCACCACCGCCACCGCATGCCCGTGGTGCGCCAGTGCCAACGCCGCGTGGTACGTCTGCACCGTGATGGCAGTGTTCAAGCCCACGCCTGCTTCGCGACACGCATGGCTGACCACCGTGCCGATGGGGTCGCGCACATCCAGTCGCACCACGGGCGTCTCCGCCAAGTCGGCCAGATGCACGGTGCCGGACTGCACCAGAGCCGCATTGAGCATGCCCTTGGGCGCCACGCACAGCATGCGCCCATCGGCCAGATGCTCCTGCGTGAGCGAGGGGTGCGCCACGGCGCTGAACACAAAGCCCACGTCGGCCTCTTGCAGCACCAGCGCCGAGATGATCTGCGGCGAGTGCAGCGCGTCGATGGTGATCACCACATCCGGGTGGGCTTGGCGAAAGAACCGCAGCGCGCGCGGCAGCACTTCATAGCTGAGTGCCAGCACGCTCAGGATGTGCAGCTCGCCTTCGCGCTGGTCGCCCTTCAGGCTGTTGGCCAGCCGCTGCACGTCGTCGAGCTGGGTGAACAGGCGCTCGATGTGCGGGTACAGCGTCTGCGCCTCGGTGGTGGGCACCAGGCGGCCCTTCAAGCGATTGAACAGCGGAAACCCCAGCTGCAGTTCGGCGTGGGCCAGGATGCGGCTGACCGCGGGCTGGGTGACGTTGATGAGGCGGGCCGCCGCGCTCACGCTGCCGGTGAGCATGACGGCGTTGAAAACTTCAATGTGGCGAAGGCGCATGGCGAGACGATGCAAGGAATGGGCCGGTTGCGCAATCCTTGCATGTCCGCATTGCGGAGCCATGCGGTAGCGGCGCGTCGGCCAGAGAGGCTCCACGGCTATCGTTATGGCCGATGCCAGCCCCTGGCGCTCACTGTGCGGGCGAGGAGCCCGAGGCAGCGTCCAGCTTGTCCTGCGTCTTGGTATCGAAGTCGCTGGCGTCATGCCGTTCGCGCAACTGGCCGGCCGTGTCGCCCGTGACACGATTCACCATGCGTCCACGCTGCACCGCCGGGCGCTGCGCCACCTGCTCGGCCCAGCGCACCACATGCGTGTATTCGTGCACCTGCAGGAACTCGCCGGACTCGTACGCCTGGCCCCTGACCAGCAACCCGTACCAGGGCCAGATGGCGATGTCCACCACCGTGTATTCGCTGCCGATCAGGTACTCGTTGACGGCCAGCCGCTGGTTGAGCACATCGAGCTGGCGCTTGACCTCCATCGCGTAGCGGTCGATCGCGTACTCGATCTTCATGGGCGCATAGGCATAGAAGTGGCCGAATCCGCCGCCCAGAAACGGCGCGCTGCCCATTTGCCAGAACAGCCATGACAGGCATTCGGCCCTTGCAGCAACGTCCTTGGGCAAAAAGGCGCTACCGAACTTCTCGGCCAGATACATCAGGATGGCGCCGGACTCGAACACGCGCACCGGGTGGGCGGCATCGCTGCGGTCCAGCAGCGCGGGGATCTTGGAGTTGGGGTTCACAGCGACGAAGCCGCTGCCGAACTGCTCACCCTGGTTGATACGGATCAGCCACGCGTCGTACTCCGCACCGCTGTGGCCCAGGGCCAGCAGCTCTTCCAGCATGATGGTCACCTTGACGCCATTGGGCGTGCCGAGCGAGTACAGCTGCAGCGGGTGTTTGCCGACGGGCAACTCCTTGTCATGCGTGGCACCTGCGATGGGCCGGTTGATGCTGGCGAACTGGCCGCCGCTTTCCTTGTTCCATTGCCAGATGGGGGGTGGGGTGTAGGGGGTAGTGTTGGACATTCAGGGGCTCCAGGAATGGGTGGGCAGAGGCGGCGTGGTCGAGCGATGAACCAGTTTAGCGATGCGATGGATGGAACGCTGGGCATTGCAGAATGTCCGGCAAAACGGCTGAACCATGAGGGAGCGCTGGATCGGTCCTATGCCCCGGTCAGGTCGATCCTTGGCGGACCTCAATAAAACCTTGGCTCCACGACCTGACGTCGTCTATCGGACGAAGTGCACAGCCCATACGTGCCCACGTCACATGTCTGGAGTCATGGTCACCGACGGTTCAACAAGCGTGCGGATAGCGGCCAAGCTAAGAACGCTGACACCAGACCGAGCGGCGAAAGCATGATCTGGCTACCCATGACACTTACATCATGAATTCCTAGCAAGCGCCCCATCCCGCGTGGAGCAAGAACAAAGGTTGCGCCTGCGATTGACATCGTGAACAGCAAGAACGCGATCTGGGGCGCCACTCCGCGCTTGAAACGCCAGAGCAGTAACGCACCCACCAACCATGGGGGGAGCATTACCCAAAGAGCGAGAACGATGAACTCAACACCTGTCATTGCACCTACGCTCCTGGCCGAACTCCGGCTTTCTTGCCGGCCAGTTCGTTACGACCGGATCAGGCACTTGCGGTTCTTAACGTCAAAAGCCAGTAGCTTCCAATCTTGGCGACATGATCGTCCCCGACATCAATGCGCCTTGTCCCAGTTCGGCCCCACACCGACTTCGGCCAGCAATGGCACCTTGAGATCCGCCACTTCCGCCATCAACCGCGGAATGTGCGTGCCAACCCACTCCACTTCCCCTTCGGGCAGTTCGAACACCAGTTCGTCATGCACCTGCATGATCATCTTGATGCCCGGCTTGTTCGCATCCAGCTCCTGCTGCACCGCCACCATCGCCTTCTTGATCAAATCCGCCGCCGTGCCCTGCATCGGCGCGTTAATGGCCGCCCGCTCGGCGCCGCTGCGGCGCGGGCCGTTCGGGGAGTTGATCTCGGGCAAATACAGGCGGCGGCCGAACACGGTTTCCACATAGCCGCGCGCCTTGGCGGACGCCTTGGTTTCGTCCATGTACTGCTTCACGCCGGGGTAGCGCTGAAAGTACCGGTCGATGTAGGCGGCTGCGGCCTTGGTCTCTATCCCCAGGTTCTTCGCCAGGCCGAAGCTGCTCATGCCGTAGATGAGACCGAAGTTGATGACCTTGGCGTAGCGGCGTTGTTCGCTGCTTACCTGGTCGACCTCCACCCCGAACACCTCGGCGGCGGTGGCGCGGTGCACGTCTAGGCCGTTACGAAACGCGTGCAGCAGCGATTCGTCGCCGCTGATGTGGGCCATGATGCGCAGCTCGATCTGGCTGTAGTCGGCGCTTGCGATCACGCTGCCCGCCGGCGCCACGAAGGCCTCGCGCACACGGCGGCCTTCGACGGTTCGGATGGGGATGTTCTGCAGGTTGGGGTCGTTGCTGGACAGGCGGCCGGTGATGGCCACGGCCTGTGCGTAGTGGGTGTGCACGCGGCCGGTGCGCGGGTTGGCCAGCTGGGCCAGCTTGTCGGTGTAGGTGCCCTTGAGCTTGGACAGGCTGCGGTGCTCCAGCAGCTTGGCGGGCAGGGGGTAGTCCTCGGCCAGCTTTTCCAGCACTTCTTCGTCGGTGCTGCGCGCGCCGGTGGCGGTCTTCTTGACCACGGGCATGCCCAGCTTGTCGAAGAAGATTTCTCCCAGCTGTTTGGGTGACCCCAGGTTGAAGGGCTGACCCGCGATCTCGTAGGCGTCCTGCTCCAGCTTCAGGATGCGCTGGCCCAGTTCGTGGCTCTGGTTGGCCAGCGTGGCGGCGTCGATCAGCACGCCGTTGCGCTCGATGCGGAACAGGGTTTCGCTGCTGGCCATCTCCAGCTCGTAGATGCCGCGCAGTGGGCCTTCGGCTTCGAGCATGGGCCAGAGCACGCGGTGCACGTCCAGCGTCTGGTCGGAGTCTTCGCACGAGTAGGCCGCCGCCTTGTCCACCGCCACCTGGGCGAACGGGATCTGGTGAGCGCCCTTGCCGCACAGGTCTTCATAACTGATGCCGCTGCGGCCGGTGTGGCGCTCAGCCAGGCTGGCCAGGCCGTGGGGCTTGTGCACTTCGAGCACGTAGCTTTGCAGCATGGTGTCGTGCGCATAGCCCTGCACCTCAATGCCGTGGTTGGCGAACACATGGCGGTCGTACTTGATGTGCTGGCCCAGCTTGGGGCGGCTGGCGTCTTCGAGCCAGGGCTTGAGTTTGGCCAGCACCTCGTCGAACGGCAATTGCTCGGGTGCATCGGGCCCGGCGTGGCGCAGCGGAATGTAGGCGGCGGCACCGGGCTCCACGCTGAAGCTGATGCCGACGATCTCGGCGCGCAGTTCATCGAGCGACGTGGTTTCGGTGTCGATGGCGGCCAGTTCAGCCGTCTGCAGCTTGGCCAACCAGCGGTCGAAGTCGGCCCAGGTGAGGATGGTTTCGTACGACACCTCGCGGCCCTGCGCAGCCTCGGCCACGAATGTCGCCTCGGGAGATGCGAAGAGGTCGCCGCTGGCGCCCGGCAGTGTGGCCTTGGACTTGGAATTGGCTTTGGCGTCGGCAGGCGCGTTGGATTCCAGCGCGCGGGCCAGGCCCTTGAAGCCATACTTTTGATAGAAGTCGCGCAGCGGGGCGGCGTCTTCCTGGCGCATGGCGATCGCATCCATGGCAGGCAGACCGTCGACATGCCCAGCCAGGTCGCAGTCGGTCTTGATGGTGACGAGTTGCCGTCCGGTGGGCAGCCATTGCAGCGCGCCGCGCAGGTTCTCGCCCGCCACGCCCTTGATCTCGCCGGCGCGGGCGATGAGGGCATCGAGCGAGCCGTATTCGCCCAGCCACTTGGCAGCCGTCTTGGGGCCGACCTTGGGCACGCCGGGCACGTTGTCCACCGTGTCGCCCACCAGGGTCTGGTAGTCCACCATCAGTGATGGCGGCACGCCGAACTCGGCCGTCACACCGGCCACGTCGCGCTTCTTGCCGTTCATGGTGTCGATGATGGTGATGTGCTCGTTCACCAGTTGCGACAGGTCCTTGTCGCCGCTGGAGACGATCACCTCCACGCCCTGCGCCGCCGCCACGGCGGCCAGCGTGCCGATCACGTCGTCGGCCTCAACGCCGGGCACGCAGACCACGGGCCAGCCCAACAGGCGCACGACCTCGTGGATGGGCTCAATCTGCGCCCGCAGGTCGTCGGGCATGGGGGAGCGCTGCGCCTTGTACTCGGGGTACAGGTCGTCGCGGAAGGTGGGGCCGCTCGCATCGAACACGCAGGCGGCATAGCCGGACGGGAACTCGCGCCGCAGCACCTGCAGCATGTTGATCATGCCGCGGATGGCACCGGTGGCGGGGCTTTCCGGGTCGCCCGGCACCGCGCGCAGGTCGGGCATGGCATGGAAGGCGCGGTACAGGTAGCTGGAGCCGTCCACCAGCACCAGCGTCTTTTTGCCGCCAGACGGTTGCGTGGCGGAGGTCAGCGTGCCTTCAAGGGCTGTGGCGGAGCTGGGGGATGCAGAGGATTCTTCGGTCATGGGCGGATTGTGCACGCGCAGCCCGGCCACGGCCGGCGCTCTACAATCCCGCCCATGCGCGCTGTACACCTCCTTTTGCTGCTGGCCATGGCCTCCAGCCCCGTCCTGGCCCAAACTACCAGTCAAACTGCCCCACAGGGCACGGCAGACAAGCGCGAGGCGCTATCAGAACCAGAGCAGACCGGTGGACGCGGCAATCAGCGCACCGAGCGCATTCAGATCGAAGACGCCGGCAGCCGGGTCGACGAGCTGCGCGTGGGCGGCCAGACGCAGACGATTTCGGTGCAGCCCAAGGCTGGCAACCTGCCCAGCTACGAAGTGCAGTCGCCCGATGGCGCCCGCAGCCGCGCTGGCAGCAACAGCGGCGCCGAGACGACCACCGGCCCGCGTGTGTGGAACGTGCTGAAGTTCTAAACAGCACTTACTGCGCCTCCTGCGCCGCAGTCACCCCCGGGGCGTCCCGCACGCCCCGCTCCCCCTCTCGTCAGCCCTTCACCTTACGCACCCCTGAGCGATGGCCGTTTTTACCGAAGTCTCCAACACCGAGGCGCAAGACCTGCTGCGCCGTTTACAACTGGGTGAGCTGGTAGAGCTGCGCGGCATCGAGGGCGGCATCGAGAACACCAACTACTTTCTGACCAGCGACCAGGGCCAGTTCGTGCTGACGCTGTTCGAGCGCCTCACGGCCGAGCAGTTGCCCTTTTACCTGTACCTGATGAAGCACCTGGCGCACGGTGGGGTGCCGGTGCCCGACCCGCGGGCCGACAAGGATGGCGACATCCTGCTGTCGGTGTGCGGCAAGCCCGCCGCGGTGGTCAACAAGCTGCGCGGCAAGAGCCAGCTGGCGCCACAGGGCGTGCACTGCGCCGCCGTGGGCACGATGCTCGCGCGCATGCACCTGGCCGGGCGCGACTTCGAACGTCACCAGCCCAACCTGCGCGGCCTGCCTTGGTGGAACGAGACCGTGCCGGTGGTGCTGCCGCATATCGGCGAAGCGCAGGCTGCGCTGCTGCGCTCCGAACTGGCGTACCAGAACCACGTGGCTGCGGGCTCTGCCTACGCGGCGCTGCCCAGCGGCCCCGTGCATGCCGACCTGTTCCGCGACAACGTGATGTTCGAGGGCGAAGAGCTCACAGGCTTCTTCGACTTCTACTTTGCGGGCGTGGACACCTGGCTGTTCGATCTGGCCGTGTGCTTGAACGACTGGTGCATCGACCTGCCGACGGGCCGCCACGATGCCGCGCGTGCGGCCGATATGCTGAACGCCTACCAGGCCGTGCGCCCGTTGACCGCCGCAGAGCGCGAGCTGCTGCCCGCCATGGCGCGCGCAGGCGCCCTCCGATTCTGGATCTCGCGGCTGTGGGACTTCTACCTGCCGCGCGAGGCGTCCATGCTCACGCCGCACGACCCCACGCACTTCGAGCGCGTGCTGCAGGACAGGATTGCACGCCCGCTTCATCTGTAGCCTCATTGTCTGTGCCCCACTGCCCTTCACACCAAGCCAAGTCGCCGCTGCACAGGGCCTGATGCGCGGCCACACCACCGCGGCACCCCGGGCATTGGCAGTTCACTGGAAACACACCGGGTAGCCCTCCCCACACCCACAGCCCCCCTCGCATTCCGTACCCTGGACACCCTTCATGGCGCCCGGATTGGGGCACTGGGGTAAATTCAGCCCTGTTCTTCTCCCACCACCGCTTTGCCGCGGGCCCCGGCCAGGGCGGTGGGGGATGGCACAGGCGGGCGCAGGTCCTCTTTTCTTCCCGATTGCATTCATGAAACTCCACATCGTTCCCGCCCGCACCGGCATGACCTGGGTCAAGCTGGGCGTCCGTGCGTTCTGGCGGCAGCCCATGGCGCTGGCGGCGCTGTTCTTCATGACCATGGCGGCCATGTCGCTGGCCACGCTGATCCCGCTGGTAGGGCCGGCCATCGCGCTGGCGCTGCTGCCATCGGCCACGCTGGCGATGATGGTGGCGGCGGCCGAGGCCACGCAGGGGAGGTTTCCCACGCCCGCCGTGCTGCTGGTGGCGTTTCGCACCGGCCAGCAGCGGCTGCGCGACATGCTGGTCCTGGGCGCGCTGTACGCCGTGGGGTTCCTCGCGGTGATGGGGCTGTCGGCCCTGATCGACGGCGGGCAGTTTGCCAAGGTGTACCTGGGCGGTGCACCCCTGACCAAGGAGATGGCGGAAGACGCGGCCTTCCAGAGCGCCATGTGGACGGCCATGCTGCTGTACCTGCCGCTGTCGCTGCTGTTCTGGCATGCACCCGGGCTGGTGCACTGGCACGGCGTGCCGCCGGTCAAGGCGCTGTTCTTCAGCATCGTGGCCTGCCTGCGCAACTTCGGCGCCTTCATGGTCTATGGGCTGGGCTGGCTGGGCGTGTTCCTGCTGGGCGGCGTGGTCGTGACGCTGGCGGCAGCGCTCCTGGCTGCGATGGGACTGAGCGGCGCGGCCTCCGGTGGTGTGATGGTGGGTGCCGCGATGATGCTGGCCGCCATGTTCTTCACATCGGTCGTGTTCACCTTCCGCGATTGTTTCGAGCCGCCCCACCACCCCTCTGACGAGGCCACCCATGAAGCCCCACCGCCCCCGCCCTCCGACCCAGCTGCTGGGCCGCACTGAAGACGAGCTGGCCTGGCACCGGCGCCGCAGCCTGCTGCAGGCGGCCGCGCTGTGGGTGGCCGGTGGCGGCTGGACGGCCGCCCGGGCCCAGTCGCGCAGCAACATCGTGGAGCTGCGCGGCGACGTGCGGCGCAACGGCGAGGCGCTGACCCCGCAGCACACCATCACCGCGGGCGACCGCATCGAGACCGGCCCGGGCGCCACGGTGGTGTTTGCCGTGGGCGACGGCGCCTTCCTGGTGCGCCAGAACTCCCACGTGGCGCTGGAGGGCGACACGCCCACCGCCGTCAAGGTGCTGCGCCTCATCAGCGGCGCCGTGGCCAGCGTGTGGGGCAAGGGCGCCGACCGCAAGGTCATCCTGCCCACGGCCACCGCGGGCATCCGCGGCACGGGGGTGTATGCCGAGGTCTTTGCGGACCAGGGCAACCGGGGATATTTCTGCAATTGCTACGGCATCGTGGACCTGGCCACCGGCGGCGAGAGCGTGGTGAGCGAGGCGTCCTACCACCAGTCCTTCTGGGTCGAGAACGCGCCGCGCAATGGCCGCCTGCTCACGCCCGCTGGCGCCATCAACCACACGGACGAGGAGATGGAATTCCTGGCCAGCCTGATCCAACAGCGTACCGCCTGGCAGATTGCGGGCCGAAAGGGCAGCAAGGACGGCACCGGGCAGATGGGCTACCCCGCAGCGCCTGGCGGGAGCAGCGCATCGCCTGCACCGGCGGGGTCGACGCCAGCGTCCTCACCGGCGTCAGCGCCTCCAGCGACGCCAGCGACGCCAGCACCCGCGCCAACGTACCGCGCCCGCCCCCCGTCGCCCTACGGCTCCGACTACTGAGACAGCGGCGCCCGGGGCCGTCACTGCCCATCAGTGACATCACGGACATCAGTGGCATTGGTGGCCATGAGTGAGCATCACTACCCGACACTGCGCCTTGCTGCAAATCACTGCAAATCACCGCCAATCACAGCCCTTCAGCGGTGCCAGAACGCAAAAAGGCCGGCCCCATGGGGCCGGCCTGAACGGTCGATGCGAACGCGCGAGAGGTCAGCCCTCCCGCACTCCGACCTCAGGTACCGATGTTGCCGCCGTCGTTCTTCGTGATCACGATGGTGGCCGAACGGGGACGCTTGCCTGCGCCGTAGCCGGCGTTGGCAGGCCACTGGCTCTGGAACTTGGCGGGGTCGCCCAGGTTTGCCATTCCGGTGGATTCGCCCGGGTGCTGAATGTTCACGAAGATCGTCTTGCCGTCCGGCGTTTCGGTCAGGCCGGTGATCTCGCAGCCCTTGGGGCCCACCAGGAAGCGCTTGAGCGTATCGGCCGTGGCCGCCTTGCCCACGGGCGTGACGACGTCGAACTTGCTGCCGTCGGTCTTGGTGTACGTCAGCGTCTTCTTGCTGCCGTCGCCCACCTGGCCGGGCACGGCCGCCATCATCATGCAGTTGCTGACGTCGGTGTAGGCACCGTCATCGGTCTGGATCCAGCAGATGCCCGTGGCCTTGCTGAAAGCCAGGCCGTCGGGGCTCGAGAAGTCCTGCTCGTCCGTCAGGGCCGAGATGTTGATCAGCGTCTTGTCGGCACTGGCTTCGGCGCCGAACAGGTACACGTCCCAGGTGAAGGCCAGGACGGACGTGCCTTCCTTCAGACGCACCATGTGGCCGTTGGGGTTGCCGTCCTGCTTGGTGGTGCCCTTCATGTCGGTGTAGGCACGGGGGTTGGCCGCGTCAGGCAGATACTGGCCGCTGCCGGGGTTGGCGCTGCGGGCGCTGTTGTTGGTCAGCGTGAAGTACACCTCGCCATTGGCGGGGTTCACGGCGTTCCACTCGGGGCGGTCCATCTTGGTGGCACCCACGGCGTCGGCGGCCAGGCGGGTGTTGATGACGATGTCGGCCGCATCGGCGAACTTGTAGGTGGTGTAGCCGCTGATGGCGGTGTTGGTGAGCGACAGCTCCACCCAGCTGCCGGTGCCGTCGGCGTTGAACTTGGCTGCGTACAGCTTGCCGCTGTCAAGGTACTTGTCGCCAATGGCCAGGCGGTCGTTGGCGTTGGCATCGGCCGCGTTCCACGTAGCGGTGGACACAAACTTGTAGATGTACTCGCCGCGCGAGTCGTCGCCCATGTAGATGGACAGCGGCTGGCCGGCCACCACCTTGCCGAACGCTGCGCTCTCGTGCGCGAACCGACCCAGACCCGTGCGCTTCTTGGCCATGCGGGTCTTGTCATAGGCGTCGATCTCGACGATGTAGCCCATGCCGTTCATCTCGTTGCGGTAGTCGTCCGTGCCGTCCACCGACGTGCCGGTTTTGCTGTTGTTCCAGCGCTGATACTTGTCGTCGGCGCCGCCGCTTTCCCAGCCGTGGCGCGATGCGGCGCCCTGAGTGCGGCCATAGCGCTTGAGGGACGTCACGCTCTTGTCGTTGTTGCGCGCTGCGTCGTCCGCGGCGCCGCGGGTGAAGTAGCCAAACCAGTTTTCTTCACCGGTCAGGAAGGTGCCCCAGGGCGTCTTGCCCGTGCCACAGTTGTTCAGCGTGCCGCGGGTGGTGGTGCCGTTGGGCGAGAACTTGGTGAACAGCTGCGAATTGCCGCGCGCCGGGCCCGAGATCTCGATGGGGCTGAGCGACGTGAGGCGAAAGTTCAGCGCAGAGTTCTGCGCGTAAGCCCACTTGCCACCCGACTTGGCCACTTCGATCACGGCGATGCCGTGGATGGCTGTTTCCTTGTCAATTTCCGCTGCGGGGCGGGGCAAGGTGGTGGTTCCGCCGTTGGCGTGCAGGAAATACGAGGACAGCTTCTCGTCGGTAGTCGCTTCGTGGTTGATGGCCAGCAGGCCGCGTTCGGTGGCGTTGTCGTTGCGCTTGCTGTCGGCGCCCAGGCCGAACCATTCCATGCCGTCATGGTGGTCGCCAGCGCGCTTGTCGAAATCACCGTCGGTGCCGTCGTTCTTGTACGCGGCCACGCCAGCGGCGATGGGGTCGCCCAGTGCGAAGATCACGCTGGCGGTGTAGCCCGCAGGCACGGCCAGCACGTCGGCCAGGCTCTTGGGCACAGCGCCGAAGCCCAGCAGCTTGGGGCCTGTGGGCGGTGGCGTCACGGGCGGAGGCGTCACCGCGGGGTCGTCGCTGCCGCCGCCGCAAGCGCTCACGCCAAAGCCGGCCAGCATGGCGGTACCCGCGGAGCCCACGCTGCCACGCAGCAGGCCACGGCGCGACAGGCGGGCACCCAGCACCGACTCGAACGTGGGGTTGGCGGAGGTGTTGGCGTTCTCGTTGTTGAAGTCAATGGCCTGCTCGGGCGCATCCACACGTTGAGTCATGGGGTCTTCCTCGGGGGGTTATTGGTTACAAAGCCTGTGGAGCGTAAAAACCGCAGGTGACATCGCCGTGAAGCTTTTGCGTCGGTTTTGTGACACCCGATCCCGGCTGCGCGCAAGGGGATTGGGTCGAATACGAATCACTACCATTTGTATAATTTCGGCTCCCACCGCCCACCCAGCCACTACCGCGCCCCAGCACCGACCGGTGCGCGGGCTCACCCAGCCAAGTGCGGCCTCTCCGTTCCCGCCATCCCCTCGCGGTGCCACGCCCGGCCACAGGCCGCCCGTGCGGCAGCCTGCGCGATTCCTTGGAGACCCTGCATGACGTTCCCCTCCCTGAAGACTTCCCTGCTGGTGGCCGCACTGTCCGCCTGTGCATACGGCACTGGCGCGGGCGCGCAAACCGCTGCCCCTGCAGCAGCACCCTCGCAGGCCCAAGCACAGCAGGCCGTGACGAACCAGGCCGTGGCCGCGCACTACGCACAGCTGGTGCACGCCAACTACGCCGACGCGCTTGCCAGCGCCCAGGCGCTGCGCGAGGCCGTGGCGGCCTTCACCGCCAAGCCTTCGGCAGACACGCTGGCCGACGCCCGCAAAAAATGGCTGGCCGCGCGCGAGTTCTACGGCCAGACAGAGGCCTTCCGCTTCTACGGCGGCCCCATCGACAACGACAACGGGCCCGAGGGCCGCATCAACGCCTGGCCCATGGACGAATCGTTCGTGGACAGCGTGCAGGGCAAGACCAATGCGGGCCTCGTGAACAACCGCAAGTTCGTCATCAACAAGAAAAACCTGTCGGCGCAGAACGAGCGCGGCGGCGAGGAGAACATCGCCACGGGCTGGCACGCCATCGAGTTCTTTCTGTGGGGCCAGGACCTGTCCGAGACCGGCCCGGGCGACCGCAACTTCGAAGACTTCGTGGACGGCAAGGCCCCCAACGCGGACCGCCGCCGCCAGTACCTGACCGTGGTGACCGACCTGCTCATCGACGACCTCACCTCGCTGGTGAAGGCCTGGGCGCCCGACACCAAGAACAACTACCGCAGCAAGTTCGCGCGGGGCGGCCAGGAGTCCGTGCGCAAGATGCTCGTGGGCCTGGGCTCGCTCTCGCGCGGCGAGCTGGCCGGCGAACGCCTGGAAGTGGCCCTGAACAGCCAGGACCAGGAAGACGAGCACTCGTGCTTTTCGGACAACACCCACCGCGACGCGGTGACCAACGCCAAGGGCATCCAGAACGTGTGGCTGGGCGAGTACCAGCGTGCCGACGGCAGCGTGGTCAAGGGCGCATCGCTGCGCGACCTGGTGGCCGCCAAGGACGCGGCGCTGGCCGACAAGACCACCAAGCAGATCGCGGCCTCGGTCGCTGCCGCTGAGGGCATCCAGGCACCGTTCGACCGCGAGATCATCGGCGGCAAGGACGCGCCGGGTCGCCAGCGCATCCAGAAGACCATCGACAGCCTCACGCAGCAGAGTAAAGACCTGGTGGCCGCAGCCAACGCGATCGGCATCACCAAACTGACCCTGGTCCAGCCTTGAGCATGAAGCCTGCGCAAGCCATTGCCCGCCGGCGCACCGTGCGCCTGGCAGCAGCCAGCATCGGCATCGTCGCAATCGCCGGCTTCGGCGGCCTGGGCCTGCAGTCGTTGACGGCGGCGCCCCAGCCTGACCCGCTGGGCGAAAAAACCGGCGGCGAAACCACCGTGTTCGCCACCGGCCGCAATGCCTTCTCGTTCCCGGCCGCCAACCTCACCGATGAGGAGCGCACGCGCTTCGTCATCGGCAACTCGTTCTTCCGGCGCAACTGGGTGGAGGCACCTGCGTCCACCAAAGCCCGCGACGGCCTCGGCCCGCACTTCATCGCGCGCTCGTGCGGCGGCTGCCATGTGCAGGACGGCCGGGGCGAGCCGCCAGCGATCTTCAACCGCCTGGGCGAAACGAAGGACCCTACGGTCGCACTGCTGATTCGCCTGTCCATCCCCGGCACCGACGTGCACGGCGGGCCGGTGCACGACCCGGTGTACGGCGACCAGTTCAACAACGCGGCCATCCATGGCGTCAAGCCCGAAGGCCGCGTGACCCTGCGCTACGACACCATCAAGGGCAAGTTCGCCGACGGCACGCCCTACACGCTGCAAAAGCCCATCTACGGTTTTGCCGACCTGGGCTACGGCCCCCTGCACAAGGACGTGATGACGAGCCCGCGCATTGCGCCGCAGATCATCGGCGTGGGCCTGCTCGAAGCCATTGCCGAGGCCGACATCCTGGCCAATGCAGCCGACCAGGCCGCCGCGCCCGGCCCCATCAAGGGCGTACCCAACAAGGTGTGGGACGGCCCTGCCGGCCGCATGATGATCGGGCGCTTCGGCTGGAAGGCCAACGTGGCCACCATTGCACACCAGACGGGCGGTGCCTTCCTGGGCGACATGGGCATCACCTCGCGCCACTTCGCGCAAGAGGCCTGCACACCCACACAAAAGGACTGCTTGGCCGCCCCCAGCGGCAAGAGCGGTGGCGACCAGGGTCAGCCCGGCGTCGAGATCGACGACAAGACCCTGGCCGACGTGATCTTCTACCAGGCCACGCTGGCCCCGCCCGCGCGCCGCAACATCAACGATGCACAGGTGCTGCGCGGCCAGGCATTGTTCAGCCAGGCCCAGTGCGCCACCTGCCACCGCCCGAGCTACGTCACCCAGGAGGGGCCTTTCCCGCAGCTGACGAGCAAGGCGCTGAGCGGGCAGCGCATCTTTCCGTACACAGACCTGCTGCTGCACGACATGGGCGAGCGCCTGGCCGACGGCCGGCCCGACTTCGGTGCCAACGGCCGGCAGTGGAAGACGCCTGCGCTGTGGGGCACGGGCCTGATCAAGGACGTGAACGGCCACACCCGCCTGCTGCACGACGGCCGCGCGCGCGGCGTACTCGAAGCCGTGCTGTGGCATGGCGGCGAGGCCGAAGAGGCCAAGGACCAGGTGCTCAAGATGAAGAAGGCCGACCGGGACGCGCTTGTGAAATTCGTGGAGTCACTATGAAGATCAACACCTTGCGGCGCATGCTGCGCGCCAGCCTCTGGCTGACGGCCCTGGCCCCTGCAGTGCTGCCTGCGGTGGCACAAGCGCAGGTGCCCGCCGCTGCCCCAGCCTGGCAGCGCAACGCCGTGCCGTTCTACGACACGGTGCATGCCCTGCAAGGCATCTACGGCCACTGGGCCCTGCCACGCGCACAGGACTTTGACCGCGATGCCCGCGCCCTGGTGCCCGCCGTGGCTGCGCTTTGCCAGGCCCCGGCAGCAGACGGCAAGGCCGCGCTCGAATCCGCACGCACCGCCTGGCAGGCCACGGCCCGCTCGTGGGAGCAGCTCGCCGCTGTGTCGGTCGGCCCGGTCATCGCACGCCGCAGTCAGCGCTCCATCGACTTCACGCCCACGCGCCCCGCATTGATCGAAAAAGCCATCGCCACCCAGCCCCAGGGCGCCAAGGCCTTCGAGCGCATCGGCACGCCCGCCAAGGGCCTGCCCGCGCTGGAATGGCTGCTGTGGACGCGCCCGGCCCAGCCCGGCAGCCCCGCCTGCAGCTACGCGCACGAAGTGGCCCAGGACGTGGCGCGGGAATCGGCCGCCCTGGCCAAGGCCTACGCCGACGCGGCGACCACCGACTGGGGCGCCGAGGACGAGCAGGAGCAGTCCACCCAGGCCATCAGCGAATTCGTGAACCAGTGGGTGGGCGGCATCGAGCGCCTGCGCTGGGCACAGATGGACAAGCCGCTGCGCGCAGCACAGGGCACGCGCACACCCGACTACCCCCGCACCGCCAGCGGCAACACGCTGGCGGCCTGGGCGGCCACCTGGGGCGGCCTGCGCAGCGTGACCACCCTGCCCGCCAGCGCCGAGATACCGGCGGCTGGCGAGGCCCTGGTGCCTCTGGAGATGTACTTGCGCGGCAAGGGCCTGAACCCGCTGGCCGACAAGCTGCGCCAGGCCACCGACAAGGTCGACGCGTCGATGGCCCAGGTGCAGAAGTCTGGCCTGCAGAGCAAGGCGGCCATCCAGCAGACGGCCAAGGACCTGACGGCGCTGAAGTTTCTGGCCGAATCCGAAGTGGCGCCTGCGCTGCAGGTGAGCATCGGGTTTTCGGATGCGGACGGTGACTAGTAAACACAACCCCTGCGCGCAGCCAGCGCCCCCCTTGCTCGGGCAGAACCGGCGGCAGGTGCTGGCCATGCTCGCTGGCCTCAGCGCGTGGACGGTGCTGCCGCGCAGCGCATGGGCCAGCACCGGCGCAGGCGGCCCTGCAGGCATCTCGCTCGCGGCTGCCTGGGAGCGCGAGGGCAGCTTCTACATAGGCTCGCTGTCAGCGCACGAAGGCGCGGGCCAGGCCCTGCAGGTGCGCGCTGCGATGGAGGTGCCGACCCGCGCCCATGGCCTGTGCGTGCTGCCCGGCGGCGCGGTGCTGGCCGTGTCCCGCCGACCGGGCGACTGGATGGTGCACTGGCAGCCAGGCCGGGGCAGCCGCCCACCCCTGTGGCTGTGGCAGGACGGAGAGCGCTCCTTCAACGGCCATGCACTGTGCAGCCCGGACGGCCAACGCGTCTACACCACCGAAACCGATACGGAAACCGGCCAGAGCTTGATCGGCGTGCGGCATGCCGCCACGCTGCAAAAAATCGCCGAGTGGCCCACCCACGGCATCGACGCCCACGAACTGATCTGGGACACCGGCAGTCGTGGCGCGCCCACGTTGATCGTTGCCAACGGCGGCGTGCCCACATCGCCTGAAACGGGCCGGGTCAAGCGCGATCTGGACACCATGGATTCGTCTCTGGTACGGCTCGACGGCCGCAAGGGCGACCTGCTGGGCCAATGGCGGCTGGAGGACAAACGCCTGAGCCTGCGCCACCTGGCGTGGAGCCCCGATGGCAAGACATTGGGGATTGCCCTGCAGGCCGAGCATGGCGACAGCGCCGCGAAGGCGGCGGCGCCCATCCTGGCGCGGTTCGATGGACGCCAGCTGACGCCGCATGCGGCGCCGCGGTCGCTGTATGGCTACGGTGGCAGCATTGCCGCAACCCGCGCTGGCTGGGCGGTGAGCTGCCCCCGGGTCGACGGCGTGGCGCACTTCGCGGCCGACGGCACCTGGCGCGGACTGATTCCGCTCGAAGAAGTATGCGCGCTGGCCGCCGATGCGCAAGACCAGCTCTGGGCGGCAGGGCTCACGCGCACGCTGCAGGACGCGCAGGGGGACCGCCCTGTCGCGCATCCGCATGCCCACGCCCTGGCCGGTGCGCGTATGGACAACCACTGGGTGCGTCTCTGACGACGCGGTTGTGAACCGGCGGCTGCTACGGCCTCTGCTTCAGACGGAATCACCGCGCTGCACCGCGCCAAACAGCCCTCAGTTCATCCGCTCACTGCCGGCCGCCCCGAAACAGAAAGTACCCCATCACGCAGGCGCCCACCACGGCCAGCATGCGGGCGATCCACGGTGCGACCAGCCAGGCGCCCACCACGCCGGTCACACGGCCCCACACCTGGGGCGACTGCAGGGCGCTGAGCGGCTTCTGGCCGCCCGGGCCCAACTCGCCATGGGCCGAAGCGATGGGGTAGCCGCACCCCGGACAGGCCACGGCCAGTGAGGACACCTGTCGGTTGCAGTCGGGGCATGTGATCAACGCCATAAGCTCTCCTTCATGAGGGGACGCCACCCGCCGGTGGCTCGATCAATATCTGCACGCGCCGGTTGCGCTGGCGGCCCGCGGGGTCGTCCTGGCCGTCCGGCGTGGTGTTGGCAGCCACAGGTTCGCGCTTGCCGCGCCCCTGGGCTGCGGCACTGCGGCCCGTGCGCTCTTGCAGTGCATGCGCCACTGCCTGAGAGCGGCGCTGCGACAGCGTGTCGTTGTAGTCATCGGAGCCTTTGCTGTCGGTGTGGCCCACGACGCGCAACGGCGCGCTCGGATAGCTCTGGATCAGCTCTGCCGCCTTCTGCAGCGTGGGCAGCGCATCAGGCCGCAGGGTGGCCTTGTCAAAATCGAACAGCACGTCGGCAGGCAGGTCGATGGAGATCGCTTGCTGCGCGGTAGGCCGCGCATGGAGCTCTGCGAGCAAGCTGCGGGTGATGGCCAGCCGCTGCGGCGGCACCTCTGCCTGCCGCAGCAGCGTCGTCTGCGGCTGTGCTGCAGCCGCCAGCGAGGTGGCGGGCGCTGCGGCCTGGAGTAAGGTCTGCCGCGATGAGGCGCCGAGCGCTCCCTGCCCATCTACCGGGCTGAGCCGTGTGGCGGGTGCTGCGGCAGCCGGCCGCAATTGCGTGGGCAAGTCTTTCAGCGACCGGCCGCTGCGCACATCAGCGCCTCGCACCTGCTGTGCCCAACCCACCGACGGGGTCATCAGCAGCGTTGCCACAAGCCCCACTGCCACCGACGCAAGCACCAGGCCTTGCGAGACTGCATTGGATCGCACACACCCCACGCGGTCAGCCCTTGGCGGCGGGCAGTGGCACGTCGATGGCCAGGCCAGGTGCCACGATGTTGTCGCCCTGGTTGCCGTCGTTGAAGACCAGCTTGAGCTGCCGCGCGCTGGTCGCCACGCTGCCCATAAAGACGAGCTGCCCCTCCAGCGTTTGTCCTTCGCGGATGGTGATGTCCCGGTTGCCTTCGGGGCGCTGGATGTGCAGCTTGGCGCCGCTTTCGTCCTGCAGGTAGGTGTCGGCCAGCGCCAGCATCGTCGAGTTGGTGATGCGGTTGGCGAACGAGATGCTCACGTCCAGCACGGTGGCATCGCCACCCACTTCGGCACCTTTGATGCGCACGGTCAGCCCCGCAGGTGCGACCCCCTGTACGGCCAGTGGCAACTTGACGGGTGCGGCCTGCACAGCGGCGACAGCAGGAGCAGCAGTCGGATGGGCCGGCGACACCGGCGTGGCAGCCACTGCAGGCACTGCGGGAGATGCCGGTGATGCCGCCGCTGCCGCCCCTGTCGACGGTGCTGCCGCTGTCTCGTTGGCGCGATCCCCGCAGGCGGCCAGCCAGCTGGCGAGCAGCACGACAGCGGCAGCCCGGCTCACAGGTTGGAAACGAAATTCGGATGCATATAGCGACGGGGGTGATGCCATGGTTGTCCTCCCAGAATGGATCGCAGTGGACGCCAGGGAACAGAGGATGGGCGCCATGCGTTGACCCATTCTTGGAGACCCTGGCCGCGCAGGGGTAAGGAGTTGTAGGCTGCTTTGCAGCGCTGCAGCACGACCGTTGGAATGGCAAAGAAGCTGGGCAATGACGCTGAGCAGGCAGGCCTGGCGCAATAGTGCAGGGCAATCCACCGTTTCACCGAGTTATGAAAACTCAATGAAGAGCCTCACAGTGCGTTACAGCATTGCGAAGCACGAAACACTCCCACGGCTTGTGCAGGCCATGAAGATCACGATGGCGGGACCCACAGCCAAATAGGACCAGGTGCAGCCGCAACGCTCAACACATGCCTTTCAACGGTGGTGCGGCATGGCGCTCACCGGCGCGACAAGCGGGGCTGACAGAGGGCCTGCCAGCCCTGCCGCAGCGACCCCTGGTACAGCCACACCAAGCCGCACATGCCGTACAGCGTCAGTGAGGCGAGAAAGTTCACGTCCCGCATCAGCTCCAGCACGGCCGGGTCCTTCACATACCAGTAGATCGCGTAGCACCCGTCGACGGTGAACCATGTCATGAACACCGCCAGGGGCAGAACGCGCCACTGCCGCTCCATGAGCACGCGCAAGCTCCAGGGAGCGGTGGCATACGCCAGCAGGCCCATGATGAAGCTGATGGGGACGTCCCAGTCTGGCGCGGGCGTCAGCTCAGCTCCCAGCAGCAGCAAACCGATGCCCACGGCCAGGGCGGACAGTTTCCAGGGCCTGCGGTACTCGGCCCACTGCGTGCGCCACGACAGCGTGCTGCTCATCGGCATGGCGGGCTTGCTTCAGTCCACCACCGTGAGCTTGGCCACCGACAGCGCCAGCCACTTGGTGCCGTGGCGCGGAAAGTTGACCTGCGCGCGCGCGTCGTCGCCCGTGCCTTCGATCGCCAGCACCTTGCCTTCGCCGAACTTGGTGTGGAAGACCGCAACACCCGCCCGCAGTCCGTGCGAGGGCGCCGCCTTCTGCACCGGCACCGGGGGGCTGGCAAAGGTCTCGGATTTGAAGCCAAAAGGGCCTCTACCGCTGGACCCATAAGCGCTACCAGCTCCTGAATTAGGAGCATACGTACCAAAGCCCTGTTGCTTGGGCGTGATCCACTTGAGCGCGGCTTCGGGCAGCTCTTCGAAGAAGCGGCTCTTGATGTTGTAGCGCGTCTGCCCATGCAACATGCGGGTCTGCGAATGGCTGAGGTACAGGCGCTTGCGTGCGCGGGTGATGGCCACGTACATCAGGCGGCGCTCTTCTTCGAGGCCATCGCGCTCGTTGGCGGAGTTTTCGTGCGGGAACAGGCCCTCTTCCATGCCGCCGATGAACACGCCGTCGAACTCCAGGCCCTTGCTGGCGTGCACCGTCATCAGTTGCACCGCGTCCTGCCCGGCCTGGGCCTGGTTGTCACCCGCTTCGAGCGCCGCGTGCGTGAGGAATGCGGCCAGTGGTGACAGCGTCTCGCCCGTGTCGGCGTCGACGATGCCGGGCGTGGGCTGCTGCAGCGCCTCGTCCAGCACGGGGGCGTTGGGGTCCAGGCCCTGGCTGACCGCGCTCTGCGTGAGGGGGCTGCCGTGCTCATCCAGCGGCAGGGCCACGGCGTCACGGCCAAAGCCCTCTTGCGTGACAAAGCTCTCGGCCGCGTTGACCAGTTCTTCCAGGTTCTCGATGCGGTCGGCGCCTTCTTTTTCTGCGCGGTAGTGCTCCAGCAGGCCCGACGATTCGAGCATCTGCTCGATGATGCCGCGCAGGTTGAGGCCCTGGGTCTGCTCGCGCAGCACGTCCACCATCGCGACGAACGCGCCCAGGTTGGCCCCCGCCTTGCCCGGCACCGCGCTCACGGCATCGTGCAGTGAGCAGCCGGTGGCGCGGGCTGCGTCCTGCAGCACCTCGATGCTGCGCGCGCCAATGCCGCGCGGCGGAAAGTTGACGACGCGCAAGAAGCTGGTGTCGTCCTGCGGGTTCTCCAATAGGCGCAGGTACGCCAGCGCGTGCTTGATTTCGGCGCGCTCGAAGAAGCGCAGGCCGCCGTACACGCGGTAGGGCACGCTGGCGTTGAACAGCGCCGATTCGATCACCCGGCTTTGGGCATTGCTGCGGTAGAGCACGGCGATCTCCTTGCGCTCGAAGCCATCGCTGCGCACGAGCTGCCGGATCTCGTCGACCATCCACTGCGCCTCCGCCAGGTCGGTGCTGGCCTCGTACACCCGCACCGGCTCGCCAGGGCCCTGCGTGGTGCGCAGGTTCTTGCCCAGGCGCTTGCTGTTGTGGCTGATGAGCGTGTTGGCCGAGTCGAGGATGTTGCTGTAGCTGCGGTAGTTCTGCTCGAGCTTGATCTGCCGCTGCACGTCGAACTCGCGCACGAAGTCGGCCATGTTGCCCACGCGTGCACCGCGGAAGGCATAGATGCTCTGGTCATCGTCGCCCACCGCGATCACGCTGCCGCGCGCCTCGAAGCGCCCGCTGATCTCATTGCCGGCCAGCTGCTTGAGCCAGGCGTACTGCAGCTTGTTGGTGTCCTGAAACTCGTCGACCAGGATGTGCGCGAAGCGGCGCTGGTAGTGCTCGCGGATGGGTTCGTTGTCGCGCAGCAGTTCGTAGCTGCGCAGCATCAGCTCGCCGAAATCGACCACGCCTTCGCGCTGGCATTGCTCTTCGTACAGCTGATAGACCTCGACCTTCTTGCGGCTGTCGCTGTCTTGCGTGGGCACGTCGCCGGGGCGCATGCCCTCTTCCTTGCAGCTGGCGATGAAGTACGACAGCTGCTTGGGCGGAAACCGCTCTTCATCGACGTTGTACTGCTTGCACAGGCGCTTGATGGCCGAGAGCTGGTCTTGCGTGTCAAGGATCTGGAACGACTGCGGCAGCCCCGCAGCCTTGTGGTGCGCGCGCAGCAGGCGGTTGCACAGGCCGTGAAAGGTGCCGATCCACATGCCGCGCACGTTCACCGGCAGCATCGCTGACAGCCGTGCCACCATCTCCTTGGCGGCCTTGTTGGTAAACGTCACGGCCAGAATGCCGCCGGGCGTGGCGTAGCCGTTTTGCAGCAGCCAGGCAATGCGGGTGGTGAGCACCCGCGTCTTGCCGGACCCCGCGCCCGCCAGGATCAGCGCATGGCCTGCCGGCAGCGTGACGGCGGCCAGTTGCTCGTCGTTGAGGTTTTGCAGCAGGGGCGACGTGGGCTGCTGCGCAGCGGACGCAGAAAGGGGCTCGAAGCCAGCTAGCGAATCTTGTGGGGACATCCAGGCATTGTAGGAAAGCCTTCGTCCTATGATGCAGTGACATGCATCCATGGGAGGAACCTGCTGTGAAGGACAACATTCGCCGGCACGTGCTGGCTTGCGCAACAACACTGTCGGTCGTGCTGGCCGGCTGCGGCGGTGGCAACGGAGATACGGCGCAAGAAGGCCCCGGCGCAGGTGTGCCGCCGCTTGTACCCATGCCTGCATTGACGTACTCGCAGGATGCCGCCGTGTGCGCCTGGATGGTTGCGCATGTGCAGCCCTTTGCATGGCCGGTCCAGGCGGTCGGCCCCCGCACATGGGCACCTGTGTCGGTGCAGACGGTGGATACCCCGATGCGCAACGCGCAAGGTCTGGCCCAGTACCGGGTGACCAGCAACCTGTTGGTGCTGCAGAGCCACTACGCACCTCAGATCCAGGCCAAGGGCCTTGCCCAGTCCAGCAGCCAGCTGTGGGCCCAGGAGGCTGCTTGCAAATACGCCATCAGCGTGGATTCTCAAACCCTCACAAACCTGAGCTACGAATTCACAGCCTATATGCCCGACGGCACCGCTGCTCGGGTTGCACAAGAGGACTACACCGCAGGCATCCGGCAGGTGCGCAAGGCCGATCCGTGCCGCCCCGAGGTTGTGATTCCGGGTACGCCGCTCCCCCCCGAATGCCGGACCGGTACCTGACATGCGGTCTGCCGTAGCTGCTGCCACGCTCATCAGCGCCTGCCTGCCGCTGCTTGCTTCTGCGCAAGCCACCTGCTCCAGCGACGGTCAACCCCGGCCTGTCGCCGTGCTCGAACGCTTCATCAGCGCCGATTGCGAGGCCTGCTGGGGCGAGCCGAACACGCCTGCGCCGTCGGCGCAGTCCGCTGCACTGGTCATCGACTGGATCGTGCCGACCGCCGCAGGCGACGATGCCCCACTGTCGGCAGCGGCCACCAACGATGCGCTGGCACGTTTGCAGGCGCTGGGGCGCAGCGTGCCGACGCGATCGGATGTGCACATCGCCACCACCGAAGCCCCCGCGCCCGGCCGGCTGCGCGTGGCCCACGGGTTGCCGTTCAATGACTATCTCGGTGCGGCGATTTCGCTCACCCCACCACGGGGCGGCTCGCAGCGCGGTGCAGCCGAGGGCCCCTGGACGTTCAACCTGCTGATGGTGGAGTCGATCCCTGCAGGCGCCGAAGGCACCGCGGTAGCGCGCAATGTGGTGCGCAATCTGCTGCAGGGCACATGGGACGGGCGCAACCAGCTATCAAAAAAGGAGCGTTCGGGTTGGAAGGAGATTCGCCCCATGCGCATCCCCGAAGGCTCGCAGCCAGAGCGCTTGCGCATGGTGGGCTGGGTGCAGGACGCTCAGGGGCGCATGGTGGCGGCTGCACAGTCCGCCTGCCGCTGACCCCAACGCGGTGGCCGCCCAAAGGGCCGACCCTGCGACCTGAAAGCAGCAAGGCCATACCGGTCATACCCGCATCGTTATAACGTGCACTGAACAGGCGGGTAGAATCAATCACCGGGCCCAAGTTTCTTGACGCCCGGTTTTTTTGTGCCCGCGCAGTGCGGGGTTCGGAGCGGCCACCACGGCCCCGCCCACAAACCAAGCCGGGGCAAGCCAAGCGCCCACCGCAGCAAAAATCGTTTTGCTGCGTCCTTTGATGGAGCTTGGAATCTCATGGAAATCTTCGACTACGACAATGTTCTGCTGCTGCCCCGCAAGTGCCTCGTCGAGAGCCGCTCGGAGTGCAATGCCAGCGTGGAGCTGGGCGGGCGCTCGTTCCGGCTGCCGGTGGTGCCGTCCAACATGAAGACGGTGGTGGACGAAAAGATCTGCACCTGGATGGCGAAAAACGGCTACTTCTACGTGATGCACCGCTTCGACCTGGACAATGTCCAGTTCGTGAAGGACATGCATGCGCAGGGCTGCTACGCCTCCATCTCGCTGGGCGTGAAGCAGCCCGACTACGACACCGTGGACCAGCTGGTGGCCCTGGGCCTGACGCCCGAGTACATCACCATCGACATCGCGCACGGCCACGCCGACAGCGTGAAGAACATGATCGGCTACCTCAAGCAGCACCTGCCCAAGGCTTTCGTGATTGCCGGCAACGTGGCCACGCCCGAGGCCGTGATCGACCTGGAAAACTGGGGCGCCGACGCGACCAAGGTGGGCGTGGGCCCGGGCAAGGTGTGCATCACCAAGCTCAAGACCGGCTTTGGCACGGGCGGCTGGCAGCTGTCGGCCTTGAAGTGGTGCGCGCGCGTGGCCACCAAGCCCATCATTGCCGACGGCGGCATCCGCAGCCATGGCGACATCGCCAAGAGCATCCGCTTTGGCGCCAGCATGGTGATGATCGGCTCGCTGTTCGCCGGCCACGAAGAATCGCCCGGCCAGACCGTCGAGGTCGATGGCGCGCTGTTCAAGGAGTACTACGGCTCTGCCAGCGACTTCAACAAGGGCGAGTACAAGCACGTCGAAGGCAAGCGCATCCTGGAGCCGGTGAAGGGCCAACTGGCCAACACGCTCATCGAGATGGAGCAGGACGTTCAAAGCTCCATCAGCTACGCCGGCGGCAAGAAGCTGATGGACATCCGCAAGGTCAACTACGTGATCCTGGGCGGCGACAACGCGGGCGAGCACCTGCTGATGTAGCCGCCAGGCCGCGGACCGCCGGCCCTACATCCGCAACAGGTTCTGCGCCATGTGGTGCAGGTCCTTGCCCGGCTGGGCCAGCGTGTCGAGGATGCTGAAGTGGTGCAGCCCCGGCAATATCTGGCAGCGGGGCACCGAATGCTCGCCCCAGGACTGCAGCACCAGGCCGTTCTGGCGGCGAAACTCTTCGCTCTCGTCGCCGCCGGCCACGCAGTACAGAATGCCGTGCTCCGGCGCCAGCAGGCGCGAGGGGCTGTCCTGCAGCACGTGCTGATCGGTCAGGTGTAAGGCGTCCTGCAGGAACGGTGTGTGCTTGAGCGGCTCCAGGTCATGCACGCCCGAGATCGACAGCGCACTGCGCACCAGCCCGTCGGGCAGGCCGTTGCCGATCAGCGACCACACGCTGGTCAGCATCATGGCAGCCAGGTGCCCGCCCGCCGAGTGCCCGGCCACCGTGATGCGCCGCGGGTCGCCCCCATGGCCCGTGATGCTGCGCGCCACCCACGCCACCGCCTTTTCCATCTGCCGCACGATGTGCGGGATGGTCACCGGCGCCTCGGGCGTGCCGGGGCACAGTGCGTAGTTCACCACCACCACACAAAAACCCGCCTGCGTGAACGGCGGCGCGATGAAGGAATGATCGGACTTGTCGAGCGCGCGCCAGTACCCCCCATGGATGAACACCAGCACCGGCACACCGCCCGGCGCGGTGCGCGCCGCGGGGAAGATGTCCAGCGTCTCGCGCACTCCGGTGCCGTACGCCACATCCAGCACACAGGGCTGGCTGGCACGCACGTCGGCGGACGTCTTCGCCCAGCGCTGCAGGTAATCCATGTGGTCGGGCACCAGCGCGCGGTTGTTGTACATGCGCTCCAGCCAGGCGGGGTCGTTCAGGGGCAGGCTCATGGATGTGTCTCCTTTTTTGTGCTGCGGAATCATCTGGGCAATCGGGCCGGGCTGCAAGCTCCGTGACAGGGACGCGCACCAAAAAGGACCATGATGTCCAGAGAGACAACATCAGAGAATGATCAGAGGATGGACAGCGCCATGACCACCACCCCGCCACTTCCACAGCTTCCACGGCTTCGCATCGCCGTCCTCGGCATTGGCATGATGGGCCGCCCCATGGCGCGCCGCCTGCGCGAAGCGGGCCACCAGGTCCACGCCTGGAACCGCACCCGCGCCAAGGCCGAGCCCCTGGCCGCGTTCGGCATCACCGTGCATGACACCCCTGCCAGCGCCGTCCAGCATGCCGACATCGTGGTCAGCCTGCTGGAAAATGGCCCCGTGGTCGGGCAGGTGCTTTTCGACACCGGCGCTGCCAGCGCCATGCGCAAAGGCGCGCTCTTCATCGACATGGCGTCCATCCAGCCCCGCGAAGCCCGCGACCACGCCGCCCGCCTGGGCGAGATGGGCCTCACGCACCTGGACGCCCCCGTCTCCGGCGGCACCGTGGGTGCCGAAAACGGCACCCTGGCCATCCTGGTCGGCGGGCGGCCCGAAGACTTCGCCCGCGGCCAACCCGTGTTCGAGGCGCTTGGCCGTGCCACCCACGTCGGCCCACACGGTGCGGGCCAATTGACCAAGCTGGCCAACCAGATGATCGTGGGCATCACCATCGGCGCCGTGGCCGAAGCGCTGCTGTTCGCCGCCAAGGGCGGCGCCGACATGGCCAAGGTGCGCGAAGCCATCAGCGGCGGCTTTGCCGACAGCCGCATCCTGCAGCTGCACGGCCAGCGCATGGTCGAGCGCGATTTCGCCCCCCGCGGCCGCATGGCGGTGCAGCTCAAGGACATGCGCAACGCCCTGGCCACCGCCGGCGAGATCGGCTTCGACGCCCCCATCACCGCACTCTTCGAAAACCTGTACGCCGAAGGCGTGGAACACGGCCTGGGCGAACTGGACCACAGCGGCCTGTTCATCGAGCTGGCCAGCCGCAACGCGCAGCAATAATTTTTGGCACCACTTGCAAAGTGCTGAAAAACTAGTGCATAATTCGAGGCTCTGCAGCAATGCAGACAGATTTACGAAAAGTTTGGGTTCTTAGCTCAGTTGGTAGAGCAGCGGACTCTTAATCCGTAGGTCGAGTGTTCGAGTCACTCAGGACCCACCAAACTTAGGCCGCATGGCCAGAAAAGCCGCAGCTATCAAAATGGTAGCAGCGGCTTTTTTCTTTGGCGCGGATATGTGATGTTTATGTGGCCGTCTCATATCCATCCATTAGTGCTGGCGAGTCGACGAGGGCTCGCGCAGAGGCCAACGGCCCCTGCCGTCCGCCGCCTCACTCTTGCGCGTACGATGGCCGGAGAGCTACAACGGCCTTCTGGATCGCAGCTCGCACCGCAGGCCTGTCAATAAGCTCTCCGCAGTGCATTACTGGCAACGCTTTGGACCTCATAGGATTCGACTCGTCACGCGTCATCGGGATCTTGTCTTGAGCACTCTCACGCTTTACTTGCTCTGAAATCTCCGCTAGGGCATCAAAATCGCCTTTCATACGCTGAACGATGACGGACGCCCAAGCATCACCTTGATCTTTGACATACTCGTTCGTTTGTTGAGCTAGGCAGCTAGCTATTGCATAGCTTTCAATGTCCCGCTGAACAGCCGGCCGCGACGCTCTCGCATCCCCACGTGGGGCACATCCAGTGAGAGCTGATACCGACAAGACGAAAATCAAAAGCATCAAGTGATCTCTCAAAATTTACCTCGTGGTTTAAAGGATCGACATTAGTTCGAAAAAATTATCATGCTCTGGTTATCGGGATCAACCCCATTCCAAAGTGCAATGTATACCTTTGCTTCAGCCCAGTTGACGCTAAAAGCAATAATTTTGAATGGCGTGAGAAGGCCGGTCGCTGACAGCCAAGCTACCGCCATTTCGATCGCTTCAGGAGCAAGCCAACAGACACTCAATGCACGGTGTTCGCTGCCAAGCCGGAACGTACGAAGCCGCGATTGGGGCCAGTGGTGAAAGTGCGCCTGCTTACCCCTGCTCGCGCCATAGATCGCTCTTCATCGCGAAGTGGTACTACGTGTCACGACATCAAAATCCGGCACAACCCATCATGTCGCCCGCCGGCAAGGCAGTGCCAGAGCTCATGAGTGCGGTTATTTGGGGTAGCAAGATGGCTGGATACACCAACACATGTTCGTAAAAAAAGCCACCAATGAGGTGGCTTTCGGGATCTGCGAGTGACTACGCCATATTCAGAGGTCCCATTCAACAATCACTTGGACGACTGGACCTGACCAGACAAGGTATCCAAGCGTCTGCAACACAAATTGAAATACTCCCTTGCCCTGGCAACTGCCTTTGATTTATCGGACTCACTCATCGTTTCTGGTAGTTGTACGTCAGGGATATCCATGTCAAATGAAGATGCATCTGGACGTTGAAACATTACCATTTTCCATGCTGCCGCTGCGATTGGATCATTCAACCCGTAGCGATCTGTACTGGTCACGATATATGCTTGGCTAACGGCCAATCGGTTTCCAGTCATTGCCAACTCAAGCATTTGTTCTGCCGCAGTCTTTACTTCGGCCGGGGTAGGACGCTTTTCAATTGTGCCAGTCGACGATTCGGAGGTTTTCAAATCTGCCAAAAGAATCTTGGACCCTAGATAGGTACGAGCTCCGGGATCACCTGCCTCGGCGGCCTCATTCATCAATGCTTCAATTTTCTCGTACTCATCTTTCTTTATGTCTTTGCAACGAATTCTTTGCACTTCACGCATAAAGATGAATGACTCAACACTCGGGTTATTTGGCATTTGAGCTGTGAGCTCTGCAATTGGGTTTTGTAAAGCGTCGACAGAATTAATATAATCCTGACAAAAAATTAAAAAATTTGCCCGATCAAATGAAGGATGCCCGCTTCTAGGCAGGGGTATTTTTGCAAATTCAGCAGGATCCATTTTCGAATACGCACCACTCGGCATAGCCGCATAACTCCACGCGGCGTTGTTGACTTCACGCTCAACGGAAGGCGCACGCGCCATGACACCAGCCCGACTCTCACCAGAATTTTTGTGAATTTCAGGCTCTTCTCTGGTGAGTATTAATAGAGTACTGATTAAAACCGCACCAAAAAGAAAGGCGGCAATCGCTTTACGGTATATTGGAGTCATGACGCGCATTGCTGTTGTTATTTAGGTTTTAATGAGTCGGCCAATTTGCTGTATGAGAAAGTAATTGGTATCACCAAAATACAAGGCATCTTTTGCGGCTTCGGAAATTTTGGTTGCACTTTTCGCCATTTCAATTGATAGATGCATGCATCGTGCCGCAATGAGACCAATTCCACCAGAACCGCCCTCATCGCAGTAAAGGGCATGATATTCTCTTTTGGCCTTATCCAACTCCGATTGATGAAAAGCTATATTGCGGAACGTAACTCTCGCCGACTCAGTCGATGCAGTAATCCTCGACGCAGCAGTTTTGAGATCATCCAAATCAGTGGCATTCATCGAATAATTTATATAGTTCTGAGCCTTACGAATCTCTAAATCCATACGCCCAAAGATACTGGGAGCAACCCAATTGCAAGCTGAGGCAACAGAAGTAACCCCAGCCGCCTTAATAATTGCTTTAATATGAGATGAGGCAGACGGATCACTAACTGGCTTCCAGTTGGCTAAAACTGCGGCAGTGCCTGACCCGCAAAGTGTGGTAAAGGCTGCAGTAGTCACATCGCCTTCACTGGCGCCAGTCAGTGCAAGCGCCACGGTATTGATTGCACCGACAGATCCCCAACCCGCAAAAGAACGCCAGTCGAACAATTCGGTAAAGGCTCTTGGAAAAGTCCAGAAGCCACTGATAGAATAATGTGGATCTGGAGTGACGGCGATACTAGGCGTAGGCAGAACCGCTAAAGTTGCAATGGCACTCATTGAAAGCCCCACTGCAATTTTCTTCATTGTCATCTTGATAGGCATTTCGATCCTTTCGGTTGGCTATCACGGCTGGATTGATGCGCTGACGAGCTAGCCGGACACTCGCAGTAGAAAATATTCTATGGAATTTTTTGCACCATGAAATTGCGCAGTAGACCGCCAATAAAACCGAATACACCAAAAATTTTGCAGCATTTGCAACACATACCAAGTTGAACCATTTTCTCTGCAACAATTTGAATTACTTTGAAATCCATCCAGCTACATGAATTTGCCTCGCAGCAAGAGTTAGTCAGACTTGCGCCAACCATTGGGGCACTACGCATCTTTAATATGCACACACATTAAACCAATCACAATGTACTAGACAAAAATCTAACAAACAAGGGTAAACACTTATAGACACTCAATTTGCGCGATAAGAAATGATCAAGTCTTGTCTTGTTGTGTGCCGAAAAAGCGAAGATGAAATTCTGAGTCAAATTTATTGGAGCCTTGCATGGCCATGAGCACCGCTAGAGCAGTGACTCGTCACCTGAGCTTTGCTATTCGTGCACCATTGAGAATCGAAACGCCATTGGGGAAAATATCTCTCAAAGAAATCATAGGCACCTTGAAAAATAAAGATTTTGTTTATCAACAAGCTGATATACTTCGGGCAAAACGGTCACAGAAATAATTATTAACTCAAAGTACAAGAGAAACTCGATTATTCTTGCGGCTGAGATATTTGATGCGAAAAGTCGATATATCCAGCCGTAACGCCATCCAGCGACCGCCTTCATGCCTCTCCACCCGGAAGTCAACTGTCATATTCACCCAGCACTCATGCAGCAATCGCTGTGCATGAACGGCAAGAAGGTTGCGGTCAATCACGTTCCAACCCGTCAACATTCACGTGTCGTTCGTGATCTACCATTTTTGGTGGACTACCATTGCCTGCTGTCTACAGTCTCCGCACGCGCCGGGCAAAACATTGCCTGCCTGAGTAGCGAATGTCATCCGATCCCTGCCGGGTCCTTGATGCACAAGGCAGCACTTGCACAGCCCCGCCCTACTTTTTGTACACACCACCCAGGAGATCCCGCCATGCCATCACCGCTGCACCGACGCAAAGCCTTGCTCATCGGGGCCAGTGCGTTGACGCCGGCGCTTTGGTCGGCTGCACGCGCGCAGCCTGCCCCCAACGCTGCGCCGGTCCCGTCGCTGCCCAAAGGTGGGCATTGGCCGGACTGGGACACGTTCAAGGCGCAGTTCGTGAGCGGCGAAGGGCGCGTGATTTCTGACGACGGAGAAGGTGGGCGCACTTATTCGGAGGGGCAGTCCTATGGGCTGTTCTTTGCACTGGTGGCCAATGACCGCAAGGGCTTCGATACGCTGCTGCGGTGGACCGAGAACAACCTGTGCGGTGGCGACCTGGGCGCCCGCCTGTCCGCGTGGCTGTGGGGCAAGCGCCCGGACGGGAGCTGGGGCGTGATCGACAGCAATGCGGCGTCGGACGCCGATATCTGGATTGCGTACGTGCTGGGCGAGGCTGCGCGGCTGTGGAAAGAGCCGCGCTACCACGCACTGGGCGCGCGCCTGGCGCAGCGCATCGTGGCCGAAGAAACGGCGGACATCCCCGCGCTGGGCTTGAGCCTGTTGCCCGCGCCGCGCGGCTTTACCGAGGGCGAGGGCCGCTGGAAGCTCAACCCCAGCTACATGCCGCTGCAGGTGATGCAGCGGCTGGCCACGCTGTACCCACAACAGCCCGCGTGGAAGCAACTGGCGCAAAGCTCCGAGAAGATCATCGTGGGGTCGTCCCCCAAGGGCTACACCCCCGACTGGACGCTGTATGACGCGCAACAAGGCTTCCTCGTCGACGAGAAGGGCAAGGAAAAGGGCCAGGGTGGCTACAACGCCATCCGCGTCTACCTGTGGGCGGGCATGCTGGCACCCGGTGCTGCAGGCCGCAAAGCGGTGCTCGCAGCGCTGGCCCCCATGGCGCGGTATGTGCGCGAACAAGGCCACCCGCCGGAGGCTGTTGATGTGCTCACAGGACAAGGCTCCGGCCCCGGCCCGGCCGGGTTCTCTGCGGCCCTGCTGCCGTTCTTGCAAGCGCAAGGGGATGACAGTGCACTGAAGGCGCAGCGCAGTCGGCTGGCTGCCACGCCCATCCGGCCCACGGCCTACTACGAGCAAACACTCTCGCTATTTGGGCAAGGCTGGATGGACGGCTGGTACAGGTTTTCTGCTTCGGGGCAGCTCACGCCCCAAAAGCGCAAAGCTTCGTGAACGTGAACTGTTGCGTGAGGCCTTGCTGCTGCGTCGCGCCCAGGGCGTCGGCCTCCTCGTCGCCGCTCTGACGCCTTAAGATCGTACTCCCCGCACGCGCATCCACACACAGTGCCCACAAGGCATGCATTGCCCGTGACGCCACCCACCCGCCCTGCCCCATGAATCCCAACGCCCAATCGCTCTGGCGCGCCCCGCAATGGGCCCTGGCCGCCCTGCTCGCCGTCCTGGGCATGCTGGGTCCGTTCTCCATCGACACGTACATCCCCGCCTTCACCGGCATCGCGACGGCACTGGGCGCCACGCCGGTGGAAATGCAGCAGACCCTGTCGGCGTACCTCTTCGGCTTTGCGTTCATGAACCTGTTCCACGGCGCGCTGGCGGACAGCTTTGGACGGCGGCCGGTGGTGCTGTGCGGCATTGCGATGTTCACCATCGCTTCGGCGGGTTGCGCGCTGTCGCAGAGCATCGGGCAACTCATCGCCTTCCGGGCGCTGCAGGGCCTGTCCACGGGCGCGGGCATCGTGGTGTCGCGGGCGGTGATCCGCGACATGTTCCCGCCCGCGCGAGCCCAACAGGTGATGAGCCAGGTCACGATCTATTTCGGGGTGGCCCCGGCGATTGCGCCCATCGTGGGCGGCTGGCTGTTCGTGCACACGGGCTGGCACAGCATCTTCTGGTTTCTGACCCTGGTGGGCGTGGTGCTGTGGGTCGCCAACTTCAAGCTGCTGCCCGAAACCCTGCACGCCGACCTGCGCCAGCCCTTCAACGTACCGCACCTGATGCGCGGCTACTGGCAACTGGGCTCGAGCCCGCGCTTTGTGCTGCTGGCGCTGGCCAGCGGCGTGCCGTTCAATGGCATGTTCCTGTACGTGCTGGCGGCTCCGGCGTTCCTGGGCGAGCATCTGGCACTGGCGCCCACGCAGTTCTTTTGGTTCTTTATCCTCACCATCTCGGGGATCATGGGCGGCGCCTGGCTCAGCGGGCGTTTGGCGGGCAAGATCGCGCCCAAGCGGCAGATCCGGCATGGGTTCGTGATCATGTTCACCGTGGCGGTGCTGAATCTTGCCGCCAACCTGCTGTTTCCGGTGCATGTGGCGTGGGCGCTGGCGCCCATCGCCGTTTTTTCTTTTGGCTGGGCGCTGATGGTGCCGGTGGTGACACTGCTGGTGCTCGACCTGTACCCGGAGCGGCGCGGCATGGCGTCGTCGATGCAGGCTTTCGTGGGCTCCACTGCCAATGGACTGGTCGCGGGTGTCATCGTGCCGTTGGTGATGCACTCCACCGTGCTGCTGGCGCTGTCATCGCTGTTGATGATGTGCGTGGGCTTGGTCGCGTGGATGGTGCTGCACCACCGCTGGCCCGAGATCGGCCGCGCGCCGGCGGCCGGATGACGGCCTGCTGCGGCTGGGCATGAGCTCAGCAGCGCGCAAGCCCACAGCAGCAGCGCTGCTTCCCCGCAGGGGTCAGCCAGCACCGTCCCTGCCCAACTGCCGCCGGTCCACACTCTTGTCCTGGTAGTAGCGCAGCTTCTCGGCGTACATGGCTTGGTCCGCACGGTGGATGGTGGCCTCCACCGCGTCGCCCGAGCGGCATGACGCCACCCCCATCGCCAGGCTGAGCGGCTGGCCCGGATAGAACTGATTGTTCAGGTCCACCATCGACAGGATGCGGTCCTGCAATGCAAACGCACTGCGCTCATCCATGCCCGGCAGTAGCACGGTGAATTCATCTCCGCCGATGCGCGCCGCGCAGGCGGGCAGGTCGACCGCTTTCGCCAGCACCTCGCCCACCCGCCGCAGCATGGAGTCGCCCGCTGCGTGGCCTTGCTCATCGTTCACCACCTTCAGGCCATTGAGGTCGATGGCGATGATCGACAGCGGCCACGGCCCCTTGCGGGTGATGCGGTTGAGCTCCTCGGCGTAGAACGCGCGGTTGCGCAGCTGGGTGAGCACATCGTGCTTGCCCAGGTATTCGAGGTATGCCTCGGCCTTCTTGCGGGCGGTGATGTCCACCAGCGACAGCAGCACCAGCCCCCAGTCGGCCAGGTGGTCGGCCAGCACCGAGAACTGCATGTGGATGTGCACGGCGTCGCCCGAGAGCGCGTAGTTGACCACCTCGCGCTGCTGGAAGGTCTTGCCCTCCCACAGGTCGATCAGCTGTTCGGCGAAGGATTCGTGCATCTCTCCGCGAAACACTCGGCCGATGTTGTTGAGCAGCATGTCCTTGCTGCTGGCGCCGAACATGCGCAGGGTTTGCTGGTTCACGTCGATGACACGAATCTCCTGCATGCAGCGCGACACGAACTCGGGGTGCACGGTGATGAAGGTCTTGAAGTCGTCGATGCCCTGGGCCCGCACGCCATCGAGCAGGCTTTTGACGGCGCTGAAATCCTCCACCCACAGCGACACGGGCGAATGCTCGAACAGGTCCCTGGCGTATTGCTCGCTGCGCCGCAACCGGCTGGCGCCGCGCACCTGGGCCGTGATGTCTTCGAGCGACAGCAGCACGCGCGCCCAGCTGTCTTCGTAGCCGGGCAGGATGCGCCCGCGAATCTGCACATCCAGGCGCCGGCCGTCGAGCGCGTAGTTGACGCTCTGGTTCGAAAACTCCTGCTCTCCCGCCCACAGAGCCGCCAGCTCGTGCGTCAACGCGTCGTGCATGTCGTCCCTAAAGACCTTGTCGAGGTTTGCCAACAGGGCGTCCTGGCTGTCGGCAGCAAACAGCTCCAGGGTGCGCCGGTTGACCTGCAGCACCTTGAAGGCAGCGCTGCATTGCCGCACACGGGCGGGATCTTGCGCCAGGTGAGCGCGCAGGTCGGTGACGCCTTCAGCGCGCCAGCTGTCAAAAAGCTGCTTCACGGCGCTGTAGTCCTCGACCCAGAGCGAGACCGGCGCAAGGTCGAACATGTGCTCAAAGTCCGCGACTGAAGATAAAGAAGACGACACAACAGATTCCTCCGAAGCCATTATTGTCGAGCCGCCCTCACCTTCTGCAGGCCTTCAGGCGGGTGCCAAAACAAAAAAGGCCAGCACCTTTCGGTACCAGCCTTTTCCTTGTGCATCCTGCTCGCGGCCTTCATCGGGCAGCGGATCAGAGCAAAGCTTGTCGATCAGCGAGCGGGGCGCGCAGGGCGCTTGCGCGCATCGTGGGCCACGAAAGGCTTGGCACCGCCACCAGCCGGCTTGGCAAAGCCAGGCTTGCTGCGGGGCGCGAAGTCACCACGCGGTGCACCGGCATCGGCACGGGGAGCGAACCCACCGCGGCCAGCGTCGCCAAAGCCAGGCTTGCGGCCAAAGCCTTCGCCATCACGGCGAGGGGCAAAACCGCGGTCATCACGGCCGCCAAAACCGCCGCCATTGTTGTCACCGCGGGGAGCGCCACCACGCGGGGCATCACGACCGGCAAAGCCGCCGCCGAAACCACCACCGAAGCCGCCACGGTCGTTGCCGTTGCCACGTGCCGGGCCGCCGAACTTGCGGTCACGGCTGTCGCGGTCGTAACCACCGCCGGGGCGGCCACGGCCACTGAAATCACCACCAGCGCGGGGAGCCTGTGGCGGGCGCTGCGAAGGCTCCATGCCAGGGATCACTTCGGCCTTGAACTGCTGGCGGCTGTACGACTCAATGTCGTAGATCTTGCGGCGGTCGCGGAACTCGGCAAACGTGATGGCCAGGCCATCGCGGCCCGCACGGCCGGTACGGCCGATGCGGTGGGTGTAGTCTTCGGCCTTCATGGGCAGGCCGAAGTTGAACACGTGGGTGATCGTGGGCACGTCGATGCCGCGTGCAGCCACATCGGTCGCCACCAGAATCTGGACCTGACCGGCGCGCAGCGCCATCAAGCGGCGATTGCGCAGGCCCTGGCTCAGGGCGCCATGCAGCGCGACGGCCGAGAAGCCTTCTTGCTGCAGGTCGTTGGCCAAGCCGTCGCACTCCACCTGGGTGCTGGCGAACACGATGGCCTGGTTGATGCCGGTGTCACGCAGCCAGTGGTCCAGCAGCTTGCGCTTGTGCTGGGCGTTGTCGGCCCAGTACAGCATCTGCTTGATGTTGGCGTGCTTTTCCTGCGGCGAATCGATGGTGACCTTCTGCACACCCGAACCACCGTCGTGCATCACGCGCATGGCGAGCTGCTGGATGCGTGGCGCAAACGTGGCGCTGAACATCATGGTCTGCTTGCGCTGGGCGGTCAGCTGGTTCAGTTCGGCCAGGTCGTCCGAGAAGCCCAGGTCGAGCATGCGGTCGGCTTCGTCGACCACCAGGAACTGCACCTTGTCCAGCTTGATCTGCATCGAGCGCTGCAGGTCCAGCAGGCGGCCAGGGGTGGCCACCACGAGGTCGGCGTTCTGCAGCTTGGCGATCTGCAACTGGTAAGGCATGCCGCCCACCACGTTGGCAACGCGCAGGCCGCGGCAATGCTTGACCAGGTCGATGGCGTCGTGCGCCACTTGCTGCGCCAGTTCACGCGTGGGGCAAAGGATCAGGGCGCCAGGGGTGGCAGCCTTGAAGTTGCGCGAGCTGGTGGGGTCCTTGCGCTTGGCACGCTTGGGAGCGGGTTCACCGCGCTCAGCGGCTTCGGCCACAGAACGCTCGAAAGCGGCGCGTTCTTCGGCTTCGGCAGCGGCTTGCTGGTTGATCAGCGTGTGCAGCACGGGCAGCAGGAAGGCGGCCGTCTTGCCGGAGCCGGTCTGGCTGGAGACCATCAAGTCGATGAACTTGGTGGCATCGTTGCCGCCGCCCATGGCCAGGGGGATGGCCTTGAGCTGCACGCTGGTGGGCTGGGTGTAGCCCAGATCAGCCACGGCCTGAACGAGTTCAGGGGCCAGGCCCAGTTCGACGAAGCCGTTGGGCTCAGCCGTCACGGCCACGTCGGCTTCAGCGGACACAATGTCTGCCACGGCGTCGAGGGGGGAGGACTGCACGGAAATGTCGGCAGCAAAGGAAGTATCTGCAGGCGCGAATTCGCCCTGCACCAAGGAGGTGTCAGTCATGATTTTTCTCTCACGAAGACGGTCGCGGGCGCAGCCCACGATTGGCTTCGTCAAATGGTTAAAAAACATCAACCATCAAACGAAACCTGCGCTGGCTCTGAAGGCCTGAGCGGGTGGGCGTTATTCGCCAGTCCTGCACTATCTTGAGACAGTCGGCTGGCAAGCCCGGTGTGTGAGGGGAGATGCACAAACTGCGAGGGATTCCTGCGCAGCCAGCGATTATCGCATGATTAAGGGTTTCCCCGCAACCCCTTTTTTTTGAGACGCGCAGGGAGATGGCGAAATGCGCCGCCGTGCTCCGCCTCGCAACCTCCAGGCGGGCGCAGCGGTCAGGATGCCTTTACACCCGCGGCATCCACGACGTCTACAGCCAGCAAGTGCTTGCGGTAGTGCGCCAGCTCCTCGATGGATTCGTGCACATCGGCCAGGGCGGTGTGCTTCTGGGCCTTCTTGAAGGTGGTGTAGGCCTCGGGCTTCCAGCGCTTGGCCAGCTCCTTGAGCGTGCTCACATCCACGTTGCGGTAGTGAAAGAACCGCTCCAGCTTGGGCATGTAGCGCACCAGAAAGCGGCGGTCCTGTCCGATGCTGTTGCCGCACATCGGGGCCACGCCCTTGGGCACGTATTTCGCCAGGAAGGCGAGGATCTGCTGCTCGGCGTCCTCTTCGGTCACTGTGGAGGCCTTCACCTTGTCGATGAGGCCGCTGCGGCCATGGGTGCCTTTGTTCCACGCGTCCATTCCATTGAGCAGTTCGTCGGACTGGTGGATGGCGAACACGGGCCCTTCGATGCGAGGCTCCAAGTGGGGGCCTGTCACGACAACGGCGATCTCGATCAGGCGGTCGGTGTCAGGCTCCAGGCCAGTCATTTCGCAATCGAGCCAGACGAGGTTCTGGTCGGACTTGGCAAGCACGGGTGTCGGGGTAGGTTGGGCTTCGGACATGGCGGGCATTGTCGCCGATGCCCCCGACGGCGACAGGTGCAGCATGCGGCCCTTCAGAGCGTCCCCCGGTAAACTCTCGGCCCACATGCCCATCTCCGACGACCTCTCCCCCTCCCTGCTGCTGACCCTGGCGTTTGCCGCCGCGCTGTCATTGGGGCTTGCGCTCAAACTCTGGCTGGCATCCCGGCAGATCCGGCACGTCGCGCGCCACCGGGACACCGTGCCCGCCCCTTTTGCAGAACGCATACCGCTGGCCGCACACCAGAAGGCCGCCGACTACACGGTGACCAAGGCCCGCCTGGGGCTGCTGGAGATGTCGCTCGGCGCCGCCGTGCTGCTGGGCTGGACGTTGCTGGGAGGCCTGGACGCGCTGAACCAGGCGCTGCTGGCACAGCTGGGCGGCGGCATGGGGCAGCAGTTGGCGTTGCTGGTGGCTTTTGCCGCCATTGGCGGGCTGATCGACCTGCCGCTCTCTCTGTACCAGACCTTCGTGGTGGAAGAGCGCTTCGGCTTCAACAAGATGACCTGGCGCCTGTGGTTGGGTGACGCGGCCAAAGGCCTGCTGGTGGGCGCCGTCATCGGCCTGCCGATCGCAGCGATGATCCTCTGGCTGATGGGCGCAGCAGGCCCGCTGTGGTGGCTGTGGGCCTGGTGCTTCTGGATGGGGTTCAACCTGCTGCTCATGGTGGTCTACCCCACCTTCATCGCCCCGCTGTTCAACAAGTTTCAACCACTGGAAGACGAATCGCTCAAGGCCCGCGTGACGGCGCTGATGCAGCGCTGCGGCTTCTCGGCCAAGGGCCTGTTCGTGATGGATGGCAGCCGCCGCAGCGCGCATGCCAATGCGTACTTCACCGGCTTTGGCGCCGCCAAGCGCGTGGTGTTCTACGATACGCTTCTGCGCCAGCTGGCCCCGGGCGAGGTAGAGGCCGTGCTGGCCCATGAGCTGGGCCACTTCAAGCACCGCCACATCGTCCAGCGCATCGTCACGATGTTCGCCCTGAGCCTGGCCGGGTTCGCGCTGCTGGGCTGGCTGTCCACCCAGGTGTGGTTCTACACGGGCCTGGGCGTGCGGCCCAACATCTCGCTGGACCCCGCCATGGCGGCTGCGCCCAACGACGCCCTGGCCCTGCTGCTGTTCCTTCTGGTGGTGCCGGTGTTCACGTTCTTCATCTCGCCGTTGTTCTCGCAGCAGTCGCGCCGCCACGAGTTCCAGGCCGACGCCTATGCCGTGTCCCAGGCCAGCGGCGCCGACCTGTCGTCGGCCCTGCTCAAGCTGTACGAAGACAATGCTTCCACACTCACACCCGACCCGGTGTACGTGAAGTTCTACTACTCGCACCCGCCCGCCACCGAACGGCTGGCGCGGATGCAACCTACGGCCCAACCATGACAACAACCTCCATGCTCAAGAAAAAAGACTGGTCCACCCAGACCCGCCGCGCCCTGACCGCGACCGAAGTGGTCGCCAACCTGGCCAAGGTCGAGGGCTGGAAGCTGACCGGCGACGGCGCCGACGTGGCCATCGAGAAGACCTTTCACTTCGCCAATTACTACGAGACCATCTCGTTCGTGAATGCACTGGCCTTCGTTGCCAACGCGCAGGACCACCACCCCGACCTGTCGGTGCACTACAACCGCTGTGTGGTGCGCCTGAACACCCACGACGTGCACGGCATCTCGTCCACCGACTTCGAGTGCGCGACCCAGTTCGATGCACTCGTGGCCTGACCACAGCCGCCGCCGCATGACCCGTCACCCACACCACCATGGCTGAGCGCAGCGCCCTCATGGAAGGCACGGTGGTCGCCAGCCACGGGCGCCACTGCATGGTCGAGACCCCCGACGGCGAGCGGCGCATCTGCCACCCCCGGGGCAAGAAAAGCCAGTCCGTGGTGGGCGACCGTGTGCTGTGGCAAGCGCCGCCGCCCGGCCAGGGCGACGAGGGCACCATCGAGAAGGTGCAGCCGCGGCGCAACCTGTTCTACCGGCAGGACGAGATCCGCACCAAGTCGTTTGCCGCCAACCTGGACCAAGTCCTCATCCTCATCGCGGCAGAGCCTGTGTTTTCAGAGAGCCAATTGGCGCGCGCGCTGATTGCCGCCGAGGCCGAAGGCATCAAGCCCCTCATCGCCCTGAACAAGAGCGACCTGGTGGAGCCCTTCGCCCGTGCCTGGGAGCGTCTGGTGCCCTACCGCCACATGGGTGCGGGCAAGCACTATGGCGTGCTGCCGCTGTCGCTGACCCTGTCGAGCGACGTGGACCGCGCGCTGCTGATGGAGCACCTGAAGGGCAAGACCACGCTGGTGCTGGGCCCCTCGGGCTCGGGCAAGAGCACGCTGATCAATTTGCTGGTGCCGGGCGCCACGGTGCTGACGGGCGAGATTTCGCAGGCTCTGAACTCCGGCAAGCACACCACCACCAGCACGCACTGGTACTGGATGGACAAGGAGCGCACCACCGCGCTGATTGACTCGCCAGGCTTTCAGGAATTCGGCCTGCACCACATCGCCCCCATGCAACTGGCCGCGTGCATGCCGGACATCGCCGAGCACGCGACGGACTGCAAGTTCTACAACTGCACCCACCTGCACGAGCCGGGCTGTGGCGTGCTGGAAGCGGTCAAAGCAGGCCCTACCGCAGGCGGGATCAGCCCGACCCGCTACAAAATATATAGCGATCTGTTCGAAGAGTTGAGCCACACCCGGTATTGAGGCGGTATTGACGCGGTACTAACAGGTATTGGTGCCTGCACGGCGCCAGAGACAGAGCTACAGACGCATCGACGCGCACCGCCCTTCGCACAGGCACGCCCCACACCAGCGCACCCGTGGAACTGGCTTCGCCAGGCCACCAGGTGCGTCCCCCTCGGGGGAAGCCGCGAAGCGGCTCAGGGGGGCTTACTAGCCCAGCAGGCGCGCCAGCGTGAGCAGCGCCAGCAGCAGCATCCACACCACCACGGACCGCCACACCAGGCCCACCACGCTGCGCAGATGTCCCACCTCGGGCTCGCGGCCGGGTGTGGAGTCGCTGTCGCCCAGGTCGGCGTCGATCTCCAGGCCCTGGGGGGCATGCAGGTCAGTGCGCGCCTTCAGCGCCTCGCCACCCAGGCGCACATTGATCGCGCCGGCGGTGGCGGCCAGCACCACGCCATCGTTGTCATTGGGAAAGCGCTGCGCATGAAAACGCCAGCCTTCGATGGCCTCTTCGAAGCTGCCCACCACAGCGAAGCTCAGCGCCGTCATGCGGGCCGGCAGCCAGTCGACCACCGTCCAGGCCTGCGCCGATGCCTGCTGCAACGAGGCACTGGCCGGCTGGGTGCCGGTGCGCTGCTTGTAGTGCCAGTAGCGCGACACGAACTCGGCCAGGCGGTACAGCACGGCGCCGGTAGGCCCCAGGCCCAGCGCGGCCAGCACGGAGAACCACGCCAGCACGCCGAACACATGGCGGTGCGCCGCCAGCACCGAATACTCGATCACATGGCGCACGATCTCGCTGCGCGGCAGCACCCCGACGTCCACCTGCTGCCAGTGCGCCAGCCGCTCGCGGGCGGCGTCTTCGTTGCCCTCTTCGAGCGCATCGCGTATGCCCGTGAAATGGTGGCTGAACTGCCGAAACCCGAGCGTGACGTACAAAACCGCCACGCTCCACAGTACGGCAAACGGCCAGCCCAGGCCCCACAGCAGCAACCAGTGGATC
Source organism: Acidovorax sp. LjRoot194 (assembly GCF_964253015.1). Lineage (NCBI taxonomy): Bacteria > Pseudomonadati > Pseudomonadota > Betaproteobacteria > Burkholderiales > Comamonadaceae > Acidovorax > Acidovorax sp. LjRoot194. The sequence continues at coordinate 1,662,975 of NZ_CAXUQB020000001.1, read as the reverse complement.
GCCAGCGTAATAAGTGCCGGCACCAGCACTGCCAGGCTCCAGGCCACCCAGCCGTGGTGCGGCTTGCCCGCGTCGAAATTGCGGCTTACGGACAGCGCCCATGCACGCAGGCCGGCATGGATGGGGTTGCTGCGTGCCAGCGGGCGTGCCTGCTCGATCAGCAAAGCGAACAGGATGGCGAAGAAACTCATGGGGAGCAATGATAGCGGCGCTGACCGCACAGAGAACAGGTGAAGCGACGGGCAGCGAGCAATCCCCAAGCCACGGCAACGGGCTGATCACGAGCTTGCGAAACGGACGCAGCCTCAGCCAATGCAGCGCCACACACAGCCCAAGGCACTGCGTCACAGCACCGAGGCGGCCCCTCCTGGCGACATCGCCAAGCGAATCAGGGGTGAGGCTTCACTCTGCCCGCATGAAGCGGTAGAAGTTGCGCAGCATGCCCGCCGTGGCGCCCCAGATGTGGTGGGTCTTGCGGCCGTCGTCAAAGGGCATGGAAAACCATTCCCGGTGCACGCCATCGCTGTCGAACACGTGGCGCCGGTGGTTGGCGGGGTCGAGCAGAAAAGCCAGCGGCACTTCGAACAAATCAGCCACCTCGTACGGGTTGGGCTGGAGCACGCAGTCCGGCCGCACCAGGGCCACCACGGGCGTGATGATGAACGAAGAGCCGGTGACGTACGTGGGCAGCGCGCCCAGCACTTCGACGAACTCGCGGGCCAGCCCCACCTCTTCCTGCGCCTCGCGCAGCGCGGTGTCGGCCGGTGTGGCGTCTCCAGGGTCGGCACGCCCGCCTGGAAAGGCCACCTGCCCCGAATGCGTGGACAAGTGGGCGGTCCGCTCGGTCAAGAGCACCATGGGCTGCTCGCGCAGCATGATCGCCAGCAGCACCGAGGCGTGGGCGGGCTCCCGGTTCATGAACTTCTTCTCCAGCACCACCTCGGGCTCCCACTGCGGCGGGCTCGCAAAGCGTGCACGCAGCGCCTCGGGTGTCTGGTCCTTCAGTGGCACGGCGGGCAGGTGCGTGTCCACGCCCACGACCGGCACCAGGCGCGGGTCGAAATCGGGCAGGCTGGACAGCGGCACGATGACCGACGAGACAGCAGGAGGTGGCGAGGAGTTCACGATGAATGACTGGAAGGATGGGGAGCGCGCGGTCCTGAAAGCAAAAAGCCGCTACAGGCAGACGCTGTAGCGGCTTGTCAGGACTGGGCCTTGCCCGATGGGTCCGATCAGGCGGCGGTAGCAGCAGTTGCTGCGGCGGCTGCAGCAACAGCAGCCTTGTTGACGCGCTGTGGCAGCTTTTCCTTGATACGTGCCGACTTGCCGCTGCGGTCACGCAGGTAGTACAGCTTGGCACGGCGCACGTCACCGCGGCGCTTGACTTCGATACCGGCGATCAGCGGGCTGTAGGTCTGGAACGTACGCTCCACGCCTTCGCCGCTGGAGATCTTGCGCACGGTGAAACCGCTGTTCAGGCCGCGATTGCGCTTGGCAATCACCACGCCTTCGTAAGCCTGCACGCGCTTGCGGGTACCTTCCACCACATTCACGCTCACGATGATGGTGTCACCAGGGGCGAATTCGGGGATGGTCTTGTTCAAGCGGGCGATTTCTTCCGCTTCCAGTGTCTGGATCAGGTTCATGTGAGTTTCCTTGGGATCTTGTCCGCGCCAAAAATGGCTGCGTCGGGATTGACGTCTCAGTGTTTCAAAGGGGAGTCCCTGTCGAAACGGCCGGCCAGAGGATCGAAAAGCCTTTGATTATAGCAAGTCAAGCCAGCTTGGCCAATACCGCCTCGTCGGCGGGCGCCAAGCGCCCTGCTTTTCGGGCGGCGTCGATGAGATCGGGCCGGTGGCGGGCGGTGATGGACAGGCGCTGGTCGCGCCGCCAGCGCTCGATCTGCGCGTGGTGGCCGGACATCAATGCGGGCGGCACCGGCTGTCCCGCCCACTCTTCGGGGCGCGTGTAGTGCGGGCAGTCGAGCAGGCCATCAAGCGCCGGGTTGAAGCTGTCGAGCTGGTGGCTGCCCTCGTCGTTGAGCACGCCCGGCTGCAGGCGCGCCACGGCATCGAGCAGCGCCATGGCAGCGATCTCGCCGCCAGAGAGCACAAAGTCGCCCAGGCTCATCTGCACATCGACGTGCGTGTCGATGAAGCGCTGGTCGATGCCCTCATACCGCCCACACAGCAGAACAGCCCCAGCGCTGGCAGACCAGCGCTCCACAGCACCGTGGTTCAGTGGCTCGCCGATAGGCGAAAACAACACCACCGGCGCCTGCGTGTCCGCAGCCTCGCCCCGGTCCGCACGGATGGCGGCCAGGCACCGCGCCAGCGGCTCGGCCAGCATGACCATGCCCGGGCCACCGCCGAACGGGCGGTCGTCCACCCTGCGGTAGTTGCCCTCGGCATGGTCGCGCGGGTTCCACAAGCGCACATCCACCAGTCCGCCGGTGTACGCGCGGCGCGTCACGCCGCTGGCCAGGAGCGGCGCGAACAGCTCGGGAAACAGGGTGATAACGTCAAAGCGCATGGGTGCGGGGCGCTGCAATGCGACGGTGAGCGAACGAAGCGGCGCCGGACTTCTTAATAGTCAGGCTGCCAGTCGACGGTGATGCGCTTTTCGGGCAGATCCACCTTGTCGACATAGGCCGAGACAAACGGAATCATGCGCTCTTGGGCCTTGCCGTCCTGCTCGTAGGCCAGCACCAGCACGGTCTGCGGCCCTGTGGCCATGAGTTCGCGCACTTCGCCCAGCACCACGCCCTCGCGGTTGACCACGGCCAGGCCGATCAAATCGACCCAGTAATACTCGTCCGTCGTGGTGGACGGAAAGCTCGAGCGCGGCACAAAAATGCGCGCACCGCGCAGCGCTTCGGCTGCGTCGCGGTCATCGATGCCTTCGGCCCAGGCCACCACCGTGTCGGAATGGTCCTTGGCCTGGCGGATGGACAGCAGCACGGTGCCGGCAAATGCCTTGGCTCCGCGTTCGGACGGCTGCAAGTACCAGCGCTTGGCAGAGAACAGCGCCTCGGGGCTGCTGCTGTGCGACAGCACCTTGAACCAGCCCTTCACGCCCCAGGCATCGGTGATGCGTCCCACCTCGACGGCGTCGGTGGGAAGCTCTGTGGGTTCGAGGGTGAGGTTGGCAGCCATGGCGGTGATTGATTCCAGAATAGGAAAAGGGCGGGTTCCGTTCGGCATGCCGACGGAACCCGCCCTTTTCAGGGAGCTTTAAGCAGCCTTCTTGGCGGCTTGCTTGATCAGGCGGTCCACGGTAGGCGAGGACTGGGCGCCCACACCTTGCCAGTACGTCAGACGGTCTTGCACGATGCGCAGGCCTTCTTCGGTTTCCTTGGCAGTGGGGTTGTAGAACCCGATGCGCTCGATGAAGCGGCCGTCACGGCGCACGCGCTTGTCAGCAACGACGATATTGAAGAAAGGACGGCCTTTGGAGCCGCCGCGGGAGAGTCGAATGACGACCATGATTTATCCTTCGGGTGGTGAACTTCCGGCATTTGCCGCAAGCCACTGTGTTCGCAACCATATTCGCAACGCTTGAGACACGCGACATGGCCACCCGGCCAGCGACACGCTGCAAAGCCCGCGATTATATCCACTTCTTCCCAAATGCCCACCATTCGTCCCAGCGCTGACAGCGACCTGCCTGCGATCACCGCCATTTACCGACACCACGTACTCCACGGAACCGGCACTTTCGAGATCGACCCTCCCTCCGAAGCCGACATGGCAGGCCGCCGCGCCGACGTGCTGGCCAAGGGGCTGCCCTGGCTGGTGGCTGAAAAAGACGGACAGGTGTTGGGCTTTGCCTACGCCAACTGGTTCAAGCCCCGCCCTGCCTACCGGTTCTCGGCAGAAGACTCGATCTACATCGCCGAAGACGCCCGCGGCATGGGCCTGGGCCGCACGCTGCTCGGTGAATTGGCCACCCAGGCAGAAGCTGCCGGCGTGCGCAAGCTGCTGGCCGTGATCGGCGATTCGGCCAACGCAGGCTCTATCGGCGTGCACCGCGCGCTGGGCTTTACCGACGTAGGCGTCATGCGTTCGGTGGGGTGGAAGTTCGGCGCCTGGCGCGACATCGTGCTCATGGAAAAATCCCTGGGTGCGGGCGACAGTACCTCGCCGGAATGACAATGGCCCGCATGAAAAACAAGACCCTGGCAGCATGGTTCGCCTTCCTCGGCGGGCCGCTGGGCCTGCACCGCTTTTACCTGCACGGCCTGGGGGACCTCATCGGCTGGCTGCTGCCCATCCCCACGGCCCTGGGCATCTACGGCATCCAGCGCGTGCAGCAGATGGGACAGGACGACCACACGAGCTGGATGCTGATCCCGCTGCTGGGCTTCACCATTGCGGGCTGCGCGCTGCAAGCCATCCTGTTTGCGCTGAAGACGCCCGAGGCCTGGAACGCACGCTACAACCCTGCTGCCGCACACGATGCGCCAGCGGGCCAGACACAGTGGATCACCATCGGCGCCATCGTGGTTGCGCTGATGGTGGGCACGGCCGTGCTGATGGCCAGCCTGGCGTTCAGCTTTCAGCGGTACTTCGAATACCAGATCGAGGAAGCCCGCAAGATATCTCAGTGACTGGAGCAGCGTCAGACACAGGAGTCGGAGCGCATTGCGCGCAGGCACCAAGCCAAACGCCCCGCGGGACTTGCATCCCGCGGGGCGTTTGCGCTCAATCAGCCTTGTTTTTTGCTACTGATTCAGTAGCGCAGCACCTCAAACCGATCAGAAGATCTGCAGGCTGATCCAGTACGCCACGGCCGCCACGAAGGCACTGGCCGGAATGGTGAGCACCCAGGCCCAGATGATGTTGCCCGCCACGCCCCAGCGCACGGCGCTGGCGCGCTGCGTGGAGCCCACGCCCACGATCGCACCCGTGATGGTGTGCGTGGTAGACACCGGAATGCCCAGCGTGGTCGCCACAAACAGCGTGATCGCCCCGCCCGTCTCGGCGCAGAAGCCGCCCACGGGCTTGAGCTTGGTGATCTTCTGACCCATGGTCTTGACGATGCGCCAGCCACCGAACATGGTGCCCAGGCCGATGGCCACGTAGCAGCTGATGATGGTCCAGGTGGGTGGCGCGGCATCGCTGGCCGATGAGTACCCGGTGGCGATCAGCAGCAGCCAGATGATGCCGATGGTCTTTTGCGCATCGTTGCCGCCGTGGCCCAGGCTGTATGCGCCGGCAGACACCAGCTGCAGCCGGCGGAACCACTTGTCCACCTTGCTGGGCCGCGCGCGCCGGAAGATCCAGGCCACGGCCACCATCATGAGCGAGCCCAGCGCGAAGCCCAGCAGCGGCGACACGAAGATAAACGCCACGGTCTTCAGGATGCCCGCCGAAATGAGCGCGCCAGCCCCTGCCTTGGCGATCACCGCGCCCACGATGCCGCCGATCAGTGCATGCGAGGAGCTGCTGGGGATGCCGTAGTACCAGGTGATCACGTTCCAGGTGATGGCGCCCACCAGCGCGCCGAACACCACGTGCGTGTCGACCACGCCGGGCTGGACGATGCCCTTGCCCACGGTGGCCGCCACGCTCAGGTGGAAGATGAAGATCGCGACGAAGTTGAAGAACGCCGCGAACAGCACCGCCTGCGCGGGCTTGAGCACGCCCGTGGAGACCACGGTGGCGATCGAATTGGCAGCGTCGTGGAACCCGTTCATGAAGTCGAACAGGATCGCCAGCGCCACGAGCAGAACCACAACCCAGAGGGCCGTCTGTACGGTTTCCATGCTGGTCAGCCTGCGGGGTCAGGAGTTCTCGAGGACGATGCCCTCGATGCAGTTGGCCACGTCTTCGCACTTGTCGGTGATGGTCTCCAAGAGCTCGTAGATGGCCTTGAGCTTGATCACCTCGCGCACATCGGGCTCCTCACGGAACAGCTTGCTCATGGCGCTGCGCATCACGCGGTCGGCGTCGGATTCGAGCTTGTCGATCTCTTCGCAGGTCTTGAGCGCGGCTTCGGCCACGGCGGGGTCTGCAATCTTTTCCAGCAGCTTCACGGCGTCGCGCACACGCTCGCAGCACTTGAGGCTCAGGTCGGTCAGGCGCGTGATCTCTTCCGTCATGTGGCGCACGTCGTACAGCGCCATGGTCTCGGCGGAGTCCTGGATCAGGTCGGCCACGTCGTCCATCGTGTTGATGAGCGTGTGGATCTGCTCACGGTCGATGGGGGTGATGAAAGTCTTGTGGATGGACTTGTTCACCTCGTGCGTCACCCGGTCGGCGGCGCGCTCGGCGTTGTCCACGTCCTGGTTGTACTTGTCGCGCAGGTGCGGGTCGTTGTAGTTGGCCACCAGTTGCGAAAACGCCCGGGCCGCCTCGACGATCCGGTCCGCATGCTGGTTGAACATCTCGAAAAAATTGCCTTCGCGTGGCAACAGCTTGGCAAACAGCATGGGAACTCCTGCAGGGGGATCGGTTTTTTGAAAGAGACAAAGTCATGACAGTGGCATGACTTTTTGATGACTCCGGGAGTTTAACCGCCCGCTCTCTTTCAACCCCTGCGTTGCAGGCCCGCATCAGCCGCACCTGCCTGCACCCTGGCGACACCAAGTCGGCGCCCAAGGGACCGCGGACGAAACCCCGCTGGCACCGTCAGATATTCAAGCCAGAAAGAGCTCTACCGCGCCACCCATCAACGCCGGCAGCTATTGAATTCATAGCACCTGCATTGCGATGTTCTCAGCGTTGTGCGGACGGTCGGCATGCTCCTACAACGGTGCGCCACACGTTCCCACAACCTCAGACCGACAGCGCAGTAGATTGAACTTTCGCCCCCAAGCGGACGGCCACTGCGGTGCAGGGGGCGTTCATCACCCACGATTTTCAGCAAGGACACCCCTCATGCGCACTTTCTTTTCTCGCCAGGTTCCGCTGGCGCTGGCCGTTGCCGCCTGCACCATGCTGAGCGCGCAGGCACAGACCAGCTCGCCGTTGTCATCGACCTCCACATCCAGTGCATCTGGCTGGGGTTCCGGCCGCGGCTCGGTGCTGCCCTATACCCAGGACGGCTACATCGGCGTCAACGGAGGCCGATCGAACTACAGCCTGAGCAACGGCCCCGCAGGGTTCGGGCTGAGCCAGGATGATTCGGGCAATGCCTACAAGATCTACGCTGGCGGCTTCTTTCACCGCAACGCCGGTGTGGAGCTCGGCTACCTGAACGCCGGCACCTCGCACCGCCTGGGCGGCGACACCAAGGCCCATGGCTTCAACCTGAGCCTGGTCGGCCGCGCTCCGCTGGGCGAGCAGTTCGACGTGTTCGGCAAGATCGGCACGACCTATGGTCGCACGCGCACCTCGGGCCTGGCGGCCACCGGCGTCGCGCTGGGCAAGGAAGACGGGTTCGGCCTCTCGTACGGCCTAGGCGCGCGCTGGGCCTTCACGCCGCAGTGGGCGGCCGTGGTGGAGTGGGAGCGCCACAAGTTCAAGTTCTCGGACGGCGACGATTCGGTGAACCTGACCACCGTGGGCGTGCAGTACCGCTTCTGACGCCCGTAGTTCTGAGGGACCCGCCGCCACAGGCATAGCCACAAGTACCGGCCCCGGTACGGGCGCCTGTACACCGGCACCGCCCTGCAAAACAAAAAGCGCAGCCCGAGAGCTGCGCTTTTTGTTGGTTTCTGCAGCCCCGAGGGCGCGCCGCCTGCGCGTACGCTCCTGGAGTACCGTACCAGGCTGGACCGCCTATTACTCGCCCAGGTAGGCGGCACGCACCTTGGGGTCGTTCAACAGGGCCTGGCCCGGGCCGGTCATGGTGATCAGGCCCGATTCCATGACATAGCCGCGGTCGGCAATCGCCAGCGCCCGGCTGGCGTTCTGCTCCACCAGCACGATGGTCACGCCCAGCGCGTACACATCCCGCACCACCTCGAAGATCTTGTCGACCATGATGGGCGACAAGCCCATGGAGGGCTCGTCCAGCAGCAGCACCTTGGGTTGGCTCATCAGTGCACGGCCCATGGCCAGCATCTGCTGTTCGCCGCCCGACATGGTGCCGGCCAACTGGTCCTTGCGCTCGCGCAGCCGCGGGAAGATGGTGAACATCTTCTCGATGTCGGCCAGGATGCCCGCCTTGTCCCTGCGGATGTAGGCGCCCATCTGCAGGTTTTCGGTGATGGTCATGCGTGCGAACACGCCACGGCCTTCCGGCACCATCACCAGGCCCTCCTTGACCAGGTCCCAGGCGCCCTTGCCCTTGATGCTGTTGCCCAGGTACTCGATGTCGCCATCGTTCATGCCCAGGGTGCCGGTGATGGCCTTCATGGTGGTGGTCTTGCCGGCGCCGTTCGAGCCGATGAGCGACACCAGTTCGCCCTCACGCACTTCGAAGTCCACGCCCTTGACGGCCTGGATACCGCCGTAGGCCACCTTCAGGCCCTTGACCTGCAATAAAACTTTGTTGGATTTTTCGGCCATTTGTTGTGTCCTGTCCTTCAGTGCCCGCCGGTGCCCAGATAGGCCTCGATCACTTTTTCGTTCTTCTGCACTTCGGCAGGGTTGCCTTCGGCAATCTGCTTGCCGTAGTCGAGCACCGTCACACGGTCGCACAAGCCCATCACCAGCTTCACATCGTGTTCGATGAGCAAGATGGTGCGGTTGTCGTTGCGAATGCGGTCGATCAGCTCGCGCAGTTGCACCTTCTCGGTGGCGTTCATGCCAGCAGCGGGCTCGTCCAGCGCGATGAGCTGCGGGTCGGTGGCCAGGGCGCGGGCGATCTCAAGGCGGCGCTGGTCGCCGTAGCTCAGGGTGCGCGCCTTGTAGTCGGCGAACTTGCCGATGCCCACATAGTCGAGCAGCTCCTGCGCGCGCTTCTTGATGGCGGCCTCTTCGTCCTTGAAGCCCTTGGTGCGGAAAACCGCACCGATCAGGCCGGACTTGGTACGGATGTGGCGGCCCACCATCACGTTCTCGAGCGCCGTCATTTCAGCGAACAGGCGGATGTTCTGGAAGGTGCGGGCGATACCCGCCTTGGCCACTTCGTGCACGGCGGTGGGCTCATAGGGCTTGCCTGCCAGCTCGAAGGTGCCTGCGTCGGGCGTGTACAGCCCCGTGATCACGTTGAAGAACGTGGTCTTGCCAGCGCCGTTCGGGCCGATCAGGCCGTACACCTGGCCACGCTTGATGGTGATGCCCACGTCCGACAAGGCCTGCAGGCCGCCGAACCGCTTGGAGATACCGGCGACCTTCAGCACCACTTCATTGGATTTCTCTGTCATTGCTAACTTTCGGTGGTGTTCGGCTTCAGGTCTTCTGCGTCAGGCTCTTGCCGTGCTCAGGCGAAGGCCACAGACCGCGGGGGCGCAGCAGCATGATGATGATCATGGCCAGCGCGATCAGCAGCTGGCGCAGGATGGCCGAGTCCAGGCGGCCGTCGGTCATGGCCTGCAGCGGGCCGGCGACGTAGCGCAGCACTTCTGGCAGGGCCGACAGCAGCACGGCACCCAGGATCACGCCGGGGATGTGGCCGATACCGCCCAGAACCACCATGGCGACGATCATGACCGACTCCATCAGGCTGAACGATTCTGGCGAGACGAAGCCCTGGAAGGCGCCGAACATCGCGCCCGACACGCCACCGAATGATGCACCCATGGCAAACGCCAAGAGCTTCATGTTTCGGGTGTTGATGCCCATGGCCTTGGCAGCGATTTCATCTTCGCGGATGGCCATCCAGGCGCGGCCGACGCGCGAGTCCTGCAGGCGGTAGCAGATGATCACCGAGATCACCACCAGAATCAGGAACAGGTAGTAGTACAACGTGACGGAGTTGATGTCGAAGCCGAACAGCTCCAGGCGCTTGCCCAGGTCCAGCCCGAAGATCTTGACCGAATCGATCTGGCCCAGGCCCTTGGGGCCGTTGGTCAGGTTGACGGGGTGGTCCAGGTTGTTCAGGAAAATGCGGACGATTTCACCGAAGCCCAGCGTCACGATGGCCAGGTAGTCCCCGCGCAACTTGAGCGTTGGCGCCCCTAATAAGGCCCCGAAAAACGCCGCCAATATCGCCGCCGCCGGTATCACCAGCCACAGAGAAGTGTGCAGCCCGTTGGGGAACATGGCGGCAAACGCCGCGAACGTGTCGGCCAGGTGTGGCGACGCCATCAGCGCGAACAGGTAGGCGCCGACGGCGTAGAACGCCACGTAGCCCAGGTCGAGCAGGCCGGCGTAGCCGACCACGATGTTCAGGCCCAGGGCCAGCATCACGTACAGCAGGGCCAGGTCGGCGATGCGCACCCAGGCGTTGCCGAAGAATTGGAGGATCAGCGGCAGCACCAGCAGCGCGATCGCGCCGAGGATCCAGTGGGTCTTGGTGTTCTTCATGGTGTGGTGCTCCTCAGGCTCGGTCCGCCACACGCTCACCCAGCAGGCCCGAAGGGCGCAGCGTCAGGATGATGATGAGCACGATGAACGCAAAGATGTCCGTGTAGTGGCTGCCCAGCAGGCCGCCCGTGAGGGTGCCGATGTATCCCGAGCCGATGGCTTCGATGAGGCCCAGCAAAATGCCGCCCACCACCGCGCCGGCCAGGTTGCCGATGCCGCCGAACACAGCCGCCGTGAAGGCCTTGAGCCCTGGCAGGAAGCCCATGGTGTGCTGCGCCGTGCCGTAGTTGGACGCATACATGATGCCGGCGATGGCTGCCAGAACGGCGCCGATGATGAAGGTGGCCGAGATCACCATGTCGGGCTTGACGCCCATCAGCGAAGCCACGCGCGGGTTTTCTGCGGTGGCGCGCATCGCGCGGCCCAGGTTGGTGTGGTTGACCAGGTAGACCAGCGAGGCCAGGGCCACTGCGGTCACGCCCAGGATCAGGATCTGCGTGGGCGTGATGAACGCGCCGCCGATCTGGAACGGCGTGCTGGGCAGCAGCGTCGGATAGGGCTTGTAGTTGGGCTTCCAGATGATCATCGCCAGCGTCTGCAGCAAGATGGACATGCCGATGGCGGTGATCAGGGGGGCCAGGCGCGGGCTGCTGCGCAGCGGGCGGTAGGCGACTTTTTCAATCGTGAAGTTCAGGGCGGCAGCCACCACGCACGCAATGATGGTGGCCAGGAGCAGGATGACCCAGCCAGGGGCGCCGGGCATGGCGCCCTGCATCATTCCTATACAGCTCCAGCTGGTCAGTGCACCGATCATCAGCACTTCGCCGTGGGCGAAATTGATCAGTTGAATAATGCCGTACACCATCGTGTAGCCCAAGGCTATCAAGGCGTACATGCTGCCGAGAACCAGACCGTTGATGATCTGTTGCAGCAAAATGTCCATAAGAGAAGTCCTTCGTTTGTGACGTACCCACCGCTTTGGCACCGGAATCGGTACAGCCTTGTGGGCCCGACTGCCATCTAGCAAAAAACCCGCCAGAAATGCAGCTGTGCGGGTTTGTGGACGGGATTGTAGCGAGTAGTCACAAGCGGCCCCCACCAAGCCGGGCGGGGTTTTCCCTCGGGTTTGGGCCCCATCAGCGCGGAACGCGATTCATAAGCCTGGATGATGCAAGCAGGAATATTGATGTGCAAACTTATTACCGGCGCAATGCAAAATCAGCATAACTCGGCATAAAGTGCCGTGCTGCACTGCATCAGGCGTCGTCGTCCATCCCGCCAGAAGCATCGGCCGATGCATTGCGGTCGCGCAGCGCACGCAGTTTCTGTGCAATCTTGATTTCGAGCCCCCGCTCCACCGGCTGGTAGAAACCGGGCTCGGGCATGCCCTCTGGCAGGTAGTTTTCGCCCGCGGCGAAGCCGCCCTCCTCGTCGTGCGCGTAGCGGTAGCCCTTGCCGTAATCGAGCTCTTTCATGAGCTTGGTCGGTGCATTGCGCAGGTGCATGGGCACCGGGCGGGTGCCGTCCTTCTTGACCCAGGCGCGGGCGGCGTTGTAGGCCTTGTAGACCGCGTTGGACTTGGGCGCCACGGCCAGGTACACCACGCACTCGGCCAGCGCCAGCTCGCCCTCGGGCGTGCCCAGGCGTTCATACACTTCGGCAGCATCGAGCGCCAGGCGCAGCGCACGCGGATCGGCCAGGCCGATGTCTTCGCTGGCCATGCGCACCAGGCGGCGGGCCATGTAGCGCGGGTCGGCGCCGCCATCGAGCATGCGCACCAGCCAGTACAGCGCGGCGTCGGGGTCCGAGCCCCGCACGGACTTGTGCAGCGCGCTGATGGTGTCGTAGAACTGCTCACCGCCCTTGTCGTAGCGGCGCATGCGCTCGCCGAGCACCTTGAGCAGCCAGGCGTCGGTGATCTCGGTGAGCTTCTCCTGCGTGGCCGCCATGGCCAGCGTCTCCAGGGTGTTGAGCAGCCTGCGCGCGTCGCCGTCGGCGTAGGCCACCAGGCGATCGACTGCTACATTTTCGATAGCTGGTAGCGCTTGCTCCGCCTGCGCCAGGGCCACGATTTTCTTCAAATCGTCTTCGGACAGCGGCTGCAGCACGTACACGGCGGCGCGCGACAGCAGCGCTGAGTTGACCTCGAACGAAGGGTTCTCGGTGGTGGCGCCGATGAAGGTGAACAGGCCGGATTCGACGTGCGGCAGGAAGGCGTCCTGCTGGCTTTTGTTGAAGCGGTGCACTTCGTCGACGAACACGATGGTGCGCTGCTGCATCAGTCCGTCGCGCGCCAGTTCGGCCCGCTCCACTGCTTCGCGGATGTCCTTGACCCCGCCCAGCACGGCGCTGATGCTGATGAACTGCGCATCGAAGGCATCGGCCATCAGCCGCGCGATGGTGGTCTTACCCACGCCCGGCGGCCCCCACAGGATGCAGCTGTGGGGCCGGCCCGACTCGAACGCCAGCCGCAGCGGCATGCCGGGGCCCAGCACATGCTGCTGGCCAATGACATCGCCCAGGGTGCGCGGGCGCAGGCGTTCGGCCAGGGGCTGGTGCATGGGGGACGAAGAGGTCGCGACGGTCATACACCGATTCCAACACATCCCACCCTGCCCATTCGTCAGAGCGGGCATGCGCGGCACGTCGGCTTCAGCCTGACCGGCGGGCCGCCACAACAGCACCTGGCAAGCGGTTGTGCCAGGGGTGCGCGCAGCTCAACGACCCAAGGTGACAGACACTGCGCGGCGGCAGCGTCTAGTATCTGGGCCTCGGTCCACACCCCCTATCCGGAGCCTGTCCACCATGTCCCTTGCCGCCAATATCGTCGTCGGTCTGATCGGCGTCCTGCACGTCTACATCCTCGTGCTCGAGATGTTCCTGTGGGACAAACCAGCTGGCCGCAAGGCGTTCGGGCAGTCGCGCGAACAGGCCGCAGCCACCAAGGTGCTGGCGGCCAACCAGGGCCTGTACAACGGCTTTCTGGCGGCGGGGCTGTTCTGGGGCCTGTACCTGGGCGACGCCGCCGGGCTGGGCGTGAAGGTGTTCTTCCTGCTGTGCGTGCTGGTCGCCGGGCTGTACGGCGCAGCCACCGCCAGCCGCAAGATTTTGTTCATCCAGTCGGTGCCTGCAGCCATCGGCCTGGCTCTGCTGCTGTTGGCCTGACCGGTCCGCCGGGCCCGCGGGTTCGGCATCGGCAAGCACTAACTCACTCAAATCCTGCCAAAAACAGGCGCTACCGCTTTGCCGATGCGCCCCAGCAGCTACCATTTCGGTAGCACCCAGGGCGCAAAGAGTTATTGCTTCACCACATCCGCCCCGGCGGGTGGCTTGAACTGGAAGTTGCCCGCTGGCAGGGCCGCATTGGCCTGCATGCCGTTGAAGCGGATCAGCGAACGCTGGCCGAAGCTGTCCAGAATGTCGAGCGCCGCCAATTGCTCGCTGGCAAAGCCCACGCGCACGCTCTTGAGCTGGCCGTCCTTGGACTTGGGGGTGGCCAGCACCCACTGCAGGCCGTCCTGGTCCGGGGCGTTCTCCAGCGTGAACTCGGCCTTGAGGGCCGACAGGTCCGGTGCCGACGCCAGCAGCGCAGCAGGCGTGGTGCCCAGTGCCTGGGCCTGCGCACGCTGGGTGACCTGGTTCAGGTCCACGTCGTACAGCCACAGGGTCTGGCCGTCGGCCACGATGGTCTGCTCGAAAGGCTTCTTGTAGACGAACTTGAAGCGGCCAGGCCGCTGAAACTCGAAGCTGCCGGTCGACGTCTTGGTGCGCGCGGTCTGCCCGTCCTTGGGAGGCGACGTGACCACCTGGCTGAAGTCTGCGCGGCCCGTCTGCGTACCCTTCATGAAGGATTCAAGGCTTTTCAGGCCGTCAGCGCTGGCTGCGCTTGCGGCAGCAGCTATCAAAATTGCAGTGGCGATCTTTTTCAACAGTAACTCCTGGGAGGTGCAGGCCCGCTTTGCGCCGGGCCGGTCATTCATTCGCTGCGGTTGGGAACCAGCACTTCGCGCTGGCCGCTGGCGGTGAGGCCACTGACCAGACCGGCTTTTTCCATGTCTTCCAGCAGCCGCGCCGAGCGGTTGTAGCCAATGCGCAGCTTGCGCTGCACGTACGAGATGCTGGCCTTGCGGTCCTTGAGCACCACTTCGACGGCCTGGTCGTACATGGGGTCCTTCTCGCCCCCATCGCCACTGCCGCCCTCACCTGACAGATCACCGTCACCGTCCACAGTTCCGCCTTCGAGCACGCCGTCTATGTAGTCCGGCTCCCCTTGCTGCTTGAGGTAGCTGACGACACGGTGTACTTCCTCGTCCGACACGAAGGCGCCGTGCACCCGGATCGGCAGGCCCGTGCCACTGGCCATGTACAGCATGTCGCCCATGCCCAGCAGGGCTTCGGCGCCCATCTGGTCGAGGATGGTGCGGCTGTCGATCTTGGAGCCCACCGAGAACGCGATGCGGGTGGGGATGTTGGCCTTGATCAGGCCCGTGATCACATCCACGCTGGGGCGCTGCGTGGCCAAGATCAGATGGATGCCCGCCGCCCGCGCCTTTTGCGCCAGCCGGGCGATCAGCTCTTCGATCTTCTTGCCCACCACCATCATCAGGTCGGCCAACTCGTCGATGATGACCACGATGTGCGGCAGGCGCTGCAGCGGCTCGGGCTCTTCCGGCGTCAGGCTGAAGGGGTTGTAGATGAACTCCTCGCGCGCTTTGGCCTCATCGATCTTGACGTTGTAGCCCGCCAGGTTGCGCACGCCCAGCTTGGACATCAGCTTGTAGCGGCGCTCCATCTCGGCCACGCACCAGTTCAGGCCGTGCGCGGCCTGCTTCATGTCGGTGACCACGGGCGCCAGCAGGTGCGGGATGCCTTCGTAGACCGACATTTCCAGCATCTTGGGGTCGATCATCAGCAGGCGCACGTCGCGCGCCTCGGCCTTGTACAAGAGCGACAGGATCATCGCGTTGATGCCCACCGACTTGCCCGAACCGGTCGTTCCGGCCACCAGCACGTGCGGCATCTTGGCGAGGTCTGCCACCACCGGGTTGCCCACGATGTCCTTGCCCAGGCCCATGGTGAGCATGCTCTTGGCCTCGTGGTAGACCTGCGAGCCCAGGATCTCGGACAGGCGGATCGACTGGCGTTTGGCGTTGGGCAGCTCCAGCGCCATGAAGTTCTTGCCCGGAATGGTCTCCACCACACGGATGGACACCAGGCTGAGCGAGCGCGCCAGGTCCTTGGCCAGGCCCACGATCTGCGAGCCCTTCACACCCGTGGCGGGCTCGATCTCGTAGCGCGTGATCACCGGGCCGGGCATGGCCGCCACCACGCGCACCTCCACGCCAAAGTCCTTGAGCTTTTTCTCGATGAGCCGGCTGGTCATCTCCAGCGTCTCGGGCGCCACGGTTTCCTGGCGCTGCTGCGGGCCGTCGAGCAAGTCCACCAGCGGCAGCTTGCTGTCGGGCATCTCGGTGAACAGGGGCTTCTGGCGCTCTTTCACCACCCGGGTGCTTTGCGGCACATCCACCAGGATGGGCTCGATGATCTGAATGGGCTCGGGGTGGTGCACCTCGCTCTCGGTTCGCTCTTCCAGCACCACCACGGCACGCTCGCGCGCGGCCTTACGCCCCACGGCAACGTCCTTGGCGACCTCCCGCTTGGCCAGGCGCGACTGCACCAAGGTGTCGATGCGCGACCCCAGCACCTCGGCCACATGCCCCCACGAAAAGCGGAACACCAGCGCAGCCCCCAGCACCGCCAGCACGATCGACAGCAAAGCCGAGCCCGTATTCCCCAGCCACTTCACGCTGGCCGGCCCGGTCACATAGCCCAGAACCCCGCCGGCATGCCCCCCCGGCAGCAGTGCTTCAAACCGGTACAGCCGCGACCACTCCAGCGCGGTGCTGGCGCACAGCAGCACCACCAGCCCCACCCAGAACAGCGCGCGGCGCTGCAAGGGGCTGGCAGCGCCCGGCAGCTGCTCGCCACCTCGCATCCAGCGCGCCAGCGACGACAGCCAGGCGCGCACGCCCGCCGCCACGCACCACCATACGGAGAAGCCCAGCGCAAAGTAGCTGCCATCGGCCAGCCAGGCGCCAAAACGCCCCGCCCAGTTGGCCACCATGCGGACATCCCGCGCGCCGGAATTGGAAAAAGCCGCGTCCTGCGCGGAGTAGCTCACGAGCGCGAGCAGCCAGAAAACCAGGGCCAGCAGGCCCAGCATCAGGCCGATCTCATGGCCGAAACGGGCGGCACCCGTGCGGGGCGGCGACTTGGCCGCGGACGATGCGTTCAGGGTATTGAGGGAATAGGTCATATGCGTGCCGAGCGAGCTTACCCCAAGCACTGGCGGCAACTCCTGACCGGCGCCAGTCGACAGTGTCGGCGCTGTCAGCCCAGCGCGTTCAACCGGTCCTTGAGCAGCGTCGCGCCGCTGGGCAGCGCCTCGATGAAGCCGCGTTCTTCCAGGTCTTTCATGACGCGGCTGACCATCTCGCGGGAGGCGCCCACCATCTTGGCCAGGTCCTGGCGGGAGATCTTGTCCTTGATGATCAACTGGCCCTGCGCATCGGGCACGGCGAAGTCGAGCAGTGCGTGAGCCACGCGGCCGTACACGTCCAGCAGGGCCAGCGACTCGATCTTGCGGTCGGCATGGCGCAGGCGCTTGACCAGGCCGCGCATCACCACCAGCGACATCGAGGCGTTCTCGGTCAGGCAGCGCGCAAACTCCGTGCGGCCGAGCATGAGCACGTCGGTCTGCACCTCGGCGCGCACGGTGGCGGAGTGCGGCTCGTTGTCGATGATGCTCATCTCGCCCAGGTAGTCGCCCGGCGACAGGGTGGCCAAGATCACCTCGCGGCCCCGGCTGTCGGAGGTCATGACCCGGGCGCGCCCGGTGAGCAAAATGAACAATGCGTCGGACTTTTGTCCCTGCTCGACCAGCGGCTCGCCGCGCTTGAAGCGGCGCTTGATGACCGCACCGCTGATCACCTCGGCCTGCGTCACGGTGAGCAGCGAGAACAGGGGCACCCGGCGCAACAGGTCCAGGTTGGACAACATCGTCGACATGGAAACATCCTCTCTCTTGGTGCGCGGCTCCACCGGCGCCGCAACGGGTTATCAATCGGTTCTTACAATCGCCGTGATTGAAATTGGAGCGGCTTGCGGAGACCCCGAGCGGTTGATACTTGGCGCCCAAACCCCCAGCTTTCCCCAACAGTGCCCCATGTCGCGGGCGCAAAACACAGGCTTTTACCATGTCCACCACCCAACACGCGAAAGTTCTGATTCTCGGCTCCGGCCCTGCGGGCTACACGGCGGCCGTCTATGCAGCACGCGCCAATCTGAATCCCGTGCTCATCACCGGCATGGCCCAGGGCGGCCAGCTGATGACCACGACCGAGGTGGACAACTGGCCTGCCGACGTGCACGGCGTGCAGGGCCCCGAGCTGATGCAGCGCTTTCTGGAGCACGCAGAGCGCTTCAAGACCCAGGTGATCTTTGACCACATCAACAAGGTCGACTTCAGCCAGCGCCCCTTCACCCTCACCGGCGACAGCGGCACCTACACCTGCGACGCGCTGATCCTGGCCACGGGCGCATCGGCCAAGTACCTGGGCCTGCCTTCAGAAGAGGCCTTCATGGGCAAGGGCGTGTCCGGCTGCGCCACCTGCGACGGCTTCTTCTACCGCGAGCAGGACGTCTGCGTGGTGGGCGGCGGCAACACGGCGGTGGAAGAAGCGCTGTACCTGTCCAACATCGCCCGCAAGGTCACCCTGGTGCACCGCCGCGACAAGTTCAAGGCCGAGCCCATCCTGGTGGACAAGCTCAATGACAAGGTGGCAGCCGGCAAGATCGAGCTCAAGCTGTTCAACACGCTGGACGAAGTGCTGGGCGACCAAACCGGCGTGACCGGCATCCGCATCAAGAGCACCAAGGACGGCAGCACGGAAGACATCCAGCTGCAGGGCTGCTTCATCGCCATCGGCCATGCGCCCAACACCGAGATCTTCCAGGGCCAGCTGCAGATGGAAAACGGCTACATCATCACCCAGGGCGGCCTCAAGG
Source organism: Acidovorax sp. LjRoot194 (assembly GCF_964253015.1). NCBI lineage: Bacteria > Pseudomonadati > Pseudomonadota > Betaproteobacteria > Burkholderiales > Comamonadaceae > Acidovorax > Acidovorax sp. LjRoot194. The sequence goes on along the minus strand of NZ_CAXUQB020000001.1, from coordinate 1,644,550 downwards.
GTTTTGCCACGCAGACCAGCGTGCCGGGCGTGTTTGCCGCGGGCGACGTGCAGGACCATGTGTACCGCCAGGCCATCACCAGCGCCGGCACGGGCTGCATGGCTGCGCTGGACGCCCAGCGCTTCCTCGAACAGGAAAGTTGATCAAGAAGCGGTGGTCGGGCTATAATCTGCGGCTTTGCTGGATTCGGCCCGTTGTCAATTCTCTGACGAGCGGCCTGCCGGAGCAGCAAAAACCGGGTTACCGCCACCCTTTCTGGCGAGGTGAGGCCGCCAGCGAGCCCTCGGCAAACATTGCCCAGGGCGCCCGCAAACGGCCGTTAAAAAGTATCGGAGTGTCCTCATGGCACGCGTCTGCGAAGTAACGGGCAAGAAGCCCATGACGGGGAACAATGTTTCCCACGCCAACAACAAAACCAAGCGCCGGTTCCTGCCGAACCTGCAATACCGCCGTTTCTGGGTCGAGACCGAAAACCGCTGGGTTCGCCTGCGCGTTTCGAGCGCTGCCCTGCGTTTGATCGACAAGAACGGTATCGACTCGGTGCTCGCAGACCTGCGCGCACGTGGTCAAGCCTAAGGAGAAGCACCATGGCAAGCAAAGGCGGACGCGACAAGATCAAGCTGGAATCCACTGCGGGTACCGGTCACTTCTACACCACGACCAAGAACAAGAAGACGATGCCCGAGAAGATGCTGATCATGAAATTTGATCCCAAAGCTCGCAAGCACGTCGAGTACAAGGAAATCAAGCTGAAGTAATTCGGCTGGATTCCTTCAAAAAACCGCCCTTCTCAAGGCGGTTTTTTTATTGCCGCTCGCCGGCTGCAACATGCGGGCTGGTGGTGGACCCTGCCCCCTCGCCTCGCCTTGCTGCTGGCCGCTTATGCCGCCCTGCGCGCAGCAGGCTGCTCGGCCAGCTGCGCAGCCATCAAGGCGCCCAGCGTGCGGTAGCCCGCTTCCACCTGCGCCGTGAAGGGCATGCCGCAGCTCAGCCGCAGAAAATGCTCGTACCGCCCGGTGTTGGAGAACATGGGGCCGGGCGCGACGCGAATGCCGTTTTGCAGCGCATCGTCATACAGCCGTGTGGACGATATGCCCGCTGGCAGCTCCAGCCACAGGCTCAAGCCGCCGGGCGGCAGGCTCAGGCGCGTGCCCGCCGGGAAGTAGCGGGCCACGGCCCGGGCGGCCTGCTCGCGCTGGATGCGCAACTGCGCCCGCATGCGGCGCATGTGCCGCTCGTACGCCGGCGAGTCCACGCTGCGTGCGGCCAGCAGCTGCGACCAGGTCTGCATGTTGCGCGTGCGGGCAAACTTGATCATCTGCACGCGGGCCTGCCAGCGCCCCGCGCTCATCCAACCCTGGCGCAGCCCGGGCGCAAAGCTCTTGCTGAGCGACGCGCAATAGATCACCTGCCCTGCATCGCCCTGCCGGTCCCAGGCCTTGGCGGGCCGCAGCACGTGCGGCGACTCCACGAACTCGCGGTAGATGTCGTCCTCGATGAGCGCCATGCCGTATTCCACGCACAGCGCCACCAGGCGCTCCTTGTGCGCGTCGGGCATCACGCTGCCCTGCGGCATCTGCAGGTGGGGCACCACCACCACGCCCTTGAGCCGCGGTTCGTTGCGCGCGGCCAGCTCCAGGGCTTCGAGCGACATGCCGGTGTGGGGGCTGCAGGGGATCTCCAGCGCGCGCAGGCCCCGCACCTCGATGGCCTGCAGGATGCCGAAGAAGGTGGGTGATTCGACCGCGATCACGTCGCCCGGCTCGGCGACGGCGTCCAGCGCCAGGTTCACCGCCTCGGAGTTGCCCAGCGTTGCGCCGATGTCGCCCGGCGCAATGCACACGCCGAAGGTGAGCGCATGCCGGGCCATGGCCTGCTGAAAGTCCGGGTGGGTTGTGGGTGCCGACGGGCCGTACACCAGGATGTCGGGTTGCTCGCGCAGCAGCGCGTGGGCCAGGCGGTTGAGCGCCGCGGAATCGAACAGGCTGGGCGCCGGCATGGCACTGCCCAGGTCCAGCGGCAGCGGGCCCGCGCGGCGGGCTTTTTCAAGAAAGCCGGAAATGCGCTCGTTGATGCCAGCGAAAACACCCGGGTCGTGGGCCAGCGGCTCATGCACCTCGGGCTCGCGCGCCCGGGGCAACGCCACGTCACCCGGCTCCCGCACGAAGTAGCCCACCCGCTCGCGCGCCTCGACGCAACCCAGGGATTCGAGATGGCGCAGCACCTGCAGCGCGGTGGACAGGCTCACCTGGTGCCGTTGGCACAGCTCCCGCACCGACGGCATGCGCATGCCGGGCGTCAGGCTGCCGGCTGCTATGGCCTGTTCGTACAAGGCCGCCAGTTGGCGGTAGAGCGGGGCATCCCGCGAGTCGGTGGAATGAGACATGACTGGTAAAGGGTGCTGCTGCTGCAGAGCCGTGGTGCGGGCTCTGCAGCCGTGAAGTGCATCGTGCCCCAGCGCCCGCTGCAGCAACAGATACAGGAACGCGCAGACAGGACCATAACAGCACACCATTAATCGCTGCTGTTCTACCTATTCCCTCACAGCCGTGTCCCTGTCGGAATGGCTCTGATTTTTTTACGCTAGAGCCTCACTGCAGCCACTTCCTGAGGAGCCCGCACCATGCCAACGCGCACGCAATCCGCCACGCCATCCGCCAATTCAGCCGCCGCCCACACCACCGCCCCATCGGCCGCAGTCACCCTGGGCCTCACCTCCGGCCAAAGCCTGTGGCTGTGCCTGCCGCCCGGCAGCGTGCTGCACACCACCCAGGGGGAGGTGTCGCTGCGCTTTGCGCCACAAGACTGCGGACATGCCCTGCACACCCCGCCGCAGGCACGGCTTGGCGCGGGCGATCATCGGCATTCGGGATCGAGCACCCAGACCACCTGGGTGCAGGTGGACAACGCCCTGCCCGGCCGCGCAGAGATCCAGGTCATCGAACAAGCGCCCGCGCCGGGGCTTTGGCATCAGGCACGGCACCTGCTGCGCACAGCGTTTGCAGGCCGCGACAAAACCGCCCAGGACCGCACGTTTGGCAATGTGCCCGCGCTGCGCTAACGACTGATGGCTGATGGCCGATCGCGAAGGACACATTGCCTGACCCATGGTTGTGCCCAAAGAAAAAGGCCTTGCCAGATGGCAAGGCCTTGGGCGCTGAACGCCAGGGCTGGGGCGCTTCAGGCCTGCGCCGCGCGCAGCCGCAGCGAGAACTCGCGCAGCGCGGCAATGCCGCTTTCTTCCGCGCGGCGGCACCAGGCTTGCAGGTCGGCCGTCAGTTGCTCGCGCGACTGGGACGTGTTGAGCCACAGCTGACGCAGCTCTTCGCGCATGGTGACCATCTTGTCGAGCGCCGGGTGGGCGGCACGCGCCTGGGCCAGTTGCGGCAGCGCGCCCGCAGGCACCTTCTCGGCATCGCGGTGCAGCCAGCGCTTGGCGGCGGTCAGTACCGAGACGTCCGCCTGGCGGGCCTTGAGCGCGGCGATCTCTTCCTTGCAGGCCTGGCGCACGCCGCGAGCGTAGCCGGCCATGACCTCATAGCGGTTGGCGATCAGCGCCTCCAGCGTCTTTTCATCGGCCACGGGCTTCACGTCGCCCAGCTGCAGCTTGGGCGGCACCTTCTTGACAGTGGCCCAGCCCACTTTCTTCATCAGGCTGATGTAGGCCCAGCCGATGTCGAACTCGTACGGCTTGACCGAGAACTTGGCCGACGTGGGATAGGTATGGTGGTTGTTGTGCAGCTCTTCGCCGCCAATGATCACGCCCCAGGGCGAGAGGTTGGTGCTGGCGTCCTGCGCCTCGAAGTTGCGGTAGCCCCAGTAGTGGCCCACACCGTTGACCACACCGGCCGCCCAGAACGGGATCCACAGCATCTGCACGGCCCAGACGGCGGCGCCCACTGCGCCGAACAGCGCCAGGTTGAGCACCAGCATCAGGCCCACGCCCTGCCAGCCAAAGCGGGTGTAGACATTGCGTTCCATCCAGTCATCGGGCGTGCCGTGGCCGAACTTCTTCATGGTTTCGAGGTTCTTCGACTCCGCGCGGTACAGCTCGGCGCCGCGCCACATCACGGTATCGAGGCCGCGGGTCTGCGGGCTGTGCGGGTCGTCCACGGTTTCGCACTTGGCGTGGTGCTTGCGGTGGATGGCCACCCACTCCTTGGTCACCATGCCGGTGCCGAGCCACAGCCAGAAGCGGAAGAAATGCGAAGGGATCGCATGCAGGTCGACCGACCGGTGCGCCTGCGAGCGGTGCAGGAAGATCGTGACGGCCGCAATGGTGATGTGCGTCGTCGCCAGCGTGTAGAGCACGATCTCCCACCAGGCCAAGTCCCACAGCCCGTGGCCCAGCCAGTCGATGGCGGCGTTCAGCACAGTCCAGTCGGGTAACAGCATATTCAAAAATACCTCGTACAAAACACCCGGGCACCAGCGGTGGCGGGACTGTCAATTTTAAAGCGCGCCCCCCATTTCAGACTGGAGGTTATCCACAGTACCCAGAGTGACTTGGCCCCTGAGTCGCCTTCACGACAAGGCCGTGCAGACTGGGCGCCAGAACGGACTGCGCAACGAGCGGAACCGCAACTCCCACGCCCGTTTCGTCACTTGCGGCGCAACCGGCGCGGCCCATGCCAGTGCCACCGTGGAACCGGCTCCGCCGGGCCACCGGTGGCGTCCCCCTTGGGGGAAGACGCGCAGCGGCTCAGGGGGGGGCTTACTTCCTCGTCCAGACCGCCGCAAAGAACCCGTCGGTGTGGTGCACATGGGGCCACAGGCGCAGATATCCAGTGCCGGACTCGCCGCCGCTGCACAGCTGCGCGGCGCCCTCGACCTTGAGCTGGGCCAGCAGCTCGCCGGCATCCACCAGCACGAAATCGGGGTGCGCGGCGCTGAAAGCCTCGGCGATGGCCTCGTTCTCCTGCGGCAGGATGCTGCAGGTGGCATACACCAGCCGGCCGCCGGACTTGAGCAGCCGCGCGGCACTGGCCAGGATGGCCGTCTGCTTGGCCACCAGTTCTTCCACCGCCTTGGGCGTCTGGCGCCACTTGAGGTCGGGGTTGCGGCGCAGCGTGCCCAGGCCCGAGCACGGCGCGTCGACCAGCACGCGGTCGATCTTGCCCGCCAGGCGCTTGACGCGGTCGTCGCGCTCGTGGGCAATGGCTGCGGGGTGGACGTTGGACAGCCCGCTGCGGGCCAGGCGGGGCTTCAAGGCATCGAGCCGGTGGCCCGACACGTCGAACGCATACAGGCGGCCCGTGCTGCGCATGCTGGCACCGATGGCCAGCGTCTTGCCGCCGGCACCGGCGCAAAAGTCCACCACCATCTCGCCGCGCTTGGCGTCGAGCAGCAGGGCCAGCAGTTGGGAGCCCTCGTCCTGCACCTCCACGGCGCCACGGGTAAAGACATCGAGCTTGGTCAGCGCCGGCTTGCCGTCGATGCGCAGGCCCCAGGGCGAGTACGGCGTGGGCACGGCCTTGATGCCGGCCTTGGCGAGTTCCTTTTGCACATCGGCGCGCTTGTCCTGCAGGGCGTTGACGCGCAGGTCCAGCGGCGCGGCGTTCGACAAACTCTCCACCAGCGGCCAGAAGCCCGTGCCCAGCTGGTCCTTCAGGGGCTGCACCAGCCATTCGGGCAGGTTGTGGCGGTGGCGCTCCATCAGGTCGTCCACCGTCACGGCGTCGCATTGGTCGAGCCAGTTCTTTTCCTGGTCGGTCAGGGCGCCGTTCAGAAAGTCGCGCGGGCCGTGAAAGCCCAGGATGGCCAGGCGCCGCTCCTTGGGGCCGGAGCCCGAGGGGGCCATGTGGTCAAACAGCAGCTTCTTGCGCAGCACGGTGTAGACCGTTTCGGCCAGCGTGGCCCGCTCGCGGGGCCCCAGGCCCCGGTTGTCACGGAAAAAGCGCGACACCACCGCGTCGGCGGGGTGTTCGAAGGTGAGGGTGAGTCGGACGAGTTCGGCGCAGGCGTCGAGAAGAACTTTGGGATGCATCCCTCTATTGTCCCACCCTGGAAGCCCCCCTGTATCGCGGCGGGGCGGCCCTTGCGCGGGGTCCGCTGGCATTTGGCAGCGCCGGGTTCAAGCGCAAAGACGGTGCGCAGAGGCTGAAACAGGCACGCGCCAGGCCAGTGCCACCGTGGAACTGGCTTTGCCAGGCCACCGGTGGCGTCCCCCTGGGGGGAAGACGCGAAGCGTCTCAGGGGGGCTTATGCATCTACCTGGTGAAGATCGGATCGAAAGCGTAGCGCTGAATCTCCTTGAGCGTGGGCGACTCGCCCGCCCACAGCGCCAGGGTGGGCCCGGGGATGCTCAGGTTGCGCTCCAGCGCGCGGCACAGGTGGTAGCGGCTGTCGTCGTCCAGGCCCGGCAACTCCACGAACAGCAGGTAGGCCCGGCGCTGTGCGTACTCGCGCAGGTTCTTGCGCACCAGCCAGCAGCGGGCCAGCGGCACGCAGCGCGCGAGCTCTGCCTTGAGCTCGGCCAGCTCGAACTCGCTCAGGTCGTGGCGCGAGATCTGGCTGAAGAACGAGGTGCCCGACAGCTCCTCCCACGCCCGGTCCTCGGACTCCTGCGCGCGCTCCAGGCGCTTGCGCCACTGCTTGAAGGCGGCGGCGTCGTGCTCCTTGCCCAGGCGGGGGGTTTCGAGCTCGGCCAGCGCCGTGCGCGCGGCCCAGAAGCGGTCGCCGCTGGCGGTGTCCCACAGCCGGTGCAGCAGCGCCAGCTTGCCGTCGCGGTCGTCGTCGGCCAGGCAGGTGACCAGCCCGCGCAAGGCGGCCGGGTGTTCGGGGCTGCGTGCCAGCGCGGTCTCGTACAGCGGGCGCACATTGGCACGCGGGTCCAGGTGGCGCTTGAGGCGTGCCAGCTCCACCAGCTCGACCGCGCTGCTCTGGGCGGTGGATGCGCCCAGCGCCTCGGCGCGGGCGCGCACCCGCTCCAGCCAGGCGTGGTGCTGCTTCCATTCGGTGGCGTTGTCACGGCACCACTCTTTGTCGAAATGCGCCACCCAGCGCTTGGCCTCGGGGCCCAGCAGGCCCAGCGCGTTGCCGCGCGACCAGTCGGGCACGGTGGGTGCGGCGTCCAGTGCCTCGATGCGGTCGCGCAGGCCCGGGTGGGTGTCGTCCACGCTGCTGATGCGCTTGAGCGCCTGGCGCATCGCATCGTTGGCAAAGGCAGCGTCCGGCGGCTCGGCCAGGCGGCGTCGCATGCCGCGGTAGGGCCCCACGGGCAGCGGGTTGCCTGCGGCGCCGCACCAGTGTTGGCCCCAGAACTCTTCGTGCAGCCAGGCGCCGCGGATCTCGATCTCGGCCAAGGCCGCCGCCGTCACCTCGCGGCCCAGCAAGCGGCCGGCGATGCGGTCGGCCTCGTACTCGTCCTGCCGTGCCAGCGCAAAGGTCTTGGCCGAAAACCGCGGAAAGTACCAGCGCATGAAGGCCTGCGTGGCCGCTGCGGCCGGGCCCTCGTCATCGGACAGGCTGTAGTTCAGGCGCATCCACGACAGGCGGGTGCGGTAGATCCAGGCGGCAAACCGGCCGTGGTCGCCGCGCAGGTGCCCATATTCGTGGGCCAGCACCGCCAGGAAACGCGGGCGGTCCAGCGCCATCAAGAGCGGCAAGCCAATGGTCAGGTGGTTGACGGCGCCGCCCAGCAGTCCAAAGCGGGGCACCTGCTGGATGCTGGCGTTGAACTCGCTGTCGAGCCGCACCGTGTGGATGGGCGGCCCCTTGATCTTGCGGCGGATGCGCTCGAGTGCCTCGAACAATTCCGGCGCCTCCAGTGCCGTGATCTCCACACCGCCCGGGGGCTCGAGCCGCACCCACAGCGCCCGCAGGCTCACCCACAGCAGGCCCACCGCTCCCAGCAGCAGCCACACCATGGCCAGCCGAAAGCGCCCGTGCAGGACCTGGGGCACCACCCACAGCACGATGCCGACGGCCAGCGCCAGGCAGCCCAGCACCCACGCATAGCCCAGCGCCGCAAAAGCGGCCACGCTGCGTCGGTAGGCGCGGCTGTTGTCGGCACTGGCATGCTCGCTCATGCGCACCAGGTGCACAAAATCTGCCTGATCCACGGGTGTCCCTCTCCCTCTGTATGGTTGCTTATTTTTCTGTGCCGGGCAGCCCGCTGGCAAACCCCGTGCCGGAAGGGGGCCACCCCGCCGCCGCACAAAATGCTGAAGCTGGCACAACCCCGCATCCTAACGAACCACCCACCAATCACCAAGACACCAAGACGCACCCATGAACGACGACGACCTGCCCGAACTGATCAGCACCCCGCCCGGCCTGTACCGCCACTACAAGGGAATGCTCTACGAGGTGATCGACACCGTGCGCCACAGCGAGACCCTGGAGCCGATGACGCTGTACCGCGCGCTGTATGGCCGGCACGGCCTGTGGGTGCGGCCGGCCGCCATGTTCGAAGAGCCGGTGCTGGTGGACGGCGTGCTGCGACCCCGCTTTGTGAAGTGCGAAGAGGGATCGGTGCCGCCTGCATCCCATGGCTGATGCGGCCCTGTGCACCGCCATGGCAGTGCATGGCCGTGTTCTCAGCGCAAAAATGGCTTCTACCGCTTGATAGACAAGCGGCATCAGCTATTAAATCAATAGCAAACTGTCGGACGCGGCACCTACAGCCGCTGCACCAGCGCCCGCACGGCGCGGGGGTAGATCACGTGCTCCTGGGTGAGCACGCGGGCCGCCAGCGTGTCCGCCGTGTCGCCGGGCAGCACCGGCACCACGGCCTGGTCCAGGATGGGGCCCACATCCAGCTCTGCCGTCACCTGGTGCACGGTGACTCCGGCCACCTTGCAGCCCGCGTCGATGGCGCGCTGGTGCGTATGCAGGCCGGTGAAGGCCGGCAGCAGGGACGGGTGGATGTTGATCAGCCGCCCCGCATACCGCTCCACGAAGCCGGGGGTCAGAATGCGCATGAAGCCTGCCAGCACCACCAATGCGGGCTCGTGCCGGTCGATCAACGTGGCCAGCTCGGCATCGAAGGCCTCGCGGCTGGCAAAACCCTTGTGGTCCAGCGCCTCGGCGGCAATGCCCTGCTCGCGCGCAAAGGCCAGGCCGGCGGCCTCGGGTTTGTTGCTGACGACGGCCACCACGCGGGCGCCGTAGCGCTGCTGCCAGTTCTCTTGCTGCGCGGTGCGCACGATGGCCGCCATGTTGGAGCCGCCGCCTGAGATCAAAATGACGATGTTCTTGACGCTGTTCTTCATAAATTGCACCGGATTATCCCAGCCATGCCCTTCGACCCGACCACCCGCCCCCTGACCGCCGCCGAAGCCCGCGTGCTGGCCACCCTGATGGAGAAAGCCCGCACCGTGCCCGACAGCTACCCCATGTCGCTCAACGGCCTGGTCACCGGCTGCAACCAGAAGACCAGCCGCGACCCGGTGATGAACCTGAGCGACGCCGAGGCGCAGGAAGCGCTGGACTCGCTCAAGCTCCTGACGCTGGCGTTCGAGAGCAGCGGCAACCGCACCACGCGCTGGGAGCACAACTTTCAGCGCGGCGTGGGCGTGCCCGAGCAGTCGGCCGTGCTGCTGGGCCTGTTGGTGCTGCGCGGCCCCCAGACGGCGGGCGAGCTGCGCATCAATTCCGAGCGCTGGTACCGCTTTGCCGATATCTCGTCGGTCGAGGCCTTTCTGGACGAGCTGCAGGAGCGCAGTGCCGAAAAGGGCGGCCCGCTGGTCGTGCTGCTGCCGCGTGCCCCCGGTGCGCGCGAGCAGCGCTGGGCGCACCTGCTGTGCGGCCCGGTGGACACCAGCGCCGCAGCGCCTGCCGCCAGCAGCAGCAGTGGAGGCAGCGCACCCGCCGCGCTGCAGGCCCGCGTGGACGCCCTCGAAGGCCAGGTGGCCGCCCTCCAGGCCACGGTGCAGCGGCTGTGTGCCGAGCTGGGCATGGCCGACCAAATGTCACCACCCGGACAGGACTAAAACGAACGACCGTGCTACAAATGCGGGATCACTTGGAGACAAACCGCATGGATCTCGCATTCACCCCTGAAGAGCAGGCCTTCCGCGAAGAGATTCGCGCCTGGGTTCACGCCAATCTACCGAAAGAAATTTCGCACAAGGTGCACAACGCCCTGCGCCTGACCCGCGACGACCTGCAGGGCTGGGCCAAGATCCTGGGCAAGAAGGGCTGGCTGGGCTTTGGCTGGCCCCAGCAATTCGGCGGTCCCGGCTGGACGGCCGTGCAAAAGCATTTGTTCGAAGAAGAATGCGCCCTGGCGGGCGCGCCCCGCATCGTGCCCTTCGGCCCGGTGATGGTGGCGCCGGTGATCATGGCGTTCGGCAACGCCGAGCAGCAAAAGCGCTTTCTGCCCGGCATCGCCAGCGGAGAGGTGTGGTGGAGCCAGGGCTACAGCGAACCGGGCTCCGGCTCGGACCTGGCCTCGGTCAAGACCCGCGCCGAGCGCGTGGGCGACAAGTACATCGTCAACGGCCAGAAGACCTGGACGACCCTCGGCCAGTACGGTGACTGGATGTTCAACCTGGTGCGCACCAGCACCGAGGGCAAGCCGCAGACGGGTATCTCCTTCCTGCTGCTGGACATGAAGTCCAAGGGCGTGACCGTGCGCCCCATCAAGCTGCTGGATGGCGAGTGCGAGGTCAACGAAGTGTTCTTCGACAACGTCGAAGTGCCTGCCGAGAACCTGATCGGCGAAGAGAACAAGGGCTGGACCTACGCCAAGCACCTGCTGTCCCACGAGCGCACCAACATCGCCGATGTGAACCGCAGCAAGCGCGAGCTGGAGCGCTTGAAGCGCATCGCCAAGGCCGAAGGCATGTGGGAAGACCAGCGCTTCCGTGACCAGATCGCGCTGCTCGAAGTGGACATCGTGGCACTGGAAATGCTGGTGCTGCGCGTGTTGTCGGCCGAGAAGTCGGGCAAGAACTCGCTCGACATCGCGGGCCTCCTGAAGATCCGCGGCAGCGAGATCCAGCAGCGCTACGCCGAGCTGATGATGCTGGCCGCCGGCCCGTTCAGCCTGCCCTTCATCGAAGAGGCCATGGAGGCCGGATGGCAAGGAAACTTCCCAGGCGGCGTCACCGCCAACGCGCCGCTGGCGTCCACCTACTTCAACCTGCGCAAGACCACGATCTACGGTGGCAGCAATGAAGTGCAAAGAAATATCGTCGCGCAGACTGTGCTGGGCTAAGGAGACAAGAACATGGATTTCGATTTTTCTGACGACCAGGAACAACTGCGCGATGCCGTGCGCAAGTGGGTGGACAAGGGCTACACCTTCGAGCGCCGCCGCGCTGCCGTGGCCGCTGGCGGCTTCGACCGCGCCGCCTGGGGCGAACTGGCCGAGCTGGGCCTGACGGCGCTGACCGTGCCCGAGGCCCACGACGGCATGGGCCAGAGCGCCATCGACGCCATGGTGGTGGCCGAAGAATTGGGCCGCGGCATGGTGCTGGAGCCGATTGCGCAGGCCTTCATCGCCAGCAGCGTGCTGTCGCAGTACGGCACGGCCGACGTGCAAGCCGCTTGGCTGCCCCGCGTGGCCAGCGGCGAAGCCCTGGTGGTGCTGGCCTACCAGGAGCGCAAGGCACGCTACCGCCTGGATGTGTGTGAGGCCAAAGCGGCTGCAGCGCAGTCCGGGTATGCGCTGACAGCTACTAAAAGCATAGTGGCCGCTGGCGACCAGGCCGATGCCTTCATCGTGCCCGCGCAGCTGGACGGCAAGATCGCCCTCTTCCTGGTCGAGCGCTCGGCCGCTGGCGTGACCACGCGGGGCTACGTCACGCAGGACGGCAGCCGCGCAGCAGAATTGCAGCTGGCCAACGCGCCCGCCACGCTCATCACCACCGACGGCCTGGCCGCGCTGGAGCTGGCGGTGGACACCGGCATTGCCGCCACCTGCGCCGAAGCCGTGGGCGTGATGGACAAGACGGTGGCGCTCACCGTCGAATACATGAACCAGCGCAAGCAGTTCGGCGTGTTCATCGCCAGCTTCCAGGCGCTGCGCCACCGCGTGGCCGACATGAAGATGCAGCTCGAGCTCGCCCGCTCGATGAGCTACTACGCCAGCCTGAAACTCGGCGCGCCCGCCGCCGAGCGCCGCGCCGCCATGGCGCGCGCCAAGGTACAGCTGGGCCAGTCGATGCGTTTCGTGGGGCAGCAGTCGGTGCAACTGCACGGCGGCATCGGCGTGACGGATGAGTACATCGGCAGCCACTACTTCAAGAAGCTGACGCAGCTGGAGATGACGTTCGGCGACACGCTGCACCACCTGGGCGAGGTCTCGGCCCGCATGCAGGACACGGCGGGCGTCTTTGCCTGACGCAGGCGCGTAACACCCGCATGCCATGCTCGTGGATTCCCCGGTCCACGGGCATTTTTCTATTTCTGGAGACCCTTCGATGAACACGCTTTTCCTGCCCCGACGGTCCCTGCTGCTGGGCGCGGCCATTGCCGCCAGCCTGGCCCTGGCCGGCTGCGCCACGCAGAGCTCCGGCATGGCCGAGGCCCCGCCCATCGTCTTTGTGCACGGCAACGGCGACACCGCCGCGCTGTGGCAGACCACCGCGTGGCGCTTCGAGTCCAACGGCTGGCCGCGCGAGCGCCTGCACGCCATCGACGTGCCCTACCCGCTCTCGCGCGACGACGATGCCAAGCCCCAGCCGGGCCGCACCTCCGCAGCCGAGCACATGGCCTACCTGAAGGCCGAAGTGGACAAGGTGCTGCAGGCCACCGGCGCCCGGCAGGTCGTGCTGATGGGCAATTCGCGCGGCGGCAATGCGATCCGCAACTACATCTACAACGGCGGTGGCGACAAGACCGTGAGCCACGCCATCCTGGGCGGCACGCCCAACCACGGTGTGTGGGCTACGCCGGGCTTTCGCGAAGGCAATGAATTCTCGGGCACCGGCCCCTTCCTCAAGGCCCTGAACGCCCCCAAGAACGCCGCGGGCGACGAGGTGAGCGGCCCGGTGAAGTGGATGACCATCCGCTCGGACAATAACGACAAGTTCGCGCAGCCCGACGGCCTGTGGATCGGCCAGAAAGGCACGCCCACCAATGTCACCGCCGCAGGGCCCGAGCTCAAGGGCGCGACCAACGTGGTGATCCCGCGCATCGACCACCGCGAGACCTCATACTCGCCCGCCGCATTCGAAGCCACCTACCGCTTCATCACCGGCAAGGCCCCGGCGCGCACCGACATCGCGGCCGAAAAATCCGTGGTGCTGAACGGCAAGATCACCGGCCTGGGCGTGGACTCGGCCGATGCGAAGACCGGCAACTTCAGCAACAACCTGCCCCTGCCCGGCGCCCAACTGGAGGTGTACGCCACCGACCCGGCCACGGGCGCCCGCACCGGTGGCGCTCTGCTGAAGAAGACCGTGGGCACGGACGGCCGGTGGGGCCCGCTGACCACCCAGCCCGGCGTGCCCCTGGAGTTCGTGATCTCCGCGCCCGGCTACGCCACGACCCACATCTACCGCAGCGGCTTTCCCCGCAGCAGCGAGCTGATCCACCTGCGCCCCGAACGCATCGCCGACGCGGACAAAACCGCCGATGCCATCGTCACCCTGACCCGCCCCCGCGGCTACCTGGACCCTGCACGCGACAAGATGCTGCTGGACGGCGCCCCGCCCGCCGGCGTGCCGGCCGGTGCCGGCGCCGCGTCGGCCAAGATCAAGCCCGCGGGCGGGCAGCGCCCCATCGCCGCCGAGTTCAACGGCGAGCGTGTGGTGGGCCAGACCTGGCCTGCGGCCCAAGGGCATGTGGTGATGCTGGAGATCAACCAGTAACATCCGGTCTTCGTCAGCAACGCAAAAGACGCGCACAACAAAAAAACCCCACAGGGCGCACCTGTGGGGTTTTTTTACGTTCGGTAGGCCCAGGGCCACGAACCAGGTCGGTGCCGCCGGATCAATGCCTTTGTTGCCTCAGTGCCGATGCCCCTCGTGGCTTGCGCTCTGCTTGAGGCTCTCGACGATGTTCACCGTGATGCCATTGGGCAGCACCATGTCCGATGGCTTCATGCCCGCCTTGCAGTCCCCCACGCGGCGCCCGCTGAACTGGGTCACCCCCGGCGCGTTGTTAGCGACGGGCTTTGAATAGGCCACTTCAAAGTCGCCCTGGTAGGACTGCTGAAAGTCACCGCTGAGCCGAATGCGCGCGGTGACCCGGTTGTCGTGCACGAAACACACGGTCTGCACAGTGAACTGGCCGCCCTCCTTCTTGACCGCAGTCTCGTGGCAATGCTCCTGGCCAGGCACCACGGCGAGCATGGTCACGGCATCCACGTCGTTCGTCGTGCACTGCAGAACCTTCTGCTGGCGCATGACGGACTGGCCGGCCCCGATGATCGACACCTCCCACAAACCGGGCTTGCGCACCGGCAGGGCATCGGCATGGGCGAGCGGCACCACGACGACGCCGAACGACAGTGACACAGCCGCAACGGCCAACGCGATTTTTTTCATGGATCGAGACAAGTAGAGTGCCAGAGCCCCACGCAGGGACCCTGGCACGGTTCGGAAGTGCACCAGTGCACTTCGGATCGAGGGCTTCGGCTGCGTCAGCCGCCGAATCTGCGCCGGTGCACCCAGGCCATCAGTGCCAGCAGAGCCGACAGGATGATCATGCCCCACTCGGACAAGGTGGGGATGGACGCAGGGCCTGCCGCCATGGCCGGTGCGAACCGGAACACTGCGGTGCAGTCCGCCGCCACGGCGGGCACGGTGTAGGTGGTGAAACCCGCGTTGAAGCTGCCGCCCGTGCAGGTGCTGGAGGCGTCCAGCGCCGCACGCATGCCGGCACCGGGAGCGAGCGTGAACACGGCGCTGGCGCCGGGCACCACGGACTGGGACGCCGGCGACACCGTGCCGGTGCCCGACAGCACCGATCCGGTCACCACCGGGTTGGGCACGAACGCGAAAGCTGCGGAGCAAGCGCCTGCCACGGCGGGGATGGTGTAGACCGTGGTGTCGGCTTTGAAGCTGCCGCCCGTGCAGGTGCTGCCCGCCGCCAGGGTGGCGCGCTGGCCGGCCCCTGGCGTGAGCGTGATCACCGCCGTGCCGCCCACGGCCACCGACTGCGACGCAGGGCTGACCACGCCGCTGCCCGAGGCCACGGAGGCCGTGACCGCCACCGGGCCGATGAACACGAAGTTCACCGAGCAGTTGGCCGCCACCGGAGCGATGGTGTAAGTCGTGCCGGACCAGGTACCTGCAGGGCAGGTGCCGGTGGGCGTGCCGCGGCTGTAGCCGGTGGTGGGCGTGACCACGTAGGAGGCAGAACCACCGATCACCACCGTCTTGGGCGCGTTGGGCGTGATGGAGCCTCCGGTGCCGACGGTGGGCGTGACCGTGGCCACGCCGGCATTCACAAAGCTGAAGTTGACCGTGCAGTTTTGCGCGATGGCGTTGGTGGTGTAGGTGCTGCCCACCAGAGCGCCACCGGTCTGCGTGCCGCCGGCTGCGCAGTTGTCGGTGATGACGGGGGCGTAGCCCGCGTTGGGCGTCACGGTGAACGACGTGGTGCCGCCCGGTGCCACGGGCTGCGTGACGGCAGGGCTGACCGAGCCGTTGGCGCCCACGACGGGCGTCACGTCCAGAGGCACCGTGAAGTTGGCCGTCACGGTCTTGGAAGCATCCATGGACACGGTGCAGCTGCTGGCGGTGCCCGAACACCCGCCGCCGCTCCAGCCCGAGAAGATCGAGCCCGAGGGCGCGGTGGCGTACAGGATGACCTGCGAGCCACCCGGCGCGTCGGTGGTGCAGGTGGCGCCGCAGGTGATGCCCGAAGGCACCGACGTCACCGTGCCCGTGCCGATCTTGTTGACTGCGAGATTGAACAAGCCCAGACCCACGGGGTCGGAGTCCGTGGCGGTGTTGTTGGAGCTTTCGCGGTCCTTCACGCTCACCGGCGCGGTCACCGTGGCGGTGTGCAGGATGGTGCTGGCGCCGCTGCCCGCAGGGTCGGCCTGCGCGGAGATCGTGTACGTGAGGGTGCCGCCCACCGGAACAGGGTCCGGCAGGATCTGGCTCACCGCGCCGGAGCCCGAAGGCACCGGGCAGACTGCGCCGCCGCTGGCAGCACAGGTCCAGGTGATGTTGGTCAACGAGGTGGGTGCGGACTCCTGGATCGTGGTGCCAGCCGGCACCGCCGTGGGGCCGAGGTTGGTCACGGACATGGTGTACGTGAGGGCCTGGCCCCAGATCACGGCGCTTTGCCCATCGGACAGGCTCACGCTCAGGTCGACCAGGGGGTCCGTCGTGATCTGGCTTTGCACCAGCGGCCCCAGCAAGGGCGAGATGGCATCGCCCACGATGGAGTAGTTGCCGTGGTTAATGGGGCCCGTGGTGGTACCTGGTGTGATGAACGACAGCGGGATGGTTCCGCTGCTGCCTGGGTTGAGCGTTCCGACCGGGCACGACACGGTGTCGATCTGGTTGCCTGCCGCCCCGGAGGTATTGACCGTGCAGGAGCCCGGCACGCTGGCCGGGTCCACACGCAGGTTCTTGGGAGTTCCGGCCGTGTTGTCTTGCGGAGACACGATGGTCACCACCGTGCTCGTCAGCGGCACGTCACCCTGGTTCGAATAGGAGTACGTGTACGCCACGCTGCTGCCGGCGGCTGCGTATTCAGGCGCATCGGCCTTGATGCCAGGACCGGGCAGATTGGTAAGCCCTGCACCGGAGTCCACGTAGATGTGACCGGAGTGCCCGCTCTGGCTGCAGCCCGCGGCGATCACCGTGACCTTGATCTGGTCACCCACATCGAGCACACCCGCACCTGGCGCGATGTCGATGGTCTGCCAGTTGGTGTACTGAAAGCCACCCACGGACTGCCATGGCACGCCCGACTGGCCGGAGAAGTTGAAGGTGTAGAACAGCTGCTTGTTCTTCGTGATGTTGTAGACCTCCACGAAGAAGTACGGCTGCTCTGCGCCTGGATGCCCGGGGTTCTGCAGCACCGGGGCGATGGCGAAGCGCACGTGTGCCTTGCCGTCGGACGGGTCCACGTCGCCCAGCGTCATCACGGCCGTCTGGTCGATGGACGCAGCGCGGTTCTGGGCACCCAGGTAATTGATCCGCGCGCTCTTTGCGCCGTACAGCGGAAAGCGCACCTGGCCATTGACGTTGGTGTCCGAGCCGTTGCCCACCGCATCGGTCGGCGCCGGTGTGGAGGTGGTGTTGAATGTCAGTCCGAGATCACTTTCGGTGTCCGGGGGGAAATTGGCCAGAGGGATACCAGCGATCGGCACACGCAGATGCCGGACGTTCCAGTTCGCCAGATCGTTCTCGAAGCCGCCATTCACGAAAGCCGCGCGCGCGGAGCCTGCCGTGGCCGCAAGGACCAGCAAGCCCAACAGCAGCAGGCACCAGTGGCGCAAAAGCCTGGAAGGCCCTTCGCGCATTCCGGAAGGAAAAATCTTGGTGATCAATTTGCCATCTCCTCTGTGAACCAGTCTCTGTTGTCAAACCTGCAGGCCGAGTTCGGCCCAGGCTGCGCCCTGCCTTGCGGCATGCACAACCAAATAAATGGGGGGAATAGGTGCGGTTGCTAAGGCGTTCGTCGCCCCGTCAACCCGCTGGCGAAAGGGGTGTCAATTCATGTTGCAAACACGAGCCCTTTTCCAAAAACCGCTCGCACTGGCAATGCCAGGCCGGTGTCGTCCATCGTTTTGCGGCGCAGCCGGGTCAAGGCTGATTCGATGCGATGAAAATCGTCGTCCAGATTGCGGCCACCCACGGCCTGCACCAGCATTTGCTTGCTCACCAGCACGCCCGGGCTGTGCAGCAGGCACGACAGCAGTTCGAGCTCTCTTGTGGTCAACGACACCACCTGCTGGTTGGGTGCGCGCAGCGTGGCGGCTGCGGCATCCAGCTGCCAGGGCACCGCGGCATTGGCGTCACCGCTGCCCGGCCCCTGCAGCCGCTTGTTGCGCAGCTGCGAGCGGATACCGGCCACCAGCTCCTGCATGTCGACGGGCTTGACGAAATACTGCAGCGCCCCGGCCTCCAGGCCTGCGATGCGGCTGTCCAGATCTGCACGGGCGGTCATGAGAACGGTGGAGACCCCTTGCGAGGCCAACCGGGTGAGAAGGCTCAACCCGTCTTCCCCGGGCAAGCCGATGTCCACCACCACGAGGTCCGCACGTTCGCGCAGCAGCTGCACGTAAAAATCTTCGGCCGACTCGGCGCCCCACGCGTGGAATCCCGAGCGCGCAAGGAAGCTGCACACATTGCTGCGGATGTCCTCGTCGTCTTCGACAACTGCGATCGTGGCTTCGGCAGACATGGGAAAAATGGGGCTTTGCAGGTCGCGAAACAGATTGATACGTACTATTGTGGCAGTGCCCTTTGTACCGAGCCATGCACGAGAACTCACGAATACTCACGACCCATATCCCCCATCCGGCGGCAACCTTTGGTGCGCGCGGCCTGCGGCTGTGGCTGGTGATGGGCTGGCTGTTTTTTTCAGCGTTGTTTTCGCACGCCAACGCGGTGGCGCAGGACTTTCAATGGCAGCTGGGATGGGACCTCCCCATGGATCGGCTGGACGATCCGGACCACCGGCTGGGCCCCGATGATGTGGCGACGGCGCAAGCGCAGGCTGGCGTCGCGCGCTTGAGGCACTCGCTCAGCGCGGGATATCTGAGCCATCCGGTCTGGCTTCGCTTCGACGTCCCGGCGCTGCCACCCGGCACGGACCCCGGTGCACTGTGGCTTCTGGCACAACCCACGTACCTGGATTCCATCACGCTGTACCAGCGCAGCGCGAGTGGGGACTGGTCCGCACAGATCAGCGGAGACCATGTGCCGTCGGCGCACAAATCGGGGGTTCGCCAGCATCTGTTTCGGCTGGCGCCCGGCGCGACCGCGCTCATCCGCATTGAGACGACCAGCGCCATGCAGTTGCAAGGCAGCATTCTGGGGACCCAGGCGCTGGCCACCGCGTTGGCCCGCTCGGAGCGCGTGATGGGGCTGTACTTTGGTGCCATGGCCGCACTGCTGCTGGCGGTGTGGGCCGCCGCTGCCATCTTCCGCACCCGCTCGCTCATGGCCCTGGCCGTACTGGGGACAGTGAGCTTCATCCACATCTTCAATGTGCGGGGCTACTCCAGCCTGTGGGCGCCGGCCGCGCTCACGCAGATGGCAAGCCACGCCGTGGGCATCGGTGCGTTCATGCTGGCCGCCACGCTGGCGTGGCAGGTCCGCCAGCAGCTGTCGCGCACCAGCCGCTACCGCCGCACGGACAAGCTGCTCATCGGGCTGGTCGCCCTCAATCTGGCAGGCTCGCTCAGCGTTCCCCTCGGCTTCTATGGCTCGGTGGCCTGGGTGAATCTGCTGTCGCTGATCACCAGCGATTTGATCGCCATCGCACTGTGCGTGCTGGCGCTGCGGCGGCGCGAGAAGCGGGCCCTGCACACGCTGCTCCTGGCCGCCTATGGACTGCATGCGGTGGCGGGTGTTCCGATCACCATCATCATGACCGGCGCACTGCACTGGAACATCGATGCCACCGCGCTGTGGCAGGCGGAAATCATCGTCTTCACGCTGCTGATCGCCTGCGCCGTCTTCGTGGGCCTGGTCGTGCGCTATCGGGACATCCAGCGCGTCAAGGACCTGGCCATCGCGCGGCTGGCGCAGTCCGAGCAGTCGCTGGAAGAGCGCATCGAGCAGCGCACGTCGGAGCTCTCGCACACGCAGGTGGCGTTGGGGCACGCGCTCGACAACGAGCGGGAGTTGCGGCTGGAGCAGCGGCAGTTCTTTCACATGATCAGCCATGAGTTCAGGACGCCCCTGGCCGTGGTGGACAGCGCTGCGGCCGAGCAGCAGGCGTTCCCCTCGCCCGACCTGACCGTGCAAAAAGACCGCGCCGCCCAGATGCGCCGCGCCTGCCGGCGATTGACCTCGCTGGTGGACAGCTGCCTCATCAGCGAGCGGCTGGACACGGCGGGATTCACGCTGCAGGCCTCCCCCGTGCGGGTGGCCGATCTGCTGGAACACGCCGCCCAGCTGGTGCACTGGTCCCCCCGCCACCGCCTGCGCCTTTTCACCGAGTCTGCTCCCGAGGAGTGGGTGTGCGACGAGACGCTGGTGCGCATTGCGCTGTCCAACCTGGTCGACAACGCGGTGAAGTACGCGTCGGCGGGAGAGATCTTCATCGCAGCCCGAAAAGCAGATTCGGGCCTGCTGGAGATTTCCGTCGCGGACGAGGGCTCGGGCATGTCGCTGGAGGTGATGAACCGCATCTTCCAGCGGTTCGAACGCGGGGACCGCACCGACCAGAGCAAGGGCTTCGGCCTGGGCCTGTGGGTGACGCGCCGCGTGGCGCGGCTGCACGGTGGTGACATCACAGTGGAGTCCAGGCCTGGGGAGGGGGCGTGCTTTACGTTGACTCTGGGCGCGCAGCGCGTGGGACCACAGCCAGACGCCGGTCGTCCGCGAGCCGACGCCGCGCATCCGTGAACGGCGCAAGGCATGCGGCGAGGGCCTGCGCTGGCAATGCCAGGCGCGCAGGCCACCACAAGGCGGCGGTCTGCGCGAATCCTGGATAATCTCGGTTTTGCCCGGTAGAACAACCGGACACCGACAGCCTTTCAGACTGACTGACCGACGGTCTGATGCAACTCCTCTGCACCCATGAGCGCCACAGCGAACGATCCCAATCTCAAGTACTTGACCAAAGCCCGTGAGCAGCTCACGAAGGGCGACCTCAGAAACGCTGCGGCGACGCTGAACAAGGCCAACGCACTGTGGCCCCAGGATGCGCGCGTGCACATGCTCGGCGGCCTGCTGGCGGAAAAGGCTGGCAATGTGAAGGGCGCATTTGAATCGCTGCGCAAGGCAGTGTCGCTGGCCCCGGCCTGGGGACCCGGCCTGCTGGAGCTGGCGTTGCTCCTGGCCCGCCAGAACCAGTTTCAAGAAGCTGTGGAAACAGCGGAGAAGGTGGCTGCACTGGAACCCCAGAATCTGCAGGTACTGGCAGGTGTCGTTGACATCGCCCATCGCTCGGGACACGCTGAAATGGCCGTCCGCCATCTGCGCCGCGGCCTGGTCTTGGTGCCCGGCGATGCCACGCTGCAGCGCCTGCTGGCGCGCGACCTGAGCGAGCTGGGCCGCCATGACGAGTCACTTGCCGTGTGGGACGCCCTGATCGCAGCCAACCCTACCGACACGCAATCGCTGGTCGGCCGAGTGCAGGCCTGCGTGGCCGCTGGCAAGGCCGCCGATGCCGCCAAGGACACGTCGGCACTGCTGGCTCTGGCGCCGGATGATGCGGTCTACCAGTACTACGCCGAGCTTGCCAACGGCCGTACGCCGGCGCAGCAGCCTGCAGAGCTGACCCGTCCGCTGTTCGACGGCATGGCCGAAATTTATGACCAGCACATGGTCCGCGGTCTCAAGTACCAGTTGCCCAAGCAAGTAGCCGACCAGATCCTGGCTCGCTATCCGCACAAGAAGCTCAACGTGCTGGACCTTGGCTGCGGCACAGGTCTGCTCGGAGTGTGTCTGGGCCGCCTGGAAGGTGCCTTGATCGGTGTGGACGTTTCACTCAAGATGGTGGAACAGGCGGCTCGCCACAACGTGTACGACCGGTTCCACACCGTCAATCTGCACGATGCGCTGAAAGACACACCGGAAGGTCTGTACCAGGTGGTGGCTGCACTGGATGTATTCATCTATGCCGGCGACTTGACGCAAGCCATTCCCAACGCCTTCCGCGTGCTTGCGGCGGACGGTGAACTGATCTTCTCGTGCGAGATCGGCGACGAAACAGGCCCTGACCTGGTGCTGCTGCCCTCGGGGCGTTACACCCACAAACGAAGCCACGTGGAAGCTCTTTGCAAGCGTGCCGGATTCGACGCTGTGGTGATCGAGGACACGGTACTGCGCCATGAGGGTGGACAGCCTGTCCACGGGTTTGTGGTCACTGCGCACAAGCCCGCATAAGGCGTACAGCCGCAGCGCAGCGCAACTCGAAGCTCTGGCCCCTGCTCTTCAGCGGGGCGGGCCTTCTCTGCGAAGCATCCGCTGCACTATCCCAGCAGCCGCGACGATTTGGGCACATGGGCGATCAGAAACTCCATCTGGTCGGCCAGGATGCGCCGGTTGCGCAGGATGAAGTCTTCCCACAGGCTGGGGATGTACGGCGCGTAGAGCAGTGGCATGTGGGCCTGCTCGGGGGTGCGCGGGCCCTTTCGGTGGTTGCAGGGGCGGCAGGCGGTGACCACGTTCATCCAGTGGTCCTGCCCGTTGCGGGCAAAGGGCACGATGTGTTCGCGCGTGAGGTCTTCTTCGTGGAAATGGCCGCCGCAGTAGGCGCAGACGTTGCGGTCGCGGGCGAAGAGCTTGCTGTTGGTGAGGCTGGGTTTCAGGTCGAACGGGTTGATGCCCGGCACGCCCTTGGTCCCGATGATGCTGTTCACCGCGATCACCGACTGCTCGCCGGTGACAGCGTTGTACCCACCGCGGAACCGGGCGATGTGGGCGCCTGATTCCCAGCGCACCTCATCGGCGGCGTAGTGGATGACCGCCTGTTCGAGCGAAATCCATGATTGGGGCAGCCCTTGGGCCGACAGCTTCAAGACCTTCAAAACACGCCTCCTGGAACAAGAATGAACACCAGGAAACCTCTGCACGAATCGGCGCGCCGTGTGCATCTGCGGTCTCGGGCGGTCTGCGGCGTTGCCAATGCTCGCAATAGCTACGGCTATTGCTGCGCTTTGCGCCTTGCAGCCCATCCCGATCCGCAGCGCTCACTTGCCGCCCGAATCGTACAGAGGCTCCCTAGTAATCGGAACGCGGATGTCTCGCGGGCCACCCTGCTCTGGAAGGCCCCTCGGTCACAATATACTCCGTTTTGATGACAAATTGGCGTCCTGCGCTTGATGGATATGCGCGTGCTGCTATCAAAAAGATAACAAACCAATGAAGATCTTTCGCGGATTCCACCACCGGGGCATCGCCAGCGCGTGCGCGCTGACCATCGGCAACTTCGACGGGGTGCACCGAGGTCACCAGGCCATGCTGGCCCTGCTCAACAGCGAGGCGGCGCACCGCGGGGTCGAAAGCTGCGTGCTGACCTTCGAGCCCCACCCGCGCGACTACTTCGCCGGGGCGCACAACAAGCCCGAGCTGGCGCCGGCCCGCATCGGTACGCTGCGCGACAAGCTCACCGAGCTGGCGCGGTGCGGCGTGCAGCAGACCGTGGTGCTGCCGTTCGATGCGCGACTGGCCGCCCAGTCGCCGGCCGAGTTCATCGACGAGGTGCTGATGCGCGGCCTGAACGCGCGCTATGTGCTGGTGGGCGACGACTTCCGGTTCGGCCGCCAGCGCGCGGGCGACTACGCCATGCTGGACGCCGCCGGCCAGGCCCGGGGCTTCGACGTGGCGCGCATGAACAGCTACGAGGTGCATGGCCTTCGGGTGTCGAGCTCGGCCGTGCGCGATGCGCTGGGCCGGGGCGACATGGAATCCGCGGCGCGCCTGCTGGGGCGGCCCTACACCATCTCGGGCCACGTGGTGCATGGCCGCAAGCTCGGGCGCGAGCTGGGCGCGACCGGCGCGGGGGCCGGCGACGGCTTTCGCACGCTGAACCTGCGCTTTGCCCACTGGAAGCCGGCTGCCAGCGGCATCTTCGCGGTGCTGGTGCATGGCCTGGGCGATGTGCCTCTGCCCGGCGTGGCCAACCTGGGCGTGCGGCCTTCGCTGGACCCCAACGACGTCAACGGCGGACGCGTGCTGCTCGAAACCCACTGCCTGCAATGGCCCGCCGATCTGGACCCCGAGGGGGCGTACGGTAAAATCGTGCGGGTGGAACTGCTGCACAAACTGCACGACGAGCTCAAGTACGACAGCCTGGACGCCCTGACAACGGGCATCGCCAAGGACTGCGACGATGCGCGCGCCTACTTTGCGACGGCCGCCATCGCGTCGCACACCGAGACCCGGCGCCAGACCACGCGCGACCGAATTTGAGGGGGCTGCTTACCGCAGCGCCCGCCTGAGCGGGCACACACATCCTTTTCGCGCACCCCCTCCCCCCTTCCGGGCACGCCCCGGAATGTTCAGTTTTTAAGGCCTCTTCATGTCCGACGACAACGTCAGTTCCGCGTCCGCCCCCACCGCCACGGACTACCGCAGCACCCTGAACCTGCCCGACACCCCCTTCCCCATGCGCGGCGACCTGCCCAAGCGCGAGCCGGGCTGGGTCAAGGAGTGGGACGACAAAGGCATCTACAAGCGCCTGCGCGATGCCCGCCGGGGCGCGCCCAAGTTCATCCTGCACGACGGCCCGCCCTATGCCAATGGCCAGATCCACATGGGCCACGCGGTCAACAAGATCCTGAAGGACATGATCACCAAGGCGCGCCAGCTCGAAGGCTTCGACGCGCTGTACGTGCCCGGCTGGGACTGCCACGGCCTGCCGATCGAGAACGCCATCGAGAAGAAGCACGGCCGCAACCTCAGCCGCGACGACATGCAGGCCAAGAGCCGGGCGTTCGCCACCGAGCAGATCGCGCAGCAGATGGGCGACTTCCAGCGCCTGGGCGTGCTCGGCGAATGGGACAACCCCTACAAGACCATGAACTTCGCCAACGAGGCGGGCGAGATCCGTGCGTTCAAGCGCGTGATGGAGCGCGGCTTCGTGTACCGGGGCCTGAAGCCCGTGTACTGGTGCTTCGACTGCGGCAGCTCGCTGGCCGAGTTCGAGATCGAATACGCCGACAAGAAGAGCACCACGCTGGACGTGGCCTTCAAGGCGCACGAGCCTGCGAAGCTGGCCGCCGCCTTCGGCGTGCCCGCGCTCGCCAAGGACGCCTTCGTGGTGATCTGGACCACCACCGCGTGGACCATCCCCGCCAACCAGGCGCTGAACCTGAACCCCGAGATCAGCTACGCGCTGGTCGATGCCGGCGAGCGCCTGCTGCTGGTGGCCGAACCGCTGGTGGCCTCGTGCCTGGAGCGCTACGGCCTCACCGGCCAAGTGCTGGCCACCACCCTGGGCAAGAACCTGGGCGGCCTCGAATTCGAACACCCGCTGTACGACGTGGCCAGCGAGGACGGCAGCTACGGCTACCGACGCCTGTCGCCCGTGTACCTGGCCGACTACGCCACGGCCGACGACGGTACGGGTATCGTGCACTCCTCGCCCGCCTACGGGCTGGAGGATTTCAACTCCTGCGTGTCCCACGGTCTGGCGCTGGACGACATCCTGAACCCGGTGCAGGGCAACGGCACCTATGCGCCGGACTTCCCGCTGTTCGGCGGCCAGCACATCTGGAAGGCCGTGCCCGTGGTCATCGAGGCGCTGCGCAATGCCGGCCGCCTGATGGCCACCAAGGAGATCACCCACAGCTACCCGCACTGCTGGCGCCACAAGACGCCGGTGATCTACCGCGCCGCGGCGCAGTGGTTCATCCGCATGGACGAAGGCGAAGGCGTGTTCACCAAGGCCGGCGAAAAGCCCGCCAAGACGCTGCGCCAGATCGCGCTGGACGCCATCGAGCACACCAGCTTCTACCCCGAGAACGGCAAGACCCGCCTGCACGACATGATCGCCAACCGGCCCGATTGGTGCATCTCGCGCCAGCGCAGCTGGGGCGTGCCCATCCCGTTCTTCTTGCACAAGGACTCGGGCGAGCTGCACCCGCGCACCATGGAGATCATGGACCAGGCGGCTGCCATCGTGGAAAAGGGCGGCATCGAGGCCTGGAGCCGCGTGACGCCCGAGGAGATCCTGGGTGCCGAAGACGCGGTCTGCTACACCAAGAGCACCGACATCCTGGAGGTGTGGTTCGACTCCGGCTCCACGTTCTTCCACGTACTGCGCGGCACGCACCCCAACGTGCACCACGACACCGGCCCCGAGGCCGACCTGTACCTGGAAGGCCACGACCAGCACCGCGGCTGGTTCCACAGCTCGCTGCTGTTGGCCAGCGCGCTCGAAGGCCGCGCGCCCTACCGCGGTCTGCTGACCCACGGCTTCACCGTGGACAGCCAGGGCCGCAAGATGAGCAAGTCGCTGGGCAACGGCATCGACCCGCAGGAGATCAACAAGAAGCTGGGCGCCGAAATCATCCGCCTGTGGGTGGCCGCCAGCGACTACTCGGGCGACATCGCGGGGGACGAGAAGATCCTGGCGCGCGTGGTGGACGCCTACCGCCGCATCCGCAACACGCTGCGCTTTTTGCTGGCCAACGTGAGCGACTTCGACCCCGCAACAGACGCTGTGCCGTTCGACCAGATGCTGGAGATCGACCGCTACGCCCTGACGCGCGCGGCCGAGTTCCAGGCCACGGTGCTCGCGCACTACAAGGTCTACGAGTTCCACCCCGTGGTGGCCAAGCTGCAGCTGTATTGTTCGGAAGATCTGGGCGGCTTCTACCTGGATGTGCTGAAAGACCGGCTGTACACCACCGCGCCCAAGAGCTTGGCGCGCCGCAGCGCCCAGACCGCGCTGTACCACATCACCCACGGCATGCTGCGCTGGATGGCGCCGTTCCTGTCGTTCACCGCCGAAGAGGCGTGGAAGGTGTTCGGCTCGTCTGACTCCATCTTCCTCGAAACCTACGGCTCGATCGCCAGCGCCGACGAAGGCCTGCTGGCCAAGTGGAGCCGCCTGCGCGAGATCCGCGACATGGTGAACAAGGAGATCGAGGCCCTGCGCGCCGGCGGCCAGGTGGGCTCGTCCCTGCAGGCCAACGTGGTGCTGACCGCGGCGCCCGAAGACCATGCGCTGCTGGCCAGCCTGGGTGATGACCTCAAGTTCGTGTTCATCACATCTGCTATCGAATTGGTAGCTGGTAGCGCACTGCAGATCAGCGTGAGCGCCAGTTCCGATGCGAAGTGCGAGCGCTGCTGGCACTACCGCAGCGATGTGGGCCACGATGCGGCGCACCCCACCATCTGCGGGCGTTGCACCAGCAACCTGTACGGCGCGGGCGAGAGCCGGGGGCACGCGTAATGGCGCGCGGCAACACCTCGCTCTCCGGCCGCTCCGGCGCAGCAGCCATGTGGCCGTGGCTCGCCTGGGCCGTGGTCCTGCTGGTGGCCGACCAGTTGACCAAGACCTTCATCCTGGACAACTACCGGCTCGGGGACTCCACGTTCATCACGGGCTTCTTCAACATCGTGCGGGCGCACAACACCGGGGCGGCGTTCTCGTTCCTGGCGAATGCGGGCGGCTGGCAGCGCTGGCTGTTCACCGGCATCGGCGTGGTGGCCACGATCTTCATCGTGTGGCAACTGCGCGCGCACCCTGGGCAAAAGCTGTTTTGCTTCTCGTTGGCCAGCATCCTCGGCGGCGCCGTGGGCAACGTGGTGGACCGGCTGATGCACGGCTACGTGGTGGACTTCCTGGACTTCCACTGGGACTTTCTCTCGGGCATGTTCCCGGGCGGGCACTTCCCGGCGTTCAACCTGGCCGACACGGCCATCAGCATCGGGGCGGCCTGCCTGATCCTGGACGAGCTGCTGCGGGTCAAGCGGTCCAAATAGAAGCTGGGCGGCTGCCCTGCCCCGCATTCCCTGAACGGCCCCATTGAGGGCCGTTTTTCATGGCCGGCACCGCGCCCGGTCATACCGGCGTCACACGGCCTCGTTCCAATGTAAACGTTTACATAGCAACGAGGTTCCATGAGCATTCAGGACGTGGCCCGCCAGGCGGGCGTGTCGGTCGCCACCGTGTCGCGGGTCTTCAACCTGCCCGACAAGGTGACGCCGGCCACGCGCGAGCATGTGGAGCAGGTCGCCCAGGCCCTGGGCTACCTGCCCAACGCCAGCGCGCGCACCCTGCGCACCCAGCGCAGCCGCGTGATCGGCGTGGTGCTGCCCACCCTGCTCAACCCCGTGTTCGCCGAATGCCTGCAGGGCCTGGCGCAGGCCGCCGTCGCTGCCGGCTACGCCATCCTGCCGTTTGCCACCGACTACCAGATCGCTCAGGAAGACCGCGCCGTGCACCTGCTCCTGGCCGGCAATGTGGACGGCATGGTCCTCGTGGTCTCCAACCCGGCTACGTCGAGCGCACTGCAGCGCCTGGCCGAAGCGGGCCTGCCCTACGTGCTGGCCTACAACCGGCACCCGGACCACCCCTGCGTGTCGGTGGACGGCGAGCAGGCCGTGGCCGAGCGGGTGGCGCACCTGGTCTCGCTCGGGCACCGGCGCATCACCATGGTCAGCGGCCAGCTCGCCGCGTCCGACCGGGCGCAGCAGCGCAGCCGCGGCTTTCACAGCGGCATGGCAGCCGCCGGTCTTCCCGTTGGGCGGGTGCTCGAAGTGCCCTTCATCGAAACCGCGGTGCAAGACGTCACCGCCCTGCTGCAGGGCCCTGATCGCCCCACCGCACTGGTCTGCTCCAACGACCTGCTGGCCATCCGCAGCATCCGCGCCGCGCACCTGGCCGGGCTGGCCGTGCCGCGCGACCTGAGCGTGGTGGGTTTCGACGGCATCGCCCTGGGCGAGGACCTCACTCCCATGTTGAGCACCGTCGCACAGCCCAATGCCGATATCGGCCGCTGCAGCGTGCAGTTGCTGGTGCAGGCCATGGCCAGCGGCACGCCATTGGCACCGGATGCAGGGCTGACCCTGCCCCACCACTTTCGCACCGGTGAGTCGTGCGCGCCCGCATGACTTCCCGTTCTCACCCCGTCCCCCGCCACCTCCACCTCCCCTTGTCCCACAGGAGTCTTCGATGAAATACACGCTCACCCATTTCATGCGCGCCGCCACGCTGGCCTTCGGCCTGGCGACCGCCGGCACCGCCATGGCGCAAACGGCCATCTGCTACAACTGCCCGCCCGAATGGGCTGACTGGGGCAGCCAGATCAAGGCCATCAAGGCCAAGACCGGCGTCACCGTGCCGCCGGACAACAAGAACTCCGGCCAGTCGCTCGCGCAGATGACGGCCGAGAAGGCCCGCCCCGTGGCCGACGTGACATATCTCGGCGTGACCTTCGCCATCCAGGCCCAGAAGGACGGCCTGGTCGCGCCCTACCAGCCCGCCGCTTGGAAGGACATCCCCGACGGCCTCAAGGACCCGGCCGGCCACTGGTTCACCATCCACTCGGGCACGCTCGGCTTCATGGTCAATGTGGACGCGCTCAAGGGCAAGCCCGTGCCGCAGTCCTGGGCCGACCTGCTCAAGCCCGAGTACAAGGGCCTCATCGGCTACCTGGACCCGGCCTCTGCCTTCGTGGGCTACGTGGGCGCGGTGGCCGCCAACCAGGCGCGCGGCGGCACGCTGGAGAACTTCGGCCCCGGCATCGACTACTTCAAGGCGCTGCAGAAGAACGAGCCCATCGTGCCCAAGCAGACCTCGTATGCGCGCGTGCTCTCGGGCGAGATCGCGATCCTGCTCGACTACGACTTCAACGCCTACCGCGCCAGGTACAAGGACCAGGCCAACGTTCAGTTCGTGATCCCTGCGGAAGGCACGCTGGTGGTGCCCTACGTGATGAGCCTGGTGGCCGGCGCGCCCCACGCCGCAGACGGCAAGAAGGTGCTGGACTTCGTGCTCTCCGACGAAGGCCAGGCCCTGTGGGCGAATGCCTACCTGCGCCCGGTGCGCGCCAGCGCCATGCCCAAGGACGTGCAGGCGCGCTTCCTGCCCGCCAGCGACTATGCCCGCGCCAAGACGGTGGACTACGGCCGCATGGCTGCCGTGCAGAAGGCGTTCTCGGACCGCTACCTCGCAGAAGTGAAGTGAGCCCCATGCGCCACGGCTTCGCTCCCTCGCGCGCGCTGCTGCTCGCCTGCGCAGCCCCTGCCGTGGCCTTCTTCGCGGCCTTCTGGCTGCTGCCCGTGGCCTTGCTGCTGGCCCTGCCGGCCGGCAAGGGCTGGGCCAGCTATTTTGTCGTGCTGACCAATGCCCGCTACCTGCAGGGCCTGCTGCAGACGCTGGGCCTGTCGCTTGCCGTGACGCTGGCCACGCTGGTGCTGGGCGCCCTGGTGGGCATCACGCTGGCACGCCAGCGCTTTCGCGGGCGGCAGCTGCTGCTGTCGCTGCTCACGCTTCCGCTGTCCTTCCCCGGGGTCATTGTGGGCTTCTTCATGATCCTGCTGGGTGGCCGCCAGGGGCTGGTGGCGGACCTGACGGATGCCCTTGGCCTGGGCCGCATCACCTTTGCCTATGGCCTCGCAGGCCTGTTCCTGGCCTACCTGTATTTCTCGCTGCCGCGCGCCATCGCCACCTACACCGCGGCGGCGGGCGCCATGGACGCGGCACTGGAAGAAGCCGCCCGCTCGCTCGGTGCCTCGCGCTGGCGCGTGGCGCGCGACGTGTGGCTGCCCGAGCTGGCCCCCACCACGCTGGCCTGCGGGGCCATCGTCTTCGCCACCGCCATGGGCGCCTTCGGCACAGCGTTCACGCTGGCCAGCAAGTTCGAGGTGCTGCCCATCACCATCTACAACGAGTTCACCAACTACGCCAACTTCGCGCTGGCAGCCAGCCTGTCCATCACGCTGGGCCTGATCACCTGGCTGGTGCTGTGGGCCGCCCGCCGCGCGTCCGGCACCTCGGCTTTCTGAAATGAAACACCCCCTGAGTCGCTTCGCGCCTTCCCCCTCTCTCGCCTCGCTGCGCGAGTCGGGAGGGCGACGCTCCCGGTGCGGCGGGGCGGCCCTTGCACGGGAGCACTGGCCTTGGCCGCGCCAGTTTCAAGCGTCGTGGGCAACGCGATGGCGGCATCGATAACTGATACATCCACTATGAGAAACGCACGACAAGCCCCCTGGTCCCTGGTGGCGCTCACCGCGCTGGTGGCCCTGTTCATGCTGGCGCCCATTGCGCTGTCGGTCCTGGCCGGGCTGGTGAACAACTACAGCGTGGGCCTCAAAAGCGGGCTCACGCTGCGCTGGCTCGGCGAGGTGTGGGAGAACTACGGCGGCACCGTGGGCGCATCGCTGCTGATGGCGCTGCTGTGCGTGGCAGGCAACCTCGTCATCGGTGTGCCCTGCGCCTATGCGCTGGCGCGCAGCCGATCGCGCTGGGCGCGCCTCTTCGAGGAGCTGCTCACCCTGCCCGTGGCGGTGCCCGGGCTGGCCAGCGCGCTGGCGCTGATCCTGGCCTACGGCACGCTCTCGGGCTTTCGCCAGAGCTTCGCCTTCATCCTCGTCGGGCACATGGTGTTCACGCTGCCCTTCATGGTGCGCACCGTGGGCTCGGCCTTCCAGAAGGACGAACTGCGCTCGCTGGAGGAAGCCGCGCGTTCGCTGGGGGCCAGCTTCGCGCAGCGCTTCCTGGGCGTGCTGGTGCCGGCCGTGCTGCCGGCCATCGTGGCGGGCAGCCTGATGGTGTTCACGCTGTCGGTGGGCGAGTTCAACCTCACCTGGATGCTGCACACCCCGCTCACCCGGACACTGCCCGTGGGCCTGGCCGACAGCTATGCCTCCATGCGCATCGAGATCGGCTCCGCCTACACGCTGGTCTTTCTGATCGTCATCCTGCCCGTGCTGTGGGGCCTGCAGGCCGTCGGCACCTTCATCGAGAAACACCATGGAACTTGAACGCACGCGCGTGGACGTGGTCCAGTGCGCCAAAACATACGCCGACGGCACGAGCGGCCTGCAACCCACCGACCTCACGGTGGAGCCCGGCGAAGTGCTGGCGCTGCTGGGCCCCTCGGGCTGCGGCAAGACCACGCTGCTGCGCCTGATCGCGGGGCTGGAGTCGCCCGACGCGGGCAGCCGCATCGCCTTTGGCGGGCAGGACGTGACGCAGTTGCCCGTCGAACAACGCGGCATCGGCATGGTGTTCCAGCACTACGCGCTGTTTCCGCAGATGACGGTGGCCGCCAACATCGGCTACGGCCTGCGCATCCGCGGTGTCGATGTGGCCGAGCAGCGCCGCGTGGTCGGCGAGCTGGTGGACCTGGTGCGCCTGAACGGGCTGGAGGGCAAGCGCCCCGCCGAACTTTCGGGCGGCCAGCGCCAGCGCGTGGCCCTGGCGCGCGCCGTGGCAGTGCGGCCGCGCGTGCTGCTGCTGGACGAGCCGCTCACCGCGCTGGACGCCAAGCTCAAGGAATCCCTGCGCGACGAGCTCGCCGAGCTGCTGCGCCGCCTGCACATCACGGCCATCCACGTCACGCACGACCAGCAGGAGGCCCTGGCCATCGCCGACCGCCTGGCGGTGATGCAGGCCGGCCGCATCGTGCAGGTGGGCGATGGCGAGACGCTGTACCGCACACCGGCGCACCCGTTCGTGGCCGCCTTCCTGGGCCGGGTCAACCGGCTGCAGCGCGACGAGGCGGCCCGCCAGCGCAACGTGTTACGGCTGGGCGGCATCGAACTGCCCTGCCCTGCGGCCTGCGCGGCCGATGCCGTTCTGCTGGTGCGGCCCGAAGACATCGACGTGCAGGTGAACCCTGCGCACGGTGAAGGCTGGGGCCGTGCCGAAGTCGCGCGCCGCAGCTTTCTGGGCGAGCGCGTGCAGCTCACCCTGGCGCTGCCCGGCCAGCCCCCGCTGCAGGCCGACGTGGCCCGCGACCACCCGGCCCGCCAGGGCCAGCCCGTGGCCATCCGCATCCACTCCGAGCACCTCATGCCCAGCCACGAGGCGTCCTGACTCTTGCCACACATGCCCATGACCACCTTGCTGCTGCAACTGTCCGACCCGCACATCCGCGAACCTGGGCGCCTGGCCTATGGCCGCATCAACACCGCCCCCTACCTGGCCCAAGCGGTGCAGACCATGCTGCGCCTGCCGCAGCGGCCCGACGCGCTGGTGATCACCGGCGACCTGACGGACTTTGGCCGCGCTGCCGAGTACGAGCACCTGCGCGCGCTGCTGGCGCCGCTCGGGCCCCTGCCCACGTACCTGCTGCCGGGCAACCACGACGAGCGCACCCAGCTGCGCCAGAGCTTTCCGCAGCACACCTACCTGGGCACGGAGGGCTTCGTGCAGTACTGCGTGCCGGTGGGCGGCATGACCCTGATCGCGCTCGATACCGTGGTGCCCGGCGCCAGCGAGGGCAGCCTGTGCCGTGAACGCCTGGCCTGGCTGGCCGATGCGCTCGACGCGCACCGCCACCGCCCCGTGGTGATCGCGATGCACCACCCGCCGTTCCAGACGCTGATCGGCCACATGGACGCCATCGGGCTGCTGAGCGGCGCGGCGGAATTGGAGGCCCTCGTGGCCCGCCACCCGAACGTGGAGCGCGTCATCTGCGGCCATCTGCACCGCAGCATCCAGGTGCGCTTTGGCGGCGCCATCGCAATGACCGCGCCCTCGCCCGCCCACCAGGTCTGCCTGGACCTGGCGCCCGACGCCACGTCGGCCTGGACGCTGGAGCCGCCCGGGTTCGCGGTGCATGCGCTGCCCGAGGGCGGCCGGCTGGTGAGCCACACCGCAGCCAGCGGCGTGCACGAGGGGCCCTACCCCTTCCACGAGGCCGGCCAGCTGATCGACTGAGTCGCCGCCGCAGGGGGTGCAACGCCCGTTCTGCGGCCCCGCCCGGCGCAACATACCTTGCCCTGTCATGGGCATGGTTCCTGCGTGATGGATTCACGGGTATGCTAGGGCGTCCGTAATGTGACAGTTTTGTGACTAAAACGGGCGCTTTCATGGTTTGCGTTCTGCCGTTGTTCCAGCGGCACAGCCTTTCTGGCTCGCAAAGCTTTTCCGCGCCCGCTCCGGGCCACTCCACAAGCCTGCCCCAGGGTGCCATCGCTGCCCTGCCCGCCCTGCCCCCAGGCAGCGGCAGCGCATATGGCACGCGGCGCAGTGCAGGCACAAAAAGAAGAAAAGTTAGCGTTTACTCATGAAGCATCTCTTGAATCTGTTGGCAGCGGTGTCGCTGCTGATCTGGGGCACCCACCTGGTGCGCAC
The DNA here is from genome assembly GCF_964253015.1 of Acidovorax sp. LjRoot194. Taxonomy (NCBI): domain Bacteria; kingdom Pseudomonadati; phylum Pseudomonadota; class Betaproteobacteria; order Burkholderiales; family Comamonadaceae; genus Acidovorax; species Acidovorax sp. LjRoot194. The sequence goes on along the minus strand of NZ_CAXUQB020000001.1, from coordinate 1,610,752 downwards.
CGGCATCCTGCGCGTGTTCGGCGCCAACCTGCGGCAGTTGCTGGCCCACAGCGTCAGCAGCCGGTTCACCGCCGTGCTCTCGGGCATCGGGGTGACGGCGGTGGTGCAGTCCAGCACGGCCACGGCGCTCATCGTGTCCTCGTTCGTCGGCCAGGGCCTGGTGGGCCTGCCCGCCGCGCTGGCGGTGATGCTGGGTGCCGACGTGGGCACGAGCGTGATGGCGGTGGTGTTCTCGATGGACCTGTCGTGGCTGTCGCCGCTGTTCATCTTCGTGGGCGTGGTGCTGTTCATCTCGCGCAAGGACACCGCCACGGGCCGCGTGGGGCGCGTGCTGATCGGCCTGGGACTGATGCTGCTGGCGCTGCGCCTCATCACCGAATCGACCACCGTGCTCACCCAGTCGCCCACCGTGCGCACCCTGCTCGGCGCACTGACCAGCGACCTGCTGCTGGAGATCTTCACCGGCGCGGTGCTGGCCATCGTGGCGTATTCCAGCCTGGCCACTGTGCTGCTCACCGCGGCGCTGGCGGGTTCGGGCGGCATACCGCCCGACGTGGCGCTGGGCCTGGTGCTGGGCGCCAACCTGGGCAGCGGCGTGCTGGCGGTGCTGACGACCATGAAGGCCAACGTCCAGACGCGCCAGGTGCCGCTGGGCAACCTGTTCTTCAAGATCATCGGCGTGGTCATCATGACGCCGCTCACCGGCCTGTGGCTGCAGCACGTGCGGCCCTATGTGCCCGAGATCGCCGCGCTGGTGGTGCTGTTCCACCTGGCGTTCAACGTCGTGGTGGGCATCGTCTGCATCGGCCTCACGGGCACCGTGGCGCGGGTGGTGCAGCGCCTGCTGCCGCAGGAAAAGACGCAGGCCGCGGCCGGCGCACGCCCGCAGCACCTGGACCCTTCGGCCCTGGCCACGCCGTCGCTGGCCATCTCGTGCGCCGCGCGCGAGGCGCTGCACCAGGCCGACGTGGTCGAGTCGATGCTGCTGGGCCTGCACAAGGTGATCCGCACCGACGACATCAAGCTGGCCGAAGACCTGCGCAAGCTCGACGACGAGGTGGACGGGCTGTATTCGGCCATCAAGTACTACATGACCAAGATCTCGCGCGAGGCGCTGGACGAGCGCGAGGGCCGGCGCTGGGCGGACATCATCAGCTTCACGATCAACATGGAGCAGATCGGCGACATCATCGAGCGCGTGCTCATCGACATCGAAGACAAGAAGATCAAGAAGGGCCGCCAGTTCTCCGAAGCCGGCATGGAAGAGATCACCGAGCTGCACGCGCGCCTGATCGACAACCTGCGGCTGGCGATGAGCGTGTTCCTCAACGGCAGCGTGCGCGACGCGCAAAAGCTGCTGGAAGAAAAAGCCCGTTTCCGCGACCTGGAGCATGCCTACTCGGCCACCCACCTGGCGCGCCTGTCGGACAACACGGTGCAGAGCATCGAGACCAGCTCGCTGCACATCGACCTGATCAGCGAGCTCAAGCGCATCAACTCGCTGCTGTGCTCCGTGGCCTACCCCATCCTGGAATCGGCCGGAGCGCTGGCGCCCAGCCGGCTGCGCACGATGAACGAACAGGCTTGAGCCTTTTGAGCCTCCAGCGCTTGTCCATCAAGCGCTGGCAGCCACATTTTTAATAGCAACTTCATTCGGCGAGGTGCGTCGCGCATAGCGCTGGGCCAGCACCGCGCACACCATCAGCTGCATCTGGTGAAACACCATGAGCGGCAGCACGATGGCCCCCACCGCGTGGGAGGCGAACAGCACCTTGGCCATGGGCACCCCGCTGGCCAGGCTCTTCTTGGAGCCGCAGAACACCAGCGTGATCTCGTCCTCGGTCGAAAGCCCCATGCGCCGTGCGGCCCAGGTGGTCAGGCCGAGGGCCAGCGCCAGCAGCACCGCGCACACCACCACCAGGCCCAGCAGCGCGGGCCACGGCAGTTGCCGCCACAGGCCCTGCACCACCGCCGCGCTGAAGGCCGTGTAGACCACCAGCAGGATCGAGCCCTGGTCCACGACCTTGAGCACCGCCGCCCGGCGCTGCACGAACCCGCCGATCCAGGGCCGCAGCAGGTGCCCCGCCACAAAGGGCACGAGCAGCTGCAGCATGATGCGGCCGATGTTGGCCAGCGTGCCGTCCTGCGCCGCGGCGCCATGGGCCTGCGCCTCGGGCAGCAGCAGTCCCACCAGCATCGGCGTGATCACGATGCCCAGCAGCGTGGACGCCGACGCGCTGCAGATCGCTGCCGGCATGTTGCCCCGCGCCACGGCAGTGAACGCAATGGCCGACTGCACCGTGGCCGGCAGCACGCACAGGTAGAGCACCCCGGTGTACAGCTGCGGCGTGACGAGCGGCAGCAGCACCGGCCGCAGCGCCCAGCCCAGCAGCGGGAACAGCACGAACGTGGTGCCCACCACCACCAGGTGCAGCCGCCAGTGCGACAGACCCGCCACGATGGCATCGCGCGAGAGCTTGGCGCCGTGCAAGAAGAACAGCAGCGCCACGGCCGCCACGGTGGTGGCCTCCAGCGCCTGCGCGGCAGCGCCCGATGCGGGCAGCACGCTGGCCAGGGCCACAGTGCAAAGCAGGGCCAGGGTGAAGTTGTCGGGGAGGAATCGGGAACGGGCCATGGAAATACCATCGAAAAAAACACGCGGATCTAACCGAAAGCTGGCACCAGGCGGGGCGCAGCAGCGGGCGATGGCGCTATTGGACAAGCTGCGCATTCCAAAGAGAAATGGATTTCTCTGATGGATTTATGATTCGGCCGCATGAATGTGACCCTGCGCCAACTGCACGTCTTCCAGTCCGTGGCCGCGACGCGCAACTTCAGCCGCACCGGCGACGCCGTGGGCCTGACGCAACCCGCCGTGAGCCGCTGCATCACCGAGCTGGAGGCGCAGATGGGGCTGCAATTGCTCAACCGCACCACCCGCGAGGTCACGCTGACCGACGCCGGCCAGCGCCTGGCGGCCCGCCTGCCGCGCGTGCTGGAAGAGCTGGAAAGCACCCTGCAGGACGTACAGGAGATGGCCACCGAGCGGCGCGGCCGGGTGCGGGTGGCCAGCAGCCCGACGCTGTCGGCCAACCTGCTGCCCGACTGCATCGCGCAGGCCCAGACCCGTCTGCCCGGGCTGGAGCTGGTGCTGCTGGACCGCATGCAGAGCGCGGTGCTGGCCAGCGTGCTGTCGGGCGAGGTGGACTTCGGCGTCGTGATCGACCCCGGCGAGCAGGATGCTCTGCACTGCGAGACCATCCTGACCGAGCCGTTTTGCCTGGCCTGCCCGCCCGGCCACCGACTGGCGCGCAAGCGCACCGTGCGCTGGACCGACCTGCAGGGCGAGCCGCTGGTGCTGCTGGACCACGACTCCGGCAGCCGCCGCCTGATCGACCGCGCCCTGGCCGAACACGGCGTGGCCTACACCGTCGCACAAGAAGTGGGCCACCCCACCACCATCTTTCGCATGCTCGATACCGGCCTGGGCATCTCCGTCATCCCCACCCTCGCCCTGCCGCCCGAAGGCCTGGCGCGGCTGGCCGTGCGCCCGCTGGTGCCGCGCGTGGACCGCGAGGTCATGCTGGTGCGCCGCCGCAACCGCGCCCTGTCGCCCATCGCGCAGGCGGCGTGGGAACTGGTGAAGGCGGTGGCGGCGCAGGGGCCTGCGGCGTCGTAGGCCCGGCGACGTGGCGGCCCGTCAGGGCAAAAACACTGCGGCCTCTGAGATGTAGCGCTGCAGCCCCTGCGCCAACGCGTCGAACGCGTGCTGGCAGCGCGGGCTGCCGCGCAGGTCTTCGTGCATCACCACCCAGGTATCGAGCCCCACCGAGAACTGCGCACCCAGCACACGTACAAGCTCGGGCGCGCGCCCTGCCAGCCCCACCTGGCATACCCCGATGCCACATCCGGCCCGAACCAGCGCCAACTGCGCCAGGTCGCTGTCGCTGCGCAGGGCAAACGCTTCGCGGCGCCAGGCAGGGACCACCTTGCGGGCGTTGCGCAGGAGCGGCGTTTCTTCATCAAAACCGATGAGCCGGTGCTGCTGCAGGTCCGCCAGCGACTTTGGCATGCCGTGCGCCTGCAGGTAGCGCGCATGCGCGTAGAGCCCCACCTGCACCACGCCGACGCGCCGGGCGATCAGCGCCTCTTGCCGGGGCTCGGTCATGCGGATGGCGATGTCGGCCTCGCGGTGCAGCAGGTCCTGCACCTTGTTGCTCAGCGCGAGCTCTATGCACAGCGCCGGATGGTCGGCCTGCAGTTGCGCCAGGATGGAGGGCAGCACCTCCACGCCGATCACCTCGCTGGCGGTCACGCGCACCGTGCCTCTCACGCCATCGCCATGGCCGCTGGCGGCCCGCACCAGGGCGGCTGCGGAATGGCCCATGGCCTCGGCATGCGGGTGCAGCGCAAGGGCCGCCTCGGTGGGCAGCAGGCCCTGTTGCGACCGGGTGAAGAGCGTGAGCCCCAGGGCCTGCTCCAGGGCTGCGATGTGGCGGCCCACGGTGGGCTGGGTCACGCCCAGAGCCCGGGCCGCGCCGGAGAGCGAGCCTTCGCGCAGCACGCCGAGGTAAGAGCGGTACAGCTCCCAGCCCACGGGGCCATCCGATTTGCGCGATTCATCCGATGCTTGAGTCATACATAAATGTATAGCCTCACCTTCATTTTCAGCAATTTCCTTTTACCCTAGCCCCGCGCACACTGACTTCCATCGCAACAAGTTTTGGAGTGCACACATGGCACACGGCAACAAGGTTCTGGTCCTGGGCGCCACGGGCGGGATTGGCGGCGAGGTGGCGCGCCAGTTGCGCGATGCGGGCTGGCACGTGGTGGCGCTGCACCGCAGTGCGCCGCCGGCGGGCGAGCAGCGTGACGGCATGGCCTGGCTGCGCGGCGACGCCATGCGCCGCGAGGACGTGCTGGCCGCCGCCGCGGGCTGCGACGTGATCGTGCACGCCGTCAATCCGCCGGGCTACCGCCGCTGGGGCGAGCTGGTGCTGCCGATGATCGACAACACCATCGCCGCCGCCACCGCCGTGGGCGCCACGGTGGTGCTGCCCGGCACGGTCTACAACTACGGGCCCGATGCGTTTCCGGTACTGCGTGAAGACGACCCGCAGCGCCCGTTGACCCGCAAGGGCGCCGTGCGTGTGGAGCTGGAGCGGCGGCTGCAGCAGGCCACCGTGGCGCACCCGCTGACGCCTGCCACCTGCCGCGTGATCATCGTGCGGGCGGGCGACTACTTCGGCCCGCAGGTGGGCAACAGCTGGTTTGCGCAGGGCCTCGTCAAGCCGGGCCAGCCGGTGGCGGCGGTGTCGCTGCCCGGCAGCGCGGGTGTGGGCCACCAGTGGTCCTACCTGCCCGACGTGGCGCGCACCATGGTGCAGTTGATCGCGCGCCGCGCCGACCTGCCGGCGTTCGCCCCGTTCCACATGGCTGGGCACTGGGACGCGGACGGCCAGCAGATGGCGGGCGCCATCGGCCGGGCAGTGGCGGCACGCGGCGGCGCGGCGCCCAAGGTGCGTGCGTTTCCGTGGTGGCTGATCACGCTGGCGTCGCCCTTCGTGGCCACCCTGCGCGAACTGCGCGAGATGCGCTACCTGTGGCGCGAGCCGCTGCGCATGGCCAACGACCGGCTGCGGTCGGTGCTGGGCACCGAGCCCCACACGCCGCTCGATGCGGCCGTGCGGGCCACGCTGGAAGGCCTGGGCTGCCTGCCCCCTGCCGCAGAGCCCGCAGGGCAGCCCACCAAGCAGCCCACATCGGGCATCACAGCCCCAGAAACCCCGCAATCACCAGCCCGGCTTCCAGCGTGAACTGGCCTTGCGCCACCTGATCGCGCACGGTGCCCGGCGGCAGCAGGTCGAACCGCTCCACCTCGCCGTCCTGGTTGCAAGGCTCCATGCCCGCAGGCACTTCGGCGCGGAACCAGTCGATGCGTTCGAGCATGTAGCCCGCACCGCCACCCTCGCGGCTGGGGCGGCTGAAGTCGACATGGCCGCCGTGCTGCAGCGCCGTGAGCGCACCGACCTGCAGGCCCGCCTCTTCCCAGGTCTCGCGCGCGAGGGCCTGGGGCAGCGTGTCGGCGGCGGACACCATGCCGCCCATCAGCGTGTCCCACAGGCACGGGTTGTTGGGCTTGGTCATGGAGCGCTTTTGCACCCACATGCGGCCATCCGGCGCCAGGCCCACCAGGTGGACCGCGCGGGTGGTGATGCCCAGCACGCGCACGGCGCCGCGCTCCACCGTGCCCACCACCTCGCCCGCCGGGCTGCACACGGCCAGTTGCTCGTCGCGCCAGGGGCCGCACAGCGCGGCGTCGCGCAAGGCTGCGGCCAGGGTGTTGAGCGCATCGGTGGTGGCATCGGCCGGCCCATCGATGCACCATGCCATGGCACCCGAATGCTCCTTATTTGATAGCTGGTAGCGCTTTTCCAGCAAGCGGTAGGGGCTGATTTGATTCAAAAAACCTTCCGCCACCGACCCCACCACCTGCCCCGCCACCACCAGAGCCTGGCGCGGCTGCGCAGGCGGGCGCCGGGCGGACTGCCGCGCACCCGCCACCCAGGCTTCGAACGACGGGTTCTGCACAGCGGCGTTCACAGTGTGAGGATGGTGCAGCCGGTGGTCTTGCGGGCTTCGAGGTCGCGGTGCGCCTGCTGCACGTCGGCCAGCGGGTAGCGCTGGTCGATGTGGATCTTGACCTGCCCGCTGGCCACCACCGCGAACAGGTCGTCCGCCATGGCCTGCGTGCTCTCGCGCGTGGCGATGTGGGTGAACAGCGTCTGGCGCGTGACGTAGAGCGAGCCCTTGGCGCCGAGCGAGCCGGGCGCGAACGCCGGTGCAGGGCCCGAGGCATTGCCGAAGCTGGCCATCAGGCCGAAGGGCCGCAGGCAGTCGAGGGACTTGTCCCAGGTGTCCTTGCCCACCGAGTCGTAGACCACCTTCACGCCCTTGCCGCCGGTGATCTCCTTCACGCGGGCTGCGAAGTCTTCCCGTTGATAGTTGATGGCGTGCGCCGCGCCGTTGGCCAAGGCCAGCTGGCATTTCGCGTCGGAGCCCGCCGTGCCGATGAGCTGCAGGCCCAGGGCCTTGGCCCACTGGCTGGCGATCAGGCCCACACCCCCCGCCGCCGCATGGAACAGCACGTGGTCTCCGGCCTGCAGGCCTTCCACCGGCAGCGTTTTCTTGAGCAGGTACTGCGCCGTCAGGCCCTTGAGCATCATGGCCGCGCCGGTCTCGAAGCTGATGGCCTCGGGCAGCTTGCACACGGTCTTGGCGGGCATCACGCGCACTTCGCAGTAGCTGCCGGGCGGCTGGCTGGCATAGGCCGCTCGGTCGCCCGCCTTCAGGTGCGTGACGCCCTCGCCCACCGCCTCGACCACGCCGGCGCCCTCCATGCCGATGCCTGCGGGCATCTGCAGCGGGTACAGGCCCGTGCGGTGGTACACGTCGATGAAGTTCAGGCCGATGGCGTGGTGGCGGATGCGGATCTCGCCGGGGCCGGGTTCGCCCACGGTGACATCGGCCAGGTGGAGTTCTTCGGGACCGCCGTGCTGGCGGATCTGGACGGCAAGGCTCATGGACTGGGTCTCCTGGAATGGGGGATGCACAACAACGGCGGCCATCCTGCCACGAAACCTGCCGCCTTGCCGCCCCAGGGCGACCGCCACCGGCCAAGGGCATTGGCGCGCCCAGCGGCACCGCCCGCAGTGCACCGTTACAGTGCTGCCCCATGACACAAAAACTAACGCCCGGCACGGCCGCGATGCTGGTGATTCCGCCGATGTTGTGGGCGGGCAATGCCGTGGTGGGGCGGCTGGTGCACGAGCTGATTTCTCCCATCGCCCTGAACTTCATCCGCTGGGTGCTGGCCTTTGGCGTGCTGCTGCCGCTGGCCCATGGCGTGCTGCGCAAGGACAGCCCGCTGTGGCCCCACTGGCGCCGCTACGCACTGCTGGGCCTGCTGGGCATCGGCCTGTACAACGCGTTCCAGTACATGGCGCTGCAGACCTCCACCCCCATCAACGTGACGCTGGTGGGATCGAGCATGCCGGTGTGGATGCTGGCGGTGGGCAGCCTGTTCTTCGGCATGCGCGTGACGCAGCGCCAGGTGCTGGGCGCGCTGCTGTCGATCTGCGGCGTGCTGATCGTGCTCAGCCGCGGCGAGTGGGCGCAGCTGCTGGCCTTCCGCTTGGTGCCGGGCGACCTCTTCATGATTCTGGCCACCATCTCGTGGGCGTTCTACAGCTGGCTGCTGTCGCGCACCACCGAGCCCGCACCCATCCGCGGCGACTGGGCCGCCTTCCTGATGGCGCAGATGGTGTTCGGCCTGGCGTGGTCGGGCAGCTTTGCGGGTGTGGAGTGGGCCACGGGCCACACGCATGCGACCTGGGGCTGGCCGCTGGTGGCGGCGCTGGTGTTCATTGCGGTGGGGCCTGCGGTGCTGGCCTACCGCTTCTGGGGCGTGGGAGTGCAGCGCGCGGGGCCGGCGGTGGCGGGCTTCTTCGTCAACCTCACGCCGCTGTTCGCCGGCATGCTGTCGGCCGCGTTCCTGGGCGAGACGCCGCAGGTGTTTCACGGCGTGGCGTTCGCGCTCATCGTGGGCGGGATCATCGTCTCTTCGCGGAAGGCTTAGCGCGCTGCGCCTGCCGTTTCCCTGCCGTTGCCGTTGTTACTTTCGCAGCAGCAAGATGCCCGCTGAAACGTCCTAGGAGCGCGCTTCAGGCGATGCAGCGCTCCCATCCGCTGGGCCGGGCAACGCGCCCTGGCCTGGCACCGCAGGCGCATCGCCCGCCGCACTGCGCAGCAGCGCCTCCAGGTCCGCCACCGGGCCGGGCATACCCAGCAGGTAGCCCTGAAACAGCAGGCAACCGTAGTCGGCCAGCAAGGCTTTCTGCGCGGGTGTTTCCACCCCTTCGGCGATCACGTCCAGCTCCAGATTGCGGGCCATGCCGATGATGGTCTGCACGATCACGTCGTCGGTGTGGCGCACGCCCAGGTTGTGCACGAACGACTGGTCGATCTTGAGCTGGTCGAGCGGCAGCCGCGTGAGGTAGGCCAGCGACGAGTAGCCGGTGCCGAAGTCGTCCACCGAAAAGCGCACGCCCTTGGTCTTGAGCAGGCCCATCTTTGCGACCGTGTCGTCCACGTTGTCGAGCACCAGCGACTCGGTCAGCTCGAGCTTGAGCAGGTGGGGCCGCGCGCCGGTCTCGCGCAGCACCTCGACCACGCGGGCCACGAAGTCGCGCTGGCGGAACTGCCGCGCACTCACGTTGACCGACAGCTGCACGTGCCGCAAGCGCGCATCGTTCTCCCACTGGGCAAGTTGCTCGCACGCGGTGCGCAGCACCCAGTGGCCCATGGGGACGATGAGCTCGCTCTCTTCAGCCACGCTGATGAAGGCGCCCGGCGCGATCAGGCCGCGCTCGGGGTGCTGCCAGCGGATCAGCGCTTCGGCACCCACGATGCGGCCGTCCATGTGGAACTGAGGCTGGTAATACAGCACGAACTGGCGCCCCGCCAGCGCCAGCTGTAGATCGCTTTCGAGCTGGGCCCGCACGCTGATGGCGATCTGCATTTGCGGGTCGAAAAAGCACAGCGCGTTGCGGCCCTGCGACTTGACCTGGTACATGGCGATGTCGGCCTGCTTGAGCAGGTCGACCGAGGGCTGCAGCGTCCCGCCCATCAAGGTGGCGCCGATGCTGGGAGTGCTGTGGTGCGTGTGCCCGTTGAGCGAATACGGCACGTTGAGCTTGCGCAGGATCTTCTGGCCCACGCGGCGGGCATAGGCGGCGGCCTCTTCGCTGTGCAGCGACAGCTCGTGCAGCATGACCACGAACTCATCGCCGCCCAGGCGGGCCACCGTGTCCTCGCGGCGCACACAGGTCTTCAGGCGCTCGGCCACCTGGCGCAGCAGCACGTCGCCCACTTCGTGGCCGAGCGTGTCGTTCAGGGTCTTGAAGTGGTCCAGGTCCAGGAACAGCAGCGCACCGTACTGCCCGCTGCGCCCGCTGGCCGCGATGACCTGCTGCATGCGGTCCATCAGCAGGCGGCGGTTGGGCAGGTTGGTCAGCGGATCGTAGAAGGCCAGGCTCTCGATCTCGGCGCTGGCCCGGCGCAGCGCCGTGACATCGTGGTACGTGATCACGAGGCCGCCCTCGGGCGTGGGGCGCTCGGTGATCTGGATGGTGCGGCCATTGGGCAGCACCTGCTCGTGGGGCTCCAGGTGCTGGTTCTGCTTGAGCAGGCGCAGCTCCACCCAGCGCATGCGTTCATCGTCGCTGGCCCGTGGCATGTGGTGTTTGGAGGTTTCTTCCATCACGCGCCGAAACGGCACCGTGGGCGCCATGACGTTGCGCATCCACGGGAAGATCTCTTCGAAGCGGCTGTTCCACTGCACCACGCGGTGCTGTGCGTCCAGCAGCAAAAAGCCGCTGACCATGGACTCGAGCGCCTGGTCGAGCGTGGCCTTGGACTGCGCGATGGCAACGCGCGCCTGCGACAGGCGCTCCAGGTACCGCAGCGCCAGCCACCCGGCGGCCAGGATCATCGCGGCAAACAGCAGGCCCGTGAGGCCGATGGCATTGCGCTGCTGGCGCCAGCCCGCCAGCGCGTCGCTGCGCGGTACGCTCGCAGAAATGCGCAGGTCCTGGTACAGGATGGGGCGGTACACCACCAGCGCAGGCTCGCCGCTCAGGCGGGCCGGGGCGTTCCACGACGGGCCGTCGGCAGCCAGCTGCTGCAGCGGCGGGCTCAAGGTCGGCGTGAGGTTCTCTTCGCGGTAAGGCACGCTCAGCAGCAGTTGCCCGGCCGCGCGCTCCAGCGTGACCTGCAGGCCGCTGATATCTACGCCCTGCACCAGCACGGAACTGAGCGCGCTGACCGGCAGTTCGGCAATCGCGATCACGCGGGCGCTGTCGGCCATGCGCAGGTGGCGCGCAAAGTAGAGCACGCGCTCTGCGGTGGCAAAGCTCACCACGGGTGGGCTGATCAACAGGGTGGAGACCGGCTGCTGGAGCACCGATTCCAGGAACCCCACGGGCAGCTGCACCGCCAGCGCACTGCCCGCGGCGTCGGACGACGCGATGATCTTGCCCTGGGCATCCATCAGCGCCACGTAGCGCACCATCAGGTTCTGCCGAGCCGAACTGCGCAGCCGCTGGCTCGCGGCCTCGGGGTCGATCCAGTCACTCATGGCGGTCGACAGACCCAGCAGTTCATCCAGGCTGGCCAGCAGCACGTCGACGGAGAGCAGCGACCGGTTGAGTGCCGCCTCGGCCCCGGCGACGAAGCGGGTGGCCTGCCCTGCGTTGTCGTCCAGCGCCACCTGGCGCGCATTCCACACCAGGGCGGCAGACACCAGCGCCACGGCCCCCATGAACACCGCCACTGCGGCCCATACGAAAGCCTTGATGCGAAGCGGGGTGGTGGACTCGCTCATTCAGTCCGTACGCCCACCCGGATGCAGGGCCGCACCCGTGGCAGGGGTGTCGGGACGGCAGCCGTGTTCTGGCGCAAGTCGGTCATGGTTTTGCGGGCGCTGCCGTCAGGCCCCGCACGGGGCCGATGGTCTGGTTCCACACCTGGGCGCACCGCGCGCCGCACCGCTGCACCCAGCGCGGCAGCACGGTGGACGCGAGGATCTCCTGGCGGCTGCGCTCGTCCTGCGGAGACACGGGCACCACCACCATGCTGCCCTTGCGGCCGCCCACGCAGGCCGGCGCGCCGCGGTTACAGGCCATGCCGTTCAGGGTTTCGTGTTCGGACTCGTCCCAGATGGCGGCTTCAAGCCGCGGCAGCTCGCGCCGCAGCAGCGCGCGCAGATCGGGAGGCAGAGCCTCCCACGCGGCCTGGTTGGCGCCGAAGATCGCCAGCCCCCAGGTCACGGGCAAGGCATGCACGTGCGACGTGACCGTGGGCAGGCCCAGCGTGTTGCCGGACATGGTGCCGGTGATCGCGCACTCGGTGTTGCCGGCGGTGAGGCTGGGCATGATCTGCGCAAAGCCGGTGAGCACCGGCACCCCGCCCAGGGCACCGACAAAATCGGCCTGGGTGGACGACGACACGCGGGTGCGGCGCCCGGCCAGGTCAGACAGGGTGCGCAGCGGCTTCTTGCAGAACACCACCTGCGCCGGGTAGACGTACACCGCCAGCGCCTCGACGCCGTGCTGGTCCCGCAGGGCCTTTTCAAGGTAAGGGCGAAACGCGGTGAGGGTGGACTTGAGCGTGGCGATGTCGGGGTTCAGCCCCGCCAGGTCGGGCGCGGTGTACTCGGGGTACTGGGCCGTGAAGGAGCTCATGAGCGTGGTGCCGAAGGGCACGACACCGAGCTGCAGCAGCCGCAGCATCTCGGCGCCCGGAACCCCTGCGCGATCGAAGGGCACGATCTCGGCCTCGAACCGGCCGCCGCTCAGGCGCGACAGCTCTTTGCTCCAGAAGGGCTCTTCCTGCCGGGTGTACTGGTTGATGCCCGCCAGCCCCCCGACGATGCGCAGGCGGTAGGGCGCTGCAGTGCTGCCACCGGTGGCCGCAGCGCTTTGCGCGCCAGCCTGCGGCAGGCAGCACAGCGCTGCCAGTGCAAGACTGGAGAGCGCAGTGCGAAGGCGAGGACGATGGGTCAGGAAGGGCCTTGATTGCATGGCAAGTGATAGGCCGCCATTCTTCACCAAGTTTTTCCACCTGACGAAAAGGCTGTCGGCAAAAAGCCACGAAGACAACACGTGCCACCCACGAACCCGCTGGGGCAGCAGCCACCCTGTTTATATCAATCCATGGCTGTACATGGACAGAGAGGAAGCCCCACTGCCAACAGAGGAGTCCTGCAGCAGTTCGTCCCGACCCTGTGTAAAGTTTTTACTCAGAAGGTGCCGGGGTAGGCACCACCGTCGGCCAACACGTTCTGGCCCGTCATGTAACCCGCCTGCTGGCTGCACAGGAAGGCGCAGATGGCGCCGAACTCCTGCGCCGTGCCGTAGCGCCCCGCGGGGATCTGCGCCTGCTGCGTGGTGCGCAATTCGTCCACGCTCTTGCCGGCCTTGGTGGCAGCGGCGTTCACCGTGGCGGCGAGCCGGTCGGTGTCGAACTTGCCGGGCAGCAGGTTGTTGATGGTCACGCCGCGCGCCGCGATCTTGCTGCGCGAGACACCCGCCACAAACCCCGTGAGCCCGCTGCGCGCGCCGTTGGACAGCCCGAGGATGTCGATGGGCGCCTTCACCGCGCTGGAGGTGATGTTGACGATGCGCCCGAAGCCGCGGGCCGCCATGCCATCCACCGTGGCCTGGATGAGCTCGATGGGTGTGAGCATGTTGGCGTCCACCGCCTTGATCCACGCGTCGCGGTTCCAGTCGCGGAAGTCGCCCGTGGGCGGGCCGCCGGCATTGGTCACCACGATGTCGAAGTCCCGGCCCGGCCCACCGGCCACCAAGAACACGGCCTCGCGGCCCTCCGGCGTGGTGATGTCCGCAGCCACGGCCAGCACCTGCGGGCTTTTCTGGCCGCCAGCGCTGGTTGCGCGTGCGCCTTCAGCTATCAATTGAGTAGCAGCCAGCGCCAGAGCCTCCGCGTTGCGCGCGTTAATGACCACGTTCACGCCTTCCTGCACCAACGCCAGCGCGCTGCCGTAGCCCAAACCCTTGCTGGCGCCGCACACCAGCGCCCATTTGCCTGCAATACCCAAATCCATAACAATCTCCCAGTTGCATACTGATACACATAACGCTTCGGCAAATCATAAATGGAAGGCACCACCATGAAATGGCTGTACCGCGGAGCCCTTGCCGTGTGGCTGGCATCGGCCGCATGGAGCTTGACAGGCGTTGCGCATGCGCAAGACACCGCCGTGGTCAAACGTGCCACCCAATTGCGCGATGCCCCAGCCGACACCGGTGCCAGCGTGGCGCCCCTGGAAGCCAACGCGGTGGTGACCCGCGGCAGCGAGCGCAAGGGCGCGTGGACCAAGGTCAGCACCCAGCAGGGCGCGACGGGCTGGGTGCACATGTTCGACCTGGGCCCCCAGTCCGGGTCTGCCACTGCCAGCAGCAACGCCGCCACCAGCGGCCTGCGCGGCGTGGGCAGTTTGTTCGGCGGCAACAGCGGCTCCAGCACTACCGCCACCTCCACCGTCGGCATCCGCGGCCTGGGTGCTGAAGACATCGCCAATGCCCAGCCCAACCCTGCAGCGGTAGGCCAGGCCGAGGCGCTGCGGGTGAACGCGGACCAGGCGCGGCAGTTCGCCACCGCGGCCTCGCTGCAGCCGCGCACGGTGCCGGCACTGGCGGCCCCTGCGCGCCCCACCTCGGGCACGGGAGCCACCGGCTCGTCGACCAACCCGTCCGATCCCAACTTCAGCCCCAACTGAGGAGCCTTGCCATGCCATCGAGCTCTCTCCTGAACCACCGGCGCCTGGCTGCGGCCTGCGCTGCGGTCGCCCTGGCTCTGCTGCCTGCGACCAGCCAGAGCCAGAACGTCATGAACATGCTGCTGGGCGCCGTGACCGGCGGCGGCAGTGCACCGCGCGGCGACGACCTCATCAGCTTGTTGTCCAGCTCGGTCGAGAGCATCGACGAGCCCCGCGAGATCGAGATCGGCCGGCAGCTGTCCGCCGTGCTGCTGGGCAGCAAGCCGCTGCACCCGGACATGGCACTGCAGCGCTACGTGAACCAGCTCGGCCGCTGGATCAGCCTGCAGTCCGAACGCCCCAACCTGCCCTGGACCTTCGTCGTGCTGGATGACCCGGGCTACAACGCGTTTGCAGCGCCGGGCGGATATGTCTTCGTCACCAAGGGCTTGATAGACCGCTGCGCCGACGAGGCAGAGCTGGCGGGCATCCTGGCGCACGAGATCACGCACGTCACCGCCAAGCACCACCTGCACGCCATGCGCAAGACCGCGCAGTCGGGTTTGTTCAAGCAGTTCTTGGCGTCTCAGATCAAGACCAGCGCGGTGGGCAATCTGGTGGCCTCGCAGTTGCTGGAACTGGGGCGCAACCTGTACTCGCGCGGCCTCGACCAGACCGACGAATACGATGCGGACCGCACCGGCGTGGCGCTGGCCACACGGGCGGGCTTCGACCCCTACGGCCTGGTGGCCGTGCTGCAGCAACTGCGCACCGCCAAGCCCGACAACCCCATGTTCACCCTGGCCCTGGCCACCCACCCGCCCGCACAGGCGCGCCTGGAACAACTGGAGCTGGCCATGGGCAAGAACCTGGACAGCTTCGCCGGCGGCGCACCCATGACGGTAGCGCAGCGCGTGAAGCCCAAGGCCGCTGCGGCAGCGACACCGAGCGCAGCACCCGCAGCAGCGCCAGCCCGCAAACCTGCGCCCCCACCCAAGAAAAAGGTCTCGTGATCGACCCAGTGGATGTGGATAAGCGGATGAGTGGATAGGTTGACGAGTCGATGAGTTGTCGGGCAGCGACGTACCGAGGTAGCGAGGCTGTGGGACCGACATATGGCTGGCAACACCCACCCAAAGGGCGCGGGCGGCCCCTTTCTGCGTAGCTGTGGGGGGGGGTGCCTTGCCCGCTCTCAGGCGTCTGCCGCAGGCCGCCGCGCTGCGCGGCCAAAAATGAAAATGCCCGTGACCACCAGCACCGTGCCCGCGGCGATCCACACCGTGAACGGCTCTCCCAGCAACCAGATGCCCATGAAGATGGTGGACAGCGGCCCGATCAAGCCTACCTGCGCCGCACTACCGGCGCCGATGCGCTCGATGGCCATCATCACCATCAGCACGGGCGCGGCCGTGCACAGCGTGGCGTTGAGCACCGACAGCCAGATCACATCGGGCGCCACCAGGGCCGCGCTCAGCGGCCGCAGCGCGGCGAACTGCACCAGGCACAGCAGGCACGCCACGGTGGTGGCCAGGCCCACCAGGCGCAGCGAGCCCAGGCGCTGCACCATCTCGCCGCTGTAGACCAGGTAGATGGCGTAGCTTGCAGCGCTCAGGAACACCAACAGCGCGCCCCAGGCCGCGTTGGTGCCCTGCAGATTGGCTTCGAACCCGAACACCAGCATCACCCCGCAGTAACTGATGAGCATGGCCAGCGCCTGCGACCAGCGGATGCTGCGCCCGTACAGCGCCCAGCCCAGCATCATCACGAGCGTGGGGTTGAGGTACAGGATCAGCCGCTCCAGGCTCGCGCTGATGTACGCCAGACCGGCAAAATCCAGAAAGCTTGCCAGGTAGTAGCCGGTGAAACCCAGGCCCAGCACGCCCAGCCAGTCCTTGCGCGTCAGCGGCGGCTTGCCGCGGCTGGCCCACCACGCCATCACGGCGAAGATGGGCAGCGCGAACAGCATGCGGTACATGATGAGCGTCACCGCATCGACACCATGGCGGTACGCCAGCTTGACGATGATGGCCTTGCCGCTGAACGCGATGGAGCCCAGAAGCGCGAGAATGAAGCCGGCTGCTACACTTTTTGTAGCTGCTTGCGCTTGTGCAGATTGCGGTAGAGCCACTTTTTTTCAATATTCACTTGTTCGTTGCGCAGCGCGGCAGCACAGCCCAAGCACTGGCGCGATCTGAGGCGAGGAGGCCGCAGAACTGGCTGCGCCAGGCCGCGGGCCGCGTCCCCTTCCCATGGCGCGCAGTGTGTGACGCAGCCTGGCGGAGCGTGACAGAAAGGGAGAGAGCACGAAGGCGCCCAAGGCGGCCCAGGGGTGATTCATCAGTAGCCAGCCGCCTGCCCATCGCGCCGCGGGTCGCTGGCCGCCACATAGCCGTGCACCTTCGGGTCGCCCATGCGCCAGATGAACTGGCCGGCGCCGAAGTCCTGGTACGACCCCTGCATCGCCTCCAGGCGGTGCCCCAGGCCTTTGAGCCCCTGTACTGTGGCGGCGGGCATGTCCGGCTCCACATTGATGCCCAGGCCCGCATTGAAGCGCCAACGCGGCGCATCGCACGCGGCTTGAGGGTTCTGGCCGTAGTCGAGCATGCGCACCAGCGTCTGCAGATGGCCCTGGGGCTGCATGTTGGCGCCCATCACGCCATAGCTCATCACCGGCTGGCCGTCTTTGGTAAGAAAGGCCGGGATGATGGTGTGGAACGGCCGCTTGCCCGGTGCCACCAGGTTGGCCGGGTTGCGGGCGGAGCGGTCGGTGCTGAAGGCCTGGCCGCGGTTTTGCAGGCTGATGCCGAACGTGGGCTCGACGCAGCCCGACCCGAAGCCCATGTAGTTGCTCTGGATGAAGCTGACCATCATGCCGTTCTCGTCCGCTGCCGTGAGGTAGATGGTGCCGCCCTTGACCGGGTTGCCCGCACCGAAATCCTGCGCCCTGTTCATGTCGATCAGTCTGGCACGGGACGCGAGGTAGGCGTCATCGAGCATCTGCGCGGGCGTCACCTCCATCGACGATGGCTCGGCCACGTAGCGGTAGACGTCGGCAAACGCCAGCTTCATCGCCTCGATCTGCAGGTGCTGGGATGCGGCGCTGTCCACCGGCAGGCTGGCCACATCGAACTGGTCGAGGATGCCCAGCGCGATCAGCGCGGCGATGCCCTGCCCGTTGGGCGGAATCTCGTGCAGCGTGTGGCCTCGGTAGTTGCGTGCAATGGGCGTGACCCACTCCGGCTGGTGCGCGGCGAAGTCCGCCAGCGTGTGGCTGCCGCCGTGGGCCTGCGAGAAAGCCACCAAGGCCTGCGCAATCTCACCCGTGTAGAACGCCTGGCCGCGTGTCGCCCCGATGGCGCGCAGCGCGCGGGCCGCGGCCTGGAACTGGAACAGCTCTCCCACCTGCGGCGCGCGGCCCCAGGGCATGAAGCTCTGCGCAAAGCCTGGCTGCGCCTGCAGCTCATCGACCGCCGCAGCCCATTTCTGCTGCGCGACCACCGGCACCAGGTAGCCGCGCTCGGCGATCTCGGCGGCCGGCTCCATCAGGTCGGCAAAAGGCAGCTTGCCAAAACGCGCGGACAAGGCCGCCCAGGCACTGACCGCACCGGGCACGGTGACGGTGTCCATGCCGCGTGTGGGTGGCGTTGCCTGGCCCTGACCGTAGCGCTGGTGAAAGTACTCCGGCGTCCACGCCGCCGGCGCACGCCCCGACGCGTTGAGCCCGTGCAATGCCTGGCCGTCCCACAGAATGCAGAACGCATCGCTGCCGATCCCGTTGCTCACCGGCTCGCAGACCGTCATGGCGGCGGCAGCCGCCACGGCAGCATCGACCGCGTTGCCGCCCTGCTGCAGGACCCGCAACCCGGCCTGCGCTGCCAGCGGGTGCGAGGTGGAAACAACATTGCGCGCAAACACCGGCAAGCGGGTGCTGGCATAGGAGGGGGTGTAGCTGAAGGTCATCGGAACATTATGGGCCGATGGGGCCGAACGGCGCCTGCCATGGCACGCGCGCAGCGCACAGACACGAAGCCTCCTTTCACATCGTTATCACCGTTCTGGCTGAGCTCGTGGAAGCCTGCATCCGCGTGTCGACAAGCCAGCCTGAACGGTGGCGAATGCATGAACCATTGTGGAAAGCGTGACCGCCTTGGAACGCACCATCCACGGCTGCGGGCTGAACGCACCCGTTCACCAGCGAGCCATCAAGCCCCCGACTCCCCGTGCTTCTTGAAGATCCGATGGTGCAGCCTGCGCAGCGACCACCACACTGCCAGCGCCACCAGCGGTATCGCAATGGCCGCGGTGGTCTCCGCAGACAAGGGCCATCCCAGCTTCTGCGCGCCCTTGGCCAGGTAGCTCACCAGCCCGACGATGTAGTACGTGATGGCAGCCACCGAGAGGCCTTCGACCGTGGACTGCATCTTGAGCTGCAAGTCTTGGCGGTGGTTCATGGTGGTCAGCAGCGCCTGGCTGCTTTGCTGCTGCTCGATCTCCACGCGGGTGCGCAGCAGGTTGCTCATGCGCGAGACGCGTTGCGACAGCGCGTCCTGCCGGCGGGCCGCCCATTCGCAGGTGCTGCGTGCGGGCGTGAGGCGCCGGTCCATGAATTCGCGGATGGTCTGCATGCCTGCCAGGCGGGACTCGGCGATGTCCTGGATGCGGCGGTCCAGCAGCTCGAAGTACGCGCTGCTGGCCGAAAACCGCGAATGCGTGGCGGCGTATTGGCTTTCTACCTGGCCGGCCAGCCGCGTCAGGCGGTCCAGCAGCACGGGCTCTGCGTCGCGGTTGGCCGTGCGGATGGCGTTGGCCAGTTCGGCCAGCTCGCTCTCGGCAAAGGCCAGCACGTTGGCTGCCTCGCGGGCAGCAGGCAGGCCCAGCAGCGCGGCCATGCGGTAGGTCTCGATCTCCAGCAGGCGCTGCACCAGGCGCCCCAGGCGGCGGGGGGTCATGCCGCCCGCCAGCAGCACCATGCGCGAGAAGCCGTCGGCATGGATGGCAAAGTCGGTGTACACCTCGCCATGGCCGTCCGCCACGGTCGACGCCACCAAAGTGTCTTCGTGCAGCACGTGCTTGACGAGCGAGCCCGAGCCGAAGGCATGCGTGGGCAGCACCCACAGGTTCAGGCTGCACAGGCATTGCCCGGGCAGCGCCGCCAGCCAGTCCTGCGGCACGGCATCGGCGGCGCTGGCGGGCTCCCGCTCGCCAAAGGCGTCGATGGCCGTGGGCACCGTGAAGGTCCAGGAGACGAACTCGGTGTGCATCTCCCACCGCAGGCGGTAGGCCCCCAGGTCGATCCGCAGGTGGGTGGTGTGCTCGCCGGGGGGTGCCAGGTGGTGGTCGCGCAGCAGGGCTGCCACATGGGCACGGCTGGCCTCGCGGCCGACGGCATCGGCCAGCATCACGATGTGCGCAATGGCCAGCGGAGCCGTCATGGACTCGGGCGGGCGGGCGTGAATCTCGTTGTGCAGCAACGCCCGGTGGGGGTGCTGTGTGACGTGCAGTGGTGTGGGCATGCGTGCGGACCTCTGCCCCGATTGTGCTGGTCCGCAGCGCCAGCCCCGGTGACGGCTCGCCAAAAAACAACGGCACCCGAAGGTGCCGTCGTCATGGAGTCGATGAGAAGAGGACGGTGGTCAGTCTTCCACGAACGCTTCTTCGCGCTTGTTCTTCACGGCGGGCAGCAGCACGATGATGAGCAGCAGGGCCGCGGCAGCCAGCAGGCCGGCCGACAGCGGACGCGTGACGAACACGCTCCAGTCGCCACGCGACAGCAGCAGCGCACGGCGAAGGTTTTCTTCCATCATCGGGCCCAGGATGAATCCCAGCAGCAAAGGCGCAGGTTCCGTGCCCAGCTTGTGGAAGATGTAGCCCACCAGACCGAAGATACCCACCATCCAGATGTCGAAGGTGTTGTTGTTGGTCGAGTACACACCCACCGCGCAGAACAGCACGATGGAGGGGTACAGCCAGCGGTAAGGCACCGTAAGCAGCTTGATCCAGATGCCGATCAGCGGCAGGTTCAGGATCACGAGCATGGCGTTGCCGATCCACATCGAAGCGATCAGGCCCCAGAAGAGTTCCGGGTTGCTGGTCATCACCTGGGGACCAGGCTGGATGTTGTGGATCGTCATCGCACCCACCATCAGCGCCATCACGGCGTTGGGTGGAATGCCCAGCGTCAGCAGCGGGATGAACGAGGTTTGCGAACCTGCGTTGTTGGCCGACTCTGGAGCCGCCACGCCGCGGATGTTGCCTTGGCCGAACGGCACTTCGCCGGGCTTGAGCTTGGTCTTCTTCTCGACCGTGTAGGCAGCGAACGCAGCCAGCAGTGCACCACCGCCGGGCAAGATACCCAGGGCAGCGCCCAAGGCCGTACCACGCAGCACCGCGGGCACCATGCGCTTGAAGTCTTCCTTCGTCGGGAACAGGCCATGCACCTTGGCCGTGAACACTTCGCGGTCGTCGTCGGGACGGGCCAGGTTGGCGATGATTTCCCCGTAGCCGAACACGCCCATGGCGATGGTCACGAAGCCGATGCCGTCGGTCAGCTCAGGGATGTCGAAGCTGAAACGGGCCACGCCCGAGTTCACGTCGGTACCCACCAGGCCCATCAGCAGGCCCAGCACGATCATGGCCACCGCCTTGAGCAGCGAGCCCGAGGCCAGCACCACGGCGCCGATCAGGCCCAGCACCATCAGCGAGAAGTATTCGGCAGGGCCGAACTTGAAGGCCACTTCGGTCAGCGGAGGCGCAAAGGCCGCCAGGATCAGCGTGCCCACGCAACCGGCGAAGAACGAGCCGAGGCCCGCCGCCGCCAGCGCCGGCCCCGCTCGGCCTTTTCGGGCCATCTGGTAGCCGTCGATCACGGTCACCACCGAGGACGATTCACCTGGCAGGTTGACCAGAATGGCGGTGGTGGAGCCACCGTATTGCGCGCCGTAATAGATACCGGCCAGCATGATCAGCGCGGCCACGGGGGGCAGTGCGTAGGTGGCAGGCAGCAGCATGGCAATGGTGGCCACGGGGCCGATGCCAGGCAGAACGCCGATCAGCGTGCCCAGCAGGCAGCCGACAAAGCAGTAGATGAGGTTCTGGAACGTGAAAGCCACGCCAAAACCCAGCGAGAGGTTGTTGATCAAATCCATGGTCGGTGCTCCTGCTCAACCCGTGATGAAACTCGGCCACACAGGGAACTGCAGCTTGAGCGCCCAGACGAATGCCACGTAGCTGCCGACGGCAAGCACGGTGGCCAGCACGAACACAGCCTTGGCGTTGAACTCATTGCCAGCCAGGCTGGAGATGAAGGTCAGCGCATAGATGCCCACGATGAGGCCCATCGCCGGGATGCCCAGGCTGGGCAGGCCGCCGAGCAGGATGCCGAAGGCGAAGTTGGCAGCGAGGATGAAGAACAGCGGCTTCCAGGCCCACTTGCCGATCTTGTCGCCGTCCTGCGTTTCCACCGTGGTGGCTTTGAAGGTGATGGCAGACCCGATGAGGGCCAGCAAAATCCCCAGCAGCAGCGGGAAGTAGCCCGGGCCCATGCGTGCGCCGTTGCCGACGTTGTACGTGGTGGCTCCCCACGCAAACGCCACGCCGATCCCCATGAACATGAGGCCGGCAAAGAAGTCTTTTTGACTCTTGATTTTCACATTTGTCTCCTAGGCGGAAATCTTGACTGCGCGATTGTCAGTCCAAGAGCGCCCCGTGCGGATGTGGATTCCACCTACATCCGGTAACGCACTGCACACCGTTAATGGGACCAGCGGCGTGGCAGTCGCCCAGGAGACCTGGTGCCCCTACTCCAGCGGAGGCGTGGCGGTGAGCACCTCTTCGAGCGTGGTGAGCCCTTCGGCCACCCGCAGCGCACCGGCCAGGCGCAGCGGGCGCATGCCGTCCTGCACGGCCTGGCGGCGCAGCATGTCGATGGAAGGCGCCTGGTTGATCTTTTCCTTCAGGGCCTCGCTCACCGTGAGCAGCTCGTAAAGGCCCATGCGCCCGCGGAAGCCGCTCATGCGGCAATCCACGCAGCCCACGGGCTTGTAGGGCTGGTAGCCGCCGCTGAGCTTCCAGGGCTTGACGGCGCCCATCAGGACTTCGCGGTCCGTCGTATCGTCCTTTTGCTTGCACTGCTTGCACAGCGTGCGCACCAGTCGCTGGGCGAGCACCCCCAGGATGGTGGCGTTGAGCAGGTACGGCGGCACACCCAGCTCCATCAGCCGCGTGATGGCCGAGGGCGCGTCGTTGGTGTGCAGCGTGGAGAACACCAGGTGACCGGTGAGCGCCGCCTGCACCGCCATTTCGGCCGTCTCCAGATCGCGGATTTCGCCCACCATGATGATGTCCGGGTCCTGGCGCATCAGGGCGCGCAGTCCTTCGGCGAAGTTGAAGTCGAGCTGCGGCTGCACCTGGGTCTGGTTGAAACTGGGCTCGATCATTTCGATCGGGTCCTCCACCGTGCTGACGTTGACTTCTTCGGTGGCCACGCGCTTGAGCGTGGAGTACAGCGTGGTGGTCTTGCCCGAGCCGGTGGGCCCGGTCACCAAGATAATGCCGTGCGGTCGCTTGACCAGGTCCTCCCACCGCTGGGCGTCGTGCGGCGCAAAACCCAGTGCGTCCAGGTCCTTGACCGCGTTGTCGGGGTCGAAGATCCGCATGACCATCTTTTCGCCAAACGCGGTGGGCAGCGTCGACAGGCGCATTTCCACTTCGTCGCCTCGCTGGTTGCGCGTCTTGATGCGGCCATCCTGCGGGCGGCGCTTTTCCACCACGTCGATGCGGCCCAGCAGCTTGATGCGCGAGATCATGGCGTTGTGCACGCCCATGGGCATCTGGTAGACGGGGTGCAGCACGCCGTCGATGCGAAAGCGGATCACGCCCTGCTCGCGGCGGGGCTCCAGGTGGATGTCGCTGGCGCGCTGGTCGAACGCGTACTGCCAGAGCCAGTCCACCACCTTGACCACGCCCTGGTCGTTGGCATCGAGCTGCTTGTTGCTCTTGCCCAGCTCGACCAGTTGCTCGAAGCTGCTGCCGCCGCCGGCCCCGCCAGCCTTCTGGGCTGCGCGCACGGACTTGGCCAGTGCAAAAAACTCGGCGGTGAACCGATGGATGTCGGCAGGGTTGGACACCACCCGGCGCACCGTCCGCCGCGACTGGCGCTCCACCTCGGCCACCCAGTCGTCAATGAAGGGCTCGGCCGTGGCCACCACCACTTCCTTGGATGTCACCTGAACCGGCAGCACCTTGTGGCGTTCGGCATAGGTCGCGCTCATGGTGTCGGCCACGCGGCCCACGTCCACCTTGAGCGGGTCGATGCGCAGATAGGGCAGCCCGGCACGCCGCGCCAGGTATTCGGACAGCGCCTCGATGTCGAGCGGCTTGCCGTCTGACGCACGTTCCATGGCCACGTTGGCCAGGCGCACCAGCGCATGCTGGGAGCTCTCGGCCTGCGAGCAGCGGGCGATGGTGCGCTGGGCTTCCTCGCGGGTGATGACCTTGTCCTCACTCAGCCACTGCACCATGCGCCGCCAATCCAGGGGGCCGACGTAGGGCGCTGCGGCTGCGCGCTCGGTGGAAACTTCTGCAACCTTCGTCATCGGAGACCTTTCAGTGTGCGTACACGTTCTCAGCGCCATCTACGCTGTCTGCGCTGCTCGCGCTCTGCCATGCCCTGCATGAACGCCGCGCCGTTCAGCCCGCCACGGGTTTGAAAGCCCGCAGCCATTTCGTCGTCGGCAGGTCCCAGCGCGCCTGGATGGCCTCGGCCCGCAAGGCCAGTTCGGTGCGTTTGGGGCGCGTCGGGGTGCGCTGGGCCAGCACCACGGTGTTGCCCTCACGCGTCGGCTTGAAGGACCACAGCGCGTCTTCGCCGAAGGCCTGCGCCATGCTCTGCAGGCTGCGGTCGTAGCTGGAGGCACGGCCAAACAGGTTGACGGTCATGCTGCCAGTATCCGTCAGCAGTGCGCGGCAGTCGGCATAGAAGTCCGGACTGTCGAGCACTGGCGCTGCCGCATCGTGGTCATACAGGTCCACCGCCAGCGCATCCACGGTGCCCAGCCACATCGGGTTGCGGATTTCCTGGGCCGCATCGGCCAGCACCACGCGCAGCTTGGGGCCGTCGGGCGGCAGCTTGAACCACTGCCGGCACACCGCCACCACCTGGGGGTTGAGCTCGATGGCCGTGCTGCAGATGCGCAGCTTCTTGTGGCAAAACTTGGTGATGGCTCCCGCGCCCAGGCCCAGTTGCATGGCGTGCCCCTTGGAGACCTGCGCAGGGTCGGCAAACAACAGCCAGGCCATCATGCGCTGCACGTACTCCAGCTCCAGCACGAACGGCTCGGCCACGCGCATGGAGCCCTGGATCCAGGGCGTGCCCAGGTGAAGGTGCCGCACCTCGCCGTCGTCGGAGACGCTGACTTCGGGCAGTTCGGGGGTCGTATTCTTTTTTCGCGTCATTCGGATGGGGTGGAAGGCAGTCAAAGCAGTCCGTGGGCAGCCATCAGCTCGCCCCAGGCCGCCAATTTTCGGTCAAAGCTCCAGGAGGCATTGGCGGGGCTGGTCGAGGGCAGCCGCACGGCGTCTATCCGGGTCGGGTGCGCCGATTCCAGGCTGGCCAGCGCTGCGGGCGCGTGCCGAAAGCTCTCGGCACCGTTGTGGGCCAGCGCGGCCAGACGCGGGCAGTGTCCGTGCAGGCGCGCAAAGTCGTTCACCTGGGCGTTGCGGATGGCGGTGTCCAGGCTGCCTTCGCGCTCGCAGCTTTCATACACATCCCACAGCCCCAGCCGGCGCGCCAGCAGCCATTCGCAGCGCCGCGCATAGTGGTCATCAGCCCCGGCAGGCGGCAGCGGATGCTGGGGCCACAGCGCCTGCAGAATCTTCCAGAAATGGTTTTGCGGGTGGGCGTAATACTGGCGAAGCCGCAGTGAGGCCGCGCCTGGAAAGCTGCCCAGTACCAGCACCACGGTCTCGGCAGACGCCACGGGCGGCAGTCCCTGCCACCGGGTGGCGGCCAGGGATGGTGCGGGGCTGGGCGCGGGGACGAGAGGCATGGACTGATTCTGGCCGAAACCGCAACAGCGCTTTGCGCGCCCACAAAAAAAGATAGCTGCAAACCGAGCGCCACGTTGCGCAAAACTCCTCAGTGGCTCCTTGTTTCAGGGGTAGACAACGGCAGCCTGCCACCGGGCTGGCAGCAGGTCTCCGTCATCAAGCGCCTGCCCTCGGCACGCAGGCGCTACCGCACCAGCGCCGCCAGCCGGGGCAGCGCTGCCAGCGCGTTGCGTGTGGTGGCCGCGGCCAGTGCCTGCACGGGCTGGCCCCGCAGTTGCGCCAGCACCTCGGCGATGCGCGGCAGCTCTGCAGGAGCATTGCGGCCCTGGGGCTGGCCTTCGGCACGCTGTGCAGCCGTGGTGTAGAGCCAGTGCGGCTGGATGTCCGGCGCGTCGGTCTCCAGCACCAGCACGTCCTCGGGCAACTCGGTGGCCAGGCGGCGCAGCTGCAGGGCGCGGTCATAGGTCATGGCGCCCCCGAAGCCCAGTTTGAACCCCATCCCGATGAAAGCGTCGGCCTGCTGTTGGCTGCCGTTGAAGGCATGCGCGATGCCGCCGCAAACCGGCAGCTCGCGCAGGCCTTTGAGGAGCTTGTCGGCCGATCGGCGCACATGCAAGATCACCGGCAGGTCGAATTGGCGCGCCAATTGCAATTGGGCCCGGTAAAACCGCTCCTGCCGCACCGGGTCCAGCCCGCTCACAAAATAATCCAGCCCGATCTCACCAATGGCGACCAGGCGCGGGTCGGCGTGGTGCTGCGTTAGCTCAGCCTCAAGGAGCTCCAGGTCGCCGTCGTCGGCACGACCGGTGTACAGCGGGTGGATGCCCAGCGCGTAGCTGTCCCCATGGTGGTGCGCCAGCTCCCGCACGGTGGCCCAGTTGCTGCGCTCCACCGCCGGGATCACGCAGTGCGCCACGCCCTGTGCGCGGGCAGTTGCGCGGACCGCATCGCGGTCAGGGTCGAATTCCGGGGCGTCCAGGTGGCAGTGGGTGTCGATCCAGACAGTCATCCGGGCATGATGCCCCAAGAACCAGGGCCCCGGCTTCGTAGCCAGCCAACGGTGCACGAAACCTTGGATGTGCATCTGGCATCGATACGTGCTAACGTCAAAACCATGCGCTTTTTTGCGGCGCAGTAGAAAAGGTGACAGGATGCCTCGGCCCGCCCTCTACAGCAGCTCCCGCCCGGCCCGCCGCCCTCTGGACGGGGCCGCGGCGGCACCCTCCGACAGATCCTCCTCTGCACCGGTGGATTCTGCGGCGCCTGGCGCGCTGCCGCAGGGGGACGATGGCGCCTCTGCGACCATCCCACCCACGCCCGCCGCTTCGGCCGTGGCGCTGTCGCGGCGCCACCTGCACAGCCTGTGGGCCGTGATCGCGCTGCTCTCGGCCTTGCTCGCCGTCAGCCTGTGGGTGCAGCAGCGCCCTGCCCCGCACAGGATCACCCAGGAAGACATCGACGCCGCCGTGCTGCGCACGCTGGAGACCACCACCCCGCCCTCGGCCGCCGCACGCGCGGTGGAGGCCATTGCGCCATCGGTGGTGCGCGTGGTGGGCTACAGCCGCAGCAAAAACGGCAAGGAAGAGATCGAGCGCGGTGTGGGCACGGGCGTCGTCATCGTCGACAAGGGCGTCATCCTGACCAACCTGCACGTGGTGGCGGGCGCTGACCGCATTGCCATCACCTTCCACGACGGCCTGGAGACCACGGCCAGCATCACCGGCGCGCAGCCTGAAAACGATCTGGCCGTGCTGCAGGCGCACAAGGTTCCCGACGACCTCGAAGCCGCGCCCCTGCGCTCCACGCAAGACCTGCGCCCCGGCGACCATGTGGTGGCCGTGGGTTTTCCGTTCGGCATCGGACCGTCGGCCTCGGCCGGCGTGGTGTCGGGTCTCAAGCGCGAATTCACCTCGCCTGAAGGCAAACGCCAGCTCAGCAACCTGATCCAGTTCGACGCTGCCGCCAATCCGGGCAACTCCGGCGGGCCGCTGGTCACGCTCGACGGCGAGGTCGTGGGCATCGTCACCGCCATCCTGAACCCGACCTCCGCGCGCACCTTCATCGGCATCGGTTTTGCCGTGCCCATTGAGAACGCTGCTGCTGCCGTGGGCATGCCGCCGTTCTAGCTGGGGGTTGGGCGACTCTCCGCATCTTCGACCACTGACAAGGAAAGACATCCATGGAATCCACAGCGAACACCGCCACCCTGATGGAGCAGGTGCTCTACGAAGTCAAGCGCGTGGTGGTCGGGCAGGACCGCTTTCTCGAACGCGTGATGGTGGCCATGCTCGCCCAGGGCCATCTGCTGGTCGAAGGCGTGCCGGGACTGGCCAAGACGCTCACGGTGAAGACGCTGGCCAGCACCATCCAGGGCAGCTTCAAGCGCATTCAGTTCACGCCCGACCTGGTGCCTGCCGACCTCGTGGGCACCCGCATGTACAACCAGAAGACCGGCGAATTCAGCACCGCGCTGGGCCCCGTGTTCACCCACCTGCTGCTGGCCGATGAAATCAACCGCGCGCCCGCCAAGGTGCAGAGCGCGCTGCTGGAGGTGATGCAGGAGCGCCAGGTCACCATTGCCGGCGAGACACACAAGGTGCCGGAGCCCTTCCTGGTGATGGCCACGCAGAACCCCATCGAGACAGAAGGCACCTACGCACTGCCCGAAGCGCAGGTGGACCGCTTCATGATGAAGGTGCTGCTCGACTACCCGACGGAGGAGGAAGAGTTCGTCATCGCCCAGCGCGCACTGGACCTGCCCGTGCAGGTGCTGCCCGTGGCCACCACAGCCCAGCTGGCGGCGCTGCAGGCCGAATGCCGCACCGTGTATGTGGACCCATCCATGCTGCAGTACGCCGTGAAGCTCGTGGCCGCCACCCGCGTGCCTTCCCGCCATGGCCTGAAAGACCTGGCGGCCTACATCAGCTGCGGTGCCAGCCCCCGCGCCACCATCGCCCTGGCCGAAGGCGCGCAGGCCCTGGCCATGCTGCGCGGCCGCAACTACGTGCTGCCCGAAGACATGACCGACCTGGCCGCCGACGTGCTGCGCCACCGCGTGGCGCTGTCGTACGAAGCACTGTCCGAAGGGCTTGACGCCGACGCGCTGATCCAGCGCATCATGGCCAAGATCCCGGCGCCTGCGCGCCCCCTGCACCACGAGCAAAAAGCCGCCTGAGCTCCACCATGGCCAAAACGCCGCCCGACACCTCTTCCGCAACGGTGCATGCGCTGCCGACCCAGCCGGGGCAGGCCGACCGCCTGCTGCGCGAGCTGGAGTGGAAGGTCATCCGGCGGCTCGACGGCCTGCTGCAGGGCGACTACCGCACCCTGATGCGCGGCAGCGGCCTGGACCTGGCCGACCTGCGCGAATACCAGCCTCACGACGATGTGCGCCACATCGACTGGAACGTGACGGCGCGCCTGAACCTGCCCCACGTGCGCGTGTTTACCGAAGACCGCGAGATGACCGCCTGGTTCCTGCTGGACCTGAGCCCCTCCATCAGCTTCGGCCCCGAAGGCCACTCCAAGCGGGACATCCTCACCGGCTTCGTGGCGGTGCTCTCGCGCCTGCTCACCCGCCACGGCAACCGGGTGGGCGCCATGCTGTATGGCGGCGCCAGCGGCCAGGCCGAACGCGCGGTGGATGCCACGCTGCCGCCGCGCAGCAGCCGCGCACATGTGCTGCATCTGGTCCATCGGTTATTGGCACCTGCAACGACATCTTCAACACCGCGCGCCAACGGCTCCACGAGAGCGAAAGGCGCAATGGGCGCAAAGGGCGCAATCGCTGCCACCGAACTGCACCGGCTGCTGCACGCCGGGCTGTCCAACCTGCGCCGGCGCTCCACCGTGTTCGTCGTGTCCGACTTCATCAGCGCACCCGGCTGGGAAAAGCCCCTGGCACAACTCGCACAGCGGCACGACGTCGTGGCCGTGCGCCTGCTCGACCCGCTGGAGATGGAGCTGCCCGACGTCGGCCTGATCACCCTGCGCGATGCCGAAACCGGCGAGCAGCTGCAGGTGGACACGCACGACGCGGCCTTTCGCCGCCGCTTTGCCAACCTGGCTGCCGAACGCGAGGCGGTGCTGCGCGAAGGCCTGGCGCGCGCCGGTGCCGACACGCTCGAGCTGTGCACCGACGATGACCTGGTCGATGCGCTGCTGCGCTTCATGGACATGCGCCAGCGCCGCGTGCGCACGCCGCGCAGCGTGTCATCGTCGTCGCCTTCACCATCATCGCCCTCGGCCCTGGGGGCAGGTGTGCCTGCCGCCGCCTGACCCAAGCCGCCATCAAGGACCTGCACCATGGTTTTTCTCTGGCCCACCCTGCTCTGGCTGTTGCTGGTTGCGCCCCTCTTGGTGCTGCTGTACTGGTGGCTGCTGCACCGGCGCAAGAAGACCGCGCTGAGCTACTCCAGCCTGTCGCTGGTGCGCGAAGCCATGGGCCCGGGCCAGCGTCTGCGCCGCCACATTCCGCCGGCCCTCTTTCTGCTGGCACTGATTGCGCTGCTGATCGCCGCCGCACGGCCCATGGCCGTCATCACCCTGCCCTCGCAGAACCAGACCATCATGCTGGCCATGGACGTGTCGGGCAGCATGCGCGCCTCCGACGTGGAGCCCGACCGCATCACCGCCGCACAGAACGCAGCCAAAGCCTTCATTGCCGAACTGCCCCGGCACGTGCGCGTGGGCATCGTGGCATTTGCCGGCAGCGCCCAACTGGCCCAGTTGCCTACGCAAAGCCGCGAAGACCTGGTCAAGGCCATCGACAGCTTTCAACTGCAGCGCGGCACGGCCACGGGCAACGGCATCATGCTGTCGCTGGCCACGCTGTTCCCGGACGCAGGCATCGACATCTCCGCCCTGGGCGGCCGCCAGGCCATGCGCCCCAAGCCCATCGACGAGATCGGCAAGCAGGACCCGGCCAAGCCCTTCACGCCCGTGGCACCCGGCTCGTACAACTCGGCCGCCATCATCATGCTGACCGACGGCCAGCGCACCACCGGCGTGGACCCGCTCGAAGCCGCCAAGTGGGCCGCCGACCGCGGCGTGCGCGTGTACACGGTGGGGGTGGGCACGGTGCAGGGCGAGACCATCGGGTTCGAAGGCTGGTCGATGCGCGTGCGGCTCGACGAAGAAACCCTGAAAGCCGTGGCCACGCGCACCAATGCGGAGTACTTCCACGCAGCGACCGCTGCGGATTTGAAGAAGGTGTATGAGACGCTGAGCTCGCGCCTGACGGTCGAGAAAAAGGAGACGGAGGTATCGTCTCTGCTGGCGCTGGTGGGGGCCGTACTGGCTTTGCTGGCGGCAGGGTTGTCGGTGTGGTGGTACGGGCGGATTTTGTGACCCAATTTCGGCAGGTACCGCTTGATTGACCTGCGCTGGATGCTATTTTTTTTGAAGCACCCACACGGCGCGCGTTTGACTAGACTCTAAAACTGAGGGCTGAGGACTCGCATGACATGGGGAAAAGGCAACCACCCTGTGCTGCATGCGCCCTTCTCTTTTCGCTCCCTAACTTCGATTGCCTGGCATCGGCAATCCGCCTCCCAACTGGAGGCCGCCATCGACTGCTCATCGACCCCGGCCCCTGCCGCCCTATTACCCCAAAACCCCCGACACCAGCCTCACCACCCGCCCACAGCGCGCGGCCAGCGACTCGTCGTGGGTGACCATCACAAACGCGGTCCCATGGTCGCGTGCGAGCTGCAGCATCAGCTCGAACACGCCATCGGCGGTCGACCTGTCGAGGTTGCCTGTGGGCTCGTCGGCCAGCACGCAGGCGGGCCGGGTGACCAGGGCCCGCGCGATGGCGACACGCTGGCGCTCGCCGCCGGAGAGTTCGGCCGGGCGGTGGTGCACACGGTCCTTGAGGCCCACCGACGCGAGCACCTGGGCGGCCTGCTCGTGGGCCTGGGCGTCGGGCATGCGGCGGATGCGCAGGGGCATGGCCACGTTGTCCAGCGCGCTGAACTCGGGCAGCAGGTGGTGGAACTGGTAGATGAAGCCCAGGTGCTGATTGCGCAGCTGGCCCTGGCGCTCGGCCGACAGCGACGACATCGCCTCGCCCTTCAGGCGCACGCTGCCCGCGGTGGGCGCGTCAAGGCCGCCCAGCAAATGCAGCAAGGTGCTCTTGCCCGAGCCCGATGCGCCGACGATGGCCACGGTCTCGCCCGCGCGGATCTGCAGGTCGACGCCCTTGAGCACGGTCACGTCGAGCCGGCCTTCGGTGAAGCGCTTGGTCAGGCCCTTGGCTTCCAGAACCACGGCGCCCGCAGCAGGGGCGGCGTGGCCGTTGTCGTTGTTGTTGTTCTTGTCACTCATAGCGCAGCGCCTCGGCAGGGTTCACACGGCTGGCGCGCCAGCTGGGGTACAGGGTGGCCACGAAGGCCAGCACCAGGGAGATGAGCCCGATGGGCACGATGTCGCTGCTTTGCGGCTCGCTGGGCATCTTGCTGATGAGGTAGATGTCCTTGGGCAAAAAGCTCGCGTTCAGGGCCTTTTCGATGGCCGGGACGATCACGTCGATGTTGAAGGCGATACCCAGGCCGAGCAGCAGGCCCACCGCAGTGCCGATCACGCCGACCATGGCGCCCTGCACCACGAAGATGCCCATGATGCTTTTGGGACTGGCGCCCAGGGTGCGCAGGATGGCGATGTCGGCGCGCTTGTCGGTCACTGTCATCACCAGGGTGGAGACCAGGTTGAACGCAGCCACCGCCACGATGAGCGTGAGGATGATGAACATCATGCGCTTTTCAAGCTGCACGGCGGCGAACCAGGTGCGGTTTTGCTGTGTCCAGTCGCGCACCAGCAGCATGCCGCTCAGGCTGTTGGCCAGTTGCTGCGCCACTTCGCGGGCCTGGTGCAGGTCCTTGAGCTTCAGGCGCACGCCGGTGGGGCCTTCCAGCCGGAAGATGCGTTGTGCGTCCTCGTGGTGCAGCAGCACCAGGGCCGAGTCGTATTCGTAGTGGCCCGAATCGAACGTGCCCGCCACCGTCATCTGCTTGAGGCGCGGCACCACGCCCGCCGGGGTGACCTGCCCTGCGGGGGCGATCAGCGTGACCACATCGCCAGCGCGCACACCCAGGGCACGGGCCAGCTCGCCGCCCAGCACCACCCGAAATTCTCCGGGCACGAGCAGGTTGAGCGTCTTTTCATTGGTGGCGGCCAGGTCGGTCACCGCGCCTTCGAGCGCCGGGTCGATGCCGCGCACCAGCGCGCCCTTCATGTCCTCACCGCGCGCCAGCAGCGCCTGGGCCGAGACGAAGGGTGCAGCGCCCACCACGTTGGGGTTTTTCTTGGCCTCGGCCAGCGTGAGCGCCGGGTCGGGCAGTGCGGCGCCCTGGGGCGCAAAGATCTCGATGTGCGAGACCACGCTGAGCATGCGGTCGCGCACTTCCTTCTGAAAGCCGTTCATCACCGACAGCACGATGATGAGCGCGGCCACCCCGAGCGCGATGCCCAGCATGGACACGCCCGAGATGAACGAGATGAAGCCGTTGCGCCGGGTGGCGCGGCCGGCGCGGGTGTAGCGCCAGCCCAGGGCCAGTTCGTAGGGGATTTTCATGGATCAAAAAGAAGAGGCCCCGGCAGCGCGGAATGTCTGGTCGGGGCGGGGCAGATTGTGGCATCCCGGACAATAGGGGGATGTCGGACACCACCCATTTGCTCATTCCCTATGCCGCAAGCGCTTCCGAGGGATGCCAGCAAGCCCTGCAGGACCTGGCCCTGCCCCACCTGGACAGGCTCCTGGCCCGGCTCAGCCCCCTCCCCGCATTGAGCGACAACGGCGAAGACACCAGCTTCTCCACGCCCCATGAACGCGCCCTGGCGCGCGACCTGGGCCTGCCCGCGCAGGACGGGCGCATCCCCTGGGCCGCCTGGTACCGCCACCAGCAGGGCCTGGCCGCCGACGGACAGGCGTGGGCGTTCTTCACGCCCTGCCAGTGGCAGGTAACCACCGACCACGTCACCCTGCGCGACCCTGAAACGCTGGGCCTGGACGAGGCGGCGTCGCGCGCGCTGCTGGCCATCGTCTCGCCCTGGTTTGCCGAAGACGGCATCACGCTGCATTACGACCAGCCCACACGCTGGCTGGCCAGCGGCGCGCTGTTTGCGCAGCTCGCCACCGCATCGCTCGAGCGTGTACTGCTGCGCGATGTGCGCGCCTGGATGCCCGACGCCCGTGCCGAGCCCGCTGCCCGCACCTTGCACCGGCTGCATAGCGAGATGCAGATGCTGCTCTACACCCACGCCTTAAACGACGAGCGATCGGCGCGCGGGCTGCCGGTGGTCAACTCGTTCTGGGTCCATGGCGCGGGTGTGCTGCCAGAGTCCTTGCCGCCTGCCGCATCCAAGGCCGTGAACCCCACCCTGCCCACCACCTTGCGTGACGCTGCACTGCGCGACGATTGGCGCGCCTGGCGCACGGCGTGGGCCGCGCTCGACGCAGGCCCCGTGGCCGACCTGCTGCGCCAGGCCGAGGCCGGTACCCCCGTGCAACTCACGCTGTGCGGCGAGCGCAGCGCCCTGGCCTTTCATTCCGCCCCGCGCACGCTCACCCAGCGCATTCAAGGCTTTTTCAAGCCCTCCCGCTTTATGGACCTGCGCCACCAGCTATGAAAATAATAGCAAGAGACATTCCCCCCCGTGCCGCCTGGGCGCTGGAGCAGGCCGGCGTGCACCCGCTGCTGGCGCGCCTGTACGCAGCGCGTGGCGTGCGGGCCAAGGACGAGCTGGACGACGGCCTGGCCCGGCTGCTGCCGCCCAGCGGCGACCACGGGCTCAAGGGCATTGGCGACGCCGCCCGCCTGCTGGCCGACGCCATGGCGCAGAACCAGCGCCTGGTGATCGTGGCCGACTACGACTGCGACGGCGCCACCGCCTGCGCCGTGGGCGTGCGCGGCCTGCGCATGCTGGGCGCGCAGCAGGTGGACTACCTGGTGCCCGACCGCGTGACGGACGGCTATGGCCTCACGCCCAGCATTGCGCGCCGCGTGAAGGAGCGCGGGGCCGATGTGCTGATCACCGTGGACAACGGCATCGCCAGCGTGGACGGCGTGGCCGAAGCCAAGGCGCTGGGCCTGACCGTGGTCGTCACCGACCACCACCTGCCGGGCCCCGCGCTGCCGGCGGCCGACGCCATCGTCAACCCCAACCAGCCCGGCTGCACGTTCGAGAGCAAGTCCATGGCCGGCGTGGGCGTGATGTTCTACGTGCTGCTGGCGCTGCGGGCCGAGTTGCGGGCGCGGGGTGTTTTTGATGCGGCCACCCAACCCAAGCTGGACCCGTTGTTGACTCTCGTGGCGCTGGGCACGGTGGCCGATGTGGTCCGGCTCGACGCCAACAACCGCCGCCTGGTCGCCCAGGGCCTCAAGCGCATCCGCGCGGGCCAGATGCCCGCCGGGGTGGCGGCGCTGTTCCACGCCGCGGGCCGCAAGGCGCCCGTGGCCACCACGTTCGACTTCGGCTTTGCGTTGGGCCCGCGCATCAACGCCGCAGGCCGCCTGGCCGACATGACACTGGGCATCGAATGCCTGCTGACCGATGATGCGGGCCGCGCCGCCGAGCTGGCCGCCACACTCGACGGCATCAACCGCGAGCGCCGCGAGATCGAGGGCGGCATGCGCGAGCAGGCGATGCTGATGGCCGAGAGCCTGTTCGACGACAGCGAGGAGCCGCCACCCGCGATCAGCGTGTTCGACCCCGATTTTCACGAAGGCGTGGTGGGCATCGTGGCCAGCCGCATCAAGGACAAACTGCACCGCCCCACGTTCGTGTTTGCCGCCAGCAGCGCGCCGGGCAAGTCGCACGAGCTCAAGGGCTCGGGCCGCTCCATCCCGGGCTTTCACCTGCGCGATGCGCTGGACCTGGTGGCCAAGCGCCACCCGGGCGTGCTGCTGAAGTTCGGGGGGCACGCCATGGCGGCGGGCTGCACGGTGGATGCGGACTCGTTCGACACCTTCGAGCAGGCACTGGCCCAGGTGGCGCAGGAGTGGCTCGATGCCTCCACCCTCACCCGCCGCATCGAGACGGACGGCCCGCTGTCGGCGGAATACTGCCGCGCCGACATCGTGGACACGCTGCACCGCGAGGTCTGGGGCCAGGGCTTCTTGCCCCCTACGTTCAGCGAGGAAGTGCAGATCGTGAGCCAGCGCCTCGTGGGCGAGGCCAAGAACCATTTGTCGATCAAGCTCATGCACCAGGGCAATCCCGTCGACGCGATCTGGTTCGGCCACACCGAGCAGCTGCCTGCGCGGGTGCTGCTGGCGTTTCGGCTGGATGTGAACGAGTGGAAGGGAGAGCGCAAGGTGCAGTTTTTGGTGGAGGGCGCTGAGGTTCAGTGACAACCCCCTGAGGCGCTTCGCGCCATCCCCTTCTCTCGAATCGCTGCGCGATTCGGGAAGGGGGACGCAGCCAGCGCGGCGGGGCGGCCCTTGCGCGGCTGCCGCTGGCTTGCGCTGCGACAGTTGCAAGGGCTGGTGCAGGTACCCGCAATTCAGGCCTGCAGCGGATCTGGGCTGCGCTGGCGCGCTACGGTGACCTGCTCGCCGCCCACGCCCCAGTTGTCAGGGTCGATCTCGTCGATGATGACGGTCACGGTCTCGGGTTTTTTGTCCAGCACTTCCTGCAGAAGGCGGGTGACGCCCGCGATCAGGGCGGCCTTCTGGGCGGACGTGGTGGGGATGTCGCGTTGGGCGAGGCGGATGTTGACCAGGGGCATGCGCAGATCCTTTTTTCAGTGATGTACCAAAGCAAAAGGCAGCCAAGGCTGCCTTTGTTTTTTTCGTCTGTGTGTTCTTGAAGCTCGCGCAAACATTCGGAGCTTGGGACGTTTTAGAAGCTTTCCCAGTCGTCATCTCCGCCCTGGGCCGTAGCACGGGGTGCGGGCGACGGGGCTGGCGCGTGCGGGGCTGTCGGGCGTGCGGCGGGAGCGGCGGACGATGCAAGCCGGGGCGCGGCTGGGGCCTTGGCGTTCGCGCTGGCAGGCTTGGACGGTGCGGCGACGCGTGCGGCAGGCGCGGCGGCCTTGACCGCAGCGGCAGGCCTGGGCGCGGCGGGTGCGGGGCGTGGTGCCGGGGCGGGGGCCTGCACTGCCGTGGCACCCACGTTGAACACCGCCACCACTTCGGCCAGGCGCTGTGCCTGGTCGCGCATCGAGGTCGCTGCGGCTGTGGACTCCTCCACCAACGCTGCGTTCTGCTGCGTCATCTGATCGAGGTGCGTCACGGCCTGGTTGACTTGCGCAATGCCGTCGCGTTGCTCGGTCGACGATGCGGTGATCTCGCCGATCAGGTCGCTCACGCGCTGCACGCTGGCCACGATCTCCTGCATGGTCTGCCCGGCCTGGGCCACCTGGGCCGAGCCCGATTCCACGTTCTGCACCGAGGCGCCGATCAGGGCCTTGATCTCCTTGGCCGCTTCTGCGCTGCGACCGGCCAGACTGCGCACCTCGCTGGCCACCACCGCAAAGCCCCGGCCTTGCTCGCCGGCTCTCGCCGCTTCCACTGCGGCGTTCAGCGCCAGGATGTTGGTCTGGAAGGCGATGCCGTCGATCACGCCGATGATGTCGTTGATCTTTTTGCTGCTGTCGGTGATCTGCTGCATGCTGGTCACCACCTGGCCGACCACTTCGCCGCCGCGCGCTGCGGCCTGGGCTGCGGTGCTGGCCAGCTGGTTGGCCTGGCGGGCGGTGTCGGCCGACTGGCTCACCGTGGCGGTGAGCTGCTCCATGCTGGCCGCGGTTTCTTCCAGGTTGGACGCCGTCTGCTCGGTACGCGCCGACAGGTCGTGGTTGCCATTGGCAATCTCTACCGATGCGGATGACACGGAATTGACGCCCGTGCGCACCTCGCCCACCACGCCGCGCAAGCGTTCGGACATGGCCGACAGCGCGCGCAGCATGTGGCCGAACTCGTCCTTGCGGGTGGACTGGATCTCGCGTGTCAGGTCGCCCGCCGCAATGGCGTCGATGTTCTCGACCGCCTGGTTCAGCGGCACGGTGATGGAGTGCACCAGTTTCCACGCGAGGAACAGGCCCACGGCCATCAGCACGAGCGAGGTGACGATGCCCCAGATGGCGTACTCCACGCGGCGCGCGGTGGCGTCGGCGCGGATGGCGTCGCGGCGCTTTTCCAGCGTGGCGACGAAGTCGTCCTGGGCCTTGAGGTACTTGGTGACCAGGGGCGCGAACTCGTCGTCCGCAAACCGCTGGGTGGCCACCGCGTCGCCTGCGCCCTTGAGCTCCCAGGTCTTGGCGGTGGCGGCCAGCACGGCCTTGCGCGCGTCCAGCACCTTGTCGAGCGACGCCTTTTCTTCCGGCGCGGTGGCCGAGGCAACGATGGACTCCTGCACCTTGTTGATGGAGCCGATGATCTCTTTGACCTTGGCGCCGTATTGCTCGGCCAGCACCGCATCGGTGGTGACCGCGCCGCCCATGACCATGGTGACCGCGGTTTCGGTGGAGCCCCGCCAGCGCACGGCCGACGAAATGCGTGCCTCGATCTCCACCACCGAATCAATGGCGGCAGACATGGACGTGTTGGCCCGGTTCTGCGCAAAGCCCGAGAGCAGCAGCATGCCGATCATCAGGCCTAGAAATGCGCCCCACAGCTTGCGGGAGACGCGGATATTGTCGAATTGCATGGTTTTTCCCTGGTGGATCTGTTGTGTGTTCATGCAAGGCAAGGCTCGCCCGGAAACATTCGATTACATCAGCAACAGCCCATAGCCTACGCCAGCCAGGCACCCTCTTGCGCCAGCCATTCACCGGGAAAAACCCGCATTCAGAAACCCTAAAAACTGCAGAGGCCCACGGGCCGCGCCCCCGCTTTGCACGCTGCCTACCAAGCCTGCAGGTAGCAGCGTACAGTCAAAATTCAGATGAAAACTGCCGCTACCGCACGGCTAACATGCGCTAGCAGCTATCAATTCGGGAGCGGCCAAGGCCGCCACCCAGGATCGGGCGCCCTGTCAGAAGCTTTCCCAGTCATCGTCGCTGCCTCCTGCTGTCGCACGGGGTGCCGGTGCGTTGGATGGGGCCGCAGCCGCGGTGGCGGTCCCTGCGGCCTTGGATGCCGCGGCGGGCTTGGAAGACGCCAGCCGCGGCGCTGCCGGGGCCTTGGTGGCGGGGGGCCGGGCGGTAGAGGCGGACGCGGCAGGTTTGGCTCCGGTGCCTGCTACGCGGGGCCTGGCTGCAGAGACCGGCCGGGGTGCTGCCGCAGGGGCGGGCCGGGAGGACTGGGGTGACGGGGCGGGCGCACGCACAGCCACCGCGCCCACGTTGAATACCGACACCACTTCGGCCAGGCGCTGCGCCTGGTCGCGCATCGAGGTGGCTGCGGCTGTCGACTCCTCCACCAGCGCCGCATTCTGCTGGGTCATCTGATCGAGGTGCGTGACCGCCTGGTTCACCTGCGCAATGCCGTCGCGCTGCTCGGTCGACGATGCCGTGATCTCGCCGATCAGATCGCTCACGCGCTGCACGCTCGCCACGATCTCCTGCATGGTCTGCCCGGCCTGGGCCACCTGGGCCGAGCCGGATTCCACGTTCTGCACCGAGGCACCGATCAGCGCCTTGATCTCCTTGGCGGCTTCGGCGCTGCGCCCGGCCAGGCTGCGCACTTCGCTGGCCACCACCGCAAAGCCGCGGCCTTGCTCGCCGGCGCGGGCTGCTTCCACCGCGGCGTTCAGTGCCAGGATGTTGGTCTGGAAGGCGATGCCGTCGATCACGCCGATGATGTCGTTGATCTTTTTGCTGCTGTCGGTGATCTGCTGCATGCTGGTCACCACTTGGCCCACCACTTCGCCGCCGCGCGCTGCGGCCTGGGCTGCAGTGCTGGCCAGTTGGTTGGCCTGGCGGGCGGTGTCGGCCGACTGGCTCACGGTGGCCGTCAACTGCTCCATGCTGGCCGCGGTCTCTTCCAGGTTGGAGGCCGTCTGCTCGGTGCGGGCCGACAGGTCGTGGTTGCCGTTGGCGATCTCCACCGATGCGGATGACACGGAATTGACGCCCGTGCGCACCTCGCCCACCACGCCGCGCAAACGTTCGGACATGGCCGACAGCGCGCGGGTGAGCGTGCCGAGCTCGTCCTTGCGGTCGTCGTGGATGTTCTGGGTCAGGTCGCCCGCCGAGATCGCCTCGGCCAGCAGCACGGCACGGTCCAGCGGCCGCGTGACGGAGCGCACCAGGAGCGACGCCATCAGCATGCCCAGCAGCACCACGCCCACCGCCGCCGTGAGGCCGATCACCACCAGATTGCCCCGTGTGTCGCGGGCGGCCTTCACGGCCTCGTCGCGCTGCAGTTGCTGCGCGGCCACGAATTTGTCGATGGACTCCAGGTACGCGACGGCCTTGGGCCGGTAGGTGCTGGCCAGGTACGCCTGTTTGGCGGCGGCATCGCCCGCGTCGGTCAGCTCCTTGAGCTTGTCGGTTTGGCCCCGGATGTCCGCGCGCGCGGCGGCCACGTTGGCAAGTGCGGCCTTGTCCGCTGCGGACACCGAGGTCTTGCCAATCTGCTCCTGCACTGGCGTGATGCGCGCCGTCAGCGCCGCCACGCGGGCATCGAAATCGGCTTTGAGGGCCTGGTCGGTGGTGACGAAGCTGGCCATCGACATGGTCACCGCCACCTCGGCCAGGCCCCGCCAGGTCACGGCGGTGGTGATCGCTTCCTCGTATTTGTCGACCGACTGCTCGGTGGCGGCGGAGACCTGTCGGCCGTACCACTGGGTCCACAGGGTGGTCACCAGCATCAGTGCCAGCAGACCGAGAACAACGCTCCACATCTTGTGGGCCACGCGCAGGTCGTTGAATTTCATGCTCGCTCCTTGGCGCAGCGCAGATCACCGCGCTGCCGCTGCGGCGACGCCGAAGGCACCGGTGCGCAGCTTGGGCCCATGCCCCTACTGGCAGTGTTGCTGGGTTCGGCAGCGCGCGTTATCGGTACAAGCCCTAAAATGGCCCGGTGACAACCATTCTGAACGCCGACCTGCACTGCCATTCCGTGGTCTCCGATGGCACCCTGACGCCGGAAGACCTGGCCGCCCGCGCCAAAGCCAACGGGGTGGAGTTGTGGGCGTTGACCGACCATGACGAGATCGGTGGCCAACGCCGCGCCATGGCTGCCGCCCGTGCCTTGGGCCTGCCCTACCTCACCGGCGTCGAAATCTCCGTCACCTTTGCCGACACCACCGTCCACATCGTGGGCCTGGGGTTCGACCCCGACAACGCCCAGCTGGTCGAAGGCCTTGCCGCCACGCGCGGCGGCCGCGGCGAGCGCGCCAAGGACATGGCCGCGCAGCTGGCGCAGGCGGGCATCCACAACGCCTACGAAGGCGCGCTGCAGTTCGTGGGCAACCCGGCACTGATCTCGCGCACGCACTTTGCCCGCTTTCTGGTGGAAACCGGCGTCTGCCGCGACACGCCCGAAGTCTTTCGCAAGTACCTCACCGAAGGCAAGCCCGGCTACGTGCCCCACCGCTGGGCGGCCCTGGGCGATGCCGTGCGCTGGATCACCGAGGCTGGCGGCATGGCGGTCATCGCCCACCCGGCCCGCTACAAGTTCAGCGCCAATGAAGAGTTCGCGCTGTTTTCCGAATTCAAGCAGCACGGCGGGCGCGGCGTGGAGGTGGTCACCGGCAGCCACAGCTCGCCCGAATACGTGACCTACGCCGCGATGGCCGAGGAGTTCGGCCTGGCCGCCTCGCGCGGCAGCGACTTCCACAGCCCCGACGAATCGCACACCGACCTGGGCACGCTGCCGATGTTGCCGGGCCAGTTGACCCCCGTGTGGGAGTTGCTGGCCGACAAAATCCAGCGATAGAACCCGCCCTGGCGCAGCCAGCCGCTGCGCGGCGCAGCGTGCACCACCGGCCGTCTGCAGCGTGGGGTGCGCCCCGGTCGGCGGACCGAAGGGCCGAGACCGCACTGTGCGGTGCACTGGCCTCGACTGCAGCGGGTCGGCCGTTGCGCGCCGTGCACTTCGTATTTTTGTGAACCCTTGAGACCGCCCCACCATGGCCCAGTATTTTGAAGCCCACCCCGACAATCCCCAGCCCCGCCTGCTCAAGCAGGCCGCCTTGCTGCTGCAAAAGGGCGGCATCGTGGCCGTGCCCACGGACTCGAGCTACGCACTCGTCTGCCACCTGGACGACAAGGACGCGGTGGACCGCCTGCGCCGCATCCGCCAGGTGGACGACAAGCACCACCTCACGCTGCTGTGCCGCGACCTGTCCGAGCTGGCCAACTACGCCCGCGTGGACAACCGGCAGTACCGCCTGCTCAAGCTGGGCACGCCCGGCCCCTACACCTTCATCCTGGAAGCCACCAAGGAAGTGCCGCGCCGCGTGAGCCACCCTTCGCGCAAGACCATCGGCCTGCGCGTGCCCGACCGCAAGGGCCTGCAACTGCTGCTGGAGCTGCACGGCGCCCCGCTGCTGGCCACCACGTTGATCCCCGCAGGCGAAACCGAACCCCTGAACGACCCGCAGGACATCCGCGCGCGCTACGAAAAACTGCTCGACGCCATCGTCGACTCTGGCGCCTGCCCCCTGGAGCCCACCACCGTGATCGACCTGACCCCGATGGGCGCCGGCGGCGACCCCGAAGTCATCCGCGAAGGCCGCGGAAGCCTGCAAGCGCTGGGGTTGTAGAACTGAAGTCTCGGCCCCCTCCTCTGCGCCTGTGAAGACCGTGCTGAGCCTCAGAGTCCTTTTTTGGATTGCAGCGCCCAAAACTGGCGCGGCCCAAGGCCAGTGCCACCGTGGATCTGGCTCCGCCAGTCCAGGGGTGGCGTCCCCCTGAGGGGGAAGCCGCGCAGCGGCTCAGGGGGCTACAACTTGAATGCGCCGACCGCCTGCTCCAGGTCGCTGGCCTGTGCCGACAGTGCCGAAGCCGTGGCCACCGCGTTCTGCACCAGGGCCGCCGTCTCCTGCGTGGCGCCGTCCATGTGCGATACGGCGGCGTTCACATGGCTGATGGCCTCGCTCTGCTCGCGCAGGGCCACCGAAATCTCGCCCAGCAGGGTACTCACCTGGCCCACGGCAACCACGATCTCCTCCATGGTCTTGCCGGCCTTGCCCACCTGGCCCGCACCGCTTTCCACCTGCTCGACCGATGCGCTGATCAGCGCCTTGATCTCGCGCGCGGCCACCGCGCTGCGCTGCGCCAGGCTGCGCACTTCGCTGGCCACCACGGCAAAACCGCGGCCCTGCTCGCCCGCGCGGGCGGCTTCCACCGCTGCGTTCAAGGCGAGGATGTTGGTCTGGAAGGCGATGCCTTCGATCACCTGGATGATGTCCACGATCTTGCGCGAGCTGCCGCTGATGGCCTGCATGGTCTGCACCACCTCGCCCACCACCGCGCCGCCCTGCTCGGCGATGGCCGATGCCTTGACGGCCAGGCCGCTGGCCGAATGCGCGCGCTCGGCGTTCTGGCGCACGGTGGCGGTCAGCTCTTCCATGCTGGCGGCGGTTTCGGTCAGGGACGACACCTGGTCTTCGGCCCGGCGCGACAAGTTGCTGTTGCCCCGGTCGATGTCCGCGGCCGATGCCGTGATGGAGTCGGTGCTCTGCTTGATGCGCGAGACCAGGTCGGTCAGGGTGTCCTCCATGGTGCCCAAGCCGTCCAGAAGCCGTCCAAAGTCGCCGTCGAGGTCGGAGCTGAACTCCTGGCTCAGGTCACCCGAGGCCACGGTCTCGGCGATCAGGATGGCCTGGTTCAGCGGGCTCACGATGCCGCTGCGCAGGGTCAGAAAGGCCACCAGAGACAGCGCAAACACCGCAATGCCACCGCCCACGATCCAGGAGCGGGCGCTGGACAAATGCTCTTGCGCCTGGGTGGCCTTGGACGTGCGCTCGCCGTCCGTGGCGGTGGACACCGCGCTGCGGTAGGTGTCTTCGGCGCGGCTGATGCGCGACAAACCCATGCCCATGATCAACGCCATCAGCAGCGCTATGCCGCCAAAGGCAAGAACGAGGCGGGTTCCGATTTTGAGGTGATCCAGGGGCACGGGATGTCTCCGAAAGGGTGTTTTGTATGAGTATGGGCCGCAGCGCAACGAGAAACAGCACCCCAAACCTGCGATGCATTTTGTTACTCCGTGCCACATGCTATCAACGATTGAGCGCGGAGGGTGTAACGCTGTCGTACAACCGCATCACCCTGCGTGGAGGGCCTGCGCTTTCCCTGGCCTCTGAGCGTGTTCCGTGCGTCTGAGACAATCGACGGGTGGACATCTCCAATCTCATCCAAACCGTTCTGATCTACGCCCTGCCGGTGTTGTTTGCCATCACGGTGCACGAGGCAGCCCATGGCTACGCCGCGCGCCACTTCGGCGACAACACCGCGTACATGATGGGCCGCATCACGCTCAACCCGCTCAAGCACATCGATCCGGTCGGCACCATCCTGATGCCGCTGCTCTTGTACTTCGCCACCTCGGGCGCGTTCCTGTTCGGCTACGCCAAGCCGGTGCCGGTCAACTTCGGCAACCTGCGCAACCCCAAGCGGCACATGATCTGGGTGGCCCTGGCCGGGCCGGCGTCCAATTTCTTCCAGGCGATCTTCTGGGCCGTGCTGCTCGTGGCGGTGGTGGGCTCGGGCGTGGACGAGCGCTTCTTCATCGAGATGGCGCGCGCCGGCGTGCTGGTCAACCTGGTGATGTGGGCCTTCAACCTGTTTCCGCTGCCGCCGCTCGATGGCGGCCGCATTCTGGTGGGCCTGTTGCCCTGGAAGCAGGCGCACATGGTCTCGCGCATCGAGCCTTACGGCTTCTTCATCGTGCTGGCCCTGGTGGTGGCGGGTGTGGTGGGCGCGCTGTGGCTGCGCCCGCTGATGTCGGTGGGCTATACCGTCATCCAGTTTCTGCTCACCCCGCTCACAGCCCTGTTGCGTTAATTGTTCTCTCCCCTTTTTGCTGACACCGTCCCCATGAGCACCACGCGTTTTCTCACCGGCATCACCACCACGGGCACGCCCCACCTGGGCAACTTCGTGGGCTCGATCCGCCCCTCGGTGGCGGCCAGCCTGTCGCCCAACGTGCAGAGCTTTTACTTCCTGGCCGACTACCATGCGCTGATCAAGTGCGAGGACCCGGTGCGCATCCAGCGCTCCAC
Organism: Acidovorax sp. LjRoot194; assembly: GCF_964253015.1. Lineage (NCBI taxonomy): Bacteria > Pseudomonadati > Pseudomonadota > Betaproteobacteria > Burkholderiales > Comamonadaceae > Acidovorax > Acidovorax sp. LjRoot194. The sequence goes on along the minus strand of NZ_CAXUQB020000001.1, from coordinate 1,566,249 downwards.
GCTGGAGATCGCGGCCAGCTGGCTGGCGGCGGGCCTGAACCCCGACCACGTCACCTTCTACCGCCAGTCCGACATCCCCGAGATTCCCGAGCTCAACTGGCTGCTGTCGTGCGTGACCGGCAAGGGGGTGCTCAATCGCGCCCATGCCTACAAGGCATCGCAGGACAAGAACCTCGCTGCCGGGCGCGAGGCCGACGACGGTGTGACGGCGGGCCTGTTCATGTACCCCGTGCTCATGGGCGCCGACATCCTGATGTTCAAGGCGCACAAGGTGCCCGTGGGCCGCGACCAGATCCAGCACATCGAGATGGCGCGCGACATGGCCGCGAGCTTCAACCACCTGTACGGCGAGCACTTCGTGCTGCCCGAAGCCGCCATCGACGACCATGTGGCCACGCTCCCCGGCCTGGACGGGCGCAAGATGAGCAAGAGCTACGACAACACCATCCCGCTGTTCAGCTCGCGCGACCAGCTCAAGAAGCTGATCGGCGGCATCCTGACCGACTCGCGCGCGCCCGGCGAGCCCAAGGAGGTGGACGGCTCGGCCCTGTTCCAGATCTACCAGGCCTTTGCCACGCCCGAAGAGACCGAGGCGCTGCGCAAGGCCTATGCCGACGGCATTGCCTGGGGCGACGCGAAGAGCACGCTGCTCGAACGCGTGGACCAGGTGATCGCACCCATGCGCGCCCAGTACGAGGAGCTGATCCACAACCCCGCCCGCATCGAAGCCACGCTGCTGGCCGGCGCCGAGCGGGCCCGCGCCCTGGCCACGCCGTTCATCCGCGAGTTGCGCTCGGCCGTGGGCCTGCGCAGCCTGGCGCAGCCCACCACCGCAGCCAAGCCCGCCAAGGCAGCGAAGGCCGCCCTGCCCTCGTTCAAGCAGTACCGCGAAGCCGACGGCAAGTTCTACTTCAAGCTGGTGGCGGCAGATGGCCGCCTGCTGCTGCAGAGCACCGGCTTTGACGCGCCCAAAGACGCCGGGCAAGCCATCGCCCAGCTGCAAAAGGACGCAGGCGCCCTGCAGGCCCTGGCCCCGCGCCTGGCCCCGGTCGATGGCGTGCAGGCGGCCGACGTGAGTGTGGCGCTGCAGGCACTGGCAGACGCTGCAGCCGCGGCCTGACACCCCAACCGCCCCCACACCGACCCGGCCGCTGGCCGGGTTTTTCTTTTGCTCTCTTTTTTATAGCTGCCAGCGCATGACTGGCAAGCGGAAGGCCCTGAAAAGCTTCAATTCCTGCCACGCCCTGCCACCCACGTCCCAGAGTGCCGCCGTCACCGTCCCCATCACCGCACCCTCGACGAGGGAGGGCAGAGCTCACGTGCCGGTACTGCTCAATGCACGGCGCACCACGCAAGCACCCCTGCTGCGCCAGCACTCCAAGATGCAGCGCCGCAACGGTGCCTGCACACCATGGCATTCCGCACCGTGTTGTGCTTAAACTGGCTCCATCTGTCCGCTGGACCTGGAGATGCCATGAAGCTCTTGACCGCCTCGCTCTGCGTGATCACCCTGCTGGCAGGTTGCAACGCGACCACCAACCACCCCTCGTCGGCCATGGCGTCGGGCCGGGACCGCACCTTCAGCGTGCCGGTCTACGGCACGGACACAGCACCGGCCTACGGCGCCGCCACGCGCGAATGCCAAAAGCTCATGCTCTTTCCCAAGCTGCTGCGCAACGACGGCTCGCGCCTGGTCTTTGAATGCGTGAGCGAATCCCCCAACGGCCAGCCATGAGCCAGTCCGCCAGGGCATTCGGGTGCATGGCGCTGGCTACCGTGCTGGCGGGCTGTGCCGCACCCTCCCCACCGCGGGCCGGCGCCAGGGGTGCCACAGTGGCCGAAACCCCCACCCACATCCCCACCCGGACCACCACCTGGACCAACAGCCTGGGCATGGTGTTCGTGCAGGTGCCCGCTGGCAGCTTCACCATGGGGGGCGTCGAGCCGCCCGAGACCCTGGCCCGGGCCTACCCCACGCTGGAGGCAAAACGCTTTACCGACCTGGCCGACGAGCAGCCCGCGCACACGGTGCACATCCGCAGCGCCTTCTACCTGGGTCAGCACGAGGTCACGGTGGGGCAGTTCCGGCGCTTCCTCGACGCCTCGGGCTACGTGCCCGAGTCGGTGGCGGACGGCACCGGCGGCTACGGCTACAACGCGCAGTACGACCCTGCCACCACGCGCCGGGGCGACGCCTTCGAGGGGCGCGACCCGCGCTATTCCTGGCGCAACCCCGGCTTTGCGCAGGGCGACGACCATCCGGTCGTCAACGTCACCTGGAACGACGCCCAGGCGCTGGCCGCCTGGCTGAGCCGCACCGAAGGCCAACGCTACCGCCTGCCCACCGAGGCCGAGTGGGAATACGCCTGCCGTGCCGGCACCCGCACCCGCTACCCGCACGGCGATGACCCGCAGGCGCTGGTGCGGTCTGCCAACGTGTTCGACCAAGCCGCGGCACCGTACTGGGCCCGCTGGCAGCAGCACGCCCTGGCAGGCAACGACGGCCACGCGTTCACCGCACCGGTGGGCAGCTACCAGCCCAACGCCTTCGGGCTGCACGACATGCTGGGCAATGCCTGGGAATGGGTGTCGGACTGGCATGGCGATGACTACTACGCGCAGTCGCCGGCCGACGACCCGCAGGGCCCGCCAGAGGGTTCGGTGCGCGTGCGCCGGGGAGGCTCGTGGCACACATGGTCGTTCTATGCGCGCTGCGGCTACCGCAACTGGAACAGCCCGGAGACGCGCTACACGCTGGTGGGCATGCGGCTGGTGCGCGAGATCGAAGCGCCCGCCCCGGCCCGGCGCTGACCCAGCCTCGCTTGCGGCCGCGCCCCTCTACGCAGCGCCCTCTGGTCCTGCGCGGGGACAGAATGCGGGGCGGCGTCTGCGCGGCCCCCGATAGCGCAGGATGCGCCTGCGCCCTCCCTCCCACCGTCAACAAATGTCAACCGGCTGACGCCCTTCGGGCAACGCCTGCATGCAGCGCCTGTTCTCGCAAATAATCCCAGGTTGGACATTTTGGACAGGGGACACCATGCGAATTGCCGCACTGGACGACGACGCGCTGCAGCTCGATCTGATCAAGCAGGCCACCGAGGCCATGGGGCATGTGTGCCATACGCATTTGAACGGCGCCGACTTCCTGCGCGAACTGCGCCGCGAAACGTTTGACCTGCTGATCGTGGATTGGCACCTGCCCGATACCACCGGTCCCGAAGTGGTGCGCTGGGTGCGCAAGAACGTGGGCACCCAGCTGCCCATTCTGTTTGTCACCCACCGCCAGGAAGAACGCGACATCGTGGAGGGCCTGGGCAGCGGCGCAGACGACTTCATGGTCAAGCCCGTGCGCATCGGCGAGCTGACCGCGCGCGTGTGGGCGTTGCTGCGCCGCGCCTACCCCGACAATGCCGGTGGTGTCCTGGAGTTTGGGCGCTACCGCTTTCTGCCGGAAACACGGTCCATCGAGGTGGACGGCGTGGCCGTCGAGCTCAAGAACCGCGAGTACGACCTGGCGCTGTTCCTGTTCCAGAACATGGGCCGGCTGCTGTCGCGCGACCACCTCAAGGACATCATCTGGGGCCAGGTGGCGGATGTGATGTCGCGCTCGCTGGACACCCACATCTCGCGCCTTCGCACGCTGCTCGACCTGCGCCCTGCCAATGGCTTCATCGTCTCGGCGGTGTACGGTGTGGGTTACCGCTTCGAAGCCGTCGATGCCCAGAAAAGGGCCTGAGGCGCGCACGACCATGGCCACGGGCGGCCAGCCACCCTGAGGCCGCCCGCGCCCCGCCCACCCGGCGGACACCAGGAGATTTTGATTTGGCCAGCACATACCGCCCCACCCAACGTGACAGCCGACGTAAAAGCCGATGTGACAGCGGGCAAGCCGCCCGGTGTGACAAGGGGCACGGCACCCGTCAGGCCCTGCGCCCGCTGTCGGCCTTGAGCCTTGCCCTGTGCATGGCAGGCTTTGCGGCACCCGCCGCGCACGCCGACACGCCCCACACGCCCCACCCGCAGGGCGACGAGATCGCCCACACCGTGCAGGACGGCGATACGCTGGAGGGCCTGGCCCGCGCCTACCTGGATGCGCCCCGGCAATGGCCGCTGCTGCAGGCGCGCAACAAGGTCGCCAACCCACGGCGACTGCAACCGGGCTCGGTGGTGTGGATCCCCGTGCGCCTGCAGCCCGCGGAGTCGGCCACGGTGGAGTTCGTGCACGGCACGGTCACCGCGCAGGGTCCCGCTGGCGACGCTCGCACGGCCGTGGTCCAAGGCGGCAAGCTCGAAGAAGGCACTGCGCTGCAGGTGGGCCCCGACGCGTTCGTGGCCGTGAAGCTGGCCGACGGCACCGTGGTGCGCGTGCAGGCCCACTCCGAGCTGCAACTGCGCCAGCTGCGCCGTCGCGGCCGCGCGGGCAGCGTGCAGTCGGTGCTGGAGATGCGCAGCGGCGCGGTGGAGTCGTCGGTACCGCCCAGTGCAGAGCCGTTTCGGCGGTTCGAGCTGCGCACGCCGCTGGCGGTGACCAGCGTGCGCGGCACCCACTTCAGCGTGGCCATGACGGACACGGGTAGCACCGCGGCGTCGGTGCTCAACGGGTCTGTGGCCGTGCAGCCGCGCCAGGGCGACACGCCCACCGCCCAGCCCGACCCCTCGGCCCCCACGGCCCTTCTGGCGACCGGCCAGGGCCTGGCCGTGGCAGCCGACGGCACGGTGGGCGCACCGCGCGCCCTGCTGCCCGCACCCGACACCTCGGCCGTCCCCACCACCCTGGGAGACGCAGGCCTGCTGGCCATCAACGTGCCGCCGCTCGCAGGCGCTGCGCGCTATGAAGCGCAGGTCGCGCGGGACCCAGACTTCACCCAGGTGCTGCGCCACGGGCGCTTTGCCGACGGCCAGCTGCGCTGGAAGGCGCTGGAGGACGGGCGCTACTACCTGTCGGTGCGCGCGCTGGATGACGCGGGCATCCCCGGTGTGCCGGCCGTGCTGCCCTTTGCCGTCAAGACCCGGCCTGTGCCGCCGCTGTACCAAAGCCCCGCGCCCGGCGCCGTGGTGGCGCGAGGCGCCGCAGAACTGCGGTGCACGCAGGTGCCCGGTGTGCGCTGGTTCCGCGTGCAGGTGGCGGCCAGCACGCCCAACGCAGCTGGCGAGCGCGCCTGGAGCCAGCCCGTGCTCGACGAACAACGCCTGACCGAATGCCGTCTGCCCATTACGGGCCTTCCAGCGGGGGAGTACCTCTGGCGCGTTGCCAGCCTGCTGGAGCTGCCGGGCGGCCAGGCCGACCAGGGGCCTTTTGCACCGCCGCAGCCCTTCACCGTGGCCGAGCGGCCTGCCACGCTGTCTGCACAGTCGCTGCAGGCGAAGGATGGCGACACGTCCGTGCACCTGCACTGGCCTGCCCAGCCCGGCCAGCGCTTTCGCCTGCAACTGGCGGCCGCCACCGACCCCGGGTTCGACGCTGTGACCCTCGACACCGTGCTCGATGCGCCGCAGTGGACAGGCAGCGACCTGCCTGCGGGCGAGTACCTGGTCCGCATTCAGGTGCTGGACCCCACGGGCCTGGGCAGCGACTTCTCCCCTGCGCGCCAGATCCGCGTCGGATCGGGTATCCGCACCGGGGCGGGCCTGCCGGTGTCCACATCCAGCGGCCAGCCGCTGGCGCGCCCTTGAGCGCGGCTGGGCAGGGTGTTCCACCCGTCTACCGGGTGGCCTGATCCATGTGGACCTTTGCACGCAGCCGCGGCCGACAGCGGCGCCTGGAATGGAGCCTGCTGTCCGTGGCCCTGCTCGCGCTGGTGGCCTGGCTCAGCCCACCGGCCAGCCTGGGCCGGGTGAACCATCTGGTGCAGGACGCGGGCTTGCGCTTGCTGTCGCGGCCTGCGCGCCCCGACATCGTGATCGTCGCCATCGATGACCGCAGCATCGCCAGCATCGGCCGATGGCCCTGGCGCCGTGCACTGCATGCCGAGCTGATCTCGCGCATCTCGGCGCAGGCGCCCCGCGCCATCGGCATGGATGTGCTCTTTGGCGAAGAAGACCAGGACTACCCCGAAGACGACGCCCTGCTGGCCGATGCCATGGCGCGCAGCGGCCGCATGGTGCTGCCCATGATGCGTCGTGGCTACGGACCTGCTGCCAGCCAGGCCGACCTGCCGTGGCCGCCGCTGGCCCAGGCCGCAGCCCGGGTGGGGCATGTGCACGTGGCGCCCGACACCGATGGCGTGGTGCGCAGCTTCTACCTGACCGAAGGCCCCGGGGCAGCGCCCTGGCCCCACTTCGGCACCGCGCTGCACTGCGTGGGCCAGCCCGGTGCCACAGGCTGCACCCCGCCGGTCAAGCCGGTGGACACCACCGCCGCCGCGGGCACCGTCCCCACCGGCCCCGCAGGCCCCACCAGCGACTGGCAGCGCAACGACCGCACGCTCATCGCCTACGCGGGCGGCCCGGGCCACTTCCCCACCTATTCGTACATCGACGTGCTGCGCGGCCAGGTGCCGGCAGATGCGTTCCGCGGCAAGTATGTGCTGGTGGGCGCTGCGGCATCGGGCCTGGGCGACATGTTCGCCACGCCGGTCAGCCAGCAGTCGCGGCTGATGCCCGGCGTGGAGGTGGTGGCGCATGTGCTGGACAGCCGGCTGTCGGGCGCCGGCATCCGGCCTGCCGGCCCGGTGGCCAACACGCTTTTCAATCTGGTCCCGGTGGCGTGCGCGCTGCTGGCGCTGCTGCTGGCCGGCCCTTTCGTCGCCCTGCTGACCAGCGCACTGCTGGCCGTGGGCACCCTGCTGCTGAGCGTGGCCCTGCCCTGGTGGCTGGGCCTGCAGCTGGCCCCTGCGGCGGCCATGCTGGGGCTGGTGCTGGCCTATCCGCTGTGGAGCTGGCGGCGCCTGAGCGCTGCCGCGCATTTTCTGCGGCAGGAGATGGAGCGCCTGCAGCGCGACGGCCTGTCGCTGCGGCTGCCGACCCGCGCGGGCGACACCGGCGACTTTCTGGAAAAGCGCATCAACGCCGTGGAGCGCGCGTCGCGCCAGCTGCGTGACCTGCACCACTTCGTGAGCGAGAGCCTGCAGCAGCTGCCCTCGCCCACCATCGTGTGCGACCCTGCGGGCCGCATCCTGCTCACCAACATGGCTGCGCGCCGACATGTGGGCGGAGACATCGCACTGCCGCTGCAGGGCCAGTCGGTGGCCGAGCTGCTGCACGACCTGGTCCACACCGGCACCGGCCAGCCCTTGGTCACGGCGGAGAACCTGCACTCCAAAACGATGCCCGAGCAAAGCGAGGGGCATGATGCACGGGGCCGCAGCCTGCTGGTGCAGTGCAAGCCTTTCACCGACCTGGCCAAGGCGGGCTGGCTGATCACGCTGGTCGACCTGACCGAGATGCGGCACGCGCAGCAGCAGCGCGACCAGGCGTTGAACTTCATCTCGCACGACATCCGCGCGCCCAACGCGTCCATCCTGACGCTGCTGGAGATGCAGCGCGCCTACCCCGGTCGCATGTCGCACGAAGAAATGATGCAGCGCATCGGGCGCTATGCGCGCACCTCGCTGGGCATGGCCGAGAACTTCGTGCACCTGGCCAGCGCGCAGTCGCAGGAGTACCGCAGGGCGCCGCTGGACCTGGTGGCGATGCTCGCGGAAACCGTGGACGACACCTGGGCCCTGGCCCGCGACGGGGGCGTCGACGTGATGATCACCACCGCTCCGGATACGGCCCCTGCGCTGGGAGACCGGTCGCTACTGGTCCGCGCGCTGGTCAATGTGCTGCACAACGCCATCAAGTTCAGCCCGGCGGGAAGCACTGTGCAGTGCGCCATTGCGCCGCGCGGCACGCAGTGGGTGGTGTCGGTGCGGGACCAGGGGCCTGGCATTGCGCCGCAGTTGCAAGGCCGGTTGTTCGCCCCCTTTCAGCGCCTGCACGACCGCAGCCATCCCGCCGTGGGCGGCGTGGGCCTGGGCCTGGCGCTGGTGCACACCGTGGTGCAACGCCACGGGGGCACGCTGGAGGTGGACAGCGAGGTGGGTCGCGGGGCGGAATTCAGGCTGGTGCTGCCGGGCCTTGCCGAGCCGGTCGCTACCGACTGAGTGGCCCAAGCACAATACTATTGAATTGATAGCAAACAAATGGCTACCAACAAGCGGTAGGTACCATTTTTATTCAATTACTGCACTGCGCACAGTTTCAGCGTGGCGAACGGGAGCGCTCATGGTGAAGGGCTCGACACATTCAAGGAACGAGGACGAGCTTGCCCAGCGTGCCACCGCTGCCCGGCAGCTCGTAGGCCTGGCGGGCTTGAACCCTGGCGCCAACGCCAGCGCCAGATGCCAGAAGCTTCACTCCGGCAGGTCGTCCAGCCGGTAGCCAAAGCCCCGCACCGTCTTGATGAGGGCGAGCGGCTGGCCTTCGTCGATCTTGGCACGCAGGCGCCTCACGTACACATCCACCACATTGGTCAGCGGGTCCTGGCTGGTGCCCCACACGTTGGACAAAATGCGCTCGCGGCTGTACACGCGGCCTGGCGAATTCATGAGCAACTCCAGCAGCGCCAGCTCCTTGGCCGTGAGCGTGATGGTCTGGCCGGCACGGCTGGCGCTCATCCGCTCCAGGTCCAAGGTCAGGTCTGCCACATGCAAAAGGGTGGAGCGCGGCTTTTGCTCGCGGCCCCGGCGCATCAGCGCTTCGATGCGAGCGATCAGTTCGTCGAAGGCGAAAGGCTTGGTCAGGTAGTCGTCCGCCCCGAGGCGCAGGCCCTGCACCTTGTCCGCCGTGTTGCCCAGCGCGCTCAGGATCAGCACCGGTACGTGGTGCCCTTCAGCACGAAGCGTCTGGCACAGCTCCAGGCCGCTCAGGCCCGGCAGCATCAGGTCCAGGATCAGGATGGCGGGCTCGGTGGTGCGCGCCATGGCCAGACCGTCCGTTCCGTTGCGCGCCAGCTCGACGCGGTAGCCCTCGGCACGCAGGCCGCGCAGCAGGAAGTCCGCGACACGGGCATCGTCTTCAACCACCAGGATGTTCATAAGGTCACAAGGCCCATTCAGGCGCGTCGGCCGCAATGACCGGCAAGGAGATGCGAACGGTGGTGCCGCGCAAGGCGACGCTGTGCACCTCGATCTGACCGGCATGTGCGTGCACGATGGACTGGGCTATCGACAAGCCGATGCCGGTGCCGTCGGCCCGGTGCGCACGGGCCCGCTGGCCGCGCACGAAGCGCTCAAAAATATGGGGCAGCTCGTCCGCGTCGATGCCGATTCCTGCATCGCTCACGACGATGGTCGCCATCGACGGGTCGCTGCGCAGCGCGACCGCCACCGTGGCGCCTTCGGGCGAGTACCGCACGGCATTGTCCAGGACGATCATGACCGCCTGGGCAAGCCGGTCGGCGTCGGCATGCACGCGCACCGGGCCTGCCGCCGCACCGCCCAGGTCCAGCTGCACATCGACCCGGCGGTCGGCGCCCAGGGTTCGGGCCTGGTCCACCGCCTCGGCCAGCAGCGCAGGCATGTCGGTGGTGGTCGGCTTCATGACGAGCTGGTCCGCCTCGGCCTTGGCGATCAGCATCAGGTCATGGATCAGGCCGGTCATCTGGTCGATGCCGCTGATCACGCGGCCCAGGGCCTGCCGGTATTCGGCGGTGGGTTTGTCCTTGCCGCGCAGCGCGATCTCGGCCTCGCCGCGGATCGCGGTGGCGGGCGTGCGCAACTCGTGCCCCAGGTCGGCAAACAGTTGCCGGCGCCGCTCGTCCAGCTGCTTGAGGGTGTCATGCGCAGCGCTGAGCTCCCGCGTCCTGTCGTGCACCGCCACTTCCAGGTCATGCCGGGCGGCGTCGGCCGCAGCGCGGTGGCTTTGCAGCTCTTGCGCCATGGCGTTGAAGCTTTGCGCCACGTGATCGAACTCGTCCCGGGAGCCGGTGGCGATGCGGTGGTCCAGCGCACCCGCCTGCAGGGCCTGTGTTCCGGCGAGCAAGCGGTCCAGCGGCTGCTGCAAGCGACGGCTCAGGCTCAAGGCCATGACGACCGCCGCCGCCAGGGTGATGAGCGCCATGGCGATGGCTTTTTCGCGCAGGGCGGCCAGCGCGCGCTCTGTCGCGGCCCGCGCCACGGGCACGGTGAGCCGCTGGCGGTCGATGGCACCGTTGAGGACTTCGCGCAGGTCACGGCCCTTGGCCATGTCGAACACCTGGTTGATCTCGCCCCACAGCACAGCAAACTCGGCGCCGGGCTCCAGGGGGGTCAAAGGCTTCAGGCGCGCATCGACGGCCTTTATGTTGTCCTTGAGCAGCTCGGAGACGCCCACCAGCTGGTGCACCTCCTGCGGCACCGCGATGCCGTCGCGCTCGGCCAGTTCACGCCAGAGTGCCGCGTCCTGCACGGCCAGTGATTCCAACGCGGTGGCACTGCGCTGCATGTTTTCGATCAGCCGCTCGCGCACCTCGGGCACGGCGTCGGCGTTCATCAGGCGCTGCATGGCCCACACACGCAGCCGCTGCTTGTTGGCCGACAGGTCCAGCAGCTCCGACAGGATGTCGCTGGTGAGGCGGCTGTGGCGCGCGTAGTCGTTCACGCGGTAGGCACCCCAGTAGACGAAAGCGGCCTGCACGCACACCAGGGCCAGCAGCGCCGCAAACGCCAGGGACAGCCGCGTGCGAAACATCGGGTGAAGCCAACTCTTCATTGGCGCAGTGGTGCAGGGCCGCGACGGATCACGCGTGCAGGCCGGTGGATGCAGCGGCGGGCAGCTTCATGCCAGTGCCTCACCAAACCTTGTCGATGGACCCCGACCACAGCTCGTTCAAATCCGGGAACCGCCATTTGTCCGGGTCCTCGCGCGCCACGATCTTTTCGGTGCACCCTGGTGCTGCCAGGTCCACCAGCTCCGGCGGAATGCGCAGATCGGACTTGGTGCTGAAGAACACCTTCACGATCGGCGTGGTGAGCGCTGCCGGCGCCTGCTCCGTCACTACCCCGATGCGCCCGGAGGTCAGCCGCACGAGCGAGCCTACGGGGTAGATCCCGATGCTCTTGACGAAGGCCTGGAACAGCCGCGCATCGAAGTGGTCGTTCGTCCACTCCGCCATGCGCCGCAGCGATTCGGCCGGGTCCCAGCCGCGCTTGTAGGGCCGGTCGGAGGTCACGGCGTCGTACACGTCGCAGATCGCCGTCATGCGCGCGATGATGCTGATGCCGTCGCCCTTGAGCTTGTCCGGGTAGCCCGTGCCGTCCACCTTTTCGTGGTGGTGCAGGCAGGCGTCCATCACCGCCTCGGGCACGCCAGAGCCTTCCTTGAGCATGTGGTAGCCCTCCACCGGGTGGCTGCGCACCACGGTGAACTCCTGGTCGGTGAGCTTGCCGGGCTTGTTGAGCACCGCCAGCGGGATCGCCGCCTTGCCCAGGTCGTGCAAGAGCCCCGCCATGCCCGCCAGGCGCTGCTGGTCGTCCTTGAGCTTGAGCTGCTTGGCCAGCGCCACCATGAGCGCGCACACCGCCACCGAGTGCATGTAGGTGTAGTCGTCCGCGGTTTTCAGGCGTGCCAGGCTGATGAGGGCGCCGGGGTTGCGGGTGACGGAGTCGGTGATCTCCTCGACCAGGCTTTGCGCGCCCGCGGCGTCCACTGCACGGCCCATGCGCGCCTCGTTGAACATGGAGACCATCGCCTCCTTGGATTGCGTGCAGATGGCGGCGGCCCGCTTGAGCTCGCTTTTCATGTCCGTGGCGGTCCGGTCGCGCTGGGGCGGCGGCGGTGGGGGCGGCAGCGTGACCTTGAGCGTGGGCAGGTCTTCCAGGCGGCTGAAGTCGGTCTCGATCTTGGCGTCGGCCTCCTCGCGCGAGACGGAGGCGGTGCCTGGCGCCACGTCCAGGCCCTTGTCGGTGTCGATCCAGCACTCGTGGATGGCGGTGGACTGGATGCGGGCAAGGTCCTTGGGGTCCTTGAGCAGGAACTTGGCGCGCCAGAAGGGATGCTCCATCCACGAGCCGCAGAACTCGTGCAGGTACATGCCCAGGGTGAGGTGTTCGATTTGGATGCGCTTGAGCATGGCCTGGGACCTGGGGGAAAAGACGCCCGCCCTCAGGCGGTGGCAACGGTAACCAATGGTAGCGTTTTTGGCCTGATTGTTCGTTCGTAGAACCCGCTATTTGCGAGCATCACAAACCACAAAAATTGCACCATAACAGTGCAAAACAGCACAAGCAACTTATGTTCGCGTGGGATTGCTGCATCTTCCACCCAGATTGGCCACGTCTCAGCCACACCATCCGGGGCGCACGCGTTGACGCTTTTCGCGGCCTCATGGGCACGCCACGCCGCCGTCATCCATGCAAAAAACAGATGGCATGAGATCGTGATTCGGCATCGGGCCATCACGGATTCGCTCCTCTAATGGACGTTCATGCAACCCCGCCAGTCAAGGACATCCATGTTGATAGCGCATACCCCACCCGACATATTTGCACCCATCGGCCCCTACGCCCAGGCCGTGGAAGCCATCTCCGTGAACCGCCTGCTTTTCATCAGCGGCACCATGGGGCTGGAGCCGGACGGAAGTCTGGCGAAGGGCTTCGAAGCACAAGCCCACCGGGTCTGGTCCAACATCGAGGCCACACTCGCGGCCGCCGGCATGAACCGCAAGAATCTGGCGAAACTGACCATCTGGCTGGCCAACTACGATGACTGGCGCCTGGGCGCCGACATCCGCCAGCGCTACCTGGGCGACCACAAGGTGGCGATGTCGGTGGTGCAGGTGGGGCTGGTCCACCCGGACTGGCTGATCGAAGTCGAAGCCATTGCGGTGGGGTGAGCGATGGTGGAATTCGAGTTGAACGGCCGCAACGTGGCGCTGGACTTGCCGGCCGACATGCCCCTGCTGTGGGCACTGCGTGATGTGCAAGGGCTGACAGGCACCAAGTTCGGCTGCGGCCTGGCGCTTTGCGGTGCCTGCACCGTCCACCTGGACGGCGCGGCCATCCGCTCTTGCCAGACACCCATCTCCGCCGTGGCCGGCCAGCGCATCACCACCATCGAGGGCATTGGCGACACTGACGTGGGGCGCGCCGTGCAAAAAGCCTGGCTGGATGAATCCGTGGTGCAGTGCGGCTACTGCCAGTCGGGGCAGATCATGTCGGCGTGCTCGCTGCTCAGCCAGAACGCGACGCCCACGAATGACGAGATAGACGCAGCCATGTCCGGGAACATCTGCCGCTGCGGCACCTACACGCGCATCCGGGTGGCCATCCACCGCGCAGCCCGCGGCGGAGGCCAGGCATGAGCATCACGAAAACGACGCAACCGGCCGCCAGCCGCTCCAGTCCCTGCGAACTGCCGCTGCAGCCAGAAAGCGCGGCAACCCCCACGCTGACCCGTCGCTTACTGCTGATGGCCGGCGGATCGCTGGCCCTGGGCGTGGCGCTGCCCGCACGATCTGCAGATCGGCATTCCGAGGCGCTGGCAGCCATGAAGGCGCCTGCGCCCTTCGAGCCCAACGCGTTCATCCGCATCGGCACCGACGACAGCGTGACGCTGACGATGGCGCGCGTCGAGATGGGCCAGGGTATCTACACGGCGCTGTCGATGTTGATCGCCGAGGAGCTGGAAGTACCGCTCTCGCGCGTCACGCTGGCCCATGCCCCGCCGGACGCAGCCCGCTATGGCAACCCGCGTGCGGGCGGCGGGCAGATCACCGGCGGGTCCAACTCCATCATGGGCGCGTGGGAGCCGATGCGCGTGGCCGGCGCCACCGCGCGGGCCATGCTGGTGAGCGCAGCGGCCCAGGAATGGGGCGTGCCCGCCGCCGAATGCCAGGCGCGCGAGGGCCGAGTCAGCCATCCGCCCAGCGGGCGCCAGCTGCGCTACGGGCAACTGACCCGCAGCGCCGCCCGTCTGCCCATGCCGCAGCAGGTGGCGCTCAAGCCCCAGCACTTGTTCCGGTTGATCGGCAAACCCATCCCGCGCCTGGATGTGGCGGGCAAGGTCAACGGGTCGGCCACCTACGGCATCGATGTGCGCCTGCCCGGCATGCTCTACGCTGCGGTGGCTGCGTGCCCGGTGTTCGGCGGCACGCTCGCCAGCGTGGACGAAGCCCCTGCCCTGGCGGTGTCCGGTGTACGCCAGGTCGTACGAATCTCCAATGCGGTGGCCGTCATCGCCGTCCACTCCTGGGCGGCCAAGCAAGGGCTCGCGGCGCTGAAGATCGAGTGGAACAACGGCGCCGGGGCGGGCGTATCGACCGCGCAGCTGCGCCAGGACCTTGAGCAACAGCTGGACCGCCAGGATGCCGCATCGGCGCTGTCGAAAGGCGATGTACAAGCCGCTCTGGCAGTCGCCGCGTCGCGCCATTCGGCGGTCTACCACTCGCCGTTTCTGGCCCACGCTGCGATGGAGCCCGTCAACTGCACCGTACACCTCAAGCCGGACGGCTGCGACGTATGGGTGGGAACGCAGGCGCCCATCCGCGCGCGCGATGCTGCAGTGAAGGCATCGGCGCTGCCGGCTGACAAGATCCGCATCCACAACCACCTGCTGGGCGGCGGCTTTGGACGCCGGCTGGAGGCGGACTATGTGGAGCAGTCCGTGGCGCTCGCGCGCACGGTGCAGGGCCCCGTGCAGTTCATCTGGTCACGCGAAGAGGACATCCAGCACGACATCCTGCGGCCCATGTACGCCGACAGGTTGAGTGCGGCGCTGGACGCGCAGGGCCGGCCCACGGCCATCACCCATCGGGTGGTGGGCTCGTCCATCCTCGCGCGGGTCGCTCCGGGCGCTGTTCGCAATGGCCTGGATGGCGATGCGGTCGAGGCCGGTCTCGGGCCCTACGCATGGCCTGCCGCCCAGCTCGACTATGTGCGCCATGAGCCCATGCCGGGGTTGGCCACGGGCTGGTGGCGCGGTGTGGGCCCCACGCACAACTGCTTCGTGATCGAGAGCTTTGTGGATGAGCTGGCCACCCTGTCGCGCCAGGACCCCGTGGCCTACCGCCTGGCACTGCTGCCCGCAGGTTCCCGCACGCGGGCCGTGCTGGAGCTGGTGGCGCTGAAGTCGGGGTGGGACACGCCACTGCCCGCAGCCAAGACCAAAGGCTCCCGCAGGGGCCGGGGCGTTGCAGTGCTGTCGGCATTTGGCAGCTTCATGGCCCAGGTGGCCGAAGTCACCGTGGACGCCGCAGGCGAGATTCGCGTAGACCGCGTGGTGTGTGCTGTCGACTGCGGGATGGTCGTCAACCCGGACACCGTCCATGCCCAGGTGGACGGCAGCATCCAGTTTGGCGTGACGGCAGCGCTGTGGGGCGAGATCACGCTGCAGGGCGGCCGTGTGGAGCAGAGCAATTTTCACGACTACCGCGTGCTCAGGCTGTCCGAGGCACCACAGGTGGATGTGTATGTGCTGCGGAGCGACGAGGCGCCGGGAGGCATCGGGGAGCCGGGTACGTCCGCGGTGATCGCGGCGGTGGCCAATGCGGTACACGCTGCAACGGGCTACCGCGCGCGCAGTCTGCCCGTGCGGCCGGGCTCCGCTTGAGGTACTGTGCTGCCCACCGATTTCGATTGCCTGCCGTGCCCCGGTAGCCCAGCCCAACCCAGCCATGAGCGACATCACCATTGCAGCCTTGCAGGCCTTTAGGGCCGTGGCCCGTTGCGGCAGCTTTACGGCAGCGGCCGATGACCTGGCGTGCTCACAGTCCGCCATCAGCCGCCACATCGCATCGCTGGAGCGCAGCACCGGGCAGACGCTGATCCTGCGGGGGCATCGGCGCACAGAGCTCACGCCCGCGGGCGAGATCTACCTGGAGACCGTGAACCGCGCGCTGGAAGAACTGCAGCGCGGCGCCGCGAAGCTTGCCAGCGGGTCTGCGCTGCGCTCGCGCACCGTCAAGATTCTGGCGATGCCTTCATTTGCTTCGCGCTGGCTCATCCCCCGGCTGGCCCGCCTGCACTTGGCCGGCATCGATGCAGAGATCGAGCTGAGCACCTCCATCTGGGACACGGAATTTCGCAAGGAGCGGTTCGACATCGGCATCCACTACGGGGATGGGTCGCTGCCCGGATCAAAACTGTTGATGCACGACAGCCTCGTGCCTGTCATATCTCCGCAACTGGTGGCGCAGAGGCCCATCCAATCCTTGAGCGACCTGCAGCGCTTTCCTTGGCTGCACGACTCCCTGCGAGGAGGCAAGTGGCAGCAGTGGCTGTCGGCGTGCAGCGCCCACCACCTTGCCGGAGCCAGAACCATGCGGTTGCAGGGCACCGAGACCACCCTCACGGCCGCGGTGGCAGGCCTAGGCATCGCCATCGGGCACGACACCCTGATCGCACACGACGTGATGCAAGGTACGTTGGTAGAAGCGTGGCCGTTTTACGTGCCCATGGCTGCAGGGTACCACTTGATGAGGCCTCAACGCGGCAGAGCAAGCCCGTACGTGAAAGCAGTGGCCGACTGGATGCTGACCGAAGCCGGCATGTTTCGCGAGACGGCAGGATCTTGGAAGCGCAATGCACCTTAAAAAGCGCAATGTTTGTTCACAACACGGCGCAGGCCGCGTCATCCAGGCCGTGTGTGGGTGCGTCAGCCAACCGGCGCACCCGCCTTCGCCACATCAATACTTGGTGGCCTTGATGTCGGCCTTGGCCTTCTCGTAGTCTGCCTTGGCCTGCTTTTCACAAGCGTTCTTGGCGTCGCCGGTCTGGTCGTCGCACTTTTCCTTGGCGACGTCATGCGCGCCTTCGGCCTTGGCCTCTGCGATCTTGCGGGCATGGGCTGGGCTGGGCTTGTACTGGTGCTCCAGCTCGGCCTTGGCGATCTTTTCCTTGGCTTCGGCCTCTTCTTCGCAGACGTCCTTGGCGTTGGCCTTCAGGGTGTCGCATTGCACCTTCTGCGATTTGTAGTCCGCTTCGATCTTGTTCTTTTCTGCTTTGTACTGGTCGCTCGTCAGTGCGTGTGCGACCGAGCAAACAAAAAACCCAGATGCGATGGCAACGGCGATAAGGTTGGTCTTCATGGAGCCTCCTTGAATGAAAGACAAAGCAATGTCGCCTTGGCGGCACTCGCGCGCCGTAGGCCATCGTTGACGACGAACGTCGGCCGCATGCTGATCGGGTTTCAACCCATGTTGAGTACATCCACAGTGACAGTTTGCAGGCCCAGGTATTGACTGCGTAGGACGCCATCCATTGTGTCAGCGCGCCTGGCGATGCGGTAGCGCGGCGGTACATGGCGACTTAAGATGCGCACCGTTCAATGCATGCCGGGGACGCTCGCCGCCCCGCTCATGGTTTATCCAACCCTGTACACCACTGGCCACCTATGAACTACCTGCAAACACTCGTGTCGGACCCCGCTGCGTGGATCGCGTTGCTGACCCTGATAGCGATGGAGGTGGTGCTCGGCATTGACAACCTGATCTTCATTTCGATCCTTACCAACAAGCTGCCGGAGAAAGACCGTGCCCGGGCGCGCAACATCGGCATCGGGGCAGCGCTGGTGATGCGGCTTGCGTTGCTGGGCACCATCGCCTTCATCGTCGGGTTGACCGCCACGGTGTTCACCGTGTTTGGAAAAGGATTCTCCTGGCGCGACATCATCCTCATTGCCGGTGGGCTGTTTCTGGTCTGGAAGGCCACCAAAGAAATCCACCACAGCGTGGATCCTGATCCCGGTCCCGATGTCTTCACGCCCCAGCAGGGCGCCGGGCTGACGACCACCGCAGCCATCGGACAGATTCTGCTGCTCGACCTGGTCTTCTCCATCGACAGCATCATCACCGCGGTGGGCATGACCGAGCACATTCCGATCATGGTGATTGCCATCTTGGTGACCGTGAGTGTCATGCTTTTCGCCGCCACCCCGCTGGCCAACTTCATCCAGGCAAACCCCACCATCGTGATGCTTGCATTGGGCTTCCTGCTGCTGATCGGCACCACGCTGATTGCAGAGGGCTTCGGCGCAGCGATCCCCAAGGGGTACATCTACGCGGCCATGGCGTTCTCTGCGCTGGTCGAATTGCTCAACATGTTTTCCCGCCGCGCCAAGCGGCGCGATTCTGCAAAATAAATCTCTTCGTTGACGCCGCGCTGTGCTGCCGCGGTGGGCAGCCCATTCACCAGCACGCGGCGCAAAGGGCAACCGTTGGCAAGTGCAGCCCCTGGTAATGCTCTGGGGCTTGGCACCCAGAGCCCAGGCGCCAGGCATCGCGATGGGGGTGGTTGCACGGCACGCGCTTCGTCCACCCACCCTTGGACGCCAACACGTCCGTCGTCAATGCCCAGGCCTGCACGGGCTGCCTGGTCGCGCCTTGTCCTTACTGATCTTTCTCCAACGTCAGCACCACAGAGCCGAAGCCCGAGCCCAAGGTTGCGGTGAAACTGGTTTGTGTCTTGTCGCTCATCCGCATGAAGTAGCCGTCCTTGCCTTTCAACCCGCACACGACGGAGCCACTTTTCTTGGCCTCGTCAATCGCCTCTTTGTCGTTGCCCGTCAACATCTTCCACAGGGCCTCGGGATCGATGGGCGCCAGTGTCTCCACGTTGGGCTTGCCGGTGTCATCCGGGAAGGCCTTGCCGTCCGGCCCGACGAATGAGAAGGCATAGCTCTTGCCGTCGCGCGAGATCTTGATGCGATCGCCATCATCAGACTTGCTGCTGCCCCGTGCGGTGCGCTTTTCCACGATTTTGAAATCGCCCAGCATGGCGGCACCACAGGCCGCGGCGTTCTTGTCCTGGGCGTGCACCGAAGCGAATGGCAGCCAACACACAGCCATCACCGCAGCGCAGCAAGTGAAACGGATGGTCGAAAAAGTCATGGAGTCCTGACGGATGCCTCACGTGGTGGGGCGATGAGAGAGCTGGGCCGTTTGGCGCTGGGCCTGGCCTGAAGGCACTCACTGACGAAAGTCAGCGAGCAAAGAAAAAAGCCTAAGTGAATCAATCACTTAGGCTTTCATTTGGCGGAGAGGGTGGGATTCGAACCCACGGTAGTGTTGCCACTACGCCTGATTTCGAGTCAGGTACATTCGACCACTCTGCCACCTCTCCTGTGTGTCGAAGCCTGCGATTATAGCAGTAGTTTTGAAGGGTTCAGCCAGCGGCCACGGTTCCTGCCAACCGGTCGCATCGTTCACGGCGCCACGCCTCGCATCCCGATGCGGTACATCCACCCACATCTTGATGCAGGTCATAGGGCCGCCCGGCGCCCGGTGGCACGATCCTGTACAGCCAGCAGCCTCTGGGCGCCAAGGGTCTCCGGCTCGCTCGCCACCCTCTCCTCGAAACTCTCCAAGGACACTTTCACCATGCGATTCGCCCACATCGTCGTTGCCGCCTCTTTGTTCGCCGCAGGCTCTGCCATGGCAGGCCCCTGCGATCTCGAGATCGAAAGCACGGATGCCATGAAGTTCAACAAGGACAGCCTGAGCGTGCCGGCCAGCTGCAAGAAGGTCACCGTGAAGCTGGTGCACACGGGCAAGCTGCCCAAGGCCTCGATGGGGCACAACTGGGTGTTGGCCAAAGCCGCCGACATGCAGGCCGTTGCCACCGACGGCATTCCTGCAGGCGCGGACAAAAACTACCTCAAGCCTGGTGACACCCGCGTGCTGGCTGCCACCAAGCTGATCGGCGGCGGCGAGAGCGACACCGTCAGCTTTGACGCCACCAAGCTCAAGGTGGGCGAGGCCTACAACTTCTTTTGCTCGTTCCCCGGCCACATCGGGCTGATGAAGGGCACCTTTGCGGTGACCAAGTAACGGATGCGTGCTGACTGGTGAAGGCTGGCTGCTGACGCTGCTGCGCCAGCGTTGCAGCGCAGGCAGTGCTTGACCTAGGTGCCCGTCGGCGCCGCGCCCTGTGCTGCGGCCACCAGCAGACGCGGGGACCGGGGCGCCGCCGCGAAGGCAAAAGCCCGCAGCCCGCCCAGCACTCTGTCAGGCTGCGGGCGACAGCACAGCCACGCCGCCCATGTAGGGGCGCAGCACCTCAGGCACCGTCACGGTGCCGTCGGCGTTCTGGTAGTTCTCCAGCACGGCCACCAGCGTGCGGCCCACGGCCAGGCCGGAGCCGTTGAGGGTGTGCACCAGCTCGTTCTTGCCCTGGGCGTTCTTGAAGCGGGCCTGCAGGCGGCGGGCCTGGAAGGCCTCGCAGTTGCTCACCGAGCTGATCTCGCGGTAGGTGTTCTGCGCGGGCAGCCACACTTCCAGGTCGTAGGTCTTGGCAGCGCCAAAACCCATGTCGCCGGTGCACAGGCTCATCACGCGGTACGGCAGGCCCAGCTTTTGCAGCACGGCCTCGGCGTGGCGGGTCATGTCTTCCAGCGCTTCGTAGCTTTTGTCGGGGTGCGCGATCTGCACCATCTCGACCTTGTCGAACTGGTGCTGGCGGATCATGCCGCGCGTGTCGCGGCCGTAGCTGCCGGCTTCGGAGCGAAAGCACGGCGTGTGGGCAGTCAGCTTGATGGGCAGCTCGGACTCGGCCACCACCACGTCGCGCACGAAGTTGGTCAGCGGCACTTCGCTGGTGGGGATGAGGTACAGCGCCGCGTTGTCGGGCACAGGCTCGCCGTCTTGGCCGCCCTTCTTGGCCGCGAACAAATCGCCTTCGAACTTGGGCAGTTGGCCCGTGCCCTTGAGCGAATCGGCATTCACGGCGTAGGGCACATAGCACTCGGTGTAGCCGTGCTCCTGGGTCTGCACGTCCAGCATGAACTGGGCGAGCGCGCGGTGCAGGCGGGCGATGGTGCCCTTCATCACGGTGAAGCGCGAGCCCGAGAGCTTGACGCCCATGTCGAAGTCCAGCCCCAGCGGCGTGCCGACGTCCACGTGGTCCTTCACTTCGAAGGCAAACGTGCCGGGCGTGCCCCAGCGGCGCACTTCCACGTTGCCAGCTTCGTCGCTGCCCACGGGCACGGATTCGTGCGGCAGGTTGGGCACCGCGACCAGCATGGCCAGCAGTTCGGCCTGCACTTGTTCCAGGCGGGCGGCGGATTGCTCCAGCTCCACCTTGCCTGCGGCCACCTGGGCCTTGATGGCTTCGGCTCCATCCTTGTCGCCGCGGCTCATCAGCATGCCGACCTGCTTGGACAACTGGGTGCGCTGGGCCTGCAGCTCTTCGGTGCGGGTCTGCAGCGTCTTGCGCTCGGACTCCAGGGCCTGGAACGCCGAGACGTCCAGGAAGGCCTGGGGCATTTTGCGGGTTTCCAGCCGCGCGATGGCGGTGTCGAGGTCTTTGCGAAGGAGAAGGATATCTAGCATGACTGGATTTTAGTTCCCCCCGCAATCCAATCCCCCTGAGTCGCTTCGCGCCTTCCCCCGTAGGGGGACGCACCCGGTGGCCTGGCACAGCCAGATCCACGGGTGCGCTCGCGCAGGCAGTGCAAGATGCATGCGCTGCTTTCGGACTTAGCCGAGGCTGGCAGGGTCGAAGTTGGCGCCGCAAAGAATCAAGGCCACGGTCTCTTGCGGATGGGGCTTGTACGCGCCGGTCTGCAGCGCGGCCAGGCCCAGTGCGGCGGCGGGCTCCACGGCCAGCTTGAACTCCTTCCACAGCCACAGTTGCGCAGCGCGGATGGCGTCGTCGGGCAGCAGCAGGGCGTCGTGCACATGGCGCTGGCTGACGGCCCAGCCGATGGTGCCGATGCGGCGTGCGCCCAGTGAATCCGCGGCCACACCGCTGACGTCCACGTCCACCGGCTCGCCAGCGGCGCGGGCCGCATGCAGCGTGGGGGCACGCTCGGGCTCCAGGGCCACGACGTGGGCGCGGCTTTCCACCCAGGCAGCCACGCCGCCGATGAGGCCGCCGCCGCCCACGCTGACCAGCACGGTGTCGGGCAGGCGGCCGCCCTGCTCTTCGATCTCTGCGGCCAGGGTGCCTGCGCCGGCCACCACCTCGGGCTGGTCGTAGGCGTGGGCCTGCAGCGCGCCTGTGGTCTTCTGGCGGTCCACGCAGGCTTCGTACGCCTGTGAATAGGCCGCGCCGGTGACGACCACCTCGGCCCCCAGCGATCGCAGGCGAGCGCGCTTGGCCTCGGGCGAGACCTCGGGCACGAAGACCTCGCAGCGCACGCCCAGCGCCTGGGCGGCTGCTGCCACGGCAATGCCGGCGTTGCCGCCGGACGCGATGATCACGCCGCTGTCGGGCACCGGGTTGGCCAGCAGCCGGTACAGCATGCCCCGCGCCTTGAAGCTGCCGCCCACCTGCAGGTGCTCCAGCTTGAGCCAGACCTCCGCGCAATCCACCCCGAGGGACCGGCCGGGCACGCGCATCAGCGGCGTGGTGCGCAGAAAGCCGCTCTGGCGGTCTTGGATGTGGCGGCGGGCGTCGGCGATGGCGGCGCGATCGATCATGCGGGGGCTCCCAGGGACAAAAGGCAAGGCAGGCAGTGTAGGGGCTCTACAGCGACCTCCGCAGCACCAAGGCAGCGTACAGACAGCCCGCAGCGCTACACACCGATACACGCCGGCCCTGCGGTGGGCCATGGCAAGTGCCGATAACATGGCCAGCACCGTCGCCGGGACCTTGCTGGGTCTCGGGCGGTGCCACCAGGAGGCAGCATGTTCTTTGTATTCGGCCCATCGGGCCAGATGTACCGGGGTGGCCCGGAAAATCTGGCGCAGATCTCGGCAGTGCGGCGCGTACAGCGGCCCCAGGCCCTGCGCACGCGCGAAATGGACGTGCCCACCGAACCCTTCGAGCCCCCGGCCCCCCTGCACCCCACGCCCACGCCGCCCCAGAACCTGCGCATGCAGGACGCGGTCAGCGCCTATGCCCAGACGGAGCAAGGCCCGCAGCAGGCCCGCCAGCCGCTGAGCAAGGTGAGCGATGTGATGACCACCGGCGCCCTGAGCGTGCAACCCGGCCAGCGCGTCAACGACGCCTGGCAGACCCTGGCCGAGCACAGGGTGGCCCAGGCCCCGGTGGTGGACGCGCTGGGCCGCGTGATCGGCCTGCTGGTGCGCGCCGACATGGCGCCACTCGACCTGTTGCCCGAACCGGGCGCCGTGAAGCAGGCCATCGACCTGGCCCGCCGCCCCGTGTCGGACGTGATGGTGAGCCCGGTTCCCACCGTGGCCGCCGACACGGAACTGCGCCGCGTGGCGGCCGTGCTGCTGGACACGGGCCTGCCCGGCCTGCCGGTGACGGACGAGGCGGGTGTGCTGTCGGGCTTCATCTCGCGCACCGACATCCTGCGCGCGGTGGCGGCAGACCCGCCGCTGGACCTGTGGAGCGGGCCGGCTGTGGCGCTGTGATGCCAGAAAAAGCCTGAAAATCAAACAAAAATGGCCGCTACCGCTTGATGGTAAAGCGCTGGCAGCTATCTAATTTGTAGCATTCTGCCGCAGAGACAAACCCGCCTGTGAGCCGGTGAAGCACGCCTGCCTTGCCACCGCAAGGGCAAAGCAGTCCGGAATCAAATGAAAAAGGCCTCTACCGCTTGCTGAATAAGCGCAAGCAGCTATCAAATAAGTAGCACCCAAAGAAAAGGGCCCTCAGGCCCTTGTCTTGGTTCACACGGCACTGCAAGCAGTCACTCAATGCCCCGCAGGCCCCGTCTCCGGCGTGCGCTGACTGATCTCCAGCCCCGTGGCCGCGTCAATGCGCAGGCCCTTGGGCAGCGGAAACTTGATCGTCTCCTCGATACCGTCCATGGTCCGCACCGACACGGCGCCCAGCGCCTTGACGCGGTCGATCACGTCGCGCACTAGGATCTCGGGTGCCGATGCACCGGCGGTCAGTCCGACACGTGTGACGCCGTCGAACCACTCCGTGCGCAGCTCGTCGGCACTGTCGACCATGTAGGCGCGCGTGCCCAGTCGGTCGGCCAGCTCGCGCAGGCGATTGCTGTTGGAGCTGGTGGGGCTGCCCACCACGATGACCAGGTCCACTTGCGGCGACAAGATCTTGACGGCGTCCTGCCGGTTCTGGGTGGCGTAGCAGATGTCCTGCTGCTTGGGCTCGCGCACCTGCGGAAAGCGCGCGCGCACGGCGGCGGTGATCTCGGCCGCGTCGTCCACCGACAGGGTCGTCTGCGTCACCACGGCGAGCTTGGCGGTCTGCAGCGGCTGCACGTGGGCCACATCCCCCACGTCTTCCACCAGGTGGATGCCGTGGTCGAGCTGGCCCATGGTGCCCTCCACCTCGGGGTGGCCCTTGTGGCCGATCATGATGAACTCGTAGCCCTCCTTGGCGAGCTTGGCGACTTCGACGTGCACCTTGGTCACCAGCGGGCAGGTGGCGTCGAAGATGGAAAAGCCACGCGCCTCGGCTTCGAGCTGCACCGCACGGCTCACGCCGTGGGCGCTGAACACCAGCGTGGAGCCGGGCGGCACGTCGGACAGCTCTTCGATGAAGATCGCGCCCTTGGCCTTGAGGTCGTTGACCACGTACGTGTTGTGCACGATCTCGTGGCGCACGTAGATGGGCGCGCCGAACTTCTGCAGCGCGCGCTCCACGATCTCGATGGCGCGGTCCACGCCGGCGCAAAAGCCGCGCGGCTCGGCCAGCAGGATTTCTTGCGGGGCGGACATCACAGGATCCCGATCACTTGCACTTCGAACGTGACGGGCTGCCCGGCCAGCGGGTGGTTGAAGTCGAACAGCACCGCGCCGTCCTCCCGCACCTGCAGCACCGCGCCCGCGTAGCTGCTTTGCCCGTCGGGCGTGGGGAACTGCACCACATCGCCCACGCTGTAGCGCTCGTCGGGGTCGCCCAGCTGGTTGAGCAGCTTCTTGGCCACCCACTGCTGCATCTCGGTGTTGCGCTCGCCAAAGGCCTCGCCGGCGGCCATGTCGAACGTGGCGCGGCTGCCCTCGGGCAGGCCCAGCAGGCGCTGCTCCATGGCAGGGGACAACTCGCCCGCGCCCAGGGACAGCGTGGCGGGTTTGTCGGCAAACGTGTTGATCACATCCCCCGCCGGGCCGGCCAGGCGGTAGTGCAGCGTGAGGAAGGAGCCGGGCTGCACGGTGGGAAGGGAAGCATCGATAGAGGTCATGAAAGTCCCGATAAACTGGCCCGTATTGTAGAAAACCGGGCAAAGCCCTACGCCCGTGGATTCCTGACGGGTGTCGAAAACCCTGCGCCATGCCCCTCAAAGACCTCCCTCCCGACGCGCAGCCCCGCGAAAAGCTGCTGGCCCGTGGCCCGACGGCACTGGCCGATGCCGAACTGCTGGCCATCCTGCTGCGTACCGGCATCGTGGGCAAAGGCGTGCTGCAGATGGCGCAGGAGCTGCTGGACCCTCCCTCCATCGACCCCAAAACCGGCAAGGTCGCAGGGGGTTTTGGCGGGATTGCCGGCCTGCTGCACACCAGCCCTGCCGACCTTGAACGCATCAAGGGCCTGGGCCCCGCCAAGCGCGCCGAGCTGGTGGCCGTGCTGGAGCTCGCCCGCCGGGCCCTGGCCCAGCAACTGCGCGAGCGCGAGGTCTTTGACTCGCCCGATGCCGTCAAGCAGTACCTGCAGCTGCACCTGGCCGCCAAGGGCCATGAGGTGTTTGCCGTGCTGTTCCTCGATGCGCAGAACCGGCTGGTGGCCATGGAAGAGCTGTTTCGCGGCACGCTCACCCAGGCCAGCGTCTACCCGCGCGAGGTGGTGCTGCGCGCCCTGCACCACCACGCCGCCGCCGTGGTGCTGGCCCACAACCACCCCAGCGGCAGCGTGCAGCCCAGCCGCGCCGACGAGGCGCTGACCCTGACCCTCAAAACCACGCTGGCGCTGGTGGACGTGCGGGTGCTCGACCACGTCATCGTGGCGCCCGGACAGGCCCTGTCGATGGCGGAGAAAGGGCTGCTGTGAAAGCTGGCGCTCCGCCACCCGCTCCCGTACCCATGCCTGCGCCCTTCACGGCACTGCAGGCTGCACTGGCGCGGGCCGGGCGCGCGGCCAGCGGTGCGCCCGAGCCCACTGCCGACATCGGTCCCACTGAACGGCCTGCCTCAGCCCCCACGCCCACGACCCGCGCCACCCGGCGTGCCGCACTGGCAGGCCAGCGCGCTGCCGCCAAGGCGGCCCAGCGCCCGCTGCAGCCGCCCCGGCCCCACGGCACCGCCGCCAGCGAATCGGCGCCTCCGGCCCACCCCCCGGCCGCGCCCCGCCGCCGCGCACCACCTGCCCCGCGCAGGGCCAGCGAGCGCATCACGCAGCTGCAGGACCTGGCCAGCGTGGCCCGCCGCCTGCGCGAGGCCCAGGAGCGCGCAGACGCCGAGGAAAAAGCCCGGCGCGAGGCGGCCGCGCGGCAAGAAGCCGAGCGCCACCTCTTCAGCCGCAGCGTGGGCGCGGTGACGCCGCTGCGCAACCCCAACCTGGCACGGCTGCGCCGCCACCAGCCCCCGCCGCTGCCGGTGCAGCACTGGCTGGACGAGGAACGCGTGCTGCTCGAATCCATCAGCGACGACTTCGACGTGAGCACCCTGCTCGACACCGACGACCAACTGAGCTTTCGGCGCCCCGGCGTGGGGGTGGAAGTGACGCAGCGCCTGCGCTCCGGGCACTGGAGCATTCAGCGCCAGCTGGACCTGCACGGCCTGCGCGTGGACGAAGCGCGGGAGGCCCTGGGCGATTTCATCCGCCACGCCCACAAGACGGGCCTGCGCTGCGTGCGCGTGGTGCACGGCAAGGGCCTGGGCTCGCCGGGCAAGAGCCCGGTGCTCAAGAGCCGCGTGCAGCGCTGGCTGGTGCAAAAAAGCGAGGTCCTGGCCTTTGTGCAGGCCCGGCCGATCGACGGTGGCGCAGGCGCGCTGGTGGTGCTGCTGCAGCCGGTGCATTCACGCAGGCGCTAGGGCTTGGTTCGCCAGGCACCGGGCTGCGCCGTCATTGCCTCACCCCGG
The DNA here is from genome assembly GCF_964253015.1 of Acidovorax sp. LjRoot194. NCBI lineage: Bacteria > Pseudomonadati > Pseudomonadota > Betaproteobacteria > Burkholderiales > Comamonadaceae > Acidovorax > Acidovorax sp. LjRoot194. The sequence continues at coordinate 1,539,452 of NZ_CAXUQB020000001.1, read as the reverse complement.
CTTGCTGCGCCCCACTGTCACCAGCCCCTGCATCTCCAACCGCACCCCCAGGCCCTTGAGCGCCTCGCTCTTGCGCAGTTGCAAATGCCCGCCATAGGCCTGCACGATCTGGCTGGCAATCGCCAGGCCGAGCCCACTGCCCTGCACGGATTCGTCAAAGCGCACACCACGCTCGCCCGCAGCCTGCAGTTGCTCGGGTGTCATGCCCGGGCCATCGTCCTCGATGTCCAGGCACAGGCAGGTGTGCCCGGCACCGCCCTGCGTTGACGACGGCACAGAGGACGATGCCGATACCGCTACGGACACGGTCAGCCGCACCCGCGAGGCAGCCCACTTGCCCGCGTTGTCCAGCACGTTGCCCAGCACCTCTTCCAGATCAGCGCGTTCTCCGCGCCAGTGCAGCGGGCCGTGGATGGTGTCTGCCAGCACCCAGTCCAGCTCCTGTGTGGCGTGCAGGCGCTCCATCATGCGCAGCAGCTGGGCCACGCAGTCGCGCACGTCCACGGCCTGGCCGGTGCTGCCGGGGTGGGCATGCAGTGCGTCGCTCAGGGTGCGGGCCTGGTAGCGGTCCACCAGCTGGGCCATGGCCTCGACCTGATGCCGCACCTCGCTGCTGGGCACCTGCGGCTGCGCACTGGCCTGAGCGCTCAGCAAGGCCAGGGGCTTCTTGAGCGCATGGTTCAGGTCCACCGCATGGGCCCGCGCGCGGGCCACCACGTGCGCGTTGTGCGCCAGCAGGCCTGCCAGCTCGTTTTGCAGGGGCTGCAGGTCGCGCCCCGTGGGGGCGGCCAGGTGCCGCGCCACATCGGGCCCCGCGCCCTGCGGCGCGCGCAAGGCGGCCAGCATGGTCTCCAGCCGGCGCAGCGGGGCCAGCCCCACCCGCACCTGCAGCCACGCCAAGCCGCCGGTGAGCAGCATCAGCACCAGCCCGGCCACCGCCAGCGTGCGGTCGATCTGCCGCATGCTGCTGTGCAACTGCGCGGCCGGGCCGTAGACCGTCAGCGTGACCTGCCCCGGGGCCTGGCCCAGGCCGACCGGCTGGGTCAGCGACAGCAGGGGTTCTTGCAAAGGCCCCGTGGCCCGGTGCAGCGTGGCCGACCCGGTGGTGGGCGCAGGCTCGGCCGGCAGGCTGTCCATGTCCCACAGCGAACGCGACCGCAGCACATCGCTGCCCGCATGGGCGCGCCAGTACCAACCGGCGTAGATGGCGCTGAACTCATCGGCACCGCCCGTAGACTCCCGCAAGCCGCCCTGGGGTCCCAGGTGCAGCCGTGCGCCCACGCGCTGCGCCTTGTCGCGCAGCACCTGCTCGAAGCTGCCCAGCAGGCTCTGGTGCATCTGCACGCGCAGCCACAGCCCCCCGGCGCCCACCAGCAGCAGCATGGGCACCAGCGCCAGCAGCGCGATGCGCGTGGCCATGGGCCACTGGGCCAGCGTCAGGGCCCATGCGGCGGCGCCGTGGGCCCTGGCCGGCGCAGGCGGTGCGGGCTGCGCGGGCTTTGAAGATGGCGCGGAGGGTTCGACGCGCATCAGCCCGCCACGTCGCACGCCACTAGGCGAAAGCCCTGGCCGCGCTCGGTCACGAGCTGCGGCGCACCGTTCAACTTGCGGCGGATGCGGCCGATCAGCACGTCCAGCGTGTTGGAGTCCGGGTCGAGGTCGCGCGCATACACATGCTCGCTGATGTCGGTGCGCGTGAGCAGCTTGCCCGGGTGGTGCATGAAGTACGCCAGGATCTTGTGCTCCTGCGCGGTGAGCTGCAGGCTCTGGCCCTGCAGCGAAAAGCGGCCCTGCACCACGTCGTACTCCAGCGGGCCCGCCGTCAGCACGGCGGCGGCCGACCCGGCCGTGCGGCGCAGCATGGCGCGCAGGCGCAGCACCACCTCGCCCATCAGGAAGGGCTTGGTCAGATAGTCGTCGGCCCCGGCATTGAAGCCCGCGACCTTGTCGCTCCAGCGGTTGCGGGCCGTGAGCACCAGCACCGGCCAGCTGCGGCCCGCATCGCGCCAGTCGCGCAGCACGCTCAGCCCGTCCTTGAGCGGCAGGCCCAGGTCCAGCACGGCGGCGCTGTAGGCTTCGGCACTGCCGGCAAACGATGCGGCCTCGCCGTCGTGTTCCACATCCACCGCAAAGCCCGCGGCCTCCAGCGCCACGCGCAGTTGCTGCGCCAGCGCCGCATCGTCTTCCACCACCAGGATGCGCATCAGTCGTCCACCTTCTGCCGCGTGACTTCCAGGCTCACGGCGTCCACTTCGAGCTCCAGCTTGAAGCCGTTGGGTTGCTGCAGCTCCACGCTGTAGTAGGGGCGGCGGCGGTGGTCCGTCTCCAGCTCCACCTCCAGCACCAGGCCCGAAAAGCGCAGCCGCAAGGATTCGAGCATCACCGCCATGGACTTGGGTGCCGCGGGCGTTCCCGCCGTTTGCGGCGGGGTCAGCACCTCGCCCGTGTTCACGTCCACCAGCAGCTTCATCTCCCCGGCGGGCCGGTCCGAGAGCTTGACCTCGTACACCGCCTTGCCCTGCGCGTCGCGCTCGAACTCGGCGTTCACCACGCGCGAGCCGTAGCGCTGCTCCAGCTGCTTGATGTAGCGCGCCATTTGCGCCAGGCCCACAGGCTGCGTGGGCCAGTCGCTCTCCTGCGCGACGACGGTGCCAGTGGCCGCATCCACCAGCACCTCGTGCTTGGTGCCGCGGGCGTCGATGATCTTGATCTCGTAGCGCAGCTCGCCCTTGCGGCCGTGCTTGGTCTCCACATCGATGACACGCCCGCCGTACTGGCGGCTCATGTCCGCAATGATGCTGTTGAGCGGCTTGAGCTGCCCGCTCTGCACGCCACGCCGCGCCACATCCTGCTCGGCAGCGGGGGCCTGCGCACAGGCCAGCGCCACCGCGGCGCAGGCAGCGGCCTGCATCCATGTTCGAAGTGTTCCATTCTTCATCGCCGGGCCGCCCCAAGATGAAGAAGGCCCCCTCGGGGGGCAGTGACCACACGGAGTGGGGAACGTGGGGGCCATTTCTGTCATCGCGCGATTATTGCGGTTGGTATTAAACGGAACATGAACGGACGCTTCACGATGGGTTTAGGAACGGTTGCGCACACTGCCTCCCAGTTCTTCACAATCACTGCCACACCGAAAGGAAGCACCATGAAAAAGACCGTTCTGACCCTGGCCTTCGCAGCCGCCGCCGCGGCCTCCGCCCTGCCCTCCATGGCCTGGGCCATGGGCGCCCAGGAGGCCGTCAACGTGATGGCCAAGAACCACTACGTGGCGCCGCACGACCTGCAAAAGCAATACGGCTACTGGACCGCCGAGGCCGTCTCCAACGACGGGGTGCGTGCCACCGTGCTGGTCAACGATGCCAACGGCAGCTTCACCGCCGTGCGCAAGGGCGATGTCGGCACCGCCCTGCCCAGCGTGGAGCGGGTGGCGCAGCAGGTGCGCGCCGCCGGCTACAGCTTTGTGTACGACGTGGAGCTGGACGACGGCTTCTGGCAGGCCAAGGCCCGCCAGTCCGTGACCAACCGCGAGAAGGTCGAGTTCGTGCTGCACCCCGTGACACTGGAGGTGTTGAGCCAGGTGGGCCGCAGCGGCGGCACCGTGAACGGCCAGCCCGTGCTCAGCGCCGACCAGATCGTGGCGGCCCTGCAGCAGGCGGGCTACACCCGCGTGCGCGGTGTCGAGTATGAAGACGGCTACTGGGAAGCCGAGGCCACCAACACGGCCAATCTGGCGGTGGAGCTGCGGGTGGATGCCGTGACCGGGGCCGTGCTGCGCGAACAGCTGGACGATTGAGCGGCCCGTGCCTGCGCAGGGGGCAGGTGCGGCAACCAGCGCACAAAAAAATAGCACCTGGCCCGGCATGCCCACGCAGCCGGGCCAGGTGTTGAAGCGAGTGTTGTAGCGGTGTGCGGCAGGCGCGCCGAACGTGTCCCTCGCCCGTGCTACATGCCTACATGCCTACATGCCTACTTGGACAGATCGACCGCGTACTTCGACGTGCCCTTGCCCGAGCCATCGTCCGCCGCCAGCAGCGACACGTTGGTCAAACCCGCTGCCTGCGCCACGGCCAGCGCATTGGCGCCCGAGCTGAACACCACCGGCCCCGCCACGGTGGCCTTGGCAAAGCGCCAGCTCTTGGCCGCACCGTTGGCACTGCGCGTCACCGCCGGGTTCTTGCGGATGTAGTCGATCACAACGTCCCGGTTGGCATCGGGCGACGCCCAGATGGTGCCCGAGCCGTCGAGCTTGTCGATGAAGCTCTTGCCGCTGGTGGCGCGGTAGTTGTTGGTGGCGATCACGAACTCCTGCGCCACGTCGATGGGCTTGCCCAGGTAGGTCAGGTTCTTGATGCGGCTGCCCACGGGCTGGGTCACGTCGATCTGGTACTGCACGTCGGCCGTGGTGAACATGTCGAAGTTGTAGCCCGGGAAGGTGCTGATGAGCTGCTGCTCGCCGGTCTTGGCAGGGTCGATCTGGTTGAAGCGCTTGGCAGCGGCCTCCAGCCAGTTCTTGATGTCCCCGCCGTTGACCTTTACCGCGTACACCGTGTTGGGGTACAGGTACAGGTCGGCCGCGTTGTTGATGGCCAGCGGGCCCACGGCCACGTCGGTGTAGTCGGCGCCGCCCTGGAAGCCGCTCTTGAACGGCGCGCTCACCGACAGCACCGGCAGCTGCGCATACTGCGGCAGGCTGGCCTTGATGTAGGCGGCCACATAGGCCTGCTGCGCCTGGTTCACGATCTGGATCGCGCCGGGGTCGCCCACGTCGGCGAACAGCGTGCTCATGCGGAAGTCGGTCTGGCCGATGGGCGTCTTCACGTACTGGATGGCGGCCTGGTGCTGGGTCTCGACGAGCGGGGCCACGCTGGCGTCCGCATCCACGGTCACTGTGGCGCCCGCGGCGTTCTTGTTCTGGATGTTGCGCAACTCGGACTTGCTGGCCGTCTTGTTGACGACCCACTTGGCCCCGTCCCACTGCAGCGCCAGCTGCACCACGCCCAGGGCCTTGCCCCACGAGCTGGCCATCACGGCGGGCACGCCGTTGACGGTGCCGGCCTTGTGGTCCACGCCGGCCATGGTGAAGCTGGGGGTGGCGGCGGTGTCGGGGAACACGCCGTGCTGGTGGCCCATCACCATCGCGTCGATGCCGGCCACCTTGGAGAGGTACAGGCCCGGGTTCTCCATGGTGGGCGAATACGCCGCGCTGTCCATGCCGCCGTGCAGCAGCGCAATCACGATGTCGGCACCCTTGGCGCGCAGCTCGGGCACATACTTGTTGGCGGCCTCCACCGCGCCTTCGGTGGTGACCTTGCCTTCGAGGTAGCGCTTGTCCCAGTTCATGATGCCGGGCGTGGTGAAGCCGATCACGCCCACCTTGATGGGCAGCTTCACCTCCTTGCCGTCCGCGCCCTTGGCCACCAGCGTGCGTTCGAGCACGGTGTAGGGCTGCACCAGCGGCTTCTTCGTCTTGCTGCTGGTCACGTTGGCCAGCACCATCGGAAAGCCCGCACCCGCGCACTTCTTGGCGGCGTCCACGCCGTCCACCTCCAGCCCGCCGCCCAGCACCTGGTTCAGGAACGGCAGGCCGTAGTTGAACTCGTGGTTGCCCAGCGTGCCGGCATCAAAGCCCAGCGCGCCCATGGCCTTGTACATGGACAGCTGCTGCGTGCAGGGAATGGGGTTGATGGTGGCTTCGTAGTCGGCCAGCGCCGTGCCCTGGATGGTGTCGCCGTTGTCCACCAGCAGCGTGTTGGCAAACTCCTTGCGCGCCGCACGCACCAGCGTGGCGGTGCGCTCGAAGCCGTAGCTCTTGTCCTCGGCCAGCTTGAAGTAGTCGTAGCTGCGCACGTTGAAATGCAGGTCGGTGGTCTCCAGCACGGCCAGCGTGGCGGTGGCGCCAGCGTTGTTGTTGACGCTGCCGCCATCACTACCGCCACATGCGGACAGCGATGCGGCCAGCGCCAGCACGCTCAGCGTGGCGGTGCGGCGCCCGCCATGGAAGGACGAAAGGGAAAGAAGTCGGCTGCGATTGCGTTCAGACATGAACAAGGCCCTTGTTGGAACAAGGGTCCGAGTGTCTGGCCGGGGTTTGACAGCGGTGTGACGTGGTGCAAAAGCCCACGCCTGCACGCCTCCTCATCAGGCGATGCGGTGCACGTCGCCGTTGTGCGGCGAAGCGCTTTCGTGGAACAGGTCCTCCAGGAACTGCGCCAGCTCGTGCTCTTCCACAAAGTCGGGAATAACGAAACCCGAGGGAGTCCGCTTGCCATCGGACCCCACGCGATAGCCCGCCACAACGCGCCTTCGCGCCGCACCTCGACGATGCGGCCGAAGACGTTGAAACGGGGGTGGGTCAGCGCTGCCATAGGAAGCTCTCCTTCAGGCGGATGCGTGCGGATCTGCGGTCGTGGCGATCAGATCCACCTCGACCGTCGCGTTCTTGGGCAACTGCAGCACGCCCACCGACGTGCGCGTGTGGGCGCCCGCGTCTCCCAGCACGGCGAACAAAAGGTCCGACGCCCCATCGGCCACCTCGCTTTGCTGCGTGAACGTAGGCGCCGACTGCACGTACACGGTGATCCGCAGGATGGCCTGCACTGCATCGAGTGAGCCGAGTGCACGCTGCAGCAGAGCCAGCGATCGCATCACGCACACCTTGGCGGCCTTTTGTGCATCGGCCAGGGACGCAGCCGCACCGGCCGCACCCGTGACCACCACGGTGTCGCCCACGCGCGGGATCTGCCCGCTCAGGTAGATGTGGTGCCCGTCGCGCACCAGCGGTACGTAGTTGCCGCCGATCTTGATCTCGCCATCGAAGCTGTAGCCCAGGGCCTGGGCTTGTTCCTGAAAACGCGCATCACGGGACATAAGAAATCTCGGCATTGAAGAGGGCCACCACTATGCCATTGAGCGCGTCATTGAGCGCGCAGGCAGCCATTGGCTCGGCCCACGCCAGTGCACCCGCGGAACTGGCTCGGCCAGACCACCGGATGCGTCCCCCTGGGGCGGGAAGGCGGCGAAGACGAAACAAGGGGGGGAGGGGTTCAAAGATACCGCGCGAACGGGTCCACCAGCGACGCCAGCGTCACGCCGGCGGGCTGCCCGGCATTCTCGGGGCGCCAGGCTGGCTCCGGCCCTGCGGCCACCGGCATGACCTTGATCGGCTGCATTTTGCGGCCATAGAGGCGCTGCACGCGCTCATGCAGCGTGGGGTGCGAGTCGAGCCAGCGCTCCATGCGGCCACCGCCGCCCAGGTCCACCAGGAGCATGTGCTGTACCGAGGGGTGGTTCAGTCCCTTGTGGCTGTGCTCTTCATAGCCGCGCGGCAGGTCGCGGCGCTGGGCCATGACCTTGCGCAGCACACCGCCCAGGCCGTCGCGGCTGCGCGTCCATTGCACGGCGCGGGCGTCGGCCAGGTACTCGCGCTGGCGCGACACCGCGGCCTTGAGCATGCGTCCGGTCAACCAGCCTGCAAGGCCGGCCAGCATGATGGCCGAGCCGAACCACCACGACAGGCCCCGGCGCTCGCGCAGCGTGTCGCCGAAGTTGTAGACCAGCTCCAGCCCGAACACCATGCCCGCCAGCTGCATCTTCAGACGGGTGTCGCCTTCGTGCAGGTGCGAGAGCTCGTGGGCGACCATGCCCTGCATCTCCTCGCGGTTCAGGTAGTCGAGCGCGCCCTGCGTCACGGCGATCACGGCATCGCTCTGGTCCCAGCCGGCGGCAAAGGCATTGATCGCGTCGGTGCGCGGCATCACCATGATCTCGGGCCGGGGCATGTGGGCCGCGATGCACAGCTCGTCCACGATGTTGGAAAGCCGCTGCTCGGCATGCGAGAGGGAAGGCCGCAGCTCGCGCGCGCCCACCCGCCGGGCCAGCTTGACGCCGCCCGCGCGCAGGTTCGAGGTTTCCACCCACCAGCCGCCCAGCACCAACATCAGCGACACGCCCACGTTGGCCGCCAGAAAGCCCTGCGGAAACGGCAACCGCCCCGGCAGCACCGCGGCCATCAATACCCAGGCCAGCGCCAGGGCCGCGTGCACCGCGACGACCAGCACGGCCACAGCGAGTGCAAAGCCCAGCAGCAGGCGCCGCGTCTCGCTGCGCGCGCTGTCCTGATGGTCCCAGAACTTCATGGCACCCTCTCCAGTTGGTGAGATATCCACTGCGGGCAGAACTGGCCGCAGCCCTGCCGGCGCATGCGTGGATGCGGACGGGCCGTGCCGCCACGTGCGCCCCGCGGAGGGAACAGCGCCGCCAGCGGCCCAGAGGCCCAGAGGCCCATCGATATGGCTTACGAGAACCGCACCTGCGGCGCGGTGCGCTCTTCTTCGCTGCGTGTGGATTCGAGCATCGGCACGGTGGGAAAGCCCAGCAGGCGCGCCACGACCAGGTCAGGAAACTGCGCTGCCGCGTCGTTGAATTCCAGCGCCTGGTCGTTGTACGCCTGGCGCGCAAAGCCCAGGCGGTTTTCGGTGCTGGTCAGCTCTTCGGACAGCGACTGCATGGTGGCGTCGGCCTTGAGTTCGGGATACGCCTCGGCCACCACCATCAGGCGGCCCAGGCTGCTGCCCAGCACGCCCTCGGCGGCAGCCAGCGCGCCCATGGCGTTGGCGCTGCCAGGCTCTGCCCGTACAGCGGCGGCAGCGCCCTGGGCCTGACCGCGCGCCTGGATGACGGCTTCGAGCGTGGCAGCCTCGTGGCTGAGGTAGCCCTTGGCGACTTCGACCAGGTTGGGCACCAGGTCGTGGCGGCGCTTGAGCTGCACGTCGATCTGGCCGAACGCGTTGGCGATGCGGTTGCGCAGCTGCACCAGCCGGTTGTACACAGTGACGGCCCACACCGCCAGCACGGCGACCAGGCCCAGAACGATCCAAGCAGTAGCTGACATGTCCCACCCTCCTTGTTGTGAATTGAATGAATGGATGCTGGGCGCATCTTAGTAGCGCGCCTTTCCCAAAGGGGCCATACATTTCAGCGGGTAGGGATTTAAGCGTTAAAAAAGCCTGTAGCGCTTACCTATAAAGCGCTAGCAGCTATTAAAAACATAGCACTCAACGCTATGGGTACACACCCGGCCCATCCACAGGCTGCGAGGGAAACGGCCCAGCCGCTCAGGGGGTGCCCTTATTCCTCATCCAGTCCGCTGTGCCCATAAAGCTTTCCTTCAAGCGGCCGCGCAGGGCATCGGGCACGCCCGTCTCGCCCATGGCCTGGTCCATGCACGCCACCCACTGGTCGCGCTCCTTGATGCCGATGGAAAACGGCATGTGCCGCATGCGCAGACGCGGGTGGCCGAAGCGGCTTTGGTAGTGGTCGGGCCCACCCAGCCAGCCGCACAAGAACCAGAAGAGCTTTTGCCGCGCCTGCACCAGCTCGCTGCCGTGGGCCGCACGCAACTCGGCATACGCGGGCTCCAGGTCCATCAGGTCGTAGAAGCGCTCGGTGAGCGCCAGCACGCGCGCTTCGCCGCCGATCCATTCGAACGGTGTGACAGCAGCCGCCGCAGCCTCCTGGCCGGGCTCGGTGTCTGCGGGGGTGTCTTTGGAAACGTCTGAATTCATATCAAAAATGTCGCTGCCGCTTGACCATCAAGCGGCAGCAGCTATCGAATATATAGCAACCAGGCGTAAAACAGCACTGGCGGTGTCCCGCACGGGGCACACGCCAGCCGCTCACTCCGCCGCGCGGCGCAGCGTGTCCACCACAGGCCGCAGCAGCACCTCGCGCAGGCCCCACCAGCCCGCTGCCAAAGCCAGCACAGCGCCAGCCACCGCACCCGCCAGCGGCACCCAGGGCGACGCGGTCCAGGCGAAGTCGAACACGAAGCGCGCCAGCGCCCAACCCACGCCCACGGCCACACTGCTGGCCAAAAAGCCCGCCAGCAGCCCCACGCCCACCAGCTCGGCGCGCTGCACCTGCCGCAGCAAGCTGGCGCGCGCCCCCACGGCGCGCATGATGGCGTATTCGCGCGCACGCTCTTCGCGCGTGGCGGTGACGGCTGCGAACAGCACCACCAGGCCAGCGGCCAGCGTGAAGGCGAACAAGAACTCCACCGCACGGATCACCTGGTCCAGCACGCGCTGCACCTGGGTGATGGTGGCCGCCATGTCCACGTTGGTGATGTTGGGGAATTGGCGCACCAGCGCGTTGTCGAACCCCTGCACCTCGGGCGCGCGGTAGGCGGCAAGGTACGTGACGGGCACGTCCTTCACGCTGGCCACCGGGTACATCACGAAGAAGTTGGCGCGCATCGAGCCCCAGTCCACCTTGCGCAGGCTGGTGATGCGGGCCTCGTTCAGCACGCCGCCCATGTCGAACTGCAGGCGGTCGCCCATCTTCAGGCCCAAAGTTTCGGCAATGCCTTCTTCGACACTGATGGCGCCCTCTTCGCCCGCTGTCCACTGGCCCGCCACCACCTGATTGTGGGGCGGCGCCTCGGTGGCGTTGGAGAGGTTGAATTCGCGGTCCACCAGGCGCTTGGCGCGGTCGTCGGTGTAGTCGGCCGGGCCCACGGCTTTGCCGTTCACCGCCACCAATCGGCCCCGGATCATGGGGTACCAGTCGTACTTGGCGACGTTGTTGTCCTTGAGCGTCTGCTGAAAGGCATCGGCCTGGTCGGGCATGACGTTGATCACAAAACGGTTGGGCGCATCCGGCGGCGTGGCCTTGCGCCAGCTGTCCACCAGGTCGGTGCGCAGCAGCACCAGCAGCACCAGGGCCAGCAGGCCCACGGCCAGGCTGCTGACCTGCACCACGGCGTAGGCAGGCCGTGCCGATATCTGGCGCGTGGCCAGTACCAGCCAACGCGGGGCGGTGGCCTCATTCACGCTCCGCCGCAGCAGCTTGACCGCCACCCAGGCCAGGCCCGCGAACAAGAGCACCGCGCCCGCAAACCCGCCCACGGCAATCAGGCCCAGCTTAATGTCGCTGCTCACCGTCAGCAGCAGCGCGGCAAAGCCTGCGATGCCGATCCCCAGCACCGCCATGGATGCCGGCTTGAGTCCGCCCACATCGCGCCGGATCACCCGCAGCGGCGGCACCTGGGCCAGTTGCAGCACGGGCGGCAAGCCGAAGGCGAACAGCAGCGTGAGCCCCATGCCCAGGCCGAAGGCCACGGGCCACAGGCTGGGCGCGGGCAAGGCGGACTCCACCAGCCCCGCCAGCAGCAGCACGAAGGCGTGGTGCACCGCATACCCCAGCAGCACGCCCAGGGCGCTGGCAAACAGGCCGACCAGCGCGAACTCGGTGGTGTACGCGCCCGCGATGGTGCGCTGGCTCTGCCCCAGCACGCGCAGCATGGCCGATGCGTCCAGGTGCTCTGCCGCGAAGCCGCGCGCGGCCAGGGCTACGGCCACGGCCGACAACAGCGCGGCCAGCAGGGCCACCAGGCTCAGGAATTTCTGGGCGCGGTCCAGCGTCTGGCGCATTTCGGGGCGGCCGCTCTCCAGCGATTCGACGCGCACGCCGTGCACCTCGGGCTTTTTGAGCTCTGCGACAGACCAGTCGTTGAAAGCCTTGACCGCTGGCGCCGGGCCGGTGACGGCAAAGCGGTAGGTCAGGCGGCTGGCGGGCTGCACCAGGCCGGTGGTGGCCAGGTCGCCTTCGTTGACCATCACGCGCGGCGCAAAGCTCATGAAGCCGGCACCCCGGTCGGGCTCGATGACGATGATGCGGGCGATGCGTAGTTGCGTATCGCCCAGCAGCAGAAAGTCGCCCATGGCCAGGTTCAGCGATTCGAGCAAGGGGGCGTCCACCCACACCTCGCCTTTGGCCGGGATGTCCCGCGTGGGCTGGTCGATGGCGCCGGGGGCGTCGGCCACCCGCAGGCTGCCGCGCAGCGGGTAGCCCGGCTGCACGCTCTTCAAGGCCACGAGCTTGCTGGCGCCGCCCTGGGCGTCGCTGGCACGGCCCATGGTGGGAAAGCCGAGCGTGGTGACCGACTGGAGGCCCAGCGCCTTGGCCTGGTCCACAAAGGCCTGGGGCGTGGGGTTGTCGCTGGCCACGACCGCGTCGCCGCCCAGCAGTTGCAGGGCGTCACGCTGCAGGCCGCCCTGCAATCGGTCGGCAAAGAAGCCCACCGAGGTGAGCGCGGCCACCGCCAGGGTGACGGCAACGATCAACAGGCGCAGCTCGCCCGCGCGCAGGTCACGGGCCAGGGTGCGCCAGCCCAGGCGCAGAAAAGACAGGTTCATGGCGCGGACCTTAGCGCAAAGCGAACGGGCCGTCAGCCCGTGGGGTGTTTTGGGGCGGTGGCGGGCGTTGCGCGGGCAGCGGGCCCGCCCCTCGCGGTCAGGGCCGCGCCGTGGCGGTTGCCTCGCTGCCTTCGCCTGCGCCTAGCCGCTGCTCCAGCGCCTTGAGCACAGGTTCGATTTGCGCCCCCACCCGGATCTGCGGGTTGGAGAAGCCGTCGGCCTTGCCGGCCTCGACCTCGCGCTGCTGGATCAGTGGCACGGCCTTGGCGAATGCGTCGGTGAACGAATGGGTCTGGCGCAGCTGCTCGTTGAACACCGCGCGGCCGAAGAACGTGAGCTCGGACAGCCGGCCGCAGCCGTACGAGGTGTGCGTGGCATCGGCCGCGGTCATGATCAGCGTGCCGTCGGTGGCCAGCGGGTCGATCCAGCCGCCCGAAAAGCAGGCCGACACGGCGATCACGCGGTGGCGGATGCCGGCGTCGTCCAGCGCGGCGCGCAGCATCTCGGGCGTGACGGGCGGCACCTCCAGAGGCCAGTGCGACGCGGCTAGCTCGTGGTTGCGCGCGCCGTGGGATGTCATGTAGACCATGAGCACGTCGTTGTCGCGGTCCATGCGGTCGGCCAGCGCCTCGATGGCACGCTGCAGGTTCTGCGGCGTGGCCCACAGGTGGGTGCCTGCGGTTTCCGCATGGTTGAGCAGGTGCAGCACGCGGCCGTCGGCGTCGAAGCGCTCCTTCAGCAGTGTGCTGACCATGGTGCTCTCGCGGCGGAAGACTTCCTCGCTGGCATAGGGGGCGAACACCAGGCCGTAGACATCCACCACGCCCGGGCGCTCGGGCGCCAGCGCCTGTACCTGCTGCGGCCACAGTGCCTGCTGGGCTTCGAAGACCGTTTGCGACAGGTGCAGGCGTGCCGGCTCCGGAGCAGGCTCCTGGGCCGCGGCGACGGCTTCGGTGTCCAGCTCCCAGGGCCGGTCGGGAAACTGCCACGTGGCCAGGGCCGCCAGGCCCACCAACCCGGCGGCAAAGACCGCCGTGCGCAGGCGCGAGCGGATGAAACGCGCACTGACCACGACCACCGCCGCCAGCAGCCACACGAACAGCGGGATGTACAGCGCCCACATCACCCATCCGGCGATCTGCCCCTGCCAGGTCTGCGGCCTTTGCGCCGCCCAGCCCAACAGCCCGTACGTGAGCAGCGTGGGAACCATGGGCGCCCAGGTGGAGAGTGCGAACCACGCCGCCAGCCCGCCCGAAGGCTCGGGGCTGGCGGCCCCTGGTGCCGCGGCCTGTTGCCGCAGCGCCGGGGCCATGGCCCACCACGCAAACCACAGCAGCGCCAGCGTCGTCCAGTACGGAATCAGCCAGCCGCGCAGGTTGAACTGCGCGGGGCCCACGATCTCCAGGCGCGCGACGGCCGCCAGCAGCGCACCGCTGGCGAGCGCCAGCACCACCAGTTGCCAGGGCGTGGGCGCCGCCGCGCCGGTACGGGGCGCCAGGAAAAATCCGGCGCGCAAGCCTTCGCGGACCCAGTCCCAGAGCGACAGTCGGGCAGCGCCCGCAGGCCCGCCATTTGTGTTGCCAACAAGCGCCCCCGGCGCGGTGGGCGCGCCGGCCAGCGGCACTTCGATCTCTCCGGGCACAGGGCCCCATTGGCTGGGCAGGGTGTTGTCCCAGGTGCCATGGATGTGACGGTCTTTCATGCGCGCATCATGCCATCTGCGCATGACGTGCCTGCACGGCGGGCGACCCCTCGACGGTGGCCGCTGCGTGCTCTTGGGGGCTCCCGGTGGCCGCCGCAGCCGCAGCCGTTGCCGTCGCGGTGGCCCGGCATCCGACCGCTATCGCCGTGTCTGCGGCGCAGCCGCTGCCCCAGGCAGCACCGCGGGTGCCTGCGCCAGCTCCGGCTGCAGCACCAGCCGGTCCGCCCCGCTGTAGCAGACGAAGCGCCGGTTGGTCGCCCGTCCGATGGCGCACAGGCCCAGTTGCTGCGCCACCGCATGGCCCATCTGCGTCATGCCGCTGCGCGACACCACGATGGGCACACCCATCTGGGCCGACTTGATGACCATCTCGCTGGTAAGACGCCCGGTGGTGTAGAAGACCTTGTCGGCGCCCGACATGGGCTCGGGCGCGGGCCCTCCTCCCACTGTGGCTGCATCCGTCGGCCGCGGCGGCGGCGACTGCGCATTCATCCACATCCAGCCCGCAATCGTGTCGATGGCGTTGTGGCGCCCCACGTCTTCCACGAAAGTGAGCAGTTCCTCGCCCTGGAACAGCGCGCAGCCGTGCACGGAACCCGCAGACTTGTACGTGGACTCCTTCAGGCGGATCGCGTTGACGATGCCGTACAGCTGGGCTTGGGTGAGGCGCGCCTCGGGCAGCACGATGCGGTCCACCTCGTCCATCAAGCCACCGAACACGCTGCCCTGCCCGCAGCCGGTGGTCACCACCTTGCTGGCCGTGCGCTCTTCGATGCGCTCGATGCCGTGGCGGGTGCGCACGGCGGCGGCGTGCACGTCCCAGTCGACGGTGATGGACTCGATGTCGAACACCGACTCGACGAGGCGCTGGTTGCGCAGGTAACCGAGCACCAGCAGCTCGGGGTGCGCGCCCAGGGTCATCAGCGTGACCAGCTCGCGCCTGTCCACATACACGGTGAGCGGGCGCTCCGCGGGGATGGAGACCTGCTCGCGCTCGCCCAGTTCGTTGACCACATCGACACTGTGGGTGAGCGGGGCCGTGGCCTGCGTCAGGCGCGGCAGGGGGGGCAAGGGCGGGGCGGTGGAATCCGTTGCGGTGCGGGAGGTCATGGAGGGACTATACGCAGGCGTGCTGGATGCAGACGTCTGCTCAGCCTGGCCCTGCGCCGGGCGGGGCCAAGGGCGAAGAGACTGCTCCGTGGGGCGCTCGGACGGGTACGGTATCGGCGGGGCGGTATGCAGTACGGGCACGCACCCCGCGCACCCCGCCGGTGGCGGTCAGGGCTTGGGTGCCGATGCC
This sequence comes from Acidovorax sp. LjRoot194, assembly GCF_964253015.1. NCBI lineage: Bacteria > Pseudomonadati > Pseudomonadota > Betaproteobacteria > Burkholderiales > Comamonadaceae > Acidovorax > Acidovorax sp. LjRoot194. The sequence continues at coordinate 1,524,256 of NZ_CAXUQB020000001.1, read as the reverse complement.
GCGGCGGCGGGCGTGGCCGTGTTGGGCGGGCTGCTGGCCGTGCCCGGTGGCGAATGCGCACCTGCGGCCTCCAGGGGCTTGGCCTCTGGCGGCGTGTAGGCGAACGGGCCGGGGTCAGCGCACGAGGCGCCGGTGGCCACCGCAGGCTTGGCATCCGGCGTGGTCTTGCGGTAGTGGGCCGCCACCTTGTCCTGCGACAGGCACAGCTTGTAGTTGTCGACCTTGCCGGCCCAGGCGGCCTTGGCAGCGGCTTCTGCAGCCTTGGCGGCGGCCTCGGGCGAGGGCGGAGGCAGCTTGGCCACGGCCAGGCTGCCCGCACCAGCGGCACAGATAGTCAGCGCCAAGGTACGGAAGGGGTGTGGAGTCTTCATGGTGGGGTGTGCCTCACATGTCATGCCTGGGCGGGCTTGCCGGCGGCGGCGGCCGCCTCGGCCGGTCCGTCCACGGCGCTGCGCTGCCGCGGGATCTTGCCGGCCTCGATGTCGTCGTACCAGAGCTCGTGGTGCTCCCTGGCCCAGGTGTCGTCCACATAGCCGGTCTTCATGGCCTTGTAGGCGCCCTGCATGCCGATGGTGCCCATGTAGATGTGGCCCATGAACATCATCATCATCACCACCGTGGCCACGGCATGCACCATGTGCGCGATCTGCATGGTGCCGCGCTCGTAGATGAGCCCGGGGATCAGCTTGTCCAGCACCAGGCCCGAGGCCACCACGATCACGCCCAGGCCCAGCACGCCGGCCCAGAACACGATCTTCTCGCCCGCGTTGAAGCGGTGCGAAGGCACCTCTTGCCCCGACAGCATGCCGCCGCCCTTGGCGATCCAGGTGATGTCCTCGCGGCGCGGCAGGTTGTCCTTGAGGAACGTGAAGAATACGATGACCAGCGACACCGCGAACAGCGGGCCGGCGAAGTTGTGGATGTTCTTGAGTGCATACGCCAGCCAGCCAAACAGCGTGGCACCCATGATGGGCAGCAGGAAGAACTTGCCGAACGCCATCACGATGCCCGACACCGCCAGGGCGACGAAGGCAATCGCGTTGGCCCAGTGTGCCGAGCGCTCGAACGGGGTGAAGCGCTCGATCTTGCGGCCGGTCTCGGCGCCGTGCAGCTTGATCGCGCCCTTGCCCCAGTAGAACAGCGCAATCGCACCGGCTACGATGAGCAGCAGCGAGCCGCCGTACGGGATGATCCACTGGTTGCGCACCTGCCGCCAGGCCTCGCCGGCGTTGGTCACGCGCGAGCCGGGGTACTGCACGAAGGGCTGGATCAGGTTGCCGGCCTCGGGCGCCTGGCTCTTGGGCAGGCTGCTGGTGCCCGTTACGCCCTGCCCCACCTGCCGCCACATGGGCGCGTTGTTGCCGGGCTGCACCTTGGCGCGTTCGCCGTTGGTCTGCTCCAGGTATTTGGGGTCGGCGCTCGCGTCCGGCTTGACCTCGAAGATGTTCTGGCTCTGGATGCCGCCCGCGGCCGGGGCCACGGTGGCAGGCGCAGGCGCTACTGCTGCCGCAGGCGCAGAGGCTGCATCGCCAGCGGCCGGGGCCTGCGCCAGTGCGGGGCCGCAGGCCACCCCGACCACCAACGCCAATGACCACAGGATGTGTTGCATGGCGGGCCTCACTTCGCGGTGATGCGCGTGTACTCGTTCTGGCCGTACTGCTGGCGCGTCTTCAGTTGCGCCTCCCAGCTCGCCTTGTCACCGGCCGTCCAGCCCGGCTGCGTGAAGGCGCTGCCGGTGCCGGCGTAGGGTGTGGCATCGCTGCGGATGCCGGCGCCGGTCTGCGGCTTTTCGCCGCAGGCGCTCAGGGCCGCCAGGGCCAGGGCTGCGGAGGCGACCAGCAAGGTGCGTTGCATCGTGGTCATGACTTGCCCCCTGCAGGCTGGCCGGCCTGCTGCGAGCCGTAGGCCGTGCCCCAGCCCCACACTTCGGCGCCCTTGCCGCGCTGCACCACGCGGTTGCGGAAGATGTCCGCCACCACGTCGCCATCGCCAGCCAGCAGGGCCTTGGTGGAGCACATTTCGGCGCAGGCGGGCAGCTTGCCCTCGGCCAGGCGGTTGCGGCCGTACTTGTCGAATTCGGCCTGGCTGCCATGCTCTTCGGGGCCACCGGCGCAGAAGGTGCACTTGTCCATCTTGCCGCGCACGCCGAAGGTGCCGGTGGAAGGAAACTGCGGTGCGCCAAAGGGGCAGGCATAGCTGCAGTAGCCGCAGCCGATGCACACGTCCTTGTCATGCAGCACCACGCCTTCGTCCGTGCGGTAGAAGCAGTTGACGGGGCACACGGCCATGCAGGGCGCATCGCTGCAGTGCATGCAGGCCACCGAGATGGATTTCTCGCCGGGCACGCCGTCATTGAGCGTGACCACGCGGCGGCGGTTCACGCCCCACGGCACCTCGTGCTCGTTCTTGCAGGCCGTGACGCAGCCGTTGCATTCGATGCAGCGCTCTGAGTCGCAGATGAATTTCATTCGTGCCATGGGTAGGTCTCCTTGCGCGGCGCGATCAGGCGCGTTCCACGTTGCAGATCGTGGTCTTGGTTTCTTGCATCATGGTCACGCTGTCGTAGCCATAGGTGGTGGCGGTGTTCACCGCTTCGCCGCGCACGATGGGCGCTGCGCCCTTGGGGTAGTACGCCAGCATGTCCGCGCCTTGCCAGCGCCCCGAGAAGTGGAACGGCATCCACACCGTGTCGGGTGCCACGCGCTCGGTGACCAGCGCCTGCACGTTCAGGCGTGCGCCGGTGGGCGAGCTCAGCCACACGCGCTCGCCGTTGCGGATGCCGCGGTCGGCCGCCGTCTTCGGGTTGATCTCGACGAACGACTCCTGCTGCAGCTCGGCCAGCCAGGGGTTGGAGCGGGTTTCCTCGCCGCCGCCTTCGTACTCGACCAGGCGGCCCGAGCTCAGGATGAGCGGGAACTTCTCGTGCACCTTGTCGGCGATGTTCTTGTCCTGCACGCTCTTGTACAGCGTGGGCATGCGCCAGAAGGCCTTCTTGTCGTCGTGCGTGGGGTACTTGGCCATCAGCTCGGGCTTGGTGCCGTACAGCGGCTCGCGGTGCTGCGGTATCGCATCCGGGAAGTTCCACACCACGGCACGCGCCTTGGCGTTGCCGAACGGGTGGCAGCCGTGCTTCATGGCCACGCGGATGATCGCGCCGGTGGGATCGGTCTTCCAGTTCTTGCCTTCGGCCTTGGCCTTTTCGGCGTCCGACAGGTCGTCCCACCAGCCGAGCTTCTTGAGCAGCACGTGGTCGAACTCGGGGTAGCCGGTGGTGATCTCGCTGCCCAGCGAGAACGATCCGTCCTCAGCCAGCAGGTTCACGCCGTCCTTTTCCACGCCGAAGTTGGCGCGGAAGTTGCCGCCGCCGTCCATCACATGCTTGGAGGTGTCGTACAGGTTGGACGAGCCGGGGTGCTTGAGCTCGGGCGTGCCGTAGCAGGGCCAGGGCAGGCCGAAGTAGTCGCCGGTGAAGTCGTAGCCCGTGTCCTTGTCCTTGCCGCCCTTGGCCTTGAGGGTCTTCACGTCGAACAGGTGCATGTTCTTCATGTGCGCCTTCAGCCGCTCGGGGCTCTGGCCGGTGTAGCCGATGGTCCACACGCTCTTGTTGATCTCGCGCAGGATGTCCTCGGGCACGGGCTCGTCCATGCCCTTGACCTTCTGCATCTTGTAGTTCTTGGACAGCTCGGCGGCAAAGCCCAGCTTCTCGGCGAACTGGTGCATGATCATGTGGTCCGAGCGGCTCTCCCACAGGGGCTCGATGACCTTCTCGCGCCACTGCAGCGACCGGTTGGACGCGGTGCACGAGCCGCTGGTCTCGAACTGCGTGGCCGCGGGCAGCAGGTACACCGCGCGGTTGGCGTTCAAATCTTCGGCCTTGCCGGGCATGGCGGCCATGGCGGCGGTGGCCGAGGGGTACGGGTCCACCACCACCAGCAAATCCAGCTTGTCCATCGCGCGTTTCATTTCCAGACCGCGCGTCTGCGAGTTGGGCGCATGGCCCCAGAAGAACACGCCGCGCAGGTTGGAGTCCTGGTCGATGAGCTCGTTCTTCTCCAGCACGCCGTCGATCCAGCGCGACACGGTGATGCCGCTCTTGGTCATCATCGCGGGCGATGCGTACTTGGCCTTGATCCACTCGTAGTCCACGCCCCACACGGCCGCGAAGTGCTTCCACGAGCCTTCGGCCAGGCCGTAGTAGCCGGGCAGCGAATCGGGGTTGGGGCCCACGTCGGTGGCGCCCTGCACGTTGTCGTGGCCGCGGAAGATGTTGGTGCCGCCGCCCGTCTTGCCCACGTTGCCCAGCGCCAGCTGCAGGATGCACGATGCCCGCACGATGGCGTTGCCGATGGTGTGCTGCGTCTGGCCCATGCACCACACCACGGTGCCGGGGCGGTGGGCGTTGAGCATGCTCGCCACCTTGAAGACCTGCGCCTCCTTCACGCCGCAGGCCTCTTCCACCTTGTCGGGCGTCCACTTGGCGAGGATCTCCTCGCGCACCTTGTCCATGCCGTAGACGCGGTCGTTGATGTACTGCTTGTCTTCCCAGCCGTTCTTGAAGATGTGGTACAGCAGGCCGAAGAGGAAGGGAATGTCGGTACCAGAGCGGATGCGCACGTACTCGTCGGCCTTGGCCGCCGTGCGGGTGAAGCGCGGGTCCACCACGATCATCTTGCAGCCGGTTTCCTTGGCGTGCAGCATGTGCAGCATGCTCACGGGGTGGGCCTCTGCCGCGTTGGAGCCGATGTACATCGCGACCTTGCTGTTTTGCATGTCGTTGTACGAATTGGTCATGGCCCCATAACCCCAGGTGTTGGCCACGCCGGCCACCGTGGTGGAGTGGCAGATGCGCGCCTGGTGGTCGCAGTTGTTGGTGCCCCAGAAGCTCACGAACTTGCGCAGCAAGTAAGCCTGCTCGTTGTTGTGCTTGGACGAGCCGACGAAGTACACGCTGTCAGGGCCGCTGGCCTTGCGCAGCTCCTGCATCTTGGCGGTGATCTCGTTGAGCGCGGTGTCCCAGCTGATGCGCTCGTACTTGCCGTTCACGAGCTTCATGGGGTAGCGCAGGCGGTACTCGCCGTGGCCGTGCTCGCGCAGCGCAGCGCCCTTGGCACAGTGCGCGCCCAGGTTGATGGGCGAGTCGAACACCGGCTCCTGGCGCACCCACACGCCGTTCTCGACCACGGCATCGACCGCACAGCCCACCGAGCAGTGGGTGCACACGGTGCGGCGCACTTCGATCTTGCTGTCGCCCAGGCCCACCTTGGCGCCTTCGGCGGCGTTGGACTTCTTGACCAGCGTGAGCTGCGACGCGGCAATGCCGACGCCGACGCCCAGGCCGGAGCGCCGCAGGAACGCGCGCCGGTCCATGGTGGGCAGGGCCTGCGACAAACCGCGGCGCAGGCTGTGAACAAAAGGAGAGGCAGGCGCGGCGCCCGGCGCGGCGTGCGGCGACTTCTTGGTGAGCAACATGGGGCGCCCCGGTCAGAGTTGGGTGGTCTTGTAGTACTGCTTCACATGGGCGGAAAGGTGGTACCCGCCGCCCTTCTCCGGTGCCACGCGGGGGGGCTCGGACACGGCCGCTTCGGGAGACGTCGCCAGCTGCGGAAGGGCCACCACGGCAGCCGCTGCGGCGCCGACGGTGGCGGCGCCGGCAAAGAAGCTGCGGCGCGAAGGTGGGGTTTGGCTGTTCTGCATGCTTGTCTCCAGAATGGCTGCAGCTATGAAATGCTGTTCATACAGTCTATGTCACTAGGTGCAACACCGCAATCGCGGTGAATACCACCCACCAACTTACTCATCTTTTATAGCGCTGCGCGCAGATGGTGTAAGCGCCGGACGGCTCAATCGAGCATGTCGAAGCCCTGCGCCTCCACACTGACGAAGGCGCGCGTGAAATGTGCTGTTGCAGCATAGAACCGTGCTTGCGGATGCGCCGCCAGCGCATCGCACAGTGACCCGACCCACGGCTGCAAGTGCGTGGCAAAAAAGTCGCGCTGCGACGCCAGGTTGCACACGGCCACGTCGTCGCCGGCAATCAGGTAGCGCATGACCTCGCACAGGTAGGCGATGTGGTCTTCGGTCTCGGGCATCGCCGCCTCGTCACGCGCCAGGCCCAGGCGGGCCAGTTCGGTGCGCAGGCGGGCCAGGGGCTTTTCGTTCAAGAAGCCGCTCACGTAGTGCGATGCGTACAGGTAGACCTCGGGCTTGCCCACGCCGCCGAACAGGCGGTCGAACTCCAGAGCAATGGCTGCATCGTCCAGCGCACGTGCTGCGCCCACCAGCTGCTGCCAGGACTCCTGTAGAAAGCCGCCAGCGGCCGGTGCCTCGGTCACCGCCACGCGCAGGGCGGACAGCAGCTCCGGGCCCGGCGCTGCGTAGTACAGCTGCGACAGCAGGCCATAGAGCTCGGCGCGCGCGGTTTCCTCGTCCAGCGCCGAGCTGCCGGCAGGGGTCATTGAAGGTTGGGCGCTCACAGGTCCGTCACTTTCGCTTCGCTTTGGGAGGAATACAGGTCGATCACGCGGCAGTCGCTGCACATCTTCAAGCGCTCCAGCGCCTCGCCCTGGAACATGGGGTGGCCCGAGAGCTTGCCCAGCATGGCCTCGATGGCCTTGACCGTGCCGAACGGTTTGCTGCAGCGCACGCAGGCCCAGGGCTTGGCTTCGTTGAGCACGCGCAGCTGCGCACGCTCGGGCGTGAGCAGCAGACGCGGCTGCAGGGTGATCGCGTCTTCGGGGCAGGTGGTGGCGCACAGGCCGCACTGCACGCAGTTCTTTTCGATGAAGCGCAGTTGCGGCATCTGCGGGTTGTCCTGCAGGGCGCTGGCGGGGCACGCGCTCACGCAGCTCAGGCACAGCGTGCAGCGGTCTTTGTTCACGTTGATGCTGCCCAGCGGCGAGCCCGCGGCCGGCAGCGCAATGGCGTCGGGCCGCACCGTGGCCGGGGCTGGCGCGTATTCGATGAGATGGTCCAGCGCCATCTCCAACGTGCTGCGCTTTTCCTGCGCCACCGCAAACCGTGCGGGCACGGCGGGCGTGGCCTGGCGGGTCTGCCCCAGGGCCTGCAGCGCGGCGTCCAGCGCCGTGGGATGCGTGGCCCGCACCAGTTGCAGGTGACTGCCCGTGTAGCCCAGCCCGCGCAGGATGGCCTGCGCCACATCCATCTGCGCCTGCAGGCCTTCGAGGTACTGCGGGGCTTCTTCATCGGTCACCAGCACCGTCACCTGCGATGCGCCGTAGGCGATGGCGCTCAGCCACAGGTCCACGCCCAGGCTGGCCGTGTGCCACACCGCCACCGGAATCACCCGCGCCGGCACGCCGTGCGCCACCTTGAGCTGCGCCGCGCGGCCCAGTTCCTCCACCAGCGCCTGGCCGCGCTCCTGGCTGTGCAGCAGCACCACGGCGTCTTTGCCACCGGCTGCGGCATAGGTGGACAGCAGCGTCTTGAGCTTCAGGCCCTGGTCCGTGGCACTGGGGTAGGCATAGGTCAACGCGCCCGTGGGGCACACCGTGGTGCAGGCACCGCAGCCCACGCAGAGGTTCGGGTTCACCTTGATTTGCTGGCGGCTCTTGTCACTCGCAATGGCCTCGGCCGAGCAGATGTCCACGCAGGCGTTGCAGCCCACGGTTTCATTGCGGCTGTGGGCGCACAGCTTTTGTTTGTAGACAAAGAACTTGGGCTTTTCAAACTCGCCCACCAGCTCGCGCAGGCGCAGCAGCGTGGCGATGTCGCGGCCATCCCAGCGAAAGTACCCCTGCGGCAACGCGTGCTGCACAAAGGTGGGCGTGGCTGTAGCGGCGCGCAGGTCGAGCACCAGGTCGAAGCGCTCGGTGTGCGGGGCCGCCTCGCGGCTGAAGTCGATGGCGCCCGCCACCTGGCAGACCTTCACGCACGCGCGGTGCGACTGGCAGGCGGTCAGGTCGACTTGGTAGTCGAGGCCGATGGCATCTTCGGGGCACGCAGCCACGCAGGCGTTGCAGCGGGTGCACAGGTCCAGGTCGATGGGGTTGTCGGCCGACCATTGCAGATCGAACGCGCCCAGCCAGCCCGTGAGGCCCGTGATACGCCCGCCCAGCACCGGAAAGCGCCGTGCCTGCGCGCCCCCCGCAGCGCCCGGGCCCTGGGTGAACACCGTCACCTCCAGCACATCGGACACCATGGCCGCAGCGCGTTCGGCCACATCGAGCGCGCCGATGATCAAGAGGCGACCGGTGCTCTTGAAGGTGACCGTGGGCACCGGTTCGGGCTCGGGCAACTGCGCCGCAGCCAGCAGCGCCGCGATCTTGGGGGTGGCGCGGTCCGCATCGCGGCTCCAGCCGCCGGTCTCGCGGATGTTGACGAAGCGGATGGGGGAGATGGCGCCCTCGGTCTGCTGGCCCAGCTCGGCGAACAGGCGCTGCTCTTGCGTGCAGGCCACCACCACGTCCTGGCCGGTCTTGATGGCCTGCTGGAAAGCGCCGGCTTCGCGCCGGCACAGCGTGGAGTGAAGGGTCAGGCCCTGGTCGTCATGCAGTGCCGCGCCCAACGCTTTCGCGTCGAGTGGCATCGTCTGGTTGCAGTCGCAGATGAGCGTCGTGGTCATGGTCGGGTTGGCTGGCTGGTGCGTCGGCTGCCCCGGTGGGGGACAGCACGGGCGCGCCGGGCTCGCTGGAGGACTCGCTAGGAACAGCGGTGCATACCCCCGACTGTGCCACGCCCGCGGCCTCTTGCGCCTCCGCATCATCCCGATGCTGAGCGGGACCCGGGGGCTTTTCCGCATCGCCCTCCGCATCCGGCAAGGGCTTTTCATGGTCGAAGAAGCCCATGGCATGGGCGCTGGCCATCTGCCGCAGCATGCCCTCGGGCAAAGGGTCGGGCTGGGTGTAGTCGCCGATATAGATATCCAGGCCGTCCATCACGTTGAAGTGCGGGTCGGTAAACAGCTTCTTCATCGCCAGGTTGCGCACATCGGGCGAGACCGCGCGCTGCACGAAGGGCTTGAAGTCAGACTCGGGCGTGAGGGCTTGGGCATCGGCCAGCGTGGGCGCGGGGGGCTGCTGCGGGGTCGCTGGTTCGGTCGGTGCCTGGGGTACGCCAGCCGGTGCCTTCGCGCCAGGCTCGGCCTGCGCCGCAGCCGGCGGCGGCGCTTGCGGTGCGGGCTCCTCCACGGGCTTGCCCGCCGCCACATCCTGCTTGCGGCGCGACCAACGCGTGAGGAAGCCGTCAGCCACCGTGACCCCCACCGCCACGGCGCTTGTCGGTGGACACGGAGGCAGGGTTGCCGAAGCGGTCGGTCAGCGGCTGGAAGCTGTCGGGCCTGCGTCGGCGCTTGGGCTCGGGCACGTAGTGCTCGTCCACGAAGGCCTGCAGCGCCTGCAGCACGGCGGGCGGTGCGGGCACCTGCTCGACCGCCTCCTGCGCATCGAGCCAGCGGCCGGCGTCGTGGTAGCTCAGGCTCACCGCCACCGGGCGTGCCAGCCGGCCTTCCTCGGCGCCGCTTTCGTCCATGCGCCACAGCACGAACCAGCACGGTGCCGGGCTGGTAAGGTTCAGGTGGTAGCCCTCGCCGTCGTCCTTGAAAAGTTCGACGGCAAAGCCCGGGAACAGCCAGCGGGTTTCGTCCGCATCTTCGCGCAGCAGGCGCGGCACATCGCCAAAGGCCGCTTCGCCGGGCACCACGTCGTCCAGCGTCCAGCGCCAGGGCTGCCAGCGGTTGTCCAGGCGCTCACGGCGCATGATGACGGCGACTTCGAGGGTGGGGCGCAAAGACATGGCCCGACTGTACTGCCAGCCCGCAGACACGGCGAGCAATGCCCCTGCGTTTCAGCCCCCGGGGGAGGCGTGCGAGGCCTGCGCTCCCGGTGCATACAGCACCGCGCGCGGCGCGCGGCACAGCCCCCACAGGCGCAGCCCGGCCAGCTCGGCCACCTGCACGCCGGTCGCGGTGGGGGCCGAGATGGTGGCCAGCGCCGCCAGTCCCACGCGCGCGCACTTGCGCACCAGTTCGTGGCTGCCCCGGCTGCTGAGCACCACGAAGCCCGGCTCCGCAAGCCGCCCGCTGCGCGCCAGCCAGCCGATGAGCTTGTCCAGCGCGTTGTGCCGGCCCACGTCTTCGCAGACACGGGCCAGCTGCCCGTCCAGCGTGGCCCAGCCGGCAGCATGCAGCGAGCCCGAATGCGCGTTGTGCGGCTGCTGCGCCTTCAACCCGGCAAAGGCCGTGAGCACCGTGTGCAGATCCACGCGCTCCACCCAGTCGCGGGCGGGCAGCCGCGCGGGCTCCAGGTCCAGGGCGGCAAAGCTTTCCACGCCGCAGACGCCGCAGCCCGTGCGCCCTGCCATGCTGCGGCGCCGCTGCTTGAGGCGCTCGAAACTGCGCGCAGATATCTCCATGTGCACCTCGACCCCTGGCACGCCCGCCGGCAGGTGCGCGGCGCTCTGGTCGGCCAAGCGCAGCGCGGTGCTGCGGCCGTCGTGCGCGTGGTCGAGGATGCCTTCGCTGAGCGCAAAGCCCAGTGCGAAGTCGTCGAGTTGCTCGGGCGTGGCCATCATGACCGCGTGCGATACGCCGTTGAACACCAGCGCCACCGGAATCTCCTCGGCCAGCGTGTCCAGGCGCAGCGTGCCTTCGCCGGGCGCACCCGCCTCGCCATACACCCGCACCGGGCGCGAGGCCAGGGCATGCAGGCCCCGGGCCAGGGCCTCCTCGTCGGCGTCCTCCTCGTTGTTGTCGCCGTGCACCGCAAGCCCCTGCATCGCCTGTCCGTTCATGGTGCATCTCCGGCCACCGCCAGCTCACGGGCCACGGCCCGGCCCTCGTCGGTCAGGAAGGCCACCCAGCGCTCGCCGACCCGGTCCACACGCACCCACCCGGGGCCGCGCTGCCCGCCCACGGGCGCATCGCTCATGAGGCTCAGCTCGCGCAGCAGTACGCTCGCGCCCTGGCCCAGGCGCTTGCCCAGGCGGGGCAGCGACATGCCAGAGGGTGCGTCGGCACCGCCGTGCGAATCCTCCTCCAGCGCCCGCAGGATGGAGGCTGCCAGGGTATCGTGTGCGGCCGTCATGGCAGGGCCGGCGCGCTCATGGGGCAACGGCCTGCGCACCGGCCTCGTCCACCGCCACGGCACCACCGGCGGGCTTGTGCGGCACCAGCAGCACGGGGATGGACTTGGAGGTGGGCGTGCCCGCCGCGTCCGCCACTGCGGACAGCGGCACCAGGGGGTTGGTCTCGGGGTAGTAGGCCGCGAGGTTGCCGCGCGGGATGTCGTAGGCCACCAGCTTGAAGCGGTCGGCCCGGCGCTCCTGGCCGTCGCTCCACACGGTCTGGATGTCGACCCAGTCGCCGTCCTGCATGCCCAGCGCGCGGATGTCCTTGTCGTTGATGAATACCACGCGGCGCTGGCCGTAGACGCCGCGGTAGCGGTCGTCCATGCCGTAGATGGTGGTGTTGTACTGGTCGTGCGAGCGCGTGGTCAGCAGCGTGAAGACCACCGCATCCTTGTAGCGTTCGCGCGCGATGTGCGTGGGCGTATCGCGCGGCACGGCATGGGCATGGAAGCTGGCCTTGCCCGATGCCGTGGCCCACACGCGCTCGCTGGCCGTGTTGCGCAGGCGGAACCCGCCGGGCACGGCCACGCGCTGGTTGAAGTCCTTGAAGTCGGGGAACACCTTTTCGATCTGGTCTCGGATGCGCGCATAGTCTTCCACCAGCCACAGCCAGGGCACGTTGCTGCGCGCGCCCAGCGTGGCGGCGGCAAGCCGCGCGACGATGGCGGGCTCTGACAGCAGGTGCTCGGACGCGGGCGGGTTGATGCCCACCGAGATGTGCACCATGCTCATCGAGTCTTCCACCGTCACGCCCTGCGGGCCGGTGGCCTGCATGTCGATCTCGGTGCGGCCCAGGCATGGCAGGATCAGCGCCTCCTTGCCATGCACGATGTGGCTGCGGTTGAGCTTGGTGGTCACGTGCACCGTGAGGTCGCAGCGCTGCAGGGCCTTCCAGGTCTCGTAGGTGTCCGGCGTGGCGGATGCGAAGTTGCCGCCCAGGGCGAAGAACACCTTGCCCTTGCCGTCCAGCATCTGGCGGATGGCCTCCACCGTGTCCACGCCGTTCTCGCGCGGCGGCTCGAAGCCGAACACGTCGCGCAGCTTGTCCAGCAAGGCGGCCGGGGGCTTTTCCCAGATGCCCATGGTGCGGTCGCCCTGCACGTTGCTGTGGCCGCGCACCGGGCACGGGCCCGCGCCCTCGCGGCCGATGTTGCCGCGCATCATGAGCAGGCTGACGATGGCCTGGATGGTGGCCACCGCGTACTTGTGCTGCGTGATGCCCATGCCCCAGCAGGCGATCACGCTCTTGGCGCCGATGTAGATGTCGGCCGCGGAGCGCATCTGCGCCTCGGTCAGGCCCGACTCCTGCTCCAGCAGTTCCCAGCATTCGGTGCGCAGGTCGTCCGCCATGGCTGCAAAGCCGGTGGTGTGCTCGGCGATGAAGGCGTGGTCGAGCACGCCGCCGCGTGCGTCCTCCTGCTCCAGCACATGCTTCATCATGCCCTTGACCGCCGGCAGGTCGCCGCCCACGCGCAGCTGGAAGTAGTGGGTGCTGATGGGCGTGGAGCCCATCGTGGCCATCTCCAGCTTGTCCTGCGGGTCGGCAAAGCGCTCCAGCCCGCGCTCGCGCAGGGGGTTGAAGCTCACGATGCGCGCGCCGCGCTTGTGCGCCTCGCGCAGCTCGCCGAGCATGCGCGGGTGGTTGGTGCCGGGGTTCTGGCCGAAGATGAAGATCGCGTCGGCGCACTCGAAGTCGTGCAGGGTCACCGTGCCCTTGCCCACGCCGATCTGCGGGCGCATGCCGCTGCCGCTGGGCTCGTGGCACATGTTCGAGCAGTCGGGAAAGTTGTTGGTGCCGAACTGGCGCACGAACAGCTGGTACAGGAAGGCGGCCTCGTTGCTGGCCCGGCCCGAGGTATAGAAGATGGCCTGGTTGGGGTCGGGCAGCGCGTTCAGGTGGCGCGCGATCAGCGTGAACGCATCGTCCCAGGAGATCGGGCGGTACTGGTCGCTGGGCGCGTGGTAGGCCATGGGCTGCGTGAGCCGGCCCTGGTCTTCGAGCCAGAAATCGCTCTGCTCGGCCAGCTCGGCCACGGTGTACTGGGCGAACAGGCCGGGTCCGGCGCGGCGGGCGGTGGCCTCGGCCGCGACGGCCTTGACGCCGTTCTCGCAGAATTCGAAGGTGGACGCATGGTTGCGGTCGGGCCAGGCGCAGCCCGGGCAGTCGAAGCCGTCGGGCTGGTTGGCCGAGAGCAGCGTCTTGGCGCCCTTCAACGGAATGTCCTGGCGCAGCAGCGCGTTCTTGACGCTGTTGAGCGCGCCCCATCCGCCGGCGGGGCCTTTGTAGAACTCGATTTTTTCTTGCTTCATCATGGTCTCCTGGACGGTGCGCCACGGCTTGGACTGTGCCACGCCCGCGGCGTTCCCGGCCCCTGCCCCGCAAGGGGCGCGCACAGGGCGGCTGCGGCCCCGTGCATCAGCGAAGGCGCCATGGCGGCGGCCTGCGCCTTCGTCACTGGAAGAACTTGGCGGCGCTCACCAGCGTCTTGTAGATGCCCCAGACGAGCGGCACACCCACTGCCAGCCACGCGAAGGCCACCAGCGCAGGGCTGGTCGTGCCGCCGCTGCCGGGGCCGCCGCCCACTTCGGCCGCCACGCTCTTTTCGTGGGCCAGCTTCTTCTCGTGCGCCAGTTCCTCGTCGCTCATGAACCACTTGTCGGCCAGCGGACGCACCATCAGGTTGGCGATGAGGCCGATCACCAGCATGCCCACCAGGATGTACATGGTCTGGTTGTACACCTGTTCGCGCGGCAGGCCCAGGCCCAGTTGGTATTCGCGCATGTAGTTGACCACCACGGGGCCGAGAATGCCGGCCGTGGCCCAGGCCGTGAGCAGGCGGCCGTGGATGGCGCCCACGAACTGCGTGCCGAACAGGTCGGCCAGGTAGGCCGGCACCGTGGCGAAGCCGCCGCCGTACATCGACAGGATCACGCAGAAGGCGCCCACGAACAGGAGCTTGCTGCCCGCGCCTGCAGAGCTGGGGATGCTCGCGTACATCAGGCCGCCGAGCACGAAGAAGATCACGTAGGTCATCTTGCGGCCGAACTTGTCGGACAGGCTGGCCCAGAAGAAGCGGCCGCCGATGTTGAACAGCGACAGCAGCGCCGTGAAGCCGCCCGCCACCGCCGCAATGGCGGCCAGCTGGGCCTTGTCGAGTTCGCCGAACTTCTGCTGCACACCGATCAGGCCGCCGCCGAAGACTTCCTGCAGCATGGGCGAGGCCATGCCGATCACGCCGATGCCGGCGCTCACGTTCATGCACAGCACGACCCAGATGAGCCAGAACTGCGGGATGCCCCAGACGCGCTTCACGTGCACGTGGCGCTGGGTGATCATGGCGTTGGCCGAGGGGGGTGGCGGGGTCCAGCCGGCGGGCTTCCAGCCCGTGGGCGGCACGCGGTAGCCCAGGGCACCGGCCATCATGAACACGAAGTACACCAGCGCCATGACCACAAAGGTCTGCATCACGCCCACGTCGGTGGGGCTCGAGAAGTGCTTCATCAGGTCCACGGCCAGGGGCGAGCCGATCATCGCGCCGCCGCCAAAGCCCATGATGGCCATGCCGGTGGCCATGCCGCGCCGGTCAGGGAACCACTTGATCAGGGTGGACACGGGGGAGATGTAGCCAAGCCCCAGCCCGATACCCCCGATCACGCCCGAGCCCAGGATCATGAGCCAGAACTGGTGCAGGTGAATGCCCAGCGCCGACAGCAGCATGCCGCCGCACCAGCACACGGCCGAGACCACGCCGGCCTTGCGCGGGCCGGCACGTTCCAGCCATCCGCCCCAGATGGCGGCAGAGCAGCCCAGGAAGACGAAGAACAGGGTGTACATCCACCCCAGCGTGGCCACGCGCCAGTCGCAGCCCGATGCGAACAGCTCGGCGAAGAAGCTCATGTCCTTGGCGCAGGCCGAGCCCGTGCGGGCCGTGGAGAGAGCCTTGGACAGCGGCAGCCAGAACACCGAGAAGCCATAGGCCATGCCGATGCACAGGTGGATCGCAAGCGCTGCCGGCGGCACCAGCCACCGGTTGAAGCCGGGCGCGGCGATGATGCGCTCCTTGTCCAGGAAGCCGTGAGACGCGTGGGCCCCGGGCAAGGCGGCCGAGCCCGCTGTGGATGCGTTCATAGGTTCTCTCTCCTGTGATGTCGTGCAGGCGCTGCAGCGTGTGCACCAGTTTTTCTTGACGCAAGTCAATTGCGCGGGGCGGAGTGTCCGGACAGGAGCGCCCTAGCGTCAAATTGAATCGGCACATGCTGCGATTCAACAATTGAATGACGCGAATGGAAATTGATTGCAGATGGCTTGCAATCAGCCAAAGTCAGTCACGCTAAAGCCGACGAAACTGGCGCGGTGCCAAGCCAGTGCACCCGTGGAACTGGCTTGGCCAGGCCACGGGGTGCGTCCCCCCTTGGGGGAAGGCGCCGAAGGCGACTCAGGGGGAGTCCCTCAGCTCTCCGCAGTGCAGCGCCACATGGTCCCGCCAGGCAGGCTGGTCCAGCAGCTCGAGCGCGGCTTCGAGGGCCCGGGAAACGCGGGGCCCGCGCTGGGTCATGAAGCCGATGGGCGTGCGCACATCGGGCGCGACCAGGGGCAGGGCCTCCAGGCCGCGTTCGCTGCGCGCGGCGGCCACCATGGCGCCCGGCAGCACGCTGCAGACCTCGCCCGACAGCACGGACAGCACCAGGGTCAGCACCGAGTTGGTCTCGATGGCGGGCGGCACGGGTTCGCCCGCCTCGCGGAACGCCTCGTCGATGATGAAGCGGTTGTGCATGTCGGGGGTGAGCAGGCACAGCGGCAGCCGCGCCGCGTCCTTCCAGCGCATGGGCGCGCCGATGCACAGGCGGTCCGGGCCGGGCGTGAGGGCACGGCGCAGCAGGTAGTAGTGTTCGTTGCACTGCGGCCACGAGCGCAGGTTCACGCGCTTGGCCTGCATGCGCTCACTGTAGCCCACGGCCAGGTCCAGCGACAGGTCTTCGAGCCGCTGTTCGAGCTCCTGCGAACTCATCGACAGCACCACGGGCAGTATGCCCGGGTGCCGCGCCTGCAGCATGGCCGCAAAGCGCGAGAGGATGGGCACCGCCGTGGGCGTGGACGCCATGCGCAGGCGGCCCTGCGGCTCGGCCTCCGTGCTGCTCAGTTCCTGGCGCAGCACCTCGTTGTCGCGCAGCATGCGCTGCGCCGTGGCCAGCACGGCCTCGCCCTCGTGGGTCAGGCCCACATAGGTGCGCGCGCGCTGCACGATGACGACCCCGAACTCCTCCTCCAGCGAGCGCAGCGCGTTCGACAGCGCCGGTTGCGTGATGTGGCAGGCCTGCGCCGCCCGGCCGAAGTGCCGGTGCTCGTGCAGGGCAACCAGGTAGCGCAGGGAGGCGAGCAGGTTCATGGGCGGAGGTTTGCAGGCATTTTTTTGGCTGTAGCGCTTATGTAGAAAGCGCTAGAAGCTCACATTTCAGGAGCAATCAAGTATCTCCGGCATCGGGCATCGGGCTGTCCGCCAGTTCACGCTCGATCTGCTCGATGCTGGGAAGGCTGGTCTGCAATTCTGCGGGCAGGGACTCCAGCAACTTGTACTCGGCACTGCCCATCGGTTGCGACTTGTCTCCGAGAGCGTACTCAGCCACCACCTTGTTCTTGGTTTTGCACAGCAGCAGTCCAATCGTGGGGTTGTCGTACTCGCCCTTGACCTGGCGGTCCACTGCCGTGAGGTAGAAGCCCAATTGGCCGAGATGCTCGGGTTTGAATTTGCCCGCCTTCAATTCGATCACCACATAGCAGCGCAGCTTGAGGTGATAGAACAACAGGTCGATGAAAAACTCGTCGCCACCCACATCCAGCAGCACCTGCCTGCCCACGAAGGCAAACCCTGCGCCGAGTTCCAGCAGGAATTCAGTCACATGCTTGACCAGGGCACCTTCGATTTCGCGCTCTTGAGCCTCGTCGGACAAGCCCAGGAAGTCAAAACGGTAGGGGTCTTTCAGAGATTCTCGGGCCAAGTCCGACTGCGGCTTGGGCAAGCAGCCCTCGAAATTCGTCACCGCCTGGCCGCTGCGTTCCAGGCGACGGGTTTCGATATGGATGTTCAGCATATTGCGCGACCATCCATGCGCAATGGCACTTTGTGCATAGGCCAGCCGTTGCGCGGGATCTTTCAACTGCGACAGAAGCACCAGGTTGTGGCCCCAAGGCAATTGTCCAACAGCCTGTTGGACAATTGCCGCATCAGGCCACGCCTGCGCAAACGCGCGCATGTACATGAGGTTAGCCCGAGAAAAGCCCTTCATCTCAGGAAAGGCTGCGCGCAAGTCCTGTGCCAGCCGATCGATCACCTTCGAGCCCCAACCCTGCGCCGCCTGGCGCTGCAGGATGTCCCGGCCGATCTGCCAGTACAGCAGGACCAACTCACGGTTCACAGCGAGCGTGGCGCGCTGCTGGGAGCCGTGGATGCGCCCCTTCAACTCGGCCAGCCAATCGGCGTAGCCTGCGGGCGGGTCGATCAGGCCGACGGGCTTTTCGCTCATGGGGTCAGTCCTCTGCGCAGCCTTTTGGGGCCCTGCCGCTTGTCCATCAAGCGCCAGCAGCTATCCATTTAATAGCAAAACTCCCCTCAGGTGTTCTTGCTGATCGAGATCGTCGGAAACTTGTTCGAAAAATCCTTCGCCTGCTGGGCGATCTTCACCGCCACGTCGCGCGCCACCTTCTTGTAGATCTGGGCGATCTCGCCATCGGGGTCGGCCACCACCGTGGGCTTGCCGCTGTCGGCCTGCAGGCGGATGCTCATGTCCAGGGGCAGCGCACCCAGGTAGTCCATGTTGTAGTCGGCCGCCATCTTCTTGCCGCCATCGGCGCCGAAGATGTGCTCCACATGGCCGCAGTTGCTGCACACGTGGGCGGCCATGTTCTCGACGATGCCCAGGATAGGCACGCCCACCTTCTCGAACATCTTGATGCCCTTCTTGGCGTCGAGCAGGGCGATGTCCTGCGGGGTGGTGACGATCACCGCGCCGGTCATGGGCACGCGCTGGGACAGCGTGAGCTGGATGTCGCCGGTGCCCGGCGGCATGTCTATGATGAGGTAATCGAGGTCCTTCCAGTTGGTCTGGCGCAGCAGCTGCTCCAGCGCCTGGGTGGCCATGGGGCCGCGCCAGATCATGGCTTCGTCCTGGTCCACCAGGAAGCCGATGGACATGACCTGCACGCCATAGTTCTCCAGCGGCTCCATGGTCTTGCCGTCGTCGCTTTCGGGGCGGCGGTTGATGCCCAGCATCATGGGCTGGCTGGGGCCGTAGATGTCGGCATCCAGCACGCCCACGCTGGCGCCCTCGGCGGCCAGCGCCAGGGCCAGGTTAGCGGCCGTGGTGCTCTTGCCCACGCCGCCCTTGCCAGACGCCACGGCGATGATGTTCTTCACCTGGGGCAGCAGCTGCACGCCGCGCTGCACGGCATGGGCGATGACTTTGGTGGTGATGTTGACCGAGACGTTCTCGACGCCCGTCACGCCCTTGGCGGCGGCCACCAGGCTGCGGCGCAGCTCGGGCACCAGGCTCTTGGCGGGGTAGCCCAGTTCCACGTCGAACGCGATGTCGCCACCGGTGATCTGCACGTTGCGCACGGCGCGGGTGCTGACGAAATCCTTGCCCGTGTGGGGGTCCAGAACGCTGGAAAGAGCGGCCAAGAGGCCCTGTTCGGTGACTGCCATTCAATTAACTCCTGTGGGTCCGCTAGTCTATTCCGAAGGACGGTGCCCCTTCGGCTGAAGGACAATGCGCGCCTGTCGCGTCCCTGGCGCATCCGAACCCACCGAGAAGAAGAGAAGGTTTCCCCGTGAAATTCAAGATGGCCGAAAAGTCCCTGTTTGCCATGCTGCTGCGCTCGCCCTGGTGGGTCAGCTTCCTGGTGGTCGGCCTGATCGTGATGGCAGCGGGCGCGCTGCTGCCCAAGGAATACTTCGTGGCGGGCGCCCTGGCCAGCTTTCCCATCCTGGTGGTGGGCTGCATCGCGGCCTGGAAGCAGTTGCGCGCCCCCAACCCCGCCCGGGTGGCCGAGATGCTGGACGCCGTGGCCAGCATGCCCTGGCGCAGCTTTGCCGACACGCTGGCCGCCGCCTGGACGCGCGCGGGCTACGCGGTCGAGCGCCTGCCCGCCAACGGCGCGGCCGACCTGTGCCTGACCCAGGACGGGCGCACGACGCTGGTCAGCGCCCGCCGCTGGAAGGCCGCCACCCACGGCGTGGAGCCGCTGCGCGAGCTGCACGCGGCGATTCAGGCCCGGGGCTCGTCGGGCGGCATCTACGTGGCCACGCACGGGCAGCTGAGTGACAACGCACGCCTGTTCGCCCGCGACCACGGCATTGCCGTGCTGCAGGGCGATGCCGTGGCGGTGCTGCTGCTGAGCCAGCGCTGACCCGACCTGCCGCTGCGTCCCGGCCCGCGGCATCTCGGTGATGCCGCCACCGCCAGGCGCGCCACCCGCCGCCCGCCATGCGGGTTTTCCCAGATGGGGCCAGCGGTAGAGCACTCCACACTCGGGGCACACCCCCGCCCCATCGCAGATGCCATCGACCCGCCCCCACACCGCGCCCGCCGCCACCGCGCCCACGCCTCCCACCCGCCCCACGGGCCTGCTGCTGACCGGCGGCGGCGCCCGGGCCGCCTACCAGGTGGGCGTGCTCGAAGCCATCGCCGACATCCGCAACGCCTGCGGCGCGGGCGATGAGCCCAACCCCTTCCCGATCATCACCGGCACCTCGGCCGGCGCCATCAATGCCGCCGCACTGGCCTGCGGCGCGGACCACTTCGACCGCGCGGTGCGCCGCATTGCGCGGGTGTGGCGCCAGTTCCACGCCAGCCAGGTGTACGGGGCCGACTCGCTGTCGGTGATGCGCAGCGGGGCACGCTGGCTCACGCTGCTGTCCATGGGCTGGGCCCTGGCGCGCTGGCGGCGCATGCGGCCCCGGTCGCTGCTGGACAACTCGCCGCTGGAAAAACTGCTGGTCAAGATGGTGCCGCTGGTGCGCCTGCCCAGGCTCATCCGCAAAGGCCACCTCACGGCGCTGGCGGTGACGGCATCGAGCTACAGCTCGGGCGAGCACGTGACCTTCTTCGAATCCAACGCGCCGGTGCAGCCCTGGGTGCGCTCGCAGCGCAAGGCGGCGCGCGACCGCATCACGCACGAGCACCTGCTGGCGTCCTCGGCCATTCCGTTCATCTTTCCGGCCAAGGGCATCACCATCGACGACCACACCGAGTTCTTCGGCGACGGCTCCATGCGGCAGTCGGCCCCCATCGCCCCGGCGATCCACCTGGGGGCCGAGCGCATCCTCGTCATCGGCGCGGGCCGCATGCACGAGCCCAAGGGCGACACCGCCGCCAACCCCACGGCCAACTACCCGTCGCTTGCGCAGATCGCGGGGCATGCGCTGTCCAACATCTTTCTCGATGCCCTGGCCGTGGACGTGGAGCGCGTGCAGCGCGTGAACCAGACGCTGTCGCTCATCCCCGAAGGCGTGCGCAATAAAAGCGCGCTGCGCCCCATCGAGCTCCTGGTCATCGCGCCGTCGCAGCGGCTGGACGCCGTGGCGGCGCGCCATGTGGGCGAGCTGCCCGGCCCGGTGCGCACCATGCTGGCGGCGCTGGGTGTCACGTCCAACATGGCGGATGTGCGCGGCGCGGCGCTGGCCAGCTACCTGCTGTTCGAGTCCGGCTACACACAGGAGCTGATGGCCCTGGGCCGGGCCGACACGCTGGCGATGCGCGCAGAGGTGTGCCGGTTCTTCGGCTGGACGGACACCGGTGCCGAGGTGCAGACCAAGCACCACGCCTGAGGCCCGATTGCGTTCGAAAATACAAAACCGTTCACGCTCAGCCCGTCGAAGCGCCGCGCAAGGCTTCGACAGGCTCAGCCCGAACGGTTTCGGGTATTGAGTGACTGCACCCGAACCCGAAGGATGCCCGTGGGACGCGCGCCTCCCCTGCCGCTTGCCTTCCTGCTCTCTACTTCGGCTGCAGCACATCCTTGGACAACCAGCCCAGGCCGTGCGCGTGCAGGCTTTGCACATACAGCCGGTCGGCCGTCTCGGTGATGGCCGTGGTCTCGGGGTAGGCGCCCGTCGGGTCCTGCAGGTCGGCCACGACCTTGCCGTCGTCGGTGAACGCGATCACATGGCCGTAGGGCTTGGGGATGGGCCATAGCGCGCGCGGCAGGCGCAGCGTCAGGCTGCGCAGCCAGGGCTTGCCGGCCATGTTGTCGATGGCGGCGCCGCGCGGCTTGGCAAAGCCCAGCCAGATGCGGCCGTCCATGCCGCGCATGAGGTTGTCGGGGTAGCCGGGCAGGTTGTCCAGCAGCACGCGGGCCTGGGGCGCGGGCTGGCTGCCGGCGGGCGCCTTCACCTTGGCATCGGCCTCGCTGATGTCCAGGTCGTTCGCGTCCACCGCGATCTTCCACACCCGGTACTTGCCGGTCTCGTTGACGAACAGGCTCTTCTCATCCTGGCTCAGCGCCACGCCATTGGCAAAGCTGATGCCGCGCGCCACCACGCGGGTGCTGCGGGTGGCGGGGTCGTACTCGAGCACACGGCCGGTGCTGGCCTGCTCCAGGATGTCGAGCACGCTGGCCTCGAAAGTGCCGCCCCAGTCCTTGGGCGCAAAGCGGGTGGAGGCGTCGCTCAGGTACATCTTGCCGCTTTTCGCCACCACCACGCCGTCGGCGTAGCGGATGGGGTCGTTGCCGACCTTGTCGGCCAGCACGGTGACCTTGCCGTCGGGCGCGATGGACAGCAGGCCCTTGACCGCGTCGGCCGCAATCAGGTTTCCCGCTGCGTCGAAGTCAAAACCCAGCACCCGCCCGCCGGTATTGGCAAACACCTCCTGGCCCGAGCCATCGGGGTTCATGCGCAAAATGTTGCCGCTCAGTACCGTGGTGTAGAGCTTGCCGTCCTTGCCCAGCGCGATGTGCTCGGGGCCGACTTCGCCTTTCAGGTCGATCATCTGCAGCCCCGCCAGGCGCTGGTTGGGCGCGTGCGCGCCCTGGTAGCCCGGCGCGGCCGGGGCCGTCCACGCCACCGGCCGGATGGGCACGGGCCACCACGCCAGGTAGGCCGCACCCGCCAGCACGATGCCGCCCACACCCCACCCCAGAGTCTTTGCCAAGGTCCTCTTCGCCATCGATTTGTCCTGTGGTTGTCGATGCCGCGCATTGTGATCCAGCGCCGGACCGGCCCCGCAGCGGCGCAACGGGGCTGCGAGCGCCTAAAATCATCGGTTCCGCCTGAGAAAGCCGCTTTTCATGACGTCATCCGCACGCAAACTCTTCGTTACCACCGCCCTGCCGTATGCCAACGGCAATTTCCACATCGGCCACATCATGGAATACATCCAGGCCGACACCTGGGTGCGTGCGCAGCGGATGCAGGGCAACGCAGTCAATTTCGTGGGCGCGGACGACGCCCACGGCGCGCCCATCATGATCGCGGCCGAAAAGGCCGGCAAGACGCCCCAGCAGTTCGTGGCCGACATCGCCGCCGGCCGCAAGCAGTACCTCGACGGCTTTCACATCGCCTTCGACAACTGGAGCAACACCGACAGCCCCGCCAACCATGCGCTGTCCAAGCAGATCTACCTGGACCTCAAGAAGGCCGGGTTCATCGAGACCCGTACCATCGAGCAGTTCTTCGACCCCGAGAAGAACATGTTCCTGCCCGACCGCTTCATCAAGGGCGAATGCCCGCGCTGCCACGCCAAGGACCAGTATGGCGACAACTGCGAGGTGTGCAGTTCCGTCTACGCGCCCACCGACCTGATCAACCCCTTCTCGGCCCTGTCGGGCGCCAAGCCGGTGCTCAAGACGTCGGAGCACTTCTTCTTCAAGCTGTCCGACCCGCGCGCGGTGGAGTTCCTGACCACCTGGACGCAGGACGGCGTGCATGTGCAGCCCGAGGTGGCCGCCAAGATCAAGGAATGGTTCGGCGTGCGCACCAACCCCGACGGCAGCACCAGCGAGGGCCTGGACGACTGGGACATCTCGCGCGATGCCCCCTACTTCGGCATCGAGATCCCCGATGCGCCGGGCAAGTACTTCTACGTGTGGCTGGACGCGCCCGTGGGCTACCTGGCGTCCTTGAAGGAACTGCTGGAGCGGCGCGGCGAGGACTTCGACGCCTACATGGCCGACCCGGCTGTCGAGCAGTACCACTTCATCGGCAAGGACATCATCACCTTCCACACGCTGTTCTGGCCCGCCATGCTGAAGTTCAGCGGCCGCAAGACGCCCACCAAGATCTGCGTGCACGGCTTCATGACCGTGAACGACGGCGAGAAGATGAGCAAGAGCCGCGGCACGGGCCTGGACCCGCTCAAGTACCTGGCGCTCAAGATGAACCCGGAGTGGCTGCGCTACTACCTGGGCGCCAAGCTCAATGGCCGCAACGAAGACATCGACTTCAACCCCGACGACTTCCTGGCCCGCGTGAACTCGGACCTGATCGGCAAGTACGTGAACATCGCCTCGCGCGCCGCAGGCTTCATCGCCAAGCGCTTCGACGGCAAGCTGGGCACCGTGAGCGACGACGGCCAAACCCTGCTGGCCCAGCTGCGCGATGCGCAAGTCGGCATGGTCGCCGCCTACGAGGCCCGCGACACGGCCCGCGCCGCGCGCGAGATCATGCTGCTGTGCGACCGCGTCAACAGCTACGTGGACGCCAACAAGCCCTGGGAGCTGGCCAAGAAGGACGGCATGGACGCCCGCCTGCAGGACGTGTGTACCACCTGCATCGAAGCCTTCCGCCTGCTGACCATCTACCTCAAACCCATGCTACCCGCCGTGGCCGCCCAGGTGGAGGCCTTCCTGAACGTGCAGCCGCTGCAGTTTGCCGACGCCGAACAGCTGCTGGGCGCCGGCCACACCATCGGCCAGTACCAGCACCTGATGCAACGCGTGGTGCCCGAGCAGCTGGAAGCCCTGTTCGAGCCCCCGGCGCCCGCCACACCAGCGCCAGCCGCTACTGAAACCGTAGCAGCCCCCGGCGGCGAGGAACTGGCCCCCACCATCGGCATTGACGACTTCACCAAGATCGACCTGCGCATCGCGCTGATCGTGAACTGCGAGCCCGTGGAGGGCTCCACCAAGCTGCTGCGCCTGACGCTGGACGTGGGCGAGGGGCGCACACGCAATGTCTTCAGCGGCATCGCCAGCGCCTACAAGCCAGAAGACCTGGTGGGCAAGCACACCGTGATGGTGGCCAACCTGGCACCGCGCAAGATGAAGTTCGGCATCTCCGAAGGCATGGTGCTGGCGGCCAGCCATGGGAATGAGAAGGCGAATCCGGGTATCTACGTGCTCAACCCCTGGCCGGGTGCTGCGCCGGGCATGCGGGTTCGTTGAGCGAGTCGGTGAGCGGTGAGCGGTGAGCAGCTCAGCTGACGACATCTCATTGAGATTGGCTCACAGCCGCCCCGCGCTTGTGCGCACTGCTGACACAAGTGCCGCTCGGCAAAGCCACAGTGGCACTGTGCACACCATCATGGCTCTCGGTCTCTCAGCGATCGTCGGATTTTTCTCCATCGCTGCCGCTGCATCAGACCAAGCATTCACCGGCGTGTTCGAAGGGACAGGCCGAGCATGCTCCGGGGAAATGCAGGTGCGCGCAAAAACGATCGCATGGCATTCAACCTTCAGTACCTGTACCGCCACCCGCTACGACGTTCTTGAACGGAACGCCGATCCGAGCCAGGAGCGAATCGTTTTCCGTCTGAAGAAACGCAGCAGCGAGTGTCGCTACCCTGTGATCGAGGCGGTGCGCACCAGCGAATACAACTGGAATGTGACGGGCTACCCATCCTTGGAGGGGTTTCAGAAGAAGCACCTGCCGGATTGGAGCATCTCTGCGCTGCCCGACAGGCAAGTGCTGTCGTGCCCCATGACCAAAAGCAAGTAGATAGAAGACGCGCCAGCAGCGACACACGCTGCTGTGGCCTCCGCGTTGTGCACAACGGTTCGAGCAGACCCTGAGTACCACCTCGCCAATACAAGCGGTGTAAGGCGGGAAGCAGCCGCGGCAGTTTTCCGGCCCCGCACAACTGCTGGGCGCAGACGAGCGTCACGCCGGGCATGAGGGTGCGTTGAAAGACCCCCGCAACGGCCGCCCGGCCCTTGCGTTGCAGGCCCTCGCGGCTGTTCGCTCACAACGATGCCAGTGGCGACCGGCGCTGCCGCCGGCTCTGGGTCACGCCCTGGCGCCGCAGGTACCACTCGGCGCCCAGCAGGTTGGGCACCCAGCACAGCCAGGCGATGAAGGGGTAGGACACCTGCTCGTCGATCCCCAGGGCCATGCTGCCGCCGAGGTAAATGCGCAGCGTGATGGCTGCCGCAGTGAGCGCATAGCTGCGCACCATCCAGCGCCGGTGGTCGGCGAAACGGCGCTGCAGCGCGCGCGTCAGACCCATGCCCGTTGCCACGACCCAGGCCACGCCCAGCGCCAAAAAACCAGCGACGGCCACGGGGCCGGTCATGGCATGGAGTGCCAGCGGCAACGACGAGAGCCAGCCCACGGCTATCGCCACCACATAGGCACGCCCTACCCAGCGGTGCAGGGCAGGAAACCGGGTGCGCCATGCGGCCACCAGCTGCACCGGGCCCAGCATCAGCGCCAGTGATGCGCTGACAGCGTGCACGACAAAGGCCCGGGGTGCGGACTGCAGGCTGGGCAGGTCCATCGGAAAGGGCATGCCGGGCAGCGCATAGCGCAGGGACACGATGCCCACGGCCAGGGCGAGCAACGTGAGCAAACCCCAGGCCAGGGCGGGGGCCAAAGTGCGAACAGTCATCGAAAGCTTTCTACAGTGGATGGGATTCACCGACTGTAGAAAGCGCGTCTGAGCCCCGCATTAGCAGCGGCTTAGCCGGGCGTTAGCAGGGGCTGTGGGCCGTGGGATGGGTCCTTGGGTGCGGGCAGGTGCACCCGCGCTACCAAGCCGGTGGCGCCGTCGTCCCGTGCGCGCAGCTCTACCCGCAGGCCATGGCGCAGCGCCGCAGCCCGGGTGATGGCCAGGCCCAGCCCGCTGCCGTCGGCATCATTGCCGGGCACGCGAAAGAAGCGGTCGAAGACCCGCTCCAGCAGGTCTGGCGGAATGCCCGGGCCGGTGTCCATGATGTCCACCACGGCGCCGCTGTCCAGCCGGTGCAAGCGCACCTCCACCGCACCGCCCTCAGGGGTGTAGCGCAGGGCGTTGTCCAGCAGGTTGTCGAAGACGCTGCGCAGCTCGCTGGCGGCGGCGTGGAAGGCCACCTGCCCGTCTCCGGCAAAACCCACGTCAATGCGCCGCTGGTCCGCCAGCGGCATCAGCTGGCCCACGCTGTCGCGCAGCAAGGCAGTGATGTCCACGGGCGCGGTGGATGCCTGCGCAGCCACCGGTGCCTCCTGGCGCGACAGGCGCAGCAACTGGCCGACCAGGTGCTGCGCGCGGCGCATGCCCGCGTCCAGCTGCGCGAACTGCTGCTGCGCATCGCCCATGGGGACGAAGGGGCGCAGGTTCTCCATCTGCAGCGCCATGGCGGCCATGGGCGTGCGCAACTCGTGGGCGGCGTCCTGCACAAAGCGGCGCTGCGCAGCAAAGGCCTCGCCCAGACGCGCAAGCAATGCGTTGAAGGAGCCCACCAGCGGCACGATCTCTTCGGGCACCCGGTCCATGCGGATGGCGCCCAGGCTGCGGTCGTCGCGCTGGGCCACCTCGTCGGCCACCGAGCGCAATGACTGCGACGCGCGCCCCACCACCACCCACAGGGTGAACAGCAATGCGGGCACCAGTAGCGCCATGGGCACGATGACGTACAGGGTGCGCACCGCCACTTCTTCCTGCAGGAATTTCTCGCTTTGCAACACCTGCACCCGGCGCTGGTACGGCCCCGCCGCTGCTGCGGAATAGACACGCCACCCCGGCGCCCACGCACCATCGGCGCGCAACCGATGGTGACCGGGCGCTGCCTGCAGGGGCACCGCAGTGTCGGGCCTGGACGCAGCCAGCAAGCGGCCGTCGGCCGACCAGATCTGCACGGCGAATGCGCCCCAGTCGAGGATGTTGACGTCGCTGAGCAGCGGCAGGGGCTCGAGCCCCAGGCCCGTGTCCATGGTGCGGTCCGTAGCGTTGGTGTTGGAATCACTGCCCGAATGGCTCGCCGCCACCGGCCCGCCGGTCGCATGGGAGCGCGCCAGCACCTCCATCTGGTACTCCATGAAGGTATGGATGAGTGCGCTGTAGCTCACCCAGAAGGCGCCCCCCGCCACCACGGCGCCGACCAGAATCCAGGGCGCCAGCCACAACAGGATTTGCCCGCGCAGCGACCGGGGGCGGTACCAGCGGGGCTTGTGGTCGCGCACCGAGCCCGTCATGGCGCCGCCACCCGCCAGCCCAGGCCGCGCACGTTGCGGATGGCGTCGGGCCCCAGTTTGCGGCGCATGCCGTGGATGAGCACGTCCACCGCATTGCTGCTGACTTCCTCGCCCCAGCCGTAGATGCGGTTTTCCAATTGCTCGCGCGACAGGATGGCGCCGGGGCGCTCCAGCAGCGCGTGCAGCAGTGCGAATTCGCGCGCGGTGAGGGCCTCGCGTGCGCCGCCCAGCAGCACCTCGCGCGTGGCCAGGTCCAGCTGCAGGGAGCCATTGCCCACCAGCGATTGCGCCACACCACTGCGGCGGCGCACCACGGCGCGCATGCGGGCCAGGAGCTCGGCCACCTCGAAGGGCTTGAGCAGGTAATCGTCGGCCCCGATGTCCAGGCCATGCACGCGGTCTTCGACCCCGTCGCGCGCGGTGAGCACCACCACCGGCGTGAGGTCGCCGCGGGCGCGAGCGCGGCGCAGTACCTCGATGCCATCGATGCCGGGCAGGCCCAGGTCGAGCAGCACGCAGCTGTAGTCGCCGTCGGCCAACGCGCTGTGGGCCAGCTCGCCGTTGCGCACCCAGTCCACGGACCAGCCTGCGCCCTTGAGCGCATGCGACAGGCTGCGCCCGATCATGTCGTCGTCTTCTACCAGCAGTGCACGCAACAGGTTCTCCTTGAGGCCTTCAGGGCGGTGCACAGCGTAGCGCGGAATTCTTAGCGGGCCATGAGCACGGGGCGTCCCCGGGCAACGCAGGGCTAACCCGGCGATAAGAAAGCTTTTCTACAGTGCATCGGCCCGCCATCTGCGGCGTGCGACCCGCGGGCAGCTCTGCCGCCCCTCCCCCGTTTTTTTCTGCCTGGAAACTGAACCCATGACGCCCTGCCTTCGCATGCCCTTTACCCCCCGCCGCAAGGCAACCCTGCCTTCGCGCGCCGCCCTCATCGCGGCCACCTTGGCGGTGCTGGCCCCCGAGGCAGCCTGGGCGCAAGACGCACCGGCCTCTGCCTGGGGCGTGGGCCTGGCTGTGAGCGCTGACCGCAAGCCCTACCGCGACTTCGACGACAAGGTGCAGCCGCTGCCCCTGCTCACCTACGAAAACCGCTGGATCAGCGTGGCCGGCCCGGGTGTGGATATCAAGCTGCCGTCGGTCGGCCCCGTGGGCCTGCGGCTGCGCTCGCGCTTTGGCTTCGAGGGCTACGAGGCCAAGGATTCGCCCTTTCTGGCCGGCATGCAGGAGCGCAAGAGCAGCCTCTGGCTGGGCGCAGCCGCCAGCTGGGACACGGGGCCGGTGCAGTTGTCGGCCGAGCTGCTGGCCGATGCATCGGGCCACAGCAAGGGGCGCCAGGTCACGCTGAAGGCCGAGCGCCGCTTCCAGCTCGGCGCCTGGGACATTACGCCCCGCCTGGCGGTGCAGCAGCAGGACCGCAAGTACGTGGACTACTACTACGGCGTGGAAGGCGCCGAGGTGCGCGCAGGCCGCGCGGCCTACGAAGGCAGCTCTGCCGTGAACCTGCAGGCCGGCGTGCGCGTGGGCTATGCGCTGGCGCCGCGCCAGTGGGTGTTCGTGGACGTGAGCAGCACACGGTTGGCCAGCGCCATCAAAGACAGCCCGCTGGTCGGCCGATCGAGCCAGCCAGCGGTCACTGCCGGCTATCTGTACCGGTTCTGAGCCCGGCGGCCTTCACGTTCAATGCCCCACATACCGCCCCGGCCGGTGGCTGATCCACAGGAACCCGCTCATCACCAGCACAGCCAGCACCGAGTACGCGACGCGCTCGGGTGGCACCACAAACAGCGCTAGCAGCACCACCGTGCCGTCGATCATCATCTGCACCTTGCCGGCGCGCATGCCGTAGCGGCTTTGCAGGTACAGCGACACCACGGTGGCGCCGCCCAGGCTGGAGCGGTGGCGCGCCAGGAACAGGCAGCCCGTGCCCAGCAGCAGCCCGCCCAGCAGCGAGGCGAACAGCGGGTTCAGGTAGTCCACGTGCATCACATGCGGGAACAGCTCGGTCAGCAGCGACAGCAGGGCCACACAGACAAAGGTCTTGATGGTGAACTCGCGGCCCATGCGGGTCCAGGCAAACCAGTAGAACGGCAGGTTGACCACAAAGAACAGTTTGCCGAACGAGATGCCGGTGACGTAATGCAGCAAGAAGGCTGCCCCCGCGGTGCCGCCCACCAGCAGCCCCGCCTGGTTGAAGAGCATGAGCGCCATGGCCACGAAGAGCGTGCCGGCGAACAGGGCCTGGGCGTCTTCGAAAGCGCCGTGGCGCAGCGATGGCAGCGGCTGGTTCTGAGGCTGTGGTTGCGGTTGCGGTTGTGGCTGCCGCACGTGGGGCGCTGCGCCGTCAGGCGGGGTGTGGGGTTGCGGGGGAGCGTCGTTCATGGCGGGGTTTCAAGGGGGTGGGCGGTGGCCGCAGCAGCCTGGCGACTGCACCAGCACCGAGCCAGCATCATCCATGCCAGCGGCGGCCTCGCCATGACAGACGTGCTGCTCACTTGCCGCCCTTGAACTCGGGGGAGTCCAGGTCGGGACCCGTTTGCGTACGCAGTACGACGTGGTCGGGCCCGTGCACCACGGTGAACACCTTGGCCTGGTTGGAGCCTTCCAGGTAGCGCCAGTCCACGTGGGTCTCGTTCTTCAGCGTATAGGGCGTGACCTTGGCGGGCTTGCCCAGCAGGCGGCGGACTTCGTCCATGCGCTGGCCGGGCTGCACGCGGGCGAAGTTCTCGGGCGTGAGCACCTGGCGCAGGGCTGTCATGCGGCCATCGGCGCCCAGGGTGATCATGTAGTTGACCTGGCCCGCGGGCTGGCGGTTGTACTCGAAGGTGCGGGCGCCGCCGGGCTCGTCCCACACGTTGTCGGGGGCGCCGAAGCGGTCGCGCACGTCGGCTTCGGTGGAGACGCCCTCCTTCAATTCACTGATGCGCTGCGGGTCGCAGGCAGTGAGCGCCAGCAACGAAAAAGCGGCGGCAGCCAGCGCGGCAGCGCGATATATCAGAGGCATAAGTCGGTCCCGGTAAAATCCACGCCAAAGAGGTTAACAGTCATGTCCATTTTCCGCCGCCCCGACTACCAGTCCGACGCCACCCAGTTCATCAACCAGCTCAAGACCAGCCAGCCCGCGCTGGATGCGCAGCAGCAGGCCGGCCGCGCCCTGCTGTGGGACAAGCAGGTCGACCGCAAGATCTGGGTCGAATACCGCGATGGCGAGGTCGCCCAGAGGCCTTACGTGTACCAGACCAACGCGGACTGACCCGCATTGGTGTTCCGTTTAGGCATAAAAATCGCTGCTACCGCTTGCCAGATAAGCGCTAGCAGCTATATTTTTAGTAGCACCTGATGATCCCATCGCGCCAAGCCGATGCCGGCGGTAACGCGGGCACCATGCCCGACGTGGTCGATCAGGTCGCACTGGCGCGCCTGTACGGCGAGCCGCTGTTCGCGATGCCGACCGACCTGTACATCCCGCCCGATGCGCTGGAGGTGTTTCTCGAAGCTTTCGAAGGCCCGCTCGATCTGCTGCTGTACCTGATCCGCAAGCAGAACTTCAACATCCTCGACATCCCCATGGTGGGGGTGACCAAGCAGTACCTGGTGTATGTGGACGAGATCCGCAGCCGCAACCTGGAGCTGGCGGCCGAATACCTGCTGATGGCGGCGATGCTGATCGAGATCAAGTCGCGCATGCTGCTGCCGCCCAAGAAGCAGGCCGAAGGCGAAGAACCCGAAGACCCGCGCGCCGAGCTGGTGCGCCGCCTGCTCGAGTACGAGCAGATGAAGATGGCCGCCGCCCGCCTGGGGCAGCTGCCGCAGTACGGCCGCGACTTCCTGAAGGCGCAGGTCTACATCGAACAAAGCCTGCAGCCGCGCTTTCCGGACGTGCACGTGGTGGAGCTGCAGGACGCGTGGCGCGACATCTTGAAGCGCGCCAAGCTCGTGCAGCACCACAAGATCACGCGCGAGGAGCTGTCGGTGCGCGAGTACATGAGCATGGTGCTCAAGACCCTGCAGGGCCGCCGGTTCGTCGAGTTCGAAGAACTCTTCGAGCCCGAGAACGGCAGCACCGTGCTGGTCGTGACCTTCATCGCGCTGCTGGAGCTGGCCAAGGAGACGCTGATCGAGATCACGCAGGCCGAAGCCTTCGCGCCCATTTACGTGCGCCTGGCCTATGTACCGGCATGACACCCCCTGAGCGGCTGCGCCGCTTCCCCCTTTCTCGCTGCGCGGGAGGGGGACGCCACCGGCGGCCTGGCAAAGCCAGTTCCACGGTGGCACTGGCCTGAAGCAGCGCCGGTTCCAACGGCAACTACGGACCCCATATGGCATCCCACGACTTCGACGTCCTCATCGTAGGCAGCGGCCTGGCCGGCCTTTCGGCCGCGCTGCACCTGGCGCCTACGCACCGCGTGGCGGTGATCACCAAGCGCGCGCTGCAGGATGGCTCCAGCGGCTGGGCGCAGGGCGGCATTGCCGCGGTGCTGGCCGATGACGACAGCTTTGCCGCGCACATCGAAGACACGCTGGTCGCAGGCGCCGGCCTGTGCGACCTGGCCACCACGCGCTTCGTGGTGGAGAACGCGCCCGCATCGATCGCATGGCTGCGCGGGCTGGGCGTGCCCTTCACGCTTGAAGGCGACCAGCTGCACCTGACCCGCGAAGGCGGCCACAGCGCCCGGCGCATCGCCCACGTGACCGATGCCACCGGCGCGGCCGTGCAGCGCACGCTGATGGACGTGGTGCGCGCCACGTCCGGCATCACCGTGTTCGAGCACCACACGCTGGTGGACCTGATCACCACGCACAAGCTGGGCTTGCCCGGCCACCGGTGCCTGGGCCTGTATGCGCTGGACGACGCCACCGACTCTGTGGTGACCTTCCGCGCGCCGCAGACCATTTTGGCCACGGGCGGCGCGGGCAAGGTGTACCTGTTCACCACCAACCCCGACACCGCCACCGGCGACGGCATTGCGGCCGCGTGGCGCGCGGGCTGCCGCGTGGCCAACATGGAGTTCATCCAGTTCCACCCCACGGGGCTGTACCACCCGCACGAAAAGTCCTTCCTCATCAGCGAGGCCGTGCGCGGCGAGGGCGGCCAGCTCAAACTCCCCGATGGCACCCGTTTCATGCTGGACCATGACCCGCGCGCCGAGCTGGCCCCGCGCGACGTGGTGGCCCGCGCCATCGACTTCGAGATGAAAAAGCACGGCCTGGACTGCGTGCACCTCGATATCTCGCACCAGAGCCCGGCGTTCTTGCAGGAGCACTTTCCCAACATCCTCGCGCACTGCGCGGCGCTGGGCATCGACATCACGAAGGAGCCCATCCCCGTGGTGCCCACCGCGCACTTCACCTGCGGCGGCGTGCTGACCGACCTGGCCGGCCGCACCGACCTGCCGGGCCTGCATGCAGTGGGCGAGGTGGCCTGCACCGGCCTGCACGGCGCCAACCGGCTGGCCAGCAACTCGCTGCTCGAATGCATGGTGTTCGCGCGCGCCGCGGCCCAGGCCATTGCCGCAGCGCCCGCGGCAGACCTGCCCGCCCTGCCCGCCTGGGACGACAGCCGTGTGACCGACGCCGACGAGTGCGTGGTCATCTCGCACAACTGGGACGAGCTGCGCCGCTTCATGTGGGACTACGTGGGCATCGTGCGCACCAACAAGCGCCTGGAGCGCGCTGCGCACCGCATCGCCACGCTGCAGGGCGAGATCAACGAGTTCTACGCCCACTTCCATGTCACGCGCGACCTGCTGGAGCTGCGCAACCTGGTGCAGGTGGCCGACCTCATCGTGCAGAGCGCGCAGATGCGCCGCGAAAGCCGGGGCTTGCACTTCAGCCGCGACTACCCCGAGCTGGCCGCTCCCGCTGCGCCCACCATTCTCGTTCCCCCTGTGGTCAAACGCACCGCCGAAAAACCGAGCCTGCGGCCATGACCTACAGCGTCAAGGAAATCTTCTACACCCTGCAGGGCGAAGGCGGCCAGGCGGGCACGCCCGCCGTGTTCTGCCGCTTTGCGGGCTGCAACCTCTGGACGGGCCGCGAGCAGGACCGCGCGCAGGCCGTCTGCCAGTTCTGCGACACCGACTTCGTGGGCACCGACGGCACGCTGGGCGGCAAGTTCGACACCGCCGAGCGGCTGGCCGAGACCATCGCCGCGCAGTGGCCTGCGGGCGCGGGCCACCGCCTGGTGGTGCTGACCGGCGGCGAGCCCCTGCTGCAGGTGGACGCCGCCCTCATCGACGCGCTGCATGCGCAGCAGTTCCGCATTGCCGTGGAGAGCAACGGCACGGTGAAGGCGCCGGACGGCATCGACTGGCTGTGCATCAGCCCCAAGGCGGGCGCGCCCTTCGTGCAGCGCAGCGGGCAGGAGCTCAAGCTCGTGTGGCCCCAGCACGGGTTCGACCTGCAGGCGCTGGAGCGTGACACCCAGTTCAGCCATCGCTTCTTGCAGCCCATGGATGGCCTGCTGCAGCGCCAGAACACTGCCGCCTGCATCGACGCCTGCATGGCCCACCCCGCGTGGCGCCTGAGCCTGCAAACCCACAAGCTCACCGGCATCCGGTGAACCGAATCTCTCCGTCAGTCCTATGTTGTTCACCATTTCCCAGCGCTTCTTCTTCGACGCCGCCCACACCCTGCGCCGCGAGATCGAGGCCGAAGGCAGCCGCCGCGTGCACGGCCACACCTACCATGCCGAGGTTTCGCTGAGCGGCCCGCGCGACC
Organism: Acidovorax sp. LjRoot194; assembly: GCF_964253015.1. Classification (NCBI taxonomy): domain Bacteria; kingdom Pseudomonadati; phylum Pseudomonadota; class Betaproteobacteria; order Burkholderiales; family Comamonadaceae; genus Acidovorax; species Acidovorax sp. LjRoot194. Next base: position 1,490,072 of record NZ_CAXUQB020000001.1, on the reverse strand, counting down.
CCGCCACCGGCATGGTGCTGGACCTGGGCCTGCTGCGCCAGGGCCTGGCCGTGGTGCGCGAGCAGCTGGACCACCACCTGCTGGACGACGTGCCCGGCCTGGGCACCCCCACGCTGGAGAACCTGTGCGTGTTCATCGCAGCGGCCCTGCCCGCCGACCTGCAGCCGCGCGTGAGCCGGGTGCGCGTGTGGCGCGACGCGCTGGGCGACAGCTGCACGCTGGACCTGCCCGTGGCCTGACGCAGACCGCCTGCACCGCCACAATTTTCAGACGCCAACCCAGGACGCCCGATGTTCCGCACCCTGCTCAAATCCAAGATCCACCGCGTGGCCGTGACCCAGTGCGAGCTGCACTACGAGGGCTCCTGCGCCATTGACGAAGACCTGCTGGACGCGGCCAACATCGCCGAGAACGAGCAAGTGCACATCTGGAACATCAACAACGGCGAGCGCTTCATCACCTACGCCATCAAGAGCCAGCGCGGCAGCGGGATGATTTCGGTCAACGGCTCGGCCGCGCGCCGCGCGTCGGTGGGCGACCTGATCATCATCGCGGCCTTCGCCCAGGTGCACGAGGACCAGATGGCCACACACCAGCCGCAGTTGGTGTTTGTGGACGAGAACAACCGCCAGACGGAACTGCGGCACGCGGTGCCCACGCAGGGGCTGTGATTCCACTTTGTCTTCAAGCCTACCCCTACCCGTTCACGCTGAGCCTGTCGAAGCGCCGCGCAAGGCTTCGACAAGCTCAGCCCGAACGGTTGTGAATGGAACGATTGACCGCAAAACCGAATGAGTTCACCCCTGCCCCTTCCACCCGACACCCTGGCCGCCCGCAGCCTCGCCAGCGTCTGGCACCCCTGCACGCAGATGAAGCGGCACGAGGCCCAGCCGCCCGTGGCCATCGCCCGCGCGCAGGGCCCCTGGCTGTACGGCACCGACGGCCAGCGGTACCTGGACGGCATCAGCTCCTGGTGGGTCAACCTGTTCGGCCACAGCCACCCGCACATAAAGGCCGCGCTGGTGGACCAACTGGGCAAGCTCGACCACGTGATGCTGGCAGGCTTCACACACGAGCCAGTGGTGGAGCTGTCCGAGCGCCTGGCTGCGCTCACCGGCCTGGGCCACGCGTTCTACGGCAGCGACGGCGCAGCCGCCACCGAGATCGCGCTGAAGATGAGCGCGCACTACTGGCGCAACAGGGGCCGGCCCGCCAAGAGCCGCTTCGTGGGCCTGGCCGGCGGCTACCACGGCGAAACCGTGGGCGCGCTGGCCGTGACGGACATCGCGATCTTCCGCGAGGCGTACGCGCCGCTGGTGCGCCTGGCCGACACCGTGCCCAGCCCCGATGCGCGCGGCGCCGCCGCTGGCGAGAGCGCTGACGATGTGGCGCGGCGCGCCGCAGCGGGCCTGGAAGCCTGGCTGGCAGAACACCACGAAACCACCGCCGCCTTCATCGTCGAGCCGCTGGTGCAGTGCGCCGCCGGCATGGCGATGCACAGCCCCGACTACCTGCGCCGGGCGCGCGAGCTGTGCGACCGCTACGAGGTGCACCTGGTGGTGGACGAAATCGCCGTGGGCTTTGGCCGCACGGGCACGATGTTCGCGCACCAGCAGGCGGGCATTAGGCCGGACTTCATCTGCCTGTCCAAGGGCCTCACCGGCGGCACGTTGCCGCTGTCGGCCGTGCTGACCACCGATGCGGTGTACGCCGCGTTCTACGACGACGACGTGGCGCGCGGCTTTTTGCATTCGCACTCGTACACCGGCAACCCGCTGGCCTGCCGCGCGGCGCTGGCCACGCTCGAACTGTTCGATGCGCTCGATGCACTCACCGCCAATGCCGCCCTGGCCCTGCGCATCGACTCGGCCTGCGCCCCCATCACCCACCACCCGCGGGTGCGCCATGCGAGGCGCCTGGGGATGATCTGGGCGTGGGACGTGGACACTTCGCTGCCCGACTTTGCGCGCCGCTACCACCAGCACGCCATGGCGCGCGGCCTGGTGCTGCGCCCCATCGGCAAGACCCTGTACGCCATGCCGCCCTATCTGCTCGACGACGAGGCCGTGCAATGCCTGGCCCGCGGCGCGCTCGACGCGCTGAACGCCACCCTGCAAGAGGAAACTTAAATGATTGGATGTTTTGTGACCGGTACCGACACCGGCGTCGGCAAGACGCTGGTGTCCGCCGGGCTGCTGCACGCGCTGGCGCCGCACCACCGCCACGTGGTGGGCATGAAGCCCGTGGCCGCAGGTCTGGTGCCCTGGGGCGAGGACTGGGCCAGCGAAGACGCCATCGCGCTGCGCTCGGCCTCCACCCTGGCCGTGGCGCCCGAGCTGGACAACCCCGTGCTGCTGCCCGACCCGCTCTCTCCCCACATCGCGGCGGCGCGGGCCGGCGTGGAGATCGACATCGCGGCCATCGTGCGCAGCTACCAGGCGCTGGCGGCGCAGGCGGACGCCGTGGTGGTGGAGGGCGCAGGCGGCTTCTTGGTGCCGCTGACCGACACGCTCACCGGCGCCGACCTGGCCCAGGCCCTGGCACTGCCGGTGGTGCTGGTGGTGGGCCTGCGGCTGGGCTGCCTGAACCACGCGCTGCTGACGGCCGAGGCCATCCGTGCGCGCGGCCTCACGCTCATCGGCTGGGTGGCCAACCGCATGGACCCCGGCATGGAAGCGGCTGGCGACAACATCGCCTACCTGCGCGCCCGGCTGGGGGCTCCGCTGCTGGCCGAGGTGCCCTACCAGGACCTGCCCGATGCGCGCAGCATGCAGCTGGAGCTGCCACCCGCATGGCTGTGATCCCTACGCCCGCTGCGGGCTCGACCGCAACATCGTGGCTCGATGAGATCCCGGGCCGCCTGGCCGACATCGAACGCGCGCACCTGCTGCGCCGCCGCCGCGTGGTGCAGCCCGCAGGCGGCGCACGCCTGCTGGTGGACGGCCAGCCCATGCTGGCGTTCTGCAGCAACGACTACCTGGGCCTGGCCGGCCACCCCGCGCTGGCGCAGGCTGCGCGCGAGGCCACGCACACCTTTGGCGTGGGCTCGGGCGGCTCGCCCCTGGTCAGCGGCCACAGCGCCGCCAACGCCGCGCTGGAGCACGATCTGGCCGCCTTCGTGCAACTGCCCCGTGCGCTGTACTTCTACGCGGGCTACGCCACCAACGCGGGCATCATCCCGGCGCTGGTGGGCGATGGCGATGCGGTGTTCTCCGATGCGCTCAACCACGCCTGCCTGATCGACGGCGCCCGCCTGTCGCGCGCCACCATCCACCGCTACCCGCACGCCGACCTGCCCGCGCTGGAGGCCGCCCTGGCCGCCAGCCCCGCCCGGCGCAAGCTGGTGATCAGCGATGCGGTGTTCAGCATGGACGGCGACCTGATCGACATCCCTGCCCTGCTGGCGCTGTGCGAGCGCTACGACGCCTTGCTGCTGCTGGACGACGCGCACGGCTTCGGCGTGCTGGGGCCCCAGGGGCGCGGCAGCCTGGCGCAGGCGGGCTTGACGGGTGCGAATGCCGCGCGCCGCGTGCTCTACATGGCCACGCTGGGCAAGGCCGCGGGCGTGGCCGGCGCCTTCGTGGCGGGCGATGCAGCGCTGATTGAATGGCTGCTGCAGAAAACGCGCACCTACATCTTTGCCACCGCGGCCCCGGCGCTGCTGGCCAGCGCGCTGCGCGAAAGCCTGGTGCTGATCGCCGCGGCCGACGACCGCCGCGCGCACCTGCAGGCCCGCATCACCCAGTTGCGCGGTGGCCTGGCGGCGCTGCCCGCACCAACGGCCTGGCACCTGCTGCCGTCGCAAACGCCTGTGCAGGCACTGGTGGTGGGCAGCAACGAAGCCGCGCTGGCCGCCATGGACAGCCTGCGCGCGCAGGGCCTGTGGGTGCCGGCCATTCGGCCACCCACGGTGCCGGCGGGTACGGCACGGCTGCGCATCGCACTGTCTGCTGCGCACACCGAGGCCGATGTGGAGGAACTGCTGGCCGCGTTGCGCCAGCATGCGGCAGAGCTTCTGGGCTAGCCGCTCGAAGGATCGGGGTGGATCCCCGGTCCTTCGGCAGTCCTCAGATGCTTTCCTTGATCACCCGGCTGTTGATGGGCTGCAGCGGCCGTGCGTTGGCGCTGTACATGTGGCGGAACGCATTGATCTGCTGCGGGCTGAGCTTGACGGGCTCCTTGAGCACCATCCACTGCACACCTTCGGAGCATGGCGGCGTGGTCAGCGACCCGGCAAAGCTGTAGTAGCCCTTGCTGGCAGGCAGCAGGCTGCTGGCGTCGAGGGAGAGTCCGTTCACCGTGACCTGCTCGCCTGCACGGGGCAGGTGGGCAAAGATGGGGGCCCAGGCGGCATTGGCCTTGCCGGGCTGGATCAGCACGGCCACCACGCCCAGCGTGCCGTCTTCGGCCTTGTGCACGAAGTGCGCCACCATGGCCGCGCGTTTGCCGCCAATGGCTTCTTCGCTGGGCGTGTGGAAGTGGAACTGCAGCAGCTCCATCGGCTTGCCGTCCACCACCAGCTTGCTGCCGGCGGGCATGTTGACCTGCACCGTGTGGCCGTTGTTGAGCAGCGTGGGGGCGGCGGGCGTGTACTGGAAGTCGAGCGCGGGCAGCGCTTCCTTCACGGTCTTGCGGATGTTCACCGGGCTTTGCGCCGCGCCGCGCGCGCAGGCTTCGAAGCCCGCCTCCAGCTCGCCCCAGTGGGTGGCGCCGTGTTTGCCTTTGTATTCCCAGTGCGGGTTGGCGCCTTGTGCGTTGGCCGCGGCAGCGGTGCACAGTGCGATGGCGGCCAGGGCGATGTGTCGGACGAATGCAGGGTGGGTCATGGCATGGAGGGGGATGGTGAACAGGCAATCATCGATCTGCGCGCGTTCAATCCCTTGCCGAACACACGACGCCCGGCCAGGGCCTGCTCTGCGGCCGAACGCGCCGTATTCTGCGCACCTGCCTGCAGCGTTGCAACACAAATGTTACGACTGGGCGCCACCGTCAGTACCGGGCCACGAAAGCGCCCCAGCAGCGCCACCTTAAGGAACCGATAAGAAATCTGTGGCCTGTGGTTTGCTGGCCTGTGGTCAGCCTGCACACCCCGATATCCTGCTGCCCAGCCAGCAGCGTCCAGCGCTTTAAACTGGGGCCGTGTGCGCAACCTTTGTGCCCCGTGTGCCAGCCGATGCGGCACATGCCCCTGAAACGGACCTGCACCATGCCCCATCTTGTCGTCGAATACTCCAGCAACCTGCCCCACTTCCCGGAAGCCGAAGCGCTCAAGGCCCTGAACGCCCAGCTGTGCGCCCATCCTGAGATCCAGGACGAAGCCGACCTGAAAACCCGCTTCGTGGTGGCCGACAGCTTCGAGATCGGCACCGCGCCAGCCCAGCGCGCCTTCGTGCACGCGCAGCTGCGCCTGCTCTCGGGCCGCTCGCCCGAGGCCAAGAAGGACCTCTCCGGCCGCGTGGCCGCCGTGCTGCGCGAGCTCTCGCCCCGGCCGTCCGGCGTGCTGGTGCAATTGAGCGTGGAGGTGGTGGACATGGACCGCGGCTCCTACGCCAAGGAACGGCTCTGACCCTCCGATAGCCGCCGCGTGCCAGCGGCAGCAGCGGGCCCCGCGTTCAGCGGGCTTCGCGGTCCGCGGGCCCGGCCACCTGCGGCAGTGCGCCGGGCGCTGCCATCTCTGCCTGCAGCCAGCCGCGCAGGCTGTTGATGAAGGCCCAGCCCTGCACGCGCGGCAGGTCGGCCAGGCGCACCACGGCTTCGGTCACCTGGCCGTCGCGCAAGGCCACCGCGCGGCCCACGCCGGGCAGCAGGCCGCAGGCCAGGGGCGGGGTGACCCACTGGCCGTCCAGCAGCACGGCAATGTTGCCGAAGGTGCTCTCGGTGATCTCGCCCGCCTCGTTCCAGAGCACGGTGTCGAACACGCCCGGAGTGGTGGGCGCGTACGCCGCGTAGTGCGCGCGGCGCGTGGTCTTGTGCCGCACGAATTCGCCGTGGGCTGACTCGAACGCGGTGGCGGCCAGTTGCAGGCGCACGGGCTCCGCTGTGGGCTGCAGGGCAAAGGATTCGGCGCGCGCACTGCCGTCGGCGGCCAGCAGCAGCCGCACGCGCCAGGCACCGTTGAGGTTCTGCAGCGCCGCGATCTGCAGCTCTTGCCGCACGGCGTGGGCGTTCCACGGGTAGCCGAAGTGCACCGCCGCCTGGCCCATGCGCGCCACGTGCAGGTCTGCATGGCGGAACTTGCCGTCGTTCAGGGCCAGTGTTTCCAGAATGTCGAAAGGCATGCTCGCACGCTCCACGAATGCGCGCTTGTGGCGCCACTCCTGCCATTCTGCGGCAGCTTCGGCGCCAGAGGTGATGCCACTGCCAATGCCGCAGGTGGCGCTCCACCCATCTTCCGGTCCGCGCCCCCCGTGGAGGACCACGGTGCGGATGGGCACGTTGAAGGTGGCGGACACGGCGTGGGTGGCGCCGCCCGGCCCCGCCTTTCTCAGTCGGCCCGCGGGCCGCACCACGCCCACGGCGCCGCAGTACACGCCCCGGGGCTGGCCTTCGAGCGCATGGATCATCTGCATGGCCCGCACCTTGGGCGCGCCGGTGACGGAGCCACACGGGAACAGCGCCGCGAACACGTCGGTGAGCGTGGTGCCGGGCCGCGTGCGCGCCACCACGTCGGACGTCATCTGCCACACGGTGGGCAGGGCCTGTGTGGCGAACAGTGCGGGCACCTGCACGCTGTGCGGCAGCGCGATGCGCGACAGGTCATTGCGCAGCAGGTCCACGATCATCACGTTCTCGGCCCGCTCCTTGGGGGCCGTGCGCAGGTGGTCGGCATGGGCCGCATCCTGCTCAGGCGTGGCGCCCCGCGGGGCAGTGCCCTTCATGGGGCGGGCCAGAATGCGACCGCCGTCGGGCGCGTCCTGCCAGTCGAAGAAGAGTTCGGGCGACACCGACAGCACCTGCTCGCCGCCCGCGTCGATGTGCGCGGCGTAGCCGCCGGGCTGCGCCCGCAGCAGTGCGGCAAACAGGCTGGCGGGGCTGCCCTGCAGGGTGCCGGTCAGCGGCGCGGTGTGGTTGACCTGGTACAGCTCGCCCGCGCCGATGGCGTGCTGGATGCGCGCCATGGCGTCATCGAAGGCCGCGCGGCCCGGGGTGCCGGTCCAGGCCACTTCGGCAACATCGTGGGGAGAAGCGACTGCCGCGTCAGCAGGCCACGGAAGGGGCGCGTCGTGCACCGCAAACCACGCGAGCGGGCCATCGGCCGCATGGGTCTGCAGCGCAGCGTCGAACGCGGCAGCGGCCTCGTAGCGCACATACCCCACGCACCAGCGCCCTGCCGCGGCGGCCGCATGCACAGCGTCGAGCACGCCGCGCACATCGACCAGGTCGTGCGCCACCAGCACCTCACGCGGCGCGCCGAACGCATGGCGCAGGCGCGGCTTGTCGGCATCCTGCGGTTGGGTGAAGTCGATGCGTGAAATACCAGTCAAAACTGCCCCTACCGCTTGATGGATAAGCGCAAGCAGCTATCAAATAAATAGCACCTCATTGCAAACACGCTTTCAGGCTGCGCCCAGGTGCGGCACAAGGCCTGCGGTGGGCTGCCCGTTCTTGAGCGCCGCGGTAAAGGCCAGCATGCGATCGATGGGCTGGCGGGCGCGCGGGATCAGTGCGGGATCCACATGCACGGCATTGGCACCCGTCTCCAGCACGCGGGCCACATCGGCCAGGCTGTTCATCGCCATCCAGGGGCAATGTGCGCAGCTCTTGCAGGTGGCGCTGTTGCCGGCCGTGGGGGCTTCGTAGAACGTCTTGCCGGGGTTGAGCGTGCGCAGCTTGTGCATCATGCCGTTGTCGGTGGCCACGATGAACTCGGTGGCATCCAGCTCCCGCGCAGCCTTGAGGATGGCGCTGGTGGAGCCCACGGCGTCGGCCAGCGCCACCACGTCGGCGGGGCTCTCGGGGTGCACCAGCACCTTGGCGCGGGGGTGTTCCTTTTTGAGGGCTTCCAGCTCGAAGGCCTTGAACTCGTCGTGCACGATGCAGGCGCCGTTCCAGAACACCATGTCGGCGCCGGTCTCGCGCTGGATGTAGGCCCCAAGATGCCGGTCGGGTGCCCACAGGATCTTTTGCCCCGCGGCCTTCAGGGCGCCCACGATGTCGAGGGCGCAGCTGGAGGTGACGAGCCAGTCGGCGCGTGCCTTCACCGCGGCGCTGGTATTGGCGTAGACCACCACGGTGCGGTCGGGGTGCGCGTCGCAGAAGGCGCTGAACTCGTCGATCGGGCAGCCCAGGTCGAGCGAGCAGGTCGCGTCCAGATCAGGCATCAGGATGGTTTTTTCGGGGCTCAGGATCTTGGCCGTCTCGCCCATGAAGCGCACGCCGCTCACCACCAGCGTCTGCGCCGCGTGGTCGCGGCCAAAGCGCGCCATCTCCAGCGAGTCGCTCACGAGCCCGCCGGTTTCTTCGGCCAGGTCCTGCAGGTCGGGGTGCACGTAATAGTGCGACACCATGACCGCGTTCTTTTCCTGGAGCAGGCGGCGGATGCGGTCCTTGAGCGCCGCGCGCTCGGCCGGCGCGGGCTCGGGCGGCACGCGCGCCCAGGCGTGCTTGGTGGAACAGACGCCGCCGTCCGCGCCCGGGGCGGGCTGCTCGTACTCGACGTCCTTGATGGCAATGGTGGTCATGGGGTACTTGCTACCAGCGGCTGGGGCTGGTTTCGTGGAGGGGTAAGCATATCGGCCCGGCCCGCCCTGCGCTGGCAACCCTGCGCAGCGCAGGGTCGGCCGGGCGGGTGCGGCCAGGGGCTCAGGCCAGGTCCTGCAGGCGCATTGAAAAGTCGGTGGCCTGCACGTCCTTGGTCAGCGTGCCGATGGAGATGCGGTCCACACCGGTGTCGGCCAGCGCGCGCAGCCCTTCGAGCGTGACGCCGCCCGAGATCTCGAGGATGGCACCGCCCCCAGGGTGCGCGGCGTTGATGCGCACGGCCTCCTGCAGCGTGGGCAGGGGCATGTTGTCCAGCAGAACCATCTTCGCGCCGGCCTGCAGGGCCTCGGCCAGCTGGTCCAGCGTTTCCACCTCGATCTCGATGAATCGGGCCTGGCCCGCCACCGCCTGCGCAGCCCGCAGCACGGCCGTCACGCCGCCGGCCGCGGCGATGTGGTTTTCCTTGATCAGCACCGCATCGTGCAGGCCGATGCGGTGGTTGGTGCCGCCGCCCACGCGCACGGCGTACTTCTGCGCCAGGCGCAGGCCCGGCAGGGTCTTGCGGGTGTCGACGATCTGCGCGCGGGTGCCGGCCACCACGTCCACGTAATGCCGCGTCTTGGTGGCCACGGCCGAGAGCAGTTGCAGGAAGTTGAGCGCGGTGCGCTCGGCGCTGAGCAGCGCGCGGGCCTGGCCTTCGATCTCCAGCACGATCTGGTCGGCCACGCAGCGCTGGCCTTCCTGCACGCGCCAGGTGAGCTGCACGCCGGGGTCCAGCGCGCGCAGCGCGGCCTCGGCCCAGGGGGCCCCGCAGATCACGGCGGGCTCACGCGCCAGGATGCGGGCACGGGCGCGGCGGGTGGGGTCGATGAGGCCGGCGGTGAGGTCGCCAGTGCCTACGTCTTCGGCCAGGGCACGGGCCACATCGGCCTGGGCCAGGGCCTTCACATCGTTGTCGCTCATGGTGGTGTCCGCGGGGTGTAACGCTGCTGTCATGGGCCGCGAGCATACCGGGAACGCAAAGGCCACTGCACCCGAAAGGGCCCCTGCCGGCCCGCGCCCCAACCCATAAGTACACCCATGATTGGTCGCATAGACTCGCGGCAATTTTTGCCACAGCGAGTCCCATGACTGCCACCAGCACCGCGTCTGCCACGCCCTACGGCACCCTGCCGCCTGCGTCGCCCCTGCCCCAACGCAGGCCCGTGAGCCTGCCGCGCCTCGCACAGATGCGGGACGCTGGCGAGAAGATCACGATGCTGACGGCCTACGACGCCACGTTCGCCGCCGTGGCCGATGCGGCGGGTGTGGAGTGCATTCTGGTGGGCGACTCGCTGGGCATGGTCTGCCAGGGGCTGCCCAGCACGGTGGGCGTGGCGCTGGACACCATGGCCTACCACACGGCCAGCGTGGCGCGGGGGCTGCACCGCGTGCAGGCCACGGCCTGGCTGATTGCCGACCTGCCCTACGGCACCTACGCCGAAACCCGCGAGCAGGCCCTGCGCAGCGCCTGCGCGCTGATGCAGGCCGGGGCGCACATGGTCAAGCTGGAAGGCGGTGGCTGGACCGCGCCCACGGTGGAGTTTCTGGTGCAGCGCGGCATCCCCGTGTGCGCCCACCTGGGCCTGACGCCGCAGACCGTGCACGCCCTGGGCGGCTACCGCGTGCAGGGCAGGACGGATAGTGCGGCCCGCACGCTGCGCCAGGAGGCGCATGAACTGCAAGACGCCGGTGCCGCCATGCTGGTGCTGGAGATGGTGCCCGCCGCGCTGGCGGCCGACATCACGGCCGGGCTGCCGCACTGCCACACCATCGGCATCGGTGCGGGCAACGGCACCGCGGGCCAGGTGCTGGTGCTGCACGACATGCTGGGCATGAACCTGGGAAAGATGCCCCGGTTCGTGCACGACTTCATGCGGGACGCGGGCAGTGTGCGCGGCGCCATCGAGGCGTACGTGCAGGCCGTCAAGCAGGGGCGGTTTCCGGACAACGCACTGCACGCGTGGTAGCCGGACCCATCGATCCACGCCCGCCGCCGATTGCCCCGTTGCCCCGTTGCCCACGCACGAAATCGCGTTCGGCACTCCCTGCCTTTTTTCTTCATCGCCGCACGGCGTCTTCACCATGCTCATCGCCCGCTCCGTTGCCGACCTGCGCCAGGCCCTGGCGCCCTACCGCCGCCCCTCGTTCGTGCCCACCATGGGCAATCTGCACGACGGGCACATCGCCCTGGTGCACCAGGCCAAACCCCTGGGCGACGTGACAGTGGCCAGCATCTTCGTGAACCGGCTGCAGTTCTTGCCGCACGAGGATTTCGACAGCTACCCGCGCACCTGGGAGGCCGACTGCGCCCAGCTGCAGGCCGCCGGCTGCGATGTGCTGTTCGCACCGCGCGAGGCGGATCTGTACCCCGAGCCCCAGACCTTCAAGGTGCACCCCGACCCGCTGCTGGCCGACATGCTGGAGGGGCACTTCCGACCCGGCTTCTTCGTGGGCGTAAGCACGGTGGTGATGAAGCTGTTTGCCTGCGTGCTGGGCGCCACGGGCGGCACGGCCGTGTTCGGCAAGAAGGACTACCAGCAGCTCATGGTCATTCGCCACATGGTGCGGCAGTTTGCGCTGCCCATCGAGGTCGTGGCGGGCGAGACCTTCCGCGCCGCCGACGGGCTGGCCCTGAGCTCGCGCAATGGCTACCTGGGACTGCAGGAGCGGCAGGAAGCCGTGGCGCTGTCGCAGGCGCTGCAGCAACTGGCACAGCGCTGGCGCGGCGCCCCGGCCCCTGACCCGCAGCACGCCGCAGCGTGGGAGCAGCATGCCCTGGACGCCCTGCGCGCCCGCGGCTGGCAGCCCGACTACCTGACGGTGCGCCGCCGGGTGGATCTGCTGGCACCCACGGCCGAGGACGCGCCGGGCACGCTGGTGGCGCTGGGTGCGGCGCGCCTGGGCACCACGCGGCTCATCGACAACCTGGAGTTCTGATGCTCTGCTATTGATAGCAGCTAGCGCTTGCCAGATGAGCGGCAGCGGCTGCTTTAATTCGGAAAAAACTAATCAACCCACCCGCCCCGCGCCAGCCACCCCAGCAACGCGCGGTTGACGGCGTCGGGCTGCTCCATGGTCAGCATGTGACCACACTCGGCCAGCACCTCATGCTCAGCGCCCGGGACCAGGGCAGCGATCTCGGCCGAGCATTCGGGCGGCGTGAGCTGGTCCGCATCGCCGCACACCACCAGCGTGGGGCAGGCGATGCGGGGCAGGTGCAGCCGGGCGTCGGGCCGGTGGATGACGGCGCGGTTTTGTCGAACCAGCTGCTCGGCGCCGGCGCGCAGGACGAAGTCCAGGTAGGCCTGCACCAGATGGGGCTGGGCGGCGTTGGCGGGGTGGAAGGCGAAGGCAACATTAGGCTCGATCACCTCGCGCACCCGGCCCTGTGCGAACAGCTCCATCGCGGCTTCGCGCAGGGCGCGCATCTCGGGGGTTTCAGGTCGGGCCGTGGTGCCGAGCAACGCCAGGCCCGCCACGCGCTCGGGCGCCTGGCGCGCCGCCTCCATCGCGATCATGCCGCCCATGGAGGCGCCGCACAGCAGCACGGGCCCGGCATGGGCTGCGAGCACCAGCGCGGCCATGTCTTCAATGCGCAGGGCGGCGGGCTGCGCGTGGGCTGTGGCCACCACCGGACGCAATTCGGCAGGCATGGCGGGGAGCTGCGCCCGCCACATGGCGGCATCGGCCGCGAGGCCGGGGATGAAGACCAGCTGGGGCGTGGCGTGGGCGGGGGATGAAGGTGTCGTCATGGCACCGAGTGTCGCAAGGATTGCGCCGGGGTGCTGGAGGCTGGAGATTGGGGGCTGGCTACTGCTTTCGAGTACCAGCTGTCGAGGCCAATTGCCGGGTGCGGCGTCGCCAACGCCTGGCGTCCTCTCCCCGCCCCTTCACGACTTGCAGGGATCGTGACGCAGCCACCTACAAAGCGGTCGGCACCCCGGAGCCGTTCACGCCAGCGTCCGGCACGCCACCGGCAGGGGTCTGCGCCTGCACCAAGTCGTGCACAAACCGCAGCTTGAGCATGGCACCCGCCGACAGTGCAAACGGGTAGGCGTCGTGCTGCCCCAGGCTGCGGTTCAGGCTGTTGAGCATGAGCGTGAGCGGCACCCACTGGCGCACCATCTCCTGAAACCCCGGCCGCGGTATGGCGAACGGGTCGGTGACGTGGTGGCGAACACTGCCACGCGGGTCGGGCACGGCCACACCGGCCTGGTAGCTGGCAGCAGTCTCCAGCAGGTCGATCATGTGCAGGTAGTGCGCCCAGGTTTCGGCCCAGTCCTCCCAGGGGTGCGAGGCTGCATAGGCGCTGACGTGGCGCGTGGCCCAGTCGCCCAGCTCGCCCTGTTTGGCGTAGTGGGCGTCCAGCGCTGCGGAGTAGTCCTGTCGCTCATCGCCGAACAGGCTGCGGAACGACTCGAGCAGGCCGCCATCGCGCACCAGCTGGTCCCAGTAGAAATGGCCGGATTCATGGCGCAGGTGGCCGATCAGCGTGCGGTAGGGCTCGCCCAGGGCAATGCGCCGGCGCGCACGCTCGTCGTCGTCAGCCTCTGCGATATTGAGCGTGATGATGCCTCCCAGGTGCCCGGTGAGGATGGGCGGCCCGCCCGGCATGTCGGCCAGAAATTCAAACACGGGCCCCGCGCGGCCTGGCACGGGCTCCAGCCCCAGCCGCGCCAGGGTGTAGAAGAGCTGCCGCTTGGCGCCTTCGATCTGCTTCCAGCGCCGCAGGTTGGCGTACTCGGACAGATCGGGCAAAAACCGCGTCTGGCGGCAGGATGCGCAGAGGTCGGCGAAGTCGTTGGAGGGAATGGCGAAATTGCAGGCCTGGTACTCGGTGTGGTTGCGGCACATGTGGTACAGGCGGCCCGTGTGCTGCTCGCTGCCGGCCTGGCTCCTGCGCCGCCACAGCCCGTTGCCGTCCTGCGGAGCCGGCGCCAGGGCGGCCAAAGTCATCTGGTCCGGCAGAAATGCCAGAGCACTTCCACAGTTCAGGCATTGCACGCTGTCGAAGAAAACCAGGTGACCGCAATGGTCGCAATTGAATACGCGCATGGTGGTGAGCTTAAACCCTGGTACGCCCTGCAGCACACAATATGCGCACAGCAGAGGAAACAACAGTCACAAAGAAAAAAAGAGCAGGCTCCAGGGGACCCTGGAGCCTGCTCAGTTCTCGTCCCGACAAGTGGCGGCCAGGCTGGCCGTCACCCTTGGGTCAAGTGTTCCGCTCAGGGACGGACAACGATGCTGTTGCGCACTTCACGCACATGCTTGGTGTTGCGAGCAATGGCTTCAGCCTGGTTCTTTTCGGTTTGCGACTTGGCAAAACCCGACAGCTGCACCGTGCCGTTCAGCGTTTCCACGCTGATGGAGGTGGCGGACACGCTCTTGTCTTCAGCCATCTTGGCCTTGACTGCCGTCGTGATGCCTGCATCGTCAACGTAGGAACCCATGGTCTGCTGATCGCGGGCCACCGAGCAGCCCGTGGCCGTGACGATGGTGATGCCAGCAACTGCGGCGAAAGCGAGGGCACGTGCGTATTTCATGATGTTGTCCTTGTTGAAAAATGGTTGGGAACGCGGGTGCTGGAGTTATCGCAGTCTGCCGGCCTGTTGCACCCTCCGCGGCCAGCGGACTGTAGGGGATCGATGAAGTCAGAGCGGTCGTGTGGTCCACCAGATGCTTCGCTGCCTGAGGTGTCTCTAATCACCCCGGGTTCAGCACAGCCGGCGGGCCGCACGCTGCTCTCAGGGGGTCAGTACGCTGGGCGACGGCGCGAAGCCATCATGAGCAGCGTGGCGAGCAAAGCACCGGATGCAGCGGCGATCACGAGCGACTTGGTGGGCTCTTCAGCCACATAGCGGGTCGTCGCGTCTGCAGCCTGCTGCATCTGGCGGCGGGCACGGGCACTGGTTTCTGCACAGTAGTCGATACCGCGGCTGGCCAGTTCCTGGGCACGGGCTGCCAGATCGTCGATGACGGGATCGGTCTGGTTACGCAGTGCCTTCACGCCTTCTTCTGCTTTTTCAAGCGACTTGTCGGCAACCTTGCGGGTGGACTGCACGGCGTCTTGTGCGCTTTGCAGCACGTCGTCGGCCAGGGTGCGGGCGTTGTCGGCGACTTTATCGGTGGCGGTCTGGATGCTCATTGTTCAAACTCCTGGTAAGTGTGGATGCAGGGTGGCTGGGGCTTGCGGACGGGCGTCAGCCCTTTCGAAGCAGGCCCAGGACAAAGGTCACGACGGCCATGATCACGAAGACGAAGAACAGGATCTTGGCAATGCCCACAGCGCCGGCAGCGATGCCGCCAAAGCCGAACAGTGCTGCGATCAGCGCGATCACCAGAAAAACAACTGCGTAGTGCAACATTTCCTTCTCCTTGTAAGGGGCCGGTAGCGGCCTGTCGGTCGGTTGGCACCAGAACTTCAGCGCCTGGGACCAACTGTATGGCGGAGTGAGTTTGGTGAATGCCGGTGTCTGGCGCGCTCCCGTGTCGGCGGCGCCGCGCGGGCCGTGTAGGACGAGGCCGCGCGACTCACGGCTGGTGGTTGCGCTCGAATGCGGACATGCAGCGCGAGGCTGGCGTCGCAAATGGGTGTACTGAGTTTCGAGGCTCGTCTACCAGGCAATGGAACGTGCTGAGTCGCGAGTGGGGGCTCAGTTGCGGGCTATGTGCAGGCCCCGGATTGCCAGCAAGGCTGTCTGCCGCCCCAGGCGCGACGGCCTCAGAAGTTCGAGGGGGACACCGGCACCGCGGCTTGCGTGCTGGCAGCGCCTGGCTGCGGGTCGTCCGTCGCATCGCGCTGCATGGGCAGCACGGCAGAGACCAGCGTGCCATTGCCGGGGCGTGAGGTGATCGAGAGACGGCCACCTGCGGCCTCCACCCGGTGGCGCATGCCGGACAGGCCGTGCGAGGTGGGGCGCACGCTGCTGGGATCGAACCCCAGGCCGTTGTCGCGCACCTGCACCGAGACATGCGTGGGATAGGCGTGCACCGACACCAGCACCTTGTCGGCCTTGGCGTATTTGCCGATGTTGGTGAGCGCCTCCTGCACCATGCGGTACACGGTGAGCTGCGAGGCGTCGGGCAGCTTGACGGGCTCCAGGCTGGTCTCGACCTCGATGGCCGCGCGCTCGGCGTATTCACGCGTGAGGATCTCGATGGCCGCAGTCAGCCCGAGGTTGGACAGCGACGACGGGCGCAGGTCTTCGATGATGCGGCGCTTCAGCGCAATGCCGCTGTTCAGCGTTTCGGTCAGGTGCCTGAGGCGCTCGGCGATGTCGGGTGCCGTGGCGTCGATCTTGGACTTGAGCCGTGCGACATCGAGCTTGGCCGCGGTCAGCAAGGCCCCCAGTTCGTCGTGCAGTTCGCGCGCCAGGTGTGCGCGCTCTTCTTCGCGCACCTGCTGCAGGTGGTTCGCCAGCTCGGACAGCGTGGCCGTGCGCTCCCGCACGAGGCCTTCAAGCCGATCGCGCTCGTGCTCCAGCAGGGCCTGCTCGCGCTGGCTCACCTGCTGCACCGCCTGCGTCTGGCGCAGGTACATGTAGAAGGCCAGCAGGCCGATGGCGGTGACGGTGGCGATGCCGATGCGCGACAGCATGAGCGATTGCTCCACCTGCTGCTGGCCCTGCTGCACGTAGCGGTCGCTGCGGGCAATGAGCTCTTGCGAATGCTTGCGGATGGCCTCCATGTGCTCTTTGCCCACATCGGTGTGCAAGATGAACTTCCAGGCGTCCTCGTTGCCTTGGCGGCGCAGCCGCAGGCTCAACTCCATCTCGGCGAGCTTGCGCGATATCTGCCGCGACAGCAGGGCGAATTCCTGCATGTCGTCGGGCGCCTCCATGAACTGCTGGCGCAGCCCGTCCAGGTTGGTCTGCACCGTGGCCACGGCCTTGTCATAGGGCTCGAGGTAGGCGTCGTTGCCGGTCAACAAGTAGCCGCGCTGCCCGGTTTCGGCATCCAGCATGCTTTGCAGCAGCGAATTGACAGCCTTGCGCGTATCCTGGCCATGCGCCATTTGTGCGACTGCGTCCTGCGAACGCATATGGCCGGTCTCGTTGATACCCACCAGCACCATGGCTGCCAGCAGGGCCATTGGCAGGCTGATCGCCATCCTGCGGACCTTGGGCAACCATCGACGGGTGTTTTCTTTGAGGCTCATACGCGTTATTCTGGATAATGTCTGGTGACCCGGGTGTCATGGTGCCACCGCGCAGCATGAGGCCGGAGAATCTGTGCAACCAACAAGCATCGGGAGCGGCACTCCGCCCTGTGAAAGAAAGATCGATGATCAAGATTGGTATTGTGGATGACCACGCGATTGTTCGCTCCGGCCTGCGGCAGTTTCTGTCGGAGCATGTAGACCTGCGGGTCGAGGGTGAGGCGGCCAACGGCCGCGAAGCCATCGACCTCGTGCGCAACAAGGAAATCGATGTCCTGCTGATGGACTTGTCCATGCCCGGCCAAAGCGGCCTGGATGCGCTGGCCATGCTGCGCGCAAAGGCGCCCGACATGGGAATCCTGATCCTGAGCGGGTACCCCGAAGAGCACTACGCGATCAACCTGATTCGCCAGGGCGCCAGCGGCTACCTGAACAAGGAATGCGAGCCAGCCGAAATCGTGGAAGCGATTCGCACCATTGCGCTGGGCCGCCGCTACCTCACGCCCGCCGTGGCTGAACTGCTGGCGCAGCAGCTCAATCGCAAGGACGACGCGCCACCGCACGAACAGCTGTCCGAGCGCGAATTCCAGGTGTTTCTGAAGCTGGCCAAGGGCGAGACGGCAGGCGACATCGCCAAGGCCCTGTCGCTGAGCGTGAAGACGGTGAGCACGTACCGCACACGCCTGATGGAAAAGATGAGCCTGTCTTCCAACAGCGATCTGACGTACTACGCACTGAAGAATCGCCTGATCGACTGACATGCGGGGAGGCCTTTAGTCCGGACAAGCCGGACGGGGCCGGCCATCGCACCACGCACACAGGTAAAAAACGAGCCTCCCGCACACGACGGGGAGGCTGTCGGCTGTCACAACGGCTGGCCAGGAATCGCCCCGGGCTGACCCATCTCCATGGCCCCTGGAGCATTGCTGTGCTGGACACAGTAGTCCACCAGTGCGTCGATTTCATTGGATTTGTCGAACACCGCATCGACGCCCAGTTGCGCACAGCGCATGCGCACATCGGGCGTTGCGTAGTTGCTGAGCACCACCATCTTCTGGCCCGGCAAGCGGGCACGGCAGGCAGCCAGCACACCCAGACCACTGCCCTGGCGCAGGAACAGGTCGACGATGGCCAAGTCCCAAAGGCCTGCGTTGGTGGCCAGCCAGTTCTTCCCTTCATCCTCGGTCTCTGCAACGCCAACGGCTTCCACAGACGCCAACTCTTCCAGAGTTCCGATCAGATTCTCACGGATGGTGGCGTTGTCTTCAACGATATAGGTGCGCAGTTTCACAGGAGTATCCAGTTTCACGATCAGGGCCGAGGTTGGCGCTGGTCGAACCTCAAATTTAGATGCTCGTAGCTTTGCATTCTGCCAGCGGCCTGACGCGCGGGGTGTAGGAACCCTCCTACCGCGCAACACATACTGCGCAATCAGGTGCGCGCTGCAAGTGCATCGTGCTCCATTCCATCGAGCGGCCGTCGAGCATCATGAGCCGCCCCGCCAACGAAGACCCCACGCCCGCCACGAGCTTCAAGGCCTCGGCAGCCTGCATGGCGCCGATGATGCCCACCAGCGGCGCAAACACGCCCATCGTCGAGCAGCGCACTTCCTCGAACTCCGCCTGCGGAGGAAAGATGCAGGCGTAACACGGGCAGGTTGCGTCCCGCGGGTCGACCACGGTGATCTGCGCATCAAAGCGAATCGCAGCGCCCGCCACCAAGGGCTTGCCATGCCGCACGCAGGCGCGATTCACCGCGTGGCGCGTGGCGTAGTTGTCGCAGCAATCGAGCACCACCGTGGCATCGCGCACCAGCACATCGAGCGCATCGGCATCGACCCGTGCCTTGAGCGCCGTGACCTTCACCTCAGGGTTGATCGCCGCCATGGCAGCCGCAGCAGACGATACCTTGGCCTGGCCCACCCGGTCGGTGGTGTGCGCGATCTGCCGCTGCAGGTTGGTGAGGTCCACCACGTCGTCGTCCACCAGCGTGATGTGTCCCACCCCGGCTGACGCAAGGTACAGGGCCGCGGGCGAGCCCAGCCCGCCGGCGCCGATGATGACGGCATGCGCCGCCAGCAACCGCTCCTGCCCTTCGATGCCGATTTCATCGAGCAGGATGTGGCGGGAGTACCGCAGGAGCTGGTCGTCGGTCATGGGGCAATCTCAGGCAAACAAAAACAAAAAACAAAATAAAAATCGGCAGCGCCAATGCAAAAAGCCGGACTCCGCTGGAATCCGGCTTTTCAGGGCTCAGAAGCGAAAGCTCAATTCTCTTTCTTTTCTTCCTTGCGTTCCGTCAACGTCTTGCTGACCAGCACTGCCCGGCCCTTGAGCTGGTTGAGCGCCTGTACCAGCTGGAAGTCCTTGTCCGTACCGAACTCAGGAATCTTGCGATCGGCCACTGGCTTCTTGGCTTCTTCTTCCAGGCGCTTGCGGGCATCCTCACGGGCCTTTTCACGGGCCTCGTCCTTCTTCTCTTCGCCCTGGCCGCTGTTCAAGTGCTTGTCCAGGTCGGCTTCGCGCATGCGCAGGGCGGCAAAGATGTTGCCCTCTTCCGACTCGTCGATCATCACATCAGGCACGATGCCCTTGGCCTGGATCGACTTGCCGCTTGGGGTGTAGTAGCGCGCAGTGGTCAGCTTGATGCCGGTGTCCGGCCCCAGCGGACGCACGGTCTGCACCGAGCCCTTGCCGAAGGTCTGGCTGCCCATGACGGTGGCGCGCTTGTGGTCTTGCAATGCACCGGCCACGATTTCGCTCGCCGAGGCCGAGCCTTCGTTCACCAGAACCACCAGCGGCACCGATTTCAGCGCAGCAGGCAGGCGGCGCAGCGGGTCGCCGCCGCCACGGCGCTGATAGAAGTCGGGCGAGGCCTTGTACGTGGCCTTGCTGTCGGCCAGCTGGCCGTTGGTGGTGACCACCGTCACGTTCTCTGGCAGGAAAGCCGCCGAGATGGCCACGGCCGCATCGAGCAGACCACCGGGATCGTTGCGCAGGTCGAGCACCAGGCCCTTGAGGTTGGGCTCTTGCTTGTAGACCTCTTCCACCTTGCGCACGAAGTCGTCGACCGTGCGCTCCTGGAACTGCGACAGGCGGATCCACGCATAACCGGGCTCCACCACCTTGCCCTTGACGGACTGGGTCTTGATCTCTTCGCGCGTGATGTTCACGGGGAAGGAGCGGTTCTCGTCCTTGCGGAAGATGGTCAGCGTGACCTTGGTGTTGGGCTCGCCGCGCATGCGCTTGACGGCGTCGTTCAGCGACAGGCCCTTGACGGCGGTTTCGTCGATCTTGGTGATCAGGTCGTTGGTCTTGAGGCCCGCGCGGAAGGCTGGAGAGCCTTCGATGGGGGAGACCACCTTGATCAGCCCGTCTTCCTGGGTGATCTCGATGCCCACACCCACGAAGCGGCCAGACGTGCCCTCGCGGAATTCCTTGAAGGACTTCTTGTCGAAGTACTGGGAGTGCGGATCGAGGCTCGACACCATGCCGGAGATGGCATCGGTGATGAGCTTCTTGTCATCCACAGGCTCCACATAGTCGGTCTTGACGAGGCCGAACACCGCTGACAACTGCTGGATTTCCTCCAACGGCAGCGGCGTCATCGCCCCCCGCGCCACTGTCTGCAGCGACACGGTGGTCAGCGCACCCGCCACAACACCTACCGACACCCATCCCGCAATTTTGAGTTTCTGGCCCATAGAGCACCTTTTACCGCTTCGAAATCAATATACACCTTGGAGGGGCCGAAGCCGCCGCAGTTCCGCTCGGGCGCTCGTTCAGACGGGGGATTTGGCTGATTTTCCCCGTCTTTACGCGACTTTTACGCCTTGCCTTGCGATGCCACGGCCGCTGCAGCCTTCGCCGCCGCTTCGGCGTCACCCAGATAGTAGTGACGGATGGGCTTGAGGTCGGCGTCCAGTTCGTATACCAGTGGAATTCCGTTGGGAATGTTCAGGCCCACGATGTCCGAGTCAGAAACGCCGTCCAGGTACTTCACAAGTGCGCGGATGGAGTTGCCGTGGGCTGCCACCACCACACGCTTGCCCGAACGGATGGCCGGGGCCATGGCGTCGTTCCAGAACGGCAGCACGCGCTCCACGGTGTCCTTGAGGCATTCGGTCAGGGGCACGTTGCCTTCGTCCAGGTTGGCATAGCGGCGGTCGCTGCGCTCGCTGCGGGCGTCGGTGGGTTCCAGCGCTGGCGGGGGCGTGTCGTAGCTGCGGCGCCAGACCAGCACCTGCTCGTCGCCGTACTGCTTGGCCATGTCACCCTTGTTCAGGCCCTGCAGGGCGCCGTAGTGGCGCTCGTTCAGGCGCCAGTCCTTCACCACCGGCAGCCAGGTCGAATTCATCTCGTCGAGCGTGTACCACAGCGTGTGAATGGCGCGCTTGAGCACACTGGTGAAAGCCAGGTCGAACTCGTAACCCTCTGCCTTGAGCAGCTTGCCGGCAGACATGGCCTGCGACACGCCGGTGGGCGTCAGGTCCACATCGGTCCAACCGGTGAATCGGTTTTCAAGGTTCCAGGTGGATTCGCCGTGGCGGATCAGGACGAGTTTGTACATGGCTTCCCTAAGGTCAAAACTGAGCATTCTAAAATTACGCCGTTCGCCAACCCAAGGAATCTTCGTGAAATTCATTATCGACAACTGGTATCTGATCTTTGTTGCAGCGGCTGCGGGCGGCATGTTGCTGTGGCCGGTGCTCAAAAGCGCCAGTGGCGGCTCGCTCACCCCGGCCGGGGCCGTGCAGCTCATCAACCGCGAAAAAGCCGTCGTCATCGATGTGTGCGAGACCGAGGAATTCGCCGCCGGCCACGTCAACGGTGCCAAGAACGTGCCCCTGGGCCAGCTCGAAGAGCGCCTGCCCACCGTGGTCAAAAACAAGGCCCTGCCGCTGGTGCTGGTCTGCGCCACTGGCGCCCGCGCCAACCGCGCGGTGGCCATTGCCAAAAAGCTGGGCTACGAGAACGCCCAGGCCATGGCCGGCGGCCTGAAAGCCTGGCGCGAAGCCAGCCTGCCAGTGGAAAAAGCCTGAGTCGCCCCCAGCTATTGCCATCGCGATAGGCTTGCAACCCGTTTTGTTGCCCCACCGGAAAGAAAAGGAAGGCCCTTTATGCAACCCGTGAAGATGTACACCACCGCCGTCTGCCCCTACTGCATCCGGGCCAAGCAGATCCTCAAATCCAAGGGCGTCGAGCAGATCGAGGAGATCCGCATCGACACCGACCCCGCTGCGCGCACCCACATGATGGAAATCACCGGGCGCCGCACGGTGCCCCAGATCTTCATCGGCACCACCCATGTGGGCGGCCACGACGACCTGGTGGCCCTGGACGGCCGGGGCGAACTCATGCCCCTGCTGGGCGCTGCCGCCTGACCCCACCCCGGGCGGCTGCATAATGCTGCCCCATGTGCCCGCTGCGGGAGCTTTCCCACGGCGGGTTTTGTTTTGCTGAAAATCCGTTAGCGCAAAGAGACTTATCCACCATGGCCGATCAAGAAAACCCCGTCTTCCAGATCCAGCGCGTCTACCTCAAGGACCTGTCGCTGGAGCAGCCCAATTCCCCCGGCATCCTGCTCGAACAAGAGCAGCCCAGCGTGGACATCCAGCTCGGCGTGGAAGCCACTCCTGTGGCCGAAGGCATCTTTGAAGTCGCGGTGACGGCCACGGTGCAGACCAAGATCAAGGACAAGACCGTGTTCCTGGTCGAAGCCAAGCAAGCCGGCATCTTCGAGATCCGCAACATCCCCGAAGACCAGATGGGCCCCATCATGGGCATCGCCTGCCCGCAGATCGTGTACCCCTACCTGCGCGGCAACGTGGCTGACCTGATCAACCGCGCCGGCTTCCCACCCGTGCATCTGGCCGAAATCAATTTCCAGGCCATGTACGAGCAGCAGCAGGCCCAGGCCGCCGGCCAGCCTTCGCCGATCATTACGCAGTGATGTAACGCCCCCGGGGCCGCTTCGCGCCCTGCTCCTCTCTCGTCGCGCTGTGTGCCCGGGAGGGGATGCAGCCAGCGGCCTGTCAAAGCCGGTGTCACGGCGACCTCGCCCGGACAGTGCTGACTGCTGGGCTCAGGCCGAGACACCGCGCCAGGGGCCATTGAATTCACGATCTTTTTGGGCTCCACCGCTTGCCTGACAAGCGCAAACAGCTATGAAAATCATAGTATTGGGCGCTGGCGCCTGGGGCTCTGCCGTCGCCATGAGCGCGGCCCAGCATCCTGCACGGCATGCCGTCACCCTCTGGGCCCGCGATGCGGCGCAGGCGCAGCAGATGCGCAGCCAGGGGCAGAACGCGCGCTACCTGCCTGGCATTGCCTTTCCTTCATCCCTCACCCTGGCCGACGGCGACTTTGCCGCCCTGCTACCCGGCGCCGACCTGGTCATCGTGGCCACGCCCATGGCCGCCCTGCGCAGCATGCTGACGTCGTTGCGTGGTTGCACCGCGCCCGTCGCCTGGCTGTGCAAGGGCTTTGAGGCGGCAGCCCCGGGCGGCGATCCGCAAGCTTTTGGGCTGCTGGCGCACGAAGTACAAGCGCTGATAGCTCCTGAGTTGATAGCAGGCGTTTTCAGTGGCCCCAGTTTTGCGCAGGAAGTGGCCCTGGGCCAGCCCACGGCGCTGGTCGCGGCCAGCAGCCATGCCGCCGTGCGCGATGCGTTGGTGGCGGCGTTTCACAGCAAGAGCGTGCGCGTGTATGCCAACGAAGACATCGTCGGTGTGGAAGTGGGTGGCGCGGTGAAGAACGTGCTGGCCATTGCCACCGGCCTGTGCGACGGGCTGGCGCTGGGGCTCAACGCCCGGGCGGCGCTCATCACCCGCGGCCTGGCAGAGATGACGCGCCTGGGCCTGGCGCTGGGCGCACGGCCCGATACCTTCATGGGCTTGTCCGGCCTGGGCGACTTGGTGCTGACTGCCACCGGCGACCTGTCGCGCAACAGGCGCGTCGGAATGCTCATGGCACAGGGCCACAGCCTGGCCCAGGCCGTGGAGTCGCTGGGGCATGTGGCAGAAGGCGTCTACAGCGCCCGCACCGTGGTGCAGCGCGCGCAGGCGTTGGGGGTGGACATGCCGATTTCCGAGGCGGCAGTGGCGCTGCTCGATGGCCGCGTGCAGCCCGCCGAGGCCGTGGCCCAGCTCATGGGACGCGGGCCCCGCGACGAGATTTGATCGGTGACCCCGGCGCCGGTGTGGCTGCGACCGTGGCCATGGCCTTGTCCGAGTTCCCGCCGCGCAAACTGCTGCACTGCTTAACGCTGAACTACCGACCCACCGACAACCGCAGCAGCAGGCCCTCTTCATCATCTGGATGAAAGAAGTACGGGTAGAAGCTGCGCTCGTCCTTCGACAAACTGGGCCGGCCGCCAAACTGATCGATGAGCCGGCGCGCCTTCTCCGCACTCATGTGCAACAGCACCGCCGGGGCCCCCACCCGCTGGCAGATGCGTTCGGGCCCCAGTTCGTCGAAGCGCAGCATGCGTTTGTAAAACGGCGCGTGGCGCGGGTTCACCTCCACGATGATGTCGGTCGCACGCCGCGCCCGGAAGGCCACGATGCAACCGATGTGAAAGATCGCGCCCAGCACCTGCTTGGAGCGCACGCCGGGATCCATGGCCAGCTTGCCGATCTCGCAGATGCGGGCGCCGCGCGCGCGCAGGGCTTCGATGTATTCGGGGTACTGCTCCTCGGCCCCCAGGTGGCCGTCGTCCATGTGGACCGACAACGTACCCTGGGCCTGCCCGTCGATCTGCACCACGATGCTGCTCAGGTCGCTGTCGTGCGACAGCGTGGCCTGCATGTGGTAGCCCCGGCTGGCATACATGCGGGCCAACAGGCCCTGGCCTTTGCGCGACAGGCGGATCTTGCAGGTCTTGGTTTCGACGCCGCCCAGGACACTGAGGTATTCCCCCGGGTAGGCGAGCTCGACGATGGTGTGTCCTTCGGCATGCATGGACGGATTTCCTGTGTTCCAGGACCGGTCGACAGCGATGCACGGGGCCAAAGCCAGTCCCTGGTGTGTGTGTTGAGACTGCCAGCTTAACGGGATGTGCGTCGCCTGTCGTGACAGGGTTTGATAGTGCGATAAACGGCAGATTGCGGTACGCCAGCGGTACAGCGAACGCGCTCGTCTGATGCGGCGGGCCCACATAAAAAAAAGCCGCACCGCGCTTTTTCAAGCGCGGTGCGGCTTTATTACTTGGAGGGTCGTGCCGATCAGAACACGCCGAACAGCATGAGCAGCAGCACAACAGACAGTGGGACGCCGAGAAGCCAGGCAATGATGGGCATGGTGAACTCCTTGAAAGGGTGTGGTGTTGAGATGTGTCCACCTTATCGCCCACCCCGAGACCGGTCTGTGCGCCAGCACTGCGCATGAGCGTAGTCCCGTGCCTACCGGGTGTCGGCCCCCGCCCACCGTCCCGCGCACGCGGCGGGCCGCTGCCTTACAGCCCCAGTTCGAGCGCGAGCAACTCATCCACCGTCTGGCGGCGGCGGATCAACCGGGCATGGCCACCATCGACCAGCACTTCGGCGGTCAAGGGGCGCGTGTTGTAGTTTGAAGACATCGATGCGCCATACGCGCCCGTGTCGTGGATCACCAGCAGGTCACCCACCTGCGCCGCAGGCAAGTCGCGCGGCAGCACCACGCCGCCGTCACCCTGGGTGAACACGTCGCCCGACTCGCACAGCGGCCCCGCCACCACGGTGGGTTGCGACGCACCGGTGGTGGTGCCATCGCGGCGCAGCAGCTCCATGGCATGGAAGCTTCCGTACATCGAGGGGCGCATGAGTTCGTTGAAGCCGGTGTCGACCAGCACGAAGCGGTTGTTGCCAGCGTTCTTGGTGGCGCGCACCTCGCCGATCAGCACACCGGACTCGGCCACCAGAAAACGGCCCGGCTCGATCTCCAAGCCCAGCTTGTGGCCCACCACCGCCTCGGCCTGCTGGCGCGCCGCGTCCCACAGGCCGTGGTAGTGCTGGGTGTCCACCACCGGGTCACCACTGCGGTACGGAATGGACAGCCCGCCGCCAGCCGAAATGGCGTGCAGGTCGTGCCCCGCCGCATGCGTGGTGCGCACCAGGTTGACCATGGCGCCGCACACTTCAGCCAGGTGGCTGTAGTCCACGCCGGAGCCGATGTGCATGTGCAGGCCCACGAGCTTCAGGCCGTGCTGGGCGATCGCAGCCAGCGCCGCGGGCAGGTCGGTGTGCCAGATGCCGTGCTTGCTGTGCTCGCCGCCGGTGTTGGTCTTGTTGCTGTGCCCGTGGCCAAAGCCGGGGTTGATGCGCAGCCAGACGCCGTGGCCTGGCGAGCGCCGGCCCAACTGGTGCAGCATGTCGATGGAGCCCGCATTGACCGGCACGCCGTGCTCGACCACGCAGTCGAGCGTGGCGGCGTCGAACAGGTCGGCGGTGAAGACGATCTCGGACGGCTCGCCCCCAGCCACGTAGCCAGCGGCCAGGGCCCGCAGGATCTCGCCGCGCGAGACGGCATCCACCTTCACGCCCTGCTCGCGCATGAGCTTGAGGATGTGGATGTTGGAACACGCCTTCTGCGCAAACCGCACGGTCTCGAAGTTGGACACCTGCGCAATGCGCTGGCGGATGGTGGCCGCGTCATACACCCAGGTGGGGGTGCCGAACTGGTCGGCCAGGGCCCACAGCTGGGCGGGCGAGAAAGGGTTGGACATGCAGAAGTCTCCGGGGGTGCTGAGGCAAAAGCGAAATGATGCCGATGGTGAGCCATTTCAGCAAATGCTCATTTTTCGACACCCCATTCAAATTGGATATGCTCGTGGCCATGACATCGGCCCCCAACTGCGCGCCAGCACCCGCCCTCGCCACCCGCATCTCCCACCGACACATCGAAGTCTTCCGCGCCGTGATGACGGCGGGCGGCGCCACGGGTGCGGCCGACCTGCTGCACAGCTCCCAGCCCACCGTGAGCCGCGAACTGGCGCGGCTGGAATCCTTGCTGGGCTACGCGCTGTTCGAACGTGCCCAGGGCCGCCTGCGCCCCAACGCCCGCGCGCTGGCGCTGTGGGACGAGGTCCAGCGGTCCTGGCAAGGGCTGGAGCGGGTGGTGGACCGCGCAGTCGCCCTGGGGCGAGACGGCGCAGTGCAGCTGTCGGTGCTGTGCCTGCCCGCACTCGCCCATGCGCTGCTGCCCGCTGCGGCCGCGCAGCTGGTGCAGACCCACCCGGACACCCGACTGGCGGTCACGCCGCAGGAATCACCGCTGCTGGAGGAATGGATGAGCGCCCAGCGCTTCGACCTTGGCCTGTGCGAGCAGACCGCCGCACCGCCCGGCACCAGCGCCGAAGTGCTGCTCACGCTGGATGAGGTGGCCGTGCTGCCCGCAGGCCATGCGCTGGCGCACCAGGCGGTCCTGCAGCTGGAGGACTTCGCCGGCCAGCCGTTCGTGAGCCTTTCACCCGACGACCCCTACCGCCGCCAGATCGACGCGCGCTTTGCCGAAGCAGGCATCACCCGCAGCCAGCGCGTGGAAACCCACAGCGCTGCCGCCGTCTGCGCCATGGTGCAGCACGGCCTGGGCATGGCCATCGTGAACCCGCTGACGGCCCTGGCCGAAGCCAGCGACCGACTGGTGGTGCGACGGCTCGGGTTCTCGATCCCGTTCAGCGTGACGGCGCTGCGCCCGCTGTACCGGCCACCGCAGCCCGAGCTCGAGCCCATGCTCGACGCCCTGCGGCACCAGTCCAAAGTGCTTGCGAAGCAGCTGACGCAGATCGCCTAGGGCATGGACTGAGCACGGCACCACAGCAATCCAGCAACCGGGATGCAAGGCCGTACATAGAGCCCCATGGACAGATCAGACCTGGCGCCTGGCCAAATCCGATTGCTACGGTTTAGATAGCAAAAGGTCTTCCACAGGCAAGCGGCAGAGGCGATTGTGGCCAGCGATCAGGGCGGCGTCAGGCTGCGCACCTTCACCGCCAGGCGCTCCTGCACGGACGGCGACACGAACTTGACCACCTCACCACCCAGCACCGCGATCTCGCGCACGAAGGTGCTGCTGATGAACTGGTACTTGTCGCTCGGCGTGAGGAACACGGTCTCGACCTGGGGCATCAGGCTGCGGTTCATGCCGGCGAGCTGGAACTCGTAGTCGAAGTCGGTCACCGCCCGCAGGCCGCGCACCATGGCCTTGCCGCCGCGCGCCACCACGAAGTCGCGCAGCAGGCCCGAGAAGGCTTCCACCTGCACCTGCGGGTAGTTCTTGACGGCTTCCTGGACCATGTCGATGCGCTCTTCCAGCGAGAACAGGGTCTTCTTGTGGTGTCCCGCCGCCACGGCGACGATCACGCGCTCGAACAACTGGGTGGCCCTGCGCACCACGTCTTCATGCCCCAGGGTGATGGGGTCGAAGGTTCCGGGGTATACGGCGAGCACGTTCTGGGCCATGGCTGGTTGTCTCCTGTCTGGCGAATGACGTTGGCCCCGGCCTCTGGAAGCCAGGGCTCCCGGGGCCTGCCGGGCCGCGTGCGCGCATTATGCAGTGCAGTGCAACATGAAACGGGGCGGGTGATCTGTGGTCCGCCACCTCTGTCCACCGCCACAGGACGGCGCCTCAGTGACGTCAGGCCACTTCAGGCCAGCGGCTGCCCACCCGGCGCCAGCAGCATCAGGCGCGCCACCAGCGCCACCAGGTCCTGTTGGCGCACCGTGCGGGTCTTGAACAAAAGCGCACTGAGCTGCGTGCGCACGGTGGTGATGCGCACTCCGCGTGCATCGGCAAAGTCCTGCGGCGTCTGCCCGCGCATCAGCGCCTGCAGCAGGTCCGCCTCTGCCGGGCTCAGGCGATACGCCTGGCGCGCCAGCGCTACCGCTGCCTCGCAGCCCAGGCTGCGCTGCATCACCACCCAGGCCACGCCCGGCGCCTGCTGCAGCATGCCGAGCGATGCCAGGTCGCTGATCGACAACGCGACCAGCAACAGACCGCCGTCGAGCTCCACACAGCCGCTGTGCCCCTGCAGCGACTGCACGAACAGGGCGCGCAGGGTCGGGTCGGCCGTGCTTGCCAAGAGCGGGCCGCGCTGCAGCGTTTGCAGCAAGCCGCCTTGCCCTGCCCCAGCCCAGAGCGCGCGCACCCGGGCATTGGCGTGCAGCAGCCGGCCTGCGGTGTCGAAGAACAGGATGCCCATCGGCATCTGCTCCATCAGCGCCTCCATGCCGCGCGTGCGTGCACGCAGCGCCACCATCTCTCGGTGCAGGTAGGCAGCGCGCTGCACGGTGGCGAATTCCGCCTCGAAGCGGGCCACCTCCTCGCGCGAGAAGCCCTCGTCGTCGCCCTGGCGGAACATCGACATGAACAGATTGCCCACCGGACTCGACGCGCCCTGGCTGCCCCCGAACATGCGCGTGCCGATGCCGTACTCGCGCAAGAAGTCGTTGTAGATCTCGGTGCGGCGAAAGCCCCGCGTGGCCTCCAGCGGTGCATCGGTGGCCACCCAGACACCCGACAGCCCCATGCGCGCACGCCGCGCCATGGCGTCGTCCCAAAGCGGGTCGCTCAGCCGGTAGTGCGTGGCGTAGCGCTGTGCGGCTTCGGGCGTGACGCCCATGGCCAGCAGCGCGGGAGCGCCGTCGCTCGACGGCGACTGCAGCCAGTAGTCCACCTCGGGATGCACGGCAAACTGCGCGCCCCATTGCGCCAGTTGGTCCAGCCCGCTGGCCAGGAAGGCACCGCCCAGCAGGTCGGCACGAAAGCTCGCGGCGTAGCCCGAGAGCGCCTCGCTGAAACGCTCGCCGTCGGCCACCGAACCCATCAGATTGCCCAAGGCAGGGTGCAAGGGGAAGTCCTTGTGAAAAGGGGCGGATGCTAGGCACATCCGCTGCGGGCGTCATCGTCCATGTGAATGATGTTGCGGCGCAGCACCGACTCCTTCACCTGGCGGATGGGCGGCGGACACAGGCGTTTTACAGTCCCGCCACGCTGCAGTCAAACCGGGCTGCGGCCGTGTGTGACCGTTACTTTTCATCCAGCCGCCTCATGAACTTCCATCGCCCATTGTTCCGCCTCGCCCTTGCCAGCCTTGCGCTGGCAGCGCCCCTTGCCGCGCAAGCGCAATGGGCCGTCATCAACCCGATCAGCCAGCCAGCAGGCCAGTTCACCATCTCCTGCACCGACTATCCGATCCCCTCCAGCCAGCAAGTCTGCGCGGTCACGCCGCCGCCTTCCGCAGCGGGGGACACCGTCAGCGGCAACTGTGGCGGGCAGTTGCGCCTGCCCGACGACCCGCTCCAGCCCAATACCTGGCTCTACCAGGTAGGGCCTCGGCCGGCCAACCCACCCACTGCCAACTGCAATCTGCGGGTCACCGCAGCGCCCACCGCTGGCGCGGCGTCCATCCCCACGCTGAGCGAATGGGCGCTGATCCTCATGGCGCTGGTGGCCGCAGCCCTGGGCCTGGGAGCGCTGCGCCACAAGAGAATTTAAGGTCATTCCCACCTGCCGGCGCGCACCCAGCAGGCGCCAGCAGCTATCAAAAAAGGAGCATTCCATGGTTCTGCCGGCGGGCATCAAGACATCGATGCGACGGGCACACGGGTAAGCGTCGGGGCCTTTCACATCATTCACCTGAACGATGCCAAGCACGGGCTCGCCGCCCTACGATGCGCAGCCCTTGCCTTGATGCACCACCCGTGACCTCCCCCACCACCGACGCGATTTTCGACACCCCGCAGTGCCTGAACTGCACCGCCCTCCTCACCGGCCCCTACTGCGCGCAGTGCGGGCAAAAGAAGGCCGGCCGCATGGGAGCGGCGACAGTGCGCAAGGAGGCATGGGCCCGGTTTCGGTGGTTTGAATGGGAGGTGATCCGCCACGCCCTGCGCGTGCTGCCGCAGCCAGGCACGCTGGCGCGCGAATACGTGCTCGGGCAGCGCAAGGACCACCCGCACCCGCTCACGCTGCTGTGCCTGGCCATCGGCCTGCTGCTGATCGTGCTGGGCCATACCGATTACCTCAAGCCCGAATTCCCGAGCGAGGCCGCCGCCAGCATGTATGCGCTGGTGAGCGCCTACTCGAAGTGGTCGTTCTCGCTGGGCGCGGTGGCCGCATTCGCAAGCGCCTGGTTGCTCTTTCGACGCCGGCTGGGCTATAACGCCACCGAACTGCTGACCCTGGCGCTGTACTGCCAGTCGGTGTTCATCGCGCTGCAGATGGCCAACCAGTTGCCCCTGGTGCTGGCGCATTCCCCGGCCCTGCTCAAGTGGCACAAGCAGTGGTCTCCCTGGTACATGACCGCACTGCAGGCTTTGGCGTTCATGCTGGCCCTGCGGCAGTTCTACCTGCTCGATGTGCGGCGCGACGCGGTGCGTCTGCTGCTGGCCGGCGCGCTGTTCGCCGTGCTCAAGTGGCAGGCGACGGCGCTGTATGCCCGCGGCGTGGTCGAGGTCGTGCTGTGGCAGATGGGGCTCTAGGGATCCTCTGCACGAATCGAGCTGCCAAGTGTGCGCTGCGGATCGGGATGGCGTGCAAGGCGCAAAACGCAGCAATAGCCGTAGCTATTGCGAGTATTGGCAACGCCGCAGGCCGCCCGAGACCGCTGATGCCCACGGCGCGATGATTCGTGCAGAGGGTCCCTGGAGCGTGCGCGGTCGCGCCGGCGGTTGAGGTTCGGCACACACCTCCGCCACAACGCGCCTCAAAATTCCACGAAATGTGTGAAAAGTCCGCCACATCATTCACCTGAATGATGTGACTGCGAGCCTGCCGCTCCTACCATCCGGCGCATTCATCGACACAACCGGGGAGCGCGCATTGAGCAGCAAGGATTGGCATGGGCAACAGCTCGGGATTGCAGGGTTCGAGACCCTGATGGCCGAGAGCCTGGAAGCCCTGGGCGAGCCCGACATGGCGCCGCGCCTGCTGCGCCACCTGGGCGAAGCCCTGGGCAGCCACAAGCTCGTGCTGTTTTGCCCGCTGCCCGGCGAGGGCGACCCGCTCGCGGCCAGCCAGTGGGGCATGCCCGACGACTTTCTGCAGCGCTACGCCGACCTCATCCAGGTGAAGGACGCCTGGAGCGACGCGCTGGAGCGACAGCACGAGCAGGCGCTGGCACGCGGCGGCTCCCTCAGCCAGCAGCTGGTGGCCACCAGCGCGCTGAAGAAAAGCGCGTTCTACGCCGACTATCTGCGGCCCCTGGGCATCGACGCCATGGTCAACAGCATCGTCGAAGCCTCGCCCGAGTGCGGCATGCACGTGCTGGCGCTGTACAACGAACTGGGCCAACCCGAGTTCACCCCCGCCCAGTTCGCCCAGCTGCGCGCCGTCACGCCCTGGGTGCGCAGCCTCATGCGCGCCCAGCGCCGCCTGCGGCTGGCCGAGCGCCACACCGCCGCGCTGGAGCGCACGCTGGACCAGTTGCCGCTGGGCCTGCTGCACGTGAACCCCCACGGCACGGTGCGCTACCTGAACGACCACGCTCGCCGCTGGATGGGCGTGCAGGACGACTGCCGCGTGCTGCTGCGCCATGCCACGGGCTGGCATGCGCGCCAGCCACTGCAGCTCGCCCAGGTCCACGCGGCCTTGCCGCCGCTGCTCTCGGCGTGCCTGAGCACACGCACACCGGTGTCCGCACGCCTGCAGACCCCACACCACCACGCGCAGGTGGCCCTGGCCACGCCCCTGCGCGGCCAGCCCGGAGCGGCACTGCAAGACCCGCTGGTGCAGTTCGTTCTGGTGCCGGAGACCGTGCAGGACACCCAGGCCGCGATGCCCGTGTGCAGCGCGCTCTACGGCCTCACGCCCGCTGAAGGCGCCCTGCTGCCGCTGCTGCTCCAGGGCATGACCCCGCGCGAGATGGCCGACAACCAGGGCGTGAAGATGCCCACGGTGCGCACCCAGCTGGCCAGCCTGTATGCCAAGACCGGCACCCGCGGCCAGACCGAACTGGCCCAGCGCGTGCTGCGCGTGGCGGCCCTCGTCCAGCCCTGAATTTCCATCCCTCTCCTTATCCATACATATCCCAGACCCAGGAGCCTGACCGCATGAATCACATCCCCACCGCCAACATCCGCCCCGTCGCCATCGCCTGCGCCGCCTTGCTGGGACTGGCCTGCGCGGGCGTCGCGCTGGCGCAAAAGGCCGCCGCCACCGCAGGCCCCAAGCCCACCAAGGCACAGCTCGTAGCGGAGCTGGCCGCCACGCTGCAGGCCTGCTCGTACGACGGCAGCCCGGTGGCGTTTTCGCCGCCCGACCTGTCCAAGGGGGGCGGCACCGGCAAGCAGGTGGTGGCCGAGATCATGAAATACACCGGTCTGCCCGCCAACTTCGTGGTGGTGGAAGGCCAGGTGCCCAACGCGGCAGCCGTCATCATGCAGGGCCCCGACAAGGTGCCGCGCCGCGTGATCGCCTACAACCCGTCCTTCATGGGCGACGTGATCCGTGCCACCAAGGCCAACAACTGGGCGCCCGTGAGCATCATGGCGCACGAGATCGGACACCACCTGTCGGGGCACACGATCGTGCCCGGCGGCAGCCAGCCGCCCATCGAGCTGGAATCGGACAAGTTCAGCGGCTTCGTGCTGTACAAGATGGGCGCACCGCTCAAGGACGCTCAGAACGCCATCGCCACGCTGATCCCCGAGAAGGACGGCGAGACTCACCCCGGCCGCCGCAAGCGCCTGGCCGCCATTGCCGCAGGCTGGACGGAAGCCTGCGAGCTGCAGGGCGGTGGCGCCGCATGCCACGGCGGCACCCAAGGCGGCAAGTCGGTCGCCGTGGCCCAGGCGCCCGCGCCAGCGGCCACTCCTGCGCCTGCAGCGACCGCAGCCACCCCAGCACAGACGCCAGTCGCCAAGCCCGCCCCTGCATCCGCCAATGCCCTTGCCATTACGGCAGCGCCCGCACCGGCACCCGCCGCCACGGCAGCCGTGGCCCAGGTCCTGCCCAAGGCAGACGCCAACGCCCTGCCCTCCAAGGGGGTCCAGTTCATCTACGACGAGTTCGGCATCCTCGACCCTGCGATCCGCGCACAGTTCGAAAAGCAGATGCACGACCATGCACAGAAGACCGGCGTGGAGATCGTCACCCTGCTGGTGAAGGACCTGAACGGCAAGACCGCCGAGGAATACGCCCAGGCCATGATGCGCCAGCTGCGCGTGGGCAAGCTCGACGTGGGCAACGGCGCCGTGCTGGTGGTCGCCCCGGAGCAGGGCCAGGCCGCGGCCGTGCTGGGCGCGGGCGTGGCACTGGACATGGGCAGCCAGGACAAGGCTGCCCAGCTCGACCGCTGGATCAAGACTGCCTGGACCCTGTGCAAAAAGAAGAACGCGTGCGGCAACTGGACGGAAAACCTGATGCTCGCGGCCGACCACATCCGCCGCGACACCAGCCATTCGGACTGGACCATCGCCTACAGCTCGCTGGGTGACCTGCAAAAAACCGATGCCGCCGAGAACGGCAAGGTGACGGACCCCAAGCAAAGCAAGACCTGGCGCAAGATCACCCGCCTGTCGGGCACTGTGGAAAACCTGGCACCGCCCACGGGCGTCAAAAGCGCCTGGGTGAACGAGGCAAAGTTGAAGTCCGGCGCAAAAGCCGTGCTCATGCGCAGCGCCGAAGGCCTGACCACCATGCTCTACATCGATCCACGCACCGAGGCGCTGATGCCGGGCGGCAAACTCGAGCAGGGCAAGACCTACACCGTGATCGCGCGCGCGGCCGGCCTGTCGTGGAACCCCAAGGACACGCAGTCGCTGGACCTGCTGAGCTACGCGGTCACGGAGTGACAACCGGCATGCGCACCACCACCCTGGCCATGGTGCTCACCGGCGCCGCCAACCTGCTGCCCGCGCTGTTCTTCATGTTCACCGTGCTGCTGGGCAGCAACGGCCTCAACTCAACACAGGGCGCCCGCCTGCTGGGCACGATGGCACTGTTGCTGGCGCTCATCTGGATCGCGGGCCTGTTCCTGGCCCGGCACATGGCGCAGTGGGGGCTGGAGCGCGGCTGGTCGGACCTGGCCAGCATCGCTGCAGCCGGCACGGGCGCCGTAGCGGTCTATACCGTCATGGCCGTGCTGGCCACGTTCATGGTGCTGCTGTGGGTGGGTGCATGAACGAGTGCCGCCGCATCCCGCAATGCGGGCACCAACGCCTGGGCTATATGAAAAGCGACAACCTTTCCCAACCCACCATGCTCCGCACCCTGCACACCATCACCCTCGCCCTACTCATCACCTCCGGCGCCGCCCACGCAGCCGAGCACTTCTGCGGCCAGCCCACCGCCCACCCCATCGACAAGGCACTTGGTGCTGCCTCCGCGCGCAGCGGTGGCGTTACCGTCGACCTGCACGACGCCCAGTCCGCCGCCTATGCGGCGTGGGACAAGGAGCTCAACCGCATCTACACCCAGACACTCAAAGCCGCAGGCCCTGCCCGGCGTGATGCGCTGCGTGCGGCGCAGCGGGCATGGCTGGCTTTTGACACCGCCCAGGGCCAATGG
The DNA here is from genome assembly GCF_964253015.1 of Acidovorax sp. LjRoot194. Classification (NCBI taxonomy): domain Bacteria; kingdom Pseudomonadati; phylum Pseudomonadota; class Betaproteobacteria; order Burkholderiales; family Comamonadaceae; genus Acidovorax; species Acidovorax sp. LjRoot194. The sequence continues at coordinate 1,454,684 of NZ_CAXUQB020000001.1, read as the reverse complement.
GACGTCGCGATGCATGCCGACCAAGGCAGTTCGGCCGCACTGAACATTGGCGGGGCCGCCCTGGAGCGCCGCCGCGCCCGCGTGTGCGACCTGAGCAACGACCTGCAAAGCCTGAAGAATGAATGAGCGGCCTACTGCGCGCCGAGCACTGCTGGCCGACCCAGGCCGCGCCCAGGGCGGCGCACGCGTGTGGGTGCGCATCCGCAACGACTCCCGTGAGCCCTTCCAGCAAGTCTGGCAAGGCCTGCCCACCCACGGTACCGCCGTGGAACTGGGCCCCCTGGCCCCGGGCCAGACAAGCCGCTGGCACGCCTTGCCGGCACAGCCTGCCGCGCACTATCGCAAGACGCGCATCCAGCTGGCCCGGCGCCAGATCATCCACGTGAACGATGGCGCCTACCCTGGTGGACACAGCACACTCGCTGCGAACCACCGCTACACCTTCGCCTACACGCTCACAAACCGCACACTGGGGCTGGCCGTGATCGAGGAAGGCGTACAGCGGCTCGGTGCGACTCGACCCTGAATACTCCTGAAAATAACTGCTTGCGCCCCGCGCGCCTCGGTCAATGCCAGTGAGACTCTCCGCAGCACGTCGTGGCGCGGCGTCTGCCAAAAGCATGCGCGTGCAACCTTGTTCATGAACCGAGCCCGGGCGCTGGGTAAATGCTCCCAGCCCAAAGCTCAGGCCGGCCCCAGCGCCATCCTCGACGACGCCGTTGCCTCGTTTGCGTGCCGGATCTCCACCCTATTGCGTCCTGCGCGCTTGGCGTCGTAGCAGGCCATGTCGGCGGCGTACAGCACCGATGGCACGTCCTGCAGGCTGGCATCGAGCACCACCAGCCCGATGCTCACCCCGAGCGTGAAGCTCCGGCCCTGGTAGGCGGGCTCCCAGGCCTGCACGGACGCGCGCAACTGCTCTGCCACGGCCTGGCCGCGGGCCAGGGCGCAGCCGGGCAGAACCACGGCGAACTCGTCGCCACCCAGGCGCGCAGCCCAGCCCACCTGGCGCACTTGCGACTCCAGCAGGCGGGCCACGTGGCGCAGCACGTCGTCGCCGGCGTCGTGGCCGGCGATGTCGTTCACCACGGTGAAATGATCCAGGTCCAGGAACAGCACCACGCCATCGCCCGGGGCCTCGCCGCCGCTGGCCTGCGGCTCGCGCGGGCGTGCGGAGCGCTCGGCCAGCAGCAGGCCCAGGCGCTCGTCGAACGCGGTGCGGTTGTACAGCTGCGTGAGCCCGTCGTGGGTGCGCTCCCACGCGTGCTGGGCCTGGGCCTCGCGTGCGGCGGTGATGTCTTCCAGAATCCACACCGTGCCGCCGGCCATTTCGTCGGGCTGCACGCCGCGGCCCTGCACGCGCGCCCACACGGGGCTGCCGTCCTTGCGCATGAAACACACGTCGCCGTCGAACACCCCATGCGACGCAAATTCGGCCTGCACACGGTCACCGATGCGGCTGTACTCGGCGTCGCTCGCATACAGCGCGCGCGCGGGACGGCCCTGCAGTTCGCCGGCGCTGTAGCCCAGCATCACGCAGGCCTGGCGCCCCACCACCTCGAGGATGCCGTGGCGCGAGATGACGATGCCCACCGATGCGTTGTCCAGCACTGCCTGGAACTGCCCATCGAGCGTGGCTTTGTGGATCTGCTCGCGGCTGCCCTGCTGGGCCAGACCCTGGAACACCTGCACCAGCTCGCCCACCTCGCCGCCCGCGCGCGGCCAGTCGATGTCGGGCGCCTGGGGCAGCGGCTGCCGCACGTCGCGGCGCAGCATCTGGCGTGCGCTGTGCCGAAGGTGGGCCAGGGGCTGGGCCATCCAGACCATGGCAATGGCCACGAGCAGCATGCACAGCGCCATGCTGGCTGCCGCCAGCCACCAGGCTTCGCGCTGCGCGCCTTGCAATGGGGCCAGCAGCGACTGTGACGGGCTCACCCGCGCCACGATCCACTGCGGCAAGGGCATGCCCGCCATGCTGACGATGTGCCCGGACTCCTGGTGCGTGGCCCCGCGCCCCGCCACGGGTTGCGCCTGGTTCAGCCAGCGGGTGTATACAGGCGCCAGGCCGGTCTCGTCCTGCACCTTGCCCAGGATGCGCGCGGGATCGGTGTGCGACAGGATGGTGCCGTCGCGTGTGAAGACGATGAGCCGCGAGCCGTCGCGCGCCGGCAGTGTCATCGACGGCGGCAGCAGGCCTTGGGATTGCAGGCGCAGCGCTCCCGCCACCACGCCCAGCACAGAACCGTCCTCGCGGTGCAGCGGCATGGTGAACATCACCCGCGCATCGCTGGTGCGGGCCGCGATGAGTTCAGAAACCAGAGGTTTGCCGTCGACCAGCGTGCGGCGCAGGGCATCGCGCTCGGCAGGGTCCAGGTCGGCGGCCTTCTCAAGCCGCCCCCCGCGCAGGTTCATGCGCAGCTCGCCGTTGGCGCGGGCAACCTGCATGGCGTCGAAAAACTGCACCGCGGGCAGCCCCTGCTGCAGCAGCCATTCCAGGGTGGATGGCGATTCGAGCATGCCGGGCGTGATGCCTGCCGACACGGTGCGCAGCACCTTCTGGCTTTGCTCGATCTTGCTGGCCAGCAGGCGCGCCACGACTTCCACCTCGTCGGTCTGCTGGGCCACCACGCGGCGCATGGCCTCTTGCCCCGAGGCACGGGTAACCAGCCAGGCCGCCACCGCGCCGGACAGCGCGACCGCCAGCACCGCCACCAGCACCAGCCGCAGCACCAGCGAACCGGGCACGAACCAGCCCGGCGCATCTGGTGGGAGCGCGGGGTGGTCCGGGGGCGTCATGGACACTCCGAGGAGGGAGCGCGACGCAGATGGGTAGCGTTGGGCATGGGCGTGTCGGGTGAAACCGGACTTTTGCCAACGAATATACGCAGCCCCTGCCCCTGCGGGCTTGGGTGGAACCCTCAGTCAGGCCGGGGAAAAACCCTGACTTTGAAGCCCCCCTGAGCCGCTGCGCGGCTTCCCCCGGAGGGGGACGCACCCGGTGGACTGGCGGAGCCAGATCCACGGGTGCGCTGGCCTGGGGCGTGCCTGTGCGACGGGGGGCGGACGTTACGGCGCGCGCATCAGCAAGCCGCCCTGCAAACTTGCACTGGCGCCCGGTCAGCACCCGGCCATCGTTTGAAGAGCCCGCGGATGCGGCAGGTTGAGCACGTTGCCGGTGCCGTGCACCAGGCCCAGCTCGCGCAGGTGGCGCAGTACGCGCGAGAAGGTTTCGGGGGCAATACCCAGTTGCGCGGCGATCAGGCGCTTGCGCAGGTGCAGCGTGACCTGCATCGCGCCGCTATGGTCAGGCTGCGCATGTTTCAGCAGCCACTGCGCGCAGCGCGATTCGGCGTCCTGCGCCAGGCGGCTCACGGCCAGCTCGGACTGCTGGCGGTAGCCCTGGGCCATGTCCAGCAGCAGGCCGCGCGCGCCTGCAGGCATGTCGGACAGGCTGCGCTGGAACTCCTCGATGGGCAGACGACGCACCTGCAGGCGGGTGTCGGCCACCATGTCCACCGGGAACGGCATCCCCAGCAGCGCAGACGCAGCGTCCAGCCAGAACGGCCCCTCCACCGCTCCCAACTGGTGGCGCAAAAATCCGTCGTCGAGCACACCGCGCAGCACACGGCCGCTTTCAAGGTGCATCACCGACGTCAGCACCTCGTTGCGCCTGCGCAGCACCTCACCGGCGGCAATCACCTCGGTGGCGGCGGGCAGTGAGAAATAGGTAGAGGGCAGCATGGAACCGACTGTGCCGCGCGGGCAGGCTGCCGGCATTGAGACAGATCAAAGCCACACCACGCCGCGGCCCGCGCCGGGCCGTGGTGGCTGCAAACCCACACACTGCAACACACACCGCAGCGCCGCGCCAACGCGCGCCCGCCCCTACGGACAGCTTGCAGCAGATTCGTGACAGCTTGTAACTAACCTGTCACACACCGCCGGTATCTTTCGCACTTAGCTCAAGGTAACCAACGCGATGCAGAACATGAAGGAGGGCCGGCTGGCGGCAATGAAGGGGCTGCTCTCGTGCACTTTGCGCGACGGCACCGGGCCCGTGGCCGCGCTCATGCAGCAAGGCGGCCACCTGCACTGTGTCTTCCAGCCGCTGGCCGACCTGCGCGAAGGCGCCGTGTATGCCCACGAGGCACTGATCCGCGGCCCCGAGGGCACGCCGCTGCACACGCCCGACGCGCTGCTGGCACAGGCCCAGCGCGAAGGCATCCTGCGCGACTTCGAGCTGCTGTGCGTCTTCACGGCGCTCGAACAATGGGGCGCCTTGGGTGCACCCGGGCGTTTGTTCGTCAACATCAGCGCCGATGCGCTGGTGCACGGCGTGGCGCTGTTGGGTGCCGAGCGGCTGGGCGAGGTGGTACGCAGCTTCGGCATGAGCGCCCGCATGCTGGTGCTGGAGATCACCGAGCACGAACGCGTGAGCGACATGCCGCAGCTGCGCCAGGCCATCAAGGCCGTGCACGCCTGCGGCGCCCGCATGGCGCTCGATGACTTCGGCGACGGCCGCTCCAGCCTGCGCCTGTGGTCCGAGGTCAAACCCGACTTCGTGAAGATCGACAAGTACTTCATCCACGACATCAGCGACCACCCCGAGAACCTGCAGATGCTGCAGGCCATCAAGGGCATTGCGGACGTGTTCGGCACCACGTTGATCGCCGAAGGCATCGAGACCCGCGACGACCTGCGCGCGCTGCGCGACCTGGACATCCCCTACGGCCAGGGCTGGCTGCTGGGACGTCCGGCCCCCGCCCCGCGCGTTGCCGTGGAAGGCCCCGCGCTGGAGGTGATGCAGGACCGGCGCGTGGCCGTGCTGCCGCACCTGGGGCAGACCGCGCGCCCCGGCGTGCTGCGCAGCCTGCTGGTGGTGCAGGCGCCCACGGCATCGCCCGCGACCAGCAACGACGCGGTGGCGGCCCTGTTCCACGAACGCACCGAACTGCATGCGCTGGCGGTGGTGGACGGGACACGGCCGGTGGCACTCATCAACCGCCAGCAGTTCATGAACCACTACGCCACGCTGTACTTCCGCGAGGTGCACGGGCGCAAGTCGTGCCTGGCCTTCGCCAACCCATCGCCCCGCGTGGTGGAGCTAGACTGCGACGTGGACCAGCTGGTGGGCATCCTCACATCGCAGGACCAGCGTTACCTGAGCGACGGCTACATCGTGACCGACAACGGCCGGTATCTGGGCCTGGGCACCGGCGACCAGCTGGTGCGCGCCGTGACCGAGACCCGCATCGAAGCCGCACGCCACGCCAACCCGCTGACCTTCCTGCCCGGCAACATCCCCATCAGCCTGCACATGCAGCGCCTGCTGGACGCGGGCACCGAGTTCGTCGCCTGCTACGCGGACCTGAACAACTTCAAGCCCTTCAACGACCACTACGGCTACTGGCGCGGCGACCAGATGATCCGACTGGTCGCCCGCCTGGCCACGGCCCACTGCGACGCACGGCGCGACTTCGTGGGGCATGTGGGCGGGGACGATTTCATGCTGGTGTTCCAGAGCAGCAACTGGCTGCAGCGCTGCAAGAACATCGTGGATGAATTTGCGCGCGAGGCACTCACGCTGTTCGACGACGCGGCGCGCAAGGCGGGCGGCATCGGGGCCGAGGACCGGCATGGGGTGCAGCGGTTCTTTCCGTGCACCACGCTGTCGATCGGCGCGGTGCGGATCATGCCGGGGCGGTTTCGGCATGCGGAAGAGGTGGCTAATCTGGCGGCTGTAGCCAAGCATGAGGCGAAGCAGTCAGCCAGCGGTGTGGTGCTGCACGGCACAACAGCTAACTCAGCCTTGGGCCGCGCGCTACAGGATGTGTTGGCAGCGTAACGAAGCGGGTTGAGCCAGACCCCGGATATGAGAAAGTTCGCCAGTGGCGCGAGACGGCATCCAGCAGCGAGCCCATCGATTGCAAGGCCCCTGAAAGGCCTTCTACGAGCACAGGTCCTGGTTTAGGCCCGGGCCGACTTGGCAAAGATCAACCCAAGGCGTGGCGAGCCAGATCCGCTACAGCCAGCTCCTTGTCGGCCTCGTCGCGCTCTCCGTCCTCCAAAAACCAGGCGGCCGACAACGCCGCATGCGCCATGACCCATTGCAGCAAGCGGCGCCTGTCCAGACTAGCTGTATTGAGCACGATGTCGAGCTGCCGCGCAAAACGCGTGGGGTCGGTGCAGGTCTTCAAGTCAGGGTTGCACAGTACGTTCACATAGTCATAGGAGCGCTCGCCAGTCACGCGCTTGGGATCGATGGCAAGCCAGCCGCGCTCACCGAAATCGAGGATGTTGCTGTGATGCGCATCACCATGCAGCACCACCTGCTCGTGCTGTGAGTCCAGCAACCTGTTGGCGACTACCGCACATTCGGCCATCAGGCCGCCTTCGCGCTGCGCCATCGGCGCCAGCGATTCGAAGAAACAGGAGAGAGACAGTAGTTCCTCAGGCGGCGGCGAGGGGCGCTTTGCATGCAGCTGGCCGATGGTGTCGCAAACAATTTTTGTGGCGGCGTCATCCTGGCCATTGGCAGCCATTGTCAAAAGATGACCCGGGCCGGCAGCGCGCTCCATCAGCAGCGCGCCCGCCTGCTCATCGCATGCATAGACACGCGCCGCGCCATGGCCGTCCCACCAACACATCACCAGCGCGCCAATCCGCTCATCGATATGCCGGGCGATCTTGATCATCGCGAGGCGGCCGTCCGGGTGCTCCGCGAGGCGAACCGGCATCAGGTGACCCGCATGGGTCGCGAATGGTTGGCCGTCTGGCTCCGCCTTCCAGCGCTGAAGGTAAGGATCGAACAAGGTCAGTTCGGACATACAGCTGTCTTCCTGCGACCAAACAATCTGCAGGTGTCTTCGGTGGTTGCGGCGACTAATTGGTCATGGCCGGCTCTTGCAAGTGGGCCCACGTACCCCACTGAATTCATGGCCCCGTCACCGCCCCAGCCTCGAACCACCGCTTGACCAGCGCCCGCTCCGCATCCGTCATGCCGGTCGCATTGTTCATCGGCATCAACTTCTGCACCACCACCTGCTGGTAGATCGCTTGGGCGTGCTGCTTGACGCTCGCAGGCGCGTCCAGCCGCAGGTTCTTCATCTGCACCTGCTCGCCGTGGCACATGTAGCAGCGCTGGGCCAGCACGGGTTGCAGCGTTGCATAGTCATTTTGGCCGATACCGCTTGCTGTGCTTGCGCCAGCAGCTACTGAAACAGGAGCAGATCCCGCTGCAGTAGCAGCCCCGGCAGCAGGCGCTGTCGACGCTGCAGGCGCCGCAGTCGCCACCACCGGCGCAGGCCGCATCCACGCGATCACGCCCAGGATGACCACCACCCCCACCAGCGCGTACGGCAGCGGGTTGCCGTTGCGCCCCAGCTTGTAGCCGTGGCGTGCCACGAAGAACTGGCGGATGGCGGCGCCGGCAAACATCATCAGGATCAGCACCAGCCAGTTCTGCGGGTGGCTCCAGGTAAAGCTGTAGTGGTTGCTCAGCATCGCAAACAGCACCGGCAGCGTGAAGTACGTGTTGTGCACGCTGCGCTGCTTGCCGCGCTTGCCGTGGATGGGGTCCACGTCCTGGCCGGTGCGGATCTGGCGGATGACGGTGCGCTGGCCGGGGATGATCCAGAAGAACACGTTGGCGCTCATCGCGGTGGCGATCATCGCGCCCACCAGCAGGAAGGCGGCGCGCCCTGCAAACCAGTGGCACGCCAGCCACGATGCGATGCACACCAGCCCGAACACCAGCGCGCCCACGATGGCGTCGCCGTTCTTCTTCTGGCCGAAGATGCGGCAGATCGCGTCGTACAGGAGCCAGAACACGACGAAGAACGCCAGCGCCACCACGATGGCCGTGGCGGGGGCCCAGTCCATGCGCGACTTGTCGATGAGGTAGGTGCTGGCGCTGTACAGGTATGACACCGTGAACAGCGCAAAACCGCTGATCCAGGTGCTGTAGCTTTCCCAGAAGAACCAGTGCAGGTGGCCGGGCAGCTTGGGCGGCGAGACGGCGAACTTGACCGGGTGGTAGAACCCGCCGCCGTGCACGGCCCAGAGCTCGCCGGAGACGCCCTGCTTCTTAAGGTCTTCATCCTCGGGCGGCGTGAGGCTGCTGTCCAGAAAGACGAAGTAGAACGACGAGCCGATCCAGGCGATGGCGGTGATGACATGGACCCAGCGCAGCAGCAGGTTGGCCCAGTCGAGAAAGTAGCTTTCCATGGAAATCTCTCAATCAACTTTGGCGGCGCAGGGCGCGCCGCCTGTGTGCAACCTGCTCACCACTGCGGGCGCTCTGAGCAAGATAGAACGGGCTGGTGATCTTCCACAATGGATAGATCGCCAACACGTTCCAGGAGGTCGCGCACCTTGGCATGCAATTGGCATGCCGGGGCACCGCTGCGACCACTGTTTGTGGACACGAAGTGTATGCACTTTCCGCCTTGGAAGCCAGCATGCAAACCCCCGGGTTGTCCCGAGGATAGCGGCAGGTGGCAGGTCAGCGGTCTACCGCAATGTAGTCCGGGTACTGTGCGCAGATGGCCTCGACCGCACTCAACGTGCCCGACAGGTGGTACCGCGCGGCCTGCTGGGCGCGCGCAGCGTCGCCCTGGCCCAATGCCGCGACGATGGCACGGTGGTCCGCCAGAATGGCCTCGGTCTTGCCCGCCGTGGGCAGGTGCAGGCGGCGGAGGCGATCCACATGACCGGACGACCTCTCCACCAGTACCCACAGCCCCGGCACCGCCGCGGCCTCGTACATGAGCTGGTGAAAGCGCCGGTCGGCATCGACAAAGTCGCCGTAGCGTTGCGCCGCAGCCAGCGACGCCTGCAGCGCGATCTGCGCCTCCAGCTGCGCCAGCAGGCCCGGCGGCGCGTCGCTGGCCAGCTGGTGCAGGATTTCCAGTTCGATGGAGCGCCGCAGGAAATGCGCCTCGCGCGCCGCCGCCACGTCGATGCGCGAGACCAGCGTGGCGTGCTGGGGGAACACGTCCACCAGCCCTTCTTCCTCCAACCGCAAGAGCGCTTCGCGCACGGGCGTCTGGCTCACGCCGAACTGCTGGGCCAGCTCGCTGCGCACCAGCACCGCGCCCGGCGCAAGCTCCAGCGACAGGATGGCATGGCGCAGCGTTTCCAGCACCTGGGGGGCGGCCAGGCGCGAGCGGTCCAGCTTGATTTTGCGGGTCAAAGACATCGGAAGATTCTCGCATTGCGCGAGTGATATATTAGTGTTTTAATGCACCACGATGACCCGACGCACCCCAGATTCCTTGCGCAGCGCCCGCTGGTTCGCTGCTGACGACTTCCGCTCCTTCGGCCACCGCTCGCGCGTCTTGCAGATGGGCTACGGGTACGACGACTGGATGGGCAAGCCCGTCATCGCCATCATCAACACCTGGAGCGACGCCAACCAGTGCCACTCGCACTTCAAGCAGCGGGTGGACGACGTCAAGCGCGGCATCCTGCAGGCGGGTGGCTTTCCGCTGGAGCTGCCGGCCATCTCGCTGAGCGAGAGCATGGTCAAGCCCACCACCATGCTGTACCGCAACTTCCTGGCGATGGAAACCGAAGAGCTGCTGCGCAGCCACCCGGTCGATGGCGCCGTGCTGATGGGCGGCTGCGACAAGACCACGCCGGGCCTGACCATGGGCGCGCTCAGCATGGGCCTGCCCTTCATCTACCTGCCGGCCGGCCCCATGCTGCGCGGCAACTGGCGCGGCAAGGTGCTGGGCTCGGGCTCGGACGCCTTCAAGTACTGGGACGAGCGCCGCGCAGGCCGCCTGTCCGATCAGGCCTGGAGCGAGATGGAAGCCGGCATCGCACGCAGCCACGGCACCTGCATGACCATGGGCACGGCCGCCACCATGATGGGCATTGCCGAGGCCGTGGGCCTGGCGCTGCCCGGCGCGTCCAGCATTCCAGCGGCCGACGCCAACCATGTGCGCATGAGCGCCGAGTGCGGCCGCCGCATCGTCGAGATGGTGTGGGACGACCTCACGCCCGCGAAGATGCTCACCCGCGCCCACTTCGAGAACGGCATCGCCTGCGCGATGGCCATGGGCTGCTCGACCAACGCCATCATCCACCTCATCGCCATGTCGCGCCGCGCGGGGCACCCGGTGGACCTGTCCGACTTCGACGCGGCCAGCCGGCGCGTGCCGGTGATCGCCAACATCCGCCCGAGCGGCGACGCCTACCTGATGGAAGACTTCTTCTACGCAGGCGGCCTGCGCGGCCTGCTGGAGCGCATCCGCGGCCACCTGCACACCGATGCGCTCACCGTCAACGGCAAGACCCTGGGCGAGAACATCGCGGGCGCCGAGGTCTACCACGACGATGTGATCCGCCCCATCGACAACCCCATCTACGCCGAAGGCGCGCTGGCCGTGCTGCGCGGCAACCTGGCGCCCGACGGCGTGGTCATCAAGCCCAGCGCCTGCGCGCCGCACCTGCTGCGCCACACGGGCCGGGCGCTGGTGTTCGACGACTACCCCTCGCTCAAGAAGGCGGTGGACGACCCGGACCTCGACGTCACGGGCGACGACATCCTGGTGCTGCGCAACGCCGGCCCGCGCGGGGCCGGCATGCCGGAATGGGGCATGCTGCCCATCCCCACCAAGCTGCTCAAGCAAGGCGTGACGGACATGCTGCGCCTGTCCGACGCCCGCATGAGCGGCACCAGCTATGGCGGCTGCCTGCTGCACTGCTCGCCCGAGGCGGCCGTGGGCGGCCCGCTGGCGCTGGTGCGCACCGGCGACCGCATCACGGTGGACGTGCCCGCCCGCACCATCCACCTGGAGATCACCGACGACGAACTCGCCACACGCCGCAGCGCCTGGACGCCGCCGCCCCCGCGCTACGAGCGCGGCTACGGCTGGATGTTCGGCCGGCACATCCTGCAGGCCGACGAAGGTTGCGACTTCGACTTCCTGGAGACCACCTTCGGCAAGGCGGTTCCCGAACCCGACATTTTCTGAACGGAGCTGATGCCCATGACCCCCGCCACCCGCGCGCTGCTGATGAAGGTCAGCACCGCCACGCTGTGCACCGCACTCTTCAAGCGCGGCCTGCGCAACCAGTTCATCCAGGGCGTGCTGCCCCTGAACCCGGGCCTGCCCAACATGGTGGGCGAGGCCTTCACCCTGCGCTACATGCCGGCGCGGGAGGACCGCAACCCCATTGGCGTGTTCCAGAACCGCGACCACCCGCAGCGCGTGGCCGTGGAGCAATGCCCCGTGGGCGCGGTGCTGGTCATCGACAGCCGCAAGGACGCACGGGCGGCATCGGCCGGCGGCATCCTGGTGGCGCGGCTCATGCAGCGCGGCGTGGCGGGCGTGGTCACCGACGGCGGCTTTCGCGACAGCCCGGACATCGCCCAATACAGCATGCCCGCCTACCACGCACGCCCGAGCGCGCCCACCAACCTCACGCTGCACGAGGCCATCGAGATCAACGGCCCCATCGGCTGCGGCGATGCCCCGGTGTTCCCCGGTGACGTGATCGTGGGCGACGCCGAAGGCGTGATCGTGATCCCCGCCCACCTGGCCGACGAGGTCGCCGCCGAGGCCACCGAGATGACCGTGTTCGAGGACTTCGTGCAGGAGCAGGTGCTGGGTGGCCGCTCCATCATCGGCCTGTACCCGCCCACCGACGAACAGGCGCGCACCGACTTCGCCACCTGGCGCGCCGCACAAGGGCGCTGAAAACTTGTTCACCGTCTGAGCCACCCAGGCAGCCCACCCAGAGCGAAAAACGCCAGGGCGCCCGGCCTTCAACACCACCACCCGGAGACAAAACCATGCCATCCATCCACCGCGCCACAGCACCGCTGCTGGCCCTTTTCTCCCTGTTCGCCCTGCTGGGCACGCCGCACGCCCACGCCCAGGACTGGCCCGCCGCCAAGCCCATCACCTACGTGGTGCCGTTCACTGCAGGCGGCTCCACCGACATCGTGGGCCGCACTGTGGCCCACAAGCTGCAGGAGAGCCTGAAGCAATCCGTTGTGGTCGAGAACAAGCCCGGCCAGGCCGGCGGCATCGGCGCGGCCTACGTGGCCAAGGCCGCGCCCGACGGCTACACGCTGTTCGGCGGCACTATCAGCACGCACGCCATCAACGCCAGCCTGTACAAGAAGCTGCCGTACGACCCCCTGAAGGACTTCGAGCCCGTGACGCTGGTCGCGCGCCTGCCCAACGTGCTCATCGTCAACGCCCAGCTGGGCGTGAACTCGGTGGCCGACCTGATCGCGCTGCTCAAGAAGGACCCGAGCAAGCGCATGTTCGCGTCGTCCGGCGCGGGCACATCGACCCACCTGGCGGGCGAGATGCTGGCCGACCTGATCGGCGTGCCGCTCACCCACGTGCCCTACAAGGGCACGCCCCCCGCCATGACGGACGTGGCCGCGGGCGAGGTGCCCTTCATGTTCGACCAGCTCACCGCCGCGCTGCCGCTGGTCAAGGCTGGCAAGCTCAAGCTGCTGGCCGTGACCACGGGCCAGCGCATCACCCTGGCGCCCGAGCTGCCGACCATGATCGAGTCGGGCATCGCGGGCTTCGAGATGTCGTCCTGGCAGGCGATTTACGTCCCGAAGGGAACGCCGCGGCCCATCATCCAGCGGCTGCATGCCGAGATCGTCAAGGCCCTGAAGCAGCCCGACGTGAAAGCCAAGCTGACCGACCAGTTGGCGATGGAGATCGTGGGCAGCACGCCCGAAGAACTGCGCGACCACATGGCCAAGGAGATACCGCGCTGGGCGGCACTGGTGAAGAAGTCGGGGGCGACAGCGGAGTGATGGAGAAGGGGTGAAGGCGAGATCACGTGGCGGCGGACTGCTCGCCCACGCAGCGCCCTGACTTCGACAAGCTTAGTCCGAACGGTGAGAGTGCAGATGCGCGAACCCCTGTTCTCAACGCCCCAAAACCGTTCGCGCTCAGCCTGTCGAAGGGCTGCACTCAGACCGTGCACCGACTTCGACAAGCTCCGTCCGAACGGAGTTTGGGACACAGACCAGGGGAATGCGGGGAGTGGAGTGCTGAGCATGAAATACGGAGCCTCATCACCCCCCCAAACCGTTCACCCTGAGCTTGTCGAAGGGCCGCACTAACGCCGCTCCGTCTTCCGGAAAATTCAACCCAGCGTCTGCAGCAACTGCGCAGCCACCGCCACCGCAATCACCTCGGGCTCCTTGCCCCCAATGCCCGGCACGCCGATCGGGCAGGTCACCTGCGCCAGCTCCTCCTGCGCAAAGCCGCGTCCATGCAGGCGGTTGGAGAATGTCGCCCACTTGGTCTTGCTGCCGATGAGGCCGATGAACGGCAGATCCTGCCGCTCCCGCTGGCGGCGCAGGCAGGCGGCCACCACGTCCAGGTCTTCGGCGTGGCTGAAGCTCATGATCAGCACGCGCGTGCCCGGCGCCAGCCCCGGCACCGCCATCTGCACCGGGTCCGAATGCTCGCAGGCCACGCCGTCGGGTGCGGGCTGCGGAAAGATTCCGTCGCGGCTGTCGATCCAGGTGAGTGCAAACGGCAGCGGCGCCAGCACCCGCGCCAGCGCGTGGCCCACGTGCCCGCCGCCGAACAGCGCCACCGGATGTAGCCGGGGCGCCAGGCGCTCGGCGAGCGTGGGCGCGTCGCCTGCGGTCAGCAGCTCGAACGCCAGGTGCACCACCCCGCCGCAGCACTGGCCCAGGGCCGGGCCGAGCGCAAAGCGCATCGGACCGTCACCCGGCGGCGACGGTACCCCCGCCAGGCGTCGGCGCGCCTCGGCCATGGCCTGGTGCTCCAGGTGCCCGCCGCCGATGGTGCCCACGATCCCATCGGCGAACACGGCCATCCAGGCGCCGGGTTCACGCGGCACGGACCCTTGGGTAGACTCCACCCTGACCAGGCAGGCAGGCGCGGCCGCAAGGCCTTCCAGCAACAAACGCAAGTGTTCCACCGCCATCGTCCTTTTCGTACTTACATCAGGCCCGGCGGCGCCGCCTGAACGGCGAGCGCCTTCGGCCACCCACCACGAGCCACCCCACCATGTCCAACACCCCGCCCCCAGGCCCCAACGGCAAGCGCAGCCACTGGCTGCTGGCAGGCATCATGGCCGCCGGCGCGGCCCTGGTCGCAGCCTGCCGTTCAGGCCCCGAGCCCACCCCGACGCCCGAGCCGGAAAGCCGCTCGCCGGCAGCCCCGGAAACCCCGGCCGTGAAAGGCCCCGTGCCCGCCGCCGCAGGCTCGGCCCGCGCATCGGCTGCCGCCACGCCCAAAGCCTACCGCCAGGACGGCGCCACCCACCTGTACGGACTCAACAGCGAACGCATCTTCAAGGGCAAGCTGCCACCGCAGCTGTATGCCATCGGCGTGCTGGAAGTGGACATCGACCGCACCGGCAAGGTCAACCGCCTGAACTGGCTGCGCGCCCCGCGCCACGCGCCCGAGGTGATCAAGGAGATCGAGCGCACCGTGCGCGCCGCAGCGCCCTTCCCGGCGCCCACCCGCCTGGGCAAGGTCACCTACACCGAGACCTGGCTGTGGGACAAGAGCGGCAAGTTCCAGCTGGACACCCTGACCGAAGGACAGCTTTAAAAAGATAGCGTCTCGCGCTTGACTGTATTGGGTTTCAGGTTATTTTGGCCTGAAGCCCGCATATGACAAGCGCCACTCGCTATCTATCTCATAGCACTCAAGATCCTCGGTACGTCGAATAGCTCCACGGGCTTACCAGCAGCGGCACGTGGTAGTGCTGGTCGGTGTGCGCAATGCCGAAGTCCAGGCTCACCTGGTTCAGAAAATTGGGCTCGGGCAGCTGCACGCCCTGCGCCTTGAAGTACCCCGCCACGTCGAAACGCAGCCGGTAGGTGCCGGTGCGCAGGCTGGCGTTGTCGAACAGCGGCGCATCGGTGCGGCCGTCGTGGTTCAGCACCAGGCGCTTGATCAGCGTGGCGTTGTCGTCGCCGTCCGTGGAGTACAGCGCCACTTCCATGCCGGCGGCGGGGCAGCCGTGCATCGTGTCCAGAACGTGTGTGCTCAAGCCCATTGGGGATTCTCCTGAAGAAAGCAGGCCGGAACAGCGCGACCTGTAGACCAAAAGTGTATACACTTTTATCCAATCCACCTATCATGCAGCCATGGAATCCTCATCCACCAGTGCGATTGTCGAGGCGCTGACCCGCGCCATCGTGGAGCACCGCCTGCAGCCGGGCACCAAGCTGGCCGAGCAGAAACTGGCCGACCACTTCGGCGTGTCGCGCACGCTGGTGCGCCAGGCGCTGTTCCAGCTGGCGCAGAACCGGCTGGTCACGCTGGAGCCCGCGCGCGGCGCGTTCGTGTCCACCCCGTCGGTGGAAGAAGCCCGCCAGGTGTTCGCCGTGCGCCGCATGCTCGAGACCGAGATGACGCGCGCCTTCGTGCAGAGCGTGACCCCCGCCAAGATCAAGGCGCTGCGCGCCCACGTCGCCAGCGAGAAGGCTGTCATGGGCACGGCCGATGCGAGCAGCCGCACCGAGCTGCTGGGCGACTTCCACGTGCGCATGGCCGAGCTCATGGGCAACGAGGTGCTGGCGCAGATGCTGGGCGACCTGATCTCGCGCTGCGCGCTCATCACGCTGATGTACCAGTCGGCCAGCGCCGCCGAGCATTCCCACGAGGAGCATGGCGACATCGTGGCGGCCCTGGCCGCGCGCGACGAAGCCCTGGCCGTCTCCCTCATGCAGGCCCACCTGGAACATGTGGAAGCCAGCCTCACTTTCGACCGCAAGCGCCCGGCCAGCGACCTGGCCGCCGCGCTCAGCGCGTGACATTCCCGTCCGTGACATGACCCCTTGAATCCCCGACGCCCATGATCTACGACTCCACCCAGCCCTACCCCCGCGACCTCATCGGCTACGGCAAGACCCCGCCCCACGCGCAGTGGCCGGGCGGTGCGCGCATCGCCGTGCAGTTCGTGCTCAACTACGAAGAAGGCGGCGAGAACGCCGTGCTGCACGGCGATGCGGGCAGCGAGCAGTTCCTGTCCGAAATGTTCAACCCCGCGAGCTACCCCGAGCGGCACATGAGCATGGAAGGCATCTACGAATACGGCTCGCGGGCCGGCGTGTGGCGCATCCTGCGCGAGTTCGAAAAGCGCAAGCTGCCGCTCACCGTGTTCGGCGTCTCCAGCGCGCTGCAGCGCCACCCCGAGCTGACCCAGGCCTTCGTGCAACTGGGTCACGAGATCGCCTGCCACGGCCTCAAGTGGATCCACTACCAGCACATCCCTGAAGAAGTCGAGCGTGCCCACATGGCCGAGGCCATGGAAATCATCCAGCGCATGACCGGACACAGGGCCCTGGGCTGGTACACCGGCCGCGACAGCCCCAACACCCGTCGCCTCGTGGCCGACTTCGGTGGCTTCGAGTACGACAGCGACTACTACGGCGACGACCTGCCGTTCTGGATGGACGTGAAAAAGAGCAATGGAGCCACCGTGCCCCAGCTCATCGTGCCGTACACACTGGACTGCAACGACATGCGCTTTGCGCTGCCGCAGGGCTACTCGCACGCGGACCCTTTCTACCAGTACATGAAGGACACGTTCGACGCGCTGTACGCCGAAGGCGACCCGGCCGGCGACAACGCGCCCAAGATGATGAGCATCGGCATGCACTGCCGCCTGCTCGGCCGCCCCGGCCGCATCACGGCGCTGCAGCGATTCCTGGACCACATCCAGCAGCACAGCGACGTGTGGGTGTGCCGCCGCATCGACATCGCGCGCCACTGGAAACAGGCGCACCCCTATCCATCACAGAAAGCAGGCTGAGCATGGCACTGACCCTGGAACAACTCAACGCCGCCAGCAGTGCCGAGGCCCTGCAACTGCTGGACGGCCTGTACGAGCACTCACCCTGGATCGCCGAGCAGGCGCTGGCGCAGCGGCCGTTCCGCTCGCTGGCCCACCTGCAGCACGCCATGGCCCAGGCCGTGCGCACCGCTGGCACCGAGGCGCAGTTGGCCCTCATCCGCGCCCACCCCGAACTGGCGGGCAAGGCCATGGTGGCGCAGAACCTCACGGCCGAGTCCACCAACGAGCAGAGCAAGGCGGGCCTCACGCAGTGCACGCCCGAAGAGTTTGACCGCATCCAGGCGCTCAACACCGCGTACAACCAGCGCTTCGGCTTTCCGTTCATCCTGGCGGTGCGCGGGCCGCGCGGCACCGGCCTGCCCAAGCGGGAGATCATCGACACGTTTGCGCGCCGCCTGGACAACCACCCCGAGTTCGAACTGGCCGAGGCCCTGCGCAATATCCACCGCATCGCCGAGATTCGCCTGAACGACAAGTTCGCTGCCGAGCCCCTGCTGGGCAACGACGTGTGGGACTGGCAGGAAAAGCTGGCCGAACACTCCGACCCCGGCTTCGCAGAAAAGGGCCAGCTCACCGTCACGTATCTGACCGACGCGCACCGCGCCTGCGCCCAGCGCATCAGCCACTGGATGCGCGACTGCGGCTTCGACGAAGTGGAGATTGACGCCGTGGGCAACGTGGTGGGGCGCTACCATCCGGCCACCGAGGGTGCGCGCTACCTCATCACGGGATCGCACTACGACACCGTGCGCAACG
The DNA here is from genome assembly GCF_964253015.1 of Acidovorax sp. LjRoot194. Taxonomy (NCBI): domain Bacteria; kingdom Pseudomonadati; phylum Pseudomonadota; class Betaproteobacteria; order Burkholderiales; family Comamonadaceae; genus Acidovorax; species Acidovorax sp. LjRoot194. Next base: position 1,437,095 of record NZ_CAXUQB020000001.1, on the reverse strand, counting down.
GCGGCAAGTACGATGGCCGCCTGGGCATCTTCGTGCCCATGGCCTGCGTGCGCGAACTGCACCGCGCCGGCCGGCGGCTGCCCTTCGGCATCGAGGTGGTGGGCTTTGCCGAAGAAGAAGGCCAGCGCTACAAGGCCACCTTCCTCGGCTCGGGCGCGCTCATCGGCGACTTCAACCCCGCCTGGCTGGACCAGAAGGATGTGGACGGCGTGACCATGCGCGCGGCCATGCAGCACGCTGGCCTGTGCATCGACGACATCCCCAAGCTCCAGCGCGACCCCGCGCACTACCTGGGCTTCATCGAAGTGCACATCGAGCAGGGCCCCGTGCTCAACGAGTTGGACCTGCCCCTGGGCGTGGTCACTTCCATCAACGGCAGCGTGCGCTTCCTGTGCGAGATGATCGGCACCGCCAGCCACGCGGGCACCACCCCCATGGACCGCCGCCGCGACGCGGCCGTGGCCGTGGCGGAACTGGCGCTGTACGTGGAGCAGCGCGCTGCACAGGACGGCGACTCGGTGGGCACCATCGGCCAGCTGCAGGTGCCTGCAGGCTCCATCAACGTGGTGCCCGGCCGCTGCCAATTCAGCCTGGACCTGCGCGCACCCACCGACGCCCAGCGCGACGCGCTGGTGAGCGACGTGAAGGAGCAGCTTGCCAAGATCGCCGCCCGCCGCGGCCTGCGCTACACACTGGAAGAATCCATGCGCGCCGCCGCCGCGCCCAGCGCACCCGCCTGGCAGCACCACTGGGAGCGCGCCGTGGACACGCTGGGCGTGCCCGTGTTCCACATGCCCAGCGGGGCGGGACACGACGCGATGAAGCTGCACGAAATCATGCCCCAGGCCATGCTCTTCGTGCGCGGACTGAACTCCGGCATCAGCCACAACCCGCTCGAATCCACCACCAACAACGACATCCAGCTGGCCGTGGACGCCTTCACCCAGGTCCTGCGCCAACTTGCCGAGGAACAACAACCATGACGACGAACACCCCACAGAACTACGCCGCGCTGGACGCCTGGATCGACCAGCACTTCGACGAGGAAGTGCGCTTCCTGCAGGCGCTGGTGCGCGTGCCCACCGACACCCCGCCCGGCAACAACGCCCCCCACGCCGAACGCACTGCGGAGTTGTTGACCGAGTTCGGCTACGCCGCTGAAAAGCACGCCGTTCCGGCCGCCGACGTGGTGGCCTATGGCATGGAGTCCATCACCAACCTCATCGTGCGCAGACCTTACGGCGACGGCGGCAAGACCATCGCCCTGAACGCCCACGGCGACGTGGTGCCCCCTGGCGAAGGCTGGACGCACGACCCCTACGGCGCCGAGATCGTTCATGGCGCCATGTACGGGCGCGCCACCGCTGTGAGCAAGAGCGACTTTGCAAGCTTCACCTTCGCGGTGCGCGCGCTGGAAGCCGTCGCCAAGCCCACCCGGGGCGCGGTGGAACTGCATTTCACCTACGACGAGGAATTCGGCGGCGAACTCGGTCCCGGCTGGCTGCTGCAGAAGGGCTTGACGAAGCCCGACCTGATGATCGCAGCCGGTTTCAGCTACGAAGTGGTCACCGCCCACAACGGCTGCCTGCAGATGGAAGTGACCGTGCACGGCAAGATGGCCCACGCCGCCGTGCCCCACACCGGCGTGGACGCACTGCAGGGCGCGGTGCACATCCTGAACGCGCTGTATGCGCAGAACGACGAGTACAAGAAGGTCACGTCCAAGGTCGAAGGCATCAAGCACCCGTACCTGAACGTCGGCCGCATCGAGGGCGGCACCAACACCAACGTCGTGCCCGGCAAGGTCATGTTCAAGCTCGACCGCCGCATGATCCCCGAAGAGAACCCGGTGGAAGTGGAAGCCGCCATCCGCCGCATCATCGAGCAGGCTGCGGGCGAGCGTGCCGGCATCAGCGTGGACATCAAGCGGCTGCTGCTGGCCAACGCGATGACGCCGCTGGCCGGCAACCAGCCCCTGGTGGACGCCATCCAGAAGCACGCGCAGGTCGTGATCGGCGAGCCCGTGCCTGCCGTGGGCACGCCGCTGTACACCGACGTGCGCCTGTATGTGGAGCGCGGCATCCCCGGCGTGATCTACGGCGCCGGCCCGCGCACCGTGCTCGAGTCGCACGCCAAGCGCGCCGACGAGCGCCTGCAACTCGAAGACCTGCGCCGCGCCACCAAGGTCATCGCGCGCACGCTGAGCGATCTGCTCGCCTGAGCCTGGGACGCTTTGTCGATCCCACGCTGATTCGCCGTCCATCACTCAGTACCGCACACCGTTCGGGCTGAGCCTGTCGAAGCCTCGCGCAGCGCTTCGACGAGTTCAGCGTGAACGGTTTTTCTTCTTTCCGAGCTTGGAGCGCTTTGGCGATTTCACACGGGTTCGCGCTCCGTCGTTCAACACCCCATACCGTTCGGGCTGAGCTTGTCGAAGCCTTGCGCAGCGCTTCGACAGGCTCAGCGTGAACGGTTTTTCTTCTTTCCGAGTTTGGAACGCTTTGGCGGTTTGACACGAATGTGCGTCCAACCTTTCATCCATCCCACGCCATTCGGGCTGAGCCTTTCGAAGCCTTTCGCAGCGCTTCGACAAGCTCAGCGTGAACGGTTCTCGCTTATTTGAAGTGAAGGGAAGCGATCCATAAGCCCCGGTCATGCCGCACGCGCATCATTGCCGCGCTGCAAAGTCATGGCGCAATCGCTTCTGGCGGCGCGTTGACCGGCCTACACTGTCGCGGGCGCGTCCACACGATGGAGGCGCCCGTTTTGTTTTGAACCGGTTTGCGTTTTTCGTCGCGCCCCCCCATCAACAACACAAGGAGATCTGCAATGAACATTCGCCAAACGCTGCTGGCCGGCAGCGTCGCGCTGGCCCTGGCCAGCCTCACCGCCTGCGGCAGCACGCCGCCCGCTGCCACCGCAGCACCCGCCCCCGCCGTACAGCAAACGGCCTCGGCCCAGGCCGCCAGCGCCGCGTACGACTTCGACATGGACGTGTTCCACCCCGTGGTGGCACGCAACGGCATGGTCGCCACCGAACAGGAACTGGCCTCGCAGATCGGCCTCGACATCCTGAAGGCCGGTGGCAACGCAGTGGATGCCGCCGTAGGCATCGGCTTTGCACTCGCCGTGGCCCTGCCCAATGCGGGCAACCTGGGCGGCGGCGGGTTCATGGTGGTGCACGACGCCAAGACCGGCAAGAGCGTGGCCCTGGACTTCCGTGAAGTGGCGCCCATCAAGGCCACGCGCGACATGTACCTCGATGCCAAGGGCAACGTGGTGGACGGCAAGTCGCTGTACACCCACTACGCAGTGGGCGTGCCCGGCACCGTGGCCGGCATGGAGCACGCGCTCAAGACCTGGGGCACCCTGCCCCTGTCGCGCGTGATCGCGCCCGCCATCGAGCTGGCCGACAAGGGCTTCCCGGTCAGCGAAACACTGGCCAAGATCCTGCAGCAGGAAAAGAAGAACATGGGCAACTGGCCCGCCACCCAGGCCATCTTCTGGAAGAACGGCGAACCGCTGAAGGTGGGCGACCCACTGGTGCAGAAAGACCTGGCCCAGTCCATGCGCCTCATCGGCCAGCAAGGCGCCCGGGCTTTCTATGAAGGCGAGATCGCCCAGAAGATCGCCGCCGAAATGGCACCGCACGCCGGTGCCCTCACGCTGCAGGACCTGCGCGAATACAAGGTGGCCGAGCGCGTGCCCACGCGCGGCACCTACCGCGGCTATGAGATCGTGACCATGCCGCCACCCTCCTCCGGCGGCCCGCACCTGGTGCAGATCCTGAACATGCTGGAGCCCCTGCCCCTGGCCCAGTGGGGCCCCAACAGCGCGCAGACCATCCACTACATGGCCGAGAGCATGAAGCTCGCGTACGCCGACCGCGCCGAGTACCTGGGCGACCCGGACTTCGTGAAGATTCCTTTGAAGGGCCTGACCTCCAAGCGCTATGCCGAATCCCTGGCCAAGGGCATCGACGCCAACACCGCACGCAGTGGCAAGAGCATCAAGCCCGGCCAGCCCCAGCCGTACGAGAGCGACCAGACCACCCACTACTCCGTGGTGGACAAGGCCGGCAACGCTGTGGCCGTGACGTACACGCTGAACACCAACTTCGGCAGCGGCATCGTCGCCAAGGGCACGGGCATTTTGCTCAACAACGAGATGGACGATTTCTCGGCCAAGCCCGGCGTGGCCAACGCCTACGGCCTGGTCGGCGGCGACGCCAACGCCGTGGCCGCCAAGAAGCGCCCCCTGTCGTCGATGACGCCCACCCTGGTCCTGAAGGACGGCAAGCCCACCCTGGTGACCGGCAGCCCCGGCGGCGCGCGCATCATCACCACGGTACTGCAGACGGTGGTCAACACCATCGACTTCGGCATGAACCCCGCCGAAGCCGCTGCCGCACCCCGCGTGCACCACCAGTGGACGCCCGATGAACTGCGCGTGGAAAAGGGCCTCTCGCCCGACACCCTGGCCCTGCTCAAGCAACGTGGCCACAACATCGCAGTCAAGCCGTCGATGGGTCGCACGCAGACCATCCAGATTCGCGGCGGCGCGCTGTACGGCTACTCGGACCCGCGCAATCCGGATGGGAAGACGCTGGGGTATTGATTGCTACTCATTTGATAGCTGCTAGCGCTTGATAGACAAGCGGTAGCGGCCATTTCAATGAAAAATCCCGCTCGCCGAAAGGCCGGCGGGATTTTTCATGCCCGTCTGCGTCAGGTTGGCGATGCCTGCCCGATCTCAAAATTCGCCATCTTCTCCAACGCCCGCACCATCGCCGAGTGGTCCCACCCCTGACCGCCATGCGCCACGCAGGCGTTGAACAGCTCCTGCGCCATGGCCGTATTGGGCAGCGGCACCCCCAGCGTGCGAGCGCTCGACAACGCAAGGTTCAGGTCCTTCTGGTGCAGCCCGATGCGAAAGCCCGGCTCGAACCTGCGCTGGATCATGCGCTCGGCATGCACCTCCAAAATCTTGGACGATGCGAAGCCGCCCAGCAGCGCCTGGCGCACGCGGGCCGGGTCGGCGCCCGCGCGGGCGGCGAAGAGCAGCGCTTCGGCCACGGCTTCGATGTTCAGGGCGACGATGATCTGGTTGGCCACCTTGGCGGTCTGGCCGTCGCCGTTGCCGCCCACCAGGGTGATGTTCTTGCCGAGGCGCTCGAACAGCGGCCGGATGCGGTCGAACACAGCTTCGGGGCCGCCGACCATGATGGACAGGGTGGCGTTCTTTGCGCCCAGCTCTCCGCCCGACACGGGGGCATCCAGGTACTGCGCGCCCACGGCCTCGATGCGCGCCGCGAAGTCCTTGGTGGCCACGGGCGAGATGGAGCTCATGTCCACCACCACCTTGCCCACACTGCCCTTCAAACCTTGGGCCACGCCGTCGGCGCCGAACAGCACCTTCTCCACATCCGGCGTGTCGGGCAGCATCAGAAAGATGATGTCGGCCCGCTCGGCCACGCCGCGCGCCGTGGTGCACTGCGTGGCGCTGCTCTCCGCGATCTGCGGCGCCACGCGGCCGCGCGTGTGCACGTACAGCTGGTGGCCGGCGGCGATGAGGTGGCCGCATAGGGGTGCGCCCATGATGCCCAGGCCGATGAAACCGAGTTTGAGGGGGGTGTCGGTCATGCTCTTGTTCTCCTTGTGTTGTGTTGATGCGTACATCCGTGGGTGGTGGCTCATGCGGTAAGCGCCGTGCGCCACCCCAGGCCTATATCCGTGGTGCGTGCAGGCCGGTATTCGCAGCCCACCCAGCCTTCGTATCCGATACGGTCCAGGTGCGCGAACAGGTAGCGGTAGTTGATCTCGCCCGTGCCCGGCTCATGGCGGCCGGGGTTGTCGGCCACCTGCACGTGGCCGATGCGCGGCAGATGCTTTTGCAGCGTGGCGGCCAGCTCGCCTTCGGTGCGCTGCGCGTGGTAGATGTCGTACTGCACGAGGGCGTTGTCGGCGCCCACCTCGTCCAGGATGGCCACCGCCTGGTCCGTGCGGGTGAGGTAGAAGCCCGGGATGTCGAACGGGTTGATAGGCTCGACCAGCAGGCGCAGGCCGGCCGCTTTGAGCTCGGTGGCGGCAAAGCGCAGGTTTTCAACCAGGGTGCGGTGCAGCACGGCGGCGTCCACACCCGCTGGCGCCTTGCCGGCCAGGCAGTTGAGTTGTGGCACGCCCAGCGCCTTCGCATAGGTGATGGCGCGAGCCACTCCCGCACGGAACTCGGCAATGCGGTCCGGGTGGCAGGCAATGCCGCGCTCGCCCGCATCCCAGTCGCCGGCGGGCAGGTTGTGCAGCACGATCTGCAGGTGGTGTGCGTCAATCTGTGCGCGCAGTTCCTCAGGAGTGTGGGCGTAGGGGAAGAGGAATTCCACGGCTCCGAATCCGGCGCGGGCAGCGCGCTCGAAGCGGTCGAGGAAAGGCACTTCGGTGAACAGCATGCTGAGGTTGGCAGCAAAGCGGGGCATGGGGAAGTCTCCCGTGAAGGTGGGTAAAAAATGCGGATTACTTTGAGCTGGGGCGCCACCCCATACCGTTCGGGCTGAGCCTGTCGAAGCCAGGGCTTGGGGGTGGCCTTCGACAGGCTCAGGCTGAACGGTTGGAGGGATGAACAGGCGGGCCAACCAGGCTCCTCGTCAGTCCAGCACCGCCAGCGCACTCGGCACGTCCGCCGCCTGCGTGGCCAGTTCCTCGAACTCGACGACGTTGTCGATCTCCGTGCCCATGGCGATGTTGGTCACGCGCTCCAGGATCACCTCGATGACCACGGGCGTTGCGTGCTCGGCCATCCAGGCCTCGGCCTGGGCAAGAGCGGGCGCGAACTCCTCGGGCCGGTGCACGCGGATGGCCTTGCAGCCCAGGCCTTCGACCACCTTCACGTGGTCCACGCCGTAGCCGCGCGCCACTTCGTCCTCGGCCATGTTCACGTTGTCGAACGCGAGCTGCACGCAGTAGTCGATGCTGAAGCTGCGCTGCGCCTGGCGGATCAGGCCCAGGTAGCTGTTGTTGACCAGCACGTGGATGTAGGGCAGCTTGAACTGCGCGCCCACGGCCAGCTCCTCGATCATGAATTGGAAGTCGTAGTCGCCCGACAGCGCCACGATCTTGCGCGCCGGGTCGGCCACGCGCACGCCCAGGGCGGCGGGCACCGTCCAGCCCAGCGGGCCGGCCTGGCCGCAGTTGATCCAGTGGCGCGGCTGGTACACGTGTAAAAACTGCGCGCCCGCGATCTGCGACAGACCGATGGTGGAGACATAGCACACGTCCTTGCCCAGCGCGCGGTTCATGCACTGGTACACACGCTGCGGCTTCATGGGCACGCTGTCGAAGTGGGTCTTGCGCAGGTAGTCCACGCTGTGCTTGCGGCCCAGGCATTCGGCGGCCCAGCCGCTGCGGTCCTTCAGGCGCCCCGCGGCCTGCCATTCGCGCGCCACCTCGACGAAGAGCCGGAGCGCGGCGCCCGCATCGGAGACGATGCCGAAGTCCGGCGCGAACACGCGGCCGATCTGCGTGGGCTCGATGTCCACGTGCACGAACTTGCGGCCCCGGGTGTAGACATCGACGGACCCCGTGTGCCGGTTGGCCCAGCGGTTGCCGATGCCCAGCACGAAGTCGCTGGCGAGCATGCTGGCATTGCCGTAGCGCTGGCTGGTCTGCAGGCCGCACATGCCGGCCATGAGCGGATGGTCGTCGGGGATGCTGCCCCAGCCCATGAGCGTGGGGATCACCGGCACGCCCAGCAGCTCGGCCAACTGCACCAGCAGGTCCGACGCATCGGCATTGATGATGCCGCCGCCCGCGACAATCAGCGGGCGCTCTGCGTCGTTCAGCATGCCCAGTGCCTTCTCGATCTGCGCACGCGTGGCGGCAGGCTTGTAGGGCACCAGGGGTTCGTACGTGTCGGGGTCGAACTCGATCTCGGCCAGCTGCACGTCGATGGGCAAATCGATCAGCACCGGCCCGGGCCGGCCCGAGCGCATGAGGTGGAATGCCTGCTGGAACGCCTGCGGCACCTGCGCGGGCTCCAGCACCGTGGTGGCCCACTTGGTCACGCTCTTGGCAATGGTGGCGATGTCCACGGCCTGGAAATCTTCCTTGTGCAGGCGGGCGCGCGGTGCCTGGCCGGTGATGCACAGGATGGGGATGGAGTCCGCGCTGGCCGAGTACAGCCCCGTGATCATGTCGGTGCCGGCGGGGCCGCTGGTGCCGATGCACACGCCGATGTTGCCGGCGACGGCGCGGGTGTAGCCCTCGGCCATGTGGCTGGCCCCCTCCACATGGCGCGCGAGGATGTGGCCGATGCCGCCATGTGCCTTGAGCGCCGCATACAGCGGGTTGATGGCCGCGCCCGGCACGCCGAACGCGACGCTCACGCCCTCTTTCTCCATCACCTTCACGGCGGCCTCGATGGCCTTCATTCTTGGCATTGCACATCTCCTTGGGTAGGTGGTCGGTTGATGGGGCAACTCTAGGCAAGCACCCTTTGCGGCGGAAGGTGGCGGCAGACCATAAAATTTATTCCACACAGGAATAAACCTCGGCGTGCGCATGCCGCACCATGCAGGCTTCAAGGAGGCAACCACGATGGACCGGCTCGATGCCATGCAAATGTTCGTGCGGGTGGTGGAGACCGGCAGCTTTACCAAGGTGGCCCGCGAGTTCGCCACCACGCAGCCCACGGTGACCAAGCAGGTGGCGGCCATGGAGGCACACCTCAAGGTGCGGCTGCTCAACCGCAACACGCGCGGCGTGAGCCTGACCGAGCCCGGCGCGCTGTACTACGAGAAGTGCAAGGCCATCGTGACCGAGGTGGCCGAGGCCGAGAGCGTGGTGCGCGTGCGCCAGACGCAGGTGCAGGGCCAACTGCGCGTGGGCAGCTCGGTGGCGTTCGGGCGGCGCGTGGTGGTGCCGCTGGCGCTGGAGTTCATGGCGCAGAACCCGCAGGTGCAGCTGGACCTGAGCTTCGAGGACCGCTACACCGACCTGGTGGCCCACGGCATCGATGTGGCGATCCGCCTGGGCAAGCTGGCCGACTCGGCCCTGGGTGCGCGCACGCTGGGCATGAACCCCTGGGTGCTGGTGGCATCGCCCACCTACCTGCGCCGCCACGGCACGCCGCGCCGGCCGTCGGACCTGAAGGACCACGCCACGCTGATCTACAGCAGCGTGCAGGGCAACGACCTGTGGCGGCTGCGCAATGCGAGCGGCGAGGCGGTGTCGGTGCCTGTCACGGGGCGGCTGCGGTCCAACAACCTCTCTGCGCTGCTGGCGGCGGCGCGCGCGCACATGGGCATTGCGGCGCTGCCGCATTACGTGGCGGTGGAGTCGCTGGCGGCAGGACGCGTGGTGGAGGTGCTCAAGACCTGCCGCCTGCCCGAGCAGGAGATCCATGCGGTGTACCCGTCACCGCGGCTGGTGCCGCAGAAGGTGCAGGCGTTCGTCGCTTTTTTGCAGGGGCGGTTTGGCAAGGACTGGGTTGACGCTTTGCCGCGTGAGGGGGCTGCGAGGAAGTAAAGGAGGGCTGGGAGATGACGAGGTTGCGCCCTGGGGGAGGCCCCCTCTCCCCGGCCCTCTCCCGCGAGGGGAGAGGGGGTGAAGGCAGGGACGCCGGTGGTGGTGGCACGGTGTTGGCCCCATGAGCCGTCGTTGCTGCGGCCTTCGCGCATCGCGGCGGGCGCGGCGGTCGCAAACATCCTTACCGTCGTGGCGCCCCTCAAGCTCCCTCTCCCCTTGCGGGAGAGGGCTGGGGAGAGGGGTAATGATCAGGCACAGCGCCAGCCCAAACCCTGGACCTTATCGCCCCGCAGCCCAGGCGCAGCCAGCGCCAGCCACTACAAAATCAGGATCGCCCGAAAGTCATTCACGTTCGTGTGCGTGGGCCCCGTGATGACCAGATCGCCCAGCGCATCGAAGTAGCCATACGCATCGTTGCGGTCCAGGTGGTCCGCAATGCGCAGGCCCTGCGCCCCGGCACGCGCCAGGGTGTCGGGCGCTACGCGTGCACCAGCGTTGTCTTCCACGCCGTCGATGCCGTCGGTGTCCGCAGCCAGCGCCCACACGCCCGGCTGGCCCTGCAGCGCCTGCGCGAGCCCCATGCAGAACTCGCCCGCACGACCGCCCCGGCCCTTGGGGGCGCCCGGTGCGCGCGGGCGGACCGTGACCGTGGTCTCACCGCCCGAGAGGATCACGCAGGGCCGCGCAAACGGCTGACCGTGCCGGGCCACGGCCCGTGCCAGCGCAGCGTGCACCTTGCCCACTTCGCGCGATTCGCCCTCGATCTCGTCGGACAGGATGTACGCCGGCACGCCCGCCGCCCGCGCGGCCTCGGCAGCAGCCTCCAGCGACTGCTGGGGCGTGGCGGTCATGTGCACGGCGTGGCCTGCGAACACGGCATCGCCGGGCTTGGGGGTTTCGAGGTCACCCGCCTCCAGCGCAGCACGCACGCTGGTGGGGATGTCGATGTGATAGCGCGCCAGGATGGCCAGCGCGTCGGCGCAGGTGGTGGCGTCGGGCACGGTGGGGCCGCTGGCGATGACCGAGGGGTCGTCGCCCGGCACGTCGCTGATGGTGAGCGTGACCACGCGCGCGGGTGCGCAGGCCGCCGCCAGGCGCCCGCCCTTGATGCGCGAGAGGTGCTTGCGCACGCAGTTCATCTCGTCGATGGCGGCGCCGCTCTCGAGCAGCGCCTTGTTGATGCGCTGCTTGTCTTCGAGCGTGAGTCCGTCAGCCGGCAGCGTGAGCAGGGCCGAGCCGCCGCCCGAGATCAGGCACAGGACCAGGTCGTTTTCCGTCAAACCCTGAGTGAGCGCCAGGATGCGCTGCGCGGCCTCAAGCCCCGCCGCATCGGGCACCGGGTGCGCGGCCTCGACCACCTCGATGCGCTGCGGCAGGCCTTCCGGCCGGGGCGGCGTGTGGTGGTAGCGCGTGACCACCAGGCCCGACAAGGGCGCATCGGCCGGCCACAGCGCCTCTACCGCCTGGGCCATGGCGCCTCCGGCCTTGCCAGCGCCCACCACCAGGGTGCGCCCGCCGCTCTCCGGGCTGGGCGGGGCGGGCAGGAAGGCCGCGGTGTTGTGCAGCGGCAGCGCGCGGCGCACGGCCACGCGGTACAGGTATTCGAGGAATTCGCCGCTTTGGCGAAGGGGGTCGGGCACGTTGTGGTCAGCGGTCATGGTGGTCTCCGCGGGCGATTGTGCGGCACCCGGCCGGCCGATACCCTGCGTGCAAGTCAAAAGAACTTCAACCGTCCACCCCCGGGTGCAGGGCCGTTGCTGCGTGGCCATCGGGGGATAACCCTATGTTCTGGTGCGCAACACTTGCCTACATTTCTTGTATGCAAGATTGATCGCAGTGCCACTTTCTCCTTTTTTCCGCAAAGGGTTCCCATGCTCCGCTTCCTCAACTCCTTGTTCGGCCGGGTGATCCTGGCCTTGATTGCCGGTGTGGCCGTCGGGCTGCTCTGGCCCGACACGGCCGTGCAGCTCAAGCCGCTGGGCGACGGCTTCATCAAGCTCATCAAGATGCTGATTCCGCTCATCGTCTTCTGCGTGGTGGTGCATGGCATTGCCGGCACGGGTGACTTGAAGCGGGTGGGCCGGGTGGGCATCAAGTCGCTCATCTACTTCGAGGTGGTCACCTCCATCGCGCTGGTGCTGGGCCTGGCGCTTGCGTTCTGGTTCGAGCCCGGTGTCGGCATGAATGTGGACCCGAGCGCGCTGGACCCCAAGGCCATGGGCGCCTATGCGGAAAACGCCAGCAAGCTCACGGGCGGCGGCTTCAGCGACTTTCTGCTCAAGCTCATCCCCACCACCGCCGTGAGCGCGTTCGCCACCGGCGACGTGCTGCAGGTGCTTCTGTTCTCCATCATCTTCGGCTGCGCGCTGGCGCTGCTGGGCGAGCGCGGCGCGCGCATCACCAGCCTCATCGAAGACCTGTCGCACGTGCTGTTCAAGACCATGGGCCTGATCATCAAGCTGGCGCCACTGGGCGTGCTGGGTGCCATCGCGTTCACTGTGGGCAAGTACGGCATCGGCTCGCTCAAGCAGCTGGGCATGCTGGTGGTGCTGTTCTATGCGGCCGTGTTCATCTTCGTGGTGGTGGTGCTGGGCCTCATCATGCGGGTCTCGGGCTTCAGCCTGTTCAAGCTGCTGCGCTACCTGCGCGAAGAACTGGCCGTGGTGTTCGCCACCACGTCGTCCGACAGCGTGCTGCCCCAGATCATGGCCAAGCTCAAGCACATGGGCATCCGCGACTCGACCGTGGGCCTGGTGATCCCCACGGGCTACTCGTTCAACCTGGACGCGTTCTCGATCTACATCACGCTGGCGGCCGTGTTCATCGCCCAGGCCACGAATACGCCCATCACCATGACCGACTTGCTGACCATCCTGGCGATATCGCTGGTCACCTCCAAGGGCGCGCACGGCGTGCCGGGCTCGGCCATCGTGGTGCTGGCGGCCACGCTGCACGCCATTCCGGCCATTCCGGCCATCGGGCTGGTGCTGGTGCTGTCGGTGGACTGGTTCATGGGCATTGCCCGTGCGCTGGGCAACCTGATCGGCAACTGCGTGGCCACCGTGGCCATCGCCGCGTGGGAAGGCGACATCGACCGCGAGCGCGCCCACGCCGTGCTGGACGGCCAGGCCGTGCCGCCGCAGCAGCAGTGACCGCATGCGACAAGCCAAGCCATAACAACCCACAACACCACGGCCCACCCCATGCACTCTTCTACCGTTCTGACCCGCCGCCGCGCTATCGCAGGCGCTGCGGGGCTGTACGCCCTTCCCTTCGGCTGGGGCCCCGCCGCCGCCCAGGGCAAGGGCGAGCCCGACCAGTTGGACCGCATCCTGCGCAGCCGGGTGCTGCGCGTGGCGGTACCGCAGGAGTTCCCGCCGTTCGGCTTCACGCGCAACGGCGTGGTCGATGGCTTTGACATTGCGGTGGCGCGCATGCTGGCCGGCGACCTGCGGGTGACGCTCAAGATCCAGCCCGTGGCCAGCGGCGACCGCCTGGCCGCGCTGCTCGAAGACCGGGTGGACCTGATCATCGCCAGCCTGGGCAAGACCGCGGAGCGCGAGCGCGAGATCGACTTTTCTACTGCCTACGCGCCCACCTACATGGGCATCTTCGGCGATGCCAGCGCGGGCCCGGCGGACCTCGCCGCCCTCAAGGGCCGCCGCGTGGGCGTGGTGCGCGGCAGCCTGGAGGAAACCGAACTCAAGGCCCAGGCGCCGCAGGCCACGGCCGTGGCATTCGACAGCTCCGCCCCCATGCTCGATGCGTACGTGCGCCGCAGCATCGACGCCTTTGCGGCGGGCAACGTGGTGGCCGAATCCATCCCCGATGCCGCGATGCGCGAGCGCATCAAACGGGTGGCCGTGCTGCGCCAAAGCCCCTGCTACATCGGCGTGCGCAAGCGCGAGCCCCGGCTGCTGGCGCGGGTCGACGAGTTCCTGGCCCATGCCCGGTCATCGCAGGCGCTGATGGTCAACGCCATGCACTGGTTCAAGCACAGCGTCTCGCCAGAGATGTTCAAGGACACCAAGGGCTGAGCCCCGCAAACGCACCACCGCCCCCAAGAACGCGGCGTGCAGCGCCCCACCGCCGCACCGCCGCTTTGCGCCACCCCGGCAAAGGCCGTACTCCCATGATCACCTCGCTTCGCACCCGCATCCTGCTCATCACCACCGCAGCCGTCACCGTAGCCTTGGCACTCACGGGCGCTGCCACCTACACCATCGTGCGGTCGGCCACACTGCAGACGATTGAAGAAAACCTGGCCGCCATCGCCTCGGGCAACACGCTGGCCATCGAGAAATGGGTCGCCGCCAAGGCCACCGCCGTGACGGCGACGGCCGCCGTGGTCGAACCCGGCGACCCCAAGGGCCTGGTGCTGCACATGAACAAGTCCGGCGGTTTCCCGGTGACAACGGGCGGCTGGCAGGACAAGACCTGGGTGTCGAGCAGCAGCACCACGCCGCCCACCTACGACCCCACCGCCCGCCCTTGGTACAAGAGCGCGCTGCAGGCCGGCAAGCTGGTGGTGACCAAGCCGTATGGCGATGCCTCCACCGGCGAGCCCTTCGTGTCGTTCGCCGCGCCCATCCTGCGGGACGGCACGGCGCAGGGCGCGATCAGCGGCGCGGTGCCGCTCAAGGGCGTGCAAGAGGTGGTGTCCGCCGTGCACCCCACGCCCAGCAGCCTGGGCTTCGTGATCGACAAGGACGGCTTGGTGCTGGCCCACCCGGACGCCAAGCGCATGCTCAAGCCGGTGGCAGAGCTGTCTGCCGCGCTCACGCCCACCGTGGTGTCGTCGCTGCAGGGCGCGAGCCACTCGCTCGAAGCCGAACTCAACGGCGCGCCCAAGCTGCTGCGCGCACTGCCCGTGCAGGGCACCGACTGGCTGCTGGTGGTGGCGCTGGACAAGGCCGAAGCCACGGCAGGCCTCGCCAGCGTGGTGCGCACCTCGGCCATCGCCATCGTGCTGCTGGTACTGACGGCGGCTGGCGTCACCGCGTTGCTCACCGCGCAGTCGTTCCGCCGCCTGTCGCAGGTGCGCGATGCGATGGATGAAGTGGGCTCGGGCAGCGGCGACCTCACGCACCGCCTGCCCGTGCAGGGGCGCGACGAGGTGGCGCAGATCGCCATGTCGTTCAACAGCTTCGTGGACAAGATCGGCACCGTCCTGCAGGACGTGCGCCAGGGCGTGGAGTCGATGAAGACGGCCACCGACGAGATCAAGGCCGGCAACCAGGATTTGTCCAACCGCACCGAAGGCTCGGCCAGCGCGCTGCAGGAAACCTCGGCCTCGCTTTCGCAACTGACGGTCACCCTCAAGCAGTCGGCCGAGGCGGCCGCCCAGGCCACACGCCTGGCCGACTCGGCCAGCGCCACGGCGATGCGGGGTGGTGATGTGGTGGCCGGCGCGGTGAGCACGATGGACGAGATCTCGGCCGCCTCGGCCAAGATCGGCGAGATCATCGGCGTGATCGACTCCATCGCATTCCAGACCAACATCCTGGCGCTGAACGCGGCGGTGGAGGCAGCCCGCGCGGGCGAGAACGGCCGCGGCTTCGCCGTGGTGGCCAGCGAGGTGCGCAGCCTGGCCCACCGCAGTGCCACGCCGCCAAGGAGATCAAGACGCTGATCGATGCCTCGGGCGCCAGCGTGGCCACCGGCACGCAGCGCGTGCAGGCCGCGGGCAAGACCATGGGCGAGATCGTCAAAGACATCCAGCAGGTGGCGCAGATCATCGGCGAGATCAACGGATCGATGAACGAACAAAGCGCCGGCATCGGCCAGATCAACCAGGCCGTGGCCGAGATGGACCGCTCGACACAGCAAAATGCGGCATTGGTGGAACAATCCACCGCAGCGTCGTCCGTGCTGAACGAGCAGGCCCACCACCTGGCGCGCACCGTGGCAGGCTTCAAGCTCGACGGCGACCGCGCCGCATCTTCTGCGACGTCCCGCCTGGCGCTCCCGCGCTGACGCTGCCTTTACCCTGCCCTACCCCTAGACTGGCGCTGCCCGCCACATATCACCACCACCACTATCCATGAGCATCAGCCCGAACCAGATCGCACAGCAGGTGGTCGAGTCCATACTGGCCCAGAAGCTGTCCCCCGGCGAGCGTCTGGGCGAACAGGAGCTGGCCGATCTGTTCGGCGTGAGCCGCACCCTGGTGCGCGAAGCGCTGATGCAACTGCAGGCGCGCGGCTTCGTCGAGGTGCGCCCGCGCCGCGGCTGGTATGTGGTGGAGCCGTCGGTGGACGATGCGCGCGATGCGTTCTCGGCCCGGCGCATCATCGAATCGGGCATCCTGGCCGACGCCGGGCGGCCCCTGCAGTCGGTCACGCCGCGGCTGCGCGCGCACATCGCCGAAGAGCAGCAGGCCATTGACGGTGCGGACGCGGCCACGCGCGCCTTCCTGCTGGCGGACTTCCATGTGTGCCTGGCCGAGAGCATGGGCCACCGCAGCCTGAGCGACATCCTGCGCGACCTGACGGCACGCACCACGCTGGCAGCGTCGCTCTATCAATCCCGGCACGAGGCCAGCCAGTCGTGCGCCGAGCACGAAGCCATCGTCGAGGCGCTGGAAGCCGGCGACACCGCACTGGCGCGCGAACGCCTGCTGGCCCACATCGGCCATGTGGAAGATGCGCTGAACCACGACCAGCCCATGGTGCGCGACCGGCTGCGCGACTCGCTCACGCCGCTGCCCGGTGCGCGGGCCAGCACCGACGGCTGACCTGCCTCTCTCTGCGTCTCCTTCTCCCTCCCATTCCATTCCCACCCAGCAACCGCCCCGGCCTCCACGGCTCGGGCGGTTTTTGTTTATTGCACGCGTTCGTGCGCATGCGGGTAAACCCCTGTCAATTCGTGCTCCAACGGCGTTTTATTGCACCCATTTTTTGTATACAAATATAGGGTACAAAATAATCCAGGCCGCAGATGCCCGGAACCCGTCCTTTTCCACACGAGGAGACACCCGTGAACACAGCCGTCAGCAGCACACCCTTGACGGCGGGCACCGAGCCCGCCGGCCCGCACCATGGCAACGCCCTGATCAAGCCGGGCTACGACCCGCGCCTGACCAACGAGGACCTGGCGCCGCTCAAACGCCAGACCTGGGGCCAGTACAACATCTTCGCGTTCTGGATGTCCGACGTGCACAGCGTGGGCGGCTACATCACGGCGGGCAGCCTGTTCGCACTGGGCCTGTCGAGCTGGCAGGTGCTGGTGGCGCTGCTGGTGGGCATCGTCATCGTGCAGTTCTTCTGCAACCTGGTGGCCAAGCCCAGCCAGGTCACCGGCACGCCCTACCCCGTGATCTGCCGTGCGTCCTTCGGGGTGCTGGGCGCCAACATCCCGGCCATCATCCGCGGGCTGATCGCAGTGGCGTGGTACGGCATCCAGACCTACCTGGCGTCCGGCGCGTTTTTGCTGCTGACGCTGCATTTCTTTCCGGGCCTTGCGCCGTATGCGGACGTCACGCAGCACGGCTTTGCAGGCCTGTCCAGCCTGGGCTGGCTGGCCTTCATGGTGATGTGGGTGCTGCAGGCGCTGGTGTTCTGGCACGGCATGGAGGCGATCCGCAAGTTCATCGACTGGGCGGGCCCCGCGGTGTACGTGGTGATGGCGGTGCTGTGCGGCTGGCTGGTGTGGAAGGCGGGC
The DNA here is from genome assembly GCF_964253015.1 of Acidovorax sp. LjRoot194. Lineage (NCBI taxonomy): Bacteria > Pseudomonadati > Pseudomonadota > Betaproteobacteria > Burkholderiales > Comamonadaceae > Acidovorax > Acidovorax sp. LjRoot194. The sequence goes on along the minus strand of NZ_CAXUQB020000001.1, from coordinate 1,419,915 downwards.
TGGAAGAACATCGACCTGAACCTGGGCGGCATCAAGTTCCAGGGTTGGGACGCGGTGCCCGTGATGCTGTCGGCCATTGCGCTGGTGGTGAGCTACTTCAGCGGACCGATGCTGAACTTCGGCGACTTCTCGCGCTACGGCAAGAGTTTTGACGCGGTGAAGAAAGGCAACTTCTGGGGCCTGCCGGTCAACTTCGTGTTCTTCTCGCTGCTCACGGTGGTGACCACGGCGGCCACGCTGCCGGTGTTCGGCGAGCTGATCACCGACCCGGTGCACACCGTGGGCAAGATCGACAGCACTACCGCGGTGGTGCTGGGCGCGCTGACCTTCATGATCGCCACCGTGGGCATCAACATCGTGGCCAACTTCGTGTCGCCCGCGTTCGACTTCTCCAACGTGGCGCCGCAGCACATCAGCTGGCGCACGGGCGGCATGATCGCCGCCGTGTGCTCGATCTTCATCACCCCCTGGAACCTGTACAACAACCCCGAGGTGATCCACTACACCCTGGACGTGCTGGGCTCCTTCATCGGCCCGCTGTTCGGCATCCTGATCGCCGACTACTACTACGTGCGCCGCCAACAGGTGCTGGTGGACGACCTCTACACCATGAACAGCCGCGGCGCCTACTGGTACAGCAAGGGCTACAACCCGCGCGCCATCTGGACGCTGATCCCCGCGGCCCTGGTGCCCATCCTGTGCGTGTTCGTGCCCGTGCTGCGGCCGGCCGCCAACTACGCCTGGTTCATCGGCATGGGCCTGGGCTTCGTCATCTACCTGGCGTTGAACCGCAAGAACTAAAAAAAAGAAAGAGCGAATCCGTGCGCATCAAGATCATCAACCCCAACACCACCTGGAGCATGACCGAGAAGATCGGTGCCTGCGCACGCGCCGTGGCGCGGCCCGGCACCGAGGTGCTGGCGGTGAGCCCTGCCATGGGCCCGGCCTCCATCGAGAGCCACTACGACGAGGCACTGGCCGTGCCCGGCCTGCTGCAAGAGATCGCGGCCGGCGAGCGCGACGGAATGGACGGCTATGTGATCGCCTGCTTCGGCGACCCGGGCCTCAAACCCGCACGCGAGCTGGCGCGCGGCCCGGTGGTGGGCATCGCCGAGGCGGCCATGCACATGGCCAGCATGGTGGGCTCGAAGTTCTCGGTGGTGACCACACTCTCCCGCACCATGGGCCAGGCATGGCACCTGGCCGAGATCTACGGCATGCAGCGCTTTTGCGCCAACGTGCGGGCCTGCGAGCTGCCGGTGCTGGAGCTTGAAGTGCCCGGCTCGAACGCGCGCGAGCGCATCACCGACGAATGCCGCCGCGCGCTGGCCGAAGACGGCTGCGACACGCTGGTGCTGGGCTGCGCGGGCATGGCTGACCTGTGCGAGCACATTTCGCAAGCGCTCGGCGTGCCGGTGATCGACGGCGTGGCAGCCGCCACGTCCATGGTCGAATCGCTGGTGCTGCTGGGCCTGTCCACCAGCAAGCACGGCGAGCTGGCGCGGCCCCTGCCGAAGGCCATGGCGGGCGCGCTGGCGGGTTTTGCGCTGCAGCCTGCCACGGCGGTGCGCCTGCCGCGCGCGGCTTGAATGGGGGTCTGCGAGGATGGGCCGCACCGCCCATCCAGGCCACAATCGGGCATGCCCCGCGCCCGATCCAGCACCCGTACTGCCGCCCCTCCGGACACCGCGCCTGAGCCCGTGGAGGGCATGCTGGCCCCGGCGGACGATCGACTGGCATCCACCGAAAGCATTGCACAAGACCTGGCCACCGCCATCGTCGAGAAGCGCCTGCCGCCCGGCACCTGGCTGCGCGAGGAAGCGCTGGGCCGCGTCTACTCCGTGAGCCGCACCAAGATCCGCGCGGCGCTGGTGATGCTGTCCAAGGACAAGTTGATCGAGATCATCCCCGACAAGGGCGCCTTCGTGAGCCGCCCGAGCGTGCAGGACGCGCGCGAAGTGTTCGCCGTGCGGCGTGTGCTGGAGAGCGAGGTCGTGCGCCTGTTCGTGGCCACGGCGGGCGACGCCGACTACCAGTTGCTGGAGCAGCACATCCGCTTCGAACGCGCGGCGCTGCGGGGCAGCACCACCACCGGCCGCGTGCGCGAGAAGCTGCTGGGCGACTTCCACGTGGTGCTGGCCGAAGCCACGGGCAACCGCACGCTGGCCGAGCTGGTGCGCGAGCTGGTGGCCCGCAGTTCCTTGATAGCCATGCTGTACCACTCGTCCAACGACCCGCACTGCTCGTCGGAAGAACACGCAGACTTCCTGCAGCTGTGCCGCGCCGGCGATGCCGAGGCCGCCGTGGCCAGCATGATGGAGCACCTGCGGCGCATTGAAGCCAACCTGGAGCTCGACACCGGGCGGCCCGACCGCCAGACGGATTTGGTCAAGGCCTTGCTGGCCTGAGCCTTTTCAGGCCCGGAGAACCCCGTCAGGACCGCGCCGCGTGGTGCGCATTCTGCGCATCCACGCAGCCTTTTTGCAGCACACGCAGCAGCAGCTGCATGCCGCTGGCGTGCACCCAGTTCTGCGCTTCCAGCACCGACACGGCGGCTTCCTGCCTGTGCGCGAGCGCCGTGGCCACGTTCACGTCGAAGGTGGCATCCGCCCGGTCGTTGGCCAGCGTGACGGCAGCCCCCAGCAGCGGGATATCGAAGGAGGGGCGCGGCCCGGCCTTGCCGTCCACGTCGATGCGCAGCACGCAGCCGGGCAACAGCTCGTAGCTCCAGCGGCGCTCGGCGTGCGCTTCACCACCCAACACGTTCATGTGCGCCAGCCGCTGGCCCTGCGTCATCGTGAACGGGTCGAGCGCGGGGGCGTCTTGCTGGGGATAGCCGTCCATGCAGGCCGCACCCACCACCACCATGCCCACGGCCAGCGCCAGGCGCCAGCGGGCCAGCGCGCCCGCGGGTGGACGGGCATCAGCGGCATCAGCGGCAAGGGAGGTTCGGAGCGGGGGCAGGTTCATGGAGCGGGCGTGTGGGGAGGAGCAGTCGCTGCGGCGGCTGCGCAGCAGGTGCGACGCCACAGCGGTGGCGCAGTCACGGCGCAGCGGCGAGCTGCGATTGTAAAAAAGCGCCTGCCTCCACCACCCGAAACCCCTGCCTCGCCGCGGCCTTTTGCCTGCGCACCGGCCCCGGTCGGGCGCCCGCACCTAGGGTTTACCGTAGCCAACGGATCCGGCAATGTGTATACACTTTTTGTATGGATCGTTGTGCACCAAAGATGGGTGCCACGCACATGCACGCAGATCCCCACACCGCGCCCCACCTCAAGGAGATTTCCCATGCAACCGTCTGTGCACCCCGTGGACGAACACCTGCCCCTGGGGCGCCTGACCGCGCTGGGGTTGCAGCATGTGCTGGTGATGTATGCCGGCGCGGTGGCCGTGCCGCTCATCGTCGGGCGCGCGCTCAACCTCACGCCCGACCAGGTGGCCAAGCTGATCTCGGCCGACCTCTTCGTGTGCGGGCTGGTCACGCTGATCCAGGCGCTGGGCGCCACGCAATGGTTCGGCATCCGCCTGCCGGTGATGATGGGCGTGACCTTCGCCTCGGTGGCGCCGATGGTGTCGATGGCGCAGAGCACCAGCGGCACGGCGGGCGCAGGGCTGATCTTCGGCTCGGTGATCGGCGCGGGGGTGGTGTCCATCCTGATCGCGCCACTGGTCAGCCGCATGCTGCGGTTCTTTCCGCCGGTGGTCACCGGCACCATCATCGCGGTCATCGGCATCAGCCTGATGCGCGTGGGCATCAACTGGATCTTCGGCAACCCCGTGGGACCCACCGCGCCCAGCGTGGTGAACCCCGAGCACCTCAAGTGGCTGACCGAGATGCAGTCGGCCGCCGGTGCGCCGGGCTCGTCGCTGCCGCCCGTGCCCAAGGGCTTTGCCGTGGTGCCCACGGTGCCCAACCCCCGCTACGCGGACCTCACGGGCGTGGGCATCTCGGCGGTGGTGCTGGTGTCCATTTTGCTCATCGCCAAGTTCGCACGCGGCTTCATCGCCAACATCTCGGTGCTGCTGGGCATCGTGATCGGCGCCGTGATCGCGGTGGCCATGGGCCTGATGTCGTTCGAGAAGGTGGCCAAGGCGCAGTGGTTCGACTTCGTGCTGCCGTTCGAGATCGCGGGGCCGGTGTTCGACCCCATATTGATCCTGACCATGACGCTCGTGATGATCGTGGTGATGATCGAGTCGACCGGCATGTTCCTCGCGCTGGGCGAGATGACGGACCGCAAGATCGAGCAGGCCGACCTCACGCGCGGCCTGCGCACCGACGGCCTGGGCACGCTGCTGGGCGGCATCTTCAACACCTTTCCGTACACCAGCTTCTCGCAGAACGTGGGCCTGGTGGCCGTGACCGGCGTCAAGAGCCGCTTCGTCTGCGTGGCGGGCGGCGTGATCCTGATCGTGCTGGGCGTGCTGCCCAAGATGGCGGCGCTGGTCGAATCGCTGCCCACCATGGTGCTGGGCGGCGCGGGCCTGGTGATGTTCGGCATGGTGGCGGCCACGGGCATCCGCATTCTGGGCGGGGTGGACTTCAAGCACAACCGTTTCAACGCGATGATCGTGGCCGTGTCCATCGGCGTGGGCATGATCCCGCTGATCGCGCCGAGCTTTCGCCAGTGGATGCCGCATGCGATCCACCCGCTGATCGAATCCGGTATCCTGCTGGCCTCGATCACGGCCGTGGCCCTGAACGTTTTCTTCAATGGCGCCAGCCGCGACACCTCCGCCGCTGTGAACGCCGCACGCCAGGCCGACGCCCACTAGCGTCCCGCCGCCCGCTGCCAGAAAGCGCTGCCGCCCGCACCGTGATGACCCCCTTGCAGCCGGGCTGCCAGGGGGTTTTGGCTTCATGCTGCATACGCATAAACCGCCATGCCAGCCACCCGTGCCATCGGGTACCCTTGTTTTGCATTCCGCCGAAGACTTCCAGGATTTCCGTATGACCCAGAAACTTTCCGCCGCCGAAGAGGCGCTGCGCGACGCCGCGCGTGAATACCACCGCAACCCCACCCGGGGCAAGATTGCGGTGACCCCCACCAAGCCCCTGTCCAACCAGCGCGACCTGTCGCTGGCGTATTCGCCCGGCGTGGCCTACCCGTGTCTGGATATCCAGGCCGACCCGTCCAAGGCGTTCGACTACACCTCGCGCGGGAACCTGGTGGGTGTGATCACCAACGGCACGGCCGTGCTGGGCCTGGGCGACATCGGCCCGCTGGCCGGCAAGCCGGTGATGGAAGGCAAGGGCTGCCTGTTCAAGAAGTTCGCCGGCGTGGACGTGTTCGACATCGAGCTGGCCGAGCGCGACCCGGACAAGCTGGTCGAGATCATCGCGGCGATGGAGCCCACGCTGGGCGGCATCAACCTGGAAGACATCAAGGCGCCCGAGTGCTTCTACATCGAGCAGCAGCTCAGTGCGCGCATGAACATCCCGGTGTTCCATGACGACCAGCACGGCACGGCCATCATCTCCAGCGCTGCGCTGCTCAACGGCCTGGAGCTGGTGGGCAAGGAGATCGGCGCGGTCAAAATCGCCGTGTCCGGCGCTGGCGCCGCAGCCATTGCCTGCGTGGACGTGATGGTGGGCCTGGGCGTCAAGCGCGAGCACATCTTCATGGTGGACTCCAAGGGCGTGATCTGGGATGGCCGCCCCGGCGGGCTCGACGCCTCCAAGCAGCGCTATGCGCAAAAGACCGAGGCCCGCACGCTGGCCGACGTGGTCGACGGCGCCGACGTGTTCCTGGGCTGCTCGGCACCCGGCGTGCTCACGGCCGAGATGGTCAAGACCATGGCTCCCAAGCCCATCATCCTGGCGCTGGCCAACCCCGAGCCGGAGATCCGCCCCGAACTGGCCAAGGCCATCCGCCCGGACTGCATCATCGCCACGGGCCGCTCGGACTACCCGAACCAGGTCAACAACGTCCTGTGCTTCCCGTACATCTTCCGCGGCGCGCTGGACTGCGGCGCGACCAAGATCACCGAGGCGATGAAGCTCGCCTGCGTGCGCCAGATCGCCGACCTGGCCAAGGCCGACATCAGCGAGGAAGTGGCCAGCGCCTATGCGGGCAAGGAACTCACCTTCGGCCCCGACTACCTGATCCCCACGCCGTTCGACTCGCGCCTGATTTTGAAGATCGCGCCGGCCGTGGCCAAGGCCGCTGCAGAGTCCGGCGTGGCCACACGCCCCATCGAAGACATGGAAGCGTACAAGGAAGCCCTGTCGCGCTTCGTGTATCAAACCGGCATGCTGATGCGCCCCGTGATCACGGCGGCCAAGGCCCTGCCTGAGGGCCAAAAGCGCGTGGCCTACGCCGACGGTGAAGACGAGCGCGCACTGCGCGCCGCGCAAATGGCCATCGACGACAAGATCGCCCACCCCATCCTCATCGGCCGCCCTGCCGTCATTGCGGCGCGCATCGAGAAAGCCGGCCTGCGCATGCGGCTGGGCAAGGACGTCGAGGTCTGCAACCCCGAGGATGACCCGCGCTTTCGCCAGTACTGGGAGCACTACCACCAGCTCAACCAGCGCAACGGCGCGACGCCCGAGGTGGCCAAGGCTGCGGTGCGCCGCTCCAACACCATCATCGCCTCGCTGATGGTGTCGCTGGGCGATGCCGACGCGATGATCTGCGGCCTGGTGGGCACTTACGAGACGCACCTGGAGCGCATCCACAGCATCCTGGGCCGCCAGGCAGGCGTGAACGACTACGCGGCGCTGAACGCGCTGATGACCGACCGCGGCACGCTGTTCATCGCCGATACCTATGTGAACGAGAACCCCACGGCCCAGCAGCTGGCGGACATCGCCTGGATGTCGGTGCAGGAGGTGCAGCACTTCGGCCTGCCCGCCAAGGTGGCGTTCCTCTCGCATTCGAGCTACGGCTCGTCCAAGCGCCCCTCGGCCCGCAAGATGCGCGAAGCCCGCGACCTGTTCGTGGCGGCCCACCCCGAGATCGAGTGCGACGGCGAACTGCACGGCGACGCCGCGCTGGACCCGAACATCCGCAATGTGTACATGGCGGAATCCACGCTCAGCGACTCGGCCAACCTGCTGATCTGCCCCAACCTGGATGCCGCCAACATCCTGTACAACGTGCTCAAGACCACGACCAGCGGCGGCGTGACGGTGGGCCCCATCCTGATGGGCGGCGCCGCCACCGCCTACATCCTGACCCCCGCGGCCACGGTGCGCCGGGTGTTCAACATGACGGCCCTGGCGGTGGCCAGCGCGGCATCGCGCAAGAGCTGACTGCCAGCAGCGCACCAACGACAAAGGGGGGCTTCGGCCCCCTTTGTCGTTTCAGTCATTCATAGCACTGCGCGCCACCCACATCGCACGAAACTGGCGCGGCCCCAGCCAGGCCCCCCGTGCAAGGGCCGCCTAGGCGCGGAGGCGGCGCTTCGCTTGCGTGCACCGGGGGCATCCCCCTCCCGACGCGCGCAGCGAGTCGAGAGAGGGGCTGAGGGCCGCGGCTCCAAGCCTGCCTGCGCAAGCTTGGACGTGCCCGAAGAGCCACCGCCTCTGGCGGTGGCACCGAGGCGCGAAGCGACTCAGGGGGTGCTCTCAGCCTCTAGCGCACAGACACATCCACATAGTCCGCCACCGGTGGCAGGTGCTCTGCCAGCCAGGCCGAATCCAGCTGCAGCGCCTGCTTGATCTCGGCAGGCAGGCTGGCGATGGTGTCGGCCGGCGACATGGGCTCTTCCAGCCCGATCTCGGCCAGCAGCGTGGCCACGTGCAGGATGCCGCCCAGCCGGCAGAACGGGGTGGTGGCGACGGGGTCCTCGGCCGTCTCCAGCGCCTGCACGATGGTGTCCGGAAAGCGCCAGCGCCGGGCCAGCTCGGCCGTGACCTGCGCCTCGGTAAACCCGAGCAGCGTGCGCTCGCGCTCCCAGCGGCCGCCGGCATGGTGGGGCAGTTGCTCGATGGCCGGGATCTGCTCGGGTGCCTTCTGCGCAATGATCAGTTCGCCCAGCCGCACCAGAAAGCCCGCCAGCCACGACTCCTGCACGTTGGAGCCCAGCGTGCGCGCCAGCCACTGCGAATAGCCCGCAATCGCCATGCTCTCCTTCCAGAAGGCCTCGGCGTCCACGCCCGGCGCGTCCTTGAACACCCCAGACATGCACGAAGCCAGCGCCAGCGTGCGCACCTGGTTCAGGCCGACCATGGTGATGGCGTCGTCCAGCGAGGCCACCTGGCGCGGCAGGCCGAAGCGGGCACTGTTGGCCAGGCGGATCAGCTTGGCGGTGAGCGCCGGGTCCTTGGAGATGGCGCTGCGCACTTTTTCAAAGGGGATGTCATCGTCCTTCATGGTGGCGATGAGCTCGCGCGCCACATCGGGGATGGTGGGTAGTTGCACGTTTTCGAAGAATGCCTGGATGTCCGCCATGAAAAGCCCTCCCAAGGACTGTGCTGGTGATGAGGACTTTTGTTGTACCACCGGCGCGCACAGGCTGCCTGCGCGTTTGCCCCAATGTGCCGTGCCGCACACGGTGCCGTGCCCCGACGCGGTGCAACCACCGGCCATGCACCATTTCGGGAAAGCATCTAGAGCCGCATGCACCAAACTGGCGAACAATAGCCCGCACCCCCTCCCCGCTCCGGTGAAACCGGGCATCGTTTTTGCTGACTGAAACAGCATGGCATGCTGCGAGCCCTCGGCCCCGCACGCGGCGCATGTCCGGCATGCCTTCCCTTCGACGACTTCTGACAGGAACCTTTTCCATGAACAAACGCACCCTCCTGCAAGCCGCCCTGCTGCTGGCCACGGCCAGTACCTTCTCCACCGCCCACGCACAGGCCACCACGCCGATCAAGTTCCAGCTCGACTGGCGCTTCGAGGGACCTTCAGCCCTGTTCCTGCAGCCGGTGGCCAAGGGCTACTTCAAGGCCGCGGGCCTGGATGTGATGGTGGACGCGGGCAACGGCTCGGGCGGCGCCGTGCAGCGCGTGGCATCGGGCACCTACGACATGGGCTTTGCCGACCTGGCGGCCGTGATGGAGTTCCACGCCAACAACCCCGACGCGCAGAACAAGCCCGTGGCGGTGATGATGGTCTACAACAACACGCCCGCCTCGGTCATGGCGCTCAAGAAGAGCGGCATCACCAAGCCGGCCGACTTGGCGGGCAAGAAGCTGGGCGCTCCGGTATTCGACGCCGGCCGCCGCGCGTTCCCGATCTTCCAGAAGGCCAACGGCGTGGGCAGCGTGCAGTGGACCGCCATGGACCCACCGCTGCGCGAGACCATGCTGGTGCGCGGCGACGTGGACGCCATCACCGGCTTCACCTTCACCTCGCTGCTGAACCTGGAAGCCCGCGGCGCCAAGGCCGCCGACGTGGTGGTGCTCCCCTATGCCGACTTCGGCGTGAAGCTGTACGGCAACGTGATCATCGCGTCGCCGAAGCTCATCAAGGAGAACCCGGCCGCGATCAAGGCCTTCCTGGCCGCCTTCACAAAGGGCGCCAAGGAAGTCATCGCCAACCCGGCCGCTTCCATCGAGCACGTGAAGGCACGTGACGGCATCGTGAACGTGCCGCTCGAAACCCGCCGCCTGCAACTGGCCATCGACACCGTCATCAACAGCCCCGACGCACGCGCCGAAGGCTTCGGCAAGGCCGTGCCCGGCCGCCTGTCGCTGATGGCGTCGCAAGTGTCCGATGCGTTCAACACCAAGACCCGGGTGAACGCCGACGACGTGTGGAACGCGAGCTTCCTCCCTAGCACCGCCGACCTGAACATCCTGCCGAAGAAGTAAGGCGCGGTGCGCCACGGAAGCCTGCGCGGAGACCAGGCACAGGCTTACTATCAAAACAATAGCTGCTAGCGCTTACCTATCAAGCGGTAGCGACCATTTTTACTCAGATTCTTCACATGCAGGCTGCTGACTCCTACTTCGTGGACTTCCGCGATGTCTGGCTCGCGTACAACGACGAGCTGCTCGCGCAGAACCACTTCGCCGTCGAGGCCATCGACCTGCAGATCCGGCAGGGCGAGTTCATCGCCATCGTCGGCCCGTCGGGCTGCGGCAAGTCCACCTTCATGAAGTTGGCCACGGGCCTGAAGATGCCGTCGATAGGCAAGATCCTCATCGACGGCCAGCCTGTGACCGGGCCGCTCAAGATATCGGGCATGGCCTTCCAGGCGCCGTCGCTGCTGCCCTGGCGCACCACGGTCGACAACGTGCTGCTGCCGCTCGAGATCGTGGAGCCCCACCGCAGCCAGTTCAAGGCCAAGCGCAAGGAGTACGAGGCCCGCGCCCGCGCCCTGCTGCAGAAGGTGGGCCTGGGGGGCTACGAGGACAAGTTTCCGTGGCAGCTGTCGGGCGGCATGCAGCAGCGCGCCAGCATCTGCCGCGCGCTGATCCACGAGCCCAAGATGCTGCTGCTGGACGAGCCCTTCGGCGCGCTCGATGCCTTCACCCGCGAGGAGCTCTGGTGCATCCTGCGCGACCTGCAGGCCGAGCAGAAATTCAACGTGATCCTGGTGACGCACGACCTGCGCGAGTCGGTCTTCCTGGCCGACACCGTGTACGTGATGAGCAAAAGCCCCGGCCGCTTCGTCGTGCAGCGCGACATCGAGCTGCCCCGCCCGCGCGACCTGGAGATCACCTACACCAAGGAGTTCACCGACATCGTGCACGAGCTGCGCGGGCACATCGGTGCAATGCGCAAAACCGGCGCCCCCCTCCAGCAGTAAGAAACCACAAGGCCCCCACCACCATGCACAAGAAAACTGCGGAGCGCTGGTCCCCCTGGATCCTGCTCGTCGCCATCGTCCTGCTGTGGCAGATCATCTGCTCGGCCTTCAACGTCTCGGAATTCATCTTCCCCAGCCCCTGGGCCATCGGCACGCAGCTGGTCGAGTTCGGAGGCGTGATCGCCGCCCATGCCTGGCGCACCTACTGGGTCACCATGGCGGGCTTCGGCATTGCCATCGTGGTGGGCGTGCTGCTCGGCTTCCTCATCGGCAGCTCGCGCCTGGCGTATGCCGCCGTCTACCCGCTGATGACCGCGTTCAACGCGCTGCCCAAGGCGGCCTTCGTGCCCATCCTGGTGGTGTGGTTCGGCATCGGCGTGGGGCCGGCCATCCTCACCGCGTTTCTCATCAGCTTCTTCCCGATCATGGTGAACATCGCCACGGGCCTGGCCACGCTGGAGCCCGAGCTGGAAGACGTGCTGCGCGTGCTGGGCGCCAAGCGGTGGGACGTGCTGGTCAAGGTGGGCCTGCCGCGGTCCATGCCGTACTTCTACGGCTCGCTCAAGGTCGCCATCACGCTGGCCTTCGTGGGCACCACCGTATCGGAAATGACGGCCGCCAACGAGGGCATCGGCTACCTGCTGATCTCGGCAGGCTCATCCATGCAGATGGGCCTGGCATTTGCCGGCCTGATGGTGGTGGGCGCCATGGCGATGGTGATGTACGAGCTGTTCAGCTGGGTCGAAAAGCGCACCACGGGCTGGGCACACCGGGGGTCGCAGGGCGAGTGAGCCTCGGGGGCGCGGTCAACGCGCCCCACCCCGCCGTGACCGCCCGCCGGTCACCGCCCGCCCCGCCCGCTCAGGGGAACGAGCGGCGCGCAGGGAACTCGCCGTCCGACTCCCACAGGCCAGGCTGTGACCGGACCCGCACCGTCCAGCCCTGCTTGCCATGGACATAACGGCGGTAGCTGGTCGTGAAATCCCCATCGCGCGGCTCGCTGCGCACCGCGAGCAACTGGTCTGCAGCCACCACCCGCACCTTCTTCCACGCTGCCTTGCCCGTCTGGGCCAGCACGATGGGCTGCACCGTGCCGTCCGCAGCACGGGCCTGCGCGTAGGCCAGGCGGTTGCCCTTCACCTGAACGGGCTTGGTCAGCGGTCCGCTGTAGCTGCCCGCCGGCGCCGTCAAGTCCACCGTCACGAGCACGGTGGGGGTGCCTACGCCGCGCAAGGCAGTGCGGTCCAGCTTGGCCAGGGGTGCTTCCAGCGTCAGGCTGTCGAGCAATTCGCCTTGGCAACCTCGCAACTGCAACACAGCCGGCGCGCCGCTGGCCTCCTCGCCGCTGGCCCACAGACGGTCGCGTTCGCTCGGGGTGAACCGCTCGTCGAGCACCAGCTTCACGCGCTGGCAACCCACGGCGACCTGGTCTGCCGCGTGCGCCAGTGCGGGGACGGCGACAAGACATGCGACAAGTGCCAGGCGCTTCATGAGCGTGGCACCTCGATACCGGCAATGACGCCTTCACTCGCTGCCACAGCCGGCATCAGCACGTCGATCTGCGAGTTGACGTCCTTGTCCAGGTCCACGCCCGCCTTCTCCAGCTCCCGCAGATACCGCTCGGTGTCGTTCTCGTTCGGCGGGGTGAGCTTGGCGATGGCATCGCGCACCTTCATGGTCCCGTACTTCTTGACATACAGCGCGCGCTGCGCGGCATGGCCGTCGTCCATATTGGCAAACACCGCAAAGACGCCCACGGCGCCGGAGACGTTGCCGATTTTGAGCGGCGAATCACGCAAATTGCCCGGGTTGTTGGCACGCCAGGCCAGCGAGCCGCCGACCTTGACCAAGGAGGCGTATGCCACGAACCGACGCCATTGCGCAGGCGTTTTTTCGGCCGCTTTGTTGACGGCCAGGATGGTGGATTGGCTCAGTGGACCACCGGCGATGATGGTGCCGGGGATGACAGCTACGACAGGTTTGACCATGTTGGATGGGTTATGAGGGCAGCCCGAAAAAGGACGTGGCAGTGTAGGTAACGGCGATGAACGGGCCTGTGACAATTTGTTCCGATTGATTGGATGGGCAGATGGCGTGCCCCTGCCGCTACACTCGCCGCCTCCGTTGAGAACAGGATCCTGCATATGCGGTTGGACAACGTCTTCTTGCGCCCGTTGGCGCTCCTGGTTTGCGCAAGTCTTGCCGCATGCGGCGGCACAGCGCCGACCCAGCCCGCAGCCACTGCGCAGGCCACATCCACCACCACGGCAGGCGCCCCCGCAGGAGGCCCCATCAAGATCGGCATTGCCCTGGGCGGCGGGGCAGCCAAGGGCTTTGCCCACATCGGCGTGATCAAGATGCTCGAGGCCAACGGCCTTGCGCCCGCCGTTGTCTCGGGTACCAGCGCGGGCAGCGTGGTGGGCGCGCTGTACGCCAGCGGCATGAACGCGTTCGAGATGCAGGAAAAGGCCGTGGCGCTGGACGAAGCCAAGATCCGCGACCTGCAGTTGTCCTCAGGCGGGCTGGTGCTGGGCCAGAAGCTGGAGGACTATGTGAACGAACAGGTGGGCCGCAAGCCGCTCGAGCAGATGGCCAAGCCCTTCGCAGTGGTGTCCACCCGGCTCGAAGACGGCGAGCGCACCGTGTTCGCTCGCGGCAACACCGGGCAGGCAGTGCGCGCATCGAGCAGCGTGCCCGGCGTCTTCCAGCCCGTCACCATCGGCAAGTACCACTTCGTGGACGGCGGCATCGTGAGCCCCGTGCCGGTGGACGCGGCGCGCCAGCTGGGCGCCGACATCGTGATTGCGGTGGACATTTCCAACAAGGCCCGGGGCCAGACGCCGGGCAACATGCTGGGCGCGCTGGGCCAGTCGATTGCCATCATGGGCCAGAAGCTGGGCGAAGCCGAACTGGCCCGCGCCGACGTGGTCATCCGCCCCAAGGTGCTGGACATCGGCCCGGCTGACTTCGGCCAGCGGGCCAGCGCCATCCTGGAAGGCGAAAAGGCCGCCCTGGCGGCCATGCCGCAGATCCGCGAGCGCATTGCCCAATTGCAGGCCGAACGTGCGCGCGCTGCGCAGCTGGCTCAGGAGAAGGTGCGGGAAGCGGAACACAAGGCGTGTATGGACAACCGCTCGCGCCTGCAGCGGCTGGCGGGGATGGCGGGCATGGGTGAGGGGTGCCCGGCCCCGGCGGCCAAGTAAGCGGCAAACCCTGTGGAGTGGGTGCTGCACGACACCCGTAATTGCGCCCTTGGCTGACACGCCTGCGCCAGCAGCCCCATACGATGGCCTTTTCACAAAGGGGCCACCATGGCAAAAGCAATGCGGCGCGCAGCGCCTGGGCGGGTGCAGCTGAATCTGGCACTGCAAGGTGGTGGCGCACAGGGTGCCTTCACCTGGGGCGTCCTCGACCGCCTGCTGGAAGAAGAGGACATCGACATCGGTGCCATCAGCGGCAGCAGTGCCGGTGCGCTCAACGGTGCGGCGCTGGCCACCGGCATGGCGCGCGGCGGCAGGGCCGGTGCGCGGGAGCATCTGGCCATGCTGTGGGAGCAGGTGGCGCAGGCAGGGTCGCTGATGACCTTGCTCATGCTGCCGCTGCGCAAGCCGGGCATGGGTATGTGGGACGACGCGCTGCCCATCCTTTCTCCCTGCCAAACCAACCCCATGGGCATGGCGCCGCTGCGCTTCATCCTGAACACCGTGGTGGACGAAGCCCTGCTGCGCGAGGCGAGCGCAGCGCCCAGGCTCTTTGTGAACGCACTGCACGTGCAAAGCGGCGCTGGCCGGGTGTTCGGTCCGGCGGACATGAGCATTGACGCCGTGCTGGCGTCTGCCTGTGCGCCGCTGTCTTACCAGCCGGTGGTGATCGACGGGGAGGCTTACTGGGACGGCAGCTACGCGGCCAACCCCTCGCTGTGGCCGCTGTACGAGGACCAGTTGGACACCGACATCCTGCTGGTGGAGCTGACCCCGCTGCACCGCGCAGAGACCCCGCTGTCCGCCAAGAACATTCTGAACCGCATCAACGAAGTGGCGTCCGTCAGCGGGCTGGTGTCCGAGCTGCGGGCGCTGGAGGTCATCAACCGCAATGTGCCGGACGCCGACATCCGCATGCACGTGTTGAGCCTGCCCGACCAGCCCGCCGGGCTGCTGGGCACCGAGCCGTCCATCAAGCGCACCGTGGGGCGCGTGCTGTTCGAGATGCTGCGCCAGGACGGCCGGCGTGCCTGCGATGCGTGGCTCGCGGAGCACGGCGGGCAGCTGGGCGAACACTCCACGGTGGACGTGGCACAGCGCTATCTGCGGCCCCACACCCAGGACTGGCAGCAGCGCGAGCCACGGCAGCGGGACCTGGCCCTGTCCTGATCCCGCTTCGCGCGCAGGCCCACCCGTCGACTGGCTGTGTCGCCGGACCATCCCCCCTACCCCACAACGCCAGACGGCAGGTACTTCGTCGTGCGGGGCCGGCTGTGGCGCAAGGCCAATCCCGCGCTGCCTGAGGAGGTGCGGGCAGCACTCGTTACGCAGCTGATGGATGCCCGACGCGCCCTGCGTGGCAAGCCCTCCGCGGCCCGGCGCGCCCAGGCGCGCGAGCAGGTTGACGAAACAAAAAACGCGCTCGGCGAACGCGGACCGGTGTGGTGGACAGACGGTGAGCCGGACTTCAATCGCAAGATGGTGAAGAACACGCCGTACCGGGAATGGTTCGACCTGCTCACCGGCTAAGACCGGGCCTACCGCCGGCTTGATTTCCATTGCAACCAATTCGAGTGCGATCTGGCGCAGCAACCCGGCGTGCCGCGCCCATCGGCGCGGAAAGTGTCTACCCCCGATCCAGGGGCTGCGTTGCGCATGGTAGAAAGCCCGGTCGCAACCGCTGAACAGGACCTGCCATGCGCCATGCCGGCACCTCTCTCCCGCCCCATGTACTGGCCGCACTCGATGAAGGCCAGACCATCGAAGCCATCAAGCGCCTGCGCGCAGCCACGGGCCTGGGCCTCAAGGAGGCCAAGGACCTGATCGATGCGCACCAGCGCGGCGAAGAGCTTGCCACCACCGCGCGGGCCGCATCCCCAGCCCACGTGCCCGACGCCGTGCGCCAGGCCCTGGCCGAGGGCCACAAGATCGAGGCCATCCGCCTGCTGCGGGACCACGAAGGCCTGGGCCTGAAGGAGGCCAAGGAGCGAGTCGACGCGATCGAGCAGTCCATGGACGAGCCCGCGTCCATCGGCCTGGGTGCCGTGGCGCCCGGGCTGTCGCCGGGCCAGCAGCCCGCCGGCGGGGCGGGCAACTGGATCGTGGTGGCAGTGGTGCTGGTCATCACGGTGATGGCCTACTTCTGGATGCGCGGCGGGGGCTGAACCCGACCGGCTCTTGTTCGACCAGTTGTCCATTGCGCTGGACGCCACCAGCGAGCCTCGAAACTGGCGCGGCCCAAGCCATTGCTCCCGCGCAAGGGCCGCTCCGCCGCGCTGGGGGCGTCCCCCTCCCGACTCGCGCAGCGAGTCGGGAGGGGAGCGACTCAGGGGGTGCTTCAGTACTTGTTGGAGAAATTGGCGCTGATCCGCTGGCGGAGGTACTCCGCGCCGGTGATGGACGGGTACTTCTTGGCGGGGCCTTCGATGACCGCGTCTTCGTTGGCCTGGCAGAAGAAGGCCAGGCTGTAGCGCGCGCCCTGGTATTCGTGCGGCAGGGGGTTGCGCACGCGGTGGAAGTTGCTGGGCAACTGGTCGTCGCTCCAGCGCATGAGCATGTCGCCGATGTTGCAGGTGATCACGCCCTCGGCCGGCTCCACGCTGGTCCACTGGCGGCCCTCGGCCTCCTTGCCGGGCAGCACCTGCAGGCCGCCCTGGCCGGGGCGCTGGAACAGCAGGGTGAGGCAGTCGAAATCGGTGTGGGCGCCGGCGCGCCACAGGCCCAGCTCGTCCTTGAGCGCCGGGTCCACCGCAAAGTAATGCAGCATGCGCAGCGTGCTCTGGTAGGTGGGCAGGTCGGGCTGGTGGGCGCGGGTGAAGAAGTCTGCATCGAAGCCCAGCTTGTAGGCAAAACACGAGAGCAGGCGCATGCCCACCTCCCAGCATTGGCGCTCGAATGCAAGCGTGGCGGCCTCAAAGCCAGGCAGCTCGGCCTCGGTGGGCCACAGGCCCGCCATGCGCGGGCGCGTGACCTGGTAGGACTCCTTCTGGTCCGGCGTGCGCGTGGAGGGACGGATCTGCGCCTTGTGCTCCCAGCCGGCGTTGCGCGACAGGGGCCACTGGGCCTTGGTGTCCTGCGGCTGGCCGAAGAAGGCTTCGGCGCGCGCGAAGGCGGCGCGGATGTCTTCGATGGGGATGCCGTGGTTCGTGACCTGGAAGAAGCCGATGTCGACCGATGCGGCCCACAGCTGCTCGGCGATCTCTTCCTTGCGCGCGTCGAAGTTCGATATGTCGATGCGGCGCACTTCGCGCGTGGAGGTCTCGCCGTCCATCGCGCCGCCCATGCGCGATTCTTTTTCGAGCTCGCCCAGCACATCGGGCGCGACAGTGGGTTCATAGACGGACGGTGCCGCAGGGGTGGCAGTGCTGCTGCTGTGCATGGCGTGGTTTCCTCGTTGTATCAATGGCAAACAAGGCACACGGCACGTCGCAAAAACTGCTGAAGAAGCGGCGCGGCGCCATGGGCTCTTGAAGGGAACAATGGCAACGGCCCGCAGGCTGCGCAGGCCCTCCAAGGGCACGCGCACCGCGCACAAGCCGCCACCGGCTTCAAGAGCAATGACCCGCCAGCCGGCCCACGCAATGCGGATCTGCTGGTCTGAACGCTTCTACTCTCGGCGCTGAAGCAAGCAAACAGCGGGCCAACGGTAAAGCCCAGGGCCAGCCCGTCAATGCCCCCGCCCAGAACAAAGCCCGTCACCAAACCGGGGCGGGGCCGCACCAGGGCAGAGCGGTCTTGCTGCACCACCGCATGGCGCCGGTTGCCCGAATCGCGCTGTGCGCCTCGCACCCACGGCACATGGGGCCGCTCCAGCGCCTGCCCCAGAGCAAAGCCTGTCCAGAGCAAAGCCTGCCCAGAGCAAAGCCTGCCCAGAGCAAAGCCTGCCCAGAGCATGCAGCCGCACTGCGCGCTGCCGCGTGCCCACCACACCGGGCACGCATCCTGCATCAGCATTCCTTGAGTAGAAGCGTTCAGCGCTGCCACCCCTGTGCGATGGTGGCGCCCGGAAATTGCTCAGTTCGATCCGGTCCTGCGGCGGCATGCGCCTGCGGTCCGGGCACTCCACCGAACCTGGGCCACCACCATGATGCAACGCCGCCGCTTTCTCTCGACCACCCTCGCCTCTTCCATCGCCGCCACCCTGGGCACTCCTGCCGTGCACGCGCAGGGCTCGGTGACTCCGCTCAAGTTCACGCTGGACTTTCGCGTTACCAGCCAGACCTCGCCCTTCTTCCTGGCGCAAGCCAAGGGCTATTACAAGCAGGAAGGCCTGGACGTAATCATCGACGTGGGCGCGGGCTCGGTCGCCTCGATCACGCGCGTGGCCAGCGGCGCCTACGACATCGGCCTGGGCGACATCTGCTCGCTGGCCGAGTTCCACGCGCAGAACCCCGACACGCCGGTGCAGGCCATCTACCAGTACTACAACCGCGCGCCCTTCGTCATCATCGGCCGCAAGGACCGGGGCATCACCACCGACTTCCAGTCGCTCAAGGGCAAGAAGGTGGCGGCCGCCGCCGTGGAGTCCACGCGCCGCAGCTGGCCCATGGTGGCCCGCGCGCTCAAGACACAGCCCGAGCTGTTCGACTGGGTGACCACAGACTTCAGTGCGCGCGACAACGTGGTGGTGCGCGGCGATGTGGATGCAGCCACCTATTTCCATGACTCGGCCGTGTCGCTGTTCGCGCGCCTGCCAGCCAAGGACCTGTCGGTGCTCGAATACAACAAGGCAGGCCTGAACCTGTATGGCAACGCCATCCTGGCCGGCAAGCTGCTGCAGGAAAAACCCGAGGCGGCCAAGGCGTTCCTGCGCGCCAGCAACCGCGCGCTGCGCGAGACGCTGGCCAACCCCGAGGCCGCGTTCGCAGCCATCAAGGCGCGCGAAGCCATCCTGAACATGGACGTGGAACGCGATCGCTGGGCCATCACGCGCCAGTACCTGCAGACGGCCGAATCGCAGGCCGTGGGCCTGGGCGGCGTGCAGGGCGCCGTGCTGGCGCACCAGATCGAGGAAGTGGCGGCCGTGTTCAACCTCGCACGCAAGCCCGCGCCCGAGCGCGTGTTCAACCCCGCCTTCCTGCCCGCCCTGGCCGACCGCAAGGTGGTGGCATGAGCGCTGCACCCCTCACCACCGAAGCCCCAGCCATCGCCTTGTCGCAGGAGGCCATCCTGGACGCGCGCGACGGTCTGTACCTGCGCCAGGCCATCGCACTGGCCGACAAGGCCCGCACGCGCGGCAACCGGCCGTTTGGTGCGCTCATCGTGGCGGCCGATGGCCGTGTGCTGGCCGAGGCCTGGAACTCCACCGGCGAAAACGGCGACTGCACCGCACATGCCGAGACCTCCGCCGTGCGACTGGCCAGCCCCGTGCACAGCCGCGACGACCTGGCGGGCGCCACGCTGTACTCGTCGGCCGAGCCCTGCGTGATGTGCGCGGGCGCCATCTACTGGGCCAACATCGGGCGAGTGGTGTACGGCATCGACGCGATGCGGCTGCGCGTGTTCCGCGGCGAACGCCTGGACCAGCGCGACGCCGAGTTGTCGTGCCGCGATGTCTTTTACAGCTCGCCGCACCCGATCGAATGCACAGGGCCGGCACTGATCGACGAGTCGTCCGCATCGCACCAAGGTGCGTGGAAATCCTGAAAGTCCGGCCCCATTGAGCGATTTGTGCTGCAACCCGCAGGCGGTGCCGCGCAGCACTGCGGTGTGCTGCACGACGCACAGCCCGCGCACATGTCACACATTGTTCATGGCATGCCAAATGCATAGCGAGGGGAACAGCAGCACCCACGACGGAGACACCCCATGCTTGCCCTCATGTCCGCAGCGCCCCAGCAGTTCGACGACCCTGCCCAACTCGATGCCATCGATGGCACCTACCTGCGCCAGGCCATCGCCTGGTCTTGCACGGCGCGGGCGCGGGGCAACCGGCCCTTTGGTGCGGTGGTGGTCAGCGAGCAGGGCGACCTGCTGGCCGAGGGTTATTGCAACACCACCGAGACGGGCGACTGCACGGGCCATGCGGAGACCAACGCCGTGCGCCAGCTCAGCCCGCGCTTCGCGCGCGAGATGCTGGCCCGCGCCACGCTGTATTCGTCGGCCGAGCCGTGCGTGATGTGCGCCGGTGCCATCTTCTGGGCGGGCATTGGCCGCGTGGTCTTCGGGATCGACGCGGTGCGCCTGCGCGAGTTTCGCGGCGACCGCCCCGAGCAGCGCGACGCCGAACTGTCGTGCCGTGACGTGTTCGCTGCATCGCACCACCCCATCGAGTGCATCGGGCCCGCACTGATCGAAGAGGCCAGCGCGCCGCATGTCGGCTTCTGGAAGTCGTGACCAGCGACAATCGCCCACCATGCCGAACCCCGCCCCGCCCATGAACGACGCCGACACCGAGACCCCCAGCAACGTCGTTTCCGGCGCCCTGCTCAGCCGCCCCAAGCAGGGGCGCGAGCGCATCCTGGGCGCGATCCGCGAGGCGGCCATTGCCGAGTTCAGCCGCCATGGCTTCAAGGGCGCTTCCACCAAGGCCATTGCCGAGCGCGCAGGCCTGACCAAGCCGCAGCTGCACTATTACATCGCCAGCAAGGAAGAGCTGTACGAGGAGCTGCTGTACTCGGTGCTCAACGGCTGGTCGGGCGCCTTCCAGTTCGACAGCCAGAGCGACGACCCTAAGAAGGTGCTGAGCACCTACGTGCGCAAGAAGCTCGACTACGCGCTGGACAACCCGGGCCTGTCGCGCATCTTCACCACCGAGGTGCTGGGCGGCGGGCGCAACCTGGGCCGGTACTGGCCCGTGGCCGTGAAGTCCACCCAGCAGAAGGTGGACCTGATCGACCGCTGGATCGCCGAGGGCCGCATGCGCCCGCTGGACGCGCGCCTCTTGCTCATGCAGATCTGGGGCATGACCCAGCACTACGCCGACTACGGCGTGCAGGTGCACATCATGCTGGGCCTGGCGCCCGAAGAGACGATCGACCGCGAGCCCATCGTGCGCGAGCTCACCAACTTTGTGCTGCTGGGCTGTGGCCTGGCACCGGATTGCGCACCAGAGTGAACAGGTCTGCACGCTGGCGGGCGTAGCAGCCGCGCCAGCGCGGCGCGTTGACCCAGGGCCCACAGGCAACGGCCCGAAAGCCTGCTGGCACAGCACTTGCAATAGTTTGACCAATCGATCAAATCAAGTGGTCAAACATGCAAACCCCAGCCATGGCAGCGCCGCTGCCCGCCACGGAACCGGCTTCCTTTGAACTCGTGCTTGCGCGCAGCCAGATGCGGCTGCCCGTGGAGCCCGGCGAAAGCATGGCCGATGTGCTGCAGCTCGCCGGCATCGCCATCGACACGCTGTGCGAGCAGGGTGTGTGCGGCACCTGCGCCACGCGCTGGCTGGCCGGGGCACCCGACCACCGCGACAGCTGCCTGACCCCTGAAGAGCAGGCCACCCATGTGGCCGTGTGCTGCGCACGCAGCCACGGGCCCACGCTCACGCTCGACCTTTGAAGAAGGAGCCCGCCATGCGCATCCTCGTGATCTATTGCCACCCGGTGGAGACCAGCTACAACGCGGCCCTGCATGCCGAGGTGGTGCAACAGCTGCGCGGCGCGGGCCACGAGGTGGACGACTGCGACCTGTATGCCGAGGGCTTCAACCCCGTGCTCAGCCGCGAGGAGCGGCTGGGCTACCACGAGGTGCCAAGCAACCGCCTGCCCGTGCAGGGCTATGTGGGCCGGCTGCTCTGGGCCCAGGCGGTGGTGTTCTGCTTTCCCACCTGGTGCTTCGGCATGCCGGCCATGCTCAAGGGCTTTTTCGACCGGGTGCTGATGCCCGGGGTGGCCTTCGACA
Organism: Acidovorax sp. LjRoot194; assembly: GCF_964253015.1. Classification (NCBI taxonomy): domain Bacteria; kingdom Pseudomonadati; phylum Pseudomonadota; class Betaproteobacteria; order Burkholderiales; family Comamonadaceae; genus Acidovorax; species Acidovorax sp. LjRoot194. The sequence continues at coordinate 1,398,166 of NZ_CAXUQB020000001.1, read as the reverse complement.
TCAGCGATCCGCACAACGTCAAGCCGTCGCTCACGCACATCCAGCGCATCTCGGCCGTGGTGACCTATGGCCGCCCGCGCTGGACGGCGCTGCTCATGGGCGACCCGCCGCGCAAGTCCGTCACACGCTACATGCGCCTGCTGACCGGCGGCAAGGCCCGGGTGGACTACCACGCCTACTACCACATGAACGTGGCCACGCCGCCGCGCCTGGAGGCCTTCAAGGCCCGCGTGGGCCGGGCCATGGCCCGCTTCGCGTAAGGAGCCCATTGCATGCACGCATCCAGCGCCCCCGACCACATCCTCAACGCCCGCTTGCCGCAGTGGCTGCTGCCCAGTGACTGGCCCCATCAAGGCGGCCAGCCCGCGCTGGCAGACCTGCACCTGGCCCAGGGCCGCGTGGCATCCACCGCGCCGCACGACCCGGCACGCGCCCTGCCCGAGGGCAGCACCTGGGACCTGGCCGGCGCCCTGGTACTGCCCGGCCTGGTGGATGCGCACACCCACCTGGACAAGGCCTTCACCCTGCCGCGCATGGGCACCGTCAAGCCCGGCCTGCTGGGCGCCATCGAGGCCATGATGGTCGACCGCCAGGGCTGGACCGAGGCCGACATCCGCGCCCGCGCCAGCCGCGCCCTGCAATGGGCGTACGAGGCGGGCACGGTGCACCTGCGCACCCACTGCGATTGGTGGGAGCCCGATGCACCACCGCTCGCCTGGAACGTGCTGCGCGCGCTGGCGCAGGAATGGGCCGGCCGCATCACGCTGGAGCGCGTGGCCCTGATCCCATTGCACCTGTACACCGAGCGCGCCACCGCCCTGCGGCTGGCCGCCACCGTGGCCGCCAGCGGCCCGGGCGCGCTGCTGGGCGGCTTCGTGCATTCCACCAACTGGGATGCACAGGCCCTGCGCCACCTGTTCGAGGCTGCGCAGCACCATGGCCTGAACGTGGACCTGCATGTGGACGAGGAACTGCACCCCGGCGCCCTGGGCCTGGCCACCACGGCCGCGCTGCTGCACGAGCTGCGTTTCGAAGGCCACGTGGTCTGCGGCCACACCTGCGCACTGGCCGCACAGGACGAGGCCACCGCCCTGGCCACGCTGGACGCCGTGGCGCAAAGCCCGATCACCCTGGTCACGCTGCCCATCACCAACCTGCTGCTGCAGGACGCGGTGACCGGCCGCACACCGCGCCAGCGCGGCATCACCCTCGTCAAGGAGGCGCGTGCGCGCGGCATCCCGGTGCTGGTCGCGAGCGACAACGTGCAGGACCCGTTCTGCCCCGTGGGCAGCTTCGACCCGCTGGAGGCCCTGGCCACCGGCGTGCTGGCCGCGCAGCTCGATGCGCCGTTCGACCGCTGGTCCGAGGCGCTGTGCCGCAGCGACTGGCTGCGCCGCGGGCCCGAGGCCCTGCCCCTGCAGCCCGGCATGCCCGCCGACCTGATCGTCTTCCAACAGGCCGATGGCTGGGGCTTTCCGTCGCGCACGCAGCAGCGCGTGGTGCTGCGCCAGGGCCGCGTCGCCGGTGGCTATGCCAGCGCGGCGTGGCATGTGGCGGGTACAACGCCGTCCCCTTCCCCCATCCCTGCACGGAGCCTTGCATGACCGCACCCACCACCCCGGGCATCGCCCAGCCCCTGGCCCGCTACGCCGCGTGGCGCCGCGCGGGCGACCTGGTGTTCCTCTCCGGGATCATCGCCGTGGACCCCGCCGCCAGCCGCATCGTGCGCGGCTATGCCGACATCCCCGACGAGGCGGCCGAGCTCATCGGCCGCACGGGCGAGTTCAGCAGCGACATCAAGGAGGGCCCCATCCTCGCGCAGAGCTGGTACGTGCTCGACCGCATCCGCCTGACCGTCGAGGCCGCAGGCGGCCAGATGTCCGACGTGTTCAAGCTGGTGCAGTACTTCAAGAACCTGGACCACTTTCCCCAGTACAGCCGCGTGCGCAAGCTGTTCTTCCCGGGCGAGCCCCCGGCGTCCACCGTGGTCGAGGTCAGCGGCATGCTGCCGACCCCGGACATCCTGATCGAAGTCGAAGCCACGGCGTACCTGCCGCTGCGCTGACCCCTCGCCCCACACCCTCCTCCTCACGAAAGCCCACCCATGCTGCACGGCTACAACCCGCCCCACCGCTACCTGCCCTACCTGAGCTGGACCGAGATCGTCGACCTGCCGGACAAGGAGAACACCGTCATCGTGCTGCCCACCGGCGCCACCGAGCAGCACGGCCCGCACCTGCCTTGCGCGGTGGACACGGTGATCAGCGCGGGCGTGGTCGGCCATGCCCTGGCGCGCCTGCCGGCCGGGGTGCCAGCGTTTGCCATGGCGTCCATCACCTACGGCAAGTCGGAGGAGCACCTGCACTTTCCCGGCACTATCACCCTCTCCGGCGAGACGCTGCTGGCCACCATGAACGAGGTGGGCGAGTCGGTCTACCGCGCAGGCTTTCGCAAGCTGCTGTTCGTCAACGGCCACGGCGGCCAGCCGCAGGTGATGGAGATGTGCGCGCGCGAACTGCGCCTGCGCCATGGCGACTTCATCGTGGTCCCGAGCTTCACCTGGCGCGTGCCGCACGTGGCGGGCAAGTACCTGTCCGATACGGAAAAGAAGCTGGCCATGCACGCCGGCCATGCCGAGACGGCGCTGATGCTGGCCCTGGCGCCCGACACCGTGCACATGGAGCGCGCGGTGGTGAACTACCCGCCTGCCTTCCCGTCGCCCCTGCTCTCGCCCGATGGCCGCCCGGCCTGCGCCTGGACCGCGCGCGACTTCGGACCCAGCGGCATCATCGGCGACCCGCTGCCGGCCACGGCCGAGCAGGGCCACGCCATCCTCGATTCGCTGGCCGTGAGCTGGGCCGCCGCCATCACCGAGCTGCACCAGCTGCGCTGGGCCCCGCGCGCCGAAGCCACCTGGGGCCGCGCCCACCACACGGGGCATGTGGAGCACGCATCCGCCCTGGCTTGAAACCTGCGAACCCAGCCGCATCCCGCCTCCCTTTTCGTCCCTTTCGTCCCTTTCGTCCCTGTTCCCCCTCCATCCCCTACCGGAGCACTGCCATGATGAAGAACACCGCCTCCCACCTTTCCCGACTTGGTGCAGCCGCGCTGCTCGCTGCGGGTGCCGCCGTCACCCTGCCGGCCCACGCGCAGGAAAAGTTCACCTACATGACCAACTGGTACGCGCAGGCCGAGCACGGCGGCTTCTACCAGGCGGTGGCCACCGGCCTGTACAAGAAGTACGGCCTGGACGTGACCATCAAGATGGGCGGCCCGCAGGTCAACATCGTGCAGATGATGGCGGCTGGACAGGCCGAGTGCGTGATGGGGTCGAGCGACCTGCAGATGATCCAGATGCGTGAAGGCGGCGTGCCCGTGACCACGGTGGCCGCGGTGTTCCAGAAAGACCCGCAGGTGCTGATCGCGCACGACGATGTGAAGAAGTTCGAGGACCTCAAAGGCAAGACCATCCTCATCGCCTCGGCCGCGCAGCGCGGCTACTGGCCATGGCTCAAGGCCAAGTACGGCTTCAGCGATTCGCAGACGCGCCCCTACACCTTCAACATCCAGCCCTTCGTGGCCGACAAGAACACCGCCCAGCAGGGCTACCTGACTTCGGAGCCGTTCGCCATCGCCAAGGCCGGCGTGAAGGCCAACACGCTGATGTTCAGCGACCAGGGCTACCCCGCCTACGCCACCACCGTGAGCTGCATGGACAAGACGCTCAAGGACCGCAGCGCCGCCGTGGCCTCGTTCGTGAAGGCATCGATGGAAGGCTGGAAGAGCTACCTGGCCGACCCGGCCCCAGCCAACGCCCTGATCAAGAAGGACAACCCCAACATGACCGACGAACAGCTGGCCTACAGCGTGGCCAAGCTCAAGGAGATGGGCATGGTGACGGGCGGCGACGCAGCCAGCATGGGCATCGGCACCATGACCGACGTGCGCGCCAAGGCGAGCTACGACTTCCTGGTGGAAGCCAAGCTCATCGACCCTGCCAAGGTGAAGCTGGCTGACACGTACAGCACGGCGTTCGTCAAGGACCTCAAGGTTCTTCCTTGACACCCCCCTGAGTCGCTTCGCGCCTTCCCCCCAGGGGGACAACGCCCTCGCTGCGGGGCGGCCCATGCTCGGCGTTCGCTGGCTTGGGCCGCGCCAGTTGCCAGCAGTTGGGGCCAGGCGCAACGCCCGCTCTCGCCGTCGCCCACATCCTCGCCCTGACACAGCGGCCAGCCTTCACCGCCGCATCCATCTAAAGGCCACTCCATGCAGTCCGCTGAGCCCACACCCGCCGACCCGGCTACGACCCACCGCGCCACGCCTGCCGTGCAGGTGCTGTCGGCCCAGAAGACCTACCCCAACGGCACGCAGGCCCTGCTGCCGGTGGACCTGACCATCGACGAGGGCGACTTCGTCACCCTGCTCGGCCCCTCGGGCTGCGGCAAGAGCACGCTGCTCAAGATGGTGGCCGGCCTGCTGGAGCCCACCGATGGCCGGCTGCAGCTATGGCACAAGCCCGTGGCGCAGCTGGACGAAAGCGGCAAGAAGATGGCCTTCGTGTTCCAGTCGCCCACGCTCATGCCCTGGGCCAGCGTGCAGACCAATGTGCGCCTGCCACTGGACCTGGCCGGTGTGCCCCGCGCCGAAGCCGACGCCCGCGTGGCCGACGCGCTGGCCCTGGTGGGGCTGTCGAAGTTTGCGAGCGCACTGCCGCGCGCCCTGTCCGGCGGCATGCAGATGCGCGTATCGATTGCGCGCGGCCTGGTCACCCAGCCCGACCTGCTGCTGATGGACGAGCCCTTTGGCGCACTGGACGAAATCACGCGCCACAAGCTCGACGCCGACCTGCTGGACCTGTGGCGCAAGAAGAAGCTCACCGTGATCTTCGTGACCCACTCGATCCACGAGGCGGTGTTCCTCTCCAGCCGCGTGGTGATGATGGCCGCGCGCCCCGGTCGCGTGGTGGAGCAGTTTCACATCGACGCACCCTACCCGCGCACCGCCGACTTCATGGTGTCGCCCGAGTTCAGCCGCTATGCCAAGCAGTTGCAGGACAGCCTGCTGCGCGCCAGCGCCAGTGCCGAAGACGCCGAGGAGACCGCAGCATGAGCACGCCCTACCCTACTGCTTCTGTCACTGGAACTGCAGCCCCCATCGCGGCACCCGCCGCTGCAGAGCGCAGCACACCCACGCGCGCACCGGCCCCTCCCAAGCTCGTCAAGCCCACCAAGCTCGCCAAGCCACGCACTCCCCTCATGGCCCAGCCGCGCGTGCAGCGCGTGGTCTACCCGCTGCTGGTGGGCCTGGTGCTGATCGCGCTGTGGCAGGGCCTGGTCACCGCGCTGGAGCTGCCGCCCTATCTGGTGCCCTCGCCATTGCTCATGCTCAAGACGCTGTTCACCGACTGGGCGGCCCTGGGCGGCTCGCTCTGGGTCACCGTCAAGATCACAGTGCTGGCGTTTGGCGTGGCCACGGTGGCCGGGGTGCTGATCTCGTTCTTGTTCGTGCAAAGCAAACGCATCGAGACCGCGCTGTTCCCGTATGCCGTGCTGCTGCAGGTCACGCCCATCGTGGCGGTGGCGCCGCTCATCATCATCTGGGTGAAGGACCCGATGGCATCGATGGTGATCTGCGCCGCGCTGGTGGCGCTGTTTCCCATCATCAGCAACACCACGCTGGGCCTGCGCAGCGTGGAGCCGGACCTGCAAAGCTACTTCAAGCTCAACCGCGCCACGCGCATGCAGACCCTGCTGCGCCTGCGCATACCGAGTGCACTGCCGTACTTCTTCGGCGGGCTGCGCATATCGAGCGGCCTGGCGCTCATCGGCGCCGTGGTGGCCGAATTCGTGGCCGGCACCGGCGGCCAGGGCGCGGGCCTGGCGTACCAGATTCTGCAAGCGGGCTTTCAGCTCAACATACCGCGCATGTTCGCTGCGCTGCTGCTGATATCGCTGACCGGGGTGGCGCTGTTCGCGCTGATGGCCTGGGGCACCAGGGTCGCGCTGGGAAGTTGGCACGCCAGCGAAAACTCGATGGATTGAGAAGCCCCCCCTGAGTCGCTGCGCGCCTTCCCCCCAGGGGGACGCCGCCCCTGCGGCGGGGCGGCCCTTGCACGGCGGCACTGGCCTGGGCCGCGCGCGTTCGACGTCTGTGGATGGCGCGTAACGCGCCGAACAACTGAGCCATCCCTTCACCGCCACTCCGCTCGTTCGCGCGCGGTGCAGGGCCCCTTTTTCCCAAACCGGCCGCCGATGGCCCAGGAGATATCGACATGACCACCACCACTGCCCACCAACTGCCCGAACAACTGCCCGGCCTGGACTGGATTGCCGACCCGCTGCGCGTGGGCCGCCTGTCGCAGGACTTTGCCTGGTTCAGCCCCGTGCTCAAGCGCGAGCTGGCCGGCAAGCGCGGCGACGTGGCCGTGCGCCCGCGCACCGAGGACGAGATCCGCCAGGTGGTGGCCGCCTGTGCACAAGCGCAGATCCCCATCACCGTGCGCGGCAGCGGCACCGGCAACTACGGGCAGAGCACGCCGCTGCAGGGCGGCGTGATCCTGGACCTGTCGGGCTACAACGGCTTTGGCTGGGTGCGCGGCGGCGTGGGCCGGGCGCAGGCGGGCATCCGCCTGTCGGACTTTGACGCGCAGGCCAAGCCCCTGGGGCAGGAGCTTCGCTGGCTGCCCTCCACCTACCGCAGCGCCACGCTGGGCGGGCTGTTCGGCGGCGGCTTTGGCGGCGCGGGGTCGATCAACCACGGCCCGCTGGCCGCGCCCGGCAACGTGCTGGCCGTGCGCGCCATGACGGTGGAGCCCGAGCCGCAGATCATCGAATTGCGCGGCCCGGAGGCCATGCTGCTGCACCACACCTACGGCACCAACGGCATCGTGCTGGAGTTGGAGGTGGCGCTGACCCCCACCGTGGCGTGGACGGAGTGCATCGTCACCTTCACCGACTTCGACACCGCACTCGACTTTGCCGACCGCTTCGGCGCCGCGCCGGGGCTGGAGAAGAAAGAGGTGTGCTTTCTGGCAGCACCCATCCCCGCGTACTTCACCAGCCTGGCCGAGCACCTGCCCGCGGGCTGTCACGCGGTGATGCTGCTGGTGGCCCCGCACTCCGAAGACGGCATGCGCGACATGGCTGCCAAATACGGCGGCACCGTCAGCTACCGCAAGACCGCCGAAGAGGTGGACAAGAGCCACAAGACCTTGCTCGAATACACCTGGAACCACACCACCCTGCACGCGCTGAAGGTGGACAAATCGCTCACCTACATCCAGAGCGGCTTTACCCCCGCCACCCGGCTGGACCAGGTGAAGGCGCTGGAAAAGGCGCTGGGCGGCGAGGTGATGATGCACCTGGAGTTCCTGCGCACCAAGGAAGGCGCCTTCAACTGCAGCGGGCTGCAGCTGATCCGCTACAGCACCGAAGAGCGCCTGAACCAGATCATGCAGATCTACCGCGACCACGGCGTGCAGATCAACAACCCGCACGTCTACATCGTGGAAGACGGCAAACAGAACCACCTGGACCCCGCCGTGGTGGACATGAAGCGCCGCTTCGACCCGCAGGGCCTGCTCAACCCCGGCAAGCTGCGCAGCTGGTATGCGGCTGAGGAGGCCACACCTGTGCAAGCGCCGGAACGCCAGACGGCCTGAGGCTGTCGCTAAAGTTGCTGCAGTTGCCGCAGTTGCCGCAGTTGTCCATTGGCCTCGCTCGCCCTGGCACGCTGCGGGCAGGGCGTGGGCCCACCGCACACTGTGGGCCGAACATTCGACGGCGCCACACGCCGCCACACTTCGCCACACCGCCATGCACAGCTACACGACCCAAAATAGCCCCTACCGCGCACCCACAGGGCATAATTAGCTACTCATTTAATAGCAGACAACCCACCCATGCCCTGGCACGCCCGCCTGCAGCTCGACTACACGGCAGACACCCAACCCGCCCGCACTGTGGCGCGGTACGAGCACAACGGCCCGCTGCGCATTCTGCAAAGCCTGTACCCCGAGGGCGACGCCATCTGCCACAACGTGCTGGTGCACCCGCCCGGCGGCCTGGTGGGCGGCGACACGCTGGACATCTCCGCCACGGTCGGCCCGGGAGCACATGGCCTGGTCACCACACCGGGTGCCACGCGCTTTTACCGGTCCACCGGCCCGCAGGCCTTGCAGCGCAGCCACCTGAGCGTGGCCGACGGAGGCCGGCTGGAATGGCTGCCGCTGGAGGCCCTGTGCTACAGCGCCTGCAACGCCGAAAACCACCTCACGCTGAACCTCGCCCCCGGCGCCGAATGCATGGGCTGGGACGTGACCGCGCTCGGCCTGCCGCACGCCGGCCAGCCCTTCGAGCAAGGCCGTTTTGTGCAGCACCTGGAGGTGCCCGGCCTGTGGCTGGAGCGCGGCGTGATCGATGCGGCCGACAAGCGCCTGTTGCAAAGCCCGTTGGGCCTGGCAGGCCACAAGTGCCTCGCCAGCTTGTTCTTCGCCGCCGGAGGCGCGCTGGACCGCAATCGCCGCGACGCCGCGCTGGACGCCGCCCGGGCCGTGATCGATCAGCATCCGCATGTGAAAGCCACCGCAGGCGCCACCAGCCCCAACCCGCAGATGGTGGTGGTGCGCGTCCTGGCTCCGCAGGTGGAGCCCGCGATGAAGCTGCTCAAGGCGGTGCGGGTGGCGTGGAGGAAGCAGTTGTGGGAACTGGCGGGGGATGCGCCCCGGATCTGGGCGATGTAGGGGTGGGCCTGCGCCGGTCTCGCCAACCGATGACAGCCAGAGCCAACCAGAACCAACCACGAGTGGACAGAAACTCTGGGCACCTGTCGAGCTGGCAGCGCGTCGGAGCCGGCCCGCGCCTGACCTTCTCTCGCAGGGACCCGACGCAATTTCTTTTCTGCTGTGTCGATTTCGGACCGTCAGCTTCGTCGTCAGTGCATCAACCCTCTGAAAGCAACTCCATGAAATACCTGGGCCTCGCCTACTTCACCCCCGAAAAATTCGCAGCCATGGCGCCCGACGACGTCAAGGCATTGGTCACCCAGTGCCCGCCCCTGGACGAGAAGATGCGCGCCACCGGCAAGGTCCTGGTGTCCGCGTCGCTTGGCGATCTGGACCAGTGGGTGACACTGCGCCCGCACAGCGGCAAGACGCGCATCAGCGATGGCCCCTACACCGAGTCGAAGGAAGTGGTCGGCGGCCTGTTCATCATCGAGGCGGAAAGCCGCGAAGAGGCCGTGCGCATCGCGTCGATGCACCCCGCGGCCACGCTGGGTGAACAAGGGGGATGGGCGGTCGAGCTGATTCCGATGGATTTCTACCTGGGCGGCTAGACCCGCCTACCGGCCTGTCGGCGACTCCAGCGGGGACTCCACACCCGGCGACAACTTGGCCGCCAGCAAATTGGCGGTGTACCTCAAGCGCTCGATATCGGCATCGGGCTGCACGCCGCGGCTGAAGCAGCACAGGGTGCCGTAAAGCTCGCCGCCGGGCAGGCGCACAGGGGTGCTCAGGTGGGTGCCGATGGGGAACCCGGGGTCGGGCACCTTGCCCGCTTCGATCAAGGGTTTGGCGTTCTCGATGGTCTCGGGCAGGCGGCCTTCGACCACGTACTGGCACCAGCTTTCTTCCACCGGGTCGGACATGCCGGCGTGGATGGGTGAGAAGTCCGGCGTGCTGTCCACCACCTCGATGGTTCGGCGACCATTGGCGATCTGGGACACAAAAGCGACGTCCATGCCCAGTCGGGTGCGCAGCAGTTTCAAGACGGTGGCGACCACGGCGGGCAGTTCGGGGTCGGCAGAGTCGCTGGTGGCGACCAGCAGTTCCGAGATGGTGACGTCCAGGTCGTCGGGGTTGTAGTCGAGAAAATGCATACCCACCAGTCTAATCCGCGACCGGTGAGGATGGCAGTAAGCAGACGTGTAGATTCGGTATCGAATCGAACACGCCTGCTGACCTGCTGACCTGCTGACCTGCTGACCTGCTGACCTGCTGACCTGCTGACCTGCTGACTCACTGGCACACAGGCACGGCGGGTATCCAGCAGCCGCCGCTCAGGCCGCAGCGGTGGCCGGCGCAGGCGCCGCAGGCACCTTCAGCAAACCATCGGCCTTGAACATGGCACGGATGCCGCGCACCGCCTGGCGGATGCGGGCCTCGTTCTCGATGAGGGCGAAGCGCACGTATTCATCCCCCTGGTCGCCGAAACCGATACCGGGCGAGACGCAGACCTTGGCCTTGTCGAGCAGCTGGCGCGCGAATTCGAGCGAGCCCAGGGCGCGGTAGGGTTCAGGGAGGCGGGCCCAGATGTACATGCTGGCCTTGGGGCAGTCCACGGCCCAGCCGGCTTCGGTCAGGCCCTTGAACAGCACATCGCGGCGGCGCTGGTACTGGGCGGCGATGTCTTTCACGCACTGCTGGTCGCCCTCCAGCGCGGCGATGGCTGCGACCTGCAGGGGGGTGAAGGTGCCGTAGTCGTGGTAGCTCTTGATGCGGGCCAGCGCAGCCACGAGGTCAGGGTTGCCCACCATGAAGCCCACGCGCCAGCCGGCCATGTTGTAGCTTTTGGAGAGGGTGAAGAACTCCACCGCCACGTCCTTGGCACCGGGCACTTCCATGATGCTGGGGGCGCGGTAGCCGTCGTACACGATGTCGGCGTAGGCCAGGTCGTGCACCACCAGGATGTCGTGCTTCTTGGCCAGGGCGATCACGCGCTCGAAGAAGCTCAGCTCCACGCACTGCGCGGTGGGGTTGCTCGGAAAGCCGAAGATCATCATCTTGGGCTTGGGGTAGCTGCCGCGGATGGCTTTTTCCAGCTCGGCAAAAAAGTCGACGTCGGGCGCCACGGGCACGCTGCGGATGTCGGCCCCGGCGATCACCGCGCCGTAGATGTGGATGGGGTAGCTCGGGTCGGGCACGAGCACGGTGTCGCCGCGGTCCAGGGTGGCCAGCATCAGGTGGGCCAGGCCCTCCTTGGAGCCGATGGTGACGATGGCCTCGGTGTCGGGGTTGATGTCGACCGCATACCGGTCCTTGTACCAGTGGCTGATGGCGCGGCGCAGGCGGGGGATGCCCTTGCTGGCGCTGTAGCCGTGGGTGTCGGGCCGCTGGGCCACTTCGGTGAGCTTGGCCACGATGTGCGGCGGGGTCGCGCCATCGGGGTTGCCCATGCTCATGTCGATGATGTCTTCGCCACGGCGGCGGGCGGCCAGCTTGAGCTCGGCCGTGATGTTGAAGACGTAGGGGGGAAGGCGATCAATGCGCGCAAAGCGGCGCTTGCCCTGAGAAGCAGACATGCTGGTGAACTTTCACGTAAGCGCCCGGAACCGTCCGAGCGACGTGGCCAACAATGGGGTTGGCCCGCGTTCACTGTAATGCAGAACGCGGCGTTCGCCGCGCCCGACGCGGTGGTGTCGCACCGCCGCTACGCTCAGGCGTTGCGGTCTGCCGTGGCGCGCTGCGTGCTCCGTTCGGACGACAGCGCCAAGGCAAAGATGCCCACGCCACACAGTCCCAGCACCACGCCCACCCAGCCGGTGGACGTCCAGCCCAGGCCGGCCGCGATGGACACACCGCCCAGCCACGCGCCCAGCGCATTGGCGGCGTTGAAGGCCGAGTGGTTGAGCGCCGCCGCCAGGGTCTGCGCGTCGCCGGCCACATCCATGAGCCGGATCTGCAAGGCCGGGCCGATGGCGACCACCGTGCCGAGCAGAAAGGTCGCCACCGCCGCGCTGACGGGGTGGTGCGCAGCAGGCACGAACAGCGCCATGACCGCGATGGACCACAGCAGCACCTTGCCGATGGCGGGCATGAGCGCCTTGTCGGCCATGCGCGAGCCGACGATGTTGCCTGCCACCATGCCCAGGCCGAACAGCGACAGCACGAAGGGCATGAGCGCAGGGGGCATGCCGGCCACCTCCAGCAGCGTGGGCTTGATGTAGCTGAACACCGCGAACATGCCGCCGAAACCGATGGCGCCGATGCCCAGCGTGAACCACACCTGCTTGCGCGCCAGGGCGCCCAGCTCGCGCAGCGGACTGGCGCCGTGCGATGCGGGCATGTCGGGCACCCACAGGCGCACCATGGCCACGGCGGCCAGGGCGATCAGCCCCACAAAGACAAACGCCGCGCGCCAGCCGAAATACTCGCCCAGCGCCGCCGCAATGGGCACGCCCACCAGCGTGGCTGTGGTCAGCCCCAGCATCACCCAGCCCACCGCGCGCGCACGGCGCCCGGGCGGTGCCAGGGCCGCGGCGACGAGCGCCGCCACGCCGAAATAGGTGCCGTGCGGCAGGCCGGTGAACAGGCGCATGGCGCTGAGCGACAGGTAGCCCGGCGCCAGGGCCGATGCGAAGTTGCCCAGTGCATACACCACCATCAGCGCCATCAGCAGCGTGCGGCGCCCCCAGTGGGCGCACAGCACGGCCAGCACCGGCGCACCCACCACCACGCCCAGCGCATAGGCGCTGATGACGTGGCCGGCCTGCGGAATGGTGACGTCGATGTCGCGCGCCACCTCGGGCAGCAGGCCCATGATGACGAATTCACCCGTGCCGATGGAAAAGCCGCCCACCCCCAGGGCCAGCACGGCCCGCACCAGGGTGCGGTCGTCGGTGGGGGTGTGGGCGATGGGCGGCTCGGAAGACGCGGGGGATGGGGGAGACAAAGGCGCGGTCATGGCTGGCGGCAGCAAGCGAACGCCCCGCCTTCACCCGATGGGCCAGCGCGGGACGTACAACGAATACAGGGGATGGAGGGAGAAACCGAGTTACAGGGGTAAACCCGATTTCCGTAACCATAGCATTCTCTGCGCGAACATGCAGGTCTGGGGACATGTGTAACCTGTGCGAACACGCCGAACAGCAGGCACTGCTAGGCTGGCGGTAAGCCTGCAGACCCTTGGCTTTGCGCCCAACGCAGGCATTGCAGGCATCGCAAGCACTGCTGGCGACGCCTGCGCTGCCGGCAAGTTCATCACGACGCCCCACCCTGAACGAAAGACCTTCCATGACATCGACTGCAGGAACCGCCGACAGCATTGCCTCCACCGTCAAGGTACTGGCCTTCGACATCTTCGGCACGGTGGTGGACTGGCACGGCAGCATCGTGCGCGAGATGCAGGTGCTGTACCCCGCGGTGGACGGCGATGCGTTCGCGCTGGCCTGGCGCGCGGGCTACCAGCCGGCCATGGCCCGGGTGATGCGGGGCGAGCAGGGCTGGACGCTGATCGACGACCTGCACCGCAGCATCCTCGACGAGATCCTGCCGCGCTTTGGCCTTGAGCATCTGTCCGAGGTGGAGCGCCGCCACCTCAACCGGGTGTGGCACCGGCTGGATGCCTGGCCCGACAGCGTGGAAGGCCTCAAGCGCCTGAAGACGCGCTTCATCATCACCACGCTGTCCAACGGCAACATCGGCCTGTTGACCCACATGGCCAAACGCGCCGGCCTGCCCTGGGACTGCGTGCTGAGTGCCGAGGTTTTCCGCGCCTACAAGCCCGACCCGGCCGCCTACCTGGGTGTGGCGCGGGTGTTCGACGCCGCTCCGTCGCAGGTGGCACTGGTCGCCACGCACCACGACGACCTGGCCGCTGCGCGCGGCTGCGGGCTGCGCACGGCCTACATCGAGCGTCCGCACGAACTGGGCGCGGCCCGCCCCAAGGACGGAACGCCGCAGCCCGGCAACGACCTGCACACCACCGACCTCATCGACCTGGCGCGGACGCTGGGCTGCTGAGCCGAAGAGAGCGCGGCCGCGGCCCGGTTGCGGGTCAGTGCACTACCAGCAGCTGCACGAACATCTGCACCTTGGCATGGCATTCGTCGCTGATGGAGGTGAACTCCAGCCCCGCCACCCACTCGTCGCCCTCCTGCTTGACGGTGATGACCCGGGCGTACACGTCGGCCACGCGGTAGTCCACCAGCGGCAGCTCGAACTCGAGCTTGATCTCGCTGTGCGCCTCCAGCGGCTCGATCAACTCCACCAGCAGGCCGTGGTAGCCGATGTCGCGGATGGCGCCGTGCACGATGTGGGGCACGACGATCTTGTCCTGCATGCGCTGGCACAGGCACGGCAGGCGCGCATCCACCCGGTGGCTGCGGCGAAACTCCTGGCGCGGCACCTTGAGCTTGTGCGACGGGATCGCGATCAGCTCGCGCAGGCTGACCGGCTGCGTGCGGCCTTTGACGTGCACCTGCATCGGCGCCGACGCCGACACGAGGCCCCAGCAGCGCTGGTAGGTTGTGTCGCTGATGAGCACCTGGCCGCGCAGGCTCAGCGCCTCGATGCGCGATGCCAGATTGACCGCCTCACCGATCACGGTGTACTCGGAATACACGTCGGAGCCGAAGCGGCCGGCCATCACCGTGCCGGTGTTCACGCCGATGCCGAGGAAGACCTCCGGCAGACGCTCGCGCAGGTGGGCGAGGTTCAGCTCGCGCATGGCGATCTGCATCTCCACCGCGCACAGCAGCGCGCGGTCCACATCGTCGTCGCTGGCCACCGGCGCGCCGAACAGCACCATGATGGAGTCGCCCATGAACTTGTCGATGCTGCCCCGGTACTTGAACACCACCTCGCTCAGGCGCGACAGGCAGCGATTGAGCGCCGCGATGACCACCGCCGCTGGCTGCGACCCCGACAGCGCGGTGAAGCCGCGCAGGTCGGCCAACAAGATGGTGACCTCGCGCGGCGCGGCCTCCACGCCTTCGGTGGCGGCGCCCTGCGGCGACTCGGTGCCGCGCAAGATGGCGGCGACCTCGGCCTGCGCGGCGTCGCTCAGTGGCGTGCCGGTTTCGCGTTCGATCAGCGCCTGCAGGCGGCGCAGCGCATCGTGGTTGAATTCTTTGTGCATGGAAGGCCGTGAAGCAGCAAGTACCGCAGGCCGCCTGCAACCCTCCGTCGCACGGTCAACCCACCTGCCAGCCAGAATAGGCGCGGGCCCGGGGGCGGTCAACCCGGTGAAACCTGTCCGGGCATATCCGCCACAGCGCTGGCAACGCCAGAATCTTGTTGATTTTGATGCCTACCGCTTGCTGGCAAAGCGCCACCAGCTACAAAAAACATAGCATTCGCAATACCGGCCATGCCGGGCCATCGCCTGGTGCCCGGTCAGGTCGCGCTGACCCGCAGCACGCGCTGGAACTCGCCCGACGCCGCGTCGTAGTCCCACCGGGCCGCGTAGCGCGCCCAGCCACCCGCCACCTCGCCAGAGACCTCCACCGTCAGCACGACCAGGCTGTTCGGGCAGCCGTGGCGCAACCGGTGGGATACGGCCGTGCCGGCGTGGCTGGCCCAGAGGCCGGGCATGGGGTTAAGCAGCGCGGGCTGGTGGGCATGGCCCGACAGGAGCATCTGCGCGCCGGCAGATCGCCAGCGCTGAAGTGCCTCGTCCGCGCGCGAGGGGCGGTGGGCCCGGTCGGCCGCGTCGCGCGCCACCAGCGGGTGGTGGCTGGCCACGATGCGCCAGGCGTCCGGCGGCGCACGCGCCAGCAGGTCAGCCACATGCTGGATCTGCGCCGACGACAGGCTGCCGCGCTCGTGCCGCCAGGCGCGGGTCGTATTCACGCCCACCACATAGAAAGCACCGGCCTGCCGCACGGGCTCGTAGTCCAGGCCGAACTGGGTGGAAAACCGCTCGTACGACCGGCCCCAGCGCATCCACCACGCAAACAGCGGCAGGTCATGGTTGCCGGCCAGCACCAGCGTGCAGCGCGCGTGCAGGCCTTGCACAAAGCGCGCAGCTTGCTCGAACTGGGTAGCCGTGGCGCGCTGCGTGAGGTCACCCGACACTACCGCCATCGACACGCCCAGCCGCTGCGCCAGTCGCAACGCCGCATCGCACACCGCCGGGTCGTGCGCACCAAAATGCAGGTCCGACAGGTGCATCAGGACGGTCATCGTCGCATCCTGCACGGGGTGGGGGCATCGCGCCGCGCCGGGTGGTTCGTCATCCTCATGCGGGCAGCAGGCCTTGGCCTTCAGGGTCGGAGGCGGGTGCGGGTGCCTCGTCGCTGTCACCCAGGCCCGGCACAATCGCCGCGGCTACGGCGGCAAGGCTGGCCACCGCAGTGGCTGCTGTCAGCGGCGGCTCGTCGCGCACCAGGGGCGACGGCGCCACCAGCCACAGCGGCCGTGCGCCGATGCTGAACTGCAGCGGCGGCACCATCCATTCGCGCTCGCCGTCAAACGCCACCTTGACCTGCGGCGGGCGCCAGCTGGCGGGCGATACCGCCAGCTCGGAGCACGCCAGGCTGACCACCGCACTGTCCTTGCCCAGCTGTCCGGTGGCCGCATTCCACACCGTGCGCGCCACGGCCCAGCGGCCCTGGGGCTGCAGCATCACCACGCCCAGCATGCCGCCGTCGGCCACCAGTTTAGCCTCGGCCAAACCCATGCGGTCGAGCTGCAGGGGGTTGTTACCCACGAAGAGCGTAGTGACCAGATGCTCTTGCTGGCTGGACTGCGCCCCTTGGTGAGTCTTCATCACCACGCGCCAGCGGCGACCGGCGGACGGGCGGAACATGCTCCACACCGCCGATGCCACGGCCACCATGCGCGACCGGCCGAATCGGCGCGACGCCTTTTCGCGCTCTGCCAGCAGCTTGGGATACAGGCCCACGCTGGCGTTGACCAGGAACAGGCGCTGGTTCACAAAGCCCACCTGCACCGGGCGCATGTCGCCAGAGTCCAGCGCCTTGAGGAGATCCTGCACCGCCACTTCCGGGTCCAGCGCCAGGCCGTGCTCGCGGGCAAAGTAGTTGAAGGTGCCCATGGGCAGCACACCCATCGGCACGCCGGCGCGCAAGGCAGCAGCGGCCACGGCGTTGATCGTGCCGTCGCCACCAGCGGCCACCACCAGCCCGCCGTCCTGGCGGGCCGCCTCGGCCGCGTCGTGCGCCAGCTGGACGATATCGGCCCGCTCACGCGGCACATGCCACACCACATCGTGGCTCTGCAGTGCGCTCACCCCTTCGAGCTTGGCCCGCAGCAGGTCGAAGTCCGCCCCCGGGCGCTTGGGCACCACCAGGTGGATGGGGCCGCGCGGCGTGGTGGGTACGGAGCTGTCGGAGGGTGTCATGGGCCAATGTGCAAATCAAAAGGTGGCGGCAGAACATCAAAACGCCGGTGTGTCGGCACCGGGCGCTTTTCTGCCATGGAGCGATGGTGCCCAGGCTGCCTCAGGCACGCAGCCGGTAGCAATGCCTTCGCCATGTCAGTGCTCGCCGACAGCAACGCGGGGCAGCCGCACAGGCAGTATGGGCGCGCTGCCATACACCCACGCCCACACGGGCTGCTGCAAAGTCCTGTACAAATGCCCGCTTTGCGCCGACGCGGCCGCCTTGGTAAACACGGAAAGGAAGACCACCTTCATGACGGAACTGGATGCAGCCAACCTGGGCGCCCTGCTGGCGCAACACCCGCTCGGCTGGTGGGCCGCAGGCATGGCTCTGTCGTCGTTGGCGGGCTGGGGCTGCCTGTGCGGCCTGCGCACCCTGCGGCGGGCCGGCCCGCCGCTGCGCCAGTGGGTGCCCGCGCAGGCACGCTGGGTGCTGGTGGCGGCCATGGCGGCGAGTGCGGGCGTGCTGGTGGCAGCCGGCGCGGTGATGGCAGAGCTGGCCGAAAGCGGCCACCCCGGCGGCAAGTGGGGCGCGCTGGATGACGCCCTGGCCGCAGGCCTGCTGGCGCACGCCGATGTCGCGGTGCTGCAGTGGTTTGCCACGGTGACCCACCTGGGTGACAGCTGGGCGCTGGCGGTGCTGACAGTGCTGGTCACCGCGCTGCTGTGGTGGCGCGGACACCGCCTGATGGCCACCGGCTGGCTGGTGGCCATGGCCGGCAACGGCGCGCTGACGCGCATCCTCAAAAGCCTTTTCGAGCGCGTGCGGCCCGAGCACGTGCACGGCATCGCACAGGCCGACGGCTACAGCTTTCCCAGCGGGCACAGCAGCGCATCGATGATGGCGTACGCCATGCTGGCCTACCTGGCCACCCGCCTGCTGCCCCGCCCGTGGCACCTGCCCGCCGCCCTGCTGGCCGGCGCCGCGGTCTTCACCACCGGATGGAGCCGCGTGGTGCTGCAGGTGCACTACGCCAGCGACGTGCTGGCCGGCTGGCTGCTGGCCGGCACGTGGATGGTGTGCACCGTGCTCGTGATGGAGAGCGTGTCGCGCTGGCGCGGCTCGGCAGCCCCCGCCACCGAGCAGGCCTGACGGACGCTTCAGGGCCAGCTCGGCACCTGTCCCGCTCAACGCACGCCGGGCATTGTGCGCGTTTTCAGATCGCCACGAGGTTGCGGATGCCCTTGGCTTCCATCTCGCTGCCCGGCCCGCGGGCGATGACTTCGCCACGCTCCATCACGAGGTACTCGTCGGCCAGTTCCTGAGCGAAGTCGTAGTACTGCTCGCACAGCAGGATGGCCATCTCGCCTTTGTCGGCCAGCATGCGGATCACGCGGCCGATGTCCTTGATGATGCTGGGCTGGATGCCTTCGGTGGGCTCGTCCAGGATGAGCAGGCGCGGGCCGGGTGCGAGGGCGCGGGCGATGGCGAGCTGCTGCTGCTGCCCACCCGAGAGGTCGCCGCCGCGGCGGTGGAGCATCTGCTTGAGCACGGGGAACAGGTCGTACAGGTGCGGGGGTATGGGGGTGGAGCCGCTCTTGTAGGCCAGGCCCATGCGCAGGTTTTCTTCCACCGTGAGGCGGCCGAAGATTTCGCGGCCCTGGGGGACGAAGCCGATGCCGGCGCGGGCGCGGTCGTAGGGGGTGGTTTTGTCGATGGGTTGGCCGTCGAAGGTGATGGCGCCGCTTTTGATGGGGACCAGGCCCATGAGGCTTTTGAGCAGCGTGGTCTTGCCGACGCCGTTGCGGCCGAGGAGGACGGTGACTTTGCCGGGGGCGGCGGTGAGGCTCACGTCGCGCAGGATGTGGGAGCCGCCGTAGTACTGGTTGATGTTTTGGACGGTGAGCATTTTTGGTGAGCCTGGTTGGTGTCTAGCGCTTGGTCATCGGGCGCTATTAGCTATTTTTTTGATAGCGGTTCGAGCGCGGGAGTTCTGAGGGGCTGTGTTGTATTGCGGGGACTGAGTTTGTTGAAGTCTCTGTGCCACCCAGAACCGCTCGGGCTGAGCTTGTCGAAGCCTTGCCCGTCCGCCCCCACCACCCGTTCGGGTTGAGCTTGTCGAAACCGGGCGCTGCTCGCGAGCTCGCTGATTGGGCAGCATGCCTGTGTTGAGGGCGGGAGCCGGGGTGCGCGCCCGGCGGCGCGGTAACTTTCTCTTGGTTCGCCAAGAGAAAGTCACCAAAGAGAAGGCGACCCCAAGTCTGCGACCCCTTCGCGTTGCGAAGGGGCAAACCTGCGTCAGGGCGGTTGCGGGGTGCGCCGCAGAACTCACTGCGCTGCTTTGCAGCTACGTTCAAACAACTGCGGCGAGCTAGAGCACGAGGCATGCGCGCTCCGACGCGCATGCCACCCCGCAACCGCCCCGACGCAGGCGCAGCCACAGGGGGTGGGCAACCGAACAGCCAAGCAGCCATACGGGCCATTGCTTCGCTCGGCCCCGAACGCGCAGGCGCTTCGCGCCGCGACCGCGAGGCCGAGCGAAGCGATGGCCCGTGTGGATGTTCTCTCCCCCAGCCCTTCAGGATGCGCCGAGGAGCGCAGCGGCCAGCGGATAAGGGCTCGCGATTGTCTGAGCGCAACGCAGTGAAGCGAGTTCGAGCGAGACCCCGCTGGACGCGAGCACCGCAGGTTGCCCGCAGCGAAGCGAAGGGACGCAGGCTGTAGGGTCGCCTTTTCTTTGGTGACTTTCTTTTGGCGAAGCAAAAGAAAGTTACTCGCACGCCGGGCGACTCCCGGCCTCCGCCCTTGAACCAGGCACGAGGTACAAACCAGCGAGCCTGCGAGCGCACCCCCGTTTCGACAAGCTCGACCCGAATGGATCGGGACAAGCCGAGACCAGGTTTCGACAAGCTCAACCCGATCGAGCCGGGACGGGGCGAGCAGGCTTCGACAAGCTCAGCCCGAACGGACTGGGTCTGTTTCTGGGTTGCAGCCAACGAGCCCGTACTCACCATCACCGCCCCAGATAAACCTCGATCACCCGCTCATCCGCCTGCACCTGGTCCAGCGTCCCCTGCGCCAACACAGCCCCATCGCACAGCACCGTCACGATCTCCGAAATCGTGCGGATGAACGACATGTCGTGCTCCACCACCATCAGCGAGTGCTTGCCCTTCAAGGTCAAAAACAACTCCGCAGTCCGCGCCGTCTCGTCGTCCGTCATCCCGGCCACCGGCTCGTCGAGCAGCAACAGCTTCGGGTCCTGCATCAGCAGCATCCCGATCTCCAGCCATTGCTTTTGCCCGTGGCTCAGGTTGCCAGCCAGACGTGTCACGCTCCCCGCCAAGTGAATGGTGTGCAACACCTCGGCCAGGCGATCCGATTGCGCGGAGTCCAGCCGAAAGAACATGCTCGATGCCACGCCCTTGTGGGTCTTCAAGGCCAACTCCAGGTTCTCGAACACCGTGAGCTGCTCGAACACCGTGGGCTTCTGGAATTTGCGGCCAATGCCCAGGCTCGCGATCTCCGGCTCGTTGTGGCGCAACAGATCGATGGTCGAGCCGAAGTACACCGTGCCACTGTCCGGCCGGGTCTTGCCGGTGATGATGTCCATCATCGTCGTCTTGCCCGCCCCGTTGGGGCCGATGATGCAGCGCAGCTCGCCGGGCGCGATATCGAGGCTCAGGTTGTTGATGGCCTTGAAGCCATCAAAGCTCACGTTCACGTCTTCCAGGTAAAGGATGCGGCCGTGGGCCACATCCACCTCGCCGGGCGTCGCCACGCGCGAGAAGCCTGCCGCGCGGCCACCGGACTCGGTCTGGCCTGGCACGACCGGCGCCTGCCGGGCAGCGATGCGCTGCGCGCCCTCTTCCATCAGATCGGGCGTCATGGCGCGGCTCCTTCGCGGGTCTTGTTGTCGTGGCGCTTGTTCTTCAGTTTCTTGACCAGTCCCACCACACCATCGGGCAGGAACAGCGTGACCGCAATGAACAACGCGCCCAGGAAGTACAGCCAGAACTCCGGCGCCGTGACGGTGAGCCAGCTCTTGGCGCCGTTGACGATGAAGGCGCCGACGATGGGGCCAATCAGCGTCGCGCGGCCACCCACCGCGGCCCACACCGCAATCTCGATGGAGTTGGCGGCGCTCATCTCGCCGGGGTTGATGATGCCGACCTGGGGCACATACAGCGCACCGGCCACGCCGCACATCATGGCGCTGATGGTCCAGATGGTGAGCTTGTAGGGCAGCGGCGAGTAGCCCGAGAACATGACGCGCGTCTCCGCATCGCGCACGGCCTGCAGCACGCGGCCGAACTTGCTGCGCACCAGCCAGCGTGCCAGCAAAAAGAACACCAAGAGCGTGACGCCCGTCATCACGAACAGCAGCATGCGCATGTTCTGCGTGGCAATGGGCTGGCCCAGGATGCGCTTGAAATCGGTAAACCCGTTGTTGCCGCCAAAGCCCGTCTCGTTGCGAAAGAACAGCAGCATGGCCGCGTACGTCATGGCCTGCGTGATGATCGAGAAGTACACGCCCTTGATGCGCGAGCGAAAAGCGAAGTAGCCGAACACGAAGGCGATGGCACCGGGCACGGCGACGACGAGGATGAGCGTGGCGACGAAGCTGTCGGATAGCATCCAGTGCCAGGGCAGCTCCTTCCAGTCGAGGAACACCATGAAGTCGGGCAGGTCACTTTTGTAGTTGCCGTCGCGGCCGATCTGGCGCATGAGGTACATGCCCATCACGTAGCCGCCCAAGGCGAAGAACAGGCCGTGGCCCAGGCTCAGGATGCCGGTGTAGCCCCAGATCAAATCCATGGCCAGCGCGCAGATGGCGTAGCACATGATCTTGCCGAGCAGCGCCACGGCGTAGTCGGACAGGTGCAGCGGGCTGCCGGCCGGCACCCACAGGTTGAGCACCGGAGCCACGGCGCACACCACGATGAGCGCCACGATGAAAGCCGACCAGCCGCTGCGCGTGAGCAGTGGTGCGGGTGCGGGGAGTTGGATAGCAGGGGTATTCATAACAGTCTCAATCCGCCGTACGGCCCTTCACCGCGAAGATGCCCTGCGGCCGCTTCTGGATGAAGATGATGATGAACACCAGCACGGCGATCTTGGCGAGCACGGCGCCCGTCCAGCCTTCCAGGAACTTGTTGAGCACACCCAGGCCCAGCGCTGCGTACACGGTGCCGGCCAGCTGGCCCACGCCGCCCAGCACCACCACCATGAACGAATCGACGATGTAGCCCTGGCCCAGGTCCGGCCCCACGTTGCCCACTTGGCTGAGCGCGCAGCCGGCCAGGCCTGCGATGCCCGAGCCCAGCGCGAAAGCGTAGGTATCGACACGCGCCGTGTTCACACCCATGCACGAGGCGATGGGGCGGTTTTGCGTGACGCCGCGCACGAACAATCCCAGACGCGTCTTGCTGATGAGAAAGGCCACGCCGCCCAGCACCGCCAGCGCAAAGGCCACGATGATCACGCGGTTCCAGGGCAGTTGCAGGTTCTCCATGAGCTGCACGCCGCCGCTCATCCACGAGGGGTTTTCCACACCCACGTTCTGCGCGCCGAACACGGTGCGCACCAGCTGCTGCAGCATCAGGCTGATGCCCCAGGTGGCCAGCAAGGTCTCCAGCGGTCGGCCGTACAGAAAGCGGATCACCCCGCGCTCCAGCACCGCGCCCATCAGGGCCGACGCCATGAAGGCAGCGGGCACGGCGGCGACCAGGTACCAGTCGAAGGCTCCCGGAAAGTACTTTTGAAAGATGCCCTGCATCACATACGTGGCGTAGGCGCCGATCATCATCAGCTCACCATGGGCCATGTTGATCACGCCCATCAGGCCGTAGGTGATGGCCAGGCCCAGCGCCACCAGCAGCAGGATGGAGCCCAGGCTGATGCCTGTGAACATCGCTGCCAGTCGCTCGCCCCACTGCAGGCTTTCTTCCACGGTCTTGAGGGCCGCCTGCAGGGCGGCCTTGACCTTGGGGTCTTCTTCGCTGCGCAGCTGCTCGAGCAGCACGGTGCGGGTGGCGGGGTTGCCGCTGGTGGCCAGGTGCTGTGCGGCTTCCAGGCGCTTGGCGGCGTCGCTGCTGCTCAAAAGCATGCGCGCACGGATGTTGGTGAGAAGCGCTTTGAGGCCGGCGTCCTGCTCGGCGGCCAGGGCCTTCTCGATCAGCGGCAGGCGGGCCTCGTCGGTCTCTTCGCGCAGCGCGTCGATGGCTTTGCGGCGCTGGGCCACGTCGGTGGACATGAGCTGCAGCGAGGCGAGTGCCGTGTCGAACTCACCGCGCATGCGGTTGTTGTTGACGATGTCTTCGGCATCGTCGGGCACGGGCACTTCGGCGCCCGTGACGGGGTCCAGCCCCTTGCCATCCTTGACGACGATGGCCTTGTCGCCCGCGATCTTGACCGCATCGTCGCCCATGGCGCGGATGAAGGCCACGGTAGCGTCGTCCGGTGTGGCGATGGCGGCCTGCAGTGCGGCGATCCGGTCATCGGTATCGCCCGCCGCCATGGCCCGCGCCGCCTCGGCCGTGAGCGCGTGCGCCTGCACCGCTGTGCACAACAGCAGGCAGGCGATCAGGCGAGAAAAGAGGGAAGAGAGCATGACGGAAGCTGTGTGAAAAAGCAGTGGGCCGCAGAACCCGCGCGATCTGAATGCGAGGGCCGCCGCGAAAGGGCCGCCCCGCCGCGCTGGCGGCGTCCCCCCTCCCACGCACAAGCGTGAGAGAGGGGGTGAAGGCGCGCAAGCGCCTCAGGGGGGTGTCACAGCTTGCTCTTGCCGTCCGGCTCATCCTTCTTCTTGTCGTTGCCTTCGATGTAAGGAGACCATGGCTTGGCCTTGACCGGGCCGGGCGTCTTCCACACCACGTTGAACTGGCCGTCGGCCTTGATCTCGCCGATGAACACGCTCTTGTGCAGGTGGTGGTTCTTCTCGTCCATCTTGCTGACGATGCCCGACGGTGCCTTGAAGGTCTGGCCGGCCATCGCGGCGATCACCTTGTCCACATCGGTGCTCTTGGCCTTCTCGACGGCCTGCTTCCACATGTTGATGCCGATGTAGGTGGCTTCCATCGGGTCGTTGGTCAGTGGCTTGTCCTTGTGGCCGGCGATGTTCTTGGCCTTGGCGTAGTCGGCCCACTTCTTCATGAAGGCCGTGTTTTCAGGGCTCTTGATGGACTGGAAGTAGTTCCAGGCAGCCAGGTGGCCCACCAGCGGCTTGGTGTCTACGCCGCGCAGTTCTTCTTCACCCACGGAGAAGGCGACCACAGGCACGTCCTTGGCCTTCAGACCCGCGTTGCCCAGCTCCTTGTAGAAGGGCACGTTGGAGTCGCCGTTGATGGTGGAGACCACGGCCGTCTTGCCGCCCTGGCTGAACTTCTTGATGTCGGCCACGATGGTCTGGTAGTCCGAATGACCGAAGGGGGTGTACTTCTCGTCGATGTCGGAATCCTTCACGCCCTTGGACTTGAGGTAGGCGCGCAGGATCTTGTTGGTAGTGCGGGGGTACACATAGTCGGTGCCCAGCAGCACCCAGCGCTTGGCACTGCCGCCGTCCTTGCTCATCAGGTAGTCCACCGCAGGAATGGCCTGCTGGTTGGGCGCGGCGCCGGTGTAAAACACGTTCTTGGAGAGCTCCTCACCCTCGTACTGCACGGGGTAGAACAGCAGGCCGTTCATTTCCTCGACCACGGGCAGCACCGACTTGCGGCTCACGCTGGTCCAGCAACCGAAGATCACCGAGACCTTGTCCTGGCCTAGCAGCTGCTTGGTCTTTTCGGCGAACAGGGGCCAGTTGGAGGCCGGATCCACCACCACGGGTTCGAGCTTCTTGCCCAGCACGCCGCCCTTGGCGTTGATCTCGTCGATGGCCATCAGCACGGTGTCTTTCAACACGGTTTCAGAGATGGCCATGGTGCCCGACAGGCTGTGCAGGATGCCGACCTTGATGGTCTCCTGCGCGTGGGCTGGCAGTGCAGACAGGCCAGCGAGCGTAGCGACGGCCGCAAGGGCTTTGAGGGAATAACGACGTTGCATGTGTGCTTCTCCGGTGGTGGGTTCGATGGGCAGGCCGCTTCGCCCGGAAGGCTCCCTCTGATGGCCTGCCTCTGGGATGGATCGGGCGATGGAATGGATTCTGGAGAGAGGTGCGCATTGCGGAAATACGCCGGGTGGCGTACGCGGCCACGTGCTCTCCGAACCTTCCACACCGTTCGGGCGGAGCTTGTCCAAGCCGTGTGCCGCGCTTCGACAAGCTCAGCGTGAACGGATGGGACGGGGTTAAGGATTGGGCTGGCCCGCAGGCGTAGCAGGGGCCAAGAACCAACGTGTCATCCGGGGTGTGCGCGGCACAGCAAAGTGCCATGAAGCTGCTAGCGCACTGACCACCTCAAAGTTTGCTACAAAATTTATAGCTATTGCGTCGTACAAGGTCGCGCAGACCGGCAGGCAGTTAGAGTATCGACCTCGCGCCCCGCCGGGCGGGTGTCCGCGCAGTGCGCGACCCGCCTGCGCTGCTGCCCTGCCCTGCCCCCTCTTCCGCCTTGCGCTGTCCACCCATGTCCAACCTCGTCGTCCACGGCGGCACCCCCCTCAAGGGCCGCATCCATCCTTCGGCCAACAAGAACGCCGTGCTGCCGGTGCTGTGCGCCACGCTGCTCACCAACGAGCCGCTGCGGCTGCTGCGCGTGCCGGACATTACCGATGTGCGCAAGATCCTCGACATCTTCCGCACGCTGGGTAGCGATGTGCGCATGGACCACGACACCGGCACGCTGGACCTGCACCACCACGCTACCGTGTTCGATGCGGCGCAGCACCGGCTGCCGGAGGAAATGCGCTCGTCCATCATGCTGGTGCCGCCGCTGCTGGCGCGCTTTGGCGTGGCGCGGCTGGAGGACAACGTGAAGGGCTGCACGCTGGGCGTGCGCGAGATCGATCCGCACGTGGAGGTGTTCCGCCGCTTCGGCGGCACGGTGGAACGCGCCGAGGGCTCGCTGCTGGTGCGCAACACCCATGGCCGGCTGCAGGCCACGCAGCACTGGCTGGACTACGCCTCCGTCACCACCACCGAGAACTTCGTGCTGTGCGCGGCCACGGCCGACGGCACCTCGGTGCTGACCAATGCAGCGTCGGAGCCGCACGTGCAGGAGTTCTGCCGCTTCATGACCCTGATCGGCGTGCGCATCGAGGGCATGGGCACCTCACGCCTCACGGTGCATGGCGGCACGCAGCTGCGCGGCGGGGAATTCCGCTTCGACGAGGATTTCCACGAGATCACAACGTTCCTGGCGCTGGGCGCCATCACCGGTGGCGACGTGATCGTGCGCAACAGCGCGCCCGAGAACTTTCCGCTCATCGACCGCACCTTTGCCAAGTTCGGCGTCACCATCACGCACGAAGACGGTTGGTCGCGCGCCCGGTGCGACGGCCCGCTCAAGGTGCAGACGCCGTTCACTAGCAATGTGCTGACCAAGGTGGAGGCCGCGCCCTGGCCGTACTTTCCGGTGGACCTGCTGCCCATCTTCATCGCGCTGGGTGTGCGCGCCGAGGGCAATGCGCTGTTCTGGAACAAGGTCTACGACGGGGCCCTGGGCTGGGCGGGCGAGCTGTCCAAATTCGGCGCGCACGTGTTCCAGTCCGACCCGCACCGGCTGGTGACCTTTGGCGGCAACCCGCTGACGCCCGCGGTGGTGGAGAGCCCCTACATCATCCGCGTGGCGATTGCGCTCTTCATGGTGGCGGCCAGCACGCCGGGCCGCTCGGAGATCCGCAACGCCACGCCGATCCGCCGCGCGCACCCGCGCTTCGTGGAGAACCTGCGCAGCCTGGGGGTGCAGGTGGAGTGGACCAGCGAGGAGTAATCAGGGAGGATTAGTCAGGGAGGTGTAACGCCGGCAGAGGCAGGAGACAGGACGGGCAGGCGGGATCGTCGGCAGTGCAAGCCGACGACGCCCGCGCTCAGGTCACCTGCATGTCGCCGGCGGCGTCATCCCGGTCGGTCAGCACGTGCATGGTGGCAATGCCGTGCTGCACCTCGGCGCTGTACACGGCGTTGCGGCCGGCCTCCTTGGCGCGGTACAGCGCCTTGTCGGCCCGGTTGACCAGGTCCTCGAAGTCGAGGATGGCGCCCTTGTGCAGCGTGGCCACACCGATGCTGACGGTGACCGACACGCACACGCCCTCGTCGTTGATCGGCACGCTGAGCGCGGCCACCTCGCGGCGCAGCGACTCGGCCATGCGCAGAGCGCTCGGGCCGTCGGTTTCGGGCAGCACGACGACGAACTCCTCGCCACCGAAGCGCGCCACGATGTCCACCCCGCGGCGCTTGCGCGCAGCGCAGGCCTTGGCCACCGCGCAGATCACACGGTCGCCCGCCAGGTGGCCCCAGGCGTCGTTGACAGGCTTGAACAGGTCGATGTCCACCACCAGCAATGACAGCGGGTGGTCAAAGCGCTCCGACCGCTTGCATTCGTTGGCGCCCAGCTCCATCAGCGTGCGCCGGTTGGCCAGGCCCGTGAGCGAGTCGTTGGAGGCGAGCTGCTCCAGCGTGGCGTTGAGCTGCTGCAGCAGGCGGTTCTGCTCGGTGAGCTGGCGGTTGATCTGCGCGATCTCGTCTTCGCGGCGCTTGCGGTCGTCGATGTTGAAGGTGACGCCGATCAGCCGCTTGCCCGGCGTGTCGCTGCCGCCGTCCATGATGCGGCCGTAGTTGGCGAACCAGACCCAGTCGCCGCGTTTGGAGCGCAGCCGGAACTCGCAGCGGTACTGCGGCGTGAGGCCCGCCAGGTGGTCCGCTACCGACTGGCGCACCATGTCGAGGTCATCCGGGTGGAACAGGGCGTAGATGTCCTGCACGCCCGAGACGATCTCGTCCTCGGTGAAACCCAGCTCCAGGAAGGTCTTGGTGGCCTTGCGGGTGACGTTGCCGGTGACGAGGTCGTTCTCCCACAAGTCGAGCCCCGCCGCCTCCAGCGCCAGCTCCAGCCGCTCCTTGTTCAGGTCTGCTTCACCCATGGCGGCTCATCGGCTTTCGGAAGGGGGCACGCCGGGTCAGGCCAGAGGCATGCCGCCGGCATAGCCGATCTTGCGCAGCAGGCCGGCAAATGATGCGACCACGCCCAGGGTGTTGTACAGCTGCGGCGCGGTCTGCACCGAGATCACGCTCACCATCTGGCCCGTGCTGCGGCCTGTGGCGGTGTTGAAGTACAGCGCCAGATCGTCGTTGGCATTGGAGAACCCGCGCCCCGTGCTCTCGGAGTAGTAGCAGATCGAGTCCGGCGCGATGATGTCGGGGGAGGTGCTCGACGCCGAATACATGATCAGGTTCTCGTTGAGGTTGTACAGGTAGTGCGTCTGGGTGCTCTGGCTCGGGTCCTGCGCATTGTCCAGCCGGATGACGCCGGAGTCCAGCGACGTCGCGCTGGAGGTGGACTGCGTGACCGCGGTGACGTAGAAGTTGGTGACCACTGCGGCCGCAGTGCGCCCGGTGAGGTTCTGTATGGCGGTGGCGACTGCCGCCGTGGACAGCGGCGTGACCGCCTGCAGCATTTGCTGGCCCAGCGCGCGCGCCTGCTCCAGCGTGCCTTCGATGTAGCTGCCGGACAACGCAAACTGGTTGTTGGCGTTCGACGGCCACATGGCAATGCCCGAATACCCGCCGAACCCACCCACCACACCGCCCGCCAGCGACTCGATGCCCGACGCCGTGCCGGAGCCCAGCAAGGCGTACTCCGCCGCCACCAGGGAGGCCGCGTCGCTGGCCAGCACGGCAGGGCTGGGCGCGGGCCCGGACGGGGCGGTGAAGGTCGTCTGGGGCAGCTCAGGCACCGCGCGGCCTGCGCCGTCGCCGTTGACCACCCACACCGATCCGCCCGACAAAGCCGCGCCGATCAGGGGTACCAGAGAGTTGATGGGCCCGATCTCCACCGGAATCAGCGCGCCCACCTTCATGCCGGTGTAGGCCTGCTGCACGGCCAGGGTGTTGCTGATGGAGTTCTGGATCGCCGCCAGGTCGAGACTGGACGCTGCGTCGGGCGACCCCATGATCGCCAGCACGCAGGCCGGGGTGGCGCCGTCATAGTCCTGCACGGTGACGGCGCCGCTGAAGCCCTGGCTGGCCAGCTCCTGCACGATGGAGCAGGCGTCGGTGTAGCTGCCGCCCCCGCCGCTGGCCAGCACCGCAGCGCCGGTGGCGATGGCCTGAAAGTCGTTCAAGCCATAGGAATAGACATTGCCCATCTGTGCACACCCCTCTCGTAGTTGGCCGCCTGCGGCTTGTTGTTGTCCGGCTGATTTGTTGGCTGTCGGAAGGCTGGCACGATACGCGAGCCCGATGGATTGTCAATCGGCGCCATCCCGCGACGCGTCCCCGAGCGGACGGCACGCCACACCCGTGCAACACCCATGCCACACCCCTGGCCCGCACACTGGCTTAGCGCCCCGCCATCGCCTATGCTCTGCACTGCACATCCCGTATTTCCGGCTGCCGCCCCACACACACCATGAGTCTCCCTGAAAAATCCCCCGTCTACAGCACCGAAGACCTGCTGATCAGCCTGTGCAACTCCGTCACCCGGGTACTGGGCGTGGCCACGCACAGCCAGATCCACTACTCCGGCATGGTGCAGCGCATCAGCAAAACCTGCCTGAAGCCCGACATCGGCTGCTTCGTGCTGTTCGACGGCGGCTTCTCGGGGCTGGTGATCATCAACTTCTCGGCCCAGGCGGCGATGGAGCTGTACGCCAACTACCTGCTGAACATGGGCATGTCCAAGGACGACCTGGTCACCTCGTTCACGTCCGACGAAGTGAGCAACGTGATGGGCGAGCTCATGAACCAGGTGGTCGGCGACTTCACCGGCAAGGTGCGGCGCGAGCTGCAGACCCACATCACCCAGAACCAGCCCAAGATGCTGGTGCTGAACAAGCAGGTGCAGCTGTCGGTGGACGCCAACCTGGACAAGCCCGAAGCCCGGCGCGTGACCTTCTACACCAGCAACAACAACATCTTCTACCTGGAACTGGCCATCGACCGCACCGAGTTCATCAAGCTCTACGACTTCGAGGCACAGGAAGCGCCGGACCCCGACGCCCTGATGGCCGAATCGCAGGCCGCTCCCCCCGTGCCCGTGCCGCCACCCGCGGGGCAGGACGATACGGACGCACTGCTCAAGTCGCTGGGGATGTGATCGCTGCGCGCCGGCGCTGGACAGGGCGCGGCAGCGTTTTGATATAAAAATGATAGCTACTAGCGCTCATCCAACAAGCGGTAGCGGCACATTTCATTCAGATTTCGGTCAGATTTATTTCAGATGCTTTGACAGCCCCCAGCCCCATCGACACCCCTGCGGCAGGCGCCACAGCGACTGCCCTGCTGGAAGCCCAAGGCTTTGTGCTGGTGCCCGGGGTGCTGCAGCCGGCCGAATGCAGCGCCCTGACCCACGACCTGAACGCAGACATGCAGGCGGCGGATGGCGGCGGTCACCGTGCGCCCTCGGCGTCCGGCGGCCAGCGCGATCTGCTGGATCGCCCCTGGTGCCAGGCCCTCGCCTGGCGCCTGCAGCAGTGCCCAGCCCTGGCGGACCTCATCCCCGCATCGGCCGTGGCCGTGCAATGCACCTACTTTGAGAAGACCCCGGCCCGCAACTGGCTCGTGCCCCTGCACCAGGACCTGAGCATTCCTGTGGCCGAAAGGGTCGATGCGCCGGACCTGAACGGCTGGTCCGACAAGGACGGCACCTTGTTCGTGCAGCCCCCTGCGCCACTGCTGCAAACGCTGCTGGCCGTGCGCGTGCACCTCGACCCCTGCCATGCCGACGACGGCCCGCTGCGCGTGGTGCCTGCCAGCCACACCCAGGGCGTGCTGGCGGCCGACGCAGCCCGTGCGCTGCGCGACCGCGCGGGCGATGTGCCCTGCCTTGCCGACGCAGGCACCGCCCTGGTCATGCGGCCGCTGCTGCTGCACGCATCGTCCAAAGCCAGCGGGACCAGCCAGCGGCGCGTGCTGCACTTCGTCTTCGGCCCCGCACAGTTGCCCTGGGGCTTGCGTTGGCGGGGTGTGGTCGTCGACTGAAAGAAGCGATACACGCCATGCCCTTCACCCCCTTCCACATGGGCGTCGGCCTGGCTGCCAAGGCTGTGGCCGGACGGCACTTCAGCGTCCTCACCTTCGGCATCGCCCAGGTGGCGATGGACATCGAACCGCTGATCGGCATGCTGCGCCAGTCAGCCGTCCTGCATGGCCCCACGCACACGTACCTGGGCGCAGTGCCCAATGCGCTGGTGGCTGCCGCTGCGACACCTTGGCTGTGCGGGCCGCTGCTGCGGCACTGGAACGACGAAGTGGCGCACTACGGCATGCCGTGGCTGCAGGAGGAAGCGTCATGGAAGCCGCACATCGTTGTGCTCAGCGCACTGGCCGGGACCTTCACGCATGTGCTGCTCGACAGCGTGATGCACCTCGACATCCGCCCTTTGGCGCCTTGGTCGGATGCGAATGGGCTGTATCGCAGCATTTCTTTGTCTGCACTGCACGGTTTGTGCGCTGCGGGAATCGTGGCGGGAGCCTTCGGGTGGTTGCTACGGCGCTGGTTAGGCAGGCGCGGCTCTGCGCAGTAACTAGATCTTCAGCGAAAAGCTCAACTGAGTCGGGCGAATCAGCTCGCGGGTTCGACTCACTGAAGAGCAGACGATGACGTAACTCTTGACTACTCGCTTGGATTACACCGGACAAAATTGTGCTTCACTCATTGCACTTTCTCATCAGATTTATCAAATCTGCGCGTTAGACAAGAACCATCCGCAAAACGACAGAAACTGCGTTTTCAGAAGAGAATTCCAACCTTTAACCACACCAAAATCATTCTGCAGTCATGACAATACAGGAGGCACTTAAAAAAATTAGTACACAAAAACTTATACCATGCTACCCGTTAAACCCCCGTCAGAACCAATCACTAACGGCAAGATTTTATATGGCCCAGGAAAGAATTTGAAGAAGATAGTTTTCGAAGGGCTTGACCGGACGCAAAAATTAGTCAAAAAAATCGCAACCATTGACGATCTCAAAAAGAAAATAATTTTAATTCAGCCGTATGAGGAAGAACTTTATCTGTCTGGCCTGAGAGAAAGTGGAGTGGCAGGATATCTTTATCTATGCGCTCATGCGGCGCCGGATCGAATTCAAGGGATGTTGAGTGGCGCACAGGTTGCAAAAGTCATTCGCGACAGCGGTATCTGGAACAACGAACCTATACTGCTCGAAGCTTGCAGAGCAGGAGGAACATCAGACGGAATAGCGAGCTCATTGGCATTTAGCTTACAAACTTATGTAACGGCGCCCACCACTCCCGTCTGGAATTATCCCCTGGGCGGCCCAGCAATTGATCAAGGGGCGTTCGAAAGCCTCCCGGGCAAACTTGCCAAATTGCCCTTTCCAAATTTAACCAAGCCAGGTCAGTGGCGAACGTGGGGGCCCGATGGCAGTCCCATATCCACAACTCGAACTTCACCCAGAGATCAACTAAGCCTACCAAAAAATCTCCAACCCAACAATAAATAGCAATGCCCGAAAACGCAAAAAAGAACAAAATCTTCTTGATTTGTTTATTATATTTTATCGCAGCCTGTGTTTTGTGGTGGTGGATGGAGAGCTATGTCAGCTGCGATACGCAAGACGAATATTCTTTGCGCGGTGCGTGCTTGGTACAAGTAAAAAATGGAGCCATGAACGGCCAAGTGGGTGCCCAATGGGCTTACGGTGACTATTTGTCAAACAACGGCGACAAAGGGGAAGCTGCAAGATGGTACCGAACGGCGCTGCAGAACTCAACAAAGGCACTGGATTTGATGGGAAGAGTGGGGCATTGCGATAAAGATCCCGGACTGGATCATCATGCTTTGGAATCAAGAATTCAGAGTATTTCTCAACAAAGTCCAGATGCCCATCTGCTTCTGCTAGAGCTCTATCTAAGTCACAACTGTCGCTCCTTCAACCTTGAGAAGGCTAGTGCGACGATTCCTCGCTTAACACAGTGTGCCTATTTAGCGCTAGGCGATTACATCAGACTCAGCGAGCGAATGCATCACCCCATCAAAAATACCGATATTTCCAAGATAAAAGACAATCTCAAGCTCTGCCACGCCGATCTCAGAAAAGGCCAGCAAGACGATTCAATACTGCGCGAATTTATCCCGTTGCAGAAAGAATCATTAGATGAGCTCGAACGCGCCGTAGAAAAATTAAATCCTGAATGAAAAATTGGAACACCCTTCCATCTTGAATCTCCAAGAGGATGCCGCTCCATAGGCAGTCAATAAAAACCCAGCCTCAATGCAACCCATTATTGAATACGCAGACAGAGGCAATCGTTCTGTCCGAATAAGTGACTACAGACCACTGCGCCTTCATTGCCCATCAACCGCAAAACCTCCCAAACTGGGCGAGAAAAATGATGGCTACTCTTGCGGTACCGCCCAGGTCCGCACCCGTGAGCCGACAGCAGCCGACTGACGGTCGCGAGTACAAACCTGCCGTCCTACAACAGCACCCCAGCAGTGCTGACGGCCGCACCCAACTGGCTTGGTAGATTGCAAGAAGCACCGGCATCGTCTCTGCCAGCGCATACACCCATTCAAGGAGCTCCCCCATGCCCCAAGACCAGTGGACCGCAAAGCGTGAACGCCAGTACGAACACATCAAGGCCAGCCTCAAAGAGCGCGGCAAGAGCACGGGCACGGCTGAAGAGATAGCGGCCCGCACGGTCAACAAAGAGCGCGCCCAGCACGGCGAGAGCAAGACCGCCAATGCCAAGACCCTGCACGACACCCCCGCACCGGTGCGCGGTGGCAAGCGGTCGCACCAGGGCGCGCAGGGACGTACGCGGGATCAGCTGTATGAAGAAGCCAAGCGCAAGGGCATCAAAGGCCGCTCGACCATGAACAAGGCAGCGCTGGAAAAGGCGGTCGGCCGCTGAGGCCCGCGCGCACTGGGACGAACCCTTCGCAGACCTGCGCACGCGCTACTATTAATTTGATAGCTTCTAGCGCACCGTCAGAGCGCGGGAGCGGCATAAAACGCCTAAAACTAGCCCTCAAACTGCGGATGCAGCTGCCGGATGCGGTTCATCGCCATCCCTGCCGCTGCCGTGCGCGTCTCCACACCCAGCTTGGCGAACACGCGCTCCAGATGTTTCTTCACGGTGGCGGGGCTGGCGCCCAGGATGTCGCCGATGTCGCGGTTGATCTTGCCCTTGACCACCCAGTACAGCACCTCGGCCTCGCGCGCCGTGAGCTTGAAGGCCAGGCTCATGGATTCGATGATCTTCGCGTCCGACACCTCGCGCATCACGATGAGCCAGTCGCCGCCGCCCGCGCTGTCGCCGGCCTGTTGGTGCAGCCGAAAGGTCAGGCGCCGCGCGCCGTGGTCGATGGCCAGGCGCGGTGGTTCGGCCAGTGCCTGCAGGGCCTCGACGGCCTTTTCAGCGTTGCCGTCGGCCAGCACGTGGCGGCGCAACCAGGTCTGCAGTGGCTCGGGCGCCCAGGGGCTGGCCTCGCCGAAGTACGTGTGCAGGAGCTCGCGCGCCAGCGGGGTCTGCCAGATGAGGCGGCCGTCCGATGCGCGCACGGTGATGCTGGCGTAGCCAAACGCGTCGAGCGCGTTGCGGGCCTCGCGGGCCTGGCTGGCGTCCTGGCGGGCCTTGCGCGCAGCGCCCAGGTGCACGCCCATGCGGGCCATCACTTCGCGCGGCTTGATGGGCTTGGTGACGTAGTCCACGCCGCCGGCCTCCAGCGCGGCCACCAGGTGCTCGGTCTCGGTGAGGCCGGTCATGAAGATGATGGGGATGTGCGCCGTGGCGGGCGACGCCTTGAGGCGCCGCGCCACCTCGAAGCCGTCCATGCCGGGCATCATCGCGTCGAGCAGCACGATGTCGGGCAGGGCCTGCGCGGCACGCTGCAGTGCGGCCTCGCCGTGCATGGCCACCAGCACGGTGTAGCCCGATTCGTCGAGCGCATCGTGCAGCACAGCGAGGTTGTCGGGCACGTCGTCCACGATCAGCACCACATCGCTGTCGCTGCGGTCCAGCGCGGCGGCGCTGGCGGACGGCAGGCCAGGGGGGTAGGAAGGGGCGGTGGTCATCATCATCGTTGTCGTCGTGCTCACGAAGGGGCCTGCTCCAGGATCTGGCCCATGGCGTCGAACTGGAATTCGCGGGCCATTTGCCGCAGGGTGTGAACGAACGCCTGGTGCGCAGGCTGGCTGCGCTCGATCTCGTCCAGGGTGTTGAGAATGCCGCGGTAGTAGCCCAGCGACACGGCCTGCAGCAGCGGGGCGAGGGTGGCGGCGTCGGGGTAGGTCAGCGCGCTGACACCACCGGCGGCGCGGGCCGTACCAGCGGGCCATGCGGCAGCCGGCGCAGCCGCCGCGGTGTCGCCTTCGTAGAGCCACTGCAGGGCCAGGCGGCGCTCCAGCCAGTCCAGCAGCTCGCTGTGGCGCACGGGCTTGACGATGAAGTCTTCGGGGCGGATGTCCACGTCGTTGTCCAGCGCCTTGTCGAACGCATTGGCGGACACGATGGCGCAGTGGATGGGGTCCTTCGCGCGGGATAGCCGGGCGGCGCCTCCATCGGCGCTGGCACTGCCCGCCGATGGGACCCCATCCGACATGGTGCGGTCTGATAACGGTCGCCCGTCCTGCACCTGCATCTGCCGCACACGCCGCAGTGTTTCCCACCCGTCGATGCCGGGCATGGCCAGGTCCATGAAGATGGCGTGGGGCCGGTAGCCGGTGGCCAGCAGGTCGAGCGCGTCGTGCCCGCTGGCGGCTTGGCGCAGCTCAAAGCCCAGGGGTTCCAGCAGGTGCACCAGCAGCTCGCGGTCGGGCTCCTCGTTGTCCACCACCAGGAGGCGGCGGCGCTCGCCGGTGTAGCCCACCCGGGCCTTGCGCACCGGCGCTGTGCGGCCACCGCCCGGCGAGGTGCCGGTCTTGCCCAGCGCTTCGGCATGCACCTCGGGCAGGAAGAGCTTGATGTGAAACACCGAGCCCACGCCCGGCTGGCTGGTGACCGACATCTCGCCGCCCATCAGCACGGTGAGCATGCGGGCAATGGTGAGGCCCAGGCCCGCACCTGGCGCTGCGGACGGCCCGCTGCTGCCACTGGAGCCGCCCCGGGCAAAGGGCTCGAAGATGCGCTCGATCTCGTCGGCCGTGAGGCCCGGCCCCGTGTCCTGCACCTCGATGCGCGCCATCTCGCGGGCGTAGCGCACACGCAGCGTGACCGTGCCTTGCGCCGTGAACTTGACGGCGTTGCCCAGCAGGTTGATGAGGATCTGGCGCAGGCGCTTGTCGTCGGCGCGCACCACCTCCGGGATCACGCCCTGCACGTCGAACACGAAGGCCAGGCCCTTGGCCGCGGCCTGCAGCTCGAACAGCGCGGCCATCTCGTGCAGGCCGTCGGCGAAGCGCGTGGGGGCGACGTCGAGCGTGAGCTTGCCGGACTCGATGCGCGCGATGTCGAGCGTGCCTTCGATGAGCGACAGCAAGTGCTCGCCGCCGCGGCGGATCACATGCACCGCCTGCTTGCGGTGCGGGGGCACGCCCGCGTCTTCGCCCATCAGCTGCGCGTAGCCCAGGATGGAGTTAAGCGGCGTGCGGATCTCGTGGCTGATGGCGCTGATGTAGCGGCTCTTGGCCTGGTTGGCCTGGTCGGCCTGGATGCGGGCCTCCTCGGCCTGCTGCTGCGCCGCCTCGGCCACCCGGCGCGCTTGCTCGGCCACGCTGCGGGCGGTTTGCAGGGCCTCGTCGGTCTGGCGGTGCAGCTCGATCTCGCGCACCAACAGGCCCGTCTGGCGGTTGGATTCCTCTTGCGCCACCTGGCGGCTTTTGTGCGCCAGCACCAGCCACCAGGCCACGATGCCGGAGATGACCAAGAGCGCCAAATACGCCTTGAGCAGCCCCGAGCGCAACGCCACCTCGGGCGCGGCCAGCACCTCGGTCGCGGTCAAGGCCTGCGCGATGGTGTTGAGCTCCTGGTGGTACAGCAGCCCCATCACCGACGCCAGCAGCGGCGCGATCACCAGCATCAGCAGCAGGAAGTGGCCCAGGCCCGTGTCCAGGTAGCGCCACATGGCGCGCGGCAGCACCCAGCGCAATGCGGCCGACCACTGCACCGCCATGCTGGCGTGCGGCTTGCACAGGTCGCCGCAGCGCGCATCCAGCGTGCAGCACAGCGAGCAGATGGCGCCGCGGTAGGCGGGGCACTGGGCCATGTCGGGCCCCTCGTACTCGCGTTCGCACACCACGCAGCGCTGCACGGCCAGCCGCTCGTATTGCCCCAGGTCGGCGGCGGTGGCGCCGGGCACCGGGCCCACCATGGGCACGGCCACGGGCTCGCTTTGCCGCGCGATGTAGTACTTGCCCCGCGTGGCCCACGCGATGAGCGGCGCGGCCACGAAGGCCACGGCCATGGCGATCACCGCAGAAAAAGCCTGCGGCAGCGGCCCGAAGAAGCCCAGGTGCGCGCTGATGGACACGACGGACGCCAGCGCCATCGAACCCACGCCCACCGGGTTGATGTCGTACAGGTGCGCGCGCTTGAATTCGATGCCCCGGGGCGACAGGCCCAGCGGCTTGTTGATGACCAAATCGGCCACCACCGACATGATCCAGGCGATGGCGATGTTGGAGTACAGCCCCAGCACCTCGCCCATGGCGCGGAACACGTTCATCTCCATCAGCATGAAGGCGATCAGCGTGTTGAACACCACCCACACCACCCGCCCCGGATGGCTGTGCGTGAGGCGCGAGAAGAAGTTGGACCACGCCAGCGACCCCGCGTAGGCATTGGTCACGTTGATCTTGAGCTGCGAGATCACCACGAACAGCGCCGTGGCCGCCACCGCCCAGCCGTAGTTCGGGAACACGTACTCATACGCGGCCAGGTACATCTGGTTGGGGTCGACCGCACGGTCCACCGGCACCATGTGGGTGAGCGCCAGGTAGGCCAGCAGCGCGCCGCCCAGCATCTTGAGCACCCCCAGCACCACCCAGCCCGGCCCACCCACCAGCACGCCCAGCCACCAGCGGCCCCGCGTGGCCGGCGTGCTGGCGGGCATGAAGCGCAGGTAATCGGCCTGCTCCCCCATCTGGGTGATGAGCGCAATGCCGACGGTGAGCGCCGCACCAAACAAGGGCAATTGAAAGCTGGCACCGCGCGCAAATTCACCACCGTAGTGCACAACACCCGCAAACGCACCAGGATCGCGCATCAACACGTAGCCGAACGGCACCACCAGCATCACCAGCCACAGCGGCTGCGTCCACATCTGCAGGCGGCTGATGGCTGACACGCCGTGCGTGACCAGCGGAATCACCACGATGGCGCAGATGAGGTAGCCCCAGGTGGGCGGGATGTCGAGCGCCAGCTCCAGCGCGTAGGCCATGACGGCGGCCTCGAGCGCGAAGAAGATGAAGGTGAAGCTCGCGTAGATCAGCGACGTGAGCGTGGAGCCGATATAACCAAAGCCCGCGCCGCGCGTGAGCAGGTCCATGTCCACCCCGTAGCGCGCCGCATACACGCTGATGGGCAGCCCCGCCAGAAAGATGATGAGCCCCGTGGCCACGATGGCCCAGAACGCGTTGATGAAGCCGTACTGCACCAGCAGCGTGGCGCCCACGGCCTCCAGGATCAGGAATGACGCGGCCCCGAACGCCGTGTTGGCCACCCGCCATTCGGACCACTTGCGAAAGCGCTGGGGGGTGTAGCGCAGCGCGTAGTCCTCCATGGTCTCGGTGGCCACCCAGCTGTTGTAGTCGCGCCGGACCTTGACGACCTGCTGCGGAGCCTGCTGCGATGCCTGCGCGTCCCCATCCTGACCCGACGGCTGCACCGGCGCAGCGGCGGCAGGAGCAAGCGGGGAGGTGGGCAAGGGCATGGTGGTGGGAGGGCAGCAGGGACTGGAGGTGCAGTTTCCATGCCACGGCCCACCGCAGCGGGCACCGCCCCTGCGCCAGATGACGTATGGCGGGCACGGGGCTTGCTGCCTATGATGGAACGGCTCTCGCCAGATCGCACCCGTGCGCCATAGCACGTTCCTCGTGGTCACCCCGCATCGGCTGACGCGCGAGCCAACAACACCAGCATTGAGTACAACGACATGGAACTGACTCCTCGCGAAAAAGACAAGCTGCTGATCTTCACCGCCGCCCTGCTGGCCGAGCGCCGCAAGGCGCGGGGCCTGAAGCTCAACTACCCAGAGGCCATGGCGCTGATTAGCGCCGCCGTGATGGAAGGTGCCCGCGACGGCAAGACCGTGGCGCAACTCATGAGCGAAGGCCGCACCGTGCTGACCCGCGCGGACGTGATGGACGGCATCGCCGAGATGATCCCGGACATCCAGGTCGAAGCCACGTTCCCCGACGGCACCAAGCTCGTCACCGTCCATCAGCCGATCGTCTGACCCTCTTCTCTCTTAGCCTCTTTCTCTCTGTGGAGCCCTCATGCGCATCGCACTCTCACACCGCTACACAGCCGCTCTGATTTTCATAGCTGCCAGCGCCATCAGCACAGGCGCCAGCGCCCATACCGGTGCTGATTCACATATCCACAACAGCTTTTTGAGCGGCTTCGCCCACCCCTTGTTCGGCATGGACCACCTGGCCGCCATGGTGGCCGTGGGCCTGTGGAGCGCCCTGGCCGCGCGCCGTGCTGGCCCCGAACTGCTGTGGGGCCCCGTGGGCTTTGCAGCACTGCTGCTGGCGGGCGCGGTGATGGGCCTGCAAGGAGTGGCACTGCCTGCCGTGGAGCCCATGATCGCTGCGTCGCTTCTGGCCACAGGCCTGCTCGTAGTGTCGCGCCTGCGGGTGCCGGGCATCGTGGCGGCGCTGGGCGTGGGCGTGTTCGCCGTGTTCCATGGCGTGGCCCATGGCGTTGAGCTGTCGGGCAGCGACAGCGCCTGGCAAACCCTGGCGGGCATGCTGGCAGCCACCGTGCTGCTGCACGGCGTGGGCCTGGCGGCGGGCTGGGCCCTGCGCGAGCGCCATGTGTGGATGGCGCGGCTGGCTGGTGCCGGCGTGGCTGCCTTCGGCGGCGCGCTGCTGCTGCAACAGGTGGCGTGATGGCTTCGACCCCCGCGCCCTCAGCCGAGAGCACGAGCCCCCTCGCCTCTCCCCGGCTCTCTGCCACCAGGGGAGAGCGGGCAACCCCCTACCGTGGATGACTCACTGATCATGACCCCAGGCGAACTCCTCATCGACGCGGGCGAACACCTGCTCAACACCGGCCGCCGCACGCTGACCATCGTCGTGCGCAACACGGGCGACCGCCCCATCCAGGTGGGCTCGCACTACCACTTTGCCGAGACCAACAACGCCCTGGGCTTTGACCGCGACGCCGCACGCGGCATGCGGCTGAACATCGCGTCGGGCACGGCCGTGCGCTTCGAGCCCGGCCAGGAGCGCACGGTGGAGCTGGTGGACTACGCAGGCGAGCGGCGCGTGTTCGGCTTTCAGGGCCGGGTGCAGGGCGCGCTGTAGCCAGAGCCGGCCCATGCGCACCTGCATGCCTGCCCCGCCCGTTCGGGCTGAGCTTGTCGAAGCCAGGGCATGCCGGCAGCAAGAATATTGACTAAAAACAGCCGCTACCGCTTGATCCATGAGCGCCAGCAGCTATCAAAAGCATAGTAATCCAGTTTTCGCGGAGCACCCCACCATGGCAACCATTGGACGACGCGCCTATGCCGAGATGTTCGGCCCCACCGTGGGCGACCGCGTGCGCCTGGCCGACACCGAACTCATCCTGGAGGTCGAGGCCGACTACACCCTGCGCGCCGGCAGCTACGGCGAAGAGGTGAAGTTCGGCGGCGGCAAGACCATCCGCGACGGCATGGCGCAAAGCCAGCGCACCAATGCCAGCGGTGCCGTAGATACCGTGCTGACCAACGCCCTCATCGTCGACCACACCGGCATCGTCAAGGCCGACATCGGCCTGCGCGCCGGCCGCATCGCGGCCATCGGCAAGGCCGGCAACCCCGACACCCAGCCGGGCGTGGACATCATCATCGGCCCCGGCACCGAGGTCATCAGCTGCGAGGGCAACATCGTCACCGCGGGCGGCATCGACAGCCACATCCACTTCATCTGCCCGCAGCAGATCGAAGAGGCCCTGGCCAGCGGCGTGACCACCATGCTGGGCGGCGGCACCGGCCCCGCCACGGGCACGCTGGCCACCACCTGCACCTCCGGCCCCTTCAACATGGAGCGCATGCTGCAGGCGGCTGACGCCTTCCCCATGAACCTGGGTTTCCTAGGCAAGGGCAACGCCAGCCTGCCCGACGCGCTGCACGAGCAGATCAGCGCGGGCGCCATCGGCCTCAAGCTGCACGAAGACTGGGGCACCACCCCTGCGGCCATCAGCAACTGCCTGGACGTGGCCGAGGCCACCGACACGCAGGTCGCCATCCACAGCGACACGCTCAACGAATCGGGCTTTGTGGAGAACACCATCGCGGCCGTGGGCGGGCGCGGCATCTGCGCCTTTCACACCGAAGGCGCGGGCGGCGGCCATGCCCCCGACATCCTGCGCGTGGTGGGCGAAGACAACTTCCTGCCATCGTCCACCAACCCCACCATGCCCTACACGCACAACACGCTGGACGAGCATGTGGACATGCTCATGGTGTGCCACCACCTCGATGCCAGCATCGCCGAGGACCTGGCCTTTGCCGAAAGCCGCATCCGCAAGGAGACCATCGCCGCCGAAGACATCCTGCACGACCTGGGCGCCATCAGCATGATGTCCAGCGACAGCCAGGCCATGGGCCGCGTGGGCGAAGTCATCCTGCGCACCTGGCAGACCGCGCACAAGATGAAGGTGCAGCGTGGCAGCCTGGCCGGCGACACCAGCCGCAACGACAACACGCGCATCAAGCGCTACGTGGCCAAGTACACCATCAACCCCGCCATTGCCCACGGCATCAGCCACGAGGTGGGCTCGCTCGAAGTGGGCAAATGGGCCGACATCGTGATCTGGAAGCCCGCCTTCTTCGGCGTGAAGCCCGCGCTCATCCTCAAGGGCGGCATGATTGCCATGGCTGCAATGGGCGACCCGAACGCGTCCATCCCCACGCCGCAGCCGGTGCACTACCGGCCCATGTTCGGCGCGTTCGGCGGGGCCATTGCCAAGACGTCGCTCACCTTCGTGTCGCAGGCCGGCTTGCATGCCGGCATCGGCGAGCGCTTCGGCCTGCGCAAGACGCTGTCCGCCGTGCATAACATCCGCGGCATCAGGAAGCGCGACATGGTGCACAACAGCTACACCCCGAAGATGGAAGTGGACGCCCAGACCTACACCGTGCGCGCCGACGGCCAGCTGCTCACCTGCGAGCCTGCCACCGTGCTGCCCA
The DNA here is from genome assembly GCF_964253015.1 of Acidovorax sp. LjRoot194. Lineage (NCBI taxonomy): Bacteria > Pseudomonadati > Pseudomonadota > Betaproteobacteria > Burkholderiales > Comamonadaceae > Acidovorax > Acidovorax sp. LjRoot194. Next base: position 1,355,701 of record NZ_CAXUQB020000001.1, on the reverse strand, counting down.
TGGCGCAGCGCTACTTCCTGTTCTGAGGCCACGCCCCGTGAATGCTGTGCTGCAAGACCTGCACATCCGCCTGGACGACCTGAGCGACCCGCGCATCGAAGCCTTCATGCAGGAACACCTGCAGGACATGTACGCCACCTCGCCCCCGGAGAGCGTGCACGCCCTGGACATGGACCAGCTGCGCCAGCCCGAGATCGCGTTCTGGTCGGCCTGGCTGCCGGATGCGGGCGGCGACGTGCTGGTGGGGACCGGCGCGCTCAAGCGGCTGGACGCCGCACATGCCGAACTCAAATCCATGCGCACCAGCGCCCACCACCGGGGCCGGGGCATCGCCCGCCAATTGCTGAACCACCTGCTGCAAGAGGCCCGCACGCGCGGCCACACCCAGGTGAGCCTAGAGACCGGGCCGCAGCCCTTCTTTGCACCCGCGCGCAAGCTGTACTTTCAGCACGGCTTTGTCGAATGCGGCCCGTTTGCCGACTACCGCCTGGACCCGTACAGCTTCTTCATGACCCGCCCGCTGTAGTGGCTACGCACAGCGCCCCGCCCCCGTCCCGCCGGGCCACAATGCGCGTTTTGCCGCACGCCACAACGACACCCCTTCCATGATCCAAGCCTCCAAACTCATCCCCCAGGGCAAAGGCCTGGCCCCGGTCCTCATCAAGCGCGCCACCACCATCGAACTCGACTGGGACGTGCGCCAGAAAAGCCGCTTTGCCGCCACCGACTCCGCTGGGCGCGAACTGGGCATCTTCCTGCCGCGCGGCACGCTGGTGCGCGGCGGCGACGTGCTGGTGGCCGAAGACGGCTCCATGGTCCGCGTCATCGCCGCGCCGCAGCCCGTGCTGGTCATCACGCACTGCACCCAGCACGGCACCCCGTTCGATCTGACCCGCGCCGCCTACCACCTGGGCAACCGGCACGTGCCCATCGAGCTGCAGCCCGACCACCTCAAGATCGAACCCGACCACGTGCTGGCCGACATGCTGCGCGCCATGCACCTCATCGTGAAAGCGCAGGACCTGCCCTTCGAGCCCGAAGGCGGCGCCTACGCTGCGGGGCACAGCGGCGGACACCATCACCATGGCGGGCATGGGAATGATGGCCATGACCACGGTCATGACCATGCCCATGGGCACGATCACGGACACAGCCACGCGCAGGCAGCGTCGCCATCCCCGGCACACGATCACGATCACGGCCACAGTCATGACCACAATCATCAGGCCGATTCATCGCAGCCCGCAGCACCCACCCGCGGCCGCACCGTGGCCATCCCGGTGGTGGCCCAGGCCCAGGGCCATGTGCACGGCCCGCACTGCAACCACGGACATGACCACTGAGCATGCCCAGCGCTACCGTCACCGCAACCGCCTGCGCCTCCCCCACCGTTCGGGCTGAGCCCGTCGAAGCTAGGGCACCGCACACCGCCCGCCCTGCACCTACGCCTGCCCGAACGGACTTCTGAGCCCCTGCCCGTGCGCCCCGACCGCCCCGCCTCCCTGCCCGCCGCCAGCCTGCTGCAACTCATCTGGCTTGCCTCGCCCGCGCTGCCGGTGGGCGGCTTCTCGTATTCCGAGGGCCTGGAAAGCGCCATCGAAAACGCCGGCATCGACAGCGAAGCCGCCGTCTGCGCATGGCTGCTGGACCAGTTGCACATCACCCAGGCGCGCGGCGACATGGCGCTGATCGCCAAGGCCGTGGGCGGCTGGCGGCGTGGCGACGGCGGCGACTTGGCCCACGTGCGCGAGCTCAACGACTGGGTGCTGCACACCCGCGAGACGAGCGAGTTGCGCCTGCAGACCGAGCAGATGGGCCGCTCCATGGCCGACTGGCTGCGCAACCAGCACCAGGGCGATGACCAGGTCATGCCCGCAGTGCAGTATCTGGCCGCCCTGCCCCCCACCTACCCCGTGGCCTTTGCACTGGCTGCATCCGTTACCCAAGCGCCCGTGCGCGACGTGCTGCTGGCCTATGCCTTCGGCTGGGCCGAGAACATGGTGCAGGCCGCGCTCAAATCCATGCAGCTGGGCCAAAGCGCCGGCCAGCGCATCCTGGCCCGCCTGGCCGACGCCATCCCTGCCGCCGCAGACCACGCCATCGGCCTGATGGACAGCGAACGCCAGGCTTTTTCACCCATGCTCGCCATCCTGTCGGCCCAGCACGAAACCCAGTACTCACGCCTCTTCCGATCATGACCAACAGTACCAGCACCAGCATCAGTCCCGGCACTTCCGCCACCGCCCTGCACCACATCGCGAACCGCACCAAGCAGCTGCCGCCCCTGCGCGTGGGCATCGGCGGCCCGGTGGGCTCGGGCAAGACCACCTTGCTGGAGATGCTCTGCAAGGCCATGCGCGACGACTACGACCTGATCGCCATCACCAACGACATCTACACCAAGGAAGACCAACGCCTGCTCACAGTGAGCGGCGCCCTGCCCGCCGAGCGCATCCTGGGTGTGGAGACCGGCGGCTGCCCGCACACCGCCATCCGTGAAGACTGCTCCATCAACCTCGAAGCCATCGACCGCATGCTGGGCGAGCACCCCAACGCCGACATCGTCTTCGTGGAAAGCGGCGGCGACAACCTGGCCGCGACCTTCAGCCCTGAGCTCTCGGACCTCACCATCTACGTCATCGACGTCGCCGCCGGCGAGAAGATCCCCCGCAAAGGCGGCCCCGGCATCACCAAGAGCGACCTGTTCATCATCAACAAGACCGACCTGGCCCCGCACGTGGGCGCCAACCTGGAGGTGATGCACGCCGACACCACCCGCATGCGCACCAACGCGCAGGGCGCGCTCAAGCCGTTCGTGATGACCAACCTCAAGACCCTGACGGGCGTGGCCGACGTGGTGCAGTTCATCGAGACGCGCGGCATGCTGAAAAAACAGGCACCCGCCGTCGGCTAGAATGCGCAGCTTCCGTTCCTGGAGATGTGGGTGAGCGGTTTAAACCAGCAGTCTTGAAAACTGCCGACGGGCAACCGTCCGTGAGTTCGAATCTCACCGTCTCCGCCAGAACGCCAGAATGCAAAAAGCACCCCGCGCCGGGTGCTTTTTTTTCGCCTTCATCGCCCGCGCCGGCCGAGACAACGGTGTGCGCCCTCCCACCGCACGCATTGCCGCACCCTGCGCAGCCCTGTGCGCACCGGCACGAGGGCTACACTGGTTCGAAGGAGGCACAGCATGCACAGGCGTTCGCACCCCACCCAGAGTGACGGGACATTCCTGCTGGACATTCTGAAGATCGCGCTCGGCGTTTTTATCGGCAGCCTTGCCGCCGTGTTCACCTACGAAGCCATCCTGGCGCTCCGAACGGAGCTGGCGGTGCGCAAGGTCCAGCAAGAGATCCAGGCAGAGACTGAACGCATGAAGCGCGACGACGCAAGCCGTCGAGAAGCCGAGGCACAGGCACGTGATGCCGCCGAGCGAGACGCCGATCAACTGCACTCGGCCAAGGCGTTGGCGCAGCGGCTCGAGGCAGAACGGCAGGCGCGCAAGGCCGGTGCGTGGTCGAAGTTTTACCAACCCTCTGCCAACTGCAAGGCCGATCGCGGTACCACTGGTTGTGCCAACGAGCACATGGTCGCTCGGAAACGCTTCGAAGACCAGTACATCGACCGGTAGCTGCTCTGGGGACTGTGCCCTGGTGGCCCGAAGCAACCCGTCGACCCATCGCCTGTAGGTCAACGCCTTCAACCATTCAGGACGTTGGGCGGACGCGGGCGTCCAAGCAACCTTATACGGTGAATCTTTTCCACAACCGACCGGCCCCCGCTTGCGGACCAACCGGTCACTTTGAAAGGTTCACCATGAGCGATCGCAACGATGCAATGACGCAATCCAACCGCAACCTGGAGCCCGAAACCAAGACCGGCACCGGTGCCGTGCTCGGTGGTGCGCTGGGTGGTGTGGCAGGTGGGGCCACTGCCGGTGCTCTGGCAGGCGGCGTGACGGGCCCCGTGGGCGCAGCAGTCGGCGCGGTGGTGGGTGCCGTGGCCGGGGCCGTGATGGGCCGCAACGTCAAGGTGGACCCCGTCGCCGAAGACAGCTACTGGCGCGAGAACTACACGTCGCGTCCCTATGCCAGCCCGGGCGCGAGCTATGACGACTATCAGCCCGCCTACCGCTACGGAACGGACTCGTACTCGCGCTTTCCAGACCGCTCCTTCGACGAGGTGGAGCCCGAATTGAGCCGTGACTGGGGCAGCGCTCGCGGGCGTTCGTCGCTCAACTGGGAGAACGCCAAGCACGCCTCCCGCGACGCGTGGCAGCGTGTGAGCAACGCCGCCGAGCGCGCGATTCCGGGCGATTCGGACCGCGACGGGCGTTGATGACCCGGCGCTTGTGGATGAAGCGCAAGGGGACCTTCGGGAACCCTTCGTCCTGACAGACCCATCCCCGCGAACTTCAGAAAGAACACCCATGCAAGAAAAACCCAGCGACCCCCATCCCCTGAGCGATCTGGCCTATGACTGGATCACCCTGATGCAGAACAAGGCACAGGCGCTTCTGGCCTATGACCAATACATCAAGGACGCCGAGGCGGCCGGCTCTGGCGAATGTGCAGCTTTCTTCCGCAAGGTGCATGACTCCGACAAAGCACAACTGGCGGAAGCCAAGCATCACCTGGTGGCCGTGCTGCAGGGCACCATGGGCGGCAAGACAACGTCTTGAGCGCTGAAGGCAGCCCAGGCAGAGTTCCTGGGTCCGCTTTCACCCCGCCCGACTTAAAGCCCGCCGCGTGCGGGCTTTTCTTTGTCGACTTTTTCACCACAGTCGATGTTCCGCTGGACGTTTCAACGTTCAGTCGGGCCGCCCACGGGGCCCACCGTTGCGGTGCCACTGCACCCGTGGTCCAGCTACACAACAAGCCGCGCAGGGCCATTCGGCGAAGCATTTCACAGGGGTAGTCCCCCGCCTACAAAGTCACCCTGTAAATTCCTGCAACTTCGTGTTGCATTGCAGCAGAGCATGGACTCCAACGAGTTCACACCCATGCCGCCGCTCCACACGCCCCCGCAGGCTTCCGTGCCTACTCCACCTTCGGCGGCTGCATCTCGCTACCGGCAGTTTGACTGGCTGGGCGCGCACAACACCCCCACTGAAACCACCTTTCGAGTCTGGGCGCCCAATGCGCAGCGGGTCGAGCTGGTGGGCCACTTCAACGGGTGGCAGCCAGCCGCCATGCAGCGGCTGGACGACGGGTCGGGTGTCTGGGTGGGTTCTTCGCCTGCAGCCCACGTGGGCGACCTCTACAAATACCGCATTCAAGATACGCACGGTGCCTGGGCCGAGCGGTCTGACCCCTATGCGTTCCGCGCCGAACATGCACCGGGTACGGCGTCGCAAATATGGCGGCTGGACTACCAGTGGGGTGACCGCGCATGGATGGCTGCACGCGGCAAGCGCGCAGCAGCGGACAGCCCGATGTCGGTGTACGAAGTGCACCTGGGCTCCTGGCAGCGGCACGAAGACGGGCGGCTGCTGAACTACCGGGACATTGCACACCGCCTGGCCGCGCATTGCGAAGCGATGGGTTTCACGCATGTGGAAGTGATGCCGGTGGCAGAGCACCCCTTCTACGGATCGTGGGGCTACCAGACCACCGGTTATTTTGCGCCCACAGGGCGGTACGGCGACCCGCAGGACCTGATGGCGTTTGTCGACACGCTGCACCAGCACGGTATCGGCGTGATCCTGGACTGGGTGGGCTCGCACTTTCCGTCGGACAAACATGCACTGGCTCGCTTTGACGGCACCGCGCTGTATGAGCACGAAGACCCGCGCAAGGGCTTTCATCCGCAGTGGAACAGCCTGATCTTCAACTATGGCCGCTACGAAGTCCGCGACTTCCTGATCAGCAGTGCGTTGTTCTGGCTGGAGAAGTACCACTTCGACGGACTGCGCGTGGACGCCGTGTCGTCCATGCTGTACCTGGACTTTGCACGAGAGCCCGGCGAGTGGCTGCCCAACGCCGACGGCGGGCACCAGAACTGGGAGGCCGTGCAGTTTCTGCGCGACCTCAACGGCGCGGTGAGCGAGTCGTTCCCCGACGTGCACATGATGGCCGAGGAGTCCACCTCGTGGGCAGGTGTCTCGCGCCCGGTGCAAAGCGGCGGGCTGGGCTTCGACACGAAATGGAACATGGGCTGGATGAACGACACGCTGCGCTACATGCAGCGCGCCCACGTTCACCGCCAGTGGCATGAGGGCGACATCCGCTTTTCTGGCGTGTATGCGTTCGACGAGAACTTCGTGCTGGCGCTGTCGCACGACGAGGTGGTGTACGGCAAGAAAAGCCTGCTCATGCGCCAGCCGGGAGACGAGTGGCAACGCTTTGCCGGGCTGCGCACGCTGTACGGGCTGATGTGGGCCCACCCCGGCAAGAAGCTGCTCTTCATGGGTGGCGAGTTCGGCCAAGTGGAGGAGTGGCACCACGAGCGCACGCTCGACTGGCACCTGTGGGCCAAAGCCCGCCACAGCGGCATCGCCCGCTGGGTGACAGACCTCAACCGTGCGTACCGCCACCTGCCCGCGCTGCACGCGAACGACTTCGATCCGGCGGGTTTTGCATGGGCGCCGATGGAGCCCCACCACCCCACCGTACTGGCCATGCTGCGCCGCGCGGGCAATGACTCCGTGCTGGCCGTGCACAACCTGACGCCCCAACCGCTGACCGGTGTGCGCATCGGCGTGCCGCAGGCGGGGGTGTGGCACGAGATTTTGAACAGCGACGCCGAGTGCTATGGCGGCAGCGGCGTGGGCAACGCGGGCTCGGCCACAGCGACTGCCCAGCCTTTGGGCGACCTACCCGCCAGCCTGCGGATCACCGTGCCGCCGCTGGCCAGTGTTTTCTTTTCCACCCGCCCTTTGGGCACCCACTGACATAGACAACTGGAGCGCTCCGATGTCACGCAAAACCAACGTACTCGCCATTGTCATGGCCGGTGGAGAGGGGTCCCGCCTGCACCCGCTCACCGCAGAACGCTGCAAGCCCGCCGTGCCGTTCAACGGCAAGCACCGCATCGTGGACTTCGTGCTGTCCAATCTGGTGAACTCCGAGATCTACTCGATCTACCTGCTGGTGCAGTACAAGTCGCAGTCGCTCATCGAGCACATCCGGCAGTCCTGGACCATGACCCGCTTCATCCCCCAGCACTTCGTGACGGTGGTCCCGCCGCAGATGCGCAATGGCCCGGAGTGGTTCCAGGGCACGGCCGACTCGGTCTACCAGAACATCCATCTGATCGAGAGCTTTCAGCCCGACATCGTGGCGGTGTTCGGTGCAGACCACATCTACCGCATGGACGTGCGGCAGATGGTGGAGTTTCACTGCGCCAGCAACGCGCATGTCAGCGTGGCCACGCTGCCGGTACCGCTGGCCCAGGCCAACCAGTTCGGCATTGTGGAGATCGATTCGCAGCACCGCATCAGCCAGTTCGTTGAAAAGCCGGACGTTGCCGACCCGATGCCGGGCAGCACCACGCACACGCTGGCCTCCATGGGCAACTACCTGTTCAATGCCGACGTGCTGCTGGATGCCTTGCACAAGGCGCATGCCACCGGCCACAGCGACTTCGGCCGCGACATCTTGCCGACCATGCTCAAGTCGCACCGCCTCATGGCGTATGACTTCAATACCAACTCCATTCCCGGCACCGCAGCCTATGAAGAGCACGGCTACTGGCGCGACGTGGGCACCATCGATGCGTACTTCGATGCGCACTTCGACACCCTGGGCGCCACGCCGCGCTTTCGCATGACGAACAAGCACTGGCCCATTTACGCCAGCCCCGACCAGGCCGAGTCTGCGCAGATCGAAAACGGCGTGCTGCACCGCTCGGTGGTGGGCTCGGGCAGCATCGTGGACGGCGCCACGCTGGACCACGCGATGCTGCGTCGCTCGGTGCTGGTGGAACGCAACGCACACCTGGAGCACTGCATCGTCATGGAACGTTCCCGCATCGGGGCAGGTGCCCGCATCCGCCGCGCCATCATCGACCAGGACAACGACATACCCGGCTATGAACGCATCGGCTTCGACATGGAGGCCGACCGCAAGCGCTTTCATGTCACGCCCAGCGGCATCGTGGTGGTGCCCCGCCATTTCTTTCCTGCGCGGGCCAGCGTCGACAGCAGCACCACCGTGGGCCGACTGCGCGCGCCCCATTCCGTGGCCGCATCGACGGCGTTGTGCGACGGTGAATTCAGGGCGGCTGCATGAAGATCGATGTGACTGCCACAGGGCCGGCCACCGGCTCCGCCAAGCGATCGCGCGCAACCCGCCACCGGGTGGAAGCCGGACGGCCCTGGCCGCTGGGCGCCACGGCTGATCGCCAGGGTGTCAACTTTGCGGTGTACTCCGGCATTGCAGACTCCGTGGAGGTGTGTCTCTTCGCGCCAGACGGCAGCGAAACGGAACGCATTGCGCTGCCAGCCCTGACGGACGATGTGTGGCACGGGTACGTACACGGACTGCGCCCAGGCCAGGTGTATGGATTGCGCGTTCATGGGCCGTACGAGCCCACCCAGGGGAAGCGCTGCAACCCCGCCTTGCTGCTGATGGACCCCTATGCCCAAGCCCTGGCCGCACCCGTGCGCGGTGCACCCGACCAGTTCGGCTATGTGCTGGGCCACGCGGACGAAGACCTTGCGCCCAGTACCACGGACAACGGCCGCACGGCCCCCAAATGCCGCGTGGTGCGCTCACGCTTCGACTGGGGCGATGATCAGGCGCCCCGCGTTGCACCCAACGAGACCGTCTTCTATGAAGTCCACGTCAAGGGCTTCACCCAGACCATGCCCGACGTGCCCGAGGCATTGCGCGGCACGTACGCGGGGCTGGCCAGCGCGCCTGCCATCGCACATCTGCAGCGCCTGGGTGTGACGAGTGTGGAGCTGCTGCCTGTGCAGGCCTTCGTCGATGACCTGCGGCTCATCGAACTGGGCCTGTCCAACTATTGGGGCTACAACACCATTGCGTTCTTTGCCCCCGAGCCCCGCTATGCCACGCCGGCAGCGCAGAGCCTGGATGGCGGTGTGGATGAATTCAAGGCCATGGTCAAGGCGCTGCACAGCGCCGGCATCGAGGTCATCCTGGACGTGGTTTACAACCACACGGGCGAAGGCAACCACCTGGGGCCCACGCTCAGCCTGAAAGGCATCGACCATTCTGCGTATTACCGCCTGGCCGAAGAGCCCCGCTTTTGTGCAGACATCACCGGCACCGGGAACACGGTGGACACCAGCAGCCCGCCCGCACTGCGGCTGGTGCTGGACAGTCTGCGGTACTGGGTGCAAGAGATGCATGTGGATGGCTTCAGGTTCGACCTGGCCTCTGCGCTGGGCCGCGATGCCGCCTGCGATTTCACCTGGCGTGCCCCCTTCTTCGCTGCCATTGCGCAGGACCCGGTGCTGTCGCGCGTCAAGCTGATCGCCGAGCCGTGGGACCTGGGCATCAACGGCTACCAGTTGGGTGGGTTCCCCACCGGCTGGATGGAATGGAACGGCCGCTACCGCGACGCGGTGCGTGACTACTGGACCAACACAGACGCCAGCCTGCCCGCCTTTGCGGCCAGCCTGTGCGGCTCTGCCGACATGCTGGAGCCACGCCGCCGCAGCCCGACAGCGAGCGTCAACCTCGTCACGGTGCACGACGGCTTCACGCTGGCTGATCTGGTCAGCTACAACGGCAAGCACAACGATGCCAATGGCGAGGACAACCGCGACGGCGAGGACCACAACCGCAGCTGGAACTGCGGCGCAGAGGGCGATACCGACGATGCCGAGATCCTGGCGCTGCGCCAGCGCCAGTCGCGCAACCTGCTGGCCACGCTGTTCCTGTCGCACGGCACACCGCTGCTGCTCGGCGGCGACGAACTGGGGCGCACGCAGCGTGGCAACAACAACGGCTACTGCCAGGACAACGACCTCTCGTGGTTTGACTGGGAGCTCGCGGCAAAACACGCTCCGCTGCAGGCCTTCACTGCGGACCTGATGGCACTGCGGCGCAGCCTGCCTGTCGTGCGTCTGGCCGCTTGGCCCCACCATGCTGCAGGCATTGCGCCCTGTGTGGCGGTGGAGTGGTACAGCGTGTGGGGCTTGTCCATGACGCCCGACGAATGGAACGACCCGGCGGTGCGCTGCGTGTCGGCTTTGATGGAAAGCACGCGCGAGGGTGAAGACTCGCTGCTGGTGCTCTTCAATTCTTCAGGTGAAGAAACAGTGTTCACGCTGCCGGCCGACCCCCAAGGCCGCCACTGGGCGCTGCGCCTGGACACCCGCGACGACCGCGTGGCCCTGTCCGCGGACGCTGGTGCGACCCCAGCGGTCAGTTCGGCCGATGTGGCGAAAGCCGCAGACGGCACGCCGGCCCCTGACGCTGCGGCTACGGCTACCGCTGTGGAGGCAGGTGCCACGTACACGCTGCTGCCCCATTCGCTGGCTGCGTTCACCACGCCGTCGCGCGGCCCGGCACCCGCCCCCGACGCCAAGCCGGCATGACCAGCGCGGCCGACACTGCGGATGGCACCCACCACATGCCGTTCGGCGCGCAGTTGCGCCGGCGCGGCGGCGTGGATTTTCGGCTGTGGGCGCCTGCAGCGTCCGAAGTCTCGCTCGTGCACGTGCCGGACGACGGCGCAGCACCGCCGAGCAGCAGCGCTGCAGAGCGGCTTTCAGGCGGGTGGTGGCATGTCGCCCTTGCCACGGCCACCGCGTCCACACACTATCAATGGCTGATCAATGGCGACCTGGCGGTGCCCGACCCAGCCGCCCGCCAGGCTCCCCAGGGTCCGCACGGCATGTGCCGCGTGTCCGACCCGAGCGCCTATGCCTGGAAGCAGCCCGACTGGAGCGGCAGGCCGTGGCATGAACTGGTCTTTTACGAACTGCATGTGGGTACCTTCACACCCGCAGGCACCTACGCGGCGGCAGCGGCACAGCTGCCGCGGCTGGCTGCGCTGGGTTTCACTGCGATAGAGGTCATGCCCGTGGCCACCTTTGGCGGCCAGTGGGGGTGGGGCTACGACGGTGTGCTGCCCTTTGCACCGCACCCTGCGTACGGCTCGCCGGACGATCTCAAACAACTGGTGGACACAGCGCACGCGCTGGGGCTGTGCGTGTTCCTCGATGTGGTCTACAACCACTTCGGCCCCGACGGAAATTACCTGCAGGCGTATGCGCCAGAGTTCTTTTCTCGCCGCCACGACAGCCCCTGGGGCCGCGCGATCAATTTTGACCTGGAAGGCAGCGAGGTCGTGCGTGCGTTCTTCCTGCACAACGCGCTCTACTGGATCGAAGAGTTCCGCATGGACGGCCTGCGACTCGACGCGGTGCACGCCATCGCGGACGACAGCGACCCCGACATCCTGCAGGAGATCAGCACGCGGGTGAGCACGTTGGCTGAGGCCAGTGGACGACAGGTGCACCTGGTGCTGGAAAACGAAAAGAACCAGCCCGAACGCCTGGCCGCGCCTGCATCTGCCAGCGGCCACTACGACGGTCAATGGAACGACGACTTTCACCACGCGGTGCATGTGGCACTGACCGGCGAGTCGCACACCTACTACGCAAAGTTTGCGGCACACCCCATCGACCATCTGGCCCGCGTGCTCACGCATGGCTTCGCCTTTCCGAATGGCCGCCCGGCCACCGAGGCCGACGCGCCACTGCCGCTGGCGGTACTGGTCAACTTTATCGGTAACCACGACCAGATCGGCAACCGGGCTTTCGGGGAGCGCCTGTCGATGCTGCTGCCTGAGCCGGCAGTGGAACTGGCCTTGCTGCTGGCGCTGCTGACCCCGGCCACGCCCATGGTGTTCATGGGCGACGAGTTTGGCGCGACGACGCCGTTTTTGTACTTCGCCAACTGGGACGGCGACCTGCGCGAGGCCGTGCGCAACGGCCGCCAGCGCGAGTTCAGCCATGTCCTGTCCGGCGCCGCCACCTTGCCGGACCCGTGCGACGCAGCCACCCTGGCTGCCAGCCGCCTGGACTGGGCACAGGCAGAGACACCCGCAGGCCGCCAGCGCAGCGAACTGGTGCGCCAGGCGCTGGAGGTGCGCCGACAATGGCTGGTGCCCCACGCCCGCGAACTGCGCACCATGGACCACACCGCCGAGCGCATCGGCACCCACGGCCTGCGCGTCACCTGGCGGTACGGCCAGGGAATTCAGTGGTCGCTCGACATCAACCTGGGATCTGAACGCATGCACAACGTACCGCCGGCGCCTGAAGGCGTCGCGATCTTTCAACACCGGTGGACCCACGCTGGTGATGGCGCGCCATCAGTGTGGGAGCCCTGGTCGGCCCGCTGGACCTGCACCGAGGGGCTTGCATGAGTTTCGACAGGCCTTTTGCGGCCGGCGAACCCTCGGCCGAGCTCCGGCAACGCGCGCGGCACGCCGGCATTGCCGACCAGTACTCCGGCTTCTGGGGCGAAACCGTGGCGGTGAGCACGCAGGTGATGGAGCGCGCGCTGGCGGCCATGGGCACCCATGCGGACGCCGCCGAAGCTGCAGACACCGCTGTGGTGGCCGCTGGCGCTGCGGCACCCTTGGCGCTGCCTGCAGCCGGCGACTGGCAACTGCACGACCTGGAATCTGCGGGCGATGCGCCCTGCCTGCGCGGCCATGGCCCTGCCGCAGAGCTGCCGGACACGCTGCCCGCCGGGTACTACCAACTGCGCTTTGCAGGGGGGCAACGCACCGTCCTCGTGGCCCCGGCCCAGTGCTGGCTGCCCGAGGGGTTGCGCCAGGGAGAACGCTGGTGGGGCGTGACTGCCCAGGTCTACGCGCTGCGGTCTGAGCGCAGCTGGGGCATCGGCGATTTCACCGACCTGGCGCGGTGCGTGGCGCTGGTGGCTGCGCAGGGCGCGGCCTTCGTCGGGCTGAGCCCTGTGCACGCATTGCGCCCAGGCCAGCCTGAGGCGGCCAGCCCGTACAGCCCCAGCAGCCGGCTGGCGCTCAATGTGCACTACATCGACGTGACCGCCGTGCCGGAATATCTGCACTGCGAAGACACGCAGCAGCTGTGCAGCGAGCCCGGCTTTCACGCGCGGCTGCAGGCTGCGCAGCACAGCGCATCCGTCGACTACACCGCCGTGGCCTCGCTGAAGGAGGCGGCCCTCTCGCGCCTGTGGCAGACCTTCGGGCGCACGGCCTGGACAGCAGGCTCCACCCGCGGCGCGGCCTTCGACCAGTTTCGCGCCGAGCACGCGGCCACGCTGGAGCCACACGCACGTTTTGAAGCCATTCAAATTGCGCTGCAGGCGCGCGACGCCGCCATCTGGGGTTGGCCCGCCTGGCCCGAGGACCTGCGCGACCCGCAGAGCTATGCCGTGCAGGCATGGGTGCAGGAGCATGCCGACGAGGTGGCCTACCGCCTGTGGCTGCAGTGGATCGCGCACGAGCAGCTGGCGCAAGCATGCACCATGGCGCGCAAGCTCATGCCTATTGGCCTGTATTGCGATCTGGCCGTGGGTGCGGCAGACGGCGGCACCGACACCTGGGTCGGGCAAACGCTGCACGCGCGCGGCATGAACGTCGGCGCCCCGCCAGACCCGCTCAGCACCCAGGGGCAGGACTGGGGCCTGCCCCCGGTGAATCCGATTGCATTAGCCGCTGCGCAGTACCTGCCCTTCCGGCACATGCTGGCTGCCGTCATGGCCCCGGCAGGCGCGCTGCGCATGGACCACGTCATGGCCCTCATGCGGCTGTTCTGGACCAGCCCGGACGGCGGGACGTATGTGAACTATCCGCTGCAGCCCTTGCTGGCGGTCGTGGCCATCGAAAGCCACCGGCACCGCTGCATGGTCATCGGCGAAGACCTGGGCAATGTGGCGCCAGCCATGCGCGAAGCCATGGCCGAGCGCGCGTTGTTGTCCTACCGCCCGCTGATCTTCGAGCGGCTGGAAGGCGGTGCCTTCCGCCCGCCCGCGCAATGGCAGAGCACAGCGCTGGCGGTGGTGAGCACGCACGACCTGCCCACGCTGGCGGGCTTCTGGTCGGCCAGCGACGTGGCGGTGCAAGAGTCGCTCGGTTGGCTCGACGGAGATGCGCATGTGCGCGCCCTGCTGGCGCGCGCGCAGGACCGCACTCAGCTGCTGGCCGCCCTGCACGCCGAAGGGCTGCTGCCCGAAGGCGTCACGGTGGATGCGCAGACCGCCCCCGACATGACACCGGCCCTGGCCGCCGCGGTGCATCGATATCTAGCACGCACGCCGTGCATGCTGGTGGCAGTGCAGCTGGAAGACCTGCTGGGCCAGCGCGAGCAGCCCAACGTGCCAGGCACCACCGACGACATCCACCCCAACTGGCGCCGCCGCATGGGCTGCACGCTGGAGCAGTTGGCGACCGGGCCGTTCTTTACCGCCATTGCAGACGCAGTGCGCCAGGAGCGCGGCGGCACGCATGTCACCGAGGGCCCCCTGCCCGCGCTCGACACGGCAGACATCCCGCGCGCCACCTACCGGCTGCAGTTGAACAAAGAGTTCAACTTTGCGCAAGCGCTCGCTGCCGTGCCGTATCTGCACGCACTGGGTGTGAGCCACCTGTATTCATCGCCCTACCTGCAGGCCACACAGGGCAGCACCCACGGCTACGACGTGGTGGACCCTGCCCACCTGAATGCAGAGATCGGCACCGACGCCGACCACGATGCGCTGTGTGCAGCGCTCGCCGAACACGGCATGGGCCACCTGCTCGACACGGTGCCCAACCACATGGGCGTGGACGATGCGGGCAACCGGTGGTGGCGCGACGTGCTGGAGCACGGCCTGTCGTCCCCGCACGCCACGACGTTCGACATCGAATGGAACCCCGCCAGCGTGCAGACCGGTAAGCGCGTGCTGCTGCCCGTGTTGGGGGACCACTACGGCAAGGTGCTGGAGTCCGGCGAGTTTCAGGTGCGGTTCGATGGCGACACCGGGCGCTTTGCCGTTGCGTATTGGGAGCGGACATTCCCGCTCGACCCGCGCAGCTACGCGCTGTTGCTGAGCGCAGTCCCCTTGCCTGTGGCGGCCACGCCGGGCGCCGAGCAAGATGATTTTTCTGCCGTGCATTCGCTGGTGGATGCCTTGGGCCTGCTGCCTCCGCATGACACAGAAGACGCAGCCTTGCGCGCCACGCGGCTGCGCGATGCTGGCGTGCACCAGCAGCGCCTGGCGGGCTTTGCGGCGCGCCTGGCCTGGGTGCGCGACTGGATCGACGCCAACCTGAAGCTGGTGAACGGAACGCAGGGGGACGCTGCCAGCTTCGACCTGCTGGACCGCCTGCTGCAGGGCCAAGCCTACCGGCTGGCGGATTGGCGGGTGGCGGGCGACGACATCAACTACCGCCGCTTTTTCGACGTCAACGCGCTGGCCGCCATCCGGATGGAGAACACCGAGGTGTTTGACGCGGTGCACGCGCTGACCTTCCGCTGGCTGGCGCAGGGAAAGGTCACCGGCCTGCGCATCGACCACCCCGATGGGCTGGCGGACCCGGCGCAGTACTTTGCGCGGCTGCAGCAGCGCTACCAGGGTCTGTTGCAGGCCGGCGGGCTGCCGCCCCGGGCGCTGTACATCGTGGTCGAGAAGATCATGGCTGAGCACGAGCCGTTGCCGGCCGACTGGCAGGTGCATGGGGGCACGGGGTACCGGTTCTCGCGGCTGGTCAACGGCGTGTTCATCGACCCGGACGCGCAAGAGCGGTTCGACGCGGTGTACCAGGGCTTTACCGGCAATACGCTGGCTTTTGAAGATGCGGCGCGCGAGTGCAAACGGCTCATCATCGAGACCGCCCTGTTCAGCGACCTGGCGTGGCTGGTGGGCACCTTGAGCCAGATCACCCGGGCCGACCGGCGCGCATGCGACTTCACCCGCAACCAGCTGCGTGTGGCACTGGTGGAAGTGGCCACGCAATTCCCGGTGTACCGCACCTACGTGGTGCCGGGCGGCGCGGCGCCCAGCGCCATCGATGTGCAGCACATCGACTGGGCGATTGCCGCGTCGCGCCGGCGTCTGGGCACGGCCGAGGGCGGCGTGCTGGCCTTCCTACGTGGGGTGCTGCTGGGAGAAGACGGCCCCGCGCCAGAGCTGCGCGCGCACTTCGTGCGGCGGTGGCAGCAGTTCACCGCGCCGGTGATGGCCAAGGCGGTGGAAGACACCTTGTTCTACCGCTACGTGCGCCTAGTCTCGCTCAACGATGTGGGCGCCGAGCCGCGGCGCTTCGGCCTGCCGGTGTCCGCGTTTCACCAGGCCAACATGCAACGGGCCCGCCACGTGCCGCACGGCTTGCTGGCCACTTCAACGCACGACAGCAAGCGATCGGAGGACGTGCGGGCACGCCTGAACGTGTTGTCCGAACTGGTGGACGAATGGGAGGCCACGGTGCAGGCGCTGCACAGCGCGGCAGAGCCGTTTCGCCGTACGGTGGACGACGCGCCGACACCCAGTGCGCACGACCTGTGGGCGCTGTTTCAAGCGCTGGTGGGCATCTGGCCTGCAGCGGGCTGCGACGACGATTGCCTGCCTGCACTGCGAGAGCGCATCGCGCAGTACATGGTGAAAGCCATGCGCGAGGCCAAGCTGCAGAGCAACTGGCTGTTTCCGAACGAAGCGTATGAAGATGCGGTGCGGCATTACATCGACAAGGCGCTGTCGAGCGACCGGTTCCTGCGCCCCCTGCAGGCCTGGGTAGAGCGCATCGCGCCCTACGGCTTTCGCAACAGCCTGTGCCAGCTGGCGATCAAGCTCACAGCGCCTGGCGTGCCCGATATTTACCAGGGGTGCGAGCAGTGGAACTTCTCGCTGGTGGACCCGGACAACCGTCGCCCGGTGGACTTCGTGTCGCTGCAAGCGTCGCTTGAGCCGCTGCGGGCCCTGTACGCGGATGGTCAGTACCCGACGGGTGACGATTGGAGCGGCCTTCTGGGCACTGACGCCACCATGCCAGCGGCTACCAAGCAGCTGGTGACCTGGCGGCTTTTGCAGCTGCGGGCGCGGCATGCAGCGCTGCTGCGCGACGCCATCTATCTGCCGCTGGCAGTGGAAGGCGCCGCAGCGTCCCACGCGCTGGCCTATGCGCGCGTGCACGAGGGCCAGGCTATTGTGCTGGTGTGTGGACGGCTGCTGGCGGCCTGGGATGCCCAGCACCACGGCGATTGGCAGGACACCCAGGTGAGCCTGGTAGATGCCCACCCGGCCCTGGCCAAGCCCGCGCAGTGGGTCGAGCTGTTCACCGGCCGAGCGTTGGACAATGGCAGCCACCTGCCGCTGTCCGATGTACTGGGCGCTGTGGGCCCGGGCGGCAGCCGACTGCCGTTTGCTGTGCTGGTCACCCAAGACATGATTCCATGAAAGTATTGTTTGTCACGCCGGAATGCGCCCCCATGGTCAAGACCGGGGGCCTGGGCGACGTCAGCGCTGCGCTGCCTGCCGCACTGGCGCAGCTGGGCTGCGATGTCGCGCTGCTGATGCCGGCCTATGCCGACATGAAGATCGATGGCAGCCTGGAGGGCATCCTCGCGTTGCCGTCCAACGGGCGCTGGCCGGCCGCGCAGTTGCTGCGGATGGCGGCCACCGCAGGCCGGCCACCGCTGTGGTTGCTATCGTGCCCTGCCCTGTACGGCACGGCAGACACGCCCTACGCCAACCCGCGCGACCCGGATGGGCGCGACCAGGCGCTGCGTTTTGGCTTTCTGGCCCATGTGGCTGCGCTCATCGGGTCCCCCGAGACGCCCATCGGCTGGCAGGCCGACATCGTGCACGCCAACGACTGGCCGTGTGCCCTGGCACCGCTATACCTGCACCAACGCCGGCAGGCGGGCCAGGGGCGCACCGCGCGCAGTGTGATGACCATCCACAACCTGGCATTCCAGGGCGTGTTTCCGATGGCGGCTGCAGACCTGCTGGATGTGCACCCGGCGCACCGCGGCATCGAGGGCGTGGAATTCTGGGGGCAGTTGTCGATGCTCAAGGCCGGCCTGCAGCATGCAGACGCCATCACGACCGTGAGCCCCACCTACGCGGCGGAAATCCAGCAGCCGGAGTTGGGCTTCGGGCTCGACGGTGTGCTGCGCCAGCGTGCTGGCCGACTGCACGGTTTGTTAAATGGCATCGACACGGCCACCTGGAACCCGGCCATCGATCCGCTCATCGCAGCACCGTACAGTGCAGACAACCTGGCCGCCAAGGCGATGAACAAGGCAGCGCTGCGCGAGTGCTGCGGCCTGCGTGCCAGCGCGGGCCCGCTGCTGGGCATGGTGGGGCGGCTGACGACGCAAAAGGGCGTGGACCTGGTGCTGGCGGGTGCCGGCCGCTTGTTGGCGCGGGGCGCACAGCTGGCCGTGCTAGGGCGCGGCGACACGCACCTGGAAGAGGCTTTAACCGCCCTGGCCGCCGCGCACCCAGGGCAGGTGCATGTGACGCTGGGGTTCGACGAAAGCCTGGCGCACCTTATCGAAGCGGGTGCAGACTGTTTTCTCATGCCCTCGCGCTTCGAGCCCTGTGGCCTGAACCAGATGTACAGCCAGGTGTATGGCACGCCGCCGCTGGTCACCCGCACCGGTGGCCTGGCCGATACGGTGCAGGACGCGGACGCCCGCCTGACGACGGGGACGGGCTTCGTCATGCCGGGCCTGGCCCAACGGGACTTCGACGCCACGGCAGACCGCGTACTGACTGCGTGGCAAAAGCCGGAGCAGTGGGCCGCCCTGCAAAGGCGCTGCATGGCGCAGGACTACGCCTGGGAGCACGCGGCCAAGCCCTATGTTGCGCTGTATGGGCAATTGCTGTCTGAAGCGGTAGCAACTCCGCCGTAGCCTCCCGCCAAGCTCAGCCCTGCGGTGGTGGGGCTTGGCCGGCGCAGCCGTTGGGCGGCCGACCACCTTCAGCCGTACCCCAGTTCCCCATAAACCGCACAACATGCTTCTCGTCGGCATGGCGCGCCAAGCCCGCAGCACAAGCCGCACGACCAAAAAAAAGCCCGCGTAGTGCGGGCTTAACACTTGCTTGTTGCAAGCGGGAGGGATGTCGAGAGGGTGTCGACTTGGTGATAGTAAAACCGCACAAAAACTCAGCATGTAGGACGAAACCGATTTTTCAATTTGCACATGGATGCGGTCAAATTTCGACCATCCAAACAATATGCTGCAAGGCCCTTGCTGTTACCTGTGGACACCCCCATCACCGAGGCGTTCCTTTAAGGTGACTGCATCCAATTTCTGAGGAGTTCCTGCCATGTCCCGACCCATCCGCATCGTCTCGACTAGCCTGATCCTTGCCGCCGCGGCCCTTGGCGGCTGCTCCAACTACGGCACGGCGCCCGCAGCATCCAGCGGCGCCGCAGGCACCCCGAGCGCCAGCGCGCCGCCGCCCCCGCCTGCCACCGGCCAATGCACGGCGCAACCGGCCCAGGGCGCTGTGGGGCAGAACAGCACGTCCACCGTGGTGGAAACCGCGCGCGCACGGTCGGGCGCGCAGATCGCCCGCATCCTGCGGCCCGGTCAGATGATCACCAAGGAGTTCAATGCCCAGCGCCTGAACCTGGAGGTCGACGCGAGCGGGCGCATTGTGGCGGTGAACTGCGGATGAGATTTGCCGCCGGGGCGCTTGGCCCCCACGCCCACGTGCGTGGACAAATAGGCCAGTGAGCGCCCGGCGATCTCAGGGTTGGTTGCCGCTCAATGGGCGAGAAACAGTTCCTGCAGGTCGCTCAGGAAATCGAAGCCCCGCTCGGTAGGCCGCACACGGGCCATGTCGCGCTCGATCAGGCCTTTGCGCTCCGCCTCCTGCAGGCTTTTGGCGATGGCCGTGATCGGCAGGCCCGTGCGTTCCGTGAAGTCCTGCAGGGCAAAGCCGTCGCGCAGGCGCAAGGCGTTGAGCATGAATTCAAACGGCAAGTCGGCGCGCTTGACCTCTTCATCCTGCGCCACGGGGCGCCCTGCCAGGGCCTGGTCCATGTACAGCCGCGGCTCGCGAAAGCGCACCTGCCGCACCACGCGGTGCGCAAAGCTGAGCTTGCTGTGCGCGCCGGCGCCAATGCCCAGATAGTCCCCGAACTGCCAGTAGTTGGTGTTGTGAAAGCACTGGTGGCCGGGCTGTGCATAGGCCGAGATCTCGTACCGGTCCATGCCTGACTGGCCCGTCATCTCGGTGATGCGGTCGAGCATGGCGTAGGCCAGGTCATCCTCCGGGATGGCCGGGGGGTACTTGGCGAAATAGGTGTTGGGCTCGATGGTGAGGTGGTAGATGGAGATGTGCGGCGGCTTCAGGGCCAGCGCGGTCTGCATGTCCTGCTCGAGCTCCTCCATGGTCTGCCCCGGCAGCGCGTACATGATGTCGAGGTTGAAGGTGTCGAACGCGTCTGCCGCCTCTTGGACAGCCGCCAGGGCCTGCGCGCGGTCGTGCACGCGGCCCAGGGCCATCAGGTGCCGGTCGTTGAAGCTTTGCACCCCTACGGACAGGCGCGTGATACCCGCACCGCGGAACGCGCGGAAGCGGTCCTTTTCGAAGGTGCCGGGGTTGGCCTCCATCGTGATCTCGCAGTCGGCCTCCAGCCGCAGACGGGCACGGATGCCGCCGATGAGCTGATCGATGGAGGCGGGCGAAAACAGGCTGGGCGTGCCGCCACCGATGAAGATGCTGTGCACCGTGCGCCCCCAGATCAGCGGCAGCGCGGACTCCAGGTCGGCCATCAGGGCGTCGATGTAGCGCTGCTCGGGCACGGCGGACCCGCCAGCATCGGCGTCGCCGCGGGCTTCGTGCGAGTTGAAGTCGCAGTACGGGCACTTCTTGAGGCACCACGGCAGGTGCACGTACAGCGACAGCGGCGGCAGGCTCTGCAGCTGCAACAGGCCCGGGCGCATGTAGTGCTGGATGTCGCGCTGGGGCGCGGGCTCTGCGGGCGCGGCCGTGGCTGCAGGTGTGATGGGAATGGTGTTCATGGCGGAGGCCCTGCAGACAAATAGCCCTGGCTGTGCAACGCGGTGGCGCTCACAGCCAACGCTCGCGCAGCAGCGCCAGCATCTGCTGCGCTGAGCGGCCGCGGTGGCTGTGGGCGTTTTTCACTTCGACGGGCAGCTCTGCAAAGGTCTTGCCGAACTCGGGGATGAACATGATGGGGTCGAACCCGAAGCCGTTGCTGCCGCGGCGCTCCCGCGCAATCTCTCCGACCACGCGGCCCACGGCGATCAGGGGCTCGGGGTCTTCGGGGCTGCGCACGGCGACCAGCGTGCTGACCATGGCCGCGCGGCGCTGGTCCACGGCCTGCATCTGCTCCAGCAGCGCCTGCACGTTGGTGTCGTCGCCCTTGTCGTAGCCGAACTGGGTGGCGTAGTAAGCCGTGTCCACACCGGGCAGGCCGCCGAAGGCGTCCACGCACAGGCCGGCATCGTCAGCCAGGGCGGGCAGCCCGGTGTGCGCCGAGGCGAAGCGCGCCTTGGCCAGCGCGTTTTCCACAAAGGTGCGAAAGGGCTCGTCGGCCTCGCCCACGCCCAGGTCGGCCTGGCGCACCAGCTCTACGCCCAGCGGGGCCAGCATGGCCTGCAGCTCGGCCAGCTTGCCGCGGTTATTGGATGCAAGTACGATTTTCATGGTCAAAATGTCCGCTACCGCTTGCCTAGCAAGCGCTAGTAGCTATCAATTAAGGAGCATTCACAGCCAGCGCCTGCTGCTGCAGGGCCACGAGTTCGGCAATGCCCTTTTCAGCGAGGGCCAGCAGTTGGTCCATTTCGGCGCGGGTAAAGGCCGCCCCCTCGGCCGTGCCCTGCACTTCGACAAAATGGCCCGCGCCGGTCAGCACCACGTTCATGTCGGTGTCGCAGTCGACGTCTTCCACGTATTCGAGGTCCAGCAGCGGCATGCCCTGCACGATGCCCACGGAGATGGCCGCCACGGGCTGCAGCAGCGGCGACCGCGTGATCTTGCCGCTGGCCAGCAGCCGGCTGACCGCATCGTGCGCAGCCACCCACGCGCCGGTGATGGCCGCGGTGCGGGTGCCGCCATCGGCCTGGATCACGTCGCAGTCGAGCTGGATGGTGCGCTCGCCCAGCAGCTTGAGGTCGAACACCGCGCGCAGCGACCGGCCGATGAGGCGCTGGATCTCCTGCGTGCGGCCGCTTTGCTTGCCGCGCGCGGCCTCGCGGTCGTTGCGGGAATGCGTGGACCGCGGCAGCATGCCGTATTCGGCCGTGACCCAGCCTTCGCCGCTGCCGCGCTTGTGCGGTGGCACGCGTTCTTCGACGGATGCCGTGCACAGGACCTTGGTGTTGCCGAACTCGATCAGCACCGAACCTTCGGCATGCATGGTGTAGTGGCGGGTGATGCGCACAGGGCGCAGTTGGTCGGCGGCGCGGCCGCCGGTGCGGTTGAAAGTGGTCATGGTGGTGTCAGTTCTCAAAAATGCAGCCCGCCGGAGTCACCCGGCGCGAAGGCCTAAAAAAGGAAAGTCCAACGGTCCATCCGCACACGGCCGGCAATGCACGGGCAATGCACGGGCACTGCACGGGCACTGCTGGCGGCAGTGGGCGGTGATTCGTTCAGCGCGCGTACCGTCCCGCTCCGCTCACGCCAACCATCGCGGCACAGCATGAATCACGTCGTACTGGTGGTGCTGCACGGCCGAATGGCACGGTAGCTCACCGGTCGCAGCGGCGCACTACAAGCCGCAACGTGCACAGCGGCACGGCGAAACGCGTCACGCCTTTCTGGCCGCAGACCGCCGGATGGCCTCGTTGATCTCTGCGATGGAGCGTTCAATGGCTTCGTCATCGAGGTCGTCCACCAGCCCGTCCAGCGGGCCGGCCTGGATGGTGGACGCGAACACGTCGTCGCTGATGCTGTCGGTGGACACGCCCTGGGTGGACTCGAACGCGTCGGGCGTCTCCCACTCCAGCGCGATCACGGTGACGTTGTCGCTGCTGTCGCCAGCCTTGCGCAGCGCAGCCTCCACCAGGTCGGGCACGGAATGCGAGACCGTGTTGCGGGCGATCTGCTTGGAGATGTCTTCATCGCTGAGCGTGCCCCACAGGCCGTCGGAGCACAGCAGAATCCGGTCGCCCTGCTCCAGGTACACCGGGCCGGTGATGTCGTAGATCGGCTTGGTGGGCGAGCCCAGGCAGGTGAACAGCACGTTGCGGTTGATGCGCTCCAGCCCCGGTGGCGGCGAGTTGCGCAGTTCCATGTACGAGTGGTCGCGGGTGCGGGTCAGCAGGTCGCCGTCGCGCACCATGTACAGGCGCGAATCGCCGCAGTGGATCCAGGTGGCCGTGCCGGCCTGCACCACCGCAGCCACCAGGGTGGTGCGCGGCGTGTCGAGCATGCCCTTGTCGGTGGCGTAGCGCAGGATCTGGTGGTGGGCCGCGAGCAAGGCGCCCGAGAGAAACTCCTGCACGTCCTTGAGCTGTGGCTTGGCCTCGCGCTGGAACAGCGCCGAGATGGTCTGCAGCGCAATCTGCGCGGCGACTTCACCCTCGGGGTGCCCGCCCATCCCGTCGGCCAGCACGAACAGGCCCGACTCGCGCGTGTAGCAATAGCCCATGCGGTCTTCGTTCTTCTCGCGGCCGCCGCGGCGGCTGATCTGGAATACGGAGAACTTCATGGGCGCCCCACCCCTACCCGCTGGGCGTCAGTCGTGTTCATTTGGGTTTGGCTCCG
The DNA here is from genome assembly GCF_964253015.1 of Acidovorax sp. LjRoot194. Lineage (NCBI taxonomy): Bacteria > Pseudomonadati > Pseudomonadota > Betaproteobacteria > Burkholderiales > Comamonadaceae > Acidovorax > Acidovorax sp. LjRoot194. Next base: position 1,332,059 of record NZ_CAXUQB020000001.1, on the reverse strand, counting down.
ATACCGGTGGCTTCGCCCACCTTCTGCACATTCTTCTTGGTGTCGGACACGAGTGTGTCCAACTGCAGCCGCATTTTTTCGCCGACGGACAGCTTGGTGTAGCGGCGCTCGCCCTCGCGGCTGAGCTCCTTTTGCAGCGCAAACACCGACTGCGGGCGCGACAGCGGGTCGAGCGCCATGCACCACTCCACCACCTCGATCAGGTTGTCGGAGTACACGCCGCGCAGCTTGGTCAGCGCCAGGGACAGGCGGTCTTTTTCGATGCGCTGGGGCGCCTCGTTGGGCGGAAAGCCCTGCATGCAGGCATAGATGCAGGCACCGATGGCATAGATGTCGGTCCACGGGCCCATCGACGAGTCGCGCCGGTACATCTCGGGCGCGGCAAAGCCGGGGGTGTACATGGGGCGAATGAAGTTGCCTTCCTTGGACAGCACCTCGCGCGCGGCGCCGAAGTCAATCATCACGGCCTTGTTGTCGTCGGTGATGAAGATGTTGGCCGGCTTGATATCCAGGTGCAGCATCTTGTGCTGGTGCACGATGCGCAGCCCGCGCAGCACCTCGTCGAACAACGAGCGGATGGTGGATTCGCGAAAGACCTTCTGCGTCTTCAGGTCGCGCGCGGTGATGATGAAGTCCTGCAGGGTCGCGCCCTCCAGGTAGTTCATCACCATGTAGACGGTTTCGTTCTCGCGAAAGAAATTGAGCACGCTCACGACAGAGGCATGCGAGATCTGGGCGAGCGAGCGGCCCTCTTCGAAGAAGCTCTTGAGGCCCAGGCGGTACAGCGAGAGCTTTTCGGACGGCACCTTGGGGAGCAGCTCGCCGGGGCCGCGGGTGGCCAGCGACGAGGGGAGGTATTCCTTGATGGCGACCTGCTGGCCTTCGCTGTCGGTGGCGAGATACACCACACCAAAGCCCCCGGAGGACACCCTGCGAACCACGCGGTATCCACCAATGGCGGTGTCGGGCGGCAAGGGAGCCGGCTTGATTTTTGACATATTTTGCGAAGATGACTCGGGGGTAGAGCGGAACCCGGATAATCGCCGGATCGCAAGCAACCATCAAAAAGTCCAATGCCAGTTTACAGCATGACCGGATACGCCAGCGCACAGCATGGCGCGTCCGCCACTGGCGCAGAAACCGATGCCCGCGCGACGCCGTCGCGCCGGCTGGGGCTCGAAATCCGCTCGGTCAACAGCCGCTTTCTGGACCTGTCTTTCCGCCTGCCCGACGAACTGCGCGCGCAGGAGCCCGCCCTGCGCAGCCTGCTGACCGCGCGCCTGAAGCGCGGCAAGGTCGAAGTGCGCGCCGCGCTGGAGTCCGAGGACAGCAACACGCTGCAGGACCCGCCCCCGCGCCTGCTGCAGCGGCTCAATTCCATCCAGGACTCGGTGAAGGCCTGGCTGCCCAACGCCGCCCCCCTCACCGTGGCAGACGCGCTGCGCCTGTGCGCCAACGCCCCCTCGGCGAGCGAAGACTGGAGCGACGCGGTTCCTGCCCTGGCGGAAGAGGCTCTCGACGCCCTCATGGCCGCCCGCGAACGCGAAGGCAAGCGCCTGGCCGCGATGCTCCAGGACCGCCTCAAGCAGTTGCGCGCCCTGGCGGCGCAGGCCGTCCCCATGGTGCCCCAGCTGGTCGATCAGCAACGCACCCGCTTCATGGAGCGCTGGAAGGAAGCCATGGCGCTCACCGACGGCGCCGTGGCACCCGAGGCCGCGCGCGACCGCGCCCTGACAGAGGCCACGGCCTTTGCCATCCGCATCGACGTGGCCGAGGAAATCACCCGGCTCGACTCGCACCTCGACGAAATCGAGCGCCTGCTGAAAAAAGGCGGTGAAGTGGGCAAACGGCTGGACTTTCTCATCCAGGAACTGCACCGCGAAGCCAACACCCTGGGCTCCAAGTCGGCCGCACTCGACCTCACGCGCATCAGCGTGGACATGAAGGTGCTGATCGAGCAGATGCGCGAGCAGGTGCAGAATATTGAATGACACCCGAGTTTTGATAGCGCTGGACGCATATTCGTTATGGACTATCCAGGAAACCTTTTCGTAGTGGCGGCGCCCAGTGGCGCTGGCAAATCCAGCCTGGTCAAGGCCCTGCTGGAACTTGACTCCCACGTCCACCTGTCGATCTCGCACACCACCCGCCCCCCCCGCGGGCAGGAAAAGCACGGGCGCGACTACTACTTTGCATCGCAGCCCGAGTTCGACGCCATGATCGAAGGCAACGCTTTCGTCGAGTGGGCGCACGTCCACGGCAACCGCTATGGCACCTCCAAGAAAGCCATCGAGGAGCGCATTGCCCAGGGCACGGACGTGATTCTGGAGATCGACTTCCAGGGCGCCTTGCAGATCAAGCAGGCGTTTGCCAACGCCATTTTGGTGTTCATCCTCCCGCCCAGTTGGGAAGAGCTGCGCTCGCGCCTGGAGCGCCGGGGCGAGGACTCTCCCGACGTCATCGAAGTGCGCCTCAAGAACGCGGCCGAAGAGATGGCCCAGGTCAGTAAATTCGACTTCGTTATAATCAACGAGTTGTTTGAACGCGCGCTCTTCGACCTGAAAGCCGTGGTTCATGCCCAGCGCCTGAAGTACGCCGCCCAGCGCCGCGCGCGTGCTGACACCTTCCAGTCGCTCAATATCACCTGAATCCCGGAGTACACCCCATGGCACGCATCACCGTAGAAGACTGTCTGGAAAAGATCCCCAACCGTTTCCAGCTCGTGTTGGCAGCCACTTACCGCGCTCGCATGCTGAGCCAGGGCCATGCTCCCCGTATCGAAAGCCGCAACAAGCCCGCCGTGACCGCCCTGCGCGAAATCGCCGAAGGCAAAGTGGGTCTGGAGATGCTCAAGAAGGTTCCTGGTTGAGGTTTCTGCCGGGCCGCGCCCGCAAAAAGCACCGCGCCAGCGGTGCTTTTTTTTGCGCCGAACTCGCCGGGTGCGCTCCCGCGCTACATTAAAGGCATGAACGCGGTGCTCAACTCACCTTCTGCAACGCAGCCCCGGCCTGGCGATTCGCCCTCGGCAGGGACACTCTCGGCAGCTGCAGCGGCGGCCAATGCAGCTGCGGCCAGCTTTGCCGCGCTGACCGACAGCCTGGACTACCTGGACGCCACCAGCATCGAGCAGGTGCGCCAGGCCTACCGGTTTGCCGACGAGGCCCACCTAGGCCAGTTGCGCAACAGCGGCGAGCCCTACATCACGCACCCGATTGCCGTGGCCGCCCAGTGCGCCAGCTGGAAGCTCGATGCGCAGGCGCTCATGGCAGCGCTGCTGCACGACGCCATGGAAGACTGCGGCGTCACCAAGGCGGACCTCATCGACCGCTTCGGCGCACCGGTGGCAGAACTGGTGGACGGACTCACCAAGCTGGACAAGCTGCAGTTCAACACCCGCGAAGAAAACCAGGCCGAATCCTTCCGCAAGATGCTGCTGGCCATGGCCCGCGACGTCCGAGTCATTCTGATCAAGCTGGCCGACCGCACGCACAACATGCGCACGCTGTCGGACATGCCGCGCAGCAAATGGGGCCGCATCTCGTCGGAAACGCTGGAGATCTACGCACCCATCGCCCACCGCCTGGGCCTGAACCAGACCTACCGCGAGCTGCAGGACCTGTCGTTCCGCCACCTGCACCCCTGGCGCTACGCCACGCTGTCCAAGGCGGTCAACAAGTCGCGCAACCGCCGCCGCGACCTGGTGCAGCGGGTGCAGACCGAGGTCGATGCCGCCTTCTCCAAGATCGGCATGCAGGTGCGCTTGGCCGGCCGCGAGAAGACCCTGTACGCCATCTACCAGAAGATGGACCTCAAACACCTGAGCTTTGCCCAGGTGACGGACATCTACGGTTTCCGCGTGATCGTGCCCACGGTGACAGACTGCTACACCGCACTGGGTGTGCTGCACCAGATGTACAAGCCCGTGCCGGGCAAGTTCAAGGACCACATCGCGATTGCGAAGCTCAACGGCTACCAGTCGCTGCACACCACCCTGGTAGGCCCCTCGGGCGTGAACATCGAGTTCCAGATGCGCACCGACGAGATGCACGTCATTGCCGAAGCCGGCGTGGCAGCGCACTGGCTGTACAAGGCACAGGATGGCGACGGCACGTCTGCCGAGCGCCTGGGTACCAAGTGGCTGCAGTCGCTGCTCGACATCCAGAACGAAACCCGCGACGCGGCGGAGTTCTGGGACCACGTGAAGGTCGACCTGTTCCCCGACGCGGTGTACGTCTTCACGCCCAAGAGCCAGATCATGGCCTTGCCGCGTGGCGCCACGGTGGTCGACTTTGCGTATGCCATCCACAGCAATGTGGGCGACCGCACCACGGCCGCCAAGATCAACAACGAGCAGGTACCCCTGCGCACCGAGCTCAAGAACGGCGATGTGGTGGAAGTCATCACCGCGCCAGTGTCCACGCCCAACCCGGCGTGGCTGGGTTTTGTCCGCACCGGCCGCGCACGCTCGAAAATCCGGCACTACCTCAAGACCCTGGCCCAGACTGAATCCGAAGGCTTGGGCGAAAAACTGCTGACCCAGGCCATCCGCGCCGAGGGGCTGGAGCAACTGCCACCGGTGTCTGCAGAAACACAACCCCTGTGGGACAAGCTGCTGCGCTTTACCGGCAACCGGACCCGCAGCGAGCTCATGACCGACCTGGGCCTGGGCAAACGCATCGCCAGCATCGTGGCCAAGCGGCTGATGGTGCTGATGTCCGAACACGGCCACCGCCCAGACGCCCTGCTCATGACGCGGGAGCGCTACACGTCCCACGAGACACTGTCGCAAGGCGCGGTGACCCTGGACGGCAGCGAAAACGCCTCGGTGCAATATGCGACCTGCTGCCGCCCTGTGCCGGGAGACAGCATCGTCGGCTACCTGGGCCGTGGCGAGGGCCTGGTCGTCCACAACGCGCATTGCACCGTGGCCAAACGGCTGCAGCACAAGGACAGCGAGCGGTTCATTGCGGTGGACTGGTCTGACGAGCCCACGCGCATGTTCGAAACCGGCGTCGTCGTGACCGTTACCAACGGCAAAGGCGTGCTCGCCCGCGTGGCCGCAGAACTGGCCAGCTCGGAAGCCGACATCACCCATGTGGACATGGATGACGAGGCAGCCCTGGACACCACGGACTTGCGCTTCATCGTGGCAGTGCGCGACCAGATCCACCTCGAAACTGCGCTGCGCAACTTGCGGCGCACGCAGGCCGTCATTCGCGCCGTTCGCATCACGCCGCAGGCAGCCTGAGCGGGCGCCAGCGCTGCGCTGTGCGCCGCATCAGCGTCAACTGGTGTGAGGTGGAGCTAGTGAGCGAACGATCGAATTGACGTGACCTGAAGTGACGTAACGATGCCGCGCTGTTGATGCTGCTAGCCGGCGGCTTCGATGCGCTGGGGGTACTGCACCGCCACCACTTCAAGGCTTCGCACGCCACCGGGCGTAGGCAGCTGCACCTCATCCCCCACCCGTGCCTTCAAGAGCGCACGCGCCACCGGCGAGATCCAGCTCACCTGCGACTCGCGGCTGTCCGCCTCGTCGATGCCCATGATGGTGATCGTGCGCTCAACCCCTTCGTCATCGATGTAAGTGACTGTGGCGCCGAAGAACACCTGGTCGCTGCCCACGTGCAGGCTGGGGTCCACCACCTCGGCAATCTCGAGCCGCCTGGTGAGAAAGCGAATGCGCCGGTCGATCTCTCGCAAACGTTTTTTGCCGTAGAGATAGTCGCCGTTTTCAGACCGATCCCCGTTGCTGGCAGCCCAGTGCACGGCCTCCACCACTTTGGGGCGCTCGTTGTCGATCAGGTCCAGCAACTCATCCCGCAGCCGCGCATATCCGGCCGGGGTGATGTAGTTCTTGCCGCCAGCGGGTAACGCTGGCAGTACCAACTCGTCGTCATCGGACGCATCGGTTTCTTTGGTAAAGGCCTTGCTCATCGCAGATCTCCCCTGTCAGCGAGAAACGCTGGGACAAATGAAAAAGCCTGCAATCTTGCGATTGCAGGCTTTAAACATTGGTGCGGCTGGCAGGAATCGAACCCACGACCCCTTGGTTCGTAGCCAAGTACTCTATCCAGCTGAGCTACAGCCGCTAAGCTTTGAATTATAGCATGATTTCTTGGCGGCCCTTGAAAATCATCATTTTCTTGCTGACCCTTGCTGCTAGCAGCACATCAACAAAAGCACAATTCAGCGCAAGCCGAGATTGTAATGCACTGCAGCACGTCCAAAAGGAAAACGGGCTGAAGCCGGCAAGAAAAATGGCTTTGATCTGCAAACACCGCCCACGCATCGATGGTGGATGGTGGTGGTAGGGCGTGTTGGACTTGAACCAACGACCAAAGGATTATGAGTCCTCTGCTCTAACCAACTGAGCTAACGCCCCAAGCCATGCTCCTGCGCTGCATACACAACGGGGCAAGCGCCGTATTGTAGGGGCTTACTTGCGGTGGCTGAGCGCGTTGGACACCAGCTTGGAGGTGATGTCCACGATCTGGATCATCCGGTCGTACGGCATGCGCGTAGGGCCGATCACGCCGAGCGTGCCGACCACCTTGCCGTCCACTTCGTAGGGCGAGCTGACTATCGACAGTTCTTCGAACGGCACCACGTGGCTCTCGCCGCCGATGTAGATCCGCACGCCTTCTGCCTGGCTGGAGATGTCCAGCAGACGCAGGATCTGGGTCTTCTGCTCGAAGAGATCGAAGGCCCGCCGCAGGTTGCCCATGTCGCTGGAAAAATCGCTCACGGCCAGCAGGTTGCGCTCGCCGGATATCACCACCTCGTCCTGCGCCGCCGACATGGCTTCGGAACCCACATTCACCGCGGCCTGCATGAGCGATGCGATTTCGCCCCGCAGCGCATCCACCTCGGACTTCAGGCGTTCGCGCACCTGCTCCATGGCCAGGCCCGCGTAGTGAGCATTCAAGAAATTCGAGGTCTCTATCAGCTGCGATGCGGAGTAGTCGACCTCGGTAAAGATCACGCGGTTTTGCACATCCCCTTCCGGCGACACGATGATCACCAGAAAGCGCCGTTCTGACAGCTTCAAAAACTCGATGTGCCGAAAAACAGAGGTGCGCCTGGGCGCCATGACCACGCCGACAAACTGCGACAGGTTGGACAGCAGCTGTGCCGCGTTGGCGATGACCTTCTGAGGCTGCTCCGGCGCGAGCTGCGCGGGCATGAATGAGTCGCGCTGCACGGTAAGCATCGTGTCCACAAACAGCCGGTAGCCCCGCGCAGTAGGAATGCGTCCGGCAGAGGTGTGCGGGCTGGCGATCAAGCCCAGCTCCTCCAGGTCGGCCATCACGTTGCGGATGGTCGCGGGCGACAGGTCCAGCCCCGACGCGCGCGACAGAGTTCTTGAGCCCACGGGCTGCCCGTCGGCGATGTAACGCTCGACCAGGGCTTTGAGCAACAACTTGGCACGGTCATCGAGCATGGAATGATTTTAATGATGTAATTTCGTGATGACCTCCAATTTCCGCCATGTCGCCCTCATAGGCAAGTACCAGGCTTCATCAGCGGGCTCTGCAGGCGACACTTCGCGCCAGGCACTCGAAGGTATCGCTCACTTTTTAGAACAGCAGGGCTGCGAAGTGGCCCTCGAAGCCGAGACTGCCAGCAACATGGGCCTGGCGCACTACCCAGCACTCACTGTAGACGAGATAGGCGCCCAGTGCGACCTGGGCCTGGTGGTGGGGGGCGACGGCACCATGCTGGGCATCGGTCGCCGGCTGGCCCGCTTCGGCACGCCGCTGATCGGCATCAACCAGGGGCGCCTGGGTTTCATCACCGATATTCCTTTCGATGCCTATCAGGCCACGCTGGCGCCCATGCTGCGGGGCGAATACGAAGAGGACCTCAGGCCGCTCATGCACGCCAGGGTCGTGCGCGATGAAAGAGTGGTGTTCGAGGCGCTGGCGATGAACGACGTGGTCGTCAACCGCGGGGCCACATCGGGCATGGTGGAGTTGCGCGTCGAGGTGGGCGGGCGCTTTGTGGCCAACCAGCGTGCCGACGGGCTCATCATCGCGTCACCCACCGGGTCGACGGCGTATTCGCTGTCCGCCGGCGGACCAATGCTCCACCCTTCCATTCCGGGCTGGGTGCTCGTGCCCATCGCGCCCCACACCTTGTCCAACCGACCCATTGTGCTGTCGGATGCCACCGAGGTGGCCGTCGAGGTGGTCAGCGGCCGGGATGTCAGCGCCAACTTTGACATGCAGTCGCTGGCATCGCTGCTGCACGGCGACCGCATTCTGGTCAAACGCTCAGAGCACTGCGTGCGGTTTCTGCATCCTTTGGGCTGGAACTACTTTGCCACCCTGCGCAAGAAGCTGCGCTGGAACGAAGGAGGCTCCTGACCATGGCGCTGCGACGCATCACCCTGCGTGACTTTGTCATCGTGGAGTCGCTGGAGCTGGAACTGAGCCCCGGGTTCACTGTGCTGACCGGTGAGACCGGTGCAGGCAAGTCCATCCTCATCGACGCGCTGCAGCTCGTGCTGGGCTCGCGCGCAGATGCCGGCACGGTTCGAGAAGGCGCGACCAAGGCGGACCTTTGCGCCGAATTCGACAACCCTGCCCACATCGCGCCCTGGCTGGAAGATGCTGGTTTCGAGACCGACGGGCCGTTGCTCTTGCGCCGCACCATCGATGTGCAGGGCAAGAGCCGCGCCTGGATCAACGGCACGCCCGCCACAGCGGCGCAGTTGCGCTCGCTGGGAGACTTGCTGCTGGACATCCACGGTCAACACGCCTGGCAAAGCCTGACCCGGCCGGACTCCGTGCGCGGGCGGCTGGATGCGTTCGCAGGGCTGAACAGCGCCGACACGTCGACGCGCTGGACGCGGTGGCGTACCGATCAAAAAACTCTGGAGCAGGCCCGTCAGGCCCAAGCCAACTTGCAGCAGGAACGCGAACGGCTGCAATGGCAGATCGGCGAGGTGGATAAGCTCTCGCCCGCCGATGGCGAATGGGAAGAACTCGACGCCCAGCACAAGCGCCTGTCGCATGCCCAGGCCTTGCTGGACGGTGCCGAGGGTGCGCTGCATGCGCTGCAGGACGACGACACGGGCGCACTGGCCGGCATTGGCCGTGCCCATGCACTGCTGCATGGGCAGGAACATATCGAGCCCGAGTTCGCAAGCCTTGCCGATATCCTGGCATCGAGCCTCGCCCAGGCGAGCGACGTGGCCCACTCGCTGCAGCTGTACCTGCGGCACGCAGAAATCGACCCGCAGCGTCTGGCAGAGCTCGACACGCGCATCTCGCAATGGATGACGCTCGCGCGCCGGTACAAGCGCACACCCGCTGAGCTTCCGGCGTTGCTGAGGGGCTGGAAGGGCGAGATGCAGCAGCTGGATGCCGCGACCGATCTGGAGCGCCTGGAAGCGGCCGAAGCCGCCAGTGCAAAGGCCTATCAGGCGGCGGCCCGCGCCTTGTCGCTGGGGCGGGCCAAGGCGGCGCCCAAGCTGTCTCTGGCCATTACGCAGGCCATGCAGGGGCTGGGCATGGAAGGCGGCAAGTTCGAAGTCTCCGTGAGCAAGTCGGCAGAGCCGTCGTCCCACGGCATCGACGATGTGGTGTTTCTGGTGGCGGGACACCCCGGCATGACGCCCAAGCCGATTGGCAAGGTGGCCTCGGGCGGGGAGCTGTCGCGGATCTCGCTGGCGATCTCCGTGACGACCAGTGAACTCGGGCTGGCGCCCACGCTGATTTTTGACGAGGTGGACTCGGGTGTGGGCGGGGCCGTGGCCGAAACCGTGGGCAGGCTCATGCAGCAACTGGGGAGCGATCGCCAGGTGCTGGCCGTCACCCACCTGCCGCAGGTGGCCGCCTGCGCCCACCACCACCTCAAGGTCGCCAAGCGCAAGAGCCCGGACGGAACGACGAGCTCGGTGGTCGCCGTGCAGGGCACAACCCGTGTGGCGGAGATTGCGCGCATGCTGGGCGGTGAAAAATCCACCGATGCATCCCTGAATCACGCCCGCGAGATGCTGGACCTGGCGACCGCCGCAGCGCCCCAGGAAAGGGCCCGCTGATGGCGTTGGAAATCGTCCTGATCACCGGCATGTCGGGCTCCGGCAAGTCCGTGGCCCTGCACGCGCTGGAAGATGCCGGGTACTACTGCGTCGACAATTTGCCCCCTGAGTTGCTCCCCGCATTCGTCGCCCTGGAACACCACCACCACGGCCACCGCCTGGCCATCGCCATGGATGTGCGCAGTGCCACATCGTTGCACCAGGTCCCGCAGGAGCTGGCCCGGCTGCGCAGCCAGGGCGTATCAGTGCAATCCATCTTTCTGGATGCCACCATCGACACGCTGGTGCGGCGCTTTTCCGAGACGCGGCGGCGCCACCCGTTGTCGCACGCAGACCTGCAGCAAGGACGCAAGGCACTGGTGCAGATCATCGAGGAGGAGCGCGAGCTTCTGGCCGAGTTGCGCGATCAGTCGCACGTGATAGACACCAGCACCATCAGGTCATCGCAGCTGCAAAGCTACGTGAAGGGACTGATGACCACGACGCACGGTCAACTGACCCTCGTCTTTCAGTCCTTTGCATTCAAGCGCGGCATACCGATGGATGCGGACTACGTGTTCGACGTGCGCATGCTACCCAACCCGCACTACGAGCCTGCGCTGCGCGAACTGACGGGCCTGGATGAGCCTGTCGCGCGCTTCTTGCGCCAACAGACAGAGGTGTCGTTGATGCAGACGCACATCGAGCAGTTCCTGGCGCATTGGCTGGAGTTCCTGGACCGCAACCACCGCAGCTACGTCACGGTGGCCATCGGCTGCACCGGGGGCCAGCACCGCTCCGTGTACCTGGTGGAAAGGCTTGCGGAGGTGTTCAGCGACCGATGGACTGCCCTGCGCAGGCACCGTGAGCTGGACGGTCGCTGACACGCGGCGACCCGAGCGTCTTCATGCCTGCCTGCCCCGACCTCACCACAGCGAGGCTTGGGTCGTATCCAGCAGCTTGCGAATGGGCGCAGGCAGCCCGACGGAACTCCACTGGCCAGCGCCGAGCCATTCGCCGTCGTCCATCGGCTGGGACGTCCCCACGCCAGTGACCAGCACAGGATGCAGGTGCAAATCGCGGTGCGTCAGCACATGAACGAAGGGCTGCAACTCCTGCACCGACACGCCGCGGAAAGCCTGCAAGGTCTGCACACACCGATGCAACGACGCACTGTCTTCAAAAATGGGAACGCAGTGCATGCCCGCCCATATGCCAGCCCCCGGACGCCGCTGCAGCCACACCTGCCCTTGCGGGTTTCTGAGCACCAGCAACTGCCAGGATTCAGAACGGCGCGAAAGCTTGCGGGTCTTGACCGGGTAGCGCTCCGGATCGCCGTTCTTGAAAGCCACGCAGACTTGGTTCAACGGGCACACCTCGCAGCGCGGCGCCCGCGGCACACACACCGTGGCCCCGAGGTCCATCAACCCCTGCGTGTAGCGAGGCATGGCGTTCACAAGATCACGGTCAGGGAGCAGCGCCTGGGCATGCTCCCACAGCACACGCTCGTTCTTGGCGGACGCCAGATCTGCATCGAACCCCAACAGCCGGGTCAACACCCTGCGCACGTTGGCGTCCAGGATCGGGACACGTTCTGAAAAGCAGAAAGCGGCAATGGCCCCCGCGGTGGATCGGCCGATGCCAGGCAAGGTGGCCAGCACTTCCGCCGTACGGGGAAACGCCCCGCCATGCTCCAGCATCACCTGCTGCGCACAGCGGTGCAGGTTGCGGGCGCGGGTGTAGTAGCCCAGGCCGCTCCACAGGCCCATGACCTCGTCCTGCGGCGCGGCAGCCAGCGCAGCGACATCCGGAAAGCGGGCCAGGAACCGCGCGTAGTAATCCAGCACCGTGCTGACCTGGGTCTGCTGCAGCATGATTTCCGACAACCACACCCGGTACGGATCGCGGGTTTGCTGCCACGGAAGATGATTGCGGCCACTGGCCATTTGCCAAGCGACTACGCGCTCGGCAACGCTACCGCCCAGTTCCTCACTCATGCCGATAAAAGTTGCTTGTCGGCATCCAGGGTTTCGACGGCGGGGGGCGCGACCAGCTTGGACGTCAGTTCGTGGAGCTTTTGCTCCAGCTGGCCCAGCTCTTCTTCACCCGCTTCGATCTCGGAAATGCGTTCGACCAGTCCGCTGGCAGCCTGCTGGATACGGTCTACCGCTTCCATGCGACGTGCAAAACTGCGGCGGCGCTCGCGCAGTTGGGCATCCAGTTGCGCGGTGGCCGACTTGCTCCACAGTTCCAGGTCATTGGCCGCGGACTCGTAGACCGTGCGCAAGCGCATGGCCAGCGCACGCACCAATCGTTCTGCAAATTCGGGCTGTGCCAACTTTAGGGCATTGCCCATGCCGAGGTACTGCAGGTGGCTCTGTTCGATCTGGTGAAGATCGTGCGTGAAATGCTCCAACTGCGGCGGGGGCGGCACCTGCAGCGAAAATCCGAACTCGGCATTCAACTGCCGGAAAGTCCCGCCCAGCATGGCCTGAATTTCAGTGCCAGACGCCTGGGCCTTGTCCATCGTGCTGCGCAACTTGTCGAAGGTCTGGACGTATATTTTCTTGACGCCCAGCTTGAGCCCTTTTTGCTGCAACGTCTGCGCCAGCTCGGACAGCTCGCCCTTCAGCGACTTGGCGCCCAGCTGCTGGAACACATCACGCAACAGCTTGAGGTGCACAGCCCGCACGGCCTGGATCTTGGAGGTGCTCAGGTCGAATTCGCGCTGCTCCTGCTCGATACGCTGGCGCATCGACTCGATCACCGACGCGTTCTTGCCGCGCAGGCTGCGCAGCTCGGCCATCTGGTCATCGAGGTCACGGCGGCGGATGTTGATGACCCGCGACGTCTCGGTGCGCAAATTGGCCACGCCATGGGCCACGGCAGACCGCAAGATGGATTGCCGCTGGCCCATGATGCCTTTGGCCAACGCCTCCTCCAACACCGGAAGGCCGCTGGTTTCCAGCAACAGGTCGTCGGCCGTGATCTTGGCCACCAGGCCCTTCTGCGCGGAGACAGGCACCACTCTTTCCAGCGGCACGCCGAGCATCTCGGCAGACGTCTGGCACTGGCGCTCTATCTGGGCCTGTACCTGCTCGGCGGAATTGAGCGTGTCCCACAAGGTGTCGATCTTGTTCAGCACCACGAGGCGCGCGTCCATGCTGTCGGCAGAGATGGCCAGGTGCTCGCGCCAGATCGACAGATCGGACCGCGTCACGCCGGTGTCCGCACTCAGGATGAACACCACCGCATGGGCCTGGGGAATCAGGTTGACGGTCAGCTCCGGCTCGGCGCCCACGGCATTCAAACCTGGCGTATCGAGGATGACCAGGCCCTGCTTGAGCAGCGGATGCGGAATATTGATGATGGCGTGGCGCCACATCGGCACTTCCACCATGCCGTGGGCGTCCGGGACGGGGTTCTCGTCGACCAGGTCGTCGTGCCAGAAGCCCAGCGCCCGTGCGTTGTCCAGGCTGACCTTGCGCACTTCGGCCACTTTTTCCAGCGCCTTGGCGATCTGGTCGGCATTGCCGACATCCAGCCGTATCTCGTGCCAACGCTCCGGCTTCATCCGCCATTCTGCAAGGCTTTGCACCTGCAGCCGGGTTTCGATGGGCAACAGCCGCAGGCTCGGGGGCACATTGGCTTCATACCCCAGCTCCGTGGGGCACATGGTGGTGCGCCCGGCGCTGGCCGGCATGATGCGCCGGCCGTAGTCGGCGAAGAAGATGGCGTTGATCAGCTCGGACTTGCCACGCGAGAACTCCGCGACAAAAGCCACCATGACCTTGTCGCTGCGAACCTGTTCTTCCAGCCTGTGCAGGCGCTCGCGCACCGCCGAGTCCATGAGGTCATGCGAAGACATCCAGTCGCCCAGCCGCTTGAGCTGCTGGGCGAATTCACGTCTCCAGACGCCATGCTGGTCGAACTGTTCGTTGAATGAGGGTCCCACTGTGCTCCCGGAGATATCTATATATAGGGCCTACGAAGCAGGCATGCACAAAATATAGCATTGACCGTCCACAGACTGTGCTGAAGTGCGAAGTTCGGGCTCCGCAATCTTCATGTGCGTTGGCATTGCGCGCAGAAGTAAGTGCTTCGCTGACCCTGGCGCAGCAGCCTGATGGGGGTGCTGCAGACATGGCAAGCCGCCCCCTCGCGCCCATAGACATTGGCCTGCGTTTGAAAATGCCCGGCCATGCCGTCGGCGCTGGAAAAGTCGCGCAGCGTGCTGCCGCCCATTTCCACCGCCCTGGCCAGCACCGTCACGATGGCTTCGTGCAACTTGCGCACCCTGGCCGGGCCTATGCGCGCCGCAACCGTGGTGGGGCGGATGCCTGCCAGAAACAGCACCTCGGATGCATAGATGTTGCCCACCCCCACCACGAGCTTGCCGCCCAGCAGCAACTGCTTGATGGGTGTGCGGCTTTTTTTCAGTCCGGCCTGAAAAGCGGGCAAGGAGAAAGAATCCGACAAGGGCTCCATGCCCAGCGTATCGAGCAGCTTGATGGCTACAGGGTCCTGCTCGCCCTGGGTATACACCACCGCACCGAATCGCCGCGGATCGTGCAGCCGCAGCGTGCCATGGCTGGTGGCCATGTCGAAATGGTCATGGACGCCTGGCGGCGGAAGGCCGTGGCCAAAGCGCAGGCTGCCGGACATGCCCAGGTGCAGCAGCAGCAACCCCTGGCTGGTATCTGCCAGCAGATATTTGCCCCGCCGGCGCAGCCCCAGCACCTGCTGGCCGACCAGAACCTCGGGGTCGCACCCCAGCGGCCACCGCAGCGGCTTGCCCATGGCGACGCCCTCGATGCTCGCCCCGGCAATTGCCGTCGCAAAACTGCGGCGCGTGACTTCCACTTCGGGCAACTCAGGCATAGATCGCGACCTACATCGGGTTAACGGGCATGGATTATTATGACCCGATGGTGTTATTTCACAGCTTTCGGACCACCGCCCTGGCAACAGCGATCGCGGTTGCGGCTTGTTCAGCGTATGCGCAATCGCCGGGCGCAAACGCACCCTCTGCGCCTGCAGAGGCGCCCGTGGTCTCCAACCCCGCGCTCGATGCGGAACTCTTCTACGAAATCCTGCTGGGCGAAGTCAGTGCCCGCACCGGTGACCCGGGTGCCGGCTATGCCTTCATGCTGGAAGCAGCCCGCCGCAGCGCCGACGGACAGCTGTACCAACGCGCTGCAGACATCGCGCTGCAGTCCCGATCCGGTGAATACGCGTTGGCAGCGGCGCAGGCCTGGAAGCAGGCCCTGCCCGAATCCCGCGAGGCCAACCGCTACGTGCTGCAGATTCTGGTGGCCCTGAACCGCATCGGCGAAACCCCCGACTTGCTGCGCCTGGAACTCGCACTATCGCCACCCCGCAGCAAGGCGGCCATGCTGTCTGCCCTGCCCCAGGTGTATGGACGAGCCAGCGACAAGGCCCTGGCGGCCAAGGTGGTGGAAGCAGCCCTCGTCAATGAGCTGACCAATCCAGCGACCGGGCCGGTGGCGTGGGTGTCCCTCGGCCGCCTGCGCATGGCCGCCGGCGACAAGGCAGGCGCCCTGGACGCCGCACGCAAGGCGCAGGCACTGGACGTGGGCAGCGAGGGCTCTGCCCAGTTGGCGCTGGAGCTGATGGACGAGGGCAGCCCAGAGGCGGAGCCCTTGGTCGTGCAGGCCTTGTCCAAGCAACCCGTTCCGGAGTTGCGCATGGCCTATGCGCGGGTTCTGCTGGGCCAGCAACGCTATGCAGACGCAGCCCGACAGCTCGAAGCCGCGACAAAAGAAAAGCCGGACCTGGTAGAAGCCTGGCTGGTACTGGCCACACTGCATCTGCAGGACAACCGCTTGCCAGCGGCCGAGAACGACCTCAAGCGCTACATGGACCTGCTGTCCGCCTTGGACGATGCGGAAGTGCGCCAGCGCGGCATGACGCAGGCATATCTGCTGCATGCACAGATCGCCGAAAAGAAACAGGACTTCGCCGGAGCCGAGGCATGGCTCAAGCGCATCGACAACGTGGAAGAGGTCTTCAGCGCGCAGATGCGCCGTGCGTCGCTGATGGCGCGCCAGGGCAAGATCGAGCAGGCCCGCGCCTTGCTGCGCAACCTGCCGGGCACTTCGGCAGACGACAAGCGCATGAAGCTGGCTGCAGAAGTGCAACTGCTGCGCGACCAGCGGCAGTACCAGGAAGCCTACAAAGTCCAGACCGAGCTCGTGGCGTTGGCGCCGCAAGACACCGAGCTGGTGTACGACCAGGCCATGCTGGCCGAGAAGGCCGGACAGGTGGACACCATGGAGCGGCTGCTGCGCCAGGTCATCGCCCAGAAGCCGGACTACCACCACGCCTACAACGCCCTGGGTTACTCGTTGGCCGAGCGTGGCCAGCAGCTGCCCGAGGCCAAGCAACTGATTCTGAAGGCGCTCGAATTCGCGCCCAACGACCCGTTCATCACTGACAGCCTGGGGTGGGTGGAGTTTCGCCTGGGCAACAAGGCAGAGGCCCGCAAACTGCTGGAAACCGCCTACAAAGGGCGACCCGACGTAGAGATCGCCGCCCACTTGGGAGAGGTGCTCTGGAGCTTGGGCGACAAGGACGCCGCGTTGAAAGTCTGGAAGGAAGGTCAGCGCGTGAGCCCTGACAACGAAACATTGAAAGAAACCTTGGCACGCCTCGGGGTGAAGCTCTGATGCAGAGTCTGTACGGCGCAATGCCCCGCCTGGCGATGGCGGCGCAAACCCAAAGCGCATTCATCGGATGGCGCTTCATGCTGGCCATTTGCGCCTTGTGGCTGGCGGGCTGTGCGCAACCTCTGCAGAAAGCTGCCGCCGACGAAGACAGCTGGAGCGGCCGCCTCGCACTGCAGGTCGAGGGCCAGGATTCGCAGTCGTTCTCAGCCATGTTCGAACTGCGGGGCAATGCCAAAGCAGGCGGGCTGGTGCTGCTCAGCCCGCTGGGCAATCGCTTGGCGCAGCTCGACTGGAAAGACGGCCATGCGCAGCTTGTGAGCTCGCAGGAGACCCGCAGCTCCGACTCGCTCGACACCTTGCTCCAAGAGGTGACGGGCACCCGCATTCCGGTGACCGCGTTGTTCAGCTGGCTTCAGGGCACACAGGCCGCTGCGCCCGGCTGGCGTGCCGATCTGTCGGGCGTTGCTGATGGGCGCCTCGTGGCGCACCGGGATGACCCGCAGCCCCAGGCCACGCTGCGTGTGGCACTGACACGCTAATCCTGCCGTTCTTTGCTGGTCACCGCCAGCGCCGTCAATCCGCAAGCGTTCGCGCCCCGCCCTGTCCATGCAAGCCC
The DNA here is from genome assembly GCF_964253015.1 of Acidovorax sp. LjRoot194. Taxonomy (NCBI): domain Bacteria; kingdom Pseudomonadati; phylum Pseudomonadota; class Betaproteobacteria; order Burkholderiales; family Comamonadaceae; genus Acidovorax; species Acidovorax sp. LjRoot194. The sequence goes on along the minus strand of NZ_CAXUQB020000001.1, from coordinate 1,314,727 downwards.
TCTACGACGTGCCGGCTCCGGCAAAGCTCAATCTTTTTTTGCACATCACCGGGCGGCGTGATGACGGCTACCACCTGCTGCAGTCGGTGTTCATGCTGGTGGACTGGTGCGACACACTGCACTTCGAACGCCGCAGCGCAAGCCAGGAGATCACCCGCGAGGACCTCGGCGCTGCACTGCCTGATGTGGACCTGACGATCAAGGCAGCCCGCGCACTGCAAGCGGCCACAGGCTGCACACAGGGTGCACACATTGCCGTGAGCAAGAGCATCCCTGCGCAAGCAGGCATGGGCGGCGGCTCGTCCGACGCCGCCACGACGCTGCTGGCGCTCAACCGGCTGTGGGGCTTGCACCTGCCCCGCGCCGCGCTGGAAAGGATCGGCATCACGCTCGGCGCCGACATTCCGTTTTTTTTACGCGGCCGTAACGCTTTTGTGGAGGGAATTGGTGAGACAATCACGCCGCTTGAGAAAGTGCACCAGCTGCCACCAGCACGCTTCGCGATCGTGAAGCCTGCAGCAGGCTTGGAGACAAAATTAATTTTTTCGTCGCCGAGTTTGAAACGTGATTCAGACAGTGCTACAATCTTAGGCTTTGCTGCAGCACACTTTGACTTCGGTCGAAATGACTTGCAGCCAGTTGCCCAGGCTCTTTGCCCGCAAGTTACCGAAGCCCTCGAATGGCTCAGGTCACGCGGATTGCAAGGCAGGATGACAGGCTCAGGCAGTGCGGTGTTTGCGCAAATGTCTCATGCAGTTGATCTGGATGGAGCCCCCCAGGGCTGGCAGGTCAAGGCATGTGAAAATCTGATGATTCACCCTCTTGCGGGTTGGGCATCGGACGAGAATTAAGGTTGGTTGCCTTCGGCAATTGACCTGTGTAGGGGAGTCGCCAAGCTGGTTAAGGCACCGGATTTTGATTCCGGCATGCGAAGGTTCGAATCCTTCTTCCCCTGCCAAATATCTTCTCGCGTACGGGCATTATTTTCAGACTGCTGGGACTCTCATGCAAGCCAATCACCCCGACTTCATGGTTTTCACCGGCAATGCCAATCCTGGCATGGCAGCTGAAATCGCCCAGCACCTGGGTACCACCCTGGGCGCTGCCGACGTGGGTCGTTTCTCTGACGGTGAAGTCACCGTTGAAATCAAGCAGAACGTGCGTGCACGCGACGTTTTCGTGGTGCAGTCCACTTGCGCTCCCACCAACGAAAACCTCATGGAACTGCTGATCATGGTGGATGCGCTCAAGCGCGCATCGGCTGAACGCATCAGCGCCGTGATCCCCTACTTTGGTTATGCACGGCAAGACCGCCGCCCCCGCTCCAGCCGCGTGCCGATCACGGCCAAGGTGGTGGCCAACATGCTGCAGACCGTGGGCGTGGCCCGCGTGCTGACCATGGACCTGCATGCCGACCAGATCCAGGGCTTCTTCGACATCCCGGTCGACAACATCTATGCCTCTCCCGTTCTGCTGGGCGACCTGCGCCAGAAGAACTACGAGGACCTGATCGTCGTGTCCCCCGACGTGGGCGGCGTGGTGCGTGCCCGTGCGCTGGCCAAGCAGCTCAACTGCGACCTGGCCATCATCGACAAGCGCCGCCCCAAGGCCAACGTGTCCGAAGTCATGCACGTGATCGGCGAAATCGAAGGCCGCAACTGCGTGATCATGGACGACATGATCGACACCGCCGGCACGCTGGTGAAGGCGGCCGAGGTGCTCAAGGAGCGCGGCGCCAAGAAGGTGTACGCCTACTGCACGCACCCCATTTTCTCGGGCCCTGCCATTGAACGCATCGCCAAGGGCTCGGCCCTCGATGAAGTGGTAGTGACCAACACCATCCCCCTGAGCGACAACGCCAAGGGATGCACCAAGATTCGCCAACTCTCCGTGGCCCCGCTGATCGCCGAGACGATCCAGCGCATTGCCAAGGGCGAGTCGGTGATGAGCCTGTTCTCGGACCAAGAAAACCTGTTCTGACCCAGCTCCTTCGGGAGCACGGCAGCAGCGGTTCTGCGCACAGGCCTCCCTCGGGAGGCTTGTTGTTTGTTTGTTCGGGAACAACTTGCAGGCTTGCGGCATGTGGCCTCAAGCCTTTTTAAAACAGGGGATGACTGGTCGCGGTCGCCTCTTATCAGGAGCTAAATATGAACTTCGTCGCTTTTGAGCGCGCCAAGCAGGGCACGGGTGCGAGCCGCCGTCTCCGCATTTCGGGCAAGACACCTGGCATCGTCTACGGTGGTGCTACGGAACCCCAACTGATCGAGATCGACCACAACGCACTGTGGCACGCCCTCAAGAAGGAAGCATTCCACTCCAGCGTGCTGGACATGGAAGTGGCCGGCAAGACCGCCAAGGTCCTGCTGCGCGACGTGCAATACCACCCCTACAAGCAACTCGTCCTGCACATCGACTTCCAGCGCGTGGACGAGAAGACCAAGCTGCACATGAAGGTGCCACTGCACTTCAGCGGCGCTGAAGAGTCCAACGCCGTCAAGGTCGACAAGTGCATGGTCAACCCGATCGTGAACGAACTCGACGTGACCTGCATGCCTTCGGACCTGCCAGAGTTCATCGCTGTGGACCTGTCCAAGCTGGAAAAGGGCTCGTCCCTGACCCTGAAGGACATCAAGCTGCCCAAGGGCGTGACCGCCAAGATCCGCGGCAACCAGACCAACCCCGTGCTGGTGTCAGTGACGCCTCCTGTCGTGGTGGTCGAGACCCCCGCAGAAGCCGCTCCTGCAGCCGACGCCAAGGGCAAGGGCAAGGGCAAGAAGTAATTCTTCGCTCTGCGACCGACGAAGGCCACCGGTCAGGTGGTTTTTGACAGTCAGCACACACGGCACAAGGCCCGCCTGTCTCGGCAGGCCGTCCAGCCGCACTACGGCCCACGCAAGTGGGCCGTTTTGTTTGGTGCAGGGCCAATGCGTGACTGCCCTGCCCCTCCCTTCAACCATCAGATAATCGAACAGATGATCAAGCTGTTTGTAGGCCTTGGAAACCCAGGGCCCGACTACGAAGCCACCCGCCACAACGCGGGCTTCTGGTGGATAGATGCCCTGGCGCGCGAGCTCAAGACCACGCTGGCGCCCGAGCGCAGCTACCACGGGCTGATGGCGCGCACCACGGTGCACGGCCAGAACGTCTGGCTGCTGGAGCCCCAGACCTTCATGAATTTGTCGGGCAAGTCCGTGGCCTCGCTCGCGCGTTTCTTCAAGATCTTGCCCGAAGAAATCCTGGTCGTGCACGATGAGCTCGACATCCCCCCCGGTCAGGTCAAGCTCAAGCGCGGAGGCAGCCATGCCGGCCACAACGGCTTGCGCGACATCCACGGCCAGCTGGGCTCGCCCGACTACTGGCGCCTGCGCATCGGCATCGGGCATCCGGGCGTGAAAAGCGAAGTGGCCAACTGGGTGCTCAAGAAGCCCGCACCCGACCAGCGCACGCTGATCGAAGACAGCATCGTCCATTCGCTCAAGGCCTACCCGGCCCTGCTGGCCGGCGAGATGGACAAGGCCACGCTGCTCATCCACACCACGAAACCACCCCGACCCAAGCCAGAGCGGCCTGTCAATTCAGTACCAGGCACGTAGTGTCCACGTGGTGGACGTGACGCACCGGAATGAGGCACCCCATGGGACATGCAGCATGGGGAATGCGTTGTGCGCGGTGCGCTGCGTGAGCACCAGGTGCCAACCGCAGAAAGTGCTGCAAAGTTGCTGTTGATGGAATCGATCCGCCAAGAGATCGTTATTCCGACACCACAGGAATGCTACATTTTTTATAGCTTTCAGCGCTTACCAGCCAAGCGGTAGCAGCCTAAAACATCCAAATCCCAGCGCCATCCGGGCGACTGGAACCATCAGGAAGAAACCGGGCCCTGCAGCCGCTGAAACTTCTGCCACAGCGTTTCCCGTGTCTCCACGTGCTGTGGGCTCACGGGAATGCAGGCCACCGGGCAGACCTGCACGCACTGAGGTTCATCGAAGTGCCCTACGCACTCCGTGCACTTGTGGGGGTCGATCTCATAGATCTCCTGCCCCAGATAAATCGCCTGGTTGGGGCATTCGGGCTCACACACATCGCAATTGATGCACTCGTCGGTGATCATCAGCGCCATGCGGCCTCCTGTGCGCCGGCAGGCGTGGCGCGGGAAACGATGGCATACAACGGCAGTGCGGCTTTCATAGCCCGTATTATCCCGTGCCCATGGCATGTGCCTTGCATGCCACAGCGCAACCCAACACCGCTGACGGGGATGTTTTGCCGTTATGCTGTGTATACACATTAATTTTGACGCGCCTGCGTAGCCACCCCTCATCCACGCTTGCCTCCCATGGGTCTGTTCTTTCTCAAGCGGTTCATCACACTCCTGGCCACACTGATCGGCGCCTCCGTCGTCGTCTTTCTGGTGCTGGAGATCTTGCCGGGCAACGCGGCGCAGATGCTCATGGGCCCCGACGCCTCGCCCGATGCCGTGGCCGCGCTGGCCACCAAGCTTGGCCTGGACCAGCCGGCCACGCAGCGCTACTGGGAATGGATCAGCGGCCTGGCAGTGGGCGACATGGGCAACAGCTATGCCTACAGCACGCCTGTGCTGGAGCTGGTGCTCGAACGTCTGGCTCTGACTGTACCGCTGGCGCTGATGGCCATGGTGATCACCACGGTGCTCGCACTCATTGCGGGCGTGTATGCGGCCTCGCGCCATAACAAGCTGGGCGACGTGGGCGTGATGGGCCTGGCGCAGATCGGCATTGCCATCCCCAACTTCTGGTTTGCCATCCTTTTGATCTTGCTGTTCTCGGTCAAGCTGCAGTGGTTCTCGGCCGGCGGCTTTCCGGGCTGGACGGAAGACGCCGGCGGCGGCCCGCTCGAGGCCCTGAAGGCGCTGCTGCTGCCCGCCATCGCACTGGCCGTGGTGCAGGCGGCCATCCTGGCGCGCATCACGCGGTCGGCCGTGCTCGAGGTGCTGCGCGAAGACTTCGTGCGCACCGCGCGTGCCAAAGGGCTGTCGCAGCGCGCCGCGCTCTGGGGCCACGTGCTGCGCAACGCCATGATCCCGGTGATCACCGTGATGGGGCTGCAGTTCGCCAACCTGCTGGCCGGCACCATCGTGGTGGAGAACGTGTTCTACCTGCCGGGCCTGGGCCGGCTGATCTTCCAGTCCATCTCCAACCGTGACCTCATCGTCGTGCGCAACTGCGTGATGCTGCTCGCCGCCATGGTGGTCATCGTCAACTTCGTCGTGGACATCCTGTACGCCGTGATCGACCCGCGCGTGAAGGCCTCCGACATCTGATCCCCCATGAGCGCCGTCATCTCCCCCTCCCCTTCCGCCACGGCCGCACCCGGCTGGCTGCACCGTGCGCTGCGCCACCGCAGCTTTGTCATCGGCGCGGTGCTGTCGCTGCTGCTCCTGCTGGCCGCTGCGCTGTCGCTGGTCTGGACGCCCTGGTCGCCCTACGAGATGGACCTGGCCTCCAAGCTGCAGGCGCCTTCGCCCAAGCACTGGCTGGGCACGGATGCGTTCGGTCGCGACGTGGCGTCGCTGCTGCTGGTGGGGGCGCGCAATTCCATCCTGGTGGGCGTGATCGCCGTGGGCATTGGCCTGACCATCGGCACGGCGCTGGGCCTGCTGGCCGCGGCCAAGCGGGGCTGGGTCGAAGAACTCATCATGCGGCTGGCCGACTTCACCTTCGCGTTTCCTGCCATTCTCTCGGCCATCATGATGACGGCGGTGTTTGGCGCCGGCATCGTTAACTCCATCATCGCCATCGGCATCTTCAACATCCCGACGTTTGCGCGCGTCACCCGCGCATCGGCCAATGCGGTCTGGTCGCGCGAATACATCATGGCCTCGCGCGCCTGCGGCAAGGGCGCCTGGCGCATCACGCTTGAGCACGTGTTGCCCAACATTTTGTCGGTGCTCATCGTGCAGGCCACCATCCAGTTCGCCATCGCCATCCTGGCGGAGGCCGCCCTGTCGTACCTGGGCCTGGGCACGCAGCCGCCCCAGCCCTCGTGGGGCCGCATGCTGAGCGAGGCGCAGACGCTGATGTTCCAAGCGCCCCTGCTCGCGGTGTGGCCTGGCGTCGCGATTGCCATGGCGGTGCTGGGCCTGAACCTGCTGGGCGACGGCCTGCGCGACCTGCTGGACCCTCGTCTTTCGAGGAAGAGATGACACCCCCTGAGTCGCTTCGCGCCTTCCCCCTCTCTCGCATTGCTGCGCAATGCGGGAGGGGGACGCACCCGGTGCGGCGGGGCGGCCCTTGCACGGGTGCACTGGTCTGGCGCATGCCTATGCATCGGCCGCGTCCGGCACGATAGACAGCTGAAAAAATTCTGCGAACGATGAAGACCTGTTGCCATGCCCTTGCTTGAAGTCTCCAACCTCCGCATCCGCCTGCAGACCCACCGCGGTCCGGCCGATGCCGTGCGCGGCGTGAGCTTTGCGCTGGCGCGCGGCGAAACCCTGGGCCTGATCGGTGAATCGGGCTGCGGCAAGTCCATCACTGCCATGTCGCTCATGGGCCTGCTGCCCGACAGTGCGCAGGTCACCGGCAGCATCCGCTTTGACGGTGAAGAGCTTGTGGGCCGCACCGATGCGCAGATGTGCAAGATGCGCGGCAACCGCATCGGCATGGTGTTCCAGGAGCCCATGACGGCCCTGAACCCGGTGCACACCATCGGCCGCCAGGTGGCCGAGCCGCTGCGCCTGCACCGCGGCATGGGCGCGGCCGATGCCCGCAAGGAAGCCATTTCGCTGCTGGACCGCGTGGGTATTCCCAACGCCGCGCAGCGCTTCGATGCCTACCCGCACCAGTTCTCGGGCGGGCAGCGCCAGCGCATCACCATCGCCATGGCCCTGGCCTGCGGACCTGATTTACTGATAGCCGACGAGCCCACCACCGCGCTCGATGTGACCATCCAGCAGCAGATCCTGGACCTCATCAGCGACCTGGTGGCCGAGCGCAACATGGCGCTGATCCTCATCTCGCACGACCTGGGCGTGATCTCGCAGAACGTGGACCGCATGATGGTGATGTACGGCGGCAGCGTCGTCGAGAGCGGCTCCACGGCGTCCGTCTTCTCCGCGATGACCCATCCCTACACCCGCGGCCTGTTCGCTGCACGGCCCCACCTGGGCGCGGTGCATGCACCGGGCCAGCGCCCGCGGCTGTCCACCATTCCCGGCACGGTGCCCGAGCTTGTGGACCTGCCCGCCGGCTGCCCCTTTGCCGGCCGCTGCAGCTACACCATCGACGCCTGCCACCACGAGCAGCCAGCCCCTACGCTGGTGTCCACCGATACCGACGGCGACCACGTCGTGCGCTGCATCCGCCGCGAGGCCATTGCCGCGGCCCTGAGCGCCGAGGCCGTCAAGGTCGTGGAGGTGGCCGCATGAACAACGCCGTCACTCCATCCACACAGGGCACCTCTGCAGTACAACCCGACGGCGCACTTCTGCAGGTGCAGGACCTAGTGCGCGAATACACGCTGCCGCGCGAACATTTGTTCCGCCCCCCGGGCAAGGTGCATGCACTGAACGGCGTGAGCTTTTCGATAGCGTCTGGGCGCAGCCTGGGCATTGTGGGCGAGTCAGGCTCGGGCAAGTCCACACTCGCACGCGTGGTGATGGCGCTGGATGCACCCACCTCGGGCACCGTCCACCTGCAGGGCCGCAACCTGCACCAGCTGCCCGCGGCCGAATTGCGCGAGGCGAGGCGCGACTTCCAGATGGTGTTCCAGGACCCGTACGGCTCGCTGGACCCGCGCCAGACGGTCGAGCGCATCGTGACCGAGCCGCTGCAGGCGCAGGGCCAGACCACGCGCGCCGAGCAGCGCGAGCAGGCCGCCCAGGTGCTGTCGCAGGTGGGCCTGCGCACCAACGACCTGGGCAAGTACCCGCACGAGTTCTCCGGTGGCCAGCGCCAGCGCATCGCCATCGCCCGCGCCCTCATCACCCGCCCGCGCCTTATCGTGGCGGACGAGCCTGTGAGCGCACTCGATGTGTCAGTGCAGGCCCAGGTGCTGAACCTGATGCAGGACCTGCAGCACGAGTTCGGCATCACCTACATGCTGATCAGCCACGACCTCGCGGTGGTCAACCACCTGTGCGACGAAGTGGTGGTGCTGTACCAGGGCCGCATCGTCGAGCGCGGCTCGCCGGCCGAGCTGTTCCGCAACGCGCAACACCCCTACACGCAGTCGCTGGTGGGCGCCGTGCCGCAAGTGCAGCCCGGCCGCGCCCGCGCGCGCCGCGCGGCGGCGGCCGCACAAGCCACCGCGAAAACCGCATAACCACATGCACACGTGATGGTGTAAAAAGCTTTTGTGGGCCCCGGTAACCATTTGCACCGGGCCCGTCCTCTGGTTTTTTGTCAGGTCTTTTGTCTGGAGTATCCGAACATGCTGAACCGCCGTACCGTCCTTGCCACCGGCGCCATCGCCGCAGTGCCCCTGTCCACCCCGCTCGGCGCGCTGGCGCAGAGCCGCAAAGATGCGGTCACGCTGGCCATGACGCTGGAGCCGCCGGGCCTGGACCCGACCGCCGGCGCGGCATCTGCCATCGGCGAGATCGTCCAGTACAACATCTTCGAGACGCTCACCAAGATCAATGCCGACGGCAGCGTCTCCCCCCTGCTGGCCGAGAGCTGGGAAGTCTCGCCCGACCTCAAGACCTACACCTTCAAGCTGCGCCGCGGCGTGAAGTTCCAGAACGGCGAGCCCTTCACCGCCGCCGCCGTGAAGTTCTCGTACGACCGCGCGGGCGGCGAGAAGAGCACCAACAAGGACAAGCGCACCTTCGCCAACCTCACCACGCAGGTGGTGGACGACTTCACCGTCGTGGTGCTGAACAAGGACATCGACCCCGACCTGCTCTTCGTGCTGGGCCAGGCCACCTCCATCATCGTGGAGCCCAAGAGCGCCGACGGCAACGCCAACAAGCCCGTGGGCACCGGCCCCTACCAGCTCAACGCCTGGAACAAGGGCTCGTCCATCGTGCTGACGGCGTGGGAAGGTTTCCGCGACGCCAAGGCGCTCAAGATCAAGCGCGCCACCTTCCGCTTCATCTCCGACCCGGCCGCCCAGGTGGCCGCTCTGCTGGCGGGCGACGTGGATGCGTTCCCGCGCGTCACGCCCCGCAGCGTGCCGCAGTTCAAGTCCAACCCCCGCTTCCAGGTGGTGGTGAGTGGCTCGCGCGCCAAGACCATCCTGGCCATCAACAACGGCAAGAAGCCACTCGATGACGTGCGCGTGCGCCGCGCCATCGCTGCCGCCATCGACCGCAAGGCCGTGATCGAAGGCGCCGCCGACGGCTACGGTGCGCCCATCGGCAGCCACTACGTGCCCGGCGCTTTCGGCTATGTGGACACCACGGGCGTGAACCCGTACGACGTGGAAAAAGCCAAGAAGCTGCTGGCCGAAGCGGGCGTGAAGACGCCGCTGGAGCTGACCGTCACGCTGCCGCCCACGCCATACGCGCGCCAGGGCGGCGAAGTGATTGCCGCCCAACTGGCCAAGATCGGCATCGTCGCCAAGCTGCAGAACGTGGAATGGGCGCAGTGGCTCAGCGGCACCTACGGCAGCAAGAACTACGACCTGACCATCATCAGCCACGTCGAGCCGTTCGACCTGGGCAACTTCGCCAAGCCCGATTACTACTGGGCCTACAACTCGCCCAAGTTCAACGAACTGTTCAACCAGATCAAGAACGCCGCCCGCCCCGCCGACCGCTCGCGCCTTCTGGGCGAAGCGCAGCGCCTGCTGGCACAGGACTCGGTGCACGCGTTCCTGTATTCCAACCAGTGGATCACGGTGGCCAACAAGAACCTCAAGGGCCTGTGGAAAGACATGCCGGTGTTCGTGAACGATATCTCGTCGCTGTCCTGGTCTTGAGATTAAACACCCCCTGAGTCGCTTCGCGCCTTCCCCCTCTCTCGACTCGCTGCGCGAGTCGGGAGGGGGACGCCCCCGGTGCGGCGGGGCGGCCCTTGCACGGGGACACTGGCTATGGCCGCGCCAGTTTTGTGGGCTGGAGGCGGCGCGCTGCGCAATGGACCACTAAAACGAGCGGTAGTGAATTGCTCCCAAAACAATAGCTGCTAGCGCTTTACCAGCAAGCGGTAGCAGCCTTTTTTACTTGTAGAACTCCCGACATGACTGCCTTGCACGACCTGCCCGCCCACGAACTCCTGGCCGCCTACCGCCAGCGCACACTCTCTCCGGTGGAGGTCACGCAGGCCGTGCTGGCGCACATCGAGCGCTGGGAGCCCCACATCCAGGCCACCTACCTGCTGCGGCCCGAAGCCGCCCTGGCGCAGGCCCGTGCGTCGGAAGCCCGCTGGCACAAGGGCGAGCCCCAGGGCCTGCTGGACGGCGTGCCCAGCACCATCAAGGAAAACATCGCCACGCAGGGCGACCCGACGCCCCTGGGCACCGCAGCCGTGGAGCTGGTGGCCGCAGCGGCCGACGCACCACCGGCCGCCCGCATGCGCGAATCCGGCGCCGTCATCGTCGCCAAGACCACCATGCCCGACTACGGCATGCTGTCTTCGGGCCTGTCCACCTTCCACCCGCTGTCGCGCAACCCGTGGGACACCACCAAGGGCCCCGGCGGCTCCAGCGCCGGCGGCGGGGCGGCGGCGGCTGCGGGCTACGGCCCGCTGCACATCGGCACCGACATCGGTGGGTCGCTGCGGCTGCCGGCCAGCTGGTGCGGCATCTTCAGCCTCAAGCCCAGCCTGGGCCGCATCCCCATCGACCCACCGTACACCGGCCGCGCCGCCGGCCCGATGACCCGCACCGTGGCCGACGCCGCGCTGATGATGCAGGTGCTCAGCCAGCCCGACGCGCGCGACAGCATGAGCCTGCCCGCGCAGGACATCGCCTGGGGCCAGTTCGACCAGCGGGCCGAGCGCACGCGCGGCCTGCAAGGCTTGAAGATCGGCCTGCTGCTGGACGCCGGCTGCGGCCTGCCCGTGGAGCCTGAAGTCAAGGCCGCCATCGAGCGCGCGGCGCGCCTGATGGAGGCCGCGGGCGCCGCCATCGTGCCCCTGAAGCCCTTCATGACCCAGGCCATGCTCGACGGCATGGACCACTTCTGGCGCATGCGCTCGCACATCGACCTGCAGGCCCTGCCCGCAGAGCGCCGCGACAAGGTGCTGCCCTATATCCGCGCCTGGGCCGACAGCGCGGCCGGCATGAGCGGCACCGACGTCTTCAACGCCAGCCACCAGTTCCACCTGACGCGCGTGGCCACCGTCAAAGCCTGCAGCGCGTTCGACTACGTGATCTCGCCCGTGGCGCCCATGCCCGCCTTCCAGGCCGAACTGCCCTCGCCCACCAACGACCCGCTGCGCCCGCTGGAGCACATCGGCTTCACCGTGCCGTTCAACATGTCCGAGCAGCCCGCGGCGTCGGTCAACTGCGGCTACACGTCCACCGGCCTGCCCATCGGGCTGCAGATCGCCGGTGCGCGCTTCGACGACCTGGGCGTGCTGCAGGTGGCGCACGCGTTCGAGCAGATCCGCGACCCGCAGCGCCCCTGGCCGCTGCCGCCAGCAGCGTAGACTGGGACTGAGAACAGGTTCTTACCCTGTGCCTCGCGCGCCGCAGTTGTTGGTACGCTCGGGGGGCACAGGCGCCGGCCGTCCGGCGTGTTCTTTTTCTGCGGCCAGCGCACACCGGGGCCCCAACGCACTACGTCACCACAGCATGGACATCCTCATCATGGCGATCCTCATCGCCACCGGCACCTTCATGCTCAACGCCAAAGAGCAGCGCAAGCGCATCGTGCTGCTGGGCAGCCACCTGGCCAACTACCAGATCGAAAAGCTCATGGAGGCGCTGACCGACGGCTACCTGCGCGCACTGGGCGAAGGCACCGACGAACGCCGCGGCCAGATCTGGAGCCTGCTGAGCACCACCGAGCTGCAGCTGAGCGAGCAGTTCAACCGCTTCGCCGCCGACTTCGCCAAGATGAGCGAAGAAAGCACGCGGGTCAGCCGCCTGTCCATGGCCTTTCCGTTCGTCGAAAAAGTGCTGCCCGCCCTGACTTTCGACATGCGCAAGGCCCTGGCCATCCACGCGCGCGGGATCGCCCACGTGGTGCAGAACACCGGCCACCTCTCGCCCAAGGACCGGGCCTACATGATGACGGCCGAGCTCTTCCTCATGCAGCACACCTGCCACTGGTTCTGCAAGTCCAAGACCATCGCCACCGCCCGCATGCTGGCCCGCCACCAGACCCCGCACGAACAACTCGTCGCCTCCGTGTCGGCCGAGACGCGCAACGCCTACCTGGCCCTGATCAAGGGCGGCTGACCGCGGCGGCCGCCACCATGCCCCCACCATGCAGCCACAGCCACACACGCCCCTGACCGACAGCCTGGGCAACCCCGCCACGCTGCACGATGCGGCCAGCCTGGCGGCGCTCAATGACTTCGTGGAAGGCTTCATCGCCTGCGAAGCACGCGCGGTGAACGTGCTCGGCGCGGCGCAAGACACCAGCGCCATCGTGCAGGCCTGCTGCGCGGCCCTGCACATGTTTGCCGAGTCGGCCGATGCCCCGCACAACGCACGCCCCTTCATCGACCAGGCGCTGGCCAGCGCGCCACAGGCCAGCGAGCGCGAACAGCGCTTCGTGGCCGCCGTGGCCGCATGGGTGGACGGCGACCTGCCCCGCGCCATCGCCCTGCACGAAGAACAGGCCCGCCTGAGCCCGCGCGACCTGGCTTCGCTCAAGCTCGGCCAGTACCACTTGTTCAACCGCGGCGACTCGCCCGGCATGCTGCGCATGGCCCTGCAGGCCGTGCCCGCTGCCGCCGACGTGCCGTACCTGCATGGCATGCTGGCCTTCGGCTGGGAGCAATGCCACCTGCTGACCGAGGCCGAGGCCGCCGCACGCCACGCCGTCACCCTGTGCCGCAAGGAGCCCTGGGCCCACCACGCGCTGGCCCACGTGATGCTGACTCAGGGGCGCATCGCCGAAGGCACGGACTTCCTGGCCGGCGTGAGCGACACCTGGACGGGCCTGAACTCCTTCATGGTCACCCACAACTGGTGGCACCAGGCCCTCTTCCTGCTGGAGCAAGACCGCCATGCCGACGTGCTGGCGCTGTACGACCAGCAGGTCTGGGGCGTGGTCAAGGAATACACGCAGGACCAGATCAACGCCGTCTCGCTGCTGGCGCGCCTGGAGCTGGCGGGCGTCGATGTCGGCCCCCGCTGGGCCGATGTGGCCGACCACCTGGCCCTGCGCCTGTCCGACCACGTGCTGCCGTTTCTCGACCTGCAGTACCTCTACGGCCTGGCCCGCGCAGGCCGCACCGCACCCGCGCTCACCCTGCTGCGCAACATCGAGGCCCACGCCGCCACCCGCACCGAGTCCCATGAACGCACGGTCTGGCAGCAGGTCTGCGTGCCCGCCGCGCAAGGCCTGCTCGCGCACGCCCAGGGCGACTGGGCCACCGCGGCCCGGCAACTGGGCCTGGCATTGCCCCGCCTGACCGAGATCGGCGGCAGCCACGCGCAGCGCGACCTGTTCCACCAGATCTGGCTGGATGCGCTGCAGTGCAACGGGCAGTGGGCGGCGGTGCAGAACCTGCTGCAGCCCTTGTCGAATGCGCAGCCGGAGTCGGCGAGGCTGGCGCGGCAGGTGGGGGTGGTGAATGGGGTGCTGGGGTTGCCGGTGCTCTCCGAAAAAAAGCCAGCACGGGCCAGGATCGCCACACGGGCCTGAAAATGCCCCCGTGCAGGGATACGCCGCTGCCACCCGGCGAGTCCCGCGGTGGATGGGAGCGCGGGCCACAGCGCGTTGCAACGCATCTGGGGTTTTTGTGACGGCTTCACATCAAGATACAACAAAGCCTGGCACGCTGACCAAGCTGGCACATGGGCGCGTGAGAATCGAAGCGAAAGACGCGAAATCGCCGTCTGCAGCAACGCATTCAACCGCCCTTTTCATATGCCTCTCGCCATCACCAGCCAACCCGCAGGACCTCGATTCTCGATCACAGACGATGCCACGATGCCCACGGTCACGGTCACCGCCGTGATGCAGGGCCAGCCCATGCCGAGCGGACCGGCACCGACGTACGAATGGTCGGCGACGCTCGCGTTCGATGGCAGTGCACCACCGACCAACGTCGCTTTTGGCGGAGGGCGCAGCTCTCAGCACAGCCGCATCGCACCGCTGACGGGTCTCAGCCCCACGTGGCGCATTCCCTTCACCGAAGTGCGCGGCGGCCTGCTGACCGTGCAGGTGATCATGCGCGTGGGGACCACCGAGCAGCGCGCTCGCGCCAGCTGGACCGTCGTGGGCACCAACCCCACGGGCACTGCCATACGTGCCTTTGCCAACAGCATCGGAGCCAACCGCCCTGTCTTTCGCAAGAAGATGCGGCAGGAGAGCTCGCTCCAGCAATTCCGCACTCCGAGCAACTGGCCCAAGTACAGCAGTGACGGCCTGGGCGGCGTAGGCCTGTGCCAGCTCACCCGGCCGGCGCCGACGGCTGACCAAACCTGGAACTGGAAGGACGACGTGCGTGGAGGCTGGGCGCTGTACCAGGAAAAGGAGCGCATTGCAAAAAGTTATCCTCGCAACGTACGCACCGGAGAGCGTTTTAAAAACTTGGTGACTGCATGGAATCGGGCTCGCACCGCGCAGGGACTTCCAGCGCTGCCCGTCGAATTGCCGGACTACACGCCCGAGCAGCTTGAACTCGACACGCTGCGCGGTTTCAACGGCTACGCCAACGGTTTGCATGAATACCGCGTGCGGCAGGACAACGGAGTGCTCTTCGTCACCGTCGACGGCAGCGGCACGCGCGGCTTCGCCGAGTGGGAACGTGTGCCGGTGGCCGACCGGGGCACGGTAGGAGACCCCAACTACGTCGAGAACGTGCTCGCCCAATCGGATTTCTGACCGTGGAGCTCCGAATGCCCACGTCCGCACCTCGCCACTGCGCGGTCCTGATGCAGACCGCTGCACTTGCGTTGATCGTCTTTCTCGGGGGCTGCTCACGCGAGGCAGAAACCCCGCGTGCAACGTCCGGGACGGCCAGCGCACCTGCGCAAGCTGCCGATCGTCCGCTCCTTTATGTCGTGTACTGCAACGGCACGGTGGACCAGCTGGATCTGTCGCAGCAAGCCAAGGTGGGAAGCTTTCAGCTCTCTGCGCGCAGCGGCACGCCCGCGGCCGTAGCCCCGCTGCCAAGGCCTGGGGTTCGCCCTGACAGCTGCCTGGCACGGCCTGCCGAATCCGAAGGTCAGGAGGTCGGCTCCGCAAGGGCCGTCCACATCGTTGCATCGGACCGCCTGTCGCGCCATGACGCCGATGGACGCAAGCCATACAGCCTGCTCACCTTTGATATGCCAGGCTGGACGCTCCGCGCACGGCAGGACTTGGGTTCGTTCGACGTGCTCAACGGAGCGCCACCGCGCGTCACCCTCAACGCCGACCAGCGGTGGGAAGCGATCCCTCCAGAAAAGGACGCCGCCGCGGACATGCTCGCCAAGGCCTCCCACTTCACACGTGGCGATACCCTGGGTCTCGCCAATCCGCTGGCATGGTCCGCCGATACCTTGCTCGTCGAATACACCGCCACCGACACGAACGATGCCGCCGTGGCGATGATCGACCGTACACGGCGCAGCGTTCAGCGCATCGACGGCGTTCCGGCCACTGATCCGCAGCCCACCCTCATCCTGGCGCCCGGGGGCAAATATCTGCTGCATGCAGTCAAAAGGATGACCCCGGTCGACGGCGGCCAGAAGCTGGCGGCCACTGGCGAAATCCGTATCTATGGAGAAGACGGAAAGCTGGTCAAGACCTTGACCGACGAGCGTGTGGCCGACGACTGGCACGCCATCTTTGTGTCGCCCGGGGGGCTCGCGGTGTTCACCAACCGGAAAGGCGACTACCGCTTTGTTCCACTGGGGCTGGCTTTCGAGCCGAAGCCTGTGCTGGACCGCCTCACGGATGACCTGGAAGGAACGCGCCCGGGGATCGTCTACGCGGCTCCGTGAGCGACCCTACCGCACCACCAGCTTCTTCTGGTCATACACCGGCTGCGCCGGCAAGTCCGCCAGGTGCCGCACGTCCGCCCAGTCCAGCACCTCCACCACGTCGCCGCTCACCCGCACGCGGTTGAGGCCCGCGTTGGGGATGTCGCTCTGGCGGGGGCCGTCGAGGCCCGTGCCGCGGGCGGTGCGCCAGATCATGTCGAGCACGCCGCCGTGGGTCACGACCATGACTTTGCGGCCCTGGTACTGCTGTGCGATGCGGCGCACGGCGTCCATCACGCGGGTGTGGAACTGGCGGGTGGTCTCGCCGCCGGGCATGCCGTAGTCGGCCTCGAAGCGCAGCCACTGGCTCCACGCATCGGCATGGTCGAGCTTGACGTCGTCCACCCGCTTGCCGTCCACGATGCCGAAGTTCTGCTCGCGCAGGCTGCTGTCGGTGAGGGTGTCGATGCGCAGTTGCGGGAACAGCACCTGCAGGGCGGGGGAGGCGGTCTCCTGCGTGCGGATGAGGTCGCTGCAGACCAGGTGGTCCACCGCCAGCTTCTCGGCGGCCAGGCGGTCGGCCAGGCGGCGGGCCTGTTCGTGGCCGGTGGCGTTCAGGGGGATGTCCACGTGGCCCTGAAAGCGCAGCTCGCGGTTCCAGTCGGTTTCGCCGTGGCGGATCAGGATCAGTTCGGTCATGGCTGCATTATCGAATGCATGCACAGCAATGCCAAGAAGTTGCAGCCTACCGCTTATGCGGCGTGCGTTGTTAGCTATGCTTTTTATAACAAAGCAAGGCGGGTGCGGCCACGCCCTCGGTCTCAGCGCATGGGAATGACCAGCACCTTGCGCCGGGGCTGGCAGCCGGGGCCTTCATGGGCGGCGCTGTCACGCTCCCAGCCCTGCCCGGGGGACGTCTGCGCGCACACCCGCGCGCCATCGACCAGGCTGCGCCAGTAGTACCAGGGCGCCGGCGCGGCATGCCCCGGCGCGGCGAGCAGGCTGCCAAGGGCGGTGGCGATGGCCAGTGCGGGCCAATGGCGGAGAGCGGGCATGGTGAAAGCGGGGTCCGGTGGTATGGCCAGCATGGTATGCCCCGCGGCGCGGCGCGATCGCCCGAAAAGCAGCGCGAATGCCGCATCGCCACGCGTGACCGGCACCTCACATCGCCACCCGGCCGCCCCTACAGCCACGCCGTGACTGCCCGGGCCGGCCTCCCAGGCAGAAGGCGCTGCGCCGCGGGTGCGCCGAATCAGCACCATGGTTGCGCCCGCGACACACCTACGGGCCAAAGTGCCAAGGGCCCGACCGGGCGAATCATTAGAATCACGGCCAGCGCAGTGCCCCGAGCTTATGCAATCCGCTTCCTAACTGGTCCCCCGTTCGTGCCCTCCAGCCACCCAGTCTCTGAACTGCCGCCCACTGCGTGCGCGGACCCCTTGCAGGCACTGCGCAGTGCCACTGCCGCACAGCACGCGCGGCTCGATGCCCACCTTGCCATTGGCCGACCCGATGCATCGCTGGAAGACTACAAGGCGCATGCCCGTGCACTGGCCGCGTGGCTACAGGCGCTGTGGCCTCATCTGCAGATGCTTCAAGCGACGATACCGGGCTTTGTTTTCATGCCAGCCCCCCGATTGGCTGCCCTGAAATCCGATCTGCAAGACATCCCGCCACTGACCACCACTGCCACCGGCACGCCCGGAAGCTGGCCGTTGCCCAGCGCTGCCGCTGGGCAGCTTGCGGCGCAGGCCCTGGCCCGCCACCCGGCACAGCCGCACGCGGTGCGGTGGGGGTTCGCCTATGTGGTGGAGGGCTCCCAGCTGGGTGGACAGGTGCTGTACCGGCAGCTGTCGCCACGGTTGGCGCCGCACCCCCTGCGTTATCTGCATGGCGACGGTGCAGCCACCGGGGCGCGCTGGAAGCTGTTCATCTCGCTGCTGCGCCAGCACGTGACACCATCACCCGCCGCCCTGGAGGCTGCGTGCCTTGGGGCCACCGCAGCCTTTGCCGGGCTGCAAAGCCATTTTCCGGCCCCTGAAGGACTGCCGCAATGAATCCAGAAGCATCCGCCGGCGGCGGCGCCGACGCGGCACGCCCGACGCTGGAAAACTGCGACCGCGAGCCCATCCACATCCCGGGCTCGATCCAGTCCCAAGGCGCCCTGATCGCCGTCGACAAGGCGGGCACGGTGCGCCATGCCAGCACCAACGTGGCAGCCATGCTGGGCTGCGCCGTAGCCCCGGGACAGGCACTGCGCGACACGCCGCTGATCGCCCGCCACGCGCTGTTGCGCGACCTGCTCGACGAGGGCCTGGCCACGCTGGCTGGCACGGGCGAGCTGCCGATGCCTTCCGAGCTGGAGGCCGAAGGCCGCAGCTTCGACGTGGTGCTGCACCAGTCGCAGGAGCTGCTGGTGCTGGAGTTCGAGGCACGCCAGGAGTCCGCCGATGCACTGGCTGGCTTTGCGATGCAGGCCCACCGCGCCATGGAGAAGCTGCGCCGCCCGCGCCCTGCCATCAACGACCTGCTGCAGCTGGCAACGCAGGAGATCAAGACCCTGACAGGGTTCGACCGCGTGATGGCCTACCGCTTTCGCCAGGACAGCAGCGGCGATGTGGTGGCCGAGTCGCGTGCGGATTTTCTGGATGCCTACCTGGGCCGGCGCTACCCGGCCAGCGACATCCCGGCGCAGGCCCGGGCGCTGTACGTGGCCAACACCTTGCGCCTCATTGCCGATGTGCGGGCCACGCCGGTGCCTCTGGTGCCGGTCGGCGGCGCGCCGCTGGACCTGAGCGCCAGCATCCTGCGCAGCGTGTCGCCCATCCACATCGAGTACCTGACCAACATGGGTGTGGGTGCGTCGATGAGCATCTCCATCGTCATCAACAACCGGCTGTGGGGGCTGCTGGCCTGCCACCACATGGGCCCGCGCCAGGTGCCCTACAGCGTGCGCATGGCCTGCGACGTGATGGCACAGGTGCTGGGCGCCAATATCCAGGCCGCCCTGGCGCGCAAGGAGGCCGCGCGCCAGCAGAAGGTGACCGAGCTGCGCATGCGGGTGATGGAGCAGGTGCTGCACTCCGATGACGAGTTCACAGCCCTGTGCTCGCACGCCGGCGCGCTGGCCTGCTCGATGAGCGCCGACGCCATCATCGTGTCGGAACACAGCAAGCTGTGCACCGAAGGCGGCGTGACCGACGCCGCTGCCAAGGTCCTTCTGCAGTGGCTCGATGCCACGCAAGGCGGCAGCGGCATCTACAACACGCATGCACTGCCCCTGGACGCACCCGAGATCGGGCTGCAGCTGGCCCCGTGGTGCGGCGCCCTGGCCCTGCCGCTGGACCGTACCCGGGGGAGCTGGCTGGTGTTTCTGCGCAAGGAGCAGATCGAGACCATCAACTGGGGCGGCAAGCCTGAAAAGGAAGTGCGTGCCGGCCCGCTGGGCCCGCGCCTCACGCCCCGCGGCTCGTTCGACCTGTGGAAGGAAATCGTGCGCTCCAAGTCCGAGCCCTGGACGGCGGACGAACTCGACACCGCCCGCCAGCTGCTGGCCGAGCTGGTGCGCGCCCAGACCACCCGCCATGCCGAGCTGAACGACGCGCGCGCGCACCTGATGGCGGTGCTGGGCCACGACCTGCGCGACCCGCTGCACTCCATCAGCATGGCCGCGCGGGTGCTGGAGAAGAACAACGCCGCGGACGGCAACACCGGCCGGATCGGCCAGCGCATCCAGTCGTCCAGCAACCGCATGCAGCGCCTGGTGAGCCAGGTGATGGACATGTCCCGCCTGCAAAGCCGGCTGGGCCTGAACCTGCAGCTCAAGACCGTCGACGTGGTGCAACTGCTCGCCGATCTGGTGGACGAGGCGCGCACCGCCCACCCCGGCACGCAGATCGAGATCCACCTGCCCGAGCGCCTGGACGCACAGGCCGACCCCGACCGCATTGCGCAGGTGGTCTCCAACCTCATCAGCAACGCCCGCCACCACGGGGATGCGGGCCAGCCCATCCACGTGCACGCACGGGGCGCGCAAAACGGCGTGGTCATCGAGGTGCGCAATGTGGCGCCGCCCATCGACCCGGCGGTGGCCGCCAACCTGTTCACTCCCTTCAAGTCCTCGTCCGTGGGCAACGAGCGCAACCGCTCCGGCCTGGGCCTGGGCCTGTACATCGCCCACCAGATCGCGCAAGGCCATGGGGGTACCATTGTGTATACGCACCAGCCGCCGCACGTGGTGTTCACGGTGCACCTGCCGCAGACGGACGCTGGCGGCGCAGCCCCGGTCAGCGCCACCTCCTGATATTCCACCCGCTCCAGACAGCCATGCCGCTCGATATCCTCCTCATTGACGACAACCTCGATGCCACGGAGCTGCTGCAAGAGCTGCTCACGATGGAAGGCCATGCGATCCGCACTGCAGCCACGGCCGCACAGGCACTGGCCCTGGCGCGCGAGAAGCCGGCGCAGATTTTCCTGGTGGACCAGAACCTCCCGGACATGCAGGGCTCCGAACTGCTCCCGTTGCTACGGGCCACGGTGGCTGACCACGGTGCAGGCCGGTGTTTTGCGATCGCCATCACCGGCATGGCATCGGGCGTCAGCGTGGGTACGGAGACAGGGCAGTTCGACTTCATCCTGGGCAAGCCGCTCGATTTCGACGCCTTCGACAACGTGCTCGCCCAGTGCGCCGCAGCGCTGCAGCCGCCCGCCGCCTGATCCTCACTGACAGTTCCGACACACCCCACACCCCCACCCGCTTTGGCCACCAAAAAACGCCCCCCTTCCGCACCGGGCCCGTCTTCCGACGCGCTGACCGATGCCGGCCTGCAGCACGCCATCCTGATGCGCGCCATCCCGGTGCTGCGCCACGACGTGGCCGGCCCGCTGTCGGTGATGCGCATGGGCACCATGCTGCTCAAGCGCCGCCTGGCCAAGGGCGACATGACGCCCGAGCAGGCGGTGGAGCGCGTGGAGCAGATCGAGGAACAACTGGGCGAGATCGCCCACCACATCCGCCGCCTGCGGCTGTGGGACCTGCAGATCAACGACCGCCACAAGGTGCGCGCCCTGGTGGACGAAGCCATCGAGCTGGCCCGCCCCGCGCTGATGGTCAGCGGTACCGAGATGGAGCCGCTGCCTGCGGACCTGCCGGGCTGGGACGACGACACCCAGGTGCCCCACACCCTGCTGTACGTGGTGCTGGGCGCCATCTACCACCTGGCGGAACAATCGAGCCCGGTGCCTGCCCAGATCACCGTGGCGCCAGCCGGCCCCTTCAGCGTGCGCGTGCAGGCCCGGGGCGCATCCACCGCCACGCGGCTGATGGACGCGGATACCGCGGCGCGTTCGGCCGGCCTGGCACAGCCCCCGGCCCTGGACCTGGCCGCGCTGCTGCAACTGGCGCAACCCCTGGGCGTGCGGGTGCAGGCCAGCGGGTCTGAAGTGACCGTCACGCTGCCGGGCGGCTGAGGCGTACGGCCTCGCCCCTCGGCCCTGCCGATGTGGCTCCGCGACTCAGCCTGCCGCGGGCACGGCAGGCGCCGTCACGATCCAACCCTCCAGCGCATCCAGCCCCGCAGGCAGGCCGTAGAGCGCATCGCCCTCGGTATGGCGCTGCTGGGCCCACGCGGCCTGCACCAGGCACAGCACGGCGTCCAGGCTGTCGCCGCTGGCGTCATCCACCAAGGCATCGCGCTGCGCGTGGCTGAGCTTCAGGCGCAGGCCCAGCCGGGTCTGGCCGATCTCCAGCGCGTTCACGAGGTCCTTGCGGGCGATGAGCCGGTCGGGCGTTTGCTTGGCGCGGTCGTCGCTCTTGTAGCTGCGCCGCTGCAGCACCTCACGCGCGAGCAGGCCGGGGTAGGCCTCCAGCGCCACGCGCGACGGGTCGCCCGCGTGCAGGCCCGGCAGGTGCACACCGGCATCGATCAGGAGCGGCACCCCTGCGTGCAGCATGTAGGCCACAGGCGGGTTCACCCATTTCATCGACGGGCTGGAGCCTGCGGGCCCATCGGTGGCGCGGTGTGCAAACTTGCCGCCCACGGGGCGCGCGTCGCAGAACGCCGCGAACTGCGTGCGGATCTGCTCGCGGCCCAGGCTGCGGTAGTGCTGCATGCAGGCGAGCCAGTCGGTGGGCCAGCCCAAGGTTTCCACCAGCTCGCGCGGCAGGCCGAAAGGCAGGTCGAACCCGCCGACCCAGCCGCCATGCGATCCGTCCTGACTTCCGTGATGGGATGTGCCGGGCTCCGCAAGCCATTGACCAAAGGCCGTGAGCGTGTCGAAGCGCTGCAGCGCCTGCAGCTGCACCCGCGCTCCCTGGCGCTGCCCGAGGGCCAGCACGATGGGCTTGCGGCGGCTGGGGCTGCTGGAAAAATCGCAGCCCAGCAGCATCGGAGCGGTGACGTCTGGCGCCATGGGCCTACCCCAGCGCCAGGGCCGTCACCCCGGCTGCAATGCACAGCGCGCCGCAAATGCGCGCCGCCCGGTCGCCCTCACCCAGCAGATGCCCGCCGATGAGGGCGGCGAACAGCATGGACACCTCGCGCGCCGGCGCCACGTGGGACATGGGCGCCTCGCGCATGGCGTACAGCACCAGCACATAGGCCACGGGGCTCACCACCGCCACCAGCAGCGCAAAGCGCCACTGCGCAAGCCACAGCGTGCGGGCGGTGCGCACATCGCGCAGCACCACCGGCGCGAGCAAGCCCACGCGCACGAAGTTGCCCATGTAGTCGACGAGGATGGGGGACATCAGCAGTATCTTGACCGCATAGCCGTCCACCACCGTATAGCTGGCGATGAAGGCCCCGGTGAGCAGCCCGTAGGCAATGCCCTTGTGCACGCGTTCGCGCGCCGCGGGGTCGTGCGCCGCGCGCAGCAGGCCCGGGCCGCCCGCGATGAGGAACACGCCCCCCACCACGCCCAGGATGCCCACGGCACCCAGCGCGGAGATGCGCTCGCCCAGCACCGTGATGGCCACCAGCGAGGACAGCAGCGGCCCCGAGCCCCGCGCGAGCGGGTAGACCACCGTGAGGTCGGCCACGCGGTAGCCCCGCAGCAGGATCACGTAGTACGCCACGTGCAGCAGCCCGCTGGCCACCACGAAGCCCCACTCCACCACGCCCCACAGCGGCACCACATCGCGCCCCAGCCACCAGCCCAGCGGCGCCCAGAAGACCATCATGATCGCCGAGGTGAAGAACGCAAACCGCGCATCGCCCCCCGCCTTCTTGGCGGCGATGTTCCAGCACGCATGGATGAGGCCGGCGAGGATGATGAGGGCGAAGGCGGTGAGGGTCACGGGTCAGAGGGAGCGAGGGACATGAATGCAAAAAGCCGCAGCACCGTCTGGAACTGCGGCCGTGTGGCGCGCGAACAATCAGTGAGGAGAAGTGCCATGCCACCCGCACGGCGCATGCAACTGGCACGATCCCAGCCAGCAGCCACCGTGCAAGGGCCGCCCCGCCGCACTGGTGGCGTCCCCCTGCCCGCATTGCGCAGCAATGCGAGAGCGGGGGGAAGGCGCGCAGCGACTCAGTGGGGTGTTCCTAAGCTCTGCCGATGATCGAAGCGGTCGCCATCAGCTCTTCGAGCAGCGCGAACGACACCTTGCCCGACACCGCATACGGGTCGAGTTCGGGCTTTTCGGAGTACTTGAGCAGGATCGAATGGTTGATCTTGGACAGGTTCACCTGCCCCATGGTCCAGCCGCCGAAGCGGCGCTCGGCGATCTCTTCGTAGTGCAGCAGCTCCACGTTCTTGTGGCGCGCATCCTTCTGGATGTGGCCGTACAGGTCGCTCACCGCGGAGCGCCCACCTTCGATGGCCTGCAGGAACACACCGCCGCCGTAGCACAGCACGCCGGTGATGCCGCAGCCCGGGTTGTGCTGGCGCGATTGCGTGAGGATGGCTTCAATGGCTGCGGGAGAGGTGTCCACAGCGCGGCTGGCGTAGAGCAGGCGTACGAGCATGGGTCAGTTCTTTCCGGGGATGAGGGAGAGGAATTCGCGGCGCAGCGCCGGGTCCTTGAGGAACACGCCACGCATCACCGAGTTGATCATCTTGCTGTCCATCTCGCGCACACCGCGCCAGGACATGCAGAAGTGGCTGGCCTCCATCACGATGGCCAGGCCGTCGGGCTGGGTCTTTTCCATGATCAGGTCGGCCAGCTGCACCACGGCTTCTTCCTGGATCTGGGGGCGGCCCATGACCCAGTCGACCAGGCGCGCGTATTTGGACAGGCCGATCACGTTGGTGTGCTCGTTGGGCATCACGCCGATCCAGATCTTGCCGATGACCGGGCAGAAGTGGTGGCTGCACGCGCTGCGCACGGTGATGGGCCCGACGATCATCAGCTCGTTCAGGTGCTCGGCGTTGGGAAACTCGGTGATGGGCGGCTGCGCCACGTAGCGGCCCTTGAACACCTCGTTCAGGTACATCTTGGCCACGCGCCGCGCGGTGTTGTTGGTGTTGTGGTCGCCGTCGGTGTTGATCACCAGGCTGTCGAGCACGCCCTGCATCTTGGTCTCGACCTCGTCGAGCAGCTTCTCCAGCTCGCCGGGCTCGATGAACTCGGAGATGTTGTCGTTGGCATGAAAGCGCTTGCGGGCCGCCGCGAGGCGCTCCCGGATCTTGACGGAAACAGGCGTGCCTTCATCCGGCGGGGTGGGCGTCATATCGGCGGCAGTGGGGCTGGACATGGCCAGAATCGTAACAGCGAATGACACACCTCAGATTTCAAGGGGTTTTGGCCTCTACCGCTTGATAGGCAAGCGCTAGAAGCTATTAAATTCATAGCATTCCATACAGACAGGTACCGAACCCCTTCCTGGACATTGCCTTCCCCGCGAACTCTGCAACCGGCGCGCCCCCACACCAGTGCCACCGTGGAACCGGCTTCGCCGGGCCACCGGTGGCGTCCCCCTGAGGGGGAAGCGGCGCAGCCGCTCAGGGGGCTCAACAGGCTTCAATAACTTTTTCCGGTGATCCACAGCGCCAGGCGCATCAGGCCGAACGCGATGCGGTCCAGCACCCGCTGGCGCAGCGGGCGGCCCGCGTAGCGCGCCGGGTCCATGCGGCGGCCGGCGTGCTGCATGGCGTCCACCAGGCGCTGGCGCAGGTCGGCGGCAAAGGCGGCGTCTTCCACCACCACGTTGGCCTCGCGCGCCAGCAGCAGGCTCAGGGGGTCGAGGTTGGACGAGCCCACCGTGGCCCAGGGCCGCTCGCCCATGGCATCGACCACCGCCACCTTGGCGTGCAGAAAGCTCGGCGCGTATTCGTGGATTTCCACGCCCGCATCCAGCAGCGCACCGTACACCGGCCGCGCCGCGTGGTACTGCATGAAGTATTCATACCGCCCCTGCAGCAGCAGCCGCACGCGCACGCCGCGGCGCGCAGCCATCACCAGCGCGCGGCGCAGCTTGCCGCCGGGCATGAAGTAGGCGTTGGCGATGATGACCTCGTGCCGCGCAGAGCCGATGGCGCGGCGGTAGGCTTTTTCGATGCGGCTGCGGTTGCGCACGTTGTCGCGCAGCACCAGCGCGGCGCGCATGGGCGGCGTGGCGTCGTCCGCCGCCTCGGCCGCGTGCCGGGCGGCACTGGCGGCGCGCAGGGCCTGCAGCGCCTCGGGCAGGCGGCGCTCGCGCGCGTCGCGCACAGCCTGCATGCGCCACCACAGCTGGTCCATGGTCTCGCTGGCGCTGGTCACCAGGCTGCCGGTGGCCTGCACCGCAAAGTCGAAGCGCGGGGCGTCCAGACGGCCGTAGTTGGGGTCGTGAAAATCATCCAGCACGTTGATGCCGCCGCAAAACACAGTACAGCCGTCCACCACACACAGCTTGCGGTGCAGCCGGCGCCAGCGGTGCGGCAGCAGCAAGCCCAAGGGCCCCAGCGGCGAGTACACGCGGTACTGCACGCCAGCGTTCGCCAGGCGCTCGGCCCACTCGGGCGGCAGGGCGCCGGTGCCTACGCCGTCCACCACCAGTTGGGTGCGCACACCGCGCGCTGCGGCCCGCATCAACGCCTGGGCCACATCGGCGCCCGCACCGGTGAAATCGAAGATGTAGGTCTCGAACTGGATGTCCGACAGCGCAGCATCCATGGCTTGGACCAGCGCGGGGAAAAGCTCCTCGGCCCCCTGCAGCAGGCGCACCCGGTGGTCGTCAGAAAACTCAGTTCTTTTGGCCCGAAACATCAGCTTCTTGCTCATCGCACCCCTCTACCGTGCAACGGATCGCCAGCAATCATGGAACGTGGCGCGACCCACGCCAGTGCCACCGTAGAGCTGGCTTCGCCAGGCCACGGGTGGCGTCCCCCTGCGGGGGAAGGCGCGAAGTGACTCAGGGGGGCGGCTTTCACAGCCTGAATTCAGCGATGAGCGGAAGGTGGTCGGACATGCGCCACCAGATGCGGCCCCGCGGCACGTGCAGCGACAGCGGGGTGAGCCCGCGCACGTAGACGTGGTCCAGCTGGGCCAGCGGCAGCCGCGCAGGGTAGGTGAAGGCGCGCGGCGCATCGAACTCGTACAGCGCAAACCCCGCCAGCATGCGCTTGATCTGCAGTCCCCAGTCATTGAAGTCGCCGGCCACGACCACCGGCGCGCCGGGCGGCACCTCGCGCTCGATGAAGCGCTGCAGCCGCTCGATCTGGCGGATGCGGCTGCCCGGAATGAGCCCCAGGTGCACCACGATCACATGCAGGCGGCGGCCGTGCGCGTCCACCTCCACGTGCAGCAGACCCCGCTGCTCGAAGCGGTGGTCGGAAATGTCCTCGTGCTGGTGCCCGATCACCGGCCAGCGGGACAGCAGCGCGTTGCCGTGTTCGCCGTGCTTGGTGATGGCATTGGTGCGGTACACCGCCTCGTAGCCTTCGGGCGCCAGATACTCGGCCTGGGGCAGGTCGGGCCAGCGCTGGAAGTACGTCGCCTCGCGGCGGTGCAGCTTGCGCACCTCCTGCAGGCACACGATGTCGGCATCGAGCTGTTCCACCGCCAGGCCCAGGTTATGGATCTCCAGCCGGCGCGCCGGGCCCATGCCCTGAACGCCTTTGTGAATGTTGTAGGTGGCCACCCGCAGAATGTCGTCGTGTTCCATGGCCCGATTGTGTCGCATGCCGCATACGCTGCGGGTTTGTCCGACACCGTGGCCACCGGACGCGCCTTACACTTGGTTGCATACAACTTCCCGCCACGGCGGTTCGGTACACACCTTGGCTACCGAAAACGATTCCTCCGCCGCTGCCCCGGTTCTGGCGCTGATTGTCGACAGCAATGCCACATCGCGCAGCATCCTGGTGGGCCAGCTGCGCGAGTACGGAGTCAACCGCATCGTGCAATGCAGCCGCGTGCAGGACGCGCGCAGTCGGCTGGAGCACACCGTGTTCGACTACGTGCTGTGCGACCAGTACTTCGGCGAGGCCGGGTATTCGGGCCAGACCCTGCTGGACGACCTGCGGCGCGCCCAGCTGCTGCCCTTTTCCACGGTGTTCTTCATGGTCACGGCCGAGGCATCCTACGCCGCCGTGGCAGAGGCTGCGGAGTCGGCGCTCGACGGCTATTTGCTCAAGCCCTTCACCCCGAGCGCCCTCTTCGAGCGCCTGAGTCTGGCGCGCCTGCGCAAAGTGCACCTCAAACCCATCTTCGACGCCATCGAGGCGGAGGATTTCGAAAGCGCCGCGCGCCTGTGCGTGGAGCGCTTCGAGGCACGCAAGCCCTACTGGCTGTACGCGGCGCGCATCGGCTCAGAGCTGCTGCTGCGGCTGTCGCGCCACGACGAGGCGCGCACGCTGTTCGAGGCCGTGATCGCCGCCCGCGCCCTGCCCTGGGCCAAGCTTGGCGTGGCGCGGGCGCAGATCGAGTCCGGCCAGGCGGCGCGAGCCGTCACCACGCTGCAGGAGCTGATCGGCGACGATGCCTCCTTTGCCGACGCCTACGACGTACTGGGCCGCGCGCAGGTGGAGCTGGGCAACTTCTCGCAGGCCATCGAGACCTACCGCACGGCCAGCGGCCTCACGCCCGACTCGGTGGTGCGGCTGCAGAAGCTGGGGATGATGTCGTACTACATGGGCGACCGCGAGACTGCGACCAAGGTGCTGGCGCGGGCGGCCATCCTGGGCATCGACTCCAAGCTGTTCGACTTCCAGTCGCTGGTGCTGCTCACGTTCGCGTACTTTGCGGAGAACGACCGCAAGGGCATCGAGCGCTGCATGGCCGACTTCGGCCGCATCCTGGAGCGCCACCCGTCGAGCGTGCGCATCCAGCGCTTTGCCAGCGTGGCGCGCACACTGCAGCTCATCCAGCAGCGGCAGTTCTCGCAGGCGGTGGAGTCCGTGCGCAGCATGGCAACCGAGATCACCTCCAGCACGTTCGACTTTGAGGCCGCCTGCAACCTGGGCAGCCTGCTGGCCGTGCTGGCGGTCACGTCCATCGACCTGGCCGACAGCGAGCGCTGGGTGCGCGCGCTGGGCATGCGCTACGCCAACACGCGCGGCCTGACGGAGCTGCTGGCCAACGCCTGCAACGTGCACGCCCCCTACAGCGAGATCGTGCGCGATTGCCTGCAGCAAGTGAACAAGACTGCCGAAACCGCCATGGCCCAGAGCCTGGCCGGCGACCCGGCCGGGGCTGTGGCGCAGCTGATGCAGCATGCCGAGCAGACGCTCAACTCCAAGCTGCTGGACATGTCCCAACAGGTGCTGCTGCGCCACCGCGCCCGCATGGCCGAGCCCGACCCGCTGCAGGACGCCATCGACGCGCTGCGCGTGCGCGTGGGCACAGCCCCGTCACGCGCCACCTTGGGGCAGGACAACGACCGCCGCCCCGGCGGCGTGGTGCTGCGCACCCGCGGCAACGCGGACGAGCCCTCGCGCATCGCGGCGGCACCGCGGGACAGCCTGACCTTTGCCGCCGCGCCGGAAGACCTGGTGGACCCGTCGGACCCCCTGCGCCTGCGGCCACCATGACGCACCCCGTGCAGGCATGCACGCCCTGCCCAGCGGCCACACTACACAAAGCGCGGCAGCAGCAGGCAGGCTTCGGCGTTGGAGGCTGAAAAGCAGCGGTCTGCCGCATCGCGCCACGGCAGCCATGCAGAGGCCACATGCTCGCGCGGGCTCAGCACCACCGGCGTGTGCTCGGGCACGCACAGCCCGAAGACGCGCTCGCGGTTGAACACCACACCAGGCGCGTAGCGGTGGCGCCACTGCGGCCAGATCTCATACACGTTCTCCAGGCACCAGTCGGTGAGCACGCTGCCCGGGGCGCTCACGTCGATGCCGGTTTCCTCGCCCACCTCGCGCGCTGCCGTCTCTGCCCAGGGTTCGTCCAGGCGGTCCTTGCTGCCTGTGACGGACTGCCAGTGCTCCATGCCGTCCGCACGCTCGATGAGCAGCACGTCGAGTGCTGCCGTATGGATCACCACCAGCACCGATTCCGGGATCTTGAACGGCCGCTGCGCCGCCGCCCCCTCAGATGCCACCGCCATCACGCCGCGGCCAGCAGGGCGTCCACATCCTGCGCGGGCTCGTCGCCCAGGGCGCCCAGCGCGCACTGCTCCAGCCACTGCGCGGAGATGCGGCACAGCATGCCGCGCCCCGCGCTGTCGCCGGCAGTGGGCACAGGCACCACGGCATCGATGAGGGACACGCCCGAGCCCGCCCCACCCGCCATGGCTACAGGCCGGACGTCGCGCCGGTCCAGGTCCAGCATGGCGCCCAGGGCATCGACCCGCAGGATGAATTCGCGCGCTCTGCCGCCCTCGGGTGCCGGCACCCGCACCAGCACCATCTGCCGGTGGGGGTCCGTCGTGCGCGAGGCCGCCACGCCCTCTGGCCCCGCCACCACCACGCTGCGCAGGTCCACCACCGAATAGACCCGCTCGCCGATCTGCGCCAGCCCCAGGAACGGCGCACGCGCCCCGCCCGCATTGAGCACCGTCGCATCGGGCGCCGCCGTCACCACGTGCGCAGCATCCACGCCCAGCCAGTGCGATCCCACCAGGAAGGTCGCCATCTGCACGCGGTGCTCCACCGCAATGCGCGCCGCAGCGGCCGGCGTGGCCAGCAGCAGCGCTGCAGGTGACGCCGGGCGGCGTTCGCACAGGTGGCGCAGCACCAGGCAGCTGAGCCCATGGTCGTAGCCATCGCTCACGCGAAAATCCCGGTAGCCCTGCCCGCGCGCCAGGCCCACACCGTACAGGTGGCCCGCCAGCGCCGCGGTGCGCCCGCCCTGGCGGCTGGCGGCCACGGCATCGGGTGCCATGACAGCCTGCACATCGCCGCCGGCGCGCAGCACACGGCCTGCCGCATCGACAAAAGCCAGCGCGTCGCGCTGGGTCGCGCCCACGCCGCAGTCGTCCAGAATGGACTGCAGCTGGTTGGCAGCGTCCCACACCACGGCAATGCCACCCAGCACGGGCGCGCTGCCGGTGGGCCCCGTCGCACCAGGCCGCTGTTCACCGCGCACCGCAGCGGCGTAGACGAAGGTCGGGCCCTGGTCATAGAAGCGGCTGTCTTCGTAGCGGCTGACGGTGTAGCCCTGGCTGCCGCGCAGCCGCAGGCTCTGGCGCACCCAGTCTTCGTCCAGCACCGTACCCACCCAATGCGCCTGGCTGGGCTGCGACACGGCCATCACGCGCCCATCGGCCGCGAACAGCACCAGGCAGGCATACACGGTGTACAGGCCGTTGATCTCCGCCAGCACTGCCGCGGCCTTGTCGCAGCCCACGGCGCCGGCCTCGAGCGTGCGCGCGAACTGCGGGGTCAGCGCCCACCAGCGGCAGTCGTTGGCGCGCTCGTACAGATTGCGGTCCAGGATCTGCATGGCCAGGGACGCACGGCTTTGCGCGTCGCGCAGCAGCGACTGCATGACCACGCCGTACAGATCCTGCAACGCGCCAGAAAAGGCCTGGGCCGTCTTGCGGGCCGTGGCGCCGATCTCGGACAGCAGGGTCTTGGCGAACAGCAGCTCGCGCGGCGCGGCGTCTGCCGCGTCACTGCCATTGCCCAGCTGGTTGAGCTCCAGCAGGCCGTTCCATACCGAGCGCTCCAGCGCCGACTGGATGGCGGCCGAGCGCCGCGGAATCTCGCGCAGCTCGTGCGACAGCAGCTCGGCCTGGCCTGCCAGTTCGCCGGGCAAGGGGCCTGCCAGCGCACTGCGGTCGTCCTGCGTTGGTTCGTCAAACGCCAGGTCCAGCGGCAGCAGCGCCACCCCGCGCCAGCCGGGGCCGCGGTAGCCCTGAAAGCCCTGCGTGTCGCACACGGCCATCAGGTAGCGCCGGCTGGCGTGGCGCACCAGCTGCACACCTGCACCAGAGGCCTGAGGGAGCAGCCAGCCCACGGGCAGCTGCAGCGTATCGCCCGATACCAGCACCCTGCCCTGCGCATCCAGCAGCGCCAGCACCACATCGCCGCCCTGCGCACCGTCGGGCTGCACCGAGCCGAAAATGGCGGGCATTTCGTCGGCCAGCTTGAACGCCAGGCACATCACGCCCACCGGCCTGCCGCCAGACAGCACGCGCTGGGCGTACACCAGGGTGGGCTCGGCGCTGCCGCAAAACCCGTGCACCGCGTGGTGCTCCACGTACGGCACATCGCCGCGCAACACGGACTGCAGGAAAGCGTGGTCGGCATCCTTCTGCAAACCGCCGCCCGCGTGCGGCACGGCATGCAGGCTGGCGCACTGCTGCACAGCGGTGTCGAAGAGAAAGATGTTGTCGTACACCGTGTACTTGCTGGCGTATTCGTGCAGCCGCGATTCGATGGCCGGGCGCAGCTCGGGCGCCGGGTCGCAGAGGTACTCGGCCACGCCGCCATCAGTGGCGAAAAAACCGATGTCCGCCGTGCGCTCGAACAGGTTGCGCACCAGCACGTCGATGCAGACCTGGGCCCGGGCCACAAGGTCATCGGTGCGGTTCTTGAGGGCCTCGCTGGCCAGGCTGCGCATCAGGTCGGTGGACAGCGCGGCAAAGTCGCGCCGCGCCTGGGCCAGGTCGCCCCCGGACGATGCCTTGGTCGACAGCAGCGATAACGACGACAGCAAGGACAACTGGTCCCAGGCGTTTTCGACCAGCCGCAGCTCCTGGCGCTGGTGCTGCGCCGCGGGCATGTACCGCAACCATTGTTCGGGGGAGTTCAGCGATTGGGACACGAGAAAGTCCTTTGTGCGAAGGGTGCGACAGCGCCTGGCCAAACATTGTGCGGCCTGCCCGGCAAAGCACAAACAGACATGTTGCACGGCCGCAGATCGTGCGGTCTCTGCGCTGCGCAGGCGCCGGCGAAGGGCCCGACACCCGCGCTACCCCAACACCCCCACCCGCTACGGCTTGCGCGTCGCCACCGGCGGCGGCAGCTCCTTGGCCTGCAGCAGTTGCACCTGGGTCACCAGCTTGTTGTGCGAGTCGAAGAAGGCGGCAGCGATGACCTTGCCTTCGTTCGTGTTGCTCCAGCCCGCGCCACCCGCGCCCCCCATGCGGCCCCACAGCAGGCCGGCCGCGCCCAGGTCGGTGGTGCGTGCCGCACCGGTGGCGGCGGCCACCTGCTCGGTGGTTTCGTTGTCGGTGAGCAGCAAGGCTGTCTGCGCTTCCTTGAATTTGACCTGCTCGGCCAGACCCGCCAGGCCCGCGATGTCGCGCAGCACGGGGATCATCGCGATCACACCGGCAATGCTGCGGCCCGCGTCCTGCTCGCTGAAGGTGAGGCTGGGGGTCAGCGTGTATTGCGCCTCGTAGCCCTTGCCCTTGGCCACCGTGGAGTTCTGACGCAGCACGCCGGCGTCCTTGAGCTCTTGCTCCTTGATGGTGCCGCGCAGGCCGGCCGCGCGGTCCACCACCCGAAAGCAGCCGCTTTGCTGGGCGATGAGCCGGATCAGCGGCACGGGTGACGCCGGCAGGTTGTAGCTGCTGGACACGGTGTAGCCGTTCGGGTTCTCGGCCAGGGCCAGCGTGGCCACAGGCTGCGGGCAGGTGGTGAGCGCCTTGTCGGCACCCTGCGCACCGGCAGGCCCCGCCGAGCCGGACACGACCGAGCCGCCCTCGCCCAGCTCGGTCTTCTTTTCGCCGCAGCCTGCCAGCAGCAGTGCCACGAGCACCATGCCCAGGGCCAGGGGGGTTTTCAGGGAAGCACGCATGAACAAGCCTCGGTTCGGTTCAAAAGAAAAGCAGATGCGACAAGGGCAGCACCATGAAAAAAGCGGTACCAGCCCTGGGGCCGCTACCGCTTTTGTCTCAGGCATGCCCGGTCATGTCAATGACAGGGGTGAAGCCGTTCTACCGGGCTCAGGCCGCCTTGACGGCGTCCACGTTGCGCAGGCGGATGTGCAGCTCGCGCAGCTGCTTTTCATCCACGGGCGAAGGTGCCTGCGTGAGCAGGTCCTGTGCGCGCTGGGTCTTGGGGAAGGCGATCACGTCGCGGATCGACTCGGCGCCGGTCATCAGCGTGATCAGGCGGTCCAGGCCGAAGGCCAGGCCACCGTGCGGGGGCGCGCCGTATTGCAGCGCGTCCAGCAGGTAACCGAACTTGGCCTGTGCGTCTTCGGGCGTGATCTTCAGGGCGTCGAACACCTTCTTTTGCACATCGGCACGGTGGATACGCACCGAACCGCCACCCAGCTCCCAACCGTTGAGCACCATGTCGTAGGCCTTGGCGATGCACTTGCCGGGGTCCGTGTCCATCAGGTCCTCGTGGCCATCCTTGGGCGACGTGAAGGGGTGGTGCACGGCAGCCCAGCGGTCGTTCTCTTCGTCATGCTCGAACATCGGGAAGTCCACCACCCACAGCGGCGCCCAGCGGCTTTCGAACAGGCCGTTCTTCTTGCCGAAGTCGCTGTGGCCGACCTTCAGGCGCAGCGCGCCGATGGAGTCGTTGACGATCTTTTCCTTGTCGGCACCGAAGAAGAGCAGGTCGCCGTCCTGCGCGCCGGTGCGCTTCAGGATCTCGGCAATGGCCGCATCGTGCAGGTTCTTCACGATGGGCGACTGCAGGCCTTCGCGGCCGTTGGCCACTTCGTTGACCTTGATCCAGGCCAGGCCCTTGGCGCCGTAGATCTTGACGAACTCGGTGTAGGCATCGATCTCGCCGCGCGAGATTTGTGAGCCGCCGGGCACGCGCAGGGCCACCACACGGCCGCCCTTGGTGGTGGCGGGGGCCGAGAACACCTTGAAGTCCACGTCCTTCATCACTTCGGTCAGCTCAGTGAACTCGAGCTTCACGCGCAGGTCGGGCTTGTCGGAGCCGAAGCGGAAGGCCGCGTCCTGGTACGTCATGATGGGGAATTCGCCCAGGTCCACGCCCAGTTGCTGTTGGAACACCTCGGTGATCATGCGCTGGAACAGCGCGCGGATTTCTTCCTCGCCCAGGAACGAGGTTTCGCAGTCGATCTGCGTGAACTCGGGCTGGCGGTCAGCGCGCAGGTCTTCGTCGCGGAAGCACTTGGTGATCTGGTAGTAGCGGTCGTAGCCGGCCACCATCAGCATCTGCTTGTACAGCTGGGGCGACTGGGGCAGCGCGAAGAACTGGCCGTCGTGCACGCGGCTCGGCACCAGGTAGTCGCGCGCGCCTTCGGGCGTGCTCTTGCCCAGCATGGGCGTCTCGATGTCGATGAAGCCTTCCTTGTCCAGGAAGTTGCGCACCTGGATGGAGGTCTTGTAGCGCAGCATCATGTTGCGCTGCATGTGCGGGCGGCGCAGGTCCATCACGCGGTGCGTGAGGCGCGTGGTCTCCGACAGGTTCTCGTCGTCCATCTGGAACGGAGGCGTGACTGAGGGGTTCAGCACCTTCAGTTCGTGGCACAGCACTTCGATCTGGCCGCTCTTGAGCTTGTCGTTGGTGGTGCCGTCGGGACGGGGGCGCACCAGGCCCACCACCTGCACGCAGAACTCGTTGCGCACGTCTTCGGCGGTCTTGAACATGTCGGCACGGTCCGGGTCGCACACCACCTGCACGTAGCCTTCGCGGTCGCGCAGGTCGATGAAGATCACGCCGCCATGGTCGCGGCGACGGTTCACCCAGCCCGACAGGGTGACGGTTTGGCCCATCAGGGCTTCGGTCACAAGACCGCAATAGTGGGAACGCATGGCCATGGCAGAAACTTCCGGCGCCCGAGGGGCGCATTAAAAGGGATTCACTTACCCGGAGAAACGAGCGTGGGGTCCGCCGGAGCGACCACGCCCATGGAAACGATGTATTTGAGGGCTGAGTCCACGCTCATGTCGAGCTCGACGCAGTCGCTCTTGCGCAGCATCACGAAATAGCCGCCCGTGGGGTTGGGCGTGGTGGGCACGTACACGCTCACGAATTCGTCACGCAGGTAGGCGGCGATTTCGCCGTTGGGCGCACCGGTGACGAAGGCCACGGTCCACACGCCCTCGCGCGGCCACTGCACCAGTACCGCGGTGCGAAAGGCGTTGCCGCTTTCGGAGAACAGCGTGTCCGACACCTGCTTGACGCTGGAATAGATGGAGCGCACTACCGGTATGCGGTGCACCAGCGCATCGCCCCACTGCACCAGCTTGCGGCCCGCAAAATTGCTGGCCACCGCGCCCACCACCAGCAGGATCAGCAGCGTGAGCACCACCCCGAAGCCGGGTATGTGAAAGCCCAGCACCTTGTCCGGATGCCACGCGACGGGCAGGATCTGCAGGGTCTGGTCGAGCGTGCTCACGATCCAGTGGAGCACCCACGCCGTGATGACCCCGGGCACGATCACCAGGAGGCCGGTCAGCAGCCATTTGCGCATAGCAGACATGTGGGCGCTCGATCAGCTCGTGGAAGAGGTGGAGGAGCCGCCGGTGCTGGCAGGCGTGGTGCTGGCAGCCGTCGATTCTTTCTTGGGGGCGTCGCCAGAGCTGGCGGGTGCTGCCGAATCGGACTTGGAATCGGACTTGGACTCCGTCTTGCCGTCGGCGCCTGGCGCAGCACTGGCACCGCCGCCACTGTTGCCACCCCGGAAATCCGTCACATACCAGCCCGAGCCCTTGAGCTGAAAGCCCGCAGCCGTCACCTGCTTGGAGAATGCCTCGGCACCGCAGGCAGGGCACACGGTGAGGGGGGTGTCGGCGATTTTTTGCAGCACATCCTTGGCATGGCCGCAGGAGCCGCATTTGTAGGCGTAAATAGGCATGTCAGAGTGTGGAGGGAAAGTGCAAAACCCTCAATTATAGGCGGCGCCATACCCCTACCCTCCAGAGGCGTCGTGCAGGGCGCCTGCGGCAATGCACGCGCCCCGACGCACAGGGTCCGGCGCGCTTTAGTCTGCGCCGACCAGCGGGTGGTGCGGCGAGTGGCTGTTGCGGATGCCCTGCGGGGCGAGCGAGCCCACCAGCATGCCCGCCAGCGCCGCCAGCAGCCCGGCCAGTTGTGCCGGGAAAACGGCACCCACAGGCGTGGCCAGGAACAGCAGCCAGGTGCCCAGGCCCAGCACGATGGCCGCGATGGCGCCCTGCGTGGTGGCGCGCTTCCAGTACAGGCCGAACACCAGGGGCACGAAGGCACCGACCAGCGGCACCTGATAGGCGCCCGACACCAGTTCATAGATGGAAGTGCCCTGCATGTAGATGGCATAGGCCAGCACGCAGGCGCTGAAGACCAGCGTGGTGATGCGCATGGTGCGCAGGCGCTCCGCATCGGTGCTGTGGGGCTTGAACTGGCGCCAGATGTTTTCGGTGAAAGTCACGCTGGGTGCCAGCAAGGTGGCCGACGCGGTGGACTTGAGCGCCGACAGCAGCGCGCCGAAGAACAGCACCTGCATGATGAACGGCATCTTGGCCATCACCAGCGTGGGCAGTACCTTCTGGGGGTCTTCCTTGAGCAGCGCCGCAGTCTCGCCGGGCATGATGATCAGCGCGCTGGCCACGAGGAACATGGGCACGAAGGCGAACAGGATGTAGCAGATGCCGCCGATCACCGGGCCGCGCGTGGCGGCCTTGATATTGTTGGCCGACATCACGCGCTGGAACACGTCCTGCTGCGGGATGGAGCCGAACATCATGGTGATGCCCGCCGCGATGAAGAACACCACGTCGTGGAACTTGGGCTCGGGCAGGAAGCGGAACAGCTCGCGGCTGGATGCGAACTCGATCACCTTGTCGGCCCCGCCGGCCATGTTGCCAGCGAACACCGCGATCACGGCCAGGCCCACCACCAGGATGATCATCTGGATGAAGTCGGTGACCGCCACCGACCACATGCCGCCGAACAGCGTGTACGCCAGGATGGACACCACGCCGATCGCCATGCCCACCGGAATGCTGATCGCGTCGCCCGACAGCAGGTTGAACACCAGCCCCAACGCCGTGACCTGCGCCGACACCCATCCCAGGTAGCTCAGCATGATGATGAGCGAGCAGACGACTTCGACCGTGCGGCCGTAGCGCTCGCGGTAGTAGTCGCTGATGGTCAAGAGCGTCATGCGGTAGAGCTTGCCCGCAAAGAACAGCCCCACCAGGATCAGGCAGAAGCCCGCGCCGAACGGGTCTTCCACCACGTTGCCGAGGCCCCCTTCGATGAACTTGGCCGGAATGCCCAGCACCGTCTCCGAACCGAACCACGTCGCGAACGTCGTGGTGATGATCATGTACAGCGGCAAATGCCGCCCTGCAATGGCAAAGTCTGCGGCGTTGTTCACGCGCCGGGCTGCGAGCAGGCCGATGCCGATGGTGATCAGCAGGTAAACGATAACCAGGGTCAGCAGCACGGCATGCTCCTCAATGTCGCGAAGTGGAAGGTCATAAAACCGGAAAAAGGGGGAAACCGGGAAAGCCGAGAAACGTGGGGACTAGAACACCCGGAACCGGTACAGCACTTGCAACTGTTGTACCAGCATGAAGAACAGGAAGCCCGCGATGAAACCCACGCCCACATAAATGATGGCGTGCAGCAGCTTGTTAGTGCGCTTTTGCTCGGCCAGCAGCTCCATCAGTTCGCGCCGGTGGTCCTGCGGCTTGTGGCGCAGGTAGTCGTACACCAGCCGCGGCAGCTCCGGCAGCAGCTTGGCGTAGTGCGGCGCCTCGGCGCGCAGTTCGCGCCACAGGCGCTGCGGGCCCATCTGCTCGAGCATCCACTTCTCCAGGAAGGGCTTGGCGGTGCTCCACAGATCGAGGTTGGGGTCCAGCTCGCGGCCCAGGCCTTCGATGTTGAGCAGCGTCTTTTGCAGCAGCACCAGTTGCGGCTGGATTTCGACATGAAAGCGGCGCGACGTCTGGAACAGGCGCATCAGCACCATGCCCAGCGAGATTTCCTTGAGCGGCCGGTCGAAGTACGGCTCGCACACCGCGCGGATGGCCGACTCCAGGTCGTTGACCCGCGTCTCGGGCGGCACCCAGCCGCTTTCGATGTGCAGCTCGGCCACGCGCTTGTAGTCGCGGCGAAAGAACGCCACGAAGTTCTGCGCCAGGTATTCCTTGTCCGATTCGGTCAGCGTACCGACGATGCCGAAATCGAGCGAGATGTAGCGGCCGAAGGTGGCGGGGTCCAGACTGACCTGGATGTTGCCCGGGTGCATGTCGGCGTGAAAGAACCCGTCGCGGAACACCTGGGTGAAGAAGATCGTGACGCCGTCGCGGGCCAGCTTGGGGATGTCCACGCCCGCATCGCGCAGACGGCCGATCTGGCTGATGGGCACGCCGTTCATGCGCTGCATCACCATGACCTCGGCGTGGCAGAAGTCCCAGAAGATCTCGGGGATCAGCACCAGGTCCAGGCCCTGCATGTTGCGGCGCAGTTGCGCGGCGTTGGCCGCCTCGCGCACCAGGTCCAGCTCGTCGTGCAGGTAGTTGTCGAACTCGGCCACCACCTCGCGGGGTTTCAGACGCTTGCCGTCGGCCGACAGGCCTTCCACCCAGCCGGCCATCATGCGCATGAGGCCCAGGTCTTTTTCGATCACGGGCAGCATGCCCGGGCGCAGCACCTTGACGGCCACCTCGCGCTCGATGCCGTGGCGGTCGCGCAGCGTGGCGAAGTGCACCTGCGCAATCGATGCGCTGGCCACGGGCACGCGGTCGAACGAGGTGAAGACCTCGCCGATGGGGCGGCGGTAGGCGCGCTCGATGGTGGCCACCGCGATATCCGGATCGAAGGGCGGAACGCGGTCCTGCAGCCGGGCCAGTTCGTCGGCCACATCGGGCGGCAGCAGGTCGCGCCGGGTGGACAGTACCTGGCCGAACTTCACGAAGATGGGGCCCAGCTGCTCCAGCGCCTCGCGCAGGCGCTGGCCGCGCGGTGCGTCCAGATTGCGCCCCACCGACAGCACGCGCGACACCGCGCGCAGCCAGGGTTTTTGAAAACTGTCGAGCAACAGGCCGTCCAGGCCGTACCGGAACACCACCCACAGGATGGCGCCCCCCCTCACGAACTGCTTCATGCGCCGGACCGGTCTGGGCCGCTGGCGGGCACGTCGTGCACGGGCGGCACGGGCGGCACAGGCACCGGAACCACGGCCGCGTCAGCCGCCGAGGGTGCCATGCGCGCGCCTACGAACTGGCGCAGAGCCTGGGCTGCCTTGCGCGCCACCTGGGCCACGGTGTGGGCCGGGGCATCGCCAATGACGCGGGCGAGGTCTTCCTCGACATCCCAGCGCACGTGGTCGACCAGCCAGTTGATCTCGGCGGCGAGCTGCACGTCGCCTTCGATGCGGATGGTGGGCTTGTCGCCGCGCAGCGCCGTCTGGGCCAGCGCGAAGGGCGAAGTCTCGGTCACTTCGAGCCGCAGGTCGGGGGTTGCGGCCTCGGGCGCCACGTTGAACAGCCCGGCCGGCGTGATCACCAGGGCCATCGAGTAAGCGCGCCACTGAACGCGGGCGATGCGGCCCTTTTGGCGCACCAGGCGGTCCATGGCCTCCTTTTCCTGCATCAGCACGTGGTTGAGGAACAGCACCACACGCTGCTGAACCTCATGCACCAGCCATTGCGGGGGTTGCGGGCCGGCCGCGACGCGCT
Source organism: Acidovorax sp. LjRoot194 (assembly GCF_964253015.1). Classification (NCBI taxonomy): domain Bacteria; kingdom Pseudomonadati; phylum Pseudomonadota; class Betaproteobacteria; order Burkholderiales; family Comamonadaceae; genus Acidovorax; species Acidovorax sp. LjRoot194. The sequence goes on along the minus strand of NZ_CAXUQB020000001.1, from coordinate 1,274,795 downwards.
CGAAAAGGCCGTTCAGAAAAGGAAAAGGGGACTGTGGTGTTGCCATAGTCCCCGATTATTCCCTGAACTGGGCGAGCCCCCAAGAGGGGCGATGCCCTTAATTACTGCAGGGCCTGCACGCCGGCCACCAGCCAGCCGCTGCTGCCAGCCTTGGGCTTGGTCATGTTCCACACTTCGCGGAAGGGGCTCGGGCCTGCCGATGGCTCTTCGCGGATCATGCCGGAGAACTCGACGCTGGCCATGTAGGCCTCGCCCAGGTCCTCGATACCCAGCAGCTGGGCTTCGATCATGACCACATCGGTGTGGTTGGGCTGCACGCCACGGTGCGCTTCGCGCTCGGTCAGCTGGGTGCGGATCTCATCGAGCATGCTGTCGGTCATCATGGACCTGAGCGTGTTGATGTCCGAGCGGTCCCAGGCGGCCTGCAGCGTGACGAAGTTGCGCTTGGCGGCGGACAGGAAGCCGTCGGTGTCGAAGTCGGCCGGCACGCCCCAGTTCTGCGAACCCGACAGGCCCGAACCGATGACAACGCCCGTGCCCGCACCACCCTGCTGTGCGGCCCGCGAGGCATCGAACGCCATGCTGCTGCGCTCCCAAGGGCGAGCAGACGCGTCGTTGCCCACGTTGTTCGGGCTGTACTGCGGTGGCACCTGAGCGGCCGCAGGGGTGGAAGCCCCGGCACCCGCACCTGCACCCTGGAAGGCAAACGGCGCGCCGCCAGCGGCTGCACCGCCGTTGCTGGCACCGCCACCATTGCGCGCGCGCATCACCATCTTGAAGATGGCAAAAGCGGCCACGGCGAGCAACGCAATCATCAAGATATTGGCAAACCCGGCACCCATGCCCAGGGAATGCGCCAGCCAGGCCAGGCCCAGACCGGCGGCCAGGCCACCGAGCATGGCGCCCCAGGGCTTCTTGGCCGCCGCAGCGGCAGGTGCAGCGCCCGCTGCAGCCGGCTTGGCAGCCGCTGCGTTGGTCGCGTTCTGCGCCGGTGCGCCAGGCGTCGCGGGTGGCGTGGCCGACTCGCGCTGCGTCACGTTGCCGGACTGCTTGCCCACCGACTTGCCACCGCCCATACGCCGGGCGTCGGCGTCCGCGTGCGCAAACGCCAGCATCGCTACCAACACCACAGACCAAAGTTTCATCATGAGTTCTCCGTCTCCGTTAATCGCTGAGTGAACCACTCAGCACTTGATTCCAACATGCAAGGCGACGATGCCCCCTGTCATGTTGTGATAGTCCACATGCCCAAAGCCATTTTTTTGCATGAGGCTTTTGAGTTCTTCCTGGCCCGGATGCATGCGGATCGATTCAGCCAGGTACCGGTAACTCGCGTCGTCACCGGCCACCAGCTTGCCCAGCTGAGGCAACACCTTGAACGAATACCAGTCGTACGCCTTCTCCAGCGGCTTGGCCACCTTGGAGAATTCGAGCACCAACAGCTTGCCGCCGGGCTTGAGCACGCGGCACATCTCGGCAATCGCCTGGTCCTTGTGCGTCATGTTGCGCAGGCCGAAGGCCACGCTCACCACGTCGAAATGCGCATCCGGAAACGGCAGCTTCTCGGCGTCGCACACCATCGTGGGCAGCACCACGCCCGCATCGATGAGGCGGTCGCGCCCCACGCGCAGCATGGCTTCGTTGATGTCGGTATGCACCACACGGCCGGTGGCGCCCACCTTCTTGGAAAACGCCAGCGCCAAGTCGCCCGTGCCGCCCGCGATGTCCAGCACCTGGCTGCCTTCGCGCAGGTTGGCCACCATCACTGTGTAGGCCTTCCAGGCGCGGTGCAGGCCGGCCGACATCAGGTCGTTCATCACATCGTATTTGGAGGCGACCGAGTCGAACACGCCGCGCACACGGCGCGCCTTTTCCTGCTCGTCGACCGACTGAAAACCAAAGTGTGTGGTGCTCATAAGTTTCATGCTAGGCGCGCGAGCGCCAGAGGTACAGCGACAACCCCGCACTGAAATGGGGCTTGTGTCGCAATTAGGACAACGCCATCGAAGAGAAAACAGCCGCTACCGCTTGCCTATATTGCGCCAGCAGCTCCTCTTTCAATAGCACATCAGTCAACAAGGGCTTGCACGCTGCCCGTCAGTGGCCGCCGCAGGCATGGCCGCCTGCCCCACCCGCGGGCGCCATCGGCGCGTCGCGGTCCACGCCGGCTGCAGCCAGGCGCTCGGTGTACTGCGTCCACAGCGCGTCCTGCTGTTGCCCCAGTTCGTAGAGGTAGTCCCAGCTGAAGATGCCGCTGTCGTGGCCATCCGAGAACGTGGGCTTGACCGCGTAGTTGCCCACCGGCTCCAGGTTGACCAGCGCCACCTCGCGCTTGCCGGTCTGCAGCACTTCCTGCCCGGGGCCGTGGCCCTGCACTTCGGCCGAGGGCGAGTACACGCGCATCAGCTCGAACGGAATGCGGAACGTGGCGCCGTCAGAAAACCCGACCTCCAGCACCCGAGATGCCTCGTGCACCGTGATCGCTTGCGGTGTGGGCGCACCCGCTTTCAAACCTGCCATGGATATCCCCTGTGAGAAAACAGTGTGGTGGATTGTGAGCGCCCGCAGCGATGCCTGTGGGGGACAGGGTCAACGAGGGCCCGCCTCAAGGCAGCTGCAGCGATTCCAGCACGGGCAGCAGGGAGGCCTCCAGCTGCGGCAGCCGTTGCCGCACCGCGTCTTCCCGCTCGGCCGGGCTTGGCCGCTGGGCCGCGGCCCACACGGGCGACGGAAAGTGGCTGTCCCAGTCGAACCGGGCAATCACGTGCCAGTGCAGGTGCGGCACCATGTTGCCCAGCGCCGCGATGTTGACCTTGGTGGGCGCCAGATGCTGGCGCAGCGCCTGCTCCACCCGCGTCACCGCCTCCATGCAGTGGCTTCGCTCGGCAGCCGACAGGTCGGAGAACTCGGCCACGTGCGCGTTCCACACCACGCGGTAGAACGCCGGGAAGCCGGCTTCGTCGGCACGGATCACGCGCAGGTTTGCACCACGCCAGACCAGCGCACCGCCGTCTTCCGCGCACAGAGGGCAGGCAGTGCCGGTGGCCATCTAGACCAGTACCCGCTCGATGCCGCCGCCGTTGGCGCGCTGCACGTACTCGGGCATCCAGTTGTCGCCCAGGATCTCGCGGGCCATCTCGACCACGATGTAGTCGGCTTCGAGCAAACCGTTCTGCAGATCGTCCTGGTAGCGGTTCAGGCCCTGCAGGCAGCTCGGGCAGCTGGTGAGGATCTTCACGTTGTCCTGAGCGGCCACGGCGCCCGGCCCCGCACCGGTGGCCTTCATGACCTCGCGCAGCTTGGCTTCGCCCTTGCGGATTTCTTCTTCCTTGCGGAAACGCACCTGGGTCGACACATCCGGCCGGGTCACGCCCAGCGTGCCCGATTCGCCGCAGCAGCGCTCGCTCTTCAAGACCTGCTCGCCCACCAGCGCCTTCACGGTCTTCATCGAGTCGCCGAGCTTCATCGGGTTGTGGCAGGGCTCGTGGTACAGGTAGGCGCCCTTGCCCTGCAGCGTGATGCCCTTCTCCAGCAAATACTCGTGAATGTCGATGATGCGGCTGCCCGGGAAGATCTTGCCGAACTCGTAGCCCTGCAGCTGGTCGTAGCAGGTGCCGCAGCTGACCACCACGGTCTTGATGTCCAAGTAGTTGAGCGTGTTGGCCACACGGTGGAAGAGCACACGGTTGTCCGTGATCATCTTCTCGGCCTTGTCGAACTGGCCGCTGCCGCGCTGCGGGTAGCCGCAGCACAGGTAGCCCGGCGGCAGCACCGTCTGCACACCCGCATGCCACAGCATGGCCTGGGTGGCCAGGCCGACCTGCGAGAACAGGCGCTCGGAGCCGCAGCCAGGGAAGTAGAACACCGCCTCCGTCTCGGCCGTGGTGGTGGCCGGGTTGCGGATGATGGGCACATAGTCCTTGTTCTCGATGTCGAGCAGCGCGCGCGCCGTCTTCTTGGGCAGGCCACCGGGCAGCTTCTTGTTGATGAAGTGGACCACCTGCTCCTTGACGGGCGCAGTGCCCACCGTGGCGGGCGGCTTGGCGGTCTGCTTGCGGCCCACCTTGCGCAGCAGGTCCACGGCCATGCGCTGCGCCTTGAAGCCCACGTCCACCATGGCCGAGCGCATGAACTTGATGGTATCCGGGTTGGTCGCGTTGAGCATGGTCATCGCCAGCGCATTGCCCGGACGGAAGCTCTTCTTGCCCATCTTGCGCAGCAGGTTGCGCATGTTCATGGTGACGTCGCCGAAGTCGATCTTCACCGGGCAGGGGCTCTCGCACTTGTGGCACACCGTGCAGTGGTCGGCCACGTCCTCGAACTCCTGCCAGTGCTTGATCGACACGCCGCGGCGCGTCTGCTCTTCGTACAGAAAAGCCTCGACCAGCAGCGAGGTCGCCAGGATCTTGTTGCGCGGGCTGTACAGCAGGTTGGCGCGCGGCACGTGGGTGGCGCACACGGGCTTGCACTTGCCGCAGCGCAGGCAGTCCTTGACCGAATCAGCGATCGCACCGATGTCGCTCTGCTGCATGATCAGCGACTCGTGCCCCATGAGGCCGAAGCTCGGCGTGTAGGCGTTGGTCAGGTCGGCGTGGCGCACGGGGTTTGAAGCCAAATCGGCCCCTGCCGCTTGTCCAGCAAGCGCTGGCAGCTCCTGATTTCGTAGCAACTTGCCCTTGTTGAACCGGCCTTCCGGGTCCACCCGCTGTTTGTACTGCGCGAACGGAAGCAGCTCTTCGTCGGTCAGGAACTCGAGTTTGGTGATGCCGATGCCGTGCTCGCCCGAGATCACGCCGTCCAGGCTGCGCGCCAGCACCATGATGCGCTCCACCGCCTCGTGGGCGGTCTGCAGCATCTCGTAGTCGTCGCTGTTGACCGGCAGGTTGGTGTGCACGTTGCCGTCGCCCGCGTGCATGTGCAGGGCCACCCAGACGCGGCCCTTGAGCACGCGCTGGTGGATGGCGGTGACTTCCTGAAGGATGGGCTTGAACGCCGCGCCGGTGAAGATGCCCGAGAGCGGCGCACGCAGCTGGGTCTTCCAGCTCGCGCGCAGCGTGTGGTCCTGCAGCTGCGGGAACAGCACTTCCACGTCGTTCAGCCAGCCTTGCCACAGCGCACGCACCTCTTGCACCAGGGCGATGGCCTGGGCCACGCGCTCCTGCAGCAGCTCGGGCGATGGCACTTCGTCGTCCGCGTCGTGTTTGCCCAGCGGCAGGTTGCCGCGCTCGAAGAACTCGGTCAGCGCATCGCACAGCTTGATCTTGTTGCGCAGGCTCAACTCGATGTTGATGCGCTCGATGCCGTCGGTGTACTCGGCCATGCGCGGCAGCGGAATCACCACGTCTTCGTTGATCTTGAAGGCGTTGGTGTGGCGGCTGATGGCAGCCGTCTTCTTGCGGTCGGCCCAGAACTTCTTGCGCGCGTCGGCGCTGATGGCGATGAAGCCTTCGCCGCTGCGCGAGTTGGCGATGCGCACCACTTCGCTGGTCACGCGCGCCACCTCGTCGGCGTTGTCGCCCGCGATGTCGCCGATCAGCACCATCTTGGGCAGGCCGCCATTGCCCTTCTTGCTCTTGGTGGCGTAGCCCACGGCCTTCAGGTAGCGGTCGTCCAGGTGTTCCAGGCCGGCGAGCAGCACGCCCGAGCGCTTTTGCTCGGCGAACATGTAGTCCTTGATCTCGACGATGCTGGGCACCGCGTCCTTGGCGTTGCCGAAGAACTCCATGCAGACGGTGCGCGTGTGCTCGGGCATGCGGTGCACCACCCAGCGCGCGCTGGTGATGAGGCCGTCGCAGCCCTCTTTCTGGATGCCGGGCAGGCCCGACAGGAACTTGTCCGTCACGTCCTTGCCCAGGCCCTCCTTGCGGAAGGTCTTGCCCGGGATGGCCAGGCGCTCGGTGCGCACGGGCGTCTTGCCGTCGGCCTCGAAGTACTGCAGCTCGAAGGTGGCCGTCTCCACGTCGTGGATCTTGCCCATGTTGTGGTCCAGGCGGGTCACTTCGAGCCACTGGGCGTCGGGCGTGACCATGCGCCAGCTGGCCAGGTTATCGAGCGCCGTGCCCCACAGCACGGCCTTCTTGCCGCCCGCGTTCATGGCGATGTTGCCGCCGATGCAGCTGGCCTCGGCGCTGGTGGGGTCCACCGCGAACACGAAGCCCGCGCGCTCGGCCGCGTCGGCCACGCGCTGGGTGACCACGCCGGCCTCGGTCCACACGGTGCCGACTTCGCTGTCCATGCCCGGCAGGCGGCGCATCTCCACCTCGGTCATGGCTTCGAGCTTTTCGGTGTTGATGACCACGCTCTTCCACGTCAGCGGAATCGCGCCGCCGGTGTAGCCGGTGCCGCCCCCGCGCGGGATGATGGTCAGGCCCAGTTCGATGCAGCCCTTGACCAGGCCCGCCATCTCGACCTCGGTGTCGGGCGTGAGCACCACGAACGGGTACTCGACGCGCCAGTCGGTGGCGTCGGTCACGTGGCTCACGCGCGAGAGGCCGTCGAACTTGATGTTGTCCTTGGCCGTGAGGCGGCCCAGGGTCTTCTGGATCTGGCGGCGCAGCTGCGCGGCCTGCTCGAAGGTGGCGTTGAATTCGGCCACCGCACGGCGCGCGGCCACCACCAGCTCGCCCACCAGGCGGTCGCGCCCGGCATCGTCGGCGGGGGTGCGGCGCTTGTCGACCTCGCCCAGGCGGTGCTGCAGCGCGTCCACCAGCAGCTTGCGGCGGGCCGGGTTGTCCAGCAGGTCGTCCTGCAGGTAGGGGTTGCGCTGCACCACCCAGATATCGCCCAGCACCTCGTACAGCATGCGGGCCGACCGGCCGGTGCGGCGCTCCTTGCGCAGCTGGTCCAGCAGGTCCCAGGCCGGAGACCCCAGCAGGCGGATCACGATCTCCCTGTCGGAGAACGAGGTGTAGTTATAGGGAATCTCGCGTAGGCGCGCAGGTTCCGCGGCCTGGGTGTGCAGGGCGGCGACCGCAGTAAAGGCGTTCATGAAGTAGACCTGGGGAAGCGCTATGCGCTGGACCGTGGGAGCCCGCGATTTTATGCCACCCCGCTGCCTGCCGCATTCACGCCGTCTGGCGCCATGGAATCCGGTTGGCTTCCACCGCCGTCGCACCCATGGTCTGCTCGGTGGCAGACGACGTCCACGCGCCGGGAACGCACCGCGGCATGACGTCGGCAATGCCGCCGTGCTCGTCGTTGTGCACCACGATCACCTGGTTCGAGCGCATGGCCTGCAGAAGCTCCGGCGTCAGATGGAAGCTGGCGGACAGCTGGCTGTCGTCGAGCGCCGGGATCACGCTGCGCCGCTCCACCTTGCGGCGGATCTGGTTGTACAGCGCCCAGCCGGCCAGCACCGCGGCGTTGAAGGCCGCGATGACCCCGTACCACAGCAAGGTGTCCACCGTGGAGCGCAGCGCATCGAACCGCGCTGTCAGATCGAGCGTCGGCGACTGCACCATGGCCGCGACGCCCCGGTAGAACAGGAACAGGAAGCCGGCCCAGGCCACCAGGGTCACGGCCGCGTCGACCAGGCGGGGCAGCCGGCCCTGGCGGGTGTGGATGAGCGGGCCGTTCATGGCGGTGCAGGCCGGGCGATGCCGCGGTCGGGGCTGACCCAGCGGGCCCGCGCGCGCTGGGTCTTGAGCATGACCTTGGGAAAGCTCACGAGGGTGGTGAACAGGCTCAGCAGCCAGAAGACCACGGGGTACCAGATCATCCAGTACAGCGTGCTGCGCATGCCCGATTCGTAGCGCCGGTCGATGGACACGCTCACCGTGAACTGCAGCAGGCAGGTCACCGTCAGCACGAGCCCGGTGAACGACGGCGGCATGAGCCGCGGCACGAACAGGTTGCCCGGCAGGTGGACGAACTTGCCCAGCAGGTACAGCACCACCGTGACCGCGAACATGAAGGCCCAGCCCGTGGACATGCAGAACTCCAGCATCAACAGCCACATGCGGCGGTTGCGCCAGTTCCACATGCCGCGCAGGTTCTTGAGGAACACCTCGGCACCGCCCTGCGCCCAGCGCAGGCGCTGTTTCCACAGGCCGCGCAGCGTCTCGGGCATCAGGATCCAGCACAGCGCACGCGGCTCGAAGAAGATGGACCAGTGGCGCTTTTGCAGCTTCCAGCTGATGTCGATGTCCTCGGTGATCATGTCCGGGCTCCAGTAGCCCACGTCGTCCAGCGCCCGCCGGCGGAACGCCGCCACCACGCCCGAGACGGTGAACACCTGGCCGTACACGCGCTGCGTGCGCTTGATGAGCCCGATGATGGAAGAAAACTCGCCCACCTGGATGCGCCCCACCAGGGTGGAGCGGGTGCGGATGCGCGGGTTGCCGGTCACCGCGCCCACGCGCGGGTTGTCGATGAGCGGCGCCACCAGGTAGGCGACCGCGTCGCGGTCGAGCAGCGCATCGCCGTCGATGCACACCAGGTACTCGCTGCGCGCGGCGGCGGCGCCCATCTGCAGGCCGATGGCCTTGCCCTGGTTCTGCGCCAGGTGGATCACCCGCAGGCGCGGGTGCTGCGCGGCCAGCGCATCGAGCACCTCGCCCGTGTTGTCGCGCGAACCGTCATTGATGGCGATGACCTCGATGTTCGGGTAGCGCTGCGCCAGGGCCGCGCCCAGGGTCTCGGCGGCGTTGTCGCCTTCGTTGTAGCAGGGCACCAGGATGGACACCAGCGGCTCGCCCTTGAGCGCGGGCGCGGGCACGTCCGGCCCCCAGGCCCAGTGGCGCTCCCAGTGCATCCAGTAGTACAGGCCGCCCGCGATCCAGATGCCCGACATGAACAGCGGGTAGAGGAACACGAAGTCCAGCACCGCGTCGCTGGACAGCAGCATCTGCAGCGCCAGCGGACCGCAGACGATGAGCGACAGCGCCAGCAGCGCAAGCACGCGGCTCCTCATGGCTGCAACGCCCCGCTGTTGGACAGGGCCGGCCGCACCTGCTCCACGCTCGGCACGCCCGTGATGAAGTTGTCGGGGTAGTAGCCGAAGCTGCGCGCGCCGCGCATCTGCAGCCGCCGCATCCAGCCCGCCAGCCGCTGGCCGGGCACGGGCTGGCTGTTGCGCCAGTCCACCGCCTGCAGCTCGAAGACCGTGCGGTCCATCGCTCCGGGTCGCCGGCGGATGGAATCCACCACCGTGTCCAGCCAGGCATCCGCATCGGCGTCGGGAACGTTCTCCATGAACGGCATGGCCATGGGCGCGGTCCAGTCGTACGAGGCGAGGAAGTCGTCCAGGTTCTGCGCGAACCAGGCTTCGCTCTCCGGCTTGAGCATGGGCATGGCGAAGATGTTGCGCGCGGTCTTGACCTGCGGGCCGCGGATGGCGCGCACACGCCCTGCCAGCTCCAGCGTGAAGTCCGTCAGCGCGCGAGTCTTGAACTGCGTCCAGCGCCGCAACGTGGCGGGGTCGGCGCGCAGCTCGGCGATGGTGCCGGGCAGGCCCGCCGCGCGGTAGGCCGCCAGCGCGGGTGCGCTCGCGTCCTCGAAGTCGGACAGCAACGCATCGTCGTGGAACAGCACGCCGTCGAACCAGGCCGAACGGGCCAGGTCTTCATACAGGTCGGCGATGCGCGAGCGCACCGTGGGATCGAACGGCGACATGCGGCGGTACTGGCCCGTGTCCGGCGTGGCCTCGCCCTTGTCGTTGACCCGCTGCACCCGGGGCAGCGCGGCGTCCAGGTCGAAGGCCAGCACCGGCATCCAGGCGTACACCGCCACGCGGGTGCGGGTGCGCAGCTGCCACGCCACGCGGTTGAACAGGTCGGCGCGCACGGGCAGCCAGCGGTTGGGAAAGTACACCGAGTGCACGGTGCCGTCGCCCTGCGCATCGGAAAACGCCTGCAGGAACACCGTGTTCACGCCCAGGTCCTGCACGCGCTGCACCAGGTGGTCGAAGTTGCGTGCCTGCTGCGCGGGGTCGGCGTCGTAGAGGTAGTCCAGGTCGACGTGGGCCACGCGCAGCACCCGGTGCTCCTGCGTGGCGATGACGGCGGAGGCGAACTGATCGACCGACGGGTCCCCGGTGACCAGCACGCGCGGCGTGTTGAACAGGCTTGCGGTGCTGCCGATGCCCTCGTCCAGCGTCATCGCCATCTGGTAGCCGTGGCGCTTGACGACGGCCAGTGCGCTGCCGTTGGCGGCGCCATACGGCCATACCCAGACCCGGGGGGCCTTGCCGGTCACATCGCGGATCTTGGTGGTGATGGCCGCCACGTCTGCCTCGAGGCGCCGCAGGAAGGCCTCGTCGTTCTCATACGACGCGGTGGCCGGGTCATACCGGCGCGTGGCGGCGGCGGGCTGCGTGTTGCCCTGGGGGTTGGCCACGATGCCGTGGTGCAGGTGGTCGGTGTGCGCACCGACTTCCACCAGGCCCGATGCCGCCATCTCGCCCACCTGGGCCCAGGTGGCAAAGCGCTCGCGGGGCGTCTGCAGGCCGCCGAAGTCCACCGGCTGGTCGGCCGGCGCGTCCAGCCACTCCCCCACGGGCGCCAGCACCGCAGGCCAGCCGGTGGCCTTGAGCAGGGGGAACACGCGGTCATAGAAGCTGCGGTATCCGTCGTCGAAGGTCAGCAGCACGGCTTTGGCCGGCAGGGGCTTGCCGCCGTCGCGTGCGGCCAGTATCTGGTCCACCGACACCGGCTGGTAGCCGTTTTGCCGCAGCCACGCAAAGTGCGCGACGAGGCGGTCGGTGCGCACGGCCAGGTAGCGCGCATCGGCCTCGCCGTCCTGCACGTCGTGGTAGGCCACGGTCACGAAGCTGTTGACGGGCCAGGGGCGCTCCGCCTCGGGCAGGGTCCGGGCCTTGGGGGGCACGAACGGCTGCGCGTCTGCGGCCAAGGCCGGCAGCACCAGCATGCATGCGGCCATGGATGCGAGCACGCACAGCATGCGGGCCCTGCGACGGATGAGCGAGAAGACTGTCGGAAACATTCTCAGAACCTGTAGAGAAGATCGAACGCGGTGCGCAGGATGCGCTCGTCCACGCCGTCATAAGGGCGACGGGTGATGGAAAAGGAAAGCCCCATTTCCAGGGTGTCGTTCACGCGCAGGCGCTGCCCGTAGCCCAGCGTGGCGACCTCGCCCACGCCGTAGCCGCGCTGGGCGTACGCCCCCACGCCGAGCTGCAGGCGCTGGCGCCATTCCAGCTGGTAGTGGCGGTACAGCACGTGCGCCACGTCGAGCGTGGGCAGCAGGAAGACATCGGACTCGGGCGCGAAGTACGGCCCGCCGGGCCGGCTGTTGCGCGAGTGCGAGAGCTCCATCACCAGGTCTGCGTACACGCCGTAGCGGGTGTAGATGCGCTCGCGGCCGGCCACGCCGACGGACAGGCGGCGGTTGCCGTCCGAGTAGTCCAGCCCACCCACGCTCACGTTCCAGTCGCGCCGCTCGTTGGCGCGCCAGCGCAGTGCGGCGGTCACGCTGTCGGCGGTGATGTCGCTGCGCAGCGCGCGCAGCGGCGTGTCGCGCGACAGGCGCTCCGCGGCGCCGCTGATCTGCCACTGGTCGCTGAGATCGTGGCGCCCCTCCAGCCGCAGGCCGGTGCGCTGCCCGTAGCCGAAGTTGTGGGTGGAGATTTCGCCCTCCACGGTGTTGTCGCGCACCCGCCATTCGCCGCCAGCGCGGTAGCTGCGGTGCACGCCGCGGCCTTCGCGGAAGTCGCCGCTGCCAAAGCCGAAGCCGGCGAACAGGCGCCAGTCGTCCTGCACCGGCGCGCTGTAGAGCACGGTGTCGGTGCCGTAGTCGCCGTTGCCGGTGGAGGGATTGGGGCTGGACGACAGGCCGCGGTAGCCCGACACCCGCAGCTCGGGCATGCGAAACACCCGGCGCGCCCGGTCCAGCCGCTGCACCTGGAGGTTTTCGGGATAGCGTTCGAGCACGTCATCGGCCAGCGCGTCCGCCTGCTTCCACTCCTGCAAGTCCATCGCGGTGAAGCCCTGCTGCAGCTCCAGCGACAGCGCGCGCGGCTCCATGGCTTCGACCAGTTTCAGCTCCTGCTCGGCCCGGCGCGGCCAGGCGCGGCCCCGGTAGACGCCCGCCAGCGCGATGCGCGCACCGAGGTGACCCGGCGCCTGCTGCACCATGCGTTCGAGGCGCAGCTGCGCCTCGGGCGTGTCGTCGGAAAAGCTGTGCGCCTGCGCTGCCTCCATGGCCGCAGAGGCCCAGACGGCGCGGCCTGCGGGGGTGGCGGCAAACGCCTTTTGCGTGCCGTCCGCCAGGGACACGGCGGCGTCCATGGCCTCGGACTCGACCAGCGAATAGAACAGGCCCGAGGCATCGCCGGAGCTGACCGACGGATCCGCCTGGCTGCGCTCGAGCAACTCGGCATACAGCAGGCGCGCGGCCTGCGCCTGCCGCAGGTACAGATAGGCGCCGGCCACCCAGCGCAGGGCGTAGTCCGGCACCGGCACGCCATCGCGCCGCAGGGCCTCGTACTCGGCGACCGCCGTGTCCATGCGGCTGCGCACGGTCAGCGCCCCGATGCGGTCGATGCGCATGCGCTGCAGGTCGCGCACGGCCTGCGGGTCGGCGCTCCACCGGGCAAACACCTGCTCGTAGAACGCCAGGGCCTTGTCGGCCACTGCGAAGCGCTCACTCTCGCTGCGCACCGGTGCGAACGACAGGCGCACCATTTCCGCGCCGATGTCGGCCTGCAGCCTGCGCTGCTGCGCCGCGCCCATGAGCGCGGGCTGTGCGTCCACCAGGGCCTGCGCCTGCACCGGCAGGCCGGCGGACTGCAGTGCGTCGGCATAGGCCATCTGCACTTCGGCATCGTCGGGTGCCAGCGAGCGCGCGCGGCTCGCCTCGGCCAGCGCCGCATGAAAGCGCCGCGCCGCCGTGTGCACATAGGCCAGGGCCAGGCGGCGGCGCGCCACCATGGGGGTCTCGGCCACCAGCGCTTCGGCCTTGGTGCGCGCATCCGCATCGCGCCCCGCATCCGCCAGGACGTGGATCTCCCCCATGCGCAGCTCCGCGTCATCCGGGCTGCGCGCCAAGGCGCGGGCATACAGCGCCAGCGCGTCGTCCCACTGCCGCAAGTTGCGGTGGGCGCGCGCCACCGACGCCAGGGTACTGACCGGCAGCGTGAGCGACGCGCCATGGCGGCGGTACACATCCACCACTTCCTGGTCCAGCCGGGCCCAGCCGGCGATATCGATCCAGTCGGCCACCAGGCGCGCAGCATCGGCACGGTCCAGCCGCTTTTGCCGCAGGTAGTCGAGCACCGGGGTGGTGTCTCCGGTCCTGGCGCGCCGGACCAAGGCGTCGTAGGACTCGGCCACCGGTACGGGCGTGGCCGTGTCCGCATACGCCAACGCGCAGGCCATCGCACCAGCGGCCACGGCGGCGTGGAACGCGGGGCGAACGGGCAGGGGCAGGGAAGGAAACGGGTTCCCGAACATACAGACGAAAAGTGGAGACAGCGGGTAGAAAACACGGTGCCGGCAGCGGTGAGCGCCGGCGTGGCCGCCATTGTTGCCAGCGACAGACCTACCGCGCGGCTCGCTTTGCAAACAATGTTCAACAACCCTTGCTGTAAAGAGTTGTATCAAACTGTGAATTTTAGACGAACACCGGGATTTCAGGTGTTTCCTTGGAAAAAGAGGGCTCATTGCCCTCTAGTACTGTCAGGATTGCCGGCTGGATGTGTAACAAATTCAATCGAGCCTGTTTTTCAGAACTTTGTGCGGCGCGCCGTCTTTTCGCACAGTGGGCTAATGGAGCGTCAAGACGACAACCCACAAAAAAGCCGCGCACCGGGAGGCTCGGTGCGCGGCTTGGGCCGATAGCGGCAATGACCCCGAATGGGCCGGCGAACGGCCCTGAGGTTCGTTAGAACAGCACCCGGCTCCTGAGGGTGCCGGTGACCTGTGCGAGCTTGTCCAGCGCCAGGTCCGACGACGCGGCATCGATGTCGATCACCACGTAGCCGATCTTCTCGTTGGTCTGCAGGTACTGGGCGGAGATGTTGATCTCGTTGTCCGAGAAGATGCGGTTGATCTCGGACAGCACGCCCGGCACGTTGCGGTGGATGTGCAGCAGGCGGTGCTTTCCCGGGTGGGCGGGCAGCGCCACCTCGGGGAAGTTGACGGACGAGGTGCTGGTGCCGTTGTCGCTGTACTTCACCAGCTTTTCGGCCACTTCGAGGCCGATGTTGGCCTGGGCTTCCATGGTGGAGCCGCCGACGTGCGGGGTGAGGATCACGTTGTCCAGGCCGCGCAGGGGCGACTGGAACTCGTCCTTGTTGGTGCGGGGCTCGACCGGGAACACGTCGATGGCCGCGCCCAGCAGCTTCTTGGCCTTGAGCGCTTCGGCCAGGGCGTCGATATCCACCACCGTGCCGCGGGCGGCGTTGATGAGGATGGCGCCGGGCTTCAGGGCCGCGATCTCGGCCGGGCCGATCATGCCTTCGGTCGATGGCAGCTCGGGCACGTGCAGGCTCACGATGTCGCTCTGGCCCAGCAGGTCGTGCAGGTGGTGCACCTGGCGGGCGTTGCCCAGGGGCAGCTTGTTCACCACGTCGAAGAACGCGACGTGCATGCCCAGCGCCTCGGCCAGCACCGACAGCTGCGTGCCGATGGAGCCGTAGCCCACGATGCCCAGGGTCTTGCCGCGGATCTCATACGCGTTGTCGGCCGACTTGAGCCAGCCGCCGCGATGCGCCACCGCGTTCTTTTCGGGAATGCCGCGCAGCAGCAGGATGGCTTCGGCCAGCACCAGCTCGGCCACGGAGCGGGTGTTGGAATACGGCGCGTTGAACACCGCGATGCCGCGCTCACGCGCCGCATTGAGGTTGACCTGGTTGGTGCCGATACAAAAGCAGCCCACCGCCACCAGCTTTTGCGCATGGGAGAACACCTCTTCGGTCAGCTGCGTGCGCGAACGGATGCCCAGGAAGTGCACGTCGGCGATCTTGCGCTTGAGTTCTTCATCGGGCAGCGCGCCGGACACGGTTTCGATCTGGGTGTAGCCCGCAGCCCGGATCACGTCCACGGCGGAAGCGTGGATGCCCTCGAGCAGCAGAAATTTGATCTTGTTCTTGTCCAGCGAATTGGTAGCCATGGCGATAAGAAGAAAGGGTGAGGAGAAAAGAAACTCGGCGCGTTTGCGGCGCGAACGAACCGGTGCGGGAGCCACCGAAACGTGACCCGCAGCATGGTGCATCGCACAAAACCTTGCAAGCCTCGGCAAATGCGTCGCACATTGTCACAAAAGAGTCACAATCGCATCCCTGACGGACATCCCAAGGGGTTTCCCGGTTGTTGCACGGCCTGCGGTCATGCGACAACGACATATCAATGACACATGGGGTGCATAGCATTCGGCCCTTGTGTTTTTCGTCATTCTCAGAGGATATATTCATGCAAACGAAGCATCTGGCGGTCTGCGCTGCCATCGCCATGTCGGCGTGCCTGCCTGCACAGGCCCAGGCTCAGGCCCCGGTCGAGATTCAGTGGTGGCATTCGATGAGCGCAGCGCTCGGTGACTGGGTCAACGACCTGGCCAAGCAGTACAACGCCAGCCAGACCAAGTACAAGGTCGTGCCCACCTACAAGGGCACGTACGACGAATCCATGACAGGTGCCGTGGCCGCATTCCGTGCGGGCAATGCACCCCACATCATCCAGGTGTTCGAAGTGGGCACCGCCACCATGATGTCCAGCAAGGGCGCCATCGTGCCCGCCGCCAAGGTGCTGAACGACGGCGGCTTCAAGTTCGACCCCACCCAGTACGTGTCGGCAGTGGCCGGCTACTACACCGCGCCCAATGGCCAGATGCTGAGCTACCCGCTCAACAGCTCCACCACGATCTTCTACTACAACAAGGACGCCTTCAAGAAGGCTGGCCTGGACCCTGAAAAGGCCCCCAAGACCTGGCCTGAAGTCTTCGCTGCCGCCACAAAGCTCAAGGCCAGCGGCCACAGCTGCCCGTTCACCACCAGCTGGATCAGCTGGACGCAACTCGAGAGCTTCTCGCTGTGGCACAACACGCTGTTCGCGTCCAAGAACAACGGCTTCGACGGCAACGACGCCAAGCTGGAAATCAACACCCCGCTGCACGTTCGCCACTTCGAGAACCTGGCCAAGGCCTCCAAGGACGGCAGCTTCGTCTACAAGGGCCGCGGCAACGCGCCTGACGCGTCCTTCCCATCGGGCGAGTGCGCCATGATCACCGGCTCGTCGGGCCTGTACGCCCGCGTCGCCAAGGAAGCCAAGTTCGCCTACGGCATCGCAGCCCTGCCCTACTACGACGATGTGAAGGGCGCGCCCCAGAACACCGCCATCGGTGGTGCCAGCCTGTGGGTGATGTCCGGCAAGAAGGCCGAGGAGTACAAGGGCGTCGCCGACTTCCTGAACTTCCTGAACGACACCAAGGTGCAGGCCGCCAGCCACCAGCGCACGGGCTACCTGCCCGTGACCACGGCGGCGTACAAGCTGACCGAGGCATCGGGCTTCTATGAAAAGAACCCCGGCACCGACGTTGCCGTGACGCAGATGATCCGCAAGGCCACCGACAAGTCGCGCGGCATCCGCCTGGGCAACTTCGTGCAGATCCGCACCATCATCGACGAGGAAACCGAACAGATCTGGTCGGGCAAGAAGTCGCCCAAGGAAGCGCTGGACACGGCCGTGACCCGTGGCAACGAGCAACTGGCCCGCTTCGCGCGTGCCAACAAGTAAGCAGCGTTGTAAGTCAGCGTTCATCGAGCGCATGCTGATGCCCTCCGGCCCCTGTGGCCGGGGTGGCATCGAAAGCCCGCCGCCCCTGCCAACCCAAGCGGTTTGCCGGGCGGCGGGTTGTCTTTTTTGCCGGCAGGGCTTCCCGCGGCAAGAATCTGCCCGGTAACAGGGCAGCCCCCCAAGAGCGGCGGTGGAGCGCGGGGGGAATTTTTAAGAGTCTGGACATGGAAAAACGCGTTCTTTTTCGCTCCGCATGGCTGCCCTGGGTGCTCATAGCACCCCAGCTGGCCATCATCAGCGTCTTCTTCTTCTGGCCAGCCGGCCAGGCCCTGGTGCAATCGTTCCAGATGCAGGACAGCTTCGGCATGTCCACGGAATGGGTGGGCTTCGACAACTTCAAGAACCTGTTCGAAGACCCGGGCTACCTCGCATCGTTCAAGACCACGGCGTTCTTCTCGATCCTGGTGGCGGTGGTGGGCATCGGCCTGTCGCTGATGCTGGCGATCTTTGCCGACCGCATCATCAAGGGCGCGCTCGTCTACAAGACGGCGCTGCTGCTGCCCTACGCCGTGGCACCCGCCGTGGCCGGCGTGCTGTGGATGTTCATGTTCTCGCCCTCGCTGGGCGTGGTGGCGTACATGCTGCGCCAGTCGGGGTTCAACTGGAACCACATGCTCAACTCCGACCACGCGATGTCGCTGATCGTGATCGCCGCGGTGTGGAAGCAGATCTCGTACAACTTCCTGTTCTTCCTGGCAGGGTTGCAGTCCATCCCCAAGTCGCTGATCGAGGCGGCTTCGATTGATGGTGCCGGCCCATGGCGCCGGTTCTGGAGCATCCAGTTCCCGCTGCTGTCGCCCACCACGTTCTTTCTGCTGGTGATCAACGTGGTGTATGCATTCTTCGACACCTTCGCCATCGTGGATTCGACCACGCAGGGCGGCCCGGGGCGCGACACCGCGATCCTGGTCTACAAGGTGTACCACGACGGCTTCAAGGCCATGGACATGGGCGGCTCGGCCGCGCAGTCGGTCGTGCTGATGGCCATCGTGGTGGTTCTCACGGTGATCCAATTCCGCTACGTCGAGAAGAAAGTGCAGTACTGAAATGGTTGAACGCAGTCCTTATCTCACCGCGTTCTCGCACCTCATCATGGTGCTGGGCGTGATCATCGTCGGCTTCCCGCTGTACCTGGCGTTCGTCGCCTCCACCCACACCGCGCAGGACATCGTGCAGGTGCCCATGCCCATGGTGCCCGGCGGCAACTTCTGGCAGACCTACCACGACGCCCTGTTCGGCGGCGGCTCTGGCGCGGGCTCCACCGCCCCTGTCGCCCGCATGATGTGGGTGAGCTTCGTCACTGCCATGGTCATCACCGTGGGCAAGATCGCGATCTCGCTGCTGTCGGCGTTCGCGATCGTGTACTTCCGCTTCCCGTTCAAGGGCATCTGCTTCTGGCTGATCTTCATCACGCTGATGCTGCCGGTGGAAGTGCGCATCGGCCCGACCTACCAGGTGGTGTCGGACCTGGGCATGCTCAACAGCTATGCGGGCCTCACGGTGCCGCTGATCGCGTCGGCCACGGCCACGTTTTTGTTCCGGCAGTTCTTCCTCACGGTGCCCGACGAGCTGGTCGAGGCCGCCCGCGTGGACGGCGCAGGCCCCATGCGCTTCTTCAAGGACATCCTGGTGCCGCTGTCGCGCACGTCCATCGCTGCGCTGTTCGTGATCCAGTTCATCTACGGCTGGAACCAGTACCTGTGGCCGCTGCTCGTGACCACGTCCGAAGACATGTACCCCGTGGTGATCGGCATCAAGCGCATGCTGGCCGGCGGCGACGCGGGCAACGAGTGGAACATCGTGATGGCCACCGCCCTGCTGGCCATGCTGCCCCCCGCCTTCGTGGTCGTGGTGATGCAGCGCTGGTTCGTCAAGGGCCTCGTGGACACCGAAAAATAAAGACAAAACAGCCCCTACCGCTTCATACATCTGCGCTAGCAGCTACAAATTCAATAGCAAAATGGCATCCATATCCCTTCGCAATATCGTCAAGCGCTACGGCACCGGCCCCAAGGCCAACCAAGTCATCCACGGCGTGAACGCCGAGGTCAAGGACGGTGAATTCATCGTGATCGTCGGCCCCTCGGGCTGCGGCAAGTCCACCCTGCTGCGCATGGTCGCGGGCCTGGAAGAAATCTCCGGCGGCGAGCTGCGCATCGGCGACCGCGTCGTGAACGACCTGGAACCCGCCCAGCGCGACATCGCGATGGTGTTCCAAAACTACGCGCTGTACCCGCACATGACGAACTTCGAGAACATGGCCTATGGCCTGAAGATCGCCAAGGTGCCCAAGGACGAAATCAAGGCGCGCGTGGACAAGGCCGCCAAGATCCTGGAACTGGGCCACCTGCTTGAGCGCAAGCCGCGCGAGCTGTCGGGCGGCCAGCGCCAGCGCGTGGCCATGGGCCGCGCCATCGTGCGCCAGCCCCAGGTGTTCCTGTTCGACGAGCCGCTGTCCAACCTGGACGCCAAGCTGCGCGCCCAGACGCGCCTCGAAATCCAGAAACTGCACCGCGAGCTGGGCATCACCAGCCTGTTCGTGACCCACGACCAGGTCGAGGCCATGACGCTGGCCGAACGCATGATCGTGATGAACGCCGGCAACATGGAGCAGTTCGGCACGCCCGAAGAGGTCTACCACACGCCCGCTTCGACCTTCGTGGCCAGCTTCATCGGCTCGCCGCCGATGAACCTGCTCAAGAACGCGCCCAGCGCCGCGCCCGGCACCATCCTGGGCATCCGCCCCGAGCATCTGGACGTGCGCAGCGACGGCTGGGAAATCAAGGTCGAAACCGTGGAGCTGCTGGGCGCCGAACGCCTGATCTACGGCCGCATCAACGGCGAGCAGATCATCGTGCGGGTGGAAGAAGGCACGCACTCGCCCGCCCCGGATTCGGTGATCTACGTGCAGCCCCGCGCTGACCGCCTGCACGCGTTCGACGCCACCACCGGAAAACGCATTCCCTGATGCGCTCCTGAGCGGCTGCGCGGCCTGCCTCGTGGCCGCGCAGACGTTCAGCCGCCCTTTACTCCTTGCGGCCCATGGGGTTGCCGCAAAGGAAGCGCTCCCTGTCCGGGCGCCCGCGCAAGGCCCCGCCCCACCGCCCACTGCCCACCGCAGACCGCCACGTCCACCACCCGCCCCTACGACGATGACCACCCCCTGGCCCTACCCCCGCTGGATCGCCCACCGAGGCGCCGGCAAGCTGGCACCCGAGAACACGCTGGCGGCCTTCCGCCTGGGCGCGCAGCACGGCTACCGCATGTTCGAGTGCGATGCCAAGCTCAGCGCCGACGGCGTGCCGTTCCTCATGCACGATGCCACGCTGCAGCGCACCACCAACAGCCACGGCACCGGCGGCGACCTGGCGTGGAGCGTGCTGGCCCAGCTCGATGCGGGCGGCTGGCATTCACGCGCTCACGCCGGCGAGCCGCTGCCCACGCTGGAGAACCTGGCCCGCTACTGCATCGCCAACGGCTACTTCCTCAACATCGAGATCAAGCCCACGCCCGGGCTCGAAGATAAAACCGGGCAGGTGGTCGGCGAACTGTCGGCCCGCCTCTGGCAGGGCCAGGCCGTGCAGCCGCTGTTCTCGTCCTTCAAGCCCGACGCCCTGGCCGGCGCCCGCGCCACCGCGCCGCACATCCCGCGCGCGCTGCTGCTCGACACGCTGTGGGACGGCTGCTTCGACGTGGCCCGTGACCTGGGCTGCGTGGCCATCGTGTGCAACCACGCGCTGTGGGACCGCGCCCTCGTGGCCCAGGTAAAGGCCTCTGGCCTGCGCACGCTGAGCTACACCGTCAACGACGACTGGGCCGCGCAGCGCCTGATCGACCTGGGCACCGACGGCATCATCACCGACCGGGTGGACCTGTTCAGCCCGGCGGGCTGATCGCTTTTCCCGTTCGGCGCCACGGTGTGGCCGGGCCCGCTGCGGCCATGGCCCACGGGCAGCTTTGGCGGCGGCCTACAGTTTGTTAACCCCGCTGCACCGCCTGCCGCCGACAATCGGCGGATGCCACTGCTTTTCCTGCGCCGTGCCGCTGCGGCCACCCTTCGCCCGCGCGCTGCCGCTGCCACCACCCCACAACCCACCGCGACAATGACGGCGGCCACCGAGCCTGCGCGGCCGCACGGGGAGTTACCCGCCCACCACCGCCGGGCCGCTGTTTGGCGCTGGTGCCTGCCCCGCCTGATCGCCATGCTGTGCCTGGCGGGCGCGATGGGCACTGCCGCCACCACCGCCAACGCGCAGGGACAGACCAAAGCCGCCCCCGCGGCCGCCACCACCGCCAGCAAACCGGCCGCGGCAGAGGTACCGCTGCCCACGGTGGACGAGCTGCGCCGGCAGCTCGACGCCATACCGCAAAAGCTGGGCGAAGAGGACGACGGGCGCAAGCTGCTGTCCGACGTCAACGCCATCGGCAAGGCGGCGGAGCAACTGACCACCCGCCGCACCGAAGAGCTGGCCGACATCGACTCGCGCCTGTCGGGCCTGGGCCCCGCGCCCGAGAAAGGCGCCACGCCCGACGCCCCGGACGTGGCCGAGCAACGCGCCAGCCTGGGCAAGCAGCGCGCGGTGGTGGACGGTGATCTCAAGCTCGCGCGCCTCATCAGCGTGGATGCCGAGCAGCGCGGCACCGAGCTGCTGCGCCAGCGGCGCGAGCAGTTCCAGGCCGCCCTGACCACGCGCACCGATTCGCCGCTGGGCAGCACCTTCTGGCGCGCGCTGCGCAACGCCGCACCCGGCGACCTGGCCCGGCTGCAGCTGCTGGGCAACGACCTGCGCGACGCGACCGCCGTGGCCCTGGCCCCGGACCACCGCTCGGTCTTCTGGCTGAGCCTCATCGGCGCCGTGCTGCTGGCCGTGGCCGGCACCTGGCTGGCCGAGCGCGTGCTGGTGCGCCTGGCGCCCGCGCGGCTGCCGGCGGGGCGGCTGCGCCGCTCGCTGCTGGCCTCGACCTCGGTGCTGGTCTACGTGCTCATCATCGGTATGGCGGCCCAGCTGGCCTGGACGGGGCTGGAGGTGGACGGCAACTTCAACGACCGCCTGCGGGCGCTGGCGCAGGCCACCGTGCGGCAGGCGGTGTTCGCGGCCTTCATCGTCGGGCTGGGGCACGCGTTGCTGGCGCGCAAGCGCAGCTCCTGGCGCCTGCCGGGCCTGTCGGACGAGCTGGCGCGGCGGCTGAGCCCCTACCCCTGGTCGGTGGCCATCGTGGCATCGGCCAGCGGCGTGGTGAACGAGGTCAACGGCATCGTGGGCGCGAGCCTGGCGGCCGAGGTCACCGTGCACGCGGCCACGGCCCTGCTGCTCTCGGCCATCGTGGCCCTGGCGCTGCGCCACCTGCGCGCCAGCCCCGGCGGGCCTGTGGCGGCGGATGCAGCGCAGCAGGACGCCAGCCACGCGGCCGACGGCGCAGCCCCTCCTGCCGATGCGCCCCCCCGCCCGATCTGGGTCGGCCTCTTGGTGGCTGCGGCGGGCGTGGCCACGCTGGCCACGGTGCTGCTGGTGGTGTTCGGCTATGTCGCGCTGGCCGGCACGCTCACGCGGCAGATGCTGTGGACGGGCGTGGTGTTCGCCACCACCTACCTCTTGTTCCAGCTGGCGGACGACGTGTGCGAGGCCGTGCTGTCGTCCAAGGGCGGCTTCGGCGAGCGGCTGCACAAGGGCCTGGGGCTCGATGCCAAGCTGCTCGACCAAGCCTCCGTGCTGGTGTCGGGCGTGCTGCGCGTGGCGCTGTTCTTCTACATGGTGATCGCGCTCATGGCGCCGTTCGGCACCGGGTTCGATGAGGTCTTTCGCCGGGGCAGCACCGTGGACCACAGCCTCAAGGTGGGCGACATCACGCTGGCGCCGCAGGCGCTGCTGACCGCGCTGGCCGTGGTGGTGGCGGGGCTGCTGATGATCCGCGTGCTCAAGCGCTGGCTGAGCGACCGCTACTTTCCCAACACCTCGCTCGAGCCGGGCATGCGCAGCTCCATCGTCACGCTGCTGGGCTACGTGGGCGGCGTGCTGGTGATCGCGGTGGCGCTGGCGGGCCTGGGCATCAGCGTGGAGCGCATCGCGTGGGTGGCCAGCGCGCTGTCGGTGGGCATCGGCTTCGGACTGCAGGCCATCGTGCAGAACTTCATCTCGGGCCTGATCCTGCTGGCCGAGCGCCCGGTGAAGGTAGGCGACTGGGTGGTGCTGGGCGAGACCGAAGGCGACGTGCGCCGCGTGAACGTGCGCGCCACCGAGATCCAGCTGGGCGACCGCTCCACCGTCATCGTGCCCAACTCGGAGTTCATCACCAAGACCGTGCGCAACATGACGCTGGCCGGCGCGCCGGGCCGGGTGCTGCTGCGCCTGCCCGCCCCGCTGGACACGGACGCCGCGCGCATGCGCGACCTGATCCTCAAAGCCTTTGAAGAGCACGAGGGCGTGCTGGACAACCCCGAGCCCATCGTGCAGCTCGAAGGCATCCTGAACGGCACGCTGACCTTTCTGGCCATCGGCTATGTGAGCAACCCGCGCAACGCGGGCGGCGTGCGCAGCGATCTGCTGTTCACCATCCTCGCCGCGCTGCGCGACGCAGGGCTGGCGCTGTCGCCACCGGCCACGACGGCGGTGGCGCCGTATGCGCCGGTGGCGGCTGCAGGCCCGTTGTCGACGGTCAGCGTGCCGCAGCCGCAGCAGGGTGCGCCGGGGTAGGTGCTACGTTATTCATAGCTAATTGCGCTTGCTGTGTGCGCGGTAGAAGGCTTTTTTCATCAACATCACACGCTGGCGGGGCTGGGCTTGCTGAGGCCTGGCGCTGCGCTTCGACAAGCTCAGCGTGAACGGGTGGTGGGTGATGGGATGGTTGAGAGGTTGGGTGGGGTGGTAGCCGCGCACAGCCTCCAGACCTGACTGCCAATACGCCAGCCCACCAACCTTCTCACCCACCGTTCGGGCTGAGCTTGTCGAAGCCTTGCGCGGCGCTTCGACAGGCTCAGCGTGGACGGATGGGGATGGGGATGGGGATGGGGATGGGGATGGGGATGCGCATGCGGGCGCACGACCCCACGGCCTCTGCCTAATCCAGCTTCGCCCCGGACTTCTTCACCGCATCCGCCCAGCGCGGCATTTCACTCGCCAGGAACTTCGCAAAGTCCTCCGAGCCCAGAAATGCCGGGTCGGCGCCCTGGCTCACCATGCGGTTCTTCACGTCCGGGGACTGCATCACCTGGCCGAATGCATCGCTGAGCTTGGCCACCACGTCCTTGGGCGTGCCGGCCGGGGCGAGAAAGCCGTAGAAGCCCACGACCTCGAAGCCCTTGATGCCGCTTTCGATCACCGTGGGCACCTCGGGCAGCGCGGGGTTGCGCTCGCGGCTGGTCACGGCCAGGGCGCGCACCTTGCCCTGCTTGTGGTACGAGGCGGCCTGCGGAATGCTCTCGGCCATGAACTGCACCTGGCCGCCGATCAGGTCGGTGAACGCGGGTGCGCTGCCGCGGTACGGGATGTGCACCATGAAGAGGCCCGTGGCGGTCTTGAACATCTCGGGCACCAGGTGGCTGATGCCGCCATTGCCCGCCGAGCCGAAGTTGACCTGCCCCGGGCGCGACTTGGCGTACGCCATGAACTCCTGCAGGTTCTTGGCGGGCACGTTGGTGTTGACCAGCAGCGCCAGCGGCTGCATGGCGGTGCGCGCGATGGGCGTGAAGTCCTTGAGCGTGGCGTACGGCAGGCGGCTGTACAGCGCCGGGTTGATCACCATCACGCCGGTGTTGGCCAGCATGAGCGTGTGGCCGTCCGGCGGGGCCTTCATCACGTCCTGCGCGCCCACCGTGCCGCCCGCGCCGGCCTTGTAGTCGACCAGCACCGGCTGGCCCAGCACGGCCTGCAGCTTGTCGGTGAGCAACCGCGCGTGCTGGTCGAGGGGCCCGCCCGCCGGAAAGCCCACAACGATGCGGATCGGCTTGGACGGGAAGCCCTGGGCCAGGGCGGCTGCGGACGACAAAAAGGCCAGGGCGGCGACAGCCAGGCAGGTGCGCAGGCGCATGCGAAGATCTCCTTATTGGGGTTGCTGAACAGAAAGCTTGCAGCTTAGGCTGGCTTTCAGGGGCTGGCACGGGGTGTTACCCGCAAGCGACCCGTTGCAAGGGCTGCCCGCTCGTCCCCAAAAACCGCTCTGTCCGCAGCCACTGAAACACCCTCACCATGACCTTCGCCCACTGGCTCCTGTTTTGCGGCGTCTCGCTGCTGATGTGTTTTACGCCCGGCCCGGCCGTGCTGCTGGCGGTATCGAACTCGGTCGACGTCGGGCCAAGGCGGACGGTGTTCAGCTCACTGGGCAGCGTGATCGGGATCTTCGCCGTGTCGGGGCTGGCGATGATCGGCATGGGGACCATTCTGAGCCTGTCGGCGGATGCGTTTCTGGTCATGAAAGTGGTCGGTGCGATGTACCTGATCTGGCTGGGTATCAAGCGCTGGCGCAGCAAGGACCCGCTGATCGGCAACGATGCGGGCCTGGCGCCTGTGGAGCGGCGAGAGCGCAAGAACTGGCAACTGCTGACACAAGGCCTGGGCGTGTCGCTGACCAACCCCAAGGCCATCCTGTTCTTCTCGGCCCTGTTTCCGCAGTTCATCGTGCCCGGCGAGCCGCTGTGGATGCAGTACCTGCTGTTGACCACGACTTTCGCCATCTGGGCGCTGGTCTCGCACGCGTTCTACGTGGCGCTGATCGCGCTGGTGAAGGGCCACGTCGTGGCGCACGCCAAGCTGTTCAACCGCTTCGTGGGCGCAACCTTCATCGCACTGGGCCTGGGACTGCTGCAGGCACGGCACAAGCTGGGCTGACCGCATCCCCTGGCGAGCGCCCTTAGCGCCAGCCGCGCAGCAGCACCCACTGCGTGGTCGCGCAACCCACCACCAGAGCGGCATAGGTCAGCATTTTTCCGTCGCGGCCCCACACCAGCAGGCCGCCGCCCAGCACCACAAGGCCGACCCCAAAAACCACGGCGAACTGGCGCCAGCGCGCCAGTGCCGCACCGCCCGGGGCGCCGAAAAACCGGCCAGACAACACCAGCACCAGCGCCAGCGCAGCGGCGGGCGCCATGAAATTGAGGGTGTGGTTGAAGATGTCGAGAGGACCCATGGAATTGACCCAAATCAAGGCTTTGGCAAGCAACGCTGCTTACACCAGCCAACAATTTTATAATTGGCGGCTATGGCAGTCTGGGCCCTCGGGATCAACCACACCACCGCGCCCCTCGACCTGCGCGGCAGGTTCGCGTTCGCGCTCGATCAGATCGAGCCCACGCTGCAGGGCCTGCGCCAGTCGCTGGGCGGCACCAGCCGCCATCCGGGGGTGGAGACCGCCATCATCTCCACCTGCAACCGCACCGAAATTTATTGCGCCACCTCCACGCCCGGCCCGGCGCTGGACCACACGCTGGGCTGGCTGGCGCAAAGCGGCGGCGTGAGCCCCGCACTGCTGCGATCGCACTCCTACACGCTGGAAGACAGCCTGGTCGCGCGCCACGCCTTCCGCGTGGCCAGCGGGCTCGACTCGATGGTGCTGGGCGAGGCGCAGATCCTGGGCCAGATGAAGGACGCCGTGCGCGCCGCCGAAACCGCCGGCGCGTTGGGCACCACGCTCAACCAGCTGTTCCAGCGCAGCTTTGCCGTCGCGAAGGAGGTGCGCACCAGCACCGAGATCGGCGCGCACAGCATCAGCATGGCGGCCGCGTCGGTGCGGCTGGCCAGCCAGCTGTTCGAAGACCTCTCCAAGATCCGCGTGCTGTTCGTGGGCGCGGGCGAGATGATCGAGCTGTGCGCCACGCACTTCGCGGCCAAGAACCCCAAGCAGATCGCCATTGCCAATCGCACGCTCGAGCGCGGCGAAAAGCTCGCCACCCGCTTCGGCGGCGAGGTGATGCGCCTGGCCGACCTGCCCGAGCGCCTGCACGAGTTCGACGCCGTCATCAGCTGCACTGCCAGCAGCCTGCCCATCATCGGCCTGGGCGCCGTGGAGCGCGCCCTCAAGAAGCGCCGCCACCGCCCCATGTTCATGGTCGACCTGGCCGTGCCGCGCGACATCGAGCCCGAGGTCAAGGCCCTGGGCGACGTGTACCTGTACACCGTGGACGACCTGGCCAGCGTGGTGCAGACGGCGCAGGCCAACCGCCAGGCCGCCGTGGCCCAGGCCGAAGCCATCATCGACGCGGGCGTGCAGAGCTTCATGCACTGGATGGAGCTGCGCAGCCCCGTGGGCGAGGCCGGTGGCGTGGTGCCGCTGATCCAGCAGCTCAACGCCCAGACCGACGAATGGCGCGCGCTGGAGATCGCACGCGCCAAGAAGCTGCTGGCCAAGGGCGAGGACGTGGACGCCGTGCTGGAGGCGCTGTCGCGCGGCCTCACGCAAAAGATGCTGCACGGCACCCTGGCCGAGCTGCGGGCGGGTGACGCCGAGGTGCGCGCCCAGACGGCCCAGACCGTCTCGCGCCTGTTCCTGCGCTCGCAAGCCAAGCCGCCCCACGGGTTGTAGCGGCGCTCGCCCGCTGCACAGCCCGCCCCGATTGCAAGTCCAATCGGCCCTCAGCGCTTGATAGACAAGCGCCAGCAGCTACAAAATCAGTAGCAAACCCATTTTTACCTTCCTCGCATGAAACCCTTTCTCCGAAGCCAGCTGGAGCGCTATGCGCAGCGCCTGGGCGAACTCGACTTCCTGCTCTCGCGCGAGGACATCATGAGCGACATGGCGCAGTACCGCACCATCTCGCGCGAGCATGCCGAAGTCACGCAGATTGCCGGCCGCTACGCCCGCTACCAGCAGCGCGAGGCCGACCTGGCCGGCGCCCGCGAGATGCTGGCCGACCCCGACATGGCCGAGATGGCACAGGAAGAAATCACCGGGGCCGAAGCCGAACTGCTGCAGCTCGAAGACGAACTGCAGCGCCTGCTGTTGCCCAAGGACCCGGACGACGCGCGCAACGCCTTCGTCGAAATCCGCGCGGGCACGGGCGGCGACGAGTCGGCCCTGTTCGCGGGTGACCTCACGCGCATGTACACCCGCTACGCCGCCAACGTGGGCTGGAAGGTGGAGGTGGTGAGCGAGAACGCGGCCGAGCTGGGTGGCTACAAGGAGATCGTGCTGCGCATCGAGGGGGACCACGTATACGGCGCGCTCAAGTTCGAATCCGGCGGCCACCGCGTGCAGCGCGTGCCCGCCACCGAGACGCAGGGCCGCATCCACACCAGCGCCTGCACCGTGGCCGTGATGCCCGAGCCGGACGAGCACGAGGCCATCAAGCTCAACCCGGCCGACCTGCGCATCGACACCTTCCGCGCATCGGGCGCGGGCGGCCAGCACATCAACAAGACGGATTCGGCCGTGCGCGTGGTGCACTTGCCCACCGGCATCGTGGCCGAGTGCCAGGACGGCCGCAGCCAGCACGCCAACAAGGCCAAGGCGCTGCAGGTGCTGCAGGCGCGGATTCAAGAAAAGGACCGCAGCGAGCGCGCCGCCAAGGAGGCCGCGCTGCGCAAGGGCCTGATCGGCAGCGGCGACCGCAGCGACCGCATCCGCACGTACAACTTTCCGCAGGGGCGGCTGACGGACCACCGCATCAACCTCACGCTGTACAAGCTGCTGTACGTGATGGAAGGCGACCTGGCCGACGTGCTGCAGGCCCTGGCCCATGCGCGCGAGGCCGAGCAACTGGAAGAGCTGGAGCTGAGTGCTGTCTGATCGACACGCATCCAGACACTCTGCCTGGATGGGATTCCACGCTCTGCATCCTTCTTCATCCATCCGTTCCGCTGAGCTTGTCCAAGCGCGGCGCGAGGCTTCGACAGGCTCAGCCCGAACGGCCAGTTTGCGTTGAAAAGTCCAGCCCGAATAGCTTTCCGTCGCCAGCATCGATCAACACCATCGTGAACACACCCACCCTGGCCCAGGCCCTGGCCCAAGCCCACACCCTGGGCCTAGCCCGCATCGACGCCCAACTGCTGCTGCTGCACGCGCTGGGCCGCCCCGATGCCGGCCGCGCCTGGCTGCTGGCGCACGACACCGATGGGCTCGATGACGCCGTGCAGGCGCAATTCATCGCCCTGTGCCAGCGCCGCGTGGCGGGCGAGCCCGTGGCGTACCTCACCGGCCGCAAGGAGTTCTACGGCCTGGCGCTGCAGGTGGACGCCCGGGTGCTGGACCCGCGCCCCGACACCGAAACGCTGGTGGACTGGGCCCTGGAGCTGATCGCCCCACTGACCGCACCGCGGCTGGCGGACCTGGGCACGGGCAGCGGCGCCATCGCTCTGGCCCTGCAAAGCCAACGCCCCACCGCCCAGGTGCTGGCGGTGGACGCCAGCAGCGACGCCCTGGCCGTGGCGCAGGCCAACGCCACCCGGCTGGGCCTGCCCGTGCACTTCCGGCAGGGCAACTGGATGGCCGGCCTGGACAGCGTGGTGTTCGACGCCATCGTCTCCAACCCGCCCTACATCGCCGCAGAGGACCCGCACCTGGCCGCCCTGACCCACGAGCCCCTGCAGGCCCTGGCCAGCGGCGCAGACGGGCTGGAGGACATCCGGACCATCGTGACCCAGGCGCCAGCGCATCTGGTGGCGGGTGGCTGGCTGCTGCTGGAGCACGGGTATGACCAGGCCGAGGTAGTGCGCGATCTGCTGCGCGCAGCGGGCTTCGCCGCGGTCAGCAGCCGGCAGGACCTGGCGGGCATCGAGCGCTGCTCGGGCGGGCGCTGGATGTAGTGACGGGGGAGGCCTGGCGGCGGCCGTGGATGGAGCGCGGCCCTGCCTGCCGCCCATAACCCCGTCCAGCCACCGCCGGCCACCGCCGGCCACCAATGGTTACAAACGAGGTCCGCCCACCGGGCGCGGTCGATTCAATAATCACCGGCCCCCACATCGCAACTTCGTGCTGCCTCATTCGCACCGAAGGGGTACTGGATGCCGGGGCTACGCCACCGCACCGAGTGCCTGCTTGCCTGACGGCACTCCCAGCCACCTTCCCATACATTCTGCGGCCCGCATTCCGGGCCGGTTTCATTTGCGAGACACCATGCTTGACATCGCCTCCCGCCGCGCAGCCCTGACCCGACTGGGCGCCCTCTCCCTGGGTGCCGCCCTGACCTTGAACGGGTGCAGCGCCGAGCCCGGCGAGCGCAAGGCGTTCATCGAATTCCTGCAGACCCGCGTGCTCAACACCCAGCGCGCGGCCGTGCCCAAGCTGAACGAGCAGCAACGCAAGGCGTTCGGTGCGTACGCGGCGCACTACGACATCATCACCGCCTTCAACCAGGAGATGAACGAGGCCCCGCTGACGCGCATGATGACCGCGCTGCAGAACACGCGCACGCTGCCGCAGTTGATTGCCAAGCGCACCCAGGTCAACGAACTGCTGGCGCACCTGCCCCAGGCGCAGCAGGAAGTGCAGGCGCGCCTGGACCGCGCGAACGCGGCGAAGAAGGCGCTGACCCAGCCGGACGACCTGCGGGTGGTGTACGACGCGGCGTTCGACAAGCTCGTCACGCAGCTGGCCGCGCTGATGCTGCAGTTGCTGCCGGCCACCCAGGGCATGCTGGCCGCCACCATGGAGCTGGTGACCTACGTGGAGCAAAACCCCAAGGAAGTGTCGTTCGTGGGCTCCAACGTGCAGGCCACGACGCAGGCCAGCCTGGACAAGGTCAACGTGCTGCTCAAGAAGCTGGAGACCGAAGCGGCGGCAGTGGCCAAAATGGAAACCGCACTGCGAAAGTTGGCAGGCTGACGCGGGCGCGCGACTCCGCCGTCAAACTGGGATAATGCAGCCCATCTGCGCCTCAACCTAACGGACATCCCATGAGCGACACCCAACAACGCATCGACGCCCTCGTCAAATCCAGCGAGGTCCTGCTCTTCATGAAGGGCAACGCCAGCTTCCCCATGTGCGGCTTCTCCGGCCGGGCCATCCAGATCCTCAAAGCCAGCGGCGTGGACACCAAGAGCCTGATCACGGTGAACGTGCTGGAAGACGAGGAAATCCGCCAGGGCATCAAGGAATACAGCAACTGGCCCACCATCCCGCAGCTGTACGTCAAGGGCGAGTTCATCGGCGGCTCGGACATCATGATGGAGATGTACGAGTCGGGCGAGCTCAAGCAGGTGCTGGGCACCGAGGGCTGACAACCCCGGCGGCGCCTTCTTCGGCGCCGCACCGGCCACCACCGCGGCATGCCCTTGCGCACTGCCGGCACAGGCCGCCTTCGGGCGGCTTTTTGCTTGGCCAATCACTGCAAGGGCTGCCCGGTTTTTGCGTGGCAACAACAGCGCTGGTAACAAGCGCACCGATCAGGGGCTTATCCGGTGCTGCGGCGGGCATGTTGTGTGCTTGAATGATTGCGTGACCCACATCACGAAGGAGCATGCAATGACCAGCCATAGCCTTGTTCCCCAGCCACCCGCCCTGCGCTTGCCGGTGGCCCAGATGCGCAATGTGTTCCACCCCGGCGACGTCGAGCGCAAGCTCGCACGGCTGCAGGAGTCCGGCAACCAGCGCGAGTACGAAACCCTGCGCACCGTGTACGAACGCATGCTGGAGCGCGGACCCGAGCGCTTTCAAGTCAAGCCGTCGGGCGTGCCCGACATGGCCAGCCTGTACGAGCAGCTGCCCAACTTCACCGAAGTGCTGGACGATGTGCGGCGTCACGTTGCACTGGCCCAGGACAGCAGCGACGGCCTGGAGGTCACGCCCATGCTGCTGCTGGGCCCGCCCGGCATCGGCAAGACGCACTTTGCGCGCCACTTGGCCGCGCTGCTGGGCACGGGCATGAACCTGCTGCCGATGAGCTCCATGACCGCAGGCTGGCTGCTGTCGGGCTCGTCCGCGCAGTGGAAGGGTGCCCGCCCCGGCAAGGTGTTCGAAGCCCTGGTGGAGGGCGAATACGCCAACCCCGTCATCGTGGTGGACGAAATCGACAAGGCCGCCGCAGACGCGCAGTACGACCCGCTGGGCGCGCTGTACAGTCTGCTGGAGCACGACACGGCCCAGAGCTTTACCGACGAGTTCGCCGAGGTGGCCATCGATGCCAGCCAGGTGATCTGGATCACCACCGCCAACGACACGCGCGGCATCCCGGACCCCATCCTGAACCGCATGAATGTGTTCGAGGTGGAGGCCCCCACGCTGGACCAGGCGCGCACCATCGCAAATATCCTGTACGCCGGCATCCGCAACGGCCACGACTGGGGCCGGCTGCTCGACCCCGAACCACAGGCCGACGTACTGGACCACCTGGCCCAGATGCCGCCGCGCGAAATGCGCCGCGCGCTGATGACCGGCTTTGGCAACGCCCGGCTGGACCGCCGCTCCACGGTCGAGGTCGCCGACATGCCCCGGGCCGCCGCCTCACGCAACCGCATCGGGTTCATGCAGTAGCAGGCGGAGGCACTGAACGCGCTGCGGCCGCGCTGCAGGGCCGCGCGGCCGCAGACGGGTGCGTGCTCTATAGGGGCCTGGGTGAAGCCGCACACGTGCGCTACTGAGCGTGCTGCAGTCGATGCGTTCGCGGCGTGCGCTGCGTGCGCAGCTACGGGTTTTCGCCTGCAGGGCGCGCAGATACACTCGGATGGCCGCAGCGCCGAGCCGTGCGCCACCCTTTCCCTCCCATGACCCTGTCCCAAAGCCTCTTCGTGATCGGGCTGCTGATTGCAGCCAGCGCCTTCTTTTCCATGGCCGAAATTTCGCTGGCGGCCGCACGCCGGCTGCGGCTGCGGCAGATGGCGGACGAAGGAGATTCGCGGGCCGACCGCGTGCTGCGCATGCAGGAGCAGCCGGGCGACTACTTCACGGTGGTGCAGGTGGGGCAGAACGCGGTGGCCATCCTGGGCGGTATCGTCGGCGAGGGGGCACTGAGCCCGCACTTCACCGCACTCTTCGAGCTGTGGTTCTCGGACAAGACGGCGCAGACCACCGGGTTCCTGGCGTCGTTCGCGGTCATCACATCGCTGTTCATCCTGTTTGCCGACCTGTTCCCCAAGCGCCTGGGCATGGCCGAGCCGGAGCGCATGGTGGTGCGCCTGGCGCAGCCCATGGCGTGGTGCATGACGCTGCTGCGCCCGGTGGTGTGGCTGTACAGCCGCAGCGCGGATGCGCTGTTTCGGGTGCTGGGCCTGTCGTCGCTGCGGGATGATCGCATCACCTCCGACGACATCCTGGCCATGATGGAAGCAGGCGCCCGCGCGGGGGTGCTGGCGGCGCGCGAGCAGCAGGTCATCACCAATGTGTTCGAGCTCGATACCCGCATGGTCTCGAGCGCCATGTCGCCGCGCGACCGCATCGCGTTTTTTCTGCGCGACGAACCCGACTCCGTCATCCGCCTGCGCATTGCGGCCGAGCCGTTTTCGACCTACCCGGTGTGCGAGGGCGACATCGACCATGTGGTGGGCTATGTGGACGCGAAGGACCTGTTCCAGCGCGTGCTGAACAACCAGCCCATCTCGCTGGCGGACGACAGCCTGGTGCGCAAGGTGCTCATCGTGCCTGACCGGCTCACGCTGTCCGAGGTGCTGGAGCAGTTCCGCCAGGTGCACGAGGATTTCGCGCTGATCGTGAATGAGTACAGCCTGGTGGTGGGCGTGGTCACCCTCAATGATGTGATGAGCACGGTGATGGGCGACCTGGTGGTGGGCCCGGCGGACGAGGAGCAGATCGTGCGCCGCGATGAAAACTCGTGGCTCATCGACGGCGTGACGCCGGTGCAGGACGTGCTGCACGCGCTGTCGCTCGACGAGCTGCCCCATGCCGACGAATACGAGACGCTGGCCGGCTTCTTGATGGTGATGCTGCGCCGCGTGCCGCGCCGCACCGACAGCGTGAGCTGGGGCGGCTACAAGTTTGAAGTGTTGGACGTGGACAGCTACCGCATCGATCAGGTGATGGTGTCGCGCCTGGGGGTGCCGCAGGCCGATGCCAGCCTGGCGTCGGCACCGGCAGCAACGCCGGTCGCGGCCAAGGCGGATGGCGGATCGACGGCGGCGGTGAGGTAGTTCTCGGCAGGCTTGTGCGGTCCTACCGTGGTGGCCTTGGGTGTGGCGTGGTGTGCGCAAGTCGGCTGGGCAGACCGGATTGATATCAAATCGACCGCTACCGCTTGATAGGCAAGCGCCAGCAGCTACAAATACGATAGCAACCAGTTTGTAGTGAGTCCGCTGTCAACGATCAACGACCAACGATCATCGTCCGGGGTCCACCAGCCCGATAAACCAGCTCCACCACCGGCCACTTTCCACAGATGCTCAACCCGCAGGCAGCTGCGGCTTTTCGCCGAACAGCCAATTGCGCTGCGCGCCGAACACCGCATCCGGGTACGGCGAGCGCCCACGGCTGCCGTTGTAGCGGCCCAGGGCCATGAACAGGTCGCCGCGCTCGCGGTCCACGTAGTGGCGCAGGATCACGCAGCCAAAGCGCAGGTTGGTCTGCATGTGGAACAGCTTGCCGGCATCGCCGTCGCCGATCACGCGCGTCCAGAACGGCATGACCTGCATGTAGCCACGCGCGCCCACGCTGGACACGGCAAACTTGCGAAACGCGCTCTCGACCTGCACCAGGCCCAGCACCAGCGACACATCCAGGCCCGCGCGTTTGGACTCGTACCAGACGGTCTGCAGAAAATCGCGGCGGATCTCCCACTCAGGCTTGCGGCGGCGCAGCCGGTCGCTCATGGTGCCCAGCCAGCGCAGGTAGTGGATGCGGGCCTCGGTGGTGAAGAACTCGGGCTCAGGCGGCGCGTGGTTGGCGATGGCCGAGCTGAGCGCGCTGCGCACCGAGTCCATGAGCGGCTCTTCCAGCTGCCCGCCCGCATGCGCCACCTGTGGCGCCGCCAGCCATCCTGCCGGCGCCGCCAGGGACGAGGCCGCCATCAGCCAGCCACGGCGCGACAGACCCTGCGGCACGCTCTGAGACACGTTTTGAGGCACGTCCTGGCACAAGCCCTGCGACAGCCCCTCTGCAGGGGTGCGCAGGCCGTCAGCATCGACAACCCAACGCGGGTTCATGGAGCCATGCGGCCCTTCACGTGGGCCAGTATGTCTGCCACAGCCACCTTGGTGGCCGCCGTATCGCGGCGGTGCTGGTACTCGACCACGCCTTCCTTGAGGCTCTTGTCCCCGATGGTCACGCGGTGCGGCACACCGATCAATTCCCAGTCGGCGAACATGGCGCCGGGGCGCTCGCCGCGGTCGTCCAGGATCACGTCCACACCGGCCGCCAGCAGGTCGGCATAAAGCTGTTCGGCCGTGGCCTTGACGGCCTCGCTGCGGTCCATGCCCACGGGGCAGATGACCAGGGTGAACGGCGCAATCGCGTCGGGCCAGATGATGCCGCGCTCGTCGTGGTTCTGCTCGATGGCCGCCGCAGGCAGGCGCGTGACGCCGATGCCGTAGCAGCCCATCTCGAAGAACGCCGGCTTGCCGTCGTCGCCCAGAAACGTGGCGTTCATGCCCTTGCTGTACTTGGTGCCCAGGTAGAACACGTGGCCCACCTCGATGCCGCGCTCGATGGCCAGCTCGCCCTTGCCGTCGGGCGACAGGTCGCCCGCCACGACGTTGCGGATGTCGGCAATGGCGTCGGGCTCGGGCAGGTCGCGGCCCCAGTTCACGCCGGTGATGTGGAAGTCCACCTCGTTGGCGCCGCAGATCCAGTCGGCCATGACAGCGACATCGCGGTCTGCCACGATCTTCAAGGGCTTCTTCAAACCGATGGGACCCAGGTAGCCGGGCTTGCAGCCGAAGTGCTCTTCGATCTCGGTGAGCGTGGCGAAGCGGAAGTTGGCCTCCAGCCCCGGCACCTTGGAGACCTTGATCTCGTTCATGTCGTGGTCGCCGCGCAGCAGCAGCAGCCAGACCTGGCTCTTGACGATCTCGCCGGCGTCGTTGGTTTCGTCGGTGGCCAGCACCAGCGACTTCACCGTGGTCTTGAGCGGCACACCCAGCAGCTCGGCCACGTCAGCGCAGGTGGCCTTGCCGGGCGTGGGCGTCTTTTCCATCGCCTTGGCAGGCGCGGGGCGGGGGCCGGCAGGCGCCAGCGCCTCGGCCTTTTCCATGTTGGCCGCGTAGTCGCTGGCGGGGCAGTAGACGATGGCGTCTTCGCCGGTGGCGGCGATCACCTGGAACTCTTCGGACAGGTCACCCCCGATGGCGCCGCTGTCGGCGGCCACGGCACGGTAGGTCAGGCCGAAGCGGTCGAAGATCTGACGGTAGGCCTTGGCCATGACCTGGTAGCTGGCCTTGGCGGCTGTCTGGTCCTTGTCGAAGCTGTAGGCGTCCTTCATGATGAATTCACGCCCACGCATCAGGCCGAAGCGCGGACGGCGCTCGTCCCGGAACTTGGTCTGGATCTGGTAGAAGTTCTTGGGCAACTGCTTGTAGCTCTTGAGCTCCTGGCGGGCGATGTCAGTGACCACTTCTTCGCTGGTGGGCTGCACGACGAAGTCGCGGCCATGGCGGTCCTGGATGCGCAGCAGCTCGGGGCCCATCTTGTCGAACCGGCCCGTCTCCTGCCAGAACTCGGCAGGCTGCACCACCGGCATGGTCAGCTCCACGGCGCCCGCGCGGTTCATCTCTTCGCGCACGATCGCCTCGACCTTGCGGATCACCCGAAGGCCCATCGGCATGTAGTTGTAGATACCCGCGCCGAGCTTCTTGATCATGCCCGCCCGCGTCATGAGCTTGTGGCTGACCACTTCGGCATCCGCCGGAGCTTCCTTCAAGGTGGAAATAAAGAACTGGGAGGCTTTCATCGGATCGATTTCGGGCAGAAGGGAGCAGCCCACTTGCCGCACGCTAGGCGCCGTGCATAATGGACACAGTTTAAAAATTGGGGTTTGATTATGCTTGACCGGGACGGCTTTCGGCCGAACGTCGGCATCATCCTGCTCAACCAGAAGAACCAGGTGTTCTGGGGCAAGCGCATACGCACCCACAGCTGGCAGTTCCCGCAGGGCGGCATTGACCGGGGCGAAACCCCCGAGCAGGCCATGTTTCGAGAACTGCACGAAGAGGTGGGATTATTGCCCAATCACGTGCGCGTGGTGGCCCGCACCCGGGACTGGTTGCGCTACGAGGTGCCTGACCGGTACATACGCCGCGATGCGCGCGGACACTACAAAGGGCAGAAACAAATCTGGTACCTGCTGCAACTGATGGGCCACGACTGGGACTTGAACCTGCGTGCAACCAACCACCCGGAGTTCGACGCCTGGCGCTGGAACGACTATTGGGTGCCACTGGATGTGGTGGTCGAGTTCAAACGCGGCGTCTACGAAATGGCGCTGACGGAACTGGCCCGCTACCTGCCGCGCCACGAACAGCGCAACCGGTATCTGCGCAGCGGCATGCGCACCCGCGAGGGCGAGCATGCGGGGGCGATGTTTCGCACGGGCTCGATGCTGCTCAACCCGGGCATGGAACTGCCGCCTGGGGCGAGTTTCGACCCGGACCCGCAAAACAGCATGCCGGCGGAGCTGGATGCGCTACCGCCGGGTCCGGTGACTACGGCACCGCGGTGACTGATTGATTGCTGCGCGGACTGCTGCACTTTGGTGAAGCGGTAAGCTGAAACAAAAAATGCCTGCATATCCATGCAGGCATTTTTGTTGGTGGGGCTAGCAGCAGGGTAGTTGCACCGCGTTCGCGTACACCTTCAGCGCCTCAGAACTGCCAGATATCAATATCTCGGGGCCTTGGAGCCTCAGTGTCAGCACCGTCGCAAATCCAACACGGTTCGCGACCGCAGGGTGCCAGTTGGGCGATCAGGTACGCCAGAGCGGCGCAGGATCAGAATCAGCGAGCGAGCGGGGCGGCCGCCAGCACTAGGTTGTCGCGGTGCACCATTTCCGCTTCGGCCACATAGCCCAGCAGCTTCTCGAACTCGCTCGACGGCTTGCGGCACAGCAAGCGTGCCTCGGCCGCGGCGTAGTTGGCCAGCCCCCGAGCGATCTCCACGCCGGACGCGTCGCGCACGGCAATGACGTCTCCGCGCGAGAAGTGGCCTTCTACCGACACCATGCCGATGGGCAGCAGGCTCTTGCCCTCGTCGCGCACCTTGGCGGCCGCACCGGCGTCCACCACCACGGCGCCGCGCATCTGCAGGTGGTCGGCCATCCATTGCTTGCGGGCCTGCTTCTTTTGCGTCTGCGCCACCAGCAGCGTGCCCAGGGCATCGCCGCTAACGAGCCGCACCAGCACGTCGGGCTCGCGGCCCCACGCGATGACGGTGGAGGCGCCCGAGCCTGCCGCCCGCTTGGCCGCGAGAATCTTGGTGATCATGCCGCCCCGGCCAATGCTGGAGCCCGCGCCGCCGGCCATGGCCTCCAGCGCCAGGTCCCCGGCCTTCGCCTCGTGCACGAACTGCGCCGCGGGGTCGCGGCGCGGGTCGGCGGTGTACAGGCCCTTCTGGTCGGTGAGGATGATCAGCGCGTCGGCCTCCACCAGGTTGGCCACCAGCGCACCCAGGGTGTCGTTGTCGCCGAACTTGATCTCGTCGTTGACGACCGTGTCGTTCTCGTTGATGACCGGCACCACGCCCAGGCGCAGCAGCGTCAGCAGGGTGGACCGGGCGTTCAGGTACCGCTCCCTGTCGGCCAGGTCGGCGTGGGTGAGCAGCACCTGCGCGCTGCCGATGCCCTGTTCGCGCAGCTTGGTCTCGTACATCTGCGCCAAGCCCATCTGGCCGACAGCAGCGGCCGCCTGCAGCTCGTGCACCTCGTGCGGCCGCGTGGTCCAGCCCAGGCGCTTCATGCCCTCAGCAATGGCGCCGCTGGAGACCATGATGACCTCGCGCGGCGCACCGCCATCGCCCCGCACCAGGGCCGCAAGCTGGCGGCTCCACTCGCCAATCGCAGCCTCGTCCAGGCCACGGCCTTCGTTGGTCACAAGGCTGGAGCCGACCTTGACCACGATGCGGCGGGCATCACGCAATACGCTGGAGACCATTTTTCATTGTGTTTTTGGCCCCTACCGCTTGTCCTGCAAGCGGCAGAAGCTATGAAATAGATAGCAACCCAAAACCGGCGCTCGAATGCGCGTTCCGCGCCTTCTCGATTTACTGAGGGGCGTCACCCGCAAAGCGTGGATCGACTTCCACCGGCTCGTTCTCGATGCGCTGCTCGGACTGCACATGGCGGAAGATCGCATGGATCAGCGGCTCGCAACCCTCGCGCGTCAGGGCCGAAATCTCGAAGACCGGCCCCTTCCACTTGAAGCGCTTCACGAAGTCCTTCACCCGGGCCTCGCGCTCTTCCGTGGGCACCATGTCCAGCTTGTTCAGCACCAGCCAGCGCGGCTTGTTGTAGAGCTTCTGGTCGTACTTCTTGAGCTCGTTCACGATCGCCTTGGCCTGCGCCACCGGGTCGACAGCATCGTCGAACGGTGCTAGGTCCACGATGTGCAACAGCAGGCGCGTGCGCTGCAGATGGCGCAGGAACTGGTGCCCCAGGCCCGCGCCTTCGGACGCGCCTTCGATCAGGCCCGGGATATCCGCGACCACAAAGCTCTGCTCAGGACCCACGCGCACCACGCCCAGGTTGGGATGCAGCGTGGTGAAGGGGTAGTCGGCAATCTTGGGCCGGGCATTGGAGACCGCCGTGATGAAGGTCGACTTGCCGGCGTTGGGCATGCCCAACAAACCCACATCGGCCAGCACCTTCAATTCGAGCTTGAGGTTCTTCTTCTCACCCGGCCAGCCGGGCGTCTTTTGCCGCGGCGCGCGGTTGATGGCGCTTTTGAAGCGCAGGTTGCCAAAGCCGCCGTCGCCGCCTTTGGCAATGGTGATCACGTCGCCCGGATTGAGCAGCTCGTACAGCACCTCACCCGTTTCCGCATCGGTGATGATGGTGCCGACCGGCATCTTCAAGGTGATGTCGGAGCCTGCGGCACCGAACATGTCGGAGCCCATGCCGTGCTCGCCGCGCTTGGCTTCGTGCCGGCGCGAGTAGCGGTAGTCCACCAGGGTGTTGAGGTTCGGGTCCGCCACGGCGAACACATGGCCCCCACGTCCGCCGTCGCCCCCGTTAGGGCCGCCGAATTCCTTGTATTTCTCGTGCCGGAAAGACACGCAGCCATTGCCGCCATCACCGGCAGCAATGTCAATAAAGGCTTCGTCGACGAACTTCATGGGATATCCAGTTTACAGAAGGAGGCGGCGCCGGCAGACCCCATCGGCCTGCCACGTTTGCTGGGCAGCAAAGACACCCCGTTCAGGTGCGGCCTGCGGTCGCAGCCAGCGGTAGGCCACTATCGTACAGACCAAATAACAAAGCCCCGACCAGGCGGGGCTTCGATGGTTGCCAGAGGAGAACCTCAGGCAGCAGCAGTCACATTGACCGTCTTCTTGGACATTGCGCCCTTGGTGCCGAACGACACGTGGCCGTCGATCAGAGCAAACAGTGTGTGGTCCTTGCCCACGCCGACATTGTCGCCGGGGTGGAAACGCGTGCCGCGTTGGCGCACGATGATCGAACCAGCGCTGATCAGTTCACCACCGGAGGCCTTGACACCCAGCATCTTTGGCTTGGAGTCACGCCCGTTTCGCGTAGAGCCGCCGCCTTTTTTCTGTGCCATGACTTAGCTCCTTGGATTAACCAGCAATCGCACCGATTTGCAGTTCAGTGAACTGCTGACGATGGCCTTGGCGCTTCTGATAGTGCTTACGACGGCGCATCTTGAAGATGCGAACCTTGTCGTGCTTGCCGTGGGCCACGACAGTGGCTACCACGGTTGCGCCGGACACCAGGGGTGTGCCAACCTTGAGTTCAGCGCCGTTGCCGACAGCCAAAACCTGATCGATCACGATCTCCTGGCCTACGTCCGCAGCAATCTGTTCTACTTTAATTTTTTCGCCGGAAGCAACGCGATACTGCTTGCCGCCGGTTTTTATGACCGCGTACATGATGACCTCTTGATATGAGTTCTGCAGACGGATTTCCGCAGAGCCAGCGAGTATAGCGCACTGCACCAAAAAGCGCCAGCCCCTGCGCCGTCGCGGTGTCAGACACGCCTCACCCCGCGCAGAGGCGTCCCGCGTCCTTCCTATAATCCGGGCACTTTCTGTGGCCACCATCTTGACTGACAACACCGCCTCCGCAGCCTCCCCCCTCCTGCTCGTTGCACAAGACATGCACGAGGTCGACAAGGTCATCGGCCAGCGACTGACATCCAGCGTCCCCCTGGTGGCCCAGATTTCCCACTACATCATCGCCGCGGGGGGCAAACGCCTGCGGCCTGCTCTGCTGCTCATGGTGTGCGGCGCACTCGGCTACCGGGGCGAGCACCGCCACAGCCTGGCCGCCGTGGTGGAGCTGATCCACACCGCCACCTTGCTGCACGACGATGTCGTGGACGCATCGACCCTTCGCCGGGGCCGCGCCACGGCCAACGAGACTTTCGGCAACCCTGCCAGCGTGCTGGTGGGCGATTTTCTGCACACGCGCTCCTTCCAGATGATGGTCGAGGCCGGCAGCATGCGCATCATGGAAATCCTCTCCGAGGCCACCAATGTGATCGCCGAGGGCGAAGTGCTGCAGCTGATGAACATGCACGACGCCTCGCTGGACGAAGCGGGCTATCTGCGCGTCATCCGGTCCAAGACTGCCAAGCTGTTCGAAGCCAGCGCCCGTTTGGGCGCCGTGCTGGCCGACAGCACCCCTGTCATCGAGGAGACGTGTGCCACCTATGGACAGGCGC
This sequence comes from Acidovorax sp. LjRoot194, assembly GCF_964253015.1. Classification (NCBI taxonomy): domain Bacteria; kingdom Pseudomonadati; phylum Pseudomonadota; class Betaproteobacteria; order Burkholderiales; family Comamonadaceae; genus Acidovorax; species Acidovorax sp. LjRoot194. Next base: position 1,233,349 of record NZ_CAXUQB020000001.1, on the reverse strand, counting down.
TCGGAACCGCCTTCCAGATCATCGATGATGTCCTGGACTACGACGGCGACGCCGAGGAGATGGGGAAAAATCTCGGTGACGACCTGCGCGAAGGCAAGTCCACACTGCCACTGATCGCCGCCATGCAGCGCGGCACCGCAGCGCAAGCGAACGTCGTCCGCGAGGCCATCGAAGAAGGATCGACCGAGCGACTTGCCGAGGTGGTGCAGATTGTTCGAGACACAGGCGCTCTGGACGTTACCCGCGCTGCAGCGTTCGCCGAAGCGCGACGCGCCATCGCTGCCGCCGAGCAACTGCCCGGCAATGCGTACACAGCGGGGCTGCTGGAGCTGGCGGCACAGCTGCTGGCACGCAGAAATTGACGCGACACGCGCCTTCCGGTGTGCACGGGGGGCGTGGGCTGACCGGGCCTGGCAAGCACCACGCTCGTGGCGTGGCACCTGACGATCGAATCCTGCAGCCGGGTCTCTGCTTTTGATTTGTAAATGAGCGCCCTTTCTGTGGCGCTGTTGCCAATACCCGGCGCTGTACACCCTGTACACGATCAGCGATGATAGGATGGTTTCTTTTCCAAACCTAACACATCCCCCGGTTACATGGCCGCTGTTGATACTGCCCCCAAAGAAGCTTCTGCGGTAGCCCTTCCCGGACTGGGGCGGGCGTTAATCTCTGCGGGCAAACTGACCCAGAAGCTCGCCGAGGACATTTACAAAAAATCACAAATCAGCCGGACAAGTTTTATTGCCGAGCTGACGGGTTCGGGGGCGGTGTCCGCCACCGATCTGGCACACACCGTGTCCGCCGTTTTTGGCGCCCCCCTGCTGGATCTGGAGGCGATCGACCCCTTGCGCCTTCCCAAGGAACTGCTTGATCCCAAGATTTGCCAGGCATATCGGGTGGTCGTTCTCAGTAAACGCAATAACCGATTGATCGTTGCGACTGCTGACCCTACGGACCAGGAAGCTGCAGAGAAAATCAAATTCACGACCCAGATGGGGGTGGATTGGATTATTGCTGAGTATGACAAGATCAGCAAACTTGTGGAGGCAAGCTCTAAGTCTGCCGGTGAGTCATTGGATGCAATGAACTCCACAGGAGGCGACTTTGAATTTGACGATGTCCCGATTGAAGAAGCTCCAGAAAACAATGATTCAGGTGCCGGGGACGTTGAAGACGCCCCCATCGTCAAGTTTCTGCATAAAATGTTGCTGGACGCTTTCAATATGCGAGCGTCCGACTTGCATTTTGAACCATACGAACACCAATACCGTGTGAGATTCCGCATCGACGGTGAATTGCGAGAAATTGCATCGCCTCCCATTGCCATCAAGGACAAGCTCGCCTCCCGTATCAAGGTGATATCCCGATTGGACATCTCTGAAAAACGGGTGCCTCAAGATGGAAAAATGAAACTCAAGGTCGGTCCAGACCGTGTCATCGATTTTCGGGTCAGCACACTGCCCACTTTGTTTGGCGAGAAGATCGTGATCCGTATTCTCGACCCCAGCAGCGCGAAGCTGGGTATCGATGCCTTGGGTTATGAACCCGAAGAGAAGGAGCGTCTGCTGCAAGCCATCAGCCGTCCGTACGGCATGATTCTGGTGACCGGCCCTACAGGTTCCGGCAAAACGGTTTCTCTCTACACCTGCTTGAATCTGCTGAATAAACCCGGGGTTAACATCGCGACCGCAGAAGACCCTTCAGAAATCAACCTTCCCGGCGTGAATCAGGTGAATGTCAACGACAAGGCAGGCCTCACCTTTGCAGTAGCACTTAAATCATTCCTGCGCCAAGATCCAGACATCATCATGGTGGGTGAAATTCGCGACCTGGAAACCGCTGATATTTCCATCAAAGCCGCACAAACCGGTCACTTGGTGTTGTCTACGCTACATACCAATGATGCACCGACCACATTGACACGGATGCGCAATATGGGCATTGCGCCGTTCAATATTGCATCCAGCGTGATATTGATCACCGCGCAGCGTCTTGCGCGCCGACTGTGCCCCGTATGCAAGGCCCCTGCTGACATACCCCATGAGGCTATGGTGGAAGCAGGATACCCTGAAGAGGACCTCGATGGTTCTTGGGTAACTTACCGTCCGGTGGGTTGCTCTGCCTGCAACAATGGCTACAAAGGCCGCGTTGGTATATATCAAGTGATGCCGATCACAGAGGATCTCCAACGCATTATTTTGCGTGATGGGAGTGCATTGGAAATCGCAGAGCAGGCAAAACTTGAGGGAGTTCGATCTCTGCGCGCTTCCGGCCTGAACAAGGCAAAGTTGGGCTTCACGTCTGTGGAAGAGGTCCTTGCTGTCACCAATGAATAAGAGTTAGAGGGTTCATATGGCAACCGCTGCATCAATACGCGATATCAAAGAATTCGTTTACGAATGGGAGGGCAAGGACCGCCACGGCAAGATTGTACGCGGGGAAGTGCGTGCCTCTGGCGAAAACCAGGTGCAGGCTACGCTGCGCCGTCAAGGCGTATTTCCTACAAAAATTAAAAAGCGCAGAATGCGCTCTGGCAAATCGATTAAGCCCAAAGATATTGCATTATTTACCCGCCAACTGGCGACAATGATGAAAGCAGGGGTTCCGCTTCTTCAATCATTCGATATTGTAGGACGTGGCAACACAAACGCAAGCGTTACTAAATTGCTGAATGACATCCGAACTGATGTCGAAACGGGTACATCTCTAAATGCGGCCTTTCGCAAGCACCCGATGTATTTCGACAGCCTGTATTGCAATCTGGTTGAGGCAGGAGAAGCTGCTGGTATTCTCGAGGCGCTGCTTGATAGGTTGGCCACCTACATGGAGAAAACTGAAGCCATTAAATCAAAAATTAAATCGGCTCTAATGTATCCCATTTCAGTGGTTATCGTAGCTTTTGTAGTAGTTGCGGTGATCATGATTTTCGTCATTCCCGCATTTAAAGAAGTTTTCACCTCATTCGGGGCCGATTTGCCGGCACCTACTTTATTTGTAATGGCCGTCAGTGAAGTTTTTGTGCAATGGTGGTGGTTAATTTTTGGGGGTATTGGTGGAACTTTCTATTTCTTCATGCAAGCCTGGAAGCGAAATGAGAAAGTTCAAAAATTCATGGACCGTCTCCTGCTTAAAATCCCTATTTTTGGCGCTCTCATTGAGAAATCCTGCGTTGCTCGTTGGACGCGCACTTTATCCACCATGTTCGCAGCTGGGGTCCCGTTGGTCGAAGCGTTAGATTCTGTCGGTGGCGCATCTGGAAATTCAGTATATTCAATGGCAACCGAAAGAATCCAACAGGAGGTCTCTACAGGCACTAGCCTTACTGCCGCAATGGGAAATGCTAATATTTTTCCCTCAATGGTGTTGCAGATGTGCGCTATCGGCGAAGAGTCCGGTTCTATTGACCACATGCTTGGCAAGGCTGCAGATTTTTACGAGGCTGAGGTGGACGAAATGGTCGCTGGGCTGTCCAGTCTGATGGAGCCAATCATTATTGTATTTTTGGGTAGTCTTATCGGTGGTATCGTAGTTTCAATGTACCTGCCCATCTTCAAACTGGGCCAAGTCGTGTAATGGAGATGGAGACTTGGCTGAGTGCGGGGCTCGGCGGAATATTCGGGCTGTTGATCGGGAGCTTCCTCAACGTTGTCATCTATCGGCTTCCGAAGATGATGGAGCGTCAATGGGCTGCTGAACTGGCGGCAATGTCTGCAGAGGCAGACGAACCACTGCGGAACGACGCAGTGGCGGAGCAAGCACTCCAACAGCAGGCGCCTTTCAATCTCATGACGCCGCGGTCTCGCTGCCCCTCTTGCGGGCACGAGGTGCAGTGGTATGAAAACATTCCCGTACTGAGCTATCTCTTCCTGCGCGGCCGGTGCTCGGCGTGCAAGGTGCGTATCTCCATTCGATACCCACTGGTGGAACTGGCCACGGGCACGTTGTTTTTCTTCTGTATCCAGCGTTGGGGTGTCACCCCGACAGGCATTGCCTGGTGCGGCTTTTCTGCTGCGTTGGTGGCCTTGGCGTTCATCGACTGGGATACCACTTTGTTGCCGGATGACATCACCCTGCCCTTGTTGTGGGCCGGGTTGCTGGCGTCTTCCTTGCAGTGGACCGATGTGACGCTGCAGTCTTCCGTGGCCGGCGCTGCTGCGGGCTATGTGTCGCTGTGGCTGGTGTACTGGGGCTTCAAGCTGGCGACCGGCAAAGAGGGCATGGGCTACGGCGATTTCAAGCTGTTTGCTGCCTTGGGAGCATGGTTTGGCTGGCAGGCACTGGTGCCCATCATCCTGATGTCGTCTGTCATTGGCGCCATCACTGGCATCGGCATGAAGATGGCCAGCAGTCTGCGTGAGGGCGGATATGTGCCTTTCGGCCCTTTTCTGGTCGGGGCCGGCTTTACTGCAATGGTTTTCGGGCCCCAGTCCATTTTGAATGCGGTGCTGAAGCTCTTCGGCCTCTAGCCACCCCATGCCGCACCCCAACCATCGCCCATGGCGCCTGGGCTTGACTGGCGGCATAGGTAGCGGCAAGAGCACGGTGGGCCACATCTGGGCGGAGCAAGGCGCTGCGCTGATCGATGCAGACCAGATTGCCCGCGACGTCACCGGACCGCAAGGGGCGGCCATGTCGGCGATAGCCGCCGCGTTTGGCAGCGATTTCGTGGATGTGGCGACGGGCGCCTTGGACCGTGCACGCATGCGAGCGCTCGCATTCAGCCGCCCGGACGCCCGTGCGCAGCTTGAGGGCATCGTTCACCCGCTGGTCACGCTGCACAGCAACCTCAAGGCGCAACAAGCTATCGATGAGGGGCGCAGGCTCATCGTTTTCGACATCCCCCTGCTGGCAGAGTCCGGCCGGTGGGCGGGGCGGCTGGATGCAGTGGTGGTGGTGGATTGCTCTGCGCAGACGCAGATCAGACGCGTGATGCAACGCAGTGGCTTGAGCCGGGAAACGGTGGAAGGCATCATTGCCTCGCAGGCCAGCAGGACAACGCGCCGTGCGGTGGCCGATGCGGTCATTGCCAACGACGCGGACTGCACGCTCGAGCAGCTGCGGGAGCGCGCGCAGCAGACAGCATCATTGTTCGGGCTATGATGCGGGTCAAACCGTTTGTGCTTTCACCCCCTGCCGTGCGCTACCGGCGTCAGAACACTCCCTGATCCCCCAGGAACCCGCCAGCGTGATCCTTTACGAATATCCTTTCAATGAGCGCCTACGCACTTACCTGCGGCTGGAGCAGCTCTTTCGGCGCCTTGGGGAGCTGATCCCCCGCCCCCACGCCCTGGACCATCATTTCGCTTTGGTCACGATCTTCGAGATCATGGACGTGGCCGCGCGGGCCGACTTGAAGTCGGACGTGCTTAAGGACATCGAGAAGCACAAGCACCAGCTCGACAGCTACCGCGGCAATCCGTCGATTTCCGAAGCCGCACTCGATGCGGTGATCGCTCAGCTCGACCGCTGCTTCAACGCGCTCAACACCCAGTCAGGCAAATCTGGCCACATCCTCACCGAGAACGATTGGCTCATGAGCATCCGCAGCCGGGTGGGCATTCCGGGGGGTACCTGCGGGTTCGATCTGCCGGCCTACTACGCCTGGCAGCACTACGCCCCCGGTGTGCGCCAGGAGGCGCTGGAACAGTGGGCGTCCAACTTGGCCCCGCTGGCCGAATCCATTTACGTACTGCTCAAGCTGCTGCGCGACTCCGGTGTGCCGCAAAAGGTGGCCGCCGAGCGTGGGCAGTTCCAGCAGAACCTGCCGCAGGGCCGCACGTTCCAGCTGCTGCGCCTGCGCATCGATCCTGCACTGAACCTGATTCCCGAGATCAGCGGCAACCGCCTCATCGTGTCGGTGCGCCTCATGCGGCTAGAGGCTGACACACGGCTGCACGCCAGCAACGAGGATGCAGCTTTTGAGCTGACCCTGTGCGCTTGAGCCTGCTGGCTTGCAGCGCTCTGTGATTTGAGGATGACGACGAAGATGGCCTCCACCCCACGCCCCACCGCCGCGGGCGCCTCCCAGGAACGCATAGTGGTATGCCCCAGCTGCGGCGGCGACAGTGTGTACAGCCCCGCCAACGCCTACCGCCCCTTCTGCAGCGAACGCTGCAAGCAGGTGGACCTGGGTGCATGGGCCAGCGAAGATTTCCGCATGCCGACGGAAGCACCGCGGGGCGATGCGCAGTACGGCGATCCGCGCACGGAGCACTGACATCGGTGATAGCGGCATGCCCGCTGCAAACGCGGGGATGAACCCAAGCGAAAAGCCACTGACCGCTGACCAGGCATGCGCTAGCAGCTATTTATTTGATAGCAATCTATCTTATAAAGCTGAAGGCGGCACAAACGAGAGTCCGCGCTCCTGGGCCAACCACTCCAGCACCGGGTAAGCGCCGGGCAGGACAGGCACCACGTTCAGCGGCATCTGCTGCCAGGCCATCGCCTGGCCCTCGCGCATCTCGAAGTCACCGCTCCACTCCCACACCTTGCACCAATGCAGGCGCACCAGCGCATGCGGATAGTCGTGCTCGGTAACCTTCCAGACGGAGGCCGGGCCGATGGTCACGCCCAGTTCTTCGATAAGTTCGCGGCGCAGCGCCTGCTCTACGGTTTCGCCCACTTCGAGCTTGCCTCCCGGAAACTCCCAATACCCGGCATAAGGCTTGCCCGCCGGGCGGGTCGACAGCAGCAGGGCGCCGTCGGCACGCACCAGGATGCCGACCGCGACCTCGGTGTGTTTGCGATCTTCAACCATGGCAATCCTTCCCGGAGCCGTGCGGTGGCATGGCGACCGCTTTCATTCCCGCCCCGCGTAGTCGCGTGCAAACTGGTAGGCCACGCGCCCGCTGCGCGAGCCGCGTTCCAGCGCCCAGACAAGCGCCTGGCCGCGTGCGGCTGTGATCGCGTCTGCGGACACGCCCATCGACGACAGCCATTGCGCGACGATGGTGAGGTACTCCTCCTGGCTGAAGGGGTAGAAGCTTACCCACAGGCCAAACCGCTCCGACAGGGAGATCTTCTCTTCCACCACCTCACCGGGGTGGACTTCGCCATCCTCGGTGTGGGTGTAGGTCAGGTTCTCCGTCATGTACTCGGGCAGCAGATGGCGGCGGTTGCTGGTGGCGTAGATCAGCACATTGGGCGTGGATGCAGCCACCGACCCGTCGAGGATGGACTTGAGCGCCTTGTAGCCCGGTTCGCCCTCTTCAAAGCTGAGGTCGTCGCAGAACACGATGAACTTCTCAGGGCGACCAGCCACCACATCGACGATGTCCGGCAGGTCGACAAGGTCCGCCTTGTCCACCTCGATCAAGCGCAGGCCCTCGGGCGCGTAGGTGTTCAGGCAGGCCTTGATCAGGGATGACTTGCCGGTACCACGCGCCCCCGTCAGCAGCACGTTGTTGGCGGCCCGGCCCTGCACGAACTGCCGCGTATTGCGCTCGATCTTTTCCTTTTGCGCGTCGATCTCTTTCAGGTCCGACAGCGCCATCGCCGCGACGTGACGCACGGGCTCCAGGGTGCCGTGGCCGCTGCTGCGCTTGCGGTAGCGCCAGGCGATGGCCTGTGACCAGTCGGGCGCGCCCAGAGGCTGGGGCAGCACGGACTCGATACGGGCGATGAGTTGCTCGGCCCGCTCGATCAGATGTTCAAATTTTTCATTCATTTCTGGCACCTAGCGCTTGATACACAAGCGCAAGCAGCTATCAACTTTATAGCATCGTGACACAACAGGTCTGCCAACGCGCAAGCACCGCTTTGGCGCTCAAGCCCGCGGCCGCCGACACGCCCCGCGCCGACGAGCCGGCGTGAAGCGCCCCGCGGGATCAAGACCGGTAGTCGGCGTTGATCGTCACGTAGTCGTGGCTGAAGTCGCAGGTCCACACCGTGTCGGCCGCGTTGCCACGGCCCAGCAGCACCCGCACCGTGATCTCGCTTTGCTTCATCACGCGCTGGCCGTCCTCTTCGCGGTAGGCCGGGTTGCGGCCGCCCTGGATGGCCACATGCACGTCGTCCAGGTACAGGTCGATGCCGGTCTGGTCCAGGTCGTCGATGCCCGCATAGCCCACGGCCGCCAGGATGCGGCCCAGGTTTGGGTCGCTGGCGTAGAACGCCGTCTTGACCAGCGGCGAGTGGGCGATGGCGTAGGCCACCTTGCGGCATTCCTCGCCCGTCTTGCCGCCTTCCACCCGCACGGTGATGAACTTGGTGGCGCCCTCGCCGTCGCGCACGATGGCCTGGGCGAGCTTTTGCGACACCGCCAGCATGGCCGCCTTCAGAGCCTGGCCCTCGGGACTGTCCAGCGACGTGATGGGCGCGTGCGCGGCCTTGTTGGTCGCCACCACCACGAACGAGTCGTTGGTCGATGTGTCGCCGTCGATGGTCACGCGGTTGAAGGACCCGTCGGCCAGCTCGCGGGCCAACTGCTGCATCAGGGCAGGGGCCACACAGGCGTCCGTGGCCATGAAGCCGAGCATGGTGGCCATGTTGGGGCGGATCATGCCTGCGCCCTTGCTGATGCCGGTGATGGAGACCGTGGCGCCGCCGATCTGCACCTGCGCAGAGAACGCCTTGGGCAGCGTGTCGGTGGTCATGATGCCTTCGGCTGCGCGGGCCCAGTGGCCCGGTTGCGCGTCGGCGATGGCTGCAGGCAGGCCAGCTTCGATGCGGTCGTTGGGCAGGGGCTCCATGATCACGCCGGTGGAGAACGGCAGGATCTGCTCGGGCGCCACGCTCAGCTGGCGCGCCAGGGCGATGCAGGTCGCGCGCGCACGCGCCAGGCCATCTGCGCCGGTGCCAGCGTTGGCGTTGCCGGTGTTGATCAGCATCGCGCGGATCGGTTGGCCGCTGGCCAAGTGGTCGCGGCTGATCTGCACCGGCGCTGCGCAAAAGCGGTTCTGGGTGAACACGCCCGCCACGCTGGCACCCTCGTCCAGCAGGAAGACGGTGAGGTCCTTGCGGTTGGCTTTGCGGACACCGGCTTCGGCCACACCGATGCGCACGCCGGCGATCGGGTACAGGTCGGCGGCAACGGGGGCAACGAGATTCACAGGCATGGGAACTGGGCCTTTCTATCTGGAAGAAGACGACGGATGCGACACGGGCCACCTGCCCGGGCATCCGCCCGATGAAAACTGCGGCCAATTATGCGGAAAACCGTGGCGCGCCAATGAAAACACGGGCCGAAGCCCGTGTTGCATGAGTCAGAAGATCAAGCCAGCTTGCCGTGGCACTGCTTGTACTTCTTGCCGCTGCCGCATGGGCACGGGTCGTTGCGGCCGATGCGCAGGCCTTGCAGCTCTTCCGGCAGGGGCTCGCCGGATGCGCCCTGCGCCTGCGCGCCCAGCGTGGTTTCCACATCGCCCGTTTCGGTGGGGGCGGTGTAGGTCACGTTGGCAATGCTCTCGCCGCGGCTTTCCATGTCCTGGGCGGCCTGGTCCAGCTGCGCCTGCGACTGGACCTGCACAGTCATGAGGATCTTGGTGACCTCGTTCTTGACCAGGTCGATCAGCTGGCGGAACAGCTCGAAAGCCTCGCGCTTGTACTCTTGCTTGGGCTGCTTTTGCGCGTAGCCGCGCAGGTGGATGCCCTGGCGCAGGTAGTCGAGCGCTGCCAGGTGGTCGCGCCAGTTCGAGTCGAAGCTTTGCAGCAGCACCATGCGCTCGAACTGCGTGAAGTTCTCGCGGCCGACCTGCTCCACCTTGCCATCGAACGATGCGTGGGCAGCCTGCAGCACCTTCTCCAAGATTTCGTCGTCGGTGACGCTGCTCGCGCCCTGCACTTCCTGCTGCAACGGCAGGGAGACCTGCCACTCTTCGGCCAGCACCTTCTCGAGCCCCGGCAGGTCCCACTGCTCTTCCACCGACTCGGCGGGCACGTACTGGCGCACCAGGTCGGTCATGCAGTCTTCGCGCATCGCGGCAATCACGTCGGACAGGTCCGCAGCGTCCAGGATGTCGTTGCGCTGCTGGTAGATCACCTTGCGCTGGTCGTTGGAGACGTCGTCGTACTCCAGCAGTTGCTTGCGCACGTCGAAGTTGCGGGCCTCCACCTTGCGCTGGGCCGACTCGATGCTGCGCGTGACGATGCCGGCTTCGATGGCTTCGCCATCGGGCATCTTCAGGCGGTCCATGATCGCCTTGACGCGGTCGCCCGCGAAAATGCGCATCAGAGAATCGTCCAGGCTCAGGTAGAAGCGCGAGGAGCCGGGGTCGCCCTGGCGGCCCGAGCGGCCACGCAGCTGGTTGTCGATGCGGCGCGATTCATGGCGTTCGGTGGCTATGATCCGCAGGCCGCCCAGGGCCTTGATCTTGTCGTGGTCCACCTTCCAGCGCTCGCGCAGCGCGGCCAGCTGGGCCTCGCGCTCGGACTCGGACAGGGATTCGTCGCCCTCGATGGCCGCCGTGTCCTTCTCGATGTTGCCGCCCAGCACGATGTCGGTACCACGGCCGGCCATGTTGGTCGCAATGGTGATCATGCCCGCGCGCCCGGCCTGGGCCACGATGTCCGCTTCACGGGCGTGCTGCTTGGCGTTGAGCACCTGGTGCGGCAGGCCTTCCTTGTTCAGCAGCTGGTCGATGATTTCGGAGTTCTCGATCGACGTGGTGCCCACCAGCACGGGCTGGCCGCGCTCGTGGCATTCGCGGATGTCCTTGATCGCCGCTTCGTACTTCTCGCGCGTGGTCTTGTAGACGCGGTCGAGCTGGTCGTCGCGCTTGCTCGGACGGTTGGGCGGGATCACCGTGGTTTCCAGGCCGTAGATCTCCTGGAACTCATAGGCCTCGGTATCGGCCGTGCCGGTCATGCCGGCCAGCTTGTTGTACAGGCGGAAATAGTTCTGGAACGTGATGGAGGCCAGCGTCTGGTTCTCGGCCTGGATGTTCACGCCTTCCTTGGCTTCCACGGCCTGGTGCAGGCCTTCGCTCCAGCGGCGGCCCGACATCAGGCGGCCGGTGAACTCGTCCACGATCACGATCTCGCCGTCCTGCACCACATAGTGCTGGTCGCGATGGTAGAGGTGGTTGGCACGCAGCGCTGCGTACAGATGGTGCATCAGCGTGATGTTGGCAGGGTCGTACACCGAGGCACCCTCGGCGATCAGGCCCTGGCTGGCCAGAATGCGCTCGGCGCTTTCGTGGCCCTGTTCGGTCAGGAACACCTGGTGGGTCTTTTCGTCCAGCGTGAAGTCGCCGGGCTTGGTCACGCCCTCGCCGGTGCGGGCGTCGGCTTCGCCTTCCTGGCGCACCAGCAGGGGCACCACCTTGTTCATGGCGATGTACATCGCCGTGTGGTCTTCGGCCTGGCCGCTGATGATCAGGGGCGTGCGCGCCTCGTCGATCAGGATCGAGTCCACTTCGTCCACGATGGCAAAGTTCAGGCCCTGCTGCACGCGGTCTGCGGCTTCGTAGACCATGTTGTCGCGCAGGTAGTCGAACCCGTACTCGTTGTTCGTACCGTACGTGATGTCGGCGCGATAGGCCTCCTGCTTTTGCTCGCGCGGCATGTTGGGCAGGTTGATGCCCACCGTCAGGCCCAGGAAGTTGTACAGCCGGCCCATCCACTGCGCATCGCGGTTGGCGAGGTAATCGTTCACCGTCACCACGTGCACGCCCTTGCCCGACAGGGCATTCAGATACACGGGCAGCGTGGCGGTCAGCGTCTTGCCTTCGCCAGTGCGCATTTCGGAGATCTTGCCGAAGTGCAGGGCCATGCCGCCCAGCAGCTGCACGTCGAAGTGGCGCATCTTCATGATGCGCTTGGAGCCTTCGCGGACCACGGCGAACGCTTCGGGGAGGATGTCGTCCAGCGACTCGCCCTTGGCGACGCGCTCCTTGAACTCCTGCGTCTTGGCCTTGAGCTGCTCGTCCGACAGCTTCTCGTACTCAGGCTCCATCGCATTGATGCGGGACACCGTCTTGCGGTACTGCTTGAGGAGCCGGTCGTTGCGGCTGCCGAATAATTTGGTGAGGAAGTTGGTGGCCATGCGAACAGGACCGCCGGGCCGCTGCAAACCAGCGCGCCAAGCGACCGAAATCCCTAAGATGAATTGAGTTCAGGTGGGTTCAACACCGAGGATTGCAAGCAATGCAACCCTGGCCGTGAACACCGGACCGGCGATTTTACCTGCCCGCCATGGGCGCAGCAGTCTGGGCAGGCGAAGCACGGGGCTGGATCGACGCGACCTGCGGACCCGGCGCGTTGGAAGGCACAGTGCCGCCTGCGCTCAGAAACTTCTGCGGGTCCTGAAAAACCCCTTGCACCAGCACCTCGAAATGCAGGTGCGGCCCCGTGGAACGCCCCGTGGTGCCCACCTCGGCGATCTTCTGCCCACGCTTGACGATGTCGCCCTGCTTGACCAGGGTGCGCGAGGCATGGGCGTAGCGCGTGACCAGCTGGTTGCCGTGGTCCACCTCGATCATGTTGCCGTACGCCGGGTGAAACTCCTGCGTGACGACCACACCACCGGCAGCCGCCAGGATGGCCGTGCCGGTATCGGCCTGAAAATCCAGGCCCGTGTGTAGCGCCGACTGCCCGGTGATCGGGTCCACCCGCCAGCCGAACGCCGAACCCGGCGCGCGGCCGGTGACGGGCGCGTGGGTGGGGATCATCTTCTTGCGGATGTGCTGGTCGAACAGGCGGGATTCGAGCACCGTCATCAAGTCCACGCGCTGGTTGGTCAAGCGTTCCAGCTCATCCAGCGTGGCCTGCAATTCCTCCATCGACAGGTCACGGGCACTGACGAGGACGCCGCCGCGCGCATCGGATTTCTGAATGTCCGAGGGCGCCATGCCGGCCAGACCCAGCACGCGGTCGCCCAGCGACTCCAGCTGCACCATGCGGGCCTGCATTTCGCCCACACGGCGTGCCATGGCATCCAGGTTGGCGCGCATGAAACGGTCGCGCTCGGCAAACTCGTCCTTCACGACCAGACGCACCAGCGAGCCCACGATGGGCCAGCCTTCACGCGCGCCCTTGAGGAACACCCAGTGGTACAGCGTGGCGGCCACCAGCATGAGGCACAGCGACAGCCCCAGCCCCGCCAGGACCAGGCGCGAGCCCGACAGATGGATGGCGCGGCTGCGTGCCAGCCGGGCGTCCGTGATAATCAGATGCACTACGAATTCTCCACGCCCGAAGACGCACGCCATGAACCGCCGCCACTACGCAGTCACCCTGCAGAAAGCCAGCCAGGACTCTCCCACGCTGGCCCGACTGACAGCGCTGACCCGCGACTCCAGTGATCGGCTCAAAGCCATTGAAATGCTGATACCCGCAACCTTGCGCCCAGCGATCCAGGCGGGTCCCATCGACGGGGATTCCTGGTGCCTGCTGGTCAAGAGCAATGCCGCAGCGGCAAAAATCCGCCAGCTGCTGCCTGCATTCGGGGCGCATTTGCGCACCCGGGGGTGGGAGGTTAACGTGATTCGCCTGAAAGTTCAAACCTGACGGACAGGGTCTGAACCAGGGAATAGGGAGAACGGGGGAGAAAAATGGTGCCGGTTGTCGGAATCGAACTGACGACCTACCGCTTACAAGGCGGGTGCTCTACCAACTGAGCTAAACCGGCGAGGGCTGCATCTTATCGTGGAAAACGCAGCCAAAAATCGAAAACCGCGCTTATTTCACGCGCTTGAGTGAAGGCCGCGCGCCGCCTGCAGTGGGCGGAGGGCGCGGAGCATCGTCGCCAGGGCCGTCGTCCTTCTTGCTTTCGTCGACCGAAACCAACTGCACGACACGGTCTTCTGCCGCTGAGAGCGGCACGACGCTGGCCGTCGCCGAAGCGGTGGCCGCCGGCTCCGCTGCCGACATCGGCTCGATCACGGAAGGCGCACCCGCAGGGCTACCCAGAACATCCACCGGCGGCGGGAACGCCATGCCCTGACCGTTTTCACGGGCATAGATGGCGATGACCCTGCCGACTGGCACCAATATCTCGCGCGGCTTACCGCCGAAGCGGGCCTTGAACTCGATGAAATCGTTGCCCAGCTGCAGCGCACTGGTGGCATCGAAGCTGATGTTCAGCACGATCTCGCCATCCTTCACGTACTCGCGCGGCACCTGCACGGACTCGTCCACGCGCACTGCGACATAGGGGGTGAGCCCGTTGTCGGTGCACCACTCGTACAGGGCACGAATGAGGTACGGGCGCGTGGAGGTGGATTCCTGGGCGGTCATGAACAAGGTGGCAGCTTCGGTGGATGAAAGAAAGTGGACAGGAGGCCCCGGGAGCCCGGAGCCTCGACAGCATTACTTGCGCATGACCTTTTCGGACGGCGTCAGCGCTTCGATGTAGGCAGGGCGCGAGAAGATGCGCTCGGCGTACTTCAGCAGCGGGGCGGCGTTCTTCGACAGATCGATGCCGTAGTAGTCCAGGCGCCACAGCAGCGGTGCAATCGCCACGTCCAGCATCGAGAAGTTGTCGCCCAGCATGTACTTGTTCTTGAGGAACACGGGGGCCAGTTGCGTCAGGCGGTCGCGGATGTGCGAGCGGGCCTTTTCCAGCGCTTTTTCGTTGCCCTTGGTCGCGCGCGACTCGAGGATGTTCACGTGCACGAACAACTCCTTTTCGAAGTTGAGCAGGAACAGGCGCACGCGGGCGCGGTCCACTGGGTCGCCGGGCATCAGCTGCGGGTGCGGGAAGCGCTCGTCGATGTACTCGTTGATGATGTTCGACTCGTACAGGATCAGATCGCGCTCGACCAGGATGGGCACCTGGCCGTACGGGTTCATCACGCTGATGTCTTCGGGCTTGTTGTACAGGTCCACATCGCGAATTTCAAAGTCCATGCCCTTTTCGAACAGGACGAAACGGCAGCGGTGGGAGAAGGGACAGGTCGTACCCGAGTAAAGCACCATCATGGTGGGAAGCTCCTAAAAATCAAAAGAGTGGGACGCCATGAGCGCCCACTCTGCAAACAATCCGGCGGCACCCCGAAGGGCGCCTTCTCATGGATCGACGGTTCGTGCTGCTTACTTCACATCCTTCCAGAAGGCCGCGTTCAGCCTCCAGGCGATGACGGTGAAAACACCGAGGAAGAGCAGCACCCACACGCCAACTCGGACGCGGGTGTTCTGGGCGGGTTCGCCCATCCATTGCAGGTAGTTCACGAGATCACCCACAGTCTGGTCGAACTGCAACGGGGTCATCGTGCCTGGCTTGACCTGCTCCCAGCCCTTGAAGACCTGGGTCTTGTGGCCATGGCTTTCGTGCTCTTCGAACACGGGGCGGCGGTCGCCCTGCATCTGCCACAGCGCATGGGGCATGCCCACGCTCGGGAAGGCCAGGTTGTTCCAGCCCGTGGCCTTGGTGTCGTCACGGTAGAACGTGCGCAGGAAGGTGTAGAGGTAGTCGGCACCCGTGCCGCCGTGGCCGGCGCGCGAGCGTGCGATCACGGTCAGGTCGGGCGGGTTGGCGCCGAACCATTCCTTGGCCTGCTTGGGATCGATGGACGCCTTCATGGTTTCGCCGACCTTGTCGGTCGTGAACAAGAGGTTGTCCTTGATGTCCTGCTCGGTCAGGCCGATGTCGCGCAGGCGGTTGAACCGCATGTACGCAGCGGAGTGGCAGCTCAGGCAGTAATTGACGAACACCTTGGCGCCGTTTTGCAGGGAGGCCAGGTCGTTGGTCTTGTTGGGCGCCTTGTCCCAGGCAATGCCGCCTTCGGCCGCTTGCGCGCCCGTGGCAATACCCAGGGCGGCGATCAACGTGAGGATGAGTTTCTTCATTGTTGTTGTCTCCAGGCTCAGTGCGCCACAAAGGTCACGCGGTCGGGCACGGGCTTGGCCTTGCCGATGCGGCTCCACCAGGGCATCAGCAGGAAGAAGCCGAAGTAGAACAGCGTACCGACCTGCGACACACGCTCGCCGATGGCCGACGGAGGCTGTACGCCCAGGTAGCCCAGGATCAGGAAGATGATCACAAAGATACCGTACAGGTACTTGTGCCAGTCAGGACGGTAGCGGATCGACTTGACGGGGCTGTAGTCCAGCCAGGGCAGGAAGAACAGGATGATCACGGCACCGCCCATCACCACCACGCCCCAGAACTTGGCGTCGATCGACAGCATCATCGCGATCACGGCAATGGCCGCCACGGCGATGCCTGCCTTGACGAAGCTGGGCAGCTTGGCCTTGAGGATGCCGAAGCCCGCACCGGCCACCACGCACAGCACCAGCACGTACATCATTTCGGTGGTGATGGCACGCAGCATCGAATAGAACGGCGTGAAGTACCAGACCGGTGCGATGTGCGCAGGGGTCTTGAGCGGGTCCGCAGGAATGAAGTTGTTGTACTCGAGGAAGTAGCCACCGAACTCGGGCGCGAAGAACACCACCGCCGTGAACGCCATCAGGAACATGCTCAACGCAAAGATGTCGTGCACCGTGTAGTAAGGGTGGAAGGGCACGCCGTCCAGCGGCTTGCCGTTGGCATCCTTGGGGGCTTGCGGGCCCTTGATTTCCACGCCGTCGGGGTTATTGGAGCCGACATCGTGCAGCGCCAGCAAGTGGGCCACCACCAGGCCCAGCAGGACCAGCGGCACGGCAATCACGTGGAAGCTGAAGAAGCGGTTCAGCGTGGCGTCGCCCACCACGTAGTCGCCCCGGATCAGCAGCGCCAGGTCAGGGCCGATGAAGGGAATGGCGGCGAACAGGTTCACGATCACCTGGGCGCCCCAGTACGACATCTGGCCCCAGGGCAGCAGGTAGCCCATGAAGGCCTCGGCCATCAGGCACAGGAAGATCGCGCAGCCGAAGACCCAGACCAGCTCGCGCGGCTTGCGGTAGCTGCCGTAGATGAGGCCGCGGAACATGTGCAGGTACACCACCACGAAGAACGCCGACGCGCCCGTGGAGTGCATGTAGCGGATCAGCCAGCCCCACGGCACGTCGCGCATGATGTACTCGACCGACTCGAACGCCTTGGCGGCATCGGGCTTGTAGTGCATGACCAGGAAGATGCCGGTCACGATCTGGATCACCAGCACCACCAACGCCAGCGAGCCGAAGATGTACCAGAAGTTGAAGTTCTTCGGAGCGTAGTACTCCGACATGTGCACCTTGTAGGCGTCGAAGGCCGTCGGGAACCGGTTCTCGAACCAGTTCGTGACCTGCGCGCTGATCGGTGCGTTGGGGGAGATTTCTTTGAATTCGTGGGCCATGTCGTTCTCCGTCAAGCCTTCTTGTCTTCACCGATCACGAGGCGCGTGTCGGACAGGTACATGTGCGGAGGGACTTCAAGGTTGTCGGGCGCGGGCTTGTTCTTGAACACGCGGCCGGCCATGTCGAACGTGGAGCCGTGGCAAGGGCACAGGAAGCCGCCCTTCCAGTCGTCGGGCAACGAAGGCTGGGCGCCGATCTGGAACTTGTCCGACGGGGAGCAACCCAAGTGCGAGCAGATGCCCACACCGACAAAAATCTCTGGCTTGATCGAACGCGCCTCATTGCGCGCGTACTCAGGCGTCAGCTCGGAGGGCTTGCGCTCGGACTTGGGGTCCGCCAGCTGGCCGTCGAGCTTGGGCAGCTCGGCCAGTTGCTCGGGGGTGCGCTTGATGATCCAGACGGGTTTGCCGCGCCACTCCACGGTGAGCTTCTCGCCCGGCTTGAGGGCGGAAATATCCACCTCGACTGCAGCCCCGGCGGCTTTGGCGCGCTCGGAGGGCTGGAACGTACTCACGAAAGGAACGGCGGTTGCCACGCCGCCCACCGCACCAGCACATGCCGACGTGATGATCCACGTCCGCTTGCTGGAGTCGATTGGAGTGTCACTCATGGGGATCCTCGATTGATCATCGCTACATTGGGGTCAACCGCGAATTGTAGCGGAGTGAAAATGGTTATTTCAATCGCATCCGGGGAGGGTTGACAGGGCTTGACTCTGGGCAATACTCCGGCATCAACATTTCAAGCGAGAAGGGGGATGCCATGGGCATGGTGCAGGAATTCAGGGAATTCGCGGTCAAGGGCAATGTGATCGACCTCGCAGTCGGCGTGATCATCGGCGGCGCGTTCGGCAAGATCGTCGATTCGGTGGTGTCCGACCTCATCATGCCGGTGGTCGGCCTGGTGTTCGGCAAGCTCGATTTTTCGAACCTGTTCGTGGTGCTGGGCTCGGTGCCGCCAGGCACGGCCATGACGCTCGATGCCCTCAAGAAGGCGGGCGTGCCGGTGTTTGCCTACGGCAACTTCCTGACCGTGGCGGTCAACTTCATCATCCTGGCGTTCATCATCTTCATGATGATCAAGCAGATCAACCGGCTCAAGCGCGAAACCCCGGCAGCCCCGCCAGCGCCTGCGGCAACGCCCGAGGACATCGTGCTGCTGCGCGAGATTCGCGATAGCCTGAAGAAGACCCCCTGAAAAGATAACCCCCTGAGGCTCTGCGCGCCACGGTGGCGCGCGCCGCAGGCGCGGCCTCTTCGGCCTGTCCAAGCCTGCGCAGGCAGGCTTGGAGCCGCAGGCCTCAGCCCCAAGGGGGACGCCTCCGGTGGCCCGGCAGAGCCGGTTCCACGGGAAGGATTGGAAACCCCCTGAGCGGCTGCGCCGTTTCCCCCGTGGGGGGACGCACCCCATGGCCCGGCAAAGGTTCTATGGTTCGAGTCAAGCGCTTGGGGTGATGCGATGAGCATCAAACGGCTTGCCCGATCGCCACACAGCAAAGGCAATGCGCAGCAGCTTGCGCGCCAGCACGACCAGGGCCTCTGTGCTCTTGAGCCCCCTGGCGCGCAGCGCTTGGTAGGTCGCCGCAAACGTGACCGTGTGGCACGCCGACATCGCCGCCATGAACATCTGGTGGCGCAGCGCCGGATTCCCTCGCTTGGACAAGTGCCTGCGCCCCCTGCTACGCCCAGAGTCGTGGGCCCGGGGATCCAGCCCGCTGTAGGCCACCAGCGCATCACAGCTGCAAAACGCCACGCGATCGAGCACGGTGACCAGCAACGCGCTCGATTGGGGACCGATGCCCACGATGCTTTGCAGCAACGTGCGAGCGCGGTGCAACTGCTCTTGCTCTTTGATCAACTGCGTAATGCGCCCATCGATGGTGTGCAGCAAGGTGCCAAAGGCGTCCTCCAGCCCCGCGGCCGCCTGCGCGATGCTCGTGCTGCAGCCGCGCAGCGACTGACGCAGCGCGGTGCGCTTGGTCACCGCCGTCCAGCGCTGGCCCAGCAACTGCTCCAGTTCGGCCTGACAGGCGCTGGGGACACAGTGCGGGTGCAGCCGCTCGTGGTGCTCGGCCAGGTAGCGGGCAATGATCCGGGCATCCACCCGGTCGGTCTTGCCGCGCGCGCCCAGGCCCTTGGCGTAGAAGTACACATCGCGGGCGTTGAGCACGAACACCGTCAAACCCATGCCGGCGGCCAGGGTGGCCAGCAGCTGGTGAAAGCGGCCGGTGGACTCCATGGCCAAGAGCGCGCCAGGGGGCAGGGTGTGCAACCACTGCACGATGGCAGTGGACTCGTTAGAGACGGCAAGGCAAGCGTCCTGGCCGTGGGTGGCCACGACCAGCTCAGCCTTGGAGACGTCCACGCCGATGAAACAAAGGGGTACTTGCATGATGAGATTCCTCCAATGAACAATGACGATCGTTGGGGTGGAATCCCGCCACAGGCGTTAGCTTGCTTACAGATCGGCGCTGAGGTGCGGCTCAGTTCCTTATCGACGCTCAGGGGCGGGGTGGGGGCTATCTTTGCCAGTCGGTCAAAGCCGATAGTCGGTATTCAGGCCCTCCACCCCAACACCTCCACCATACAAGCCGGTTCCACGGGTGCACTGGCGTGGGGTGTGCCAGTTTCATAGATGGCGTGCCGGCTTCAGGGCGCCTCTTCCGCTTGCTATCTTAACGATAGCTGCTAGCGATTTACCATCAAGCGGCAGCAGGCAATTCACCCACACAGCGCTCGCGCCATGCGCACGGCCTCGATGAGGCTGGCGGCGTCGGCGACGCCCTGCCCTGCGATGTCGAACGCCGTGCCATGGTCGGGGCTGGTGCGCACCAGGGGCAGGCCCAGGGTCACGTTCACGCCCTTGTCCACGCCCAGGTACTTCACGGGGATCAGGCCCTGGTCGTGGTACATCGCGATGACCACGTCGAACTCGCCGGGCCGCGCGGGCGTGTGGCGGGCGCGCATGAAGACGGTGTCGGGTGCGAACGGGCCGTGGGCATCCAGGCCCTGGGCGCGGGCTTCTGCGATGGCCGGGGCGATGACCTCGATCTCTTCACGGCCGAACAGGCCGCCCTCCCCTGCATGGGGATTGAGCCCCGCCACCGCCATGCGCGGGGCGCGGCCCAGGCTGCGGGTCAGCGCGGCGTGCGTGATCTGCAGCGTCTGCAGAATGTTCTCGTGCGTGACGGCTGCCAGGGCCTCGCGCAGCGAGACGTGGATGCTGACCAGCACGGTGCGCAGCTCGTCGCTGGCCAGCATCATGCGCACGGGCATGGCCGACAGCGCAACGCCCTGGTGGTGGGCCGCCTCGGCCTGCAGCAATTCGGTGTGGCCCGGGAAGGTAACGCCTGCGGCCGACAAGGCCTCCTTGTGCAGCGGCGCCGTCACCAGCCCCGCCACCTCGCCCCGCAGCGCCGCGCGTGTGGCCCAGACCACACAGTCCGCTGCCGCGCGCCCTGAAGCGGCGCCGATCTGCCCCCAGGGTTGCGGGCCCGGAATGCCGGCCAGTTGCAGGACCGGAATGCAGCGGGGCGGCATGTCGACCGCCTCTGCGGGCGCGCCGATCTGCGCCACGGGCACCGATGGCACGCCACGGCGCGCAATGGCCTGGGCAGCGCGGCGCAGCGTGGCGGTGTCGCCCACCACGAAGCAGCCCTTGAGGTCGCCGGGCGCATCGCGAAAGGCCTTGGCCACGATCTCGGGGCCGATGCCTGCGGGGTCGCCTTGGGTGATGGCCAGTGTCTTCATGGAAGTCCGCGTTTTGAATGAAATCACTGCCTGCCGCTCTATGGACAAGCGCAAGCAGCTATGAATTTAATAGTAGACCACCCTGCTACCCGGGCGCGCAGGCTCAGCATGCCAGCGCTCCTGATCATGGGGTGGAGGGGTCGATGCCAGTGCTGGGGACACGGATGTACACGTCATGCACTTCATGCACTTCATGCACTTCATGCACTTCATGCACTTGATGCGCGTCATGCGCTTCATGCCGGATTGTCAATCTCGATGAACGTGTGCTCCAACCCCAGTTGCTTCGCCACATGCCCGGCCACGGCCGGCGCGCCGTAGCGCTCGGTGGCATGGTGCCCGGCCGCGATGAAGCACACGCCCATTTCACGCGCCAGGTGGGCCTGCGGCTCCGAAATCTCGCCGGTGATGAAGGCATCCGCCCCGGCTGCGATGGCCGATTCGAAGTAGCCCTGGGCGCCGCCTGTGCACCAGGCCACACGGCGGATGGGCTGCGGTGCACCATCGGGCTCGGGCTGCACCAGGGTCACGGCACGGCCCAGGGCGCCCGCCACATGGTCTGCCAGCGCCTGGCCATCGGGGAAGGCCGCGGTCGCCACAAAGCCCAGGTCCTGCTCGCCAAAGCGGGCGTCGGCCGTCCAGCCCAGCACGCGGCCCAGTTGCGCGTTGTTGCCCAGCTCGGGGTGTGCATCGAGCGGCAGGTGGTAGGCGAACAGGTTGATGTCGTGGGCCAGCAGCCGCTGCAGGCGCTGCTTCATCCAGCCCGTGACGCGGCCGTCCTGCCCGCGCCAGAACAGGCCGTGGTGCACGAAGATCGCGTCGGCCTGCGCGGCGATGGCCGCGTCGATCAGCGCGCGACTGGCGGTCACGCCGCTGATGATGCGGCGCACCTCGGGCTTGCCCTCGACCTGCAGACCGTTGGGCCCGTAGTCCTTGAAGCGTTCGGGTTGCAGCAGGCTGTCGAAGGCCTGCAAAAGCGCGGTGCGGGAAATGCTCATGCGCCTATTGTCGCGCGCGGCCGGCGCCCATTGTTTCAGCCTTGGGGGACAATGTGGCCAGGAAGAAGCGCAGCGGTCCCGCACACCGGAGCCCGCCCGGCTTCTTCGATTTCAGACCATTCGACAGGACCCCATGAAGCGCATCTGGCTGCTCTTTTCCCAGGCCGTGACCGTGTTTGTTGCCGCCTACTTCGTTGTTGCCACGCTGCAACCCGACTGGCTCCACCGCGGCGCCACGCGCTCCGGCGCAGGCATCGCACTGCTGGAAGCCCCGTCTGCGCCCTCGTCGCAGCCAGTGGCTGGCAGTTTCAGTGCCGCAGCGCGCAAGGCAGCGCCCGCCGTGGTCAGCATCAACACCAGCAAGGCGGTGCGCCATCCGCGCAGCAACGACCCGTGGTTCCAGTTCTTCTTTGGCGACCAGGGCGCACAAGCCCAGGCCGGGCTGGGCAGCGGCGTGATCGTGAGCCCCGACGGCTACATCCTGACCAACAACCATGTGGTCGAAGGCGCCGATGAGATCGAGGTCACGCTCACCGACAGCCGCCGTGCGCGGGCGAGCGTGATCGGCACCGACCCCGACACCGACCTGGCCATCCTCAAGATCGAGCTCGACAAGCTGCCCGTCATCGTGCTGGGCAACTCCGACGGCCTGGCCGTGGGCGACCAGGTGCTGGCCATCGGCAACCCGTTCGGCGTGGGCCAGACGGTCACAAGCGGCATCGTGAGCGCGCTGGGCCGCACGCAACTCGGGATCAACACCTTCGAGAACTTCATCCAGACCGATGCCGCCATCAACCCTGGCAACTCGGGCGGTGCGCTGGTGGACGTGAACGGCAATCTCATGGGCATCAACACTGCCATCTACTCGCGCTCGGGCGGCAGCATGGGCATCGGCTTTGCCATCCCCGTGTCCACGGCGCGGCTGGTGCTCGACGGCATCGTGAAGGACGGCCAGGTCACCCGCGGCTGGATCGGCGTGGAGCCCAACGAGCTGTCGCCCGAACTGGCCGAGACCTTTGGCGTGAAGGCCACCGAAGGCGTGATCATCACCGGCGTGCTGCAGGACGGCCCCGCCGCCCAGGCCGGCATGCGTCCGGGTGACGTGATCGTGAAGGTGGAGGGCAAGAACGTGGGCAACGTGTCCGAGCTGCTGACCGCCGTGGCAGGCCTCAAGCCGGGCACGGCGGCACCGTTCAACGTGCAGCGCGCCGACAAGATGGTGGAGCTGAACATCACGCCCGGCGTGCGGCCCAAGCCGAAGAGGCGCCAATAAACGCTGGCCGCTGAGCCGCCGCCAAGCCGCTCAGCCGTTGACCTGCCGAGTCGTCCGTCGAGCGGTCCGCCGAGACAAAGCGGGTACTGCGGGCGGTCTGGACGGGTCAGATCCAGATCATGTGGCTAGGGAATCGCGCCGGTCTTGCGAAGTACCCCAACCGCAATGCCATTGCCATTGCCATTGCCACTGCCATTGCCACTGCCAACGTCCAGAGCGCTATCAAAAAAATAGCTGCCAACGCCCGTATATCAGGCGGTGGCAGCTATTTTTTTGGGTAACGTCTGGCGGCGCGACATGCCTGCCACACCGTCAGTGTCGCTGCCAACCAGCCGCTACGGACTGCGGATCACGAAGCTGAAGGGGATTCTTCAGTTTCTTCCGGCGCCTTGGTGTGCTTGATGAAGATCTGCGCAGCCCAGATGCCCACTTCGTACAGCAGGCACATGGGGATGGCGAGCGACAGCTGCGAGACCACGTCCGGCGGCGTGACGACCGCAGCGATCACGAAAGCCATCACGATGAAGTAGCCGCGGAACTCGCGCAGCTTCTGCACGCTGACGATGCCCATGCGGGCGAGCACCACCACGGCAATGGGCACCTCGAACGACAGGCCGAACGCCAGGAACATCGACAGCACGAAGCTCAGGTACGCCTCGATGTCTGGCGCGGCCGTGATGCTCTTGGGCGCAAAGCTCTGGATGAACGCGAACACCTGCCCGAACACGAGGTAGTAGCAGAACGCCACACCGATGAAGAACAGCAGCGTGCTGGAGATCACGAGCGGCAGCACCAGCTTCTTCTCGTGCGAATAGAGGCCCGGTGCCACGAAGGCCCACACCTGCCACAGCACAAACGGCAACGCCAGCAAAAACGCCGACATCAGCAAAATCTTGAGCGGCACCATGAACGGCGAGATCACGGATGTGGCGATCAGCGTGGCACCCTTGGGCAGGTGCGCCACCAGCGGCGCCGCCAAAAAGTCGTACAGCGCGCCAGGGCCGGGAAAGAAGAACAGGATTGCCGCCGCGATGGCGATGGCAATGAGCGCCTTGACCAGCCGGTCGCGCAGCTCCATCAGGTGCTGCACGAAGGGCTGCTCGGTACCGGCCAGCTCGTCTTCTTTGGAAGGGGTTTCGGACATAGTGGTTTTTCAGGGCGTAGGGGCCGCCCAACCAGCGCACGGCGACGCCGGCTGCTTGCTGGCGCTTTCGGATCAATCAGTGGAATTTCTGGGGACGGTAGCGCGCCACGCGGGCCGCGCCGGACTGCGCCTTGGTGCGCACGCCGCTCTTGGCCTTGTACCACTGGGGCACGGCACCGCGCTTCAGGCGCCAGTTCTTGCCGGGGTGCTTGTAGGCAGGCACCACCGCAGCCAGGGGCTCGTGCAGGTCGGCGTTGCTCGAGTCGGTGACGCTGCTGGCCCAGTCTTTTTCGAACTCGCTGGCGTTGGTCTGAATGGACTGGTGAACGTCACGCGCCGCGTTCTCCACCGTGTCCTTCATCTTCTTGAGCTCATCGAGCTCCATGGACCGGTTGACCTCGGCCTTCACGTCGGACACGTAGCGCTGGGCCTTGCCGAGCAAGGTGCCCACCGTGCGGGCCACGCGGGGGAGCTTTTCGGGGCCGATGACGATCAGCGCCACGGCGCCGATCAGCGCCATCTTGGACAGGCCAATATCAATCATGGGTGTCAGTCAGCGCACAGCATGCAGGGAGCAGGGTCACCCGTGCAGCCAGCTCAGCTTTTTTGCTTGGCTTCGACATCGATGGTGGTCTTGTCGGCAGCTGGGTTATTGGCCACATGGCCTGCGGGCGGGGTCGCGGCGGCGTCGGCCGAGCCGTCCTTCATGCCGTCCTTGAAGCCCTTGACGGCGCCCCCGAGGTCGGAGCCCATGTTCTTGAGCTTCTTGGTGCCGAACACCATGACGACGATCAGCAGCACGATCAGCCAGTGCCAGATGGAAAAAGAGCCCATGGAATATCTCCTAACGAATTGCAATCATTTTAGACGGGGGGCGCGACAAGAGTTCACAGCCCATGACGGACCGCGGGAATCTCCCTGCACCACCCGTCAGCCTGGTTCAGCCTTTGAGCCACGGGCGCGGGCCGCCCATCACATGCACATGCAGGTGGTGGATCTCCTGCCCGCCTTCCACCCCGGTGTTTACCACGACGCGAAAGCCACCTTCCGGATACGGGTTGCAGCCCTGCTCGAGGGCCAGCCGCGGCGCCAGCGCCATCATGCGCCCCAGCACGCCCGCGTCGTCGGCGGTGACCTGCGCCATCGAAGGGATATGCCGCTTGGGCACCATCAAAAAGTGCACAGGCGCCCAGGGGTGGATGTCGTGAAAGGCGAAGATTTCTTCGTCCTCGTAGACCTTCTTCGAAGGAATCTGGCCCGCGATGATCTTGCAGAAAAGGCAGTTCGGATCGTGCATGAGAAAAATGTCGGTACGAAGTTAACAGTTCACCGGGCGCTGCCCAGCCCCCAAGCCATTGCAACCGGCGCGCCCCAGGCCAGCGCCACCGTGGAACTGGCTCCGCCAGGCCACGGGTGGCGTCCCCCTGAGGGGGAAGGCGCCGCAGGCGACACAGGGGGCTTCAAGCATTGTCAGGGATCTTGATGGTCGGCCGCACGCCCACATCCTTGCGGTGCGCGTGCAGCCATTCCTGCCCCGCCGTGCGGCCCAGGGCAAAGAGCTTGCGCACGAAGGCCAGGTCCGCACGCGTCTTGCTGTCGGCGCCGAAGGGCGCCAGCACCGAGCCGCCGTCGATGCGGTGCATGCGCACGTTCTTGTAGCGGCGCGGGTCCAGCTTGCCCTCGGCCAGCAGGCGGCGCACGAACTCGATGGCGCGCATCTCGGCCAGCAGGCTGGCGTTGAAGGTGACCTCGTTCATGCGCTCCATGATCTCCTGGCCCGAGTGGGGCAGCTCCAGGTGCTCGATGGGATTGATCTGCACCAGCAGGATGTCGGAGGTCTCGGTCTGGTAGATCAGGGGATGCAGCGCGGGGTTGCCGGAGTAGCCGCCGTCCCAGTAGTGCTGGCCGTCGATCTCCACAGCCTTAAACAGCAGCGGCAGGCAGGCCGACGCCATCACCGCATCGGCGCTGAGCTTGGGGCCTGAGAAAATTTCACCGCGCCCCGTGCGCACATTGGTGGCGCAGACGAACACCTTGGGCCCGCCCGCGGCTGTGATGGCGCGCCGCCCGGTGCACAGCAGGTCGAAGTCCACCTCGCGCTCGAGCAAACGGCGCAGCGGGTTGATGTCGAGCGGGTTGGTCTGGTAGGGCGAGAGCCACTGGCGCATCAGCCCCATCATAGGGTTGGCCGCTGACAGCGGCGAGCCCCACATCAGGCTGCCCAGCGTGCCCACGCCTTCCCACAGCCGGGTGAGCGTATTGCGCGCCTCCTGGCAGCCGGCCAAGTGGGCTTCGTGCGGGTGCTTGTGCTCGTGGGCCGCCTTGGCAAAGCCATGCGCCAGGGCCACGGCGTTCATGGCGCCGGCACTGGTGCCGCTCACGCCGTCGAAGTGCCACTGGCCGTCTTCGAGCAGCGCGTCCAGCACGCCCCAGGTCAGCGCGCCATGCGAGCCGCCCCCCTGCAGGGCCAGGTTCAGGCGCGGCAGCGGCTGCGGCTGCGCGGGCGGCGCTGCGGGTTCTTCTTCAGGCATCCACTGCCTGGTTCTTGCTCATGGCCAGCATGCCGCGCACGATGCGGTACAGGAACCACAGCGAAATGATGCCCCAGGCGATCCAGCCGGGCGCGATCAGCAGCAGCCACAGGGGCGAGGTCACCACGTACAGAACACCCGCCCAGATCGTCGAGCGGATGCGCCACGAGAAGTGGTTGGCCTGCCACGTGCCTTCGGCGTCGCTGCGTTTGACCAGGTCGATCACCAGCGCAATGATCAGCAGCAAGGCGCTGGCCTGCGCCCCGGGCACCACAGCGCCCACCGCCACGATCAGGTGCAGCACATAGCTGACCCAGCCGATGTTCTTGAGCCCCTGGGCCCGTTGCTCGTGGGAGGTCACGTCGATGATGTCGCTCATGGAGATCCTTCTTCGTCGGCTGCACGCGCAGTGGCCTTGCGCAAGGCTTTTTCCTCGATGCCGCTGGTGCCCTCACGGCGCTCCAGCTCGGTCAGCACGTCCGCCGGCGTGAGGCCATAGTGGGCCAGCGCCACCATGGAGTGGAACCACAGGTCCGCCACCTCGTATACCAGCTTGGACTTGTCGGCGCCATGGTCCACGTCCTTCGCCGCCATCACCACCTCGGTGGCTTCTTCGCCGATCTTCTTCAAGAAGCTGTCGGGGCCCTTGTGCAAGAGGCGCGTGACGTAGCTCTTGTCGGGGTCGCCACCGTTGGCCGGCTTGCGGCTTTCGATCACTTGCGCAAGGCGGGCGAGGGAATCGTTGGAACTCATGGTTCTCTTTATTTGTAGATGGATTCGGGGTCTTTCAAGACCGGATCGACAGTCGTCCAGGCGCCGTCCTTGAGCACGCTGAAAAAACAGCTGTGGCGGCCCGTGTGGCAGGCGATGCCCGGCTCGTGGCCGAGCTGGGTGACCTTGAGCAGCACGACGTCGTTGTCGCAGTCGAGCCGGATCTCGTGCACCGTCTGCACGTGGCCGGACTCTTCGCCCTTGAACCACAGCTTGCTGCGCGAGCGGCTGTAGTACACGGCGCGGCCGAGTTCAGCGGTTTTCTCCAGCGCCTCGCGGTTCATCCACGCAAACATCAGCACGTCGCCCGTGCCCTGCTCTTGCGCAATGACGGGCACCAGGCCCTGCGCATCCCATTTCACTTCGTTGAGCCAGTTCATGAAAGGGATTGTCGGCGATTTGGATTCCGGGACGGGGCCATCCCGCCCGAAGTTTGACGCTTTTTCAGAGCCTGCCGCAGGCTGAACAAGCGGCATCAGCTATATTTTTGATAGCAATGACCCTAGAGCCGCACGGGAATGCCGCGCTCGGCCATGCGGGCCTTGGCCTGGCCCACGGTGTATTCGCCGTAGTGAAAGATGCTGGCGGCCAGCACCGCGTCCGCCCCGCCCTGCTGCACGCCGTCGGCCAGATGGTCGAGGTTGCCCACGCCGCCCGAGGCGATCACGGGCACGGTCACCGCGTCGCTCACCGCGCGGGTCAGCGTCAGGTCGAAGCCCGCCTTGGTGCCGTCGCGGTCCATGCTGGTCAGCAGGATTTCGCCGGCACCGCGGCGCGCCATCTCGGTGGCCCAGGCCACCACGTCCAGGCCCGTGTTCTTGCGCCCGCCGTGGCTGTAGACGTCCCAGCCTTCGCCCACAGGCTGGCCGTGGGCGCCGATGCGCTGCGCGTCCTCGGCCGAGCGGCGCTTGGCGTCGATGGCGACCACGATGCACTGCGCGCCGTACTTGGCGGACACGGCATCGATCACGTCGGGGTTGGCAATCGCGGCCGAGTTGAAGCTGGTCTTGTCAGCGCCCGCGTTCAGCAGTCGGCGCACGTCCTCGACCGTGCGCACGCCGCCACCCACCGTGAGCGGAATGAACACCTGGCTGGCCACGGCTTCGATGATGGGCAGGATCAGGTCACGCCCGTCGCTGGTGGCGGTGATGTCCAGGAAGGTGAGCTCGTCGGCGCCCTGCGCGTTGTAGCGTGCGGCGATCTCGACGGGGTCGCCCGCATCGCGCAGCTCCAGAAAATTGACACCCTTGACCACGCGGCCTCCAGTGACGTCGAGGCAGGGGATGATGCGTTTGGCGAGCATGTCGGTCAGTCAGTCAGCGATTCGTGGATGGGGCGCTGCCGAGGCCAGCAGACGCCGTGGAACTGGCTTCGCCAGGCCACTGGCGTCGTCCCCCTGGGGGGAAGCGGCGCAGCCGCTCAGGGGGGTCACCCATTCAATTCGTCGGCACGGGCCTGTGCGGCCGCAAAGTCGAGGTCGCCGCTGTAGATCGCACGGCCGCAGATCACACCCTCGACGCCCTCGCTCTCCACGGCACACAGCTGCTCGATGTCGGCCATGTTCGACAGGCCGCCCGATGCGATCACCGGGATGGACAGCGACTGCGCGAGCTTGACCGTGGCATCGATGTTGATGCCCGACAGCATGCCGTCGCGGCCGATGTCGGTGTAGATGATGGACTCGACGCCCCAGTCCTCGAACTTCTTGGCCAGGTCCACCACCTCGTGCCCCGTGAGCTTGCTCCAGCCGTCGGTGGCGACCTTGCCGTCCTTGGCGTCGAGGCCCACGATGATGTGGCCGCCGAAGGCGCTGCACGCGTCCTTCAGGAAGCCGGGGTTCTTGACCGCCGCCGTGCCGATGATCACGTAGCGCAGGCCGCCGTCGATGTACTTTTCGATGGTGTCCAGGTCGCGGATGCCGCCGCCGAGCTGCACCGGAATCTCTTCGCCCACCTCTTTGAGGATGGACTTGATGGCGGCGAAGTTCTTGGGCACGCCCGCAAAGGCACCGTTCAGGTCCACCAGGTGCAGGCGCCGCGCGCCCGCCTCCAGCCACTTGCGTGCCATGGCCGCCGGGTCTTCGCCGAAGGTGGTGGATTGGTCCATATCGCCTTGCTTGAGGCGAACGCAATGACCGTCTTTCAGATCGATGGCGGGAATGAGCAGCATGGTGGTGGTGGAAGGGTTCGCGAAAAAGGACGAGTCAGGGCTCGGACCGAACGGGCTGGTGAAAGAAGCAAGGAGTGCGCGGAAGGATCACGGATTCCAGTGCAGGAAGTTGCGGTACAGGGCCAGGCCGTGCTCCGCGCTTTTCTCTGGGTGGAATTGCGTCGCGAAAATATTATCGCGCGCAATGGCCGCTGCGAACAAACCGCCGTAGTCGGTCTGCCCCGCGCAATGCGCCGCATCCTGCGGCTGCGCGTAGAAGCTGTGCACGAAATAGTAGTAGCTGCCGTCGGGCACGCCCGCCCAGACCGGGTGCACCGCGCCCGCACGACCTGCGTCCGGCATCTGGTGCACCTGGTTCCAGCCCATCTGCGGCACCTTGTAGCGGCTGCCGTCGGGCTGGGTGCGGCCGATCAGGTCGAACTTGCTCACCTGGCCGTGGATCAGGCCCAGGCCCGGGGTACCGCCATTGGGCCCCTCGGCGCTGTGGTCCAGCAGCATCTGCATGCCCACGCACACGCCGAACATGGGCTTGCTGGCAGCGGCTTCGAGCACCGATTCCTGCAGGCCCGATTCGCGCAGCTCACGCATGCAGTCGGGCATGGCGCCCTGCCCTGGCAGCACGATGCGCTGTGCGGCGCGCACGTCGTCGGGGCGCTGGGTGACGACCACGGTCCAGCCGGTGCCCTCGGCAGCGGCCTGCACGGCCTGCGACACCGAGCGCAGGTTGCCCATGCCGTAGTCCACGACGGCGACGGTTTTTGCTTCCATATTCATAGCTGCTAGCGCTTATCCATCAAGCGCTAGCGCTTGATTTGATTCAAAAAACTCACAAAGAACCCTTGGTGGACGGGATGACGCCTACCGAGCGCGGGTCGCGCTCCAGCGCCGCGCGCAGCGTGCGCCCGAACGCCTTGAAGATGGTTTCGCACTGGTGGTGGGCGTTGAAGCCCTTGAGGTTGTCGATGTGCAGCGTGACGCCCGCGTGGTTCACGAAGCCCTGGAAGAACTCGTACACCAGCTGCGTATCGAGCTGGCCGATGCTGCCGGCCGTGAACTTCACGTCGATGTGCAGCCCCGGGCGGCCCGAGAAATCGACCACCACGCGCGACAGCGCTTCGTCGAGCGGCACGTAGGCGTGGCCGTAGCGGCGGATGCCCTTCTTGTCGCCCACGGCACGCGCAAAGGCCTGGCCCAGCGTGATGCCCACGTCTTCGACCGTGTGGTGGCCGTCGATGTGCAGGTCGCCTTCGCAGTCGATGTCGAGGTCGATCAGCCCGTGGCGGGCGATCTGGTCGAGCATGTGGTCGAAGAAGCCGATGCCGGTGTGCAGCTTGGCCTGGCCCGTGCCGTCGAGGTTGATGCGCACGCGGATGCGCGTCTCGGCGGTGTTGCGGCTGACTTCGGCGATGCGGTCGGCCATCGGGTCGGGCGTGGCGCCGGACGGATTGGAGGTTACGAGTGCGGAGGAAGTCATAGGGAGGCTTGCAGGGCGGCCAGCATCTGGGCGTTGTCGTCGGCATTGCCGACCGTCAGGCGCAGGCAGTTGGCCAGCAGTGGGTGCATTGTAGAAACGTTCTTGACCAGGACCTTGCGGTTTTTCATGCCCTCGTACGCCCGGGCGGAATCCGCCACGCGGATGAGGATCATGTTGGCCTCGCTGTCCCAGCATTTTTCGATGCCGGGCATCTGCCGCAGGGCCGCCAGGACCTTGGTGCGCTCGGCGCGGATCTCGGCGGCCTGCTCGGCGAACACCTCGGCGTGTTCCAGCGCGAACAGCGCGGCCTCGCAGTTGAGCACGCTCACGTTGTAGGGCGGGCGCACCTTGTCGATCTCGCTCACAAAGGCAGCGGGGCCGATGAGGTAGCCCAGGCGCACGCCCGCCAGGCCGAACTTGCTGAGCGTGCGCATCAGCAGCACGTGGGCGTTGCGCGCAGGCTCGGCCCGCATGCGGTCGATGAAGGTGCGGCTGGCAAACGGCTGGTAGGCCTCGTCCATGACCACGATGCCGCCCTGCGCGCCCGCGGCGTCGATGATGCGCTGCACTGCGCCTTCGTCCCACAGCGTGGCCGTGGGGTTGTTGGGGTAGGCGATGTAGGTGATGGCGGGGTTGTGCTGCGCGATGGCGGCCAGCATGGCGGGTTCATCCAGCTCGAAGTCGGGCGTGAGCGGCACGCCGACAAATTCCAGGCCCTGCAACTGCGCCGACAGCGGATACATCACAAAGCCCGGCATGGGCGCGAGCATGGTGGCGCGCTGGCCCGTGCCGGGTTGCGCGCAGGCCAGGGCCAGCAAGGTGATGAGCTCATCCGACCCGTTGCCCAGCACGATGCCGTAGCCCTCGGGCAGGCCGGCGTATTGGGCCAGCGCCGCCTTCAGGTCCAGCAGGCGGTCGCCGGGGTAGCGGTTGAGCGCCAGCGCGCCCAGGCGCTGGCCCAGCGCGGCCTGCAGGTGCGCGGGCAGGCGAAACGGGTTCTCCATCGCGTCCATCTTGAGCATGCCGGTGGACGGCTGCACGCCGTACGCGTGCATGGCGCGCACGTCGGCGCGAATGCGGGCCAGGGCCTGGAGCGGTGAAGATGGAGCGGCGTTGGTCATTCGGCGGTGTCCAGTTCGTTGGGGGTGGTGAGAAACGGGTTGATGGGGCGCACGGCGTCCAGCGGCTGGTCGTGTGGCAGCGCCTCGGTCAGCAAATAGCGGCAGCCCTGCTGGTGGGCGGATGAGAGGATGAGCGCATCCCAGTAGCCGAGGCGGTAGCGGTCCTGCAAGTCCCAGGCGCCGTCCACGGTGTAGGAGTCGAGGTGCGGCGGCAGCCACACGCGCAGGCGGCGCACCTGGGCGCGCACCTGCTGCAGCACCTGCGGGCCGTCAAAGCGCTGGATTGCCTGGTTGTACAGCTCGTTGAGCACCTGCGAGCTGATGCGGCCACTGCGCGTCTGCCAGCAAAAGTTCATCCACTCGCGGGCACGCGCCTGGCGCTCGGCATCGCGGTCGTCCACGCTGGCCAGCAAAATTTCAGTGTCGACAAAGATGGGGACGGTGCTCATAGGGTGTCCACCATTCAGCGCAGAAACAAGGTCTCGCGGGGCACGTACGGCCCGGTGGACGCGCCCCAGGATTCAAAGCCCAGCGCCTCGCGCATTGCCTGGGCGTAGGCGTCCTCCTGGCGCATCTTTTCGGCCAGCCATTCACCGAGCAAGCGCGACACGCTGCTGCCGCGCTTGGCGGCTTCCACGCGCACCCATTCGGCAACGGTGTCGTCCATGGTCACGGTGACGTTTTTCATGCGGTTGATATTACACGAAGTTCGTGCACCACGAAGTTCGTGTATTCAATTTGCCTTGTGCCTTTGAACTACGCAGCCTGCCGCTGGCTTTGCAGCATCTGCGTGGCCATGTCGCCCACGGTGCGCAGCGCCTGCAGGTGGGCGGGCGACCAGTCGCCCCCCACACCGATGCGCAGGCAGTTGCGAAACCGTCCGCTGGTGCTGAACACCGTCCCGGGCGCGATCAGGATCTTCTGGTCCAGGCAGGCCTCGTGCAGCTGCACCGAATCGAGCGCGCGCGGCAGCTCCAGCCACATCAGCAGGCCGCCGGGCGGGTCGCTCACCCGGGTGCCCTGCGGGAAGTGCGATGCGATCACCCGCCGCGCCTCGTCCATGCGCGCCGCCACGCCCGCGCGCAGCTGGCGCATGGCGGCGGCGTGGCCGGCCTGGGTGATGAGGTCGGCCAGCGCCAGCTCCAGCACGGCCGACTGGCCGCCCGCCTGCAGGTCCTTGATGCCACGCACCTTGTCGCTCCAGCGCCCGGCCTCCAGCCACCCCAGGCGCAGGCCCGGCGCCAGCGTCTTCGAAAACGAATCGCACAGCATCACGTGGCCCGTGGTGTCGTACGACTTGACGGTGCGGCGCATCTCGTCGACCTCCACCAGGTCGTTGTAGATCGCGTCCTCGATGACTGCCATGTCGTGCCGCGCCGCCATCTGCGCCAGTCGCTTGCGCTCGGCCTGCGGCATGCAGCTGCCCAGCGGGTTGCTGAGCGTGGGGACGATCATCACGGCCTTGACCGGCTGGGTGTCCAGCGCCAGCTGCAGCGCATCGAGCGACAAACCGTGGCGCGGGTGCGTGGGGATCTCCAGCGCGCGCAGGTGCAGGCCCTGGAGCACCTCCAGAAACGAAAAATGCGTCGGCGACTCCAGCGCCACCACGTCGCCCGGCTGGGTCACGGCCCGCAGGCACAGCGCGATGGAGTCCATGCAGCCGCCGGTGACCACGATGTTCTCGGGGTCCAGGCTGCAGCCCATGCCGACGGCGTAGCGGGCCAGGGCGCGGCGCGCATCTTCGTGCCCGGCCGACGTGGGGTAGGTGCACAGCAGGTTGCGGTGGCGCTGCGCGGCGCGCACCACGGCGCGGCGCACGCGGTCGGGGTTGAACAGCTCGAAGCCCGGGGTGCCGCTGCTAAAGGAGATCATGTCCTCGGGCTGGTTGCGCCCCAGGATGCGCTGGCCCAGCCAGTCCACAAACACCTCGCGCGGGCGGCGCATGGGGCGCGGCGTGCTGGGCTCGGGCAGGCTCACCGGCCGCGCTGCCACGAAGAAGCCCGAGCGCGGGCGCGCGGTGACCAGCCGCGCATCCTCCAGCCAGTGGTAGGCCTGCACCACCGTGGTCTGCGCCACGCCGTGCTGGCGGGCCAGCTCGCGCACGGACGGCAGCTTTTCGCCGCGCGCCAGCGTGCCATTGCGGATCAGCTGCGCGAGCTGCTCGGCGATCTGGAGGTAGAGCGGGGGTGCGTCGTCGGTGGAGGCCATGGCTGCATTCTGTACTGGCAGCCGCAAAAACAGCCAGTACAGAGCAAGTGCACCCCGTACAGTACAGATGGCCAGTACAGACCATCTGTACTGGATCAGGTCGTGCGAGCCTGTCCGTGGCGCCGCGCGCGGCCTGGCCGCACAGTGGAGGCATGAACACGCTGCACCACACCCCCACCCCGCCGTTGCCCACGCTGCCCGCCCAGCTTGCGGTGCCCCTCACCCTGCAATGGAAGCGTCAGCCGCTGCCGCCGCTGCAGGCCGTCCAGGTGCTGGACTTCCGCGCGGGCGACATCGCCCTGCTCGAGGTCGAGCAAGGCCGCGTCTGGGTGACCTGCGACGGCCTGCTGGAAGACTATTTTCTGGAGGCCGGGCAGCGCCTGTCGTTCGCTGGCCCGGTGCGGCTGCGGGTGAGCGCCGAAGGCAGCCGGCCCGCGCGGCTGAACTGGGCGAAGCACCGAGCGGTGCAAGACGCTGCGTATCCGCCTGTGCCCTCGGCAGCACCCCTGGCCCTGGCCGTGGTGCCGCACACCGGCAGCGCGGCGGGTGGGGCGGGCGGGGCCCTGCCTCTGGGCCCGGTCGGCGCCGTCAGCGCGGCTTGAGGGGGGTCTTCAGGCGCATCTCGGCCGCCTGTGCGTGGGCCTGCAGGCCCTCGCCGTAGGCCAGCTCGGCGGCGATTTTTCCAAGCACCTGGGCACCGGCTTCACTCACCTCGATGATGCTGCTGCGCTTTTGGAAGTCGTACACGCCCAAGGGCGACGAAAAGCGGGCCGTGCCGCTGGTGGGCAGCACGTGGTTGGGGCCCGCGCAGTAGTCGCCCAGGGACTCACTCGTGTAGGCCCCCAGGAAGATCGCGCCCGCGTGGCGCAGCAGCGGCTCCCAGCGGTGCGGGTCGGTAGAGCTCACTTCCAGATGCTCGGGTGCGATGCGGTTGCTGATCGCGCAAGCTTCTTCCATGTCCTTGGTGAGGATCAGCGCGCCCCGGCCGTTGAGGCTCTTGGCGATGATTTCGGCGCGCGGCATGGTGGGCAGCAGGCGGTCGATCTCGCGCTGCACGGCGGCGATGTAGGCCGCGTCGGGGCACAGCAGGATGCTCTGGGCCAGCTCGTCGTGTTCGGCCTGGCTGAAGAGGTCCATCGCGACCCAGTCGGGCGGCGTGCTGCCGTCGGCCAGCACCAGGATTTCGCTCGGGCCCGCGATCATGTCGATGCCCACCGTGCCGAACACGCGCTTCTTGGCGCTGGCCACATAGGCGTTGCCCGGGCCGGTGATCTTGTCGACCTTCGGAATCGTGGCCGTGCCGTAGGCCAGCGCGGCCACGGCCTGCGCACCGCCAATGGTGAAGGCGCGCGTGACGCCCGCCACGTAGGCAGCCGCCAGCACCAGGTCGTTGCGCTCGCCCTTGTCGGAGGCAAGCTGCGCGCCCGAGCCACCCGTGGCCACGCTGCCGCGCACGGGCGTGGGCACGACCATGATGATTTCCTGCACGCCGGCCACGTGGGCCGGGATGGCGTTCATCAGCAGGCTGGACGGGTACGCCGCCTTGCCACCGGGCACGTAGATGCCCACGCGGTCCAGCGGCGTGACCTTCTGGCCCAGCAGGGTGCCGTCCTCGTCACGATAGCTCCAGCTTTCGCCCGAGGCTTTTTTCTGCGCCTCGTGGTAGCTGCGCACGCGCTTGGCGGCGGCCTGCAGCGCGTCGCGCTGGGCCTGCGGAATGGCGTCGAAAGCGGCTTTGAAGTCCGCCTGGGTCAGCTCCAGTGCCGCCACGTCGGGGGCCGCGAGGCCGTCGAAACGGGCGGTGTACTCCAGCACGGCGTCGTCGCCCCGCTTTTGCACATCGGCCAGGATGTCGGCCACACGCTGCTCGATGGCGGCGTCGGTGTCGGCAGACCAGTGCAGGCGCTGCTGAAATTTTTGCTCAAAATCGGCTTCAGCCGTGGACAGGTAAGCGGGGGCAGCTATTGATTTCATAGTCATTCTTCAGTCGGTGGCCTCATCCGGCTGTCAGGGTGGATTTGTCCCGCCAGCGGTGCGACTTTTGCGGGGCAGCACGGTGCGCTCGAACGGAGCGGTTTTGAATCGCCGCTCCAGCGTCCCTTGCCCTGCACCGCACGCAGACGCAGGTAGTACTCACGTTTTTCGGGGCGTGGCTCTGGCCCAGGATGACGAGGTGATGCGTCCAGGGCCATTGTGTCAGCAGCGCTGACACAATTTCGCGGGCGGGATCGGCCTCGTAGAAATGCCGCATTCTGAACAGGTTGCGGTAGGTGAACCCACGCAGTCCTGGCTGCGTCTGCGCCAGATAGCCCGCCAGTTGCGCCACCACCCCATCGCCCCCCAGCAGGATGTTGACCGTCTGCACGGCCTGCTGCCGGCTGGCGGCGATCAGGCGCGCAATGTCGGCGAAATCGGCGGGCTGCTGCGGGACGCTCGTCACGGCGCTGGGCGGGGGCAATGGTCAGTCTTTGGGAATGGCACCCGCAAACGCATCGATGATGCGGCGCAGTGGCGCCTGCTTGAGCTTGAGCGCGGCCTGGTTCACGACCAGGTAGGAGCTGATGTCCATGATGCGTTCGACCTCCACCAAGTGGTTGGCCTTGAGCGTGTTGCCGGTGGACACCAGATCGACGATGGCGTCGGCCAAGCCGATCAGCGGGGCGAGTTCCATGCTGCCGTACAGCTTGACCATGTCCACGTGCACGCCCTTGCTCGCAAAGAAGTCGCGGGCGATGCTGGTGTACTTGGTGGCCACCTTCAGGCGCGAGCCCTGCTTGACGGCGCGCTCGTAGTCGAAGTCGCTGCGCACGGCCACGCTCACGCGGCACTTGGCGATGCGCAAATCAAGCGGCTGGTACAGGCCCTGGCCGCCGTGCTCGATCAGGGTGTCCTTGCCGGTCACGCCGATGTCGGCACCGCCGTATTCCACGTAGGTGGGCACGTCGGTGGCGCGCACCAGCACCACGCGCACGTCGGGCTGGTTGGTGGTCAGGATGAGCTTGCGGGATTTTTCGGGGTCTTCCAGCACCTCGATGCCGGCAGCGGCCAACAGCGGCAAGGTTTCGTCGAAGATGCGGCCTTTCGAAAGGGCCAGGGTAATCATGCTGCTGCTCATGCTGTGATCCGTTCAATTTGGGCGCCGATGCCGCGCAGTTTCGCTTCCATGCAGTCGTAGCCACGGTCCAGGTGGTAGATGCGGTCCACCATGGTTTCGCCGTCGGCCACCAGGCCGGCGATGACCAGGCTGGCCGACGCACGCAGGTCGGTGGCCATCACGGTGGCGCCCGACAGGCGGCTGGATGTGGTGCTCAGGCCCTCGATGATGGCGACCTTGCCGTCGGTCTGGATCTTGGCGCCCAGGCGCACCAGTTCGTCGACGTGCATGAAGCGGTTTTCGAAGATGGTCTCGGTCACGGTGGCCGTGCCCTGCGCGATGCAATTGAGCGCCATGAACTGGGCCTGCATGTCGGTCGGGAAACCCGGGTATTCGGTGGTGCGGAACCCCTGGGCCTTGAGCGTGGCGCCGCCTGCGCTCTTCACGCGGATGCCGCCGTCCACTGCCTGCACCTCGGCGCCGGCTTCGCGCAGCTTTTCGATGACAGCGTCTAGGTGGTCGGCGCGGCCGTGGCGCAGCGTGACGTCACCGCCCGTGGCAGCCACCGCGCACAGGAAGGTGCCGGCCTCGATGCGGTCGGCCACCACGCGGTGGGTGCAGCCGCGCAGCTTGTCGACGCCCTGGATGCGGATGCGGCTGGTGCCGTGGCCTTCGATCTGCGCGCCCATGGCGATCAACATCTCGGCCAGGTCGATGAT
Organism: Acidovorax sp. LjRoot194; assembly: GCF_964253015.1. NCBI lineage: Bacteria > Pseudomonadati > Pseudomonadota > Betaproteobacteria > Burkholderiales > Comamonadaceae > Acidovorax > Acidovorax sp. LjRoot194. Next base: position 1,194,935 of record NZ_CAXUQB020000001.1, on the reverse strand, counting down.
CTCGGGCTCCTGAGCGGCGTTCTCGAGTACCGTTTCACCCTCGGCCAACGCCGCGGCCATGAGGAAGTTCTCGGTGCCGGTCACGGTGACCATGTCGGTGGTGATGCGCGCGCCCTTCAGGCGCGTCCAGCCGGCGGGCAGCTTGGCGATCATGTAGCCGTGCTCGACCACGATCTCGGCGCCCATGGCCGTGAGGCCCTTGATGTGCTGGTCCACCGGCCGCGAGCCGATGGCGCAGCCGCCGGGCAGCGAGACCGTCGCCTCGCCAAAACGCGCCAGCAGCGGGCCCAGGGCCAGCACCGACGCCCGCATGGTCTTGACGAGCTCGTACGGTGCCTCGGGCGTGCTCAGCGCACTGGCGTCGATGAGCACGGTGCCGTCATCCGAGCGGCTGGCCGTGACGCCCATGTTGCGGATCAACGTGAGCATGGTCGCCACGTCCTGCAATTGCGGCACGTTCAGCAGGGTCACCGGCTCGGCGGTGAGCAGCGCCGCACACAGCTCGGGCAGCGTGGCGTTCTTGGCGCCGGAGACCAGCACCTCGCCCTGCAGGCTGCGTCCACCGCGGATCAGGAGTTTGTCCATCTCGAAAAGAACCAGGAATAGGGGTAAAAAATGCCGCTACCGCGCTCTAAGCAAGCGGTAGCAGCTATAAAAATCATAGCTACCGAGATTATTTCGGCTGCGCTGCCCACTCGGTGGGCGTGAAGGTCTTCATCGACAGCGCGTGCACCTCGTCGGTCTGCATTTTGGCGCCCAGCGTGGCGTACACCCGCTGGTGGCGCTGGATGGAGCGCTTGCCTTCGAACTCGGCCGAGACGATGGTCGCGTACCAGTGGCGGCCATCGCCTTCGAGCGTGATGTGTTCGCAGGCCAGGCCGGCGGTGATGATGTTCTGGAGTTCTTCTGCGGTCATGTCATGGGTCCGTTGCTGGGGGTAGCGCTCACGCCGCTGAACCATGCCAGCGCAGGCGCGAAGCGACTCAGGGAGGTGCAGCTAGTTTCTGATTTTGTAGCCGGTGCGCAGCAGGTGCACCGCCAGCGCGCTCACCAGCAGCCAGGCCACGCCCACGATGCTCAGGCTCAGCCAGGGCGAGGTGTCGCTCTGGCCGAAGAAGCCGTAGCGAAAGCCGTCGATCATGTAGAAGAACGGATTCAGGTGGCTCACCGTCTGCCAGAAGGGTGGCAGCGACTGGATGGAATAGAACACGCCCGACAGGAACGTCATGGGCACGATGATGAAGTTCTGGAACGCAGCCATCTGGTCGAACTTGTCGGCCCACAGGCCCGCCAGCAGCCCCAGCGTGGCCAGCAGCGCCGCACCCAGAAAGGCGAACGCCAGGATCCACAGCGGCGCGGCAAACTCAGGCCGCGCAAACGCCAGCGTGACGATGAACACCCCCAGCCCCACCGCCAGACCGCGCACGATGGACGAGCCCACATAGGCACAGAACCACGCCCAGTGCGACAGCGGCGTGAGCAGCACGAACACCAGGCTGCCCATGATCTTGCTCTGGATGATGCTGGACGAGCTGTTGGCAAACGCGTTCTGCAGCACGCTCATCATCACGAGGCCGGGCACCAGAAACGCGGTGTAGCTGATGCGGTCGTAGACCTTGACGTGGTCTTCCAGCACATGGCCGAAGATCAGCAGGTACAGCACGGCGGTGAGCACCGGGGCGGCCACGGTCTGGAAGCTGACCTTCCAGAAACGAAGCACCTCTTTGTAGAACAGGGTCTGCCAGCCGGTCATATCGCGATCTTGTCCAGGGAAATATTCGATGCGGATGTGCCGGACATGACCTGCAAAAACACGTCCTCCAGGTCAGGCCTGCGGATCTCCATGTCGTTCACATCCACGCCCGCCACGCGCAGCGCGGCCAGGTGGCTTTCGATCTCGGCGGCGTCGTGTGCGGGCAGTTGCACAATGCGGCCCGTGACACGCGCCACAGTGGCCAGCGATGGCGGCAGCACAGCGTCGGTCTTGAACTGCAGCACGCTGCCCGAGGCCGCCTGCAGCAGCTCGCTGGTGCGGTTGAGCGCCACGATCTGGCCGGTCTTGAGCATCGCGATGCGCCCGCACAGCGCCTCGGCTTCTTCGAGGTAGTGCGTGGTCAGCAGCACGGTGTGGCCTTCCTTGTTCAGGCGCGCCACGAAGTGCCAGAGCGTCTGGCGCAGCTCGACGTCCACACCGGCGGTGGGCTCGTCCAGCACGATGATCGGCGGCTTGTGCACCAGCGCCTGCGCCACCAGCACGCGGCGCTTCATGCCGCCCGAGAGCTGGCGCAGGTTGGAGTTAGCCTTGTCGGTGAGGCCCAGGTTCTCGAGCAGCTCGTCGATCCAGGCGTCGTTGTTCTTCACGCCGAAGTAGCCCGACTGGATGCGCAGCGATTCGCGCACGTTGAAGAACGGGTCGAACACCAGCTCCTGCGGCACGATGCCGAGCTTGCGGCGCGCGTCGGCATAGTCGGCCTGCACATCGCTGCCCTGCACCAGCACCCTCCCTTGACTGGCGCGGGCCAGGCCCGCCAGGATGCTGATGAGGGTGGTCTTGCCTGCGCCGTTGGGGCCCAGAAGGCCGAAGAACTCGCCCTCCTGGATATCCAGGCTGACGTTGTTCAGCGCCTGGAAAGGGCCCTTGGGCGTGGAGAAGGTCTTGGAGACGGCTTGGAATGAGACTGCGGGCATGGAGCCCCTGATTTTACGGCCTAGCCCCGAACTGCGCCCGCGTGGGGCCGCACCAGAGACGCCACGGCTGCGCGACGCGGCATGGCGACACCGCAGGATCAGGACGCCGGAGTGAGCAAGGTGCCCACGCCGTACAGGCCCGCCATGCCCCGCAGCGCGGTGGGCAGGCCCTGCACGGAGAACGTCTTGCGCATGGCCAGCGCCTCGCGCCGGCACTCGAGCAGCACGGCGAGCGCCGACGTGTCGAACACGGTGAGCGCATTCGCATCGACCACCACCCCCGGCTCGCGGTGCACCTTCAGGCCCTGCAACAGCATGTGCAGGCAGGCCGTGGCCTGGCGGTGGGTGAGTTCGGCAGGCAGGACGAGCATCTCAAACTCCCCAGACTTCAAACGCAACCCCTGACCGTTGCAACCGGCGCGGCCCAGCCAGTGCACCCGTGGAACTGGCTCTGCCAGGCCACCGGGTGCGTCCCCCTCCCGCAGCGCGCAGCGCAGCGAGAGAGGTGGATGACGCGAAGCGGCTCAGGGGGAGCATCACTTATTTACTTGCGTTGCTCTTGTTGCGAGCCACCAAGGTCTCGATGAGGCCGTCGACACCCTTGGCATTGATCTCTTGCGCGAACTGGCCGCGGTAGGTTTCCACCAGCCACACGCCCAGCACATTCAGGTTGTAGATCTTCCAGCCAGCGCCGTCGCCAGGGGTCTTTTCCAGGCGATAGTCGAGCTGGATGGGGTCGCCACGGCCGACGATCTCGGTGCGCACCAGCACGTCCTTGTCCTCGGGCGCGGCCCGCAGGGGCTTGACCTGGATGGTCTGATCGTTCACCTGGGCCAGCGCGCCGGCATAGGTGCGCACCAGCAGGATCTTGAACTCGTCCTGCAGGCGCTTTTGCTGCTCGGGCGTGGCCTGGCGCCAGCCGGGGCCCACGGCAGCGGCGGTCATGCGGCGGAAGTTCACGTTGGGCATCACGGTCTTGTCGACCAGCGCGATGATCTTGGAGAGGTCGCCGCCCTGGATGGCCTTGTCGGACTTTACGGTGGTCAGCACGTCGGCCGACAGGCGCTTGATCAGCGCGTCGGGCGCTTCGTCCGCCGCCAGCGCAGCGAAGGGCAGGCCCAGTGCGGCCACAGCGGTCAGGCACAAGGCGGCTTGGCCCAGGGTGCGTCGGTTCATCATGATGTGTCTACTTTCTAGTCGAAGGCTGCGGGCGCCGGTGGCGCCCTGCATTCATTTCATTGTGTGCGGAGCGCGATGGCCCTGTGCGTCGCCCGGGTTGCGGGTTGCAAGCAAGTGCAACCAACGCGCCGCGGCGACTGACGCCACAGCGCGGCGCGCAATCAGCGCGGAGGCTCCTGAGGCAGCACGCCGTCGTTGCCGTTGCGGTCTTCCTTGTCGTCACCGTTCACTGCCGTGCTCACCAGCTGCTGGCTGCGCACCTGCAGGAACACGTCACGCGTGAAGCTGTACTTGTCCAGCGCGGCGCTGTCGAGCACCGAGCCCGCGCGCAGCAGGTTGGCGCGCACGTCCACCGCACGCAGCGCGTACAGCGAGTTGCGGGCCGACACGGGGTCCACATAGCTGACCACGTTGCCCTTCATGTCCACCGGCAGCGCCAGCGTGTCGCGCACGGTCGATGGGCCCAGGATGGGCAGCACCAGGTACGGCCCCGTGTCCACGCCCCAGTAACCGAGCGTCAGGCCGAAGTCCTGCTTGTAGCGGTCGATGCCCAGTTCGCTGGCGATATCGAGCACGCCGCCCAGGCCCATGAGGGTGTTCACATTGACCCGCATGAAGGTGGATGCGGCCGCCTCGCCGCGCAGCTGCAGCACGTTGTTCACGAACGACCACACATCGCCGATGTTGGCGAAGAAGTTGCTCACCCCGGTGCGCACCGGCGCTGGCGTGACGTCCTTGTAGGCAATCGCGACCGGCCTGAGCACCAGCGAATCGACCTGCTCGTTGAAGTTGGTCATGCTGCGGTTGTACGACTCGAACGGATCGCGCGGGTCGGGGTTGGCCACGGTGGCGCAGCCGGTGAGCAGCACTGCGCCCAGCAGGAAGGCCAGCCACGCGGCGGCGCGGGCGGTAGGTTGGGAAAGCTTGGTCATCGTCGTCATTTCTTGTCACCTGCCCCTGCGGGCTTGCTGTTGCTGCCGTCTTCGGCCTTGTTGTAGAGGAATTGTCCGATCAGGTTCTCGAGCACCACGGCGGACTGCGTGGAAGTGACCATGTCGCCGGCCACGAGATTCTTTTCGTCGGCACCGGCCTGGATGCCGATGTACTGCTCGCCCAGCAGGCCGCTGGTGAGGATCTTGAGCGAGCTGTCCTTGGGGAAAGCGTAGCGGTTTTCCATCGCCAGCGTCACGCGGGCCTGGTAGGTCTTGTCGTCGAACGTGATGGACTCCACGCGCCCGACCACCACGCCGGCGCCGCGCACCGCGGCCTGGGGCTTGAGGCCGCCGATGTTGTCAAAGCGCGCGGTGATGCGGTAGCCGGACTGAAAGTTCAGGCTCAGCAGATTGGCCGCCTGCAGCGCCAGAAACACCAGCGCCACGGTGCCGAGCATGACGAAGAGCCCTACCCAGAGGTCGTTTTTGGATGGTTGCATTGTTTGATTCCTCTTTGCCAGCTGCTGCGCCGGCCTCAGATACTGAACATCAGGGCAGTGAGGATGAAGTCCAGCGCCAGTACGGCCAGGGACGCCATCACCACGGTGCGGGTGGTGGCGCGCGCCACACCCTCGGGCGTGGGCTTGGCCGCAAAGCCCTGCAGCAACGCCACGAAGGTGACCGTGACGCCGAACACCACGCTCTTGATCACGCCATTGCCCACGTCGCGCCACACATCCACGCCGCCCTGCATCTGGCTCCAGAACGCGCCATGGTCCACCCCGATCATGACCACACCCACGATCCAGCCGCCGATCACGCCCACGGCGCTGAACACCGCCGCCAGCAGGGGCATGGTGATCACGCCGGCCCAAAAGCGCGGCGCCAGGATGCGGCGCACCGGGTCGACCGCCATCATTTCCATCGCGCTGAGCTGCTCGCCCGCGCGCATCAGCCCGATCTCGGCCGTGAGCGATGTGCCCGCCCGTCCTGCAAAGAGCAAGGCCGTGACCACCGGGCCCAGCTCGCGCACCAGCGACAGCGCCACCAGCAGGCCCAGCGCCTCGGACGAGCCGTAGCGCTGCAGCGTGTAGTAGCCCTGCAGGCCCAGCACAAAGCCCACGAACAGGCCGGACACCGAAATGATGGCCAGCGAATAGTTGCCCAGGAAGTGGATCTGGTCGCGCACCAGCGCAGGCCGCATGAAGGCGGCGCCGCCCAGCTGCAGCAGCCGCACGAACAGGCGCGCTGCCATGCCGATGTCGGCCAGCTTCTGGCGCACGGCAAAACCCACGTCGGACGGCTTGTACCAACTCATAGCACCTTGCCTCCGAGCGGGCCGAAGTCTTCTTCGGCAGAGGGCCCCGCGTAGTGGAAAGGCACAGGCCCTGTGGGCAGCGCGTTCACGAACTGGTGCACCAGCGGGTCGGTACTGGCACGCACTTCATCGGGCGTGCCCTGCGCCGCCACCACGCCGGCGCCCAGGATGATCACGTGGTCGGCCAGGCGGAAGGTTTCTTCCAGGTCGTGCGAGACGATGATGCTGGTCAGGCCCATGGCGTCGTTGAGCTGGCGGATGAGCTGCGCGGCGGTGCCCAACGAGATGGGGTCCAGCCCGGCAAACGGCTCGTCGTACATGACGAGCTCGGGGTCCAGCGCAATGGCACGCGCCAGCGCCACGCGCCGTGCCATGCCGCCCGATATCTGGCTGGGCATGAGGTCGCGCGCGCCGCGCAGACCCACGGCGTGCAGCTTCATCAGCACCACGTCACGGATCAGTGTTTCGGCCAGGTCGGTGTGCTCGCGCAGGGGGAACGCCACGTTCTCGAACACCGACAGATCGGTGAACAAGGCCCCGAACTGGAACAGCATGCCCATGCGCCGGCGCGCGGCATACAGGCCGGCCGCGTCGAGGCCGCCCACGTCCTGCCCGTCGAACAGCACCTGGCCGCTCTGTGCCTTCTGCTGCCCACCGATCAGGCGCAGCACTGTCGTCTTGCCGCCGCCGGAGGCGCCCATCAGGGCCGTGACCTTGCCGCGCGGCACGGACAGCGTCACGTCGCGCAGGATCGTGCGGTCACCGTATGAAAACGTGACGTTGCGCAACTCAGCGAGGAAGGGGGACTCGGGCATGCAAAAAAGGGACGGATCTCAGCGATCCAAGGCTGGCCGGAACCAGGAAACAGGGGGAAGCGAGTGCTGCGATGGTAGCCGAAGACTTAAACATACATTCATGTATGTTTGCAAATGGGGTCTCCGGGATGCAGGCGGCGAACCTTGGCTCCTAGGTACTCACCCCCTACCGACACAGCCCCCGATTGTGCCAAGAAAGGCCAAACCGGGTGGAGGCAAGGCTTGCGCGGCAGAAAATGCGGGCTGGATGGTCAGGTCGGGTGGTACGGGAGCAACGGGGACTCTGCGCTGGCTTGTGATTCAGGGCGTCCAGGTCGGGACGACACCCAGGCGGTCGAGGATCGTTCAGCCTTTCTTTGCCTCTGCCAACCGAGGTTCTTGCTGACCGGCTCACCAAGTGACTGACTGGCTCCAGCTGGCACCAATCGCTTTTGCGGCCGCACCATAAAAAACGGCGCCAGATGGCGCCGTTTTTTATGGGACGGAGGCCTGTGCAAAGCAGGCTTTGAGCGGTGGACCGCTCAGCGGGGCAGGTCCGAATAACCCATCAGGAACTCGTCCACAGCCCGGGCCGCCTGGCGGCCTTCGCGGATCGCCCACACCACCAGCGACTGGCCGCGGCGGATGTCGCCAGCGGCGAACACCTTGGGCACGTTGGTGACATAGCCGCCGTCAAACTCGGTGGTGGCGCGTGCGTTGCCGCGGGCGTCCTTGTCCACGCCAAAGGCTTCGAGCACGGCAGCCACCGGGCTCACAAAGCCCATGGCCAGCAGCACCAGGTCGGCCTTGAGCACCGTCTCGGAGCCCGCCACCTCGACCATCTTGCCGTCCTTCCACTCCACGCGCACGGTCTTCAGACCCGTGACCTTGCCCTTTTCGCCGATGAACTCCTTGGTGGAGATGGCGAACTCGCGCTCGCAGCCTTCGTCGTGGCTGGAGCTGGTGCGCAGCTTGATTGGCCAGTAGGGCCAGGTCATGGGGCGGTTTTCTTCGGCGGGTGGCTGGGGCATCAGTTCGAACTGCGTGACGCTGACGGCGCCGTGGCGGTTGCTGGTGCCCACGCAGTCGCTGCCGGTGTCGCCGCCACCGATCACGATGACGTGCTTGCCGTCAGCGCGCAGCTGGCCCTTGAGCTTGTCGCCCGCGTTGACCTTGTTCTGCTGGGGCAGGAACTCCATCGCGAAGTGGATGCCGTCCAGGTCGCGGCCAGGCACGGGCAGATCACGCGATTGCTCGGCGCCACCGGTCAGCACCACGGCGTCGAAGTCTTTTTGCAGCTGCTCGGGCGTGATGGTTTCCTTGGCCCAGTTGGTGACCTTGGAATCCTTGCCCAGGCCGTCCTTGGCAGCACCGATGAACACGCTGGTGCGGATGGTCACGCCTTCGGCTTCCATCTGCTTGGCGCGGCGGTCGATGTGCGACTTCTCCATCTTGAAGTCGGGGATGCCGTAGCGCAGCAGACCGCCGATGCGGTCGTTCTTCTCGAACAGCGTGACGCTGTGGCCGGCGCGTGCCAGCTGCTGTGCTGCTGCCATACCGGCAGGGCCGGAGCCCACCACGGCGACCTTCTTGCCGGTCTGGTGCTTGGCGGGGCGCGGCAGCACCCAGCCTTCTTCCCAGGCACGGTCGATGATCGCGTGTTCGATGGACTTGATGCCCACGGCGTCGTCGTTCACGTTCAGCACGCAGGCGGCCTCGCAGGGCGCGGGGCAGATGCGGCCGGTGAACTCGGGGAAGTTGTTGGTGCTGTGCAGCACCGCGATCGCGCTCTTCCAGTCCTGCTGGTACACCAGGTCGTTGAAGTCCGGAATGATGTTGTTGACAGGGCAGCCGCTGTTACAGAACGGCGTGCCGCAGTCCATGCAGCGTGCACCCTGGATCTTGGCCTGCGAGTCATCGAGGCCGATGACGAATTCCTTGTAGTGCTTCAGGCGCTCGCCGACGGGCTTGTAGCCCTCTTCGATGCGCTCGAATTCCATGAAGCCGGTGGTCTTTCCCATGACGGTGTCCTTGAATCTTGTGTCTATGAACGGTGTACGTGTCGGTTGCGGCTCGCCTTACTTGGCGGGCACAGCTACCTTTTCAGGAGCTGCTACCGCAGGGGTAGCGGGCTCTTCCAACACTTTTCGTTCATAAATCTCAGCCAGTGCGCGCTTGTACTCGGTCGGGAAGACCTTGACGAACTTGCCGCGCGACGCGGCCCAGTTGTCCAGCAGCTCGCGGGCGCGCTTGCTGCCGGTCCAGCGGTTGTGGTCTTCCAGCAGCTTCTTGAGCTGCGCTTCGTCGCTCTGGCCACCGTGCCAGATGGCGCGCGGCATGGTCGCTTCTTGCTCGGACGCCGGCAGGATGCGCTCCAGCGTCACCATGGACATGTTGCAGCGCGTGTCGAACTGGCCGTCTTCGTCGTAGACGTAGGCCACGCCGCCGCTCATGCCCGCCGCGAAGTTGCGGCCGGTCTTGCCGAGCACCACCACGGTGCCGCCGGTCATGTATTCGCAGCCATGGTCACCCGTGCCTTCGACCACCGCAGTGGCACCCGACAGGCGCACGGCAAAGCGTTCGCCGGCCACGCCACTGAAGAAGGCCTCGCCCGTGGTGGCGCCGTACATCACCGTGTTGCCCACGATGGTGTTGCGCACGGATTCACCGCGGAAGTCGATGCTGGGGCGCACGATGACGCGGCCGCCCGACAGGCCCTTGCCCGTGTAGTCGTTGGCGTCACCGATCAGGTACAGCGTGATGCCGCGCGTGAGGAACGCACCGAACGACTGCCCGCCCGTGCCTTCCAGCTGGATGCGGATGGTGTCGTCCGGCAGGCCTTCGGGGTGCACGCGCGTCACAGCGCCGGAGAGCATGGCGCCCACGGAGCGGTTGACGTTGCGGGCCACCTCGATGAACTGCACGCGCTCGCCCTTGTCGATGGCAGGCTTGCTGCGCTCAATGAGCTTGCGGTCCAGGGTGTTGGTGATGTTGTGGTCCTGCACGTCCACGTGGTAGCGCGGCACATCGGCGGGCACATTGGGCTGGGCGAACAGGCGGCCGAAGTCCAGGCCGCGCGCCTTCCAGTGGGCAATGCCGGAGCGCGTGTCGAGCAGGTCAGAGCGGCCGATCAGGTCGTCGAACTTCTTGATGCCCAGCTGGGCCATGATCTGGCGCACTTCTTCGGCGATGAAGAAGAAGTAGTTGACCACGTGCTCGGGCTTGCCCGAGAACTTCTTGCGCAGCTCGGGGTCCTGCGTGGCCACGCCCACGGGGCAGGTGTTCAGGTGGCACTTGCGCATCATGATGCAGCCCTCGACCACCAGCGGCGCGGTGGCGAAGCCGAACTCGTCCGCGCCCAGCAGCGCGCCGATGGCGACGTCGCGGCCGGTCTTCATCTGGCCGTCGGCCTGCACGCGCACACGGCCGCGCAGGCGGTTGAGCACCAGGGTCTGCTGGGTTTCGGCCAGGCCGATTTCCCACGGACCGCCCGCGTGCTTGATGGACGACCAGGGCGATGCGCCCGTGCCGCCGTCATGGCCGGCGATCACGAGGTGGTCGCTCTTGCACTTGGTGACGCCCGCGGCGATGGTGCCCACGCCCACTTCGGACACCAGCTTGGTGCTGATCGTGGCGTGTGGCGCCACGTTCTTCAGGTCGTGGATCAGCTGGGCCAGGTCTTCGATGGAGTAGATGTCGTGGTGCGGCGGGGGCGAGATCAACCCCACGCCCGGCACGCTGTGGCGCAGCTTGCCGATGTAGTTGGACACCTTGCCGCCCGGCAGCTGGCCGCCTTCACCAGGCTTGGCGCCCTGGGCCATCTTGATCTGGATCTGGTCGGCCGACGACAGGTATTCGGCCGTGACGCCGAAGCGGCCCGACGCGACCTGCTTGATCTTCGAACGCAGCGAGTCGCCGTCCTGCAGGGGCAGGTCGACCTCGACGTTGGCGGCTCCGATCACGCTCTTCAAGGTATCGCCCTGCTTGATCGGGATGCCCTTGAGTTCGTTGCGGTAGCGCGCAGCGTCTTCACCGCCTTCGCCGGTGTTGCTCTTGCCGCCGATGCGGTTCATGGCCACGGCCAGCGTGGCGTGTGCCTCGGTGGAGATGGAGCCCAGCGACATGGCGCCGGTGGCAAAGCGCTTGACGATCTCCTTGGCAGGCTCGACCTCGTCGATGGAGATGGCCTTGGACGGGTCGATCTTGAACTCGAACAGGCCGCGCAGCGTGAGGTGGCGCTTGCTCTGGTCGTTGATGATCTGGGCGTACTCCTTGTACGTGTTCCAGTTGTTGGCGCGCGTGCTGTGCTGCAGCTTGGCGATTGCGTCGGGCGTCCACATGTGGTCTTCGCCACGGGTGCGCCAGGCGTACTCGCCGCCGGCGTCCAGCATGGTTTCGAGCACGGGGTCGTCGCTGAAGGCGGCCTTGTGCATGCGGATGGCTTCTTCGGCGATCTCGAACACGCCGATGCCCTCCACTCGGCTGGCGGTGCCGGTGAAGTACTTGCCCACGGTGTCGGTGTTCAGGCCAATGGCCTCGAACAGCTGCGCGCCGCAGTAGGACATGTAGGTGCTCACGCCCATCTTGGACATGATCTTGGACAGGCCCTTGCCGATGGCCTTGACGTAGTTGTAGATGGCCTTGTCCGGCGACAGGTCGCCAGGCATGTCCTTATGCATCTCGGCCAGGGTTTCCATGGCGAGGTAGGGGTGCACGGCCTCTGCGCCGTAGCCGCCCAGCACGGCGAAGTGGTGCACTTCACGCGCGGTACCGGTCTCGACCACCAGGCCAGCCGTGGTGCGCAGGCCTGCGCCCACCAGATGCTGGTGGATGGCCGACAGGGCCAGCAGCGCGGGGATGGCCACCTGGGTGGCGCTCACGGCGCGGTCGCTGACGATGAGGATGTTGGCGCCGCCCTTGATGGCGTCCACAGCCTGTGCGCACAGCGACGCGAGCTTGGCCTCCACGCCTTCACGGCCCCAGCTCAGCGGGTAGGTGATGTCGATGGTGGCGCTCTTGAACTTGCCCTGCGTGTACTTTTCGATGTTGCGCAGCTTGGCCATGTCGGCGAAGTCCAGCACGGGCTGGCTCACTTCCAGACGCATCGGCGGGTTGACCTGGTTGATGTCCAGCAGGTTGGGCTTGGGTCCGATGAAGGACACCAGCGACATCACGATGGCTTCGCGGATCGGGTCGATGGGCGGGTTGGTCACCTGCGCGAACAACTGCTTGAAGTAGTTGTACAGCGGCTTGTTCTTGCCCGAGAGCACGGCCAGCGGGCTGTCGTTGCCCATGGAGCCGATGCCTTCTTCCCCGTTCTTGGCCATGGGGGCCATCAGGAACTTGATGTCTTCCTGGGTGTAGCCGAAGGCCTGCTGGCGGTCGAGCAGCGGCAGGGGCGCGGCGTCGGGAGTGGACGCGGTGTCGGTGCCGACGCTGTCGAGCTTGATGCGCAGGTTTTCGATCCACTGCTTGTAGGGCTTGGTGTTGACGACGTTGGCTTTCAGCTCATCGTCGTCGATCATGCGGCCCTGTTCCAGGTCGATCAGGAACATCTTGCCGGGCTGCAGGCGCCACTTGCGCACGATCTTGTTCTCGGGGATGGGCAGCACGCCGGATTCCGAGCCCATGATGACAAGGTCGTCATCGGTGATGCAGTAGCGCGAGGGGCGCAGGCCGTTGCGGTCCAGCGTGGCGCCGATCTGGCGACCATCGGTGAACACGATGGAGGCGGGGCCGTCCCAGGGCTCGAGCATGGCGGCGTGGTATTCATAGAAGGCGCGGCGGCGCTCGTCCATGGTGGTGTGCTGCTCCCACGGCTCGGGGATCATCATCATCACGGCCTGGCTGATGGGGTAGCCGGCCATGGTCAGCAGTTCGAGGCAGTTGTCGAACGTGGCGGTGTCGGACTGGTCGGCAAAGCTGATGGGGTAGAGCTTTTGCAGGTCGGCGGCCAGCACGGGCGAGGCCATCACGCCTTCGCGCGCCTTCATCCAGTTGTAGTTGCCCTTGACGGTGTTGATTTCACCGTTGTGCGCCACGTAGCGGTACGGGTGGGCCAGCGGCCACTCGGGGAAGGTGTTGGTGGAGAAACGCTGGTGCACCAGGCCGATGGCCGAGACGCAGCGCTCGTCGGACAGGTCCTTGTAGTACACGCCCACCTGGTCGGCCAGCAGCAGGCCCTTGTAGACCACGGTGCGGCTGGACATGCTGGGAACGTAGTATTCCTTGCTGTGCTTGAGCTTGAGGTTCTGGATGGCGGCGCTGGCCGTCTTGCGGATCACGTACAGCTTGCGCTCCAGCGCGTCCTGAACGATCACGTCGTTGCCGCGGCCGATGAAGACCTGGCGCAGGATGGGCTCCTTCTTGCGCACGGTGGGCGACATGGGCATGTCGAGGTTGACCGGCACATCGCGCCAGCCCAGCAGCACCTGGCCTTCGGCCTTGATCGCGCGCTCCATCTCCTGCTCGCAGGCCAAGCGGGAGGCGTGTTCCTTGGGCAGGAAGATCATGCCCACGCCATATTCGCCGGCGGCGGGCAGCGTGACACCCAGCTTGGCCATCTCTTCACGGTAGAGCGCGTCAGGGATCTGGATCAGGATGCCCGCACCGTCGCCCATCAGCGGGTCGGCACCCACGGCGCCACGGTGATCGATGTTCTCAAGGATCTTGAGGGCCTGCGTCACGATGTCGTGGCGCTTCACCCCCTTGATGTGGGCGACGAAGCCGAGCCCGCAGGCGTCGTGTTCGTTACCGGATGAATACAAACCGTGTTGTTGCAGATGCTCGATCTCGGCGGCCGTCGTGGTCATGGCGCACTCCTCATGTTTTTCGCAGGGAGTTGGAGATTAGTGCATTGCAACATGCGTTGCAAGCATATTAATTGGGGTCAGATTCTCTTTTATTGTCCTACTAAATAAATATGGAATTTATTGGGGACATGTCAAAAATGATAGCGAATAGCGCGCTCCCATCAAGCGGGGGAGCCTAAATTTCTTCTGAAATCGGCGCCAATGCCGGCCGCCCGGCCTTTCCGCGCACTACACGGCGCAGCGTCTGCTTTTGCAATTCGGCGACAAATTCTGGGTCACCCAGCGCCCAGCCGCTGAGGGCCGAGGTGGTCAACGCCGCTTGCTCTTGCGAACTGATTCCCGCCTGCACTGCAGCGCCATAGGCCGCTTCACGCGCGAACGGCGTGTTGCCCAGTGCCCAGTACAGCGCGTGCGGGGTCAGCAAACGGTCGACCCGCAGGCCCAGCCAGTGCGCATGGCTGGACCACGGGTAGTCGACGGCTTGCACCACGGTGCCCGAGCGGACCGGATTCAGGTCGAGGTACACCATGCAGGGCAGCAGGTACCGCTCGGGCTGCAGCACCGTGGAACGGTAGCGGCCCTCCCACAGCGTGCCGGTGCGGCCGTGCCGGCGGTTGAAGTACTGCACATAGCGGCGCCCCACCGCCTGCATCATCTGCGGCAGGCCGTCCGCGGTGGAAGGCGTGGCCACCAGGTGGAAGTGGTTGTCCATGAGCACATAGGCATGGACGGCGACCGCATGGCGCTGCGCGTTGTCGGCCAGCAGGGCGAGCATGGTCTCGTAGTCTTCGCGGTCGACGAAGATGGGCTGGCGGTTGTTGCCGCGCTGGATGACGTGGTGTAGCTGACCTGGCAGGGTCAGGCGCGGCAGGCGGGCCATGGAAAAATCTCGGGGTGGTTGTTGGGGTTGTCCGACACGCGAGCGTACCGCGGGACGACATGGCCCAGGGCGGTGAGCACCGACCATCCGGGCAGACCAACAACACGGAGAAGACCCATGTCTTTTGCACTCTACATGCTCGGCTTCCTGATTTTTCTGGCCGGCGTGATCTGGGCTGCGGTGACTGCCGGGGTACCCCAGCTCTACATCGGCATCGGCGCACTGATACTGCTGGGCATCGGCATCTTCAGCGCGGTCAGCAAGACGCGGTCCAAGGACCCACCACAGCCTTGATCGGTGACGCGCCACCGCGGGGACCAACAGTCCCTGCGGCGGCCAATGCCAGGTAGCTACGCGGCTGGCAAGCCTGGATAGCGCAGATCCTCCAGGGACTGCAGGCCGAACTCCCCCAGCAGCGCTCGCAACCGTTCTGCGGCGCTGCGTTTCTTCTGCCCGATGTAGCGCGCAATGATGAGTTCGTTCTTCATACTGTGCTCCCACCCCACCAGTTCCGTCACCGTGACCTGGTAACCGTTGGCCTCCAGGTACAGGCACCGCAGCACGTTGGTGACCTGGCTCCCCACTTCACGGGTGTGCAGCGGATGGCGCCACAGCTCGGCCAGCGGCGTGCGCGTAAGCTGCAGCGCCTTGCCTTGGCGCAGGCATGCGGCCATCTCGGCCTGGCAGCACGGCACTAGCACCATCGCCCGCGCTTTTTTCTGCAAACCGAAGGCAATGGCATCGTCGGTGGCGGTATCGCATGCATGCAGGGCGGTCACCACATCGATCTGCGGTGGCAGTTCATTCGCATCGGTGGATTCAGCCACCGACAGGTTGAGGAACGACATGCGTTCGAAGTCCAACTTGTGCGCCAGCACACGGGATTTTTCGACCAACTCCGCGCGCGTCTCCACCCCATAAATGTGCCCGCGACCCAATGGCTTGAAATACAGGTCGTACAGGATGAACCCCAGGTAGGACTTGCCGGCCCCGTGGTCGGCCAGCGTCGGGCCTTGGTCGCTGCTGGACAACTCGCCCAGCAGGGGTTCGATGAAGTTGAACAGGTGGTACACCTGCTTCAGCTTGCGGCGCGAGTCCTGGTTCAAGCGACCCTCGCGGGTCAGGATGTGTAGCTCCTTTAGCAGCTCCACGGACTGCCCGGGCCGCAGTTCGGAGAGCTCCGAAGCTTGCGCTGCAGCATTCGATGCCGCCCTGCCGTTCGTGTTCTTTTTGCCACCGGCCTTGCCACCTTGCACTTGCGGTGCTGCTGCGCTGTTAACCATTGCTTGATCTTTCTTCATGGCGCGACCGCGCGCGTTGCTGTGGCGACAACATCACTACCCTCATCACTGCCACCATCGCCAGGCCCCACCCCCAGCTCTTCCCACCCCTTCGTGCCCAGTGCTTCCAGCACTTCCATGTTGCGCTCGAAGATGCTTTCCGCTTCCGGAAACACTTCGACCGCACGGTCGATGCTCTCCTCGCGCAGCAGGTGCAAGGTGGGGTACGGTGACCGGTTGGTGCAGTTGGTGACGTCGTCCACGTCGGTGCCGGCAAACTGGAATTGCGGGTGGAAACTTGCGATTTGTACGGTGCCGGCCAGCTCCATCTGCTCCAGCAGCGCATCCGCCTGGCCCAGAAAGTCATTGAAATCGAGAAAATCCTGCAGACAGTGCGCCAGGATGAGCAGCGACGTGTCGCGCTCTTGCGCCGGCGTGGCCACTAATGCCGCCAGCTCTTCGCGCAGCAGCTCAAGGACCTCGTCCACATGGGGCGTCAGCGCCACGGCATAGTGGATCTGGCCTTTGACGTGCACACCCTTGGCAAAGGGGCACAAGTTGAGGCCGATGACCGCACGCTCCAGCCAGCGCACAGTGTCTTGGATGAACGGGGAAGGGGCAGCAGGATCTGAAGATCGCGCCGCAGTGGAAGCAAGAGGAAGCGTCATGAAAAAGCAAGCAGCGCGAGGGATGCGTCGATTTTACGTGCGTGGCCTTTGGACACCGCTGGGGTCAGCATCGTCGCTATGTATTGAGCCGGCTGAGCAACAAGTGTCCCAGCTTCTTTGGCTCGACTGCGGCCCGTCCGAAGGACCATACCCGAATCCTGCGCAAGCGGCGGATCGGGGGCAGCCGCCATGGCGCTGCCGCTCATTCAACCAGAAGCCGCAGCCCTGTCAGTCGCTCGTGCTCACGCGCTGCAAAACGGTCAGTCATGCCCGCAATGAAATCGGCAACTGCCCGCGCCCGCAGCGGCCCTTGGTCCATGGAGGCCTGCTCCGCGAACGCGGCTTTCATCTCTTGGGGCGCTGCGGTGTATGCCGCAAACAGCTCTCGCACCACCTGCTGCGCCCGCCCGGTGGTTTCCATCACCTGGGGGTGTCGGTACAGGTTCTTGAAGAGAAACCGCTTGAGCACCTGCGAACGCTCGCGCATGGCATCGCTGAACATCACCAGGCCTGGCGCACGGCGCACGGCATCCACCGTCTCCGGCGCGCATCGCGCGATGGCAGCTTGCGTGGTATCGATCACGTCATACACCTGATCGCTCAACATGCGGCGTATGGCCTCGTAGAGCAGCCGGCGCTGGCTGGACGATTGCGCCAGTGCCGGGTGCTCAGCCAGCGCCGCCGCCCGGTATTGCTCGAACAGGGGGACCTCCTGCAGCTGCGCCATCGATATCAGCCCGGACCGCACCCCATCGTCAATGTCGTGGGCGTTGTAGGCAATCTCGTCGGCTAGATTGCACAACTGCGCCTCCAGGCTCGGCTGCTCGCGGCGCAGAAAACGCGCTCCGACCCCGTTGGGCTCCTCAGCTTCCAGCTGTTCGGCATGCACGCGCGAGCAATGTTTGAGCACGCCCTCTCGCGTCTCGAAAGTGAGATTCAGCCCATCGTATTGCGGATATCGCTCTTCGAGTTTGTCTACCACCCGCAAGCTTTGCAGGTTGTGCTCGAAGCCACCAGTTTCAGCCATGCAGGCATGCAGCGCGTCTTGGCCGGCATGGCCAAACGGCGTGTGGCCCAGGTCGTGCGCCAGAGAAATCGCCTCCACCAGGTCTTCATTGATGCGCAGCGATCGCGCGATGGAGCGGCCCAGTTGCGCGACCTCCAGCGAATGCGTCAGGCGGGTGCGGAATAGATCGCCTTCATGGTTGAGGAAGACCTGCGTCTTGTAGACCAGCCGGCGGAATGCGGTGGAATGCACGATGCGGTCGCGGTCGCGCTGGTAGTCGGTGCGGGTGGGAGCCGGGTGTTCGGTATGGCGGCGTCCACGCGTGAGTGCGGGGTCGCAAGCGTAAGGAGCCAAGAAGGACATGGTTCGCGATGCCACTGCGCGGTCTATCGGCGGGCGCCCGGCGCCGTCTCGATCACAGGGCGCAACAGTCATCGATCACAGCACGCACCAGTGCATCCGGCGCAGATCGAACCACCGCCCGGCCAGGCCCATCGATCACTACAAAGCGAATCTCACCACCCTCCGCCTTCTTGTCGACGCGCATGAGTTTCAGGTACCGGCCCGCATTGTCGTCAGCATCCAGGATCGCCCCCCGCACGGGGAGCCCCGCCCGCGCAATCAGTGCTGTGAGGCGCTGTACAAAAGCAGCATCCACCAGCCCCAGGCGATGCGACAGCTCGGCCGCCATCACCATACCCGCCCCTACGCCTTCGCCATGGAGCCACGCACCATAGCCCATGCCAGCCTCGATCGCGTGGCCAAAGGTGTGACCAAAATTCAAAATGGCGCGCAACCCGGATTCGCGCTCGTCCTGCCCGACCACCCAGGCCTTGATCTCGCAACTGCGGCGCACGGCGTGGGCCAGGGCGTCAGGATCGCGCGCCACCAGCGCATCCATATTTCCTTCCAGCCAATCGAAAAATGCCATGTCGGAAATGGGCCCGTACTTGATGACCTCCGCCAGTCCAGCACTCAACTCACGTGCTGGCAACGTGCGCAGCACGTCCAGGTCGCACACTACCAGTTGTGGCTGGTAGAACGCGCCGATCATGTTCTTGCCGAGCGGATGATTAATCGCCGTCTTGCCGCCGACGGACGAATCAACCTGCGCGAGCAACGTGGTCGGCACCTGCACGAAGGGCACGCCGCGCATGTAGCTTGCTGCGGCAAAGCCGGTCATGTCGCCTACGACTCCGCCGCCTAGCGCGAACATGACAGTCTTGCGGTCGCAATTGTTTTCCAGTAACGAATCGAAAATCTGCTGGAGGGTCTGCCAATTTTTATGGCTCTCTCCATCTGCCAGTTGCACCACCTCTATCCGCGCATAGCGAGTTTGCAGCGCGGACATCAAGTGAGCTGCGTACAGCGGCGCCACGGTTGTGTTGGTGACAACCAGCGCGACGCTGCCCAACGGCAAGGCTTCGAATGTTTGTGCACTAGACAACAAGCCGCTGCCAATGACGATGGGATAGCTACGCTCGGCCAAATCGATCGAGACGGTATGCCTAGCGGTAGTTTTAGATGGGCTCATATCTCGATCATTGCAAAGTAGAGTAGCTACATAGGGGTGCCGAAATCCGGTCTAGCCGCTGGAACTCCATCCCGCCGCCAGTGCATTTTACGAAGGCACGTTCGGGGTAAATCAGGTGATAGGTCAAAAAAATCCCCGGCAAGCCGGGGACTGATTTGGTGAGAGGATAGACCCCCCTCCCTCTCTCTATTAAGCTGTGGCATTTATGCCCGGCAAGTACCTGCTCCAGTGCCGAAAGACATCAAAACCCTGCGTGTGGCAGTCTGCCCGCCGCGGTTTGCATTGATCGTAAACGCCGCACTCTTACAATCCTCGAGCTTGGGCACAGTTTGCGTAGCAGTGTAAGTGATGGTCAGAATGCCGTCTGCAGAAAGACTCAACCACGTCGGCAGTCCAGTAGCTGTCCATACAGCGCCACCTGTCCCAGGACCAGTCACAGTCAGAGCATATTGGTAATGAATACCGTTGACAGGCGCTACGGCAGCTGGATTACTAACTGGCAAGATACACAGATCAGAGCCGCAACCACTGTTAGTAATAGACAGCACATTGTTTGCCGGGTCCACCGCCGCATTGGCCGCAATCACCAACGGGAAGTTGCCGGTAATGGAGCTACCTTGGCTATCAGTGAGTCGCACCGCAATTTGAAACGTACCCACTTGTTTAACCGCAGGCGTGCCACTCAAGATACCATTGGCACTGAGAGTCAGGCCTTCTGGAATGCCGCCCAAAGCTGTCCATGTATATGGTGCAACACCTCCTGTCGCACTAAACGCATAACTGTAGGGCAGACCGTTTGTACCCGCTGGTGGGGTCGCGGCAACAAGCGTCAACGCCGGAGCAGGTGTGCCAGCTACTACGCCCGAATCTACAGCAACTGGATAAAGCTGAACAATGGGGTCCTGTATCCCATTGGTTACATCATTATCTGCCCGATCAGTAGTCATTTCCAACAATATAGTTCCTACACTAGTGCCGCTTGCTAGTGAAAACAACCCAACTCCACCAATCGTACTTACTTGCAGTACGCTGCCGCTCTGCGATCCCGAGAGCAACCGAGCGCCATTAGACGCGCCGCCCGATATGATCGCCACCTGCAAATTAGCCTTCGACGACACTGGTACCGGCTGATTTGCATCATCCAACACATAACCATTGATCGCAGTGCTAGTGCGCAGATTCGCAGTATTGCTTTGGACCCCAAGGACAGGGAATTCTGCAACACCCTTGATACTAGAAGCCTTACCAGTTGCAGCCCCAACGACGATATCTACAGCTGTAGATACAACCCGATTAGCACTTGGATCAGTAATGGAGCAAGTAATTTGAACCGGCCCCGCCTGATTTCCAGAATGGAAATGAAAAGAATTACCACCGGAGTTGGACGCAAGCGAAATACTTCGATAGGCGTTGGGGACTTTGGTCGTTACTCCGCCTACAGTTACGTCAGTTTCGTGCTCGGCTTTACCATCGAGGTAATATAGAGATCCTGAACTCAAGCCACCCGATATATTGCAGCCAAATACTTCAGCAGTACCTCCAGGGATAGCAACACTACCCTTACGTGCTTCCACATAAAGCGTTGTGGTATAGGGCGAGGAAACTCCTATGCCTGGGCGGGCACCGGCAATATTCAATGGCAACTGAACTTTATCTGCACGAAGTGAAATACTGTAAGGCTCAGTAGTTGTACCTGGACTACCCCCTCCGCCACCACATGAAGCGGCAAATGATGCCAGCAAAATTGTAGATAATTTATAAAATTTCAACATTTGTTTTTCCTGTTCATTAATTATAAATTACCGAGCAGCGGTCCGCTCAGTCAAAATCTTAGGGGTGATAAAGATCAACATTTCTTGCTTATTGGCTTGTTTGGTTTTGGTCTTGAAGAGATTCCCAACACCAGGAATATCACCTAAGAGTGGAACTTTCGCCTCAGACTCGTCTTCGAACAACTCGAAAATACCGCCGATAACTACAGTTCCACCGTTTTCTACCAGGACCTGAGTCTTGATATGCTTGGTATTGATAGCACGGACATTGAGAAGAATTTCCCCCGGACTATCCTTATTCACGTCCAAATCAAGAATGATGTTCCCTTCAGGAGTAATTTGAGGCTGCACTTCCAACTTGAGTACTGCCTTCTTGAAGGCGATAACAGTTCCGCCATTGGGAGCGGTTACAGGATAAGGAAACTCAGTTCCTTGCTCAATGGAGGCTTTGGTTTGATCAGCTGTAACTACACGCGGACTCGAAACAATCTTTCCTTTGCCATCTGCCTCCATTGCAGAAATCTCCAAGTTGAGAAATCTATTCGCGGCGGAGTTAAAGATGGAGATCGCAAAGCTGGCAGGATCAAACCCCCCTTGAGCCTGAGCGGGAAGATTCACGAAGTTACCCAAAGTGTTGGTAGATCCGCCCGCTCCGGTTGAAGCGACTGCATTGTTATAACTTGTACCGAAAGCCAAACTATTACCCCCTCCGAGAGCGTAGCCACCAGTCCCCCCTCGATTGGCGCGCAAATCGGTGGCGCCTAATCTGACTCCAAGCGAGCGCCCAAAGGTGTCAGACGCCTCGACGATTCGGGCTTCAATCATCACCTGCCGCACAGCCACATCCAGCGTAGACAACAGTTTGCGCACTTCTTCCAGCTTGCCACCAGTATCAGTAACAAACAGCTGGTTGGTTCTGGGCTCTGCAATAGCGCTGCCGCGCTCTGACAAAAATCTGTTACTTGTGCCACTGGCACCGCCACTGGATGTTGTAAGCTGATTAACCATATCAGCCGCCTTAGCATAATTCATCTGAAAGGCTTGAGTTCGCAACGGTTCGAGCTTTTGAATCGCTTGAACAGCCTCATAATCTTTTCTCAAACGATCATCAATTTCATCCTTTGGGGCAATCCACAAAACAGTACCGGTTTTGCGCATACCCAGACCTTTCGCCTCCATAATTATCTGCAGCGCTTGATCCCAAGGCACGTCTTTCAAGCGCAGCGTCAGCGATCCGGTGACCGTATCTGAAGTCACAATATTGAAATTCGTAAAGTCAGCGATAACTTGAAGCAATGAACGAACTTCAATATTTTGAAAATTGAGTGATAACTTTTCACCGCTATACCCTGGCCCCTGCGTCAGTTTGTTCAGGTCTATTTTTTTCTGACGAATCTCGACAACAAACTGGCTATCACTCTGATATGCGCTGTGCTCCCAATCACCGACAGGGTCAATAACCATTCGCACTCGCTCACCCTGTTGCGTCGTTTTTACCGTTTGGACTGGAGTTCCAAAATCAGCAACATCTAAATTTCTACGAAGGCCCTCTGGCAGCGAAGACTTTAGAAAGTCAACAACGAGCCCTTTTCCCTGCTGCTGAACATCTACACCTACCTGACTAGACGGTAGCGTTACTATAACTCTACCGGAGCCATCCGCACCCCGACGAAAATCAATATCGCGTAGAACTTGCACATCAGAACTTCCCACATCAGCAAATGTCTGTGTGGAGGGTACCCCCTTGGCTGCCGCGCTGGCAATCGAACCGCTTGATCCTAATGAGATAAACAGTGACTTCCCCTGAATTTCCGCTTGATAGGAAGTCGCTTGCTTTAGATTAAGCACAATTCTGGACAAATCGCCAGCTTGCACGATGTTCACCGATCTGACATTACCTTGATTAATTTCAAAGATATTTTTGCCGCTACCATTAACGGTCCCGGGAAAATCCAACGCAACACGCGGCGGTGTTTGAACAGCAAAACCTCGAGGCAGCTCTGCCAATGGCTGCCCGAAATCAATGCGAACGACGTCTACGCCATTTTGAACACTGCTGACAACAGATTCCAGAACACCCTGGGCATACGCACTTACCGGGACCAATACAGCCAAAGAGGCTCCAGCGAAGAAGCTCCAGATTTTAGAGCTACATACTTTAGAATTTTTCATTTCTTAACCTCTTGCAGATCCAAGGACGTCGTACGCTCAACCCAATCACCTGTAGCATCCTGCACGATTTCCCGCAGTTGAATTGAACTTTCCGATACGCGAATTATTTTCCCATAATTCTGGCCGATGTAGTTTCCAACGCGTACTTGATATAAAAGGGTGTCGACTTTCAGCAAAGCTGTTGGCGTACCTTTTTTATCCAGGCTACCGACCATTGTCATTACGTCGAGTGGATAGGCTTCAAGTGGCTCTTTCCGTCTAGCCATCTCTGGAGCAATGAGCGCCGCGTTAGATGCAAGTTGACTGGAGTCTTTACGCAAAGCCTGGGTCAATTTGACCGCATTAAAGGGCTCCACCCCAGCCTCCATAGTATAAGCTTGTGGCTGAAACTGTTTAGGCTCACTTAAAGGAGTCACGCGGGGTTTTGTTGTTGCGCGTAACTCTTCCATCCACAGCCGAAGATCATCGTCCTGTGAGAAACCGCAACTCCCTAAAAATAGAGTACAAAACAAGAAAAGCACCCGGGGATATCTCATTTCTTAGATCCTCCTGCTTTTCTTTGGATTTGAATTTCTTCATTATCAAGATATCGAAATGTACGTGCGGTTGCATTCATGGTAAGCATTCCCGCATCTTTGCCTGCATCCTTAGGAATTGGGGCGATCGAAATGTTGTTAAGAGTGACAATACGGGACAATTGGGCGATATCAGCGGCAAATGCTCCCATATCGTGATACTTTCCCGTGACTTTCACATCAATAGGAAGTTCCGCATAATACTCTTTCACTACAACAGCTCCAGGGCGAAACAAGTCGAACTGCAAACTTCTCCCCAAGCCAGCTTGATTAATATCCGAAAGCAGCGCAGCCATTTCAGCTTTACTTGGCAGTTGCTTCTCGAGTTGAATTACATACTGCTGAACTTGTTCACGCTGTCGCTTAAGAGCATCTAAACTAACAGCCTTAACCAATTTTGTTTGATAATCAGCTCTTAACGATTGCTCTTTAGCCACCTCCGCCTGCAACTCTTCCTCATATTCTTTGATTTTTGCAAACCAAGATACAACGGCAACTGCGGTCGCTATCAAAACACACAAGAGGACTTTCGGGGCAACTGGCCACAGCGAAGGATCCTTAGCATCGAGATTTCTAAACTGTCTGGCAATGACATCTTGCGCGGCAACGAAATCAATCTGCTTTGTTGATTTTTTAGCCATTTTATTTTCCCTGCGAAGCACTGGCAGGAGCACTCGCTCCTTTGACATCAGCCGTGCGCATTAACCGAAAACGCAAATTGAAATTTGCTACTCTCCGCAAGTCCTTTTGAGTCAAAGGAATATTACCTGCCACAATATCAACCAACTCCGGCTTGGACAGCCATGGGGTGTTGTCAGTCAAATTTCGCAACATCTCCGAAACTCGTTCGTTAGACTGAGCAACCCCTTGCATAGAGATGACACTTTCAGTTTGCTTGATATTGTTGATATAGACACCCTCAGGAATCTGTTTCACCAACTCGTTGAGCAAATGCACTGGCAAGTTGCGATCAGATTGAAGGTCTTCAACTGCCTTCTGCCGTGCTTTTAATGCTGCGATCTCATCTTCAATGGTGGCAATTTCTTTTATCTGATCTTCTAAAATCTTGATCTCGCCCTGAAGAAAATTATTTTTTTCTTGCTGCGTGGTGATCATCATTTGAAACCACCAATAAATAGCACCGGCAATTACCAAGCCAATTAGAAACGACCCAAACATCGTCGCCTGAAAAATCTCTTTACGACGCTTGCGAGCTGCTTCACGATGAGGTAGAAGATTGATGAGAATCACTGCAAAAATCTCCGCATTGCTAAGCCACAAGAAGTCAGATAGGAAGGCGCTTCACGTACCATTTTCTTCAATCGAACGGAACTTCCAATTTCCATGCCGTCAAACGGATTCACTGTAGTGCAGGCAAACCCGGTTTGTTGAGTTACCGCTTCAGTTAGTCCTGGCAACGGCGCCGATCCCCCAGCAAGCATGATGTGATCGACACGGTTGTGGGGGGTGCTGGTGAAGAAAAATTGCAGCGCTCTGCTTATTTCTTGAGCCATGCTATCCACAAACGGACGCAGTACTGCAGCCTGATAGTCTTCGGGCAAGTCGCCGCTTCGTTTTTTGCTTTCAGCCTCTTCCAGCGAAAATCCGTATTGGCGCACGATTAGTTGTGTTAATTGAGCCCCACCAAATGCTTGATCTCGGTCATAAAGGACCTCTTCGTTACGGATCACTTGCATACTGGTTGTGAGTGCGCCCACCTCAAAGAGAGCCACAATAGAGTCCACTCCTTTATTGGGCAAGCTCTCTATCAATCGCCCCGCAGCCAAGCGCGATGCGTGAGACTCAATATCAACAACTATCGGCTTCAGACCCGCAGCCTCTGCCAGTCCCTGGCGGTCTTGTACTTTTTCGCGGCGTGATGCGGCAATCAGCACTTCCACATCACCAGGCGCGCTTTTACTTGGTCCTATGACACAAAAATCCAGACTGACCTCGTCTAGAGAAAAAGGGATGTATTGGTTGGCCTCCGATTCAACCTGAACCTCAAGTTCTTGCTCAGTCATTCCCCCGGGCAACGTGATCTTTTTTGTAATGACAGCCGACGGAGGCAGTGCCAGGGCCACGTTTTTGGTCCGCGTGCCGCTTTTCTTCACTAGACGGCGCAACGCGTCAGCCACCTCATCGAACTTTTCGATGTTTCCGTCGCTGATCCAGCCGCGCTCCAGCGGCTCGATTGCGCAGCGCTCCAGAACCAGCGCGCCGGACTTGTCGCGCGCAAGCTCCACGAGCTTGACGCTGGACGAGCTGATGTCGATTCCCAGCAGCGGCGCCGACTGGCGATTGAACAAAGACCCCATTGAGCTCAAGATTGGTCCCCTGTAACTTGCCAAAATGAGGCAACAAAACTTAACACTTCACATGAATGCTATCAGTAAGGTACTTCTCCAGCAAAGATTTTTCCCCCTGTAACGTTCCTCAAGCGTTGCCAAAAGCAGACGATTTTTGGTGGTTGCGCAACACCGTTCAGCGGCAGCGTCCCACCTTTCGGCGGGCGACGAGACGACAGGGGCAGAGGATTTCGCCCTACAGGAGCTGCATTTTTTATAATGGACGGTCTTACCTCTCCGGAGCGATATGTCGCCCTCTCCCTCGAAGCCTTCCGACAAGTCGGACTCCCCTGCCCCTCGCGCTCGCCCCACTTGGCTTCGCTGGATCTTTCTTGCCTTCGCGTGGACCGCAGGGCTGGCGCTGGCCGGAGCTTTCGGGCTTGCCTTGACCATCGCGGTGGCGCTGGCCGTGGCCTACCCGAACCTGCCCGACATCTCCGACCTTGCGGACTACCGGCCCAAGCTCCCCCTGCGGGTCTACTCTTCGGAAGGTGCCTTGCTGGGAGAATTTGGTGAAGAGCGCCGCAACCTGACGCCCATCCAGGACATCCCCACGGTCATGAAGGACGCCGTGCTGGCCATCGAGGACACACGCTTCTTTCAACATGGCGGCGTCGACTACAAGGGTGTGGTGCGTGCAGGCTTGGCCAACCTCGGGCGTGTGAAGAGCCAAGGTGCCTCAACTATCACAATGCAGGTAGCGCGAAATGTTTATCTGTCTTCAGAGAAAACATTTACACGCAAAATTTACGAAATCTTACTAACGTTCAAGCTTGAGCATTTACTGACCAAAGATCAGATTCTCGAGATTTACATGAACCAGATTTATCTGGGGAATCGTGCATATGGTTTTGCTGCAGCGTCCGAGGCGTATTTTGGCAAACCACTGAAATCAGTATCCGTTGCCGAAGCGGCGATGCTGGCAGGGCTGCCAAAAGCCCCGTCCGCTTACAACCCGATCAGCAACCCCAAACGTGCGCGCTCACGGCAGCTCTACATCATTGAGCGCATGCAGGAGAACGGCTTCATCACCGCCGACGAAGCCATCGCCGCGAAGAAAGAAGACCTCAAGATCCGCTCCGGCCCCGACACCACCCGGGTACACGCGGAATACGTGGCTGAAATGGCGCGCCAGCTCATCTTCACGCAGTACGGCAACGAGGCCTACACCCGCGGCCTGAATGTGTACACAACCCTCAATGCTGCAGAGCAGGAGGCTGCCTATGCCTCGCTGCGCCGGGGCATCATGGACTACGAACGCCGGCAGCAGTACCGCGGGCCGGAGAAGTTTGTCGCCTTGCCTGCCAGTGCTCAGGATGTGGAGGACGCCATCGACGATGCGCTGGCCAATCATCCCGACAACGGCGATGTGCTGTCGGCAGTCGTTCTGGAGGCGTCGGCCCGCAAGATCGTCGCAGCGCGCGCCAACGGCGACATGCTCGAGATCACCGGCGATGGCCTCAAACCGGCCCAGTCGGGCCTGAGCGACAAAGCGCCGCCCAACATCAAGATCCGCCGTGGCGCGGTGATCCGCGTAGTGAAGACGCCCAAGAATGCCTGGGAAATCACGCAGCTTCCTGAGGTGGAAGGTGCCTTGGTGGCTCTGGACCCCCGCACCGGAGCGATTCGCGCCTTGGTCGGCGGTTTTGACTTCGACAAGAACAAGTTCAACCACGCCGCGCAGGCGTGGCGCCAGCCAGGCTCGAGCTTCAAGCCCTTCATCTACTCCGCCGCACTGGAGAAAGGTTTCACGCCCGCCACGGTCATCAACGACGCACCGCTGTTCTTCGACGCGGGCACCACGGGCGGCCAGCCCTGGGAACCCAAGAACTACGACGGCAAGTACGACGGCCCGATGAGCATGCGCACCGGTTTGGCCAAGTCCAAGAACATGATCTCGATCCGTATCCTGCAGGCTGTCGGCCCCAAGACCGCGCAGGAATGGGTGTCGCGCTTCGGTTTCGATGCGGAAAAGCACCCGGCCTACCTGACCATGGCCCTGGGCGCTGGCTCCGTCACGCCGCTGCAGATGGCGACGGCTTATTCGGTGTTCGCCAATGGAGGCTATCGCGTGAACCCCTGGTTGATCGCGAAAGTGACCGACCACAAGGGCCGCGTGATCTCTGAAACCACGCCACCCGAGACCAGCGAGCAGCCCCGCGCCATCGATGCCCGCAATGCGTTCATCATGAACAGCCTGCTGCAGGAGGTCACACGCTCTGGGACCGCAGCCCGCGCGCAGGCCACGCTCAAGCGTCCGGACCTGTATGGCAAGACCGGCACGACGAATGACTCGGTGGATGCGTGGTTCGCGGGCTATCAGCCCACGGTCGCGGCCGTCACCTGGATCGGCTACGACACGCCACGCAACCTGGGCAGCCGCGAGACGGGCGGGGGCCTGAGCCTGCCGGTGTGGATCAGCTTCATGGAGCGGGCGCTCAAGGGCGTGCCGGTGATGGAAGCCAAAGTGCCGCCAGGCGTCGTGAACGTGGGCGGCGAGTGGTTCTATGAAGAATACGCCCGCAATGCGGGTGTGGCGAATGTGGGGCTGGACGACCGGTCTGCCGCATCGCCCGCAGGGACAGCCCCCCACGCGCCACCGCCGACCGAAGAGCGAAACCGCATCCTCGATCTGTTTCGCAACTAGCAGGGTTCAGTAGGCTCCTTGTTGGGCTGGCCGGTCAGCGAACGACCGCCGGCCCCAGACCTTCTATCCCTGCGATACCTGAGGTCAACGCCGTGCGCTGTACCCAGCGTTCGCTAAACAGCCACTCCCTGTTAGGCGGAGAACTGCAGCGCCATCCCTGACTGCTGCGTGGCATCACGGGTCAGGCAGGCAAAGAAGTCTCCGGCGCCCTTAGTGTCGTGCCAGGCGGTGCCATCAAACTTGTAGTGGTAGCCGCCGGACTTGGCAGCCATCCAGACCTCGTGCAGCGGCCTTTGCAGGTTGATCACGATCTGGGTACGGTTGGGGAAAGTGAGCGTCACCATGCCGCCCGACCGCTGGGCATCCACGTCGGCGTCCGTGTCGTCGTTGATGCGATCACAACTGCGCTCGACGGCGAGAAGCAGTTTTTCGGCGTGGTCGAGAAATTCAAGGTCGGTCATTACAATTTGCGCATGTTGAAAGCTTCCCAAATTCTAGTCAGGACGCTTGTCCTTGCTGCCAGTGCGGCAGCCCTTGTCGGTTGTGGTCAACGGGGGCCGCTGTTTTTGCCCACGGGTCCGGCGGCCGCGCAGCGGGCCACTCTGCCTGAAACACTGACGCCCAACAGGGACCGCACCGGGAGCAGCGTCGACAACAGCACCCCCAGCGCATCGGTGCCGCCCGCTGCAGCAGCGCCTGCCGACGCCGCCTCCGCACCGCGCTGAAGCGCCAGCAGCGACCGCGCCAGCCGCTGCCCATCAATCCCTTCGCCCTTGATTTCTATCAAGGACGCTGGGCAGGGGCCATCGTAGATTCGGTGCTTTATTGCACTGCAGGATGGCCATGGCCCTGGAACTCTACCGCGACAAGAATCACGCTTGTCTGATGTTCACCGACCTCATCGAGGAAGACGGCCAGGCCGTGCAGGCCAATCAGTTCCTGATCGTGGACGACGACACCGGCGCAATCATCGACCCGGGCGGCAACCTGGCGTTCAATGAGTTGTTCATGGGGATGACCAAGCACTTCCCACCCCATAAGCTGTCGTACCTGATCGCCTCGCACGCAGACCCGGACATCATCGCTTCGCTGGACCGGTGGATGACCAGCACCAAGGCAGACCTGGTGATCTCGCGCGTGTGGGAGCGGTTTGCACCCCACTTCACCAAGGTCGGCAAGACCGAAAACCGCGTGATCGGCGTGCCTGACAGCGGCGGTCACCTGCCGCTAGGGCGCCATGAGCTGGTGCTGTTGCCGGCGCACTTCATGCATTCCGAAGGCAATTTCCACTTCTACGACCCGGTCAGCCGCATCCTGTTCACGGGCGACCTGGGGGTGTCGATGATGTCTGGGGCCGAAGCGCGCGTGCCGGTCACCGACCTCAAGCCCCACATCCCGCGGATGGAAGGGTTCCACCGGCGGTACATGGTCTCCAACAAGATTCTGCGGCTGTGGACGCAGATGGCGCGGAAGCTGGAGATTTCCATGCTGGTGCCGCAGCATGGCGCCCCCATCATGGGCAAGAAGGCCATCGGCGACTTCTTCGACTGGATCGAGAACCTGATGTGCGGTATCGATCTCTTCGATGACCGTGCCTACCAGATCCCTACGGCCTACATCGACCCGGTCAGCCGGCAGATGCGCGCCCAGCCTGTGCGGTAGACGGCTACCTGTTGTGATTAAAAAAGGCGCTACCGCTTTTCCAGCAAGCGCCAGCAGCTATCAATTCAATAGCATCGGGTGCGAGGACCCGCCACTACCTCGTCCGTGCGGCAGCAGGTGATGCCTGCACCGCGGCCCCACGCGCCGCCTTGCTTTTGCGCAGCCGCTGCCACAGGCGCCACCCCAGCAACGCGGCCAGGATGGCGGCGTACACGGCCACTTCACCAAAGTCATTCTTTCCGGCGCGCATCCAGAAGAAATGCAGGATGGCCAGCCCGGCGACGACGTAGACCGTGCGGTGCAGCGCCTGCCAGCGCTTGCCGCCCATCGCCTTGATGGCACGGTTGAACGACGTGGCGGCCAACAGCGTGAGCAGCAGCAACGCCAGCGAGCCCACCAGGATGAACGGCCGCTTGGCGATGTCGCGCAGGATGTCCGGCAGATCGAACCCCATGTCGAACCAAGCGTAGCTCAGCAGGTGCAGCACGGCGTAAAAGAACACGAACAATCCCAGCATGCGCCGAAACCGCGCCAGCTGCGGCGTGGAAGTGATGACGCGCGCGGGCGTCACGGCCAGCACCAGGCACAGCGCACGCAGCGCCCAGTCGCCAGTGGCGCGGATCAGCGCCTCGGCCGGGTTGGCGCCCAGCTGGTTGGTGGCCGTGGCGTAGACCAGCCAGGCCAGCGGCAACAGGCACAGCACGAACACCACAGGCTTGGCGGCCGGATGAAGCAAGAGTTTTCGCATGGGGAGCCCAGGCTGGGGGATCGGCGTGAAAGCGTAAAGTCGGAGGGCGGTGGATGGCCGAACAGGCGCAGGTCAGTGGCCCTGCCCGGCGCACCCAGGTTCAGTAGAACTTCTTGAGGTCCATGCCGGCGTAAAGCTGGCCGACCTGCGCTTCGTAACCGTTGAACATCAGCGTCTTGCGCTTCTTGGCGAACAGGCCGTCTTCGCCGATGCGCCGCTCGGTGGCCTGGCTCCAGCGGGGGTGGTCCACCTCGGGGTTCACGTTGGAGTAAAAGCCGTATTCCTGCTTGGCCGCCTTGTTCCAGGCCGTGCCTGGTTCCTTCTCGACGAAGCGGATCTTGACCAGACTCTTGGCGCTCTTGAAGCCGTATTTCCACGGCACCACCAAGCGCACCGGTGCGCCGTTCTGGTTGGGCAGCACCTCGCCAT
Organism: Acidovorax sp. LjRoot194; assembly: GCF_964253015.1. Taxonomy (NCBI): domain Bacteria; kingdom Pseudomonadati; phylum Pseudomonadota; class Betaproteobacteria; order Burkholderiales; family Comamonadaceae; genus Acidovorax; species Acidovorax sp. LjRoot194. The sequence goes on along the minus strand of NZ_CAXUQB020000001.1, from coordinate 1,163,491 downwards.
ACATGCCGAAGCTCAGCAGCGTGAGCGGGTGCATGGCTTCGTCCATGCGCAGGCCTTCCACATACGGCCAGTCCAGCACGCGGGACCCGACGAACGGCATGGTCGCCTTGTCGGCCAGCGTCACGAACTCGACGTACTTGGCACTGCCCTGGGGCTCCACGCGCTTGATCAGCTCGGCCAGCGAATACCCCACCCACGGCACCACCATGGACCAGCCCTCCACGCAGCGCAGGCGGTAGATGCGCTCTTCCTGGGCACTGAGCTTGAGCAGGTCTTCGATGCTGTACTTGCCCGGCTTCTTGACGAGGCCCTCGACTTCCACCGTCCAGGGGGTGGTCTTCAGGGTGTGGGCGTTGCGCGCCGGGTCGGCCTTGTCGGTGCCGAATTCATAGTAGTTGTTGTAGGTGCTCGCGTCCTTGTAGTCGGTGAGCTTTTCCATGGTGACGGCCCCAGCCACCGTCGACCGGGTGCTGGCCAGCGCGGCCAGCTTGCCGGGCTTGGGCACTGCCGCTGCCTGCGCCATGGCTTCGCGCCCCGCCCAGGCTGCCATGGCAGCGCCTGCTGCGCCACCGGCCATCAGGCGCAGCATCTGGCGCCGGTCCTCGTAGACCGAGCGCGGCGTGATCTCCGAGGAGTGCGGGTGGTTGAAGCCTTTGTCGCGGGGCGGGATCAGCATGGCGGTCTCCGGTGTTCTCGGGTTGAAACAGTGTGACGATAGAGCAGAACAACTGCTAGTTCGTTCCCTGTACCGCTCAGGTTACACCGAAGACGCAATAGTTTCTGTTTCTGTCGCGCCGACCCCACCACCCTGTTCGCACGCGTCCGCATCCGTCCAGCCGCCCGGGGAATGGCGCCCCGGTGTTCTTACAGCGTGCCGTAGCTGTGCAGCCCCGACAGGAACATGTTCACGCCCAGAAAGGCGAACGTGGTCACCGCCAGGCCGACCAGCGCCCACCAGGCTGACAGGGTGCCCCGCAGCCCCTTCATCAGGCGCATGTGCAGCCAGGCCGCGTAGTTGAGCCAGACGATCAGCGCCCAGGTCTCCTTCGGGTCCCAGCTCCAGTAGCCGCCCCAGGCCTCGGCCGCCCACAGGGCGCCCAGCACGGTGGCGATGGTGAAGAACGCAAAGCCCACGGCGATGGACTTGTACATCACGTCGTCCAGGATCTCGAACGACGGCAGGCGCGCCGCGATGCGCTTGCGGCCCAGCAAGATGCCCGCGACGATGAGCGCGGAGATGCCGAAGTACACCATCCAGTAGCTGCCGCCGTTCTCGGTGGCACCCTGGCGGAAGACGATGGGCTCGAAGCACAGCACCACGCCCAGCAGCCACAGCGGGGCCAGCTTGTACCAGCGGGTTTCGGTGGCCTGCTGCTTGATCAGGTAGGCAAAGGCCACCATGGCGGCCAGCGCAAAGGTGCCGTAGCCGATGAAGTTGGCGGGCACGTGCAGCTTCATCCACCAGCTTTTCAGGGCCGGCACCAGGGGCTGGATCTCATGCGCCTCGCGCACCACGGTGTACCAGAGCAGAAAGCCCACCGCCGCGCTCACCACCAGCATCACGAAGCCGCCCAGGGCGCGCGTGTCGTACTGCTGCTCGTAGTACAGGTAGAACGCAGCGGTCATCCAGCAGAACAGCACGAACACCTCGTACAGATTGCTCACCGGGATGTGGCCGATGTCCGGGCCGATGAGGTAGCTCTCGTACCAGCGCACCAGCGTGCCGATGAGCGCCATGGCCACCGCCACCCAGGCGATGCGCGAGCCCAGCAGGCTCATCGTGCGGCCTTCGCCGCGCGAGAACATGCCCACCCAGTAGAAGATGGTGCTCATGAAGAACAGCATGCTCATCCACAAAATGGCGGACTGGCTGGACAGGAAGTACTTGAGGCCGAACACCGCATCGGCCCGCGCCAGGCTGCCCGCACCGTCCTGCTGGTACAGGCCGATGGCCATCAGCGCCACCGCCGCCACCACCAGCAGCAGCACGCGCAGCGGGCGCCAGAACCAGCACAGCCAGATGGTGCACGGGATGGCGCCCAGCAGGATGCCCTTCTCGTACACATCCATGAAGCTGCCGTAGCGCTGCAGTGCATACAGCCCCCCTGCTACGACGATGGCGGCAAACAGCCAGTCGAACCAGTTGCGGCGGGCAAAGAACCCCTCGTTCAGGGTGATTACGGTGGTCGTGTTGCGGGTGGCGGTGTTCATGCGGTGCCTTCCGGGGCCTTGGTGGCCCCGATCAGTTTCTGTGCAAGCTGGACGAACTCATGGTCGCCGTCCATGGTTTTTCGATTGGTCGACAGGGCCATGACGGCGTGGCTGAGCGTGCCATCACCGTCGCGGGGGGCGAGCCAAACCCATACGCGGCGCTCGCGCACGTAGAGCATGGCAAAAACGCCAAGGATCAGCAAGGCGCAGCCCAGATAGACGATGTTCTTGCCCGGGGCGCGTGCCACCTGGAACACGCTGGCCTGCACCTGCGTGAAGTCCTTGAGCTCGAACACCAGCGGTGCGGGGTAGATCTGCGCGTCGGACAGCGACAGCACCGCCTGCGTCATGAAGCCCTGGGTCTTTTCATCCTGCGGCAACGCAGCCAGACCCGCGCGCTGGCGCGACAGCTGCGCCAATTCGAACAGCGTGCCGTTCAGGATGCGCACCAGCACTTCGCCGGCGCGCGCGCGCTCGGCCTCGGGCACGTTGGCTTCCATGAAGTCCGACACCGCCTGCAGGCCGCCGGTGGGCTTGCCATCGACCATGCCCCGGCCCGCGAACAGCGCCAGCGCGCGGGATGCAGACTGCCGCAGCTGCTCGGCCAGTTCGGGGCGCGAGGCATCGATGGCCTGCGCCACATAGCGGCGCACGGCCACCTCACGGGCCTCCGGGTCGGCCAAGGCGGCCTTCATGCGCAAAAAGCCATCCATGCTGCCGCTGTCATCGGCCGGCACGCGCAGGTAGCGAAACGGCTCGGACGGCGTCTCTCGCACGCCCAGCAGAAACACGGGCGCGCCGTCGCCAGTGTCCACCGGCAGCATGTAGTTGTGGAATTCGCGGGCCTGGCCTGCGGCGTCGCGCAGCTTGTAGCTCACGCTGGGGCCTACGTTGCGCAACTCTTTCTTGGTCACCGTCTTGTTGGCCGCGCCCAGGCGCGACTCCACCGATTCGCGCAGGTCGACCTTGCGGACGTCCACGCCCGTGCTGCCGGGGCCGGCGCCTGCAAAGTTCTCCACGTTGATGGTGCGCAGCGCGGTGAATTCGAGCGTGAGCTTGTCGCTGCCCGGGCCGCCGCCCTTGTTGGTGAGCTCGGTGGAGTTGCCCACCACGCCTTCGATGTCGAACGGCTTGGCGCCCGCCACCATGGGCACGGCACGCAGCTTCAGGTGCGAGCCGCCGTCGTCAAAGCTCGACTGGTAGATCTCGATGCCTTTGTAGCTGGCCGGGTGGTTCACCTCGACGCGTGCCGGGGTCTTCTCGCCCGTGGCCTTGTCGTGGATGACGATCTCGCTGGCAAACAGCTTGGGCATGCCGGTGGAGTAGTGCTCCACGATGAATTTCTTGAGCTCGATGGCAAACGGCAGGTCCTGCAGCAGCACGCCGTCGGACTGGTTCAGGATGGCCGTGCTCGACTGCGTGCCTTCGGCCACCAGCAGGTTGCCCCGGAACGTGGGGTTGCGCTCGGACAGGCGATGCTCGGGCTTCACGTCGGCGATCAGACCGCCGCCCTGGTACGGCGTCTTGCCGCCCAGCAGCATCTGGGCGCGCACGATCAGGTCACCATCGAGCAGCCCGCCCAGGCACACCAGCACGATGGCGCTGTGCGCCGCGATATAGCCCAGCTTGTTGGCCGCACCCGCCTTGGCCGCCACCATCCAGCCCGTGCCAGGGCCGGCAGCCGTGTCGCGCTGCTGCAGGCGCACCTTCCAGCCGCCGCCCGCCAGCATGGTGCCGATGCGGCGCGCCTCGGCTTCGGCCGACTCGTTCAGGTCGGCCTCGGCCTTGTGGTGGAAGGCCTTGAGGCTCTGCTCGCGGATGTTTTCCTTGTAGACCTTGAGGTCCGTAATGATCTTGGGCGTGTTGCGCGCAATGCACAGCGACGTGCTGGTCACCAGGAACGCCAGGATGAGCAGGAACCACCAGGCGCTGTACACCGCGTTGAGCTGGATGGCCCCAAACAGCTCGGCCCAGAAGGGCCCGAACTGGTTGACGTAGTTGACCGCGGGCTCATGCTGCTTGAGCACCGTGCCGATCACCGAGGCGATGCAGATCACCGTCAGCAGCGAGATCGCGAACCGCATGGAGGACAGCAGCTCGACCCCGGCGCGCAGGGCTGCGGAGCCAGACTGGACACGAAGGCCCTGGGTGTTGTCGGACATGGAGTGTTAGAAGAGGAAAAGCGGGTGCCCGAAAGCGCGAGAAAAGAAAGAAAGCAAAAAGGGCGGGGCCATCAGTGCGATGGACCCGCCCTTTTTGGGGTTGTTATTGGCGGTAGGTTCCGTGCGGCCCTTAAAAGAGCCGCCGTTCATTGACGAGGATCAATCAGCGCAGGCCGGCGATGTAATCCGACACGGCCTTGATTTCCTTGTCGTTGAGCTTGGCCGCCACTTGCGTCATCTGGATGCTGTTGGCGCGCTTGCCGTCGCGGAATTCCACCAGCTGCTTGGCGGTGTAGTCGGCGTGCTGGCCCGACAGGCGGGGGTACTGGGCCGGGATGCCCGCGCCATTCGGGCTGTGGCAACCGGCGCAGGCGGCGATGTTGCGGTCAGCGATGCCGCCGCGGTAGATGCGCTCGCCCAGCGTGACCAGTTCCTTTTCCTTCGCAAAACCGGGCTTGGCGGTTTTGGATGTCACCCAGTAGGCGATGTTCTTCATGTCTTCGTCCGACAGGGCCGAGGCGAAGCCCTTCATGACGGGGTCGTTGCGCTTGCCGGACTTGAACTCCTGCAGCTGCTTGACCAGGTATTCAGGGTGCTGCTGCGACAGCTTGGGGTTGGCTGCGATGGCCGAATTGCCATCGGCGCCGTGGCAGGCTGCGCACACGGCCGTGAAGCTGGCCTCGCCTTTGACCAGATCGGGCTTGGCCGCCTTGGGCGGTGCCGCAGGAGCTTCCCCCGCTGCAAAGGCCGAGAAAACAGGTGCTGCCAGTGCGGCAGCTGTCAACAAGGAGGCGAGCAACTTCATATCGAGGGTCTATGTTTATGTGCGCAAAACCTCGCGATTCTACAATGAGGCTCTCTCGCAACCCAATACTCCATGACGACCTCCCCCACTGTGCCAGTTGCTGGCTCTCTTTCGCCCGCACCCGACGCCAAGATCGCCATGGGCTGGATGCACACGGCCAGATTCCTCACCACAGCCGCGCAGTTGCACCACCTGCCGCCTATTCACGTGCCCGAGATCGCCTTCGTGGGCCGCTCCAACGCCGGCAAATCCACCTGCATCAACACGCTCACCCAGCAAAAGCAGCTGGCGTTCGCGTCCAAAAGGCCGGGGCGCACGCAGCACATCAACCTGTTCTCGCTGGGCAAGCATGGCGTGACCGATGCGGTACTGGCCGATCTGCCCGGCTACGGCTACGCGAAGGTGTCGCGCTCGGACAAGCTGCGCTGGCAGCAGGTGATGGTCAACTACCTGGTCAGCCGCCCCGGGCTCACCGGCATCGTGTTGCTGTGCGACCCGCGCCTCGGTCTGACCGACTTGGACGAAGCACTGCTCGAAGTGCTGCGCCCCCGGGTCGAGGAAGGCCTCAAATTCCTCATCGTGCTGACCAAGGCCGACAAGCTCACACGTTCCGAGCAAGCCAAGATCCTGTCGATTACGCGACTGAACGCGGCCGGCGGAGATGTGATGATGTTTTCGGCCCTCAAGAAGCAGGGCGTGGACGAGGTGGCGCAGTTGCTGTGGCAATGGGCGCACCCGGCGCAGGTGGCTGACGCCCCAGCCGCAGTGCCAGGCGACGGCCCTGGCCCCGCCAGTGACGACTCCACGCCGGACGCGCCTGAGGATTCTCAGCAAAACTAGGCCCTAGCGCTTATTCATCAGGCGCTATCAGCTATCAAATTAGTAGCGCCATGATCCAAACCCATCCCGTCGCCCTGCCCCACGGCATCACCCTGCACTGTCGCGTGAGCGGCGTGGCCGGCCGGCCCGTGCTGGTGTTTCTGCACGGATTCCCCGAAGGCGCGTTCATCTGGGACGAGCAGCTGGCGTACTTTGCCCGGCCGGAGAACGGCGGCTACCGCTGCATCGCCCCCTACCTGCGGGGTTTCGGCCCCTCCAGCAGCCCCGCCGAGGTCGAGGCCTACCGCGCCAAGCACCTGGTGCAAGACCTGGTGGCCCTGATCGCCGCCGAGTCGCCCCAGGCACCGCTCGAATGCCTGGTGGCGCACGACTGGGGTGGCGCCGTGGCCTGGAACCTGGCCAACCAGCAACCGCAGTTGATGAAGCGCCTGGCCATCGTCAACTCGCCGCACCCCGGTGCCTTCGTGCGCGAGTTGGCACACAACGCTGCGCAGCAGGCCGCCAGCCAGTACATGCATTTCCTGTGCAGGCCGGACGCCGAAGCCCTTCTGGCCGAGAACGACTTCCGCCGACTGTTCGGCTTCTTCGATGACCCTCAAGGCCGCGCCCCGGCGTGGCTCACCGATAGTGTGCGCGCCCAATACCGCGCGCTGTGGCAGCAGGGCCTGACCGGCGCGTGCAACTACTACCGCGCCAGTCCCATCCGTCCGCCGCGGGACGGGGAGCCCGGCGCGCAAACGATCACGCTGCCCGAGTCCATGCTCACGGTCGACGTGCCCACACTGGTGCTCTGGGCCATGGACGACCCGGCCCTGCTTCCGGGCCTGCTGGATGGCCTGCCGGGCTGGATTCCGCAGCTGCAGATCCACGAAGTGGAGCAGGCCTCGCACTGGGTCGTGCACGAGCACCCAGAGCGCGTGGCGCTGGAGTTACGCCGGTTCTTGCAATCCAATTGATAGCTGCCAGCGCTTTGCAGACAAGCGCCAGAGGCCATTTTCAAAAGCATCTGCCATCTTGCCAAATGGCGCACCCCAGGCCAGTGCCACCGTGGAACCGGCTCTGCCAGGCCACGAGTGGCGGCCCCCGGAGGGCGAAACGCCGCAGGCGGCTCAGGGGGGAATCAATACAAGCCTGGCTCGCCCTCGGGCCGCGTCTTGAAGCGCTTGTGCACCCAGTAGTACTGCTCGGGCATGGTGTCGATCACGGCCTGCAGCTCGCGGTTCATGCGCTCGGTGTCGGCATCGACGTCATCGGTGGGGAAGTTCGCCCACGCGGGCGACACCTCGGCCACGTAGCCAGTGGGCGTCATGCGCGAATACACCCCGACCACCTTGGCACGCCCCAGCCGCGCAAAGCGCGACAGCGACGGGATGGTCGCGGTGGTCACGCCGTAGAACGGCACGAACACCGAATCGTTACGGCCATAGTCCATGTCGGGCAGCAGGTACAGCAGGCCGCCCTGGCGCAGGTTGGCGATGATGGGCTTCACGCCGTGAGACCGGTTGAGCATGCGCACATCGCCAAAACGCTGGCGCCCGGCCATGAACCAGGCGTCCACCGCGGGGTCTGGGTGGGTGGCGAAGATGGAAGTGAACGCGCGCGTCGAGTGCAGCGGTAGCGCCAGTCCTCCCGCATCCATGCCGTAGAAATGCGGCGCGAACAGGATGGTGGGCGTGTCGCCCTCCAGCTCGTGGATGGCGCCGGTGAGCACCACACGCCGCTCCACCACCTCGCGCGGCGCGGCCCAGAGCCAGCTGCGGTCGAGCCAGGTCTGGCAGAACGCCACAAAACTCGCCCGCGCCACCGCGCGGCGGCGCGCCTCGGTCCAGTCCGGAAAACACAGCGCCAGGTTGCGCAGCGCCACCCGGCGCCGGGGCGCCGCTAGCACAAAGGCCACTTGCCCCAGCAGCCAACCCACGCCCCGCAGCACTGGCAACGGCAGCAGCGCCAGCACCCGCATGAACCACACACCCAGGCGGCCGATCATGCTGCGGTCTCCGGAGCCGGTGCAGCCGGCGGCGCGGCCTCGGCACGGGGCTGCTTGTAGCGGGCGTAGCCCCACAGGTACTGCTCGGGGCACTGGCGGATGAGGTGTTCCATGGCCTGGTTGATCTGCAGCAGGGCCTGGTCCATGTCGCTCGACAGGGGTGCCGCCAGCGGCTCGAAATGCGTCACGTAGCCACGGCCCCAGGGCAGCCGTTCGCAGCGCGCCAGCACCACTGCCGCGCCCGTCTGCTGCGCCAGCCGCGCGGCCAGGGTCATGGTGTAAGCGTCACGGCCAAAAAAGGGCGACCACAAACCCTGCCCGTCGGGCGGCACCTGGTCGGGCAGCAGGCCCACGGCCTCGCCGCGGCGCAGGGCCTTGATCATCTGGCGCACACCCGCCAGCGTGGTGGGCACAGCCAGCATGCCGGGGCGGTTGCGGGCGGTTTCCATCACCTTGGCCAGCCAGGCCTGGCGTGCGGGGCGGTACAACACGGTGATGGGGCCGCGCTCGGCACTGAAGCGCCGGGCCGCTGCCTGGGCCGACAGCTCGAAGCACCCCTGGTGCGGCGTGAGGTAGACGATGCCCTTGCCAGCCGCATAGGCCGCCTCGACACAGGCCTCGCCCTCCAGCCGGCAGGGCATGGGCGCGCCCAGCCACAGGCGGGGCAGCTCGGTCACCATGCGGCCCGCGTGCGCCACGGCGGCACGCACCGCGCCGAACGGATAGCCCGCCATTGCCACGTTGGCCAAAAAGCGCCGCCGGTACGTGGGCGACGCCGCAAACGCCACCCAGCCCATCGCCGCGCCGAGGGCGTGCAGCAACCACAGCGGGAACACAGAAAAGAAACGGAACACGACTGGCATTAAAATAACGGGGTCGCTGAGTTAAATGAGCAACTTGCAGGGCGACGTTAAAAAAATCTGCTAAAGCGTTCGCCAAAGCTCCTTCGGGGTGAGGGCAACGCCCCAAATGCCGGAACACAGGAGTTTATTCAAATGGCGAACGACTTTCTCTTTACCTCGGAATCCGTGTCCGAAGGCCACCCCGACAAGGTGGCCGACCAGATCTCGGATGCGATCCTCGATGCGATCTTCAAGGAAGACCCCCGCTCCCGCGTCGCCGCCGAAACGCTGACCAACACCGGCCTCGTGGTGCTGGCGGGCGAGATCACCACCAACGCCCATGTGGACTACATCCAGGTGGCGCGCGACACCATCAAGCGCATCGGCTACGACAACACCGACTACGGCATCGACTACAAGGGCTGTGCCGTGCTGGTGGCCTACGACAAGCAGTCCAACGACATCGCCCAGGGCGTGGACCACGCGTCCGACGACCACCTGAACACCGGCGCTGGCGACCAGGGCCTGATGTTCGGCTATGCCTGCGACGAAACGCCCGAGCTGATGCCCGCGCCCATCTACTACGCGCACCGCCTGGTCGAGCGCCAGGCCCAGCTGCGCAAGGATGGCCGCCTGCCCTTCCTGCGCCCCGACGCCAAGTCGCAAGTCACCATGCGCTACGTGGACGGCAAGCCCCACAGCATCGACACCGTGGTGCTGTCCACCCAGCACCACCCCGACCAGAGCGAAACCCAGACCAAGATGAAGGCCTCGTTCACCGAAGCCATCATCGAAGAGATCATCAAGCCCGTGCTGCCCAAGGAATGGCTGCAGAACACCCGCTACCTGATCAACCCCACCGGCCGCTTCGTCATCGGCGGCCCCCAGGGCGACTGCGGCCTGACCGGCCGCAAGATCATCGTGGACACCTACGGCGGCGCCTGCCCCCACGGCGGTGGTGCCTTCAGCGGGAAAGATCCAACAAAGGTGGACCGCTCGGCCGCCTACGCTGCCCGCTACGTGGCCAAGAACATCGTGGCTGCCGGCCTGGCGCGCCAGTGCCAGATCCAGGTGGCCTACGCCATCGGCGTGGCCGAGCCGATGAACATCACGGTCTACACCGAAGGCACGGGCGTGGTCCCAGACGAGCGCCTGGCCGAATTGGTGCGCGAGCACTTCGACCTGCGGCCCAAGGGCATCATCCAGATGCTCGACCTGCTGCGCCCGATCTACGAAAAGACGGCAGCGTATGGTCACTTCGGCCGCGAAGAGCCAGAGTTCAGCTGGGAACGTACGGACAAGGCTGCTGCACTGCGTGCAGCAGCGGGGCTGTAAGCCCCCCGCGCGGTACGCGCGGCTTTCCGTACGTGGGCGAAGCTCATATCGCGCTAGCGAAGTGAGCGCAGACCAAAAGACCGATAAAGCTGCCGCACTGCGTGCGTCAGCCGGGCTGTAAAGCCCGCCGCGCAATAGCGCGGTTTTCGGTCTTCGGGCGTAGTTCATATCGCGCCAGCGATGTGAACGGAGACCAAGGGACGGACAAGGCTGCTGCACTGCGTGCAGCAGCGGGGCTGTAACCCCGCAGCACCTAACGCATCCAATATCCCCGCAAAGCCGCAACGTCCCCACGTTGCGGCTTTTCTTTTGCCCGCTTGCCTGTGCACGCACCTGACCCGCACCCACCCAGCACCCCAGCGACTCTCTCCTACACCCGCATCCCGCCCGTGCTGACGGCTGTGCCCAGGCCCCGCCGGTATCGTTCCAGCACACCCTCACGCAGCCCCGGGCTGCTCTTCAACCCTCGCTAGGAGCGACCATCATGCTGAAGTACGCCATCATTTTTGCCCTGATCTCCCTGGTTGCAGGTGCACTGGGCTTCACCGGTGTGGCCGCTGGCGCCGCAGGCATTGCCAAGGTGCTGTTCGTGATCTTCCTGATCATCGCCGTGGTGTTCGTGATCCTCGCCGTCGTGGGCGTGGGTGCAGCGCGCAAGGCGCTGAAGTAACCACCCCGGTTGGTTTCATCACCCCACGATCAGACACATAAAACCAGGACTCCCATGGCACTCAACATCTTTGAAGCACTGCGCGAAAGCCACGAACGGCAACGCGAGCTGTGCAAGCAACTGGTCGAGACCAGCGGCGACACGCCCGAGCGGCACGACCTGTTCGAGCAGCTCAAGACAGAACTGCTGGCGCACGAGTTGGCCGAAGAGCGGCATTTCTACATTCCGCTGATGGCTCACGACGCAGGCGTGGATTTGTCACGCCACGCGATCTCCGAGCACCACGAGCTCGATGAAATGGTGGAGTCGCTGGAAGATGCCGACCCCGCCACGCCCACCTGGCTGCCCCTCGCGAAGAAACTGGCTGAAAAGGTCGAGCACCATTTGAAAGAAGAGGAGCACAAGTTCTTCCAGATGGCGGGCAAACTGCTGACCGAAAAGCAGAAAACCCAGCTGGCCAAGGAATACCTGGCGACCTACGAAGAAGCCAAGACCACGACGGCTTGAGAAGCGACCACGGCGCAGGATTCAGGCGGCGACGAAACCAGTCCCGCTACTGTTGCTCGTCGCGCCCGACACCAACCCGTCAAATGCGCCTTAGGCAGCCGCTTCCTCGGCCTGCACCACGCAGTTGCGGCCCTTGGACTTGGCCACATACAGCGCAGTGTCTGCGCGCTTGATGAGCGCGTGGGCATCCTCTTTGTGGTCCCAGGTGGCCACGCCAAAACTTGCGCTCACATGCCCCACCGAATCGAACGGCGCCCCGGCAATGCGGGCGCGCACGGCCTCGGCCATGGCCATGGCGGCGTCGACCGGGGTTTCCTTGAGCAGGATGATGAATTCTTCGCCGCCGAAGCGTGCCGCGCAGTCCGACGACCGCAGCAACTCGCGCACGCGCAGCGCTGTGCTCTTGAGAACCACGTCGCCCGAGTCGTGGCCGAACGTGTCGTTGATGCGCTTGAAGAAGTCGATGTCGAACATCACCACCGACAGGTGGCTTGTCTTCACGCGCGTGTCGGCCATTTCCGTTTCCAGCCGCTCGAAGAATCTGCGGCGGTTGACCAGGTCGGTCAGGAAGTCCTTGGTGGCCAAGTCTTCCAGCTTGGTATTCAGCCGCGCCATGGGCTCGATGACCAGGGACGACAGCGACAGGTTGAGCACCACGAACAGCAGCACGAAGCTGCCGATGAGCGCGGCCATTACGGTGTAGAACGTCTGGCGCGCTTTTTCGAGCGGGAAGTACATGGGCACCTTCACCACCTGGATGCCCACCGTCTCGTTCATACCCCAGCCAAAGCCGTTCTTGTCGCCATAGATCTTGAGCATGGTGGGCGGTGCAGCCGCCGGCGTGCTGTGGCAGGCCATGCACTGCGCCTGCTTGATGGTGATGGGTCGGGCCACGTACATGGCGCGGTGCATGCCTTCACCCACCTCGCCCGTCACCTCTTTCTTCACGTCCACGCGGCCTTCGCGGAAGTCGCTGATGATGCGCTCCTCCCATTCGTTGGCGCGGTCGCGCAAGTTGGTGGGGTTGAGTACCGCCTCCTTGTATTCGTAGCCGGCAAACCGGCCCTGCAGGCGGCGCAGCGTCTCGGTGGCGGCATACGCGGGCACGGTCTGCGGGAGGAATTTCTCGGCCAGCGTCACGTCCAAATGCGGCTTGACCAGCTCGGTGGTGTAGTCGCGAATGGCCATGGCGGCGTGCATCATGATCTGCGAGTTGTGCTGCACCTCCTCGATGGCCGACTGCTGCAGGAAGCGGTGCACGTAGGCCCCCGCACCGACCACGGCCAGCAGCAGCACGGCAGCCAGCACCAGGTTGAATTTCAGCCGCAAAGACATGGATTTCCCTCGGGCGCCAGCGTGGGCTGCTGGCTTGTTGTTGGTGTGGCGTGGGCCGCCGCTGCACGCGGGGCGGCTGCGAGCGCACGCCACTCCCTCGTCAAAGCCTGCGTTTGTGCCAGATTTTGCAGGGGCGGTCCAACACTTTCTGCCACCGTGCCCCAGCGCAACACCCGCGGCACACCGATGGCCCGGGCCCGCAGTTTGGCACTGGCAAAAAACTGCCTACAGGCCGCGCGCGCTGAGCGACAGGCTGCGCCGGTACGCCGGCCGCACCCGGTACAGCTGTGCGGGCCGGTGCGCACCACCCGTCTGCAGGGCGCCGGGCACGGGCTCCAGCATGGCCAGCTCGTCCACCTTGCGGCGAAAGCTCACCTTGTTGATGGGCTCGCCCAGCAGCGCTTCGTAGACGGCCTGCAGCTGCGGCAGCGTAAAGGGCTCGGCACACAGGTGCACCGGCAGCGACGAATACTGACTCTTGCTGCGCACGCGCTGCACGGCGGTGTCGATGATCTGGCGGTGGTCGAACGGCAGGGGCGGCAGTGCATCCACCGCCACCAGCTCCACGCGTCCCTCGGCCTGGGCCAGCGTCTCGGGCGGCACCAGCGCGCAGTACGCCACCGCCACGGACCAGCCCCGCGGGTCCCGCACCGCGCCCGAGAAGGTGGCCAGCTGCTCCAGGTACGGGCTCTCCAGACCCGCCTTGTCGCGCAGCACCCGCGCGGCGCTGGCCTGGGCATCGACATCGTCCTGCGCGTGGATGTAGCCGCCGGGCAAGGCCAGCGCCTGGGCGAACGGCGCGCGGTCCCGGCGCACCAGCGCCACCTGGAGCAGGCCCTGCTGCAAAGTCAGCAGCACCACATCCACGGTGCAGATCACGGCGGGAGCACTGTCGCTGGTCATGGTTCGATCGTTGAGTTCATTGCAGAGATATACGAACAAGGCTAACACTGCACCTTCAAAACCCCAAGTATTCAGAGCAAAAGCTCTCTGGAATCCGACACATCGTGTTGCATCTTAGTTAGTTGCATTTTTGTATTAACAAACTTACACTGCATCCAACCCAAGGAGAAGACCATGGCCCGCAACATCCAGCTTCTGGTGATCGACCCGCAAAACGACTTCTGCGACCTGCCCGCCGACTGGCATCCTGCGCAGACCGGCCAGCCCCCAGGCAGCCGCACAGCACCCAGCCTCCCGGTTGCTGGCGCCCATGCCGACATGCAGCGCCTGGCCGCGTTCATCCGCACGCAGGGCGCACGGTTTGACGCCATCACCGTCACGCTCGACTCGCACCAGCGCTTCGACATCGCGCACCCCGGGTTCTGGCAGCAGGCGGGCGGCTCAGCCGTCGCACCCTTCACCCCCATCACGGCGGCCCAGGTGCGCAGCGGCGCGTTCACGCCCCGCAGCGCTGCCGCACTGCCGCGCACGCTGGCCTACCTGGATGCGCTCGAAGCCCAGGGCCGCTACACGCTCATGGTCTGGCCGGTGCACTGCGAGATCGGCAGCTGGGGCCACGGCGTGCATGCCGACGTGCTGTCCGCCTGCGGCGACTGGCAGCTGCAGCAACAGCGCGCGGTGCACAACGTGTTCAAGGGCACCAACCCCTGGACCGAGCACTACAGCGCCATCCAGGCCGAGGTGGTCGACGCCGCCGACCCGGACACCGCCCTCAACACCCGCCTGCTCGCGGCGCTCGACACCGCCGACCTGCTCCTCATCGCCGGCGAAGCCAGCAGCCACTGCGTGCGCTCCACCACCGAGCACATCGTGCAGCACCTGCCCCGCCTGCAGGCGGCAGGCGCCCGGCCCAGCCACATCGTTCTGCTGACCGACTGCATGAGCCCCGTGGGCGGCTTCGAACCACAGCACCAGGCCTTCCTCGACGCCATGCGCGCCCAGGGCGTGCAACTGGCCACCAGCACGGAAATCAGCCTCTAGGGACTCTCTGCACGAATCATCGCGCCGTGTGCATCTGCAGTCTCGGGCGGCCTGCGGCGTTGCAAATACTCGCAATAGCTACGGCTATGGCTGCGTTTTGCGCCTTGCACTCCTTCCCGATCCGCAGTGCACACTTGGCAGCTCGATTCGTGCAGTGGATCCCTAGCGCTTGTTGAACCAGCGCAACCAGCTACAAAAAACAGGAGCATCACCATGACCCGCATCATCACCAGCCTGCTCGACACCGACCTGTACAAGTTCACCATGTGGCAGGCCCTGCTGCACCGGCACCCGCAGACGCAAAGCGAGTACCGCTTCGTGTGCCGTAACCAGCCCATTTATCCGCTGGTCGAGCTACTGCCGGAAGTGAACGCCGAGCTCGACCACCTGTGCTCGCTGCGCTTCACGAAGGGCGAGCTCGACTACCTGGGCGGCCTGCGCTTCATCAAGAGCGACTTCATCGACTTTTTGCGGATCTTCCAGTTCCAGCGCAGCTTCATCGAGGCGCGGGCCGAGGGTGACACGCTCACTATCATTGCGCGCGGCCCCCAGGTGCATGTGATGGGCTTCGAGATCTTCGTGCTGGCCATCGTGAACGAGCTGTACTTTCGCCGCTTCGACGCCGCAGCAGCGCTGGCCAGCGGCCGTGAGCGCCTGGCCGCCAAAGTGCAGCAGTTGCAGGACCTGGCCCGGCAGGCCACGCTGCGACACCCCTTCGAGCTGTTCGACTTCGGCCTGCGCCGCCGCTACAGCGGCGACTGGCAGCGCGAGGTGGTTCAGACGTTTGCGGAGCAAACGCCGCAGTGGTTCAAGGGCACGAGCAACGTGCTGCTGGCACGCGATTTGAACCTGGTGCCCATCGGCACCATGGCGCACGAATACCTGCAAAGCTACCAGGCGCTGGGCGTGCGGCTGCGCGACTTTCAAAAGGCCGCGCTGGAAGACTGGGTGCAGGAATACCGCGGCGACCTCGGCATCGCGCTGACCGACACCGTGGGCATGGACGCCTTCCTGGCCGACTTCGACCTGTACTTCGCCAAGCTGTTCGACGGCCTGCGCCACGACTCGGGCGACCCGGTGGCCTGGGGTGAAAAGGCGCTGGCGCACTATGCCAAGCTGCGCATCGACGCAAACACCAAGCGCCTGGTGTTCTCCGACGGCCTCACGCTCACCAAGGCGCTGTCGCTGTACCGCCACTTCGGCGACCGCACGCAGCTGGGCTTTGGCATTGGCACCCACCTCACCAACGACATGGGGGACACACCCGAAATGAAGCCGCTGAACATCGTGATGAAGCTCACCCGCGCCAACGGCCAGGCCGTCGCCAAGCTGTCGGACACGCCCGGCAAGACGCTGTGCGACGATGAAACCTATCTGGCCTACCTCCGCCAAGTCTTCAACGTTGCTAACTGAGCGGCTGAGAAAACTCTCCTGGCGTCGTTGTTCAGTCTTGCCGTACCTGCAGTACTGTCTGCGACTAAACGCCTAGCCAGGACCGCTTCGCTGAGTTTTTCAGCCACTCCGTATCGCTCTGCGCACTCAAGGGAAACGCAATGCTCCGTATTACCATCGCTCAATTGAATATCACCGTTGGCGACATCGAAGGCAATGTCGATCGAATGGTGGCCGCCGCACGGCAGGCCGCGGCCGAGCAGTCCGATATCGTCGTGTTCAGCGAACTCTCGCTGTGCGGCTACTACCCCGGCGACATGCTGGATGAGCCCGAGTTCATGCAGCGCGTGGAGGCCGGGGTGGCTGCGCTGCAGGCCGCATCGGCAACGCTGCCCGACCTGCACTGGGTGGTGGGCACGCCCACGCGCGCCAGCGGGCCCGGCAAGCGGCTGCACAACAGCCTGCTGGTGCTGCACGGCGGCCAGGTGCGCCTGTCGTATGCCAAGCAGCTGCTGCCCACCTACAACATCTTCGACGAGCGCCGCCACTTCGAGCCCGGCCCCGACGTGGCCAAGGTGCTGCGCGTGGGCAATGCCCAGGTGGGCCTGCTGGTGTGCGAAGACGGCTGGAACGACCACGGTGCCGACTACGTCACCAACCCCTTCGTGCGCCTGCGCGACGCCGCACCGGACCTGGTGATCAGCATCAACGCCAGCCCCAGCCACGTGGGCAAGCGCGAGCAGCGCCACCAGATCTTCGGCGGCTCGTCGCGCCGCCACGGCCTGCCCATCCTGTACGTCAACCAGGTGGGCGGGCACGACCAGCTGGTGTACGACGGCGCATCGTTTGCGGCCGAGCCCGATGCCGGCATCGTCTTCGAGGCGCCCCGCTTCGTGGAGGACGTGCGCACCCTGCAGTTCGACAACGGCCACTTCTCCATGGGCGACGGCCAGGCCCCGGCCCCCGTGCCGGCCGAGGGCATTCCCACCATGGAGTTCTACCGCCAGCAAATCATGCTGGGCCTCAAGGACTACGCGCGCCGCTGCGGCTTTCGGCAGGTGGTGGTGGGCAGCTCGGGCGGCATCGACAGCGCGCTCACCCTGGCCCTGGCCGCACAGGCGCTGGGCCCTGAGAACGTGGTCGGCATCACCATGCCCTCGCGCTACTCCAGCAGCGGCTCGGTCGACGACTCGGTGGCCCTGTGCCGCAACCTGGGCGTGCAGCTGTTCACCCACCCCATCGCAGACCTGGTGGCGGGCTACGCGCAGCAGTTCGGGCAATCGTTCGACCAGCCGCTGGCGGGCCTGCCGCTCGAGAACCTGCAGGCGCGCATCCGCGGCACGGTGCTGATGGAATACTCCAACGCCTTCGGGCACCTGCTGCTCACCACCGGCAACAAGTCCGAGATCTCGGTGGGCTACTGCACGCTGTACGGCGACACCAACGGCGGCCTGGGCCTCATCGGCGACCTGTACAAGACCGAAGTGTTCGCGCTCTCGCGCCACGTCAACGCGCAGGCCGGGCGCGAGCTGATTCCGCAGGCCATCATCGACAAGGAACCGTCCGCCGAACTGGCCCCCGGCCAGCGCGACGTGGACAGCCTGCCGCCCTACCCCGTGCTCGACGAAGTGCTCAAGCTCTTGATCGAAGGCGAGCGCCTGTCCACCGCCGAACTCACGGCCGCGCAGACCTTCGTCTCGACCCTGCAGAACGACGACGCCGGCCGCGCCCTGGTGCAGCGCGTGCGCATGATGGTGGCGCGCAACGAATACAAGCGCCGCCAGGCCCCGCCCATCCTGCGCGTGCGGCCCCGGGCCTTCGGCAGCGGGCGGCAGATGCCGATCGCCGCAAAATATGTCTGACGGCATGCATATGGAATGCACTCCCATCCGCTCGGGCTGACCTGGCCGAAGCCCGGCGCCGCGCTTCGACAAGCCTGCCGTGACATGCCGAAAGGCCCGGCGTGAACGGATGGACTTTTCAGCAGCCGCCGAGCAGCCCCGCACGCCCTTTTACAATCGCTATCAAAACAGTAGCTGGCAGCGCTCTCCCATCAAGCGGTAGAGGCTCAAATCACTTCAACCGCCTGGAGACACATGCACGACACCGCCATCTACATCGGCCGCTTCGAGCCCGTCCACACCGGCCATCTGGCCCTGCTGCAACGCGCACTCGACAGCGCGCAGAACGTGATCGTGGTGGTCGGCTCCGCCTGGCAGGCCCGCTCGCCCAAGAACCCCTTCACCTGGCAAGAACGCGAGGCCATGCTGCACGAAGCCCTGCCCGCGGCCGACCGCGCCCGGGTGCGCGTGCTGCCCGTGCGGGACTACTACAACGAGGCCGTGTGGGTGCAGGCCGTGCGCCGCGGCGTGGCCGAGATCGCCGGTGCCGATGCCAACATCGGCCTGGTGGGCCACTTCAAGGACGCCACCAGCAGCTACCTGAGCGCCTTCCCCGGCTGGCAGCTCATCCACGTGGAGCGCCAGGGCCGCATCGACGCCACCGCCATCCGCGACGCCTACTTCGGCGCCACGCCCGCCACGGTGCAGGCAGCGCTGGCCCCGCTGGCGGCCGAGATTCCGCCCAGCACACTGACCGCGCTGGAGCGCTTTGCCCACACCCCGCACTACCCGGCCCTGCAGGAAGAATGGCGCATGCTGCGCCGCTACCGAGAGGCCTGGTCCGCTGCGCCCTACCCTCCCGTCTTTGTGACCGTGGACGCTGTCCTGCGCTGCCAGGACCACGTGCTGCTTATCCGCCGCGCCCACGCCCCCGGCAAAGGCCAGCTGGCCGTGCCGGGCGGCTTCATCGAACAGCGCGAAACGGTGTGGCAGTCCTGCCTGCGCGAGCTGGTGGAAGAAACCCACTGCGACCTGCCCGAAGCCACCATGCGCGCCGCGCTGCAGGCCGTGGCCGTCTTCGACCACCCCGACCGCAGCCAGCGCGGCCGCACGCTCACGCATGCGCACTATTTCGACCTGGGCAGCGCGCCCTTCCCCAAGGTGCAGGCGGATGACGATGCGCTGCAGGTGCAATGGACGCGGCTGTCCGAACTGGCAGGCATGGAAGAGGAGTTCTTCGAGGACCACTTCCACATGCTGGACCATTTCCTCGGACTGACGGATCTGAACGAGCCCTCGCGCTCCCTAGCGTGACCGCCGTGCGCAATTTCAACCACGTGACACACTGAGTTTCAGTACTGCCTACGCACATGCACCACCGCCGTCGCATGCCATCTATCACCCAGAAACTCCCCCTCCTCGCGGCGCTGCTCTTGATGTCGCCAGCGTGCTTCGCTGGCGAAAAACCCATCGAAGTCCCCGCCTACAAGAATGAGAGCCTGATTACGCAATACCGCAACATGACCGTCGAGACGGTGTTCGCCGCCCTCATGAGCGACGATGTGGCGCAACGAAGGCTTGCTCAGATGTACGTGGTTGGGGTCGTAGACAGCAGTGAAGGAGAGACTTGGTGCAACTTCAAAATGATCTCGCCCTCTACGATCGACGAACAGGTGCATATCGGCTTGAAGGCCGCTCTGGAAAAGACTCCCAAAGCACGCGCAGCCACCGTCATAGAGGCCCATCTCAAAGCTTGGATTCCTTGCCGTAGGCGTCCCTGACGCCACCGATTTGCGCGCGAACTATCAACGGCCGCGGGGCCTGCGATGGATGTGTTGTTTGCCACCGCATTCAAGCCCAGCAAGCAGGCTCCAGACTCATACATTGAACACCGCTGCAGCCGCAAATCCGCCGCGACTACTGAGCTTGCAGCCTTCGGTCAGCCCGGCGGGTGCACACGCAGCCAGTCGGTGAATTCCCGCACCGGCATCGGCCGCGCATACAGATAACCCTGGTACTGCGCGATCCCGCGCCCGGCCACCCAGTCGAGCTGTTCCTGGGTCTCCACGCCCTCGGCCACCGCCGTGAGCTTCATCAGTGTCGACAGCGACACGATCAACTCGGCCAGCGAACGGTTGGCGTCGGTGTCCTGGATGAAGGTCTTGTCGATCTTGAGCGTGTGGACCGGAAACTTCTGCAGATACGCCAGGTTGGAATATCCCGTGCCGAAGTCATCGAGCGCAATCGTCAGGCCCAGCGCCGACAGCTCGCGCAGCACGTTGAGCACGTGCTGGTCTTCGCCCAGCAAGATGGACTCGGTGATCTCTAGCTCCATGCGCGCGGGGTTCACACCGGCCTCGCGCAGCACGCTGGTGATGTCGTGCAGCAGGCTGGGCGATGCGAACTGGCGGGGCGACAGGTTGACCGAGACCACCAGGTCCCAGCCCTGCGCGGCCCAGGCCACCTGTTCGCGTGCCGCCTGCGCCAGCACCCACAGGCCCAGCGCGCCGATGAGGCCGGTGGTCTCGCAGGCCGGGATGAAATGCGCGGGCGACACCACGCCCAGGCGCGGGTGGTTCCAGCGCACCAGCGCCTCCACCGCGCGGATGGTGTTGGTGGCCACATCCACGCGCGGCTGGAAGTACACCTCGAACTCCTCGCGCTCCAGCGCCAGGTGCAACTCTTTCTCCAGCTCGGTGCGGCTGCGCACCGTCTCGGCCATGTGCCGGTCGAAGTAGGCCAGCGCGTTGCGCCCGCGCTCCTTGGCCGCGTACATGGCCAGGTCGGCGTTGCGCAGCAGGATCTCGATGGACTCGCCGTCCTGCGGGTACAGCGCCACACCAATGCTGGACGTCACGCGCAGCTGCGCCCCGGCAATGGACAGCGGCGCCGCCATGGCCACGGAGATGCGCTCGTGCAGTGCATCCAGATCTTCGCGGATGCGCGGCGATGTCAGCAGCACCAGGAACTCGTCGCCGCCCCAGCGGGCCAGCACCTCGGTGCCGTGCCGCGTGTGGCGCAGCCGTTGCGACATGGCCACCAGCAGCTCGTCGCCCGCTGCATGGCCCAGTGTGTCGTTCACGTCCTTGAAGTGATCGAGGTCGATCAGCATCAGCGCAGCTTCGAGCGACTGGGCCTTGGCCTCCTCCACCGCACGCGCAAAGCGCTGCGTGAAGTGGGCCCGGTTGGGCAGGCCAGTGAGCACGTCGTGCAGCGACTGAAAGTTGGCGCGCTCTTCGGTGTGCTTGATGGCGCTGATGTCCGCCTCGCTCACCAGCACCGCGTCCTGGCCGGTGACGGCGTCGCTGCAGCGGCGCGCCGACAGCTCGTGCCAGCGGTCGCCCTGCGGCGTGCGCACTGCGAGCGTGAGCGTGCCCACGCCGTGCTGCTCCAGGCTGCGCGAGAGCGCGGCAAACACCGCCGCGTTGCCCACGCGCTCCTGCAGTCGCTCGCCGGGGCTGAGCACGGCGGCACGCGCGGCAGGGTTGCGGTACAGCGCCTGGCCGTTGCCGTCGTACAGCGTGATCATCACCGCGGTGTGCAGCAGGGCCTCGACCGAGCGCAGGGACTCCGGCAGGGCCGCGCCCATGGCGTCGGCCTCGCACAGCATGCCCATGCGGCCATCGGGCAGGCGGTGTCCGCCAAAGCGCACGTTGAGCGACACCGGCACGCCGCCGGGGTAGATGGTCCATTGCTCGGTGAAGCTCGCGTCGCCCCGCAGCACGAAGTCGCTCTGGTACTGCGCCAGCCGCTGCGCGACCGACTCGGACATGTCGTGGCCCATGTCGCGCCCGCACAGCTCGGCCAGCGTGGTGGCCTGCCAGACGGCCAGTGCCGCCGCATTGGCCCAGTACACGCACCGGCCGTCGATGTCGAAGAGCCAGACGGGCCGCGACAGCCACTCCAGCGCCGCGCATCGCTGGCCGCGCTCAGCCAGGTCGGCATCGGTGGGCAGGCGGTGTTGCGGCAGGCGCGCTGCCGGCAAGGGGGCCGACACGGTCATGCCGGCCCGCAGTCCAGCACCAGGCCAGCGGCCAGAATGTGTGGAAAGGTCAGCGAGAGACAGGCAGACATGGTGGTGAAGACGGTGTGACAGCAGTGCAGTCAGGATGTGCGCCAGCAGCGCGCTCCGTCAGCGATGCCTTGGCGCGCCCAGACCTTGACGCAATTGCTTGCATCTTCGCACAGCCAGAGGGCTTGTCCAGCCAAGTTTTGCCACCATGCAGACGCCTGCCGGCTGGGGCGCGAAACCTCTCAAGAGACGCGGAACTGGCCCACCGTCTGCGACAGCGCCACGGCCTGCTGGCTGAGCGACTGCGCCGCTGCCAGGGCTTCTTCCACCAGCGCCGCGTTCTGCTGCGTGCCCTGGTCCATCTGCGACACCGCCTGGTTGACCTGGGCGATGCCCGCGCTCTGCTCGGCGCTGGCCGAGCTGATCTCGGCCACCATGGTGGTCACGTTCTTCACGCCCTCGACCACCTCGCGCATGGTGGCGCCGGCCTGCTCCACCAGTTGGGTGCCCGCGCCCACCTTGGACACAGAGTCGTCGATCAGGCCTTTGATCTCCTTGGCCGCTGCAGCACTGCGCTGGGCCAGGCTGCGCACTTCGCTGGCCACCACGGCGAAGCCACGGCCTTGTTCACCGGCACGGGCTGCTTCCACCGCTGCGTTCAGCGCCAGGATGTTGGTCTGGAACGCAATGCCGTCGATCACGCTGATGATGTCCACGATCTTGCGCGAGGACTGCTCGATGGAGCCCATGGTGCCTACCACCTGCTGCACCACGTCGCCGCCGCGCACGGCGGTGGCCGAGGCGGCGCGCGCCAGCTCGTCGGCCCGGCGGGCGTTGGCGGCGTTCTGCTCCACGGTGGAGGTGAGTTCTTCCATCGACGCAGCGGTCTGCTGCAGCGCGCTGGCTTGCGATTCGGTGCGGGACGAAAGGTCGCCGTTGCCGGCAGCGATTTCGGCCGATGCCGTGTTGATCGAATCAGTGCTGTCGCGCACCTGGGTCACCAGGTGGGCCAGGTTGTCGCGCATGGCGCGGATGGCAAACAGGATGCTGGAGGTGTCACCCGGGCGCGTCTGTACATCCACCGCCAGGTTGCCTTCGGCGATCTGCGTGACCACCTGCGCCGCGTACTGCGGCTCGCCGCCGAGCTGCTGCACCAGCGTGCGCAGCATCTGCCAGGCCATCACCGCCACGATGAACATCAGCACCGCGCCGATGGACAGCAGGATGGCCGTGTTGCGCCAGAACGCATCCTCGATGTCGTCCACGTAGTCGCCAAAGCCGATGATCCAGTCCCACGGCTCGAACTTGATGATGGCGTAGAGCTTGTCCACCGGCTCCTTGGCGCCGGGGCGCGTGCCCGGTGCGGTCACCGTGCCGATGGTCTTGCCCTGCAGCGCAGCGCGGTAGCGCACGCCGGCTTCCTTGCCGCCCTTTTCATCGACGATGCCGATGCGCTTCGGGTTGGGGTGCACGTAGTTCACATCATTGGTGAAGCCGCGCACGAAGAAATACTTGTCCTTGTCGACAAAGCTGCCGATGGTGCGCTCGGCCTCCTTGATCGCGTCCTCGCGGGACAGCGCGCCGCTCTTTTCCTTGTCGTGCGCCTTCTGCGCGGCGGCGTGGGCCAGGATGACCAGGTTGGACAACTGCGCCGTGCGCTCGTTCATCATCGACCGGTACAGCGTGGTCAAGGCCACGGCGGACAGGACCACCAGGCCCAGCAAGGTGGCAGCACACAGCCACAGGATTCGGGTACGCAATTTCATGGGAACGTCTTCGGGAAACGGAAAAAGTAACCAGAAGATACAGGGACCGCCCCGTAGTTACCCTCAAGACCGCC
This sequence comes from Acidovorax sp. LjRoot194, assembly GCF_964253015.1. NCBI lineage: Bacteria > Pseudomonadati > Pseudomonadota > Betaproteobacteria > Burkholderiales > Comamonadaceae > Acidovorax > Acidovorax sp. LjRoot194. Next base: position 1,139,768 of record NZ_CAXUQB020000001.1, on the reverse strand, counting down.
AGAAAGTCACGGTCTCTTCATCCCATTGTGGTAGTCGCAGATCGGTGTGCAGGCCGCACGGGGGCACGACTTGGCGTCTGCCGGGACCCAGGTGTAACAGCGGGGGAGCTGTGGCGCAACCACAACGGGACGGGCGGCTTGCGCTGCCCGGCGCAGGCGTTGGCTGGCTGGCAGGCCGGCAGGCCGCCCCGTGGACCGGGCCCGCGTCCGCCCGGCGTTGCGGGCGTCAGGTCCCCGCCCGCTCCAGCATCGCATGCAGCAGCACGTTGCAGCCTGCCGTGATGTGCTCGGGCTTGGCGTCCTCGATCTCGTTGTGGCTGATGCCGTCCTTGCAGGGGATGAAGATCATGCCGGCCGGCGCGAGCTTGGCCATGTAGACGGCATCGTGCCCCGCACCCGAGACCGCGGGCATGTGGCTGTAGCCCAGCCTGGCGGTGGCGCGGGCCACGGCCTCCACGCATTCGGCGTGGAAGACCTGCGCGGGGTAGCTGGACACCATCTCGATGTGCACCTGCACGCCGTGCTCCTGCGCCACCTGCTCGGCGCGGGCCTTCACTTCGGCGGCCATCTGGTCCACGAGTTCGTCGGTACTGTTGCGCAGGTCGATGCTGAACTTGACCCGGCCGGGGATGACATTGCGGCTGTTGGGAAACACCTGCACCATGCCCACGGTGCCGCGGCCGTGCGGCGGGTGGCGGTGGGCGGCCGCGACCACGTCCTGCATGATGTGCGTGGCGGCCAGCAGGGCGTCCTTGCGCAGCGCCATGGGCGTGGGGCCCGCGTGGGCTTCCATGCCGGTGACGGTGCAGTCGAACCAGCGGATGCCCAGCACGCCGCTGACCACGCCGATGGTCTTGTCGTTGTCTTCCAGCACCGGGCCCTGCTCGATGTGGGTTTCAAAATACGCACCGATGGGGTGGTCGCCCGGCTCCTGCTCGCCGACGTAGCCGATGCGTTCCAGCTCGCCCTTCACCGTCTTGCCCTCGGTGTCGGTGGCGGCGTAGGCGTGCTCCAGCGTGAAGGCCTTGGCGAACACGCCCGATCCCATCATCACCGGCACGAAGCGGCTGCCTTCCTCGTTGGTCCAGAAGGCCACCTCGATCGGTGCCTCGGTCTCGATGCCGTGGTCGTTGAGCGTGCGCACCACCTCGATGCCGGCCAGCACACCGTAGTTGCCGTCGAACTTGCCGCCCGTAGGCTGGGTATCGATGTGGCTGCCGGTCATGATGGGCGGCAGGCTGTTGTTGCGGCCCGGGCGGCGCATGAAGCCGTTGCCGATCTTGTCGATGGTGACGCTCATGCCGGCCTCGCGCGCCCAGCGGGTGACGAGGTCGCGGCCCTGCTTGTCCAGGTCGGTGAGCGTGAGGCGGCACACGCCGCCCTTGGGCGTGGCGCCGATCTGCGCCAGCTCCATGAGCGATGCCCACAGGCGGTCGCCGTTGATGCGCAGGTTCTCGATGTCGGGTTTGACTTTGGTGTCCATGGTGTTCTCCAAGGGATGTCTGAATTGCCGGTTCACTCAGTACCGTTCGGGCTGAGCCTGTCGAAGCCGGGGCTGGTGACGGCCTTTGACAGGCTCAGGCTGAACGGGCTGTGAAAGTGCAAAGCCGGATGGAATGCTTCCATAGCGCCCGCGTCAGCCGCGCGCCACCGCCGTGGGCGCAAGCTCCTGCGCGCGCTTTTGCACGGCCTGGAAGTTGGGGCCGAACGCGGGGCGCTTGATGTAGCGGCCTGTACCCACCTCGGCCCGCAGGTCGCCATTGGCAAACACCACGCGGCCCTGGCTCACGGTGTGGGTGGGGATGCCGCGCACGGTGCGGCCCTCGAAGATGTTGAAGTCGCCCTTGCTGAACTGGGTCTTGGCCGAGAAGGTCTTGGTGCCCTCGGGGTCCCACAGCACCAGGTCGGCGTCGGCGCCCTCGCCGATGAAGCCTTTGCGCGGGTAGATGTTGAACAGCTTGGCCGCGTTGGCCGAGGTGATGGCCACGAACTCGCTGGGCGTGAGGCGCCCGGTGTTGACGCCGCCGTCCCAGATGGCGGCCATGCGCTCTTCCACGCCCCCCGTGCCATTCGGGATCTTGGCGAAGTTTTCTTGACCCATCGCCTTTTGCGCGGCGCAGAAGGTGCAGTGGTCCGTCGCCGTGGTGTGCAGCTGGCCGGACTGCAGGCCGCGCCACAGCGCCTCCTGGTGCACCTTGGGGCGAAACGGCGGGCTCATCACGTACGCGGCGGCCGTGGCGAAGTCCGGGTCGCGGTAGACGCTCTCGTCCACCAGCAGGTGGCCCGCCAGCACCTCGCCGTATACGCGCTGGCCGCGCGCCCGGGCGCGGGCAATCGCGTCGGCCGACTCCATGCAGCTCACGTGCACCACGTAGATGGGCACGCCCAGCACGTCGGCAATCGCGATGGCGCGGTTGGCGGCCTCGGCCTCGACCATGGGCGGGCGCGACAGCGGGTGGCCCTCGGGGCCGGTGATGCCCATCTTGGCGACCTCCTGTTGCAGCAGGTACACCAGCTCGCCGTTTTCGGCATGCACCGTGGGCATGGCGCCCAGCTCCAGCGCGCGCTTGAAGCTGTTCACCAGGGTTTCGTCGTCGCACATGATGGCGTTCTTGTAGGCCATGAAGTGCTTGAAGCTGTTCACGCCCTCCTCGTGCACCAGCGTGCCCATGTCGGCGCGCACCTGCTCGCTCCACCAGGTGATGGCGACGTGAAAGGAATAGTCGGCCGCCGATTTCTCGGCCCAGCCGCGCCACTTGCGGTAGGCGTCCAGGATGGGCTCCTGCGGGTCGGGAATCACGAAGTCGATGATGCTCGTGGTGCCGCCCGCCAGGGCTGCCGCCGTGCCGGTGAAGAAGTCGTCCATGGTGACCGTGCCCATGAAGGGCAGCTGCATGTGCGTGTGTGGGTCGATCCCGCCGGGCAGCACGTACTGGCCGCTGGCATCCAGCGTCTGCGCGCCGGCCGGGGCCTGCGCCGCCGCACCCTCGCCCACGGCCACGATGCGGCCATCGACGCAGAGGACATCGGCCTGTTGTTCACGGTCGGCGTTGACCACGGTTCCACCGCGGATCAGAAGGGCTTGGGTCATGGAGATCTCCTTCAGGGATGCAGATCAAAAAAAGCAGGCCCGGCACCGGCACCACGGCCGGGCGGGGTCCCAGGTCACTTCTTCTTGGCGGTCAGGTAGTAGTAGGTGCCGGCCACGGCCAGGCTGAAGAACCAGCCCGAGTCGAACAGCGTGAGCCAGATGGCAGGCATGCCCGCCTTGTCCACCACGCCGGACACCGCCAGGTATCCCGGCAGGCAGGGCAGCACGCCCAGGGCGAAGGCGATGAGCGCGTGCAGGTTCCAGCCATTGCTGTACTCGTAGTCGCCGCCGCGCCGGTACAGGTCGTCCACTTTCAGCACGCTCTTGCGCACCAGGTAGTAGTCCACCAGCAAGATGCCGGCAATGGCGCCCAGCAGCGTGCCGTAGCCGCCCAGCCAGGTGAAGAGGTAGCCACCCGATGTGGCGAGGATCTTCCAGGGCATGAACACGAGGCCGATCAGCGCGGCGATGACGCCACCCATGCGAAAGCTGATCTTGGACGGTGCGATCTGGCTGAAGTCGTACGACGGCGACACCAGGTTGGCGGCCACGTTGGTCGTCAGGTTGGCCAGCAGGATCACCAGCAGGCCCAGGCCCGCCGCCACGCTGCCCATCTGGGTCAACAGGCCATCGGGGAACAGCTGCGCCTTGCCATACAGAATGGCCGATGCCGAAAAGCCGATGACGCCCACCATGGAGAACAGCGCCATGGGCAGCGGCAGTCCGATGGCCTGGCCCACGACCTGGTCCTTCTGCGACTTGGCAAAGCGCGTGAAGTCCGGGATGTTGAGCGCCAGCGTGGCCCAGAAGCCCACCAGCCCCGTGAGGGCCGCCCAGGTCTTGGGCCCGCCTTCCACCACCTTGGCGGGCAGGTTGAAGAGCTGGCCCGACGGCACCTTCATAACCAGCACCACCACGAACAGGATAGATGCGCCGATCATCAGCGGCGCGGCGATGACCTCCAGAAGGCGGATGGATTCCGGCCCCTTCCAGATGAAGTAGATGTGCACGGCCCAGAACGCGAGGAAGCACATGAACTGCGAGGTGCTGATGGTCTCGCCCTGGGCGGGCCCCGCGAGGTTCATGCCCACGATGTTCAGGAAGCCGTGGAGCGCCAGCGCACCGAAGTAGCAGTTGATGGAGAACCAGCCGCACGCCACCAGGCCGCGCAGCACGGCCGGCAGGTTGGCCCCCTTCACGCCGAACGACGCACGCGCAAGCACCGGGAAGGGCACGCCGTACTTGGGGCCCACCCGGCCGATGAGCACCATCGGTATCAGCACGATGCAGTTGGCCAGGAACACGAGCCACACCGCCATCTGCCAGGTGAAGCCCTGATCGAGCATGGAGCTGGCCATGGTGTACGTGGGCACGCACACCACCATGCCCACCCAGAGCGCGGCAAAGTCTTTCCAGGTCCAGTGCCGCTGCGCCGCGGTGGTGGGGAGCAGATCTTCATTGGCGAGCGAATTGGATGCTCCGCCGGGCAGTTGCCCTGCCACATGGGCAGCGCTGCCGGTACTGTTGGTCATGCCTGTACTCCTGTCAAAGACGTCGTGGGGGTGGAACACAACCCGCAGCCTGGTCCGGCGTTCTCACGCTGGCAGATGGCGGGCCAAAGGAAGCAAGCGATGTGGCCGATGTTGAGGGTTACGCAATAAATGCACCAGATGCAGTGCAGCATGCAAGGCCGATCCACACGTCGCAAACGCACAGCCGCTGCTTGGCAGACCCTGCAGCGGATGCACACGGAGAGCAGCCCGTCACACTGCCGCCGCCGCAACGCTGTGCGGGTTGTTCGGGTGCGTGGTCCAGTTGGCGTATTCGCCCGTCACCGGCTTGCCCGTGCGCGCATCGACCTCGCCGGGCTCCAGGGCGCGCATGGTGATGCACTCGGGCACGGGGCAGATCGACACGCACAGGTTGCAGCCCACGCACTCGGCCTCGTTGATCTCGAACTTGCGCACGCCGCCGTCCTTGGTGAAGGTGATGGCCTGGTGCGAGGTGTCTTCGCACACCACATGGCAGCGGCCGCACTGGATGCAGGCATCCTGGTTGATCACGGCCTTTTCGATGTGGTTGAGGTTCAGGTTCTTCCAGTCCTTCACCGTGGGCACGGCCTGGCCCTTGAAGTCGTCGAGCGTGGCGTAGCCGTGCTCGTCCATGAAGTTGGACAGCCCGTCGCACATGTCCTGCACGATCTTGAAGCCGTACACCATGGCCGCCGTGCACACCTGCACCGTGCCGCAGCCCAGGGCGATGTACTCGGCCGCGTCGCGCCAGGTGGTGATGCCGCCGATGCCGCTGATGGGCAGGCCCGCGGTCTGCGCGTCGCGCGCGATCTCGGCCACCATGTTGAGCGCGATGGGCTTGACGGCCGGGCCGCAGTAGCCGCCGTGCGACCCCCAGCCGTCGGTGCTGGGGCTCATGACCATGCGGTCCAGGTCAACGCCCATGACGGAGTTGATGGTGTTGATGAGCGACACCGCATCCGCCCCGCCCGCCTTGGCCGCCCGCGCGGGGTGCCGCACGTCGGTGATGTTGGGGGTGAGCTTCACGATCACCGGCAGGCGGCTGTAGTGCTTGCACCAGGCCGTGACCATCTGGATGTACTCGGGCACCTGGCCCACGGCCGCGCCCATGCCGCGCTCGCTCATGCCGTGGGGGCAGCCGAAGTTGAGCTCGATGCCGTCGGCGCCGGTGTCTTCCACCAGGGGCAAAATGCTCTTCCAGCTCTGCTCTTCGCAGGGCACCATGAGCGAGACGATCATGGCCCGGTCGGGCCAGTTGCGCTTGACGCGCTTGATCTCCTCCAGGTTGGTGTGCAGCGGACGGTCGGTGATGAGCTCGATGTTGTTCAGCCCGATCACGCGGCGGTCCTGGGACAGGAGCGTGGAGTAGCGTGGCCCGTTCACGTTGACGACCGCCGGGTCCTCGCCCAGCGTCTTCCAGACCACGCCGCCCCAGCCTGCCTCGAAGGCGCGGGTGACGTTGATCTCCTTGTCGGTCGGGGGTGCGGAGGCCAGCCAGAAGGGGTTGGGGCTCTGGATGCCCAGGAAATTGCTGCGGATGTCTGCCATGGATGTGCTCCCGTCAATTGCAGTCAGGTTGTGCGGTCAGGATGTGCCGACGATGCCGTCAGGCCACGAGCGCCACCGGCACGCTCATCGCTTCATGGATGGAGATGGCCGCCAGCTTGCCGTGCTCCACGGCCTCGACCGTCAGGTCGCGCCCGCCAGCCCGGCAGTCGCCGCCCGCCCAGACCCTCGCCAGGCTGGTGCGGCCTGCGGCGTCGGTGGCGATGCGTCCGCCCTCCAGCGCCATCGCCTTGCCAGCGGGCTCCGCCACGTAGGTCTGGCCGATGGCCTTGAGCACCACGTCCGCCGCGAGCGTGAAGGTCTCGCCGGTGTTCACCAGCTTGCCCGCCGCATCGAGCGCCGTGGCCGCAAAGCGCACGCCGGTCACGGCGCCGCCTTCGCACAAGACTTCTTGCGGCGCCGCCCAGTGGCGGATGGTCACGCCGTTCGTCTGCGCCCATTGCTGCTCTACCTTCGACGCAGACATGGCGTCGGCTCCCCGGCGGTAGACGATGGTCACCTCATCGGCGCCCAGCTTGCGGGACTGCACGGCGGCGTCCACCGCCGTCATGCCGCCGCCGATCACCACCACGCGCCGGCCCACGGGCAGGGTGGACAGGTCGCTGCTCTGGCGCAGCTCGGCGATGAAGTCCACGGCGCTACTCAAGCCCTGCACGCCAGACACCGCAGGCTCGGCCACGCCCAGCGCATTCACGCCCTGCAGCCCCAGGCCCAGGAAGACCGCATCGTGGCTGGCCAGCAGGCCGTCGAGCGTGATGTCGCGGCCCAGCTGCTGGCTGGTGCGCACCTCGATGCCGCCCACCGACAGCAGCCAGTCGACTTCCTTCTGCGCGAAGTTGTCCGTGGTCTTGTAGCTGGCCAGGCCGTATTCGTTGAGCCCGCCCAGCTTGGGGCGCGCCTCGAACAGCACCACGTCGTGCCCGCGCAGCGCCAGCCCGTGGGCGCAGGCCAGGCCAGCAGGCCCCGCGCCGACCACGGCCACGCGGCGGCCGGTGGGTGCGGCGCGCTGGAACATCGGTGCGCCGGGTTTGGCAAAGAAGGCGTCGGTCGCGTAGCGCTGCAGCGACCCGATCTCCACCGGCTTGTCTTCGTTGGTGTTGCGCACGCAGGCCTGCTCGCACAGCACCTCGGTGGGGCAGACCCGGGCGCACATGCCGCCCAGGGGATTGGCCTCCAGGATGGCGCGCGCCGCGCCCCGGTTGTTGTCCTGCGCGATGCGGTGGATGAACGACGGGATGTCGATGCCCGTGGGGCAGGCCGTGGCGCAGGGCGCGTCGTGGCAGTAGTAGCAGCGCTCGGCCTCGATGAGGGCCTGCGGCCGGGTCAACGGCGGGTGGGCGTCGCTGAAGTTGACGGCGTAGTCGGCCAGGTTCAGGCGTGCGGCATGAATGCCGCAGGCACGGCTTGCGGGTGTGTCCATCAGATGTCCTCCGAAAGGTGCGGGGTGGGGGTGCAGGCCGTGCCCTTGCTCGCTGGTTCGGCCGTGGTGGGCGCGGGCGCCCGGTGCAGGTGGCGCGCGCCGCTGCCGGGGCGGCGGCAGCAGGCAGCCGATGCGGCGCAAGCGAGGGTGCGTGCGCCCGCAAATGTCGGAGGTTTCATCGTGGTCCTCGCTGTGGGGGTGCAGGTGCCCACGGCTTGATGTGCCGCGGTGCCCTGCGTTGGGGGCCAATTTACCAACCCGTAAAAATTTACCAATTGGTAAAATCCCTAGAGCAAACCCCATGCCAGCCAATTGCCAGTTTTCAGGCCCCGGCTTGTTCCACAATGGTGCAATGACCGACGCCCGCCAGTCCCCGGCTGCCACCTCCGCCCCCCGCCCTGCCAAGCCGCCGCGTGCAGCCGGCGCCATCCGCAAGCCCGCTGCCGCGGTAGCCCCTGAAGCCGCCGAAAGCACCGACGACACCGGCGCCCGCGCCCCCAAGGCCTCGCGCCTGCGCAAGGAGCAGGCCATCCTGGCCGAGGCGGAGAACCACTTCGCGCAGTTCGGCTTCGAAGGCGCGTCGCTCGAGAACATTGCCGCGGCCATCGGCATCAGCCGCCACAACCTGCTGTATTACTTTCCGAGCAAGGAGGCGCTGTACCAGCGCGTGCTCGACGATGTGCTCACCCAGTGGCTCGAAGGCATGGAGGCGTTGTCGCACAGCGACGACCCCGAGCAGGCGCTGCGCCGCTACATCCGCGCCAAGATGCAGTACTCGCGCATGCGCCCCCAGGGCGCCAAGGTGTTCACCAAAGAGGTGATTGCCGGTGCACCACGCTATGGCACCGCCATCGCCGAGCGGGTGGGCCCGCTGCTCAAGACCGAGGTGCGCACCTTCGAGCGCTGGGCGCGCGAGGGCCGCATCGCCAAGGTCAACTTCACCCACCTGATGTTCATCATCTGGTCGGTCACGCAGGCCTATGCGGAGCAGGAGGCGCAGTTTGCGCTGCTGCTGGGCAAGCCCGCGCTGACCGAGCGCGACTACAACAATGCTGAGGAACTGATCGTGCGCATGGTGCTGAGCGCGCTGGGGCCCGGCGCCACCGCCTGATGCACCCCAGGCGCTGCGGCCGGTCAGTCCCGCAGCCGAGAACCGCAAATGCTATCAAATATATAGCTGCTTGCGCTTTGCAGATGAGCGGTAACGGCCTGTTTGGCCCAAAAATTCGATCTATTCAAGCCTGGCGCTGCTGCCACAGCACATCCAGCACGTGCTGCGTGGCGCGCTCCACCGGGCCTTCGCGGTGGGCGATGCCCAGCGGCCGCCACAGCGCGGGGCGCAGCGGCAGCATGCGGATGCGCGGGTCGAGCGGCGTGGTGGACGTGGCCTCGTGCGGCAGGAGCGTGGCGCCATAGCCTGCGGCCACCAGGCTCTTGATGGCGTCGTTGTAGTTGAGCTGGATGCGCGCCTTGGGGTGTTCGCCCGCCAGCGCGAACCATTCGGCCGTCAGCCGCGACAGGCTGGTGCCGACGTCGTTGAGGATGAGCGGCTGCCCCGCCAGCCACTTCGGCGTGGCGCGCTGTGGCGCAGGCCAGGCCGACGGCACGAACGCCATTACCGGGTCCCGCCGCCAGGGCTGCACCTTCACGCCCTGCACGGTGGCCTGCGGCAGCGCCACCAGGCCCACATCCAGCGACCCGCCGACCAGGCGCGCCATGGTGTCCTGCGTGGTGAGCACGGCCACCTGCACGTCGATACCGGGGTGGTGGTGCCCCAGCACCTCCAGCGCCTGTGGCAGCAGGTGGGCAATGGCACCGGTGGACGCCCCCAGCCGCACGCGGCCCGCGAGCCCCTGCACCTGGCGCTGCACCACATCGAGCGCCTCGTCCGCATCGGCCAGCAGGCGCCGCGCGCGCTCGATCAACGCGTCGCCCACACCCGAGGGAGTCACCTCGCCGCGCTTGCGCACCAGCAGCGGCGCGCCGAAAAGCGCCTCCAGGTCGGCGATGTGCAGGCTGACCGTGGGCGCCGCCAGGTGCAGCACCCGCGCGGCTTCGGCGAACGAACCCAGGTCTGCGATGGTGACCAGCGTGCGCAACCGGTCGAGGTTGAGTTCGCGCATGACGTTCAGTGAATCTGATGCTGATGTTTGTGAAATTCAACTTTTCAAATTCTAGGGCGCGGCCGAAGATTCGTCATTCCTTCGTTTTTTCTTCAGCCATTCCATTCATCAGGAGCACCGCATGAGCGCACCCTTGGTTTTCATCGACGGCGATCAGGGCACGACCGGCCTGCAGATCCATGAACGCCTGCACGGCCGCAGCGACCTGCGTCTGCTCACGCTGCCCGAGGCCGACCGCAAGAACGCTGCGCGCCGCGCCGAAGCGATCAATGCCTGCGACATCGCCGTGCTGTGCCTGCCCGACGGGCCTGCGCGCGAAGCGGCGGCGTCCATCGTGAACCCGGCCGTGCGCGTGATCGACGCCAGCTCGGCCCACCGCACCGATGCGGACTGGGTCTACGGGTTCCCTGAAATGAGCGCCGCGCAGTCCGCCCGCATCGCCTCGGCGCGCCGCGTGACCAACCCCGGCTGCTACCCCACGGGCGCCATCGGGCTGCTGCTGCCGCTGGTGCAGGCAGGCCTGGTGCCTGCGGACCATCCGCTGGCCATCCATGCCGTGTCGGGCTACTCCGGCGGCGGCCGTGCGCGAGTGGATGAGCATGAAGGTGCGGGTGCATCGCAAGCCTCCGCGTTCCAGGTGTACGGCCTGGGGCTGGCCCACAAGCACACGCCAGAGATCCAACAGCACGCGGGCCTCACGCAGCGGCCTTTCTTCCTGCCGGCCTACGGCTCTTTCCGCCAGGGCATCGTGCTGACCATTCCGTTGCTGCTGCGGCAACTGCCCGCGGGCGTGACTGCCGACCGGCTGCACGCCTGCCTGCAGCAGCACTACGACGGCGCGGCGCATGTGGAGGTGGTGTCCCGGGCAGATGCGCAGGCGGCGCAGCACCTGGACCCCCAGGTGCTCAACGGCACCAACCAGCTGCGGCTCTCGGTGTTTGCCAACCCGCAGCACGGCCAGGTGCTGCTGAGCGCGGTGTTCGACAACCTGGGCAAGGGCGCGTCGGGCGCTGCCGTGCAGAACCTGGACCTGATGCTGCAGCACGCTGCATAGCGGCTCAACAGCAGCTGCGTGGCGAGGTGAGAGCGCCAGGGTTGGCAGCGGGCTGGCATTGCGGCGATGGGGGGCCAGGTCGGGCCTCCGGGCCACGGTGCGCGCCACGGGTACTCGCCGTGTGGTCACAGATTTCAGGCGGCTGCAACCGGCTGTGCAGAGGCCCTGCACCAATGCAAGGGCATGCCACCGCGGTGCGTGGGTCCTTCCTAGAATCGGCCGCTTCTCCAGCTTTTGCAACGGACCCGCACCATGATCCAGTGGACCGCCACCACCACCAGCTACGCATTGCTGGGCTTGGCCATCGTGGCCGAAGTGCTGGGCACCAGTGCGCTGAAGGCGTCCGAGGGCTTCACGCGGCTGGTTCCCAGCGCAATCACCGCCGTGTGCTACGCGGTGTCCTTCTACCTGTTGTCGCTCACGCTGAAGACCTTGCCCATCGGCATTGCCTACGCCATCTGGTCGGCGGTGGGCATCGTGCTGATCTCCACCGTGGGCTGGCTTTATTACGGACAGCGGCTGGACGCACCTGCGATCGCCGGGCTGGGGCTCATCGTGGCCGGCGTGGTGGTGGTGAACCTGTTTTCCAAGACCACGGGACATTGACGCCGCACGTTGCACCGCACGCGCCACGCCACGGCCCAGCCACCATTGCAGTCACCGTCCCATGATCACAGCATCCACCCCACTCACCAGCACCAGCACCAGCGGTACGGTCCTCGTGCAAGAGCAGCAGATCACCCGCGCCGACCTGCTGGCGATGCTGGCGGACACCCCGGCGCAGCGCCTGCACTTCGAGCACTGCGATTTCGACGGCGCCGACCTCTCGGGCCTTGCGCTGCAAGGCGCGCAGTTCACCGGCTGCAGCCTGGCCGAGGCCTCGCTGGCACGCGCCCAACTGGGCGACACGCGGTGGCTCGGCTGCAGGGCGCGGCAGGCGAGCTTTCACCTGGCGCACCTGACCGACGCACGCTTTCACCACTGCGACCTGAACAACACGCTCTGGACCAAGGCCACGCTGGCGTCGGCCTTGTTTGCCGAGGTCAAGCTGACCGGCGCGCAGTTCCATGAAGCGCAGACGCTGGGCCTGAGCTTTCACGACACGCTGCTGGTGGGCGCGGACCTGCGGGGTATTTCGTTCCGCAAGCAGACCATCGAACAGCTCGACATGTCCGACGCGGACATTTCTGGCTGCGACTTCCGCGATGCGGTGTTCGAAGGCGGAAGCCTGCGCGATGCGCACCTCAAGAACGCCCGCTTCGACGGCGCCGACCTGCGGTCGGTGGACCTGGGCGGGCTGCGGCTGGCCCAGCTGGCGCAGTCCTTCAAGGGGGCGATCCTCTCCACCGACCAGGCGGCCCTGCTGGTCAGCGAGCTGGGCATCCGCGTGATGTAGCAACCCAGCCGGTGCCGCGGACCGCCGGCTAGCGCCCGCCGCGCTCAGCCGCGCGGCTTGTACGCCGTGACGTCGATCTCCACCTTGGCGTCGATCATGAGCCGCGACTCCACCGTCGAGCGCGCGGGCCGGTGCTCGCCAAAACACTCCATGTAGACGCGGTTGAAGCTGCCGAAGTCGCGCGCGTCGGCCAGCCAGACGCTCACCTTGGCCACATCGGCCAGCGTGCAGTCGGCCAGCGCCAGCGCCTGCGTGAGGCGCAGGAACACCTGGCGCGTCTGCGCCTCGATGCCCCCGGTGATGACTTGGCCCTGGTCATCGGTGGGCACCTGGCCCGACACAAAAACGAAGTCCCCGGCGCGCGTGGCGGGGGAAAGTGGACGGGCCTGCCGGTCGGAGGCAAGCGGGGACTGACCGAGGGTTTCTACTGGCATTGAAAGTGCTCCTTTGAGTAAAGATATTACATACAAAACGCCCAAAAAGCACAAATCGAGCAGATTTCTGGCATCGAAAGGGCTTATCAATGTAATCCTATTACTTAGAGGTGCACGATGCAAACTTCTGGAACCAATGTGGTGCGGCTGGCGAACTCCCGGCCGGCGAACGTGGCGCGGCGGGGGCTGGTGGGCCTGGCCGCGCTGCTCGCACTGTGGGGCGCAGGCCCTGGTGCAGCGTCGGCGCAGCAGGCCGGCGCACCGGCCAAGGGCGGCGCCGCCAACCTGGCCATGGTGGGCGAGCCCCAGGGCCTGGACCCGATGGTGAGCACCGCCGACCTGGTGGGCACCATCATGCAGCACGTGTACGAGCCGCTCTACACCTTCGACGGCAACTGGAACATTGCGCCCATGCTGGCCGAGGGCATGCCCACCGTCTCCAAGGATGGCCTCAACTACACCATCGCCCTGCGCAAGGGCGTGAAGTTCCACAACGGCCGCGAGATGACAGCCGAGGACGTGGTGGCCTCGCTGCAGCGCTGGATGGAGCTCTCGCCGCGGGGCAAGGCGGTGGGCAAGGAAGTGGTGGCGCTCACAGCCAAGGGCACGCACGGCGTGGAGCTCAAGCTCAAGAACCCCTACGCACCGCTGCTGGCGCAACTGGCCCTGCCCAGCGGCATGGCAGCCATCCTGGCCAAGGAAAGCATCGCGCCGCAGCTCAAGGAATTCATCGGCACCGGACCCTACAAGTTCAAGGAGCGCCGGCCAGACCAGTTCACCGTGCTGGTTCGCTTTGACGACTATGCCGCCCGCAAGGAAGCCCCCAGCGGCTACGCAGGCCGCCGCGAGGCGCTGCTCGATGAGCTGCGCTTCGTGCCCGTGCCCAGCGCCAACACGCGGGTCGAGGGCGCGCTGTCCGGCCAGTTCCACTATGCCGACCTGCTGCCGGTGGAAGCCATCGGCCGTGTGGAGAAAGGTGCGCCCGCCGTGGTGCCCATCGTCACCAAGAACTTCGGCTTTCCGTACATCGTGTTCAACACCAAGGAGGGCGTGCTCGCATCGCAGCCCCTGCGCCGCGCGGTGCAGACCGCGGTGGGCACGGGCGAGCTAATGGCCGCGGGCTTTGGCGACAACCGTTTCTTCATGGTGGAGCCCAACTTCTTCCCCAAGGGCACGCCCTACTACTCGGACGCGGGCGCCAAGCTGTACAACGAGCGCAACCCTCAGGCGGCCAAGGAGCAGGCCGCCAAGGCGGGCTACAACAACAGCCAGCCGGTGCGCATCATGGCCAGCCGGCAGTACGAGTTCCACTACAACATGGCGCTGGTGATGTCCGAGCAGCTCAAGAAGGCGGGCTTCAAGACCGACCTGCAGGTGGTGGACTGGGCCACCCTGGTGCAGCGCCGCAACGACGCCAAGCTGTGGGACGTGTACTTCACGCATTCGGGCCTGTTCCCCGAGCCCATGCTGTCGCCGCCGCAGTTGGGTGACGGCGCACCGGGCTGGTGGGAGTCCGACGCCAAGAAGTCGACCCTGGCCGCGTTCAACCAGGAGACCGACCCTGCCAAGCGCGGTGCGCTGTGGGGCAAGGTGCAGCAGGTGGTGTACGACGAGGTGCCGTTCATCGAGGTGGGCAAGTTCAACGGCCTGTCGGCGCGATCGGCCAAGCTGTCGGGCTACACGCCGGCGGTCTGGCCGTTCTTCTGGAATACATGGATGAAGTAACCCCCCGAAGCGCCTGCGGCGCCTCCCCCGAGGGGGCGCCTCCGGTGGCCCGGCAAAGCCGGTTCCACGGTGGCACTGGCTTGGACCGGGGGTGTGGTGCGAGTGGGGACTTTTTAAGAGACAAGCAAGCATGCGATTTCTATTGAAGCGGCTGGGTGGAGCGGCGGTGGTGCTGGTGCTGGTGGCGGTGCTGGTGTTCTGCCTCACGCGGCTGGCCTCGGGCGACCCGGTGGCGCTGCTGCTGGGCGACCAGGCTACTGCCGCCGACATTGCGCAGGCGCGCGCCCAGTACGGGCTGGACAAGCCCTTGCCCACGCAGTTCGTGCTGTGGGTGGGTGAGCTGCTGCAGGGCAACCTGGGGCAGTCGCTCTTCCTGCAGCGGCCCGTGGCGCAGGCGCTGCTGGAGCGGGCCGAGCCCACGTTGTTCCTTGCGCTGTTCGCGGTGGGCATCGCGGCGCTGGTGGGCATTCCGTGCGGCATGGCGGCGGCCATCTGGCGCGGCAGCGCGGCCGACCAGGCCGTGAGCGGCGTGGCCATGCTGGGCGCGAGCGTGCCCAGCTTCTGGCTGGGCCTGATCCTCATCCAGCTGTTCGCGGTCAAGCTGGGGTGGTTTCCGGCATCGGGCTATGGCGACCCCCGCGCCACGCTGGGCGAGCGGCTGTCGCACCTGCTGCTGCCCGCGCTGGTGCTGGGCCTGCTCAACTCGGCGCTGATCATCCGCTTCACCCGCGCATCCATGCTCGACATCCTGGGCGAGGACTACGTGCGCACCGCACGCGCCAAGGGGCTGGACGAGGGCACCATCATGGTCAAGCACGTGCTGCGCAATGCGCTCGTGCCCATCGTCACCGTGCTGGGCCTGACCATGGCGCTGATGATCGGCGGCACCGTGGTGACCGAGACCGTGTTCAACCTGCCCGGCGTGGGCAACCTGGTGGTGCGGGCGGTGCTGCGGCGCGACTACCCGGTCATCCAGGGCACGCTGCTGGTCATCGCGGCCATCTACGTGTTCATCAACCTCGCCATCGACTTCATCTACACGCTGGTGGACCCGCGCATCCGGCTGGAGGCACCATGAACGGCCACGTCTCTTCGGCATCTTCGCCCTCCTCCCCTTCTTCGTGGCAGCGCTTTGCGGCCGTGCTGCGCCGGCTGTTCGCGCGCAAGGTGGTGCTGGCCTCGGCCATCGCGCTGGCGCTGGTGGTGGGCATCGCCGCTGTGTATCCCGCCCTCTCGGACGCCGACCCCAATGCGCTGTCCATCAGCGAGCGGCTGCGCGCGCCGTCGGCCACGCACTGGGCGGGCACCGACGAGCTGGGGCGCGACGTGATGCTGCGCATCGTGCACGGCGCGCGGTACTCGCTGCTCATCGGCTTCGTGACGGCGGCCGGCGCGGTGCTGCTGGGTACGCTGCTGGGCATGTTCGCGGGGTTCTTCCGGCGGCTGGATGCGCCGCTGATGCGGGTGGTGGACGCCATGATGTCCTTCCCCGACATCCTGCTGGGCATCGCGCTGGTGTCCATCCTGGGGGTGTCGCTGTGGAACGTGATGCTCGCCCTCGTCATCGTCTACACGCCGCGCGTGGCCCGCGTGGTGCGCGCCACCACGCTGGTGCTGCGCGAGCTGCTGTTCGTGGACGCAGCGCGCGCCCTGGGCGTGCGCACCCCGAAGATCTTGCTCAAGCACATCCTGCCCAACCTGATGTCGCCCATCCTCGTGCAGGTGACCTTCATCTTCGCCTACGCCATCCTGGCCGAGGCCGGGCTGTCCTTCCTGGGCGTGGGCGTGCCGCCCGACATCCCCACCTGGGGCACCATGATCGCCGGCAGCCTGGACTATGCGGACAAGGCGTTCTGGACCATCTTCGCGCCGGGCATCGCCATCGTGCTCACCGCGCTGTCGCTGCAGATGCTGGGCGACGGCGTGCGTGACCTGCTCGACCCCAAACTGAAGAAGACTGTATGAGTGCCGCACCTTTGACCGACCCCACCGCGGCCCGCCTGGAAGTGCACGGACTGTCGACCTCGTTCGCCACCGACGGCGGCCGCATCCAGAGCGTGGCCGACGTGTCGTTCACCATCCACCCCGGCGAGACGCTGGCGCTGGTGGGCGAGTCCGGCTCGGGCAAGTCCGTCACCAGCCTGTCGCTGATGGGCCTGCACGCGCGCACCTCGCAGGCCGAGGTCAGCGGCCAGGCGTGGTTCGTGCAGCGCGACGGCCGCCGCGTGGACCTGCTGGCCCTGAAGGAGGCTGACAAGCGCGCCCTGCGCGGCAACGAGCTGGCGATGATCTTCCAGGAGCCCATGACCAGCCTGAACCCAGTGCTCACCGTGGGCGAGCAGATCGCCGAGTCCGCCCGCCTGCACCTGAAGATGGACCGCCGCACCGCGCATGCCCACGCCCGGCGCATGCTGGAGCTGGTGGAGATACCGGCCGCCGCCCAGCGCGTGAACGAGTACCCGCACCAGCTGTCTGGCGGCATGCGCCAGCGCGTGATGATCGCACTGGCCATGGCCTGCAACCCCACGCTGCTGATCGCCGACGAGCCCACCACGGCGCTCGATGTGACCATCCAGGCGCAGATCCTCGCGCTGATGGGCCGGCTGCAGAAGGAGACCGGCATGAGCATGCTGTTCGTCACGCACAACCTGGGCGTGGTGGCGCAGTACGCCGACGCCGTGGCGGTGATGTACGCCGGCCGCATCGTCGAATCGGCCCGCGTGCACGACCTGTTCGCGCGGCCCGAGCACCCCTACACGCGCGGCCTGCTGGCCTGCCTGCCCGGTGTGGCACGGCAGCAGGGCGGCGCAGCGGCCGCCCCCGGGCGCCGCAAGCTGGTGGCCATACCGGGCCAGGTATCGAGCCCGCTGGCACCGCCCCCGGGCTGCGCCTTTGCACCGCGCTGTACCCGCAAGCTGCCAGCGTGCGATGCGCAGATGCCGCCGCTGGAAGCCACCGGCGCCCGCCGCATGGTGCGCTGCATCCACCGCGAGGTGACCGCATGAGCGCCGTGCTGCAACAACCCATGGCATCCCCCACCGGCAGCCTTGCGGAGGCCCCGCTGCTGGAGATCCAGCACCTGCGCAAGTACTTCGGCAGCGGCGCCCACCCGGTGCGCGCGGTGGACGATGTGAGCTTCACCATCCGCCAGGGCGAGACCCTGGGCCTGGTGGGCGAATCGGGCTCGGGCAAGAGCACCATCGGCCGGCTGCTGACGCGCCTGGTGGACCCGACCGGCGGGCAGATGCTGTACCACGGCGCGGGTGCCGTGCAGGACCTGGCAGCGCTGTCGCAGGGGCAATACCGCCCGCTGCGCTCCAAGATCCAGATCATTTTTCAGGACCCGTACGCCAGCCTCAACCCGCGCATGCGCATCCGCGAGGTGCTGGCCGAGGCGCTGGATACCCATGGCCTGGCCAAGGGCCGCGCGCGCCTGCCCCGCATCCACGAGCTGCTGCAGCAGGTGGGCCTGCGGCCGGAGCATGCGGACCGCTTTCCGCACGAGTTCTCCGGCGGCCAGCGCCAGCGCATCGGCATCGCCCGCGCCCTGGCCGTGGAGCCGAATTTCATCGTGGCGGACGAGCCCCTGTCGGCGCTGGACGTGTCCATCCAGGCCCAGGTGGTGAACCTGCTGGGCGAGCTCAAGGAGCAGTTGGGCCTGACCCTGCTGTTCATCTCGCACGACCTCGACGTGGTGGAATACCTGTGCGACCGCGTGGTGGTGCTGTACCTGGGCCGCGTGATGGAGATCGCCCCCACCGAGGCGCTGTACGCCCACCCCCAGCACCCCTACACGCGCGCGCTGCTGGCGGCCGCGCCCATCCCCGACCCGGCGCAGCGGCGTAGCATCCCGCTGCTGCAGGGCGACCTGCCCAGCCCCGCCCACCCACCCTCGGGCTGCGTGTTCCGCACCCGCTGCCCCCTGGCCGAAGAGCGCTGCGCCAGCACCGATATGCTGCTGCGCGAGGTGCAGCCGGGCCATCTGCATGCCTGCTGGAAAACAGCGCACCACCCCACTTCCCCATGACCGACGACTTCATCCTCGACCACCGCAGCAAGAGCTTTCCGCAAACCGCTGCGCCCTGCCGCGCGTCCGACCTGGCCGCCAGGGGCTGGAACCTGCTGGCGGACGACCTGGCCTACCCGCTGGCCGTCATCCGGCGCTCTGCGCTGACCCACAACCTGGCCTGGATGCAGGACTTCGCGGCGCGCAAGGGCGTGGCGCTGGCGCCGCACGGCAAGACCACCATGTCGCCCGAGCTGTTTCGCCAGCAGCTCGCGGCCGGCGCCTGGGGCCTGACGTTCGCCACCATCTACCAGCTCTCGGTGGGTGTGGAGGCCGGCGCGCGCCGCGCCATCATTGCCAATCAGGTGGTGTGCGATGCCGACCTGGACGGCCTGCAGGCGCTGCTGCAGCGGCATGCGGACCTGCGCGTGTGGTTCCTGGTGGACTCGCTGGCGCAGCTGCGGCTGATCGAGGACTGGGCCGTGCGCCGCCAGGCCGCAGGGCAAGCGGCCCGCCGCTTCGACACGCTGCTGGAGATCGGCATCCCCGGCCAGCGCACCGGCTGCAGGACGCTGGAAGAAGCCCTGGCGCTGGCCCGGGCCATCGCCCGCTCGCCCGCCGCGCAACTGGGCGGCATCGAGTGCTACGAGGGCGGTGTGGCACGCTGCGACAGCGAGCACGATGCGCGCGAAGTCACTGCCCTGGTACGCCGCGTGACCGAGGTGGCGCGGCAGTGCGACGCCCACGGCTTGTTTGCCGACCCCACCGTGCTGCTGACAGCCGGTGGCTCCGCCGTGTTCGACCTGGTGGTGCCGCTGCTGCGCACACAAGGCCTGTCGCGCCCGGTGGACGGCGTGCTGCGCTCGGGCTGCTACATCACGCACGACCACGGCAACTACATGCGCTTCTTGCGCCATGTGGAGCAGCGCGAGGGCCTGGACGCATCGCTGCGCCCCGCGTTGGAGGTGTGGGCCATGGTGCAGTCCGTGCCCGAGCCGGGCTTGGCGCTGCTGACCTGCGGGCGGCGCGATGTGTCCTACGACCTGGAGATGCCCGTGCCCGTGCGCTGGGCGCCGCGGGGCCAGCGCACTGCGGGCGATGTGCCGCAGGGCTGGACCGTGAGCGCGCTGAACGACCAGCACGCCTACCTGCGCTTCGACCCCGCGGGCAGCCCGCCCGCCGTGGGCGACCGCGTGGCGCTGGGCATCTCCCACCCCTGCACCACTTTTGACAAATGGCGCTGGCTGCCCCTCGTCGAGGACGACTGGGCAGTGACCGGCGCCATCAGCACCCGTTTCTGAGCATGGCCATCACACACACATCCCAAAGCTTGCTGCAGCAGTTGCGCGAGCGCCAGCCCGACCTGCCCGAGGCTCAGCGCAGCGTGGTGCGCGTGGTGCTGGAAGACCCCCGCGCGGCCGTGGTGGCCACCGTGGAACAGTTGGCCCAGCAGGCGGGCGTTTCCATGCCCACCATCGTGCGCACCTGCCGCAGCTTCGGGCACGACTCGGTGCGCGAGTTCATGGTGGCGCTGGCGCAGGACCTGGCCGTGTCCGGCTCGCACCTGCACCGCAGCGTGCTGGCCGACGACAGCGCGCACGACGTGGCCAGCAAGATCGTGCACGCGGCCGTATCTTCGCTGACCGAGCTGGGCCGCAACCTCGATGCCCAGGTGCTCGACCAGGTGGCCGAGCGGCTGGCCGCGGCGCGCCGCATCGATTGCTATTCGGTGGGCGCTGCGTCAACCTTCATGGCCAGCGAGCTGCAAAGCCGGCTGTTCCGCCTGGGTTGCACGGCCAACGCGATCTTCGATGCGCACCAGCAGCTGGTCTCGGCCAGCACGCTCGGGCCCGACGGCGTGGCCTTTGTGATCTCGCACGTGGGCCGCATGCCCTACACGCTGGAGGCCGCGCGCTTCGCCCGCTCGCAGGGCGCCACCGTGGTGGCCCTGACCCAGCCGGGCACCCCGCTGGCCGAGGCGGCCGACCTGGTGCTGGCCGTGTCCGTGCCGCAGGACGCGGTGATGCGCGTGGGCACCGAGGCTTACCTGGCCCACCTG
Source organism: Acidovorax sp. LjRoot194 (assembly GCF_964253015.1). Taxonomy (NCBI): domain Bacteria; kingdom Pseudomonadati; phylum Pseudomonadota; class Betaproteobacteria; order Burkholderiales; family Comamonadaceae; genus Acidovorax; species Acidovorax sp. LjRoot194. Next base: position 1,119,362 of record NZ_CAXUQB020000001.1, on the reverse strand, counting down.
GTGGTCATCGAGATCCTGATGGTGCGCCTGGCCCAGAAGCTCGGCCCGGTGGCCGCGCGCGGGCTGCAGCAGTTCAAGCAGCTGCTGCACAAGCACGGCTTCGACAGCGCGGAGTACGCGGGGGCGCTGGAAGGCGGCGCGCACAAGCTGCCGGCGCGGGAGGAGTGACATGGCGCCCGCAACGCTGCTCAAGAATGGCTTGATCGTGGACGGCACCGGCGCGGCCGGCTGGCAGGGCGACCTGCTGATGCACGGCGACCGCATCCTGGCCATCGCGGCGCCGGGCCAGATCGCACCGGCCGACCTGGCCGCCGCCGGCACGCCCGAAGAAATCGACTGCACCGGCCTGGTGATAGCCCCCGGCTTCATCGATGTGCACACCCACGACGACGCGGCCGTGCTGGACGGCCCGGCCATGCTGCCCAAGCTGTCACAGGGCATCACGACGGTGATCGTGGGCAACTGCGGCATCTCGCTCGCGCCCGTGGTGACCGAGGCGCCGTCCGCGCCCCTGTCGCTGCTGGGCCGCCTGCAGTTCCGGCATGCGAGCATGGCCAGCTACGCCGATGCCGTGAACGCGGCCCAGCCCGCGGTGAACGTGGCGGCGCTGATGGGCCACACGGCATTGCGCATGCGGCATCTGGCGGACTTGCGCCAGGCGGCCTCGCCGGCCGAGCGCGCGGCCATGGCCACCGACATGCAGGAGGCCATGGACGCCGGTGCGCTGGGGCTGTCGTCCGGCATCTTCTACAGCGAGGCCTACGCGGCCGACCAGGACGAACTCGTGGCGGTGGCCAGCGTGGCCGCACGCAATGGCGGTGTCTACGCCACCCATGTGCGCGACGAACTGGCAGGCATCCTGCCGGCGCTGCAGGAGGCCGCGCTGACGGCCCGGCAGTCCGGCCTGCCCCTGGTGATATCGCACCACAAATGCGCGGGCCCGGCCAACTGGGGCCGCACCCGCGAGACACTGCCGCTGCTGGAGGAGCTGGCCCGCGGCCAGGAGATCGGCATGGACGTGTACCCCTACACGGCGGGCTCCACCGTGCTGCGCGAGGACCTGGTGGACGGCATCATCGACATCCTCATCACCGGCAGCCAGCCGCACCCGGAGATGGGTGGGCGTTACCTGGCCGACATCGCGAGCGAATGGGGCGTGTCGCAGCAGGAGGCGGCTGTGCGGCTCAAGCCCGGCGGGGCGTGCTACTTCCAGATGCGCGAGGACGACGTGGAGCGCGTGATCGCGCACCCGCTGTCCATGATCGGCTCCGACGGCCTGCCGCACGACGAGCGGCCCCACCCGCGGCTGTGGGGCGCCTTTCCGCGCGTGCTGGCCTGCTACTGGCGCGAGAAGGGCTTGCTACAGCTGGAAGAAGCCGTGCACAAGATGACGGGCCTGTCAGCCCGGCGCTTCCGGCTGGGTGCGCGCGGCACCCTGCTGGCGGGCCATACGGCCGATGTGGTGGTGTTCGACCCGGCGCGGGTCAAAGACGTGGCCACGTTTGAGCACCCGCAGCAGTTCAGCGAAGGCATCGAGCGGGTCTGGGTCAACGGCATGCTGAGCTACACGGCCCGGCTGCGCGCCACCGGCGCACGTGCAGGGCGATTTGTGCGCAGAGGCTAGTTGTTATCCATGGCCTGACGCGTGCCCTGGCACAAGACCCATGAATCCGGGGCGAGGCTCAGTGCACTGCCAACTGCCTCACCGGACTGGCGTCACAGACTTCATCTCTCCTCATCTTCCTCATCTCTCTGTTTCCAACGGCTTGGGAGTGCATTTTTTTCTCGCTTCCAAAACGCTGCCTATAGGCCTCATGACCGCAGGCCGAGGGGTCATAGTCCTACTAAGCCTGATCGCGCACGGTGGCACTGTGAATTTGCCGGTGATCAGGCACCGGTAGATGAAGCGTCTTTGGGCCCGCTGCGTGCGGGCCCTTTTTTTGGGCCCATCGCCTATTCATGTCTGCGGCCCCGAAGCAGCCTTGTCCTACAGATGGCTTTGGTCGCCAATGCTATTTTTTGCTGCTTCATCAAGGAGCATTTCATGAGCGACGACAAGAACAAAACGGCACAGGACCGCAATTTCATCAACCTGAGCGAACCCTACGAAGTGCGCGACTGGACCAACAGCCTGGGCGTGACCGAAACCCAATTGCGCGATGCAGTCGCTGCGGTCGGCCGCTCGGCCGACAAGGTCCGCGAGTACCTCGCCACGCACTGAGGTTGCCGACGCAAGCCAAGGCCTCCAAATTCACCCTGTCCCGCCAACAAAAAGGGCTCCCATCAGGGAGCCCATTTTGCTTGGGACAGCTGCGATCAAAACACTCCCCATGGCAGCAGCACCCGCGGCACATGCCGCCAATGCCACCACCATGGGAAGGCCCGCAACTGCGTCAATTACATCGCGCTGATTTCGCCCGAAGGGATCGTGCCAGCACGCACGGCTTCAGCAGCCTGGGCGCGTACCGCAGCGCGGTCAGCCGTGGACTTGTAGGTCACGACGCGCGAACCAGCGGGCTCGATGCTGCGGGTCTGGGCAACGGTGGAGGCTTCGGCAGCCACTTCGGCGCGGGTGCGGTTCGTTTCGAACTTGGTGGCGAATTGCGAAGCGTCGGCTTCGTCAGCGTGGGCACCGAAGGCAGCGAAAGCGGACACAGCGGCGATGGAGAGGAAACGTGCGGTCTTGTTCATGATGAAAGTCCAGTGTATTTTTTAGAAATCAGGTTTTTTATAGAGAGAGTCAGGAAGCTGAATCCGTCGGATTCAGCTCAGCCTTGCTCACCCGAAGGAATCTGGCCAGTGCGCACAGCGTCAGCAGCCTGGGCACGCACAGCAGCGCGGTCAGCGGTGGACTTGTAGGTCACCACGCGCGAACCTGCGGGCTCAATGCTGCGTGTCTGGGCGACGGTTGCAGCTTCTGCAGCCACTTCAGCGCGGGTGCGGTTGGTTTCGAACTTGGACACATATTGCGAAGCATCGGCTTCGTCGGCTTGTGCACCGAAGGAAGCGAAAGCAGCGACAGCGGCGATGGAGAGGAAGCGTGCGGTGTTGTTCATGATGAAAGTCCTTGAAGTTAAAAAAGCGTCTCAATAAAGCCGGGACAAAAACCATTCTTGAACCGGGTTCGGTGAGTCGCCTTGCGGGTTCGGCTCATCGATGGGTTGAACTGTACGCCGGTGGTGTTCAGAGAAAAACCACCTGGTCGCGAACTGACTGTTCCAGTATTGAGAACAATCATTTCAGGCGATGCGCGCTCGGGATGCGGGCCCGTGAAGTGCGTGTTGTCCGACAGAGACGGCCAAAGGCATCGACTCAGAATCGTTTTTTCCGAATAACGATCAAGGCCCCCATGTCCCACCCGATCACGCTGACGATCAACAGTTGGAAGCGCGAATTCGACGTCGAGTCTTCCGTGACATTGCTGGACCTTCTGCACGACAAACTCGGTCTGACCGGCGTTAAAAAAGGGTGTGATCACGGCCAGTGCGGCGCCTGCACCGTGCTGGTTAATGGAGAACGCATCAACGCCTGCCTCACGCTCGCCGTCATGCGCGACGGTGCCAGCGTGACCACGGTGGAAGGCCTGGCCACCGCAGGCCAACTCCACCCTCTGCAGCGGGCTTTCATGGAGCACGACGCATTCCAGTGCGGCTACTGCACGCCCGGCCAGCTGTGTTCGGCAGTGGGCTTGATCAACGAAGGGCACGCACAAACGCGGGATGAGATTCGCGAGCTCATGAGCGGAAACCTCTGCCGCTGCGGGGCGTATGTGCAGATCCTGGATGCCGTGGCCGAAGTTGCACTCGAACAGCAGGCAGCGCCATGAAACGCTTCACCTATGCAGCAGCCAGCGATGTCGCGGCGGCGGTCGGCTGGGGTGGCAAGGGCGCCTTCATCGCCGGCGGAACGAATCTGCTGGACCTGATGAAAGAAGGGGTGGCACGGCCAGAGCATGTGATGGACATCAATGCGCTGGCGCTCCACGATATCGAGCCGTCCGAAAGCGGTGGCCTGATGCTCGGCGCTTTGGCGCGCAACGCCGCCACCGCACATCACCCGCTGGTGCAAGAGCAATATCCCCTTTTGTCCGCCGCGATTTTGTCTGGTGCATCTCCGCAGATCCGCAACATGGCCACGGACGGGGGCAACCTTTTGCAGCGCACGCGGTGCTACTACTTCTATGACACCGGCACGCCGTGCAACAAGCGCCAACCCGGCAGCGGATGCTCGGCCATCGGCAACCTGGCGCGCCAGCACGCGATATTGGGCGCCAGCACGGAGTGCATCGCCACGCACCCTTCCGACATGTGCGTGGCACTGGCGGCGCTCGATGCAGTGGTGCATGTCGAGTCGTTGGGCGGTCGCAGAAGCATCCCGTTTCTGGAATTTCATCGCTTGCCGGGTGACCAGCCGGACGTGGACAACACGTTGATGCCGGGCGAGCTCATCACGCACATCGAACTGCCGCCCGCGCCCGATTTTGTGGAGCATTGCGCGTACCTCAAGATCAGAGAGCGGGCGTCTTACGCCTTCGCGCTGGTGTCCGTCGCCGCGGCCCTGCACATCGACGACGGCGGCCGTATCGCCGAGGCCCGCATTGCGCTGGGAGGTGTGGCGCACAAGCCCTGGCGCCTGCCGGATGTGGAGCGGCTGCTGCACGGGAAGCGGCCAGACCGTGCGGCTTTTTCTGAAGCGGGATCGGCTCTGATCGCTGGCGCCCAGGCCCAGGGAAGCGCCCTGGGCAGCAATGCTTTCAAGATTCCGATGGCGCAGCGTGCGGTAGTGCGCGCACTTGAAATGGCCATGGCCAAGCACACCAGCCTGCTTCCGGGCAGAGCGAAGAAAGGGCAAGCCCTGTGAACCCGTCCATCATTCCCGCCACCCAACAGCCGATGGCCGAAGCGGGCACAGGTTATGTCCAGCTTGGCGACTCGCTGTCACGCACCGATGGGCCCTTGAAGGTCACCGGCCAGGCGCTGTATGCGGCAGACCATTTCGTGCAGGGCATGCTCTTTGGCGTGGTGGTCAACAGCACCGTCGCCCGCGGCCGGATCGCCCGCCTGTTGCTGGACCGGGCGAGGGCCGTGTCCGGCGTGCGGGATATCCTGACCCACGAGAACCGTCCGCGGACCCGGTCCATGGATATCTTCTACAAGGACATGACTGCGCCGGGCGGATCGCCGTTCAAGCCGTTGTACAGCGACGCCATCCTGTACAGCGGCCAGCCCATTGCCCTGGTGCTGGCCGACACCTTTGAAGCCGCTCGCGAAGCGTCACAACTCGTGCAGGTGGAGTACGACACCGAGCCGCATGCCACCGATCTGCGCGCGGAAGTCCATCGCGCCCACGAGCCCAAGGGATTCAAGGCCGGGTATGTGCCGCCCCCCAAACCCAAGGGCGACGCAGACGCCGCGTTTGTAGCGGCGCCCGTGAAAATCGATGCCAGCTACTACAGCGGTGCAGAACATCACAACCCCATGGAGATGCACGCAACAACCGTCGTCCGTGGCGACGAAGGGCACCTCACCATCTACGACAAGACGCAGGGATCGCAGAACAGCCGCTGGGTGGTCTCCCGCGTCTTCGGGCTGGGCAAAGACAAAGTCACCGTCAAGAACCCGTTCGTGGGTGGCGCTTTCGGGTCGGGGCTTCGGCCGCAATACAACCTCATTCTTGCGGTCATGGCCTCGCTGCATACCGAGTGCTCGGTACGCGTGGTGCTGACGCGCCAGCAAATGTTCACCTTCGGCCATCGGCCCGAGACCACGCAGCGGGTACGGTTGGCTGCCGACAGTGATGGACGGCTCAGATCGATCATTCATGAGGCCGTTGCAGAGACTTCGCGCCTGGAAGACTACGTCGAAGTCGTCGTCAACTGGTCCGGGCAGCTGTACCGCAGCGACAACGTGCGGCTGGAGTACAAACTCGTCGATCTCGACCGCTTCAGCCCCATCGACATGCGGGCGCCGGGTGCTGCACACGGGGTGCACGCGATCGAGGTGGCCATGGATGAGCTGGCCCACGCGCTCAAGATGGATCCGCTCGCGCTGCGCTTGAGGAACTATGCAGAGTTCGACCCCACCACCGACCTGCCCCATTCCACCAAGGAATTGAAGGCCTGCTACGCGCAGGGCGCCGAGCGCTTTGGCTGGTCTCGCCGCACGCTGGAGCCGCGCTCCATGCGGGACGGCAACGAATTGATCGGCTGGGGCATGGCGACCGGCGTGTGGGACGCCATGCAAATGTTCGCCCGCGCCCGCGCGGTGCTGCATCCCGACGGGCGTCTGGAAGTCAGCAGTGCGGCCAGCGACATCGGCACCGGCACCTACACCGTGATGGCGCAGATTGCAGCCGCCGCCCTGGGGCTGCCAATGGAACACGTGACCTTCAAGCTGGGAGATTCCACCTTGCCCGTGGCGCCCATCGAAGGCGGCTCCTCCCACGTTGCGACAGTCGGCTCGGCTGTCGAAGGGGTCTGCGAGAAGCTGCAGAAAACGCTCTTCAAGATGGCGCGGGGGCTGAAGGGTTCGCCGCTGGCCAAGGCACGTTTTGCAGACGTGGAGTTTGTCCGCGGCGCATTGCGCCTGAAGGGCGTGGCGGGGGCGCATGTCCCGCTTGCCACGGTCCTTGCGTCGATGAGCGCACCGCTGGAGGAGAAGTACTTGATGCTTCCCCACATGCTCAAGCAGCGCAAGTATTCGCGGGCCACGCACTCGGCGGTTTTTTGCGAGGTGCGGGTCGACGAGGAGCTGGGCACGGTGCGCGTGACCCGCGTGGTGAGCGCCATCGCGGCCGGCCGCATCATCAGTGCCAAGACCGCGCGCAGCCAGATCTACGGCGGCGTGGTCTGGGGAATCAGCCAGGCCCTGCATGAAGAGGCGCACTCAGACAACACGCTGGGCCGCTTCATGAACCACAGCTTTGCGGAGTACCACATCCCCGTGCAGGCGGACATCCACGACATCGACGTCATCTTCGTCGACGAGGACGACAGGATCGTGAGCCGCCTGGGCGCCAAAGGCGTGGGCGAGATCGGCCAGGTCGGCGTGGCCGCGGCCATCTGCAACGCCATCTTTCACGCCACCGGAAAGCGCATCCGCAGCACGCCCATGACGCCCGACAAGGTCATGCAACTGTCCGATGCATCGCAACAGACGGATGCGCCCTACAGCCCTTCGCATTCTTGACGTCGTTGCGTGGCCCGTGTGGGTGCCTACCCGCCACACGCTGCTTCGGACAACAGCCTACAAAAATCCTCACGCCACCATTCTTTTCAACCTACCTGAACGATGACGACTTCCATTCCCTCCCTGTCCCCCGACATCCGCCTGTTCGGCAACGTCAATGAGCTCATGCTGTCAGAATTTTTTCGCCAGCAATCGGAAGCAAAAACCAACGGCCCGATCGTGTTCGAGTTGAGCACGTCGGGTGGAGACGCAGAAGTCGGGCGCCGCATCGCCGAAGAGTTGAGGCTGTGGCAACTGGAAGGCAGAGACATCTACTTTCTGGGCAAGACCTATGTGTACTCCGCCGGCGTCACCATCATGTCTGCGATACCCAAAGCCCGGCGCTTCCTGACGCGCGACTGCGAGCTGCTCATCCATGAGCGCAAGATGACCGCCAGCATCACACTGGATGGTGCCTTGAGAAGTTGCAGGGCCAAGGTCAACGACGTGCTGGCAGAGATCGAATCCGGACAGCGCCTGCAAAGCGAGGGTTTCGCGAAGCTGGCGGAGGGGACCTCGCTCACCGCGCAGCAGATCGAGCAGCAGGTGCTGGACAAGGACTGGTACCTGACTGCGCCAGAGGCCGTGGACCGAGCACTGGTGGCTGCGGTCATCTGACATGCGCCACTGCAAGTTCCATGACTGACTGGGTCGACCTCATCCAGTGGCCGGCGTTTGCCGCGTCGGTCTTGGCGGCCTGGCTGGTAGGGTCGCGCGACCAGCACCGTCGCAAGATCGGGTTCTGGGTGTTTCTGGCCAGCAATGTCTTGTGGGTGGGCTGGGGCATTCCGGCGGGTGCCAACGCAGTGATTGCCCTGCAGGTGTGCCTGGCGGCCATGAATGTGCGCGGCCTGTTCAAAGCCGATGACCGTTGAGCGCATGTCCATTGTGTTTGGGAGCGTTCAGCAGTAGCGCCACGGGTCTGGCGTGTAGCGTCAGGCGCGGCGCCCATCGGTATCTGCGCAGAGGCTGCGCGGCAGCGGCCAGACGCCGCGTATTTTCTAGCGGCTGATCGGCAGTCGCGCAGTGAAGCAGGTGCCGCCTTCGACGGTCGAGGTGGCCACCAGCTCACCACCGTGCGCCTTCACGATTTCGGAGCAGATGTACAGCCCGAGTCCCAGGCCTCCGCCAGGCTTGCTGGAGGCGGGGCGCCAATACGGCTGGAAGATTTTCTCAAGGTCCTCGGCCGAAATGCCACCGCCGCGATTGCGCACGGAGATTTCGAGCGTCCCGTTCTCGATGTGCGCATTGACCAGCACCGGTTGCTGCACGTCGCCATGGTGACAGGCGTTGCCCAGCAGATTGGACAGCAGTTGCTGAATGCGCGGCGGGTCACACGCCACGGGTGCATCGACGCGAATCAAGTCCTGTATGACCATCTGGGGATGGGCGGCGCGGGCCTCGTCGACCACCGCGGACAGGGCGTCGGCCAGGTCGACCGCAGATCGGATCTCGACACCGATCCCGGAACCCAGCCGTGCGCGCGCAAAGTCCATCAGGTTGTCGATCAAACCGCTCATGCGGCGTGTGCTGCTACGCAGCCGCTCGGCGAGCTTCTGGTCCTGCGGCTGCGGCCTGCGTGCGAGCAATTCGGCCGTGGTGGCGATGGCCGCGAGCGGGTTGCGCAGATCGTGCCCCAGCACCGCAATGAATTGCTCCCGCAGACCGGCAATCGCCCGCTGCTCGGCCACTTCCTGGTGCGCGGCCTCGTAGGCTTCATCGATCGACAGCTGCAGCGCGATCATGTCCGCCAGCGCCGTGAACATGTTCACCGTGCGGACGTCAGAGACCTGCGCAGGGTTGGGATCGATAGCGCACAGGTTACCGAAATAGGACCCGTCGGGGCGAATGATGGGCACCGAGATGTAGCTCTCGAGCTTGTAGATTCTGGGCGTGTGGTGATCGCGAAAGGTGGGGTCTTCGCTGGCGTGATCAAACGCGATCGGCCGCCGAATTTGCCGGGATTCGTAGCACAGGGTGGTTTTCAGGTCGAGCTGCCCGCCTGGGCCAAGACCGAACTGGATGCGGTCTTCCACCGCACACGCGGTCCAGGTCTCATCGGTCACCCGCGCTATGGCGGCGTATCCCATGCCGGTGTTGTCACACAAAAGCTTCAGCAGGCGAGGAACAATGCTGAGCTTTCCCACGGCAGCAATGTCCCGCGCAATCGCTTCCTCGCTATCCACGGACGGCTCGGAGATAACGGACGTGACCAGGTTCATTGCGATTAATGTACGGTACAGGTCCACCCCGGGCTGTCGGCGAGGTTCCACATCACAAGGGCGGGCCCTGTCCATGGCAACGGAGGGCGCCGGCTGGTAGCACAAAGGCCGAATCCGGGGTGGGGACGCGCGCATTTCGGGGTTTCAAGGCGGGCTGCCCTGCATCCTCTGGTTACCTCTCAGATCGGGCAAATGCCGGCCCCGTCTTGAAACCGCCACAATTGCCCGTATCATTAGCACTCACCCCAGACGAGTGCTAACACGCGTGTCTGCCGGGAATTTTGTAGCGTCTGGTCCGCCGGGCGCTGGAGTCCTCAGCCTTTTTTCACTGACAACAGGAGCATTGCAATGAACCTTCGCCCTCTGCACGATCGCGTGATCGTCAAGCGTATCGAAAGCGAAACCACGACCGCCTCCGGCATCGTGATCCCTGACAACGCCGCTGAAAAGCCCGATCAAGGTGAAGTGCTGGCCGTCGGCCCCGGCAAGAAGAACGACAAGGGCGAAGTACTCGCCCTGAACGTGAAGGTCGGTGACCGCGTTCTGTTCGGCAAGTACTCGGGCCAGACCGTCAAGGTGAACGGCGACGAGCTGCTGGTCATGAAGGAAGACGACCTGTTCGCCGTTGTGGAGAAATAAAGCTACTGCGCAGGCGCCAGGCGTCGTTGCGCGGTGCTCGCAATCCTCACGTACTAGGCAAGTACGTTCCGGTTGCTGCGCTCCGTGCGCCTAGCCTGACACCTGCTCGCTACGCTTTCTTTCACCACAACCCGTTATCCGTTTAAAGAATTTCTGAATTTAGGAGCCAAACATGGCAGCAAAAGACGTAGTTTTCGGCGGCGAAGCCCGCGCACGCATGGTTGAAGGCGTGAACATCCTGGCCAACGCGGTCAAGGTCACCCTGGGCCCCAAGGGTCGCAACGTGGTGCTGGAGCGCTCGTTCGGCGCCCCTACCGTGACCAAGGACGGTGTGTCCGTGGCCAAGGAAATCGAACTCAAGGACAAGCTGCAGAACATGGGCGCCCAGCTCGTGAAGGAAGTGGCCTCCAAGACCAGCGACAACGCTGGTGACGGCACCACCACCGCTACCGTGCTGGCTCAAGCCATCGTGCGCGAAGGCTTCAAGTACGTGGCCGCCGGCATCAACCCGATGGACCTCAAGCGCGGTATCGACAAGGCTGTGACGGCCCTGGTCGCCGAGCTGAAGAAGGCTTCCAAGCCCACGACCACCTCCAAGGAAATCGCCCAGGTCGGTTCGATCTCCGCCAACTCCGACGAAACCATCGGCAAGCTGATCGCTGACGCCATGGACAAGGTCGGCAAGGAAGGCGTGATCACCGTGGAAGACGGCAAGTCCCTCGACTCCGAACTGGACGTCGTGGAAGGCATGCAGTTTGACCGCGGCTACCTGTCGCCCTACTTCATCAACAACCCAGAAAAGCAATCCGCCATTCTGGACAACCCCTTCGTGCTGCTGTTCGACAAGAAGATCAGCAACATCCGCGACCTGCTGCCCACGCTGGAGCAAGTCGCCAAGGCCGGCCGCCCCCTGCTGATCATTGCCGAAGAAGTCGACGGCGAAGCCCTGGCGACGCTGGTGGTCAACACGATCCGCGGCATCCTGAAGGTGGTGGCTGTGAAGGCTCCTGGCTTCGGCGACCGCCGCAAGGCCATGCTGGAAGACATCGCCATCCTGACGGGCGGCAAGGTCATCGCTGAAGAAGTGGGCCTGACCCTCGAGAAGGTGACCCTGGCCGACCTGGGCCAGGCCAAGCGCATCGAAGTGGGCAAGGAAAACACCATCATCATCGACGGCGCTGGCGCAGCTGGCGACATCGAAGCCCGCGTCAAGCAAGTGCGCGTGCAGATCGAAGAAGCCACGTCCGACTACGACCGCGAAAAGCTGCAAGAGCGCGTGGCCAAGCTGGCTGGCGGTGTGGCCGTGATCAAGGTCGGCGCTGCCACCGAAGTCGAAATGAAGGAAAAGAAGGCCCGCGTGGAAGACGCACTGCACGCCACGCGCGCAGCTGTGGAAGAAGGCGTTGTGGCTGGTGGCGGCGTGGCCCTGCTGCGTGCCAAGCAAGCTGTCGGTGACTCGATCAAGGGCGACAACGCTGACCAGGAAGCCGGTATCAAGCTGGTCCTGAAGGCCATCGAAGCGCCCCTGCGCGAAATCGTGAACAACGCCGGCGGCGAAGCCTCGGTGGTGGTGAACGCAGTGTTGGCCGGCAAGGGCAACTACGGCTTCAACGCCTCGAACGACACGTACGGAGACATGCTCGAGCTGGGCATTCTGGACCCCACGAAGGTCACCCGCACGGCCCTGCAGAACGCTGCCTCCGTGGCATCGCTGCTGCTGACGACCGAAGCCATGGTTGCTGAAGCACCCAAGGACGAGGCCGGTGCTGGCGGCGGCATGCCCGACATGGGCGGCATGGGTGGCATGGGCGGCATGGGCATGTAATTGCCCACCGGACCTGCGCGGGGTGGGCCACGATCCTGCCGCGCGCAAGCTTCCACAAAAAACCCCGCAGGCTGCGAAGCCTGCGGGGTTTTTTACTGGGTGGCGCCCTAGGGATGGCACTTCAGGTTGTACTCAGCGCTCCTGCCGTTCGGGCTGGGCCTGTTGAAGCCTTGCGCGGCGCTTCGACAGGCTCGGCGTGAGCGGTTCCACGGCGTGCTAATAGCTACAGATTGATGCGTTGACGTGCTGTGCCAGCGATCAGAACCGGTACGTCGCGCTCAGCACCACGTTGCGCCGGGTGGCCCACCAGCAGTCGCCGCGCGCCAGGCAGGTGCTCATGTACTTCTTGTCGGCCAGGTTGCTGATGTTGAGCGCGTAGCGCCAGTCCTGCGTGTCGTAGGCCAGCAGTGCGTCGACGACGCTGGCGGACGGCACCTCGGGCCCGGTGCGGTCGCGGAACGACGACAGCCAACGGTACCCTGCCCCGACCGAGAAGCCGCGCACATTGCCGACGGCAAATCGGTACACGCCCCACACGGCAGCCTGATGGCGCGGCAGGCCTTCGAGCAGCGGGTCTGCATCGGTGTAGTTGTAGTGGGCGGTCAGATCGAACGCGGTGGCGACGCGGGCCTTGTATTCCAGCTCCAGGCCCTTGTTGCGGGTCTGGCCCACCTGCAGCACGTTCTTGGGGTTGGTGGGGTCGGCCACCTGCTGGTTCTTTTCCTTGAGGTCATACACCGCGGCTGTGAACTGGGTGGAGCTGCCCTCGGGCACGTACTTCACGCCCACCTCGATCTGCTCGCCCTCCAGCGGCTTGAAGCGCTGGCCATAGGCGTTGGTGCCGCTGACCGGGCTGAAGGACTCGGCGTAGCTGATGTAGGGCGTCCAGCCTCCGGCCAGTTGGTACATCACGCCCAGGCGCTTGGTGGTGTCACTGGTGCGGTCATCGGCCGAGCCAGCCAGACCGTTCACGGCGCGGTCGTGGCGCAGGCCCGCGATGAAGATCCAGTTGCCCCACTTCATCTGGTCCTGCACATACAGGCCGCTCTGGCGCTGCACGTTCTCGGGTTTGACGGCCATCGCAGGGTTGATGCGGTTGCCGTACACCGGTGCGAACGCGTCGATGGGCGCGTTGTACGAGTCATCGGCTTCGGTCTTGTTCTCGGTCTGCCGGTTCCAGTCCACGCCCAGCAGCAACTGGTGGCGCACCGCGCCTGTGGTCATGTTGCCTTGCAGGTGCGTATCCACCGCGGCCATGCGGGTGCGCGTGACGTTCTTGCCGTACAGGCGGCCGACCAGGCGCTGGTTGACGGGGTCTATGCGGGGGTCAGAGAAAAAGTCGGCGTAGTGATAGCCGCCCCGGTTCTCGTTGCGCGCCAGGCGCAGGTTCTGGCGCACGGTCCAGGCGTCGTTGAAGCGGTGCTCGAACAGGTAGCCGATGGATTCGCGGTCGGTGTCGTAGTAGTCACCCGGCTCGCCGATGAAGCGGTTGATGGGCAGCTTGCCATTGGGGTTGGGCAGGAGCGTGCCCGACCACGGCAGGAACTGCGCCGTGCTGCCGGTACGGTCTTGCTGCCAGTGGGCCTGCAGGACGAGCGACGTAGCGCCATTGGGGCGCCAGGCGAGCGATGGTGCGATCAGGCGCCGGTCGTTTTTCACGTAGTCGGTTTGGGTGTCCGCATCGCGCGCCACGGCCACCAGCCGGTACGACCATTCGCCGTCTTTGGTGAGCGGGCCCGTCAGGTCGGCCTGCAACTGCTTGCGGTTCCAGCTGCCGAACTGCACGCCCACTTCGCGCTGCGATTCTTGCAGCGGGCGCTTGCTGACCATGTTGACCACGCCGGCCACGGTGCCCGCACCGAACAGCATGCCGGACGGGCCGCGCAGCACTTCCAGGCGCTCCAGCGCGTAGGGGTCGGACGCGATGGTGCTGGTGTAGTAGTTGTAACTCTGGCGCAGGCCGTCGAGGTACGTATCGGGCGAGCTGCCGCGCACCCGAACGCTGTCGGAGCGGCTGTCCAGCCCGTAGGCATCGCTGCGCACCCCGGCTGCGTAGAGCAGTGCCTCCTGAAAGGTCGTGGCGCCCTGGTCCACCAACTGGTCGCGGGTGACCACCGTGACGGACTGCGGGGTTTCCGACAGCGGGGTGTCGGTCTTGGTGGCGGTGGCCGCATTGCGCGCGCGGTAGCCCACCACGGGGGCGGTGGCGGACTCTTTTTCGGCGTTGGCGTCCACGCGCACTTCGGACAATGTGGCTGTGGCGCTTTGTGCCATCACCCCCGCAGGCACGGCACCGAAGGCCAGGGCAATGCCTATGCAGACCGCGGTCGGCCGGTATGGAAATGTCATGATTTCTCGATAATAGAAATAAGAATGATTTCTATTCTAAAAATCAAAACGCCATACTGGTGGCCTTGAGCGCAGGATGTCGTACATCGGCAACATCCGGGCGTCCGTGGCTACAGGCCTTTGCTCCTTATTTGATAGCTATCAGCGCTTTTCTATCAAGCGGCAGGCCCTTTTTTGCTGCTTTTTCACCCCATTGCCCGTTGCCCCAGCGCGGCGGGCGGCCTGCGGATCGCCCCTGGCCCGGGACCGCGCGGCCCGCAGCCGCCAACAAAAAGCCCGCTGACCGTGAGGACAGCGGGCTGCGAAAGCAGGCCCTGAGCCCGCCGCCTGAAGAGATCAGCCTTCGCTCGGCTGCGCCCACCAGAACAGCAGCAGAAAGAAGCCGATACCGGTCAGCAACAGCAGTTGCCACCAGCCACTGCGGCCGATGTCGTGCAGGCGGCGCGTACCCACGGCCAGCGCAGGCAGCAGCAGCGCGATGGACACAATGCCCGAGACCACGTCACCCAGAAAGCTGGCCACGACCACCGCCAGAATCTGGGCCAGGAAAAACCACCAGAACTCGGAACGCACAGCGCGCCCAGAAAAAGTGGCGTACTGGGTGAGGCAGCTTTTGACAGCCGAAACAAAATCCATAGTGAACTCCCTCTCTTGGAAACATGAACGTCTGGGAGCATTCGCATGCATCGCTGCAGCGTCTGCGGGCGCTTGACGCTCGGCGCTTCACGCATTGAAGAATGCAAAGGCTCCCTCTTGTGTGGGGCCCGAAGCCCCTGCGCATGATAGGAGGAAGCGGCGTGCTTCCGCCACGCGCCCACTCGCCGCGTACATGACCACGCCTCAGGCGGCGCACTATGTCACATGGATCGCTAATTTTTTGATAGCTATTGGCGCTGATACGACAAGCTCTAGCAGCGCATCGGGGCTGATATTGCCCCGACATCCGCTGGATTCAGGCCGCCTTGCGCAAGCCTTGCGTTTCGCGCGCCAACTGCGTGATGCGCGCCCAGTCGCCCGCGCGCACGGCGTCGATGGGCGTGAGCCACGAGCCGCCCACGCAGCGCACATTGGGCAGCGCCAGGTAGTGGGACGCAGTGGCGTTGGTGATGCCACCCGTGGGGCAAAAACTCACCGCACCGAACGGGCTGACCCAGGACTTGAGCAGCGGAATGCCGCCCACCGCCTCGGCCGGGAACAGCTTCAAAAACGAGAACCCATCGGCCAGCGCCGCCATGATCTCGCCCGAAGTGGCCACGCCCGGCAGCAGCGGCAGGTTCAGGCCCTTGCAGGCACTGCCCACGGCCGAGGTGTAGCCGGGGCTCACGGCAAAGCGGGCGCCGGCCTCACTCGCGCGGCGCGCGTCGTCGGCGTTGAGCACCGTGCCCACGCCCACCACGGCGTCGGGCAGATTGCGGGCGATGGTCTCGATGGCCGGCAGGCCGGCAGCGGTGCGCAGCGTCACCTCCAGTACCTTCACGCCACCGGCGAGCAAGGCTTCGGCCAGCGGCAACGCGTCTTCCACGCGGTCGATCACGATGACGGGGATGACGGGGCCATGGCTGGCGATATCAAGCGGATTCATGGTTTTTCCTTGTGACTGTGTGCCGAAAGCGGCGGATGAAACTGGCGCGACGCCCTACCAGGGCCACCGTGGAACTGGCTCTGCCAGGCCACCGGTGGCTTTCCCTTTGGGGCAGGCGCGAAGCGGCTCAGGGCGAGACCATTACAGCCAAGTGCAGGCGCCCTGCTCGGCTCCGCCCGCATGGCGGCGGAAGTTGGTGAAGAGTTCGCGGCCGAAGCCGACCTGCGAGGCCGCGTTGTACGGTGCCGGCACGCGTGCCGCCCAGGTGGCCTCGTCGACCAGCACGTCGAGCGTACCGGCCACGGCGTCCACCCGCACGATGTCGCCGTCCAGCACCTTGGCCAGCGGGCCGCCGGCCAGCGCCTCGGGCGTCACGTGGATGGCGGCGGGCACCTTGCCCGATGCGCCGCTCATGCGGCCGTCCGTCACCAGCGCCACCTTGAAGCCCTGGTTCTGCAGCACGGCCAGCGGGGGCGTGAGCTTGTGCAGCTCGGGCATGCCGTTGGCCTGCGGGCCCTGAAAGCGGACCACGGCCACCATGTCCTGCTGTACCTCGCCCGCGCTGAAGGCGGCGAGCAATGCTTCCTGCGAGTCGAACACGCGCGCGGGCGCCTCGATGATGTGGCGGTCTTCCGGCACGGCCGAGACCTTGATCACCGCACGGCCCAGGCGCCCCTGCAGCAGGCGCAGGCCGCCCGTGGGCGAGAACGGCTCGCTCACCGGCCGCAGCACCGACACATCGCCGGACACCGCCGGTGCGGCCTGCCCGCCTTCGGCGATGCCGCCTGCGTTCACGCTGAGCACGTCGCCGTGCATGAGGCCGTTGTCCAGCAACTCGCGCAGGATCCAGGGCGGGCCGCCCGCGGCCTCGAACTGGTTCACATCGGCATCGCCATTGGGGTACACGCGGGCCAGCAGCGGCACCACGGACGACAGCTCGTCAAAGTCCGTCCAGTCGATCAGGATGCCGGCGCTGCGCGCAATGGCCACCCAGTGGATCAGGTGGTTGGTGGAGCCCCCGGTGGCCAGCAGCGCGGCCATGGCGTTGACGATGCAGCGTTCGTCCACCAGGCGCCCGATGGGCGTGAAGCGCTGGCCGCGCTTGCCGATGTCGAGCACCGTGCGCACCGCCTGGCGGGTGAAGGCCTCGCGCTCGCCCGTGCCGGGTGGCGCAAAGGCTGCGCCGGGCACATGCAGACCCATGGCTTCGAGCAGCATCTGGTTGCTGTTGGCCGTGCCGTAGAAGGTGCAGGTGCCGGGGCTGTGGTACGCGGCCGACTCGGCCTTGAGCAGCTCGTCACGCCCCACCAGACCCTGCGCGTACTGCTCGCGCACCTTGGCTTTGTCCTTGTTCGGCAGGCCCGAGCCCATGGGGCCGGCGGGCACGAACACGCAGGGCAGGTGCCCGTAGTGCAGCGCACCGATCAACAGGCCCGGCACGATCTTGTCGCACACGCCCAGCAGCAGCGCGGCGTCGAACACGTCGTGGGACAGCGCTACCGCCGTGGCCATGGCAATCGCGTCGCGGGAGAACAGCGACAGCTCCATGCCGGGCGTGCCCTGCGTCACGCCGTCGCACATCGCCGGCACGCCGCCGGCCACCTGGGCCGTGGCGCCGTGGCGGGCGGCCTCGTCGCGCAGCAGCGCGGGGTAACTTTGGTACGGCTGGTGGGCCGACAGCATGTCGTTGTAAGCCGTCACGATGCCGATGTTGGGCGCCTTTTCGACGGTGACCTTGAACTTCTCGGCGCCGGGCAGCGCCGCGTACGCGTGGGCCAGGTTGGCGCAGCCCATGCGGTCTTGCGGGGGCTTGCGCTGGATCATGGCGTCGACACCGGCCAGGTAGGCGGCCCGCGTGTCCACGCTGCGCTGGATGATGCGAGCCGTCACGCGCGCTACGACTGAATGCATGGGATGCTCCATCGGTGGGGAAAGGAGGGAAAAGGCCTGTGCACAGGCCCTGTTCTGGGCCCTAGAATGTAACTCGATAACCACCGCACTTCAACCCATGACCCTTAAGCGCCTGCCCCTTCCGCCGTCCGAACTGGGCGAATCTCCTTTCTGGCACCCCGAGGAAAAATCCCTTTACTGGTGTGACATTCAGGGACACACGGTGATTGCCTGGAACCCCGTGAGCGGAGAGCACCGCCAGTGGAAGACCCCCAGCGAGCCCGCATGCTGCGCGCCCTCGGCAGGCGGAAACATCGTAATCGGGTTACGGGACGGCTTCTACCAACTCGACACTGCGAGCGGCGACCTCACCCTGCTCGCCCTGTTGCCGCCGGACCAGCACGACACCCGGCGCCTGCGCCTGAACGACGGCCGCTGCGATGCGGCAGGCCGCTTCTGGGCAGGCTCGATGATCACCCCGCGCACCGCACCCGACGCGGCCCTGTGGTGCCTGTCGGCGGCTGCAGATGGCACCGGCTACACCGTGCGGCACATGGCCGGCGACAACTTCACCGCCAACGGCCTCGCCTTCAGCCCCGACAACCGCGTGATGTATTGGTCCAACACGCCCGAGCACCGCATCGACCGCTTTGACTTCGACCTGACCACCGGTGCGATCACCAATCGACGGCCCTGGGTGCACTTCGACCGCAAGGTGGATGGGCAGCCGTACGGAGGCCGGCCGGATGGCGCGGCGGTGGATGTGGAGGGCAACTACTGGGTGGCGATGTACGAAGGGGCCTGCGTGCTGCAGCTGTCTCCCACAGGGGATGTACTGCAGCGCATCGCTGTGCCGGTGCAGTGCCCGACCATGGTGTGTTTTGGCGGGGAGGACTTGCGCACGCTGTACATCACGTCGGCGCGGGCCGGGCGGCCTGTGGAGGAGCAAGAGGCTGAGGTGCCGGCGGGGTCTCTGTTCAGCGTGGCAGTTGATACGACTGGACTCGCTGTTCAGAAATTTACTACTTCGACTTTTTGACTGTTGCCCTGGCGGTCAGTTGATCCAACTCTTTGCTGTGAAATAGATCAATGCATTTCATGGTCTTGAACTCAGAGGGCACTGACCCGCCATATTGGAGCGCAACATACTTGGCAACCAGTGCCCTGATCTGCTCATACACCACCAAATCTTGGTGGCCAAACTCCAGGTAGGCGCCAGCCGTTGACGCGGCGTCCTGCGCAGTGCGCTCATCTTGCGCCACCTGGGCCAGACAAATGCTGAGAGCCCAATTCTTCAACAGTGTTTTCTGGGAGTATTGGCTGGTCTGCGCCAAAGGCCGTGCAAATGCCGGTGGCGTTACCCATGCTATCAGCGCAAGCGCAAGAAAAAGTGCTTTCATGACAAGACCCAGAGCAATCCAATATCAGGCACAAACGGACCATTGTCAGGGTCTGCCATCAAATGGCAACTATCAGAACATTTGACCCCATCCCACAGCGTGATATGCCCCACAGCATTGGCCCAACCTTGCCCCTTGACAACGATGATGCCCTTCAGCCCGTGAAAGTCGGTCGTCTTGGGCGCCCGCACAGACTTGTCAGGCCTGCCAAAAGTCTTTTCCAAATAGGCCATCATCTCTGACACACGGTACAGATACTGCTGACCATCTGCACCGCTGACTGACTTGTATGACTGCCCCTTGGGGATGGGAAAGCCAGTCATATTCAGAACATAGCTCATTCTGATGGCACAAGCATTTTGAAAGCCACCGAGCTTTGGATCAAGCTCAGTGTTTTTGTAAACCATACCGCCAATCTTGCGCCCGACCTCTTTGACGGGAACACGAACCGTCATGAAAGCGCGCCATGCATGGTTAAAAACCGGTCTTCTAGGGCGTGTCATTGAACTTAATCTTTAAGAAATGCGCAATCTAGCAAACCACTGGCACAGGAGAAGAGAAAAAATCTTCAGATTTTCAAACTCAGCACTTTCGTCCAATTTTAGCCACAGGATTAATCGAAACCTTCATAATCAGGAGTGTTGAAAAATTAACTTTCACACTCCGACACGGTTACCGATTGCCAACAACACGTCATAAACCGCCCCCATGTTGTGATAGTCCACCTTCCCCGCGTTGCTCTTCTCACGCGTGTGGTTGCGGTTGGCGCCGTCGAGGATGCGGAACCACGCGCCGTGCTCGTGGTCCACGAAGTGCTCCCAGCAGTAGCTCCAGATGCGGTCGTACCAGTCCCAGTACTGCGGCTCGCCGGTGCGCACGGCCAGCACTGCGGCGGCGGCCATGCTTTCGGCCTGGACCCAGTGGTACTTGCCGTCGTCGCAAACACTGCCGTCGGGCGCCATGCCGTAGACGATGCCGCCATGCACGGCATCCCAGCCTTTGGCCAGCGCGTCGTCGAACAGGAAGCGCGCGCAGGGCAGGTGCCAGTCGGCGGGGGCCAGGGCGTCGAGTTGCAGCAGCAGCTTGGCCCACTCGGTCTGGTGGCCGACCTGGTAGCCCCAGGGGCGGAAGATGTTGGTGCGGTCGTGGCGGTTGTACTCCCAGTCCACCGACCAGTCCGCCTGGTAGTGCTCCCACACCCAGCCTTCGGCGGCGGGGGCCGATGTGCGGTCCGACAGGGCCGCCTGGCGCTGGCAGATGCCTTGCGCGAGCTGCTCGGCGCGCTCGATGTAGCGTTGCTCGCCCGTGGCGCGAAAGGCCGAGATCATCGCCTCGCAGGCGTGCATGTTGGCGTTCTGGCCGCGGTAGCTGGTCAGCGCCCAGTCGGGCGAGGCCTCGTCGGCATAGAGGCCGTGCGCGGGCTGCCAGAAGTGGCGCTCTGCGGTGTCGAAGGCCTCGGCCAGCCAGGCGCGCGCCTCGGGCACACCGGCTTCGAACGCGCGCGCGTACGCCAGCATCACGAAGGCCATGCCGTAGCAGTGCCGCGTGGCATCGAGCACGGTGGCGCGGCCATCGTGCCAGTCGATCAGCCATGCGTAGCCGCCCGTGGCAGGGTCCAGAAAAGCGTCGCGCACGAACTGCAGCGCGTGCCGCATGCCGGCCTGGTAGCGCGCCTCGCCCGTGGTGCGGTACAGCATGGCGTGCGTGACCACGAAGCGTGTGGCGCTGACGAGGTGGCGGGTGCGCGTGTCGTACACCGTGCCGTCGTCCAGGAAGAAGTGGTACAGGCCGCCACTCGGGTCGGTCGCCACCGGGTCGTAGAACGCCATGGTGTCGCGCAGATGCTGGCGCAGAAAGGTGGGCGACCGGAAGTCCGGCAGGGAGGCAGTCATGGTGAAAATCTCCTGGACCGTTCGGGCTGAGCTTGTCGAAGCCTTGGCCCATCGCTTCGACACTGCGCGGCGTGAACGGATGTTTGTTTTGAGGGGTCGGTTTGCGTGCTGGATGAAGCGCTGCGCGGTGCTTCGACAGGCTCAGCCTGAACGGGATGGGAATGGTCGGCAAATGGTCGGCAATGGGCGGCGATGAAACGAAGGCAGGGAGCCTTCGGCCCCCTGCACTTCAAATCAAATACCGCTGCGCAGGCGGCCCATCAGCCCGGCGGTCGAGCCATCCAGCCCCCCGGTGTCGCCGCTGGCCAAGCGCGCCTCCAGGTCCTTGGCCAGCACCTTGCCCAGCTCCACGCCCCACTGGTCGAAGCTGTTGATGCCCCACAGGCTTCCGCTCACAAACACGCGGTGCTCCTGCAGCGCGATCAGCGCCCCCAGCGATGCGGGGGTGAGCGCATCCAGCAGCAGGAAGGTGCTGGGGCGGTTGCCCGGAAAGTGCCGGTGGCCGTCCTCGCCCTCTTTGCCCATCATCAGCGCCTGGGCCTGCGCCAGGGCGTTGGCCAGCAGCTTTTCGTGGTGGCCCTTCAGGGGGTGCGTGGCCTGGCGTACGGCGATCAACTCCAGGGGCAACACGTCCGTGCCCTGGTGCAACATCTGAAAGAACGCATGCTGGCCGTTGGTGCCCGGCTCGCCCCACAGCACGGGCGATGTGGCCACCGACACCGGCGTGCCATCGAGCGCCACGCGCTTGCCGTTGCTCTCCATCTCCAGTTGCTGCAGATAGGCGGGCACGCGGCGCAGCGCCGCATGGTAGGGCGCGATGCAACGGCTGGTGAAGCCGTGGAAGTTGCGGTACCAGACGTCGAGCAGCCCCAGTCGCACCGGCAGATTCTGCGCCAGCGGTGCGGTGCGAAAGTGTTCGTCCATCGCGTGCGCGCCCGCCAGCAGGTCGCGAAAGCCTGCGGAGCCGATGGCAATGGCGATCGGCAAGCCAATGGCCGACCACAGCGAATAGCGCCCGCCCACCCAGTCCCAGAAGCCGAACGTGGTGGTGATGCCCATCGCCCGGGCTGCATCGACATTGGTGGTGAGCGCCGCGAAATGGCGCCCCACATCCTGCCCGCCCTGCGCCGCGAACCACGCCAGCGCCGAGCGGGCGTTGGTCATGGTCTCGGCGGTGGTGAACGTTTTGGACGCGATGAGGAACAGCGTGTTCTGCGGCCGCAGCGACTGCAGCACGGTGTGCAGCTCATGGCCGTCCACATTGGAGACGAAGTGCAGTTGCTTGCCCTGGGCGCGGAACTCTTCGAGCGCCAGCACCGCCATGTGCGGCCCCAGGTCCGAGCCGCCGATGCCGATGTTCACGATGTCGGTGATGGTGCTGTCGGCCCGCACCGTATCGGCATAGGCCAGCATGGCATCGAGCGTGGCATGCACGTCGGCCAGATGGCCGGCGATGCTGCTGTCGTCACCAGGCAGTGCCAGTCCCGCCGGGCGGCGCAGCAGCGTGTGCAGCACGGCGCGGCCTTCGGTGCTGTTGATGGGCTGGCCGCTAAGCATTGCATCGCGGTGCTGTGTAAGGCCGGTGGACCGGGCCATGTCCAGCAACAGGGCTTCGGTCGCGCTGTCCCACAGGTTCTTGGACAGGTCGGCAAACACATGCGGGGCCTGCTGGCTGAAGTGGCCGAACCGCTGCGCATCGTCGGCGAAAGCTTGCCGAAGGTCCAGCTGGTGCCCGTGGGTGGAATAGGCAGCCTGCAACTGAGGCCACTGCGGTGTCTGGTCGCAACGGAGGGACATGGTGGAATTCACGAGAGGTAAAAGAACACGCGGCGAGATAGTAACTTGATTACCTAATTTGTTCGATACCTTTTGCCAGCCGAACTGTCAAAAATCGTTCTACGGCCTTTGCACCTACACATTCCGATGTAACGAGATTACAATTTCGAGCCTGCACATGGCCCTCAGCAGGACTGCGTGCACACCACCCACACCACTGATACGGAGACCCCATGAGTTTTGACCTCGTCCTGTTTGGAGGCACCGGCGATCTGGCCTGGCGCAAGCTCATGCCCGCGCTCTTTCAGGCGTTTCGCCACGGGACCTTGCCCGAGGGGGGCCGCATCATTGCGGTGGCGCGCGACGAGCTGAGCGACGAACAATACCGCAGCCTGATCCAGTCCCGCTTCGACAGCGTGGACCTGGCCAAGCGCCCCACCCCGGACGAGTTCGAGCGCTTCGGCGCGCTGCTGCACTACCTGCGCATGGACCTGTCGCAAACGCAGGACTACGCCCGCCTGGCCGACGTGCTGCACGAACGTGGCGCCGACACGGTGGTGATGTACGTGGCCACGGCCCCCAGCCTGTTCACCAACGTGTGCGAGCAGATCGCCGCCGTCGGCCTGAACGGCCCCAACACCCGCGTGGTGCTGGAAAAGCCGTTGGGCCACGACCTGAAGTCGAACCAGGCCATCAACGACACGCTGCGCCGCGTGCTCAAGGAGGAGCAGGTCTTTCGCATCGACCACTACCTGGGCAAGCCGTCGGTGCAGAACCTGTTTGCGATGCGTTTTGGCAACGCGCTGTTCGAGCCCCTGTGGCGCCGCGAGCACATTGCCAACATCCAGATCACCATCGCCGAAGAGCTGGGCGTGGAGACGCGCGGCGCCTTCTACGACCAGACCGGCGCATTGCGCGACATGGTGCAGAACCACGCGCTGCAGCTGCTGTGCGCGATCGGCATGGAGCCGCCCATCAACTCCAGCGCCAACGCGATCCGCGACGAAAAGCTCAAGGTGCTGCAGTCGCTCAAGCCCTGGAGCATGGAGACCATCGGCCAGCACGTGATCCGCGGGCAGTACGCCGCAGGCAAGACGCACGGGCACAACGTGCCGGGCTACCTGCAGGAAAAGGGCGTGGCCGGCAACAGCACCACCGAGACCTTTGTCGCGCTGCGCACCGAGATCTCCAACTGGCGCTGGGCGGGCGTGCCGTTCTACATCCGCACCGGCAAGCGGCTGGCGGGGCGCGACGCGCACATCGTCGTCAACTTCCGCCCCGTGCCGCACCCCATCTTCAAGATGCCCACCGGCGCGGTGAACCGCCTGGTGATCAACCTGCAGCCCAAGGACGGTCTGGAGCTGCACCTGCTGGCCCAGGGCGCGCCCCAGAACCAGACCGAGCCCGCGCTGTCGCAGGTGGCGCTGAACCTGGACTTCGACCAGCGCTTCGGCACCGAGCGCGTGGGCGCCTACGAGCGCCTGCTGCTCGACGTGATCGCCGGTCGCCTGAACCTTTTCGTGCGCAGCGACGAGCAGGAAGAAGCCTGGCGCTGGGTGGAGCCCATCCTGCAGCACTGGAGGAACGACCCCGCCGGCCCGCGTCCGTACGCACCGGGCAGTTGGGGCCCCAGCGCTGCCAGCGCGATGATCGCGCGGGATGGGCATTGCTGGAGCGAGGAAATGTGATACCAACGGGGGCGCCAAAGACCTGGATATTTTATTTTGTCCATTTCTTTATAAAATGGACAAAATTGGAGCGCCACCATGCAGCAAATTTCGGCCACCGACGCCAAGCAGTCTTTCGGCCATCTCCTTGAGGCCGCCGAGCGTGGCCCTGTGGCCATCGAAAAGCATGGCAAGGTCAAGGCCATCATGGCTGCGCCGGAATACTTCTCTTCAGTCGACAAACGGCAAGCAACGTTGTCCGAACGCAAGATGGCACGGCTGGCCCAGACCCTGCGCGAGAACGAGCGCCTGATCAGGCACCAACAGCTGGCCGTCGACCTGGCAACACTGCCCCCCGCGCAGGGCCGGCAACTGGTGAAAAAAGCAATGGCCGTCGTGGAGCAATGGCGCACGCACCAGCTTTGCAGCAGCGACTACATCGACCGGTGGCAGGCGCTGTTGGAGCTGCCCTTGCCAAAGTTGGCCCAGGCCATGGTGTCGGACGCTGATAGCTGGGGGCCCGCGCTGCGCCAGAACTCACCCTGGCCGGGGCTCGCGCCATGAACCTCGACCAGGTGGTCGTGGCCCTCCAGCGCGCCCGAGAGCTCAGCGGACATTCCGACTACGTCGTCATCGGAAGCCTGTCCGTACTCGGTGTGGAAGATGGGGTTCGCATTCCTGAAGCAATGTCGATGTCCATCGACATCGACTGCTACACCAAGGCAGACCCTGGCCGCATCTTCGACCTGGGGCCCATGCTGGGCGAGGAGTCGCCTTTTCGCATGGAGCACGGCTACTACCTGGACCCGGTCTCGCCCACCTTGCCGAGCCTGCCCGACGGTTGGGAGGCCCGCATGCTGTGCGTGCACCGTGATGGGCTGCGCATCTGGTTCCTGGACCCCAACGACGCAGCCGTGTCCAAGTACGCCCGCAGCGAGCCCAGGGACCTCCGATGGGCCCGCGCCGGGATTGCCTGTGGTTTGGTTTCGTTGCCCGTCGTCAGAAGCCGGCTGCGAAGCACCACGTTCCTGGACGAAGAGGAAGAGCGGGTGGTTCGCAAGCAAGTGGAAGAAGACTCGGAATGGTTCGAGAAGACCACTGCTGCAGCGCGGGCCGAGTTGGCTGCGACCTCATCGAAACCGAAGTGACCTGACCATTGATCGCTCGCCGAGCGCAGCGGGCGTGGAGAGGCTCAATCTCCGCGTCCAGCCCGCCCCACCAGTTCGATCGGCAACCCATCCGGGTCCGCAATGAACGTGAAGGGTACGCCCGTGAACGGGTCCGTGCGCACCGGCTCCACGGCAACACCGTGCAAGGCCAGCACCTGGAGGCTGGCATCGAGGTCCGCTACCCGCAGCGCCAGATGGCGCAAGCCGCAGGCCTCCGGGTACGAAGCGCGCGCTGGCGGGTGGGGAAAGGAGAACAGCTCGACTTGCGTTCCGTCGGGCAACTCCAGGTCGAGCTTGTGCGACTGCCGCTCTGCGCGGAACACCTCGTTCACCACCCGCAGACCCAGCACCTCGGTGTAGAAGCGGCGCGAGCGCGCATAGTCGCTCGCGATGATCGCCACGTGGTGGATGCCGCTCAGCTGCAGTGCAGGCAGCGCAGCCTGCGAGGGTGGCGCAGGCGGATCACTGCCGCCCACCGTCACCCTTCGGAGCCCGCGATATCGAGTGCGCGCGATGCGCCGTACAGCGCGGGCGTGGCGCTGGGGTCGATGATCCAGCAGGGGATGTCTGCAAGATACGACTTGAAGCGCCCCTTGGCCTCGAAGCGTGCGCGGAACGAGGATTGGTCGAACCACTCGCCCAGGCGCGGCACCATGCCGCCGCCCAGGTACACGCCGCCGCGGGCGCCCAGCGTCAGGGCCAGGTTGCCGGCCACGCTGCCCAGAAAGCCGCAGAACAGATTCAGCGCCTCGAGCGCCAGGGCATCCTGGGACTGCAGCGCCAGTTCCGTCACCTGCGCGGCGGAGCTCACCTCTTTACCGCCGCGCTGCGCCAGGCGGCGCACCGCGTGGTACAGGTCCACCAGGCCCGCGCCGCACACGGCGCGCTCGGCGGACACGTGGCCGTAGCGCTCCTGCAGGATGGCCAGCACGTCGAATTCGCGCTGCGTCTGCGCGGCCAGCGTGACGTGGCCGCCCTCGCCCGACAGCGGCACGCCGGCGCTGGAACCCGGCGGGAACACCAGGCCGGACACCCCGAGCCCCGTGCCGGGCCCGACGAGCGCGATGGCACTGCCGGGCACCGCCTGGCCGCCGCCCACCTGGCGCAGCAGGTCGGGCGTGAGCAGCGGCAGCGCCAGCGCCAACGCCGTGAAGTCGTTGATGACCACCAGCCGCTCGAAGCCGAACGCCTCGCGCACCGCGCGCTGCGAGAAGCTCCAGCTGTGGTTGGTCATGCGGATGGCGTCGCCCGTCACCGGGTTGGCAATGCCGAAGGCAGCCTCGCGCGGCGTGGGCACGCCCACTTCCTTCAGGTATGCCGACAGCGCGGCATCGACGGTGGGGAACTGCGCGCAGGGCAGCACGCGGGTGTCGTTGAGCGGGCCGGTGGGCGAGTCCTGCCAGGCCAGGCGGATGTTGGTGCCGCCGATGTCGGCGAGAAGGCGCTGCGGGTGCGTGGAGTGCATGGGCTTGAAGAAAAATGTTCTGCAGCTATGAAAAATATAGCTGCTTGCGCTTGATGGACGAGCGGTACAGGCAGTTTTTACCTGAAATACAAAGCCCCGCAAAGACCTAAGTCTCCGTCCGAAACATCCTGGACGTTTTGATGCGCGCAGCGAGCGCGGTCGTGGAACCGGTGCCGCCCGGGCATCGGGTGCGCCCCCTGCCCTCGTCGGAAGAGGTCGCGAGAGCGAGGCTACAGCAGCGCCGCCAATCCCAGGGCGCTGTCGCTACACCTCAGCCCAGCCTCTCTTCGGTCTTCGCGTCGAACCAGTGCGCATTGGCCGGCGCCACGGTCAGGCCCACGTGGTCGCCGGGCTGCACGCGCGTTTGTGCATCGGTGCGCAGCGTGACGTTGCCAGCGGCGGTATCGACCATCACGTAGGTGTCCGGCCCGGTGGGCTCGACCACGCTCACCTGGCCACGCCAGGGCGCGTCGTCCTGCATCTGCAGATGCTCGGGCCGCACGCCCAGCAGCATCTCGGGCACGGACCGGGGCGGTGCCAGGCTCAGCGACGCGCCCTCGATGCCGAACTGCCCGGCCGGCTGCACGCCGCCGCGCAGCAGGTTCATGGTGGGCGAGCCGATGAAGGTCGCCACGTACGTGTTGGCCGGGCGGTTGTAGATCTCGTCGGGGGTGCCCAGCTGCTGCACCACGCCGCCCTTCATCACCGCGATGCGCGAGCCCAGGGTCATGGCCTCGACCTGGTCGTGCGTCACGTACACGCTGGTGATGCCGCTGGCCTGGTGCAGGCGCTTGATCTCGGCGCGCATCTCCACACGCAGCTTTGCGTCCAGGTTGGACAGCGGCTCGTCGAACAAGAAGAGCTGCGGCTGGCGCGCCAGGGCCCGGCCCATGGCCACGCGCTGGCGCTGGCCGCCCGACAGCTGGCTGGGCCGGCGGTCGAGCAGGTGGGTGATCTGCAGCATGGCGGCGACTTCGTCGATGCGCTTTTGGCGCTCGGGCTTGGGCATCTTGCGCATCTCCAGCGCAAAGCCGATGTTGTCGGCCACCGACAGCGTGGGGTACAGCGCGTAGCTCTGGAACACCATGGCGATGTCGCGGTCGCGCGGGGGCATGCCCACCACGTTCTTGTCGGCGATGCGGATCTCGCCCTCGGTGGGCTCGTCCAGCCCCGCGATGATGTTGAGCAGCGTGGATTTGCCGCAGCCCGAGGGGCCCACCAGGATCAAAAATTCGCCCGGTGCCACGTGGATGTCCACCTTGCGCAGCACCTCCACGCTTTTGTCGCCCTTGCCAAAGCGCTTGTTGATGCCTGCGATGTCGAGTGATGACGCCATTTTCTTGATTACCCTTATCCCTTGACTGCGCCGGCCGTCAGGCCGCGCACGAAGAACTTGCCTGCGAGAACGTAGATCACCATGGTGGGCAGGCCCGCGATGATGGCGGCGGCCATGTCCACGTTGTAGGCCTTCACGCTGGAGCTGGTGTTGGCCAGGTTGTTCAACCCCACCGTCACCGGCTTGGAGTCGGTGCCCGAGAACACCACGCCGAACAGGAAGTCGTTCCAGATGTTGGTGAACTGCCAGATCAGCGTGACCATCACGATGGGCGTGGACAGCGGCAGCACGATGCGCCAGAAGATCTGGAAGAAGCTGGCGCCGTCCATGCGCGCCGCGTTCACCAGCTCTTTCGGGATGGCCGCGTAGTAGTTGCGAAAGAACAGCGTGGTGCCCGCCAGGCCCGCCAGGCAGTGCACCATCACCAGGCCGGTGATGGAGCTGGACAGCCCCAGCCAGCCGAGCACCTGGCTCATCGGCAGCAGCACCACCTGGAAGGGCATGAACACGCCGAACAGCAGCAGGCCGAACAGCGTGTCGCTGCCGCGAAACTTCCACAGGCTGAGCACGTAGCCATTGAGCGCGCCCCAGACGGTCGATATCAGCACCGCCGGCACCGCCATGGCCACCGAGTTCATGAAGAACGGGCGCAGGCCGTTGCAGTCCACACCGGTGCAGGCGCTGGACCACGCCGTACCCCAGGCCGACCAGTTCAGCGCGGCGGGCAAGGCCAGCAGCGACGTGCTGCGGATCTCCTCCGCATCCTTGAACGAAGTCACCAGCATCGCGTACAGCGGCAGCAAGAAGAAGGCGGTGGCCAGGGCCAGCACCGCGTAGACCAGAAAGCGGCCCACGGACGGGAGCAGAGAGGGCTTAGCGGTCATGGGGCTTGGTCCGCAGTTCGCTATAGAGATAGGGGATGACCAGGGCTGCCACAGTGGCCAGCATCATGGTCGCGCTGGCTGCGCCCAGGCCGATCTGGCCGCGCGAGAACGACATGGTGTACATGAAGGTCGCGGGCACGTCGGTGGCAAAGCCCGGCCCGCCGGCCGTGAGCGCCATCACCAGGTCGAAGCTCTTGATCGCCAGGTGCGACAGCACCATGAGCGTGGAGAAGAACACGGGCCGCAGGGCCGGCAGCACGATGCGCCAGTAGATGCGCGGCAGCGATGCACCGTCGACCTGCGCGGCCTTGATGATGCTGTCGTCGATGCCGCGCAGTCCGGCTAAAAAGAGCGCCATCGCAAAGCCCGCGCTCTGCCAGATGCCGGCGATCACCACGCAGTAGATGGCCATGTCGGTGTCGACCAGCCAGCCGAATTCAAAGTTGGGAAAGCCCCAGTCGCGCACCATTTTTTCGATGCCCAGGCCCGGGTTCAGCAGCCACTTCCAGGCCGTGCCCGTGACCACGAAGGACAGCGCCATGGGGTACAGATAAATCGTGCGCAGTGCGCCTTCGGCACGGATCTTCTGGTCCAGCAGCACGGCCAGCACCACGCCGATGGCGAGCGACCCGCCGACGTAGCCCACGCCGAAGATGCCCAGATTTTTGAGGGCCACCCACCAGCGGTCCATCTCCCACAGGCGCTCGTACTGCGCCAGGCCCGCCCAGTCGTAGTTGGGCAGCATGCGGGACACGGTCAGGCTCAATACGCCGTTCCACAGCATCAGGCCGTAGATGAACGCGAATCCCAACACAAAAGCCGGTGTCACGACCAGCTTGGGCAACCATGTCTCAAACGAATTCTTGGTCATCGCCGGGCCACCCCCGAATGAAAAGCCACGGCCTTGCGATCAGCGGCCCGCGCAGGGGCAAAGGCGAGGTGAAAGGCAAAGCGTGGGAGCCATCTTGGACGGCTGCGAAAAATGTGTGGCATGTGCCTGCAATATGAAAAAAGGGGGGCACGCACAGAGTGCCCCCCAACCGAACAAAGTAACCTCTGACTAACTCGCTAACTCACTCACTTCACCATTCCATGCCCAGGCCGCCGGGCGGCGCAGCCAAGGCGCAAACCTTGGCAACACGTCCTGCGGCCCGGTGTGGAATTGCTTACCACCAGACCTCGTACTGCACGCCCACCAGCGTACGCGAGGTCTTGCCGTTGGCGCCGAACGTGGCGGCATTCGCCACGGCCGCTGCCTGGTTCCAGTTGGCCTTGGTCACATACAGGCGCAGTTCAGGGCGTGACCAGAAGTCTTCCGACAGCGCCAGGGCGCCGGCCAGCGTGACCTTGGACAGGCGCTGGTCAGGGCCCGTGTTGCCCTTGCGGGTCGTGGTCGACAGCTCGGCCAGCATCTTGAAGTTCTGCGTGAAGGCGTACGAACCCCGGCCGCCCAGCGAGAAGTCCTTGGTCTCGACACCGGTCAGGTCAGCCTTGTTGGTCTGGTAGCCAATGAGGGCCTGGCCGCCGAAGGGGCCGCTTTGCCAGTTGATGGAGTCGGCGATCCGCGTGGAGCGGCGGCCGGCGCGGGTGCCGTCGATAGACTCGAACTCGCCATCGATGCGGGCATGGCCACGGGACGTCTGCAGGTACAGCGTGTTGCTGATGCTCGGCAGCAGGAATTCCTTTTGCGTGTGCATCAGCGACACACCCGAACCGGAGCCACCGCCGACCTGGTTCTTGCCGCCCACGGCCGTCAGCAGCACGCGCAGCTTGCCGCCGGGGTTGGTGTTGATCTCGGACAGGTCGGCGTTGATACGGTGCGCCTTCACGTCGTTGGGCAGGTTGCCGTCGAACTTGTCGCCGCTGAACACGCCCACACCCAGCTTCATGCCGCCGATCGGCACGTCGGTCACGCCCGCGCCGACGTTGTCACCGTAGTTCAGCAGGAAGTAGTCGACGATGTGCACGTCCTGGATACGCAGGCGGCGCTGGCCGGCCCAGAACTTGGCTTCGGGCGAGAACGAGAAGCCGCTCATTTCCACGAAGGCCTGCTCGGTGCTGATGTCGCCGCTGCCCCACTTGGCGGGCATGTAGTTGATCTTCCACTTGATGCCGTTGGTCTCGAAACCCTTGGCAAAGTTGACTTCGATGCCGTTGTCGCCCTCGTTGCCCAGGCGGAATTTTTGCAGCTCGCCGCCGAGCGCCAGGTTGCCCTTGACGCCGTCGGAGTGGTTGAACACCGGGCCGCCCCGCGAGTAACCGTTGAACTCGAAGCCGGCAACATCCATTGCCATGGCACTACTCATCGCGCATGCGGCGGCCAAAGCCACCGCCGTGAGGCGGTTTCTTTTCATCATGATGGGATCCCTCTACTGGTGGTTTGCTTGGATTACTTGGTCTTGGCGGCGGTCGCGATCTTCTTCATCGCGTCGGCAACGCTCACCTTGTCGTCATTCCAGAACTGGCTGACAACGTCCTTGATGGCGCCTTCGGTCGCGGGCGCGATCGCCATGCCGTGGGCCACGCTGGGCAGCAGGCTGCCGCTCTTGGCGGTGTCGATGAAGTCCTTGGCCGAGGCCTTGGCGCAGTCGTCGAACTTGTCCATCTTCTGGCCGGCGCGCACCGGGATGGAACCCTTGTTCAGGTTGAACACTTCCTGGAACTCGGGGCTCATGATGGAGCTGGCCAGGTCGCTCTGCGCCTTCTGGGCGGCGGCGTCCTTGAGCTTGAACAGGATGAAGGAGTCCACGTTGAAGGTGTAGGCCGTGGTGGTGCCCGGTGCTGCTGCGCACAGGAAGTCCTTGCCCGGCACCTTGTTGGCCGCCAGGAACTCGCCCTTGGCCCAGTCGCCCATCAGTTGGAAGCCCGCTTTGCCCTGGATCAGCATGGCCGTGGCCAGGTTCCAGTCGCGGCCCGGGGCGCCAGCGTCGGTGTACGACTTGATGCGGCGGAAGGTCTCGAGCGACTTCTTCATCGTGTCGCTGTTGATGGCCTTGTCATCGAGCTTGACCAGGGCGTCCTGGTAGAACTTGGCGCCACCCACACCCAGCACCACCGATTCGAAGGTGGTGAAGTCCTGCCAGTTCTGGCCGCCGTGGGCCACGGGCACCAGGCCTGCGGCCTTGAGCTTGTCGGCGGCTGCAAAGAACTCGTCCCAGGTCTTGGGCATGGCGGCCACGCCGGCCTTCTTCAGGGCTTCGGAGCTGCCCCACATCCAGTTGACGCGGTGCACGTTGACCGGGGCGGCCACGTAGGCGCCCTTGTACTTCATGACGTCGGCGACGACCTTGGGCAGCAGGTCGTCCCACTTCTCGGCCTTGGCCAGTGCATCCATGTTGGCCAGCACGCCTTCGGACGCCCATTCCTGGATCGCCGGACCCTTGGTCTGCGCGGCAGACGGTGGGTTGCCCGAGATCACGCGGCTCTTGAGCACGGTCATGGCGCTGTCGCCACCGCCACCGGCCACGGCAAAGTCGCGCCACGTGTGGCCCTTGGCCTGCATGATCTTCTTGAGCTCGGCGACCGACTTGGCCTCGCCGCCCGAAGTCCAGTAATGCAGAACCTCGACCTCCCCCGCGCTGGCAGACATCGCTGCCGCCAGGCCCACCGCCACTGCGGCGATCTTCGTCATCTTCCACATACCCTTGTCTCCTCGATGTTTGAATCCGTTTACGCGCCACATACCGGTGACGTTCAGCGCAGTCGGTACTTTAATTACAATAATTAATGAACATATCAGGGCTTTCCCGGGTTGTTGGTTACATGCCAGTCTCCTAGCCCGGTTATCGAATTACAACGTCGGCTGGGCTCAGCCATGGGCTCGGGTGCAGGCTCTGCATCCACCGCAGGCGGGATGCTTTGCTATGCTCACAGACCATGCCCACCCTACTGATCGTTGAAGACGATGCCCTGCTGCTCGACGCCCTCACCGGGCAGCTCAAACAGCTTGAATACGATGTCTGCACGGCGTGCAGTGTGGCGCAGGCCACCGCGCTTTTGCAGACCCAGGCGGTGGACGGGATCATCCTGGACCTGGGCCTGCCCGGCGCCGACGGCATGGAGCTGCTGACCTGGGTCCGCGGCCACATCGCCGGCCTGCCGGTGCTGATTCTCACCGCCCGCGACGGCATCGACGACCGGGTGGCGGGCCTCAACGCAGGGGCCGACGACTACATCACCAAGCCCTTCAACATGCAGGAGCTGCAGGCCCGCCTGCAGGCCATGCTGCGCCGCGCGCGGCAGCCCGCGTTCACGCAGCCCAGCAGCGCCTCGGGCGGGCCCAGCACCACCATCGGCGCGCTGCTGCTGGACCATGCCAGCCAGGCGGCCACGCTCGACGGCACGCCGCTGGAACTCACGCAGCGCGAGTGGGAACTGCTGGAACTGCTGGTCAACCGCTGCGGCGAAGTCGTCACGCGCGACGACGTGCTGGCCGCCTGGCGCGCCGGCCCACCGGAGCCCGGTCAGTCGGCACCGCCGCTCGCCTCCAATGCGCTGGAGGTGTACGTGCACCGGCTGCGCAAGAAGCTGGACGAAACGAGCCTGAACATCCGCAACATCCGGGGCCTGGGCTACATGCTCGAAAAGCCATGAAGCGAATGGGTTTGCGCTGGAGACACTTCGCACCTTGCCCTCAGGTGGACACCGCCCTTGCTGCGGGGCGGCCCTTGCTCAGCGGCCTCGGCGTGGCACATGCCGGCAACGACTGACATGCAGCCCATCCACGGCGTCTCTCTGCAGCGCAAGCTGCTGCTCTGGCTGCTGCTGCCGCAACTGGTGCTGTGGCTGTCGGGCGGCTTTCTTGCGTGGCGGGTGGCGTTGCAAAACGGCGAAAAGGGCATCGACCAGACGCTGACGCAGTCGGTGCGGGCGCTGGCGCGGCAGATCAAGCCCATCGGCGACGGGCTGCTGGTGGACTTCCCCAAGGCCGCGCAGGACATCCTGGAGCAGGACCCAGCCGACCGCATCACCTACATGGTCTCGTCCCCGCCCGGGCGCTTTCTGCTGGGCAACGCGCAGCTGCCCTCGCCGCCGCCCGTGGACGTGCGCGTGGGCGAACCGTACCTGTACCAGGCCCGCGTGGACGACAAGCCCGTGCGCGTGGCGCTGCTCGATGTGGACTACGGCACGCCCCAGACCCGCCAGACCCTCCGCGTGCAGGTGGCGCAGAGCCTGACGGTGCGCGAGCGCATCGCGCAGGAGCTGCTCGAACAAATGCTGCTGCCCATGGGCCTGATGGGCCTGGCGCTGAGCGCGGTGGTCTACGCCGGCGTGCTGCGCGGGCTGCAGCCGTTAAAGCGCCTGGAGGCGCAGATCGAGAAAGCGGGCGCGCGCAAGCACAACACCGCCGACCCGCTGCCGCCCATCGAGCTCACGTCCGCGCCGCAAGAAGTGCACTCCCTGGCCAGCACCATCAACGGCCTGCTGGAGACGGTAGCGCGCGGGCAGCGCAAGGAAAAGCG
This sequence comes from Acidovorax sp. LjRoot194, assembly GCF_964253015.1. NCBI lineage: Bacteria > Pseudomonadati > Pseudomonadota > Betaproteobacteria > Burkholderiales > Comamonadaceae > Acidovorax > Acidovorax sp. LjRoot194. Next base: position 1,084,578 of record NZ_CAXUQB020000001.1, on the reverse strand, counting down.
CTTCTTGAACGACGCCGCGCACCAGCTGCGCACGCCCCTGGCCGGCCTGATCGGCCAGACCGAGCTGGCCCTGCACGAAAGCCACGAGCCCGCCGTGCAGGAGCGCCTGCAAAAAGTGCTGGCCGCCGCCCAGCGCAGCGCCCACTTGGTGCACCAGCTGCTGCAGCTGGCGCGCTCCGAATCGAACGTGGAGATGCAGGCAGTGGACATTGCCGCGCTGGCCCGCGAGGTGGCACGCGAGTGGGCCGCGCGCGCGCTGGCGCAGGGCATGGACCTGGGCTACGAAGGCGACGACTACCTGACCGTGCAGGGCCACCCGCTGCTGCTGCGCGAGGCGCTGAACAACCTGATCGACAACGCGCTGCACTACGCCGGCGCGGGTGCCACCGTCACCGTGCGGGTGAATGCTGCCCCGGGCCTGTGGGCCACGCTGGTGGTGGAAGACGACGGGCCGGGCGTGCCACCCGCGAACATGTCGGACCTGTTCGCACGTTTTTGGCGTGGCTCGGACAAGCCCGGGGGTTGTGGCCTGGGGCTGTCCATCGTGGAAGAAATTGCACTGCGCCACGGTGGCCAGGCTGTGGCGGAAAACGTGGAGCCGCACGGGTTGCGTGTGGGGCTGCGGTTGCCGGCGGGCTGAGCATTGACGCCTTGGCGGGTGCCTGTGTCGGGTGCGACCGGTGCGAGGATAAGACCTGTGGGTAGCAGACCGAAGGGTCAGCGGGTCAGCAGCGCTGCGGCATCACACACACCCTGAATTCACATAAAAAAGCTGCTACCGCTTGATGGACAAGCGCTAGCAGCTATGTTTTTTATAGCAACCTGCTTAAGCGGATCTCACGCGGCCTGAATGAGCTTGTCCAGCTTGACCGCATCCGCCGCAAACGCGCGGATGCCTTCCGCCAGCTTTTCAGTGGCCATGGCGTCTTCGTTCAGCGCAAAGCGAAAGCCCGCTTCGTCGTAGCTCACGGCAGCCAGGTCCAGCGTCTTGGCGGCCTGGGCGTCCAGTGCGGGATGCAGCGGCGCGTCGCTGGCGGCCAGCTGGGCCAGCAGCTCGGGGGCGATGGTCAGCAGGTCGCAGCCGGCCAGCGCCGTGATCTGGCCCACGTTGCGAAAGCTCGCGCCCATCACCTCGGTGGCAATGCCAAAGCGCTTGTAGTGGTTGTAGATCTGCGTGACGGACTGCACGCCCGGGTCGTTGGCACCGGCGCGTGCGGCTTCGTCCCACTGGGCGCCAGCCTGCTTCTTGTACCAGTCGTAGATGCGGCCGACAAAGGGCGAGATCAGCTGCACCTTGGCCTCGCCGCAGGCCACGGCCTGAGCGAACGAGAACAGCAGCGTGAGGTTGGTGTGGATGCCCTTGCGCTCCAGCTGCTCGGCGGCCTTGATGCCTTCCCAGGTGGCGGCGATCTTGATGAGCACGCGGTCGATGTGGATGCCTTCGGCCTGGTACAGCTCGATGATGCGTTCGGCGCGGGCGACGGTGGCGCTGGTGTCGAAGCTCAGGCGGGCATCCACTTCGGTGGACACGCGCCCGGGGATGGTCGCGAGGATCTCGCGACCGAAGCGCACCAGCAGGCGGTCGATGATCTCGTCCATGGCGCGGCCGCGGAACTGGGCCACGGTGTCCTGCAGCAGCGGCGCGTACTCGGGCTTTTGCACGGCCTTGAGGATCAGCGACGGGTTGGTGGTGGCATCCTGGGGCTGGAATTGCGCCAGTTGCTTGAAGTCGCCGGTGTCGGCAACCACGGTGGTGAACTGTTTGAGGGCGTCGAGTTGGTTCATGGCGTCATTATTGAACATCAGCGTCCGCTCAGTCGGTACTACCAACCACCGATACCCCGTGCACGCCCAGGCCGAGCCGCACGTCCTCGCCCGGCGTGAGCACGTCGCTCAGGTCCGACGACACGACGAAGATGGGCCCCAGCTCTGTGGCAAAGGTGTATTCGTGCACCGCGCCCAGGTACGCGGCCTTCTCCAGCCGCGCGGGCATCAGACCCTCGCCCTGGCGCTCGATGCGCCATGCCTCGGGCCGCACCGCGACCTTGACCGCGCCTTGCTGCTTGCAGGCCCGGGGGCGGATCGTGAGCGGCCCCACGGTCACCGTGCCATCGGCGCGGGCCGTGGCGGGGAACAGCATGGCCTCGCCCATGAAGCCGGCGACGAACTCGCTGCCCGGGGTTTCGTACAGCGCGCGGGGCGATCCCCGCTGCGCGATCAGACCCTGGTTCATCACGATGATCTGGTCGCTGACGGCCATGGCCTCGCTCTGGTCGTGCGTGACGTAGGCCACGGTGAGCGACAGGCGCTGCTGCAGCGCGCGGATCTCCTCGCGCATCTCGCGGCGCAGGCGGGCGTCCAGGTTGGACAGGGGCTCGTCGAACAGCAGCACCTCGGGCTCCAGCACCAGCGCGCGGGCCAGCGCCACGCGCTGCTGCTGGCCGCCGGACAACTCGCTGGGCAGGCGGTCGTCATAGCCTACCAGGCCCACGCCGCGCAGTGCCTCGACCGCCTTGACGCGTGCCACCTCGTCACGCTGGCCGGACATGCGCAGGCCGTACATCACGTTCTCGGCCACGTTCATGTGCGGAAACAGCGCGTAGCTCTGGAACATCATGCTCACGTTGCGCTGCGCCGGGCCGAGCGTGGTCACGTCCTTGCCGCCGATGAAGATCTCGCCGGAGGTGGGCGACTCCAGCCCCGCGATCATGCGCAAGGTGGTGGTCTTGCCGCAGCCCGACGGCCCCAGGATGGTGGCCAGCGTGCCGCGCGGCACCTCGAAGCTGATGCCCTTGACGGCCAGGCCCAACGAGGTGTCGCGGCCGTAGCGCTTGGTGATGTTGCGGAACACGATGCCCGCATCTTCGATGTTGTTCATGATTGTCTTTTCAATGGACGATGACGCGAATTAACGGGCGTGGCGCATGCGCGGGACGCCGAGCAAGGGCCGCCCCGCAGCGAGGGCGTCGTCCCCCTTGAGGGGGAAGGCGCCGAAGGCGACTCAGGGGGTGCTTCCTCGTCGGCCCAGCTTGCGCTCACCCACCAGCAGCTGGATCAGGCCGATGGAGGCGGACATCAGCACGATGAGCACCGTGCAGTACGCCAGCGCCACGCCGTAGTCGCCGTTGCCCACGCGGCCGATGATGTAGGTGGTGGCCAGCTCGTTCTCGGCGGTGACAAGGAAGATCACCGCACTCACCGTGGTGATGGCCCGCACGAAGCTGTAGACCAGCGCGGCCACCAGCGCCGGCTTGAGCAGCGGCAGCACCACGTGGCGCAGCGTCTGCACGCTGCCGGCCCGCAGCATGACCGAGGCTTCGTCCAGCGACCGGTCGAGCTGCTTGAACGCCGCCGTGCCTGCACGCACCCCCACCGGCAGATTGCGGAACATGAAGCACAGCACGATGATGAGTGCGGTGCCCGTGAGCTCGAACGGCGGCACGTTGAACGCCAGGATGTAGCTCACGCCCAGCACGGTGCCAGGGATGGCAAAAGCCAGCAGGGCGGCGAACTCGAAGGCGCCCTGCCCCCGGAACTCGGTGCGCGCCAGCAACCAGGCGATGCCGATGCCCAACGTGGCCGTGAGCGGCGCCGAGATGGCTGCGAGCTTGAGCGTGGTAAACAGCGAGCTCCAGGCGGTGCCGGCCCACACGATGCCGAACTCGCCCCACTCCATGCTGAACGCAGTGCGAAAGTGCGCCAGCGTGATGGTGTAGTCGCGACCCCAGGTCTGCACGAAGCCGCCGGCCAGCGCAAACAGGTACACGATGAGCGTGAACGCCATCCACGGCAGCGCGATGGAATGCACCACGCGGCGCACGCCGGTGGGCAGCGGCATGGCGATGCCCGCGTCGCCCTTGCCCGACACCGTGGTGAAGTTCTGCTTGCCCAGCAGCCCGCGCTGGATGGCGAACACCGTGAGCGCAAAGAACGTGAGGATCCACGCCAGCGACGCCGCGCGCCCCTGGTCGTACTGCGCACCCACGATGGCGAAGAAGATCTCGGTGGAGAGCACCGAGAACTGCCCGCCCACCACGATGGGGTTGCCGAAGTCGGCCATGCTCTCGATGAAACCCACCAGGAACGCGTTGGCCAGGCCCGGCTTGAGCAGGGGCAGCGTCACGCTCATGAAGGTCTTGTGGGGGCTGGCGCGCAGCGTCTGCGCGGCTTCCTCCAGGCTGGGCGCCACGCCCTGCACCACGCCGCGCATGATCATGAAGGCGATGGGCGTGAACGCAAACGTCTGCGCCACCCACACGCCGAACCAGCCGTAGAACCAGCGCGAGGGCGTGATGCCGAACGCGTATTCGAGGAACTGGTTGAACACGCCCGCACGGCCGAACAGCAGGATCAGGCCCAGGCCCACCACGAAAGGCGGCGTGATGATGGGCAGCAGCGCCACGATGTTCAGCGGGCGTGCATAGCGGCGCGAGGCGCGCTCGGCCATCAGCGCCATGAAGGTGCCCAGCAGCGTGGTGCTGGTGGCGGTCATCAGCCCGAGGAACAGCGTGTTCCATGCCACGCCGCAACGCTGGCCGCCGCTGACACACGACAGGCCGAAGTTGCGCTCGTGCGCAATGCGCTCCCACAGCACGCTCAGCGAGAACGGGCCGTCTTCCAGGAAGAACGCCGCCGACAGCGCCTTGAGCACCGGAAACACGATGAACAGTGCCAGCAGGCTGCCGCACGCCAGCACGGCGGCTGCGACGAACAGATCGCCCTTGAAGAAACCGCGCCGCGCCACGCCGAAGGCCGTCAGCACCAGCAGCGCCGAGAGCACCACGAACCCGCCCCAGCCGATGCCCGGCTGCCGCGCGCCCAGCTCGCCCAACATCTGGTTCAACCAGTCGAAGGCCCAGCCGCGCCCGCCGATGGCAAAGCCGCTGAGCAGCAGCGCCAGCAGGCCCACCGCCCCGCCGACTGCCAGCACCGCGCCCTGCCGGCGGCCTGCAGGCAGGACGGCGCCTGCGGCCGCGATGGCCAGCCCCACCAGGCCCAGCCACAGCCAGGGGCGCCCCAGCAGCGCGGCCTGCATGAGCCCGTTGCCCGCCTGCTCGCTGCTGAAGACCTGGCCGATGGCCAGAAGGCCGTTGGAGTCCTGCTGGGCATACCAGGGGAAGGCCAGGTAGCCCAGCACGCCGATGGCCAGCCACACCCACAGGGGGCGGTTGACCGAGGCGCGGGTTGCAGGAGATCGTGAAATTGCGCTGTTCGCCGCCGCGGTCGCCGACACCACCAGTCCTTAGCGCGCAGCGTTCTGCACGTCCTTTTCCCAGCGCGCGATCAGGCGGCGGCGCTCGGTGCTGGCGCCGTACTTGGCGTAGTCGTAGTTGATGAGCTTCATCTTGGCCGGGTCCGTCATGCGCGGGTCCTTGGGCACCTGGGTGTTGCTGGGCAGCTGGAACTGCTTGGCCGCCAGACCAAACTGCTGGCCGCCGGGCGTGAGCGCCCATTCATAGAACTTCTTGGCCGCCTCCGCGTTGGGGCTGTTCTTGACGATGCTCATGGAGCCGACCTCGGCACCGGTGCCTTCGGACGGCGTGATGGACGCCACGGGAAAGCCGTTGACGGCCTCGGTGGTCACGTCGTGCACGAAGCTCACCGAGATGGTGGTCTCGCCGCGCGCCGCCGCCTTGACCGGGGCCGTGCCCGAGCGCGTGTAGGTGCTGACGTTGGGGTGCAGCGCCTTCAGGTATTCGAACGCCTTTTCCTCGCCCATGATCTGCACCAGCGTGGCGATCATGGTGTAGGCCGTGCCGCTCGACGCGGGGTTGGCCATCTGCACCTCGCCCTTGAACTCGGGCTTGAGCAGGTCGGCCCACGACTGGGGCGGGTTGAGCTTGCGCTTGGCCAGCAGCTCCTTGTTGTAGCCAAAGCCCAGCGGGCCCAGGTACACGCCCACGGTGCGGTACTTGGAGTCGGCGGCCTGCTTTTGCGCCCAGGGGTACAGCTGCGCGAGCTGCGGCGACTTGTACTCGAGCGTGAGGCCCTGCTCCGCGGCCTGCAGGTGCGGGTCGCCCGTGCCGCCGAACCAGATGTCGGTCTTGGGATTGGCCTTCTCGGCGTTGAGCTGCGCCAGCGCCTCGCCCGAGCCCTTGGCCGTCATGTTGACCTTGGTGCCGGTGGTCTTGGCGTACACGGTGGACATCAGGTTGCACCACTCGGCCTGCACGGAACAGATGATGTTGACCTGGCCCTGGGCCCAGCTGCCGCAGGCGGCGGTCGTCAGAGCCGCACCGGCCAGTAGTTTCAGCAGAGGTTTGCGCATGGAAGGCTCCTTGGTATCGGAATTACAGAATGAAAGGATGCTATCGCCCGTCCCCCACAGGGGCCAGGGGGGAAGCCCGCAACCCCGCTGCAAGCATGATGAAAGGGAGGAATCACCCGGGTCCGGAATGTTGGGAACCAAGTTACATTAGTCGAACAACGCCCCCGCGCCGCCCGCCAGCGCGGCGCACACCGAGCCCCCATGACAGCCCTGCCCCGCCCATCGTCGATGCACCGTGAGCCGCCCGGCGCCGGCCTGGGCTGACACACACCTACCGACATGCTCGAACGCATCACCGCATCCCTCCCCTCGTTGGCGCCCGCCGAACAGCGCGTGGGCCGGCTGGTGCTGACCGACCCCCGCACGTTTGCGCGGCTGCCGGTGCGCGAGCTGGCCGAGCGGGCCCACGTGAGCAAGCCCACCGTGGTGCGGTTTTGCCGCAGCATGGGCTATGACGGGCTGGCGGATTTCAAGCTCAAGCTCGCAGGCAGCGTGAGCGAGGGCGTGCCCTTCATCCACCGCAGCGTGGATGCGGACGACAAGACCGGCGACGTGCTGGTGAAGGTGGTCGACAACGCCGTGGCCGCCTTTTTGCAGTATCGCAATGCCGCCAGCACCGTGGCGCTGGAGCGCGCCGCCGAAGCCATTGCAGCCACGTGGAAAACCGGCAAGCGCATCGAGTTCTACGGCGTGGGCAACTCCGGCATCGTGGCGCAGGATGCGCAGCACAAGTTCTTTCGCCTGGGTGTCACGTCCATCGCCACCAGCGACGGCCACATGCAGGTGATGAGCGCCACGCTGCTGGGCCCCGGCGACTGCGCGGTGATCATCTCCAACTCGGGCCGCACGCGGGACCTGATGGACGCCGCCGACATCGCGCGCAAGAACGGCGCCACCACCATTGCCATCACCGCCAGCGGCTCGCCCCTGGCGAGCACCTGCCCCATCCACCTGGCGGCCGACCACCCCGAGGGCTACGACCGCTACAGCCCCATGGTGTCGCGGCTCATGCACCTGCTCATCATCGACGTGTTGGCCACCTGCGTGGCCCTGCGCATCGGCAGCCCGCTGCAGCCCATCCTGCAGCAGATGAAGGACAACCTGCGGGCCAAGCGGTACGCTTGATCGGCGTACGGCGCGGCGCTGACCGCGCAGCCAGGCTTCACACACCGCACTGAGCGTGAGTAAGAGCGGGGTCAGGCGCGCAGAAAGCCGCTCAGGGGCACGCTCATCATCCCGCCGGGCATCAGGCCCGAACCTGCCGACGGTACCGGGGATTCAGCACCGCCGCCCGAGAGCAGCAGCTTTTTCCAGTCTTCGGCCACAGCCACGAAGCCCTCTACCAGCCGCACGAATGCGGGCCCGCCGGTCTCTTCGACGTCCACGGTGCGGCACAGCACCACCTCCTGGGTGTGCCCGTCCACCGCCAGGGTAGCGCCGGCGGTGGCAGCGCCGAACAGATTGGCTTCCAGCAGCCGCCGGTACAACGCTTCCCGCCCCTGGGCGGGCAGCGGCCCGAGCACGCTGTAGACCTGCAGGACCCGCGCGTCGTCGTCGCGCTCGAAGTCGATGGCCAGGCTGGTGTCGAACACCAGGCGGGCGCAGCCCTGGGCGTCGAATCGCAGCGTCTGCGACAGCCCCGCGGTCTGGCCCAGATCAAGAAGAAGTTGGTCGGCGGTGGACATGAATGATGGATCGCTTTTGCAAAAGAGGAAGAGGTCGTCAGGACACGATGCGGGTCACACGACCGCCGGGGCAGCGTCGTAGGTAAAGCGCACGGGCTCCTGCACGCTCACTGCCAGGTCCGCGCCGATGTGCAGAGCAAAGGCGAACTGCCCGCCGCTCTGCGCCGCATCAAGCTGCACGGGCGTGCCCACGCCTTCGTGGGCGTTGCGCGGCGCGGGCAGAAAGACATCGGCGCCTTGGACCGCGTAGTTCACCTGCAGCACGATGCCGCCCTCGCCGTCGCTCGACAGTGCGTACTCGATGCGCTCCGGCCCCATCAGCCGGCCTGGGGTGCCGTCGGGCAGGCGCAGCGGGCTCTGCTGCGACATGAGCACCTGCTGCACGCCGGCCAGCACGTTCTGGTTGGCCAGGCGAGACACCTTGAGCGCCAGCGCTTCGTTACCGCCCGCCAACTCGCGCAGCTGCGCGGCTGCGGAGCGGACGCTGCCGGCTTTGTCGGGGTTGTCCTTGTCGATCATGGGGCGAGCAACGCCGCTCGCATCGGCCACGGTGTAGCTCGCACGCGTCAGGTCCTTGACGAAGCCTTCGCTCACACCGCCCACCTCGTGTTCGCGGTCCTTGCCGGGCGCTGCCAGCATGCCGTCGAGGTTGTCCTGCACGGCGCCCTGCACCGCCGGGCCGCCAGTGCCCGAGCGCACGACCACCGCGTTGTCCTCCACACGAACGGCGCTGAACACGTCGCGCACCACGCCCGCCGGGGCCGGTGCTCCGTCCCAGGCGGGCGCGGGCACTGCGGCCCCCAGCTCGCCCAGCCGCTGGTCGACGCAGTGCTTGAGCATGCCCAGGTCGGTGGCCCGGTCGAACATCTGCCGGCCCAGGCCGCTGTCGTAGGCCTCCATCGCATCCGAGCCGCCCAGCAGCGGCATGGCGGCCGACGCGAGTTCGTCGGACAGGGCTTCGGCGGCCGGGCTGCCCAGCCGCGCGGACAGCGCCTGCAGCGCCGGGGTGTCCAGGTCCTTGATGGCGTGGCCCACCAGCTTTTCGCGGAAGGCCATCACCTCGTCCGCGCCCTCGACCTTCATGCCCAGGCGGATGTGCACGTCGAGGGCCGCATTGGCCGCGGGCTGGGCCGTGCCCAGGCCGCGCAGCAAACCTGCGGTGTCGCCCTGCGCGAGCGCCTGCAGCGCGGGCTGCATGGCCTGCGCGCCTGCGTCCATCGCTTCGGAGCGGCGGCGCGTGGCATCGGCCGCGATCTCGGCCTGCCCCGCCTGCACGCCCAGGCCGCGCAGGCCATCGCCCAGGCTGTGCAGCTGTCCGGCACTCAGCTCGGGCAACTGCGACAGGTGGGTCGGGTTCAGGTAGGCCTGCAGATGCCCTTGCAACTGTTCCACGGGCGCCTCCAGCGCCGCAGGAAAGTGCATGCCGTGGATGTCGCAGTGCGCGCGCAGCTCTGCCAGCGCACTGCCGGTGGTGGCGATGTCGCGCGCCACGGCCTGCGGCGCATGGAGCATGCCACTCGGGTCGTCCTCGGACGGCAGACGGCGTGCCAGCAGCGCGGCCGAGCCGTCGGCCACGGCTTTCTCGAGCTTCTCGGCGCGCACGCCGATGGCGCCGCTCACCACGAAGCGCGCGGCCGTCGGGTCTTCCGGTCCGATCTGGGCGGTGGTGTGCATCAGCGCATGCAGCTCCTTGCTGGGCAGCAGGTTGATGACCTGCGCCATCGGCACCACCTGGGCCGGGTCGCCGTCGCCCACCCGCGCCTCCACGGCCTGCAGCACCAGGGCGCGCTGCATTTCCTTGAACTCCTTGTCGGGCAGGGGGCCGAAGCCCTGGTCGCGCAGCACCTCGCGTGCGGTGTCGTAGACCTGCTGGAAGGCCCGGCCCGTGATGCCGGTGTCCTGCGCCTCCTTGGCGGTCATCGCGATGGCCAGGTCCAGGTCGCCCTGCAGCGCGGCCATGCCCTGGTCGATGGCATGCTGCTCCATGGCCGAGCGCACGGCGGCGAGCACGGGGTCGCCCTTCAAGGCGCTGTTCTCCGCCATGACGAGGCCCTTGTGCAGGGCCTGGCGCTCATCCGGGGTCATCTGCTGGAGCTGGGCGGTGGTGCGTTCGCGCACGACGGTGTCCAGGCTGACGCCGCGGCTGGTCACCGGAGCGGCCACGTCCCGCAGACCACCCAGCAGCTTCTGGGCGGCCGCGCCGTCGGCCTGGTGCGTGGAGGAATGCGAGATGGCGCCCAGCAGGTTGCCCATGTGGGCGCTGGTCGCTTCCAGGCCCGCGCGGAATTTGCTTTCGGTGCGCACGCCGTGCGGCGTGACGGCATTGAGGGCCCGCGATGCCAGGCTTTGGATGCCACGCCCGATATCGGACAGCACAGTGCCCAGGCTGCGCGGAGGCTGGGCAGGCGCCTGCTGCACCGTGCGGCCCCCGAGGCTGCCCACGGGGCTTTGCTGAAAATTGTGCTGGAGCGAAATGCCGTGCAGCTGTGCACCGGCGTTGACGGGGGATGACATGGCAGGAGATTTCCTTTCATGCCGTGAGTAACCGGCTCGGCACGGACGTTCCATGCGGCAGGCAGAAAATGTCGGGACCTGGAAGGGGCCTGAGGGGACGCAGCCCCTTTGCCCGCAGCGAAGCCTGGTGCCGCGGAGGACTGACTGCTACCAAGCGCCATGCACACGCATCAAGCACGACGCTTTGTACAACGCGACGCACAACGCACAAGGGCTCCGTGAGGAGCCCTTGTCAAATGATGGGATGCGTCGCGGCAGCGTTCGTATTACCGCTGCACCACGGCCCACGGTACTAGATTCGCCCTTCCTCCACCGCGTGGCAGGCAATGCGGATGCCGCCGATGTTCAGCAGCGCAGGCCGCTCGGCACGGCAGCGCTCGTTGACGTGCGGGCAGCGCGGGTTGAAAGCGCAGCCCGGCGGGGGGTTCAGCGGGTTGGGCACTTCGCCCTGCACCGGCGTGCGCGCCTTGCCGGTGTCGTGCATCTTGGGGATGGCATCGAGCAGCATGCGCGTGTAGGGGTGGCGCGGCGTGTTGAACAGCGTGTGCTTGTCGGCCAGCTCCACCAGGCGGCCCAGGTACATCACGCCGACCTGGTCGCTCACGTGGCGCACCACGGCCAGGTTGTGGCTGATGAACAGGTACGTGAGCTGCCGCTCGCGCTGCAGGTCCTTCATGATGTTGAGCACCTGTGCCTGCACCGACACGTCAAGGGCGGAGGTGGGCTCGTCGCACACCAGGAACTCGGGCTCGGTGGCCAGGGCGCGGGCGATGGAGATGCGCTGGCGCTGGCCGCCGGAGAACTGGTGCGGGTACTTGACCATGTCGAGCGGCGACAGGCCCACGGACTTGAGCAGCTCGCCCACGCGTTGCTTGAGCTCGGCCTTGTCGGTGATGAGGCCGTGCTCCTTGAGCGGCTCGCCGATGATGTCTTCGACCAGCCATCGGGGGTTCAGGCTGGCGTACGGGTCCTGGAAGATCATTTGGATGCGGCGGCGCATGGCGCGGGCATCGTTGCCCTTGAACGCGGCGTGCGCATCCTGCTTGTCGAACGTGAGGCCGCCGCGCGTGGGCTCGTACAGGCCCACCAGCAGGCGCGCCACGGTGCTCTTGCCGCAGCCGGACTCGCCCACCAGCGCCAGGGTCTTGCCCTTCTCGATCTCGAAGCTCACGCCGTCCACCGCGTGCAGCAGCGTGCGGGGCTTGCGTTCGATCACGCGGTTGAGCCAGGGGGCCGATACGTCGAAGGTCTTGGCGAGGTCGTGCGCCTGCACCAGGGCGTTGCTTTTCACCGGTGTGGACGCTGCGGCGGCGTGGGTCGTGGTGGTGGCGGCGCTCATGCGGTCACTCCGGCGGTGGCGGCAGCAGTCGTCGCGGATGCACCGGCGTGCAGCCAGCAGGCAGCGCGGGTGGAGCCCGCCGGCATCAGGTCAGGGCGTTCGGTCATGCAGCGGTCAAAGGTCTTGGGGCAGCGGGGGTTGTAGGCGCAGCCCTTGGGGATGGCGTTCAGGCGGGGCATGGCACCGTCGATCTGGTTGAGGCGTTCGCGGTCCTGCTCCATGTCGGGGATGGAGGCCATGAGCCCGCTGGTGTAGGGGTGCGACGGCTTGTTGATCACATCGTGCACCGGGCCGATCTCGGCCACGCGGCCGGCGTACAGCACGGCCACGCGGTCGCAGGTCTCGGCGATCACGCCCATGTCGTGGGTGATCAGCATCACGGCGGCGCCGCGCGATTTGCAGATGTTTTTTAGCAGCGTGATGATCTGCGCCTGGATGGACACATCGAGCGCCGTGGTGGGCTCGTCGGCGACGATGAGCTTGGGCTCGGCCGCCAGCGCCAGGGCGATCACCACCCGCTGGCGCATGCCGCCGGAGAACTGGTGCGGGTAGTGGTCGATGCGCTCTGCCGCAGCCGGAATGCCGGTGTCCTGCAGCAGCGCAATGGCGCGCTGGCGGGCCTCGGCGGGCGTCACAGGCAAGTGGGCCAGGATGGTTTCGGTGAGCTGGCGGCCCACGGTGTACAGCGGGTTCAGCGAGGTCAGCGGGTCCTGAAAGATCGCGCCAATGCGGCGGCCGCGGATGTGGCGCATCTCTTCATTGCTGAGGTTGTCGATGCGCTGGCCTTCGAGCAGGATCTGGCCCGAGGCGACGCGGCCCGGCGGCTCCAGCAGGCCGATGATGGCCGCGCCGGTAAGGGATTTGCCGGCGCCGGACTCTCCCACCACGCCCAGGATCTCGCCGGGTGCGATGGAAAAGGAGATGTCGTCCAGCGCACGCAGGGTACCGCGGCGGCTGGGAAATTCGACAACGAGGTTTTTGACTTCGAGAAGACTCATGGGTGTACCGTTTTTATCTTTGGAGGCACGAGGCGGTGGTTTCGCCGCCGGGCCGCCCCAAGGCGAAACCTGCCCCCTTGGGGGCCAGCGACGACACGACAGTGCGGAGCGTGGGGGCCATGTGCTCAGCGCAGGCGTGGGTTCAAGGCGTCGCGCAGCCAGTCGCCGAGCAGGTTCACCGACAAGGCGATCAGCACCAGCATGGCGCCGGGGAATACGGTGATCCACCATTCGCCCGAGAACAGGTAGTCGTTGCCGATGCGGATCAGCGTGCCCAGCGAGGGCGATGTGGGCGGCGCGCCCACGCCCAGAAAGGACAGCGTGGCTTCGGTGATGATGGCCGTGGCGACCTGGATGGTGGCCAGCACCAGCACCGGGCCCATGACGTTGGGCAGCACGTGCTTGCGCATGATGCGCAGCGACGACACGCCCGTCACGCGGGCGGCCTGCACGTATTCCTTGTTGCGCTCGACCAGCGTGGAGCCACGCACCGTGCGCGCGTACTGCACCCAGCCGGTGAGCGAGATGGAGATGATCAGCACGCCGAAGGCGAGCGACTCATGGGCGTTGGGGAACAGCGCACGGCCCACACCGGCGATCAGCAGCGCCACCAGGATGGCGGGAAAGGACAGCATCACGTCGCACAGGCGCATGAGCACGGCATCGATCCAGCCGCCGCGAAAACCCGCGAGCAGGCCGAAGGCCACGCCCACCACGACGGACAGCACCACGGAGGCCAGCCCCACGACGAGCGAAATGCGTGCGCCGTAAATCACCGCGGAAAGGATGTCGCGGCCCTGGTCGTCGGTGCCCAGGGGGTATTTCATGGAGCCTTCGGCGCTCCAGGCGGGCGGCAGCCGCGCGTCGCTGAGTTCCAGCGTGGCAAGGTCGAACGGGTTGTGGGGTGCGACCCATCCGGCAAACACCGAACAGAACACGCAGATCAGCGCGATCGCGGCGGCCACCATCGCCACCGGAGAGGTGCGAAAGCTGTAGCCGACATCGCTGTCAAACCATCGGGCAAGGGTTGTTTTCATTGTGGGGAACCAGTAAACAGTCACCACCGCAGGGCCCGGGTAGCGGCCGCGCGGTGGTGTGGATTGTCAAAAGAAACGGTTGTCGTTCTCTCGATGTCTTTCGCTTGACGTACAGACTTCTTTGCTTCGTGGCCGGCGGCTTACTTGGTGATGCTCATCCACTTGAAGTACATGAAGTTGTCGGCCATCTGCACGAGCTTCACGTTCTTGTTCACGCCCCAGGCCAGGGCCTGCTGGTGCAGCGGCAGGTGGCCGATGTCGGCGCTGTGCAGATCGAACGCTTCCTTGATCATGGCGTCGCGCTTGGCCTTGTCGGTCTCGACCAGGACCTTCTTGGTCAGCTCATCCAGCTTGGGGTTGCAGTACGCGCCCAGGTTGAACTGGCCCGCGCCACCCTTTTCGTCCGGACAGATCATGAGCGCATTGAGCGCGTTGTGCGAGTCGTAGGTCGTGGGCGTCCAGCCCAGCATGTAGAAGCTGGTGTCGCGGCGCAGCACCTTGGGGAAGTAGGTGCCCTTGGTTTCGGCCTGCAGGTTGATCTTGACGTTGATGCGTGACAGGTTGGCGGCCACGGTCTGGCAGATGCGGCCGTCGTTCACGTAACGGTCGTTCGGGCAGTTCATCGACACTTCAAAACCATTCGGGTAGCCCGCTTCGACCATCAGCTTCTTGGCCGCTTCGACGTCGTACGGCAGGCGCTTGGTCTCGGGCTGGAAGCCGTTGATGCCAGGGCCCACCATCAGCGCGGAAGGGTTGGACGCGCCACGCATCACGGTCTTCTTGATGCCTTCGATGTCTATGGCCTGGTAGAAGGCCTGGCGCACGCGCTTGTCCTTGAAGGGGTTCTTGCCCTTGACGTTGGAGTACAGCAGCTCGTCGCGCTTTTGGTCCATGCCCAGGAAGATGGTGCGCAGCTCAGGGCCGGTCACCGCACGGGTGTTGGCGCTGCTGTTGACGCGGTCGATATCCTGCACCGGCACGGGCTCCATCACGTCCACTTCGCCAGACAGCAGGGCCGCCACGCGCGTGGCGTCGTTGGAGATGGGGGTGAACACCACCTCGCTCACGTTGCCTTCGATCTTGCCCCAGTAGGAGCCGTTGCGCACGAACACCGAGCGCACGTTGGGCTGGCGCTCGCGCAGGCGGAAGGGGCCGGTGCCGTTGGAGCGGAACGAGGCTGCGTTCTCGATGCCCTTGCGGCGGTCCACGGGCGTCACGGCCTGGTTGGTCTCGCACCACTTCTTGCTCATGATGAACGAGGTCGTGATCACGTCGGGCAGGATGGGCTGGGGCGCCACGGTTTCGATTTCGACGGTGTGGTCGTCGATCTTGCGCACCTGCTTGATGTCGCTGTTGGTGGCCTTCATGTCCGAGCCTTCACCCTTCATGCGGCCGAAGCTGAACACCACGTCGTCGGCGGTGAAAGGCGTGCCGTCATGGAACAGCACGCCCTTGCGCAGCTCGAAGCGCCACACGGTGGGTGCCGTCTGCTTCCAGGCCGTGGCCAGTGCAGGCGCCACGCTCAGGTCCTTGTTGCGGCCGACCAGTGGCTCGTACACGTTGCTGGTCACGCTCAGCTGGAGCGATTCGTTGAGCGAGTGCGGATCCATGGAGAGCGCGTCACCCTGGTTGGCGATCCGGATGGTCTGCGCGTTGGCGACCATGCTGCCTGCAGCCATCGCGGCAAACAATGCAGCCAGGACGGCTTTTTTCTGGAACTTCATGGAAATCTCCTCGTGGTGAAAAAGGATGCGGAAGGGGTGTACATCCAGGGGAATGGGATAAGGCAGTGCGCGAAGCGGCCAGCGCTCAGGGCATTGCCAAAGGCATCGACTGCTCGATCAGGCTTGCGTGCAGTGCAGCACCGAGCGGCAGGATGTCGTCGTTGAAGTCGTAGCGGCTGTTGTGCAGCGCGCTGCCGCTGGCACCCGTGCCCTGGCCGATGCGCAGGTAGGCACCGGGGCGGGTCTGGAGCATGAAGGAGAAGTCTTCCGCGCCCATGCTGGGTTCGAGGTCGCGCACCACATGGTCTGCGCCCAGCAGCGATTCGGCCACATCGCCCGCGAAGACGGCCTCGCTCTCGCTGTTGATGGTGGCGGGGTAGATGCGTTCGTAGTGCACGGTGGCGGTGGCGCCGAAGCCCAGGGCGATGGCGTTGCACAGCTCCTTGAGACGCTTTTCCACCATCTCCTGCACGACAGGGTCGAAGGTGCGCACGGTGCCCACCAGCGTGGCGGAACCGGGCAGCACGCTGAAGGCGCCCAGGTCGCCCGCCTGCGCCGCGCAGATGCTGACCACGGCGCTTTCGATGGGGCGCACATTGCGCGACACGATGCTTTGCGCCGCCGTGATGATGTGGGCCGCCACCACGAGCACGTCCACCGTCTGGTAGGCATGGGCGCCATGGCCGCCGCGGCCTGTGATCTCGATGGTGAAGCGGTCGGCCGCAGCCATCATGGGGCCGGAGTTGATGCCCACCGTGCCGGGCTTCATCGCGGGCCAGTTGTGCATGGCGTAGATGGACTGCACCGGAAACCGGTCGAACAGGCCGTCTTCCATCATCACGCGTGCGCCCGCCAGGCCTTCTTCGCCGGGCTGGAACACCAGCACTGCCGTGCCGTCGAAATTGCGGCTCTCGGCCAGGTAGCGCGCAGCGCCCACCAGCATGGCGGTGTGGCCGTCGTGGCCGCAGCCGTGCATCAGGCCGGGCTTGCACGACTTCCAGGAGAAGTCGTTGTGTTCGGCCAGGGGCAGTGCATCCATGTCTGCGCGCAGGCCGACCATGCTGCCGCTGGAGGTGCTGCGCCCCCGGATGGTGGCGACGATGCCGGTGCGACCGATGCCTTCGTGGATCTCGTCCACGCCGCACACGCGGAGGGCTTCCTTGACCCGGTGCCCGGTGTAGATCTCTTCAAAGCCCAGTTCGGGGTGCGCATGCAGGTCGCGGCGCAGCGCGGTCAGCTCGGGGTGGAACTGCGCGATCTGCGCGAACGCCCGGCCTCCGGCTTTGTATTTCAGCGACTGCATTTCAGGCGTCCAGAAAGTTCGTGCAACACCCACAGCCGGCGAAACCGGCGCGGCCCAGGCCAGCGCTCCCGCGCAAGGGCCGCCCCGCCGCGCAGGCGGCGTGTCCAGCCCTTGCGGTGCGGGCGTCCCCACTCTGGGGAGATGGCGCGAAGCGACTCAGGGGAAAGTTCATCAGTGCCCCCCTGCCTTGCCCACGCGCAGACGGGGGTCCACGGCGAAATACAGCAGGTCGACCACCAGGTTGATCACCACAAAGATGAGGGCGATCAGGCACAGGTAAGCGGCCATCACGGGGATGTCGGCGAACGTCACGGCCTGGATGAACAGCAGGCCCATGCCGGGCCACTGGAACACGGTCTCGGTGATGATGGCAAATGCGATCAGGCCACCGAGCTGCAGCCCGGTGATGGTCATCACGGGCACCAGCGTGTTCTTGAGCGCGTGGCCGAAGTGGATGGCCCGGTTGGACAGGCCGCGGGCGCGGGCAAACTTGATGTAGTCGGTGCGCAGCACTTCCAGCATCTCGGCGCGCACCAGCCGCATGATCAGCGTGAGCTGGAAGATCGCCAGCGTGATGGCCGGCAGCGTGATGTGGTGCCAGCCCTTGGCCTTGAGCAGGCCCGTGCTCCACCAGCCCAGCTGCACCACCTCGCCCCGGCCGAAGCTTGGGAACCAGCCCAGCGTGACCGCAAACACCAGGATGAGCAGGATGCCGATGAGGAAGGTCGGCAGCGACACACCCAGCAGCGACAGCGTCATGAACAGCTGGCTGGCGAAGGTGCCGCGCTTGAGCGCTGCATACACACCCATGGGCACACCAATGACCAGCGCCAGCACGGCCGCCACAAGCGCCAGCTCCAGCGTCGCCGGAAAGCGTTCTGCGATGAGGCGGGACACTTTGGCACCCTGGCGCAG
Organism: Acidovorax sp. LjRoot194; assembly: GCF_964253015.1. Taxonomy (NCBI): domain Bacteria; kingdom Pseudomonadati; phylum Pseudomonadota; class Betaproteobacteria; order Burkholderiales; family Comamonadaceae; genus Acidovorax; species Acidovorax sp. LjRoot194. Next base: position 1,066,795 of record NZ_CAXUQB020000001.1, on the reverse strand, counting down.
ACTCAGGCCGAATTCGCCCTGTGCTGCGTTCACGAGGAAGTGCCAGAACTGTACGAAGAAGGGTTTGTCCAGGCCCAGGGAAGCGCGCAGCTCCCGGATCTGGTCAGCGGTGGCATCCTGCCCCAAAAGGAACACCACGGGGTCGCCCACATACTGGAACAGCATGAAGGAGATGAAGGCCACCGTGACCATGACAATCACAGCCTGGATCAGGCGGCGCAATATAAAGGCGAGCATCGGGAAGTCGAGTGAGTGTTCGATAGGGACGCCGCAGCCACTTTTGATGGCGGGGACGCCGGTGGGCAATACGTCGTCAAACTAAACCAAAGAGAGCAAGGGCCCTGTGGCCCTTGCTCTCAGTGTGTCGAGAATAAATCAGTTCACCTTGACCGTACGCATATCCACGCGGTTATCGGCGCGGTGGACAAGCTCCACGTTCTTCTTCATGGCCCATGGGATCACCTGGTCATGCAAAGGAAGGTGGGACACGGTGTCGTTGGACAGCTGCAGCGCTTCGGTCAGCATGCGGGTGCGCACAGGTGCGTCCGTCTCTGCCTTGATGCGGTCGACCAGATAGTCCATGCGCTGGTTGCTGTAGCGGCCCACGTTGTAGTTGCCGTCGCCGCCCTGGCCCACCGAGCGGGTGAGCGATTGCAGGCTGTACAGCGCGTCGAAGGTCGGCACGCCCCAGCCCAGCATGTAGATGCTGGCTTCGTAGCGCTGGATCATCGGGAAGTAGTTGACCAGCGGCAAGGTGCGCAGCTTGGCCTTCACGCCCACGCGCGACCACATCGCGGTCACGGCCTGGCAGATAGCTTCGTCGTTGATGTAGCGGTTGTTCGGGCAGGCGAAGTCCACTTCGAAGCCATCGGGGTAGCCGGCTTCGGCCAGCAGCTTCTTGGAAGCCTCGACGCTGTACGGGAAGCGCTTGCCCACGGCTTCGGTGTAGCCCGCCACCTGGGGTGCCACGATGGTGCCAGTGGGCTTGCCCAGACCGCGCATGATGTTGCGCGAGATGGTGTCCGCGTCGATGGCCTGGTACAGGGCCTTGCGCACGCGCACGTCCTTGAGCGGGTTCTTGCCCTTGATGTTGGAGCCTGGCAGTTCTTCGCGGAACTGGTCCATGCCCAGGAAGATGGTGCGGTTCTCGATGCCGTCGATCACCTTGAGGTCAGGGCTGGCGCGCAGGCGGCCCAGATCCTGGGGTGTGGGGTCAAGCACCATGTCGACTTCGCCAGAGATCAACGCGGCGATCCGCGTCGCATTGGACTTGATCGGCGTGTAGGTGATCTCGGTCACGTTGCCGTCCATCTTGCCCCACCAGTTGGGGTTGCGCTTGAACACCATCTTCACGTCAGGCTGCCACGAGTCCAACGTGTAAGGGCCGGTGCCCATGGCATTGCGGTGGGCGAAGTTTTCGTCCGAGCCCTTGATGTCCTTGGGTTCGACCGACTTGTTCTTTTCGGCCCAGGCCTTGCTCATGATGCGCAGCTCGGTCATCTGGCGCAGCAGCACGGGGTTGGGTGCGGACAGGATCACGTCGAAGGTCTGTGCGTCGACCTTGTTGACCTTGCTGATGCCCTGCACGTAGGGCGTGAAGTTGGAGGTCTTGGCCATCGCGCGCTGGATGGAGTAGACCGCGTCGTCGGTGGTCAGTGTCGACCCATCATGGAACTTGACGCCCTGGCGCAGGGTAAAACGCACCTGCGTGGGGCTCACTTCCTTCCAGGAGGTGGCCAGCACGGGCTCCACATCAAACGTCTTGCTGTTGTAGTAAACCAGGGTCTCGTACACGTTCGCGTGAATGCCGTTTTGCAGCGCGTTGTTCTGGGAATGGATGTCCCACGTCGAGATCTCTCCCTGGCTTGCCCATTTGAATGGCTTGGCATGCAACGCTGGCGACGCCAGCACGGCTGCAGCCGCAGCCACCGACAAAAGACTGTATTTGAGTTTCATGGAACCCTCTAGATTTAAAAGTTTTACTATGCAGTAAAGGTTGCTCTATAGCCAACGGGAAATCCCTGAATCCCGGGTGTCCTGAAGGGCCTATGAAAGCCGTTTCGACCCTGTACTGCATGCAAAGATGGTGCCAAGAAATACGTGACAGCCATATCAAGTCGCGCGGCGGCTGCGAACCCGTCGAATGCTGCGGATGGAGGGGCCAAATCAACCGGGTTGTGCCGCTTTGGCCGTCTTGATGTGCACGGAGTTACCACTGATATCCGACGAAGAAACCAGAGGCTCTGCGGACTTGATGGATGGCCGTGGCGCAGCAGCATCCATGTGCAAGCTTGTCGAGCGGTCTGGGCACCAGACAATAGCCGCGATGCCCCAATAACGGGACAGGGTGCGCAGCCTCTTTGCGATGTGCTCTGACCCCTCGCTGATCGCACGACTCACGCACTCACGTGTTCACATGTTCACGTATTCACGTATTCACGTATTCACGTATTCACACTCAAGCACGCACTGTCTTTCGCAAGCTTTTCGAGCAGACAAAAAAAGCCACCCGAAGGTGGCTTTTTCTTTGCTTTGATATCTCAACTGGCCATAAGCCAGTTTTGATATTAGAAGCTGTGGCGGATACCGAAGTCGTAACCGCTGGAGTTGCGGCCAGCTGCGGTCACTGCGTTGTTCAGAGCGATGGCGGAGCCATTCTTGTTCTTCACAGCAGCAACAGTAGCGTACACAGCGGTGCGCTTCGACAGGTTGTGGACATAGCCCAGAGCGAACTTGTTCGCACGTGGATCTGCACCGGGAACTTCGATTTCGTACGTGGAGTACGACAGGCGGACTTCGCCGGCGCCAACAGGAACCAGACCACCGATCAGGAAGCCCTTGCCTTCAGGTCCGTTCTTCACGTCGTCTTGGTTGTAGTGAGCCATGATCTTGGCAACGCCCAGATCGTACTGACCACCCAGGTTCCAGGACTTGATGTCTGCATTCAGGAACTTGGTTTGCGAGAGAGCCAGGGCCACATTGATGGGGCCGTTAGCGTAACCAACGCGAGCTGCCAGGCCGTTGCCGTCCTTCTTGTTGGCAGCGTTGCTCAGGTTTTCACCCATGTAGTACTGTGCTTGGCCGTAGAAGCCGCCCAGATTGCCTGGCAGGAAGTAGCCGATGGCGTTCGAAGCGCGGGTGTTGGTTGGGCCACCCAGGTTAGCCGTTTGGGTCACGGTCGTGCCAACGCCGTTCGTGCCGAACGGATCGAACACGGTCAGGTTCCAGAATTGTGGGGTGTAGTCACGGCCCAGACGCACTTCACCGAAGCCGCCGTTCAGGCTGACCGTCGAACGACGGTTGAAAGTCAGGCCGCCGCCAGAGCTGGTAGCCGCTTGGTTGTTGGTGTTGGTAACGCCGCCGGTGCCGTTGTCGTTGTTCAGACCAGCTTCCAGCCAGAACGAAGCGGACAGACCGCCACCCAGATCTTCAACGCCACGGAAACCCAGACGGCTGCTGTTGTAGCCGGAGTTCGTCAGTTGCGAACGGTTAGCGACGCTGCCGTTACCGTAAGCGTAGGTTGCATCAACCACGCCGAACAGGGTCACGGAAGATTGAGCCATTGCAGCGCCGGAAGCAGCCAGCACAGCCAGGGCAATCAGGGATTTTTTCATTGCGAGTTACTCCAAGGTTAAACATAGGGCGCCGGTACGGGGGGTCTATGGTGAATGCACACCTGCACAGTCCCGCCGGTTCCCCGGGCCAACCTCCTGGTGGGGAAGTTGTTCTTATTGCACCAGACCCAGCCGGGTTTCGCAAAGGAATTCACCCACAATCGGCCCGAAAGGGGAAATCCGTTGCAGTGTTGCAACATTTAAGTGCGCACCGGCAAAATCGCTTCTTCGCCTTGCGACAAGCCCAAAAACAAGAGCGCGCACATGTATCCATGTGCAACTTGTGTTTCCAGACCCTTGTCATTCCGAAAGCAACCATGGATTCTTTGCTCACTGCGGCCGAAAACGCGCTCCGCACACTTTTCGCCAAGCCCCGCGCAGGCGCACCGACGCCGGCGCACGGCCTGGCTGAGCCCTCCCTGAGCCCTGCCGACAAACGGCTGGCGGGTGCGTTGATGCGCGTCAACCATGTGGGCGAAGTGTGCGCCCAGGCGCTCTACACCGCCCAGGCGGCGGTGACGCGCGACGCCGCGCTGCGCGCCCATTTGCTGGAAGCAGCGCGTGAAGAGACGGACCACTTGGCATGGACCCAGCAGCGGCTGGATGCCCTGAGTTCGCGGCCCAGCCTGCTCAACCCCCTGTGGTTCACAGGGGCATTTGCGCTGGGACTGGTGGCGGCCAAGATCAGTGACCGCGCCAGCCTGGGGTTCGTTGCAGAAACGGAAAAACAGGTGGCGGCGCATCTGGCCAGCCATTTGCACCGGCTCCCGGTGCAGGATGTGCCCTCACGCGCCGTAGTGGCCCGGATGAAGGACGATGAAGAGCGCCATGCCGCGCAGGCCCGCGCCTCCGGGGCCGTGGAGCTGCCGTTCCCAGCCCGCGCGGCGATGAAGGTGGCGGCCAAGGTGATGACCACGACGGCGCACTACCTCTGAGCCAGATCGGCTCGGCCCGGCCGGGCCGATCAGTCAGCCAGCCAGCCAGTTCACCCTGGCCGGGAGAATGGCCGGTCCATGAGGTAACAAGGGGGACCAGGGGGCCGGCCACCCCCCCGCCAGTGGACCGGCAGCGCTTCAAATCAGGCCTCCAGCACCTCGAACCCGGTCGTGATTTCAGCCGTCTTGCCCAGCATGATGCTGGCCGAGCAGTACTTGTCGTGGCTCATGGCAATGGCGCGCTCCACGGCCACGGCCGGAATGGCCTTGCCCGTCACCGTGAAATGCATGTGGATCTTGGTGAACACCTTCGGATCGGTCTGCGCGCGCTCGGTGGTCAGCTTGACGCTGCAGCCACGCACGTCGTGGCGGCCGCGCTTCAAGATCAGCACCACGTCGTAGGCCGTGCAGCCGCCCGTCCCCGCCAGCACGGTCTCCATGGGCCGGGGCGCCAGGTTCTGGCCGCCGTTGGCCGGGTTGGCGGCATCGGGCGCGCCGTCCATGGTGAGGACGTGGCCGCTGCCGGTCTCGGCCACGAAGCCCATGCCCGAGCGCGTTCCTGCGCCACCGGTCCAGCTGACTGTGCATTCCATTGATGTTTCTCCTTGATGACGTGGTTTTTTTCGCACGGATTGACCGCGCGGCGGGAATTTGCTGCAGATTTTGCTGCATCGCAACAAGTCTCGCGGTAAACTTCTGGACATGCGCTGCTTTTTTCAGTGATTGCTGAAGATGCAGACGGCACGGCCTGAAGTGCTCCGCGTTCACGGCCTGCCACGCACCGATTGTCTCCTCCATCTCCTCAAAGGATGGATTCAGCCCCTGGCCTTACGGCCCGGGGCTTTTTTTTGCCCGGCTGCGTCTGGCCATGGGCGGCACACAGCACTGGTCCAGCCCCCAAAGGCCCACCCTCTATGATGTGAGCCCCGCCAACCGGCGGCGCTCCACAGCCTGCCTGCCCGCCATGACCCAGCACCTGACTCCCGCCGACTACCTCAAGAAGATCCTGACCGCCCGCGTGTACGACGTGGCCGTCGAGTCGGCGCTGGAGCCTGCCAACAACCTGAGCCGGCGCCTTCACAACAAGGTGCTTTTGAAGCGCGAAGACCAGCAGCCGGTGTTCAGCTTCAAGCTGCGCGGTGCTTACAACAAGATGGCGCACCTCACGCCGGAGCAACTGGCGCGCGGCGTGATCTGCGCGTCGGCTGGCAACCACGCCCAGGGCGTGGCCATGAGCGCCCACAAGCTGGGCACGCGCGCGGTGATCGTCATGCCCACCACGACACCGCAACTCAAGATCGATGCGGTCCGCACCCTGGGCGGCGATGTGGTGCTGCACGGCGAGAGCTACTCCGACGCCTACGAACACGCGGCCCGCCTGCAACAGGAGCAGGGCCTGACGTTCGTGCACCCCTTCGACGACCCGGACGTGATCGCAGGCCAGGGCACCATTGCGATGGAAATCCTGCGCCAGCTGCAAAGTCTGGGCAGCAACCAGCTCGATGCGGTGTTCGTGGCCATCGGCGGCGGCGGGCTGGTCTCGGGCGTGGCCAACTACATCAAGGCCGTGCGGCCCGAGATCAAGGTGATCGGCGTGCAGATGAACGACTCGGACGCGATGATCCAGTCCGTCAACGCCCACCAGCGCGTCACGCTGCCCGACGTCGGCCTGTTCTCGGACGGTACGGCCGTCAAGCTCGTGGGTGAAGAGACCTTCCGCGTCGCCAGCGGCCTGGTGGACGAGTTCATCACCGTGGACACCGACGCCGTCTGCGCAGCCATCAAGGACATCTTCGTGGACACGCGCAGCATCGTCGAGCCCGCCGGCGCACTGGCCGTGGCCGCCATCAAGCAGTACGTGGCCGAGCACAAGACCACGGGCGAGACCTACGCCGCCATCCTGTGCGGCGCCAACATGAACTTCGACCGCCTGCGCTTCGTGGCCGAGCGCGCCGAAGTGGGCGAAGAGCGCGAAGCCCTGTTCGCCGTCACCATCCCCGAGGAGCGCGGCAGCTTCCGCCGCTTTTGCGAAGTGGTGGGCGGCCTGCCCGGCGGCCCGCGCAACGTGACCGAGTTCATCTACCGCATCAGCGACGAGTCCCGTGCGCATGTGTTCGTGGGCCTGACCACCAACGGCCGGGGCGAGTCGACGGAGATCGCCGGCAACTTCGGCCGCCACGGCTTCGAGGCGCTGGACCTCACCCACGACGAACTGGCCAAGGAGCATCTGCGCCACCTGGTGGGCGGCCATTCGGCACTGGCGCAGGACGAGCGGCTGATGCGCTTCACCTTCCCCGAGCGCCCCGGCGCGCTGCTCAAGTTCCTGAGCCTGATGCAGCCCACCTGGAACATCAGCCTGTTCCACTACCGCAACCAGGGCGCCGACTATGGCCGCATCCTCGTGGGCATGCAGGTGCCCGCCGAGGACAAGGCCGCGTTCGACGCCTTCCTGGCCACGCTGGGCTACCCGTATGTGGAAGAGACGCTGAACCCGGCCTACCGCCTGTTCCTGCGCTCCAAATAATGCACAAAAATGGCCTCTACCGCTTGATAGACAAGCGCTAGAAGCTATAAAAATTGTAGCAAACCCCCACCGCACTCCAGGTCACGCACGCCATGCAAGCCCTGCGCCACTACCTGCTGGCCGTGCAGTTCTTCACCCGCATTCCGGTCACCGGCCGGCTGGCCGACTGGGTGGGCTTCAGCCCCGCCATGTTGCGCGCCAGCGCGGCGCACTTTCCGGGCATCGGCTGGCTGGCGGCGCTGCTGTCGGTGGCCGTCTATGCGGCCCTGCACTGGGCGCTGGCTCCCAGCCCGTGGGCCCCCGCCGTGGCGGCGGTGCTGTGCACGGTGGCCACCGTGCTGATGACGGGCGGCTTCCATGAAGACGGGCTGGCCGATGTGGCCGACGGCCTGGGCGGCAGTGCCGACCGGGAGCGCGCACTCGACATCATGAAAGACTCGCGCATCGGGGCCTACGGCGCCATGGCGCTGGTGCTGGCCCTGCTCGCCAAGCTCAGCCTGCTGTCGCTGCTGGGCGCCCACAGCCTGCTGGCCGCCACGTCGGCCCTGGTGGGCGCGCATGTGCTGTCGCGCCTGTGGCCGCTGTTCATCGTGCGCAGCCTGCCGCATGTGGGCGACACGGCCCGCTCCAAGAGCAAGCCGCTGGCCGACCAGATCTCGGGTGGCGCATTGGCCGCTGCCGTAGCCTGGTGCCTGGTGCCGCTGGCGCTGGTGGCGTATGCCCAGCCAGCGGTCTATCTGACGGCCTCCATCGCATTGAGTGGCGTGTCGGCGGCCTGGATGGCGCGCTGGTTTGCGCGCCGGCTGCAGGGCTTTACCGGCGACTGCCTGGGCGCCACGCAGCAGGTCAGCGAGATCGGCTTTTACCTGGGCGCAGCGCTGGCCCTGCGCTGGATGTGAAACATCCACAGACCGGCACGGCCGCCGTGCGCGGCCCCCGCCTCTGGCTGGTGCGCCACGCACAGCCGCTGGTGGCACCCGGCACCTGTTACGGGGCGCTGGATGTATCTGCCGACGCCGCAGCGACACACGCCGCGGCAGCACGCCTGGCGGCCGCCCTGCCCGGCCAGGCGCGTGTGCACCACTCCACGCTACAAAGATGTGAGCAGCTGGCGCGGAGCCTGCAAGCGCTGCGGCCCGATCTGGCATCAAAACCCGACGCGCGGCTGGTCGAAATGGATTTCGGCGCCTGGGAAGGACGGGCCTGGGACACCATCGCCCGTGCGGAGATCGATGCGTGGACCGCCAGCTTTGCCAACTACCGGACGGGCGGCGGCGACAACCTGGCCTCGGTGCTGCAACGCGTGGCCGCGGCGCTGGACGCCCATTGCAGTCCAGCCGCCAGCCTTGCCGCCCAGGCCCCATTGGCGGGCGGCACCGTGCCGGATGTGGTGTGGATCACGCACGCCGGGGTGATCCGCTGCGTTGCCTGGCTGCGTGCCCATGGCAGCGCGCTGCCGCGGTCGGAGGAATGGCCCGTGGCAGCACCCAGCTGGGGCGAATGGGAGACATTGGGATTGACCTGAGCGACTGCGCCCAGGTGCTTGAGGGGAAAACGGGGACACTGGAACGCTTTTACGCGTTCTTACACCCGGGTCAGTTCTTGAGCGGCATGTCCAGCGTGAGCGTGGCCGGGCCATCCATCGAGCCGCCGAGCTGCGCCTGGCGCGGGCCCAGCGCCTGCAGCACCAGCCCCTCGTCCACCGCCGCCCCCACCCGGAAGGGCTTGGCGGGCTTGCCATCCACCACGATCAGCGCCGCACCGCCGCCGCTGGCGCGGCCCGACAGAACACCAATCAGCGAGAACCGGCTGGCCAGTGTCGCTACCGGTGCGGCGGGCGCAGCACTAGCCACCGAAGGCACGGCCCCGAGCAGGCGGGCCAGCGCTTGCGCGTCGGGCGCCACGGCCGCCGGGAGCACCACCGGCGCTGCCGCACCCGCGGCCGGAGCCGACAGGCGCAAGCCCCAGAACACCACGCTGGCGCCTGCCGCAGCCCAAAGCGCCAGAGTCCCCAGGCGTACGCCCCATTTGCTGTGTGAATTGGTCACCATGCGGGGATTATGATTCACGCGATCCGACCATCCGAGAGACCGCCAGCAGTGAACACCTCCTTTCCTCTCCTCTTGCGCTCCGCCCGCCGCAGTCTGGCCCGGGGCTTCACCCTCATCGAGCTGATGGTGGTGCTCGTCATCATCGGCGTGCTGGCCGCCCTCATCGTGCCCAACGTGCTCGAGCGTGCCGACGACGCACGTGTCACTGCCGCCCGCACCGACATCACCAACATCATGCAGGCGCTCAAGCTGTACCGCCTGGACAACCAACGCTACCCCACGGCCGAACAGGGCCTGCAGTCGCTGATCATCAAGCCCTCGGCCGGCCCCGTGCCCAACAACTGGAAGCTCTATCTCGAAAAGCTGCCCAACGACCCCTGGGGCCGCCCTTACCAGTACCTGAACCCCGGCATCAAGGGCGAGATCGACGTTATGTCGTTCGGCGCCGACGGCCAGTCCGGTGGCGAGGGCAAGGACTCGGACATCGGCAGCTGGCAATAGTCATGTGGGCCCCCACGGTCGCGCACTGCGTGTCGCTCCCTGCCCCCCGAGGGGGCCGCGTTCCGCCTTGGGGCGGCCCGGCGGCGGAGTTCACACAGCGTGACGTGCATCGCTAGGTCCTGACTCCATGTCTCTTCGCTCGCGCGGCTTCACGCTGCTGGAACTGCTGGTCGTCGTCAGCATCATCGCCCTGGCCACGGCCGGGGTGGGCATTGCCATGCGCGACAGCGGTCAGACGCTGGTCGAGCGCGAGGCGGCGCGGCTGGCCGCGCTGCTGGAGTCGGCCCGCGCGCAGTCCCGCGGAGGCGGCATACCGGTGGTGTGGCGTGCCAACCCCCGCGGCTTCCAGTTCGAAGGCCTGCCGCCTAGCGCACAGGCCGCGCTGCCCAGTCAATGGCTGGATGCCGGCACGGCGGTGCGCGGCAATGGCGTGCTGGTGCTGGGCCCGGAGCCGCTGATCGGCCGGCAGCAGGTGCTGATCACGCACCAGGCATTTCCTGAGCGCACGCTGAGCGTCGCCACTGACGGCGTGCGGCCCTTCACCGTCGAGACCGTGCAGTGAGTGGCGATCCAAGGCAGGTTGCACGGCGCCCGCAGCCGCAGCAACACCAGCAGGGCTTCACGCTGGTCGAGGTGCTCGTCGCGCTGAGCATCGTGGCCATCGCCCTCATGGCGGGCCTGCAGGCCACCACGGCCCTCACGCGCAATGCGCTGCGCCAGTCGGACATCGTGCTGGCCCAGTTGTGCGCCGAGAACGAGCTGGTCAAAGCCCGGCTGTCGCGCCAGATGCCCAGCGTGGGCGACAGCACGCTCACCTGCGAGCAGGCAGGCCGGCAGCTCACCGTGGCCGTGATCGTGCGCCCCACGCCCAACCCGAGCTTTCGGCGGGTGGATGCGCAGGTGCTGGATGGGGAGAATTCCATCCTGCGGGTCTCGACCATCATCGGAAGGTATTAATGCCCCCCCTGAGTCGCTTCGCGCCTTCCCCCCGCGGGGGGGACGCACCCGGTGGCCTGGCGAAGCCAGTTCCACGGGTGCCCTCGCCTTGCGCCGCGCCGGTTGCGACGTCTGCGCGCAGCTTCACGCTGGCAGGGCTCCCGATTCGCTTTGCGCCTTCCACCCGTTGGGGGGGCGCACCCGATGGCTTGGAAAAGTCAGTTCCACGGATGCCTTTGCCTTGCGCCGCGCCGCTTGCATGCGGCCCTGTATCCCATACACCCAAACCGTTCGGGCTGAGCTTGTCGAAGCCTCGCGCAGCGCTTGGATCAGCTCAACGTGAACGGTTCCGTATTTCTCAACGCAGATCGGCCTCGAAGACTGCGCGCGGCTTCACGCTGGTCGAGCTGCTGCTCGCGATCGCGGTGATGAGCCTGCTGGCCATCCTCAGCTGGCGGGGGCTCGATGGCATGGTGCGGGCGCAGGAGATCACGCGGCAGCGGGCCGATGAGATGCTGGTGCTGCAGTCGTCCCTGGGCCAGTGGGGCACCGACCTCGATGCACTGATGCCGATTGCCAACACCACGCCGCTCGACTGGGACGGCCAAGTGCTGCGCCTGACGCGCCGCACCAGCGCCGTGCCCGACGAGGGCGCGCTGGTGGTGGCCTGGACGCTGCGCGGCGCGCAGGGCGCTGGCCAATGGGTGCGCTGGCAGTCGCCCCCGGTGCGCACACGCGCCCAGTGGCAGGAGGCCTGGGCGCTGGCCGCCCAGTGGGCGCGCAGCCCTGGCGATGCCGAGAGGCTCTATGAAATGACCCTGCTGCCGCTTCAGGACTGGCAGATCTTCTACTACCGCGGCGGCGCCTGGTCCAACGCGCAGTCGAGCAGTGGCACGACTGCCGAGAATTCAACGGCCGCCATACCCGACGGCGTGCGCCTGCAGATCACCTTGCCCCCGGGCCAGGCCCTGGTCGGGCAGCTGACTCGCGACTGGGTCAATCCCCTGCTGGGCGGAGGCAGGTCATGACCGTCTTGCAGCACAGCGACTCCGCTACCGCCCCCGCAGGCGGCACCACCCAAGGCCATCTCCAGCCCACGCCAGCCCCACGGCGGCCCCAGCCCAGGGCAGGAGCGCGCCGGCTGCACAAGGCGCGCGGCGCGGCGCTGCTGCTGGCCATGCTGACCGTCACCCTGGTGGCCACGTTCGCCGCGTCGGCCATGTGGCAGCAGTGGCGGGCGGTGGAGGTCGAGACGGCCGAGCGCGCGCGCGTGCAGTCGGCGTGGATCCTCATCGGCTCGCTCGATTTCTCGCGCCTCATCCTGCGCGAGGACGGCCGCTCGGGCGGTGCCGACCACTTGGCAGAGCCCTGGGCGGTGCCCCTGCAAGAGGCCCGCCTGTCCACCTTTCTGGCCGCCGACAAGAACGTGAGCCAGGTGGACGATGCCAGCACCGACACCACCGAGGCTTTTCTGTCGGGCCAGATCACCGATGCGCAAGGGCGGTTGAACCTGGCCAACCTGGTGGTCAACGGCAAGGTCCAGGACGTGGGCCAACGGCAGTTCACGCGGCTGTTCGAACGGCTGGGCCTGCCGCAGCAGGAGCTGAGCACGCTGGTGGACGGCATGCAACGCGCCCAGGCTGCAGGCAGCGGAGACAGCGGCAACGCCCCGCTGATGCCGCCGTCCATTACGCAGCTGGGATGGCTGGGCCTGTCGCAAAGCACCGTCCTCGCGCTCACGCCCCATGTGTCGTTGCTTCCACCCAACACCCCTGTGAACATCAATACCGCCGGCATCGACGTGCTGCTGGCAGCCATCGCCGGCCTGGACATGGCCAGCGCACAGAAGATCCTGCAAACACGTGAATCGCGCCACTTCCGCACGCTGTCCGAGGTGCGCGAACTGCTCGGAGCCACGATCGACATCCCCGAAAGCACGCTCGCCGTGGCCTCGTCATACTTCGAAGTGCGCGGCCGGTTGCGGCTGGGCGATGCCATGGTGGACGAGCGTTCGCTGGTCCGCAAACAGGGCATCGAGGTCACCACACTGTGGCGCGAGCGCGGGGCCTTCGACCGCGAATTCGGCCCTGGCACGGCGCAGGTCCCCCGATAGAACCCGCTCTCAGACGCAGCGGATTGGAGACACCTGGGCGGCCCATGCCTGCCAGTGTCAAGTCCGCCCCCTAAAATGGCCCGCAAAACCCGTCCATGAGCACCCTCATCCTTTTCCTGCCGCCGGCCCGTCCGGGCCCCGCCACCGAGTACAGCTACACGCTGACGGCGGACGGCCACACCGCCATTCGACACGCCACCGCCCCTGCGGCACTGCTGCCCGAGCCCACGCGCCCGGGCGGCGAAGTGGTGGCCGTGGTGCCCGCCAGCGCGCTATCGTGGCAACGCGTACAACTGCCCCCCGGCGTGCCGCTGGGTGCGGGCCAGCAAACGCCGCGTCTGCGCTCGGTGCTCGACGGCCTGCTGGAAGACCGCCTGCTGGACGACGCCACGCAACTGCATTTCGCACTGCAGCCCGGCGCGCAGGCGGGCGAGCCCTTGTGGGTGGCCGTGTGCGACCGCGCCTGGCTGCGCGAAAACCTGCAAGCGCTGGAGGCCGCCGGCCGCCGTGTGGCGCGCGTGGTGCCCGAATTTGCGCCTGGCCCCACAGCCAGCGGCCGCCCCGAGCTGTGCGCACTGGGCACACCCGAAGAGGCCTGCGTGGTGCTGACAGGCCAGGGCGCCCACTACGGCGTGGCCGTGCTCCCGCTGTCAAACATGGCCCTGGCACTTGCGCGTGCAGGCCTGCCGGCCGCGCACGCTGTGCCCGGCGAAGAGGACGATGACCTGGTGGTCCGCGCCGAGCCGGCCGTGGCGGCCCTGGCCGAGCGCACGCTGGGCCAGCGCGTGACGCTGCACACCGCCAGTCAGCGCGCCATGGACGCGGCGCGCAGCGACTGGGACCTGGCGCAGTTCGACCTGGCCAGTACCGGCCGCACCCGCGCACTGCGCAAGGCGGGCAGCCTGGCCAGCGCACTGCTGCAAGCCCCGCAGTGGCGCGCCGCGCGCTGGGGTGCTGCGCTGCTGTTGGTGGCGCATCTGGTGGGCCTCAATGCCTGGGCCTGGCAGGAGCGCCAGGCCATGGTGGCCAAGCAGGCCGCCGTGCGTTCGACCCTGACGCAGACCTTCCCCAAAGTGCAGGTGGTGGTCGACGCACCCGTGCAGATGGAGCGCGAACTGGCGCAGCTGCGGCAAGCCGCCGGCAGCGTGTCGGCCCGCGACCTGGAACCTCTGCTGGCCGCTGCAGGCGCAGCGCTGCCTGCAGGGCGCCAGCCCACCGCCATCGAATACACCCCCGGAGAGCTGCGCCTGCGCGGCGTGACACTGGGCCCGGACGAAGAACCCGCGCTGACTGCGCGCCTGCAGGCCGCAGGCTACCAGGCCCGCGTGGACGACGGCAGCCTGCTGCTGCGTGCCGCTGACGGCGGTCTGCCACCGAGTGCGAAAGGCGCGCCATGAACACCCGCACTTCTTCTTCCGGCGCCGCACTGCGCGCCCGCTGGAACGCACTGGCGGCACGCGAACAAAACCTGGTGCTGGCCGCCAGCGGGCTCGTGGCCTTTGCGCTGCTGTGGTGGGTGGCCGTGGCCCCGGCCCTGGCCACGCTGCGCGCCGCGCCCGCGCGCCATGCCGAACTCGACGCCCAGCTGCAGCACATGCAGAGCCTGCGCACCGAAGCGCAACAGCTGCAGTCGACCCCCCGCAACACACGCGGCGACTCGGTGGGTGCGCTGCGCGCGGCACTGGCACAGCGCTTGGGCAACACGGCGCAGATCAATGTCATCGGCGACCGCGCCACCGTCACGCTCAAGGGCGCGCCTGCGGATGCGCTGGGCCAATGGCTGGCCCAGGCCCGCAGCAACGCCCGGGCCTCGCCCATCGAGGCACGCCTGGCACGCAGCACCGCGGCCGCACCCGCAGCCGCCAACGGGGCAGCAGCACCCGTGGTGCTGGGCGGCGCGCGCGCCATGCCGCGGTGGGATGGCACGCTGGTCCTGGCCCTGCCGCCCGCCCAGCCCTGACCAGCACTGCCTGCACGACTTCACGCACTGAACGCATCCCCCAACCCCGTGGCCACTTATTCCCGACACCGACCACCTGCTTCGCAAACGCCCCGCTCTGCCTGGGGCTGGGCGCTGGCGGGCGCCCTGGCAGGCGTATTGCCCGCCATGGTGGTGTTTGCGCCGGCGCAGTGGCTGGCCCACAGCATGACTGACGCCACCGGGGGGCAGGTGCAGCTGCTGCAGGCGCGCGGCACGGTATGGACCGGGTCGGCGCAACTGGTGTTGACCGGCGGCAGCGCCAGCCAAGACCGCGCCGCCCTGCCCGGCCGCCTGGACTGGCGCATACGCCCCAGCTTCAGCGGCCTGCGCGCGCAGATCCATGCGGACTGCTGCACACCCCAGCCGCTGCAACTGCAGATCGGCGCGGGCCTGTACGGTGCACAGCTCACCGTGATCGACGGCGAAAGCCTGTGGCCCGCGTCCGTGTTGACCGGCCTGGGCACCCCCTGGAACACCCTGCAGCCCCAAGGCCAACTGGTGCTGCAGACCCGCGGCCTCACCGCCCGCTGGAGCGCGGGCCGCATGGCGCTGGCAGGCCAGGCGCAACTGGACGCACGGGCGATGTCATCGCGCCTGTCCACCCTGCGCCCCATGGGCAGCTACCGGCTGGCAGTGCAGGGCGGCGAGGTGCCCACGCTCACTCTGAGCACGCTCGACGGACACCTGCAACTTAGCGGTTCGGGCCAATGGGTGGGCCAGCGCCTGCGCTTCACGGGCGAGGCCAGTGCCGCGCCCGAGCGCGAGGCGGCCCTAGCCAATCTTCTGAACATCATTGGACGGCGCAGCGGCGCGCGTTCCATCATCACCGTGGGTTGACCCTATGACTTCCTTGTTTTCACCCCGCCTCGACTTTGCTCTCAAAGCGATAGCTGCCAGCGTCCTGCTGGCTTGCGTCAGCGGCCAAATCAATGCACAAACCGCCATCGACACCCGCACCGGCAGCGTGCGCTCCGGCGAGCCGGTCACGCTGAACTTTGCCAACGCCGAGATCGAGGCCGTCGCGCGCACCATGGCCACCATCACCGGCCGCAACGTGGTGGTCGACCCGCGCGTGAAGGGCCAGCTCAACCTCGTCACCGAACGCGCCGTGACCCCGGCAGCGGCCTTCCAGCAATTCCTGGCAGCGCTGCGCCTGCAGGGCTTCACCGTGGTCGAAGCGGCGGGCCTGTACAAGGTGGTGCCCGAGGCCGACGCCAAGCTGCAGGGCGGCAGCGTGAGCGTGGTGCAGGGCAGCTCCGGCAGCGCGCCCGGCGGCGGGCAGATCGTCACGCAGATCTTCAAGCTGAACTTTGAAAACGCGGCCAACCTGGTGCCCGTGCTGCGCCCCCTGATCAGCCCCAACAACACCATCAACGTGAACCCCGGCAACAACTCGCTGGTGATCACCGACTACGCCGACAACCTGCAGCGCCTGGCGCGCATCGTGGCGGCCATGGACGTCTCCAACGCCAGCGACGTGGAGGTGATCCCTCTGCGCAACGCCGTGGCCACTGACCTGGCGCCGCTGGTGGCGCGCCTCATCGACGGCGGCAGTGCCGCCGTTGGCGTGCCGGCCGCTGGCCAGGGGCAATCGGACACGTCGTTCAAGACCACGCTGATCGCCGAGCCGCGCAGCAACTCGCTGATCCTGCGCGCCGCCAACCCGGCCCGCGTGGCGCAGGTACGCGCACTGGTGGACCGGCTGGACCAGGCACCCGTGCCCGGCAGTAGTGCGGCCACGGGCAACATCCATGTGGTCTACCTCAAGAACGCCGACGCCACCAAGCTCGCGACCACACTGCGCGCTGCCATGGCGGCGATGGGCACTGGCAACAGCTCGGGGGGTGCCGCCGTCGGCGGCGGTGCCAGCAGCCCCGCTGCGCAGAGCGGCAGCCTGAGCGGCGGCAACAACAGCGGGAGCATGCTGTCGACGGGTACGGGCCTGTCAGCCGGCAATAACGGAGGGCTGGGCGGTGGCAACAACACCATGGGCACCGCCAGCACCAACAACAACCAGCCGTCCACCGGCGGTCAGATCCAGGCGGACCCCACCACCAATTCGCTCATCATCACGGCGCCCGAGCCGCTATACCGCCAGCTGCGTGCCGTGATCGACCAACTCGACGGGCGGCGTGCACAGGTGCTGGTGGAAAGCCTGATCGTCGAAGTCGCGGCCAACAAAGTGGCGCAGTTCGGCATCCAGTGGCAGGGCATCCTGGGCAAGCAGGGCGATGGCACCGTGGGCGTCATCGGCACGAATTCCGGCGCTGCCGGAGCCAACATCCTGGGCGTGACAGCGGCCATCGCTTCGGGCAACGCCACTACCATCGCCACGGCGGCGGCCGGCCTGGGCGGCGGCCTGAACCTGGCCCTGGCGCCGCGCATCAACGGGCAGTACTACCTGGGCGCACTGGCCAACTTTCTGCAGAACAGCGGCGATGCCAATGTCCTCTCGACGCCCAACATCATGACGCTGGACAACGAAGAGGCCCGTATCCTCATCGGGACTAACGTTCCTTTCGTCACAGGCTCGTACGCCAACTCTACGGGCAGCAGCACGGTGAACCCCTTCACCACCGTGGAGCGCAAGGACGTGGGCCTGATGCTCAAGGTGCGCCCGCAGATCGGCGAGAACGGCACCGTGAAGATGGCGATCTACCAGGAAATCTCCAAGATCGACGACGCCACGCGCAACAACGTCAACGGCCCTAGCACCAGCAAACGCTCGGTCGAGTCGAACGTGCTGGTGGACGATGGCAGCATCATCGTGATCGGCGGCCTGCTGGAGGACACCTACTCGCAGGGCGAAGACAAGGTCCCCGTGATGGGCGACCTGCCCGTGGTGGGCAACCTGTTCAAGAGTGAGAACCGCAAGCGCAGCAAGACCAACCTGATGATCTTCCTGCGGCCGATCGTGGTGCGTGACAACGCCACCAGCGAAGCCTTGGTGGTCGACCGCTACGAAGCCATCCGCGCGCTGCAACACTCCACCCAGCCCGCACCAAGCTTGGTGATGGGCTCGGTGTCCGGGGCACCAGTGCTGCCGGCACTGGCCGAGCGCGCGGCTCCCGTGGCACGTCCAGCCCCTATCCCTCCATCCGTCGTGCCCGTACCTGCGCCGCTGCAAGAGCTGACACCAGTGACGCCGCCAGCGCAGCCCGTGCCGGGTACCACGCCGATGAGCAGCACTGTGTCTCTGTACTACGTCAACGTCGGCACTTTCGGCGATGACGCGCAGTCCATGGCCTCGATGGCCCGCCTGCGCAATTCGGCGCTGCCGCTGGCGCTGCAGTCGGTGGAGACCAACCGCGGCACAGCCACCCGCGTGCGCGTGGGTCCCTATGCGACCGAAGAGGCTGCCCAGGCTGCCGCAGCCACTGTGCGCGGCAAGCTGGCGCTGAACGCCACGGTGGCGGCGCAGCCGCTGTAAGCCAGGGACCGCCCACACCATGCGCCACCCCCTGCCCTACGCCTTTGCCCGCACCGCCCAGTTGCTGCTGGAGGATGACGGCCACCAGCTGGTGCTGTGGCACGGCCCGGCCCCCGACGCCGGCGCGCTGTCTGAAGTGCTGCGCAAGCACGCGGTGCAGCAGTTGCTGCCGCTGGACGCGCCGGGCCTGGCGCAGCGCATCAGCGCCGCGTACTCGCACAGCGAATCGAGCGCCGCCACGGTGGTGAGCGAGGTCGAGAGCGATGCCGACCTCTCGCGCATGATGCAGGAGCTGCCCGCGGTGGAAGACCTGCTGGAATCCGCCGGCGACGCGCCCATCATCCGCATGCTCAACGCCCTGCTCACGCAGGCCGCGCGCGACGGCGCGAGCGACATCCACATCGAGCCGTACGAGCGCCACTCCAGCGTGCGCTTTCGGGTGGACGGCACGCTGCGCGAGGTGGTGCAGCCCAACCGCGCGCTGCACGCCGCGCTGATCTCGCGCCTGAAGATCATGGCGGACCTCGACATCTCCGAAAAGCGCCTGCCGCAGGATGGCCGCATCAGCCTGCGCCTGGGCACGCGGGCCATCGACGTGCGCGTGTCCACCCTGCCCAGCGCCCATGGCGAGCGCGCCGTGCTGCGCCTGTTGGACAAGAGCGAAAGCAAGCTGAGCCTGGAAGCCGTGGGCATGCAGGGCGACACGCTGCGCCGCTTCGAAGGCCTGATCTCGCAGCCGCACGGCATCATCCTCGTGACCGGGCCCACGGGCTCGGGCAAGACGACCACGCTGTATGCGGGTCTGGGGCGCCTGGACGCCACGCGCAACAACATCATGACGGTGGAAGACCCCATCGAGTACGAGCTGCCGGGCGTGGGGCAGACACAGGTCAACAGCAAGATCGAGCTGACCTTTGCCAAGGCCCTGCGCGCCATCCTGCGGCAGGACCCGGACATCATCATGATCGGCGAAATCCGTGACTTCGAGACTGCGCAGATCGCCATCCAGGCATCGCTGACGGGCCACTTGGTGCTGGCCACGCTGCACACCAACGACGCGGCCAGCGCAGTGACACGGCTGACGGACATGGGCGTGGAGCCCTTCCTGCTGTCGTCGTCGCTGCTGGGCGTGCTGGCGCAGCGCCTGGTGCGCAAGTACTGCAGCCACTGCCATGGCAGCGGCTGCGAGCACTGTGGCCAGACGGGCTACACGGGCCGCACCGGCGTGTTCGAGCTGCTGGTGACCAACGACGCCATCCGCGCGCAGATCCACAACCAGGCATCCGAAGCCGACATCCGCACTGCCGCCATGGCCGACGGCATGGCGCTGATGCGCGACGATGCGGAACGCCTCATCGCCGCGGGCATCACCAGCCGGGAAGAAGTGCTGCGCGTCACGCGCGACTGACAGAGCTCCGTGGCGGGTGGCCCGTGGTGGGGCCCGGGCTCGCGCGGCGTTGACGCGCCCTGCCCTTTCGTCTGCGCTGAGCCCGCCGCTGCGCTCTGCTCACGCTACCTCTGCACCGCTGACGGCCTCTCAGCGATTGCTGGCCCGGCCTTGCACTTGCAGCGATTGCTATGCTTTCAATAGCTGCTAACGCATACCTAACAAGCGGTAGAGGCCTAAAAATCCCAAAATCCTCCGTCACCTGACGTCAACGTCCCGTCACACTGCGGCCCCGCGTGACTTCAGGCTGATACCGAACAGAGCACCCCGGCGCCCGCTGTCAGCGATGTCCGACAAACCCACTGGCCCGTGACCGCTGGAGCGCAGGGCCCGCTTTGAGAAGAATGACAGGCTTGGCAACCTGACGGTGCACCCGCTGCATCTGCTGCATCCGCCGGTGTTGCTCCGCCTTCATCCATCGCCGACAGCGCCCGAACCTTCATGCACCCAACCACCACCCAGCCCCACCCATGGCAATTCTTCCGCGCCGGGGGCGTGGACCAGGTGATCATCCGATCCGGCCAGGACATCGCCCGGCTGCCGGAGCTGGACCAGAAACTGTGGGTGGCGCTGGCCTGCCCCACGCGCGGCATCGAGTTCGACGAGCGCACGCTGGACCTCATCGACACCGACCACGACGGCCGCATCCGCCCCCCCGAGTTGCTGGCGGCCTGCGCCTGGGCCTGCGCGCAACTGCGCAACCCCGACGAGCTGACGCAGCCCGGCGACACGCTGGAGATTGCGGCCATCGATGACAGCACCGAGCCCGGTGCAGCGCTGGCGAACGCGGCGCGGCGCATTCTGTCGATGTCGGGACAGCAGGACGCCAGCGTGATATCGCTGGCCGACGTGGTGGCGCGCAGCGAACACCTGAGCACGCTGCGGTTCAACGGCGACGGCATCATCACCGTGGAGACTGCGCAGGACGACGCGCTCGCCCGCAAGGCCATCGAACACATCCTCAAGACCCAGGGCAGCACGCCGCCAGTGGGCGACCCGCCGCTGCCCGGCATCGACCGGGCCCGCGCCGAGGCGTTCTTTGCCGACCTGGACAAGATCTCCGCCTGGGCCGCCAAGGCCCGGGATGCGACGACTGCGCTCGCGCTGGGTGAACACACGCTCCAGGCCACCCAGGCCATGAACGCGGTCGCCCACAAGGTGGAAGACTTCTTCGCCCGCAGCCGCCTGGCGGCCTACGACCTGCGCGCGGCCACGGCCCTCAACCCGTCGCTGGAGGAATACACCGCCATGGCGGGCACCCAGCTGGACCTGTCGTCGCCCTCCATCACGGCGTTGCCGCTGGCGCCCATCACCCCCAAGGCCGTGCTGCCGCTCAACGAGGGCGTAAACCCGGCCTGGGCCCGCGCGCTGCGCGACTTTCGCGACCACACGGTGGCGCCGCTGCTGGGGCGACAGGCCGATGCATTGACGCAGCAGGAATGGCACACCATCGGCCAGGCGCTGGCGCCCTGCCAGCAGTGGCTGGCAGACCGGCCCGCCACACCGCTGGATGCGTTGGGTGACGAGGTGCTTCACACGCTGTACAGCAGTGACGCGCGGCAACGCGTGATGGATTTGATCGCCGAGGACGAGGCCGAGCAAAAGCACAACGAGCACACCAAAGACCTGGAAAAGCTGCTGCGCTTCAAGCGCGATCTGCTGGAGCTGCTGAACAACTTCGTGTCGTTTTCGGCGTTCTACCAGCGCCGGGGTGCGATCTTCCAGGCGGGCACGCTGTACCTGGACGCCCGCAGCTGCGACCTCACGGTGCAGGTGGCCGACGCGGCGCAGCACGCCAAGCTGGCCGGCCTGGCCAAGACCTACCTGGCCTACTGCCAGTGCACGCGCAAGGGCCACAAGATGGGCATTGTGGCGGCGTTCACCGCCGGCGATGTGGACTTCCTCTTCGTGGGCCGCAACGGCGTGTTCTACGACCGCAAGGGCCAGGACTGGGATGCCACCATCACCCGCATCGTCGAGAACCCGACCAGCATCGCCCAGGCCTTCCTGTCGCCGTACAAGAAGTTCGTGCGGTTGATCGAGGAGCAGGTCGCCAAGCGCGCCGCGGCCGGCGAGGCACGGGCGCAAAAGTCGCTGGGGACCACGGCGGGCGCCCTGGCCAACACGCCGCTCAAGGCCGCCGGCACCCCTGCCGACACGGTCACCGCCGCAGTCCCCCGGCGCACCGATGTCGGCACCGTGGCGGCCATCGGCGTCGCGCTGGGCAGCATCAGCGCAGTGCTGGTCGGCGTGTTCGCCAAGTTCGTGGACCTGGGGGTGTGGATACCGCTGGCGCTGGCGGGCATCGTGCTGGCCATCTCGGGGCCCAGCATGCTGATCGCCTGGCTCAAGCTGCGCCAGCGCAGCCTGGGGCCGCTGCTGGATGCCAGCGGCTGGGCCATCAACGGGCGCATGCGCATCAACA
This sequence comes from Acidovorax sp. LjRoot194, assembly GCF_964253015.1. Taxonomy (NCBI): domain Bacteria; kingdom Pseudomonadati; phylum Pseudomonadota; class Betaproteobacteria; order Burkholderiales; family Comamonadaceae; genus Acidovorax; species Acidovorax sp. LjRoot194. The sequence continues at coordinate 1,044,838 of NZ_CAXUQB020000001.1, read as the reverse complement.
CGCGGCTGGGCAGCTCGCTGTCGCAGACGGCCAAAGTGCCTGCCACTGCGCGCCGCACGCTGCAGGACCCGTTTGCGGAGTCGAAGGCACCGCTGTGGTGGAGCGCGGCGGCGCTCGTGGTGGTGGTGGCGCTGGGGGCGGCTGCGTGGCGCCTGCAGTGGTTCGACCGGTGGACCACTGCGCCTGCGCGGGCTCCGGCAGCGACGGCGCCTGCGCCGGCTTCAGCGGCTTCGTCTGCGGCCACGGTGCCGCCAGCCACGGGCAGCGCTGCCCCCGTGAACCCCGCCACCGCCCTGCCGGCCGCCACCGGTGCGGCTGCGGCGTCCAGCGCCCGCTGATTCTCCTGCGCGGCAGGGCCTGAGCAAAAAGCAAAAGGCCGGTCGCCCGGCCTTCTGCGTGTGGGCTGTGCCCTGTGCAGGGTCAGCGAATCTGCAGCGCGGGCCGGCGCGCTGCCTGGGCCACCGCGGGTGCCGAGGGCTCGCCAGGCGCACCGAACGCCGGCGAAGACCCCGCGGCGCCTTCCTGCAGCCGGAACTGCCGCACGGCACTGGTCAGGTGCACGGCCTGCTCGCGCAGGGATTCCGACGCGGCGGTGGACTGCTCCACCAGCGCGGCGTTCTGCTGCGTCATCTGGTCAAGCTGGGTGACGGACTGGCTGATCTGGCCGATGTTGTCGCTCTGCTCGGCCGACGACGCGGTGATCTCCGCAATGATGTCGGACACGCGGCGCACGCTGCTCACGATCTCGGTCATCGTCGCACCGGCCTGGCTCACCAGGCGCGAGCCGTCTTCCACGCGCTCCACCGACGAGCCGATCAGGCCCTTGATCTCCTTGGCCGCCGCCGCACTGCGCTGGGCCAGGCTGCGCACTTCGCTGGCCACCACGGCAAAGCCGCGGCCCTGCTCGCCCGCCCGTGCGGCCTCGACCGCAGCGTTCAGCGCCAGGATGTTGGTCTGGAACGCGATGGAGTCGATCACGCCCGTGATGTCGGCGATCTTGCGCGAGCTGGTGGTGATCTGGTCCATGGTGGTGACCACCTGCGACACCACGGCGCCGCCGCGTGCGGCCACCTCGGCGGCAGACGATGCGAAGTCGCTGGCCTGGCGCGAAGACTGCGCGCTTTGCTGCACGGTGCTGGTCAGCATTTCCATCGACGATGCAGTCTCTTCCAGGTTGGCCGCCGTCTGCTCGGTGCGGTGGCTCAGGTCGTGGTTGCCGCTGGCGATCTCGGAGCTGGCGGTGGAGATGTTGCCGGCCGAGTCCTGCACCTGGCGCACCAGGCCGCGCAGCGCGTCCTGCATGCGGCCCATGGACACCACCAGCTGGCCCACTTCGTCGTGGTTCATCACCACCACGTCGCGCGACAGGTCGCCGCCGGCGATGCGCTCGGCCAGCTCCTGCGCCTGGCCCAGGGACTTGGTGATGGAGCGCACGCTGAAGAACGTGAGCGGAATCAGCACCGCCAGGCCCAGCAGCAGGCCGATGCCGATCAGCGCCGACATGGCCTTGGCGCGCGACTCCACGCCCGCGCGGGCCTCGTCCATCTGGGTGCGGGCCGACGTGGCCAGGCTGGAGAACAGCTTGTCGGTGGCTTCCATGTGCACCTTGAAACGGTCGGCGTAGGCGCCACCGCCCGCACCGTCGAGTTGCGCGCGTTCGATCTGCTCGAAGATGGGGGAGATGCCGGTTTCGTACTGCTTGATCTCGGCCAGCGACTTGTCGATGGACTCGACAAACGCTGCATCGCCGGACTGCACCTGGCGCACATCGGCCAGGCTCTTGCGCAGGGCGGCCAGGGTCTTGGCCCAGGTCTCGCGCAGTGCGGAGACTTCGACCGAGTTGTTGAAATTGATGATGATGTCTTTTTCGGTGCGGCGCAGATCACCCAGTGTGGTGCGCAGCTCGGACATGTCGGTCAGCGTCTGCACCCGCTCCGAGAACAGCACCTGCAGCGTGCCGCGCGTGCGGTCCAGTGCCACATAACCCATGGCGCCAATGACGACCAGCAATATCAGCGAAAAAACGGTTCCGAAGTACAGGCGGGTGCGGATCGAAAAACGGCCCAGAGCATTCATGGCTCTTCCTTACATTTTTTAACAGACAACCCAGCATAGCAAATTTGGTGCCACGCCACCACCCGTCCTTCTGGGCCGGGCGTGGGCGCGACTATATGCTGTGCGGGCCTGTCAAAAGCACAGGGTAAGCCCCGGCTTCCCAGGCGCAGCAGGGAAACCCTGGAGCCAGTAGCCGGGCTAATGTGAATGCGATCTACGGGAACACCCCTACTGATACGACAACCCCAAAAAAGGACGCACGCGGCGTCCTTTCGCTTGGTGTCCAGGGGCCTGGGTCGTCAGGCCTTGCCCTGCCCTGGCGCCGCGCCTTCGGCCACGATGGGCACGTACAGCTGACCGCCCTGGCGCTGGAACTCCACCGCCTTGGTCTCCATGCCGCGGGCCAGCGCTTCCGACTCGGCCATGCCCTTTTGCGCGGCGAACTCGCGCACCTCCTGCGTGATCTTCATCGAGCAGAACTTCGGGCCGCACATGGAGCAGAAATGCGCCACCTTGGCGCTGTCTTTCGGCAGCGTCTCGTCGTGGTATTCCTTGGCGGTGTCGGGGTCCAGGCCCAGGTTGAACTGGTCCTGCCAGCGGAAGTCGAAACGCGCCTGGCTCAGCGCGTCGTCGCGCGCGCGGGCACCCGGGTGGCCCTTGGCCACATCGGCCGCGTGGGCGGCGATCTTGTACGCGATGATCCCTTGCTTGACGTCGTCGCGGTCGGGCAGCCCCAGGTGCTCCTTGGGCGTCACGTAGCACAGCATGGCCGTGCCCATCCAGCCGATCATGGCCGCGCCGATGGCCGATGCGATGTGGTCGTAGCCCGGTGCGATGTCGATGGTCAGCGGGCCCAGGGTGTAGAACGGCGCTTCGTGGCAGGTCTTGAGCTGCTCGGTCATGTTGGCCTGGATCATGTGCATGGGCACGTGGCCGGGGCCTTCGATCATGGTCTGCACGTCGTGCTTCCAGGCCACCTGGGTCAGCTCGCCCAGCGTGTGCAGCTCGGCGAACTGCGCTTCGTCGTTGGCGTCCGATGCGCAGCCGGGGCGCAGGCCGTCGCCCAGGCTGAACGACACGTCGTACGCCTTCATGATGTCGCAGATGTCCTCGAAGTGCTCGTACAGGAAGCTCTCGCGGTGGTGCGCCATGCACCACTTGGCCATGATGGAGCCGCCGCGCGAGACGATGCCCGTGCGCCGCTGCGCTGTGAGGTGGATGTACGCCAACCGCACGCCGGAATGGATGGTGAAGTAGTCCACGCCCTGCTCGGCCTGCTCGATCAGCGTGTCGCGGAAGATGGCCCAGGTCAGGTCCTCGGCCACGCCGCCCACCTTCTCCAGCGCCTGGTAGATCGGCACCGTGCCGATGGGCACGGGCGAGTTGCGCACGATCCAGTCGCGCGTGGTGTGGATGTTCTTGCCCGTGGACAAATCCATCACGTTGTCGGCGCCCCAGCGGATCGCCCAGACCAGCTTTTCAACCTCTTCCTCGATGCTGGAGGTGACGGCCGAGTTGCCGATGTTGGCGTTGATCTTGACCTTGAAGTTGCGCCCGATGGCCATGGGCTCGACCTCGGGGTGGTTGATGTTGGCGGGGATGATGGCGCGGCCCCGGGCTACTTCATCGCGCACGAATTCGGGGGTGATGATCTTGGGGATGCTCGCGCCCATGGGATTGCCCATCAGGCGCTGCTCGCGGCCCGCGTCCTGCATGTACTGGGCCATCCACTCGCGCTTGCCGTTCTCGCGCAGGGCCACGTACTCCATCTCTGGCGTGACGATGCCCTTCCTCGCGTAGTGCATCTGGGTTACGTTGGCGCCGCTCTTGGCACGCAGCGGCGGGCGCTGCAGCGCGGCCGCTTCGGTGCGCAGCTGGGCCAGGCGCGCCGCGTCTTCGCTCTTGCTGCCGTCGTCCAGCGCCACACGCTGGCGGCCGTCGTACAGCTCGGTGTCGCCGCGCGCGGCGATCCAGCCACCGCGCACGCTGGCCAGGCCCTGGCGCACGTCGATGGTGGCCGTCGGGTCGGTATAAGGGCCGGAGGTGTCGTACACGCTGACCTGCTCACCATTGGTGAGCGCGATGTCGCGCACGGGCACGCGGACATCGGGGCGGCTGCCGGTCAGGTAGCTCTTGGTGGAAGCGGGAAAGGGTTCGCGGGTGAGCGCGAGCAAATGGGCGAACTTGTCGGGGGCATTCATGGCGGGCACATTCCTATCGGTGGGATGGATCTGTGCTCCGCAATAGGCCGGCATGGACCGCACGCCCCCTGGCGGGTGCCCGGGCGCACCGCCAAGGCCTGGGCAGGCCCCTGCTGTGCGCACGTTGCGCACCAACGCTGCCCGGTGGGCGTGGTGTTGGTACTCAGGTGCGGAAAATTCCGACTGCAGCTCTTCTTACGCTGGTACTAACCAGATCAAGTTCGCGGTTCCGGCGGTAAGGTCCGCCGTCTCAGCACGCCCAGCAGCCTGTTCGATGTTGTCGAAGCAGGCCCCTACGTGCACCCCGGAGCAGGCGCGAGTATAGGCCACTGTGCGGGCTGGGGGAAACCGCGGCGGTACAGGGCAGGAGCTGTCAGGTCACGCGGTCGATCAGCACCACCGCAAAAAACACCACGGCGGCGATCACCGTCCATTTCAGGATGGCCAGGCCGATGCGCTTGTAGTGGGCCTGGCCTGTGCCCACGTAGAAACCGAAGGAGACAGCCGCTGCCAGAAGCAAAAAGATGGCGAGCCAGCGAACGATGATCATGGGGGACGTGCCTTTCAGCAGTGCGCAACAGGGCCGGTCCGCCGGCCAGCCAGACCCGCGGTCACCAGGCGCGCGCCGGCTGCGCAAAGCCGCCCGGGGCCTGGCGCTCGTCTTCGAAGGTCACCACTTCCCAGGCATCGCGCTGCGCCAGCAGCTCGCGCAGCAGCAGGTTGTTCATGCCGTGGCCCGAGCGAAACGCGCTGTAGGCCGCCAGTAGCGGCTTGCCGATGAGGTACAGGTCGCCCATGGCATCAAGAATCTTGTGCTTCACGAACTCGTCGTCGTAGCGCAGGCCGTCGCTGTTGAGCACCTTGTAGTCGTCCATCACGATGGCGTTGTCGAGGCCGCCACCGAGCGCCAGGCCGTTGGAGCGCATCATCTCCACATCGCGCGTGAAGCCGAAGGTGCGGGCGCGCGCGATGTCGCGGCTGTAGTTGCCAGCGCCCATGTCGAACTCCACGCGCTGGCCGGTGGAGTCCACCGCAGGGTGGTCGAAGTCGATCTCGAAGCTGAGCTTGTAGCCGTGGTAAGGCGCCAGGCGTGCCCACTTGGTGTTGGCACCCTCGCCCTCGCGCACCTCCACCGGGCGGAGCACGCGGATGAAGCGCTTGGGCGCGTTCTGCAGCTCCACGCCCGCGCTCTGCAGCAGGAACACGAACGATGCCGACGACCCGTCGAGGATGGGCACCTCTTCGGCCGTGATGTCCACGTACAGGTTGTCGATGCCAAGCCCCGCGCAGGCCGACATCAGGTGCTCCACCGTGTGCACCTTGGCACTGCCCACCGCGATGGTGGACGCCAGACGGGTGTCGGTCACGGCCTCGGCGCGGATCGGAATGTCCACCGGCTGCGGCAGGTCCACCCGCCGGAACACGATCCCGGTGTCCGGCTGCGCAGGCCGCAAGGTCAGCTCGACCCTCTGACCACTGTGCAGGCCCACGCCCACGGCGCGGGTGATCGTCTTGAGGGTGCGTTGCTGGAGCATCCGGCGATTTTAGTGGGGCGACCCCGCGAAAACCATCCGCAGCTTCCTATGACCTTGATAGGAAACGGATTGGTTCAATTCAGTTAGTGAGAGCAAGTTGAGTCACTGCGCAATTGGACGTTTAACAGCTACGCCTCTGAACGCTGTGCTTGAGGTGCCTGACGAAAGGACCGCTCAATCGGACAACGGCGGACCAAAACTGGCGCGACCCAGGCCAGAGACACCGCGCAAGGGCCGCCCCGCCGCGCTGGTGTCGTCCCCCCTCCCGCGCAGCGAGAGAGGGGGTGAAGCGGCGTAGCCGCTCAGGGGGGAGTACCGAATCAATCTGCTTGTTTACGCAGGAAAGCCGGGATCTCCAGATCGTCCATGCCACCCGACGACAGTGCGTCCACGCGGGCTGCCGCCTGCGTGCGGTTGGTGCGCCACACGCTGGGCACCGACATGCTGCCGTAGTCGGCCTGCGTGCTGCCGGCGTGGCCGCCTTGCACGCCCATGGCCGAGCCCAGGGTGCCCGCACCGGTCAAAGGCATTTGGTAAGCCACGTTGTCCGTGCCGGTGCGCAGGCCGCCCTGCACCACCGAAATCGGCTGGCGGCGCGCGTTGGGGCGCGACAGGCCGGTAGCGACCACGGTCACGCGGATCTCGTCGCCCAGGCTGTCGTCGTAGGCGGCGCCGTAGATCACGTGCGCATCGGGCGAAGCGTAGGCATTGATGGTGCTCATGGCCAGGCGCGATTCGGACAGCTTGAGGCTGCCCTTCGCGGCCGTCACCAGCACCAGCACGCCCTTGGCGCCCGACAGGTCGATGCCTTCGAGCAGCGGGCAGGCCACGGCCTGTTCGGCAGCGATGCGGGCGCGGTCCGGGCCGCTTGCGGTGGCCGTGCCCATCATGGCCTTGCCGGGCTCGCCCATCACGGTGCGCACGTCTTCGAAGTCGACGTTCACGTGGCCGTATTCGTTGATGATTTCGGCAATGCCGCCCACGGCGTTCTTGAGCACGTCGTTGGCATGGGCAAAGGCTTCGTCCTGGGTGATGTCATCGCCCAGCACTTCCAGCAGCTTCTCGTTGAGCACGACGATCAGCGAGTCGACGTTGGCTTCGAGTTCGGCCAGGCCGTTGTCGGCATTCGTCATGCGGCGGCCGCCTTCCCAGTCGAAGGGCTTGGTGACCACGCCCACGGTGAGAATGCCCATTTCCTTGGCCACGCGGGCGATCACGGGTGCAGCACCCGTGCCCGTGCCGCCACCCATGCCGGCGGTGATGAACAGCATGTGCGCGCCGTCGATGGCCAGGCGGATGTCGTCCACTGCGGCTTCGGCGGCTTCACGGCCCTTGTCGGGCTTGCTGCCGGCGCCCAGGCCGCTGCCACCCAGCTGGATGTGGCGGTGGGCCGAGCTGCGGGTCAATGCCTGCGCGTCGGTGTTGGCGCAGACAAACTCCACGCCCTGCACGCTGCGGGCAATCATGTGCTCGACGGCGTTGCTGCCGCCGCCGCCCACGCCGATCACCTTGATCTGGGTGCCCTGGTTGAATTCTTCGGCTTCGATCATTTCGATGGTCATGTTGGAGCTCCTGTTTCTTTCGCTGAATTCGTTTGCAATCTCGTGTGCAACTGCCAATGGGTTGTTCGGTATGTCATCGTGAGCAGTGGGGGCGGCGGTCCGGTACATCGTCGCCATCGCCCGCGCAGTGTTCGGTGCGGGCTGCCTCGCGCTAGCCAAAGAGGAAATTTCATGGTCAGAAATTCCCCACGATGAAGTCCTTGAAGCGGCCAAAGGCCGTCTTCATGGACCCGCTTTTCTGTGCCACCTTGAAGCCGCGTAGGCGTGCCAGACGCGCCTCTTCCAGAAGGCCCATGACGGTAGCAGCTCTGGGCTGTGCCACCATGTCAGACAAAGCGCTGGAATACTTCGGAATGCCACGCCGAACGGGCTTCAAGAAGATGTCTTCGCCCAGCTCGATCATCCCGGGCATGACCGAGCTGCCGCCGGTGAGCACGATGCCCGACGACAGCACTTCTTCATACCCCGACTCGCGCACCACCTGCTGCACGAGCGAGAAGATCTCTTCGACCCGCGGCTCGATCACGCCCGCCAGAGCCTGCTTGCTCAGCATGCGGGGGCTGCGGTCGCCCAGGCCGGGTACTTCCACCTGCGCCTCGGGATCGGCCAGCAACTGCTTGGCGTAGCCGCTTTCGACCTTGATGTCCTCGGCGTCCTTCGTGGGCGTGCGCAGCGCCATGGCGATGTCGCTGGTGATGAGGTCGCCCGCGATCGGGATCACCGCCGTGTGGCGGATCGCGCCGCCGGTGAAGATCGCCACGTCGGTCGTGCCCGCGCCGATGTCGACCACCACCACGCCCAGCTCGCGCTCGTCGTCGGTCAGCACCGCCTGGCTGCTGGCCAGCGGGTTGAGCATGAGCTGCTCGACCTCCAGGCCGCAGCGGCGCACGCACTTGATGATGTTCTCGGCCGCGCTCTGGGCGCCGGTCACGATGTGGATCTTGGCCTCCAGGCGGATGCCGCTCATGCCGATGGGCTCCTTCACATCCTGCCCGTCGATCACGAACTCCTGCGGCTCCACCAGCAGCAGGCGCTGGTCGCTGCTGATGTTGATGGCCTTGGCCGTCTCCACCACGCGCGCCACGTCGGCCGAGGTGACTTCCTTGTCCTTGACGGCCACCATGCCGCTCGAGTTGAGGCCGCGGATATGGCTGCCGGTGATGCCGGTGTACACGCGCTGGATCTTGCAGTCGGCCATCAGCTCGGCCTCTTTCAAGGCCTGCTGGATGCTCTGCACGGTGGCGTCGATGTTGACCACCACACCGCGCTTGAGGCCATTGCTCGGAGCCACCCCCAGGCCTGCCAGCTTGAGCTCTCCATTGGGCAGCACCTCGGCGACCACGGCCATGACCTTGGCCGTGCCGATATCGAGCCCCACCACAACGTCTTTGTATTCTCTTGCCATATCAGTCTCTGCCCTTCTCTGTTCTGCCTGGCCGCCCCTCGGTCGGCACCACACCCTGGCCCGTACGCTTGCGCACCTTGATCTGTTGCTGCATGCCGTTACCTCCTGCGCACCGCGGCCGGTGCACCCGTGCCATCCGCCGCCACCGTGGTCACGCCGCGCATGCGCAGCGCGTAGCCGCCGGTATGCCGCAGGTCTGCGGACTCCAGCGCATCCACACGGCGGTGGTACTGCGCCGCCACCTGGGTGAGCGTGCGCGTGAACCGCTGCGTGCGCTGCACCACCTCCGCGGGCGTGCCGCCACCGAGCTCGACCACCGCGTCGCTGTCCAGCGTCACGCGCCAGCCGCCGCGGCCGGTCAGCTCCAGCGTGTCGACCTCCATCCCCAGCGGCTTGAACACCGGCGCCAGCAAACCATGCATCTGCAGCACCTCGGGGGAGCTGCCTGCCGGGCCCAGCAGGCGCGGCAGGCCTTCCTGCTCCACGTCGCCCACGTTGGCCTCGAACACCTCGCCCTGCGTGTTGACCAGGGCGGAGCCGCTCTCGGGGCCCCAGTACGCCACCGCGTCGTGCTCCTGCAGCTGCACATGCAGGCTGCCCGGGTACACGCGCTGCACTTCGGCGCGGCGCACCCAGGGCACCTGCTCGAATGCCTCGCGCGCTGCGCGCAGGTCCACCGTGAAAAAATTGCCGGCCAGGTGCGGTGCCACATTGGCCCGCAGCGTGACCGCGTTGTTGTGCACCAGGTCGCCCTGCACCACGATGCGCGACACCGCAAAGCCGGGGTAGCGCAGCACCCACCACGTCCCCGCCACCAGCACGCCCGCAGCCAGGCACACGAACAGGGCCGAGGCGGTCCAGTTCATGAGCTTGACGTCCAGCGGTGCCGGCAGGGTGGAGGTCATGGGTGGGCGGCTCCTTGTGCGGCACGCGGCGCATCCAGGGCTGCCCCGGCCAGAATGCGCAGGCACAGCTCCTCGTAGCTGATACCGGCCGCACGCGCAGCCATGGGCACCAGGGAGTGGCCCGTCATGCCAGGGGATGTGTTGATCTCCAGCAGGAAGGGCTTGCGGTCGCTCGCGCGAATCATCAAGTCGGCACGGCCCCAGCCGCGGCATCCCAGCGCGCGGTAGCTCGCCAGCACGATGCGCTGTATTTCCTGCTCTTCGTCTTCCGGCATGCCGCTCGGGCACTCGTACTTCACGTCGTCGGTGAAGTACTTGTTCTGGTAGTCGTAGCCCGCTTCGGGGGCAAGGATGCGGATCACAGGCAGTGCACGCGCATGCGCGCCCTCACCCAGCACAGCACAGGTGACCTCCTCGCCGTCGATGAACTCTTCGCAGAGCACGTCGGGGTCGTACTTCGCAGCCAAGGCAACCGCGTCCTGCATTTCAGAGTAGCCGCGCACCTTCGATACGCCGATGGACGACCCTTCGCGTGGTGGCTTGACGATGAGCGGCAGGCCCAATTCGTCCGGCACCAGGCGCACATGCTCGCGCGCCTGCAAGTCAGGGGGAAGGCGCACATAGCGCGGCGTTGGCAGGCCCTCGGCAATCCACATGCGCTTGGTCATGACCTTGTCCATCGCAATGGCCGAGGCCAGCACGCCCGGGCCGGTGTACGGAATGCCCAGCAGTTCCAAAGCGCCCTGCACAGTGCCATCCTCGCCCCGGCGGCCGTGCAGCGTGATGAAGCAGCGCGCATACCCGTCGCGCTTGAGTTGCGACAGCTCGTTCTGCGCCGGGTCGAACGCATGCGCGTCCACGCCGCTGGAGCGCAGCGCCTGCAGCACGCCGCTGCCGGACATGAGGGACACCTCGCGCTCGGCAGAGTCGCCGCCCATCAGAACGGCGACCTTGCCCAGGGCCTTCACATCGATATCGAGTTCAGAAACAGTCATACCGCGCTCCCCTCCAGCGCCTTCAGCTCATTGTTTTGTAGCAAATCGACCACCTTGCCGGGCACGGCCCCGATGGAGCCTGCGCCCATGCACATCACCACATCGCCCGCCCGGGCGTTGTCGGCAATGGCCTGCGGAAGGTCGGCCACGTTGTCGACAAACACGGGCTCCACGCGGCCGGCCACCCGCAGCGCGCGGGCCAGCGAGCGGCCGTCGGCGGCCACCACGGGTGCCTCGCCGGCGGCGTACACCTCGGTCAGCAGCACGGCGTCGGCGTTGCCGATGACCTTCACGAAATCTTCGAAGCAGTCGCGCGTGCGGCTGTAGCGGTGCGGCTGGAAGGCCAGCACCAGGCGCCGCCCGGGGAACGCGCCGCGCGCGGCCGCCAGCGTGGCGGCCATCTCCACCGGGTGGTGGCCGTAGTCGTCGATCACGGTGAACGCGCCGCCGCCCTTGGCCGGCATGTCGCCGTAGTGCTGGAAGCGCCGACCCACGCCCTTGAAGCCCGCCAGCGCGCGCTGCACGGCTTCGTCGGGGATGTTGAGCTCCACCGCGATCGCGATGGCCGACAGTGCGTTGAGCACGTTGTGCTCGCCCGCGAGGTTGAGCACCACCTCCATGTCGGGCAGCGTGACGCCGTTGCGACGCTGCACGGTGAAGCGCATCTGCCCGGCCTCGGCGCGCACGTTGATCGCGCGCACCTGGGCGTCTTCCGAAAAGCCGTAGCTGGTGATCGGGCAGGTCACGCTGGGCATGATCTCGCGCACCGCGGGGCTGTCCACGCACAGCACGGCCGTGCCGTAGAACGGCATGCGGTGCAGGAAGTCGACGAACGCACCCTTGAGCCGACCGAAGTCGTGCCCGTAGGTTTCCATGTGGTCGGCGTCGATGTTGGTCACCACGGCCATCACCGGCAGCAGGTTCAGGAACGACGCGTCGGACTCGTCGGCCTCGACCACGATGTAGTCGCCGCTGCCCAGCTTGGCGTTGGCGCCCGCGCTGTTGAGCTTGCCGCCGATGACGAAGGTCGGGTCGAGCCCTGCCTCGGCCAGCACGCTGGTCACGAGGCTGGTCGTCGTCGTCTTGCCGTGCGTGCCCGCGATGGCGATGCCTTGCTTCAGGCGCATCAGCTCGGCCAGCATGAGCGCGCGCGGCACGACCGGGATCTTCTTCTCGCGCGCGGCCAGCACCTCGGGGTTGTCGGGCGTCACGGCGGTGGACGTGACCACCGCATCGGCACCGTCGATGTGCGCCGCGGCATGGCCCAGGCAGGTCTTGATGCCCAGGCCCTCCAGGCGCCGCAGCGTGGCGCTGTCGGCCAGGTCGGAGCCCGAGATGCGGTAGCCCAGGTTGAACAGCACCTCGGCGATGCCGCTCATGCCGGCGCCGCCCAGGCCGACAAAATGGATGTGGCGAATGGCGTGCTTCATGCCAACTCCTCGCAGGCGGTCACCACTTCGCGGGTGGCATTGATTTTTTGCATGTTTTTGGCTTTCAACGCTGTATCTACCAGCGTGGAGCGCTCCATATTCAATAGCATCTGCGACAGGCCTTCGGGCGTCAGGTCGCGCTGCTGGGTGAGCCACCCGCCGCCTGCATTCACGAGGAACTGGGCGTTGGTGGTCTGGTGGTCGTCCACCGCCGAGGGGAAGGGCACGAACAGTGCGGCTGCCCCCACGGCCGCGATCTCGGTCACGGTGCTCGCGCCCGCGCGGCAGACGATGATGTCGGCGTCGGCAAAGGCGCTGGCGGTGTCGTCGATGAACGGCGTGCATTCGGCCGCGACACCTGCCGCGGCATAGTTGGCGCGCAGCGCGTCGATCTGCGTCGCGCCGCTCTGGTGGATGACCACCGGGCGCTGGTCCGCAGGCATCAGCGCCACGGCCTGCGGCACGATCTCGTTGAGCGCACGGGCGCCCAGGCTGCCGCCCACCACCAGCAGGCGCAGCGGCCCCGTGCGCCCGGCAAAACGCTCCGCCGGTGCGGGCTTGCTGGTGAAGGCGGTGCGCAGCGGGTTGCCCACCCACTGGCCCTTGGGGAACACATTGGGGAACGCTGTGAACACACGGTCTGCCACGCCCGCCAGCACCTTGTTGGCCATGCCGGCCACCGAGTTCTGCTCGTGCAGCACCAGCGGCTTGCCGGCCAGCACGCCCATCATGCCGCCCGGAAAGGTGATGTAGCCGCCCAGGCCCACCACCACGTCGGGCTTGACGCGGCGCACCACCGCCAGTGCCTGGCAGAACGCGCGCAGCAGGCGCAGCGGCAGCAAGGCCAGCGTGATGAGGCCTTTGCCGCGCACGCCTGAAAAATCGATGAGTTCGAGCGCAAAGCCATGCGTGGGCACGATGCGCGACTCCATGCTGCCCGGCGCGCCCAGCCAGTGCACGCGCCAGCCGCGCGCACGCAGTTCTTCCGCCACGGCCAGGCCCGGGAAGATGTGGCCGCCGGTGCCGCCGGCCATGATGAGGGCAGTCTTCTGCGTCATACGCGCCCCCCTCTCATGAGGAGTTTGTTCTCGTAGTCCACCCGCATCACCACCGCCAGCGCCACGAGGTTCATCAAGATCGCCGACCCGCCAAAACTCATCAGCGGCAGCGTGAGCCCCTTGGTGGGCAGTGCGCCCAGGTTCACGCCCATGTTGATGAAGGCCTGGAAGCCGATCCAGATCGCCACGCCCTGCGCGACGAGGCCGGAGAACACGCGGTCGAGGGCGATGGCCTGGCGGCCGATGTGCATGATGCGGCGCGTCATCCACAGAAACAGCACGATGAGGATGACCACGCCCACCAGGCCGAACTCTTCGCCGATCACGGCGAGCAGGAAGTCGGTATGGGCTTCGGGCAGCCAATGCAGCTTCTCGACGCTGCCGCCCAGGCCCACGCCGAAGATCTCGCCGCGCCCGATGGCGATCAGCGAGTGCGAGAGCTGGTAGCCCTTGCCCAATGCGTGCTCTTCGCTGAACGGGTCGAGGTAGGCGAACACGCGCTCGCGACGCCAGGGCGAGCTGGCGATCATCACGCCGAAGGCCGACACCAGCACGCCCGCGATCAGGAAGAACATGCGGGCGTTCACGCCGCCCAGGAACAGGATGCCCATGGCGATCACGGCGACCACCATGAAGGCGCCCATGTCGGGCTCGGCCAGCAGCAGCACGCCCACGATGGCCACGGCGGCGCCCATGGGCAGCACGGCGCGAAAGAACCGCTCCTTCACCTCCATCTTGCGGACCATGTAGTCGGCCGCGTAGATGAGGACGGCGAACTTGGCCACCTCCGACGGCTGAAAGCCGATGGGACCGAGCGACAGCCAGCGCCGCGCACCGTTGACCACCTTGCCCACACCCGGGATCAGCACCGCCACCAGCAGCAGCAACGCTGCCACGAAGAGCCAGGGTGCCACGCGCTCCCACAGCGCCATCGGGATCTGGAACGCCAGCAGCGCGGCGACAAAGCCCACCACCAGGTACATCACGTGGCGGGTCAGGAAATGGGTGGAAGCGTAGTTGGCAAAGCGCGGGTTGTCCGGCATGGCGATGGAGGCCGAATACACCATCACCAGCCCCCATGCGAGCAGCGCCACCACCACCCACAGCAGGGCCTGGTCGAAGCCGAGCACGCTCGCGGGCGTGCTGGTGGTGCGGGGGCGGTAGTCGGTGCCGCCCACGCGCACGGGCAGCACGTCCACGGCCTTGCCCGGCAGGCCGCCGAACCAGCCGGTCACGCGCTGCAAAAGGCTGCTGGCGGGTGCGCTCATGCCACACCTCCCATCGCGTCATCGGCCAGCGCGCGCACGGTGTCGCAGAACACCTGTGCCCGGTGCTCGTAGCCGCGGAACATGTCAAAGCTGGCACAGGCGGGCGACATCAGCACGGCGTCGCCTGCGTGTGCGCGCTGCGCGGCCAGCTCCACGGCCTGGGGCAATGTCTCTGCATCGACCAGGGCCACGCCGCTGTCGGCCAGCGCGGCGCGGATCAGCGGCGCGTCGCGCCCGATCAGCACCACGGCGCGCGCGTAGCGCGACACGGGCGCTGCCAGCGGCGAGAAGTCCTGCCCCTTGCCGTCGCCGCCCAGGATGACGACGATGCGGCGCTCCGCACCCAGGCCGGTCAACGCAGCGACGGTGGCGCCCACGTTCGTGCCCTTGCTGTCGTCAAAGTATTCGACGTCGCGGATGATGGCCACCGGCTCCACGCGGTGCGGCTCGCCGCGGTACTCGCGCAGCCCGTACAGCAGGGGCGCGAGCGTGCAGCCCGCGGCCGATGCCAGCGCCAGCGCGGCCAGCGCGTTCACCGCGTTGTGGCGGCCCCGGATGCGCAGCGCGTCGGCGGGCATCAGGCGCTGGATGTGCAGGTCTTCGGCGGCCTCGTTGCGGCCGCGCTTGCGGGTCTCGTCGGCGTCCATGGCGCGCACCAGCCAGGGCATGCCGCTCACGACCTCGATGCCGAAGTCGCCGGGGCGCTGGGGCATGTCGGCGCCGAAGGTCAGGTGCTCGCGCACCTGGGGCTTTTGCAGCTTGACCTTGATGGGTGGCGGCAGCATCTGCATCACCGCCGCGTCCTCGCGGTTCAGGATCATCAGGCCGGTCTTGCCGAAGATGCGGGCCTTGGCAGCGGCATACGCGGCCATGTCGCCATGCCAGTCCAGATGGTCCTGCGTGATGTTGAGCACCGTGGCGGCCGTGGGCTCGAAAGCTCCCTCCCCCACAGTCACGTCGTCCAATTGGAAGCTCGACAGCTCCAGCACCCACACCTGCGGCAGTGTGGCCGCGTCGATATGGCCCGCCAGCGTGTCGAGCAGCGTGGGGCCGATGTTGCCGGCCACGGCCACGGTCTTGTCCGAGCGCTCCACCAGCTGGCCGGTGAGCGACGTGACGGTGGTCTTGCCGTTGGTGCCCGTGATGGCCAGCACGGCCGGCGCGTAGCCGTGGGACGCCCGCAGCGTGGCCAGGGCCATGGCATACAGGCTCAATTCGCCCCCCACCGGCAGTCCGATGGCGCGAGCAGCTACAAAAACAGGAGCAACCGTATCGGGGCTCAGGCCTGGCGACCGGTAGACCGCGTGCAGGCCTCGGCCGTCCACCAGGGCTGCATCGAAGGCGCCGGCCACAAAACGCACCCCGGGCAGCTCGTGCTGCAGCGTGGCGAGTTGCGGCGGCGCTTCGCGCGTGTCGGCCACAGTGACGTCGGCGCCGCAGCGCACGCACCAGCGCGCCATGGCCAGGCCGGAGGCACCCAGGCCCAGGATGAGGATGTTCTGGCCCTGCAGTGGCGTCATGCCCTGGCCGGGGGGGCCCAGGGGTTCGGTGGGCGCATCAGCTGCAGGCTCCGCGGCGGCATCGGCGTTGTCCTGCTGTGCCACAGGCTCTGGGTCCGCAGGTGCGTCGGCGGC
This sequence comes from Acidovorax sp. LjRoot194, assembly GCF_964253015.1. Taxonomy (NCBI): domain Bacteria; kingdom Pseudomonadati; phylum Pseudomonadota; class Betaproteobacteria; order Burkholderiales; family Comamonadaceae; genus Acidovorax; species Acidovorax sp. LjRoot194. Next base: position 1,028,790 of record NZ_CAXUQB020000001.1, on the reverse strand, counting down.
CACCACGTCGGCAAAGATCTGCGCGACGAAGTCGGCAGCAGCCTTGGCAGCGGAGATGGCCGGGGGCTTTTCGGGGTCCCACGCAGCGGCGGCGGCTGCTGCCGCGCGCGCGCCGGGGCCGGCGGCTGGAGCTTCGGCCTCGGGCTGGGGGTCTACGGATTCTGCTGATGCCTCGGCATCGACCAACGACTGCGTGGGTGCACTGCCGGACGTGCCGGACATGTCGGGCACGGTTGATGCGCCATCCGCCGGATCGGCAGTGCCTGCACCTGCCGCGTCGCCAGCGGACTGCGACACCGCGCCCTCCGCCGCTGGATCGGCAGGCACGGCCCCGCCTGCATCCGTGTCTGGAGGCAGCTTCACCACCGAGGGGGTGGTGGTCGCGGGGATGAGGGGATCGTCCGGGTTCATCGCAGTTTCAGGGTCGACAGGCCGACCAGGCACAGCAGCATGGTGATGATCCAGAAGCGCACGACCACCTGCGTTTCCTTCCAGCCGCTCTTTTCGAAGTGGTGGTGCAGCGGCGCCATCTTCAGCAGACGCCGGCCTTCGCCATAGCGGCGCTTGGTGTACTTGAACCAGGTCACCTGCAGCATCACCGACAGCGCCTCGACCACGAAGATGCCGCCCATGATGGCCAGCACGATTTCCTGCCGCACGATGATGGCGATGGTGCCCAGGGCGCCGCCCAGCGCCAGCGCGCCCACGTCGCCCATGAAGACCTGGGCCGGGTGTGCGTTGAACCACAGGAAGGCCAGGCCCGCACCCGCCATGGCGGCGCAGAAGATCAGCAACTCGCCCGAGCCGGGGATGTGCGGGAAGAACAGGTACTTGGAATACACCGAGCTGCCGGTGACGTACGCGAACACGCCCAGGGCCGAGCCCACCATCACCACGGGCATGATCGCCAGGCCGTCCAGGCCGTCGGTCAGATTCACTGCGTTGCTCGAACCCACGATCACCAGGTAAGTCAGGATCACGAAGCCCAGCACGCCCAGCGGGTAGCTCACTTCCTTGAAGAACGGCAGCTGCAGGCCCGCCTTGGGCGGCAGGTCGAGCGAGAAGCCCGACTGCACCCAGCCGACGAACAGCTCCCACACCTTGGCGTTGGAGCTCTCGGAAATGCTGAACACCAGGTACAGCGCGGCCGTGAGGCCGATCACCGACTGCCAGAGGTACTTCTCGCGCGAGCGCATGCCCTCGGGGTCCTTGTTGACCACCTTGCGCCAGTCATCCACCCAGCCGATGGCGCCAAAGCCCAGCGTGACGATGAGCACGATCCAGACGAAGCGGTTGGACAGGTCGAACCACAGCAGGGTCGAGATCGCGATCGACAGCAGGATCAGCACGCCGCCCATGGTGGGCGTGCCGCTCTTGGACAGGTGCGACTGCATGGCGTAGCCCCGGATGGGCTGGCCGATCTTGAGCGAGGTCAACACGCGGATCACCTTGGGCCCCGCCACCAGGCCGATGAGCAGCGCCGTCATGGCCGCCATCACCGCACGGAAGGTGAGGTACTGGAACACGCGGAAGAAGCCGAACTCGGGCGACAGGCCCTGCAGCCATTGGGACAGGACTAGCAGCATGCGGCACCTCCGGCAGGTTGCCGCACCGCGGGGATGCTGGAGGCGGCCTTGAAGGCCCGCACGTTCTTACTGCGTTGCACCATGGTGTCCCTCCAGTACCTGCGCGGGCGGTTGTCGCTCTTGTTGTTTGGGGTCGTCCTGCACTTGTGCGGCAGAAGCGATTGCCTCCACCACCTGTTCCATCTTCATGAATCGAGATCCCTTGACCAGCACACTGCCCACGGTGGGCAGGGCCTGGCGCACTGCATCCAGCAGCGCGCCCCTATCGTTGAAATGACGTGCCTCGCCGCCTTCGCCGTTGCCGAACGACGCGGTGGCGTGCACCGATTGATCCCCCAGCGCGAACAGGCGGGGGATGCCGGCCGTGCGCGCGTGCGCGCCGGCCTCGGCGTGGAACTGCGGCCCCTGGTCGCCCACCTCGCCCATGTCGCCCAGCACCAGCAGTTGCGGGCCGGGCAGCTCGGCCAGCACGTCGATGGCGGCACGCATGGAGTCGGGGTTGGCGTTGTAGGTGTCGTCCACCACGGTGACTTCGCGGCCCGCGATGCGCACGCTGAAGGCGCGCGAGCGGCCCTTGACCGGCGTGAAGCTGGACAGCCCCTGCGCGATGGCGGCCAGGGGCGCGCCTGCCGACAGGGTGCAGGCGGCGGCGGCCAGGGCGTTGCTCACGTTGTGGCGCCCGGCGATGTGCAGCTGCGTGGCGACTTCGCCCTGCGGCGTGGCCATCGTGACAGCCCAGGCGCCCTGCTCCCAGGCCGCGCTGCGGCAGGTCACATCGCCGCCGTCGCCAAAGGTGACGGTGCGGCGGCCCTGCGCGAGCGATTGCCACAGGTCGGTGTACGCATCGCCTGCCGGGAACACCGCCACGCCATCGGCAGGCAGGCTGGCAAACACCGAGCCGTTCTCGCGCGCCACGGCCTCCACGGTGTGCATGAACTCCAGGTGCTCGCGCTGGGCGTTGTTGACCAGCGCGACCGTGGGCTGCGCCATGGCGGCCAGCAGCGCGATCTCGCCGGGGTGGTTCATGCCCATTTCGATCACGGCGGCGGCGTGGCCGGCGCGCAGGCGCAGCAGCATCAGCGGCACGCCGATGTCGTTGTTGAAATTGCCCTGCGTGGCAAACGCGGCCTCGCCCTTCCAGGCGCGCAGGATGGACGCGATCATCTGCGTCACGGTGGTCTTGCCATTGCTGCCGGTCACGCCGACGAGCGGCAGGCCGAACTGCGCACGCCAGCCGGTGGCCAGCGCACCGAGCGCTGCCAGGCTGTCGGGCACTTCGATGCCTGCAAGGCCGGCGGCTTCGAGGCCGCCCTGGGCGATGGCTGCAGCAGCGCCACCCGCACGGGCATCGGCCAGGAAGGCATTGGCGTCGTAACGCTCGCCCTTCAACGCCACGAACAAATCACCCGCCTGCAGCGTGCGCGTGTCGGTGTACACGCGGGCCAGCGGCGTGGCGCCGTCGCCCACCAGGCGCGCCGTGGGAATGCGCGGCTGCACGAGGCAGAACGCCTGCTGCAGGGTCATCATGGTGGCGGCGCTCATGGGCGGGCCTCCCGTGCCTGCAGCGCAGTGCGCGCATGGGCCTTGTCGGAGAACGGCACGCGCACGCCCGCGGTCTCCTGGGTGTCTTCGTGGCCCTTGCCGGCGATCAGCACCACATCGGCCGGCGCAGCCTCGGCCACTGCGAGGGCGATGGCGGCGGTACGGTCGGGCTCGGCGCGCACAGTGCGGCCGGCGATGGTGCCTTGCAGGATCTGGTGCACGATGGTGGCGGGGTCTTCGCTGCGCGGGTTGTCGCTGGTCACGACCACATGGTCGGCCTGGCGCTGCGCCACCGCGCCCATCAGAGGGCGCTTGGCCGCGTCGCGGTCGCCGCCGCAGCCGAACACGCACCACAGCTGCCCGCCCCGCTCGGCCGCGATGGGGCGCAGCGCCTGCAGGGCTTTTTCCAGCGCATCGGGCGTGTGGGCGTAGTCCACGGCCACCAGCGGCTGGCCGGGGCTGTGGATTTGTTCCATGCGGCCGGGCACCGGCGTGAGCTGGGCACACGCATACAGCGCGTGCTCCAGCGGCACGCCCAGAGCCCGCAGGCCGGCCAGCACCCCGAGCAGGTTGGAGACGTTGTACAGCCCGATCACGCGCGTTTGCAGCACATGCGTGTGCACGCCTTCGGCCACGGTGAAGCGCAGGCCGCCGTCCCCCATGCCGATGTCGCGCGCGGCCAGGCGCGCGGGGCCGGAAATCGACACGCTCCACAGGTCCAGCATGCGGTCTGAAAGGGATGCGTACAGCTCGGCGCCGCGCAGGTCGTCGATGTTGACCACCGCCGCCTGCAGGCCGGGCCACTCGAAGAGCATGCCCTTGGCCTGCCAGTAGGCGGCCATGCTGGGGTGGTAGTCCAGGTGGTCCTGCGTGAAGTTGGTGAACAGCGCCACGCGGATGCGGCTGCCGGCCATGCGGTGCTCGGCCAGGCCGATGGACGAAGCTTCGATGGCGCACGCCGTGCGGCCCGCGTCGGTGAACTGCTGGAAGGCGTGCTGCAGCCGCACCGGGTCGGGCGTGGTCATGCCGGTGGTGGTGAGCGCAGGCGGCACGCCGATGCCCAAAGTGCCCACTACCGCGCATCCACCGTGCGCAATAAGCTCATTTTTTGATAGCACATTCAAGGCCTCGGCCAGCCACCAGGTGGTGCTGGTCTTGCCGTTGGTGCCGGTCACGGCCAGCACGTCGAGGCGCTGCGTGGGGTGGCCGAACCAGTCGGCCGCGATCAGCCCGGTGGCGGCTTTCAGGCCGTGCACGGCCGCCACGGGCCAGCCGTCGAGCGGGAAGGCCTCGACGCCTTCGTGCTCCACCAGGCATGCCACAGCACCGCGTGCCAAAGCGTCGCCGATGTGCGCGCGGCCATCGGTGGCTGCGCCGGGCCAGGCGATGAAGCCATCGCCCGCGCGGACCAGGCGGCTGTCGGTCTGCAGCGTGCCGGTGACGCGTTCGCGCAGCCAGGCCACGGCGTCGTGCACCGAGGCCAGCAGGGGCAGCGTGCTTGCCGTCATAGCGATTCCTCCACCGTGTTGGCCACGATCTGGGGCTTGACGGCCATGTCCGGCTGCACGCCCATCATGCGCAGGGTCTGCTGCACCACTTCGCTGAACACGGGCGCGGCCACGGCACCGCCGTAGAACACGCCGTTGCTGGGCTCGTCGATCATCACGGCCACGATGATGCGCGGCTTGTCGATGGGCGCCATGCCGGTGAACCAGGCGCGGTACTTGCCCGATGCGTAGTTCTTGCCGACCTGCTTGCGCGCCGTGCCGGACTTGCCACCCACCGAGTAGCCCAGGGTCTGCGCCTTCTGGCCCGTGCCGCCGGGGCCGGCGGCCATCTGCAGCATCTTGCGCACCTGGTCGGCCGTGCGCTCGGAGAACACGGGCACGCCCAGCGCAGGCTCGGACGTCTTGAACATGGTGGCCGGGATCACGCGGCCGCCGTTGGCGAACACGGTGTACGACCGCGCCATCTGGAACAGGCTGGCCGACAGGCCGTAGCCGTAGGACATGGTGGCCTGCTCGACAGGGCGCCAGGTCTTGTAGGGCCGCAGGCGCCCGGTCACGACGCCGGGGAAGTGCAGCTGCGGCTTCTGGCCGAAGCCCGCGGCCGAGAAGGTTTCCCACATCTCGCGGGCAGGCATCTGCATGGCGATCTTGGTGGTGCCCACGTTGCTCGACTTCTGGATCACGCCCTCGACCGTGAGCAGGCCGTAGTTGTGCGTGTCCGAGATGGTGGAGCCGGTGATGTTGATGCGGCCGGGGTTGGTGTCCACCGGCGTCTCGGGGCGCACGCGCCCGCTCTCCAGGGCCAGGCCGATGGTGAAGGGCTTCATGGTCGAGCCGGGCTCGAACACGTCGGTGAGCGCGCGGTTGCGCAGCTGCTCGCCGGTCAGGTTCTGGCGCTTGTCGGGCACATAGCTCGGGTAGTTGGCCAGCGCCAGCAGCTCGCCGGTGTGGGCATCGAGCACCACCACGCTGCCCGCCTTGGCCTTGTGCAGCGCGACCTGGTCGCGCAGCTTCTGGTATGCGAAAAACTGCACCTTGCTGTCGATGGACAGCTGCATGTCCTTGCCGTCGACGGGTTGCACCGTCTCGCCCACGCCCTCGACCACGCGGCCCAGGCGGTCCTTGATCACGCGGCGAGACCCGGCCTTGCCGGCCAGGTCCTTGTCGAAGGCCAGCTCCATGCCTTCCTGGCCGTGGTCTTCCACGTTGGTAAAGCCCACCACGTGGGCAGCGGCCTCGCCTTCGGGGTACTGGCGCTTGTATTCCTTGCGCTGGTAGATGCCTTTGATGTCGAGCGCCGCGATCTCGCGGCCCACATCCCAGTCGAGCTGCCGCTTGATCCAGACGAAGGTCTTGTCTTCGTCAGCCAGCTTCTTTTGCAGCTCGGCCAGCGGCATGTCGAGCAGCTTGGCCAGCTGCTTGAGCTTGGCACGGGTCTCGGGCTTGTCCTGTTCCACGTCTTCGGGGATGGCCCAGATGCTGGCCGCCGGTACGCTGGACGCGAGGATCAGGCCATTGCGGTCCAGGATCTTGCCGCGGTTGGCGGGCAGCTCCAGGGTGCGCGCAAAACGCACCTCGCCCTGGCGCTGAAAGAACGCGTTGCCGAACACCTGTACATAGGCTGCGCGCCCGGCCAGCGCCAAAAAGCCCAGGGCGATCATGGCCACGATGAACTTGCTGCGCCAGACGGGCGTCTTGCTGGCCAGCAAGGGGCTGGCGGTGTAGACCACGCTGCGGCTCATGGCTGCACTCCCTGCACCGGTGCGGGTGCGCCACCCGGCGCAGCGGCCGCTGCTGCTGCTGCTGCGGCAGCCGCCACACCCTGGGGGTCGGACACGTACTGCGTGATGGCCGGCGTGGCCGTGCGCATGTTGAGCTGCGCCCGCGCGATTTTCTCGACGCGCAGCGGCGTGGCCTGGGCGCGCTTTTCGACCTGCAGGCGCTGGTGCTCGGTCTCCAGGCGGCGCGCCTCGACCGTGGCGCGGTCAAGCTCGGTGAACAGGCGGCGCGACTCGTACTGGGTGTGCACCAGGTAGATCGCGCTCGCCAGCACTGCCAGCAGCAGGACGATGTTCAAGCGTGTCATGTCAGTAGCTGCACCGTATGCATGCAGCGGCCGTGGCAGCAGCAGCCGCAAGTTGGCCCGGCAGCGAGCACACCGCCTTTGGCAAGGCCGACATCACGCAAAGACACAGGGGGCGGCTCATGTCATGCAACCTCGGTGCGCTCGGCCACGCGCATGATCGCGCTGCGCGAGCGCGGGTTGCCGGCCACCTCGGCGGCGCTGGGCTTGATGCGGTCCAGCGCCACGAGCTTCATGGCCTGCGGCGCGGCAAACGGCGCGCGGCGGTCGTACACCTCTTTGGAGTGCTTGGCGATGAACTGCTTGACGATGCGGTCTTCCAGCGAGTGAAAGCTGATCACCACCAGGCGCCCGCCCGGCTGCAGCACCGACAGCGTGGCTTCTAGCGCCTGTTGCAGTTCTTCAAGCTCAGCGTTGATGAAAATCCGAAGAGCCTGAAATGTGCGCGTTGCAGGGTTCTGGCCCGGCTCGCGGGTTTTGACCGTGCCAGCCACGAGATCGGCCAGTTCGGCGGTGGTTGCAAGAGGGCCCCGTTCTTCGCGCCGAGCAACAATCGCCTTTGCAATGGGGCCAGCAAACCGTTCTTCACCGTAGTCACGTATCACCTCCGCAATCTGTTGAACCTCGGCAGTGGCCAGCCACTGGGCCACGCTTTCGCCGCGCGTGGTGTCCATGCGCATGTCCAGCGGACCGTCGAAACGGAAGCTGAACCCCCGCTCCGGGCTGTCGATCTGGGGCGAGCTCACCCCCAGGTCCATGAGCACACCCGCTGCGCTGCCGGCCGGCAGGTCGGCGATGTGGCTGAAACCTTCGTGCCGAATGGAAAAACGCGCATCGGTGATGCGCGTTGCTTCGGCGATGGCTTCAAGGTCCTTGTCAAAGGCTACAAGGCGCCCTTGGGGCCCCAGCCGCAGCAAGATGAGCCGCGAATGCCCTCCGCGCCCGAAGGTGCCGTCCACCCAGGTGCCCGCAGGCTCGGGCCCGGCGCCGCCCAGCAGCGCGTCCACGGCTTCGTCCAGCAGGACGGTGGTGTGTTGAAGAAGAGAAGGGGATGTCATGGTCAGAAGGAGAAGTCCTTGAAGACATCCGGCATGTCACCCTGCATGGCCTTGGCCTCCTGCTCGTCGTAGGTGGCCTTGTCCCAGAGTTCGAAGTGGTTGCCCATGCCCAGCAGCATGGTGTCCTTGGAGATGCCGGCCGCCTGGCGCAGCTCGGGCGAGACCAGCACGCGGCCGGTGCCGTCCATCTCCACGTCCATGGCGTTGCCCAGGAAGATGCGCTTCCACCACTGGGCGGACATGGGCAGCTCGGCGATGCGCTCGCGAAACTTTTCCCACTCGGGACGGGGGAACACCATCAGGCAGCCGTGCGGGTGCTTGGTGATCGTGAGCTGGCCCGCTGCGGTGGCCGCGAGCACGTCACGATGCCGGGTCGGCACGGACAGCCGACCCTTCGCATCGAGACTTAGCGACGAGGCACCTTGAAACACGGAGGATTTTCCAGTTCGGAATCTTTAGATCCTTCAGAGCCCGATCCGGGCTTGAAGGGCACTTTTCACCACTTAATTGCACTTTTTTGCACTGTAGCAGGAAAAGCACGCCGAACAAGAGGGCGTCCACCAAACTTTTGTAATGAAATCAACAACTTAGGCGCGACTCTGCAGCCGACGGAACGCTAAAAGTCGTTGAAAAATAAGAACTTACGGCGGGCTATGAAAGTGACCTCTCAAGCCCGGCCCGGTTCTACCGTGTCGTCACAGGATGTAGCGCGACAGGTCCTCGTCCTGGCTCAGCGTCTGCAGGCGGCCATCCACATAGGCCGCGTCGACCGTGATGGTCTGGCCCGAGAGCTTCGTGGCGTCGAAGCTCACCTCGTCGAGCAGACGCTCCATCACCGTCGACAGGCGGCGCGCACCGATGTTCTCGGTGCGCTCGTTCACTTCGAAAGCGATGTGCGCCAGGCGCGTGATGCCTTCGGGTGCGAATTCGAGCGTGACGCCTTCGGTGGCCAGCAGCGCCTGGTACTGCTTGACCAGCGACGCGTGGGTCTGCGTGAGGATGGCCTCGAAGTCCTGGACCGACAGCGACTCGAGTTCGACCCGGATCGGAAAGCGACCCTGCAGCTCGGGAATCAGATCGCTGGGCTTGGACAGGTGGAACGCGCCGGAGGCGATGAACAGGATGTGGTCGGTCTTGATCATCCCGTACTTGGTGGTCACGGTGGTGCCCTCCACCAACGGCAGCAGATCGCGCTGCACGCCCTGGCGCGATACGTCGGTGCCGCTGGTTTCCTGGCGGGTGGCCACCTTGTCGATCTCGTCGATGAACACGATGCCGTTCTGCTCGGCATTGGCCACCGCGCGGGCCTTGATCTCTTCCTCGTTGACGAGCTTGCCGGCCTCTTCGTCGGTCAGCAGCTTGAGCGCCTCGGCGATCTTGAGCTTGCGGGTCTTGCGCTTGTCCTGGCCCATGGAGCTGAACATGCCGCGCAGCTGCTCGGTCATCTCTTCCATGCCCTGGGGGCCCATGATCTCGAGCGGCTGCCGGTTCTCGGCCACGTCGATCTCGATCTCCTTGTCGTCGAGCGCGCCTTCGCGCAGCTTCTTGCGGAACACCTGCCGCGCGGTGTTGTCCGCTGCAGGCTCCGTGCCTGCAGCGGCGCGGGCGGGCGGGATCAGCACGTCGAGGATGCGCTCTTCGGCAGCGTCGACAGCGCGGTCGCGCACCTTTTTGGTTTCGGTCTCGCGGGTCTGCTTGACGGCCATCTCGGCCAGGTCGCGGATGATGGAGTCGACGTCCTTGCCCACGTAGCCCACCTCGGTGAACTTGGTGGCCTCGACCTTGATGAAGGGCGCATCGGCCAGTCTGGCCAGGCGGCGCGCGATCTCGGTCTTGCCCACGCCGGTGGGGCCGATCATGAGGATGTTCTTGGGCGTGATCTCGTGGCGCAGGCTGCCTTCGACCTGCTGGCGGCGCCAGCGGTTGCGCAGCGCGATGGCCACCGCGCGCTTGGCGCTGGCCTGGCCCACGATGTGGTGGTCGAGTTCGGAGACGATTTCCTGGGGGGTCATGGAGGACATGCGGGGCCTGCCTTCAAAATTCTGAGCAAAAACAGCCGCTACCGCTTTCTGTACAAGCGCTAGCAGCTATCAAATTGAGAGTAAATCACCATCGACGCTCACAGCGTCTCGATGGTGTGGTTCATGTTGGTGTAGATGCACAGCTCGCCCGCGATCTCCAGCGACTTCTTGACGATGTCCTGGGCCGACAGGTCGGTGTGGTTGAGCAGCGCCTTGGCGGCCGAATGGGCGTACGCGCCGCCCGACCCGATGGCCACGATGCCCTGCTCGGGCTCCAGCACGTCGCCGTTGCCGGTGATGATGAGCGAGGCACTGGCGTCGGCCACCGCCAGCATGGCCTCCAGGCGGCGCAGCACGCGATCGGTGCGCCAGTCCTTGGTGAGCTCGATGGCCGCGCGCGTCAGGTGGCCCTGGTGCTTTTCGAGCTTGGCCTCGAAGCGCTCGAACAGGGTGAACGCATCGGCCGTGGCGCCGGCAAAACCTGCAAGCACCTTGCCGTGGTAGAGCTTGCGCACCTTGCGCGCCGTGCCCTTGACCACGATATTGCCCAGGGTGACCTGGCCGTCGCCGCCAATCGCGACCTGGATGCCGTCAGGGGTCTGGCGCCGCACGCTCAGGATGGTGGTGCCGTGGAACACCGGGGTGTTTTGAGATGAATCCATAGCTGCCGCATTTGGGGGCGCGGGCGCGGCTTTCAAGCAAGGCCGGGACCCTTGAGAGCCCACGCGCCCATCACGCAACGCCACACTCCATTCAGCCCCGCGACTATCCACCGTGCTTTATCGCGTTCCATTGCGCCATGCGGCGATCTGTGCGCCTGCAACGCGTGCACTGGCAAGACACCACCCGCCACGCAGAAGCGCAACGCACCACAGCGCACCTCAGGCCGATCAGTTCTTGCGAGGGATCACCCAGGCGTGTTCATTCACGCCGATCACGTTGAAGAAGATCGCAACCAGGCGCTGCAGGTTGTGGAACTGCACCACATGGCCCTGGCCCTGTTGCTCGGCGGCCCAGTTGAGCACCGAACCTGCGGCCGCAAAATCCACCCGGATGAGCTTGTCGCACGCGATGGTGAGCGGCACGCCCGCCTTCATGAACGCCTGGAAGGGCTCCAGAAGCGGCGCGGCGTCGCCTTCGATATGGCCGCTCAGCACGGCCACCGGGCCGGCGTCGAGCGATGCAGGCACCGAGACGTCGCCGGACAGATCCGACGCTGCGAAATCACTGTCTGCCGCCAGTGGCGCGGCACCCGACGAAGCGCCTTCGTTGTCCGAGTACCCGCAGCGCGGCGACACCCAGGATGGCGGCGAGACTTCATAGGTCACGCAGTAGTCGAGCGCCACCAGTTCGAACTCGTCGGGCTTGCCCATGAGGCGCAGCGCCGCCATGCGCAGGCGCCACCACTCGGGGCTGGTGGCACGGTCGCCCGACTGGGTCTTGGCGTCCAGCAGGGCATTGAGTTTTTCGACACCCGAAAACACCAGCTGGCCGTCGCGCTCCGCCCACAGGCTGAACTGGTCGGCCAGCAGCGGCACGGCAGCGTCGTCGATCGACGCGATGCGCGACCAGGACAGAGTCCATGGCGAGGCGGACCGCGCCAGCGATGCCTGCAGCGCTGCCACGGACGACACGCCCAGCGCGGCCGGTGCGTTCCAGCTGAAATCCTTGCGCGCCGGCATGGCGGGTGTGGCTGCTGCAGAGGCTGGCGACGCGGGCGCCAGGCCCAGTTGCTCAGGGATCGAGAACCACAGCGGGGCCGAGCGGCTGTACTGCGCGGCGTAGTCGATGGCCAGGGTTTCGAAGCGGTCGTGCTGCCCCGTTGCGCGGTACAGGTCGAACAGCGTCATCCAGATTTCCTGCTGCTCGGCAGGAGGGTCCTGGCGGTGCTGGGCCAGTACATCCATGAGGCCCGCCTCCGCGCCGGCGTGGTCACCGTTGGCAAACCGGATGGCGGCTTCTTCTAGGTCGGGTTCGTGCACAAATTCCTCCGGTTCAGGTGCCGGCGCTGCCGTGGCAGCCGCGGTCGCGTCAGGGCTGAAGGATGCCTCCTCTGTGCCGCCCGCCCCCATCTGTGCGTCCGTGCTGCCAAATCGTCCCACGGCCATGCTGTCGTCGGCGAACAGCGGCTGCACGGCCGGCTTGTTGTCCAGCTGGGCTGGCAAACTGCCCGGCGCGGTGGGTGCATAGGCGCGTGAATGCGCGGAATCGGGGGTATCGGAGGCGGACGGGGGCATGACGCCGGGCTGGGTGGGAGCGTCAGCACCTTGCTTGCTCTTCCACCACTGCTGGGACATCTGCGCTTCGATCTCGTCGATCTTCTTGAGCGTGACGGCGCGCTCGTCGGGCGAGGCCATGCTGCTTTGAAAGAACGAGGGCCGTGCGGTGGGGTCTTCCGTGCGGTGACCCTGCAGCACCTCGCGCTGGCGCAGTTTGCGCAGCTGATCGAACTCGCGGCGCCGCACGAAGTCGTTGCGGCGCTTGCGCTCGATCATCTCCTTGAGCATCTGCTTGCTGTACTGGCTTTCGCGGTCGTCCTGGATGGAGTCGAGCTCTGTCCAGTTGACCGTGGGATTCTTCACGAACCGAACCACCTTCGATAGCAGGCCGCCCGGGGTGGTGTCTTCCTTGCTCATGACTCAGGGGTACAGATACGGAGATTGCGCAGCGGTGATCAGCATCAGGCCAGGGCCCGATCAGTCCCCGAACATCTTCTGCTTGAGTTCGCGGCGCTGCTGCGCTTCCAGCGACAGGGTCGCGGTGGGGCGGGCAATCAGGCGGCCCGTACCGATGGGCTCGCCGGTTTCATCGCAGTAGCCGTAGTCGCCAGCGTCGATGCGGGCGATGGATTGCTCGATCTTCTTGAGCAGCTTGCGCTCGCGGTCGCGGGTGCGCAGCTCGAGGGCGTGCTCTTCTTCGATGGTCGCGCGGTCTGCGGGGTCGGGCACCACGACGGTGTCTTCACGCAGATGTTCGGTGGTCTCGCCAGCGCTGTTGTGGATGTCCTGCTTGAGCTGAACGAGCTTCAGGCGGAAAAACGCCATCTGCTTGTCGTTCATGTATTCGCTGTCAGGCATCGCCATGACTTCGGCATCCGTCAGCTCGGCGGCGGACTTGGTCTTCCAGTTGTTCGCCAGCTTGGGGTCTTTTTTGGCAGCCGTGAAAGTGGGGTGCGCTTGCGCAGTCGTGGGCATGGTATGTAGATAACTGGCTTTGGCAGCGGTGGAAGCCACTGCCTGTGCCATGGATGGTACGGTCAATTGGGCCAATCGGGAAGAAGGCCGGGTCGTGCGCGCGGGTACCTGCGTCGCGGCGGGAGCAGCGGGGACGGGCGCTGGCGCGGGGGCGACTGCGGGGCTGGCGACCTTGGCAACAACAGCCTTGGGGGCGGCAGCGGTCTTGGCCACTGCGGCTTTCGCAGCAGCCTTGGGCGCTGGCGCCGGTGCAGCCGTGCTCTTGGCGGCGGCGGGCTTGGTTGCCTTGGTGGCGGCCTTGGGTTTGCTGGTGTCGGCTTTCACTTCCTGGTCTCCTCGCTGTACGGGCGGGCCCTTGACTGCAGTTGCAGCCAACGGGCGGATGGCAAGCCTTCCGGGGTTTTACCGGGGCGCGATTGTATCGACCTGGGCTGACGCAAACGGAAACGTTGCGGATACAACACAAATCGGGTCGGGATCGGCGCCCCGTCCTACGGATGGATCAAACGAGGCTCTGCTCCAGCCCTTGCAGAAAGATGTCCTTGGGCAGGTCGATGCCGATGAAGACCATCTTGCTCAAACGCTGCTCGCCCTCGGCCCACTGGGGGCCCAGGTCGCTGCCCATGAGCTGGTGCACACCCTGGAAGATCACCTTGCGCTCGGTGCCCTTCATATTAAGCACGCCTTTGTAGCGCAGCATGCGCGGTCCGTAAATATTCACGATGGCGCCCAGAAAATCTTCCAGCTTGGCCGGATCGAACGGCCGCTCGGAGCGAAAGACGAAACTCTTCACGTCGTCGTCATGGTGATGGTGGTGGCCATGCCCATGGTCGTGCTGGTGCGAGGGGTGGCTGCAGTGCTCGCCGTGCTCGTGGTCATGATCGTGGTGGTCATGACCGTGGTCATGACCATCGCCCTCTTCCTTGAGGAACTCGGGGTCGATATCGAGCTTGGCATTGAGGTTGAAGCCCCGCAGGTCCAGCACTTCCTTCAAGGGCACATCGCCGAAATGCACGGCCTTGATGGGCGCGCGGGGGTTCATGTGCTTGAGGCGATGGATCAGCGCGTCGGTCTCTTCCTGGGAGACCAAGTCTGTCTTGGACAAGAAGATCTGATCGGCAAAGCCCACCTGGCGGCGCGCTTCCTGGCGGTCGTTGAGCTGCTGGGGTGCGTGCTTGGCGTCCACCAGCGTGATGATGGAGTCGATGAGGTAGGTCTCGGCGATCTCCTCGTCCATGAAGAAGGTCTGCGCGACGGGGCCGGGGTCGGCCACGCCGGTGGTCTCGATGACGATGCGGTCGAACTCCAGCAGGTTCTTGCGCTTCTTGGCGGCCAGCAGCTGCAGCGTCTCGCGCAGGTCTTCGCGGATGGTGCAGCAGATGCAGCCGTTGCTCATCTGAACGATCTGCTCCTTGGACTCGGTCACGAGGATGTCGTTGTCGATGTTCTCTTCGCCGAATTCGTTCTCGATCACGGCGATCTTCTGGCCGTGGGCTTCAGAGAGCAGGCGCTTGAGCAAGGTGGTCTTGCCCGAGCCCAGGAAGCCGGTGAGGATGGTGACGGGGATCAATGCCATGTTGTGTGTCCTTCAAGGGATGAGCCCATGCGCTGCGCCCGGCACTGCGGGCCGGGTATGCATGGCGCAAGGGGTTGTTTTCAGTGTACCGACGCTGTCAAGCCCTTGCCTCGCTCAGCCCTTGCGCATCACCACCAGCCCCTTGAGGTACTCGCCCTCCGGGAATTCCAGCGTCATCGGGTGGTCGGGCGCGCCGCCCAGACGCTCCAGAATGAAGCCGTCCACGCCCGCGTCGGCGCCCGCAGATGCCACGATCTTGTGAAACAGGTCGGCGCTGATGCCGCCCGAGCAGGAAAAGGTGAACAGCACGCCCCCCGGCGTGAGCAGCTGCAGCGCCAGGCGGTTGATGTCCTTGTACGCGCGTGCAGCGCGCTCGGCGTGGGCCGCAGTGGGCGCAAACTTCGGCGGGTCGAGCACGATGGCGTCGAAGTGCCGGCCTTCCTTGAGGAACTGGCGCAGCGAGGCGTTCACATCGGCATCCATGAAGCTTGCGTGGTTCAGGTCGAACCCGTTGAGCGCCACATGGGCGCGGGCGCGCTCCAGGGCCGGGCCCGACGAATCGATGGACGTCACATGCCCATCCGCCGATGCGCCGCTGGCGCGCATGCCGGCCAGCGCTGCCACGCTGAAGCCGCCGGTGTAGCAAAAGCAGTTGAGCACGTCCTTGAAGCCCAGGCGCTGCGCGTAGTCGGCAAAACGCTTGCGGCTGTCGCGCTGGTCCAGGTAGAAGCCGGTCTTGTGGCCTTCGGCGATGTTCAGCGTCAAATTCCACTGGTGCTCGTGGATGGTGAGCTCGAGCGGCGGGCCTTCGCCGTCGCCCGGGGTGCCCGTGGGGCCGCCACGCAGCCAGCCCGTGGCGGGCTCCAGGCCTTCCAGCGTGCGCACGCTGGCGTCCGAGCGTTCATACAGCTTGGCCAGGCCCGTCTCGCGCAGCAAGGCATCGGCGATCACGTCCTTCCAGCGCTCGGTGCCGGCGCTGGTGAACTGCGCGACCAGGGTGTCGCCGTAGCGGTCCACGATGAGGCCGGGCAGGCCGTCGGACTCACCGTGCACCAGGCGCACACCGTCGCTTTGCACATCGAAACGGGCTCTGGCGATGATGGATCGTGCGCAAGCAGCTATGAAAAAAGGAGCATCGATGCGCTGCGCCTCGTCAAAGCTCCACACCCGTGCGCGGATGCGCGAGCTGGGGCTGAACGCGGCCCAGGCCAGGAACTGGCCCTCGTGCGACTCCACGCGCACGGTCTCGCCGCTGTCGGCGCCGCCTTTGGCGATGGCCGATTCAAAAATCCAGGGGTGGCGGCGCAAGAGCGAGCGCTCTTTGCCAGGGCGAAGGCGAAGGGTTTTCATGATGGGGCGATTGTCGCGTGAATGCGCCCCGCCGCCGGCCAGTGCTGCAGGGCGCTGGCCGTGCCGCCCCGCACTTACTGACGGCCCGCCCGCGTCAGAGCGGGTGGCCGATGCGCCCGATGCGCGGCGCCCAGTTCTCCAGGATGTCGGCTGACACCAGCACCCGCCGCGCCTGGCCGATGAGCAGGTGCCGCGGCACGAAGCCGATGTAGCGAGAGTCCGCGCTGTTGTCCCGGTTGTCGCCCAGCACCAGGTACTGCCCCTCGGGCACAGTCACCGGGCCAAAGCTGCTGTGGGCCGTGACGCCCTGCAGCCACTGCACGCGGCGCTCGTGACCGTCCAGGTGCTCCGTCCAGCGCGTGGCGGACACTTCGGCCCCCAACTCGGCCAAATGTTCGGTCACCGCCTCGGGAGCGTCGTACCGCGCCGCCTGGCCGTTGAGGTACAGCACCTCGTCGCGCATCTCCACCGTGTCGCCCGGCAACGCCGCAATGCGTTTGATGAGCCGCGTGCCGTCCAGCGGCGACGAGAACGTGACCACATCCCCCCGCGCCGGATCCCCCAGCCGCGCCACCACCACATCGGTGAGCGGCACCTTCAGGTCATAGGCCAGCCGGTTGACGAACACCACATCCCCTTCCAGCAGCGTAGGCCGCATGGACCCCGAAGGAATCGGATTCCAGTCCGCCACCGCCGTGCGAAAGATGCCAAAGCACAGCAGCAACACGATGAACCCACGGTTCGATTTGACCCATTTCAGCAACATGGCACAACACTCCAAGGCGCCCTACAGCAAGCACCCCCTGCTCGGATGCACGGCCTCACATCTTGGTTCCATGACCCCCAGACAACGAGCCCCCCCAACCCACCGGCATACCCGATCAGCGCCAGACACCGGCCCCGCAACCACCAACGCCGGCAGCGCGCGCCGCCCCCACCAGTGCACCCGTGGAACTGGCTTTGCCAGGCCACCGGGTGCGTCCCCCTCGGGGGAAGCGGCGAAGCCGCTCAGGGGGCGACCCATCCTTCCCGTGGAACTGGCTTTGCCAGTCCACCGGGTGCGTCCCCCTCCGGGGAAGGCGCGCAGCGCCTCAGAGGGCTACTTCTTTCTAGCGCGAGGATGCGCCGCGTCATACACCTTGGCCAGGTGCTGAAAATCCAGCCGCGTGTACACCTGCGTGGTGGTGATGTTGGCGTGCCCCAGCAGCTCCTGCACCGCGCGCAGGTCGCCGCTGCTTTGCAGCAAATGGCTGGCGAACGAGTGGCGCAGCATGTGCGGGTGCACCGGCGTGGTCAGCCCGGCCTGCTGGCTGCGCTGGCGCAGGCGCAGCCAGATCGACTGCGCAGTAAGCCGCGCCCCCCGCTGGCCCACGAACAGCGCCGCATCGAGCCGGGCCGAGCCCTCACCACCAAACGGCGCGGCCCGCAGCGCCAGCCAGGCCTGCAGCGCCTGGGTGGCTGCGCGGCCCACCGGCACGCTGCGCCGCTTGCTGCCCTTGCCGAACACATGGGCCTCGCCCGCCTGCAGGTCCACCCAGCCGCGGCCCAGGCGCTGGGTGTCGGGGCCGGGCACCGCGTCCAACCCCGCCAGCTCGCCCACGCGCAGGCCGCAGCCGTACAGCAGCTCGACCATGGCCGCGTCGCGCGCCTCCAGCCACGGGTCGGCGCCAGTGTTGTCGAACTCGGCCAGGCGCACCGCGTCGTCCACGCCCAGCGCCTTGGGCAGGGGCTTCGGCGCCTTGGGCGCACGCACGTCCTGCACCGGGTTGTGATCGATCAGGCCCTGGCGCCCGGCCCAGGTGAAGAACCCGCGCCAGCCCGACAAAATGAGCGCAATCCCCCGCCCGCTGCGCCCCGCGCTGTGCATCTGCGCCACGAAGCGGCGGATGTGCGCACTCGTCAGCTGCAGCAGCGGCAGATTCACCCCGTGCGCGAACTGCGCCAGCCGTGCAAGGTCCAGCGTGTACAGCGTGAGCGTGCGGTCCGCCAGCCGCTTCTCCACCCGCACATGCTCCAGATAGCGCAGCACCTGCGGGTCGGTGGGCAATGGCAAGGCAGCCGGAGCGTCGGACATGGTGGTAACGCCAAACAGAACGGCAGCAGCCTTGAAGCTCTAAACCACCCGCGCGAAGGCCGCAACCGGCGCGCCCCCACGCCAGCGCCACCGTGGAACCGGCTTCGCCGGGCCACGGGTGGCGTCCCCCCTTTGGGGGGAAGACGCGAAGCGGCTCAGGGGGAAGCTCATTTCAGGCGGATGAGCGCCGCACTGGCCAGCTCGGCCATGCGCGCCAGAAAGTCCGTGCCCATGGTCGCGTCAAAGCGGTGCGCATCGGGCGAGCCCAGCACCAGCAGGCCGAACGCCGGCGTCGCACTGTCGATGGCCCCCGCGCGCAGCGGCAGCAGCGCCAGCGACTGGGCGGGTTCGCCCGGCTCCTGCGCCAGCCAGCCGGCCGGCTCGAAGCCCAGGTTGGGGCCGCAGAACGGCATGGTCAGCGACGAGGCGAACGCGCGCGCGTCCTCGCTCGCGCCCTGGGTGAAGTCGGCATCGATGTACGGGCCGGCCACGTCCCACACGCGCACCGCCGCCTGGGGCACGTCGAACAGCGTGCGCAAGCCGTCCACCACGGCCTGGGGCAGGTCGAACGGGTCCTTGACCTCCAGCAGCGCGCTGGTCCACTGGTGCACCTTGTGCGCGATAGTGGCGTTTTCGGTGCTGTTGCGCACCATCTCCATGATGCGCTGCTCCAGGCCCTTGATCTTCTCGCGCAGCATCTCAGCTTGGCGCTCCTGCAGGCTCACGGCGCGTGCGCCGTGGGGGCTGGTGATCTGCACGCTGGCCAGTACCTCCGCATGGCGCTCGAAGAAGCCCGGCGTGTTGGTGAGGAACTGGGCGATGTCGTCTTCGGTGATCGGTGGGATGTGGGACGTCGTCATAGGAGGGTATCGGGAATGTCGATCTGGCCTTCGAACACCGTGGTGGCCGGGCCGGTCATGAAAACGGAATCGGCCGCCTGGCCGCTCCAGGCGATGGTGAGCGTCCCGCCGCGGGTCTCCACCTGCACTTCGGCGTCCAGCAGGCCCAGGCGGATGCCCGAGGCCACGGCTGCGCAGGCGCCGGTGCCGCAGGCCAGGGTCTCGCCCACGCCGCGCTCGAACACGCGCAGCCGCACATGGCTGCGGTCCACCACCTGCAGGTAGCCGGCGTTCACACGCTGGGGAAAGCGCGCGTGGTGTTCGATGAGCGGGCCGGTCTGCGCGACGGGCGCCGTGTCCACGTTATCCACCAGCTGCACGGCATGCGGATTGCCCATGGAGGCCACCGCTACAAAAACAGGAGCTGCTTGCGCTTGCCCATCGAGCGACAGCGGCCATTTTTGCCCCGAACCCTGGTCCACGGGCGTGAGGCCGGCGGGGTCGAACGGCACCTTGGCCGGGTCGAACTCGGGGCGGCCCATGTCCACCGTCACGCGGCCGTCGGCCGTGAGGCGGGGGGCGATCACGCCGCTTTTGGTTTGCACGCGGATCGTGTCGCGGCCCGTCAGGCCCTTGTCGTGCACGAAGCGCGCAAAGCACCGGGCGCCGTTGCCGCACTGCTCCACCTCGCCGCCGTCGGCGTTGTGGATCACGTATTCGAAGTCGATGCCGTCGCCGGGCGATGGCCGCACGGTCAGGATCTGGTCGGCGCCCACGCCGAAGTGGCGGTCCGCCAGAAAGCGGTACTGGGCGGTGGACAGGCCCAGGCGGCCCTGGGTCTCGTCAAGCACGACGAAATCGTTGCCCGCGCCCTGCATCTTGGTGAAGCGAATCTGCATCCCCGGGATTATCGTCGCAGGACCGGGTTGGCCGCCATGGCACACCCCACCGCACGCACCACAACGCCGGGCTGCCGTGCGGCGCACCCACGGCGCAAGCCCCTGGCGTGCACCGATTCGCGCTCCGGTTTAGGCTTGCGCTTTTTCCGGCCCGCACGGCCCCTACCACCACCACTTCGAAGGATCTTTCAGCATGGCCCAGCCCGATCTCTCCGCCTTCACCATCACCCGCAAATGGCCCGCGCAGCACCCGGAGCGCATTCAGCTGTACTCGCTGCCCACGCCCAACGGCGTGAAGGTGTCGATCGCGCTCGAAGAGCTGGGCCTGCCCTACGAGCCGCACCTGGTGAGCTTCGAGACCAACGACCAGACCTCGCCCGAATTCCTGTCGCTCAACCCCAACAACAAGATCCCGGCCATCCTGGACCCGAACGGGCCGGACGGCCAGCCCCTGGCGCTGTTCGAGTCCGGCGCCATTCTGGTGTACCTGGCCAGCAAGACCGGCCATTTGATGCCAGAGGACACCGCGGGCCGCTACGAGACCCTGCAGTGGGTGATGTGGCAGATGGGCGGCCTGGGCCCCATGTTCGGCCAGCTGGGCTTCTTCCACAAATTCGCCGGCAAGGACTATGAAGACAAGCGCCCGCGCGACCGCTACGTGGCGGAATCGAAGCGCCTCTTGAAGGTGCTGGACGAGCGCCTCAAGGGCCGCCAGTGGGTGATGGGCGACACCTACACCATCGCCGACATCGCCATCCTGCCGTGGGTGCGCAACCTGGTGGGCTTCTACGGCGCGGGCGACCTGGTGGAGTTCGGCCAGTTCAAGGAGATCGAGCGCGTGCTGGCAGCGTTCGTAAAGCGCCCGGCCGTGGCCAAGGGCCTGAACATTCCGGCGCGCGGCTGAGCCCGGCCGGCGCAGCGCGGGGGCCGCCGCGTCAGCCCATGCGCTCCTGCAGAAAGTCGAGAAAGCACGCAATGCGCGCGGCCAGCTGCGTGTTGCGGTAGTACACCGCGTTGATGGGCTGGCGCACCTCCACCGTGTCGCGCGCCAGCACCTGCACCAGGCGGCCGCTGTCGCGGTCGCCTGCGGTCATGAAGTCCGACAGACACACCAGCCCCACATGCGCGAGCGCCAGCTGGCGCAGCGTTTCGCCGCTCGACGCGGTGAGGCGGGGCACGATGGGCCACTGGTCCCCATGCGCGCCCCGCAGCGGCCAGCGGTTGAGCGACTCGGGCTGGTTGAAGCCCAGCAGCGTATGCCCGGCCAGATCCGCCACGCTCTTGGGCCTGCCCGCGCGCGCCAGGTACTCGGGGCTGGCCAGCACCCGCAGGCGGGTGGTGCACAGGGGGCGTGCGTGCAGGGTCGAGTCCTGCAGCTGGCCGATGCGGATCGCCACGTCGGTGCGCCGCTGCAGCAGGTCGATGTAGCCCTCGTCCGTGTCGAGCTCCAGTGTGATCTGCGGGTAGGCACTGCGAAACGCCGGCACCAGCGGCACGACCGCGTGCAGCATGAACGGCGTGGCCGCGTTCACGCGCAGCCGCCCCGCGGGCTGCTGGCGGCGCGCGGCCATGTGCTCTTCGGCGTCTTCGATGGACGCGAGGATGACGCGCGTGCGCTGCAGAAAGGCCTGGCCCTCCTCCGTCAGCTCGGTGCGGCGGGTGGTGCGGCGCAGCAGCGTGGTGTCGAGCTTTTTCTCCAGCCGCGCCAGCGCCCGGCTGATGCCCGACACCGTCTGGTCCAGGCGGTCGGCGGCGGCGGTGATGGAGCCGCCGTCCACGACGGCGACAAAGGCCTGCAGCTCTTCGAGCGTGGCTTTCATGGAATGCGCCTCGGTTCAGACAAGCCGCCATTATTGATTTGGCAGCAAGTATCTTCTGCCGATCACCGTCTTTTTCTGCAAAGGACAAGCACCCACACTCCAGGCATTCACCCATTGCCTACCAGGAGTGTTCTTCCATGCCCATTGCCTTGCTCGCGCTGACGCTCAGCGCATTCGCCATCGGCACGACCGAGTTCGTGATCGTGGGCCTCTTGCCCACCGTGGCGGCCGACCTGGCCATCAGCATCCCCTCGGCGGGACTGCTGGTCAGCCTGTACGCCCTGGGCGTGGCGGTCGGCGCGCCCGTGCTCACCGCCCTCACCGGCCGCGTGCCGCGCAAGGCGCTGCTGCTGTCGCTGATGGCGCTGTTCACCGCCGGCAACCTGCTGGCCTGGCAGGCCCCGAGCTACGAGACGCTGGTAGCGGCGCGCATCCTCACCGGCCTGGCGCACGGTGTGTTCTTCTCGATCGGCTCGACCATCGCCACCGGCCTCGTGCCGCGCGAGAAGGCCGCCAGCGCCATCGCCATCATGTTCACCGGCCTCACCGTGGCGCTGGTCACCGGCGTGCCGCTGGGCACCTTCATCGGCCAGCATTTCGGCTGGCGCGAAACCTTCCTGGCCGTGGCGGCGCTGGGCGTGGTGGCCTTCATCGGCAGCGCGTGGTTCGTGCCGCGCGGCATTGCGCACACGCCGCCCGCATCACTGCTGCAACAGGCCCGCGTGCTGGCCGAGCCGCGCCTGCTGCTGGTGTACGCCAAGACTGCCGTCGGCTATGGCGGCACCTTCATCCCGTTCACTTTTCTCGCGCCCATCCTGACGGACATCTCGGGCTTCAGCGCGGGCGCCGTGGGCTGGGTGATGCTGGTGTACGGCGTATCGGTGGCCGTGGGCAACATCTGGGGCGGCCGCCTGGCGGACCGGCTGGGGCCCATCCCGGCACTGCGCATCATCTTTGCGCTGCTGGCTGCGGTGTTGCTGGTGCTGCAGTTCACGGCACCCTACCCCTGGCTGGCTTTGGCCACTGTGTTGCTGTGGGGCGCCGTGGCGTTCGGCAATGTGCCGGGGTTGCAGGTCTATGTGGTCAAGCAGGCGGAGCGGTTCACGCCGCAGGCTGTGGATGTGGCGTCGGGGCTGAACATTGCGGCGTTCAATCTGGGGATTGCGGGGGCGGCATGGGGTGGAGGGTTGATCGTGACGCATCTGGGGTTGATGCATACGCCGTGGATTGGGGCGGTGGTGGTATTGGTGTCGCTGGGGTTGACGCATTACAGCGGGGTGCTGGATAGGCGCAGTGGGATACCGGTGCGGGGTGGTGGGGCGGTGGCTGTGGGGCATTGAGGGAGGTTGGCTTCGAGTGCTTCCATCACTTTTTTTTCTGGGCGCGGAAACTTCACAGCCGTTCGGGTTGAGCTTGTCGAAACCTGGGCGCTCAACCCACGCCCGTTCGGGTTAAGCCTGTCGAAACCGGGGTGCGCTCGCAGGCTCGCTGGTTTGTACCGCGTGCCTGGTTCAAGGGCGGAGGCCGGGAGTCGCCCGGCGTGCGAGTAACTTTCTTTCGCGTCGCCGAAAGAAAGTCACCAAAGAAAGGGCGACCCTACAGCCTGCGTCCCCACTCGCCCTGCGGGCGAGTGGGGCAACCTGCGGTGCTCGGTCGTGGGGTGCGCTGCGGAACTCGCTGCGCGCTGCCGCGCTACGCTCAGACATCCGCAGCGAGTCAGTTCACGATGCGTGTGTCCTTCGGCACACGCTCACCCCACGCCCTGTGCTCCTCGGCGCATCCTGAAGGGATGTGGGAGAGAACATCCACACGGGCCATCGCGTTGCTCGGCCCCGAACGCGCAGGCGCTGCGCGCCGCGACCGCGCGGCCGAGCGAAGCAATGGCCCGTGTGGCTGTTCGGAGGTTGGCTGTTCGGCTGCCCCCCCTGTGGCTGCGCCTGCGTCGGGGCGGTTGCGGGGTGAGCATGCGCGTCGAAGCGCGCATGCTTCGTTATCTAGCTCGCCGTGGCTGTCTGAACGTAGCGCCGCAGGCGCGCAGTGAGTTCCACGGCGCACCCCGCAACCGCCCCGACGCAGGTTTGCCCCGTAGCGCAGCGAAGGGGTCGCAGACTTGGGGTCGCCTTCTCTTTGGTGACTTTCTCTTGGCGAACCAAGAGAAAGTTACCGCGCCGCCGGGCGCGCACCCCGGCTCCCGCCATCAACACTGGCATGCTGCCCCATCAGCGAGCTAGCGAGCAGCGCCCAAGTTTCGACAGATTCAAACCGAACGGACGTGGGTCAAGCGCCCAGGTTTCGGCAACCTCAACCCGACCGTGTGTAGAGCGCAGCGCCCCGACCCACCAGCAGCCGAAACGGCAGCAGCAGCGCCACCCCCAACACCAGCTTCACCCCCAGGTCCCCCAGCGCCCAGGTCACCCACGGATCGTTGCTGCCAGCAAAAGCGATACTCCAGAACACTGCCGTGTCCAGCACCGCAGCCAGCAAAGTGGCCACCAGCGGCGCGCGCCACCAGGTGCCGTGGCGCAGCCGATCGAACACGGCGATGTCCAGCCATTGCGACAGCAAAAACGCCGTGCCGGACGCGATGGCAATGCGCGCAGGTGCCAGCACCAGCGACGCGGCCACCGCCACCGCAAAGCCCACCCAGGCCACGCGGCGCGCTGGCTGCGGGCCGTGGGAGCGGTTGACCAGCTCGCTCACCAAGAAAGCGACGGGGTAAGTGATCGCGCCCCAGGTCAACCAGTCGTTGATCGGGAACTGCACCAGGATGTTGGAAGCCAGCACCACAGCGGCCATGGCGAGCGCTGCAGCTGCGAACTGCGCGCGGGTCGGGAGCGTCAGCGCAGCAGGCATGCCACCACCAGCACGTCAGGCCGTGCCCAGCAATGCACGGGCAACCGCCTCGCTCACCTTGATCCCGTCCACCCCCGCCGACAAAATGCCGCCCGCGTAGCTCGCGCCTTCACCCGCCGGGTACAGGCCGGCGGTGTTCAGGCTCTGCAGGTTCTCGCCCCGCCCGATCTTGAGCGGCGATGACGTGCGTGTCTCCACGCCGGTCAGCACCGCGTCGTGCATGTCAAAGCCCTTGATCTTGCGGCCGAACACGGGCAGTGCCTCGCGCAGTGCGGCGATGGCGTAGCCGGGCAGGGCGGCGTGCAGGTCGCCCAGGGCCACGCCGGGCTTGTACGAGGGCTCCACATCGCCCAGGTGCTTCGATGGAGTGCCTTTAATGAAGTCGCCCACCAGCTGCCCCGGCGCGCTGTAGTCGCGCCCGCCCAGCACGAAGGCGTTGGACTCCAGCTGGCGCTGCAGCACGATGCCCGCCAGCGGGTGGAACTGGCCCTGCGGCAGCGCTTCGATGCCGTGGGTGTGGCCCAGGTGGGCGTCGAAGGCGGCGGCATCGGTGGGGTAGTCGCTCGGGTCGATCCCCACCACCATGCCGGCGTTGGCGTTGCGCTCGTTGCGCGAGTACTGGCTCATGCCGTTGGTGACCACGCGGTTCGGCTCGCTGGTGGCGGCCACCACGGTGCCGCCGGGGCACATGCAGAAGCTGTAGACCGCGCGGCCGTTCTGCGCATGGTGCACCAGCTTGTAGTCGGCCGCGCCCAAGAGCGGGTGGCCGGCATGGCGGCCCCAGCGGGCGCGGTCGATGATGCCCTGCGGGTGCTCGATGCGAAAGCCGATGGAAAAAGGCTTGGCCTCCATGGCGACGCCGCGGTCGTACAGCATGGCAAAGGTGTCGCGCGAGCTGTGGCCCAGGGCCATCACCACGTGGTCGGCGCGCAGGTCGGTGGTCTCGCCCGTGGCCTGGTTCAGCACCTTCAGGCCGCGCAGGTGGCGGCCCTCCCCGGTGCCTTCCACGACCACGTCCGTCACGCGCTGCTCGAAGCGGATCTCGCCGCCCAGCGCGATGATCTGCTCGCGCAGGTTCTCCACTACCTTCACCAGCTTGAAGGTGCCGATGTGCGGGTGGGCGACGTACAAGATTTCTTCGGGCGCGCCGGCCTTGACGAACTCGTTCATCACCTTGCGGCCCAGGTGGCGCGGGTCCTTGATCTGGCTGTAGAGCTTGCCGTCGCTGAAGGTGCCGGCGCCGCCCTCGCCGAACTGCACGTTGCTCTCAGCATGCAGCTCGCGCTTGCGCCACAGGCCCCAGGTGTCCTTGGTGCGCTCGCGCACGGGCTTGCCACGCTCCAGCACGATGGGCTTGAAGCCCATCTGCGCCAGCACCAGCGCCGCGAAGATGCCGCAGGGGCCGAAGCCCACCACCACGGGGCGCAGGGGCAGGTCGGCAGGGGCCTGGCCCACGGGGTACCAGGCCATGTCGGGCGTGGGCTGGATGTGCGGATTGCTGTCGAACTGCGCCAGCAGCGCGGCTTCGTGTTCTGGCTGGGCCAGGGCGATGTCGACGATGTAGACCGCCAGCAGCTCGACCTTGCGCGCGTCGAAGCTGCGCTTGAAAACGTGCAGGTGGGCAATGTCGGCCGGGGCCAGGCCCAGCAGCTTGGCGGCGGCGGCGCGCAGCGGCGCGTCAGGGGCTTCGGCGGCCGTGAAGGGCAGCCGGATTTCAGAGAGGCGGATCATGGTCTTGCGGGCCCGTGTCGATCGGGCGGCGTGCAAAGTCGTGGGGCCGTGATTTTACCGGGGCTGCTTGCGCGGCGTGCAGTGGCGGCGTGCAAGCGGGTCAGCAAGCGACCCGTGTTTTGAGTGATTGCTATCAAATAAATAGCTGCTGCCGCTTTATGGATGCGCGGTAGAGGCCATTTTGGTTTGATTTTTGGGCGGGTTGGTATTGTTGCTGTCGTTGTTGCCGCCCCGGCGCCAGCGCAGTTCGGCCACGCCAAACGCCACGGCGGCCAGTACCAGCGGCACAAAGTAGTACAGCGCGCGGTATGCCAGCAGCGCGGCCAGCACCTGGTCCTGCCCCAATGCGCCTGCCGCTCCGGTGGCCAGCAGCGCCACGCCCACGGCCTCCAGCACGCCCAGGCCGGCAGGCACGCGCAAAATGAGCCCGGCCACAGCGCCCAGTTGCACGGTGGCCAGGGCTGCGGGGTAGCTCACCTGGCCCTGCAGCACCGTCCACAGTGCTGCGCCCATCAGCATCCAGTTGGTGGCCGAGACGACCACCTGCCACAGTGCCACCGGCCAGTGCGGCAGCGGAAACTCGTGGCCCCGCAGCGTGAGCGCCCGACCCGCGCGCAGCGCGCACAGCGCCACATAGGCGATGGGCAGGCAGCCCACCAAGGCGCCTCCAGTGCGCAGTTGCCACGGCTCGACGGCCCAGCCTGCTACTGCCGGCGCAACCCACAGCCAGGGCAGCACGGCCAGCAGCAGCAGGTAGCCCACCCAGTTGGTCACGATGCTGGTGCCCACCACCTGGCCGATGGTGCCGGGGCCCACACCGCGGCGCTCGTAGAGCCGGTAGCGCACACCCACGCCGCCAATCAGCGAGCCCAGGTTCAAGGTGAAGGGATAGCTGGTCATCGCAATGCCCAGCGTGGTGGAGCGCGACAGGCCGTGACCTGTGCAGTGGCGGCCGATCAGGTCGAAGGTGCCGTAGGTGCAGTGGCTGGCCAGCGCCAAGGCACCTGCCACGGCCAGCACGCTGACCGGCAGCGCCTGCAGTGCCTGCCACACGGCAGGCCAGTCCACGGTGCGTGCCTGCCGCACGATGAGCCAGGCCACCACCGCGAAGAAGGCCAGTGCCAGGCCCCGCGTGAGCCAGGGCCACCAGGGGCGCTGCGTGATGCCGCGCCAGCCTGTGGGTGCTGCATGCAGGTGGGTGTCGCTGCCGGGCTCCAGGGCAAGAGGGTGGGGGGTGCTGGCAGCCATGGGCAAAAGAGGTTATGCGGAGCGCACGGCTTGGCTGCGAGCCGCGTTAAGCCGCGGCACCCGCGTTGGGCGTGGACGACTTGGCGCCCGAGCCACCGGGTGCGCCATCGGCCTCGGCTGCGGCTGCCGCCGCGCGCACCATGGTGATGGTGGGCTGGTGCCGGGGCAGCCAGCCCGCCCACGTGGGGAACCAGCGCATCAGGTGGAACACCAGGTAGCTGCGCATCAGCCGCAGGCCATCGAAGCGCCCGGAGGGCTGGGGCTTGATCTGCTTGCAGCTGTTCTCCATCAGGTGCGACAGTCGGCCATACAGGTGGTCGTTGAAGGCGCGGTCGCGGATGATGACGTTGGCTTCGAGGTTCAGCGACAGGCTCAGCGGGTCAAGGTTGCTCGAACCCACGGTGGACCACTCGTCGTCCACCAGCGCCACCTTGCCGTGCAGCGGGCGGTCGCAGTATTCGTAGATGCGCACGCCGGCGCGCAGCAGGTGGTCGTACAGCATGCTGGCCGCCGTGCGCACGATGGCCATGTCGGGCTGGCCCTGCAGGATCAACCGCACGTCCACACCGCGCTTGGCCGCGCGCCGCATCTCGCGGATGAAGCGGTAGCCCGGGAAGAAATACGCATTGGCGATCACCACGCGGTGGCGCGCCGAGCGCAGCGCGACGCGGTAGTGACGCTCGATGTCGTTGGTGTGATGGTGGTTGTCGCGCGTGACAAAGATCGCGTCGGCACTGCCTGCTGTGGCCGGTTCCTTTTGCTGCGCCTTGCCATCCGGCTGCTGTTGCGGCTTGCGGCCGCCACGGCCCAGCACCGCCTCGCGTGCAAAGCGGTGCATCTGGGCCACGATGGGGCCGCGCATCGCTACCGAGTAGTCCTGCTTGGCCTCGGGTCCGAAGTCCGCCACATGGTCGGCCGAGTAGTTGATGCCGCCGATGAAACCCAGTTCGCCATCCACCACCACGATCTTGCGGTGCATGCGGCGCAGCAAATTCAGCCGCTGGCCCATGAAGCGGCGGCCCGGGTCGAAGATGCGAAAGCGCACGCCCGCATTCACCAACTGGCCGACAAAGCTGTCCGACAAATCGGGCGAGCCGAAGCCGTCCACCAGCACGTGCACTTCCACCCCGCGGTCGGCTGCGGCCAGCAAGGCTCCATGCAGCTCCTTGCCGATCTTGTCTTCGAACAAAATGAAAGTCTCCAGCACCACTTCGCGCTGCGCTGCGCGGATGGCGTCGAAAACGCGGGGGAAGAACTCCTCGCCGTTTTCCAGCAGCTCGAAGTGGTTGCCGGGCACCCAGCGCGAAGACCGCGGCGGCGTGAAGGTGGGGCGGCGCAGGCTCATAGATAAATCTCCGCAGCCAGGGGCGCGTGGTCCGACAGCTTGTCCCATGGCTTCTTGGGCAGGGTCAACGGCGAGTGCACCGACGCGTTGCGCACGTAGATGCGGTCCAGCGCCAGCAGCGGCATCGACGCAGGGAAGGTGCGCACCGCGCGGCCGAAGGCCTGCACGAACACCTCCTCCAGCCCCGCGCCGCGGTGCAGGATGGAATGGGCGCGGTGGCGCCAGTCGTTGAAGTCGCCCGCCAACACCACGGGCTCGTCCTTCGGAAAGGTGTTCACCAGGTCGCACACCAGCTTCAATTGCCGCTGGCGGTGCGACTCCTGCAGGCCCAGGTGCACACACACCGCATGCACCGGCAGGTGATGGCCTGGGGGCTGCAGCACACAGTGCAGCATGCCGCGGCGCTCGGGCCCGGCAATCGAGATGTCGTGGTTGTCGTAGCGAGTGATGGGGAACTTGGACAACAGGGCGTTGCCGTGGTCGCCGTTGTCATACACCGCGTTGCGGCCGTAGGCGTATTGCGACCAGATCGTGTCCGCCAGAAACTCGTAGTGCGGCACTTGCGGAAAGTTGGCGAGCCGGCTGGCATGCTTGTGGTGCGTGCCCTGCACCTCTTGTAAAAACACCAGGTCCGCCTCCACCTCCCGCACTGCTTCGCGCAGCTCATGCAGCATGAACCGCCGGTTGAATGTGGTGAAGCCCTTGTGCACGTTCACTGTCAGAACCTTGAACGCAATGGGCTGGGATGGGGTGGTGGCCATAGGCAAACAATCGTTGTAGTGACCCTGCGGCGAAGGCGCCACGCAGGGCGGTCCGAAGGGTGAAACGATTGTTGTGGCCGTGGTGCGCGGCCACTGTAGGACGTCTGGCCGTTGGCATGTGCTGCCGTGGCCGAAAAGGCTTGCAGTGACTGCGCCGCAATGAGCAGCAAGGGTCAAGAAGTCACCCCACCTCGGCATCAAAAGCTGACGCGCCCTGGACCAGCGCCACCGTGGATCTGGCTCTGCCAGTCCACGGGGGGCGTCCCCCGGGGGGATGGCGCGCCGCACCTCAGGGGGCGATTTACGCGGGCAGGAAGCCTTCTACGGACAGGTAGCGCTCGCCCGTGTCGTAGTTGAAGCCCAGCACCTTCGCGCCAGCTGGAAGCTCGGGCAGTTTCTGCGCAATGGCGGCCAGCGTGGCACCCGAGGAGATGCCCACGAGCAGGCCCTCTTCGCGCGCGCTGCGGCGGGCGTATTCACGCGCCGGTTCGGCATCGACCTGGATCACGCCGTCGAGCACGCTGGTGTCCAGGTTCTTGGGGACGAAGCCCGCGCCGATGCCCTGGATGGGGTGCGGTGCCGGCGCGCCGCCCGAGATCACGGGCGACGCCG
Source organism: Acidovorax sp. LjRoot194 (assembly GCF_964253015.1). Taxonomy (NCBI): domain Bacteria; kingdom Pseudomonadati; phylum Pseudomonadota; class Betaproteobacteria; order Burkholderiales; family Comamonadaceae; genus Acidovorax; species Acidovorax sp. LjRoot194. The sequence continues at coordinate 998,690 of NZ_CAXUQB020000001.1, read as the reverse complement.
TGGGCTCGACCGCAAACACCTTGAGGTTCGGGAACTTGGCCTTGAGCACCCGCGCCACGCCGGTGATGTGCCCACCCGTGCCCACGCCCGTGATCAGTGCGTCGATGCCGTCCGGGAAGTCGGCCAGGATCTCCTGCGCCGTGGTGCGCACGTGCACGTCGATGTTGGCGGGGTTTTCGAACTGCTGCGGGATCCACGAATCCGGCGTCTGGGCCTGCAGCTCTTGCGCGCGGGCGATCGCGCCCTTCATGCCCTTCTCGCGCGGCGTCAGGTCGAACTGCGCGCCGTAGGCCAGCATCAGGCGACGGCGCTCGATGCTCATGCTGTCGGGCATCACAAGGATGAGCTTGTAGCCCTTGACGGCCGCCACCAGCGCCAAGCCGATGCCGGTGTTGCCCGAGGTCGGCTCGATGATCGTGCCGCCAGGCTTGAGCGCGCCCGACTTCTCGGCGTCTTCCACCATCGACAGCGCAATTCGGTCCTTGATGGAGCCACCGGGGTTGCTGCGCTCGGACTTCACCCACACGTTGGCCGCCGGGCCAAAAATGCGGTTGATGCGCACGTGCGGCGTGTTGCCGATGGTTTGCAGAATGTTGTCAGCTTTCATGGCGTCTCCTGTGAAGGTCAATTCAATGGATAGGGGTGACGGGGTGACCCAATGCCAGCCGGTGGATGGCCAGATAAACAACCATCCGTTCAGCCTGAGCCTGTCGAAGCCAGGGCACGATGGCGTGGCTGGTCCTTCGACAGCTCTGGGTGGACGGGTCACTGACCGGCATTGCGGTGTCCCGCGCATTCTGAACCAGTTGTTCGACGGCTCCGGTGATATGGATATATCCGAGGCGCCACTCCCCAGCTTTCAGCCATTCCAGCTGCGCTCACTGCAGCGGGCTGACCTCCACCCGCATCGCCCGGTCCGCCGGCGTGATCTCCACCCGCACCGGCAGGCCCAGCGCAATCGTCTGCGCATTGGTGGCCGTGTGCTGCGTCACCTCGGTGCAGGTGTAGCGCGCGGCACGCCCGCTGCGCCACACGGCCAGTGCCAGCGGCAGCATCCACTGGTCCGCCAGGTGCGGCCCCAGCGCACCGTGGCTGCGCTGATATGTGAGCACCTCGTCCGCCAGCCGCTTGGCCACCTGCTCAGCCGACAGGCTGCGCTCGCCCAACTGGCAGAACACCTCGGTCACGTGCTCGTATTCCAGCGTGGCGATGAGTGCATTGCCCGGCCCTTCGTTCTGCCGCGTGGGCGGGTTGCGCAGTTGCCCCGCTTCGAACGTCCAGCCCATGCGCTGGCCCAGGGCCTCCAGTTCGCGGTGCGCAATGTTGCGCGCCAGGCCCGGCACCAGCGCTTCGCCGTAGGCATTGAGCAGCGCCCCGCGCTCCATCAAGTCCACAGGTGTCAGCGGCTGCGCTGACGGCGTGATGTGCGCCACCAGCTCGCCGCCCCCGGCGGGGTAGAAACCGCGGCGCTGCAGTTGCAGGTCCAGCCCCACACCCAGGCGCCGCACCAGTGGCGTAAACGACCGCTCCAGAAAGTCGAACGGCGGCGCCATCGGGTTGTGCGTGCCGCCCGACAGCTGCACACGGCTTTCGCCGCCGGCCAGCATCAGCGCGGGCAGCACCGTCTGCAGCACCAGCAGGCAACTGCCCGCCGTCGCGATCTGAAAACGGTAGTCGCCCGCCTGCACCGCGCCGGGCGTGAACAGCAGTGTCTGCGAGCCCAGCTCGGCGCCGTCCGCCTGCCCACCGCTCACGGCCACTGCGGCCTGCACGCAGGCCAGGTGTTGGCGCATCAGACCCGGCTTGGGCCGCCCGGCACGGATGCGCGTGATGTGCAGCGGCCGGCCGGTGACCATGGAAAGCGCCAAGCCGGTGCGCAGGATCTGGCCGCCGCCCTCGCCGGTGAAGCCGTCGAGGATGAGTGGCGGGGGATTCGGATTGCCGGAGATATTGGATGTCTCGCTCAAGATAGCCTCAGATGTCAGTGTCGAAAGAGAGTGCTGCATGACGCAAGATCGCCATTTCCATGCGCTGAGCTCTCCCGGATGTCCATGAATTTTGGTCTTTGCAGAGGACTCGTAGTTCTTTCAGAAAACTCTCATTGGCCACTTTGATGGCCAGTCGGCAGTCGTATCGGAAACTGCCTGTAGAAGGGCGATGGGCAATGGAAATCAGAAGAGATTTCTGAATGTCTTTTCGTTCCCGGTCCTGCAGTTGGGCTTGTTTGAGTCTCGTGCAAACCACGTTGCGCAAGTAGCCTGAGCGGAAGAACCGAGGACTGATTTGCAGGTACAGAATTGCCGTGTCACGCCATTTGCCGCTGCCAGCCAGGATGTCGTGTTGCGCTTGAGCACTCCATAGTTCCCACAGCGGGCTTCGGTATGCCCGAAACTCCTCTGCGGCGCGCATGTACTCTTTGCGCAGCGCCGGGTTGGAGCGCTGGCGCATGGCTGCGGCACGGCAAGCCGCGTGAAGACGGTTCATTTCACGCTCGGTCTCCCGGATCACGCGAGCGTCAATCACCGGGGTTTTCACGCCAAGCTGCGTTTCGAGTCCCTGATGTCGTACTTCAGCACGGTGTCGTGCAGCAGCACATCCAGCGCGGCATGCCCCGGCACGGGCAGCGGCTGCACAGGCTCGGCCGCGTTGCGTGCCAGCTCGGCCTCGATGAACGCGTGGATGCCCGGCCAGCGCGGGCTGGTGGCGGCCTCGCCGGCGCGCATCTTCACCTCCAGCAGGGCGTTGATCTCCGCGACCAGCGCAGCGTCGGCCACCGGGTCCAGCGTGTGCTGGGCCAGTTCGGCAAAGCGCATGGGCGGTACGCCGGGCAGGTTGCGGATCCAGCGCGCAGCCAGCAGGGGGCGCAGCACGTACAGGTACTTTTTGTAGCGCACCTCGTCGGCCTGCAGATGCTCGCGAAAGTTCTTTTTGGCCATGGAGCTGTAGTGGTGCCAGCCCTTGGCGTTGGAGAAGACGTTCTCTGCAAGCGCGCGGAACTGCGCCATGGTGGCCGCCTCTTCGCGGTAGACGATGGGCGAACGCAGCCACTCCAGCAGCGTGGGGTTGGACTCGCGCAGCAGCCCGAGCGCCTTGCGCAGGTCCCAGCCGTTGATGTCCAGGTCGCCGCTGATCGGCACTTCGATCACGTCGCGCCCGGGCGCCACTGTGAGGTACCAGGGCAGCCGGTGCACGTAGATGAAGCGCACGTCGTAGTCGCTGTCGGGCGACGCAAAACCCCAGCCGCGGCTGCCGGACTCGCAAGCGAAGAGGATGGTCACGTCGTGCGTGGATTCGATGCGCTGCAGCTCCTGCATCACCTGCGCACGCATGTGGGGCTCGACCGGGTGGGCGGAGCGCAGCAGTTCTTTTTGTTCTGATGTATGCATAAAAATCGGCTGTAGCGCCTACTGGGTAAGCGCTACTAGCTATGAGTTTTCATAAGCGGCCCGCTTCGGGCTGGCTGCAGGTTGTTGTTGGCGGTCAATCTGTCACTTGGACACCAACCAATTTGAGATTGAGGACAAGTTGGGTACGCACCTCACCCAAAGTGCGCGCGAGCAGCCGAGCTCTCCACGCCGCCCAGTTTGCCTGCACTTCTGGTACAGCCAGTTTCGACGCTCCAGGGTCGTCGTCGTATCCAAACTCGAATCCGCACTGGCACATTTCGAATGAGGCTCCTCCGCAATCCAGATAGGGTGGATTGAGCAGCCCAACACTTCCACACACCGGACAGGCCCAATGCCCGTCAAGGGATTGGAAAAGGAATGCGCAGCTACCGTCTCTCAAACGGACCTCTTGTCGTTGCATTTGCCTCACCCCTTCACGCACACCACCTGCTTGAGCGTGTACACCACCTCCACCAGGTCTTCCTGCGCCGCCATCACCGCGTCGATGTTCTTGTACGCCATCGGAATTTCGTCGATCACGTCGGCGTCCTTGCGGCATTCCACGCCTTCGGTCGCCTTGATCTGGTCTTCGACCGTGTACATCTTCTTGGCCTTGGTACGGCTCATGGTGCGGCCCGCGCCGTGGCTGCAGCTGTTGAAGCTCTCGGGGTTGCCTTTTCCGCGCACGATGAAGCTCTTGGCCCCCATGCTCCCCGGGATGATCCCGAGCTGGCCTTGTGCGGCACTCACCGCGCCCTTGCGGGTCACGAACACGTCCTGCCCGAAGTGCGTTTCGCGCTGCACGTAGTTGTGGTGGCAGTTCACCGCCTCCACGTGGGTCTCGAACGGCTTGGTGACACACAAGCGCAGCGCGGCAATCACCCGGCCCATCATCACTTCGCGGTTGGCGGCGGCGAACTTCTGCGCCCACCCCACGGCCTTCACGTAGTCACCGAAGTACTGCGCGCCTTCCTCGAAGTACGCCAGGTCCTTGTCGGGCAGGTTGCGCTGGTTCATCTCGGCGTCCTTCTTGGCCAGCTCGATGAAGTGGGTGCCGATGGCGTTCCCCACCCCACGCGACCCCGAGTGCAGCATCACCCACACGGACTGGTGTTCGTCCAGGCAGATCTCGATGAAGTGGTTACCCGTTCCGAGCGTTCCCAGGTGCTTGTAGTTGTTGGTCTTCTCGATGCGCGGGTGCGCCTCGCAGATTTCCTTGAACTCGTCCACCAGCGCCGACCATGCGCGGTCGGTCTCGGCAGGCGGGGTATCCCAGCTTCCTTTGTCGCGGCCGAAGTGCTTGGGCGTCATCCCCACCGGCACGGCGCGTTCGATGGCGGCACGCACACCGGACAGGTTGTCGGGCAGGTCGCTCGCGGTCAGCGTGGTCTTGCACGCCATCATTCCGCAACCCAGGTCCACACCCACCGCGGCGGGGATGATGGCCTTGAGCGTCGGCACGACCGAGCCGATGGTGGCGCCGATCCCCAGGTGCACGTCGGGCATCACCGCCACGTGCTTGAACACGATGGGCAGGCGCGCGATGTTGCGCAGCTGGTTCTTGGCTTCTTCTTCCACGGGCACGCCGTTCGTCCACATCTTCACGGGGACGCCGTTGGGTACTTCGAGTTGTTCGTAAGTCTTCATATCGTTCTTTCGTCTTTGGTCTTCTCTGCCGTTCATTGAACCATTCCGCGCGCTGCGGCCTGGGCGTAGTTCTTCAGTTCGTCGTCGCTCTTCACCTGGCGGATGAATGCGTCCATGTGCGCCTGCAGTTCCTGGGGCCGCCCCAACCGCGCGCCCTCATGGCCTATCCCGTGCAATGCGGATTCCTGGGCAGCCCGGTACGGCATCGCCAGCATCTCGCAGAACACCTGCCACATCGCGTCGCGCCATTCAGGGATGTCCTTGGCGTTCCAGAACGACGGCCATACGTCAAACCACATGTAGCTCACAAAGTACAGGCGGTCGCTTCGGCTCCCGATGGGGCTCGGCCCGGTATCCAGGCGCGGGCCGAGGCAGTCGCGCCACAAGTTGGGCAGCGCCCGCATCATGCGCATAGCGTCGGCCAGGGGCACGGAGGGGTCGTTCACCATGTGCGGAATGTCCCCGGCGTTGTTGCTCATCACATGGTTCAGGCCCATGCCCACCTGCTCGTCGCTGTAGGGCGCCAGGTCGGTGCCCGCGTTGGCGAACAGCACGGTCTGGATGTGGGTCCATTGCAGCGGCGTGGCGTCGAACTCCGGCTCGTCGATCAGCCAGTACCACTCCTGCCCGCTCTTATCGGGCACGGGGCGGTCGAACAGATAACGCAGGGCTGCGCTATAGACCGCCGGCTCCAGGTTGATCGACTCGCAACTCACGGGCGTCTCCTTACGGTTCGCGCGCCTTTCACGTGCGGTCAGTTTCTTTGCTTTCATCTCGATTTCTCTTTCCTCATGAGAATCAACGCATCTTCACGAGGCCGTTCAGCACCTGGTCCAGGCCACCAAACACCGAGATCTTGTCGATCCGCTCGGCCACCCGCTCCAGCGTCTCCAGCTCCTTCATGCGCAGGGCGACGGGGTTGTCCTCCATCACCTTGGCGGTGTTGAGCAGCGAGCGCGTGGCGGCGGTTTCCTCGCGGCGGCGGATCACGTTGGCCTGGGCCTGCTTTTCCGCCTGCACCACCTGGGTCAGGATGGTCTTCATCTCGCCGGGCAGCACGATGTCCTTCACGCCCACGCTCTCCAGTTGCATGCCGTAAGGCTGCAGCTTGATCGCCAAGTGAGCGGTCACCACCTCGTCGATCACCGTCTTGTTCTCCAGCAGCTCGTCGAGCGTGCGGGTGCCCACGGCGGCGCGCAGCGCAAACTGCAGCTCGCGGTACAGGTAGTCGGCAGGCTTTTGCAGCTGGGCAAAGGCTTGCAGCACATTGGTCACGCGGTAAGTGGCCGACAGGTTCAGGCGCAGGCTCACCTTGTCGCGGGTCATGATGTCCTGGCCCGAGACCTCCACGGCCTGCAGGCGCAAATCCACCAGTTCCACGGCGATGGTGCGGCCGTACTTCCAGAACGCGTAGGTACCGGCGGTCAGCAGGCGCTCGACCTTGCCGTCCAGCGTCAGCAGCGCGCACTGGCCTTCAGGCACCTGCACCTGCAGCACGCCGTTCAGGCCAGTCACTGCGCGCTGGCGCAGTTGGGTCTGCGTCAGACGGGCGACCAGGTCGGCGGGCAGCTCGGCACCGTTTTGCAGGTTCACCACCTGTACGGTCACGTCCACCAGGTCCTTCCAGTACAGGCGGCGCGTGCCGGGCGGCAGGATTTCAACCAGCACGCCGTTCTCGCTGCGCAGGCCCACTTCGCGCTCCGACAGGTTCACCTGCACGAAGTTGGCGGCGACCACGGCAGGCTCCTGGGCCATCAGGTAATCGGCCAGGCCGTTCGTGAACGCGGGTTGCTCCAGAGCGAAGGTTTCCACGCGCAGCGTGTCCAGGCCGGCAAACAGCCAGTGCGTACCGCTCTGCAGCACGCGGTCGAAATCGCCGTTGCGCAGCAGCAGGGCGCGTTCGTTCTTCTTGACGGTGATGCGTTGGATCTTGTTGTTCAGCATTTCTTTTTCTCCTTATTGCGGTCCGCGCCGCGGATTTCTCGTTCGTTCGTTCGTCTTCTCTTCTTCGTCGTCGTTGTCATGTCGGTTGGCGCACAGCGCTGGCAACACAACCCCCATCCCAAGAGGGCGCCGTTACAGCGGCGGCGGGGCTCCAGGCAGTGCAGCCGCGGGCCTTGCAGTGCGCCGTGGTTGCTGCCCTGTAAACAGGGCGGCAGCGTGGCTGGCTGCGGGCGCGGGCTGCACCGGGGTCTGGTGCAAACCGCCGCCGGCTGACGGAGTGCCTGCGGGGGCTGCCGTGCAGCAGCCTTTGCCTGCGCCCCGCGTCCGGCGGGTGGTCTTTCGACCGTTTCTTCAAAGCTCCGGCCTTGCGGCCGGAAGAATGGACAGGAATCGAACCTGTGACAGACCCTTGCGGGTTGCTCTTCCTCTGAGCTACCAGTGGTGGCCCGCCTGGAGTCGAACCAGACACGTCCTTTCGGAGTGGTCTCCACGACCGTGCCGTGACCAGACGATGGCGACGTGCGGCATGCAGGGGTTCGACAAGAGCCTTGAGGACCCCTGGAACCTCGGCACCGGCAGGGCGAACTTGTGTCCTAACCCTGGCCTGTGAGCGGTCGACGCTGGCGTCTGGTACTTATCTATTGCCAGATGCGTGCCAGCTTGTGAAATTGGGGGTGAAAATTTGCAAGCCATTGATTCATATGAAATTAATGACATTTCAAAAAATCTTTGTCGCAATCGATTTGCCTAAAAGATAGAATAAAAGCTAGTCAATTAGCTGAATATGATGCGCAAAGAAAAAGTGGTCATCGGTTTTCTGGGAACGCAGCTGGATGCAGGCAAGGGGGCGGGCCGCTGGGAGAAGTGGCGCCCCACGGTGTCGCTGGCCCAGCACGAGGATGTGGTCGTCAAGCGGATGGAGCTGCTCTACACCCCGCCCCACCACGATCTGGCCCACCAGGTGCGCACGGACATCCACACCGCGTCGCCCGAAACCACCGTCCACCTCGTCAAGCTGGACATCGCCGACCCGTGGGACTTCGGCGAGGTCTACGCCACGCTGTTCGACTGGGCCCAGGGCTACCGCTTCGACACCGAGCGCGAGGAGTACTGGACGCACATCACCACCGGCACGCACGTGGCGCAGATCTGCCTGTTCCTGCTGGTGGAGTCGCGCCGCATCCCGAGCGTGCTGGCGCAGACATCACCGCCGAAGCGCCAGCAGATGGGCGACCCGGGCAGCTATGCGCTGATCGACCTGGACCTCTCGCGCTACGACGTGATCGCGCAGCGCTTTGGTGCCGAGCAGCGCGATGCGGTGGACTTTCTCAAGAGCGGCATCGCCACGCGCAATGCGCGCTTCAACGCATTGATCGAAGAGGTCGAGCGCGTGGCGGTGCGGTCGCGCGCGCCCATCCTGTTCACCGGGCCCACGGGCGCGGGCAAGTCGCACCTGGCGCGGCGCCTGTTCGAGCTCAAGAAGGCGCGCCACCAGGTCGAGGGCGACTTCGTCGAAGTCAACTGCGCCACACTGCACGGCGACGGCGCGGCGTCCACGCTGTTCGGCCACAAGAAGGGTGCCTTCACCGGCGCGGCGGCCGACCGCGCGGGCCTGCTGCGCACGGCGCACAAGGGCGTGCTTTTTCTCGACGAGATCGGCGAGTTGGGCCTGGACGAGCAGGCCATGCTGCTCAAGGCCGTGGAGGAAAAGCGCTTCTACCCCATGGGCAGCGATCGCGAGGTGGCGAGCGACTTCGAGTTGATCGCGGGCACCAACCGCGACCTGCGCACCGAAGTGGCGGCCGGGCGCTTTCGCGAAGACCTGTACGCACGCATCAACCTCTGGAGCTACCAGCTGCCCGGCCTGGCCCAGCGGCCCGAAGACATCGAGCCCCACCTGGACCACCTGCTCGCGCGCACCGGTGTCGAACTGGGTCGCATGGTGCGCCTGTCGGCCGAGGCGCGCGTGGCCTACCTGCGCTTTGCGCAGTCAAGCGACGCGCTGTGGAGCGGCAACTTCCGCGACCTGTCGGCCAGCGCCACGCGCCTGGCCACGCTGGCCGACAGCGGCCGCATCGGCCTGCCCCTGGTCGAGGCCGAGATCGCCCGCCTGCGCTGGCTGTGGCAGGCGGCCCGGGATGCGCGCGACGGCATGGCCCAGGCAGGCGTTGGCACCGTCGGCCGCGACGATCTGGTGGAACTGCTGGGCGAGGAGGCGGTGGGTGGACTGGACCTGTTCGACCAGCTGCAACTGGCCGCGGTGCTGCAAATGTGCCGGCAATCGCGCACCTTGTCCGACGCGGGCCGACAGCTCTTCAACGCCTCGCGCACGCAGCGCACGGTGGTCAACGATGCGGACCGGCTCCGCAAGTTTCTGGCGCGGTTCGGGCTGGATTGGGAGCGTGTCAGCCGAAAGGGATGAAGGCTGCGCGGTGCGCCACACGGGAGGTGGGATAATCCAGCCCGTGAAGCACGCCAGACCGCCGCTGGTGCAATCTGGGAAACCAGGCACTGGAGGAACGTCCGGACTGCACAGGACAGCGTAGCAGCTAACGGCTGCCCACCGTGAGGTGAGGATCAGAGCAACAGAGACGAGTCCGATTGGGAATCCGCCACGGAGTGTTCTGTGAGGCGCCAGCGCAAGCTGGCGAGAGGACAGCGAGAGCTGTCCGAACCCGGCGAAAGCCGGGTCCGAACAGCCACCCCGAGCGGGCAAGCCCGCTCGGGGTGAAACGGGCAATCTCTACGCGCAGCAATACCAAGTAGGCCAGCGTTGATGTGGTTCCGCAGAGCTGGCGGGTAGGTAGCACCGAGCCGTGGTGGCGACACCCGGCCCAGATTAATGGCGGTCACACTGCGGGCAACCGTGGTGCACAGAATCCGGCTTATCGGCGTGCTTCACACTTTATTTTGAGGCCCATGTCCACGGGCTTCACACAGCGCGGCCGCATCACGCCTGCATCACGGCGTGATGACGCACTGCAGTGACGAAACCCGCGCCTTGCCCGCGCTGACGGCGAACGAGATGGCCGCAGACGCCACATCCTCACCCGCTGCGTGGCGAATGGTCACCGTGCATTGCGCCGCCTTGCTGCAACTCCCCTCGATCACGTTCGTGCCTGCATACAGGTACGCCATGCGCATGGCCAGCAGATCCTTGACCTTGGCTTTTCCGGTCTGGCCAAAATCGCCATGGCATGAGGACGCGCGGGGAATGGTGTCGTTGGCGGCCGCCAGCAAAGCGCCCAGAGCCTTCTGCGTGGCGACCGGATCCGCAGCAGCGGCCGCAGCGGGTGCTGTATCAGCTGCCAACGCAGGAGGCGCCGCCAGGGCGCAGCCCAGAGCGATGGCTGCGCAGAGCGTGTGCAGGCGCTGTGTCACGGTGCCACCCCGTAGTACAGCGAAATATCGTTGCCGGCGTAGCTGTTCTTGAATTTGTTGTGGAACGCTTCTACGGAGTTGTCGGCAACGACCTTGTGCTGGCCGTTGGAGAAGTTGAACACCATGCCGCCATGGTAAATGCCCACATGTTTTTGCGGCACGGGAGACATCACATTGTTGACCACGTTGGCGGCCGACAGGACAAAGATCAACAGCCCGTCTGATATCGCGGGCTTGTCGGCCCATTTGCCCTTGAGGGCCAGCCTGTTGTAGAGCTCATCGCAGCGGATGGACCCGCCCGTCTTCTTGGTGCTGAACTTCATGTCGCCGCACAGCATGCCCAGTTTGATGCCCAGTGCATGGCTTACAAAATGTGCGCAATGATTTTGCGACGCAGAGTCAAATTTGTTGGAGCAGATGTCGGAGATCGGCTTGCCTACGTAAGCTTGAAGGGCTGTGAGTGTCGTGCTCATAGGGGTTGGATGGATGAGTAAGCCCTGCGGTTCAGCAGGGCAAGACACCGCCTTGGTTCCGATCCATTCACCTCTTGGGGGATCGACCTCGTCCGTGCGAGGCAGGCGGCTGCGAAACCCGGCCATTCTCTGCAGGGAAGCGCCCATCGCTGTTACTTTGTGTTTATCCAGGTAACTAATTCAGCGGAATGTGCTGCCAGATGTTGTTATCTGCGGCAGCACATGCTGGCCCCGAGGGGCCTTCTTTTCGTCTACTCAGCTGCTACGGATTTCGAACACGCGCATGTCAGCTCTTGCCGCAATGCGGCGCATGACCTTGCTCCAGTTCCGTCGCCCGGCGCACGGTGTCGGGGTGGCTGCTCAGCAGCGACCACACCGGGTGCGCTTCCAGTTCGGCGCGTGCCTGGCCTTTGGTGATCGGCGCGGGCGCGCTGGCTGGCGCACTGCCGGGTGCAGCGGGAGCTGACGCTGCGGCTGCCGCCTCTGCGTTCTGGCCTGCAGCCGGCTTGGCGCTGTCCTTGTCCTTCTTGTTCTTTTGCTTCTTGTCCTCTGCCTCTTCTTCGTCCCGCGCAATGGCCAGCAGCAGCTTGCCCATGGGCGCAGTGGGCAGGGCGGTGTGGCGCATGAGGGCAATGGCGTAGCAGTCGGCTTCTCGCTCGTGGCTGCGGCTGTAGGCCAGGCCGGTGAGCACCGATGCGCCGGTGGACACGATGCCCGACACGTCGCCCAGCGCCAGGCCCAGGCCCATGTTGAGCACGCCTTGCTCGACCACCATGCGGGTGGTGTGGCGGTGCACGACGTGGCCGATCTCGTGCGCCAGCACGCCCACCAGGGCGTCGTCGGGCAGGCCCTTCTCGGCCGCGGCCTTGACGATGCCGTCGGTCATCACGATCTTGCCGCCGGGCAGCGCGAACGCATTGGCGCCCATGCCCGCGCGGAACTCCAGCGACAGGGGCGGGCGGTAGTCGGGGTACCGGTGCAACGTCTTCGGAGTCTGCTGCACCAGTGCGTCGAAGCGCGCCTTGAGCTGGTCTTGCCGCTCGCGGGGCAGTTTGCTGGGCTTGAGCGTCCCGTCGTCCATCTGCCTGAGCACGTTCTCGGCCACGCTGGTTTCCCAGCCCACCGGCACGAAGCGGGTGAGCTGCGTGGCGGCCCAGGGTGTGCCGTAGCGGTAGAACAGCGTGAGGCCGATGGCCGCCGCCACCGTCACGCCCAGCAGCACGGGCCAGCGCGTCTGCATGCGCTGGGCGATGCCGGGGCGCTCGCCCGCGGCGGCCAGCGCGGCGCGCCAGTCGGCCACGGCGTCGATCTCGAGGCTGCCCTGGTCGCGCAGGTCCACCACCACGCGGGGCTGGGGCTTGTGCTCGTTCCAGGCCTCAGGCCAGCCCACGTCCTTCCAGGCAAAGACCACGGGCTCGGCACCGGGCTGAGAAAGCGGGTGCAGCACCAGCGACGGCCCGCGGGGCGTGGGCTGCAGGCTCACCATCACGGGCCGGGCCTTGCTGCTCAGCCCGTCGAACCAGCGTCCCTGCAGCAGGCGGGCCGGGGGCGTGGTAGGGTCACTCATCCGATAAGGTCCAGGCCGGCCGCGTCGGCCAGCGCATCGCCCAGGCCGCCCTGCTGTTGGCGCACCATGGTGCCGGCCACCTGTTCCACGCCGCCCTTGACGTGCAGGGTCACCGATTCGAGCTTCATACGGTATTCGCTCACGCGGGCAAACGGGCGGTACAGGCCCAGCGTGAACAGGGTCAGGAACATGTTCTTGATGCGCAGGCCCACGTAGCCGCCGCTTTTGAGGTGGCACTTGAAGCGCGCCACATGGCTCACGCCGGTGTTGTTCCACTGCAGCTGGAACATGCGGGCCTCGCGGTACGCGCGGGCGGGGGCCGAGGCCAGGAACAGCAGCAGCATCCCGCCGATGATGGCGGCGAAGATGATCACGAACAGCCAGAAACCCAGCTTGTCGGAGGTGGCCACCAGCAGCGCGATGGAGCTGCCCGCCAGCACCGCGATCAGCGTGGCGATGACGACGACGCACAGGACGAACACGGCCACCGTGGCCAGCCACACCTTCACGAAGTCCATGTACACCGGCTTCCAGCGGCCGCGTTCGGCGCCCACCTGGGCGCGCAGTACCAGCAGGCTCTTGTAGTTGTATTCCAGCCGGATGAAACACAGCACCGTCAGCACCAGGCCCAGCGCCAGCAGGCCGCCCATGGCGGGCGTGAAGCTGGGCAGGGCGCGCTTGGCGCCTTCTTCGGCTTCTTCCATCGCCTCCATGGCCTGGGCCAGTTCGGGCGACAGCATCTGCATGCCGAAGAACACGGCGAACCACACCAGGGCCAGCGCAAACATGGGCCAGCTGGCGATGTAGACCTCTTTCCAGCTCGCAGTGAACTGCAGGCGCAGCCCGCGCCAGCGCGTGGCACCCAGGCGAAAGCGCATCGCGCTGCCCCAGATCAGCGGCGAGAGCAGTGCACCCGTCAGCAAGAACACGCCCACGGCGGCATCCTGGCCGGTGTTGGCGGCGATGTTGTAGGCAATGGTGATCAGCGTCAGCAGCACAAAGCCCATCACCATCTTGCGCTGCTGCGCGGTGAATTCGAGCGGGCTGCCCGCCACCAGCGTGTGGCTGTAGAAGTACTGCGCAGTACGCCGCCGCGCCCAGGGCGTGTAGATGCCCAGCGTGACGATGGACAGCAACACGTTGACGATCCACACCCTGAAATACTCGCCCCCACTGCCGGTGAATTCGAGCGGGTGCGCGTCGATGTTCTGCGGCATGAAAGTCGACATCGGTCCTGCCGAGCCGCCGGTATTGTTTTCGTTCATGAACTCACTCCCTCCCGAGTGGCAGGCAGTGTAGCAGCGAGGCATGGGTGCGAAATTCAAGCAAAAGCAGCCCCTGCCGCTTGATAGGAAAGCGCGAGCAGCTATATTTTTAATAGCATTGGTCGCCCGCCACACGCCGTTCGCAAAAGGCACGCCTCCGCCAGCGCACCCGTGGATCTGGCTTCGCCAGGCCACGGGGTGCGTCCCCCTTGGGGGGAAGCGGCGCAGCGGCTCAGGGGGGCATCAGTCCTTCCCGTGGACCTGGCTCCGCCAGGCCACCGGGTGCGTCCCCCCTCCGGGGGGAAGCCGCGCAGCGGCTCAGGGGGGCTAGAACTTCTCCCAGGGTTGCAGGTACCGCCACTGCCCCTCGGGCACCTTGGCCAGCGGCACGCGGCCGATGCGGATGCGCTTGATCGCCACCACCGACAGCCCCACCGCCTCACACATCGCCGGGATCTGCCCGGGCCGGATGCCCTTGAGCGCAAACCGCAGCTTTGTCTCGTTCTGCCAGCTCACCTTGATGGGCGGCAGCGGGCGGCCGTTGAAGGTGAGGCCGTGGCACAGGCGCTGCAGGCCGTTCGGGGCGATCTCGCCTTTCACCTCGACGATGCACTCCTGCTCCAGCGACTCGATATCTTCGGCCAGCTTGCGCCCGATGCGCTTGTCCTGCGTGTAGACCACGAGCCCGCTGGCTTCGGTCGGCAAAGGCGTGAAGCACTCGAGCTGCCGGAAGTGCCGCTGCAGCACGCGAATGCCCGAGGCGTCTTCCGCCAGGTGCGACGCGGCGCTCAGCAGCGTGGTGGCGGGCGTGGCGCCCTGGCTGCGGCTGCCGTGGCTGCCATGACTGCCTGATGGGGTGTTGTGGGCGGAGGCTCCGCCGGGCGCGCTCTGGCCAAGGCCCGCTTCAAATCCGGCGGGCTTGTGCAGCAGCAGCGTGACGGGCGTGAGCTCCAGCAGGCTGGCATCGGGGTCCACCGTCACGGCCTGGTCGGGCCGCACGCGGGTGCCGGGCGCCTCCACCACCTGGCCGTCCACGCTCACGAAGCCGCCCTCGATGAACTGCTCCGCCGTGCTGCGCGAGCAGTTGAGTTGGTCCGCCACGCGCTTGGCCAGGCGGATGTGGGAGGGGTCAGGGTTCTTGTCGGTCATACATCAAAGGTGAACATTCGCCGTGCGCGGGTCGAGGGTGTAGGTGGGTGATTGTCGGCGTTGCACTCCCCACGAGCGCGGCCTGTCGCCAGTGCCACCGTGGAACTGGCTCTGCCAGGCCACGGGTGGCGTCCCCCTGGGGGAAGCGGCGCAGCCGCTCAGGGGGCTTCTTAACCTCCAGGCTGCAGGGACCGGATGCGTTCCACATGCGCCAGCAACGACCGCTGGGCCACCGGCCACATGCGCGGCGGCACGTCATCGTAGGCGTGGCGCACCCAGTCCTCCATGGTGCCCTCGGGCAGCGCCTGCATGGCCGCCATCACCTTGGCTTCGCGTGCGAGGCGGTGGGCCTTGAGCTTGGCGATGGCGCTGCGGGCCTGGCCCAGCACATAGCCGTGCGCGGGCAGGATGAACTCCACGCCATGCTGCGCGCACACCGCGTCCAGCCGGTCCAGTGAGTCGAGGTAGTCGGCCATATTGCCGTCCGGCGGGTCCACCACCGTGGTGCTGCCGTTCAGGATGTGGTCGCCGCTGAACAGCAGGGCGTCTTCCACCAGCAGCAGGCACAGGTGGTTGGCCGCGTGGCCGGGCGTGTGGATCACCTGCAGGGTGTGGGTGACAGGGCCCTCTGCCGCTTGTCCTGCAAGCGTCAGCAGCTCACTATTTTGTAGCGCCCGGTCGGGCGTGAAGGCGCTGGCCGCACGCGCCGTGGGCGCGGACGGCAGGCCCAGAATGGGCGGCGGCGCCTTGCCCGCCTGCACGCACAGTGCCTGCAGCGGCGCGGCGCCCGGCGAGTGGTCCGCGTGCGAATGCGTGCAAACGATCATGCGGATGTCGCCACCCGCTGCGCGCCAGAGCTTGTCCAGGTGCTCCGGGTCGGCCGGTCCAGGGTCGATGGCGATGAACCCGGTGGCCGGGTCGCCCACCAGGTAGCTGTTGGTGCCGGGGCCGGTCATCACGCCGGGGTTGGGTGCGGTCAGGCGTTGCACGTTGCGCAGCAGCGGCACGGGCTGCGCGGTCTGCCAGTCCAGCGCGTGGACGATCTGCCCGTCAGGGCACACCAGCGCCAGCTCGCCGTAGGGCGTGTCGCTTTCCATGTAGCGCGCTTCCTTGCCGGCCAGGGTGCCGGCGCGCGGGCAGCTCGTCCACAGCGGCTGCTCGTCGGCCAGCGCGTCGAACACGGCCTGCGTGGTGCCGAACTGCGCCAGCCGCTGCAGTGTGCGCACGGTCGGAAAGATCATGAAGAACTGCCCCGCCTCGTGCCGCGCGAGCGCATCGGCCGGGCGCACCCACACGGGCTCGAACTGCTCGGCCTCGTCGGCCACGGGCTCCTGGCCTTGGGGCATCCGTGCCACGAGAAACGGCACGTCGAAGCGGCGCGGCAGGTCGCGGTCGGTCGTCCAGTGCGCCAGCACGAACACGCTGTCGGCCGCCAGCCGCAGGCCGCGTGCGCTGCATTGCTGGGCAAAGGGCTGGTGGCGGTCGATGGCCGCGATGTCGGCGGCATCGGCCCAGCGGCCGTCGGCTGCGTGGCGCGCCAGCAGGACGCCCAGTTCTTCAAAGCTTTCGCGGATGGCTGCGATGGCCTGGGTGAGGTGCAGGTCGCTTTGGGTGGGGCGGCGGTCTGCGGCGGCGTGGGTGGTGGGGGCGGCGTCCAGCGCATCGATGCCGCCGCCAGGGAAGACGTATGCGCCAGGGGCGAAGCTGGCGGTGGCGGATCGGCGGGTCATGAGGACTTCGAGTCCGCCTGCATCGCCTGTCGCATCACGCAGCAGCAGCACGGTGGCGGCGGGGCGGGTGGCTACGGGCTCGCGGTGGGGGTGCAGTTGTTGGGTGGTGCGGGGCATCGGGTGATTATCGGCGTGGGGCGGGAAGCTTCGCTCGCTGCGCCCTTGCCGGTCGGGGTGAGTCTGTCGAGGCCTTGGGGCTGTCTTAGCCGTACCCGTTCGGGTTGGCTACCAGCCACCTGGGCAGCGCCCCGGCCGCCCACCCGGCGCCACGACCAGCCCCGCCCCCACCCCGCCCTACTTGCGCTGCAAGAAATCCACCGCCAGCGCCGCCAGCGTACGCGCCCCCACCGGCAACTGGTCTTCATCGATGTCGAACAACGGCGAGTGGTTCGACGGCGCCTTGTTGAAGTCCGCGCCTTTCGGCGGCGCGCCCAGGAAGTAGAAGAAGCCGGGCGCCACCTTCTGGAACTCCGAAAAATCTTCCGATCCACTCACCTTGGGAATGATCATCGCCTTGCCCCCCGACGCCAGCTTCAGCGCCGGCAGCGACGCGGCTGTCAGCTCTGCCGGGTTGCTGGTCACCGGGTAGGCCACGGGGCCGAAGCGCACCTTGGCCTTGGCGCCGCTCGATGCCGCGATCTGCTCGGCAGTGGTGGTGATGCGCTTCAAGGCCTCCTGGCGCATGCCTTCGTCGAAGGTGCGCAGCGTGCCCAGCAGCTCCACGTTGTCCGGAATGATGTTGTAGCGCGTGCCACCGTGGATGGAGCCGATGGTGACCACCGCGGGCTCCTGGCTGATGTTGAGCTGGCGGCTCACCACCGTCTGCAGGCCCAGCACGACCTGGCTGGCGGCGACCACCGGGTCGACCGCGTTCCAGGGCGACGAGCCATGGCCGCCGCGGCCTTCCACCTGGATGCTGATGTTGTCCGAGCCCGCCATCAGCGGACCGCTGCGGTAGCCCACCACGCCGGACGGCAGGTTGGCCGTGATGTGCAGGCCGTAGATGGCCTGCACGTCCTTCATCGCGCCCTCTTCCACCATGGCCTTGGCGCCGAAGCTGGGCACCTTGCCGCTGGCATCGGCCTCCACCGGCGCGCCCTCTTCGGCGGGCTGGAAGATGAACTTGATGGTGCCGGGCAGCTGGGCCTTCATGCCGGCCAGCGCCTCGGCCGCGCCCATGAGCATGGCCACGTGGGCATCGTGGCCACAGGCGTGCATCACCGGCACTTCCTTGCCCAGGTAGTTGGCCTTCACTTTCGAGGCGAACGGCAGGCCGGTGTTTTCGGGCACGGGCAATGCGTCCATGTCGGCGCGCAGCGCCACCACCTTGCCCGGCAGCCCGCCGCGCAGGGTGCCCACCACGCCGGTGCCGCCCACGTTGGTCTGCACCTCCATGCCCAGCTTCTTCAGGTGCTCCGCCACGAGCTTGGCGGTGCGCACCTCCTGGCCCGACAGTTCCGGGTGGGCATGGATGTCGCGGCGCCAATTGACCATCTTGGGCGCTACCTTGTTCACGGCGGTGTCGATGGCCTGCAGGCCGGCGGCATCCAGCGCCTGAGCGTGGGCCGAAGATACGACGGCCAGCCCGCTGGCAGCGAGGCCTGCGGCAAGGGCGATGGCAGAAAGGGGTTTGTGCATGGAGCAGGTCCGTAAAGGTGGGTGGCAGCTTGCAAGGCCGGTCGATAGCAAAAAGCACGTCCATGCTAAAAGCCGCACCCCGTTGCATGACAAGCGAAAATGGCCATCCAAAGAGCCAATACCGCCATGCAGCCCCCACGTTTTCCCTTGCCCGCTGTTACGACGAGCCGCACCGAGCCTGCGGTGTATCGCATCGACATCCCCTTGCTGCCCGAGTCCGCGGCAGGCAATGCGCTGCAGCTCATCGACCTGCTGCGCAGCGCGAATCTGCTGGCGGGCTTGCGCCTGGGCGCGCAGGCACCGCGCCTGGCCTGGCGGCTGCTGGACGCCGAGGGCCTGCCCCTGCCGCAGTTGCCGGGGCCGCTGGCGGCCTATGGCGCCAACCCCGCCCCGTCAGACGACCCGGCGGCCGACCGCGCGCCCGCCCAGGCGCTGTTCATCCCGTCCTTCCACGCGCCGGACATTCCGGCCATCCGGGCGGTGGCGGGCCGCTACGGCGCGCTGTCGCGGCAGTTGGGCATTGCGGTCGATGCGGGTTGCAGGCTGGTCACCGTGGGCAACGGCGCTTGGCTGGCCGCGCACAGCGGGCGGCTCAACGGGTACCAAGCCAGCCTGCCGTGGTTCTACATCGCGGGGTTCGAGCGGGACTTTCCGGGCATCGGCCTCAGCCTGGGTCAGGATGTCTCGGACGACGGGCCCTGGCTCAGCGGCGCGCTGCCGCACAGCGTGAATCTGCTGGCCATCGCTCTGGTACGCCACGCGATGGGGCCCGAACTGGCCGCCGCCTGCGAGTCCGTGATGGCGCCCGACCACCAGCGCGCCCGCGCCGCGTTGCAGGCCAACGCGCAGCAGCACATCCCGGCCACGCGCGACAGCACCCTGGCGCGCGCCATCGCCTTCATGGAGGCGCACCTGGACCAGCCCTACGCCCTGGCCCGGCTGGCCGAGGCTGCGTCGGTGAGCACGCGCACGCTGCTGCGGCACTTCCAGCAGGAGTTGTCGCAGTCGCCGCTGGACTACCTGCACGGCCTGCGCTGCGCGCGCGCCCGGGTGATGCTGGAGGTGACGCTGGAGAGCGTGCCCAGCATCGCCGTGGCCTGCGGCTATGCGGACCCGGCGGCGTTTCGGCGCATCTTTGCGCGCTACACCGGCATGGCGCCGGCCGAGTACCGCAAGCGGCATGCCCTGCGCGCGCCGCGCCGGCGCTGGCGGGTGGAGGTGGCGGCGCGCTGAGATCGGAAGGGTCTAACGCAGCAGCGCGTTGCCGGTGGGCAGGCGGAACGCCTCCACCAGCTCGGCCAGCTGCTGCGCCTGCACCCGCAGGCCTTGGGCGGCGGCCGACGATTCCTCGACCAGCGCGGCATTCTGCTGCGTCATCTGGTCGAGCTGCGACACGGCCTCGCCCACCTGGCTCAGGCCCGTGGTCTGCTCGCGCGCGGCGGTGCTGATCTCGCCGATGATGGTGGCCACCTGGCGCACCGAGTCGACGATCTCACCCATGGTGCTGCCGGCTGCATTCACGAGCTTGGAGCCTTCGTCCACCTGGCGCACGCTGTCGCTGATCAGGCCGCCGATCTCCTTGGCCGCCGTGGCCGAGCGCTGGGCCAGGTTGCGCACCTCGCCCGCCACCACGGCAAAGCCCCGGCCCTGCTCGCCCGCGCGGGCGGCCTCCACCGCGGCGTTGAGCGCGAGGATGTTGGTCTGGAACGCGATGCCGTCGATCACGCTGGTGATGTCGGCAATGCGGCGCGACGACAGCGCAATGCCGTCCATGGTGCCGACCACGCGGTCCACCGCCTCGCGGCCGCGGCGCGCCACATCGCTCGCGCCCGTGGCCAGGCTGCTGGCCTGCGCGGCGGCGTCGGCGCTGTGGCGCACGGTGGCCAGCAGTTCTTCCATGCTGGCGGCGATTTCTTCCAGGTTGGAGGCCGTGTGCTCGGTGCGGGCCGACAGGTCGCTGTTGCCCGCGGCGATCTCGCTGCTGGCA
The DNA here is from genome assembly GCF_964253015.1 of Acidovorax sp. LjRoot194. Lineage (NCBI taxonomy): Bacteria > Pseudomonadati > Pseudomonadota > Betaproteobacteria > Burkholderiales > Comamonadaceae > Acidovorax > Acidovorax sp. LjRoot194. The sequence goes on along the minus strand of NZ_CAXUQB020000001.1, from coordinate 978,523 downwards.
CCCGCCACCGAGGTGCTGGCCTGGCGCATGCCCACCACCAGCCCGGCCAGCCGCGCCTGCATGCCGCCCAGGCGTGCCAGCAGGGCTTGCAGTTCGTCGCGGTTGCCGGCGCTGGGCGTGGGCACGGCCGTGGTCAGGTCGCCTTCGGCGATGCGATCAGTCACTTCGGACGCTTGTGCCAGCGGCTGCAGGATGGAGCGAGAGAGCAGCCAGGCGCAGGCCAGGCTCAGCAGCAGGCCCACGGCAGAGCCTGCCGCCAGCAGCGCGATGCCCTGGCTTTCGCTGCGGCCAGCGGCTTCGCGGGCTTCCACCACGCGCTGGCGCTGGTACTCGGCCAGCTTGTTCACCGACGCCGCGTACGCATCGGCCGCAGGGCGCAGGCGCGTGGCGATCGCGTCAGGCGGCAGGGCCTCGCCGTCCTTGCGGCGCTTGACCAGATCGTCGCGCACCGTGCGAAAGCCGTTGCCGGCCTTGTCGATGGCGTCGAACAGGGCCTGGGATTCGGGGTCTGCAGCCAACTCGTCCAGCCGCTTGCGCACCTCGGCCGAGCGGGCCGAGGTGACCTTGCGGTCCGCATCGATGCGGGACGCGTAGGCGGCGTTGTCGATCTCCAGCAGGGTCTCGGCGCGCACTGAGCTCAGCACCACGATGGCGTGCAGCTCGCGCGCCAGCAAGGCGCGCTCCGACGATGCGCCCCCCAGGTCATCCGCAATGTCCTGCAGCCCCGCCAACCGCCAGATGCCGACGGCGGCAGACAACGACATGACTAGGCACACAACGCCAAAGGCCAGGGCCAGGCGCACCGCAACACGTGCGTGGGAGATGGACATACAACAGGATTCCGTAAGAAGATTTTCGGGGCACGGCGTGCACGACAATCCACGCTGACTGGCCCCGTGGCGAGTTTATCGACAGAAAGTTACAGACACTTGAGGCTGGAGGCCACCGGCCAGCGGCCCTGCACAGAGGCAGGGGCCGCGCGGCACGTCTGCCACCGCACTCGCCGCGGCCCGCCCTCCTCCCGCCAGCGTCCGGCCCCGCCGAAACGCCCATGAAAAAACCGCCGCAGGGCGAAACCCTGCGGCGGTCGATGGTGTGGGGCACGGCGGGCGTTGACAGCCCCGTGCAATCCGCCTTACTGCTGCGCGTTCTGCAGCGCGGCAATGCGCTCTTCGATGGGCGGGTGGGTGGAAAACAGCTTGCCGATGCCGCCTGCGATGCCGAAGGCGGCGACGCTCTTGGGCAGCTCGCCGGGGTGCATGCCGCCCAGGCGGGCCAGGGCGTTGATCATCGGCTGGCGGCGGCCCATGAGCTGGGCGGCACCCGCGTCGGCGCGGAACTCGCGCTGGCGGCTGAACCAGGCCACGATCATCGCGGCGACGAAGCCCAGCACGATGTCGAGCACGATGGTGGTCACGTAGTAGCCGATGCCTGGGCCCGAGCTGTTTTCGTCGTTCTTGCGCAAAAAGCTGTCGACCGCGTAGCCGATGACCCGCGACAGGAACACCACGAAGGTGTTCATCACGCCCTGGATCAGCGTCATGGTAACCATGTCGCCGTTGGCGATGTGGGCCACCTCATGGCCGATCACTGCCTCGACCTCGTCGCGCGTCATGCCCTGCAGCAGGCCGGTGGACACCGCCACCAGCGCCGAGTTCTTGAAGGCGCCCGTGGCAAACGCGTTCGGGTCGCCTTCGAAGATGCCGACTTCGGGCATGCCGATCTTGGCCTGGTCGGCGAACTTGCGCACGGTCTCGACGATCCAGCGCTCATCGGGCGAGCCGGTGCCGTCGATCACGCGCACACCCGAAGTCCACTTGGCCATGGGCTTGCTGATGAGCAGCGAGATGATCGCGCCGCCAAAACCCATGATGAGCGCAAAGCCCAGCAGCGCGCCCAGGTTCAGCCCGTTGGACGTGAGGTAGCGGTTCACGCCCAGCAGGCTGGCCACCACCCCCAGCACGACAACGACGGCCAGGTTGGTCATCACAAATAACAGGATCCGCTTCATGGAATGAATTCTCCGTGGGGTAAACAACAACGATGGGTGTTTGCTGGCTCAGATGGGGGTGGGGGACAGCGCTTCAAGCAGCGCGCCCTCCAGCATGGAGGGCCCCAGAGCCCCCGCACCCGCCGCCCATGGCCGCGATTTCATCGCGCTATGGTAGGTGCAAACCCGCGGCGCGGCCTTATCACACAAGCGCTGACGGGAATTACGGCGAGGGCACCGCGCGGGGCGGGCGAAAGACCTGCGCGTCGGCATAGAACTGCGGCGCCTCGTTGGCCGGCCACCACCCTGGCACGCCCAGTACGGGCAGTGGCGTGAAAGGCTTGGCGGCCCAGGTGTCTGGTTGCACCTCCAGCGCGAGCCAGGCGTCCAGCGCGGCGATGCCTTCTCTTGCTACTGTATTGATAGCTGCTGGCGCTTGATAGACGTGCGCCACCATCGATTTTCGGGGCACAACCAGCTTTTCCATCAGCGCGTGGCCGAACAGCACCAGCCGGGCCTGGCCCCACAGCGGGCGCAGGTCGATGAACAGGCGCTGCCAGTCCCGTGCGCGAAGGGCATCCCACAGCGCATCGGGCGCCTGCAGCAGCGCGCCGTTTTCATCGAACACCGTGAGCGCATCGCGCAGCGGCCCGCGCACGGCCTGCACGCCATCGGCCGCGATGGCCTGGGCCTGCAGCTCGTTCAGGCGGCGCTTGGTGTGCGGGAAGTGCAGCCACACCAGGCCGTTGAAGAAGTCGTGCAAGTTGTCGCGGGTGGGCACGCGGCGGGTGTCCCAGATGTACTGCTCGTAGGCCACGCCGTCAGGCAGCTCGGACTGGGCGGCGAACACCACCGGCGCAGCACCGCGCACCGCGGCCTGCAGCGCCTGGCCGACCGGGCTGCCGCCCTGCACCTGCTGCGCCACGGGCTGGCCCCTGGCGCGCCACGGCGCCAGCCAGGGAGCGCTCCAGTCGATCGCGCCCGGCAACGTGGGGGTGGGCGGGCTTACACCAGCCGCCACGGCAGCGCTTCACCGGAGCGCAGGGGCTTGAGGTTGGCCTCGCCGAAGACGAAGCTTTCGGGCGGCGTCCAGGATTCGCGGCGCAGGGTGATGGTGCCGGTGTTGCGCGGCAGGCTGTAGAAGTCGGGGCCGTGGAAGCTGGCAAAGCCTTCGAGCTTGTCCAGCGCGCCGGCGTTGTCGAACGCCTCGGCGTACATCTCCATCGCGGCATGCGCGGTGTAGCAGCCGGCGCAGCCGCTGGCGTGCTCCTTGAGGTGTGCGGGGTGCGGCGCGCTGTCGGTGCCCAGGAAGAACTTGGCAGAGCCGCTGGTCGCGGCCTCCACCAGCGCCACGCGGTGCGTCTCGCGCTTGAGCACGGGCAGGCAGTAGTAGTGCGGGCGCACGCCGCCGACGAAGATCGCGTTGCGGTTGTACAGCAGGTGGTGCGCGGTGATGGTGGCGGCCGTGAAGCGGTCGGACGCCTGCACGTAGTCGGCCGCGTCCTTGGTGGTGATGTGCTCGAAGACGATCTTGAGCTCGGGGAAGTCGCGGCGCAGCGGGATGAGCTGCTGGTCGATGAAGACGGCCTCGCGGTCGAACAGGTCGATGTCGCTGCTGGTGACTTCGCCATGCACCAGCAGCAGCATGCCGGCCTTCTGCATGGCCTCCAGCGTCTTGTAGGTCTTGCGGATGTCGGTCACGCCCGCGTCGCTGTTGGTGGTGGCGCCGGCGGGGTAGAGCTTGCAGGCCACCACGCCCGCGTCCTTGGCGCGCGCGATCTCGTCGGCGGGCAGGTTGTCGGTGAGGTACAGCGTCATCAGCGGCTCGAACTGCACGCCGGCCGGCACCGCGGCCAGGATGCGCTGCTTGTACTCGAGCGCCTGCTGCGCCGTGGTCACGGGCGGGCGCAGGTTGGGCATGATGATCGCGCGGCCGAACTGCGCGGCCGTGTGCGGCACGACGGTCTGCAGCGGCTCGCCGTCGCGCACATGCAGGTGCCAGTCGTCGGGGCGGGTGATGGTGAGGGTTTGAAGGGGGTGGGAAGGTGCGGCGGTCATGGCCTGCATTCTCCCATTGCGCGCCCCACCCCATTGCACGCTATGCATTTGATAGCTGGTGGCGCTTGCCTACGGTGCGGCAGGCGGTCAAAACCCTTCCAACCGCGTATCCCGCACACCAGCCCTGGCGCCGGCAGGTCACTCTGCCGTGATGCCGACCTTGCGCACCACTTCGCCGAACTTCACCAGGCGCTCGGACATCATCTTCTCGAACTGGGCGGGCGTCATCTCTTCCGGCGCGATCACGCCGCGGTCCTTGAGGTTGGCCACCATGGCGGGCGACGCGGCCACCTGCCGCACGGCCTTGTACAGCGTCTGCACGACGGCGTCGGGCGTGCCGCCGGGCGCGGCCAGGCCGGTCCAAGACGTGAGGTTGAGCTCGGGGTAGCCCACCTCGGCCAGCGTGGGCACGTCGGGCAGCTGCGGCAGGCGCTGGTCGGACGCGACGGCGAGGGCGCGCACCTTGCCCGCCTGGACGTGGGGCAGCATGATGACCAGGTTGTCCAGGATGAACTGCACCTCGTTGGCCAGCACGGCCGTGATCAGCGGCGTGCCGCCGCGGTACGGGATGTGCGTGGTGAAGGCGCCGGTCGCGGCCTTGAACATCTCGACGTTGAGCTGGCCCATGCTGCCCACGCCGCCGCTGCCGTAGTTGAGCTTGCCGGGGTTCTTCTTGGCGTAGGCCACGAACTCGGCGAACGTCTTGAACGGCAGGCTGCTGTGCACCACCAGTGCGTTGGGCTGGCGGCCCAGGATGGCGATGTTCTCGAAGTCCTTGACCGGGTCGTAGCCCACCTTGGGCTGGGTCAGCGGGTTGGCCAGGTGGCTGCTTTGCGACGACACGACCAGCGTGTAGCCGTCGGGCTTGGCGCGCGCCACGTACAGGGCGCCCACCGAGCCGCCCGCGCCAGCGCGGTTCTCCACCACGATGGGCACGCCCAGCACCTTGGACAGGGGCTCTGAGTACTGGCGCGCCATGATGTCCACCGACCCGCCGGGCGGAAACGGCACCACGAGCGTGATCGGGCGCGAAGGGTATTTCTCGTCGGCCTGCACCGCCAGCGGGGCAAGGCCGGCCATGGCCGCCAGGCCCAGCGCCAGGCTGGCGGAAAGAACGCGACGGCGGGGAGTTTGCGAGGCAAAGGGCATGGGTTTACTTTCAGGAAACTGGAATGGAGATGGAGCGTCGGCGCAGCGGCATCGGCGGACCTGTGCTGACCGGTACGGATAAGCGGATGGGCGCGGAATGGTTCAGGGGTGGTCCAGCACCGCCAGCGCCACGGCCTGCGCGCGCGGCACGAAGGTGGACAGCTCGCAGTACTCGCGCTCGGTGTGCGGGTGGCCGCCCACGGGGCCGGTGCCGCACAGCGTGGGCGCGCCCACCGACGCGGTCAGGCCGCTGTCGGCCGCGCCGCCGGTGAACTCGCCCTGCACCTCGAAGCCCAACGACAGGGCGCCACGCTGGTACAGCGCCAGCAGCGCGTCGGGCGTGGGCTTCATGGGCAGCGTGCGGCGCGATTCGCTGATGCGGCCATGGGTACGCGGCACTGACTCTTCTTCCACGATGGCGCGCACCTTCTGCAGCAGTGCCTCCGGATCGGTGTCGGAGGTGAAGCGCAGGTCCACCTCGGCCGTGGCGTGCGGTGCCACCATGTTGGGCACGATGCCGCCGTGCACCACGCCCACGTTGACGGTGGTGCCCGTGGCGGGGTCGGTCAGCGCGTGCAGTGCCAATATCTTGCGGGCCAGCGCCTCGATGGCGCTCGCGCCAGCGGCGTGGTTGATGCCGGCGTGGGCGGCGACGCCCTCCACCTCGAACTCCACCACCATCGAGCCCTTGCGGCTCGTCACCAGGTTGCCGCTGACGCGGCCGGGCTCGGCATTGAGCACCGCCTTGACGCCGCGCGCCTGGGCCATGATGCGCTCGCGCGTGACGGGCGAGCCGATCTCCTCGTCGCACGAAAAGAACAGCTGCAGCGGCCCTTTGAGCCCGCCGCAGCGCGCAAACGCCTCGGCCACGAAGACGTTCATCACCAGGCCCGATTTCATGTCGGCCACGCCGGGGCCGTAGGCACGGCCATCCTCCACACGAAACGGGCGGCGCGCCACGGTGCCGACGGGGAACACGGTGTCCATATGGCCCATGAGCACGATGGGCGGGCCGTCGCTGGCCCCCGGCACGTTGGCATGCAGCAGCACGCCGTAGCCCGGCACGGGCTCGAACTGCACGGCCACGCCGGCGGCTTCCAGCCGCTCGCGCAGGGCGATGGCCACCGCCGTCACACCCGGCTCGTCGCGGCTGCCGCTGTCGATGTTGACGACTTTCTGCAACAGGTCTTGCATGGCTTGGGACTGGCCGGCCAGCCAGTCCAGAATGCGCTGGCGCACCGCCAGGCCTTGGTTTTCAAGGGTATCCTGCATCTCAATCCTCAGGGTGGGCCCCGGAATCGGGGCGCGAATCTGGGTTGAAGTGTTGCACGCGTCGTCCGTGTTTGCAATACGTTTTTCACAAAAGAGACATCAATGAAATCATCATTGCAAACATCCACAGGCTTGCTGACCGAGCGCCTGGCGCGCCAGAGCGCGGAGCTGACCGCCAGCGAACGCGCCCTGGCCGAGGCCCTGGGGCGCGACTACCCGCACGCGCTGCTCGAATCGGCCACGGCCCTGGCCGCGCGCAATGGCACCAGCGCGTCGACCGTGGTGCGGCTGTTCGCCAAGCTGGGCTATGCCAGCTACGCCGAGGCCCAGCGCGAGGCGCGCGGCGAAGTCACCGCCCTGCTGCAGACGGCCGGCCAGCGCGCCCCGGTGACCATCGGCACCGAGCGCAGCCTGCCGCAGTGCGTGGACGATGCGTTGCTGCACGACCAGCACAACATCACCGCCACCCGCGACAGCCTGGACATGGCGGCCTTCGAAGCGATGGCCCGGCGCATCGCCCAGACCGAGGGGCGGATCTTCGTGCTGGCGCAGATCAACAGCGCCCCCGTGGCCGCGTGGCTGGCGCTGCACCTGAACATGTGCCGCCCTGGCGTGCACGAACTGGGTGCCGGTGCGGTGGCCGCCACCGACCAGCTGCTGTGGGTGCAGCCCGAGGACACGCTGCTGGTCTTCAGCATCCGCCGCTATGCCAGCGGGCCGGTGAAGGTAGCCCAGCGCTTTCGCGACGCAGGCGCGCAGGTGCTGGCCATCACCGACAGCCCGGCCGCCCCGCTGGCGGCGCTGGCCCGGCACCTCGTGCAGGTGCGCACGTCCAACGCATCGCCCTTCGATTCGTACACCGCCGCGTTCTTCGTCTGCAATGCCCTGGTCTCGGCCGTCGCGCAGCTTCGGCATGCGCAGGTGTCCGAGGCGCTCAAGCGCAGGGACACGCTGTGGAAGGATGTGGAGGACCAGCAGCTCATCGTGGCCGAGCAGCCGGTGCGCAGGACGTCACGCAAGTAGCGGGAAAGCGCAAGCGCGCGCCCGCTGCCGTTGGCGGACAGGTGCGGCGCTCAAAACAAAGGCGCCCGCAGGCGCCTTTGTGGAATCCACCGCATCGCACCCGAAGGGCTGCGATGCAATGCGTGCGCACCGATCAGTGCGCCAGGATCTTGTTGAGGAAGTCCTTCGTGCGGGGCTGGCGGGCGTCCGGGTTGTTGAAGAAGTCGTCCTTGGAGCAGTCCTCCAGGATCTTGCCGCCCACGTCCATGAAGATCACGCGGTTGCTCACCTTGCGGGCAAAGCCCATTTCGTGGGTCACGCACATCATGGTCATGCCTTCGTTGGCCAGGCCCACCATCACGTCCAGCACTTCGCCGACCATTTCGGGGTCGAGCGCCGACGTGGGTTCGTCGAACAGCATCACGATGGGGTCCATCGACAGCGCACGGGCAATGGCCACGCGCTGCTGCTGGCCGCCAGAGAGCTGCCCAGGGAACTTGTCCTTGTGCGCCATCAGGCCCACGCGTTCGAGCATCTTCAGGCCACGCTTTTTGGCGTCGTCCGCGCTGCGGCCCAGCACCTTGATCTGCGCGATCGTCAGGTTCTCCGTCACCGACAGGTGGGGGAACAGCTCGAAATGCTGGAACACCATGCCCACGCGGCTGCGCAGCTTGGGCAGGTCGGTCTTGGGGTCGTGCAGACGGATCCCGTCCACGGTGATCTCGCCCTTCTGGAAGGGCTCCAGCGCGTTGATGGTCTTGATCAGCGTGGACTTGCCCGAGCCCGAAGGGCCGCACACCACCACCACTTCACCCTTGTTGATGGTGGCCGAGCATTCGTTGAGCACCTGCACGGGGCCATACCACTTGGATACGTTCTTGAGTTCGATCATTTCTTTTTCCTCAATCCTTCTCTTGTCACTTGTTCAGGGCGCCGCGCATGAACCGATGCGGGCTTCATGCGAGGACGCCGTGGAACTGGCTTTGCCAGGCCACTGGCGTCGTCCCCCTGAGGGGAAGGCGCCGAAGGCGACTCAGGGGGCTACCGAATAATGGCGATCTTCTGGTGCAGGCGCTTCACTGCCCACGACAGCGCATAGCACATCACGAAGTACAGAACAGCCGCAGCCAAGTACGCCTCGATGGGGCGGCCGAAGTTCTTGCCCGCCACTTCAAAGCCCTTGAGCATGTCGTACGCACCGATGGCATAGACCAGCGACGTGTCCTGGAACAGGATGATGGTCTGCGTGAGCAGCACCGGCAGCATGTTGCGGAACGCCTGCGGCAGCACCACCAGCTTCATGTTCTGGCCGTATGTCATGCCCAGCGCCTGGCCTGCATGCACCTGGCCACGCGGAATGGACTGGATGCCCGCCCGCATGATCTCGCTGAAGTAAGCAGCCTCGAAGGCGATGAAGGTGATGATGGCGGAAACCTCGGCGCCGATGGGCCGTCCGATGATGGCAGGCACCAAGAGGAAGAACCAGAGGATCACCATCACCAGCGGAATGGAGCGCATGCCGTTGACGTAGATGGTGGCGGGCACGTCCAGCCACTTCTTGCCCGACAGGCGCATCAGCGCGAGCAGGGTGCCGAAGAACACGCCGCCCAGGGTGGCGACGGCCGTGAGCAACAGGCTGAAATACAGCCCCTTCAGCACGAAGTTGGAGATCAGGTCCCAGTTGTAGAAGGAGAAATCGAGATTCATATCAATGTCCCCCGCCGCCGCTGGCCACGACCATGCCGGGGATTCGCACGCGTTTTTCGATGAACGCCATGATCCGGTTGATCGCGAATGCCGAGATGACGTAGAGCGCCGTCACAGCCAGGTACACCTCGATGCCGCGCGAAGTCTCTTCCTGCGCCTGCATGGCGAACATCGTGAGTTCGGCCACCGACACGGCGAACGCCACCGACGAGTTCTTGAAGATGTTCATCGTCTCGCTGGTCAGCGGCGGGATGATGATGCGAAACGCCATGGGCAGCAGCACATAGCGGTAGGTCTGGAAGGTGGTGAAGCCCACTGCCATGCCCGCATAGCGCTGGCCGCGCGGCAGTGTCTGGATGCCCGAACGCACTTGTTCGGCGATACGCGCCGAGGTGAAGAAGCCCAGGGCCAGCACCACGAGTGCGAAGCCGGGAACGCCTCGGAGCACCGGGAACAGGCTCGGCAGGACGTGGTACCAGAGGAAGATCTGGACCAGCAGCGGAATATTGCGAAACAGCTCGACCCAGGCGTTGCCCAGCCGAACGATCATCGGCCGGTCCTGCAAGGTCCGCAGCGTGCCGATGAAAGAACCCAACACAAGCGCCAGCACCAGGGCCAGCAACGAAACAGACACCGTCCAGCCCCAGGCCGACAGCATCCAGTCCAGGTACGTGATGTCGCCGCCTTTGCCAAAGCAGCTTTGCACGACTTCCCTGTCCATGGTGTCCTGGCAGAACACCTGCCAATCCCAACTCATAGGAGCACCCCTTTAATTCTTGGAAAGGCGTTGGGCTGACCCGCAGGCGCAGCCCAACAAAAAAGCCCCCTCGAACCGGTTGGCCGAAGGGGCACAAGCTCAGCGAAGATTACTTCTTGGCGTAGTCTTCCATGGGCTTGTCGTTAGGCGATGCCCAGGCAGCCTTGGTAGCGTCCGACATCGGCAGGCCGATCTTGGTGTTGGTCGGTGGCACGGGTTGCATGAACCACTTGTCGTACAGCTTGGCCAGCGAGCCGTCGGCGATCTGGCGCTTGATGGAGTCGTCCACAGCCTTCTTGAAGGCGGCGTCGTCCTTGCGCAGCATGCAGGCGATGGGTTCCACCGACAGCACTTCGCCAACGATCTTGTAGTCGGCAGGGTTCTTGGACTTGGAGATGTTGGCAGCCAGGATCGAGCCGTCCATCACGAAGGCGTCGGCACGGCCGGTTTCCAGCATCAGGAAGCTGTCGGCGTGGTCCTTGCCGAAGACTTCCTTGAAGTCGATGCCGCCAGCGCGCTCATGCTTGCGCAGGGTCTGCACCGAAGTGGTGCCCGTGGTCGTAGCCACGGTCTTGCCAGCCAGGTCCTTGATCGAGGCGATGCCGGAGTTGGCCTTCACCACGGTGCGCACTTCTTCCACATAGGTGGTCACGGCGAACGCCACGTCCTTCTGGCGGGCCGCGTTGTTGGTGGTGGAGCCGCACTCCAGGTCCACGGTGCCATTGGTCACCAGGGGGATGCGGTTTTGCGAGGTCACGGGCTGGTACTTGATGTCCAGCTTGGGCAGGCCCAGTTGCTTTTGAACGTCGTGCAGGACGATTTCACCCATTTCAGTGTGAAAGCCGACGTACTTGCCGTTGCCCAGGGTGTAGGAAAGACCCGAAGACTCCCGCACGCCGAGCGTCACGCTGCCCGAGCCCTTGATCTTGGCCAGGGTATCTGTGGCCTGCGCAAACGCGCTACCTGCAGCGAGGGCGGTCACAGCAACCGCGAGCAAATGCTTCTTCATGAGAATCTCCTTGTATGTGAAGCGAAAGGACAGAGGGGAATTTTAGGGCTCCGCACAGGCCGGGGTGGCCGGCAGGCAGAGCATTCCGGAAAGGGTACTCAACCAGGATTGTTAGTCAGAACGGAACCTGGTCAGTAGGGTATTTCCAGAAGTCCCGCAGCAAATAGCTGACGGGAAGGTTCAGCACCGTGCCGGTCGGGGGGATCGGCTTGTTGAACCACTTGTCATAAACGGGGTAGATGTCGCGGCTGGTGATCATGCGGCGCATTTCCTCATCCACCAGTTTTTTGAACTCGGGGTCGTTCTTGGGCAGCATGATGGCCAGGGGCTCGGTGGTCATGAACCGGCCCACCACCTTGAGCGCCTTGGGGTCCGGGCGGCCGGCAGCCAGGCCGTACAGCAGCACGTCGTCCATCACGAAGGCATCGGCCTCGCCCTTTTCGACCATGTCCACCGCCTTGGCGTGGTCGGGGGCCTCCACGATGGTGATGCCCATCAGGCGCTCCCGGTTGGCCTGGTCGGCCGCCTTGAGCGGCGTGGTGCCCTTGGTGGACACCAGCTTCTTGCCATTGAGGTCTTCGACCCGGTCGATGGGGCTTGCGGCCTTGACCAGCAAGCGCGCGCCGGTGATGAAGTGGGGAATGGTGAACGCCACTTTCTGGCGCCGCTCGGCGTTGTTGGTGGTGGAGCCGCACTCCATGTCCGCCTTGCCCTGCTCGATGATGGAAATGCGGTTGGCGGACGTGACGGCCACGAACTCGACTTCCATGTCCTTCTTGCCCGTCTTCTTGCGCACCACGTCGGCCAGGCGCAGACACAGGTCCACCGCATAGCCCACGGGCTTGCCCGACTGGGAGTCCACGTACGAGAACGGTACGGACGAATCGCGGTGGGCAATCACCAGCTTGCCGCCGGCGCTGATCCGTTCCAGGACGGTGGCGGCCTGCGCGGGCATGGCCAGGGCGCAGCACAGACCTGCAAGGCCTGCGGCGAATCCCCATTGCTGTACTTTCATGCGATGCCCTGTTGAGTGAATGAACTGGATCTGCAATCTTCGTGCCATCTAGCGCTTGACACGGTCTGCAGTGTCCAACCCAGCGATGGCGCGAACTGTACGTGTCGTTACCATGAAATTCCAATGCCGTTTGCGGGCGCAACTATGCAAAGTGTTTATATCCGTAGTTACCCTTAGCATGACCCTGCCTGTGCCTGCAGGTAGGTCCACAGCGCCTGGGCGGTGCTCTTGGGCGCCTCTTTGCCGCCCGGTTTCTCGCGGTAGGCCCGCACGTCCATGGTCATCTGCAGTCCGTCGGTGTCCGGCGGGGCCGCACTCACGAGGCGCCGGGCGCGCAGTTCCTTCTTCACCGCACTGTGCGGCAGGAAGGCCACGCCGTGGCCTTCGAGCGCCATGGCCTTGAGCCCCTCGGCCATGTCGGTCTCATAAACCCTGTCCAGGTGGATGGGGGTGCCGGACTCCTTGAGGATGAGCTCCGTCACCCGCCCCAGGTAGGCACCGGGCGCGTAGCCCAGGTACGGCAGGGGCTGGCCCGAGCGGCCCGGCAGGCGGTGCAGCGGCTGGCCGTCGGCATCGGCCTTGCTGTAGGGGGAGATCACCTCCTGGCCCAAGCTGACCATCTCGTAGCGGTCGGCATCGAGCTGAAACGGCTGCGACGGGTGGTGGTAGGCGATCAGCAGGTCGCAGCCACCCTCCACCAGGCGCATGACGGCGTCGTGCACGTTCAGCGCGATGAGCCGGCTCTTGAACGGGCCGAACTTGTCGGCCAGGCTCGACACCCAGGCGGGGAAGAACGTGAACGCCAGCGTGTGCGGCACCGCGAACTCGATCATGTCCTTGCCGGCACTGGTGTGCGCCCGCAGCATGGCCCGCGTGTTCTGCAGGGCCTGCAGCATCTCCAGCGCCTGGTCGTACAGGGTCTTGCCGGCGGGGGTGAGGCGAGTGGGGTAGGAGCTGCGGTCCACCAGATCGGTGCCTGCCCAGGCCTCCAGCGCCTGGATGCGCCGCGAAAAAGCGGGTTGTGTTACATGCCGGAGCTGGGCGGAGCGGCTGAAGCTGCGCGTTTCCGCAAGACTGACGAAATCTTCGAGCCACTTGGTTTCCATCGTCCCATTATCGGCGCGGGGCCCGGCCAGCGCAGTGCGGGGATATGAGGGTTTACACAGTGGATACCGCCTGCACCATTGGTGTGCACACTTAGCAACACATCGCATAATAGCCAGCGGCGCCAACCGCGCTTTTTTGCCCTCGGGGCATGCCCCCAGCCCCTGGTGCACAACACTGCCGGGCAGAGCAATCGACCAGCATGTGTTTGTTTGTCTCCTCCATCCCTGCTCCCCCGCTCCAATGTCCTCCTCTTTTCCTCCGGGGGCCAAGGCCTCCGACGCGGCACCGGCTGCCGCGAGCCCTGAGTCCGAGCCGCGCTCCCTGCGGCTGGAAGACTGGCTCACCGTCATCGTGATGGCGTCGCTTGCGCTCATCACCTTTGCCAACGTGCTGGTGCGCTACTTCACCAATTCGTCCTTTGCGTGGACGGAAGAAATCTCGGTCTTTCTGATGATCGTGCTGGCCCTGGTGGCCGGCTCGGCTGCCGTGGCACGTGACCAGCACATCCGCATCGAGTACTTCGCAGAAGGCGGCTCGGCAATGCGCAGCAAGCGCCTGGCCCAGCTGGGCGCCATCTGCGTGGCCGTGCTGTTCGGGCTGATCGCGGTGTTGAGCGTGCGCGTGGTGTGGGACGACTACCGCTTTGGCGAGACCTCGCCCGGCATCGGCGTGCCGCAGTGGTGGTATTCCATCTGGCTGCCGGTGCTCTCCACGCTGATCGCGGCCCGCGCAGTGGGCCTGCTGGTGCGCCGCAACCGTGAAGCGCGCCGTTCCGAAGCCGCCGCCGCACAGGACGCCCAGCCATGATCGCCACGCTCCTGTTCGTGGCCTTTCTGGGCCTGATGTTCGTGGGCGTACCGATTGGCGCCGCCCTGGGCCTGGCCGGTGCCGCCGCCATCGCCCTGGCCAATGCCGACAGCCAGTGGTTCGGCCTGCTGGCCGTGCCGCAGAACTTCTACGCGGGCCTGGGCAAGTACCCGCTGCTGGCCATCCCGATGTTCGTGCTGGTCGGCTCCATCTTCGACCGCTCGGGCGTGGCCCTGCGCCTCGTGAACTTCGCCGTGGCCATCGTCGGGCGCGGCCCGGGCATGCTGCCGCTGGTGGCCATTGCGGTGGCCATGTTCCTCGGGGGCATCTCGGGCTCGGGCCCGGCCAACGCCGCCGCCGTGGGGGGCGTGATGATCGCCGCCATGTCGCGCGCGGGCTACCCGCCCTCGTTTTCGGCCAGCGTGGTGGGGGCTGCAGCCGCCACCGACATCCTGATCCCGCCTTCGGTCGCGTTCATCATCTACTCGGTGCTGGTGCCGGGCGCCTCGGTGCCGGCGCTGTTCGCAGCCGGCATGATCCCCGGCATCCTGGCCGGTATCGCACTCATCGTGCCGGCCGTGTGGATGGCCCGCAAGCACAAGATGGGCGCGCTGGAGGCCACGATGCCCCGCCCCCCGTTCTGGAAGAGCCTGCGCGAGGCCACCTGGGGCCTGGCCGCACCGGTGCTGATCCTGGGCGGCATGCGCGCCGGCTGGTTCACGCCCACCGAGGCCGCCGTGGTGGCCGTGTTCTACGGCCTGTTCGTGGGCATGGTGATCCACCGCACGATCAAGGTGCGCGACCTGTTCCCCATCCTGCGCGAGTCGGGCGAGCTGTCGGCGGTGATCCTCATCGTGGTGTCGCTGGCGGGCATCTTTGCGTATTCGCTGTCCACGCTGGGCGTGATCGACCCGGTGGCCAACGCCATCGTGAACTCGGGCCTGGGCGAGTACGGCGTGCTGGCGCTGCTCATCGTGCTGCTGATCACCGTGGGCATGTTCCTCGACGGCATCTCGATCTTCTTGATCTTCGTGCCGCTGCTCTTGCCCATCATGCAGTTCTACAAGTGGGACCCGGTCTGGTTCGGCGTGATCCTGACCCTGAAGGTGGCCCTGGGCCAGTTCACCCCGCCGCTGGCGGTGAACCTCATGGTCTCGTGCCGCATCGCGGGCGTGCGCATGGAGTCGACCGTGCGCTGGGTGGGCTGGATGCTGCTCGCCATGTTCCTCGTGATGGTGCTGGTGATCGCCTTCCCGCAGCTGGCGCTGTGGCTGCCCGCCAAGCTGGGCTACTGACTGACCGCCGTACCGACGCATTGCATTGACTGACTGACGCATTGACCCATCGATTTCTACAAGGAGACTGACACCATGAAACTGCGCACCTTCCTGACCTCGGCCGTGGCCGCCGCAGCGGCCCTGGCCTTCACGGCCCCTGCCGCCATCGCACAGACCGCCTACAAGAGCGAGTACCGCATGTCGCTGGTGCTGGGCACCGCCTTCCCCTGGGGCAAGGGCGGCGAACTGTGGGCCAACAAGGTCCGCGAGCGCACCAGCGGCCGCATCAACATCAAGCTGTACCCCGGCGTCTCGCTGATCCAGGGCGACCAGACGCGCGAATTCTCCGCACTGCGCCAGGGCGTGATCGACATGGCCGTGGGCTCCACCATCAACTGGTCGCCCCAGGTCAAGCAACTGAACCTGTTCTCGCTGCCCTTCCTGTTCCCCGACTACGCCGCGGTGGACGCGGTGACGCAGGGCGACGTGGGCAAGCAGATCTTCGCGACGCTGGACAAGGCCGGCGTGGTGCCGCTCGCCTGGGGCGAGAACGGCTACCGCGAAATCTCCAACTCCAAGAAGGCCATCAAGACGCCCGAGGACCTCAAGGGCCTGAAGATCCGCGTGGTGGGCTCGCCCCTGTTCCTGGACACCTTCACCGCGCTGGGCGCCAACCCCACGCAAATGAGCTGGGCCGACGCACAGCCCGCCTTCGCCAGCGGCGCCGTGGACGGCCAGGAGAACCCCATCGCCGTCTACATGGCAGCCAAGCTGCACACCGTGGCGCAAAAGCACGTGACGATGTGGGGCTACGTGAACGACCCGCTGATCTTCGTGGTCAACAAGGACATCTGGGCCTCCTGGACCCCTGCCGACCGCGAAATCGTCAAGCAGGCCGCCATCGACGCCGGCAAGGAAGAGATCGCCATCGCACGCAAGGGCATGGTCGAGGCCGACAAGCCCCTGCTCAAGGACATCGCCGCCAACGGAGTGACCGTGACGCAACTCTCCCCCGCCGAGCGCGCCGCGTTCGTGAAGGTCACCCGCCCCGTGTACGACAAGTGGAAGGGCCAGATCGGCGCCGACCTGGTGACGGCTGCCGAGAAGGCGATTGCGGCGCGCAAGTAAGCTGACGCTATCAAAAAAGGAGCTGCTGGCGCTTGTCTATCAAGCGGTAGCAGCTCTTTTTTCGTGTGTCACAGGTTGGGGGCTTTGGGTGGAGGGTGTTTCACCGCGTTCTTCGCCAGCTTGCGCTCCACCGCAGCGTGCAGGTCCACGCCCGCATGGTCGGCGATCTGCAGCAGGTACAGCAGCACATCGGCCACCTCATCGGCGATGGGCTCCGTAAGCGCCGGGTCGTCGCGCGCGGCCAGGGACTGCTCGGGCGTCATCCACTGGAAGATCTCGGCCAGCTCGGCCGCCTCCACCATCAGCGCCATCGACAGGTTCTTGGGTGTGTGGAACGGCTGCCAGTTGCGCTCGGCAGCGAACTCTCGCAACCGGGTTTGCAGGGCTTTCAGGTCCATGGTGCTTCTCTCTTCCAGCTCATTGGCTGACTTTTCATCGCCATCAAGGCTGGCTGCGTCGGCTGCAGGCAGCTCGCCCTCATGCAGCACGATCCGCAGCCGCCACCGATGCCGCGATGTCCGCCATGGACCGAAACAGCACCAGCGGGTCGTCGCGTGAAGCGATGAAGCCCCGCCGCGTCCAGAATGCGGCGGCACCCTCATCCACAGCGTGAACAACCAGAGCACGGCCACCGATGAGCAGGGCCGCTGCCACGCTGCGCTGCAAGGCGTGCTTGACCAAGCCTGTACCCACGCCCTGCCCGGCCCAGCGGCTGTCGGTGGCCAGTTGCCCCAATAGCAGGCAGGGCACCGGATCGGGCGGCTGGCCGGTGCGGACGGAGCGCGGCAGTTGCACGGGCAGCACCGCCGTGGGCGACAGGCCGTAAAAACCCACCACGCGGCCCTGCACATGCACGACGACCACGGCCGTGAAGCCCTTTTGCTGGTTGGACAGCGCGCGGGTGTGCAGCCACCGGTCGAGCGCGGGGTGGCCGCACGAGAACGACGACACCTCGTGCTGGGCCGTCAGGGCCTGCGGCCCTTCGATCTTCACGGGGTGCGTTCCCAGGGCGCGGTGCGCTGCAGCGTTTGAACCATCTCCGGCACGGGCGTACCGGGCTCGGCGAGCACGGACAGGAAGGCCTCGAAGCCCTCGGGACTCATGCGGATGGGCAGGGCTTCGAGCAACGCTTCTTCCGCAGCCCGCACGGCGGCATCGCGCATGAACTCGGTGCGCGACCGACCGCGCAGCGCGGCGGCGCGGTCGATGATGGCCAGGTCGCCGGTGGCCAGGCGCAACGACAGGGGATGAACGGTGAGGGCAGTCATGCGCACATTGTAGTCATGTAGCGCAAATAGCACTACAGAGCAACACCACGTCTACAACCCTGTTACCGCCACGGCAATTCACTAGCCGCAGGCACTTGTTGCCCAGGTGCGTAGTGAATCACGGCCAGATATCCATCTGGCCGTGATTCAGATCGGCGACACCGGCGCCTCGCCCGCCAGGTGCCGGCGCGCGTTCTCCAGGAACCGGTCCACCGACGCCTGCACCGCCTCGGGCGACCAGCCGGCGACGTGGGGGGTGAGCACCACGGTGTCCAGGCCGGTCAGTTCGGCCGGCGGCGCAGGCTCGCTCTCGTACACATCCAGGCCCGCGCCTGCGATGGTGCCGTCGCGCAGGGCCTGGGCCAGCGCGGCGGTGTCGATGACGCTGCCGCGCGCGATGTTGACCACATGGCCGCGCGGGCCCAGAGCCTGCAACACCTGCGCATCGACCAGATGCTGCGTGCCCGCGCCGCCGGGCGTGGCCACGATCAGAAAATCCGCCCACCCTGCGAGCGCCGTCACGTCGGCGAAGTAACGGTAGGCCACATCGCTGCGCGCACTGCGGTTGTGGTAGCCCACCTCCATCTCGAAGCCCAGCGCGCGCTGCGCGATCTTCTTGCCGATGGTGCCCAGGCCGATGATGCCCAGCCGCTTGTGCGACACGTTGGGCGGCAGCGGCAGCGCCGTGCGCCACACGCCCTGGCGCGTGAGGGCGTCCAGCCTGGGGATGCCACGCACGGTGGCGATCAGCAGCCCGAACGCATGGTCGGCCACGCAGTCGTCATTGGTGCCCGCGCCGTTGGCCACCACGATGCCACGCGCCTTGGCATGCGCCACCGCGATGTTCTCGTAGCCCGCGCCCAGCGCGCAGATCAGCGACACCTGCGGCAGCGCATCGATCTGCGTCGCCGAAAGGCCCGTGGCGCCGATGGTCAGCACCACCGTGATGCGCGCGCCATGCTCGGCCATGGCCGCCGCAGCCTGCGCCGCGTCGGGCGCATAGATCACCTCGAACGACTGCGCCATCTGGGCGCGGTGTTCTTCGGACAGGAACATGAGGGCAAGCAGGACAGGTTTCATGGGAGCGGATGGAACAGGATGAACGAGGAACCGAAAACGACGGAGCAAAACAAGGGACGCCAGAGAAGCAGGCAACGGTCAGTCACCCCACCAACGCATGCCACGAGCGCGGCCCCACCAGCGCCACCGTGGAACCGGCTCTGCCGGGCCACCGGTGGCGTCCCCCTCAGGGGGATAGCGCGAAGCGCTTCAGGGGGAGCTCTCATTCTGCAGTGCCCACATGCTCGAATACCGCCCGCGCTGCGACAGCAGCTG
This sequence comes from Acidovorax sp. LjRoot194, assembly GCF_964253015.1. Lineage (NCBI taxonomy): Bacteria > Pseudomonadati > Pseudomonadota > Betaproteobacteria > Burkholderiales > Comamonadaceae > Acidovorax > Acidovorax sp. LjRoot194. The sequence continues at coordinate 959,642 of NZ_CAXUQB020000001.1, read as the reverse complement.
CGCATGCGTGCCGCGCTCGATGATGCGGCCCGACTCCATGACCAGGATCTCGTGCGCGTCCACCACGGTGGACAGGCGGTGCGCGATCACCAGCGTGGTCTTGTTCTGCGCCACGCTCTGCAGCTCGGCCTGGATGGCGCGCTCGTTGGCCGAGTCCAGCGCCGAGGTGGCCTCGTCGAAGATGAGGATGGGCGGGTTCTTGAGCAGCGTGCGCGCGATGGCCACGCGCTGCTTTTCGCCACCCGACAGCTTGAGCCCGCGCTCGCCCACCATGGTGCCGTAGCCCTTGGGCGCGCTGGCGATGAAGTCGTGGATCCGCGCCGAGCGGGCCGCGGCCTCCACCTCGTCCTGTGTGGAGCCCGGGCGGCCGTAGGCGATGTTGTAGGCCACGGTGTCGTTGAAGAGCACGGTGTCCTGCGGCACGATGCCGATGGCCTGGCGCACACTGGCCTGTGTCACGCCGCGGATCTCCTGTCCGGCGATGGTGATGCGGCCCTGCTGGATGTCATAGAAGCGGAACAGCAGCCGCGCCAGCGTGCTCTTGCCCGAGCCCGACGGCCCCACCACCGCCACCGTCTTGCCGGCCGGGATCTCGAAACTCACGCCGTGCAGGATGGTGCGGCCGCCCTGGGGGTCGTAGGCGAAGTGCACGTCCTCGAAGCGCACCGTGGGCTGGTCCAGCCCTGCCAGGGGCTGCGCGCCGGGGGCATCGGCCACCTCGCGCTCGCGGTCGAGCAAGGTGAACATCTTGTCCAGGTCGGTCAGGTTCTGCTTGATCTCGCGGTAGATCACGCCCAGGAAGTTGAGCGGGATGTACAGCTGGATCATGTAGGCGTTGACCATGACCAGGTCGCCCAGCGTCATGGTGCCCGCCGCCACGCCCTGCGTGGCACGCCACAGCATGGCCACCAGGCCCACCGCGATGATGAGCTGCTGGCCGGTGTTGAGCAGCGACAGCGTGAACTGCGCCTTGATGCGCGATCGGCGGTAGCGGTCCAGGCTCTCGTCGTAGCGCCGCGCCTCGAAGCCCTCGTTGTTGAAGTACTTGACCGTCTCGTAGTTCAGCAGCGAATCCACCGCCTTGGTGTGTGCGGCCGAATCGAGCTCGTTGGCCTCGCGCCGGTACTTGGTGCGCCATTCGGTCACCGTCACGGTGAACAGGATGTACAGGCCCAGCGCGCACAGCGTGATCCAGGCGAACCAGGCGTCGAACTTCACGGCCAGGATGGTCAGCACCAGCACCACCTCGATCAGCGTGGGCACGATGCTGTAGAGCGAGTACGAGATCAGCGACTCGATGCCCTTCACGCCGCGCTCGATGTCGCGCGTCATGCCACCGGTCTGCCGCTCCAGGTGAAAACGCAGGCTCAGCGCATGCAGGTGCTCGAACGTGGCCAGCGCAATGCTGCGCGTGGCGCCCTGCGTGGCGCGCGAGAACACCAGTTCGCGCAGCTCGGTGAACAGCGAGGTGGACAGGCGCAGCAGCCCGTAGGCCACCAGCAGGCCCACCGGCACCACCAGCACCGCCGTGGGGTCGCCGGGCTTGATGCTCATCGCATCGACCAGGTTCTTGAGCAACAGCGGCACGCTCACGTTGGCCACCTTGGCCCCCACCATGAACAGCAGGGCCGCGAGCACGCGCCACTTGTACTGCCACAGGTAGGGGAACAGGCGGGAGAGCGTGGACCAGTCGGACTGCGTGGAGGCCGCTGCGGCGGCGCCCGGGGGCGTGGGGAGGGGGGAGGTGGATTCGCCGGTGCGGCGCATGGGGGACAATTCCGGTTGTTTTTTTATCTACCCGGGATTTTGCCCATGTCTGCCATCTTCAGCCCACCACCCGCCGCATTGCCCACAGACAAGGAGCTGGTGCTCAAGGTCATCCCCATGCCCGCGGACTGCAACGCCAACGGCGACATCTTCGGCGGCTGGGTGATGGCGCAGGTGGATCTGGCAGGCTCCGTGCTGCCCGCGCGCTACGTTCAAGGCCGCATGGCCACCGTGGCGGTCAACGAATTCATCTTCAAGCAGCCCGTGCGGGTGGGCGACATCCTGTCGTTCTGCTCGGCCATCACGCGCGTGGGCAACACCTCGATCACGGTCGAGGTGGAGGTGTACGCCGAGCGTTTTGCCGAACAAGGCCGGTACGTGAAGGTGACCGAGGCCCGCCTGACCTATGTGGCCATCGACGAGCAAGGTCGCCCACGGGCCGTGTCCAAGCTCACGCAGCCTGCGCCCGCTGCCGCAGCAGACGAGTAAACGCTGGGGCCTGCACAAGGCCCCAAGCATTGGCCCGCGATTGGCCCGCGATTGGCCCGCGCTCAAGGCGCGATTGCCACAGCAGTCGCTGCAGGCACAAACCTGGGCACGCAATACATAGCCCCCAGGGCACGGGGCGCAGACGTGAACAGGCACCCGTTGCGACGAACGCCAGCCAGGCGGCTGGGCCATCGCGGGTGCCCGGGTGGGTGGATGCCTTGCGGAGTGGACCGCCGCCAAGGCGGCGCGGCGATCAGGCCGCCATGGCGGTGGGTTCGGCCCGCAGTGGGGCAGATGCCGTGCGCTGCACACCAGACGACGATGCGCCATTGGCAAAGCCCGCTTCGATCTCGCCTGCGAGCTGGCCGCCCTCCTCCACCACGAGCTTGCCGTAGCGGATCTTGCCGTTGACCTTGCCCGTGCTGTAGATCACGAGCTTCTGGCGCACGGTGAGCGTGCCGTTGAACTCGCCATGGATCTCGGCGATGTCGATTTCGGCCGAGCCGCGGAAGGCGCCGTTCTCCGAGATCTGGATCACGCGCGAATCCATGGTGGCTTCCACCGTGCCCTCGACCACGAGGGTGTCGCAATCGGTGATCTCCACACCCTTGAGCTTGATGTTGGGGCCCACCGTGAGCTTGCTGCCCGTGGTATCGGTGGGCGACTTGGCAGCAGAGCCCGACAGAGCCTGCGCATTGAGCCCGCTGGTCGCCGCCGTACCCGTCAGGCCGGCGGAGGTGGAAGGGGTCGGTGTGGAAGTGGTGGCGCTGTGGCGGGGTTGGAACGATTCGGGTTCACGCTTGCCAAAGAAGGGGTTTTGCACGGCCATCAGATCTCCTTGAAAAGAAGTCATCGTAGGGACCGTGTGTAGGGAAAGATGCCTTCGTTACGCAAGAACGGTAACCAAACGGTTCTCTCGTTGCATGCACTTGCAAGGCTTGCGGGATCACACATTCAGAGGTCAGCGCTGCGCCAAGCTAACTTGGGACATTGCAGGGCGCGAACCAGGCCGCCCGAACGCGCCCTGCCCCTGCTGGCGAGCCCGCAGCCCGCTACGACACGATGTACGCAGCCGCACCCGCCGACATGATCTCGCCGTCCGGCCCCAGGAACTCCATGCGGGTGCTGGCAACGCGCGAGCCCAGGCGCAGCACGTTGGCGCGCAGCTCGAAGTGGCTGCCGATGCCCGGGCGCAAATAGTCGATGCGCAGGTCGATGGTGCCCAGCTTGCCGAAGCGGTGCAGGCGCTGCTCCGGCGGCTCGTCCATGTGCTTGGCACCGATGGCGGCCATTACTGCCAGGCCGCCCATCGCGTCCAGGCCCGCACTGATCACGCCGCCGTGGATGCGGTTGTACGCGTAGTGCCCCACCAGCTCGGGCTTCATGTCGATGCGGCCGGTCACGCCGTCGGGCCTGAGGCTCGTGACCTTCAGGCCCAGCACCTGGTTGAACACGATCTTCTCTTCGAAGATGGCCTTGAGCCCGGTGATGAACTCCGGCTCGAACGCCCGCGGCTCGGCGGCAGAGGGCGTGGTGTGGTTGGTCTTGCTCATGCGGTTCCTGTTCGGCTCCTGTGCGGTGGCGCCAGCGCTTCGTGAAGAGGCCTGCACCGTGGATGCTACTATTTTTATAGCTTCCAGCGCTTGGTGATAAAGCGGTAGCGGCTATTTTTTCTTAAAGAACTCTCTGCGGTACGCCCGCCCCGGTCCTGCAGCGATCGAGCAGGACGGATCGCAACGTTACGCGCAGCTGAGCGAAGCCGCTTCATGTCACCCACGCGACACGGCGCTCCATGAGCGCGCGAGCGATCCCGAGGCCCGCACCGGTGCGCCACCAGGCCACCCAAGCCTCTCCAGGCCGCCTGCATGGCGCCTGCAGCGCGCCCCGACGCGACCAACACCGCTGACACGCTCGATACCGCGATCGGTGGCCCAACCCGGCAACCCGAGCCCGCCTAGGCCGCAACCCTTATTGCGCGGTGCACCGGGCTGCGTCAATATGCGCCGCGGCCCCCCGGACTCCATGCCCCTGGACGCGCCATCAGGGTTAGCCCCGAGTGCGGTGCGCCCGCAGCACGTGCACCATTATTTATGCAAAGCAATCGCTTTGTATAAATATCTGCCAAGGCCCACGCAGACCAGGATGGACACACCGCATGTCCAAGGCCCTGCGCGTTGCCCCCGTCCGATCTGCGTCAGTCCTCTTCGGGAGAGCCCGTGTGCAATTCGTGCAACTGTTGATCAGTGGTATCTCCCAGGGGTGCATCTACGGGCTGATCGCGCTGGGCTTCGTGCTGATCTACAAGGCCACCGAAACCGTGAGCTTCGCGCAGGGCGAACTCATGATGCTGGGCGCGTTCTGCGGACTGGCGCTCATGACGGTGCTGGGCTTTCCGTTCTGGGTGGCGGTGATCGCGAGCATCCTGGCCATGGGCCTTTTCGGCACCGTACTCGAGCGCGCCGTCATCCGCCCCATCCTCGGCCAGCCCGCGTTCTCCATCGTCATGCTCACCATCGGCATCGGCTACGTTCTGCGCGGCCTGGTGACGATGATCCCCAACATCGGCACCGAGACCCACACGCTGCCCGTGCCCTACAAGGACATGTCCCTGCGGGTGGGGGCGCTGGTGCTCAACGCCGAGCAACTGGTGGTGATCGGCGCCACCGCCGTGCTGTGCCTGCTGCTGTTCGCGATGTTCCGCTACAGCAAGCTGGGCATCGCCATGCAGGCCTCGTCGCAGAACCAGCTGGCGGCCTACTACATGGGCATCCCCGTGCAGCGGCTCAACGGCCTGGCCTGGGGCCTGGCCGCCGCCGTGGCCGCGGTGGCGGGGCTGCTGCTCGCGCCCATCACCTTCGTGCACGCCAACATGGGGATGATCGGCCTCAAGGCCTTTCCGGCGGCCGTGGTGGGCGGCTTCGGCAGCCTGCCGGGCGCCATCGTGGGCGGGCTGGTCATCGGAATCGTCGAATCGCTCTCGGGCTTCTACCTGCCCGACGGCTTCAAGGACACGGCCGCGTACATCGTGGTGCTGATCATGCTGATGGTCAAACCCAACGGTCTGTTCGGCGAAAAATTGAGAAAGAAAGTCTGACCCCATGCGCTTTCTTTTCAAGACCTCGTACGAACAACACCTGCGCCTGGCCAAGCATGGCGGGCATGTCTTCTGGTACAGCCTGCTGGCCATGGCGCTGGTCGCAGCCCCCTGGGTGGCGCCCGAGTACTGGCTGGCGCAGCTCACCTTCGTGCTGATCTACGCCATCGTGGGACTGGGGCTCATGCTGCTGGCGGGCTTTACGGGGCTGTTCTCGCTGGGGCATGCGGCATTCCTCGGCGTGGGGGCGTACACGCAGGCGGTGCTCACGGGCATGGGTTGGCCGTTCGCGCTGTCGCTGGCCTGCGCGGCGGGGCTGTCGGCTGCGGTGGGCGTGGTGGTGGGCCTGCCCGCGCTGCGCGTGAAGGGCATCTACCTGGGCATGGCCACGCTGTCGTTCGGGTTCATCGTCGAAGAGGTCTTCGCGCGGTGGGAATCGGTGACGGGCGGCAACTCCGGCAAGCACCTGGTGCCGCCCGAGATCTGGGGCTTCAAGTTCGAATCCACCGAATCGTTTTACTTCTTGTGCCTGGTGATTGCCGTGGTCAGCACGCTGGCCATTCTGAACCTGCTGCGGTCCTCCACGGGCCGGGCCTTTGTCGCGATTCGCGATTCGGAGATATCGGCACAAAGCATGGGCATCCACCTGGCGCTACAAGACGCTGTCGTTCTCCATCTCGGCGGCCCTCGCCGGCATCGGCGGTGCGCTGTATGCGCACAAGCTGCAGTTCATCTCGCCGGACCAGTTCAACATCCTGCAGTCCATCGACCTGCTGCTGATGATCGTGATCGGCGGGCTGGGGTCGGTGCATGGCGCGTTCCTCGGGGCCATCTTCCTCATCACCATGCCCCAGATGATTTCGCTCAGCAAGGACTGGCTGCCCGCCGCCATCGGCCAGGCGCCTGGGCTCCAGGCCGTGGTTTATGGCGCGGTGCTGATCGCGTTCGTGCTGTTCGAGCCCATGGGCCTGTATGGCCGCTGGCTCAAGGTGCGCACCTGGCTGCAGATGTTCCCGTTCTACCGCAGGGGGATGTTCAAGCGGCAGAAGTCCTTCCAAAAATCGGACAGGCTGAAATGAACGACGACATCCTGCTCACCGCCCAGAACCTCAGCGTGCGCTTTGGCGGCGTGCTGGCGGTCAACAACGTGAGCTTCGACGTGCGCCGGGGCGAGGTGTTCACCCTCATCGGCCCCAACGGTGCAGGCAAGACCACGGTGTTCAACCTCATCAGCCGCATCTACACGCCCACCACCGGCACCATCGCGTACGCCGGCCCGGGCGGCGCCATGCTGCCGCTAACCGACCAGGCGCCGCACAAAGTAGCGGGCCTGGGGATTGCCCGCACCTTCCAGAACATCGAACTCTTCGAGCATGCGAGCGTGCTGCACAACCTGCTGATCGGCCGCCACACGCGCCGCGAGACCGGCGTGTGGGCAGAGATGTTCTTCACCCGCAAGGTGCGCGACGCCGAGGTGCGCGCCCGTGAGAAAGCCGAGCAGGTCATCGACTTTCTCGACCTGCAGCACTACCGCGACACGCTGGTGGCCGGCCTGCCGTACGGCGTGCGCAAGGTGGTGGAGCTGGCGCGCGCGCTGTGCACCGAGCCCCAGCTGCTGCTGCTCGACGAGCCCTCGTCGGGCCTGAACGTGGAGGAGACCGACGACATGGCTTTCTGGATCCAGGACATCCAGCACGAGCTTGGCATCACCGTGCTGATGGTGGAACACGACATGTCGCTGGTCTCCAAGGTGTCCGACCGCGTGCTGGCCATGAACCAGGGCGAAGTGGTGGCCATGGGCACGCCGCGCGAGGTGCAGTCGCACCCCGGCGTCATCGAGGCCTACCTGGGCACCATCGACGACGTGAGCAACCTGCGCCGGCCGGCGGGCTCCAGCCAGGGGGTGCGGGCATGAGCGCCGTTCTCGCCGTCGACAACGCTGGCGCCGCGGCCATGGCCGACCCACAACCCCTGCTTAAATTGCAGAACGTCGAGAGTGCCTACGGCCCCATCAAGGCCATCCGGGGCGTGAGCCTGCAGGTGCGGCGCGGCGAGATCGCGGCCGTGCTGGGCAGCAACGGCGCGGGCAAGACCACCATCTTGAAGACCATCAGCGGCATCATCGACCCGCGCAAAGGCACCATCGAATTCCAGGGCCAGGACATCACGGCGCGCGACCCCGCGGCCATCGTGCGCCGGGGCCTCATGCACGTGCCCGAAGGGCGTGAGGTGTTTGCACTGCTGTCAGTGCGCGACAACCTGCTCATGGGCGCCTACACCCGCAGCGACACCGATGCCGTCGCGCGCGACATCGAAACGGTGTACGGCTACTTCCCCATCCTCAAGGAGCGCGCGGCGCAGGACGCGGGCCTGCTGTCGGGCGGGCAGCAGCAGATGCTGGCCATCTCGCGCGCGCTCATGGCCAACCCCGAACTCATCCTGCTCGACGAGCCCAGCCTGGGCCTGTCGCCCAAGCTCACCAAGGAAATCTTCGAGATCGTGGTGCGCATCAACCGCGAGCGCGGCACCACCATCTTGCTGGTGGAGCAGAACGCGAACATGGCGCTCAACGCATCGGACTACGGCTACGTGCTGGAAAACGGCCGCATCGTGATGGAAGACAGCTGCGAACGCCTGCGCGAGAAGGACGACATCAAGGAGTTCTACCTGGGCATGAAGGACGAAGGCGTGCGCGGCGAGCGGCGGTGGAAGAAGAAGAAAACATGGCGGTGAGGACTACATGAGCAATCTCTGGGACCTCGATCACATCCAGCCCGCCGGCACCGACGTGCTGGCCGGCAGCACCATCTCCGCCATGTTCTGGAACGCGGTGGCATTGCGCGGGCCCAACGTGTGGATGCGGCAAAAGGAGCTGGGCATCTGGAAGAGCTGGACCTGGGACCAGACTGCCGAGGCCGTGCGCGAGATCGCGGGCGGGCTCATGGCGCTGGGCTTTGCGCGCGGCGACTGTGCGTCCATCCTGTCGAACACCAACATCGAATGGGTGCTGGCCGACCTGGCGGTGCTCAGCTGCGGCGGCGTCTCCAACGGCATCTACCCCACCGACGCCGCGGCCCAGGTGCACTACCTGAGCGAAGACTCGGCCACCACCGTGCTGTTCGTGGAAAACGACGAGCAGCTCGACAAGGCACTGGAAGTGCGCGGCCGCCTGCCGCTGCTGCGCAGGATCGTCGTGTTCGACATGGAAGGCCTGCGCGGGCTGCAGGACCCTGGCGTCATTAGCCTGCAGGCGCTGCGCGACATGGGCCGCGCCTGGAACCAGCAGAACCCCGACGCACTCATGCGGCGCGTGCAGGCCTGCCAGCCCGAGGACGTGGCCATCCTCGTCTACACCTCGGGCACCACCGGCAAGCCCAAAGGCGCGATGCACACGCACGCCGCACTGGCCTACACCGTGCGCGGCTACAACACGCTGATCTCGCGCACCGACCAGGATGAGGCCATGTGCTTTCTGCCGCTGTGCCACATTGCCGAGCGCATGGGGGGCGAGTACTTCTCGCTGTACACCGGCTCACGCCTGAACTTCGTCGAGAACCCCGACACCGTGCCCGAGAACGTGCGCGAGATCGCGCCCACCGTGTTCACCGCCGTGCCGCGGGTGTGGGAGAAGTTCTACTCGGGCGTGATGATCGCGCTCAAGGAATCCACTGCGCTGCAGCAGGCGGCCTATGCGTGGTCCATCGGCGTGGGCACGCGCATTGCCGACCTGGTGCTGGCCGGCCAGCCCGTGGGCGGGCTGCTGAAGGCGCAGTTCCAGCTGGCGCGCTGGCTGGCGCTGAACAACGTGCGCAAGCTCATCGGCATCCACCGCGCGCGTTTTCTGGTCACGGGCGCGGCCCCCATCTCGCCCGAACTGGTGAAGTGGTACCTCGCCCTGGGCGTGCCCATGCTGGAGGTATGGGGCATGACGGAGACCTGCGGCGCGGCCACCGGCGTGCCCGCCAGCCGCATCAAGCCCGGCTCCATCGGCCCTGCGGCGGCCTACAACGAGGTGCGCATCGACCCCGCCACCGGCGAGATCCTGGTGCGCGGCCCCAACGTGTTCAAGGGCTACCTCAATCTGCCCGAGAAGACGGCCGAGACCATCGACGCCGACGGCTGGCTGCACACGGGCGATGTGGGCACCATCGATGCCGACGGCTACCTGCGCATCACAGACCGCATGAAGGACATCATCATCACGGCCGGCGGCAAGAACATCACGCCGAGCGAGCTGGAGAACGAGCTCAAGTTCAGCCCCTACGTGACGGACGCAGTGGTCATCGGCGACAAGCTGCCCTACCTCACCGTGATCATCATGATCGACCAGGAGAACGTGGAGAAGTTTGCGCAGGACAACGACGTGCCGTTCTCCAACTACGCCAGCCTGACGCGTGCGCGCGAGGTGCAGGACCTGATCCAGGCCGAAATCGACCGCGTGAACACGCAGTTCGCCCGCGTGGAGCAGATCAAGAAGTTCTTCCTCCTCGACACCCAGCTCACGGCCGAGGACGAAGAACTAACGCCCACCATGAAGCTCAAGCGCAAGCTGGTGCAGCAGAAGTACGCGGCGCAGATCGAGGCGATGTACCGGTAGGGGCGGCCTTCGACAAGCTCAGGCTGAACGGGTGGGGGTTGGTGGGTTGGTGGATTGAGGGTTTGTGGATTGAACCCCAAAGCCGTGCAATCACCCCCTACCGTTCGGGCTGAGCCTGTCGAAGCCAGGGCGCACCGCCACCCAGGCCCGCCCCAGATAGGGAAAGTGCTGGTGCCCCACCCCGGGCATCGTTCTATAACGAGCGATCGTGTTCGATCCAACCGAAGGAGACGTGCCATGAAACTTCATCCCATCGCAGCCCTGGCTGCCATGGCCCTGGCTGCAGGCGCCGCGCATGCACAGGCCACCCAGGGCGTGAGCAAGGACACCATCACGCTGGGCTCTATCCAGGATCTGTCGGGCCCGCTGGCGGGCTTTGGCAAGCAGGTGCGGCTGGGCATGATGCTGCGCGTGGACGAGGCCAACGAGCAAGGCGGCGTGAACGGCCGCAAGCTCGACCTCAAGGTGGAGGACTCGGGCTACGACCCCAAGAAAGCCGTGCTGGCCGCGCAAAAGCTTGTCAACCAGGACAAGATCTTCATGATGATCGCGCACATCGGCACCGCGCAGAACCTCGCCGCCATGCCGGTGCAGTTCAGCAAGAACGTGATCAACTTCTTCCCCGTAACGGCCGCGCGCGAAATGTACGAGCCCTTCCACAAGCTCAAGTACTCGTTCGCCGCCACCTACTACGACCAGATCCGCCTGGCCGCCCCCAAGCTCATCAAGGAGAAAGACGCCAAGAAGGTCTGCACCATCTACCAGGACGATGAGTTCGGCCTGGAGGTGATGCGCGGCGGCGAGGCGGCGCTCAAGTCCATCGGCATGGAATTCGCAGAGAAGACCTCGTACAAGCGCGGCGCCACCGACTTCTCGTCCCAGGTCGCCAAGATGAAGTCCTCGGGCTGCGACTTCGTGATCCTGGGCACCATCATCCGCGAGACCATCGGCACCATTGGCGAGTCGCGCAAGACGGGCTTCAACCCCACATTCCTCGGATCGAGCGCCGCCTACACCGACCTCATCCACAAGCTGGGCGGCAAGCCCATGGACGGGCTGTACGCCACCATGACGGTGCAGCACCCCTACCTGGATGAAGCCAGCCAGCCCATCCGCTTCTGGGCCAACAAGTACAAGACCAAGTTCAACGAAGACCCCACCGTGTTCTCGGTCTACGGCTACGGCGCGGTGGACGCGTTCATCAAGGCCGCGCAAAAGGCGGGGACGGGCCTTACCACCGACAGCTTCATCAAAGCCATGGACACCATGGTCATCCCGCCCGACATGTTCGGCAGCGCCCAGGCCACCTACGGCCCGCAAAAGCGCCTGGGCAGCGACCTGTCGCGCCTGTCGCAGATCACCGACGGCAAGTGGAAGGTGGTGTCGGACTACGTGAAGTAGCCGCGCCCTGCTGCGCCCCCAAAGCCGCCGTGGGCGGCTTTTTCATTGGGGGGTGCGTCCGGGCCTGGACAGTGGCAGAATTTAACCAAGCAGTAACTTTGCAAAAATAGGATCGCCGCCATGATCGACCGCACCCTCTTCCAGAGCGACCACCTGGCCTTTGCCGACAGCTTCCGCCGCTTCATCGACAAGGAAGTGGTGCCCCAGCACGCCGCCTGGGAAGACCAGGGCTACGTGGCGCGCGAGGTGTGGAGCCAGGCGGGCGCCAACGGCTTTCTGTGCATGAGCCTGCCCGAGGAATACGGCGGCGCCGGGGCCGACAAGCTCTATTCGGTGGCGCAGATGGAAGAGCTGGCGCGCGCCGGCACCACCGGCATCGGCTTCGGGCTGCACAGCGAGATCGTCGCGCCGTACATCCTGCACTACGGCACCGAAGCGCAAAAGCGCCGTTACCTGCCGCCAATGGCCAGCGGAGCGGTGGTGGGCGCCATCGCCATGAGCGAGCCCGCCGCCGGCAGCGACCTGCAGGGCATCAAGACCACGGCGCTGAAGAGTGCCGACGGATCGCACTATGTGCTCAACGGCAGCAAGACCTTCATCACCAACGGCTGGCACGCCGACCTGGTGATCGTGGTCGCCAAGACCGACCCGGCGGCCGGGGCCAAGGGCACCAGCCTCTTCCTGGTGGAGCGCGGCATGCCCGGCTTTGAAAAAGGCCAGCGCCTCAAGAAGATGGGCATGAAGGCGCAGGACACCTCCGAGCTGTTCTTCACCGACGTGAAGGTGCCCGCCGACAACCTGCTGGGCGGCCCCGCCATGGAAGGCCGTGGCTTCATCTGCCTGATGGAGCAGTTGCCCTGGGAGCGCCTGCAGATCGCCATCACCGCCGTGTCCGCCGCGCAGGCCGCCATCGACTGGACAGTGGACTATGTGAAGGACCGCAAGGTCTTCGGCCAGAGCGTGGCCTCATTCCAGAACACCCGCCACACCCTGGCCGAGCTGCAGACCCAGGTGCAGGTGGCGCGCGTGTTCGTCGACAAATGCTGCGAGCTGATCACGCGCGATCAACTCGACACCCAGACCGCCAGCATGGCCAAGTACTGGACCACCGACCTGCAGTGCAAGGTGATGGACGAGTGCGTGCAGCTCTTCGGCGGCTACGGCTATATGTGGGAATACCCCATCACCCGCGCCTATGCCGATGCGCGCGTGCAGCGCATCTACGGCGGCACCAACGAGATCATGAAAGAGGTGATTGCGCGTGCGATGGGCCTGGGCAAGTAACACAACGCGCAAGACAACGTGAACCCGCCCCGTACCCACCTTGGCTCCCTCGGCCTCGCGTTCAGCCATCCCCTGCCGTTCAAGCTGAACTTGTCGACACCCCGCGCGGCGCATCGACAAGCTCAGCGTGATCGGCTTCTATGGTGGGAAGGCCAATGGGTATCCGCGGGCGCCGAACGCCTCTACAGGTACCAGGCGGCGCGGGCTTCTTCAGGGCTGAGCGGCGCGCCGGGGCGGCGGTCGGTGACATTCACCCAGGACCGGACGCCCTGGCTGCCACTGAGGGCCCGCATCAGCAGCAAACCCGCGCCGATGCCGCGAATGGCCGCCGCGCCGGGACTGGGCGCCATGAAGGCCGCCACCGCCAGAGCGCTGGAGGCCGCCAGCGCCACATGGTGCTCCAGCGCAAAACCTTCACGCGTGTCGTCGTATTCCACAGCGCCACGGACCATGCGCTGCAAGGCAGAGGATGTATTTCGTTTCATAGCCAAAATTGAGAAAGCAACGACCGAAAGATAGTGCAAAAACCGCCGCACCGGCGTCAGAGAGCGTGCTGTCGTGGTGTGAGCCACCAATCACCGCGCCTTGCCGCGGGCAAGGTCAGCTTTGCCAGCGTGCGCGCCTTCACCGAACCATGTCAGAGACCACCGGAGACCATTCATGACCGAAGCCTATGTATTCGATGCGCTGCGCACCCCGCGCGGCAAGGGCAAGAAGGACGGCACCCTGCACGAGGTCAAGCCCATCGACCTGCTCACCGGCTTGCTGATCGAGCTGCAGGCGCGCCACCGCTTCGACACGGCCGCGGTGGACGACGTGGTCATGGGCATCGTCTCGCCCGTGGGCGAGCAGGGCTCGGTGCTGCCCAAGGTGGCCGCGCTCAAGGCCGGGTGGGACTTTCGCTGTGCGGGCGTGCAGGTCAACCGCTTTTGCGCATCGGGCCTCGAAGCCGTGAACCTGGCCGCGCAAAAGGTGCGCAGCGGCTGGGAGGACCTGGTGGTGGCCGGCGGCGTGGAGAGCATGAGCCGCGTGCCCATCGGCTCCGACGGCGGCGCCTGGGCGCAAGACCCTGCCACCAATTCGGAGACGCTGTTCGTGCCCCAGGGCATCGGCGCCGACCTGATCGCCACGCTGGACGGCTACACCCGCGCCGACGTGGACGCCTTCGCGCTCGAATCGCAGCGGCGCGCCACCGCGGCGCGCGCCGCTGGCTATTTCAAGCATTCCGTCGTGCCCGTGCGCGACTTCATCGGCCAGACCATCCTGGCGGAAGACGAATTCATCAAGCCCAAGACAACCCTCGAAGGCCTGGGCGCGCTCAAGGCCTCGTTCGAGCAACTGGGCGGCATGGGCTTCGACGCCGTGGCGCTGCAGCGCTACCCGCAGGTGGAACGCATCCACCACGTGCACCACGCGGGCAACTCGTCGGGCATCGTGGACGGCGCCGCCGCCGTGCTGATCGGCAACGAGGCCGCCGCCAAGGCCCATGGCCTCACTCCGCGCGCACGCATCGTCGCCACGGCGCTCAGCGGCGCCGACCCCACCATCATGCTCACCGGCCCCGTGCCCGCCGCCAGGAAGGCGCTGGCCCGTGCGGGCATGACCATCGACCAGATCGATTTGTTCGAAGTCAACGAGGCGTTTGCCGCCGTGCCCATGCGCTTCATGCGCGAACTGGGCGTGCCGCACGACAAAGTCAACGTGAACGGCGGCGCCATCGCCATGGGCCACCCGCTGGGCGCCACGGGCGCGATGATCCTCGGCACCCTGATTGACGAACTGCACCGCCGGGGCCAGCGCTATGGCCTGGCCACACTGTGTGTGGGCGGCGGCATGGGCATTGCCACCATCGTTGAACGCATTTGATTGACGGGCAGGAGACAAGAACATCATGCAAACCATCCGCTACGAACTCATCCCCGCCCAGGGCACCGAAGGCCAGGTCGCCGTCATCACATTCGACGAAGCCAACTCCCCCGTCAACACCATGTGCCGCCAGTGGCAGCAAGAGCTGGGCGAGGTCACCGCCCAGGTGGTGGCAGACCGCGAGCGCCTGGGCGCCGCGCTCAAGGGCATCGTCCTTGCATCCGCCAAGACCAGCTTCTTTGCGGGCGCCGATCTGAAAGCCACCATGCGCCTGACACCCGCCGACGCGCCTGCCGCGTTCAGCGAGATCGAGCGCATGAAGGCGCACTTTCGCACGCTCGAAACCCTGGGCATCCCGGTGGTTGCCTGCCTCAACGGCGCCGCGCTGGGCGGCGGATGGGAAGTGGCCCTGGTCGCCCACTACCGCATCGCCGTGGCCGACCCCAAGATCCAGTTCGGCCTGCCCGAGGTCACGCTGGGCCTGATGCCCGGCGCCACCGGCGTGACCAAGATGACGCGCCTGCTGGGCCTGATGGGCGCGCAGCCCTATGTGCTGGAAGGCAAGCTCTTCAACCCCGCCGAGGCGCTGGACCTGCAGCTGGTGCACGAGCTGGTGGCCACTCGTGAGCAACTGCTGCCCGCCGCCCTGGCCCACATCG
Source organism: Acidovorax sp. LjRoot194 (assembly GCF_964253015.1). NCBI lineage: Bacteria > Pseudomonadati > Pseudomonadota > Betaproteobacteria > Burkholderiales > Comamonadaceae > Acidovorax > Acidovorax sp. LjRoot194. Next base: position 944,485 of record NZ_CAXUQB020000001.1, on the reverse strand, counting down.
CCACCCACCCGCACGCCGTGCAGCCGTGGGACGACAAGAACTATCGTGTGCCCGGCGGCACGCCCGCCAACCCCAAGATCGCCAGCGCCCTGACGGTGGCGCCCGCCATGCTCAAGAAGACCACGCGTGGCCGCTACCCCGCGCCCGAGGCGGCCCTCGCCGCCATGGTCGAAGGCGCGATGGTGGACTACGACACCGCCCTGCGCATCGAAAGCCGCTACCTCGCCCGCCTGATGACCGGCCCCGTGGCGCGCAACATGATCAACACGTTCTTCTTCGACATGAACGCGATCAAGAGCGGCAAGTCGCGCCCTGGCTCAGCCCCGCGCTACAAGCCGCAAAAGGTCGGCATCCTGGGCGCCGGCATGATGGGCGCCGGCATCGCCTGGGCCCAGGCCAGCCGAGGCATCACCACCGTGCTCAAGGACGTGAGCGCGGAAAAGGCCGAGGCCGGCAAGGCCTACAGCGCCAAGCTCGCACAAGCCCGCGTGGACAAGGGCCGCATGACGGCCGAGGCGCAGCAAGCGCTGCTCTCGCGCATCACGCCCACCGCCAGCGCAGCCGACTTGGCGGGTTGCGACCTCATCATCGAAGCCGTGTTCGAAAGCCGCGACCTCAAGGCCCAGGTCACGCGCGAGGCCGAGCCGCAACTCGCGCCCGGCGGGTTCTTTGCCAGCAATACCTCCACCCTGCCCATCAGCGGCCTGGCCACGGCCAGCAGCCGGCCCGAGAAATTTGTCGGCATCCATTTCTTCAGCCCCGTGGACAAGATGAAGCTGGTGGAGATCATCCGAGGCAAACAGACCGACGACGAGACCGTGGCCCGCGCCTTCGACTACGTGCAGACCCTGGGCAAGGTGCCCATCGTGGTCAACGACGCGCGCGGCTTCTACACCAGCCGCACCTTCGGCACCTACGTGATGGAAGGCGCCGCCATGCTGGGCGAAGGCATCCCCGCCGCCGCGATTGAAAACGCCGCCCTGCAGGCCGGCCTGCCCGTGGGCCCGCTGGCCGTGCTGGACGAAACCGCGCTGACCTTGAGCGTGCACGTGCTGGACCAGACTCGCGCCGACTACGCGGCGGAAGGCAAGACCTACACCCCCACGCCCGGCGAGCTGCTGGTGGAGCGCATGGTCAAAGAGCTGAAGCGTCCTGGCCGTGCGGGTGGCGGCGGTTTTTACAACTACCCCGCAGGCGGCAAGAAGCACCTGTGGCCGGAGCTGAAACCTCTGTTCGAAAAGCCCGACGTGGCATGGAGCGTGCAGGAAATCCAGGACCGGCTGCTCTATCGCCAGGCCATCGAGACCGCGCGCTGCCTGGCCGAGGGGGTGCTGGCCAGCGTGCATGACGCGAACATCGGGTCGATCTTTGGGATCGGGTTTCCGGCGTGGACGGGGGGTGCGATGCAGTTCGTTTACGGCACGGGAATGGAGGCGTTCCTGAAGCGGGCGGATGAGCTGGCGGCGACGTACGGGGCGGGGTTCGCTGTGGAAGCAAAAGCCCGAGATGCCCTTCGAGACTTTCAGCCCACCTATTGATCGACCTTGTTTCATTCGAACCGGATAGCTGAAGGCACTCGCTTCTGGCACACCAAACGCATCACCGACCAGCTGCCCTATCCGCTGGTTCGGTGTTGTGGTGAACATCCACCACAGCCCTGCTCTGCTCTGCTCTGCGCTGCTCTGCGCTGCGCTGCGCAGTGCGAGAAGCACCACATCTTTCAGCGTGAAGCGTCCGCCGCCATGGAGCTTACCGCGCCACCATCCGCAACCCCAGCGCAATGAACACCGTGCCCGCCAGCCGGTCCAGCCATACACCCACCCGCGGCTTGCGGTGGATCCACCCACCGACCCTGCCTGAGAAGTAGCCCAGCAACCCGAACAGCACCGCCGCCTGGGCCGTGAACAGCAGCCCCAGCAAGCCCAGCTGCAGCTCCATGCCGCCGCGCGATGCATCCACGAACTGCGGCAGAAACGACAGGAAGAACAGCACGACCTTGGGGTTGATGGCGTTGGCTATCAGGCCCTTGGAGAAGGTGCGGCCGAGCGATTCAGCAGCGGTTTGGCTGCTGGAGCTGCCATGGGCGCCTTCGATGCGCACAGCGCCTGCATGGCGCAGGGCCTGGGTGCCAAGCCAGATCAGGTAGGCACCACCCGCCCACTTGAGCGCCGTGAAGGCCACTGGCGATGCGGCCAGGATAGCGCCTACGCCAATGACGGCCAGCACGGTATGGCTGAAGCAACCCAATGCGCAACCCAGGCCAAACACGATGCCAGCGCGGCGGCCTTTGGACATGCCGGCGCTGAGCACCATGAGGTTGTCGGGGCCGGGCGTGGCTGTGAGCATGACGGCGGTGAGAAGAAACGCGATGGCCTGGGCGGTGGTCAACATGGTGGTGGCTGCCTGGCTTTTTTTGGCTGGCCGCCCCTGGCTGGCCGGGGCAGACGGTGACAGTGATGGGGATGGTGGTGTGCTGAGGCTTGCCCTGAATGTCCAAGGCATCGCAGCAAACCGAATACTATCCAATCAATAGCATTCGTTCCTTTGCAAACCAGCGGCAGAGGCCTGAAAAGATGGAAGCTGGGCCTGCCAACGCCCGCCGCTTGGGCTGCAGGTCCAGATGCCAGGCTGCTTCCGGGGGCCGAAGGACCCGCAGCCCCGCCGACCACCACCCGTGGCTGTATCGGAGCCGGGCGGATGCCCCGTCCGGCAGATACGGGCCCGGCCAGCTCGCCGCCATCAATCCACGATGAGTTTGTTGTTGTTCAGCAGCTGGGTAATGATCTGCTGGTCGGTGGTGGCGCCGGAGTAGAGAGACTGCAGGTCGACCCCCGAAAGAACGATCTGCTGGGTTTCGGTGGCGCTGGTATAGGCGGCCCCAACGAAGTGGGAATCCGCAGCAAACCCACCCGTGTGGCTGATGTGGATGATGGTGTTGCCCCCCGATATCTCGAAGTGCACATAGTCCGCCAAGTTGCCCGCGCCGTTGGATGGACCCACGTGCTCCCCCTGCAGCAGGTCGCGCAGGTCCAGCACGTCGCCCCCCGCGGTATTGCTGCCCGCTGCCGCCGTTTCGAAGTTCTGGATGGTGTCCACCGCAGGAGTCCCGGCAGCGCCCTGGTCGCCCAGGCTCCAGACAAACACGTCCACGAAGTTTTCACCGGCATCGCCGCCGATCAAGGTGTCGTTGCCGGGACCGCCCGAGATCACGTCGGCACCGCTGCCGGCGTTGATGGTGTCGTTGCCGCTGCCGCCGTAGAGCATGTCGGACCCGCTCCCGGCAGAGAGGTTGTCATCACCGTCACCACCGTGGACGATGTTGTTGCCATTGGCGGCATTGATGGTGTTGTCGCCATTTCCACCTTGGATGAATTCGTTGGCAGAGCTGCCGGTGTAGCTGCCACTCGCTGTCGTGGTGATGTCCACCGTTGTGTAGGCCGCCTTGAGCGTCACCACACTGCTCACGCTCGCAGTGACGCCACCGTTGGTTTCCGTGGATGTGACCTGTACGGTCAGGTGGGTTGCGTTGGTCGTGTAGCTGCCAGGAAGATTCAGCATCAGGTTGGGCAGGTCCGCCTCGGCAAGCTGCCACACGCCGCCACCCAGGTTGGCGCCCGCATTGAACGAGACACCCGTGGGCACGTTGCTCACCCTGATCGACAGGCTCTCGGAGCCATCCGTGTCCACCAGTATTGTGGTGATAGGGAACCTGGCGCTGGTTCCACCAGTGCCGTGCGCATTGACCACCAGGGACTTCAAAACCACCAACGAAGGCGTGGTGGCCGAGCCGACGGTCACATTGACCGTGGCCGTGCTGCTGGCGCGGGAGGGATCCTCTATGGTGTAGGTGAAGCTGGCGGCACCTTCGAAGCCGCTGGCTGGCGTAAAGATGACATTGTTGCCGATGCGGCTGACCGTGCCGTTCACTGCCGCCTGTACCGACACCAGGGTCAGCACGTCTCCATTGGCATCGGTGTCGTTGGCCAGCAACGTGGACACGGGAATGGAAATGGCCGTGTCCATGCGCGTGAGGGCCGTGTCGTTGGCAGCGACCGGCGCCTGATTCACGGTGGGATTCACAGTCACCGTGACGGTGCCGGTCGCCGTGTGGCCATGCCCATCGTCGACGGTGTAGGTGAAGGTGTCCGTACCGGTGAACCCGGCGTTGGGGGTGTAGATGGGGTTGCCTGTAACGGCATCGATCACCACCGAGCCATTGGCGCCCTGAGTCACGCCAACAACCGTGAGCGAATCGCCATCGGGGTCCGTGTCGTTGCCGCGCACGGCAATGACTACAGAGCTGTCTTCATCCACTGTCGCCACATCGTTGTTGGCCACGGGCGCGCCATTGGCCGGCGCATTGACCGTGACCGTGACGGTTGCGGTGGATGTGGCGCCCTTGCCGTCGCTGATGGTGTAGGTGAAGCTGTCACTGCCGGCAAACCCTGCGTTGGGTGTGTAGATGGGGTTGTTCGTGACGGCATCGATCACCACCGAGCCGTGAGCGCCCGGCGTCACACTGGCAACCGTGAGGGGGTCACCGTCGGCATCGGTGTCGTTGCCGCGCACAGAGACGGTCACAGGGGTGTTTGCATTGGTGGAGACTGCGTCGTTCACCGCCACGGGCGCACGGTTCACGGTGATGCTGAGCGTGCTCGATGCGCCCGTGTGCACGGTGTAGGTCACTACCAGCGGACTGGCGCCAGTGAACGGCGAGGCCGCCACAAAGGTGTAGTCGCCGTTGCGCTGCATGGTCAACGTGCCCAGCCCTGCCGCCGTGGCCGGCGTGCCGGCCGCGTACCGCGTGCCCTGGTAAGTGAAGCTGGCCAGCACCAGCGGGCCATCAGGGTCCAGGTCATTGAGCAGCACATTGCCCGTGGCCTGCGCTGCCGCCACCGCCGACACGGTATCGGCCAGCAAGGTGCTGGACTGATGGCCCTGCGCCGCGGTGGCCGCAGCAGCACACAGTGCCGCCACATCGACCCAGCACGCGCCGCCTGCAGGCAGTGCAGTGCCAACGGCACAGACGGTGCCCGGGCGGGCCGGGGTCACTGGCAGGGGCGACGGAATGCCCAGCGGAAAGCAGGTGCTCCAGCTCGGCTGCGTGATGCTGGTGATGCGCAAGCCGGACGCTGTCCGGTTGGTGTAGACCACCGGCAGGAATCCCGAAGGATCGCCACCGGGTGTGGTGCCCGTGGCCTGCACGGGAATCGTGAGCGTTTCTCCACCCGCCTGGTGGAAGGCAGCCTGCAGCTCCTGCAACTGGGCCTGCACAGCGTCACCCCACACCACCAAGGCGCCCAGCACCGTGGCCACGGCTCCCAGCGCCACGCTGCGCAAGGTGGCGGAGGACACGAGGCCTTTCGTGCGCACCATCCAGCCCATGCAGGCCACCATGGCCACCGCCAGCAGCAGCAAGGCGCCAGGGTGGTCGACGGGTATCGCTGCGGCTGCGAGCGCGCCTGCCGTAATCGTCTGCGCCTGCGCCGCCGGTATTGCGGCCACCAGCAGCATTGCAGCCGCCATGCGCCGCAGTGCACTGCGTGCACCGAGAGGGTCAGCGAAAAATGGGGCGCAATACCAGGGGCGCAACATCGATAGTCCTTCGTTGTTGGAAGAATGAAAGCTCATGGGGGGTTGCCTGTCGGGCATGCCTGCACAAGGCCTGCGGCAGGCCGCCTGGAGGGATGGCGCCGGCACTCTACCCTGTAAAAGCAGGTAAGCCATCATAGAAAATTGCAACAGACCCACGGAGCACAAGACTTACTCCAACGCCGTGGGGGAGGCGCACGTACGCAAACTGCCTGCCAAAGCCGCGCAACAGGCGGGCAATGCGTGGCCTACGCTACGCGCCAGCCAAACCCAACACCCCCCGCGCCTCCTGCGGCGACGCCACCTCCCGCCCCGCATTGCGCGCGTACTGCGCCAGCTTCTCGATCAACGGCCCGTTCGAATCCGCCTTGGTCCCATCCGGCAGATAGAACGTGTCCTCCAGCCCCGTGCGCAAATGCCCGCCCAGCTCGGCCACGCGCTGGTGCACGGGCCATATCTCAGCGCGGCCGATGACGGTGGCCTGCCAGGGGGCGTCCTTGATCTTGAGCTTGAGCAAGATGGGCAGCAGGTCCGGGTCCGCGGGCATGCCGGACTCGACACCCATCACAAAGTTGTATTCGGGCAGCCGCGCGGTGTACATGCCGGTCTGCACATACATCTCCACGCAGCGCACGATGCCCACGTCGAAGCATTCGAACTCGGGCAACGTGCCGGTTTCCAGCATCACGTCGATGAAGTCCTTGACCTTGGCGGGCTGGTTGTCGAACAGCATGGGCGGCCAGGCCCAGGTGCCGTTGCTGCGCACCTTCAGGTAGTTGAGCGAGCCGGCGTTGCACGCGGCCATCTCGGGGCGGGTGGCGCGCAGGCAATCCAGCGGGCCCTGGTAGTGGGGGCCGACCACGCCGGTGGTCTGGTTGATGATCAAACCGGGGCAGGCCTCGCGCATGGCCTGCACGCAGTCGCGCGCGACCTGCGGGTCCCAGCTGGGCAGGTGGCCCTTGCCGGGCTCCTGGTTGCGAAAGTGCACGTGGACCACGGCGGCGCCTGCGTCGCAGGCGCGGCGGGCTTCCTTCGCCAACTGCTCGGGCGTGACGGGCACATGGTGCTGGCCGGGGTCGGTCAGCACGCCGGTGATGGCGCAGGTGATGATGGCTTTGTGGCTGGTTGCATGACTGGTCATGTGCGTCTCCGAATGGCGTTACTGCTCTTGCTTCGCAACACCCCGACCGTTCGGCCTGAGCCTGTCGAAGGCGGGTGCCCTGGCTTCGACAGGCTCAGCCCGAACGGTTGATGGTTGGCGTGCCATGGCTTCGACAAGCTCAGCCTGAACGGTCTGGGGCAGCGGAGACCTGGCTTCGACGGGCTCAGCCCGAACGGTGGGAACAAGGGTGGGCGTTTGGTCACGGGCAACGCTTCCATTCAAATACCCAACTGCTTGGCAGCCAGGTCTTCCATGATTTCTTCCGCACCGCCACCGATCATCATGACCTTGACCTCGCGGTAGATGCGTTCGCTGACGGTGCCGCGCATGAAGCCCATGCCGCCCAGGATCTGCACGGCCTGGTCGGCGCAGAACTGCAGGGTCTGGGTGGCGTGGTTCTTGAGCAGGCACACGTTCGCCACCCACTCGGTACCGGTGTGGCCCGCATCGGCCTGCGCAGCCACGGACTCGCACCATGCGGCCGTGGACTGGATGCGCATCTGCATGTCCACCAGCTTGTGGCGGATGACCTGGTGCTCCACCAGCGCGGCACCGAAGGTCTTGCGCTGGCGGGACCAGGCCAGCGCTTCGTCGTAGCAGGCCTCGGCAAAGCCCAGGGCCGACACGGCCAAGCCGAAGCGCTCGCCGTTGAAGTTGGACATGATGATCCGAAAACCCGCACCCTCTTCGCCCAGCAGGTAGCGCGCCGGCACGCGCACGTTGTCAAAGCGCAGGTGCGCGGTGTCGGAGCAGAGCCAGCCCATCTTGTCCAGGCGCGTGCGCGAAAGGCCCGCGCTGTGGCCGGGGATGAGCAGCATGGAGATGCCCGCGCTGCCCTTGCCGCCGCCGGGCCGCCCCAAGGCGGCAAGCGCCCCCTCGGGGGGCAGCGACCCCTGCAAAGCAGGGGAGCGTGGGGGCTCATGGTCTCTGCCGGCATCCCCGGTCCTCACGGCCACGGTGATCCAGTCCGCACGCATGCCCGACGTGATGAACACCTTCTCGCCATCGACGACGTAGTCATTCCCCTCGCGCCGCGCGGTGGTCCTGAGCTGTGCCACGTCCGACCCGCCACCGGGCTCGGTGATCGCCAGCGCGGCGATCTGCTCGCCCGCCAGCACGAGCGGGATGACCTCGGCGCGCACCGCGTCGCTGCCGTGGGCCAGCACGGGCGGCAGGCCGATGTTGTGCGACAGCAGGCTGGCCAGCACGCCGCCGCTGGCACCGTGGCGGCTGAGCGCGCGCCACAGCGGCAGGCGCAAGGCGTAGCTGGCAGGCGTGCCGCCGTACTGCTCGGGGTAGCCCAGGCCCAGCAAGCCCAGGTCCGCTGCGCGGCGGTACAGGCTGCGAGGGAATTCACCGGCCGCGTCCCAGGCGCCCACGTGCGGGGCGATCTCGGCGCGGGCAAAACGGGTGACGGTGTCGGTGAGTGCGTTGCGGTCTTCGTCGCTCTCCGACGTCGTGTGCGTCGGGGCCGTCATGCGGGACCTCCTGGCAGGGCGGGAGCAAAGCGCACCAGCACCTGGCCGGGCGCCACCTGCTGGCCCGGCGCGACCAGCAACTCGGCCACGGTGGCGGCCACGGGGCAGGCCAGGCTGTGTTCGAGCTTCATGGACTCGATGACCACCACGGTGTCGCCCGCCGCCAGCGCCTGGCCCGCGGCCACCGGCAGCGCGACCACCTTGCCGTTGAAGGGCGCGCGCAGCTCGGTGGCGCCACCGGCGGCGCCCGCGCGGGCTGCCGGCTCCCAGGATGCGTCTTCCACCCAGCCATCCACGCCACCGGTCTGCCAGTGCCAGCGCAGCCGGCCCACGGGCACGGCGTGCACCGTGTGGTCGGCCACCGGCGCATCGCCGCCCTGGCCGGTGGCACGCACCGCACCGCCGGGCTGCGGGGTCAGTTGCACCGTGGTGGTGGTCGTGATGGCTTCCATCAACCCTGGCGAGGCGCTGGCAGGCTGGGCGCGCTCCACCTGCAGCCGCCCGGCTCCCAGTTCGCGCACCGACAGCGGCAGCACTGTGCCCTGGTGGCGCAGGCGCAGCGGGCGCGCCAATGAGCACGGCAGGCTGGCGGAGGCTGGTGTGGGTGAATTTGAAGCAAAAATGGCCGCTACCGCGCAAGGGACCAGCGCCAACAGCTCCTCTTTTAATAGCAGATCCTGCAGACCCGCTGCATGCTCTGCCAGAAACGGCACCAGCGCCTGCCCGCCCCGGAACGCCGGGTGCTGCAGGCACGCCGCCAGGAATGCGCGGTTGGTGGGCAGACCCAGCACGCGGGTGGCGTTGAGCGCGCGCACCAGCGCGTCGATGGCCTCGGCCCGCGTGGGCGCATGCACGATGAGCTTGCCCAGCATGGCGTCGTAGTGGGGCGAGACCTCGGCGCCCTCCTCCAGCGCGTGGTCAAACCGCAGCGCACCCGGCGCAGCGCGTTCAAAGGCCGTGGCCGCGGGCGCTCTGAAGTGCAGCACGCTGCCGGTGTGCGGCCGAAAGTGCGCGTCTTCGGCACACAGGCGCACCTCGATGGCGTGGCCTTGCAGATCGACCTGCGACTGCGTGATGGGCAGCGGCTCGCCGCACGCGATGCGGATTTGCCACTCCACCAGGTCCAGGCCGGTGAGGGCTTCGGTCACCGGGTGCTCCACCTGCAGGCGGGTGTTCATCTCCATCAAGAAGAATGGCGCCCCTGCGCTCCCCGGGGACGGGGCCCCGGCTGTTGCGGGGCGTGGGTCTTTCGCGGCTTGGGACGTTGCAGCGTCGTCCCCATCGTTGCCATCCAGCAAGAACTCCACCGTGCCCGCGCCCACATAGCCGGCAGCCTGCGCCAGGGCCACGGCGCAGGCGCCCATGCGCTCGCGCAGCGCGGCGCCTACCGCTGGGCTGGGAGACTCTTCGATGATCTTCTGGTGGCGGCGCTGCACCGAGCAATCGCGCTCGCCCAGGTGGATGCACGCGCCGTGGGCATCGGCAAAAATTTGCACCTCCACATGGCGGGGCTGCAGCAGCGCACGCTCGATCAGCAGGTCGCCACAGCCAAAGCCCGCCAGCGCTTCGGACCGGGCGCTGGCCAGTGCGGCGGGCAGTTGCGCTACATCGGTGACCAGCCGCATGCCGCGCCCTCCCCCACCCGCCACGGCCTTGACCATGGCGGGGTAGCCGATGCGCGCGGCCTCTTGCACAAAACGTTCATCACTCTGGTCGCCTCCCGCGTAGCCCGGCAGGCAAGGCACCCCGTGCACCGCCGCCAGCGCCTTGGCACCGGCCTTGCTGCCCAGCGCCCGGATGGCCGCGGCGGGCGGGCCGATCCAGATCAGGCCGGCATCGACCACGACCTGGGCGAAGTCGGCGTTCTCGCTGAGAAAGCCGTAGCCGGGGTGCACCGCATCGGCACCGGTGGCACGGGCAGCGGCCAGTAGCTTGTCGGTGCGCAGGTAGGTGTCGGCACTGGATGCGCCGCCCAGGGCGACGGCCTGGGTGGCTTCGCGCACATGCAGGGCGTTGGCGTCGGGGTCGGAGTAGACGGCCACCGTTGCGATGCCCATGCGGTGGGCGGTGTGAATCACCCGGCGAGCGATTTCGCCGCGATTGGCGATCAGTATCTTTTTCATAAGCTGTGCCCTCGCGGCTCCATCGCCCGCCTGCACGCTTCGCGTGCGCGGGCAATTTGCTTCGCCATGCCTGCGGCATGAACGCCGCGATTGGCGATCAGTATCTTTTTCATGGCTTCGCACTCCAAGGCGGCGTCTTGCGCGCGGCAAATGCAGCCAGCCCTTGCGATGCCTCAGGCCCACGCAGCGCTTGCGCAAAAGCCAAGGCCGCGTCATCCAGCAGCGCGAGCAATGGCGTCTCGGGCTGGGCCAGCAACAAACGTTTGGTGGCGGCCACGGCCTGCGGCGCTGCGGCGGCGTGGCGTGCGATGGCAGCTTGCACAGCGGCCTCCATGCCACCAGCGACCACCTCATCCACCAGCCCCGCACGTTGAGCCGTCGCGGCATCCCAGCGCACGCCTGTCAACAAACACCCCCGCGCTGCCGCTGGGCCCAGGCGCCGCACCACAAACGGTGCGATCTGCGCAGGCACGATGCCCAGCGTGACCTCGGGCGTGGCGAACTGCGCGCCGCTGTGTGCCAGCACGCGGTCGGCACAGCACACAAGCCCAAAGCCGCCGCCCATCGCGGCGCCCTCCACCACCACGATGAACCACTGCGGCAACGCACACAGCGCCTGCAGCAGCGTGCCAAAGCGGCGGTTCAGCGGCACCAGCGGGTCAGCCTCGCCCGCAGCCAGGGGCTGTCCAATGGTCTTGGCAAAGCCACCCAGGCTACCCCCCGCGCAGAAGTGCCCACCGGCACCCCGCAACACCAGGCCGCGCAGGTCGGTATCGGCCGCCGCCCGCTCACAGGCGGCTATCAAACCATCAACCATCGCCTCCGACAGCGCATTGCGGCTGGCCGGGTCATTGAGCGTCCAGGTTTCCACACAGCCGCTAGCCAGCGGCGCGCGGTCGATCAACAGCGAATCGGCCATGTCAGTGCGCAGGCCGCTTGGCGATGCCCATGAGCTTGGCGAGGATGCCCAGCATCACCTCGTCCGCACCGCCGCCAATGGACGCCAGCCGCCCGTCGCGGTACATGCGCGAGACCTTGTTCTCCAGCGTGTAGCCCATGCCGCCCCAGAACTGCAGGCAGGTGTCGGGCACCTCGCGGTTCAGGCGGCCGGCCTTGAGCTTGGCCATGCTGGCCAGCTCCAGCACGTCCTGCCCGTTCACGTACAGGTCGCAGGCGCGGTAGGTCAGTGCGCGCAGCGCCTCGACCTCGGTCTTGAGTTCGGCCAGCTTGAATTGCACCCACTGCTGGTCGGCCAGCGTGCTGCCAAACAGTTTGCGCTCCTGTGCGTAGTCGATGGTCCACTGGATGCAGTGGTTCAGCGATTCGAGCGTGCTGGCGGCGCACCACAGGCGCTCTTCCTGGAACTGCTGCATCTGGTAGATGAAGCCCTGCCCTTCCGCGCCGATGCGGTAGCGCTGCGGTACGCGCACCTCGTCGAAGTAGATGAGCCCGGTGTCGCTGCTGTGCATGCCGATCTTGCGGATCTTCTGCGCCACCTCGACGCCCTGGGTCAACCGGCCGCCGGGGCCATCGCGCAGGGGCACCATGACCAGGCTCTTGTTCTTGTGAGGACTGCCGCCCGTCACGCTCTGGCCGTCGCCCGTGTTCACCAGCATGCACATCCAGTCGGCCTGCAGGCTGTTGGTGATCCACATCTTCTGCCCGGTGATCACGTAGTCGTCACCATCCTTGCGCGCCACGCTTTTGATGCCCGACACGTCGCTGCCCGCCGCCGGCTCGCTCACGCCGATGCAGCCCACCATGTCGCCCGCGATGGCCGGGGCCAGAAACTGGCGCTTGAGCTCTTCGCTGCCGTAGCGCGCGAGCGCCGGGGTGCACATGTCTGTCTGCACACCAATGGCCATGGGCACGCCGCCGCAATGGATGTGGCCTAGCGTCTCGGCCATGGCCAGGCTGTACGAGTAGTCCAGACCCGCGCCGCCGTATTCCTCGGGCTTGCACAGGCCCAGCAGACCCAGGTGGCCCATCTTCTTGAAGACCTCGTGCGCGGGGAAGATCTCGGCCGCCTCCCACTCGTCCACATGGGGGTTGATCTCTTCATCGATGAAGCGCTTCAAGGTCTTCTGGATCTCGCGGTGCTCGTGCGTGAACTGCATGGTGCCTGTCTCCTGCGGTTATGTGTTGTGCCTGCGAACCTCGACCCCGAACATCACGACAGTTCGAACTGCCCCAGGGGCTGCGGCCGCCCGTTGAGCACCAGCTCCACCTGGTGCGCGCCGGGGTAGTGGGTGCGTGTGGTCATCTGCTGCAGCGACAGCGTCTTGCCCACGGCCACGGTCGCCCCCGCAGGGATGTCCAGCGTCTGCAGCTTGAACACCTTGGGCGCAGCGCCACCGTGGGCCTTGACGTAGTGCACCTTCAGGTCGGCCAGCACGCGCTGCGGCAGTGGCGTGGGGTTGTGCAGCTCGGCCTCGATGCGCACCTTGCCGCCGATGCGCGCTCGGGCGGGCACCACGCGCGCGGCCCGCACATCCAGCGCCACGGCATGGCCCACGCCCAGGGCATCGAGCGCGCCAGCGTCGCCGCGCTTGATGAGAAAACGCAGGCCGTGGCGCACCAGGGCTTCGCGCGGGGCGGGTGCGCCCTGCAGCCAGGTACGGGCGGTGCCCACGGCCAGGTCGGGGTGGTCCTTGGTGATGTCGCCCAGGTGGTTGGCCACCGAGCGGCGCACGTAGGACGATGGGTCGTCCTTGAGCGCATCGAGCAGCGGCAGGGCCAGCTGCGGGTCCTGCTGGAATGCGGGCAGGCGCGGCGCCCAGGGGAGGCGGGGCCGCGTGCCTTCGCTCACCAGGCGGCGCACGTGGGCGTTGCCGTCCTGCGCCCAGTCCCGCAGCCGCGCGAGCGTGGCCTGCTGGTGGTGCAGCAGATAGGGGCGGATGCAGAACTCGGCGGTAAAGCGCTGGGTCAGCGCGTGCTGCGCGGCCATGGCCGCCTCGAAATGCGCCAGGCCCTGCGAGCCGATGTACAGGCTGTGCGGCAGGTACAGGAAGGCGCTGTAGGGGCGGTCGCCCGCATGGGGCTCGCCGGCGGCGTCCAGGCCCATGGGCGGGTCCATGGAGTCGACCAGCACGGCCAGTGCGCGGGGTATGTCCTGGGGCAGGTGCGCCTGCAATGCCTGCGCAATGCGCTGGCCGCGCGCCATCAACTCCAGCGACTCGTAGCCGGGCTCGACCTGCCGCAGAAAGGCGGCTGTGTCGAACTTGCGCCAGGCGCGCTGCACCATGGCGGCGATGCGCGGCGGCACGGTGTCGTTCAGCAAATATTTGAGAGGTTCGGCCATGGTGTGTGTCTGTGTGCTTGCACCCTCGTCGCTTACATCCGCGCCACGCCAAAGCCCAGGGGCCGCAATGTGCGGGCCTGTGCCTCAGCGCAGGTATCCAGGCAAAAGGCCAGCACGGCACGCGTGTCACGCGGATCGATCACGCCGTCGTCCAGCAACAGGCCGCTGGTGTAGAACGCGTCGGCCTGGGCCTCGAACATGGCGACGATCTTGTCGAACTGGGCTTGCGATTCGGCGGGGTCGGGCGGGATGCCTTTGCGCGCCAGCGCCGCCTCGGTCACGATCTGCATGGTGCGCGCGGCCTGCTCGCCGCCCATCACGGCCGTCTTGGCCCCGGGCCAGCTGAACAGGAAGCGCGGCGCATAGCCCCGCCCGCACATGCCGTAGTTGCCCGCGCCGAAGCTGGCGCCGCACTGGATGGTGATCTGCGGCACGGTGGCGTTGGTCACGGCCTGGATCATCTTGCTGCCGTGCTTGATCATGCCGCCCTGCTCGCTGTCCTTGCCCACCATGAAGCCGGTGGTGTTCTGCAGGTAGATGATGGGGTGGCCCAGCTGGCACATCCACTGGATGAAGTGCGTGGCCTTGTTGGCGCCCGCCACATCGATGGGGCCGTTGTTGCTGATGAAGCCCACGGCATGGCCGCCGATGCGGCCCTGCGCGCAGAGCGTGGCCGTGCCGTAGCGGGCCTTGAACTCGAGCAGCTCAGACCCATCCACCAGCCGCGCGATCACCTCGCGCATGTCCACGGGCTGGCGCAGGTCGCCGGGCATCAGGGCCAGCAGGTCGTCGGCGGGCAGCGTGGGGCCGGGAGCGCTGGGCCGCGCGGGGGTGGTCCACCCCAGCTGCGCGATCACGTCGCGTGCCATGCCGATGGCCTCGCGGTCGTCCTGCGCCAGGTATTCGCCCAGGCCCGAGACGGCGGTGTGCATGGCGGCGCCGCCCAGTTCCTCTTCGGTCGCGACCTCGCCCGTGGCGGCCATGAGCAGCGGCGGCCCGGCCAGGAAGGCGCGCGAGCGGCCCTGCACCATGATGACCACGTCCGACAGCCCCGGCATGTAGGCCCCGCCCGCGGTGCCCGAGCCGTGCTGCACGGTGATGACCGGAATGCCCGCTGCCGACAGCCGCGCGAGGTTGCGGAACAGCGTGCCCCCGTGCACGAAACCTTCGACCCGGTAGCGCATCAGGTTGGCGCCTGCGCTCTCAACGAGGTGCACGAAGGGCAGGCGCTCGCGCAGGGCGATCTCCTGCACGCGCAGAATCTTTTCCAGCCCCATGGGCTGGATCGCCCCCGCCTCGATGCCGGAGTCGCTGGCCACCACCATGCAGCGCACACCGCTGACCCAGCCGATGCCGGCAATCATCCCGCCGCCGGGCACGGACTTTTCGGGGTCCTTCACATCCTGCAGGTAGCCCGCCAGGGTGCACAGCGGCAGCCACGGCGCGCCCGCATCCAGCATCAGCGCCACGCGCTGGCGCGGCAGCAGCTGGCCGCGTTTGTCGAACTGCGGCAGCGAGCGGGCCGATGCCGCCGCGGCCCGCTCTTGCAGCGCGCGCAGGGCATCGAGGCGCGCAGCCAGGTCAGCGCGGCGCTTTTGCGCATCGGGTGCACCGGGGAGGAAGCGCGAAGCGAAGGCAGTGGTCATTCGTCGGAGTCCTTGGGTGCACTGCCCGCCGGTTCTGCGGACGCTGCAAACACACGCGGCACCTGCGCACGGTGAAAGCCCGCATAGGGCTTGACCGCAGCACGCTGCTGCGTGGCGGCATCGGGCACGCGCAGGGGCCAGCCCAGGCGCACCTGCGGTCGCGCGCCGTCCACGCGCAGCGTGCTACCGCTGATGAAGCTGGCGGCCGGGCTGAGAAGGAAGACGATGGCCGCCGACACCTCGGCCTCGTTGCCGAAGCGGCCCAGGGGCACGGTCTGCGGCATGGCGCGCAGCGTGTGCGCGGCGGCGGGCGGGTAGTTGTCCATGCCGCTCGATGCGATGTAGCCCGGCGCGACCGCGTTCACGCGCACGCCGCTGCAGGCCCATTCGAGCGCAGCGGTTTCGGTGAAGCTGACCATGCCCGCGCGCGCCGCACCGCTGTGCCCCATGCCCGGCATGGAGCCCCACATGTCGGCCACGATGTTGACTACCGAGCCGCCGTTCGGCGCCATCCACTGCCGGTAGCATTCGCGCGCCACCAGGAAGCCGCCGGTGAGGTTGGTGTGCAACACCGCCTCCCAGCCCTTGGCGCTGATGGATTCGAGCGGCGACATGAACTGCCCGCCCGCGTTGTTCACCAGGCCATCGATGCGCCCGTGCGCGGCCAGCACCTGCTGCACCAGCACGACCACCGCGTCTTCGGAGCGGATGTCGCACGCATGCCAGGACGCTGCGCCACCATCCGCAGCGATCTCATCGGCAACGGCCTGCAGCTTCTCCGGCTTGCGCCCGACCAGCACTGCGTGCGCGCCCAGACGCGCCAGCTCGTGCGCGGTGCAGCGGCCAATGCCCGAGCCGCCACCTGTGACGATGACCACCTGGCCGTTGAACAGGCCTGGCGCGAACACCGACTGGTAGCCGCTGGGTGCATTGAGGGCCGTGGAAGCCATGGTGGGTGCGCCTTTTTATTTTGCTGTTATGTGCGGATGAAGAGGGCCAAGGCCTCGTCGGTGAGGGCGTCGAGCGACTTGCCCTTCTTGGGCGAGAACCACTGCACCGCCCAGTTGAGCGCTCCAAAGATGAACAGCCGCGCCACGCCAGGCTCGGCCTGCAGCGCGCCCTGCTGCGCCAGCGCCTGAAGCGCGGGCATCCACGCGGCCTCGTAGCTGTCCTTGATGCGCGCAATGCCCTTGCGCTGCGCCGGCGTGAGCGAGCGCCATTCGTACAGCATCACCGGGATGAAGCTGCTGCGCGGGCCGAGCAGGATCTCGAAATGGTGGCGGATGAGTGTGTGCAGCTGCTCGCGTGGCGTAGCCTGGGCGAGCAGCGCATCGAGTGCCTGCTGCTGGCTTTGCGTGGCCATGGTCATGCCCTCGCTCATCACCGCGTAGAGCAGCGCGCTTTTGCTTTCGAAATGGTAGAAGGGCGAGCCGCTGTGCATGCCAGCGGCGGCGGCGATGTCGCGCGTGCTGGTGGCGGCGAAGCCCTGGGTGCGGAACAGCTTTGCGGCGCCGTCCATGAGCTTGCGGCGGCGGTTGCCGTCGTCGAGTTCTTCGGCGGTTTTGCGGGGACGGCCGCGGGGACGGCGGGGTGGTTGTTTTTCTTCTTCGGCGGTGGATATCTGAGACGTGGCGGCCTTGCGTTGGCGGGCTGGTGGGAGGGGTGCAGCGGGCGCGGATGCGCGGGGGCGTCGGGCTGGGGATTCCATGTTTTGCACGATAGCAAAATGGATTATTTTTAGCAAGCAAGTGCTTTGTAAAAATATGGATGCTTGTGCTGAAAGGATAGAGCGCTTCAGAGGCGGGGTGCCCTACGGGTTTGGAGTGCCCTCGCCCTCATGTCCGTCCGGGTTGAGTTGGTCTACGTGTATCGACCGCACCGTTCGGGCTGAGCTTGTCGAAGCCTGGGTACATCGATCCACGTCCGTTTGGGTTGAGCTTGTCGAAACCTGGGCGCATCGACCCATGGCCGTTCGGGTTGAGCTTGTCGAAACCGGGGTGCGCTCGCAGGCTCGCTGGTTTGTACCGCGTGCCTGGTTCAAGGGCGGAGGCCGGGAGTCGCCCGGCGTGCGAGTAACTTTCTTTCGCGTCGCCGAAAGAAAGTCACCAAAGAAAGGGCGACCCTACAGCCTGCGTCCCCACTCGCCCTGCGGGCGAGTGGGGCAACCTGCGGTGCTCGGTCGTGGGGTGCGCTGCGGAACTCGCTGCGCGCTGCCGCGCTACGCTCAAACATCCGCAGCGAGTCAGTTCACGATGCGTGTGTCCTTCGGCACACGCTCACCCCACGCCCTGCGCTCCTCGGCGCATCCTGAAGGGATGGGGGAGAGGACATCCACACGGGCCATCGCGTTGCTCGGCCCCGAACGCGCAGGCGCTGCGCGCCGCGACCGCCAGGCCGAGCGAAGCAAAGGCCCGTGTGGCTGTTCGGCTGTCCACCCCCTGTGGCTGCGCCTGCGGCGGGGCGGTTGCGGGGTGAGCATGCGCGTCGGAGCGCGCATGCCTCGTCATCTAGCTCGCCGTGGATGTCTGAACGGAGCGCCGCAGGCGCGCAGTGAGTTCCACGGCGCACCCCGCAACCGCCCCGACGCAGGTTTGCCCCGTAGCGCAGCGAAGGGGTCGCAGACTTGGGGTCGCCTTCTCTTTGGTGACTTTCTCTTGGCGAACCAAGAGAAAGTTACCGCGCCGCCGGGCGCGCACCCCGGCTCCCGCCCTCAACACAGGCACGCCGCCTCATCAGCGAGCTCGCGAGCAGCGCCCCGGTTTCGACAAGCTCAACCCGAACGGACAGTGATGACGGACAACGGCTTCGACAAGCTCAGCCCGAACGGCCTGGGCTGCGACAGACCCAGGTTTCCCGCCAATTCAGACCGCGCTGAAATCAGGCTTGCGCTTCTCCATGAACGCAGAGAACGCCTCCCGCGCCGCCGGCTCACGCAGCATGCGCCCGAAGCTCTCGCCCTCCTCCGCCATCACCTCCAACACCTTCGCCGTCTGCCCACCCTTCATCAACCGCTTCGTCTCGATCAACGAAGACAACGGCTTGGCCGCCAACTTGCGCGCCTGCGCCTGCGCCACCCCATTGCACTCGGTGGGCGGCACCACCCGGTTCACCAGCCCCACCTCGAGCGCCGCCTCGGCCATGAAAGGCTCGCCCAACAACAACGCTTCAGCCGCACGGTGGTACCCCAGCATCTGCGGCACCAGCAGGCTCGAAGCGGCCTCGGGGCACAGGCCCAGGTTGACGAACGGCATGGAGAACGCCGCGTTGTCGCCCGCGTAGACCAGGTCGCAATGGAACAGCATCGTCGTGCCGATGCCCACGGCCGGGCCGCAGACCGAGGCGATCACGGGCTTGGGAAAGGACGCGATGCCGCGCAGAAAACGGAACACGGGCGAGTCCTGCGTGGCCGGGGGCTGCTGCAGAAAGTCGCCGATGTCGTTGCCCGCGCTGAAGATCGCCACGTCGCCCTGGAACACCACCACGCGCACGCTGGCGTCGGCCTGGGCAGCATCCAGCGCGTCCGCCATGGCGGCGTACATGTCGCGCGTGATGGAGTTCTTCTTGTCCACGCGGTTGAAGGTGATGGTGGTCACACCGGCTTCGGTGTGGGCGAGGATGTCGGGGGTCGCAGTGCTCATGGTGCTCTTATTCCTTGTAGTAAACGATCTGGTGGCTGGTGGCCAGCATGGTGCCGGCCTCGTTCCACAGCTGCACGGTCTGGTCGAAGAAACCGTTGCGAAACTCCTGCCCGCGCGCCTGGCCGAGCAAAAAGCCGGTGCCCGTGGCCTGCAGCTGCTCGGCCGTGGCATGGAAGTACACGGTGATGGACACGGTGCCCGCAGGCACCTGGCGCGCACGGCGCAACCACACGCGGGGGAAGAACACATCGGCCAGCGCGGCCAGTGCGCAGAAGTCGAGGGCGCGCGGGGGCGCATCGCGCATCCACAGCTGCGTCAGGCTGTGGTCGCCGCTGCCGTCCCAGGTGCGCGGGATGAAGCCGGTGATGGGGCGCATCTCATAACGGTTGAGCCATTCCACAGCCCCCGGTGGCGCGACGATGGCCTGGTGGTCAGTGGGCCGGGGCACCTCGGGCATGGGCACGTCGCCCACGCTCCAGGTCTCGCGGCGCACGGCCGTGACGGCGGTGGCCGTGGTGGTGACCACCGGGGCGCCGTCGGCGTCGGGCTGCAGGATGGACAGCGTCCAGTGTTGCGTGGAGCGGTTGGTGCGCACCGGCACGGCCTGCACGGTGAACGCGCCGGCCGTCAGGGCCCCTGCGTAGTTGACGGTGAGCGACAGCGGATCACCCAGGCGCTGGGGGTGCTGCAGGATGGCCTGCAGCAGCGTGGCTGCCGTGATGCCGCCGAACGGGCCCACCATGTTCCAGTAGCCCGGGTGCGTGGTGCCTTCGTACTGGCCTGCAGCAATGGCCGCCGCGGCAGATTCGGACGCAGATGCAGATGCGGGCTCGGCCGACTGCGCATCAGCTGCGCGCCGCAGTTGCAGCGCCTCGTCCAGCGGGTGCGGTAGGGATGTGGATGCGGAAGTCATGCTGCGAGTGTGCCGCCAAATGAAGACTCAGATCGTCGTGCCGGCGACTGCGCCCGCCGCTGCTGCCACCGACCCATCGCCGGAAGGCCGGCCCGCCGCAGTGCCCAGCGCCATGAAAGCAGCGGCAGCGCGCGGCCACAGGCTCTGGCGGAACTGGTCGCGGAAGAACCCGAAGTGCCCGATGCGCCGCACCTGCACATCGGAGGGCGTGATGCTCTCCACGCGGCGCTCGGTATTGGCGTACAGGTTGACGAGGTTGTGCGTGCCGCGCAGCGTCATCAGCTCGTCGTCGGCCATCGACAGGGCCAGCACCGGAAAGCGCACCGCGCCATAGCTTTGCGCCACCGCGGGCCCTTCGGCGCCCACGCTGTAGGCCGGGTGCAGGCACCAGCGCCGCCACTGCAGGATCACGCCCGCTGGCAGGTCGCCCACCTTCTTGAGCGTGCGCCCCGGAAAGTACCCGCACAGCCGCGTGGCCAGGGGCACCAGCACCCACCAGAAATACGGAACGATGCGCTTGAGCTGCGGTGCGTTGTCGCGCCAGTAGCCGCTGCCCGCAGCCACGCTGAGCAGGCCCGCCACCTGCTCGGGCTTCTGGAGCAGCCCCGGCAGTTGCGCGCCCAGGCTGTGGCCCAGCAGGTACAGCGGCTGCGCGGGCAGCGCGGCCTTGGCGGCGGAGATCACTGCCTCGTAGTCCTGCGCCCAGTCGAACAGGTCGGCCTTCACATCGCGCATGGCGCCCTGCAGCGAATCGCCATGCCCCCGGTAGTCGAACGTGGTGACCCGAAACCCCTGCTGCGACAACCACAGCGCAAAGCCTTCGTAGAACGACTGCCGCACGCCCATCGCCCCACCGATGACCACGCTGGCGCGCGGCGGTGCGCCCTCGGGCTCATAGACGCGCAGTGCCAGCGACACGGCACCGTGGTGGACCTGCAAGGTTTGCTTGTTGATCATGTCTGTCTCCTTGTTTCGAGACCGATCTGCGCCGGCTTGAAGAAAAGAAACTACCGCTGGGCTGGGCCCTGGCTTCGACAGGCTCGGCCCGAACGGGTAGGGGTCCGGTGCCCAGGCTTCGACAAGCTCAGCCCGAACGGGTGGGACTCGTGGACTGGCTTCGACAGGCTCAGCCCGAACGGGCGGGGTCGGGTCGGGTCGGGTCGGGTCGGGTCGGGTCGGGATGAGACATCAGAATCCTCCTGCCCGGTTCCCTTGCTTTCACACCCCGCCCTCCAGGGCGTAGCGAGCGGGCTCAGCTGCTAGGCGGACGGAGCGGAGCCACCGGAACGTACTCAAGGTACGTGAGGATGGCGAGCACCGCCCAACGACGCAGATGACCCGCGCAGTAGCCAACCCCCTACAACGCCTCGATGATGCCGGCGGCGCCTTGTCCTGTCCCTACGCACATGGTGACCATGCCGTACTTCAGCTTGTGCCTGCGCAGCGCATGCACCACCGTCGCCGCGCGGATCGCGCCCGTGGCCCCCAACGGGTGCCCCAGCGCAATCGCGCCGCCCATCGGGTTCACGCGGCTCGGGTCCAGCCCCAGCGTGTTGATCACAGCGAGCGACTGCGCCGCAAAGGCTTCGTTCAGCTCGAACCAGCCGATGTCTTCATGCTTCAAGCCCGCATACCGCAGGGCCGCAGGAATCGCCTCGATGGGGCCGATGCCCATGATTTCGGGCGGCACGCCGCGGGCGGCGTAGCTCACGAAGCGGGCCAGGGGCGTGAGGCCGAATTGCTTGACCGCCTTTTCGCTGGCAACGATGAGCGCGCCGGCACCGTCGCTGGTCTGCGAGCTGTTGCCTGCCGTGACGCTGCCGCGTGCGGCGAACACGGGCCTGAGCTTGGCCAGTCCTTCGAGGGAGGTGTCGGGGCGCGGGCCTTCGTCCAGGCTCACGGTGCGGCGCTTTTCCACCACTTCGCCAGTGGCCAGGTTGGGCGAACGCTCCACGACCTCGAAGGGCGTGATTTCGTCGGTGAACTCACCGGCCTTTTGCGCCTTGATGGCGCGCAGGTGGGATTCGAGCGCGAAGGCATCCTGTGCCTCGCGGCTGATCTTCCACTGCTGCGCGACCTTCTCGGCCGTGAGGCCCATGCCGTAGGCGATGCCCACGTTCTCGTCGCGCGCAAAGATCTCGGCGTTGAACGATGGCTTGTTGCCGCCCATGGGCACGAGGCTCATGGACTCGGCGCCGCCGGCGATCAGCACGTCGGCCTCGCCCACGCGGATGCGGTCGGCGGCCATCTGCAGCGCGGTGATGCCCGATGCGCAAAAGCGGTTCACGGTCACGCCGCCCACGGGGTGGTCGAACGCCAGGCCCACGGCGATGCGGGCCATGTTCATGCCCTGCTCGCCTTCGGGGAAAGAACAGCCGATGATGGCGTCCTCGATCGCCTTGGGGTCCAGCGTGGGGACCTGGGTCATCGCGCTCTTGATGGCGGCGACCAGCAGGTCATCGGGCCGGGTGTTCTTGAAATAGCCGCGGCCCGAGCGCCCGATGGGGGTGCGCGTGGCAGCAACGATGTAGGCGTCCTGGACTTGTTTTTGAGCCATGGTGTTGAAACTCCTTCAATGCTTGGCGGGGCGGCTGGAAGGAATCCAGGCCCACGTAAATACACATTCGACCGGCTCCACGCCAGCGTCGTCGGTCACGGTGACCGCGACCTGCACCTCGCCCTTGTCGCTGGCCTGCATGGCGGCGCGCTGCTCGGCGGTCAGCGTGGCCACGGCCTTCAAGCCGCCCGTGGCGCGCTTCTTGAACGCCATGGACAGCTCCTTGGCCAGCGGGATGCAGTCGTCGCGCACGTTCATGCCGACCACCATGCCCGTGGCCGTCTCGGCCAGCAGGTTCATGGCCGAGGCGTGCACGCCGCCGATGTGGTTCTGCACGCGGTGCTCATTGGCAAGGCGCACTTCCACACGCTCGGGCGTGAGCGACACGAACTTCACCCCGGCCGTGCCGGTGAAGGGCACGGCCCGGCGCAGGATGATGTTCTGCACGAAGCCGCGCATGAAGGCGGGTGCCTCGTCCAGGCGCATCAGCGAGCGCTGGAGTTTGTTGGGGGCGTGGTCCGTCATGGTGATGGCGGTCAGTTGCGAACAGGCTTGCCTGTCGAGAGCATGCCCAGGATGCGCTCGTGCGTCTTGGGCTGGGCGATCAGGTGGCAGAACGCCTTGCGCTCCAGCGTGAGCAAGTATTCCTCGCTCACCAGGGCACCGGCATCCACATCGCCGCCACAGACCACCTCGGCGATCATGGTGCTGACCTTGAAGTCGTAGGCGCTGATGAAGCCGCCGTCGCGCATGTTCACGAGCTGTGCCTTGATGGTGGCCAGGCCGCTGCGGCCCGCCACGGGGAACAGGCGCTTGTGCGGGGCGCGCCAGCCGCTGGCGGCCATGGACTTGGCTTCGTTGACGGCCACGAACAGCAGTTCGTCCTTGTGCGGGACGATGATGTCGGACTCCAGCAGGTAGCCGAGCTTGCGCGATTCGAGCGCGCTGGTGCCCACCTTGGCCATCGCGGCGGCGGTGAAGCCTTCGGTCAGGAAGGGCAGGATGTCCTTGCCGGTGGAAGCCGCCATGTTCTCGGCGGCGCGGCGCGCGATGTAGGTCAGGCCGCCCGCGCCGGGCACCAGGCCCACGCCGACTTCCACCAGGCCGATGTAGCTTTCCATGTGGGCCACGCGCTTGGCGGAGTACACGGCCAGCTCGCAGCCGCCGCCCAGCGCCATGCCGTGGATGGCCGCGACGACGGGCACCTGCGCGTAGCGGATGCGCAGCATCAGGTTCTGCAGTTCCTGCTCGATGCTTTCGACCGCATCGGCACCGCCGACCATGAAGGCGGGCATGGTGGCTTCCAGGTCCGCGCCCACGCTGAACGGGGCGTCGCCGGACCAGATGACCATGCCTTGGTATTCGGCCTCGGCCAGCTCCACGGCTTCGGTCAGGGCTTCCATCACTTCGGGGCTGATGGCGTGCATCTTGTTCTTGATGCTGGCGATCAGTATCTGGCCGTCGAGCGTCCAGGTGCGCAGGGCTTTCGATTCGGCAATGGTCGTGCCGGCGGTGCGCCAGTCGGGCAGGTTGGTCTCGCCCAGCAGCGTCTCGGGGAACATCTGGCGCTCGTACACGGGCAGCTGGCGGCGGGGCACGAACTTGCTTTGCGATGCGCTCCACGAGCCTTGCGCGGTGTGCACGCCACCGGCTTCGGCCACGGGGCCCTTGAAGACCCACTCGGGCAGCGGCGCCTTGCTCAATGCCTTGCCGGCGTCGATGTCTTCCTGGATCATCTTCGCCACCTCGAGCCAGCCGGCCTCTTGCCAGAGCTCGAAGGGGCCCTGCTTCATGCCGAAGCCCCAGCGCATGGCCTGGTCCACGTCGCGTGCGTTGTCGGCAATGGTGCCCAGGTGCACGGCGGCGTAGTGAAAGCCGTTGCGCAGGATGGCCCACAGGAACTGGCCGGGTGCGCCTTCTGCGTTGCGCAAGAGCTTCAGGCGCTCGGCCGCCGGCTTCTTGAGCATGCGGCTGTACACCTCGTCGGCCTTCTGGCCGCCGGGCACGTACTCTTCGGCTTCCAGATCGAAGCGCATCACGTCGCGGCCGACCTTCTTGTAGAAACCGGCCTTGGCCTTCTGGCCGAGGTGGCCCAGTTCCATCAGCTTCTTGAGCACGGCGGGCGTGCCAAAGCTTTCGTAGAACGGATCGGTCTCGATGCTCAGGTTGTCCTGCAGCGTCTTGATCACGTGGGCCATGGTATCGAGGCCCACCACGTCGGCGGTGCGGAAGGTGCCGCTTGATGCGCGGCCGAGCTTCTTGCCCGTGAGGTCGTCCACCACGTCGAAAGTCAGGCCGAAGTTCTCGACCTCTTTCATGGTGGCCAGCATGCCGGCGATGCCCACGCGGTTGGCGACGAAGTTGGGGGTGTCGTGCGCGCGCACCACGCCCTTGCCCAGGCCGCTGGTGACGAAGGCTTCGAGCTGGTCGAGGACTTCGGGCTGGGTGGTGGGGGTGTTGATCAGCTCCACCAGCGTCATGTAGCGCGGGGGGTTGAAGAAGTGGATGCCGCAAAAGCGCGGCTTGATGCTCTCGGGCAGCACTTCAGACAGCTTGGTGATCGACAGGCCCGAGGTGTTGGACGCCAGGATGGCGTGCTTGGCCACGTGGGGCGCGATCTTGGTGTACAGGTCGAGCTTCCAGTCCATGCGCTCGGCAATCGCCTCGATCACGAGGTCGCATTCCTTGAGCAGGTGCAGGTGCTCTTCGTAGTTGGCCTTCTGGATCAGCGCCGCGTCGTCCGCCACGCCCAGGGGCGAGGGCTTGAGCTTCTTGAGGCCTTCGACGGCCTTGGTGACGATGCCGTTCTTCGGGCCTTCTTTGGCGGGCAGGTCGAACAGCACCACCGGCACCTTGACGTTGACCAGGTGCGCAGCAATCTGCGCGCCCATCACGCCTGCACCGAGCACGGCGACTTTTTTCACTTGGAATCTGGACATGGTTTGTGTCATTTCAAAACCGTTCGGGCTGAGCCTGTCGAAGCCTTGGCGGGGAGGTGGCCACCAGGCCCTGGGGCCAAGCTCAGGGCGAACGGAGTGTTGATAGGGGTTGGCGCTTACTGGACCCGGATCCAGGTCTGCGAGCGGCCGAAGGGGCCGATGGAGCCGCGCACTTCGAGCTTCTTGCCGCCCTCGATGGGCGTCATGCGCAGGGTGTAGTTGCGGCCGTTCTCGGGGTCGAGGATCTTGCCGCCCTCCCACACTTCCTTGCCGTCGGCCTTCTTGGCGCCGCGGATGATCTCGAGCCCCAGGATGGGCTTGCCCTTGCGGTCGTCCGAGCATTCGTCGCAGACGTCGTCGGGCTTGGCGTCCTTGGTGAGGCGCTTTTCCAGCGCCCCGTTCAGCACGCCGCCGCCAGTGTCGCGGATGCGGATCTCGGCCTTGGCTTCACCGGTCTTGTCGTCGATGTTGCGCCACAGGCCTTCGGGCGTCATCTGCGCCCAGGCCGGCAAGGCACCCGCTACCAAAACAATAGCTGCTACCGCTCTATACATAAGCGCTCCGTGGCAAAAAAGGCTGAAGATCCGCAGGGACTGGAGGGTGTGGACGCAGCGATCAGGCCAGGGCCAGGTCCGTGTCCATCAGCACCTTGCTGCCGGCACGGGCGGTGCGCATCAGCGTCGCGGTCTCGGGGAAGAGCTTGGCGAAGTAGAAGCGGGCCGTCTGCAGCTTGGCTCCGTAGAAGGGGTCGGTGTTGCCGGCGGCGATCTCGCGCAGGGCGACCTGGGCCATGCGGGCGAACAGGTAGCCGAACACCAGGTGGCCGGCCACGCGCAGATAGTCCACGGCCGCGGCGCCCACTTCGTCGGGGTTCTGCATGCCCTTGAAGCCGATCTCGGTGGTGAACTTGGTCATCTGGTCGCCCAGCATCGCCACGGGGTTGATGAACTCGGCCATCTTCTCGTTCACGCCTTCTTCTTCCACCAGCTTGCCGATCAGCTTGCCCAGCTTCTTGAGCGTGGCGCCGTTGTTGCCCAGGATCTTGCGGCCCAGCAGGTCCAGCGACTGGATCGTGTTGGTGCCTTCATAGATCATGTTGATGCGGTTGTCGCGCACGTACTGCTCCATACCCCATTCCTTGATGAAGCCGTGGCCGCCGAAGACCTGCATGCACGCGTTGGTGCTGATGTGGCCGTTGTCGGTGATGAAGGCCTTCACGATGGGGGTGAGCAGCGCCACCATCTCTTCGGATTCGGCACGCACCTTTTCATCGGGGTGGCTGTGCACCTTGTCCAGCAGCAGCGTGCAGAAGATCTGCAGCGCGCGGCCGCCTTCGGCGTACGCCTTGGCGGTGAGCAGCATCTTGCGCACGTCGGGGTGCACGATGATGGGGTCGGCGTCCTTGTCCTTGGCCTTCACGCCCGACAGGCTGCGCATCTGGATACGGTCCTTGGCGTAGGCCAGCGCGTTCTGGTAGGCCACTTCGGTCAGGCCCAGCGACTGGTTGCCCACGCCCAGGCGGGCGGCGTTCATCATCACGAACATGGCGGCCAGGCCCTTGTTGGGCTGGCCCACCATGGTGCCGATGGCGCCGTCGATGGCGATCTGCGCGGTGGCGTTGCCATGGATGCCCATCTTGTGCTCCAGGCCCGTGCAGTAGATGGGGTTGCGGTCGCCCAGCGAGCCGTCGGCATTGATGTTGAACTTGGGCACGACGAACAGGCTGATGCCCTTGCTGCCCTTGGGCGCATCGGGCAGGCGGGCCAGCACCAGGTGCACGATGTTGGCGGTCATGTCGTGCTCGCCGGCGCTGATGAAGATTTTGTTGCCGGTGATCTTGTAGGTGCCGTCGGCCTGGGGTTCGGCCTTGGTGCGCAACAGGCCCAGGTCGGTACCGCAATGGGGTTCGGTCAGGCACATGGTGCCGGTCCACTCGCCGCTGGTCAGCTTGGGCAGGTACAGGGCCTTTTGCTCTTCGGTGCCGTGGGCGTGCAGGGCTTCGTACGCGCCGTGCGACAGGCCGGGGTACATGGTCCAGGCCTGGTTGGCCGAATTCATCATTTCGTACAGGCACTGGTTCAGCACGAAGGGCAGGCCCTGGCCGCCATAGGCGGGGTCGCACGACAGCGCCGCCCAGCCGCCTTCGACGTACTTGGCGTAGGCGTCCTTGAAGCCCGATGGGGGCTTGACTTCGTGCGTGGCCTTGTCGAGCACGCAGCCTTCGGTGTCGCCGCTGATGTTCAGCGGGAAGGTCACTTCGGCGGCGAACTTGCCGGCTTCTTCGATCACGGCGTTGATGGTGTCCACATCCACCTCGGCATGGGGTGGCATTGCC
Source organism: Acidovorax sp. LjRoot194 (assembly GCF_964253015.1). Classification (NCBI taxonomy): domain Bacteria; kingdom Pseudomonadati; phylum Pseudomonadota; class Betaproteobacteria; order Burkholderiales; family Comamonadaceae; genus Acidovorax; species Acidovorax sp. LjRoot194. The sequence continues at coordinate 916,801 of NZ_CAXUQB020000001.1, read as the reverse complement.
TTGAATTCATCACTGACCTTGAGCACTTCGTGCATGACGAATTGCATGTCGCGCAGCGGCGGCGTGTAGATAGGCATGGGGTTTACTCCTTGGATGTGGTGGTTTGGTTGGAAACTTTGCGGCGCTTGGCGGCAGCAGGGGTGGCTGCAGGCGCGGCGGCGGCCGGCGAAGGGGACGGGGCGCTGCTGTAGCGCGCCAGGATGTTGTGAAAGCCCTGCACCGCCCGGCCCATGGAGCCGGGGGTCTGCAGGAAGCGCGCTTCGTAGTGCAGCGCAAGGATGAGGCCGTGGATCTCGAACAGCATCTGTTCTGCATCGGTATCCACACGCAATTCGCCCAGGCCCTTGCACTGCTCGATGGCGCGGCGCATGGCGGCGTGCCAGGTCAGCACCGAGCTGGCCAGCGCGTCGCGCACGGGGCCGGTGCGGTCGTCGAACTCGACCGCGCCGCTGATGTAGATGCAGCCCGAGTCGATTTCGATGGAAGTGCGCTTCATCCAGTTGTCGAACAGGGCCGACAGGCGCGCCACGCCGCGCTCGGCGGACATGGCGGGGTAGAAGACTTCCTGCTCGAAGCGGGTGTGGTATTCGCGGATCACCGAGATCTGCAGCTCTTCGCGTGAGCCAAAATGGGCGAACACGCCGGACTTGCTCATGCCCGTGACGTCGGCCAGGGCCCCGATAGACAGGCCCTCCAGCCCGATGTGCGTGGCCAGGCCCAGCGCCGCCTCGACGATGGCCGCCTTGGTTTGCTGGCCCTTTTGCAGGGCACGGCCGGTGCTGCTGCGGGCGCGCGGGCTGCGGGTGGCCTGGCTGGATTCGGAGGTGGCGGGCATGCTGGCAAATAAAAACGAACGTTCGTTCTATTCTGCAGCAATTTCAGGGCACCGCCAAAACCCTTGAAAAAAATAGGGAGGGGTACCCAAACGGGCGTTGCAGGGGCGCCACCGGCAAGGTGGGGGCGCGCTGCCCTGCTCTTCTGCTCTGGACGATCGAGCCTTCTGACAGATCCTGTCGTTGGCTCGGCCGTTTGGCTGCCCATGCCCTCGTGCTGGCATCGCCGCCGGCAGCGCCCGCCGCTTCGCCATGACAGCCGGGTAGCCGGGTAGCCGGGTAGCCGGGCCCGCCTTACAGGATCAGCGCCAGGCTGGCTTCCAGGTGCTCCGACGGCAGGCGCCTGAAGCCCGAGCGGGCGTAGCGCTGCAGGCGCCCCACGGCAAAGGCGGTGAGCACGCTGGCGGCCACCTGCGCATCCACCGTGGGCGTGGACGACCCTGCAGTCGTGGGCCGCAGGCACTGGCGCAGGGTGGATTCGATGCGGTCGAAGAACTGGTTCATGCGCTGCTGCAGGCGTTCGTGCTCGAACACCAGGGCGTCGCCCACCATCACGCGCACCATGCCAGGGTTGCGCTCGCCGAACTGCAGCAGCAGGCCCACGATGCGCGCGGCCTGGCGCGCGCCGACTTCGGGCGGCTGCTCGGTGTCAAGCACCTCGCGGCCGGTGATCTGCGTCACCAGGGTGAACACGGTCTGCTCGATGAAGTCGATGAGCCCCTCGAACATCTGCGCCTTGCTGGCGAAGTGGCGGTACAGCGCCGCCTCGCTCACGGACAGGCGGGCGGCCAGGGCGGCCGTGGTGATGCGCTCCGCGCCCGGCTGCTCCAGCATGGCGGCCAGCGCCTGCAGGATCTGCACGCGGCGCTCGCCCGGCTTGGGGCGCTTGCGCGCCGCGGGGGCAGCCTCCGCGTCGTCGGTGGAGACTGGCTCGGGCAGGGGCGAGAGTTCGGACATGCGGGGCAGGCGCTCAGGTAGGGCCCTGCGTCACCAGCCGCCATGCCGTGGGCATCGCGGGTGGGCAGCAGGACAGGGATCCACAGGGCTTGTGCAAGCGTCGGGGCAGTGGTGCCGCCCCCCATGGCGCCAGCGAGGGCCGGCGCCATGTTTGCACAAGTCAATCTTGTATGTAAATGATTCTCGCACAGGGCTTTGCACCCCGGACTGCCTGCCGTGGCTACAGCGGGAACATCACCGTGACGAGCAGTCCGTGGCCTTGCGCACCTGTGCCCAGCGTGAGGGAGGCCCGGTGCACGCGGGCGATCTCGTCCGCGATGGCCAGCCCCAGGCCCGTGCCCTCCCCCACCGTGCCGGGCACGCGGTAAAAGCGCTGCATGACGCGGGCACGCTCGGCCTCGGGCACGCCGGGGCCGTCGTCCTCGACCTCCAGGAACACGCGGGGCGGCCCGGTGCGCCCCTGGCGCATGCCGCAGCGGATGGTCACGATGCCGCCCGCGGGCGTGTACTTGATGGCGTTGTCCACCAGGTTGGACAAGAGCTCGCGCAGCAGCCAGCCGTGGCCGGTGACGTGCACCGGCTGCACCTCCAGGCCCAGGTCCAGGCCCTTGCCGGTGGCAGGGTCGAGAAAGGTCTCGAGCAGGGTTTCGCACAGGTCTTTCAGGTCCACCCGCTGCGTCTGCTGGGCGTCCTGGCTGCGTGCATCGGCGCGCGACAGGGCGAGCAGCTGGTGCGCCAGTTGCGAGGTGCGGCGCGTGGCGTTGCGCAGCTTCTCGATCTGATCCACTCCTAAAACAATAGCGCCTTGCGCCCGCCCATCGTGCGATAGGGCCGTTTTTCCATCCAAATCCGGCAGCGAGACGCGCGGCGGCGCTGCCGCCTTTGCCATCATGGCCCAGGCCTCCACCTGGGCCTGCAGGCCGGCCAGGGGCGTGCGCAGCTGGTGCGCCGCGTCGGCCACGAAGCGGCGCTGCCCTTCGGCCTGGGCGTTGACCAGCGCGAACAGCCGGTTGAGCGAGTGCACGAGCGGCCGCACTTCGGCCGGGGACGCGGCTTCGTCGATGGGGCTCAGGTCGCGGGGGGAGCGGTCCTCCACCGCTTCGGCCAAGTCCACCAGCGGCTTGAAGGCGCGGCCCACGGCCCAGTGGATGGCCAGCGCCGCCGCGGCCACCAGCACCAGGTTGGGCAGCAGCACGCGCAGCAGCAGTTGCTGGGCCCACTGCTGGCGGGGGTCGGAGCCGTCCGCCAGGGCCACCACCAGCTCGCCCGCGCCGGTGCGCCCGCGCTGCACGGCCACGCGGTAGGTCACGCCGCCGAACTCCACACTGTGGAACTCGGGCGCCTGCGTGGTGGGCACGGCGCTGTGCACCCAGTCGTCGCCCAGCAAAAGCTTGCCCGACGGGTCGCGCACGCTGTAGCCCGAGAAGCCGGCGTTCTGGCGCAGGAAGTCCTCTACCGGCGGCGCGAGCAGCAGCAGGGGCGGTTCGTTGTCGCGGATGGCCGGGGCCAGCACCGAGTCGGACAGCGCGGGCAGCAGGCGCAGCAGGCGCTGGTCGTGCCGGTTGGCGGCGTCGTCGGCCGAGCGGTAGTCCAGCCACACGCCGACCATGGCCAGCAGGCACAGCGGCAGCACCAGCAGCAGCAGCAGCCGGTTGCGCAGGTCCGAGGTCATGGCGCGCAGGCCGGGCCGCTGCGAAGGGGTGGACCGGGGTGGCGTCGGCGTCATGGCGGGAGCAGACGGCAGATGGGCGAGTTGGCAGGCTGACCGATGGACGGACTGGCCGTGGGTCTGGTGGGCCGACGGGGGCCGGTCAGGCCGCCTGCAGCTCCAGCCGGTAGCCGAACCCGCGGATCGAGCGCAGCGCCACGCCGTGCGGCTCCAGCTTGCCGCGCAGGCGGGAGACGTAGACCTCCACCGCGTTGGGTGTGATCTCCTTGTCCCAGCCGGTCAGCGCCTGCAGCAGCTTGTCCTTGCTGGCGGGCTTGGGGGCGTTGATGAGCAGGTATTCGAGCACCGTCCACTCGCGGGGGCCGAGCTCGATGACCAGATCGCCATCGCCCGCGCGCACCGTGGCGCGACGGCCTGCGGTGTCGAGCTCGAGCGGGCCGAAGCTGAGCACCGCCGTGGTGGCGGCCTGCGAGCGGCGCAGCAGGGCACGCAGGCGGGCGAGCAGTTCGGGCAACTCGAAGGGCTTGACCATGTAGTCGTCGGCCCCCAGGTCCAGGCCCTGGACGCGGTCGTGCAGGGCATCGCGCGCGGTGAGGATCAGCACCGGCATCGACGGGCTGGCCATGTCGGGGCGGCGCAGGCGGCGGGTGAGCTCCAGGCCGTCCATGGCGGGCAGGCCGATGTCGATGATGGCTGCGTCGAACGACTCGGTGCGCAGCACTTCTTCAGCGCGCTCGCCGCTGCCCACCCAGTCCACCGCGTAGCCTGCGTCCGACAGGCCCAGCTTGATGCCGCTGGCGACCATGACGTCGTCCTCGACGAGCAGCAGCCTCACGCCTGCGCTCCCTGGTGGCCCACCGGAAGATGACCGCCGCCCGGCATCATCGTGGCCTCAGTGCGAGCGGATCATCGTGCCGTAGGCCTGATCCGTGAGGATCTCCAGCAGCATGGCATGGGGGACCCGGCCGTCGATGATGTGCACGGCGTGCACGCCGGCCTTGGCGGCATCCAGCGCGCCGGCGATCTTGGGCAGCATGCCGCCCGAGATGGTGCCGTCCGCGAACAGCGCGTCGATCTCGCGCGCCGTGAGGTCGGTCAGCAGGTTGCCCTGCTTGTCCAGCACGCCGGGCGTGTTGGTCAGGAGCATGAGCTTTTCAGCCTGCAGCACGGTGGCGAGCTTGCTGGCCACCACGTCGGCGTTGATGTTGTAGCTCTCGTTGTTCTCGCCGAAGCCGATGGGGCTGATGACGGGGATGAACGCGTCGTCCTGCAGCGCCTTGACCACGCTGGGGTCGATGGAGACGATGTCCCCCACCTGGCCCACGTCGTGCTCGATGGCGGGGTTCTTGTTGTCCACCATCTTGAGTTTTTGCGCGCGGATCATGCCGCCGTCGCGCCCGGTCAGGCCCACGGCCTTGCCGCCGGCCTGGTTGATCAGGCCCACGATGTCCTGCTGCACCTCGCCGGCCAGCACCCACTCGACCACTTCCATGGTCTCGGCATCGGTCACGCGCATGCCCTGGATGAACTCGCCCTTTTTGCCCAGGCGGTTCAGGGCCGTCTCGATCTGCGGGCCGCCGCCGTGCACGACCACGGGGTTCATGCCCACGAGCTTGAGCAGCACCACGTCTTCGGCGAAGTCCGCCTGCAGGGCCGGGTCGGTCATGGCGTTGCCGCCGTACTTGATGACCATGGTCTTGCCATGGAACTTGCGGATGTAAGGCAGCGCCTGGGCCAGGATTTCAGCCTTGTCGCGTGGAGCAATCGAAAGAAGGTCGGTCATGGAGGCGTGCCATCCGCAAGAAGAAAATGTGAAGCGCAAATTGTGCCGCATTCGCGGCGCGGCCCGCTACCGCAGTGCGTGCACCGGTCTCAGTGCCGCAGCCAGTGCGGCACCTTGAAGCGCACGATGGCCATGTAGGCCATCACATAGCTGATCACGAACAGGCCGCAAAACGCCATGAGCAGCGGTGTATTGCTCCAGAACAGCACGGCCGGCACCACGGTCAGCAGGGTGAAGCCCCACAGGTAGGGCGATGTGCGGTTGTTGCGCATGAGCATGCGGCGGGACTCGTCGTCATGGAACACGCCGCGCACGATGCGCCGGTAGATCAGCTGGTGAAAGTGCAACGCATCGGCCACCCCGGGCGAAACGCCCCGGACCGCCTTGCGGTAGATGGAAAACACCGTCTCCCACACCGGGTAGATCAGCAGCAGCATGGGGAACCAGGGGGACACATCGGCATTGCGCTGCACCAGCGAAATGCTGGCCAGCGCAATCACCACGCCCCACACGTACGCCCCGCCGTCTCCGGCGAACACCATGCCGCGCGGGTAGTTCCACACCAGGAACCCGCCCGTGGCGGCCGCGGTGGACACCAGCAGCGCCGCCAGGGCGCGGTCGCCCACCTGCAAGGCGACGTGCGCCAGCGCCAGGCACACGATGAGCGCCACCATGCCCGCCAGGCCGTTGTAGCCGTCGATGATGTTGAAGGCGTGGGGCAGGCCTGCGACGGCGAGCACCACGATGCACCAGCCGATCCAGGGAGCCATGGCCATCCAGCCATCGAGCCACGGCCAGCCCACGCGGGGCAGTGTCAAATCCAGCAGAAAGATGGCCAGCACACCGGATGCACCGGTCAGGGCCAGCCTGTAGCGCACCGACAGCCGTTGCGTCATGTCTTCGGCAATGCCGCCCAGCGCAGCCGGCAGCAGTGTCAACAGCCAGGCGCCGACCCAACTGCCCAGCCGCAGCGAGCCAGGGTCGCCCCAGCCCAGCGACTGCCACACGCCCAGCCCCCAGCTGACGACCATACCGATCAGCAGCGCAGCGCCGCCGATGCGGGGCACGTCACCCAGATGAAACCGCTGCGGCATGCCCTCGCCATAGACGAGCGCGTGTTCATTCCCCCATCGAACGATGAGCCCTGCAGCCAGCGCCGCCACCAGAAAACCGACTACAGACAACCAAATCATGGGGTGCCGATGGTACCTTTGATACCTGAGGCCCCAGTTAGCAACTGTTGCGCCTGCCGATACACGGGCGACATCCACAGCCGAAACAGGCTGCGAACGTGCCAGGCCAGGTGGTCGAGCCGGCGGCCGCTGGCCCGCTGGCCCGCATGCACGATCTCCACCGGCGCCTTGATCAGTGCCCCCCCGGCCAGCCGGAGCCTGAGGCAAAAGTCCACGTCTTCGCAGTACATGAAGTAGCGCTCGTCAAAGCCGGCCAGCTCCCGCCAGACAGATGTCGGCAGCAGAAGACATGCCGCGTTGACCCAATCGACGCGCTGCTCCGTGCGGCCCAGCAAACGCCGGCGCAACAGCGTCCAGGGGGACGGTAGTTCGCGCTCGCTATCCTGCACACGGCCGCTCTCGTTGACCTGGATGGGGTAAGCGCAGCCTGAGGCGTGCCCGGCCAGGGCGTTGACCAGGGGCACAAACGGGTCGTCGCCCAGCACCACATCCGGGTTGAGTACGCAAACAAACGCTTCCTGGGCCGATGCCAGCGCCTGGTTGTGGTTGGCGCCAAAACCTACGGGCACCTCGTTGCGAATGATGTCCAGCGAAAAAGGCCATCGCCCTGACGGCCATTGCGGCTCTGCCTCGGGCACATTGAGTGTGAGCACCACCCTCGACACCACCGGGGAATTCAGGCGGGCCAGGGCCTCCAGCAATGCCTGAATCTGAACCCCATGGGCATGGCTGACGATGGACACGACGACGGTGGGTGAAGGGCGGGGAGCAATCAGTGGCACCCCGGTATTGTCGTTCGGATAGCCACACAGTTGTAACAATCTCCCGGGGGTGCCCTGGCAAGCCCCGTCATAATTCCGGGATGACGCAAACAATTGAGGACTTGCACGTCTATCTACGTAGCATTCGTCCCGAAGAAAGAACTTCTCTCTCCACCCTCGCCGAGATGATTCCCGCAGGCTCCAAGGTCCTCGACCTGGGCTGTGGGAGCGGGGCATTGGGTCAGTACCTGGCGGAAACCCGCAGCTGTGTCAGCGACGGCGTCACGTGGAGCGAGGCGGAAGCGGCCCACGCCCGCCCCCACTATCGCCACGTGCATGTGGCGGACCTGGAAACCGCGGACCTGCCCAAGCTGTTCGCCGGGGAACGCTACGACGCCATCGTGTGTGCGGACGTGCTGGAGCACTTGCGGCACCCCGAGTCGGTGTTGGCAGCCGCCCGGAACATGCTGTCCGCCGAAGGACGGCTGCTCATCTCCGTGCCCAACGCCAGCTACAGCGGCCTGATCGCCGAATTGCTCAAGGGCGAATTCAAATACCGCAAGGAAGGCTTGCTGGATGAGACGCACCTGCGCTTCTTCACGCGCCGGTCGCTGGTGCGGTTCATGACGGAACAGCGCTGGGCCATTGACACCCTGGAGGTCATCGAGCGCCCGATCCCCGAGTCAGAGTTCAAGGTGGAGTTCGACGATCTGCCGCCGTCGGTGGCCCGTTTCATCCTGTCGGGCCCGGATGCCCTGAGCTACCAGTTTGTCGGTGCGGCGCGTCCCGTCGAGTCCGCCGAAGAAGCGGTGGTGGTGCAGGAGTCCTTTCCTGCAGAAGGCAAGGCTCATTTTTCGGCCGAGCTGTACTTGGGGCGCGACGGCCAGTACCGCGAAGCCGACAAGCTCACCGCGTCGGGGATCATCGGCCAGGACCGGCAGACCGTTCGCTTTGACATCCCCGCAGCCGACGTGCCCTGCACGCACCTGCGGCTGGACCCGGCAGACCGGCCGGGCTACCTGCACCTGTACGGCATCGCGCTGAAGAATGCCCAGGGCGCCGAGCTCTGGAAGTGGGATGCACAGGCAAGCCAGCGCTCTCTGCTCGCCACCACGCCCCACCATGAAATCGTCTGGCAGGCACCTTTGCCCGCCGCCAGCGGAGCGACCCTGCTGCTGCTGTCGGGCGAAGACCCGTGGTTCGAGGTACCGGTCCCGGTAGAGATTCTGCGGTCCCGGTCGCCCGGCGGCCTGGCGCTGGAGGTCGAGCTGGGCTGGCCGATGTCCACGGACTACCTGGCGCTGGCTGCGACGGTGCACCCTCTGCACGACCGCATTGCGCAACTGGAAGGCGATCTCCGCGACACGCAAGGTCATCTGCACCAAGTGCAAAGCAGCCTGAGCGCAGACCTGGCCACGGCCCGCAGCCGCAACGCGCTGCTGGAAGAAAGCAACCGCGCCACAGGCCACCAGCGTGCCACCTGGCAACGGGAGGCTACGCGCGTGCAGCGGGACTACGACGACCTGGCCCGTCACTTGAAGAACATCGAGGCGTCCACCGTCTTTCGCGCAACCCGCCCCCTGGTACACGCAAAAATGCGCATTGACCGATTGCTGGGCCGTGCGCCCAAAAGCAGCGCCGCTGCGACCCCGACAGCCCAGCCCATGTCCGCACCGGCCCATCCGGTGGACATCATCGTTCCGGTCTACCGCGGGTTGGCCGACACGCAGCTTTGCATCGAGTCGGTGCTGGCAAGTTCTTGCACGAGCGAGTACCGCCTGATCGTGATCAACGATGCGAGTCCCGAGCCCGAAGTCACCGCGTGGCTGCGCGAGAAGGCCGCCCAGGACAGCCGCGTCACCCTGCTGGAAAACCCCGAGAACCTGGGCTTCGTCGGCACCGTGAACCGCGGCATGGCGCTCAGCGACAGCCACGATGTGCTGCTGCTCAACAGCGACACGGAAGTCGCCAATGACTGGCTCGACCGCATCCGCCGCGCGGCCTACAGCGACCAGAAGGTCGCATCCGTCACGCCGTTTTCGAACAACGCCACCATCTGCAGCTACCCCCGCTTTTGCGAGGGCAACGACCTGCCGGAAGGCTACAGCACCGCCCGCCTGGACGCCCTGTGCGCAGCCACCAACCCTGGCGCGGTCGTGGATGTGCCCACCGGCGTGGGCTTTTGCATGTACATCCGGCGCGACAGCCTGGCCGACGTCGGGCTGTTCGACACCGAGAACTTCGGCAAGGGCTATGGCGAAGAGAACGACTTCTGCCAGCGCGCTGCAGCCAAAGGCTGGCGCAACCTGCACAACCTGGACACCTTCGTACTGCACACGGGCGGGGTGAGCTTCGGCGACAGCAAGAGCCCGCGGGAAAAGGCCGCCATGGAGACGCTGCGGCGGCTGCATCCGCGGTATGAAAGAGCAGTCATGGCCTTCGTGCAGGCGGACCCGGCACAGCCCTCCCGCCTGGCGCTCGATGTGGCCCGGATAGCGCAGGCGGGACTTCCCGCTGTGCTTGCCGTGCTGCACGACAGAGCAGGCGGCACCCTGCGCCATGTGCGCGAGCTCGCCCAGCACCTGAGCGATCGCGCCGTCTTCCTCACCCTCAAGCCCGCGCCTGCGCGCAGCGTGGTTCTCGAGCTGGCGGCGCAAGATGAAGGTTTCGAACTGGTCTTCCGCCTTGCGGATCAGCACCCGGATCTGGTGGAGGTGTTGCGGCAGCTCGGCGTGGCGCACATCCACTACCACCACCTGCTGGGCCACGACCCGCTGATCATGGACCTGCCCCACCAACTGGGCGTGCCCTATGACTTCACCGCGCACGACTTCTACAGCTACTGCGCACACATCTCCCTGACCGGGAACGACAACCGCTATGCGCCAGAGCCCCGGCCCGGCGAATGTGCCTGCTGCTCGACGCACGAAGCAGCCCCCGCGGGCACAGGGACCATCGCAGACTGGCGGCACCGCAACGAGCTGTTCCTGACCAGCGCCCGGCACGTCTTCGCGCCAAGCCACGACACCGCGCGGCGAATCGCCGCATTTGCGCAGGGTGCACGCGTCAAGGTTGTCCCGCACACGGACCTCACTGGCGATGGCGTGCCGACGCTCACGGCCCCGCTGCCTGCGACACGCCTGCCCAACGCGCCCCTCAAGATCGCAGTCATCGGCGCACTGAGCGCCATCAAGGGCGCCGACCTTCTCGAAGCCGTGGCCATCGAAGCCGCCAAGCGGCAGGTGAACATAGAGTTCCACCTCCTGGGCTACGGCTACCGCCACCTGCAGACCCAGCCCCGCGCCAAACTGACCGTGCATGGCCAGTATGAGGAGGCAGACCTGCCCGGCCTGCTGCAGTGGCTGCAACCCGACCTGGTGTGGTTCCCTGCGCAGTGGCCAGAGACTTACAGCTACACCCTGAGTGCCGCCTTGCAGGCTGCGTTGCCAGTGGTGGTGAGCGATCTGGGCGCATTCGCCGAACGCATTGCGGGGCGCCCCTGGAGCTGGGTGGTCCGCTGGGATCTCAGCGCCAAGGAGTGGGTGGATACCTTCGCCTCCCTCCAGGCGCAGCATTTCGTACCCGGCACGCCCCCTGCCATCACCGAGGCCGAAGCCCAAACCTCCGGCAACGCGGGCGTGGGTGGAGCCGGCGAATGGCATTACCGGTCGGCCTACCTGGCAGACGACATTGCGTCCCGCCGTGCCTCAGCCACTGGTCTGGGCAGTAATGCACTGCAGGCCTATCTGCCGCAGCCCGATGCGGCGCTCGGTGCCAAGTCGGGCTTGTTGAGCGCTGTGGTGTACCTGCGCTCGCTGCCCGTGCTGCGCAGCGTGGCCCAGAGGATTCCAGGCCACTGGCAGCGCCGTGTCAAGAACTGGTTGAGGGCATAGGTCGGGTGGCGCGCCGTGCGCGCAGCCACCGGTGGGCTGCGCGAATGCAAGGCCGCTCCACCCAGAACCACGACATCAGGGCCAGCCCCAGCACCGGCAGCAAAGACAGCGCCAGGCATGCGGACAGCGGCCAGCCTTGGCGCAGGCAGACTGCCGTGACCGCCTGCTGCACCGGGAACGCGTAGATATACACCCCGTAGGAGATATCGGTGCGCTCCCGCTGCCTTGGACCTTCGCGGGCCGTCCCGGCATGCGCAGCGTAGAAGGTGCCGCAGGCCACCAGAGCCCATACGCTGATCTGGCGCAACCACTCGCTCTGCAGCGTCAGGGCCGCAACCGCAGACACCAAGGCAGCCAGCGCCATCCAAACTCGCGGGCGCACTCCATAGGCTGCCCACCACGCGCCGACGAAAAACGGTACGCCAAAGCCGCAGAAATCCCGCCAGCGGAATGCGTCCGCCAGGAGCCCGCCACCGGCTTCGATGCCGGCATCCCAGCGGCCCTGCCGTGCTGCTTCCCAACCGAGTACCAGAATGCACACAGCGAGCGGGTAGACCCAGCGGCGCCCGCGCGCAGCCATCGCCATGGTGGCGAGGATCAGGTACATCGCCAGTTCATACCGGATGGTCCACAAGGATCCATTCACCGCACGCGCGAACGGATTGCTTTCGAACACACCCGGCAGGGTCTGCACCGTCGCCAGCCCCAGCGCGTTGTTGACGACGTTGAGCCAGGTGCTGCCTGAACCCCAGTAGACCGACGAGGGCAACGTGGTGACCGCCCAACCGAGCACGAAGACGGAAAATAAGACCGCCACCATCAGGCCCGGAAAGATGCGCATCGCCCGCTTCACCCCGAACGCACGCCAGTCGGGCTCGCGGTCCCAGCTTTGGCACACCAGGTAGCCGCTGACGAAAAAGAAGACATACACCGCCACCGATCCCAGGCTGTGCCCGGGGAAAGGCACCGGCAGATGCAAACGGTACAGAAAGTCGCCGTGCGCCACAAAGACCGCGAGCGCAGCCATCAAGCGAAGCAGATCGAAGCGGTTGCCGCGCTCAATGGCCTGCATGGCAATCACCCGATGCATGTTGACCCCAAAGTCCATTCGGCAAGGTCCTGATGCACTGCATCGGCCCCAAGCCAGCGAGCTGCTGCACCAAGCGGCACACCCCGTGCGCCCGGCAGGAGCGGTCGTGTCCGCGCGTCATGCGCCAGCAGCGGCAGCAGTTGCTGTGCGTGCGCCGCCAGGGCGCCCATCCAGCCAGCGCTTGAGCCGCAGTGCGGGGGCCTCCACGGCATGCCACGATGCATATCCGGCAGCCACAGCCACAGCGAGCGCCAACGCCAGGCTCAGCAAAAAAGGCAAGCCAGGGAACAGGGCTTGTACCGCCTGCTGAATGGGGCACCCGAGGATATAGATGCCGTACGAGGGATCGCCCTTGCGATGCAGCCACGCAAAAGCAGGCGCCTTGAGCGACCCCAGATGGATGAGCAACGGGGGCAGCAGCAACAGGCCGGCAGAGTGCTCCAGCTTGGCGCCGAAAAAAAGCGCAGCCGCTACCGGCACCAGGCCGAGTACCACCTTGCGCCCATGGGCATGGAACTGATCGCGGGACAACGCCAGCAGCACACCGCAAGCGAAGTACGCCGGGTATTCGAACCAGTGCTCCATCACGCCCGTCAGGTCGGCATTGCGCTTTGCCAGGAAGTACGCGACATAGGCCACGGCCACGGCGCACGCCAGCTTGCGCGAGCGCAACACACCCAGCACGCCCGCTACGGCGAGGGCAAAGTAGCACATGAGCTCCATCGGGATCGTCCACAACGGCCCGTTCATCAACCCGGCCAGCGGGTTCTTCGGGAAGACTCCGGGCAGGTTAACGTAGGCAGTCCCCAGCAACAGGTTCTGCCAGTGCTCCAGCGTCTTCGGGTGCACGAGAAACTCCCGCAGCGGGAGCGATGTGAAGAACGCGCCAAACAGAAAAACGTCGGCCAGCACCGCCACCAGCATGCCAGGCCACAGCCGCAGCAGCCGCTTGCCGATGAACGCCAGCACCCGCGGGTCCCGCAGCCAGCTCAGCGTCACCAGATAGCCGCTGATGCTAAAGAACGTCATCACCGCTACGCCTCCCACCATGTCGGAATGCAGCCAGGAGGGCGGCGGGGTCCCAGTGATGTGAAAGTGGTGGCTGAAGATCACCGCGGAGGCAGCGCCGATCCGCAACGCGTTGAAGGCGTTGCCTTGCTCATCGGCCGACGATGTGGGGATGGCGCTCATTCCTTGCGCAGCAGCAGGAAGATCTCGTTGTTCAGCAACCACTCTTGCGGATACCGGTCGCGCAGTGCCGACGGCACCTCCATCTCTACGTTGCGCCGCTCCTGGCGTGCCACCGAGAAACCCGCAGCTACGGCAAGTTCCACCAGTTCATCCGAGGTCAGGCGGTTCAGCGCCAGGTATTCCTTGAAGACAAAACGCTTGTAGCCGTCCACGCCAAAGTCGGCAAAACCGAAGTCCACCTCAGCCGCATCGATAGGCCCCTCGTGCGACTGCACGACGCCCCACAACTCGTCCTCGCTGGCCAGCAAGTGGTGCCAGGGCTTGTCGTCATAGCGCCGCAGGTGCGAACCGAATGGGGAGTAGAAAAGCGGCTCGATCTGGATGAAGAAGTACCCACCAGACCGCAGGCACCCGTGCAGGTCGCGCAGTATGGGGGCCAACTGATCGCGCTGCACATGTTCGAAGGTCGACCAGCTCATGATCGCGTCGAAGTTACTGTGGCGCCCAGCCAGCGGGGTGCCCGGCAGGATGGTCTCAAAAGTCAATGCCGACGGGATTCTGGACATTCCCAACTGCTCGCGTGCAATGCGCGGCAGCTTGGCGTATTCCTGCCGGATGTCCACGCCATGGATGCGTGTCGCGCCATGGCGCAGCACCAGCGACAGGTCTGTGATGCCATCGCCGCATCCGAAGTTGAAAAGCTTGGCGTGGGGCATGTCCACGACACTGCCCACCCAGTGGTTCACCACGTCCGCGGCGTAGTGGAAATGGGCACGGAACCACTCATCCGAGATTTTCTGGGCATCCCAAGGGGCCAGGCCCCACAACCGCTCCTGCAGCTGCAGCATCCATTGCGTGCGCATGTTGTTGTCGTCAGTCCATGTCAGAAGGGGAAGAAACTAAGCGCACCGGAGGCACTTGCGGCAGTGCAGGTCGTCATGGCTTGCGCAACACGTACGCATCCTGGTGGTTCCAGAAATGCACCAACGACCGGTGTACCAGCGCCTGGTCACCCCAGGTTTCAGCAATGCGCTGAATGACGAAGTCCTCGGACGTGAAAGCCGTCCCATATTCCTGGGCATCGATGGCATTCGACTCGCTCGAGGGGGCAAAGAAGAAGCCCTCTTCGTCCAACTGCACGCTATCGAAATGAGCCGCCTTCATGCCGTGTGTGCTGAACACCAGCAGCCCACCAGGCGCAACCGCCCCGTGCAGCACCTGAAGCCACCGAGTCCATGTGCTGCGCGGCAGATGGCTGAACAACGACAGAACGAACACAAGGTCATATTGCCGTGGCCATTGCACACTCTCCGGCACGCTGGCAGACAGGAACCCCTGCACGCCGAACGTCTGCCTCGCAAACTCGACCGCCCCCGGAACCACATCAGACACGGTGACACGCTCAGCCCCCAGCGCTTTGACCAGATGGCGCGTGAAACGGCCGTGACCGCTGGCGAACTCCAGCACCTGCGGAGTTTTGAGCAGCGGCTGATCTACGGCCTCCAGCAACAGCAGCAGCTCGGAAAGCGTGCGCCAACCGTCTGCAAAGTAGTCGCGCAGTGGATTGACGCTGGATGGATGGCTCGCAAAGAACCCAAAGATATCGTCCTCGGGCGATATCTTGCATTCAAGCCCGGTCATGTTCGTGAACGAACCCACCAGCGCATGCTGCTCGATCAGGTCGTGCGCCTCAAGCAAGGTCTCGCGCACCTCACGCGCCCTTGCAAGCACCTGGGCGGCGCCAACGCGGTCACCTTGCTGCAGAAGTTGCACGCCCTCGTGCAGCAACTGCTGCGCTGCGCTGGTGGGGTTGTCCTGCGAAATCAGAGAATCCATTGTCATGGGAAATAAGGAATCAATACCTGCTTGAAGGAGACAAAAGCGCCCCGCGATGCGAGGTTGCCAATCTGAGTAAGCCGCATAGCTGCCAGCGACCTGCTACCCAGGTACGCTGCGAGGTGATGGGGCGTGGCTGTGGGTCATTTTCCAACATTCCCGCCCGGCCTCACGACTTGTGCATGGCTGGGCCAGCACACACCCGCTCACTGCGGCGTGGCTGCGGTGCGAGCCGAGCCCCTACCCCCAGTGGTGCGGCAAGCGAACGAGCCCCGGCAATGCCTTTGGAAAAACAAACCGGAAATGCATGAACTGGAACCACTCGTCGTACACAGCCAGGCCCGTTTCGTCGAACAGGAAAGCGCTGATGACGTAGTCGCCGCTGTGCAAAGGCAAATCGGGAAACGTGAGTACCGAACGCCACGTCCCATCTGGCTGACGCTCAGGGTAGGCACCATCCTCATGCGTCGCCAGCGATGTGATACCTACGCCCTTGGACTGCTCGATCATGAAGCCAATGTGCGGACGTTCCTCGCCCCGCCCTCTGGCTGTGATGGTGACCACCAGGTTGGTGCTTTCCAGCAAAGGTGGCTGGTCGCCGACCGGGTCTGCCAGGTCCTGCACATCCACCGACACGATGCATGCAGCGCCAAGATCGTTAACGGCTGCGGGGTGCTTGCCCGCGGCGTCGGCTTCTGACGCGCCCGCTTCGCCTTCGCCTCCGCCGGGTGTATCTGCATAGGGAACGACGCCCTCTTGCGAGCCGTCCTGCAGCGCCTGACGCTGCCGGGTGTGCACGTCGTATGCCGCGAGCACCGGCTCGGTGGGCCCAAACTGCACCACCTCCCCGGCCCTGAGCCACAGCGCGGCATCGCACAGGTGGCGTATGTGGTACGGGCTGTGGGAGCAAAACAGGATGGTGCAGCCGTTGTTGCGAAACGCCATGATGCGTTCGACGCACTTCTTCTGAAAATGCTGGTCGCCCACCGCCAGGGCTTCGTCGATGATCAGCACGTCGGGCTGCACGGCCGTCACCAGCGCAAAAGCCAGCCGCACCGTCATGCCCGATGAATAGGTCTTGACCGGGCGGTCCAGGGCTTCACCCAACTCACAAAACTCCACGATCTCCGGCTCCAGCCGCGCCATCTCGTCATGGCTGATGCCAATGAGGCTGCCGCCGAAGTACAGGTTGTCACGGCCGCTGAAGTCAGGGTGGAAGCCTGCTCCCAGTTCCAGAATGGCCGTTACACGGCCTACGCGATCAATGCGTCCGCTCGACGGCTGCAGGGTCCCGGCCAGAAGCTTGAGCAACGAGCTCTTGCCTGCACCGTTGTCTCCAATCACACCAATGCACTGGCCTCGATGCAACTCGAAGGACACGTCGCGCAGCGCCCAGTGGCTGCGGTGGGTGGCGCGCCCCGTGAGCAAGGCCCGCAGCCTTGAACGTGCCGAAGGGTAAAGTTTGTATTCTTTGCTGACGGACTGCACGCTCAACACAGTCTGCGGCGTCACACCGCCCTCTGGGGAAGGCTGAACCATTGCACTCATAGCCAGTCCACCAGTTGATCCCGGCTGCGCGCCACCAGCACATTCAAAGCCAAAACCAGCACTACCATCCATGCGCAGGATACCCACCATACGCTGGCGGCGGGCCAGCTGCCCTGCAACAGAATCTGCTGGTAGCCCTGCACTGGCGCCGCCATGGGGTTGAGCCACAAGACCCAGCGCCAGCGCTCAGGGAACAGGGTCATGGGAAAGAGGACCGGCGACAGGTAGATGCCGACCGACAACAGAAAGCCCACCATCTGCACGGTGTCGCGCAAGGCGGCGGCCAAAATGGCCAGCACGTAGGCCAGGAGCAGACAAATTGCCCACTGGACCAGAACCAGCAGCGGGAAGGCAACCACGGGCCACGCAAACCGATGCAGCGGTGTGTAAGCCAACGCCAGGAGCAACAGCAACGGCGCAAACACCAGGGCACTGGCCAACACCGAGCGGGTGACAAACAGCACTGGAGGCAGTGGGTTCTTCTGGAGCAGCCCGCCTGCATCGATAAGACTGTTCATGCCGCGTGCCACAGCATCACAAAATGCCATCCACGGAAGCGCGCCGACCACGAGGAACGTGCCCACCGCATGTGTGGGGGCGCCATCACCCAGCCGCATGGCAAACACCACGTCGAAGACCAAGTAGTAAGCCGCTACTGTCAGCAGTGGCTGGAGATAGGGCCAAAGAATGCCAGCAGCCGTGCCTGCGTGGCGGGCGGCCACCTCACGGCGGGTGAGCACCCATACCAAGGACCGCGCGCTCCAGACGGCCCTCAGTTCATTGCCAAACGCATGCAGCATGTTGATTGTTGCGGGCCTGCCTTGGCAGGCCCATCCTCATCAAAGACAAAACCGCGTAACGTACCACGTTTTGCCGCATGCTGATATGCGGACTGCCGTTGGTTGGATTGAGCTGTCGGTTGCCACAAAGACTTACGCCGGCACATGGAGCGACGGCGTAAGCCCAGCGGCTTTACTTTTTGGCGGGAGCTGCCGGTGCTGGAGCAACCAGCTTGTCTACGGTGGCCTTGATGGCGGCCTCGTCAAGCTTGACGGTCTCCTCAAGCGTCTTGGCCAACTCGTTGCGGCCCTTTTGCTGCTCAGCCTGGCGGACCTTGGCCACCAGTGCTTCCTGCACTTCCTCGAACGGCTTCTGGCCCGCAGGCTTGCGACCCACGAGCTGCAGCACGTGGTAACCGAACTGGGTCTTGATCACTTCGCTGGTATCACCGGGCTTTTGCAAGGCCCAGGCGGCCGTGTCGAATTCTGGCACCATGCGGCCCTTGGCAAAGAAGCCCAGGTCACCGCCCTTTTCGGCACTGCCGGGGTCGCCCGAGTTTTGCTTGGCCAGCGCTGCAAAGTCACCTCCTGCCCGCACCTTGGTCAGCAGGTCTTGGGCCTTGGCTTTGGCAGCAGCATCTTCCGACGGGTCCTTGACAAGGATCAGGATGTGACGCACCTGAACCTGCTCAGGCTCAGCATATTCCGCTGCCTGGGCTTTGTAGATTGTGCGTGCCATGGCCACGGCCTGCATGTCCGACGGCGTGTTGGACCTGTCGACCTGGACCAGCAGCGCATCCGACAGAACCTTGTCACGCGCCAATGCAAGCGCGGCAACCACTTCCGGATTCTGGCCCAATCCCTCGGCCTGCGCCCGCTGCGCCAGTGCACGGCGGGTGTACAGATTGGTGACTAGTTGATTTATGGTGCGGGCCTGAGTCAAAACCTGAGGACGCACCTCTGGTGGAATGCGCTGCACGTCGGCGGCTACATCCGCCGCAGTGACCTGAACTTCGCCCGCACCCTTGACCGACCCCTTGGCCAGCACCGGCTCAGCAGCATGAGCTGCAAAGGCCAGGAGCGGGACTGCACAAACAGCCACCCAGCGCTGCTTCCAGACGCCATGTGCTACGGTTTCTTGGGGGTCGCTCTTCAGAACGCTTTGACAAAATTTACGCATATGCATGTGGATCAATGTATGTGGAGTGCCCCGGCCACCTTGCTCAACCAGTCAGGCACAAAATAAAAAAAAGGCGGGTTGCCCCGCCTTTTTTTGGTTTCGCATTGCTGCGAAAAGTTCACGCCGAATTAACGGCCGTAACGGTGACCCCAGGTCAGACCGAACGTCGAAGCGAAGCCTTGGCCTGCAGAGTCGTTCTTCATCTTGATGAAGGCGTCACCCAGGATTGGCAGACCGCCGGTGAACGTGTTAGTGTTGTCAACACCAGCAAAGGCGTTGGTCGTGGTGACCAGCGTCCAGCCATTGGTGTAAGGCGACGTCGTGGTCGAGGCCGTCAGGTCAGAAGCAGAGCTCAGAACCTTGTTGGTCGACAGCGACAGCACGCTGGTTTCGCCGCAGAAAGCCAGTTGGCCGGCCACTGCTGGCGAGAAGATTGGCGCATTGCCAGTCGTGGTTTCTTCGCGGT
Source organism: Acidovorax sp. LjRoot194 (assembly GCF_964253015.1). Classification (NCBI taxonomy): domain Bacteria; kingdom Pseudomonadati; phylum Pseudomonadota; class Betaproteobacteria; order Burkholderiales; family Comamonadaceae; genus Acidovorax; species Acidovorax sp. LjRoot194. Next base: position 897,622 of record NZ_CAXUQB020000001.1, on the reverse strand, counting down.
CGAAGAAGCGGATACCGTCTGCATTCACGCAGATGTTGCCACGGCTGTCCACCGAAGTGTTAGCGGGGTGGAACCACTCGTCAGCTGCACCTGTCAGGGCGGGCAGTGCTGGGGAAGTAGCAATCACGCTCAAGTCGGAATACAGGCGGTATGCATCAGCGGCGGTGGTGGCAGCCTTGTAGTTAGCAGCAACGCTGTAACGACGGGTAGGCATGGAGAACACCCAGTCGGTCTGAGCCGAAATGCCTGCATCCAGAGCGTACTGGTTAGACACCGACGTGCGCGACAGAGCGGCAGTCAGGGTCACAGCCTGGACCTTAGGACGGTTTGCGTCAGCAGGAGCGCCAGCAGGAGCATTGCCAACCAGGTAAGGCGTCGACATGTCTGGCAGGTCGATGAACAGAGGCGTCACGACTGGACCAACAACGGCGGCCTTGGCTTGGTTGTGCACGTTAGTGCGCAGCAGCGGGTCAGCGGTGTAAGTGTCAGCGCTCTTGTTGGCGGAAGCAAAGAAAGCAGCCGAACCAGCGTCCGTTTGTGGGAAATGCACGAAGTTGGCGGCACCAGCAGCACCACCAGCACCCACGCGCGCTTCGATAGCGGTAGCGGAGCCAGAGAAGGCAGTGGTTTGAGCCAGGTTCAGGATGTACCAGTCAGCAGCCAGACCGGTCGTTGCGCCAGCGAAACCGACGGATGCAGCGTGAGCGCCCGCAGTGAAGTTGGTCAGAGCGATTTCATCAAGAGTGGAACGGGAGGCAGAACCTGCCACCGAGCAAGGCGCCACACCAGCCACGTGCTTGGTAGCCGTGTACAGGATGGAGTTGGCAGTGCCGGCGTTACCAGCAACCACGCCCGATGCAGGCGTGGCAGCGTTGTACAGCTTCACAGATGGGATGTCAGCCATGTTGAAGATTTCAACGTAGCCTTCACGCGTGCCGTTCACATTGGCGGTAGTGTTCAGACGAGCGGTAGCGAAAGGCGTGCCGGTCGAAGGAATAGCGGGAACCGTGCAGGTCTTGTCGTTGGAGAACAGCGAAGCTGCGCCATCGGCACCTTGCAGAACGGCACCAGTCCACACGTCACCAGGCGACAGGAAGATCTGGAAATCCTTGACGTCGTCCGAGTTGGCGGCGCCGCGGAAGCGGATCTTCACAGCCTTACCGTTGGCGCGGTCGGTGTTGCTCAGGTGGATCACGGACATGTTGCCGTTTTGCACCGTGTAGTAAGGAACCACCAGCATGTGGCCGGTGTTGTTGGAATTCACTTCCAGCACGGTTGCGGCCGTAGCAACAGCACCAACCACGCCTGGCTCAGTAGCCACGTTCGTGCCGAGCACAACGCCAGTAGCGGCAGCAGCAGGTGCAAACACGTCAGCTTGGGCAACGCCAGCAAAGCTACCAACCATGGCAGCAATGCTCAGTGCCAATACATTCTTTCTCATGCTTTAACTCCAGTTAAATAAATAAGCGCAACTACCACGATTGATTACGCCCGCGAATCCTAGCACAGAGTTTTTCAAACCTGCCTAAGATTCCGGCACCCCCACAAACCTGTTGCTTCATCGCCACAGAGAGGGCTTGGTCACCATTGGCAGCAAGCTGCCGGGCGCAGGATAGTAATCAGCAATTCCGACTATACCCAAGCACCCACCTGCGGTCCCATGATTTCTATCAACGGCAGCACGAAGTGTTGTTTCTTGAGTCATTTGTCACGGTCAGGGAGCTTCGTGGCGCCACCATTGACCGTCTACCAACACCCAGGTCTCATCGATGTAGCCAGTCACTGTGGGCAAGGCCAGGCCAGGCACCATCGGTTTGGCAGTCAGGCCCACCTGCGCGATGCACTTTTCTGCGTCTTCGCAAGTGACCTTGGTGATCTCGCTTTTCGTAACGGGCGCTTTCTCACCGAATTGCTTGACGAACGATGGCTCGTCGCGCAAGCCACGGTAGGCGGGGGTCATCAGTGCATAGGCAGCCTTGGCGTCGCCTGCGACGCGTGCCTTCCAGAATGCTTCTGCACGGGCCTGAACCTTTTGTTCAGGCGTCTGGCCGCTCATGGTGGCACAACCTGCTGTTGCCGCCATTACCAGGGCAGCCAGTGCAATCTTGGCACGGCTGATGCTGCGCGGTACAGCAACGGGTGCCATCGTGGCGGGGGCGGCGGCCGACTGAAGAATCGTCATGAATACTTACTCCTACAAAAAAATGATAGCGACTGCTCACATCGCTTTGCCGAACTCTCCAAAAAAGTCCGCCCGCAATGCGGGCGGCTTCAAAGGGGTTGGTCTGGCTCAGGTCACATTCGGCACTTTGGTTAGTTAGCCGGTGCAGAACGCTGCGGTACCGAGTCGAGTACCGGGGCTTTGGTTCCGATGCCCAGGTTTTCGATGGCCTTCAGACCCTTGAGTCGATCTCGAAGATCTTCGCTCACTTCGCGGATGTCAATGTCGGTACGCACGACCCGCGGCGTGATGACTACCAGCAGCTCGGTGCGGCCCTTATTGACCGTGTTGGAGCCAAACAGCTTGCCCACCAGCGGGACATCTTGCAGGAACGGTACGCCAGACTTGCCCGTATTGGAGTTGTCCTTGATCAACCCCCCCAGCACGATGGCCTCGCCCGTGCGCACCGCCACCTTGCTGCTGATCTGTCGCTGCAAGAAAGCAGGCTGACCATCTGCGCTCGGCACGTCTGCACCCACATCCGTCACGGTCTGGTCCACCTGCATGGTCACCAGGTTGCCTGCATTGACCGACGGCGTGACGGTCAGGTTGACGCCGGTGTCCTTGTACTGAATGGTGCTGGTGGTCACACCCGTGGTGATGTCCGTGATCGGCGTGGTGGTGTTGGTTTTGACAGGTTGCTGGTTGCCGACAGCGATGCTTGCAGTGTGGTTGTCCAACACCATCAGCGATGGGCTTGAGATCACCTTCACCAACGACTTCGTCGCCAGCGCATTCAATGTGGCTCGGATGTCGCTTGTTGACCGCCCCACCGTGTACGAGAAGCCTTGTGCCAGACCGCTGATGATTCCGTTGGCGTTGTTGGTCAGCTGGCCATTGCCGCGGTAGGTCGAACCGTTGCGGGTAGGGTTGTCATTGAAGGCCCATTGCAGACCGTACTCCAGTTCGTCGGAGAGGGTGACTTCAACGATGGTGGCTTCGATCAGGACCTGGGTCACCGGCACATCCAGTCGTTTGAGCGTCGCTTCAATCTTGCTGTATTCGGACTTGGTACCCCAGACCAGAACCGAGTTGTTCAACTCGTCTGCCATGACCCGAATATTGCCGATGCTGGCAGCAGCAGCGGGCTGCTGCTGAGTACCGCTGTTCTGGTTGTTTCGACCACCCAGGCTGTTGAAGCCCGAATTCTGGACCCCGGCGCGGTTGCCGAACGTGCTGCTCGACATGCCACCGCCAAAAGACGAGTTGGAATTGCCAAACGTGCCGCTCGACATGGAGTTTTGACCGAACGAATTGCCGGTTGCGGTGGACAGACCGGGGGCCACTCCACTGTTGGCCACGTTACCCATGCTGCTCGTTTGCCCACCAAAAATTCCACTGAGCACATTGGCAAGGTGTTTCGCGTTGACGTTCTGCACCTGGTAGATGTACAGCTGTGGCTCGCCACCGCTGTCGGTGGGCTGATCGAAGCGTTCGATCCAGCGGCGCGCTTCGTCCAGATAGGCGGCGCGAGGGGTCACGACCAAGATCGAGTTGATGCGCTCGATGGGCATGATGCGCAAGGCGCCGAACAAAGGATTGCCTTCACCCAGAACCGCAGAGGCTGCAGCGCCAGCGTTGCCCGCTTGCCCGCGTCCCGCGGCACCCGCCTGCGTTCCCACGCTGCCAGCAGCGCCGCCCGTTGCACCTCCGGCCGGGGCAGCACTGCCGCCACTGACCAACCTCAAGGCCGCCTCGATCTCCTTGACACTCGCGTGCTTGAGCGGGAACACACCCACCGACATGCCCTTGAGCAAATCGACGTCGAAGGTGTTGACCAGCTCCAGCCACCCTTCGGCCTGGGTGCGGGTGCCGTTCATGACCAACAGGTTGCGTACCGTGTCCACGCGGATGATGGCATCGCCCGGAACCATGGGGCGCAGGATGGAGGCCATCTCTCCGGCGCCGATGTAGTTGAGCGGAATGACGATGGCACCAAAACCGGGGGACAGGGGCGCACGCGGGCTGGCCTGGCGCACATCGGAGCCAATGTTGCGCAGCATGTCTGCCCGGCCCACGTGGTAGGTGCCGCGGGCGTCACGCGCCAGGGCTAGGCCGTTGGCCTGCAGCGCGCTTTCCAGCAGAAACACGGCCTGGTCTGGCGGAATGGCGTTGCGGCTGGCCAATGTCACGGTGCCGGCGATGGGCGGGTGCAGCACATAGGGCACGCCCATGATGTCGCCCAGCACGGTGCGCACGACGTCGGCCACCGGAGCATCTTCAAAGCTGAAGGTGAGCGGCGCACCGCTCAAGGTTGCAGCTGGCTTGCCGGGCGCAATGACCTGGTCGTTGCCGCGGATGATGCGGGGCCGCGTTTCGGCAGGCTCGGCTTGCGGCTGCACACGAGCGGCATCTGTGGCGGGGGCGGCCTGCGTGGGGGTGGCGGGAACTGCCGCAGCGCCGGGTGCAGCCTGCGCCCACGATGTGGCGCTCAGGCCTTGCAGCATGGCGAGGGCGAGCAAGGAGTAGCCGAAGCGGGGGAGAGTCATTGTTCAGGAGCCTACGATTACTTCAGGATGAACCGGGTGGGTCTCTGCATCAGGGACCAAACCGCGGTGGCGGGGGGCGCGGCCTTGCGGGCGCCTCTGCTGTGCCGGTGCTGCCACCGGCTGCGGTCCCCGCAGATGCGGCGGAACCATCTCCCCGCCGCTCAATGGAGGAAGGAGCTGGAACTGGCTGCGCGCTCTGCATGGTGGGCGCCGGTTGCGCCAGACCGCCATACTTGCTGACATCTGCCCGTTGCATGGTCAGCGTTTGAGATTGCTCACCACGGATGAAGGTGACCTGACGGTCGCCAAAACTTTTGAGGGTCCAGCCCTCCACGCTCTGGTTCTGCTGCACGCGGCGCTGTTTGCCGTTGACCAGCAAGATGGCATAGCCCACCCCTTCGCCCCGCACGATGCCGGTCACACGGGCAGTGCTGAGGTAGTCTGGCGGCGGCGGGGGCTGCTCGGGCGGTGGAGGCGGCGGCGGCCGCCGCGTGGCAGAAAACAGCGGGCGCTCCAGCATAGCGAGGAAGCGGCTGGACTCCATCTGTTTGTCGGGCATGAGCGCTGGCGCAAGACTGGCGATGTCTGCCTTCAAAGGCGCAGGCTCGTTCCAGCGGATGTTGCGGGGAGTTCCATCGGGCTTGACCCACATTAGCGCCAGCCCGCACAGGAGCGCGAGGTTGATGAAAGCCAGCACTCCTACGGCACGTATTTTCATGTGCGGTCTTTCAGCACGCTGAGCGAGAACTGCGTCGTCAGCCGCACAGGGGTCTGCTTGGCAGAACTCGGCACGTTGAGGCCACCAATGAGCTGGACTACCACACCGTCAATGATGATGACCGGCTTCTGGCTGCCAAGCACGGTCAACACGCTCTGCAGGGCCAGCAACTCGCCTTCCGCCTGCACCTTGAGGGAAATACGGTCGTAGCCTTTTTCATCCTTGGGCTGGAGCACCTGGCTGCTGCTGATCTGCATGCCGGCGGCAGCGAAGATTTCGCGGACGTGCTGCTGGGCAGCATTGCCCGCCTGGCTGACATCCATGGTGGCAGGGTACACATACTCGGTCTGCGCCTGCTGGACGCGCTTGCGAACGTCCTCGATCTCTGACTTCTGCAAGTCCAGGCCGGTCAGGCGTGCATAGCGCGGCTCCAGCTGGGCCACAAGGTCACGGGCCCACTGGTGCTTTTGGTACACATAGATCCCTCCGGCGATCAAAGGCACCAAAGCCAACAGGATGGACGCCAAGACCAACACGACATCTTTGGGAAAACGGATAGGCTTCATCGACGCACTCCTGCGCCAGAGGCTGTCGATACAGCGGGTGCCACTGAGGTCGCCGAGGTCGCTGCTGTGGGTGCCACCGCTGCCGATCCAGTCACTTGAGTCGCACCCGCCACAGCAGTCTGCGGACCAGCAGTGCCGAACACCTTGGGATCGACGACGAACTCGATACTGAAGCTTTCCTTGTTGGAGTTGTTCAGACGGGTCGCTGCAGCTGGCGCCTTCACTTCTCGAATGCCAGGGTGCTGGCCCAGCTTCTGCATCAATTCGGCAGCATCGGTGGCCTGACCACTCAGCGAAACCTTGGTGCCGACCAGCTGCAAAGCCTGCACAGCTGCGTCGTCCGGCAGGATTTGCGTCAGGGTGTCGATCACACGCAGTGGCTCGATGCGTTCGCCCAGTATTTCTGACAGTGCGTTCAGCTTGTTGGAAGCTAGTACCACCTGTTCGCGGTCGCGAACGACGGGCGCAGTGCGCCGCACGACGTCTTCGTAGGCTGCAGCGGCCTGCAACGCACGCACCCGGAGCTGGAGTGTCGGCGTCACGGCCATGGCAGTGAGCACAGCCACGATGCACAGCAGCAATGCGTACCCCAGGTTGCGCTGGCGGGCAATCAGGCGTTGGCGCCGCTCGACGCCTGCACCTGGCAAGGCCGCGTATTTCTGCGCACCGACAGCCACCCACACCTCGGCCGGCGACGCGCCGACGACCGCAGGCATCCGCTGGCGAAGCTCCTGCACATATTGGTCGACCTGCAGGCGAGACGCCAACACCAGCGTGTAGGTGCTTGGCACTGGGGTTGCGTCGCTGACCCAGATCAGATCTTCAGGGGGGAATGGACTGAAGGTGCGCGCTTGCAGCGCCAGGGCGTTGCCCGTGTCTGCACGGCTCATTCCCACCGGTAGGCGAATGGTCCTGGAGAGCACCAGGTCCGAGGGCAGTTCCAAAGCGACAAACGCGCCGCGGGCCTTCGCGTCCCTGGGCGACGCTGGCTTGCGGGCCGGGCGGTGGCCTTGCCAATGGGATTGGCTGCCGTCAGGATGAATCAGCAGGACGGGCAGCGAAGGCGTGAGCCATGCGAAAAGCGGCCAGCTCTGGGCGTGCGCCCAGGCCTTGCGGGTGTCTTGCACAAGACCGCTCAGATCAACGCCCAGAAAGCGGGCCTCAGACGAAAAGGCAGGCATGTGAGGGTTTTGTGTTCAATTCTCGGAGGCCGCAGCCTGGATACTGGTGGAGACGCGGTACGTGGACCATGGCGTGCCATCGGCTGCCGCAGTCATGAGGTCCACGCTACGAGACACGTGAACAACCTTGCCGGAATCTATCGGCACCAATGCCGTGACCCGGACGCGTGTCGAGGATGAATTGTCCGTCAGGCTGGGATCCAGGCCTGAGGTGTCGATACCCACGTCCCCTGCAAGCCGCTTGGCATGGATCGCCTCGGCCACGCGCTGATCGCCATTGGCAAGCACCACAAGCACAGGCAAAGGGGCCGCGTTGGCATTCACTCTGCTGGAACCACGCCCCTCCAGCGTCACAAGGGGCGCCAGTCTAGCATAGAGGTCATAGCTGACCCCGGACACCTGGAGCAGGTCTTCTTCTGCCTCGAAACGCATCAATCCGCCCTGGCTGTCGCGCGCCTGGCGCTTGTCGACAATGGCTTGCGCCAAGGCCTGTGCGCCGTCAGGAGGCAATCCTCCGGCCACCGCGAACAAACGCGACAGCAATGGCGCCTCCGCCCGATTGAGGTCAATCAAACCGTTGAGCGGGGTGACCTGGACCGCCAGCTCCTGCCCCTCGAAAGCTAACTTTGCCTGCATCCAGCGGTCTGGCGCCCGGTCAGCGGCTCTCAGCTTTTGCAATGCCAACTGCACCACAGCATCGCCAGTCGCCTGCGCGGTCACCAACTCGCGCTTGGCGGATATGGTCCGGGATTCCTGGCGAATGCTGGTCGACAAACTTCCGACCATGATGCTGAGCGCCGCCACCAGCCAAAGCACGGCAATGAGCGCCATCCCGCGTGTCCGTGTTGTGCTTCGCATCGACACGGCGCAACGCCCGATCTGGACTCTCACCCCACAGCATCCGAAACTTGTAGTCGACTCGCTCACCGAACGTCTCCCCCAAAAACTGCTCCACGGGAGCGGGGGTCGCTGGCCGGAAGGGGCCGCATGCTCACGACAAGATCCGGCAGCGCGCCTCTATCGGTTTGCAGCACGATCCGCACACGCTGCGGCACCTGGTCCGTCAGCGTCCAACTGGATGACCAAACGGGCGGCTCAGGACGTGCGTCCTGGTACAGGATCTGCAATTGCGTCACACCGTTGAGCAGCACATGGCTGGTCGCCTGAGACCAATCTGGTTCCACCGCCGCACCAGCCCAAGGCAGGTACTGCAGCACCAGAGCAGGGCTTCCCTGATCGGTCACTTCCTGACGCAACCGCATGAGACTGCGTCCGCTCGCGGCGTAACCGGCGGGCATGACGCCGAGCCACATCAGTTCCGCCTCCTGCCCTTCGAAATAATATCGGTTGGTTCCCTCTTTGTAGGGATAGCCTCGCCTCTGCAACGATATGCGGCCCACCGTCGTTTGCAGAAACCCCGACACGATGCGCAGATCATCGGAACGGGTCAGCGCGAGATCCACCCGCTCGCTGGTCTGCGAGGTGGTTTGCAGCGCCGAGGCCATTGCCAGAATCAGAAGCGACATCAGCGCCATGACCACCAATAGCTCCAGCAGCGTGAAACCGGCGGTCTTGCGCTGCACACGCGCGCTGGCGGTACAGGCTTTCGGTAGAGAACTGCGAAGCAACTGCATCACGGCCGTATCCCCACGGGTGGGATGCGCTCCGGCCTGAGCGTGCTCAACGCCAAATTGCGGACATTCTCGCTTCCCTGTCCCCAGCTGATGGCGATGGACACCTGGTAGAGCACCGGCACCCTGGGGCCCTGTGCGTCTGTACTGTAGGGCTGCGATTGCACCCGCCAGTGGTATCCGCCACTGTCGCCCTCGTCGTTCCAGCCGCCCGCGGGCACGGAATCCCGCAGCTCAAGGAGCGACTGGGCCAGCACGACGGCCCCCTGGTACCGCTGCACATGGTCGACCGCCCTGGCATTGCCACCCAGTGCGCGATAGAACAGGCCCAACGCCATGGCCATGATGGAAAACGCCACCAACAGCTCCAGCAGCGTGAAGCCGGAAACCGCGCGCGCAGTGGCGGTCAGTCGTGGCCGGTGTGTGTTGCGAGCGGATCGGCTCATGGAATCAGCGCCTCTTGCGTCACCCGCCCCGACAACCAGTCCACGCGCAAGCGCACACCGTCTCCTGCGCCGCGGAGTATCTGGACACTACCGCCAGACGACCCACCGGAGGGCAAAAACCGGATGCTCAGTTTTCCAGTCGATTGCTCATCACCCTCCAATGCCGCGGCCACCGCTTTCATTTGCAAGGCGTCCGGCAACAGGAGCGACGGGTCTGGACCCAGACCGTAACGACGCTGCGCCACATCGACGGTGAATTGAACGTCGCGTCCTGACGCCACGGCCTGCTCGCGGGCCAATCGCAATTGGCCGACAACGGTACGGACAACATCGCGGTACTGGGCACCCTCACGCATGCGGTCCATCGCGACAGGCACGAGCCCCACGACGAGCGCAATGATCGCAAAGACAACCAGCAACTCGATCAAAGTGAAGCCGCTCACGCGGCGGGGTGCGCCTGTCACTGTGCTGATTGCCTTCCATAGAGCGCTCCGTTCAGCCGCTGCGCGGCCCTTCGTGAGCGCTCTACGTACTATTTGGTGTTGCGCACGTCCGCAGCTTCGCCGTCGCCGCCCGCAGCGTTGTCGGAGCCCAACGACAGTATTTCAATACCCGCCGCAGAGGTGGAGTACTTGTAGGCGTTACCCCAGGGGTCTGAGGGCAATCCGCCCTTCAAGTAAGGCCCGTTCCAGCCATTGGCAGACCCGGGCTTGGTCACCAGGGCGTTCAGGCCTTCTTCAGTGGAGGGGTAACGCCCGACGTCCAGCTTGAACAGTTCAAGCGACTTGTCCAGGTCGGCAATCTGAACCGCTGCCGTCTTTGACTTCGCGCCACCCAGCGAATTGAGTACCTTGGGGCCTACAAGGCCCGCCAGCATGGTGAGAATTGCCAGCACCACCAGCAGTTCAATCAGCGTGAACCCTTTGTTTTTGGTGTTCTTGCGCATGTTGCCCAACAGACGTTGACGCAAGTCTGCTCGAGCAGTTTGGTAGACCATCAACTTAACCTCCAAAGCAAAAAAATTATACGGCCAAGTCATTGACCGACAGGATCCCCAACAGGATGGAGACGATGATGGCCGCTATCAGCACACCCAGAACCAGGATGAGCACTGGCTCTACCAAGGTGAGCAGTCGTTTGATACCGGTTTCGACCTCCCGGTTCAATATGTTGGAAAGCTCCAGCATCATGGGACCGATGCGACCAGTCTCTTCCCCCACGCGAATCAGATTGATCGCCAGAGGCTCGAAAATGCCAGTCGCAGAGATGGCCTGCACGACCTTTCCGCCTTCCTTGACGATGGGCGCCACTTTCACAAGGGCTTGCTGCAAAACGGCGTTTCCCACCGTTTCCGTCGCAATGTGCAGCGCTGTGAGCATCGGAACCCCGTTTCCGAGCAGAGTTCCCAATGAGCGGGAGAAGAGTGTGAGTTGGTATTTCAGCGTCAACCGACCGATGAGGGGCAGCCTGAGAAGGCGCGCCTGCCACCAATGGCGTCCGCCCGGTGAACGGAACCATTTCTGGAGCACGGCCCCGAGCCCGAATCCCGCGACCGCAATCACAAGACCATATTTCTTGAACGCATGCCCCAGCGCCATGACCCATTGGGTGGGCAAAGGCAATGCGTCGCCCATGTCCGTGAACAGTTTCTCGAACTGCGGGACGACGAAGCCCAGCATGACGATGAGCGAAAGCGCCGCCACCGCCAGCAAAATCGCCGGGTAAATGGTTGCCGACACCACACTTTCGCGCAGTGCACGCTGGCGCTCCAGGTGCTCCACCAAACGCTCCAGCACTGCAGACATTTGTCCGCTCGCTTCTCCAGACCGGATCATGTTGATGTAGAAATCACCAAACAACTCCCGGTGTGCGGCCAGCGCACGGCTCAGCGGAGTTCCGCCCTTGACGGCATCGAGCACACCTTGAAGCAAGGCGGCCACGCTGGGCTTGTAGCTCATGTCGATGAGCACACGCAACGCGTTGTCCAGGGCCAATCCGGCCCTGAGCATGATCGACAGCTCGGAGGTCAGGGCCTGCACATCCGCCAACTTGACAGGCCCCTTGCCCGCGCGCTTGCTGGAAGCCGGCATGATGGATGATGCCGAGCCGCCGGCGCTGGCAGCCTGCGGTGCTGCACCACCGGCTCCTTCATGAATGCTCAGCGGCGTGAGGCCCTGCTCACGCAATTGCTTCAATGCAGCCGCCTCGCTGATGGCACTCAACTGCCCTTCAGCGATCTTCCCTGTGCCGGACGCTGCGCGCCATACGAAATCAGGCATCGGTCTGATCCTGCGTTACACGCGCCAATTCATCCAGAGTGGTCACGCCGGCAGCAACTTTGCGCAATCCGTCCTCGTAGAGATTCAGCATGCCCCGCTGCGCCGCCAACGCATTCAAGGCATTGGCGTCCAATCCATCAATGATCGCCCTGCGCATGGGCTCATCAAGGGTGAGCAGCTCATGGATGCCGGTACGCCCGCGGTAGCCTGTGTTGCGGCATTGGTCACAGCCGCGAGCCTTGTAGATCAGTTTTCCCGGCTCGGCGAATCGCATCAATCCAGTGCGCTCCCGCACGTCCGGGCCCGGCTCGTAAGCCTCTTTGCAGCTGCCGCACAGCGTGCGCACAAGCCGCTGAGCCAGCACCCCATTGACCGCAGACGTGATCAGGTAACTTTCCACCCCCATGTCCTGCATGCGGATCACAGCCCCAGCCGCCGTGTTGGTGTGAAGCGTGGAGAGCACCAAGTGCCCGGTCAAGGCAGATTGCACTGCAATTTGAGCCGTTTCACCGTCCCGCATTTCCCCAATCATGATGATGTCCGGATCCTGCCGAAGAATGGAGCGCAGCGCGTTCGCAAACGTCAGGTTGATCTGGGGGTGGACCTGGATCTGGTTGATACCCTCGAGTTGATACTCCACCGGATCTTCCACCGTGATGATCTTGTTGGAATCTGCATCGATCTTGGACAGCGCGGCGTACAGCGTGGTGGTTTTTCCGGAGCCCGTGGGGCCGGTGACCAGCAAGATGCCGTGGGGCTTGTTCAACAGGTGGTTGAACCGCTCCAGGGTGTCTTTTTCAAAACCCATCTTCTCCAGATTCAAGCGAACACTTGCGCGGTCCAGCACTCGCATCACGACGCTTTCGCCATGCACCGTGGGGACTGTGGAGACCCGCAGATCGAGTTCGCGCCCCTTGACACGCGTTTTGATACGGCCATCCTGGGGAAGCCGCCGCTCAGCAATATCCAAGTGCGCCAACAGCTTGACCCGTGAATTGACCGCCGCGCTGAGGCGCGGGGGTACCACTTCGCCAGCATGAATGACGCCGTCCACGCGGTAGCGCACATGCAGGCCATCGTCGAAAGGCTCCAGGTGAATGTCGGAAGCCCGCAAATCCGTCACTCGCCCGATGATGGTGTTGACCAGCCGGATGACTGGCGCTTCGCTGGCCAGATCCTTCAGATGCTCAACAAAATCTCCACCGTCAGAACCATCGCCAAATCCGTCGCCTTCATCGCCCTCGTCTCCCTCGGGCTCCTCCACCGGCTCCGCCAGAGCCCTCTCGATATCGGACTCCAGCGCCAGATGCGGATGGATGGAGTAGCCGGTGGCCAAACGAAGGGCCTTGACGACGAAAGCGTCCTGCGGGACAGCCATGGCCATGTGAAGCTGGCCGTCCTCCAGACGCAAAGGGTAGACGACGTTGGCCTGAAGAAATTCTGGCAGCAGCCCCTTGACTTCGGGCATGAGATCCGGGAATCCGACCGCCGACACCAGCGGAATGCCGAGCTGGACCGACAACGCGCCTGCGACGTCCGCGTCCGAGACAATGCCAAGCCGCACCAGCACGCGTCCGAGCATCCCACCCATTTCCTGCTGCGCAGACAGCGCACGCTCCAGGTCGCGGGCGCTCAGTTTCCCAGCCTGCACCAGCAGATCGCCAATGCGCGTGCGCGCAGCAGCGGCCGGAATGAGGGCCTCGGCTACGGAGGAATGTGTATTGGTAGTCATGAATGCTCAGATAGCACTATGGACAGCAGGTACGTGGCTCTGCTGACGACAGCACCGAAGGCTTGAACGGAATCGCTGAGTGTAGCCGGGGGCTTCGCCCGGCCGCCGCGTGTCGCTGTCGTTCTCTGCAGCTTCAAGCCCCGGTTCGACCGTTTCCCATGCCGACTGCAGACATCTCTGCACGACTCGATGGCCCAACATCCGCGTTCAATCCAAGGTACTTTACAGTCGCGGGTCTGAAGAATCCAAGTCCTCACCGAACAATGAAAACGCCAGCTCAAGGCAAAGCCCCCACCATCGCCGCCCTCCTCGCCGCAGCCGCAGTCCTGCTGGCCGGTTGGGGGGGCACAGCGTTATGGAAAACCCATGCGCCTGCCGAACAGCCCCGGGTGGGCGCCATGCTGCTGGCACCCATGATCGCGGTGGCCGACCCCTGCATCATGCAGCCCTCGCAACCGGCCACCACCGGAGATGCGCGCGTCGACGCACTGGCGCAGTCGTGCACAGGCCCGAACGGGTCCGCAGCCCCACTGGTGGAGTCCACCTTGTCCGCCTTGCAGGCTGGCGGCCCCACTGCGCCATCTCAGGCTGTCGGCTACACGCTCGCCGCGCCACTTCTTCAACTGTTTCGACCAGAAGGCGATGGTTGGGTCATAGACACCGAGCGGGTTCAGCGCATCGCCCGGACCATACGGGATACGAGCCGACCGGTCATCCTGTACCTCTTTGCCACACACTTTGCCGCCGACGCGCCGCTGGAAGCCGCCCTGGCATCCGACCCGAAAAATCTGGCACACACGCGTGACGGCCCCATGGCCCAAAGCCGCTACTACGACTCCGCCATCAACAACTGGTCGATTGCCAGTACCGACACGGAACTCACGGCGCGCCGGGTGCAGGCGACCGAGGCCTTGCTGTCCGAAGTCTGCCGTCTCCCGGCAGCCGACCTCGCCAAGATACGCGGGGTGACGCTGCTCGGGGAACTGCACCACCTGTTTCCAGATTTCGAAGCAGGCATGGGCTTTGACCGCCCTTACCGCGTGACCGACTACAGCCCGCAGTCGACCGCGGGATTTCAGCAGTATCTCCAGCAGGAATTCACCAGCATTGCGCAACTGAATCGGGTGCTGGGCTCCGCCTACGGATCTTTTCAAGAAGTGCAGCCCCCTGCGCGCGACATCCGCACCGAGCCACTGCGGCGCTACACCGAGCACATCGATTCCTTCGCGCAGGGCACCCTGCCCGTCTCTGGCTGGGTGTTCCCGTCCGTGCAGAAAATACCCACACGCACACCCTGGGTGCACGTGTACGCCAACGGAGTGTTCGTGGGCAAAACCCCTGTCGACCAGGGGCGGCAAGATGTGCTCGCGGCCAAGCCGGAGTTCGGGTATGCGAACACGGGCTGGCGCATGGACTTGGATTTCCGCCGCCTGCCGGCCGGCTTGCACCGCATCGATGTGCTGCTGGAAGACGCACCAGGCCAGATGGCACTGCTGGGTACACGGCACATCGCGATCATGGACCAGCGCCAGAACACGCCTGTCCTGCGTGCCCAGGCTGAGCTTCCGAAGCATTCACCGGCCCCGAGCTCGGTGCAGTTCCACATCGACCAGCCCCTGGAGCAGGCGTCCTACTACTACAACCCGCTGGTCCCGCTGTGGCATGCATTTCGCGGCAAGCAGGTGGCTGACTATTTGCGATTTTTTGACAATGTGGTGAGCCGATCGTGCCTGAAAGCCACGCCCCACTACACCCACCAGATCATTCCGTTCACCAACCCGAGTTGGGACGCGAACAAGTTCGCCATTCAAGCGTCACTTCAACAGAAGAACACCCCGGGCATCAGGCTGGGAGTCAGCTTGTACGGGCATGCCTCCTACGGACCCGGTTTTCCCAAGTGGTACGCCTCCACCGGCCACCACAGCTATGGCGTGACGGAATTCCACCCGCTCAAGCCCATGAGCACAGGCGAACTGCGCGAGACACTGCGGCAACATGAGCGGCAGGGCGCAGACTTTCTCTCGTTCTTTATCGAGCCGTATTGGGAAGGGCAGGTGGTCGCACGCGGACACAATCTGTTCTCCTTCGATCCAGACAACCGAAAGTTCGGTGCCGACAAACTCTATGAAGCAGTGCAACAGCACCTGGCCTCGCCCCGATAGCGGGAACGCTGGCGAACTGGGTTGACCCTAGCCGGAGGCCTGCGGCCGGTGCGGCCAGCCTCAGGGGAACAGTTCTGCCGCTTGCAGCGGCAGACCCGCTGCATCCTTGGCCGACAACAGGGGGGCGCTGTCCCCACCGTGCCAATCGATCGCCAAGGTCGGATCGTTCCACGCAATGCACCGCTCATGGGCAGGCGCGTAGTAATCCGTGGTCTTGTACAAGAATTCGGCAGTGTCGCTCAGCACCAGGAAGCCGTGTGCAAAACCAGGGGGCACCCACAGTTGGCGATGGTTGTCCTCGCTCAACTCTTCGCCCACCCAGCGCCCGAACGTCGGAGAACTGCGGCGGATGTCCACCGCCACATCGAAAACAGCGCCGCGGACGACGCGAACCAGTTTTCCCTGCGGCTGCTGGATCTGGTAGTGCAGGCCGCGCAGCACGCCCTTGGCACTGCGGCTGTGGTTGTCCTGCACAAACTGGTGGTCCGTACCGGTCGCCTCATTGAAGGCACGCTGGTTGAAGCTTTCATGAAAGAAGCCCCGAGCGTCCCCAAACACTTTGGGTTCGATGAGAAAGACGTCCGGAATGGCGAGTGGTGTGACTTGCATAGGCGTATCAGTAGATCTTTTCTTTCAGCACGCGCAGCAGGTATTGCCCGTAGCCGCTTTTGATGAGGGGTTGCGCCAACCGCTCCAGTTGCACGCTGTCTATCCATTGATAGCGCCAGGCGATCTCTTCAGGACACGCAATCTTCAACCCCTGCCGGTGCTCCAGCGTCGCAATGAACTGCCCCGCCTCCAGCAGGCTCTCGTGCGTGCCGGTATCCAGCCACGCGTAGCCGCGGCCCATGATCTCCACGTTGAGCTGGCCCTTGTCCAGGTACAGGCGGTTCAGGTCGGTGATTTCGTACTCGCCCCGCGCTGACGGCTTCAGGCTCTTGGCCAGTTCCACCACGCTGCTGTCGTAGAAGTACAGGCCGGTGACGGCATAGCTCGACTTGGGCTGCGCGGGCTTTTCTTCCAGAGAAAGGACTTTGCCCTGTGCGTCGAACTCTGCCACGCCGTAGCGCTCGGGGTCGTGCACGTGGTAGGCGAACACGCTGGCGCCTTCGGTGCGCTGCATCGCGTTTCCGAGCAGCTCGTGAAAGTCGTGGCCGTAGAAGATGTTGTCGCCCAGCACCAGCGCGCTGGGCGCGCCGTCCAGGAACTTTTCGCCGATGACGAAAGCCTGGGCCAGGCCGTCCGGGCTCTCCTGCACCGCATATTCCAGGCGGATGCCCCACTGGCTGCCGTCGCCCAGCAGTTGCTCGAACCGCGGGGTGTCCTGCGGGGTGCTGATGATGAGGATGTCGCGGATGCCCGCGAGCATCAGCGTGCTCAGCGGGTAATAGATCATGGGCTTGTCGTACACCGGCAGCAGTTGCTTGCTGATGGCCAGGGTGGCCGGATGCAGGCGGGTGCCGGAGCCCCCGGCGAGGATGATGCCTTTGCGTTGCGTCATGGTCAGGTGCCGTTCACAGAGTTTCAGCCAGCATGCGCGCCACGCCCGCTTGCCAATGCGGCATCTGCAGGCCGAAGGTGGCTTGCAGCTTGCCGGTATTCAGGCGCGAGTTGTGCGGGCGCACCGCAGGGGTGGGGAATGCGCTCGTAGGCACTGGCGCGACCTCTTTTGCTTTGATTTCAATAGCAGGTTGCGCAATCTGCGCCTGCGCCAGCACGTATTTGGCGTACGCATTCCAGGTCGTCTCACCCGCGGCCACGCAGTGGTACAGGCCGGCGTCCTGCGGGCGTTGCTGCAGGTGGCGGATGGCGTGGGCCGTCACGTCGGCCAGCAGGTCGGCGCCGGTGGGCGCGCCCCACTGGTCATCGATCACCGTGAGGCGCTCGCGCTCCTGCGCCAGGCGCAGCATGGTCTTGGCGAAGTTGCCGCCGCGGGCGGCGTAGACCCAGCTGGTGCGCAGGATGAGGTGCTGGGCACCCGCCTCTGCAATGAGTCGTTCGCCTTCGAGCTTGGTGCGGCCGTACACGCTCAAGGGCGCGGGCGCGTCGGTCTCCACCCAGGGGCGGCTGCCGCTGCCGTCGAACACGTAGTCGGTGCTGTAGTGCACCAGCCAGGCGCCGAGCCTTGCGGCCTCCTGCGCGATGGCGCCGGGGGTGGTGGCGTTGAGCGTGCGTGCAAAGTCGGCCTCGCTCTCGGCCTTGTCCACGGCGGTGTGGGCCGCGGCATTGACGATGACGTCGGGGCGCAGGGTGCGCACTGTCTCCACCACGCCAGCGGTGTTCGAGAAATCGCCGCAGTGCTCGGTGCTGTCGAAGTCCAGCGCCGTGACAGCGCCCAGCACCGACAGGCTGCGCTGCAGCTCCCAGCCGACCTGGCCGCTTTTGCCAAAGAGCAGGATGTTCATGCGCTGGCGTCCGCCACGGCCGCGGGCTCCTGCGCCGCGTACTGGGTCTGCACCCAGTCCCGGTAGGAGCCGGTCTGCACGCTGGCCACCCAATCGGCATGGTCCAGGTACCACTGCACCGTTTTGCGGATGCCGGTGTCGAAGGTCTCGGCGGGCTTCCAGCCCAGATCGCGCTCGATCTTGCGCGCGTCGATGGCGTAGCGGCGGTCGTGGCCGGGGCGGTCCTTCACGTAGGTGATCTGGGTGCGGTAGCTCTGGCGGTCGGCGCGGGGGCGCAGCTCGTCGAGCAGACTACAGACCATGTTCACGATCTCGATGTTGGGCTTCTCGTTCCAGCCGCCCACGTTGTAGGTCTCGCCGGGGGCACCGGCCTCCAGCACGCGGCGGATCGCGCTGCAGTGGTCCTTCACGTACAGCCAGTCGCGCACCTGCATGCCGTCGCCGTAGACCGGCAGGTTCTTGCCGGCCAAGGCGTTGACGATCATCAGCGGGATGAGCTTTTCGGGGAAGTGGTACGGCCCGTAGTTGTTGCTGCAGTTGGTGGTGAGCACCGGCAGGCCGTAGGTGTGGTGCCAGGCGCGCACCAGGTGGTCGCTGGCGGCCTTGCTGGCGCTGTAGGGGCTGTTGGGCTCAAAGCCGCGCGTCTCGGCAAACGCCGGGTCGGTGGGCGCGAGCGATCCATACACCTCGTCGGTGGAGACGTGCAGGAAGCGGAAGGCCGCGCGCTCGCTCTCGGGCAGTGCGCCCCAGTAGGCCCGCACGGCTTCGAGCAGGCGGAACGATCCCACGATGTTGGTCTGGATGAAATCCTCGGGCCCGTGGATGGACCGGTCCACATGCGACTCGGCCGCGAAGTTGACCACGGCGCGGGGCTTGTGCTCGGCCAGCAGGCCGGCCACCAGGGCGGTGTCGCCGATGTCGCCCTGCACGAAGATGTGGCGCGCATCGCCCTGGACACCGTCCAGGTTGTGCACATTGCCCGCGTACGTGAGCTTGTCGAGGTTGACCACGGGCTCGCTGGAGGCAGCGAGCCAGTCAAGAACGAAGTTGGCGCCGATGAAGCCTGCGCCGCCGGTAACCAGAATCATGGGTAAGCCGTCTGAGAATGCCTTGCGGCAAAGCTGGCGATTATCCCACCCGCGTTTCCGGCTGGACGTAACAAGCCCAACGGGCACAGGCCGGCACCAGGACTCAGAAATGGATGCCGCGCATCATCTGCTGCAGTGCCACCGCCTCGGCCGACAGCTGCGGCTTGGCGGCCTTGTCGCCCTTGTCCCCCTTGGCCGCGGCGGTGGAGTCCGGGAACATGCGAAAGCTCGTGTTCATCGTGATCTGCGCCACGCGCGGCACCAGGGCATGCAGGATCTGCCCGGTGATGCCCAGGCGGGTGGCGATGCGCACCGGCTTGAAGATGCAGGCCTGGGCGATCATGTCGGCCGCCTCCTCGGGGCTCAGCGTCGGCACGTTGTTGTAGATCTTGGTGGGCGCGATCATGGGCGTGCGCACCAGCGGCATGTTGATGGTGGTGAAGGTGATGCCCTGGTCGGCGAACTCGCTCGATGCACAGCGCGTCCAGGCATCGAGCGCCGCCTTGCTGGCCACATAGGCCGAGAAGCGCGGCGCATTGGTCAGCACGCCGATGGAGCTGATGTTCACCACATGGCCCTTGCGCCGGGCCACCATGCCGGGCAGGAAGCCCATGGTCACGCGCAGGCAGCCGAAGTAGTTGAGCTGCATGGTGCGCTCGTAGTCATGAAAGCGGTCGTAGCTCGACTCGATGGCGCGGCGGATGGAGCGGCCCGCGTTGTTGATGAGAAAGTCCACGCCGCCGTGCTTGTCGATCAAGAGCTGCACGAAGCGGTCGCAGTCGGCCATGTCGGCGATGTCGGCCGCATAGGCGATGAACTCGTAGCCCTTGGCCCGCGCCTCGGCGCAGGCCTCGTCGAGCTTGTCCTGGTCGCGCCCGCAGATCACCGTGGTGGCGCCCGCCTCGGCAAACTTGTGCGCGGCAGCCAGGCCGATGCCCGAAGAGCCCCCGGTCACCAGCACCACCTTGCCGCCCACCGTGCCCTTGAGCGAGCGGTCGATGAAAAGCTCCGGGTCCAGGTTGCGCTCCCAGTAATCCCACAGGCGCCAGGCGTAGTCCTTGAGGTTGGGGCAGGTCACGCCCGAGCCCTTGAGCGCCGCGAGTGTCTCGCGGCAATCGAAGCGCGTGGGGTAGTTCACAAACGTCAGCATGTCCTCGGGCAGGCCCAGGTCCTTCAGCACGGCGTTGCGCACGCGGCGCACCGGGGCCAGCGCCATCAGGCCCTTCTTCACGCTCTTGGGGATGAAGCCCAGCAGCGCCGCGTTGATGAACAGGTTCATGCGCGGTGCGTGCGCGGCGCGGCTGAAGATGTCCAGCACGTCGCCCACGCGGTAGCCCACCGGGTCCACCAAGTGGTAGCACTTCTTGACGATGTCCTTCTGGTGGCTGATCACGTTCAGCGCATTGACCACGAAGTCCACCGGCACGATGTTCACGCGCCCGCCTTCCAGGCCCACGGTGGGCATCCAGGGCGGCAGCAGCTGGCGCAGGCGCTGGATCAGCTTGAAGAAGTAGTAGGGGCCGTCGATCTTGTCCATCTCGCCGGTCGTGCTGTCGCCCACCACCATGGCCGGGCGGTACACCGTCCAGGGCACCTTGCAGTCCTGGCGCACGATCTTCTCGCTCTCGTGCTTGGTCTGGAAGTACGGGTGGTCCAGGCCCTCGGCCTCCTCGAACATGTCTTCGCGGAACACGCCTTCGTACAAACCGGCGGCGGCGATGGACGAGACGTGGTGGAAGTGGCCGGCGTCGATGGCCTTGGCCAGGTCCACCGTGTTGCGCGTGCCTTCGATGTTCACGGCCACCTGGGTCTCTTCGTCGGCGCCCAGGTCGTACACCGCGGCCAGGTGGTAGAAGTGGTCGATCTGGCCCTTGAGCTTTTTGATGTCGTCCGCGACCACGCCCAACTTTTTGGCCGTGAGGTCGCCGAACACCGGCACCGCGCGGGCGGCCGTCGTGCCCCAGAAGCTGCGCAGGTCGGCCACCTTGTCAGCGCTTTCGCGGCGGATCAGGAAATGCACCACCGCTCCCTTGCGCTCCAGCAGCTTCTTGACCAGCCGCTTGCCGATGAACCCTGTTGCCCCCGTCACGAAATACTGCATGGATAACTCCTGTGTGATCGCCCGATTCTTGCGCAGGCCCACCGGGCGCGGATTCAGCACAAACCCGCGCCGAATCGGGGGCAGCCCCGGCGCCGCCAGTAGACGGCACGCTCTACACTTTTAGGAGCCGGTGCCTACACCTTGCGCGCCGCGCCGCGTACAGTCCGGCCATGCGTCAAAGGCAGCGTCGTGCCCTGACAAACCCAACCCATCCCACAACGGAGGCCCCATGGTCAAGAAACTGCAGAAACTCAGCGCTGACAACAAGAAGAGCAACGCCCAGCTGTCGGGCACCGTCAAGGACTCGGCCCAGCAGATCTGGCTGGCCGGCCTGGGCGCCTTTTCCAAGGCCCAGGAAGAAGGCGGCAAGGTGTTCGAAGCCCTGGTCAAGGAAGGCCTGACCATCCAGCGCAAGACCCAGGCCGTGGCCGAAGAAAAGATCTCTGAAGCCACCAGCCGCGTGACCAACATGGCCACCGACATCGGCTCCAAGGCCCAGGGCCAGTGGGACAAGCTGGAGAACATTTTTGAAGACCGCGTGGCCAAGGCCCTGGCCAAGCTGGGCGTGCCCTCTGCCCGCGATATCGAAGCCCTGAACGCCCGCATCGACGCGCTGTCCAAGGGCACGAGCAAGACTGCACCCAAGGCCGCCGCAACGAAGAAGGCAGCTCCCGCCAAGAAGGCCGCCGCCAAGAAAGCGCCCGCCAAGGCCGCTGCAGCACCAGCCAAGAAGGCCGCCGCCAAGCCCCGCGCCGCCGCCAAGAAGGCGGCGACCGCAGCATCCAGCTGATGCTGCGGCACGCCACGGCACGGGCCGTCCGCCCGCGCTGAAGAGGCGAAGAAAAAACGGCTGGCATGCCTTGGCGTGCCGGCCGTTTTGCCATGCGGCCCGGGCGCAGCGCGCCGCGCAGGGCCTATCAGATTTGATGCAATGCAGCATCCGCCGCTCGGTTAGAGTGTTGCCAGAGACAAGCACAAACCGATCCCCAAAGACGCGAAGAGGGCCCGCCCACATGGTGAAGAAAGCGCCACGCCGCACCGCAGAACGCATTCTGGAAGTGACACTGGACCTGTTCAACCGGTTCGGCGAACCCAACGTCTCCACCACGCTCATCTCCGCCGAGCTGCGCATCAGCCCCGGCAACCTGTACTACCACTACCCCGCCAAGGACGAGCTGATCAACGCGCTGTTCGATCGCTACGAGCAGTCGCTCAACGAACTGCTGGCCGCCGCCGACGGAGTGCGCAATGTGGAGGACGCCTGGTTCTTCATGCACACGCTGTTCGAGCTGATCTGGCAGTACCGCTTTCTGTACCGCGACCTCAACGACCTGCTGTCCAAGAACCGGCGCCTGGAGACGCACTTCCAGGCCATTTTGAAGAACAAGACCCGCGCGGTGCGCGCCATGCTGGACGGCATGGGCCGTGCGGACGCGCTGCACATCGACACGCGCGAGCTGGAGGCCACTGCGACCAGCATGGTCGTGGTGCTCACCTACTGGCTCAGCTTCGAGTACGTGCGCGACCCGCGCCGGGCCCTGGAGCCCGAGAGCGCGCAGGCGGCGCTGCTGCGCGGCGCCCACCATGTGCTCAACCTGCTGATGCCGTACCTGGAGGCCGGCCAGCGCGCGCACCTGCTGCAGCTCGTGGAGGCCTACGCCGCAGCGCCCGGCTGACGGGCCTGGGCTGCCCGCCACCACCCCTATATCTTCACCAACAAGAACCTCAGGAGACACAGACCATGGCCAAGTGGACCTCTTTCCCACACGCTGGTGAATACATGTTCGATGCTGTGAGCATCAAGAAGCAATGGGCGCGCCTGCACAACGGCGACGCCGAGCCCGTCCCCAAAGAGCCGGCCGTGCTGCAGGCCTGGGCGCTGTTCCACAGCGGCGACTTCGAGAAGGCCGCCGCGGCCGGCATCGCCGCGGGCGGCGCGGGCATCACCGTCGCCAACAAGGCCACGGCGATCTATGCCAACTACCTGGAGCAAAAGGAAAAGACCCGGCTCGACCTCTTCATGCAGGTGGCAGAACGCGCCGCAGCGCAGGCCGCAGCAGAGCCCGGCAATGCCAACGCCTGGTACTGGCACGCGTATGCGCTGGGCCGCTACAGCCAGGGAATCAGCGTGGCCAAGGCGCTGGCGCAGGGCCTGGGCGGCAAGGTGAAGGAATCGCTGGAGAAAGCCATCGCCCTGTCGCCCAAGCATGCCGACGCCCGCATCGCCCTGGGCGCCTTCCATGCCGAGGTGATCGACAAGGTGGGCTCGCTGATCGGCGGCATGACCTATGGAGCCAAGAAGGACACGGGCCTGAAGCTGTTCCAGGAGGCGCTCAAGCTCAACCCCGGCTCGGCCATCGGCATGATCGAATACGCCAACGCACTGGTGATGCTGGAGGGCGACAAGAAGATGAAGGAAGCCACCCAGCTGTACGAGAAAGCCGCCGCGAGCGAGCCGGTCGACGCGATGGAGCGCCTGGACATCGAGATGGCGCGCGCGGAATTGGAAGAGGAGTAAGGGGGCATCCCCCTGAGGCGCTTCGCGCCTTCCCCCTTCTCTCGAATCACTGGGTGATTCGGGAAGGGGGACACCGCCAGCGCCCGCAAGCGATGCGCCGCCTTTGCGGCTTGGCGGCCCTTGCGCGGCGGTTGCTGGACTTGGTCGCGCCAGTCTTTGAGGTCGGCGCCGGAAGTGGCACCGAAAAATACGCATGGGCCACGAGGCCCATTCTCCAAATCAGCCCCCGAACCGCCGCGCGGCGATCTCCAGCAGTCCGTCGAAGATCAGGTTGTCCACCAGCTCGAAGGGACGCGTCATGCTGGGCGCCATCTTCCAGCCTGCGCCGCCGGTCATCAGGCAGGCCGGCTCCTCGCCGCAGTGCTGGATCACGTGCTGCACCATGCGCTCCACGGCCCCTGCGATGGCATAGGTGCCGCCGCTGGTGAGCGCGTCGCTGGTGTTGGTGGGGAACATGCGCACCTCGCCCGTGGGCACATGCAGGCCTGCGGTGCCGGACTCCAGCGCCCGCAGCATGATGCCGTGGCCAGGCAGGATCAGCCCGCCCATGAAGCGGCCCTGGGCATCGATGCACTCCACCGTGACCGCCGTGCCCACCATCACCACCACCAGCGGGCGCGCGGGTCCCTGGCGCAGCACATGGTGGCGCGCGCCGACCATCGCCACCCAGCGGTCCGAGCCCAGGCGCGACGGATGGTCGTAGCCGTTGACCAGCCCCGCTTCTTCCGTGGACGAGACCACCCACGAAGGCTGCACGTCCCAGATCTCCATCTGCTCCTGCACGCGCCGCTTGACGGCATCGCCGGCCACCACGCAGCCCAGCATGCGCTCAGGGTGGCGCAGCGGCGCCCAGCTGCCTTCGGCGAGCCGGTCGATGTTGTCCAGGAATTCGGCGCCATGGGCCAGCAACGGGGCCCCGGGACGGGGTGCGTCGTACAAGGCCCACTTGAGGCGGGTGTTGCCGACGTCGATGGCCAGAAAAGTCATGCGGCGGATTATCACGAGTTTTGCCGCGCACCCTGATTCGGGGGCGACACAGGGCAACAAGGGCCGAGACGGGGCGCGCCGCGGACGGTCGCCGGCGCGGTATTGTCAAAAATCGTTTCACGTCCCTGTCCGACACGGAGGGCGCGGGCTTTGCCGCTACATTGGTCCTTCCTGTTTTTGTTTCACTCTAGGAGGTACGACATGGGTCTTTTCAGTTTCATCAAGGAAGCCGGCGAAAAACTGTTCGGCGGCAAGGAAGCCCAGGCGGCCACTGCAGCAGCCCCCACGCAGGATGAACTCAACACCAAGGCGGCCAAGGCCATCGAGGCCTACATCGCGTCGCAAAGCCTGGGCGCCACCAACGTGCAGGTGGCCTTCGACGGCACACAGGGCAAGGTCACCGTGAAGGGCACGGCCCCCACGCAGTCGGCGAAAGAAAAGGTCACCCTGTGCTGCGGCAACGTGGCCAACGTGACCAGCGTCGAAAACCTGATGGACGTGACCAACCCCGAGCCCGAAGCCCAGTACCACGACGTGGTGCGCGGCGACACGCTCTCGGCCATCGCCAAGAAGTTCTACGGCGATGCCAACAAGTACCCCGTGATCTTCGAGGCCAACAAGCCGATGCTGAGCCACCCGGACAAGATCTATCCGGGCCAGAAGCTGCGCATCCCAGAGGTTAAATAAGCCCCCCTGAGTCGCCTTCGGCGCCTTCCCCCGAGGGGGACGCACCCCGTAGCCCGGCAAAGCCGGTTCTACGGGAAGGATGGGCCACCCCCTTAGCCGCTGCGCGCCTTCTCCCAAGGGGGACGCACCCGGTGGCCCGGCAAAGGTTCTATGGTTCGAGTCAAGCGCTTGGGGTGATGCGATGAGCATCAAACGGCTTGCCCGATCGCCACACAGCAAAGGCAATGCGCAGCAGCTTGCGCGCCAGCACGACCAGGGCCTCTGTGCTCTTGAGCCCCCTGGCGCGCAGCGCTTGGTAGGTCGCCGCAAACGTGACCGTGTGGCACGCCGACATCGCCGCCATGAACATCTGGTGGCGCAGCGCCGGATTCCCTCGCTTGGACAAGTGCCTGCGCCCCCTGCTACGCCCAGAGTCGTGGGCCCGGGGATCCAGCCCGCTGTAGGCCACCAGCGCATCACAGCTGCAAAACGCCACGCGATCGAGCACGGTGACCAGCAACGCGCTCGATTGGGGACCGATGCCCACGATGCTTTGCAGCAACGTGCGAGCGCGGTGCAACTGCTCTTGCTCTTTGATCAACTGCGTAATGCGCCCATCGATGGTGTGCAGCAAGGTGCCAAAGGCGTCCTCCAGCCCCGCGGCCGCCTGCGCGATGCTCGTGCTGCAGTCGCGCAGCGACTGGCGCAGCGCGGTGCGCTTGGTCACCACCGTCCAGCGCTGGCCCAGCAACTGCTCCAGTTCGGCCTGACAGGCGCTGGGGACACGGTGCGGGTGCAGCCGCTCGTGGTGCTCGGCCAGGTAGCGGGCAATGATCCGGGCATCCACCCGGTCGGTCTTGCCGCGCGCGCCCAGGCCCTTGGCGTAGAAGTACACATCGCGGGCGTTGAGCACGAACACCGTCAAACCCATGCCGGCGGCCAGGGTGGCCAGCAGCTGGTGAAAGCGGCCGGTGGACTCCATGGCCAAGAGCGCGCCAGGGGGCAGGGTGTGCAACCACTGCACGATGGCAGTGGACTCGTTAGAGACGGCAAGGCAAGCGTCCTGGCCGTGGGTGGCCACGACCAGCTCAGCCTTGGAGACGTCCACGCCGATGAAACAAAGGGGTACTTGCATGATGAGATTCCTCCAATGAACAATGACGATCGTTGGGGTGGAATCCCGCCACAGGCGTTAGCTTGCTTACAGATCGGCGCTGAGGTGCGGCTCAGTTCCTTATCGACGCTCAGGGGCGGGGTGGGGGCTATCTTTGCCAGTCGGTCAAAGCCGATAGCCAGTACTCAGGCCCTCCACCCCAACACCTCCACCATACAAGCCGGTTCCACGGGTGCACTGGCGGGGGGCGGGGGTGATTTGGGCGCGGCGGGTCTGCGCTATCGCTGGGCCGTCCAACACCGTCGAATTCAAAGAAA
Organism: Acidovorax sp. LjRoot194; assembly: GCF_964253015.1. NCBI lineage: Bacteria > Pseudomonadati > Pseudomonadota > Betaproteobacteria > Burkholderiales > Comamonadaceae > Acidovorax > Acidovorax sp. LjRoot194. The sequence continues at coordinate 871,001 of NZ_CAXUQB020000001.1, read as the reverse complement.
AATAGCTGCTACCGCTTGATAGACAAGCGCTAGCAGCTATTTTTTTAGGAGCATCAGCTCTGTTTCCATGGCAGGCCGTGGAAGCGCCAGCCGCCGCGTTGGCCGCGGTGGCCCTGGGCGTCGGCATCGCCTTCGAAGCCTTCGAGGATGTTGTAGGCGGTCAGGCCCAGTTCCGTGGCGCGGCGGGCGGCGGCGATGGAGCGTACGCCGCTGCGGCACAGCAGCACGGCGGGGGTGCCGGCAGGGACGGCGGCGCGGATCTGTGCGTCGAAGTCTGCGTTCATGGCCATGCCGGGCCACTGCTTCCAGGCCACGGCCGCGGCGCCGGGCACTTGGCCGACCCAGTCGCGCTCGGCATCGCTGCGCACGTCCACCAGCACGGCCTGGCCGGCCTCGACCCATTGCCAGGCCTGCTGCGGGGAAACATCGCCGGCGTATCCGTCGGCGGGGGTGATCGTCGGGCTTGCTGTCATCGGTCCACTCCTTCGTGTCTCAGTCTCGGGTCTTCACCAGGGCGCAGCGCAGGCATCGATGCAGCCGGTGCCGCCGGCCTTCACCACAGCGGCGCGGGCTCCTCGCGCAAATGGCCGCGCAGCTGCGCGTAGTCGGGCACCACCGTGGCCACGGTGTCCCAGAAGCGCGGGCTGTGGTCCATCACGCGCAGGTGGGCCAATTCGTGCGCCACCACGTAGTCGATGATGGCCGGGCGGTAGTGCAGCAGGCGCCAGTTCAGGCGGATGGAGCCGTCGGCCTTGGCGCTGCCCCAGCGGGTCTGGGCGCTCGACAGACGCAGGCTGGCCCAGCGCACACCCAGCAGCGGCGCAAAGTGGTCGAGCCGCGCGGTGAAGTGGCGGCGGGCATCGCGCATCAGCCAGGCCTGCACGGCGTCGCGGATCTGCGCGGGGCTGGCGCTGTGGGGCAGGCCGATGTGCAGGCTGCGGGCTTCGGCCGGGGCTGCGCCTTCGGGTGCGGCACTGCCGGGCACCTGCTGGGCTGAAGACGGTGCAGCCGACACCAGCGCCCCGCCCTTGCCGGTGAAGCCATGGCTCGGGTCCAGCACCACGGTGAGCGGCTCGCCCAGGTACGGCAGCACGGCGCCGTGGGCCCAGACGATGCGCCCGCCTTCCATGCGCTGCTGGCGCTCGCGCGCCTCGCCCAGCTTGCGCAAGATCCAGTCGCACTTCTCGCGCAGCGCGGCGTCCACCGCCGACAGCGTGACCCAGCTGGGCGCGCGCACCGCCAGGCCGTCGGCGCCCACGGTAAAGCCGATGGTGCGGCGCCGCGCCCGCGTCAGCGCATAGCCCACCACAGCATCGCCCAGCAGCACCTCGCGGTTGGCCTGGGGGTGGCGGAATTCGGCGGGGGACAGCAGCGAGGGCAGCGGCACGCCCGGGGTGTGCATGGCAGGTGTGCGGGCAGCCGGGGGGTCGGCGACCGGCGCAGTGGGTACGAGTGGCGCAGCAGGCACAGCGTCCGCTATATTTTCAGTAGCGTCTCCCGCCCGCCTCTGGCGCGGTACAGGCACTTTGGGGCCGGATCTGGGGGTGGCAGGCGGCGCTACCGGCGCTGTGGCACCAGCCGATGCCGGGGGTGGATCGAACAGGTCGAGCGCCAGTTGCACCAGCCGCTGCATCACGGTGATTTACTTCCCGGGCGTCTGGGTGGTGGCGCCCGTAGCGCTGGCGGTGGGGTACGCCTCAGGGTCCAGGCGGCGCATCTCGGCCTCGATCCAGGCTTCCACCTCGCGCATCAGCTCTTCGGGCTGGCGGCCGGCGCTGGGGATGGGCTTGCCGATGGACACGTCCACCACGCCGGGGCGCTTGATGAACGCCTTGCGCGGCCACACCTTGGCGGACGTCACCGCGATCGGCACCACCGGCGCGCCGGTGTCGATGGCCAGGCGCGTGCCGCCGGTCTTGTAGTTGCCCTTCTGGCCCCGCTCGATGCGCGTGCCTTCGGGGAACATGATGATCCAGATGCCCTTGTCCAACAGCTTCTTGCCTTGCTGCACGACCTTGTTGAACGCCTGCGTGCGCTGGTTGCGGTCGATGTGGATCATGTCCAGCCGGCCGATGGACCAGCCGAAGAACGGCACGTGCAGCAGCTCTTTCTTGAACACGTACGCCAGGGGGCGCGGCATGATCGACGGCATCAAAAACGTCTCGTAGGTGGACTGGTGCTTGACCAGCAGCACGGCCCCGTCGTTCTCGCCCTGCGGCAGGTTCTCCATGCCCATCACGTTGGCGCGCACGCCCAGGATCACCCGGGCACTGCTGATGCACAGCGACAGCCACGCCCGCGCAATGCGGTACAGCGGCCGGCCGCGCATGCCGAACAGTGAGCCCAGCATGATGGCCAGCGTGTAGGGCACCACGGTGATGCCCATCCAGAGGAAGTGAAGGAGAGAACGGATGAAAGCCATGGAGTAAATCAAGCCTTTGGGGCCGCTACCGCTTGATGGACAAGCGCCAGCAGCTATCAATTAAATAGCACCAGGTGGATGGGCCGCAGCAGCTGGTGCGGCCGGTGTAGCCTGCGCCGCAGCCGCGGGTGCAGGCACCGGCACGGCAGGCAGCAGCTGGTCCACAAAATTCTTCAGACTCTCATGCAGCACGGTGCCGGGCGGAAACCCCTCGGGCACCGCACCGCGGGCATCGACCAGGGCCGACTGGCCGGTGCAGACCAGGTGCAGCTGCTGGGCCCCGGCGGCGGCGCCCGCCTGCAGGTGCACAGCGCAGCTGCCCACGATCTGCACGTCGTGCCGCTCCACGCCGTAGCGGTCGCAGATCTGCTCCAGCAAACCCGGCGCGGGCTTGCGGCAGGCGCAGTCCTCGTCCGGGGCGTGGGGGCAGTAGAACACCGCATCGATGCGCCCGCCCACGGCGGCCAGCTGGCGGTGCATCTTGGCGTGGATGGCGTTGATGGCCATCACGTCGAACAGCCCGCGCCCCAGGCCCGGCTGGTTGGTGGCGACCACCACATGCCAGCCCGCGTGGTTGAGCCGCGCAATGGCTTCGAGCGCGCCGGGCACGGCGGTCCACTCGTCGGCGGTGGTAATGAAGTCCTCCCCCAGCGGATTGAGGGTGCCGTCGCGGTCGAGGATGGCGAGTTTCATGGGGCTTGGTTACCTTGTGAGAATCGCCAGCCTATCAGCTTGGGCCATCCGGTCAAACGGCCAGGCGGGAAAGATCCGCGACGCGGTTCATCGCGTTGTGCAGCATCTTGAGCAGGCCCAGGCGGTTCATCCGCACATCCAGCTGCTCGGCGTTGACCATCACGTCGTCGAAGAACGCATCCACCGGCGCGCGCAGCACGGCCAGGGTCTGCAGGCTGGCGGTGTAGTCGCCCGCGTCGAACTGGGCGTTGGCTTCGGGCACGAAGCGCTGCAGCGCGGCATACAGGTCCTGCTCGGCCTTTTCCTGCAGCAGCTCGGGGTTCACGTGGGCATCCACCGGGCCCTCGACCTCGGCCTTTTTCAGGATGTTGCCCACGCGCTTGTTGGCCGCGGCCAGGGCCGGGCTTTCGGGCAGTGCGGCAAAGGCGCGCACGGCCGCGAGCTGCTTTTCGACCAGGGCCAGGCGCTGCGGGCGCAGGGCCATGACGGCGTCCACTTCCTGCGCGCGGTAGCCCTGCTCGCGCAGGCTGCCGGCAAGGCGGTCGTAGATGAAGTCGGCCAGGGGCGCCGATGCGTCGGTGATCTTGTCGCCAAAGGCGGGCACCGCACTGGCGAGCAGGTCGTTGAGCTGCAGCGGCAGGTCTTTTTCGACCAGCATGCGGATCACGCCCAGCGCATGGCGGCGCAGCGCGAACGGGTCGCGGTCGCCCGTGGGCAGGTTGCCGATGCCGAACATGCCCACCAGGGTTTCGAGCTTGTCGGCCAGCGCCACCACCACGCCGGCGGTGTTGCGCGGCAGCGTGTCGCCCGCGAAGCGAGGCTTGTAGTGGTCTTCGATGGCGTGCGCCACGGTTTCGCCCAGGCCGTCGTTCAGGGCGTAGTAGCCGCCCATGATGCCCTGCAGCTCAGGGAACTCGCCCACCATGTCGGTCACGAGGTCGGTCTTGGCCAGTTGCGCGGCTTTGTCGGCATCAGCGACCAAAGCAGCGTCGCCCAGTTGCGTGGCGATGGCTTTGGCGATAGCGCGCACGCGCTCCACGCGCTCACCCTGCGTGCCCAGCTTGTTGTGATAAACCACCTTGCCCAGGCCTTCCACGCGCGAGGCCAGGGTCTTCTTGCGGTCCTGGTCGAAGAAGAACTTCGCGTCGGCCAGGCGCGGACGCACCACGCGCTCGTTGCCGCCGGTCACGAAGCTCGTGTCTTCGGGACTGATGTTGCTGACCACCAGGAACTTGTGAGTGAGCTTGCCCGCGGCGTCGAGCAGCGGAAAGTACTTCTGGTTGGCCTTCATCGTGAGGATCAGGCATTCCTGCGGCACGTCGAGGAACTCGGTCTCGAACGAGCAGGTGACCACGTTGGGCCGCTCGACCAGCGCGGTCACTTCGTCGAGCAGGGCCTCGTCTTCGATGGGGCGCGCGCCGTTGCCCACCTGGGCGGCGGCCGCGGTCAGCTGGCGGGCGATCTCGGCCTTGCGCTCGGCAAAGGAGGCGATCACGGCGCCGTCCTTCTTGAGCGTGGCGGCGTAGCTGTCGGCGTCCTGCAGCACCACGGGCGACACGGCGGCTTCAAAACGGTGGCCCTGCGTGCTGTTGCCCGCCGACAGGCCCAGCGCCTTCACCGGCACCACGGTGCTGCCGTGCAGCGCGACCAGGCCGTGCGCGGGGCGCACGAAGTTCACGCTGCTCCAGCCGGGCAGCTCGCAGTCGGTTTCGAGCTGGTAGCTCATGACCTTGGGGATGGGCAGCTTGGCAATGGCTTCGTGCAAAGCCTTTTGCAGGCCTTCCTGCAGCGTGGCGCCGGGCACCACGCTGTCGTAGAACAGCGCTTCGGCCTTGCCGTCCTGCGCGCGCTTGAGCGCGGCCACGGCGGCTGCCGGGTCGGACACATCGGCGCCCAGGGCCTGCAGCTTTTTCAACAGCGCCGGGCTGGCGTTGCCGCTGGCATCGAGCGCCACGGTCACGGGCATGAGCTTTTGCTGCACGGCCTTGTCGGCCGCCTTGTCGGCCACGGCGGTCACGTGCGCAGCCAGCCGGCGGGGGGATGCAAAGGGCGTGACCACGGACGCTGCCGTGGCCAGGCCCTGCGCCTTGAGCTGGTCACCCAGCACGGTGGCAAAGGCATCGCCCAGCTTTTGCAGCGCCTTGGGCGGCAGCTCTTCGACAAACAGTTCTACGAGAAGGTTTTGGGTCGTCGTCATGTTCTTGTTCTCTTTCGTCCGCTCAGGCTGCCTTCTTGGCCATCTGGTCCACCCACTCGCGGGGCGCCATGGGGAAGCCCAGGCGCTCGCGGCTCTCGTAGTAGCTTTGCGCCACGGCACGGGCCAGGTTGCGGATGCGGCCGATGTACGCGGCACGCTCGGTCACGCTGATGGCGCCGCGCGCATCCAGCAGGTTGAAGCTGTGCGCGGCCTTGAGCACCTGCTCGTAGGCGGGCAGCGCGAGCTGCTGCTCCATCAGGTACTTGGCCTGCTTCTCGTGCGCATTGAAGGCGGTGAACAAGAAGTCCGCGTCGCTGTGCTCGAAGTTGTAGGTGGACTGCTCCACCTCGTTTTGCTTGTAGACGTCGCCATAGCTCAGCGTGTCGGTCCACTTGAGGTTGTAGACGTTGTCCACGCCCTGCAGGTACATCGCCAGGCGCTCCAGGCCATACGTGATCTCGCCCGTGGCGGGCTTGCAGTCGATGCCGCCGACCTGCTGGAAATACGTGAACTGCGTGACTTCCATGCCGTTGAGCCACACCTCCCAGCCCAGGCCCCAGGCGCCGAGCGTGGGGTTCTCCCAGTCGTCCTCGACGAAGCGGATGTCGTTCTTCTTGAGGTCGAAACCGAGGGCTTCGAGCGAACCCAGGTACAGCTCCAGGATGTTGGCCGGCGCGGGCTTCAGGACCACCTGGTACTGGTAGTAGTGCTGCAGCCGGTTGGGGTTCTCGCCATAGCGGCCGTCCTTGGGGCGGCGGCTGGGCTGCACGTAGGCGGCCTTCCAGGGCTCGGGTCCGATGGCGCGCAGGAAGGTGGCGGTGTGCGAGGTGCCGGCGCCCACTTCCATGTCGTAGGGCTGCAAAAGAGCGCAACCCTGCGCGTCCCAATAGGACTGCAGCTTCAGAATGATTTGCTGGAATGTCAACATGGCGTCTGTGGCACTGGCAAGCCAGGGCCGGGCTAGTAGGAAGAGAAAAAGGAAACGATGCAAGGCGTTGGCGCAAGGCCTGCCTACCACCCCAGGCAGCACGGACGGGCATCGCACACGCGAACCGATCATTTTACGGCGCCGCAGCAAGGCCGCCCTGCAAACACCGCGACGCCAGCGCCAGTTGCTGCCAGCAGCCAGAGGTCCAAACCGCCCGCCCCATGAAAAAAGGCCAGGGCCCTCGTGGAGCCCCAGCCTTTCCAACCCATCCGCGCCGCCCATAAGCCACCGCGTGCAGGTGCCGCCCTTTCAGGCAACCATCGGTGCACAGCAGTGCACCAAATCAGTAAAAAACCCGTCGCTCGCCACACCCAGCCCGTACAACAAGGCGCGCCGTTATCGCGAGAGCACCCGTGGATCTGGCTTAGCCAGGCCACCGGGTGCGTCCCCCCTCAGGGGGGAAGGCGCGCAGCGCCTCAGGGGGCTTCAATACTCCCAGAAAATGCGCTGCAGTTCCTTGCTGTCGTTGGTCTTGGTCAAGGCCACCATGGCCAGGATGCGGGCCTTTTGCGGGCGCAGGTCGTGCGCCACCACCCAGTCGTACTTGTCGTCGGGCTGCTCGGCGTTGCGCAGCACAAAACCGTCGGGCACGCGGGCCGAGCGGATCACCTGCACGCCCTTGCCGCGCAGGGCCTTGAGCGAATCCACCGCCTGGGCGGCCACCGAGCCGTTGCCGGTGCCGGCGTGGATCAGCGCCTTCACGCCAGCCTTGCTGTAGGCCTCGATGCCGGTGGTGTTCATGTTGCCGTAGCCGTACACGATGTCCACCGCAGGCAGGGCCTGGATCTCGTCGATGTTGAACTCGGAGTTGGCAGTGTGGCGCTTGACCGGCGCGCGGAACCAGTAGTTCTTGCCTTCCACCACCATGCCCAGCGGGCCCCACTGGCTCTTGAAGGCCTCGGTCTTGATGTTGATGGTCTTGCTCACGTCGCGGCCGCTCTGGATCTCGTCGTTCATGGTGACGAGCACGCCCTTGCCGGCGGCATCCTTGCTGGCGGCCACGGTCACGGCGTCGTACAGGTTCAGCGCGCCGTCGGCCGACAGGGCCGTGCCGGGGCGCATGGAGCCGACCACGACGATGGGCTTGTTGGTGCGCACCACCAGGTTCAGGAAGTAGGCGGTTTCTTCCAGCGTGTCGGTGCCGTGGGTGATGACGATGCCATCCACATCGGCCTGCTTGGACAATGCCGAGACGCGCTGGCCGAGCTTGAGCAGGTGCTCGTTGGTGAAGCTCTCGGACGCGATCTGGAACACCTGCTCGCCGGAGACCTTGGCGACGCTGGCCAGCTCGGGCAGGCCGGCCAGCAGCTTGTCCACCGGTACCTTGGCCGCGGCATAGGTGGCGCTGTTGGCGGCCGACGCGCCCGCGCCCGCAATGGTGCCGCCGGTGGCCAACACCACGACATGGGGCTGGGCGGCCTGGGCCATGGCCACGGCCGATGCGGCCGAGAGCAGCAGGCCGGCCAGCCAGCGGTGGGCGGCAGTGGCAGCAGGTGGGGAAATACGCATGGTGAAAAGTCTCCTGGAACAGGTGTGTTGTGTTTGTGTGTCACGGCGCCTTGCGGCCACCGCGCCGCTTTCGAGCGGTGGCGCATCCTATGAGAGATCGACACACACTGTTGCGGAATAATCAGCACCCCCATGTGAATTTCACTCACACCCCAAAACAGGGACCGACGTATGAACCTGCGGCAGCTGGAAGTTTTTCAGGCGGTGCTCCAGACCGGCAACATGAGCGCAGCGGCGCGGCTGCTGTGCATCACGCCGTCGGCCATCAGCAAGGCGGTGGCGCACACCGAGCTGCAGTTGGGCTACCGCCTGTTCGTGCGCACGCCGGCCGGCCTAACCCCCACGCCAGAGGCGCAGGTGCTGGCCTCCGAATCCACCGGCATCCACCGCCAGCTCGACGCGTTGCGCCGCACCGCGCGCAACCTGGCCGCCAGCGACACGGGCGATGTGCGGCTGGCTGCGATCCCGGCGGTGAGTCATGAGTTCTTGCCGCTGCTGCTGCAACAGCACGCGTTGCGCTACCCGCAGGTGGGCGTGGAGGTGCGCACCATCCACCAGGACCAGATGACGCAGGCCCTGCTCACGCGCAGCGTGGACTTCTGCCTGGGGTTCTACAAGCACCCGCACCCGCAGATCCGCAGCGACCTGCTGGTGAGCGGGCGCATGTACCTGGCGGTGGCCGAGGCGCTGTGGAGCCGGGCACCCCGCGCCACCTCGCACAGCGCCCCGCTTGCGCAGGTGCCGGTGATTCGCCTGGTGGGCGACGACCCCATGCGCCAGTCCATCGACGAGATCGCGCAGCGCCTGGGCACACCGGCGGGTCCGGGCATCCAGGTGCAGACATCGCGCTTGGCGCTGGAGTTGGTGCGCCTGGGCATGGGCTGGACGGTGGTCGACTTTTTGACCGCCACGCGCCTGGACCCGGCCAGCATGGTCACGCTGGAGCTGCACGAGCTGCCGCCGATCTCGCTGTACAGCTACCACGCACGCTCGTCGCCACCAGGGCTGCAGGCCACGCGCATGCTGGCGATGCTGCCGGGTGTGCTGCACGATGCGCTGGCGCCCACCGCCGCCAAGGCCGCACGGCGTGGATCGGGCGGATCAGGCGGAGTGGCAGGCTGACGGCAAGGCACGTCAGGCGAAAAGTCAGGCCCATAGTAAAAAGCCCGCCTGGTCCAGAGACAGGGCGGGCTGTGCGCTATGCACCGCGGGGGTCAGTGGGTCCAGCGGCGCAGCACCAGGCTGGCGTTGGTGCCGCCAAAGCCGAAACTGTTGGACAGCACCGTGGTCAGGTCCGCATCGCGGGTCTGCGTGACCAGCGGCATGGAACCCAGCGCGGGGTCGGGCGTATCCACGTTGGCCGAGCCGGCGATGAACCCCTTGTTCAGCATGATCATGCAGTAGATGGCCTCTTGCACACCGGTGGCGCCCAGCGAGTGGCCGGTGAGCGACTTGGTGGACGAGAACGGCGGCACCTTGTCGCCGAACAGCGCCTGCATGGCCCGCACTTCCTGCATGTCGCCCACGGGCGTGGAGGTGCCGTGGGTGTTGATGTAGTCGATGGGCGCGTCGAGCCCCTCCATCGCCTGCTTCATGCAGGCAATGGCGCCGTCGCCCGACGGGGCCACCATGTCCTCGCCGTCGCTGGTGGCGCCAAAGCCCACCACTTCGGCCAGGATGGTGGCGCCGCGCGCCTGGGCGTGCTCCAGGCTCTCCAGCACCACGGCGCCGCCGCCGCCGGCGATCACGAAGCCGTCACGGTTGGCGTCGTAGGCGCGCGAGGCTTTCTCGGGCGTGTCGTTGTACTTGCTGGACATGGCGCCCATGCCGTCGAACAGCAGCGACATGCCCCAGGACAGCTCTTCGCCGCCGCCTGCGAACATCACGTCCTGCATGCCCCAGGCGATCTGCTGCGCGGCCGCGCCGATGCAGTGCGCCGACGTGGAGCAGGCAGACGTGATGGAGTAGTTGATGCCCTTGACCTTGAAGTTGGTCGCCAGGCACGCGGACACGGTGGAGCTCATGCAGCGCGTGACCTGGTAGGGCCCCACGCGGCGGATGCCCTTTTCGCGCAGCGTGTCGGCCGCCTCGATCTGGTTGTTGGGCGAGCCGCCGCCCGAGCCCATGATGAGGCCGGTGCGCGGGTGGCTGACCTGCTCTGGCGTGAGGCCGGCCTGGGCAATCGCGTCTTCCAGGGCGATCTGCGCGTAAGCCGCGGCATCGCCCATGAAGCGCAGCTGCTTGCGGTCGATGCGCGACTCGATGTCGATCTCGGGTGCGCCGCCCACCTGGCTGCGCAGGCCCAGTTCCTTGAACTTTTCGACGGCCTTGATGCCGCTCTTGCTGGCGCGCAGCGAGGCCTCCACCGTGGCCAGGTCGTTGCCAATGCACGAGACGATGCCCGCGCCGGTGATGACTACGCGTTTCATGCTGCTGCTCCTTCTACCCCCGCAGCCTGTTCCTCGCGCTTGAACAGGCCCACGCGCAGGTCCTTGGCCACGTAGATTTCCTGGCCGTCGGCCAACAGGCGTGCATCGCCGATGGCCATGACCAGTTTGCGCTTGATCACGCGCTTGATGTCGATTTCGTAGGTCACGAGTTTCACGTTGGGGCCCACTTCGCCGGTGAACTTGACTTCACCAGCCCCCAGGGCCCGGCCCTTGCCCGGCAGTTGCAGCCAGGTCAGGTAAAAGCCGATCAGCTGCCACATGGCATCGAGCCCCAGGCAACCGGGCATGACCGGGTCGCCCTGGAAGTGGCAGGCAAAGAACCACAGGTCGGGACGCACGTCCAGTTCGGCGCGGATCTTTCCCAGACCGTGCTCGCCACCATCGCTGTCGATGTGCGTGATGCGGTCGAACATCAGCATGGGCGGCAGCGGCAGGCGGCCACTGTCGGCGCCGAACAGCCGGCCCTCACCCGAGGCGATCAGTTGTTCGTAGGAAAAGGAATCAGCCATCTTCAGTCTTGCTCCAGAACGGCGGGTTGGCCCGCCTCAAATCATCGTTGTAACCAACACGAAACCCAACACAAGCCCCCGCTTGTGGGGCTCCATTATCAAGGCAGCAGGCAGTGCGGGGCGTTTTGGCCCACCGGAGCGCTGGGGCTCCCCCAGCGCGCTGACCTGGATCAAACCCCGCCCACGGTGCGCATCCGCCGGGTTACCGCTGCAAAAACCACCGCCACGGCACCCAGAATCCACAGTGGCCAGAGCCCCCAGCGCGACACCCACCAGGCGTACGGCGTGATCGCCCAGCCCTCTTGCGCATTGAGCCCGCGGCCCCGCACCTCGCCCAGCAGAACGCCGCGGGTGTGGCGCTCCAGAGCATGCGTCACGACACCGCGGTGGTCGATGACAGCCGTGGCCCCGGTGTTGGTTGCGCGCACCATCGGGCGCTCGAACTCCAGGGACCGCATGCGGCTGATGTGCAGGTGCTGGTCGATGGCCAGGGTATTGCCGAACCAGCCGATATTGCTGAAATTGACAAACACCGTGGGCGCCTGGGCCGGGTCGATGAAGCGGGCGCCCAGTTCTTCGCCGAACAAATCCTCGTAGCAGATGTTGGGCGCAATGCGCTGCCCGGCCCACGCAAACGACGGCTGGCCCACGGCGCCGCGGTTGAAGTCGCCCAGCGGGATGTTCATCATGGCCGTGAACCACTTGAAGAACGGCGGGATGAACTCGCCGAACGGCACCAGGTGGTGCTTGTCGTAACGGTACGGCGTGCCGGGCGGGGCCACGCCAGCGCCCATGCCGAGCACGGTGTTGGTGTAGCCGATGGTTTCGTCGCCCATCGGAATGCCCACCAGGGCCGCCTGCGGGCCCTGGGCGTAGCGCTGCTCGATGCCCTCCAGATAACCCGGAAGGAGCTGCTGGGGCAGCAGCGGAATGGCGGTCTCGGGCGCCACCACCAGGTCGGCCTTGGCCGCTTGCAGCTGCTCGGCATACCACTGGAGGGCCAGCGGCACCCCGCTGCCCTGCTGGAATTTCTCGTCCTGCGGGATGTTGCCTTGCAGAAGCGCGAGGGTCAGGGGCTTGGACTGCGCATGGGGGGGCGTGTAGCACAGGTTCACCGCGCAAAAGCGGTCGGCCGTAGCCGCAGCCAGCAGGACAGCGGCCACGACGGGCAAAACCCAGGCGCGCCAGCGGCGCAGGTCTACGCCACGCAACTGCACCACGTACATCGCCAGCACCGCGGCCACGGCACCGATGCCGTAGACGCCCACGTAACGCGCCAGGGCCGCCAGTGGCCCATCGACATGCGCGTAACCCCCGGCGCCCCAGGGAAAGCCGGTCCACAGCGTGCCCCGCGCCAGTTCGGCGACCAGCCACATTGCTCCGAAAAATATAGCACTCAGCGCACGGCTGGCAAGCGACAGGCGGCAAAAAATGCCTACAACCAGCGCGTAGTAGCTGCCCAGGAACGCGGCCAGGCCCAGCACCGCGGCCACGGCCAGGGGCGCGGCCAGCCCGCCGTAGGTGTGCATGGAGATATACAGCCACCAGAACGTGCCTGAGAGCCAGGCCGTGGCAAACAGCCCCCCCGTCAGCGCGCCGCGCCGCCAGCCAATGGCCTGGACCGGCGACGGCCGCACCAGCCAGGCCAGCACCGCCATCGACAGCAGTTGCAGCCACCACAGCGGCTCGCCGCTGCCGGGCCATGCCAGCGAAGCAGCCTGGGCCAGGCCCGCGGCCACCGCCAGCACCGCCTGCGGGACCAGCGGCAGTCCCGCGGGGGCTCGGACGCGCGCCATCACTCGGCGCTGGCGCCAGGCTCTTCGGCCCGCGACACCTTGAACCAGCGCACCGCCCCGCCCTTGGTGTGAAGCACGACGAAGTTCAGGCCCGACAGTTGCAGATGTTCGCCCCGCTTGGGCACATGGCCCATTTCATGGGCGATGAGGCCGCCGATGGTGTCGAAGTTTTCATCCGGGTCGCTGCCCTGGATCAGCACGTCGAACGCCTCGCAGACACGTTCGATGGAGGTGTCGCCGCTGACCCGGTAGGTGTGGTCGGCCAGGCCGAAGATATCGCCGTCGTCCTCGGGGATGTCGAACTCGTCTTCGATCTCGCCGACGATCTGTTCGAGCACGTCTTCGATGGTGATGAGCCCAGCCACGCGGCCGAACTCGTCGATCACCACGGCCAGATGGCTACGGCTGCCGCGGAACTCGCGCAGCAGGTCGTTCAGGCCCTTGCTCTCGGGCACGAAGATGGCCGGGCGCAGCAGCGCGCGGATGTTCAGCTCGGGCGCCCGCTGCAGTTTGAGCAGGTCTTTGGCCAGCAGGATGCCGATGATGTTCTCGCGCTCACCCTGGTACACCGGAAAGCGCGAATGCGCGGTGTGGATGACGAGGTTGAGCAGGTCTTCGAACGGGGCCTCGATGTTGAGGAGGTCCATCCGCGGCGCCGCGACCATCACGTCGCCTGCCGTCATGTCGGCCATGCGGATGACGCGCTCGAGCATCACACGCGCTTCGGCGCCAATGACCTCGTTGTCTTCGGCCTCGGCCAGGGTCTCGATGAGTTCTTCCGTGGAGTCCGGGCCGGGGTGGATGAACTCGGCCACTTTCTGCAGGAAGGTGCGCTTGTCTTCCCTTTCGGACGGTCGCCCAGGGTGCGCGGGGTGCGGGTCAGACACTGTCGTCTAGTGCAGGACGTGCGGTAGTGAATCAGGCCCCTAGGATAGCGGATTGTGGTGACAAGCCGCCGCTGGCGTTGCAACGGGGCCCATCGGCAGGACCCGGCCGGCAGTGCGCCGGTCTCTCACGGGGTTCTGCGGGGGTCTGCGGGCGTTTTGAGGTTATTCGGCCGACTGGTGGCGCGCGTGCTGCACGCCGCTGCGCACTTCCTGCACGTTGGCCAGGAAATCCCAGAACTGCTTGGCCTGCTTCTTGAGCTGGTAGTCCACCTCGGCGAACTGCTGGCCCACGATCTCGGCCATGCGGGTGTCAAAGCTGGCAGGCGGAATCTGCAGGTAGGCCTCGGACTCCGAGCCGTCGCGGCGCACCGTGGCGCCGGCGCTGCGTGCGATCTTGAGCATGGCCGTGTTTTCGGACAGCGCATGGATGAACACCATGTTCACGCCTTCGTTGCGGGCGTGCATCACGGCGCGCTCGAACAGCCGCGCGCCGAACCCGCGGCCCCGGGCCTGCTTGAGCACGGACACGCCGAACTCCGCGCAGTGCTTGTGCTCGGGGTGTTCGGAAAAAGCCAGATGGGCCATCGCGATGAGTTCGAGGCGGCGGTTGTAGATGCCGAAGATCTCGTCGCGGTTGAAATCGAGTTGCTCGGCGTAGCGGCGGATCTGCTCGTCGTTGGCCGCATAGCCGAACCGCAGGTAGCGGTCCGACGGCTCCAGCTGCAACAGATGCTGGGTGATGCGCTCGCGGTACGAGGGCCCCAGGGCACGGATGGGAACCATCACGGGAACCTCCTTCTTGACGCGGCTTTCCGCCGCCGATGGAGCACCTGTCACAGGGCGCAGCATGCCCCTGCCTGCATACCAGGATGCCTTGAGCCAGTCTTTCGTTGCGAACATGGATCGAATATAAGGGTTTTCCCTCACTATTTCCAGTGAATTTGCTGCATTGCAACAAAGTAGTGAGGCCACTCCAAACCCTGCACAATCACCCTCCAACGCTTTCTCAATCAGCGCCAGCAGCTATCAAATCAAGAGCAATTCGCCACAGCACATCCTGCTGCGCCGTCGCCGAGGCGACCCGCGCCCCACACTGTTGTGCGCAGGAACCCTGACCTCCGCAACGCGCGGCTGACTCACTCGGAAGCGGGCGCTTGGCCCGGCAGCGAGCGCTCAGCCACGCGGACCAGGTCCAGCGGCACCGACGGCAACGACGGCACCGGATTGCGCCCGGCGGCTGGCGGCGCAGCGCAGTCTGCCGGCGCCACCACCGGCCCTTGCGCCGCACCTGCGACCCCACCGCCAGCGCCGCGCCCCAGCCGGAGCACGGCCGCCCGGTCGACCAACAGCCCCACGCTGTCGCCCAGTTGCAGGTCCAGCTGCCGCAGCAGCCGCGTTTCGTTGAGCTTGACGTTGCCCACACCGGCCACGACGCGCACGGACAGCATGTTCTTGGCATTGACCTCCAGCACCGCGTCCCGTCCTGGGTGCGTCTTCTCGTCGCACGCGCTGCTGTCATCCGGAGCCGCTGCGGCTCCGGTGTCAGCACAGCGCCGGCACTGCGTCGATTGCAGGTCCAGATGCGCCGCCAGGCCGCGGACCTCGACCGCGCGGCCCGAGACGTGCAGTTGCTCCACCGGATCCAGCACCTCCACCAGCGCGTGCGACAGCGCCAGGTGCTGAAAGCGCGCGGGCAGCACGATCTCGCCCAGCCACTGCTCCTGAAGGTCGTCGGACCCTGCTGTGGGCGAAGGCGTGCGTGGCAACCAGCGCAGCACCAGCGTGTCGCCCTCGCGCACGGCCACCAGCGGCGGCTCGGCGCCGGGCGCTGGCGTGGCCGCGCGGGCGCCCTTGCGGCGGCCCTCGCGGCGCAGGTGCAGGTTCAGCGTGACGTCGCTTGTGCTTCGCAGCACGACGCGTGTCGTGGGCACGTAGCCCCGCGCGTCGCCTGGGTCGCCTTCGATGCGCAGCCGCGTCACGCCTTGCAGTTGTGCCGAAGGGACGGTGTATTGGCGGCTGTCGTCGTCCTTGGCCTTGAAGCGGTCCATTCCGCTGATGGCCAGCAGGACCCAGAAAATGACGAACACACCGGTAAAAAGCCAGGGGCCCAGCTTGCGCGGCGCGCCCGCACGGGAGCGAAACCGCGCCATCACGTGAGCTCCTTTTCTCGCAGGTGCTGGTAGGTTTGCCACCACAGCAGCACCGGCAGGGCCAGCCAGAGCGCGGCGTTCAGTGCGTGGGTCTCGGGGCCCAGCGTTGCAGCCCCGTCCCGCCACCAGGCAAAGAGCACCTCGTCCCGAGGACGCGACAGCACAGAGACCATGACCGTGGCAATGAACAGCACCACGCCGAGCACCAAGGTCTTGAGCATCGCCGCCTTGCGAAAGTACAGCGAGCCCGTCACGGCCGCCCCCTGCAGGGCCCATGCGGCAATGAAGAGCCCCCATTGCTGCGGAATGCTGAGCAGGGCTTCGCGCAGCGGCTGGCGCAGCAGCGGCACGAAGAGCGCGTAGTTCTGCGGATCGAGGTTGGCAGGGTCCGCCCAGGCCGCCCGCATCGCCAGCGCCACACCCTGCGCAGGCCACGAGATCGCGAGGAACAACAGTGTGTAGGCCACGGGGTATCCGACGACCACGACGCCTACGCACAGCAGCCACTTTTCCAGCACCGACGCCGGACGCATCAACACCAGCAGCGCGGACTCGCGCCGTGCCATGCCGTCGAAGTACCGCCCCGCAAACACGAACCCCGTGAGGTACAGCCCCCAGAAATAGAAGGCCGACTGCCCCCCGGTCACAAACACTTCTCCGCGCGACACGCTCAGGCTGAACACCAGCAGAACGCAGTACAGGATGCCCGTCACCAGCAGGTGGCCCAGGTATTGCCGCATGTGCTCCGCCCAGTGGGCACGGGCCAGCAGCGTGAAGCGGTGCCACGAAAACGAGGCGCTGCCTGCGCTCGACAGTGGTGTGGATGCGGGTGCAGATGGGTGGTTGTTTGCGTTGCTCATGCCGTCTCCCCGGCCGCCGGGGCCTCGCGCAGCGGGGCCAGTGCCTGCAGCACCTGGTCACGGTTCAGGCTCAGCGCCTTGTACAAAAGCTCCAGCTGCACCGAGCTGCCTGTCGGCACGGCCGCCTCAGCCTCAGGTTGTTCGTGGGCGCGCAGTGCCACGTAGGCCAGTTGCTGGCCGATGCGCTCCTGGTACAGCAGCGCGCCGCCCGCCTGCACCCGCGCAGCGTCGTCGTCCGGCGCCACGCCCATCTGCAGCAGGCGCGCCAGGTCGTCCATGCGCGCCGACAGCGCCAGCCGCCCCTGGTCGATGAACCAGATGTGGCTCAGGATGCTTTCCAGGTCGTGCGCCTGGTGGGTGCTGATGAGCACCGCGCGGTGCGCGTGCTCGGGGCGCTGCAGGAGCTTGCGAAACTGTGTGCGGCCCACGATGTCGAGGCCGTTGGTGGGCTCGTCCATCAGCAGCAGAGGCGTGCACGTGGCCAGGGCGAAGGCAATGGCGGCCTTTTTTTTCTGGCCCAGGCTCATGGACTCGAAACGCGCGGTGGCCGGCACCTCCAGCTCTGCCAGGTACTCGTTCAGCAGCGCGTTTGAAAAGCGCGGGTAGAACACGCCCTGCGTGGCGGCCAGTTGCGCGCACGTCAGGTTGGGCAGGTGGAATTCTTCCGGCACGATGTAGATGGACGCCAGCAGGTCCGCCGCGCGTGCGCGGGGGTTGCGCCCCAGCACCAGAAGCTGCCCGGCCCAGGGCGTGAGCAGGCCGCAGATCAGCTTGAGCAGCGTGGACTTGCCACTGCCGTTGCGCCCGAAAAGGCCGTAGATGCCGGGCTGCTCCACACGGGCGGCAAAGCCGTCATACAGCAGGTGTCGGCCATAGCCGAACTGCAGGTTGTCGATAGCGATCATGAACAATCCGTAACACCCCCGGGGCCGAGGGCGCGCGGATTGTCACACAGGCTCGGAAGGTGCTCGCGCGGGGCTCAGACAGGCACTGCGGTGGTCGCCTTCACGCGGTCGAGCACGAAGCTCGTCTTGCAATCCTGCACGCTCGGGTGCTTGAGCAGCGTGTCCATGATGAAGCGGCTGTAGTGCGCCATGTCCGCCACCACCACGCGCAGCAGGTAGTCCATCTCGCCGGTGAGCGACGCGCATTCCACCACCTCGGGCCAGGTCTGCACGCTGGCGCGAAACAGGTCCATCGGGTTGCGCTTGTGGCTTTCGGTGTGCTTTTCGAGCCGCACATTCAGGTACGCCGTGAGCCCCAGGCCCACCGCCTCGGGCGGGACCAGCGCCACGTAGCGCTCGATCACGCCGCTGTCCTCCAGACGCTTGACGCGGCGCAGCACGGCGCTGGGCGACAGGCCCACCTGCTCACCGATGACGTCATACGTCTCGCGGCCGTTTTCCTGCAGACGGCGCAGGATGGCGCGGTCCAGCTTGTCGAGTGCGTCAAAGGCTTTCATGGCGCAGGATTCTACGAAATTGGGCAACTTTTTAACCGCCACATTGCGGGCTCGGGTATGTCCCGATAGTGACAAACGCCGCTCCCACGAAGAATGAATCCTGCAAAAAAGAACG
The DNA here is from genome assembly GCF_964253015.1 of Acidovorax sp. LjRoot194. Lineage (NCBI taxonomy): Bacteria > Pseudomonadati > Pseudomonadota > Betaproteobacteria > Burkholderiales > Comamonadaceae > Acidovorax > Acidovorax sp. LjRoot194. The sequence goes on along the minus strand of NZ_CAXUQB020000001.1, from coordinate 852,963 downwards.
ACCGTTCTATTTTGTAAATACAAGAAATCACATCACTGGAGACAAACACATGACAGGATTTTTGAGCCGCTTTCTGCGGCGACTTGTGCTGGCGGCTACCGCGGGGCTTTTGCTGCTGGGGGCGGGTGCGCACGCACAAAGCGGCTACACGCAGACGCGCTACCCCATCGTGCTGGTGCACGGGCTGTTCGGCTTCGACTCCGCCTTGGGCATCGACTACTTCTACGGCATCCCCGACGCGCTGCGCCAGGGCGGCGCCAAGGTCTACGTGGCGCAGGTCTCTGCGGCCAACAGCAGCGAGGTGCGCGGCGAGCAACTGCTGGCGCAGGTCAAGACCATCCTCGCGATCACGGGTGCGGCCAAGGTGAACCTGGTCGGCCACTCGCACGGCGGGCCCACCACGCGCTATGTGGCGGGCGTGGCGCCGCAACTGGTCGCGTCGGTCACCTCCATCGGGGGCGTGAACAAGGGCTCGCGCGTCGCCGACATCCTGCGCGGCGTGGCGCCAGCGGGGTCGGTGTCCGAAACCGTGGCCAACGCCGCGGCCAGGGCGCTGGTCAGCCTGATCAACCTCACCTCCGGCGGCACCGGCCTGCCGCAGATGCCGACCGCCGCGCTGGACTCGCTCACCACCGCAGGCCTGGCCAGCTTCAACCGCCGCTTTCCGCAGGGCCTGCCCAGCGGCTGCGGCAGCGGGGCCGAGCTGGTCAACGGCGTGCGCTACTACTCCTGGACGGGCACGCAGCCGCTGACCAACGTCCTCGACGCCAGCGACGGCCTGCTCAGCGTGCTGAGCCTCGTGTTCGGCGAAGCCAACGACGGCCTGGTGTCGGCCTGCTCATCGCGCCTGGGCAAGCACCTGGGCGACTACCGCCAGAACCACCTGGACGAAGTGAACCAGCTGGTGGGCCTGCGCGACTGGTTCTCCACCGACCCGGTGACGCTGTACCGCCAGCACGCCAACCGCCTGAAGGCGCAGGGCCTGTAAGCCATGCAGCGCAGCCGCGTGATCACAGCAGCCGTTGCGCTGGCCGCCGTGGCGGGGGCCGCGCTGTGGTGGCAAAGCCCCGGCACGGATGCCGGCGCGCCAGCACAGGGGCTCGGCGCCCTGTCAGCTGGGGCGTCAGCCGCTGCGGCCGCCGGCGCTGCTGCGCCGAGTGGGGGCGCACAGGGCAGCGCCGTCACTGCGCGGCGGTCCGCGGCGCAGGCGGACGCATCCGACCCGCTACTGGTGCAGGGCCTGCGCGACACGCTCGAAGCACTGCTGCTGGAGGCCGGCGACGTCAGCGACCCGGCGGCACTCAAGCAGCGGCTGGCCGCGCTGGTCGCCCAGCACTTCCCGCCGGACCTGGCCACCCGCGCGCTGGCGCTGGCCGAGCGCTATGTGGACTACCGCGTGGCGCTGGGCGCACTCAACGGGCGGGCGCCCCAGGACCTGGGCGACCCGCGCGCGCTGCGCGATGCGCTGCAGGCCCGCCAGCAGGTGCGCCTGCAGTTCTTCGACAGTGCCGAGTACGACGCACTTTTTGCCCGCGAGGCCGAGCTGGACCGCTACACCCTGGCGCGCCTGGAGATCGCGCGCAACACCGCCCTCACCCCCGAGCAGCGTGCGCAGGCCCTGCAGGCCGCCGACAACGCACTGCCCGCGGAGCGCCGTGCAGAGCGCGCCGCCGCCACCGAACACATGGCGGCCGCGGCCCAGACGGCCGCATTCGACGCACAAAACGCCAGTGCCTACACCCGCCACCAGGCTCGCAGCGCCCAATACGGCGAGGCGGCGGCCCACGCCCTGGCGCAGCTCGACCGGGACGAACAGCACTGGCAGCAACGCCTGACCCAGTACAGCCAGGCCCGCGCGCAACAGGGTGACCAGAGCGCTACGGTGCAGCAGTTGCGTCAGCAGCTCTTCACCAGCGACGAGCAGCAGCGCGTGGAAGCGGCCCTGACGCTGCGCAAGGCAGGCGCCCAGGCTGCCGGCTCCTGACGGCTGGCAGGCGCCTGCCGCTGCGTAGCGCGCACGCCGCCAGCCGCCCCCCGGGAGCGAGCCAACGCTCCCCAACTGCGTCATATTTTGACCATTCGCAAGATTCCTGCAAATCGGGAGCCCCAGCGTCTTGATTTCGCCAGAAACATGAGGCCATGCGCGCCTACAGTCGATGCCATTCACCCCACCACGAATGCCGGAGACACCCCATGAACGCCGCCCTGCCGCAAGAAACCGCCGCCCAGCTCGAAGCCTGGGACAACCCCATGGGGCTGATGGGCTTCGAGTTCATCGAGTTCACCTCGCCCACGCCCGGTGTGCTGGAGGCGGTGTTTGAAAAACTGGGCTTCACGCTGATCGCCAAGCACCGCTCCAAGGACGTGGTGCTGTACCGCCAGAACGGCATCAACTTCATCCTGAACCGTGAACCCCACAGCCAGGCGGCCTACTTCGGCGCCGAGCACGGCCCTTCGGCCTGCGGCTTGGCGTTTCGCGTGAAGGATGCGCACAAGGCATACAACCGCGCGCTGGAGCTGGGCGCCCAGCCCATCGAGATCCCGACCGGCCCGATGGAGCTGCGCCTGCCCGCCATCAAGGGCATCGGCGGTGCGCCGCTGTATCTGATCGACCGGTTCGAAGACGGCAAGTCCATCTACGACATCGACTTCGAATTCATCGAAGGCGTGGACCGCCGCCCCGTGGGCCACGGCCTGAACCTGATCGACCACCTCACGCACAACGTGTACCGGGGCCGCATGGGCTTCTGGGCCAATTTCTACGAAAAGCTGTTCAACTTCCGCGAGATCCGCTACTTCGACATCCAGGGCGAATACACGGGCCTGACGTCCAAGGCCATGACCGCGCCCGACGGCAAGATCCGCATCCCGCTGAACGAAGAGTCCAAGCAGGGCGGCGGCCAGATCGAAGAGTTTTTGATGCAGTTCAACGGTGAAGGCATCCAGCACATCGCGCTCATCTGCGACAACCTGCAGGACGTGGTGGACAAGCTGGGCATGGCCGGTGTCGGCCTGGCCACCGCGCCCAACGACGTCTACTACGAGATGCTGGACACCCGCCTGCCCGGCCACGGCCAGCCCGTGCCCGAGCTGCAGTCGCGCGGCATTCTGCTGGATGGCACCACGGCCGACGGCACGCCGCGCCTCTTGCTGCAGATCTTCTCCACGCCCATGCTGGGCCCGGTGTTCTTCGAGTTCATCCAGCGCGAGGGCGACTACCGCGACGGCTTTGGCGAAGGCAACTTCAAGGCGCTGTTCGAATCGCTGGAGCGCGACCAGATCCGCCGGGGCGTGCTGAACACCTAAGACATCAGACATCTTTGGGTTAACCCTGGGCAGGTGCCTATACTGCGCGCTCCCCGGAACTCAAAAGGATCCCGATGTCGCTCCGTACTCTCTGGCTGTCCAGCATCTTCCTGGCTGCTGCTGCAGCAGCCACGCCCGCCCTGGCACAGAACCCCGCCGCCCCGCTCACCATCGTGGTCCCCTACCCTGCGGGCGGCCCGCTCGACATCTCGGCCCGCATCGTGGCCGAGGGCACGACCCAGCTGGGCCCCATCACGGTGGAGAACAAGCCTGGCGCGGGCGGCAATACCGGGGCCGACCAGGTGGCCAAGGCCGGCAAGAACAGCAACCAGGTGCTGATGGGCGCGGTGGCCACGCATGCAGTGAACCCGTGGTTGTACAAGAATTTTCCGTACAACCCCATCAAGGACTTCAAGCCCCTGGTGCTGGTGGCGCGCACGCCCAACGTGCTGGTGGTGAACGCCGAGCAGGCCAGCAAGCTCGGCATCAAGACCACGCCGGACCTGGTGCAGTACCTCAAGAAGAACCCGAACCAGTTCAAGTACGGCTCGGGCGGCAACGGCAGCATCGGCCACATCGCGGCGGAGATGTTCGAGTCGCTCACCAACACCAAGATGGACCACACGCCGTTCCAGGGCTCCAAGCCCGCGCTGGCGGCGCTGGAGTCCGGCCAGGTGCTGCTGGTGTTCGACAACCTGGCGTCGGCCCTGCCGCAGATCAAGTCGGGCAAGTTCCTGGCGCTGGGTGTGACCACGCTGAGCCGCAACGAGGCGCTGCCCGACGTGCACAGCATCAACGACAGCGTGCAGGGCTTCAACGTGTCCACCTGGTTCGGCCTGTTCGCGCCCGCCTCGCTGCCCGACGCAGACGCGCGCCGCTATGCCACCGCCTTTGCGGCAGCCATGCATTCGCCCGCCGGCAAGGAGAAGTTCAAAAAGATGGGCATCACGCCCGAAGAGTTGACGCTCGACACGTTCGCCCAGTTCGTGCGCTCGGAAAACAGCAAGTACGAGTTCCTGATCCGGGCCGCAAAAATCAAGATCGATTAGCAGCCGCCAGGGCAGGTGCGCGCCACCCCGGCGCGCGGTCAGGGCGGCAAGGAGTACAAGAAAATGGGACAAGCCCCTGTCGTCTATGGCCAATCCGCCCGCCCACCCCGCGGCGACTACTCGCGCGCCAGCGAGGACTACACCTGCCCGCAGGATTACGCGAGCTACACCGCCGCCGACCACGACACCTACCGCCGCCTGTACGAGCGCCAGCGCGCCCTTCTGCCGGGCCTGGCGAGCGATGCCTTCATTGCGGCCCTGCCCTCGCTGGGCGCGAGCGACCGCATCCCGCGCTTCGAAGAGGTCAACGAGCGCCTGTTGAAAGCCACCGGCTGGGAGCTGGTGGGCGTGCCGGGCCTGATCCCGGAGGTGCCTTTTTTCACACTGCTGGCCAACCGCAAGTTCCCGGTGACGGACTGGATCCGCAAGCCCGAGGAGTTCGAGTACATCGTCGAGCCGGATATTTTTCACGACCTGTTCGGGCATGTGCCGTTGCTGTTCAACCCGGTGTTCGCGGACTACGTGCAGCGTTACGGGCAGGGCGGTCTGAAGGCGCAGGGGCTGGGGTCGTGCGAGATGCTGTCGCGGCTGTACTGGTACACGATCGAGTTCGGGCTGATCCGTGAGGCGGGGGAGTTGCGGGCGTATGGGGCGGGGATCTTGAGCTCTTCAGGAGAGCTTGCGTATGCGGTGCAGAGCCCGGAGCCGCAGCGGATTCCGCTGGCGCTGGAGCGGACGATGCGTACGCGGTACAAGATCGATACGTACCAGCAGACGTATTTTGTGATTGATAGTTTTGAGCAGTTGTTCGAGATGACGGCGGCGGACTTTGCGCCGATCTATGAGCGGCTCAGGGGGTTGCCGGAGTTTGCTGCGGATGAGCGGGAGGCTGTGGCGGCTTGATTGATGACATCCGTTCGGGTTGAGCTTGTCGAAACCTGAGCACAGCGACCCACATCCGTTCGGGTTGAGCCTGTCGAAACCGGGGCACGGCGACCCCACATCCCGTTCGGGTTGAGCCTGTCGAAACCTGGGCGCTGCTCGCAGGCTCGCTGATTGGCCGCATGCCCTTGTTGAGGGCGGAGGCCGGGAGTCGCCCGGCGTGCGAGTAACTTTCTTTCGCGTCGCCGAGAGGGTGTAGAAGAAATAAATTATGATCCCATCGTGCCGATTCCACAGGAGCAATACGATGGCAAAGACTGGCCGGCCCCCAGTGATATCTCCTGGGGAGTACGCAGCCCTGCGAGAAGTGGTGCGCGATAACTCGCAGGCGACCCTTCCCGAACTGGCTCTGGCGTGGGGTGAGCGCATGGGCCGCAATGCCCCCAGCACTGTGACCATGCGCGCTGCTTTGAAGGCTGCTGGTTTGCAACGGACACGACCCAAGCAACAGCTCGCTCGCGCCCAGCCCCAACAGTTGGGCACGCGTTACGGCTACACCGCCCAACATCGCCCCGGCAGTTCCTCGGGCATGGCGGGTGCGCTCACCGACGCCGAATGGGCGCTGGCCCAGGACCTGTTCGAGCCAGAGCCAGGCTTGCGCGGAAGGCCCGCAACCTACAGCCGGCGTAGCGTTGTCGAAGCGTGTTGCTATGTGCTGCGTACAGGCTCTTCCTGGCGCAACCTGCCCACCCAGATCTATCCGCCTTGGCAATCGGTGCAGAAGGCATTTGTACGCTGGGCTCGGCAGGGCAAGTTTGAAGCGCTGCACGAGCGCCTGCGCCAGCAGTGGCGCCTACGTGTGGAGCGTGCCGCACAACCGAGCGAAGGCGTGATCGACTCCCAGTCCAACCGTGGCAGCCCTCAAGGCGGAACGCTGGGCTTTGATGCTGGCAAGAAGGTCCGAGGGCGTAAGCGCCACTTGGTGGTGGATACGCTGGGCTTGCTGCTGGCCGTGGTGGTTACCAGTGCCGCTGTACAGGACCGGGCAGCGGCTGGGCAGGCAGTGGCACAGGCATGCGCACGCACGGGCGGCTCGTTGAAGGTTTTGTGGGCCGACAGCGCGTACGCTGGGCAATGTGCTCAAGAGATCGAAAAGGCGCACAGTGTGCGGGTTCAGATCGTGCGCCACAGCGCACGGCACCCCTGGGATGACGCGCAGCAATCGTTGTGGAGCGAAGAGAAACCGGTAGTCATGCCTAAGAAGCGCTGGGTGGTGGAGCGCACCCACGCATGGCTGGAGCGCAACCGAAGGCTTGTGATGCACCATGATCGCAAGCCGTTTTATGCGCAGGCATGGGTATGGCTCGCGCAGTCCAGGATGCTGTTGAGCCGGCTGAAGTAGATTTCTTCTACACCCTCCGAAAGAAAGTCACTAAAGAAAGGGCGACCCTACAGCCTGCGTCCCCACTCGCCCGTTGGGCGATTGGGGCAACCTGCGGTGCTCGCGTCCAGCGGGGTCTCGCTCCAACTCGCTTCACTGCGTTGCGCTCAGACAATCGCGAGCCCTTATCCGCTGGCCGCTGCGCTCCTCGGCGCATCCTGAAGGGATGGGGGAGAGGACATCCACACGGGCCATCGCTGCGCTCGGCCCGCCTGCGCAGCGCGTGGCGCTTGCGCCCGCGCGTTCGGGGCCGAGCAACGCGATGGCCCGTGTGGCTGTTCGGCTGTTGGGATGTTCGGCTCCCCCCCCTGTGGCTGCGCCTGCGTCGGGGCGGTTGCGGGGTGAGCATGGGCGTCGGAGCGCCCATGCCTCGTTAACTGACTCGCCGTGGCTGTCTGAACGTAGCGCCAACGGCGCGCAGTGAGTTCCACGGCGCACCCCGCAACCGCCCCGACGCAGGTTTGCCCCGTAGCGCAGCGAAGGGGTCGCAGACTTGGGGTCGCCTTCTCTTTGGTGACTTTCTCTTGGCGAACCAAGAGAAAGTTACCGCGCCGCCGGGCGCGCACCCCGGCTCCCGCCCTCTGCACAGGCATGCTGCCCAATCAGCGAGCTCGCGAGCAGCGCCCAGGTTTCGACAAGCTCAACCCGAACGGATAGTGATGACGGACAAAGGCTTCGACAAGCTCAGCCCGAACCGAAACCGAAGCCTCACCCCCGCCCCACCTCATCCAAACACTCCCCCATCACCCGCGGATGAAACGCCATCTGCACATGCGCCACCCCCTCCACAAACCGGTTGTCCGCCCCCGCCAACGCCGCAGTCGTCGCCGGAAAAACAATGTTGTCGCAATTCGAATACCAACAAGTGAACAAGGCCGCCCGCCCCGCCGGCTCCGCCCGCTGCAGCGCCCCTACCCACTCCCCCGCCAGACTCATCTGCCGCCCATTCACCGCCCGGCTGAACCGCCCCAGCCACGTGCCTCCGTGCGGCGTGCCCAGCGTCAACACCCGGTGCACACGCCCATCCGCCTGGTGCGCCCGCAGCCACGCCCGCGCTGCCAGCCCACCCATGCTGTGGCACACCAACACCGGCGCCTGCCCCGTGGCAGCCGTCACACGCGCCACGGCCTCTTCGATGGTGGCAGCGTACTCATCGATGGAGCCCATCACCGGCTCCAGGTTCACGGCCACATAGGCATGACCGCGCGCGCGCAGAGGCGCAAACCAGGGCAGCCACAGCCCCCGGTTGCACATGAACCCGTGGACCAGCACCACACCCCGCCGGCCCGTGGGCTCTGCGGGCAGCCAGTCGGGCAGGGACTGGTGGCGAAACGGCTGGCGCCAGCCGAAAAGCGCCAAAGCCACACACACCTCGGCCCACCAGGCCTTCACCACCTGGGCCAGCCGCGCACGCGGCGCCGCGTCAGTGCGGTTGGTGATGTGCATGAGCACGAACTCCACGGCCATCACCAGCAGGTACACCGCCAGCGGGACGAGTGCGCCCACGATGGCCACCTGGGGCGAGCGGGGCCACTGCCAAATCAGCCAGGCGGCCATGGCGACAAGGATGAAAAGAATCAAGGCCCGTTGCCAGCGCGCAATCATGGTTTTGCGATGAATGAAGGAATGAAGGAAGAAAAGAAGATGAACAAGTGACCCATGGAGGCATCGCCGAAGGGGTGGCTATGGCAAGGCACCTGATGCGATGATGTCACCCACCCAGTCATCCGCTCGACGCATTGTGCGGCCTCTGGCCCTCGCAGCCCGGCCCCGCGAGCGCGCACAGACCAAAGCCAAAGCCACTGCCCGCCATCACAGACCGACAAAGGCCCCACCACCATGGACGCAGCCCAGACCATCCGTGAGCGCATTGCCGATGTCACCGCCCTGCGGCAGCACCGCACGGGCGACCCGGGGCTCGGCGCGGCGGTGGGCCAGGTCAAGACGCTGCAGGCCCGGCGGTTCCGGGGCACGTATGCCGACCTGATGGCGTCGCCGTCGTTCGGCCCCGCCGCGAAATTCTTTCTGGAGGAGCTGTACAGCGACTCCGACTACACCGCCCGCGACCAGCAATTCAGCCGCATCGCAGGCACGCTGCAGACCATGTTCCCGGCGGCGGTGGTGGCCACGGCCGTGGCCCTGGCCGTGTTGCACGCGCAGACCGAAGCACTGGACCACGCGATGGGCCTCGCGTGGCCCGCCGCAGCCGGCGGCGCGTCCGATGCCATCACCGGCCCGGCAACCACCACCGCACGCAACGACACCACCGACGCCGCCCGCTACGTGGCCGCCTGGCGCGCCGTGGGCGACCGCGCGGCGCGCGAGCAGCAGCTGCAGCGCGTGCTGGCCATGGGCACCGACCTGGCGCGCCTCACGCGCACGCCCGGCCTTCGCATGATGCTGCGCATGATGCGTGCACCTGCCCACGCGGCGGGCATGGGCGATCTGCAGCAGTTTCTGGAGGCGGGCTTCGACACCTTCGGCCAGCTGGCGCGCCAGCGCGGCGGGGTCGAGCAGTTCCTGGCCACCATCGAGGCGCGCGAGCGTGCGCTGATGGCGGAGCTCTTCGATGCCGACCGTGTCACCTGCGAGACCCAACTGGCCCGCACCCTAGGACAAGCCCGGTAGCTGGTTGCCCCTCTCGCTTTCACAATCTTCGCAGCCACCGCCTGGCCGGTGGGTCACGCAAGCACACAAGCTGCACAAGCCGACACGCACGCAGCACGCAGAAGAAGGAACCAAGCGCATGGAAAAGATCTGGCTCAAGAGCTACCCCCCGGGCGTACCGCACGACGTCAAGCCCGAGCAATACCGCTCTGTCGCCCACCTGCTGGAAGAGTCCTTCCGCAAGCACGCATCGAGCCCGTTTTCGGTCTGCATGGACCGCTGGATGACGTATGGCGAGCTGGAGCGCCGCTCGGCCGCCCTGGGCGCCTACCTGCAGAGCCTGGGCCTCGCGCCCGGTGCGCGCGTGGCCATCATGCTGCCCAACCTGCCGCAGTTCGGCGTGACCATGGCGGCCGTGCTGCGCGCAGGCTACACCTGCGTGAACGTGAACCCGCTGTACACCGCGCGCGAGCTGGAGCACCAGCTCAAGGACTCGGGCGCCACCGCCATCGTGATCCTGGAGAACTTCGCGCACACGCTGGCCGAGGTGGTGGACCGCACCGCCGTGCAGCACGTGGTGATGACCGCCATGGGCGACCTGCTGGGCGCAGCCTTTGGCACCTGGATCACCTTCGCCGTGCGCCACTTGGCCAAGATGGTGCCCGCGTACGAGCTGCCGCTGACCAACGGCCGCAAGGTCGTGCCTTTCAAGAAGGCGCTGTCGCTGGGCGAGCACAAGTCGCTCGCGCCCAGCCAGGCCACGCTCGACTCCATCGCCTTCCTGCAGTACACGGGCGGCACCACCGGCTTGTCCAAGGGCGCGGTGCTCACCCACCGGAACATCGTGGCCGCCACGCTGCAGGCCGAGGCCTGGTTCACACCGGCGCTGTCCAAGATCGGCGACGTGAGCAAGGCCAACAGCATCGCCGCGCTGCCGCTGTACCACATCTTTGCGCTCACGCTGTGCCTGCTGGCCATCCGCCAGGGCTCCAGCCTCACGCTGATCCCGAACCCGCGCGACATCCCCAAGTTCATCGCCGAGCTGAAAAAGCGCCCCTTCCACATGCTGCCTGCGGTGAACACCTTGTTCAACGCATTGCTGCAAAACCCGCAGTTCAAGACGCTCGACTTCTCGCACCTGTGCGTGTCGCAGGCCGGCGGCATGGCCGCCAGCGAAGGCACGGCCAAGCAGTGGCAGAAGGTGACCGGCAGCACCATGATCGAAGGCTGGGGCATGAGCGAGACCTGCGCCATCGGCACCAACAACCCGGTGAACAACACGTCCTTCAGCGGCACCATCGGCCTGCCGCTGCCGGGCATCGACATCGCCATCAAGGACGATGCTGGCAACAGCGTGCCTCAGGGCGACCCGGGCGAGATCTGCATCCGCGGCCCCAACGTGATGACGGGCTACTACAACCAGCCCGAAGAGAACGCCAAGGCCTTCACCGCCGACGGCTTCATGCGCACGGGCGACATCGGCGTGATGGACGCCGAGGGCTACACCCGCATCATCGACCGCAAGAAGGACATGATCCTGGTGAGCGGCTTCAACGTGTTCCCCAACGAGCTGGAGCAGGTCATCAGCCTGTGCCCCGGCGTGGTGGAATGCGCAGCCATCGGCATCCCGGACGAGAAGCAGGGCGAGGCGATCAAGGTGTTCATCATCAAGAACGACCCCACGCTGAGCGAAGAGGACGTGGCCCGCTTCTGCCAGGAAAACCTGACGGGCTACAAGCGGCCCAAATACATCGAGTTTCGCGACGAGCTGCCCAAGAGCAACGTGGGCAAGATCCTGCGGCGCGAACTGCGCAAGGCGTAGGGCGCGTATCAAACCCAGCAGCTGCACGCGGGCGCAGCTGCTGGCATGGTTCTCTGCTTCACTCCCCACACCACACCATTCGGGCTGACCTTGTCGAAGCGCCACGCAAGGCTTCGACAAGCTCAGCCCGAACGGCATGGAGTGAACGAGCGCTGATACGCGCGGCATCTTCTGGCAGTCAGCTGTTGCACACCCCCGACCCGTTCACGCTGAGCCTGTCGAAGCGCCGCGCGAGGCTTCGACAGGCTCAGCCCGAACGGTTTGGAATGGGGCGAATGCTGATCCGTTAGGCCTCTTCTCACCAGCTGCTAGCGGATACCCCCAAAACCGTTCACGTTGAGCCTGTCGAAACGCCGCGCAAAGCTTCGGCAAGCCTGTCCTGAGCCTGTCGAAGGACTCAGCCCGAACGGGTGGGTAGGCACATCCGCCCATACCCCACCAGCCTCCCTCGCTCGAATCCGACACGCCCTGAATTCCCCTCATCTTCGGGTTTTCACCAACTAGCAAACGTTTGCGCAAACGTTTGCTTTCGTTATGATCCGCGGGCCGCAAGGCGATCGGGCGCTTATCCTTGGCTGTTGTCCATGGGTCGCGCGCACCTGGAAATGCCGTGCCTGGCCCTGCGGGGCTTGGCTTGCATCCCTCGCGCCGTTGTCGGTTTTGTTTGTTCCGTTTGTTTGTTCTTGACGCTCTCGACCCCATTCCAACAGGAGACACCATGCACTTCACCCGCCGTACCGTTCAGACCGCCGCCGCCCTTGCCGTGCTGGGTGGCATGCTCGCCAGCCCCGCACTGGCGCAGGACAAGCCCAAGATCGCCCTGGTCATGAAATCGCTGGCCAACGAGTTCTTCCGCACCATGGAAGACGGCGCCAAGGCGCACCAGAAGGCGCATGCCAGCGAATACACGCTGGTGGCCAACGGCATCAAGAACGAGACCGACACCGCCGCCCAGATCAAGATGGTCGAGCAGGCCGTGGCCCAAAAGGCCAGCGCCATCGTGATCGCCCCGGCCGATTCCAAGGCCCTGGTGCCCGCCGTCAAGGCCGCCATCGACAAGGGCGTGATCGTGATCAACATCGACAACCAGCTCGATGCCGATGCGCTGAAGGAAAAGAACATCACCGTGCCCTTCGTGGGCCCGGACAACCGCGCGGGCGCCAAACTCGTGGGCGACCACCTGGCCAAGAGCCTGAAGGCGGGCGACAAGGTGGGCATCATCGAGGGCGTGTCCACCACCTTCAATGCGCAGCAGCGCACCCTGGGCTACCAGGACGCGATGAAGGCCGCCAACATCACCGTGGTGGGCGTGCAGTCCGGCAACTGGGAGATCGAAAAAGGCAACACCGTGGCCGCCGGCATGATGCGCGAGCACCCTGACCTCGTGGCCCTGCTGGCCGGCAACGACAGCATGGCGCTGGGCGCCGTGGCCGCCGTGAAGGCCGCAGGCAAGACCGGCAAGGTGCAGGTGGTGGGCTACGACAACATCAACGCCATCAAGCCCATGCTGGCCGACGGCCGCGTGCTGGCCACCGCCGACCAGTACGCCGCCAAGCAGGCCGTGTTCGGCATCGAGCTGGCCCAGAAGGCCCTGGCCGCCAAGACGCCGCAGAACCAGCTGCCGGCTGCGGTGAAGACGGACGTGGTGCTCGTGACCAAGGGCAGCAAGTAACTTCCTGTCGAGTCGAAATCCACCCACCTGGAACCGTTCACGCTGAGCTTGTCGAAGCGCCACGCGAGGCCTTGACAAGCCTGTCCCGGGCCCGCCCGAAGGGCGCGCCACGTTAGCGCCCCGGCTTCGACAGGCTCAGCCCGAACGGGTGGGGGAATGCCCCCCGATACACAACATTCAGTCCATGCCCCCAACCCCCACAACCCAACCGCCCGCGCCACCCACACCCCTGCTGTGCATCGACGCGGTCGGCAAGGACTACAGCGCCACCACCGTGCTCGACGGGGTGACGCTGGCGCTGAACGCGGGCGAGGTGCTGGCGCTCACGGGCGAGAACGGCGCGGGCAAGAGCACGCTGTCCAAGATCGTCTGCGGCCTCACGCCCGCCACGCGTGGCGGCATGCGGCTGGCGGGGCAGACCTTTGCCCCGGCCACGCGGCGCGAGGCCGAACAGCACGGGGTGCGCATGGTGATGCAGGAGCTGGGCCTGGTGCCCACGCTCACCGTGGCCGAGAACCTGCTGCTGGGCCGCCTGCCGAACCGCGCGGGCTGGCTGCAGCGGGACGTGCTGCACGCCGCGGCGCGCACGCAGCTGGCCAAGATCGGCCTCGAATCCATCGACCCGGCCACGCCGGTGTCGCAACTGGGCATCGGCCAGCAGCAGATGGTGGAGATCGCCCGCAACCTGCAGGACGACACGCGCATCCTGGTGCTGGACGAGCCCACGGCCATGCTCACGCCACGCGAGACCACCTATCTGTTCGACCAGATCGCGCGCCTGACCGCGCGCGGCGTGGCCATCGTCTACGTGTCGCACCGGCTCGAAGAGCTGCGCCGCATCGCCGACCGTGCCGCCGTGCTGCGCGACGGCCGGCTGGTGGACGTGCTGCCCATGGCCGGCCTGTCCGAGGACGATCTGGTGCGCCGCATGGTGGGCCGCTCCGTCAACGACCTGGACCACCGCCCTCGCCGCACGGCCGGCCCGGTGGTGATGGAAGTGAGCGGCATCGGCCGCGGAACCGCCGTGCAGGACGTGAGCCTCAGCCTGCGCGCAGGCGAGGTGTTCGGCGTGGCAGGCCTGGTGGGCTCGGGCCGCACGGAACTGGTGCGCCTGCTCTTCGGCGCGGACCGCGCGGACCGGGGCAGCGTCACGCTGCATGGTTCCGATTCAGCTTCAGATTCAGATCAAAAACAGCCCCTACCGCTTGCTAAGCAAGCGCAAGCAGCTACAAAAACAGTAGCAACCAAGATCGACAAGGGTTTTGCATCGCCCCTGCAGGCCATCCGCGCAGGCATCGGCCTGGTCACCGAAGACCGCAAGTCGCAGGGCCTGCTGCTGGCCCAGCCCATCCGCATCAACGCCACGCTGTCCGACCTGTCGGCAGTGTCGCGCGGTGGCTGGCTGCAGCGTGCGCTGGAGCACCGGCTGGTGCAGGGCTTTGTGCGCACGCTCAGCATCCGCTGCAAAGACGGCGAGCAGCCCGTGGGCCAGCTGTCGGGCGGCAACCAGCAAAAGGTCGTGTTTGCCCGCTGGCTGCACCGCCCCGTGCGCGTGCTGCTGCTGGACGAGCCCACCCGCGGCGTGGACGTGGGCGCACGCGCCGAGATCTATACCGAGCTGGACCGCATGGCGGACGAAGGCCGCGCGCTGCTCATGGTGTCGTCCGACCTGCGCGAGCTCATGGCCATGGCCGACCGCATCGGCGTGATGAGCGCCGGCCGCCTGGTGGCCGTGTTCGAGCGCGGCGAGTGGTCCGAGCAGTCGCTGCTGGCCGCCGCGTTCTCCGACATGGCGGGCCGCGCCAGCGAGCCGCCTGCCGCCGCACCCTCTTCTTCCCGCGGGCCCTCGTCCGCACCTTCTTCCGCCACCGCATGAACGCCGCAGCCCCCTCCTCCCCCACCGCATCCCCCGCCCCGCGCGCCACCCCGGTGTGGCGCAGCCAGCTCGGCACCTACCTCGGTCTCCTGGCCGTGCTGGCCGGCATGGTGGGCCTGTTCTCGTGGATGTCCGAATACTTCTGGAGCGCCGAGACCTTCATCACCATCGCCAACGAGATCCCGGCCCTGGCCGTGATGGCGGTGGGCATGACCTTCGTGCTCATCATCGCGGGCATCGACCTGTCGGTGGGCTCGGTGATGGCGCTGTCGGCCGCCACCTCGGCGGCCGCCATCCTGCAGTGGGGCTGGACGGTGCCGGCCGCGGCCGCGCTGGCGCTGGCCACGGGCCTGGTGTGCGGCACCATCACGGGCTCCATCTCGGTGGCCTGGCGGCTGCCCTCGTTCATCGTCTCGCTGGGCATGCTCGAAGCCGTGCGCGGCAGCGCCTACCTGGTCACCGACTCGCGCACGCAGTACGTGGGCGATGCGATCTCGTGGCTGGCCGCGCCGTTCTTCGGCGGCATCTCGGTGGCCTTCCTGATCGCGCTGGTGCTGGTGGTGGTGGCGCAGCTGGTGCTCACGCGCACGGTGTTCGGCCGCTCGGTCGTGGGCATCGGCACCAACGAAGAGGCCATGCGCCTGGCGGGCGTGGACCCGCGCCCGGTGCGGATCATCGTGTTCGCGCTTACCGGCTTGCTCGCGGGCCTGGCGGGCCTCATGCAGTCGGCACGGCTCGAGGCGGCCGACCCCAACGCGGGCTCGGGCATGGAGCTGCAGGTCATCGCCGCGGTAGTGATTGGCGGCACCAGCCTCATGGGCGGGCGCGGCTCGGTGGTGACCACCGCGTTCGGCGTGCTGATCATCGCGGTGCTGGAGGCGGGCCTGGCCCAGGTGGGCGCCAGCGAGCCGAGCAAGCGCATCATCACGGGCTGCGTGATCGTGGCCGCCGTCATCGTGGACACGCTGCGCCAGCGCCGCGCCGCCGTCTGAACATCACCTTCGCCCCACCTCCACCGAATCCGCTTTCCACCCCATGGCTACTATCAAGGACGTTGCGCGCCACGCCGACGTATCGGTCACCACCGTGTCCCACGTGGTCAACGGCACGCGCCGCGTGAGCCCCGAGGGCCGCGAGCGCGTCGAGACAGCCATCCGCGCCCTGGGCTACGTGCCCAGCGCCATCGCGCGCAGCTTGAAGAGCAACAACACGCGCACGCTGGGCATGCTGATCCCCAACAGCTCCAACCCCTACTTCGCCGAGATCGTGCACAGCGTGGAAGACCGGTGCTTCGGCGCGGGCTACAACGTCATCCTGTGCAACACCAACGACGAGGCGCACCGCCAGGGCAGCTACCTGCAGGTGCTGGCCGAGCGCCGCATCGACGGGCTGATCGTCGTCTCCACCGGCCATGACGCCACACTGCCCACCCAGTTGGCGGGCCTGTCCATCCCCACCGTGCTGGTGGACCGCGAGATCGAGATCGCCGAGCTGCCCTGCGACCTGGTCGAGACCGCCCACATGCAGGGCGGGCAACTGGCCACGCGCCACCTGCTGGCCCAGGGCCACCGTCGCATCGCCTGCATCGGCGGGCCCGCGGGCCTGGCGCCCAGCGAACAGCGCATCGCCGGCTGGCGCGCCGCGCTGGCCGACGCGGGTTGCGGCGACGGCAGCGGCCTGCTGTGGCACGGCAACTTCACCAGCCAGGGCGGGTACGAGGCCATGCACGCCGTACTGCGCGCGAGCGAGCCGCCCACCGCCGTTTTCGTCTGCAACGACCTCATGGCCATGGGGGCGCTGTGCGCCGCCCACGAACGCGCGCTGCGCGTGCCCGAGGCGCTGTCCATCGTCGGCTTCGACGACATCGAACTGGCCGCCTTCACCAGCCCGCCGCTCACCACCGTGGCCCAGCCCAAGCAGCGCATCGGCGCGCTGGCGGTGGACATGCTGCTGGAACGCATCGACGGCAAGCGCCAGGACGTGCGCAAGGTGATGCTGCAGCCCGAGCTGCGCGTGCGCTCGTCCACGGCACCTGCCCCGGGAGCCGCAGCATGAGTACGGGCATCGTGAACACCCCACCCCGCATCGCCGTGGTCGGCAGCCTGAACATGGACCTGGTGCTGCAGGTCGCCCGCGCGCCCGAGGCCGGCGAGACCGTGCTGGCCGACGGCCTGCACCTGGTGCCCGGCGGCAAAGGCGGCAACCAGGCCGTGGCCTGCGCGCGCCAGGGCGCCCAGGTGCACCTCTTCGGCCGCCTGGGCGACGACGGCTACGGCCGCACCCTGCGCGCAGGCCTGGCCGCCGACGGCATCGACCACAGCGGCGTGCAGACCGATACCGCATCCACCACCGGCGTGGCCGCCATCACGGTCGAAGCCACGGGCCAGAACCGCATCGTGGTGGTGCCCGGCGCCAACGGCCGCTTCGTGCTGGACGCGGGCGCGCTGGGCGCCGCGCTGCATGGCGCAAAAGAGCTGGTGGTGCAGTTCGAGACGCCCATGCCGCAGGTCGTGGCGGCAGCGCAGCAGGCCCATGCCGCGGGCTGCCCGGTGGTGCTCAACCCCTCGCCCATCCAGCCCCTGCCCGACACGCTCTGGCCCCTGGTGCACACCCTGGTGGTCAACGAGGTCGAAGCCGCGGCCCTGGCCGGCGTGGCCGTGGACACCCCGCAGGACGCTGCCGCCGCCGCCCAGGCGCTGCGCGGCCGCGGCCCTGCACAGGTCGTGGTCACGCTGGGCGCCGCGGGCGCCGTGGCGGCCGATGCCGATGGCTGCCGCCACCACCCCGGCCTGCAGGTGCGCGCGGTGGACACCACCGCTGCCGGCGACACCTTTCTGGGCGCGCTGGCCGTGGCGCTGGCGCGCGGCGAGCCGCTGGATGCCGGCGTGCGCGAAGGCATCCGCGCCGCCGCGCTGTGCGTGACGCAGCACGGCGCGCAGCCCTCCATCCCCACCCGCGCCGCCGTGGCGCAGAGCCCCCAACCGCCCGACTGGACCGCCCTGTGAAACGCACCACCCTGCTGCACGCCGAACTCTCCCACGCCATCGCCAGCCTGGGCCACGGCGACATGCTGGTCATCGGCGACGTGGGCCTGCCCATCCCCGACGGCCCGCGCCGCATCGACCTGGCGCTGACCCCCGGCATCCCGGCCGTGGTCGACGTGCTGCGCGTGGTGCTGGCCGAGATGCAGGTCGAAAAAGCCATCATCGCCACCGAGGCCGTGGAGCGCCACGCCGGCATCCAGCCCGGCTGGTCGGCCGCGCTGCCCGTGCCCCCCGCGCAAATGCCGCACGAAGACTTCAAACGCCTGACCCGGCAGGCCCGCGTGATGGTGCGCACCGGCGAGTGCACGCCGTACGCGAACGTGATCCTGGTGGCCGGCGTCACGTTCTGACACAACATCGGCGCCGCAACGCGGTGCAGATTACGGGTTTTGCATAGCTTGCCGGTAGCGCAGGCTGGGTTACGCTGGCTTCGACGGAATGGGCATTCCTGAACCTGAAACCCGTTCGGGCTGAACTGTCTGTGGAAGCCTTGCCCGGCGCTTCGACCAGCTCAGCGTGAACGGTGCAGGTCGATGGATGCCGGCTCCGCGCAACCCATTCAGACACGCCAGCCCAGGCGGCCCAAGCCTCACGAGGCCACCAGCCCGCCGCCAGCCCCACGCCTGCCATCCATGCCCCACAGCCCCGCGCCCCACGATTTACTCCCCCCCGAGATCACCGTCCTGGAGCGCGGCTGGCTGTCGGCCAACAACATCCTCTTCATCGGCCAGCACGACACCGCCATCGTGGACACCGGCTACTGCAGCCACGCCGACCAGACCGTGGCCCTGGTGCAGGACGCCCTGGCGGGCCGCCCGCTCGACCGCGTGCTCAACACCCACCTGCACAGCGACCACTGCGGCGGCAACGCAGCCCTGCAAAAAACCTGGCCCCGCGTGCTGACCGCCATCCCGCCCGGTCAGGCGCGCCATGTGCGGCAGTGGAACGCCTACGCGCTGAGCTACACCCCCACCGGCCAGGAATGCCCGCCGTTTCGCGCCGACACCCTGCTCGACCCCGGCTCCTGCGTGCTGCTGGGCGACAAGCCCTGGCAGGTGCACGCCGCACCCGGCCACGACCCGCATTCGGTGGTGCTGTTCAGCCCGCAGGACCGGGTGCTGATCTCGGCCGACGCGCTGTGGGAAAACGGCTTCGGCGTCGTCTTCCCGGAGCTAGAAGGCGACAGCGCATTCGCCGAGGTGGCCGCCACGCTGGACGTGATCGAGGCCTTGGCCCCGCGCGTGGTGATCCCCGGCCACGGCCCCGTCTTCACCGACGCCCCGCGCGCCATTGAGGGCGCACGCCGCAGGCTGGACGGCTTTGTGCGCAACCCCACCAAACACGCGCTCTATGCCGCCAAGGTGCTGCTGAAATACAAGCTGCTGGAGTGGCAGCAGATCTGCATGGCGGACCTGACTGCCTGGGCGCAGGGCACACCGTACTTCGGCATGCTGCGCGAGACGCATTTTGGGGACCAGGAGGAGGATGCGTGGCTGCAGAGTCTGGCGCAGGACCTGGTGCGGTCGGGGGCGGCGGTGCGGCAGGGGGACGTGCTGCACAACGTGTGAAAGCTTCTGAGGTTACTTTCCAGCGCATTTCGGGTTTATGCCGCCCTACCTCGATCTCCCGCGGGTGCAGCTGCAGTCCTACCTCTTTTCCCAATATCAGGCTCCCTAAGATTTGATGGCACAGCTTAAAATCAGAGCTCTATGTACAGCGGCACAGGCATCTATTCCATCCCAGAAGCGTCACGCTTGATAAGCGTGCCAACACGGGATATCCGTCGCTGGCTCTTCGGCTACCACTACCGAAAGACGCCAGGCGATGCGGCTTCGCGCGTGGACATGGCGCCACTTTGGACTCATGAATTGGCTGACGAACAATTTGATGAGGATGTGATCGGATTCCGTGACTTGGTTGAGTTGCGCTTCATACGCAAATTCACTCAGCACGGGGTCTCCTTACGCGTTATACGCAGATGCTTGACCACCGCATCGGACTTGTTCGGTGTTTCACATCCTATGTCCTTGCCACGCTTCAAAACTGATGGACGCACCATCTACGCTGAAGCGTTGCACGAAGAGCTACAAGAGAATTCACTAGTTGATTTGAGAGACCGTCAGTCGGTGTTCAAAGAAATCATTACGCCCTCGCTTTACGATGGTCTGGAATACGACCAGAAGCAGCAGCAGGCTAGCCGTTGGTTCCCGGCTGGACGGAAATCCCCCATCGTGATAGATCCGGCGCGCCAGTTTGGAGCGCCAATCATTGACGCAACTGGGACACCGACCAATGTGCTGTATCAGGCGTATATGGCGGAGGGGAGTGATACCAAGGCACTGTCGGCCACATCCCGGGTGTATGACGTACCATCAAAGGTAGTGGCAGCAGCCATCCGCTTCGAGGAAAACCTCAAGCGGACAGTTCATTGAATTTCATTTTTGACAACAATTTGCCGCCGTGCTGGGCGGCTGCAGTCGCTCAACTGGGTGACCGTCGATTTGATCCGGGTCAGGTGGGCGAAGTCGTGCACCTGACCACAAAATTCCCTGCCCATACGCCCGATATCCAATGGCTGACCGCTCTCGGCGAAGAGCGAGGCACGCGCTGGACCATCATCTCGCGCGACGGGTTTCGCAAGCAAAACGGAGCAGAACGCCAAGTTCAGCGACAGTACGGACTTTCCGTTTTCGTTCTGCAAAAATCTTGGGCGAGCAAGCCATATTGGGAAATGACAGCTCAGTTAGTTCATTGGTGGCCACGCATTGTTGAACAAGCCTGTGCCACTGATAGGGTGGCAATGGAAGTCCCCTGGAGCACGGCTAAGCGGTTCACGCAAATCGGCTAGCTTGACGAGAACTCACGCCCCGTCCCACTCGACGGCAGTTCCAAGATGCGGCTTGCAAACTACGATCAGCATCCTCACACAACGATCAAACGCCCCACGATTTGACATATGGCCGCGTAAAGGGAATGACCCTGTCGATCTAGCCTACAGCCAGCGGGTGAACACATCCATCACAGCACTCCCCCCGGTTGCTGCAGCACAGGCCACCGATACCGCCACCATTCGGAGATCGCGGGATATGAGTGCCAACAACCTTTCCCGGTCACTTTTGAAGCTTGCGTAAACACATTTGGACTTGCTGTTCATAGATACCTCGGTTGATCATCGATGGCGGTCCACCGCTTTACAAGGAGCTGGACTGATACCTATCGTCTTTCGCAAGCGACCACATGTATGCAGGAAGATCGGCGCGAAAGTTCTATCCAAGATCATCGTGCTCTACCACCTCCTCTTTGCAACCGCGCAAACCAAGCATGTAGTTGCATCTGGTTCAGGGTCAAATTCACACGGTGGCGCAGTTCGCTCTCGCGCGAGCGATCGACGACTCCCGCCATTTCTCGTACGGCATACAAGCTCAAATCAAGACCCTGCGCACGTTGCCAGCGGTCCAGATCAAGGAACTGGAGCAGACCGATCTTTGCCAAAGTAAGCAGGTTATGAACTTTCAGCTTTAAGCGAGCAGCCTCACGATAGGGCTGTTCTCCTCCTATGCTTGCCAGACCCCGACGCTCAGCAGAGAGAAACGCATCAAGGTCAGCGCGAAGAACATCATCGGACAGAGACAAATCAATCCGAACAAAGCGATTCACCATAGGCTGCGGGAACGCATCATCAAGCCGCCCCGCGAACGCGGGAGGACCCTTTGCAGAATAGTCGCCACCTTGCATACGCCTTCCCCGGGCTCTTATCTCGTCAGGAAGCATATTCTCGAAAACGTACAGCGCGCTCACGCTAAGGGGCTCGATACCGCTTGGCACGGCGCCTGCACGTAGGGATGTCCACACATCAGATGGCAACGAGGGGCGCTCACATGCATCTTCAAACGCCTCGTGTGGATCGTTCCATTTGCTCCAGTCAAATGAGTAGACCCAACGATGGATGTCCGCCAAATGCATCTGCTTGATCTGGGAATCATTTTTGCGCTGTAGCACTGGACCAGCCTGCCTCAATGCTTCTTCAGTGCGCGGCTGCGCATCACGATGCAACCAACAACGAAGCGTGAGGTTGAGCAACCAATCCTCTGCGTCCAACAACTCTGCAGAACGATAAGCGTCAGGTGCGTACCACTCTGGCGGGTGCGGCGTGCGTTTCTTACCTGTCATATCCTTCCAAAATGATCGGCAGTGATGTGAGCAGCCGCCGAACTGATCGCAGGCACTCCACTTGTCAAATCTCCCCACGCGGAAAGCACTGCAACGATTCAGCTACATCTCACTCCCCATGCTTGTGCTGCTTATCGCACCCCATCACATGGTTGTTGCTGCTCGACATGCACTGGTAAAACAGCTTCTTGTTGCCCGACGATGACTGGCAGTCCGACACGCTGTACTTGCCCCGGGCCTCGCGGATCTTGGGGGCAGTTTTATCGAACTCTGCTTTGCTCATGTAGCCGTCGCGCACGTTCTTCTGGCCCACTTCCAGCATGGTGTCGGCCTGGTCGTGGATGTTGCCCACGGCGGCGGAGCAGTTGAGGGGCACCTGCTTGCCGTCCACCTTCTGCAGGGCCTTCTTCATGTCTTCGCCGAACTCTTCCACGTCCTTCGGGACTTTCTTGGTGCCGTCGGCGTTGTACTGCTGGCCCGGCTTGCCGGACGCGGATGACGACGACACGCTCTTGGTGGCGCCGTTGTTGCTCTGCAGCTTGAGCGGCTCGGCGTCTGCGTTGGACGGCGGCGGCTGGGAGCCGTAGTGGGTCTTGCCCTGGGCGTCCACCCACTTGTAGACGGGTTGCGCGTGCGCACGAGCGCCCAGGCTGAACACCAGGGCGGTCATCGCCAGCCATGACAGTGTCTTGTTCATCATCTCCATCCCTCTCTTCATCAACAATCAAAATGCCATCTACCGCTTGATAGGCAAGGGCTACAAGCTATTATTTTTATAGCAATCCACTGGACGCCCCGCGCCCCATGCCCGGTCTCAGGGCAGGTCCTTGTTCACCTCGGGCGCGGCCGCGTCACGCGGGCCGATGGTGCCCAGGCGGCTCTTGAGCGACTGGGGCTGGCCGGTGAGCATGGCGGCGTAATTGGTGGTGTTGGCCAGCACCTTCTTCACGTAGTCGCGCGTTTCCGCAAAGGGCACGTTTTCGGCCCAGATGGCGGCGTCCAGCACCGGGCCGTTGCGCCAGCTGCGTGGGCGGCCGGGGCCGGCGTTGTAGGCGGCGGCGGCCATGGGCATGGAGCCCGCGAAGTCATCGAGCGCGAGCTTGAGGTACGCGGTGCCGATGGTGATGTTGGTGTCGCGGTCGTTAATCTGGTCGGCGGTGAAGTTGTTCATGCCGATCTTCTTGGCCGTCCAGCGCGCGGTGGCGGGCATGACCTGCATCAGGCCCGAGGCGCCAACGTGGGAGCGCGCGTCCATGATGAAGCGGCTTTCCTGGCGGATCAGGCCGTAGACATACGCCGGGTCCAGCCCGATGCTGTTGGCGCGCTCGACCACGGCGCTGCGAAACGGTGTGGGAAAGCGCTGGGTGGTGTCCACCACGCTCTTGGTGCGTTCGCTGGTGTTGATGCAGCGGTCCCACACCTCGCGCTGGCAGGCGAAGTCGGCGGCGGCCAGCAGTTCGCGGTCGGGCATGCCGCCGCTCTGGTGCAGGTTGGTGGTGTAGTTCCACTCGCGCACGCCTTCGGTGCGCAGGCCCAGCAGGATGGCGTACAGCGCGCGGTTCAGGCCCGGGTTGGCGCGGGCGGCGGCTTTTTCTTCGGCGGTCAGCGGCGCGGGCGCAGGCGGCACCGTGATGCGCTGGCCGATTTCTTCCAGCGCCAGTTGCTCATAAAAGCCGCGCGTGCTGGCGATGCCTTCGAGCAGCTGGCGGGCCTCGGCGCGTTCGGCGTCGGTCACGCGGCCTGTAAGCAGCGAGCGCGCCTTCCAGTACACCCAGGTGCTGTCCTGGCGGCCTTCGGGGCTCATGGCGGTGACGGCCTTGCCCACCGCATTCCACTGGCCGGCGCGCAGGGCGGCGCGCACCTTCCAGCCCAGCAGGTCGTCGTTCAGGTCGGTGTCCTTGGTGACGTTGGCAAAGTAGCCGTGGGCGTTGCCCGCCAGCCGCTGTGCGGCGGTCTTGCCGATCACGGCCCAGGCCCAGTTGCGCTCCTCGGCCGACAGGTGCACGCCCCATTTGGTGTCGAGCTGCTGGGCGGCGCCTTCCGGGTCGCCGATGGCCAGCTTGAGCAGGGCCAGGAGCACCAGCTCCTGCTTGGCCTTGCCGGAAGCCGTGGCGCGCGAGAGCAAATATTTGCTGGGCGCATCCAGCACGTCCTTGACCTGGGGCAGCGAGTCGGGCGAGACGATCTCGACCGCAGTGCGCACCACGCGGGGGCGGTTGGCCTCGATGCCCAGGCGGGCCTTGCGCCACACGTCCAGGGCCGAGAGTTTCTTGTAGCCGTACAGCTCGCGAGCGGCGTGGGTGCAGCCGTCGTCGCCGTCGCGCTGGGCATACCAGTTGCTGCGCACGTCGTCGGCCACGTTGGCGGCCGCGGTGCCCTTGATCTGGTCGATCAGCAGGGCGTAGCAGCGCACCTCGCGGTCGTCGGACATGCGGTAGCTCGGGTGCTGCTCGGCAAACTGCGCCCAGTCGCGGCGCTGGCCCAAGAGCAGCAGCCAGTCGTTGCGCAGGCGGTCTTCCTGGTAGCTGCCGGCGTAGCGCTGCATGAAGGACTGGATCTCGGCCGGCGAGGCCTCGCCCAGGCGCAGCTTGAGCTCCCAGTAGGCCGCCCAGGGCTCCAGCGCGTGGCCGCGCGCCGAGGGCAGCAGTTGCTCCAGTCTCTTGCGGTCTCCCTTGCGGAAGGCCTGTTGCATCTCGAGCAGGGTATCGTCACCACGGTTTTGCGCCTGGACAAGGGGCGCGGCGGTGGCCAGCAGGGCGCCGGCGAGAAGCGGTGTCAGAATTCGAAACAATTGCATGGGGGAATTATCTGATGGACAAAGCAGCCCTGCGGCGCGCGTTGGTAGAAGAACGCCTGAACCTGCCCGACCGCCTACAGCGGTCCGACCTGTTACAGCAGGTCATGCGCATCTGGCTGGTCAACCGGCCGGACACGGTGATCGGGGCCTATTGGCCCATCAAGGGCGAGTTCGACCCGTTGCCTGCCCTGCACCGCTGGAAGGAAGACGGCGAACTGCTGGACGAGCCCCAGTTGCGCCGCATCGGCCTGCCGGTGGTCAACAAGGTGCACAAGACCCTGACCTTCCACGCCTGGTACCCCGGCTGCCCCATGGAGGAGGACGCCTACGGCATCCCCAAGCCCAAGGACACCGAGGTCATCGTGCCCACCCTGCTGTTCGTGCCCTGCGTGGGCTATGCGCCGGGCGGCTACCGGCTGGGGTATGGCGGCGGTTTCTACGACCGCACGCTGGCCACGCTGCAGCCCAAGCCGTTCACGGTGGGGCTGGGCTTTACCAACGGGTACCTGGACGATTTCGAGCCGGAAGAGTTCGACCTGCCGCTCGACGCCATCCTGAACGACAACGGCGTCGTCTGGCCTGTGGGCTCCCCCTGAAACATCTTCAGCGCCTGCTGTGACGGCGCCCGGCACCGCCGGGTCGCTGCCTCAGCCCACCCGCAGTTCTGAGGCGAAGGCATAGCACTCGCCACCGGCAGGGCGGCGTTTGCAGGCGTACATGGCGCTGTCGGCGGCGCGCAGCAGGTCGGCCAGGGTCACGCCGTCGACCGGGTGGCTGGCGATGCCCAGGCTCATGCCCACGGTGAGTGCGCGGCCTTCGAACATCACGGGCTCGGCGGCGCTGGCGGCCATGCGGCGGGCCATGGCGGCGATCACGTCGCGCGGCGGGGCGCCGGCGATCAGCACCGCGAATTCATCGCCGCCCAGGCGGGCCACCATGTCTTCGGCCCGCAACTGGGCGCGCAGGCGCTGCACCATGGTGGCCAGCACCACGTCGCCCGCGGCGTGACCGTGGGTGTCGTTCACGCCCTTGAAACCGTCCAGGTCCAGCAGCAACAAAGCAAACGGCCGGTTCTCCGCGATGGCGGCGCCAGCGCGGCTGGCCAGCCCGGCGCGGTTGGCGGCGCCGGTCAGGGCATCGGTGCCCAGCGCCTCCACTAATTCTTGCGTGCGCACGGTGAGCGCTTCTTCCGAATTGCGCAGCAGCCGCACGCGCGAGGCCATGGCAGCCGCGAAGACGATGGACTCGGCCACCAGCACGGTCTGGGTCATGTCCATCTGCTGCGGCGTCCAGGCCACCCAGCCCCAGCTGGCCACGACGATGGCGCAGATGCCGATGAGCAGCAGGGTCACCCCCGCCGAATACAGCACGGCCGGCCAGTACCGCCGCCGCATGGCCATCACCGCACCGGCCGTCAGCACCACGGTGGACGCCATGACCGAGGCCTGCACCAGGCGGAACAGCCATAGCGGGTGCGACCCGAGCAGCCCGTACACCGTGGCCAGCGCCAGCGCTGCCACCATGGCCAGCACCACCTTGTCCAGGCGCGGCGCAAAGTGCGACAGCCGCAGGAGGCTGCGCCCGAACATCAGCTTGGAGATGGCCCACAGCGGCGGCGCCACGCTGTAGAAGAACCCCGCCGCCTCGGGCCAGTGCGCAAACGGGTAGCGCAGCGTGTGGCCGTTGAAGCCCGCCAGGGCCAGCAGCGCCCCGGCGCACGACACCAGGTACCAGGCGTAGATGCTCTCGCGGAACACCAGCAGCATCACCGTGCTGAACACCACCAGACCGAGCAGCAGGCCGTAGCACACGCCGTCGAACATGCGCTTGTCCTGCGTGGCCTGCAGGTAGTCGGGCAGGTCCCACACCGTGGCCGCGTAGAACCGCGCGAAGGTCGACTCCACCCGGAAGTACACCGTGTACACGCCCGCATCGCGCAGCTTGAAGCGCCAGGCCATCTGCTCGGACCCCGCCGGCCGCGTGGACCAGGGGTGGCGCATGCCCGTGACCACCGGCTCGGCCAGCGCCTTGCCCTGGGCGTCGTAGGGGCCGTAGAACCGCAACTCGTGCGTGGACACGGTGGGCACCAGCAGCAGCCACTCGCGCAGCGCATCGGCCGGGTCGGCCAGTTGCAGGCGCAGCCGGAACCACAGCACCCGGTCCGATTCGGCACCCTTGAGCGCATTCTCCGGGTACGCAAAGCGCGCCTCGTTCTCGGGCTGGCGCACGGCCTCGATGGTCATCTGGCGGGTTTTGTCCTCGAACATGCCCATGAAGGGCACCACCAGCATGCCGCCAGCGTGCTGGGCGACGGGGGCCGGGGCATCACGCCCCGCAGGCTGGGCCTGGGCGGGGGCGCCAAGCGCCATGGCGATCCACGCCAGGACGACGGCCCGTGCAGTCACGCTGGGCTGCCACCGGGGGCAGACAAGCGTCAGGAACAAAGATAAAAAAGACAGCGTCATCAAAGCCGGCCCGGCAAAAGTCGGGCGGAAACCACTTCGAAAGCGGCAGATTGTGCCGCACCGAGGAATTCCCCGGCCGGGCGGAATGGGCGGCTTTTTGGGCTTTGATGCGCAGATGGCATCAAATGGCGGGTCATTCAGCATGGATGCGCGGCCCGTGGCAGCGGTAGCATCAATGCCCCTTACCCCGGCACCAGGTTTTTCATCCATGCTCAAGCTCTACATCGGCAACAAGAATTACTCCTCGTGGTCCATGCGCCCCTGGGTGCTGCTGCGCCAGGCCGGCATCGCGTTCGACGAAGTCCGCGTGCGCTTCGACAGCTTCGACGCCGACTCCGAATTCAAGCGCGCCATCGGCGCCGTCAACCCCACCGGCAAGGTGCCGGTGCTGGTCGACGGCGACCTGGTGGTGTGGGACACCCTGGCCATCGCCGAATACGCGGCCGAGACGCACCCCGACAAGAAGCTCTGGCCCACCGACGCCAAGGCCCGGGCGCGCGCGCGCAGCATCTGCGCCGAAATGCACAGCGGCTTTTCGGCCCTGCGCAACAACTGCCCCATGAACATCGAGGCCGACCTGCCCGACACCGGCGCGCTGCTGTGGCGCGACAACGCCGGCGTGCGTGCCGACGTGCAGCGCCTGGTGGGCATGTGGAGCGCGCTGCTCGACGAGCATGGCGGCCCGATGCTGTTCGGCGAGTTCACCATCGCCGACGCGTACTTCGCCCCCGTGTGCATGCGCCTGGCGACTTACGCCCTGCCCCTGCCGCCGCAGATCGCCGGCTACGTGCAGCGCGTGCGCGCCCTGCCCGGCGTGAAGGCCTGGATCGCCGACGCATTGGCCGAAAAGGACTTCCTCGACTTCGAAGAACCCTACCGCCTGGCCCCCGCCAAGCGCTGAGGAACCCCGCCCATGGCAGTCACCATCTACCTGCGCTATGTGCTCAACACCAGCAAGCTCCGGGAGTTCGAGCACTACGGCAAGCTGTGGATTCCGCTGGTCGAGAAATTCGGTGGTCAGCACCACGGCTACTTCATGCCCAGCGAGGGCGCGAACAACATCGCGCTGGCACTGTTCACCTTCGACAGCCTGGCGGCCTACGAGGTGTACCGCCAGCAATCGATGCAGGACGCGGAGTGCCTGGCGGCGTTCCGCTACGCCGAGGAGACGGGCTGCATCGTGAGCTATGAGCGGAGCTTTTTCAGGCCGGTGTTTGCCTGAGAAACGCGTTGAGTCGATGTAGCACCAATGTGCTACATTGCCTTTTCCTGCAGGAGCCCCCCATGTCCACCACCACCATTCGCCTTGAAGATGAGATGAAAAGCCGCATCAACGCCGCGGCAGCGCAAGTCGGCAAGACGGCCCACGCTTTCATCCTGGAGGCCTTGGCCCAGAAGGTGGAGCAAGTGGAGCAGGACAACGCATTCCACGCCCTGGCCGACGAGCGCTGGGCACGCATCCGCGCTACCGGCAAGACGGTGGCGTGGGACGATGCCAAGGCTTACCTGACCGCCCGAGCCCAGGGCGAGCAGCCTCGCAAACCCGCCGCCAAGGCATGACCCGCATCGAGCTGGCGCCAGAGGTTCTGGAGGACTTCGACCGCTTCTTCGACCACATCGCCCAGTACGACCCCGAGGGTGCGCCCGAACGCATCGGCGCCATCGTGGACGCCCTGCAGATCCTGTCCCACAGCCCACAGATCGGTCGGCCTGTGCAAGGTGGCAAGCGCGAACTGGTGATCGGTCGGGCGTCTCGCGGGTACGTGGCGCTGTACCACTACGTGGCGGACATCGACACCGTTTTTGTATTGGCGGTGCGCAACCAGCGGGAGGCGGGCTTCCAGCGCTGAACCCGCCCATCCACTATCGAAACTGCTTGCGCAGCTTGGCCTTGTGCCGCGCGATGTGGGCCATCTGCGGCTCGGCGATCGAGCCGCCCAGATCCACGCCGTCGCCGTTGAGCACATCGTTGGCATAGGCCAGCGCCCGCGCCACCACCTCGGCCTCGGTCACGCCCTGCTGCTCGGCCAGGTCCAGGGCCACGCGGCGCATGGCGCGCTGCGACAGCATCCACATCGCGCCGAAGGCCTCCCAGGCAGCGGCAGATTCCTTGAACTTGTCCCGGTCGCCCAGGATTTCGTTCAAGGGCTTGGCCAGGATTGCTTCCAGGTCCTCCACCTTGGACTTCAGCGCTTCGAACTGCGCCTCGCGCTGCAGTGCGGCCGCCGCAGCGTTGGCCGCGGCGTCCGGCGCCGGGGGCACGGGCACGCTGCCGTCGGGGTTGAGCTGGGCGATAGTGAGGTCGGACGATAGGGACATGGTGGGGCGAATATACGGCGCAGCGCAGGTTCTAAACTCGCACCATGAAAATCTACATGGTGGGCGGCGCCGTCCGCGACAAGCTGCTGGGCCGCCCGGTGAACGACCGCGACTGGGTGGTGGTGGGCTCCACGCCCGAGCAGATGCTGGCCAGTGGCTACCTGCCCGTGGGCCGCGACTTCCCCGTCTTCTTGCACCCCACGACGCGCGAGGAATATGCGCTGGCCCGCACCGAGCGCAAAAGCGGCCAGGGCTACCGGGGCTTTGCGGTGCACACCGCGCCGGACGTGACGCTGGAGGAAGACCTCTCGCGCCGCGACCTTACTATCAATGCGATAGCAGAAGACATTGACCCATCGAGCGGTAGCGGCCAGTTTGACCCCTACCACGGCGTGCGCGACATCGAAGCGCGCGTGCTGCGCCATGTGACCGACGCCTTCCGCGAAGACCCGGTGCGCATCCTGCGCGTGGCGCGTTTTGCGGCGCGCTTCACCGACTTCACCGTGGCGCCCGAGACCATGCAGCTCATGCGCGAGATGGTGGCCCACGGCGAGGTGGACCACCTGGTGCCCGAGCGTGTGTGGCAGGAGCTGGCGCGCGGCCTGATGGAAGCCAGGCCCTCGCGCATGTTCGAGGTGCTGCGCGAATGCGGCGCGCTGGCCGTGCTGCTGCCCGAGGTGGCGCGCCTGTGGGGCGTGCCGCAGCGCGCCGAATACCACCCCGAGGTGGACACCGGCGTGCACCTGATGATGGTGCTGGACATGTCCGCGCGGCTCGATGCCCCGCTGGCCGTGCGCTTTGCCTGCCTGGCGCACGACCTGGGCAAGGGCACCACGCCCGCCGACGTGCTGCCGCGCCACATCGAGCACGAGCAACGCAGCGCCGAGCTGCTGGTGGACGTGGCCGAGCGCCTGCGCGTGCCGGTGGACTGCCGCGAGACCGCCGACGTGGTGGCCCGTGAACACGGCCACATCCACCGCAGCGGCGAGCTGTCTGCGGGTGCCCTGATGCGCCTGCTGGAGCGCTGCGACGCGATCCGCAAGCCCGCGCGCTTTGCCGACGTGTTGCTGGCCTGCGAGTGCGATGCGCGCGGGCGGCTGCACTTCGAAGAAACGCCCTACCCGCAGCGCCCGCGTTTGCTGGCGGTGCTGGCCGCTGCTCAGTCGGTGGTCACGCGCGACATCGCGGCGCTGGCCGCGAGCCGGGGGCTGACCGGGCCGCAGGTGGGCGGGTTGATCCACCAGGAACGCGTGCGGGCTGTGGCGCAGTGGCTGCAGGAGGAGAAGCAAGTGACAGAGCCGGGGCAGAAGTAAGAAGCTCCTGCTCCTGCTCCTGCACCTGCTCCTGTTCGGTACGGGCTTATGCGCAGGCTTCGCAACGGCCGGCGCACCCCTACAACCGTTCGGGCTGAGCTTGTCGAAGCCAGGGCACTCCGTACGCCAACCTCACCCACGGGGCCACGTGTGCAGAGGACGCAGTGAAGCCTCGCACGCCCCTAGAATCCGCCTCCTTTCGACCACTCCGTGCGCAACGGCATTGCCTCCGGGCAGGCCCCTGTTCCACTCACCACCGCTCCGCCATGACCCCTCTGCACATCCGCCAGGCCACCCCTGCCGACACGGACACCATCGCCCCGCTGTTCGACGCCTACCGCCAGTTCTACGACCAGGCGCCCGGCCTTGCAGCGGCGCAGCGCTTCATCACCGACCGGCTCACACGCGGCGAATCCAGCATCCTCATCGCCTTCGATGCGTCCGGCGCAGCCATCGGCTTTTGCCAGCTCTACCCCACGTTCTGCTCGGTGGAGGCGGCGCCCATCTACACGCTGTACGACCTGTTCGTGGCGCCCGCCGCCCGCAAGACGGGAGCAGGCCGCGCCTTGTTGATCGCGGCGCGCGACCACGCGCGCGCGCAGGGCAAGGTGCGCATGGACCTGACCACGGCCCACACCAACACTGCGGCGCAGTCGCTGTATGAATCGCTGGGCTGGGTGCAGGACACGGTGTTTCGGGCGTACAGCCAGCGGGTGGCTTAGGCGTTCGCTCTCTCTACGGATTCATACTCGATCAAAACCGTTCGGGCTGAGCTTGAACGGTATGTGAAGCGCCCAAGGCTGCAATCGCAAAGCGCCCCCCGCCTTACCAACGCAGCCAGCGGGACCCCGCAATGGCGCCCAGCACGGTAGGGATGGCCATGCCCGCCAGGTACCACACCGCGAGGAACGGCGTGGCCATCTCGGGGCAGTGCAAGGCATACACCAGTGCCCCCAGCGCCCCGGCCAGCAGGCCGGCCCCAGCGCCCGCCCAGGCCAGGTGCGTGGGTGCCGCGCCCTTCAACGCCCAGAAGCCCGCGACGAACGCCGGCACCGACAGCACGGCGATGTTGAAGGGGCAGGTGCGCCAGGTGCTGCCCAGGATGAGCGGCAGGCGCTCGGCCGGCGCCGCCTGCGCCAGCGTGGCCAGCGCCAGGCCCCACAGCACCAGCGGCGGCAGCGCCAGCCACAGTGCAGCACGACCGGCAGGCACGCCGGGGCGTGCCATGCGCTGCAGCACCATCAGCCCGGCCGCGGCCAGCGTGCCCGCAAAGGCCAGCTTGCCCCAGAACATGGGCATGGCCATCGTGGCGGCCAGATCGCTGCGCAGCCCGAACAGCGCCAGCATGAGCACGGCGGCCCCGGCGATGCCGGCGAACGCGGCCACGGCCAGGCGCTGCTCCACCGTGTGGCGGGCCACCGGGTGCGCGTCGGCGGCCAGCAGGTCGATCAATTCATCAGTTTTCATCACATTCCCCTGATCTTGGCGGCCAGGGCTTTCAGGCCCCGGTGCACGCCGACTTTGACGGCCGACTCCGACAGGCCGGTGAGCTGTGCGGTCTCGACCACCGACAGGCCTTCGAGCTTCATGTGCACGATGGGCAGGCGCTGGCGGTCGGGCAACTGCTCCAGCAGGCGGCCCAGGTCGCGCCGCGCCTCGGCCGCTTCGCTGTCGGTGCTGGCGAACAAGTCGTCGGTGTCGTCCAGCGGCACGTGCAGCGCTTCCTTGGCGGCGCGCGAGCGCAGCCAGTCGATGAGCTTGTAGCGCGCAATGGCGTGCACCCAGGCCGTCACCGGCGAGTCGGCCCGGTAGGTGTGGCGCTGGTTGTGCACGGCCAGCAAGGTCTCCTGCACAAGGTCCTCCACTTCGTCGGGTCGCTGCGCGAGGCGGCGGCGCAAAAAGGCACGCAGGTGCGCGCTCAGCTCCTTCAGAAATCGCTGATAGGCCGCTGCGTCGGCGTCCAGCCCCTGCAGCAGCAATCCGCGCAGCCGCTCTTCAATGTCCATGGCGTCTCCCTGCAGGGTATTCGTCACAGCGGGCCCTCCGGTTACAGCGGGTGCAAAAAATAAATAAGCGTGTGGATTGGCAGCGCCGTGTAACCCGCGGCGCCGCCAGCGCGAATTACAGCGCAGATCGGGTGCTGCAGGGTGCAGGCAGTCAGCCAGTTAGTTGGTTCTGCCCCGCACGTTGCCGCCACCGGTCCGCTTCGATCCCTTCCTTAGTCATTTATTGATCAAACTCTGTTGGAGAAATTTGCCATGACCACACGCACCCTCAGCCTCGGCGCCCTCGCACTCTCGGCCATTGCCTGCACCTCCGCCCTGGCACAGGCCCCTGCCCAGCCCATGGCCGACGCCGCCAAGCCCGCCATGGAGAAGTGCTACGGCGTGTCGATGGCCGGCAAGAACGACTGCGCCGCCGGCGCCGGCACCACCTGCGCAGGCACGTCGAAGATGGACTACCAGGGCAACGCCTGGAAGTACGTGCCCGCCGGCACCTGCGCCACGCTCAAGACGCCCAAGGGCATGGGGTCGCTGATGCCCATCAAGTCTTGAAATGAAACACCCCCTGAGGCGCTGCGCGCCTTCCCCCTCTCTCGCCTCGCTGCGCGAGCCGGGAGGGGGACGCTCCCAGCGCGGCGGGGCGGCCCTTGCTCGGGAGCTCTGGCCTGGTCCGCGCCCGTTTCGCGGGCCGCGGGTGGCGCGCAGCGCCATGGATAACCGATACGGCAAAGCCTCCCCTCACCACTACAGCGATCTGCCATGCCATCCCCGTTGACCGCCGGCCTGGGCCTCAAGCCCCAGCACTATGCCGAGGCACTGCACTGCGGTGCGCCCGGCCTGTGGTGGGAGGTCCATCCCGAAAACTACTTGGCCGACGGCGGCCCGCGGCTGGCGTGGCTTGAGGCCATCCGCGCGCGCCACCCGGTGGCGCTGCATGGGGTGTCGCTGTCGCTCGCGGCCGATGCACCGCCCGATGCCGACCACCTGGCCCGGCTGGCCGCGCTGGTGCGGCGCATCGAGCCCGCCATCGTGTCCGAACACTTGGCGTGGTCCGCCTGGCGCGGCCACTACCTGCCCGACCTGCTGCCGTTTCCGCGCACCCACGCGGCACTGGCCCGCATCGCGGACAACATCGCGCGCACGCAGGATGCCCTGCAGCTCCCCATCGCCATCGAGAACCCCACGCACTACCTGCACATCGACGGGCACGACTGGTGCGAGACCGACCTTCTGGCCGAGCTGGTGCGGCGCACCGGCTGCGCCCTGCTGCTGGATGTGAACAACGTGCACGTGAGCGCCCACAACCTGGGCACGGATGCGCGGGCCTACATCGATGCGTTCCCGCTGCACGCCGTCGCGGAGATCCACCTGGCCGGGCACCATGCCGACCAGGCGCTGGGCGATGCGCTGCTCATCGACAGTCACGATGCGCCCATTGCGCCTGCCGTGTGGGCGCTGTACGAGCGCGTACTGGCGCGCACAGGCCCCGTCCCCACGCTCATCGAGCGGGATGGCAACGTGCCCGTGTTGCCGGAGCTATTGGCGGAGCGCGACGAGGCGCACAGCGCGCTGGCTGCCTGCGCGCAACACCGCGAACAATGCAAGGTGGCGCCATGCATCTGAGCGATTTTCAGGATGGCCTCGCGGCTGCGTTGCAGCCTTCGCCAGACAATGCTGTGCCAACACCCGCGTGGCTCACAGCCCTGCTCGCCCAGCCCGGCTTTGCGGTGTACCGCAACACCGTGCTCGCCGCCTGCATCGACACGCTGCAGGCCAACTACCCCACCGTGTGCAGCCTGGTGGGTGCCGACTGGTTTCGTGCAGCGGCGGGCGTTTTCGCCCACGCGCACCCGCCAGCCGACGGGCGGCTCATGGACTATGGCGCGGGCTTTGCCGGCTTTCTGCAGGGGTTCGGGCCGGCCGCAGCATTGCCCTACCTACCCGCCGTCGCACAGCTCGACCGGTGCTGGACGGAGAGCCACCTGGCGGCCGATGCCCCTGCGCTCGACGCCACCTGGCTGGGCAGCCAACCGCCCGGCACGCTGGCACAGCAGCACCTGCGCCCCCACCCGGCGGCGCGCTGGGCCTGGTGTGATGACCACCCCGCGTATGCCCTGTGGCAGCGCCACCGCGACCAGTGGCCGATGGATGCAGACCTGCTGTGGACAGGCGATGGCGGCTTGCTGACCCGGCCCGATTCCGCCGTGGTGTGGTGCGCGTTGCCGCATGCAGGCATCGCCTTCATGGACGCTTGCGCCCAGGGCCTTCCGCTGGAGGCCGCTGCCACAGAGGCATTGGTGGCCGAGCCAGCTACCGACATCGCAGCGCTGCTGATGCTGCTGCTGGACGCAGGAGCGCTCACCGAAGCCGCGGCCGATGCGGCTGCACCGGCCCCATGTTCAAAGGAAACACGATGACACCCAACACCATCCCCATGCTCTCCCCAACCGCAGGCGGCCCCCGCGCGTGGCTGGCCCGGCTGGCACACATCTCCGCCTGGCTCACGCCCCACAGCCTGCTCGCACTCGTCAACCGCATCGCGCTGGCCGGCATCTTCTGGCTGTCGGCGCGCACCAAGGTCGAGGGCTGGTTCACCATCTCCGACAGCGCCTATGCGCTCTTCAGCGACGAGTACAAGCTGCCGCTGATCCCGCCACACCTGGCCGCACAGATGGCCACGGTGGCCGAGCACCTGTTCGCGGTGCTGCTGGTGCTGGGGCTATTCACCCGGCTGTCCGCGCTGGCGCTCTTGGGCATGACGCTGGTGATCCAGGTGTTCGTGTACCCGGATGCTTGGCCCACACACCTGTCCTGGGCGGGACTGCTGCTGTACCTGGTGGGGCGCGGCGCGGGCGGCGTGTCGCTGGACCGCGCGCTGGGCCTGCGCTGAGCCCGACCGCCTCAGCCCAACTTCACGCGTTGGACGGGGCCGCGGTGCGCACCCAGCGCGCGATGTCCGCCGCGCCCAGCGCGCCAGAGATGCGGGCCACCTCGCGCCCCTGCTGGAACATCACCATGGTCGGAATGCTGCGGATCCCATGGCGCGCCCCCAGCGTCTGGTGCTCTTCGGTGTTGAGCTTGGCCAGGCGTACCTGCGGCTCCAGCTCGCGCGCGGCCTGGGCAAAGGCGGGCGCCATCTGGCGGCACGGGCCGCACCACGGCGCCCAGAAGTCCACCACCACGGGGATGTGGCTGCGCGCCACATGGCGCTCGAACGACGCGGCGTCGAGCTCGAGCGGCGCGCCCGCAAACAATGGCTGGTGGCACTGGCCGCAGTCGGGTGCGCTGGCCAGTTGCGCACCTTGCACGCGGTTGGTGGTATGGCAGTGGGGGCAGACGATGTGCAGGGCTTCGGACATATGGCGGGTGTTGTGAAGGTCAGGCGCGCAGTTGGCGCCCAGGCTGGTTTTTTCAAGTCAGCGCAGGTGCCGTGGCACTGTCGGCCAAATACCTGCTTGCAAAAATTTACCTGGCATTACAGCGTGTAGAACACCCTATCGGCCCGGTCGGCAAGGTGGCATCTGCTAAGGTCTCGGCCCATGCAGCTGCTTCCGATACTGACAACTGCCAACGCCCTTTTTCTCGATTTCGACGGCACGCTCACCGAGCTGGCGTCGCGCCCCGAAGCGGTGCGCATCGCGTCCGGGCTGGTACCCACACTCTCCGCGCTGCACGGGCACCTGGGTGGTGCACTGGCCATCGTGACCGGGCGACCCGAGGCCGACATCGACGTCTTCCTGGCGCCCCTGCACCTGCCGCTGGCCAGCGAGCACGGTGCGCAATACCGCCTTCACGACACATCTCACCCTGCCGTACAGCCGCCCGATCTGGCCCCGGTGCTGCAGGCCGCCTACGACCTGGCGTCGCGCCACCCCGGCCTGCTGGTGGAGCCCAAGCGCGCCAGCGTCGCCCTGCACTACCGCCTGGCGCCCCACATGGAGGCGCGCTGTCTGGACACCCTGGAACGCGCCTTGCAAGGCATGGAAGGCGTGGAGCTGATGCGCGGCAAGTTCGTCTTCGAGGTCAAGCCCCGCGGGGTCCACAAGGGGCAGGCCATCGTCGACTTCATGACCCAGCCGCCGTTTGCGGGCCGGGTCCCTGTCTTCGTGGGCGACGACGTCACCGACGAATCGGGCTTTGCCGCCGTGCAGGCCCTGGGCGGGTGGGGCATCAAGGTGGGCGAGGGCCCGACCATGGCACAACACCGCTGCATGACGCCTGCCGCACTGCGCGGCTGGCTCTCCAGCGCAAGGACCAACTGGGAACGAGAACAATGAACACTGCCGCCAACGAACCCCAACAGGGCTCGCTCAACCTCGGAATGATCGGCAACTGCGCCATCAGCGCACTGATCGACAACCACGCCCGCATGGTCTGGTGCTGCCTGCCCCGCTTCGATGGCGACCCGGTGTTCAACGCGCTGCTGCAGCCCGGCGACGAGGGCAGCCACTTCGCCATCGAGATCGAGGACCTGGCATCGGCCCACCAGTGGTACGAGCCCAACACCGCCATCCTGCGCACGCAGCTGTTCGACAAGGCCGGGCACGGTGTGGAGATCACCGACTTCGCGCCGCGCTTCAACAGCCGATCGCGGTTCTTTCGGCCCATGACGCTGGTGCGCCGCGTGCGGCCCATCGAAGGCGCGCCGCGCATCCGCGTGGCGCTGAAGGTGCGCTACGACTGGGGCCGCAGCACGCCGCACATCACGCGCGGCAGCAACCACATCCGCTATGTGGGCGAGGACATGACGCTGCGCCTGTCCACCGATGCGCCGGTTTCGCACGTGCTGTCAGGGCAGTCGTTCGTGCTCACGCGCGAGCACAACTTCTTGCTGGGCGCGGACGAGCCTCTGCACGAAGGCATCGCCGACACGGCGCGCTACTTCGAGCAGGAAACCACCAGCTACTGGCGCAACTGGAGCCGCGCACTGGCGCTGCCGCTGGAGTGGCAGGACGCGGTGATCCGCGCGGCCATCACGCTCAAGCTGTCGCTGTACGAAGACACCGGCGCCATCGTGGCGGCCATGACCACCAGCATCCCCGAGTCCGCGCACAGCGGCCGCAACTGGGACTACCGCTACTGCTGGCTGCGCGACGCGTTCTTCGTGGTGCGTGCGCTCAACAGCATCTCTGAAGTGGGCACCATGGAGGACTACCTGCGCTGGCTTAGCAACGTGGTCATCGAAGGCGGCGACGGCCACATCCAGCCGCTGTACGGCATTGGCCTCGAGAAAGACCTGCCCGAGTCCGTGATGCCGCAACTGGCCGGCTACCGCGGCATGGGCCCCGTGCGCGTGGGCAACCAGGCGGCCGAGCATTTTCAGCACGACGTGTACGGCAACATCGTGCTGGGCGCCGCGCAGTCGTTCCACGACCACCGGCTGCTGCACCGCGCAGGCCAGGCCGAGTTCACCCGCCTGGAGCAGGTGGGCGCCAACGCGGTGCGCGTGTACGGCCAGCCCGATGCGGGCATGTGGGAGCTGCGCACCCGCGCGCGGGTCCACACATCATCTGCGCTGATGAGCTGGGCCGCCTGCGACCGCCTGGCCAAGATTGCGCTGACCCTGCAGCTGCCCGACCGCGTCGCGTACTGGCGCGACCATGCCGACCGCATGCGCGACGAGATCATCGACAAGTCGTGGAGCGAAACCCGCCAGGCCTTTGCCGAAAGCTTTGGCGGCAACGAGCTCGATGCCAGCGTGCTGCTGATGGCCGAGGTGGGCATGATCGACCCCATGGACCCGCGCTTCGTCAGCACCGTGGAGGCCATGGAAAAGAGCCTGTGCGACGGCCCCTACATGCGCCGCTACGAAGCGGCCGACGACTTCGGCAAGCCCGAGACGGCGTTCAACATCTGCACCTTCTGGCGCATCGACGCGCTCGCGCGCATCGGCCGCAAGGCCGAGGCGCGGG
Organism: Acidovorax sp. LjRoot194; assembly: GCF_964253015.1. Taxonomy (NCBI): domain Bacteria; kingdom Pseudomonadati; phylum Pseudomonadota; class Betaproteobacteria; order Burkholderiales; family Comamonadaceae; genus Acidovorax; species Acidovorax sp. LjRoot194. Next base: position 814,285 of record NZ_CAXUQB020000001.1, on the reverse strand, counting down.
CCATCTTCGAGACCATGCTGGCAGCGCGCAACCCGCTGGGCCTGCTGTCCGAAGACACCCATGCAGAGACGCAGGAGATGTGGGGCAACTTTCCGCAGACGTATTCGATGGTGGGCGTCATCAACGCCGCGGTGCGCCTGTCGGCGCCGTGGGACAGTGTGATTTGAGGCGACGTCCGACAGTTTGACCACCCCATCCGCGGCGATGATGCGGCATGAGCCGACTCGTTGTTGTATCGAACCGCATTGCGGACCCCCGTAAACCTGCCGCTGGCGGCCTGGCCGTCGCCCTGGGCGACGCCCTGAACAAAACCGGAGGCCTCTGGTTCGGCTGGAGCGGGAACGTGCTGGAGGACGGCACGCCCGGCGAGAGCGACCTGCAGACGCGCCAGGCCGGCGCTGTGACCCTGGCCACCGTGGACCTGTGCCGCGAAGACCACGACAGCTACTACCACGGCTACAGCAACAGCGTGCTGTGGCCCGTCTTCCACTACCGGCTGGACCTGGCGGACTTCAACACCCGCTACATCGCGGGCTACCGCCGGGTCAACCAGATGTTTGCGCGCAAGCTGCTGCCGCTACTGCGCGACGACGACATCATCTGGATACACGACTACCACCTGATCCCCCTGGCCGCCGAGCTGCGCGCCATGGGCTGCAAGCAGCGCATCGGCTTCTTCCTGCACATCCCCATGCCGCCGCCGCTCATCATGGCGGCCATTCCGCAGCACGAGTGGCTGATGCGGTCGCTGTTCGCCTACGACCTGGTGGGCTTGCAGAGCGAGGCCGATGTCTCGCACTTCACCCGCTACGTGCGCAACGAAGCCAGCGCCGAAGAAGTGGGCGTGCAGCAGCTGCGCGCGTTCGGCGCTACGGTGCAGGTCAAGGCGTTTCCCATCGGCATCGACGTGGACGAGTTCATTCGCCTAGGCCAGGCCCCCGACGCGGTCGAAACCTACGAGAACATGCGCGACGAATATTCGCGCAGGCGGCTGCTGCTGGGCATCGACCGGCTGGACTACTCCAAGGGCATCCCGCACCGCGTGCGCGCGTTCCGCGAGCTGCTGGACCGCTACCCCGAGAACCGCGACAGCGCCACGATGATCATGATCGCCTCGCCGTCGCGCGACGACGTGCACGCCTATGCCGACCTGCGCCAGGAGCTCGAAGGCCTGTGCGGCTCCGTCAATGGCGACTACGGGGAACTCGACTGGATGCCCGTGCGCTACATCCACCGCATGGTGGCGCGCAAGCGTGTGCCGGGCCTGTGCCGCGCCGCGGCGGTGGGCCTGGTCACGCCGCTGCGCGACGGCATGAACCTGGTAGCCAAGGAATACGTGGTGGCGCAGAACCCCGAGGACCCCGGCGTGCTGGTGCTCTCACGCTTTGCGGGTGCGGCCGAGCAATTGAAGGAAGCGCTGCTGGTGAACCCCTACGACACCCAGGGCACGGCGGACAGCATCCAGCAGGCGCTGCAGATGCCGCTGGCCGAGCGGCAGGCCCGCCACCAGAAGCTCATGGCGCGCATCCGCGAGCACGATGTGCACTGGTGGCGCAAGTCGTTCCTCGCAGCATTGGAAGCAGCGGGCGACTGATTAGGGTTTGCACTGCACGCATTGAATACCGTTCGGGCTGCGCTTGTTCAAGCCCTGCGCGGCGCTTCGACAGGCTCAGCGTGAACGGTTTGTATAGTGGACGGATGTGGGCATGACAGCATGACCACATGACCACATGGCGACTAACAAGCGGCGCGCTACAGCAGTTTGGTGAGCAGGCTCACCACAAAGCTCAGCAGCAGCGTGGACGCGAGCGGCACGTCCCAGTCGCGCCCCAGCCACCGAAAGCGCAGGTCGCCGGGCAGGCGGCCAAAGCCCATGCGCCGCAGCAGGGGCGAGAGCCAGCTGAGCAGCATCAGGGCCAGGAAGATGACGAGGAGCCAGCGGATCATGGTGCGCCGAGTGTAGGCGCTGGAGGCACCACCGCGCACGCAGACGGGCAGGCACGCAGTCAGGCAGGCAGGCACGGGCCTTGCACCACGCTCGCATGTTCGCAACCGACCGAGGGCACGCATGGATTGGAGCTACCACCACACCGCAGGCGGTCAGCGCTGGCAGTTCGACGGCCTGCGCGACGTGCTGGCCAAGGCGTCGCCGCTGCGCTCGGGCGACGTGCTGGCGGGCATTGCGGCGGCCACGGCGGTGGAGCGCATGGCGGCGCGCATGTGCCTGGCCGACGTGCCGCTGGCGCGGTTCCTGACCGAGGCCCTGGTGCCCTACGAGTCCGACGAGGTCACGCGCCTCATCATCGATACGCACGACGCCGCCGCGTTCGCGCCCGTCGCGCACCTCACCGTGGGCGACTTTCGCAACTGGCTGCTCGACCACGCCACCGACAGCGCCGTGCTGGCGGCCGTGGCCCCCGGCATCACGCCCGAGATGGCCGCTGCCGTGAGCAAGCTCATGCGCAACCAGGACCTGATCGCGGTGGCCCGCAAATGCCGCGTGGTCACGCGCTTTCGCAACACCATCGGCCTGCCGGGCCGGCTGTCGGTGCGGCTGCAGCCCAACCACCCCACCGACGACCTGCGCGGCATCGCGGCGTCGATGATCGACGGGCTGCTGTACGGCGCGGGCGACGCGGTGATCGGCATCAACCCGGCGACCGACAGCATCGCGGCCCTCACCGGCCTGGTGCACCGGCTGGACGAAGTGATCGCCACGCTGCAGATCCCCACGCAGTCGTGCGTGCTGACCCACGTGACCAACACGCTGCAGATGATCGAGCGCGGCGCGCCGGTGGACCTGGTGTTCCAGTCCATCGCGGGCACCCAGAAGGCCAACGCGGGCTTCGGCATCAGCCTGGCCCTGCTGCGCGAGGCGCGCGACGCGGCGCGGTCCCTGCAGCGCGGCGCGGACTTTGGCGATGGCCGGGGCGACAACGTGATGTACTTTGAGACCGGCCAGGGCAGCGCCCTGTCGGCCGACGCGCACCACGGCGTGGACCAGCAGACCTGCGAGGCGCGGGCCTACGGCGTGGCGCGCGCGTTCTCGCCGCTGCTCACCAACACGGTGGTCGGCTTCATCGGGCCGGAGTACCTGTACGACGGCAAGCAGATCATCCGCGCGGGGCTGGAAGACCATTTCTGCGGCAAGCTGCTGGGCGTGCCGCTGGGCTGCGATGTCTGCTACACCAACCATGCCGAGGCCGACTCGGACGACATGGACACGCTGATGACGCTGCTGGGCACCGCGGGCCTGACCTTCATCATGGGCGTGCCGGGCGCGGACGACATCATGCTCAACTACCAGAGCACCTCGTTCCACGACGCGCTGTACCTGCGCGAGGTGCTGGGCCTGCGGCGCGCGCCCGAGTTCGAGGCCTGGCTTGCGCGCATGCACCTGGCCGACGGCGCGGGCCGGCTGCTGCCCGCAACACAGCAGCAAGCGGCCATCGCACAGCTGCGGCAGATCGGGATGCGGGCATGACAGACCCCACCGGCACCCCACCCCCCTTCGGCCCGCCGCCCGACCCCTGGGCCGACCTGCGCGCTCACACCGCCGCCCGCCTGGCCCTGGGCCGCGCGGGCACGGCCATCCCCACCCGCGAACTGCTCGACTTCGGCCTCGCCCATGCCCAGGCGCGCGATGCGGTGCATTTGCCGCTCGATGCCGATGCGCTGGCGCAGCGGCTGGCCGCGCTGGGCTGCACCACGCTGCAGGTGGCCAGCGCCGCACCCGACCGGGCCACGTACCTGCTGCGCCCTGATCTGGGCCGGCGCCTGTGCGACGGGGATGCACAGCGTCTGCGGGCATTGGGCCAGGGCGGCCAGGCGGACTGCGACCTGCTGCTGGTGGTGGCCGACGGCCTGTCGGCCCTGGCGGTCGAACGCCATGCCGAGCCGCTGGTGCAGTGCATCTTCAGCACCGCGCCCCAGGGCTGGCGCATCGGCCCCGTGGTGATCGCCACGCAGGCGCGCGTGGCGCTGGGCGACGAGGTGGGCGCACTGCTGGGGGCCCGCCTGGTGGCGGTGCTGATCGGCGAGCGCCCGGGGCTGAGCTCGCCGGACAGCCTGGGCATTTATCTGACCTGGCACCCCCGGGTGGGGTGCAGCGATGCGGAGCGCAACTGCATCTCCAACGTGCGTCCGCAGGGGTTGCCGCCTGCCGCCGCCGCTGCGCGCCTGTGGTGGCTGTGTGCAGAGGCGCGGAGGCTGGGGCTGACGGGCGTGCCGTTGAAGGACCGCAGTGATGGCGTGACGCTGCCGGCGGGCGGGCCGCAGAGGCCTCAAGACGAGCCCCCTCTCCCCCGCCCTCTCCCGCGAGGGGAGAGGGAGTAAAACCGGCGCTCGGTGGCTCACAGCGCGCGTCCCATTCAGACATTCGCGAAGGCGGCCTCCGCGCCCGTCGCCGACAACTGTCTTCCCAATCGCCCCCAAAGGCGCGGCGCCCCTCTCCAGCCAGCGCAACCAGCGCCCCGGAAACCCCCTCTCCCCTTGCGGGAGAGGGCTGGGGAGAGGGGAAAATGAGCAGCAGGGCCTCCACCCAACGCCCCTCCCCACTCCACCCCCTCACAACCGGTGCGACCGATCCCCCCGCACAAACCCCATCGGCTCCCACGCCGGCCCCGCGCCCAAGGCCAGCACCTTGAACAGCTCGCCCATCTCATGCTCCATGATCAATTTGGCCGCTGTCGCCCGCTCCGCCTGCGGTAGCTGCTCCATTTTTGGTAGCAATCCGCAGTTGATGAGGAAATGCGCCTGCGTCGTGTAGCCCAGCACCTCCAGCCCCGTCTCCTGCGCGGCCAGGGCCATGGCGGTGAAGTTGACGTGGGCGGTGATGTCCTTGCGCCCCACCGCCACCAGCGGGTCGCCGTCGGCCAGGTGGCCCTGGTGGCACATCACCGTGCCCATGTGGCGCTGGGGGTGGTAGTACTCGCTCTCGCCAAAGCCGTAGTCCAGCAGAAAGGCCGCGCCGCGCGTGAGCCGGTCGGCCAGCATGCGGATGAAGCCTTCGCCCTGGGCGTGGATCTCGGTCAGGTAGTCCTGCGGGCCTTCGATGTCGATGGGCGGGCGCAGCGCGGTGGGGCGGTCGGCCCAGGCGAAGCTGCCGTCGTCCTGCGCCACCACGCCGCGCTCGTGCCACACGCCTTGCGCCTGGCCGCCGTGGCGCGCCAGCAGCTGCACGGGCATGGCGTCCAGCACCTCGTTGCCCACGACCACGCCCTCGATGCGCTCGGGCAGCGCGTCCACCCAGCGCAGCTTGTGGGCATGCGCTGCCAGCCGCACCTGCTGGCGCGCGCGCAGGCTGCCGGACAAATCGACGATGGTGTAGCGCTGCACCTGGTCGCCCAGTGCGTCCAGCAGCTGCAGGGCCAGTGCGCCGGAGCCGGCGCCGAACTCCCACACCTCGGAGGTGCCCGTGGCGGCCAGCGCCTGCGCCACCTGCCGCGCCAGCGTCTGGCCGAACAGGGGCGTGAGCTCGGGCGCGGTCACGAAATCGCTGCCGGACTCGGGCATGGCGCCGAACTTGGCACTGTCGTTGGCGTAGTAGCCCAGGCCCGGCGTATACAGCGCCAGCGCCATGAAGCGGTCAAAGCCGATCCAGCCGCCCTCGGCGGCAATGGTCTGGCGGATGTGGGCCGCCAGGGCGGTCGTTAAACTGTCGGGTTGTTGGGTCACGGCCCGCATTGTCCCCCACCCCGCCACCATGCCCCACCCCACCCGTTTCCGCACCGTGCTTGTGACCGGCGCCGCCAAGCGCCTGGGGCGCGCCATCGCGCTGGCGCTGGCCGAGGGTGGCTGGCAGGTGGCGGTGCACTACCGCACGTCCGAGCAGGATGCTATCGAAACAGTAGCTGTTTGCGCAAGCCTGGCGGGCGGTAGCGCCCATTTTGATGCCGATTTCGACGACGAGGCCGCCGTGCGCGGCCTGCTGCCGCGCGTGGTGGCGCACTTTGGCAGCGTGGACGCGGTGGTCAACAGCGCCTCGCTGTTCGAGCACGACAACGCCCAGACCTTCGGCTTTGCCGCGCTGGAAAAGCACCTGCGCAGCAACACCGCCGCGCCCGTGCTGCTGGCCCAGGCGCTGCACGCGCACCTGGCCGACCGCGCTGCTGCCGGCGAGGCCGATGCCCAGGGCGCCGTGGTCAACCTGCTGGACCAGAAGCTCTGGAACCAGAACCCCGACTTCGTGAGCTACACCTTGTCCAAGGCGGCCCTGGAAGCCGCCGGCACCATGCTGGCCCTGGCCCTGGCGCCGCGCGTGCGCGTGGTGGGTGTGGCGCCGGGCCTCACGCTCACCAGCCACATGCTGGAAGAGCAAAAATTCCAGCAGCTGCACGCGCTGAGCCCGCTGGGCCGCTCGTCCACGGCCGAGGACGTGGCGAGCACCGTGAAGTTTGCGCTGGAGAACCGCTCCATCACCGGCACCACGCTGCTGGTGGACGGCGGCCAGCATTTGATGAAGTTCGAGCGCGATTTTTCAATGATGTGAGCGGGCGCCGGCCCACGCAGAAAGAAGCTATCTCCCATGGACCACACCGCCGTCGGCACCCAGATCCTCACCCTGACCGGCCTGCGCTTTGACGCCAACCTGGGCATCCTCTCGCACGAGAAGACCGACCCCCAGCCCATCCAGGTCGACGCTGAGCTGAGCCTGGGCGTGCAGCCGCTCACCCCGCGCGACGACGACATCCTGCATGTGCTGGACTACCGCAAGGTGCGCCAGATCATCATCGACGAGTGCCGCGCCGAACACGTGAACCTGCTCGAGAGCCTGATCGGCAAACTGGCCAACCGGCTGATGCAACTGCCCGGCGTGCTGGGCGTGCGCGTGAAGATCGCCAAGCTGGAGATCTTCGACGATTGCGAAGTGGCGATCCGCATCGAGACCGGGCAGTGGTGACCGCCCCGAGCACCCGGCCGCAGTAGCCGGCACGAAGCAAAGCCGCGCGCCCCCAAAAGGAAAGGGCCGCAGTCATCGACCACGGCCCTCCAGGGGTTTGCGCTACAGCGGCTTTTGCGCCTCGGCCAGCGCGCTGCGGGCTTCGTCCAGCTTGGCCTGGCGCGCGGCGATCTTTTTGGCATCGCCCTTCTTCTGCGCATCGGCCAGGCTTTTCTCGCGCTCGGCCACCTTCTTCGTGGCCTTGCGGATCTCCGCGTCGCGCTCCTTGGCCAGCCAGGCGTCGGTGCAGTGCGCCTTGTTGGACCGGCGCGCCTGCCGCAGCCCCGCGACCTCGCGGGTGCGGCCCTGCGCGGTGGCCTCGGCCAGTTGCGCTTCGATGCGCGCCTGCTTGGCGGCGCAGGCAGGCGATGCATCCGCCGCCAGCGCAGGCGCGGCATGCAGGGCCAGGAGACAGACACCCACAACAAGGTTCTTCACGGCAACGCTCCGATCGGTGGTACAGCGCTCCATCGTAGCGGCCTTGCCGGGGCCCGCGACTTCTCAATGAAGCCGGGAGCCCTTGGGCAGCCGTTTGGCCAGCCACTCGTGCACGTCGGCCCGCACGTTGCGGCCGTTCAGCAAGAACGACTCGTACCGGCTGGGCACGTACGGCAGGAACAACAGGCGCATGCCCGCCTCTTCGGGCAGGCGGGCGGCCTTGTAGCCGTTGCACGCGGCGCAGGCGGCCACCAGGTTGGTCCACGACGTGGCGCCGCCGCGCGACTGCGGCACGATGTGCTCGCACTGCAGCACGTCCTCGCTGAACACACCGCCGCAGTAGGCGCAGGTGTGGCGGTCGCGGCGCAGCAGCCGGCGCTTGGTGAGGCCGGGCACCACGTCAAAGAGGTTGATCCGGGCCACACCGCGCAGCGCGATGATGGGCGCGACCTCCAGCACCGACTGCCGGCCCGTCGCCGCGTTGTGCCCGCCACGCAATGTGGCCAGGGGCGCCAGACCCGCGTCCCACGCCACAGCGCCGCTGGCGTAGTGCACGGCGGCTTGCTCCAGCGGCATCCAGGACTGGGGCGTGCCGTGCAGGTCCAGCTGCAGCACGCGGGGCGCGGGGGTGCGGGGCTTTCGGGACGAGGGTTCGGTGGGGGTGATGGTGGTGCGGGGCATGGGGCTCTCCTTTCTGGGGATGAAGGGCGCAGCCGCCCAGCCCAGCGCACGCCCCGGTTAATACATGGTCATCGACGACTGCGACAACGAAGACAAAGCGACAAACAAAAGCACAAACAAAAGCGTCAGGGGCCGCCCACCGTCAATCGGTGGGGGCCGGTGTGGATGCATGCCCAAGGCATGCAGGGACCGCGAATGCGAAAGCGGACGCTCGCAGGGGCGTGCCGCTACCACTCGCCGACCTCGCGCACGCGCTGGTCGAGGTCGAGCTGGTCAAGGCGGCGCGCTGCGGCTGCGCGGCCTGGGGCCGTGCGTTGCAAGCGCGCGCGCACGGATGCCAGACGGGCCAGCCAGCCTGCAAGGCCGACACGGCGCCGCTGGGCGCCCAAGGGGAAGGAATGCTGGATGGCCATGGGGATCTCCTGGAGGTGAATGGATGGATGAAACGCGGTAGGTGGGTTAAAAAAAGGGAAAGCGGGATGGGGTGCCACAGACAGGAGTCGAACCTGCAATCCCCGGCTGGAACAACCAGGCGCCCCATCCGACAGGGCTGCTGCGGCATGCCCGGCATGGCTTGCTCAATGCGGGCCATGCCGGGAAGAAAAGGTTGGCACGCGCGGAAGGAGTCGAACCCTCAACCGCTGGTTTTGGAGACCAGTGCTCTGCCAGTTGAGCTACACGCGCATGGAGCCTGAATGGGCGTTTCTCGCCCAATGCATATCCATTTCGGCTGTGCCTTCACGCGACCGCAGCCCGCCGGGGGCTGCGCATGCACGTCGCTGCACTGGGCGATCAACCCCAGCACATCCCGCCGGGCCGCGCATGCGGCCGGGTCCGGCGGTGTGAGCAAAGGCACACCCGAAATGGAGAAGGGGTGCAATGCGGTGAGCGCGCAAACCCTTCTGCTTTCGATGCAGGTCGGCCATCACTCCCTCGGAGCGCGGCGCCTGCGGCAAACTTTTAATGAACGGAATCCCCGGCAGGTCGATGCCTGCGGGGGCAGCGCTGGCGCTGCAAACAAAAAATAAGGGTGGAGAAAAACGACCGGCAAAAAGAAAAAGGCCCGGAACCACTTGGTTGCCGGGCCTCTTGTCGATCAAGAGATCGGGAGGGAGAACGCTCTGGGACTACTGCCCTGCGTTGCAACCTCCGCCCGGTGATGGAGCGGTATCCTCAAAACCATTGCCCAGCCACTGCTGCTGGCTGGTGCGGGAGCTGCCGTCCATGCAGCTGTCCATCTGGCTGTCCATGTGGCTATGGCCCTGCAAATACGCCGCGGCGCCTTGGTGCGAAGGCAGTCGTTTGGACATCAAGCCGATGGACGACACCTGCGCATTGAACGTCCCACGCACGGCCACGGCGCCCTGGCGGGTGCGGCGGTGGATGGCGTTGTGGCGGGCGTTCATGGCGGTCTCTCGGCGGTGGTCGGCGTGTTCGTATGGAAAGGGGACGAGGACATGGAGTCCTGATGACCGTGGACTGTAAATAGTCTTTACACTCCGGTCAACGCCCCGTACCCGCTTTTTTTGCGTCTGTTGTTTTTTCTTTGTGACCCCGCCGCCCACCACCGTGACCCGCCGCACCAATGTGCTGGCCCTGCACCGCCTTTTTCTCGAACAACAGATCGCCGCCGGCAAGCCCGCCAAGGGGCTGGACCAGGCGTTTGCCGCCTCGCTGGAGATATCGCCCAGCATGTGGAGCCAGATCAAGAGCGCCCGCCCCATCGGCGACACGCTGGCGCGGCAGATCGAGCGGCATGCGCGCGTGGACATCGGCTGGCTGGATGCCCAGCACGCCACCGAGCACCCCGACCCGGCCGAGGAACGCTTTGTGGCGCTGGCGCGCGACGCCTGGCGCAGCGCCAATGCCAAGGGCAAGCGCGAGCTGCGCCTGTGGCTGACCGCGCGTGCCAGCGCTGCTGAGCCGCAGAGCAGCAGCAGCCCCTGTGACGACAGGCGGCCCAAGGCGCGAAAATAGCCCCCTGGGCGCAGAACGCCCCCCTGGAGAGCCCGCCCTACCCCACGGCACGGCGGTTTCACCGACAATTGAGGGCTTGTTGACGCCTTTTGGCACCGCCCGTGCGCACCACCCTTGCGCCCCGCGGCACCGCTTTACCCGACCCCAGAGCCCCATCCCATGAGCGCAGTGATGAACGACACCCCCCAGGCCGGCTGGACCGCCGAGCCCCCCGAAGCGGCAGCGACGGGCGCCGATGCCCTGGCCGCAGCGGGCCCGGCGCGCCTGAAGATCGAGCGCGAGACCCACAAGCTCGAAAAGCGCCTGTGCCGCGAGGTGGGCAAGGCCATCGTCGACTTCAACATGATCGAAGAAGGCGACAAGGTCATGGTGTGCATGTCCGGCGGCAAGGACAGCTACACCCTGCTGGACATCCTGCTCAAGCTCAAGGCCCGCGCGCCCATCCATTTCGACCTGGTGGCGGTCAACCTGGACCAGAAGCAGCCCGGCTTTCCCGAGCACGTGCTGCCCGAGTACTTGAAGACCACCGGCGTGCCCTTCCACATCGAGAACGAGGACACCTACAGCATCGTCAAGAAGCTGGTGCCCGAAGGCAAGACCACCTGCAGCCTGTGCAGCCGCCTGCGCCGGGGCATCCTGTACCGCGTGGCCGACGAGCTGGGCTGCACCAAGATCGCGCTAGGCCACCACCGCGACGACATCCTGCAGACGCTGCTGCTCAACATGTTCTTCGGCGGCAAGATGAAGAGCATGCCGCCCAAACTGGTCAGCGACGACGGCAGGCACGTGGTGATCCGCCCGCTGGCCTACGTGGCCGAGAAGGACACCGCGCGCTGGTCCGCGCACCGCGACTTCCCCATCATCCCGTGCAACCTGTGCGGCAGCCAGGAGAACCTGCAGCGCAAGCAGGTGGGCGAGATGCTGCGCGAATGGGACAAGAAATTCCCCGGCCGCGTGGAGAACATGTTCAACGCGCTGCAGAACGTGGTGCCTTCGCACCTGCTCGACGGCGGTTTGTTCGACTTCAAGAACGCCCGGGCCACGGGCGTGGCCAGCGAAGACGGCGACAAGGCTTTCGACAAGGAAGAGTTCTCGGCGCCATCGCTGCCGGGCATGGGCGGCGTGCAAGTGGTAACACTGTCGTGAACCTCCGGGGCCGGGCGCACTCTCACCGGGATCCTGTTACCCCGCCCAAGGAGACTCTCACCATGATGCGCCGCTCCCTCTCCGTCGCCCTGCTGTGCGCCACAGCAGCGGCCGTCCTTGCCGGTTGCAGCACCGGCCCGCGCCTGGTCGAAGGCCAGGTGCAGAGCTTTTCGACCCTGCAGGCCATTCCCACGCCCGCCACCTACCGCATCGAGCGCCTGCCGTCGCAGCAGATGCCCTCGTTCGACCCGATCATGGCCCTGGCCGAGCAGTCGCTGGGCCGCGCCGGCCTGCGCCGCTACGACGCCGCGCCCAAGCTGCTGGCCCAGGTCGGCGTGCAGGCCGACCTGGTGCCGCGCGCGGACCCGTTCCGCCCCTATGGGCCCTACGGATACGGCCCCTCGCCCTGGGGCTGGGGCTTTGGCGGCTGGCACGGGCGGGGCGTTGGCCTGTACGGCGGCTGGGGCTTCTACGAGCCCACGCCGCTGCACCGCCGCGCCGTGAGCATCGTGCTGCGCGACGCCGCCACGCAGGCCGTGGTGTACGAGACCTCCGCCGTGCACGAGGACGTGTGGGTGAGCGACCCTGCCGTGTACGGCGTGCTGTTCGACGCCGCGCTCAGCGGCTTTCCGCAGCCGCCCCAAGGCCCGCGGCTGGTGCGCCAGTCCCTGGCGCCCATGCCCGCCGCCGTGCCCGGCACCGTGCGCTGACCGCGCCGCACCGCACGCACCGGCGCTGCCCCTTTCAACCCCACACGCCCCACACCACCGCCCGCATGCACGCCACCCGCATCGTTGCCGTCCGCCACGGAGAAACCGCCTGGAACGTGGACACCCGCATCCAGGGCCACCTGGACATCCCCCTCAACGACACCGGCCTGTGGCAGGCCGAGCAGCTGGGCCAGGCGCTGGCCGGCGAGAGCTTTGCCGCCATCTACACCAGCGACCTGCAGCGCGCCCACGCCACGGCGCAGGCGGTGCAGCGCACCACCGGCGCGCCGCTGACCACCGTGCCGGGCCTGCGCGAGCGCAGCTTCGGCCACTTCCAGGGCCGCACCTTCGCCGAGATCGAGGCCGAGCTGCCTGACGACGCGCGCCGCTGGCGCAAGCGCGACCCGCACTACACACCCGAGGGCGGCGAGTCGCTGGTGACCTTGCGCGAGCGCATCGAGCGCACGGTGATGGCGCTGGCCGCACCGCACGCGGGCGAGCAGATCCTGCTGGTGGCGCACGGCGGCGTGCTCGACGTGCTGTACCGCCTGGCCACGCGCCAGGAGACCCAGGCGCCGCGCACCTGGCAGCTGTCGAACGCCGCCATCAACCGCCTGCTGTGGACCCCGGACGGCCTCACCCTGGTGGGCTGGGCCGACACGCAACACCTGGACGACAACGCGGTGCGCGATGAAACCCATTCCTGAGGCACTGAAGGCGTCCATCGGCCAACGGGTGGACCTGATCGATACGCCCTCGCTGGTGGTCGACCTGGACGCCATGGACCGCAACATCCAGCGCATGGCCGACTTCGCGCGCAAGCACCAGGTGCGCTGGCGCCCGCACGCCAAGATGCACAAGAGCGCCGAGCTGGCCCTGCTGATGCAGCGGGCCGGCGCGCAGGGCGTGTGCGTGCAGAAGGTGGCCGAGGCCGAGGCCCTGGCCGCTGGCGGCGTGAACGACATCTACATCAGCAACCAGGTGGTGGCCATGCCCAAGCTGCAGCGCGTGGCGCGCCTGGCCGCCCTGCTGGCGGCGCGCGGCGGCCGGCTGGCGATTGCGGTGGACCACCTTGAAGGCATCGAGCGGCTGGCCGAGACCATCGCCCAGATCGGCATGCCCCTGCCGCGCGAAGGCCACTGGGCGGCCGGCGACAGCACGCTGATCGATGTGTTCGTGGAGATCGACGTGGGCCAGGGCCGCTGCGGCGTGCCGCCCGGCGAGGCCGCCGTGCCCCTGGCGCTGGCCGTGGCACGCAGCCGGGGGCTGCGCTTTGCGGGCCTGCAGGCCTACCACGGCCGTGCCCAGCACCTGCCGGGCGCCACCGACCGGCGCGAAGCCATGGCTGCCGTGGTGCGCGCCGCCAGCCACACCCGCGACCTGATCGAAGCCGCCGGCGTGCCCGTGCCGCTCATCACCGGATCGGGCACCGGCACGCTGGTGCACGAGGCGGCCAGCGGCGTGTACGGCGAGCTGCAGGCGGGCTCCTTCCTCTTCATGGACGCCGACTACGCCCGCAACGAGCGCGAGCCGGCGCAGCCCGCCTTCGAGCACGCGCTGTTCATCAAGACCCAGGTGGTGTCGGTGCGCGAGAACGTGCACGCCGTGTGCGACGCGGGCCACAAGAGCCACGCCATCGACTCCGGCCTGCCCACCGTGGCCCTGCTGCCGCCCGACCGCGGCCTGCGCTACGCCAACGGCGGCGACGAGCACGGCATCCTGCACCCCGACAGCCCCAAGTCCCGCCTGCCGGCCCTCGGCCGCATGCTGTGGCTCATTCCCGGCCACTGCGACCCCACGGTCAACCTGCACGACTTCATGATCGGCGTGCGCGGTGGCCTCGCGATGGGCGTGGTGGAGCGGATCATCCGGGTAGATGCCAGGGGCGCGCTGACCTGATCGGGGCAAGAATCGGCGAACTCTTTGTCTCGCCGCCATGAGCCCCAGCCAGATCATCGTCCTTGCCACCCCTGTCTTCTTCGTCCTGATCGCCATCGAGCTGGCCGTCGGCTACAAGCGCCAGCGCAACACCTACCGCCTGGCCGACGCGGTCAGCAGCATCAGCCTGGGCATGCTGAGCCAGACGAGCGCGGTGTTCACGCGGCTGCTGCGCATCGGCATCTACACCGCGTTGTTCGAGCACGTGGCCCTGTGGCGCAGCGATGCGTTCTGGACCAGCCTGCCGGGCTGGCTGCTGGCGCTGGTGTTCTACGATTTTTGCTACTACTGGCTGCACCGCATGGGGCACGAGTCGGCGGTGCTGTGGGCGGCGCATGCGGTGCACCACCAGAGCCAGGACTACAACCTGTCCACCGCGCTGCGCCAGACCAGCTCGGGCGCGCTGCTGGGCTGGGTGTTCTATGTGCCCATGGCGCTGGCGGGCGTGCCGCCGCTGGTGTTTGCGGTGGTGGCCCTGGTCGATCTGCTCTACCAGTTCTGGGTGCACACCGAGCAGGTGGGCAAGCTCGGTTGGTTCGACCGCTGGTTCTGCAGCCCCAGCAACCACCGCGCGCACCACGCCGTGAACGACGCCTACCTGGACAAGAACTACGGCGGCATCCTTATCGTGTGGGACCGGATGTTCGGCACCTTCAAGGAAGAAGACGACCAGGACCGCTGCGTGTACGGCACGCGCGGCCTGCTCAACAGTTGGGACCCGCTGTGGGCCAACGCCCAGGTGTACGCGGGCCTGGCGCACGACAGCTGGCATGCGCGCAGCTGGGCCGACAAGCTTCGGGTGTGGATCAAGCCCCCGGGCTGGCGGCCGGCCGATCTGGCGGCGCGCTTTCCCAAGCCCGCGTTCAGCATGGCGCAGATGACTCCGTATCACCCGCCGATGTCGCGCGCGGTGCAGTGGTTTGCGCTGGTGCAGTTCACGCTGATGCTCGCGGGCGTGGCGGCCTTTTTGTGGCGGGCCGACAGCGCGCCCCTGGCCGAGAACGCGGTCTGGTTTGCCACGCTGCTGGTGGCGCAGTGGGCGCTGGGCGCGGTGATGCAGGGGCGCATCGGCATGCTGATGGCGCTGGTGCTGCAAAGCGGCGCGCTGGCCACGGCCACCAGTGCGCTGGGGTTCGTGCAGTGGCACTGGGTGTTCAAGCCGCTCACCATGGCGATTGCTATTCTTTTGGTAGCTGCTAGCTCTTATCAGTTGCGCGGCATGGTCCGATTTGACTCCAAAACCTGGGTGCTGCTGGGCGCCGCGCTGGTGGGGTCGCTGGCGGGGGATGTGTTTTTGATGGTCGAGGGCTTCTTCATCCCGGGGCTGGTGAGTTTCTTGATCGCCCACCTGTTCTATGTGGCACTGTTCAAGACCGGCCAGCGGTGGTTTCCACACCGCGGAGCGCTGGCGGCCACGTTGGGTGTGGGCGTAGCGATGTACGCCTTCTTGTGGACGGGCGGCCTGCCGGCCGCGCTGCGGGGGCCGGTGGCAGCGTACGTACTGGTGATCGCGCTGATGGCCGCGCAGGCCATCGGGCGGGCCAGCGTGCTGCGCGACAGGGCGGCGGTGCTGGTGGCGGTGGGTGCGGCGTTCTTCATGCTCAGCGACTCGCTGCTGGCCACGCACCGCTTCGTGTCGCCCCTGCCGTGGTCGCAGGTGTGGGTGCTGGGCACCTACTACGCGGCGCAGGCGTGCATCGTGGCGGGGGTGCTGAAGGCGGCAACGGCGCCTGATGGCCTGCCGGTCGCTGCGCCTGTTGCTGCCGTGGCTAATGTGACCACGTGCGGGCCAGCGCTGCGGACGGAACATACACCGCACCCGCAATGAACAGCACGCCCGCCAGGGTGAAAAATCCCCCGCTGAGCAGCCACAGTAGCGTGTCGGCGTTGTACCAGCCGGGCCGCGCCTTCAGCAGGGCGACCATGAGTGGTTCCTGCACCGCGATCAAGCCCCGCCCTGCGGTGTAGTGGTACAGGGCGCCGCCCAGCGCCCAGAACCCGGTCAGCACCAGCGCCGCGCCATAAAACGCGTACCCGGTGCGCCATCGCTTGGTGGCACCGGCCGTGCACCACACGCCCAGGCAACCGGCCAACACGGCACCGGCCAACGACAAGACTTGAAAACGGTCGCTGGCCACCGGCAGCACCCAGTGCCAGGCCCAGGGCAAGGGCGTGAGCAGCCATTCCGATTGCGGGCCCAGCCCCGGCCAGCGCTGCGGGGGCAGGTCCATGGAGAAGCGCGGTCGGTCCACCATGGACAACACGAATGTCACGGGTATCAGCACGGCGAACAGGATGTAAGCGCTGCCTCGCCACGTCAGCAGGCGGCTCGACCATCCCCCAGCCGCACTGCCCGGCCTGCGGCTGTCGACGACGTGCGATGCCAGGCCGACCGCCAGCGCAGCCTCGGCGATCGCGCCGCACACCGCCACGCGGCCGCGCAGATCGGCAAAACCTTCCAGCACGAAGACCGAGAGCTGGCCGTAGACGAGCGCGCCCAGCGCGTGCAGGGCCAAGGTGCCCGCCAGCAAGGCCCACATGCAGGACCTCAAAAAGCGTTGCTCGGGAACGATGTCCGCCCCGCTGGCACTGACCCAGCCCCGCGCGGCGCGCGCCCGGGCTTCGGCCCGAAGCTGGCGGCGGCGGTCATTCTTTTTGTCTGGCTTGCGCGGTGGTGCCATGGCTCTGTGGTGCGGCCTGGACGGCTGCGGCAAGGATGGGCGAAAGCGAGAGGGTGAGCGAGGGAGACGGGGGACGGAGGACAACAACCGGAGCCGCTCAGGCGCCGAACAGCCCGGGCGCCCCCGCGCTGGGCGGCGCCACGCCCAGGTGCCGAAACGCTGCCAGCGTGGCGATGCGCCCGCGCGGCGTGCGCTGCAAGAAGCCCTGCTGGATGAGGTAGGGCTCGATCACGTCCTCGATGGTGCCGGCCTCTTCGCCGATGCTGGCGGCGATGTTGTCCAGCCCCACGGGGCCACCGTCGAAGCGGTGGATCACGGCCTCGAGCAGCTTGCGGTCCATCACGTCGAAGCCCTGCGGGTCCACGTCGAGCATGGCCAGCGCGCGGTCGGCGATCTCCTTGGTGATGCGGCCGTCGCCCTTGACCTCGGCGTAGTCGCGCACGCGGCGCAGCAGCCGGTTGGCGATGCGCGGCGTGCCGCGCGAGCGGCGGGCGATCTCGAAACCCCCGTCTTCGTCCATGGGCGCGCCCAGCAGCCCGGCGCTGCGCTTGACGATGCGCGCCAGCTCTTCGGACGTGTAGAACTCCAGCCGCGCCACGATGCCGAAGCGGTCGCGCAGCGGGTTGGTCAGCATGCCCGCGCGCGTGGTGGCGCCCACCAGGGTGAAGGGCTGCAGGTCGAGCTTGATGCTGCGCGCCGCCGGCCCTTCGCCGATCATGATGTCGATCTGGTAGTCCTCGAGCGCGGGGTAGAGGATTTCCTCGACCACGGGCGACAGGCGGTGGATCTCGTCGATGAAGAGAACGTCGTTCTTCTCGAGGTTGGTGAGCAGCGCGGCCAGGTCCTTGGGCTTTTCCAGCACGGGCCCGCTGGTCTGGCGCAGGTTCACGCCCAGCTCGGCCGCGATGATGTGGCTCAGCGTGGTCTTGCCCAGCCCCGGGGGGCCGAACAGCAGCACGTGGTCCAGCGCCTCGCCGCGCTTCTTGGCCGCGCCGATGAAGATCTCCAGCTGCTCACGCGCCTTGGCCTGGCCCACGTACTCCTGCAGGAGCTTGGGGCGCAGAGCGCGTTCGATGGCTTCTTCCTGCGGGGAGGCAGGGGCTGCGGAGACGACGCGTTTGGCGGGAGCGGGGGCGAAGTCGTCGGTCTGGATGGTCATGCGGGCTCAATGTCGTGGAAAGATGCGAGCAAACCCTGTGCACGGCAAAACACTGCACCGTGCTTTTTGCGCCCCCTGCAAGACGCAAGATCACAGCGCGTACGGCCAATGACTTGGCCGCACCCGCCGGGCGTCGCGTGCATAGACTAGGGTAACACCGGGTGCGCTCGCCTTTCTCAGGGGTTCAACCACTGTTTGATGGCGTTGCGGTAGGCGACATCCAAGCGGCCGTAGTGGTCCAGCCCCGCAGGTGCCTGGCAGCTGGAGGCCCCACCGTACAGCTGTCCGACCACGTAGCGCTTGTCGCCCAGCGTGTGGAACAACGCAGAGCCGCTGCTTCCGCCTTCGGTCACGCCTTGCTGCCACCCCACGGTCATGAAAGATCCGCCAGCGGCGTTGCTTGAGAAGCACAGCTCATCCGTGCAGTTGCTGTAGCGCAGAAGGATGCCCGAACTGAATTTCTGCAGGTCTCCCTTGGGATGGTGGACGCCAGCCAGGGTATGGCCTGTGTCCAGCGTACCGAAGTAAGAGCCGGCATAGACGACCCCTGCCGGCGGCGCGTCGTTCAGGCGCAGGAATGCCGTATCGGTGGTCGCCGCCGAGTGCAGCAGGGTGGCGCCACCCGCACGGCGCTGGGTGCTGGGGCCGACGCTCCCCGAATTGCACGCCGATGACCGGTAGAACCAGTCCGTCATCAAGGACGAGGCCTCCGCCTGGCTGGAGATGCAATGGTTGGCACTGAGCAAGTACGGTGTGCGGCTCGAGCGCGCATCGTTGAGCAGGGTGCCGGTGCACAGGTACGTCTTCGCGTCGCGCACGAACAGCATGCGCACGACCGAACGGCTCTGGCTTGCGAACTCAGGTTTGCACATCACATCCACTTCGCAAGTGCCGGATTCGCCTACCTTGGCGAGGCCCAGGGACTGCGCCTCGTCGGGCGACACCACGTAGTGCGACAGGCGAGGGATGGCCAGCTTGACGCTGGCGGTGGCAGCCGCGGCCGGGATCTCGATTTCGACGGTGGTTTCCGCGCCGCCGAAGTCCGGGCTCCAGTACGTGTGAGCGGCCTCGTCGGGGGTGCCTGCCTGCAGGTTGCGTTCGATGCTGGCCATGATCTGCTCGCCGGTGGCCTGCATGGCAGCAGCACCACCTGCCTGCGCGTAAAAGCGCAGCACGGCACCTTCGGGCAAGCCCCGGACGAGCAGGCCCAGCCGAACGCCCTTGGCGCCTTCCGATGTGACACTGAACGCCGCTGCGCGCGTCCCGCGTGCCGTGTCCGTCCAGCGCAGCTTCGCCGACAGGTCGGAAGCCTTCGCCAGGGCAAGCACATCGCGCGCAACGCCGATTTGCGGCTCGGACGCGCCCAGTGCTGCCGATGCCTTTGGCAACGCGCCACTGGCTATCGGCCCCAGGACCACAGTGGCAACGTCTCGTCCCGCAGGCACGGCGCGTGTCACAACAGCCGCAGCGCTTTTGGTCGCAATCTCTCCCGTATCGAAGGGCTCGACCCGGTCAGTGACCGGCGTCGTGGGCGCTGGCGCCGGAGTGGGCGCTGGCGTGGGCGCCGGGGTAGGAGCAGGCGAAGGCGAGGGTGTAGGCGCTGGCGCAGGTGTCGGTGTCGGTTCCGGCGCAGGTACCGGTGCCGGCGTCGGGGTGGCCGCAGCGTCGCCGCCGCCCCCTCCTCCGCAACCCGCCATCACCACCGCGGCAGCAGTTGCCGCCAGCAATTTCGCCAAACGCGCGCTCTTGTTCGTATCCATCGACATACCTCGCCCTTGAAAAATGTTTTGTGGTTATTTCGCCAGCGCCTTCAACGCCAGCTTGATCCCGTCGCTCACGCCCACGTCCGCAGGCAGCGCCCTGAGCGCCGCCGCAGCTTCCTTGTCGTTATAGCCCAAGGCCAGCAAGGCCTGAAGGATATCTGTCTGCGCGTCGCTGGTCGCCCCGCCCGGTGTTGCGCCGATGTCAGCGCCCAGCTTGCCCTTGAGCTCCAGCAGCAGGCGCTCCGCCGTCTTCTTGCCGATGCCCGGCACCTTGACCAGCCGCCCGGCCTCCTGCAGTGAGATGGCCTGGGCCAGATCCGACACACCCATGCCCGACAGGATAGACAGCGCCGTGCGCGGCCCCACGCCCGATATCTTGATGAGCTCGCGAAAAGCCTGGCGCTCGGGCGCGGTGGCAAAGCCGTACAGCAGCTGCGCATCCTCGCGCACGATGAACTGCGTGAGCAGGCTCACGCGCTCGCCCACGGCGGGCAGGTTGTAGAAGGTGCTCATGGGCACATTCACTTCGTAGCCGACGCCGTGGCAGTCCAGCAGCACTTCCGGGGGGTTCTTCTCCAGCAGGGTGCCGGTCAATTTGCCTATCATTGGTGTCCTTTGATGCCGCTGGCCACACAGCCAGCGCCGTCGTTCTTGCCGCTTTTCCGTTGTTTGACTGGAATTATCCGCGTGATCCTGCGACACACATTCACTCCCCACAACAACATGCGGCTCACGCACTTGTGTGGTCCGGCCGACGCCCATCTGCGCACCATCGAGGAAGCCCTCGGGGTGAGCATTGCGCACCGCCACGAGCAGTTCAAGGTCGACGGCCCCAAGGCCAAGGCCACGCAGGCCATGGAGCTGCTGCAGGCGCTGTACGAGATGGCCGACCGGCCCGTCACAGAGGACTACCTGCAGCTCATGCTGGCGGGCGACACCGCCCTGGTGGAGGCGCCCGAGGGCGCCATCGTGCTCAACACCCGCCGCGCCGACCTGCGCGGCCGCACGCCCACGCAGAGCCTGTACCTGGAGAACATCGCCAGCCACGACATCACCTTCGGCATCGGCCCCGCCGGCACGGGCAAGACGTACCTGGCCGTGGCGAGCGCGGTGGACGCGCTGGAGCGCAGCGCGGTGCAGCGCATCGTGCTGACCCGCCCCGCGGTGGAGGCCGGCGAGCGCCTGGGTTTTCTGCCCGGCGACCTGGCGCAGAAGGTGGACCCGTACCTGCGCCCTCTGTACGACGCGCTGTACGAGCTGATGGGCTATGACAAGGTGATGAAGGCGTTCGAGCGCAATGCGCTGGAGATCGCGCCCCTCGCTTTCATGCGCGGGCGCACGCTGAACAATGCCTTCGTGATCCTGGACGAGGCGCAGAACACCACGCCCGAGCAGATGAAAATGTTCCTCACCCGCATCGGCTTCGGCGCCAAGGCCGTGGTCACCGGCGACGTGAGCCAGATCGACCTGCCCAAGGGATCGATGAGCGGCCTGATCGACGCCGAGCGCGTGCTCAAGCGCGTCAAGGGCATCTCGGTCACGCGCTTCACCACCGCCGACGTGGTGCGCCACCCGCTGGTCGCGCGCATCGTCGACGCGTACGACGCCCCACGGCGGACGCCCGCGGCCCGCGCCCGGGACTGATGCTCACTTTTTGATAGCTGCCAGCGCTTTCTGATCAAGCGGTAGCGGCCAAAAATAACAATAAAACATGCCCCTGAACCAACTGTCCCTCTCGCTCCAGTTCGGCCGCTTCGACGAACTGGCCGCCCACCGCGCGGTGCTGCCGCGCCACAAGGTCGCGCGCTGGATCCGCCACGCCCTGGCCACCGATGCCGAGATCACGGTGCGCATCGTGGGCAGCGAAGAAGGCCAGCAGCTCAACCGCGAGTACCGCAAGAAGGACTACGCCACCAACGTGCTCACCTTCGACTACACCCAGGAGCCGGTCGTGACCGCCGACCTGGTCCTGTGCGCCCCCGTGATCGAGCGCGAGGCGAAGGAGCAGAACAAGACCCTGGAAGAGCACTACGCCCACATGCTGGTGCACGGCACGCTGCACGCCCAGGGCTGGGACCACGAAACCAGCGAGGCCGACGCCGACGAGATGGAGTCGTACGAGACGGACATCCTCGCCGAACTGGGGTTCGAAGACCCGTACGCCAAGTAGCCTGGGACTGCGGGCCCTCCAGCGCCACCAGCGCTCCCGCAGCCACCGCACGGCCTGCCCACCGGCTGCGTTCAACAGGGTCCTTCAGTTGGACTGCGGGGCGGCTGGGCAGCGCCTGCAAATCTCTCCAACCTTTTCCCCACCCAATCTGCGCGCGTGGCGGGTGTTTTCGCACCTAAGATCGACTCAATCATCCAATGACAACACCCAGGGCCCGGCAACGCGCCCCATGGGGGAGACATGCTCGAGACCGCCCTGCTGCTCACCGCCGCGTTCATCGCCGGCGCCCTCAATGCCGTTGCCGGAGGCGGCAGCTTTCTGACCCTGCCTGCGCTGGTGTTCACCGGCGTGCCGCCCGTGGTGGCCAATGCCACGGGCACGGTGGCGCTGCTGCCGGGGTACATCGCGGGTGCCTGGGGCTTTCGCGAAGACACCGCCCCGCCGCCGGGGCTGTCGATGCGGCTGCTGGTGGCGCTGGCGCTCATCGGCGGCGCGGCCGGGGCGGCGCTGCTGCTGGTCACGCCCGATGCAACCTTCAGGCGCGTGGTGCCCTGGCTGCTGCTGGCCGCCACCGCGCTCTTCGCGTTCGGGCCGTGGCTGCGCAGGCGGCTCGCGGGCGGCCACCCGTCCACGGCCAAGGCCACGCTGGGCGTGCTGGCGGTGGCCGCCTACGGTGGGTACTTCAATGGCGGGCTGGGCATCTTGCTGCTGGCGCTGTTCGGCCTCTTGGGGCAAACCCACCTGAACGCCATGAACGGGCTCAAGAACTGGGTCTCGGCCCTGCTCACCGCCATTGCCGTGGCGATCTACGCCGCGGGCGGGGTGGTGCTGTGGCCCCAGGCGCTGATGATGATGGTGGCGGCCACGGCAGGCGGCTACGGCGGCGCGCGGGTGGCGCGGCGCCTGCCCGCGCCCGTGCTGCGCTGGGGCATCGTGGCCACGGGGCTGGTGATGGCGGGGCTGTTCTTCTGGCGACAGCCGTGAGCCGCGATGCATCGCGATCACCGCGGCCACCCCCGGGGTGCCCGCACAGGGATGCGGCCTATGGCGGCGGCGGTGGCGGGGCCGGCTGACTACTTCGCCCGGCCCTGGGGCGGCTTCTTGCGCGTGCTGCCGGTCGCAGCGGCGGCCGAGGGCGCAGCAGGCCCGGCAGGGGCAACGCGCGCCACGCGAACCACGGGTGCCACAGGTACCGGCGGCACCACCGGCGGCGCCGGGTACACCTTGGCAAAGGTCAGGATGATTTCGCGCACCAGCTTGCGCTGGGGTGCAGGCAGCTGCAAGAAGGCGTCGAAGGTCTCGCGCTCCAGATAGCCCACGCCGACCTGCCAGCGGTTGCGGTGCTCCTGCACCGCGTGCCGCACGCTGGAGCCGAACCGCAGCACTTCCGGCTCGATCTTGAGCAACTCCGCCAGTACCACCAGCTTGTCCTGCGCCGGGATCGCCTCGCCCTTGAGCCAGCGCGACACCGCCTGGAAGGTCACGGAGCGCCCCCAGTACTTGCCATTGAACAGGCTCAGCAACACCCCTGGCCGCGGCTCCAGGCCCGCAGCCACCATGGCGTCACGCAATCGTTCGGCGAACTCCAACTTGTTGTCCATCCTCCAACCGTAAAGCGGCGGTTGAATTGGCCATCAACTTCTTGTTGCACAATGGATTCAATCATTTGTTGATTGAATCACCCAACAGGCTTGCAGGCATCTGCGGCCGCGTACGCCGTATGCCCAAATCGCTGCTTGAACAACTCCCCGAGATCGTGGCCCAGGGCCGCAAGGAAGCCGAAAGAATTCTGGAGGGCCTGGAAGGCCGCTACCGCGTGAGCCTCCAGACCCGCGAAGTGGTGCTGCCCGCCCGGGCCAGCGCCACCACCGACTGGGTTCAACACCAGGCCCGCCAGGAGCAGCGGGACGGCAGCGACGGCGCGTGGGCCAACCGGTTGGTCTATGGCGACAACCTGTTGGCCATGGCCGCGCTGCTGGCGGGCGATGCCCATACGCCCAGCTTGCGCGGCAAGGTGGACCTGATCTATATCGATCCACCGTTTGACAGCAAGGCCGACTACCGCACCAAGGTGACGCTGCCGGGCCTGGAGCTGGAACAGCGCCCGACTGTCATCGAGCAGTTCGCATATTCCGACACCTGGAGCGATGGTACGGCCTCCTACCTGGCCATGATCACCCCGCGCCTCATCCTGATGCGGGAGTTACTGGCGGACACAGGCTCCATCTACGTGCACCTGGACTGGCATGTGGGCCACTACGTCAAGCTGGTGATGGACGAGGTCTTCGGCAAGCAGCACTTCGTCAACGAGATCTGCTGGTGGTACAAGCGCTGGTCGGCCGCGGCCAGCACGTTCCAGCGGATGCACGACACGATCTACTTCTACCGCAAGTCCGAGAACTACAGGTTCAACCAGCTGTTCCAGCCCCTGGCCGCGTCCACCGCCGCCATCCACGGCAACACCCGGCGTGTGAATGTGCCGGACGACAGCGGCAAGCTCGTCACCGTGCGCACCGAAGAGCCCAGCCGGGGCGTGCAGATGCACGACGTGTGGGAGGTGCCCTTCGTCGTGGCGCACTCGCAGGAGCAGGTGGGCTACGCCACGCAAAAACCCATCGAGCTGGTGGCGCGCATCCTCGAAGCCTCGTCCAACCCCGGCGACCTGGTGGCCGACTTCTTTGGCGGCAGCGGCAGCTTTGCGGCCGCCGCCGAGGGGCGGCGCGTGGCCAAGGACGGCAACAAGAGCGTCTACTCCAACGCCGCAGCGCGCCGCTGGATCACCACGGACCTGGGCAAGCCCGCGTGCATGATCATGCGCAAGCGCCTGATCGACCTGGAGGCGCGGCCGTTTCTCTACCAGGCCATCGGCGACTACCAGGTCGAAGCCGCCAAGGCCACGCTGGGCCGCGACTTCCGCATGGGCGACCTGTCGCACATCGTGCTGTCGCTGTACGGCGCCCTGCCCCTGCCGGCCGATGTGAACCCGCAGCGCAACCTGGGGCAGATCGCGGGCTTCGACTTCGGCGGCAAGCGCGGCAGCAAGACGCTGGTGCTGGCCGATTCGCCCAACAAGCTCACCGGCATGGCCACGCTCAAGAAGGCGGTGGCCCAGCGCGACAACCTGCTGGGCGGCTGGGACCGCGTGGTGGTGCTGGGCTGGAATTTCGAGCCCAGCATCGGCGAGACCATCACCGCGCTCAACGACCCGCGCCTGGAGGTGCTGGTGATCCCGCCTGACCTGATGGACCGGCTCAAGAAAAAGGGCGGCATCGACAAGCTGCGCGGGCAGGTGCGCTTCTCCAGCCTGCAGTACCTCACCATCCACCCGGTGCACCGGCAGGCGTCGGCAGGCACGGCGCACCCGGGCGGGGTGGCCGAGGAAACGCTGACCGTGCGGCTCAAGAATTACGTGCTGCTCTCGCCAGAGGCCATCAACCTCGATGACGACAACCGCACCAAGCTGCAACAGGTCGCCAATGCCGAGCCCCTGGCCCTGATCGAGTACTGGGCGGTGGACCCGGACTACGACGGCAAGGTGTTCCGCTCGGTGTGGCAGGACTACCGGGGCAACACCGCGAGCGACGCCGATGCGCTGCGCGTGGTCAGCACCGCCGTCGTGTCCACCCCCGCCAGGCCCGGCCCGCGCAAGGTGTGTGTGCGGGTGGTGGATGTCTTCGGCTTCGAGGCCGAGGTGGTGGCCACGGTGGAGGCCGCATGAGCGCCCACGCCAACGTCCCGCACACCACCGACCCGCTCGCCCTGGCCGCCGGCCTGACCGCCAAGACCCAGCAACTGTGCCAGGGGCTCGAATCCGGCACGGCGGACATCCTGGACCTGGTCACCCCCACCACGGCCGAGCTGCTGCACTGGTGGTTTGGCGACGACATGCTGCTGGCACGGGGCGCGACGGCCGCGGGCGGCGGCGGGCTCAACTTTCATGCGGGGCAAAAGCAGGCCATCCTGAACGCCATCGTCGCGCACGAAGTGCTGGGGAATCACCGCGACCACGGGCCGCTGCTGCAGCTGTACGAGGCCTGCGCGCCCGCGGCGCTGCAGGGCGGCACGCTCCGGGGCGAGCTGGCGCGCCCGCGCCACGCCCACCCCAAGTACTGCTTCAAGATGGCCACCGGCACCGGCAAGACCTGGGTGATGCAGGCGCTGATGGTGTGGCAGCTGCTGAACAAGACCGCGGCGCTGGCCAGCGGCGCGGACGATGCGCGTTTCACCCGCCAGTTCATGGTGGTGGCGCCCGGACTCATCGTCTACGAGCGGCTGCTGGACGCGTTCTGCGGCAAACCAGTGGAGGGCAGCGCGGCGCGGGACTTCAGCCGGTCCGACATCGCGCTGTACGCCGACCTCTTCGTGCCCGAGGCACACCGCGACGCCGTGCTGGCCTTCGTGCGCGGCAATGTGTGCACCAAGGCAGAGATCGGCCTCAAGACCACCGGCAACGGCCTGATCGCCATCACCAACTGGCACCTGCTGGCCGAAGGAGAAGCGCCGCAAGACATCATGGACGAGCCAACCGCCGCCGCTACCGCAACACCGCTGCCCGCCCATGAAGTGGTGGCTGCGGTGCTGCCGCTCACCCCCGGCCGCGCCACCGGCAACAGCCTGGACGTGCTGGACCGCCGCTACGCCCGCCGCAACGTGCTCGAATTCCTGGCGGGCCTGCCGGAGCTGATGGTCTTCAACGACGAAGCGCACCACATCCACGAGCTGCAGCGCGAGGGCGAGACCACCGAGGTCGAATGGCAAAAAAGCCTGACCCGCATCGCTGCCAGCAAGGGGCGGCGCTTCGTGCAGGTGGACTTCTCGGCCACGCCGTACAACGACGTGGGCAGCGGCAGAACCCGACGCAAGCTGTACTTCCCGCACATCGTGGTGGACTTCGACCTGCACAGCGCCATGCGCGCCGGCCTGGTGAAGTCGCTGGTGCTCGACCGCCGCAAGGAGATAGGCGCGCTGCCGCTGGAGTTCAAGGCCGAGCGCGACGAGACCGGCCGCCCGACCCTGAGCGAGGGCCAGCGGGTGATGCTGCGGGCGGGCCTGCACAAGCTGCGCAAGCTCGAAGCCGACTTTACCCGCATCGACCCGCACCGCCACCCCAAGATGCTGGTGGTGTGCGAAGACACCGGCGTGTCGCCCCTGGTGGCGGACTTTTTGCGCCAGCACGAGGGCCTCGCCGACGAGGATGTGATGACCATCGACTCCGGCAGAAAGGCCGAGCTGGGCGAGAAGGACTGGGCGCCCGTGCGCGAGCGCCTGTTCAGTGTGGACAGCCACGCCACGCCGCGCGTCATCGTCAGCGTGCTGATGCTGCGCGAGGGGTTTGATGTGAACAACATCTGCGTCATCGTGCCGCTGCGCTCCAGCCAGGCGCAGATCCTGCTCGAGCAGACCATTGGCCGAGGCCTGCGGCTGATGTGGCGGGACGCCGAATACACCGACCTCAAGCGCGAGAACCGCGAGCGCATCAACGCAGGCCAGGAGCCCGGCAGCCTGATCGACGTGCTCTCCATCGTGGAGCACCCGGCCTTCCAGTCGTTCTACGACGACTTGCTGCACGAAGGCCTGGCCGGCACCACCGGCGACGGCACCGATGAGATCTCCAGCACCGGCGACGTGGTGGCGGCAGAACTGCGGGACGGCTTCGAAGCGTTCGACTTCGGCATCCCCTTCATCCTGCAGGAGGCCGACGAGGTGCGCGAGCACCGCAGCCCCGACCTGGCCACGCTGCTGGCCTTCACTGCCATGACGGCCGATCAGCTGACCGCCCTGCTGGGCCGGGGCGACACCTTCATCTCGCAAGACCTGCAAAGCGCCACCCTGTTCGGCGACTACCGCGTGGACGGCGCGGTGATGAACGTGGGCGGCTACAACGAGTACCTGTCGCGCCTGACCCGGCGCATCAGCCAGGCGCTGAGCGAACCCCTGCCCAGGGGCCAGAAGATTGCCACGCACCTGGCCAAGCCGTATTGGCAGGTGCACACGGCCGAACTGACCGGCTGGCTGGACGACTACATCTGGACCACCTTGTTCGGCGGCGCCTTCAACCCGCTGGCGGGCGAAAACTGGCGCGTGCTGCTGCTGCAGCCGGTGGTGGACCACATCACCAAGGTGTTTGCCGTGGCCTTGCTGGAGTCCGAGCAGCGGCACGCCGCGGGCCACACCGAGGTGCATCTACGCAGGCTGAGCGAAGCGCCGCGCCTGATGGTGCGCGAGAGCCAGTCCGTGGCCGTGAGCAAGTGCATCTACACCCGGCTGGGCTGGCCCGCCAGGAACGGCGGGCTGGAGCGCACGTTCATCCACTGGGCCCAGGCGGATTCGCAGGTGCTGGCGTTTTGCCGCATCAGCGAAAACCGGCACCCCTTTGCCCGGCTGCGCTATGTGAAGGACGACGGCTTGCCCGCCTTCTACTCGCCCGACTTTCTGGTGCGCACCGCGGACGCGGTGTACCTGGCCGAGACCAAGGCGCAGCAGCAAACCACCCACCCCAACGTGCTGCGCAAACGCACGGCGGCGCTGGCCTGGTGCGAGCGCATCAACGCGCTGACGCCCGCGCAGCGCGGCAGCCCGCCCTGGCACTACGTGCTGCTGGCAGAAGACGCCATGGCCGAGTGGCAGGCCAAGGGCGCGCGCCTGGTGGACCTGCTGGACTTTGCGCGCCTGCGCCCGCAGGCCCACGCCGCACTGCAAGCCAGCCTGCTGTGAAGGCCAAGGCCTGCGGCCCGCCTGCCACGGCGGTGGCAGCGCCAAGCACTACAGGGCGCTGCGCTGCAGCAAGGGCGAGCGCGGCAAGAACCGGAATGCGGTCGACGCCGCCGCCAGCATGCACGCAATGCAGATCATCACCGCCTGGTAGGGCTCGTGCCCCTGGCGCTGCGCCCAGGCGGCCAGCAGGCCGGTCAGCCACTGCATGAGCGCAATGCCCATGAACATCGACATCGTGTACAGCGACAGCGCGCGCCCTGTCATCTCGGCGGGGTAGGACGAGCGCACGTCCGCGTACTGCAGCACGCCGTAGCCCGACAGCAGCCCCATCAGAAAGATCAGCACCACATTGGCCACGGCATGGTGCAAAAAGGCCATGCCCAGGAACAGCGCCGCCATCAGCAGCGAGAAATTGGTGATCCAGCGCCGCCGCCGCGCAGGCCCCGGGTCCACGCGGCCGAACAGGGCGGGCATGAACAGCGAGATCACCGACAGCACCAAGGCCACATTGCCGCTGTCCACCAGCGAAAACCCATACCGCCCCATCAGCAGCGGCCCCAGCCACAGGCCGCGCAGCGTCAAAAAGGCTGCATAGCAGCACATGCCCAGGACCAGAATGCCCCAGGTGTGCGGCACCCTGAACAGCGCCCCGAACCGCCGCGCCGCCTGCGCCCACGACTCGCGCGGCTGCTCTGCCGCCCGGGGCAACGCCGGCTCGCGCACCCGCAGAAAAATCAACAGCCACGCCAGCAGCGACAGCACCGACAGCACCGCAAAGCCGGTGCGCCAACCCCAGGTCTGCACCATGAACGCCAGCGGCGTGCCGGTGAAGATGAGCCCCAGCCCGCCCACCCCCATGCCCAGGCCCGAGAAAAACGCAAACCGCTGCGCCGGAAAGTGGCGCGCAATGAACACCGTGCTGGCCAGAAAGGCCGGCGAACAGCCCACCCCGATGAGCAACTGCCCCAGCATCAGCCAGCCGTAGCTCGGCGCAGCAGCCGACACGGCGGCACCGACTGCGGCCAGCGGAAATGCCGTGAGCACCGTGCGGCGCAGGCCGTACAGGTCCATGCCGATGCCCATGAGCAACTGCGCCACGCCGAACGACAGTCCGAAGAGCCCCGCAAACGCGCCCAGCGAATCCGGCGAGATGCCGAAGTCGGCCTGCAGGCCGGTGGCGATGATGCTGGTCACCGTGCGGTAGGCCTGGCTCAGCGCAAAGGCCGACAGCAGGCACAGGTACATGGCCCACAGGGCGCGGGGCGGCGATGGCAGCGGGGCAGACGATGCTGGGGTGGGGGGTGGGATGGCGGCTTCAGTCACGGAGAGGGACAGACAAGGGTGCAGGCAAGGGCACAGTCAAAGGTGCAACGCAATGGAAAGGCACCCGCCCGAGCCTACAGACTTTGCAACCCGCACGCCGTCGCAGTGCGGACACGCCCCTGCAGCGCGGATGGCACTGGCACTGGCACTGGCACTGACACTAGTGATAGGGATAGTGCGACGGCCAGCGCGCGGGCGAGTCACGTCAGGCAACTGCAGCGCCCGCAGGCGCGATCCGCAGCGGTATCGTCACCGGCCCGTCGTTGACCAAATGCACCTGCATGTCCGCAGCGAACTGGCCCGTGGCCACCTGCGGATGCACGGCCTGGGCGCGGGCCACCAGGTAGTCGTACAGGCGCCGCCCCTCGTCGGGTGCAGCGGCCTGGGTGAAGCTGGGCCGGTTGCCGCCGGTGGTGTCGGCCGCCAGCGTGAACTGGCTGACCAGCAGCAGGCCACCCGCAATGTCCTGCACGCTCCGGTTCATCTTGCCCGCATCGTCAGAAAAGATGCGCAGCTTCAAGATCTTGGCGAGCAGCTTGTCGGCCTCCGCCTCGGTGTCGCCGCGCTCGGCGCACACCAGCACCAGCAGGCCCGCGCCGATGGCCCCCACGGTGCGGCCCTCCACATCCACACGCGCTTCGCGCACACGCTGCAAGACACTGATCATGACTTCTTCGACTCTTCTTTCTGGGGTGGGTGGAAAGGCCCGTGGGCGCAGTCGGACCCGGTGCCATGCCCGGCGGCCTCCACGTCGGCAGGCAACAGCTCGATGGTGGCGCGCAGCCCCGGCACCGCTGCCATCAGCGCGTGCTCGGCCTGGGCGCGCTGCTCGGCCGCCTGGCGCAGTGTCCAGTCGGCGGGCATGTGCAGGTGCAGGCTCACGAACTGACGCTGGCCCGCGCGGCGGGTGGCCACGTGGTCAAAACGCAGCGTGCCCGGCGGCTGGGCCTGCGCCAGCGCGTGCAGCGTGGCGTCAATAGTGGCCTGCACCGCAGGGTCGGCGGCCTCGTCCATCAGGCCCTGCGACGAGCGCCACACCAGCGCGACGCCTTCTTTGAGGATATTGAGCGCCACCAGAATGGCGGCCGCGGCGTCGAGCCACACCCAGCCCGTGAGCACAGCGCCCGCCAGCCCGACGAGCACGCCCGCAGAGGTCCACACATCGGTCAGCAAATGGCGCGCATCGGCCTCCAGCGCGATGGAGCGGTGCACGCGCGCCGAGCGCAGCATGAGCCAGGCCAGGCAGCCGTTGAGCACCGAGCTGGCGACCGACAGCCCCAGGCCCCAGCCGATCTGCTCCAGCGGCTGCGGCGTCAGCAGCCGGTGCACGGCGGCCCACACGATGCCGATCGACACCCCCACGATGAGGATGCCCTCGAAGCCCGATGAAAAATACTCGGCCTTGTGGTGGCCATACGGGTGGTCATCGTCCGCAGGCCGCTGCGCGATGGTGACCATGGCCAGCGCGAACACGGCGGTGGCCAGGTTCACGAACGACTCCATCGCATCCGACAGCAAGCCCACCGACCCGGTGATGTACCAGGCCAGCGTCTTGAGAACGATGGTCACCACGGCCACGGCCACCGAGGCCCACAGCAGGTGCCGGGGCGTGAGGCGTTGGGAAAGTGGTGGGGCGCTGGCAGACATGGGCGGGATGGTGGTGCGGCGGCAGGTCACCGCGCCGCTCGTCCCATTACACCAGAGCCCGGCCGGCGCGGAGGGCGCCGCCAGCGAGCCTGGCGGGTTGCAGCGCTGCCCGCCGCCGCGCGCCCCGCACCCCATGCCAGAATCGGCGGCATGACCAAGGCATGGCGCCGCCACTTCGCAGGACTGCATCTCGCCGCGCTGCTGCTGTGGGCGGTGGTTGCCTGCGCGGGTGCCGTGTGGCTGGCATCGGCGCGCCTGCAGCAGCTGCACGCGGCCTTCGAGACCGACGCCCGCATCGTGCACCGCCTGCTGAGCCAGCGCGTGGTGCAGCACGACGCGGTGATGTCCACCCTGGCCCTGCTGCAGCCCCCGTCTGAACAGGCGCCCGGCGATGCCACCGCACCTGCTGCCACCCTGCCCCGCCTGCCATCGGTGTACCCGCAGATCCTGTCGGTGTTGCAGCGGCCTGCCGACGGCGCCTGGCCTGCCGCGCTGCAGGCCCCCCTGGCTGCGGCAGAGGCCGCATCGCGCCGCTCGGGCCACCCCGAGATGGCGCTGCCCGACCTGCCCGCAGGCCGCTTCTACCTGGTGCTGGCCAGCACCCCGGCCAGCCATGCGCTGCAGATCGACCTGCGCGCCACGGTGCCGCAGGACGAATGGCCAATGGACATGGCGACGAGCCCGGTGCGTGTGACGCTGGAGCACGCGGGCGCCGCTTTTGTCGTGCAGCCGGGTCGGCTGGGCGGCGGCCTGGGCTGGTCGTACGAATTCCACAAGCTACTGGCCGCGGCCAGCCAGCCGCTCGATGTGGTGGCGCGCCGCCAGGTGGGGATGGCAGAGCTGCCCTGGCTGGCCATGCTGGGCTGGTGCGTGCTGACGGCAGCACTGTGGGCCGGTGGCGTGGCCTGGTGGCGCCAGCGCGTGGCGCGCCAGCGGGCCGAAGAACTGCTGCGCCTGGGCCAGGTGGCGCGGCTCAACACCCTGGGCGAGCTGGCGGCCGGCATGGCGCATGAACTGAACCAGCCGCTCACCGCGCTGCTGTCCAGCACGCAGGCCGCCCAGCGCCTGCTGGCCGACGAGCCGCCGGACCTTGCCACCGCCCAGACGGCCATGGCCCGCGCCGTGGAGCAGGCGCGCCGCGCCACCGCCGTGGTGGGCCGCCTGCGCCGCCTGGTCGAGCGCCCCGACCTGGCCGGCCAGGCCCAGCCGCTGGCGCCCGCTGCCGCCGTGCAAGACGTGCTGCACCTGCTGGAGCCCGAGATGGCGCAGCGCGGCGTGGCCCCCACGGTGGCCGTCGCCCCCGACCTGCCCGCCGTACTGGCCGAGCCCGTGGCCCTGCAGCAGATCGTGCACAACCTGCTGATGAACGCGCTGCAGGCGCTGGACCAGGTGCCGCCCGCCGAGCGCCAGCTGGCACTGCGCCTGTGGATGCCGGACGCCGCGCATGTGGCGCTGTCCGTGCGCGACCACGGCCCCGGCGTGCCACCCGAGGCGCGCGCGCACCTGTTCGAGCCGTTCTACACCACGCGCACCGGCGGCCTGGGGTTGGGCCTCACGCTGTGCGAAAGCCTGGCGCAGGCCATGGGTGCGAGCCTGGTGCTGGCGCCACAGCCGTCGTCTGCCAGCGAGCGGGGCGCGGAGTTTGTGCTGACCTTGCCCGCGGCGCCCGGCACGGCCCCGCTGCAGCCCACGCAGCCATCCCACGCCAGCGCGCCGTAGCCCAGCCCTGGCCCTCGCCACATCCACCGCCAACGTTATCGCCATGACCACCGACAACGCCACCTCGCTGTCCCCCCTGATCCACCTGGTGGACGACGACGCCGCCGTGCGCGAGGGCCTGTCGCTGCTCATCAGCACCGTGGGACTGCGCGTGCAGGCCTGGGCTGAGCCGCAGGCTTTCATGGCGGGGTTTGACCGCGCCAGCATCGGCGCCATCGTGCTCGACGTGCGCATGCCCGGCATCAGCGGGCTCACGGCGCTGGAGCAGTTGCTGGCGCAGGGTGTGGACCAGCCCATGATCTTGCTCACGGGCCACGGCACGGTGGAGATGTGCCGCCGCGCCTTCAAGGCCGGGGCGGCGGAGTTTCTGGAAAAGCCCGTGGACGACGAGGTGCTGATCGAGGCCCTGCAGAACGCGGTGCGCCAGCATGTGCGCTCGCGCGAACGTCACCAGGCCGACCAGCAGGCGCGCGAGCGTTTTGCCCAGCTGTCGGCGCGGGAGCGTGAGGTGCTGGGCCTTATTGTGGAAGGGCTGACCAACAAGGAGATCGGCAAGGCGCTGGCGCTGTCGCCGCGTACGGTGGAGACGCACCGGGCCAATCTGTTTGGCAAGTTGGGGGCGGAGTCGCTGGCGCAGTTGATACGGCGGTATGCGGCGCTGGTGGAGTGAGGCGTTCTCGGGTGGCTGCTCACGGCGTAGGACCCGCGACCGCCATCCGTTCGGGTTGAGTCTTTCGCGACCGGGTCAGATTGAATCCCACCCGTTCGGGTTGAGCTTGTCGAAACCTGGGCGCTCGATCCACGCCCGTTCGGGTTGAGCCTGTCGAAACCTGGGCGCATCGGTCCACGCCCGTTCGGGTTGAGCTTGTCGAAACCTGGGCGCATCGGTCCACGTCCGTTCGGGTTGAGCTTGTCGAAACCTGGGCGCATCGGTCCACGTCCGTTCGGGTTGAGCTTGTCGAAACCTGGGCGCTGCTCGCAGGCTCGCTGATGGGCAGCATGCCTTTGTTGAGGGCGGAGGCCGGGAGTCGCCCGGCGTGCGAGTAACTTTCTTTCGCGTCGCCGAAAGAAAGTCACCAAAGAAAGGGCGACCCTACAGCCTGCGTCCCCACTCGCCCTGCGGGCGAGTGGGGCAACCTGCGGTGCTCGGTCGTGGGGTGCGCTGCGGAACTCGCTGCGCGCTGCCGCGCTACGCTCAAACATCCGCAGCGAGTCAGTTCACGATGCGTGTGTCCTTCGGCACACGCTCACCCCACGCCCTGCGCTCCTCGGCGCATCCTGAAGGGATGGGGGAGAGGACATCCACACGGGCCATCGCGTTGCTCGGCCCCGAACGCGCAGGCGCTGCGCGCCGCGACCGCCAGGCCGAGCGAAGCAATGGCCCGTGTGGCTGTTCGGCTGTCCACCCCCTGTGGCTGCGCCTGCGGCGGGGCGGTTGCGGGGTGAGCATGCGCGTCGGAGCGCGCACGCCTCGTCATCTAGCTCGCCGTGGCTGTCTGAACGGAGCGCCAACGGCGCGCAGTGAGTTCCACGGCGCACCCCGCAACCGCCCCGATGCAGGTTTGCCCCGTAGCGCAGCGAAGGGGTCGCAGACTTGGGGTCGCCTTCTCTTTGGTGACTTTCTCTTGGCGAACCAAGAGAAAGTTACCGCGCCGCCGGGCGCGCACCCCGGCTCCCGCGCTCAACACAGGCACGCCTCTCAAACCAGCGAGCTAGCGAGCAGCGCCCAGGTTTCGACAAGCTCAACCCGAACGGATAGGGGTAGTAACACGCACAGGCTTCGACAAGCTCAGCCCGAACGGTCGGGGAAGTCTAGGCCAAAGGCGTCGACACACTCACCACGCGACCGGCAGCAAGCCGCAGACCCCGGCAAGGCATCCGCCCATCACTGCGTAGTTCTACGGAGCCCTGCGCGTAACCGCACGAATGTGCAACAACACGCGCATTTCCTACAGTTCTCCCACGGCGCCACAACCCGTGGCACCGGCCCCAAACACCGGAGAACAAACACCATGCAAAAGACCATCGCCCAGACCGCCGCCGCCATCACCCTGGCCCTGATCGCCACCGCCGCCAGCGCCGAAGGCGTTCGCACCGAAAAGAACATCTCGCTCGACCTGGCCAACCAGATCGCCGCCCACACCGTGGCCGCCTGCACCGCCAACGGCTACAACGTGACCGCCACCGTGGTGGACCGCGCCGGCACCGTGCGCGCCGTGCAGCGGGCCGACAACGCAGGCCCCCACACCCTGGAAGCCAGCCGCCTGAAGGCCTACACGTCCGCATCGGCCAAGAACACGACGCTCGCGATCATGGAAGGCTCGCAAAAGAACCCCGCCGCCGCCAACCTGGGCCAGATCCCCGGCTACCTGCTGCTGGGCGGTGGCGTGCCGCTGAAGGTGGGCAATGAAGTCATCGGCGCCGTGGGCGTGGGCGGCGCGCCCGGCGGCCACCTGGACGAGCAGTGCGCCATGGCGGGCATCGCCAAGGTGGCCGATCAGCTGAAGTAAGTAAGTAAAGCCTGCAGCGTCCGCGCCTCCTGAGCAAGGGCGTGGACGCTGAGCAGTCACCCGCCGCCGCAACCTCTACTGCAAAAGGGACACACGCCATGAACCGAACCACCACCTTGCCCCTGGCCCTGCTGGCCGCCGCCCTGCTGCTGGCGCACCCCGCCCAGGCGCAAGTGCCGCCCACGGCCGCGCAGGCCGCCGCCTACCAGGGCCTGCACGCCGCTGCAGCGCGCGGCGACACGGCCAAAGTGCAAAAACTGGTGGCGGCCCGTGCCGATGTGAATGCGCGCGACAGCTATGGCCGCACGCCGCTGCACGTGGCCACGTTTGCCCGCCAGCGCGATGTGATCCGGCTGCTGGTGCAAGCCCAGGCCGACATCAATGCGCTGGAGAACGACCGCTACGACGCGGTGACCATCGCCGCCGTGGCGGACGATGAAGACACTCTGCGCCTGCTGCTGCAACTGGGCGCGAGTGCGGCGCAGGTCACCAGCCGCTACGACGGCACCGCCCTGATTGCCGCAGCGCACCTGGGGCACGACGGCGTGGTGCGCCAGCTCATCGCGGCCGGCGCGCCGCTGGACCATGTGAACAACCTGCACTGGACGGCGCTGATCGAGTCCATCGTGCTGGGCGACGGAGGCACGCGCCACCAGGCCACCCTGCAGGCGCTGCTGAAGGCCGGTGCCAGCCAGGCGCTGACGGACCGCCAGGGCAACACGCCGCTGCAACTGGCGCGCCAGCGGGGCTATACCGCGATGGTGCAGATGCTGGAGAACCCGGGTGCGGGGCGGCCGCTTTGAGCTGTGCTGGTTCTGCCGGAGCCAGGCCTGAAGCTGTGGCTGCGATGGCGCGGTAGGCTGCAGTAGCGCCAGTCATTGCGAATGCCAGGCAGGCAGGCAGGCAGGCAGGCAGGCAATTGCTATACAAATAATAGCTGCCAGCGCTTGACCAACAAGCGGTAGCGGCCAGTTTCACTTGAATTTCTACCCCACCAGCACCGAGCCAACCTCTGGTACCGGCGCTCGCAGTGGTGGACCACCCTGACCACCCACCTGCAAGGCGTGTCGCAGGCCAGGAGGCAGGATGCTATTGAAACAATAGCTGCCAGCGCTCTACCAACAAGCGGTAGCGGCCTTTTTCATTCAAAGTCCTGCTCGCCCGTCACCAGGCGCGCCTTCACGGTCTTGCCCTTCACGCGGCCCTGGTTCAGGCGCTGGGCAGCCTGTGCGCCGATGGCGCGGTCCACCGCCACGTAGGTGGAGAAGTCGTTCACGTTGATCTTGCCGATCTGCTCGCGGGTGTAGCCCATCTCGCCGGTCAGCGCGCCCAGCACGTCGCCGGCGCGGATCTTTTCCTTGCGCCCGCCGATGATCTGGATGGTGACCATGGGCGGCACCAGCGGGCCGCTGCCCGTGGGGGTCAGGTCAGCCACCGGGTACCAGCGCGACTCGCGGCCCTGCAGCACCTCGATCTTGCCCACGCTGCCCATCTCGTCCAGGCTGGCCAGGTTCAGCGCCAGGCCCTCGGCGTCGCCCCGGCCGGTGCGGCCGATGCGGTGGATGTGCACCTCGGGGTCGGGCGTCACGTCCACATTGATCACGGCGGCCAGGTTGGCGATATCGAGGCCGCGCGCGGCCACGTCGGTGGCCACCAGCACCGAGCAACTGCGGTTGGCAAACTGCACCAGCACCTGGTCACGCTCGCGCTGCTCCAGCTCGCCGAACAGCGCCAGCGCGCTGAAGCCCTGCGCCTGCAGCACGCCCACCAGGTCGCGGCACTGCTGCTTGGTGTTGCAAAACGCAATGGAAGAGTCGGGCCGGAAGTGGTTGAGCAACTGCGACACGGCGTGCAGGCGCTCGCTGTTCTTCACCTCGTACCAGCGCTGCTCGATCTTGCCCTCGGCATGCTGGGCCTGCACCGTAATCTGCACCGGCGACTTCATGAACTGCGCGCTCAGCTTGGCAATGCCTTCCGGGTAGGTGGCCGAGAACAACAGGGTCTGGCGCTCCTTCGGGCACTGGCGCGCCACGGTGACGATGTCGTCGAAGAAGCCCATGTCCAGCATGCGGTCGGCCTCGTCCAGCACCAGGGTGTTCAGCGCTTCCAGGCTCAGGTGCTGGCGCTCCAGGTGGTCCATCACCCGGCCGGGCGTGCCCACCACGATGTGGGCGCCGTGCTCCAGGCTCAGCATCTGGCCGCGCAGCGGCACGCCGCCGCACAGGGTCACGACCTTGATGTTTTCTTCGGCGCGCGCCAGGCGGCGGATCTCGGTGGTCACCTGGTCGGCCAGCTCGCGCGTGGGGCACAGCACCAGGGTCTGCACCGCAAAACGGCGGGGGTTGAGGTTGGCCAGCAGCGCCAGCGCAAACGCGGCGGTCTTGCCGCTGCCGGTGCTGGCCTGCGCGATCAGGTCCTTGCCCAGCAGTGCGGGCGGCAGGCTGGCCGCCTGGATCGGGGTCATCTGCGTGTAGCCCAGCTGCTGCAGGTTGGCCAGCATGGCGGGGTTCAGCGCCAGCGTGCTGAAATCAGTGCCGGCTTGGTTTTCTTTGGAGGTCATGCCCCGATTATCCGGCCACGCCCTTTTTGCGACGCACCGGCACGCCCTGCGCGGCGCCCAGCACCCGGGCAACTACCCGAGCAGCGCCGCCGGTGTATCGGCTATAACCGGGAATCCAGCACGGGTGGGACATGCCACATTCCAACAATACCGCAGCGAATGCACCAGCAGGCCAGGGGGGCGCGAGCGACTCGCTGCTGCGCCTGATCGCCGATTCGGTGCCCGCGCTGATGGCGTATTTCGAGGTGCCCGCGCTGCGCTGCCGCTTTGCCAACCAGGGCTACGCCGCCTACAACGGCCACAGCACCGACTCCATCCTGGGCCTCACGGTGCAGGAGGCCATTGGCGACAAGGCATGGGCGGCCATAGCGCCGCATGTCGAGCGCTCCACGCGCGGCGAGCACGTGAAGTACACCCGCGAGCAGACCCTGCCCAACGGCGAGGCGCGCATGATCGAGGTCAACCTGATCCCGCACTTCGGCGCCGATGCGAGCCTGCAGGTGGGCTCCTTCGTGCTGATCACCGACATCACCGAGCGCTGGCGCGCCGAGCGCACCGTGCGCCAGAGCGAAGAGCGCATGCGCAAATTCACCGAGGCCACCGAAGAGGCCATCGTGTTCCACCGCGACGGCATCATCACCGACGGCAACGAGGCGCTCACCCGCCTGACAGGCTACGGACTGGCCGAAGTCACCGGCCTGTCGATCTTCAACTTCATCAGCCCCGAGTGGCGGTCCGTGGCGCTCGACTACACCCGCACCGGCCGCGAAGACCCCTACGAGGTGACCATCCGCCACAAGGACGGCCACGGCATTCCCGTGGAAGTCGTGGGCAAGACCATGCCGCTGCACCACGCGGACTACCGCATCGTGGTGGTGCGCGACATCACCGCCCGCAAGCAGGCGCAGGAGCGCGAGGCCTTCATCGCGCTGCACGACCCGCTCACGCAGCTGCCCAACCGGCACTTCCTGATGGAGCAGCTGTCGCAGGTGCTGTCGCTGGCGCGCCGCCGCCATGGCAGCGCGGCCGTGCTGTTCGTGAACCTCGACCACTTCAAGACCGTGAACGACTCGCTGGGCCACCGCGCCGGCGACCAGCTGCTGTGCCACGTGGCCGAACGGCTGCGCCAGGGCGTGCGCGACGCGGACGTGGTGGCCCGGCTGGGCGGCGACGAATTCGTGGTGGTGCTCACCGACGTGCAAGGCCCCGACGACGCCACGCAGGTGGCCGACAAGCTGCTGGACGCCATGCACGGCGCCTTCACCGTCGAGCAGGTGCCGCTGACGATTTCGCCCTCGATCGGCATCAGCCTGTTTCCGGACCACGCCGCCACCGGCGACGCACTGCTGCGCTGCGCCGACGCCGCCATGCACCACGCCAAGGACAACGGCCGCGGCAACCGCCAGGTCTACGCCCCCGGCATGGACGCCGGCGGCATCGACGTGCTGCGCCAGGAACGCCAGCTGCGCGACGCCATCCTGACCAACGCCTTCGTGCTGCACTACCAGCCGCAGATGTGCCTGGCCGACGGTTCGCTCAAAGGCTTTGAAGCCCTGGTGCGCTGGCAACACCCCGAGCGCGGCCTGGTCGGCCCCGACGAGTTCATCACCTTCTCCGAATCGCGCGGGCTCATCACACCCATTGGCCGCTGGGTTATGCGCGAGGCTTGTCGCCAGCTCAAGGCCTGGCAGGACCAGGGCCTGGCCATGGTGCCCGTGGCCGTCAACCTCTCGGCCCTGGAGTTCCGCCAGCGCGATGTGGCCGGCGAGATCGCCGCCGTGCTGCGCGACACGGGCCTGGCGCCGCAATACCTGGAGATCGAACTGACGGAGTCGGTCTTGATGCACCAGACCGGCGACGTGCTGAGCACCCTGAACGCCATCAAGTCGCTGGGCGTGGGGATCTCCATTGACGACTTCGGGACGGGGTACTCATCGCTGGCGTACCTGAAGCGTTATCCCATCGACAAACTCAAGATCGACCGGTCGTTTGTGGTGGATACCCCGGGGAATGCGGATGACGTCGCCATCGTCACCGCGATCATTCAGATGGGGCGCAGCTTGCAGATCATGACGGTGGCGGAGGGGGTGGAAACGCAGGCGCAGGTGGAGCTGCTGGCGGGGTTGGGGTGCGACATGATTCAGGGGCATGTGGTGGCGATGCCGATGGGGGAAGCGGCCGCACTGGACTGGCTGGAGCGGTAGCGCAGGAGCAAAGCTCGACCAGCCAGTGTTCGCATCAAAATCTGCGGCCCCAGAGCGGGCGGGTTGATAAATCACGGAGCCGCGTGTTGATTTTGGCGTCGGCACTTTAGTGCCCCTGACGTCCGTCACGAAAAAAAGTGGCACCCGAATCAAATAGGGGATTTTTGGGTTAATGCTTGCCTGCCTACGCTTTGCTGTTCATGCCGCTGGCGCGTGTTCGCAAAATTTCATTTTCAATTAGTGCCACGCAAAAGCATCACGGTCTTTTTTCTTTTTCATCCTCGATGAGCAAGACATCGCGCCGGACCCCTTTTTTCAGGTCGGAAAAATTGGGCATCAACAAAAAAAATAACTACGACGCCAACAAGAACAACTGCGGAAATTGTATATTCCCCGAAGACATTCCAATAAATCAAAGAAGACTGCGTAGCAAAACACAATAACGCATAAATTATTTTTGGCAATTTTATTCACCTTATATTTACCACATGCACAGTTGTCGATGCTATCGATTTGACAGGATGCCATCCCACTCTTCTGCCCAACCCTCACAATTAGAAACTCCATTTTCGACCGCGGAGAGCACTGCCGTTTTACGAGCATCATCCAACGTGTCGAAAATTTCGCAGAGCTCAGCGACTTGATGATCGCTGAGGTTACGCCACGGACCCAGAATATCGCCCAATGCTCCAATTTCGTCAAGACGTACTGCATCAGCGAAGATTGAACGTATCGCGACCAAAAAAGGAAAAGCCGCCAAGGAATTTCTAACCGACTCCCACACGCCATCGCCCAATTCTGCTCCCGCTTGCGCCACCAACGTTGACGCCACATTTTCGGTCGCAATCTCCGATGCGCAATCTACCAATGCCCAAAACTTGTTGAGATCATCGAGCCTGCTGCGCTCTGTTTTCGGATTAATTAGCTCAATTCCCGCTATTGCATCCAACCATCCAGCTTCTGTCTTTTCCGCGGGATTGAGCTCTATTTTTTTATAATGGCCAGGGCTTTTACAAAAAATTCCCCGCTGAAATTCTTCAAATCTGCTACTGATAAACTCATCAGTGCGCCGATATGTCATCAAATCGTCCGGAATGGAATACATGTCCAATCGATTTGCGTCGATTACGTTTCTACGAAAAAAGTCATCGGAGTAGCTACCGCCGCTTCCAAAATATGCAATGGCGAAGGCACGAACATCGACGGCCACGTCGTCCGAAAAAATACCCATTGGAAAAAAATCCTTACTACAAGACGCACAACTTTTTCCCATCAATTCATCGCATTCAATGGAGATGCTTGCGACTTTCTCAGCAGTAAGCGCCCTATTCAACAATAGCCATTTAATTGCACAACCCAGCAAGACTTCAGCAGCCGATCTAAAATCATCCCCGAAATCATCAGGATTTAACAGTGGCTTTTCAGCCACCTCTTCCCTCCAATTTTCTTGAAGTTGACTGAGAATATCATCAAGGTCCGACATAATTTAAGATAGTTTATAACATTGAATATAACTCACGCAATAATGCATTCAGATTTAGTCGTGCGGCTCGCTCCACTCCACTCTGCAAGTTACTAGACAAGGCCCTCGCCGTTGTTTGGCTATGGCCTTTGCCACGCCCCGCATCCTGCTCACAAAACAGGGCAGCACCGACATCAATGCGCGCATGGCTCCCAGCGCTCAAATTCGCCAGAAGAAATCATCTTTTCTCTCGCACTCGAAAATAAAAACCGTAGCAAGAAAATGCAGAAGATGAGCCGAGAGCAAGGCTCAGGAAGAAATTCAATCGATCATGGCCTGTAGAAAAATAGTCATAGCAACCAATCATTCCAACAATTGCCGTCATTTGAACTACAGCGATAGTTCCCAAGTTATCTGGCGACATTTTTCGATTAATAATCAAAAATAATGCCGCGAATGCAAATATTGAGGCGACTGCAATAAAATTTGCAAACTCAAACAAAAAATTCAGACAAATCAAAACCATGCACAACAAGAGGTGGACATAGAAGCTTCCAACGACGTTTTGGTGAATTTTCTTTTCAATGTTCATCATCATTACCTCGTGCGCACAGTGCTGGGTGGTCAGCGGGTGGGTGGTCAGCGGGTGGGTATCCGCCGTGTAGGCTTGGACATCGTTTAGAAGCGGCTGCGAGGGAATCGCATTCAGCAGCCGAACTTCTCTTTCGTAGCAGCGATAAAGATATCTTTATCGCGTTAGTACACCAGTGCTTCACGGACTTCGGACTGATCTTACATGTAGCGCTGGCGACTTTTGCCTTTGATGCTGATCGCGCGTCCAATCTCACATTTGGGCAATCGTGTGCGCCACAAAGTCTAAGTAAAAGCTAAAAACTCTGCAGCTTGAATTCCTCAGCCATAAATGGTGCCCAAATTGAAATTCTATAGATTTCCCAAGAAATCAAAATGAATATCGCTTGCTCAAAATTTCCATCGGGCAACCGCCACATACAAGAGCCAAGTTGTTCACTGCCATGTCACCAGATGGGCAGCATTGGTACTTTCTGCAGTACTTGCTCAGGTGTCATCCAAAAGCCAGATCATAAGGCAGGTAGCCGAAGTAACGTTCAGATGCCAAATCCTCCATACGTCTCAATATTATGCCGGCCAAGAGAAATGCAATTTCGTCGCCTAATT
This sequence comes from Acidovorax sp. LjRoot194, assembly GCF_964253015.1. Classification (NCBI taxonomy): domain Bacteria; kingdom Pseudomonadati; phylum Pseudomonadota; class Betaproteobacteria; order Burkholderiales; family Comamonadaceae; genus Acidovorax; species Acidovorax sp. LjRoot194. The sequence goes on along the minus strand of NZ_CAXUQB020000001.1, from coordinate 771,346 downwards.
GTGTTTTTATGCCGGCTTGCTTGGAACCCCGCACATGAAGCGTAATACCACGCGTGCGCTCCGCTACTATAATTTACTCAGGACAGTGGGAAGACCTGCGTTGCCGAACATTGACATTCAGCTTGTCAAAAATCGCCTGCACGTTAGCGCTAGGAACAAAATGGCCCAGCAACTGGTTTTAAGCATCGTAGCTCTGGCTGTTGAAGGGAAACTCAAATAATCCTTCCAACAGCGATCGAGAAGACCTTGAAGGCGTATACGCACGCAGTGTCAATTCACATTCAACATCACTTCTTTTTCAAAATCATCTCCGCCAACCTCTCGCTCAGGCTCTTCGAAGTTGTGAGGCAATTGTAGAATTTTGAGCAATTCAAGAGTTTCTAAAATGAACGACTTTTGGTTGACTGCCCTAGAAGGCTCAGCAAAGTGATCGTGAGATTAGAGGGCGTAGCCACGCAAATACCCTATGCTTTAGGAGCGATACCATGATCGCGTGCCCAGCTATCCGGAAGGCGGATATCCACCATACTAATAGCGCCACCTTGCATGTCAGTGTATTTTATGGCCACAACCAAATCTTGGAGTAAATAAAAATCAACATTAGCACTCCACTCCTCATCGGAGGTCACATGTCTAGGCTTTCCCAGCACATCTCGAACTTTTACTTGTGTAAGTTCGCGGCTCAAACCAAACGGAAGTGAACCTAAGTAGGGGGAGAAACCGTCCCCTTTTTTTACATAAATGTCTAATGAGCTGAATATGTAGCCTCCGCGGCTTCTTGGCAGAATACCCTTTTCATTCGATTCATTATCACCCAAAAATATAATATTAAGCCCTTGTTTCTTGACTTCAATGTATGGATTATAGGTACTGCCGCCGATTTTAGGTCTTCTCTTTATTTCATGTGCATGCAAATATTCGTCAAAACGTTGATGAATACTGCTATGACCTAAGAATTTCATCAAGGCAACTGCTTCAATATTCATTTGAACTCACCTTAGTACCCAAATTGCGCTTCGCACACGTCCGGTACCAGATTGACCAGTACGAACTGAGCATCTTTTGCGGTGGCTGCTTCGTCGGCCATGGCGTTTAGTTCCCGGTTTCTATCGAATGGCAGGGTTGTCAGGATGGTCGATGCGTTCCCACTTCGCGCCGTCAAACCGCGCTATGTCCTTGGCGCCAATCGACCACAGAACGTTGTCGTAGCAGTCCACGATGTTGGCGTCCTGCAGCTCGGGTTGCAGGCCAGTGATGACCCTGCGAATGCCTGCACTTGGATCGGCAGGGTCATAGGCGAACAAGCCCATATTTGATGCCAGACATATCTTGTTCTGGAACTTGCACACTGAAGTGAACAGTTGGTTGTCATCCAAGGTGGACAGGCTTTGAAAGCCATCTTCCGCATTACCCAACAACAACGTCCCGTTGGAGCCGCACATCCAGATACGGGTCTCGGACTCCACATACATGTTTACAACGCGCTCCGCTACTTCCGGTAATTCGATTTCCCTCCAGTGACTGCCGTTAAAAAAGAACGCTTTGGGTGGAAGCCAATCGGCGTGCTGATAGCCAGCTGCGTAAATGGCGTTTTCGTTAGGACCATTGATGACCGACAGGGCAATTTGTTGTTCCTGAGGGGTTTTTGGATCCTGTAGCAAACCCGTGTCAATATGCACCCAATCATTGGGACCGCATCTCTTATAGACCTGCCCTTTGTACCCGCAGGCATAAAGCGAATTTCCGATCTGTTGGATATCTGCAAGATATCCCCATCCTTTGGCATCATTGCCAAATATGCCAGCACCCGGTATTTTTTCCAGCAAGGGATCATGATCGCCGATGTATCGCACATCGCCCTCCTCAGACAGCACAACAATATCATCGAAATTCTCTTCTTGCGGTCCAAAATAAGCTAATGAAACGGCGCGCCAGTCTTGATCGTGCCGAACCCATTTTTGATGGTGCTCCGTATCATAACAAACTACCCGAGTAAATCGAGCAAAGGTCTCTAACGCGTCTCCAGCGCCGGCCATATAAGCACTTTTATCTGTGTAAGCCATTGCTGCAGTAAAAGTTAATTCAGCGCTCATCGTGATTTTCGACCTCCGGTTGGGTTCTTACGATTATTTCCGTTTGCGGTACCCCCACTATCCAGATGTGCTTTGGCATCGCCCTCTGCAGGCTTACCAGCACCATTCATCGACCGGTTGTCTTTCTCAAAATCAGGGTATGTCTTGCGTACCTCGGCTTCAATTTGCGCTTTGCAATCCGGCCTCGCTGCAATTGCAGCCTTCATTGCGACAGGCACCGCTTCGCTGACAGGTATCGTCCCCACCGGCCCATTGTCCGTTCGCTTGGCTGCTTCGCAAAGCTCGTCATCGCACTGGTGCGCTGTGTTGTGCTCCGATCCCTGTGTCCCTGCATTGCCTTGCAAACAAATCGAAGGCCCGCCCCCAAAGCTAGCCATTCCGGGAATACGCCCAATGCCCTTGCTACCTTGAGCACGGTTACTAGTTCTAGCTAATGTGTCAGGAATGATATGGTGGGCTTGTTGTCCAACTCCGCATTTATTTTTGATTTACGAATATATCCCAACAATACAAGGTCCGCCCGTACCAGGAATATACGCACCCGATAATCCCGAGCCGCCGCCTTTGTCATTCTTACCTTTTCCCCCAGCGCCTAACCCCGGCACTTTCTTAAGGACCATGTTGGTCAGAACCCTCTCCCCCAAAGCCACAAGTGGCTTCACCAAGTCTGGAGTCTTCCCTGTGAGCGCCCAATCTGCCGCCACGTCCAGTGCTGTAGCCGCGGAGTCAGTGCCCGCCCCCACTGCGCCCACGACACCTCCGGCTGCTGCCGTAGCGCCACCCGCCGTGGCCATGCCAGCGCCCACTGGCGCTCCGATACCTGTCGCCGCAACCATACCGCCAGCCGCCGCAGTGGCCCCCCCCCGGCCATGGCCACCTTACCCCTGTGTCCATGGCGTTGGCGCCAAACTCGTGCATCGACTCCGAGATGTTGTCCTTGTAGTACTGCGCTGCGTCCATGGCACCTTGCTTGAACTTATCGAACCAGCCTTCTTCCTCAGTCTCGGGGCGATTATTGGGCGGGCTGAGTAGCGGGCTGGTTTTGGGCAACACGCAACCCACACAGTTACCCATGTCGCATGGGCGCGGGTAGCTGTTGGGCTTGACCTGCGCTTTGGCTGTCCCAGCGTTGCTTGCGGGGATGGACGCTGGCGTCGGGCTCATGCAGGCACCTGCCCGCGTCGCAGCTCCAGCACGCGCACGCCAAACTGCGCAGCCACCACAGCTTGGCGTGCTTATTTACTGAAGTTGAATTGACATCTACCGCTTTGTTTACAAGCGCAAATAGCTATCAATTTAGTAGTAAACGGACCACGTATTCGTCACGGCTTGCGCCAGTTCATCCACATCTTGTCGCCGGTGCGCACTATCTGTCGCCCGTTCACAAATACCGTCGCGCTTTTATCGATGTTGTGGCTGATCTGTACGTGGGTGTCGCTGACCACCCCCTCGCCCGCACCTGGCTCATCGCCACGCACGTTGTCTACATAGCTTTTGTTATGGAGGTACGCAGCCTTACCGCGAAAGAAAACGTTGGGCGAACATTGCTCGCTTTGGTCCATCTTGTGTGTGATGACGTAGGGCACTGGGTAGCCCTTTTTAGATGGAGTAAGGCACACGTCCGGTACCAGGTTGACCAGTACGAACTGAGCATCTTTGGCGGTGGCGGCTTCGTTGGACATACATAGCTCCGAATGTTTGAATCATTTCATATGCAAGGCACGGATGACCCTACGAAGCCAACATTTATTTGCGCTATTGTTCGTAGATTTGCTTCATAAACAATTTCTACACTGCGCCCATCTGCAAGAAAAAAAGTAACGCGTGCATCTTTTGATTTTGGTGGGCCAGTGTGATCGTTCCCCAACAGCAACTGTGCGTGCTCAAAACTGCTGCTCCAAATCAGTCCGAACGGCAAATCGCCACAACATCGAAAATGACCACCTCCGAAGATGGAAATATTACGCAATACCCAGCGATTATTACCAATCAGCACGTAACCACGACTATCCACAGCATCAGCATCAGCATCAGCATCAGCATCAGCATCAGCATCAGCATCAGCATCAGCATCAGCATCAGCATCAGCATCAGCATCAGCATCAGCATCAGCATCCATCCACTCTAAAGCCAATCCATCTTCATGCAGCGATTGCAAACGAATCAGTCTGTCATTTCTCTTAACAGCACCTTCTCGCTCGCTCGGCTCTTGTGACAGAAATGAATATTTTTTTGCATTGCTACTAGCGAGAAACTGCTAGGAGGAACCGCAGCCGTGTTTGCCAACCAACACGACCAGCCCTTGCAGCAGTTTTGAAGAATTTATTTTCGAGCCTGAACTGGGAGTTGTCATTGGAAAGACTGTCAAATAAAACCTACTCCTCAACTGGAGGATTGTCAATATGATGAATGCGCTCCCAATTGCCTTTATAGAAGCGGACAATATCCTTCTCACCCATCGACCATAAAGCCCCATCTTTAGCATCTAAACGGTAAGTATCTTCAACCTCTGGTTTAAGGCCAGTGCTGACGCGTGCAATTTTTGTACTCTTCGAATCAAATCGAAATAATCCTGATGTCGCAGATAGATAAACTTCTTCTTCATGCTTTATTAAACACCACCATGTGTCATTGTCGTCAATACTGCTAACATCTTTAAAGCCTGAAGTCACACTACCCTTGAGCAAGGTGCCGTTATAGCCGCAAGCCCAAACTTCATTTTCACCGTAACAACGAATCCATTGTAAATGCTCATCGGTTTGCAAATCTATTTGGCTCCAGGCTTTTCCGTCATAATGGGCCATATATCCAGAGTCACCCACTACGTAAATATCCTGCTCGCTGTTGCCATCAATGCAGTTAAGGATGCGTTTATTCGTAATCGCATCCAACATTACTTGAGCACGCACTTCAGCATCGTCGCTGTCGGAATACTCCGCTGCTTTGTATACGCCTTCATCAATAGCGCACCAGTCAGCGCTACCGTTGCGCTGATAAATCTGCCCATTGTGACCACATGCAAACAAATGTGGTCCAATTTGCCTGATATGGGTCATCCGGCCGCGTGTTCCTAGGCGCACACCGGCTTCAGGAATTTTCTCGGTGCGCCAGACATAATCTCCTTTTGCAAAAATATCAATTTCACCTTCGGTCGAAAGTGATATGAGACGACGATCCTCAGAATCATTTGCATGATTAATCTTTACGGCCACCGAAATAGCATTCATCTCAACATCGTGAGAAAACCATGTTCCATCCTTCGAAAAATACGTACACATGCGTGTATGTGCAACTTCCCGTGGATCCACATCATCCAGTTGTGAGGCAACGTACAAAAAATCCTGCGAGATTGCACACGCATCCAAAAAGTGAACTTCAGCCATTTCTTCTCCGTTAGTTTGTCCCGTGACCGCCAGTAGAGGTACCTGTTCCCATCTGTGATGGATCTAAAGTACGCACACTGCCGTAAGGATCAGCTCGCACTTTCATGTCCGCCGGCAAGCCATCTGCTTTATGTTTAGCACGAAGGTCCGTCAGCATCTCCTTGGCATCGCAGCCGAGCACCTTGGCTGCAGCCGCCACTCCCGCAATCTCCATCTCACCGAGTGATGTAGTGCCTTTGGGAGTGCCCTTCGCACCCAGAATGGTTTCTTCTGCATCGAGAATGGCATGGATTTTTCCATGCTCATCCAGCGCGTTGAACCAATCTCTGGCTTGCGCGAACAGCCCTTTTTTGGCACGAGTGCCATCTGGTTTCGAACTCTTTGTCTTGCCACTCGCGCACACCGTCCAACCATCCGCATGCTTGAATCCGGTGGGATGCTGCTTCCCCGCGGGATAATACGCGCCACTACCAGGTTGCTTAAAAACGTGATCGGGCACGACGTGGTGCGGAGTTCGCCCGTCCTTACAACCTTCACTGTATCGCCGCAATCTGCAGCGCCCCCCGCCCGTCAAATAGCCACCAGAACTACCATTCGCATTTGAATTATTTGATTTTTTCCCACTGCCCCCCAAACCCGGCACCTTCTTCAGCACCATGCCGGTCAGCAACCTCTCTCCCAACGCCAATGCAGGTTGCACCAAATCCGGCGCCTTGCCCTCGGTGATCCACGTCGCTGCGCTGTCCAACACGGTCGCCGCGGAGTCAGTGCCTGCTCCAACCGCACCCACCACGCCTCCAGCTGCTGCCGCTGCGCCACCCGCCGTGGCCATGCCCGCACCCACCGGCGCTCCTATACCGGTGGCCGCCACCATGCCACCAGCCTCCGCCGTAGCGCCTCCGGCCATCGCCACCTTGCCCCCCGTGTCCATGGCATTGGCTCCGAACTCGTGCATCGACTCGGAGATGTTGTCCTTGTAGTACTGCGCTGCGTCCTTGGCACCTTGCTTGAACTTGTCGAACCAGCCTTCTTCCTCGGTCTCGGGGCAATTGTTGGGCGGACTGGTATTGGGCCGGTTTTGGGCAGAACGCAACCCACGCAGTTACCCATGTCGCTAGGGCGTGGGTAACTATTGGGTTTAACTTGAGCTTTAGCTGCCCCGCCGTTGCTTGCAGGGATAGACGCTGGCGTCGGGCTCATGCAGGCACCTGCCCTTGTCGCAGCTGTAGCACGCGCACGCCAAACAGCGCCAATCACAACAGCTTGGCGAGCCTATTTACTGAGTCGAATTGACCTCTACCGCTTTATTTACAAGCGCAAGCAGCTATCAATTTAGCAGTGAACGGATCGCGTTCTCACGGCTTGCGCCAGTTCATCCACATCTTGTCGCCCGTGCGCACGATCTGTCGCCCGTTTACAAATACCGTAGCGCTTTTATCGATGTTGTGGCTGATCTGCACGTGGGTGTCGCTGACCACTCCCTTGCCCGCACCTGGCTCATCGCCGCGCACGTTGTCCACATAGCTTTCGTTATGGAGGTACGCAGCCTTGTCGCGAAAGAAAACGTTGGGCGAACATTGCTCGCTTTGGTCCATCTGGTGTGTGATGACGTAGGGCACTGGGTAGCCCTTTTTAGATGGAGTAAGGCACACGTCCGGTACCAGATTGACCAGTACGAATTGAGCATCTTTAGCGGTGGCGGCTTCGTCGGCCATAGTTTGATTTTCTATTTTTTTGGTTTAACGGATTGGAAGGTTATCAGGATCTTGGATACGTTCCCACTTATTACCGTCAAACCGCGCTATATCCTTGGGACCAATCGACCAGAGAACCTTGTCGTAGCAGTCCACGATGTTGGCGTCCTGCAGTTCGGGTTGCAGGCCAGTAATGACCCTGCGAATGCCTGCATCTGAATTGGCGGGGTCATAGGCGAATAACCCCATATTGGATGCCAGACATATCTTGTCTTGAAACTTGCACACCGAAGTGAACAATTGGTTGTCGTCTACTGTGGACAGACTCTTGAAGCCATCCTGCGCATTTCCCAGCAACAAAGTGCCGTTGGAGCCGCACATCCAAATGCGAGATTCGGACTCCACGTGCATGTTAACGATTCGTTCTGCCACGGTAGGCAACTCTAGCTCGCGCCATTGACTGCCATTGAAAAAATATGCTTTCGGCGGCAACCATTCGGCGTGTTGATAGCCCGCTGCATAGATGGCATTTTCATGTGGTCCATTGATGACGGAAAGGGCTATCGTATCCTCCATCGGAGTTTTCGGATCCTGCAACAAGCCTGAATCCATATGCACCCAGTCGTTAGGACCGCATCGTTTGTAGACTTGCCCGGAATATCCACAAGCATAAAGATGGTCGCCGATTTGCTGAATGTCCGATAAATATCCCCAACCCACTGAGTCTTCTACATTCACACCAGCGCCAAGAATTTTTTCCTCCAAAAAATTCTCAGTCATGATCTGTACCTCTCCATCCTCTGATAGATTGGCAAAGTACCGAGAGCCATCTTGCGGCTCGCGAAATATACATACGCTGCAAATTAATCTATCTTCCTCATGAAAAATCCATTTTTCATGGTCTTGCTCATCGTAAGTTACGACGCGCGAGTAGCGCTCAAAATCCTCGTATGCATCCATCGCTACTGATGCGCAAAAGCAGTCGCTAGCAATTGAAACGCCAGTACGATATGTTCCTATAGGTTTCATTTTTTATCTCTTGGTACCGTTTCGACGAGGAGCCTTTTGACCTTGCTCTAAATGTTCTTTGGACTCACCCTTTGGCAAAGAGTCTGTGGTCCGACCTGACTGGTTCTTGTCAACATTCCTAAAACCCTTTTTCACTGCATTTTCGATCTGCTCTTTGCAGTCAGGGCGCGCAGCAATTGCCGCTTTCTCATAAATCTTGATGATTTCACCCATGGGCGCAGTTCCTTGAGGCCCATTATCTTTCTGATCACCTAATACTTTGACCTTTGCGTCAGCTTGATGTGCAGTGTTATGTTGGGTTCCCGCTGTTTTTGCATTTCCCTGCAGACAGATGGACGGAGCATCGAAGTTTTGAGCGGATACGCCTCCCTTGCCTGGAATGCGGCCTATATCCTGCTCTCTCGACTTGCGTGCTGTCGTCCCAAAGGTTTTATCCGCAACAATATGATGGGTTTGCCCGCCCTGCGCAACACATGCATCTTTGATCGCGTGGTAACTCCCTACTAAGCACGGGCCGAGAACTCCAGGGATGTACCCACCTCCGGAGCCCGAACCGCCTCCTTTATCTTTGTTGCCGTTACCGCCTGCCCCCAAACCCGGCACTTTCTTGAGTACCATGTTCGTCAGCAACCTCTCTCCCAACGCCAATGCAGGTTGCACCAAGTCTGGCGCCTTCCCCTCGGTGATCCACGTCGCTGCTGCATCCAGCGCTGTCGCTGCTGTGTCGGTGCCTGCGCCCACTGCACCCACCACGCCTCCAGCGGTTGCCGCTGCACCGCCCGCCGCGCCCATAGCGACGCCCACCGGAGCTCCTATCCCCGTGGCCGCCACCATGCCACCAGCCGCCGCCGTAGCGCCTCCGGCCATCGCCACTTTGCCCCCCGTGTCCATGGCATTGGCTCCGAACTCGTGCATCGACTCAGAGATGTTGTCCTTGTAGTACTGCGCTGCGTCCTTGGCACCTTGCTTGAACTTGTCGAACCAGCCTTCTTCGTCGGTCTCGGGGCGATTATTGGGCGGGCTGAGCAGCGGGCTGGTCTTGGGCAGAACACAACCGACGCAGTTACCCATATCGCCTGGGCGCGGGTAGCTGTTGGGCTTGACCTGCGCTTTGGCTGTCCCAGCGTTGCTTGCGGGGATGGACGCTGGCGTCGGGCTCATGCAGGCACCTGCCCGCGTCGCAGCTCCAGCACGCGCACGCCAAACTGTGCAGCCACCACAGCTTGGCGTGCTTATTTACTGAAGTTGAATTGACATCTACCGCTTTATTTACAAGCGCAAATAGCTATCAATTTAGTAGTAAACGGACCACGTATTCGTCACGGCTTGCGCCAGTTCATCCACATCTTGTCGCCCGTGCGCACGATCTGTCGCCCGTTTACAAATACCGTGGCGCTTTTATCGATGTTGTGGCTGATCTGCACGTGGGTGTCGCTGACCACCCCCTTGCCCGCACCTGGCTCATCGCCGCGCACGTTATCCACATAGCTTTCGTTATGCAAATACGCTTCTTTACCTCGAAAGAAGACATTGGGTGACGTTTGCTCACTCTGGTCCATCTGGTGAGTGATCACGTAAGGTACTGGATAACCCTTTTTGGACGGCGTCAAACACACATCGGGCACCAAATTGACAAGAACGAACTGAGCATCTTTGGCAGTTGCTGCTTCATTGGCCATAAATCAATATGTAATTCGTGTCATATTAGTGCGAGAGAACCTCATCCCACTCTCTTGCCCAGTCTTCGCGATTTCTCACACCTTCCCTAATCGCTGATAGTATTGCAAGCTTTCGATCATTATCCAAAGAATCGAAAATCACCGATAATTCAATTACTTGATCTTTATCGAGATTATCCCAAGGACTCAAGATTTCACTCAGAGATCCAATCTTATTGAGCCGCATCGCATCTTTGAAAATGGCATTAATTGCCACTTCAAATGGAAAATTTGCCAAGGAATTTCTGACAGACTCCCATACGCCGTCGCCCAGATCCTTACCCGTCTGTGCGACTAATACCGAGGCCACTTTTTCGGATGCGATTTCTGCAGAATGATCAACCAGCGCCCAAAACTTATTTAAATCTTGTCGCCTACCCTGCTCTGATACGGGGTTAATTATATTCAATTGGCTCATTGCATTGAGCCAGCCAGCCTCCGACCTCTCCCACTCCTCCAATTCTAACTCTACATATTTACTTTCTACGAACTTCCACCGAGCATCTCCGGAAGCATACAAAGCATATCTTTGATTAATAATATTTGCGACAATCTTGTAAGTTTCCTTATCATCAGGTATGAAATCCCCTATATTTTTACCCGCTTTAACAATAGTTATCTCTTCAAAATCCGCAGGATATAGCGCATCATTTCTAACGTAGTCTGCCACAAACGTCTTCAAATTCTCGCCAACATCGTCCATCCATATCTCGCCATCGAGATATTTCTCAGACATGGCGCCAGGGTTTATCTTCATGACGTCATCAACCATTTTTTTGTGCTGCTGTTTTATATGCATACCAAAAACTAATGCCTTTCTTTCCAGAAGCCACAGCGCCAGGCATCCCACATAAATATGTCCGTTATTTCCCCCCTTGTGAGAATGAACATCACCCGAGGACACCAATGGCGTATTCAACTCCTCGCTGCTAGCATCTTTCAACAAAGAAGAGAGCAATGAATCCAGGTTACTCATAAAAACCTCAATATTATTTCTTACCGATACCTATATAACCCATGCATGCAGCGTACAACAACATCCATTCTATTGCTGCGTTGTATTTTCCATCTTTATTGACCTTCTGAATATCATTGATTTCCTCAAGAATTGCGGCCGCAAAACCCTTAGGTCCAGAATGCGCTAAGCGTTCTTGTGCTTTTGAAGCCGCACTATTCAGACGCCTGCCAGTACTATTAAGCGCCCGGTGATCTTCATAGTCCATTGATATTGCTGGACCATCAAGCGCCCCATGAGGGCTGACACTTTTTGGCGGTATATGGTGTGATTCACGCACATATTTCTGACTATCTTCCTGAACTCTCCGGTGGCTACCACCTTGGTATTTGGCTCCGGGCGGGCCTTTCTCTAAATGCTTGCACCCCTTGGTGTACCCGCCGGAATTGCTATTAGATTTTTTGGTCGGGGGCTTACCCCCACCCAATCCTGGCACCTTCCTCAGCACTATGCTGGTCAGAACCCGCTCTCCCAAGGCTACAACTGGCTTCACTATGTCTGGCGGCTTGCCCTCAGTGATCCAAGTGGCTGCTGTGTCCAACACGGTCGCCGCTGAGTCAGTGCCCACCCCCACTGCACCCACCACGCCTCCAGCTGCTGCCGCTGCGCCACCCGCCGTGGCCATGCCCGCACCCACTGGCGCTCCGATACCCGTGGCCGCCACCATGCCACCAGCAGCCGCAGTGGCCCCCCCGGCCATGGCCACCTTACCCCCTGTGTCCATGGCGTTGGCGCCAAACTCGTGCATCGACTCCGAGATGTTGTCCTTGTAGTACTGCGCTGCGTCCTTGGCTCCTTGCTTGAACTTGTCGAACCAGCCTTCTTCCTCGGTCTCGGGGCGATTATTGGGCGGGCTGAGCAGCGGGCTGGTCTTGGGCAGAACACAACCGACGCAGTTACCCATGTCACCTGGGCGCGGGTAGCTGTTGGGCTTGACCTGCGCTTTGGCTGTCCCAGCGTTGCTTGCGGGGATGGACGCTGGCGTCGGGCTCATGCAGGCACCTGCCCGCGTCGCAGCTCCAGCACGCGCACGCCAAACTGTGCCGCTACTTGGATACGCCAGACGCAACTGAGCGTCCTGGCCTTGAAATCGACGGTGATGGTGTCCAGACGCATGGGCAGAGGCAGCACCGGGCCGACCTTCAGGCGGGCCACGGCGTGCACGGCCGGTGGAGGCAATTGGCACTTAAACACGCGTTGACCGGGAGTCAGGCCCACCAGAAGGATTTCTTCACCGCCTTCCGGGTAAGGTATTTGTTGATCTTCGGGGGCGCAGTTCCAGTAGCCGAAGTCGAAGTCCTTGGGCAGCCTGGGCCATCGGCTTTCCTTCCAGGCCTGGTCGTAAGTGCCGCCCTTTGCGCGCCTGGGGGTCCACCATTTGCCGACCGGGCCCACACCCACAGGTGTGTATCGCATGGCATTGGCTGCGTTGGCATCGAAAGGTTGGTTGAAGGCCTCGATCTGTGGCGCAGAGAATTCGTCCACTCGGCTTTTCTTGTGCCACGCTTTGTCGACCCAACCGCAGCCTATGGGGTTCGCCTCGTAGGGTGCCCATATCTCAGGCTCTTGGTCGGCAGCGGGATGCAGGGGCCATTGGCAGGTGCCTCCGTAGGCCAGCTCCCAGCGCAATGGGACTTCGGTGGCTTTTTCTGGCTCTGTAACCTTCCATCCAAGCACTCCTTCGTGCATTCGGCGCGGGCCGGTGACTGCCAGCACTTTTTGCCAATTGCCGATGCGCGCGCCCACGGGCCAGCGGCGTTCTGGCTGGCCCTCTGGCGAGTAAGCGGTGGCGTTGGCCAGCAGGATGTCGCACTGCGGCTTGTAGGGCGCGAAGTCGCTTTCTTGAATGCAGCTGCTGGTGGTGGGCTGTGCGTAAAACTGGTCCGCATCGACCAAGGGCACCTGATGTTGCGCCAACTGGGGCGTTCCATCGGCGTCAAGGCGCGCGAGGTCATAGGTGACGCGGCAGGCAATGACGTGGAACACCTCGTCGCCTGTGTCCATCATCTGAAAGTACTGACTTTCAAAGCTAGTGTGGTTGCGCATTTCCGCCAAGGGTGCTGCCTGCACCGGCGCGGGCATCAGCAGGTCCGGTCCGTTCATGGTGCCTGCTCAGTTCAAGTCGATGCGCTTGGACTCCACACCAACGTGTTTGGAGCCCACGATGTCGATTTCCTGGCCGTTGATGGTGATGGTGCCATCGGCCTTCATCACCATGACGCTTTGCCCCACCTGGAGGGTGATGCTGTCTGCCTCCATGGTGATGTTGGATTTATTTCCTCCGCCAGCGCCATCTCCTTCGCCTCCGGATGGCGCCACGATGTTCTTCACCCCTGCTGCTCCGGCCGCCCCTCCGCCAGCACCCGCGCTACCACCGCCCACGGTCAGCGTGTATTTGGTTCCTACCGTGGTGCTTTTGTCGCTGCCTACCTTGGTGGTCTGGGTCTTGCCCACCAGCGTGGCCATCATGGCGCCCACGTTCAGGTTGTAGACAACGCCCACGTTCTCCATCCGGCCTACGCCCACGTTTTGCAGGTAGGCGATGCCGATGGTTTCGGTCTTGAACTTGCCCACCTTGATGGACCAGTTGCTGCCGATCTTGTCCTTCTCGTTCTTGCCCACCGTCTTGGTGCGGTTGATGCCGATCTTGAAGGTCTGGTTGTCGCCGATGTCCACGGTTTCGTTGTGGTCCACCCGCTCTTTGCGGTTGCTGTGGATGGTGATGGTCTCGTCGCCATCGACCTCTTCCGTGCGCCAGCCGTGCACGGTGATCTTCTCGTTGCGGTCCACCGTCTCGGTGCGGTCCCGGTGGATCGTGTTGGTCTCGTCCCGGTCGATGGTCTTCTCGCGGTCGCGGCCCACCCACTTTTCTTCGTCGTTCTCGACTTCGGTCAGCTGGTCTTTCTGCGCGTGCAGCCACAGCTGCTCCTGCCCCGCCTTGTCTTCAAACCGCAGGGCGTTGGCGTCACCCGGGCCATTTTTCATGCCCGCGCCCGCAGCGCCCCCTTTGCTCGATCGCGTGAGGATCCCGCTTTGCGTGGCGTTGCCCGGCAGGCTCCAGGGGGGCATGTTGACGGCGTTGTAGACGCAGCCCGTGAGGATGGGGTAGTCCGGGTCGCCGTTCAGGTGGTCGATGATCACTTCCATGCCGATGCGCGGGATGAATACGGCGCCGAACTGCGGGCCGGCCCAGCTGGTGGACACGCGCACCCAGCAGCTGGAGTTCTCGTCCATCGCGCCGATGCGGTCCCAGTGGAATTGCACTTTGACGCGGCCGTACTTGTCGGTCCAGATTTCTTCTCCGGGCGGGCCCACCACCACCGCGGTCTGCGGGCCGCGGGTGCGCGGCTTTTCTGTGGTGCGCGGGGGGCGGTAGTCGCTGCTCGTGGGCTGCGCCCGCATCACGAATTGCTGGATGGAGCCCGCCTCTTGCGTGTTCTTGGTCGCCGTGGCGCCACCTGCCTTGGCGCTGCTCACTTCGGGGTTTTCTTCGAAGTGGTAGTGCACGCTGAGCACCAGGTACTGGCGGTTTTGGTCTTCGCGGGGGTAGTTTTCCAGGTTGATGGTGTAGCCGGGCGCCAGGTTGCGTTTGTTGGCGCGGCCCAGCACGCGGTTTTGCTTGGCCAGGTGTTCCTGCAGGCGCAGCCGGGCGTAGGTCTCGCCGTCCGGGAATTCGGTGTAGCCGCCGGGCCATTCGTAGATCTCGTATTTGTCATGCTCGTGCCCCGGAGGGTTCTGGCGCATGTTGGAGAGGTCGGCCCGCGGTTTCTTGAAGTCGTAGTCGTCGTTGTAGTGGCGTCCGGGCTGCACTTCCTGGGTCAGCTCCCAGGCGTGGAAGTGCTCGCGCTCTGCCACGGCCGCCTTGCCCGGTGGGTAGAACGGGATGACGTGGCCACCGGGCAGCGGGCTGTGCGAGCCCACGATGTCGTCGGCCAGCACCAGGGTGTGGCTGCCCGCGCTGTGCGTGAAGTAGTAGTAGGCGCCTTCGTGCTCGAGCAGGCGCGCCACGAATTGGTAGTCGCTCTCGCCGTACTGGGTGCAGTAGTCCCAGGTGCGGTAGGTGCGGGTGAGCTTTTTCTCGATGGGAAAGCCGTACTTGCCGAGCACTTCCATGATGATGTCCGGCACGGTTTTGTGCTGGAAGATCTTGAAGTCGGTCTTGCGCGTGGCCACCCACAGCCAGGGGCGAAGGCGCATCCGGTAGGACCCCCAGCGGTGGTCCTGCCCCTGCATGCCAAAGTGCGTCACGAGGCCGCTCAGATACCGTTTGCCCAGGCCTTCGATCTCGACCACGACCGATGCCGCCTTGCCCAGCAGTGCCTTGGGGTCGATGCTTTTGCTCTGGCTCACCAGGTCGATGTCCAGCGAGTACAGCTCGCTCAAGGACTCGGTGCCGTCGAGTTTGCGAAACTGCAGTTGTTCGCCCAAAGGGGTTTGGATCGTGACGCGGCGGGTCATGGCAAATGGGTGTGTATCTTGGCGCTCACCAGTCAACAGTCGCACAGGGGCAGTGCAACGCGTGGCGCCGGTTCAGCGGGGGTGAAATCGATGGGGCCGCCGTCAAGCGGGCAAAAAAGAGCCGCATCCGTAGACGCGGCTCTTGGGATGCGCAGCCAGCGTGCGCATCGAAGAAAGCAGCCAGGGGGCGAAGCCCCAGCTATCAGGCTTCCTTGTTTTCCTTGATGCTGAAGCCCATCTGGCTCGTAGCACCCTTGCCGCCCTGCGAGGTTTGCTCGGAGTACTCGGTCTTGATCTTGGCAGCCTGGAACGCGTAGTTCACCACCACGGTGTCGCCAGAGCTGGTGCCGCTGACGGTGACGTTGGTCACCATCACGTCGGTCAGCGTGATCTTGCCAAACTCGATCTGCGTGCCGCCGGCCTTGCACATCGAGATTTCCACTTGGCCCAAATGCTTACCCGTCGCGCAATGCTTGAGCACGGCGGGGTAGCACTTGTCGATGTTGGCAACGATGTTCAGGTTCTGAAAATCGGCCTTGCCCGCACCGGCACCACCGCCGCTGGACATCGAATGAGGCTGGGTCACGCCCCAGGTGAAGGACTCGACATCGGTCCAATCCTTGTGCGCAGCGTCTTTCGACTCACCGCTGGCACCTTCCACTTTCATAAATATTGCGACAGTCATCACGTACCTCTTTTTGGTTCAAAAAATGCGAGAACAAACCCTGCTGCGGGCAAACGCGCCCACGATCAAGGCCCCACAAGGGGATGCGAAGCCTTTCACAGACAAGCTGCCTGAGAGGGACCAGCCTGCGATAAACGTGTTCTACAAAAGCGAGAGTGCGTCTTTGTTCCACACTACGCTCCTGCACACACGGCGCCGATAGACGGCGCATCGCTGGCGTGCCTGCATTGGTTTCCCTCCCTCGCAAGCTCGTTTGCGGGCGGATGTTACGGGGAAGGCGTCAAAAAAAGGGTTTCAAGTGACAGCAAATGAACGTACCTGGGCAACATTGGAAACAGTGTGTTTCCGCGTTCAAAAAGCCGCATTTCGTGACGCATTTTGTAATGTCTTCACGTTAGACTCGCCCGCGCTTTCGCACCTCTATGGCCTGCGCTTGGAGGCCTCCAATGTGTTGCGAAATGTGCCCAAAACCCTTGTCCGACAGCGAGTTGTCCCGTTTTGCGGTGTTGCGCCATGACATCAATCATCTACAGCCCAGGGCGGCGTTGGTGCACTGATCTTTTCACTGAACAACGGCATCCGACATGCCGACCTGTTCGTGGGCCGTACCGCAGAAATGTCTTTGCCAGCGAATCAAGTACAGCCGTAACCGAGAATGAAAGCAGAGGCGTCACGTCATGATTGACACCGTTGGAGGATCAGCCAATTGCCTGGCGCCTGGCGTGCAAGTCGGTGAATATCGGCTGCTCGACGTCATTGGTGAAGGCGGTTTTGGCATCGTGTACCGGGCGCGGGATATCAGCCTGGACCGGGTGGTGGCCATCAAGGAATACATGCCAGCCACCCTGGCTGGGCGCAAGTCTTCCAATGAAATCCACGTCCGCTCCCAGCACCGGGGTGCGTTCGATGCCGGGCTGCGCAGCTTCATCAACGAAGCACGCCTGCTGGCCAAGTTCTCGCACCCTGCCCTGGTGCATGTGTACCGGTTCTTCGAGTTCAACGGCACGGCCTACATGGTCATGCGCCACTACGAAGGGCAGACGTTCAGGGAGTTTCTGACCGCGCAGCAGGACCGGATGAACCAGCGCATGCTGGCGGCCATCGTCGGCCCCGTCCTGGATGTGGTGGAGATGCTGCACGCGGCAGACTGCTACCACCGCGATATCGCACCGGACAACGTCTTCCTGCAGAACTCGGGGATGCCCGTGCTGCTCGATTTCGGGGCTGCACGCCGCATCATCGGTGACATGACGCAGGCCCTGACGATGGTGCTCAAGCCCGGCTTCGCCCCGATCGAGCAGTATGTGGACGACGGCGCCATGCCGCAGGGCGCGTGGACGGACATCTACCAGATCGGTGCGATGCTGTATCTGGCGATCACCGGCAAGCCGCCAGCCACCTCCGTGGCCAGAATGATCAACGACCCGGTGGCAGCGCTCTCGACCACGACCTACCCGGGGTACTCGGCCCAGTTTCTGCACGGCGTGGACCGCGCGTTGGCCGTCAAGCCGCAGGACCGCCCCCAGACGATCGCCGCACTCAAGGAGCTGCTGGGCATCACCACCTTCACGATGCCCATGTCTGCCCCGTGGAAGGACCCGGCCGCCTCGGCACCCGCCGTGCCCCTGGCCGTGCAGGCAGACGCGGCGCAGACCGGCCCAGCACCACTGGGCGAGCCAGTGCGCACCGTAGCGCCCGCACACGCCCCGACTGAGGCGCCCCAGGCGAATCCTGCCTGGGATCCGTTGGCGCAAGCTCCAGCACTCGGCGGGCAGCCGATACCGCTCCCATCGGCAAGTCCTGCGGATGCAGTTTTTGCGATGCTGCCGCCAGCACAGCCCCATCATCGCCAGGACGGGCCGATGGTGAGTCATGCGCCCCCGTCCGACGCCGCGGTGGTCGGCAATGCGAGCGACGCGGCCTTGCCGCCAGTCGACGCACGCGCGTCTGCAGCCGCGGCCACCCCCCAAGCCGCCATCCCATCGACTCCCTCTACATCTGCTAAAGCCGCACGACCACAAAGCGGCGCCGCAGCGAGCGGGAAGATGCATCAACCAGCGTCCCGCGCGCCGGCCCTGCGGTGGGCCGCTGTCGGCGTGGCATTTGTCGCCGTGGCGGCGCTGGCCGTGTGGTGGGGCACGCAAGGGAGCCCGTCGAGCCCGCCAGCTGCGGAGCTGGCAGTGAATCTGGACGACCAGCATTGGCGCGAAGCGCAGGCCGCCGGTACCGTGGCGGCACTGGACGGCTACCTGAGCAGCTACCCCACCGGCAAGCACCGCAGCGAAGCCATGGCATTGCTCAACCGCATGGAAGTGCAGGAGCCCGTGGCCACCACCACGCCGCCGGCTGCGCTGCCACCTGCCGAGACGGTTGCCACCGCGCCTGGCACACCCGAGCGCCCGGCGACGCCTTCCGCTACGACGCCAGCCGCAACAGGCAGCACGTCGGCCACGGCCACGGTCCCGCCCAAGCCAGAGACTCCCGCTGCCACGGAGCCGTTGGTGGCTCCCAAACCGACCAAGCCGATTGGCGATGTGGGGCGCGTGGTGCTGCGCATCAGCCCCTGGGGCCGGATTTCCGTGAACGGCAGTTCGCTGGGGACGACACCTCCGTTGACCCATATCGAGCTTCCGGAAGGGTCGCACCGCATCGAGGTGAGCAATCCCGCAGCCGCGCCTGTCGTCAAGACAGTGCAGGTCAAAAAAGGTGAACCGGTGGTGATCAGCCATCAGTTCGAGTAGTAAAAGTAAAGCCATCGCCGACACCTGCTGACATGCCAATGAACGCTTTACTGCGACGGGTCGCGTTTTGTCTCTGCCTGGGTGCGGGCTCAGCCATTGCATCCTCTGACTGCAATGAGCCCCCGGCGCCGGACACGCGCGGCCCGGATGCTGCAGCCGGTCGTCAATATCTGGGGCAAGGCATTTCGCTCTACGACTCGCGCAAGCTGGATCTGGCAGAAAAGGCGCTGCAGGCGTCGCTGTTTTCCGGCCTGCCCGACCGCCGCGAGCGATCCACCGCGCACAAGTACCTGGCGTTTGTGTACTGCACCAACAAGGAGTGGGCCCGGTGCGACGCGGCCTTCGACGCCGCATTCGACGCCCGGCCCTCTTTCGCGCTGGAAGAGTACGAGCTGCAGAACACACCGTGGCGCGACGCCTACGTGAAGGCTCAAGGCAAGCGCGGTTGGCAGTGCAGCCGGCCAATCGCAGGCCAGGGCAGCAACAACCGCCCAGGCCAGGACAGCGCCAATCCCCTCGTCTTCTCGCTCAACAGCACCGTCATTACCGCCATCACACCGCTGCTACCTGCGGCAGGTGGCCACTCGATGGCCCTGGATGGCGGCTCGCCCGGCGCGTTTGGCGCACGCAGGCCGATGCGCACCGAAAACAATGTGCAGCTTCGCGTATCGCCGTGGGCGAACGTGACCCTCAATGGCAAGCGGCTGGGGGTGACCCCACCGCTGACGGAAATCAAGCTTCCACCCGGGTCGCACACCATTGATTTCAGCAATCCCGGCTTTGAGACCGTGCGCAAGACGCTGAAGGTCGAGCCGGAACAATCGATCACGATCACCCATGACTTTGACGCGAGATAAACCCATGCGAAACCGTTTCTGGAGCGCTCTGATCATCGGATGCGCAGCCCTGGCTCTGACTGCTTGCGAGACAGCCCCCAAGGCCCCCGAGCCCAAGGTGGAAGCGCCACCGCCCGCGCCCCCCATCCCTGAACCGGTCGCACCGGTGGACCCTCGCGCGCAGAAAGAGGCTCTGCTGACAGAAGCGCTGAACGTCTATGCAGATGGCCAATTTGATGAAGCGATTGCCAAGCTGACTCCGTTGGCCGACGCCCCGGAGCTGCCCCTGACGTCGCAAATCAAGGCCCGCAAGTTCATGGCGTTCAGCCATTGCGCTGCAGGACGCCCGCGTCCCTGCCGCCAGCAGTTTGAACTGGCGCTGGAGCAGGACCCCACCTTCCAGCTGACCGAAGCCGAGAAGGGCCACCCGGTGTGGGGACGTGAGTTCATCAACGCCCGCAATGCGGCGCGCAACAAGCGCACACGCAAGACATCCTGAGCAGAACCGAGACAACGCGAGCGCGAACGCAATGGACAAGATTGAACTGGTGGTGACGCACCAATCAGGCGGCCCGGTGGGCCGTCATTGGTCTGCCATCTTTGGCATGGCCGGCGGAACTGTCGGGCGTGCAGGCCAGAACAAGCTGGTGTTGCCGGATGACGACGCCATGGTGGCGCGCGTGCACGCCATGGTTCGGCTGGATTCCGACCAGGCCTACATTGCCAATCTGTGCGAGCGCCGCTCCGTGCAGGTCGACGGACTGGAAGTTCTCTCCGGCCAGGAGGTGCCCCTGGTGCCCGGCGCGGAAATCGGAATCGGGCCCTACCAGCTGCGGGCAGTGCTGCCCGGCCAAAAGCCCAGTACCCAGGCGCCGACCAAGGCTCCAGCAAGTCCCGATGTCTCGACTGCGCCTTCGCCCGTCGCGCCACCGGTACCGGTGCCGCAAAACGCGCCGCTGCCTGTGGCTGCCGCGGTGGCGTCCAGCCCGTCATTGGACCTTGCCTCGCTGCCCAATCCGTGGGCAGACATCCAGCCTATCGTGGGGGGCGACCCTTACATGCCGGACCTCGTGCTTGCGTGCCTGCCCGACGCACCGCTGCCATCGTCGGCAGCAAGCGCTGCTTCGGACACCAATCCATTTGCGATGCTGGGCCGTGTGGAGACTCCGCAGGCGTCTTCTGCCATGCCAAACGTGCCAGTGGTGCATGCAGCGCAGGCCGTTCATGCACCGCAGGCTGCGCCTGTAGCTGTTGCAGCGCCCATGGCAGACGTGCCTCCCCTGCCGACCCCTGCGGAGCCAGCGCTGCCGAATCCGTTCGACAGGCAACCCGCAGTCGCCGCCAGGCCTAAGCCCACCGCGCCGATCGCTCACCGCGCCATGGTGATACCGGACGACTTCGATCCGTTTGCGGCCGACCCGAAGGAGGTTGCCAATCGCCAGGACCCGTGGAGCGGGGACCTTGTGGCCCAAAGCCTGGCCGAAGTCGCGCAGCTCAAGAACGACGATCTCCTGCAAGCCCTGCCGAAGTCGGCTCAATTTGCGGGAGAGATGGACAATGCCGCGCACACCGGTCTGCCGGAGCGTCTGGACCCCACCGTCGAACTCAACCCGTTGAAGCTGTTTCGCGAGCCGGGGGAGTCGATGTATGTGGAGTCCGAGGACCACGGCATGTCCCGCGGCTCGGACCTCACGCAGGTTTTCAGCATGCCGCGCGATGTGCAGCACCGCCAAACCAACGCCGTGCCGCCAGCAGCGCCGACGACGCCCGCGCCTGCGGAGCCCGTAGTCAGCGCCGGGCTGCACGCCATGCAAGGCCTGGACCTCGGGCTGTTTGACGGTGGCTCGCTGGACGCCCTGACGGCTGGCTCTTCCGCAGAACTGCTGGGCATGGATTCCCTCCAGACGCCGGGCACAACACCGGGTGCGTCCGAGCCATGGCCTGCACAAGCCGCCGAGCCCAGCAGCGCGATGGGCGATTTCGCTGGGCTGGACAGCGCCGTGCAACGACCGCAGCCCGAGCGTGCACGTGCACTGCATGCCGAGAGCGTTCTCGGCAACCCCGTCCCCTCGCTGTCGACAGCGCAGCCCACACCGCCGCCTCAGGCGCTGCGGGAAGTGGACATTGCAGCACCGATCACCCCGATCGCGCCAACCGCGCCAACCGCGCCGATTGCTGCGATCCCTCCAAAGGCCTTGGCTGCGCCGATTGCCGCCCAGCCGCCTCAGATGCCTGTTGCACCTGCACCATCTTCACCCGCACCCTCGACAGCGACAGCGACCGCTGCTTCCACCGCCACGCTGGATGCGCTGGCCGCTGCCTTCATTGAAGGTGCAGCGATAGAGCCCGGAAAAGTGAACATCACCCTGTCTCCCGACTTCATGCGCGGGTTCGGTGAAGCCTTGCGCGTGGCGGTGCAAGGCTCCATCGACCTGCTGTCGGCTCGGTCGGAGATCAAGCGGGAATTTCGTGCGGACGTCACCATCATTGCCTCCGGCGCCAACAACCCCCTCAAGTTCTTGCCCACCGCCGACGGCGTGATGCTGCAGCTGGCGGGCCAGACGTTCCCAGGCTTCATGAAGCCCGTGCCGGCCATGCAAGAGGCCTACAAGGATCTGGCAGTGCACCAGATCGCCTTGATGGCCGGAATCCGCGCCGCCTATGCCGAGGCCGTGGCGCGCCTGAGCCCTGCCGAACTGGAGAAGGACGCGGCCGCGGGCTCCGGCCTGCTGTCCAAAATTTCGTCCGTACACCGCAAAGCCGCCCTGTGGGACGACTTCCAAAAGCGCTACGACGCCATTCGCCGCAACGCAGAAGATGACCTGATGGCTTTTTCGGGTCAGACTTTTGTGGATGCCTATGAAGCTGCGGCGCAGGCTGCGGGGGAGAACCTTTGATCGCTCACATTGCAGGCGAGGCGCACCGGTTGCAGCTGTCGGTATCTGCCATTACCCAAAAGGGAGGTCGCGCCTCCAATGAAGACTACTTGGGCATGATCGACCTGGGGCCCAAGGGATTTTGCTGCACGCTGGCAGATGGCGCGGGGGGCCACGGCAATGGCGCGCTGGCAGCGCGCCTGACCGTCGACGCAGTGCTGGGCGGCTACCGCGAGAACCCCATGTTTGCGCCAGCGAGCCTCGCGTCGCTGATTTTTCGCGCAGAGCACACCGTCTCCGAAGAACAGCCCACGTCCACCTCGCGCATGCACATGAGTGCGACCGTCGTGCTGCTGTGCATCGAACCCGTCACAGGCCGGGCGCTGTGGGCCCACTGGGGCGATTCGCGGCTTTACTGGTTTCGCGGCGGCAAGGTCCACCGCATGACCGAAGACCACAGCGTGGTGCAGCAACTGTTGCACGCGGGCATGTACGCCAACGGCGACCCGCGCTCGCTGCCCAATCGCAGCGTGCTCGCTGGCGCGGTGGGTGCCGAGTCGCAGGTGCCGCCCACGGTGCTTCATGAGTCCATGGAGCTGATGGAGGGCGACGCCTTCCTTTTGTGCTCCGACGGACTGTGGGAGAACCTTCACGAATCCGCGATGGAGCAAGCGCTCCAGGCGTCCGAGCGGCCCGACGTCTGGCTGCAGGACATGGCAGACACCGTCATGTCGAAGGGCCGCCCCCACCAAGACAACCTCAGCGCATTTGCGGTGTGGGTGTCCGCCAATCACACCGTCAACTGAACCTGAAGGATGCTGCCATGAGCACGACCCAGAACGCCATTTCAAGGCGCACGATCCTGAAGACAGCCCCTCTGCTGACCATTGCAGGGGCATCGCTGGCAGGTTGCGGTGTGGTGAACACGCTCAATCGGCCCACTGAGGCGCCCACCGCGGTGCCGTCCGCCATCATCGAAATCATGGCCGAGCGCAGCCTGAACCCCGATGTGGACGGCATGCCCAAACCGGTCTTGCTGCGCATCTACGAATTGCGCACCCCGGTGACCTTCGAACGCTCCAGTTTCTTTGATCTGCTGGACAAGGATGAAAGCCAGCTCGGCGGCGACTTCGTGCGACGGGAAGAGATACTGATCGCTCCCGGCGAGCGTCGCATCATCGAACGCAAAGGCAACCCCGACGTGCGGGCCTTCGGCTTTTTTGCCAGCTACAGAGACCTCGAGCGCAGCACCTGGCGGGCGTCCATCGATGCACCGAATTCCGTGGAAATGCGCCGCCGCTGGTGGGGCCTGGGCGAAACAGAGCGGCTCAAGCCCGTTCACTATCTCGTCACGGTTTCGCGTGAAGCCGTCCGGGTACAGCATCAAATAACTTCAAGGTAGAACCATGGTTTGGCAACGCAAGGTGGTGTGGGCCGAGGGCATGTTCCTGCGCCCGCAGCACTTTCAGCAGCAAGAGCGGTACGTCGATTTTCTGGTGCAGGGCCGCGCATTGCCCGCACAGCCGTTCTATTGGGGGTTCTCGGAACTCACCCTGGACACCCAGATGTTGGCGCTGGGCAAGATCGCCGTGGTATCCGCCCACGGTGTGCTGCCTGACGGAACACCGTTTCGTATCCCGCAGGTCGATGATGCCCCTGCCCCGCTGGACGTGGGCAAGGACACCAAGGACACCCTGGTGCACCTGTCACTCCCGCTGCGCCGGCGCAGCGGGGCTGAAGTCACGCTCGGTGAGGGTGACCTGGGCATGACGCGCTACCAGGCACAGGTGCTCGAAGTGGCCGATGTCAACGACGTGGGCGCGCAACCCGCCGAGGTGCAATTGGGCATTGCCCGCTTCAGCCTGCGTGCATCGCAGGATCTGTCGGATGGCTGGGTCTCCCTGCCCGCGGCCCATGTGGTGGAACGCAAGTCCGACGGTTCGGTACTGCTGGACAAGACCTTCATCCCCACGGTGGTCAACAACTCCGAGACCTCCGCGCTTTTCGCCTTTTGCCGCGAACTGCATGGCCTGCTGCGCCAACGGGGTGCCGCGCTCGAAGAGCGGCTGATCCAGCCCGGGCGTGGTGGCGTGGGCGAGGTGGGCGACTTCCTGATGCTGCAGTTCATCAACCGATGGGAGCCTGCAGTGGAGCACTGGGTCCGGGTCCGCACGATCCATCCCGAGCGGCTCTTTGATGATCTCCTGAAGATGGCCGGAGAGCTTGCCACCTTCACCCGCGAACAGCGGCGCCCTGCGCCTTTGCCAGCCTACGACCATGATGACCTGCGCAGCTGCTTTCCGCCGCTGATGCTGGAATTGCGCCGCGGCTTGTCTTCGGTGCTGGAGCAAAACGCGATCCAGATCGAGCTGCAGGAGCGGCAGTACGGTGTGCGCGTGGCGCTCATTCCGTCTACCGAACTGCTCACCACCTGCGACTTCGTGCTCGCGGTGCATGCACAGACCACGGTGGAGTTTCTGCGCACCCACTTTCCGACGCAGACCAAACTGGGCCCGGTCGAGAAGATCCGCGATCTGGTCAACCTCCACCTCCCGGGGGTCGTCCTGCGCTCGCTGTCTGTCGCGCCGCGCGAGATCCCTTACCACGCCGGGTATTCCTACTTCGAGGTCGACACCACGCACGACCTGTGGCGCCAGTTGAACAACTCTGGCGGCCTGGCCATGCACGTCTCTGGCGAGTTCCCGGAACTCCAGCTGGAGTTCTGGGCGATCCGTAGATAACAACACCCATAACGATGCCAATGACGGACAACGTCTTCGCCTTCAGTGCCAGCGACCACACCGGGCCGGGAGATCCAGGTCTGCTGGACACCTCCATGCCCGCGCAGCCCGCCAACGCCCTGCCCCGCACGAGCCTGCCCGACGTAGTGAGCGGCGGCAACCCGCTGGTCGCTTCTGCCAACGTGCTGCTCAACCTGATCCCCCAGATCCGGGCGATGGCATCCAACGCCGACCCCGAAGGCTTTCAACGCCTGCTGCTCACGAACATCCGCGAATTCGAGCGCAGCGCGGGGGTGGCCGGCGTTCCGATAGAAACCGTGATCGGCGCACGCTACTGCCTTTGCACCGTGGTGGACGAGGCCGCTGCGCAAACGCCCTGGGGCGGCTCGGGCGTCTGGCCCAAGTTCAGCCTGCTCGTGGCGCTGCACAACGAAACGTGGGGCGGCGAAAAGTTCTTTCAGCTGCTCGCCAAGCTGGTGCAGACCCCGCACCAGCACATCGACCTCATCGAGCTCATGTACTTTTGCCTGATGCTCGGTTTCGAAGGCCGCTACCGGGTGATCGAGAACGGCCGCAGCCAGCTGGAGACCCTCAAGGCGCGGCTGCTCGCGCTGATCGAGAGCACGCGCGGCGACCGCAGCGGCGCGCTGTCGATCCACTGGAAAGGCGAAGAGCGCAAAGCCGCGCCTCCCTGGACGATGGTGCCGCTGTGGGTCGCTGCGGCCCTGGCGCTGCTGCTGGCCTTCGCGCTGTTCCTGTGGTTCAGCTACCGCCTCGCGGCCCAGTCGGATGCCTTGTTTGCCTCCATCAACGCGATCCGGTTCCCCAAGGCCATTGCGGCGGTCGCCAGCGTGGACAAACCCCGGCTGCGCCAGTTCCTCGAACCTGAGATCCGCGAAGGGCTGGTCGAAGTCATCGACCAGGCCGACCGCAGCACCATCATCCTGCGCGGCGATGGCCTGTTCGACCTGGGCTCCAATGTGGTCAAGCCCCGTTACGTGCAGGTGATCGAGCGCATCGCGACTGCGCTGAACGAAGTGCCCGGCAAGGTCGTGGTCAACGGCTACACCGACAACTCCCCCATTCGCACCGCACGCTACCCGTCCAACTGGCACCTGTCCCAAGACCGCGCCAAGTCGGTGTCCGACATGCTGCTGCGCACCGTGCGCGAGGGACAGCGCGTTCACGCAGAGGGCCGTGGCGAGGCCGACCCCGTGGCACCCAACACCACCAGCGAAGGCAAGGCCAAAAATCGGCGTGTGGAAATCGTTCTGCTGGTAGCGCCCCAAGTGCGCGACAACGAATTGCAGCTCAGCGGCAATGCCCCACGCACGGAAGGCATCAGGAAATGAGCATGCTGAGAAACATGGCAGCGCTGCTGTTCAACCGCTACACACTGGCTTTCATCGGCCTGGTCCTGCTGAGCCTGGTGATCTGGTTCATCGGACCCCTGGTTTACATCAAGCCCTATCAACCGCTGGAGAGCGAAAGCGTCCGCTGGGCGCTGATTGCCGCCCTGTTCGCCATCTGGGTGATCAAGCTGCTCTTCCACTGGTGGCGCGCCAAGCGGATGAACGACAAGCTGATGGGTCAGCTGTCGCGGCTCACCGCCGGCCGCGACACGCCCGATGAACTCGCGCCAGGCCAGGAAGAAGTGGCCGAACTGGAGGGGCGATTCAAGGAAGCCGTGGACGTCCTGTCCAAGACTCGGTTCGGCGCCACGGAAAGCGGCCTCTTCGGCCGGTTCACCAAGCGCTACGTGTACCAGCTCCCCTGGTACCTGATCATCGGCTCGCCCGGCTCGGGCAAGACCACCGCGCTGGTCAACTCCGGCCTGGATTTCCCGCTGGCCGAGCAATTCGGCAAGGGCTCCATCCGGGGCGTCGGCGGTACTCGCAACTGCGATTGGTGGTTTACCGACCAGGCCGTGCTGCTGGACACCGCGGGCCGCTACACCACGCAGGAAAGCGACGCTGTCCAGGACAAGGCCGCCTGGTCGGGGTTTCTGCAACTGCTCAAGCGCTTTCGGGGAAGACAGCCCATCAATGGCGTCATCGTCACGCTCAGCGTGCAGGAGCTTTTGAGCAGCTCCGAAGCAGAACGGGCACGGCTGGCCAAGACCATCGGCACACGGCTCGGTGAGCTGTGCGACGAGCTCGCCATCAAGTTCCCCGTCTACGTTCTGATCACCAAGGCCGACCTGCTGGCAGGTTTCAACGAGTTCTTCGGCCAGATGACCCGCGACGAACGCTCGCAGGTCTGGGGATTCACGCAGAAGTACAAGGAGAACGCTCCATCGGTCGATCCGACGGCGCAGTTCACCGCAGAGTTCGACGCACTGGTGGCGCAGATCAATCGCTTGCTGCCCCAGCGCCTGCTGGCAGAGCAGGACCTGGCGCGCCGCGGGCTGATCTATGCCCTGCCTCAGCAGTTCGTGGGCCTCCGCGAGGTCGTGAACCAGACGTTGCAGGAAGCCTTCTCGTCATCGCGCTTCAAGGAAAAGCCGCTGTTCCGCGGGGTGTACTTCACCAGCGGCACGCAAGAAGGCATGCCGTTCGACCGCGTGCTGTCGGCGCTCAAGCGGCGCTTCTCGATTGCCAGCCATGTCAAGGCAGGCGCGGGCCAGCAGGGCAAGAGCTTCTTCATCGAGACGCTCTTCAAGGGCGTGATGTTCAACGAAGCGGGGCTCACCGGCCGCAACGCCAAGAAAGAGCGGCAGCTCCGGTTGATGCAGGCCGGCGGCTTGATCGCGCTGGCACTCGCCCTGAGCGGTGCAGCCCTGGCCTGGAGCGTCAGCAACCAGAACAACCTGGCGTACCTGGAAGAGGTCAAGGCCAGCGCTGCCACCCTGCGCCAGGCCGTGGAAGAAGCCAAGACCGGCGACCCGGAGAACCTGGTGGCACTGCTGCCCCTGCTGGACCACGCCGAATCCCTGGCCGCCAGCGAGCGCTACACCGGATCGCCCCCGGTCAGCTGGCGTTGGGGCCTGCTGCAGGTGCCGAAGGTGGAGACCGCTGCGGACACGACCTACCTGCGCTTGCTGGAAGACGCCTGGCTGCCCGGCATCGTGCGGCAGCTGCGGCGCTCGCTGCAGCAAACCTCGACCAACAATCCAGAGGCCAGCTACGAAGCGCTGAAGGCTTACCTCATGATTCACGACGCCGACCGTTTCGACGCGCGCACCGTGAAGGCATGGATTCGCCACGAGTGGGATGCGAGCCTGACGCCCCAACTGGTGCAGGCAGGTGTCGGTGACAGGCTGTCACACCACCTGGATCGTTTGATGGACGACCGCATCGTGCTGTCGCCCACCCCGGTCGACACCGCGCTGGTGAACGAGGTGCGGCAGCGGCTGGCGCAAATGTCGCCGGCCCAGCGCGCCTACAGCCGGCTCAAGCAGTTGCTGACCACAGGCAACAACCTGCCCGCTGACTTCAGCGTGGTGCGCGCCAGCGGCCCCGAAGCACCGCAGGTGTTCAGCCGCCGCAGCGGACGACCCCTCACGCAAGGCATCTCCGGCCTCTTCACGTACGACGGATACCACGGCGTGTTCCTGCACGAGCTTCCCAAGGTCACCACCTTGCTGTCCAAGGAAGAAGGCTGGGTGCTGGGCCAGGCGGACGGCAAGCGCAGCACGGCCCAGGAAGTCCTGACCGGGCAGGTCGCCAACGAAGTGAAGCGCCTGTACCTCATGGAGTACGCCAAGCTGTGGGAGGATTACCTGGCCGACGTGCGCCCCACCCGCATCGGATCGCTGGACCAGGCGGGCGAGCAGGCGCGCCTGTACTCCTCGGCCAACTCCAGCCTGGAGCAGTTCATTCGCGCCGTGTCCAAGGAAACCACGCTGGCGCGCCGCCCCGATGCGGATACCGACAGCGGTGCCAGCACCAGCAGCTGGCTGGGCGAAAAGCTCAACCGCATCCGCGAAGAACAGCGGCAACTCAGCAGGCTGACCGGCAAGCAGGTCAACGTGGGCGGCTTGGCGGCCAGCGGCACGCTCGAAGCGGACATCGTCGACTTCCGCTTCCGGGAGTACCGGCGCCTGGCCACCAGCAATGGCTCGGGTCCGTCGCCCTTGACGCAAAGCCTGCAGGTGCTCAACGAAGCATCGGCCGTGATTGCATCGGCCCGGCAGCAGGTCAAGTCCGGCGGCACGGTACCGCCCACGCTGTCATCGACGCTGGAACGGGTGCGTGCCGAGGCCAAACGCCTGCCCCCTCCGCTGAATCTGATGTACACCGACTTGGCCGAAGCGACATCCACCATGGTAGGGCGTGACGTGCGCAGCACCATCGGCGGCAACCTGAACGCCACCATCGGCGATTTCTGCCGCCGTGCCATCCTGGGCCGCTATCCCTTCACACGCAGCGCCGGGCGCGATGTCACTGCGGACGACTTTGCCAAGCTGTTCGCAGTCGGCGGCGTGATGGACGAGTTCTTCCGCAGCACCCTGCAACCCATGGTCGACATCTCGGCGGCCACCTGGTCCTTCAAGCAAGGCGTGGACGGGACACCGGTCGGTGGGTCGGCGTCGCTGGCATCGTTCCAGAAAGCCGCCACCATCCGCGACGTGTACTTCCGCGCGGGCGGCAAGGCGCCGGGCATTCGCCTGGACATAAAGCCTATCGAAATGGATGCGACCATTTCACAGATGGTGCTGGATGTCGATGGCGATGTGCTGCGCTACCAGCACGGCCCGCAAATTCCGAAGTCGATGAACTGGCCCGGCACCCGTGGTACAGGCCAGGTCCGGCTTCAGATCACCACCGCTACCGGCGAAAACTCGGGCCTGGTCACCGAAGGGCCCTGGGCGCTGCACAGGCTTTTCGACCGCGCTCAGATCCTGCCGGGCAACGCGCCTGAGAAGTTCTCGGCGGTGTTCAATGTGGACGGTCGCAGGGTCCGGTTTGAAGTCACCACCAGCAGTGTCTTCAACCCATTCCGGCTCAAGGCGATGGAAGAGTTCGAATGTCCGAGCAACCTCTAGGCATGGAAACCCGCGGCACCCAAACGCAAGCCTACGCGCAGGCGTCCATCGCCTGGTACGGAAAGCTGCCCAGCCTCGGCGACTTCGCGGGCCGACGCATGTCGCACGCGCTGACGACAGAGTGGGATGGCTGGCTGCGCGCCGGCATGGACGAGCTGCGCAGGGCGGACGACGCAGGCTGGCCAGACACTTTTGTGAGTGCCCCCCTGTGGTTTTTCATCGCCCATGTCGCTTCGTCGGGCTCACCGGTGATGGGTGCGTTGGCGCCCAGCATGGACCGCGTCGGCCGCTACTACCCGCTGACGGTGATGGCGACCGCACCCCGGACGGGTTGTCCTTTCGCCGATGACGCGGAGGTCAAGTCCTTCCTGGCAGGCGCCCGCGCGGCCATCGTGGAGGCGCGGCGCCGCACGCTGTCGGTCGACGAGCTGGACAGGCGGGTCACCCAGCTGACCAGCCCCTTCGAGTCCGCCCCCCCGATCGAACGCGAACCCTCGCTCATTCACGACATCCTGACGGACCTGACTGAAGCCTCGCGCGCCCATCAATCCGCGGTGGGCGAACAGCCTGCTGAAAACATCGTGCTGCCCCCCGGCGACTGGAGGCTGCGCGCCGCCGGTCTGCGCGAGCAAAGTCTTTGGTGGGTGTCTCCCACCGTCCGCGTGGGCTATCAAGAACTGCTGCACGAAGGCCTTTGCGACCGCTGGCTCTTCACGCAACTTTTCTCCAGAATCTGATCAGGTCTGCCACCCCGCTGCTCGCACTTCCACAGAAATCCACCATGACCGATATCGACGACCTCCTGAGCGAAGCTCCGTCCAACCCGCCCTGCGGTCCCGAGATGACCTACGCGGCGGAGTTTTTGGCATTGGAGCAACTGGCGCGCGGAAAGATCGAGCAGCAGTACGGTGACACCATCATCCCGGCAGAAGATCCTGACTGGCAGTCGGTCGAAAGCAGTGCGTTGCAGCTGCTGCGGCAAAGCAAGGACATGCGCATCGCCGGCTTGCTGTGCCGGTCGTGGACCAACACGGAAGGTTTCGTCGGGCTGGCACGCGGGCTGACGCTGATGAGCGCCTTGCTGGAGAGCTACTGGGACACCATTCATCCGCTGCCGGAAGATGACGACTATTTCATGCGGATGAACGCGGTCGCCATGCTGAACGATGTGACCGGACTGCTCCGGGAGCTGCGGCAAACGGAGTTTCTCGCGTCCAACTTCGGCAGTTTCACCGTCCGCGATGCGGAAGCGCTGGCACGCGGCCAACGTGCCGAGTCCAATGCGCAACTCACCGTGGAGCAATTGCGGCTGGGCATGGGCAGCGCGCTCGAACAGGGCTACCCGCTGCTGCTGGCCGTGCCCACGGCCAAAGAAGGGCTCGAAAAGCTCGTCCGCATCTGCACGGACAAGCTGCCCCACCACCAGCAGCCCGACCTGGGCAACATCCAGTCCCTGGTATCGCTGCTCAACGCCATGCTGCCCAAAGGCAAGCAAGAGGCGCAGGCGCCTGCCGACGCGGCGGACGCTGCAGACACCCCAGGCAGCACCGTGACGATCCGGCCACCGGACTCCAATGGGGAAATCAGGACCCGGGACGATGCCATCAAGCAACTGGTCAAGATCGCCGAATTTCTCGAATCCACCGAGCCCACCAACCCTGCGTCCCTGCTGATCCGCCGGTCCGCCAAGCTCATGGGCATGAGTTTCATCGACATCCTGCGTGAACTCGCTCCGCAAAGCCTGCCGCAAATTGAGGTGATCACTGGAATCCAGCCGGACCAGTCGTCCTGAACTACGAACTGTAACAGACACTTCATAGGCAGATTGGATACTGAAGCACCGAAGTGGCATAGCTTTTGGAGGCGAAGAACAGGCATGAAATCTTGCATTGCTCGGGCGCCGAAGAGAGATTCTGTGTATCAGGTGTCACGCGGTCATGTCCTGAGCAGCTTTGCCCGGGCATGACACCCAGGAACGATTCGTTTCGGCGACCACAAACCGTAGCGAATTCACACAACTTTGTAAGCATTTGAACCAAATGGCCACCCTAGCGCGGGCCACGGGTTTATCGGCCAGCCAACTTGAGAGAGGTAACCATGTCAATCACCAAAGTGGGAAAAAGCGGACAGAAGTTCATTGCCCGAAACCGCGCTCCGCGTGTGCAGATCGAGTACGACGTGGAAATCTATGGCTCGGAAAAGAAAGTGCACATCCCGTTCGTGATGGGCGTGATGGCCGACCTCTCTGGCAAGCCGCTGGAAAACCTGCCGGAAATCGCTGACCGCAAGTTTCTGGACATCGACATCGACAACTTCGATGCCCGCATGAAGTCCATCAAGCCCCGGGCCTCGTTCCTGGTGCCCAACACGCTGACCGGCGAGGGTTACCTCAGTGTGGACCTGACCTTTGAAAGCATGGATGACTTCTCGCCCGCAGCGGTGGCGCGCAACATCGGGCCGTTGAACACGCTGCTCGAAGCCCGCACCCAGTTGCACAACCTGCTGTCTTATATGGACGGCAAGCAAGGCGCCGAAGAGCTGATCCGCAAGGTGCTGCAGGACCCCGCACTGCTCAAGTCACTGGCTGCCAGCTCCAAACCCGCCCCTGCGCCTGCCGAAGGCCCAGTTCAAAACGACGCCGCCTGAGCCGCCCCAGCGAACGGAGATTACCCATGAGCGCAGTAGCCATCAATGAATCATCCACCGCCCAGTCGTTGGAAGGCCACGACTTCGCGGCATTGCTGAACAAGGAGTTCAAGCCCAAGACCGACCAGGCACGCGACGCGGTGGAAGCCGCGGTCCAGACCCTGGCGCAGCAGGCACTGGCCTCGGTCACCACCATCTCGAACGATGCATACCAGACCGTTCAGGCCATCATTGCCGAGATCGACCGCAAGCTGTCCGAGCAGGTCAACCTCGTCATCCACCACACGGAGTTCCAGAAGCTCGAGGGCGCCTGGCGCGGCCTGCAGCACCTGGTGACCAACACCGAGGTGGACGAGATGCTCAAGATTCGCGTCATGAACATCTCCAAGAAGGAGCTGCACCGCAACATGCGCCGCTACAAGGGCGTCGGCTGGGACCAGAGCCCCATCTTCAAGAAGGTCTACGAAGAAGAGTACGGCCAGTTCGGCGGCGAGCCCTTCGGCTGCCTGGTGGGCGACTACCACTTCGACCACAGCCCCCCTGACGTGGAACTGCTCGGTGAAATGGCCAAGGTGTCTGCCGCTGCCCACTGCCCGTTCATTTCCGGCGCCTCCCCCGCGCTGATGCAGATGGATTCGTGGCAAGAACTGGCCAACCCCCGCGACCTGACCAAGATCTTCACCAACACCGAGTACGCTGCATGGCGCAGCCTGCGCGAGTCGGACGACTCCAAGTACATCGGCCTGGCCATGCCACGGTTCCTGGCGCGTCTGCCGTACGGCGCCAAGACCAACCCTGTGGACGAGTTCGACTTCGAAGAAGAAACCGCAAGCGGCAACCACAGCAAGTATTGCTGGGCCAACTCGGCCTACGCCATGGCGGTCAACATCAACCGGTCCTTCAAGTACTACGGCTGGTGCACGTCCATCCGCGGTGTCGAATCCGGCGGCGCGGTGGAAAACCTGCCAGCGCACACGTTCCCCACCGACGACGGCGGCGTGGACATGAAGTGCCCCACCGAAATCGCCATCAGCGACCGCCGCGAGGCAGAGCTGGCCAAGAACGGCTTCATGCCGCTGGTGCACCGCAAGAACTCGGACGTGGCCGCTTTCATCGGCGCCCAGTCGCTCAACAAGCCTGCCGAGTACTACGACGCAGACGCCACGGCCAATGCCAACCTGTCGGCGCGCCTTCCCTACATGTTCGCCTGCTGCCGCTTCGCGCACTATCTCAAGTGCATCGTGCGCGACAAGATTGGCTCGTTCAAGGAGCGCAGCGACATGGAGCGCTGGCTGAACGACTGGATCATGAACTACGTCGATGGAGACCCATCGAACTCGTCGCAAGAAACCAAGGCCCGCAAGCCCCTGGCCGCTGCCGAAGTCGAAGTGAACGAAGTGGAAGGCAACCCGGGTTACTACACCTCCAAGTTCTTCCTGCGTCCGCACTATCAGCTGGAAGGCCTGACGGTGTCCTTGCGCCTGGTGTCCAAGCTGCCCTCCGTCAAGGAAGCGGGCAACTGAGTCCCCTGGGTTTGCCGTTGCTCGGCCGCTGAAAGATGCCGTGTCTGCCAGCGTCGCACCTGCCCGCCCGGGCAGTGGCGGCGATGGCAGCGGTGGCGTCGCTGCGCCGGGATAGGCGCACGATGCCCGACTGGCTAGTTGGCGAGCAGGCGCGCGGATGTCCTGATGATGTGCACCGGGGTCAGCCCATCCACGCATTGCAGGCAAGACACCGTCGCCCACCCCGGCCATCTTCCTGAACGCGGCTGCATGACAAGGCACCGCGTCGCCAGTTCAGTTCAGTTCAGATGAGACGGCGAATGCAACCGGGCAGGCATGGGAACGGGCATGGACAGGTTCGCCAACCCTTCTGCCCTGCCTGAGCCGGTTTTGCTTGATCCGGTTTTACGTGACAGTCCGCTACAACCGCCGTGGACGCATTCGCGCCACAGCCTTCCATGAGTTTTCACCGTGACTGCTGTTCTTTTTGATTCCCAAAGCCCCCTGGACGTGCAGCTGAGCCGCGTCAAGGACGCCATTCGCGAAGAGCCTGCCAAGGCATCTCTGCGCACCTTCTACTTTCAGCTGCTGGCGGTGCTGGGCGACTGGAACAAGGCGCTGGCGCAACTGCAGGTGTGCGCGCAGCTCGATCCCAAAGCGGTGCCCATGGCACAGGCCTACCGCGAAGCCATGCGGTGCGAACTGCTGCGCACCGAAGTGTTCGAGGGGCGCCGCACCCCGTACATCCTGGGCGAACCGCCGCAGTGGCTGAGCTACATGGTGGACGCGCTGAAGGCCCAGTCCGAGGGGTCGCACGACGCAGCGCTGAACCTGCGCACCCAGGCCCTGGACCTGGCACCGGCCTGTGCGGGCACCATCAACGGCGACCCGTTCGAATGGCTGTGCGACTCCGACTCGCGGCTCGGGCCGATCCTGGAACTCCACACCAACGGCTGCTACTACTGGGTTCCGTACTCGTCCATCCGCAGCATCGCGTTCGAAAAGCCCCAGGACCTGCGCGACCTGGTCTGGCAGCCTGCCGAGCTGACCCTCGTCAACGAAAGCACCGTGCAGGGCCTGGTGCCCGCGCGCTACCCCACGCAGGCGGGCGACGACGACACCCTGCGCCTGGCGCGGCGTACCGAATGGACGGACATCGGTGGCGAGCATGTGGCGGGCCGGGGTCAGCGCGTGCTGATCTCCGACCAGGGCGACCACGCGCTGCTGGATGTGCGCGCCATCGCCTTCAACGCCTGACGCGGCCTGCCATGGTGTCCAGGCGACTGAGCGGGTCAGGGACCGAAAAGGACCGCCTGCAGCCGGCCCTGCTGGACCGGCTGACCGACCACGACCCCTCCCGAAGAACCGAGCAAGCGGATGCGGTGTATGTCACCGAATCGCGCCTGCGCGCCGCACTGCTGCGCGACCTGGGGTGGCTGCTGAATGCCAGCAATGCGTCGGGCCACATCGATTTCGATGGCCTGCCCCACGCCGAGCGGTCCACGCTCAACTACGGCATGACCCCGCTGGCAGGCAAGCTCCTGTCCGATCTGGACTGGAAGAATGTCGAGGCCAACGTGAGCCGCGCGATCCTGGCCTTCGAGCCGCGTGTCCTGCCGCAATCGCTGACCGTGACCCTGCTGCCGTCGTTCGACTCGCTGAACCATCACAACACATTGCAGTTCGAGATCCGCTGCCAGTTCTGGTCGATGCCGTACCCGCTGGAGCTGTTGCTCAAGACCAGCCTGGACCTGGAAACAGGCCAGGTCATGGTTTCGGACCTGAGAAGCTGACCGTGAGAGAGCACCGATGAACCCGCGCCTGGTCGAGTACTACAACCGCGAACTGGCCTACCTGCGCGAGCTGGGGGCCGAGTTCGCCGCCGCGTTTCCCAAAGTGGCCAGCCGCCTCGCGCTGCGCGACCTAGACGTGGCCGACCCGTATGTCGAGCGGCTGCTGGAGGGCTTCAGCTTTTTGACCGCGCGGGTGCAGATGAAGATGGACGCGGAATTTCCGCGGCTGTCGCAACGCATCCTCGAGATGGTGTGCCCGCACTACCTGGCGCCTACGCCTGCGATGGTGGTCGTCCAGATGTCGCCCAGCGACACCGAAGGCAACGTGGCCGATGGCTACTGCCTGCCAGCGGGCAGCATGCTGCGGTCGCGCAAGACCACCGACGACCAGACGCCCTGCGACTTTCGCACCGGGCACGACGTCACGCTGTGGCCTGTGGCGCTGTCGCGCGCGGCGCTCGGCGGGCCGCCGCTGGACCTTCCGCTGGCACGCTTCGGTCTGCCGCACGAGCCCGCAGGGCATTTGCGCCTCGAACTCGAGACCCAGGGGGCCACCGACTTCGCGCACCTGCCGATGGACCGGCTGGACTTCTACATCCATGCGACGGATGCCGTCGCATCGCACCTGCAGGAGGTGCTCCACGAGTCGCTTCTGGGCATCGTGGTGCACGACGTGCAGGACCCCACCCGGGTGTACGGCTACCTGCCTGCACAGGCGCTGCAGGCCGAAGGCTACGAGCAGCGGCAGGCATTGCTGCCCTACTCGCACAGGGCGTTCCAAGGTCACCGGCTGCTGCACGAGTACTTCGCGTTTCCGCCGCGCTTCCGGTTCTTTTCGATCCAGGGCTTGTCGGCGTCGCTGCGGCAGATTCCGGCGCGGCGACTGGCCATGACGCTGCTGCTGCGCAAGGCCAGCCCCGACCTGGAGCCCGTGGTGGACAAGCAGAACTTCCTGCTCCATTGCACGCCCGCCATCAACCTGTTCGAGCGCATGGCAGACCGCATCCACGTGTCGGCCGACATGAACGAATACCACGTGGTGATGGAGCGCACCCGCCCGCGCGACTTCGAGGTGTACAGCGTTCTCAGCGTGACCGGCCACCAGGAAGGCCAGGTGAACGACCGGGATTTCGTGCCGCTGTACGCATCGGTGCACGGCATCCGCTCGGACGACCAGGCGTACTTTGCCGTACGGCGCGAGCCCCGGCTGTTTTCGGAACACGCCGTGCGCTTCGGCCCGCGCACCCAGTACCTGGGCAGCGAAGTGTTCCTGTCGCTGGTGGACCAGCGCGCCGCGCCCTTCTCGGACGACCTCAAGCAGCTGTCCGTGCGCACGCTGTGCACCAACCGCGACCTGCCCCTGCTGATGCCCACCAACCAGCCCGAGGGGGACTTCATCACCCTCGACTCGGCCCCCATCGGTGCCATCCGCACCATCGCCGGGCCGTCGCGCCCGATGGGCAGCGTGGCAGAAAACGAGATCACCTGGCGACTGATCTCGCACCTGTCGCTCAACTACCTGGCCATGACCGATCTGTCGGACCAGGAAGGCGCAGCGACCCTGCGCGAGCTGATGAACCTCTACCTCGCGCTGGGCAACCACGCGCTCGCAGGCCAGGTCGCGGGGCTCAAGGAAGTCAGCATCCGGCCCATTACGCGGCGCCTGGCACAGCACCGGCAGCTCGTGTACGGCCGCGGTGTGGGCGTCGCGCTCACGGTGGACGAGTCGTCGTTCGCGGGCGTCAGTGCATGGCCGCTGGCTTGCGTTCTCGAACGCTTCTTTGCGCGGCACGTGGGCGTCAACAGTTTTACCGAGCTGTCCCTGCACTCGCGGCAACGCGGGCCGGTCGCGAAGTGGGAAGTCCGCCCGGGCGAAAGGCCCAACACATGAGCGGCCCCGCGCCTTCCTCCAAGCCTTCCTCCCAGCCGCAGTCGGCGCAGCGGCCCAGCGACACGGCGGAGCTGTGGCAGAGGTTGCGCCGCAACCCGCACGCGTTCGATCTGTTCTTCACCCTGCGCTGGCTGCAGGCCCGCAATGCTGACCTGCCGCCCCTGGGCCGCGCCGCACGCCCGCAGGCCGAGCCCATCCGCCTGGGGCAGGACCCGTCGCTCGCCTTTGCGCCGGCCACCATCGCAGAGCTGCTGCCGCCCGTGGCGGGCCAGCCCGAGCGGCTGACCGTCTGGAGCTTTGGCCTGTACGGCCCCAACGGGCCCATGCCCACCCACCTGACGGAATATGTGCGCGAGCGGCAGCGCCAGTTCGATGACCCGACGCTGGCGCGGTTCTCCGACATCTTTCACCACCGGCTGCTGCTGCTGTTCTTTCGGGCGTGGGCCGATGCCCAGCCCACCGTGTCGCTGGACCGCCCCGGCGACGGCATGTTCGGGCGGCACCTGGCCAGCATCGTCGGCATTGGCGAGGCGTCGGCGCGGCAGCGCGACGCGGTCGAAGACCACGCCAAGCTGCACATGGCCGGCCACCTCACGCGCACTACCCGCAACCCCGAGGGGCTGCAGCGCGCCATCGGCAGCTACTTCGGCGTGCGGGTGGTGCTGCAGGAGTACTGCCTGCACTTCCTGGAGCTCGAGCCATCTCAGCAGACCCGCCTGTCGCGGCACCCGTGCAATTCGCAGCTGGGCGTCGACACCGTGGTCGGGTCGCGCGTGCCGGACGCCCAGAGCAAGTTCCGGCTGCGCATCGGCCCCATGACGCTCGCACAGTACGAACGCTTCCTGCCGGGCCAGCCAGATTTCAAGGCGCTCGTGGACTGGGTACGCAACTACCTGGGCATCGAGTACGCCTGGGATTTCGAGCTGGTGCTGCAGCGCGAGGAAGTCCCCGGCACGCGCCTGGGCGGCGGAACCCGCCTGGGCTGGACGAGCTGGATGCTCGACGGCCCCGCCCCCCGCGACGCGGACGATTTCCGCCTCGACCCGGAGAGCTGGCTGCAGTCGCGCGGCCACCGGGTCAGGGCCCGGGCCGAGCAGCCGTCAGCCCTGTGAGCGACGCCCCCGTTTCCAGCCACAACCATCCACCGTTATTTCTCTTCAACGCACCGCCCTCACGCCCATGTCAGAGATCAGCCGCCTTGCCCTGTTCGGAAAACTCAACCCCTTGCTCTTCAAGTCGCTGGAGGGCGCCACGGTGTTCTGCAAGCTGCGGGGCAACCCCTATGTGGAGCTGGTGCACTGGCTGCACCAGTTGCTGCAGGAAAGCGACTCCGACCTGCTGCGCCTCTTTCGCCACTTCGAGATCGACGCAGAGCAACTGGCGGCCGACGTGCTGCGCAGCCTGGACCGGCTGCCGCGCGGTGCCACATCGATCTCCGACTTCTCGGACCAGATCGAAATGTCCATCGAGCGCGGCTGGGTGTATGCCACGCTGATGTTCAACGAGTCGCAGATCCGCAGCGCCTACTGGCTGTCCGGCATGCTGCGCACCCGCACCCTGGCCAATGAGCTGCGCTCCATTTCCAAAGAGTTCGAAAAGCTCAGCGAACCGGGCCTGAGCGATGCGTTCCCCAAGGTCTTGCCCCAGTCGCCAGAGGCCAAGCTGCAGGCAGCGGACGGCTCCGGCCTGCAAGGCACGCCCGGCGAGGCAAGCGGCGCCACGTCACCACTGGGCGGTGGCAAGCAGGAAGCCCTGCAGCGCTACACCGTCGATCTGACCGAGCGCGCCCGCAATGGAGAGCTGGACCCGGTGACCGGGCGCGACGAGGAAGTGCGCCAGATGGTCGACATCCTCATGCGCAGGCGGCAGAACAACCCCATCCTCGTGGGCGAGGCGGGCGTGGGCAAGACCGCGGTGGTCGAAGGCCTGGCACTGCGCATCGCCGCGGACGACGTGCCGCCGCCGCTGCGGGGCGTGCAACTGCGCGTGATGGACGTCGGGTTGCTGCAGGCCGGCGCCAGCATGAAGGGCGAGTTCGAGAACCGCCTGCGCTCGCTGCTGGATGAAGTGCAGGCCAGCACGACACCCATCGTGTTGTTCATCGACGAAGTCCACACGCTGATCGGCGCTGGTGGCCAGGCAGGCACCGGCGACGCGGCCAACCTGCTCAAGCCCGCGCTGGCGCGCGGCGTGCTGCGCACCATCGGCGCCACCACCTGGGCCGAGTACAAGAAATACATCGAAAAAGACCCGGCGCTCACCCGCCGGTTCCAGCTGGTGCACATCCTCGAGCCCGACGAACCCAAGGCCGTGAACATGCTGCGCGGCGTGGCCGCCAAGCTCGAAGCCCACCACAAGGTGCGGATCGCCGACGAGGCCGTGGTGGCGGCAGTCAGCCTGTCGCACCGCTACATTCCGTCGCGCCAGCTGCCCGACAAGGCCGTGAGCCTGATGGACACCGCCTGCTCGCGCGTGGCGATGGCACTGACCGCGACCCCGGCACGCCTGGAGTCCGTGATCCGCCAGCAAGAGGCGATCCGGGTGGAGCTGGACGTGGTGGAGCGCGAAGCCGCCCTGGGCGTCGCCGATGCCGGCCGCCTGGACGAACTGGCGGCCTCGCTCGAGCGCCTGCAGCAGGAACACGACGCGCTGTCCGAGCGGCTGACCCGCGAAAGCGGCCTGGCCCAGCGCATCGTCGATGCAGAGGCTGCGCTGATGGCCGCACGCCCCGCGCGCGTGCCCAACGAATCCGGCACCAAGGCAGCAACGTCCGCCGATGCGGCCGCCGCCGCCACCGCGACCTCCTCCAACAGCACCGAAGCCAGCGCGGCTGCACCGGCCACACCCACCGCTGCCCCCACCGCTGCGCCCCCCGCCCAGCCCACGGTCACCCCGGCAGAACTGGACGCACTGCGCAAAGAGCTGCTGGCCCTGCAAGGCGACGACCCTCTGCTGCACCCCGTGGTCGACGCGGGCGTGGTCGCGGCCGTCGTGGCCGAGTGGACCGGCATCCCCGTGGGCCGGATGGTGCGCGACGAAGTGCAGTCCGTCCTCACGCTGACGCAAACTTTGGAAAAGCGCGTGATCGGCCAGCGCCACGGCCTGGAGGCCATCACCCGCCGCATCCAGACCGCGCGCGCGCAGCTCGACAACCCGGGCAAGCCCATCGGCGTGTTCCTGCTCGCAGGCCCCTCGGGCGTGGGCAAAACGGAAACCGCGCTGTCGCTGGCCGAGGCGCTGTATGGCGGTGAGCAGAACCTCATCACCATCAA
Organism: Acidovorax sp. LjRoot194; assembly: GCF_964253015.1. Classification (NCBI taxonomy): domain Bacteria; kingdom Pseudomonadati; phylum Pseudomonadota; class Betaproteobacteria; order Burkholderiales; family Comamonadaceae; genus Acidovorax; species Acidovorax sp. LjRoot194. The sequence goes on along the minus strand of NZ_CAXUQB020000001.1, from coordinate 729,986 downwards.
CATGAGTGAGTTCCAGGAGGCACACACCGTGTCGACGCTCAAGGGCGCTCCGCCCGGCTACGTGGGCTACGGCGAAGGCGGCGTGCTGACCGAGGCGGTTCGCCGCAGGCCCTACAGCGTGGTGCTGCTCGACGAGATCGAGAAGGCCCACTCCGACGTGCACGAAATGTTCTTCCAGGTGTTCGACAAGGGCTGGATGGAAGACGGCGAAGGCCGCTACATCGACTTCAAGAACACGGTGATCATCCTGACCTCCAACGTGGGCTCGGAGCTGATCGCCAGCATGTGCAACGACCCGGACCTGATCCCCGGGCCGGAGGCACTGACCAAGGCCGTGCGCCAGCCGCTGCTCGACAAGTTTCCGGCCGCCTTGCTGGGCCGCCTGACGGTGGTGCCGTACTACCCGATCTCCGACGCCATGCTCGAGCAGATCATCCGCCTGCAGCTGCGCCGCATCCAGACCCGCATCGAGGCCAACCACGGCGCGCAGTTCAACTTCGACGACAGCGCGGTGCAGCTGATCCGCGAGCGCTGCAGCGAGGTCGAATCCGGCGCCCGCATGATCGACGCGATCCTGACGCAGAACCTGCTGCCGCGCCTGGCCATGGAGTTCCTGCAGGCCTCGGTGGATGCCAAGACCATCGGCACCATCGACGTGAGCGCTGCCGACAACGACTTCGTCATCCGCTACACCTGAGTCCGACCCCACTCAACGCCCACGCCACCATGTCCATCGTCCGCCTGCTCTGCGACCCGTTCACCCACCGCGCTGCGGGACCTCTGCCGGGCGCTGCGCCGCAGCACCGCACGGCGCGCGGTGGCCGTGCGCGAACCCGCCGCGCGCAGGCCGCCGCGGTGCTGGTGGCCTTGGCGCTGACGCCCCTGTGGGCGTTGGCACAAGGCGGGATGCTCGGCAACCTCGGCCGCGCGGGCGAGGTGATGAGCCGGGGTGAAAGCGCGGTGTCCACGGGCCAGCAGGTGATGTCCACCGGCGGCCAGGTCATGGACGCCGGTCGCCAGGCCTGGAACAACCGCAACGGCACGCCGTTCCAGGCCCCCACCGGGCCTGCGGTGATGGCCCGCGACGAAGGCGGCCCCCAACGGCTCATCGCCGCGCTGGAGCGTGGCGCGGGCGACCCGATGGCCGCCAGCAGCACCCTCGTGGCACTGCTGGACCAGGGCGCCTACTTCATCCAGCGGCAAGCCGCGCACGTGACGCCGCCGCAAGACCAGCTGCTGGCCACGCCCCGCGCGGACAGCTCGGCCGTGTCCATCGACCTGCCGTCGTCGCCCCCGGGCACCCTGTTCGACCTGGGCTCGGGCCGTGCGCGCGCGTCAGGCCCCGGCGTGAAGATCTTCGCGCTGTCGGTCCATGCCAATCTGCCGCGCCGCACTGGCCGCCGCGCGCTCGACCCGATCGAGCAGCACGCCATGCTCACCACCAGCTCGGTGCAGATGGAGTGGCCGCTGCAGCCCGAGCTGGCGATGGAGCCGGTGGGCGGCAAGCTGCTGGTGTGGGCGAGCGAAGCGGGCGCGCCCTTCCCTTCGGGCTTTGGCCCCGATGGCCGACTCTTCACGGCCGACGACCCCATGGTGCGGCTGCCGCGCGGCTACACGGTGGTGACGCTGGACAGCCGCGGTTTCAGCTTTGACCGGAGCCGCGAAATCGCGCTGTCGCAATACAGCGTGCAGTCGACGACCGACATCGATCTGTCGCGCCTGGCGCCTGCCGACGCCTTCAAGGCATTCACCAGCGTCATGCAAGAGCGCTACCCGTTTCGCAGCGCCCAGCCCATGGACTGGGGGCGGCTGCAGGGCGAGCTGGCCGACCGGGTCCGCCAGGCTGGCGACCAAAAAGACCGCCAGGCCACGGGCCGCATCTATGCCGACATCGGCGCACGCCTGCAGGACGGGCTGTTCCGGGTCGAACTGCGGGGCGCGGGCGGCTCGCAGGGGCTGACCGCGGGGCTGGACACCGGCCTGTCTGGACAATCGCAGCCGCGCGGCATCACGCCGCTGCCGCTGCCAGGCGTCTGGTGGCTGCCGGACGGCCGGGCCCTGGTCGGCAGCGTGGCGCCGCGCTCGGCCGCCGACCTGGCCGGGCTGCGGCCTGGGGCCGAGATCGTCGAGGTCAACGGCGAGAGCATGTCCCGCTACATCGGCCGTGCATCGCGCTATTCCAACCGGCCCACCGAGGCCGGGCGGCGCTACGACGCGCTCAAGCTCATGGCCTACGAACGCGATGCCATGGTGCTCAAGGTGCGCCAGGACGGCAAGGACCTGACCGTCGACCTGCGCCAGCGCCTGGCCGAGCAGCCTGCGCCGGCCAGCGCCGCGCCCAACAACGAGTCGTTGTCGGCATTCCAGCTGCGCGGTCCGTCGGGCCGGCAGTACGGGTACATCGTGCTCAGCTCTTTTGCCGACGGCGGCGGCAACCTGGACGTGTGGGAACGCAGCCTGGCCGCCGCCAACCAGGCCCGCCTGCGCGGCTTGGTGCTGGACCTGCGCGGCGCCAACCATGGTGCCTACCAGCTGGTGCCGCACTATGCGGCGTCGTTCTTCTCGTACGACCGCCCGCTCAAGCTGCAGGGCTACGCGCAGCGGCAGGTGGATGCCACCGCCAAGGTGTGGCGCACCCGGGGCAGCCTGGGCCTGCCGCCGCAACTGCCGCTGTTCACCCAGGGCACGGGCTACTACAGCGCGCCGCTGGTGCTGCTGACCGGCCCGGAATGCACGGGCCCTTGCGAAATGTTCTCTGCATGGCTACAAAAGGCCGGCCGGGCCCACGTCGTGGCCACCGAGCCCACGCCCGGTGCGGTCGGCATGACCACGCGCATCCTGCTGCCGGGAGACGTCGTCGTGCATGCGCCCACGGTGGCTGAGCTTGGAGCCAACGGCGAGCACTACGTGTTCGGCAAGGGTGTCGAGCCCGACCTGCGGGTGCCTGTCGATGCCGCATTGGTGCAGCGGGCCATGACCGGCGGCGATCCAGTGCTGGATGCCGCCGTGCTGTGGCTGGACAGCCGGCCGCAGGCGCGCTGACGGAGGCCGCAGCCGCGGCTTCTTCCTCCTAAAAAAGACCGCCCGCGCTCCTGCGGGACTGCGGGCAAGCGAAAATACAGCATGCCCCTCATCCCCGACTTCCACGCCCCCACCCGCCACACCGACCCGGCCGAAGCGCTGGCCCAGGTGCAGCGTATTTACCAGCAACAGATCGGCCACCTGCGCGAGGCGATGCAGCGCTTCGTGGCGGGCGAGACGCCCACCAGCCCCGTGCGCGCCTTCTACCCCTTCGTGCGGGTGCACACCACCACCGTGGCGCGGGCGGATTCGAAGCTGGCCTATGGCTTCGTGGAAGGCCCGGGGCGGTATGAGACCACGCTGACCCGGCCCGACCTGTTCGCCCGGTACTACGCCGAGCAGTTCCGCCTGCTGCGCGCCAGCCACAACGTCGAGCTGGAGGTCGGCACCAGCGCCCACCCCATCCCGATCCACTTCTCGTTTGCCGAGCACGATCACATCGAAGGCACGCTCACGGCCGAGCGCCGCATGCTGATGCGTGACGTGTTCGACCTGCCCGACCTGGCCGCCATGGACGACGGCATCGCCAACGGCACCTGGCAGGCACGCCCGGGCGAGGCGCAGCCGTTGTCGCTGTTCACCGCGCCGCGCGTGGACTATTCGCTGCACCGCCTGCGCCACTACACAGGAACGGCGCCCGAGTGGTTCCAGAACTTCGTGCTGTTCACCAACTACCAGTTCTACATCGACGAGTTCGTGCGGCTGGGCCACTCGGAGATGGCCAAGCCCGACAGCGAGTACGTGGCCTTCATCGAGCCCGGCAACGTGGTCACCCGCCGCACCGGCCTGCCCGCGCAGCCCGGCGACGAGCTGGGCAACGCCCCGCCGCGCCTGCCGCAGATGCCCGGCTACCACCTGGTGCGCAAGGACGCGAGCGGCATCAGCATGGTCAACATCGGCGTGGGCCCGGCCAATGCCAAGACCATCACCGACCACATCGCCGTGCTGCGCCCGCACGCCTGGATGATGCTGGGCCACTGCGCCGGCCTGCGCAACAGCCAGCAGCTGGGGGACTACGTGCTGGCCCACGCCTATGTGCGCGAGGATCACGTGCTGGACGAGGAACTGCCGCTGTGGGTGCCCATCCCGGCGCTGGCCGAGATCCAGATGGCGCTGCAGCAGGCCGTGGCCGACGTGGCCCAGGTGCCCGAAGACCAGCTCAAGCGCATCATGCGCACGGGCACCGTGGCCAGCACCGACAACCGCAACTGGGAGCTGCTGCCCGACAACATGCCCCAGCGCCGCTTCAGCCAGAGCCGCGCCGTGGCGCTGGACATGGAAAGCGCCACCATCGCGGCCAACGGCTTCCGTTTCCGGGTACCCTACGGCACGCTGCTGTGCGTGAGCGACAAGCCCCTGCACGGCGAGATCAAGCTGCCCGGCATGGCCAACCACTTCTACCGCGAGCGGGTGGACCAGCACTTGCGCATCGGCATGCGGGCCATCGAGATCCTGCGCAACGGCGGGGTGGACCGCTTGCACAGCCGCAAGTTGCGCAGCTTCGCCGAAGTGGCCTTCCAATAAGTTGACCCGCCCCCGCAGGCCTGCCGTCCCTCCATGCCGCTGGACTTCCTCACGCTCATGACCGCGATGGCGGCCAACCTGTTCATGATCTCGGCCGCGCTGCCGCTGATCATGGGCCGGGACGTGAGCCGGGCGGCGCGCCATGTGCAGGCCAGCCTGCTGCTGCAGGCGCTGGCCTGGGCGGCGATCATCGCGTCGAGCTCGCTGTGGGACCGCACGCTGTCCACCGTGTCCATCGCCTGCAACGCCGCTGCGCAGTGGATGCTGTACCGGGCGCTGGAAGAATGGCTGGGCCCGCGCCCGCTGCGCCGGCTGCTGCTGGCGCTGGTGGTCGCCGCGCCACTGGGCTATGCGCTCGGCTTCGACCACTACGCCTGGCGCGTGGGCTGGGCCAACGGACTCATGGCCGCCATTTTGTGCATCGTGGCGCGCGCCACGCTGTACCCGCTGATATTGGCCGACGTGCGCTGGCGCAGCGTGCTGCTGGGCTGCCTGCTCACGTCCGCCGTGTTCACCCTGGCGCGCGGCCTGCTGGGCGCCTTTACCGACGAGTACCCGAGCTTTCGATCGCCGCATCCGATCAACCTGGCGGCGGCCCTTGCCACCAACGTGAGCCTGGTGCTGGGCACAGTGGCCGTGCTGGTGGCGTGGCGCTACGAGGCCGAGCAGAAGCTGCGCACGCTGGCCATGACCGACGGCCTGACCGGGCTGCTCAACCGGCGCGGCTTCAGCAACCAGGGCGACAACCTGCTGGCCCACGCCTGGCGCCACCGGCTGCCGCTGACCGCGCTGATGCTGGACCTGGACCACTTCAAGCAGATCAACGACACCCACGGCCACGACGCGGGCGACCGCGCGCTGCAGCTGTTTGCGCGCCTGCTGGGCGACACCTGCCGCAGCGGCGATTTGATCGCCCGGCTGGGCGGTGAGGAGTTTGCCGTGCTGATGCTGCACAACACGGCCGCTGCAGGCGTGGCGTTTGACCGGCGCCTGCGCCACCGCCTGCAGGATGCGAGTGCAGCCGAGTTGGGCTTTGTGCTGAACTACAGCGTGGGCATGGCGGCCCTGGTGCCCGGCGAGGCCAACCTGGCAGCGCTGATGGCCCGCGCCGACATCGCGCTGTACGAGGCCAAGACGGCGGGCCGGGGGCGGCTGATGGCAGCGTCCTAGCGCCTGGGTGTGAATGCTATTTTTTTGATAGCTGCTAGCGCGCTCCCATCCAGCGGTAGGGGCATTTTTTCCATTCAATTGGCGGACTGACCGCTTCGCTGAGACGTGCGGCGGGCCGAAGGGCACGCGTCAGGGCACGATCAACCGGGCCACGTCGCTCGCCGCACCGCCAGGCTCTTGCAGCAGGTGCGCGATCACGCTGCGCCGGTCGGCCTCGGTGCGCTGCTGCGACAGGAAGCGCTTGCCCACCAACCGGTCCACCGTGACCTCGAACCCCACCAGCCGTGCAGCCGCCTCATCGATGAAGGCCGGCTGCGCGTCGCCGAGGGACCAGGGCTGCGCGCGGCCGCTTTCCTGCGCTGCGGCCAGCGCTCCCAGGTGGGAGCGCATCCAGCCGGCATCGTCCACCCAGCGCAGCCGGCCACGCGCTTCGGCCGCGGCGTAGTTCCAGCTGGGCGCCAGCCGCCCGCTGCGCTGGCCGTTCACGTACCAGCGCGGCGAGATGTAGGCATTGGGGCTCTGGAACACCGCCAGCACCTCGGCACCACTCAGCACCGACTGCGCCATGGCGTGCGACCGCGCCACATGGCCGCGCAGGCACACCGCGCCGCCCGGTGCTGCCACCACCTCCAGCGGCAGCAGGTCCGCCTGCAGACCGGTTGCATCCGATAGCGCAGGCACCGTGGACAGCGTGACCACGGTGGCCAGCGGGTGGGCGCGCATCAGGCCGTGCAATTCGTTCAGGTCATCGACTTGGAAGAGTGGCTGGCTGTGCATAAGTGTGGATTCCGATTCAGGTTTGCATGGCGGCCTGAAACAGGCGGCGTCGACTGGGCTCAATCTGGCACCGTGCCGGCCCGCGCCCAGCGGGGCATAGCCCCCACTGCCTGCATGCGGGGAATGACAGCGCGGTGCCGCAGACCTCTCCAACGCGGGCCTCATGGTATGCGTCACAATGGGGCACGCGATGGCTTGGCAAGGGCCCATGCCACGCACCATGCCGCAGGCCAGCGCCGGCGGCCGTCGCGGGCGCGACGCAGGGGTGCCATGCCCGGGGCGCCCGCATCGCACACAATCGGTGCATGACCTCCGCACTCTTTGAAGTTGAGCAACTGCGCAAAAGCTACGGCGACGCGACCGTGGTGAACGATGTCTCCTTTGCCATCGCCCCGGGCGAATGCCTGGGCGTCATCGGCCCCAACGGCGCGGGCAAGACCACCACGATCCGCATGTGCCTGGGCCTCACGGCGCCGGACGGCGGGGCGGTGCGCTTTTTTGCCGAGCCCGGCGCGCAGGCCCTGCACATGCCGCGCGACGCGCTGGCCATCAAGGCGCAGCTGGGCGTGGTCACCCAGTTCGACACGCTGGACCCGGACTTCACCTGCGCCGAAAACCTGCGCGTGTTCGGCCGCTACTTCGGGCTCAAGGGCGCGGTGATGGACGAGCGGGTGCCGCGCCTGCTCGACTTCGCCGCCCTCACGCACAAGGCCCACGCCAAGCCCGGGGAGCTGTCGGGCGGCATGAAGCGGCGCCTGAGCCTGGCCCGCGCCCTGGTCAACGACCCGCGCCTCTTGCTGCTGGACGAGCCCACCACCGGCCTCGACCCCCAGGCCCGCCACCTGATGTGGGAGCGCCTGCAACTGCTGCTGCAGCAGGGCAAGTCGATTTTGCTGACCACCCACTTCATGGACGAGGCCGAGCGCCTGTGCTCGCGCCTCCTGGTGCTGGACCACGGCAAGAAGATCGCCGAAGGCCGCCCGCGCGAACTGATCGCCCAGCACCTGGAGCCCGACGTGGTGGAGGTCTTCGGCCTGGGCGCGGTGGCGCTGGCCGAGGACGCCGCGCTGCGCGCCCTGGCGGCGCGCGTGGAGATCAGCGGCGAGACGGTGTTCTTCTACACCCAGAACGCCCAGCCGCTGCTGCAGGCGCTGGGCGCGCACCCGCACCTGCGCACGCTGCACCGGCCGGCGAACCTGGAGGACCTGTTCCTGAAACTCACGGGCCGCCAGATCCGCGAGGACGGTTGACAGAGATTGCTACTAATTTTGCAGCAAACAAAGGCCGACCAACGATCGGTAGCGGCCTTTTTCACCACAACCGCCCGCTTACGCCATCCGTGGCTTGACCTTGCTGGCCGCCAGCTTGGCGTTGGTGCGGGCCGTCTCCACATCCGCCGCACGCGCCAGGGCCACGCCCATGCGGCGCTTGGCAAAGCTCTCGGGCTTGCCGAACAGGCGCAGGTCGGTGTCGGGCACGCGCAGGGCCTCTTCCACACCGTCGAACACGATGCCCTGGGCCTCCACGCCGCCGTAGATCACGGCGCTGGCGCCGGGGTTGCGCAGGCGGGTGTCCACCGGCAGGCCCAGGATGGCGCGGGCGTGCAGCTCGAACTCGCTCTGGTGCTGGGTGCACAGCGTGACCAAGCCCGTGTCGTGCGGGCGGGGGCTGACCTCGCTGAACCACACGTCCTGACCTTTCACAAACAGCTCCACGCCGAACAAGCCCTGGCCGCCGAGGTTGTCCGTCACGGCCTTGGCGATCTGGCGCGACTTCTCGAGCGCCGCCGGGTGCATGGGATGGGGCTGCCAGCTTTCCACGTAGTCGCCGCTGACCTGCACGTGGCCGATGGGGTCGCAAAAGTGGGTAGCGATCTGGCCGTCTGCACCGACCGCACGCACCGTGAGCAGGGTGATCTCGTAGTCGAAGTCGATAAAGCCCTCGACAATCACGCGGCCGTGGCTCACGCGGCCACCGGCCATGGCGTAGTCCCAGGCTTTTTGCACATCGGCAGGTCCGTCGATCTTGCTCTGGCCCTTGCCGGAGCTGCTCATCACCGGCTTGACGATGCAGGGGTAGCCGATGCCTGCATCGATGGCGGCCTGCAGCTCTTCGAGCGAGTTGCAGAACTTGTACGGACTGGTGGGCAGGCCCAGCGTTTCAGCCGCCAGCACGCGGATGCCTTCGCGGTCCATGGTGAGGCGTGCGGCGCGGGCGGTGGGGATCACGCGCACGGTGCCGGCGGCTTCCAGCTCTTCGAGCATGGGGGTGGCGATGGCCTCGATCTCGGGCACCACCAGGTGGGGGCGCTCGGCTTCGATCAGGGCCTTGAGCTGCGCCGGGTCGCTCATGGTGATGGTGCGCGCGTGGTGCGCCACCTGCTGGCCGGGCGCGTTGTCGTAGCGGTCTACCGCGATGGTCTCCACGCCCAGGCGCTGCAGCGCGATCAGCACTTCCTTGCCCAGCTCGCCCGATCCCAGCAGCATGACTTTGGTGGCATGGGGCGACAGGGGGGTTCCGAGGGTGGTCATGGCAGGCTTTCAGAAAGTCGAAGGGTTGGGGACAGCACCCGCGCGCAGACGCTGGGCCGGATGGCTGGCGGGTCGGTGCAGGCGACTTTAATGCACCCGCCCGCCCCGCCGACCGCCCCCCGGTCGCGCAAGTGCTTGCGCCCCTGCCGCCCTTTTCCTACGATAGCGGCCTAGCCCGGCCCGCCGGAACAGCCCCGCCCACGCTCACCCATGGAGCCCCCTTGACCTCCGGCGACCACGACCAGCTTTTTCTTCAGCGCCTGAACGACGTGATGCAGCGCATCGCCCACCAGGGCGACCTGCATGCGGTCGAACCGCTAATGGCCATGACCGGCCAACTGCCTGCGCACAGCACCCTGGCCCAGTTGGCCGAATCGTTCGCCCACATGGTGGTCAAGCTCGAGGCGCGCGAGTTCGAGCTCGAATGCCGCATCGAAGACCTGGACCAGACCCGGCGCGAGCTGGAGCAGGCCAACCTGGACCCGCTTACCAACCTGCCCAACCGCATGATCGCCCGCGACCGCCTGCGCCAGGCCGTGGCCGACGCCCGCACGCGGCAGGTGCAGTTCGCGGTGTTCTTCCTCGACCTGGACCGGTTCAAGAAAGTCAACGACACCCTGGGCCACGCCGCGGGCGACGAGCTGCTGGTCCAGGTCACCCAGCGCCTGTCCACCTGTCTGCAAGAGGGCGACACGCTGGCCCGCCTGGGCGGCGACGAGTTTCTGTGCGTGCTGCCCCGCTGTGCCGATGCAGCATCGGCCCAGGCGATTGCCAGCCAGATGGTGGCCGCGCTCAACCAGCCATTTTTGCTGGCCGCAGGGCAGGCTGACATCGGCACCAGCATCGGCATTTCGCACTTTCCGGAGCATGGGCAAACCGTGGACGAGCTCATCGCCTTTGCCGACGCGGGCCTGTACGAGGCCAAGCACCGCGGGCGCAATGTGTGGGCTTACTCGCCCAAGCAGGCGCCACTGCGCACGGGTTGAGGCAGGCAACGCGCCGGCCTGCGTGCACGCCGCCCACCCCGGTGGCGGGCCAATAAAAAAATATTTCGCGCAGCCTGCATCCAAATGGCGTTCTCGCGGGTAGTACCTGCAGCAGCCGAGCTTCATCGGCCGCTGTCCTTTCCACCCAACTGAAGAAAGAGAACGCCATGAACACCACCCTGACCTTGTCCTCGCGCACCCTGGCCATCGCTGGCGCCGTGACGGCCGCCGCCCTGCTGACGGCCTGCGGATCGATGTCCTCGTCTTCCGCATCGTCTTCGCGCCCCATGATGTATTCGCAAGACGGCCTGCCCGACACCATCAAGGTGCCCGCGGGCAACAAAGTCGCCATGGAAACCGTGGGTGTGGGCGAGATCACCTACGAATGCCGCGACAAGGCCAACGCCCCCGGCCAGACCGAATGGTTCTTCGTGGGCCCCAAGGCCGTGCTGAACGACCGCAGCGGCAAGCAAGTGGGCACCTACTACGGCCCGCCCGCCACGTGGGAATCGCAAGACGGCTCCAAGCTCACGGCCACCCAGCTGGCCGTGGCGCCATCGGGCACCGGCAACCTGCCCTACCAGTTGGTCAAGGCCAACCCGGCCATGGGCTCGGGCGCGATGACGGGCGTGACCTACATCCAGCGCGTGGCCCTCAAGGGCGGCGTGGCGCCTGCCGCAGCCTGCACGGCCACGAATAAGGGCGAGCGCCAGATCGTGAAGTACCAGGCCGACTACATCTTCTGGAAGGCCGCGTAAGCCTGCGCCCCACCGCAGCCCGGCGGGGCCGCCCACTAATTCCCTTGGGCTGCGCAGGACTGCGCGGGTGTGGGGCGCATTGCCCGGTACGATGTGTGCCGCCGGGGCTTCCCCGGCAGACCCACCCGTCCCGCCGACGCGCCCCCACACCTGCCCACCGTGCCCCACGAGCCGCCTGTTGACCTCGACTACGAAGCCACGCTGGCCGCCTGCGCGGCCGGCGACCGCCAGGCCATGCGCAGGCTCTATGAACACGAAGGCGCCCGGCTCCTGGGCGTGGCGCTGCGCATCGTGCGGCAGCGCGCCCTGGCGGAGGACATCGTGCACGACGCCTGCCTGAACATCTGGACCCGCGCTGCCAGCTTCGACGCCCAGCGCGGCAGCGCGCGCGGCTGGATCTACAGCGTGGTGCGCAACCTGGCGCTCAACGCCGTGCGCGACGCGGGCCGCCATGCCGATGTGGACGACGACACCACCCAAGCGCTGCAGGACGCGCAGGCCGCACTCGCCCACCGCGAGGTGGCCGAGGCCTTCGAGCTGAACGCCAGCCTGGGCCGGCTGCAGCACTGCCTGGAGGCACTCGACCCTGCCCGCCGCTACTGCGTGCTGCATGCCTACGTGGACGGCTGCTCCCACGGCGAGATCGCCGAGCGCCTGGGCGCACCGCTGGGCACTGTGAAGGCCTGGATACGGCGCAGCCTCACATCGCTGAGGGAGTGCATGGCATGACCGAGTCCACGCATATCCACAACCCGGCACCCCGGCCACCGCAGGACGACGACGTCCTGGCCGGCGAGTACGTGCTGGGTACCCTGCCCGCCGCCGCACGCCATGCGCTGGAGCAGCGCCTGCCCACCGACCCCGCACTGCAACGCGCCGTGCTCGCCTGGGAGGCCCGGCTGCACCCCTTGACCCAACTGGCCGAGCCCGTGGCGCCATCGCCCGCGCTGTGGAGGCGCATCGACGCGTCCCTGCAGGCCGCCAGCCCGGACACCGTGGCCGCGCCTCAGGCTACCGCCCCGCGTGCTGCCCGCACCAACCCCGCCAAGTCCGCATCGGCCTGGTGGAACCACCTGGGCCTGTGGCGCGCGCTGGCCGGATCGGGCTTTGCGATGGCCGCCGTGCTGGCCGCAGTGCTGGTCACCCGCACCGCCCCGCAGGTCGCGCCCACGCAGTTCATGGTGGTGCTGGTGGCACCGCAGGACAAGGCGCCCGGCTGGGTGGTGCAGGCCAGTTCGCCACGCACCATCAGCCTCATCCCGCTGGGCGTGGCCGAAGTGCCTGCCGGCAAGGCGCTCGAATTCTGGACCAAGGCCGACGACTGGAGCGGCCCCGTGTCCCTGGGCCTGGTGCAGCCGGGCCAGCCGCTGCAGTTGCAGCTCGACAAGCTCCCGCCGCTGCAGCCCAACCAGCTCTTCGAGCTGACCCTGGAGCCACCCACAGGCTCCCCCATCGGCAAACCCACCGGCCCGATCCAGTTCATCGGCCGCGCAGTCAAGGTGCTTTGACGGCAGGCGCCAAGTGCTTTAGGCGTGGCTCTTTGCCTGTATCACCGCACTCCACACAGGCACGCTCTACGCCAGTGCACCCGTGGAACTGGCTCCGCCAGGCCACCGGGTGCGTCCCCCTTGGGGGAAGGCGCGAAGCGACTCAGGGGGTCAATACTGCCTATACGGGAGGAACTTGCCCGACAGCACGACGTTCACGCGGTCGCCCTTGGGGTCGGCCTCGCGCTGTATGTCCATGCTGAAGTCGATGGCGCTCATGATGCCGTCGCCGAACTCCTCGTGGATCAGCTCCTTGATCGTGGTGCCATACACGCTCACCACCTCGTACCAGCGGTAGATCAGCGGGTCGGTCGGCACGGGCGTGGGCAGCGATCCCTTGTACGGCACCACCTGCAGCCACTTCTGCTCTTCGGACGAGAGGCCGAAGATCTTGCCCAGCACCTTGGCCTGCTCGGGCGTGGCGGTCATCTGGCCCAGGCACAGCGCGGTGGTCCATTCCTTGGACTGGCCCACCTTCTTGGCGATGGCGTGCCACTGCAGGCCTTTGGCGACCTTGGTGCTGATGATCTTTTCGGTGACGTCGGTGCGGTTCATGCGGTCTCCTCAGGGGGTGTGAAAGGGCTGGAACAGGAACCCCAGCCACAAGCAATGCCCATGCCTGCACCGCCCGCGGCACTGCTGCGCAGGTGCTGGCGGCGGCGGGATCGACACAGCACAATAGGCGCATGCAGACCACACCTCCGTCCCCCACCCACGGCATCGCCGACGCGCCGCCCCAGCCCTCTCCCTGGCGCCCGCCGCACCTGTCGACCCGCTGGTGGCCCGTGTTCCTGCGCAACCTGCTGGTGTGGCGCAAGCTGGCCATCCCCAGCCTGGTGGGCAACATCGCCGAGCCGCTGATGTGGCTGGTGGCGTTTGGCTACGGCATGGGCGCCCTGGTGGGGCAGCTGAACGTGGCCGGTGCGGGGGGCACCACCACGCAGGTGCCATACATCCTGTTCCTGGCCAGCGGCTCGATCTGCATGAGCGCGATGAATGCGGCGAGCTTCGAGGCGCTGTACTCGGCCTTCTCGCGCATGCATGTGCAAAAGACCTGGGACGGCATCATGAACGCCCCCGTGAGCCTGGACGACGTGGTGCTGGCAGAGATGCTGTGGGCCGCGTTCAAGGCCGTGTTCACCGTGTCGGCGATCCTGTGCGTGATGCTGGCGCTGGGCATAAGCCACAGCCCCAAGCTGCTGGTGGCGTGGCCGGTGCTGCTGTTCGTGGGCGTGATGTTCTCCAGCATCGCGCTCATCTTCAATGCGCTGGCCAAGGGCTACGACTTCTTCACGTACTACTTCACGCTGGTGCTCACGCCGATGATGTTCCTGTCGGGCGTGTTCTTCCCGCGCGAGCAGCTGCCGCCCGTGGTGCGCGCCATCTCCGACTGGCTGCCGCTGACCAACGCGGTCGAGCTGGTGCGCCCGCTGTTCATGGACCAGTGGCCCGCCCACCCCTGGCGCCACGGGCTGGTGCTGGTGGTGACCACGGTGGTGGCGTTCTGGGTGGCGCTGGCGCTCACCCGCAAGCGCTTCAAGGCCTGACGCAGAGCCCGGCAGTCCACCACGACGCGGGCGCAGGCACCCGCGCGGTGTGCCGTCAGCCCTTCACGCGGCGGCGCGCAGCAGGTCCACGGCCTTCTCGGCAATCATCACCGTGGGTGCATTGGTGTTGCCGCTCACGATGCGCGGCATGATGGACGCGTCCACCACGCGCAGGCCTGCCACGCCGTGCACGCGCAGCGCGCTGTCCACCACGTCCATCACGCCCGGCCCCATGCGGCAGGTGCCCACGGGGTGGTAGATGGTGTCGGCGTACTGGCGGATGAACTGCTCGATCTGCGCGTCGGTCTGTGCACCGGCGGACGCAGGCAGCTCCCGGGCGCCGTACTGCGCCAGGGCGGGCTGGGTGAGGATCTCGCGCAGGCGCTGAAAGCCCCGCACCATGCGCTGCATGTCGTCGGGGTCGGACAGGAAGCGCGGGTCCACCAGCGGCAGCGCCATCGGGTCCTGGCTGGCCAGCGTGACGGACCCGCGGCTTTTGGGCTGCAGCAGGCACACGTGGGCCGAGTAGCCGTGGCCCAGCACCGTCTTGCGGCCATGGTCCACCAGCTTGCCGACCACGAAGTGCAGCTGCAGGTCGGGCACCGGCTCGGTGGGGTCGCTCTTGATGAAGCCGCCCGCCTCGGCGAAGTTGGTGGTCAGCATGCCGGTGCGGTGCCGGCGCCATTCGGCAATGCCGCGCAGCGCGTTGAGCATGCCGGTGGGCGACAGGCCGAAAAGGTCGCGGTGGTTGGGTGCGTCGAGCACCTGCACCACATCCGGGTGGTCGTGCAGATGCGCGCCCACGCCGGGCAGGTGGTGCAGCACCGGGATGCCATGCCGCTGCAACTGCGCGCCCGGGCCCACGCCCGAGAGCATCAGCAGCTGGGGCGACAGCAGCGCACCTGCGCTCAGCAGCACTTCGCGCGCGGCCTTGACCTGGTGCAGCGCGCCGCCCTGGCGGTATTCCACGCCCACGGCGCGCTGGCCTTCGAACAGGATGCGCGTGGCGTGGGCGCTGGTGATGACCTGCAGGTTGGGCCGCGCCCGGTGCGGCGTGAGGTAGCCCTTGGATGCGCTGTGGCGCTCGCCGTTCTTGTGGGTGACCTGGTACAGGCCCACGCCTTCTTGCGTGGCGCCGTTGAAGTCGGTGTTGTGCGGGTGGCCGGCCTGCACGCCTGCCTGGGTGAACAGGTGGCTGAAGCGGTGCGGGCTGCGCAGGTCTGCCACGTTGAGCGGGCCACCCTGGCCGTGCCAGGCATCGGCGCCGCGCTCGTTGTGCTCGGCTTTCAGGAAGTACGGCTTCACCTCGTCCCAGCCCCAGCCCGGGTTGCCCTCGCTCGCCCAGTGGTCGTAGTCGGCCTGCTGGCCACGCACGTAGACCATGGCGTTGATGGAGCTCGAGCCGCCCAGCACCTTGCCGCGCGGCTGGTAGCCCTGGCGGTTGTTGAGCGCGGGCTGCGGCGTGGTGTTGAAGCCCCAGCCGTTGAGTTCGAACTTGGCCATCACCGCCAGGCCCGCCGGGCAGTGGATGAGCACGCTGCTGTCGGCCGGGCCGGCTTCGAGCAGGCACACGCGCACGGCGGGGTCTTCGGTCAGCCGGCCGGCCAACACCGAGCCCGCCGAGCCGCCGCCGATGACGATGTAGTCGAACAACATGGTGTCTGTCTCCTCCGCCCTGCTGTGCAGCGGGCGGTTGTGTAGAGTGAAAGGCGGTTCGCACACCCCTGCACACGGGCGGGGCGATCCACGCCAGGGCACGATAACCGAACGGTCGTGCGATTCGCTTTACCATCCCGTCCATCCGTTTCACTTTGAAGAGAGCTCTCTATATGACGATTCAGACCGTTGGCATCATCGGCGCGGGCACCATGGGCAACGGCATTGCGCAGGCCTGCGCGGTGTCGGGCATTGACGTGGTGATGGTCGACATCTCCGATGCGGCAGTGCAAAAGGGCCTGGCCACCGTGGCCGGCAGCCTGGACCGCCTGATCAAGAAGGAAAAGATCAGCGCGGCCGACAAGGATGCGGCGCTGGCGCGCATCAAGACCTCCACCAGCTACGACGACCTCAAGGCCGCCCAGCTCGTGATCGAGGCCGCCACCGAGAACTACGAGCTCAAGCTCAAGATCCTGAAGCAGGTGGACGCCATCGTGGCGCCCGAGGTGCTGATCGCATCGAACACGTCTTCGATCTCCATCACCAAGCTGGCGGCTGCCACCAGCCGCGCCGACCGGTTCATCGGCATGCACTTCTTCAACCCCGTGCCGATGATGGCGCTGGTGGAGATCATCCGCGGCCTGCAGACCAGCGACGCCACGCACGATGCCGTCAAGGCCCTGGCCGAGGCCCTGGGCAAGAGCCCCATCACCGTGAAGAATGCGCCCGGCTTCGTGGTCAACCGCATCCTGGTGCCGATGATCAACGAGGCCTTCTTCGTGCTGGCCGAAGGCCTGGCCACGCCCGAGGACATCGACGCGGGCATGAAGCTCGGCTGCAACCAGCCCATCGGCCCGCTGGCGCTGGCCGACATGATCGGCCTGGACGTGTGCCTGGCCGTGATGGACGTGTACCTGACCGAGTTCGGCGACGGCAAGTACCGCCCCTGCCCGCTGCTCAAGGAGATGGTCGCGGCCGGCCGCCTCGGGCGCAAGACCGGGCGCGGCGTTTATACCTATTGATCCCCCTGAGGCGCTTCGCGCCATCCCCCAGAGGGGACGCCACCGGTGGCCTGGCAAAGCCAGTTCCACGGTGGCACTGGCTTGGTACGCGTCGGTGACGAGCGCAGTGGCGCAAGTCGATGATCCTGCGCCTCACGGAGCGCTGTCCCACGCGGGACGGCGCTCGGGTTTCATAGCGTTTTCAATGGCGGGCAAGGAGACACCAAGCCATGTCCATGCCCGCCAGCGCTCACACCATCACCCCCATCACACCCAATACGCCCCCGCCCGAGGGCTGCATCGACACCCAGGTGCTCGGCCATGTGCTGCTCATCGGCATCAACCGCCCGGCCAAGCGCAATGGCTGGACGCCGCCCATGTTCCGCCAACTGGCCGAGGCCTATACGCGCCTGGACGACGACCCCGAACTGCGCGTGGGCGTGCTGCATGCGTTCGGCGACCACTTCACCGCGGGCCTGGACCTGCCCGCCGTCAGCGCCTACATGCAGCGCGGCGAAAAGGCCATCCCCGAGGGCCTGGTGGAGCCGCACGACTACGGCCTGCCCGGCTACCGGCGCCGCACCAAGCCCATGGTGGTGGCCGTCAAGGGCATCTGCTTCACGGTGGGCATCGAGCTGATGCTGGGCGCGGACATCGTGGTCGCGGCGGACGACTGCCGCTTCTCGCAGATGGAGGTGCAGCGCGGCATCATGGCCACGGGCGGCGCCACGCTGCGCATGGCCGAACGCGCAGGCACGGGCAACGCGCTGCTGCATTTGCTGACCGCCGATGAGTTCGGCAGCAGCGAGGCGTACCGCCTGAACTTCGTGCAGAAGGTGGTGCCCGCCGCGCAGGTGCTGGACGAGGCCATCGCCATCGCCCGCCGCATCGAGGCCCAGGCGCCGCGCGCCGTGGTGGCCACGCGCCTCAATGTGCTCAAGGCCATCGAGCAGGGGCAGGCCGCCGCGGTGGCCGACTTCATCCCGGTGCAAAAGCAGCTCTCCAACAGCGAAGACGCGGCCGAGGGCGTGCGCGCGTTCGTGGAGCGGCGGCCTGCCCGCTTCACCGGCCGCTGAACGGCCCACGGCCTGGGCCCTCACCCCGGCCTTGGCCCGAGCCTCGGTCATTCGCGGCTTGCACCCGCACGCGCGCCGTGCGTGAATAGCACCTTCGCCCGCCCACCGGCAGACCCGGCCGCAAAACCGCACCGGCAACAAAAGATTACACAATTGAATTGCGCACAATTCAAATTCGCCGCACAATTCACTCCATGGCCCGCAGCAAACCCACCACCGACACCCCCAGCCCAGCCCTGCTGCGCCTGGACAACCAGGTGTGCTTCGCGCTGTATTCCGCCTCGCTGGCGATGACCAAGCTGTACAAGCCGCTGCTCGAAGCCATCGGCCTGACCTACCCCCAATACCTGGTGATGCTGGTGCTGTGGGAGCGCGACGGCGTCACCGTGTCCGAGCTGGGCGAGCGCCTGTTCCTCGACTCCGGCACGCTCACGCCGCTGCTCAAGCGCCTGGAAGCCTCGGGCCTGATTGCCCGCCTGCGCGACGTGCAGGACGAGCGCCGGGTGCGCATCACCCTCACCCCCGCCGGCCGTGCGCTGCGCCAGGGCGCAGAGGCCATCCCGCCCTGCGTGCTGGAAAGCAGCCAGTGCACCATCCCCGAGCTCACGGCCCTGACCACCGAACTCAAGCAACTGCGCGACCGGCTGGGCCAGCGCTGACGGCAGCGGCCCAATTTTTCATCGATTCCCTCCCCGCCCGCCTGTGGGCAACAACCTCAAAGGAAGACACCATGACGCAACTCGAAAAAGTCCTGTACACCGCCAAGGCCCACGTGACCGGTGGCCGTGATGGCGCCGCCAAGACCGACGACGGCCGCCTGGACGTCAAGCTGTCCTCGCCCGGCACGTCCGGCACGGGCACCAACCCCGAGCAGCTGTTCGCATCGGGCTACGCAGCCTGCTTCATCGGCGCGATGAAGGCCGTGGGCGGCAAGATCGGCATCCCGGTGCCGCAGGACGTGTCCATCGACGCCGAAGTCGACCTGGGCCCCATCCCGAACGCCTACGGCATCGCCGCCCGCCTGGCCATCAGCCTGCCCGGCCTGGACAAGGAAACCGCCCAGAAGCTGGTGGACGCAGCCCATCAGGTCTGCCCTTACTCCAACGCCACGCGCGGCAACATCGACGTGACCATCACGCTGGTGTAAAGACCATGCCGACGACCCCGCGGTGGCCGCACGCCGGCCGCGGCGGGGTGGTTGGCGTGCGCTCGCCAGTCTTGCCATGAACCGCTTGCTGATTCCCCGCATCGCGGTGGCCCTGGTGGCCATCGAGCATGCGTACATCCTGGTGCTGGAGATGTTCTTCTGGAACAAGCCTCTGGGCCTCAAGACCTTCAACCTGACCCAGGAGCTGGCCGACGCCACCGTGACGCTGGCGGCCAACCAGGGGCTGTACAACGGCTTCCTGGCCGCCGGCCTGTTCTGGGGCCTGTTCACCAACAACCGGCTGTTCAAGATCTTCTTTCTGGCCTGCGTGATCGTGGCCGGCGTGTTCGGCGGCGTGACCGCCGTGCCCAAGATCTTCTTCACCCAGGCGCTGCCGGCCATCATCGCCCTGGCCCTGGTGCTGGCGCTCGACAAACCGGCCGCACAGCGCAGCCTGTAAGCTTCGGCCACCCGCCAAAGCTATCAAAACAATAGCTGCCAACGCTTGCACAACAAGCGGTGGCGGCTATTTTTCATGGCAACCACGTGCCTGCAAACTGGCAGTCAGCCACTGCAAACGGGCGGGGCCCTGTGCGCTGCCCCGTGCGTGCACACGCGGCCGGACACGAGCGGATACCGCAGGGCGTGGCCGTGTCGCCCACGCGCCCGAGCCTGGTTGAGCCGTGCAGCGGTTTGCGCTAGCGTGTGAGGATGAGCACCACCACCCTCCTCGTGCGCCAGGACCAGCTGGCCACCACCCGCCTGCACACCGTGAATGACGACGCACCACTGGCCGACGGCCAGGTCCGCGTGCGCGTCGACCAGTTCGCGCTGACCGCCAACAACATCACCTACGCGGCCATGGGCGAGATGCTGCAGTACTGGCAGTTCTACCCCAGCGGCGAGGCAGGCTGGGGCATCGTGCCGGTGTGGGGCTTCGGCACCGTGGTGCAGTCGCAGTGCGCGGACGTGGCGGTGGGCGAGCGCCTGTACGGCTACTGGCCCATGGCCGACCAGGCCGTGCTGTCGCCGCACCGCATCACGCCCGCGGGCTTTGCCGACGGCGCGCCCCACCGCGCCAGCCTGCACGCGGTCTACAACCAGTACCTGCGCGCTGCGGCCGACCCGTTCTACCGCACCGACAACGAAGACGTGCAGGCGCTGCTGCGGCCGCTGTTCATCACCTCGTGGCTCATCGACGACTTTCTGGACGACCAACAGTTCTTTGGCGCGCGCCGCATGCTGCTGTCCAGCGCATCGAGCAAGACGGCGTACGGCACGGCCTTTCAGCTCGCACAGCGCGACGGCATCGAGGTCATCGGCCTCACTTCGCCGGGCAACGTGGCCTTTTGCGAAAGCCTGGGCTGCTACGACCGCGTGGTGACGTACGACGCGCTGGAGGCCGAGATCGACGGTGCCACACCCAGCGTGTACATCGACTTTGCAGGCAGCGTGGGCCTGCGCCAGCGCATCCACGCGCACTTCAGCGGTCTGGCCTACAGCTGCGCCGTGGGCGCGAGCCACGTGCAGGACCTGGGCGGCGCAGGCCAGCTGCCCGGCCCGCGCCCGGTGATGTTCTTTGCGCCCGCGCAGGTCAAGAAGCGCAATGCCGACTGGGGCGCGCAGGGCCTGGGCCAGCGGCTGGTGGGCGCGTGGAACCAGTTCAGCGGCGCCGTGGAGTCACCCGCCACGCCCTGGATGACCGTGCAGCACCACGCAGGGCCCGAGGCCACGCAAGCGCTGTTCACCCGCATGCTGGCAGGCAGCGGCGACGCGCGCACCGGGCACATCGCGACCTTGCAGGCGGGCTGACCTGCGGGGCGCGGACGGGGCCTGGGGCAACAGTTGCCGCCCTCTGCCCGTGGTTGCCAAGGAGCTTCCGGCCGCCCTACCCTGGCCGCGTGACCCCTGCGCCTGAACGGCGCCGGCACACGGCGACAATGGGGCATGACCCGACCGCCCCCCGACAGCACGCCCAGCGCCGCTGACACGACCGCCTCTCCCAATCCGCTGCACCCCTACGCCCAGCTCACGCCCGACCACGTGCTCGACGCGCTGGCCAGCGTGGGCCTGTACGGCGACGGCCGCCTCATGGCCCTGTCGTCGTACGAAAACCGCGTGTACCAGGTCACCCTGGAAGACGGCCAGCGCGTGGTCGCCAAGTTCTACCGCCCCGGCCGCTGGAGCGAGGCGCAGATCCACGAAGAGCACGCCTTCGCCGCCGACCTGATGGCCGCCGAGGTGCCCGCCGTGGGCCCGATGGTGCTGAACGGCCAGACGCTGCACCAGCACGAAGGCTTCGCGTTTTCGGTCAGCCCCTGGCGCGGCGGGCGCCAGCCCGAGCTGGACGACTTCGAGGTGCTGGAGTGGATCGGCCGCTTTCTGGCGCGCATCCACACCGTGGGCGCGGCGCAGCCCTTTGTGCACCGGCCGCTGCTGGATGTGGAGACCTTCGCCACCGCATCGCGCGACTGGCTGCTCGCCCACGAGATCATCCCGCTCGACATGCAGGCCACGTGGAAGGCCCAGTGCGACAAAGCTATTGAATTGATAGCTACCAGCGCTTTACCATCGGGCGGTAGCAGTCCTTTTGGCTTGAAAGACGCCACGCCCATCCGGCTGCACGGCGACTGCCACCCCGGCAACATCCTCTGGACCCCGCTCGACGAATACGGCCGCGGCGGCCCGCACTTCGTCGACCTGGACGACGCCCGCATGGGCCCCGCCGTGCAAGACCTGTGGATGCTGCTGTCCGGCGACCGCCGCCAGCGCACCCACCAGCTCAGCGCCCTGCTGGACGGCTACGAACAGTTCCGCAGCTTCGACCGCCGCGAGCTGGCGCTGATCGAGCCGCTGCGCACCCTGCGCCTCATCCACTACAGCGCCTGGCTGGCCCGCCGCTGGCAAGACCCAATCTTCCCGGCCAACTTTCCGTGGTTCGGCAGCAGCGACTACTGGCGCGGGCAGGTGGACATGCTCATCGAGCAGTGCGAAGCGATGCAGGAAGAGCCGCTGGCGGTGTAGGCGGCTGCGCGCGCTGCGCTGGGCTCTGACGCCGGAAAACTGCGGCACGACCGCATCGGTGCGCGGTGTGGACTTCCGGCTGGACTTGCCTGGATCACAGCCCGGCGACCGGACAGGCGGCTAGTTGCACGCTCGGACCTCACCGCCCGTGTTACCGAATCAAAAACTCAGGGATTCACAACCCAGTGCACTGAGCCCCCGCCAAACCATATGCTTCGCTGAGCATGGTTGCCACAAAAATGGGTGGGGAAGACGGAAACCAGATAATAGACATCAATACCGACGCCAAAGAATTGGCTTGACGAATGGGGCGGTACGTCGATCATGTGATCGCCCACATAGGCACGCACACAGCCATTGGTATTGTTGTGGATCACGCTCGTTTCATCACCGGTCGAGATATAAGCCTGAGCGCTTGTTGCAGTCATGAGGGCAGCCAATGCAGCAGCCAGCACGGGCACTATATAGATTGCTTTTTTCATGGTAAATACTCCTTTTGTGAGAATTTAAGACATTGTTCGCGATCACATCGTGCATGAGCAATGCACAACACCAATTTAGCACCCCGATAAAATAACATCACATTGAAAATAGTATCCAAAAAGAATTTAAATACCGATTAAACATCGCCAAATGAATTTTTAGTGAAGGGCGCTTCACAGCGCGCAGTTGGCCCGGGCAGGCACGAAGACTGCGCATCTGCACTGGGTTCTCGGTAAAGCTCGTCGCTTTGTCCTGCCGCCACGCCGACCCGACCGAAGCTTTGCGCAAGAGGTCCAGCGATCAACCCGCAGTGAAGTACCCGCCAAAGAAAATGCCAGCCAGGGCTTGACTGACTGGCATGGAACGCAACTCGCGTTCGCCGACCCTATTGTGATGGGCGTCCTATGGCCTCACGGCGCAACACGCATCAAAGATGATCTGCGCTCTGGCAAATACCTTTTCACGATCCACATTACCAGGAGAGACATTATTTGATAATAATTCGCCCGTGATGTAGTTATCGATCATTTCAGCAGACGGATCTGGCGACAAAACCAATTTCCAGGCAGCAGACTCTACTGGATCATAGAGATGATACCGGTCGGTGACCGTAATTTCATAGGCATAGGACATAGCGACTGGATCGCCCGTCATGGCCAAACCGAGAAGTTCCTTGGCTGCGATTTTGGCATTTTCACTCGCAGGATCGTTCCACTTCTTGGACGACTCTTCATGGACAAGTTTTTCGACGGCCTTGAACGTTCTGGCGCCAGGATCGCCTGCCAACGCGGCTTCCGTCATCAGCTTTTGAATGAGGGGGCGGTCTTCCGGCGGCACGTCCTGGCAAAGGATTTTGCGCACCTCTAAAAAAAATATCCTTTGCTGAACCTCCGGCAACTCAAGGTCTTGCACGGAACGCGCTTGACCAGCTGATTCCAGGTCGGAGATTTCATCCAGCAGATCCTGGCAATCCAGCATCTGCTGGGCCCTGACGTACGAGGGATGCCCTTTCGGAGGAGGCATATTTTGTACGAATATGTGCGGGTCCAGACCTGTGAAGTAATTTTGTTGTGCCCAGACGTTTCCAGCCGCCGTTCCACAAGCCAGCACAGCCATTGCCAGACCACTGCGCAGGAATAATTTCGGAGATTTGTACATCATGATTTCATCTCATTTTCGTTGGTGTTTGAAAATCAGGAAATGAGCAATCCGTCAGCACACGGATTCGAAGACTCCAACGGGAAACGCTCCCACGAAATCCAAGGCCCATTGACTGCCGACGGGTGCGCCCGCATCAAGGCGGGGCCAAACTATAATCAGGCTGCAGCTGATGAAAATATTCAACCGGGGTGTATCCCATAAAATACGGAAGATTGGGGTCCAATGGGTTCTGCCTGAAAGAAATGAATCCATAGAGAAGCCTATGCGTACTCACGACGGCCCCTCCAGAATCACCAGGCTGTACCGGCCGAAGTGTATTGATAGCCCCTTTGGCAACGCCTTCCGGTGGAGACTCCGGACCATGCGGAATGGGAGCACTGACCCAATCGCAAGTGATATTGGTGATAGCGCCGCTGGTACAAAACGGCAAACCCGGTGCAGGCGAGCCCACGCCTGCAAGAGGCAATGATGAAAATGTAGGTAATCCGAAGGGTACAGTGATCACCCTCCCTACTGCACGCGGTGTGGTCGTGTACGTCAAATGGCAAGGATTGTTCCATTTGGGGTCGACTACACACACGTGATTCCAGGTCACGTCAGGCGGCACACGCACCATGGCTACGTCCCGAATCTGATCCAACCAGACGACCTTCCCGAGCCACTGCCCGCTGTTGAAGCCAAGGCCCACCCTCACCTCTTCGTTTGCCACCACACAGTGCCTTGCAGTCACAGCGTACCGCGTATTCTTTCGGTACGCTGTAATGTTCTGCCAAAAGCCCCTTCTTCTGAAGACACCGCCTACCGTGCAGCTCTCCCCATTCTCCATGTGAATCTCAGTGCCAGCCATGGCAGGTATTTCCTGTCGTCGCTCATGCACGGCGAACGACATTGTCGATACAGTCGTTCCAGCAAAAAACACCAGAATTTTCAGTTTGTCGATTTTGCTCTTCTTCATTTTTTCTCCAAAGTTGAAAACTTTTTGAACTATCGGTATCAGAAGGCGAAAACAGGCACCAGTCGAATTGCTTCATTCATATCAAACACTCCATGTATCAAAATGCCAAGTATTGCGTTGCAACAAAGCGTGCACCGATATCCAATGCACATATTGAATGTAGCTTTTGCAAAGAGTATGTTTATTCAAAAAAGCCGTCGGCAAGAGCGACAAATGGCGATTAACTGCCGCTCGGCAAAATCTAAAGCAAGTTATTGAAATGGCGTCTCTGGACCGCGCAAGTGGGCGTAGGACCGGATCCAGAGTGAATCCTTCAGCAGACCCAAGAACGCACGGCAGGGCGCCTGAGCCGCGAGCATTGCGCTTGCGGCATTGGCACTATCGCCGATTCGCCGGAGCCCAGCACAGCCGCAGGCGTGCACCCACGTCAGCAGGGACATGAAGCCTTTGCGGCCCGCGTGCCGGGCTTCGTACACGAACTGGTCCGCCGCGCCACCGCGCCTTCGGCATGGGGGCCCGCTGTAGCTCGCAGGCCATACCCGTTCGAAGCTCGCAGTGGCAACGCCTGCGGCGCTGTCGGCGTGCGGGAATGCCGGTGTTTGCCTCACCGCCCGCGCCTGCCGGCCAAGACTCAGGGTCGGCTACACGCCACGGCGCCCACCCTTTCGATAGGGAGGTCGAACGCTCCCCCTCCCCACCACCACTTGAACGCTCTGCCAGCGCCCCCGCGAGTCCGCAAGCCCTCAGGACTGCGGGGGGGCCGATGGCGCCAGCGAATCGCGCCAGCCGCGCACCAGGACATCCTGGACGAACCGGCGATCCAGCCACAGCCACAGCAAGATGGGCACCAGGGTGGGCAGGACCAGCGAGCCCAGTTGGTAACCGTAGATGATGGCCTCCATCTGCCATTGAGAGACGCGCAGCAGCCGGATATTGGTCTGTGCGGCCATCACGATCTGCATGAGCAGGGACATCGTGAGGCTGAAAGCTTGCCCCGGCAGCAGCAGGGCCCAGCCCGCCACCGCGCGCCAGCCAAGCCCTTTGCCCCGCGCCGCAAACAGCAGGGCCAGGAAGATCGGCAGTCCATAGGCATAACGCGCAGGGTTGGCCTCCACGGTGAGTTCTCCCCTGCGTCCGCCCTGCTCCGGCACGGGCACCGACACAGCGGTATCCACCTCGATATTGCCTGGCGTCACCGTCGCCTGGCGGATCCACATCGGCGCCCCCTGCTCCAGCGCCATATGCGACAGCACACCCACGGGGTAGGACGTCCAGGCGGACACCTGCGACCACAGTGCGGTGAGCACCACGATCCAGCCAAAGGCCGAGAGCACGAAGACCGTGAGCGGTGTGAGGCGGCGCATGCAGTGGGTCTCCGTGGGGTCAGGCAGCGGCGGCCGGGGTGTCGGAAGTACCGGGCTTGGGGGCCGGGTTGGCACGGGCCTGGGCTCTCGCGTCGGCCCGCACCCACAGCAGCCAGACGATGAGCACGTCCAGCATGATGAGCGCCTGCCACAGGTATTCGTGGGCGAAGTTGAACACCGGTGTGCTCCACTGGCCCAGGTAGAAAAGGCTGATCACGCGCACGATGTTCAGGCCCTGCACCGCAACGAAGCCCACGGCCAGGCCGACCAGCTTGTGGCGCCAGGACGCCGGAAACGCCATCACGGCAGCGAACAACACGATGCAGGCCTCGATGCCGTTGCAGCCCGGCTCGATGGAGACGCCAAAGCCCGTCACCGTGTTCCACAGCACCTTGCCCGCCGCGGCTGCGGTGGAGTCGAACAGCGTGACCAGCGCCACACAGGCGCGGGCCAGCAGCGCCGTCCACGGCAGCACCACGTGCTGCTGCACCACGCCCAGCATGTTGATGCCGAACAGCGTCAGTTGCAGGACCACAAAGGTAAGGAAGAAACGCAGCATGGGAACTCCGGGACAACAAGGCAGCGCCGGCTGCGCTGGTAGAGGGTGCAGGCGAGCGGCGCAGGCAAGACAAGCAAGCGATGCAAGGCGAAGCGCGCATTATCGACAAACGCCACAGGCCAGCACGCCGGTGTCGTCGTGCTGGCCTGTGAAGAGGGCGTAGGGGGTTGACTGCGGCCCGGCTTGCGCGGGCCGCAGCGCGCCTTGTTACCTGCGGCGGATGGCGCCAGCGTGGCCGAAGGCCATCAGTGCCAGCAGCCCCGACAGGATGATGAGGCCCCACTCGGACAGGGTGGGAATGCCGGCCGCGCCGCCGGGTGGTGTGGACACCGTGGTGGTGGCGCTGGAGGTGTTGTTGGCCGGGTTGGTGTCGCCGGGCGCGTCCAGGCTGGCGTTGTTCACCAGTGGCCGGGCGCCTGTGTAGGGCGAGCTCAGCGTCGTGCGGATCGTGAAAGTGCGCGATGCACCGACTGCCAGCGAGCCAATGGAGCAGCGCACCGTGCCCGCGGTATCCACGCAGCCTGCGGCCGACACGAAGCTCACACCGGCGGGCAACGCATCCACCACCTGGGCACCGTCACTCACGAGGGGGCCGTTGTTGGTGACCACCAGGGTGTAGTCCAGGGTCGCACCCGGGGCCACGGGGCCCGCGGGGGCTGTCTTGACCAGCGCCAGGTCGGTGGCCACGGTAAAGCGGCGTGCAGTGGTGTCATGCGTCACCACGTTGTTGGCCAGCGTGGTTTCGGTTTCGTCCACCGTCACGCTCGCACGGTTGAATGCGGTGCCGCTGGTGGCGCCGCCCACCGTGAGCGTCTCGGCGCGCATCACATAGGTCACCGTGGCGCTCTGGCCGCTGTTCAGCCCCGGGAACACACAGCGCAGCGTGCCGCTGGAGGAGCCCACCGAAGGCTCGGTACATACGCCGCCGGCATTGACCGTCAGCGCACCCTGGTAGCTGAACGTGGCCGTGGGTGCCGAGCCGGGTGCCGGGAAGATGTCCGTCATCACCACATTGGTACCGAACGACGGACCGCTGTTGTTGATGGTGATGGTGTACGTCGTGGGCTGCCCCAGGTCCACCGGGTCGGCGCTGTCCACCTTGTTGACCAGGATGTCCAGCTGCGCGGCCGTCACGGCCGTGGTGGTGGTGGCGCTGTTGTTGGCGCCGTTCGACTCGGCCGTGGCCGTGGTCACCGCCAGGCTGTTGACCACGGTACCGCCCGCCGCCGTGCCCAGGGGGCGCATGCGGTAGGTCACCGTCTGCTGCACGCCGGAGTTGATGGTGGTCCAGTTGCAGGTCAGCGTGCCGCCCACGGTGCCCGCCACGATGGGCGTGCAGGTGCCGCCACCGCTCACCGACACGGTGTCGATGTACGCGGCGTTCGATGGCAGGGTGTCCACCATCTGCACCGTCTGGGCGTTCGAGGGGCCGGTGTTGCCGATGGTGGCGACGAACGTGATGGGCGCGCCCGCTGGCACCGAGGCCGGGGTGGCGGTCTTGGCTGCGGTCACATCCACGATGGCGGTGACCTGGCTGGTCACGCTGCCGCTGTTGTTGCCCTGCACGGGGTCACCCACGTCGTTGGAGCGTACGGTCGCGGTGTTGGTGCGCGGGCCGGTCGCGCCGATGCTGGGGCGCACCACCACCGTGACGGTGGCCTGCGCGCCCATGGTGAGGGTGCCCAGGTTGCAGCTCAGGTTCTGCTGCGCGCCATTGGTCACGCTGTTGGGTGTGCAGGTACCTTGCGATGGCGTGGCCGACTGGAAGCCCCCGGTGTTGACCAGGCTGGCCAGCGTGTCGGACACCACCACGTTGGTGGCGCTGGCAGGGCCCAGGTTTTCCACGGTGATGACGTAGGTCAGGTTGGCACCGGCGACCACGGGGTCGGGCGCTGCCGTCTTGGACACCACGCGCAGGTCGGCCTGCGTGACGGTGGAAGACACGGAAACGCCCGTGCAGTTGTTGCCGGCGTTGCTGTCCACACGCCCACCGCCGCCCAGGGCGACGCAGGCGTTGTTGGTGGCCGTGCCCGTGCCGGTCAACACGGCAGACACCGTGATGACGGGTGCATTGGTGTTGGCCGCAAGGCCTGTGCTGCGCGTGCAGGTCCAGGCGCCGGGGCCGGTGAACGGCAGTGCATCGCAAGTCCAGCCGGAGGCATTGAGCGGCGTGCTGAGCGTGACGCCCGCCGGCACCTGGTCGGTGACGGTGATGACCTGGCCGGCAGGCACGGCGAGCGGGCCCGCGTTGCGCGCGGTCATGGTGTAGTTGAACGCCTGGTTGGGCACCACGGGGTTGATGCTGGCCGTCTTGGTCAGCTGCATGTCCGCGTCGTTGCTCGACGTCACGTTGATCGACGAACTGTTGTTGCCCGGCACCGGGTCCGCCAATGCCGTGCTGATGCCCGCGGTATTGGTCAGTGCACCCGTGTTGGTGGCCGTGGCCACCACCGTGATGACCGGCATGTTGGTGAAGTTGGCACCGGTGTATTCCGTGCGTGTGCAGGTGATGGTGGCGTCACACGTCCATCCGGCTCCATTGGCGGAGACGAAGGTGAGGCCGGCCCCCAGGGTGTCGGTCACCGTGATGGGTTGGCCTGCCAAGGACACGCCGCCGTTCAGGCGCGGGGTGAGCGTGTAGCTGACGTCACTGCCCAGGCCCACGTTGGAGCCCGCGGGCACCGTCTTCGTGATCTGCACATCGGCACCGGATGCCGAGGTCACATCGACCGACACGGTGTTGTTGGAAGAATCGCCGTCGGGCATGGCCGAGGTGTCGGGCTTGAAGCCCGCCACCGCGAATGCGGCGGTGACGGTGCCGTTGACATGGGACACCGCGGGCACGGTGAGCACGGTCGTGGTCGCACCGTTGGCCAGTGTGGCCGAGCGCGTGCAAGCCACAGATGCGCCGCTGGCCAGCGGGTAGCCTGCCGATGGCGTACATGTCCAACCGCCACCCGAAGGGGCGGCCGTGACGGACGCGCCTGCGGGCACGGTGAAGCTGATGCGCTGGCTGCCCGTGGCGTCGTTGGGGCCCTGGTTGGCAACCTGCAGCGCGTAGCTGTAGTTCTGGCCGGCTGTCACGTTGGCCAGCGACGGCGTGGCCGTGAGCGCCAGGTCGGCCGCCTGCGTGGCCGTCGTGTCCTGGATGCTGTTGACGTTGTTGCTGGTGTTGGGGTCGGACGTGGTGGCGCCCGCCGTGGCCGTGTTCGTCCACACGCCTGCAGACGGCAGGCGCACGCGGATGGTCACGGTCTGGTTGGAATTGAACGGAATGCTGCCCAGGGCGCAATTGACGGTTCCGCCCGCCTGGTTGCAGGTGCCGGCGGTGGTGTTGACATCAATGAAGGTCGAGCCCACGGGGAGCGTGTCGGACAACGTGACACCAGTCGCACCGTTGGGGCCGTTGTTGTCGATGCGCAGCGTGTACGTGAAGATGCCGCCGGCCGGGCCGGGGTCTGGCGAGTCCGAATGGTTCACCACCAGGTCGGCCGACTGCGCCATCGCAGCCCCCGCACACAGGCCACCCGCCAGCAGCAGCCAGCGCAGGCGCCGCACGGCACGCGGCTTCACTGCCGCGACCGGGGTGGGAAGCAAGGTATCGCCCGCCGCCAGCACATGCCGACTGGGGGGATGTTCTCGCGCGAACAGACGCGCCAATGAACTGAACAACATAAATGCTCCTGGGTGTGGAATGGCTCAAGCCTTTTGGGTCACGCCGCAACCTCACCAAGCCCCTTTCGGGTTGGAAAAAAAGTCGGTGCAAAGGGAGTGCGTGAAATCTGCCTTGAGCACAGCGGCTGAAGGCTGGGACCGAATTTATCGATACTACGGGCGGTTCGCCGCGTTGCAACAATCGTTGACATTCTACCGGCTGGTAGCGTTGGCTTTGTGCCACTCGGCTACGCGTGGTCGTCCACTTCGGCCGTGCAATATGCCGCTGGATGTGGTCTTGGCCACTGAGCTATGCTGCGTCTATCACCAACCTTTGGACTGACCACCGACCCCATGAAGGACTGGATTCGCAACGCTCTCTCGATCCGGCAAAAGCGCCGCAGCGCGCCCGTCGGCTCCCTCCCGCCGGTGGGCTCCACCATCATCCGCGGGCCGATCAAGATGACCGTTACGCACGAGCTGCCGCCCGACCTGTGGGACTGGCTGGTGCTTTCGGGCTGGCGCAACATGCCGGTGAAGAACGACCGGCGCAAGGGCCTGGTGGCGCCCCAGAGCGCGCTCAAGGAACTGATGGACGCCGACCCGCAGGAGCGCAACCGGGCGCACACCCGCATCCTGGAAAAGGCGCAGACCGAGGAGTGAGCTCCACCGGCGCGCGGTGCACAACAACGCCCACCCGCTCGGCTGCTCCGCCGAGCCCCGCAGCCGCACCACAGCCGCGCCATGGCGCAAGCCGGTCCTGACCGCGCCCCTTCCTGCACGCCCAGCGGTCTGCCCACCCTCCTCCCCGCCGTTCCTCCCAGCCACTCACCCTGCCTGCGCAGCGTGAGGGCGTAAAAAAACCCGGGGTCCTGGCGGAACCCGGGTTTGCTATGTTTTAAATAGCGATTAGCGCCCTACCATCGCGCGGTAGAGGCCGATTTCACTGCCACATCACACCAGCAGCGCATTCACACGGCGCACATAGGCCGCCGGGTCTTCGGGCAGGCCGCCTTCGGCCAGCAAAGCCTGGTCGAACAGGATGTGCGCCAGGTCGTGGAAGTGCACGCTGCCATCGAGCTTCTTGACCAGCGCGTGTTCGGCGTTCACCTCCAGCACGGGCTTGGACTGCGGGGCCTGCTGGCCGGCTTGCTTGAGCAGGCGCGCGAGCTGGTTGCTCATGCCGTCGTCCTGCACCACCAGGCAGGCCGGTGAGTCCACCAGACGGGTGGTCACGCGCACGTCGTCGGCCTTGTCCTTCAGGGCCTCCTTGAGCTTGGCGAGCACGGGCGCAAACGTCTCGGCGGCCTCTTCGGCGGCCTTCTTCTCGGCCTCGTCCTGCAGCTTGCCCAGGTCCACCGCGCCCTTGGCCACGCTTTGCAGCGGCGTGCCGTCAAAGTCCTGCAGGTAGTTCAGCGCCCACTCGTCCACGCGGTCGGTCATCAGCAGCACTTCGATGCCCTTCTTCTTGAAGACCTCGAGCTGCGGGCTGTTCTTGGCGGCGGCCAGGGTGTCGGCGGTGATGTAGTAGATGGCCTCCTGGCCCTCTTTCATGCGCGCCTTGTAGTCGGCAAAGCCCACCGTCACGGCATCGCTCGTGGTGCTGGCAAAGCGCAGCAGCTTGGCTAGGCGCTCGCGGTTGCCGAAGTCTTCGCCCAGGCCTTCCTTGAGCACCGAGCCGAATTCGGCGTAGAACGCGGTGTACTTGCCTTCCTTCGCCTTGTCGTCGGCATCGACCACGTCGGTGACGGCGTCGGCTGCGCCGTCGCTGCCGGCAGCCGCAACGTCATGCTTGTCGTGCTTGGCCAGGTCTTCCAGCATGCTCAGCACGCGCTTGGTCGAGCCTTCGCGGATGGCGCGCACATCGCGGCTTTCCTGCAGCAGTTCGCGGCTCACGTTCAGCGGCAGGTCGGCCGAGTCGATCACGCCCTTGACGAAGCGCAGGTAGGTGGGCATCAGCGCCTCGGCGTCGTCCATGATGAACACGCGCTTGACGTAGAGCTTCACGCCCGCCTTCTTGTCGCGGTTCCACAAATCGAACGGCGCCTTGGCAGGGATGTACAGCAGCTGCGTGTATTCGGTGTTGCCCTCGACGCGGTTGTGTGCCCAGGTCAGCGGGGCCTCGTGGTCGTGGCTGATGGCCTTGTAGAACTCGGTGTACTGCTCTTCGGTCACGTCCTTCTTGGGGCGGGTCCACAGGGCGCTGGCCTTGTTGATGGTTTCCCACTCGCCGGTCTTGACCATGCCGCCGGGCTGGCGGCCACCGGCTTCGTCGCCGGGGGTGATCAGCTCGCCGTCTTTCCACTCTTCCTTTTCCATCAGGATGGGCAGGCTGATGTGGTCCGAATACTTGGCGATGACGGACTTGAGCTTCCAGGCGTTGAGGTATTCCTCCGCATCGTCGCGCAGGTGCAGGATGATGCTGGTGCCGCGCTCTGCACGGGTGATGGCTTCGACCTCGAAGTCGCCCGTGCCGCCGCTCACCCAGCGCACGCCTTCACTGGCCGGCAGGCCCGCGCGGCGCGATTCGACGGTGATCTTGTCGGCCACGATGAAGCCCGAGTAGAAGCCCACGCCGAACTGGCCGATAAGTTGCGCATCCTGCTTCTGGTCGCCCGAGAGCTTGCCCATGAAGTCCTTGGTGCCGCTCTTGGCGATGGTGCCCAGGTGGTCGATGGCCTCCTGCTGGCTCAT
Source organism: Acidovorax sp. LjRoot194 (assembly GCF_964253015.1). Classification (NCBI taxonomy): domain Bacteria; kingdom Pseudomonadati; phylum Pseudomonadota; class Betaproteobacteria; order Burkholderiales; family Comamonadaceae; genus Acidovorax; species Acidovorax sp. LjRoot194. The sequence goes on along the minus strand of NZ_CAXUQB020000001.1, from coordinate 697,291 downwards.
GCCGATGCCGGTGTCGGTGATGGTGAGCGTCTTGGCGGCCTGATCGAAGGTCACGCGCACTTGCAGGTCGGGCGCGTCTTCGTACAGGGCGTTGTTGTTCAGCGCTTCAAAACGCAGCTTGTCGCACGCGTCCGACGCGTTGGAGATCAGCTCGCGCAGGAAGATTTCCTGGTTGGAATACAGCGAATGCGTGACCAGGTGCAGCAGCTGGGCCACTTCGGCCTGGAAGGACAGGGTTTGCTTGCTCATGGGATGAATGCTCTGGATCAGGGTAAAAAAAACGTCAGCCGGCGCAGCCCCGCGGGAGCCGCCCGGCCTGGCAGGCGATGACCTGGGGGCAAGCTGCCCCATTTTCAAGAGGACGGGGGGCAGGCCCCGCGGGTACTGGCGTGGCAGCCAGCGATTTTCAGCCCCGGCGGGGGCTTCCCCGCGCACTGCCCGGCGCGCGCTCCTGGTGGCAAGACCACCGGAGCGCGGCGCTTCAGCCTTCGAGGGTGATGCGTTGCACCAGCGACTGCAGGATCTTGTCGGCCCGGTCGTTGGCCACCTGGCAGGTGCCGGCCGCTGCATGGCCGCCGCCACCGAACTCCAGCATCAGGTTGCCCACGTGCACCTGGCTGCTGCGGTCCAGAATGGACTTGCCGGTGGCGAACACGGTGTTCTGCTTTTGCAGGCCCCACATCACGTGGATGGAGATGTTGGAGCCGGGGAACAGCGCGTAGATCATGAAGCGGTTGGTCGCCCAGATCGTCTCTTCGTCGCGCAGGTCCAGCACCACCAGCTTGCCGATGTCGATGCCGCAGCGCAGCAGCTGCTCCTTGGCCTTGGCGGCCTGCTCGCGGTACAGCTGCACGCGCTCCTGTACGTCGGGCAGGGCCAGGATCTCTTCGATGGTGTGGTCGCGGCAGTACTGGATCAGGTCCATCATCAGCGCGTAGTTGCTGATGCGGAAGTCGCGAAAGCGCCCCAGGCCCGTGCGCGAATCCATCATGTAGTTCAGCAGCACCCAGCCCTGCGGGTCCAGGATGTCCTCGCGCGAGTACTGGGCCGAGTCGGCCTGGTCCACGGCGGCCATCATTTCTTCGGTGACGCGCGGGAATGCGGCCTTGCCGCCGTAGTAGTTGTAGACCACGCGCGCGGCCGACGGGGCGTGCGCCTCGATGATGTGGTTCTCGTCGCGGCGGCCCGAATTGCGCACGGTTTCGGACTCGTGGTGGTCGAACACCAGGTGGGCGCCGGGCACATAGGGCAGGTTGGTGGTGATGTCGCGGCTGGTGATGGCAATCTTGCCGTCCTGCATGTCCTTGGGATGGACGAAGGTGATCTCGTCGATGAGGTTGAGCTCATTGAGCAGCACGGCACAGACCAGGCCGTCAAAGTCGCTGCGGGTTACCAGGCGGTATTTCACGTCGCTCACTAGCTTCTCCTTGTTGTGTATCGCACAGCCGCATGGTAGCGGCGTCTCTCCGTCTGTCAGCCCCATCGGCACCAAAAAGGCACCCTCCGGTCGTTTTCAAGCGGTTGTCAGCCATTGTTCGACCTGGCGGGCCACCCGCACGTCGTCCAACATCGCCAGATGACCCATGCCGTGGAACACCGCCTGCCGGTCCTGCGCGAACTGCAGGCAACGCCGCGCATCATCGTGGATCCCCAGGGCGCTGCGCAATGGCACCAGGCCGTCGCCCAGCAGGCGCTCGGCCACCGGGCTACGGCGCACTGCCAGTGTGGCCGCCACGGTGCAACACGCCACGCCGGGCGGCAGGGGCACGGGGGTGCGCTGGTCGGGGCTTTGGCGAAAGCGGTCGCGCCCGGCCCAGTCGGCATCGCACACGTGGCCGTAGCGCAGGTCGGTGATGCCGGCGCTGCGCAGCTGCGCCAGCCGCGCAAAGGGGCGCGAATAGGCCGAGCTGCCCAGCAGCACGTCCACCCAGCTGCCGGCCCGCTCCAGCGGCGCGCCGTGGTGCGGCGTGCCCAGGCAGACCAGGTGGCGCAACAGGCCCTGCCAGCGTACGGCCGGCGCCTGGTCGCCGGCAGCCGCGTGCTGGCAGGCGCTGCGGGCCACCAGCCCGCCCATGCTGTGGGCCAGGATTGCGACGTCCGTGACCGGCACGGGCCAGGCCGCCACCAGTGCGTCGAGCATGCGGGACAGCTCGGCGCCGTTGGTGGAGGTGTGCAGCCCCGTGTTGTAGCGCAGGTAGACCGGCGTGTAGCCCAGCGCCAGCGCCAGGTAGGCGCCGTGGTCGTGGCCGCCGCGCTGCCACTGCAGGTCGTTCATGCACAGGCCGTGCACCAGGACCAGCAGCTTGCCAGTGGCGCGGCCCGCAGTGCCCAGCGCCGCGGGGTCCAGCGGTAAGCCCTGCTGGTAAAAGCCCATGGGCGTACACAGCGGGTTGTGGTCGGCCTGCAGCCGGTCGCCCATCACGCCGTTCAGCGCCGCCATCACGGCTTGGCGCTCCCACTGCACGCCGGCCTCCGCAGGGCCCTGCACCAGGGGCACCAGGGGTTCGAGCCGCTGCAGGCCCGCCTGCAGTCCGGCATCCACCAGGCGGGTCACTCCGCGGATGCTCTGGTAGACCAGCCCGGTGAACCCGCGCGCCTGGCCCGGCTGCGCGCCGCCCGGCAAGCCCAGGGTGCCCAGCACCGACTGGTGTACGCCCTCGACCACGCGGGTGATGCCCGTGGTGGCCTGGGTGGCCAGCCGTGCCACGCCGCGCAGGTCCGACGCCCGCAGTTGCCGCAAGGGCCGCGGCGCTGCAGCCGTTGGTGCCGGTGTTGCGGCTGGCGCGGCCGGGCGCGAACGGGGGCGAGTGTTGGAAGCCATGGCCGTGAGGTCAATCCCGCTCAAAACAGCCCGAATACGGGCCCTGCAGCCCACGCCAGGCGAGCCGCTGCGACGATGGGTGGCGGGCCTGGGCGCTCATGCCGCGTATGCAGTATCAGAACTGTTCATGGGGCGACAGGTAGCGCCACTGCCCCACCGGCAGGTTGCCCAGGGTCACCCGGCCGATGCGGATGCGCTTGAGCCCCACCACCTTCAGGCCCACCTGCTCGCACATGCGGCGGATCTGGCGCTTCTTGCCCTCGTTGAGCACGAAGCGCAGCTGCTCGGGGTTCTGCCAGTCCACCTTGGCGGGTTTCAAGGCCTGGCCGTCGAGCGACAGCCCGTGGCACAGCCGCGCCAGCTCTTCGCGCGGAAACGCCGCCTGCACATCGGTGGTGACGTCGCCGTACTGCACGCGCACCAGGTATTCCTTGTCGACCGTGGAGTCTTCGCCGATCAGGTGGCGCGCCACGCGGCCGTCCTGCGTCAGCACCAGTAGGCCCACCGAGTCGATATCGAGCCGCCCGCAGGGCGCCAGGCCGCGCAGCTGCGGGGGCGAAAAGCGGTTGCGGCTGGGGTCGTCGCGCCAGTGGGTGCGGGGGTTGATCAGCGCCACGGCGGGGGTGTGGCCGTCTTCGGCCTGGCCGCTCACGTAGCCCATGGGCTTGTGCAGCAAGATGGTGACGCGCTGCTCCTGAAAGCTCTGCGCGACCTTGTCGACCTCGATGCGGTCGGTGGGCAGCACCTGCTGGCCCATCTCTGCCACCAGGCCATTGACCTTGACCCAGCCCAGCGCGACCCATTCGTCGGCCTCGCGGCGCGAGCACATGCCCAGCTCTGCCATGCGCTTGTTCAGGCGCGAGCTGACCAGGCCGTTGGGTGCCACCGTGCGCACGGCAGGCGCGGGCGCCTGGCGCACCGGGGCGACGAACCCGGTGCCCGACGCAGTGCGGTAGCCGGACGGTGCAGGCGCACGGGACGGCCGGGGCGGTGGCGCGGGCCGCGCGGGCGCAGCCTTGGCGGCCACGGTGGGGCGGCGAAGCACGGGGCGCGTTGCGGGCGCCGGTGCGGACGGGCCGCCGGCATCGGGGGCGGGGGCCGCCGCAGGGCCGGCGGGCGGACGGGAACTGGAAGAAGACATTCGCGTATTTTCGCCTGTCGGCCAGTGTGTCGGCCAGGTGTGGGCCGGGCGGGCCTTGCGGGCCCGGTGCAGAAAGACCGGCCAGCGGTGCCGCTGCGGCACCCACCACCTGTGAAAAACCCAAAAAGCTTACCCCTGGCGCGCCTGCCAGGCCAGAAAATCCTCCACCGGCAGCGGGCGGGTGATGTGGTAGCCCTGCGCCTCGTCGCAGTCCAGCACGCGCAGCCGCTCCAGGATGCCGGCCGTCTCCACCCCTTCGGCCACCACCGTGAGGCCCAGGTTGTGGGCCAAGTCGATGGTGGAGCGCACGATGGTGGCGTCGTCCTCGCCCACCTCCATGCCCATCACAAAGGACTTGTCGATCTTGAGCTCGTCCACCGGCAGGCGCTTCAGGTACGCCAGCGACGAGTAGCCCGTGCCGAAGTCGTCGATGGACAGCTTGAAGCCCTGCTCCGACAGCTTGTTGAGCATGGCCTCGGCGCGCAGCGGGTCGTCCATGATCGCGCTCTCGGTGATCTCCAGGCAAAACGACGCGGCCTGCACGTCGTGGCGCACCAGGATGGCGCCCAGGCGCTGGCTCAGCTCCGGGTCCAGCAGGTCGCGCGTGGACAGGTTCACCGACACCCTGAGCGACAGGCCCTGTGTGCGCGGGTCCGCCAGCAGCCGCGCCACCGCCTCGAACATCCACAGCGTGAGCTGCCGCACAAAGCCCGTCTGCTCGGCAAACGGGATGAAATCCATCGGTGGCACCAGGCCTCGCTGGGGGTGCGCCCAGCGCACCAGCGCCTCGGCCGCCAGGCCGCCCTGGCCGTGCAGCGCCACCTTGGGCTGCAGGTACAGCCGCAGCTCGCCCCGCTCCACCGCGCGGCGCAGCTCGCTCAGCAGCGACAGGGTGAGCGTGCTGGCCGAGTCGAACGAGGCGTCGTACTGCAGCGCCCCGCTGAGCTTGCGCTTGGCGGCGTACATCGCGATCTCGGAGCGGCTAAGCAGCGTGTCGGCATCGTCGGCATCGCCCGGCCAGCACGCGATGCCGATGCCCGCGCTCAGGTCCACCGTCTGGTCCGCAAACGCCAGCGGCTCCTCGAACGAGCGCGTGATGCGCTGCGCCATCTCGTGGGCCGCCGCGGCATCGGCATCGGGCAGCAGCACCCCAAACCCGTTGCCCCCCAGCCGCGCCACCATGTCATCAGGGGAGCGCACCTGCTGGCGCAGCCGCTCGGCCACGGCCTGCAGCAGGCGGTCGCCGAATGCATAGCCCAGCACGTCGTTCACGTGTTTGAAGCGGTCCAGGTCGAGCGTGAGCACGGCCAGCGGCTGCACGGGCGTGCCCTGGCCCGTGCTGTGCGCGATGGCCTGCACCACGGCTTCGCGAAACCGCTCGCGGTTGGGCAGGCCGGTCAGGCGGTCCCAGTAGGCCAGGCGGCGAATCTCGGTTTGCTGCGTGCCGATGTCCACGCGCATGCGGTCGAACGAGCGCGCCAGGTTGCCGATCTCGTCGGTGCGCTGGGTGTGCGCCAGCGGCACGTCGTACTCGCCGCGCGACAGCCGCTTCGTGGCCCCCAGCAGCGAGCGCAGCGGCGTCGCCAGGCGCTGGGCCATCAGGCCCGTGCCCACCGCAAACAGCAGCACGCCCGCCACGGTGATGATGGCCAGCAGCACCTGCAGCTGGCGGTACGGCGCCAGCACGTCGTCCACCGAGCGCAGCAGCAGCGCCTGCACCTCGCCGCCGACGCTGTCCATGCGGATGGCGCGCGCCAGCAGCGTGCCGTCCGCGGTGGTCAGCTCGCCGGCCCCGGCGCCCTGGCTGCGCAGTTGGGCTAGCGCCTCGGGCGGCAGGGTGGAGACCGGCATGGTCACCGCACCGGCCTTGTCCTGAAGCGCCAGCACCACATGCACCGACAGCAGGCGGCGCATTTCGTCGGCCAGCGGCTGGTCGATCGGGAAACCCATCAGCACCCACCCAATGACCACGGGCGCGCGCAGCGGCACCATCACGAACTGGTAGGGCACGCCGCCCATCACCGCGATCTGGCTGCCCTGCGGCTTGGCAGCCAGCGGCGGCACGATCTGGCGCAGCGTGGCCGGAAACTCTTCCATGCTGTCCGACAAGCTGGCGGCGCGCAGTTCCAGGTCGGTGCCCAGTAGCGCCGTCACGGCGGCGCCGATGCGGCTGCCGTGGTTCTCCAGCACCGACTGGATGGTCTGCTCGTCGCCCGAATTGACCGCCGACCGAAAGCCGTAGTCGGCCGCGAGCAGGGCCGAGCCCTGGCGCAGCTTGTCGGCGTTCTGGTCGAGCAGGCGCAGCCAGACGTTCTCGTCCAGGTCCAGCGCCTGCGCGATCTGGGTGCGGGCGTTGCGCTCGATGCTTTGGCGCACCACGGCAAAGCCCGCCGCCTGCACGATGAGCAGCAGCAACACCGACAGCCCCACCAGCCGAAGAATGAGGCTGCGCCGGGGCCAACGCCAATTCAAGGCTGCAACCCCGTCATGCGCACCGATGCGGTGCCTGTGCCCGTGGCAGGCACGGTGATGGGCTGCTCCAGCGCGGGCGCGCCCACCGGCAGGCGGCTGTGCCAGGTGCGCAGCGTGTAGCTGCCGGGCGGCACGTTGTCGATCTGCGCCCGGCCGGTGGCGGCCAGGCTGCGGGTGTAGAACGGCGTCTCCACCACCAGGATCCAGCCCACCATCTGGTCATGGATGTTGCAGCCGAGCACCGCCACGCCCGGGCGGTCGAACAGCACGGGGTTGGCAGGCGTGCCGGCATAAAGCTTGAGCTCGAACTTCTTGGTTTGCGAGAACGAATACACGTGGTGCCGCACCGAGTCGTTGTTCGGAAAGCGCACCTCCGAGCCCACCGGCACCACCAGCACCCCGGGCACGAACTGGCGCTTTTCCTGCGCCATCTCGGCGTTGGCCAGGGGCTTGGCCAGCTTCTTCGCATCGGCCGAATCCAGAAGCACCACGGCATCGGCCACGGGCTTGCCCGCGGCGTCCAGCACATCGACCTGCACGGTGGCGGCGTGGGCGCCGGCCACCGCACCGGCCAGGCCCAGGCAGGCCAGCGCCGCGCGCACCGCGTGGCCGGTGCAGCCGCGGGCCTGGGTGGCAATGGAAGGCACGCGCATGGGCGGACTCAGGGCTCTATGGCCATGCCGACCAGCGGCGCGCCGTCACCCACCTGGCCCAGGGGCTGGGCTGCGCCGGTCTTGAGGTTCACCAGCACCAGGCGCGTTGGGTTGTCGGCCGCAGTGCGCACCGCCGCCAGCGCGGCGTTGCCCACGTCGGCAATGTCAAACGACACATCGGTCAGCCGCCCCAGGCCCAGCGGCCCCACGGTGCGCAGCAGGCCGGAGTTGGGCGAGACCACGGGCGTGGTGCCTTCGAGCGAGCCCTGCATCACCAGCACGCCGAGCGAGCGGTCGATGGCGTAGTTGGTGGTGAGTTTGCTGTCCTGGGTGTTGTAGGTATAGGCGGCGCCCGCGATGTGCGGCGTGCGGCCGGCGTTCACGTCGCTGGCAGCGTAGCGCAGCCAGGGGTCGGCCTGCACGCCGTCGACCGCCGGATCGCCGTCCACCACGGCGCCGGTGTCCGGATGCAGCCGCAGGTTCAGGCCGGTGTCGGAGACCACGCGGATGCGGTCGGCCGCGGGGTTGAAGTCAAAGCCGAACACCTGGCCCTTGAGCGGCACCACCGCAGGCGCGGCACCCACGGGCCGCAGCGCGCCGGAGGGAATGTCGAGCGTGTAGAGCCGGCCCGACTGCGCCAGCGCATACAGCACGCCGCGCGCCACGCGAAAGTCGATGCCCACGAGCCGGTCGCCGGCGGCCAGGCCCGTGACGGGGCGGCGCTCCAGGATGCGCCCAGGCTCGCCGGCGTTGAAGGTGATGAGCTCGTGCGAGGCCGTCACCGCCACGACAAGTTCACGCCGGGCCGGGTCCGCAGCCGGCGGTGCGGCGCAACCGGCCATCACCGCAGCCACTGCCAGCACCACACCCAGGACGGGACGGCGCGCCAAAGAGAGGGTTTTCAGTGTCATGGAAGGCCTCGGAATCTGTAACATGCTTATACCCCAACACCCCACCCACAGCCGGGCACCGGGCATTGCCGGCCACCCTTTATTGCTATTAATTCAATAGCTACAAATGATTTAACGACAAGCGGAAGAGCCTATTTTGAATCATAATTCGGGGCTTGCACAGGCCCAGCTATCGTCTCACTATCCGTCCATTCGTGTCGCGGCTATTTGTAACAAGAGGGCCATGCGCTTTGGGCATACGGCTATCCATAAGCGTCATGCCGCAAACAGCACTTTCTGCCTACACTGCCCGGCGGATACGGGCACCGTTATTGCTTCCAGCGTTGTTACCGTGCGGTAGCCCCTTCAGCACCGCACCCGGATCGACAGGTTGACCCGTCTGTTCTTGTAGTTCGTTGCTCGTTGTTTGTTTGCTGTTCGTTCATTCGCTTGTCCACTGAGACCCAAGGAAAACCATGCCGGCCGCTTCGTCACTCAAATCCTTGTCGATCTCCACCCGCCTGGGCCTGGGCTTTGGCTGCCTGCTGATTCTGCTGCTGGCCGTGGCCGGGGTGGGCCAATGGTCGCTGGGCAAGGTGCATGACCAGATGCTCCAGATCACCGGCACGGGGGCCAGCAAGGCCAAGCTGGTCAACGGCATGCTCGAGAGCGTGAGCGCCATCGGCATCCAAGGCCGCTCGGCCGCGATGCTCAACGACATCGACCCCAAGCAGGCCCGCGAGCAGATCACGAGCGTGGGCAAGACGCTGACCGAATACGCACGCCAGGAGGCCGCGCTGGCCGACCTGCTCAAGCCCGACAGCGCCACGCCCGCCGAGGTCAAGCTGCTGGGTGAAGTGCAGGAGCTGGGCCGAAAGGCGCGCCCCGAACTGGACACGGCGATCAAGGCCGCCGACGACGGCGACACCGTGAGTGCTTCGCTCGCGCTGATGACCCGCGTCGCCCCGGCAGAAACCGCCTGGCGCGCCAAGCTGCGCGAACTCATCGACCTGCAGAACACGCTGAACGCCGAGGCCACCGCGTCGGCCGAATCCACCCAGAGCCAGGCCCGCGCCATCGGCGGCCTGCTGGTGCTGCTGGCCATCGGCCTGGGCGCACTGATCGCCTGGCGCATCACCTCCAGCATCACCGCCCCCATCGGGCGCGCCGTGGTGCTGGCCGAACGCATCGCGCGCGGCGACCTCACCTCCACAGTGGAAGTGCGCATCCACGACGAAACCGGCCGCCTGCTCGAAGCCATCGCCGCGATGCAGGAGCGCCTGCGCGCGCTGGTGGGCGAGATCGGCCAGACGGCCGACTCCATCCTGGTGGCCAGCTCCGAAGTCGCCTCGGGCAACCTCGATCTGAGCCAGCGCACCGAGCAAACCTCGCACAACCTGCAAAGCGCCGCCACGTCGCTGGTCGACCTGACCGGCACCGTATCCCAGAGCGCCGACTCTGCCAGCCAGGCCAACCAGCTCGCGTCCACCGCATCGGACGCCGCCACGCGCGGCGGCGAGGTGGTGTCGCAGGTGGTGCGCACCATGGACACCATCAGCGCCAGCTCGCGCAAGATCGCCGACATCATCAGCGTGATCGACGGCATCGCCTTCCAAACCAACATCCTGGCGCTGAACGCTGCGGTGGAAGCCGCCCGCGCCGGTGAACAAGGCCGCGGCTTCGCGGTGGTGGCGGGCGAGGTGCGCAACCTGGCCGGCCGCTCGGCCAACGCCGCCCGCGAGATCAAGGCGCTGATCGGCGCCAGCGTCGACCAGGTGCAGGAAGGCAGCACGCTGGTGAACCATGCGGGCAAGACCATCGAAGAGCTGGTGCTGTCGGTGCGCCGCGTCTCGGACATCATGGGCGAGATCACCGCCGCCACGCAGGAACAAAGCCAGCGCATCGGCCACGTGAGCCAGTCGGTGGGCGAGCTCGAAGAGATGACGCAGCAGAACGCCGCCCTGGTCGAAGAAGGCGCGGCCGCGGCCGATAGCCTGAAGGACCAGGCCGGGCGGCTCACGCAGATGGTGGGCGCGTTCCGCCTGTCGCGCAACGGCGGCGACGCCGACAGCTGGGAGCCCTCTGCCATCAGCGCCCAGCGCGCACCCGCCCCCGTGCCGGCGCCTGCTGCGCGCAAGGCCCCTGCCGCAGCCCACCTGCAGGCACCGCGCCGCAGCGTGCCGTCGCTGCCGCGCCGCTGAGCGGCTGGAGTTGGACGGAATGAAGAAGGGGCCGTGAGGCCCCTTCTTCTATCTTCCTCACTCGTTCAGCCTGCTTTTTCCTGCACCGTCAGGCACCTGAGGGCACCGTCGGTGCGGCAAAGCCAAAGCTGCTCGGCACGCGCCCTGTCCTGTCCTGTCCTGTCCATCAAGCGCTCAACACGGCAGCAAGCTGTGCAACGACCCAGTGGCGAACGGGCGCACCATGCGCGCCGCACGCATCAATCCCGAGCAGCCGAGGCCCCCTCCTGCAACTGGAAGATGCTGGAGCGCAGCGCCGCCAGTTCCAGCACGCGCAGCCCGCCGTACTCCACACGAATGGCGCCCTGCGCCTCCAGCGCCTTGAGCGCCTCGTTCACGCGCTGGCGCGACAGTCCCACCAGGTAGGCCAGCTCCTGCTGCGTGATGCGCAACACCTCGCCCACGCCCGGGTACAGCACCGGATTGAACAGCGACGCCAGGCTGCGCGCCACGCGCACGTCGGGGTTGCCGAAGCGGTCGATCTCGCGCGCGGCGATGAACTGCCCCAGCCGCTCGTTGAGCTGGTTCATCACGAAGCGGTTGAAGCCGATGGAGTGGTCCAGCAGCCAGTGAAACGTGTCGATCGGCAGGCCCGCCACCACGCTGCGGCGCAGCGCCTGGATGTTGTAGCGGTAGGGCTCGCGCTTGAGCGCCGTGCCCTCGCCAAACCAGCCGCCCGGCGGCACGCCGGTGAAGGTCATCGTCTGGCCCTGCGCGTTGTCGCTGCTCATCTTGAGCAGGCCCTCCACCACGCCGAACCAGTACGTCACCGGCCGGCCCACGCGGCACACGTAGTCGCCCGCCTTGGCATCGCCCACCAGCAGCGCCGCCACGGCGCGCTCGCGCTCGGGCGCCTGCAGCTGGCCCAGCCACGGAATGCCATCGAGCTCTTCGGCGGTGGGCGGCCTGCGCCGCTGGTGCAGCGACAGGTCCTGGTGCGTGCGTGGGTCCATGGGGATGGGGTCGGGCCGGTGGGGACGTTGGGCCGGTACGGCCAAGCGCGGCCGTCAGGTACGGGAAATCCTGAGCGCAATTGTCGTCAGAAAGACAAAAAAATGCCAATCTCCACCGGATGATGGCGCCTCCCCAGGCCGCAGGCCCGGGTCCACCGAGGAGACAACAACATGAAAAACCAACGATCCACCGGGTGCGGCACAGCCACGGGCACCGGGCCTGGCCCTGCCGCGCCCGCCCGCCGCAGCGGCCTGGGCCGGCGGCAGCTGCTGGCGGGCGCCGCCGCACTGCCATTGCTGGGGCTGGCGGGTTGGCCCGGCCGCGCCCGCGCGCAAGACGGCGCCACGATCCGCATCGCCCAGTCCACCGCCCTCACCGGCCCGCTGGGCGACCTGGGCTCGGCCATGCACCAGGGCGCGAAGGCGGCGTTTGCAGGCATCAACGCGCGCGGCGGCGTGAACGGCCGCACCATCGACCTGGTGACCCAGGACGACGCCTACGAGGTGCCCAAGGCCCTGGCCAACGTCGAACAATTCCTGGCCGACCGCGACGTCTTTGCGCTGTTCAACTGCATGGGCACGCCGATGATCGACGCCATGCTGCCCAAGGTGGTGGACAGCGGGATTCCGTTTTTTGCACCATTCACGGGCGCGCAGCTCAGCCGCACCAAAAACGCGCGCAATGTGTTCAACATCCGCGCCAGCTACGCCGACGAGGCCGAGAAACTGGTGCAGCACCTGTCCACCATCGGAATCCAGCGCATCGGCATCGTCTACCAGAACAACTCGTTCGGCAAAGAGGTATTCACGGCCGCCAAGCAGTCGATGGACCGGCTCAAGCTGCCCGAGGCCATGGCGGTGACCGTGGAGAACAACGCCTCCGACGCGGGCAGCGCCGCCGCCAAGCTGGCCGCCGGCAATCTGGAGGCCATCGTGATCGGCCTGGCCGGCAAGCCCACGCTGGAGTTCGTCAAAGCCTTCCGGGCCTTGAAGCGCGGGGTGACGCTGTACGCGCTGTCGGTCATGGGCACGCCCGCCACCGTCAAGGCCCTGGGCGCCGATGCCACCGGCATGGCGATCTCGCAGGTCGTGCCCCTGCCATCCAACGTGGTGATGCCGGTGGTGCGCGATTTTCAGGCCGCGTGGAAGGCCTCGGGCGCCACGGCCGAGCCGTCGCATCTGGCGCTGGAGGGCTACATCAACGCCCGCGTGTTCGCAGAGGCCCTGCAGCGCGCCGGCCGCAACCCCACGCGCGCGGCGTTCATCGACGCGAGCTGGAACCTGAAGAAGTGGGACCTGGGCGGCTTCGAGGTGAGCGCCAGCACGCCGGACCGCAATGCCTCGCGGTTTGTGGAGCTGACGCTGGTGGGGAGGGATGGCAGATTTATTAAATGACCCCCTGAGCCGCTGCGCGTCTTCCCCCAAGGGGGACGCACCCGGTGGCCCGGCGAAGCCGGTTCCACGGGTGCACTCGCGATGGCGGCGTGCGGGCTTTGAGGGTGGTGGGCTGTAGTGGGCGTTTTTTGCGGCGCTATTTATTTGATAGCTGCTAGCGCTTTCTTGATGCGCGGTAGCGGCCGGTTTTATCTCGCATCTGCTGCTCCGGGGACCGGTCCTCACTCACCACGCCTCGGCGGTGGCACTACGGTAGCGGTGTGCGCGGTAGTGGGGCTGGGGCGCCGCGGCAGGGCGGAGAGGGGGTCGCTTGGCGGGCTACTTTGCTACTCACTATATTTTTGATAGCTGCTAGCGCTTGCCAGACAAGCGGTAGCGGCTTTTTTTAATCAAAACCCTATTGCGACGCGACCCCGTAGCGGTAGCCGCGGAAGGTCCAGACGGTGCGGCCGGGCTCGACGCGTTCGAGCACCAGGCCGGGGGCGGCCACGTCACCCTCGTGCAGGACCTGGCCGTTGACGATGGCCATGCGGTAGGCCGGGTTGTTGGAGTGCGTGGCGCCGCTGATCTTGAGCGTGGGCAGCTGTGTGCGCACCGACTCGGGCAGGTCGGCCTGTGCGAACACGGGGCCTCCGGAGGGGGCGGCGACGGGCTGGTCGGCCGCGGGGCGCTGTGCGGCCGCGGGCTCGCGCGGGGCGGGTTCAGCGCGCGCGCGGGTGGGCTCCGGCAGGGGTGCGGGCAGGCGGGCGGCGGGCGGCTGCGATGGCGGCGTTGCGACGACGGGCCGCTCGCGTGGGGGCGCAGCGGGGCGCTTGTCCACGGCACGCGGCTCGGGCGAAGCAGGTGCTGCTGCCACCACGGGCGGTGGCGCGGGGGCGGCTGTGGGGGGGGCGATGGGCGCTGGCGCTGCGGGCGGCGCTGCGGCCACCACCGGTGCCTGCGCAGCGGGAGCGGTGGTGGAGGTGGCTGCGGGCATGGGCGGCGTGGCGACCGCCACGGTGTCAGCGGCCGGAGCCGTTGGCCGCGGCTGCATCACCCACCAGGTTCCGGCCACGGCCAGCACCGCCACGGCGGCGGCAGAGGCCACGCCGATCCACAGGGCGGAGGCGCCGCTGCGCCCTGCCGAAGGCGACAGTCCGGCCGTGGGCGCTGCATGCGTGTGCAGGCCGGGCACAGCGCCCCGGCCCCGTTCGGCGTCCGCGCGCCGCAGCGCATCAAGGATGTACGACATATCAGTTTCCGTTGCGCAGGCGCGGTTCGTTCACGCCGGTGGCGCGGTTGAGCAGCATGAGGGTCAGGGGGCCAGCGCGTCCGTCGGGCGTCACGCCCTGGGCCAGCTGGAAGCGGTGGATGCGCGACTGGCGCAGCGCGGGCGTCATCGGCTTGGCGGGCGCGGCACCCGTGCCGCCCGCGGCCTTGCTGGCCAGCCGCTGGTCGAGCCAGGCGGCGCCCGGAGCCGACTCCGCGATGTCGCCCCGCTCGGGCATCCCCTCGGGGATGCGCCACAGCGTGGCGATGTCGCCGCGCCAGGCCTGGGCGAGTTCGGCCACAGGCACCTTGAGCGTGCGGCCCGCCCCCTCCAGCGTGGCGGTGTCGTTGTCGAGGCCGCGCAGCACCACCGAGACCGGCGCCTCCGCGTCTTCGGACGCATACAGCGCCAGCAGCACGGGCCGGTCGATCTGGCGCACCAGGTTCAGGCCCGCGCGGCGGTTGCGGTAGCAGCGCAGGCCGTCCCGCGGCAGGATGGCGCAGGCGTCTGCGCCGGCGGGCAGGCTCACGCCCCACGCCGACGCCAGCGCCTGCCAGGCGCCCGCATCGCTGGCGGGCTGGGCCTGCACGAACTGCTCCAGGGCCGACGCAGGCATGGCCGCCGTGCCGGTGCCCGACGCGGAACGCGCAGGCGATGGTGCCGCTGCGTCGGTGGCCGTGGTGGCTGCCGATGCAGACGCTGCCGCAGGCCGCGTGGTGGGCGATGCCGATGCGGTCGATGCGGGGCCGCGCGCCGTGGGTGCGGCGGCGGCGCCGGCCCCCCCAGTGCCCGCCGTGCCCGCAGGCGGCACCGGCCACACGCCCAGCGCCCAGCCCGCGGCCGCCACGGCCGCCGCGCCCGCCACGGCGCCAATGCCTGCAGACGCCCAGCGCGGCAGGGCGCGCGCTCCTTGCCAGGCCCGGCCTGACGCGGGCGCATCGAACACCTCGCGCGCGGCCCGGTTCACGATGGTCTTGGTGACCTGGCGCGCACCCGCCGCGTAGGCGCCCAGCAGCGCCCGGTCGCACAGCAGGTTGATGCGCCGCGGGATGCCGTGCGAGAGCTTGTGCACGCGCTGGATGGCGCGCCGGTCGAACGGCAGCGGGCCGTTGAGCCCCGCCACCGCCAGGCGGTGGGCGATGTACTGGTGCGTCTCCTGCGGCGTGAGCGCCCCCAGGTGAAAGCGCGCGATCACGCGCTGCGCGAGCTGCTCCATCGCCGGTTGCGCCACCATGGCGCGCAGCTCGGGCTGCCCGATCAGAATGATCTGCAGCAGCTTGCGCTCGCTGGTCTCGAGGTTGGTGAGCAGGCGCAGTTGCTCCAGCACATCGGCCGACAGGTTCTGCGCCTCGTCGATGATGAGCACCGTGTTGCGCCCGGCGCCGTGCGCGGCCAGCAGCGATGCGTTCAGTGGGTCGATGTAGTCCTTGACCGTCTCCACGCCGCCAGGCACGGTGGGCTTGTGCGGCACACCGAACTCGTCGCAAATGGAGTGCAGCAGCTCCTGCACCGTGAGCTTGGGGTTGAAGATGTAGGCCACGTTGCAGTGCTGCGGTATCTGCTCCAGAAAGCAGCGGCACACCGTGGTCTTGCCCGCGCCGACCTCGCCGGTCAGCAGCACAAAGCCCCCGCCCGCATCCAGCCCGTACAGCAGGTGGGCCAGCGCCTCGCGGTGGCGCTCGCTCATGAACAAATAGCGCGGGTCAGGGGCGATGGAAAACGGCGAATGCTGAAGACCGAAAAACGGGGCGTACATACCCCTGAGGATACCCCTGGCCCGTGACGCGCCCCCCGGCAACACGGGTGGTGCCCCTTCGAACTGCGGCAGCACTCCGCGGTACACGGCGCGGTGGGCGCTTCGCACCTGGGGAGGGTTTCACCCACCGAGGAGTTTCCCGTAAATTGTCGTCGGCAAGACAAGATGACGTCAAAGTGGGTTCTAGCATTCATTCCAACGCGCTGCCTGCCTGCTGCCTCCTGGCGGCGAGCGATCCCGGCTGTCGCCGGATCGACCCCGCCGCAGGCCAGCCTGGGCGCCCCTTGTCACACCGAGGACCGGAATGAAGACCACGTTCCCGCAACAACTGCTCCGGCATGCCGCCGAACGCCCCACCGCGCCGGCCCTGCGTGAAAAGGAGTACGGCATCTGGCAGACCCACACCTGGGCCGACCTGGCGCAGCTGGTGGAGCAGATCGCCGCCGGCCTGCACCAGGCGGGCCTTGCGCGCCACGAGCACATGGTGGTGATCGGCGCCAACCGCCCGCGCCTGTACGCCACCATGCTGGCCGCGCAGTCGCTGGGCGCCATCCCCGTGCCGCTGTACCAGGACGCCGTGGGTGCGGAGTGCATCTTCCCGCTCAACAACGCCGAGGTGCGCTTTTGCCTGGTGGAAGACCAGGAGCAGGTCGACAAGATGCTGGAAATCCGCGAGCAGTGCCCGCTGATCGAGCGCATCTACTTCGACGACCCGCGCGGCCTGCGCAACTATGCCGAGCAGGGCCTCGATGCGCTTGACGCGCTGATCGCCACCGGCCAGGCCTATGTGGCCCAGCACCCCCAGTGGTTCCGCGCCGAGGTGGCCAAGGCCAGCCCCGACGACGTGGCCGCGATGTTCTTCACCTCGGGCACCACGGGCAACCCCAAGGGCGTGGTCCACACGCACAGCACGCTGCTCGACCGCGCCTCCGCCGGTGCAGAGTTCGACAAGCTCACCAGCAGCGAGGAAGTGCTGGCCTACCTGCCCCCGGCCTGGATCGGACAGAACATCTTCAGCTACTCGCAGTGGCTGGCCTGCGGCTACGTGGTCAACTGCCCCGAGTCGGCCAGCACCGTGACCATCGACCTGAAGGAAGTGGGGCCCACTTATTACTTCGCGCCGCCGCGTATTTTTGAAGGCCTGCTGACTAGCGTGATGATCCGCATGGAAGACGCCGGCACCATCAAGCGCAAGATGTTCGAGGCCTGCATGGCCGTGGCAAAGCGCGTGGGCCCGGCCCTGATGGACGGCGAGCCCGTGGGCGCCCTGGACCGCATCAAGTACGCGCTGGGCAACCTGCTGGTGTACGGCCCGCTGCGCAACAACCTGGGCTTTTCCCGCGTGCGGGTGGCCTACACCGCAGGCGAGGCCATTGGGCCGGACCTGTTTACCTTCTACCGCTCCATCGGCATCAACTTGAAGCAGTTGTACGGCTCCACCGAGACCGCCGTGTTCGTCTGCCTGCAGCCCGACAACCAGGCCCGCGCCGACACGGTGGGCGTGCCGATCCGCGGCGTGGAGATCAAGGTGGCCGACAACGGCGAGATCCTCGTCAAGTCCGCCGGCCTGCTCAAGGAGTACTACAAGAACCCCACGGCCACGGCCGAGGTGCTGACGGCCGACGGCTGGTACCACACCAGCGATGCGGGCTTCCTCGACGCACACGGGCATTTGAAGATCATCGACCGCGTCAAGGACGTGGGCCGCATCAGGGGCGGCGCCAACGACGGCGCCATGTTCGCGCCCAAGTACGTGGAGAACAAGCTCAAGTTCTTCCCGCACATCAAGGAAGTGGTCGCCCTGGGCGACGGCCGCGAGAAGGTGTGCGTGATGGTCAACATCGACTTCGACGCCGTGGGCAACTGGGCCGAGCGCCGCAACCTGCCCTACGCCGGCTACACCGACCTGGCGCAAAAGCCCGAGGTGTACGAGCTGATCCGCGAGTGCGTGGAAAAAGTCAACGCAGACCTGGCCACCGACGCGATGCTGGCCGGCAGCCAGGTCAGCCGCTTTCTGGTGCTGCACAAGGAGCTCGATGCCGACGACGGCGAGCTCACGCGCACCAACAAGGTCCGCCGCGGCTTCATCGCCGACAAGTACGGCGTGCTGGTCGAGGCCCTGTATGCAGGCCGCACCGAGCAGTTCATCGAGACCCAGGTCAAGTTCGAGGACGGCCGCACCGGCAGCGTGAGCGCCACGCTCAAGCTGTCCGACACCAAAACCTTCACCCCCGTGAAGACCGCCGCATGAAGCCCGCGCTCTACCCGCCCGAGAAGCCCCACGCCATGACCACCAAGAAGATCGGCGACGTCATCCTGGACGTCAAGAACATCAGCCTGCGGTTCGGCGGCGTGAAGGCGCTCACCGACATCTCGTTCAACGTCAAGGAGCACGAGATCCGCGCCATCATCGGGCCCAACGGCGCGGGCAAGAGCTCCATGCTCAACTGCATCAACGGCGTGTACACGCCGCAGGACGGCTCCATCACCTTCCGCGGCAAGACGTTTTCGCACATGAACTCGCGCCAGGTGGCCGAGATGGGCGTGGCCCGCACCTTCCAGAACCTGGCGCTGTTCAGGGGCATGAGCGTGATCGACAACATCATGACCGGCCGCAACCTCAAGATCAAAAGCAACCTGCTCCTGCAGGCACTGCGCTGGGGCCCTGCCGAGCGCGAGGAGATCGCGCACCGCGAGAAGGTCGAGCACATCATCGACTTCCTGGAGATCCAGGCGTACCGCAAGACCCCCGTGGGCCAGCTGCCCTACGGCCTGCAAAAGCGCGTGGACCTGGGCCGGGCTCTCGCGATGGAGCCGCAGGTGCTGCTGCTCGACGAGCCCATGGCCGGCATGAACGTGGAAGAAAAGCAGGACATGTGCCGCTTCATCCTGGACGTGAACGACGAGTTCGGCACCACCATCGTGCTCATCGAGCACGACATGGGCGTGGTGATGGATATCAGTGACCGCGTGGTGGTGCTCGACTACGGCAAGAAGATCGGCGACGGCACCCCCGACGAGGTGCGCAACAACGAAGACGTGATCAGCGCCTACCTGGGCACCAGCCACTGAAGGGCGGGAGAAAAAACAATGGCATTCTTTCTCGAAACACTGATCGGCGGCCTCATGGCCGGCATGCTGTATTCGCTGGTGGCGCTGGGCTTCGTGCTGATCTACAAGGCCTCGGGCGTCTTCAACTTCGCGCAGGGCGCGATGGTGCTGTTCGCGGCCCTGGCCATGGCGCGCTTTGCCGAATGGATCCCCAAGTGGACGGGCATCACCAGCCCCATCGTCGCCACGGTGGCCGCCTTCATCATCGCGGGCGCCATCATGTTCGTGGTGGCCTGGCTGATCGAGAAGCTGGTGCTGCGCCACCTGGTGAACCAGGAAGGCGCCACGCTGCTCATGGCCACGCTCGGGATCACCTACTTCCTCGAAGGCCTGGGCCAGACGATGTTCGGCAGCGACATCTACAAGATCGACATCGGCATGCCCAAGGAGCCGATCTTCATGCTCGAGTCCCTGTTCCAGGGCGGCATCCTCGTCAACAAGGAAGACGTGATCGCCGCCGGCATCGCGGCCGCGCTGGTGGTGCTGCTCAGCGTCTTCTTCCAGAAGACCTCCACCGGCCGCGCCCTGCGCGCCGTGGCCGACGACCACCAGGCCGCCCAGTCCATCGGCATTCCCTTGAACCGCATCTGGGTCATCGTGTGGTGCGTGGCCGGGGTCGTGGCGCTGGTCGCCGGGATGATCTGGGGCAGCAAGCTCGGCGTGCAGTTCTCGCTGACCACGGTGGCGCTGCGTGCGCTGCCGGTGGTGATCCTGGGCGGCCTCACCTCGGTGCCCGGCGCCATCATCGGCGGGCTGATCATCGGTGTGGGCGAGAAGCTGTCCGAGGTGTACCTGGGCCCGTTCGTGGGCGGGGGCATCGAGATCTGGTTTGCGTATGTGCTGGCGCTGGTGTTCCTGCTGTTCAGACCGCAGGGCTTGTTCGGCGAAAAAATTATTGATCGCGTATGAAGTACGCGACCAATAATTTTTCGAAGGAGGCACAACGCGCACCGCGCGTTGTCAGCGGGGCCGCAGGCGCCGCGTGGCACCGCAGGTGCGCCCCCGTGCAAAAGATCATCGATCGCGTCTGAAACATAACAAGACCAACAGGAGACACACCATGCTCTACCGCGAAAACGGCCAGTTCAAGACCAGCTACCGCGCCGACCAGCAGATCTTCCCGATCGCGCAGGACCGCATCGCCATCGGCCTCATCCTGGCCGTGGCCTTCATCGCCGTGCCCATGCTGGCCAGCGACTACATCTTCCGCGCCATCCTGATCCCCTTCGTCATCATGGCGCTGGCGGCCCTGGGGGTGAACATCCTGGTGGGCTACTGCGGGCAGATCTCGCTGGGCTCGGGCGCCTTCATGGCCGTGGGGGCCTACGGCGCATACAACTTCTTCGTGCGCATCCCCGGCATGCCGCTGGTGCCCGCGCTGATCCTGGGCGGCCTGTGCGCCACGTTCTTCGGCATCCTGTTCGGGCTGCCCAGCCTGCGCGTCAAGGGCCTGTACCTGGCGGTGGCCACGCTGGCCGCACAGTTCTTCTCGGACTGGATGTTCCTGCGCATCAAGTGGTTCACCAACAACTCCGATTCGGGCTCGGTGTCGGTGAACAGCCTGCAGGTCTTCGGCCTGCCCATCGAGAGCGCGACCAGCAAGTACATCTTCTGCCTGGCGGTGCTGGTGGTGGTGGCGCTGCTGGCCAAGAACCTGGTGCGCGGCGCCATCGGTCGCGAGTGGATGGCGATCCGCGACATGGACGTGGCCGCCGCGGTGATCGGCATCCGCCCGATGTACGCCAAGCTCAGCGCGTTTGCCGTGAGCTCCTTCATCATCGGCATGGCCGGTGCGCTGTGGGCCTTCGTGCACCTGGGCGCCTGGGAGCCGGCGGCCTTCTCGGTGGAGGTGTCGTTCCGCCTGCTGTTCATGGTGATCATCGGCGGCCTGGGCTCCATCATGGGCGGCTTCTTCGGTGCGGCTTTCATCGTGGTGCTGCCCATCGTGCTCAACCAGTTCCTGCCGGCCTTGCTGGGCCTCTTCGGCATCACGATCTCCACGGCGGGCGTGTCGCATGCCGAGCTGATGATCTTCGGCGCGCTCATCGTCTGGTTCCTGATCGTCGAGCCCCACGGCCTGGCCAAGCTGTGGTCTACCGCCAAGCAAAAACTCCGGCTGTGGCCCTTCCCGCATTGACTGATATGCACCCCCTGAGTCGCTTCGCGCCTTCCCCCTTTCCTTCGGGAGGGGGACGCCACCGGTGGCCTGGCAGAGCCAGTTCCACGGTGGCGCTGGCCTCGTGCATGCCAGTGCAAAGCTCGCAGCCCTTGAATCCGTCAGTTTCTTCCCCGTGCTTCAACACATTCATTCAAAGGAGACATCCATGAAGCTTTCGAAACTCGTGATCGCCGCTGCGGTGGTTGCCGCTGGCGCCTCGTCCGTCGCGACGAGTGCCTTCGCGCAAGCCAAGGAGCAGTTCTTCCCGCTGCTGTCTTACCGCACGGGCCCCTACGCTCCCAACGGCGTGCCATGGGCCAACGGCAAGCAGGACTACATCAAGATGATCAACGCCCGCGACGGCGGGATCAACGGCGTGAAGCTCACCTTTGAAGAATGTGAAACGGGCTACGCCACCGACCGCGGCGTGGAATGCTATGAGCGGCTGAAGGGCAAGCCCGGCGTGGCGCTGTTCGACCCGCAGGCCACCGGCATCACCTTTGCGCTGACCGAAAAAGCGCCCGTGGACAAGATCCCGCTGATGACGCTGGGCTACGGCCTGTCGGTGGCGCAGGACGGCCAGGCGTTCAAGTGGAACTTCCCCTTCATGGGCAGCTACTGGACCGGCGCCGACATCCTGATCCAGCACATCGGCAAGTCTGCCGGCGGGCTGGACAAGCTCAAGGGCAAGAAGATCGCGCTGGTCTACCACGACAGCCCCTTCGGCAAGGAGCCCATCCCGCTGCTGCAGGAGCGCGCCAAGATGCACGGCTTCGAGCTGCAGATGTTGCCCGTGACCGCACCGGGCGTGGAGCAGAAAGCCACCTGGCTGCAGGTGCGCCAGAGCCGCCCCGACTACGTGCTGCTGTGGGGCTGGGGCGTGATGAACTCCACCGCCCTGAAGGAAGCGCAGGCCACCGGCTTCCCGCGCGACAAGCTGTATGGCGTGTGGTGGGCCGGCGCCGAGCCGGACGTGCGCGATGTGGGCGAAGGCGCCAAGGGCTATCACGCCCTGGCGCTGAACGGCTACGGCACGCAGAGCAAGGTCATCCAGGACATCATGAAGCACGTGCACGACAAGGGCCAGGGCACGGGCCCCAAGGACGAAGTGGGCTCGGTGCTGTACACGCGCGGCGTGATCATCCAGATGCTGGCGGTCGAGTCGGTGCGCCGCGCGCAGGAGCGCTTCGGCAAGGGCAAGGTCATGACCGGCGAGCAGGTGCGCTGGGGCATGGAGAACCTGGCGCTGGACCAGAAGAAGCTCGACGCCATGGGCTTTGGCGGCGTGATGCGCCCCCTGTCCACCAGCTGCGCCGACCACATGGGATCGACCTGGGCACGCGTGCACACCTGGGACGGCAAGAAGTGGGACTTCTCGTCCGACTGGTACCAGGCCGATGAGCAGATCCTGAAGCCCATGGTGAAGGCCGGTGCGGAGAAGTACTTGGCGGACAAGAAGATGACGCGTCGGGATGCTGCGGACTGCCAAAGCTAAGTACATCCCCCTGAGCGGCTGCGCCGCTTCCCCCTTCTCTCGAATCGCTGGCGCGATTCGGGAAGGGGGACGCCACCAGCGCGGCGGGGCGGCCCTTGCGCGGTGGCCCTCGCGTCTGGGCTGCGACCGTACCGACGGGTGTGACGAAGCGGTTGCTCCCGGGGGCAGCCGCCAACCCAAAGCGTTGCGAACTACCGCAGCTCTTTGGATTGGCACAGCGAAGGAAGAGAAGACCATGGACTCCAACAGCAATATCGTTCTCAACGTCAACGGCATCGAGGTCATCTACAACCATGTGATCCTGGTGCTCAAGGGCGTCTCCTTGCAGGTGCCGCAGGGCTCCATCGTGGCCATCCTGGGGGGCAATGGGGCGGGCAAGACCACCACGCTGCGCGCGATCTCCAACCTGCTGCAGGGGGAGCGCGGCGAGGTCACCAAGGGCAGCATCGAGCTGCGCGGCGAGCGCATCGAGAATTTGTCGCCCGCCGACCTGGTGCAGCGCGGCGTGGTGCAGGTGATGGAGGGGCGGCACTGCTTTGCCCACCTGACCATCGAAGAGAACCTGATGACGGGCAGCTACACCCGCACCAGCAAGGCCGAGATCGCGGCCAACCTGGAGAAGGTCTACAACTACTTTCCGCGGCTCAAGACACGGCGCACCTCGCAGGCGGCGTACACGTCGGGCGGCGAGCAGCAGATGTGCGCCATCGGCCGCGCGTTGATGGCCAACCCCAGCATGGTGCTGCTCGACGAGCCCTCCATGGGCCTGGCGCCTCAGATCGTGGAGGAGGTGTTCAACATCGTGAAGGACCTGAACACCAAGGAGAAGGTCACCTTCCTGCTGGCCGAGCAGAACACCAACATGGCCCTCAAATATTCGGACTACGGCTACATCATGGAAAGCGGCCGCGTGGTGATGGACGGCGCCGCGAGCGACCTGGCCAACAACGAGGACGTCAAGGAGTTCTACCTGGGCGTGGGCGGCGGGGAGCGCAAGAGCTTCAAGGATGTCAAGAGCTACAAGCGGCGCAAGCGCTGGTTGGCTTGACATGCCCCCTGAGGCGCTGCGCGCCTTCCCCCTCAGGGGGACGCACCCGGTGGACTGGCGGAGCCAGATCCACGGGTGCGCTGGGTGGGGGCAGCGGGGGGTTTGGCGGTGTGACGCAATCAACGTTTTTTTGTTTACTCCTGATTTCATAGCTGCTGGCGCTTGATGGGTGTGCGGTAGCGGCTTATTTCATTCAAAACACTGCAGAGGAATCCCGGCATGACGACGTTTTTTGACGCCCAGGAAACCCGGAGCACGGCCGAGCGCGAGGCGGCGCTGCTGGCGGCGTTGCCGCGGCAGGTGGGGCATGCGCAGCAGAACAGTGCGGCATTCGCGGACATCCTGGCCGGCGTGGATGCGGCGGGTGTGACCAGCCGTGCAGCGCTGGCGCGACTGCCGGTCACGCGCAAGTACGAGCTGCTGGAGCGCCAGCAGGCGCAGCGCGCGAGCAATGTGTTCGGCGGGTTTTCGGCGCTGGGCTTTGGGGCGGGCATGCCGCGGGTGTTCGCGAGCCCGGGCACCATCTACGAGCCCGAGGGCACGCGGCCCGACTACTGGCGCATGGCGCGGGCGATCTACGCGGCGGGGTTCCGGCGGGGCGAGCTGATCCACAACAGCTTCAGCTACCACTTCGTGCCCGCGGGTTCGATGATGGAGACCGGTGCCCATGCGCTGGGCTGCACCGTGTTTGCGGGCGGCACGGGCCAGACCGAGCAGCAGGTGCAGGCCATGGCCGAGTTGCGGCCCGCGGGCTACATCGGCACGCCGAGCTTTCTGAAAATCATCGTGGAAAAAGCCGCCGAGCTGGGCGTGCCGCTGCCCACGGTGACCAAGGCGCTGGTGTCCGGCGAGGCGTTCCCGCCGTCGCTGCGCGACTGGTTTGCCGAGCGCGGCATCGCGGGCTACCAGTGCTACGCCACGGCCGACCTGGGCCTGATCGCGTACGAGACCTCGGCGCGCGAAGGCCTGGTGCTGGACGAAGGCGCCATCGTCGAGATCGTGCGCCCCGGCACCGGCGACCCGGTGCCCGAGGGCGAGGTGGGCGAACTGGTG
The DNA here is from genome assembly GCF_964253015.1 of Acidovorax sp. LjRoot194. Lineage (NCBI taxonomy): Bacteria > Pseudomonadati > Pseudomonadota > Betaproteobacteria > Burkholderiales > Comamonadaceae > Acidovorax > Acidovorax sp. LjRoot194. Next base: position 672,856 of record NZ_CAXUQB020000001.1, on the reverse strand, counting down.
GTGACCACGCTCAACCCCGACTACCCGCTGATCCGCTTCGGCACCGGCGACCTCTCGGCCGTGCTGCCGGGCACCTGCCCCACCGGCCGCACCAACACCCGCATCAAGGGCTGGATGGGCCGCGCGGACCAGACGACCAAGGTGCGCGGCATGTTCGTGCACCCGGGCCAGATCGCGACCATCGCACGGCGGTTTCCGCAGGTGCTGCGCGCACGCCTGGTGGTCAGCGGCGAGATGGCCAACGACCAGATGGTGCTGCAGGTCGAGACCACCGAGACCGCCGAAGGCCTGGCGCGCCAACTGGGCGACGCCATCCGCGAAGTGACCAAGCTGCGCGGCGACGTGCAGATGGTGGCCCCCGGCACCCTGCCCAACGACGGCAAGGTGATCGAGGACGCCAGAAGCTACAAGTAGGCCGTCACCTTGGCCGCGGCGCGCCCGGGCGCCGGCTGCGGCCAAACCTGGTGCCAGGCGTCCACCGCACGGCACCGCAGGTTTGCGCCAGCGCAAGAAACCGCCCATTCAGGCGGCCGCCACCGCCCGCCATTCCCATCCTGCCCCCCGGGAACTGCAGTATTTACCCTAACGCATGCTCACTATTCAATAGCGCTTGGCGCTTGATTGGCAAGCGCTGCAGGCCTTTTTGGCTTGAAGACCCTGCAGGGGGTGTGCTACGTAATATCCGCAATACCTCGCCAGACCCCCCTCGCTATCATGGCCCGTCATTTACAGGAGAGACCATGAAAAAAATGCTGAAACTCGCACTGATCGCTGCCGCTGCAGCCACCGCCTTTGGCGCCAGCGCCCAGGAGTTCCCGTCCAAGGACAAGACGATCACCATCGTGGTCCCCTACGCCGCTGGCGGCCCCACCGACCGCGTGGCGCGCGACCTGGCCGAAGCCATCCGCAAGCCCCTGGGCGGCATCAGCGTGGTGGTGGACAACTCGGCCGGCGCCGGCAGCACCATCGGCTCCGCCAAGGTGGCCCGCGCCGCACCGGACGGCTACACCCTGCTGCTCAACCACGTGAGCATGGCCACCATGCCCACCATGTACCGCAAGCTGGCCTTCAACGTGGCCAACGACTTCGAATACCTGGGCGTGATCAACGACGTGCCCATGACGCTCATCGCCCGCCCCTCGATGCCCGCCAACAACTACAAGGAACTGGCTGGCTGGCTGCAGCAGAACAAGGGCAAGATCAACCTGGGCAACGCAGGCCAGGGCTCGGCATCGCACCTGTGCGGTCTGATCTTCCAGAGCGCCGTGCAGGTCGACATGACCGCCGTACCGTACAAGGGCACGGCACCTGCCATCACCGACCTGATCGGCGGCCAGATCGACCTGCTGTGCGACCAGACCACCAACACCACGTCGCAGATCGAAAGCAAGAAGGTCAAGGCCTATGCCGTGACCACCAGCAAGCGCCTGACCACCCCCGCCCTGAAAGACCTGCCCACGCTGGCCGAGTCGGGTGTGAAGGACTTCAACGTGACCATCTGGCACGGCCTGTACGCCCCCAAGGGCACGCCCGCACCGATACTGACCAAGATCAACGACGCCCTCAAGGTCGCCCTGAAGGACCCCGAGTTCATCAAGAAGCAGGAAGGCCTGGGCGCCGTGGTCGCGACCGACAAGCGCGTCGAGCCGGCTGAACACAAGAAGTTCGTGCTGGCAGAAACCGAGAAGTTCGGTGCGGCTATCAAGGCGGCGGGTTCTTACGCGGACTGATTGATCACCGCACAGACGGTCTAGCGCAACTGGTTGCGCTGAGCCCGCAAAGCAGCCGCCCTGGCGAAAAGCAGGGCGGCTTTTTGTTGGCGGCAGTCGTGATGATTGGGCGGTTGCGTGACCCCGCTGGCCGCGCCCGCTAGAGGAATGAGGCAGACGAGCAGGGGGGCGATCATTCAGTCATCTGTTCACAGCGGACATCGCGCGGGTCCAGCGCCACGAACCGGTCATTGGCCGCATCGATCATCCATACAGCCTCCACCCCCGGCGGCCCGGCCACTGTATCGCGCCCACCCCAGCGAAGCAGCACATAGACAGGTTGCGATCCAGACTGGCCCACATCGCATTGACCGGCTGTGGGGGAAATGAGCTCCAGAGGGTCGTCCCCCAAGCCTTCTTCGGCGTAGTTGCTGACTTGGGGGAGCACCTGGACCGCGACGATTTCCCAGAGGGGAAAACTGAGGAGCGGGGCATTGCTTTTACGCGTTTTGGCGATCAGAAGAACAGGCACGCCCTGACACACTGCCACCGCGTCGGACCAGCCGATTTTCTCTGGCTCGTTCTCCCATTCCACACTGGCACCCATGAAATCGCAGGGAGAGCCCTCCACCAAACGCCCCTGGGCCGCGGAGGACAGGTAGGTTTTCCCGAGCAAGGCTTGCGCGTCGGAGACTCCAGCGATTGGGACCTCCTCGGTGCGCTGGCATGCCGCCAAGGCGCAGCACAGGGCCAGGGTTACAACCATGTGTTGGCCCATCACCAGCGCCTCATGTCTGTGGCGTGAATCTTCAAACCGGTGCTGCCTGACAACAGCCGCTTTTGCGCATGTGACTCCACGATGGTCATCCCCTTCGGAGCGCGTCCGTAAAGCTCCTCGGGATTGATTCTGCCGGTGAGCCCTCCACGGGCGTACTGGTCCGTCCGAATTTCGAAATGCAAGTGCTGATCTTCCCCGGTCATACCTCTGGCATTGCCGGAGGTGCCGGTATAGGCAATGATTTCCCCTTGCTCGACCTTGCAGCCCGCCGCCACGTTGAAGAGGCTCAAGTGCGAGTACAGCGCAAACAGCGCGCGTCCCTGAAATGAAAACTCCAGCACCACGGTCTTTCCGTGACCTTTGGGCCCTTCATCCTTCGCACTTTTGATCACACCGTCCGCAATTGCGTAGCAAGCCGTGAGCTTGGTCGCCACCAAGTCCCACCCTTGGTGATCACGCTTCGTCCCATCGGCGTTGGTCCGCACCGTGCCGAAAGTGTTGTTCGTCACATCACGCCGGATGCGGTTGCTCTCCAAAGGCCATGCCAGAAAACCCATCGACAAATCCCTCCTGATTCGCAGCACCTCTACCGGGTGCTGGCGGCGCGAATCATAGGAGTCGGAAATTCTTTTCAGCCGCCCTGCGGCGTAACAGACTTGCTCGCGTGTAACGGGCTACAACCCCGCAGAACAATGTAGCAAAGTATGCACTTGATACGGGTTATCCCATCTGCGCAGGGCGTCCGAGCCCACGTACAAAGAGAGTCACAGCCGTCGAGCTGGAAGACCATCCGTACTACGAAAGCCCGCCCATGGCTCAGCCGCAACCAGCCCCCTACCAACCCGCGCGCACCAGCGCACAGATCCAGGCCCGCAGCCAGGCGCGCAGCCGCCGCAAGGCCGTCGCGCTCGCCTTCACCCTGAGCGCGCTCGGTGCCCTCGCCATCGCCGCGGCGGGCTCGCTGCTGGTAGCACCGGGCGCTGCCCATGCGCAGACCGCAGCGCCCACGACCGGCGGCGGCTGGCCCACCAAGCCCGTGCGCATCGTGGTGCCGTTCGCCCCGGGCGGCACCACAGACATCCTGGCGCGCGCCATGGCGCCCGAACTGAGCCGTGCATTCGGACAGCAGTTCATCGTTGACAACCGTGCGGGCGCGGGCGGCAATGTGGGGGCCGAGGTCGTGGCCAAGTCGCCCGCCGACGGCTACACGCTGCTGATGGGCACGGTGGGCACGCACGGCATCAACCGCGCGCTGTATGCCAAGCTGCCGTACGACCCGATCAAGGACTTCGTGCCCATCACCATGGTCGCTGCGGTGCCCAACGTGATGGTGATGAATGCCGACAAGGCCAAGGCCCAGGGCATCTCCAACGTGCAGGACTTCATCCGCGTAGCCAAGGCCAGCCCGGGCAAGATGAACATGGCGTCGAGCGGCAATGGCACGTCCATCCACCTCGCGGGCGAGCTGTTCAAGAGCATGACGGGCACCTTCATGCTGCACCTGCCCTACCGCGGCTCGGGCCCCGCGCTGCTGGACATGGTGGCGGGCAACGCCGATGTGATGTTCGACAACCTGCCGTCGTCGATGGCGCAGATCAAGGCGGGCAAGCTCACGGCGCTGGCGGTGACCAGCTCGCAGCGCTCCAGCGCCCTGCCCGATGTGCCGACGGTGGAGCAGGCCGGCGGCCCCACGCTCAAGGGTTACGAAGCCAGCTCGTGGTTCGGCCTGCTGGCGCCTGCTGGCACACCGGCCGACATCGTGAACCGCATCCAGCAGGAAGTCGCCAAGTCGCTGGCCACGCCGGCGATGAAGGAGCGGCTGGTGGCGCAAGGCGCGATCCCTGGGGGCAACACGCCCGCCGACTTTGCCAGGCACATCGACAATGAGCACAAGAAGTGGGCGCAGGTGGTGAAGACGTCGGGAGCGAAGGTGGATTGATCGCCGCTGACGGCGCGGCCATCGCGCCACGCGCTGTCGCCACAACTACGCGCCTCTTTCAAATTTGAATGCCTGCCGGATCGCTGCGGGCATGTTCCGGCAGTGATTCAAAGGCGGCCAGGGCGTCCGTCCGCCCCAGTGCGAGTCCAGATCAGATCACATCTGATCACGCACCCCAGACCACATCCGCGCCCTCGGCCGCGCTGCGCTTGAGCATGTCGATCAGCGGTGCCACCCGCTGGCGCAGGCGCACGGTCTCGGCGCGTTCCTGCGTGGTGGCTTCGTCGTCGCCGTCCGCGTCTGCAGAGGCCGGCAGGGCTTCTTCGGCGGCCACGGCGGACTCGAGCGCTGCGATGGCGGCAGGGATCTGGGCAACCGTCACGATGCCGCTGGCACCCGGCGTCTTGCCCATGATGGTCACGACCTGGCGGCCCTGCGGCTCGAGCATGATCAGGTCGGCTGCAGCGCGGGATTTGAATTTGTAGAGCATGGAGGTGAACCGTTTTCTTGGTTGGATGAAGCAGACTTAGCTGCGGTAGATGTACTCGCGGGTGAACGGATAGTCCGATTGTGCGCCGGGCATCGCCCCCGTGGCCATGTCGCCGTCGGGCCGGACGGCCAGCATCTGGTGCAGGGCCATCCAGCCGCGCTCGAACCCCAGCGCACTGCCTGCAAGGTACAGGCGGTACGCACGCAGGACTTTATCGCCCTGCTCGCTGCCCCAGTGTGCGGCCAGCACGTCGCGCGCCGCAGGCAGGCGGGCCTCCAGCCTGTCGGACCATGCCCACAGCGTGCGCGCGTAGTGCGGGCGCAGGTTTTCGGTGTCCACCATCTCCAGGCCCGCGCGCGCCATGTCGTGCAGCACCGCGCTCACATGGATGAGCTCGCCGCCCGGAAAGATGTACTGCTCGATGAAATCCCCCATGCCCGCGCCCAGTTGCGCGTTGTCCACCGCGCCGGCGGTGATGCCGTGGTTCAGCATCAGGCCGCCCGGGCGCAGCAGGCGGTGCACGGTGTCGAAGTAGCGGCCCATCTGCGCGCGGCCCACGTGCTCGAACATGCCGACCGAGGCGATCTTGTCGAAGGGCTGGCCGGGCGGCAGCTCGCGGTAGTCGCGCAGCTCCATGCGCACCCGGCCCTGCAGGCCGCGCTCTGCGATGAGGCGCTGCACGTGCGCATGCTGGTGGTGCGACAGCGTGATGCCCGTGGCGTCCACGCCGTAATGCTCGGCCGCCCACAGCAGCAGGCCGCCCCAGCCCGCGCCGATATCGAGAAAGCGCTCGCCGGGCGCCAGGCGCAGCTTGCGGCAGATGTGGTCGAGCTTGGCCTCCTGCGCGGAGGCCAGGTCCAGGGCGGCGTCCCGGTAGTAGGCGCACGAGTACACGCGCCGCTCGTCCAGCCACAGCGCATAGAAGTCGTCGGACAGGTCGTAGTGGAACTGCACATGCCGTGCATCGTGCCCCAGGGTGTGCACGGCCATGGAGCGGGCCCGCGCCAGCACGCGCTGCCAGCCATGGTGCTGGTCGCGGGCCGGATCGCGCGTCAGCAGGCCCGCGGCCGCGGCCATGAGGTCGCGCATGCCGCCCTCCAGCGCCACCCGGCCTTCGACGATGGCGGCGCCCACGTTGCCGATCTCGCCCGTGGCCAGCGCCACCAGCGCCAGGCGGTCGCGAAAGCGCAGCGTGACCGCGGGGTCGCGCGCGCCCAGTTGCTGCCCGGCGGGCAGTTGCACGGCCATCGGCACCGGCAGCGCCGCCAGCCGCCCTTCCAGGGTGTTCAGAAGGTGCTTCATGCAATTTATTTTTGGCAGCTTGCTGCACTGCGTCAACACCTGGCGCCATGACCTTGCCCGCGCCATGGGTCGCCGGGAAGGCCCCATTGACAGCATGTTGTTTAAGCCTAAACTATTTTCCCATGAACATCCTCTGCATTGGCGGCGGGCCCGCAGGCCTTTATTTCGCACTGCTCATGAAGCAGCAAGACCCTGCCCACCGGGTCACGGTGGTCGAGCGCAACCGGCCGTTCGACACCTTCGGCTGGGGCGTGGTGCTGTCCGACCAGACGCTGGCCAACCTGCAGGCGGCCGACGCGCCCACGGCCGCGCTCATCGGCGACGCGTTCAACCACTGGGACGACATCGAGGTGTTCTTCAAGGGCCGCAGCGTGCGTTCTTCGGGCCACGGCTTTTGCGGCATCGGGCGCAAGCGGCTGCTCAACATCCTGCAGGACCGGTGCCTGGCCGTGGGCGTGGAGCTGGTGTTCGAGACCGATGTGGCCGACGACCAGGCCCTGGCCGTGCAGTACGGCGCCGACCTGGTGATCGCCAGCGACGGCCTCAACAGCCGCATCCGCACGCGCTACGCCGCCACCTACCAGCCCGACATCGACCTGCGCGAGTGCCGCTTTGTCTGGCTGGGCACGCACAAGAAACTGGACGCTTTTACCTTCGCTTTCGAGCAGACCGAACACGGCTGGTTTCAGGCGCACGCCTACCAGTTCGACGCCGACACCTCCACCTTCATCATCGAGACCCCCGAAGCGGTGTGGAAGGCCCACGGCCTGGACCAGATGGAGCAGCCCGAGGCGATTGCGTTTTGCGAGCAGCTGTTTGCCAAGTACCTCGATGGCAACGCCCTCATCAGCAATGCCACGCACCTGCGCGGCTCGGCCAACTGGATCCGCTTTCCGCGCGTGATCTGCAACACCTGGGTGCACCGCGAGACCATCGGCGGCAAGCAGGTGCCCATCGTGCTGATGGGCGACGCGGCGCACACCGCGCATTTCTCGATCGGCAGCGGCACCAAGCTCGCGCTCGAAGACGCGATCGACCTGGCCAACGAATTTGCGACCGGCCTTCCCAAGGGCCTGCCCATGGACGAGGTGCTGCAGCACTACGAGGCGCGCCGCAGCGTTGAGGTGCTCAAGATCCAGAACGCCGCGCGCAACTCCACCGAGTGGTTCGAGAACGTGAACCGCTACACCGGCATGCAGGTGGAGCAGTTCGCGTATTCGCTGCTCACCCGCAGCCAGCGCATCAGCCACGAAAACCTGCGGCTGCGCGATGCGCAGTGGCTGGAGGGCTATGAGACCTGGCTGGCCGGTGGCACGACAGCCGTGCCCCCCATGCTCACGCCCTTTGCGTTGAAAGGCCTCACCCTCAAGAACCGCATCGTCGTCTCGCCCATGGCCACCTACAGCGCGGTCGATGGCGTGCCGCAGGACTTCCACCTGGTGCACCTGGGCGCGCGCGCGCTGGGCGGCGCGGCGCTGGTGATGGTGGAGATGACCAGCCCCACGCCCGAGGGCCGCATCACCCCTGCCTGCACCGGGCTGTGGAACGATGCGCAGCAAGCCGCCTTTACCCGCATCGTGAACTTCGTGCACGGCAGCAGCACCGCCAAGATCGGCCTGCAGCTGGGCCACAGCGGCCCCAAAGGCTCCACGCGCGTGGGCTGGGAAGGCACGGACGAGCCGCTGGCCGATGGCAACTGGCCCCTGCTGGCCGCCAGCGCCCTGGCCTACGGCGAGCAGAACCAGGCGCCCGCCGCCATGACCCGCACCGACATGGACGGGATGACCGCCGCGTTCGTCGCCAGCGCAGAGCGCGCCGCGGCCTGCGGCTTCGACTGGCTGGAGCTGCACTGCGCGCACGGCTACCTGCTGGCCAGCTTCATCAGCCCCATCACCAACCAGCGCACGGATGAATACGGCGGCAGCAGCATCGACAACCGCTGCCGCTACCCGCTCGAAGTGTTCGCCGCCGTGCGCGCCGTGTGGCCGGCCGACAAGCCATTGAGCGTGCGCATCTCGGCCCACGACTGGGCGCCGGGCGGCACCACGCCCGACGACGCGGTGCAGATCGCGCGCCTGTTCCAGGCCGCAGGCGCCGACCTGATCGACGTGTCGTCCGGCCAGACCACGCGCGCCGCCAAGCCGGTGTACGGCCGCATGTACCAGACGCCGTTTGCCGACCGCATCCGCAACGAGGTGGGTATCGCCACCATGGCCGTGGGCGCGATCAGCGAGGCCGACCACGCCAACAGCATCATCGCCGCCGGCCGCGCCGACCTGTGCGCCATCGCCCGCCCCCACCTGGCCGATCCGGCATGGACGCTGCACGCCGCTGCGCAGCTGAGCCCCGTGGCCGCCGCGCACACCGACTGGCCCGTGCAGTACGCCAGCGGACGCGACCAGATGCTGCGCGAGATCGCCAAACAAAAACAGGTCGCAGCGCTGGCTGCACAAGCGCCATCAGCGACCAAAAACAGAGCATCGGCCGAGGAAGAGGGCTAGCCATGGACCTCGAAGCCCGCCTGCACGGCGCCGCCCCCAGCGAGCACCCCGAGGCGCTGCGCCTGTGGCTGCGCATGCTCACCTGCACGCAGCTCATCGAAAAGCAGGTGCGCAGCAACCTGCGCGCGCAGTTCGACACCACGCTGCCGCGCTTTGACCTGATGGCGCAGCTCGAACGCGCGCCCGAAGGCATGAAGATGAAAGAGCTCTCGCGCCGCATGATGGTGACGAGCGGCAACATCACCGGCATCACCGACCAACTGGTGGCCGAAGGCCTGGTGGAGCGCCTGGACGTGGAAGGCGACCGCCGCGCCTACCTGGTGCGCCTGACACCGCAAGGCCGCCAGCAGTTCAACGACATGGCGCGCCAGCACGAGCAGTGGATCGTCGAGGCGTTTGCCACGCTGGGCGAACGCGACATCGCCACCTTGCACCGCCTGCTGGGCAAGGTGAAGGAACACACCCAAGACAACTCTTTGGAGACAGCCGAATGAAACACTTCATCGGGGCCAGCAACCCTATGCGCGAGCAGTTCAACCCTGAGGCCCGCTACGTGGCCGAGCATTTTGCGTGGAGCTTTGATGGCGGCGTGGGCACCGTCACGCTCAACCGGCCGGACCGCAAGAACCCGCTCACCTTCCAGAGCTACTCGGAGCTGCGCGACTTCTTCTACGCGCTGCGGTTTGCCACCGACGTGAAGGCCATCGTCGTCACCGGTGCGGGCGGCAACTTCTGCTCGGGCGGCGACGTGCACGAGATCATCGGCCCGCTCACCACCATGACCATGCCCGAGCTGCTGGAGTTCACGCGCATGACGGGCGATCTGATCAAGGCCATGCGCGCCTGCCCGCAGCCCGTGCTGGGCGCCATCGACGGCATCTGCGCCGGCGCGGGCGCGATGATGGCGCTGGCCTGCGACATGCGCTACGGCACCCAGGCGACCAAGACCGCCTTCCTCTTTACGCGCGTGGGCCTAGCCGGTGCCGACATGGGCGCCTGCGCACTGCTGCCCCGCATGATCGGCCAGGGCCGCGCCAGCGAGCTGCTGTTCACCGGCCGCGCGATGACGGCGCACGAAGGCCTGGCCTGGGGCTTCTTCAATGATTTGTATGAGAGCGCCGACCTGCTGGCCAACGTGCAGGCCACGGCGCGCACGCTGGCCGACGGCCCCACCTTCGCCCACGGCATGACCAAGACCATGCTCAGCCAGGAGTGGAGCATGACCATCGAGCAGGCCATCGAGGCCGAGGCGCAGGCGCAGGCCATCTGCATGCAGACCGAAGACTTCCGGCGCGCGTACGAGGCGTTTGCGGCCAAGCAAAAGCCTGTGTTCCAAGGGGATTGAGAAGATGCACGTAGCAACGCCCCCAGCCCCCCGCCCGCCCTCCACGGCGCACCTGGCCCTGCCCTTCTTCGACGACGCCCACCGCGCGCTGGCCGACGGCCTGGTGCCCTGGGCCGCCGCGCAGCAGGTCGATGAAACCGACGACCGCGCCGCCTGCCGCGACTGGGTGCAGCGCCTGGGCGCGGGCGGCTGGCTGCGCTACTGCGTGCCCGCCGAACACGGCGGCGCGCTGCCCGCACTCGACTCGCGCGCGCTGGTGCTGCTGCGCGAGACACTGGCCTACCACTCGCCGCTGGCGGACTTTGCCTTTGCGATGCAGGGCCTGGGCAGCGGCGCCATCACGCTGGCCGGCAGCCCCGCGCAGCAGGCGCACTACCTGCAGGGCGTGGCGCGCGGCGAACTGATCGCGGCGTTTGCGCTGAGCGAGCCCGAGGCAGGCTCCGATGTGGGCGCTATGCAAACGATAGCTGCTCGCGCTCATCCATCCAGCGGTAGCGGCCACAACGGCTCCTATTCGCTGACCGGCACCAAGACCTGGATCAGCAACGGCGGCATCGCCGACTTCTACTGCGTGTTCGCCAAGACCGACCCGGCGGGCGGCACGCGCGGCATCAGCGCCTTCATCGTCGATGCGGGCACGCCGGGCCTGGATGCCTCGCACCACATCCACGTGATGGCCCCCCACCCGCTGGCCACACTGCAGTTCACCGATTGCGAAGTGCCTGGCGACGCGTTGCTGGGCGAAGAAAACGGCGGCTTCAAGCTGGCCATGCGCACGCTCGACATCTTTCGCGCGTCGGTCGCCGCCGCCGCGCTGGGCATGGCGCGCCGCGCACTGGCCGAGGCCGTGCACCACGCGCGCCAGCGCCGCATGTTCGGCCAGACACTGGCGGACTTTCAGCTCACGCAGGCCAAGATCGGCGAGATGGCCGCGCTGGTGGACAGCGCCGCGCTGCTCACCTACCGCGCGGCCTGGCTGCGCGACACAGGCCAGGCCCGGGTCTCGGCCGAAGCCGCAATGGCGAAGATGACCGCCACCGAAAACGCCCAGCGCGTCATCGACATGGCGCTGCAACTGCACGGCGGGCGCGGCGTGGAGGTGGGCAGCAAGGTCGAGTCGCTGTACCGCGACATCCGCTCGCTGCGCATCTACGAAGGTGCCACCGAAGTGCAGCAACTCATCATCGGCAAGGCCACCCTGCAGGAGTAACACGACATGAGCAGCACCAGCACGAGCAGCAGCAGCAGCAGCACCGCCCCGTCCGCACAGCCCGACCATTTCGTGCACGACCGCCTGCCCCCACCCGAGGCCTGGCCCACGCTGCACTACGACCTGCCCGAGCAGCAGATCGCCGCGCAGGCCAACCTGGTGCAATCCCTGTTCGAGCAGGCCGAGCGCGCCGGCCACATCGACCGCCCGCTGCTGCGCGGCCCGCACCGCACGTACACCTACCGCGACGCCTGGACCGAGGCCGCGCGCATCGCCGAGGTACTGACGCAGGACCACGGCCTTGTGCCCGGCAACCGCGTGCTGCTGCGCGGCGGCAACACGGTGGAGATGGCGCTGGCCTGGCTGGGCACGGTGTACGCCGGCCTGGTTGCGGTGGCCACCATGCCGCTGCTGCGCGCGGGCGAGCTGGCCAGCATCATCGAACGCGCACAGCCCACGCTGGCGCTGTGCGACGGCCGCCTGCTGGCCGAGCTGCAGGCGGCGCAGGCGCAGCAACCCGTGCTGGCCGCCATCGTGCCGTTCCACACCGCGCCCGATGCGGCCGACTTGGTCCAGCGCGCACAGGCCAAGCCCGGCACCACACCGCCCTGCCCCACATCGGCCGACGACATCGCGCTGATGGCCTTTACCTCCGGCACTACGGGCGCGCCCAAAGCGGCGGTGCACACCCACCGCGACGTGCTGGCCGCCTGCGAGGCCTGGCCGCGCCACGTGCTCAAGGCCACGCCCGACGACATCGTGGCCGGATCGCCGCCGCTGGCCTTCACCTTCGGGCTGGGCGGCCTGCTCGTCTTCCCCATGTGGGCCGGGGCCAGCGTGTACTTCCCGGACCAGCCTTACACGCCCGAGACCATGGTCACGCTGATGCGCGATGCGGGCGTCACCATCTGCTACACCGCGCCCACCTTCTACCGGCAGATGGCGCCGTTCGCCCAACAGATCGGCCTGCCGCAACTGCGCATCAGCGTGAGCGCGGGCGAGGGCCTGCCCGACGCCACACGCCAGCTGTGGAAGAACGCTACCGGCATCGACATGACGGACGGCATCGGCGCCACCGAAATGTTCCACATCTTTGTCTCGTCGGCGGGCGGCCACACGCGCCCCGGCGCCATCGGCAAGGTCGTGCCCGGCTACACCGCCAAGGTGGTGGACGACGACGGCAACGAGGTGCCACTGGGCACCGTGGGCAAGCTCGCCGTCGTCGGCCCCACGGGCTGCAAGTACCTCGACGACCCGCGCCAGGCCAAGTATGTGAAGGACGGCTGGAACTACCCCGGCGACGCGTTCACGCAGGACGCCGACGGCTACTTCTTCTACCAAGCGCGCGACGACGACATGATCATCACCGCCGGCTACAACGTGGGCGGCCCCGAGGTCGAAGACGCCCTGCTGCGCCACCCCGCGGTGGCCGAGTGCGGCGTGATCGGCGTGCCCGACGACGAGCGCGGGATGGTGGTCAAGGCCATTTGCGTGCTCAAACCTGGCCACACCGGCGATGCGGCGATGGTCAAGACCCTGCAGGACCACGTGAAGGCCACGATTGCCCCGTTCAAGTACCCGCGCGTGGTGGAGTTCGTCACGGTATTGCCGCGCACGGAGACGGGCAAGCTGCAGCGGTTCAAGCTGCGCCAGGGGGCTGCGGGCGCTCCTTCGCCTGCTCCGTCTCCCTTATCGTCGTCCTCGTCGTCGTCCTCTTAGAAGATAGTAGAAACAACATGATCAACACACTTTTGCAACCGCAAGGTTGGGTGGCACCCAAGGGCTATGCCAATGGCGTGGCGGCGCGCGGCACCATGGTTTTTACCGGCGGGCAGATCGGGTGGAATGCGCAGCAGCAGTTCGAGAGCGATGACTTCATTGCGCAGACGCGGCAGACGTTGCTGAACGTGCGGGAGGTGCTGCAGGCCGGTGGCGCGGGGCCGGAGCATCTGGTGCGGCTGACCTGGTATGTGGTGGACCGCCAGGAGTACAACGCGCGGTTGAAGGAACTGGGGGCGGTGTACCGCGAGGTGCTGGGGAAGAATTTTCCGGCGATGGCGTGTGTGCAGGTAGTGGGGTTGATGGAGGAGCGGGCGAAGGTGGAGATTGAGGCGACGGCGGTGGTGCCGGATGGGGCTTGATGGATGTGATCCATGGTTGAGCGCCGCAGTGCTCAGCCGCGTCGGCTGAAGCTACAGAGCCGCGAATTGACTTCCCGCCCGTTCGGGTTGAGCTTGTCGAAACCTGGGCACATCGACCCATGGCCGTTCGGGTTGAGCTTGTCGAATCCGGGGTGCGCTCGCAGGCTCGCTGGTTTGTACCGCGTGCCTGGTTCAAGGGCGGAGGCCGGGAGTCGCCCGGCGTGCGAGTAACTTTCTTTCGCGTCGCCGAAAGAAAGTCACCAAAGAAAGGGCGACCCTACAGCCTGCGTCCCCACTCGCCCTGCGGGCGAGTGGGGCAACCTGCGGTGCTCGGTCGTGGGGTGCGCTGCGGAACTCGCTGCGCGCTGCCGCGCTACGCTCAGACATCCGCAGCGAGTCAGTTCACGATGCGTGTGTCCTTCGGCACACGCTCACCCCACGCCCTGTGCTCCTCGGCGCATCCTGAAGGGATGTGGGAGAGAACATCCACACGGGCCATCGCGTTGCTCGGCCCCGAACGCGCAGGCGCTGCGCGCCGCGACCGCGCGGCCGAGCGAAGCAATGGCCCGTGTGGCTGTTCGGAGGTTGGCTGTTCGGCTGCCCCCCCTGTGGCTGCGCCTGCGTCGGGGCGGTTGCGGGGTGAGCATGCGCGTCGAAGCGCGCATGCTTCGTTATCTAGCTCGCCGTGGCTGTCTGAACGTAGCGCCGCAGGCGCGCAGTGAGTTCCACGGCGCACCCCGCAACCGCCCCGACGCAGGTTTGCCCCGTAGCGCAGCGAAGGGGTCGCAGACTTGGGGTCGCCTTCTCTTTGGTGACTTTCTCTTGGCGAACCAAGAGAAAGTTACCGCGCCGCCGGGCGCGCACCCCGGCCCCCGCCCTCAACAAAGGCATGCTGCCGAATCAGCGAGCTAGCGAGCTAGCGCCCAGGTTTCGACAAGCTCAATCAGAACGGATAGTGAAGACGCGCAAAGACTTCGACAGGCTCAACCTGAACGGGTGGAAGACAAGACAAAACAAGACACCCCAGCCCACTACCCCACCCGCAGGCCCCACCAAGACGCCCTTCGCCCCACCCACCACCCCTTCAACGCCTTGCCATACAAAATCAACACCAGCGCCGCCCCAATCAGCGGCAACGCCGCAAACACCCACCCCGTCAGCAACTCACCCCCCAGCGCCACCCCCACCAACAACGCCACGGCCGGGTTCACAAACGAATAGCTCCCCGCCAACGCCGCCGACGTGTTCTGCAGCAGCCACAGATACGCATTGAGCGCCACCAGCGTCCCAAACACCAGCAGGTACACCCACGCAGCCCACGACTTCGCACTCACCTGCCCCAGCGCGCTCAGCGGCTCGAAGCACAGTGCCGCCACCAGCCCCATCGCCCCACCCACCAGCCACTGCGCAGCCGCCGCCATGGCAGGCGCAGGCAGAGACAACTTGCGCGATGCGTACGAACCCACGCTCCAGCACAGCGGCGCGCCAAAGGCCAGCAGCGCTCCGAGCCAGGTCGCAGAAAAGTCGCCCTCCAATGCGAGTAGCAGCGCACCCACCACGCCCAGTGCCACGCCGATCCAGCTCATCAACGGTACCCGTTCGCCGCCCCAGTGCGACCACAGCGCCAGCCACATCGGCATGGTGGTTACCACCGTGGCCATCAGGCCCGAGCCGATGCCCAGCTTCTGCGCAAAAACCACCAGATTCATCGCCAGAAACACCATCAACGCGCCCACGATGGCCGAGTTACGCCACTGCAAGACCGTGGGCAGCGCGTGCCCCTGCCACAGCGCCACCAGCAGCATCACGCCGCCTGCACACAGGAAACGGATCGCGCTCATCAACAGGGGCGGCATGGTCTGCAAGGCGATGCCGATGGCAAAGTACGTGGTGCCCCACACCACGTACACCAACAGCAGGGCGAGGCCCAAGGCCCACGGCGCGGGGTGGCGGGCTTGCACATTGATATTTGCCGGCATATTCTTCACCTGACCGAATAATTTATGGAATTCGCAAGAATTTCGGAATTTTTACCAAATTCATGCCGCTATGCAAGCAAATATTCAGACAGATGACATGGACGCCAGAATTATTTCGGCGCTGAGCGTGGATGGCCGACGTTCGTACGCCGAAGTGGGCAGCGAAGTGGGGCTGTCCACGGCGGCCGTGCACGAGCGCGTGAAGAAGCTGCTGGACAAGGGGGTGATCCGCCGGTTCTCCATCAGCGTGGAGCCGGAGCGCGTGGGGCTGTCCTTCACGGCCTTCGTGGCCATCCGCAACGACGGCGGCGCCCACTGCCGCGACATCGCCCCGCGCCTGCAGGCCATGCCCGAGATCGAAGAGCTGCACAGCGTGGCGGGTGAATACGACTTTCTGGCCAAGGTGCGCACCACCCACGCGCGGGCGCTGGAAGACGTGCTCTACCAGATCAAGGCCATCGAGGGCGTGGCGCGCACCACCAGCACGGTGGTGCTCAACACCGAGTTCGAAGACCGCCCGCTCAACCTGGGGTGGATGAGCGAAGACCGCAATGCCACCTGATACCAAGACAACACCGTGCCCGCACCAGGCGGCAACCGCAGCCCCTCTGCCGGCGGCCTCCGAGACCGCGGCGGCCCATCGCTATGCGGTCTACTTCGCGCCCAGCCCCGGCAGCCTGGGATGGCTGGCGGGCAGCCATTGGCTGGGCCGATGCGCAGCCTTGCTGCAGCCGCTGCCACAGCTCGACATCCATGGCGTGCCTGCCGATGTGCTGGAACGCCTCACCGCAGCACCGCGCCGATACGGCTGGCACGCCACACTCAAGGCCCCGTTCTCACTGGCGCCCGGCGTGGACTGGATGACGCTGCACCACGCAGTGCAAACCGTGGCGCAGAGCCTGAGCGCTTTCCAGCTGCCGCCGTTGCACGTGGAGCGCCTGGGCGACTTCCTGGCGCTGGTACCGCCGCCTTCGCATGCGGCCAACGCAGCCCTGCGCGACGCGGCGGCGGCCTGCGTCATGCAATTGCAGCCTCTGGCAGCGCCCCTGTCCAAGGCCGATCTGGCGCGTCGCCGAGCCGTCGGTCTCAGCGCGCGGCAGGACGAACTGATGCAGCTTTGGGGCTACCCCTTCGTGCTGGAGGAGTTCCGCTTCCACATGACGATCACGGGGCGACTGTCGCAGGTGGATGCCAGCACCCAGGCGCTGGTGCTGGATGCCGCGCAGGAATACTTCTCCGACATGCCCGCGCTGAAGTTCGACAGCCTTGCCCTGTTTGCCGAGCCGGCGCCGGGGGCCGACTTCGCGCTGCTGGACCACCTGGAGCTGGGCGCTGGATGACGTGCCGGCAGCAAGGCGGCCCGCTGGTGTTCCGCTGGTGGCCCGACCGCTCGTGGCCGCGATACTCGCAACCCTTGTCCATCGATCCATGACCGACCACGCCATGTCCACCGTCACTATCTATCACAACCCGAAGTGCGGCACCTCCCGCAACACGCTCGCCATGATCCGCAACAGCGGCATCGAGCCCGAGGTCATCGAGTACCTGAAAACCCCGCCGGACCGCGCCACGCTGGTCGCGCTGATTGCCGCCACGGGCGCACCGGTGATCGACGCCGTGCGCACCAAGGAGGCGCTGTTCACCGAGCTGCAATTGAACGCGCCGGGCGTGACGGACGCGCAGCTCATCGACGCCATGCTGGCCCACCCCATCCTCATGAACCGGCCGCTGGTGACGACGCCGCTGGGCACCCGGCTGTGCCGGCCGTCGGAGTTGGTGCTCGACATCCTGCCCGCGCCGCAGCAAGGCGCTTTCAGCAAGGAAGACGGCGAAGTGGTGGTCAACGCGAAGGGCGAGCGGGCCTGACGCTGCGGGCGCCATCGGGCCATCGGGCCGGTCCAGTCAGCTGAACAGACCCATCATCACGGCCAGCGCCGTGGCGGCCCAGCCCACGCGGTTCGCGGTCTGCGCAGACTTGCGGTCGATGGGGATCAGCTCGCAACGGCGCCACATCCACACATTGCCAGCGCAGGCCACCAGCACGGCGGCCACCGCCATCACCACCGAGCCAAGCCCAAAGGCCAGACCGGCACCCCCGATCAGCGTCACCCAGGTGAACATGGCGATCGCGCTGGAGGTGCTGGCCAGCACGTGCGACAGGCCGCCGCAGTAGGTGCACTGCGCAGGGTTCTCGCGCGCGGACCAGCGGACCGCCGGGTCGCGGACGCCGGGCTTCTGGCAGTGGGGACAGGCATGCATGGTGCGCAGCTCCGAAAGGGTGACCTGCACCACTATAGCCACTGATGCGGCCACCCGCCAATGGGTGGGGCTAGGGCAGCGTGAACGCCGCCCGCGCCTGCAGCGCCCGGTCGCGCGAATGGCAGCCTTCGAGATGGTCGTTCACCAGCCCCATCGCCTGCATGAAGGCGTACACGGTGGTGGGGCCCACGAAGGTCCAGCCGCGCCTCTTGAGGTCCTTGGACATGGCCACCGAGGCGGGCGATGTGGACAGCGCGCGCGCTGCCTCGCGCGTGAGGCGTGCGGGCCGGTCGGCGGCGGCGGGCTCGTAGCGCCAGGCGTAGCGGGCGAGCGAGCCGAACTCGCGGCGCAGCTCCAGCACGCGGTGCGCATTGTTGATGGTGGAGACGATCTTGCCGCGGTGGCGCACGATGGCCGCGTCCTGCACCAGGCGCTCGATGTCGGCCTCGCCATAGGCGGCGACCTTCTCGGCGTCGAAATGGTCGAACGCGGCGCGGAAGCCCTCGCGCTTGTTCAGGATGGTGAGCCAGCTCAGGCCGGATTGAAAACCCTCCAGGCAGAGCTTCTCGAAAAGGCGCCGGTCGTCATCCACCGGAAAGCCCCACTCGGTGTCGTGGTAGTGGCGGTACAGCGGCGTGGCCTGGCACCAGGTGCAGCGCGGGCAGCCAGCATCGTCGGCGAACAGGCCTTCGGGCAGGGCGGTGGGGGCGTCGGTCATGGTGGGGCATTCTAGGCAGGCACAGCGCAGGCCCCGGGCACACACGGCGTGCCGCACCGCGGTCCACCGGTTGCCCTAAACTGCCCGGCAGGCACGCCCTGCCGCCCGCGCCCCCCCGCCTTTTCACACCCTGTTCCGAGACGACTGCCTGCATGCGCCTGCTTCCCGTACGCCCTCTGCTGTGGCTGGCCATCGCCACCTCGTTCCTGCTGGCGGGCTGCGCCAGCACCACCGACTCGCTGGGCTACTACTGGCAATCGGTGCGCGGCCACATGCAGCTGATGCACGCGGCCGAGCCCATCGACCGCTGGATCGCGCGCAGCGACATCAACCCCGCGCTGCGCGAGCGGCTGCAGCTGGCGCAAAAAGCCCGCGCCTTTGCGGTGGCCGAGCTGGGCCTGCCCGACAACGCCAGCTACCGCCGCTATGCGGACCTCCAGCGCCCCGCCGCCGTGTGGAACGTGGTGGCCGCGCCGCCGTATGCGCTGACGCTGCACACCTGGTGCTTTCCGGTCACGGGCTGCATCGGCTACCGCGGCTACTTCGCGCAGGCCGACGCCCAGGCCGAGGCCGACCAGCTCGCGGCGCAGGGGCTGGAGGTGGAGGTGTACGGCGTGCCCGCGTACTCCACGCTGGGCTACATGAACTGGGCGGGCGGCGACCCGCTGCTGTCCACCTTCATCGGCTGGCCCGAGGGCGACTTCGTGCGCCTGCTGTTCCACGAGCTGGCGCACCAGGTGGTGTACGCCGAGGGCGACACGCTGTTCAACGAATCGTTCGCCACGGCGGTGGAACGCATCGGCGTGGCGCAGTGGCTGGCCACCCATTCCACACCCGCCGTGCGCGAGGCCTACGCCACCAGCGAGTCGCGCCGCGCCGCCTTCCGTGCGCTGACCCGTGCCACGCGCGCCCGGCTGGCGGCCATTTATGAGCAAAAAGAGGCTCCACCGCTGGCTGGACAAGCGCTAGCCGCTATGAAAACAGAAGCAATGCAGGATTTCCGCAGCCGCTACGACGCCTTGCGCGCGCAGTGGCTGGGCACCGCGCCGGGCTCCACGCCCCAGGTCACCACCGCCCAGGTGGCGGGCTACGACCGCTGGGTGGCCAAGGCCAACAACGCCAGCTTTGCAGCGCAGGCCGCCTACGACGAACTGGTGCCGGGCTTCGAGGCCCTGTTCGCGCAGCAGGGCCGCGACTGGAGCCGGTTCTATGATGCCGTACGACAACTGACCCGCCAGCCGCTGCAGGAGCGCCAAGACGCCCTGCGCGCATTGGCGCCCACGACCCCCAAGGAGACACCCGGTGCCTGACATCCACATCCATCGCGAACACCAACTGGGCCTGAAAGAGGCCCGCAAGATTGCTTTCTCGTGGGCCGAAAAGGCCGAGGAAAAATTCGACATGGAATGTGTCTACGAAGAGGGCGACACCGAAGACACGCTCACCTTCAGCCGCTCGGGCGTGAAGGGCACGCTGCTGGTGGACGCCACGCAGTTCGAGATGAAGGCGCAGCTGGGCTTTTTGTTCGGCGCATTCAAGGACCGCATCGAGTCCGAGATCGGCGACCAGCTCGACGCGCTGCTGAACGGCAAGCCGGCCAAGGCGGCGGGCAAGAAGGCGGCGGCGGATGCAGAAGAGCCCAAGAAGGACAAGACCCCCGCCAAGGCAGCCCCCAAGGCCGCCGCCAAGACGCCCGCCAAAACCGCGGCCAAGCCCAAGAAGGCCTGAGGCACGCAGCCCGCCATGGCCTCCCCGGCACCCACCACCTCCACAGGCACGGCCGCAGCGCCGCCCGCTGACGCCACGGCGTTCGACACGCTGTCGGCCCTGCTGCACACCCGCTACAGCTGCCGCGCCTACCAGCCCGAGCCCCTGCCGCGCGCCACCATCGAACAGATCCTGGTGACGGCGCAGCGCACCGCGTCGTGGTGCAACGCACAGCCCTGGCAGGTGCACATCGCCAGCGGCGCCACGCTGAACCGCTTGCGCGAAGCATTCGCCGCCGTGCTGCCCACCACGCCCGCCGCACCCGACCTGCCCTGGCCGCGGGAGTACCGCGGCGTGTACCAGGAGCGCCGCCGCGAATGCGGCTGGGGGTTGTACGACTCCCTGGGCATTGCCAAGGGCGACCGCGAAGCCTCGGCCCGCCAGGCGGCGCAGAACTTCACGATGTTCGGCGCGCCGCACGTGGCCATCGTCACCAGCGACGAGGCACTGGGCCCCTACGGCGCGGTGGACTGCGGCGCGTACGTGGCCCACTTCATGCTGGCCGCGCATAGCCTGGGCGTGGGCTCCATTGCGCAGGCCGCGCTCGCGTCGTACCCCGCCGTGCTGCGCGAAGTGCTGGGCATTGGCGATGACCGCACCATCGTCTGCGGCATCTCGTTCGGCATGGCGGACCTGGCGCACCCGGCCAACCACTTTCGCACCACGCGGGCCGATGCGGCCGACAGCGTGGTGTGGCGCGACTGACGGGGCCTTCCGGTCACGCCGCTGCGCGCAGCAAGGGGCTGCTGCGCGCCTGTAGCACGCCAAACAGATTCTTCGGGTCGGCCAGCGCAGGAATCAGCTCGATGCGCTCGCCCACACCCAGCACCTGCGCCGCATCGCGCAGAAAGCGCAGGGCCGAAAAGTCCTCCAGCGCAAAGCCCACGGAATCGAAGACGGTGACCGCGGCATCGCCGCTGCGGCCTGCGCGCCGGCCGGCCAGCACCTCCCACAGCTCGGTCACCGCAAAGTCGGCGGGCAGTTGCTGGATGTCGCCTTCGACGCGGGTCTGCGGCGCGTATTCCACAAACACCTGCGCCGCACGCAGCACATCGGCATGCAGCTCGGTCTTGCCGGGGCAGTCGCCGCCCACCGCGTTGATGTGCAGGCCGGGCGACAGCATGTCGGGCGTGAGGATGGTGGCGTTGGTCTTGTCGGCCGTCACCGTGGTCACGATGTCGGCCCCGCGCACCGCATCGGCCGTGCTGGCGCAGGCAACGGTGGCGATGCCTGTGCCCTGCAGGTTGGCCTGCAGCTTGGCGGTGGCGGCCGGGTCGGTGTCGAACAGCTGCAGCGTGGTGATGCCCAGCAGGTGGTGGAAGGCCAGCGCCTGGAACTCGCTCTGCGCGCCGTTGCCGATCAGCGCCATGGTGCGGCTGCCGGGCCGCGCCAGTGCCCGCGCGGCCACGGCCGACATGGCGGCGGTGCGCAGCGCGGTGGTGAGCGTGAGCTCGCTCAGCAGTAGCGGTGCGCCTGTGGCCACATCGGCCAGTACGCCGAAGGCCATCACCGTCGACAGGCCATGGCGCGTGTTGCGCGGGTGGCCGTTGACGTACTTGAAGGCGTAGGTTGCATCGTCGGCAATCGGCATCAGCTCGATCACGCCGTCCTGCGAATGGCTGGCCACACGCGCCGACTTGTCGAACGACTCCCAGCGCAGGAAGTCGGCCTCGATGTTGTCGGCGATGCCCCGCAGGCAGGCTTCGATGCCCTTGCACCGCACGAGGGCGATGACGTCCGGCGCGCTGAGGTACAGGGTGGAGAAGGTGGTGGGGGTGGCGTGCGATGCGGTGGGTGTCAGGTTCTGCGTGACCATGGTCTTGTCTCCAAAGGGATGGAGACAAGTTTCCGCCGGGCAGATGGCAATGGGAATCGCCAGAACTGCCGCATATTGCGCACCGCCCTGGCGAACTGGCAGCCGAAACTGGCCTTCTGACCAGTCGGCAATGCTCGGTCTGCGCCTCAGACCTGCCCGCTCAACCGGCGCGCCGCCTCCAGCACGGCCTTGACGTACCGCTCTTCATAGCGATGCGCCGGCATCGTCAGCGTGACGGCGGCGGCCAGGCTGCCGTCCGCATGGAACACGGGCGCCGAGATGCCCGCCACCTCGTGCAGCCGGTCGCCCGCGCCGGCCATGTAGCCGTCGGCGCGGATGCGGGCGTACAGCACACGGTCCTTCTGGCCCAGCGTGCGGCTGAGCGCCGGGTCGAACGCCACCAGCACCCGCCCGCCAGTGCCGCGCCCGAGCGGCAGCACATCGCCGGCGCGGATGTGGTCGCGCACGGGGTGCGGCGAATCCACACGGAACTGGCACAGCCGCACCGCGTCAGCGCCCTGCCCCTGGCGCACGTGGTAGGCCGCGCTCTCGCCCGTGGCGGCCACCAGGTCGCGCAGCACGGGCAGCACCACCCGGTCGAGCGAGAACGATGCCGCGTACAGCGCATGCAGCCGCGCCACTTCAGCGCCCAGTGCGTAACGCCCGTCCGCCAGGCGCTGCACCCAGCGCGCATGCTCCAGCGACGCCAGCAGGCGCAGCGCGGTGCTCTTGTGCAGTTGTGTGCGGGCGGCCAATTCGGCCAGTGTGAGAGCGCCTTCCCCCGCGCGAAAGGCGGCCACCAGCGTGAGGGCGCGGTCCACGGCCGCCACACCACCCGGCGCTGCGTGGGCGTCGGCCAGGGATTCGTGCGCGGATTTGCGGGGCATGGGGCAGCTTGCAAAAGAAAAACCGGAGGGTCAGGGCTTGACGGCGCTGGTTAAAACGCCAATCATTTCAATGGAAAGAACACCGTTCTATCTATTAGAACAACGCACCGCGGCAGCGTCAAGCCTTTGCAGCCGCCCTGCACTGCACCAAGGACCCCATGGCATCCCCCGACATCCTCATCAGCGAAGTGGGCCCGCGCGACGGCCTGCAGTCCGTGCAGGCCACCATGCCCACGGCGCACAAACTGCGCTGGATCGACGCGCTCGTCGCCGCAGGCCTGCGCGAGATCGAAGTCGGCTCGTTCGTGCCCGCACGCCTGCTGCCCCAGATGGCCGACGTGGCCGAGGTGGTGGGCCACGCGCTCACCCACCCCGGCATCACCGTGATGGCCCTGGTGCCCAACCTGCGCGGCGCCGAGGCCGCGCTGGCCAGCGGCGTGCACAAGATCACGCTGCCCGTGTCGGCCAGCGCAGCGCATTCACAGGCCAATGTGCGCAAGACCCCCGAAGAGATGGTGCAGGAGCTGCGCGCCATCACCCGCCTGCGCGCCGAGACCGCGCCCCAGGTGCTGGTGGAGGTGGGCATCTCCACCGCCTTCGGCTGCACGCTGCAGGGCGAGGTGCCCGAGGACGACGTGATCCGCCTGGCTGCAGCGTGCGTGGCGGCGGGCGTGGACGAGGTGGGCCTGTCGGACACCACCGGCATGGCCAACCCCGCCCAGGTGCGCCGCCTGTTCACCCGGCTGCGCAGCGAGATCGGCCCGCACGCGGGCGCGGCCCACATGCACAACACCCGCGGCCTGGGCCTGGCCAACTGCCTGGCCGCGTACGACGTGGGCGTGCGCACCTTCGACGCATCGCTGGGCGGCCTGGGCGGCTGCCCCTATGCACCGGGAGCCTCGGGCAATGTGGTCACCGAAGACCTGGTGTTCATGTTCGAGGCCATGGGCGTGACCACCGGCGTGGACCTGGCCCGGCTGTTCGCCGCGCGCATCCCCCTGCAGGCCGGGCTGCCCGGCGAGCCGGTGTACGGCATGACGCCCGAGGCGGGGCTGCCCAAGGGATGGATACAGGAGGCAACGCATGCTTGAGAACAACGACAGTGCCCCGAGCCAGGGCCCCGGCGACTTGCCCTACGCCGGCATCCGCGTGGTGGAGTTCACCCACATGGTCATGGGCCCCACCTGCGGCCTGGTGCTGGCCGACCTGGGGGCCGAGGTCATCAAGGTCGAGCCCATCGGCCACGGCCGCGAGGGCGATGCCACGCGCAAGCTGCGCGGGTCGGGGGCGGGCTTCTTCCCGCTGTTCAACCGCAACAAGAAGAGCCTGGCGCTGGACCTGGAAACCCCCGAGGGCAAGGAGGCCGTGCTGCGCCTGATCGCCACGGCCGACATCGTGAGCGAGAACTTCAAGCCCGGCACCATGCACAAGCTGGGCCTGGACTACGCCAGCCTGAAGGCGCTGAACCCGCGCCTCATCTACGTGAGCCACAAGGGCTTTCTGCCTGGCCCGTACGACCACCGCACTGCGCTCGACGAGGTGGTGCAGATGATGGGCGGCCTGGCCTACATGACCGGCCGGCCCGGCGACCCGCTGCGCGCGGGCACCAGCGTCAACGACATCATGGGCGGCATGTTCGGCGCCATCGGCGCGATGGCCGCGCTGGCGCAGCGCGAAAAGACCGGGCGCGGCCAGGAGGTGCAGAGCGCGCTGTTCGAGAACAACGTGTTCCTCGTCGCACAGCACATCATGCAGTTCGCCGTCACGGGCCAGCCCGCGGCGCCCATGCCTGCGCGCATCTCGGCCTGGGCGATCTACGACGTGTTCCAGGTGAAGGATGGCGAGCAGATCTTCCTGGCCGTGGTGAGCGACGGCGCGTGGGCGGTGTTCTGCGACGCCTTCGGCTTTGCGGACCTGAAGGCCGACCCGCGCCTGGCCAGCAACAACGACCGGGTGCGCGAACGCGCCTGGATGATGCCGCTGCTGCGCGAGCGGCTGGCGCCGTTCAGTGCCGCGCACCTGGCCGACGTGTTCGAGCGCCACACCCTGCCGTTTGCGCCCATCACGCGACCGCAAGACCTGCTGGACGACCCGCACCTGAACGCCACAGGCGCCCTGGCCCCCATGACCCTGCCCGACGGCCGCGCCACCCAGACGGTGCTGCTGCCCCTGGCCATGGACGGCCAGCGCCCCGGCGTGCGGCTGTCGCCGCCCCGGGTGGGTGAGCACAATGCAGAGCTGCTGGCGGAGCTGGGGTACGATGCTATAAAAATTGAAGCGCTTGGCGCTTATCCAGCAAGCGGCAAAGCCTGATTTTTCTCAAATGGTGCTTGATGGGCCAATGACCTCGGTCTTCACATCCCCTCATGCCCACCTCTCCACCTCTCAACCTCTCAACCACCGTTCGGGCTGAGCCCGTCGAAGCCAGGGCGTACCCCGCGCGTGCAAGGCTTCGACAAGCTCAGCCCGAACGGATGGGTGAGCGAATTTGGGGGTCCCTGAAGCAAATGGCCTACCAGGCTGATTGATTTCCAGGCCGGAGTTACGCCCCCCAGAAAAAGCAAAAGCGGCCTGGGCCGCTTTTGCTGGGGGGAACCAACTGCTTACTGCAGCGATGTGATCAGGTCGACGTACTGCTGCTTGGCGGCATCGGCCTCGGTGCCCTTGAGCTTTTCCCACGCGTCCCACTTGGCACGGCCCACCATGTCGGAGAAGCTGGGCTTCTTCTCGGTGTTGTCGCCGGCCGTGGCCTGCTTGTACAGCGCGTAGATCTTGAGCAGCGTGGCGTTGTCGGGGCGCTCGCTGAGGTTCTTGGAATTGGCGACGGCGGCTTCGAAAGTCTCGTTCAGATCGGCCATGGGAATTGCTCCTGGGTGAATTCTTGAGGGGGAGGGAAAGAACGGTATTGGCAAGAGATTGCTGCGTTGTATCTTACGGGCTGCGCATGGTGAGAGGCCGTGCCATCCATAGAGGCAAGCCCCCAAAAACGAACAACAGGTGTACATCCGATGGTGACCCGCATTTCTGCCCCCAGCGCCACGGCCACCGAAGGCGCCGCCAGCCCCTTGCGCAAGGCCCGCGCCCAGGCCCCCGCCGTCGCCCGCCGTGCAGCCCAGGCGCTGCCGCCTGCCGCGCGCAAGGCCGCGGGCGCGGTGCAAAAGAACGTGCGCCGCGCTGCCACCGGCATGCTGGGGCTTTCGGGCGAGCGCATGAGCAAGGTCGACACCGCCTGGCTGCGCATGGACTCGGCCAGCAACCTGATGATGATCAACGGCGTGTGGACGCTCTCGCCCGGCATCGGGTGGGAGGCCCTGTGCGAGCGCGTGCAGCAGCGCTTGCTGCAGTACCCGCGCTTTCGCCAGCGCGTGGTGGAAGACGCGGCGGGTGCCACCTGGGTGGAAGACCGGCAGTTCGACATCGCGGCCCACGTGCTGCGTGAAAAGCTCACAGCCCCGAAAGGCGAGAAAAGCCTGCAGCGCGCGCTGCAGGACCGCGTGGGCGAGCTGGCCATGCAGCCGCTGGACCCGCGCCGCCCGCTGTGGCAGATGCACCTCGTCGAAGACTTCGTGGGCGACGACGGCCAACCAGGCAGCGCGCTCATCGTGCGCATCCACCACTGCATCGCCGACGGCATCGCGCTGATCTCGGTCACGATGTCCATCGTGGACGGCGGCGCCGAGCCGCCCAAGCGCACCCGCAAAGAGCGCGAGCAGGCCGCCACGGCCGAGGACTGGATCGCCGAGACGCTCATCAAGCCCTTCACCGGCATGACCGTGAAGGCGCTGGACCTGGCGGGCGACAGCGCCGCCAAGTCGCTGCAGATGCTGGGCGACCCCGAAAAGACCATGCACAGCGGCCTGTCGGGCACGATGGACATGGCGCGCGTGGCGTACCAGCTGGTCAGCGACGCAGCCGCCCTGGCGCTGATGCCCGACGACTCGCCCACGCGCCTGAAGGGCCAGCCCGGCAGCGCCAAGCGCGTGGCCTGGTGCCCGCCGTTCCCGCTCGAAGAGGTCAAGGCCATCGGCAAAGCGCTCAACTGTTCCATCAACGACGTGCTGCTGTCGTGCGTGGCCGGCGCCATCGGCGGCTACCTGCGCAGCGAGGGCGACGACCCCACGGGCCAGGAGATCCGCGCGATGATCCCCGTCAACCTGCGCCCCATGGAAGAGGCGTGGAAGCTGGGCAACCGTTTCGGCCTGGTGCCGCTGGTACTGCCCATCGGCATGGCCAACCCGGTCGAGCGTGTGTACGAAGTGCGCCGGCGCATGAATGCCCTGAAGGGCAGCACCCAGCCCATCCTGGCGTTTGCCATGCTGGCCGTAGCGGGGCTGTTGATCAAGCCCGCGCAGGATGCGCTGCTCAACCTGTTCGGCCGCAAGACCACGGCCGTGATGACCAACGTGCCCGGCCCCAAGGAGCAGCTCACGCTGTGCGGGGCGCGCGTCACGCAGTGCATGTTCTGGGTGCCGCAGTCGGGCGACATCGGCCTGGGGGTCTCCATCCTGAGCTACGGCGGCGGCGTGCAGTTCGGCGTGATCACCGACACCGCGCTGTGCCCCGAGCCGCAGCGCATCATCGATGCGTTCACGCCGGAGTTTGCGCAGCTGTCGCTGCTCACGCTCATGTTGCCGTGGGGCGAGTGAAGCAGCCCCCTGCGGTGAAAGCCGCCGTCCTGTTTCTGGCACCGTGGGCTGCGGCAGCGGCCACCTGCGCCCAGGCTGCGGTGGTCGAAGAGCATGCCGACCGCCCGTACGCCGTGTACGCAGAGCCTGCCGACACGCTGCGCCAGGCGCTCAACGCGGCCACGCCCATCACCGTGGACGGTCAGCGCTTTCATGGCTATACGCGCTGGAACGTGCGCTGGAGTTTCCGCTGGCAGCCTGAAGCCTCGGGCCGCTGCCGCATCACCGAGGTCACCACGCGGCTGCGCACCGAGGTGCAGTTGCCCGAACTGCGACGTGCCACTGCGCAGCAGCGCGCGCTGTTCGACCGCTACCTGCCCGCCCTGTCGCGCCATGAGCAGGGCCATGTACAAGTGGGCCGCGACGCTGCCCGCGCGATCGATAACGGCATTGCACAGCTGCCCACCGCGCCCGACTGCGCCACGCTGGAGCGCCAGGCCAACGCCTTGGGCCACCGGCTGCTGCGCGAGCATACCGAGCGCGAAAAACAGTACGACCGCGACACCCGCCACGGCGCATCGCAAGGCGCCAAGCTGGAGTGAGCCAGCCGTTCTTCCAATAGCCCGGTACCCAACCGGCCCGCCATCCCGGCTGGTGAGTCCGCTACCCCCGCACCGCGCCGCGCAACGCTGCCCTCGAAGGGCCCTTACTGCGCCGCCAGCGACGCGGACAGCCCCCACACCGCCTCGGCCATGGGCGACATCTCGGCGCGTTGGCGGTACAGGCGAATCTGCACCGGCAGGCTCCAGTCGCTGCCGCCTGCGGCAACCAACGTGCCGGCCTTGAGCTCATCGGTGATCAGGCTCTCGGGCAGCCAGGCCACGCCGCGGCCTTCGAGCGCCATGGTCTTGAGCAGCACCGCATGGTGCGCGGTGAACACCACCGACACCCCTTGCGGTATGGCGGCGTCCGGGCCTTCGCTGAGCAGGTGGCGCATGCGCGACCGCATGATGCGGCCCAGGCCCGAGGCCTCGCTGTAAGCCAGCACGGGCACCGGGTACTTCTGCACGATGGCGTGCAGCGGCCGGCCCGGCGACGTGGGAGTGGGCGCGCTCACCGGCAGCAGCACATCGTCCGACAGGCGCAGCACCGGGTACTGCGCCTCGTCCAGCCGGCCCGGCACGTCCCGGTGGCCGTGGCACAGCACGAACTGCACGCGGCGCTGCAGCATCAGGTCCTCGCAGGCGTGCGAGCTGTCGGACATGGTCTGGATGGGGCCCATCTGCAGCCGGGTTTCGATGCCCACCAGCCAGCGCGGAAAGAAGGTGAGCGACAGCACGTGCGTGGCCGCAAAGCGCAGGCTGGCGGCGGCCACGTCGTGCGCGGCGCGGGCCTTGATGCGGGCGGCCTCCAGGTTGGCCAGGATGGCTTCGAGCAGCGGCAGGAACCGCTGGCCGGCCGGCGTGAGCGCAGCCGGGTGCGCGCTGCGGTCGAACAGCTCGACCCCCACCCAGTCCTCCAGCGCCCGGATGTGGCGGCTGAACGCGGGCTGGGCAATCGAGCGCGCCTCGGCCGCGCGCGAGAAATTGCCGGTCTCGGCCAGGGCCAGAAAGTCCTCCAGCCACTCCAGATCCAGCGGTCGGTTGCCAGGGCCCATGGGTGCGTTCCTGCCTTGCGATAGTTGTATGCGATTGAAGTATTGGACCGCGGGCACGGGGTGGGAAATGATCCACCCCGTCGTTCACCCGCTTTCCCCTACGGAGACAAAAAAGCATGCCTGCCATCTCGAATTATCGCGGGATCATTCCCGCCATCTCGTGCCCCTTCACCCCGGACCACCGCATCGACGAGCCCGCGCTGCGCAAGCTCGCCGCCTGGCTGGCGGGCCACGAAGGCGTGGTCGCCATCATGACCAACGGGCACACGGGCGAGGTGTTTTCGCTGACGCCCACCGAGCGCGCCGAGGTCACCCGCATCGTGGCCGACGAGCTCAAGGGGCGCTGCCCTGTGATCTCCTCCATCGTCTGCGAAGGCCTGAAGGATGCGGCCGACCATGCCCGCGCCGCCGTCGAGGCCGGCGCCGTGGCGCTCGACGTGATGCCCCCGCACCACTGGCTGCGCTTTGGCTTCACGCCCGGCCACGCGCTGCAGTACTTCGAGGCCATCCACCAGGCCGCACCCAGCGCCGACCTGGTCTGCCACGTCTACCCCGCCTGGACGCGCGCCTCGTACTCGTCGCAGTTGCTGGCCGACCTGGCCCGGCTGCCCTACCTGCAGGCCTTCAAGGTGGGCCAGCGCGACATGAACAAGTACGCCCGCGACATCCAGGCGATCCGCGAGGCCGACGCCTCCAAGGCCATCCTGACCTGCCACGACGAGTACCTGCTGGCCTCGATGGTGCAGGGCGTGGACGGCGCACTGGTGGGGTTTGCCACGTTCATCCCGCAGCTCATCATCGATTTGTGGAACGCAGTGAAGGCCGGTGATTTGAAGAAGGCCATGGCCGTGCAGGCCGTCATCACGCCGCTGAAGGATGCCGTGTACGGCGGCGGCGAGCCCACCGGCGAGGCCCACGCCCGCATGAAGGGCGGCATGTACCTGGCCGGCGTGCTGGACGACGCCACCGTGCGCCCGCCGACGGAGGCGCCCAACGCGCAGGAAGTCGAAGCCCTGCGCGCTGCGGTGAAGCAGGCGGGTCTGCTCAAGCGCTGAGTGATGGACGTGGGCGGGGGATCTCAAGTCAATCCCCCGTGTTGGTAGTTCTCGAACAAAAAGACCGGAGACAAGACACCATGCAACGCAATCGATTCCTTCGGACACTCCTGCGCACCGCTTTGGGCGCCGCCACGCTCGCGATGGCGGCCGGCAGTTTTGCGCAGGCCTACCCCACCAAGCCGGTGCGGGTGGTCATCCCCTTCCCGCCGGGCGGCACGCTCGACACCGTGGGCCGCCAGCTGGCGCAAAAGCTCGGCGAGCAGATGGGCCAGAACTTCATCGTGGAGAACAAGCCCGGCGGCAACGGCGTGATCGGCGGCGACGTGGTGGCCAAGGCACCGGCCGACGGCTACACGCTGCTGTTCAACGCGTCCACCTTCACCACCGCGCCCATGACCATGAAGTCCGTGCCCTACGGCGTGGTGAAGGACTTCACGCCCGTGGCGCTGGTGGCCAAGGCGCCGCTGTCGGTGGCCATCAACAAGAACCTGCCCGTCACCGACATCAAGTCGCTGATGGCGTACGCCAAGGCCAACCCCGGCAAGATGACCTTTGCCGTGGGCTCCATCGGGTCGGCCGGCCATCTGTCGACCGAGCTGCTCAAACGCGCCGGCCAGCTCGACTACCTGATCGTGCCGTACAAGGGCACGGCGCCTGCGTTCCAGGACCTGATCGGCGGGCAGATCGACGGCTTCATCGACCCCATCCTCGGCTCGCTGCAGTACCACAAGAGCGGCATGCTGCGCGTGGTGGCCGTCACCTCCGCGCAGCGCGCGGCCAGCCTGCCCGACGTGCCCACGGTGGGCGAGACGATCCCGGGCTACGAGTTCTACAGCTGGTACGGCCTGTGGGGCCCGGCCAGGCTGCCGGCCGACATCACCCAGCGGCTGAACACCGAGGTGAACAAGGCCCTGGCCGAGATGACGCCCAAGCTGCGCGAGCAGGGTTTGCTGACCACGCCGGGCAGCGTGGAGGACTTCGCCAAGTTCCAGCGCAGCGACATGGAGCGGTCCCAGAAGATCGTCACCGAAGGGAACATCCGTGTCGAGTAACGCCCGCCACGCCGTGGTCACCGGCGCCAGCAGCGGCATAGGCCGCAGCATCGCCGAGTCGCTGCTGGCAAACGGCTGGCGCGTGACAGGCCTTGACGTGGCCCAGGCGACGGTCGTCCATCCCTCGTTCACCCACACGCCCGTCAACCTGGCCGATGGCGCCGCCATCGCCCGCGTGGCCGCCACGCTGCCCGGCGTGGACGCGCTGGTCCATGCGGCCGGCGTGCTGCGCGTGGGGCCGCTGGGCCAGCTCGACCATGCCGGCGGCGAGCTGATGTGGCGCCTGCATGTGGACGCCGCCACCCGCCTGGCCGACGCCATCGTGCCCGGCATGGCGCAGCGCGGCCGGGGGCGCGTGGTGTTCATCGGCAGCCGTGTGGCGCAGGGCATGGCCGGGCGCGGGCAGTACGCCGCGACCAAGGCTGCGCTGATCGCGCTGGCGCGCAGCTGGGCGGCCGAGGTGGCCGCGCAGGGCGTGACGGTGAACGTCGTCTCGCCCGCGGCCACGGCCACCGGCATGTTGAACGACCCGGCGCGTGCCGGGAGCGCGCCGCGCCTGCCGCCCATCGGCCGGCTGATCGAGCCGGCCGAGATCGCTGCGCTGGTGGGATTTCTGCTCTCCGACCCTGCCGCCGCCATCACGGGGCAGGACATCGCGATCTGCGGAGGCTCGTCGCTCGCCCGCTGATCGCTTGTTTCGTCACCCTTCCTTTTTTGTTTCATCCACCACCACGACCACCATGAAGATCGTCAACATCCTCGAATCGACCCGTCCCATCAAGTCGGACATCCGCAACGCCTACATCGACTTCTCGAAGATGACGCTCAGCCTCGTGGCCGTGGTCACCGATGTGATCCGCGACGGCAAGCCGGTGATCGGCTACGGCTTCAACTCCAACGGCCGCTACGGCCAAGGCGCGCTGATGCGTGACCGCTTCATCCCGCGCGTGCTGGAGGCCGAGCCCGCCAGCCTGCTCGACGCCACCGGCGAGAATATCGACCCGCACAAGGTCTGGGCCCGCATGATGATCAACGAGAAGCCCGGCGGCCACGGCGAGCGCTCGGTGGCGGTGGGCACCATCGACATGGCGGTGTGGGACGCCACGGCAAAAATAGCGGGCAAGCCACTGTTCCAGTTGCTGGCCGAGCGCTACGGCAACGGCACGCCCAACCCGCGCGTGTTCGTCTACGCGGCGGGCGGCTACTACTACCCCGGCAAGGGGCTCGAAGCGCTGCAGCGCGAGATGGAAAGCTACCTGGCGCGCGGCTACTCGGTGGTCAAGATGAAGATCGGCGGCGCGACGCTGGCCGAGGACTGCGAGCGCATCGAGTCGGTGCTCAAGATCCTGGGCCCGGGCCAGCAGCTGGCGGTGGACGCCAACGGCCGGTTCGACCTGGCCACCGCCATCGACTACGGCAAGGCCCTGTCGCAGTACCCGCTGTTCTGGTACGAGGAAGCCGGCGACCCGCTGGACTACGAGCTGCAGGCCAAGCTGGGCGAGGTCTACCAGGGCCCGATGGCCACGGGCGAGAACCTGTTCTCGATGCAGGACGCACGCAACCTGATCCGCCACGGCGGCATGCACAAGGACCGCGACTGGCTGCAGTTCGACTGCGCACTGAGCTACGGCCTGGTGGAGTACCTGCGCACGCTGGACATGCTCAAGGAACACGGCTGGTCCCCCAGCCGCTGCATCCCCCACGGCGGCCACCAGATGTCGCTGGCGATTGCCGCGGGCCTGGGCCTGGGCGGCAACGAGAGCTACCCGGACCTGTTCCAGCCCTACGGCGGCTTCCCGGACGGCGTGAAGGTCGAGAACGGCTACGTCACGCTGCCGCCGCTGCCGGGCATCGGCTTCGAGGGCAAGTCGGACCTGATCGCGGAGATGCGCGCACTGGCGTCTTGACAGTGCAATGAGGCTCCAGCGCTCGTTGAGCAAGCTCTGGCAGCTATGAAATTTGAAGTGGCCGCGTGGGCGGCCACTTCAGTTCCCGATGTCTGGCGGCGTCGCCCAGCGGGCGCAGCACCAAGCCAGCCCGGCTGGCGTTACGCCGCGGCGAGCCGCTCCTTGGCCAGCTTTGTGCCTTCTGCCAGCGCTTTCAGCTTGCGCCAGGCGACGTCCCGCCCCATGGGCGCCAGACCACAATTCGTGCAAGGGAACAGCCGCTCCTTGGGCACGAACTCCAGTGCCCGGGCGATGGTGTCCGCCACTTCCTCGGGGGTCTCGACCACGTCGCTCGCCACATCGATCACGCCGACCATCACGTCCTTGCCGGCCAGCAGCTTCATCAGGTCGGGCGGCACATGGGAATGGATGCATTCCAGGCTCACCTGGTCGATGCTGCTCTTGGCCAGCGCGGGGAACACTGCCTCGTACTGGCGCCATTCGTCGCCCAGAGTGCTCTTCCAGTCGGTGTTGGCCTTGATGCCGTAGCCGTAGCAGATGTGCACCGCCGTCGTGCAAGTCAGGCCCTGCGCTGCGCGCTCCAGCGCCTGCACGCCCCAGTCGGCGGCGTCCTTCATGTAGACGTTGAAGGCGGGTTCGTCGAACTGGATGATGTCCACGCCATCGGCCTGCAGCGCCAGCGCTTCTTGGTTGAGCAGCTCCGCAAACGCTAAGGCCATCTTGACCTTGTCACCGTAGAAGCGGTCTGCCACGGTGTCGACGATGGTCATCGGGCCGGGCAGGGTGAACTTCAGTTTTTTGCTGGTGTGCGCGCGCGCCAGCTGTGCCTCGAAGGCATGCACGCGGCCCTTCAGGCGCAGGGCCGAGACCACCTGAGGCACCATCGCGTCGTAGCGGTTGTCGCGGATGCCCATCTTCACCTTGTGCTCGAAGTCGATGCCTTCGACCTGCTCGAGGAAGCCGTGTACGAAGTGCTGGCGCGATTGCTCGCCGTCGCCCACGATGTCCAGGCCCGCGTCTTCCTGGGCCTTGATCCACAGCAGGGTGGCGTCGGCCTTGGCCTGGCGCAGCGCATCGCCCTCGGCCATCCACTGCGGCCAGAGCTTGTTGGTTTCAGCCAGCCAGGCGGGTTTGGGCAGGCTGCCTGCGATGGAGGTTTCAAACATCTGACAATTCCTTTGAAGCAAAGAGGGGTGGGTGAGCATATTCCGGGAGACTGACCCGGTGATGGAAGCCGAGTATTCAGTGGGCGTGGGCAGCAGCGGCCCATTGCTCCAGGACCTTCTTGTACGGCCTGATGAAGTGCTCCTGCGCAAACTTGCCCTGCTTGACCGCCAACTGGCTGCGCTCTTCCCGGTCGTACACGATCTGCGTCAACGAGTAATCCTGGTGCTTAAGGCTCGGTTGGTAGAGTTTTCCTGCCGCTGAATTGGCGTTGTAGATCTCGGGGCGGTAGATCTTCTGAAAGGTTTCCATCGTGCTGATGGTGCCGATCAACTCCAGGCTCGTGTAGTCGCCCAGCAGGTCTCCGTGAAAGTAGAACGCCAGCGGCGCAACGCCATTCGCAGGCATGAAGAATCGGACCTGCATCCCCATTTTTGCGAAGTATTGGTCGGTTGAGGACAGCTCACTCTGTTGGTACTCGATGCCCAGTACCGGGTGCTGGTTGCCGGTGCGTCGATAGGTCTTGCTGGTCGAAGCGCTGATGCAGATGACAGGCGGTTTGCCGAAGCGTTCCTTGTAGATGCGCGAGTTGGCGAACTGCTGGAACAGCTTTCCATGCAGGTCGCCAAAATCATCGGGCGTGCTGAATTGCGCGCGGTGGGCGTTGTACTCAG
This sequence comes from Acidovorax sp. LjRoot194, assembly GCF_964253015.1. Taxonomy (NCBI): domain Bacteria; kingdom Pseudomonadati; phylum Pseudomonadota; class Betaproteobacteria; order Burkholderiales; family Comamonadaceae; genus Acidovorax; species Acidovorax sp. LjRoot194. The sequence goes on along the minus strand of NZ_CAXUQB020000001.1, from coordinate 637,878 downwards.
GAAGCAGCACGCTGAAGTCGTAGTCGCGCACGTAGGAGGAGAAATTGTTCCCTGCAATGCCAGGGATGCGTTGGTTCGCTGTCTTGTCGAGGATGCAGGTTTTCAGTATCTCGATCAGCGGAAAGGCAGCATTTCCACCCTTGGCATTCATGCTCATCTCGACCGAGATGATCTCGAGTTCGACGCAGTAGCGGTCCCCCGTCGGGTTGTCCCAATGCGCCAGGTCGTTGAAGCGGTTGTCAATCATCTTCAGCGTGTTGCGCAGGTTCTGTTGCCGACTGGCTCCCCGGGCCAGGTTGGCAAAGTTGGTGGTCATGCGTGTGCTGTCCGATGGCTCATAGTTTTCATCGAAACATATGCTTTTGAGGCTGAAGCTGAGTTCGTCGTTCATGGCGGTCCGGTGGCTTGAATTGGGGAGGGGAAGGGGCGGTGCTTGTTTCAGGCCAGCGCCACTTCGTCGGCCAGCGAGGGCTGGGCGTGGCGCGCCAACGGCATGAGCGGCAGTGCCCGCTGGACGGCCAGTCTGGCCCGGGCGATCAGGGCCTGGCTTTGCAACTGGTAGTCCACGAAATCCTTGTCGGTCGCATACACGCCCAGCGGCAACGTGCGCGCCTGGAAGAAGCTGAACAGCGGCCGCAGCTGGTGGTCGATCACCAGCGCATGGCGCTCGCTGCCGCCGGTGGCGGCCAGCAGCACCGGCGTGTCGATCAAGGCGTCCTGGTGAACGAAGTCGAAGAAGTGCTTGAACAGCCCCGCATAGGCACCGCGGTACACCGGTGTCGCCACCACCAGGATGTCGGCCTGCTCGACCGCCGCCAATTCCCGCTCTACAGCGCTGGGCAGTTGATCGCGCCTGACCGCGCCAGCGAACATCGGTGCGAGCTGGCCTAGGTCGACCAGGCGTTGTTCGCAGGGACGCTCATCGGCGATGAGGTCCAGCAGGTGCTCTGCCAGGGCAGCGGACCTGGAGGGGCGCTGCAGCCCGCCGGAGACTGCGACGATGCGCAGGGGATGTGCTGTAAGTGCGTTCATGGGAGGGGATGCTAGTGGCTGTGAACCATGAAGTAAAATGGTCTTATTTCATCAACCCATGAACACGGTTCATTAAAATGCTCGAACGCATTCACCTCAACATCGTTCAGCAGGTTGAGAAGCAAGGGTCGTTGACGGCCGCGGCGGGCGTGTTGAACCTCACCCAGTCGGCCCTGAGCCACAGCATGAAGAAGCTGGAGCAGCAACTGGGCACCGACGTGTGGTTGCGCGAAGGTCGAAGCCTGCGCCTCACGCAGGCCGGCCAGTACCTGCTGGCAGTGGCCAACCGCGTGCTGCCGCAGCTGGACCTGGCCGAAGAGCGCCTGGGCCAGTTTGCACAGGGCGAACGCGGTGCGCTGCGCATCGGCATGGAATGCCACCCTTGCTACCAGTGGCTGCTCAAGGTGGTGTCCCCTTATCTGGCCGCATGGCCCGACGTGGACGTGGACGTCAAGCAGAAGTTTCAGTTCGGCGGGATCGGCGCGCTCTTCGGCTTCGAGATCGACCTGCTGGTCACGCCCGACCCGTTGTTCAAGCCAGGGCTGAAGTTCGAACCCGTGTTCGACTACGAGCAGGTGCTCGTCGTGGCCAAGGGCCATGCCCTGGCTTCGGCGGCCTATGTGAAGCCCCAGCAATTGACACAGGAAGTGCTCATCAGCTACCCCGTCGACATCGAGCGCCTGGACATCTACAGCCAGTTCCTGCTACCGGCCGGTGTCACGCCCAAGCGCCACAAGGCCATCGAGACCACCGACATCATGCTGCAGATGGTGGCCAGCGGCCGGGGGGTGGCCGCCCTGCCGCGCTGGCTGGTGCAAGAGTACGCGGCCAAGATGGATGTGGTGCCTGTCCGGCTGGGCGCGCGCGGCATCGCCAAGCAGATCTTCCTCGGGGCACGCGAGACGGACACCGCCATTGACTACGTGCGGGCCTTCATCGAACTGGCCCGCACTGCAGTGCCTACGTCGCAGAGCAGGTGAAGCTCTCGACCTTGGCCGGGTCGCCCGTGCCGTTGTAGCGCGGGAATTTCGGGTACTCGCACACCGGGCGCTGCGCCACGGGGGTGCTGGTGCCCGGTGCGAACTTGGTGGCCACCAGCTTGTCGGGCGCCGTGCTCTTTTCCACCCAGGCATCCATGGCCGCCAGCAGGTCGATGGAGCGCGGCTCGGTGCCCGTGCCGTCCAGGTCATGCCCGTTGGAGGGCGAGGTGACCATGCGCGCAAAGCCCTGCACCTTGCTGGCGCCCAGGCGCTGCTTGACCGACTCGAAGTAGTCCGCCGTGCGGTACACCGACACGCAGGTGTCGCCCAGGCCATACCAGATCAGCAGCTTGCCGCCGTTGTCGGCAAAGGCGGAGATGTCGGGGTCCGTGCCATCGATCATCCCGGCCAGCCGCGCGTACTGCGCCTGGTACTGCGTGGGGTCGTGCGTCAGGATGTTGGCGTTGGGGTTGCCCTCCACCAGCCGCGCGGCTTCCGTCACGGCCATGTGGTTGAACGAATCGGGTGCGTCGAAGCTGGTGCCGAACATGTACGACTGCCAGTCCGAGGTGGACGCCCCGCCCCGGCCGTAGCGCGGATAGCCCACCGCACCGCGCGACAGGGTCACGGGCGTCTTGTGGTCGCTGTAGATGAGGCGGATCGATTCGATCTGCCCGGCCGTCAGGCAGGTGTCGCTGTCGGCCCCCTTGCACAGCAGGTCGGTGGGCACATAGCTGCAGGCCTCGACGTTGCCGATGATGCCGTCCTTCAGGCCGTCCAGGCCGTCGCACGCTGCGGTTTCGGCCTTGGCGTAGAGCGCGATCTTGGCGGGGCTGAGCCAGTTGTCGCGGCTCTTGAAGATGTGCCGCAGCACCGTGGGGCCCAGGTTGACCTGGTGCGCCTGCTGGCTGATGGCGGGCTCCATGGCCACCACGCCGTCGTAGTCCTTGGGGTACTTCTGCGTGGCGATGAGGCCGGAGCGCCCGCCGTTGGAATGGCCCATGTGGTAGCGCCGCGCGGGGCGCTTGCCATAGAACTCGGTGGCGATCGCCGTGCCGACCTCGAGCACGAAATGGTTCGCGTCGAACGCATGGTTGCGCAGCGCGACATCGCTCTTGCCCCAGGCGAAGCCGCGAATCTGGTGGCCCGAGTCGGAGCTGATCTTCACGTAGGCGTGGGCGGACGGCCCCACGAGTTGCTGGTACCACGGGTCGTCGGTGGGGATGAACCCGTCGAAGCCCCCGCCGCCGATGGTCAGCGTCTTGCCGTTCCACTGCGCGAGCGTGGGCAGCTCCACCGCCCAGTTGATGGTGGACTCGGGCGACGAGACGATCTCGCCGCGCACGATGCAGGCGTCGGGCAGCGTGCTGTCGGCCTTGCGCAGCTCGGTGCGGGTGACCTTGGCACCATGGGGCAGCGCGGCCGAGGTGTAGGCGGCGCAGGCTTCGGCCAGGGGCTTGGCGGCCAGGGGTGGGGCGTCGCTGCCGCCACCGCCGCAGGCCGCCAGCGCCAGGGCCGCGCTGGCGCCCAGGGTTCGGGCGGCCCATCGCCCTGCGTGTGCAGGGCCGGGGATGCTGCGGCGGTGCGCCTCGGTGGCGCGGGATGTGCTCGGGAACATGGGATGCGTCTCCTGTGATGATGTTTCTTCAGGAGCCGCAAGGGCTGTGCGCGGCAGCACCGCCACCGCAGCCCTTGCGGCTCCGGTGCGGACGATAGGAAAAGAAGGCGCTGCTGCAGCCTCTGCAAATGCAGAGGGCCCGGGAAACTACCGAGCGCCGGGATCGACCCGCACGGCCACCAACACCCGGCAGGAAGACCGAGGTACCACGTGTGCTGAACGCCCTCAGGCGGTGCGCAGCGCCGCCACCAGCTCCAGCTTGTTGCTCACCCCCAGCGCCGCATAGGCGGTGCGCAGGTACGTGCGCACGGTGGCGGGCGTGAGCCCGAGCGTGGCGGCGATGTCCTTGTGCGAGCGCCCCTGCGCATAGAGCATGGCCGCGCTCAGTTCGCGCGGCGCCAGCGGCGACTTCGGGTGGCGCGATGCGATGCTGATGGCCACCAGCGAACCGCAGGGCTCCATCCGCAGGCGGCAGGCCTTGCCCACGGCCACGGTGCACGGCGCGCGCGCGAGGCCTTGCACCACCGCCGTCGGCAGCCGCGTGCCGGCCCAGCCGGGGTGGGCCTCGCCCAGCGCCAGGCTGATGCGCAGCCCCGCGAACAGCAGATCGCCCGAAGGCTCTGCGAGCGCAAAGCTGTCCCACGGGCGGCTGGGCGAATCGCTTTGCAGCGCCTGCAGCCGGTGGTGCCAGTGCTGCAGCAGGTGCACGACAAACTCGCCGAACAGCACGGTCTCCTGGTCGGTGAATTCGGTGCGGGTCTGCGGGCGGTACACCGAGACGAAGAACAGCAGGCCGCTGTGCGGCAGCTCGGCCGTGAGCGCCATGCAGTGGTACAGGCCATGGCGCTCGCTGAACGCCAGCACCTCGGCGTGTTCGGCGATGTCGCCGGTCACGTCGCGTTCGCGGATCACCACGCCGAGCCGGCTCATGGACTGGCGCGCGAACTCGTCCACCGCAGACAGTTCATTCCATTCCTGCGCAAAGCTCTGGCTCAGGCCCATGCTTCCATGCAGCCAGTTGCGGGGGCTGGTGTGCACATCGCCTGCCGACATTTCGCCCCACCAGGCCGAGTCGAACGGCACCAGCGCCTGCAGCGTCTGCAGGGCCTGGTGCAGCATGTCCTGGGGTTGCGTGTGCCGCGCCAGCTGCCCCAGCGCGAGCAGGCTGCGGCTGAGCGCCCGCACGGCATCGGGGTGCGGGCCTGCGCCGGGCTGGGGGGCCGGAACGCTCATCGGAGCGGGCGCTGCGCCGCGCGCAGCGAGGTAGGGGCAAAGGCCATGGCGCGGTCTCCTGGGTTTGGCGCGATGGTAGCCGCCGCGCGCACGACGCCAGCGCCCCCGGCCCGCCCAGAGCGTGCACCCGCACCGCCCTGCGCCACGGCGCACAGGGCCTCATGCCCCGACATGACTATGTTTTTTGTAGCACCTTGCGCTTGCCAGGCAAGCGCTGGAGGCCGATGAAACCCAACTACCGGGCCAGGCCGTCGACCGCCTGGAACATCGACTGGCGCGCCTGGCTCACGATCTGGCCCTTCCACACATCGGTGTCGGTGTAGAACGCTGCCAGCATCTGCGCCTTGATCTGGGCATGCTGCTCGGCCGGTGCCTCGGGGTGCAGGTTGAGCCACTGCTCGGCGCGGATCGCGTCCATCACCTCCAGCACCGGCACGGTGCCGTATTCCATCGCGATGCCCGTGGTCTCGGCGTGGGGGCACTCGTCGTACACGGAGTTCCACATCAGTCCGGTGAGGAAGGCCGACGTCGAGGAGCCGTCGTAGATGGACGTGACCGGCGTGGCGCCGCCGCCGTCCCACCAGGCACGGGCGCGCGCCACGGAGTCGGCATCGTCCTTGCCGGCGTAGATGCGCTCGCCATGGCCGCTGGGGCCCAGGCCCGTGTGCAGGTCGATCCAGGCGATGCGCGATGCGTTGGCGCCGTGCTGGCGCAGCACCTGGCGCAGCGTGCGGTTGCTCCAGGTGGGCTCGGTGCCGCCGAAGAACACGCCCTGCGGAAACTCGTGCTGGCCCTGCGAGATGGCGGCCTGCCAGGCGGCTTCGCCGTGCGTGTCGATGTACTGCTGCCGGGCGGCGGCATTCTCGGCCGAGGGCGGCCACTGCTCGGGCAGCAGCAGGGGCTGCACCTCGCGGTAGGCCTTGTTCACCGGCAGGGGCTGGGAGAAGTCCTGGAAGTTGCGGTTCAGGTCCACGTTCTCGTGCGTGAAGCGGCGCACGTGCGAGAAACCGTAGGGGTTGAGCGCATGGATGTACAGCGTGGCCACGCGGGCGGCGCGTGCCTTGTCGCGCCACTCTTGGTCGTGCAGCGCAAACACCTGCACGCCGCTGCCGCAGTAGCCCTCCACGCCGTGGCAGGCGCTGCTCACGATGAGCAGCTTTTTCGCATCGGCCGGGCCGTCCAGCACCACGTCCATCGCCAGGTCCTCGCCGTCACGGCCTTTGAGCGGGTGGGCGTGCGACTCGATGGGCAGGCCGGCCGCGGCGGCGGCTTCGAGGAGCTTGGTGCGGGCCTCTGCGTAGCTGGAGGAAAAGGCGCTGGGGATGCCGATCATGGGCGGGGCTTTCAGGGGTCGGGGGGGAGGGGACAAAAGAAAACCCGGGGCACACGGGGCGCCCAGGGTTTCAAGGCAGAACGAGAAATCAGCGGCGGCGGAGCGGTGGCGTTCAGGCCGTCGCCGTGGGCTGGGCCAGCCACTGCTCGGCCAGCTTGACCCAGTAGGTGGCGCCCAGCGGGATCAGGTCGTCGTTGAAGTCGTAGCTCGGGTTGTGCAGCATGCAGGGGCCGCCGCCATGGCCCATCTCCCGGTGCGCGCCGTCGCCATTGGCGATGAAGCAGTACGCGCCGGGCTTGGCCTGCAACATGTAGGCAAAGTCTTCGGCGCCCATGGTGGGCTCCTGGGGCAGCACATGTTCAGCGCCGACGATCTCGGTCATGACCTTGCGCGCGAACTCGGCCTCGGCGGGCGAGTTGACGGTGGGCGGGTAGTTGCGCACGAACGCGAATTCGCAGGTGGCGTCGTGCGCCGCGCAGGTGTGTTCGGCGATCTGGCGCATGCGCTTTTCGATCAGCTCCAGCACCTCGACGGTGAAGGTGCGCACGGTGCCCTGCAGCTCGACGCTGTCGGGCACCACGTTGGTGGCCTCGCCCGCGTTGATCATGGTGACCGAGATCACGCCCGCATCCACCGGCTTCTTGTTGCGGCTGATGATGGTCTGGAAGGTCTGCACCATCTGGCAGGCGATCGGCACCGGGTCGATGCCGGTGTGCGGCAGCGCTGCATGGCCGCCCTTGCCGCGGATCACGATCTTGAATTCGCTGGTCGACGCCATCACCGGGCCGGGGCTCACGGCAAACGTGCCCACCGGCATGCCGGGCCAGTTGTGCATGCCGTACACGGCCTGCATGGGGAACTGCTCGAACAGGCCGTCCTCGATCATCACGCGGGCACCGCCGCCGCCCTCTTCCGCGGGCTGGAAGATCAGGTACACGGTGCCGTCGAAATTGCGGTGCTTGGCAAAGTGCTGCGCCGCGGCCAGCAGCATGGCCACGTGGCCGTCGTGGCCGCAGGCGTGCATCTTGCCCTGGTGCTTGCTGGCGTGGGCGAAGGTGTTGAACTCCTGCATGGGCAGGGCGTCCATGTCGGCACGCAGGCCGATGGCCCGGCCGCTGGCGCCGCCGTCGCGCCCCTTGACGATACCCACCACACCCGTCTTGCCCAGGCCGCGGTGGATCGGAATCCCCCATTCGGTGAGCTTTTGGGCCACCACGTCAGCGGTGCGCACCTCTTCGAAGCACAGCTCGGGATGCGCGTGAATGTCCTTGCGCACCGCGGCAATGCTGGCCGCCTGCGTGACGATGGAATCAATTACGTTCATGATATGTATCCTTACGATCTCACAGTCTAGCCCGACAGCAAGCCACGTGCCAACCCGGGTTTATCACCAGTCCACACCATGATTTCGCCCCACGCCCTCGAACTTGCGCAAACCCTGGTGCGCATGAACACCGTCAGCCACAACTCCAATCTGGAGCTGATCCACTTCATCCGCGACCACCTGGCCAGGCTGGGGGTGAAGAGCCGCCTGACCTTCAACGACGACAAGACCAAGGCCAACCTGTTCGCCACGCTGGGCGAGGGCAAACCGGCCGGCATCATCCTGTCGGGCCACACCGACACCGTGCCGTGGGACGGCCAGGACTGGACCATGGACCCGCTGAGCGCGCAGATCAAAGACGGCCCCGAAGGCCCGAGCCTGTACGGCCGTGGCAGCGCGGACATGAAGGCCTTCATCGGCATCGCCGTGTCGCAGGCCGAGCAGTTCTTGAACAGCAACGCACCGTTTGCCGTGCACCTGGCCTTCAGCTACGAGGAAGAGATCGGCTGCTTTGGCGTGAAGGAGCTCATCGCCGACCTGCGCGACGCGAACATCAAGCCCCTGGCCTGCATCGTGGGCGAGCCCACCAGCATGGTGCCCGCCATTGCCCACAAGGGCGTGTACCGCTACAAGTGCTGCGTGCGCGGCAAGGAAGCGCACTCATCGCTCACGCCCCACTCGGTGAACGCCATCGAGATGGCGGCCCGTGTGGTCAGCCGCTTGCGCGACATGGGTGAGGGCTTCGAGCGCGAGGAGCCCCGCTTCGAAGGCTTCGATGTGCCGTTCTCGACCACCAGCGTGGGGCAGTTCCACGGCGGCATCGCCGACAACGTGGTGCCGCGCGACGCCGAGTTCCGCTACGAATTCCGCGACCTGCCCACGGCCAATGCCGCGCAGATGCAGTCCGAGGTGGTGGCGTACGCCAAGTCGCTGGAGCCGCGCATGAAACAGGTGGCGCCCGCGGCCGGCTTCTCGTTTGAAACCATCTGCGAAATCCCGAGCTTCCTGGGCAGCAAGGACGACCCCGTCACGCGCCTGGCGCAGACCCTGTCGGGCGAGAAGAGCACCACCCTCGTGGCCTTCGGCACCGAGGCTGGCCTGTTCAAGAACGCCGGCATCTCCACCGTGGTCTGCGGTCCCGGCAGCATCCAGCAGGCGCACCAGCCCGACGAGTATGTGAGCCTGGAACAGCTCGGCCGCTGCGAAGCTTTCATGCAGGGGCTGGCGCGCACTACGTCGATCGACTAGTCAAATCCCGTGAAGCCTTACTTTCAAAAATACACAACCGTTCACGCTGAGCCTGTCGAAGCGCCGCGCAAGGCTTCGACAGGCTCAGCCCGAACGGTTCTGGGTATTGAATGATGGGGCGCGAACCCGCGTCCATCCGGGCTCAAGTCCTCACACGTCCGTCGCCGGTCAGCATCGACATCTCCACGAACTTCGACGCCGCATGGCTCGTGGCGCTGAAGGCCACCGGAAAGCCCGAGATCGTCTGGTTGCCGATGGCTTCGGTGCCGGTGATGAAGCTCTCGCGCGTGAGGCCCTTGCCGCCGGCCTGCGCTTGGCGCAGGCCTTCGGAGAACACGCGGGCCGCCAGGTAGCCCTCCATGCTGGAGTAGTTGGCCTGCACCTTGTCGCCGCCCTTCTTGATCGCCTCCAGGAACTCGCGCGTGATCTGGCGCGAGGGCTGGTAGGGCGAAGGCACGACCTGCGAGACGACCACGCCAGCGCCGTCCTTGCCCAGCTCGTCGGCCAGGGCCTGCGTGCCCACGAACGACACGTTGTAGAACGTGCCGCCGAACCCCGCCTTGCGCGCCGAGCGCACGAAGGCCGCGCTGCCCGCATAGGCCGCGATCTGCACCACGGCGTCGGGCTTGGCGGCCATGAGCTTGTCGGTGGCGGCTTTGACCTCCACCGAGTTGCGCTCCACCGTGGCCGTGGCGACGGGTGCCAGCTTCAGATCAGCCAGCGCCTTCGTCACGCCATCGAGCCCCGCCTTGCCGTAGGCATCGTTCTGGTAGAACACCGCGATCTTCTTGAGGCCCAGGTTGGTGAGCTGGCGCACGATGAGCGCGGTCTCGTCGTAGTACGAGGCGCGCACATGGAAGATGAGCCGGTTGAACGGCTGGCGCAGCGCCTCGGCCCCGGTGAACGGGCCGAAGAACGGCAGCCTGGCCTGCGTGAACAGCGGCAGCGCAGCCAGGCTGGTGGGCGTGCCGATGTAGCCGAACAGCGCGAACACGTCGTCGGCGATGAACTTCTTCGTGTTCTCCGCGCAGCGCTCGGGCTCATAGCCGTCGTCCAGCGTGCGAATCTCGACCAGCCGCTTGCCCACCCCACCCTGGGCATTGAACTGGTCGAAAAAGAGCTTGGCGCCCTGGTTGAACTGCACGCCCAGCTGCGCGGCCGGGCCGGTGAATGCGGCCGACTGACCCAGTACGATGCGGGCTTCGCCCTGGGCCTGCGCGGTGTGGAAACCGCCGAGCGCGACCGCGCCCAGACCGATGGAAAACTGTCTGCGCCCCAATGCCTTTGGCTTCATGGTGAAATCCCTCTTCCTGTCAACACAACGAGGTTGACACCTCGGCGCTGCCGGCAAGAACCTGCGCACAGGTCCCCGGCAGTCTGCGGTGAAGCGGCGGGCTTTTTGTTGGATATTGGTTCGATATGCACGCCGCTTCCTACGAAGTTTAACGATCGCCCCACCCATGTCCACGCCTTCTGACGCCATTTCCCTCCCTTCTGGCCCGATCCAGGTGCGCGGTGCCTGCCCGCACGACTGCCCGGATACCTGCGCCCTGATCACCACCGTGGACGACAACGGCGTGGCCACCCGCGTGCAGGGCAACCCCGACCACCCGCACACCGACGGCGTGCTCTGCGCCAAGGTGAGCAAGTACACCGAGCGCAGCTACCACCCCGAGCGCGTGCTCACTCCGCTCAAGCGTACCGGCCCCAAGGGCAGCGGCCAGTTCGCGCCTGTGGGCTGGGACGAAGCCCTGGACGACATTGCGCAGCGCCTGCAGTCCATCGCCGCGCGCGATCCCGAAGCCGTGTTGCCCTACAGCTACGCCGGCACCATGGGCATGGTGCAGGGCGAGAGCATGGACCGGCGCTTCTTCCACCAACTGGGCGCATCGTTGCTGGACCGCACCATCTGCGCATCTGCGGGCGCTGAGGCGCTGACGCAGACCCTGGGCGGCAAGGTGGGCATGAAGGTGGAGTTCTTCGCGGAATCGCAGCTCATCCTGATCTGGGGCAGCAACTCCATCGGCAGCAACCTGCATTTTTGGCGCTACGCGCAGCAGGCCAAGAGGAATGGCGCCCGGCTGGTGTGCATCGACCCGCGCAAGAGCGAGACGGCCGACAAGTGCCACGAGCACATCGCCCTGCGCCCGGGCACCGATGCCGCGCTGGCCCTGGCGCTGATGCACGAACTCATCGCCCACGACTGGCTGGACCACGACTACATCGCGCGCCACACGCTGGGCTGGGACCCGCTGCGCGAGCGCGCCCTGCAGTGGCCGCCCGAGCGCGCGGCCGAAGTCTGCGGCATTCCGGTCGAGCAGATCCGCCAGCTGGCCCGCGACTACGGAACCACGAAGCCCGCCGCCATCCGCCTGAACTACGGCATGCAGCGCGTGCGCGGCGGCGGCAATGCCGTGCGCGCCGTGGCCTGCCTGCCCGCCCTCACCGGCGCCTGGCGCCACCGCGCTGGCGGCTTGCTGCTGTCGAGCTCCGGCCAGTTCCCGGCGCAGCGCGCGGTGCTGCAGCGGCCCGACCTGATGCCCCAGGCGGCCTCAGGGCGCGTGCCGCGCACCATCAACATGACGACCATCGGCGACGACCTGCTGCGCGAAGCATCGCCCGCCTTCGGCCCGCAGGTCGAGGCCGTGGTGGTCTACAACAGCAACCCCGTGGCCGTGGCCCCGGACTCGGGCAAGGTGGTGCGCGGCTTTGCGCGCGAAGACCTGTTCACCGTGGTGCTGGAGCACTTCCAGACCGACACCGCGGACTACGCGGACTACATCCTGCCCGCTACCACGCAGCTCGAACACTGGGACGTGCACCTGTCCTACGGGCACACCGACGTGGTGCTCAACCGCCCCGCGATTGCGCCGCTGGGCGAAGCCCGCAGCAACGCGCAGATCTTCCGCGACCTGGCCGCGCGCATGGGTTTTGCCGACGCCTGCTTTGCCGACACCGACGAGGCGCTGTGCCGCCAGGCCTTCGGCGATGCGGTGGACTACGCGCTGCTCGAATCCCAGGGCTTTGCCACGGTGGCCATTCCCGATGCGCTGTTTGCCGAAGGCAACTTCCCGTCACCGTCAGGCAAGTGCGAGTTCTACAGCGCCCGCCTGGCAGCCCAGGGCCTGGACGGCCTGCCCGACCACCTGCCCAACTACGAGCTGCAGGGCACCGACGCACGCTACCCGCTGGCCATGATTTCGCCGCCCGCGCGCAACTTCTTGAACTCCACCTTCGTAAACGTGACGAGCCTGCGCAACATCGAAGGCCGCCCGATCCTGGAGATCCACCCCGACGACGCCGAAGCCCGCGGCATCGGCAACGACGCCGTGGTGCGCGTGTTCAACGACCGCGGCAGCTACCAGTGCCACGCCACCGTCTCGCGCCGCGCCCGCCCCGGCGTGGTCAACGGCCTGGGCATCTGGTGGCGCAAGCTGGGGCTCGATGGCACGAACGTGAACGAGGTGACGAGCCAGGCACTGACGGACCTGGGGCGCGCGCCGACGTTTTATGACTGTTTGGTGGAGGTGGAGGCTTGCGCTGAACCGGCGGTGTCTTCCTGAGTGCTCCGACAATGCAGCCGGCGGATGCAGCAGATCTGGGCACCGGCTGCGTAGAAGCGCCAGACCCGCCCCGAATCACTGAAGCCGGCTTTTTGACGCTGGGGTTTTCGTGCGGGGCTTTGCAACCTTCACCGGTTTGACCGGTACCTTGGGCTTGACCTCCGCCTTGGTTGCCTTGGCGGGTTTTGCTCGCTTGACGGCTTTACCCGCATCTGCTGGCTGGCTCGACGTACGGGGCACACTCGCTTTGCGCGTCGCTTTGCGCGTCGCTTTGGGAGCCGCTTGCTCCCACTGTTCGAGCTCGCGCTGAATTTCTGCGCGCAAGGCGTCCTCGCTGGGCAGGGCGAACTGGTAGCGACTCGCAAATATCTGCTCGCTCTGGTCACCGAGCACGTAGCGCACCACCGCGTCGTTCTTTTCGCTGCACAACAGCAGCCCGATCGTGGGGTTGTCACCCGGGCCGGTGACCTCGCGGTCGTAATAGTGCACATACAACTGCATCTGGCCCAAGTCCCCATGGGTGAGCTTGCCCACTTTCAAGTCGATCACGACATAACACTTGAGCTTGACGTGATAGAACACCAGGTCGGGGTAGAAGTGATCGCCATCCAGCGTCAGCCTGCGCTGCCGCCCCACGAAAGCAAAGCCGCTGCCCAACTCCAGCAGGAAGGATTGCAGCTGGTTGATCAAGGCTTCTTCGATGCGCGACTCCACCAAGCGATGCGATTCCGGCAGATTCAAAAACTCCAGCACATAGGGGTCTTTGATGGCATCGTGAGGCCGGGCCAGTACCTGCCCTTCGTTGACCAGAGCGAGAAGGCCTTTCTTGTCGCGGCTCTTGGCCAGCCGCTCGAACAAGAAAGAATGCATCTGCCGCTCCAGCTGGCGGGCAGACCAGCCGTTGTTCACCGCCTCGATTTCATAGAAGTCACGCACTGCGCGGCGCCCCTCTTTCTGCAGCGTGCGGTAGTGCGTCCATGACAAGCCCGGGTGCAACGCTCCGGGCCGCCAATCGCCATCAGTATCCGCACCCAATTCATCACGCACTGCGTGTTGAATCTGTCCCACATCCAAAACAACACGCAGTGCGTGTTGTTTTGCCAGCAGGTCGGGGTAAGCCAGGAAGAAACTGCGCATGTACTGCAGCGCGCTGACGGAAAACCCGTCCCCATAGTCCGCCGTCAATTGCGATGACAACGCTTTGAGCAATGCCTTGCCATACTCTGCACGCTTGGCGCCGCCCTGCTCGGCCTCGACGATCTGCTGGCCGATCAGCCAGTTGGCACACACATGCGCCGTATTGACCGAGCGGGCCGCCTGTGTGCGCGCAGACTCCCAGATCTGGCGAATGCGGGTCAACAGGTCGGATGGTGCTTGCAGAGCCGTCATAGGGCGTCCTCTCCGGCAGGCTTGCGGCTGACGAAGGCTAGGCGTCGAGCCAATACTTCAGGGGCTGTGCGCCCCCCTGGCCGCAGCGACAGCCAGGGGGTGCGCTGGTTCAGGCCGGGCAGGTGTTGTGGAAGCAAGGGGGCTCTCAAGGCTGATGGACGGGGAATTATGAGCGTTCTGTCAGCAACCCAGCGAGCCCTCCGCGCGCGCAACCAGTCGACGCTAACCAGAGAGTCATGACCCTGGGGCTTTACGGGCATCGCCATTGCCTGCTTCAGCTTCGGCATCCTCAGCCCCCAGCGCCAAAAAGTGATGCACCACGGGCCGCTCCGCTCCCTGGTGAAACCGCAAAGCCTCCGCCTGCAGGTCCGCATCGGCCTTGGACACGCGGTGGTGCTGGCGCAAATGCTCGGCCCAGGACTCGACCAGGAACCACTCGATCACGCGGCCCGGCTCGCCCGTGTGTTCGGCCACGCCCCAGGCGTAGGCGCCGTCGCGGCGGCGTTCCTGGGACAGGCGCTGCATGGCCTGCAGGAAGGCGGGCAGGTCGGGCTTGGCGATGCGGTATTCGATCTGCACCATCACCGGGCCCCGGTCGTGCGCCACGGGCTCGGCCAGCAGGGGCTCGGGCCAGTGGTTCGATGGCTGCAGGTCGGCCTCGCCGGTGGGCAGCTTCACGCGGTGAAAGATGAGCGACGCCACGACCAGCCCGGCCGCGCCCATCAGCAGCGTGACCGGCAAACCGGCCTGCCCTGCGATGAGGCCCCAGCCCAGGCTGCCAGCGGCCATCGCGCCGTTGAAGACCATGAGGTAGATGGCCAGGCCGCGGCCGCGCACCCAGTTGGGCAGCACGGCCTGGGCCACGCCGTTGAGGGTGGTCAGCGCGATGATCCAGCCCAGGCCCAGCACCAGCATCAGCGCCACGGCGGCCCACTGGGGCGGGGCCACGGTCAGCACGCCCATGACGGCGGCGGTGAGCAGGGATGCCAGCAGCACCAGGCCATCGGTGTCGAGCCGCTGGCGCAAGCGGGGCAGCAGCACAGCGCCCAGGATGGCGCCTGCGCCCACGGCGCCCAGCATCACGCCGTAGAAGCCTGCCGAGCCGCCCAGCATGCGGCGCGCCACCAGCGGCAGCAGCGCCCAGACGGAGCTGGCGAACAGGAAGAACACGGCCGCGCGCAGCAGCACCACGTGCAGCTCGTGGCTGGCGCGGGCGTAGCGCACGCCGGCGCGGAAGGCGCCGAAGAACTGCTCGTTCAGGCCTGACGCCTCGGCCTTCGGGCGCTTCCACCACAGCAGCGCGGCGATCACGAACACATAGCTCAGCACGTCCAGGCCGTAGGCCATGGCCGCGCCGAAGCTGGCCAGCAGCAGGCCGCCCGCCGCCGGGCCGATGGCGCGTGCGATGTTGATGCCCAGCGAGTTGAGCGCCACGGCGCTCTTGAGTTCGCTGCGCGGCACCAGTTCGGGCACGATGGACTGCCAGGTGGGGCCCATGAGCGCAGCGCCGATGCCGCCCACGAAGGTCAGCGCCACCAGCCACTCCACCGTCAGCGTGTGGGTGTTGGCCAGGATGAGCAGCGTGCCGCTGACGGCGGCCAGCAGCACCTGCACACCGATGAGGAAACGGCGGCGGTCCAGGATATCCGACAGCACGCCCGCAGGGATGGCGAGCAGAAAGACGGGCAGCGTGGCGGCGGTTTGGATCAGCGCGACCGCGGTGGGGCTGGACGAGAGTTCGGTCACCATCCAGGCGCTGGCGACGTCGCGCATGAAGCTGCCGATGTTGCCCAGCACGGTGGCGGCCCAGAGCACCGCGAAGACGGGGATGGCCAGCGGCGCGAAGCTGCCGGAAGCCGCCGGAGCAGCCGATGCCGGCGCGGGCGCAGCAGGGGTGTGGTGGTGGTGACGATCGTGTTGGTTATCCGGCATGGTGGCCTCCGAGGTCGTGCCAGGCGACGAGCAGCATGCCGCCCACCAGGCCCCAATGTTCAAAAAATGCGTTGGCGCTGCGCTGCCGATCGGCGGGCGGCGCGGCCCAGAAGCGGTCTGCCAGCAAGGCGGCAAGCACGGTGAAGCCCGCCAGGGCCAGCGCCCCCAGCCAGCGGTACCAGCCCGACAGGATGAGCGCGGAGGCCGAAAGCTGCAGCACCAGCGTGGCGGCAGCGATGGGCGCGGCGGGCGCGAGGCCGAGCGAGCGCACCTCGGCCACGGCCCCGGCAAAGTCGCGGGCCTTGCCGATGCCGCCCTGCAGGTACGCGGCGCACAGGCACAGCAGCGCCAGCGTCTGCACCCAGGGGGCGGTGGCGGCGGTTTGCAATGCGTGCTGCACCGTCACACCGCCCAGCAGGCGCAGCCGAGCGCACCCCAGAAGCCCTGCAGGTCGGACACGGGCAGCTTGCTGCTCCAGGCCGTGGCGTGGGCGTGGCCGTGCAGGTTGCAGTCGCTGGCACAGCCGCAGTTCGCCGCCGCGTTGCGCAGCACGGCCTGCAGCGGCGCGCCGTCCGGCCCTCCCGGGGCGCCCCAGGCGCCGTAGCCGCCGAAGGTGCGCACGGGCGACCAGTCGGGCATGGCGGGCGGCGGGGCCGCGTCGTCGAAGCGCGCGAAGTCGCCCACGCCATAGACCACCTTGCCGCCCACCACGGTGAGCAGGGCGGTGGTGTCGGCGATGTCGGACTCGGGGCAGGCAAAGAAGTCGCGGTCGGGCACGACGAGGTCGGCCAGCTGGCCCGCCTCGATGCGGCCCTTCTTGCCCTGCTCGTTACTGAACCAGGTGACGTTCTCGGTCCACATGCGCAGGGCCTGGTCGCGGGTGAGGCAGTTGCGCTGCGGCGTGAGCTGCAGGCCACCCACCGTCTTGCCGGTGACGAGCCAGGACAGTGATACCCAGGGGTTGTAGCTGGCCACGCGGGTGGCGTCGGTGCCGGCGGACACGTGGACGCCTTTCTCCAGCATGCGTTTGACCGGGGGCGTGGCCTCGGCCGCCGCGGCGCCGTAGCGCTCGACGAAGTACTCGCCCTGGTAGGCCATGCGGTGCTGCACGGCCACGCCGCCGCCCAGGGCGGCGATGCGGTCGATGGACTTTTCCGAGATGGTCTCGGCGTGGTCGAAGAACCAGTTCAGGCCGGCCAGCGGCGTGTCCTGGTTGACCTTCTCGAACACGTTGAGCGCGCGCTCGATGGTCTCGTCGTAGGTGGCGTGCATGCGCCAGGGCCAGCGGTTCTGCGCGAGGATGCGCACCACCTCTTCCAGCTCGCCTTCCATGCCGGGCGCGAGCTCGGGCTGGGGCTGGCGGAAGTCCTCGAAGTCGGCGGCGGAAAACACCAGCATCTCGCCCGCGCCGTTGTGGCGAAAGTAGTCCGTGCCCTGCTTGTACTGCGAGGTGGCTGTCCAGTTCAGGAAGTCTTCCTTCTCATGCTGGGGCTTTTGCGTGAACAGGTTGTAGGCCAGGCGGATGGTGAGCTGATCAGCATCGGCCAGCTCCTGGATCACGTCGTAGTCATCCGGGTAGTTCTGCATGCCGCCGCCTGCGTCGATGGCGCCGGTCACGCCCAGGCGGTTGAGCTCGCGCATGAAGTGGCGCGTGGAGTTGACCTGGTAGTCGTGCGGCAGCTTGGGGCCCTTGGCCAGCGTGGCATACAGGATGGCCGCATTGGGCTTGGCCAGCAGCAGGCCCGTGGGGTTGCCCGCGCTGTCGCGCACGATCTCGCCGCCGGGCGGCGCGGGCGTGTCCTTGCCGTAGCCCACGGCGCGCAGCGCGGCGCCGTTGAGCAATGCGCGGTCGTACAAATGCAGGATGAACACGGGCGTGTCCGGCGCCACGGCGTTCAGCTCGGCCAGCGTGGGCAGGCGCTTTTCCGCAAACTGGTGTTCGGTGAAGCCGCCCACCACGCGCACCCACTGCGGCGCGGGCGTCACCGCTACCTGGGCTTTGAGCATGGCCATGGCATCGGCCAGGCTGCGCACCCCGTCCCACCGCAGCTCCATGTTGAAGTTGAGGCCGCCGCGGATGATGTGCAGGTGGTTGTCGATGAGCCCCGGCAGCACGCTGCGCCCACCCAGGTCGATGACCCGCGTGCCCGCACCGGCCAGCGCCATCACCTCGCGGTCATCACCCACCTTGGTGAAGCGCCCTAGCGCAATGGCGACCGCACTGGCCGTGGGATTGGCGCGGTCCAGCGTGGTGAAGCGCCCGTTGCGCAGGATGAGGTCGGGGGTTTGGGCAGGTTGTGTCATGGTCTTCTGGCTTCGAACTTTCAGCAATGGCAGAGCGCAAAAAGGGTGCAGCAGCCGTAGCGAGCGGCCGAAGCCTGCGCCGAGGACCGCAACCGTACTCTCGTACGGTGAGGACCACAGGTGCGGGATCCGGCCGCGCAGTAGGTTGATGCGCCCTTTTTAACCTTCGTGGGCGTTGAACATGGTCTTGGCGTAGGTGATGCCCAGGCCATAGCCCCCGCCGAACTTCTTGGCGATGCCCGTCGTCATGTCGTACGTCTCGCCCCGCGCCCAGTCGCGCTGCAGTTCCAGCAGGTACTGCAATGCCGTGATGGGCCGCGCGCCGGCCTGCACCATGCGCTCCATGGCGCGGTTGTGGGCTTCGGCCGAGATGTCGCCGCTCGCGTCGGCGATCACATACACCTCGAAGCCCTGGTCCAGCGCCGACAGCGCCGGGCCCACGATGCACACGCTGGTCCACAGGCCGGCCAGCACGATGCGCGGCTTGCCGATGGCGTTGACCCGGGCGATCACGGCCTCGTCCTCCCAGGTGTTCATGGAGGTGCGGTCCAGCAGCGCCTGGCCCGGGAACGGTGCGGTCACTTCTTCGAACATGGGGCCGCTGAAGCTCTTCTCAGCCACCGTGGTGAGGATGGTGTCCACGCCAAACCCGGCGGCGGCGCTGGCCACCAGGCCGGCGTTGGAGCGCAGCGTGATCGCGTCGATGGAGTGCGTGGCAAAGGCCATCTGCGACTGGAAGTCGATCATGACCAGGGTGTGGTCGTCGGCGTTCAGCAGCGTGGCGCCGGGCTTGGCGTAGGCGACGGGGCGGGCGGCGTTGGCGCTGGCAGTCGTGGTCGTTGTCGTGTTGGCGTGGGTCATGGTGAGCTCCCTGGAATTGAAGATGAAGTACGTCGAGAAGAAGAACAAACAAAAAAAACGAGTCAAGGCAATGCGGCGGGCCGGGGCGCAAGGGATGGGCGGCATCGCCCACCCCGCTCCTCAGCGGCGCCCCATCCGCTCAGTGCGGCATCGTGGGCAGCTCGTTGGGCCGCAGGTCGAACACCAGCACCTCGGCGCCTTCGCCGTGGGCAAAGCGCAGGGCCCCGGCGTCGCGGATGCGGGCGCCGTCGCCTTCGGACAGCCGCTCGCCGTTCACTTCCAGGCTGCCGCGGGCCACGTGCACATACACGTTGCGGCCCGGGCCCACGTCCAGATCGGCCGACTCTTCGCTGCCGTCGAACAAGCCGGCGTACACCCGGGCGTCCTGGTGCACGGCCAGCGATCCGTCGGTCCCTTCGGGCGAGATGATCTGGCGCAGGCGGCCGCGCTTGTCGGCCTCGCTGAAGTGCACCTGCTGGTAGCGGGGTGCGGCGCCGCGGGCACCGGGCACGATCCAGATCTGCAGGAAGTGCACGGGCTCTTCGCCCGAGTGGTTGAACTCGCTGTGGCGCACGCCGGTGCCGGCGCTCATCATCTGCACGTCGCCGGGGCGGATGACCGAGCCGGTGCCCATGGAGTCCTTGTGCTCCAGCGCGCCTTCCAGCACGTACGAGAAGATTTCCATGTCGCGGTGCGGGTGGGTGCCGAAGCCCTTGCCCGGGGCCACGCGGTCGTCGTTGATGACCAGCAGGTCGGAAAAGCCTTGCTGGTGGGCGTCGTGGTAGTGGCCGAACGAGAAGGTGTGGCGCGAATGGAGCCAGCCGTGGTTGGCGTTGCCGCGGTGTTGGGCTTTGCGGATGTCGATCATGGTGTCTTCCTTTCAATGTCTGTCGATGAATTTCACACTGGGTGTCCGGTTTGAAATCTGCTGGATTTCATTGGGCTTCAGTGCTGCGATGGATGAAGTATCCGGCGCATGGCAGGGCGTCAGGTTGAAAGGTTTGGCCCGCAATCATCGATAATTTCGATGATTGAAATTCCGGGCCTTTTTGCCATGCTGAAACTCTCCCTCGAAGCCATCGAACTGGTGGATGCGATTGCCCGCTACGGCTCGTTCGCGGGCGCCTCGGAGCGGCTGCACAAGGTGCCGTCCACCATCTCCTATGCCGTGGGCAAGCTCGAGGAGCAACTGGGCCTGGCACTGTTCACGCGCAACGGGCCGCGCGTGGCGCTCACGCCCGCGGGGCACGAGCTGCTCAAGGAGGGCCGCTGGCTGCTGGCCTCGGCGCGGCAGCTCGAATCGCGCCTGCGGCAGATCGCCACGGGGTTCGAGTCCGAGCTGCGGCTGGTGCACGACTCGCTGATACCCACCAGCGCGTTCAACGATGACATCGCGGCCTTTGAGGGGCTGGACTGCGGCACGCGCCTGCGCATCGGCTGCGAGGCGCTGACGGGCACCTGGGAGGCGCTGCGCGACGGGCGCGCCGACATCATCGTGGCGGCGGGCGAAGGCCCCGCCGGCGGCGGCTACAAGGCCGTGGCGGTGGGCAGCCTGGACTTCGTGTTCTGCGTGACCGCGTCGCACCCGCTGGCGCGCATGGGCCGGCCGCTCACGCGCAGCGACCTGCTGGAGCACACGGCCGTGGTGGTGGGCGACGGGGCGCGCACGCTGTCGGACCGCACGGTGGGCCTGCTGTCGGGCCAGCGGCGCATCACCGTGCCGTCGATGCAGGCCAAGATCGCCTGCCAGGCCGCCGGGCTGGGCCACGGCTTCGTGCCGCGCGCCTGCGTGCGGGTGGAGCTGGAAAACGGCATCCTGGTGGAGGTGCCGGTGGAGGAGCCCCGCGCTGATGAAACCTTCTGGCTGGCCTGGAAGCCCGAGCACCGGGGCGAGGCGCTCAAGTGGTGGTGCGAGCGGCTGGCCCGGCCGCTGCTGCCCGGAATCCTGCCGTATTGAGATGAAACACCCCCTGAGTCGCTTCGCGCCTTCCCCCTCTCTCTACGCGCTGCGCGCTACGGGAGGGGGACGCTCCCAGCACTGCGGGGCGGCCCTTGTGCGGGAGCACTGGCTTGGGCAGCGCCAGTTTCAGACTTCGCGGGCCACTTGGTCATTTGTAGCTAGAACGCAGCCGCCCACCCTCCTCGCTCACTTCCACTGCTGCGCGAAGAACTGCACCACCTGCGCCTCCAGCACCGCGTGGTAGGCCACGCGGTCGAAGCCCGCCGGATTGGCGGCGGCGTCGCCCGCGTCGGACGGCAGGCTCTGGCTGGGCTGGGCCATGAAGGCGAAGTGGCCGGCACCCGGCACGGTGGCCGCCTGCGCGGTGGCCAGATTCGCGGCCACCAGCCCGCCGTGGTACTTGCCTGTGAGCACGGCGTCCTGCTCGGCCACGCGCAGCAGCACTGGCACGGTCACGGCTTTCAGGCTCTCGGGGGTGAACACCACGGCCATGGGCGCCAGGGCCACGACGGCGCGGATGCGCGGGTCGGGCACGGAGACCAGGGCGCCGTCCGGCACCAGATTGGCGGGTGTTGCAGCGTTGGCAGCGGCCGGCTGCGGCGCCTTGGGGCCCTGGGCCAGGCCGCAGAAGCCGGGGTCGTCCTGCACGCTGCGGCAGTGCTGCGCAGCACGGGCGGGCTCGGCCTGGGCGCCGGCCAGGGCCAGCACGGTGTAGCCGCCGGCCGAGTGGCCCAGTGCGCCGATGCGGCCGGCCGGAATGCGCGGGCCCCACTCGGAGCTGGCCAGCAGCGCGTCGAGCACGCGGCTGACCTGGCGGGGGCGCTCGCCGAAGTAGCGGCCCGAGGTGATCATGGAGCGGTCCTGCCAGTTGTCGCCCGGGTGGCGCACGGCGGCCACCAGGTAACCCTCGGCCGCCAGGCGCGTGGCCAGGTTGTGGTGCGCGAGTTCATTGCCGCCCGTGCCGTGCGACACCAGGATCAGCCCCTTGAGCGGCTCGGCCGACACGGGCGCACCCAGGCCGACCACTGGGCGCCAGGGGCCCAGCTGCACCGCGCCTGCACTGCGCACGGTGGGGTAGAACAGCGCGACGTTGATCGGCTCGTCACCGGGCACGACCAGGGTGCGCAGGCCGGCGTGCTGGGCCGATGCGGCGCCAGACAGCGTGGCCAGCGCCACGAAGGCGGTGGCCGCTACGGGCCGGATGTGCCGCGTTGCCCACCGCAGGGCGAGGGAAAGAAGAATGAGGAGGATCACGGTGCGCCTTTCGTCTTGGAGTGCCAGGGGCCGCGACCGTGGAGTGACGGTCGGTGCGGCATGGCGGCACTGTAGGCACCGCGGGCCGGCAGAGGCAGCGGGATGCGACGAAATGCGCGGGCGTGGCGCGAAACGGCAGGCGACGGGCGCGAGCCGTGCGCGAGCCAGGCGCGAACGCGCGCTGGGTGGGCGGGTGGTGGCCCGTGCAGGTAGCCAGCCTCCCGGCCACCCCGTGGGCGTCAACCCAGCGCTTTGAGCAGCGCCTGCGCCGCCGGCTCCGACGACGCCGGGTTCTGCCCGGTGATCAGCAGCCCGTCAGTGACCACGTGCGGCTGCCAGTCGGCCTGCTTGGTGTACAGGCCGCCGTGGGACATGAGCATGTTCTCCACCAGGAAGGGCACGACGTCCGTCAGGCCCGCAGCGGCCTCCTCGCCGTTGGTGAAGCCTGTCACGTTCTTGCCGCGCACCAGCGGCGTGCCGTCTTCCGCCTTGACGCCGCGCAGCACGCCAGGCGCGTGGCATACGGCGGCCAGGGGCTTGCCAGCGGCCAGGGTGGCCTCGATGAGGGCGATGGACTGCGTGTCGTATGCCAGGTCCCACAGCGGGCCGTGGCCTCCGGGGTAGAACACGGCGTCGAACTGGGCCGCGTTCACCTCCGACAGCTTCAGGGTGCTGGCCAGGTGCGCCTGTGCGGCGGCATCGCTTTTGAAGCGGCGCGTGGCATCGGTCTGCGCATCGGGCGCATCGCTCTTGGGGTCCAGCGGGGGCTG
Organism: Acidovorax sp. LjRoot194; assembly: GCF_964253015.1. NCBI lineage: Bacteria > Pseudomonadati > Pseudomonadota > Betaproteobacteria > Burkholderiales > Comamonadaceae > Acidovorax > Acidovorax sp. LjRoot194. The sequence goes on along the minus strand of NZ_CAXUQB020000001.1, from coordinate 615,077 downwards.
GCCGCCCTGGGGCGATGCCAGGGTCACCTCGGCCCCCGCGTCCTTGAACACGTAGTACGGGGCGGCGAACTCTTCGAGCCAGAAGCCGGTTTTCTTGCCGGTGTCGCCCAACTCGCTGTGGGACGTGAGAACCATGAGGATGTGGGCCATAGCGATCCCTTTCTGGGGGTGAGGTGAAACGTAAAGCCGCCCACCGTACCCTCAATCCGCGCAGATGCGCCTGGTGCGGCGCAGGTTGCGGCGTTGGCTTACAGCGCCGCTTCGAGAATGCGCCGGCTCACGGCGGGTGTGATCTCGCGCTGCTCGCCCAGCTGCAGCATCCCGTGCGCCTCCAGCTGCGCCACCACGGCGCCCACGGTGTCGGCGCCCAGGCCATAGCCCGACAGGCGCGTGGCGATGCCCATGCTTTCAAAGAAGCTGCGCGTGCGCTCGATGGCGGCGGTGATGCGCTCGTCGTCGGTGCCGGTGGTGATGCCCCACACGCGCTCGCCGTACTGCAGCAGCTTGGCGCGCTTGGCACCGCGGCGCTCGTGCAGCAGCGCGGGCAGCACGATGGCCAGCGTGCGCGCATGGTCGATGCCGTGCAGCGCGGTCAGCTCGTGGCCGATCATGTGCGTGGCCCAGTCCTGCGGCACGCCCGCGCCGATCAGGCCGTTGAGCGCCATCGTGGCCGCCCACATGAGGTTGGCGCGGTCGTCGTACACGGGCTCGGGGGCAGCCAGCAGGCGCGGGCCGATCTCGATCAGCGTCTGCAAAATGCCCTCGGCAAAACGGTCCTGCACGGGCGCGTTGACCGGGTAGGTGAGGTACTGCTCCACCGTGTGCACAAACGCATCGACCACGCCGTTGGCCAACTGCTGGGGCGGCAGGGTATAGGTCTTGGTGGGGTCGAGCACCGAGAACACGGGGTAGGTGTGATTGCTGCCAAAGGCCAGCTTGGCGCCCTTGGCGCGGTGGGTGATGACGCCGCCGTTGTTCATTTCGGAGCCCGTGGCGGGCAGCGTGAGCACGGCGCCGAAGGGCAGCGCGGCGGTGACGTTGCGGCCGTGCTTTTCCAGAATGGCCCAGGGGTCGCCGCCTTCGAACTTGACGGCTGCGGCGATGAACTTCACGGCATCGATCACCGAGCCGCCGCCCACCGCGAGCAGGAAGTCGAACCCGCCGCCCTGGATCTGCGCCACGGCCTTCATCGAGGTTTCGTAGCTGGGGTTGGGTTCGATGCCGCTGAAGGTGGCGTGCTGGCGGCTGGCCAGCGCCGTGCGCACCTCGGCCAGCGTGCCGGTCTTCTCGGCACTGGCGCCGCCCACGAGGATGAGCACCTTGGCGGAGGCGGGCACGAGCTTGTTCAGGTCGGCGATGCGGCCCTGGCCGAAGGCGATGTGGGTGGGGTTGTGGAAGTCGAAGTTCAGCATGGCAATCCTGGCAGTCCTTGGGTGGGGGGTGCATTGTGTCGCTGGCGTGCCCGGCTTGCCGGTCGCCTTGGCAACAACACGGACAGGCCCGGGGGCACTTCGGGACGGCCTTCGATGGCAGGCGAGCTGTGGTTACCAACCACCCAGCGCTCAAGGCCTACCCTGCCCCGCCCTGCCCACCCTGACGACCTATCGCACCACCACCAGCACCACGAACCCCAGCAGAACCACAATCGCCAGTGCCACCACGCCTGCGGTGCCTGCCGTCAGCACCTTGACGAGCCAAGCCCACGCGCCGCCCTGCGCGCCATGGCGACGCATGGCGTTCCAGCCCCGCAGCAGCAGGACCAGCGTGACGCACAAGGTGAACAGCAGCATGCCGAAAGCCATCGCCACGCAGTCCAGGCCGAACGTGCCGCAGGCCATGGACTGCCCAAAACCGCTGGCCATGGCCACCGAGGCACCCAGCCCCACAGCCAGCACGCCCCACCCGGCCCAGACCGCGCCGGGTACGCGAAACGCTGAAGGGGTGACAGGTGCCATGGGTCAGTCCCTGGCCGGCTGCCAGGGCAGCGCCGGGTCGGTGAATGCGGGTTGCCACAGGTCGGCATAGACCGGGAACGCCTGCCTGCGGGTCTCGTCGGACTCCAGCTCGACCGATGCATCGTCGAGCCCGCGCACACTCCAGTCGGCCAGCACGGCGTAGCGGCGCTGCGCGGTGTCGATCAGCACCGTGTGCAGGGCATGGGTCGTGCAGGCCACATAACGCCCGCCGGGGCTGACCAGGAAGTAGTCCACATCGCCGGGCTGCAGGGCGGCCAGCGGCAGGGCGCGGCGCAATGCGGCGGTCCATTCGGGTGGGGCGGGTACGGACATGGAAGCGGCGGGTTCCTGGTGGGCGGTGGACTTGTCGCGCGGCACAGGGGGCCCGGCGGTGACCGACTGTAGCGGCAAGCGTACGAACATTGCACAAACACCGCACGGCCACCGCACAGAAGGCGCCGGATGCGGCCTTGTGCGCTGGGCACCTGCGCTGCCATGGCACCTGCGGCCAGGGTGGGGGCAGCCGTGTGTACTTACCCTACCCGTGCAGGGCCCGGCGCCGCACTGGCCAGCGACTGCAGCCGCTCGGCCATGAAGTCCCGCAGCGCACGCACCAGCGGCGTGATCTGGTGGCGGCTGGGCGCCACCAGGTACAGCGGCACGGCTTCGGTCTCAAAGCCCGGGCACAGCGGCACCAGGCGTCCGGCGGCCAGGTCGTCGGCCACGTCGAAGTACGACTTGTAGGCAATGCCCCGACCCAGCACGGCCCAGCGGCGCACGGCGTCGCCGTCGTTGGCCACGTTGCGGCTGCGCACGCGCACCAGCACCTCCTGGCCCGCCGCGTCCCAGAAACGCCAGCGGTCGTGCACGTCGCTGCCGAGCATGAAGCACAGGCAGACGTGGTCGGCCAGCGCCTGCGGCGCGTCCGGCGCGCCGTGGGCCTGCACATAGGCCGGCGCGGCGCACAGCACGCGCCGGTGGTCGGGCGCCAGGGGCAGCGCCACCAGGCCGGAGTCCTGCGGCTTGCCGTAGCGAAAGGCTGCGTCCACGGGCTCGCTGTAGACATTGGCCACGCGGTCGGACAACTGCAGGCGGATGTCGACGCCCGGGTGCTCCGACTGGAATGCGTCCAGCCAGGGCAGCAGCACATTGCGCCCCAGGTCGGACGGCGCCGCCAGCTGCAGCGTTCCTTCGAATGCACTGGCGCGCCCACCCTGCAGCTGACCGCGCACCTGGTACAGCGCGGCCAGTGCGGGGCGGCAGTGCTCGAGAAACAGCGCGCCCTGCTGCGTGAGCCGCAGGCTGCGGGTGGACCGCACGAAAAGCGCCACGCCCAGCTCGGCCTCCAGGCGCTTGAGGGCAGCGCTGGCCGCTGCGGGCGTGAGGTCCAGCGCCCGCGCGGTGGCCGACAGGCTGCCGCTGTCCACGGTGCGCACGAAGATGTCGAGGTCTTGCAGGCTTTTCATGGGGTCTTGTCTGAGAGGTGGCGGGAGGGACGGCAACCGGTATTTGCAAATTTTCATTGAATATGAATTCAATCGCCTACCCATTTGCAAACAAGGTCATAAACCTGACCATTGCTCCATCGCTTCACCCCTTGTTTGACCACCCCGGAGTCCTCCCCATGAAAGCCATCGGCTACACCCACCCAGGCCCCATCGACCGCCCCGACGCCCTGCTCGACATCACCCTGCCCGACCCCGTGGCCACTGGCCGCGACCTGCTGGTGGAGGTGCACGCGGTGTCGGTCAACCCCGTGGACACCAAGGTGCGCAACAGCAGCGCGCGCAGCGGCGACGGCCCCGACCACAAGGTGCTGGGCTGGGACGCCAGCGGCATCGTGCGCGCGGTGGGCCCGGACGTGACGCTCTTTGCGCCCGGCGACCGCGTCTGGTACGCAGGCTCCATCGCCCGCCCCGGCACCAACAGCGAACTGCACCTGGTGGACGAGCGCATCGTCGGCCACGCCCCGAAGTCGCTGGACTTTGCCGAAGCCGCCGCCCTGCCGCTGACCACCATCACCGCATGGGAGCTGCTGTTCGACCGCCTGGGCGTGGCGCCCGGCAAGCAGCCCACCCACAAGACATTGCTCATCATCGGCGCGAGCGGCGGCGTGGGCTCCATCCTTACGCAGCTGGCGGCGCGGCTGACCAGTCTCACGGTGATCGGCACCGCATCGCGCCCCGAGACGCAGGCCTGGGTGCGCGATCTGGGCGCCCACCACGTCATCGACCACAGCAAGCCGCTGACGCAGGAGCTGGCGCGCATCGGCCACCCCGCGGTGGACATCATCGTGAGCCTCACGCAGACCGACGCGCATTTCGACCAGATCGTGGAGGCCATCGCGCCGCAGGGCCGGTTCGCGCTGATCGACGACCCGGTGTCACTCGACGTGACGAAGTTCAAGCGCAAGTCGGTGTCGGTGCACTGGGAGCTGATGTTCACGCGCGCGCTGTTCGGCACCGACGACATGATCGGCCAGCACCGGCTGCTGACGGAAGTGGCGCTACTGGTGGACGCAGGGCTGATCCGCACGACGCTGGACCAGCGGTTCGACACCATCAACGCCGAGAACCTCAAGCGCGCGCATGCGCTGATCGAAAGCGGCAAGGCCCGGGGCAAGCTGGTGCTGGAGGGGTGGAACTGACGGGAACTGGCTCCGCAGCGGCGGGGAGGCTGCGCCACCGGGCGGGGCGTTTTGGCGCTTGCCACTGATACTGTATTTAAATACAGTATTGGTGGTGCATGAAGAGAACAGAGACATGCACGCCATACCCCCAAAAAGGAGCACTCCCATGATTGACCATATGACCTTCCGCGTGACCGACATCGCGCGCGCCAAACAGTTCTACAGCGCCGCCCTGGCACCCCTGGGCTACAGCCTGTGCTTCGAGGGCAACTACGGCTCCAACATGCTGGGCTTTGCCTACCCCGATGCGTCCGAGCCCGACGGCAAGAAGGCCGATGTGTGGTTCATCGACGGCCCCTCGCCCTACGGCGGCGCACCGGCCACGACGGGCTGCCACCTGGCTTGGCGCGCGCCGAACCGGGCGCAGGTGGACGCCTTCTACGCCGCGGCCATCGCCGCGGGCGGCAAAGACAACGGAGCCCCTGGCTTGCGCACCGACTACCACGCGCACTACTACGGCGCGTTCGTCATCGACCCCGAAGGCAACAACGTGGAAGCGGTGTGCCACCTGCCGGAGTAGGCGGCAAGACGCCCCTGGCTGAAAAGGGCGTGTCTGCGGCAAGTGCACCCGGGGACTGGCTTGGGCGAGCCACCGGGTACGCATCCATTGGGGAATGCGGCGCCGCCTCTCAGAGCGGTCAGTCCAGCTTCACCCCGGCAGCCTTGATGATCTCGCCCCAGCGCTTGGATTCCGCACGCGCCATGGCGCGGAACTGCTCAGGCGTGCCGGGCAGGGCTTCCATGCCGAAGTCGTTCATGCGCTTGACCACGGCGGGGTTGAGCAGGGCCTTGTTCAGGTCGGCATTCAAACGCGCGGTGATGGCCGCGGGCAAACCGGCGGGCGCCAAGATGCCCTGGAACGCGAACACCTCGGTGTTGGGCACGCCGGCTTCGGCCAGCGTGGGCACGTCGGGCAATGCGGCCACGCGCTTGGCCGAGCCGATGGCCAGGGCGCGCACCTTGCCCGAGGTGATCACCGGCAGGCCGGCGGCCAGGTCCAGGAACATGCAGGGCACTTGCCCGCCCATCACGTCCTGCAGCGCAGGCGCGGCGCCCCGGTAGGGGATGTGGGTGAGGAAGGTCTTGGTGCGGTTCTTGAACATCTCCATCGCCAGGTGGTGCGGCGAGCCGTTGCCGGGCGATGCGTAGTTGAGCTTGCCAGGGTTGGCGCGCGCGTAGGCCAGGAATTCCTTCACCGTCTTGGCTTCGAACGCGGGGTTGACCACGAGCGCCAGCGGAAAGCGGCTGATGCCGCCCACGTAGGTGAAATCTTTTTCCGGGTTGAACGGCAGCTTGGTGAACAGGTGCTCGTTGAAGGCCAGCACGGCGTTGTCGGCCGACATGAAGGTGTTGCCATCGGGCTTGGCGGTGGCCACCATCTGCGCGCCGATGTTGGTGGACGCGCCGGGGCGGTTGTCCACGATGATCTGCTGGCCCAGGGTCTGGCGCATGGCCTCGGCCACGGTGCGCGCCAGCACGTCGGTGCCGCCGCCGGCCGGGTACGGCACGACCCAGCGCAGGGGCTGGTCGGGCCAGGCGGCCTGCTGTGCAGCGGCCCAGGGGGCGGCGGAAGTGGCGCCTGCGGCGGCCAGGGCGGACAAGAGGGTTCTGCGTTGCATGGGGTTGTCTCCTTGGGATTACTATTGATTTGATAGCTGCTAGCGCTTGACTAGCAAGCGGTAGGTCCTGTTTTTATGGGTATTTTGCACCTGCTGCGGGAGCCTGGTGCTGAACACGGGGTTTGATCGCTCGGCCCTGGCTTCGACAGGCTCAGCCCGAACGGGTGGGGGGTGGGCTGGCAGGCGCGACCTGCAGAACGAGCGGTGCGCGGGGCCCGCCCTGCCGGACAAAGCCACTGCACATTTGCTCGCTACCGCTACCGCTACCGCTACTGCTACTGCTACTGCTACTGCTACTGCAAACGCTGCCAGCAGCCACTGGCTGTGGCGACGGTTGCAGTTGCAGTTGCAGTGGCCGTCGCGGCTCAGGCTCAGGCTTCAGGCGCTGCAATCGTCTGGTCGATGGCGCCGAAGATGCTCGCGCCGTCCTTGCCCTTGACCTCGATGCGGATGGTGTCGCCGAACTTCATGAAGTCGGTGCTGGGCTTGCCGTCCTGGATGGTTTCGATGCAGCGCTTTTCGGCGATGCAGCTGTAGCCCTTGGGCCACTCGGTGCGGCCGCTGGCGTCTGTGACGCCCTTATTGCTCACGGTGCCGCTGCCGATGATGGAGCCGGCGCGCAGGTTGCGCGTCTTGGCCACGTGGGCGATCAGCTGGCCGAAGTGAAAAGTCATCTCGGGGCCGGCGTCGCACATGCCGACCTTGCGGCCGTTCCAGGTGGACTGCACGGTCAGGTGCACGCGGCCGTGGTCCCAGGCGTCGCCCAGCTCGTCCAGCGTGACGGCCACGGGGCCGAAGGCGGTGGCGGGCTTGCTCTGGAAGAAGCCGAAGCCCTTGGCCAGCTCGGCCGGGATGAGGTTGCGCAGGCTCACGTCGTTGGCGATCATCACCAGGCGTATGCCGTCCAGCGCCTGGTCGGCGTTGGTGCCCATCTTCACGTCGCCGGTGATGACGGCGATCTCGGCCTCGAAGTCGATGCCCATGGCTTCGCTCGGAACCACCACGTCGTCGCGCGGGCCGATGAAGTCGTCGCTGCCGCCCTGGTACATCAGCGGGTCGGTGTAGAAGCTCTCCGGCACTTCGGAGTTGCGCGCTTTTCGCACCAGTTCGACGTGGTTGATGTAGGCCGAGCCGTCAGCCCACTGGTACGCACGCGGCAGCGGGGCCATGCACTGGGCGGGGTCGAAGGGAAAGGCGTGGCGCGCGCGGCCGCTGTTGAGCTGGTCGTACAGGTCCTGCAGCTGGGGCGAGAGGAAGCCCCAGTCGTCCAGCACCTGCTGCAGCTTGCTGGCAATGCCGGTCGCATAATGGGCCGTGCCCAGATCGCGGGAGACAACGACCAGTTGGCCGTCGCGCGAGCCGTCTTTGTAGGTAGCAAGTTTCATGGGGCAGGACCTTTGTCTCAGGGTGGTGGAAGGGTACCCTTAGCGAAATTACGCTTGGGTAAATTGATTTAACTAAACAAAACTAGCGAATTTTAGTGCACATGGACAAAGAACGTGCAGGTATTCAGTCCGTGGAGGTCGGTTTTGCCTTGCTGGAGGGGCTGACCCGCTCGCGCGGGCCGCTGATGCTCAAGGATGTGGCGGCCTCGGCCGGCATGAGCGCGGCCAAGGCGCACCGGTACCTGGTGAGCTTTCAGCGCCTAGGCCTGGTCACGCAGGACAGCCGCACCGCCCGCTACGACCTGGGCCCCGCGGCGCTCAAGCTGGGCCTGGCATCGCTGGCGCGGCTCGACGCGGTACGGCTGGCGCGCGAACGCATGCCCGCGCTGATGGAAGGCATCGGCCACACGCTGGCGCTGGCGGTGTGGGGCAACCACGGCCCGACCATCGTGCACTGGGAGGAATCCTCCCAGGCCGTGACCGCCAACCTGCGCCTGGGCGACGTGATGCCGCTGCTCTCGTCCGCCACCGGCCGCTGCTTTGCCGCCCACATGGCGCCCGAGGTGGTGGCCCCGCTGCTCAAGGACGAGCTGGCCCGCGCGGTCAAGATGCGCCGCGCCGACCTGCCCGCCACCATGGGCGAGGTGAACACCCTGCTGGCCGACGTGCGCCAGCGTGGCGTGGCCCGCGTGGTCGACACCCTGCTGCCCGGCATCGTGGCGTTCTGCGCGCCAGTGTTCGACGCCGACGGCCACCTGGAGCTGGGTATCACCACGCTGGGCTCCATCGCCACCTTCGACCCCGAGTGGGGCGGCGCCATCGACGCGCCCCTGCGCGCGGCCGCGGCCCAGCTGTCGAGCGACCTGGGCGCGGGCAGCGCCTGATTCACCCCCGGCTCCGCGACACACTGCATGCCCCGGCGCGCCCTGGTCCTCATCACCGCCCTGGTACTGGCCCTGCACTGGCTGGTGCTGCACGGCGTGCCCCTGGCGTGGGACAGCCCCCAGCCGCCAGCGGCGGGGCATGTCTTCAGCACCCGCAGCGTGCCGGCGCCGCCGCCCGCACCGGCCGCTGCCCCTGAGCCCACGCCCGTCGCAGTCACGGCCCCCATGGCCCCCGCCGCGCCCCCGCCCAAGCCCCCGGCGCGCGCCAAGAAACCCGCACAGCCAGCCCCCGCCGCCCCCGCCTCCCCCGCGGAAGACTCGCTGGCAGTGGCGCCCGAGGCACCCGTGCAGGTGGCGGCCGCCGATGCCGGCGCGCCTGCACCCACGTCAGAGCCGCCTGCGGCCAGCACCGCAGTGCCAGACCCTGCGCCCGCTGCGTCGGCGCCCCAGGCCGAAGCCCCCGCGCCCGTGGCCTCGGCACCGCCCGCCGAAGCACCCAACCCCACCGCTGCCGGGACCGAGATTGCGCCCCCTGGCTCCGGCACGGGGCGCGAGGCCGCGACACCGCCGCCGCCCGTGCGCATTCCGGCCCCCACCCGGCTGGCCTTCGACGTGAGCGGGCAGGCCAAGAAGTTCGCGTACAGCGCCCGCGCCGAGCTGCTGTGGCAGCACGACGGCAGCCGCTACGAGGCGCGCCAGGAGGTCAGCGCCTTCCTGGTGGGCAGCCGCACGCAGCGCAGCGTGGGCGCCATCACCGCCCAGGGCCTGCTGCCCGAGAAGTTTTCCGACAAGTCCCGCAGCGAACAGGCCGCGCATTTCGACCATGCCAAGGGCCGCGTGACCTTCAGCGCCAACACGCCCGAGGCCGCCGTGGGCCCGGGCGCGCAGGACCGGCTGAGCCTGTTCATCCAGCTGGGCGCCATGCTGGCGGCCGACCCGGGCCGGTTCACGCCCGGCACGCAGGTCACGCTCACCACGGTGAGCGCCCGCACCGCCGACCGCTGGACGTTCACCGTCGAAGGTCCCGAAACCCTGGACCTGCCCGCCGGCCCCACCCCCGCACTGAAGCTGCTGCGCCTGCCCCGCAAGGACTACGACCAGAAAGCCGAGCTGTGGGTGGCGCCCGGCCTCAACTACCTGCCGGTGCGCATCAAGCTGACCCAGGCGAACGGCGACTTCGCCGACCTGCTGCTGCGCAGCAGCAGCGCGCCCTGACGAGACCCGTCCCAGCGCGGCCCACGCACAGCGGGCCGCCATGGGCCACAGGCGGCCGCACAGGCGCCCCGCATGCCTGCCCATCCACCCACCGCCAGCGTCCGCCCCGGCCTACGCGCCAAAGGTGTTGCGTCCTCGCGCCACTGGCCGGGCGGGGCGGTAAAAAAGACCCACCAGCCCGGAGAGGCCGGTTTTTCGTGAAATACTGGACCGCAGTTCAGGTGCCACACCGGGGCGGGCTTCCCCTGATAACCGGGGCGCGGCGCAAGGCGTTACAAGCTTGCCAGCGCTCCACCGAAGCCACCCTGGGCCTTGAACTCTGCGAACCCGCTGTCATCTGACTTTTATATCGACAAGGGGAACACGATGCACATGCTCTACGACTCAGAATCCTTCGTGGTGGTCCACATGCTGCCCGACGCCGTGGAGAAAATCGCCGGCCCGGTGCTCAACGACACTGCACCCGCCCTTCCCCAGCTGGCCCGCCATGGTTTCGAGATCGTGGACAAGCGGTCCGGCAAAGAGGTGTACCTGGACGGCTCGTGGGCCGAAATGTTCCAGGAACAGATCCTGGCGTGGCAGCGCGACACCCCCACCCAGGAAGAAGTGGAAGACGCGCTCGACCGCTATGCGGGCTTGGCGCAAAACCCGGTGGTGGTGCACTAACTCCCCCTGAGGCGCTGCGCGCCTTCCCCCGGAGGGGACGCACCCGGTGGCCCGGCAAAGCCGGTTCCACGGATACGCTGGCGTTGGGGCAGCGCGCGCTCAAAGCTTGGTCGGCTTCTCCTCGGACGGATAGATCCGCCGGTACAGCGGGTCCACCAGCATCAGCACCGCGATCAGCCGGCACACCTGGAACGCAGTCACCACCGGCACGCCGAGCTGCAGCACCTTGGCCGTGATGGCCATTTCGGTGATGCCCCCGGGCGATGAGCCCAGCAGCAGCGTGACCCATGGCAGCCCGGTCGCCCAGGCCAGCACCCCGGCAAAGAGGGCGCACACCCCCATCAGCACCAGCGTGCCCAGCGCCACCGACACCATCCACCGCGGCGCGGTGCGCAAGAAGTCGGCCCGAAACCGCACCCCCAGGCTCACCCCGATCACCAGTTGCGCGGCGTTCACCATCACCTGCGGCACGGCCGACAGGCTGATGCCCGCCATGGTGATACCCATCGACACCAGCATGGCGCCCATGAACCAGGGGTTGGCCCGACCGAGTTTGTCCATCAGCAACGCGCCCACGCCCGTGAGCGCGGCCAGCAGCGCCAGGCCGGGCAGGTCGACCACGCGCGCCACCGTGGGCGGCAGCACGTCCAGGCCATGCAGGCCGCTCCACTGCAGCGCAAATGGAATCGTGACGGTGACGATGAGCAGGCGCAGGCTGTGGCTGGCTGCCACCAGGTCGGTGCGGGCGTTCTCGCGCTCGGCCAGCAGCGTCATCTCCGACGCGGCGCCGATGGCCCCAGCGAAGTAGCTGGTGGCGCGCATCATCGGTGCCGGCACGCCATGCATGCGCGGTGCATGCACCCGGTACAGCCAGGCACCGAACAGCCAGCCCAGGAACAGCGCCCACACGATGCCCAGCGCGATGGCCCACCACAACCCGCCGATCAGTGCCACCACCTGCGGCGTGAAGTACAGGCCCAGCGCCGCGCCGATGGTCCACTGCCCGGCATTGCGCAGCGGCCCCCAGCTCTCCGTCGGCCCGCCGACGATGGACACCACCGACGTGGCCAGCAGCGGGCCGATCATCCAGGGCAGCGGCGTGCGCAGGGCCACGCAGGCGGCGGCCGCGGCCCAGGCCAGCAGCAGCGTGCCCAGCACGCGGGCGGCGAATTTCAAGCGGGGAGGCAGGGAGGACAAAGGGAACAGGGGTGATGACGACACAGTGACGGCACGCGCAAAAAGGCAACGCCGAGTATCGCGCCCCGCCCGCCACCCCAGGTCGCCAGGCCTTACCCGCCCGGCATGGCAGGCATCGCCAAAGACAGGGCGCGGGTCCAACGGCTGAAGCGGGCCTAGGTCCTTGCGGCGCGCGCCAGCAGCGACAGCCGCTGCACCAGGGGCTCGAACAGTTCCACCGGCGTGTTGCCGTAGCCCAGCACCAGGCCGTTGTCCTGCGGCTGCGGCCGCATCGCAAAGCCCGACAGCGGCGACGGCGCCATGCCGTGGCTGCGCGCCGCGGCGGCGATGGCCTGGTCCGGGCAGTTGGCCGGCAGGCGCACCAGCAGGTGCATGCCGCAGTGCCCGCCCTCGGTCTGGTGGGGCAGCGCCAGGTGCTGCGCCAGCGCGGCCCGCAGCGCCTGCTGGCGCTCGCGGTACAGGCGGCGCATGCGGCCCAGGTGGCGGCTGAACTGGCCGCTGTCCATGAAATGCGCCATGGCCAGTTGCGCGTGCCGCTGGCCGCCACGCAGCATCTCGGCCAGGGGCACGCGCACAGCGTCCAGCACGGCCGCGGGCAGCACCACGAAGCCCAGGCGCAGCGACGGGAACATCGTCTTGCTGAAAGTGCCCACGTACAGCACCGGGGCGCCGTCCACCAGCCCCTGCATGGCGCCGATGGGCTCGCCCGCGTGGCGGAACTCGCTGTCGTAGTCGTCCTCGATGATCCACGCGCCGTGGCGCCGCGCCTGCTCGATGAGCGCCAGCCGCCGCGCCACCGACATCACCGCACCGCCCGGGTACTGGTGCGATGGCGAGGTGTAGACCAGGCGCGGGGTGCGCAGCGTCCAGTCGGACTCGCTCGCCACCAGCCCCTGCGCATCCACCCGCAGCGGCACGGTGCGCAGGTCGCCCGCCTGCAGGGCGGACTTGGCGCCCCGGTAGCCAGGGTCTTCCACCCAGGCCACGTCGCCAGGGTTCGACAGCAGGCGCACGCACAGCGCCAGCGCCTCCTGCGCGCCTTCGGTGATGACCACCTGCTCGGCCGCACAGCGCACGCCGCGCGCCACGGCCAGGTGGCGCGCGATGGCCGTGCGCAGCGCCATCTCGCCCAGCGGGTCGCCATAGCCCAGCGCTGCCGGGCCGCCACCGAGCACCGCGTGGTCGAGCGCACGGCGCCAGGCCGCCAGCGGAAACTGCGAGAGCGCCGGCATGCCCGGGCTCAGCGCCAACGGTGTGGCGCCGGTGCGTGGTGCGCGCGGCTGGATGAGCGCGAGGCGGGCGGCCATCGCCGGAACCTCCGGCACCGCCGGCGCCGGGTGCCGGGCGGCCGATGGCCCGGCTGGCCGCTGCGCCAGCGCCGCCACCCGCGTGCCCTGCCGGTCCGACACCACGTAGCCCTCAGCCACCAGTTGCTCGTAGGCCGCGGTCACCGTGTTGCGCGACAGGGCCAGGCCCTCGGCCAGCGCGCGCGACCCCGGCAGCGCGCTGCCTGCCACCAACCGCCCGTCGAAGATCGCCTGGCGCAGCCGCTGGAAGAGCTGCCGCCGCAATGGCTCCGCGCCGGGCCCGTGGTCCAGCGCGCGTTCGAGCAGCGTCTGCGCGACCGGGGCCTGCGGGGTTGGCTGCGCCATCTGGGCCCCACGGGAAGGCGACGATGGACCGCCGGGCACAGTGCTGGACATGCGTGGCACCTTAAAAATGCTGGATTCTGGCACTTTTCACCACACCACGCCGCAGCTAACTTCAGGGTGTCTTACGCCGATTCATTTTTCTTTTTCTTTTCCCTATCTCTCTGCAAGGACCCCGCGCATGCCATCTTCCGTTGTGAACGAATACCAGCAACCCGTGGGCGCACCGCTGCCCGGCTGGAGCCCCCGGCCGCGCCCGGCCCGCACCGTGCTCGAAGGCCACTATGGCCGACTGGAACCGCTGGACGCCGCCCGCCATGCCAGCGACCTGTACGCCGCCTACGCGCAGGCGCCGGACGGCCGCGGCTGGACCTACATGGGCGTGGGGCCGTTCACCGACGCTGCCAGCTACCGCGCCCACTGCGAGCAGGCCGCCGCCAGCACCGACCCGCTGCACTACGCCGTGATCGACCGGCGCACCGGCCGCGCCGTGGGCACGCTGTCGCTGATGCGCATCGACCCGGCCCACGGCGTGGTCGAGGTGGGGCATGTGATGTTCTCGCCGCTGCTCCAGCGCACCCCGATCTCCACCGAGGCGCAGTACCTGCTGATGCAGTATGTGTTCGCGGACCTGGGCTACCGCCGCTACGAGTGGAAGTGCGACAGCCTGAACGCGCCGTCCCGCGAGGCGGCCAAGCGCCTGGGCTTCCAGTTCGAAGGCATCTTTCGCCAGGCCCTCGTCTACAAGGGCCGCAGCCGCGACACGGCGTGGTTCTCGATCCTGGACAGTGAATGGCCCGCGTTGAAGGCAGGCTTCGAGCGCTGGCTCGCCCCGGGCAACTTCACCGAGGACGGCAGCCAGCGCGTGTCCCTGGCGGCACTGCGCGAGGGTACGACAGCGCAAGCCGCCTGATCCGCCTGCCGATCCGCCACGCACCCTGCCCTGCGCTACCCCTGCGGGCCCGGGCGCGCTGCCACCGGGGACTGCCGCCGGCCCGCCATCTCCAGGCCCATGGCCTGCAGCGTGGCGCCGGGCAGCAGGCCATGGGCCGCCGGGTAAGCGATCTGTTCTTCGTCCTCGATGTGGCGGGCGTAGCGCTCGGCAAAGCGGTCCAGCACCGCGCCGTCGGCGGCACCGAAGGCATAGGCCCGGCCCTCCAACAGCGCCTGCAGGGGCTGGCGCGCGGCGGCCCAGTCGTCCACCATGTCGCGGTGGTCCTGCAGCAGCCGCTGCACCAGCGCCACCACCTCGGCCGGCCCCTGGGCCAGCAGGGGCGGAAACACATGCAGCTCTTCATCCTCATGGTGCAGCGGCGCCGCGATGTCGAAGTAGCGCAGCACGTCGCGGGCCGCCTGGCGGGCAGGCTCGTCGGCGCCGTGGGTCTGCACGTGGGCGCGCAGCCGTCCCAGCAATGCCAGCGTGCGCTGCACGCGCTCGTGGCAGGCCTCCAGCATGGCAAAGGGCTGCTCGAACCCCACGCCCGGTGCGTTGAAACCCGGGATCTCGCGGGCAGAGGCAGGTGCGGTCGTCATGCGGCCACTACCTCAGCCAAACCGCACGGGCTGGCCCTGGCGGTCAAAGGGGATGTACGCACCGAGCGCGCCCTGCTGGATCGCATCGACCATGCGCTGCAGCGGGGCCCCGGCCTCCGCGGGGGTGGGCGCCTGTTCAACGTGCCCGGCATCGCCGCGGCAAACACCATCGCCCAGTCGTGGCCCGGCGCGGTGACTGGCGGGCGTCCTCCACCAGTGCAGCGAACGATGGCAGCTCCTGCGGCGTCTTGTCCACGCACATCAGCGGCACAAGGGCGCCGCCCTGCGCCGCCTCGAAGCGTGCATGCTGGGCAGCGGTGGCGTCATCGGGCAGATCCACCGCCGTGAACACGAACAGCGGGCGCTGCGGCTCGGGCTGCTGGCGTGCGAGGTGCAGCAGGTCATCGAAACTTGAAATATCCATGGGGCGGCAACGAAACGGTTGTAAGAGAAAAGACAGAGAAAAAAGAAATCAGAACCCAGGCACCACGCCCCGCTGCGCATCCAGCGTGCTCACGTAGTTGCGCGCCGCAGGCCGCGACCGCGCCGACTTGCGCGACTGCACCGTGCCGATGCTGATGAAGCACAGCGCCTGCTCGGAGGCCGCCAGCCTGAACAGCGCACGCAAGCCCGGCGCCTTGAGCGCCTTGCCGCTGGTGAGCGCCGAGCCGTAGCCCTGCGCCGTGGCCATGAGCAGCATGTTCTGCACCGCGCAGCCGGCCGACACCAGGCGCTCGGCCAGGTCGATGCCGGGGTCGCCGCGCTGCGCGTCCACCACGGCCAGCATGAGCACCGGCGCGCGGTGCGCCTTCTCGCGCGCCTGCGCGGCCTGCTCGGGCGTGGCCGCGGGGTCGCGCTGCTGCAGCGCCTGGGCGAACACCTCGGCCAGCGCCGCACGTGCAGCCTCGGGCACCAGCACGAACCGCCAGGGCACCAGTTGCCCGTGGTCGGGCGCGTGGGCCGCGGCCTGGAGAATCTGCGCCAGTTCGTCGGTACCGGGCCCGGGGCCCGCCAAACGCTTGGGCAGGATGGTCTGGCGCGACTGGATGAGCGTGGCCGCGATGGCCGCCACGTCGTCGATGCCACTGGCACGCACCGCAGGCGCGGCCGTGCGCTGCCGTGCGGCGCCGCGCGGGTTCAGGGGCCAGGGGATGACAGCCATCGCAGTTCCTTGTCCAACAAACAGGGGCTCAGCCCGGACGGCCATCGGCCCGCAGGCGGCCATACCAGCCACTGAGCCGCACGCCCCAGACCCCCATGGTGGCCGCCCACAGCACGGCCGCCACCGGCAGCAGCCAGGCCCAGGCCACGCCGAATGCGCCCGGCATCGCGGCGGCAATGCGCAGCAGCGTGGCCGCCTGCAGCAACCAGAACAGTGCCCATGCGATGCGGTCAGCCACCAGAGCGCGGCCGCTGTGGCCGCACGACACGCGCGTGACCATGGCCAGCATCAGCGATGCCAGGCACCCCATGGTGAGCGCATGCAGTGCACCCAGCCCCAGCGTGCCGATGCCAAAGGCCCAGGCCAGCCACGGCGACAGGCCGCCCAGCAAGAACGCCACGCCCAGCCACACAAAGCCGATGTGCAGCATGGCCAGGAGCCGGTTCTTCAGGCTCTGCACCAGCCCCCACACACAGGCCAGCCACACCAGCACGCCCCCCACCACCAGCTGCAGGGCGCCGTGCACCAGCATCCAGGCGGGCCCGGCGCGGCTGGCGGGTACGCCCGCCCATTCCAGCCAGGTGGCCAGCACCTGCATGCCGGCCGCGGCCAGCATGAGCCACAGCGCCCAGAACGGCCGCCACGCAGGCACCCTGGGCAGGGCACTCGACGTAAAGAACGGAATCATCCGGTGCGCGACCGTGACGTACACCACGACCACAAAGCCCCACAGCCCCGTGTACACACAGGCCCGCGCCAGCGCATGCGTGCCCACCGCCAGGCTGAACCACAGCGCCACCAGGCTCACGCAGCCCACGCCGCAGGCCACGCCGATCACGCGGGCATGGAGCTGGTCTTCCGCGCGGCTCGCGCGCACACGCCCCCAGAACAGCGCCGTCATCCACAACAGGCCCGCGCCGGCCAGGGCCAGGCCGACCAGCACCGCGCCGATGCGCCAGTGCGCACCCACCAGCCACAGCAGCCAGCCCAGCGCCTGCAACACCAGCGGCGCGCGCAGCGCCTGTGGCGGCAAGGGGGCCACCCCCAGCCACTTGGGGCCCGCCGTGAACAGAAAGCCCGAGAAGAACAGCGGAATGAAACCCAGCGCCATCACCGCCGCATGCACGGTGGTGGGCGACATCGCGTAGTACATGCCCCACCAGCCGGTGGAGCGCGCCACCTGCACCAGCGCCCACCACGCGCCCGAGGCCACCAGCACCACCATCGCCAGGAAGAACCCCAGCCGGTGCGGCGCCAGCATCAGGTACTGCCAGCGCCAGCGCGGGTCCTGCTGCGCCACGGCCTGTGCCGACGGCCTGCCAATCGCGACAGGAATGACTTTGCTCATGGCGTGTACCTACCCTGCGAAAGATTGCCGTGCACGGCGAACGCGCTCATCCGCAGCTGCCCAGATGGCCGCACTGCGTGCAGTAGTCGCAGCCGTCCTTGCGGATCACCGCATGGGCGCCGCATTCGCTGCACTTCTTGCCCGCCATGGCCTGTGGCACGGCCGCGGGCGGCGGCGCGGGCTCGTCCAGCGGCAGCAGTTGCTGCACCGGGTCCGCCACGCGGCGCGACAGGATGTTCTGGATGGCATAGGCCATGGCCGCCACTTCCGAGTCGTGCCACATCGGCACCAGCGTGCCGTCGTCCTTGCGGTGCTGCCCCAGGCGCACAGGGCCCCGGTCCCATGCCACCTTGCGCATGTCGGACAGGGCCCGTTCCAGAAAACCGCCGCGCGCCGCCAGCGACAGCATGCGCATGCTGGAGGTGATCCACTGCTGCGACTCGCCGCTTTGCCCCACGGGCATGAAGAACTCGATCGCACGGTCCACCGTGCGGCCGCCCACGCCCGTGGGCACGGGCAGGAAGGACACGATGAGGTACAGCGTCTTGTGGCCCTCCTGCGTCCAGTATTCGAGCTTCTCGGCCACCGCCGACAGGCCGCCCTGCGGCCGGCTCTCGATGACAGTGCGCATCGGGTCCACAGGCGCTGCGGCGGGGGCAGCAGGCGCGGGCTTTGCCATTGCAGCGGCTTCAGGCGCGGGCTCTGCGTGCGTTTCGAGCACCGAGCCGAGGATGCTGTTGGGCCGGTAGGTGGCCAGCCCCTTGAGCCGCGCGCGCCAGGCCTGCAGGTACAGGTCCTTGAAGTCGTCGTAGGGGTAGTCCGCCGGGATGTTCACCGTCTTGGAGATGGCCGTGTCCACGAAGGGCTGCACGGTTTCCATCATCGCGATGTGGTCCTGCGCAGACATCGCCAGGGCCGAGACGAAATAGTCGGGCAGCGCATTCACGTCGCCGCCCAGGTCGCGGTACAGCCGCCAGGCGTGGTCCTCCACCGCGTACTCCAGCGTGCTGCCATCGGACTCGCGCTTCTTGCGCTTGTACATCCACGAGAACGGCGGCTCGATGCCATTGGAAGCGTTGTCGGCAAACGCCAGGCTCACCGTGCCCGTGGGCGCGATGGACAGCAGATGGCTGTTGCGGATGCCATGCTCGCGGATCGACGCCTGTATTGGCGCGGGCAGCCGGCTGGCAAAGGTGCCCTCGGCCAGGTAGCCCCGCGCATCGAACTTCGGGAACGCCCCTTTCTCGCGCGCCAGCTCCACCGACGCCGCATAGGCCGCATCGCGCAAGTGCTCGGCAATGCGCGCCGCCATGGTGCGGCCCTCGGGCCGGTCGTAGCGCAGGCACAGCATGGCCAGCGTATTGCCCATGCCGGTAAAGCCCACGCCGATGCGCCGCTTGGCCATCGCCTCGTCGCGCTGCTGCGGCAGCGGCCAGAAGGTCACATCCAGCACGTTGTCGAGCGCCCGCACCTGCAGCGCCACCGCCTGGCCGAAGGCCTCGAAGTCGAACGCCGCCACACCACCAAAGCCGAAAGCGTGCCGCACGAAGCGGGTCAGGATGACGGGGCCGAGGTCGCAGCAGCCATACGACGGAAGCGGCTGCTCGCCGCACGGGTTGGTCGCCGCGATGTCCTCGCAGTAATGCAGGTTGTTGTCTTCGTTGATGCGGCCCAGGAACAGGATTCCAGGCTCGGCGAAGTCGTAGGCGGACTTCATGATCGTGTCCCACAACTGGCGCGCCCGCACGGTGGCGTAGACCCACTGGCCATCGGCCCGCTGGCGGGCGCCTTGCGCCTGCAATGCGGCGCCGGGCGCGGCCTTGTGCACCAGCTCCCAGGGGGTGTCGTTCTGCACCGCGTCGATGAAGGCGTCCGACACGCCCACCGACACGTTGAAATTGTTCCAGCGGCCCGGGGTGCGCTTGGCGGTGATGAACTCCTGCACATCGGGGTGGTCGATGCGCAGCACGCCCATCTGTGCGCCCCGGCGCGCACCCGCGCTCTCCACGGTGGAGCAGGACTGGTCGAACACGTTCATGTAGCTGCACGGCCCCGAGGCCATGGAGGCCGTGCCCTTCACATGTGCGCCCTTGGGGCGGATGCGGGAGAAGTCGTAGCCCACGCCGCCGCCACGGCGCATGGTCTCGGCCGCTTCGCGCAGCGCTTCGTAGATGCCCGGGAAGCCTTCGTCGTCCACGCCCTGGATGCAGTCGCCCACGGGCTGCACGAAGCAGTTGATCAGCGTGGCCTGGATGTCGGTGCCCGCCGCGCTCATGATGCGCCCCGCGCCGATGGCGCCGGCCTGGAGGTTGGCGAGGAACAGGGCTTCGTACTTCGCACGCAGATCGGGCGCCTCCACCGAAGCGAGCGCACGCGCCACGCGGGCGTACAGCTCGTCCACGGAGGTTTCGCCGGGCTTGAGGTACTTCTCGCGCAGCACATCCAGGCTGATGGGCTGCAGGGACGAGGGGGTGGCCAGAGTGTGCTGTGGTTCGCGCTTCATGGGTACCGATGGTTGGGGGTTCACGACAGTAGGGGCTTGCGCTGGGTCAAGACGCACGCAGTGCCATTGCAGGGGCGCCATGCGGCGCGGGGTTCAGACGCAAACAGAGACGCACGCGTGCTGCGCGTGTGCATGTCGCGCCAGGCATCGTCGAGCCACACTGGGCCGTCATGCTCGGCATGGGGGTGGGCACAAAGCCACCACTTCGGACGTCAAAGACATGGACTTCGCCCTCCTTGATCACATGGTGCCAGCCCTGCGGGCTGATCTGCCCCGACAGCACCCGACAGCGCACCATGGGTACTCCATGAGGCGCTCGAGCCGCAGCACCACCGGGCGCTGCTGCGTGCAGTAGAGGACCTCGGGCCCCGCCTGCACGGGCGGCCAGCGTCTGGAAGGTTTTCCGGTACTGCGCAAAGGCATCGTCATGGAAACCGCGCAGCCGGTCAAGTAGCCCGTCGGGCTTGGGGCAGTGCTTGCGATTGGTGACAAGATTTACCCGCGCGCTGGGTCACTGCACCACCCCACAGCGTGAGGCCCGCCGCGCGTAGCATCACGCCATGCACACACCGCCATCGACCTTCTTCACATTCCGCCGCGCGGCACCTGGGCTCGCGGTGGCCAGCCTGGCGCTGCTGGGGGGCTGCACCGGCCTGGGCACAGCCCCCACGGCCTCGTCACCCACCACGACCTCTGCCACCGCTGTCTCCCCCGCTGTCTCCCCCGCCGCCTGGCCTGCGCGCCTGCAGGCCCTGCTGCCCGCCGATGTGCTGCTGCTGGGCGAAAAGCACGATGCCGCCGAGCACCAGCAATGGCAGCGCGACACCGTGCAGGCGCTGGCCGCCCGGGGCCAGCTGGCAGCCGTGGTGATGGAGATGGCCGAGCAAGGCCACAGCACCACCGGCCTGCCCCGCGATGCCACCGAGGCCCAGGTGCAGGCCGCCCTGCAGTGGAAGGACGCCGCCTGGCCCTGGAAGGCCTACGGCCCGGTGGTGATGGCTGCCGTGGCTGCGGGCGTGCCGGTGTGGGGCGGCAACCTGCCCCGCGCCCGCATGCGCGACGCCATGGCCGACGCCGCGTGGGACCGGCACCTGCCCGCGCCCGCACTGCAGCGCCAGTACGAGGCGCTGCGCGAAGGCCACTGCGGCCTGCTGCCCGAGTCGCAGATCGCGCCCATGGCCCGCATCCAGATCGCCCGGGACGCCGCCATGGCCCGCACCGCGACCGAAGCGCGCGTAAGCGGCCAGACCGTGCTGCTGATCGCCGGTGGCGGGCATGTGCTGCGCAGCCTGGGCGTGCCCACGCACTTGCCTGCAGGTTTGACGTCCAAAGTGGCCATGGCGCAGGCAGGGCAAGCGCAAGCAGCTATCAAAAACGGAGCGGTCGCCAATGTTGACGCGGATGCAGACGCCATCGTGGCCACCCCGGCCCTGCCCGCCAAGGACCACTGCGCGGAGCTGCGCGAGCAGTGGGGCAAGGGCGCAAGCCCGGCGCGGTGATGCCGGCGTGCATTCATGCATTCATGCATTCATGCATTCATGCATTCATGCGTTCATGCGTGCGTTCAAAAAAATTCCCCATCCGTTCACGCTGGGCTTGTCGCAGGGCTCAGCCCGAACGAGTGGGTCATCCAGCACTGATTCCGAAGTCAACGCGCTGGTGGCCCAGCGTCCGCCTGCCGTTCTTCCCCTTCAGCCCGCCCCGCTGCGCTCGCGCAGCAGCGCCGCAAACGCCTCCGCGGGCAGCGGCCGGCTGCACAGGTAGCCCTGGTAGGCGTCGCACCCGCGCTCTTGCAAGAAGGCCAGTTGGCCTTCGTCCTCCACGCCCTCGGCCAGCACCGACAGGCCCATGCTGTGCCCCATGGCGATGATGGCCGCGCTGATGGCCATGTCGTCGCTGCTTTGCGGAATGTCGCGGATGAAGCCCTGGTCGATCTTGAGCACGTCGATCGGAAAGCGCTTGAGCTGCGCGAGCGACGAGTAGCCGGTGCCGAAGTCGTCCACCGCGATGCGCACGCCCAGGCTGCGCAGGCGCATCAGCACCAGGCGCGCCTCTTCGGTGCGCTCGGCCAGCGCGGATTCGGTGATCTCCAGCTCCAGCCACTCGCTCGGAAAGCCCGAGTCCGCGAGCGCCGCCGACGTGCAGCCCGCCAGGTCGGTCAGGTGGAACTGGCGCGGCGACACGTTGACGGCCAGCGTCAGGTCGGGCAGGCCTTCGGCGCGCCATTGCTGGCCCTGGCGGCAGACCTCGCGCAGCACCCATTCGCCCAGCGGGCCGATCACGCCCGAGGTCTCGGCCACCGGGATGAAGCGCGCGGGCGATATCAGCCCCTCGTCGGGGTCGTTCCAGCGCACCAGCGCCTCGGCGCCCAGGATGCGGCCCGAGCGGATGTCCACCTGCGGCTGGTAGTACATCTGCAGGTGCCCGAGCGCCAGCGCCAGCCGCAGGCGGGATTCGAGCGCCAGCCGCTCGCGCGCGGCCTGGGTCATGGCCTCGTGGAAGAAGCACCACGCGCCCCGGCCCCGCGCCTTGGCGCCGTACACCGCCGCGTGGGCGCCCTGCAGCAGCAGCTCGGTGGTAGCGGCATGCTCGGGGAACATGCAGATGCCCACGCTCACGCCGGCCACCACCTCGAAGCCGTCGGGCGAGCGCCAGGGCTCGGCCACGGCGGCGATCAGGTGCCGCGCCACCGCCGCCGCGCCGTCGGCATGGCGCATGTGGCGCGCCACCACGGCCAGCTCGTCGCCGGCCAGGCGCCCCAGCACGTCGCCGGGCCGCAGGGCCGACTGCACCCGCCGCGCGATGTGCTTGAGCACCTCGTCGCCGGTGGTGTGGCCGTAGCTGTCGTTCACGTCCTTGAAGCGGTCCAGGTTGAGCAGCAGCACGGCGATGTGCTCGCCGCTGGCGCGCGCCTCCTGCACCACCTGCTCGACCTGGTGCCCGAACCAGGCGCGGTTGGACAGCCCCGTGAGCGCGTCGTTGTGCGCCAGGAACTCAAGCTGCCGCTGGTGCGCCTTTTCTTCGGAGATGTCGGTGAACATGCAGACGTAGTGCGTCACCTCGCCCGCCGGGTCGCGCACGGCCGACAGCGACATGTGCTCGGGAAAGACCTCGCCGTTCTTGCGGCGGTTCCAGATCTCGCCCTGCCAGTGGCCCGTCTGGCGCAGCGTGCCCCACAGGGCGTCGTAGAACGCGCGGTCGTGCCGGCCGGACTTGAACACGCGCGGCGTCTTGCCCAGCAGCTCCTCCTCGGTGTAGCCCAAGAGGCGTGTGACGGCCGCGTTGACCGACAAGATGCGACTGTGGGCGTCGGTCACCACCACGCCCTCGACGGTGTTGTCCACCACCGTGGCAGCCAGGCGCTGGCGGGTTTCGCTGGACTGCAGCGCGGCGCGCGCGGCCGTGATCTCGTCCAGGTCCTGCACCACGCAGACCAGGTGCGCAGGCTCGTCGCCGGCCTCGGGGATCTGCGTCACGGTGCACAGCACCGGCACCCTGCGGCCACCGCCGGGGGGCTGGCATTCGCGCTCGTCCACATAGTGATCGATCTCGCCTGCCAGCAGGCGGGCCAGCTGCAGGGTGGCGCCGTCCGGCTCGCGCGCCAGCATCACATCGCGGAAGTTGAGGATGCGCACTTGCGCCAGCGTCACGCCCAGCAGGGCACAGAGCCGCTCGTTGGCCCACAGGAAGCGCCCGTCCGGCGCTACCCGCGCGAACCCGGCGGGCGCATGGCGCACCACCTGCGACAGCTCCCGCGCCGTGGCCCAGCGCACCTTCTCGGCGCGGCGCATGCGCCGCAGCATCCACCAGGCCAGCGCGCTGGTCAGCAGCACATAGCCCCAGCCCTTCCAGGTCTGCCAGTGGGTGATCCGCGCGGGGTCGGTCACCCAGTGCGCCAGCAGCGCGTCGCCCGCAAACACCCAGGCCACCCCGAGCACCAGGTACAGCAGCATCCCCCGCCAGGGAGCGAAACGCGGGACCTCGCCCGGATTGACCATCGATTTCCCCCGTTATCCGCCCACCGGCCGTACTAAGGCCGCAAAGGGCGCGGCCACACGGTGCCAGCCATGCTGCGACAATGTCGCGGCTATGACGACCAACGCCTACATCCTTACCCTGTCCTGCCCCGACCGCCTGGGGCTGGTGCACGCTGTCTCCGGCTTCCTGCTGGAGCACGGCGGCAACATCGAAGAAGCCGCGCAGTACAACGACCACGCCACAGGTCTGTTCTTCATGCGGGTGCAGTTCGCCTGCGACCAGCACGACCACGCCACGCTCAAGACCCGCCTGGCCAGCTTTGCAGAGCCCCACACCATGCGCTGGAGCCTGCACGCCACGGCAGCGCCGATGAAGACGGTGCTCATGGTCAGCAAGGAGGGCCACTGCCTGAACGACCTGCTGTTCCGCTGGAAGAGCGGCCTCTTGCCCATCGACATCCGCGCCATCGTCAGCAACCACCGCGACTTCTATCAACTGGCGGCCAGCTACAACGTGCCGTTTCACCACATCCCGGTGACCGCTGCCACCAAGCCGCAGGCCGAAGCCAGGCAGCTTGAGATTATCGAGGCCGAAGGGGCCGAGCTGGTGGTGCTGGCGCGCTACATGCAGGTCCTTTCTCTTGATCTGTGTCAAGCTTTGGCCGGACGGGCGATCAACATCCACCACAGCTTCCTGCCCAGCTTCAAGGGCGCCAAGCCCTACTACCAGGCCCACGACCGCGGCGTGAAGCTCATCGGCGCCACCGCCCACTACGTGACGGCCGACCTGGACGAAGGCCCCATCATCGAGCAGGACGTGGCCCGTGCCGACCACACCGACACGGTGGAAGACCTGACCGCCCGCGGCCGCGACACCGAAAGCCAGGTGCTGGCCCGCGCGGTGAAGTGGCACAGCGAGCACCGCGTGATCCTGAACGGCCACAAGACCGTCGTCTTCAAGTAGCAATGCAACACCCCCCCGAGTCGCTTCGCGCCGTCCTCCCGCTCTCGCAGCGCGGTGCACCGCAGGCAGGGGGACGCCGCCAGCGCGGCGGGGCGGCCCTTGCGCGGCGGCCCTCGCCAGGGTTGTGGCGGTTTCAAGCGCTGCTCCCAGTGCGCAGCGCGGAGGTTTGCTGACATGGCTGCGGCGACCCCTTCGACCTTCCAGAGCAGCGCGGCGCGGCGCATACCGCCCATCCAGTGCCTGCTCACGTTCGAAGCGCTGGCCCGCCTGCGCAGCGTGACGCAGACGGCCGAGGAGCTGTGCGTCACGCCCAGCGCGGTGAGCCACCGGGTCAAGCAGCTCGAGCAGATCCTGGGCGTGCGGCTGTTCGGGCGGGCCGACTTTTCGCTGACCACCGAAGGCAGCGCCTACCTGGCCCATGTGCGCGAGGGGCTGGGGGCGCTGCAGCGGTTTCCCGGGGCGGCATCGGCACCCGGGCGCCGGCGGCTCAAGCTGGCCGTCACGCCCACGTTTGCGCGCACCATCCTCATCCCGCGCCTGCGGCAGTTCACCGAGGCTTACCCCGAGATCGACCTGGCGCTGCAGGTGTCCATTCCGCTGCTCGACGTGGTGGCCGAAGACGCCGACCTGATGGTGCGCTTTGGCCCCGGCCACTATGCCGACGTGGAGCATGTGGAGCTGGCGCGCGACGTGGTCACGCCCCTGGCGTCGCCCGCGTTCGTTCGCGAGCACGGGCCCTTCGACAAGCCCGAGGACCTGGAGGGCGTGCCCTTGCTGCGCAGCCCGCTGGAGCCCTGGCGCACCTGGTTCGCCGCCACCGCTTTGGACTGGGCCGAGCCCAGCGAGGGCTCGCAGTTCAACGACATCGGCCTGATGTGCGACGCCGCATCTGCGGGCATGGGCGTGGCCCTGGTGCGGCTGAAGCTCGGTGCGCCATGGCTGGAGAACGGCACGCTGGTACGCCTGTTCGACACCGATACCGCCAGCCCGCACGCGCACTACCTGTGCTGGCGCACCGGCACCATGGACCGCTGGGAATGCGCGGCCTTTGCCGACTGGCTGCGCAAGACGATGGCGTGAGTGGCGGCAGCGGTGCGCATGGCTCGCCGCTGCGCCAGTTCATCGCGCCATCGGTTCACCCACACACCACTGCAACACCGCGACAACGCACCATCACCATCACCGTCGCATCCATCCACCACCTGCCGACATGAATCTCACCATCCGCCCTGCACAGCCCGCCGACGCCAACGCCATCGCGCGCATCCACGTCGCGGCCTGGCAGGCGGCGTACGCCGGCATCATCGACGCCGCCTACCTGGCCGCCATGTCCGCGGCGCAACGCGAAGGCTACTGGGCCCAAGCGATTGCCCAGGGCGCACCCGAGGTGCTGCTGGCGCAGGACGACAGCGACGGCGCGGTGGCCGGCTGGATCGCCCTGGGCGACTGCCGCGACCCCGGAGCGCCCGCCACGCGGGGCGAAGTCTGGGCCATCTATGTGGACCCGGCGCGTTGGGCCCGCGGCACGGGGCATGCCCTGTGGCAGCACGCCCGCGAGCACCTGTTGGCCCGTGGCAAGGCAGAAGCGAGCCTGTGGGTGCTGGCGGCCAACGCGCCTGCCATCCGGTTCTACACACGGCAGGGATTTGCGCCGGATGCGGATGGGGTCAAAAGCATCACGGTGGCGGGCGCCACCCTGCAGGAGCTGCGGTACACGGCCTTGCTGGCGCCCAGCGGTGGGTAGTGGTTGAGTAGCGCTTGTGCATTGCTTGGATAGCGAGCGGGTAGCGGGTAGTGAGCGACCCGCATACGGCCCAGTGTGGGCGGCAAGTCGGTGGTCAAAACTGCAGAGGTCGCCGCGACCAGTGACCCGTCGCCAAGTCGTACAGACCGCGGCCTCGCCAGGATTTTCACGGCCGCTCTGCAAAAATCTCACGCCCGCGTCTACCGCCATCCCCTACAGTGGCGGCATGCAGACTCCCGCCGCCACCCCTACCTCCCCTGCAGCCGCCCAACCACCGGCCGGGCCCACCCCGTCAGAGCGCGCCGCGCGCCAGGCCGAGGTCGTGCAGGCCCTGGGCCGCGTCGTGCCCGCCCACGCGCTGTTGTGGCACGCCGAGGACACCACCCCGTATGAATGCGACGGCCTGACCGCCTACCGCCAGCGCCCGCTGGTGGTGTGCCTGCCCGAAACGTACGACCAGGTGCAGGCCGTGCTCCAGGCCTGCCACCACCTGCAGGTCCCCGTGGTGGCGCGCGGCGCGGGCACGGGCCTGTCGGGCGGCGCCATGCCGCATGCGATGGGCGTCACGCTGTCGCTGGCCAAGTTCAACCGCATCCTCGACCTGGACCCGGTCAGCCGCACGGCACGCGTGCAGAGCGGCGTGCGCAACCTGGCCATCAGCGAAGCCGCCGCACCGTACAGCCTGTACTACGCCCCCGACCCCAGCAGCCAGATCGCCTGCACCATCGGCGGCAACGTGGCCGAAAACTCGGGCGGCGTGCACTGCCTGAAATACGGCCTCACGGTGCACAACGTGCTGGCGGTGAAGGGCTTCACCGTGGACGGCGAGCCCGTGGAGTTCGGCAGCCAGGCGCTGGACACCCCCGGCTACGACCTGCTGGCCGCCGTGATCGGCAGCGAAGGCATGCTCGCCGTCATCACCGAAGTGACGGTGCGCCTGATCCCCAAGCCCCAGCTGGCGCGCTGCATCATGGCCAGCTTCGACGACGTGCGCAAAGCCGGCGACGCCGTGGCCGCGGTGATCGCGGCCGGCATCATCCCCGCGGGCCTGGAGATGATGGACAAGCCCATGACCGCCGCCGTGGAAGACTTCGTCAAAGCCGGCTACGACCTCACGGCCGAGGCCATCCTGCTGTGCGAGAGCGACGGCACGCCCGAAGAGGTGGAAGAAGAAATCGGCCGCATGAGCGACGTGCTGCGCGCGGCTGGCGCCACTGCCATCTCGGTCAGCCAAGACGAGGCCGAGCGCCTGCGCTTTTGGAGCGGCCGCAAGAACGCCTTCCCCGCCAGCGGCCGCATCAGCCCCGACTACATGTGCATGGACTCGACCATCCCGAGGAAGCGCCTGGCCGACATCCTGCTGGCCATCCAGGCCATGGAAAAGAAATACCAGCTGCGCTGCGCCAACGTGTTCCACGCAGGCGACGGCAACCTGCATCCGCTGATCCTGTTCGACGCGAACGACGCCGACCAACTGCACCGCTGCGAACTGTTCGGCGCCGACATCCTGGAGACCAGCGTGGCCATGGGCGGCACAGTGACGGGCGAACACGGCGTGGGCGTGGAAAAGCTCAACAGCATGTGCGTACAGTTCACGGCCGAGGAGAACGCGCAGATGTTCGGGCTGAAACACGGGTTCGACCCGGCGGGGTTGTTGAATCCGGGGAAGGTGATCCCTACGCTGAATCGGTGTGCGGAGTACGGGAAGATGCTGGTGCGCGGGGGGCAGATCAAGCATCCGGATTTGCCGCGGTTTTGAAGGGTGGCGTCTACCGGATACCAAAGATGGCGAATGTTCAGCTGGATATATATCGAGGATGACACGTGAGTTCACCCTATCGACCACCGTTGCCCGAAGGTTGGGAGTGGTCCCAGAACCCGGAAAAAACTGCGCTTCAAGCCGAGTACATGCTTGAGCTTGCTGACGTTCATCCACTTGCAGGAATACCCGTGGAGGTCGTTGCCCACCGAGAAGGCGATGACGACATTCTTGTCCGGCACTGCAACCATGAGGACCACGTATCCGTCGTGCATCTCACCTGGCGCCAGGAGAAGGAATGGCCTAATCACCCCACGGTGGCTTTTAGCGGCTCACATTCTGAGTTCGTTGAATGGGAGTACCAGACATATGGAGTTCCCCCAAAGTCATAACCTGTCGTTGCAGCGGACGGTATAGCCGTCGACAATCCCCAGCCCCTTTCCTCCATCTTTGCATCCTCATGCCCAGCGACTCCGCCTCCACCCTCCTCCAATCCGGCAACGCCCTGGTCGCCCAGGCACAAGCCGTAGCCACGCAAGACTTCGCAGCAGCACGCGCGTTGTGGCGTCAGGCGGGGGAGCTGTTCCAACGCGCGCACGATGCCGACCCCGGGCTGCACGCGGCGGCGTTCCGGCTCGGTCAGGCGTGGATAGCAGAAGCCCATGCGCTGCAAAAAGAAGGATCTGAAGATGCGACCGCGATGTGGCGGCAAGCGGCGCTGCAGTGCGAGGTGGCCTTCGCGCTCGACCCGCACCATGCAGTGACGGCCATGCACATCGCCAGCTGCTACGCCTGGGCGCAAGACGCCGACGCCAAGCTGGCCTGGGCACAGATTGCGCAGCATCTGCAGGAAGAACACGCAGCCAACATGGCGGCGGATGAGGCAGCACGCTAGCTGACGCAGCCCCCGGCCGCGGCCGAGCAACGCGACGGCCCGTGTGGCTGTCCGGCTGTTGGCTGTTCGGCTCCCCACCCCTGTGGCTGCGCCTGCGGCGGGGCGGTTGCGGGGTGAGCATGGGCGTCGGAGCGCCCATGCCTCGTTGTCTAGCTCGCCGTGGCTGTCTGAACGAAGCGCGCAGCGCGCAGTGAGTTCCACGGCGCACCCCGCAAACGCCCCGACGCAGGTCGCCCCTTCGCAACGCGAAGGGGTCGCAGACTTGGGGTCGCCTTCTCTTTGGTGACTTTCTCTTGGCGACGCAAGAGAAAGTTACCGCGCCGCCGGGCGCGCACCCCGGCTCCCGCCCTCAACAAAGGCATGCGCCCCCATCAGCGAGCCCGCGAGCAGCGCCCAGGTTTCGACAAGCTCAACCCGAACGGCCTGGGGGTGTCGACGAGCACAGGCGTCGACACGCTCAACCCGAACGGCCAGTGATGCAACGCCCCGGTTTCGACAAGCTCAACCCGAACGGTTTTGGGGGTGTCGACAAGTACAAGCTTCGGCAGGCTCAGCGCGAACGGATGGATGATGAAGCGACCAGGCTTCGACAAGCTCAGCCCGAACGGTTGTGGGGGTGTTGCTGCTCTCCCTCGCCGAACTACCCGCCCACCACCGCCCGCCAAATCTCCCCCGCATGCGACACCGCAAACAAAACCAGCCCAATCAGCCCCCCCACCACAGTCCCGTTGATCCGGATGTACTGCAAGTCCTTGCCAATATTCAGCTCGATCAACTGCGTCATCTCCTCAGTGTCCCAACGCCGCACCGTGTCCTCAATATGCTGCGCCACAAACTGCGACACATCCGGCGCAAGCCCCTGCACCCACTGCTCCAGCCGCGCATTGAGTGACTGCCGCAGCGCCGCATCCCCGGCCAGCGACTCCCCCAGCCACTGACCCAACGCCCGCACCTGCCGCGCCACGGCCGACTGCTCGTCCGCCAAGTCACGCCGCAGCGCCCCCCGCACGTCCTGCCACAGCGTCTGCACATAGGCCCCCACCGCACCATCGTTCTGCAGATACGCCCGAATCTCTTCGCACTTGCGGGCCCACTCCGGGTCGGTGCGCAACCGCTCCACAAAACGCGCCACCGCCGTGTCGAACTGCGCGCGCAGCACATGCTGGGGGTTCGCTGCCACCTCGGCCATCAGGCTTTCGAGCGCGCGGGCCAGCAGCGACGACCCCTTGTCGCCCAGCCAGTCGCTGGGCAACAGCTTCTCGGTGCGCGGGTGCTCCTTCTTGAGCCAGGCCACGATGGTCTGCGCCACCCAGGTGCGCGTCTGCTCGTTCTGCAGCAACTCGGTGAGCTTGCCCAGCACATCGTCCAGCAGCGCCTGGTGGCGGCCGTTGTGCGTCAGCGTGTCGAGCACCGTGGCCAGTGCGCCCGACAGGTCGATCTGGCCGATGAGCGAGCGCGCAGCTTTCTGGATGAAGCGCTCCACCTGCGCGTCCTGCACGGTGTCGAGCGCAGCCGACAACAAACGCGTGGCCTGCTGGCCCAGCAGCGCGGCGTTGCCGGGCGCCGTGAGCCAATGCGACAGCCGCTCGGCAGGGTCGTGCCGGCGGATCAGCGCGACCAGCGAGGGCACATCGAGGAACTTGTCGCGCACAAACGTGGCCAGGTTGCGGCCGATGCGCGCCTGGTTGCGCGCAATGACCGCGGTGTGCGGAATGGGCAGACCCAGTGGGCGGCGAAACAGCGCCACCACCGCGAACCAGTCGGCCAGCGCACCCACCATGGCGGCCTCGGCCATGGCCTTTACGAAATTGAGCCACAGGCCGCGCTCGACCACGCTGGTGGCCACGAACACCGCAGTGACCAGCAGCAACAAGCCCAGAGCCTGCCGCTTGGCGCGCCGCAGGGCGCGTGCCGGGTCATCGGTGGTGTCTGAAGAAGGGGGTAGCGGACTGCTGTTCATGCCAACAAGGCGCGCGGTGGCACGACGCCCCGCGCCACGCCACAACGCAGATCAGGGCGCGGCTGCAATCTGGTCCAGCGCCTTCGACAAATGGCCCACGGTGCGGTCCACGTTGTGCCACTTTTCCAGGCCGAACAGGCCGACGCGGAAGGTCTTGAAGTCGGGGCCTTCGTCGCACTGCAGCGGCACGCCCGCAGCGGTCTGCAGGCCCACTTCCATGAACTTCTTGCCGTTCTGGATGCCGGGGTCGGTGGTGTAGCTGACCACCACACCAGGCGCCTTGAAGCCGTCGGCCGCCACGCTGGGGAAGCCGCGCGACTCGAGCAGCGCGCGCACCTTGGCGCCCAGCTCGATCTGCTCTTCGCGCACCTTGGCAAAGCCATAAGCGCGCGTCTCGGCCATCACCTCGGCCAGGCGCACCAGCGCGTCGGTGGGCATGGTGGTGTGGTACGCGTGCTGGCCCTTTTCATAGCCCTCGGCGATCTGCATCCACTTCTTGAGGTCGCACGAAAAGCTGCTGCTCGTGGTGCCGTCGATGGCCTGGCGTGCGCGTTCGCTCAGCATCACCATGGCGCAGCAGGGCGAGCCGCTCCAGCCCTTTTGCGGCGCGCTGATGAGCACGTCCACGCCCGTGGCCTGCATGTCCACCCACATGGCACCGGACGCCACGCAGTCCAGCACGAACAGCGCGCCCACCTCGTGGGCCGCAGCCGTCACGGTGCGAATGTAGTCGTCAGACAGGATGATGCCGCTGGCCGTCTCCACATGGGGGGCGAACACCACCTTGGGCTTTTCGGCGCGGATGGTGGCCGCGACTTCGTCGGCCGGGCATGGCGCCCAGGGCGCCTGCGGGCCGCTGCCCTGCGGACGTGCCTTGCACACGACCGAGCCGCCGCCCAGGCCCTTGTCGGCGTCGAAGATCTGCGTCCAGCGGTAGCTGAACCAGCCGTTGCGCACGATGAGGACCTTCTCGCGGTTGGCGAACTGGCGGGCCACGGCCTCCATGCCGAAGGTGCCGCTGCCGGGCACCAGCACGGCCGTGTGGGCGTGGTAGACCTCTTTCAACGTGCCCAGAATGTCCTGCACCACGCCGGTGAAGCGCTTGGACATGTGGTTGAGCGCGCGGTCGGTGTAGACCACCGAAAACTCAAGCAAACCATCGGGGTCGATATCGGGCAGAAGGCCGGGCATGGGGAGTCTCCACGTGTGAAACTGGGGGCATGAAACAAGGTGATCGGGCCAGCTTATCATGGCCCCGCGCCACCCGGAGCCCGCGCGCCATGCCGTCCAAACCCTTCCAGTTCCTGCCCACCGCCGTGCCCGGCATCGATGCGATGCGGGCCGATTCGCAGTTCGCGTTCGGCAGGCACATGCACCTGCAGTTCGGTCTGGGCGTGATCGACCGGGGTGCGCAGAAATCCATCAGCGGCCGTGGCACGGTGGAGTCGCTTCCCGGCGACACCATCACGGTCAATCCCGGCGAGGCCCACGATGGCAAGCCGCTGGGCGACGGCGGTCGCGCCTGGCGCATGCTGTACCTGGAACCGGCCTTGGTGGCGGACCTGGCGGCCGAGGTGCGCCCGGGCCTGCCAGGCGCGAGCTTCGAGTTCCATGCGCCCAACCTGCGCGACGCACGGCTCACGGCGCAGGTCCACGCGCTGTTCACCGCGGCCACTGTGCACCCGGCTCACGCGGCCGCACCGCTGCGGGTGGAGGAATGCCTGTTCCAGATCCTGGCGCGCCTGCTGCGCTTGCCGGACCCTGGCCGGCATGCAGCTGCGGCGCGCATTGCAACGGCCCGCGCCATGATGGACGATGACCCCACGACCGCCTGGAGCCTGGCGCAGCTGGCCCACGAAGCAGGCTTGAGCCGATACCAGCTGGTGCGCCAGTTCGCGCAGGCGACGGGCCTGACCCCGCATGCCTACCTGGTGCAGCGCAGGTTGCACCACGCGCGGCGACTGATGGCGGCGCGGATGCCGCTGGCCGAAGTCGCCGCCGCCAGCGGCTTTGCCGACCAGAGCCACCTGACACGCCTGTTCGCGCGCAGCTTCGGCGCCACACCGCACGCCTACCTGCGCGCCCACGGCTGATGGCGGGGCGAGAGCTCGCCTGCAATTTTGTTCAAGACGGCAGGCCGGTGGTGAGTCGATGCTGCGGCCATCTCCACCTCATGCCGCTGCGACGCGGCTTCAGCGCCATGGGCATCGAATTCCTCATCACCTCATTCATCGTCGTCGTCTCGCCGGGGCCGGGCGCACTGCTGACCGTGGCGGCCGGGCTCTCGGGCGGCGCACGGGCGGCCGCCGTCACGGCCCTGGGCTGCACGCTGGGCATCGTGCCGCACCTGTTGGCGGCCGTCACCGGGCTGGCCGCGCTGCTCCATGCCAGCGCCACCGCCTTCGACGTTCTGCGCTACGTGGGCGTGGCGTACCTGCTGTACATGGGCTGGGCTACGTGGCGCTCGCCCGCTGCCCTGCAGGTGCGCACCGACGCGCCCGCACGCTCGACCGGCGCGCGCATCGCAGAAGCCATGCTGGTCAACCTCCTCAATCCCAAGCTGTCGCTGTTCTTCCTCACGTTCCTGCCGCAGTTCATCGCGCCGGGCGAAGCGCAGCCCGCGGCACGCATGGCGCAGTTGTCGCTGGTGTTCATGGCGATGACGTTCGTGGTGTTCCTGGCCTACGGCGTCTTTGCGGCACGGTTTCGCAACCAGGTCCTGGAGCGCCCGAGCGTGCTGCTGTGGCTGCGGCGCGGCTTTGCCGCGGCGTTCGTGGCACTGGGGGGAAAGCTGGCGCTGATGCAGCGTTAGACCAACGCCAACGCCAACGCCAACGCCAGCGCCGGCGCCGGCTCACCAGGTATCGACGAACCGGTGCCCCAGCGGCGCCACCTGCGCCGACGCCAGCCCGCGCGCGAGCCACGCCCGGGTGTCGGCCGGGTCGATCACCGCATCGATCTCCAGCGTGGCGGCCATGTGAAGCGCCTCGCCGTTGGCGTACGACCTGGCCAGGAGCTTGGCGAACAGCGCGTCGCGCTCGGGTCCTTCGGGCAGGGCCTCCAGCTCCTTGCGAAAGCCCAGGCGCACTGCGCCTTCCAGGCCCATGGCGCCGAACTCGCCCGTGGGCCAGGCCACCGTGAACACGGGCGCATGGAAGCCCCCGGCCGTCATCCCCATCGCGCCCAGGCCGTAGCCCTTGCGCAGCACCACGCTGAAGGTGGGCACGCGCAGGCTGGCGGCGGTGACAAACAGGCGGCTCACGTGGCGCACCTGGGCCGTGGCTTCGACCTCGGGGCCGACCATGAAGCCGGGCGTGTCCACCAGGCTCACGATAGGCAGACCATGCGCGTTGCACAGCTGCATGAAGCGCGCGCCTTTGTCGGCCGCATCGGCGTCGATGGCGCCGCCCAGGTGCAGCGGGTTGTTGGCCAGAAGGCCCACGGGGCGGCCTTCGATGCGCGCCAGCGCGGTGTGGATGCCGGCGCCGAAGCCGGTGCGCAGCGGCAGCAGGCTGCCCTCGTCCACCAGGCCCGCCATCGCCGTGCGGGTGTCGTACACGCGCAGGCGGTTCTCGGGCACCACGGCGCGCAGCAGGCGCTGGTCGGGTGCGGACCACTGCGGTGTGCGGCCCTGGAAGAACGACAGGTAGTGGCGCGCGGCCTGCACCGCCCCGGCCTCGTCCTCCACCAGCACGTCGATCACGCCATTGGCATGCTGCACTCCGCTTGGGCCGATCTGCTCGGGCTTGAAGATGCCCAGGCCGCCGCCTTCGATCATGGCCGGGCCGCCCATGCCGATGTTGCTGCCGCGCGTGGCGATGATCACGTCGCTGCAGCCCAGCAGCGCCGCGTTGCCGGCAAAGCAGCGCCCCGCCGCGATGCCGATCACCGGCACCTGGCCCGACAGCGCGGCGTAGCTGGCGAACGTGTGCACGTGCAGGCCTGCCACGATGGGCATGTCGGTATCGCCCGGGCGTCCACCGCCGCCTTCGGCCCACAGCACCACCGGGAGCTTCTGCGCGAGGGCGATGCCCAGCATGCGGTCGGTCTTGGCGTGGTTGCGCGCACCCTGGGTGCCGGCCAGCACGGTGGCGTCGTACGACATGACGACGGCGCGGGATTTCTCGGGCCCGAAGAGTGCGCCGTTGATGCCGCCGATGCCGGTGACCATGCCGTCGGCGGGCGTGTTGGCGATGAGGTCGTCCAGGCTGCGGCGGCGCGTCTGCGCGGCGATGGCCAGCGCCCCGTATTCGATGAAGCTGCCGTCGTCGCACAGGTCGGCGATGTTCTCGCGCGCGGAGCGCCCGCCTTGCGCGTGGCGCTTGGCCATCGCCTCGGGGCGCGCGGCGTCGAGCGTGAAGGCGTGGCGGTCGATCATGCGCTGCAGGTCGGCGCGAATGTGGTCGGGGTCGAGCGCGGCGCTG
Organism: Acidovorax sp. LjRoot194; assembly: GCF_964253015.1. Taxonomy (NCBI): domain Bacteria; kingdom Pseudomonadati; phylum Pseudomonadota; class Betaproteobacteria; order Burkholderiales; family Comamonadaceae; genus Acidovorax; species Acidovorax sp. LjRoot194. The sequence continues at coordinate 579,549 of NZ_CAXUQB020000001.1, read as the reverse complement.
CCCTGCACGTCCACACCGGCCACATCTTCGACCGCCTCCAGCACCAGCAGCGGCTGCCCCTGCGCCAAGTAGCTGCCTGCCACGGCCAGCAGCGCGCACACCCGGCCCGCATGCGGGGCCAGCAGCACGTGCTCCATCTTCATGGCTTCGAGCACGGCCAGCTCGGCGCCCGCGGCGACCACGTCGCCCTCGGCCACGCTGAGCTGCACCAGGCGCGCGGGCATGGGGGCCAGCACGGCGCCTGGCGGTGCAAGCGCGGGTGCGAGAGCGGACGCAGTGTTTTTAGTGTCTTTCAGGCCGCTACCGCTTGTTGGACAAGCACTAGCAGCTATGTTTTTAATAGCATCCAGCAACTCGGACAACACAGATTCGAGCCAGCGGGTGTGCACCTGCTGGCTTTCCATCTCAGGCCGCGCGGCCAGGGCCTGCAGCAGCGCCAGGTTGGTGGCCACGCCCTCGATGCGGCACTCGGCCAGCGCACGCTGCGAGCGGCGCAGCGCATCGGCAAAGTGCGGGCTGCGCGTGTGCACGATGAGCTTGGCCAGCAGCGTGTCGTAGTGCGGCGACGGCGCGGTGCCCGCTGCGCCGTGGGTGTCCACGCGCACGCCGGGGCCCGTGGGCAGGTCGAAGCGCTTCAGCGTGCCGCTGCCGGGGGTGGCGCCGCCCTGGGCATCCAGCGTCTCGGCGTTGATGCGCCACTGCACCGCAAAACCCTGGACGGGCGGCGGCGCGGCGGGGTTCAGGCCAATGTCCTTCAGCGTTCGGCCCGCGGCCAGCGCGATCTGCGCCTGCACCAGGTCCACGCCGGTGACCTCTTCGGTGATGGTGTGCTCCACCTGCAGGCGCGGGTTGCATTCGATGAAGACGAAGGGCAGGTCGCTGGAGGCCAGGTCCACCAGGAACTCGAAGGTGCCCAGGCCTTCGTAGGCCACGGCCCGCGCCATCGACAAGGCAGCGGTGGTGATGCGCTCGCGCAGCGCTGCGGGCAGCGAAGGGCTGGGCGCGATCTCCACCACCTTCTGAAAGCGCCGCTGCAGCGTGCACTCGCGCTCGCCCAGCGCGATCACCTCGCGCCCGTCGCCCAGCACCTGCACCTCGATGTGGCGGGCGTTGACCATCAGGCGCTCCACGTACACGCCGTCCACACCAAAGGCGGCCTGCGCCTCGCTGCGGCAGCGCGCGTAGGCGGCGGGCAGGTCATCGGCCGACGCCACCGCGCGCATGCCCCGCCCGCCGCCGCCGCCGATGGCCTTGATGACGATGCCTGCCGTGGCGTGCTGCGCGAAGAAGGCCTGCGCTTCGCCGAGCGACACCGCCGCCTGCGTGCCGGGCATCAGCGGCACGCCCTGCTGCTGCGCCAGCGCACGGGCCTGCGCCTTGTCGCCGAACAGCGCCAGCTGCGCGGGCGTGGGGCCGATGAAGCGCAGCCCGGCGTCGGCGCACGCACGGGCGAAGTCGGCGCGCTCGCTCAAGAAGCCGTAGCCGGGGTGCACGGCATCGCAGCCCTGCGCCTTGGCAATGGCGATGAGGCGCGCACCGTCCAGGTACGCCGCGGGGCCGGTGGCGCCCAGCGCGACTGCGGTGCTGGCCGCGTGCACGTGGGGGCTGGCGGCGTCGTCGTCGGCAAACACGGCCACGCTGGCAACTCCCAGGTCATGCAGGGCGCGCACGGTGCGCAGCGCGATCTCGCCGCGGTTGGCAACCAGGACTTTGGCGAACAGGGGGCGGTCGGTCATGCAGATGTACCCAGAGGAGGGGTGAAGTTGCCGTGCATTCTGGCGGGCAGCGGCGGGCGCAGGTGGCATGCAAGCGACAGCCCCGCCGCCGCCACGGCATCACCACGGCATCACCACGGCACTGTCGCACGTCCCCTGCACACCGCGCCAAAAACCCCTGAAAATCAACCCACCAGCAGGCGCCGCTACGATGCGCCTTTTGCATTTGTTTGCCCACAGGACGCCCATGCCCGACTTTCGCAGCGACACCGTCACCCAGCCCACGCCCGCCATGCGCGAGGCCATGTTCAAAGCCCCGCTGGGCGACGATGTGTTTGCCGACGACCCTTCGGTGAACGCGCTGCAGGAGCATGCGGCGCAGTTGCTGGGCTTCGAGGCCGCACTGTTCGCCCCCTCGGGCACGCAGACCAACCTGATCGCGCTGTGGGGCCACTGCCAGCGCGGCGACGAGGCCATCGTGGGCCAGAGCTGGCACACCTACCGCTGGGAGGCCGGCGGCATGGCGGTGCTGGGCTCCATCCAGCCGCAGCCGGTGGAGACGCAGCCCGATGGCACGCTGCGCATTGCCGACATCGCTGCCGCCATCAAGCCGGACGACCCGCACTTCGCGCGCACCCGCCTGGTGGTGCTGGAGAACACGACCGGCGGCCAGGTGCTGCCGCCCGCCTACATCGCCGAGGTGGCGCAGCTGGCACGCAGCCGGGGGCTGGCCATGCACCTGGACGGCGCGCGCCTGTTCAACGCCGCCACGGCCAATGCAGCGCGCCACGGCACCGATGTGTACGACGAGGCGCGTTCGCTGTGCAGCCATTTCGATTCGGCGTCGCTGTGCCTGAGCAAGGGCCTGGGCGCGCCGGTCGGCTCGCTGGTGCTGGGCTCGCGCGACTTCATCCGCCAAGCCCGCCGCACCCGCAAGATTTTGGGCGGCGGCATGCGCCAGGCCGGCGTGCTGGCCGCTGCGGGCCACTACGCACTGGACCACCACGTGCGCCGCCTGGCCGACGACCATGCGAACCTGGCGCGGCTGGCGCAGGGGCTGAGCGATCTCAACCAGAGCCATCCGGTGCTGCAGGGCAAGATCACCGTCCACCCCTGGCAGACCAACATCCTGTTCACCGACCTGCATGCGGATGTGGCCCCGGCGTTCACGGCCTGGCTGGCCGAGCACGGCGTGCGGGTGACGAGCAGCCTGTACGGCGTCGCCACGCGCCTGCGCTGGGTAGCGCATCTGGACGTGAGCGAGGCGGATGTGACCGCGGCGCTGGACTGCGTGAAGCGGTTCCAGTTGCCGGGCTGATCGGCCTTCTCGCGCTTCAGGCGGCGGGGTAGGCCCGCCCTCCGAAGATGCCGGTGCCCACACGCACCATCGTGCTGCCGGCGTGGATGGCGGCTTCCAGGTCGGCCGTCATGCCCAGGGACAGGGTGTCGAAGTGTTCGAGGCTGGGTTCCTGCAGCGCCGCTATCTGGTCAAAAAGCGCCTTGGCGCCCGCATGAAGGGCGCGCTGCGCTTCGAATTCAGGAGCATGGTCCGGGATGCTCATGATCCCGCGCACCACCAGCCGTGGCAGTTTCGCGACAGCGCGCACCAATTCCAGCGTGTCGGCGGGCGCCACGCCGGACTTGGTGGCGCCGCCGTCGATGTTGACCTGCACGCATATTTGTAACGGCGCCAGGTGCTCCGGCCGCTGGGCCGACAGGCGCTCGGCGATCTTCAGGCGGTCCACCGTGTGAACCCAGTCGAAGTGCTCGGCCACCAGGCGCGTCTTGTTGCTCTGGATGGGCCCGATGCAGTGCCACTGCAGCGCCACGGCGGGCTCCGCAGCGCGCAGGGCGATGATCTTGTCCACGCCTTCCTGGATGTAGTTCTCGCCGAAGTCGCGCTGCCCGGCAGCAACAGCCTCGGTCACCGCGTCGGCGCCGAAGGTCTTGGAAACGGCCAGCAGGAGCACACTGGCGGGGTCGCGCGAAGCAGCTGTGCACGCCTGCGCCATCCTGCCCAGAACCTGTTGGAGGTTGTTAGCAATCGTGGTCATAATGTTTGACAGCGTATCAAACGATTAGAGGGATTCCGTGGACATTACCCAACTGCTCGCTTTCAGCGTCAAGAACAAGGCCTCCGACCTGCACCTTTCAGCCGGTCTGCCGCCCATGATCCGGGTCCACGGGGATGTCCGCCGCATCAACGTCGATGCGCTCGACCACAAGACGGTGCATGCCATGGTGTACGACATCATGAGCGACTCGCAGCGCAAGACGTACGAAGAATTCCTCGAAGTCGACTTCTCGTTCGAGATCGAAGGCCTGGCGCGCTTTCGCGTCAACGCCTTCAACCAGAACCGCGGCGCGGCCGCCGTGTTCCGGACCATTCCTTCCAAGATCCTGACCCTTGAGCAGCTCAACGCGCCCAAGATCTTCGGCGACCTGGCCTTGAAGCCGCGCGGCCTGGTGCTGGTGACCGGCCCCACGGGCTCGGGCAAGTCGACCACGCTGGCCGCCATGGTCAACTACCTGAACGAAACCGAGTACGGCCACATCCTCACGGTGGAGGACCCGATCGAGTTCGTGCACGAATCCAAGAAGTGCCTGATCAACCAGCGCGAAGTCGGCCCGATGACGCTGTCGTTCGCCGCCGCGCTGAAGTCCGCACTGCGCGAAGACCCGGACGCCATCCTGGTGGGCGAAATGCGCGACCTGGAAACCATCCGCCTGGCCATGACGGCTGCGGAAACGGGCCACTTGGTGTTCGGCACGCTGCACACCTCCAGCGCCGCCAAGACCATCGACCGGATCATCGACGTGTTCCCGGCCGAAGAAAAGGAAATGGTCCGCGCGATGCTGTCCGAGTCGCTGCAGGCCGTGATCTCGCAGACGCTGTGCAAGACCAAGGACGGCTCGGGCCGCGTGGCGGCGCACGAGATCATGCTGGGCACCAGCGCCATCCGCAACCTGATCCGCGAAGCCAAGGTGGCGCAGATGTACTCCACCATCCAGACCAGCAACAGTGTGGGCATGCAGACGCTGGACCAGAACCTGACCGACCTGGTCCGCCGCAACATCATCAGCCCGGCCGAAGCCCGCGCCAAGGCCAAGATCCCGGATAACTTCCCAGGCTGAAATGCGACACCCCCTGAGTCGCTTCCCGCCCTCCCCCTCTCTCGCATTGCTGCGCAATGCAGGATGGGGACGCCCCCAGTGCGGCGGGGCGGCCCTTGCACGGGGGCGCTGGCTTGGGCCGCGCCGACTCCGAACGCTCTGCGATCCAGACTTCACCACATTGACAGACGACACGGCGGCGCACAGCGTCGCACTACGGAGCTCACTATGAAAGGCATTCTTGGCCTTCTGAAAATGAAAACCCGCAACGGCAAGCCCGCGGACGACCACACGGATTCCGTGCTGTTCTCCACCGCGTTCGCCGGGCAGGGTGTGGACGACTCGATGCTGGTACCCTGGGAGGCCCGCGCTGTGGAAGTGGGCGCCAAGCGCCTGCCCACCAGCCGCGGCGGCAAGCTGCTGCAGGGGCTGTGGGCCAAGGACAAGTACATGGCGCACCTGGACAAAGACGCCGTGGAGCGCATGGAGCGCTTCTTCGAGTTCGCCGCCATCCCGTCCAACCGCGACGTGATCCGCCAGGACGAATACGGCAACTTCATGGTGGTGCTCCTCACCGGCACCATCGCGGTCGACCGCGTGCAGCCCTGGGGCGAACAACTGCGCCTGGCCGAGACGCGGCCCGGCGACATCCTGGGTGAAATGTCGCTCTTGGACAGCGGTATCCGATTTTCGGCCTGCACCACGCTGACCGACTGCGAGATCGCCGTGCTGTCGGCTGAAGCCATGGACGACATGATGACCAAGGACCCGCAACTGGCCGCCAGCCTGATTGCCCTGCTGGCCCGCAAGCTGTCACTGCGCCTGCGCGTGGTCAGTGCGCGATTGAGCGACAACCAGAAGTGATACCAATGATGCGCCGACGATTCAACATCATCAACCGTAGCCGCCGTGCCGGCGGACACGCCAGGGAGAACATCTGATGGAACGCGATCAGGCCAGTAAATTCATCAATGACCTGCTCAAGTTGATGGTCAGCCGCAACGGCAGCGACTTGTTCATCACAGCAGAATTCCCACCGGCCATGAAGGTGGACGGCAAGGTGACCAAGGTCTCGCCGCAGCCCCTGACGCCCGCTCACACGATGACGCTGGCCCGCTCGGTCATGAGCGACAAGCAGGTGGCGGATTTCGAGCGCACCAAGGAATGCAACTTCGCCATCTCGCCCGCGGGCGTGGGCCGGTTCCGGGTGAATGCCTTTGTCCAGCAGGGCAAGGTCGGCATGGTGATGCGGACGATTCCGCTCACGCTGCCCACCATCGACGGACTGGGCGTGCCGCAGGTGCTCAAGGACGTGACGATGACCAAGCGCGGCCTGTGCATCCTGGTGGGTGCCACGGGCTCGGGCAAGTCGACCACGCTGGCCGCCATGGTGGACTGGCGCAACGAGAACTCGTTCGGCCACATCATCACGGTGGAAGACCCTGTGGAATTCGTGCACCCGCACAAGAACTGCGTGGTCACGCAGCGCGAAGTGGGCCTGGATACCGACAGCTGGGAAGCGGCCCTGAAGAACACGCTGCGCCAGGCCCCAGACGTGATCCTGATGGGCGAAATCCGCGACCGCGAAACCATGGAGCACGCCGTGGCGTTTGCCGAAACCGGCCACTTGTGCCTGGCCACGCTGCATGCCAACAGCGCCAACCAGGCGCTGGACCGGATCATCAACTTCTTCCCCGAAGAGCGCCGCCCGCAGCTGCTGATGGACCTGTCGCTCAACCTGCGCGCCATGGTGTCGCAGCGCCTGATCCCCAAGCAGGACGGCAAGGGCCGCGCCGCCGCCGTGGAGATCATGCTGAACACGCCGCTGATCTCGGACCTGATCTTCAAGGGCGATGTCCACGAGATCAAGGAGATCATGAAGAAGAGCCGCAACCTGGGCATGCAGACCTTCGACCAGGCGCTGTTCGACCTGTACGAGGCCAACATGATCACCTACGAGGACGCGCTGCGCAACGCCGATTCGCTGAACGACCTGCGCCTGCAGATCAAGCTCAACAGCCAGCGTGCCAAGTCGCCGGACCTGGCGCAGGGTACCGAGCATTTCGCGATCGTCTGAAGCCCCCCTGAGCCGCTCTGCGGCTTCCCCCGAGGGGGACGCCACCGGTGGCCGGGCAAAGCCCGCTCCACGGTGGCCCTGGCGGGTACGCGCCCCTTGCGGGCGTTTTCTTTTTTGATTCACCACTTTTACTCTTCCACCCATGCCAAGCACGAATCCCCGCAGCTACGACGCCACCCCTTCCCGCAAGGTCGCCTTCCTGGGCCTGGGGGTGATGGGCTATCCGATGGCCGGACACCTCGCGCTGGCGGGGCATGAGGTCACGGTGTACAACCGCACCGCTACCAAATCGATAGCTTGGTGCGCAGAGTACGCGGGCGCCACAGCCCCAAAACATGCACCCACGCCGCGCGAGGCGGCGGCCGGGGCGGACATCGTGTTCTGCTGCGTGGGCAATGACGATGACCTGCGCTCCGTGACGCTCGGTGCCGACGGTGCGTTTGCGGGCATGAAGCCGGGCGCGGTCTTCGTGGACCACACCACCGCGTCGGCCGAGGTGGCGCGCGAGCTGTATGCCGCCGCCAAGGCGCAGGGCCTGCAGTTTGTCGATGCGCCCGTTTCGGGCGGCCAGGCCGGTGCGCAGAACGGGCAGCTCACGGTGATGTGCGGTGGCGACGCCGATGCGTTCAACACCGCCCAGCCCGTGGCCGCGGCGTTTGCACGTGCCTTCACGCTGCTGGGCGACAGCGGCGCGGGCCAGTTGGCGAAGATGGTCAACCAGATCTGTATTGCCGGGCTGGTGCAGGGCCTGTCCGAGGCCGTGGCATTCGGCCAGAACGCGGGCCTGGACATGAAGCAGGTGCTGGACGTGATCGGCAAGGGCGCGGCCCAGAGCTGGCAGATGGACAACCGCGGCAAGACCATGGTGGACGACAAGTTCGACTTCGGCTTTGCGGTGGACTGGATGCGCAAGGACCTGGGCCTGGTGCTGGACGAGGCCAAGCGCAACGGCTCGCGCGTGCCGGTGACGGCGCTGGTGGACCAGTTCTATGCCGACGTGCAGAAGATGGGCGGCAACCGCTGGGATACGTCGAGCCTGGTCAAGCGGCTGAAGTGAAGCCCCCCTGAGTCGCCTGCGGCGCCTCGGTGGCACGCGCCAGAGGCGCGGCCTCTTCGGCCTGTCCAAGCCTGCGCAGGCAGGCTTGGAGCCGCGGGCCTCAGCCCCCGAGGGGGGACGCACCCGGTGGCCCGGCAGAGCCGGTTCCACGGGTGCGCTGGCTTGTGCAGCGCCAGTTTCACAGCACGGCGCGCAGGGTCGTCGCCAAAAAAAGAATCCCGGCCGCGTGTTGCGCGCCGGGATTTCTTTTTTAGTCAGCGGTCATGCAGGCTGCCTGGCCTGCTGGATGATATTCAGCCGCCTGCAGGCTTGGTGTTGTCCGTGGTGACGGGCGCGGGCTGCGGTGCGATGCGGCGCAGTTCTTCTTCCGAGACGATCTCGAACACGCGCACGACCTTGGTCACGCCGCTCACGCCGCGCGCGATGTCGGAGGCGCGGGTGGCTTCGCGCTGCGACACGCGGCCCATCAGGTAGACGATGCCGCGCTCGGTCACCACCTTGAAGGAGTTGGCCGAGATGTCTTTCGCGTCCACCAGGCTGGCGCGGACCTTGCCGGTGATGAAGGTGTCGTTGGAGCGCTGGCTCAGCGTGGTGGTGGGCATGACGGCCAGGTCGTTGACCACCGAGCGGGTGTTCTCCACCTGCGAGACGATCTGCTCCACGGTCTGCCGGTCCTGGGCCGTGGCGACCTCGCCGGTCAGCAGGGCCTGGCGGTTGTAGCTGGTTACGTTGACGTGCGCGCGGTCGCCCAACGTTTCGCGGATGCGGGCGGCAGCGCGCAGTTCGATGCCTTCGTCCTCGATCTGCGTGCCGGCCGTGCGGCGGTCGATGGCCATCACGCCACCCACCATGGCACCGCCGACGATCAGCGGCGCGCAGGCTGCGAGGCCCCCGGCCAGGGCGGCTGCGGCGAGCACGGTGCACACCGCACGGGATGCGCGGCGAAGGGTCGGGTTCATGGTCGTCGTCGTTTGCGTCATAGCGGAATCTCCTGTTCACCAAGTAACTGGGCGTCCACGCCGTCGCACAGGCAGTGCAGCACCAGGGCATGGACTTCGCGCACACGCGCGGCCCGGTCGTGGGGGACGCTGATCAACACATCGGTCTCGCGCAGCAGCGCAGACAGCTTGCCGCCCGTGCGGCCAGTCAGGGCCACCACGGTCATGTCGCGCTCGTGCGCGGCCTCGGTGGCGGCGATCAGGTTGGCATCGTTGCCGGTGGCCGACAGCAGCAGCAGCACGTCGCCCGCCTGGCCGAGCGCGCGCACTTGGCGGGCAAACTGCTGGGTGGCGTCGTGCACCGCCCCCGCGCCGACGGCGGCCGAGGTGAGCAGGGTGCTATCGGACGAGAGGGCCAGCGCGGCCAGCTCGGGGCGTTCGCGCTCGAAGCCGGTGACGCAGAAGGCGGCGAACTGCCGGGCCTCTGCGGCCGAGGGACCGTTGCCGCAGGCCAGGACCTTGCCGCCGCTGGTCACGCAGGCCAGGATGGCCTGCACGGCGGCAGCGATGGGGTGGCTCAGGGCCTGCGCGGCCTGGTACTTCAGGTCGGCGCTGTCGATGAAATGCTGTTGGATGCGTTGCTCAAGCATGAGGCCCCGATGATACCCGCCGGGTGTTACAGCTTTTGTAGCAAACCGTTGCCGTCTGCCTTGCGCTGGCGGGCTGTGACATAGCCACGCGGACAGCCCGGACTACTGCGCATCGAATGCCGCCTTGAGCCACTGGACCGTGCCCTCCACCAGCACCACGTCGAACCGGCATGGCGGCGGCGACGGCAGGCGCAGCAGGTAGTGGCGCGCCGCAAAAACGATGCGCTGCTGCTTGGCGGCGCTGATGCTCGCGCCCGCCCCGCCGAAGGACGCGCTGGCGCGGCTGCGCACCTCGACGAACACCAGCGTGCCATCCTGATCGCGCAGGATGAGGTCGATCTCGCCACCGCCGCGGCCGGGCGTCCGATAATTGCGCACCACGAGCTGCAGGCCCTGCGCCTGCAGGTACGCCAGGGCCCGGTCTTCTGCCGCATTGCCGCGCTCGCGCGTGGTGGTGCTGGCGGTCGCCGTGGCTGTGGTGCCCGCAGCGCGGCCGGGCGCCGCAGGCGTGGCCGCAGCAGACTTCTTTCTTCCAAGGAAATTCATTGAGCGCTTCTTTCGCTTCAGCCCAGAGCGCCGCGCATGAGGCAGCGGCTGCGCAGCATTATCCGCAGGGCGCGCTGTACGTGGTGGCCACGCCCATCGGCAACCTGGCGGACATCACGCTGCGCGCGCTGCACGTGTTGCAACTGGTGGACGCCGTGGCCTGCGAGGACACGCGCCACACGCAGTCGCTGCTGCGCGCTTACGGTATCGACAAGAACTCCGGGCAACTGCTGGCCGTGCACCAGCACAACGAGGCCGAGGCCGCGCAGGCCGTGGTGCAGCGGCTGCAGCAAGGCCAGCGCGTGGCTTACGTCAGCGACGCCGGCACCCCGGGCGTGAGCGACCCCGGCGCGCGCCTGGTGGCCGCCGTGCAGGCCGCATGCCTGCGGGCCGTGCCCCTGCCGGGCGCCAGCAGCGTGACCACGGCGCTGAGCGTGGCGGGCGCGGTGGCGCACAGCACCGAGCATGGCGGCTTTGTGTTTGCGGGTTTTCTGCCGGTCAAGAACGCCGAGCGGGCCGCCGTCATCCACAAGCAGCTGGCCGGCGAACCCCGCTGCGTGGTGCTGCTGGAGGCCCCCCACCGCATCGGCGAATTGGCCACCGCCCTGGCCGTGCTGGGCGACCGCCCGGTGACGCTGGCGCGCGAGCTGACCAAGCAGTTCGAGGAAGTGACGACCCAGCCCGCGCATGCCCTGGCGGCCTGGCTGGACGGCGGGCCGCAGCGCTCGCGCGGCGAGTTCGTGGTGCTGCTGCACCCGGTGCCCGTGGCGGCCGACGACGGCGAGAGCCTGCGCGTGCTGCGCCTGCTGGTGCAGGAGCTGCCCCTGAAGACCGCCGTGCGGCTGGCGGCCGAGATCACAGGCGCATCGCGCAACGTGCTGTACGACACGGCGCTGGCGTGGAAGCGCGGCGATGCAGCGGGTGTTGAAGACAGCGAAGAGCCGGCAGACTGAATACGGCCTGCATCCAGCATGAAAATGGCCTCTACCGCTTGATAGACAAACGCTAGCAGCTATAAATTTAGTAGCAAATGGATTCAGCAGGTGCGCCGCTCACGGTGCGGCTGCACCCCGTGCCGCGCGCACCTCGCAACGGCCCGATCAGCCCGATGGCTGAACCCACCGAACTCACTGCATCGATTGGATCAACTCGATTCAGCGCATCGGCCCATCAACAACTCAGTCTTTCAGCGCGACACGGCCAGACCCGCCGCCACCCCGCCGAACAAGTCACCCTCGACCTGCGGCGTATCCGGGAAAGCCTCCCTGAGCGCCTGCCGCAGCGGCCGCAGCGCGGACGAGCCGCCCGTCAGGTAGATGGCGTCCACGCCCTGCGGGCCCAGGCCCGCCTGCTGCACGCAGTCGTGCGCGCAGGCCACCACCTGGGCCAGCGGCTGGGCCAGAAACTGCGACAGCCCCTGGGGCGTGACGGCGGCCTGCAGCCCGCGCTCGATCCAGTCGAGCGGCATGGGCGCCTCGGCGTCGGCCAGGGACGCCGCGATCTTGGCCTGCTCCACCGTGTCGGCCATGCGGTGCCCCAGCCGTTCGCGCAGCACGTACATCAGGCGCTCGTACAGGCGCGGGTCCGCGTAGTCGGTGCGCAGGCTCTGCGCGTCGCGCAGCGCCTTGGGCGAGTACAGCCACTGGATCAGGTGCCAGGTCGACAAATCGAAAAACACGCGGCTGGGCACCTCGCGCCCCGACGGCCCGGTGTGGCGAAAGCCCAGCAGCGGCATCAGCAGATCCAGGCTGAGACGCCGGTCGAAGTCCGTGCCGCCCACGTGCACGCCGGTGGTGGCCAGCACGTCGCCGCTGCGGTCGGGCCGCGCAAAACGGTCTGGCCCCAGCCGCACCACGGTGAAGTCGGACGTGCCGCCGCCGATATCCACCACCAGCACGATGGATTCGCGGTCGATGCGCTGCTCGTAGTCGAGCGCGGCGGCGATGGGCTCGAGCTGGAACGACACCTCGGAAAACCCCGCGTCCACCGCAGCCTGCCGCAGCGCGGCCTCGGCCTGCTGGTCGCGCTCGGCATCGTCGTCCACAAAATGCACCGGCCGCCCCATCACCACGCGCGCGGGCATGCCGCCCAGGTCGTCGCAGGCCTTGCCCACCAGCATCCGCAAAAACAGGCTGATGACGTCCTGGTAGCTCACCAGCTTGTCGTGCACAACGGTCTTGTCCTGCAGCAGCGCGCTGCCCAGCAGGCTCTTGAGCGAGCGCATCAACCGCCCCTCGGTGCCCGCCAGGTACTGCGCCACCGCGTCCCGCCCGAAGTGGGTGCGGTGGTCCTCACCGTTGAAGAACAGCGCCGTGGGCAGCGCGCGCGCCTCGCCCTCCAGCGCAATCATCCGGGCCGGGCCCGTGCCCTGGCGCACGGCCATCGCGGAGTTGGAGGTACCGAAGTCGATACCGAGGGTGGTGTCCTGCAAAAGACGCATGGTCATGAAAATATCGCAATGGAAGAACGCTTGCAGCACGCGCTCACACACGCTCGGAACCTGCAGACGAAAAGAAAAGGAGAACGGAAAAGGAGCGTGCGGGGGAAGCCGCGGATGCCGATGGGGTGCGGATACAGGCCACCGAACAGGTCTCGCTGGAGCGCGCGCCCGCAACTTGGGCCCGAATCATAGTGGCGGGCTCGCGGCAATCGCATGCCGTACCCGTGTAACGGGCCCGGAAATGTCAAAAATCGCCGAAAGGCAGGGCCGAACGTGCCCCAAAACGTCACAGTAAGCTCCAGTGCAGCGCTCACGCCGGGCACTGCAGTCCAGCCATGGGCAGTCGCCGATCCGCGTGAAGAGCTGGCCCGTACTGATCAGCGGCTCTGACAATGACATTGCGGGAGCGCAAAAAAACTGCTTGGCAACGGCAAGCGCGTTTGGCGCAGAGGCTGCGCCGGCCCGTGATGCCGCCTGCACCGCGCGCCGCACTAAACTCTCCGGCCCGCCATCCATCGCCGGCTCAAAGCGGGCATCGAATTTGTGGCGCGCATCGATCTGAGACCCGTGTTCCGCCGCGGGAACCGGCGCACCGCGCACAGTGACGCGCCCACTTCAAAACATGGACAGCTCAGGCCTGCCAACCGATCGACACCGAGGATTTGACAGATGAATGCGCCTTCGACAACCGACAACATGCTGGGTGTGGCGCTGGTGACCGGGTCGACCTCGGGCATCGGCGCCGCCATCGCGCGCAGGCTGAACCGCGAAGGCTACGCGGTGGTCCTGCATTCGCGCAGTTCGGCTGACACCGGGCACGCCATGGCCGCCGAGTTGAAACATGCGGTCTACGTGCAAGCCGACCTGGCCCTGGAGGCCGACAGGGTCCGCCTGATGCACGAGGCCATGGCCGCGTGGGGCCGGCTCGACGTGCTGGTCAACAACGCCGGCATCAGCAAAGTCATCCCGCACGCCAACCTGGCGGCAGCCACGTCGGCGGTGTGGCATGAATTGCACGAGGTCAACGTGGTGGCGCCCTTTCACCTCGTCGCCCTGGCCGAGCCGGCCCTGCGCGAGGCAGCGAAGCGCGGCCGTGCCGGCAGCGTCGTCAACATCAGCTCGCACGCGGGGGTGCGGCCCAAGGGCGCGTCCATTCCGTACGCGGTGAGCAAGGCGTCGCTCAACCACCTGACGCGGCTGCTGGCCGTGTCGCTCGGCCCGGACATCCGCGTCAACGCCGTCGCACCGGGCCTGGTCGACACGCCGCTGACGGCGGACTGGAAAGATGCGCAGGCGCTGTGGCGCGACCGCGCCCCCATGCACCGGGCCGCCAGCCCCGACGACATTGCCCACGCCGTGGCCATGCTGGTCGCGTCCGACTACCTGACGGGCGAGGTGTTGCTGTCGGACGGTGGGTTGAATCTGACCTGACGCCCGCAGGCGCTGGCCACCGCACCACGCCCGCCCGCGTCCTCAAGGCCTCATGGCCTCATGGCCTGCCCCTGCAGGATGACGTCGCGTTGCGCTTGCAGCTGCTGATCGGCACCACGCTGATCGCAAAGGCCGTCACAGCACGTTGCCGGCGGGCCTACTTCTCGAAACCGCCCCGGTACCGGGCACTGGCCTGCTCGATGATGTCTGCCAGCGCCGTCAATTCGGACTCGTGCCGCAGGGCGATCTGCTGAAGGCTCTTCTGGCCCTGGGCGGTCAGGTGGATCTCCACCACCCGGCCGTCGTCCGCGTTCTGCCGGCGCACCACCAGCCCCGCCGCCTCGCAGCGCGACACCAAGGCCACCACGCCGTGGTGCTTGGCTTGCAGGCGCTCGGCCAGCTCACTGATGCTGGCCCAGTGGCGCCCCTCCATGCCCTGCGTATGGAGCATGAGCTGGTACTGCAGCACGGTCAATCCGGCCTCTTGGGCGGCGTCCTCGCTAAAGCGCATGAACCGCCGCAGTTGGTACCGGAATTGCGAAAGGCGCTCCAGCTGCGCCTTGTCGATCTTCTTCATGTTGTTATTTCCTGCCGATGAAATCAACGAGCGTGCCGCCAATGTACCCGGCCCATAACCACACGCCAATCTATGTCATGCTGTGATGCAAATAGATCATGCAGTGATATAAATCGCGCTCCTTTGATCAACGACAGTGCAAGGAGACAAAAATGGGGTCAAGAATTCAGGTCCGCAATCAGAAGGACTTCGGCGCCGGATGCATCTACATGCTCGCAGGCCTGGGGTTCAGCATCGGTGCGCTGAGCTACCGCGTGGGGGACGCTGCCCGCATGGGCCCGGGTTGGTTCCCGTTGTGGATCGGCGTACTGCTGGTGCTGATCGGACTGGCGCTCGCAGCGGGCTCGTTGAAACCCTCTGCAGCGCAAGAGAAGGTCAAGCGCCCCGAGTTCGGCAGCATCGCCTGGATCCTGGGTGCGGTGGTGCTCTTCGGTGTGCTGCTGCAGCCCGCGGGCCTGGTCCTGTCGCTGGTGGTGCTGGTGGTCGTCTCCAGCATGGCCAGCCATGAGTTCACCTGGCGGGCGGCGCTGTTGAACGCGGCGCTGCTGAGCGCCTTCAGCGTGGGTGTTTTCATCAAAGGCATCAACCTGCAGATCGGCCTGTGGCCGGCCTTTCTGGGTTGAAGGGAGCACGCCATGGAACTGCTCTCCAACCTGGCCCTCGGCTTTGAAACCGCACTCAGCCTGCAGAACGTCATCTACGCGCTGGTGGGGTGCCTGCTGGGCACGCTCATCGGGGTGCTTCCGGGCCTGGGCCCTTCGACCACCATCGCGATGCTGCTTCCCATCACCTATTCGCTGGAGCCGGTATCCGCGCTGATCATGCTGGCCGGCATCTACTACGGCGCGCAGTACGGCGGCTCCACCACGGCCATCCTGGTCAACCTGCCGGGCGAATCATCGTCCGTGGTCACCGCCATCGACGGCTACCAGATGGCACGCAAGGGCCGCGCCGGCGCGGCGCTGGCCACGGCGGGCATCAGCTCGTTCCTCGCCGGATGTTTTGCGACCCTGGTGCTGGCCGCCTTCGCGGTACCCATGGCCGAGCTGGCGTTCAAGTTCGGGCCGGCGGAATACTTCTCGCTGATGGTCCTGGGGCTTGTGGGCGCGGTCGTGCTGGCCTCGGGTTCGTTGTTGAAAGCCGTGGGCATGATCCTGCTGGGCCTGGTGCTGGGGCTGGTGGGCACCGACGTCAACTCCGGCACGGCCCGCTATTCCTTCGGCGTGCCCGAACTCACCGACGGCATCAACTTCGTCGCGCTGGCGATGGGCATCTTCGGCTTTGCAGAAATCATCGCCAATGTGGAGCAGCGCGAGCACCGTGAGACCTTCACCAGCGGGGTGATGAAGCTGTTCCCGACCAAAGACGACTTTCGCCGCTTCATCCCGGCGGCCGCACGTGGCACCGCGCTGGGCACGGTGCTGGGCATGCTGCCGGGCGGTGGTGCCACGCTGTCGTCTTTTGCCTCGTACACGCTGGAAAAGAAGCTGTCGAGCCGCAGCCACGAGTTCGGCCACGGCGCCATCGAGGGCGTGGCCGGCCCCGAGGCCGCCAATAATGCGGGCGCCCAAACATCGTTCGTGCCGCTGCTGACGCTGGGCATCCCATCGAACGTCGTCATGGCGCTGATGGTGGGCGCCATGACCATCCACAACATCCAGCCCGGCCCGCAGGTGATGACGAGCAACCCGGAACTGTTCTGGGGCCTGATCGCATCGATGTGGATCGGCAACGCGATGCTGATCGTGTTGAACCTGCCCCTGGTCGGGCTGTGGGTGAAGCTGCTGAAGGTGCCCTACCGCCTGCTGTACCCCGCCATACTGGTGTTCTGCTGCATCGGGGTCTACTCGATCAACAACAACACCTTCGACGTGTTCGTGACGGCGGCGCTGGGCGTGGCGGGCTACCTGTTCGCCCGTTTCGGCATGGAGCCTGCCCCGCTGCTGCTGGGCTTTGTGCTGGGGCCCATGATGGAAGAGAACCTGCGCCGGGCACTGCTGCTCTCGCGCGGCGACTTCGCCACGTTTGTGGAGCGGCCCATCTCCCTGGGGCTGCTGATCGCCACGCTGATCCTCCTGGCCATAGTGGCGCTGCCGGCGGTGAAGAAGCGGCGGGAAGAGGCGTTTCAGGAAGCGTAAGAAGGCGGCCTGAGGCTAGAGCAAAGCCCTCACCTCGGCCCGCACCTCACGCCATGCCGCCGGGCCGCACCCAGGCTAGCGGCTCTCGCCCATCAAGCTGTTGGAAGGCAAGGTCTCGTCCAGCAGCTTGCGCGCCGTCTCCGCGCCGGCCACGGGCAGGCCTGCGGGGTCGAGCAGTCCGACCTGCACCAGCACGCTGGCCTGATCCCAGTAGATGTGCTCGTGGTAGAGCTTATCGCCGCGGAACTTCACCACCGCCAGCAGCGGTATCACCACGCGCCGGCCCGTGGGCGCCACGCCGGGCAGCATCCACGGGATCTCGGTGGTGTGGGTGAAGCTAAACAGCATTTCGTCCACCACTTGCGTGGCCCCGACCGTGCGGGAGATCGGGGTCAGGCTCGTGTCCGGCGGGTTGCTGTTGACGAAGTGGCGTGTGTAGAAGTCGTGCAGGTGCTTGTAACCCACTCCGCCCGTCATGGTGGGGATGTGGTTCACATACGGTTCGGCCACCATGGTGGCCATGGTGGCGTCCACGTCGCGGGTGGCGAACTCGTATTCGCAGTGCTTGTCCCACAGCGCCGACAGGTCGTAGTGCGGGCCCATCTCGCGCCGCAGCGCGGCCACGCTGCGCTGGTGCGCCATGAGGGCCGACGGCTTGTGAAAATGGTCGCCGCCCACGCGGGCGAAGGCATGGTCGGTACCGGGGTAGACGTACAGCTCCACGTTCTCGCGGCCCGACAGGGCCTGCACGATGGCGTCCCGCGCTGGCGGCGGGCAGAAGCCATCGAGCTCGGCGATGTGCAGCACCAGGCGGCACCGGATGCCGGGCGCCTCGGCCAGCGCGGCCTCGATGCCCACGCCGTAATAGCCCACGGCCACGTCGGCGTCGGTGCGGCAGGCCGCAAGATAGGCCAGCTTGCCGCCCAGGCAAAAGCCCAGCACACCGACCTTGCCCAGGCCGCCCGCGCTGCCAGCACTGCCCGCGCTCTGGACCTCGGGCCGCGCGCGCAAGGCAGTGATGGCGGTTTGCAGGTCGTCCACGCCCTTGGCTTCATCGAAGCCCTGGTACAGCGCGAATGCGCGCGGCATGTCGGTGGCGGCGTCCAGTTCGACCTCAGGCTCTTGCCGCCAGAACAGGTCGGGCACCAGCACGACGTAGCCTTCTTCTGCGTAGTAGTCGGCCACGTCGCGCATGGTGGCATTGACGCCAAAGATCTCCTGCGCGATCACCAGGCCGGGACCGCTGCCGCTGGCAGGGGTGGCGAGGTAGGCGCGAAAGCGGCCGCTGCCGTCGGCGGCGTCCAGCGTGGTCCATTGTCCTGGCATGGGATGTCCTTCTTGGTGGGATAAGAGTCGGGGCGAATCGTTTCAGACACCGGTGCCCGCTGCAGCGCGGGCGGCCAGTGGCGCACCGGCAGCTGCACCCGCATGCCGGGCCAGCAACCGTCGGGTGACCACAGCATAGTCGGCGGGGTTCACCGGCTCCAGCCATTGCCTGAAACGCGTGACGGCGCCGAGCGGCAAGCCCATGTCCTGCAGCAGCTCGTCGATGTTGTGCACCGAGAACGGGATGATGTTGGTGCCCTTGGAATGCTTGCCATCGGTGCGCTCCTCCATCCAGGCCAGGCGCCGGTCGATCTGCGCATTCATGTCGGCCTGGGACGGCAGCTGCAGGCCGCCGCGCAGGTGGTTGGCCAGCCACAACGCACCCACCTCGCAGTTGAGCTGGCTGAAGAACGAGGAGTTGTAGCCATTGAAGGCCAGGCGCGGCATGCCCACCGGCAGGATGGAGCGGTACAGCCGGAAGTTGCCGCGCGCATCGGTGATGCGCTGCATCACGCCAGTGTCGAAAAACGGCACCTGCTGGTGCCAGCCGGTGCCGCAGACCACGATGTCGGCCGGCACCGTCTCGCCATTGCTCAGCACGGCCTGGCCGGGCTGCAGCTCGCGGATGGTCAAGCCTTTGCGCACGCCGAGAGCTCCTGCGGCCACCTTTTCGTAAAAGCCATCGGTCACCAGGCTCACGGTGCTGCGGGCGATGGTCTCCAGCGGTGTGCCCGGGTGCAGGCCGATCTCGCGCAGCTTCAGTTGCCGGGTGACCACCGACTCGACACTGCCCAGCATGGAGTTGCGCACCGGCAGGCCCGCACCGTGCAGGAATTTCTCAAAACCCTTGGGCTCGATGTACTTGAACAGCGCCTCGCCCATGCGCGTGAGCAGCAGGAACTTGAAGTTCAGCACGTTCATGAACTTCTTGGGAATCTTCCAGATCAGGTGGCGCGCGAGCACCGTGGTACTGGCACTGTCGGCCGCAATGGCGTTGGCCACGTCGCACGACGACTTGCCGTAGCCCACCACCAGCACATGCTTGCCGCGTGCATCGCTCGCGTCGTTGAACTGGCTGGTATGGCACACGCGCCCGCCCGCCGCCACGAAGGAGTCCGCACCCGGATAGTGCGGCACGGCGGGCTCGCTGAAGATGCCGTTGCACACCACCAGGTAGTCGAAGCGGTGCGTCTGGGTCTGACCCTGCGTTTGCGCCTGCGTGGGCGTCACGCCATCGCCCTGCCCTTGCGCAGGCCGCGTCTGCACCGTCCACGTGCCGGCATCTTCATCCAGCACCGCGCTCTCCACCACCGTGGACATGCGCAGGTGGGGCACCAGGCCGAAGTGCTCTGCATACGATTGCAGATAGGCCTGCACCTGCTCGCCCGACGGCCATTCGGGGTACTGCGCCGGCATCGGAAAGTCCGACAGCGCGTAGGTGGTGCGCGGGTTCTGCGTGGTCAGGCCCGGATAGCGGCGCGATGCGGCCCACACGCCGCCCACGTCGGGCTCTTTTTCGAACACCGTCACCTCAAAGCCAAAGGCGCGCAGCACCTTGGCGGTGGACAGGCCGGCAAATCCGGCACCGACGATGCCTACGGATCGAATGGTCATGGCGGCTGCTCCTTCACGACATCAGTTGGGGAATGGCGGGGGTATAGGACTCGGGGCCCATGGCCGAGTAGCCGCCGTCGCAGGCATAGTCGGCCCCCGTCACGAAGCTGGCCAGGTCCGAGCACAGGAACAGCACCACGTTGGCCACTTCGGCCGGGTCGCCCACGCGGCGCAGCAGGTGAAACGGCGCGGCCACGCGGTCGGTCTTGGCGCGGTCGCCGCCGGTGAGCTGGTCCATGATGGCCGACCACGTCCAGCCCGGGGAGACGCTGTTCACGCGCACACCCTCCCCCGCCAAGTCCATGGCCATGCTGCGCGTCAGCTGCACCATGGCCGCCTTGCCCACGGGGTAGAGCCAGCGCCCGGTCTGCGCCACGCCCGAGGAAATGCTGGTGAAGTTGACCACCGCACCGCCGCCCGCACGCTGAAAATGCGGGCGCACGGCCTTGAGCACCATCACTGCGCTGACCAGGTTCACGTTGAGCGAAGCCAGCCAGTCCTCCCGCGGCGATGCAATGCCATCGTCCAGATAGGAGCAGGCCAGGTTCACCAGGTAATGGACCCCGCCGTGGCGCTCTGCAGCTTCGGCCACGCAGGCGGCGATCTCCGCGTCGCTGGTGATGTCGGTGCGCCGAAACAGCACGCCGGCACCCAGTTCATCCGCCAATGCCTGCCCGGCTTCTGCGTTGATGTCGGCCACCATGACCCTCACCCCCGCCTGGTGCAGTGCGCGCACCACCCCGGCCCCGATGAGCGTGGCGCCCCCCGTCACGATGGCGCTCTTGCCGCGCATTCCTTCGAACCCCTGGACCATGATGGTGACTCCTGTGCGTTGCGCCCCGGGCAGTGCGCCCGGCGGCCTTTGCTGCGCTGCAGCAGCGTTTACACGCCGACACAGTCGCGCCGATTGCCCCGGGGTAACGCTCTTGCGCAGGGCTCGGGGCCTGCACAAGAATAGAAAAGGAGCCGGCCCGACCGCATCCGGAAAGCGCAGGCGGTGTCCCTAAAACGCAGTATTTCGTTCGCACCGCCGCCGTGGCGCACCCGCTGCATGCAGCACACGATCCACCGACCGCCCGACCGACCGACCGACGCACGCCCACGCCGCAAAGACCATGGACATCGCCCCGCAGAGCACCGCCGCCGACCGGCTACCGCTGCAGCGCTATCGCCTGTTCGACAGCCACGACCTGGACGAAGCGCGCGAGTTCGTGGGCCGCGTGTTCTGCCCGCACGACCTGGCCACCCTGCACCCCGGCGACAGGCTGGACGCATGCCACCACAGCGCCCCGCTGCACCGCCATGTCAGCCTGAACTATGTGCAGTACGGCCCTGCAGTGCGCATCGAGCCCGGATACCTGCGCAGTTTTTATTTGCTGCAGATACCGCTGCGCGGCGGCGCCACGGTCCGCTGCGGCGGGCAAACGGTGGAGTCGCACACGCTGATGGCCTCGGTACCCTCGCCCACCGAGCCGCTGTCCATGCGCTGGCATGAAGACAGCCCGCAGTTCATCGTCAAGATTGAGCGCGACGCGCTGCACGCCCGCTTGTCGGACCTGCTGCAAGCGCCGGTGCAGCAGCCCCTGGTGTTCGACCTGGGCATGGACCTGGCCAACCCCGCACTCATGGGCATGGCCAGCTTCATCGCCTACCTGCGTTCGGCGGTGGAAACCAGTGCGTTCCTGCTGGGGCACCCGGTGCTGGCGGAACAGGCCGAGAACCACCTGCTCACCAGCCTGCTGCTGTCCGCGCAGCACAACCACTCGGCAGTGCTTGCCGCTGGCGCAGGCGCGGGCGCATCCACAGCCGGCGCCGGGCGCGTGGTGCTGCCACGTGCCGTCAAGCGCGCACAGGAATTCATGCACAGCCAACTGGAGCTGCCCATCACCCTTGCCGACGTGTGCGCCCATGTGGGCACCAGCGCCCGGTCGTTGCAGCAGGCCTTCGCCCAATGCACAGGCAAAAGCCCCATGGCCTTTCTGCGCGACCTGCGGCTGGATGCCGCCCGCGCCGCACTGCAGCAGCCCACCAGCGCAGACCGCGCCCCGCACGTAGCGGACATTGCAGCGCGCTATGGGTTCTTTCATCTGGGGCACTTTGCAGTGGGCTACCGCAAGCGGTTTGGAGAGACGCCGTCGGATACGCGGCAGCGGGGGTGTGGGGGGGCACTGATTGAGCCGGGGATTCGGAGGCCGACGCCGAGGGAGTAGTCGATGTGACGTGGCCGGCGAACCCAGGGGAATACGTCGTCGGGTCAGAAAAGCAAAAGCCCAGTTGGATTGAACTGGGGCTTATCGGATTTGGTGGCTTAGGCTCTACAAGAAGGCGCCCAGAAGCACGCGCGGAATCTAGAAACTATTATTTGATAGCACCACAGTGCTCCCCCAGAGTTCCCCCAAATTCGACAAAGTACGGTCATACGATTGACGCTCAATCGGAGGCCTCACAAGAGAGCAAAGCCTGAAACGTTGCGTCACCTTGCGTGTCCGTTGTGGGCTGCGGACTAGGGCAAGATGAGTTCCGTGTCCTTTTCGGGAATAGTCAATCTGACGCCAGGTTTGGGCAATGGCGTGCCGTTGACCGATTTCGCCGCAATCAGCCATCGGTCTCCCCAACGCAACTGCACTTCTACGGACAAGGTATTCACCGCGCGTTCGCAAATAGGCTGCGGGTCTGCGCCGGTCAGTTTTTCGAGACGCTTCGCTGCTGCAATTACGGTCGCACAGGTGCTTGTCGGAACCAGAATTTCAACGGTTCCCGGCAGTCGCAAACCGACTTGAGATGCCACGACTGCGGTCACATACCTGGGTCCCGCCACAGCCATAACAATCAACCCTGACGAGAAAAAACATAGGGCCAATACAGCCACAGGGGCAGCACGCACATAGGTGACAGCTGCATTTGCGCATATCAACACCACAGTTGCGCCGCACCATAATGCAATCG
This sequence comes from Acidovorax sp. LjRoot194, assembly GCF_964253015.1. Classification (NCBI taxonomy): domain Bacteria; kingdom Pseudomonadati; phylum Pseudomonadota; class Betaproteobacteria; order Burkholderiales; family Comamonadaceae; genus Acidovorax; species Acidovorax sp. LjRoot194. The sequence continues at coordinate 556,980 of NZ_CAXUQB020000001.1, read as the reverse complement.
TCCAAACCCCGGGGTCGCCGAGGAGGCCAAGCCTAGCCGAATGTGCCCCAATCAAGAGGACTCCGAGAGACACCAACGGACCTCCCAATAGCAACGCGACTATTGCCAAGAGGAAGCCCTCTGTCTCCCTCCTAGGCTGCTCACGCCAGAGCCTCGCAAGTGTCCAGACTATTGCGCACAGACCGCAAACGGCGCACAACACAGAAAACCACAACCCTAACGGCCGGAAAAAGATTCCCATCAACAAGAAGAATGGACCCAGTTGCCCGAGAAGGGTGGTTCTCCAATTAAGGTTCTTTACCTCATATACAACCGCTGTCGCCACAACGCCGAACATCAAGACCGTTATCAAGGTCCAGAGCAACAAGAGCCACACCGACGAAATACCGGCCAAACCCAAAAGCCCGAGCAAATTAGTTGGCACATAGCCAACGAAGATCAGGTATCCAAGCAAAGGCATGCAGCCGACTACAAAAAACAGCGCACCTACCCATTTCCAAGGCAGCCCGCTCGTTACCGCCTCGACCTTCCGCATGGTGCTCAGTATCGCTGGCTCACGTCTTTCGGCTTGACTCAGTCGAGTGCGCCAACGCGCGGACCAATCAGCCCGCCCTGCCTTTTGATTTGTCATGTCCCCTCCATCGAATCAAATTGAAAAACCCTCGTCAGCCATCGCAATGTCATCATTCGGGGCTCGTGATTTCAAATCGCATGGCACGGCCAAAGTTGGATGACCTCAGCGTCATTACCGCATGTGTAGAGCTCAAACACATGCTGATTCGCTTCGTTTATCCGCGGCCAAATGGCAAAAGTACGCGCCAATCGCGATAATGCCCTGTTCTCGCACATCTTCAACTAGGCCAGGGATGGAGTCCCACCACAGAACAAACAGGGCGCTCGCGCTGTGTCACTGATGAGGAAGCGAACGCGTACTGGCCAACGCGCATCCCACGGTGATAGGTGCCATAGATATTGCCTTGCTAACGGGGCAACGGCCGACCGATGTGCTTAAGATCAAGCGCACCGATATTCGGGATGGCGCATTGTGGATCCTGCAGAACAAGACCGGAGCACGCCTGGGGCATCGAGATTACCGGCGAGCTGGCGGCCGTCATGGGCCGCATCAACCAGCGACCCAGGAAGGCCATTAGCGCGTCTTTGTCGGGATATTTGGGCGAAGGCCGCGACCGACACCGGCGACCTTGCTCACTCGCAGAAGCTGCTGGCGTAAAAGAATCGGGAGATGACCGAGCACTACGCGAACGCTCGGATGGGTGAACGGGTGCGCCCGCTCCGCTAGTGCAGCAGAATGGTCGCCACCCGATGGAGACCTACCCATGTCCGTGCCTGCAATCCCTTCGCTGGTCTTTGTACCCAGCGAAGATCCATATGACCCTGAGGCTCTATACGCAATTGCGACCGCTTACGCTCGCGCGGGGCTGCTGGTGAGCGACTACGGCAAGCGCTGTGAGGAAATGGCTTTGACCTTCCCGGCAGTCGTTTGCTCCAGCTTCGCACTCGAGCTTTTTCTGAAGTTCTTTTTGATGGTGGACCTTATTGACCGAGGAGAGTCATCGGAAAAAGTCAGCTTTGGCCACGCCATCCCTCCACTATGGTCAAAGGTGGCGCCCGCACACAAAACGCTCATCGGAGGGATGTTCGGTCACTTAAACCCAGAACCCTATTCAACAGGCCCCGACATTCGCCTTGAATCTTTTGAAAGGGCTCTTGAAACCCTTGGGAAACAGCCTTTCGTGCAATGGCGATATGCGCATGAACTGAAGGGACCGCAACTGATGTCGCATGCCACGATCAGCCTTGTGGTCGATACCTTCTGGCGAGCCGCCGCATACATCGTGCAAAGGAACCGAAGCCAATGGCAGCCGGGAGTGGCACCGGATGCAACGTGGGTTGAATCAACCTCGCTCCGCTGAATTGTAAAAACCGACGTTGAATGTAGAAGCGCCCCAGAACCCTTTCGGGCGCTGGGGCGCATGCTGACTGGTGGCCTGGGGCGGAATCGAACCACCGACACAAGGATTTTCAATCCTCTGCTCTACCGACTGAGCTACCGGGCCTGAGCCTCAAATTATAACCAGAAAAAAATGGCTTTCTGGCGATGAACGGAAATTTTTGACGATGCCTGAAGATCAACCGCGCTTGCCGCGGCCCAGGTCCACGCCCAGCTGCCGCAGCTTGCGGTACAGGTGGGTGCGTTCCAGGCCGGTCTTTTCGGCCACGCGGGTCATGGAGCCGCCTTCGCGGGCCAGGTGGAATTCGAAGTAGGCCTTCTCGAAGCCGTCACGCGCTTCGCGCAGGGGGCGGTCGAGGTCGAAGCCCTGGTGGGCGTGGGGGCCGGCGTCCACACCGGCCATCACGGTCGACACGGCGGGGAGCTGGGCGAAGGTGGGGTCTGCCGGGGGCTGGACGGGTGCCTGGGCGGCGGCGGGTGCAGCCTGGTGGGCGGCGTTGCGGGCCAGGCCCTGCTCCACTGCCTTGAGCAGCTTTTGCAGGGTGATGGGCTTTTCCAGGAAGGAGAAGGCACCGATGCGGGTGGCTTCGACCGCGGTGTCGATGGTGGCGTGGCCGCTCATCATGATCACGGGCATGGTCAGCACGCCGGCGGTGGCCCATTCCTTGAGCAGGGAGACGCCGTCGGTGTCGGGCATCCAGATGTCGAGCAGCACGAGGTCGTAGCTGTTCCCGGCCCGGGCGCTGCGCGCCTGGGTGGCGTTTTCTGCAAGGTCTACGCTGTGACCTTCGTCGTTCAGGATTTCCGACAGCAGATCACGAATGCCGAGCTCATCGTCGACCACCAGAATGTTTGCCATGTGTGTAGAAACGCCTTGGGAAGTACTGCGGGGCGGTGTTGTTATGCCGCCAACGCTGGTTCAGGGGCGAATGATAACGACACTTGGGCCCCGCGCACCACGCCATCTTCGGTGCGGTTGGACAGGTCGATGCGTGCGCCGTGCTCGTCGGCGATCTTTTTGACCACGGCCAGACCCAGGCCGGTGCCGCGTGGTTTGGTGGTGACGTAGGGCTCGAAAGCGCGCTGCAGGATGTGCGCCGGAAAGCCGCCGCCACTGTCTGCCACGGTGAGCCGCACGCGGCGTGAAGACTCACTCCAGCGGGTGCTGATGCGCACCGGCGGCAGCGGTTCGGTGGCCGTGGCGCCGGCCTGCTCGGTGGAGTCCTGGGCGTTTTGCAAGAGGTTGTGGACGACCTGGCGCAGCTGCTGCGCATCGCCCGCTATCGAGGGGCAACGGGGGTCCAGCTCGGCCTCCACGCGGACGGTGGCGTTCTCTTCGCCATAGAGATTCAGCACGTCGGTCACCAGCGCATTGATGTCCAGCAATTGCAGCTCTGCTGCCGGCAAGCGGGCGTAGTCGCGAAACTCGTTGACCAGCCGCTTCATCGCATCGACCTGGTCCACGATGGTCTTGACGGACTTGGTCACCACTGCTTGCTCGGGGCCTTGCAGCTTGCCGGCCAGCTTCATTTCCAGGCGTTCGGCAGACAGCTGGATGGGCGTCAAAGGGTTCTTGATCTCGTGCGCGAGGCGGCGCGCCACCTCGCCCCAGGCCTGCGCACGTTGTGCAGAAACAATCTCTGAAATGTCGTCAAAAACCAACAGTCGCGCGGAATCGGGCAGTTCAGCGCCCCGCGCGACCAGGCTGGTGGCGTGCTGCCCCACGCCGATGGACGACGCATGCAGCTCGAACGGTTGCTGCCAGTGGTCAAGCCCGTGCCGCTCGTTATCGCCCAGAAAGGCGTCGAAGTGGCCTTGGATTGCCGCTGCGAATTCGGACAGGCCGGGTACTTCTGCCAGCGCCCGCCCTTCGTACGCTGCCATGGGCGCGCGCAGGATGCGCGTTGCGCCGGGGTTGGACGAGCGGATGACGCCCTGATCGTCCAGCACGATGACGCCGGCGGTGAGGTTGTCGAGGATGGTCTGCAGGTTGGCCCGCGAGGCATCGACCTCGCCCATGCTCAGCTCCACAGCGTGGCGGGCGTCTGCGAGCTGCTGGGTCATGAGCGCAAACGACCGTGTGAGGCCGCCCAGCTCGTCTTTGCCCTGCAGCGCGGCCTTGGGGCTCAGGTTGCCTGCGGCCACCTCGCGCACGCCTTCGGCCAGCACCAACAGGGGCCGCACGAGTTGATTGCCCAGCAGCACGGCCAGCAGCACCGCGCCGAACACGGCCAGAAACAGGCTCAAGGTGAGCGTGCCGACGTACATGCGCCGCAGGCCGCCGCGTGACAGGGCACGCTCCTGGTATTCGCGGTTGGCCTCTTGCACGGCGATGGCGTTGGCCACCAGGGCGGCGGGCAGCGGCAATGTGGCCTGCAGATAGCGCGGCTCGGCCAGCAGGCCCACGCTGGGGTTGCTGACAAGGGCCAGCACCTTCACGCGGGCGTTCTGGGCTGCGGCGGGGTCGGAGATGTCGTCCAGCCCCTCGATCTGGGCGCTGGCGCGTTGCTGGCGTACGGTGCGCAACAGCGACACGCTGGGGCGCTCGGGGTTGAGGCTGAAGCGGGACTGCCCTGCGCTGGCCACGGCCTGGCCTGCAGCGTTCCACAGCACCACGTCGGTCGCGCCCAGCTGGTCGCGAATGCGCTCCAGCACCAGGCCTGCGGCGGCGTCTGGCACCTGGGCCACCTGTGTGCCGGCATTGCGTGTCTTGGAGGCCATGTCGGTGGCCAGCGAGTCGAGCGACACGCGCGCCAGGTTGACGCCGGCGGACAGCGCCCCTTCCACCTTCACGTCGAACCAGCTTTCGATCGACCGGGTGACGAATTGGTAGGACACCACGTAGATCAGCAGCCCCGGCATCAGCCCCACCAGCGCAAAGATGGCGGCCAGCTTGACCAGCAGGCGGCTGCCGAAGCGTCCCTTGCGCAGCCGCATGGACAGGCGCGCAGCAACCCAGACCAGCACGGCCAGCAGCAGCAGTGCCACCAGCACGTTCACGCCGAAGAGCCAGGCGTAGTTGCGCTCGTACAGGGCGCGGTTGTTGGTGGCCAGCGTCAGCAGAAACAGCAGCACCAGCCCGATGGCGGACATGATGGCCGCGCCCACCCCCACCGCCCACCGCACCGCGCGGGATTGCCGGGCCGCCGCGTGGGCAGAGGCCGAGCCGGGGGTACTGACAGGATCCGGGCTCACTTGGCAGGCTCTAGGGCACCGACGCGCTGGCTGCGCGATACCAGGAGGTTCCAGCCCGAGCGGCCCACGGTGCCGATCTGGAACGGACGGGGCAGCTGGGAGGTGTCGAGCCTGAACCTGAAATGCACGGTGTGAACGGTATCGGCGTCCATGACGTCGCCTTCGGCGATTTTCCAGCGTGAAAAGCGCTGTATGGCGGCCATCGCGTCGTCATATTCATCAAACGTCTGGCCCAGTACCACGCCAAGCCCGCTGTTGGTGAAAGGCACTGGCGATATGTTGAGGCGCCACCGCCGGGTGAGCGGCTGGTAACTTAGTCGCAGATACCGGGTTGTTTCCGCCACTTGCCGGTCGTACCAGTACCAGCGGTCTCGGGTGACCTGGGCTTCGGCCACGAAGTACATGGGGATGCCTTTGTAGAGCGCATCCTCGGCCAGCTCGGGCAGCAGGACTTGCAGGTTGGCGCTGAGGTACAGGCCGTCTTCCGTGCGATCCAGCCGCAGGTCCCCCACTTCAGGGACAGCGGAAGGGGCCGCTACCGAGACGGATGCCAGGAAGCAGCAGCTCCACAACACCAACAGAACGCTGCAAAGCAGGCTCCAACGAGTCCATTGCGACTCATTGCGGCGATTTCTGCAACAGTGCGTAAAAAAATCCGTCGTGATCACCCAACTGATTGTCCGGGACAGTTCCGGGCTTGTCCGCTTTACCGGGAATTAAATGGCCGGGTGACGGCAGCAATTGCGCATCGGTGTTGTGCGCAAGAAACGTTTGGACCTGCCCCTCTCCCTCGGCGCGGAACACCGAGCAGGTGCAGTACAGCAACCGCCCGCCGGGGCGCACCAGCGGCCACAACGCGGCCAGCAGCCGTGCCTGCAGAACGGCCAGCTGGGCGATGTCGCTCTCGCGGCGCAGCCACCGCACGTCAGGGTGGCGCCGCACGATGCCGGATGCCGTGCACGGAGCGTCGAGCAAGATGGCGTCGAAAAGCGCGCCACCGCACTGCTGCTGCCACCAGTCCTCGGGGCGGGCCGCGTCGGCCACCACCACCTGGGCTTGCAGACCCAGCCGCTGCAGGGTTTCGCCGATCCGGGCGCTGCGCAGCGGGTCGATCTCCAGGGCCGTCACCTGCAAAGGGGCGCCGGCGCCGGCCATCTCGAGCAGGTGGGCCGTCTTTCCGCCCGGTGCGGCGCAGGCGTCTAGCACCCGCAGCGGCTGCGACAGATCCAAGCCATCGAGCAGCAGCGGTGCGGCCAGCTGCGCAGCAGCGTCTTGTACAGAGACGTGGCCATCGGCGAAGCCTGGCAAGGCCTGCACCGGCACTGCCTGGCGCAATTCCAGCCCCGACGCACCAACAGGCTCAGAATCAAAATTGATAGCATCTAGCGCTTTCTGGTAGAGCGGTAGCGTGCTTTTTTGTGCATTGACCCGCAGCGTCATGGGCGCGTGGGTGTTGTTGGCGCGCAAGATCTGCTCCCAATGCGCCGGGTGGTCCTTGCGCAAGCGGGCGATCCACCAGGCGGGGTGGTTCCACCGCGCCAAGGGGTCGGCGTCGGTGCCCTGCACCAGGGCGTCGCGCTCGCGCAGGAACCTGCGCAGGCAGCCGTTGATGAAGGACGACTGCGCGCGCGTACCGGCGTGGCGCTTGGCGGCCTCGACCGCCTGGTTCACCAGGGTGAAGGGCTCGTACGGCGACTCCTCCGGGTTCCAGCACAACGCCAGGGCTGTGCAGAGCAAGGCATCTGCAGCGGGGGGCGGCGTGCGCGGCACCATGGCACGGCGCAGGGCCTCGGCCCGGCCGGCTTGGCGCAGCACCTGGAACAGCAGGGCCTGCACGCCCGGGCGCAACACTGCCTCGACAGCGGCCAGCGCCGCGGTGCCGGACTGCCCGGCGCGGATGGCCTGCAGCGCGCCAGCCACGGCCAGCAGTTGCTGCCACAGCGCGACGGCTTGCGGCTTTTGGCCTGGCGGGCCGCCACGGCCCGTGGCGGAAGACCCTGCGCCCGGGGGCTGCGCGGCTGGGGGCGTATTGCCCCGGGATGGTGAGGAGCTCATGGGGGTCCTTCGGTGCGCGGGCGGCTACAGCCCGCGTGCCGCTTTGAAGCCAAACGCCCAGGCCAGCAGGTTGGCTGGAAACTGGACGATGGCTTCGTTGTACTGCACCACAGCGTCATTGAAGACGGCAATGGCCTGATCGTTCTGCTGCACATGGTCGCCCCAGCGCACCGACCAGAACAGCGAGGGCGACAACACCTCCGCCAGCGGGGCACTGTTGTGCTCCTCGCCCTCATTGGCTGGCGCTGCGGCAGGTAGCGCAGCCGCAGGCACCGTGACCACGGCAGCTTCTTGCGCCTTGCGCAGCGCGCCAGGCCAGCTGGCGTGCAGCACGTCGCGCGCAGCGGCCAGCGCGGCCATCGCATCGGGCCGCAGGGGCCGGGCCCTGGCCACGGCCAGCGACGCGCTCAACTGGGTGGTGGCGCCCTGCAGCGCCGCCATCTCCTGGTGTGCAGACAGTTCAGCGTCGTTCTGTTGCACCGAGCAAGCCGCGTTGAACTCCCCCAGTAGCGCCACCTGGCGCACCATGTGGGCGTCGAAGCTGCCGAACGACTGCACGACAGCCGATCGCAACCGCATCAGCCGGTTGTAGGCACCCAGCGCCCAGAACAGAGCGATGGCGATGACGATCCAGAAAAGAGGCGATGACCACATGCACAGATGCCGGCAGCGCGGACTTGGCGCGCACGGCCCGAAGAAGGGGTGAACGAAACAACGAATTGAATGAAAAACGCTCCCGGCCTGCCTGGGACAGGACGGGAGCGTTTCAAAGACAGCCTGGGGGCTGAAGGCCACGGTGAACCCGTCTTTCGCGCATGGCGAAGAACGGGTTCAGCCTTGGCCTCAATCGGCCGTGTTGTCGCTGGCAGCCACGGTGGCGCTGCCTTCGACGTCCGCCGTATCCGCCTGCGCTTCCATTTCGGCAGCTTCGGCGTCGGCGATGGCACGGCGCTCTGCGTCGTCCATGGCGTCCTTGGCCTTGCGTGCCTGGTGGTAGGCCATGCCGGTACCGGCAGGGATCAGGCGACCCACGATCACGTTTTCCTTCAGGCCACGCAGTTCGTCGCGCTTGCCCATGATGGCAGCCTCGGTGAGCACGCGGGTCGTTTCCTGGAAGGAAGCCGCCGAGATGAACGAGTCGGTCGACAGCGATGCCTTCGTGATACCCAGCAGCAGGTTGCTGTAGGTCGCGGCGATCTTGCCTTCGGACTGCAGTGCATCGTTGGTGTTCAGGATCTCGGAGCGCTCGACCTGTTCACCGGCAATGTAGTTCGACTCGCCGGTGTTCTCGACCACGACACGGCGCAGCATCTGGCGAACGATCACCTCGATGTGCTTGTCGTTGATCTTCACGCCCTGCAAGCGGTACACGTCCTGCACTTCATCCACGATGTAGCGCGACAGCTCTTCGATACCCAGCAGGCGCAGGATGTCTTGCGGGTCGGCCGGGCCGTCCACAATCGATTCGCCCTTGTTCACCACCTGGCCTTCGTGCACCAGGATGTTCTTTTCCTTGGGCACGAGTTCTTCGAACACGTGGCCTTCAGGATCGGTGATCTGCAAGCGGACCTTGCCCTTGGTTTCCTTGCCGAACGACACGGTACCGGTCATTTCGGCCAGCGTGCCCTTGTCCTTCGGAGTACGGGCTTCGAACAGCTCGGCCACGCGGGGCAGACCGCCGGTAATGTCGCGGGTCTTCTGACCTTCGACCGGGATACGGGCCAGCACCTCGCCGGGGCCCACGTCCTGGCCGTCGCGCACCTGGATCAGAGCGCCGACCTGGAAGCCGATGGTCACCGAGTGGTCGGTGCCAGGGATCTTCACTTCGTTGCCCTGCGCGTCGATCAGCTTCACCTGAGGACGAACGACCTTGGCAGCGCCGCGGCGCTTGGGGTCGATCACCACCAGCGTGGACAGGCCGGTCACTTCGTCGACCTGCTTGGCCACCGTGAGACCTTCTTCGACGTTCTCGAACTTGGTTTGACCGGCGAACTCGGTGATGATGGGTCGCGTCAGCGGGTCCCAGTTGGCCAGGATGGTACCGGCCTTGATGGTCTGGTCGGCCTTGACCGTCAGCGTCGCGCCGTAAGGCACCTTGTGGCGTTCGCGCTCGCGGCCATGCTCGTCGTGGATGATGATTTCACCCGAACGCGCAATGACGACCAGCTCGCCCTTGGTATTGCTCACGTAGCGCATCGTGGCGTTGAAGCCGATCACGCCGTTGGACTTGGCTTCCACGCTCGACGCGATGGCTGCACGCGATGCCGCACCACCGATGTGGAACGTGCGCATGGTCAGCTGCGTGCCGGGTTCGCCGATGGACTGGGCAGCGATCACACCCACGGCTTCGCCGAGGTTGATCAGGCCGCCACGGCCCAAGTCGCGTCCGTAGCACTTGGCGCACAGGCCGTAGCGGGTTTCGCAGGTCAGTGCAGTGCGTACCTTCACTTCGTCCACGCCAGCCGCTTCCATCTCTTCGATGATGTCTTCTTCCAGCATCACGCCGGCAGGCACCAGCACCGAGCGGTTCTCGGGGTGCAGAACGTCTTCGGCAGCGGTACGGCCCAGGATACGGTCGCGCAGCGATTCGATCACTTCACCGCCTTCGACGATGGCGCGCATCAGCGAGCCATTGAAGGTGCCGCAATCTTCCTCGGTCACGACCAGATCCTGCGTCACGTCCACCAGGCGGCGCGTCAGGTAGCCAGAGTTGGCCGTCTTCAGCGCCGTGTCGGCCAGACCCTTACGGGCACCGTGGGTGGAGATGAAGTACTCCAGCACGTTCAGACCTTCGCGGAAGTTCGCGGTGATGGGCGTCTCGATGATCGAGCCGTCAGGCTTGGCCATCAGACCCCGCATACCGGCCACCTGGCGAATCTGCGCAGCAGAACCCCGGGCGCCCGAGTCGGCCATCATGTAGATGGAGTTGAAGGACTCCTGGTCCACTTCGTTGCCGTGGCGGTCGATGACCTTTTGCTTGGACAGCTGGGCCATCATGACCTTGGACACTTCGTCGCCGGCCTTGCCCCAGATGTCCACCACCTTGTTGTAGCGCTCGCCAGAGGTGACCAGACCGGACACGTACTGCTGTTCGATCTCTTTCACTTCCTTCTCGGAGCGCTCGATGATGCCGGCCTTTTGTGGAGGCACGAGCATGTCGTCGATGGCGATCGAGATACCGGCGCGCGTGGCCAGACGGAAGCCGTTTTGCAGCAGCTTGTCGGCGAACACGACCGTTTCCTTCAGACCGCACTTGCGGAATGAGACGTTGATCAGGCGCGAGATTTCCTTCTTCTTGAGCGCCTTGTTCATGTTGGAGAACGGCAGGCCCTTGGGAAGAATCTCGGACAGCAGTGCACGGCCGGCGGTGGTTTCCACGAGCGAGGTGGACGGAACGAATTCGCCCGTTTCCTTGTTCTTGGTCCACTCGGTCATGCGCACCGTGATCTTGGCGGCGAGTTCGACTTCGCCGGCGTCCAGAGCACGCTGCACTTCACCGGTGTCGGCGAACACCAGGCCTTCGCCCTTGCCGTTGATACGGTCACGGGTGGCGTAGTACAGGCCCAGCACCACGTCCTGCGAAGGAACGATGGAGGGCTCGCCCGATGCAGGGAACAGCACGTTGTTGGAGGCCAGCATCAGCGTGCGGGCTTCCATCTGCGCTTCCACCGACAGCGGGACGTGGACGGCCATCTGGTCACCGTCGAAGTCGGCGTTGAAGGCCGCGCAGACGAGGGGGTGCAGCTGGATGGCCTTGCCTTCGATCAGGATGGGCTCGAAGGCCTGGATACCCAGACGGTGCAGCGTAGGCGCACGGTTGAGCATCACGGGGTGTTCCTTGATGACCTCTTCCAGGATGTCCCACACCACCGGCGTGCCGGATTCGACTTCCTTCTTGGCAGCCTTGATCGTCGTCGCGATGCCCATGGCTTCCAGGCGCGAGAAGATGAAGGGCTTGAACAGCTCCAGAGCCATCAGCTTGGGCAGGCCGCACTGGTGCAGCTTGAGCGTTGGGCCCACGGTGATCACGGAACGGCCCGAGTAGTCCACCCGCTTGCCCAGCAAGTTCTGGCGGAAACGGCCCGACTTGCCCTTGATCATGTCGGCCAGCGACTTCAGCGCGCGCTTGTTGGCGCCTGTCATGGCCTTGCCACGGCGGCCGTTGTCCAGCAGCGAGTCGACGGCTTCCTGCAGCATCCGCTTTTCGTTGCGGGCGATGATTTCAGGGGCCTTCAGCTCCAGCAGGCGGCGCAGACGCGAGTTGCGGTTGATGACGCGGCGGTACAGATCGTTCAGGTCGGACGTGGCGAAGCGGCCACCATCGAGCGGCACCAGCGGACGCAGGTCCGGTGGCAACACGGGCAGCACTTCGAGCACCATCCACTCGGGCTTGATGCCCGACTTCTTGAATGCTTCCAGCACCTTCAGGCGCTTGGCGTTCTTCTTGACCTTGACTTCGGAGCCGGTCAGGTCGCCGCGCAGGCGTTCGATCGACAGGTCGATGTCGATGGATTCCAGCAGGTCCTTGATGCCTTCGGCGCCCATCTTGGCAATGAATTCGTCGCCGTATTCCTTGCGCTTGGCGTCGTAGTCGTCCTCGGACATGATGCTGAACTTCTTCAGCGGGGTCATGCCGGGGTCGGTCACCACGTAGGCTTCAAAGTACAGCACGCGCTCGATGTCGCGCAGCGTCATGTCGAGCACCAGGCCCAGACGCGATGGCAGCGACTTCAGGAACCAGATGTGAGCGCAAGGCGCGGCCAGGTCGATGTGACCCATGCGCTCGCGTCGCACCTTGGTCTGCGTGACTTCAACGCCGCACTTCTCGCAGATCACGCCGCGGTGCTTGAGGCGCTTGTACTTGCCGCACAGGCACTCATAGTCCTTGATGGGGCCAAAGATCTTGGCGCAGAACAGACCGTCGCGCTCGGGCTTGAACGTGCGGTAGTTGATGGTTTCGGGCTTCTTCACTTCGCCGAAAGACCACGAACGGATCTTTTCGGGCGAAGCCATGCCGATGCGGATGGCATCGAAGTGCTCATCCGGCGTGAATTGCTTGAACAGGTCGAGTAGCGATTTCATAGTGACTCTTTCCTTTTCTGCTTAGGAGCGTTCCAGCTCGATGTCCAGGCCCAGCGAGCGGATTTCCTTGACCAGCACGTTGAACGATTCCGGCATGCCGGCTTCGATCGCGTGTTCGCCCTTGACGATGGATTCGTACACCTTGGTACGGCCCACCACGTCGTCGGACTTCACCGTCAGCATTTCCTGCAGCACGTAGGCGGCGCCGTAAGCTTCCAGCGCCCACACTTCCATTTCCCCGAAACGCTGGCCACCGAACTGCGCCTTGCCGCCCAGCGGTTGCTGCGTGACGAGCGAGTAAGGACCGGTCGAGCGGGCATGCATCTTGTCGTCCACCAAATGGTGCAGCTTCAGGTAGTGCATGTAGCCGATGGTCGTCGGACGCTCGAAGCGTTCGCCGGTGCGGCCGTCGAACAGGTACGCCTGGGTGCGCGTGGACGTGAGGCCCTTGCGCTCGGCGATGTCGTCCGGATAGGCGATCTTCAGCATGTCCTTGATTTCTTCTTCCGAAGCACCATCGAACACCGGGGTCGCATACGGCACGCCATTGGTGAGGTTGACCGCCATGGCGACGAGGTCTTCATCGCTCAGCTGCGACAGGTCCTCGGTACGGCCACGGGAGTTGTAGACCTCTTCCATGAACTTGCGCAGTTCCGACGCCTTGGCCTCTTCCTGCAGCATGTTGCCGATGCGCTGGCCAATGCCCTTGCCGGCCCAGCCCAGGTGGACTTCCAGCACCTGACCGATGTTCATCCGCGAAGGCACGCCCAGCGGGTTCAGAACGATGTCGGCGGGGGTGCCGTCGGCCATGTAAGGCATGTCTTCGACCGGGACGATCTTGGAGACCACACCCTTGTTGCCGTGGCGGCCGGCCATCTTGTCGCCAGGCTGCAGGCGGCGCTTGACGGCCAGGTACACCTTGACCATCTTGAGCACGCCAGCGGGCAGCTCGTCGCCTTGCGTGAGCTTCTTGCGCTTTTCTTCGAAGGCTAGGTCGAAGCTGTGGCGCGTTTGCTCCAGAGCGTTCTTGATGGACTCGAGCTGCGTGGCGACTTCGTCTTCCGCGGGGCGGATGTCGAACCAGTGGAACTTCTCGACCGACGCCAGGTAGGCCTTGTCGATCTTGGTGCCCTTGGCAAGCTTTTGCGGGCCGCCGTTGGCCACGCGGTTGTTCAGCAGCTTCTCGATACGGTCGAAGGCGTCGGCCTCGACGATGCGCAGCTGGTCGTTCAGGTCCAGGCGGAAGCGCTTGAGTTCATCGTCGATGATCTGCTGGGCGCGCTTGTCGCGCTGGATGCCTTCGCGGGTGAACACCTGCACGTCGATCACGGTGCCCGACGAGCCCTGGTCCACGCGCAGCGAGGTGTCCTTCACGTCGGAAGCCTTCTCGCCGAAGATGGCGCGCAGGAGCTTCTCTTCAGGCGTGAGGGTGGTCTCGCCCTTGGGCGTGACCTTGCCCACCAGCGTATCGCCGGGTTGCACTTCGGCGCCCACGTAGATGATGCCGGACTCGTCCAGACGGTTCAGTTGCTGCTCCGACAGGTTCGGAATGTCGCGCGTGATTTCTTCCGCACCCAGCTTCGTGTCACGGGCCATGACCACCAGTTCCTCGATGTGGATCGAGGTGTAGCGGTCTTCGGCCACCACGCGTTCGGAGATCAGGATCGAATCTTCGAAGTTGTAGCCGTTCCAGGGCATGAACGCGATCAGCATGTTCTGGCCGATGGCGATTTCGCCGAAGTCCGTCGATGCGCCGTCGGCGATCACGTCACCCTTGACCAGCTTGTCGCCCTTTTGGACGATGGGACGCTGGTGGATGTTGGTGTTCTGGTTGGAACGCTGGTACTTGATGAGGTTGTAGATGTCCACACCCACTTCACCGGCCACGGCTTCCTCGTCGTTCACGCGCACCACGATGCGGGTCGCGTCGACATAGTCGACGATACCGCCGCGGGTGGCCGTGACCACGGTGCCCGAGTCCACAGCCGCCACGCGCTCGATGCCCGTGCCCACCAGAGGCTTTTCAGGACGCAGCACAGGCACGGCCTGGCGCGACATGTTGGCGCCCATCAGCGCGCGGTTCGCATCGTCGTGCTCCAGGAACGGAACCAGCGATGCCGCCACCGACACGATCTGCGCGGGGGACACGTCCATGTACTGCACGCGGTCTGCGCCGCACAGGATGGATTCACCCTTTTCACGGGCAGAGACCAGGTCACCGGTCAGGCGGCCGTCCTTGTCGAGCACGGCGTTGGCCTGCGCGATCACGTACTTGCCTTCTTCGATGGCCGACAGGTAGTCGATCTCGTTCGTCACCTTGCCGTCCACCACGCGACGGTACGGGGTTTCGATGAAACCGTATTCGTTCAGGCGGGCGTACAGGGCCAGAGAGTTGATCAGGCCGATGTTCGGGCCTTCAGGCGTTTCGATAGGGCAGACGCGGCCGTAATGGGTCACGTGCACGTCACGCACTTCGAAGCCGGCACGTTCGCGGGTCAGACCGCCTGGGCCCAATGCGGAAACACGGCGCTTGTGCGTGATTTCTGCCAGCGGGTTGGTCTGGTCCATGAACTGCGACAGCTGCGAAGCACCGAAGAATTCCTTCAGGGCGGCCGAAATCGGCTTGCTGTTGATCAGGTCGTGCGGCATCAGCGGCTCTTGCTCGGCCTGGCCCAGACGCTCCTTCACAGCCTTTTCGATACGTGCCAGGCCCGTGCGGTACTGGTTTTCGGCCAGTTCGCCCACGCAGCGCACGCGGCGGTTGCCCAGGTGATCGATGTCATCGACTTCGCCGTTGCCGTTGCGCAGGTCCACCAGAATCTTGACCACGGCCAGGATGTCTTCGTTGGACAGCACCATGGGACCGGTGGATTCGTCGCGGCCGATCTTGGCGTTGAACTTCATGCGGCCCACACGCGACAGGTCGTACGTGTCGGGGTTGTAGAACAGGCGCTGGAACAGGGCCTGCACTGCGTCTTCCGTTGGCGGCTCGCCGGGGCGCATCATGCGGTAGATGGCCACGCGGGCAGCAAACTCGTCCACCGTTTCGTCGATGCGCAGCGTCTGCGAGATGTAGGCGCCCTGGTCGAGTTCGTTGGTGTAGATGACCTGCAGGTCCTGCACGCCGGCCGAGCGCAGCTTCTTGAGCAGCGCTTCGGTCAGTTCGTCATTCGCCTTGGCAATGATTTCGCCGGTGTCCGCATCCACGATGTTGCGGGCCACGACGCGGCCGATCAGGAAGTCTTCGGGCACGCTGATGTGCGTGGTGCCGGACTGCTCCAGTTCGCGGGTGTGACGGGCCGTCACGCGCTTGTCCTTGGCAACGACGACCGCGCCGGACTTGTCGGTGATGTCGAAACGGGCCACTTCGCCACGCAGGCGCTCGGAGACGAACTCCATCTGCGCGCCGCTGTCCATCAGGCGGAAGTTGTCGTTAACGAAGAAGTTCGCCAGGATCGATTCCGGGTTCAGGCCGATGGCCTTGAGCAGGATCGTGACCGGCATCTTGCGGCGACGGTCCACGCGGAAGTACAGGATGTCCTTCGGATCGAATTCGAAGTCCAGCCACGAGCCGCGGTAAGGGATGATGCGCGCCGAGAACAACAGCTTGCCCGAGCTGTGCGTCTTGCCCTTGTCGTGTTCGAAGAACACGCCTGGCGAACGGTGCAGCTGGGACACGATCACGCGCTCGGTACCGTTGATGATGAACGAGCCCTTGTCGGTCATCAAAGGCACTTCGCCCATGTAGACCTCTTGCTCCTTCACTTCCTTGACCACCTTGGACTGCGACGTCGAAGACTCGCGGTCATAGATGATCAGCTGGACCTTGGCACGCACGGCCGAGGCGAAGGTCAGACCACGGGTCTGGCACTCGCGCACGTCGAAGGCGGGCTTGGCCAGGTTGTACTCGATGAATTTCATCTCCACAAAACCGTTGTGGGAGACGATGGGGAAGGCGGCGTCGAACGCAGCCTGCAGGCCTTCAATGGTGCGTTTCTGCGGTGCTTTATCTGCCTGCAGGAATGCGGTGTATGCGTCCTTCTGCATCTGCAGCAGATAAGGAACTTCGAGCACGCTATCGCGGGTGCCGAAGCTCTTGCGGATTCGCTTGCGTTCGGTGTAGGAATAGGCCATGAGATCTCCGGGCAAAGACGTGAGTCCTGGGTCTTCGACGACTGACCCGCATGGAGAGGTTTCCGTGCGGGCTTGGCGGTTGGCCACTACCAACCATGGCGGACGGTGATGCGTTGCACATCACCCGAACCAAGGCATCTTCTGCTGTCGGGATTGACAGAAGACACTTGAAAACCGGTTGGGCCTGCCCGTTGGCCTGGGGCCAGCGGCAACCGGGCCCAACCGGTTTTCAAGTGCGCTCTGAAAGCACCAAAGGCTGGAGGCCCGCGAGGAGCACTCCAGCCCTTGAAGGGGACTGAATTACTTCAGTTCAGCCTTGGCACCGGCTTCCACCAGCTTCTTGACTGCTGCTTCGGCGTCAGCCTTGGCAATAGCTTCCTTGACGTTCTTTGGAGCGCCGTCCACCAGGTCCTTGGCTTCCTTGAGGCCCAGGCCGGTGATTTCGCGCACTGCCTTGATGACGGACACCTTGTTGGCGCCGGCTTCGAGCAGCACAACGTTGAATTCCGTCTTCTCTTCAGCAGCTGCAGCAGCACCGCCGCCACCGCCGGCAGCGGGTGCAGCCATGGCTGCAGCGCTCACGCCAAACTTCTCTTCAATGGCCTTCACCAGGTCATTGAGTTCCAGAACCGTCATGCTGTCCAGAGCGGTCAAAAATGCGTCTTTATCGAATGCCATTTTTATTTCCTAACAATTAGTTGGTTGTCTGCCGGGCTATCAAGCCGCAACAGGTTCGGCGGCCGTTTCGGCAGCGCCTTCGCCTTTTTTCGCCGCCAGCGCGCCCAGCACAACGGCCGTACGCGACATGGGGGACATAAGCAAGCCACAAATCTGAGCCAACAGAACTTCCTTGGAAGGAATGTTAGCCAGTTGCTTAACGCCGTTGACATCCAGGGCCTTGCCACCGAAAGCGCCACCGCGAATCACCAGCTTGTCGTTGGTTTTCGCGAAATCGGCCACCACCTTGGCGGCGGCCACAGCGTCTTCGGAGAAGCCATAGATGAGCGGGCCGGTCATCTGGTCTGCCACCACGTCAAATGCGCTACCTGCCACAGCACGGCGAGCCAGGGTGTTCTTCAGAACACTCAGGGTCACGCCCTTGCTGCGAGCATCAACACGCAGTTTGGTCATGTCGGCGACCGTGATGCCACGGTATTCCGCGATCACAAGCGTTTGAGCTTTAGCGGCGAGGCTGGTCACTTCACTGATGACCGCTTCTTTCTCACTGCGATTAAGACTCAAGGTCTACTCCTTAAAATGCGCACTCGGCGGTTGCCTCATGCGCGCTCTTGTTGCAGCGACCAACTGTTCTGGAAAATTCCATCTGCAGCGGGATCGCCATCTGCGTTGGTGCCTTGTCTGGCTTTAAGCGCGACCGGATCGCGCACCAACGGTCTTGGATGGCCTGTGGCTACCGAAGCAGCCCCAGCCCACCACATCGGACCTGCCCGTGAAGGCCTGCCCGAAGATTTCTTGCAATTACGCTGCAGTGATGGTCTGCGTGTCCACGCGGACACCCAGGCCCATCGTGGAGGACACTGCCACCTTGCGCAGGTAGACACCCTTGCTGGTTGCAGGCTTGGCCTTCGTCAGGGCGTCGATCAGTGCAGCCAGGTTGCCTTGCAGCTTGTCGTTGTCGAACGAGCGGCGGCCGATCGTGCTGTGCACGATGCCTGCCTTGTCGACGCGGAACTGCACTTGACCTGCCTTGGCGTTCTTGACAGCCGTAGCGACGTCAGGCGTCACGGTGCCCACCTTGGGGTTAGGCATCAGGCCACGTGGGCCCAGGATCTGGCCCAGCGTACCCACGACGCGCATGGCGTCAGGGGCGGCGATCACCACGTCGAAAGGCATGTCGCCGGCCTTGACCATCGCGGCCAGGTCGTCCATACCCACGATGTCGGCGCCAGCAGCCTTGGCTTCTTCAGCCTTGGCGCCTTGGGCGAACACGGCCACGCGGGTCGTCTTGCCGGTACCGTTGGGCAGCACCACGGCGCCGCGAACGACTTGGTCGGACTTCTTGGCATCGATGCCAAGCTGAACAGCGACGTCGATGGATTCGTCGAACTTGGCCGTAGCGGCTTCCTTCACGATCACGACTGCGTCAGCGAAGGCGTACAGCTTCGTGCTCTCAACCTTGCCTTGCAGGGCTTTTTGCTTCTTAGTCAGCTTGGCCATTTTACAAACCCTCCACCGTCACGCCCATCGAGCGTGCAGAGCCGGCCAGCGTGCGCACAGCGGCGTCGACGTTGGCAGCGTTCATGTCTTTCATCTTGGTCTTGGCGATCTCTTCGAGCTGTTCGCGCGTGATCTTGCCGACCTTTGTCTTCAGAGGGTTCGAAGAACCCTTGTCGAGCTTGATGGCCTTCTTGATCAGAGTCGTCGCAGGCGGCGTCTTGATGATGAAGGTGAAGCTCTTGTCTGCGAAAGCCGTGATGACCACGGGCAATGGCAGGCCTGGCTCAACGCCCTGGGTCTGCGCATTGAATGCCTTGCAGAACTCCATGATGTTGAGGCCACGCTGACCCAGTGCTGGGCCGATAGGTGGGGATGGGTTGGCCTTACCAGCTGGAACTTGCAGCTTGATAAAACCGACGATTTTCTTCGCCATGTTTTACTCCTTGCGGGTGATGACGCCATCCGCTGCACCATGCAGCATCGGCTCCCCGGGGTTAAGACTCTCTCCTGACGATCACCGCGCCGAGTCGAAAGCGCGGGATCCAAATTTGGTGGCGTGCCTGCCCTGGGCAACACGCCGTGGACCGTAAGGGTCCTTGCAAAAGACTCAGGTCTTTTCGACCTGGCCGAATTCCAGCTCCACAGGCGTGGAACGACCGAAGATCATCACCGAGACGCGCACACGGCTCTTCTCGTAGTTGACTTCTTCGACGGAGCCATTGAAATCCGTGAACGGACCTTCCTTGACGCGCACCAGTTCGCCCACCATGAATTCGACCTTGTGGCGTGGCTTCTCCGTGCCTTCCTGCATCTGGCTGACGATCTTTTGCACTTCCTCTTCGGAGATGGGCGCAGGACGGTTCTTGGCACCACCCACGAAACCCGTCACCTTGCTGGTGTGCTTCACCAGATGCCACGTGTCGTCGTCCATGATCATTTCGACGAACACGTAGCCGGGGAACAAGCGACGCTCGGTCGTCTTGCGCTGGCCGTTCTTCATCTCCACGACTTCTTCCGTAGGCACCAGAATGCGACCAAACTTGGTCTCCATACCCGAACGCGCGATGCGCTCCTGGATGTTGCGTTCCACTGCCTTTTCCATGCCCGAGTAGGCATGCACGATATACCAGCGCAGGTCTGGGTTGGCGGAAGCAGAAGCGCCAGAAGGAGCCTCAGCTCCAGTGATTTCCGTAGCGCTCGTCATGACTTTCTCCATCCCAAAATCAAGTCGTACAAGACCCATTCCAGCGTCTTGTCGGTGAACCACAGGAAAAGCGCCATGATCACCACAAAGGCGAACACATACGCGGTCATCTGCAAGGTTTCCTTGCGGGTCGGCCAGACGACCTTCTTGACCTCACGCCAAGCGTCCTGGGCAAAAGCGATGAACTGACGACCTGGCTCAGAAATCAGGAATACCGCCACGGCAGCGATCAATCCGACGATCAATGCAGCCCACTGGACGTATACGCCTTGCTTGCTCAGCAAATAGAAACCAGCCACCGACGCGATGACCAAAGCCACCACTGCCGCGAGCTTGGCTTTGTCAGCGCCTGTGTTGACGGTTTCAACCTGTGAAGTGGCCATGTTTGAATAATTCCTGCTACGAGTCTCGGCGCCACTTAAGACACCGAAGCCCGCCAGGGCCTGGCGGGCTTGTTGGAGGCCACTGTCAAGTGGCAGGGGCAGTAGGAATCGAACCTACAACCTTTGGTTTTGGAGACCAACGCTCTGCCAATTGAGCTATACCCCTGTATCTTCTGCCTTGCTTGAATTAGGCGAGAATCTTGGCCACGACGCCAGCGCCCACGGTGCGGCCGCCTTCGCGGATAGCGAAACGCAGACCTTCTTCCATGGCGATGGGGTTGATCAGCTTCACAGTGATCGACACGTTGTCACCAGGCATGACCATTTCCTTGTCGGCTGGCAGCTCGATGGCACCAGTCACGTCGGTCGTGCGGAAGTAGAACTGTGGACGGTAGTTGTTGAAGAACGGGGTGTGGCGGCCGCCTTCGTCCTTGCTCAGCACATACACTTCAGCCGTGAAGTGGGTGTGTGGCTTGATCGAGCCGGGCTTGCACAGCACTTGGCCGCGTTCCACGTCTTCACGCTTGGTGCCGCGCAGCAGCAGGCCGACGTTGTCGCCAGCTTGACCTTGGTCCAGCAGCTTGCGGAACATTTCCACGCCGGTGCAGGTGGTCTTGACGGTGTCCTTGATACCGACGATTTCGATTTCTTCGCCGACCTTGACGATACCGCGCTCGATACGGCCGGTCACCACGGTGCCGCGGCCAGAGATGGAGAACACGTCTTCCACGGGCATCAGGAAGGCACCGTCCACAGCGCGCTCTGGCGTGGGGATGTAGGTGTCCAGCGCTTCAGCCAGCTTCATGATGGCTTCTTCACCCAGAGGGCCCTTGTCGCCTTCCAGGGCGAGCTTGGCGGAACCGCGCACGATCGGGGTGTCGTCGCCCGGGAAGCTGTACTTGTCCAGGAGTTCGCGCACTTCCATCTCGACGAGTTCGAGCAGCTCTTCGTCGTCGACCATGTCGCACTTGTTCAGGAACACGATGATGTAAGGCACGCCCACTTGGCGGGCCAGCAGGATGTGCTCGCGGGTCTGGGGCATGGGGCCGTCAGCGGCCGAGCACACCAGGATGGCGCCGTCCATCTGGGCTGCGCCGGTGATCATGTTCTTCACATAGTCGGCGTGGCCTGGGCAGTCCACGTGGGCGTAGTGGCGGTTGGCCGTTTCGTATTCCACGTGAGCGGTGTTGATCGTGATGCCGCGGGCCTTTTCTTCAGGTGCTGCGTCGATCTGGTCGTAGGCCTTGGCTTCGCCGCCGAACTTGGCGGACAGCACCGTGGCGATCGCCGCCGTCAGCGTCGTCTTGCCATGGTCCACGTGGCCGATCGTGCCCACGTTGACGTGGGGCTTGGTACGTTCGAACTTACCTTTTGCCATTTTTCCGACTCCGAAAAAAATCTAAATCAACACAACAGGATCTCGGCGCAACCAGAATCGGACGCACCTGAAAGTGGTGCCCATGGCGGGAATCGGACCCGCGACCTCTCCCTTACCAAGGGAGTGCTCTACCACTGAGCCACATGGGCA
The DNA here is from genome assembly GCF_964253015.1 of Acidovorax sp. LjRoot194. NCBI lineage: Bacteria > Pseudomonadati > Pseudomonadota > Betaproteobacteria > Burkholderiales > Comamonadaceae > Acidovorax > Acidovorax sp. LjRoot194. The sequence goes on along the minus strand of NZ_CAXUQB020000001.1, from coordinate 535,249 downwards.
GCTTGATGCCACTTGCACGGCATCAAAATTTCTAACTCAACAACCAGCACTACCAAGCGATGGAGCGGGAGACGGGAATCGAACCCGCGTCATTAGCTTGGAAGGCTAGGGTTCTACCATTGAACTACTCCCGCATCGGCTGACAACCTTTGCGACCGCCCTGCGCAAGCAGAACAGCTGACACTCTCAACACTCACTAACTGGTGGAGGGGACTGGATTCGAACCAGTGTAGGCGTAAGCCAACAGATTTACAGTCTGCCCCCTTTAGCCACTCGGGCACCCCTCCGGAGAATTTCGAATTATAGCACTGATTTTTAGCCCGCCTGAAAAATTGTGCGAGGCCGCACAATTTCGAAACCCAAGTCGTTGGACCCAGGCATCTGGCGCGGCTGGCGGGGATCGAACCCACGACCCTTGGCTTCGGAGGCCAATACTCTATCCACTGAGCTACAGCCGCGTGACTGCATCAATACAGCCCGAGATTATCGCATGCAGAGCCATGATCCCCAACAAGATGGACATGTCCGCAAGCGGCGCACCAGCCAAGCCACGCCGTCAAGCGAGCGCACCCGACCCATCGCAGCGAGCCTCGGGCAACGACAGACCCAGGCCGACCAGGAACGCATCGGTGCTGACACGGCCCACCCCCACCAGATCAAAGCCCCCTTCGCTGAGTATCCAGTTGCGGATGAGCCCGTCAAACAGGGCATGCAGGCCCACCGCCGCTTCCGTCGGCGTCATCGGCAATACGACGCCCTGCACTTGCGACGCCAGCTCGAAATCCCGCGCCAGCTGGCGCGTGAACCCTTCGGACGCCGCGATGTGGCGCTCGCGCACGCCTACCATCTCGCTCACGTACTCCACCTTGTACAGCGCCACCTCGAAGACCCTGCGCGTGCGCTCATCAAAGGCCACGCCGCGCAGCACCATCGCCATCACGGCGCGCAGGCGCTGTACCGGGTCGGGGCACGTGCTGCTTTCGAACTCGCCGTAGCCCTGCTCCAGGGGCAGCGTCACGCGGTCCATCATGGCGTTGAAAAGGTCGACCTTGTCCTTGAAGTGCCAGTAGATGGCACCGCGTGTGGCACCTGCGGCCTGGGCGATATCGCTGAGCGACGCCCGCGACACTCCTTTTTCGCCAAAAACCTGCTCGGCAGCATCGATGAGGCTGCTGCGGGTGGCAATGGCATCTTCTTTGGTTCGGCGTGCCATGGTGGCTTATCTCCTCTGCTCCGTCCGGTCCTAATGCCCCTGCAAGAACGCAAGGGCATACACATCGACAATTATACATTCATGGTTGTATGTATAATCGCGCACTTGTTTTGTCGGGTTCTCCGGGGACGGCCCGTGGCCGGCCCGCCATCCCCTACAACCCCATTTCCTTGACGCATATCAGAAGGACTCTCATGCGCACACTGCGTGACCCATCCGCCAGCTCCGCCCTCCCCCAGGCCCTTTCGCACCGCACGACGCGCACTTTCGTGGCGGTGAGCGCGGTGGCGATGCTCCTTGTCGCCTGCGGAAAAACCGACGGCAAGGCTGCCGGCGGTGCACCCCCTCAAATGCCTGCGCCCGAGGTGGGCGTTGTCACGGCCACTCCCGGAGATGTGGGGCTGGTCACTGAATTGCCAGGCCGCGTGGAGGCATCCCGCACGGCACAGGTGCGCGCACGCGCGGCAGGCATCCTGCAGCAGCGCCTGTTCAAGGAAGGCAGCGATGTGAAGGCGGGCCAGGCGCTGTTCCGCATCGACCCCGCCCCCTACGCTGCCGCTGCAGAAAGCTCGCGCGCCAGCCTGGCCAAGGCGCAAGCCAATCTGGCGCAGGCCAGTGCCCAGGTGGACCGCTATCGCCCGCTGGTGAGCGCCAATGCCATCAGCAAGCAGGACTTCGTCAATGCCGAAGCGGCCGAGAAGCAGGCGCAAGCCGACGTGGCAGTCGGCAAGGCGGCTGTCCGCACGGCGGAGATCAACCTGGGCTACGCCAGCGTGACCTCCCCCATCTCCGGCCGCATTGGCCGGGCGCTGGTGACCGAAGGCGCACTGGTGGGCCAGGGTGAGGCGACGGCGCTGGCGGTGGTGCAGCAGATCGACCCGGTGTATGTGAACTTCACGCAGTCGGCCAGCGATGTGTTCCAGCTGCGCCGTGCCATGGAGAACGGTCAGCTCAAGCGCGCCGGGGGCGAGGCCGCCAGCGTCAAGCTGGTGCTGAGCGATGGCACGGAATACGCCCAGCCGGGCAAGCTGCTGTTCACCGATTTGTCGGTGGACGCCAGCACCGGCCAGGTCACGCTGCGCGCAGAAGTGCCCAACCCCAAGGGCGAACTGCTGCCCGGCCTGTACCTGCGCGTGCGCATCGAGCAGGCCCAGGCCAGCAACGCCATCACGCTGCCCCAGCAGGCGGTCACGCGCACGCAGCAAGGCGACACCATCAGCGTGGTGTCCGATGACGGCAAGATCTCGCAGCGCACCATCAAGATCAGCGCCGCACAGAACAACCGCTGGGTGGTGCTCGACGGCCTGAAGGCTGGCGAGAAGGTCATGGTGGACGGCTTCCAGAAACTGCAGATGCTGCCGCCCGGAACGCCGGTGAAGCCTGTGCCGTGGCAAGCGCCGGGCGCCGCGCCTGCACAGCCGGGCGCCTCCGCCGCGGCACCGGCTGCGGCAACCGCCACGGCTGCATCGGCTGCTCCAGCCGCATCGGCCGCGGCCTCCAAGCCATAAGAGGCAGCCCAGCATGGCCAAGTTCTTTATCGACCGCCCCATCTTTGCGTGGGTGATTGCGCTGTTCATCATGGTGATGGGCGGCGTCGCCATCACGCAACTGCCGATTGCCCAGTATCCGCCGGTGGCCCCGCCATCGATCGTGATCAACACCGCCTACCCAGGCGCCTCCGCCCAGACGCTCGAGGACAGCGTGCTGTCCGTCATCGAGCGTGAAATGAACGGCTCGCCCGGCCTGCTGTACATGGAGTCCGTGGCCCAGGCCGATGGCTCCGGAAGCATCACCCTGAGCTTCGAGCCCGGCACGAACTCCGACCTGGCCCAGGTGGACGTGCAAAACCGCCTGTCGCGCGCCACGCCGCGCCTGCCGTCCGTCGTGACCCAGCAGGGCGTGCGCGTCGACAAGGCCCGCAGCAACTTTTTGCTGTTTGCCATGCTGGCGTCGGACAACCCCAAGTACACCCCGGTGGAGCTGGGCGACTACGCGGCCCGCAACCTGCAGCCCGAGCTGCAGCGCGTCAAGGGCATCGGCCAGGTGCAGCTGTTCGGCAGCGAAAACGCGATGCGCGTCTGGATCGACCCCGACAAGCTGCGCGGCTTCAACCTGTCTGCCGCCGACGTGACGGCCGCCATCCGCGCACAGAACGCCCAGGTGTCCGCCGGCGTGATGGGCGACCTGCCCAACATCACTGGCCAGGGCATTGCGGCCACGGTGGTGGTCAAGGGCCAGCTGTCCAGCGTGGAGCAGTTCGGCAACGTCGTGCTGCGCGCCAATACCGACGGATCGTCGGTGCGCCTGAAGGACGTGGCACGCCTCGAACTCGGCGGCCAGAGCTATGCCACCTCGGCGCGCCTGAACGGCGCCCCGGCCGTCGGCCTGGGTGTGCAGCTGTCGCCCAGCGGCAACGCGCTGGAGTCGGCCCGCCTGGTGCGCGAGAAGATGGACGAGCTGCAGAAGTTCTTCCCTGAAGGCGTGAAGTACTCCATCCCGTACGACAGCTCGCGCTTCGTGAAGATCTCGATTTCGCAAGTGGCCGAGACCCTGGTCGAAGCCGTGGTGCTGGTGTTCCTGGTGATGTTCCTGTTCCTGCAGAACTGGCGCTACACCATCATCCCGACCATCGTGGTGCCGATTGCCCTGCTGGGCACGTTCGGCACGCTGCTGGCGCTGGGCTTCTCGATCAACGTGCTGACCATGTTCGGCATGGTGCTGGTGATCGGTATCGTGGTGGACGATGCCATCGTGGTGGTGGAAAACGTCGAGCGCATCATGAGCGAAGAAGGGCTCTCGCCCCTGGAGGCCACGCGCAAGGCGATGCGCCAAATCTCGGGCGCCATCATCGGCGTGACCGTGGTGCTGATCTCGGTGTTCGTGCCGCTGGCGTTCTTTGCGGGCTCCACCGGCAACATCTACCGCCAGTTCTCGGCCGTGATGGTCGCGTCGATCGCCTTCTCGGCCTTCATGGCGCTGTCGCTCACGCCGGCGCTGTGCGCCACGCTGCTCAAGCCCGTCGAGGCGGGGCACCACCACGAAAAGCGCGGCTTCTTCGGCTGGTTCAACCGCGTGTTCACACGCACCGCCAAAGGCTACGAGGGCCTGGTGTCGCGCATCCTGCGCAAGGCGGCGCGCTACCTTGTCATCTACGGCGCCATCCTGCTCGTGGTGGGTGTGGTGTACACGCGCATCCCCACGGCGTTTCTGCCGCAGGAAGACCAGGGCAACATCCTGGTGAACGTGCAACTGCCGCCCGGCGCCACGCAAGAGCGCACGCTCGAGGCGATGAAGCAGGTCGAAGGCTTCATGCTCAAGCAGCCTGAAGTGCAGAGCATGGTGGGCGTGCTGGGCTTCTCGTTCTCGGGCCAGGGGCAGAACGCAGGCATTGCCTTCGTGACGCTCAAGGACTGGGACGAGCGCAAGGACGCCGGCCAATCCGCCAGCGCCCTGGCGGGCCGCGCCTTCGGTGCGTTGTCTACCGTGCGCGATGCGTTCATCTTCCCGCTCAGCCCGCCGGCCATTCCGGAACTGGGTACCGGCAGCGGCTTCTCTTTCCGCCTGCAAGACCGCTCGGGCATGGGGCACGACGCCCTGGTCAACGCGCGCAACCAGATGCTCGGCATGGCCATGCAGAGCAAGGTGCTGACGGGCTTGCGCCCCGATGGCCTGGAAGACGCTCCACAGCTGCAGATCGACATCGACCGTGACAAGGCGCAGGCCTTGGGTGTGGGCTTTGACGCCATCAACAGCGCCATCTCCACCGCGTTGGGTTCGAGCTACGTGAACGACTTCCCCAACAAGGGCCGATTGCAGCGCGTGGTGGTGCAGTCCGACGCGCCAGGTCGCATGCAGCCCGACGACCTGCTGCGCCTGAACGCGACCAACGCGCAGGGCCAGCCCGTGCCGCTGTCGGCCTTTGCCTCCACCAAGTGGGTCAAGGGTGCGCAGCAGACGGTGCGCTACAACGGCTACCCCGCCATGCGCATCAGCGGCGAGCCTGCCCCGGGCTACAGCAGCGGTGCCGCGCTGGCCGAGATGGAAAAGCTCGCCGCGCAGCTGCCACCGGGCTTCGGCTTCGAGTGGACGGGTACGTCGCGTGAAGAAAAGCAGGCGGGATCGCAGGCGATCATCCTGTACGGCTTTGCCGTGCTGGCGGTGTTCCTTTGCCTGGCCGCGCTGTACGAAAGCTGGACCATTCCGCTGGCCGTGATCCTGGTGGTGCCGCTCGGTGTGCTGGGCGTGCTGCTGGCCACGCTGCTGCGCGGGTATGCCAACGACGTGTACTTCCAGGTGGGCTTGATCACCATCATCGGCCTGTCCGCGAAGAACGCCATCCTGATCATCGAGTTCGCCAAGGACCTGCATGCCCAGGGCAAGGGACTGGTCGAGTCCGCACTGGAGGCCGCGCACTTGCGTTTCCGCCCCATCGTGATGACATCGCTGGCGTTCGGCCTGGGCGTGGTGCCGCTGTTCATTGCATCGGGCGCCGGCTCTGCCAGCCAGCGCGCCATCGGCACCGGCGTGATCGGCGGCATGATCACCGGCACGGCACTGGCGGTGTTCTTCGTGCCCGTGTTCTTCGTCGTGGTGCGCAGCCTGTTCAAGGGCAGCGCGCGCCAGCAGGAAATGAACCGCCGCCATGCAGAAGAAGCAGGAGTTGGAACCCATGACTAATCACCGCAGCACCCTCACCGCCCTGGCCGCGGCCGCGCTGCTGGCCGGCTGCTCGTTCATCCCCACGTACGAGCGCCCCGCGGCTCCCGTGCCGTCGGCGTACACGACGCTCGGCGCAGACACCACCGGCGCTGCACAAGGCGCGGCCGCCGCCCCGTGGCAGGACTACTTTGCCGAGCCCCGGCTGCGCCAGCTCATCGAAGCAGCGCTGGCCAACAACCGCGACCTGCGCGTGGCGGTGCTCAACATCGAGCAGGCCCGCGCCACCTACCAGGTGCGGCGTGCCGACCAGTACCCGGGCGTGGGCCTGGCCGCCAACGCGACCCGGGGCCCGTCGGCCAGCAACGGCGACCTGACCAACTCGTTCAGCGTCGGCCTGGCCATCTCGTCCTGGGAGATCGACTTCTTCGGCCGCATCGCGAGCCTCAAGGAGCAGGCGCTGGCGCAGTACCTGGCCACCGAAGAAGGCCGCAACGCCGCGCAGGTGAGCCTGGTGGCTGCCGTGGCCAACGGCTGGCTGAACCTGCTGGCCGACGAAGAGCTGCTGGAGCTGTCGCGCCAGACCCTCGCCTCGCGCGAAGAATCGGTGCGCCTGACCAAGATGCGCCTGGACGCAGGCGTTACGTCGGAGCTGGACTTCCGCCAGGCCGAATCGCTGACCCAGGCGGCCCGCGCCACGCTGGCGCAGCAACAGCGCCAGCGCGCGCTGGACGAAAACGCCCTGGCCTTGCTGCTGGGCCAGGCCCTGCCCGACGACGTGCGCGCCAGCCTGGCGGGCAGCCGCCTGGCCAACGCGCCGGCCATGGCGCAGTTGCCCGCGGGCCTGCCGTCCGAGCTGCTCACGCGCCGCCCGGACATCCGCCAGGCCGAGCAGCAACTGATTGCCGCCAACGCCAACATCGGCGCGGCGCGGGCGGCGTTCTTCCCGCGCATTGCGCTCACCGCGCAGGCGGGCACGGCCAGCAACGAGCTGTCGGGGCTGTTCAAGAGCGGCTCGTGGGGCTTCTCGATTGCGCCGTCGCTGCTGCTGCCCATCTTCGATGCGGGCCGCAACCAGGCCAACCTGGAGAGCGCGCGTGCCGGACGGAGCATTGCCGTGGCGCAGTACGAAAAATCCATTCAGACCGCCTTCCGCGAGGTGTCGGATGCCCTGGCCGGGCAGGCCACACTGGGCGAGCAGGCCCTGGCCCAGCAGCGGCAGGCCGAGGCCGAGGGCGCCCGCCTGCAGCTGGCCGACCTGCGCTACCGCAACGGCGTATCGAGCTACCTCGACCTGCTGGACGCCCAGCGCTCGCTGTTTGCCACGCAGCAAGCAGTGGTGCAGGTGCGCCTGGCGCAGCTGCAAAACCAGGTGACGCTGTACAAGGCCCTGGGCGGCGGCGCGCCGGCTGTGGCCGACAACCGCTCCTGAGGCGGGCTTGCCCCCCCGCGGCCCGCCCATGGCTGCGAGGGGTGCACTCAGGGTTCATCGGGGTGCGCGTGTGCGTCGCGCGGGACTGAAGTTCCTGGGGCCGCAGATATAATTTAAGGTTGATTTCACAAAGCCCCCCGATACACCAGAGGAAGTCATGAGCGACACCCACCACGAAGAAGCGCACACCGGCCCGATCAAGAGCCCCAAGCAACTGCTGCTGGCGAGTTTTTTCTCGTTTGTGGTTCCTATCTTTGCCATCATCGGCCTGGTCATGTACGTCACGTCGGCCGACAAGCCGGCCATGGGTGCAGCCAACCCTGAAAAGTCCATCGCAGAGCGCATTCAGAAGGTGGGCATGGTCGAGGTGCGCGATGCCAACCGGCCTCTGGCGACGGGTGAAGCAGTCTTCAAGGGCCAGTGCGCTGCCTGTCACGCCACGGGCGCTGCAGGGGCTCCCAAGCTCGCGGATGCCGCGGCCTGGGCAGAACGCATCAAGACCGGCTTCGACACCCTGGTGCATTCGGCCCTGAAGGGCAAGGGCGCCATGGCGCCGCAGGGTGGTGGTGACTTCAACGACACCGAAATCGCACGCGCCGTGGCCTACATGGCCAATGCCGCGGGTGCCAAGTTTGCGGAGCCCGCCGCTCCGGCGGCTGCGGGTGCATCGGCACCTGCCGCGGATGCCTCTGCCGCTGCGGCACCTGCCTCGGCTGCATCGCAGTGATCCTCTGCGGGCCTTGCGGCCCGCACACTGTGTCTGCGGCACCACGCTGCGGTCATGGGGGGGTGAATGGCGCATGGCCCGTTTTCCTTGAGGGACGTACGCCGTCACGGCGCTCACCCTACCGAAGAGAGCCGACCCACCGAGGTCGGCTTTTTCATGCCCGCGCGGTACGCGCCAGCCCCACTGTTCCGACCATTTCCACTGAGCCCCGCCGACGCATCAGACCGGCGCTGGTGCAGCCGCCCCGCCGCCGCTGGCAGCCCGGAGCGCCTGGGGGCTTTGGATGTAGCCGTACAGCCCGGCCAGATCGGCCGCCCGCACCTCGCGCGGCGACCACAGTCCCTGCTCCACCGCCTCGGACGCTAGCAGAACATCGAGCGTGTGCACCAAGCCCAGGCCCTGGGTTGCGGCCAGGTAGACCCGGCCCTCTTCGTCCAGCAGGCAATCGAGCGCCGTGGCAGCCTGCCCGCTGTGCGACACCAAGGACAGGTCCGGCTGAATGCGCCAGACGATGGGCGTGACCTCCAGCTCGACGTACACCCTCTGCGGCCCGTTCTGAAAGAACCACTGGCCCTGTCCATCGGACTCGTAATTGCGCTCGATGAACTCGATCAGTTTTTCGTGCTGCAGCAGCGAGCCTTTGGCGTCGGGGAAGGGGCCCGTGGCCTGCACCGCGTCGTCGCGCAGGTACCAGCGGCCCCGCGCGTCCAGCCCCAGCCAGCCGTAGCAGTGGGGCACGTTGGGCCATTTGGCAATAGCTTGCTTGACGATGTCATCCATGGGGCGATTGTGCGGCGGCTGTCCAGCCACCGATGTCAGCCTGATTCGCCAGCCAGCCGCCCACGGCGTCGGGCATGCCGCGCACATTGCCGGGCAGCCGCCCCTGCGCAAAGCCCACGTGGCCGCCGTGCGGGGGCTGCCACAGCGTCACGCAGCGGCCCACCTCGTGCGCCTGCGGCAGGCTGGCCGCCGGCACGAAGGGGTCGTTGCGCGCATTGACCACCAGCGCCGGCACGCGGATGCGGTGCAGCATCGGCTTGGACGAGGCCCGCAGCCAGTAGTCCTCGGTGTTGCGAAAGCCGTGCACGGGCGCGGTGAAGACGTTGTCGAAAGCGTACAGGTCGCGCGCGGCCAGCAGCGCCTGCCGGTCGAACAGCCCCGGGTGCTGCGCCAGCTTCTGCAGCGCCTTGGGCACCAGGGTGCGCATGAACATGCGGGTGTAGACCTGCCGGTTGAAGCCCCGCCCGATGGCGTGCCCACCGGCCGCCAAGTCGATGGGCGAGCACACGGCCGCCACCGCGTCCACGCTGCGTGCGGCGTCCTCGCCCACCTCGGCGGCCCAGCGCAGCAACGCATTGCCCCCCAGCGACACGCCCACCGCCACCAGCGGCCCGGTGTGCGATGCGCGCAGGCGCTGCAGGATCCAGCCGATCTCGGCATGGTCGCCCGAATGGTAGGCCCGCGGGGCGCGGTTGATCTCGCCGCTGCAGCCCCGAAAATGCGGCAGCGCGCAGGCCCAGCCTCGCTCACGCGCGAAGTCAGCGAACGCTTCGCAATAGTGGCTGCGCGATGAACCTTCCAAGCCGTGGAACACGACCAGCAGGGGCCGGGGTGTTGCGACATCGGTGCGGGGGGCACCGTCCACCAGAAAATCCACATCGACGAAATCGCCGTCCGGCGTGTCCCAACGCTCGCGCCGGTACTGGGGCGGGGGGCCGAACGCGCGGCGGGAGTACAGGGCAGGCCAGATGGTCTGCAACTGGCCACCGGGCAACCAGCGCGGCGCTACATATTCCATAGCTTAAAACGCTTACCTATCAAGCGGTAGGGTACAAAATTACCTGAATCCACGTCCCGCATCACGGCTCAGTGGAGCACCGGGCGCTGCGTGTCCACTACCTGCGCGTCGGGCGCCGTGCCGGGACTGGCGTGGTGGGCCACCATGCGCCAGCCTTCGGGGGTCTTGTGGTAGACGTTGGTGGCCAGTACCACGGCCTGGTGCAGGCCGTCGGGCAGCATCACCTCGACCTGCTCGGCCACGCTGTGCACCGCGCTCGACAGGGCCACCACACGGTGCACCTGCACCGGCCGGGCCCGCACCGTTCCATGGGCGAACATGGCCTCGAACGCGGCGCGAATCGCTGCAGCCCCCATGAGCCGCGGGCCCCCGGGGTGCACGCAGACGATGTCGTCGTCCTCCGACCAGCAGGACATCAGCAGCTCGATGTCGCCGCGCTGCAGGGCTTCATAGAAAGCGGCCTCGGTGTCATCCGAGGACCCTCCGAGGGTGGCGGCGCTGGGGCGGGGCATGGGGTGAGTGTGGCGTAGGAAAAGTCCGAGGACGACAAGCGCGCTGGGCTCATGGTCGGGCTGCGCGCAGGCTGCTATTGTGCAGGCAACCTGTGCGGCCAACCCGTGCAGTCGCCCCCCCAACCGTACAGGGCACCGGGCAGGTCTGCTGGCGCCGGTGTAATGCAGAATCCGCCGAATGGTCGGCATGGCAGTAGCGCTCGACGGCGGCCCGGCCCCTGATGTCCGGCTTTTTAGTTTTACCTGGTGCCCACCTTCATGATGACAAAACGCATTCTTGCCCTGCTCACCGTCGTTCTGGCCCTGAGCGGCTGTGGCTACAACGACTTCCAGCGGCTGGACGAGCAGTCCAAGGCTGCCTGGAGCGAGGTGCTCAACCAGTACCAGCGCCGCGCAGACCTGGTGCCCAACATCGTCGCCACCGTGAAGGGCGAGGCCAACTTCGAGCAGGAAACCCTCACCCGCGTGGTCGAGGCCCGCGCCAAGGCCACGTCGATCCAGGTCACGCCCGAGACGCTGAACAACCCCGAGGCGTTCAGCAAGTTCCAGCAGGCGCAGGGCGAGCTGTCGGGCGCGCTGTCGCGGCTGATGGTGGTGTCCGAGCGCTACCCCACGCTGCAGGCCAACCAGGGCTTTCGCGACCTGCGCGTGACGCTGGAGGGCACCGAAAACCGCATCACCGTGGCGCGCAACCGCTACATCGAGACCGTGCAGAACTACAACGTGCTCGCGCGCAGCTTCCCCACCAACCTCACGGCCAAGGCGTTCAGCTACGCGCCCAAGCCCACCTTCACGGTCGCCAACGAGGCGCAGATCTCCGCACCGCCCACGGTGGACTTCTCGGCATCACAACCCAAGCGCTGAGGCCTGCGCGCCGACACAGCCCCTCACTTGGACCAAAAAATGCCTCTACCGCGCATCTGGCGGGCGCTAGCAGCTATATTTTTAATAGCAACATCGAGCACCTGGGCCCAGGCTGACAAGGGCCTGCAGCCCGTGCCCGCCCTCACCCGCGCCGTGATCGACCAGACCGGCACGCTCAGTACCGACGACGCTGCCGCGCTGGACGCGCAGCTGCAGGCGCTGGAGCGCACCCGCGGCGCGCAGGTGGTGGTGCTGATGGTGGCGAGCACCGCGCCCGAAGACATCGCCGCGTACGCCAACCGCGTCGCCAACGTGTGGAAGATCGGCCGCCGCGAGGTGGGCGACGGCGTGCTGGTGGTCGTGGCCAAGAACGACCGCAGGATGCGCATCGAGGTCGCCAAGACATTGGAAGGCGCCATCCCCGACATCGCCGCGGCACGCATCATCGACGGCGCCATGAAGCCGAAGTTTCAACAGGGCGACTACGCTGGCGGCCTGACCGCCGCGGTAGCCCAGTTGAGCGCACGCATCGCAGGCGAGGCCCTGCCCGCCCCGGAGCAAGGCAGCGAGCCCCAACGCAGCCGCAGTTCTGCGGGAGGCAGCGGGTTCGACTGGACGGACCTCGCCATCTTTCTGTTCTTCGGCGTGATCGTCGCGGGCCCGCTGGCACGCAGCCTGCTGGGCGGGCGGATGGGCGGCCTGGTCATGGGCGGAGGCGTGGGCGCCGTTGCCTTCTTCATCACCTCCAGCCTGCTGCTGGCCGGCGGCGCCGGCCTGATCGCACTGCTCTACACCTGGCTCTTTGGCGGCCGCAGCGGCCCGGTGATCCACGGCGGCAGCGCGGGCGGCTGGGGTGCGGGCGCTGGCGGCTGGGGCGGCGGTGGCAGTAGCCGCGGCGGCGGGGGCTTCGGGTCAGGGGGCGGTTTCAGCTCGGGCGGCGGCGGTAACTTTGGCGGCGGCGGCGCGTCGGGAGGCTGGTGAACATGGCAGGACATAACCACTCCCTCTGGCACCGCTGCCAGCGCCTGGCCCGCCACCGCTGGGCCGACGGTGCGCTCACGCGGTCCTTCCCTGCCGATCTGATCGCGCGGCTCACCGAGCGCGTCGCGACCAGCGAACAACTGCACACCGGGCAGATCCGCATCTGCGTCGAGGCAGGGCTGCCCCTGTCGTACCTGTGGCGCGGTGCCAGCGCCCGTGAGCGCGCAGTGGCCCAGTTCGGCAAGTTGCAGGTGTGGGACACCGAGGGCAACAACGGCGTCCTGATCTATCTGCTGCAGGCCGAGCACGCCATCGAGATCGTGGCCGACCGGGGTTTGGCAGGCGCCGTGCCGGCCGATACCTGGCAGCGCATGGTGGCCGCAATGGGCGATGCGTTTCGCGCCGGGCGCCACGAGGAAGGGCTTGCCCGCGCCATTTCCGAAGTGTCTGCGCTGCTGCAACAGCACTTCCCTGCGAGCCCCGCGGGTGCTACGGGTGCTGCAGGCAGCACCAGCAAACGCCCTGGCAACGAGCTGCCCGACGAGCCCATCATCGGCCGCAGGGGCTGAAGGCCACGGTTAAGGTTCCACGCCCTGGTGGCAAAGAGAATGCGCGGAATGAGGCGACAGCGGCAGGCGCTCAAACCGCTGGCAGCGCGAGCGTCAGATGCGCTGCGCCCACTCAGCCATGCGCGAGCCGGATGCGGCGGGCACGGCTTCCAGCAGACGCCGCTCCCATCGCTCCACATGGTTGAGCAGCAACTCGATGGCGCTGAGCATGGCGTTGGCCGATGCCTCGGGCAGCGGCAGTGGCAAATGCACCACAGCCAGCCCCTGAGCGTCCACGCCCGACCATCCGCCGCCAAAGCCGGCGCCCATGTGGTTTCCCTGCATCAGCACCTGCATTCCCGCCGTGTCCAGACGCTGCCCGCGCAGCGCACAGGACAGCACCCAGCGCCCCTGCGCTGGGGCGCACCGCAGTTCCACCGCGCGGTCGCCATCGAAGAGAAGCCGGCAGCACCCCTGCGCATCGGCGCGCAGTGCCGGAATGCCAATGGCTTCACCCAGTGCTGCGATCAACGGGGACACGTGGCTGTCGGACATGGCACCAGGGAGCGGTCGAAGGGAAAACGGTAGGGGGAGGAGTCGATGCACCCGGGCGCGAGCGCGGCCGGGCAGCGCACATGGCGCTGGTCACAGGCAATGATACGCCTGTACACTTTGCTACATACCTTCGCCCAGAGCGCCGCCCGGCGCCCATGTGCGAGACACCGCGATTTCGTTGACGGCGCCGTCCCGGCGGTAAACGAAACGATCCGCCAACTTCTTGACGAAATGCACACCCAGCCCACCGATATGCCTGTCCTCGAGCGACGCCTCGATATCGGCAGCCACCAGCGTGGTGGGATCAAACGCAGGACCTTCGTCGCGCACCACAGCGCTCAAGGTGCTGGGGGCCGTGAACACCAGTTGCACGGACACCGGCCCGCCCTGACCGCCATACCCGTGGGTAGCGACGTTGGTGAGCAACTCATCCAGCATGAGTCCGAAAGAAGATGCCAGCGGCATGGGAGCGCCCTGCTCCATGGCCCAATCCTCCATGCGCTCGAAGAACGACGGGAGCTCCGCGACGGTACCGGACAGGGTGCAGTGCAGTTCAGCCGGAGGGTTCATAGACAGCATGCGCTCGAAAGGGCCGTGGACATCGATGCGCATCGCCGCTCTCTCGGCCTGCACACGCGTCGGCGCATTGTGGCATGAGCGGAGCCGCCTTTTCACCCGTTGATACCCCGGCGCAGCCCGGTGCTGCCGCGCCGGCCACGCCGCCCGTGGGCGCCAAGCCCGGGTTTGCGGCGCTGTGGGAGCTGGCCGGGCTGTGGCTGCTGATCGTGCTGGCAGGCGTGGTTCTCATCGCCTTTTTGCTGCTAAACATCCGCACCCAGGAAGAACAGGGCATCCAGCGCGCCCGGCTGTCGCTCACGCTGGCCGGCCTGCAGGAGTCCATCGAGGGCGACCTGGCGCTGGGCCTGGACCTTCCCGACCACCGTGCCATGCCCTCGCGGCTTGAAAAGGCACTGGCCAGCGACCGGCAACTGCATGCCATCGACGTGGTCGACCGCGCCGGCATCGCGCTGTTCAGCACCGACCGCGGCGCCATTGGCGAGCCCCTGCATGCCCGCGTCGCGCAGGCCGCCGAAGCCGGAGCCCACGGCGACCGCACCTGGATTGCCCTGGTAGGCACCGAGGCCGTCATGGGCCTGCCCCTGCACAACGCCTTCGGCGAAGTGGTGGGACACATCAGCACCAGCTACGCAGCCCCGGCACCGGCCCTGCAGTGGGTGGACGGCGGCTCGCTGCGCGACAAGCTGCTCAGCCCCATCCTGCTCACCACCCTGGCGATCTTCGTGCTGGTGGTGGTGATCGGCTGGGCGGCCGCGCGCTGGGCCCTGGCACCGCAATACCGCCGGCAGTCCTACGAGCGCACCGGCCGCATGGCCCAGTCCCTGGCCGAAGCGGCTGCGGTGCGTGCGCGCATGGACGATTGCCTGGCACGGCTGGACGAAAGCGAGCGCCTGGAATGAGCAGCCACCGCAGGCCCCGCCGCCCCAATGCCGCCCTGCGCCTGGGCAGCGTCGCCCTGGTCTTGCTGCTGGCAGCGGCCGCCGCCCTGGCCTGGAACACGTACGAGCAGCTGCGCGGCATGCGGCAAGAGAGCGAGCGCGTGCGCGCCCAGCTCATGGCCGACTCGTTGAGCCAGCGCATCGGCCACGCGCTGGACATCGGCATCCCGCTCGACGGCCTGGTGGGGGTGGAGGCACTCTTCAACCAGCGCCTGGGCGCCCATGCCGAAATCCAGTCCATCGCACTGCTGCAGGGGCCCGGCAAGGTCCTGTGGTTCGTGGAACGGGAGAGGTCCGCGAAGGCGACTGCCGGTACCGTGGCCGATGCACCCATCACCGTGCGCGGCGAGCCGCGCGGCACCGTGCGCCTGGCCCTGCAGGAGACAGGCGCCGGGCCGTTTGCACGCTCGGCCGCCATCCTGCTGCTGCCCACGGTGCTGCTGCTGGCGGCGCTGGCCTTCCTGGCCGCGCGCTTTTCTGAAGCCCAGGGTGTCAAGCTGCGCAACCATGCCGTGCGGCTGGCGATGCGCGCCATTGCCAGCGGGCGCTACGACCGGTCCATCGTGCTGCCGCACCGGCGCGGGTTCGACCTGCGGGCGCAGCAGCTGGGCCATGCCGTGCGCGGCGTCCACGAAACACTCACCCGGGTGCGCCGCCTGATTTCGTCGCTGCGCCAGACCGAGCCCCAGGCCCAGCGGCGCGAATACCTGGACATGCTGCTGGCTGAAGCCCAGGGCACCCACCGATTTGCCGACCACGGCCTCACGCAGGTGCGTGTGGTGGCCGCCGAGGCGCAGTCCTTCTGGACCAGCCTGCTCATGACCCTTGCTGCCATGGCTCTGCTGGGGCTGGCCGCATCGGCATCGAGCGCGGTGGCCGACATCGCCCCCCTCCACTTCGCGCTGCTGCCTGCCGCGTTCATCGTCGCTGCCACCGTTGCCGCCTGGATCACGCAGGGCCGGCGCTGGCCTGTGCTGTCGGTGCTGTTCTCGGCCTGCGCCGGGCTGGCCGCACTGGCCCTGGTGCTGGCCTCGGGCGCATTGACGGGATACAACCCCCTGCACCTGCTGCCGGTCGTGGCGCTGTGGTGCGGCGGGTTCGCCGGTGCCGCGCTGGCGGCCTGCATGACGGTCGAGCAGGTGCCGCGCCGCCAGGACTTCAAGCACGCCATGCCCCGCTGGCCCAAGGCAGCGATCGGGGCCTGGGTGGGCGCCACGGTCTGGCTCGGCCCGGCACTGGGCTCGGTCGCGTTCACCGCGCTCGGCGGGCTGTATGGCGGGCTGGCACTGACGCTGCCGCTGCTGTGCGCCAGCTTCCTGCTGCTGCGCTGGAACGAGCCGCGCAGCCCCTGGCGCCACCGGGTCGGCGGGCGCAACCTGCCGCAGCCCACGGCGGCGGCCCGCACCGGTCTGCGCGCATGGGGCGCCACGGCCTGCACCGCGGCGGCGTCGGGCCTGCTCATGGTGCTGGGCTGGGTGGCGGCCACTGCCATTCCCCACGGACTTTCTGAAGCCGCAGTGGCCAGTGCACTGGGTGTCGGACTGCTGGGGGGTCTGCTCGATCCCCTGCGCCGGCGCCGCCACACCGGCGCGGCTCTGGGGGTGGCAGCCACCTTGAATGCACTGGCCCTGGCACTGCCTGGCACGGGCTCCTGGCACATCGCCGCCCTGTCGGTGGCGGCCCTGCTCACGGCGTACCTGCTGGGTCATGCCGTGACATCGACACAGCGCACCCGCCACACCACGGCGTCTGCCACGCTGCTCGGAGCCGCCATCGGCGCCCTGCTCGCTGGCGGCATCGCGGCAGCGGGCCTGCCGACCACCAGCCTGATGCTCGTCGCCACGCTGGCCGTCGGGGCCAGCTGGTGGGCCCAACCCCGTCCGCAGCCCTGGCAGCCGACACGAAAGGACAACGATGCAGCTTAAGCGGCGCATCATGTTCATCCTGCTGTTGGCGATGGCACTGCTGGTGACCGCCCTGGGCATGATGGGCTGGCTCGGCGAGCAGCGCTGGGCGCAGCGTTACAACGAGGCTCTGCTGCAGGGCCAGCGGATCGCGTGGGACAAGCTCCAGAACGAGAGCCTGGACCGCCAGGACGCGCTGGCGCGCAAGCTGCTGGAAGACCCGTCGTTTCGCAACCTGCAGGCCCCCGGTGCGCAGCAGCGCATCGACTCGCTGCTGGCGCATGCGGTGCGCCAGGCGCCGGGCCTGCGCATCGACATCCTGGGGCCTGGCGGCGGACTCATCTCCACCACCGAGCCCGGGTTCGACCCGCAGCCGCTGGCCGAATCCGGCTGGGTCAAGGCCGCCATGGAATCGCCCTCGGGCGTGCGCGGCCTGAGCCAGGTGGCGCCGCGGCAGTACGACTGGGTGCTGGTGCGCGGCTTCGACGGCGGTGCGCTGGCCATCGGCCAGGACGTCGCGCAGCGGCTGCCCGAGCTGGCCGCCTACCTGGGCGGTGACATCTTCCTCGTCAACATGCGCGGCAAGGAAACCCTGGGCACCCAGCCCGGCAGCCTGTCCGCCACCGGCGCCGTGGTGCCCGTGCGGTCTTCGCAGGCGCTGATCCTGCCGCTGTCGACGACATCCGCTACCGGCCAGGGCGCGCTGCAGCTGGTGAGCCAGCCGGTGATGAACCCCGACAAGCGCGTGGTGGGCGCACTGGTGTGGGCGCAGGATGTCACCGCGCAGTACCGGTCGGACAAGTTCTTCAACTGGGCGGCTGCCGGCGGTGCCCTGCTGTTTGCCGCCCTGGTGGTGATGGGCCTGGCGGCCTACATGCAGCACGCCATGGAGCCGCTCAGCCGCTCGGTGGGGGTGCTCAAGGCGCTGGCCAGCGGGGCCACCGATGCGTCGCTGGACGACGGCGAGGAAGAGGCGGAGGACGAGTCCGGCGCCATCGCGCGGGGCGTGGTAGCCATCCGTTCGGAACTGCTCAACCTGGAAACCCTGCGGCAGGAACGCATCCGCATCCGCCACCAGCAGGAGCGCCTGATCCGCGACCAGCTGCGCTCGCTGGCCGAGAGCCTGGACCCGGCGTCGCGCGAGGAGATCCTCGCGTCGCTCGCCACGCGGGGCGAAATCCCCACGCCCGTCGCCGAAACCGTGCAGAGCGGCACCAACCAGCTGGCCGAGCTGGCCGGGATTCTGGGGCGCATGTCGGGCCTGGTGAGCACGCAGCAAAGCCGCCTGCTCAAGCTGCTGCGCGAGCTGCAGGCCGCCGTGCAGACACAGGCCATGCTGGCCAGCCTGCAGCAGGAGCTGGAGATCGCGCGCCAGATGCAGCTGTCGATCCTGCCGCGGTCAGCGCCCGACATGGACGAGGTGGACATCGCATCCACCATGATCCCCGCCAAGGAAGTGGGCGGCGACTTCTACGACTACTTCCCCATCGACGACGAGCACCTGGCCATCGTGGTGGCCGATGTCTCGGGCAAAGGCGTGCCGGCCGCCTTCTTCATGGCGATCTCGCGCACGCTGCTAAAGAGCAATGCGCTGTTCCTGCGCCTGCCCGGCGCGACCATCGCCGCGCTGAACGACCAGCTGTGCGCCGAGAACGACCAGATGATGTTCGTCACCGTGTTCTACGGCGTGCTGCACCTGAGCAGCGGACGGCTGACCTACGTGAACGCCGGCCACAACCCGCCGATTCGGCTGCGGGACGGCAAGGCGACCTTCTTCGAGCGCGGCACCAACATGGCGCTGGCCGTGCTGGAGGGCCAGGAATACAACGAGGGCGAGGTCATGCTGTCACCCGGCGAGACGCTGCTGCTGTACACGGACGGCGTGACCGAAGCCAACAATGCCGAAGGCGATCTGTTCGGCGACCAGGCGCTGCTCGACGCCATGGTGGCCGTGGGTGCCGACCCTCTGCACAAAGGCCATTCGGGCGGCGTGCCGCAGCGCGTGGTTCAGGCAGTGCGCACGTTCGAGGCTGGGGCTGCGCAGGCGGACGACATCACCGTCGTGGCTATCACCTACCAGGGAGCGCGGTCATGATGCAGGTGCCGCACGTACCGAAGGCGCACGCCCGATGCATCGCGCACCTCGCCGATGCCGGTGTAGCCAGCGGTGCAGGCCGCCTGCAGGGCATGGAAGTCATCGCTTTGCAGCAGCTTCTCGTCGCCCATGTCGAAGTGCAGGCCGTGTTGCAGGTCGATCATGGCCACATGGCGCTGAAGGCTGTCGATCACGCCCGTCCATGCGATGTGCAGGCCCTGGCGCAGCAGGTTGTGCCTGCTGCTGTGATTGAGCAGAGACACCATCGCCATGCACAGCGGCCGGCCGCGCGCATGCGCCAGCGCCAGCCGCGCGGCCAGCAGCGTGCGCTGCAGTTTGCGGCCGCGCCACTCGGGCAGCACCATGCAGCTCGACAGGTGGGTCACCTGGGCGTGGAGTTCCGGCTCGATGCCGATCACGGCCCCCAGGTTCTCGGGCGAATCCGCCTCGGGAAACCCGACCATGGCATAGGCGACGAGCGCGCCGTGCGCAAACACACCGATGGTCTCGCCCCGGGGCTGCGTGTGGGCCTCGAAGAACGCCTGCTCATCGTCTTCGCGCACATAGAAGTCGGGGTTGGGCAAGTCGGCGATGACCCGGTCGCGCAGCGCGCTCCATGCCGCAAAGTCACGCGGCAAAAGGATGTGGGCACTCAGATCCGGGAGATGGGCGAATGCCACATCAGGCGACAGGGACGGGGGCGTAAGTTGAATCGACGACAGCAAACCAGAGACTCCGACAGCAGCGTGCGAGTTTGCACGACAACGTGGCTGTTGCAAAGCAAGCCCCTGCATCGCAGCCAAGCCAAAGGGTATACCTCATGAGTGACAGCACCATCACAGAAGGCGCCGCGCAGAGCCCTGCCGCGTCCGTCGATCTCGCGGCGCTGCGCCCCCGCCTGCGCCGCGAGTCGCTGGTGTTCGCGGCGATTTTCTCGCTGGCGCTGTTCGGGCTCTCGCTCGTGCTGATCGCCTGGCGTACCGAGCAACTGCTCACCCAGTTGTCGCAAGACCGGGTGGTGCGGCTCTTGCAGCAGGTGGCGGACGAGGCGGAGCGCGGCATGCAGTTCGGCGTGGCGGTGGCCGACCAGACTTCCCTGGTGGAGCGCTTGCAGCGCATGCAGTCCGAGGACAAGGCGCTGCGCGCCGTCTTTGTGGACACGGACCGCGGGGACCCGGTGGCCAAGGCCGGCGACGAGACCTTGCGCACCGCCATTGACGGGCGCTGGAACGCGCCGCTGCGCACCGGCGGCCCGGACCACCCCCCCAGCGTGCGCACCACGGGCCGGGGCGTCTTCGTGGGCACGGTCATGTTCGATTCGACGGGTACGCCTGCCGCCACCATCTGGGCGGCGCTGGACCCCACCGTCGTGCGGCAGCAGGCCCACCATGCCGCCACCAGCATGGTGCTCAAGGCGCTGCCCCTCATTGTCGGCACGCTGTTCCTGACCTGGTGGGCGCTGATCCGCTGGGGCACCCGCGTGATCGAGTCGCTGCAGCGCCGCCGCCATGGCGCCAGTCGCGCCATGGAAGCGGACCCCACGGCCCGCACCGACAGGGTCCATGGCTCGAACGGAACCACCGGTACGAACGGTACGAACGGCACGCGCACCCAAGGCTACGGCAAGGCCCTGTGGCTGGCACTGCTGCTGGCGGGGGTGGCAGCGCCCTCCACCATGGTGTGGATCGCGCGCGAATCCGCCCGCCCCTTCGTCACCGAGCAGATCCAGAACAACGCCGACGCCGTGGCCCGCACCCTGTCCGGCCAGGTGGCCCGTGCGCTCGCCGCAGGCGTGCCATGGAGCCAGCTGAACGGCATGGACGAGCTTTTCAAGAAGCAGCTGGCCGAAGCGCCGGAGCTGAGCTACCTGGCGCTGCGCCAGGGCGATGCCGCCGCCACGCACACCACCTGGGGCGACGATGTGCCCGCGGGCCAGCGGCGAGAGAGCGAGGAGGACTTCTCCCAACGCGCAATCAACGTCACGCCCGATGGCGGGCGGATCGTGGTGGGCTACCCTGCCGACTACGTGAACCGCCAGCTGGGCGGCATGCTGCTCGATCTGGTGCTGGCCCTGGTGATCGCTGCAGTGCTGGTGCGCGAGCTGTCGCGCGGCCTGTGGCGCAAGTCGCTGCTGTACCCGCTGGCCGCCTACGCCCAGGCCCGGGGCTGGCAGCGCGTGCAACGCCGCTGGCAACGCCGGCACGCGGTTGCGCGCGACGCGGCCGAGGCCCATGACCGCGACGCCGCAGAGTGCCGCGCGCAGCTGCTGGAGGCTGCGGGCCACCGGCAGGGCGACCGCGCCGAGGCCACGGCAGTGCCCGCCGCCGTCGCGTCGCAGTTGACGCTGCTGCGCCTGACCGTCTTTCTGGTGGCGCTGTCCGAAGAGCTGCTGCGGCCGTTCTTCACGGTATTCGCCAGCGAGGTCCGTCCGTTCGACGTGGCGCTGTCGCCCACCATGGTGGCGGGCCTGCCGGTCGCTGCGTTCATGACCACGCTGGCACTGGCCCAGCCGCTGGGCCCGGCGCTGGCCAAGCGATTCGACCTGCGATGGAGCCTGGTGCTGTCGGCCCTGGTCGGCATGTTCGCGCTGGCCGCCACGTCCTGGGCCAAGGATGCCTGGACGCTCATCGCGCTGCGCGCCACGGGCGGCGCGGCCTACGGGCTGGCGCTGATCCTGGTGCAGACCGCCATCGTTCGCATCACACCGCCCAAGCAGCGCGCGCGTGGGCTGGCCGAAGTGGCCGCCGCCATCGTCGCAGCCGGCATCGTGGGCCCGCCGTTTGGCGGAATGATCGCGGCGCGCGCTGGCGATGTGGCGGGTTTTGTGGCCTGCGCACTGTGCATGGCCGCCGCCCTGGTGGCCGCCATGCGCTTGTCGCTCGACAGCGCCACCATGGGCGCCCAGGCCGCCCAGCGCGGACTGGCCACCACGGGCGGCTGGCGCGGCTACTGGGCCGTGCTGCGCGAACCCCGCGCGGTGTGCGTGATCCTGGGCTCCGCCCTGCCCGGCCGCCTGGTGGCCGTCACCGTGCTGTCGGTGGTGGTGCCGCTGTACATGAGCGAGCTGCAGCAGCAGCCCGCCGTGGCAGGCCGCGTGCTGCTGCTGTACTTTCTGTGCTTTGCGTCCACCGCCACGCTGGTGGCGCACTGGTCGGACCTGCTGGGGCAGCGCAAGCCTTTCATCGTGCTGGGTGGCGCGCTGAGCGTGCTGGCCTGCCTGTCGCTGCCGGCGCTCGGTGGTGTCTGGGGCATGGCCGCCTGCTGCGCCTTGCTGGGCTTCGGGCAGGCGTTCCAGTCGTCGCCCCAAATCGCACTGACCACCGAGGTGTTCGAACACCAGCCCGACGGCAAGGCCACGGCCACGCCGGAGCAGGCGCTGGCGGCATTCCGCCTCATCGAGCGGGCCGGCAGCATCGTCGCGCCCTTCGTGACGGCGATTGCGGTCACGGCCTTCGGCTTTGCCGGGGCCGTCGTCGCGGTCGGCATCTTGCTGACGGTTGCCACCCTGGGACTGCTAGCCGGCCTGCGCGTGGCACCGCGCGCCGGCGTGGCCGCGTAACGCCCGTGCCCGGCACACAGGAGATATTCATGCCCTTCGTTTCCAAAGCACTTCAGGCCCTGGCGGCCGCATCGATTCTCTGCGGGCTTGGCGCGCAGGCGCAGCAGCCCGCCCCCGCCGCATCATCGAGCGGTGCCGCCGCCGCGGTGGCGGCCGCTACCGCGCGCTACACCGTGGCCATGGTGCTGCCGCGCGATGAGCAGAACATCGAGGCCGGGTTCACCAGCTACCTGCAGCGCCAGGACGTGCCGGTGCGCTACGTCAACATCCGCTACTCGGGCAAGGCCGACGACATTGCCGACCTGCGCAGCCGGGTGCGCGCAGCCAACCCGGACCTCATCTACGTGTGGGGCACGCCCACGTCGCTGGCACTGGCGGGCCGCCACGACCAGCCCAACGCCGGCAACCCGATCCGCGACATCCCGATCGTCTTCACGGAAGTGACCGACCCGGTGGGCGCAGGTCTGCTGCCCACGCTGGAGCACCCCTCGCGCAACGTGACGGGCGTGAGCCACGTGGCGCCCCTGCCGGTGCAGCTCAACGCGATCCGCGCCTACCGCCCGTTTGCCAAGCTGGGCTATCTGCACAACCCGGTGGAGCCCAATTCGGCGCTCATCCGCGACCGGCTCAAGGACCTGGCCAAGACGCAGAACTTCGAAGTCGTCGAGGCCGCCCTGCCATTGCTGCCCACCGGCGCACCGGACCCGGGGCAGATCACCGCACAGGTCAAGAGCCTGGCCGAGCGCGGCGCCGACCTGCTGTATGTGGGGCCCATCACCTTCCTGGCCTTCACGCACCGCGATGCCGTCACTGCCGCCGCGCTGGACAACAAGCTGCCGACCTTCTGCGCCACCGAAAGCATCGTGCGGCAGTCGGGCTGCATGTTCGGGCTGTTCTCCAACGGCGCCAACATCGGCCGCTACGCCGGGTCCATGGCGCGCCAGATCCTGGTCGAGAAAAAACGCACCCAGGACATTCCAGCGTCGACGCTGCAGCGCTTTTCGCTGCTCATCAACATGCGCACCGTGCAGGCCCTGGGCCTGTACCCGCCCATGCTGCTGCTCAACGTGGCGGAAGTCATCAACGTGGAAACGCAGGCAGCGGCCAAGTAGGCGCGCAACGCCATCCATCGCCTCCCTGGGCAGGGCGCGATGGAACCTCTTGCACGGCGGGGTTACCAAGTCCATGCACCGCCCGCGCCTTGGCGCCCGGGCGGCAGTCCCGCGGCCTTGAGGCCGCCCCACCCCTTCCCCGCACCGCCAGGAGCAGCAGCCATGTCCTTTTCCCCGATCCAGACCGGCACCACGACGGCTCCGACCTGGACCTCAGGCACCGCCCCGACGGGCAGCGGCGAAGTGCAGGGAAAGCTCGGCGGCCACACCGTGACCGCCCTGGCCACCCCGCCCCACGCATCGCTGGGCGAAGAGCTGCGCGCCACACCCCAGCCCGCGAGCGGACGGTCTCTGCAGGAGCGCACCGTCACCACCGCGCCCCAGGCGCCGGTAGCGCTGCGCCGCGAGGCGCTGGCCACACCCACCGCGCTGCGCGACACCGTGGGCGAGCCCAAGCGTGACTGGAAGCTGTTCGGCATCACCGTGCTGCACCGCTCCACCGGCTACAAGGAAGTGTTGAACAAGCTCGAGTCCTTTCACCAGGCCGCCGGCAGCGACCGCGCGCCCGCACCGCCCACCACCCCGGAGTCCCGCAAGGCCTATGCCGAGGGGCAAATCCACAAGCTGTCGCAGGAACTGGGCGAGCTCGAACGCTCCTGCGACGCCTATGCGCAGGGCAATTCGCGCCACAGTCACCGGGACGACATCGCCCTGCTCAAGAGCCAGGTGCAGGCCCAGCGCGCGCAGCTCGATGGGCTGCGCGATCAGATCGGCAGGGAAGGCATGCCCGAGGGACTGAGCGTTGCCGATGCGCGCGCGTTCTCGCAGCACAAGCCGCCGCTGTCACTGCAGGACATTCGTGCCGTGACCACCGAACTGCGCGCCAGCGGCATGAACCCCGCCGAACTGCAGGCGGGCGTCGAAAGGCTGTTCAGCCTGCCGCTCGACGGAGAGTCGCTGGTGCAGGCCATCAAGCTCAAGATGCCCGAAGGCCTGGCGCAGCAGTACGCGCAGACCGGCGTGCCGATCCGCCCCGAGACAGCGGGCCTGGCCTTCAACGACAAGGCGCTCGACAGGAGCCCGGAGGCCGGCGGCGGCTTGACGAAGCTGGGCAGCGGCGCGGTCAACACGGTGTTCAAGGGCCACTACCAGTTGAGCGACGGCACGCGTTTCACCGGCGTGTTCAAGCCCTCCGTGCCGGGGGGCGCCCAGCCTGATGCGGTCTCGGCGTCCGGCATCAACACCGATCGGCCCGTGATGGAGCAGCGCAACGTGGCGGTGCACCGCCTGGACCAGCACCTGGGCATGGGCGTCACACCCAAAGCCGAAATCGGCGTGCACGAGGTGGATGGCCAGCAGCGGATGGGGTTGGTGATGTCCTTCGCGCCAGGCTTGTCGCCGCTGAAGTCGGGGGATGTGGTCGTGACGCTGTCGCCCGAGAAGCGCGCCGAGCTGAGCGCGAGCCCCGAGCTGGCCACGGCCTACGCACGGGAAAAAGGCTTCGTGGATGGCAAGCTGGTGGAAGGGGGCATTCAGCTGATCAACTCCATGGAAGTTGAAAACATGGACGGCGACACCACGGTGCAGGAGAAGGATGCCTTCGTGGCGTTCGACTTCTCCGACCCGGTGCTGCGCGAGAAAACCACCGATTTGCAGTGGCTCGATGCGCTGTGCGGCCAGGTGGACCGCCACGGCCACAACTACATCGTGCAGCAAGGCGCGGATGGCCGCGTCACCGGCGTGATCGGCATCGACAACGACATCGCCTTCGGCGACCAGCTGACCCACCCCAACGATGTGAACCCCGCGGCGATGCGTTCGCGCACCGGCGAATCGCCGCCGTTCAAGGGCTGCGTGCTGCCCCAGGTGGTCAGCACCAAGACCGCCACCGCACTGCTGGCGATGACGCCCGACAAGATGCTCGAACTGATGGGGCCGGGCTTCACCCCCGGGGAGCAAGCGGCCGCGCAGAGCCGGCTCGGCGCCATCCAGACGCATGTGCGCGACCTGCAGGCCAAGGGCCAGGTCGCCGAGCGCACCGAAGATTGGGGTTCCGAGCGCGTTGGCAGCCTGCTGGGCATGGGCACCACCGACGCCCTGACCCAGCTCGAAACGCTGCGCAGCCAGCCCCGCACCCCCGCGGTCAACCGGCAGATCCAGGCGCTGGAAGAACAGATCTCCAACGTCAGCTACGTCGCGCGCGAATCGTCCATCCTGGCCGAGGTCCGCACAAGTCGCCAGCAACCGCTGCTGGACCCGCGCAGCGTTCGCTGACGCACATCCGGCACGCCGACACCCCGGTCTTTGCGCCAAGCCGCCACGCAACTTTCCACCCGGACTACCAACACCTCGGAACGCACCATGGACAAGCTCTCCGGTCTTCTTTCCCGCCCCAGCACTGCGGCCTCTGGCTGGCTGGCCCGTGCTGGCCTGCCCGCGCCACCGCTCGCCCAGGGCGTGGTGCACGCGCTGGAGCCCCTGGCCTCGCACCTGTTCGCCAGTGGCGTGGCTGCGCAATGGGCTGAACTCGACCCAGACCAAGCCTTTCAGGCCTGGTCTTCGCGCGGTGGCAGCGTGCGTGGTGACGCGGTGCTCGGCATCATCGGCAGCGGGCTGCATGCCCGGCTGCGCTGCTACAGCGCAGGCCCGGACGTGGCGCTGTTCATGCAGCGCGACTGGTCACCGGCGGGGGATGGCGCAGGCACGGCCGGCGCTACGCCTGCCATGGCGGTAGAGGGCGCATTCACGCTGGCACGCCTGCTGCAGGAGCGCGCCGCCGCAGCCCGCGCCGACGGCCGCTGGCCCGAGGGACGCACGCTGGTGCTGGTGGACGACGCCTTCGGCAGCCAGCCGCAGCGATGGGGCTGTACCCAACCCGGCCGCGCAGCGTCGCTGGACGACCTGGCCGCCGACGGCGATGCCTACTTGTCGGCACTCGTGTCGGTGCGTGCGCTGTAACCAGGCCGTGCCGCTGCCGCCACCGGGCGAACGAAACCACCCTTGAAGACAAGAAAGCGAGAGATTCCCATGACCGACACCGCCGCAACGCGCAGTGCGCTGTTCGATGCCTTGCGCCAGGCCGCGGGCCTGTTCCCGGTCGAACTCGATGCACAGGGCGCTTGCACCCTGGCGTTCGACCAGATCGCCGTGCACCTGCAGCACGACGCCGCGGCCCATGCGCTCACCTGCTTTGCGGTGCTGGGCGCCGTGCCCTCCGCACGCCGCGAGGAAGTGATGGCCGCCATGCTGCGCGCCAACCGATTCTGGCGCGGCACCGGCGGCGCCACGCTGTCGCTGGATGAAAACGAACCAGCGTCGGTGCTGCTGTCGCAGCGTTTCGATGAGCGGGTGCCGGGCGCATCTGCCGAGTTTGTGCAGGCGGTGGAACGCTTTGTGGACCATGCGCAGGATTGGTCTACCTTCCTGGGCGGCGAGCCGCAGGGCACGGCGGCGCAGTCGTTGACTGCGGAGGCTCAGGGTGGAATGGCCTTCTTCCACCAGCGAGCGTGAAGCCCTGAAGACGAAATCGCCCCAGGCCCAGTCGCCCCGGGCCCCCTGGATTGATTGACGCAGGGGCAGCGCCCTGAGGGCGGTGCCCCTGCGTGCGCGCTCAGGCAGCCTTCTGGATCACGCCCTTCATCGCTTCGGACACTTCCTTGACGATGGTGCTCTGGATCTGGGTGAACATGGTCCACTGCTGCACTTGCTGCTGCAGGCCGAGCAGCTCGCCGGTGCTGGGGCTGTCGCCCAGGCTGTTGATGGTGTTCTGCAGGTCGGCTTCACGGCGCGAGGTGACTTGCGAGATGGAGCTGTTGATCGAGTTGAAAGTAATACCGCCGGTTGTCAGCATGGGAAAGCTCCTGATTCAAGAAAGGGTGAACACGATGAAAAAAGGCATAACGGTGCCGTCGTGGCCCCTTCAGGGCGCGCGCACCGCCATTGTCAACACTTCACGCGCTGCTTGGCAAGCGTCCAGCACTGCCATCAGCGCGGGATAGTCCGCCGGGAGCACGCCGTCGGCCAGCACGGCGCGCATTCGCTGCTCCAGGGCGGCGATCCGGGCCAGCGCGTCGGCGCGGGCGACGTCGGCGTGGGGGCCGCGCAGTTGCGCCTCCAGTTCGCTGAGCGGCTCGTCGGGCGCTACCGGGTGGGCATCGGGCAGCAACAGCTTCACCGCAGTACCACCAGGGAGCGCGGCCCGTCGAACACGATCCGGTCCGGCTCCACGGCCACCAGGCGCCAGCCCGCGTGCCGGCCGCCGGGCTGCAGCTTGGAGCCATCGCCCAGCACGATATAAGGCACTGCCCCGCCCACCACGCTGCGGATGCTGAAAGGCAACGGCGCTTTGCTGGCGTGTGCAGGCACCGCCGGCACCGCGGCCACGACCGGCGCGCGGCCGACCTCGCGCGCGCGCAGCACGAACGGTATGCCGGAGAGCGGCGTGGCGGCCCGCGCGAGCAGTGACTCCAGCCGCGACCTTTCCTGGCCGCCGATCTCCAGCCCGATCACCATATGCTCGCCGTCCCAGCGTGCCTCTGCGCCCGCGAAACCCGCGGTGCGCAGCCATTCCTGCACCGTGCCGCCCTGGGCGGAGGCCACGCGCAGGCCGTCCACGATCTCGATGCCCGGCGGCACGCGGGCGCGCACCAGAGCCAGCACCCTGTCGCGCTCGGCCGGTGCCATGA
The DNA here is from genome assembly GCF_964253015.1 of Acidovorax sp. LjRoot194. Taxonomy (NCBI): domain Bacteria; kingdom Pseudomonadati; phylum Pseudomonadota; class Betaproteobacteria; order Burkholderiales; family Comamonadaceae; genus Acidovorax; species Acidovorax sp. LjRoot194. Next base: position 507,091 of record NZ_CAXUQB020000001.1, on the reverse strand, counting down.
CCAGGCCATGTGCGCGAACCCGGCCTTCGCCCAGCAGTTCGAACCGCAGGGCCTGCGCGTCCGGCCCGCCCGCTTCGACCAGGTCGTCCATCAGATCGGACGCCGTGCGCACCGCCAGCGCGGGCGCGGGGCGGATGCCGGAAAGCCCTTCCGCCAGACGGTCAAGCTGCGCGATGTCTGCCACCCAGCCGCTGACCCGGGCGCCGCCTGTGGGCAGCGCCTCGATGCGCATGCGCAGGCCGGGGTCCACACGGGCGATGGCCAGCTGGATGTCGCGCAGCAGGCGCTGCTGGCTTTCGGCCCCGGCCGCCGCGGCACTGGCCTCCGAAGCCTCTGCGCCTTGGGCCGCGCGCTGGGCCCCCTGGCCCTTCAGCAACGACCAGAACACCGACAGCAGCAACGCCGCCAGCGCCAAGCCGATGATCAATGCCGGCTGCCACCGGCGGCGCGCCTTGGGCGACGACGCGGCGCCTGCGGCCACACCCGCGCCGGTGCGCACCGCGGCGTCCACCGCACGCCCGCCCTGCTCCAATGCTTGGTGTTGGCCGTGCTGTGGATCGGCCGCGTCGTTCTGTGGAATGACAGCCAGCATCGGGTCGCCGGTGCCGGAGGCCTGCGTTGGCGAGCCGCCGTTGGCCGCCGTCACACTGGTTCCTGCGGCGGTTTTGTCAGCGGTTGCAGCCGCACCAGCCGCATCCACATGGCCGTGCGGCACGGCCTGCCAGGCGGCGTCCGCCGCGCTGACCGTGATCGCCACCTGCCCCAGGTAGGCTACGGCACCCCAGGGCTGCTCGGACACCCAGGAGGAAGCGGGATCTGCCGGCGGGGCATCGGCCGGTGCCTGCGCCTCCGGCGGCGATGACCGCACCCACCAGCGGCCCATGGCAATCTGTACCCAGGCGCCCATGTCGGAGGGCAGGTCCAGGTCGGTCAGGATGAGGTCGCAACCGTCGTCCGCCCCCATGCGCTCGCCGCCCGCCAGGGGTGCGCGCGCCCCGGCGTGCCGGCCGGTCAGGATGCGCAGTTCTGCCGTGGCGCTCATCGTGCGCCTCCGGCGGCCGACGCCCGCGCTGCACGCCGGGCAGCCGCCGGGCAATTAATCCGCGCGGGTTGGCAGGGCGGCCCATACAATGCGCCGTTCCCGGTTTTCTCCCTCATTTCACCCCTCACCCCCGAAGGACTGCGTCCATGAATCTCGAACAGGAACGCCGCAATGACATCCTCATCCTGCGTCCCCGTGGCCGTCTGGACAGCAGCAGTTCGCCAGAACTCGAACGCGTGGTGACCGAGCAGCTCGACACGGGCATCCAGCGCCTGGTGTTCGACCTCTCGGCCCTGGACTACATCAGCTCCGCCGGCCTGCGCGTCGTGCTGCTGGCGGGCAAGAAGCTGCGCACCACCAAGGGCAAGCTGGTGCTCGTGGGCCTGCGCGACATGGTGCGCGAGGTGTTCGACATGAGCGGCTTCCTGACCCTGTTTGCCGTGACTGCCACGCTGGACGAAGGCCTCGCCAAGGTGTAACGCCGACGGGGCGTTCAATTTGAAGAAAAAATAGGCCCTACCGCTTGCTGGACAAGCGGTAGCAGCTATGAATTCAGGAGCATCGCTCCAGGGTCGGCTTCCGCTCACAGGTCGATCCTCGCGAGCGGCTGGATGTTGATCTCCTGGGTCAGCTCCTGGTAGGACAGCACGGGCAGGTCGTACAGGTCCTGCTCGATCATCTTGCGCATGTAGCGCCGGATGTCCATGGAAGTGAGCAGCACCGGGCGCTGCGCGTTGCCGCCGATGTCGCCCACCGCCTTCTTGATGTTCTCCACCAGCCGCTTGCTCACCGCCGGGTCCAGCGACAGGTAGCTGCCCGCTGACGTCTGGCGCACCGCGCCGCGCACGGTGTCTTCGATGCTGGGCGCCAGCAGGTAGGCGGGCAGGATGTTCTGCCCGCTCGAATACTTGTAGCTGATGTGCCGCTTGAGGGTGGAGCGCACGTACTCGGTCAGCAGCACCGAGTCTTTTTCCTTCTGGCCCCATTCGATCAGCGACTCCAGGATGGCGCGCAGGTTGCGCACGGAGATGTCCTCGGACACCAGCCGCTGCAGGATTTCGGCGATCTTCTGGATCGGCAGGACCCGGGTGGACTCCTTGACCAGATCGGGGAAGCGGCCCTCCATCGCGCTCAGCAAAAAGCGGGTTTCCTGGATGCCGATGAAGTCGGCAGAGTACTTCTTGAGCACGAACGCCAGGTGGTACGTCAGCACCTGGCTGGGGTCCATGAACGGAATGCCCGCACGCGACAGCGGCTCGCGCAGTTGGTCGCCCACCCACAGGGTGGGGATGTGCGGCAGGAACTTGCGGTCTTCCTCGTAGGGAATCTGCAGCGCATCCAGGTTGCTCAGGCTTTCGCGCACCAGCAGGTAGCCGGGGCGCAGGCGGCCCTGCGACACCGGCACTTCGGACAGCAGGATGTTGTAGCTCTCGGGCGGCAGGGATTCGTTGAAGCGCAGCTGGATGCCCGGGAACGGCACGCCCAGGTCGAAATACAGAGCCCGGCGGATCTTGAGCAGCTCGTCGTTGAGGATGCCGGCGTCAAAACTGGTCTGCAGCCCCGCGGCCACATCCATCAACAAGGGCACCGTGGGTGCGAACTCGTCGCTGCCGTCCGATGCCTTGGGCTTGGTGCGCGCCTCGCCCGCAGGCTGCATGGCGGGCACCTCGGTGACCTCGCCGGTTTTTTCGTCCACCACGCGCCGGGTGCCGCGCAGGATGGTGAAGCCGATGGTGCCAATGACCACCGCCAGAATCAGGAACACCGGCAGCGGCATGCCGGGGATCAGCCCCATGCCCAGCGCCACGGCCGCAGCGATCAGCAGTGCGCGGGGCTGCGCCAGCACTTGCTGGCCGATGTCCTTGCCGACGTTGGAGGGGCCGTCGCCCGTCTGCACGCGCGTCACGATCATGCCGGCGCAGATGGCGATGAACAGCGCCGGGATCTGCGCGATCAGGCCGTCGCCGATGGTCAGCACGGAGTAGGTCTTCATCGCGTCCGCAGCGGTCATGCCGCGCTGCGTGGTGCCGATGACGATGCCGCCCAGCAGGTTCACTGCCACGATGATCAGGCCGGCGATGGCGTCGCCCTTGACGAACTTCATCGCGCCGTCCATGGCGCCGTAGAGCTGGCTTTCCTTCTCGACGATGTTGCGGCGGCGCTTGGCCTCGTCCATGTCGATGGTGCCCGCGCGCATGTCGCCGTCGATGGACATCTGCTTGCCGGGCATGGCGTCGAGCGAGAAGCGCGCCGCCACTTCGGCCACGCGCTCCGCGCCCTTGGTGATCACCACGAACTGCACGATGGTCAGGATCAGGAACACCACCAGGCCCACCACCAGGTTGCCGCCCACCACGAAGTTGCCGAACGTGAAGATGATGTGGCCCGCGTCGCCCTGCAGCAGGATCAGGCGGGTGGTGGCGATCGAGATGCCCAGGCGAAACAGCGTGGTCACCAGCAGCACCGACGGAAACGACGAGAACGCCAGCGGCGACGGCAGGTACATGGCCACCATCAGCAAGATGGCCGAGATCGTCATGTTGATGCCGATGAGCGCGTCCACCAGCCAGGTCGGCAGGGGCAGGATCATCATGAAGATCACCGCCACCAGGAAGAACGCCAGGATCAGGTCGTTGCGGCTGGTGAGTATCTGGACGAAGCGCTGCAGGCGGGCGAACGGGGAGAACGAAGCAGTCTGGGACATGGTGGAATGCAATCAGCGCCCGGTGGGCGCGGTCTCCGGGGTGGGCTCTGCAGCGTTGCGCTGTGCGACGAAGGCACGCATCGCAGCCGCCGCTTCGTCGCGGCGGTCCAGCGCATGCAAGGCCTGGGCGCGCACAAGATGAAAGGAAGCGTCCATGGCGCCCAGCAGCGCCAGTTGCTCTAGGGTGTTCAGGGCCCGCTGGGGTTTGGCCGAGCGCACCTGGGCCAGTGCCAGCGACAGCAGGGCCCGGGGATCTTCGGGCGCCAGGATGTTGCGGGCGGCCAGCAGCACGGCCGCCTTGTCGGGCAGGCCGTTTTGCAGGTACACGAAGGCCAGCAGGTCCATCAGTTCGATGGTTGCCGCCGGGACTGCACCAGAAGGCTCGGTGCTCGCCGTTGCTGCTGCCACTGCTGCTGATGCTTCAGATGCCATGTGCGCCATCAGCCCTGGTAGAGGGCGCTGCGGTACATCTGCACCAGGTCACGCAGTCCCACTTCTTCGGTCAGCAAGCGGGTGGCGCGGTTGAGCACGCGCAGCTCGTCGTCGCGCCCCTGGGCGGGCGCCTCGGTGCCGGCAGGCGACTGCCACTGGGCTGCCGCGTCACGCAGTTGCTGCAGCGTGTTGTCCAGCGCCTCGCGAAACCGCGAAGGAACCAGCAGATCGCGGTTGGCGATCTGCGGGCGGGTGGCCGTGTCGAGGAAGTCGTCGATGGAGGGCTTGTCCAGCAAGGTCGACAGCTGGGCGCGCGAGCCCACGTCGGGCGGGGCAGATTCACCGCGTTCGGGCAGCATGGCCTGCGCATCCTGCTGGGCGTAGGTAATGCTGTCGATGCCCCGGTCAAACATCAGACCGCTGATTCTCATATCCGTCATACAGCATGCTCCCAGAAGATTCGCAGGGTGCGGGCGCAGCCTTGCGTGTTTCAGTAACCGCGCGCACCGGGAAGTTCCATGGCGCGCGCAGTTTAGTTGTGCCGATGCGCCCCGGTGGTGGCCTTCTGCCGCTTGCGAGTTCGCACGCGCGCGGTCAGCGGCTACCGCCCAGGTCGGCCTGCCACTGGCGCAGAAACTCCGAAGCCTCCCGAATGCGGCGGGCGCTGACGCCGTCGGCCGCGAACCGGGTGGCCAGCACCAGCCAGTCGCCGGACGGCAGGCTGCGCAGGCCCACCTGCACGGGCTGGGCGGCATCGCGGGCATCGCCCGCCTGCTTCATGGCGCGCAAAAGCAGCGCAGCAATGTCGTACCGCACCGGTTCGGCCCAGTGCACCACCACCTCCTCGCCCTGCTGGGCAACCCCCAGCAGCGCGCCCGACTCCAGACGCAGCTGCACGCCCCCGTCCGGGCCGCTCTCCAGCGTGGGCAGGCCGATATCGCGGCCGAAATCGGCCAGCGCCTGTTGCAAATGCGCCATGGTCAGTAGTCCTCCTTGTCGATGGCGGCGTCCAGCGCATCCTGCACCGCCTGAAAAATCGTCTGCCGCTGGTCCCCGTCCACGAACACCTTGACTGGCATGTCCCGCACCAGCAGCTTCACCCCCGTGAGGAAATGGATCTGCGCCTCCACCCCGGTGGCGCCGAACTTCTCGGCCAGCGCGGTGAACCGCGCACCCGACACCCATTTTTCGGCGCTGATGCCCACCAGGTCCTGCATCAGTGCGACCGGCGTGCCGGTGAGCGGGCCGTGCTGTTCGCTGATCTTGGCGTGCAGCTCGCGGCTGGCATCGAGCACCGTCGAGGCCACCCCCAGGTGGTACAGGTCCTGCACCAGGTTTTGCAGCCGCGTGGGGTCGGCCGAGGGCCGGGCGGCTGCCAGGTCCTGGCCCAGCGCCTGGGTCAGGCGTGCCAATCCGGCCGCAAAGTCGCTGTCGCCAAAACGCTCCAGAGCCAGCTTCAGGGTGCCCGCCAGCGACGGGTTGCCCAGCACCACGTCGCGGTAGGTGGACTGGAACTGCGCCACATCGGCATGGCCCCGTGCACCCTCCTGCGCCGTGCCGATGGTGTTGACATCGGCCCGCATGCGCGGCCCGTGCTCCATCTCCAGGTCGTCCAGGGCCTCGCGCAGCGCGTCCAGCACCTCGGCCGGCGCACCTTCGCGCTCGCCCTGGTGCAGCGCGTACTGCAGCGCCATGAACTGCTCGGTGGGCCCCTGGAAGGCCTGCTTGGCCTGGGCTGCGGGGTCGCCCTGGCCGGACAGCATCCGCTTGGCCAGTTGCACCAGTTGCTCGGGGTCCTCGAAGGCCTGGGCCGCCTCCATGTAGGCCGTGATGGCCTCGGGGCTCATCAGCTCCATGGGCCGGGTGGCCTCCTTCTTGCGTTCGGAGGCGTGCTTGGTCTCGGCCTTTTCCGAATGGTGCAGGCTGATTTCTTCCGCCGCGTCGGCCAGCACGGACAGCCCGTCGTCCACATGGATCTGCTGGCCGGCGTACTGCCCGGCCAAAGCCTGGCCCCCGCCCTGCAGCCCGCCGCGCAACGACATGCTGTCAAAAGACGGGGTGTTGAACGATTCGATTCTGGACATAGGGAATTCTCTTATGGGCTCGCGCGCATGGCACCCCTGGGTGGGTAACAGCTGGCGCCATCGGGTTCCCTGCCAGGCCTGCCGAAAATTTCTGCGCGACCGTGGAACCGGACCCGCGGGGTGGTTACTTACCCGGTGTCGTGCGGCTCATTTCGCACCACCACCGCCCAATATCAACAGGAGTTTCGAAATGGCAGGACAAGACAACCCCCAGGACATCGTAGCCCGCGCTCAGGCGCTGATCGATGAAGTGCAAGGCCAGCTGGCAGCCGCCGACGAGTTCTACCGCAGCCAGGGCCTGGACCCCGAGAAGGTGCGCAGTGTCCTGGACGCCCAGCTCGACCTCAAGGGTATCGAAGCCGCGCAGAAGGCCTTCCTGGAAGACATGGCTGCGGTGGAACAGGATGTGAAGGAAGAGCAGGCCCGCGCTTCGTTTTCTGCGCCCGGCGCAGGCGGGGCACGTCGCCCCCGCTCCATGATTTGATAAAAAAATCAACAAACTATCTCAATAGGAGAAAACTATGTCAAGCATCTCCGGTATTGGCGGCGCTCAAGGAATCAACGTCCAGGGCATGGATCTTGAAACCGCCATGATGGCCGTTCAGTCCAACCGCGCCAACCTGCTCGAAGCACAACTGAAAGACCAGATCTCTTCGGTGCAGGCCAAGAACGACCAGATCTCCAAGCTCAATCAACTGCTGGGTTCGCTTAACAAGGCAGCGGCCGGCGTGGCGTCGGATGCCAAGGCAGGCGACAAAGTCAACTTGGCATCCACGGCAGCCGAGATCAAGACGGCAGCACAAAGTGCCAACATCACGCTGCCTACGGAGTTGGGCGGCGGAACCAAGGCTGCTGACGCCAACAAAGGTCAACTCGACGGCTTCATCCAGCAGGTCAAGTCGCAGATCGACAGCATGAGCAACTCCCAGCAAATGGACATGCTGCGCCTGCAAAGCCTGTCCAACAAGCGCAACGAAGCCTTCGACGTGATGACCAACTTCATCAAGAAGATGCAGGACAGCCGCAGTTCCATCATCGGCAACATGCGCTGAGATCAATCACCACAGATTTTTTGAAGGACTCCATCATGTCGACTGTTGGCAATAACGTAAATGTCGGGGGCGTCAGCTCCATCAATGTCCAGGGCATGGATCTGGAAACCGCCATGATGGCCGTTCAATCCAACCGTGCCAATCTGCTCGAAGCACAGCTGAAAGACCAGATTGCTTCGGTGCAGGCCAAGAACGACCAGATCTCCAAGCTGAATCAGATCCTGGGCTCGCTCAACAAGGCAGCAGCCGGTGTGGCCTCGGATGCCAAGGCGGGCGACAAGGTTGACATGTCCGGTTCCGCCGCGGAACTCAAGTCCGCAGCGGCGAGTGCCGGCATCACGCTGCCCCCCGAGCTCGGCGCCGAAAAGTCCTGGGAAGTGAAGCTGCGCGACGGCACCACGCACAAGGTGGACGAAGCTGGCAAAAAGGAAGCGGACGACTACAAATCCAAGAACTGGGCGTTCCGCTCCAGCGACTACAGCGGCAAGAAGGGCATCGCATCCATCACGGAAACCACGCCCCAGCCGACCAAAGGCCAGCTCGATGGTTTCATCCAGCAGGTCAAGTCGCAGATCGACAGCATGAGCAACTCCCAGCAAATGGACATGCTGCGCCTGCAAAGCCTGTCCAACAAGCGCAACGAAGCCTTCGACGTGATGACCAACTTCATCAAGAAGATGCAGGACAGCCGCAGTTCCATCATCGGCAACATGCGCTGAGATCACGCGAACGCGAGCCCCAGCCAACCCCCGAGAGTCACCCATGAATACAAAAAACGCTCCCGTCTCGATTCCCGACAATCTTCCAGAACAGATTGCGGAATTGCTGACGAACGGTGGAACCCTGGGTTCCGTCTACGACTACGACGACACGGACTACGAAGTGCTGTACGCACTGGGCCATAGCCTGTACAGCCAGACGCGATACCAGGATGCCATGCGCACATTCGGCTTCCTGGTCACCCACAACCACATGGAAAAGCGATTCATGAACGCGTTTGCTGCCAGCCTGCAAATGCTCAAGAGCTACAAGGAAGCCATCAAGTACTACTCGATGGCCTCGCTGATGGACATGGGCGACCCGCTGCCCACGTACCACACCGCCGAATGCATGATCGCGCTGGGCTACACGGCAGAAGCCAAGGAAGCGCTGCAGTTCGTACTGCGCCAGAGCGACACGCCAGAACGCGCAGAGCTCAAGTCGCGCGCGCAGGCCATGCTCGAGCTGATGAACAGCGCCAAATCGTCTACGTCCACGTCCACGCACTGAACAGGGATATCCCATGAACGACATCACCCGCGTGGCAGGCGGCCCCGCTGCTTTCACCCCCTTTCAGTCCGACAACTTGAGTGCCGATGTGGCCAGCCGCATGCAGCAGGCACGGCTCGACCCCACCCAGTCGATCAAGGAACTCGTGGACCTTGCCGGCACGATCAAGACCTTGAATCCACAGGGCAGTACGGGCGGCAACTCCATCGTCAACGGCAACGGCGCGCCCCAGCTGGACGGCGTCACGGTCAACTTCTCGGCCGAAGACATGGCGGCCACGCTGCTGGTCCTGCAGGGCAAGACCCAGGAAGCCCAGCTGTCTACGGCCAAGGAAGGCATCAATACCAACAAGAAAAAGATGGAGGACCAGAACCAGCGCGCCACGAACAAGATCAACGAATGGATCAAGAAGTGTGAAGATGCTGCGGCCAAGGAAAAGGCCGGCGGCGTGCTGAACTGGTTCAAGAAGATCGCCGGCGCCATCGCCGCTGCATTCGCGGTGGTGGCAGCCGCTGTCGCCACAGTGGCAACCGGCGGTGCGGCAGCCCCATTGCTGGCTTTGGCGGTGCTTGCCCTGGCCTCGTCTGCGGTCGACATTGCCAGCGAGGTCGACAAGGCCAACGGGGGCAAGGGGTTCGATCACGTCACCCAGTGGATGGACCCGGGCTCGATCATCGGCAAGGGCATGGGTGAACTGGCCAAGGCATTCGGCGCCAACGACGAACAGGCCGCCATTGTGTCGGCCACGTTCGCGGTGGTGGCCACCATCGCCATCATGGCTGCGTCCATCGCCCTCACCGGCGGCGCATCGGCAGTGAGCGATGTGCAAAAGATGATCCTCACGGCGGCCCGCGTGGGCCAGGCGGTGGCGGGCGTCGTTGCCGGTGCGACCACGGCCGCCAAGGGCGGTGTGGACATTGCGGTGGCCCACGACCAGCGCGACGCAACCCTCATCCAGGCCGACAAGAAAAAGATCGACGCCATCCTCGCCAAGCTGCAAAAGCAGATGGACGAGGACCGGGACGAGATCAAGAAGGTGCTCGACCAGATGATGGAAGGCATGAACATCGTCAGCAAGATGATCAACTCCGCCGGCGAAAGCCGCGCCCAGATTTCATCGAACCTGTCCGGCAAGGCACAAACCATTTGACGCACCAGGCGCCAAGGAGAATTTCATGAGCATCGACGGCATCAACAGAGCCCCCACCCTCGCCCCGCTGGGCGACACCGGGCCCACCCAGGCAGCAGGCAAGACCGCCGGGGCCAAGGGCTATTCCGAAATCGACATCGAGGCGCTGCTGGGCGCGAAAGGCGGCCCCGCAGGCGGCGCCAAGAGCGCGGCGGATGCACTCAAGACGCCTTCATCGTCCAGCGACCCGAAGGCCCAGGAAGCAGCGCTGAACAATCTGGGCGGCTTTTCCGACACCCAGGTCACGGCGGACATCTTTGCCTTCATGGCGCTGTTCCAGAAGCTCGCGCAGCAAATGCGCGACACGGCCCGCACGCAGCGCACGACCGACATGCAGGCGCAAGTGTCTTCACTGCAGAACGCAGCCGAAAAGATGAAGGATGCGGCGGCGGAGCGCCTCACGGCGGCCGTCGTGCAGGGAGCCATGCAAATTGCGGGTGGCGTGATGCAGGTCGGCTTGTCGGCGGCTTCCATTTCCAACACGGTCAAAGGCGCCAAGATGGGTGCAGAAGCCGATGCGATGAGCCCCAAGGCCGCCGTCATGACCGGTGCCAAGGCCGATGCCGCCAAGTTGACGGCCACCGGCCAGGCGCAGGTGAGCTACGCACAAGCCTCGGGCGGCATTACCGCAGGCCTGGGCGGCATCATCGGCGCCTCGTTCACCCACAAGGCCGATCTGCTCGAAGCCGACAAGATGAACCTGGAAACCCAGGCCAAGGTCGCCGAGACCGGCGTGCAGCATGCCAACGACATGATGCAGCAGATGATGGACGTGATCCGCGACGTGCGCGAAAAGCTGTCCTCCATCCAGCAGGCGTCCATCGAAACCAACCGCGGCATCGCGCGCAACATCTGAACCCCGAGAGGAACCCAGCCGCCATGTCGAACACCGCTTCTCCCTCCGCCGCCGTCCAGTCCATCCTGGACCTCAAGGCCGCACTCGAGTCCCTGCCGTCCAACACACGCCTGTCCACGGCCGACGCCGACGCCATCTACGCACTGGCCTATCAACTGGTCGGGCAAAACCGCTACGAGACCGCCTACCGCTACTTCTCGCTGCTCACGCTGTACAAGCCGACCGACACGGCCTACCTGCAGGGCCTGGCGCTGACCTACCGCATGATGGAGCGCTACGACGAGGCGCTGAACGTGTACTCGTTCCTGGCCACCATCGACCCGGACAACCTGGACCACACCATGGCCATCGTCGAGTGCCTGCTGCTCAAGCGCGAATTCGAGGAAGCCCAGGACACGGTGACCACGCTGCTGCAGTACTGCAAGGAAAACGCCATCACCGGCAAGGTCGGCGACCGTGCCGAAGCCCTGCTGGGCCTGCTGTCGTCCGCCAAAGGGGCTGTGTCTGCTTGATGCCCCGGAAATTCGCCTGCTGACCGAGGTCGGGTTCATGGCCTCCGCCCGCGCAGACGTCAAGCGCGCCGAACGTATCTTCGGCGCGCTTTTGTGCGTGCGTCCCGAGCGTGCCTTCGGACACATTGGCATGGCCACGGCGTTGCTCAATGCGGGCCGCGCTGGCGATGCGGCGACGCGGCTGGCGAGTGCCCGTACATCGGCGGGCGAAGAAACCGACCTGGTCCAGGCGTTTCTCGGACTGTCACTGCAGCTCGACGGCCGGGCCGGAGAAGCCATGCGCGTATTGCGCCCCGTGGCAGCACGCGGTGACAATGGCAACACGGCAGACACCACCGAAGGTGTGCGGCTGGCACAGCGCCTGCTGGGCCAGCCCGTCGGCATTCCCGGCAGCGCGCAGCAACCCGGTCTTTCCACATCCCCATCCTGACCCTAGGAACCACCATGGACATCGTTGCAAGCCCACTGGTTGCCACCACTTTGCCGGCCCTGTCATCGCCTTCGGTCGTCACCGCCGTGCCCGATGCGTCGGCCACCGCGCGGTTCGCTGCGCTGATGCAGGCACCGCCAGCAGCCCCCACCGTCATGGACAGCGTGGCCGCGTCCATGGCGGCGCAGCCCGCAGCCGCCAGCGGTGCGGTGGCGGTGAAGGGACCTTCGTCCGTGGGCGACCGCATCCTGGCCGGCATGCAGGGTGTGTCCAGCGACTTCCAGTCGGCCTGGAAGTCGGTGTCCGCGTCGCTGGACGCGAACTCGCAGTCCATGGGCATGCAAGACCTGCTCAAGCTGCAATTGCAGCTGGTGCAGGTGTCCGTGCAGTACGACCTCGTCGGCAAGGCCGTGAGCCGCTCCACCCAGAATTTCGATCAGTTGGTACGTATCCAATGAAGCTGCATTTTTCAACGGGCTCGACGGGCTCCTCATCGCTGGTACGCTGGCTGCGCGTGTCCTTCGCCTGCGCCCTGCTGGCGCTGGTGGCTGCCTGCGGGGCGCGCGTGGACCTGATGGGGTCGATCCCCGAAGACGAAGCCAACGACGTGCTTTCGGCGTTGCTGAAAGCCGACATTCCCGCCGAGAAGATTGCCGGCAAGGAAGGCATGGTCGGCGTGCGCGTGGATGCCGCCCAGGTGGGCCGTGCGCTCGAGATATTGCGCGAGAACGGCCTGCCGCGCGAACGCTTCGCCGGCATGGGCCAGGTGTTCAAGAAGGAAGGCCTGATCTCCTCGCCGCTGGAAGAGCGTGCGCGCTACATCTACGCGCTGTCGCAGGAGCTGTCCAACACACTGTCCAAGATCGACGGCGTGCTGGCCGCCCGCGTCCACGTGGTGCTGCCCGAGCGTGGCCCCGCGGGCGAAACCGGCGTGCTGTCGACGTCGGCCGTGTTCATCAAGCACCAGGAGGGCTACAACCTCGATGTCATCCAGCCGCAGATCCGCAGGCTGGTCACGAACAGCATTCCGGGCCTCACGGCGGACCGGGTCTCGGTGATTTTCGTGTCCGCACAGCCCCGCACCAACGGTGTCCGCGCAGAGGCAGGTGCCGGCGCAGGCAGCACGGTCTGGGGCATGGCGGTGCCCAGCAGCAGCGCTGGCACGCTGGGCGGCGTGCTGTGGGGCCTGCTGGCCGTGGCGGTGCTGTCCCTGGCGGCGCTGGGCTTTCTGCTGTGGCGCTATGTGCTGCCGGCCCGCAAGGCTGCCGCACGCGGTGATGGCCTGGCACGGGCTGCCTGACCGCACCACTCCATCCGCCTTCACGCTCAGCCCGCCCCTTTCGCATGCCCGCACAGGCCGCTTTCTCCCACCGTCTTTTGCAGGCACCGCTGCAGGAGTTCAACCTGCTGCCCAGCCGCAGCCTGCACGCCGGCCGCGCGCAGGCCTTGGCGCATGCCGGCATGCCGGCGCAGGGCCCTGCGGCCCTGGCCGCGCCCCCTGCCGTGCTGCGCGCACTGCACCGGCGCTGGTCCGCGCAACTGCTGGCCCAGCTGGGCGACCACGCGCAGCCGGTGCTGGACTTGTCCCATGCAGCGTTGCCCGTGGCGCTGGCCACACCGGCTTTGCTGGGCCGCGTGGCACGCGATGCAGGGGTGGCGCTGCTGGGCGCCTATCTGCGCCGCACCATCGCCCGCGACGCGGTGCTGGCGGCGCGTGAATCCCTGGGCGCATCGGGCCTGGACTGGGCCCTCCACGGCGCAGCGGATGTCCACCCCGGCCTGGCAGAAACCGGCCGGTGGACCCAGTCGGACCTGGGCGAGGCGGCAGACCTGCTGGGTGCAGGCGTCATCGCCCAGTCCTGGCAGGACGCCCCCGCGCCCATCAAACTGCGCGCCGACTGGAAGTTGCCCCCCACGGCAGTGGAAGACACCGCGGTGCGCACCGCCAGCGCCCTGGATCCCCAAGGCGCGCGACAACTTTGCCTTCAACTACTGGCCCGACTGGACCCTGCATGGCTTTCCAACTTCCCCGCGACCCGCTGACCCCCCAGCGCACGCTGCAAGCGCGCATCGCACCGGGCAGCCGCGTGGTGCGCGCCGCCGACGTGGCCGCCTGGACCGACGCACAGGGCCTGATTGCCGCGGCACGTGCGCAGGCCGATGCCATCGTGGCGCAGGCGCAGGCCGCCTTCGAAGAAGAGCGCCAGCGCGGCTATGAGGAAGGCGTGGCCGAGGCCCAGCTGGAGCAGGCCGAGAAAATGATCGAGAACGTGAGCCGCACGGTGGACTACTTCTCCAAGGTCGAGACCGACATGGTCGCCCTGGTGATGTCTGCGGTGCGCAAGATCATCGACGGCTACGACGACGCGGACCGCGTGATCATCGTGGTGAAGAACGCACTGTCGGTGGTGCGCAACCAAAAGCAGATGACGCTGCGCCTGCACCCGCAGCAGGTGGACACCGTGCGCGCACGGGTCAACGACCTGCTGGCCGCGTACCCCGGCGTGGGCTACCTGGACATCGTGGCCGACGGCCGCCTGGGCAAGGAGGCGTGCATCCTGGAAAGCGAGATCGGCCTGGTGGAGGCGAGCATCGACGGACAGATCGCCGCGCTGCAAGGCGCCTTCCAGAAAGTGCTGGGCAGCCGCATATGACCCCCCCCAGCACCACGGGCCACCCGCAGGGCGCCACGCGCTCGGTGCGCCAGTTCGACTACATCGCCGAGATGATGCAGCTGGCGCTGGACGACACGCCGGTGCTGCAGATCAAGGGCCGCGTCACGCAGGTGATCGGCACCATCATCAAGGCCGTGGTGCCCACGGTGAAGGTCGGCGAGGTGTGCGTGCTGCGCAACCCCGGCGAAGACTTCGAGATGAAGGCCGAGGTGGTGGGCTTTGCGCGCGATGCCGCATTGCTTACGCCTATCGGCGACATGTACGGCATCTCTGCCGCGACCGAGGTCATCCCCACCGGCCGCGCGCACATGGTGCCCGTGGGCTTCGGCCTGCTGGGCCGTGTGCTGGACGGCCTGGGCCGCCCCCTGGACGAGGCCGAGCGCGGCCCGCTGGAGGCCACCAAGTTCTACCCGGTGTTCGCCGATGCACCCGATCCGCTCAAGCGCCGCATCATCACCGAACCGATGGAGCTGGGCGTGCGGGTGCTCGACTCGGTGCTGACCTGCGGCGAAGGCCAGCGCATGGGCATCTTCGCGGCGGCGGGCGGGGGCAAGTCGACCCTGATGGGCATGCTGGTCAAAGGCGCTGCCGTGGACGTGACCGTGGTGGCGCTGATCGGCGAGCGGGGCCGCGAAGTGCGCGAGTTCCTGGAGCACGAACTGGGCGAGGAAGGCCGGCGCAAGAGCGTGATCGTCTGCGCCACCAGCGACAAGTCGTCCATGGAGCGCGCCAAGGCTGCGTACGTGGCCACCGCCATCGCCGAGTACTTCCGCGACCAGGGCAAGAAGGTGCTGTTCCTCATGGACTCGGTCACGCGGTTTGCCCGGGCGCAGCGCGAGATCGGCCTGGCAGCGGGCGAGCCGCCCACACGGCGCGGCTACCCGCCCAGCGTGTTCGCCACCCTGCCCAAGCTCATGGAGCGCGTGGGCATGAACGACAAGGGATCGATCACCGCGCTGTACACCGTGCTGGTGGAAGGCGACGACATGACCGAGCCGATCGCCGACGAAACCCGGTCCATCCTGGACGGGCACATCGTGCTGTCGCGCAAGCTGGGCGCCGCCAACCACTACCCTGCGGTGGATGTGCTCGCGTCCGCATCGCGCGTGATGAATGCCGTGATCACGCCCGAGCACAAGAAGCTGGCCGGCCGGCTGCGCGAGCTGATGGCCAAGTACGAAGAGGTCGAGCTGCTGGTGAAGATCGGCGAGTACAAGCGCGGCGGCGATCCGACGACGGACGAGGCCATCGACAAGATCGAAGCCATCCGCAGCTTCCTGCGGCAGCGCACGGACGAGCACGCCACCATGCAGCAGACGCTGGAACAACTGTCTGCCCTGGTGGGCTCGGGTGTACGCCGGTGAGCATCTTTCGCGACCTGCTCGCCATCAAGGCCTTTCGCGAGAACAAGGCCGAGACGGCCGTGCGCGTGCAGCGCGATGCGCTGCGCGAGGCCCGCGAGGCCCGCGAGGCGGCCCAGGCGCTGCTGGAGCGGCTGGTGCGCGAAGGGCTGGCGCACGAAATGCAGCTTTACCGCGACCTGTGCGAGCGCATCGTGCGGCTGCGCGAGATCGAAGACGTGCAGCTGGCCGTGGTCGGCCTGCGCCAGCGCGAGGCGCAGCAGCAGGACGCGGTCGTGGCGGCCACCAAGGTGCAGGAGCAGGCCAACGAGAAGCTCGAGACCGCGCGCGCTGCCCACCAGGAGGCGAGCCGGCAGAAATCCAAGTTCGTCGACCTGGCGCGCAACTACACCGAAGAGCAGATGCGCGAGACCGAGCGCAAGGAAGACCTGGAGATGGAAGAGGCTGCCAGCGTGAAGCGCGACCGCGAAGATTGGGAAGCGTACGACCCGGAGACTGTGGCATGACCCCCCTGCAAGGCGCACCCTGCGGCGGCAAAAACCGCCCACACACCGAATGCTACACATTTGATAGCTTAAGAAGCACGTCCATCCAGCGGAAGGGGCCATTTTTTATCGCACCACCCATGGCTGCGCAGGTGCTGGCATGAACACTGAACGGCCGATCCACCTGGACCTGGGCATGCCGGCTTCGACGGCGTTCGAAGCCCGCACCGGCACCGGCGCACAGACCGGCAGCGACCCGCGCGACACCGACACGCTGTCCGACGATGCGAAGGCATTGCGCAGCCTGCTGGAGCAGCAGCGTGCGGCGCCACCCGCTGGCGCGGCGCAGCCGCCCAGTGCCCCGCGCCCCTTCGACCTCTTCGGCCCCGGTGCCGCCGCACTGCCAGGCCAGGTGCCGCAGCAGGCGGCCCAGACCACGGCTGCCGCAACCGCCGCGGCCCCCGCTGATGCGCCCCGGGGCATTGGCGAGACCTTGTCGCAGATGGCCCAGCGGCTGCTGGTGGGCGACGGCAGCACCGGCCGGCGCTCGGTGCAGATCCAGTTGGCGGACGACAGCCTGCCGGGCGTGGTGGTCGACATCTTCGAAGACGGTGGCCGCGTCGTGGCGCAGTTCACCTGCATGCAGGAGTCGTCGCGCGAACGCCTGGTGCGCAATGCGCAGTGGCTGGCGGACGGACTGGCCGAGCGCCTGGCCCAGGGCGTGTCCGTGCGGGTGCAGACCGACGACCCGGAAGACCTTTGCCTGGTGGAGGCGCACGCCGGCGGGTGACACCCCACCTGCTGCCTGTATCCCACCGCTTGCACCGCTGACCGAACCACCCATCGACTCGCCTTTTTACCGAGCACCCATGTCCTCCCCCCACGCCACCGCCGCCTTGCAGCCCCTGCGCCTGTCGCGCAACGAGGCCCAGGCCCGCACCACCATTGCCCAGCGCGCCGCGGGGCTGCCGCTGCGCCTGGGCGCGTCCGCCTGGCAGGCCCGCCTTCATCCGGTGGCCGGCTCGGCCGCGCCCTGGCCCGAGCCCGGCTACGTTCTCCGCCTGGAATGGGCCGGTGCCGCCATGGCCTTGCGGCTGCCCGCCGCAGCCATCGAACAGGCCCTGGCCAGCGTGCTGGAAGGTGCCGCGCTGCCCGCCATCCCGTCCACCCTGGCCGATGCCGTGCTGGAAGCCAGCGCGGGCGAGCTGCTCCAGAGCCTGCAGGCCCTGGGCCGTGGTACGCCAGAGCTGCTGGCCTGGGGCCCGGCGCAGCCGGGCGACGTGCAGAACCTGCCGCCCCATGCCTGCGATGTCTATCTGGCCGCTGACGACGGCGTGCAGGCGATTGCCGGCTCGCTGCACCTCGATGGGCTGGGGCTGCTGCTCGTGGCAGGCCTGGTCGGCAAGCGCCCGCCGCAGCCGGGCCCGCTGGACGACAGCCTGCCCGTCACCCTGCGTGCGGAAGTCGGCTTCACCCGCCTGCCCGCCAGCGATGCCGCCACGCTGGCGCTTGGCGACGTGGTGCTGCTGGATGCTTTCTTCGCCACGGCCGACCGTGCGCTGTGGCTGAGCGCCGACGGACGCCGGGGCGTGCACGTGCAGTGGCCTTCCGTGACCTCTGCGCCCGATGCAGCAGATACGGCACCGCCGACCCGCCTTACCGTCATCCACCCCTGGACCGAAACCATGCCCGCCACCTCCGACACCCCTTCCACCGACACCGCGGCACTCGACACGGTGCCGGTGCGGCTTTCCTTCGACCTGGGCGATGTGACCCTGACGCTCGCGCAGCTGCGCGCGCTGCAGCCCGGCCAGACGCTGGACCTGGGCCACCCGCTGGCAGGTGCCGTGCGCATTCGTGCCAACGGCGCGCTGGTGGGCGAAGGCGACCTGGTGGACATCGACGGCCAGATCGGCGTGTCCGTGCGCAGCCTGCACTCCGCCAGCCACTGAGCCCCCAATGACCAATTTCGATCCGATCACGCTGGCGGTACTGCTGGCCCTGATGGCGCTGATGCCCACGCTGGTGGTGGTGAGCACGAGCTTCCTCAAGATCGCCGTGGTGATGTCGCTGCTGCGCAATGCCATCGGGGTGCAGCAGATGCCCCCCAACCTGGCGCTGTACGGCATGGCGCTGATCCTGTCGGCGTATGTCATGGCGCCGGTGGGCATGCACATGTTCGATCGGCTCACCGAACGCCCCGACACGCTCAAGAGCGTGCCCACCCTGGTCGGCGCGGTGCGCGACGGAGCGGAGCCGCTGCGCGAATTCATGCTCAAGAACAGCCGGGCCGAGCAGCGAGACTTTTTTGTGCGCACTGCGCAGCGCATGTGGGGCCCCAAGCTGTCGGAAGGCATCACGCAGCGCGACTTCATCGTGCTGATGCCGGCCTTCGTGGTGTCGGAGCTCACGGCGGCGTTCCAGATAGGGTTCTTGCTCTATCTGCCGTTCGTGGTGATCGACCTGATCGTCTCCAACATCCTGCTGGCGATGGGGATGATGATGGTCTCGCCGGTGACCATCTCGCTGCCGCTCAAGCTCTTCCTGTTCGTGATGGTGGACGGCTGGTCGCGGCTGATCCAGGGCCTGGTGCTCACCTATGCCTGAACACACTCCCCTGTTGGCGCTGACGGCAGCAACACCACGCGCGGCACACCCTACCTTGGGCCACTGACATGCAATCCGTCGACGTCGTTTCGTTCTTCACCCAGGCGCTGTACCTGGTGCTCTGGCTGTCCCTGCCACCCATCGTCGTGGGCTCGGTCGTGGGTACCTTGTTCTCGCTGTTCCAGGCGCTCACGCAGATCCAGGAGCAGACGCTGTCCTTCGGCGTGAAGCTGATCGCCGTGTCCGTGACCATTTTGCTGACGGCCCGCTGGGTCGGCGGCGAAATGTTCAATTTCACGGTGCAGATCTTCGACTCCATCCCGTCGCTGGGCCGCTGAGCCCCGCACGGACAGCAACGCCCTCAGCCCGCACACGCACAGGACGGAACCGCATGGACCTGCCGGTTACTTACCAGGAAGCCAAGACGTTCATCGGAACGCTGGCCCTGACACAACCGCGCATCCTGGCCATGTTCATCGTCCTGCCGCTTTTCAACACCCAGTTGGTGCCGGGCCTGCTGCGCATTTCCGTGGCCGTGTCGCTGGGCATCGTCATGGTGCCCGCGCTGTCCGGGCAGATCGCGGTGGCCGAACTGCACGCGGCGCAGTTGCTGCTGTTGATCATGAAGGAAGCGTTCATCGGCTTCGTCATCGGCTACATCGCCGCCATCCCGTTCTGGATCTTCGAAGCCGTCGGGTTCCTGGTGGACAACCAGCGCGGGGCCAGCATCGCGTCCACGCTCAACCCGCTGACGGGCAACGACTCGTCGCCGCTGGGCATCCTGTTCAACCAGGCGTTCATCGTGTTCTTTCTCATCACGGGGGGCTTCACGCTGCTGCTGGGCGTGCTGTACGACAGCTTCGGCCTGTGGAGCGTGACCCAGTGGGCGCCCACGCTGCGGCCTGAATCGATCCCCCTGCTGCTCGATCAGCTCGACCGCCTGGTGCGCATGGCCATGCTGCTGGCGGCGCCGGTGCTGGTGGCGATGTTCCTCGCCGAGATCGGCCTGGCGCTCGTGAGCCGCTTTGCGCCTCAGCTGCAGGTGTTCTTCATGGCCATGCCCATCAAGAGCGCACTGGCGATGCTGGTGCTGCTGCTCTATGGGGCGTCGCTCTTCGAGTATGGCGCCGAGCAGGTCGAATCCATGGGCCACATCCTGCCTTTCCTGCGCGAGCAGTGGGCGGCGCCGTCCGGCGGCTGAGGAGCACCATGAGCGAAAAGACCGAACAACCCACCTCCAAGCGCCTGCGCGATTCGCGGCAAAAGGGCGACGTCGCGTACAGCAAGGACTTCACCCAGACCTTCCTGATCCTGGCCATCTTCGGCTACCTGCTGGCCAGCGCCGGGCACATGGTGGAGGTGATGGGCCAGATGATTTTGCTGCCCACCACGCTGCTCAAGCTGGGCTTCAACGAGGCGGCCAATACGCTGGTGGAAGAGCTGCTCCGGGAGGCTGCGTGGCTCACCCTGCCCATCATCGGCATCGTGTTGGGCGCCGGGGTGTTTGCCGACGCGCTGCAGGTGGGCGTGCTGTTCGCGTTCGAGAAGCTCAAGCCTTCGGCCAAGAAGCTCAACGTCCTGGACAACCTCAAGAACATCTTCACCAAGAAGAACCTGATGGAGTTCTTGAAGTCGATCCTCAAGATCGCTTTTCTGTCCACCCTGTTGACTCTCTTGATCAAGGACGCGCTGCCGATCATGACCAGCATTCCGCAGGCGGGCCTGCCGGGTCTGGGGCAGGTGGTGGCCGCGCTCCTCAAGACCATGCTCATCCACATCGGCCTGGCGTATGGCGCCATAGCGCTGGCCGACTTCGCGTGGCAGCGTTACCAGTACCGCAAGGGGCTGATGATGTCCAAGGACGAGATCAAGCAGGAATACAAGGAGATGGAGGGCGACCCCCACATCAAGCACCAGCGCAAGCACCTGCACCAGGAGATGATGCAGCACGGCGCGGTGGAGAGCTCGCGCAAGGCCACCGTGGTGGTGACCAACCCTACCCACCTGGCCGTGGCGCTGCGCTACGACTCCGAAGAAACGCCGCTGCCGGTGGTCCTGGCCAAGGGCGAAGGCGCGCTGGCCGAACGCATGATGGCGGCGGCACGCGAAGCCGGTGTGCCGGTGATGCAGAACATTCCGCTGGCCCGCGCCCTCACCGAACATGCGGAAGCCGGCCAGTACATCCCTTCCGAGCTGGTGGAGCCCGTGGCGGAACTGCTGCGCCTGTTGCAGCAGATGAATTCCGATCCCGGCCTGTCGTAGCCCTGGCTCTTGATTCCAAGACACACCATGAAATCGTCCGCCCCCGCCGATCCCGCTTCCGACCGCCTGCTGCAGGCCTATGCCAGCCAGTACGGCCTGACGGCGCCTGGCGCCGCCAGCAGCAGTGCCCCCGTCGACATGACGGTAGACGGCATCTACCGCATTCGCCTGCGTGCGCTGCCCCAGGGCGGTGTCGCCGTCAGCGCGCGGCTGCGCACCCTGCCCGAGCCCGGCCCGGCCCGCGACGACATGCTGCTGGGCGTGGCCCGCCTGGCCTGCGGCACCATGAAGGACCACGCCAGTGGCTGCGTGGTCGATGAGCGCGGGCGCGCCATCTGGCTGCAGCAGACCGCGGCCGCGGCCTCCAGCCAGGACATCGACGACGCCGTGGGCGGGTTGGTGAATGCCCTGGCGTTCTGGTCCAAGGCCATCGCCACCGTCTGATTGATCCCCGGTCCCTGCGCACGTTCTGAATCCTATGCACGCCACTCCACGCTCTTTCTTCCCACGCATGCCGGCCGCGGGCCACGTCGGCTCTGCCATCGCACTGGCATGCGCCCTGCTGCTGGGCGCCGCCCCTGTACAGGCCGGCACACCGCCGTGGGCCAACGCGCCCTACAGCTACTACGCGGACAACGCCCCCATCGCCAACGTGCTGCGGGACTTCGCCAGCAGCTTCAGCCTGTCGCTGGAGCTCTCGCCGCTGGTCGAAGGCAAGGTCAACGGACGCTTCAACGCGCAGAACCCGACCGAGTTCATGGACCGCATGGCCAGCGTCTACGGCCTGACCTGGTTCACCCACGCCGGCACGCTGTTCGTGAGTCGCACCACCGAGATGAGCACCCGCAGCATCACCGGCGGCGGCAGCGGCATCGCCGCGGTCCGCCAGGCGCTGACCAGCCTGGGCGTGCTGGACACGCGCTTCGGGTGGGGTGAATTGCCCGAGCAGGGTGTGGCCCTGGTCTCCGGCCCTCCGGCCTACGTGGCCCTGATCGAGCGCACCATGGCCTCGTTGCCACTGATGGCTGGCGGGCAGCAGGTGGCCGTGTTCCGCCTGAAACACGCGTCGGTGGACGACCGCACCATTCTTTATCGCGACCGCCAGATCACGACGCCGGGCCTTGCGCAGGTGCTGCGCAACCTCATCAGCGGCAGCGGCGGGACGGCGGGGGTCAACAACGCCCTGCTGTCGTCGGTGGCTGGCCAATCCGGTGGCATGGCGGGCATGCCCGTGGCGGCCAATACGGCCGGGATTTCGTTCGACCCGGCCAGCTCCGGCATGCAGACCGGGCCTGCAGCGTCGCCCAACGGAACGGCGTCCGGCTCGGGCGCATCGAACACCCAGGGTGCATCAGGCGCAGCGGCGTCCGGCTCCAGCGGCCGCGGTGGGTCGGCAGGCGCCGCGAGTGTGTCGTCCACCCGGCGACTGGCGCCGTCCATCCAGGCGGACTCGCGGCTCAACGCCATCATCGTGCAGGACACGCCGGAACGCATTCCGCTGTACAAGGCGCTGATCGATCAGCTCGACATCCCCACCCCATTGATCGAGATCGAGGCCATGATCCTCGACATCAACTCCAGCCGCCTGGACGAGCTGGGCATCTCCTGGAGCGGCCGCCGCGGTGGCAGTGTCGGCGGCTTTGGCAACATGACCCGGGTCGACGATGGCAACGACCTGGTGCTGGGCGCCCTGCAGCGTGGCGCCAGCGTGGACCCCACCAGCCTGGTCGTCAGTTCGGGCAACTTCCTGATGAGCCGCATCCGCGCGCTGGAAGGCGCTGGCGAAGCGTCCATACAGTCCCGCCCGTCCATCCTCACCATCGACAACATCGGCGCGCTGCTGGATCTGTCGGAAACCTTCTACATCCGCAGCATCGGCGAGCGCGTGGCCACCATCACGCCCATCACGGCAGGCACCACCTTGCGGGTGACACCGCATTTCGTCCAGCGCGACGAAGGCCCGGTCATTCAGCTCGATGTGGACATCGAAGACGGGCAGATCCAGGAGACGACGGTGGACACCATCCCTACCGTTCGGCGCAGCGTGGTGAGTACGCAGGCCATCGTCGGCGAGGGGCAGACCCTGGTGATTGGCGGCTACAAGAGCACGCAGCGAACCAACGAGCTGAACAAGGTCCCCGGCCTGGGCGCGGTGCCGGTCGTCGGCCTGTTCTTTTCCAACCGCATCAACAACGTGCAGTCGCGCGAGCGCGTATTCATGATCAAGCCGCGGCTGGTGTCGCTGCCGTCCAATCTGGTGTCAGCGGCCGATGCACTGCGCAGCAACCCGGCGGTGGTCATGCCCCCTCAGAACTTCCCGTTGCCCGTGCAGGCGGCGCCGGTAGCGCCTGTCACGCCGATGTTCGTGCAACCCATGACGGGAAATCCTGCCACGCAGCAGTGAAGTGATGCGGTGGGAGCGATCGTTGCGCATGGCGTCGGCGTGCGAGAAGGGGCCGCCCTGCCGTTGCGCCATCCTGCCCGCTTGTTGTCCTTCAGTAGTCATGCGCTGGCTGGCCCCGCAGCATCACGCGCATGCCGTCGCGGCACCGCACGGCGGTCAGCACGAACTGGTGGATGGGGGACCTGAAGCGTCGATGGCGCACACCGTGCTGATCACGGCACGCCCAGCGCGCGGCATATTGAGCCGATACCGGAGTCTGGCCCACCTGGTGCCAGGAATCTCTGGATCTCTCATCTGCGCGGCGCGATCACCGCGGGCACGCCAAGATCAGAATTCAAACTCGACGCCGCGGGCGAAGAGTTTTGCGCGCAGAGCGCTGCGTGCACGTGACAGCCGGCTGCGAACAGTGCCCACAGGCACCGTCAACAAAGCCGCGGCGTCTTCGTAAGACAGCTCATCCACTGCCACCATCAGCAGGATGTCTCGCATGCTCTCCGGAAGCTCGGCCATCGCCTCTTCGAGGTAGCGCATGTGCTGTGCCTGTTCCACGGCCTGCGCCGGTGTGAGGCTGTCGCTCGCCATCTCGGACAGCTCCGATTCGTCCGTGAACTCATAACGGCGATGGGGTGCCCGCGACAGGTGATTGCGCACCAGATTCATCGCAATGCCGTAAAGCCAGGTGGAGAGCTCCGACTGGCCTTTGAATGTTTCGTAAGAGCGCACGGCTTCGAGAAAGGCCTGCTGCGCCAGATCTTCCGCATCGGTGGAGTTACCGATGTTCTTGATGATGAAGCGGTGCAGACGCACCCCATGCGCTTGCACCAGGGTGCGGAACAAAGCATCGCGCTCGACCACTTCGTGCTCGTGCAGAGGGGTGGATGCGGCCTCCGAAGGATCCGCCAGGGCATGTGGTGCCACTGGCTCCATGGCGTCAGTGCCCAGCCCCGAAACTGCAAGCTGCGGAAACTCGGGCGGCACACATTCGCCCGGATGGCCTCCGGCATTGGTAATAAATGTTACAAAATGAGCCTGCACTGCGGGATTTTCACAGAGGAAGTCCCACCTGTACAGCAACAATTGCGTACAGTGCTTTTATGCCGAAAGTCTGTGCGTCGGCTTGCCTATCGGCCGGAAAGCTGAAGTGTCTGCAGCTCTTCACGCAGCCACTCACGGGCCACTTGAAGGGCCACGGGGGAGCGCCCTTCCTGCGCAGCGGCTTCGAACCGCTGTTGCATGGCGGCGTCGATCGACTCGCGCTGCTGTGCGGTCACCGCTGTCGCAGGCACACCGCTGGCGCGGCAGGCCTCGTTGAAGCCCGACGACTGGCCGACTGCGCTCATCGTGAGCTGGGTCAGAAAATCCACGCCTTGCAACGTCTGCCGGCTGGTCTGCGCCATGTCGATCGCCTGCATCACCGTGCGAGACGAGAGCGGCTTACCAGGCGCAGGTCCAAGCCCTAGCTCGCGCACCACCGACGCTTGTATCCCTTGCGAAAAGCTTTGGCCCAAGGCGCCCACGAATGCGGACGTGGAATCCGACCCGGGCTCGATCCAGGCCACCGTCCGCTGGGAAGGCGTGGTCCCGGTCCCTAGCACCTTCCACTGAGAGCCATCGCGGCTGACGTGCACCCAATCCCCCTCCTGCGCGGCTTGCTGGAAGGCGTCCAGCGAAGGTCGAGCAATGGCATCTGCAGGAGAGAGGCGGTTGGAAACGTTCACGCGAAACAGGTGATCAATGAGGTTCGTCGCTAGTTTAGTAACAAGGACTTCGTTGCAGTTCCACCGGATTGCAAACGATTGTCAGCGTGACTAGCGCCTGATATTGGCGGCAGTGTGTCTGCACGGTGCTGATGCACATCAGTGTAGCCGTGATCATTGTTCTCAATACTGGAACAGTCAGTTCGCGACCAGGTGGTTTTTCTCTGAACACCACCGGCGTACAGTTCAACCCATCGATGAGCCGAACCCGCAAGGCGACTCACCGAACCCGGTTCAAGAATGGTTTTTGTCCCGGCTTTATTGAGACGCTTTTTTAACTTCAAGGATTTTCATCATGAACAACACCGCACGCTTCCTCTCCATCGCCGCCGTTGCCGCTTTCGCTTCCTTCGGTGCACAAGCCGACGAAGCCGATGCTTCGCAATATGTGTCCAAGTTCGAAACCAACCGCACCCGCGCTGAAGTGGCTGCAGAAGCTTCGAGCGTTGCTCAGACCCGCAGCATCGAGCCAGCAGGTTCGCGCGTTGTGACCTACAAGTCCACCGCTGACCGCGCTGCTGTGCGTGCCCAGGCTGCTGACGCTGTGCGCACCGGCCAGATCCCTTCGGGTGAGCAAGGCTGATCTGAATCCGACGGATTCAGCTTCCTGACTCTCTTTATAAAAACCTGATTTCTAAAAAATACACTGGACTTTCATCATGAACAAGACCGCACGTTTCCTCTCCATCGCCGCTGTGTCCGCTTTCGCTGCCTTCGGCGCCCACGCTGACGAAGCCGACGCTTCGCAATTCGCCACCAAGTTCGACACGAACCGCACCCGTGCTGAAGTGGCTGCCGAAGCCTCTACCGTGGCCCAGACCCGCAGCATCGAGCCCGCAGGCTCGCGCGTCGTGACCTACAAGTCCACGGCTGACCGCGCTGCCGTGCGCGCCCAGGCTGCTGAAGCCGTGCGTACCGGCACGATCCCTTCGGGCGAAATCAGCGCGATGTAAGCAACAACGTTCGGGGGGCATCATTGTTTGCCACCCGATCGTGGCGATGCCTTTGGGTGTCGCAGCTATGCAGGGCGGTTTGACGATGTCTCCGCTGCACAAAACGGGCTCCACGAAGGAGCCCGTTGTCGTTGGTGAGCAGTAACTCTCGCCTGACCTGCACGCTTGGTTTGCCCGCTATCGATGGACCCGGCTGGCGGCGCACCAGCATCAGCTGGCAAGTGCTCCAAGTGCAGAGAAGGCAGGCCGCGCAGGGCCGACGTTCAGCCGAAATGTTCGGCTGGCTAGATGGCTCACTCGATGGCGGACAAAGTTGCCGAACTGGTCATCCGTCGGTCCATAAAAAAACCCGGCAAAGCCGGGTTTTTCTTGAAGGGTTGCCGATACAGCAACTCGGACGTCGCCTTACTTCTTCTGGCGAAACTTGCGCAGGGCCGCGAATTGGGCAGCCAGCACAGCCAGTTCGGACTGGGCCTTGGCCAGGTCGATCTCGCTCTTGGCGTTCTTCAGCGCTTCTTCGGCCGAAGCCTTGGCAGCGTTGGCCTTCTCGTCGTCCAGGTCCTTGCCGCGGATGGCGGTGTCGGACAGCACGGTCACGCGGTTGGGCTGCACTTCCAGAATGCCACCGGCCACGAACACGAATTCTTCGCGGCCGTCGGCCATTTCGATGCGCACCGAGCCCGGCTTGATGCGGGTGATCAGCGGGGTGTGGCGGGGAAAGATGCCCAGTTCGCCAGCTTCACCAGGCAGCGCGACAAAGCGTGCTTCACCGGAGAAGATGGACTCTTCGGCACTGACCACATCAACGTGGATGGTGTTCATCATTGCTCCTAGGAAAAGGGGATGGGTTGCTTGACTGCAGTGGAAGGCCGGGCGGCACGGTGGCGCCGCTCAGCCACCGGGCAATCAGGCCACCTTCTTGGCCTTTTCGAAGGCTTCGTCGATGGTACCGACCATGTAGAACGCTTGTTCTGGCAGGTGGTCACACTCGCCGTTCACGATCATCTTGAAACCACGGATGGTTTCCGACAGCGGAACGTACTTGCCTGGGGAACCCGTGAACACTTCGGCCACGTGGAAAGGCTGCGACAGGAAACGCTGGATCTTGCGAGCGCGGGCCACGGCCAGCTTGTCGTCGGGAGCCAGTTCGTCCATGCCCAGAATCGCGATGATGTCGCGCAGTTCCTTGTAGCGCTGCAGCGTGCCTTGCACCGCACGGGCCGTGGCGTAGTGGTCTTCGCCCACGACGTTCGGGTCCAGCTGACGGCTGGTGGAGTCCAGCGGGTCCACGGCGGGGTAGATACCCAGCGAAGCGATGTCACGGGACAGCACCACGGTGGAGTCCAAGTGAGCGAACGTCGTGGCGGGCGATGGGTCGGTCAAGTCATCGGCTGGCACGTAAACGGCCTGGATGGACGTGATCGAGCCGACCTTGGTCGAGGTGATGCGCTCTTGCAGGCGACCCATTTCCTCGGCCAGCGTAGGCTGGTAGCCCACGGCGGAAGGCATACGGCCCAGCAGAGCGGACACTTCGGTACCGGCCAGCGTGTAGCGGTAGATGTTGTCCACGAAGAACAGCACGTCACGGCCTTCGTCACGGAAAGATTCCGCAATGGTCAGACCGGTCAGGGCCACGCGCAGACGGTTGCCTGGGGGCTCGTTCATCTGGCCGTACACCATGGCGACCTTGGACTCTTCGAGCTTCTCCAGGTTCACCACGCCGGAATCGGCCATTTCGTGATAGAAGTCGTTCCCTTCGCGGGTACGCTCGCCCACACCAGCGAACACCGACAGACCCGAGTGAGCCTTGGCGATGTTGTTGATGAGTTCCATCATGTTCACGGTCTTGCCCACGCCGGCGCCGCCGAACAGGCCCACCTTGCCGCCCTTGGCGAACGGGCACACCAGGTCGATCACCTTGATGCCGGTCTCCAGCAGCTCTTGCGAAGGCGACAGTTCGTCGTACGCAGGGGCCTTGCGGTGGATGGATGCCGTCAGTTCCTGGCTGACCGGACCACGTTCGTCGATGGGCGCGCCCAGCACGTCCATGATGCGGCCCAGGGTTGCCTTGCCCACGGGCACGGTGATGGCGTTGCCGGTGTTGGTCACCATGATGCCGCGGCGCAGGCCGTCGGACGAGCCCAGCGCAATGGTACGCACCACGCCGTCGCCCAGCTGTTGCTGCACTTCCAGCGTCAGGGTCGTGCCTTCGAGCTTCAGAGCGTCGTACACCTTGGGCATCTTGTCGCGCGGGAACTCAACGTCCACCACAGCGCCGATACATTGAACAACTTTGCCCTGAACGCCAGCGTTCACTTGGGAATTCTCTTGAGCCATTTTTCTCGCTCCAATTTAGATTTGGTTGAGCTGCTTTACACAGCAGCGGCGCCAGCCACGATTTCCGAAAGTTCTTTCGTGATCGCTGCCTGGCGCGTCTTGTTGTAGACCAGCTTCAACTCGCCAATGACGCTGCCGGCGTTGTCGGTGGCGGCCTTCATGGCCACCATGCGTGCCGACTGCTCGGACGCCATGTTTTCCGCAACGGCCTGGTAGATCAGGGATTCGACATAGCGGACCAGCAGATCGTCGATCACGGTCTGTGCATCGGGTTCGTAGATGTAGTCCCAGCCGTGCTCGGTCTTGTCGGCCTGCATCTGCTCGGACGACAGGGGGAGCAACTGCTCCACCACCGATTCCTGGCGCATGGTGTTGATGAACTTGGTGTAGCTCAGGTACACCGCGTTGATCCTGCCTTCCGCATACGCGTCGAGCAGCACCTTGACCGGACCGATCAGCTTGTCCAGATGGGGCGTGTCGCCCAGACCCGTCACGTGCGAAACAACCTTGGCGCCGACACGGTTCAGGAAACCCAGGCCCTTGTTGCCAATGGCCACGGCCTCGGTCGACACACCAGCACCTTGCAGCTCACGCAGCTTGGTCGTCACGGCACGCAACACGTTGGTGTTCATGCCGCCGCACAGGCCCTTGTCCGTGGTCACCACGATCACGCCCGCCACCTTGGCATCGTTCACTTTCATGAACGCGTGCACATATTCGGGGTTGGCGTGGCCGAGATTGGCTGCAATGTTGCGGATCTTTTCGCTGTAAGGGCGGGCAGCCCGCATCCGTTCCTGCGCCTTGCGCATTTTGGATGCAGCCACCATCTCCATGGCTTTGGTGATCTTCTTGGTGTTTTCCACCGATTTGATCTTGCCGCGTATTTCCTTGCCTGCTGCCATGATCGCTCCTCGTCCGGTTTAAGCGAACGACTTCTTGAACGCAGCGACAGCAGCGGTCAATTCGGCTTCTGCATCCTTGTCCATGGCCTTGGCCTGCTCCAGCTTGGCCAACAGGGGCGCGTGGCTGGTCTTGAGGAACTGGTGCAGACCGTGTTCGAAGTCGAGAACCTTCTTGACGTCGATGTCGTCCATGAAGCCCTTGTTCACAGCGAACAGCGTCGCGCCCATCAGCGAGATGGACAGGGGGCTGTACTGTGCCTGCTTGAGCAGTTCGGTCACGCGGGCACCGCGGTCCAGTTGCTTGCGGGTGGCTTCGTCCAGGTCGGAAGCGAACTGCGCGAATGCAGCCAGTTCACGGTACTGGGCCAGGTCGGTACGGATACCGCCGGACAGGTTCTTCACCAGCTTGGTCTGGGCTGCACCACCGACGCGCGACACCGAGATACCGGCGTTGATGGCGGGGCGGATACCGGCGTTGAACAGGCTGGTTTCCAGGAAGATCTGGCCGTCCGTGATCGAGATCACGTTGGTAGGAACGAAGGCGGACACGTCGCCGGCTTGCGTTTCGATGATGGGCAGTGCCGTCAGCGAACCGGTCTTGCCCTTGACTTCACCCTTGGTGAAGGCTTCGACGTAGTCGGCGTTCACGCGGGCTGCGCGTTCGAGCAGGCGGCTGTGGAGATAGAACACGTCGCCGGGGTAGGCTTCGCGGCCTGGTGGGCGGCGCAGCAGCAGCGATACCTGGCGGTAGGCCACGGCCTGCTTGGACAGGTCGTCATAAACGATCAGGGCGTCCTGGCCGCGGTCGCGGAAGTACTCGCCCATCGTGCAGCCCGAGTAGGCCGACACGTACTGCATGGCAGCCGATTCGGAGGCCGATGCGGCCACCACGATCGTGTATTCCATGGCACCGGCTTGTTCCAGCGCGCGCACCACGTTCTTGATGGACGAAGCCTTCTGGCCGATGGCGACGTAAATACACGTCACGCCCTGGCCCTTCTGGGCGATGATGGCGTCGATGGCGACAGCGGTCTTGCCGGTCTGGCGGTCACCGATGATCAGCTCGCGCTGGCCACGGCCCACAGGCACCATGGAGTCGATGGACTTCAGGCCGGTCTGCAGGGGTTGGTCCACCGATTTACGGGCGATCACGCCCGGAGCGACCTTTTCGATCACGTCGGTGAGCTTGGCGTTGATGGGACCCTTGCCGTCGATAGGCTGGCCCAGGGCGTTCACCACGCGGCCGATCAGCTCGGGACCGACGGGCACTTCCAGAATGCGGCCCGTGCACTTGACGGTGTCGCCTTCGGAGATGTGTTCGTACTCGCCCAGAATCACGGCGCCGACGGAGTCGCGCTCGAGGTTCAGTGCCAGGCCGAAGGAGGGCTGGCCGTCCTTGGTAGCGGGGAACTCGAGCATTTCACCGGCCATCACGTCCGACAGGCCGTGAACGCGCACGATACCGTCGGACACGGACACCACGGTACCCTGATTGCGGATATCGCTGCTGGCGGCCAGACCTTCGATGCGGCTCTTGATGAGTTCAGAAATTTCTGCGGGATTGAGTTGCATGACTCTTTCCTTCTTTCTTTGGTTCGCTGTCCTCGCCGCGCGTTACGCGGTGAGGGCCGCTTTCATTTGTTCAAGACGGGCCTTGACCGAAGTGTCCAGCACCTCGTCACCCACCACTACGCGAATGCCACCGATCAGGGACTGGTCCAGCTGAGCGGTGAGGTTGAGCTTGCGGCCAAAGCGCTTTTCGAGCGCAGAGCCGACCTCAGCCAGTGCGGCGGCGTCCATCGGAAAGGCGCTGTGCACCACGGCATCCGAAGAGCCGCTGCGGCCATTCACGAGGGCACGAAACTGTGCAGCGACTTCCGGCAGCGCGGTGAGGCGCCCGTTATCGATGATCGTGCGCAGGAAGTTCTGGGCCGTATCGGACAGTGCCGAACGCGCAACACCCGTGACAACGGCAAACACCTGGTCTGCCGTCACCTTGGGGTTGTCGGCCAACTGGCGCAACTGGGGGTTGGCGGCAATGGCCGCCAGTTCATCGACCCAGTCAGCGGTGCTGGCCAGGTCCATGCCCGCACCCGCGGTAGCGGCCTTGAACAGGGCTTCGGCGTAAGGGCGGGCAATGGTGGCGAGTTCAGCCATGTGTGTCCCCTTACAGCTCGGTCTTCAGGCGGTTGAGCAGGTCGGCGTGAACGCCGGCATTGACTTCCTTGCGGAGAATCTGCTCAGCACCCTTGACGGCCAGCGCTGCTACCTGCTCACGCAGGGCTTCGCGGGCTTGCACCGTTTGCTGCTCGGCTTCGGCACGGGCGGAAGCAACGATCTTGTTGCCTTCTTCCGTGGCGCGTGCCTTGGCTTCTTCGATGATGGCCTGGGCACGTCGGTCGGCGTCCGCAAGACGCGAGGCCGTTTCGTTGCGTGCCTGTGACAGTTCCTTCTCGACGCGCTGGTTGGCAGCGGTCAGTTCGGACTTGGCACGGTCGGCAGCAGCGAGGCCTTCGGCGATTTTCTGGGCTCGTTCATCCAACGCCTTCGCGATCGGGGGCCACACGAATTTCATCGTGAACCACACCAGGATCAGGAAAACGATGGCCTGAATGAACAGGGTCGCGTTGATACTCACGGCAACACCTTTCTAGAGTGGCGTTGAACGGGAATTACTTGGGCAGGTTGGCCAAGAACGTGGAAGCGAAGGGGTTGGCGAAAGCGAACAGCAGAGCGATAGCCACGCCGATCAGGAACGCAGCGTCGATCAGACCGGCCAAGATGAACATCTTGGTTTGCAGTTCGTTGATCAGCTCAGGCTGACGTGCCGACGATTCGAGGAACTTGCCACCCATCAGTGCGATACCGATGGAAGCGCCGATAGCGCCGAGGCCAACGATCAGACCACAAGCCAGAGCGACGAGACCGAGAATGTTTTCCATGATGACTCCTGAGTTTAAAAAAGAAAGGTTGAGAAAGGAAAAGGAAACGAAAGGGAACCGTTAGTGCGCGTTGTGCGCCTGACCGAGGTAGATCAGCGCAAGCATCATGAAGATGAAGGCTTGCAGCGAAATCACCAGAATGTGGAACAGCGTCCAGATGGTGCCAGCGATGACGTGGCCCACAGGCAGCAGCACACCCGACAGCGACAGTGCAGCCGCACCACCCATCAGGGCGATCAGCATGAACACCAGTTCACCGGCGTACATGTTGCCGAACAACCGCATGCCATGCGATACGGTGTTGGCGACATATTCAATGATCTGCATCAGCAGATTGATCACGCCCAGGATGAGGGCGAAGATGGGATTCTTGCTGGTGCCGAACGGAGCCGACACGAGTTCGTGTGCCCAGCCGCCAGCGCCCTTGATCTTGACGCTGTACCAAAAGCGCAGGATCAGGATGGCGAATGCCAGACCCAGGGTGGTCGACAGGTCGGCCGTGGGCACGACGCGCAGGTAGGCGTGGTGTGGGTCGTGGCCGGCAGCACCGTAGATCTGGGCCCAGATGGCGGGCAGCAGGTCGACGGGCAGCATGTCCATGAAGTTCATCAGGAAGATCCAGACGAATACCGTCAGACCCAGGGGTGCGATGAACTTGCGGCTTTCGGCGTTGTGGATGTTGGCCTTGGCTTGGTTGTCCACCATTTCGACCAGCATCTCCACAGCCGCCTGGAAGCGGCCCGGCACGCCAGACGTTGCCTTACGGGCGGCTGACCACAGGATCAAAAGCGTGAGGGCACCCAGAACCAAACCCACGATGATGGAGTCGTAGTTGATGACCGTGAAGTCAACAATCTTGGTCTGGTTGACGTTTTGAAGATGCTGCAGGTGGTGAACGATGTATTCACTTGCAGTCGGAGCGTGCGCTTCTGCGGCCATCGGACAACTCTCTTGTAACTATCAATCGGTTTTTCGAACACCGGGCCGCACCATCAGTGCCACCCAATACGTTTTCATTGTGATCACCATGCCTACCAGCAAAGCGATCCAGCTCAAGCCCGGCACGAGCCGGGGTGCCGCTGCGAGCAGCAGCACCGTCAAGACAATCTTGGCAATTTCCCAGCCGAAGAATCCCACCATGGCGGCACGCGGATTGGCAGACGCCTTGTGGCGCAGCACCCCCCGTGCAAACAAGGCCGCCGGCAGCACCACCGCCAGAGCGCCGTACGCTGCGGACCAGCCCACCGACACCCTGCCGGTCAGAACCCAGGCCCCGAGGGCCACCAGCATTCCGACCATCGCCTGACCCAGCACCACCTTCCACACCGAGATCGGCACATGGCGACTGCGCCACTGCTCGGCCTCTTGCGCGGTCAAGGGCTTGAAGTCGGATTCATCAGCCTCAGTTTCTGTCTCAGGAGCGATTGTTTTCATTGTTGAATGACGCCCGCGTTACAGACCGAAACTTTCACAAAGCCTCTAATTATAAGTAAAAACCCATGTAGGTCTGCAAAGACCCGCAATCCTGCGGCAAAAACCCGTGTCGATGCATGCCGGGGAGTGCGGTGGCGCCACACATTGCGCGCACATACCGGGTGCAGACTTGCACCGAGTTGATGCACGATGGCCCCGTTGCGCCGGCAGGCGCTCCCCACCTTGGCGCACAATGGACAAGGCTTTCCCGCTATTGAAACCGAAGCACCGCTCACCATGACCTCATCCCCCCTGCCGCCCGCAAACGGCCACGTGCCCCCACAGCCTAACGATTCGCGCAAAGACTCTCTGATCGAGTACCCGTCGAGCTTTCCGATCAAGGTCATGGGCGCCAAGGTGGACGGCTTCGTGCACGCCGTCACCGAACTGGCCCGCCAGTTCGACCCGACCTTCGACGCCGCCACCATTGAACTGCGCGACAGCCGGGCCGGCAATTACCTCGGAATAACCATCACCATCACCGCCACCAGCCGCGAACAGCTGGATGGCCTGTACACCGCACTGTCTTCGCACCCGCTGGTGAAGATCGTTCTTTGACCGGCCGCAGCGCATGAGCATCGAGATCCGCACGCTGGGCCGGGTGGACTATGCCGCCACCGTGCAGGCCATGCAGGACTACACCGCCACGCGCGCGGACAGCAGCCCCGACGCGCTCTGGCTCTGCGAGCACCCCCCCCTGTACACCCAGGGCATTGCGGGCAAGAGCGACCACCTTCTGCAGCCCGGCGAGATTCCTGTGGTGCCGACCAACCGGGGCGGCCAGGTCACCTTCCATGGCCCGGGGCAGGTCGTGGCGTACCCGTTGATCGATCTGCGGCGGGCCGGCTACTTCGTCAAGGAGTATGTCTACCGGGTCGAAGAAGCGGTGATCCGCACCCTGGCGCATTTCGGCGTGACGGGCCACCGCGTGGCGGGGGCACCGGGCATCTACGTCCGCCTTGCCGACCCGCACAGCCACGCGATGCTGCCCCAGCGCCCGCACAAGCGCGCCGTGGATGGCGCGCCGCCGGAGCCCGACTTCGACGGCCTGGGAAAGATCGCCGCGCTGGGCATCAAGGTGAGCCGGCACTGCACCTACCACGGTGTCGCGCTCAACGTGGCGATGGACCTGGAACCCTTCGGCCGCATCAACCCTTGCGGTTACGCAGGATTGCAAACGGTGGACCTTTCTACAATCGGGGTCCACACCACCTGGGACGAAGCCGCGCAGGTGCTGGGCCAGCAGCTCAGCATCCGCCTTGCGCCTTGACCTCCACCACGCTGCCTACACGCCATGAGCACCCCTGAAGTCGTCCGCGAAGCGCAATCCACCGAAACGTACAACCCGCTGGCCAAGCAGAAGGCCGCGGCCAAGCTGTCGCGCATTCCGATCAAGGTGGAACAGGGCGAAGTCCTCAAGAAGCCCGAGTGGATCCGCGTGAAGGCGGGCTCGCCCACCACGCGTTTCTACGAGATCAAGGACATCCTGCGCCAGAACAACCTGCACACGGTGTGCGAAGAGGCCTCCTGCCCCAACATCGGCGAGTGCTTCGGCAAGGGCACGGCCACCTTCATGATCATGGGTGACAAGTGCACCCGCCGCTGCCCGTTCTGCGACGTGGGCCATGGCCGCCCCGACCCGCTGGACAAGGACGAGCCGCTGAACCTGGCGCGCACCATCGCCCAGCTGCGCCTTAAATACGTGGTGATCACCAGCGTGGACCGCGACGACCTGCGCGACGGCGGCAGCGGCCACTTCGTCGAATGCATCCAGAACATCCGCGAGCTGTCGCCCACCACGCAGATCGAAATCCTGGTGCCCGACTTCCGTGGCCGCGACGACCGCGCGCTCGAGATCCTGAAGGCTGCGCCGCCCGACGTGATGAACCACAACCTGGAGACCGCGCCCCGCCTGTACAAGGAAGCGCGCCCGGGGTCGGACTACCAGTTCAGCCTGAACCTGCTCAAGAAGTTCAAGGCGCTGCACCCCAAGGTGCCGACCAAGAGCGGCATCATGGTCGGCCTGGGCGAGACCGATGAAGAGATTCTGCAGGTGATGCGCGACATGCGCGCGCACGACATCGACATGCTGACCATCGGCCAATATTTGTCGCCCAGCAACAGCCATCTGCCGGTGCGCCGCTACGTGCACCCCGACACCTTCAAGATGTTCGAGGAAGAGGCCTACAAGATGGGCTTCAGCCACGCGGCCGTGGGCGCCATGGTGCGCTCGAGCTACCACGCCGACCAGCAGGCGCACGCCGCTGGCGTCTGACGCTTCGCACGGGGCTGCCATGGACCACGCCGCTGCGCCGAGCCTGTCGCTGCGCAGCTACGGTGCCTCGCCAGGGAGCCACAGCCATGGGCATTTCCAGGTGTTGATGGGTGTGTCCGGTGCGCTGGAACTGGAAGTGGAGGGGCGCGGCCTGCGCGTCGCCCCTGGCAGAGGATACGTGATTGAACCCGGCGCCCGCCACGACTTCGAATCCCGCCACGGAAGCGTGTGCCTGGTGCTCGACAGCCCGGACCACGCGTGGTCGCAATGCGCAAAGCCTCCCGCGCCGGCACTGGCCCTGGCCCACTATCTGGCGAGCGCCTTGCAGCAGGGCCTTTCGATGGCCCAGGCCCACGGCCCCGCGTTGCTTCTGGAAGCCTGGCAGGCCCTGCCGGCACCCGCAGCGACGCACAGCGGTACTGCGGGGCCTGCGTCCCGGCGCAGGGCCATCGACTGGGCCCAACTGCAGGGTTGGGCTGCACAGCAGGGGGATGCACACATCACCGTGGCAGACCTGGCCGCACGGGTGCACCTGAGCGCGAGCCAGTTCGCAGCACGCTGCCGCGATGACCTGGGCATCAGCGCCATGGCCTGGCTGCGCGGCCAGCGGCTGGCGCAGGCGCGGCTGCTGCGCGACAGCGGCATGGCGGTGGCCGAGGTGGCGCGTCGCACGGGCTACCGATCGCCGTCGGCGCTGACCGCAGCGCTGCGCCGCGCGGGGCCGTAGCAGCCGCA
Source organism: Acidovorax sp. LjRoot194 (assembly GCF_964253015.1). Taxonomy (NCBI): domain Bacteria; kingdom Pseudomonadati; phylum Pseudomonadota; class Betaproteobacteria; order Burkholderiales; family Comamonadaceae; genus Acidovorax; species Acidovorax sp. LjRoot194. The sequence goes on along the minus strand of NZ_CAXUQB020000001.1, from coordinate 470,353 downwards.
GACGCCTGGCCCTCCCCCTCTTGCGCGACGACACGCCATCGTTGCGCGACGATGCCGGCGGCCCGGTGCGCATACAGTCGGCGGCATGCAAGCCAATCTCTACGCCCTGGGCGCCATTGCGCTGTGGGCCTCGCTCGCGTCGCTGGGGGTGTCGCTCACCCATGTGCCGCCGTTCCTCCTCACGGGCATCGCGCTCATCATCGGCAGCGTGCCGGCCTGGCCGTTCGTGGTGCGCGATCCGTCGCAGTGGCGCATTCCGCTGCGCACGCTCGCGCTGGGCGTGTACGGCCTGTTCGCGTATCACTTCCTGCTGTTCATCGCGCTGCGCCATGCGCCGCCGGTGGAGGCTAACCTGGTCAACTACCTGTGGCCGCTGTTCATCGTGGTGCTGGCCCCCGTGGTGCTGCCCGGCGTGTCGCTGCGCCTGCCGCACGTGCTGGCGGCGCTGCTGGGCTTTGGCGGCGCGGCGATTGCCATCGCGGGCGGCCGCGAGTTGAGCGGCACGCTGGCCTGGGGCTACCTGCCCGCGCTGGCGGCCGCGTTCATCTGGTCCACCTACTCGCTGCTGACCAAGCGGGTGGCGGCGTTCCCGACCACGGCCATCGGCCTGTTCGGGCTGGTGTCGGGCGTGCTGTCGCTGCTGTGCCATGTGGCGCTGGAACCGCCGGTGGCGCTGCAGCCGCGCGACTGGGCACTGCTGGCCTTGCTGGGCCTGGGGCCGCTGGGGGCCTCGTTCTTCCTGTGGGACAAGGCCTTGAAGCTGGGCGACGCGCGGCACATCGGCATCCTGAGCTACATCACGCCACTGGCCTCCACCAGCCTGCTGATCGTGGTGAGCGGGCGGACGTTCAGCTGGAGCATTGCACTGGCCACGGCCATGATCATCAGCGCAGCCATCATGGGAATGCGGGCGAAGTGAAGCCCCCCTGAGGCGCTGCGCGCCCTCCCCCCCGAGGGGGGACGCATCCGGTGGATTGGCGGAGCCAGATCCACGGGAGCGCTGGCATTGGGCGCGCCCTGTTTTGAACGATGTGAGTGAAATGGGGAGCTGCCGCTCGATCAGCAAGCGCTAGCAGCTCCTATTTCGATAGCGCCGTACCACGCGCTGCTGCGTGCTGGCTGCGCAGGCGCAGGAACAGCCAGCCGGTGATGGAGAGGTTCAGCAGGTTCCAGCCGATGCCGTTCAGAAAGGCGGCGTGGTAGCTGCCGGTCAGGTCGAAGATCCAGCCCGACAGCCAGCCGCCCAGGGCCATGCCGACCAGCGTGGCCATGATCACGGCGCCGACGCGCACGCTGGCCTGGCTGGGCGGAAAGTGCTCGCGCACGATGATGGCGTAGGTCGGCACGATGCCGCCCTGGAACAGCCCGAACAGCGCCGAGATCACATACAGCGGCACCAGGCCGTCGTAGGGCAGGAACAGCAGCAGCGCCACGCCCTGCAGCGCAGACCCGAGCAGCAGCGTGCGGATGCCGCCGATGCGGTCGCAGATGAGGCCGAAGACCAGGCGGCTCACGATGCCGCAGGCCAGCATGAGCGACAGCATCTGCGCGCCCTGGGCGGCGCCGAAGCCCAGGTCGGTGCAGTAGGCGACGATGTGGACCTGCGGCATGGCCATGGCCACGCAGCATGCGACGCCCGCCACGCACAGCAGCGCCATCGCGGTGCCGGGTGCCAGGCCGAAGGGCCGGCCGCGGCCGGTCTGGCCGTGCACCGCACCGGCACCCGCCGCCATGATCGATGGCGGCCGCTGGCGCATGCGCAGCGACAGGGCCAGCATGCCCACGCCACAGACCACCCCCAGCGCCAGGTAGGTGGGCCGCCAGCCGATGGTGTCGATGCCGTACTGCACGATGGGCGGCCAGATGGCGCCCGCCACGTAGTTGCCGCTGGCGCACACCGCCACCGCGATGCCGCGCCGCCGGTTCCACCACAGCGCCGTGTCGGCCAGCAGCGGCGCAAAGGTGGACGACCCGCCGATGAACCCCATGACGGCGTGCGCCAGGCCGAACGCCCAGATGCTGCCGGACAGGCTGGCGCCCAGAAAGCCGCCGAACACCGCCAGCGCGCCTAGCCACAGCACCGGGGTCAGCCCATGGCGATCCGCCAGCCGGCCCGTCACCAGCCCGCCCAGGCCCAGGCACACCATCATCAGCGTGTAGGGCAACGAGGCGCTGGCACGGCCCACGCCGAACTCGGCCTGCACCGCGGGCAGCACCACCGAGACGACGTACATGCTGCTGTTGCCCAGCACGACGAGGCCGAGGGTCGCCAGAAGGCGCCGCAGGGCCTGGGGCGAATCGATGAGGGACGGGTCTGCGGGAGCGGTGTGCATGGGTGCGCTGGGGGATGAATGTCGAAGCGTTGCGCCGGGCGGCCACGCCGGGTGAGCGGGGAAATGCGGCGGTTGCGCGACGGGAGCAATGGCCGCGGCACAGGGCACAGGGCACAGGGCACAAAGCCAGATTTTTGATCACAACAAGCCGCTACCGCTAAATCAGCAAGCGCAAGCAGCTATCAATTCAGTAGCAACGGCAACGGTACCTACATCCCGCCACGCAACGCAACGCAACGCAACGCAACGCCACAGCGCAGCGCAGCGCAGCGCAGCGGATGTCCACACGTCACGAAACCAGCAGCGTCCCCGGCTCTTCACCCTCGAGCACCTGCTGCGCCCACGGCGCGAGCTTGCGCGTGTCGGCGCGCAGCACCTCCTGCTTGATGGCCAGGATCTGTGCGGGGTGCATGGAAAAACTGCGCAGGCCCAGGCCTAGCAGCAGGCGCGTCATGGTCACGTCGCCGGCGGTCTCGCCGCACACGCACACGCTCTTGCCCTGGCGGTGGCCCTCGGCGATCACATCGCCCACCAGGCGCAGCACGGCGGGGTGCAGCGGGTCGTACAGGTGGGCCACGGCTTCGTCGGCGCGGTCGATGGCCAGGGTGTACTGGATCAGGTCGTTGGTGCCGATGGACAAGAAGTCGAAGTACTTGAGGAAGGTGCGCACCATGAGCGCCGCGGCCGGCACCTCGATCATCGCGCCCAGCTCCACATGGCCGTAGGGCTCGCCGCGGGCGTCCAGCTCGGCGCGGGCCAGCTCGACCTGGGCCAGCGTCTGCTGGATCTCGTGCGTGTGGGCCAGCATGGGGAACAGCAGGTTGACCTTGCCACGCGCCGCCGCGCGCAGCACGGCCCGCAGCTGCGTGCGGAACATGCTCGGATCGGCCAGGCTCCAGCGGATGGCGCGCAGGCCCAGGGCCGGGTTCAGGTAGCTGTCCTTGTGGGCCTTGTTGTCGAGCGGCTTGTCGGCCCCCACGTCGATGGTGCGGATGGTCACGGGCAGGCCCTGCATGCCCTCGATGGCCTCGCAGTAGGCGCGGTACTGCTCGTCCTCGCCGGGCAGGTTGCCGGTCTTGCCCATGAACAAAAATTCGCTGCGAAACAGCCCTACCCCCACGGCCCCGGCGCGCACGGCGGCAGCGGCGTCGCCGGGCTGCTCGATGTTGGCCAGCAGCTCGATCTTGTGCCCGTCGAGCGTGACGGCGGGCGTATGGCGCAGCCGGGCCAGGCGCTCGCGTTCGAGCTCGACCTGGCGCTGCCGAAAGCCGTACTCGGCCAGGATGATGGGCGACGGGTCGACGATGACCACACCCGCGTCGCCGTCGATGATGACCCAGTCGTCCTGGCGCACCAACTGGCTGGCCGCGCGCGCGCCCACCACGGCCGGGATGTCCATGCTGCGCGCCACGATGGCGGTGTGCGATGTCTTGCCGCCCACGTCCGTCACGAAGCCGGCGAACACACTCTGCTTGAACTGCAGCATGTCGGCGGGCGACAGGTCGTGCGCCACCAGCACCAGGGGCACGTCCACGGTCTCGTCGAGCAGCAGGTCTTGCTGCAGCCCCAGCTGCTTGTGCCGCCGCGGGCTGCTGGGCGGCGGCGCCACGGGGCTGGCCACGCCCTTCATGTAGCGCAGGATGCGCTCGACCACCTGCTCCAGGTCGGCCTTGCGCTCGCGCAGGTACTCGTCCTCCATCTCGTCGAACTGGCGCGCGATGACCTCGAGCTGCGTGGTCAGCGCCCATTCGGCGTTGTACAGGCGCTCGGTGATCCAGTGCTTGACGCCACCGGTCAGGGCCTCGTCCTGCAGCAGCATCAGGTGCACGTCGAGCAGCGCGGTCAGCTCGTGCGGCGCGTCGGCGGGCATGTCGGCCTGCAGGCGCTGCAGCTCCTCGACCACGGCATTGCGGCCCTGGCGCACGCGCTCGATCTCGGCCGGGATCTGCTCGGCCTGGATGAAGTAGTGGGCCACGTCCACGCGGCTCGATGCCACCAGCACCGCCCGGCCAATGGCGATGCCCCGGGCGACTGCGAGACCGTGGACGGAAAAGGTCATGGTGGTGGGGCTACAGGTTCAACAGGGTGATGAAAAATGGACAGTTGGCCAACTCACTCACCCTCGCCGAACTTGTCGGCGATGAGCGCCAGCAGCGCGTCCATGGCCTCCTGCTCGCGGTCGCCGCTGGTCTCGACCTCGACCTCGGTGCCCATGCCGGCGGCCAGCATCATCACGCCCATGATGCTCTTGGCGTTGATGCGGCGGTCACCGCGGCTCATGAACACGTCACAAGGAAAGCTGCCTGCCAGCTTGGTCAGCTTGGCCGAGGCGCGGGCATGCAGGCCCAATTTATTGCTGATGGTCGTACGTGTCTTGATCATGGGAATTACGGCGGTTCTGGTTCTGCGGCGCGGAGATCGCCACCTGCATCACACCCTGCGTGCCGCCCACTACGGCGCGGTTGACCACGGAGTCGAGCGGCTCGCTGCGGTAGCTCACGGCGCGCAGCAGCATGGGCAGGTTGGCGCCCGTCACCAAGCGCGATCGCACGCCGTCGGTCAGGCGCTGCGCGATGTTGCAGGGGGTGGCACCGAACACGTCGGTGAGCACCAGGGTGGAGTCGGTGCCCAGCTGGTCCAGCAGGATGCGCGCCTGGGCCAGCGACTCTTCGGGCGGCTGGTTGGGCGGCACGTCCAGCGCGGCCACGCTGCTGCCGCAGTCGGGGAACACATGCAGCGCGCATTCACGCAGTGCATGGGCCAGCGGGGCGTGGGCGATGAGGAGGATGCTGGTGGTGCTCATGGGGCGGATGTTTGGATCACATTATGGCGCCGCCCCCGCAGCATGAACCACGCATAGGCCGAGACGTTGCACGCGAGGAACAGCCCCATGGCGGCCTGGAACGACGGCACGGTGCCAAGCCCCATCGCGGCGAACGCATCCACGGCCAGGCCGATGCCCCACTGCACCACGAACACGCCTGCGAAGATCACCAGGTTGTAAGCCGACAGCGCCCGCCCTGCCAGCGCCTGCGAGAACGCCATGCCCACCGCCGGCTGCGACAGCGACACAAAGGTGCACGACACGCAAAACAGCGCCCAGGCCCCGCCGCCGGCACGCGGGCCGGCCACGATGATGGCCAGCAGGATCAGCAGCGAGAACGGCAGCCCCGCCGCCATCAGCCGGTCAGGCCCCAGGCCCTTGCGCAGCAGCCACGGGTTGACCATGCCCCAGGTCCAGAAGGTGCACAGCATGGACACATTGATCCAGAACAGCCCCGTGGCCGATTCGAGCGGCGTGTAGCCCGCCACGCGCTGCATCCACGGGCCCGCCCACAGCGTCTGCATGGCCACCATGCCGCCGTAGACGAAGAAGCCCAGCGGGGCCAGCCGCTGGAAGTACGCATGGCTCCACACCACCGCATAGCCCGGCGCCTCGGGCGGCGGCGCATCTCGGCGGCCTGCCGACGAGTCCGCCCCGCCCTGCCCCACAGCCGCCCACCCCGGCACCCAGACGGCAATCACCACCATCGACACCGCGATCAGCGCGGCCAGGCCCCAAAAGAGCGGGCGCCAGCCCACCAGCGGCAGCGCCCACTGCACCGGCAGCGTGGACGCCACCATGCCGAGCGAGCCCGTCATGAGCATCCAGGAGTTGGCGCGCATCTGCGTGGTGGGCTCGAACCAGCGGCGGTAGCCGGTGAGCGGCGCCATCAGGCAGGCGCTGACGCCCGCGCCGCACAGCACGCGCCCGGCCAGCAGGCCCGAAAACCCCGTGGCCACCGAAAACACCAGGCTGCCCACCACCGCCACGCCCAAGAAGCCGAGCGCCACCTTGCGGGGCCCGTGCCGGTCCAGCCAAGTACCGAGCGGCAGCTGCGTGGCCGCAAAGCCTAAAAAGTACCCGCCCGCCAGCAGGCCCAGGTCGCTGGCATGCAGCGAAAACTCCTGCGCCAGGGTGGGCGCCAGCGTGGCCGTGACGGCCCGCACCAGCGCCGACAGAAAGTACGCGAACGCAAAGGCCACAAAGACGATGATGGCCGCCCGCCGCGGCAACAGGTGGGGTGCGCTCGTCATTGAAACGCGAGCCCGGCGAAGAAGGTGTCGGCCACCTCGGGACGCGGCTTGGCGGTGTAGACCACCGCGTGGTACAGCCGCACCTGCGGCCCCACGGCGCGTGCGAACCACACACCCTGCGCGCTGACCGCGCTGCCATCGGCGCGCTGGCCCTGCACCACCGTGCGCACCGACTGCGGCAGGGGCAGCACCCCCGTGGGTGTGTAGGGCGTGTCGGTGGCCGACGCCGCGGCTGCGGGCCCCAGGTTGGCCAGCACGGCGGCGCGCCAGTGCGTGAGGGCTGCGCCCGCCTGCGACGGGTCGGCCAGCGCGGTGTGTGACACGGCCAGCGTGGCGCCGTCGGCGTCACAGCCCGTCATCGCCAGCTCGACCGGCATACCGGCCAGCTCGACCGCACGCGTGGCCTGGTCAGGCTTGCAGGGCAGCGTGATGGTGATGGCGGCCTCGGGCAGGGGCACGTTGCGCCAGTTCAACGCCGGGCTGCAGCCCACCAGCAGCAGTCCCAGCGCCACGGATACCGAGAGCGATAGCGGCAGGGCCCGGGCCCCGGTCAGTGTCCAATTCATCGGCCCATTATCGGCAGAGCGCTTCAGGTTGGCGCCAGATCATGCTGCGCGCAGAACTTTTGCCCGTGGCGCCGCTCCATCCGATGGTTGGCGGCGGGGTCTCAGGGCTTTGCACCAGCGCCGCAACGCCCGGTCCGGCACAATCTGCTCCGGGCGGTGCCTTCACAAGCGGGCCTGCAATAGTTGCGTCAGGCGGACCGAAGGACGGCCGGCAGTTCAGCATCGACGGATGGACGAAAGCGAAAGTCATGGCAATCAAACATTGGGCGGCGGGTGTGGCGGTGGCGGCGTTCGCTGCCGTGGGCGCCTATGTGTACCTGGACACGGGCCGCTCCACCGCGCCCGAATCGACCTTTGTGCTGCTGGACGGCACCAGCAAGTCCACCACGGACCTCAAGGGCAAGGTGACGCTCGTCAACTTCTGGGCCACCAGCTGCACCACCTGCGTGGCCGAGATGCCCGAGATCGTCTCCACCTACAACAAGTACAACAGCCAGGGCTTCGACACCCTGGCCGTGGCCATGAGCTACGACCCACCGAGCTACGTGGTGAACTTCGCGGAAACCCGCAAGCTGCCCTTCAAGGTGGCCATCGACAACACCGGCAACGTCGCCAAGGCCTGGGGCGATGTTCGGCTGACCCCTTCGACCTTCATCGTGAACAAGCGCGGCGAGATCGTGAAGACCTACGTCGGCGCGCCTAACTTCCCGGAATTACACCAGCTGATCGAGAAGCTGCTTGCAGAGACCTGAAGCGCGACTGCACCTCCAAAACAAAAGGCCGATTTCTTACGAAATCGGCCTTTGTCGCTTATGGAGCCTGCGCAAGCAGCTACCATTTTAATAGCTGACGTGCCCCACTGGCGTGGCCCAGACCAGGGACGCCGCGCAAGGGCCTCCTCATCGCGCTGGCGTCGTCCCACGTCTCGGAGCGCGTAGCGCGCAGAGAGAAGGGGCTGCGGGCCGTGGCTCCGAGCCTGCCTGAGCAGGCTTGGACGGCCCGAAGAGCTGTCGCCTCTGGCGACCAGCACCGAGCGGTGCAACCGCTCAGGGGGATGTACTTTTACTTCGCGCGATAGTTGTCGTGGCACGCCTTGCAGGTGCCGGCCGCGGCACCGAAGGCGGTCTTGAGGTTGTCCAGGTTGCCTGTCTTGGCTGCAGCGGCCAGCTTCACCGACTCGGCTTCGAGCTTCTCGGCGTGTTCCTTGAACTTGGCCTGCTCCGTCCAGATCTCTGGCAGGGCCTTGGTCGGGGCGCCCTTGTCGGTGCCCGGGCCGAAAGCCACCCAGGGCAGCTTGGCCATCTGGGCCACCACGTCGGCATTTTCTTGTGCGGCCTTGGCGTCGAACGGGATGCGGCCATTGGCCATGGCGCCCAGGCGGCCAAAGTGCTGGCCCATCACGAACAGCGCGCTCTGGCGGTACTTGATGGCGTCCTCGGCCTTGGCGAACTGGGCGGAGGCCGGTGCCGACAAGGTGAGGGTGGCGGCAGCCAGGGCGAGCGCGGCGATTGCTTTCATGGGAATTTCCTTTTTATCGTGGGGTGGGAACAAGAATCGGCGGCTTGGAACCGACAGCGACCCTGCAGGCGCACCCATGGCGGCCCACGCCAGATCACGAACAGATTCCCAGCGCAGGCAGTATGCCGGTTTGGCGCTGTTCGTGCTGCTTCGGTGTGCGCCGGGCGCTTTGCGCGGTGCCTTGTCTCCCGCACAATGCGGCCATCGCCCTTGGATGGACCGATCCGTTCGTGCATCCATCCCGCTCTGCCGACCCATCCACCAGCCACGCCGCCGCAGCCACCATGACGCAGCCACAGCACACCGTACGCATCTGGGACCTTCCCGTCCGCCTCTTTCACTGGGCACTGGCCGCCGGCGTGATCGGGCTGGTTGTCACCGCCAAGGTCGGCGGCAATGCCATGGAATGGCACTTCCGCCTGGGCTATGTGGTGTTGGCCCTGCTGGTGTTTCGCATCGTGTGGGGGCTGGTGGGCGGCCGGTGGTCGCGCTTCACGTCGTTTCTGTACTCACCGGCGCGCCTGGTGCGCCACCTGAAAGGCTCTGCCCACCCGGAAGATGGCATCGGCCACAGCCCGCTGGGCGCGCTGTCGGTGTTCGGGTTGCTGGCGGTGCTGGTCGCGCAGGTGGCCACGGGCTTGCTCAGCGACGATGAGATCGCGTTCGCCGGGCCGCTGACCCGCTTCGTGTCCAACGCGGTGGTCGGCCAGGCCACCAGCTACCACAAGGAGATCGGCCAGTACCTCGTAATCGGCCTCGTGGTGCTGCACCTGCTGGCCATCGCGTTCTACGTGCTGGTGCGGCGCCAGCGCATCGTGCGGCCCATGGTGCATGGCGACAAGGACTTGGCCGCCCCCGCCGCCCCATCACGCGACGACTGGGCCAGCCGTGTGGTGGCCCTGGTGGTGCTGGCAGCCAGCGCCGCGCTGGCCTGGTGGGTCTCCACGCTGGCCGGCGCGCCCTCGTTCTAGCAGACTCGCTACACTGCCGCTTCCGCCGTTTTGCACCAACCATGTTGTGGACAAACCCACCGTCACCCTGCTGACCCCCACCTCGGACGCCGAGATGCAGGAGGTTCGCGACATCTTCCGGGAATACGCCAGCACCCTGGGCGTGGACCTGTGCTTTCAGGATTTCGAGAGCGAGCTGGCCGACCTGCCGGGCGACTACGCAGAGCCGCGCGGCTCGCTGCTGCTGGCCAGGGTGGATGGTGCAGTCGCCGGCTGCTGCGCCCTGCGGCCCCTGGACACCGCCGACTATCCCAATGCCAGCGAAATGAAGCGCCTGTACGTGCGCAAGGCCTTCCGCGGCTTCGGCCTGGGCCGCGAACTGGCCGACGCCATGCTCGACCGGGCGCGGCAGGCAGGCTACGCCTGCGTCCTGCTCGACACCCTGGACGACATGGAATCGGCCCGTGCGCTCTACACGGACCTGGGGTTCGAGCAAATCCCGCCGTACTATCACAACCCCATCGCGGGGTCGCACTACCTCAAGGTGGATATTTCCTGATGCTGGCGGTCCTGCGCAGTGCAGCGCCTCGGGCCGACGCGATATCTGCAACGCACATCCGCGTTGAACACATGCCCAGGTCGCACAGCGCGCCGCTAGAATCGCCGCGGCCTGGCGCCAAACATCTCGAACCTTCACCGGTTCGAACCGTGGGTAGCCCCACGGTGTCTCACTCCAAGCGTCCATTGCGGCGCGCGAACCAACCAGCCATCCTGGCAAACATGTTCGCGCCCAACCCGCCGGTTGGTGCCAGGCCCCCTTATTGCGCGCCCCTCGTGAAAAACTCCGCCCGCGCCCGCGTGCTGGCCAAAGCCCTGGCCATGGCTGTGCTGGCCGATGCACAGGGCGCGCCCGAGCGCCGCACGCACCAGGCGCTGGCGGCGCGTGCGATGGCCTGCCTGGGCACACACACGGCGCAAGACGCGATCCTGCCGGACAGCCTGGTTGAACAAATCCGCCGCCTGGCCATGGTGTCGGCACTGGAATGGGCACGGCTGGAGTTGGAGGACGTGGCCACCTGGCTTTGCAGGGGCCGCTGGTGGCGCAAGGCGGGGGAGCGCAACCCCCACACCGCGCACGCTGAGCCCGAAATCGATGATGACGGCGTCTTTCTGGTCTGCACGCAGGATGATGATAAGGAGGAGGAGGGGCATCCGGACGTGCCGTTGGCTCTACAGCCTTCGCAGAATCTTGCCCGGGCCTTCCGCGAGTGGGCCGCCAGCCCACACACAGGCATGCATCTCAGCTGGTTGTTGCGTCCCGCCACCACCGGCCCGCAGCCCACATGGATGGATCACGCGCCGGGCTTTCCGCTGCTGGCCACGGCTGCCGACGTCACCCAGCCCCTTGCTCTGTCGCTGGAAGACCTGTTGTGGCTGGCGCCGGAACACGCCCATTGGCGAGAATGCCGCAACGGCGGGCATGCTCTGCCACCCTCGCACTACCGGTACCGTTTGTTGGCCAAGCCCAGGGCGGCCTGCGCCTTCTGGAAGCACCACGCCCACGGCTGGCCCAGGCCCAAAGGCGAATTTTGGATACGCTGCTGGCGTCCGTGCCTGTGCACGAAGCCGCACACGGTTTTGTTCGCGGCTGCGGAGTCGGTAGCCATGCGGTGGTTCATGCCAACCAAGCCGTCGTGATCCGCTTTGATCTGGCTGATTTCTTCACATCGATCAACGCGACCAGGGTGCAGGCGCTTTGGCAAGCATTGGGGCATGGGCGCGCTGCTGCGCAATTGTTGACGCGTCTGACCACAACGCGCACACCATCGGCCGTGCGCGAACGGCTGCTGGAAGCATTGGGGTCGTCGCCGGCCCACCTCGGGCAGCGTCGCACCCTGGGCCAGCGTTTGTCGCTGGCCCATCTACCGCAGGGTGCACCCACGTCGCCGGCATTGGCCAACTTGTGCGCTTTTGGACTCGATGTGAGGCTGCATGCCCTGGCAAAGCGCTTCGGTGCACGTTACACGCGCTACGCCGACGACATGGTGTTCTCTGGCCCGCAGGCGCTGCGGGGCCGGTTCGGCGCCCTGCGGGCCTGGGTGTCTGCCATCGCCCAGGACGAGGGCTTTGCGCTTCGTGCCGATAAGACCCGCGTGATGCCGGCGCACCAGCGGCAGTACGTTACCGGCCTCGTGGTCAACGAGGGCGTCAACTACAGCCGAACGCAGTTCGACAACCTCAAGGCCCAGTTGCACCGCCTGGCGCAGCAACCGCAGGTGCACGCCAGCGAACGCGCTCGCGTTGCAGGGGAGATTCAATGGGCCAGCCAGTGGCTGGCGACGACACGCACCGCAAAGTTGAAGCGGCTGTTCGACGCCATCCGCTTTGGCCCTTGAACTCCGTCAGGCCTTCTGGGCTTGCTGCAGCAACGTGTCAGCGTCGCTCACTTCGAACTTGCCCGGCGCTTCCACATTCAGCGTAGCGACCTTGCCGTCCTTGATCAGCATGGAGTAGCGGTTGCTGCGCAGGCCCAGGCCCTTGCCGTTCAGGTCCAGCGTGAGGCCGGTGGCCTTGGCGAACACGGCGTCGCCGTCGGCCAACATGCGCACCTTGCCGTCGGTCTTCTGGTCGCGCGCCCAGGCGCCCATCACGAAGGCGTCGTTCACGCTCACGCACCAGATCTCATCCACACCGGCTGCCTTGAATTCTTCGACCTTGTCGCGGTAGCCGGGCACGTGCTTGGCCGAGCAGGTGGGCGTGAAGGCGCCGGGCAGTGCAAACAGTGCAATGGTCTTGCCCGCGGTGGCTTTGTCGACCGGCACGGCGTTCGGGCCAATGCTGCAGCCTTCGCCTTCGACTTCCGAATATTCCATCAGGGTGCTTGCGGGCAGGGTGTCACCGACTTGGATCATTGATCTCTCCTAGGTTGTGGGTTGGTTGGTTTGTGTGATGGACCGATTGGCTGTCGCGTCCACATGCGAGGCCTTGGAAAAATGCGGGCCCCAAAAGCAAAACGACCCACATTGTGGGTCGTTCTGGAGGGCAGTGCTGCCAATAAGCCGCAAGGGCTTAGAGGAGGCCGGCCTTTTGCACCAAGCGGCTGGCAACCCAGTTCTTGGTCTTGGAGAGCGGACGGCTCTCGGTGATTTCGATCACGTCGCCCAGCTTGTACTCGCCATTTTCATCATGGGCGTGGTACTTGCTCGACTTCGCAACGATCTTGCCGTAGAGCTCGTGCTTCACACGGCGCTCGACCAGCACGGTCACAGTCTTTTGACGCTTGTCGCTGACCACCTTGCCAACCAAGGTGCGCTTGAGGGATTTTTTAGGTTCCGTCATAGGGGGCTCCTTACTTGGCGGCTTGCTTTTCAGCAAGGATGGTCTTGGCACGGGCGATATCGCGGCGGGTGGTGCGCAGCGTGTTGGTGTTACCCAATTGCTGCGTAGCCTTTTGCATGCGCAGGCCGAAATGGGCCTTTTGCAGAGCCTTGATTTCGGTCTCGATGCCGGCGACGTCTTTTTGGCGCAGTTCAGTAGTCTTCATTGCTTGTTCTCCTGAATTACGCGCCAATGTGACGGCTGACGAACGTGGTGCGCAGCGGCAGCTTGGCAGCAGCCAGGCGGAACGCTTCACGGGCCAGTTCTTCGGGCACACCGACGATCTCGAAAACGATCTTGCCGGGCTGGATTTCGGCCACGTAGTACTCGGGGTTGCCCTTACCGTTACCCATACGCACTTCTGCGGGCTTGGTAGAGATTGGCTTGTCCGGGAACACGCGGATCCAGATACGGCCGCCACGCTTGACGTGACGGGAAATCGCACGGCGTGCAGCTTCGATCTGGCGGGCCGTCAGACGGCCACGATCGGTGCACTTCAGACCGAAATCACCGAACGCAACGGAGGCACCCCGCGTTGCGACACCGGTATTACGGCCCTTTTGCTCCTTGCGATACTTGCGGCGAGCAGGTTGCAGCATACTTATTCTCCTTTTCCGTCCGCTGCTGTAGCGGGCGCGGCGACTTTGCGTACGCGCTTAACGGCGGTGTTATCAGCGCCACCAGCTTCCGCTGGCTTGTCGCTGCCGTCGGCCGGTGCGGTGTTGCCACCGACAGGACGACGTGGACCACGGCCTGCGCCTGGACGGTCGCCACCTGGGCGGCCATCACGGCGAGGACCACGGGGACGGCGCTCTTCTTCAGGACGCGGCGTTTCTGCCACTGGCAGATCGTTGCGGCCCAGGGTATCGCCCTTGTAGACCCACACCTTCACGCCGATCACACCGTAGGTGGTCTTGGCTTCGGAGGTGCCGTAGTCGATGTCGGCGCGCAGGGTGTGCAGTGGCACACGGCCTTCGCGGTACCACTCGGTACGTGCGATTTCGATACCGTTCAGACGGCCGGACGACATGATCTTGATGCCTTGAGCACCCAGACGCATGGCGTTTTGCATGGCGCGCTTCATGGCACGGCGGAACATGATCCGCTTTTCGAGCTGTTGCGTGATGCTGTCGGCGATCAGCTTGGCATCGATTTCAGGCTTGCGCACTTCTTCGATGTTCACTGCGACGGGCACGCCCAGGCGAGCAGCGAGTTCCTTCTTGAGGTTCTCGATGTCTTCACCCTTCTTGCCGATCACGACGCCAGGGCGTGCCGAGTAAATCGTGATGCGGGCGTTCTTGGCAGGACGCTCGATCAGGATGCGCGACACAGCGGCGTTCTTGAGCTTGGCCTTCAGGTACTCGCGCACCTTGATGTCTTCGGCCAGCATGCCCGCGAAGTCGCGGTTGCTGGCGTACCAACGGCTGGACCAGTTGCGGCTGACCGCAAGGCGGAAGCCGGTAGGATGGATTTTTTGTCCCATAGTCTTCCCGAGCCTTTAGTTGCCAACCGTCACGTACACATGGCACGTGGGTTTGCTGATGCGGTTGCCGCGGCCTTTGGCGCGCGCGGTGAAGCGCTTGAGCGTGGTGCCTTGCTCGACGTAGATGGTCTTGACCTTCAGTTCGTCGATGTCAGCGCCGTCGTTGTGCTCAGCGTTGGCGATGGCGGACTCCAGAACCTTCTTGACGATGCCAGCAGCTTTTTTCTGCGTGAACGTCAGGATGTTCAGAGCTTGGTCAACCTTCTTGCCGCGGATCAGATCGGCGACCAGACGGCCCTTGTCGACCGACAGACGGACGCCCCGGAGGACTGCACGTGTTTCAGACATGGTCGTTCCTTATTTCTTGACTTTTTTGTCAGCGGGGTGACCCTTGAAGGTGCGCGTCAGGGCGAATTCGCCGAGCTTGTGGCCCACCATCTGGTCGGTAACGTAGACCGGCACGTGTTGCTTGCCGTTGTGCACGGCAATGGTCAGACCGATGAAATCGGGCAGAACCATGGAGCGACGCGACCAGGTCTTGACTGGCTTCTTGTCCTTGGTGGCAATGGCCTTTTCGACCTTGGCCAGCAAGTGATGGTCAACAAACGGGCCCTTTTTGAGAGAACGAGTCATTTGCTACCCCTTACTTCTTACGACGCGACACGATCATGATCTGTGTGCGCTTGTTGTTGCGGGTGCGATAACCCTTGGTCAGATTGCCCCAAGGATCGACTGCATGGCGGCCTTCGCCGGTGCGGCCTTCGCCACCACCGTGAGGGTGATCCACCGGGTTCATGGCCACGCCACGAACGGTTGGGCGGATACCCATCCAACGCTTGACACCGGCCTTGCCCAGTTGGCGCAGGCTGTGTTCTTCGTTGGCGACTTCGCCAATGGTGGCGCGGCACTCGATGTGAATCTTGCGCACTTCACCCGAGCGCATACGCACCTGGGCATAGACACCTTCACGGGCCAGCAGCGTTGCCGAAGCACCCGCCGAGCGGGCGATCTGAGCACCAGCACCGGGCTTGAGCTCGATGCAATGGATGGTCGAACCCACGGGGATGTTGCGGATAGGCAGCGTGTTGCCAGCGCGGATCGGTGCTTCCGAACCGGACAGCAGGGTTGCGCCCACTTCCAGGTTGCGGGGAGCGATGATGTAGCGACGCTCGCCGTCGGCATAGCACACCAGAGCGATGTGGGCCGTACGGTTGGGATCGTACTCAATGCGCTCGACCTTGGCAGGGATGCCGTCCTTGTTGCGCTTGAAGTCCACCACACGGTAGTGGTGCTTGTGGCCACCGCCCTTGTGACGGGTGGTGATGTGACCGTTGTTGTTACGGCCGGCCTTCTGGAACTGAGGTTCCAGCAGGGGGGCGTACGCTTCACCCTTGTACAGGTGGTCACGTGTGACCTTCACCACGGCACGTTGGCCGGGCGAAGTGGGTTTCATCTTGATGACAGCCATGATTACGCGGCCTCCCCAGAGAGGTTCAGCTCTTGACCAGGCTGCAGCGTGACATAAGCCTTGCGAACGTTGTCGCGGCGGCCGATGGTCTTGCCAAAACGCTTGGTCTTGCCTTTGGTGTTCACCACAGAGACGCCCTTGACCTCGACCTTGAACATCAATTCCACAGCGGCCTTGATTTCTGGCTTGGTTGCGTTCTGCAGCACCTTGAACGTCACAGCATTGGACTTTTCAGCAACCATGGTGGCCTTTTCGGACACGATGGGAGCGACCAGCACTTGCATCAGACGACCTTCGTCAAACTTGAGTGTGCTCATGCGAACATCTCCTTGAGTTTGTCGATTGCACCCTTGGTGACGAGCACTTTCTTGAAACGGACCAGTGACACGGGATCGGCGTAACGGGGCTCGACGACGAGCACGTTCACCAGATTGCGCGATGCCAGGTACAGGTTTTCGTCCACTTCCTCGGCGATCACCATCACCGATTGCAGGTTCATCGCCTTGAACTTGTCGGCCAGGACCTTGGTCTTGGGCGAGTCCAGCTTCAGCGAGTCGACCACAGCCAGACGGCCTTCACGGGCGAGCTGCGAAAGGATCGCAGACATGCCGGCGCGGTACATCTTCTTGTTGATCTTTTGCGTGAAGTTTTCGTCAGGCATGTTCGGGAAAATCCGACCGCCCCCGCGCCACAGTGGCGACGAGGTCATACCTGCACGTGCGTTACCCGTACCCTTTTGCTTGAAAGGCTTCTTGGTCGAGTGACGAACTTGCTCGCGGTCCTTCTGGGCGCGCGTGCCTTGGCGTGCGTTGGCCTGATAGGCCACCACGATCTGGTGAACCAGATCTTCGTTGTATTCACGACCGAACACGGTTTCTGGAACATCCAGCTTGGATGCGCCTTGGCCTTGGTCATTCAGGAGTTCGAGCTGCATTAGTTCGCTCCTTGTGCTTTGGCCTTGACCGCTGGACGCACCGTCACGAACCCACCCTTGGAGCCCGGAATAGCGCCCTTGATCAAGAGCAGTTGACGCGCTTCGTCGATGCGGATCACATCGAGGTTTTGCGTGGTCTTGGTGACATCGCCGAGGTGGCCCGTCATCCGCTTGCCGGGGAACACGCGACCTGGGTCTTGTGCCATACCGATCGAGCCAGGCACGTTGTGCGAACGGCTGTTACCGTGCGACGCGCGCTGCGAGCTCATGTTGTGGCGCTTGATGGTGCCGGCGTAGCCCTTACCGATCGAAGTACCTTGCACGTCGACCTTTTGGCCCACGGCAAACACATCCGCCACGGGCACAGCGGCACCAGCGGCATACTTGCCGGCGGTTTCAGCGGTCACGCGGAATTCTTGGATGATTTCACCGGCTTCCACACCTGCCTTGGCAAGGTGGCCGGCTTCTGGCTTGGTCACGCGCGATGCTTTGCGCGAACCGAACGTGACCTGCAGGGCCACGTAGCCATCGTTCTCTTGGGTTTTGATCTGGGTAACGCGGTTGTTGGACACATCCACCACCGTGACAGGCACTGCGTCCCCATCATCAGTGAACAGACGCATCATGCCCACCTTGCGACCCAGCAACCCGAGGGAGTTGCTCAGACTCATTGGTTTTCTCCAAAACTCTCACCGCCCCAACTTCAATTGGCTGTGGCGTTGCACTCGCGTGCATGAAAGAAGGTTAATAAAACTCCGCAAAAAAGCGCCCGAGACCGGACGCAAAAGAAGCGAAGCCCTAAAGTATAACGCGAACTGCTTTTTCAAGCAAGTTCGCGTTATTTTTGCCAAGGCGGGCACGTGGCCCGCCTTGAAAGCAGCCATTACTGGAGCTTGATTTCGACGTCCACGCCAGCGGGCAGGTCGAGCTTCATCAGGGCGTCCACGGTCTTGTCCGTAGGGTCCACGATGTCCATCAGACGCTGGTGCGTGCGGATTTCCAGCTGGTCGCGCGACGTCTTGTTGACGTGGGGCGAACGCAGGATGTCGAAGCGCTTCATGCGGGTCGGCAGTGGCACAGGGCCCTTGACGATGGCGCCGGTGCGCTTGGCGGTGTCAACGATCTCGGCAGCGGACTGGTCGATCAGCTTGTAGTCAAACGCCTTCAGGCGGATGCGGATTTTTTGCTTGGACATGGCGATTCCTTGTGCAACTAGTAACGATTACGCGAGGATCTTGGCCACGACGCCAGCGCCCACGGTGCGGCCGCCTTCGCGGATAGCGAAGCGCAGACCTTCTTCCATGGCGATGGGGTTGATCAGCTTCACAGTGATCGACACGTTGTCACCAGGCATGACCATTTCCTTGTCGGCTGGCAGCTCGATGGCGCCAGTCACGTCGGTCGTGCGGAAGTAGAACTGTGGGCGGTAGTTGTTGAAGAACGGGGTGTGGCGGCCGCCTTCGTCCTTGCTCAGCACATACACTTCGGCGGTGAAGTGGGTGTGTGGCTTGATCGAGCCGGGCTTGCACAGCACTTGGCCGCGTTCCACGTCTTCACGCTTGGTGCCGCGCAGCAGCAGGCCGACGTTGTCGCCAGCTTGACCTTGGTCCAGCAGCTTGCGGAACATTTCCACGCCGGTGCAGGTGGTCTTGACGGTGTCCTTGATACCGACGATTTCGATTTCTTCGCCGACCTTGACGATACCGCGCTCGATACGGCCGGTCACCACGGTGCCGCGGCCAGAGATGGAGAACACGTCTTCCACGGGCATCAGGAAGGCACCGTCCACAGCGCGCTCTGGCGTGGGGATGTAGGTGTCCAGCGCTTCAGCCAGCTTCATGATGGCTTCTTCACCCAGAGGGCCCTTGTCGCCTTCCAGGGCGAGCTTGGCGGAACCGCGCACGATGGGGGTGTCGTCGCCTGGGAAGCTGTACTTGTCCAGGAGTTCGCGCACTTCCATCTCGACGAGTTCGAGCAGCTCTTCGTCGTCGACCATGTCGCACTTGTTCAGGAACACGATGATGTAAGGCACGCCCACTTGGCGGGCCAGCAGGATGTGCTCGCGGGTCTGGGGCATGGGGCCGTCAGCGGCCGAGCACACCAGGATGGCGCCGTCCATCTGGGCTGCGCCGGTGATCATGTTCTTCACATAGTCGGCGTGGCCTGGGCAGTCCACGTGGGCGTAGTGGCGGTTGGCCGTTTCGTATTCCACGTGAGCGGTGTTGATCGTGATGCCGCGGGCCTTTTCTTCAGGTGCTGCGTCGATCTGGTCGTAGGCCTTGGCTTCGCCGCCGAACTTGGCGGACAGCACCGTGGCGATCGCCGCCGTCAGCGTCGTCTTGCCATGGTCCACGTGGCCGATCGTGCCCACGTTGACGTGGGGCTTGGTACGTTCGAACTTACCTTTTGCCATTTTCTTTTCTCCAAAGAGCAATGCCTGTGTTGGGGTTTAACGTCTGCACCCGATTGCTGATTCGTCCCGCACAGGGCAACAGGACGGCACCGGGTCGCAGATTGCAAGAATCTTGCTACTGTTTTTATAGCTGTTTGCGCTTGCCAGACAAGCGGTAGCAGCCAATTTTCATCAAAACAAAGAGGAAAGGCCTGCCCAAGGCAGACCTTTCACTCCAGCACACCAATTACTTGGCGCGCGAAGCCATGATGGCTTCAGACACGTTGCGAGGGGCTTCGCTGTAGTGCTTGAATTCCATCGTGTAGGTGGCACGGCCTTGCGTTGCGGAGCGCAGCGAGGTCGAGTAGCCGAACATTTCGGACAGGGGCACTTCAGCCTTGATGGCCTTGCCGCCACCGACCATGTCGTCCATGCCTTGCACCATGCCGCGGCGCGAGGACAGATCGCCCATCACGGTACCGGCGTAGTCTTCAGGCGTTTCCACTTCCACGGCCATCATGGGCTCCAGGATCACGGGGTTGGCCTTGCGGCAGCCTTCCTTGAAACCGAAGATGGCGGCCATCTTGAACGCCAGTTCGTTCGAGTCCACATCGTGGTACGAACCGAAGTGCAGCGTGACCTTGACGTCCACCACGGGGTAGCCAGCCAGCACGCCTTGCGTCACGGCTTCGTTGAAACCCTTTTCCACCGCAGGGATGAATTCGCGAGGAACCACACCGCCCTTGATGGCGTCGACGAATTCGTTGCCCTTGCCGGCTTCGTTCGGCTCGATCTTGAGCACGACGTGGCCGTACTGGCCCTTACCGCCGGACTGGCGCACGAACTTGCCTTCGGCTTCTTCCACCGTCTTGCGGATGGTTTCGCGGTAGGCAACCTGGGGCTTGCCCACGTTGGCTTCCACGCCGAATTCACGCTTCATGCGGTCGACAATGATTTCCAGATGCAGCTCGCCCATACCGGCGATCAGAGTCTGGCCCGACTCTTCGTCGGTCTTCACGCGGAACGAAGGATCTTCAGCGGCCAGGCGTTGCAGGGCAATGCCCATCTTTTCCTGGTCGGTCTTCGTCTTGGGTTCCACAGCCTGCGTGATCACGGGCTCAGGGAACACCATGCGCTCCAGAATGATCTGGGAGTCGATGTCGCTCAGCGTTTCGCCGGTGGTGACGTCCTTCAGGCCCACGCAGGCGGCAATGTCACCAGCGCGGATTTCTTCGACTTCGATACGTTCGTTGGCGTGCATCTGCACGATACGGCCGATACGTTCCTTCTTGCCCTTGATGGGGTTGTAGACGGTGTCGCCCTTGGAGAGCACGCCCGAATACACACGCACGAAAGTCAGCTGACCCACGAACGGATCGGTCATCAGCTTGAACGCCAGTGCAGAGAACTTCTCGCTGTCATCCGCCTTGCGGGTGACGGGCTGCTCGTCCTCGTCCGTGCCCTTGACGTCTTCGATGTCGGTAGGCGCTGGCAGGTAGTCGATCACGGCGTCCAGCATGCGCTGCACGCCCTTGTTCTTGAACGCGGTACCGCACAGCATGGGCTGGATTTCGGTGGCGATCGTGCGCGTGCGCAGGCCGAGCTTGATCTCTTCCTCGGAGAGGTCGCCCTCTTCCAGGTACTTGTTCATCAGCTCTTCAGACGCTTCGGCAGCGGCTTCCACCATCTTTTCGCGCCATTCCTTGGCGGACTCCAGGAGTTCAGCCGGAATTTCTTCGTAGTTGAACTTCATGCCTTGCGAGGCTTCGTCCCAGATGATGGCCTTCATCTTGAGCAGGTCGACCACGCCGGTGAAGTTGTCTTCTGCGCCGATCGGAATCACGACGGGCACAGGGTTGGCCTTCAGGCGCAGGCGCATCTGGTCATAGACCTTGAAGAAGTTGGCGCCGGTACGGTCCATCTTGTTGACGAACGCGAGGCGGGGCACCTTGTACTTGTTGGCCTGGCGCCAGACGGTTTCCGACTGGGGCTGCACGCCACCCACGGCGCAATACACCATGCAGGCGCCGTCCAGCACGCGCATCGAGCGCTCGACTTCAATCGTGAAGTCCACGTGGCCGGGGGTGTCGATGATGTTGAAGCGGTGCTCTGGGTAGGACATGTCCATGCCCTTCCAGAAGCAGGTCGTGGCAGCCGACGTGATCGTGATGCCGCGCTCTTGCTCTTGCTCCATCCAGTCCATGGTGGCAGCGCCATCGTGCACTTCACCGATCTTGTGGTTCACACCGGTGTAGAACAGGATACGTTCGGTCGTCGTGGTCTTGCCAGCGTCGATGTGGGCCGAGATACCGATATTGCGGTAGCGCTCGATGGGGGTCTTGCGAGCCATGGTGAGTCCTTGGATGGGTCGTGTTATTCGGGGGACGGGGCAACCATTGTGGGGCGGCGATCCGTCAATTTTGTGACCGCCTCAATCGCCACAAGGCTGCAGGCAAAAATGCCGGCAGCCTTGCGCTTGGCGACGAGAACGGTCGTCGATTCGCTTAGAAGCGGAAGTGGCTGAATGCCTTGTTGGCTTCGGCCATGCGGTGAACTTCGTCACGCTTCTTCATGGCACCACCACGGCCTTCGGTCGCTTCCAGCAGTTCGTTGGCCAGGCGTTGGGCCATCGACTTTTCGCCACGCTTGCGGGCGGCTTCCTTGATCCAGCGCATCGACAGGGCCAGGCGGCGCACAGGGCGCACTTCCACTGGCACCTGGTAGTTGGCACCGCCCACGCGGCGGGACTTCACTTCCACCATGGGCTTCACGTTGTTGATGGCAACGGTGAAGGCTTCCAGTGGGTCCTTGTCGGGGTGCTTCTTCTCGATCAGTTCCAGGGCGCCATAAATGATCCGCTCTGCAACTGCCTTCTTGCCGCCTTCCATGATCACGTTCATGAATTTGGACAGCTCTACATTGCCGAACTTGGGATCCGGCAGGATTTCACGTTTGGGGACTTCGCGACGACGTGGCATTTTTTCACCTCTATCTTTGCTTCAGTTGGCATCTTTTCAGACACCGCGAGAGCCAATGAAGGACTCCCACTTACTCGACCCGCGCAGAACACCTGCGTTTGGGGCCACTACGCCGTATCACCGCGCCACGCGGGAAACAGCACCGAAAATTCTTTGCAAGAAACCCGAAAGGGCTTACTTGGCCTTTGGCTTCTTCGCGCCGTACTTGGAGCGAGCTTGCTTACGGTCCTTGACGCCTTGCAGGTCGAGCGAGCCGCGCACGATGTGGTAACGCACACCTGGCAAGTCCTTGACACGACCGCCACGAACCAGCACCACGCTGTGTTCCTGCAGGTTGTGGCCTTCACCGCCGATGTAGGAGATCACCTCGAAACCGTTGGTCAGGCGCACCTTGGCGACCTTACGCAGAGCGGAGTTAGGCTTCTTGGGCGTCGTGGTGTACACACGGGTGCACACGCCACGGCGCTGTGGAGAGTTTTCCATCGCGGGGCTTTTCGACTTGGTCTTTTCGACCTCGCGCCCCTGACGGACCAGTTGATTGATGGTTGGCATGAAATACGTCCCTAAACGTGAATTTGCTTCGTGAAAGCGAAAACGTGAATCCCTTCGGAAATTCCGAAAAGCCTTCTAATGTAGCAGCAATACCCAAAACGGGCAAGCGCTCGGCTTCTCGTCTCTGTTGAAGGCCCATGCACCACACGCGGCACGCCCTGTGAAAGCGCGCTGCCCATGCCAGGACCGCCGCGCAAGGGCCGCCCCGCCGCGCTGGCGGTGTCCACCTTCCCGAATGGCGCAGCCATTCGAGAGAAGGGGGAAGGCGCGAAGCGCCTCAGGGGGATGATCCTTACTTTATCCAGAGGCGGATCGCATCCCACGCGCGACCCAGGAAGCCCGCCTGCGGAACTTCTTCCAGAGCCACCAGCGGCACTTCGGCCAGCGCTTGCTCTCCCAGGACGACCTTGAGTGTGCCGATGGCCTGGCCCTTGGTGAAAGGCGCCACCAGCGGGTCAGGACGGACGATCTGGGTGGCGATCTTACCGGCACTGCCCGAAGGCACGGCCACGACGATGGCGTCTTCGCGGCCGATCTTGAGGGTGCTTTCCGTGCCCTTCCAGACAGCGGGTGTCGCCACGGGCTTGCCGGCGTCGAACAGCTTGACGGCTTCGAACGCGGTGTAGCCCCAGTTCAGCAGCTTCTGGCTTTCATTGGCGCGCGCATTTTCGCTGGCGGCGCCCAGCACGATGGACAGCAAGCGGCGCTGGCCGACGCCCGGGAACTCACGCTTGGACGTGGCCACCAGGCAGTAGCCGGCGGCGGCGGTGTGGCCGGTCTTGAGGCCGTCGACCGTCGGGTCACGGAACAGCAGCGAGTTGCGGTTGGTGCCGTTCGACGCCGGGGTGCCCGGGTAGCTGTATTGCTTGGTGGAGTAGTAGTGCATGTACTCCGGGAAGTCCTTCATCAGGCGCGTGGCCAGCGTGGCAAGGTCGCGCGCTGTGGTGGTGTGGCCGGGCTCGGTCAGGCCTTCGGGGTTCTTGTAGCTCGTGCCCTTCATGCCCAGGGCTTGCGCCTGGTCGTTCATGAGCTTGACGAAGTTCTCGGCCGTGCCGCCCACGCCTTCGGCCAGGGCCATGGTGGCGTCGTTGCCCGACTGCACGATCATGCCCTTGATGAGGTCTTCGACCGGCACCTGCATCTTGGGGTCGATGAACATGCGCGAACCGGGCATCTTCCAGGCGCGCACGCTCACGGGCAGCTTTTGCTCGAGCGAGATTTTCTTGGCGCGCAGCGCGTCGAACACCAGGTAGCCCGTCATGAGCTTGGTGAGCGAGGCCTGCTCCACCGGTGAATCGATGTCCTTGGCGGCCAGCACCTGGTTGGCAGTCACGTCCACCAGCAGATAGGTGCGCGCGGCGATTTCAGGGGGTTGGGGCGCCTGGGCCAAAGCGCCAAAGGCGGCCGGGGCCACTGCGACAAAGACGGCGAGGGATCGCAGCGCGGACAGGATTCGTTTCATGGGCAGGGGACTGGGCTGGGATGGGAGAAAGGGAGAAAGGGAGAGAGGAAACAGAGAGCATGGCGGGCACAGTGCGGACGCGCCCGGTTGGCTGGGCAGGCCGGCGGGCAGCGACGCCCGCCATGGGCGCGGCCGTCAAGCGCCGGCCTGCAGGTGGCGCACCACCAGATTCTTCAGAAGCGGCAATTGTCCGTGAAAGAAATGCCCCCCCGCAGGAATGACTGTGACAGGCAGTATCTGCGGGCGGGCCCAGTCCATGACGGCCGACAGCGGCACGGTGTCGTCCGCCTCGCCGTGCACAACCAGGGTGTGCGGATGGGCGTCGGGCGGCACGGGTGCCACGGTGAAGCGGCTGGCGGCAGTGCCCACGAGCACGGCGGTATCGACCCGGCCCTCGGGCCACAGCGCGGCCAGCGCATGGCTGGTGACGAAGGCGCCGAACGAAAAACCTGCGAGCGCAATGCGCTGCCCCTCAGCCGCGGGCGCCACCTGCTCGACCACGGCCAGCAGGTCCTGCAGCTCGCCCTGGCCGTCGTCGTGCACGCCGGCCGTGGCCCCCACGCCGCGGAAGTTGAAGCGCACCGCAGTCCAGCCGCAGTGCACAAAAGCGCGCGCAAGGGTCTGCACCACCTTGTTGTCCATGGTGCCGCCAAACAGCGGGTGCGGGTGGGCGATGACGGCCACGCCGCGCGGGGCGGTGACGCCGTCGGCCAGCACGGCGCTGTCGCGCACGGCCTCGATGGCGCCAGCGGGGCCGGACAGGGTCAGGCGTTCGGTGTGTGCGTTCACGGTGGTTTGCTACTCAATTCATAGCTGCCAGCGCTTGACCATCAAGCGGTAGCGGCCCAAAACATTCAAGACCAGAGACAGACGCGGTTTCAGCGCCCAAGTTCCGCTGGCGTGACCAGGCGCTCCACCACCTGGCCGTTCTTGAGGTGCGATTCGACGATCTCGTCGATGTCTGCCGTGTCCACATAGGTGTACCAGGTGCCCTCGGGGTAGACCACCGCGATGGGCCCGCCCGCGCAGCGGTCCAGGCAACCGGCCTTGTTCACGCGCACCTGGCCGGGGCCCGACAGCCCCGCGGCCTTGACCAGGGACTTGCAGCGGTCAAAGCCCGCCTGGGCGTTGTGGTGGGCACAGCTGTCTTCGCCGTTGGCGCGGTCGTTCAGACAGAAGAAGATGTGGCGCTGGTAGTAGCCAGGCGCAGTGGATGTGTCGCTCATTCCGCTATTTTACGAACCACGCTCTCCACCACTGGCGCAGCGCCACGCAAGCGCACCCGTGGATCGGGCTTTGCCAGTCCACCGGGTGCGCCCCCCTCCCGCGCGGCGAAAGAGGGGCTGAGTGCCGCGGCTCCAGGCTTGCCAGCGCAGGCCTGGACGGCACCGAGGAGCCGTCGCCTCTGGCGAACGCACCGAGACGCCGCAGGCGGCTCAGGGGGTACGCTCCCTCCTCGACACCCGCACCACCACATACAGCAGCGCCACGTACGGCCACAGCCACCCCAGCCACTGGCCCAGGCCGTAAAAGCGGATGAACCGCCCCTGCTCCCAGATTTGCAACGTCTGCGCAAAGTAGGCGCTGGTGGGCGCCTGGTTGAGCAGCGCCAGGTGCCAGGCCAGCGCCACCAGCAGCACCGCGGCGCACGCGCGGCGTGACAGGCCCAGCGTCAGCACGGCCAGCGCCAGCGCGCCCCACACGCCCACGCGCGTGGGCATGCCCATCCATTCCCAGGCGTGCACCGGCCCCCAACTGAGGGCAGCGGACAATGCCGTGAGCGTGACGCCCACGCCCACCACGCCCAGCGCAAACAGGGCGCGGCGCCCCATCTGGCGGATCACGCAATAGCCCAGCAGGCACGGGATGAGCAGCCCCAGCGTGACGCACAGCAGCTCGCCGCCGGGCGACAGGGGCTCGAACGGCGCCTCGCGCAGCGGCACCCATTCGAGAAACGGCGTGTCGGCCAGGATTTCGATCAACGAGGCCTCTAGCCGCTCCAGCACCTGGCCCAACCCGAAGGGCACGGCCGCCGGGAACAGCAGCGCCAACGGCCACAGCGCCAGCAGCACCATGGCGCCGCTGGCGTCGCTCACGAACCACCGCCCCCGAAAATCGCTCCAGCGGTCGATGGCGCCCAGGCGCTCCAGCAGCGCGGCGATCAGGGCGCCCGCCAGCGTGCCGCCAATGTTGAGCAGCAGGTCCAGGTTGGACGGCACGCGCCGGGGCAGGTAAATCTGCAGAAACTCCATGGAGAGCGACAGCAGGCCGCCCGCCAGCGTGGCCAGCCACACCGCGCCGCGCGGCCAGCCCGAGCGCAGCATGCCCAGCACCAGCAAAAAGCCCAGCGGCGCGTAGCCCACCACGTTGGTGGCCACGTCAAAGCCCGTCCAGTACGGCGGAGGCAGGCGGGCCAGCAAGAACACCAGGGGGTCGATGCCCTGGGCGCGCCAGCCGTCAAACGGGAACAGGCTGGCAAAAACGATCAGCGCTGCATAGATCAGCGCCAGTGGCCAGGCGGAGGTCTTGTGCACCGGCGTTGGCCCCCGGTATCAGAATGGCTTGACGACGACCAGCACCACCGCGCACAGCAGCAGGGCCACCGGTACCTCGTTGAACCAGCGGAACCACGCGTGGCTGCGGCGGCTGCTGCCGTCCGCCAGCTTGCGCAGCAGCACGCTGCAGGCATGGTGGTAGCCGATCACCAGCACCACCACCGCCAGCTTGGCGTGCATCCAGCCATTACCCTGCGACGCGGGGCCGCGCCCTATGCCGTAGCCCAGCCACAGCCACGCGCCCAGCGCCAGGGCCGGCACCGCCAGCAGCGTGGTGAAGCGCAAGAGCTTGCGGGCCATCAGCAGCAGGCGGTCACGCTCAGCCACCGACCCCGGGGCCACCATGGCCAGGTTCACGAAGATGCGCGGCAGGTAGAAAAGACCAGCAAACCAGCTGGCCACGAAGACGATGTGAAAGGCTTTGACCCAGAGCATGGAGGCAGTTTAAGGGCCGATCGAGCCCCTCGCGCGCAGAAGCCCCTCAAGGGCTCGCAAAGGATGCGCTTTGCAGCAATGTGCTGCGCCCCACGCCCAAAAAAAGAGCCCGGCAATCCGCCGGGCCGGGAAGCCTCTTTTGCATCGCTGCAACTCAAGGCCCCGCTCAGGGAGGAAAAGCGGGGGGCAGCCAGCTGCCCGGCGCCAATTTAGCACCGGACACACCGTGTTACAAGCGGCCTTTTCAGGGTGCAGGATGACCGTACTTGCACCGGTCAACGGACTTCCCCCAGGACAAACGGCCCCTCCCCGGAACAGGCCTGCAAAACCGGCTCGCCCCAGGCCAGTGCACCTGTGGATCCAGCTTGTATGGTGGAGGTGTTGGGGTGGAGGGCCTGAGTACCGGCTATCGGCTTTGACCGACTGGCGAAGATAGCCCCCACCCCGCCCCTGAGCGTCGATAAGGAACTGAGCCGCACCTCAGCGCCGATCTGTAAGCAAGCTAACGCCTGTGGCGGGATTCCACCCCAACGATCGTCATTGTTCATTGGAGGAATCTCATCATGCAAGTACCCCTTTGTTTCATCGGCGTGGACGTCTCCAAGGCTGAGCTGGTCGTGGCCACCCACGGCCAGGACGCTTGCCTTGCCGTCGCTAACGAGTCCACTGCCATCGTGCAGTGGTTGCACACCCTGCCCCCTGGCGCGCTCCTGGCCATGGAGTCCACCGGCCGCTTTCACCAGCTGCTGGCCACCCTGGCCGCCGGCATGGGTTTGACGGTGTTCGTGCTCAACGCCCGCGATGTGTACTTCTACGCCAAGGGCCTGGGCGCGCGCGGCAAGACCGACCGGGTGGATGCCCGGATCATTGCCCGCTACCTGGCCGAGCACCACGAGCGGCTGCACCCGCACCGTGTCCCCAGCGCCTGTCAGGCCGAACTGGAGCAGTTGCTGGGCCAGCGCTGGACGGTGGTGACCAAGCGCACCGCGCTGCGCCAGTCGCTGCGCCAGTCGCTGCGCGACTGCAGCACGAGCATCGCGCAGGCGGCCGCGGGGCTGGAGGACGCCTTTGGCACCTTGCTGCACACCATCGATGGGCGCATTACGCAGTTGATCAAAGAGCAAGAGCAGTTGCACCGCGCTCGCACGTTGCTGCAAAGCATCGTGGGCATCGGTCCCCAATCGAGCGCGTTGCTGGTCACCGTGCTCGATCGCGTGGCGTTTTGCAGCTGTGATGCGCTGGTGGCCTACAGCGGGCTGGATCCCCGGGCCCACGACTCTGGGCGTAGCAGGGGGCGCAGGCACTTGTCCAAGCGAGGGAATCCGGCGCTGCGCCACCAGATGTTCATGGCGGCGATGTCGGCGTGCCACACGGTCACGTTTGCGGCGACCTACCAAGCGCTGCGCGCCAGGGGGCTCAAGAGCACAGAGGCCCTGGTCGTGCTGGCGCGCAAGCTGCTGCGCATTGCCTTTGCTGTGTGGCGATCGGGCAAGCCGTTTGATGCTCATCGCATCACCCCAAGCGCTTGACTCGAACCATAGAACCTTCGCCGGTCCACCGGGTGCGCCCCCCCTTGGAGGACGGCCCGCAGCGCCTCAGGGGGATAATCTCACCATGCACCTCCCCAGCCCAGCCCCGTTCCCCCAGAACCGCCCCCGCCGCCTGCGCCGCGACGCCTTCACCCGCCGCCTGGTGCGCGAAAACGCCGTTACCGTCGACGACCTGATCTACCCCGTGTTCGTGCATGAAGGCGTGAGCCAGCGCGAGACGGTGTCGTCCATGCCCGGCGTGGACCGCCTGAGCCTGGACTTGCTGCTGCCCGTGGCCGAGGACTGCGTGAAGCTGGGCATCCCGGTGATGGCGCTCTTCCCTGCCATCGACCCGGCCCTGAAGACGCCGGACGGCAAGGAGGCCCTGAACCCCGACGGCCTGATCCCGCGCGTGGTGCGGGCGCTGAAGAAGGAATTTCCCGGCCTGGGCGTGATGACCGACGTGGCGCTGGACCCGTACACCAGCCACGGCCAGGACGGTGTGCTGGACGACACCGGCTACATCATCAATGACGAGACGGTGGAGATCCTCACCGGCCAGGCACTCACCCATGCCGAGGCCGGCGTGGACATCGTCGCGCCCAGCGACATGATGGACGGGCGCATCGGCGCCATCCGCGATGCACTGGAAGTGCAGGGCCACATTCACACGCGCATCATGGCCTACAGCGCCAAGTACGCCAGCGCCTTCTACGGCCCCTTCCGCGACGCGGTGGGTACGCGCGGCGCCCTGGGCAAGGCAGACAAGAACGTGTACCAGATGGACCCGGGCAACAGCGACGAGGCACTGCGCGAGGTGGCCCTCGATATCGCCGAAGGCGCGGACATGGTGATGGTCAAGCCCGGCATGCCGTACCTCGACATCGTGCGCCGTGTGAAGGACGAGTTCAAGGTGCCGACCTTCGCCTACCAGGTGAGCGGCGAGTACGCCATGATCAAGGCGGCCGCAGCCAACGGCTGGCTGGACCACGACGCGGTGATGATGGAAAGCCTGCTGGCCTTCAAGCGCGCGGGCGCCGATGGTGTGCTGACCTATTTCGCACGCGACGCAGCCCGGCTGCTGACCCGGTAGCCGCCGACGGTGACCGGCACTCCCGCGCCAGCGGCGCCTTCCTCCTCCACAACCGAGCCGGCCTCGATGCGCATCTTTCACATCCACGGCGGTGGCGTCCAGGAGCTGGACAGCCTGCCCGCGCACATGCCCGCACAGGGTTTCGTCTGGATCGCCTGCTCGCGCTCCACGTTCCAGGCCCGCCTGGCCGAGATCCAGGGCCGCCTGCAGGCGCTGGTGGGCCTGCAGCTGGTGGACCTGCACGTGTCCGACCTGCTCAACGCGCAACTGCCGTCGCACTACGACTACACCTCGCAGTACGACCTGCTGGTGTTTCGCCGCCTGGCCAGTGCGCACGGCGATGCAGCGCAGCCCCCATCGCCACCGGACGATGCCCACGCGGCGGCGGCGAGCGCGCTGCGACGCGGCGGCCCGCCCGTACTGCGGCGCATCGACACCAGCCCCGTGGGCTTTGCGGTGTTCGACCAGCTGCTGCTCACGGTGCACCCCACCGACTGCTCGGTGCGCGACGCCTACGCCACGCGCCTGCTGGCAGCGCTGCCCGCCCTGCCCGCCGGCCCCGCCGAAGGCCGCAGCAGCCCGGTGCCCGGGGCCCGAGTACCCACCAGCCCTGCCGACCTGATGCTGCGCGTGGTGAACCTTATGGTGGACGGCTACCTGGACCTGCGCCGCGAACTCACGCGCCAGCTCGACCACTGGCAAAACGAGCTGCTCAAGCCCCGCGCGCGCTACGTGAACTGGAGCTCGCTGCTGGAGGCGCGGCTGTCGCTGCACCAGCTCGACGAAATCTGCGAAGACCAGCGCACCGCCGTGCAGGACTGGATCGACGCGCTGGAAACCTGGGCCCTGCCCGACACGCCCACCGGCCTGCGCGAGCTGGACCTGCTCAAGGTGCGCAGCCGCGACGTGCTGGAGCACATCGAACGCGTGGTGCACCACGTGCGCCGGCTGGAGCAAAGCACCGAGACCGCCGTGCAGATGCACTTTTCGGTACAGAGCAACCGCACCAACGACATCATGCGCACGCTGACCGCGCTGACGGCCGTGTTCCTGCCGCTGAACCTGATCGCCGGCATCTTCGGCATGAACTTCGAGTTCATTCCGCTCATCCACAAGGCCGACGGCTTCTGGTGGGCCATGGGTTCGATGATCACGATCGCGGTGGCGCTGGTGGCGCTGTTCTGGCGCAAGCGCTACCTCGCACGCACGGGTGCTTGAGCACCATCAGACACCTTCCAGACGCTGCTTGCGTTCTCGAGCCAGTGGATTGTTCGTTGACGATTGGGACGATATCGGCCCAGTGCGTACGCAAGCGTAGCGGCCTGATCCAGCGCTTGCGCGAACGCTGAGAGACATGAATCGGCAGCGGTGGCGGCTGGGCCACCTTGGTCGCGCAACTGGAGGCTGGTCACGCTAGTGCCTATTTGCGCAAATCGTCTTTAAAGACCGATCAACTTCACTACTGCCACAGAAAATATACAGACAGCGATAACACTCAGCAAAAGCATTAGCAACAAATACCGAATAAAATTCTTCAATGTCAATTGAAAGAATTTTTTAAAGATCCATCTTGCATACGTAAACGCCAGCAGAATTAATGCAAGAAATTTTACCCACAGATAACCAGATTCCCGATTTTGCTCGCCAACAATAATCGCAAGGCCAATTGCTATTGAAACAGCAAACAAGATGCCTGTATTCAGCCAAAAATTCAAGGGCCTCGGCATTCTGCTTATCCTGTAAAGTGTCCTGAAGGTATCGGCATGTCTAAATCACCTCTTAGGCGTTTTGCACGAACCCTGAATGGGCCCGCATAACTCCATCCTAGCCGCAGCTATTCCAGAACAGGCACCGTTGTTCAGCGCCCAAACTATGCGAATCGGTTGAACAACGAGACCCGCACAACATTTAAATTACGCCTGACACTGTTTCGACTCATAGTTCAGTCAGTCGCATCCAAGGCCGTATCCCCAACAGTGCGCCAAAGTGCGGTTAGCTGAAGCGATCAGAGGATTAACTACGCGTGGCTATGGGGCCGGCGGCCGCCCGTAGCCCGCAGCACTCATTCCATCGGTCGTTGTTCCGGCGCAAGCAATACCTCTCTCGAACGCGGCGGTCATTTCCTACCCACACGCGGCCGCAGCGGGGCCAGCATGGTGCCTGCACCACCCTCAGGAGTTCGCAGATGAATGCACCAGCCGCCGGCCCCGCTGCGCCAGCGCCAGCACCCGCCCCTGTGCGCATCGGCACCGCCAGCTGGAGCCTGCCGCGCGATAGCCAGCACCGCTTTCCCGCTGCGGACCCGGCGGATTCGCACCTCATGCGCTATGCCCGACAACTGCCGGCGGTGGAGATCAACTCATCGTTCTACCGGCTGCACCAGCGCAGCACCTACGAACGCTGGGCAGCGGCCACGCCGCCCACGTTTAGGTTCTGCGTGAAGCTGCCGCGGAGCATCACGCACGACGCGCGGCTCAAGGACACCGAGGCACTGCAGCAAACGTTTCTGGAACAGGTCAACGGCCTGGGCGAGCGCCTGGGCTGCCTGCTGGTGCAACTGCCGCCCAGCCTGGTGCTCGACACACCGGTGGCTGAGGCATTCTTTCGCAACCTGCGGCGGTTGAGCGGCGCCGTTGGCATTGCCGTGGAGCCGCGCCACGCCAGCTGGTTCACGCCCGAGGGCGACGCACTGCTGTCCCACTGGCAGGCCGCACGCGTGCTGGCCGACCCGGTGCTGCACGATGCGGGCAGGATGCCGGGCGGCTGGCCCGGGCTGGTGTACTGCCGGCTGCATGGCTCGCCGCGCACCTATCACTCCGCCTACGAGCCCGCGCTGATCGAAGCGCTGGCCCGGCGCATCCAGGCCGCCACGCACGAGGCGAGCAGTGTGTGGTGCGTCTTCGACAACACGGCCAGCGGTGCGGCGACAGGCAACGCGCTGGACCTGCAGCAGCACCCGGCGTTGCGGGGCTGAGGCTGCTCGGGACCGAACACAGCCCCAGCACCCATCGCCCGCCGCGGGTCAGCGTGCCGCCACGGGCGCCGGTGCCGGCGTGCCGAAAAGCCCCGCCGCGTTGTCCCACGCCACCTTGCGCGCCACGTCGGCGGGCAGGCCGCCCAGCCAGGTGCGGTAGCCCGCCATCAGGCTTTCGTAGTGCTGCCAGCGCTGGTTGACCCAGGTGTCGGACCCCAGCACGAACCGCGTGGGGTACTTGAGCAGCAGCGTGCGCCACGCTGGGCACAGCTGGTTGTCGTCGCACACCAGGCCCGGGCGGTACGACAGCTCGCCCACCAGGCCGGGGTAGCGCGCGAACAGCGCGTCCACACGCTCCACGGGCGCACCGCCGATGCCGGTGTGCGCCCAGATGAGGCGCAGCTTGCGGCCCTTGGACGGCGTGTTGGCCATCAGCAAATCGATGGCCGCGTCGTCCACGTGCGCCAGCACCACGAGGTCACGCTCTTCGGACAGTGCCATGAGCTTCTTGGCGACCGGGCCGTCGGCGTTGGCGCTGTCGTACAGGTGGAACTCGCCGATGCCGCGATAAGGCCCGGCGGGCGTGCCGCGCGCCAGCTCCGTCTGCACCATGGTGTAGATGCTCTCGTCGGCAAACCAGCCGGTGTAGTCCGCCCGGTTGCGGTACAGCCGCACGAACGGCACCACGGCCACGCCCGCCTCGCGCGTTTGCGGCAGCCCCGCCAGCGTGAGCGAGCCGGTGTTGGGCCGCGAGTTGGCGACGATGGCGCGCACGCCGCTTTTCTGCATGCGACCCAGCACATCGGCGGGCGGGTGCGGGCCGGTCTTGCCGTCCCACGCCTCCTCGTTGTAGTGCAAGTGGGCGTCGAACAGCGGGCCGCTGTAGTCGGCGGCATGGGCTTGCAGCCCCATTGCTATCAAAGATATAGCTGCCAGCGCTTTATAGGCAAGCGGTAGCGGCCAAAAAAGCTTCATCACCTGGATACGCGTCGAACTCGCCATGGCAACCTCCAAACATTGAGCAGTCATCGCGACACCCGGCGCCCGCGGAGGGCGCGGTCAGGCGAGCGACACCAAGCAAGGGCCGCCCCGCAGCGAGGGCGTCGTCCCCCGGGGGGACAAGGCGCCGCAGGCGACTCAGGGGGGATCAAGCCGTCAGATGCTTGTCGAAGAACGCCAGCGTGCGGTCGCGCGCCAGCATGGCCGAGGCCTCGTCGTAGCTGCCGCGCTGGTCGCAGTTGAAGCCGTGGTCGGCCTCGTACAAATGCACCTCGACCTCGGGATGGGCGCGGGCGAAGGCCTGCACGCTGTCCACCGGGATGTAGTGGTCGCGCTGGCCAAAATGCGCCAGCACCGGCACGTTCGGCACGCGGGCCGCTTCATCGGCCGATGTCATGCCGCCGCCGTAGTAGGGCACGGCGGCCGACAGGCCGGTCAGCGTGCAAGCCGCGCGCCAGGTCAGCAGGCCGCCCCAGCAAAAGCCCACGATGCCGACCTTGCGACCGCTCTGCGCGGCGGCGTAGTCGATGGCGGCCTGGATGTCGGGCATCACCCCCGGGGCGGGCAGAGCCTCGACCGCGGCCTTGAGGCCCATGCCGGCCTGCATGTCATCGCCGGTGTAGCCCAGCTCCACGTTCTGCTGCACGCGGTGAAAGGTGGCTGGCGCCACCGCCAGGTAGCCGCGCGCGGCAAAGCGGTCGGCCACCGCGCGGATGTGCGAATTCACGCCGAAGATTTCCTGCAGCACCACCACGGCGCCGCGTGGCGGACCATCGGGCTGCGCGACCCAGGCGGGCACCACGACACCATCGCTGGACGTGAGATTGACGAATTGACCCATGGAATGACTCCTTGCTGCGTTGATCGGCGGGACTAAAAGCGGAGGGACACGTTAACGGACAGAGCGCTGACCACCACCGTGGCAGCGGGCTGCGGCGCCTGGGACCGCCATCTGCACGCCTTTCGGCATGCAACCCATGTGCGCGGCGAAAGCGACATTCTGGACGGAGCGCGGTCCTCTGTTCAAATGCGGGCCATTTTCTTCAGGAGGCCCCGCCGTGAAAGACACCCACCAAGTAGCACTTATCACCGGAGGCTCGCGGGGCATCGGCGCGGCCACCGCGCGCCTGGCCGCCCGCCAGGGCTGGGCCGTGGCCGTCAACTACACCCGCGATGCGCAGGCCGCCCAGGCCGTGGTAGCGTCCATCGCCGCGGCGGGCGGCACGGCCATCGCCGTGCAGGCCGACGTGGCCGACGAAGCGCAGGTGCTGGCGATGTTCCGCACGGTCGATGAACAACTGGGGCGCCTGTCCGCGCTGGTGAACAACGCCGGCGTGGTGGACGTGCCGTCGCGCGTGGAGGCGATGAGCGTGGCGCGCTGGAGGCGCATGTTCGACATCAACGTGATCGGCAGCTTCATCTGCGCGCGCGAGGCCGTGCTGCGCATGGGCACGAAGCACGGCGGCGCGGGCGGCAGCATCGTCAACGTGTCGAGCGCCGCATCGCGCCTGGGCGCGGCCGGCCAGTATGTGGACTACGCCGCGGCCAAGGGCGCCATCGACAGCATGACCCTGGGCCTGGCGCGCGAGGTGGCCGCCGACGGCATCCGCGTGAACGCCGTGCGCCCGGGCCTGATCGAGACCGACATCCACGCCAGCGGCGGCCTGCCCGACCGGGTGCGCGACCTGTCGTACCAGGTGCCCATGCAGCGCGGCGGCACGGCCGACGAGGTGGCCGAGGCCATTGTGTGGCTGATGTCGCCGGGGGCCAGCTACACCACGGCCACGTTGATGGACGTGTCGGGCGGGCGCTGACCGCTGCCTGGGCCCGGCGCGGGTCCGCTGCAGCGCAGCATGCGCGCGGGGCAAATCCGCCCGAAAACACCGCATACTCGCGCACAGCCGGGGGCCCGCAACGCCGTTGCGCCGCCCGCGCCGGCCGCCGACGAACCGCCCTGCCCCTCCCCTGACCTTCGGAGCGCCCTGATGGACCTCAAGCCCCTCATCACCCTGCTGGCCATCGTGAACCCGCTGGCCATCGTCCCCTTCTTCATCCACTACACGCAGGGGTTTTCGTACCCGCAGCGGCGGCGCACCATCCAGGTGGCCAGCTTCAGCGTGTTCTGCGTGATCGCCGCCTGCGCGCTGCTGGGCCTGCAGATCCTCGACTTCTTCAACATCTCGCTGCAGAGCTTTCAGGTGGGCGGCGGCATGCTGCTGCTCATCAGTGCGATGAACATGCTCAACGCCCAGCCGGCCGAGGCCAAGCCCACCACCAACGAATATGAAGAAGGCGCCGAGAAGGCCGCGGCGGGCAGCTCCATCGCCGTGGTGCCGCTCACCATCCCGCTGCTGACCGGCCCGGCCAGCATGTCCACGGTAGTGATCTACGCCGACCGCGCCCAGGGCGTCTGGCAAACCCTGGCGCTGGTGGGCTACGGCGTCGTCATCGCCCTGGCCACCGCCGTGTGCTTTGCCCTGGCGGACCCCATCGCCCGGGTGCTGGGCAAGACGGGCATCAACGTGATGACCCGGCTCATGGGCTTGATCCTGGCGGCGCTGGCCGTGGAAGTGATGGCCGACGGTCTGGGCAAGATCTTTCCGGTGTTGATCGCCCGCTGAGCCATGTCCGCCCGCCTGCTGCTGCTCGAAGACGACCCCGCGATCGCCCGCACCGTGGCCTATGCGCTGGAGCGTGACGGCCTGGCCGTGACGCACAGCCTGCTGGTGGACGATGCCCGCCGCCAGATCCGCGCGGCGCACTTCGACCT
Organism: Acidovorax sp. LjRoot194; assembly: GCF_964253015.1. NCBI lineage: Bacteria > Pseudomonadati > Pseudomonadota > Betaproteobacteria > Burkholderiales > Comamonadaceae > Acidovorax > Acidovorax sp. LjRoot194. The sequence continues at coordinate 433,907 of NZ_CAXUQB020000001.1, read as the reverse complement.
GCTGGTGCTGGATGTGGGCCTGCCTGACGGCAGCGGGCTCGACCTGCTGCGCGAGCTGCGCAACGCCAGCCCCACGGCCACGTTGCCCGTGCTGATGCTCAGTGCCCACGGCGAAGAGATCGACCGCGTGCTCGGCCTGGAGCTGGGCGCGGACGACTACCTGGCCAAGCCCTTCAGCCCCCGCGAGCTCGCGGCCCGCGTGAAGGCGCTGCTGCGCCGCGCGGGTGGCCGCACCAGCGCTGGTGGTGCAACCGGTGCAGTCCATTCGCCGCCGGCCCCTGGCAGCGCCCGCAGCCTCTTCCAAGACGACGAGGCCGGCCAGCGCGTCAGCCTGCGCGGCCAGCCGCTGCCGCTGACCCGGCGCGAGTACCGCCTGCTGTCCCACCTGCTGCGCGGCGCAGGCCGCATCCATTCGCGCGAAGCCCTGCTGGCCGCCGCCTGGGGCGACGACAGCGACAGCACCGATCGCACGGTGGACACGCACATCAAGACCCTGCGCGCCAAGCTGCGCGAGGTGGATGCAGCGAAGGAGTACATCAGCACGCACCGGGGCATGGGGTACTGCCTGGATGTGTGAAGCCCGATGAGTGAAGCCCCCCTGAGTCGCTGCGCGCCTTCCCCCGGAGGGGGACGCCACCCGTGGCCCGGCGGAGCCGGTTCCACGGTGGCGCTCGCCTGGGCCTCGCCGGTTTTGACGCGTGCGAGCGTGGCAAAGGGCTAGCTATGCGCCTGGGGATTCGGCTGCTGTTCGCGTTCTTTTTGATCAACGGCATCGCCGCATTCTTCGTGCTGCGGGTGTTCATGGCCGAGATCAAGCCGAGCGTGCGCGAGGTGATGGAAGACATGATGGTGGACACGGCCAACATCCTCGCGGAGCTGGCCAGCGAAGACCTGGCCGCCGGGCGGTTGGCGGACGGCAGCGGGCAGGCCAGTCCGTTTGCGCAGAACGTGCGCCGCTACGCGAGCCGGCCGGTGGATGCCGCGATCTGGGGGTTTGCCAAGCAGTCGCTGGACTACCGCATCTACGTGACCGACCGGCAGGGGCGCGTGCTGTTCGACTCCGAGAACCGGGCCGTGGGCGCGGACTATTCGCAGTGGCGCGATGTGTCGCGCACGCTGCGCGGCGAGTACGGTGCGCGCTCCACGCGCGATGTGGAAACCGATGACACCACGGGCGTGATGCATGTGGCGGCCCCCATCTATGTGAAGGGCGAGATCGCTGGCGTGCTCACGGTGGCCAAGCCCACGCGCACCGTGCAGCGCTTTATCGACCGCGCGGAGCGCAAGGTGTTCATGGGCGGCCTGCTGCTGCTGGCGCTGTCGGCCGCCGTGGGCGTGGCGGTGACGCTGTGGATGGTATGGAACGTGCGCCGCCTGCGCGACTACGCCTTGAGCGTGCAGGGCCCCGCCGACGGCGAACACCGCGACGCCGATGCGCCACCCACCGCCGCCCTGGCCGTGCCGCAGGTGCCCGGAGAGCTGGGCGACCTGGCCCGTGCGATGGACCGCATGCGCGCCCGGCTGGAGGGGCGCGACTACATCGAGGGCTACGTGCGCGCCCTGACGCACGAGCTCAAGAGCCCCGTGGCCGCCATCCGTGGCGCGGGCGAGCTGCTGCAGGACGAGCTGCCCGCCGCCGACCGGGCCGAATTTGCCACCCAGGTGGTGCAGCAAAGCGAGCGCCTGCAGCGCATCATCGACCGGCTGCTGGAGCTGTCCAAACTGGAGCAGCGCCACCATGCCGAAGGCCGCGCCCCCGTGGCGCTGCAGGCCTGCGCCGAAGCCGCCATCGGCCAGACCCGCGGCCGCGCGGCGCAGCGCGGCATCACCCTGGCCCTCGCAGGCACAGGCGGCAGCGGCCCGTGGGAGGCCGAGCTGGTCACCCTGGCGCTGACCAACCTGCTGGACAACGCCATCGATTTCGCGCCCGAGGGCAGCACGGTGCAGGTGGCGCTGCAGGGCAGCACCGTGGCCGTGCAGGACACGGGCCCCGGCGTGCCCGACTACGCGCTGCCGCGCCTGGGCGAGCGATTCTTCACCACGGCACGGCCCGGCGGCGAGCGCAGCGGCTCGGGCCTGGGCCTGGCCATCGTGCGGCGCGTGATGGCGCTGCATGGCGGGCAGATGGTGGTGGGCAACACGGCGCCGGGCTTGCGGGTGGCGCTGGAGTTTGCGCCCCGCGCACCGCACGGCCTGGGCTAGGGCGCGGCTGCAGCGCCTGCCCTGAGGTGTGCCACCGCGCCCACCACCAGCAGCGCCAGCGCCACCCCGTCGACCAGCGCCACCCTGGCCAGCGCCGCGTTGGTGGTGCCCGTCGACCACCACAGCCACAGAAACGACACCACGCTCACCAGGCCCGCGACCAGCGCGGCGCGGTGCAGCGGCGGGTGCAAGGCCGCATATCCCAGCAGCGCGGCCAGCAGGCCGAAGAGCACCGCACGGTGCCGCAGCAGCAGTTCCAGGCCCGGGTCCTGCACCGGCACGCCGTACAGCTGCAACAGCTTGCCGGCCCCCAGCACACCGGCCAGCGGCAGGGCATGGACCACGGCCACCAGCATCAGCACTCCCGAGACGATCCAGCGCATGCGCTTGCCTTTCTTCATGGATGGAAGGCCTGTTTGTAGCCCTGCGCGCGCCGGCCGTCGATGACCTCGCAGGTAACGGGCGCCGCGCCGCCGCCCAGGTCAGCCTGTGACCCGCGACCTGCGGAGTGCGTGGCGCTCGTCACTTCACACCCGCTTCACAAACTTCATCGACACCTCACGCCCGCGGCCAACACTGCCTGCACATCACTTGCGGAGGACTCCTTGAAACACCCACTCTTTACCAAACTGGCAGCGCTGGCGGCCATCACCGTGCTGCTGCTGTTTGGCCTTTCCATGATCGAAGACGTGGTGCGCGACCGCCAGCGCTACCGCAGCCTGACCGCGCAGAGCGTGGCCGAAAGCCTGGCCGGGCCGCAGACGCTGATGGGCCCCATGATCCACAGCGCCTGCGTGGAGAGCTGGGACGTGGAGACCGGCAAGGGCGACGAGCGCCGCGTGGTCGAGCAGCGCCGCGAGTTCCTGCTGACCGCCATGCCCGAGCAGCTCAAGCTGCGTTCGGGCGCCGCCATGGAAGAGCGGGCGCGCGGCCTGCACAAGGTGAACACATTCAACCTGAAGGCGCACCTCACTGCGCAATGGGGCTCGCTGGCCGGCCTGCAGCCGCAGACCACCCAGAAGAACTCGCGCATGCACTGCGGCGCGCCGATCATCATGATGGCCGTCGGCGATGCCCGCGGCATCCGCACGGCGCAGCTCACGCTGGGCGAACAGACGCTGGCGCTCAAGCCCGGCACCTTCCACCCCACCTACAGCCGCGGGCTGCATGCGGTGCTGCCCGAGACGGTGCGCGGCCAGGCCCCGGGCCTGTCGGTCAGCATGGACCTGGAACTGGTGGGCACCGAGCGCATCGCCATCGTCCCGCTGGGAGGCAACACCGAGGTGCAGATGACCAGCAGCTGGCCGCACCCCTCCTTCGGCGGGCGATTTTTGCCGTCGGAGCGCGAGGTCCGAAAGGATGGCTTCTCGGCCCAGTGGCGCCTGTCGTCGCTGGCCACCACGGCGCAGGCGGACATCGAAAAAGGCAGTCGCATCTGCATCGGCGGCTACGACGACAGCCCGGGCGACTATGCCCCCGGCGGCGCCACGCCGCGCGACTGCGCCGACAGCTTCAACGTGGCGTTCGTCGACCCGGTGAACCCCTACTCGCTGAGCGACCGCGCCACCAAATACGGCGTGCTGTTCATTGCGCTGACCTTCGTGGCCGTGGGCCTGTTCGAGCTGATGAAGAAGCTGCGCGTGCACCCGGTGCAGTACCTGCTGGTGGGCAGCGCCCTGTGCAGCTTCTTCCTGCTGCTGGTGAGCCTGTCGGAGCATCTGCCGTTTGGCGTGTCGTATGCGGCGGCCGCCAGCGCCTGCGTGCTGCTGCTCGCCTACTACGCCAGCCACATGCTGGGCGGCCTGGCGCGCGGGATTCCGCTGGGCGCGGGCATTGCGCTGCTGTACGGGCTGCTCTACGCGCTGCTGCAGCTGGAGCAGACCGCTCTGGCCGTGGGCGCGATCGCGCTGTTCCTGGTGCTGGCGGCGGTGATGGTGCTCACGCGCAAGGTCAACTGGTACGGCCTGTCGCAAGGCACGCCGCCCCAGCGCCCGGCGCCAGCGGCGGCTCGCCCCGCGCCTGCGCGCCCGGAGGCTTCATGAACGCCGCACCTGCAACCCCCACGCCGGCCGCCAACGCCTGGGCGCGGCATCTGGCCGGCACGGCCTGCCACGAGCCCGGCGCGCACGGCGAGCACGGCGAGCACGGCGCACGGGGCGTGCGCGAAGGCTTGCCGCAGGACACGGCGGCGCAGCCGGGCACCGCGTTGTCGATGGCAGAGGCGCAGCGCGTGCAGCGCTACCGCGACCGGCTCATGGCCGCCGTGCGGTCGCAGGACCGCAGCGCGCTGCGCAGCGCCAAGCAGGAGGTTCTGCAAGCCGCGTTTCGCGGGGCCGCCGACACCGACCGGGCCAGTGCCGGGTCCCCCGCGATGCGCCGGGCGCTGCGCGACCTGTGCTGGCGGATGGCGATCCTGATGCTGCCGCGCCAGCGCGAGGGATGAGGCGTGCCATACCGTCCCCAAGGCCTTCTACCGCGCTCTGCAACAGCGCTATCAGCTATGAAAAACATAGCAAATTGCAACGCGCGGCGTCAGGCCACGACCGTGCGGTTGCGCCCCTCGCGCTTGGCGGTGTACATCGCTGCGTCCACGTGGCGCAGCGTGATGTCCAGCGGGCGCTGCGGATCGAACGGCGACAGCCCCATGCTGGCCGTCAGCACCAGGGTGGGCTCGATGCCCGGCACAGGCCGGGCCGCCAGCGCAGCGTGCAGGCGCTGGGCCACGGCCTGGGCCTGCTCCACCTGCGTGGCCGGCAGCAGCGCCAGAAACTCCTCGCCGCCCCAGCGGCTCACCACGTCGGCAGCGCGGAAGACTTCGCGGCACAGCGTGGCCACGTGCTGCAGTGCCATGTCGCCGGCATGGTGGCCATGCACATCGTTCACGCGCTTGAAGTGGTCCACATCCAGCATCAGCAGGCAGGCGGGCTCGCCACCCCGCTGCAGCAGGGCCAGCTCCTGGCGCAGCCGGTCGGTGAACGAGCGGCGGTTGGCCAGCCCGGTGAGCACGTCGGTGTGGGCGAGCACGGCCATCTGGCGGCGGGCTTCTTCCAGCTCCACCAGCATGTGGCCCTGGCGCTCGTTGGCGCGCTTGAGCTCCAGCAGCCGGATCACCTGGCGCGCGATGGCCAGCAGCAGCTCCTGCAGGCGCGGCGCCAGCAGGCGGGGCACGTAGTCCAGCACACACACCGTGCCCAGCACATAGCCGTCGGCGGTGACCAGGGGCGCGCCCGCATAGAACCGCATGGGGGGCTCCTGCGTCACGATGTCGAAGTGCGCGAAGCGCGCATCCTGCGCCAGGTCGGGCACGACGAACACGCCGGTCTGGCGTGCTGCGTAGCGGCAGATGGACTGGTCCAGCGGTGTCTCGCGCACTTCCAGGCCCACCGCGGCCTTGAACCACTGGCGCTCGCGGTCCAGGAAGCTCACCAGCGCGACCGGGGCGGCGCAGACATGGCCCGCCATGTCGGCCAGCTCATCGTAGGCCGGCTCCATGGGCGTATCCAGGATGGCGTAGCGCTGCAGGGCCAGCAGACGCTGCACGTCGTCGATGAGGGGGTCCGGGAAGGCGAGGGTGTCCATGGCAGGGGGCGGTGGCACAACACCCCGCCAGCATGCCATACGCCGCCGGCGCGACCCAGCGCAAGAACCCGCGGGGCGGCCTGGGTGCGTACTTTCACGGATGACGCCATCGCTACCGTGGCCGCCACGCAGCACAGCACCGCGCAGCGCTGCCAAGCCCCGCATCGCCGCAGGTGTCAGGCCAACGCGGCCTGCACCGACTGCACTGCGCCCAGGCTGGAGGCGTCCGAACAGGTGGCGCCGCCGCAGCCGTGGATGAGTTCACCTGGCAAGGCCTGCGGTGCATGTACCACGCCCGTGGCAGGGTCGAACCCCACCCGGCGCAGGTGCAGGGCCAGCGCCGCGTCCATGCTCTGGGCATGCTGCGGGAACCACAATGCCAGCTCGCTCGCCATCACGCGCAGCACCTTCTCGTCGCCCTGCCGCGCGAGCGCTGCGCCTTCGCGCATCACCTGCAGCACCACGCGGTGCTGCATGCTGTGGCAGTTGCCCGAGGCAAACCGTGTCGATGCCATCCAGGCGTCTTCCTGGCCAAAGTGCTGCTCGGTGTGCTCCACGAGCCGCTCCCAGGCAGGGAGCAGCTGCGCATCGTCGGCGTGGTCGACCACGGCCAGCAGGTCGACGAATTCCCGGTGCGTGTCGTCCATCAGGTCGAGGTCCAGGGCGAGAGCGTCCGACCATTCGAGTTGAGCCATGGAGTGTTCCCTTGCTGCGCCGCGCGCACTGTGTGAAAGACAAGGAAACGAGCTTAGTTTCAAGGGGCCCGCCGCATGTTGATGCAGGTCAGATGCAACGCAGCGACCCTATGCGCTGCGCCCAAGACAAATGCCCCGCGGAGGCGGGGCATTTGTCTTGGGCAAACATCAGGCCATGGGCGCAATGGCCACCCGATCAACAGCGCAGGGCTGCGTGATCAGGCTGATTGCTCAGCTCTTGCCGTACATGCGCTTCATGTCGTCCACGCACTTGGACTTGGCGTCGCCCGACAGCGCATCGCAGCGCTCCTTGGCAGCCTTGTAGTTGGCTTCGTTCTTCTCGGCGTTGGCGTCCTTCTTCGCTTCGGCCACGGCTGCGCCCTTTTCAGCTGCGCTGTCGGCAGGCTTGGCCTGGGTTTCGGCAACCTTGGCGTCTTCCTTGGCCTTCACGTGGGCTGCCTTGGCATCCTTCACGCACACATCCTTCTCGTTGCCCTTCAGGTCATCGCACTTTTCCTTGGCGACGTTGTAGGCAGCGTCACCGCGTGCTTCAGCCACTTTGCGGGTGGCCTTGGGGCTGGGCTTGTGCTGCGCGTCGAGCTCAGCCTTGGCAACGTCTTCCGCGCCCTTGGCTTCCTTCACGCAGATGTCCTTGGCGTTGGCCTTCAGCGTGTCGCATTGGGCCTTGGCGGCCTTGTAGTCGGCAGAAATGCGTTCCTTGCCGGTCTTGTATTCGGCATCTGTCAGCGCGAAGGCGGAAGTGGCCAGCAGGCCAGCGGCGACAGAAGCAATCAGGGTACGTGCGAATTTCATGGGTTTTTCTCCTCGATCAGCGTTGCTGTGATTTGGTATGGGTCAGGGGAATCAGGGTCGGCAGAGCCGGTGCTTCAGTCGTTGAAGCGGAAATCGGGGTGGCGCGACTGCCAGTCCTTGAGCTGCTTTTCAGCCTCGTCGCGGGCGATGCCCTGGCGCTCTTGGACCTTGCCCAGGAACTGTTCGCGCTTGCCATCGATGACATCGAAATCGTCGTTGGTGAGCTTGCCCCACTGCTCAACCATCTTTCCCTTGAATTGCTTCCAGTTGCCCTTGATGGTGTCTTCGTTCATGGTCTTCCTCCTAGAGGGTTGATTCGCCGTGGCCTTCCGCCGATATGGCGGTTCACGGTGCCTTGCAGCGATGGAGTCACTGTAAAAACATGGCGCTCCGCGGCGCGTAGGCATTGGAGGGAAGCCGGCGTCGGCTGGTGGACTACAGCCATGCCGGACAAGGGGCCACGCAGCACGATGGGCGTGTGGGACTCGACGCTGGGAGCTAGTCGAAACCGGAGCCCCTGTGGAAACAGTTTCATTTGGTGACTGTTTGTAGTCACTGATAACGATTTAGCGCTGGAGGCTCCCAGTTGCAAATCCATACACTTGGCTACAGGGCCGTGGCATCCTCAGCAGACGTGCAGCATTTCACCGATTCAGGCGTGCTGCGTGTGCTCCATGGGAAGGTGCTTCGCGAAAAACAACCAGCACAACACCATGACACAGATGAAAGAAGCGCCTCACGCCGCAGCGGACGCCGAGGTTGCACGGGAATCCCACAGCGCTGCCATACCCGTACCCGCCCCACGCCCGGCCGCGCCCCTGCCCCGGGACGCCACACTCGCCGCACTGATGGCCAGCGTCGCACTGGCGGCCTGCGGCGGCGGTGGCGATGCCGCCAACGAGAACGCGGCCCCCCCGGCCACGCCCGCGCCCGGCGCCCCCCCGGCACCTGCGCCTACCGGTCCCGCGCCGGCACCCGCTCCCACACCCGCGCCCGGCTCTGCGCCTGCGCCCTCACCGGCGCCCACGCCATCGTCGCCCCCACCGCCCGCGCCGGCGACCTCCGCCTACCCCACGGCACGCACCGACCAGGAGGCCGCGCGCTTTCTGCTGCAGGCGCAGTTCTCCGCCTCCACCACCGACATCGCCAGCCTGCGGGCCAGCAGCTACGACGCGTGGATCAACGACCAGTTCGGCCAGCCCGTGGGCACCAAGGGCTGGGATTGGCTGAACCAGCGCGGCTACAACGCCGTGGACAACGCCACCGCGTACTACGACAACACCTACCCCGGCGACGCGATGATCTGGCAGCAGCTCATGACATCGACCGACGGCCTGCGCAAGCGGGTGGCGCTCGCGCTGTCGGAGATCTGCGTGGTGTCGCTCTCGGGCCTGGACTTCAACTGGCGCAGCCACGCCATGGCCCACTACTGGGACCAGCTCGTGGCCAACGCGTTCGGCAACTTCCGCCAGCTGCTGGAAGACGTGACGCTGAACCCTGCCATGGGTTACTACCTCAACACCCGCGGCAACCAGAAGGAAAACGTCGCCTCAGGCCGCCAGCCCGACGAGAACTACGCCCGCGAAATCCTGCAGCTGATGTCCATCGGTCTCGTGGAACTCAATCAAGACGGCACCGCCAAGCGCAACGGCTCGGGCCAGGTGGTCGAGAGCTACACGCAGAGCGACGTCACCAACCTCGCGCGCGTGTTCACCGGCTACGACTACAACCAGTCGCAGAACAGCCCGGTCACCGTGCCCGGCACCACGCGCACCGTGCCCAGCACCGACTTCACGCGGCTGCCCATGTCGCTCAACGCGTCGCTGCACTCCACACTGGCGGCCAGCTTTCTGGGCACCACGGTGGCCGCTGGCACACCGGGCGCCGCGGCGCTCAAGACGGCGCTCGACACCATCTTCAACCACCCCAATGTGGGCCCGTTCATCGGCAAGCAGCTGATTCAGCGCCTGGTCACCAGCAACCCATCGCCCGGCTACGTGAGCCGCGTGGCCGGTGCCTTCAACAACAACGGGGCCGGCGTGCGCGGCGACATGCGGGCCGTGATCAAGGCCGTGCTGCTGGACAACGATGCGCGCAGTCCCGCAGGGCTGGCCGACCCGATGTTCGGCCGCTTGCGCGAGCCCATGCTGCGCTTCGTGCAGTGGGGACGCACCTTCGGCATCTCGTCGCAGTACGGCAGCTGGAAGATCGGCGACCTGAGCTCGGTTGGCACGCGCCTGGCGCAAAGCCCGCTGCGCTCGCCGTCGGTATTCAACTTCTTTCGGCCCGGCTATGTGCCGCCCTCGACCTCGCTGGCGACCGCCGGCGCGGTGGCGCCCGAGTTTCAGCTGGTCAACGAAAGCAGCGTGGGCGGGTACCTCAACTACATGCAGGGCGTGATCCGCAACGGCATCTTCGTCAACGCGCCCGACCTGCCCAACGGCGGCAGCAACGCCACCAACGGCTACGACATCAAGGCGGCCTACACCACCGAGCTGGCCATCGTCGCCGACGCCGATGCACTGGTCGCGCGGGTCAACCTGCTCATGACAGGCGGGCAGCTGTCCGCAGGCACCGTCAAGCTGATTGCGGACGCCCTCAAGGCGACCGCCATCACGGCGGCCAGCACCGACAACGCCAAACGCGACCGCGTCGCCGCTGCGATTTTCCTCGTCATGGCCTCGGCCGAATACCTGATCCAGAAGTAAGGCGGCCGCCATGCAATTCATCCAGCCCGAACTCCATTCCCGCCGCGCCTTCCTGCGCCGCTCGGCCCAACTGGGCATCGCCGGCACCGCCCTGCCATTTGCGCTCAACCTCGCCGCCGTCGGCGAGGCAGCGGCCTTCACCGCCACCGACTACAAGGCGCTCGTCTGCGTCTTTCTGTATGGCGGCAACGACTACGGCAACACCGTCATCACCTACGACGACGACAGCTACAACAAGTACAGCACCATCCGCGGCGGCGGTGGCGGGCAGTCGGCCGGTGGCATCGCCCTGGCAAAGTCCGCGCTCACACCCACGCTGCTGGCGCCCACCACGCCGCTGGCCGGCGGGCGCCAGTACGCGCTGCACCCGTCGATGACGGGGCTGACCAACCTGTTCAACACCGGCAAGGCTGCGGTGCAGCTGAACGTGGGGCCACTGGTGGTGCCGCTGACGCGCGCGCAGTACAACAGCAGCAACCGCGCGCTGTACCCGCTGCCGCCCAAGCTCTTTTCGCACAACGACCAGCAGTCGGTGTGGCAGTCGTCCTCGCCCGAGGGCTCCACCGTCGGCTGGGGCGGCAACCTGGGCGACCTGGCGCTGTCGTCCAACGGTACCTCGCTGTTCACCTGCATCTCCGTCACCGGCAACGCGGTGTTCCTGTCGGGCGACTCGGCGCTGCAGTACCAGGTCAGCACCAGCGGCGCGATTCCGATCAACGGCGTCAAGAACAACGTCTACGGCTCGACCGCCGTGCGCTCGGCGCTCACCTCGCTGATCCAGCAAAACAGCGGCCAGGCGCTGGAAAACGAATACAACCGCATCACCGCACGCGCCGTCGGCGCCGAAGCCACCATCACCTCCGGGCTGGCCGGGGTCAACCTGACCACAGCCTTCCCCACCAACAACCCGCTGGCAGACCAGCTCAAGATGGTGGCCCGCCTGATCGGCGCGCGCACCGCGCTGGGCAGCAAACGGCAGGTGTTCATGGTGTCGCTGGGAGGCTTCGACCTGCACGACAACCTGATCTCGCAGCAGCCCGTCCTGATGCAGCGCGTGAGCGAAGCCATGACCGCGTTCTACAACGCCACGGCAGAGCTGGGCCTGGCCGACAAGGTGACCGCGTTCACCGCGTCGGACTTCGGCCGCACGCTCAGCTCCAACGGCGACGGCTCGGACCACGGCTGGGGCAGCCACCACCTGATGGTCGGCGGTGCGGTCAAGGGCAAGGCCTTCTACGGCAAGGCGCCGCCGGTCAGCATCACCAACACGGCCGACGCCAACGACCAGTGGCACGTGGGCCAGGGCCGCCTGCTGCCCAGCACCTCGGTCGACCAGTACGCGGCCACGCTGGCCAGCTGGTTCGGTGTGAGCAACACCGAACTGCCGGGCGTGCTGCCGAATCTGAGCCACTTTGGCGGGGCGGACTATCCGGCGAATCTGGGATTCATGGCGTGAAGATTGGTGGGCCTGACCGCCCTGTGTCAGGTTCAAGCCATTTCACGAACTGCCGATCCATCTAATTGATAGATATATTCGGCAAAGCCCGGTATTCGAATTTCAATCGCATATTGGGCCATTCGCGCTCAGGGGGCGTTCAATGGGTGACCCCCACAGCAATGCCCAATAGCATTTGCACCCCACCCTAGCACTAAAAAGCCGAACAGCATATTTAATTAAATAATTAATATTTTATTAAATTGCAATCAATCGGCAACTGAGCATTCGAGACATGCCAACAACAATAAACCCTGCAGATATATTTGCAGGGTTAATTATTTCAACTAGCCGCTTCACTCCGATCGTCTTTCCATCGATTCCTCAGCCCACTGATAAATCAACGGTGTGCCTGCGCGACGACAGCCATATCCAGAATTTTGCTACAGCCTATTATGAGGCCCAATTTATCAACTGCGCGTCAAACGTCTTCAGCATGGACTATCAAAGTTGGACAAAAATAAACCAACCAATACTATGACTGCGAAGTAATATTTCATACGAAATCATGGCCCTTATGGTTCGCGTCGCGTACCCATAACAACACAATTACATATATTTTCAATTCGTATGACTCATGACCACCTGCATACGCACCGGCCTCTAAAAACGGCACGACACAAGTGGAAAGCGAAATCCCCTAACATTGTGTCGCTACATGTGCAAATGGCACTAAAAGAAGCCATGGAGAAAGAAAATATAGCAGTAACGGATTTCGACGATTTGCTATGGATCATGGCGCAAGAATCGGGAGGTGTTGTTGGAGTGCGCAATGGATCATCGACAGCGAGAGGACTTTTTCAACTCCTGATGGCACAATATCCGTTAAACCCCAACGGAGAAAAATCTTTTGGCAACGCAGTGGAAGAATGCCAAGGGGGCATCCACTATATATATGGACGCTATCATTCATCACAGAAGGCAAAAGCGTTTTGGGAAAAGCACCATTGGTACTAAAATGAAAATAAATCCGCAATCTCTTTGCATTGCATTAATCATTTATTCAACCTCTGCTTCTGCCGCCGACCACTCTCACCCCATCAGCTTCGACACATACAAGATAGGCGTTGCAACTAAAAAAAGCTCAGTACTGCCGAAATTAACTTCCGCTGACGCTACTCCGTACATCTCTCAACTCAAATCCGCAGCAAGACAACCCATCAATTTTGCAGGGCACTATATCCTTGCTACGTGGGGCTGCGGTTCTGGTTGTGTGATGGGCGGTGCAATCGACACCGTGACGGGGCGTGTGGTGATGCTGCCGTTCACTGTATCCAATTGGCCGCTCCAGGTCGTGGAACCCCTCGCTTTTCAGAAAGACAGTGCTCTTCTCATTGTTCAAGGGAGCAGGAATGAGCAAGGATCTGGCACCCACTATTACCAGTTTGATGGTTCTAAATTCAATTTATTGAAGACCGTTAACCATTAACTCAATCTAGCCTCGCGCAGCGCTTCCGCACATCAGCGGGCTGCGTCCATCAACGCGCCAACGAGGGGTTGCAGCTCCGAACTTGAACAATTCGGCCGACAAGCTGCGCCAAGGTCGTGCTGCCATGCTTGTCAGGGCCAAGAAGAGCAACCGCAATGCTGAGCGCTAATAATGGCCGGATGACACCTTCATCCTCTTCGCCTCCGTCGCCCCGCCCCCGCATCGTCATCATCGGCTGCGGCTTCGGCGGCCTGGAAGCCGCGCGTGCGCTGCGGGGCGCCGCGGTGGATGTGACGCTGATCGACAAGACCAACCACCACCTCTTCCAGCCCCTGCTGTACCAGGTGGCCACGGCCGGGCTGTCGGCCCCGGCCATTGCGGCGCCCATACGGCACCTGTTTCGCCAGCAGCCCAACGTCACCACTTTGCTGGGCGAGGTCCAGCGCATCGATGTGGCGGCGCGCACGGTGCATTTGAAGGACGGGCCCCACCCGTCCGAGCCTCTGCACTACGACCACCTCGTGGTGGCGGCAGGCGCCACGCACAGCTACTTCGGCCAGGACGCGTGGGCCACGCATGCGCCGGGGCTCAAGACGCTGGACGACGCCTTCGAGATCCGCCGGCGCATCCTGCTGGCGTTCGAGGCGGCGGAGAAAGAGGCCGACGTGCAGCGCCGCGCCGACTGGCTCAACTTCGTCGTGGTGGGCGCCGGGCCCACGGGGGTGGAGATGGCGGGCACGCTGGCCGAGATCGCCAACCACACGCTGCCCGGCGAGTTTCGCCACATCGACCCGGCCAGCGCCAAGATCATCCTGCTCGAAGGCGGCGCGCGGGTGCTGCAGGCCATGCCCGAGGCGCTGAGCCAGCGCGCGAAGGAGCAACTGGAGAAGCTGGGCGTGGAGGTGCGGCTGCAGGCCCGTGTCACGGCCATTGATGCTGAAGGTTTGATGGTGGAATCGCCCGCTACCGCTGGTTCAGCAGGCGCCAACAGCTATCAAATCAAGAGCAAATGCATTGTGTGGGCGGCCGGGGTGGCGGCCTCGCCGCTGGGCCGGCACCTGGCCGAAGCCACCGGCTGCACCACCGACCGCGCGGGCCGCGTGGTGGTGGCGCCGGACCTGTCGCTGCCCGGCCACCCGGAGATCAGTGTGATCGGCGACCTGGCCTCGGCCCAGAGCCATGCGCCCGGCCACGAGCCCAAGCCGGTGCCCGGCGTGTCGCCCGGTGCCAAGCAGATGGGCCGCACCGCGGCGGCCAATATTTTGCGGCGGCTCGGGGGCCAGCCCACGCAGCCGTTTCGCTACAGCGACTACGGCAACCTGGCCACCATCGGCCGCAACTCGGCGGTGGTGGACCTGACCTCGCCCGCGGGGCCGGTGCGGTTTTCAGGCTACTTCGCGTGGCTGTTCTGGCTGTTCGCGCACGTGTACTTCCTGATCGGCTTTCGCAACCGGCTGGTCGTGCTGATGGACTGGGCCTGGGCGTACTGGAGCTTTGCGCGCTATGCGCGGGTGGTGACGGGGATCGAGGGGCAGCCGTCGGTGGCGGCAGGCACAGCGCCGAAGGCAGCACCGCCGCCCTGATGGGCGGTGGCTACAGGATGCACGCAGCAGGAGCCAGGAGTAAAGAGGCACAGTCCAGAGCCCCTAGCCGGTAGCAGGTGCAGCGGCGCAGGGCGGCCCGCTGCGTCCGCCAGCAGCAGCGGCGGAGGCAGCGGCGACGCGTACCAGCTTCGCCAGCCGCCTTCAACGGCGCACAGCGGCCGCGGCTTCCTCACCCGAGAGGTGCGCCACCAGCTCCGGCAGCTTGAGCTTGCAGGCCATCTTGTGCCGCAGGGTCTTGAGCTCTGCCATCACGGTCTGCAGCTCACCGGGCGTGGGTTGCAGGGGCCGCAGGCACTGCGCGAGCACCGGCACCACCTCGCGCCGCATGAACCGCCCGCCCGCCAGCACCATCTGCACGATCACGAGCAGCACGCCCAGGGCCATGAACACCAGCACGGCCAGGTCGGACGAGTCGGGGGACAGCTTGTGCACGAGGGCGGGCCCGGCGATCATCAAGCCCAGCGCGACCAGCGCCGAGATACCGACCTCCTTGTCGAAATGGGTGGAGGCAAAACGCTTTTCGACCTTGGGCGACAGCAGCAAAAACGGGCTGCGGATCAGCGCCTTGCGGTCATCGGCATGCAGGGCGCGCGGGTCTTCGCGCAGCTGCCGCTCCAGGTCCAGCCGCTCCTTCCAGGCCTGCTCCAGGTTCGGGAAGGTCTGCCGCGCCAGCTCGGGCAAAGACGCCGGTTGGGACGCCACCGCCGCGTAGTGGGTGGGCTCGGCGTTGAACGCGGTGCCGCACCGCGCACAGGTGCGCTCGTAGCCCACCAGTTCGCCCTGGCTCACGGTGATGTAGTACACGTGCCCCGCCGAGCCCAGGCGCCGCAGCACGAAGGGCCGCGGCTTGCGGCAGATAGGGCAGAAATCGGCCACATGGCCGAGTTTTCGATAGACGAGCTTCTTCCCCCAGACGATGAACATGGGAACCCCTCTCGGTGTGTTGTGTGATTTTTGGGAAACGGGAAGCCGCATGGTACGCACAGCGGCTGCCAGTGCGCCGGGGATGCGCCTGGGAATGCGTCCCTGTTTCCATCACGCAACGCACGTGCTGTGCGCACCGGCCTGGAATTCTTTCGAACGAAAGGCGGTGCATGCACAAAGACCGCCATGGAACGCACGGCGGGGTGGCCCCGCGGGGCCGCGCCTCACGGCGGCGGCATCAGGGCCGCGCGTCGGCCACCTGCTCCAGCCACTGGCCCAGCTCTTGCGCCACTTGTGTCGACGCGTCCGACAGAGCGGCCACGCCGCCCGCGGCGTCGGCGCTGCGCGCGGGGGTGCGCACGATGAACACGCGCTGGCCGCGCAGTGCCTCGCCGTTCAGCGTCAGGTCCACCACCGTGGCGCGCAGCCGCACCACGCCGGCGCTGTCCGTGGCACTGGTGAACACATGGCTGAACTCTTCCAGCTCCACGCGCAGCACCGATGGCAGGCGGCTGCCCTGGGCCGGGTCGCGCGCCTGGGCGGCGGCGTCGTCGGCCTTGAGGATGGCGCGGCGCTGGCCCAGTTGCTCGCGCAGGCGCTGCTGCACCAGCTGCGCGGGCGGCTGGCTCCAGCGCGCCTGGCTGTAGGGGCGCAGCTGCTGGGTGTCGGCGTACATCAGGCGGTACAGCACGGCGTTGCTGCCTTCGGGCAGGCCGGGCGCGTCCACGTCGGCCAGCGCCAGCGGCGGCAGCGGTGCGCGCCGGTCGGTGGGCACCGGGGCCAGCGCGCCGGGGCCGAAGTCGTACAGCACGGGCCGTGCGGGCGGCGTGGGCAGGGCCGAGCAGCCAGCCAGCAGGATCAAGCCCAAAACGGCGCTAGCGCTGGATAGATAAGCGCGGCCAGCTATGCTTTTGATAGTCTTCATGTGCATTCCTCAGTGATCCATTTCGGCGGCATCGCCACACGCTTCACCACGACTGGCGCTGCCGGGATGCCAGCGCACCCGTGGAACCGGCTTCGCTGGGGCACCGGGTGCGTCCCCCTTCGGGAGAAGGCGCCGCAGGCGACTCAGGGGGGGCTGAACCCCGCTTCACCAGGGCCGGGCGGGACGCGTCCCGAGCCGTAGATGAACAGTTGCGGGTTGTCCGACACGCCGCCCGCGGTGCGGCTCAACTGCCGTGCAGCGCGCGAAGTGTCGTCGGCCGCGCGGTTCAGGCGTGGCAGCGTGGTGGTGCTGAACTGGTCGGCTGCGCGCGCCAGCGATTGCGTGCCGATGGTGATTTGGTCGATGGGCCCGCCGTCGGCGCCCAGGCGCTCGGTGGTCTTGCTCACGTCGGCCGCCAGCGACGACACGCTGGCACCCGCCTGCTGCAGCGACTGCAGCGTCTTGCGCGCGTCGTTGGCCAAGGGCGGTATGGACGCCAGGGCCGGGTCCAGGCGCTGGGCCACGGTGGCATCGAGCCGCTGGGTCAGCGTGTTGACGCTGCCGGCGGCCAGCGCGATGTTGCCGATGGCCTCGGAGAGCTTTTGCTGGTTGCTGTCCGACAGGATCTGGTTCACGCGGCGCGTGGCTTCTTCGACCTGGCTCAGGATGGCGGGGGCTTGTTCGGCCAGCTTGCCGAACGGCGACGCCTTGATGGGCAGGCGCGGCAGGCCGCTTGGGCCCGGGGGCAGTTCGGGGTAGGGCTTTTCGGCGTCGTCCAGCAGGATGTGGGCCAGGCCCGTGACGCCCTGGTAGCCCAGCACGGCAAAGGTGGTGGGGCTGATGGGCGCCTGCTCGTTCACAGCGATGCGGATGAGCACGTTGCCGCTCACCTGCGGGTCGAACCCGATGCGGGTGACCTTGCCCACCGCCACGCCCTTGTAGCGCACGGCGGCCTGGGGCTGCAGGCCGCCCACGCCGTCCTTGGTGGACAGCTCGAATTGCTCGTAGTTGGCGCTGTCGCGCGTGAGCCAGATGGCCAGGCCCGCCAGCATGGCGGCCACCACCAGCACGAAGACGCCTGCGGCAAGCGCGTGGGATTTGTTTTCCATCAGGTGTGTTCCTTGTCGGGCTGGGGTGCGGCCGGCTGCGCGGGGCCCTGCGCCAATGCAGGTGGAGGTGCGGGTTCAGTGATTGATGCGGATGCGGATTCGGGTGCGGGGGCCTGCACCGGCGCCATGGCGCGCTGGCCCCGTTCGCCCATGAAGAACTGCTCGATGAACGGGTGCTTGAAATGCGCCACCTCGTGCGGTGGCCCGGTGACGATGACCTTCTTGTCGGCCAGCACGGCCACGCGGGTGCTCAGCGCGAACAGGGTGTCCAGGTCGTGCGTGACCATCACCACCGTCAGCCCCAGCGCCGCGCGCAGCTCGCGCAGCAGCGCGCAGAATTCGTCGGAGCTGTTCGGGTCGAGCCCTGCCGTGGGCTCGTCGAGCAGCAGCAGCGGCGGGTCCATGATGAGCGCACGCGCCAGCGCCACGCGCTTGACCATGCCGCCGGACAAATCGGACGGCATGCGGCTTGCGTGCTCGGGCTTGAGGCCCACCATCTGCAGCTTGACCAGCGCCGCGTCGCGCACCAAATCGTGGGGCAGCGTGCCCTGCTCCCGCAGCGCGAAGGCCACGTTGTCGAGCACGTTGAAGGCCGAGAACAGCGCCCCGTGCTGAAACAGCATGCCAACGCGGCTGGCCGCGCCCTCGCGCCCCATCTCCGACGCCGGCCGCCCCAGCACCGTCACCGTGCCGCGCGCCGGCTTGGCCAGGCCCAGTATCTGGCGCAGCAGCACCGTCTTGCCCGTGCCCGAGCCACCCACCAGCGACAGCATCTCGCCGCGCTGCACGCTGAAGTTCAGGTCCTGGTGCACGGTGAATGCTTCCGTGCCCTTGCCGAAAATGCTCCACAGCCCGCGCACGTCCACCACCGGCGGCTCGTCCGGCGCCACGGCGATGTGCTCGGGCTTCGCGATGCGCTCCGTCATGGCGACACCGGGCGACGATTGATTCGATAGGGCGCTCATATACCGATGTTCTTGAAGCCGATGGCAAAGAGCGCATCCACGATGATCACCATGGTGATCGACGTCACCACCGACGCCGTCGTGCCTTCGCCCAGGCTCTGGGTGTTGGGCTTGACGCGCAGGCCCCAGTGGCAGCCGATGAGCGCGATGAAGGCACCGAACACCACCGACTTGGCCATGGCCAGCCCCAGGTTGCCCACCTTCACCGCGGCGGGCAGCGCCTGCGCGAAGTAGGCGGGAGAAATGTCCATGGCCAGGTCGGCCGCCAGCATGCCCCCGGCCAGCGCGGCCAGCGTGGTCCACAGGCTGATGAGCGGCATGGCGATGGCCAGCGCGATGGTGCGCGGCATCACCAGCCGAAAGCCGTGCGGGATGCCCATGACGCGCATGGCGTCGAGTTCTTCGGTCACGCGCATCACGCCGATCTGCGCGGTGATGGCCGAGCCCGAGCGGCCCGCGACCAGGATGGCGGCCAGCATGGGCCCCAGCTCGCGGATCAGCGAGATGCCCAGGATGTTCACGATGAAGGACTCGGCCCCGAACTGGCGCAGCTGCAGGCTCATGAGGTAGGCCAGCACCACCCCGATCAGAAAGCCCACCAGCGCCGTGATGGGCAGCGCCGTCGCTCCCATACGGTACAGGTGGCCCGACACATCCCGCCAGGGCCCGCGGCGCGGGTTGCGCGCCAGGCGGCCCATGTCCAGCACCAGCTGGCCCACCATTTCGAGCATGTGGCGCGCGTGGTTCACGCCATGCAGCACCAGCAGGCCCAGCCGGTCCACCTCTTCGGCCAGCCGCCACGGCTCGCGCGGCGGTTCGGTGCCGGTGGTGAGCTCCGCCACGCGTTCGAGCATGTCGCGCTGGGCGTCGGTGCAGTCCAGCTGCGCGGGCCAGGCCCGCTGCCAGTGGTTCCACACCAGCTGCGCGCCGACATGGTCCAGCCATTGCAGCGGCGTCAGGTCCCAGCCCAGGTCAGGCGCGGCGGGGTTGGATTGCAGTTGTCCCGAGACGGCCGCCCACTGCCTGCGGGTGCCCAGCTCGGCCGCGCCCCAGCGCCCATGCAGTTGCGCACACGCGCCCTGGGGCGTTTCGGTGCGAACGATGCGGGGTGCTGGGTCGGTCATGGACTGGGCGGCGCGGCCGCCATGGGATGAGAGAGGCTGCATGGTAGCGGAGCCGCGCCACCGCAGCGCGTAGGATTTACGCCCGCCGAAGGCAGGGCTGCAGGCCTTCCGTGCGTGAAATTAATATCAAACAGCCCCCTACCGCTGGACCTTAAAGCGCCACCAGCTATTAAAACAATAGCAATAGGCAGGACCCCTATCGACAGGGCATGTGCGATCCGCACAATGGCGCACCGACCCACCCTGCCAGCACCGCTGCCCCGATCCGATCTGCCCTGCCCATGAGCGACACCACGTTTGACACCATCATCATCGGCGGCGGCACCGCCGGCGCCCTGCTCGCCAACCGCCTGAGCGCCGACGGCCGCTACCGCGTGCTGCTGATCGAAGCCGGCCGCAAGGACGACTACCACTGGATCCACATCCCCGTGGGCTACCTGTACTGCATCGGCAACCCGCGCACCGACTGGCTCTACCACACCGAACCCGACGCGGGCCTGAACGGCCGCACCCTGCGCTACCCGCGCGGCAAGACGCTGGGCGGGTGCAGCAGCATCAACGGCATGATCTACATGCGCGGCCAGGCCCGCGACTACGACCAGTGGGCCGAGCTGACCGGCGACGCCAGCTGGCGCTGGGAGAACACCCTGCCCCACTTTCGCCGCCACGAGGACCACTGGCGCCTGGACCAGCCCGGCGGCGTGAATGAAAACTTCAAGCGCCTGCACGGCAACAAGTCCACCGGCAGCACCGGCGAGTGGCGGGTCGAAAAGCAGCGCCTGCGCTGGGACGTGCTGGACGCCTTCGCCCAGGCCGCGCAGCAGGCGGGCATTCCGGCCACCGACGACTTCAACGGCGGCGACAACGAAGGCGTGGGCTACTTCGAGGTCAACCAGAAGAGCGGCTGGCGCTGGAACACGGCCAAGGCCTTCCTGCGCCCCACCTGCTACGGCCGCCCCAACTTCGAGATGTGGACCAGCGCGCAGACCGCCAAGCTCGTCGTCGAGACCCAGCCCGACGGCACCAAGCGCTGCACCGGCGTGCAGGTGTGGGACGGCCACGAGATGGTCACCGCCCACGCCACCGACGAGGTGATCCTGTGCGCCGGCGCCGTCAACTCGCCGCAGCTGCTGCAGCTGTCGGGCATCGGCCCCGCCGCGCTGCTGCGCCAGCACGGCATCGACGTGGCCGTCGACCTGCCGGGCGTGGGGGCCAACCTGCAGGACCACCTGCAGATCCGCGCGGTGTTCAAGGTCAATGGCGTGCCCACGCTCAACGCCATGGCCGGCTCGCTGTGGGGCAAGGCCAAGATCGGCCTGGAATACGCCATGAAGCGCAGCGGCCCCATGAGCATGGCGCCGTCCCAGCTGGGCGCGTTCACGCGCAGCAGCGCAAGCCAGCCCTACCCCAACATCGAATACCACGTGCAGCCGCTGTCGCTCGATGCCTTCGGCGAGCCGCTGCACAGCTTTCCGGCGTTCACGGCCAGTGTGTGCAACCTGAACCCCACGAGCCGCGGCACGGTGAACATCAAGGCGCCCGACTTCAAGGCCGCACCGGCCATCGCGCCCAACTACCTCTCCACGCCCGAAGACCGCCAGGTGGCCGCCGACAGCCTGCGCGTCACGCGCCGCATCGTGGCCCAGCCCGCGCTGGCCGCGTACCAGCCCGAAGAATGGAAGCCCGGCGTGCAGTTCGAAAGCGACGAAGACCTGGCCCGCCTGGCCGGCGACATCGCCACCACCATCTTCCACCCCGTGGGCACCACCAAGATGGGCCGCGACGGCGACCCGATGGCCGTGCTGGACTCGCAGATGCGCGTGCGCGACCCGCGCAACGGCCCCGGCGCCGTGGTGGCCGGCCTGCGCGTGGTGGATGCGGGCGCCATGCCCACCATCACCAGCGGCAACACCAACTCTCCCACGCTGATGCTGGCGGAGAAGGCGGCGGAGTGGATCGTGAAAGCGCGGCAGGCCGCGCGCCAAGCGGCATGACGTGGGATGTGACTGGGGGCGTGACGGGGGCCTGATGCGGAAGTGATGCGGGGCGTGATGGGCGGCGGGTTCAAGCACTCCCCCATCCGTTCGGGTTGAGCTTGTCGAAGCCTGCGCCGCGCTTCGACGGGCTCAGCGTGAACGGTTCTTGGTTGTTTGGAGTCACTGGGCAGGGTCCCGGAACAAACCGCAGCGATCCCCTGCACCACCCGCCAATGCTCGCAGGCAGGCAGTCAATCAAGCGGGATCGGAGGTGAGCTGAGGTGACCACATCCGATGTGACTACCATCGCGCCCCATGTACTCCTCCACCTTCATCTTTGCCACCCGGCAGTTCGACGACACGTTCCACCGCCTGGACCAGGCGATTGCCACCGCCGCCCGCTCCATCGACGGCTACCTGGGCGAGGAAACGTGGGAGGACACGGCGCGGGGCCTCGTCTCCAACGTGTACTACTGGCAGTCGCTCGAGGCCCTGCAGGCAATCATCAGTCACCCCACCCACCTCGAAGCCAAGGCCGCGCAGGCGCAGTGGCTGAACGGCTACCAGGTGGTGGTGTCGCAGGGGCTGCGCACCTATGGCGACGACAAGCTCACAGGCCTGCTGCCCACTGCCGCCCTGTTTGCCGGCGGCGGCGCTCCCGCGCACTGAGCCATACCGGCGGCGGGACATCCGCTAGCGGATACCGCCCACATAGCGCGGCACCTCGGGAGCGGGCTCGGGCGCGGCAGGCGCACTGCGCTGGCGCATGGCCTGGGTCGCCACGTCCAGCAGGGGGCGGCGCGGCGCAGGCGGTGGCACCGCGTGCATGGCGTGGTCCAGCCGGTCGGCCCAGTCGGCCAGCTCGGGCACACCGTCTTCCAGCGCGCGCTGGCGCGCAAAGCGCACCACCTCGGCCGCATAGTCCACGTTCACGGCCATCCACTCGGTGTCCGTCACACGCCCCGTCTTGCGGCGCAGCAGCACGTGCAGGTGGGCGGCAATGGCCAGCTTGTCGGAATCAGGCATGGTCGCTCCTTGAGACATAGGGATCACAGTTCAGTGGAAGTAACGTCTGAAGGTGGCCCTGCCCACGGCCTTCGAGCCCGCACGCCCCAGGCGAGGGCCACCGTGGAACTGGCTTCGCCAGGCCACCGGTGGCGTCCCCCCCCAGGGGGAAGGCGCCGAAGGCGACTCAGGGGGAGCCATAGCTACCCCAACCGCTCACGGTGCTGCGCGATGTCCAGCCCCGTCTGCTCGCTCAGCTCGTCCACCCGCAGGCCCACCACAAAGTTGGTGATCCACAGCAGCACACCCGTGACCACCAAGCTGTAGGCCATCACGGCGCCCACACCGATGGCCTGGGTGAGCAGGCTGCCCGACACACCGCCCACGGTGGGGCTGGCCAGCACGCCGGTGAGCAGCGAGCCCACGATGCCGCCGATGCCATGCACGCCGAACACATCCAGCGAATCATCGGCACGCAGCAGGCGCTTGAGCCCCGTGGCGCCCCAGTAGCAGGCCAGGCCCGCCACCAACCCGATGACCACCGCCGAGCGCAGCGTGACAAAACCTGCGGCAGGCGTGATGGCCACCAGGCCCGCGATGAGGCCCGAGCACAGCCCCAGCAGCGACGGGCGGCCGCGCACGATCCACTCGCCCACCATCCACGACAGGGCGCCCGCGGCCGCCGCCAGGTGCGTGACCGCCATCGCCAGCCCCGCACGGCCATCGGCCGCCACGGCAGAGCCCGCGTTGAAGCCAAACCAGCCCACCCACAGCATGCCGGCGCCCGCCATGGTGAGCCCCAGGTTGTAGGGTTCGAACGGCTCGCGCCCGTAGCCGGTGCGCCGCCCCAGGTACCAGGCGCACACCAGGCCCGCGACGCCCGCGTTGACGTGCACCACCGAGCCCCCCGCAAAGTCGAGCGCGCCCATCTTTGCGAGCCAGCCGCCGGGCTCCCACACCCAGTGGGCCACGGGGGCGTAGACCAGCAGGGTCCACAGGCTGGTGAAGATGAGCAGCGCAGAAAACCGCATGCGCTCGACCAGCGCCCCCACCAGCAGCGCGGCGGTGATGATGGCGAAGGTGAGCTGGAACATGGCATAGACCGACTCGGGGATGTGCGGCGCCACATGGCTCACCGCGAGCTTGCCGCCCGCGAGATCGAAGTCCAGCCCGGCAAAGCCCGCCCGATCCCACCCGCCCAACCACGGGCTGCCCGGCGTGAAGGCCAGCGAATAGCCCGCCGCGAGCCACCACAGACTGACCAGCGCCGCGACGGCGACCACGCTGGCCATGGTGTTGAGCACGTTCTTCTTGCGCACCATGCCGGCATAGAACAGCGCCACGCCCGGCAGCGTCATCAGCAGGACCAGCGCGGTCGAGGTCATCATCCAACCGGTGTGCGCAGCGCTGATCGTGTCCTGGGCCACCAGCATGGGCCGCACGGGCGCAGGCACTGCGTCCGGCGGCGTGCCCTGCGCGAGCGCAGCCGCACACAGCCCCAAGGTCAAGACCACCCACGCCACAATCCGGTGCACAGTTCCCCGCATGAAGGCTCCTTATCGCAAATTGTTACAAGCAGGTTGCACGAGCCATGCCAGCAGAAAATGCCAGGGAGATGCAGGGGGTGCCCCAGCCCCATGCCCCGGAAAGGGGTCGGGAAACCCCCAATGCACCACAGGGGTGCGGCCGTTACAGTTGCGGCACTCGAGAGCGCGCTTCGGTGTGCCAAGCGAGGGGCCCGAGGAGACACTTTCTACCAATAAACATATTCAAAGCACCCAACGAGGTGCAGACCCTTTCCAGGCGCTGGCGATCCCAGCGCCTTTTTCTTGCCTGCTCGCAGCGTGTGCGGCCTCGCAGGGCGCACCGATGACTCCTGAATTGATAGCGCACCGGGTGCGACAATCCAGCGATGGAATGGATTTTTATCACCCTGGCCTCGCTGCTGGCAGGGTTTGTGGACGCGATCGTGGGCGGAGGGGGGCTGGTGATGGTGCCGGCGCTGTTCGCGGCTTTTCCGGCGGCGCCGCCGGCCACGCTGCTGGGCACCAACAAGGCCGCGTCGGTGTGGGGCACGGCCATGGCCACCTGGCAGTACAGCCGGCGCGTGCAGGTGCGGTGGCACGCCATGCTGCCCGCGGCCGCCGCGGGGTTCGCGGGCTCTTTCGCCGGCGCGTGGGCCGTGACGGTGATGTCGGCGGACTTTCTGCGCAAGCTGCTGCCGCTGGTGCTGCTGGGTGTGCTGGCCTACACCCTGGCCAAGAAGGAGCTGGGGCGGCACCACACGCCGCGCTACAGCGGCCGCACGGAGGTGGTGGCCGCCAGCCTGATCGGCGTGCTGATCGGTTTCTACGACGGGTTCTTCGGACCCGGCACCGGCAGCTTCTTCGTCTTTTTGTTCGTGCGGCTGCTGGGGTATGACTTCCTCAACGCATCGGCGTCGGCCAAACTGCTCAACTGCGCGACCAACTTTGCCGCCATCGCACTGTTCGCGGCCAAGGGCCACGTGTGGTGGCACTTCGCGGTGACGCTGGCGGTGGCCAACGTGGTGGGCAGCCTGCTGGGCACGCACCTGGCGCTCAAGCACGGCACGGGCTTCGTACGCGGCATCTTCATCGTGGTGGTGAGCACGCTGATCCTCAAGACCGGCTACGACGGGTTCTTGAGATGACCCCCTGAGTCGCCTTCGGCGCCTTCCCCCTGAAGGGGGACGCACCCCCTGGACCGGCGAAGCCGGATCCACGGGTGCACTCGCCTGCCGCGTGCCAGTATCAACACCCGTCGGCCGTAGCTTGCGCTTCAGGACCCCATCCAGTTCGGAGTCACCGCTCTAAACCTGTTGTGAATTGGCACACAACGGGGCTTTGAGGGTTGTCCGCAGGCCCAAGGAAAAAATTCGCATATTTATAATCGTTACCACTTGATGACGGCAGGCTTCGCATTTTGCGATGGCTGTGCGTCCGAACCACCAGCCTCCGGCCTGCTACCCGCATGCCGGATTTTTTGTACCTGAAATACCCCTGACAGGACCCCTCCCATGAAATTGTTCAAGGCTGTAGCCACCGCCCTCGCGCTTTGTGCCGCTTTCACTTCTGCCCAGGCCCGCACGCTGGAAGAGGTCAAGAAGGACGGCAAGATCCTGATTGCGACCGAGGGGCAGTTCGCTCCGTTCAATTTCTTCAACGGCACCACGCTGACGGGCTTCGAAGTGGAGACGGCCGAACTGGTGGCCAAGAAGATGGGTGTCACCATCCAGTGGAAGACCCTGGGCTTCGATGCCCTGCTGACCGGCCTGCGCCAGGACCGCTGGGACCTGGTGATCGCCTCGCACGGCATCACCGACGAGCGCGCAAAGGCCGTGACCTTCACCGACCCGCACTACTGCTCGGGCGGCATGATCATCGCCATGGACCCCGCCATCAAGAGCGCCAAGGACTTGGCGGGCAAGGTGGTGGCCGTGCAGACCGGCACCAGCTACCTCGAGAACGTGCAGAAGGTCTCTTCCATCAAGGAAATGAAGAACTTCCCCACCGACGTGGACGCCCGCAGCGCGCTGAACTCGCGCCGCGTGGACGCCTGGGTGACCGACCGCTTCGTGGCCAAGGCCGTGGCCGAGAAGAACCCCGGCGCGGGCTTCAAGCTGGGCGACATGCTGTTCATCGAGCGCATCGCCGCCGCCGTGGCCAAGGGCAACACCTCGCTGGCCGGCGGCTGGAACAAGGCCCTGGCCGAAGTCATGGCCGACGGCAGCTATGCCGCGCTGTCCAAGAAGTATTTCAACGAAGACGTCCGCTGCCAGTAAGCACGACCCGCTTGTAGCTACCGGGGTCTTTTTTCATGCTCACTGCCTTTTGGCCGCAGCGCTGGAGCCGCCAGCAGCGCAGCAACGCCACGCTCGTCTCGGCCGTCATCCTGATGGTGCTGGCGCTGTCTCTGCTGGGCACCTTGCTGTCCTTTTTGCCCGATCCCATCGGCCCCAACGCCCAGGCGTTCTCTGACGGCGCGCGCACCACCCTGTGGCTCACGCTGATCAGCGGCAGCGTGGGGCTGGTGCTGGGCACCGCCGCGGCACTCGCCCGCACATCGCGCTTTGCAGCGGTGCGCTGGGTCGCGAGCTTCTACATCTGGGTCATCCGCGGCACGCCGCTCTTGGTGCAGATTCTGTTCGTGTACTTCGCGCTGCCGGTGCTGGTGCCGGGCCTGAACCTGCCCGACTTCGCGGCCGCCGTGCTGGCGCTGGGCCTGAACGTGGGTGCCTACAACGCCGAGGCCATCCGTGCCGGCCTGCTGGCCGTGCCGCGCGGCCAGACCGAGGCAGCCAAGGCCCTGGGACTGGGGCGGATGCACGTGTTCATGGACGTGGTGTTTCCGCAGGCGTTCAAGATCTCGCTGCCGCCGCTGGTGAGCAACTTCGTGGCGCTGCTCAAGGACTCGTCGCTGGCCTACGCCATCGGCGTGGTGGAGCTGACCAATGTGGGCAATCGCATCCAGTCGGCCACGTTCCAGCCCATTGCCACGCTGTCCACGGTGGCCATCACCTACCTGCTGCTGACCACCCTGGTCACGCAGATCTCGAACGCGGTGGAATACCGCTTCGACGTGGAAGGCCGCAATCAATGACGGGCGCGTCCAAACCCTTCATCGTGGTGGACCGGGTCTGCAAGTCGTTCGGCGCCCACCAGGTGCTGCGGGATGTGTCGACCGTGTTCAACACCGGCGAGGTCACCGTGATCATCGGTGCGTCGGGCTCCGGCAAGAGCACGCTGCTGCGCGCCATCAACCGGCTCGAGCCGCACGACTCCGGCCTCATCACCATCGGCGGCGAAGAAGTCACCGACGATTTGGCCACGCTGCAAAAGCAGCGTAGCGAGGTCGGCATGGTGTTCCAGCAGTTCAACCTGTTCGGCCACATGAGCGTGCTGGACAACGTGACGCTGGCCCCCCGCCGCATCCGCCGCACGCCGCGTGCGCAGGCCAACGAGCAGGCCATGGCCCTGCTGCGCCGCGTGGGCATGCAGGACCACGCGCACAAGTACCCCTGGCAACTGTCGGGCGGCCAGCAGCAGCGCGTGGCCATTGCGCGCGCGCTGGCCATGCAGCCCCAGGTGATGCTGTTCGACGAGCCCACTTCGGCCCTGGACCCGGAGATGGTGCAGGAGGTGCTCGACGTGATGCGCGAGCTCGCCCGTGGCGGCATGACCATGATCGTGGTGACCCACGAGATGGGCTTTGCCCGCGAGGTGGCCGACCGCGTGATGTTCTTCGACCAGGGCCGCATCGCGCACGACGCACCTCCCAGCGAATTTTTTACCAACCCCGCCAACGACCGCATCCGAGCCTTCATCGGACGCATGGGCGCCTGAGATCCAGGTGCTCTGCGACAACCACCACAAGCCCCTACCGGAGTGACCATGAAACTGAACCACACGTTCCTCGCCCTGCTGGCCGCCGGCCTGTGCAGCCTGCCACCCGCAGCGTTTGCGCAAACGCCCAAGGATTTCGAAGAGATGCGCAATGAGCTCAAGGCGCTGCGTGCCGAGCTCAACCAGCTCAAGGCCCAGCAGGCCCAGGCACCGGCTGCAGCGCCCGCTGGCGCGTCGGCATCGGCCTGGAACGACCGCATCGACGCGGTCGAGCTCAAGCAAAAGGACGCCGTGGTGCTGGGCGACATTCCGGGCAGCTTCCGCCTGCCGGGCAGCGAGACATCGATCCGCATCTACGGTTTTGCAGAAGCCAACATGGTCAAGGACTTCAAGGGCACCGCACCCGGCGACACCTTCACCAACCTGATGGAGCAGCCTCTGGGTGACAACCACTCGGGCAAGGCCAGCCTGACCGCGCAGACCTCGCGCTTCGGCTTCGAGACCTCCACGCCCACCTCCATCGGCACGTTCAACACCAAGATCGAAGCCGACTTCTATGCCTACTGCGGCAGCGAGTGCAACCGGGGCCGCCTGCGCCTGCGCCATGCCTACGGCGAGTACGCCGGCTGGCTCATCGGCCAGACCTGGTCGACCTTCATGGACACCGACAACCTGCCCGAGACGGTGGACTTCAACGGCCCGCCCGGCGCGACCTTCCGCCGCCCCACGCAGGTGCGCTACACGTACAACGACCCCAACCTGGCCAAGTTCCAGTTCGCCATCGAAGAACCCACCGACGGCGCCAGGAGCCCCAACCTGGTGGCCCGCGTGGACAAGGCCTTCGACTGGGGCAACGTCAACGCCCGTCTGATGTCGCACGAGCAGCGTGTGGACGGCGTGAGCAAGCGCGGCATGGGCTTCGGCCTGGGCGCGGGCTACAAGATCACCGGCACCACCACGCTGATGGCGCAGTACACGCGCCTGGACGGCGACGGTGATGGCGCCTACCTGGTGGGCACCAACTACCCGGTGCTGGATGGCGGCACGGTGCGCCTCGACAAATCGCACGGCGTGGTGCTGGGCCTGTCCAACGTGTTCAGCGAGAAGCTGCGCGGCACCGTGTCGCTGGGCATGGTGCGCTCGCGCAACAAGCTGGGCGATGCCTACGTGAACGCGTACGGCGCCGAAGGCAACCACAAGCTGTACCAATGGCACGCCGGCATGTACTACCTGCCGATCAAGAACGTGGAGCTGGGCGGCGAGCTGATCGGCGGCCGCCGCACGACGTTTGATGGCCAGCAGGGCGACATGCTGCGCCTGAATCTCCAGGCTCGCTATCTTTTTAATTGACACCCCCTGAGGCGCTGCGCGCCTTCACCCCTCTCTCTACGCGCTGCGCGCTACGGGAGGGGGACGCAGCCAGCGGCCTGGCAGAGCCAGTTCCGCGGCTACCTGGCGTGGGCCGCGCCTGTACGGCGGCAGCAGGCTGTGCACAGGGCGCTGAGCAGGACATCATTTGCAAGCGGCTGTTCGGGGAACCGACCAGCCCTTTCTTTTTTAAAGCCAATGAAACCCGAACGTCTGGGCCTGGTGGCCTTGCTGGTGGTGACCGTGGTGTGGGGCACCACGTTCCCCGCCATGAAGCTGTTGTCCGCGCACCTCGATGCACTGCAGATCATCTGGCTGCGTTTTGTCATCGCACTGGTGGTGCTGGCGCCGCTGTGGTGGGGCATGCGGCGCGACGAGCGGGTGTGGGGCTGTGCCCTGGGGGTGTTGCTGTTCCTGGCGTTCTGGCTGCAGATCGAGGGGTTGGCGCGCACCAGCAGCAACCGCAATGCGTTCGTGACCGGGCTCAATGTGCTGGTGGTGCCGCTGATCGCCATGGCCGCGCTGGGGCGCCGTTACGGCTGGGCACTGTGGGCCGCGTGCGCCATGGCGTGTGCCGGCATGGCCCTGATGTTCCACGAGAACGAGCCCTGGAACCTGGGCGATACGCTGACGCTGGCGAGCACGGTGTTCTACGCGCTGTACATCCTGGCGCTGGAGGCCTGCGCCAGCCGCACGGCCGCGCACCCGCTGCGGGCCACGCGCATGGCGGCTGCGCAGGCCACGGTGATGGCACTGGCGTCCACCGCCCTGCTGCTGGGGCGGGGTGACGGCATGGGCTGGCTGGAGCAGTCCGCCACACGGCTGCCCACAGATGCCTGGGTGGCCCTGCTGTACCTGGGCCTGCTGGCGAGCGTGGTGGTGGTGAGCTTGCAGGCCTGGGGCCAGCAGCGGGTGGATGCCATGCGCAGCGCCATCGTCTTCGGGCTGGAGCCGGTGTTTGCCGCGCTCACCGCCTGGGCGCTGCTGGGAGAGCGGCTGGGGTGGGCAGGCCTTGCCGGCGCGGCGCTCATCGTGGTGGCGCTGGTGTTCAGCCAGCTGGCGCCATCCGCCAACGCGAAGGTGCGGCCGCCGGCCTGAAGTCCCACCGCCGGATGCGCTGCAGGCCTCAGTCCACCCCAAGCCGCTCGGGCTGAATCTGTCGAAGCCAGGGCGTGCCCCGGGCGCGCAAGGCTTCGACGAGCTCGGCACGAACGGTTGGGGGATGTGGCATCTGATGGAAGTCGCTCATCAAGCCACACAATTTCAAATCAAACAGCCGCCTACCGCTTTCTGGACAAGCGCGGAAAGCTATTAAAACAATAGCAAATCCAATCCCCTGCAACACAGGCGGCAGCCGTTGGGGCTGGTGCCCCCCCTCACACGTTGGTGCGCTGCGTCAGGGCAGCGGCAAGGGCACGTCGGCCGCCCGGCGGGGCTTGCCGATGGGGGCGGAGGCCAGACCCTTCTGCACGGCGGCGATGTCTTCTTCGCTGGGGTAGTCGCCCTGCAGCCAGTAATCGAACACACGGCGCGCGATGGGCGCGGCATGCGCTGCGCCAAAGCCCGAGTTCTCCACGATCACCGCAAGGGCGATGGAAGGCGTCTCGGCGGGGGCGTAGGCAGCAAATAGCGAGTGGTCGCGCTGGTGCTCTTCGAGCGCCTTGGCGTTGTACTTCACGTTCTGGCCCAGGCTGACCGCCTGCGCCGTGCCGGTCTTGCCCGCCGAGGTGTAGGGTGCGCCGGCAAACACGCGCGTGCCGGTGCCGCCCTTGTTCACGCCCACCAGGGCGTTGCGCACGATCTCCACGTTCTTGGGGGAATAGCCCAGGTTCTCGCCCGGGGGCTGCACGATCTCGGTCACCACGCCGGTGACCGAGTTCTTGATGGCCTTGGCCAGGTGGGGGCGGTAGCGAGTGCCGCCGTTGGCCAGCGTGGCCTCGGCCAGCGCGAGCTGCAGCATGGTGAAGTTGTTGTAGCCCTGCCCGATGCCCAGGGACACGGTCTCACCCGGGAACCAGCGCTTCATGTCGGCGCGCTTGTAGGTGTTGCGCTTCCACTCGGTGCTGGGCAGCGTGCCGCGCACTTCACCGTTCAGGTCGATCCCCGTGCTCTGGCCAAAGCCCAGCGGTTTCATGAAGTCGTGGATGGCGTCCACGCCCATCTCGACGGCCAGCGAATAGAAGTAGGTGTTGCTCGAGAACTGGATGGCGCGGTGCATGTCCACCCCGCCCAGGCCGCCTTCGTGGCTGCGGAAGGTGTGGCCACCAAACGTGTACGAGCCCGGGTCGTTCACCACCAGGCTGGGCGAGCGCTTGCCCAGCTGCAGGGCCGCCAGCGCCATGAAGGGCTTGTACGTGGAGCCCGGTGGGTACGTGCCGCGCAGTGCGCGGTTGAGCAGGGGCTTGTCGATGGATTCGTTGAGCGCCGCCCAGTTCTCCACGTCGATGCCTTCGACAAAGAGGTTGGGGTCGAACGTGGGCTTGCTCACCAGCGCCAGGATCTCGCCGTTGCGCGGGTCGATGGCGACCAGCGCGCCGCGGCGGCTGCCGTAGAGCTCTTCGATGAGTTTCTGCAGCTTGATGTCGATGGACAGCATCACGCTGTCGCCGGGCGTGGCCGCGTGGCTCGACAGCTTGCGCACCGCGCGGCCGCCGGCCGATGTCTCCATCTGCTCGACGCCGGTGGTGCCGTGCAGCGACGACTCGAAGCTTTGTTCGACCCCGAGCTTGCCGATGTACTCGGTGCCCCGGTAATTGGCCTCGTCTTCCGAGTCCTGGATGCGCGCCTTTTCCGGCTGGTTGATGCGGCCGATGTAGCCGACGGCGTGGGCGCCTACTTCGCCCATCGGGTAGTTGCGAAACAACCGCGCCTTGATGTCCACGCCCGGAAAGCGATAGCGCTGCGCGGTGAAGCGCGCGACCTCCTGGTCCGTAAGGCGTGTGCGGATGGGCAGGGATTCGAAGTTGCGCGACTCTTCCATCAGCCGCTTGAAGCGGCGGCGGTCGCGCGTCTGGATGTCCACGATCTTGGCCAGCTCGTCGATGGTCTCATCGAGCACGCCCGCGCGCGAGGGTGTGATCTCGAGCGTGTAGGCCGAATAGTTGGTGGCCAGCACCACGCCGTTGCGGTCCAGGATAAGCCCCCGGTTCGGCACGATGGGCACGACCGCCGTGCGGTTGCTCTCGGCCTGCGCGGCCAGGTCGTCATGGCGGACCACCTGCAGATACACCAGCCGCGACACCACCAAGCCGAACGCGAACAGGACCACCAGCCCAATGATGAACGCCCGCAGCCGAAACCGCGATGCGTCGGCTTCGCTGTTGCGCAGCTCAGTCATCGTTGCGCTCCATGGCAAAACCCAAGCGCGCTCTGCGAGACGGCTATGCCCCCGGCGATTGCCACCACTGGAGCTGACGGCAAGAGGCCACGGGCGTGCCCCCGTCCCGACAGAAAGAGCGAAGACGCGAAGTGGCGCAGAAGCTGCCTCACCACTCGGCGCAGCGATTGCGAGCGCACGGCCCAGGCCAGCGCCACCGTGGAACTGGCTCTGCCAGGCCACGGGTGGCGTCCCCCTCCCGAAGGAGAGGGGGAAGGCGCGAAGCGACTCAGGGGGAGCTTCATCACAACGGCCGGTTCTGATCACGGTCCGGCGGCCGACGCTGCGGCGCCAGCAGCACCCAGCTGGCCAGCGGCCACAGCAGCGCCTCGATCAGCGGCGCCAGAAAGCTCCACAATCCGGGGAAGATGCCCCCCGCCGCCATGCGCAGCAAAAGCTCGATCGCATGCGCCAGCGCAAACAGCGGCAGCACCTGCAGCGCCTGCGACGGCACGCTGAACCACAGCAGTCGGCGGTGGACGGCGATGGCGCCGAACGACAGCACGGTGTAGGACAGCGCATGCTGGCCCAGCAGCGCCGACTGGCTCACGTCCATGCACAGGCCCAGTACGAACGCCACGCCCATGCCGATGCGCAGCGGCTGGTGCACGCCCCAGAAGACCAGCAGCACCATGAGCAGGTCAGGCGTCCAGACGATGCGGCCGAGCGGCAGCATGTTGACCGCCAGGCCCACGGCCAGGCTGACGCCTATGAACACCGGGTTGACCGGCAGGAGCAAGGGCTCGCCGCGCGGCATGATCATGGCGTGGGGCCTTTCAGAAATTGCAGCAGTGTGTCCGCCGGGGCGCATGGCCTGGGCGATGCCACGGGTCGGACGAGCGCGTGTTGCAGCATCCGCATCGTCGTCATCCCTTGCGCGTGCCGCGTTTGGCCGGCGCCGGGTGGGCAGGCTCGGGCCGGGGCAGTACGTTGTCGGCCAGCGGCTTGAGCACCACCACGTGGCGCGCGCCCTGCACCTGCGCCAGCGGCACGCAGTAGATGCGTGCGAAGGCCGAGTCGGCCCGGCGCTCCACACGCACGACCTTGGCCACGGGCAAGCCCGAGGGGTAGAGCCCGTCCACACCGCTGGTGGTGAGCAGGTCGTCCTCGCGCACATCGGCGTTGGCGGGCATGAAGCGCAGCTCCATCCCGCCGCCGTGGCCTGCCACCGGGTCGCCGTAGGCCACGCCGCGCGCGCCGGTGCGGATGTTCAGCACGGGGATGGCCTGGTCGCGGTCCACCAGCAGCGTGACCTCGCTCACCAGCGGGAACACCCGCGTGACCTGGCCCAGCACACCGGCCTCGTCCATCACGGGCGAGCCCAGCTCCACGCCGCCCATCTGGCCACGGTCGAGCACCACGCGGCGCGTGTACGGGTCGGCGGTGTCGTAGATCACCTCGGCCGCCTGGGCCGGCGTTTCGAGCCGCTCGCGCAGCGCCAGCAGTTGCCGCAGGCGCGTGTTTTCCAGCGCCAGCTGCTCGGCCTGGGTGGCGCGCTGGCCCATGACGGTCATCTTCTTGCGCGCGTCGTCCAGCTCTTGCTGTGCCGTGGTCAGCGACTGAAAATAGTCCGAGCTGTGGCCGGC
This sequence comes from Acidovorax sp. LjRoot194, assembly GCF_964253015.1. Lineage (NCBI taxonomy): Bacteria > Pseudomonadati > Pseudomonadota > Betaproteobacteria > Burkholderiales > Comamonadaceae > Acidovorax > Acidovorax sp. LjRoot194. Next base: position 399,661 of record NZ_CAXUQB020000001.1, on the reverse strand, counting down.
CATCTCCACCGGCTTGAGCATGAGCCACTGCACGGGGTACAGCACCGTGCCCACCGCCTGCCGGAAAGGCCCGGTGAGCTGAAAGCGAGCGTCGGCCACCATGAGAAACAGCGCCAAAGCGCTGTAGACGGCCAAACGCGACAGGGCCGAAGGGCCTTGCTTGAAGAAGGGGGGAGCGCTGCGCTCGAGGGTACCCAGAGGCATGTCAGTGATTCATAGCGCTGTGCGCCAGCCCCCCGGCCTACGAACCTGGCGAGATCAACGCCAGTGCACCCGCAGAACTGGCTTTGCCAGGCTGCTGGGTGCGTCCCCCTGCCCGCAGCGCACGGCGCTGCGAGAGCGGGGAGAAGCCGCGAAGCGACTCAGGGGGGAGTGCCATCATTCACTGGTAAAGATGCTGCCCAGGCGGTCCATGCGCTCCAGCGCAATGCCACAGCCGCGCACCACGCAGGTCAGCGGGTCTTCGGCCACCAGCACCGGCAGGCCGGTTTCTTCGGCCAGCAGGCGATCCAGGTCGCGCAGCAGCGCGCCGCCGCCGGTCAGCATCATGCCGCGGTCGGCAATGTCGGCGCCGAGTTCGGGAGGGGTCTGCTCCAGCGCGTTCTTGACGGCGGAGACGATCTGGTTCAAGGGGTCGGTCAGGGCTTCCAGCACTTCGTTGGAAGAAATGGTGAAGCTGCGCGGCACGCCTTCGGACAGGTTGCGGCCCTTGACTTCCATCTCGCGCACTTCGGAGCCGGGGAAGGCCGAGCCGATGTTCTTCTTGATGGCTTCTGCAGTAGGCTCGCCGATCAGCATGCCGTAGTTGCGGCGGATGTAGCTGATGATGGCTTCGTCGAACTTGTCGCCGCCGACGCGGACGCTGCCCTTGTAGACCATGCCGCCCAGCGAGATCACGCCCACTTCGGTGGTGCCGCCGCCGATGTCGACGACCATGGAGCCCGAGGCTTCGGAGACCGGCAGGCCCGCACCGATGCCGGCAGCCATGGGTTCTTCGATCAGGTAGACGGCGGTGGCGCCAGCAGCTTCTGCGGCGTCCTTGATGGCGCGGCGCTCGACCTGGGTGGAGCCGCAGGGCACGCAGATGATGATGCGCGGGCTGGGGGTGAACAGCGTGCGCGGGTGCACCATCTTGATGAACTGCTTGATCATCTGCTCGGTGATCACGAAGTCGGCGATCACGCCATCCTTCATGGGCCGGATGGCTTCGATGTTGCCTGGGACCTTGCCCAGCATGGCCTTGGCTTCGCGGCCTACGGCCTGGATGACTTTCTTGCCGTGGGGCCCGCCTTCGTGGCGAATGGCCACCACGGAAGGCTCGTCGAGGACGATGCCTTTGTCGCGGGCGAAGATGAGGGTGTTGGCTGTGCCAAGATCAATGGCAAGGTCGGTGGAGAAGTACCGACGGAAAGCTCCGAACATTCAAAAATCCTCTCAGGCACGGCATGCACGTCGGCCTGCCATCGCCGGGTGTGTCAGGGAATAGTGGGGGTCAAATATCGCTTTTTTCGCACAATGACCGGCTGAAAAGAGGGTATTGCGGCAAAGCCGGGATAATACCCGATCCCCTGTGAATAACTCCCCCCGGCGCGGCGTGGATCACAGCTTTACTTCTGGTTTCTCTAGATTCTCCTCCCTATGGCACTGACCCCCCAGGACATCGGCCGCATTGCCAATTTGGCGCGGCTTGAGCTGACACCCTCCGAAAGTGAGCGCATGCTGACACAGCTCAATGGCTTCTTCGACATCGTGGAGAAGATGCGGGCTGTGGATACATCGGGCGTGGCACCCCTGGCGCACCCCGTGGCGGCCATCCAGGACGTGGCCCTGCGCCTGCGCGACGACGTGGCCAGCGAGCCCAACCAGCGGGAAGCCAATCAGAAGAGCGCCCCTGCCGTGGAGCGCGGCCTGTTCCTCGTTCCCAAAGTGATCGAGTAAGGAAGGCCCGCATGACCATGACCACGAACAAAGCCCTGCACGACCTGGGCGTGACCGAACTGGCCGCCGGCCTGCGCGCCAAGCAATTTTCTGCGGTGGAAGCCGCGCAGCATTTTCTGTCGCGCACCCAGGCCCACCCCCAACTGGGCGCCTTTGTGGCGCTGAACGCAGAAGCCACCTTGGCGCAGGCGCGCGCCGCCGATGCCCGCCTGGCGGCCGGCACGGCAGGCGCACTGGAAGGCGTGCCGCTGGCGCACAAGGACATCTTCGTCACGCGCGACTTCCCCAGCACCGCAGGCTCGAAGATGCTGGTGGGCTACCAGTCGCCGTTCGACGCCACGGTGGTGGCCAAGCTGGCCGACGCCGGCGCGGTGACGCTGGGCAAGCTCAACTGCGACGAGTTCGCGATGGGCTCGGCCAATGAAAATTCTGCCGTGGCCCCGGTGGGTTTCGATGCGCCCGCACCGGTGCGCAACCCGTGGGACACGAGCCGCGTCCCCGGCGGCTCCTCGGGCGGCAGCGCCGTGGCCGTGGCTGCGCGCCTGGCGCCGGCCGTGACCGGCACCGACACGGGCGGCTCCATCCGCCAACCGGCGTCGTTCTGCGGCATCACCGGCATCAAGCCCACCTATGGCCGCGCCAGCCGCTACGGCATGATCGCTTTCTCCTCCAGCTTGGATCAGGCCGGCCCGATGGCCCGCAGTGCCGAGGACTGCGCGCTGCTGCTGTCCGCCATGTGCGGCCCCGATCCGGACCGTGATTCGACGAGCCTGGATGTGCCTGCGGAAGACTTCAGCCGCTCGCTCAACGACTCCATCGACGGCCTGCGCATCGGCATCCCTGCCGAGTTCTTTGGCGAAGGCCTGGCCCCCGACGTGCGCGCGGCCGTGGACGGCGCGCTCAAGGAATACGAGAAGCTCGGCGCCAAACTCGTGCCCATCAGCCTGCCCCGCACGGAGCTGTCGATTCCGGTGTACTACATCATCGCCCCGGCCGAGGCGTCGTCCAACCTGTCGCGCTTCGACGGCGTGAAGTTCGGCCACCGCGCCAAGGACTACACCGACTTGGTGGACATGTACAAGAAGACGCGGGCCGAAGGTTTTGGCGACGAGGTCAAGCGCCGCATCATGATCGGCGCCTACGTGCTGTCCCACGGCTACTACGACGCGTACTACCTGCAGGCACAAAAGATCCGCCGCATGATCGCCGACGACTTCCAGAACGCGTTCAAGGATTGCGACGTGATCGCCGGCCCCGTGGCGCCCACCGTGGCCTGGAAGCTGGGCGAGCACGGCAACGACCCGCTGGCCGACTACCTGGCCGACATCTTCACCCTGCCCGGCTCGCTCGCCGGCCTGCCCGGCATGAGCGTGCCCGCCGGCTTTGGCGAAGCCGGCATGCCTGTGGGCCTGCAGCTCATCGGCAACTACTTCCAGGAAGCCCGCCTTCTGAACGCTGCGCACCGCCTGCAGCAAGCCACCGACTACCACCTCCGCCAACCCGGAGGCCTGTGACATGACGACGACCCCCAAATTGATCCACGGCTACGAAGTCGTCATCGGCTTCGAGACCCACACCCAGCTTGCCACGCAGAGCAAGATCTTCAGCCGCTCGCCCACGGCCTTCGGCGCCGAGCCCAACACCCAGGCATCGCCGGTGGACCTGGCGCTGCCCGGCACGCTGCCGGTGATGAACCGCGAAGCGGTGGTGTGTGCTATCAAATTAGGACTGGCTCTGGGCTCCCACATTGCGGAGAAGAGCATTTTTGCCCGCAAGAACTACTTCTACCCCGACCTGCCCAAGGGCTACCAGATCAGCCAGTTCGAGATCCCGGTCGTGCAGGGCGGTGAAGTGCAGTTCTTTCTGGGCGATGAGAAACGAACCGTGCGCCTGGTGCGTGCTCACCTGGAAGAAGATGCCGGCAAGTCCCTGCACGAGGACTCAGCACTCGGAGGTGGGGGCCAGTCCGGCATCGACCTGAACCGCGCCGGCACGCCGCTGCTGGAGATCGTGACGGAGCCCGACATGAGCTCGAGCGAAGAGGCCGTGGCCTACGCCAAGGAGCTGCACAAGATCGTGACCTGGATCGGCATCTGCGACGGCAACATGCAGGAAGGCTCGTTCCGCTGCGACGCCAACGTCTCGGTGCGCAAGCCGGGCCAGCCCCTGGGCACGCGCCGCGAGATCAAGAACCTGAACAGCTTCAAGTTCATGCAGCAGGCGATCGACTACGAGATCCGCTGGCAGATCGAGGAGATCGAAGACGGCCGCGCGATCCAGCAGGCCACCGTGCTGTTCGACCCCGACACGGGCGAGACGCGTGCGATGCGCACCAAGGAAGATGCAGCCGACTACCGGTACTTCCCGGACCCGGACCTGCCGCCGCTGTACATCTCGCAGCAGTGGATCGATGAGCTGCGAAGCCAAATGGATGCGCTGCCCCGCGTTGTTGCTGCGCGATACGTAAAGGACTATGACTTGTCGGAGTACGACGCATCAGCCCTCACGCAAAGCAAGTCGACGATGGTTTACTTTCAGCAGGTGGTACAAGGGGCAGGTGCACCAATTTCACCAAAAATCGCGTGCAACTGGATCATGGGCGAGCTTTCGCGCCGACTCAATTCTGATGAGGTTGCGATTGAGCATGCGCCGGTCAAACCACCGCAACTGGTCGCCTTGTTGACTCGGATTGCCGACGGCACCATCTCCAACAACGCGGCCAAGCAGGTGTTCGACGCGCTGTGGACCGGTGACGGCCACGAGGTGGATGCCGTGATCGAGACCAAGGGCCTCAAGCAGATGAACGACACCGGCGCGCTGGAGGCGATCATCGACGAAGTCATCGCTGCCAACGCGGACAACGTGGCGCAGTTCCGCGCGGGCAAGGACAAGGCCTTCAATGCGCTGGTCGGCCAGATCATGAAGGCCAGCAAGGGCAAGGCGAACCCCCAGCAGGTCAACGACGTGCTGCGCGCCAAGCTGGCAGGTTAAGTGATCAACTCCGGGGGTGGAGAACTCCCCGGCATGCAGCAACGAAAAAGGGGCATCACGCCCCTTTTTTTTGTGCCATCGCCCCGCTGCGCGCAGGCCGGATACAAGCTCTTTGAATCTACCGCCTAGCGTGACGCCGCAGGCGCAGCAAGCTCTCCTGCGCCGGTGGCCGCAGGTGCTAGGACAGGCGCTCGCTGCGATTCCCACAGCTTGCGCAGCAGCGCCAGCTCGGTATCGAAGCGCTGGTGCACCCGTCGCTTTTCCTGGTCCTGCCCGGCCAGAAAGCGTTGCTGCTCGGCAATGCTGTCTTCGTTTTCGGCGATCTTGCGGCGCAGTGTCATGGGCGCCTTGTTAGGGTCCTTCTTGTAGAACTCCATTTCGGTATCGAAGCCTTTGCGCTGCTGCTTGAGTTCGGCAATGCGCTTCTCTGCCGTGGCCGTGACGTCGTCCACCAGTTGGATGGCGGCGGCGCGCTCGACATCGTGCGTGGCCTTGTCGGGGTAGCGGGCCGTGAGCACGCGCTCGCGCCGGCGCTCTTCGACGACACGGGCGCGCTCTTCGGCCTCCTTGCGGCGCTGCACTTCCTGGGCCGCACGCTCGTTCTCCGTGAGCGACGGGCCGATCTGGCGGCGGACCGTACCCGAAGGGCTCAATTCGCGCTGCTCACGGTCCAGGCACTCTGGAATGGGCCGGTCCGCCGTGAGCTTGCGTCCATTGCGGTCGACGCAGGTGTAGATACCGCCCGGCTGCGGTTGCGCGCGCGCGGCCTCCGAACCCAACATGGCACACATCACCGCCCCAACGGTCCACGCCAACCTGCTCAAGTCATTTACCTCTCATTGACGCCGTACCGCTGGCGGTACGCCAGCACATTCTCATGATGGGAACGCATCCCCTCCCCCCCGTTATGCGAGAGATACAGCAATAAGTCTGCCAGCCGCGCAATGGTGCACACCTGCATGCCAAGTTGCTGGCGCACATACTGGACCGCGCTGTGGTCCACGTCCTGGCCATTCTCGGTGGCTTTCTCCTGGCGGTCCAGCGCAATAGCTACCGCGTGCGGAGTGGCACCGGCTGCGCGGATGATGGCGATCGACTCGCGGGCTGCCGTGCCTGCGGACATCACGTCGTCCACGATGAGCACGCGGCCCTTCAGCGGCGCCCCCACCAGCGTGCCGCCCTCGCCGTGGTCCTTGGCCTCCTTGCGGTTGTACGCAAAAGGCACGTTGCGACCCAGCCGCGCCAGCTCCACGGCCACCGTGGCGGCCAGCGGTATGCCCTTGTAGGCCGGACCGAAAACCATGTCGAATTCGATGCCGCTGGCGATCAAGGCTTTTGCATAGAATTCCGCCAGCCGGCCCATCTTGCTGCCGTCGTCGAACAGCCCCGCATTGAAGAAGTACGGGCTCAGGCGGCCGGCCTTGGTCTTGAACTCGCCGAAGCGCAGCACACCCGATTCGACGGCAAAACGTACAAAATCCTGTGCCAGCTCGCCCTGGCCATCTTTTTGTGCGCCAACATCCACCATGGGAAAATCCTTGTTCAAATTAACCAGCCTCAATCTCAATGGCATCCGCTCGGCCACCAGCAAAGGCGTGGAAAGCTGGATGGCAGCCACGCGGCCGGATTGTATTTGCGTGCAGGAAGTCAAAGCCCAGGCGGCCGACATTGCCAACCGCTTCGAACGCGTGGCGGACCTGCAGGGGCATTTTCACTTCGCCCAGAAAAAGGGCTACTCCGGCGTGGGCATCTACACGCGTCACGAGCCCTCCGATGTGGTCGTGGGCTATGGCTCGGCCGAGTTCGACGCCGAGGGCCGCTATGTGGAACTGCGCTTTGATACGCCCGCGCGCAAGCTCTCCATCATCAGTGCCTACTTCCCCAGCGGCTCGTCGGGTGAAGAACGGCAACTGGCCAAGTTCCGCTTCCTGGCGGAGTTCCACCCCCATCTCATGCGCACCAAGGGCGAACGCGATTTCATCCTGTGTGGCGACGTCAACATCGCCCACCAGCAGATCGACCTGAAAAACTGGCGCAGCAACCAGAAAAACAGCGGCTTCCTGCCCGAAGAACGTGCGTGGATGACAAAGTTGTTACACACAACTGATGAAGGCGGCGGCTTGATCGACGTTTACCGTCAGTTACAACCTACCGCCACGGACACTGCCTACACCTGGTGGAGCAATCGCGGCCAGGCGTATGCGAACAATGTGGGGTGGCGTCTGGACTAGATAGTGCGGCAAAAAACCCACATTTTTACGTCTGTTCGTTTCGTGCATGCGGAAGTCGTAGTCGATACTCAGCGCAGCGTGATCGCTGAACTTTCGCGTCTGATGAACGTTGGCGACGCTTTCAGCCTCAACCGACTCCGATATCGCGATTTGATAATGCTGCGACGCAGGAGAAGTCCTTCCGCCGGTTGGTCCAATACAATGCGTTCATGGGCAGTCTGTCCTGCGCGAAGCTGGCCGCACTTGACTGAACCTACCGTCGGGAGACAGATATGAAGTTCGGTGAAGTGCACGCCCGCAAAAAAGAGTTGCAGTTGATGGGCGAAAGGGTGACAACGTGGTCTAGTCCTGTGGCTGGCTTTGCGTCTAAGTGCCCTCACCACGAAGCCGATGTCTTCCGGCGAGAAGGCCTCATGCCATGACGACGGCCGCCACGAATCTCTCCGCTATCTCCCGACTTTTCTCGTCCACCGTGTTCCGAGAGCTTGCGGAGAGGGGGCGCTCGCCGCTCTTTGCACGGCTGCTAGCAGACAGTGGATTGATGGACGCGCTACTTGCCGCCGAGACAGTGGGCACGACCTTTGACTTAGCGTTCGCAACTCTAAGGAAGGCCGGAGGGCGGGACGAATACGTCTACAAGTCTGCCCTAACGCATAACATCTTGCTTGGTCGTCATTCGCTTGGCACCGCGAGTCTGCTTACGGAATTTCGCGCCGGCTCTTGCAAGGCGGATGTGGCGATTCTCAACGGCACTTCGACAGTCTATGAAATCAAGTCTGAGCGCGACACGTTGAGTCGACTTGAAAATCAGGTGCAAAACTATCGGAAAGTGTTCGCCAAAATCTACGTCGTTGTGGCCGAGCCGTTCATTGACCAAGTCTTGGAACTGACTGATAGTGATATCGGCGTGATGAGTTTGGCACGCTGGAACCGGGTTAACACTGTTCGTGAGGCTGTTGACCGGGCTGACGCCGTTTGCCCTAGAACGGTATTCGACTCGCTGCGATTGGCTGAGGCGATGATGATCTTGGACAGTTTTGGAGCAGCAATCCCCGACTTGCCCAACACTAAGATTCGCGAGGCGGTGAGGCAGCAATTTGTGTTGCTACCCCCTCAGTTCGTGCATGCCGAAATGGTGCGTGTGCTCAAACGCACACGCAGCCTTGCCTCCCTGAGCAGCTTGGTTGATCGACTTCCACACTCCTTGAAGACTGCCGCACTGTCCACCAAGCTGCGCCTGAAAGACCATCAGCGACTGCTGACAACCCTAAGCACACCAACTCACCAAGCAATGGAGTGGGCTACCTGATGTACTACCCCTATTTCCGTGGTAAGCAATTCGAACTTATTGCCATCAGAGAAAGTGCAGTCGTTCTAGCCCAGTCGAACTTTTGTCCGATCATCGAGCCTGTCAGGGAAACTCTGAATGGCTTGCACAAGACGTTAACTGAAATCTGCAAGGCGCATGGAAAGGCAGTCGTCATTGTCAATCCGTTGCATGGAGACCATTCAGAGGACGGCAAGGGCATCACCGACTTGCTCACGGGCGAGTACCTCGATAAGCCAGGAGTTTCAGCTGGCATTCTTCTTCGGGCAAACATGACCCCCGCAGATGCACTTGCCTGCTATCAGAAACACTTAGCTCATCAGCCCATGTTCATACATGCGGGGTTCACTGAGGCACGAGCATTTGCGGAACTGCTAGGAGGCAACTTACCTAAGACTCGGCACGCTTTCGTCGAGGCGCATTGCGGCAAGCTTTACCGCCGGCACTATGACGGATGCTTCCGAGTTCTCATACGCGACGGATTCCAGAAAAGGAAGAACGCGGATCATCCGCCGGTAGAGGAGTTTTCCGATCTTCATGTGACCTACCCAGATGAAGGTATGAACGGCTTCGGCGACTTCCTAACCGTCGGAGATGATTTTTCGGAAGGCGGTGGGCCAGCGTATGCGGTTGCAATCCATCTAACGTTCATCGAGTCGAAGAAGGACGATGCAATGTACATCTACCACTTTGTCTCTACAACACGCGATACGCCAACTGACCCCGCCGGGAAGTTTGGACAGGCACTAGAAAAGCTTGTAGAAAAGTACAGCAGCGGTACTTCCAATCTGTACAACACAACCGCAATTCAAGAGCTTCAAGAGCTCCATGACAAGGGCCACTTCCCCGGCCTGGGCGTGGTGAAAAAGCTTTCGATGAAACATCACATCGAAACGCTCGCTACTTTTCTCGGCTGAGTGTCATGCCTTCGTACTGCTGCTCGGAATGTTTCGGCGACCGTGGCCTGCGGCGAAGCGTCATTCCATCGCGTACAAGTGTTCGTGGCCAGTGCGACTTCTGCAAAAAAGCGGAGGTTGATTTAGTAGAGCCCGGAGCTCTTTCGGATGAGTTCAAGATGCTCATAAGCATTTACGAGCTCAATCCGGAGGGGAAGTTGTTGGTGGAATGGTTGAAGGAGGATTGGAGCCTCTTCCCGAAGCTCGACCTTGCCAATGCGAAAAGCCTCCTTGCGGAAGTGCTTGACGATGGCGACATCGTACGTAGATTCTTTTCTCCTTCCCAGGCTTTCAGGTCGGAGGGGCTGGCGGCGTGGAACACGCTCAGAGATGAGCTCATGTACAAAAACAGGTACTTTCTTGATGAGGCCCTGGACCAAGATCGTCTCGAAGTCTTGCTGTCTCACCTGACGACGAGCGAGCTTCCTGACGTATGGTATCGCGCGCGAATCACTACCTCTGATACGGGATTCACGATTGCTCAAATGGGCGCGCCCCCCCGAGAGCTTGCTAGCCACGGCAGAGCGAACCCCTCCGGCATCCCCTACCTATATTTGGGTTCGGCGGCTGAAACAGCAATCGCAGAGATACGACCACATACTGGTGAAATCGCTTCTGTCGCGCGATTCGCTCTTCAAGGTCTCATCACGGCGGTAGACCTCCGTAACCCCCGCGAGTTGGTATCTCCATTCCTTTTGCAGGATGCGAGCGAAGTTGGTCGCATGCGCGCCGATGTTCCATTCCTCGAAAGGCTTGGGAACGAGTTGACTAGACCTGTTCTTCCTCGGAGCGCCGCCATCGACTACCTTCCCAGCCAGTATCTATGTGAATTCATCAAGAAGATTGGGTATGACGGGGTCATCTACCGAAGCTCAGTCAGCGACGGAATCAACCTAGCACTTTTTTCCCCAGCGAGGGCAGTTGCAAATGACGTCGGCCTCTATGACGTCCAACGTGTTTCAGTGATAGTAGGACCCCGTTGAACGCTGTTTAGGTTCATGCACCCCCACTGCGGCGACCCTAGTGCTCGCATTACAGGGTCAGATCGTAGTCCACGACCAATGGCGCGTGGTCACTGAATTTCTGCCCTTTGTAGATGCTTGCAGTCCGCGCCAACTCAGCTACGCCAGGGGTCGCAATTTGGTAGTCCAGCCTCCATCCAACGTTGTTGGCATAGGCCTGACCCCTATTGCTCCACCATGTGTAGCAGGTGTCAGTAGCCTCCGGATGCAGCCGGCGGTACACATCCACAAGGCCGCCTTCGCCAAGAAGCTTGGTCATCCAGGCACGCTCCTCGGGTAGAAAGCCGCTGTTCTTCTGGTTGCTGCGCCAGTTCTTCAAGTCTGCGTTCTGGTGGGCAATATTCACATCACCCATCAGAATAAAGTCTCTGTCATCACGCAACTCAATCAGCTTGGGATAGAGCAACGCAAGAAAGCGGAACTTGGCTTGCTGCCGCTCCTCGCCGGATGATCCACTAGGGAAGTAAGCGCTGATGATGGACAACTTGCGGCCAGGTCTGTCAAAGCGCGCCTCAACCCATCTGCCTTCGTTGTCGAACTCAGCGTCAGCCAAGCCGACTACAACATCCGAAGGCTCCTTATGCATGTAGATGCCCACGCCCGAGTACCCACGTTTCTGAGCGTAGTGAAACTGGCCGGCCATCTTGCCGATATGACAGTGGATGCCCTTGACCTGCTCGTCTTGGGCTTTAACTTCTTGGACACCGATGACGTCAGCATCTTGTTGAGCGACCCATTCAAAAAAGCCTTTTGAAGCAGCGGATCGAATGCCATTCAGGTTAGCGGTAACTACACGGAACATGTTCTAAGCTCTTTGGTGCTGGAACGCGGGAGCGTCCCCAGAACTTGCAATTGTCGCCTCAGCACAGCTCGGAGGTGAAGAGGTGGTCCAGCCTTGTGGAGCTTTCAATCGCACAGCAGCGCATCCAAGTTAGGCAGGTCTTCCAATCCACCCTGGGCCGCTAGCATGCGCGAGCGCATTGCGGCCTGGTCGTAGATTTGCTGAGCCGTTGGATGCGACCCAGGGGAACTTGGCTCAAACCAAACATCCTTCAATGCGGCCACCTCCGCAAACTGATGCATCGTAACGGGCGCAGCTTCCGTCTCAATGGGAACCACGCCGGCGTGCAATCCCATCCGCAGACCCATGATGAGCCGCACGCACGCAGCCAAGTCGCCCGAGCCTTTGAGAAGGTCGAGCGCCATCCCGGCGGCCTTCATGGCCTGTTTGTGCTCCTTGTTTGGGGTGACCCGGTGTAGCGCGCCATCAATGCCCATGTAGCCAATGCGATAGGTCCATCCGCGCTGATGGCGGTGATGGACTTCTTCGCCCTCAATGATGAAGTCTCCCACGGCCAACTCGTCTTCGCCCCCAACGCGCAAGAAAGGCCCGGGAATGTCTCTCGCGCCAGAAATGCTGTCGGGCAGACTCAACGCGGTGCCTGCGTCAATGCGCTTGGCCCAGTATCCACAGCGCCTGTCTGCGGGCCTGATCTCAATAGAGATGGATTGTTGTAATGATGATGTCATTGTGGTTCCTTTGATTTAGAAAACCAAAGTAGCAAACGCACCTCATAAAGCGCAAGTGGGGTGCCGCGCGATGCAACCGCTGCTGCATCGCCCTCATCACATGGACAAACTGCCATTCGTCGGTATCGCAGCCCCCGTCCCTTCGAGTCCATGAACCGTCGGAGCCAAACCACTGCGCCGCGCTCGCTGGACCTGCGCGATGGACTTGCGCGCTTTGGCCAGCACGGCAGCTATCGCTGCCGCATCCGCACCGGGTTCTACCTCCTGCGTGTGTGCCAACATCGGAGACAGTGCTGGCGAGGTTTCCTGCGCGATGGCTTCATCTGGCTTGGGGTCCAGCACAAGACTGCCGGTGAGGTAGTCCACCATGCGCCTGGCATCCTTCGCTGCGCGAAAAATCTCGAACTTGTCGTCACGGAGCTTTTTGACCCACGCACCGACATAGGCCGCGTGGCTGTCCATCGACGTCGCAATACCCAACTGTGCGCACAGGCACGCGCTACAAATCTCGGCTCGCAACTCCTCGGCGGCATAGGCATCTGTGCCCCATGCGCCAAACTTGCGGCCCAGACGATGCTCCGCCCCCGTCCAGTGCCCAAGCTCATGGGCCAGCGTGCCAGCGAAGGCTTCTGCGCTTGGGAACGCCCCCTCGGGTGGCATCTGGATGAAATCCCTACCCTCCCCCAATGCGTAGAACGCCCGGTCCCCTCCATACCTAATGTCCGGCTTCAGGCGCTCCACCATCTCTTGCACGGCCTCTATTGGGGTCCACTGCCGCTCGGGTTGTGCGAACGGCTCAATGCCCTCGATCTGCGTCGCATGAAAAACCCGGTACTCGGTAAGGAACGGGATTTGACGACGCTCCTTTCCGCCCGGCTCTGCGCCGCCAGCAGATTCGCCATCTGCCTCCACCCCTCGCGCGTTGAGCATTTTGAAGAAGTACACCGGAGTGGACTTGCTGCCCTTCTTGACCTTGGCGCCCATGTCGCTCGCCTGCTTGAAGGTGTACCAGCGGTTGTCGCTGTATCCCTCTGCCTGGGCCAGCATCATCAGCAACAACGCATTGACCCCGTTGTACTCACGCGAGGTGGCGCCATTCATGGGCAGGCCTGCGGAGGCGACCTGCTGCCATGGACGCTGCCATGGTGCTGTGCCGGCTTCGATGGCGGCGATGAGTTTGTCGGTAACCTCTTGGTAGAGGTCCCTCTTGGCGGGCTTCTTTGCATCAGACATGAAGCGGTCCTCCCAGGTCTGGCGGGTCGGCTTGGCCGGACAGGTGCAGCGCCACGCGCTGCCCGCTATCGGTCCACACCTCCGCATGAAAGTAGCTTGCGTCTCCATCGAGCACGGCCTGCATCTCAGCAATAAGCGCGCATGCCAGCTCGGGCGTCAACAAAATGGAATGCACAGGGTTACTCATGCCACACCTCCCGCGCCACCGGCCAACGAATCAAGATAGCGCGCCAACGGCTCGTCGTCGTTGACCCTCATGCGCAAACCCAAAGTGGGCGTGCCAATCGATACCTCCACGGGCGATATCGAGGGCGGCAGCTTCCTTGCCCCCAACACATCGGCCAGGGTGGGTACGCTTGGCGTACTGCCCTGGCAACTGCCTTCGTGGATGCAAAAGTACTCCTGCGTCTCCGGGCTCAGCCATTCCACTCGGATAGGCGTGGTGTCCATGGGGCAGAGCACTGCTGCATTGGCCCGGTAGTCAAAGTCCCTGCCGCGCGAGACTGCGCCGCTGTGCATATCGACATCGGTCTCCCGCAAACCGAGGCCGGCGATCAGCATCACGGACGGTGAGACATCGAACACCAGTGCCGTTGGAACTTGGCCCTTGCTCAACACGACGAAGCACCACCAGCGCTTGCCGCCCTCATTGCATGCGAAGAAGAACTCGACGGGTGGGGCGGACAGAAACGGGACTGCCAGCACCAGCTCGTTGGGAAACCAGCGCAGCACGTCCAGCGGCAGATACACCACATCCATGCCAAAGCATGGGGATACCTGCGGTGCTGCGGCCACGGCTCTGGGGGACTGCGCATTCAGCCAAGCGAAGCTGCTGGGGTCGGGAATGCGATGGAAGTGATGGGCCGATGCCCACGCGGGCGCCGAGGCTGGGACTACGACGGTCGCGGCTGCATCAGGTGCGGGGAAAGCGTTCATGGTTTGCATGTCCACTCTCCTTCCGCGCCAGCGGTGAACGATTCGGGAATGGACGCACTTTGACGCCTTGGCTGCGGCGGACGGGCAAATCGGCGTCCGGCCTGGGGCACGGCTGCCGGGCGCAGCTGCCTGAATTCCAGCAGCTGCACGGCACTGCGTGCGTGCAGGCTCCACTGGCCTGGCTCGATGCCTGGCGGCCGGGTGGCGAAGATGGTTGCGATGAGTCGCAACAGGGTAGGTATCAGCATGGTTTGTCTCCTTGGAAAATGCCGCCCGAGACATGCGAGACCTCGGGCTGCGGGGTTGATGGGTGCGCTGGGCGAATGGGGCTGGCCGGGCCAGCGGCATGGCCGCGACGTGCGAGCAGCCCAGCGATAGAGAAGTCCCGCGCAGGCGCAGCGCTTGCGGGTGTCCAGATGCGGGTAGTGGTTGGGGGCACGGCTTCGGCGTGCGCGGCGGCAAGCGGCGCAGGAGCAATCGGTACGTCGCTCGATGGCCGTTGCGCGCTTCGCTCCGCCAGCGCCTGCTCGATGGTGCTGGTCAAGTCCACGATCTGCGACTGCACGGCCTTCACTTCGGCCTGCACCTTGGCCAGCGCTACTTGGGTGCGTACCCACGCGTTGAACTCGGCGCGGGCATCCCACGCCTCAGCATTCGCAAACGTTCTGCGGCCTTCATGCACGGTGGCTGGCAGGTCAATGCCACGCTCCTTGTTGCTGCGGTGGTCAATGCGCGCATCGTGGCCGGCCTCTTCCAACGCTGCGTTGCAAGCCTTGGCCCAGGCTTCGCGCCAGTTGGCCACCAGCGAGGGGTAATTCCAGTCGCGGCGTTTGGCACCGAAGCCGTCGGCTTCGATGTCACTGAGCGTAAGAAGCACGTGCGCGTGTGGGTTCCCCGGCTTCGAATGGATGTTGATATCACCCACCATCCCTAGGCTGGTGAACTGCGTCTGCACATAGCTGTGAATGAGCGCAACCTGCTGGGCGTGCGTGAGTTCGATGGGTAAGGCGACCTCGATCTCACGTGCGAGTTGCGCATTTTTTCGCTTCTGCTGCTCGGCTCGCGCCCACAGCGTTGAGCGCGAGAAAACCCAGGGGGCAGCGCCTTCTGGCGCGAGGATGGCGCGGTGCGACACCTCCTTCTTGCGGGTGTAGTTGAAGACCTGGCCAGTGCGGGCGCAGGTCATGCGAAGGCCTGCGCGGTACGCAGCCGCCTGAATGGCGTTAGCCCCATCGGCCCTCGATATCACCTGTGCTGAAAAATGAAAAATCGCCATCCACGTATCCCTCTTGCCGGCACGAGGCAATGAGGGAGAGGTGGTGCGATGGCACTCCCGTGAGGGATGTGCCCTGGCTGTTCGAGGCCCCTGCCAGGCGCACACAAACGAAAGTTTGTATAGGTGCGCTTGGGGGGCTTGCCTCCCTGGTATTGCTTGACTGCCTGCTACCCAAGGTGCCAGATTGATTAGGCCTCTGCAATCAATTACGGGGGTCTAACGAAAAGGGAGAGAACAAATGACCGTTCATACCGAACACGACGCCGTCCATTCGGACGGCACCACGCCGGCCAGCCTCATGCGGCTGCGCATGCGAGAGAGCGCGCTGCGACAGCAGGCTGCGCAGTACCAGGCCCGCGCAGAGCACTTGGAGAGGGTGGCGCGCCATCAAGCTAAACAGCTTGGCCGGCGCATCGACGCGCACGAGAAGATCGTGCTGGGCGCGTTGGTGAAGAAGGCTGGATTGGCGCTGCCGGCGCCTCACACCGACATTGCGCGCGACCAGCATGAAAACGACGTCGATTCGGTGCCATCGCGCCGAGGGATTGCCGCTCAATCGGCGTCTTACGACCGCGCGCTTATCTTGGGCTCACTGATGTGGCTCGCCTCGGCATTGAATCATCCGGCTAACGATGCCGTTATGGTGCCGGACCGACAACGTTTGCGCGAGGATGGACAGCGGGCACTGGAAAAGTCTGGTACGCAACGCATCATGCGTTGACGCCTCGCTTGATGATTTTTCGTGTCAAGGCTGGGTCGTGTGCGTAGTACGTAAGCGATCCGCCAACTACGTCTTCCCACAGAGCGTCTGAGAGGGGAAGCTACGTGTCCATGTAGAACAAGGTGGACACGTATGTCAGAGATCGATGCAGAGGTGGTGAGGCGCCTGGTCACGGGGCGCAAGAACGATGGACGTGCCGTGTACGACCCGCAGGCCAAGGCCGAGGTGGTGCGGGCGTGCCTGCAGCCGGATGTGTCGGTGGCGCGCATGGCGCTGCAATGCGGCATCAACGCCAACTTGCTGCGCCGCTGGATCACCCAGAGCATGGGCTCGGACCTGAAGGCAAGTCGTGCCAACCTGCCGACCGTGGCCATGGCCAGCACCAGTGCTTTTGTGCCGTTGCGGCTGGCGGCCCCCGAGGCATCTCCCGTCACCGCCGCTGAGGTCAAGACACGCCTGCACGCCCGACTGCCCAATGGGGTGGAGATCGACCTCAGCGATGCAGACCCGGGTGGGTTGCTGCCCGTCCTTGAACTTCTGGGGCGCCTGCCATGTTCCGGCTCGACGACACGCTGACGGTGTACCTGCACCGCCCGGCCATCGACTTCCGAATGGGCATCAACGGTTTGGCCATCCTGGTGGAGCAAGCCCTGGGCATGAACCCGTTCGCGGCGGCGGTGTATGTGTTCAGCAACCGCCAGCGCAACCGGGTGAAGATCCTGGTCTGGGAGCGCAACGGCTTCTGGTTGTTGATGAAGCGCCTGGAGCAAGACCGCTTCATCTGGCCGGACGAGGCGGTGGTGCCGACGCTGACGGTGGAACAACTGCACTGGTTGCTTGATGGCATTGATCTGGCGGTCACACAGCGACACCCACAGCGGTTCTACGAGCGCGTTGCGTGAGGCTGGTGCTGCCGAAATGAGCAATGCCACTGCTGAGAATATTTGCCGCAAAATCCCCAGCACAAGGAACCGCCTGAGCGACAAGCAGATCGAAGCAGGCGATGGTTCACATGCCCACCGCCGAAGAATTTGCAGCCTTGCAAAAGGCGCTGGCCCAGGCCACCCAGACCAGCGAATCACTCGCTGGTGAGCTGCGCATCACGCGCGCCGAGCGCGACCTGCTCAAGGAGCAGCTCAACAAATTCAAGCGCCAGTTGTTCGCCGCCAAGAGCGAGGCCAGCGCAGGCCACCAGAAGGACATGTTCTTCAACGAGGCCGAGGCGCTCGGCTCGGCAACCCAGCCGGCCCAGGAAGAAACCGAGGCCGACGACAACACTGTCGAGGTTCCCGCTCACAAACGGACCAAGCGCGGGCGCAAGCCGCTGGACCCAGCCCTGCCGCGCGAGGTGGTGCGCCACGAACTGCCCGAATCCGAGCGTGTCTGTCCTCACGACGGTGCCGTGCTGCGGGAGATTGGCGTGGAGGCCAGCGAGCAGCTCGACATCATTCCGCAACAAGTGCGCGTGATCCGCCACGAGCGGGTCAAGTACGCCTGCCCGTGCTGCGATGGCACGCTGCGCCTGGCGGCCAAGCCCGAGCAAGTCATCCCCAAGGGGCTGTTCAGCGAAGGCCTGCTGGCCTGGGTGATCACTTCCAAGTATGTGGACGGCCTGCCGCTGTACCGCCAGGCGGCCTTGCTGGGGCGCTTCGGAGGCCGCGACCTCTCGCGCAACACCATGGCCGCCAGCGTGGTGCGGGTGGGCCAGGCGGTGCAGCCCGTCATCAACCTGCTGCGCGACCGGGTGCTGGACGCCCCGCTGATCTTCGGTGACGAGACCGAGATTCAGGTGCTCAAGGAGGCCGGTCGCAGCGCCCAGTCCAAGAGCTACATGTGGGCGCAGATGACCGATGGTTCAGGCGCCAGCGGCACAGGTCCGCCCATACGCCTGTTCGCCTACTCACCCTCACGCAGCACAGAGGCGGCGCAGCTTCTGTACGTCGGTGCGCGCGAGGGCGGCGTGCTGATGACCGACGGCTACGAGGTCTACAACAAGATCGCCTTGGCGAACAAGCTCGTGCAAATCGGGTGTTGGGCACATTGCCGGCGTTACTTCAATGACGCGCTGCAGGCCTTGCCCAAAGCCAACCGGGGGGCTGAGCAATTGGCGGCCAGGTTCATCGCGCTGATCGGCAAGCTCTACCGCGTGGAGGCCCTGGCCAAAGAGCAAGGGCTGGATGCGAATGCGCTGCTGCATAGCCGCCAAGCCAACAGTGTGCCCGTGCTGCAAGAGATCCAGGCCTTGCTGCTGGCCAACGTTCATGCGGTGCTGCCAGGCAGTTTGCTGGGCAAGGCGCTGCACTACCTGTCCTCGCAGTGGGCCAAGCTGGAGCGCTTCGTCACCAGCGGCAACTACCCGATAGACAACAACGGCTGCGAGAATTCGATCCGCCCGTTTGTCATCGGAAGACGCAACTGGCTCTTCGCCGACACCGTGGCCGGCGCCAACGCGAGCGCCAACCTGTACTCGTTGCTGGAGACCTGCAAGGTCAACGGCGTTGATGGGTACCAGTACCTGCGCTCGCTGCTAGTGGCACTTCCACGGGCCAGGACCGTCGATGACTACGAGGCCTTGCTGCCCTGGCGACTGGCGCGGTGATCCACCGCCTGACAGTTCGAGGCGCGAGATGGCTCAGTGCAAATCGGCCGCAGCACCACAGCACTTCTTGAACTTCGCCCCGCTCCCACAAGGGCACGGATCATTGCGCCCCACCTTGGGCTGCATCGACTTGGCCACCTCCCGCTGATAGACAGCGAGCCGAAGTGGCAGCCAGTGAGCGTGCATGTCCAGAACAGCCGGCGGGATTTGTTGAGCCAGCTCCGATCGCATGGCCGGTGTTCGGGTGAGTTCGTCCTGATCCACGCAATAGTCGTCTTCGCCCAGCAGGGCAATGGGTCTGAACCAAACTTGCCCTTGGGGAGTGGACAGCAACGGTTGCCAGTCCTTCCAGCAAAGCCTCATCCCCTGGACAAAGCCGTACGCCCACGATTCTGCGTCGTCGTATTCACGCTCGTCACCGTCGTAGGCCATCGTTGACCAGCACGGGCTGATCTCCCGGGGGTCATCCCCCAGGCCGGCAATGATGGTGTTGAAGTGGCGCATGACCAAGCCCAGCATGTGGTTCAGCTCTTCGACGGAACCCATCGGAGGCATCATCTCCTTGGTACCCCAGATCTTGGGCAGCCATTGCTTGGGATGTACGGTCGTCGGCCCGACCGCAATGGCGTGCAAGAACCCATCGACCATGTCCATGGTCATGCCTTCTTCCGTGTCAACGCCGAACAGCAGAAAGTGGTCGAGTTCTTCGAACTCTTCCTCGGACAAGGGAGCAAATGGGTCTGTCATCAACTGAATGTGAAATGCGGCGTTGACCCAGATTCTCGCGCGTCGCAGACCGCACCACGCCGAGAGAACATTCATTGCCTCAACGGGCACCCGAGTGCAAGGGCGTGGTCAATAGAGCGCTTACCGTAGTACTCGGCCACCATCCACACCAATGTGTGTTCCAGTTGCTCGATATCGTTGGCGTCGGACGCAGGCGGCCTACCCAACAAATGCTGCGACAACACAACATCGCCAAGGTCGAGGCTGCGATAGCGCTCGTAGAGTGGAAGGGTCTCGACATAGTGAATGAGCCCTGGCACCCCAGCGTTGGCACCATGCTCACGCAGCACAGTCAGGTTTTCAAGGCTGAGGTTGTCGGCCAGCCAGTCCTTGAAGGTGGCAGGGCAAGGCCGCCAGGCAGTTGCCACCAACTTCCCGCTTGGCTTTGAGCGGTAGGAGATGCGAAAGTGGTTGCCGATGCAACCGCGCCCGATGCGCTGCGAGTAAGCGGATTGGGCTCCCGGTGCTGTTGTGAGCACAAGGGCAGCTTCGGTTCGGGGATCGATGACTGTCAGCCGCCACCGAGGAGAGCCATTTGTGGCATGGGGCAGTTGCTCCACTGCCGCCAGCTTAAATTCGCCCTCCTTGATGATGCTGGTCGCGCGTTGCGTGCGCGAGTAGGGATTGTTGAGAGAAGACATGTTTTTCCATAGAACGTTGTACCTTGTGACTAGGGATGAAAGTGGACGCGTTACCGCCGAACAAGGGAGACACTCTTCGCGCGCCACGAGCGGAAGGAAAGACAATTTGGAGCGCTTATGCATGCATCAGCGCGACCGCCCATCCTGCCGTTAACTAAGCAACTTTTTTGTTCTCGTCAGGCACTTCATTGCCGAACATGGTCCAGCCCGTCCGGTTCGAGCGGCTGAACAACTCGATGCGGCTCACGTCTGGGTATAAGGCCTCCAAACGCTCATGCACCACCAACGGCTTGGCGCTGTGCTTGGTCACGGGAGCCGTGAACACCGACGGCTCACGCTCCATCGTGTCCAAGATTGTCACCCCGGTACCACGTCTGCCAACCAAGAGTAGCTCGTGGTGGATTTTTGCAGTCCCACCACCACAGTGGAGCCTGGGGCCTGTCTTGTGCCAGACCCAGTTCGACACGAACTTGAAACCCCACGCTTGCATGAGTTCAAGCCCGCTAGGCAGCAAAGAAGCCGGGCACCACATGAACAGCATGGAGTCTTTTGCGGCGATGCTTTCGACGTCAAGTTTCGAGCGCATGGCGTCAACACTCATCACGGGGTAGTGCTCATGGGGGATCATGCGACTCGCGGCCCGGTCGTGCGCTTCGTCGTAATCCCACGGAGGGTCAGCCAGGATGATGGAGTAACGGCTACCTGTTGGCAAAGCCACGTTTTTCGCGCTGAGAGCGGCCTGCTTCACAAGCCTCAGATGCCGCGCTTCTTTCCCCAGTCGCTCCTTCACACCAGCTGCCACTTTCAGAGCCTTGCGCTCTTCTGGGGTAGTCTTTGTGCGCAGGCTACTCTGGCCGGTGTTCATTACAACTACCGCCTCGTTCAGGCTCATCGTGCCGCTGTGTACCGCGTCCAAGGTAGCCTTTTTTGCTCCTGCGAGTAGGCTACATGCACGCTGCACGGCATCACGGCTCACCCCAAAAAGCTTGGCCGCATCCTCTTGGGTAAACGGGGATTCGACTTGCTTGGAAGCCTTCGTCTGCCCGGGCTTTCGCGTGGCCAGTCGCGCACCTAGCAGCGCTCTTTGGCCCACGCTCAGATTGCGCCGATTGATGTTTGCGGCAAAAGCCATTGACGTTGCCTTTTCGTAGCTGCACGTCAACTCCTTGAAGACTGGCGGCTTGTTTAGTTCGGCGCATGCTTTGAGGCGATGGCGTCCATCGAGCACACGTCCCTGCCATAGCAGGATCGGTTGCAGCAGCCCGTTGCGATCAATGCTCGCTTTCAAAGACTCGAAATCATCGTCCTCCATGGGCGGGAACTCCATGCAGCAAGGGTCCAGCTCAGGCATCTGAACTGGCTGGACGCGCTTTGCCGCCCTAGTGGACTTTGCTTTATTGACGAGGGTTTTTTGTGCCGAGGCGGCACGCTTTTGGCCGACTACGGCCATGGAAATCTGCTTCATGAATCGCTCCGAAAAGGGTGAACTAGGTCGAAGCCAAACCTATGGCTAAGACCGGCCTACGAAGCGAGCGATATCGGGGGAAGAAAGAGACTGATACGCCCGCTTAAAGCGGACGTATGACTGCGGACGTGGTCCGGGAGACAGTCAGATTGAAAGCAGTGAAGAGCGAGAAACTCATGCCCACAATGTAAGCGGCCGGGCGCTTCATGTCAAGATGTGAAACGCTCTCGCGTGTGGAGGACCCGCTCGTCCGTGAACAATTTCACGCTTTCCTCTGTTCGATGAGCTGCCGGAATTCCGGCATCTCGGGGGTTTGGAGGCCGGTCCTCTACTGTGCGTCTACGGGCGCGCCAAAGCAGATCGCAATGTGGTCTCTTTCTGATGGCGATGTGATATCACGTTCTTCTTTTGGCTAGAAACGTTTCAGCACCCTACATCCATCGTCTCAGCAATGGGGGCGATGCTCGGCGCCTTCCTAGGCGACGGGGCTTCGCCCCACTACCCATGGAAATTCTTGGTCATTTCCTGGGTAGTCTTAGAGCGCAAACCAGAGTTCTTCGGAATCCGCGCTGCACGCGGGTTTCAGCAGATCAGCGGTGGGCGTTGCAGCGACTTCGGTGGGCGTTGTAGCGACCGAAGTGGGCGTTACAGCGCGATGGGTGGGGGTTGCAGCGCTTTCGGCTGCGGGTTTTTTGGGCTTCGAGGCCTGGCTGCCTTGCTGGGCCTTGGTTCCTGCAAACACGGGTTTTGCCACGAGAAGCTGATCGCCTTTCTCTGTGTAGACGCAGGTCCAGCCTGGCAGACGACTCACTTCCTCAATTGCCTGGCGAAGGGTGCGCTTGCGGTCCTTGCGAACAGAGGGCGTAGCTGGCGCCTCCCCCCAAATGCTGACCATCAATCTCTCGAGTCCGACCAGCTTTCGGCTTCCCTCCGAAGCCCAAGCACTCAGCCATGCGTGCAAGCGTTTGGCTGGCTTTGTGCGGAGGCCACGATGCTCTCGCATGTTGACCAATGCCACCCCCTTGCGGTGAATGGCCATCAGGGCTGACTCAAAATTCAGCATGATGTTCAAGTTTTCGTCAAAGCACAAGAAGCTTAGGAACCTGCTCGTTCCCTGTCCAATCGCTGACCCGCTCTCGTTCACCATCTGGAACTCCATGGTGACCTGCGACAGCCGATTCAGGGACGCCAGCATGGCCTTGGCGTTGGTGCCTGTGCGGGTCAAGCCGATGCCGGCAGCAATCTCCGATGGAGTAGCCACGATTACGGCAAGCTGCTTGTCCTTCCACAGACCCCTGACACTGAGCGCGCGACTGTATTCGTCAAAACTCTCGTGCCCGCAAGGAAGTCGCACATATTTGCTCGCAGCGATGCGCTGGCAGAGGAAGAAGTAGACGGCTTGGTCCGTGACATTCAGCGCTTCAGGGCTTCGTAGAACGTAGCGCATTGACCGGGTTTCCACCTTTGCAGAAAAGAGCACTTCGAGCGGTGCTGCCGGTGCTCCGTTCTGGGTTGGGCGAAACAGCCCAGGCGCGAAGATCGGGCCTTGCCAGACGGGGGCATGATCCATGTAGTCCACCGCATAACGGGCAGGCTCTTCTGGCTTGTGATGACGGATAGGCCTACGCTTCGGGGAGATCGATGGCTTGACGGGTTTCGATGGTTTCATGGTGCTCCTTGTTGTGAGCAACCAAGCTAGCAATCGAGTGGGCGTTCCAGCAAGTGATCTCCTGCTGCCTGAATTCAGACAGCAGCGAACACTTTGTATGGCCCTGAGTTGAGCTAGCGCGAGAGCGCTGACAACCTGGCGATGCTGCCGTTGGGGCCGTTTGGAACGTGCCCGCGTCCCCAGCCTCGCGGCCTGATCAGCTCGCTGAGTGCGCTAGACCACTCGCCAGCTAGTGCTACGTTAGGCGGATAATGTCTGTACAGACTAGGGCATCCGCATGGGACAAACTTTTGGTGCGCGCCGGCCAATAGAATGAAATCCACGGTTTACCTGCTGACACGCCAGCTATCGTTCGATTTCGCATAGGTGCGGCTAACTCCCTGATCATGAGCCTTGTCAAATCCAAACAACGTGTTGCCGATCATGGCGAAGTGTTCACCCCTCGATGGATGGTTGACGCAATGCTCGACCTTGTGAAGGATGAAACCGAGCGCATCGATGCCCGATTTTTGGAACCCGCATGCGGCAGCGGTAATTTTGTTGCGCGCATCCTGCAGCGCAAGCTGGCTGCGGTGGAAGTCAAGTACGGCAAGTCCGACTTCGACCGCCGTCACTTTTCGCTGTACGCGCTAATGTGCATTTACGGTATCGAACTGCTGGCGGACAACGTGGCCGAATGTCGTGAGAATGCGCTCGAAATTCTCGCCGAATACACGCACGTAGACGGCCGTGATGACCTGTGGCTTGCTGCCAGCCACGTTCTGAAGACCAACATACTACATGGAGATGCACTCACCATGCGCATGCGCGATGGCCAACCCATCACCTTCGCCGAATGGGGATACCTCGGTAAGGGCAAGTTCCAGCGACGGGACTTCCGACTTGATGTGCTCACAGGCTCAGCCGACTTCACCGCCCAAGGCTCGCTATTTGGCAAGCATGAAATCTTTACCCCGATCCGGACGTACTCACCCGTAAACATTCGTGAACTGGCTGCGCTCGAGGCGGGCAACACCACATCGGAGGCAATTTGAGCGCACAAGTCAGCTTCACTCTAAGGGGTCGCAATCCGGACGTGTTGACCTGCATTGCCAACCTGTCGAACGATGAGGTTTTCACGCCGCCTGAGCTTGCCAATCGCATGCTCGATCTGCTAGCCCACGCGTGGGCTGCAGACCACGCTGGCGCTGACCTGTGGGCCGATCCGTCCGTCAGGTTCCTAGACCCTTTTACTAAGTCGGGGATTTTTCTCCGCGAGATCACCAACCGTTTGGTCAAGGGCTTGGCCCAGCAAATGCCTGATTTGCAAGCGCGTGTCAATCATGTTTTGACCCAGCAGGTGTTTGGCATCGGTATCACGCGCCTGACCAGTCTGATGGCCCGGCGTAGCCTCTACTGTTCAAAGCGGGCCAACGGGCCGCACTCGTTGGCGAAGGACTTCGCTACCGAGACTGGCAATGTCTGGTTCGAGCGCACCGAACACACTTGGGTTAACGGGAAGTGCGAGTTTTGCGGTGCCAGCCAGCAAGCGCTAGACCGGGGCGACGACATGGAAACGCATGCCTACGCCTTCATACACACCCACGATATCAAGACTCGCATGGCCGAGTTGTTTGGAGACGCAATGCAATTCGACGTAATCATCGGCAATCCTCCGTATCAACTTGGGTCCGATGGTGGCACACGGGATGTTCCTATCTATCATCACTTCGTTGAACAGGCCAAAGCGTTGGAGCCAAGGTTCGTCGTTATGGTGATTCCTGCACGTTGGATGGCCACCGGATTGGGTTTGGGCGAGTTCCGCCAAACCATGCTGTCTGATAGGCGCATTCGCCATCTCGTGGACTACCCAGACGCCCGTGATGTCTTTCCTGGCGTCGAGATCAAAGCGGGCGTGTGCTACTTCCTCTGGGATGCCGCGCACGATGACGACTGCAACGTGACAACGGTTCGAGGTACGGACACTGTGGGCCCGGTCAAGCGCAACCTGGGAGACTATGATGTGTTGGTACGAGACGAAAAGGCGGTTGAAATCCTTCGCCTAGTGCAGGCTTTGGCCGAACCCCCGGTCAACTCCATCCTTGCACGTGACAAAGAGTTCGGCTGGACCTCTAACTTCGACGGTTTCCACGAGGGGAAACACGACGGTGACGTTGAGATTTACTACATCCGGTCAATGAAGCGGAGCATTGGCTTTATTGCCCGTAGTGCGATCCAGAAAAGTGAGCATCTCGTGGATAAGTGGAAGTTGCTCGTGCCGAAAGCTTTTAACGGTGGCGATGCGCTCCCGCACCAGATCGTCGGTAAACCGCAGATTGCCCCCTCGCCTTCGGTTTGCACGCAGTCGTTCCTGTTCTTCAGCGTGAACACCGAGGAGGAGGCCCGTAGCGTTCAGTCCTACTACTCGACCAGGTTTTTCCGTTTCTTGGTTTCACTGAGAAAAATCACTCAGGATGCGGCCCATTCGGTCTATACGTGGGTTCCTATCCAGCCTTGGGATAGGCTTTGGACAGATGAAGCGCTTTACGCCAAGTACGGCATTACCTTAGAGCAGCAGGCGTATATCGCCTCCCAAGTGCGGCCAATGAACCTCAACGAGACCGTTGATGAATAAACCCACCATCGATGAAATCCTGACTCCCAAGCCCGCAGCGCGGCCGCGCATCTATGCCTATGCCATCGCCGACGATGCCCACCAAGGCCTGCTTAAAGTGGGCCAGACTACGCGCAGCGTAGCGCTCCGCGTGTCCGAACAGTTGAAGACGGCGGCGATCAAAAACTACAGCATTGTGTTGGACGAGCCGGCCGAGCGCGACGATGGCTCAATCTTCTCTGACTTCGAGGTGCGTGCTGCGCTGGCGGGCAAGGGCCTGGACAACTCCGAGTTGGAATGGGTGCGTTGCACGGCGGACGATGTGAAGACCGTGCTCACCGAACTGCGCACCGGCCAGCGGTTCACGGGCACGCACCACGAGACCTTTGGCATGCGCGCCGAGCAAGCCGACGCAGTGGGTAAGACATTGGCGTACTACCGATCCATCTGGGCCGAGACTCCCCAAGCAGCACCGCGCTTCCTCTGGAACGCAAAGATGCGCTTTGGCAAGACTTTCACCAGCTATCAGTTGGCCAAGCAGTTGCAGGCCAAGCGCGTTCTGGTCCTAACCTTCAAGCCGGCGGTGGAAGATGCTTGGCAGACCGACCTAGAAAGCCATGTCGATTTCGATGGGTGGCAATACCTTTCGCGTAACTCTGGTGCGGACCCTACGCAGATCGACAAGCGCAAGCCGGTTGTCTATTTCGGGTCGTTCCAGGATTTGCTGGGCCGCGACGCCACAGGCAACATCAAGCCTCGCAACGAATGGCTCCACACCGTCAATTGGGATCTAGTCGTGTTCGACGAATACCATTTCGGAGCTTGGCGAGACACGGCAAAAGAGCTGTTCGAAGGCGAAGACGATGCCGTGGCCAAGAAGGAAGCCAAGCTCGAATACGGCGGTGATCTCGACGGCGTCAACGAGGACTTGACCGTGTTGGCGGAAAGGGAAACTGAGTTTTTGCCCATCACAACGCGTGCATACCTGTACTTGTCGGGCACACCCTTCAAGGCCTTGGCGACCGGAGAGTTCATTGAAGAACAGATCTTCAACTGGACCTACACGGACGAACAACGCGCCAAGACGGCATTTGCCGCTGAGCATCCTGGGCTGCGTAATCCCTATGGCGCACTGCCACAGATGCGGCTGCTGACCTATCAGATGCCTGACGAGTTGTTGGCAGTGGCCAGTGGCGGTGAGTTTGATGAGTTTGACCTCAACGCCTTCTTCGAGGCAGAGATGGGAGGGGACAGTAGCGGCGCCAGCGCTGAGTTCAAGCACAAGAGCGATGTGCAGAAGTGGCTGGACATCATCCGAGGCGGCTATACCGCACACGCGGCAGAGTTGCTCAAAGTGGGGTCGCGCCCGCCGTTCCCTTACTCAGATGTGCGTCTGCTGCCTTACTTACAGCACTCGTTGTGGTTCATGCCCAGCGTAGCCTCATGCCACGCGATGGCTAATTTACTGGGAGAGAAGCAGAACACCTTCTGGCACGTGTACCAATTCATAGTGGCGGCGGGCACGTCGGCGGGCATTGGTCTGGACGCCTTGCCACCTGTGCGCCGAGCCATCGGTAGTGGTTTCGAAACCCAGACCATCACGCTGTCCTGCGGCAAGCTCACCACGGGCGTGACGGTAGCTCAGTGGTCGTCAATTTTGATGCTGCGCAACCTAAAATCCCCGGAGACCTACTTCCAGGCCGCATTTCGAGTGCAGTCGCCATGGTCTATCAAGAACCCGAACGGAGATAATCCGAACGAGGAAGAGATCCTCAAGCCCGCGTGCTTTGTGTTCGACTTCGCCCCCACGCGCGCACTGCGGCAGCTGTGCGAGTACGGTATCGGCCTGTCACCCAATGAGGCCAACCCGGAGAACGCCGTGAAGGACTTGGTGGCTTTCCTCCCAGTGCTGGCTTATGACGGGGCTAACATGACCCAGATTGATGCTGGCGGAATTCTGGACATCGCGATGGCCGGCACGTCGGCCACTCTGCTGGCTCGCAAGTGGGAAAGCGCACTTCTGGTGAACGTGGACAATGCCACATTGCAGCGAATTTTGGACAGTCCTGAGGCTATGGCAGCCATCCAGCGTATTGAGGGATGGCGCTCGCTAGGGGACAACGTTATAGAAACCATCATCAACAGAAGTGAGAAGGTCAAAGATTTAAAGAAGAAGGCCAGAGACAACGAACTTTCCGCAAAGGAAAAGACGCAGCTTTCCGATGCGGAGAGGGAGTACAAGTCGAAGCGCAAGCTGATTCAGGAAAAGCTGATCAAGTTCGCCACGCGCATTCCAGCGTTCATGTACCTGACCGACTTCCGTGAAAATACCCTGCAAGACGTGATCACAAAGCTGGAGTCGGACCTTTTCCTAACGGTCACCGGCCTCACCGTAAACGACTTCAAACTGCTTGTGGGCCTAAAGGTATTTAACACCGAACACATGAATCAGGCCGTGTTCGCGTTTCGTCGCTATGAGGATGCTTCACTGCGTTATACCGGTATTGAAAGCCATCAGGGTTTAACGCACTATGGTCTCTATGACACGGTCATCGCGAGGGAAGCTGAACCACTGAGCTAGGTCGCAGCCACTGGATGGGTGAAATGCTGTCGCCCGAAGAGCAAGCGCATCAGGGCCCGTTTTCAAAGATGCACGGGCCTCTCAACTCTTGGCCATGCATAGACGGCATCGGCTCAAGACCGATGCCGTCCATCAGCAGTTGATCGACACTAGCGGCTTTGCCCTCACGAAGACTGCTTTCAACATGCGTCATTAAAGCTAGCTTCGCAGTGTTGAGGCTTGCATTCGCTTCAGTCGCTCAGTACAGCTTCGAAACCACAATGGTCTGGATGTTCTGGCTCGTCATCGGCTTGTCGATGTAGGCGCACGGGTACTCCTGCTTGGGGTTCAACCCTTGCTTGATGAGCCAGTCCGCCAACGGCTTGTCATCGGCGATGTACGCATACGCCAGCAGGTCCATCCGCTCACACACAAACGCCAGCCCGATGCTCGGCAACTGCGTGCGCTTCCTGGCCCATGCGTCCAGCTTGTCCAGGTTGCGTAGTGTCGGCAGGTCGTTGATGCGCGAGCCCAGCACCACGTTGGACAGGACCGGCACCGGCTGGCGAATGTCGAGTCCTTGGTCCATATAGAGGCGCAACAGCTCGAAGCGGTCGGGGCGTTTCTGGTTCAAGCCCAGCAGCAGCATCCATTGGTCCTGCGGCAGCTTCTTGCCCGATGCGACGAGCTTTTGCAGGTACGGATAGTCCCCCTCTGCCAGGTAGTCGCGCGGCTCTTTGAGCATGGCCTCCATGGTGCCCACCGACGCCTGGATGGCATCGACCTTAGGCGCCATGTTGTCCACGGTCGCGCGTATGTGCTGGCTGTCCTGCTGTACGCCCAGCAATAGTGCCTGCACGTTGCGTACGCTGGGCGCAGCGCTGGCGATGAGCCCGCCACTGTCTGCACGGGCCTTGGAGGCTTGCCCGAGAAGCAGCGCGATGACGACGACGATGCCGAAGACCTGCCAGGCCGGGGACTTCCACAGCGGGCCAGGAGGCTGCCGCAGCCGTGCCAGGGTACGTACATACCAGGCATTGCCATTGGTGCCCGTGCGCCGGGCGCGCACTTCCAGCACCATGGCCAGGATGACCAAGCCCGCCAGTGCGTAGCTGACCCAGGCCAGGAACGGCGCGCGGGGCGCCAGGAAGTCCAGGATTCCGGCGACGGTAACCGAGGTGAAGACCACCGCGTTGACCGGCGCCACATGCTCACGAACGAATTCTTGGATGTTCATGATGGGTAGGTGTCTTGAATAATTGGTGCGCTATCGCACGGCCATCCAGCCGTTGTCGCCCTTCTGCATGTAGAACTTCGTGGTCACGGCCCCGCCCCCGATGGGCTGGCCCTTCTTGATGTCGCCAAACAGGCTGAACACGGTGAATTGCGCGTTCTCTGGCAGTTCCTTCATGTCCTTCTTGGCGGTGATCGTGGTGTCGGCCTCGACCAGCCAGCGGCCGTCGTCTTGCTTGGCCTTGTTCTTGACCTTCACGTCGGTCTCAAAGACGTCGCTCCACTTCAAGCCCAGGGGCGCGAGTTGTTGGTCCATTTGCTTTTCTGACTGGCTGGTGACGGCACGCACGTCGCTGTCCGACGGGGCGCCCGAGCACGCGGCGAGGACGAGCGAGAGGGCCAGGATCAACAAGGTTTGGATGAGTTTCATGGGGTACACGGAAAGTGATGGGATAGGGGTGCAGCGGCTCACGCCGTGGCGTGCATGTCGAGCCAAGCGGCCAGGCGGTTCTCCCACTGGCGCATGTGCTCCGCGTCTTGGAAGTACAGCTTGTAGCGCGGGGTGTCCAAGTCCTTCACAGACACGTCCACCACGTACACGTCTTTGTTGACCTGCTTGTCGCCGGCTCCGGTCATGGACAGGAGCTTGAACTGCAACTCCTTCTCTTTGCCTTTCTCGGACGCCAGTCCGAGAACGTCGCTGCGGTGAAAGAGCCTGGCAGGTACGCCAGCGGAGGCCAGGACTATGCGGGGGTCGTCAGCGCGGATGGCAACGCCCGAGACTTGGTTGCCACTCGAATGGAAGTGCTGGTGCTCGGGCTTGAAGTCGTGCTGCTGCATCAACTCAATCATTCCCAGCCGCGCGCCCTCCTGAATGGCGTGCTGAGTCTTGACGCGAGAGTAGACCTGGTAGCCGACGACGACGGCCACCAGCACCACGAAGCGGTGCGAGGTCTTGCCGTCGCCGAAGAAGAGCCACAGGGCGAAAAGCACAGCGGCGGCGATTTTGACGATGGTCATTTTGCGCATGGGGGCCGCCTGCATCAGTCGGCCATGTGGCCGGAGACGTCCCAGCGCGCGGAATGCGCGGCGGTGGGGGTGGTGGACGTAGAACAGGCGGACAGCACAAGGGCTGCGGCCAGGATTGCCAGGGCTCGTTTCATGGATGGTTTCCTCCTCGGTTGGTGGCGGCACTGTGCCGCGCTTAGAGAGATCGTAAATCAAATAGTCGCGTTACGACTATTCCGACCGAGACTAAACGATGAGAGGCATGGACACCTCTCTGTATCACGTCGATTACGACGAAATCCGTGCGTTACTTCGCGAATTAAGGCGGCGGTCTGGACTTACCCAGGAGCAGATGGCGGTCGCCCTTGGAGTTGGGCAGTCTTATGTGTCCAAGCTTGAACGTGGAGAAAATTTCGTGGATGTACTGCTCTATGCACGCTGGTGCCAGGCATGCGGCACAGAACCTGGTGTTGCGCTAGATAAGCTATTGGCAGGGCCAGCGGCGAAGCGCTCAGGCACCTCTTAAAGAATGTGAAAACAGCGGTG
Organism: Acidovorax sp. LjRoot194; assembly: GCF_964253015.1. Lineage (NCBI taxonomy): Bacteria > Pseudomonadati > Pseudomonadota > Betaproteobacteria > Burkholderiales > Comamonadaceae > Acidovorax > Acidovorax sp. LjRoot194. Next base: position 368,400 of record NZ_CAXUQB020000001.1, on the reverse strand, counting down.
CTCACGACGGCTGCTAGTTCGCTGCACTGCGATCACGCCGAGGTGCTCTGTCCAGCTCTCCCTTTTTGAATAGGTAGGTAGCCATGCCACCGTCTCTGGTGTACATCATCAGGAGGCCGCGTGGGTCCCACACTACCTTAATTAGTAGTCGGTTCAGTGCCGTAGCAATGCGATGCCGCTCTTTGACCGCATCTCTGTCCGTCACAGCCGCGCGAACGTCGTAAGCGAAAAGCGCGCCGAAGTCGACCCCAGCTTTTGGAGCAGCCGCCAACTCTGCTCGGCGCTGAGTGAGCACTGCTTGCAGAGCGTCCTGCTCGGATTCAATACGCCGCAGACGTTCGGTGATGAGCTTTATGCCCTGGCCACTGCCTGCCTCGATTGCATCCATGAACCGCGCGGCACGTTCGTCGAGTTCCGCCAGCTTGGCCACTGCTTCGTCGATAGCCGCACGTGCAAGCCTCAGCGCTTCGGTTTCTTGGAACTGGCCAAACTCCAACGTTGCCAGCCAAGAAAATCCGTGGTCGATGATGGCTGCTTCACTGATGGATCGGCAGTCACTTTTGCCCGCAATTTGACCAAGACAGTAGTAGCGGGCATAGCCTCGCTTCCATGGGGCTTTGCGCTGCATCTTCTCCCCACACTTGCAATAGAAGAGGCCCGCCAAAACGTCAGCCTTCACCCCGCGTATGCGCGGTATCCCGGTACGATTGTCCAGAGCGACATGCACTTTCCCCCAGAGCTCATCCGTGATGACACGGGGGAAGTAGTCGAGCACGGGCTCGCCGAGTGCTTCCAGCGAGCCTTCGACCATTTGTTTGGGCTGCCACTCTCCTAACACGCGACGGTCGCGGACCAACCGGCTAACCTGTGTGTGCTCCCAACGCGTATTTGTATTGGCTCGGTCCCGCCATGGAAGCGTCCACCCTTCGGCATTGGCGGTTCTCGCTATGGCGATGCCTCCCAGCCCACCCGCCACATGCTCAAAGACTTTACGCACGGACTCCGCCTTCGCTTCGTCCAACTCCCAGCCTTGCCGGTCTTCTCGTGGATACGCCCATCCCGGCCCGTGGCCATGCGAAACAACCGCCAAGCCAGCGTCCCGCTTTTTTGCAAAGGCTGCTCGCACGCGCTTCGCCTTCGTAGCGCTTTCCTCATGGGCACGGGCGAACAACAGCACGGACAGCATGAAGTTCATGGTGTCGTTGATGTTTTCTCGGTTCCACTCCTTGCCATCCAGTAGCGAGACCACCCTGATGCCCGCTTGGACAATTGATGTAAGTAGGGCAATCGCTTCGGTCAGGTGGTTCCGAGACAGGCGATCCAGGCTTTCCACCAGCAAAATGGAGCCGCTGGGCACCTTTCCGCCCTTTGCCGCCAGCAGGAACGCTGCCAGTGCTCCGTCCGTGGCATTTTTCCCCGTGTAGGCCGAAGTTGCCATGTCGGATAGCTCGAACTCTTCGTCGAGCTCGTAGCCGTGTTCAACGCACCATGCCCGCGCTGATGCGGTCTGCCGTTCGAGACTGTGGCCGTGTGCTTGGCGTCCTGATGAGAAGCGACGGTAAGAGTAAACGCGGGTGGTAGTCATGCCTGAATTTTGCGGGTTTTTTGACACATCATCTACCACTTGGCCTCTCCGGCCCTGGCGGAGAAGGCGCTGACAGCGACCATCTACAAGGACGTGAAGTTCAGCGACCATGCGCCGCTGACGATCGACTACGACTTCGAACTTTGACTAGCAGCCTCGATGGCTTCATTCACCTTAGATAATCGATCCGCAATGGCTGCCGGCCTGGCATTGTGGAACGACCATGGGACAAGAAGATGATTGACATACATCCAAAGGTGGCGCTGCTGACCGCCCTACGGTCCACCGATAGGCCGATCGCGTTTCTCGTGGGATCGGCGCTTTCCGTCGATTTGTCCGGAGGAGTACCTGGCGTTTCCGACATGCTTAAGTTTGTTCGCGACGAAATCGCCGCAAAGGCCCCTACCGAGTGCGGACGATACGACGCCGATCTCAGCGGCGCAACACCTGCCGACAAGTACCAGACGGGCATGCGGTGGCTTCAGGGCAACTTGGGCCAAGACGCCGTTAATAGAGTGATCCAGCGCGCGGTACTCAAGGCGCGAAAGAGCGGTGCCGCTTCTCATTTTGTGGGTGATGGCGTAGCTGGCGACTGGATGCTTCCTAGGGGGACGCGCGATCTGGCGAAGCTGGTCGTCACCCAAAACGAGAAGTTCACCGGGCCGATTCTGACCACGAACTTCGATCCACTGCTGTCGCTCGCCATTGAAGGCAGCGGTGGCCGAGCCAGCATACGTGTGCTGGACTCCGACGGGAGTGCGGGCAGAAGCGTCGAAGCGCAACCTGGCCATGTTCAGATCGTTCATCTGCATGGGTATTGGCGCGAGTCCGATACCTTGCACACCGCTACGCAGCTCACGAGCCCCAGGCCGAAGCTGAAAGCCTCCCTACAGAATCTCTTGCGCGCGCACACGTTGGTCGTTGCCGCCTATGCGGGTTGGGACGACGTGTTCACGGATGCTTTGGCAGGCCTCCTCGATGACGACGAAGCCAAAGTTAACATTGTGTGGTGCTTTTACGAAAGCGATCCTTCTGCGATCGCCAGCCGCTATGCGAGGCTGATCTCTCGCATCCAGCCCGCTATTCGACGCGGCCGGTTCATCGCCTATGGGGGTATCGACTGCCATTCAATCTTCTCGGACCTCTGCGCACCAAGTGTCTCTGTCGCGAGCACCGCGAAGGCCGCCAAGTCACCTATCCCAGGTTGGGATTTGGTCGATCCGGCCTACCTCGCGGCGCTGAAGCCGCTGAGCCAAGAACAGGTAGTTCGCTATTTTGACGGTGCCGTACCGACGTGGCGGCACGCAGTGTCGGATGCCATTCCGCGCCGCGAAGTGGTCAAGATGCTGGCGAAATGGCCGAGCCAACTGACCGATTTGGCCGATGTTGGGAGCATGCAGCTGATCACGGCTGCGGGTGGAGAGGGCAAGACCACAGTGCTGCTCCAGGCGGCTGCAGATTTCGTGCGCAGCGGCGATTGGACCGTCCTCTGGCGCGCATCGCCGGAGGCTACGCTGACGCCTGCCGACTTGTCCAGATTGGCAACAGACACGCAGTGGCTAATCGTGGCGGATGACGCCGACAGCGCCGCCCGCGATTTGGCGGCTTGTGCACGCTCCATGCACGGAGCCGGGCAAGCCAATGTCGATTTCCTTCTGGCGGCGCGCGACACCGACTGGCGCGCCGTGCGCGCCCATGAGGCGCCGTGGCGCCAGTGGCTGAAGGTTCAGCCCGAAATCATGCTCAGACATGTCAGCGCGGAGGATGCGCAACTGATTGTTGACGCCTGGGGCCGGTTTGGGCCACAAGGCCTGGGGAAACTAGCCGAAATCGACGGCCTCGAATCGCGCACCACGGCCTTGCTGCTCGCCTCAAAGGAAGCAGCCACGCGGCGCGGAGATGGCTCCCTCTTCGGTGGTCTGCTCGCTGTGCGCTTCGACGATGCGGGCCTGCTCACCCACGTCCGCGAGTTGCTCATCCATCTGCGCGACATCCACATCGAAGGGAGCGCGAACAATCTTCTCGACGCTGCCGTTTACATCGCGGTCTGCCACGCCGTGGGTATTGCTGGTATCCATGAAGCCGTCCTGGCCGACCTGCTGTCCGTACCCCGCGAGCGCATTCAAACGCGCGTGGTGCGCCCGCTCGGGGAGGAGTCTATCGCCGTCAGGAGTGCGGGCTGCATCGTCACACGGCACACCCGCGTGGCCATGGCAATCGTGACCGAAGCGCATTCCACTTTCGGCATGGACTTGGCTGAGATCTGGTCTACCCTTGTGCGCCATACGGTCAGGACGGATCGCGAGCAACGGTTGCCGATGTTTTGGTTCTCCAAGGTGGTCCACGCTGGTCCCAGGTTGCGTGACGACCTGCCAAAGTCCATTCCCGAGAACGATCGCACCGCTGCAGGACTGTCGGCGGCTCGCACTGCCCTCGAGTGCAAGCCGGAGTGGTTGGCTTGCGTGGTGGGCCTGGGTAACGCCTATCGATTGGCCGGCCAGTATGACGACGCAATCGATGTGTTCAGAGATCACCTAAAGGATGCGCCGACGAAAGTGGACTACGAAGACGTCATTCGTGGCTATTGGCACGAATGGGGCGTCGCGGAGGGATCGACCGGAAAGCACGGAACAAATCATGGAGCGGACGCATGGGTCCAGGGGCTTTCGGTGTCGGATCACTTCCGGCCAATCACCATTACGATGGACCGTGCTAAGAGAACCTTCGCCGGACTTGGTGTGGCCTTCAGCAAGCTTGCAACATCCCAGCCCAGTTGCCCCTTTGCGCTGGCTAGGCGCGCCGTCGCCTACCTGGGGCGCCTCACCAGAAGTGACAGCAAATCACTAAGCTACTTCGAAAGGTACGACAAAGACGCTGACCGCATTGGAACTCCACGCCCCAAAGACAGTGCCGAAGCCATCGGCTGGCTCGCTGCGGGAATAGTCAGTGCCGGGCGGCTGGTCGAAGACCCGGTCCTGAAAGGCTTGGCGGACCCGAACAGGGTCTCCTTTGAGGGTCTTCGAGGACTTCTCGGCACGGCAAACTAAGCTCGCGTTGCCGCTCCTGTTCCGGGCTTGGCTCAAGTCCGCGACATGCCGCAGCCAGCCAAAGGTCAAGTTGCCGAGCGTACGGTCGGGTGCAGGTTTTTTGTAGCATTGACTACCACCTGGCCACGCCGGCATTGGCCGCGCTGGCGCGCAGCGAATCCATCTACAAGGGCGAGAAGTTTTCGGACCACGCACCGATCACGGTGGACTACGACTTCAGTCTGTAGCGGGCAACGGCCCACCGGGCTTGAGCTTCGGCTGGGGCTGTAACTTGCGCTCGCGGATGACCGCATTGATCTCCGCGCCATAGATCAGTGTGGTCGCGCTCACATACAAAAATACGAGCGTGGCGACCACCCCTGCAAAGCTGCCGTAGATCAGCACCAGCTTGCCCGCCGTGCGCAGCGTGTACGACAGCGTGGCCGCAGCGGCCACCCACAGCCCGGCACCGATCAAAGCGCCCGGCAGCACCGTGGCGACGCGCTGCGGAATGTCGGGCAACCAGCCATAGAGCAGGGCGTACAGCACGACCAGCGTGAGATAGGCGGCCCCATAGCGCACGCTGTCGTACAGCCAGATCACCTCTTCGCCGTCCGCCGCGACATTGGTGACCACGAACTGCCAGACACGCGGCATGACGATCACCGAGCTGAACACCAGCAGCAGCCCCGAGCCCACCACCACGGTGAACAGTGTGGACTTGATGCGCGCCTTCCAGAACGGCAGACCCCTGTCGATGCCGTACGAGCGGTTGAGCGCCGAGCGCACCGCCTGCATGCCGGAAGAACTGGTCCACAACGTGACGGCCAGCCCCACGGTGAGCAGTGCCTCGTTGCGCTGGGCCAGCACCTGCTGCACCACGGGCTGCATCACATCGCGCACCAACTGCGGCGCATAGCCCAGTATGCGTTCGGCCAGTGCTGCCGCGTCGCCGGGCTGGCCGACAAAGCCGGCGGCCGCCGACAACAGCAGCAGCAGCGGGAACATCGCCAGCACCGCAGAGAACGCCAGGCTGCCCGCCTGGTTGGCACTTTGGTGCAAGACATAGTTGCGTGTCGCCAGAATGAGCACGCCCACCACCGGGAGGCCGGTGATGGCGCGGCCCAGGCGCCGCAAGCCCTGCATCATGGGCGAAGCTGCCCTTCCACCGAGTCGTCCAGCGTCTTGCCGATGGCAGCGCCGATCACCATCTTGGTGGCGGCCACGAGACTGCCGTGCTTGGTGTCCCAGTAGTACCCGGACACCGGCGCAACCTGGATCACCGTGATGCGCGGGTCATCCTTGCCCTCGGTAAACCAGGTTTTCATGATGGGGTCCCACAGCTCATCGATCAGGGCCTGGTCGCGGTGGATGCTGGCCTTGCCGTCGAGCACCAGAAACCCCGAGTGCTTGGAGGCCTGCATGAAAATCCGCACTTGCGGGTCCGCCTCGATCTCGCGGTTCTTGTGGCTGTCGGACGCGCTGAGGAACCACAGATGCCCCGCCTCGTCCACCTTCTCCACACCCATCGGGCGCGTCCCGCGCGTTTCGCTGTGGGGAGCGTTGGTGCAAAGGAAGCACGACTTGGCATCCTCGGCCATGTCCCGGATACGCTGCGTGGCATCGGTACCGCTCAGGTGCTTGTGGGTGTCCTCGGGCTGGTTCTGGTTGATCGAATCCATGGCAATCTCCGAATGGGTATGAAGGTCGGAATTGAGCCTGAACACCGTGGCTGGGACTGTAGGAGCCCGTCCCTTGCAGTTGCCCTCTCGGTGCGTGGGAACGCCAGCAGGGAGGGCTCAAGACTTCTTGCTTCGCGCGGCTCTTTCGCCCACCAGATCGCATCGCTCCATCTTTATGAACCAGCGGTCCCTGCTTTGTCGGCAAAATCGCGCCATTGTCTGCACCCACACACCCTTCTTCATGCTCCGCTACCTCACCGTCCCCGTCACGGCGTTTCAACAGAACTGCTCCCTCGTCTGGTGCGATGCCACCCGCAAGGCCGCCGTCATCGACCCGGGCGGCGATCTGGACACCCTCTTGGCCGAGACCGAGCGTTTGGGCCTTGCACTGGAGCAGATCTGGCTCACGCATGCGCACATCGACCATGCGGGTGGCACGGGGGAGCTGGCGCAGCGGCTGACCCTGCCCATCGTCGGCCCCCACCCTGGCGATCAGTTCTGGATCGACGGGCTGCCGCAGCAAAGCGCGATGTTCGGCTTTCCGCCGGCGCAGCCCTTCACGCCCACGCGCTGGCTGGCCGATGGCGACACGGTGCAGATCGGCAACGAGACGCTGCAGGTGCGCCATTGCCCTGGCCACACGCCCGGCCACGTGGTGTTCCACGCCCCGCAGATCGACCGCGCCTTCGTCGGCGACGTGCTGTTTGCGGGCAGCATCGGCCGCACGGATTTTCCGATGGGCAACCACCAGGATTTGATCGACAGCATCACCCAGCGGCTGTGGCCCATGGGCGACCAGACTGTGTTCATCCCCGGGCATGGCCCGGAAAGCACCTTCGGGCGGGAGCGCCAGAGCAATCCCTACGTAGGCGGGACCTGATCAGCCTGCGGCGCAATAAGGCCTGAGGGTTCTTTTTGGACCCTGCCGCTCACTGCGCAAGCGGTAGCAGCTATCAAAAAAGGAGCATTCACATCCCAGCGGGGAACGCCGATGCATGCGCTGCCGCCCGGGCCTTGCACCCAGGGTCCACCAAGGCAGGCTTTCCGGCAACTGACCGGTTTTCGCCGCCCTGATCTGCGGATGCCACGCGCACGCGCGGCCTAGGATGTGACATTTTGTTAACGCACTGGGGCGGCAGGCGCCCCTTCGGCTGCCGCACGCCATGGATTCCTCTGCAAGCTCCTCCCCACCCGCTCCCCCGGCCCGTGCACCACGTCCCTACGAACCCGCCCAGCGCGGCTCCAGCGTGGCGGGCAAGGCCTACTGGGCGATGGCGCAGCGGGTAGCACTGACCGCCGCCTGCATCGATACGCTGTACATCGCGCTGTTTCTCTGGCTGGGGTCGGTGCCGCTCGCACTGGTCAACGTGGTCAGCATCGCGATGTACCTGTGCGCCTATGCGCTCATCCAGCGGCGGCGCAACACGGCCGGCATCCTCCTCATCTGGCTGGAGGTGATCGCGCACTCCGCGCTGGGATCGCTGCTGGTGGGCTGGGACAGCGGCTTTCACTACTACCTGTGGCTGTTCATTCCTGCGGTGGTGATCGCCAACTCCGGCCGCTACGCCGTCCCCGTGGTGCTGGCGCTGCTGGCCTACTACCTGGGGTTGCGCCTGGCGTGCGACCACCTGGGCCCACTGGCACCGCTGGCCGGGCAGGGGCAGCAGATCGTCAACGTGTTGCACGTGTGCGTGGTCTTCGGTATGTTCGCCGCCCTGGCGGCGTTCTACCGGCGCACCATCCTGATCGCCGAAAACCGCCTGCTCAAGCAGGCCACGCTCGACGCGCTGACGGGCCTGAACAACCGGGCGCACTTCCAGACGCTGGCCGGGCACACGCTCACCCGCATCCAGCGCACGGGCGAGCCAGTGGCGCTGATGCTGTGCGACATCGACCATTTCAAGCAGGTGAACGACCGCCACGGCCACGCGGCGGGGGATCGCGTGCTGGTGGCCGTGGCGCAGGTGCTTGCCGGGCAACTGCGCGAAAGCGACGTGCTCGCGCGCTGGGGCGGCGAAGAGTTTCTGGCGCTCATGCCGGCCAGTTCGCTGGCATCTGCCGTGGAGGTGGCGGAGCGCATCCGCGCGGCCATCGAGCGGATCGCCCTGGACCACCAGGGTTTGCCTGTGCCGCTGACGATGTCGTTCGGCGTGGCGCAGGTGGCCAGCAGCGACGACCTGCCTGCGGCCATCGCGCGCGCCGACAAGGCGCTGTACCGCAGCAAGCACGACGGCCGCAACCGCGTGACCGCTCAGCCCTTGCGTGCCGCTTCGTAGAGCTTTTGCACCTTGGGCACGTTCATCTCCAGTTCCTTGATGCGCGCGGGGCCCGAGGGGTGGGTGGACAGGAAGGCCAGTCCACCCTGCTTGCTGCCCGTGGCACTGCCCATCTTCTTCCACAGGCTCACCGACGCCGCGGGGTCGAACCCGCCACGGGCCGCCAGCTCCAACCCCACCAGGTCGGCCTCGCTCTCGTCCGACCGGCTGAACTGCAGCGTGAGCAGCTGCCCGCCCAGGCCGGCCGCGGCCTGGCCCAGATCGCCCAGCCCCAGCAGTTGCGAGCCCAGGCGCAGCGCCAGGTTGGTGCCCTGGGTCTTGGCCAGGCGTTCGCGCGCATGCTCGCGCAGGCCGTGGGCCATTTCGTGGCCCATGATCATCGCGGTCTCATCGTCGGTGAGCTTGAGCTGCTCGAGGATGCCGGTGTAGAAGGCGATCTTGCCGCCAGGCATACAAAAGGCGTTGATCTGCTGGCTGCCGATCAGGTTGACCTCCCAGCGCCACTGCTTGGCGCGGTCGTTCCACGGCGCGGTGTAGGGGATCAGGCGCTTGGCGATGGCATGCAGGCGCTGCAGCTGGGGGTGGCCCTCCGGCGCTAGCGCGCGCTTGGCCTTGGCTTGCTCGAGCATCTGGCGGTACTGCTGCGCGGCAGAGGCCTCCAGCGTTTCCGCCGGGATCAGCTTGCGCACGCTGGACGCCGTGCCCACATCCACCTGCGCCAGCACGGGCGCAGCAGCGGTGGCACCGGCGGCCAGCAGGAAGCCGCGGCGCGCGGACCAGGGCGACGAGGGAGCAACGGAAGGCGTGGGGCACAGAAGGCACATACCGGATCACCTGAAGGGAAGAGGGCAAGGGAATAATAGGCAACTGCACTGACGCAGGACAGCACGGCACAGGCCGTGTCCCCGAGCAGCGGCACTGCCTGCCAGATGAAGGCGGGCGGGCCGGCTGCAAGGTGTCAGCGATGATAGACAAAACCCCCGGGCGCCCATGTCAGACACCTCCGCCAACCATTCCACCGCCAACAGCCCCGCCCTGCCCCCCGAAGTGCCCCGCCGCACCCCCTGGCTGCAGACGCTGCGCGTGTACCTGGAGCCCGCCAGCCTGCGCATGCTCACGCTCGGCTTCGCGGCCGGGCTGCCGCTGCTGCTGGTGCTGGGCACGCTGTCGTTCCGCCTGCGTGAGGCGGGCATCGACCGCAGCACCATCGGCTACCTGAGCTGGGTGGGTCTGGCCTACGGCTTCAAATGGGTGTGGGCGCCGCTGGTGGACCGCATGCCCATCCCCGGGCTGACCGCGCTGCTGGGCCGGCGCCGCAGCTGGCTGCTGGTGTCGCAGGCCATTGTGGTGGGCGGGCTGATCGGCATGGCGGTCTGCGACCCGCGCCTGACCCTCGGGCCCATCGTGTGGTGCGCGCTGGCGGTGGCGTTCGGCTCGGCCACGCAGGACATCGCGCTCGACGCGTTCCGCATCGAATCGGCCGATGCCAACCACCAGGCGGCGCTGGCCGCTTCCTACCAGACCGGCTACCGCCTTGCGATGATCTGGGCCGGCGCCGGCGTGTTGTGGATCGCGGCGCGCTCTGAGGTCGCGCCCGCCCTCGGCCAAGCCATCGCCCAAGGTGCTGCGGCCTACCAGAATGGCGCCTGGCGAACGGCCTACCTGGTGATGGCCGCCTCGATGGCCGTGGGCGTGGTCACGGTGCTGTTCTCGCGCGAGCCCGCGCCGGTGCAGCTCCCCCCGGCAAAGAACGCGGCCGAGTGGATCCAGGGCGCGATGGTCGAGCCGTTTGCCGACTTCCTGCGCCGCTACGGCTGGCATGCGGCGCTGATCCTGGCGCTGATCGCCGTCTACCGCATCAGCGACGTGGTGATGGGCATCATGGCCAACCCGTTCTATGTGGACATGGGCTTCACCAAGGACGAGGTGGCCGCCGTCACCAAGGTGTACGGCGTCATCATGACCCTGGCCGGCGCCTTCGTGGGCGGCGTGCTGTCGATGCGCTTCGGCGTGATGCGCATCCTGATGCTGGGCGCCATCCTGAGCGCGGGCAGCAATCTGCTGTTCGCCTGGCTCGCAGGGCATGGGCACGATGTGACCGCGCTGATCGCCGTGGTCTCGGCCGACAACCTGGCCAGCGGCATCGCCTCGGCCGCGTTCATCGCCTACCTGTCGAGCCTGACCAACGTGAGCTATTCGGCCACGCAGTACGCGCTGTTCAGCTCCATGATGCTGCTGCTACCCAAGTTCGTCGCGGGGTTTTCAGGCGACTACGTCAACGCGTTTGGCTACGCGCACTTCTTCACGTCGACGGCGCTGCTGGGGCTGCCGGTGCTGGTGCTGGTGGCGCTGGCATCGCGGGTGCGGGCACCTGCGGCACCACAGGCAATGCAATCTGCACACACGTCCCCTGGCCCGGCGCAGCCGTGACCTCCAGCAGCGCGCCGATGGCCTGGGCCCTGGCGCGCATGTTGGCCAGCCCCTGGCCCCGTGCCAGTGCGGCGCCCTCCATGCCCACGCCGTTGTCGGCGATCTCGAGCACCAGGCACGGTGGCGGGTGCTGCGGGTCGGCATCGTGCCGCGCACTCACCCGAACGCTGGTGGCCTGGGCATGCCGCAGCACATTGGTAAAGGCTTCCAGCAGGATGCGCTGGATCTGCAGCACCATGTGCGGCGTGAGGGTGTCGAGCGGCGGCAGCTCCTGCACCTGCCAGTCCACCTGGATGCCCGTGGCTGCCAGGCGCGGCTGCAGCCGGTAGCGCAGGGTGGCCAGCACCGTGGCCAGGTCGCCATCCACCGGCTGCATCGCGTCCACCGCCATGCGCAGTTCATCGAGCGCGGCATTGGCGTGTTCGCGCAGTTCGGCGCGGCTGGCGCGGCCCTTGCCGATGAGGCTGAGCAAGCCCACCAGCTGCGAGCCCACGCCGTCGTGAATGTCACGCATGATGCGCTGGCGCTCCTGCAGCGCAGCGTGCTGGGCGTGTTCTTGCTGCAGCAGGTCGTAGCTGACCTGCAGTTCGCGCTCGCGCTGGCGCACCTTCTCGTCGAGCGAGTTGCTCAGGCCCTGGTAGGCGCGCGCCTGCCGGCCGTAGCGGCTCAGGATGAGCCAGCCCACCAGCAGCACAAACAGCATGGTGGCCAGGGGCAGCACCGTGGTGCGGCCCTGCCCCGCACTGGGAATGCGCACCGCGATGAAGTCGTAGATGCTCGCGCCGACCGGGATGAAGCTGGCCAGGCACAGCGCGATCGCCTCGGGCTCGCGCGTCACCACCGCGTGCCGGGTCGACAAAGCGTAGGCAAAGAACGCGGGCGGAAACAACAGCGCCAGGCCCAGCGTCCAGAGCCAGGGCACGCCCGCTCCGAACGCGCCCGAGATCACCACGACCTCCACCACCAGCCATGCCCAGAATCCCTGGCGCACGCGCGGTCCATCGCACCCCACCATCGCCAGCGCGAAGCGGGTGAGCAGCAGCAGATGGATGGCCAATGCAAAAGCCATGAGGCCGCCCCACAGCGGCCAGCCTATGGGCGGTGTCTCCCACAGCCTGTCGCCATACCGCACGATGCCAAACGGTGCGCACAGCGCAAAGTACCCATACACCGGCTCGCGGTTCAAGCGCCACAGCCCACCGGCAATCACCCCGGTGAGCGCCAGTGAAAACACGACGCCGACCGCAGCCCACTGCCGCCAGACATAGCGCTCGTGATACTCGGGCAGCAGACTTGCCTCGGGCCCGAATTGAGGCGTGGCCAGTCCACCCCAGCGCCCGGGTTGCGCGGTCACGCGCACCTCGAGCGGGGTGGGCTCCACGTCGGACAGAAAACTCGCGGGCACCGGCATCCACAGCGGCGACTTGGCGGCGTCGGTGCGGGTGTCTCCCAGTACCCCGCGGTGCATGAGCAACTCGCCGCCCACATACACCTCCACCTGGTTTCCGATCCGCGGGAAATAGACGCCCGACAGCGGGCTGCCCTTGGGCACGGGAGGGATCTCCAGCACATAGCGCGCCTTCCCGGACAGGCCCGCGAACGCCTTGTCCCACCGGTGGGGCAGCGTCAACGTGCCGGACCAGGGCGCCGCGCCCTCGGGCTCCAGGTACGCGACGGCTTTGTGCAGCACGTGCACGCCGGGCTGTGCGGCAGAGGCCGGTGCGGCGTCGTGATCCGCATCTTGTGCACCCGCGAGCCCTGCCCACGATGCAAGCACGACCCAGAGCACCGGCCACAGCACCCACCGGCACAGCACCCACCGGCACAGCGCCACACCGCCGCGCGCGCGGGCCGAAGTGCGGCTACAAAAGCCCCATCTGCCGCGCCTCGAAGATGGCCTCGGCTTTGGAATGGACGGCCAGCTTGCTGTAGATGTTCTTGACATGGGACTGGACGGTGGAGGGCGCGATGCCCAGGAGTTCTGCGACCTCGGCATAGGTGTAGCCACGTGCGAGCTTCGCCAGAATATCCTGCTCGCGCGCCGTGAGCGTATCGGCCGCCGCCAGGCTGTGGGGCACGGCCGGGCGCGGCGACAGCCTGGCGAGCAATTGCCGCGCGATGATCGGCGTCATGGGCGAGCCGCCCGCACGCAGGCTCAGCACGTGCTGCGCCAGGTCGTCCTCCGTCCCGTCCTTGAGCAGGTAGCCGCGCGCACCGGCTTCAAAGGCATTCATCATGTTGGCCTCGTCGCCGAACATGGTGATGACCATGACTTCAGTGACCGGAGACAGCGCGCGGCACTGGCGGATAACTTCCAGGCCAGAGCCGTCCGGCAGGCCCAGGTCCACGAGCAGCACATCCACGCTGTTGTCGTGCAGCCAGCCCACCATCTCGCCCACGGTGGCGGCGGTGAAAGCCAGGCTCAGGCGCGGCGCCCGGGCCAGGGCCCGCACCAGCCGTGCGCGGGTGCGCGGGTCGTCCTCCACCAGGGCCACTGAGATGGCCGGGCCCGGCAAGGTGTTGTGGTGCGCGGCGCTCAATGGGAAGCTCCGGCAGTCACCACCGGTGGAATCAATGCCATCTGTGCCATCAGCATGACAAGTGCCATCGGCAGCACCGGTAGCGCCATTGGCACCATCGCCCCCGCCACCCCCGCCACATCCACAGCGCCAATCCCTCGGTCAAGGCACATGAAAGACTCCCGCGTCGCCTGGCGATACCAGGCCGCCACCTACGGCATCGGACCACGCAAACTCGCGCTGGCACAACAGCTGCTCTTGCAGCCGGTGCTGCTGTGGGTTGATGCGCAGCAGCAGGTAGTCGTGCAGCGACCCTACGCCTGCGCTCTCTGAAAAATCCACACAGGCATGACTCTGGCGCGCGGGCACGAAAGTCTCGTCCAGCCCCAGCAGCGCGCCCACGCCATCGAACCAGTCGGCGAATCGGAGGGTCTGGTCGTGGCGGTTGCGCGTCATCACCACCGGCACGTCGAGCCCGCCCAGCCCCGCCTGGCGTCTGTACTCGAAGGCCTTGAGCATAGGGGCCGACAGCACGATGCGGTCCACGTGGCCCAGCCGCTGGCCACCCACGCCCATGCGGTCCAGCGCGTGGTGCAGCGCGAGGCACCCTGCACTGCGTGCGAGGACCACCTTGGCAAGCCCGGCATAGGCTGGCAATGCCGCCACCAGGTTGAAGGCGTGCAGCACCGTCGCCAGCGCAAAGGCACCGCCCTCTGCGCCCTGCCGGGCGCGCGGTACGCCACCGAGCACCGCAAGCACCCCGCCGCCGCGCCCCGCCTCCCACTCGTACAGAATCGGCTCGCATCCCGGGTACGTGGCACGCAAGCCGTAGGCCTGTGCAAGCCCCAGTGCGGGTGACTTGCCAAAGCCGTGGATGAACAGCACGACCGACGTCGTGCCCGGCTGCTCCAACGCGCGATCGAACGCGGACTGCACCAGCCGGCGCGTTGCGGCAGGCCAGTCGTCGGGCCGCCCGAGGTCGGCCTCGCCGTGCAGGAAGGCGGCACCATCCGGCGCCACGTGCCAATGCAGTGGCTCGGCATAGTGGCCGTCCTGCAAGGGCTGCTCCAGGTACACGGCATTCAGGTCGTCCAGCCCCTGGGGCAATGACACCGCGGTCTTCCCCCGGTAAGCCCCGGTGCGGGTGCGCGCGGCCAGCATGGCCACTGGCTGGTCATCCGCAGCAGCCTCCACGCGGCTTTGCGCCTGTGCATGCAGCGGCTGCGTCCAGTCGTTGGCGTCAAAGGGCAACGCGGGCACGGGCGGATCAGGCTCCCATGACCCCTCGCGCGACTGGGCCCACAGTTGCAACTGCACAGCGCCTCCCGTGCGCCAGGTGTCCGGCACCGTGATCGCGCCGTAAGAAGGTGCGAAGCGCTTGGGTCCGTACCGGCCAATGGCCGCGCCGGACGACAGTGCCTGCACCACGCGGCTGGGCGTGCCGTCTGCGCAGGGCAAGCGCCCGCTCCAGGCGTTGCCATGCACATCGCCGCCGATGAAGAGCACCGGCCTGCGGGCCGCGCGCAGGGTGCCGTCGAACTCCACGTAGCTCGGACCGCCCTCGGCATGCCATCCCTGCTGGGACAGCAGATAGCGGTGCGCCATGGGCGTGCCAGCAGCCACCAGCAGCAGGCCGGCGCCCGGCTCCCCCGCGGCACCCAGCAACGCATGGGCCTGGTCGGCGCCAAGGATGCTGGCACCCACGGCTCTGGCCTGGCGATGCCAGCGGGTGTCCAGCAGCAGGCAGGGCGGCCCCTGCAAACCGCCGAGCGCGCCCGACCAGAACAGGTCTGCGGTGCCGGCGGGCAGCGGGCCGTCCCATCCAGCAGGCAGAGCGGGATAGGCATCGCCCACGCTGGCCGTGCGCAACTGGTGCTCGAACTGCGCGAACAGACGGCGCGAGACCGCCTTCACCCGCGCAGGTACGCCGTGGCGATAGGCTTCTCCCGCCCCATCCAAGCCATCCAAGCCATCCACGCCCAGGCTGTTGTTCCAGGCGTAGTCGTGGTCGTCCCAGGTGAGCAGCAGCCGCGCCCGGTCCGCGCGCCCCGCAAAGCCGCAGACCAGCTCCCTGAAAGACGCCACATCCCACTGCAGCGCATAGCGGCGGTGCATGTCGGCGGCGTACGCCGTGAGGCCCGCGGCCGGCTTGGCGGCGATCAGCGACCGCCAGTCCGTCGCGCCTGCGCCCAGCCCCCAGTCCATGTAGATCTGATCGCCCAGCAGCATCAGCACGTCGGGCTGCTCGTGCTCTGCGATGCGCTTCCATATCGGTTGGTCCGCAACGCGCTCTGCGTCCATGCAGGAAGTGAAGACGATTTTCATGCGCCCCAGCGTAGGGGCAAACCTGCCAGCGCACAAGAAGGCCGGCCCCCATGTTCATGGGATGCGCCGCGCAGCGCATTTGCAGACAGTCAGGTAACCGCTGAGCATCGCCATCGAGCGCCCGCGGTGACGGCATCTTCACCTTCCCCAACCATGATCAGGAGCGACTCCATGCACACTTCTTCCCCCACCCTGGCGCTGGCACTCGGCGGCGCCTTGGCCCTGACCCTCACGGCCTGCGGCGGCGGGTCATCCTCCGACGACACCGCCCCTCCTGCACCAGCGCCGGACACCAAGGTCACGCTGACCGGCACAGTGGTCGTCGACCAGGCCATCCGCAACGCCGTCGTCTGCCTGGACCTGAACAGCAACAGCACCTGCGACGCCAGCGAGCCTGCCTCGGCCCGCACCGGCGCCGACGGCGCCTACACCCTGACGTATGACACCGCGCAGGTCAGCACGACGCAGGTCGCCGCCGCATCGCTGATAGCACCCATGGTGCCCGGAGCCCTGGCCGACGCCAATACCACCATCGACGCCGCCGACACGACGGAGGGCAACACCGCCGCGCGCTACGTGCTGCGCCAGGTGCCAGGCAAGAGCGGGCAGATCAACCCGCTGACCACCCTGGTGGCCGCGGGCATCACCGCAGGCATGACCGAAGCCTCGGCGCGCAGCAATGCCGCCCTGCAGCTGGCGATTGCCCCCGCCAAGATCGACAACTACCAGGACGACGCCCCCACGGCCGGCGTCATGCTCGACAGCGCGCGCAGCATGGCCAAGGTGGTGGCTGCAGGCCTGGAAGAAGGCGCGCCTCTGGTGGTCGGCGACCAGCAGGCGGCGGTCACTGCTACTGCTGGAGATCTGTCGAGCTTCATCTACGCCGATGCGGCCAACTACTCGTACCGCACCATCGACACTATCGCCAAGGCCAGCGGCACGGCAGGGACCACCTTGCGGGACGTGCGCGGCGGTGTCACGGCCGGCTCGCCAACGCCCGCGAGCACGCTCTACAACCAGGCCTACCTGACGGCCACCGGCTGGCAGCGCTGCGACGACACCATCCTGCTGCAGGGCACCGTCGGTACACCCAACCGCAACAGCTTCTGCGGGGTCTTGACGCAGGTCGGCTTCACGGCGCGCGAGGACATCGACACGCGCACCATGTCCAGCGTGGTGACCGCGCTCCAGGCCAACGCCGAGACGAACACCATCAACAACAACGGCGCCTCCACCAGCGACCTGCTCAACGCGGTGGGCACTGCCACCTTCCCCGCCGGCTCCCGGCTGCACACGCGCTACAACCTTTCGCTCGCACAGCCCGTCTTCATCAACAGCATTGCGGCCGATGCGCGGCCTGCCAGCGAAGCGACCCTGGAGCAGATGATCACGGCCCGGCCCGCGTCCTCAGTGGTGCTGAGCACGGGTGCCGGCACCCTGTCCCTGGGCATCTCCAGCGGCCCCGCGCGCTCGCTGCGGGTGGCCTTCACCGGCACGACCAGCGCCACGGCCGGCACCGTGCAGTTCTACGAATGCGACCTCAACAGCACGCAGACCGTGATCTCCAACTGCACGGCCACGCAGACCGGCACGTACTCCATCGCGACCTTGCACGGCGCGCGGGTGATGCGCTTTGCCGGACACGCGCCCACCACCATGGGCCACACCCGCTCGTACTCCGAGGTGGCCAACGCGCCGACCATCGCCAGCGGCAGCCGCGTGTTCCAGACCCGCGAAACCAAGACCGGCGTCGACTTCAACTTCACCGCATCGCGCCGCCTGAACGCCACTGCGTGGGCAGCCCTGCGCGCAAAGCTCGGGATTTGAGCGAGACGGAACACACCCCGCGTGCTGCCAAGGGCACGTTTTCCGGCTCCCTGCGGGGAGCCTTTTTTATGGGCACGCGCTGCAATGCAGGCACACGCACATCCGCAACCCGCAGTGCTTGCTTTACGGAAGCTTTACCTGACCGACAAAACCGCGTGACCCCGCCTCGCGACCATGAGTGGCACCCGCTACTACACTGCCCCCATGAGCTCCCAACTGCTGATGATCGAAGACGATGCCCGCCTCGCGCAGATGGTGGGTGAGTACCTGGGCCAGTCGGGCCTGCAGGTCACGCACCGTGCCGATGGCAAAAGCGGCCTGGCGCAACTGCAAGGGCCCGAGGCCGGTGCGCTGCCCGACCTGGTGATCCTGGACCTGATGCTGCCCGACATGGACGGGCTGGAGGTGTGCCGCCGCATCCGCTCGCTGCAAGGCAGCGCGGCGCAGGTGCCGGTGCTGATGCTGACTGCCAAGGGCGACCCCATGGACCGCATCATCGGCCTGGAGCTGGGCGCCGACGACTATCTGCCCAAACCCTTCGAGCCGCGCGAGCTGCTGGCCCGCATCCGCGCCATCCTGCGCCGGCGCACCGATGGCGGCAGCACGCCAGCCACGCAGGCGCTGCGCTTCGGCACGCTCGAGATCGACCGCGACGCGCGCACCGTCACCGTGGCCGGCCAGCTGGCCGACCTCACCTCCTACCAATTCGACCTGCTCGTGGCGCTGGCCGAGCGCGCGGGCCGGGTGCTGACCCGCGACCAGATCATGGAAGCCGTGCGCGGCCGCGAGCTGGAGGCGTTTGACCGCAGCATCGACGTGCACATGGGCCGCATCCGCGCAGCCATCGAGGTCGATGCGAAGAACCCGCGCCGCATCCTCACCGTGCGCGGTGTGGGCTACGTGTTTGCCAAACAGCAGGACTAGCGGGTGTCCCTGTCCACACCGTTCTCCCGCCGCCTGTATCTGCGCATCTGGCTGGCCGTGGTCGGCGGCATTGCGGTGCTGACGCTGTCCGTGGGCTGGGCCTGGCGCATGGCCGAGGAGCAAAAAGCCCAGAATGCACAGCCCTTCGTGCCCCCGTCGCGCGAGATGGTGCTGCGCGACAACACGGGCAACGTGGTGCTGCGCGGCCTGGCCACACGCCAGCCCAGCGAGCCGGGCGAAGGGGCGGAATTCAACATCGAATCCGAAGACGGACAGCCCTTCGTGCTGCAGATGGCGCCGCGCCAGCCCCGGGGCGAGCGCGGTGAACGGGGCGGCGGCGGCCGGCCCGGCGACGCTTTCTGGACCCGCCCGCCCTTCGGATTTTTGTGGCTGCTGGGCATCGTGGGCCTGGCGGTGGCGATCGGCGTGTACCCCATCATCCGGCGCCTCACGCTGCGGCTGGAGGCGCTGCAGCGCAGCGTGCAGCGTTTTGGCGAAGGCGACCTCTCGGTGCGCGTGCCCGAGCAGGGGCAGGACGAGGTGGCCGACCTGGCGCGCCAGTTCAACGCTGCGGCGGAGCGGGTGGAGAAACTCGTCAAGTCGCACAAGTCGCTGCTGGCCAATGCCTCGCACGAGCTGCGCTCGCCGCTCACCCGCATCCGCATGGGCATGGAGCTCATGGTCGGGCAACAGCCCTCGCCCGCATTCCGCGAGGAGATCCTGCGCAACATCGCCGAGCTGGACCAGCTGGTGGACGAGATCCTGCTGGCCAGCCGCCTGGATGCGCACGAGGCCGATGTGGGCACCGTGGAGCTGGTGGACCTGATCGGCCTGTCCGCCGAAGAATGCGCCCGTGTGGACGCCGACCTGGACGTGAGCGCCAGCCCCGATTCGGTGGACGTGATGGGTGTGTCCAAACTGCTGCGCCGCGCCATCCGCAACCTGCTGGAGAACGCGCGCCGCTACAGTACGGGCGAAATCACCGTGGTGGTCAACCGCCGCCAGGGCCACGCCGAAGTGCGCGTGTGCGACCGCGGCCCCGGTGTGCCGCTGACGCACCGCGAACGTATCTTCGAGCCCTTCTACCGACTGCCGGGCGCCAGCGAACGCGCCGGTGGCGTGGGCCTGGGTCTGGCGCTGGTGCGCTCCATCGCCGGGCGCCACAACGGCACCGTGCACTGCGAGGACCGCGACGGTGGCGGCGCGTGCTTCGTGCTGAGGCTTCCGCTATCACATTGATAGCTGGTAGCGCTTGATGGGCAAGCGGTAGAGGTCTTTTTTACGCTAAAAAAGGCAGTTCAAACCTTTGAATCCGTTCCAAGCCGCTCAATTCTGGTGCTGTGGACGCCAGCGCCACGCCATGACCGCGTAAAGTACCGCCCCCAGCAGCAGCACCGACCCCGCCACGCCCAGCGCCCAGTCGAACCCCTGTGCCCGCGACCCCGCCCGCGCCAGCAGCGCGGCCGCCATGGGCGGGCCGGCGATCTGACCGATGCCGTACAGCGCCGTCATGAGGCCGGTGAAGCCGGCACCCGCCTGCGGCCACTGGTAGCGTGCCTCCTGCAGCGCAAAGAACGTGATGGCCGTGAACGGCAGGCCCAGCAGCAGGCTGCCCAGCGCAAAGCCCGCAGGCCCGGGCCACAGCACGCCCAGCGCCACCCCGCCGGCCTGCAGCACATAGGCCACGGCCAGCAGCCAGCGCCGGTCGCGCGTGGGGGCGATGCGCGTGGACAGCAGCGCGCCCAGCGCGACGCCCGCGCCGAAGATGGGCCAGAACAGGTCGGGCCACACCGAGCCCGCGGGGAGTGCAGCGCGCGCAATGACCGGCAGGAAGGTGGCGGTGACGATGTACCCCAGGCCCGCCAGACCATAGGCGATGGCGAGCAAGGCCCGCTCCGCGGCCGGGCGTGGCGCAGGCACCGAGGCCGCGCCGGTGCTGCCGGGCGCCGCAGCCAGGGGCGCCTCACCCCCTTGGAACACCGCCCAGGCGCCCGCGCACAGCACGGCTGCGAGCAGGCTGAAGGCCGCCCAGCCGGCCGCGGCGCTCCAGCCCGCGGCCACCATGGCACTGGTGGGCAGGCCGGTGATGACGATGCCCAGCCCCGGCCCGCAGAATATCAACCCGCCCCACGCCGGGCGCCCCAGGTGCGCCAGCCGCCCCATGCACCAGTTGGCCGTACCCAGAAACACCAGCGCGCTGGCCACGCCCGCCAGCATGCGCAGCAGCGGCCACACCGCGGGCCAGGGCAGTGCCAGCATGCCGGTGAGCAGCACGGTGGCCACCAGCCCGCCGCGCACCAGCGTGGCGTTGCCCGGCACGCCGCCCAGCCGGCGGCCCAGCCACGGAAGCGCCATGTACAAGAGCGCCCCCGCCAGGTAGCCGGCGTAGTTGGCCGTGGCCAGCCAGCTGCCGGTGGCGATGTCCACCACGCCGTCGTGCAGCATCATGGGCAAGAGCGGGGTGAAGGCGAAACGGCCGATGCCCATGGCGGCTGCCAGCGCCGCCATGCCGGCCAGGGCCACGCGCAGCGCTGCGGCGCCGTCGGTGTGCGGATGATCGGCGGAGGGAGAAAGAGACGCCTGGGTCACGGTGCAGGGTGGCGAAGGGTTGCCACGGGGGTGGAGGGTGCTTATCATCTTAGCAAGAGATTGAATTTTTGTAATTCATACTTTTTAAAGATGGAAAAAGCCCCACCCCTTCTGGACCTGGCCGCCCTCGACATTTTCCGCACCGTGGCGGCAGAGGGCAGCGTCACGCGCGCTGCCGAGCGGCTGTCGCGTGTGCAGTCCAACGTGACCACGCGGGTGCGCCAGCTGGAGGCTGACCTGGGCACGCCGCTGTTCCTGCGCGAGGGCAAGCGCATGGCGCTCACACCCGAGGGCCAGGTACTGCTGGGCTATGCCGACCGGCTGCTCGCGCTGGCCGAGGAGGCGCGGCAGGCGCTGCAACCCGGCCCGCCCGCCGGCCGCCTGCGACTGGGGTCGATGGAAAGCACCGCGGCCAGCCGCCTGCCCGCGCCGCTGGCGCGGCTGCACAGCCAGTGGCCCGGCGTGGCGCTGGAGCTGACGACCGCCGCGACCCGCGTGCTGGTGGAACGCCTGCGCGCGCACGCGCTCGACGCGGTGCTGGTGGCCTGGCCACCGGGCCAGCCCGCCGACCCGGCCCTGGAAACCCGGCCGGTGTTCACGGAAGAGCTGCTGCTGGTCCTGCCCGCCGGCCACCCGCATGCCGCCGGCCCCGACCAGGTGCAGCCCGGCACGCTGGCGGTGTTCGAGCCCGGCTGCACCTACCGCCGCATCGCGCAAGAGTGGTTTGCGCCCCGGCGGCAGCCGATGCAGTTGCTGGAGCTGGGCTCGTACCACGCCATCCTGGCCAGCGTGGCGGGCGGCGGCTGCGCGGGCATCGTGCCGCGCTCGGTGCTCAGCATCTCGCCGCACGCAGCATTGCTGAGCCAGCAGCCGATCACCACCATCACCACCTTGCTGACCTGGCGCCAGGGCTACCGCTCGGCCGCGCTCGATGCGCTGCAGCAGGTGCTGGTCGGCTGACCGCCTTCAGTTCGTTTCCCCTTTCTTTGTTTCCCACTTCATTTCCTTCTTTCTTTCACGGAACGTCACCATGCCCGACCGCAGCCTGCGCACCGCCCTCTCCCTTCGCCTGCCCATCGTGCAGGGGCCCATGACCGGCGCCGACACGCCGGCCCTGGCGGCCGCCGTGTCGGCGGCCGGCGGGCTGGGCACGCTGGGCTGCGGCATGCGCTCGCCGGCGGCCATGGCCGAGGCCGCCGCCGAGGTGCGCCGCCGCACCGACCGGCCCTTCGGCCTCAACCTCTTCGTGCAGGACACGCCCACGCCCGATGCCGCCACCGTCGATTTGGCGCTGGCGCGCGTGGCGCCGCTGTACGCCGAGTTCGGCCTGCAGGCCGCCGTGCCCGCGCGCTGGTGCGAGGACTTCCGTGCGCAGTTCGATGCCCTGGTCGAGGCGCGGCCCGCGGTGGCCAGCTTCACCTTCGGCATTCTCACGGCCGCACAGGTCGAGCGACTGCACAGCGCGGGCTGCTACGTGATCGGCACGGCCACGACGGTGGCCGAAGCCCTGGCCTGGGCCGACGTGGGGGCCGATGCCGTGTGCGCATCGGGCATGGAGGCAGGGGGCCACCGCGGCACCTTTTTGCCCACGGGCCGGCCGCAGGCCGAGGGACTTGCGCCTGCTCACTCCACCATGCGTGCGGGGATGCCATCACAGGCCGACTTCGCCGCCGCGATGGTGGGCGCGCTGGCGCTGGTGCCGCAGTGCGTCGACGCCTTGCGCCCCCGCGGCCTGGCCGTGATCGCGGCCGGCGGCATCATGGACGGCCGCGGCATCGCTGCGGCGCAGGCGCTGGGGGCCGAGGCCGTGCAGATGGGCACCGCCTTTCTCGCCTGCGATGAATCGGGCATCGGCCGTGCCTACCGCGACGCCATGGCCCAGGCCATCGCCACCGACACGCGCACGACCCGCGTGTTCTCGGGCCGCCCGGCGCGCGGCATCGTCAACCCCATGCTGCAGAAGCTGCACGCCCACGAGACCGATGTGCCGGCCTACCCCGTGCAGAACGCCCTCACCGGCGCCCTGCGCCGGGCCAGCGCCGAAGCCGGCCGCGCAGACCACCTCTCGCTGTGGGCCGGCCAGGGCGTGGCCGGGGTGCGGCCCATGCCGGCCGCACAGCTGGTGGCCGCGCTGGAAGCGGAATGGCGGGCCGCGCTGGCTGCGCTGGCTGCGCAAGCGGCGCTGCTGCAAGCGCAGCAACGCTATTGATTTGATAGCTGTTTGCGCTTTCTGAATAAGCGATAGCGGTTTATTTGATTCAAAATTCCCGACTCCGAGTCTCAAGTTTTGCGCCGTCTGCGCCCTGGCTTCGACAGGCTCAGCCCGAACGGATGAGGGGCGGGGTTAGAGCCCCTCGCGGGGTGAGACACCGGCCCTCTTAACTGGCGCGCCTCTAACGCCAGCGCACCCGTGGAACCGGCTTGTATGGTGGAGGTGTTGGGGTGGAGGGCCTGAGTACCGGCTATCGGCTTTGACCGACTGGCAAAGATAGCCCCCACCCCGCCCCTGAGCGTCGATAAGGAACTGAGCCGCACCTCAGCGCCGATCTGTAAGCAAGCTAACGCCTGTGGCGGGATTCCACCCCAACGATCGTCATTGTTCATTGGAGGAATCTCATCATGCAAGTACCCCTTTGTTTCATCGGCGTGGACGTCTCCAAGGCTGAGCTGGTCGTGGCCACCCACGGCCAGGACGCTTGCCTTGCCGTCGCTAACGAGTCCACTGCCATCGTGCAGTGGTTGCACACCCTGCCCCCTGGCGCGCTCCTGGCCATGGAGTCCACCGGCCGCTTTCACCAGCTGCTGGCCACCCTGGCCGCCGGCATGGGTTTGACGGTGTTCGTGCTCAACGCCCGCGATGTGTACTTCTACGCCAAGGGCCTGGGCGCGCGCGGCAAGACCGACCGGGTGGATGCCCGGATCATTGCCCGCTACCTGGCCGAGCACCACGAGCGGCTGCACCCGCACCGTGTCCCCAGCGCCTGTCAGGCCGAACTGGAGCAGTTGCTGGGCCAGCGCTGGACGGTGGTGACCAAGCGCACCGCGCTGCGCCAGTCGCTGCGCCAGTCGCTGCGCGACTGCAGCACGAGCATCGCGCAGGCGGCCGCGGGGCTGGAGGACGCCTTTGGCACCTTGCTGCACACCATCGATGGGCGCATTACGCAGTTGATCAAAGAGCAAGAGCAGTTGCACCGCGCTCGCACGTTGCTGCAAAGCATCGTGGGCATCGGTCCCCAATCGAGCGCGTTGCTGGTCACCGTGCTCGATCGCGTGGCGTTTTGCAGCTGTGATGCGCTGGTGGCCTACAGCGGGCTGGATCCCCGGGCCCACGACTCTGGGCGTAGCAGGGGGCGCAGGCACTTGTCCAAGCGAGGGAATCCGGCGATGCGCCACCAGATGTTCATGGCGGCGATGTCGGCGTGCCACACGGTCACGTTTGCGGCGACCTACCAGGCGTTGCGCGCCCGGGGGCTCAAGAGCACCGAGGCCCTGGTCGTGCTGGCGCGCAAGCTGCTGCGCATTGCCTTTGCTGTGTGGCGATCAGGCAAGCCGTTTGATGCTCATCGCATCACCCAAAGCGCTTGACTCGAACCATAGAACCTTTGCCGGGCCACTGGGTGCGTCCCCCTCCGGGGGAAGGCGCCGCAGGCGACTCAGGGGGAGCTTCAGCCAGTCCAGGGCAGCTCGCGCGCAGGCCCCAGGATGACGGGCGGCTGCGCATTGATTTTTTCACCCGCCAGCACACGCTCGTACATCCGCAGGTAGTTGCGCGCCATGCGCTCGGCGCCAAAGTGGTCGACCACGTGCTGGTGGCAGGCCCGGACATCGAAGCGGTTGTTGCGCACCGCCTCGGCCAGCACATCCGCTTCGGCCGACAGCACGCCGCAGTGCAGCGGCACCAGCTCTGGCAGCGCGCCGTACGGTGTGGAGAACACCGGACATCCGAAGTACAGGCTCTCGATCACCGCCAGCCCGAAGGGCTCGTGCCAGCGCACCGGAAAGATGAGCCCGCGCGATGCGTTGAGCAGCCCGGTCTTCTGCGTGCCGCCCACCATGCCGTGGAAATGGATCTTGCGCGACAGCGTCCAGCGAAAGCCCCGCTTGAAGTTGATGCGTGTGCCGCCCAGTACGTCGAGCTCCACACCCGCGCGCAGTGCCACCTTGATCGCGCCGCGCACGTTCTTCACGCCCCAGGCGGCCTTGCCCAGGAAGTGGTAGCGCGGGCGTGGCACGTTGAAGTCCACCGGGCCGTAGCCGCTCCAGTCCAGACCGTTGTAGACGAATTCGGTGGAACCGTACCGCGCCGCGTGGTCGCGCGACAGAAACACGGTGTTCAGCGGCAGCGGCTTGGGCTTGCGCGCGTTGCCGTGCTCGGTCACCAGGTAGGGCTTGCCCAGCTCGGTGCGCGGGTTGAACTGGAAGTGCGTGATGTCCACGCCCTTCGGGATCTGCCCTTCCCACGGCTCGTCCGGGCGGATGGGCAGCACGTCACCGAAGTCGCAGGTCGAGCCCTCGGGCACCAGATAGCTCACCCGGTGGCCTTGCTGGACCAGGGTCTTGCCCAGGTCCCAAATCACGCGCTCGGTACCGCCATAGCCGTAGACCGGGATGGGGGAGTTGTTGACCAGCAGGATGTGCATGAAGAGGGCTCTCGTCTCAGTTGTCCATGGTGCCAAGCGCCGCCCGCAACCGTTGAAACTGGCGCGGACCAGTCCAGGGCAGCCTGGCAAGGGCCGCCCCGCAGCGAGGGCTGCGTCCCCCTGCCCGCATTGCGCAGCAATGCGAGAGCGGGGGGAAGCGGCAAAGCCGCTCAGGGGGGTGTCGCATCTAAAACGGCCGTCCGCACCCAATGCGCGCGCGCCGCTCATGCAGGGCGGCCAGCAGCAGCGGGCACATGAAGAGGTAGAACATGTTGCCGCTGTTGTGCGCCAGAAAGACCTGCGTGAGGCCGAAGCCGATGTACGACAGCGGCAACAGCACGCCCATGAGGCACAGCGACAGCGATTCGCGGTCCATCTTGCCCGAACCGTCGCGGATGCGCCGGGCCGTCGGCCAGAACATCACGAGCGGGATGCCATAGAAGGCCAGCAGCAACAGCACGCCCGGAATGCCGCGCTTGGCGAACAGGTCCAGCACTTCGTTGTGCGCATGGCCGAACTCCAGCACGACGGGGTGCGCCTGCCCGGCCGCCACACGGCGCGCCTTCTCCTCGATGTACCCGGCGCGGCCCCAGCCCGTCAACGGCCGGTCCCAGCCCATCTGCCAGGCCAGGTGCCAGTGGGCCAGGCGCTGGCCCACCGAGCTGCGTCCGTCCCCGCGCTGCTGGTAGGTCTGCACCTCCGCCCGCGCTTCGTCCACGCGCTGCTCCACCGCCGGCACCTGCGACAGGGCCGCGGCCACCAGCGCCAGCGCGCACAGCCCCCAGTACACGCGCCGCTGGCCCGTGGTGCGCACCAGCAGCCAGGCGCACACGGGCAGCAGCAGCACCAGCGCCAGCCAGCCGCCGCGCGACTGCGACAGCACCGACCCCGCAGCGCCGAGGACCACGGCGGCGGCCAGCAGCAAGCGCTGCCACAGCACCCAGCGCCGCCACTGCACCACCAGCAGCAGGCCGCTCATCACGGCCAGCAGCATGCTCAGATTGCCGTACTGGATGGCATTGGTGAACCCGTTGGCGCGCGGCAGCGCCATCACGAAGGTCTGGTACAGCCCGACGATGCCGCTGCCCACCGCGCCCACGGCCACCCCCATCCACAGCCACGAGGCACGGGGCTCGAACGTCATGAGGTAGAAGATGCACGGGAGCGCCAGCAGGTACTTGACGGGGCGGTCCATGCTGCCCCAGCCCCAGGTCGCCCCCACATCCAGCAGCCACAAGGCCGCCATGCACGAAAACGCCGCCGTCAGCCACCACGCGGCACGCGGCGCAGGGCGCTTCCACCAGACGGGCGCACTCGCAAGCGCCGCCAGCAGCAGCAGCGCTGCACCGTAGGAATAGCCCGAAGGCAGCCACAGCGCGAAGCCAGGCACCATGAACGCACCGACGCTCGCACAGCGCCCCAACCAACGGTAGGTCTTCATCACCGGATCACACGGCCTGTCAGGCTGTCTCGGTCGTAGTGCAGCGCTGCATAACGAAAGAACCCCTCCAGCGCCACAAAAAGACAATACAGAAAACCCGCGCCGCCGCACAGGAACCCCAGGCGAAACACATACAGGCGCAGAAACATCGACAGGCCCGAGGCCAGGCCGCGCAGCACGCCGCCGCGCTGGCCCTTCTCGGCGCGCTTGGCGGCGCCGAGCATCACGTACTGCGTGAGCTTCTCCAGGCTGCCGCGCACCGTGGTGCGCGAGTAGTGCAGCAGGCGCGCCTTGATCAGGCGGCGCGGCACGTCGGCGCCGCCGGGCTGGGGATGCAATTGGGCTTGCTCGTGCACCACGCCGGTGTATTCCTTGACCATGCGGCGCACGAAGAGCCGCTCGATCTGCGACTGCGAGCGAAAGTGCGTGAGCTCGTGCCCGAACGCCACCATGCGCCAGCGGATCTTCCACACGGCCTGCTCGCCCGAGCGCACGATGGCCTGCAGCTCCTGCGCGAACGCAGGCGTCATCACCTCGTCACTGTCGAGAAAGAAGATGTAGTCGCCGCGCGCATGGGCCAGCAAGCGGTTGCGCTGCACGGCAAAGCCCTGCCAGTCGGGGTGGCTGTGCACTTCGGCGCCCAGGCCCTGCGCGATGGCCACGGTGCCATCGGTGCTGCCGCTGTCCACCACCAGCAATTGGTCGGCAAACGCTGCACTGCGCAAGCAGGCTTCGATGCGGTGCGCCTCGTTGTGGGACAGCACCGCCACCGTCAACGTGGGCGACGGCGTGCCGCCCCCGGCTGCCACTGACATCAATCAATGACCAGCGTGTACGTGTTCGCCCGCCTTGAGGCGGTAGACAGTTCCGCAGTAGGGACACTTGGCCTCGCCGGAGCGGGCCACGTCCAGGTACACCTTGGGGTGGGTGTTCCAGATTTTCATATCGGCCTTGGGGCTGGGGCAAAAGACGCCACCCTGGGGGTTGAGGTCCTTGGCCAGCAATTCGATGACAGCTTGCGACATATGTATTCGTTTTCCTTGATGCACCGCCGCGTCGGCGGTGCTTGAAACTGGCCTGCCCGGTGCACCCGGGCACCCGGTCGCCCTCGGCGGTCTGTGCCGGGTGGTGGAGTTCGCGAAGCGGCTCCGTCAGGGCTGGGTCACACCTTCGTGAGCCAATGGGCGTATTGGGGGTTGCGGCCGTTGACGATGTCAAAGAACGCGGTCTGGATCTTTTCGGTGATCGGGCCGCGGCTGCCCACATAGCCGTCCTTGCCAAGCTCGATGCGGTCCAGCTCGCGGATCGGCGTCACTTCGGCCGCGGTGCCGGTGAAGAAGGCTTCGTCGGCGATGTAGACCTCGT
Source organism: Acidovorax sp. LjRoot194 (assembly GCF_964253015.1). NCBI lineage: Bacteria > Pseudomonadati > Pseudomonadota > Betaproteobacteria > Burkholderiales > Comamonadaceae > Acidovorax > Acidovorax sp. LjRoot194. Next base: position 339,771 of record NZ_CAXUQB020000001.1, on the reverse strand, counting down.
CGCGCGTGATGCGCTTTTGCACGATCTCCAGGCCCAGGTCCTTGGCGATGTGGAACACCGTGTTGCGGGTGATGCCGTTCAAGGCCCCCGCCGACAGGTCGGGGGTGTAGATCACGCCGTTCTTCACCACGAAGATGTTCTCGCCCGCGCCTTCGGACACGAAGCCGGAGCTGTCGAGCAGCAGCGCTTCGTCGTAGCCGTCGTCGAGCGCTTCCATGTTGGCGAGGATCGAGTTGGTGTAGTTGCTCACTGCCTTGGCCTGCGTCATGGTGATGTTGACGTGGTGGCGCGTGTAGCTGCTGGTCTTGACGCGAATGCCGCGCTTCATGCCCTCTTCGCCCAGGTAGGCGCCCCAGGCCCAGGCCGCCACCATCAGGTGGATCTGGTTGCCCTTGGGCGACACCCCCAGCTTTTGCGAGCCGATCCAGGTCAGCGGGCGCAGGTAGCCCGACTCGAGCTTGTTCTCGCGCACCACGGCCCTCTGGGCTTCGTTCACCTCTTCCTGGGTGAACGGGATCTTCATGCGCAGGATCTTGGCGCTGTTGAAGAGGCGCTCGGTGTGCTCCTGCAGGCGGAAGATGGCCGTGCCGTCCGCCGTCTTGTACGCGCGCACGCCTTCGAACGCGCCGCAGCCGTAGTGCAGGGTGTGGGTCAGGACGTGGATCTTGGCGTCGCGCCAGTCCACCATCTGGCCGTCCATCCAGATCTTGCCGTCACGATCGGCCATCGAGGGAACTACGGGGCTCATGGGTATCCTTGGTTGCTGTGGGTCGCAAAGGCGAGATTTTAGGCGACCGCCGCCCGGCTGCCGCCCTAGGGCGCACCCTGCACCGGCAGGGCACCGGCGTACGCCTGCTGCGCACAACCGTACCGATCCAGCCGCACGGCAGCGATAAAAGCGCCTGCCTACGGCGCGGCTGGGGGCGAGACCGGCTCCTCGCTCTGGGGCCGCACCAGCTCCCACTTGACCAGCTTGCCGTTGCGGAACTCGCAGGTCACGTGCGACTGGGTGCCGTCGGTCCATCGGTAGATCTCGGGCTCCGTGTCTGCCGCCGACAGCTGCTCGCCCAGCGACTGGGTCATCGCCACCACGTGCATGAGGTTCACCCCCACGCTCAGCCGCGCGTTCAGCATCACCGCGCTTCCCACATAGCCCATCGGACGATTGGCCGCCTTCTTCATCACTGTCATGAGGCGGGTGAAATGCAGCAGGCCCCACATCACCAGCCCCCCGGCCACGGCCGCCACGCCCGCCCAGCCGTAGGCCACGAAACCAAAAACGATGACCCCGACGATGCCCAGCGGTACAAAGATATTGCGCAAATTCATGGCCGCTATTGTCTTATGAGTGCCTGGCGGCTCCGCCCAATCCCCCGCGCCTTGGTCGCCCTCGCTCCTGCAAGAGGGTTCGCGAGCGTCGCCACCAAAGTGTTTCGTTGTGTAAGCGCTACATTAATCAAATTAGCGCACAGCGGCGCCCCATCTTGCTCTGCCGGGTGTTTACTGCAGGCACCGAAGCACCAAAAATGCAGGTTCTTCCTTCTGGAGATCATGGAATGAAACTGGATAACGTGCGCCTGGCGCCCAAGCTATGGGGTTCTATCGTGGGTCTGCTGGGTGCCATGCTGCTGGTCTCGGTCTGGGCACAGCACCAGGCCGGCCGGGTGATGGACCGCACCCTGGAGTCGATGGCATCGTTCGAAAACCGCATCACGCTGGCAGTGCAGTGGAAGGGCGCCACCGAGACCACCGGCGAGCGCGTGCTGGCCAGCAACGCCACCCCCGACCCGGACCTGACCACCCTCTTCGACGGCCGCGTGAAGGCGGGCATCGCCGGCATCTCGGCCATCCAGGCCAAGGTGCTGGAGCTGGCCACCACCCCCGCCGATAAGAAAGCGCTGGAGCGCGTGGCCAGCGAGCGCAGCAATGTGCTGGCCCTGAACAAGCAGGCCCGCGAGATCAAGCAAGGGGGCGACGGCGCCGCCTTCAAGGCCTTCATCGAGAGCAAGTACTTGGCCGCCATCGGCAGCTACGTGGACAGCCTGGAAGCCTTCGTGCAGTTGCAGCAAAGCCAGCGCGACGCCGCGCGGCAGGAGGCCCAGGCCGCCCGCACCCAGGCCAATGTGCTGGCCTGGCTGACGCAAGGCATCGTGTTCGTGCTGGGCCTGGTGCTGTCGTTCCTGCTGGTGCGTTCCATCACACGCCCGCTGAACCGCGCAGTGGAGTTGTCCGATGCGATTGCCGCCGGCAACCTCACCGTGTCGGCCGACGATGACCGCCAGGACGAGTTCGGCCACCTGCTGCGCTCCGTCTCGCAGATGGCCGCGCGCCTGCGCAGCCTGGTGGCAGAAGTGCGCAGCGGCGTCGATTCGATGTCCAACGCCTCGGTGGAGATCGCCACCGGCAACCACGACCTGTCGGCCCGCACGGAGCAGACCGCTGCCAACCTGCAGCAGACCGCCGCCAGCATGGAAGAACTCACCGCCACCGTCACCCAGTCCGCCGACACGGCGCGCCAGGCCAACCAGCTGGCGTCCACCGCCGCGCAGGCCGCCACGCGCGGCGGCGAGGTCGTGGCACAGGTGGTGGAGAGCATGCAGCACATCACCAACAGCTCGCGCAAGATCGCCGACATCATCGGCGTGATCGACGGCATCGCTTTTCAGACCAACATCCTGGCGCTGAACGCGGCGGTGGAAGCCGCCCGCGCGGGCGAGCAGGGCCGGGGCTTTGCGGTGGTGGCCAGCGAAGTGCGCGGCCTGGCGCAGCGCAGCGCCGAAGCGGCCAAGGAGATCAAGAACCTCATCGGTGCCTCGGTGAACACCGTGGAAACCGGCTCCGGCCAGGTGGCGCAGGCCGGGCAGACCATGGACGAGATCGTCGCCAGCGTGCGCCGCGTGTCCGACCTGATCGGCGAGATCACCGCGTCGTCGAACGAGCAGCGCGACGGCATTGGCCAGGTCAACCAGGCCGTGAGCAACCTGGACCAGATGACACAGCAGAACGCCGCGCTGGTGGAAGAATCGGCCGCCGCGGCCGCGTCGCTGCGCGACCAGGCCCAGCGCCTGTCCGAGGTGGTGTCGGTGTTCAACGTGGGGCACACGCCCGCAGCGCCCACCCCTGACCGTGCTCCGGCACCCCGGCCGGCGGCGCCCCGCGTGTCTGCCGCCACTGCCGCGCGCAGCCCAGCGCCAGCCCTGCGTCCCGCCAAAGCACCTGCGGCAAAGGCCTCGGGTACAGCCCCAGCTGCGGCCACCGCCCGCAAGCTTCAGGCTCCGAAGCCCACCGTGGCCCCAGCCGCCACACCCGCTGCCACTGCACCGAAGGCCACCAAGGGCTCGGACGACGACTGGGAATCCTTCTGACGCACCGGCTTGGCAGCACCCGCCCCTTGCAGCGGGTGCTGCGGGCTGTCGTCGCGGGCTGATCTAATAGCGCAGTCTCTCCTTTCGCCCACGGCCCCTTCATGCGCAACGCACCCCTTCTGCTCGCAGCCCTGGTGGCTGCCCTGTCCACCACCACGGCATCCGCCCAGCACATGTTCAAGTGCACAAACGACAAAGGGCAAACGACCTACTCGGACCGCGCGTGCGAACAGGCACCGCGGCCTGCGCCCCCGGCCGCACGGCCAGCGGTGGCCACTGCCCCTGCGGCCAGGGCCAGTGCGCCCGCCGCCGCTGCGCCAGCCACCAGCAGCAACAGCGCCAAGGCCGAGCCCATCACCAAGCTGACACCGGCGGTGGTCGAGGCCGTGCTGCAACGCGCCGTCGACCTGGGGGACCGCAAGGACTACCGCGGCCAGTGCGCGCTGGCCGCACCCGACCTGAATTTCAAACTGACAGACCACAGCAACTCTCCGCCGAGCGTGTACTCCGGCGGGCGAGGCGACATCTGCGCGCTGCAGCAACAGTCCGCCCAGGCGATGCAGGCCGGGGGCCTGCGCTCTTCCACACGCCTGAACAAAATGGACATTCGCGTCAGTGCCGACGGCACGCAAGCCACCGCCAAATACGAGTCTGCCGCTGCCATCTCCATGGAAGGCCAGCACGCACTGACCATGCAATGCACGCGCGAGGAAGTGCTGGGCCTGTACAGCGGCACCGTGCTGTACAAGCGCGTCACCGCCGTCTGCAGGCCCGTGGGCTGAGCCCGGCCACCTGGTCGCCTAGCCGATCTCCCGCACCACGTTCATCGCCTCTTCCACCCGCTCCACGGCGTGGATGGTGAGGCCTTCGATGGGCTTCTTGGGCGCATTGGCCTTGGGCACCACGGCCACGCGAAAGCCGAGCTTGGCGGCCTCCTTCAAGCGCTCCTGACCGCGCGGCGCGGGCCGCACCTCGCCCGCCAGCCCCACCTCGCCAAACGCCAGAAAGCCCTGCGGCAGCGCCTTGCCGCGCAGGCTGGAGGTAATGGCCAGCATCACAGCCAAATCGGCAGCGGGCTCGCTGATGCGCACGCCGCCCACCGCATTCACGAACACATCCTGGTCCATGCAGGCCACACCGGCGTGGCGGTGCAGCACGGCCAGCAGCATGGCCAGGCGGTCCTTGTCCAGGCCCACGGACAGGCGCCGGGGGCTGGGGCCCGCGCTGTCGACCAGCGCCTGGATCTCCACCAGCATGGGCCGTGTGCCCTCCAGCGTGACCATCACGCAGCTGCCGGGCACCGGCTCGCTGTGCTGCGACAGGAAGATGGCGCTCGGGTTGCTCACGCCCTTGAGCCCCTTTTCCGTCATGGCGAACACGCCGATCTCGTTGACCGCGCCAAAGCGGTTCTTGATGGCCCGCACCAGTCGGAACTGGCTGTGCGTGTCGCCTTCGAAGTACAGCACCGTGTCCACCATGTGCTCCAGCACGCGCGGGCCGGCCAGGGCCCCTTCTTTCGTCACGTGGCCCACCAGCACGATGGCCACGCCCGAAGCCTTGGCCGCACGCGTCAGGTGGGCCGCGCATTCGCGCACCTGCGCTACCGAGCCCGGGGCCGAGGTCAGCTGGTCGGAGTACACGGTCTGGATGGAGTCGATCACCGCCACGGCGGGCTGCATGGAATCGATGGTGGCCAGAATCTTTTCCAGCTGGATCTCTGCCAGCACGTTGACCTGGCTGTGGTCCAGCCCCAGCCGGCGCGATCGCAGCGCCACCTGCGCGCCGCTTTCCTCGCCCGTCACATACAGCGTGGGCAGGCCGGCGCGCTGCAGCGCGTCGAGCGCCTGCAGCAGCAGCGTGGACTTGCCGATGCCCGGGTCGCCGCCGATGAGCACCACGCCGCCTTCGACGATGCCGCCGCCCAGCACACGGTCAAGCTCGTCGATGCCGCTCGGGGTGCGCTCCACGTCGCTCGCCTCGATGGCCGACAACGGCATCACCGCCTGGGCCTGGTTCAGGCCCGCGAACTGCGGCGTGCTGTAGCGGTTCTTGCCGGGCCCTGCGTCCGCCACGGCTTCGATCAGCGTGTTCCAGGCGCCGCAGGCGGGGCACTTGCCCAGCCAGCGCGGGCTGGTGCCACCGCACTCGGTGCAGGTGAAGACAGTTTTTTCTTTGGCCATGGCAAGAGTTGAAGAGGGAGCGTTCGGCAGGGCGGGCTGCAGACTATAGCGGCGCCGGTGCGGCGCCAGCAGACGGTGCAGCGCGCACAGGCTTGCCATCATCGGCAAAATGCACGCATGCACACACCCACCAACCGCTTCAAGGCGGCCATGGCCCAGGGGCAGGCCCAGATCGGCCTGTGGCTGGCCCTGGCCGACGCCTACACGGCCGAGATCGTCGCAGGCACCGGCTACGACTGGCTGCTGGTCGACGGCGAGCATGCGCCCAACGACGTGCGCTCCATCCTGCACCAGCTGCAGGCCATCGCCAGCGCCACCGCCGCCCTGCCCCCTGGCGCCACGCCGCCCCACGCCATCGCCCGCGTGCCGGTGGGCGACACCGCGCTGATCAAGCAGTACCTGGACATCGGCGCGCAGACGCTGCTGGTGCCCATGGTGGACACGGCCGAGCAAGCCCAGGCCCTGGTCCGCGCCACGCGCTACGCCCCCGAAGGCGTGCGCGGCATGGGCAGCGCCCTCGCCCGCTCGTCGCGCTGGCAGGCCTATCCGCAGTACGTGCACGAGGCCAACGCGCAGGTCTGCCTGCTGGTGCAGGCCGAGACGGTGGAGGCGATGCGCAACCTCGATGCGATTGCCGCCACGCCGGGTGTGGACGGCGTGTTCATCGGCCCGGCCGACCTGTCGGCGTCCATGGGGCACCGGGGCGACCCCGGCCACCCGGATGTGCAGGCGGCCATCCACGAAGGCATCGCGCGCATCCTGCGCGCGGGCAAGGCGCCGGGCATCCTGGCGACCAGCGAGGCGCAGGCGCGCGAATGGCTGGCCGCCGGCGTTTTGTTCGTGGCGGTGGGTGTGGACACCATGCTGCTGGCCAGCGCGGCGGCCGACCTGGCGGCGCGCTTTCGGGACACGGGCGGCGCGACGACGCGACCGCTGGGCTACTGACACAGCCCCTCTTTGTCTCTTCCTTTATTTATCTATCTCTCCATTCCCTGACTGAAAGCCTTGACGATGAAAGCATGTATCTACGGCGCTGGCGCCATTGGCGGCTGGCTGGGCGTGGCCCTGGCGCAGGCGGGCTGCGACGTCAGCCTCGTGGCGCGCGGCGCCACGCTGCACGCCTTGACGGCCGACGGCCTGCGCCTGCGCCGCCCGGATGGCACGGTGGTGCACACCGCAGTGACTGCGCAGGACAACCCCGCGGCGCTGGGCGTGCAGGACCTGGTGGTCGTGGCCGTCAAGGCGCCAGGCCTGCCAGACGTGGCGCAGGCCATGGACCCGCTGATAGGACCTGACACCATCGTGCTCACGGCCATGAACGGCGTGCCGTGGTGGTTTCTGGACGGCTTTGGCGGCGCGGCGCAAGGGCAGGCACTGCAGTCCGTGGATGCCGGCGGCGTGATCGCCCGTGCCATCCCCAGCCGCAATGTGGTGGGCAGCGTGGTGCACACCAGCTGCTCGCTGGAGGCGCCAGGCTTTGTGCGCCAGCATTTCGGCAACCGCCTCATCGTGGGCGAGCCGGACGGCAGCCAGAGCGCGCGCCTGCAGACACTGGCCGCGTTGCTGCAGCGCGGCGGCATCGAGGTGGAAGTGTCGGACCGCATCCAGCGCGACATCTGGTTCAAGCTCTGGGGCAACCTCACCATGAACCCCATCAGCGCGCTCACCGGCGCCACCACCGACCGCATCCTGGACGACGACCTGGTGCGCGGCTTCATCTCGCACGTCATGCTCGAAGCCAAGGCCATCGGCGAGAAGCTGGGCCTGCCCATCGACCAGCAACCCGAGGACCGCCACGCTGTCACGCGCAAGCTGGGCGCTTTCAAGACCTCGATGCTGCAGGACGTGGAGGCCGGCAAGCCCATGGAGATCGATGCGCTGGTGGGCGCAGTGCGCGAGCTGGGCCAGATCACCCACACGCCCACGCCGCATACCGATGCGCTGCTGGGCCTGGTGCGGCTGATGGCACAGACCCGCGGTCTCTACTAGTTCCGTTCCGTTTTCCTCAACCCGACCCGAATCTCACCATCACCATGCTCAAGCTCTTCTACGCTCCCGGCACCTGCGCCCTCGCCGTCCACATCGCCCTGCACGAGGCCAACGCGGGCCACGAGGTGGCGCGGCTGGACTTTGCCAACAGCCAGCAGCGCAGCGCCGAGTACCTGGCCATCAACCCCAAGGGCCGCGTGCCCGCGCTGGTCACCGACCGCGGCGTGCTGACCGAAACCCCGGCACTGCTGGTGTACGTGGCGCAGCAATTTCCCGAGGCGCGGCTCGCACCGCTGGACGACCCTTTCGCGCTGGCGCGCCTGCAGGAGTTCAACAGCTACCTCGCATCCACCGTGCACGTGGCGCATGCCCACGGCCGGCGCGCGGGCCGCTGGGCCGATGAGCCCGAAGCCATTGCAGCCATGCAGCGCAAGGTGCCGCAGACCATGACCGAGTGTTTCGAGGTGATCGAGCAGCACTACCTGCAAGGCCCGTGGGTGCTGGGCGAGCACTATTCGGTGGCCGATGCGTACCTCTTCACCATCGCCGGCTGGTTGAAGAGCGATGGCGTGGACATCGCGACATTCCCCAAGGTGGCCGCCCACTTCGAGCGCGTGGCGGCGCGGCCTGCGGTGCAGCGCGCGTTGGCGTGAGGGTTGTGGCACCGGGTTGAGGCGCTGCTGTGCAAGGCCTCGACAGGCTCAGCCCGCCAGCGCAAATCCTGCCACTCGCCCTCTCCCCAAAAAAGAAAGGCCCCTGCACCTTCACAGCGCCGGGGCCTTTTCATGTCCACCACTGCCAGCGGATCAATTCACCTTCAGATACCGCCAGTCGATGCGGTTGTCCGCACGGTGCGGCACGTCCACCTTCTGCGTGGCGGCCCACGGGATCACCTGGTTGTACAGCGGGATGTGCGAGATCGCCTCGTGGTCCTGCACCAGCACCTTCTCGATGAGCGTGTTGCGTGTGGGTGCGTCGGTTTCCTTCTTGATGCGCTCGATCAGCGCGTCCTGCTGCGGGTCGGAGTAGCGGCCCAGGTTGAAGTTGCCGTCACCACCCGCGCCGGGCGAGCGGATCAGCGACTGCAGCGAGTAGAACGCGTCGAAGGTCGGCACGCCCCAGCCCAGCAGGTAGATGCTGGCCTCGTTGCGCTGGATCATCGGGAAGTACGTGGCAAACGGCAGCGAGCGCAGCTTGGCCTTCACGCCGATCTTGGCCCAGTGCGAGGTGATGGCCTGGCACAGCTGCTCGTCGTTGATGTAGCGGCCGGCGCTGCAGGCAAAGTCCACCTCGAAGCCGTTGGGGTAGCCCGCATCGGCCAGCAGCTTCTGCGCGGCCTTGGCGTCGTAAGGCCAGCGCACGTCGGCCTTGGGCGTCCAGCCGTTCACCTGCCGGGCGATCAGCGTGCCCGTGGGCTGCGCCAGGCCGCGCAGCACCACGCGCTGGATGGCGTTGATGTCGATGGCCTGGTAGAGCGCCTTGCGCACCCGCACGTCCTTGAGCGGGTTCTTGCCCTTCACGTCGGAGCCAGGCAGCTCTTCACGGTACTGGTCCAGGCCCAGGAAGATGGTGCGGTACTCGGCGCCTTCCAGCACCTTGAGCGTGGGGGTCTGGCGGATGCGCGCCAGGTCCTGCAGGCTCGGGTCGATCACGAAGTCGATCTCGCCCGACAGCAGCGCGGCAGTGCGCGTGGCGTCGGCCTTGATGGGGGTGTAGACCACCTCCGTCACGTTGGTGGGGAACTGCGACTTGCCCCACCAGTGCGGGTTGGGCTCGAGCACCACGCGCTGATCGGGCGCCCAGGATTTGAGCTGGAACGGACCAGTGCCCAGCGCATTGCGGTGGGCAAAGTTTTCGTCCTTGGTCTTGATGTCCTTGGGTTCGACCGACTTGTTCTTCTCGGCCCAGGCCTTGCTCAGGATGCGCAGCTCGGTGAGCTGGTTCACCAGCACGGGGTTGGGCAGGTCGGAGAAAATGTCAATGGTGTGAGCGTCCACCTTCTCGATGCGGTCGATGCCCAGCGCATACACGGCGTAGTTGGAGCTCTTGGCCTTGGCGCGCTCCAGCGAGAACTTGGCGTCGTCGGCCGTGAAGTCGCTGCCGTCGCTGAACTTCACGCCCTTGCGCAGGGTGATGCGCAGCTGCGTGGGGCTCACGCGCTTCCATTCGGTGGCCAGGGCGGGCTCGGTCTTGAAGGTCTTGCTGTTGTACTCGACCAGGGTGTCGTACACGGCAGCGTGCAGGGTGTTGTTCACGCCCACGTTCTGGGCATGGATGTCCCAGGACGAAACGTCCACCGCACGGGACCAGCGGAAGGTCTTTGCCTGGCCGGCCAGGGGCAACGCAGTGGCAATGGCCGCGGCCAGGAGAAGGGTCTTGAAACGCATGGGGGAAATCACTCCAGATCAGTCGATGCCCGCACTATGGATCAAAGCGCAGGTTTCGCTAACGAACTTATCCTTCTTAGCTTAGGCGTGCCTGCAGCGGCATCAACCCCACGCCATGACCCCGGCGAGCGCCAGCATGGTGGCCGCGGTGGCGCCGTCCAGCACACGCCACGCGCCGGGCGAGGCGAACAGCGGCGCCAGCCAGCGCGAGCCGAACCCCAGGCTCAGGAACCACAACGCGCTGGCCAGCGACCCGCCCGCCGCAAAGGTGGCGCGGCCCCAGGTCGGATAGGGACTGGCCATGGTGCCCAGCAACACCACGGTGTCCAGATACACATGCGGGTTGAGCCAGGTCAGCGCGCCCAGCGTGAGCAGCGTATTGCGCAGGCTCGCGCCCGCGCCGTTGACCGACACCAGCAGGTGGCTGGGCTTGAACACCCGCGACGCGGCCTGCAGCGCATAAGCCACCAGGAAGATGGCACCCGCCCAGCGCATCAGTTGCGCCCATTCCGGCCGGGCGGCCAGAACGCCGCCCATGCCCCAGATGCCGGCCTGCAACAGCACCGCATCGGACACGGCGCAGAACAGCACCACGGGCAACACGTGCTCGCGCCGCAGCCCCTGGCGCAGCACGAACGCGTTCTGCGCGCCGATGGCCATGATCAAAAGGGCGGTGGATGTGAATCCGTGGACGAAGGCGGTGCTGCTCATGCGCCGGATTGTGGCGATGGCAGTGTGTTCACGGTAGCTATACTTTCTAACGATCCGTCAGAATGGCTAACCACCGACCTTACTGCCCGCCATGGCCCTTGATTCCGCCCAGCTCAGCGCCTTTGCCGCCGTCATCGACGAGGGCAGCTTCGAGCGTGCCGCTGCCGTGCTGCATGTCACCCGGTCGGCGGTGTCGCAGCGTGTGAAGCTGCTGGAAGAGCGCGTAGGCCAGGTGCTGGTGCGGCGGGCCACGCCCTGCACGCCCACCGACGCGGGCCAGGCGCTGTACCGGCATGCCCGCGAGGTCGCGTTGAGCGAGGCCGACGCGCTCGATGCCATCGGCGGCGGGCAGCACACGTCCATCCGCCTGGCGATCGGCGTGAATGCCGATTCGCTCGGCACCTGGTTTCCTGCGGCCATGGCACACGCCCACGCGGCCGAGGGCCCGGGCCTGACCTTCGACATCCATGTGGAGGACCAGGACCATTCGGCCAACCTGCTGCGCGAAGGCCGCGTGATGGCCGCCGTGACGGCCGACCCGCAGCCGGTGCAAGGCTGCCAGGTGCTGCCGCTGGGCACCCTGCGCTACCGGGCGCTGGCGAGCCCCGCGTTCATGCAGCGCCACTTTGCGCAGGGCGTGAACGCCGCGTCGCTGGTGCAGGCGCCCATGCTGGTGTTCAACCGCAAGGATGCGCTGCAAGGGCGCTTCGTGCGGCGCATCACCCGGCGCGCCTTCACGCCGCCCGTGCACTGGCTGCCGGACGCGCACGCCTTTGTCGCCGCCACGCGCGCCGGGCTGGGCTGGGGCATGACGCCCGACCCGATGGTGGAGCGCGACCTGAAGACGGGCGCGCTGGTGGAGCTGGTCCCCGGCAGGCCGGTGGATGTGCCGCTGTACTGGCAGTACTGGCGCCTGAACGTTCGGGCGCTGCACCGCATGACGGAGGCGGTGCAGCAGGCGGCGGCACAGACTCTGCTCACCTGATGCCTTGATCGCCTCTGCCTGGCCACCACCCTGGCATCCAGGCAGCGGCAGCACCCTGCGCTGCGCTGTGCAGGAGCACCGCGCCCCTCACGCGCTGGCCAAGTCCTCGTGGTGATCCGCCACGCCGCGCTTCCAGTACGCCGCGATGCGCATGCGCTTGGCGTCCACCCCGGGCTTGGCGAGTACCACCTTGCGCACTGCGGCCATGTCGCTGTGCTCGCCGGCGGCCCAGATGTAGCCTGCGCCGGGCGGTATCGCGAGCGCATCGACCGCTGCGGGCAAGGAGTCCACCCACGCCAGGTCCAGCCGCGCGGCGCTGGCCAGGGTGCGCTGGTCTGCCGGGTTGCGCACGTGGATGCGGACCGTGGCGGTGGTGGTGGCAGGCAGCTCGGCCAGGCGGCGCGCAATGGCCGGCAGGGACGACGCGTCACCGATGAGCCAGTGCCAGTCGAAACCCGTGGGGATGACCAGGCTGCCGCGCGGCCCGGCAATGCCCACCCACTGCCCCACGAAGGCGCTGGCCGCCCAGTCGGTGGCGGGGCCGGCGTCGTGCAGGGCCACTTCGATGTCGAGCTCGCCTGTGGCGGCATCAAAGCGCGCAGGGGTGTAGTCGCGCAGTACGGGGCGCGGGTCGGGGAACACTGGGCGGCCGTCCTGCACCGACGGCAGCGAGGGGCGCTCTTGCCCCGGCTGCGGCAGGATGAGCTTGAGGTGGTCGTCGAAACCCGCGCTCACGAAACCGGCCAGTTCAGGCCCGGCCAGGGTCAGCCGCACGAAGCCGGGGCTGAGGTCGGTGCGCCGCACCACCTGGAGGTGGCGGGCTTGCAGGGTGTGGCGGACCCGCTCGACGGCGAGGTGCGCGGGTGTGGTGATGGGCAGAGGTGTGTTCATGATTTAGAATGTTGACAAAGTCCACCAAATGATCCGCTCGTTGGTTGATTTTGTCAACCACATAACACGATGAATTCCCGAACCGCTGCTCCACCGGGGCCTTCCGACGTCTTTGACGCGATGCACGACCTGCTGCATGTGTACAAGGCGCACATGGTGCGCACCATGGCGTCGGTGCACCCGGAGCTCACGCTCAACGAAGTGCGGGCGCTGATGTTCGTGGGCCGCCACCCGGGCGCCACGCAAAAGGAGCTGGTGTCCCACAGCGGTGCCGACAAGGCGCAGGTGGCGCGCATGGTGGGCATGCTGCAGGACAAGGGCTGGCTGGAGAGCGCGCCCAATGCCGAGGACAAGCGCAGCCGCTGCCTGAGCCTGAGCGCCCAGGGGTTGGCGCTGCACCAGGCGCTGCGCGAGGCCCGCCGCGGCGTGGCGGCCACGCTGCTGCAGGGGTGCGACAGCGCCACGCAGGCCCAGTTGCTGGCCTTGCTGGCGCAGGTGCGCAGCAGTGTCGATGCGCTGGGTGCTTCGGGGTGCGAGGAAGGCCGGCACGGCCGCCGGTAGGGCGCCAGGCTGCGGCCCTCGCCCCACCGCCTCCCACCTCAGCGATTCAAGAAAAAATGTGCTCTACCGCTGGATGAATAACACTTTTCAGCTATACAAACTATAGCAAATTGATTCCCGGGCTCAACGCCCCTGAATCGCCCGCACCGCCTGCGGCAGCGACTGCACATCGGGCAGGAAGTGGTCGATGGTCGCGCCCAGCGCCACGGCGCAGATAAGCGCACCGAGCAGCGGCTTCCAGGTCAGCCGCACGGCGGCGCCCAACCAACCCTCGCGCTCCACACCCACGGCGGCGCGCGCCGTGGCCACCGAAAACGCGATCTCCACCGCCACGGTCAGCAGCACGTCCCAGCCGAAGAACAGCATGGCCAGCGAGCCCGCGCCCAGGATGAGCGCCGCGCCGATGAGAAAGATGGCCACCACCGGCACGACCACCACGGCCCCTTCGTCGGCACTGCCCAGCGCATCGGCCGCGCCGCTGGCCAGGTCGCCCAGGGCACTGCCGTCGCTGCCACTGCTACTGCCGTAGTCCCCCGACGCACCGCCGCCGCCGAAGTTGCCGCCCCCTGTGCGCGGCATCGGCACATGGCCACCACCGGACGGCGAGCCGCCGCCGGGCCAGGACAGGTCGGGCAGGTCCACGTTGGCATCGACGCTGTTTTCTTCCTCCTCGCGCCTGCGCACCAGTCGCGCGGCCCAGGCCCGCAGCACCAGCAGGTACCCCAGGTAGCCGACAGACAGCGTCACGGCATACCGCAGCGCCAGCGACTCCACCCCCGCCAGCATCTGCACGTGCGAGGTGCACCACATGAGCAGCAGCGTGAAGCTGCCGATCAGCAGCCCGTGCAGCCGCAGGCTGTAGCGCTGCTGCAGGGTGCGCGCGACGCTGCCGTGCTGCGGCATGCGCACGGAGCGCCAGCTGGAGCCCTTTTTCGTCTGGTTGGGGTTGCCGTGATGGCTGCTGTTTTTGCTGCCATTGCTGCGGTCGCTGCGGGGAGTGGCCATACAAGGAAACGCGTCGTGAAGGTGGAGGCAGGGCCTGCCGAAGTCCCGGTGCAGGACCGCCGCAGGCGCTGGACTGGTGCTGCGGTGTTTTCTTCTTTGCTTTTGCTTTTGCTTTTGCTTCTTGCTGCGCAGCGGCGCCCATTTCACACCACTTTCATGCCGTGCCGGCGCTCCGCCCTGCCCGGCCAGCGGCAGGCCCCGTGAACTTGTCGACGAATCCGCGTGCCACGGCACGCCGGCGGTGCCGGCAGGACCGGGCGTCAGCGTTCGCCGTCCACCGCCACCGGCACACGCTGGGCCAGCGCGCACATCAGCTCGTAGCCCACCGTCCCGGCAGCGCGCGCCACCTCGTCGATCGGCAGGATTGCGCCGTTGCTGGCCTGGCCCCACAGCGTGACCTCGGTGCCGAAGCCCACCGGCATGCCGCGCTCGACCAGCGGCGTGAGGTCCACCGTGACCATGTCCATGCTCACGCGGCCCACGAGCTGCGTGCGCACGCCGCCCACCAGCACGGGCGTGCCGGTGTCGCAGTGGCGCGGGTAGCCGTCGGCATAGCCGCAGGCCGCCACGCCGATGGTGAGCGGCCCTTCGGCCGTGAAGCGCGATCCGTAACCCACGGTGTCGCCCTTTTGCAGCTGCTGCACAGCCAGCAGGCGGGTGGACAGCGTCATGGTGGGCGCGAGCTGCCAGTGCGCGGCATCGTTCTCGGGGAAGTCCGGCGCGCTGCCGTACAGCACGATGCCGGCCCGCGCCCAGTCCGAGCGCAGGCGCGCGTCGCCGTGGTGGCGCAGCGTGGCCGCGCTGTTGGCCAGGCTGCGCTCGCCGGGCAGGTCCTGCGTGGTCTGGTTGAACACGTCGATCTGGTGGCCGATGCCGCGGGGGCCGTCGGCATCGCTGAAGTGGGTCATGACCGAGATCTCGTCCACCTGCGTCAAGGCGTCGAGCCGCGCCCAGGCCGCGCGGTAGCGCTGGGGCGTGAAGCCCAGGCGGTTCATGCCGGAGTTCATCTTGAGGAACACGCGGTGCGGCACCTGCGTCTTGTGCGCGGCCAGCATGTCGATCTGCTCGTCGCAATGCACGGCGTGCCACAGCGACAGGCGCGAACACAGCTCCAGGTCGCGCGGCTCGAACACGCCTTCGAGCAGCAGGATGGGCCCGCGCCAGCCCAGCTGGCGTACCCGCTCGGCCTCGCCCAGGTCCAGCAGCGCAAAGCCGTCGGCGCTGCGCAGGCCCTCGAACACCCGCTCGATGCCGTGCCCATAGGCATTGGCCTTGACCACCGCCCAGACCTTGGCGTCGGGGACCGACTGGCGCACGCGCTCCAGGTTCTGGTGCAGGGCGGCGGTGTGGATGGTGGCTGTGATGGGACGTGGCATGGAAAAGGACCTGATGGAGCGAGGGATTTACCGGGGAATACGCGAAGGATTCTGGCATCGTGGCCGTTTATCCGCGTGATATAACCGTCTGTCACTTGCCAGGGTTCCCCACTTTTAACAGGGCATCAGCCGAACTGATGCACCAACAGCCATTCGATGAAGCGCGGTTTCTACACCATCATGTCGGCGCAGTTTTTCAGCTCGCTGGCCGACAACGCACTTTTCGTCGCCGCCGTGGAACTCCTGCGCTCAGAGGGCGCCCCGGAATGGCAGCGCGCTGCGCTGGTCCCCATGTTCGCGCTGTTCTATGTGGTGCTGGCGCCCTTCGTGGGCGCTTTCGCCGACGCCCTGCCCAAGGGCAAGGTGATGTTCGTCAGCAATGCCATCAAGGTGGTGGGCTGCCTGATGATGTTGTTCGGCTCGCACCCGCTCATCGCCTACGCGGTGGTGGGCCTCGGTGCCGCGGCCTACTCCCCGGCCAAGTACGGCATCCTGACCGAGCTGCTGCCCGCGTCGCAGCTGGTCAAGGCCAACGGCTGGATCGAGGGGCTCACCATCGCCTCGATCATCCTGGGCGTGCTGTTCGGCGGCCAGCTGGTGGGCCACCACCTGTCTTCCATGCTGCTGGGTCTTGACATTCCGTTCATCGACACGGGTGTGGACACGCCTGCCGAATCGGCCATTGCCGCGCTGATCGCGGTGTATGCGCTGGCCGCCTGGTTCAACACCCGCATCCCGCACACCGGCGTGGAGATGCGCCCCATGCGTGCCGACCCGTCGCGCGGCGTGCTGTCCAACGCGCTCAGCCTGCTGCCGGACTTCTGGGCCTGCAACAGCCGCCTGTGGCGCGACAAGCTCGGCCAGATCTCGCTGTCCACCACCACGCTGTTCTGGGGCGCGGGCGGCAATCTCAAGTTCATCGTGCTGGCGTGGGCCGCCGTGGCACTGGGCTACAACACCACGCAGGCCTCGGCCCTCACGGGCGTGGTCGCCATCGGCACCGCCGTGGGCGCAGTGGTCGCGTCGATGCGCATGCGCCTGGATGTCGCCACCAAGGTGATCCCGCTGGGCATTGCGATGGGGCTGCTGCTGATCCTGATGGTGTTCATCAACAACATCTGGGTGGCGATACCGTTCCTCATCGTGCTGGGCGGGCTGGGCGGCTACCTCGTGGTGCCCATGAACGCGCTGCTGCAGCACCGGGGCCACAACCTGATGGGCGCGGGCCGCTCCATCGCCGTGCAGAACTTCAACGAGCAGGCCTGCATCCTGGCGCTGGGCGCTTTCTACAGCCTGTCGCTCAAGCTGGGCCTGTCGGTGTTCGGCGCCATCACCGCGTTCGGTCTGGTGGTGGCGGGCGTGATGTGGCTGATCCGGCGCTGGCACCAGAACAACTGCATTCACCACCGCGAAGAGGTGGAGCACCTGCTGCACATTGCGCGGCACGACGCGCATCACTGAGAAGCCCCCCTGAGCGGCTGCGCCGCTTCCCCCGGAGGGGGACGCACCCGGTGGACTGGCGGAGCCAGATCCACGGGTGCACGGGTTTTTAGGGCGCGCCAGTTTTTGAGGGCGCATCATTTACTATCAATTTCATAGCTGCTTGCGCTTATCTGTTGTGCGGTAGCGGCCCATTCTTTTCTCATGCCATCGCGTCTGCCCTTTGCTGCCCTGCTGTTCAATGCCTTTGTCTGGGGGCTGGCGTGGTGGCCGTTTCAGCACATGCACCGGGCGGGGCTGCACCCGCTGTGGGCCACGGCGTTCATGTATGCGGTGGTGCTGATGGGGCTGCTGGCCTGGCGGCCGGGCATCCTGGCGCAGGTGCGGGCGCATCCTGCGTTGTGGCTGCTGGCGCTGAGCTCGGGCTTGAACAATGTGGCGTTCAACTGGGCCGTGACCATTGGCGACGTGGTGCGCGTGATCCTGCTGTTCTATCTGATGCCCGCCTGGGCCGTGCTGCTGGCCTGGAGGATCCTGGGCGAGCGCCCCACGGCCTCGGCGCTGCTGCGCCTGGCGCTGGCGTTTGCCGGCGTGGTGCTGGTGCTGCTGCCCGAGGGCGCGCCCGCCGCACGGCTGCTGCAGAACCTGTCGCTGGCCGACGGCCTGGCGCTGCTGGGGGGTTTCATGTTCGCGCTGACCAACGTGACGCTGCGCCGCCTGCACGCCGTGCCGGGGCCGGCGCGGATGTTCTCGATGTTCGGTGGCTGCATGCTGATGGCGCTGGCCGTGGCCTGCGTGGGGCTGCAATTGGGTGTGGTCGAGCCGTTCCCGGCGGTGAACAGCACCTGGCTTGTCACCGCGCTGCTGCTGGCCGGTGTGCTCATGCTGGGCAACTGGGCCCTGCAGTTCGGCGCCGCGCGCCTGGCGGCCGGCACCACGGCGCTGGTGATGCTGTCGGAGGTGATGTTCGCCAGCGTGTCATCGGCCCTGCTGGGCGCCGCCACCCTCACGCCCCGCACGGTGGTGGGCGGCGCGTTGATCCTGCTGGCATCGCTGCTGGCGGCACTGCAGTTCCGCCGGCCCGGCGCGGCGCCGCACTGAAAGAACTACCATGGTGCGTCTTCCTTCCACCCTCAGGAGCCTGCGCCATGCCCGACCACAACATCTACGACTTTGAAGCCCAGCAGATGAACGGGCAGACCGTGCCGCTATCGCAGTACCAGGGCAAGGTGCTGCTGATCGTGAACACGGCCAGCGCCTGCGGCTTCACGCCCCAATTCGGCGGCCTCGAAGAACTGCACAAGCAGTACGCCGACAAAGGCCTGGTGGTGCTCGGCTTTCCGTGCAACCAGTTCGGCAGCCAGGACCCGGGCAGCAACGACGAAATCGCCAGCTTCTGCCAGCTCAACTACGGCGTGAGCTTTCCGATGATGGCCAAGATCGATGTGAACGGCGCCAACGCCTCCCCGCTGTACCAATGGCTCTCCGCCGAAGCCCCCGGCTTGCTGGGCAGCAAGGCCATCAAGTGGAACTTCACCAAATTTCTGGTGGGCAAGGATGGGCGGGTGATACGGCGCTATGCGCCGCAAGATGCGCCCAAGAAGCTGGCGGGGGATATCGAGGCGGCGCTGGCTTGAGCCGGGCCATGGCGCTCGACCCCTCCGTGGCCAGGGCACAAAGCAGGATGTGCTGCAGATAGCGAACTCGACTCCAATTCAGTTACCGAATGATGCGGGCTGTAGGATTTTGTGAAAGCTGAATCAAGCGGTTGCCAATCGGTCGGTTGACTTCAAAACAGCAAGCATCTGCAGCGACACTCGGCGTCGTTTCAGGGTGACGCAGAGCACCCACCGCATGTTCTGCTGCTTGGGAGACCTTCCTTCATGTCCGCATCCGCTTGGTGGCGCGCTTGCTTGTTCACGGCGTCGTTCGCATCGGCCTGCGCCTCACAGGCCCATGACTTTGTGACCATTGCCCCGACGGCGTGCCTGCCGGTGGAGCAAGGCATGGGCTTACCCGCAGACATGACGCCCTACCGCGCAGCGGTCCGCGTCTGCAACATTGCACGCCAGTCCGGCCCGTCCGCTGCGGTGGCCAAGGTGCGATTGCTCAGTGTCTTCACCGACGACTATTACAAGAGCCTGCCGGCGGACGCACCCTGGCAGAACTTTCCGCTGCCGATGCTCATTGACGAGACCGGACGGTGCCTGGGCCGCATTGCCCACCTCTTTCCGGTAGACCCCCCGCAGGAACTCACCATCAGCGCCGGGCGTTGGCAGCGCGGTGTGCCGCACGAGCTGCGCTTGGCCGTGAAATCCCCCGCGGTCGGCGGCGATGCCACGCTTCCCAGCCTGCACTGGAATCCCCGCTCCGGCGGCTATGCCGCCAAGAACACCCACCCCTCTCAGGACAAAACCTCGTGCCCACCGACGTCGTAGACACCGCGCCATCCGTCAGCAAGCTCAAGCAGGCCTGCGACTCCGCCTATGCGCTGTACCCCAACTCCTGCAGCCATGCCGTCTGGCATGTCATCAAGCAGTACCTGCCCAACCAGGCCTGGCTGAGCGCCAACGCGCTCGTCGAGCACATGCGAGGACATGCGCACTGGAAGATCGTGCCAGCAGGACAGGTGGGGCGCTTGGCGCGCGAGGGTGTCCTCGTTGTGGGCGGAAAGTCAGAGGCGTCCAACGGACACGTGATCGTTGTGTACCCCGGGCCCGACACCACGGCCGGCGGCTACACCTACACCCGCGAAGGCAAGTCAGAAACCCTGCGCACCCGGGGCAGCTACGCGCCGGCGATGTCCACGTCCCTGGGATCGTGGCCCGGCGCCAAGAGCCGGGGCGACAAGACCATCTGGGACCCCTGGGCCAACGACGCCAAGTTTGCGCAGGTCACCTTCTGGCAACTGGTGCAGTGAGCCGGGCCGGGGCCTGGGTCCGGCGGTGCCACGGCGCAAGCGCTCGCCTTGGCTGGCCGCCGCGCCCACTGAGCCTGTCGCGAGGGGCGGCAATCCCGTACCGTGGCAGCGCTGCAAACAGCTTGGGGCACCACCGCACAAAACACCAGCGGGACCATGGCATCACGGCGCCAAGTTGCAGCGCACGACGGTACCTGTGCTCGCATCTTTTCCTTTGTTCTCTTTGATAGGTATGTTCATGCTTCACACACGCTTTGTTCCCTGGGGTCTGCTCACCGCGGCAGCGCTGCTCCTGGCCGGTTGCGCAGAGACACCGGCGCCCGCGCCTGAACCCGAAGTCACAGCCGCAACGCCCGCGGCGGAGCCACCACCACCTCCGCCCGAAGCAGCGCCCGCACCCGCCCCGGAAGAGCCGCGCCTGCCCGCCGACGGCATCGTCGCTGAGTTCAAACCGACGCAGGTGAAACTGTCGCCCGAAACCCAGGCCATCCTGACCCGCCTGGCGTCCACGCGGGAGCCCAATGAACGCCTGGAGATCACTGGGTACTGCCACCGGAAGGACGCCCCCGTGGACGCACGCGAAATCGCATTGATGCGCGCCATGGCAGTGCGCAATGAACTTATCAAGCAAGGCGTACCCGCCAAGTCGATCCGCGTGAAGTTCAACACGACACAGGCCCTGCACGCGGTCAAGATCACGGCAAAGTAAGAGGCCGGGTGCGCTGCGGGCCACAGCGCTGCAGCACGAAGGTTCTCGTGGCCGATCGCGCAAGGGGTCCATGCACGCTCAGCCGATTGCACCCGACGGATGCATGCTCTGCGGCGGTTCTCGCCGGCCTTCGGACCACCCTGACCTAACTGCCTGCCACAGGACTGAGTTGTGGAGACCGCCCCTACCACGCTGCGGGCAGATCCGGCTCGGTATTCGTCAGGCAAGCGCGCTGCATCGGCGCCGCGCTGAGCACGAATCGTGCCGCCCCTGACTACACCTCAGCGCCAGCGCGTCCGGGGGTCAGCCGCAGCTCGCGTCCATCTGCGCGCAGCGCTCCTTGAATTGATGTGCTGGGGAAGAGGCCGCCCCCTTTCCGGCGTCCGCCAGCAACCGTAGTTGGACTCGCCCTCTAGCTGAAAACGACACCGAACACCACCGCCACCAAGATCAAGACGCCTGCGGCGATCCACCCGGACTTCTGGTCCAACCCACCCACTTCGCGCAGCGCTGCATCACGCTCCGGCCCAGCCAGCCCCTGCGCATCGATGCGGCGGATGCAATGGGCCATCCAGCGCAGGTAGGTGTTCTTGTGGGTGAACGACACAAGAATCGCAACCCCCAACGCCCTGGCCGCACCGCTCTCGCCCGGAAACGCGAGATTCAAGACCAGCAACGCCAGCAACAGCATGGCCGCCAGCGGGTACATGCGCCTGGACACAGCCCAGCTCACGCCCAGAAAGGGAATGCCCGTCCAGCACGGGCTGAAATGGGCAAACACACCTTTCTTTTCGGTGCTGGTGACCCGGTCCCACAGCGCCCGATATTTATCGGCATTTGGGCCGATGGCGGTTTCCATGTCCTGCCAAGAGATTCCAGTCCAGTCCGTCTTGGCATTGAGTGTGGCTTTAAATTGTTCTGCGAGGGATTCAGAAAAATTCAGATGGGATTTACTGGTCAAAAATTACTCCTGGGGGGCTTATGAAATTCAAGATCGAAGCACTGGCAAAAATTTCGACACGGTCCATTGATCGTGGCCGTTTTCAAAATGACTTTGACTCGGAAATTATATCAGCCATATGCTTGTGATCTTCGAATGCTAAATTCACACCCCATCTGCACTGATTGCATCGGGATGCCTCACCCATGAGAACGTTGCCACCCCATTCAGATTTATGACATGCAGGACTCGATGTCAGCCGAAAGAATGGGCACAGATTCTGCCAAGGCGACGTCAATCCGATTCAAATTGAAGAATGGCATCGGCAAGCAATCTGGCACGGAAGTATCGTAGGGGTTAATGGCTTTTGCAACACAGAGGTCAACCTTGACGACCCCTCCCGCGCCATTCAATTTTAATTTTGGCCAAGTGCCTTGAGACTCAGTATCCCACCCCTTCAATGCAGTTCCAGGCACGATGGATATCTCTTTGATTTTTTCTTGAAAAACATAGGATCCACTTTGGCACACAGGTAATCCTGCAGTAAAAGACATGCTGACCTCATCACTATCAAGTGAGTTGATCATATAAACCCACGGAGTTATCCCCCAACAAAGGATCATCAATCCAGCATGGAAGAGTTCATTTGCAATCTCGGTAGTTGTGAAACTGTGCAAAAGATCGTGTTTTCCTCGCCCTAGTCTTTCGACGATAAAATTATTAAACAGCGCTTCATCCATGCCAACGAAGCCCAGTTGATCATAGCTTTCGTAAATGAATTGACTTGCTTCCAGACTTGGAGTCGCGACACTTTTTCTTTTGCAGAAGGTTAGATGAATAAAGATTATTTCGGAGTACGCGACCCCTCTCTTCTCATACTCCTCGCTTGTGCAATTCATACCAATCAATGGCACATATCGAGACGCAGAGACATGCAAGTCAAAGCTCCCACCACGCTTAACTGTCAATGGCAAATCGACATCTGCAGTCAGATTGGAAAACGCAATATCCGCCTGCAAATCAACCTCATAATTTCGATAGTAGACCGGACTACCCTTAATATATTTTCTACTACTTTCCAACAACGAATCAACGCATTCAATGATCAATACGCATCTATAGTCAAAATCAAAAAGATTCAGAAAGCCAAATATATCAACAAATTCCATTCGCCCGCCACGCAAAATATCCAATCGCGCTTCAGACAAGTGTTTAGATGATTGATAGAAATAGCTAATAATTTCCATTTTTTATATCGGCTTTTTGGAATGCATCACCGCACCGGAATATTTTATAGTACAGCCCAACGTCCATGTCTAGATACTTTCAAAACATCGCCAGGTCCTACTGGAGTGATGCGGTATCGCTCCCCTATTGATACCGGGTTGGCCAGCTGTGCCGAATCTCTTCCCAGCCCGTGCTGCCCATAGCGTGCCAAGCTGCCACTGTAATAGCTCAGCTTGTTTGGCACCGACGTTTCCATCCCCGTCTTAATCAACCGTGTGTCTCTAACGAAAAAGAAACGTTCTGCATAACGTGAGACTTATATATTCAAGAATATCGACCTATTTTTCATGGTCATATCCAAGGTCGAATACAAAACAAAACCCTTAATTTTATTTATTTTAATTTTATCCACAAGCGTTTTGCTTACAACCAACTCCCTGGGCATTTCAGCGCAAATGGCGATATCCAAACCGCCCATTTCATCATAGAGAACCTGATAGTCGAAATCATACTGCGGATTATTCAAATCAAAATTAGAAATATAATATTCACTGACAGCCATATTTGTGCAACCAACTTTGTTTAGCGCATTAATTGCGTAAAACCCACCCACAGGTTGACCTCCACACTCCCCCGGGATATCCCCTTGCGTTTTTTTTCCCGGTTGCTGCTGGGGTCGGCCAGCCGTGTCAAAGCTCTGCCACTCCTCACGGACCGTGCTGCCCCACGTGGTGTACTGCGCCCGCCACACCAGGTTGCCGCTGTTGTCGCTCAGCTCCTCCGGTAGCCCATTGGGCTGGGTGTGGAAGTAATACACCTGGGCGATGTCTTCGCCACCGGCGCCTTCTCGCACATTCGGTGTGCTTGACCCGCCGGGCTCGTCGTTGGCAGCAGCAGCGACGTTGAACCGATCTGCCCACTGTGGGTTGGTCGTGGGCACGCTGCCTTGCTTGCCTTGTTCCGCATCTCCCCCCAGGGCGTGCGCAGCCGCCGGGTGCGGTTCTACACTGCCGCTTCCGTCGATGCGCGCCAGCGGCACGTAGCTGCCGGGCTCGTAGATGTAGGTGCTCGTCTGTGCGCCTCTGCTTTCCTGCAGCAGCCGCATTCCCTCCCACGTGAACACTGTCGTGCCAAAGCTGTCCGTCTTGGCGATGCGTCTGCCCAGGGCGTCGTACTGGTAGCTGAAGACCTGGCTTTGCGGCTGGCCGTCTTTGCCTGCCCTCACCACGGCCACCTGGGTCAGCCTGTGCTGGTGGTCGTAGCGGTAGTGCTGTTCGGTGTGGCTGCCTATGCGCTTTCTGATCAGGCGGCCAAAGCCGTCGTAGTCGTAGCGCTTGTCCTGCAGGACCTTGACCCGGTTGTTCTGTACCCAGCCTCTGCCTTGGCTGCTGAGATTGCTTTCTTCCAGCGCGTTGATGCGGTTGCCCACCAGGTCGTAGTGGAAGTGTTCGTTGCGCTCGGGCTGGCTGACCAATTGTGCTAATGGCGACCAAATGCTCCCGATGTCATATCTAATTCTTAAGTTGCATGCGCAGTCCGCGCAGTTTTTGATCCACTTACTGCTTCATCGCTTCGATTGCATTAAATAAATATTTTGCAACAGTTGCATCCTTGCCCACTCATTTTCATTTGGAGGCTGATGCTATATTCCGGCCTTTCGGCTGCGTTCTACTGCATTTAGAATTTTACAAACCGCGTCAAACTGTCTCTTTGATGCGCGCTTCGTTAAATCCTCAAACCTCAAATACTTACCCTCAAGCGATGTTATAAGAGAGGATTGCATTTCATTACCAAATTTCGTCTTCATGGAAACGACTTTTACATAATAATTTCTCAATCTAAAATTAAACTCAACAACCAAATCCGAAATTGCATCAACAGCGTACAAATACTCGAAATCCTCAGAAAAATACAAATTACATTTCGCCAAGGAAAGTTTTAACCTTTTCACGATATAATCAATTTTGGTGTGCCTCCCTTGGAACTTCAGAAAATGCCCACTTAAAGCAAAATCGCGCTGCGCATCAAAAATTATTTCCAATCGAGATCCAGCAAATTTATTTAAGCTCGGTCTCGCATTATTTTGAACGACATAAATAATATAAGATTCACTTTCGACATCTAGGCATTGCACGCCTGACAAAAACAATTTAGAAGAGTACTCAGAAGAAATTTCTTCTACAACTGCTAACATTTTTTCTTTCAACGGCATGGATTCGTGCCCGCAGTGTGGTGCTGTCGGGCTATATCTCTAACTTTTGCCATCTCACCAGCACGATTGCCTTTAGGATTATTATCAACTCCCATCTGCGCTATCTTTGAAAGGCGATCGACTTCTTTGGGGTTATCCAAGTGCTTACCGACAGCCTCTTGGACTTTCGCCCACTGTTTGTCATTTAGATTTCGAGTCGCGGCGTCTTCTCGCGTCATGGTTAGTCCAGTACCTTTCTCATTGGGAACAAAACCCACATGCCCCCCGCCGTTTGGCAGTCCGGGACCGTGAACGTTCACATGCGCCCCTCTACTCACAGTGTCGTGGCCGGCGGTCTGCCCTGACACGTCATACCCCTTCGACGCCCAACCCCAAGGATCAATCCAGCTAATCGGATTCGGCGCATATTGATGCAGGTTCAACCCGCCATTGAGCCCAATCGGGTCCGGCGTGGTAAACGCCCCCAAGTCCGCATCGTAGTACCGGAACGTGTTGTAGTGCAGCCCCGTCTCTCTGTCCAGGTACTGCCCCTGCATCCGCAGGTTCTGCTGCAGGGATGCCGTCTGGCTTGCCAGTTGATGCTGGGGTCTGCCTGCCGTGTGAAAGCTCTGCCACTCCTCACGGACCGTACTGCCCCACGTGGCGTACTGCGCCCGCCACACCAGGTTGCCGCTGTTGTCGCTCAGCTCCTCCGGTAGCCCATTGGGCTGGGTATGGAAGTAATACACCTGGGCGATGTCTTCGCCACCCGCGCCTTGTCGCACATTCGGTGTGCTTGACCCGCCGGGCTCGTCGTTGGCAGCAGCAGCGACGTTGAACCGATCTGCCCACTGCGGGTTGGTCGTGGGCACGCTGCCTTGCTTGCCTTGTTCTGCATCTCCTCCGAGGGCATGCGCCGCCGCTGGGTGAGGTTCTATGGCGCCAGCCCCGTCGATGCGCGCCAGCGGCACGTAGCTGCCCGGCTCGTAGATGTAGGTGCTGGTCTGCGCGCCTCTGCTTTCCTGCAGCAGCCGCATTCCCTCCCATGTGAACACTGTCGTGCCAAAGCTGTCTGTCTTGGCGATGCGCCTGCCCAGGGCGTCGTACTGGTAGCTGAAGACCTGGCTTTGCGGCTGGCCGTCTTTGCCTGCCCGCACCACCGCCACCTGGGTCAGCCTGTGCTGGTGGTCGTAGCGGTAGTGCCGTTCGGTGTGGCTGCCTATGCGCTTTCTGATCAGCGGACGAAATTTGCTTTAGTCAATCCTGCTTTTATTAAGCACCGAATATCTATTGATTTGCAATTAATCATTAATCCAAATTTGCGACGATTGATGCTATTTTTTTATTAAATTGATTTAGGGCTTCTTGCCATTGATCACTTTTTATTTTACGAAAGACAAATTCCTCTTCATGTCGATCGATCTTAAAAAAGAATAGATCAGCCAAACTCTCCGTTCGATTTCCAAAATCCTCAACCAACTGAAAAACAATTGTTAGATTTTTACCATCTGCAGAACGAATAGGCCAAATTATTTGATCATCAAAAACTTTGTACAAATCCTTATTATTCAACATGATGCTCCAACCAGCATCTTCCAGTAATAATTTAATTTGCGACATTCTAGCGAGAGTCATGCCTCAGTTCCAGAAATTTTTAGGGGCAGTGACACCACTATTTTTTAGCCAATCATCGAGTTTTTGTTTTGTGAGTGGTGCGCCACCTTGTTTTGGCGTATCAATCGAAAGGATTTTTCCATTTTTATCTGTGATGGTTATACTATATTTGTCGTCTCCAACCTTGCGAACATGATATTTTGCATCAGGATATTTACCTCCCGTTAGCACACGTCCTTCAGTAACGTTTCGTTTGCCATGCTCCAAATACTGTTTAGGAGACATATCGGAGTGGCGTCGCGCGTGATCCTTTAAACCCGAATCTCCGCTACTTTGCGTTCGCCTGCTTTTCCACTCAGGCCCCGCTCCATTGCAATTTTTGCTCTTCCACCCCCAAGGGTCAACCCAGGCGATGGGATTCGGCGCATATTGATGCAGGTTCAGTCCACCCAACAGCCCAATCGGGTCCGGCGTAGTAAACGCCCCTAAGTCCGCATCGTAGTACCGGAACGTGTTGTAGTGCAGCCCCGTCTCTCTGTCCAGGTACTGCCCCTGCATCCGCAGGTTCTGCTGCAGTGATGCCGTCTGGCTTGCCAGTTGATGCTGGGGTCTGCCTGCCGTGTCAAAGCTCTGCCACTCCTCACGGACCGTGCTGCCCCAGGTGGTGTACTGCGCCCGCCACACCAGGTTGCCGCTGTTGTCGCTCAGGTCCTCCGGTAGCCCATTGGGCTGGGTGTGGAAGTAATACACCTGGGCGATGTCTTCGCCACCCGCGCCTTCTCGCACATTCGGTGTGCTTGACCCGCCGGGCTCGTCGTTGGCAGCAGCAGCGACGTTGAACCGGTCCGCCCACTGTGGGTTGGTGGTAGTGCTGTTCGGTGTGGCTGCCTATGCGCTTTCTGATCAGGCGGCCAGAGCCGTCGTAGTCGTAGCGCTTGTCCTGCAGCACTTTGACCCGGTTGTTCTGCACCCAGCCTCTGCCTTGGCTGCTGAGGGTGCTTTCCTCCAGCGCATTGATGCCGTTAGCACGCCGGGTCGTGACGAAAGTACCCGACGTACCTGAACTCACTAAACCCTAAAAATAGATAAATTTTGAAACACGTGGTCTAGCTCCAAGAAGTCGGTAATTTGCTCAAAATCATCCATCCCTGGAGGTAGTGGTAGCCCAATCCCGTTTATTCCATCCACTACAACACACCCACCATAAGCGACCTGCTTTTGCGAATTATTCACCACATCAGAAACGGTCATGCCTGCCCACAGTTTTTCATTGTATTTGTATGGATAATCTATTCCACACATAACCGAATAAACCAACCCGTCGTCCAAGCCATAACCGACAACAATTAAACCATCATCCAAAACCATAATTCCATTATTTTTTTCAACCTTGTATTCCAGAGAAAAATTTTTGACAACAGAATTTATGTGAGAATTTAGATCAATTCCACCCAAAGATTTACCCGGGACAATTTTTTCATTTATCAACATAACCCACCTAATTCAAAGGATTTTTCAATTGGCCATCCACATAAAGAGGACTATCTTTAATTTTATCGTATTTACCGAACGTTCCATGACCGATTCTCCCCTGCACTTCGCCATCGCGGTAGACCTTCCAATAGTCAGACTTATGAACTGCATTTGGGCCACACGGATGATAATCAAGCACATCAACTTTGCCATTTTTATTAGTGCGGGTATATCTGGTATGCGGAGTAGCATTCGGACTTGTCTGATGGGTACTTGCCGTATAGCCTTTCTTTTTCAACAACGCGTCCACCTGACTCGGCTTCTTGCCTGTCAAACTACCGACCCATCTTTCAGTAATTCCCTGCCTTTTCGCAAATGCTTTAGTGCACGTTAATCCGTATGGATCAGCCCATACTACAGGATTAGGGGCGTATTGATGCAGGTTCAGCCCGCCATTGAGCCCAATCGGGTCCGGCGTAGTAAACGCCCCCAAGTCCGCATCGTAGTACCGGAACGTGTTGTAGTGCAGCCCCGTCTCTCTGTCCAGGTACTGCCCCTGCATCCGCAGGTTCTGCTGCAGGGATGCCGTCTGGCTTGCCAGTTGATGCTGGGGTCTGCCTGCCGTGTCAAAGCTCTGCCACTCCTCACGGACCGTACTGCCCCACGTGGTGTACTGCGCTCGCCACACCAGGTTGCCGCTGTTGTCGCTCAGCTCCTCCGGTAGCCCATTGGGCTGGGTATGGAAGTAATACACCTGGGCGATGTCTTCTCCACCCGCGCCTTGTCGCACATTCGGTGTGCTTGACCCGCCGGGCTCGTCGTTGGCAGCAGCAGCGACGTTGAACCGGTCCGCCCACTGTGGGTTGGTGGTGGGCACGCTGCCTTGCTTGCCTTGTTCTGCATCTCCCCCCAGAGCATGCGCCGCGGCCGGGTGCGGTTCTACGCTGCCGCTTCCGTCGATGCGCGCCAGCGGCACGTAGCTGCCGGGCTCGTAGATGTAAGTGCTGGTCTGCGCGCCTCTGCTTTCCTGCAGCAGCCGCATTCCCTCCCACGTGAACACTGTCGTGCCAAAGCTGTCTGTCTTGGCGATGCGCCTGCCCAGGGCGTCGTATTGGTAGCTGAAGACTTAGCTTGCGCTCTGCCATTCCTACTGGTCAGTGCTGTCCACGCGCTGTACTACGCTGTCCTCACTGGGTGACCCAGCTATCGCTCAACTCGCCAAGCATATTCGGCACCGCGCATTCCTGAGAATTTCAAATTAAATTATTAAAAATCATTTGCCGAAAATAGACCATTGTTAATAAAACCCAAAATCGAATGATAATTATTTATTATGATTTATTTCACCATTACCATTACGTTCGCCAAACGCAAAATTCATTAAACCACTAAAAACATATTGAATCGCTTTCCACAAGCCCTTCGCGAGCAAGCAGGAACTGCTTTACTCCAACAATTAAATCCAGATAGCCTGCCTCGTATATATCTAAGAGAGAGGCTGGCGAGACGTTATTGCTCTTGTATTTTGCTGCTTTACTTTTCAACCCAAATTCCTCCGGGCGATGCCAAAAGCAGCCCTCCGGAGGCGAGTAAAAATATATCTTCTCATCGAAAAAATCCGGGAGCTTACAAAAAACCCCAGCCTGATTATCATTGGACTTTAGAGAAAAAAATGCAATTTTTTCACTTCCACCAAGCGACCCTTTTAAAAATAAGTTAATATATTTATAATTATTACTTTCAACGTTATACGAGGCAATTAAATCAACAGCACCCGAAAATCCCTGATGACATATTTCTTGTAAATTTGCCGCATGAGAATTCATCGACTTTGGCACGGGAACAAATTTATTTTTCTCAAAATCACTTATTGATAATGCAAAAGAATCATATTCATTGCAATAAAAACAAATATCATTTGCGCTGATTTTTGGCGCAATTACCAAGTTCAAACCATCGCTTCGTCTTTCTAAGTGATTGGAATCTTGATGTATAAAATAAACTTTTTCCATAGCTATTAAAGAACGGGATATGATGTTACAACTTGATTGGAATTTGGCTTAGTAATAATTAAAACATTATTTAAAACTTTTCCGTGATCGGGATGACTAGCACTTCCTCCTTGAATCCCCGCATTTCGCATTGGGACCGTATAAGCAAGATTTCCGTTTGGCTGAACAACCGGCTGAACCCCCTGGTCCTTGGCAATCTTCCATGCCTGTGCAGTCTGATTTATCGGGTTTCCTGAAAAAACTCCATGAGGTACATTTCTATTGGGGATATCCTCACCATGCCTTCTAACGTGGTCCTTACGAGTCAGTCCTTCTCTGTCACGCGACCCATTCCACTTTAGTGGGTGATTTGTTCCACACCTCTCCCAACCCCAAGGATCAATCCAGCTAATCGGATTCGGCGCATACTGATGCAGATTCAACCCGCCATTGAGCCCAATGGGGTCCGGCGTAGTAAACGCCCCCAAGTCCGCATCGTAGTACCGGAACGTGTTGTAGTGCAGCCCCGTCTCTCTGTCCAGGTACTGGCCCTGCATCCGCAGGTTCTGCTGCAGTGATGCCGTCTGGCTCGTCAGTTGCTGCTGGGGTCGGCCAGCCGTGTCAAAGCTCTGCCACTCCTCACGGACCGTGCTGCCCCACGTGGTGTACTGCGCCCGCCACACCAGGTTGCCGCTGTTGTCGCTCAGCTCCTCCGGTAGCCCATTGGGCTGGGTGTGGAAGTAATACACCTGGGCGATGTCTTCGCCACCGGCGCCTTCTCGCACATTCGGTGTGCTTGACCCGCCGGGCTCGTCGTTGGCAGCAGCAGCGACGTTGAACCGGTCCGCCCACTGTGGGTTGGTGGTAGTGCTGTTCGGTGTGGCTGCCTATGCGCTTTCTGATCAGGCGGCCAGAGCCGTCGTAGTCGTAGCGCTTGTCCTGCAGCACTTTGACCCAGTTGTTTTGCACTTAGCCTCTACTCTTCCTCTGGCGCTTGTTGGTACAGCGCCAGCAGCTATGGTTTTTGGATTCTCGGGGCTGCGGCATCGGTCCTTGGGTGCCCAGCCCACCTCGCTCCATAGCATCCCCGCTGGCACTAAGGCGCGCCAGCGTTACATCGTTGTCTGACTCTTGGTTTTTGACTAAATTAAAAATATGTCATCGCCAAATTCCCGAAGCAGCCTCAAGCATCCATAAAATCGTCATTTTCCCTGTAGTAATTTATTGCCTTTACGAAATTATTATCATCAAAATGCTCATTATTTATGCCAGCATTTTCAATAACGCTTTTTAAAACATCAATCTGCATCCAAGGATAAAGATCAAGGTTTTTGACGGACGCAGGCAAATAGGGTCCAGCTTCAGACTCATAAACTTCATCATCAGCCATCTCCTCAACCTCGTTCTCAGATATAAAATAGAATTCACAATGCTGGGGATTATTATGCCAAGCCTCAATATTAGTATATATCCATTCATTTTCTCCTGCTGAGACAACGCATTCATATAGCTCTGATAGAGAAGTCATTTTTTTCATCGTCAATTCCAAAAAGATAGTTATCTACAACCACTGCCGCCACCCCATGAACCACGCCCACCTTTACCTGATGGGTGAAAATCCTTGTGCCTCGAATTATGGTCATTTCTGTCGACCAACTGGAGCAGCCCTCCTACCCGCTCATGGTGATGCCACGTCAGATTCGCTGGAGGTTTGCCGCTAAAAGCACCACGCTTGCCAGGAGATACATGATCATAAGTGTCCGGATATTTAGCTTCAATTTCGCCCGCAAGGCTGGATCATTCTTCATTTGATAATAGAGCTGCCTATTAGATTCTTGAAAATGCTTATAGTCAGACATACGGTACATGTCTTTGCCCACCCTCGCTTCACCATGGACGTCATACTGACCAGCTGCACCAGTGCTAGCCCACCCCCAAGGATCAATCCAGATAATCGGATTCGGCGCATACTGATGCAGATTGAATCCGCCATTGAGCCCAATAGGGTCCGGCGTAGTAAACGCCCCCAAGTCCGCATCGTAGTACCGGAACGTGTTGTAGTGCAGCCCCGTCTCTCTGTCCAGGTACTGCCCCTGCATCCGCAGGTTCTGCTGCAGGGATGCCGTCTGGCTTGCCAGTTGATGCTGGGGTCTGCCTGCCGTGTCAAAGCTCTGCCACTCCTCACGGACCGTACTGCCCCACGTGGTGTACTGCGCTCGCCACACCAGGTTGCCGCTGTTGTCGCTCAGCTCCTCCGGTAGCCCATTGGGCTGGGTATGGAAGTAATACACCTGGGCGATGTCTTCTCCACCCGCGCCTTGTCGCACATTCGGTGTGCTTGACCCGCCGGGCTCGTCGTTGGCAGCAGCAGCGACGTTGAACCGGTCCGCCCACTGTGGGTTGGTGGTGGGCACGCTGCCTTGCTTGCCTTGTTCTGCATCTCCCCCCAGAGCATGCGCCGCGGCCGGGTGCGGCTCTACGCTGCCGCTTCCGTCGATGCGCGCCAGCGGCACGTAGCTGCCTGGCTCGTAGATGTAGGTGCTGGTCTGTGCGCCTCTGCTTTCCTGCAGCAGCCGCATTCCCTCCCACGTGAATGCAGTCGTGCCAAAGCTGTCTGTCTTCGCGATGCGCCTGTCCAAGGCGTCGTACTGGTAGCTGAAGACCTGGCTTTGCGGCTGGCCGTCTTTGCCTGCCCCTAGCTTTGCGAATATTCGCAAACAGTACTGCCTTAGGTGGTGCACTTCGCTTGCCACACCAAATTTCCGCTGAAGTCGCTCAGCTCTTCTGCAGCCCATTGGGCTGCCTGTGAAAGTGGTACTCCTTGGCAGTGTCTTCGCCGCCATGGCCTCTCACACATTTGCTCTGTTTGACCCGCCGGCTCGTTGTTAGCCGCAACAGCCATATTAAACCAGCCCGATTACTACAGCTTGGTCTTGTGCACGCTGCCTTGTTCTGCATCTCGTCCCAGATGAACGAAGTGGCGCCAAAGCCGTCGGGCTTGGCTATGCGTCTGCCACAGCTACAGCCGTAGTGGAAAATCTCTCTATTCAATCCGACTCCGCATAAATATTTTCTTTGTGCTGAATGCACAGATCAATAAATTTTATTATTTCAAACGCCAGAGATTTTTCCGACAAGTCATTCACGAGTCCGAGGATTTCTTTTTTAAAATCGTCTAATTCACCATAACTAATTGTTGAATCCTCGTAGTAGTCTGATATTTTATGCAACGTAGGGAATTTTTTAGCGGGATTTGCGAGTGCAAATATTTCAGCATGCAATGATTCATGCATTGAAATAAATCTCTGAGTGCCATTCAAATCTCTTTTATTTTTTGCAGCAACCAAATCTAATGACATATAAGGTCCATGTTAATCAGATGGAAATGAAGTAACTACGTTGCCGTGCCTGTCGGTTACAACCGTAATTTTAGTTTGATCTTTTGAAACGCCAGTCTGAGGGTCTGTTTTTGAACCCACTTTTTGCTTGTGGTCCAATTCATATTTAGTACGGCCATTTTTCTGGGGCGTCGCTTTTCCATGCTTGACCGTTTTCTCAATTGCTTTCTTTAAGTTCCCTTCCTTGCCCAATTCAAACTTGCTTTTATGAGCCCATCTGGGCTTTGTAGTCAGGACGTGTCTTTCCTTAACATGCTTCCAACCCTTTTTCGTCCAATTTGGTCCGCATGCCCATCCCCAAGGATCAATCCAGTTGATCGGATTCGGCGCATACTGATGCAGATTGAATCCGCCATTGAGCCCAATCGGGTCCGGCGTAGTAAACGCCCCCAAGTCCGCATCGTAGTACCGGAACGTGTTGTAGTGCAGCCCCGTCTCTCTGTCCAGGTACTGCCCCTGCATCCGCAGGTTCTGCTGCAGTGATGCCGTCTGGCTTTCGAGTTGTTGTTGGGGTCGGCCTGCCGTGTCAAAGCTCTGCCACTGTTCACTGACCGTGCTGCCCCACGTGGTGTACTGCGCCCGCCACACCAGGTTGCCGCTGTTGTCGCTCAGCTCTTCCGGCAACCCATTGGGCTGGGTGTGGAAGTAATACACCTGGGCGACGTCTTCGCCACCCGCGCCTTGTCGCACATTCGGTGTGTTTGACCCGCCGGGCTCGTCGTTGGCAGCAGCAGCGACGTTGAACCGGTCCGCCCACTGCGGGTTGGTGATGGGCACGCTGGCTTGTTTGCCCTGTGCCGCATCTCCCCCCAGGGCGTGCGCAGCCGCCGGGTGCGGTTCTACGCTGCCGCTTCCGTCGATGCGCGCCAGCGGCACGTAGCTGCCGGGCTCGTAGATGTAGGTGCTCGTCTGTGCGCCTCTGCTTTCCTGCAGCAGCCGCATTCCCTCCCACGTGAACACTGTCGTGCCAAAGCTGTCCGTCTTGGCGATGCGCCTATCCAGGGCGTCGTACTGGTAGCTGAAGACTTGGCTTTGCGGCTGGCCGTCTTTGCCTGCCCGCACCACCGCCACCTGGGTCAGCCTGTGCTGGTGGTCGTAGCGGTAGTGCTGTTCGGTGTGGCTGCCTATGCGCTTTCTGATCAGGCGGCCAAAGCCGTCGTAGTCGTAGCGCTTGTCCTGTAGGACCTTGACCCGGTTGTTTTGCACCCAGCCTCTGCCTTGGCTGCTGAGATTGCTTTCTTCCAGTGCGTTGATGCGGTTGCCCGCCAGGTCGTAGTGGAAGTGTTCGTTGCGCTCGGGCTGTGTGGCATGCGTGTGGGTGATGCGCCCACCCTGATCGTACTGGTGCCTTGTCTGGCCTTGCTGGCTGTGCTCGACGCTGGTGAGCTCGCCATTCTTGTCGTAGCCGTAGCGCTTGAGCAGTGTGTCTTCTGGGTTCTGTCGCTGCAGGCGTTGGGTCCAGTCGCCGCTGTAGGGGCTCCACCGGCTGTCGGCACGTTGGTCACTGCCGATGCCATGGCCCACACGCAGCATGGCAGGGCGAACCCAAGTGGCGGCTTTGCGACCTACGGGGTCGTAGGCAAAGCGGCTGGCCAGGCGGCCCTGCGTGCGCAGAACTTCGCGATGCAGGTCGTCGCGCTCGATGTCAGCCAGGACTGCGCCGTCCAGGTTGATCTGGTGCAGATGGCCGCTGCCGTAGTACAGGTGGTTGAGCGTGCGCCCGTCCGGCAGTGTGGTGCCGGTGCGGTTGCCCAACGCGTCGTATTCGTAGTGCAGCACGGTGCTGCGCTGCTGGCCTTGCACGGTGTGCTCAGCGGTCTCTTGCAACACCTGTCCCAGCTTGTCGTACTGCCAACTGTGCCGAGACTGGGGCTCTCCCTGCGGGTTGCTTTGCAGGGCTTGATGCAGATCGCCTGTCGGGGTGTAGGCGTAGTCGATGCAGGTTTGCAGCTCGGGCAGTTGGGCCTCTGTTGTGCCGGTGCCAGCGCCAGGCAAATAGATTTTTTTCTGGATGAGCTGACCCGCAGCGTCTCGCACCAGTTGCGTATGGATCGGCTTCACATCGGCATGCCCTGGCACGGCATCGCCCATGCCCATAGACATGGGGTGTTCCGTCACGCCGACGACCTGGCCTGCAGCATCATGGTGCAGCACTTGGCGGGTACCGTCGATGCGGGTTTCCATCAGCAGCCGGTCGGCCGCGTCGTAGGTGAATTGGTAGGCTTGGCGGTTTTCGTTGACCAGTACGGCAAGGCGTCTTGCAGAGTCATAGCCGAGCTGGATGTTGCTGCTGAAGCTGCCAATCGCTTTGCTGCGCCCGGTGAGTTGACCGCGCAGGTTGTAGCTGTAGCTGGTGCTGTGGCCTAGGGCATCCTGTGCAAGCACGCACTGCCCCGACGGGTCATAGCGGTAATGATGTGCGGCCCCATCGGGCAGCGTCAGTGTCAGCAGCCTTCCCTGCGCGTCGTGCGTCAATGTGGTGGTGTGGCCCAGTGCATCAACCTCTTGGTGCAGGTAGCCGCGCTGGTCGTACGTGTAGCGTGTGGTTTTGCCACTGCAGTCCGTGTAACTGGTAAGCAGCCCGCGAACGTCCCAGGCCAGTTGCTTGCGTCCACCGTGTGCGTCAGTGATGACCAATGGCAAACCGCGCTCGTTGTTGGCGTACAACGTGGTATGCCCCAGGGGGTCGATTTCGGCAGTCAGGTTGCCGTCGTTGTCATAGTGATAGCGCCAGCTGGCACCAGCTGCATCGCTAGTGGCCAGAAGCAGACTGGCGGGGGCCGGGCTCCACTGGGTGCTCTCTGTACGACCCAGCGCATCGGTTGTCTGGATCAGATTGCCGGCCTCATCGTATGCGTAGGTGGTGGTCCGGCCCAACGGATCAGTGTGGCTCAGCAATTGCCTTGTGTCACTCCACGTCTGCGTGTATCGGTTACCCAGTGCGTCGGTGTAGGCGGTGATTTCGTGATCGGCATTCCAAGCCCAGGTGCGCGTGCGGATTTGGGCGCTCTCGCCTGAACCCAGCCGCTCTGTCACCGTCGTGGTGCCTGCCGCCAAGTCATACTGAAACTGATAATTTTCTCCGTCGTCTGTCCAGTGCTGTACAACGCGCGGATGAGGCCCTGATCTTTTTCCCAAGTTCTGAGAAAAATTTTGCCAGCGGTAGTGGCAGGTCAAGCCGGTCGAAAGGCGGTGCTGGGCCATCAGTCCGTCCGCATAACCAAACAGGCGCTGAATCTGACCGTCCCGACCAATCACTTCGGTCAGCTGACCCTGGCCGTCATAGCGATAGCGCGCCAGCACTTCGGGAATTTCTGGCACCTCATGCGCTGCGGTGTTGGCGCCCGTCACCAAACGGATTTGTGCGATGCGGTTCCCTTCGCCTTCGTAGTCGAAGGCGAGCAAACGGCCCGTGTTGTCGGCCAGATGGGTCAGCCGATGAAGTTCGTCGTAGCGTAGCGCCTGAAAATTGCTGTTGCGGTCTTCAATACGACGCAACGGAAGCACACGACTTCCCAGGCCCAAAACACAAGCGTCATCGGGCTTTCCAAACCACTGGTGGGTGCCGTCTGGCAGCACCACGAAGAAATCTCCGCCCTCGCTGCATAAGACTGCGATTCCTTCGGCCACGCTGTAGTGGCTTTCACCTGGCGCCGGCACCGGGTACTCAATGTCACGGCCATCGTCACCATAGTAGGTAACGGTGGGAATACCCTGCACATCGGTCCCAAGGTGCAACTCGGCCGTGTAAGGGCTGCTCCAGCCCTGACCGAAGTGAGTGCGCGAACGCAGGTCCAAGCTGTTGTAGACCCGTTGAAAGACGACAGGCAAGCCACCAGGGAGTACGAAATCCAGGTCTTCGTCACCGGCGAGCAGCTTTGCTCCCGTCGCGATGTGAACCGGGTTGGCCACAATGTCCGCGATTTCATTCAACGACATTCCGGCCTGTACCATCTGAACGATACATTTCGCGTTCTTGAGAACTGCGCGTGGGTCTTTCAGCAGCTTTGGTAAGCACTTGAGGCTTTTGATCGCGCTGTAAATTCCATAGCCGATGATGGCGGCTCGCAGGAAGATGTTGCCTTCTGCGTCATATTTCCGAACGGTCGCGGGCGGGCCGCCGATGAAGACGTTGGGGGACCCTTCGTGGATGTAGGCTCCACATTCAACCTTGTCGTCCTTTCGGGCGGCAAGGGCATGGTTGATAAGCGTCTGCTCAGGGCGATCGGCGGCTCCCTGAGCAATGAAATTGGTTGGGCGACTTGTGTGTTTGCTGCAAATGACGCTGTCCAGCGGCATCGCATTGGTCGCGCGCGCGGCTTTCTTGCCGTTGATCTTGACGTTCTCTGACCCCGTGATGATCTTGCCAGTGACCGTGGGCGGGAATAGAAAATCGGCCGCCGCGGTTCCCAACGCTTGACCAGCCTGCATGCCGTAATGCGTCCCGGCAAGCGTTGCTGCAGCAGTAATCACCGGTGCAGCAGGCGCAGCAAAACCACCTGTAATAAAGGTCAGTCCTGCAGAAACAGCTCCGCCAATCGCGCCTCCTACAAAACCGCCCAACATGCCGCCACCCACCACCCCAGCCAATTGCAAAAGCATTCTTGCATTGGCACTCGTATGGGCAATGGGGTCGTCAATACGGGCCGCGGCGGGATAGGTGCTCATGAAGGAGGGAATGCACTAGGCTGTTGGATCAAGGCAGTAGCAAAAAGCCGGGGGCTGGAATCGGTTTTGCACGGACTGGGGGTGAGGGCGAGTTGGCAACTCGCGACCGGTCATGCAGGCTTGAAACTGGCACGTATGGCGCGCCACTGCGTCAGTTGGGCGTCTGAGAGAGGAGCTTGGGCAGCCGCTGTCATCACCACTACGTTGCCCGTGTTGCCCAACAGATAGCCAACTTGGCGTTGGTAGACCATCACGCCGTCTTGTTTGAACTGCACGGCGTATTCGATAGCCCGCAGTTGACCGGACGCGGGGTCTTTGTGATCGCTTCGATCAGTGAACTCAGCCATGCTGAATTGCTGGCCCAGCAGCTGCAATTGCCGGTTTACCAACTGCTCGAACGTTTCGCCAGGCTCAAGTCTGGACCTGGTCACCACCACACTGAATCCAAGCCCACTATGCCCTGCGAGTAGCACGTTGATGCTGTTGTCTTGCATGCCGTCGGGAACGCTGAACGACCCTTCATTGATTTGGTACTGCATCGAAATTCCGGTTCAGTTCATAGAGATGTGTAGGCCCAAAGCGCGATGCGCTCTGCAGTGCACTAGGGGCAATTGAGCTGTATTGGCGCCCCGTGCACATCCAGCAGTTCACTGAGCTTGATCAGCCCGTTCTTGCCCTTGATGACCACCTCGCCCTTGTCCGTGAGCTTGAGCGAGGCGACTCCTTCGCCCTCGCCAATGGTCAGCGTGATGCTCTCACCCGCCTGCAGGCGGATGTGTTTGGCAGCCTTCACCAGCACCGAGTCCTTGGTCGCCTGGATGTTGACGTTCTGGTCGCCCACCACGGTCGCAGTGTCCGTCTTGGACGCCAGCGTGATGTTCTGCTGCGCGGTCAGGTTCATGTTGCCCGTCTGGGCTTCCGATGCGATATCGCCCTTGGTCACGGTGTTGCGCTGGCCGCCCTCTGACACGTGCGTCAGCATGCCGCCCTTGGCCAGCTGGGTCAGCTGCGCGCCGCTGGACAGCGTGATGTGCTGCTTGGCATGCATCGAAACGCTCTGCCCCGAACTGACCACGATGGGCTTGGGGCTGATCATCGAATGCCCCTCGGGGCTGACGATGGAGACGACCGGCTTGCTGATGTCTTTGGACAACTCTCGCAACGCCTGCGACTGAGGCATGGCGGGGTCGGTGTTGGTCGGCATCGATGTCTCCGCCCCAGCGCCACCACCCCCTCCGCCTCCACCGCCGGCAAGCGCAGCGATGGCCGCAGCTGCTTTGGACAATGTCGCCATCGCCGCCTTGCCGCCGGTCATGGCAGCAATGCCTGAACTCAGTTCCATCATGTGCGAGGTCTTCAGGCCGTTGATGGCCTCAATCGCACTGTTCATGGCAGACACCGCCTCACCAGCCTCCTCCATCAGCGACGCGGTGTTGGCCAGGCCTTCACCCAGGCCATCGAACCCATCTGGGTTTTCATGCGATATCTTCTGCTTGAAGTCCTGCGTATACGTCGTGATCAGCAACCCCTTGTCCGCCCGAATAGCGCCCCATTCATTCGTGCGCAGCTCAAAGCCATAGCTGCGCTTGGCCTCCGAGCTCTGGTTCATCAGGTAACCCATGTGCAGATGGGTATTGCCGTGGTCCGTGGACAGCTCGATGTGCTCGATGCCCTTCTGGTCTTCGAACCGCAGCATGTGCTTGCCGCCGCCGCCCTTGCTCCAGTTGGTCTGAAAGCCCGACTGCGTCTTGTGCTTGGGCAGCTCCCACGGGGGCATCTGGTCGTTGTTGTAGACGCGGCCGGTGATGATGGGGTAGTCAGGGTCGCCGTTCAGGAAGTCAACGATGACTTCCTGGCCGATGCGGGGCGTGAAGATGCCGCCGTACTTGGCGCCGGCCCAGGGGTGCGACACGCGGATCCAGCAGCTGGAGTTTTCGTCCATGGCGCCGATACGGTCCCAGTGGAATTGCACCTTGACCCGGCCGTACTTGTCGGTCCAGATTTCTTCTCCAGGCGGGCCGACGACCACGGCCGTCTGCGGGCCCTGGCTGCGGGGCTTGGGGGTGACGCGCGGCGGCGTGAAGGCCAGGCTGGTGGGCTGCGCCTTCAGCACAAAGCGCTGGATGGACCCCACCTCGTCCTTGGTGGTCTTGGGTGTAGGTTTGGCGATGCTGCTGACTTCCGGGTTCTCCTGGAAGTGGTATTGAACCGCGGTAATCAGGTACTGCTGGTTCTGATCCTCGCGGGGATAGTTGTCGAGGTTGAAGGTGTAGCCCGGGGTCAGCGCGCGGCAGCTTGATTTGCCCTGCACGACGCTCTCGCGGGTGAGGTTTTCCTGCAGACGCACCCGCACGTAGGTTTCACCGTCTCCGTACTCGGTATAGCCGCCGGGCCATTCATACACTTCGTGGCTGTCGTGCGCATGGCCCACCGGCATCTCGCGCATATTCGACAGATCGGCCTTGGGCTTTTTGAAGTCGTAGTCGTCGTTGTAATGGCGGCCCGATTTGATCTCCTCGGCCAGCTCCCACGCAAAGACACATTCCCGCTCGGAAATAGCCGCCTTTTCGGGCGGGTAGAACGGCAGCGTGGCGGCGCCTGGCAGCGGACTGTGCGATGCCACGATATCGTCCGCCAGCGTCAATACGTGCTGGCCGGGGGAATGCTGGTGGTAGTAATAGATGCCCTCGTGCTCCATGAGCCGAGATACAAACTGGCAGTCAGATTCGTTATATTGAACGCAATAATCCCAAGTACGATAACTACGTGTCAGCTTCTTTTCCAGCGGGTATCCGTATTTACCGAGAACTTCTTCAATAATCTCGGGAACTGTTTTATTCTGGAATATCTTGAAGTCGCTTTTGCGGGTGGCCAGCCACAGCCATGGGCTCAGGCGCGCCCGGTACGAGAACATGCGGTGGTCCTGGCCCTGCATGCCAAATCGGGTGACGATGGCGTCGATGTAGCGCTGACCGCCGCCTTCGGTCTCCACCACGATGGTGGCATTTTTGCCCAGCAAGGCCTTGGGATCGATGCTTTTGCTTTCG
The DNA here is from genome assembly GCF_964253015.1 of Acidovorax sp. LjRoot194. Lineage (NCBI taxonomy): Bacteria > Pseudomonadati > Pseudomonadota > Betaproteobacteria > Burkholderiales > Comamonadaceae > Acidovorax > Acidovorax sp. LjRoot194. Next base: position 298,703 of record NZ_CAXUQB020000001.1, on the reverse strand, counting down.
CTCAGCAGATCTACATCCAGAGAAAATAACTGGCTGATTTCTTCAGTGCCCTGCAGCTGCCGGAACTTGAGCTGCTCGCCCAATGGGGTTTGGATGGTGACGCGGCGTTTCATGTGCTGCAGGCATCAAGCCCGTTGTTTCTAAGTGCTGCGGATGATAGCCATGAGAGCAGCAGATTCCCTTGACAACCACGCTCACTAACCCCAGAAAATTACCGCAAAAGGTAACCGAAGTAACCAATATGGAATAACAGCGACCTTTTGCAACGGTTAGTGCGGCAACCCTCGCCTGAACGTGAGTGCAGTACACGCTATGGCACTACGCTGCGCCAACTGCACACCACCCTCTCGCGCCCTGAAGTCGGATGAACGCTGACGGCACCTTCGATGAGCCCGCATCGGGCATAAAAGCGCCGCGCACGCAGGTTCGCTGTCGCCACATGCAGCGTCCAGCCCGCTGGGCACAGGCTTTGGCAGATTTCCTGCACCATCGCGCCACCCAACCCCTGGCTTTGCGCGCCAGGCGCCACGAAGAGCTGGTGCAGGTGGCTGTGCGCCATGTGGAGCACCATGAATCCCAACAGGGCTTCGTCTGCGCGCTCGACCAGCAGCGCGGTGCAGGGTGGGCCGAACTCGGAACGCACCCGGTCTTCCCAGTGGGCCAGTGGTGCCACGGTGAGTACCCCGGGGTTGGCTGAACGCCAGGCCTCACGCCAGAGGCGGGCCAGCTCGGGCGCATCCCGGCCGACGGCGGAGCGTAGTACCACCGTCGGCATCAGGTCGGACAGGCGAAGGCTCATCCACGCATTGTGCTGTCGGTCTGGCTGCTTTGCACCGGGGTGGCGGCCTCACCTGCAGCGTGGTACCGCCCGGCACCGGGTGCATTTCTGGACAGCCCGAACAACGGCCGCAGCCACCCCACGCGCCGCACCGCGGCCGTGAGGGCCCAGCACAGCCCCGCCGTACCCACCAGAAGGACCAGGGGCTCCACCACGGGACCCAGTTGCCAAGGCAACAAGGCCACCACCAGCACGATGATGACGGTCTGGTGCAGCACATACCAGGCGTAAACCGACTCATTGGCCCACTGCAGCCAAGGCCAGGGACGGTTCAGGTAGCGGTGGACCCACCCCAGGATGGTGAGCAGCGCGGCCCAGGCGTAAACATCGGCCAACACCCGCACAGCCACGCGCACCGGCAAGCCGGCCTGCTGCACCCACACCGCACCGCGCAGTCCGAAATGCAGCGCCAGCAACACGGCCGCCAATCCCAGCGTGCGCCAGCGCAGGCGCACCAGCTCGTCCCACAGCCCCTCGTCCAGCCCGATCCAGTAGCCGTAGACAAACAGCGTGAAGTACACGGCATGCACCCAGCCATCGTGGATGAGGTCGTGCGTGGCGTCGAAGTGCGGCCAGCGCAGCACCGTGGTCAGCGCCAGTGGCAGCACAGGCACGAGCACCAGTGCGGTGCCCCGCAGGCGGGTGAATGCGCGGCGCAGCCCTTGGCCCGGCAGCGACTCCGCCAGCGGCAGCAGCGCGGCCAGCACCATGGTGTAGGCCCAGAGGTACGCCAGGTACCACAGGTGGTTCCAGGTGACGCCCGCGTGCCAGCCGTCGAACGCCCCCGCCGGCCACGTGCTGCCACCGTAGTAGCGCCGCAGGAAGTCCCCAAAACCCGGCGCGATGAGCCCGTTGGCCACGCCCTGCGCATAGGGCTGGTAGGGCACCACCACCGCCATGCCGAAGGCCAGCGGCACCAGCAGGCGCAGGCTGCGCAGCCGGACCAGGCTCATCAAGCCGTGCCCGCGCCGCACCAGTCCGAAGGCGAGCCCTGAGATGAGGAACACCAGGTCCATGCGCCAGAGGTTGAGCGCCCGCATGGGGCCCTGCAGCCAGTCGGCAGCGTGCGGGCTCTTGAGGTGCCAGTGCCAGTCGGCCACGTAGTACATGCCCACGTGGTAGACGATGACGAGCGCAAACGCCAGCGCGCGCAGCGCGTCGATATCGTGGCGGCGCGGGGCGGTGCAGCCGGGGGGCGGTGTGGACATGCGAAAAGGGGAAATGGTTGCAATGCCCCGGATGCTCTGGCCACGGCCTGCCGCGCGGTGCGGTCCAGGGAAGGTCCGCGGCCCCTGCGGGACGAGCGGCGAGCAGCAGGGACGAACGACGCGGCCCCACAAGGGCAGGGACGCCCTGCGCCTGCCTACACTTGCCAACCATGACCGCCCCCGCGACCCCCTGGATCGACCGCTATCCCCACGACCGCGCCCTGCGCCGGCGGGCCGAGATCGGCTTTTGGGCCGTGGTGCTGCTGGTCCAGGCGGCCTTCAACACGGTGGTGACCTGGGTCGATCTGCGCGGCACCCAGCGGGTGGTGGCGGCATGGGAGCCGTTGCTGTGGGAGCTGTCCAGCGTGGCTGTGGTCGCAGCGCTGATCCCCGCCGTGGTGGCTGTAGAGCGCCGCTTCACCTTGCGCTGGGGCACGCTGCGGCGCCACCTGCCCTGGCACGTGCTGGCCAGTGCGGTGTACTGCAGCATTCACTTGGCGGGCATGTGGAGCCTGCGCCACGCAGCGTATGCGGCCCTGGGCCACAGCTACCAGCCCGCGGGCTGGTGGGAGCAGTGGGGCTACGAATACCTCAAGGACGTGCGCAGCTACGCGCTCACAGTGAGTGCGCTGGTGAGCTACCGGTTCTTGCTGCTGCGGCTGCAGGGTGAAGCCCGGGTGCTGGATGCGCCGGAACCCGCTAACCCCATCGCCATCTCCACGGCGGTCTCCACCGTTCCAGTGCCCGTCCCGACCACAGCACCAGAACCGGCCGCTTCCACGACCTCACCCGCCGCACTGGAGCCCGCACCCATCGCTGCGCCAGCGCCGCGGCCCGAGCGCTTTCTGGTGCGCAAGCTGCGGCGCGAGTTCCTCATCGCCGCGAGCGACATCGCCTGGCTGCAGGCCGAGGCCAACTACGTGGGCCTGCATGTGAACGGCCACGACTACCTGTTGCGCTCCACACTCACCGACTTCCTCGCCCAGCTGGACCCTACCCGCTTCGTTCGCGTGCACCGCAGCTATGCCGTCAACCTGGACGCGATAGCAGTGATCGAGCCGCTGGACAGCGGTGACGCGCGCGTGGTCATGAAGGATGGCAGTACCGTGCCGTGCAGCCGCCGTTACCGGGACGCCCTGGCGCCGCAGCGGGGTTGATGCTGCGGCCCCGCGTCGCTCAGGCATTCAAACCCGGGACTTCCGCAGGCGGCCACTCCGGCGGCCGCGAGCCCATCTCGGCCTCGACCTTGCGCAGCATGTCGGCCAGGGTCTTGCCGGGCTCCTGGCGGAACTGCTCGTCCGTCACCACCAGGTCCACGATGCGGTCGATGCGAAAGCCGCGGAAGTCGCCGCGCAGCTCGCACCAGGCCGACAGCGTCCAGACCTTGCCCCAGTAGAAGCAGCCGAGCGGGCGCAGTCGGCGCAGGCTTGCGCGGCCTTGCACGTCGGCATAGTTGACCTGCACCACATGGCGGCTTTGCACGGCCTCGCGCAGGGACTGCAGGGTGGCCTGGGCCTGGGGGCCCAGGCCGACGGATGGGGCGTACAGCGCCTGGGCTTCGGCGGCCACGCGCGCGGCCGGGGGCAGCACGGACAGGATCTTGCCCAGTGCCCCTTCCACCTCGCGCGCCAGACCGGCGTCCAGCCACGCCTGGGCCAGCCGGGCGGCGGCCACCAGGGCGTTGGCCTCGCCCTGGCTGAACATCAAGGGCGGCAACTCGAACCCCGCGCCCAGGCGGTAGCCGACGCCGGCCTCGCCCTCGATCGGCACGCCCTGGTGCTGCAGGTCCGCCACGTCGCGGTAGATGGTGCGTGCGGACACCTCCAGCCGCTCGGCCAGGAATGCGGCCGTGGACAGGCGCCTGCCGCGGATGAGCTGGACGATCTGAAAAAGGCGGTCTGCGCGGCGCATGGGCTTGGGGTCGGCTCCGTTGGGATGTTGAGGCGTTGAGGCGTTGAGGCGTTGAGGCGTTGAGGCGTTGAGGCGTTGAGATATTAGGGTGATTCAGGCCCCTACCGCTTGATCAGTAAGCGCCAGAAGCTATCAAATCAATAGCATCTGCTTGTCACGGTTCAAAGGTGCGCTCAGCGGGCGCCTTCGTCACCACAAGTCGCCCGCTGAGCACCATGCTACGGCTTCACGCCGATGTGGATGGCGACCTTGTCCGGGCCTTCGTAGGCCTCGAAGTCGGTGCCGAAGCGGCGCTGCACCGTGGGGTTGTCGGCAAAGTAGTGCCAGATGCGCACCCAGGTGTCGATCACCATCTGGGGCATCTCGCCTTCGCCTGTGAAGACGAGGTAGTCGCCGGCCTCGATGTCGACGCGGCTCGCGCCAGGCACCGCCTGGGCCTGCTCGGGTTCGGCCACGGCGACGCCGGCCGTCACGTCGAAGGCGCCGTGTTCGTTGGACTCATAGCCGCTGTACACGCCGAAGATGCGGCCGTCCCCGTTCCCGTCCCCATCGCCGCGGCTGGGCAGCTTGCGCTCCCAGCTCTGGGTGAAAAAACGGTTCCACAGGCCGCCAAGGCGTGCGATGGCGGGGTTCATCTCGTCGCTGTTGCGGGTGCGCACGGCAATGCCGGCCACGCTGAATGCGGGGATCTGTACGGAGGTGGGGGTGCGGGTGGTCATGGGATGGGTCCTCTCTCTCGGTGTGTCTGGTGTGGTCGGTCAGGGAGCCGACCGGCCGACCGGTCGGCGGGGGTGTGCAGCTGCAAGACCCGCATGGTGCAGACCCGCTGCTGACAGCCTGATGTCAGTAGCCTGCAGCGGGCACAGTGATGGGCGCCAACGGCTGCTGACATCGGGCGTCAGCAGCCGGCGGGCCTGCGACCGCCTAGCGCTGCGGGTCCACGATGGCTGCCGTGGCCCGGCGCACCAGCGGCAGCACCAGCAGCAGTGTCGGAAAGGCCACCAGCCAGGACAGCGCCCAGGAGCTCATCCACAGGCGCAGCACGTCCAGCGTGAAGCCCGCCACACGCAGGGTGCTGATGAGCGAGACGATGAAGGTCATGAGCAGCGACAGCAGCAGCGGCATGACCCAGGTTGCCGAGCGCGCGGGGAGCTTGCGCAGACCGAGGAAGGTCTTGGAGGAACGCTCAGGAGCCGAAGGAGCCGCCGCAGATGAGGAAGACGCGGGAGATAGAGGCGGTGCGGACCCCGCGGCTGGAGCGGAAGACCCGGTGCGGGGAGACGAAGATTGGTTCATTGAAGTTCCATGAAGCAGGCCGGTCAGTCAAGGTGCCGTCCCCCTCTGGCCTGCACGGCCGGCGCGAGACCACCACCCCGGCAGGGCCGGCGTTGGTTGGCACGTTGATTGACGTAAACGCTTACGGCAACCCATGAACCGGGCCGCAGCAGGATTCTATGCGGCCCCGGCGTGGCCGCGCAGTGGTGGTGGTGTTGATGGTGGCAGCGGTGCACCGCCCGCCAGCAGATGGCGCGTGATGTGCGCGGCCACTGCCGAGGCGTGCATCTGGGCCATGTCGTGGGCGCCGCCCGGCAGCACGTGCAGCGGCGCATGGGGCAGCAGGCCCTGCAGCCGCTCGCCCACGGCCACGGGGCTGATGGGGTCGGCGTCGCCCCACAGCAGCAGTGCAGGCGCGCTCAGCGACGCGAGTTGTCGCGCCAGGTCCCAGCGCTCGTGCGCCATCCACTGCGGAAAGGCAGGGTTCGAGCGGATGAAGTCGGCGCGCCAGTCGTGGGGGCGCAGGTCGTCGATGGGCACGCCGCCCGATGTGGCCACGAGCACCAGGTGCGTCAGGTGTTCAGGCCGCTGCAGGGCGGCCAGCACCGCCACCACGCCACCCATGGACTGGGCGATCAAGGCACAAGGCTGGTCCATGTGCGGCGTGACCGCATCGACCAGGTCCTGCATGCTGCCAGCCGCGTCAGGCGGCATGTCCGCCGCCGATGCCACACCGAACCAAGGCCAGCCCAGCAGCACGCGTTCTGCCGGCAGCGCGATGGCGTTCGCAGCGGGTTGCCAGAACGCGGGGTTGCCGCCCACGCCGGGCAGGAAGATCAGGCGTGTCGGCGTGGTCACCTACGTGGGATTGACGTGGGGATCGGTGCGGCCATCGGCGTCGGTGCAGACGTCGGCGCGAGACCGGTGACTGGGTTCAACTGCCCTGCGCAGGGGCAGGGGCAGCCGGCGGCACGGCCGCTGCGTCGGCTTGTGCTTGCGCTTGCGCTTGCGCTTGCGCTTGCGTATTCACGTCTGTGTCGTTCACATCCGCATCCACCTCCGCGGCTGCATCGGGGTTCGCCTCGGCGTCGGCGGCAGGCGCCACCGACGATGCTGCAGCACCAGCCGCTGCTGCGGCCTCAGCCGCAGCGGCCTGCTGCAGCCGCGCCGCGGCGAGGCGGCGTGCGCGCTCCAGCTGCTGGCCCACACTGCGCGGCACCAGGCCGTACATGTCGGCAAAGGCTTCGAGCGTCTGGCCGCTGGCTTCGAAAGCACGCAGCAGCGCCTCGTCCTTGGCGTTGCGGGCAGCCCATTCGGCAAAGGCCTCCTGCAGGATGGCATTGGATGCTTCGTCGCGGCCCTGCACCAGCTCGGAGTACGCCTCGCGCGTCAGGCCCGTTGCCTCGAACGCGGCGATCATGCGGTTGCGCAGCTTGGGCAGCAGGTCTTCGGTGGGGCGGGCCTTGTTGTTCTTGCGGCGGCGGTAGACCTCCAGCAGGGCATGGTGCACATGTTCGGGCGCCATGTCTTCCACCGGCTGGCCCGACAGGTCGTGGCGCTTGTCGCCGGCCGCCACGCTTTGCAGATAGCGGGTGGACCGGGTGTGTATGCCCAGCGCCACCTTGAGCTCGTCACGCTCGAAGGCCTCTGGCTGCGCTGCCAGGATGTCCTGGAAGACGCCGCGCTTGAGCGGGCGGAACACCGCGCCGAAGAGCTGCGGGTACAGGCTGGCCAGTTGCTCGAGCATGGGGTGCGTGCGAGGAGGCGTGCGGGCCGCCGCAGCGCGTTCGCCCGGCTGTGCCTGCGCAGCAGCCGCTTCGCCGCCGGGCGCTGCTGCGCCCTGGCGCGCCGCGCCGCCCCGATTGCCACGGCGGTCACCGCCGCCGCGGCGCGGCCCGCCGGTGCGGCGGCCTGGCTCCTGCCCGGGCGTCTGCGCGCCAGCCGACGTTGCGGTCACGGCAGGTGCGGCTGCAGCAGCGGCCTCGGTGGACGCGGACTCAGCGGCAGCGGTCGGGGCTGCGTTCGGTTGTTGTTCTTGTGCGGACACGGGATCGGTCATGGCGGTACGAAAAAGGGGTGGGGTGTGGGGCGACAAACCCTCAATCATGCCAGCGTTGTCAAAAATGCCCGCCAGCGGATGTAACCGGCATCACGCCAAGGCCTCGTCCAGCACCTCGATCCAGTGCCGCACCGGCGTGCCCGTGCCGCTTTGCAGATGGGTGATGCAGCCGATGTTGGCCGACAGGATCATGTCCGGCGGCTGCTCGCCGAAGGCCTCGGCCAGCACGCCCAGCTTGCGGTCGCGCAGCTGGTAGGACAGCCCGGGGTTCAGCACCGAATACGTGCCCGCCGAGCCGCAGCACAGGTGCGCTTCGTTGCGCGCAGCGCGCAGCTTGAAGCCCAGGCGCGCCAGGTGCACCTCCACGCCGCCCCGCAACTTTTGCCCGTGCTGCAGCGTGCAGGGCGGGTGGTAGGCGTACAGCACGTCGGCCGCAGGCTGTGCGCGGCCTGCGAGCTTGTCGGCCAGCTCGGGCAGCATGTCGGGCAGCAGCTCGGACAGGTCGCGCGTGAGTGCGCTGATGCGCGCAGCCTTGGCCGCGTACTGCGCGTCATCCTTGAGGATGTGGCCGTACTCCTTCACGGTGACGCCGCAGCCCGAGGCGTTCATCACAATGGCCTCCACCCCGCCCTGCTCCACCAGCGGCCACCAGGCGTCGATGTTGGCGCGCATCTCGGCCATGCCGCCTGTCTGGTCGTTGAGGTGGAACTTCACCGCGCCGCAGCAACCCGCCTTGGCGGCGACCACGGTCTGGATGCCCGCCGCGTCCAGCACGCGTGCGGTGGCGGTGTTGATGTTGGGCATCATGGCCGGCTGCACGCAGCCCGCCAGCATCAGCACCTTGCGCGCATGTTCGCGCGTGGGCCACGCGCCAGCGGGCTGCGGCGCGGGCACCTTGGCCTTGAGCGCCCCAGGCAGCAGGCCGCGCACCATCTGCCCGGCCTTCATCGCGGGGCCGAACAGGGGCGACGGCAAGCCTTCTTTCAACGCCCAGCGCAGCGCCTTCTCGCCCAGGGGGCGCGGCACTTTCTCATCCACGATCTTGCGGCCGATGTCCACCAGGTGGCCGTACTCCACGCCGCTCGGGCAGGTGCTTTCGCAGTTGCGGCAGGTGAGGCACCGGTCCAGGTGCATCTGGGTGCTGCGCGTGGGTTCGGCCCCTTCGAGCACCTGCTTGATGAGGTAGATGCGGCCGCGCGGGCCGTCCAGCTCGTCGCCCAGCAACTGGTAGGTGGGGCAGGTGGCAGTGCAAAAGCCGCAGTGCACGCACTTGCGCAGGATGGCTTCGGCCTCCAGGCCGTCGGCGCGGGCGCGGTATTCAGGGGAGAGTTGGGTTTGCATCGAGCATGCCTGACGGAAAGGGAGCGAAGGACCGGGTGATCGGGGTGCGGGCCGCAGCTACACGGCCGGGGGCGGCGGCAGCGGCACCACCTTGCGCCGCGGGTGCAGCAGCCGCGCGCGGTCGGCCCACAGCGGCGGCAGCGAGAGCACCAGCAGCACGAGCGCCAGCGGCACCACGAAGACAAAACCCACGCGGCTGAAGCCCGCCGCGCCCGCGATGCCGCCCACCAGGAACATGCCCAGCAGCCCCGCGAAGAGCCGCAGGCGCATCTGGTTGGCCCGCACCTGCGACTCGGGCGCGGTGCCGGTGCGGTTCCAGTAGAGCATCTTGCCCAGCTCGATGCCCAGGTCGGTCACCACGCCGGTCATGTGCGTGGTGCGGATCTGCGACGACGACATCTTGGTCACCGTGGCGTTCTGCAGGCCCATGATGAACGACAGCAGCAGCACCGTGACCGGCACCGCAAACGGCGTGGGCCAGCTCAGCGTAATTGCGCCCACCAGGCCGAACACCAGCATGAGCACGGCCACCAGCAGCAGCGGCAGCGCATAGCTGCTGTGCAGGCGCCGCTGCCGCGCCCAGTTCACCATCACCGATGTGGTGGCCGCGCCGCACAGGAAGGCCAGCAGCGCCCCCATAGCCCCCAGCACCAGAGCGGTGTTGCCCAGCACGAGGCTGTCGGCCAGCATGGAGACAAAGCCCGTCATGTGCGATGTGTACAGGTGCACCACCAGGAAGCCCCCGGCATTGACCGCGCCCGCGTTGAAGGCCAGCAGCAGGCCCAGCACGCGGTTGCTCGCCACCGTGCGGTGGTGCCCCGTCAGGTGGCGCAGATGTCGTCGCATGGCGTTGGCAGCAAGCACGTCCCGGGCCTACCAGGCCTGCGCCATGCGGCCGGGGTTGAAGATGCCCGCCGGGTCGAAGCTGTGCTTGAGGCGGGCGTGGATCTGCTCCAGCGCGCGGGATTTTAGGTCTGACGGGCCGCTACCGCTTGCTGGATCTGCGCCAGAAGCTATGAAAACAGTAGCACTCCCGCCCACGGCGCGCGCAGCGTCGCGCAAGGCGTCGCCCGCCGAATCCGGTGCCTGCACCCAGCGCAGCGCGCCATGCCACTCGATGAGCGGCTGGGTTGCTTCGGGCAGGCTGAGCACCGGCGCGGTCTGCGGCACCGACAGGCGCCACAGCGCGTGGCCGGGGCGCTGCGCGCGGTCGGCGAACCACGGCAGGGTCTGGTCGCGGCAGGCATTCCAGTCGGGCGCCGTGGTGGTGTTGTCCATGCGCGTGCCGCCCATGCTGCGGCAGGCGGCGTCCACAGCCGCCACGGCGCCGCGCAGGCGCACGTAGAGCGTGCCCACAGCCCCGTCCTGCACCCAGCAGCTGGCGTTCAAAGGCAGCGGCTGGCCGCCCCAGGCGTGCAGCTTGCGCAGCGCGTCGGCCTGGTTGCATTCAAAGCGCAGCGTAGCCTCGGCCGGGGCCACCGGCAGCACCTTGAGGCTGACCTCGGTGAGCAGCCCGAGCGTGCCCCAGGCGCCCGCCATGAGGCGCGATACGTCGTAGCCCGCGACGTTCTTCATCACCTGGCCGCCAAAGCTGAGCAGCTCCGCGCGGCCGTTGAGCAGCGTGACGCCCAGCATGTAGTCGCGCACCGCACCCACGCTGGCACGCGCCGGGCCCGACAAACCCGCGGCGACCATGCCGCCCACGGTGGCGGCGTCCGAAGGCGCCTGGGCGAAATGCGGGGGCTCGAACGGCAGGCACTGGCCCTGTGCGGCCAGCGCGGCCTCCAGCTCGGCCAGCGGGGTACCGGCGCGCACGGTGACGACCAGTTCGCTGGGCTCGTAGCTCACGATGCCGCGCAAGGTGCGGGTGTCGAGCACCTCGCCATGCAGCGCCAGGCCATGGAAGTCCTTGGTGCCTCCACCGCGGATGCGCAAGGGCGTCTGGTCGGCGGCGGCTGCGCGCACACGGTCGGCGATCTGGGCAAGGGCGTGGTCCATGCCTGGGATCGTAGCGGCAGGCACCTGCCGTGCGACGGCCTGGGCGCGTGAATTTTTTGAACAGCGCGCTGCAATTCGGCGGAGGTTGCCTTGGCCGCTGAAGATGCGGCGCTCGCCTTGGCGGCGTTCAAGCGGGCGTTCAGGGCGCGTTCAAGGGGCGTTCAAGGGGCGTTCAGGTGGTCAGCGTGCGGGGCTGCACGGGTCTGCAGGCCCCGCCGCACGCGAAAAAAGCCCGCCAGGGCGGCGGGCTGAAGAACCAAGAGGAGTCACTCGCTTGTTCTTGTTGCAACGCTGCGGTGCCACCAGACACCGCAGCGCATCGGGCTGACGGGATCAGCGGTTGTACGCCGTCTCGCCGTGCGACGTGATGTCCAGACCTTCGCGCTCGGCTTCTTCCGAGACACGCAGGCCCACCAGCAGGTCGGCGATCTTGTAGGCGATGAACGCCACGACGCCGGACCACACGATGGTGAACAGCACGCTCTTGACCTGGATCCACACCTGGGCACCCATCGAGAACGTGTCGGGCGTCAGGCCGCCGGTACCACCCAGGCTTTGCGATGCGAACACACCGGTCAGGATGGCACCCAGGATGCCGCCCACACCGTGCACGCCGAACACGTCGAATGCATCGTCCACGTTGAGCAGGCGCTTGAGGCCACCCACACCCCACAGGCAGACCACACCGGCCAGCAGGCCCAGCACGATGGAACCCATGGGGCCCACGAAGCCAGCGGCAGGCGTCACGGCCACGAGGCCGGCCACGGCACCGGAGGCGGCGCCCAGCATGGAAGCCTTGCCCTTGTGCAGCGCTTCACCAGCGATCCAGCTCAGCGTGGCAGCGGCAGTGGCCAGCACGGTGTTCACGAAGGCCAGGCCGGCGCCAGCGTTGGCGGCACCTGCGGAGCCGGCGTTGAAGCCGAACCAGCCTACCCACAGCAGCGAGGCACCGACCATGGTCAGCGTCAGGCTGTGGGGCGTGAGGGCTTCCTTGCCGAAGCCGATGCGCTTGCCCACCATGTAAGCGCCCACCAGGCCGGCGATACCGGCGTTGATGTGCACCACGGTGCCGCCTGCGAAGTCCAGTGCGCCGTCAGCCGCCAGCAGGCCGCCGCCCCACACGATGTGGGCCATGGGCACGTAGCTGAAGGTGAACCACAGCACCGAGAAGATCAGCACGGCGGAGAACTTGATGCGCTCTGCGAACGAACCGACGACCAGCGCCACGGTGATGGCCGCGAACGTGCCCTGGAACGCGATGAACACGTACTCGGGGATGGTGATCAGCGCGCCGAAGGTCTCCTGGGTCACGCCCTTGAGGAAGATCTTCTGGAAGCCGCCGAAGAACTTGCCCTCGCCGGAGAACGCCAGGCTGTAGCCGTAGATGGCCCACAGCAGGGAGATCAGCGAGAACACCACGAAGACCTGCATCAGCACCGACAGCATGTTCTTGCTGCGGCCCAGGCCGCCGTAGAACAGCGCCAGGCCGGGGATGGTCATCAGGATCACGAGCAGCGTGGAGGTCAGCATCCAGGCGGTGTCGCCGGAGTCGATCTTGGGCACGGGTGCGGCAGGGGCGGCCTCGGAGGCCGCAGCGGCGGGTGCCGGTGCAGCGACAGGTGCGGCGGCGGGGGCTGGCGCAGCGGCAGCAGGCGCGGCTTCTGCGGGGGCCGATGCCGCGGCATCAGCAGCAGGGGCCTGGGCCAGCACGGCGGAGCCGCCGGACAGCAGACTCAACCCCAGTACAAAGGAAGCAAGCAGTTTTTTCATGGCATTTCTCTGGTGTCTGTGGCAACCGGGCCCTTACAGGGCTTCCTTGCCGGTTTCGCCGGTACGGATGCGCACCACCTGCTCCAGGTGGGTCACGAAAATCTTGCCGTCGCCGATCTTGCCGGTGCGGGCGGCGGTTTCGATGGATTCGATCACGCGGTCCACCAGGTCGTCGGCCACGGCGGCCTCGATCTTGACCTTGGGCAGAAAGTCGACCACGTACTCTGCACCGCGGTACAGCTCGGTGTGGCCCTTCTGGCGGCCGAAGCCCTTGACCTCGGTTACCGTGATGCCTTGCACGCCGATGTCCGAGAGCGCTTCGCGCACCTCGTCGAGCTTGAAGGGCTTGATGATGGCTGTCACCATTTTCATTTTGGGATCCTCCGACAACGGGCGCAGCCTGCGCCCATCGAGACTGCTTACAGGGTTTTGGTGAGCGTGACGATCACGCGCGACTTGTTCACGTGGCCGAAGAAGGCCTTTTTGTTGGCGCCCACCACGGCGGCGCCGAGCGACAGGCCGCTGCCGAAGTCATACGCGCCGCCGACGCTGTAGTCCATGTAGTTGGGCACGCCCGTGTCCTTGATGTCGCTGGCAAAGCGGGTGAAGCCCACCGATGCCTTCAGCGTGATGCTGGGGGCCACTTCCTGTGCGAACGCCAGGTTCAGGTAGCCGGTGTTGGTGCCCTTCAGGCCCGAGCCTGCCTTGGCGCCTGCGAAACCGAAGTAGTCCTTGGAAATGGTGTGCGAGTACTTGGCGGTGAAGGGGCCCATGGTGGCCGCCCCGTACAGCTCGGTGGTGTTGCCGTTGCTGTTGCCGGGGTAGATGTAAGTCAGCGCGCCCAGGTCGAAGTCGGCGCCTGCGGCCTTGAACTTGTAGCCGCCGTACAGGTCGGACTCGAGCGAGTTGTTGGCCAGCCAGTCCACGCTGGAATTCCAGTTGCCCACGTACCAGCCGGTTTCGCCGAAGGTGTAGTCGAAGCCGCCTTGCAGCGCGGGCTTGACGGCCTTGGCCTTGGAGGCGTCCTGGTCCTGGCCACGGAACTTGTAGTTGGTGGTCAGGCTGACGTTGCCGGTGAGCTGGGCGCTGGCCAGCATGGGAAGGGTTGCAACAAGGGCAACGCCCAGGGTCTTGATGATGGCGCGGGTCATGTTTCCTCCGGTTGGACAAAGTAGGGGACAGGGGCTCTAAGCACGGACCGTGCCACTGGCATGTCATGCCGCGCCGGCCCGTTGCTTCGCGTTACATGGATCCCCCGGTACAGTGAGGGGTTGTTCGCTCCTCACCATGCACTTACTTGGTGCAAGGCGCGCACTACGCGCAACTAAAAACCACAAAACGCACCCATCTGGGGAGAATCTGCTTCATGAGTCTTGCTTTGGTGCAAAGCCGCGCCCTTCTGGGGCTGCAGGCGCCTTCGGTGACGGTCGAGGTGCATCTGGCCAATGGCCTGCCCAGCTTCACGCTGGTGGGACTGGCAGAGGTCGAAGTGAAGGAAGCGCGGGAGCGCGTGCGCTCGGCGCTGCAGAACGCGGGGCTCGAATTTCCGCACAACAAACGCATCACGGTGAACTTGGCACCCGCGGATTTGCCCAAGGACTCGGGCCGGTTCGACCTGCCCATCGCCCTGGGAATCCTCGCGGCCAGCGGACAGGTCGATGCCAGCAAGCTCAAAGGCTATGAGTTTGCGGGCGAGCTGTCGCTCTCGGGCGAGTTGCGCGCCGTGCGCGGCGCACTGGCCACCAGCCTGGCGCTGCAGGCCCAGCAGATCGACGTCACCCTGGTGCTGCCGCCTGGCAGCGCCGAAGAGGCCGCGCTGGTGCCCGACGCCCGCGTGGTGCGGGCCCGCCACCTGCTCGACGTGGTGCGTGCCTTCTTGCCGCCCGGCAGCGTGGCGGGGGGCGATGCCGACGTCGACAACGACGGCTGGAGCCGCCTCGAGCCCCAACCGCTGACCGCCCACACCCAAGGCCCCGACATGGCCGATGTGAAGGGCCAGGCCACGGCCAAGCGTGCGCTGGAGATCGCTGCGGCCGGCGCGCACAGCATCCTGATGGCCGGGCCGCCAGGCTCTGGCAAGTCGATGCTCGCACTGCGGTTTGCGGGCCTGCTGCCCGCGATGACCGTGCAGGAGGCGCTGGAGAGCGCGGCGATTGCCAGCCTGGCGGGGCGCCTGCAGCCTGAGCGGTGGGGGCAAAGGCCTACGGGCAGCCCGCACCACACGGCGAGTGCGGTAGCGCTGGTCGGCGGAGGTTCTCCCCCAAAACCGGGCGAGATCTCTCTGGCCCACCACGGCGTTCTGTTTCTGGACGAACTCCCCGAATTCCCCCGCGCCGCTCTGGAAGCCCTGCGCGAGCCGCTGGAGACCGGCCACATCACGATATCGCGGGCCGCGCAGCGCGCGGACTTTCCGGCGCGGTTCCAGATGATCGCTGCGATGAACCCCTGCCCATGCGGTTTTTTAGGCTCCACGCAGCGCGCGTGCCGCTGCACGCCGGACCAGATCAGCCGCTACCAGGGCAAGCTCAGCGGGCCGCTGCTGGACCGCATCGACCTGCATGTGGAGGTGCCCGCCCTGCCCGCCGAGCAACTGGTGCAGGCGCCCGCGGGGGAGTCGACCACCGCGATCCGCGAGCGGGTGGAGCGCGCCCGCGCTGTGGCCCTGGCGCGCCAGGGCAAGACCAACCAGGCGCTGCAGGGCCAGGAGATCGACACGCACGTGCAGCTGGACGACACGGCCATCAAATTCCTCAACACCGCCGCGGCCCGCCTGGGCTGGTCGGCGCGCAGCACGCACCGCGCCCTCAAGGTGGCGCGCACCATCGCCGACCTGGCGGGGGCGCCCACCACCGAAGTCAGCCACGTGGCCGAGGCCGTGCAGTACCGGCGCGTGCTGCGCAGCCCGGCGTAGCACTGCGCTGAGGCCCCGACACGGCAGCGACGGCCTCACCCTGCCAAAACTATAAAATCCATAGCAAACAAGGCTTCCAGAACCTGCGGCAGGGCCTGATCTACATCAACCACTGCCTTTGCGCCGGACCCCGGCCCGCCCCCCACTCCGCACAATCGCCCCATGCCCAGCGCTCGCCCCTCCAAGAAAACCGCCGCCGCTACAGCAGCACCCGCCACCCCCTCGGCCGAGCCCTTCACCGAGTCGGTGGACACGGGCTTTCTGCGCACGCTGGTGGGCTACAACGCGCGCCGTGCGTCGCTGGCCGTGATCGAGGTCTTCATGGAACGCATGGCGGTGTACCGCCTGAAGGTGGTGGATTTTTCGGTGCTGTCGCTGGTGGCGCACAACCCGGGCATCACGTCGCGCCAGCTGTGCGCCACGCTCAACGTGCTGCCGCCCAACCTGGTGGGGTTGATCGCCGCGCTGGAGCGGCGCGGCCTGATCGAGCGCCGCCCGCACCCGAGCGACGGCCGTGCGATGGGCGTGCACCTCACGCCCGCAGGGGCCGAGCTGACCGCCCAGGCCGAGCAGACCGCCGCGCAGCTGGAGGTGGACGCCACCGCCAGACTGACCGCCGCCGAGCGCACCACGCTGATCCGGCTGCTGCAGAAGGTCTACACGCAAAGCGCTTCGTAGCGCGCGGGCTGGGGGCACGGCCACACGGCCACAGGGGCACAGGGCCCCACAGCCGCACCGCAGCGGCAGCCCAGCAAGGCAAAAAGCCAGCGCGCCCTCCCTGGGCCGCTGGCTTTTTGCTTTGTTGGTGTTGGCGCCGGGCCCGGCCCATGCCGCCGACCAGCGCCAGGGCGTGAACGCCCCTCAGCCCTGCGCAGCCTTCGCCGCCATGGCCTGCGCCAGGCCGCCCCACTGCGCGCGGAACAGGCCCGGGTCCATGGTCTTCACGTTGCGCATGATGGGCTTGAAGCCCATGTGCGCCAGCACGTCGCGTTCCAGGTCGATGCCGGGCGCGATCTCCGTCAGCTCCAGGCCTTCGGTGGTCAGGTGGAACACGGCGCGCTCGGTGACGAACAGCACGTTCTGCTCGCGCTGCGCAGCGTCCAGGCCGTTGAAGGTGATCTGCTCGACCTTCTCAATGAACTTGCGCGAGCGGCCTTCCTTGACGATAGTGAGCGTCCCATCAGCCACCTTCACCTCCAGCCCGCCCGCGGTGAAGGTGCCGCAGAACACCAGGTGCTTGGTGGACCGCGTGATGTTCACAAAACCGCCGCAGCCCACGGGCCGGCCGTTGAACTTGCTCACGTTCACGTTGCCGTGGTTGTCGGCCTGCGCCAGGCCCAGGAAGCTCGCGTCCAGACCGCCGCCGTCATAGAAGTCGAACTGCAGCGACTGCTCGATGATCGCATCGGCGTTGTAGGCAGTGCCGAAGTCCCCCAGCTGCGCCGGGATGCCGCCGGTGATGCCGCTTTCCACGCTCAGCGTGAACTGGTCGGACACGCCCTCTTCCGCCGCCACCGACGGCACGCCCGCGGGGATGCCGATGCCCAGGTTGGTGATGGCGCCCGGCGTGAGCTCCAGCGCCGTGCGGCGCGCGATCACCTTGCGCTCGTCCAGCGGCATGGGCGCCAGCGAATTGAGCGGCACGCGCACATCGCCACACAGCGCGGGGTTGAACTGCGTGGTGATGGTCTGCATGTGGTTCTCGGGCTGGCTGACCACCACGTAGTCCACCGACACGCCCGGCACCTTGACCGATTTGGGGTGCAGGCTGCCGGCCTTCACGATGCGCTCCACCTGCGCGATCACGATGCCGCCGCTGGCCTTGGCCGCGTGGGCGATGTTGATCTGCTCGAGCAGCACGCCTTCCTTGTCCAGCGTGATGTTGCCGTTCTCATCGGCCAGCGTGCCGCGGATGATGGCCACATCGACCTTGGGCGCGGGATAGAACAGCCATTCCTCGCCGTTGAACTCCACCAGCTTGACCAGGTCTTCGGTGGACTTGCTGTTGAGCTTGCCGCCTTCGATGCGCGGGTCCACAAACGTGCCCAGGCCCACCTTAGTCAGCAGCCCGGGGCTGCGGCTGGCGATGTGGCGCGTGAGGTGCGACAGGCTGCCCTGCGGGAAGTTGTAGGCCTCGACCTCGCCGTCGAAGACCATCTTCATCATCTCGGCGCCGGTCTGGCCGAAGTGGCCGGCCACCGTGCGCTTGATCATGCCCGGGTGGGCAAAGTGCACCATGCCCGCGTCCTTGCTGTTGCCGATGGCGCCGCAGGCCCAGGTGGTCACGTTCTTCGGGTGGCCGGTGTCGAGGAAATTCTTTTCCACGCCCTTGAGCACTTCCTCGGGCAGGCTGGAGACGGCCAGGCCGCCCAGGAAGATGGTGGCGTTGTCGGGGATCAGGGCCCCGGCTTCAGCGGCGGTGATGATTTTCATGGTGTGTGCTCTTGCGAAATAAGGGGATGACTGGTTCAGGCGTCGGGGTTCTCGATCAGCAGCGCCATGCCCTGCCCGCCGCCCACGCAGGCGCTCGAGATGCCGTAGCGCAGGCCGCGGCGGCGCAGCTCGCGCGCCAGGGTCACCGTCAGGCGCACGCCGGTGGCGGCCAAGGGATGGCCCAGCGCAATCGCGCCGCCGTTCACGTTGAGCTTGTCGCGGTCGAGGCCCAGTTCGCGCTCCACGGCGATGGTCTGCGCGCCCTGCGCTTCGTTGATTTCAAACAGGCCGATGTCATCCAGCGTGAGCCCGGTGCGCGCCAGCAGCGCGCGAATGGCAGGTGCGGGGCCGATGCCCATGAATTCGGGCGCCACACCGACGGCAGCCGCACCGCGCAGGCGCGCCAGGGGTTTGAGGCCGCGCCGCTGCACATACGCATCGCTGGCCACCACGGCGCCCACGGCCGCATCGACCAGGGCCGAGCTGTTGCCCGCCGTCTGCACGCCGCCGGGGTACACCGTGCGCAGCCCCGCCAGCGCCTCGATGGGCGAGGGGCGCGGGTGCGTGTCGCGGTCGAGCTGCGCCACCTTGCGCGGCAGCGTGATGCCGCGCGTGGCGTAGCCTGCCAGCTCGAACTTCTCGCTCGTCACCGGCACGATCTCGCCGGCCAGAAAGCCATCGGCCTGCGCCTTGAGCGCCAGCTCGAACGAACGGGCCGCGTACGCGTCCACGTCTTCGCGGGTGATGCCGTATTTTTTGGCCAGGTTCTCGGCGGTCTCGATCATCGTGACGGGGCCTGCGGTGTCGATCAGCGCCTCCATCAAAAAGTCTTTGAACTCCACCGGCGCACCGAGCTTGAAGCCCGTGCGGTGCGTGTACGCGGCGATCGGGTTGCGCGTCATGGACTCGGTGCCCACCACCAGCGCCACGTCGGCATAGCCGAGCGCGATCTGGTCCGCAGCCTGGCGGAACAGCTCGAAGCCCGTGCCGCAGATGCGCTGCACCAGGATGGCCGGCACCGCTTGCGGCACGCCTGCATACAGGCCGATGTGGCGCGGCAGCACGAAGACGTCGAAGTCGGCCTGCGCCATCGACCCGGTGATGACCGAGTTCACGTCGGCCGCAGGCACGCCGGCGCGCTCCAGCACGGCGCGGGCCACCTTGATGCCCATGTCGGTGGGCGACACATGCCCGAGCGGCCCGCAGTAGTCGACCATGGGCGTGCGCACGCCGTCCACCAGCCAGGCGTTCAAGAGGGCGGAGAAAGAGCTTGTCGAAGCGGTCGTCATGGTCAGGCCTTGGAAGTGGTTTTGCTGTCCGTCACGCGCAGCACGGTGGCGTAGCCGGTGTCGCCCGCGGCGCAGCCGGTGAACAGGCCCACGCCGCCGCCGCGCAGCACCAGCTCTTCGATGAGTTCGATGATGGCGCGCATCCCGGTGGGCGCCTGCGGGTGGCCCCAGATGATGGAGCTGCCGTAGTTGTTCATGCGCTCCCACGCAAAGCCGGTGTCGCGCGCCAGCGCGATGTCGTTCACCGCGAACGGGTTGTGCGTCTTGATGGCGTGCACATCGGCGATGGACAGGCCCGCGTGCTTGAGCGCATTGAACGCCGCCGGCGACGGTGCCATGGGCATGAAGCCGGCTTCCACCCGCGACATGCCGAAGCCCAGGATCTCGACCTCGATGCTCGCATCGATGGACGCTGCGCGCGCCCGGTCGCGCGTGGTGACGATGGCGCCCGCGTTGCCGTCGGCTGGGTGCGTCTGGCCGCCGAAGGTCACGGTGCCGCCTTCTTTCACCGGCTTGAGCTTGGCCAGACCTTCTGCGGTGGTGGGGAAGATGCCTTCGTCGGCGCTGAGCGTGCCGGTCTGCTTGCGGAACTTCGAATCAGTGACCGGTACATCGGCCATGTAGCGCTTTTGAAAGGCACGGTCATCGGCCAGCGCGGCCTGGTACTGCGTGTAGCGGTGCAGCTTGAGCGCGTGCTGCTCTTCGGTGCTGATGCCATAGCGCGCCGCCACGTTTTCGCCGGTCTGCAGCATGGGGTTCTTGGCATACGGGTCGTGGCCCATGTTGTCGGGCACCCAGTGCTCGGTGATGCCGTAGCCGCCGGTGCCGCTCGAATCGGGGTAGTACACCACCGGGCCGTTGGACTGGCGGTCCGCCATCACCAGCAGGGCGCTGGTGGCAGTGCCGCAAGCCACTTCTTGCGCGGCCATCTGCAGCGCGCGCACACTGGTGGCGCAGGCCTGCTGCACCGTGGGGCCGGCCACGCGGTCGATGCCCATGAGGCCGGTGACCCAGGGCAGGCCATAGAAGCTGCCCTTTTGCGGGTTGGTGATGCCGAGGATCGCCAGGTCCACCGCCGACAGGTCGTACCCGCGCGCGGCCAGCGCTTGCTTGCCCACGGTGGCCGCCAGCGGCAGCGCGTTGAGGTTGGCCAGCGAGCCCTGCCACTTGGCAAACGGGGACGACCAGTAGATACCGTAGGGGATGAAGGCGTTCATGACGGGTCCTTGCTGTGAATCGGTGCCATTTTAGTTATTTATCATAATCATATGAGTCCCTGGAAAAGCTAGGGAAAGCACCTAGCAAAGACCGCCTGCACGGCCTTGTTTTAGTTATTTTGATAACCATAATTTCTCCAACTCACCTCGATGACCATGACCAAGCACTCCGACATCTCCCTCGAAATCCGCGGCGAACGCGAGGACATCGCGGTCATCCGCCTGTCCCGCCCTGCCAAGCGCAATGCCCTGAACGACGGCCTGATCCTGGCGCTGCGGGACGTGATGGACAACCTGCCCGCCACCGTGGGCGCGGCCGTGATCGATGGCGAAGGCGACCATTTCTGCTCGGGCCTGGACCTGTCCGAACTGAAAGAGCGCGATGCCGGCCAGGGCCTGCACCACTCGCGCATGTGGCATGCGGCGCTGGACCGCGTGCAGTTCGGCCCCGTGCCCGTGGTGGCCGCGCTGCACGGTGCGGTGGTGGGCGGCGGCCTGGAGCTGGCCAGCGCCTGCCACATCCGCGTGGCCGATGAATCGACCTTCTACGCGCTGCCCGAAGGCTCGCGCGGCATCTTCGTGGGCGGTGGCGGCGCGGTGCGCATTCCGCGCCTGATCGGCACGGCGCGCATGACCGACATGATGATGACCGGCCGCGTCTACAACGCGGTGGACGGCGAGCGCGTGGGCTTTGCGCAGTACCTCGTGCCCACCGGCACGGCGTTCGACAAGGCCTTCGAGCTGGCCCAGCGCATTGCGCAGAACGCGCCGCTGACCAACTACGCGCTGATGCACGCGCTGCCGCGCATCGCCGAACAGCCGTCGGACCAGGGCCTGATGACCGAAGCCATGATGGCCGCCATCGCCCAGAGCGCCCCCGAGGCCAAGGCGCGTGTGCGCGCCTTCCTCGACGGCAAGGCCGCCAAGGTCAAGAAGGACTGACCGACCGACACGCTCCCCACGGCGCCACCCCAGCCCCACCGAGACGCTTTTCCATGACGGCAACCAACCCCTCCCCCCGCTACCGGCCGCTGCGCTTCGGCGTGACCGAAGTCAGCACCCGCCAGGCAGACAACGGCGTCGTCTATGTGCGGGCCACGCAGGACCTGGAGGCCTACCCGCTGCGCCTGACCGACCGGCTCGCGCACTGGGCCCAGACCGTGCCCGACCGCACCTGGATGGCCCAGCGCGTGAAGAACGCCGACGGCAGCCTGGGCGAGTGGCGCCACATCACCTACGGCCAGGCCTGGCAGGCCGCGCGCAGCATTGCCCAGGCCCTGCTCGACATGCACCTGAGCGCCGAGCGCCCCGTGGCCATCCTGAGCGAGAACGACCTGGACCACGCGCTGCTGTCGCTGGGCTGCCTGGTGGCCGGCGTGCCGCAGTGCACCGTGTCCACCGCGTACTCCACCATCAGCCAGGACTTCGACAAGCTGCGCCACGTGCTGGACACCCTGACCCCCGGCCTGGTGTTCGCGAGCGACGCCACGCGCTTCGCGCGCGCCATCGAGGCCACCGTGGCGGCCGACGTGAAGGTGGTGCTGGGCACCGGCAGCATCCCGGGCCGCAGCACCGTGGCCTTCAGCGACCTGCTGGCCACCCCCGCCACGCCGGCCGTGGATGCGGCGCATGGCGCCATCACGGCCGACAGCATCGCCAAGTTCATGTTCACCTCGGGCTCCACCAAGCTGCCCAAGGCCGTGATCGTGACGCACGGCATGTGGGCCGCCAACCTGCAGCAGATGAACCAGTCGATGCCGGTGCTGGCCGAAGAGCCCCTGGTGCTGGTGGACTGGCTGCCGTGGAACCACACCTTCGGCGGCAACCACAACTTCGGCATCGTCATCTACAACGGCGGCACGCTCTACCTGGACGAGGGCAAGCCCACGCCCAAGGGCATGGCCGAGACCATCCGCAACCTGCGCGAGATCGCGCCCACGGTGTACTTCAACGTGCCCACGGGTTTCGAGGTGATCGCGCAGACCATGAAGACCGACGCACAGTTGCGCAAGAAACTGCTCAGCCGCGTGAAGATGTTCTTCTTTGCCGCAGCCGCGCTGTCGCAGCCGATCTGGGACTCGCTGTTCGACAGCGCCGAGCGCGAAGTGGGCGAGCGCATCGTGATGAACACGGGCCTGGGCATGACCGAAGGCTGCCCCTTCTGCGTGGCGGTGAACAGCCCCGACGTGCAGGCCGGCGACATCGGCGTGCCCACGCCGGGGCTCGAATTGAAGCTCGTGCCCGTGGACGGCAAGGTCGAGGTACGCTACCGCGGCCCCAACATCACGCCCGGCTACTGGCGCAATGCCGACGCCACACGCGACGCCTTCGATGACGAGGGCTTCTACTGCTCGGGCGACGCGGTGAAGTGGATCGACGAGAACGACCTGAACAAGGGCCTGAAGTTCGACGGCCGCATTGCCGAGGACTTCAAGCTCAGCACCGGCACCTTCGTGAGCGTGGGGCCGATGCGCGCCAAGATCATCGCCGCCTGCGCGCCCTACGTGCAGGACGCGGTCATCACCGGCATCAACCTCAAAGAGATCGGCGCGCTGCTGGTGCCCACCCCCACCATCCGCACGCTCAGCGACCTGCCCGAGAGCGCCAGCCTGCACGAGGTGCTGGCCAGCGCCCCGGTGCAGCAGCACTTCCAGCAGGTGCTGGACAAGCTTTCGGCAGAGTCCACCGGCAGCGCCACCCGCGTGGCCCGTGCGCACCTGATGGCCGAGCCGCCCTCGCTCGACAAGGGCGAGGTCACCGACAAGGGCTCCATCAACCAGCGCGCCGTGCTGCAACACCGCGCGGACGTGGTGGACGCACTGCACGGCGGCACGCTGCCCGGCACGCTGGTGCCGCGCCACTGAACGCCCAAGACACACCCACCATTTTTCTCAAGGACACACAGCATGGACATCCAAGGACAAGCCGCCATCGTGACCGGCGGCGCATCGGGCCTCGGTGAAGCCACCGCCCGCGAACTCGCCCGCCTGGGCGCCAAGGTCGCCGTGCTCGACCGCAATGCCGAGCTGGCCGAGAAGGTTGCGGCCGATATTGGTGGCGTGGCGTGCGCCTGTGACATCACCGACCCCGCCAGCGTCACCGCTGCGCTGGAGAAGGCCGCTGCCGCCCACGGCCCCGCGCGCATCCTGATGAACGTGGCCGGCATCGGCAGCGCCAAGCGCATCGTGCAGCGCGACGGCTCTGCTGCGCCGCTGGAGGACTTCACGCGCGTCGTCACCATCAACCTGATCGGCAGCTACAACGTCAGCCGCCTGTTCGCCGCCGCCTGCGCCAAGCTCGACGCACTGCCCAATGGCGAGCGCGGCGTGATGATGTTCACCGCCTCGGCCGCCGCGTTCGACGGGCAGGTGGGCCAGCAGGCGTACAGCGCCTCCAAGGGCGGCCTCGTGGGCATGACGCTGCCGATGGCGCGCGACCTGGCGCAGCACGGCATCCGCGTGTGCACCGTGGCGCCCGGCCTGTTCGCCACGCCGCTGATGAAGGAGCTGCCCGAGGCCGTGCAGCAGTCGCTGGCCGCGAGCATCCCCTTCCCCCCGCGCCTGGGCAAGCCCGAGGAGTTTGCCGAGCTGGCCTGCCACATCGTGACCAACGGGCACCTGAATGGCGAAGTCATCCGCCTCGACGGCGCCCTGCGCATGGCACCACGGTAGCGCGCCGCGGAGCGGCGCAGCGCCGACATAACGAGAGAGTGTGAGAACACCCCAGTTGCTTTTTGAGATTTCCATCCGATACACACCAGGAGACAAACCATGACCACCACACGCCGTCAATTCGTTCAGGCCCTTGGCGCCAGCGCCGCACTGGGCGCGCTGCATCCGTTCGCCGCCCATGCGCAGGTGGACCAGGTCAAGGTGTATTTCGGCTTTCCGGCCGGCAGCTCGGGCGACACCGTGGCGCGCCGCGTGGCGGAGAAGTGGGCGGGCAGTGCGTTCAGCAAGAACCCCGGCGTGGTGGAAAACAAGCCCGGCGCGGGCGGCCGCATTGCGCTGGAGACGCTCAAGGGCGCCCCGGCCGACGGCTCGGTGCTGGCCGTGGCGCAGGTGTCGGCCCTGGCCAACTACCCGCACATCTACAGCAAGATGAACTACACCGACAAGGACTTCGCGCCCGTGTCGATCGCCGCGGTGATGCACCACGGCCTGGCCGTGGGCCCCATGGTGCCCGCCAGCGTGAAGTCGGTGAAGGACTTCCTGGCCTGGGCAAAGGCCAACCCCAAGGACGCGAGCTACGGCTCGCCCGGCGCGGGCTCGACGCCCCACTTTTTGGGCGCGCTGTTGGGTATCAACAGCGGCGTGGACCTGCGCCACGTGCCGTACCGCGGCTCCATCCCCGGCGTGACGGACGTGGTGGGCGGGCAGATCGCCGCCATGGTCACGCCGCACGGTGACTTCATCGCCAACTACAAGGCCGGCAAGCTGCGCATCCTGGCCACCTCGGGCCCCAAGCGCTCCATCTACGTGCCCGACGTGCCCACGTTCGCCGAGCAAGGCTTTCCGGAGCTGACGACCGAAGAATGGTTCGGCTTCTACGCCCCGGCCGCCACGCCCAAGCCCGTGATCGCCGCCGCCAATGCCGCGATCAACGCGGCGCTGAAGGAAAAGTCGGTCATCGACAGCCTGGCCATCGTGGGCCTGATGCCGCACGGCTCCACGCCCGAGGAACAGGCGCGCTGGCAGAAGGCCGAGTACGACACCTGGGGGCCGCTGATCAAGAAGATCGGGTTCACGGCAGAGTCTTGACTCCCCCTGAGGCGCTTACGCGCCTTCCCCCTGAGGGGGACGCCACCCGTGGACTGGCGGAGCCAGATCCACGGTGGCGCTGGCATGGGGGCGCGCCAGTTGCGAAGTGTGGGGGCGCTGGTGATGGCCGGGTTTTGAGGCAGCGAGCGTTGGTGATTGCTTACTGATGTTGCGCGACCGATGCCGAGATGTGGACGCTGATTGTCTCTCCTGGCCGCGCCCCTTCTTCCCCAACCCGTTCGGGCTGAGCCTGTCGAAGCCAGGGCCAGCGCATACAGCCAGCCCGCATGACGACGTGCCGCCCCCCAAACCGTTCGGGCTGAGCTTGTCGAAGCCAGGGCGCACCGCTTGCGCAGCCCCTTCGCCAGGTGCAGGGTGAACGGTACGGCAACGAAGTTTCCGAATTCAAAAAAAAACAGCCCCTATCGCTTATCCAGCAAGCGCTAACAGCTATCAAATCAAGAGCAAACCATGCCAGCACGCCAGTCCCTCGCCGACATCGAGTTCCTGCTGACCGAGGTGCTGCAGGCGCCCGCCCGGTGGCAGGCGCTGGCGCCGTTTGCGGACACCGACGGCGATCTGGCCGCGCAGGTGCTCGATGAGGCTGCGAAGTTTGTCGACAGCGCCATCGCCCCGCTGCAGCGCAGCGGCGACGAAGAAGGCTGCCGCTTCGACGCGGGCCAGGTGCACACACCCGCAGGGTTTCGCGAGGCGTACCAGGCGTTCTGGCAGGCGGGCTGGCCGTCGTTGTCGTGCGACCCGGACGACGGCGGGCAGGGCCTGCCGGCGGTGCTCGAATGCGTGCTGTTCGAATGGCTGGCCGGTGCCAACCACGGCTGGACCATGGCGCCGGGGTTGCTGCACGGCGCGTACGAATGCATCCAGCACCACGCCAGCGACAACCTGAAGGCGCAGTACCTGCCCCAAATCGCCAGCGGCGAGTGGCTGGCCACCATGTGCCTGACCGAAGCGCACGCGGGCAGCGACCTGGGGCTGGTGCGCACGCGCGGCGTGCCGCAGGCGGACGGCAGCGTGCGCGTGAATGGCAGCAAGATTTTCATCTCCGGCGGCGAGCACGACCTGACCGACAACATCGTGCACTTGGTGCTGGCGCGCCTGCCCGATGCGCCTGCCGGGCCCAAGGGCCTGTCGCTGTTTCTCGTGCCCAAAGTTTTGGAGGGCGGCGCCCGCAATGCAGTAGTGTGCGAGCGCATCGAAGAGAAGATGGGCCTGCACGGCAGCCCCACCTGCGTGATGCGTTTTGACGACGCCACAGGCTGGCTGGTGGGCGAGCCGAACAAGGGTTTAAACGCCATGTTCGTGATGATGAACGCGGCGCGCCTGCACGTGGGCCTGCAAGGCATCGGCCTGCTAGAGGCCGCATGGCAAAAGGCAAGTGCCTACGCCGCCGAGCGCCGCCAGATGCGCGCGCCCGGCGCCAGGGACACGAGCCTGATCCAGGACCACCCCGCCATCCGCCGCATCCTGGCCACGCAGCGCGCGTGGATCGACGGCGGGCGGGTGCTGGCGTACCACACGGCGCTGCAACTGGACGCCGCCCAACACAGCACCGACGCGGCCGAGCGCGCCGCTGCGCAGCGCTGGTGCGCGCTGGTCACGCCAGTGCTGAAGGCCGCGCTCACCGATCAGGCCTTCCATGGCGCCAGCGCCTGCCTGCAGGTGTTCGGCGGCCACGGCTATGTGCGCGAATGGGGCATCGAGCAGATCGTGCGCGACGCCCGCGTGGCCATGATCTACGAAGGCACGAACGAGATCCAGGCGATCGACCTGCTGGTGCGCAAGGTGCTGGCCGATGGCGGCGAGGGCCTGGCCGCGCTGCTGGAGGCACTGCCCGCCACGCCCGCCGCCCGCGCCCGGCACACGGTGCTGGTCGACATCACCCACCAGCTCGCCCGCGCCGCGCAGGCCGACCCCGAGCTGCCCTACTGGGTGGCCGACGACTACCTGCGCGCCGTGGCGCTGGTGCTGCTGGAATGGGCCTGGGGGCGCATAGAGACCGCCAGTCGCGCCGAGCGCTGGAGCAGCCCCGCCCAGGCGTTCGCCCGCTGGGTGCTGCCCGAATTCGACATGCGCGCCGGCATTCTGCGCGAGCGCATCGCGCAGGCACGCAATACCAAGGCCGAATCGGCCGCTGCCGTTTGACAGATGCGCGCCAGCAGCTCCTGATTCAGTAGCACCCACCCGGGTTACGCACCGCTCCGCTCACATCCCCCACAGCGTGTCGAGGCTGCGCTGCGGGCTTTCCTGCGCCTCGAAAAAATGGAGACATCACCATGAGCATCGCGAAGAAAAGAAGAATGCCCATCCACCCGCTCGCTTTGGCGGCGCTGCCCGCAGCGCTACTCCTCGGCTGCGGCGGCGGCTCGTCCGACACGGCGCTGCCGCAGCTGGCAGCCGCGTCGCCGGGCAAGCTGGCCACCTGTGCCGAGCTGGCCAGCCGGTTCAGCCACCCGGGCACCCAGATCACCCAGGCCGAGCAGGTCGCGGCGGGCGTGCTCACCCGAGGCAACTCGGCAGTGGCCGCCCACTGCCTGGTGCGCGGCGAGATGAACGCCCGCACCAGCCCGCAGGACGGCCGCCGCTACGCCGTGGGTTTTGAAATGCGCATGCCGCTCGACTGGAACGGCCGGTTCTTCTACCAGGCCAACGGCGGTTCGGACGGCGAGGTGCTCACGGCCCTCGGCGGCGGCGGCCCCGCACCCACCACGGCGCTGCAGCAGGGCTTTGCGGTCATCAGCTCGGACGCCGGGCACAAGGGCGGACAGGACCTGTTCTTCGGCATCGACGCGCAGGCCCGGCTCGACTATGGCTACCAGGCCGTGGCCAAGCTGACCCCCATGGCCAAGGACCTGATCGCAGCCGCCTACGGCCGGCGGCCCGACCGCTCGTACATCGGAGGCTGCTCCAACGGCGGGCGCCACACCTTCGTCGCCATGACGCGCATGCCCGGCGAATACGACGGCTACCTGGCGGGCGCACCTGGCTACCGGCTGCCGCTGGCAGCCATCGCCAACCAGTTCGGTGCCAAGCAGTACGCCAGCATCGCGACCAACCCGGCCGACCTGTCCACCGCGTTCACGGGTGCGGAGCGCGCCATGGTCTCGGCCAAGGTGCTGGACAAGTGCGACGCTCTGGATGGCGTGAAGGACGGCATCATCCAGGACACCGCCGCCTGCCAGGCCAGCTTCGACTTCCAGCGCGATGTGCCCTCATGCTCCGGTGCGAGGGACGGCAGCTGCCTGACATCGGCCCAGAAGACGGCGATTGCGCCCATCTTCTCGGGCGCGGTGGACAGCAAGGGCAACAGGTTCTATGCAAGCTTCCCTTTCGACAGCGGCCACAACGCGGCAGACTCGTCGTTCTGGGAGTTCTTCGTCTCCACCAACATCGACCCGGCCATGACGGCGATGACCTGGGGCTCGCCACCGGTGTCGCCCACAGGCTTCAGCGGCGCGGCCTATGCGCTCAACACCCCCATCGACACCATGCTCGCATCGGTGGCGGCCACGAGTGGCGTGTACACCGAGTCGGGGCTCTCATTCATGCAGCCGGTGAACCCGACCCAGCTGTCGACGCTCAAGCAGCGCGGCGCCAAGGTCATGGTCTACCACGGCGTGAGCGACCCGATCTTCTCGGCCAACGACACTGCCAGCTGGTATGAAGGTGTGCGCACCAACAACAGCGGCGATGCATCGAACTTCGCACGCTACTACCCCGTGCCCGGCATGTCCCACTGCACCGTGGGCCCCGCCACCGACCAGTTCGACATGCTGACGCCGCTCGTGAACTGGGTCGAGAAGGGCCAGGCCCCCGACAGCGTGGTCGCGGGCGTGCGGACCGCCGGCAATGTGGCCGGCCCCAACCCGGATGTGCCCGCCAGCTGGTCTGCCCAGCGCACGCGCCCTGTGTGCGCCTACCCCAAGGTGGCGCGCTACAACGGCACGGGCGACATCGAACGCGCCAGCAGCTTCAGCTGCAAGTAGCCCTGCGCGCCGTGGGTGGCCGGCCTGCAGGTCGGCCCATTTGCGGCGCTGAGCGGCATTTCAGTTGCACGCGGCACGCGCCGCTGCCAGGATTGCGGCAGGCCAACGCCGCGATTTCACTTTTTGAGGAGACATCGCATGAACACCCGCAACCCTCTGCGCACCCGCCCCGCCGTCCTGGGTGCCGCCGCACTGGCCGCCCTGCTCGCAGGCTGCGGCACCGTTCCGCGCAGCGCCCTGCCCCAGCTGGCGGCCGCCACGCCCGCCACACTGAAAACCTGCGCCGACCTCGCGGGCAGCCTGGCACTGCCGGACACGCGCCTCACATCGTCGGAGCTCGTGGCGGCCGGGCCGATCACGCTGCAGAACGTGACGACCCAGGCACCCGCGCACTGCCTGGTTAAAGGCCGGATGAAAGAGCGCACCAGCTCCGTGGACGGTGCCACCTACGCCATCGGGTTCGAGATCCGCATGCCCGTGGCCTGGAACGGCCGCTTCCTGCACCAGGTCAACGGCGGGCTGGACGGCAGTGTGGTCACGGCGCTGGGTTCGGTCAGCGGCGCAGCGCCGGTGGCGCCGGCCTTGGTGCAGGGCTTCGCGGTGCTCAGTTCCGACGCAGGCCACGGTGCGCCCACGCCGTTCTTCGGGCTGGACCCACAGGCTCGACTGGACTACGGTTACCAGGCAGTCGGCACGCTCACACCCATGGCCAAGGACCTGATCCGCGGCGCCTACGGCAAGGCGCCCGACCGCTCCTACATCGCCGGCTGCTCCAACGGTGGGCGCCACGCCATGGTGGCCGCGTCGCGCTATGCCGACCAGTACGACGGCGTGCTGGCAGGCAACCCGGGCTTCAGCCTGCCCAAGGCCGCCACGGCGCAACTGTGGAAGGCGCAGCAATACGCCAGCGTGGCCACGCCAGGCGCCAACGGCCAGCCCGATCTGGCCAGCGCCATCTCACCCGCGGAGTTCAAGCTCATCGGCCGCAAGATCGTCGAGCGGTGCGATGCGCTCGATGGCGCGACAGACGGACAGGTGAACGATGTGAAAGCCTGCCAGGCCACCTTTCAGCTGCAGACCGATGTACCCAGCTGCACCGGCGCACGCGATGGCAGCTGCCTGTCGCCGGCGCAAAAGACCGTGCTGTCCCGCATTTTCGCGGGGCCGAAGAACAGCCAGGGCGAGGCGCTGTACACCGGCACCTGGTTCGACCCCGGCATCGCGGGCAGCAACTTTGCGTTCTGGCACTTCAACGCCCCGACCACACGCGACGCGGGGGCGGTGGCGTTCCTTTTCACCACGCCACCGGCCACGCTGGAGGCCTTCAAGGCCACCACGGGCCTGCAATACGCCATGGATTTCAGCATGGACAAGGACTACCCCAAAATGTTCGCCACCACGGCGCAGTACGCCGAGTCCCCCTGGTCGTACATGACGCCGCCCAACCCGGCGGACCTGGGCGCGCTCCGCAACCGCGGCGCCAAGATGATAGTCTTTCACGGCGTGGCCGATGGCGTGTTCTCGCCCGTGGACACGGCACACTGGATGGACCGCCTGCAGGCCCGCCATGGCGGCCAGGCCGATGCATTCGCCCGCCTTTTCCTGGTGCCGGGCATGAACCACTGCTCCGGCGGCCCCGCCACCGACCAGTTCGACATGCTGGCGCCCCTGGTGGCCTGGGTGGAGCAAGGCCAGGCGCCCGACAGCGTGACCGCCCGCGCCCGCGGTGCCGGCAGCAACCTGGTCAACGCCGAGTTGCCCTCCAGCTGGTCGGCCAACCGCACCCGGCCGCTGTGCGTGTACCCCAAGGTGGCGCGCTACAACGGCAGCGGCGACGTGGAGAGCGCGAGCAGCTTCAGCTGCAAGTAGCGGCCCGCCCTCGCCCCACCCACCCCACTTCGGCTGGAGGCCGGGACGGGTGGCTCGGCGTGGGCGTGAGGGCCCCGACCACCAGGTCGAGCACTGCAAGCACGGCACGTGCTCGGCGAGCGAGGGCTTCCCCTTCAGCTACCGCGTGTTGTGGCGGGAATCAAGCGGTGTGCAGCGCGAGGCGTCCACACTGCCTTCCAGCCACGCTGGAGAAGCGGTTCCAAATCCGAGATGGCGGCAGGGTCTGACACGCCGCCCTTCGGGAGCGTGCCTACACTGCGCCGATCCCATGCACCGGAGAACCACCATGGAAACGCAGGAACTGCACCGCGGCCGCCTCATCGACCACATCCAGCTGGTTGTGCGCGACCTGCCGGCCAGCCAGGCCTTCTACACCGCCGTGTTCGCAGTGCTCGACGTGCCGATGGGCGGCACGGGCGAAGGCTACTTCTGGGCCGACGAGCTTTTTGTCTCCACCGCCGACAGCGCGGCGGCCCAGGGCCACCTGACGGGCCGGCACCACCTGGCCTTCCAGGCAAAAGACCGGGCGATGGTCGAAGCGTTCTACCGCGCCGCACTCGCGCACGGCGGCAAGGACAATGGCGCGCCGGGCGAGCGCCCCTACCACCCCGGCTACTACGCCGCCTTTGTGCTGGACCCGGACGGCAACAACATCGAGGCCGTGTTCCACGGCGAGGCGCAGCGCAGCGCCGCGTCGGTCAAAGTGACGTTCTAGATCACAGCGGGGCTCAATCTCTGACCCAGCGTTGACAGAACCCCGCTGGGATCACCGCCCTCACGCCACAGGCTGCCCACCAGCCCCCGCCACACGCTGGCCCGGCGCGATGGTGGGCGGCGCCGCATTCAGCGTCTCGATCGCAAAGCCTGCCGCCTGCTTGTAGCGCGCCATGAAGGCCTCGCGCTCTTCGCGCGGCAGCACGTCGTCGATGTTGTCGAAGACGCCGCCGCAGCGCTCGTCCACCAGCCCCAGCAGGCCGAAGGGGCCCGACCCCCGATTGCGCAGCACCAGCGCGGAGATGTCCTGGCAGAGCTTGTCGTCGTAGGCGCGCAGGGCCTGGGGGCCCACGCCCTGCGCAAGCATCTGCGCGCCCAGCACTCGGGCGTCCACGATGGCCTGGCTCGCACCGTTGGAGCCCACGGGGTACATCACGTGCGCCGCATCGCCCAGCAGGGCCACACGGCCATCCACCCAGGTGGACACGGGGTCGCGGTCGATCATGGGGTATTCGAAGATGTCCGTCGCGCCGCGCAGCATCGCCGGCACATCCAGCCAGCTGTAGTTCCAGCCCTCGAAGTGGTGGATGAACTCCTCGAGCGCCACGCGCCGGTTCCAGTCGCCCTGCTGCCAGCCGCCCTGGTTGTCCACCGTGATCTCGGCGATCCAGTTGATGGTGGCCAGGCCGGTGACCGGGTCAGGCGGCGAGATCGGGTAGAACACCACGCGGTGGCGCAGCGAGCCCACACCCACAAAAGACGCGCCGGTGCGCACCGGCACCCCGGGCGTGGTACCGCGCCACATGATGGCGCCGCCCCACTGGATGGGCGGCTGCGCGGGGTGCATCTGCGCGCGCACGGCCGAGTGCAGGCCGTCGGCCGCGATCAGCAGCGCCCCCGGCACTTTCAGGCGTTCACCGCTGCGGGTCTCGACCAAGGCCGTGACGCCATCGGCATCCTGCCGGTAGCCCGTCACCCGCTGGCCCAGCCGCACGGCACCGTCGCCCAGGCGGTCTTTGACCGCGTTGAACAGCAGCATCTGCAGCTGCCCCCGGTGCACCGAGTACTGCGGCCAGCGGTAGCCGGCCTGCAGGCCGCGGGGTTCGGCGTAGATCTCGCTGCCGTTGCGGCCCACCAGCGCCCATTCGCGTGCCTGCAGGCCGATGGTGTCCAGCACGTCGTTGCCGAACCCCAGGTCGTGCAGCTCGCGCACGGCATTGGGCTGCAGGTTGATGCCGACGCCCAGCGGCTGCAGCTCGGGCACCGATTCGAACACGACGCAGGGCACGCCGATCTGGTGCAGCGTGAGGGCGGTGGCCATGCCGCCGATACCGCCACCGGCGATCAGGACGGGGCGGGACAAAGATGGGGGTGAAACATTACCGGACATAACGATATTGTCCCCGCAGTGAGGGCCCGGAAGGATTCCTTCATGGCCAACTGGCTCCGGCGGCACGCTACTGACATGCCGTTGTCAGTACGCCCCAAGCACCATCAGGGCTTCAACAACAACACGTGCCTGTCGGCACATAGATGGAGCCCTGTCATGAAGAACGCTATCGCCTGGTTTGAGATCCCCACCACCCAACTGGACCGCGCCCAAGCCTTTTACGAAGCCGTGCTCGGCCAGGCCATGCGCCGTGAAAACATGGGGCCGAGCGAAGGCGCCGTCTTTCCGTACGACAACGCTGCCGACGGCGTGGGCGGCGCGCTGATGCAAGGCCCCACGGCCCCGCGCGTGTCGGACGGCGGCACGCTGGTGTACCTGGACGCATCGCCATCGCTCGACGCCGCCCTGGAGCGCGCCGTGGCAGAGGGCGGCCGCGTGGCCGTACCGCGCACGGCCCTGCCGCCAGGCATGGGGTTCTTTGCGCAGATCCACGACCTGGACGGCAACCGCGTGGGCCTGCACGCCGCGGAATAGGCTCCCCCCTGAGCCGCCTGGCGGCGTCTTCCCCCCGGAGGGGGGACGCACCCGGTGGACCGGCGAAGCCGGATCCACGGGTGCGCTGGTAGGCGCTGCGCTCGCATCGCAGGCCAGAGGCGGCTCGAAAGCCCATGCGACCGCCGCAACGATAACAACACCACACACCAAAAAAGGAGCGCGCCATGCAGCACGCACTGTGGGCAGATGCGCCCGTGATCACCGGCATCGCACGGCCATCGCGGCAGGCCGCTGAGCCGAACACCGAAAAGCAGCTGCACTCGCCCCGCAACTGGATCGCCGTGGCCAGTGCCGAGCATGCGCGCCGGGGCTGCGCCGTGCCCGGCGCGGGCTACATGCAGGTGTGCCACGGCAAGGTGGCGCCACTGCAGCGCGTGCAGGCGGGTGACCGGGTGGCCTACTACGCCTCCGCGCTGACGATGGGCGGGTCGGACCGGGTGCAGGCGTTCGTCTCCATCGGCACGGTGCTGCCGGGCGCGGCGTACGCGTTCGACATGGGCAGCGGCTTTGTGCCCTACCGCAAGGATGTGGCCTATGTGCCGGACGCCCTCGAGGCACCCATTCGCCCGCTGCTGGCGCAACTGGAGTTTGTGGAAGACCTCCAGCGCTGGGGCGCGAAGTTTCGCTTCGGGCTGTTTGCCATCAGCGACCACGATATGCGCGTGATTGCACTGGCGATGGGGGCGTCGGAGCAATTGCTACATTTTTGATAGCTGCTAGCGCCCGGCCATGGAGCGGTAGCGGCATTTTTTATCAGGTTCCAACGCCATCTAGCGCGACAGTGGGTTGAGCGCATCCACCGCGGCCTTGGCGGTGGGCAGGTCGCCGCCGAACTCTGCCTGGTAGGCGCGGATGGCCTGCCGACGCGTGGCCGGGTCCGCTGCCAGCGATTGCCATGTTGGCGCAGCGGGGCTTTGCACGGCGGTCGGCGCGTTCACCTCCTGCGCAGGGGCAGATCGAAGTTCCCAGCGGGGCACCACTGAAAACCGCAGCGGCGCTGCCTGCGCATCCGGCAGCCGCTCCAGTTCCTGCGCCAGTTGCTGTGGCGAGATCAGCGCCCACACGTCGCGCGGCCGCGCACGCGGCCCGTCCTGCACTGATTGCTGCTGCGGCGCTTGCCCGGCCATCGCCTGCAGGCGTTCAGCGCTGTCGGCAAGCATCAGCGCAGATGTGCACGCGACATCAAGGCGGGTTTGGGTAACGGCTTCTTCCAGCGAGAACTCGTCCATCTGGTGGCTGAGGTCGGCCATGGACTGCAGCAGCATCGCGGCAGCAAAGTCGTCGAAGCTGGCGTGCAGCACCATCGCCTCGTCATCGTCGTGGGGCACCAGGGCGACCGGCGCCACTGTGTGGGGTAGTGCATTAACGCCCAGGGTCAGGCAATACGCGTCGCCCGCGCCGTTCTGGGCGAAGGGGAGAAACCTGCGACCACCCTGCGCGGCTGCGTGCAGCCATTCCTGCGCCGCGTCTGCGC
The DNA here is from genome assembly GCF_964253015.1 of Acidovorax sp. LjRoot194. Lineage (NCBI taxonomy): Bacteria > Pseudomonadati > Pseudomonadota > Betaproteobacteria > Burkholderiales > Comamonadaceae > Acidovorax > Acidovorax sp. LjRoot194. The sequence goes on along the minus strand of NZ_CAXUQB020000001.1, from coordinate 263,666 downwards.
GCTCTTGCGCATCCATCCACTCGAAATCCTCGCAGCTGATGAAGGCCGGCGGCTGCGTCAGGCACAGCGTGCGCCACTGCCCAGGCCAGTCGGGGCCGTAGAAAGTGGCGCCAGCGGCAACCAAGGCGCGCAACAGGGCGGGTACTTCGATGCCCACCTGGGTGGCCAAGTCATCGAGCGCGTCGGCATTGGCGAAGGCCGCATCAGCTGCGACAGCTGCGGCAGGGTGTGGTGGAGTCGTTGGCACAGTCATGCGGCATCGTAGCCTTGCCCGGCCGGCCTGCAGACGTGTGGACATGCAGGTGCATGCGCCACTGACGCTATCTTTTTAATAGCGCCTGGCGCTGATTCAGCAAGCGCCAGGCCATGCAAAGCCGTACATCAAGGATGCGCAGGCCCCGCCCGTACGCGCGCCAGCGCCTCAGGCACATCGCTCCACGCGGGCCGGCCCGGCGCGTAGCGCTGGCGCATGTAGTGCGCCAGCTCGGTGACCTGCGCATCGCTGAGTGCGTGGCCGAACGCGGGCATGAAGCCGATGTCGCGCGCGGCGGGTTCGCGGATGCCGTGCACGATGACCTGCAGCAGGTTGTCGGGCCGGTCGCTGTGCAGGTTGCTGTTGAGCGCGAGCGGAATGTTCACGCCCAGCAGCTTCGGGCCGTCGCCGTCGTGGTGGCAGGCGGCGCAGGCGCCGTTGAACAGGCGCTGCGCCTGGCCGGGCTGGGGTGCGAGTGCGGCGGCCTGGGCCACGGCGGCGGTGGCGCGGGTCTGGGCTGCATCCGTGTTCGCGGCGACGGCCACATGGGCTGCAGCTGATCCGCTGGCTGAGTTGGCTGCGGTGGCTTTGGTCGTTGCCGGCTCGGTCACCGGCTGGAAGGACGCGAGATAGCTCGCCATGGCGCGGATGTCGCCGTCCGGCAGGTGCGCCAACTCGCGCACCACGGGCGCCATCGGGCCCGAGGCGCTGCCGTGCTGCGCGCTGTGGCCGTGGCGCAGGTAGCTGTAGAGCGACTCGGCGCTCCACGGCACAGGGGCCTTGGACAAGGCGGTGAGCGCGGGCGCTTCCCACCCATCCACCATCGCGCCCGACAGGAAGGCGGCACCACCCATTTCTGCACCCATCGCATTGCGCGGCGTGTGGCAGGCGCCGCAGTGGCCCACGCCCTGCACCAGGTAAGCGCCGCGGTTCCACTCGGGCGGGCGCGTGGAGTCGGGCTTGAACGGCGTGGCGTCGTGGAACAGCGCGTTCCAGCCGGCCATGAGCGGGCGCACGCTGAACGGAAAGGCCAGGTCGGTCTTGGGCACCTCCGCGCGCACCGCAGGCTGCGCCATCAGGTAGGCGTACAGCGCGGTGAGGTCGTCGTCGCCCATCTTCGCGAACGCGGTGTACGGGAACGCGGGGTACAGATGCTTGCCGTCGCGCGAGATGCCTTCGCGCATGGCGCGCTGGAACGCGCTGAACGACCACTGGCCGATGCCGGTCTCGGCGTCGGGTGTGAGGTTGGTGGTGTAGACGGTGCCGAACGGCGTCTCCATGCCGCGCCCGCCGGTGTTGGGCGTGCCGCCGGGCGCCGTGTGGCAGACCACGCAGTCGCCTGCAGCGGCCAGCAGGCGGCCGCGTTCGATGGTGGCGGCGTTGTACACCGCGGCCCCGCCCGCGGTCTGCACCACGGGCGCGATGGACGGGCGCCAGCCCAGCAGTGCGGCGCCCAGGGCGATCCCGCCAGCCAGCAGTGCGCCGCCGCGCGCCCACAGGCTGCGCCGGCGCGGCCAGGTGGCGGTGGCGGGCCCGGCAGGTGCCGGCAGCTCCAGCGTGGGCAGCACGTCGGCCGGCGGGGTGGGCGTGCCACCCTCGTCGCCGGGCCGCCCGCGGCCTGCGGCCTCGGCCGCCGCGGTGAGTGGGTTCAGCCCCGCACGCACGACCTCGGGCGTGAACGGCGGCGCCCGAAACCGCACGCCCGTGGCGTCGAAGATCGCGTTGGCAATGGCCGCCGTGCCGGGCACCGACGACGACTCGCCCGAGCCCAGCGGCGCCTCGTCCTGCCGGGGCATGTGCATGATCTCGATGACAGGCACTTCGCGAAAGCTCAGGATCGGGTAGCTGCCCCATTCGCGGTTGTCCACGGCCTGCTTCACGGGCTCGAACGTCACCTGCTCCTTGAGCGCGCGGCTGGTGGTCTGCAGCACATTGCCGTGCACCTGCTGCTCCACGCCCGCCGGGTTGACCATGAGGCCCGCGTCGTGCCCCACGACCACGCGGCGCACATGCACCTCGCCGGTCAGCTTGTTGACCTCGACATCGGCCACCCAGGCGGCCCAGGCCGCGCCGAAGCCGGGCCACTTGCTGTGGATGTAGCGGGCGTACGCAAAGCCCTGGCCCTGCACCCAGTCGCCATCGCTGCCACCGTCCAGCTCACGCTGCTGCGGGCCGGTACGGCGCACCCAGCCGGCCTTCTCGGCCGTGGCCTGCACCAGCTCGGCCGCGCGCGGGTCGTTCAGCAGCTGCAGGCGAAAGGCCACCGGGTCCACGCCGGCGGCGGTGGCCAGTTCGTCCACATACGATTCGTGCGCAAAGGAGTTGGGCAGCGCGGACACGCCCCGCAGCCACGATGCGCGCACGATGGGCGGCATGTCGTTGACCGCCACGCGCAGGTTGTCGTACTGATAAGGCGGGCGTGCGGTGCGGTCGCCCATCTCGTAGGCCTGGGCCACAGGCTCGATGGTGCGGGTGAGCAGCAGGGCCAGCGTGGGCGCGCCGTTGGACGGGTAAGAGGTCTCGAAGTCGTACGCTGCCACCGAGCCATCGGCGTTGAGCCCGCCACGCACCTGCATGAGCTGCGCGGTGCCCTTGGGCTCCCACAAATGCTCCTGCTCGCGCGTGAGCTGCACCCGCACCGGGGCGCCCACGGCGCGCGACAACAGCGCGGCGTCGGCCGCCACATCGTCGGCGCCGTTGCGGCCGTAGCAGCCTGCGGCCTCCATGCGGATGAGGTCGATGTCCACATCGCCCATGCCCATGAGGCGGGCCAGGTCGGCGCGCAGCACGTGCGGGTTCTGCGTGCCGGCCCAAACGGTCATGCGCGGGCGACCGGTGCCATCCTGCGCCCGCCACTCGGCCACCGCGCACGACGGGCCGATGGACGCGTGCATCTGGTAGGGCCACACGTAGGTGCGCGGCATGGGCTGGTCTGCCGCGGCCAGGGCCGCGTCCACATCGCCTTCCTCCACCAGGCGGCGCTGTGTGGCCGGGTTGGCGCGGATGGCCTGGGCGATGGCCTCGGGGCTGTCCTGGCGCGGAAAGCCGGGCCAGTCCTTCCAGTGCACGCGCAGCTCACGCAGGGCCTGCTCGGCCTGCTCCTCGCGCTCGGCGACGATGCCCACGAAGTCGCGGACCACCACCACCGCGCGGATGCCGGGGATGTGCGCGATGGACGCCTGGTCCACCGATTCGAGCGTGTTGCCGATAAAGTCGCCATGGTCGGCCCCCGCATACGGCGGGCGCACCACGCGGCCGTGCAGCATGCCGGGCACGCGCATGTCGTGCACAAAGACCAGCTCGCCGCTGACCTTGGCGGGGATGTCCACGCGCGGCACCGACTGGCCGACCACGCGGTAGTCGGCCGTGGGTTTGGTGGGTGTGGCGTCGGACAGCTCCAGCACCGTGTGCTGGCCCGCCAGCAGGTCGCCGTAGCGCAACTGCTGCGCGGAGTCGGCCGCCAGCTGCACCACGCCGCCCGACACCTGCAGCGCGTCCGCCGGCACGTTCAGGCGCGCTGCAGCGCGGGCCACCAGCCAGTGGCGCGCCTGCGCTGCGGCAAGGCGCAGCGGCTTGGCGTGGATCTGGATGGAGGCGCTTGCGATGGTGGCGCCCTGGTTGGGCGCGCGAGTGGTGTCGCCCAGCACCATGTTCACCCGGGCCAGGTCCACGTCGAGTTCTTCGGCCACGATTTGCGCCAGCGCGGTGCGGATGCCGGTGCCCAGGTCCACATGGCCGTTGAGCGCGGTCACGCTGCCGTCGTCCCACACGGCGATCAGTATTTCGACGCCCTCGGCCGGGTTGCCGGCCACCAGCGCGGGCTGGCCCTTGACCGGCGGCGGCGCGGGCGGCGGGTTGCGCACCACCAGCAGCACGCCGTCGGCCGCGTGGAAGTCGGCGCGGGTCAGCGGCGTGTGGGCGCGCAGCGGCGCAGTGCTGGCGAGCGGTGTGCTCATGCCCTGGCCTCCTGCATCAACACCGCCGCGCGCTGCACGGCGCGGATGATCTCCACATGCGTGCCGCAGCGGCACAGGTTGGCCGACAGCTCGCGGCGGATGGCGGCCTCGTCGGGATGGGGGTTTCGCTCCAGCAGCGCCACGGCCATCATGACCATGCCGTTCAGGCAGTAGCCGCACTGCGCGGCCTGCTCGTCGATGAAGGCCTGCTGCACCGGGTGGCGCCCCGCCGCAGTGCCGCAGCGCGCGGGCAGGCCCTCCAGCGTGGTCACCTCACGCCCTGCCACGCCCTGCGCCGGAATCACGCAGGCCCGCGCGGCCACGCCGTCCACCAGCACCGTGCACGCCCCGCACTGCCCCAGCCCGCAGCCGTACTTGGGGCCGTTGAGCGCCAGGTCGTTGCGCAGCACGTGCAGCAGCGTGGCGCTGCCGGACGTGGCCGCAGGCAGGGGGCAGGGCTGGCCGTTGACAACAGCGACTAACTGCATTTGCTGGATGGTTGTTTACTTCGGACGAAAGACACGGTTGCTGCGTCAGCGACGTACGACACTGACGCAGCCCAAGTCAGGGGCCGCCGCGGAAGGGCCGCCCCGCCCCGCTGGCGGCGTCCCCCTTCCCGCATTGCGCAGCAATGCGAGAGAAGGGGGAAGGCGCGAAGCGCCACAGGGGGTTGCACCATATCCTTAGCGCTTGAGCGCTCCGGTGCGCGTGTACATCTCCAGGTCCACGAAGTTCGAGCCGTTGTGGTTGGTGGGGCCGTACTGCAGCGGAAAATCGCCGATCTTGGTCGTGCCCATGTCTTCCAGCGCCTTGATGAAACCGTCGCGCGTGAGGTTGCGGCCCGCGCGCTTGAGGCCTTCCACGAACACGCGCGCGGCGATGTAGCCCTCGAGCATGGTGTAGCTGTCGATCTTCTCGCCCGCGTCGGTGCGGTCCTTGCGGTAGTCCACCACGATGGGCATGCGGCTGGCCTGCGGCGACGGCACGATGCTCGCCGTGACCAGGCCTTCGATGCCGCCGTTCAGGCGCTGCGCCGAGCCCGGCGCATCGGTGATGCCCACCGAGATGGTGTACAGCGGCGACGCGGCACCCGCCGCGCGGTAGTCGCGCAGGAAGACCTCCACCATCTTGCCGGCCATGATCATCACCACCGCGCCGGGCTGGGCCTTGGTGAGCGTGGCGACCTGCGCCTTGGCGTCGGTGGCGGCGATCTCCATGGGCACGGATTCGACCACCTTGACCTTCAGGCCCTGCGCGATCTGCAGGCAGGTGTCGAGGTTGGACTTGCCGAACGCGCTGTTCTGGTAGATGACGGCGATGTTGGTGATGCCCAGCGTGGCCAGGTGGCCCACGATCTTGCGCAGCTCGGTCTCGTAGCTGGCGCGCACGTGGAACAGATAGCGGTTGTGCGTGGTGCGGAACGACGTGGTGCCCACCAGCGGCGCGAACATGGGCACGCCCGCCTTCTCGGCCAGCGGCATCGCGGCGATGAGGTTGCCCGTGGCCACGTAGCCGATCAGCGCGAAGACCTTGTCCTCGTCGATCAGCTTGGCGGTGTTCTCGGCCGTCTTCTTGGGGTCGTAGGCGTCGTCGTGCGACACCAGCTCCAGCGTGCGGCCCTGCACGCCGCCACTCTTGTTGACCTTGTCGAAGACCAGCGCGATGCCGGCCTTGTAGTCCACCCCGAAATCCTTGGCAGGCCCGGTGAACACGGCCGACTGCCCCACCTTGATGCGGGAGTCCGTCACTCCGGTCTCGGCGGCGGCCGGCCCCGCCCCTGCCAGAGCAGCGGCGGCCAGGCTTGTGAGCACCACCCGGCGGTCGATGCGCCCTTCCTCCATCCCACGAAACTTCATGAAACGCTCCTTACATCAAAGGCGCAATCTTCCCTTTAACTGGAGGGGCTTTGCAACACTTTCTGCGGTGTGTTGTGAATCCGTCAAACGCCTGGCGCCGCGGCGCCGGCGCTGCGGGCGGTCACGCGATGTCGATGTCGCTGGACTGAATGCGCTTGACGCCTTTGGCGGCCATGTTCTTCCACGCGGCGGCGAGCGAGCCGTTGAGGTCGATGGCGCGGCAGGCATCCTCGACCACGTACGTCTCAAAGCCCAGGCGCCTGGCATCGAGCGCCGTCCAGGCCACGCAGAAGTCGGTGGCCAGGCCGGTGACGAACACCGCCCGGATGCCGCGCTGCTTCAGGTACCCCGCCAGGCCCGTGGATGTCTTGCGGTCCGCCTCTTCGAACGCCGAATAGCTGTCCACGTGCTGGTGGAAGCCCTTGCGCAAGATCACCTGCGCCTGCGGCACTTTGAGGTCCTTGTGCAGCGCTGCGTCGTCGGTGCCCTGCACGCAGTGGTCGGGCCACAGCACCTGCGGGCCGTAGCTGAGCTTGGCGGTTTCAAACGGCTTCTTGCCCGCATGGCTGCTGGCAAACGAGGCGTGGCCCTGGGTGTGCCAGTCCTGCGTCACCACCACGTTCTCGAAGGCGGTGGCGATGCGGTTGATGACCGGCACCACCTCGTCGCCCTGGGCCACCGGCAGGGTTCCACCCGGCACGAAGCAGTTCTGCACATCCACCACGATGAGCGCTGCGCGCTCGCCGGGTTTGATCTTGCCCGCCGCCCACGCGGTGGGAAGGCAGACGCCGGCCACGGTGAACGCGGCCGATTGGAGAAGAAGGCGACGACGCGGTGCAGTTGGCATGGTGAACACTCCGGTTGGGAACGCACTGACACATCGGCGGCGGCCCGGTGGGGCCACCGCCGGGGATTCGCTTCACACGCTGAGGTAGGCCCGCCGGACTTCCTCGTTCGCCGCCAGTTCGGCCATCGTGGCCTGGTAGCGGATCTGGCCCTTCTCCAGCACATAGGCGCGGTCGGAGACCAGCTCGGCAAAATGCATGTTCTGCTCGGACAGCAGGATGCTCACGCCCTGCCCCTTGAGCTCCAGGATCATCTGCGCCATCTGCTCCACGATGACGGGCGCCACGCCCTCGGAGGGCTCGTCGAGCAGCACCAGGTACGGGTTGCCCATGAGCGTGCGGGCCACGGTCAGCATCTGCTGCTCGCCGCCGCTCATGCGCCCGCCCGGGCGCTGGGGCATCTCGCCCAGGTTGGGGAAGAGCTTGAACAAGGCCTCGGGCGTCCACAGCGGGGCGGCCGTGCCGTCGGGCCACTGGCGGGCCGGCTGGCGGCCTACCTCCAGGTTCTCCATCACCGTGAGGTCGGTGAACACGCGGCGGTCTTCGGGCACGAAGCCCAGGCCCAGGCGGGCCGCGTCGTGCGGGTCGCTTTTGGACAGGTCCTTGCCCATGAACTGGATGCTGCCCTTGCGCTTGGCGAGCATGCCCATCAGCGTCTTGAGCGTGGTGGACTTGCCCGCGCCGTTGCGGCCCATCAGCGCCACGACCTCGCCGCGGCGCACTTCCAGGTCGACGTCGTAGAGGATCTGCGCGGCGCCGTACCAGGCCTGCAGGCCCTGGGCTTTCAGGAGAACTTCGTTCGTTGCGCTGCTCGTCATGGTCATGCCGTCTCCGCCGCCGGGGCCGCTGCGGCCGATGCTGCTGTTTTCTTCTCGAAGGTCTTGCCGGTGCCGAAGTAGACCTCCTGCACCTTGGGGTGGTCGCGCAGCTCCAGCGGCTTGCCTTCGGCGATGAGGCGCCCGCGCGCCAGCACGATCATGCGGTCGGCATACGCGAACACCACATCCATGCTGTGCTCGGTGAACAGCACGGCCATGCCGCGGTCGATCACGAGCTGCTTGGTCAGCGCCATCAGTTCGTTGCGCTCCTTGGGCGCCATGCCGGCGGTGGGCTCGTCCATGAGCAACAGCTTCGGGCTGTTGGCCATGGCGATGGCCAGCTCCACGCGCTTGACGTCGCCATAGGCCAGCACGCTGCAGGGGCGGTCGGCCTGGGACTTCATGCCCACCTGGTCGAGCAGCGCCAGCGCCTCGTCGCGCTTGTGGTCCGCGGCCTTGCGCCACATCGAGAACAGGCGGCTGTCGCTGGAGATCAGCGCCATCTGCACGTTCTCCACCACGGTGAGCGAGGCGAAGGTCTCGGCGATCTGGAAGGTGCGGCCCACGCCCATGCGCCAGATGTCGCGGGGCTTGCGGCCCACCAGCTCCTGCCCGTCGAGCTGTATGGAGCCCACGTCGGCCGGCAGCTGGCCGTTGACCATGTTGAAGGTGGTGGACTTGCCGGCGCCGTTGGGGCCGATGAGCGCCAGCAGCTCGCCCGCGGCCAGCTCGAAGTGGATGCCATCCACCGCCTTGACGCCGCCGAACGACTTGCCCAGGCCCGTGACTTTGAGCAGGCTCATGCTTGGCCCTCCTTCATGTTCTTGGCTTCGCGCCGGTTGTCGAAGACCTGCTTGATGGCGCCTGCGATGCCCTGCGGGAAGAGCAGCACCAGGATGAGGATGATGGCGCCCAGCATGGCGCGCCAGTAGTCGGTGTTGCGCGCCACGGTGTCGTGCAGCCAGGTGAAGGTGACCGCGCCCACCACGGGGCCGGCCAGCGTCTGGATGCCGCCGAGCAGCACCATCACCAGGCCGTCGACCGAGCGGCCCACGTGCAGCGTCTCGGGCGAGATACTGCCCTTGGAGAACGCGAACAGCGCGCCGCCCAGGCCCGCGAACAGCCCGGCGATGACGAAGGCCGTCCACTGCATGCGCTTGACGTCGATGCCGATGGCATCGGCGCGCAGCACCGAGTCGCGCCCCGCCCGCAGCGCGTAGCCGAACGGCGAGTACAGGATGCGCCGCAGCAGCAGCACGCCGCCCACGACCAGCGCCAGCGTGAGGTAGTAGTAGTTGCGCTTGTCCGACAGCCAGGCCGCGGGCCACACGCCGGTGAGGCCGTTGCTGCCGCCGGTGAAGCCGTCCCACTGGTAGCAGATGGCCCAGGTGATCTGCGCGAAGGCCAGCGTGAGCATGGCCAGGTACACGCCCGACAGCCGCACGCAGAACCAGCCGTACAGCAGCGCACCGGCGGCCGCCGCGAGCGGCGCCACCACCAGGGCCAGCTCCATCGGAATGCCGGCCGAGCGCACCAGCAGCGCTGCCGCGTAGGCCCCGAGGCCAAAGTACGCCGCATGGCCGAACGAATGCATGCCCGCCGGCCCCATGATGAAGTGCAGGCTGGCCGCGAACAGCGCGGCGATCAACAGGTCGATGAACAGCACGGTGAGGTAGGGCGAGCCGGCCGTGAGCATCGGCAACAGCACCAGCACGGCCAGCAGCGCCATGCCGCCGATCTTGAACCAGCGGTCTGGCGCACGCAGCGGCGCCTCGGGCAGGCCGGTGTTGCGGCTGGCGGCCTGCGGGCGGCCCATGAGGCCCCAGGGGCGCACCACCAGCACCACGGCCATCACGAGGAATTCGACCACCAGCGTGAGCTTGGAGAACGAGACGCTGTAGCCGAAGATTTCGACCACACCGAGCCAGATACACACGGCCTTGATTTCTGCAATGAGCAGCGCCGCGACATACGCCCCCGGAATGGAGCCCATGCCGCCCACCACCACCACCACGAAGGCGGCGCCGATGGTGTTGAGGTCCATCTCCAGCGTGGCCGGCTCGCGCGGCAGCTGCAGTGCGCCGCCCAGGCCCGCCAGCAGCGCGCCCAGCGCGAAAACCGCCGTGAACAGCCAGGCCTGGTTCACGCCCAGCGCGCTGACCATCTCGCGGTCCTGCGTGGCAGCGCGCACCAGCGTGCCCCACCGGGTGCGGGTGAGCAGCAGCCACAACAGGCCCAGCACCACCGGGCCCACGACGATGAGGAACAGGTCGTACGACGGGAACTGGCGGCCCAGGATGTCCACCGACCCCGACAGGCCCGGCGCGCGCGGGCCGAGCAGTTCTTCAGGGCCCCAGATCCACAGCGCCGCATCCTTGATGACCAGCACCAGCGCGAAAGTGGCCAGGAGCTGGAAGAGCTCGGGCGCCTTGTAGATGCGGCGCAGCAGCACCACCTCGACCACCGCGCCGAGCGCGCCCACCACCACGGCAGACAGCAGCAGCGCAGGCCAGAACGCGAGGCCCGTGCCCAGCTTGGCCACCATGGAATAGGCCACGTAGATGCCCACCATGAAGAACGAGCCGTGCGCAAAGTTCACGATGCGCGTGACGCCGAAGATCAGCGAGAGCCCGGCGCCCACGAGGAACAGCGAGGACGCGCCCGCCAATCCGTTGAGCAGCTGAACGATAAAACTCGAAAAACTCATTCCAGATCCTTCGGGGTCACGGCAAAGTTCATCCCTGCAGGTCGGTGCCTGCGGTGTGGGTGAGGCAAACGCGCAGCGCCATCCCAAGCCGTTCGGGCTGAGCTTGTCGAAGCCCTTCGCAGCGCTTCGACAAGCTCAGCGTGAACGGTGGTGCAGCTTTTTACAGATCACACTGGCAGGGAGATGGCGATCGCAGGCGCCCGCGCGGGGCCGCCTGTTGAACGCGCACTCAGTCTGCCGCGCGCAGCTTCTTGACTTCTTCGTTGGTCGGCTGCACCTTGGCGCCGTCCACATAGCGGTAATCCACCATCACGCCCTTGCCGCCTTCGTTCTTGGTGCGGCCCACGTAGCTGCCCATCGTGGACTGGTTGTCTTCGGCGCGGTAGGTGGCGCGACCGAACGGTGTGGTCACCTGCAGGCCCTTGAACGCGACGATGAGTTTTTCGGTGTCGGTCGACCCGGCCTTCTTGATGCCTTCAGCCAGCGACTTGATCGCGCTGTAGCCCACGACGGAGCCCAGGCGCGGGTAGTCGTTGAACTTGCCCTGGTAGGCCGTCATGAAGGCCTTGTGCTCAGGGGTCTGGATGCCGTACCAGGGGTAGCCGGTGACGATCCAGCCGTTGGGGGCCTCGTCCTTGAGCGGGTCCATGTACTCGGGCTCGCCGGTCAGCAGGCTGACCACTTCGCGGTCCTTGAACAGGCCACGGGTGTTGCCTTCGCGCACGAACTTGGACAGGTCGGCACCGAACAGCACGTTGAAGATCGCGTCGGGCTTGGCATCGGCCAGGGCCTGCACCACGCTGCCCGAATCGACCTTGCCCAGCGGCGGCGCCTGCTCGACGACGAACTCCACATCAGGCTGCGCGGCCTTGAGCAGTTGCTTGAAGGTGGCCACGGCCGACTGGCCGTATTCGTAGTTGGGGTACACCAGCGCCCAGCGCTTTTTCTTCAGGGCCGCCGCGTCCGGCACCATCATCGCCACCTGCATGTAGGTGGACGCACGCAGGCGGTAGGTGTAGCGGTTGCCGTTTTGCCAGACGATCTTGTCGGTCAGCGGCTCGCTGGCCAGGAAGAAGAACTTCTTTTGCTTGGCGAAGTCGGTCAGCGCCAGGCCGATGTGCGACAGGAAGGAGCCGGTGAGTACGTCCACCTTCTCGCGGGACACCAGCTCTTCGGCCACGCGCACGGCATCGCCCGGGTTGGCGTTGTCGTCGCGGATCACCAGCTGCACCTTCTTGCCCAGCAGGCCGCCCGATGCGTTGATCTCGTCCACCGCCAGCTCCATGCCCTTCTTGTAGGGCTCCAGGAAAGCGGGCTGCGCCTTGTAGCTGTTGATCTCACCAATCTTGATGACATCCTGTGCGTGCACAGGGGCCAGCGTGATGGCCAGCGCGGCTGCGGCCGTGGCACGCATGAGGTTTTGTCGCATCGTCATGGGAACACTCCTGGAAAAGGTAGGGTGGGTGTGGGAGATGGTCGGGAACGGGGGAGATGGTAGTGCGGTACGGCGCATTCAGCGCAGGCCGTCCACGCCCTGGATGTCGGAGACCTGCAGGCCACCGATGCGGGGCAGCGGGCGGCCACTGTCGGTGACGACGATGGCGACCACGATCTCGTTGGCGCGGGGCGCATCGGCCACGCGGGCCTCCATGGCGTCGAAGTGGCTGCGCACGTAGGCGGCATCCTTGTGGCCCAGGGGCACATCGATGGCGGTGCCCAGGCCGCCGATCTTCTTGCTGGACGGCACGAGGGCGGCCCCCTTTTCGACCGCCACGCGCAGCGGCGCGCCGAGCTTGGGGTGCAGGATGGCGGCGGCGTGTTCCAGCTCGCCGGCCTCGCCCACGATGGCGGCCTTGCCGTAGCTGTGCGCCTGGCCGGGCTCGATGCCCAGGGCCAACACGCAGCGCTGGCCGAGCAGCGCGCCCAGCTCTTCGCCGATGGCCGTGAGCTCGTCGAGGTTCTCGGCGTAGCGGCCGGCGAACGGGTTCTCGATGACGGCCATGGCCAGGGCCTTGCGCACGGGCGGCTGCACGTCGCGCCCCATCTCCACACGCACTTCGTCGGTCTGCACGATGATTTTTCGGATCTTGGCGGGCATGTCTTGTACTCCTGGATTCTTGTGTTGCTGCGGTCTTGTTGTGGTGCGGGACCCTAGCGCAGGCCGTTCCACTGGCTGATGTCCTGCGCCTTGAGTCCGCCCACGCGGGCATGCACGCGCGGGCCGGTGGTCATGGCCAGGATGAAGACGATCTCGTCGGCCAGCGGCGCACCGGGCACGCGCACCTCCATGGCATCGAAGTGGCTGCGCACGTAGCTGGCGTTGATGTGCGTGAGCGGCACGTCGAGCGCAGCACCCGGGCCGCCCACCTTCTTGGTGGAAGGCACGATGGACAGCGCGTTGGCGGGCTGCCCCGTCTTCTCTTCGGCCTGGCCCTTGGCGTAGGCGTTGCGGTCGCCCTTCCAGCCCAGCAGTTCGCGCATGGCGTAGCCGCCCGGCACATGCCACAGCGCGCCGTGCTCCAGCTCGCCGGCCGCGCCCACGATGGAGCCCTTGCCGTAGGTCTCGATGCGCTCGGCGGGCACGCCCATGGCCTTGAGCAGCCGCTGCGCCATGTCCAGGCCCACGTCCTGCAGCGCCTCCATCATGGGCAGGATGTCGGCCTCGTAGCGGCCGGCATAGGGGTTGGTCAGCACCGCGCCGATGGCACCCCGCAGCAGCGGCACATCGGCCACGGGACCGAACTCGTGCCGGATTTCCTCGAGGTGGGTGAAAACGCGTCGTATCTGGATCATGGGGTGGCCTGTGGGCTTGTGAATTCGTTAAGCAAATACTGAACCAACTTCTTCGTGCACCGCGCTCACCGCGCCTGCCGGGCCTTCGGTGCGTGCGGGCAGCCCCGCCAGCGCTGCCTCGGACATGCGGGTGGCCGCGAACTCGCCCTGGCACGCGAGCAGCGCGCACCAGATCAGCCCGCGGGACTGCAATTCTTGCGCCTTTTGCAGACCTTGGTGCAGCGCCCGCAGCACCTGCGCGCGCGGTAGCGGCGGAACATCCACCGTGACGGGAATGGCACCGAGGTCGCTGTCGTCGCGTACCAGCCAGGCGGGCATGCGTGTGATGCGCTCGTCCAGCACGTTCACGGCATTGGCCACCACGGTGGCGGCGGCGTCGGCCTCTGCGGCGGTGCGCGCCAGCACGGTGACGCTGTCGGCAATGCCCAGCGACTGGCTGCGCCCGCGCCAGCCGCTGGTGGCCACGCCGCGCACCGGCATGGTGCTGTCAATGCGCAGTTGTCCGTCCAGCAGCAGCCCGTGGCGCAGCTGGGCGGCATCGAGACTGGCGATGTCCGCATACACCCCCACCGAGGCCGACTGGCCGGGGGCGAGGTGCAGTGCGATGTCGCCGCCGTTGTTGACCCAGGCGCGCGCGATGCCGTCCTGCGCAAAACACGCCAGGATCTCTTGCGCCACCGCCCCGGCCACGGCGGCCATGGGGGTGATGAAGCCCTTGCGGTACGGGTGGCAGGCCAGCCACATGCGCTGCGCCAACACGCCCTGCAAGGGCGTTGTCTCGCCTACAGGCGAGCGCAGGCCCGGCAGCTCGTTCACCAGCTCTTGCAGCAGGCCCTCAAAGCGCTGCCACGCGCGCTCGTACGCAGCGGCCACGGCGGTGCGTTCACCCTCGGCCTGGATGACCAGGTCGATGGGGCCGTGCTGGAAGTGCCAGCGGCCGTCGGGCAGAAAGTTGCGGCAGGCGTGCATGACAAGAGCCCGTTCAGCCCAGCAAGGGCGGTCGGCCCAGCGGCCAGGGGTTGCCAGCGGGCAGCGCCTGCCAGGACAGCGACTGCGGCGCACCGTCGTTGTGCCACGCGCCGTGCTCCAGCACTTCGCGCAGGCTGCGGATCTGGTCGGCATGGCCGCCCAGGGCCTCGTAGTCGGTGCGGCGCATGCTGAACTCGATGGGCGCCACGATGGCGGGGGTGGGCACGGTGCCAAAGCTGTTGTCGGGCATGCGCAGCACATCGGCCATCACAGTGATGCCGCCGCCGGGCCACACATAGGCGGGTGCGCCGCCGCAGGTCACGTTGACCAGCGCGTTCTTGATGGAGCGGGTAAGCAGCACGGGGTTCTCGGTCACGCCCGCGCGCAGGCTGCCGCCCGCGCCGCCCAGGAAGAGCACCGAGGTGAGCGAGGGCTCGCAGTTCTCGCCGATGCGCTCCACGATGCGGCGCACCGCATCGGGCATCTCGGCCTCCACCGGCACCAGCGATTCGTTCAGCACGTACCAGCTGGCGTGCTCGCCCGTGGTGGAGGTCATGAGCAGGCGCAGGCCCGGCCACGCGACCGATGCGTCCCAGCCTTCGATGATGGACAACGGGTCGGCGATGTCGGTGCCGCCCCAACCCGTGCCGGGATTGGCCACCTGGAAGTAGCGGCCCGGGGTGGACTTGCGCCCGCGCATCTGGATGCCCGAGGACTTCATGTCCAGGCAGCGGCCGGCCTGGTGCTCGGTGAGCACGCCGGTGATGTGGTCGTCCACCACCACCACCTCGTCGGCCTGGCCGAAGAACTGGCGCGCGAAGATGCCGATGGCCGCGGAGCCGCAGCCCACGCGCATGCGCTGCTCGGCCACGCCGTTGACGATGGGCGCCTGGCCGGCCTGGATCACGAGCTGCGAGCCGCCGTCGATGGTGAGTTCCACCGCCTGCTTGTTGCCCAGAAGCTGCATCATCTCGTTGGCGATGCGCCCTTCCTTCTTGCTGCCGCCCGTGAGGTGGTGCACGCCGCCGAGCGACAGCATCTGCGAGCCGTATTCGGCCGTGGTGACGTGCCCCACCACTTCGCCCTTGCAGCGCACGTTGGCCTGCTCGGGGCCGAGGAAGCGGTCGGTGTCGATCTTCACCTTGAAGCTGCAGTAGCTGAAGATGCCCTCGGTGACCACGGTGACCATGTCCACGCCATCGACCTTGGAGCCCACGATGAAAGGGGCGGGCTTGTAGTCGGGGTAGGTGGTGGACGAGCCCACGCCGGTGACGAACACTTCTTCCGACAAGAGAAGGTCGCCGCTCCAGGCGGGCTGCGCGGCGGCACCGTCGGCGGTACTGCCCGCGGCATCCACCGGCGCCTCGACATCCGCCGCGGCCGAGCGGCCTGCGAACGGCACCAGCGCCGCTTCGCCCGCCTCCAGCGTCTTGCGCAGAAGCACCACCGGGTCCACGCGCACCAGCACGCCGGCGTGATTGGCATAGCGGTCGCAGGCCCCTGCGCGGCCTTCCGATATCTGGCACAGCACCGGGCACGCGTTGCACTCCACCTTGGCGGCGTTCATGCGCTCGTTGCGCGGCCGGGCGCGCTCCAGCACCTGCGGCAGCTCAGGCGCATCCATGCCTGGAAGCCCATCGGTCTTGGTGTGTTCAGTCATCGTGGAGCCCATTCATTGCATCTTTTCAAATGCTTGTACGCGCATTGCATTTTGTGTAGCATTCACTTAACTTAAATGTTGTGATTGCTACATTGATCGCGAATGTAGCGCAATCGATGATGGTCCGCAATGGTGTTTTCGCACCCCCTGAAACGGTGCACGAGGAGCCCCAAAATGACGCACGTAGTGACGGATGCATGTATTCGGTGCAAGTACACCGACTGTGTCGATGTCTGCCCGGTCGACTGCTTCAAGGAGGGGCCTGAATACCTCGTCATCGACCCCGACGAGTGCATCGACTGCGCGGTCTGCATTCCGGAGTGCCCCGCCAACGCCATCTATGCGGAGGACGACCTGCCCCAGGGCCTGGAAATCTTTCTCGAATTCAACAAAAAGCTGGCCCCGGGCCTGCCCACAATCACCAAAAGAAAACCGGCTTTGCCAGATGCGGAACAATGGAGGGTTGTGAGCCACAAGCTTTCCGGCCTGGATATCGCGTTCTGAGCCCTGCTCCAGCACGCCGCCAGCGCGGACTTCAGCCAGTTTTCTTCTGTTCTTTCAACTTTTTCGACTAAGCACCATGAGCGCCTTTCTAGAAGAACGCGTCCTCTCCGTCCACCACTGGACGGACCGCCTTTTCTCCTTCACCACCACGCGGGACACGGCCCTGCGCTTTTCCAACGGCCATTTCACGATGATCGGCCTGCGTGGCGAGAACGGCAAACCCCTGCTGCGCGCCTACAGCATCGCCAGCGCCAACTACGAAGAGCACCTGGAGTTCCTGTCGATCAAAGTGCCCGACGGCCCGCTGACCTCGCGCCTGCAGCACATCCAGGTGGGCGACACCATCGTGGTGGGCAAGAAGCCTACCGGCACCCTGCTCATCGACTACCTGCTGCCCGCCAAGCGCCTGTACATGCTGTCGACCGGCACCGGCGTGGCACCGTTCCTGAGCCTGATGCGCGACCCCGAGACGTATGAGAAGTTCGAGGAAGTCATCCTGGTGCACGGCGTGCGCGAGGTGAAGGAGCTGGCCTACCACGACTACATCACCAACGAACTGCCCCAGCACGAGTTCCTGGGCGAGATCGTGAGCAAGCAGCTCAAGTACTACCCGACTGTGACGCGCGAGGCATTCAAGCACCAGGGCCGCGTGACCACCGTGATCGAGAACGGCCAGCTCGCCCGCGACCTGGGCCTGCCCGCGCTCAACCCACTGGAAGACCGCGTGATGATCTGCGGCAGCCCCGAGATGCTGCGCGACCTCAAGCACATGATGGAAGAGCGCGGCTTCAAGGAAGGCAACACCACGAAGCCGGGCGACTTCGTGATCGAACGCGCGTTCGCAGAGCAGTGATCTCCCGGCCGGCGGCGGGGCCTGAGGATCAGGCCCCGGGCGCCGGCCCCACCCACCAGGACCCGCCATGTCTGCCACTCCTCCCAAGACCCGGACAGCGTCCAGCCGATCTCCCACCGTGCGCAAGACGGGGGTGCGCGAGCAGGCCGCACAGACCACGCGCGACAACATCCTGAAAGCGGCGACCAAGGTGTTCGCCCGCTACGGCTACGAAGGCGGCAGCGTGGAGAAGATCTCCAAGGCGGCCAAGTCCTTCGACCGGATGATCTACTACTACTTCGGCAGCAAGGAAGGCCTGTTCATCGAGGTGCTGGAGGAAACCTACCGGCGCATGAACGATGCGGAGTCCAAGCTCACGCTGGACACCGCCAAGCCGGTCGAGGCACTGCAGGCCGTGATCCGCTTCGTGGTGGGCTACTACCGCAAGAACCCCGAGTTCATCACGCTGCTCAACACCGAGAACCTGCACAAGGGCAAGCACATCTCCAAGTCGATGCGGGCCCGCGAATACTCGTCGCCCGCCATCGAGGTGATCCGCCGCGTGCTGGAGAGCGGCCAGGCACAAGGGCTGTTCCGCAAGGATGTGTCGGCGCGCGACGTGTACCTGCTGATCGCCGCCACGGGCTACTTCTACATGTCCAACCGCCACACGCTGTCGGCCTTTCTGGGCGAAGACCTGGAGACGCCCGATGCGCTGGCGCACTGGGAGTCCTTCGTCATCGACAGCGTGCTGCGCACGGTGGCGCCAGGCCCCAGCCTGCCCAAGGGCAAGGCCGCGGCCTGAAGGTTATCTGCACCGGCCGACAAGCGCCACACAGCCCACAAGACACAACGATTTTCTGAGCGAGGGCCGCAACGAGCCCGAACCCCCACCCACGAGGAGAATCCATGGCAGAAGCAGCAGCCGGCGGCAAGTCGGGCAAGGTCGTCATCAAAAACATCGGTCTCTTGTTGTCGGGCGACCTCGACCGCCCCATCCTCGATGCCGACACCATCGTCGTCAACGACGGACTCATCGTGGCCGTGGGCCGCAAGAAGGACTGCGACACCGAACACGCGCAGACCGTGATCGATGCGCGCCAGACCTGCGTGGCGCCCGGCCTGATCGACAGCCACGTGCACCCGGTCTTTGGCGACTGGACGCCGCGGCAAAACCAGATCGGCTGGATCGACTCCACCATGAACGGCGGCGTGACCACGATGGTGTCGGCCGGTGAAGTGCACCTGCCGGGCCGCCCGAAAGACATCGTGGGCCTGAAGGCGCTGGCCATCACCGCGCAGCGCTCGTTCGACAACTTCCGCCCCGGCGGCGTGAAGGTGATCGCAGGCGCGCCGGTCATCGAAAAAGGCATGACCGAGCAGGACTTCAAGGACCTGGCCGACGCGGGTGTGACGCTGCTGGGCGAGGTGGGCCTGGGCTCAGTCAAGGCCGGCTACGAGGCCCAGCAGATGGTGGCCTGGGCGCGCAAGCACGGCATCCAGAGCACCATCCACACGGGCGGTCCGTCCATTCCGGGCTCGGGCCTGATCGACAAGGATGTGGTGCTGGAGGCCGATGCCGACGTGATCGGCCACATCAACGGCGGCCACACCTCGCTGCCCTGGAAGCACGTGTGCGAGCTGTGCGAGAAGTCATCCCGCGCGATCGAGCTAGTGCACAACGGCAACGAGAAGATCGCCATTCAGGCAGCGCGCGCCGCCATTGAACTCAAGTGCCCGCACCGCGTGATTCTGGGCACTGACGGCCCGGCCGGCTCGGGTGTGCAGCCGCTGGGCATGCTCCGCATGATTGCCTTGATATCGAGCTTTGCCGACATTCCCGCCGAGTTGGTGTTCTGCTTTGCCACGGGCAACACGGCACGCATCCGCAACCTCAACTGCGGGCTGATCGAGCCGGGTCGCGCGGCGGACTTCGTGTTCATGGACCGCGCGCAACACACGGCCGGCGCCACGCTGCTGGAGAGCGTGCAGCTGGGCGACATCCCCGGCATCGGCATGGTGATGATCGACGGCCTGGTGCGCTGCGGCCGCAGCCGCAACACGCCGCCTGCCACTGAAATCCCGGTGGTGCTGTAGCTGCGCCGCTCACGCGTTTCCGCCCAGCAAAAAGCCCGCAATTGCGGGCTTTTTGCTGGGGATGGAGGGAGTGGAATCAATACGTATCGGCCACGCGCACAGCACCCGGCTGGGCGCGCGGATAAGACTCTGCGGCGCGCGAGGCCGTGCCGTCGTCCACGCGGAAGCCCTTGCCCTGCAGCACCACGGGTGTGCCCACGGCCGGAGGCTGTGCGCGGGTGAAGCGTCGCACCGAGCCGTCTTCCATGCGCACGGCGATCTGGTAGACCGTCTGCGTGCGCGTGCGCTCTTCGACCTTGTGGCCCACATAACCGCCGCCCACGGCACCCAGCACCGTGGCCGCGGTACGGCCCGAGCCCTTGCCGACCTGGTTGCCCACCACGGCACCCAGCACGCCGCCAGCCACCGCGCCGACCCCTGTGGCGGGTGCCGCCTGCTGCACCGCCTGCACGGACTCGACCCGGCCGCAGGATGCGCACACGGGCGCAGGCGCTGCGGTGCGCATTGCAGGCTGGGACGGCGCATAACCGCCTTGCGAAGATCCACCTTGGTAAGACCCCCCCTGGTAAGACGCGCCTTCCGAATAGCCTGGCGCCTGGTTTGCTACATTATTTGTAGCAACATTCCTTTGTCCAGATTGCGGCAGAGGCTTGTTTTGTGCAGTCCCATCGACAAGGGGCATGCCGGGCGCCGACTGCGCCAGGGCTGCCACGGCGGCGGGAGGCGCTTCGGCAGACGATTTGCCGGCGTTCTGCACCACCAGGGTGGTGCCCAAGGCCACCACGCTCACCCCCAGCACACCGATGGCAGCCCACAGCCATTTGAGCGAGTGACCCGAAGCCGCACCGGCAACGCCTGCGTGGGATGTGGCGGACAAAGGGTGGGACGATGACGAAACGATAAGGCTCATGATTTTTCTCCGAAAGATCCAGCGGTACCAACACAACGCTGGACGGGTGGCTGCAGAGTACCTGCGGGTGCCTGAAAACCGAACATAGCCCCTGTAAAGGACGTAAGAAGCTGTTTACCGGCAGATGGTCACTTGGCGGGCCTGGGCAGCGCGGCGGTGGACGACATCAGTGCGCAGTGACCGCCGGGTCGGGCGACACAGCAGGCTCCGATGGCGCGCCATGCGTCTCCTGGAACGCGCGTGCACAACTGGCCGAGAACAGCAGCACCGCCGACGAAAAGTAGATCCACATCAGCAGCACCACCAGCGACCCCGCAGCCCCATAGGCCGACACCACCGCGGCGGTGGACAGGTACCACGCCAGCAGCTGCTTGCCCACGGTGAACAGCGTCGCGCCCACCACGGCCCCCGCGAGGATGCAGCGCGAAGACGGGCGGGCACCGCCGCCAATGCGCATCAGCCCCATGAACAGCACCACTGCAAAGCCGAAGGCCACCACCTCGTTGAGTATCTGCATGGCAGGCGCCACCGGCGCAGACGACAGGTGCGACCCTGCCCAGCCCGCAAACAGGTTGATCAGCGTGGACAGAACCAGCGACACCAGCAGCAAAAAGCCCAGAGCCAGCACGTACGCCAGGCCCCGCAGCCGCAGCGACGCCATGCGCCACCAGGCGGCGCGCTGCTGCGTCGGCGCTTCGCCGCGCCACAAGTGCTCCAGTGCCGACTGCAGCTCCACGAACACCCCCGTAGCGCCCGACACCAGCACCACAAAACCTACCAGGGACGCGAGCCGCCCTTCCGACGGCTCCTTGGCACTGGCCAGGGCCTGCCGAATCACCTCGGCCACCTGCTGGCCCATGACGGCCTGCACCTGCGAGATGAGGTTGGTCTCCAGGTAGCTGCGGTCCATCCACCAGCCCAGCACGCCCACCAGCAGCAGCAGCAACGGGGCCAGGCTCAGCATGCCGTAGAAGGACATGGCGGCGCTCATGCGCAGCCCGTCGGCGTCCAGCCAAAAATTGATGGCGCGCCAGAAGGGCTGCACCATTTTCCACAAGGGATCGACAAGGCGCAGGGCGCGGCGAAGCAGGCTGGAGGCGGTCATGCGGCAAGCCTAGCGCGGCGCGGCGCCCGCATCCAGCCGCGATAGCCGGCAGTGCAGGTAGGTTCGGTCCGACACTTGGGTCCCGTCCACCGCTGTTGCACAGGCGACGGCACCATCGCCCGGTGTGCGCATACTCGGTGGCCCCGCCTTGCGCACGCCCATCTGGAACCTGGAGATCGATCATGAACCCCCTTGCCCTGCCCCGCCTGCGTGAGGCGCTGCAGCGCCACGTCGACCAGGGCCTGCTGCCCGGCGCCGTGGCCCTGGTGCACCACCGCGGCCATACCGTGCTGCACGAGGCCGTGGGCGCGCTGCGCCCGGGCAGCGGCGCGCCCGCCATGGCGGCCGATGCCGTGTTTCGCATTTACTCGATGACCAAGCCGATCGCCTCCCTGGTGGCGCTGATGTTGATGGAAGAAGGCCGGCTGCTGCTGTCGCTGCCCGTGTCGCACTACCTGCCAGCGTTTGCCGGCCAGCGCGTGTACGACGAGGCCACCGGAACCAGCAACCCGCCAGCGCGCGAGGCCACCGTGCACGACCTGCTGCGCCACACGGCCGGCCTGAGCTACGCCTGGGAGCCCGGCACCGTGGCCGATGCCTACCGCGCGGCGCGCATCGGGTCGCGCCGCCTGACCAATGCCGCGCAGGTGTCGGCCCTGGGCCCGCTGCCGCTGGTGCACCCTCCCGGCAGCGCCTGGGAGTACAGCCGCGCCACCGACGTGCTGGGCGCCGTGCTGGAAGCGGTCGAAGGCGCGCCGCTCTCCACCATCCTGCAGCAGCGCGTGCTGGGCCCGCTGGGCATGCGGGACACCGGCTTTGCGGTGCCGGCCCACCGGCTGGCGGACCTGGCCGAGCCCTTTGCGGTTGACCCGCAGACCGGCACGGCAGCGATGGCGCTCAACGACGTGTCGGCGCCGCCGGCCTTTGAATCGGCTGGCGGCGGCCTCGTGTCCACTGCGGCCGACTACGCACGGTTTCTGGCGCTGATGCTGGGCCGTGGTACGTTGCACGGCCCGGATGGCCCCATCCGCTTGGCCAGCCGCGCCACGGTGGACTTCATGACCGCCGACCACCTGGGCGGCATCCCGGTGTTGGGCGACCTCCTGCAGCCAGGCCACGGCTTCGGCCTGGGTGTGGCGGTGCGCAGTGCCACCGGCCTGGGCAGCAGTCCCGGGTCGGCCGGCAGCTACAGCTGGAGCGGCCTGGGTGGCACCTGTTTTTTCGTGGACCCGGCCGAGGATTTGTTCGCCATCCTGCTCACGCAGGCGCCCGGACAGCTGCGGTACCTCTGCACGCTGTTCCCTGCGCTGGTCTACGCCGCACTCTGACTGCACAGTCCTGAGCACGCGCCCCGGGGCGCGCACGCGCCGCCCCCTTACACTCTGCGCCCAGTTGGTACAGCATCACAACAGGACATTTATGCAGATTCGCTGTGCACTGGTCGGCATGCCCGGCTCGGGCAAATCCACCGTCGGCCGACAGCTGGCCCACCGCGCCGGCGTGCCGTTCATCGACCTGGACCACCGATTGGAACAGACCATCGGCACCACCATCCGCAGCTTTTTCGAGGCGGAAGGCGAGTCACGCTTTCGCGACCTGGAATCCGAGGTACTGGCCGAGGTGTGCCGCGGCAGCGGCGGCATGGTGCTGTCCACCGGCGGCGGCGCCGTGCTGCGTGCCGAGAACCGCGGGGTGTTGCGCGATTTCGGCTCGGTGCTCTACCTGCGCGCCTCGGCCGAAGAGATCTACAAGCGCGTAAAGCACGACCGCACGCGCCCCCTGCTGCAGGGCGGCAACCCCATGGACAAGCTGCGCGAGCTCTACGCCCAGCGCGACGGCTTGTACCGCGAGACCGCGCACTTCATCATCGAGACCGGCCGCCCCACGGTGCACACGCTGGTCAACATGATCATGATGCAGCTGGAGATGGCTGCGAGCGTCGAGGGAACAGCGGCGCCGGACGCTGGGGCCACACCGGTCGCATAAACCTGCGCTGCAGGCCTGTCGGCGCTCCGCCCGCGGCGCCCACCCGGCAGACGGCAAACAAGCGCGATGCTGGAATCCTCAGCCCAGCCGCATCAGCAGATGCTGCCGCCGATGCTTTTGCCGTCTTTCAGATCGAACCCGAAATAGCAGCTGGTGTCGGACTTCGAGTACTGGATGCACTGCAGCCGCTCTTTCACGCGGACCCGGACTTTGGGGTCGGTCGTGCACTCATGTTTCACGTCCGGGCCCAGACGGTCGAAAAGGTCCCGGGCCGCCTTGCCCTGCACGTGGAAGGACACCTTGGCATCCTGCGCCGTCGGCGCAGCAGGGTCGCCCAAACCACCAGAGTAGATCGCCATCTGCGCGGTCACCGGCCTGAAGGCGAATGCCCAGTCGGCAGCCAGCGCTGCGGCGCAGGCTGCGCCCAGCAGGGCCGCGGCCAGGCAGGACTTTTTCACAAGCGACATCTTCACGGGCATCGGCACTGCGCCCGCACTACAAATTGGGCGCCAGCAACCGCGCCAGCACGGCCTCGTCCATGCCGCGGCGGTGGGCCATGTCATGCAGCTGGTCCTCGCCGATCTTGCCGACGTTGAAGTACACGCTCTCGGGGTGACCGATGTAGAAGCCGCTCACGCTGGCCGCGGGCATCATGGCCAGGCTCTCGGTCAGGGTCATGCCGACCTCACCGCACTGCAGCACGCGGAACAGTTCGCTCTTGGCGCTGTGGTCGGGGCAGGCGGGGTAGCCGGGGGCGGGGCGGATGCCGGTGTACTTCTCGGCGATCATGTCGTCGTTGGACAGTTGCTCGCCTGCCGCATAGCCCCACAGGTCGGTGCGCACGCGGTGGTGCAGGGCTTCGGCAAAGGCTTCGGCCAGGCGGTCGGCCAGGCTCTTGAACATGATGGCCGAGTAGTCGTCCAGCGCGTCGATGAAGGCCTTTTCCTTCTTCTCGATCCCGAGGCCCGCCGTCACCGCGAACAGGCCGGCGTAGTCGGCGATGCCGCTGCTCTTGGGCGCGACGAAGTCGGCCAGGCAGCGGCTGGGGCGCGTCACGCCGTCGATGGTGTGCTTTTCGGCCTGCTGGCGCAGACCGTACCAGGTCATGGCCACCTCGGTGCGCGTCTCGTCGGTGTAGAACTCGATGTCGTCGTCGTTCACGCTGTTGGCGGGGTACAGGCCCATCACGCCGTTGGCGGTGAGCCAGCGGCCTTCGATGATCTTTTTCAGCATGGCCTGCGCGTCGGCGAACACGCGCGCGGCCTCCACGCCCACGACCTCGTCGGTCAGGATGGCGGGGTACGGGCCGGCCAGGTCCCAGGTCTGAAAGAACGGGCCCCAGTCGATGTAGCGGGCCAGCTCCGCCAGGTCGAAGTTCTTGAACACGCGGCGGCCCAGCGCGCGCGGCACGGTGGGCTTGAAAGAGACCCAGTCCACCGGCGTCTTGTTGGCGCGGATCTTGGCCAGCGACCACAGCGGGGTCTGCTTCTTGTTGGCGTGCTGGATGCGGACCTTGTCGTAGTCGGCGTTGAGTTCGTCGACATAGGTCTGCACGCCGTCGCCCAGCAGGCTCTGGGCCACGCTCACGCTGCGGGACGCGTCGGGCACGTAGACCACGGGGCCCTCGTAGTGCGGCGCGATCTTCACGGCGGTGTGCACGCGGCTGGTGGTGGCGCCGCCGATGAGCAGCGGAATCTTCTTGATGCGGAAGTGGTCGTCCTTTTGCATCTCGCCGGCCACGTACTGCATTTCTTCCAGGCTGGGGGTGATCAGGCCCGACAGGCCCACGATGTCCGCCCCCTCGACCTTGGCGCGCGCCAAAATCTCGTGGCAGGGCACCATCACGCCCATGTTCACCACCTCGAAGTTGTTGCATTGCAAGACGACGGTGACGATGTTCTTGCCGATGTCGTGCACGTCGCCCTTCACGGTGGCGATGATGATCTTGCCCTTGCTGCGCACGTCGCGCCCGGCCAGCTCGTCCTGGCGCTTTTCTTCCTCGATGTAGGGGATCAGGTGGGCCACGGCGGACTTCATCACGCGTGCGCTTTTCACCACCTGGGGCAGGAACATCTTGCCCGCGCCGAACAGATCGCCCACGACGTTCATGCCGTCCATCAGCGGGCCTTCGATCACGTGCAGCGGGCGTCCGCCCTTGGCGACGATGGCCTGGTAGGCCTCTTCGGTGTCTTCGGTGATGAAGTCGGTGATGCCGTGCACCAGCGCGTGCGACAGGCGCTCGCCCACGGTCTTGGGGGCTTCGGGCGTGCCGCGCCATTCCAGGCGCTTGCTCTCGTCCTTGGCGCCGCTCTTGGCGGTCTCGGCCACTTCGACCAAGCGCTCGCCGGCGTCGGGCCGGCGGTTGAGCACCACGTCCTCCACGCGCTCGCGCAGCGTGGGCTCCAGGTCGTCGTAGACGCCGACCATGCCGGCGTTGACGATGCCCATGTCCATGCCGGCTTGAATGGCGTGGTACAGGAACACGGTGTGGATGGCCTCGCGCACCGGGTCGTTGCCGCGGAAGCTGAAGCTCACGTTCGACACGCCGCCCGAGACCTTGGCACCGGGCAGGTTCTGCTTGATCCAGCGCACAGCCTCGATGAAGTCGACCGCGTAGTTGTTGTGCTCCTCGATGCCGGTGGCCACCGCAAAGATGTTGGGGTCGAAGATGATGTCCTCGGGCGGAAAGCCCACCTCGTCGACCAGCACGCGGTAGGCGCGCTCGCAGATCTCGATCTTGCGCTCGTAGGTGTCGGCCTGGCCCTTCTCGTCAAAGGCCATCACCACGGCAGCGGCGCCGTAGCGGCGCACCAGCCGCGCCTCGTGCTTGAACTTGTCGATGCCCTCCTTCATGCTGATGGAGTTGACGATGCCCTTGCCCTGCACGCAGCGCAGGCCGGCCTCGATCACGTCCCACTTGGAGCTGTCGACCATGATGGGCACCCGCGCGATGTCGGGCTCGGAGGCGATCAGCTGCAGAAAGCGCACCATGGCGGCCTTGCTGTCGAGCATGGCCTCGTCCATGTTCACGTCGATCACCTGGGCGCCGTTTTCCACCTGCTGGCGGGCCACGGCCAAGGCCTCTTCGTACTGGCCGTTCAGGATCATGCGGGCAAACGCCTTGGAGCCGGTGACGTTGGTGCGCTCGCCGATGTTGACGAACAGCGTGCCCTCGCCGATGGTTACCGGCTCCAGGCCGGACAGCTTCATGGGAGGAACGGGGACAGCGGACATCAGGCTTACTCGTGCAATCGGTTCGTGGAGACCACCGAGCGTCATCGCATCCAGGGATGCCCGACCTTGCGGGCGTGGGGCCCGCTGCGACGCTCTTTGGGGAAGCCTCGATTTTACGGGCGCCAGCCGCCAGGGCGGAATCCGCGCGCATGGCGCAAAAGGCCGTGATTTGCCGGGTGCCCGCCGCTAAGATGCACAGGCTCCCGCTTCCTCCATTCCCTTGCGCTGATGAAACACCCCGTAGACACCGCCTATTACGCCGCGACCCAACTGCCGGGCCAGCGCTTCGATGCATCGCTCCGTGAGGGCTGGGGCGTGTGGATATCGCTGCTCGGGGACGACATCCTCAAGGCCGTCTTCACGCGCCGTGCCGATGCGGACGGCTACGTCGCCCAGCAGACCTCGGGCGGCCAGCGGGGCCAGGTGCGCCGAATGTGGCTGGTGCTGAACGAGACCACGGGCGAAGCCTATGCGCTGGGCTGTGACGGCAACCTGCCGGTGCATGGCGTGGACCTGGACTTCAGCCACCGCGCCCAGCTCGACAAGCTGCGCAGCGATGTGCTGTCGCGCCTGAGCGAGGCCGAGTTGAAGGCGCTCGGGCTCAAGCGCATCTGAGCGCCGCGGGGCCCGTGCGATGGGCCCGAAGAGCGCAAAGCGCGCAAAGGGCGCTCAGGCCGCCTGCGCCGACGCCGGCAGGCCGAAGATGCGGTCGAATCCCCAGTTGAAGACGAACGTGTAGCACAGGAAGAACACGATCAGCCCCAGGTCCATGACGAAGGCGGTCCACAGGCTCACGCCGAACCACCAGGCGAACAGCGGCACCAGCGTGAACACCAGCCCGCCCTCGAAGCCGATGGCATGCGCCACCCGGCGGCCCACGCTGCGCCCGCGCACGGCCTGGCGCGATTCCCAGCGCTCAAAGGCCCAGTTGAAGACGATGTTCCACACGATGGCGATGGCCGACGCCGCCACGGCCACCACGCTCGAATGGCCCGCGCCCTGGCCCGTCAGCAGCGCCAGCCCCAGCGTGGCGGCCGCGATGGCGATGAGTTCGTACAGGGTGACGTAGATCACCCGGCGCTTGATGCCCTGCAGCCCGGTGCTGGCGGGGGCGGATGGCGTGGTCTGAAGGTGCGGGTTGCTGGAAGTCATGGCGCTACTTTATGTGCGCCGCACTGATACATAAAGTCAGCTTGTTTCAGATTTTCTGATAGATTGACCCGTATGGCTTTCTCCTCCGACAGCGTGCAGGTGTTCCTGGCCGCCCTCGACCACGGCTCTTTTTCGGCCGCCGCACGGGCGCTGTCGCGGGTGCCGTCGGCCGTCAGCATGACCATCGCCCACCTGGAGGCCGAGCTGGATGTGCAGCTGTTCGACCGCAGTGGCCGCGAGCCCCGGCCCACGGCAGCGGCGCGCGCGCTGGAGCCGCAGGCCCGGTTGCTCGCGGGGCAACTGCAGCAGCTCAACGCCCAGGCTCTGGCACTGACACAGGGCCTGGAAGAGCGGCTGACGCTGGCCATCGCCCCCGAGCTGCTGGCCGCCCGCTGGACGGGTCCGTTGGCCACGCTGGCGTCGGAATACCCGCTGCTGCAGGTGGAGGTGCTGACCGCGCCGCAGGTGGATGCCCTGGCGCTGCTGCACAGCGGCCGCGCGCAGTTGGCGCTGGTGTTCGAGCGGCCCAGCATCGACGGGCGCGAGGGGTTTCAGGAAGTGGGCACCGAAACCCTGGTGGCCGTGATGGCGCCGGACCACACGGTACTGCAGGGCGCGCGCGCCTCGGCCCTGGTCCGGGGCGAGCTGCCCGAGCGCGCCATGCTGCGCGAAGAACACCTGACCACCACCCGCCAGATCGTGGTGGCCAGCCGTGACCTGGCGCAGACCGACCCGCGTTTTGTGTTTGCGCGCCACCATTGGCGTACGGACAACCACTTGGCCGCGCTGGGCCTGATCGAGGCGGGACTGGGCTGGGGTTGGCAGCCGCGTGCGCTGGTGCAGCCGCGCATCGAGGCAGGGCGGCTGGTGGAGATGCCGTTCGAGAACCTGAGCAACGGCACCGCACTGTGGGTGGATGTGGTGTGGTCGAAGGAGCGGCCCCTGGGCTTGGGCGCTGCGCGTTTTGTGGCGTTGATGGGAACGGCGGCCAAGGCAGAGCTCCGCTGAGCGCCGCCGGGGAGGCCGGGCGCTGGCGCTCGAACCAGAAGCGGAACCCCGACCCCGACCTGGAAAGCATCGGAGCATTGCCACAAAAGCAAATGCGAATAGTTTGCATTTGCAATGATAATGGCGGCCTTTGGTCCGCAACCCCGCCTGTAGCCCCGCTCAGCAAGACCCCTCTGCCGTGCGGCGGCTGGCACGGTGCGCGGCAGCAAGCCCCGCCGTTTTTCTTCACCGATCTGCACCATGCATCCCTTGATTTCCCCGCCCGCACGGCAGTCTGCCGTGGCGCGCGCCACCCTGGCCCTGTGCGCCTTCACGGCCAGCGCCGCCATGGCCCAGACGGCCCCCACCGCCCCATCGGCTCCACGGACCGACACCACCGCCAGCCCTGCGTTGTCGGAAGTGCAGGTGCGTGACAGCAGCGCCGCCACCGGCTACCAGGGCGCCCAGCGCAACACCGGCGCGACGCGCACCGACACCCCGCTGATCGAAACCCCGCAGTCCGTGCGCGTGGTGCCCCAGCAGCTGATGGAGGACCTGGGCGCGACGCGCCTGGCCGACACGGTGGACTACGTGAGCGGCATCACCCGGCTGAACGACTTTGGCGGCACGTGGGACAACTTTGCCATTCGCGGCTTCAGCAACACGGACGGCGGCCAGTTGCTCAACGGCTTTGCGTCCAACCGGGGTTACGGCCCGCAGCGCGACGTGAGCTCGGTGGAGCGCATCGAATTCCTGAAGGGCCCCGCAGCCGCGCTGTACGGCAGCAGCGAGCCCGGTGGCACGCTCAACATCGTCACCAAGAAGCCGCAGTTCACCGCCGCCCACAAGGCTGGCCTGCAGGTGGGCGGGCAGGGCTATCGCCGTGCCACGCTCGACACCACCGGGCCCCTGGGAGGCATCGGCACGGACGTGGCCTACCGCCTGAACGTGGCGGCCGAGGACGGCGCCAGCCGCACCGCGCTGGTGGACAACCGCAAGCTGGTGGTGGCCCCGTCCATCACCTGGAACCTGGGCCCCAACACGGTGCTGAACTACGAGGCGGAGTTCATCCGCATCCGCACGCCGCTGGACCGCGGCATCGTGCAGGTGCGCGGCAACGTGGGCGCGTTGCCTTCCGACCGCTATCTGGGCGACCCGAGCCGCCCCAACCTGCATGTGAACGGCGACACGCACCAGGTGACGCTGGACCACGACCTGGGCCAGGGCTGGCGCACGCGCGTGGGGGCGTCCTACCGCGAGACGGACTTGTACGGCGCGGCTGTGGACCTGAACGGCGCCCTGGCCGCCGACAGCCGCACGCTGACGCGCCGCGACAGCTGGCGCAGCCTGCCCGCACGCGACGCGTCGCTGCAGGCCGAGGTCGAAGGCAAGCTGCGCACCGGGGGCCTGGCCCACACCGTGCTGGCCGGCGTGGAGACCTGGCGCCTGACCGCGGCGCAGGACATCCGCTACTCCAGCCTGGCCAGCCAGCCGTTTGCCATCGACATCTACAACCCCGTGTACAACCAGCCCGTGGGCAACCTGACCCCAGGCTTCGATCAGGTGGACCGCACCCGCGCCACGGGCCTGTTCGTGCAGGACCAGATCGACCTGTCCGAAAAATGGAAGTTGCTGGCCGGTGTGCGCTTTGACCGCTTTCACCAGGACAGCGAGAACCGCCTGGCCGCTACGCGCCAGGTGCAGGACCATTCGTCCGCCACGCCGCGCATCGGCGTCACGTACCTGATCGATCCGAACACGTCCGTCTACGCCTCGGCCGGGCGCTCGTTCCGCCCCAACGCCGGCACCGACGAAGGCGGCCGCGCGTTCGACCCGCAAAAGGGACAGGCGCTGGAGCTGGGCGCCAAGTGGCAGTCGGCCGACCAGCGGCTGAATGCGAGCGTCGCGCTGTTCGACGTCCGCAAGACCAACGTGCTCACGCGCAGCCCCACCAACGCCAACTTCAGCATCGCCGCGGGCGAGGTGCAAAGCCGCGGGCTGGAGCTGGACGTGGCCGGCCAGATCGACACCCACTGGCGCATGACCGCCAACATGGCCTACACCGACACCGAGGTGACCCGCGACAACAACGCCGCCCTGCTGGGCAAGCGCCTGCTGAACGTGCCCCGCGTAAGCGCCGGCCTGTTCGCCATTCGCGAAGACCAGGCCCCCTGGGGCGGCCGCTACGGCGTGGGCGGCGGTCTGGTGCATGTGGGCGAGCGCACGGGCACTGCCACCGACACCTACCGCCTGCCGGCCTACACCACGGCACGCCTCACAGGCTATTGGCAGATCGACAAGCGCACGCGCCTGACGCTGGACGTGCACAACCTGTTCAACAAGACCTACTACACGGCGTCGTGGGGCGCGGTCACCGTCATCCCGGGCGCGCAGCGGCAGGTGGCGGCGGGCGTGCAGGTGTCGTTTTGAACGAAAACTGCCCCTGCCGCTGGATCAGCAAGCGCAAGCAGCTATTGTTTTAATAGCACACAGCAGTGTCCGTGGGGAGGAAGCGCCTGCGCTCTCCGTCCTCGGGCACCCACAGGCGGTGGTCCCAGCCACCCTGCTGCGCCAGCGCCCGCACTGCTTCGCGGGTGGTCGGGCAGTGGTCCAGCGCCTGCAGGTGGTTCACCACCAGGGTGCCCGGGGTCAGCGCGGCGGCCTGGGCCATGTCGGCAGCGTCCATGAGGATCTCCGCGCCCACATCGAAGCGCGCGCCGCCTGCGGGCAGCACGGCCACGTCCGGCCGCAGGCGCGCCAGGCAGTCGCGCACGGCGGGGGTCAGCAGCGTATCGCCCGCCAGGTACACGCTGGGCTGGCCGGGCAGCTCCAGCAGGTAGCCATGGCCGTGCTCCATGAAGCGGGCGATCCAGCCCCGCCCGTGCACGCAGGCCACCGGCGTGACGTGGCCGCCCAGTGCAAACGGCTGGCGCTCCGGGCCTGACAGCGGCAACACCACCAGGCCCCGCTGCGCCAGGTAGCCCGCATCGCGCGGCATGCAGATCACCGGAATCTGCCGCTCGCGCAGAAAGCGCTTGCCCGCGCTGTCCAGGTGGTCGAAGTGGCCGCGCTGGCAGTGGGTGATGAGCGCGTGCGTCACGCGCTCCAGCGCTTCGTCCGTGCCCGGCGGCAGGTCGACGATGGGATTGCGCTCACGCCCCTTGCCCAGATAGCGCAGCGCCGGCAGGGTGCCGCGCGGCGCGAGCATCGGGTCCACCAGCAGGCCCACGGGGCGGCCTTGGCATGAGAACTCCAACAGGACGGTGGCATTGCGCAGATGGGTGATGTGCATGGTGGCGGTCTCCAACGGGCGGGTAGATCGGGGATGGGTAAGTCGATGCCAATTGTTCGGTGACGCGGCCTGCGCGAGAATGGCCTGATCTGACAATTTCTTGCCATTTCGAGCCAGCCGCCTTTTTGCCCATGACCGCGCCCCTTGTGCCATCTGCCCCTCGTCGGCACGCGCCGCAGCCCACCGCCCCGCTGCGCCTGGGCCTGCTGCTGTACCCCGGCTGCATGCCGGCAGGCCTGTTCGCCGCCGCGGACATGGCCCGCGCGGCCGGCCTGCGGGCGCAGCGGCCCGTGGTGCAGACGCTGTGGGTGGGCGCCGACCTGCAGCCCGTTCCCACCTGGCAAGGGCCCTCGCTCACGCCCACCGTCGCACTGGCCGCTGCGGACCTGGACGCGGTGCTGGTCCCTGGCCTGTGGCTATCGTCCACCGACGGCCTCGCCGCACAGCTGCAGCCCCTGGCCCCGGCGGTGCAGGCCCTGGCCGCCCTGCCCCGCCGCACGCAGCTGTGGAGCTACTGCGCAGGGGTGCTGTTGGCCGCGGCCAGTGGCCGCCTGCGCGGGCGCGGCGCCACAGCAACCTGGTGGCTGCGGGCCGCGCTGGAGCAGCAATACAGCGCCGTGCACTGGCGCTTTGACGAACCCCTGGTGCAGGACGGCGCCGCCACCACGGCGGCCGGCGCCAACGGCTACCTGCCGCTGATGCTGCACGCGCTGGGCGAACGCCTGGCGCCCGAGGCCCTGGCCGACCTGCAGGCGCTGCTGATGCTGCCGCGCCCGCGAACCACCCACCCGGCGTTCGCGGGGCACGACCTCATGGCCACGGCCGACGCCGACCTGCGCCGCGCCATGCTCTGGGTGCAGCGCAGCCCCGCCAACGAACTGCGGCTGCCCGCGCTGGCGGACGCGCTGGGCCTGTCGCCCCGCACGCTGGCGCGCCGGGTGCAGGCGCATACGGGGCTGTCGGCCGCGCACTGGATGCGCCGCATCAAGCTGCGCCAGGTGAGCGAGGCGCTGTGCGACACGCCCCAGCCCTTGAAGCGCATCGCCGAAGACCTGGGCTTTGCCAGCGAAGCCGGCCTGCACCGCGCCTTCCGCCAGGCCACCGGGCAAACGCCGCTGGCCTACCGCATGGCGCACGGTGGCGCTTGAAAGCTGGGCAACCACTGGGCCGGGGTAGCCCTGGCGCCGCGCTTTTGCGATCATGTGCGTTCGCACGCCAAGGACCGCCCCATGCCCCAGACCTACACCGCCTCCTGCCACTGCGGCGCCATCCAGGTGCAGGCGGGCCTGGACCTCTCCCAGCCAACCTTCCGCTGCAACTGCTCCATCTGCCGGCGCACGCGCTTTTGGGCTGCGGTGGCGCTGCCCGGGCAGTTCCACATCGTGCGCGGGCAGGACGAGCTCACCCGCTATCAGTTCAACACGCGCAAGAACCTGCACTACTTTTGCCGCCACTGCGGCGTGCGGGTGTTCGGCCACGGCACGGAGACGCCGATGGGCGAGATGTACGGCGTGAACGTGGGCTGCATCGACGGGCTGACGGACGAAGACCTGTCGCGCCTGGCCATCGTGCGCGTGGATGGCCAACACGACCAGTGGCAGCAGCCACCGGCCCACGCAAGCCATTTGTGACCCCGGGCCGCCGGACACGCCAGGCCCTACACCCTATTCACATCAACGCACAGCCACTGGAGCCCCATGCCCTCACCCCTGATTCCCAAGTCCCGCAGCAAGGCCGCCGAGCTCTGGTCGCAATGGCAGCCCGGCAAGCCCACGGCCGATGCCAGCAAGGGCAGCAGCCGCGGCAAGCCGCCGCGCGGTGTATCGCTGCAGGATTACGACCCGGGCGCCAAGCCGTTTTCGCTGGGCAGCAAGGCGCAGGACAAGGCGGCCGTCGACGCGCTCGCCGCGGAACTGGACACGCTGCAGGACCTGTTCTACGCCGACAAGCGCTACAAGCTGCTGGTGGTGCTGCAGGGCACCGACACCTCGGGCAAGGACGGCACCATCCGCGGCGTGTTCGGCCGCATGAGCGCGCTGGGCGTGCACGCCGTGGGCTGGAAGGCACCGACCGAAGCCGAGCGCGCCCGCGACTATCTGTGGCGCATCCACCAGCAGGTGCCGCAGGCGGGCGACATCACGGTGTTCAACCGCAGCCAGTACGAGGACGTGCTGGTGCCGGTGGTCAACGGCTGGATCACGCCCGAGCAGCACCAGCAGCGGCTGGCCCACATCAACGACTTCGAGCGCATGCTCAGCGAGACGGGCACGGTGGTGCTCAAGTTCCTGCTGCACATCAGCGCCGACGAGCAGAAGGAGCGGCTGCAGGAGCGCCTGGACGACCCGGCCAAGCACTGGAAGTTCAGCCAGGGCGACATCGAGGTGCGCAAGCAGTGGGCCGAGTACCAGCGCGCCTACGACACGCTTCTGTCTGCCACGCACACCCCCTGGGCGCCCTGGACCATCGTGCCGGCCAACTCCAAGACGCACCGCAACCTGATGATCGCCACCGTGCTGCGCGAGGTGCTGCAGAACCTGGACCTGCGCTACCCCGAGGGCGACCCGGCGCTGGCACAGCTCAAGGTCGAATGATCCGCAGTGGAAAGCGCCGTTTTGCTGCAATGCCGCATGAACAGGCGCTTTCGGCATGTTATGCATCAAACGCATAACCCGCAAACACTCCGGCCTTAGACAGCGTGAGGGCACAGGCATAAGCTTCGCAGCCTGAACTGATCGATCCCACAAGGAACTCCACCATGTCTTCATCTTCCGGCGCCCCTGGCACCACCGCTGCGGGCGCCGTTGCCCACAGCGTGCCTTCGTACCTGCAAGCCGACCACCTCGGCCCCTGGGGCAACTACCTGCAGCAGGTCGACCGCGTCACCCCCTACCTGGGCAACCTGGCGCGCTGGGTGGAAACGCTCAAGCGCCCCAAGCGCATCCTGATCGTGGACGTGCCGATCGAGCTCGATAACGGCACCATCGCCCACTACGAGGGCTACCGCGTGCAGCACAACCTGAGCCGCGGCCCCGGCAAGGGCGGCGTGCGTTTTCACCAGGACGTGACGCTGTCCGAAGTGATGGCCCTGTCGGCCTGGATGTCGGTCAAGAACGCCGCGGTGAACGTGCCCTACGGCGGTGCCAAGGGCGGCATCCGCGTGGACCCCAAGAAGCTGTCGATGGGTGAGCTGGAGCGCCTGACGCGCCGCTACACCAGCGAGATCGGCCTGCTGATCGGCCCCTCCAAGGACATCCCGGCACCCGACGTGAACACCAACGGCCAGATCATGGCCTGGATGATGGACACGTATTCGATGAACACCGGCGCCACCGCCACCGGCGTGGTCACCGGCAAGCCCGTGGACCTGGGCGGCTCGCTCGGCCGCGTGGAGGCCACCGGCCGCGGCGTGTACACCGTGGGTGTCGAAGCGGCCAAGCTGACGGGCCTGGCGCTCAGCGGCGCCCGCGTGGCGGTGCAGGGCTTTGGCAACGTGGGCGGCATTGCCGCCAAGCTGTTTGCCGAAGCCGGCGCCAAGGTGGTGGCCGTGCAGGACCACACCGGCACCATCTTCAATGGCAACGGCCTGGACGTGCCCGCCCTGCTGGCCCACGTGAAGACCCGTGGCGGCGTGGGCGGCTTTGCCGGCGCCGACGTGATGAAGCCCGAGGAGTTCTGGGGTGTGGATTGCGAGATCCTGATCCCTGCGGCCCTGGAAGGCCAGATCACCAAGGACAACGCGGGCCAGATCAAGGCCAAGCTCGTGATCGAAGGCGCCAACGGCCCCACGACCACCGAGGCCGACGACATCCTGCACGACAAGGGCGTGCTGGTGCTGCCCGACGTGATCGCCAACGCCGGTGGCGTGACGGTGAGCTACTTCGAATGGGTACAGGATTTCTCCAGCTTCTTCTGGAGCGAGGACGAGATCAACGCCCGCCTGGTGCGCATCATGCAAGAGGCCTTTGCGGGCATCTGGCAGGTGTCGCAAGAGCACAAGGTCAGCCTGCGCACCGCCACCTTCATCGTGGCCTGCCAGCGCATCCTGCATGCTCGCGAGATGCGTGGACTTTACCCTTGACCCCCCTGAGCGGCTGCGCCGCTTCCCCCCGAGGGGGACGCCACCAGTGGCCTGGCGAAGCCAGTTCCACGGTGGCCCTGGTGTGGGGCGCGCCCTGTGGTGGGGCGGTGTGAGTTGAAATTGCCCGGTCCCTTATTCGGGGGCTGGACTTGAGAAAACCGCCAGTGCCGTGATCCGATGCTGGCGGTTTTTTTATGCGTTTTACTTGGCGGGCGGAACCGCAAACCGCGGCGATGCTGCGGCTGCGGACTGATGGTCGTCGGTGTGCGGTTGCAGTGGCGTATTTGTAACTTTGCTGGTCTTTGATGCTGGGTTCGATGCATCCAAAGAACTGACCGCGGAGTGCTTTGAAGCAGCGTTTATCGCTGGCTTTGATGGACCCCGAACAAGGGCTCAGTGCCCTGCTGTTGCGCGGTGGCGACGGTGTGGGGGGTCGATGCAAACCGTTCAACAAGGCAAACGCGCCGCACAGGCGAATCCGAAACCAATGGATACGTGCACATACAAATGGTCATCTCTTGAAACGGTAAGCCGTGAAAAACTTCCTTGCTTAGTTCATGCGATTTTCGGGAGATTCTGGTGGCCTTACCTTCATTGCGCAGCTTTGTAGCGCGCTTCATGCTCAACCGCCTGCGCACCGCGCGCGCCGTGGCCCGCTTGGCCTACCTTCGGAACCCTGACAAGCCTGCGCTCATCGATCGGCGCGGCACGCTGACCTATGCACAGCTGCAGGACCGCGTGCACCGGCTGCAGGCCTGGATGCAGGCGCAGGGCGTGAAAAAGGGCGACGTGGTGTTCACCCTGCTGCCCGAGACCGGCGAGCAGTACGAGGTGCGGTTGGCCACGTTCGAGAACGGCACCATCTTTGCCAGCTTTCACAAGCACCTGCCGGCCGATGCGGCGCTGACCACCATGGGCCGCGTCAAGCCCACGGTGTTCATCCACGACCCGCTGCTGAGCGCCCCCATCCTGCAGGCCGTGCGCGAAAAGCTGCCGGGCCTGCGGACGCTGGCCATCGGCGAAGAGTACGAAAAGGCCCTGGCCCAGACCACGCCCGCGCGTGGCACGGCCGAGGTGCACGAGGACGACATCTTTGCGCTGCACATGACGTCGGGCACCACCGGGCTGCCCAAGTCCATCGGCTACAGCAACCGCAAGTACCTGGACAGCGTGCGCTTCATCTCGCGCTCGATCAACTTCACGCCACCCGTGGGGGGGCCGGATGTGAACATGCTGGGCCTGCCGCTCACGGGGCCGGGCTCGGGCCTGGTGCTGCCCACGCTGCTGTCGGGCGCAGCGCTGGTGATGCCCGAGGACTTCAGCGCCACCACGCTGGCCGGGCTGATCCAGAGGCACCGCGTATCGCGCGCGTTCCTCTCGCCCTCGGCCATCATCGACCTGCTGGACGAGCCCACGCTGGACCAGTACGACCTGTCGTCGCTGACCCATGTGCCCTACGGCTCCGAGATGACGCCCTCACCCAAGATCGCCGAGGCCATCCGCCGCTTCGGGCCGATCTTCCAGCAGGGCTACGGCTGCCTGGAGGCGCTGCCACCCATCACCTGGCTGCTGCCACACGAACACGTGGATGCCCAGGGCAACCCGCTGGGGCTGGAGGTGCTCTCCACCGTGGGCCGCGTGATGCCGGGCGTGCAGGTGGTCATCCGCAGCGACGACTTCAAGCCGCTGCCGCAGGGCGAGATGGGCCTGATCACCGTGCTGACACCCGTGCGCTTCGACGGCTACTGGCTCGACCCCGAGAAGACCAGCGAGACGCTGCGCGACGGGTGGGTGGTGATGGGCGACCTGGGGTATTTCGACAAGGCGGGTTACCTGCACGTGCTGGGACGCAGCGCGGACCGCGTCTCGCGCAACGGGCAGTTGCTGAACCCGCGCGAAGTGGAAGAGGTGGCGCACACCCACCCCTCGGTCAAGGAGGCCTGCCTGGTGCAGCATGGTGCGCAGGCCGTGCTGGTGCTGAGCCTGCGCCAGAGCTGGCGCAAGGAGCACGACTGGCGCACGCTGGAAGGCGAGATCGCGCAGTACCTGGTGCAGCAGCTGCCCGCGCATCTGCAGCCTGACGATGTGCGCATCGTCGAGGAGATTCCGCGCAGCTTCCTGAACAAGATGCTGCGCCGCGAAGTGCGGCTAATGCTCGAAGCCGCGCCGCCGCGCGCAGCCGCCCCTGCAACCACGTCCGCCGCAGTGCCCGCGTCCATCCCGGCGGTGGCACCGTGATGCACTCCAGCAACGTACCGGGTACCGCCACGCCATCGCCCCTCACCCTGGGCACCAAGCTCAGCTACGCGGTCGGCAACGTCGGCCTGCAGATGCTGATCGCGGCGATGAATTTCATGCTCATGATCTTCTACACCGACGTGGCCCTGGTCGCGCCTGCCGTGGCCGGCGCGGCGCTGCTGGTGGGCAAGGTGTGGGACACCGTCAACGACCCGCTATTCGGCTGGGTGACCGACCGCACGCGATCGCGCTGGGGCCGCCACCGCGTCTACCTCATCTATGGCGCGATCCCGCTGGGCATTGCCGCGGCTGCGGTGTGGATGGTGCCGCCAGGGCTGTCGCCCGTGGCTGCGTTCCTGTGGATCGCCATCACGTACACGGTGTTCGACACGCTCATGACGCTGGTGCAGCTGCCCTACCAGGCCATGGCCGCGAACATGACCACCGACTACGACGAGCGCACCAGCCTCACGGCCTATGCATCGATGGGCGCGCTGATCGGCTTTTTTGCCGGCAGCGTGTTCATGCCGATCCTGGTGCGGGCCGCGCCCGACGCGCGCACGGGCTATGCGCTGGCGGGCTCATGCTTCGGCCTGATCGCCGGTGTGGCCGTGGCCGTGGTGGCCTGGCGCGTGCGCGAGCCCCAGGGCAGCGCCGCACCCACCGAGCAGACCGACGCCCCCGCCGACGCACGGCCCATGTGGGACAGCGTGCGCGAGACCCTGCGCACCACGCTGCGCAACCGCCCCTTCCTGCTGCTGATGAGCGCCGCGACCCTGGTGCGCCTGGGCCTCACGCTGGTGCAGGCCTCGCTCGCATACTTCGTGATCTACCAGCTGCAGGGTGACAAGGGCGACCTGCCGCGCTACATGGGCACGCTGCTCGGCGTGGTGGGCCTGTCGCTGTTCGGGTGGAAGTACGTGGTCGACCGCTGGGAGAAGAACTGGGCGTACGTGCTGGGCCTGGTGCTGTGCGCTGGCGGCTTGGTGGCGCTCTACTGGGTGGGGCCGGGCGACCAGCGCATGGTCACCGGGATCCTGGTCGTCATCGGCATCGGCATGGGTGCGCACTGGATCGTGCCCTTTGCCATGGTGCCCGACACCATCGACCACGGCCACATGCAGGCCGGCGAACGCCAGACGGGCATGTACTACGGGCTGTACGGCCTGATGGACAAGCTGGCGCGCACGCTGGCCACGGTGATGGTGGCGGGCATGCTGGACGTGACGGGCTACGTGCCCAACGTGGCGCAGTCGGCCAGTGCGCTGCAGGGCATCACCCTGATGACCGGCGTGCTGCCGGCGGTGTGCCTGGTGCTGGCGATTCCGCTGCTGGTGGCCTACCCGATCACCCGCGCGCGGCATGCAGGCATCCTGTCGCGCATGGGCACGTCCTGAGCCACTGGACCACTGAGCTTCTGCGCCATTGCGTCGCCCCCACTGCAGACCGCGCAACGCCCGGTCTGCAGTGCGGCAGCGGCACCCGGGGTCAGCGCCTGAATTACTGGCGCGGCCTGTCGAACGCTGACGCGTTCAGCGCAGCCACCGCGCGATAGGCCGGCCTGGCGAACAGGTAGCCCTGCATCAGGCGGATGCCGGTGTCGGCCAGGAAGTCGCGCTCACCAGGGGTTTCGATGCCTTCCGCAATCACCTGGATGTGCATCTCTTCGCACAGGCGCACCAAGCTGCGCACGATGGCTTGGCGCGCGCGGTTGGTGTCGACGTTGCGGATCAGGTCCATGTCGATCTTGATGATGTCGGGCTGAAAATCCGACAGCAGCTTCATGCCCGCATAGCCGGCACCGAAGTCGTCGATGGCGGTGCGAAAGCCGCAGCGCTTGTACTCGCGCAGGATGC
Organism: Acidovorax sp. LjRoot194; assembly: GCF_964253015.1. Classification (NCBI taxonomy): domain Bacteria; kingdom Pseudomonadati; phylum Pseudomonadota; class Betaproteobacteria; order Burkholderiales; family Comamonadaceae; genus Acidovorax; species Acidovorax sp. LjRoot194. The sequence goes on along the minus strand of NZ_CAXUQB020000001.1, from coordinate 223,538 downwards.
TCGCAAACCACGGGCCGTCTTCGACACGCTCTCCCTCGGTCACCTCGAAGATGATCTGCTCGAGCGGAAAGCCGTGCGCCCGCGCTGCCTCCAGCGTGGTGCGGATGCAGACCTCGGGCCGGTAGATGGCGTTGGGCAGAAAATTGATGGACACCGGCTGCGCGATTCCCAGCCGGGCAGCGCCCTTGATCGCCTTGACCCGGCAGGCCTGGTCGAACCGGTAGCGGTTGCGGTCGTTCACCTGCGACAGCACCGTCATCGCGCCCTCGCCGCCCGGGCCGCGCACCAGGGCCTCGTGGGCATAGACCTCGCGCCGCTCCACGTCCACGATGGGCTGGTACGCGAAGTCGAACTGAAACCCCAGCCCCTCGCCCTTGCCGCACGCTTCGCAGTCCTGCGGCGTGCCCGCCAGCGGAACGAAATCGACGGGAAACGCAGCATTGACGACGTGGGCGGGAGGAATTGCGTGCATTGCTCAAAGGTCCGTTCGATCTGCAAAATTATGCAGCCAGCCACCAGAAGGGTGCGCTCTTTGGAGACCCGCGGCCGTAGGACAGCTGAGACAACCGAGGCGGCTAAGGGGCTGCTGAGGAGCTGCTGAGAGGCTGTTGAGAAGCGCCTGAGAGGCAGCGCTGCCAATGCGATTCCGCAGGCTTGCAGCCGTTGCCGCCGCAGTCATACGCAACTTTGCCCCGCAGCCGGTCGACACACCAGCCGCACCGGCCCCGTGCGGCTAGCCCACAGACGCCCTACGCCGTGGGTGCCGGCCCCACCGGCTCGGCCGGCACCACGCCCCGCATCGCCAGGCAAAACGGCTGCAAGCATTCGGACCGGGCTGCATAGGGGCAGCCCGCCGTCTCGCACAAACCCGACGCACCATTGCGCGCCCGGTCTTCCTCCCGCGGCACCTGGCCGCTGGCCTGCAGCACGGCCATCTGCGTCCATGGGTCCAGGCGACCGGCCTGTTGCTGCGCCAGCATGTCGCGGCCATACACCGTGGCGGCCAGCTGGGGCTGAAAGTCCAGCACCAGCAGCGCGCTGGTGCGGGGCGTAGCAGCGTCGGCGCCCTGCAGCACCAGTGCAATCACTCCCGACTGCAGCGCCTGGCCCCCGCCCGCAAACGGCACCTGCAGGGCGCCCGCGGGCAGAGCGGCGGCCGCGGTGGCTGCGGAGGGGGCTGCCTGCGCGGCCAGCCAGGGCACCGGCACGCGCAGCGTGAGCGCAAAGCCGCGCGGCCCCTCGGGCGTCTGGGCCGAGCCCTGGCGCACCAGCCAGGTCTGCAGTGGGGGCTGCTCCGGGTCGATGGAGCCGTTCTCCAGCGCCTGCGCCAGACCCACCGGCCAGGGCTGTGCGGACACCACGCGCTGCGGCGCACCGCTGCCGGCCGTGACCTGCTGCACCAGTGCGCTGACCATGCGCATCAGCGGCGCACCGAGGCCGGTGGCCGGCCAGGCAGCGCTGGATGTGGCCGACGCCGCCCCAGCACTAGGCGCTGCCACCGCGGGCGCCCCTGTGGGCAATGGTGGAGGCACAGGCATGCGCAGCGGTACGCCACCGGTTCTGGTACCGCCCTGCGCAGCATCGGCCCCAGGGCGCCGGGGGTCGAAGCCCGCCCCCAGCTGCTCGCGCGCCTGCGCCGAGATGCTGGCCTTGTCGGCTGGCAGGGGCAGTGGGCTGGTGGGCGACGGGGGCGAGCCCGCCGTCGGAGGCGGCGCGGCCGGGTCGGCCCCGGCCGGAGCATGCACTGCAGGTGCCTTGTCCAGCCCCAGCAGCGACGTCTGCCGCTGCAACGCCGCCTCGGCCAGGAACTGGGCCACGGGCGGGAGCGCGCTGCGGGAGGGGTCGATGGGAAGGGCCATGCCAAGGATGCGGGGGGATGGTGGATTCTGTAGTGATTCCTGCGACATGACCAGGGTGGGCGACGACCCACGGCTGCCGCACGACCCGCCACCACCACATCCGATCGGCCGGCGTCCACACTCCCGAGGCATTCAGCTATTGAATTTATAGCGCCTAGCACTCAACCAGAGCGCGGTACGGCACATTTTTGCTTCAGAATCCGCTGTGCCTGCTCCGCACCACACGGTGTCGGTGGCAGCCCTCGCATCCAACGGCCATGTCTTCACACCCCACCGCGCCACACACCCCTCAGGCCGTCAGCCCCGCGCCCCACCCGTGGGTTGCGCCTGCGCTGCTGGGCGCGGTGCTGGCATTCCTGCTGCTCAGCGCCTGGGTTTTTGCGCCCGGCTGGGAGCGCGCCTTCCGCTCCGACAACTCGCCCGCATCGTGGCTGTCGAGCGCACTACTGCTCACGCTGTGCATCACCGCACTGCGCCTGACCGCCGAGCGCTGCCTGCCGTGGCGGCTGGGTGTGTGTCTCACGCTGGCCTTCGGCGCGCTGGCGCTGGACGAACAATTCATGCTGCACGAGCTTTGGAAGTTTCGCTGCCACGAGTGGCTGGATGCGTGCCGGTGGGGTGTGGTGCGCGAGGCGCCGATGCTCGCGGTGGCCGTGGTGGGCCTGTTCACGCTGGTGTGGCTGCACGGGGCGTTGTCGCACCGCAGTACCCGTGGCTGGCTGTGGGCCAGTTTTGCGGTCGGGCTTTTGGCGATTGGGGTGGACCAGTGGCCGAATGTGCAGCCGCACGGGGCGTGGCTGCCGGAGTTGTTGGCTACTTTGGAAGAGGCAATGGAGGTGGTGGCGGAGGCGCTGGTGCTGGCGGCGTTGTTGCGGCAGCCGCGGTTGCGGTGAGAACGAAGGACGGTGACAACCCGTTTGCCGAAGGCTTTGGGCACCAAGCGGACTATTCGCAGGATGTCATTTTCCTCAGAAGCTCCTGAAACGTAGTGAAGGCCTGCTTTGCATCTGCCTGCGTGGCGGTAATAGCAACAGCCCAGCCATCTGGACAACTAAGCCCTTGAGAAGCACGCAGATAGTCTGTGAATGCAAAGTTGAAATACTCATGCCCGCCCATGACTCCTGCATCTCGAAGCGCCATCTCGTAACCGTACAGCTGCTGCTCTAAAGCTCTCAGGTCAAAGTCGCGCATAAACATTCCCGGTCGAGCGGCCACAGTTCCGAGAAAGGCAAGCGTCAATGGGTGAGCATTCATTTGCTTGATCGTATCAATGACTGGTTGAATCCGCCGTCGAGAGCTAGCTCCCTCACGTGCACTCCTGATCCACCCAATACCCCGCCCTGAACCACTGCCCGTTGATGTTCAGGTACCACCGCCATTCAAAGACCGGCTCATAGCTCATGCTGCCCGGCGCGGGTATGTCGATGCGCAGGATGTCCGCCACGCCGTCGCGGTCCAGGTCGATCTCGTGCACTGTCACGGCGGTGTTCTTGCGCTGGGGCTTGTCGCGGATGGGCGGGTCGGCGGGCATCGTCCAGCTCGTGGCGTAGCGCGTGGAGCGCACCTTTACAGCCTCAGGCGGCAGCTTGCCAGGCAAGACCAGGCGGGCCAGCACGTCGGCGGTGTCGGACAGTTTGGCGTAGCCGCGCACGGGCTGGGCTTCTTCGCCGGGGTCGTTGAACGCGCGGCCGGGGTAGTGGCCGCCGCAGTAGTGGGCGTCGTTGCTGATGTCCCACATGCGCTTGCGCACGGCGTGCGCGCCCACCAGGCCCTGCTGGGCGATGGCGTACACGGTGAGTGGCGGGGCGAATGCCTGGTCTGCGGTGCCCACGTCCCAGAAGCCCGTGACGTACTCGATCTCGGGCCCGCTGTGGCGGGCAAAACGGCCCACGGGTGTGCCGGTGGGAATGACGCTGATGCGGGTGCCGGCCACGGCGGCCAGGCCGTCGGCATCGGTCTCGTGCAGCAAGGCCACGCCGTCGTGGCGGCGAAAGTACGACGGGGCGATGGCGGGCAGTACCGGCCGTGTGGCCAGGGGCGCTACGGCCGGCAGGTTGTCCACCGCGCGGGTGGCGAGCTTGACATCGGCGAGCGGGTTGACGGGCGCGCCCCGGTCGATTTCCTGCTCGGGCCGCAGCAGCACGCCGGTGCGCATCAACTTTTTGGCCGCGTCCCATTCGGGGCGCTGGGGGTACACCACCGGTGCGTCCAGCGCATGGGTTTTGGCCAGCGCCGCGATCTGCAGCGATGCGGGGCGTGGCAGGGCGTTGCCGTAGGCCCGCAGGCGGTTGGGCGACGGTGCGACCCAGAAGGCGCGGGCAGCGTCTTTGCCCGCCTGGGACAGTGTGAGGGGCTGGTCGACCAGCAGCTGGCACGACACATGGGCTTGCACCGGCGCCGCCAGCGCAGCGCCCAGGCGCGGGTCGCCGCGGTACAGCACGGCGCACCAGCCGTCGCGCTCGGCCAGTTGCTCCAGCACCGTGTTAGCGGGCACCTGGGCCACCACGCGGGCCTGTGGCTGGGCGGCGTCGCGCAGGTTGACCCAGGAGCCTTGCACGTAGCGTGCTTTGGCAGGCGCAACGGCGGGAGTCTGCGCCCCTGCGCTGCCACTAGCCAGCATGATCGCCGCCGCCGCGGCCCAGCGAAGGAAGTGCAGGCCATCAGAAATCGTCTTCATGTGTCCGCGCCCTCGTGACTGGCTGATCCAATTGATCTATCCAACTACTGATCCACATTGCCGCACTTGAAACATCCGTTCGGGCTGAGCTTGTGGAAGCCTCGCGCGGCGCTTCGACAGGCTCAGCGTGAACGGTGGATGGTGTCATGCCCGGTGCATGGCGATGCAACCGATGCACGCCCACCTCACACCGTCACACCGCCAAGGCAGGCTCGGGCGCTGCAGCCGGCGGCTGCGCCTCGACCACCCGCGCCAGCAGCGCGCCTTCGTAGCGCGCAGGCAGCGGTATCCACACGCGCACCGGGTTGCCCTGCGCCACGGCGATGCTCTGGCCGTCCACGTTGCGCATCTGCTCCAGCCGCAGCCTGAGGTTGCCACTCGGGTGCACCACTTCCAGCAGGTCGCCCACGGCAAAGTGGTTCTTGGTTTCGACCTGCACCCAGTCACCGCTCAGGCCCGCTGCAGCCAGGCCTTCGGCGCCCAGCACTTCGCCCACGAACTGGCTGCGCTGCGTGGCCGAGTGGCCGTTGATGTAGTTCTGGTAGTCGTTGCTGGGGCGGCGCTCCAGCAGGCCGCCGGTGTAGCCGCGGTTGGACAGGCCTTCGAGCTCGATCAGCAGCTCGGGGTTGAACGGCCGGCCGGCCACGGCGTCGTCGATGGCGCGGCGGTAGACCTGGGCGGTGCGGGCCACGTAGTACAGGCTCTTGGTGCGGCCCTCGATCTTGAGCGAATCGACGCCGATCTGCGCCAGGCGCGCCACGTGCTCCACGGCGCGCAGGTCCTTGCTGTTCATGATGTACGTGCCGTGCTCGTCTTCCATGATGGGCATCATCTGCCCGGGGCGGCCGGCTTCCTCGATGAGGTAGACCTTGTCGGCCTTGGGGTGGCGCTCGCCGTTGCCGGTGGTCGATGCAAAGGCTTGCTCCGCTTTCTGCTGCGCGGCCTCGAAGTTGAAGTCGCCCTCCATCTTCTGGGCGATGGCTTCGCCCGTGGTGGCGTCGATGTCGGCGTCGTGGGTGGCGTAGTTCCAGCGGCAGGCGTTGGTGCAGGTGCCCTGGTTGGGGTCGCGGTGGTTGAAGTAGCCGCTGAGCAAACACCGGCCCGAGTACGCGATGCACAGCGCGCCGTGCACGAAGACCTCCAGCTCCATGTCGGGGCATTCCTGGCGGATTTTCTCGATCTCGTCGAGGCTGAGTTCGCGCGAGAGGATGACGCGCTCCACGCCCATCTTCTGCCAGAACTTCACCGCCGCCCAGTTGGTGGTGTTGGCCTGCACCGAGAGGTGCACCACCTGCTCGGGCCACTTCTCCTTGACCATCATGATCAGGCCCGCGTCGGCCATGATGAGGGCGTCGGGCCGGCAGTCGATCACGGGCTCGATGTCGCGCAGGTAGGTGCGGATCTTGTCGTTGTGCGCAATGAGGTTGCTGGTGACGAAGAACTTCTTGCCGCGCGCATGGGCCTCGCTGATGCCTTGGCGGATCTGCTCAAGCTTGAACTCGTTGTTGCGCGCGCGCAGGGAGTAGCGCGGCTGGCCGGCGTACACGGCGTCGGCGCCAAAGTCGTAGGCGGCGCGCATCTTGTCGAGCGAGCCGGCGGGCAGGAGGAGTTCGGGGGCTTTGAGGAGGGGGGTCATGGGGTGCCTCTGGATGCGTGGTGAGGGCGGATGAGGACGGACGGGTGCGGATTTGCCAGTTCACACCCCACCCGTTCGGCCTGAGCCTGTCGAAGGCTGGGCCCCGGCTTCGACAAGCTCAGCCCGAACGGTGAAGGGGATGCGAACGCTGTCGATAAAGCCATGGCGATGGAGTGCATCGGGAAGGGGTCAGCGCGGCATCACCGACAGGCCCGCCAGCGTGCCCACAGCCTGCGCCGGAAACTCTGGCGGGTCGAACGCCTTGTCGCCATCGGCATCCTGCACGCCATTGGGCACCATGCCCTTGAAGTCGAACTGGCGCGGGTCCATGAAGTGCGACGGCACCAGGTTGCGCAGGGCCACGGCCATGTTCTCTATGCGGCCGGGGTACAGCTGCTGCCAGTCGCGCAGCATCTGGCCGATCTGCTTGCGCTGCAGGTTCTCCTGGCTGCCGCACAGCGTGCACGGGATGATGGGGAAGGCGCGGATGTCCGCCCAGCGGCTGAGGTCGTCTTCGGCCACATAGGCCAGCGGGCGGATGATGAGGTGGTCGCCGCGGTCGCTCTGCACCTTGGGCGGCATGCCCTTGAGCTTGCCGCCGAAGAACATGTTCAAAAAGAACGTCTGCAGCATGTCGTCGCGGTGGTGGCCGAGCGCGATCTTGGTGCACCCCAGTTCGTCGGCCACGCGGTACAGGATGCCCCGGCGCAGGCGGCTGCACAGGCTGCACATGGTCTTGCCTTCGGGGATGTGCTCCTTGACGACGCTGTAGGTGTCCTGCGTTTCGATGTGAAAGGGCACGCCGACCTGCGTCAAATATTCGGGCAGTACGTGTGCCGGGAAGCCGGGCTGCTTCTGGTCGAGGTTGACGGCGATCAGCTCGAACTTGTGGCCGTTGCGCTGCTGCAGCATGCGCAGCACGTCGAGCATCGCGTAGCTGTCCTTGCCGCCGGAGACGCACACCATGACTTTGTCGCCGTCTTCGATGAGGCCGAAGTCGCCGATGGCCTGGGCGACCTGGCGGACCAGGCGCTTTTCGAGCTTGAGCGCGGCGTGGGCGGCGGCTCTCTCGGCGGCGGCTGCGCTGTCTTCTGCGCTGGGGACCGCAGGCGTTTCAAGGAGGGTGGCGGGTTCGGACATGGAAAAGCAGGCCGGGGTGTGGGGCAAGGGAAAAGACAAAGTTCAGCCGAAGGCGTCAGAACCTGTGGAATGTGCCGCAGAGTCGGTCGCCCGGCAATGCGCTACCGCACGGCAGCAGTTTTCAGTTGCTACTGTTTTTATAGCTACTGCCGCTGTATCAGCAAGCGGTAGCAGCCAATTCCATCCAAAATCAGGCTTCGGCGGGGTAGAACATCTTGCGCGTGGGCACCGCCTCCACCGCCTTCGCAATGGCGCCGATATGGTCCGGCGTGGTGCCGCAGCAGCCGCCCAGGATGTTGACCAGCCCCTCGGCCGCGAACTCGTGCACCAGGCGGCTGGTGATCTCGGGGGTTTCATCGAAGCCGGTGTCGCTCATGGGGTTGGGCAGGCCGGCGTTGGGGTAGCAGCTGATGAAGGTGTCTTCAGCCACGCGGTTGAGCTCCTGGATGTAGGGGCGCATCAGCGTGGCGCCCAGGGCGCAGTTCAGGCCGATGGCCAGCGGGCGCGAATGGCGCACGCTGTGCCAGAAGGCGGTCACGGTCTGGCCGCTCAGGATGCGGCCCGACGCGTCGGTGACCGTGCCGCTGATGATGAGCGGCAGGCGCTGGCCGCTGTTCTCGAAGTACTCGTCGATGGCGAACAGCGCGGCCTTGGCGTTGAGCGTGTCGAAGATCGTCTCGACCAGCAGCACGTCGGAGCCGCCCTCGACCAGCGCCTCGGTCTGCTCGTAGTACGCGGCGCGCAGCTGCTCGAAGTCGACATTGCGCGCGCCCGGGTCGTTCACGTCGGGGCTGATGCTGGCCGTCTTGGGCGTGGGGCCCAGGGCGCCGGCCACGAAACGGGGCTTGTCGGGCGTGCTGTATTTGTCGCAGGCGGCGCGGGCGAGCTGGGCGGAGCGCAGGTTCATCTCGCGCGCCAGGTCGGCCATGTGGTAGTCGTCCTGCGCGATGGTGGTCGCGCCGAAGGTGTTGGTCTCGATGAGGTCGGCGCCGGCGGCGAGGTACCGCTCGTGGATGTCGCTGATCACGTCGGGCCGGGTGAGCGAGAGCAGCTCGTTGTTGCCCTTCACGTCGTACGCGAAGTCCTTGAACCGGTCGCCCGCTCCGCCGGGGCCGCTGTAGCCCTCGCCCCGGTACTGCGCCTCGCCCAGCTTGAAGCGCTGGATCATGGTGCCCATGGCGCCGTCGAGGATGACGATGCGTTGGGCAAGGATGTCGGGCAGCTGCGCGGCGCGGGTGTAGTGAAGGGCTTGCATAGCCCCGTATTGTAGGAAGCCGGGCGCGCAGGGCCGTGTGCAGGGCTGCTGCAGTGCCCGGGGTGCGGAAACGGGTAGAAAAACCTTCCAGGACGCACCCGGCGCTTTTTAGAACCATCAATAATATTGATCGACTTTTAAATTCCAATGGGATATAATTTACCTTGCTGCAGTCACGGCTTCCGAGCCGCGCCGCCGCAGCAACGCCTGCTCAAAGACCGCTAGCAACACGTCTTTGCCACTGCAGGTGCGTTGTGCGACATGTGTCGCCCCAGTGGGCCTGCTAGAGCTGCAGCCCGCCGAGCCCCTTGATGCTCACGCAGGCCAATGTTCCGCCTGCGATATTGAATGAACCAGATTTCACAGACCGCCATTTCCATGGGCAAGTACGTCGTTTCGCCCGCGACACACCCGACCGACTGCGGCCGCTTCCGCGCCTCCTTCTCGGTCCATCGTTCAGAGAGCAAGGGCAGCTACTGCCGCGTGTTCCGTTTTGACAAGGTCTTTGCATCGCGCGAAGCCGCCCGGCTGTTCGCAGTCACCCAGGGCTGGCTGCAGGCGTGCATGCCGCACCCTCCGATGTGCTGATGGTCTGCACGCTGCAGATTCCATCCGCCTCCCCCGTGGTTGCGGGCTCCTCCCGGTCCGCACACCCACCCCAACGGTACGCCCTTCGCTGCGCGCCATCCTTTAGAAAGACTCTCCCATGAGCACCAAGATCTATGTGGGCAACCTGCCCTACTCCGTGACCGATTCCAGCCTGGAAAGCAACTTCGCCGAGTTCGGCGGCGTGTCTTCCGCCAAGGTCATGATGGACCGCGAAACCGGCCGCTCCAAGGGCTTCGGCTTTGTCGAAATGGCCAACGCCGAAGTGGCCCAGGCCGCCATCACCGCGCTGCACGGCATGTCGGTCGACGGCCGCTCCATCGTCGTGAACCTGGCCCGCCCACGCGAAGACAACCGCAGCTCGGGTGGCTACAGCGACGCAGGCTACAACGCCGGCAAGCGCTCGGACGTGGGCTACGGCAACGGCGGCTTCGGCGGCGGCCGCTACTGAACCGGGTCTTCCCGTGTCCTGAAAACCGGCTCTGTGGAGCCGGTTTTTTTTCGCCCCGGCCACGGCGCCCCGCCAGCCGCTGTGCCGCGGCCGGGGCCCTTGCGGGGCTTGGCCGCGGCGGTCCTGATGCCGGCTGTGGGGACGTACGCGGTGCCCGGCGCACAATAGCCCCTTCGCCTGCGGGCGCGCCTGCCGCGAAATATTGATCCAATTGGCCTCTACCGCTTGCCAGGCAAGCGCTGGCAGCTATCAAATTCAGAGTATCCGTTGTCGTCCTCCCGCCTGTCCTCCGCCCCCTCCGCATCCCCCGCCCACACCGTCCTGCAGGACGTCTTCGGCTACGAGCAGTTCCGCGGCCCGCAGCAGGCCATCGTCGAGCATGTGATCGGCGGGGGCGATGCGCTGGTGCTGATGCCCACCGGGGGCGGCAAGAGCCTGTGCTACCAGGTGCCGGCCATCGTGCGCCAGCAGCAGGGGCGCGGGGTGACCATCGTGATCTCGCCACTGATCGCGCTGATGCACGACCAAGTGGGCGCGCTGCACGAGGCGGGCGTGGAGGCGGCGTTCCTCAACTCCACGCTGAGCTACGACGAAGCGCAGGACGTGGAGTTTCGCCTGCAGACGGGCGCCATCACGCTGCTGTATGCCGCGCCCGAACGGCTGAACACGCCGCGCTTCCTCGGTCTGCTGGACGACCTGTACCAGCAGGGCGTGCTGAGCTTGTTTGCCATCGACGAGGCGCACTGCGTGAGCCAGTGGGGCCACGACTTCCGCCCCGAGTACCGGGCGCTCACGGTGCTGCACGAGCGCTATGCGGGCGTGCCGCGCATCGCGCTCACGGCCACGGCCGACGACCTCACGCGCGCCGACATCATCGAGCGGCTGCAGCTGGAAGACGCGCGGCTGTTCATCAGCAGCTTCGACCGGCCCAACATCCGCTACCGCATCGAGGAAAAAAAGGACGTCACCACGCAGCTGCTGCGCTTCATCGAGCGCGAGCATGCGGGCGAGGCCGGCGTGGTGTACTGCCAGTCCAGAAAGCGCGTGGAAGAGCTGGCGGCCACGCTGAGCGACGCGGGCGTCAACGCCCTGCCCTACCACGCGGGGCTGGACACCAAGGTGCGCCAGAAGAACCAGGACCGCTTCCTGCGCGAAGAGGGCATCGTGATGGTCGCCACCATCGCGTTTGGCATGGGTATCGACAAGCCCGACGTGCGCTTCGTGGCGCACGTGGACATGCCCAAGAACATCGAGGGCTACTACCAGGAGACCGGCCGCGCGGGCCGCGACGGCCTGAACGCCGATGCCTGGATGGCCTACGGCCTGAACGACGTGGTCAACCAGCGCCGCATGATCGACGAGAGCCCCGCGGGCGAGGAGTTCAAGCAGGCGCTGCGCGGCAAGCTCGACGCGCTGCTGGCACTGGCCGAGGCCACCGACTGCCGCCGCGTGCGGCTGCTGGCCTACTTCGGCGAAGCCTCCACGCCGTGCGGCAACTGCGACAACTGCATCAGCCCGCCCGCAGTGTGGGATGCGACCGATGCCGCGCGCAAGCTGCTGTCCACCATCTACCGCGTGAACCAGGCTAGCGGGATCAGCTTTGGCACCGGGCACATCATGGACATCCTGCGCGGCAAGAAGACCGAGAAGGTCGCGCAGTTCGGACACGAGAAGATCTCCACCTTCGGCATCGGCGCCGACCTGACCGAGCCCCAGCTGCGCGGTGTGCTGCGCCAGCTGATCGCTACCGGCGCTTTGGGCCTGCAGAAGGTCATGCTGGACAGCGGCCACAGCTTTGACACCCTGTGCCTTACCGAGGGCTCGCGCGGCGTGCTCAAAGGCGAGGTGCCGGTGCAGCTGCGCGAATCGGTCTCGTCCGCACCGGCCAAGCGCACCCGCAAGGGCAGCGCCCCCCCGGCCGCCGCAGCCAACCTGGGCCCGGACGCCCAGGTGCGCTTCATCAACCTCAAGTCCTGGCGCGCCGAAGTGGCGCGCGAGCACAACCTGCCGGCGTACGTGATCTTTCACGACGCCACGCTGGCGGCAATTGCCGAGCGCAACCCGACCACGCTGGACGACCTGCAGGGCATCAGCGGCATGGGTGCGAAGAAGCTCGATGCCTACGGGGCCGAGGTGTTGAGGGTGTGCACGAACGCCTGATGCGTGCCGGACGCGTGTCGGATGCGTTCCTGATGTTTCTGACCAGCCAGGGGAACCGTACTTCTGTCGCTCTCACACACGAGCATGGCATGCGGCTGCAGCTTGCGAAATCGCAGGTTCCTACGGGGCTTGATCGGCTATAACCTCTCTCGCCTCACAGGGAGGTTCAACAACCAATGAGAAAGACGCGGATGTTCAAGAAAATTCTGGCAGTGGCCGCACTGATGGGCGCAGGCCTCGTGCATGCTTTTTCTCCCCAAGCCGGCACGTGGATCGTGACGTCGGAGATGGATGGCAAACCCGGCCGAGGCTTCGGGATCGACGTGCAGAACACCACTTTGGTGATGCAGATGTACGCGTATGAGAGCAGCGGCCAGCCCACGTTCTACCTGGCGGTGGGCGATGTGGTCGACAACAAGGTGACCGCACCTTTGAACAAATACAGCGGCGGCCGCTTCTTTGGCAGTGGCGCCCGCTCCGGCACCGCGACGGGAAGCGCGGGCAATGTGTCCGTGCGTTTCACAACCGGCACCACCGGGTTCATCACATTCCCGAACGAGCCCGAAGTGGCGATTTCCCGCTTCAACTTTGGCTACGGCGCGGTGGCGGAAAGCCTGCGCGGCTTCTGGACGCTGAACTCGATCGGTAGCGAAGGCCTGCAGTCGGACCTGGTGGAGTTCAACACCAGCCTTGCTCCGACCGCCAACGGCAACGGCCTGATGTCCAACACCGCCCAGACTTTTGGTTGTGAGCAACAGGTGCGTGGCGCGCTGAGCGGCAATGTGGTGTGCGTTAAGATCAATTCCAGCAACCAGCTCGTACGCTCCTACGTCTTCGTCTACAGCGTGAATGAAGGCGAAGGCTACTCGGTGGGGTCTGCCAGCAGCTCCCAGCAGTCGCTGTACATCCGCCGCCTGACCACGCCCAAGGGTGTGGGTACCGGCCTGCTCTACAAGGACGCGGAGCTGCGCACGGGCGACGCTTCTGCCCTGCTGCAGCACATCGAGCACCTCTCCCGGTTCGGTCTGCCCCAGTAAACACGGGCATCTTCGGTACGGGCGCCGCTCAGGCCACCCGCACCGCGGCGACCAAAAGTCATGGACATGGGGTGTGGAGCGCCCGGCGCAACGGCACAATCTGCGGTAGGTGCCTTCGACAGCGCCGTGGCCCACCGCTGGGCTTTTCAAAGACCATCCCAACCGAAACCCATTCGTTCGATGACTACCTACGCAGAACTCCTGGCGCAAAAGCGCCACCTTGATGAACAGATCAGCAAAGCGCGCAAGGCCGAAGGGGCAGCTGCGCTGGAGACCGTGAAGCACCTGATCAAGGAATTCGACTTCACGGCGCAGCAGGTGTTTCCGTGGACACCCGATACCAAGAAAGTGCCCGCCAAGTACCACGACCCCCAGACCGGCGCCACCTGGACTGGCCGCGGAAAGCCGCCGAAGTGGATCGCCGGCAAGGACCGCGAGCAGTTCGTGATCCGCTAGCACGCTGCGGAGCGTCAGCCGATGCATCGGCGCCTGGCATGCCGCCAGGCGCCTCTATTGCCACTCCCACCGCCAGCCGCCGTGCTCACCTTTCTCAAGAATATCTTTCACCGCCCGCCCACTGCGGAAAATTTTGCCGACATGGTGCTCGATGCACTGCGACGCGCCTGGCCCGAGCACACCTTCACGCTGGAGCGGGAAAAATTCCAGATCCAGCAGTCCGGCGGGCTGCTGATCAACCTGCACAACATCTACGCAGACTATCGCCGTGCCGACCCGGCGATGAGGCGGCAGCAGCTGGACCGCTTCGTGCGGGGCATGGTGTCCGCCGGCAGTTCGGAGGATGTGTACGAAGAGGTCCAAGGCCGTCTGCTGCCGGTGCTGCGAAACCTCTCGGGCGTGGACCTCATGCGCATCGAGGCCGCCGACGAGAAGGCCCTGACGGACATCATGTCCTACTGCCCCTTGTCGGACGACCTGGGCATTGCCTTGGCCATCGACAGCGAGCTGAACATCAAGCAGATTGGCGACGATGTGTTGAAGCGTTGGAACAAGACCTTCGACGACGTGCTTCAGGTCGCCGTCGACAACCTTCGCCACCAGGCCGCGCCAGCATTCCATGAGGTCAGCCGCGGGCTGTTCGCGTCGCACTACGGCGACTACTACGATGCCGCACGCATCCTGGTGCACGAGCTGATCTGGCAGTTGCCGGTCGGCGCACAGCCCGTGGCCATGGTGCCCAACCGCAGTTGCCTGCTGGTGTGCGGCGCAGACAACGAAGCCGCCTTGATCGAAATGGTCGGCCAGGCCCGCCGTATCCTCTTCGAGGAATCCCGGCCGTTGTCTGCCGACATGTTCGTGCTGACCGACAAAACCTGGGCTCCGTGGACGCCACCCGGCGAGCCGGGGCGGGCGCTGGGGCGTTTGCAGCGCGAGCTTCTGGCCAGCGGCTACGCCGAGCAGAAGCAGGCGATGGACATCGCGCAGGAGCAGGCGGGCACGGATGTGTTCGTTGCCACGCACACGCTGGTGGAAAGGTCTGCAGATGGGCAGCTCATCAGCTACGCCGTACTGCCCCGGGACGTCCACACCTGGCTGCCCACGGCGGATCTGGTCCTGCTGAGTGAAGAGGAAGGCGAGGATCCGCTGATCGTCACCATGGCGGACTTTTTGGAAATCTCAGGTTCCGGTGCCAAGCGGCTGCCGTATGTGCTGCCGCGGTATGAGGTGGTCGAGTTCCCGGATGCGGGGTGCATGGCGAGGCTGCGGGCCAGGGCCACCAGCATGGATGCGGTCAACGTGTGAGGCAGCCGGTGCCCTGCGGCCACCGCCCCACGCACTGCGCCACAATGGCGCCATGCTGACCCTCCAAGACATCCGCGACGCCGCCACCCGCCTGCAGGGCCATGTGCTCGATACCCCTTGCGTGGAGTCCAAGACGCTCTCGCAGATCGTGGGGGCGCAGGTGTTCCTCAAGTTCGAGAACCTGCAGTTCACGGCGTCCTTCAAGGAGCGCGGTGCGTGCAACCGGCTCACGCTGCTGTCCGACGAAGAGCGCGCCCGCGGCGTGGTGGCCATGAGCGCCGGCAACCACGCGCAGGGCGTGGCCTACCACGCACAGCGCCTGGGTCTGCGCGCCGTGATCGTGATGCCGCGCTTCACGCCCGGCGTGAAGGTGGAGCGCACCCGCGGCTTCGGCGCCGAGGTCGTGCTGCATGGCGACACGCTGGAAGAAGCCCGCGCCCATGCCTACGCGCTGGCCGATGCACAGCAGCTGACCTTTGTCCACCCGTATGACGACGAAGGCGTGGCGGCCGGCCAGGGCACGCTGGGCCTGGAGATGCTGCAGGCCGTGCCCGACCTGGACACGCTGGTGATCGCCGTGGGCGGCGGCGGGCTAATCTCGGGCGTGGCGACGGCGGCCAAGGCCATCAAGCCGGGCATCGAGATCGTGGGCGTGCAGACCACGCGCTTTCCGGCCATGGTGAACGCAGTCAAGGGCACCAGCCACCCGCAGGGCACCTCGACCATCGCCGAAGGCATCGCCGTGGGCACGCCCGGCAAGATCACGCAGGAGATCGTCAAGCGCCTGGTAGACGACCTGGTACTGGTGGACGAAGGCGACATCGAGCAGGCCGTGCTGATGCTGCTGGAGATCGAAAAGACCTTGGTCGAAGGCGCAGGCGCCGCGGGCCTGGCCGCGCTGGTGCGCTACCCCGAGCGCTTCAAGGGCAAGCGCGTGGGCCTGGTGCTGTGCGGTGGCAACATCGACCCGCTGCTGCTGGCCGCGATCATCGAGCGCGGCATGGTGCGGTCCGGCCGCCTGGCGCGCATCAAGGTCAGCGCGCGCGACGTGCCGGGCGTGCTGGCACGCATCACGGCCACCGTGGCCGACGCCGGTGCCAACATCGAAGAGGTGCACCACCAGCGCGCCTTCACCATGCTGGCGGCGCAGAACGTGGAGATCGAGCTGGTGCTGCAGACCCGGGGCAAGACGCACATCGACGATGTGCTGGGTCGCCTGCGCGAGGCCGGCATGGAGGCGGCGCTGATCTGAGAACCTGCCGGCGATGGGCAGGGTTTGCGCTGGCGTGATCGTCTGCGGCGCGGCGAACCGGTACTGCCGTTTGGAGAGTGCGCCGCTCGCGGCTAGAATTGCGCAAGTTTTAAGCATCTGGAGCCGCCCCATGTCCGAACACAACACTGCACACGCCCCCGCCGAATCCCACCCCCACGACCCCGTGGAGAACGTGGTCCACGTGGCCCCGGTCGTGCTGCCTGTGGTGGGCGGCGTGCTGATCTTCCTGCTGGCCTTCATCGCCGTGTACATGGCCTGAGCCACCGGGCACCATAAAAAGCCCCGCGCTGCGGGGCTTTTTTTTGCCCACGCCAAGCCTTCCCCCCTGCCCTCATCGCCCCACCCCACGCCAGGAGCCTTGCCATGCGACCCGGACACGCCCTCGTTCTTTTCTCCGGTGGCCAGGACTCCACCACCTGCCTGGCCTGGGCGCTCACGCACTTCGCCCATGTGGAGACCATCGGCTTCGACTACGGTCAGCGCCACCATGTGGAACTGCAGGCGCGCCAGACGGTGCTGGCGCAGATGCGCGAGCGTTTTCCGCAGTGGCGCGAGCGGCTGGGCGAGGACCACATGCTCGACCTGGCGGTGCTGGGCCGCATCAGCGACACCGCGCTGACCAGCGACACCGAGATCCAGATGACTGCCGCCGGCCTGCCCAACACCTTCGTGCCCGGCCGCAACCTGCTGTTCTTCAACCTGGCGGCCGCAGTGGGCTACCGGCGTGGCCTGCACACGCTGGTGGGCGGCATGTGCGAGACCGATTTTTCGGGCTACCCCGACTGCCGCGACGACACGCTCAAGGCCCTGCAGGTGGCCGTGTCGCTGGGCATGGGGCAACGCTTCACTTTCGACACGCCGCTCATGTGGCTGGACAAGGCCGACACCTGGGAGCTGGCCCGCACCCTGGGCGGCGACGCGCTGGTGGACCTGATCATCCAGGAGTCGCACACCTGCTACCACGGCGTGCGCGGCACGCTGCATGCCTGGGGCCATGGCTGCGGCACCTGCCCCGCCTGCGAATTGCGCAAGGCCGGGTACGAGCGCTGGAAGGGCAGGAAAACCCCCTGAGTCGCCTGCGGCGCCTCGGTAGCGCGCGCCAGACTCGCGGCCTCTTCGGCCTGTCCAAGCCTGCGCAGGCAGGCTTGGAGCCGCAGGCCTCAGCCCCTGAAGGGGGACGCACCCGGTGGCCTGGCGGAGCCAGTTCCACGGGTGCACGGGTCTCAGGGCGCGCCGGTTTCGGAGGGCAGTGCCGCTGCTCAAACGGGTCGCCATGCCACCCTCAACCCCACATAACCTCATGCATCTTTTGCATAATTTTGGGGCGAGTCTGACAGACAAGTCGGCAGCAGATTCATAAAATTGACATCCCAGCCGACCCGCGGACTCCGTGGAATAGCCGCCACACCGTGGGGCTGACCCCTGCGCCCGCCCGCCGACTGAGCACGAAAGCCGTTTTTTCAAAGGCAGCGCTCAGCATCGCACCTGCGCCAGGCCTTTTCGCGTACCCCTCGGTTCGCTTCCTTTGAAAAAACTGTTTTTTAACTTAGGAAGCTCCCGATGAACGCACCCACCATGCAGGGCCTGAATCTCAACGCCCCCACGTACGTCAAGAACGCCCGGCTGCTCGCCTGGGTGGCCGACATGGCCGCCCTGTGCAAGCCCGAAAGCATCTACTGGTGCGATGGCACGAAGGAAGAGTACGACCGCCTGTGCCAGCAGCTGGTCGACGCCGGCACCTTCAAGAAGCTCAACCCCGCCAAGCGCCCCGACAGCTTCCTGGCCTGGTCCGACCCGTCGGACGTGGCCCGCGTGGAAGACCGCACCTACATCTGCTCGGCCGCCAAGGAAGACGCCGGCCCCACCAACAACTGGATGGCGCCCGCCGAGATGCGCGCCACGCTGCAGCCCCTGTTCGACGGCTGCATGAAGGGCCGCACCATGTACGTGGTGCCTTTCAGCATGGGCCCGCTGGGTAGCCACATCGCCCACATCGGCGTGGAGCTGACCGACAGCGCCTACGTGGCCGTGAACCAGCGCCTGATGACCCGCATGGGCAAGGCCGTGTACGACGTGCTGGGCGTGGAAGGCGAGTTCGTGCCCTGCATGCACACCGTGGGCGCCCCCCTGGCCGATGGCGAGAAGGACACCACGAGCTGGCCCTGCAACCCGAAGGTCAAGTACATCGTCCACTATCCCGAGACGCGCGAGATCTGGTCGTACGGCTCGGGCTACGGCGGCAACGCGCTGCTGGGCAAGAAGTGCCTGGCCCTGCGCATCGCATCGACCATGGGCCGCGATCAGGGCTGGCTGGCCGAGCACATGCTCATCCTGGGCGTGACCAACCCCGCTGGCAAGAAGTACCACGTGGCAGCGGCCTTCCCCAGTGCCTGTGGCAAGACCAATTTCTCGATGCTGGTGCCGCCCGAGGCCGGCTTTGCCGGCTGGAAGATCACCACCATCGGTGACGACATCGCCTGGATCAAGCCCAACGCCGACGGCAAGATGGTCGCCATCAACCCCGAAGCCGGCTACTTCGGCGTGGCCCCCGGCACCAACATGCACACCAACCCCAACTGCATGCTGTCGCTGGGCCGGGACGTGATCTTCACCAACGTGGCCCTGACGGACGACGGCGACGTGTGGTGGGAAGGCATGGAAAAGGACACCGGCAAGCTGCCCGACCACCTGATCGACTGGCAAGGCAAGGACTGGACGCCCCAGATCGCCAAGGAAACCGGCGCGAAGGCCGCTCACCCCAACTCGCGCTTCACCGTGGCTGCCGCCAACAACCCCGCGCTCGATGCGCAGTGGGACGACGCCAACGGTGTGGCGATCGACGCGTTCATCTTCGGCGGCCGCCGCTCGACCACCGTGCCCCTGGTGACCGAAGCCCGCACCTGGACGGAAGGCGTGTACATGGCCGCGACCATGGGCTCGGAAACCACCGCCGCCGCCTTCGGCGCCCAGGGCGTGGTGCGCCGCGACCCGTTCGCCATGCTGCCATTCTGCGGCTACAACATGAGCGACTACTTCCAGCACTGGCTCGACATGGAAGGCAAGATCGCCGCCACCGGCAAGGCGCTGCCCAAGGTCTTCTGCGTGAACTGGTTCCGCAAGGACGAGGCCGGCAAGTTCGTCTGGCCCGGCTACGGCGACAACATGCGCGTGCTCAAGTGGATGATCGACCGCCTGGAAGGCACCGCCCAGGGAACGGAGACGATGTTCGGCGTGGCTCCCCAGTACGCAGAGATCAACTGGACGGGCATCGACTTCAACGCCCAGCAGTTCGAGGCCGTGACCCGCATCGACAAGGCCGCGTGGGCAGAAGAGTTCAAGCTGCACGATGCGCACTTCGAACAGCTGGCGTACCACCTGCCCAAGGCACTGCTCGATACCAAGGCAGCATTGGAAAAGCGCTTGGCTGCCTGACGCTTTGGGTTGGACCGTAAGGTCGGCCCATCCCCACGACCAAGAAGAACCGCCCCGTCTGATGACCGGGCGGTTTTTTAATGCCTGCCTTCGACCTATGGCCGATGCCGTGCCAATCTGCAGGCCACAAAAAAAGCCGTGGCGAGAACGCCACGGCTTTTAAAGTTCAGCGGATCGTGCGGTCTGGCCGCACCGTCCATCTCAGTAGTACTTGCGAATGTCGCTCACCGTGGCGATGCCCATGGCGTGGTTCAGTTCGGCCATGATGCGGGGGTCCTTCATGGCGACTTGCCAGGTGCGCTCGTCTTCGGCAGCGCGGCGGCGGTTTTCGGTGAAGGCCTTGCCAGCCACGCGCAGGACAGCGCTGGCACGGCGTGCTGGCGAGGTCAGCAGGGCCAGGGCGGCGAAGGCGACGAGCCACAACACCATCCACGCGGCCAGCAGGTGGCCTTCGGTCCAGGTGTCGACCACTTGGTGGGCCACCACCAGCAGTGCGGACACCACGGCAGCCAGCAGGAGGGTGGCAGCGCCACGGGCGCCGTCAAATTGGGTGGCGGCGCGCTTCAGGGCAGCGGCGGCGTTTTCGGCGCGTACAACGCCAAGGTGTTCGGTGGGGTAGTCAACGTGTGCGAAGCTGGTCATTTCGGTTTCCCTTTTCTAACGCTTGTGGCGTGATTGCCGGGCGATGGGGTGATATTAGGGTTTACCCTTTGCGCATTCAAGTTTATATTTTGAATCATGGATATTCACATTGGTGATAATTGCATCCAGGCGCTCCCATGACACCCTTGAACTTCCGCTCTCTGGACCTCAATTTGCTGCGGGTTTTCGATGAGGTGATGGCAGAGCGCAGCCTGACGCGCGCGGCCCACAAGCTGTCCATCACCCAACCCGCCGTGAGCAACGCGATGCGCCGCCTGCGGGACGTGGTGGGCGACGAGCTGGTGGTGCGCAGCGGCCAGGGGGTGGAGCCCACCGCGCGTGCGCTGGCGCTGTGGCCCCCGGTGCGCGAGGCGCTGGCGCAGCTGCAGGAGTCCTTTTCGCCCGGGCGGTTCGACCCTGCCACGGCCAAATCCACCTTCGTGCTGGCCATGGCCGACGCCACCGCGGCCACGCTGGTGCCAGCGCTGGTCGAGATCATCGAGCGCGAGGCGCCCGGCATCGCCATCCGCGTGCTGCCCCTGACCACGCGCGACCCGCGGCGCCTGCTCGATGACGAGGCGGCCGACATGGCCGTGGGCTACTTCCCCGCCGTGCTGGCGGACCTGACGGCACGCGCCCAGTCGGGCGATGCGGTGGCTTTCGAGAGCCGGCGTCTGTACGACGGCGAATACGTGTGCGTGATGCGCCAGGGCCACCCGCTGGCCACCGCGCCCCTGACGCTGGACGCCTACTGCGAGGCCCGCCACATGCTGGTGAGCTTCTCGGGCCGGCCGTTCGGCTTCATCGACGAGGCCCTGGCGTCGCTGGGGCGCGAGCGCAAGGTGGTGATCACCGTCAACCAGTTCTTCACGGCCGGACGGGTGGTCTCGGGCTCGGACCTGCTCACCGTGCTGCCGCGCCACTTCGTTCCGGTGACGGGCATTGCCGATGCGCTGGTGCAGCGCACCCTGCCGCTGGACGTGCCGCCCGTGCACGTGGATGCCCTGTGGCGCCGCCGCAGCGCCCAGCAGACCGCCATGACGTGGCTGCTGCAGGCCCTGGCCCGGTCGGCCCGGCGCACCTTTCCCGAAACCTGAGGATTTGCGCGAGGACGTAGACTGCCCGGTCCATGAAGATTCAACTGCTGTCCGACCTGCACCTCGAAGTCCACCCCCATTTCAAGCCCGAACCTGCGCCCGGTGCCGACGTGCTGGTGCTGGCCGGGGACGTCGGCTCCTACCAGGCGGGCTCGCTGCTGGCCGACGACGACTTCGGCCTGGCGCGCTTTTCACCCTTGCCCCAGTACGCGGGCTGGCCCACGCCGGTGCTCTTCGTACCCGGCAACCACGAGTACGACGCGCAGGATTTCGACGAAGCCCACGCCCGCCTGCGCCGCACCTGCGAGGGGCTGGGCATTGTGTGGCTGGAGCGTGAAACGCTGCAGCTGCAGGGCGTGCGCTTTGTCGGCGCCACGCTCTGGAGCGACTTCGACGCCCTGGCCGACCATGAAGGCACGACCGACATCACCCGCCGCCTGAAGCACCGCGACAAGGCCTTCCGCGCCGCGAACTTCTACCTGCGCAAGACGGGTGGCACGCGCCAGGGCGAGCCCTTTCTGGCAGAGCCCATGCGCGAGGAGGCGCTGGCCAGCCAAGCCTGGCTCGCCGCAGCGCTGGCCACGCCGTTCGATGGCCCCACGGTGGTGGTCACGCACTTTGCGCCCAGCCTCCTGAGCGCCGACCCGCGCTACGGCCTGGTGCCCGGCACCGCGGGTTTTTGCAATGCGCTCGATGCCCTGTTGCCCCAGGCCCAGCTCTGGCTGCACGGCCACCTGCACGCCCCCAGCGACTATGTGGTGCGCGGCGTGCACGCCAACGGCGTGCCCTGGCAGTGCCGCGTGGTGGCCAACCCGCTGGGCTATGCCCGCAAGGGCGAGCAGGCTGCGTTCGAGCCGCATTTTTGCGTCACCGTATGATGGGCTTGCGGGTGCCCCACGGCGCCGCAGGCGCAGGAGAAAAAGCATGACCCAGGTCAAGACAACAGAAGTCCCCGCGCAGTAGTCTGACCCCATCCCTTTTTCTGGAGCACCTCATGAACATCCTGCTTGCTGTCGACGGCAGCGCGTACACCAAAAAAATGCTGGCCTACCTCGCCACCCACGAGGAACTGCTCAGCGGCAACCACCAGTACACCGTGCTCACCGTGCAGGCCCCGCTGCCCGCCCGCGCACGCTCTGCGCTGGGCAAGGACGTGGTGGACAACTACCACGCCGAAGAAGCCGAGAAGGTCCTCGCCCCCGTGTGCAAGTTCCTCGGCCGCCACGGCATCGACGCCAAGCGCAGCATCAAGGTGGGCGCGGTGGGCGAGTCCATCGCCAAGGTGGCGGACTCGGGCAAGTTCGACCTGCTGGTGATGGGCTCCCACGGCCACGGAGCGCTGGCCACGCTGGTCATGGGCTCGGTGACCACCCAGGTGCTGGCACACAGCAAAGTGCCGGTGCTGCTGGTGCGCTGATGCACTAAAGCGGCGCGGCCCGTGCCGCTCGCCATGCAAAAAGCCCGGCATGCCGGGCTTTTTGCGTGAGGGCGTGATCTGCGCCAGGACTAGCGCGCCGCCAGCCCCTCGAAGCAGGTGCGCACCACCAGGTCGATGATCTCGGCGTCCGAATACTGCCCGCCTTCCTTGAGGAAGCTCACCACCGGGTCGCAGGCGCGGGCGTACAGCGTGTAGAGCACCACCAGCGGCGGCAGCGTGGGGTTGATCAGGCCCTGCGACTGGGCCACCGTGATCCACTCGCCGATCTGGTCGCTCACGGTGACCAGGCCGTCGAGGTAGTCCTTGTTGGCCATCAGCACCGCGCGCAGCGTGGAATTGCGGCTGGGCAGCAGCGGCATTTCGTTGGTCAGCAGGCGCTCCAGCGACCAGCGCACCAGGGACTGCAGCTTTTCCACCGGTGGCATCTCCTGCGGCAGGCTGGCCAGGTAGGCCTTCACCCGCCCCAGGATCTGCACCATGGCGGCGCTGCACAGCTCTTCCTTGCTGCAGAAATGCTTGTACAGGCTGGCCTTGGCGATGCCCACGGCGTTGGCCACGTCGTCCATGGTCATGGCGTCGAAGGCTTTTTCGCCGAGCAGTTGGCAGGTGGAGCGCAGGATGGCTTCCTCGCGGGCCTGGTGCATCTGCTCCTTGAAGGACGGTTTGGTGGGCTGCGTTTGCATGGCGTCCATTTTATACATTGCGGTAGAAAAATAAATGACCCAGTTGCAATGCAACTACATCGTTCACGGTGTTTACCCGCATGGCAGATTTCGTCGCCGGGGTTGTGCCGGACAGGCTGACCGGCGCACCGCCTGCCTTCAGGACACCAGCGAATGCGCCGCAGCACCTGTCAAGGCGGCGGTCAATGCGTCAAGCAATTCCGATTCCAGGTTCCAGCAGTGCCAGTACAGCTGGATGGGCAACGATCGCCCCGGCGCCACGTTCACCAGGCTGCCGTCCGCGATGGCGGGGCGTGCGAGCAGCTCGGGGATCACCCCCACGGCCCAGCCTGCTGCCACGGCACGCAACTGTGCCTCCGACCCCGGCACGAAAAGGTGGTTCAAGGCCACCCGCTTCAAGCCGAAGGCCCTGGCCACGAATTCCGCAGCCATGTCGTCCTTGCGGTTGAAGGCCAGGAACGACACGTCGCGGAAGTTGTGCGGCGTGAGACCCTGCGGCAGGTGCTGCTCGGCATAGCGGGTGGCCGCCACCGCCACGTAGGGCATGGCGCCCAGCGGCACCATCTTGCAGCCGCGCAACGCCTGCTTGAGCGTGGTCACACAGCCCAGCACCTGGCCCGAGCGCAGCCACTCCTGCGTGAAGTCCTGGTCGTCCACGATGATCTCCAATGGCAGGCGCTGGCACACCAGGTCGTGCAGCGCGCCCATGGCCCAGGTGGCAATGCTGTCGGCATTGATGGCGATGGCGATACGCTCGTCTTCGCGCGTGCCTCCGGGCGCGCTGGGTGCCAGCTCGTGCAGGTCGCGCTCCAGGTCGGCGCGCAGCAGGCGCAGTTGCTTGGTGTGCTTGAGCAGCAACTGCCCTGCCGACGTAGGGCGTAGCGGCCGGCTGCGCACGATGAGCACCGAGCCCACCTGCGCCTCCAGCGCGCGCAGCCGCTGCGAGACCGCGGACTGGGTCACGTTCAGGCGCTGCGCCGCGCGCTCGAAACCGCCCTCTTCGACGATGGCGGCAAGGCATTCCAGGGCGGCGGGGTCGTAGGTGCTCATGATCTGGCGGCGTGTGAACTGGTGAAAGCGCTGCCCGCTTTATTAGGCCCGCTGATGTTTTTGGAGTAAGTTTAATTTTGCTTTTAGTGGAACGCAATGTGGATCACACTGCGCCCCATGAAAACCATCATCCTGGGCGCCGGCATCATCGGCATCAGCACGGCCTGGCATTTGCTCGAGCGGGGCCACGAGGTCGTCGTGGTCGACCGCCAGCCCGATGCGGCGCTGGAGACCAGTTTTGCCAACGCGGCGCAGATCTCGGTGAGCTACTGCGAGCCCTGGGCCAACCGCGATGCCCCGCTCAAGGCGCTCAAGTGGATGTTCGACAACGAAGCACCGCTGCTGTTTCGCCCACATCTGGACTGGCACCAATGGCGGTGGGGCCTGCAGTTTCTGGCGCAGTGCAACGACGCGGCTTTCGAGCGTAATGTGCAGCAGATCGTGGCGCTGGGCGCGTACAGCCACGCGGCCCTGAAGGACCTGGTCAGCACCACGGGCATCGAATACAACCGCCTGGAGCGCGGCATTGCCCACTTCTACACCGACCAGAAATCGTTCGACGCCGCAGGCCACGCGGTGGAACTGATGCGCAAGCACGGCGTGCAGCGCCGGCTGGTGAGCCGCGACGAGCTGCTGCAGATCGAGCCCGCTTTCAAGGCCTACGGTGACAAGATCACCGGCGGCACCTACACCAGCACCGACGAGAGCGGCGATGCCCGCGTGTTCACGCAGGAGCTGGCCCGCCGCTGCTTGGAGCGTGGCGCGCAGTTCCTGTACGGCCACGACGTGCTGCGCCTCAACAAGATCGGCGATGCTATCGATTCAGTAGCTGTCATGGCACGCCAGACAAGCGGTGGTGGCAAAAAAGACTTCATATTGAAGGGCGATGCCGTGGTGGTGGCCTGCGGCTCCTACAGCGCGCCGCTGCTGCGCACCGTGGGCGTGGACCTGCCCATCTACCCCGGCAAGGGCTACAGCGCCACCTTCCCGCTGCTCAAGCCCGAGGGCGCGCCCATGGTGTCGACCATCGACGACGGCAAGAAGATCGCCATGAGCCGGCTGGGCAACCACCTGCGCGTGGCGGGCACCATCGAGCTCAACGGCTACGACCTGTCGCTGGACAGCACCCTGGCACGCGCCCGCTGCCACATGCTGTCGCGCCGCATCGAGACCATCCTGCCCGGCGTGTGCGACACCCGCACGCCCGAAGAAGGCGGCAACCCGCAGTACTGGACGGGCCTGCGCCCCGCCACGCCCACCAACATCCCCTTCATCGGCCAGACCCGCGTGGGCAAGCTCTGGGTCAATGCCGGCCACGGCACGCTGGGCTGGACGCACGGCGCAGGCTCCGGCAAGGCGCTGGCCGAACTCATCTGCGGCGAACGGCCCGCGATGAACTTCGGCTTTCTGGGGGCCGAGGCAGCACGCGCGCCCCGCGCCGTGGTTGCGGCCTGAGCCTGCAGAGACAGGCGGGTTTCGCTACGATGCCCGCCATGTCTTCAGCACCGCACTACCTCTTTCTCACCACCTCCACCCGCGAGCCGGGCCACACCGGCAATACCGAGTGGCTGGCCCGCCAGGCCGCCGCCGCGCTGCCCGCCGGTACCGCGCAGACCTGGCACCACCTGGCGCGCATGGACCTGCCGCCTTTTGTGGACCAGCGCCACACCTCGGGCACCTACGCGCCGCCCGAAGGCGACATGAAGACCCTGCTGGACGCCACGCTCGCGGCCACGCACATCGTCTTCGTGGCGCCGGTGTACTGGTACAGCATCCCGTCGCCGCTCAAGAC
The DNA here is from genome assembly GCF_964253015.1 of Acidovorax sp. LjRoot194. NCBI lineage: Bacteria > Pseudomonadati > Pseudomonadota > Betaproteobacteria > Burkholderiales > Comamonadaceae > Acidovorax > Acidovorax sp. LjRoot194. The sequence goes on along the minus strand of NZ_CAXUQB020000001.1, from coordinate 197,549 downwards.
CTACCTCGACCACTGGAGCGCCTGGATGCGCGTGCCGGGCCTGGCGTTCAAGGAGCCCATGGGCGCCAAGACGCTGGCCCTCATCACCACCAGCGGCGACCGGGCCAAGGCCCAGCCGATGATCGACTCGGTGGAGCTGTGCGCCAAGTTTCTATCGATGACCTGGGGCGGCGCGCTCTGGGGCAAGGGCGGGCCGCCAAATGCGGTGCAGGCAGATGCGCAGGCCGTGGCCGCTGCGGCGACGTTCCTGGCCGCGGCCTGAAGCGCAGGCCACGCGGGCACAGCCCCTGCCCCATGACGATATGGTGACTTGGTGACCACCCTCACGCTGCTGTTGTTGCCGCCACCGCCCGGGCTGGCGCTGCAGCCGGCAGCGCAGCGGGTGTTCGACACGCTGGGAGCACACACACCGCGCTTCATCGAGCGCCATGGCGCCAACCAGAGCTACGACTTCTACTGGCAGGCGCATGGCGGTGCGGCCCTGGGGCAGGCCGCCTGCCGCGTGCGCGGCGATCTGTGGGAGCCAGAGAAGCCGCAGAACAGCATCCACATCGAACTGGAGGACCACGCCGGCGCAGCGGCCGCACTGGCCGTTTTGCAGCAGCAGCTTCTGGCCCGGGGCTGGACCTTGCCCCCCACGCCACTCACCTAGACCGCAGGTTCAGGCCGAACCCGCCACCCTGCGCACCCACGCGCCGCCGCGCTGGGCCAAAATGCCCAGCCACTCGTGCAGCGCCAGGCTGCTGTCCGCCAGCGCCGATGCGCGCGGCAACAGCCGCTGCAGACGGTGGGACGATGTGTAGGTGAACCCCATGGGCGCGGGCATCACGTCCAGCCCCTGGCGCCGAAACAGATCGGCCGCACGCACCATGTGCCAGCCGTGGGTCACCAGTGCGATGCGCTCGATGCGCGCGGCCTTCAGCACCGGCGTGGAATTCGCCGCATTGCCCTGCGTGTCGAGCGAGTGCACTTCGGTCCAGCGCACGCGGCCGCGCAGCTCATGCTCGGCCACGTCCTTCATGACCAGCGCCTCGGCCCGCGCGCCGCCGAACGAGCCGCCCGTGATCAGCAGGGGCAGCCCGGTCTGGCGCTGCAGCGCCACGGCGTAGCGCAGCCGCTCACGTGCGCCGCGGCTGAGCACATCGGTGCCGTTGTCGGGCGCCGTGGCGTCGGGCCCGCCGCCCAGCACCACGATGGCCTGGGCACGGGCCAAATCGGCCTGCACGATGGGCGGATACCGCTCCAAGCTGCGCACCAGCGCGCCCGACACCGGTGGCCAGGACAGCGCCAGCACGGACAACAGCGACAGCACCGCGATCAGCAGGCCCGTGCGACGGTGGCGCCGCGCAATCCACAGGCCCACGAAGGCCAGCAGGATGCTGAGCACCGGGGGCATCAGCACCGCGGACAGGATTTTCTTGAGCAGGAACCACATAGGTAGAGGGCGGCCATCATGCCAGTGCACACCCGGTGCCCGGACGCGCGCCGCACGGTGGCGCACAGGCGCCAGCGTGGCCACGCAGCCCGGACGGGCGGTCACCCGGCTTCAGGTCAATGCAGCACCCGCGGACGCACCAGAAACTCCAGCAACGCGCCGTCAAAGTTCTCCGGGTCTTCCAGCTGCGGCCAGTGGCCCACGTGCGGCAGGTTCAGGTGCTCGGCATCCGGCATCACCTGGGCCAGCGCCTGCAAGGCCTCGGGCGGGGTGCACCGGTCCTGGCCGCCCCCCACCAGCAAGGTCGGCACGCTCAACGACTGGAGCGCCGCAGCGCCCCGGTCGAAGGTGCCCAGCGCCTGCAGTGCGCGCCGGTAGGCGCCGGGGTACACCTGCGACAGCGCATGGGTGGCCAGCCGCGCGCCCTCGGGCAGCGCACCGGTACCGATGAACCGCGGCACCAACGTGTGCGCCAGCTGCTCCATGCTGCCGCCCTGCTCCAGCGCCTGCAGCGCCGCCAGCCGGGGCTCCACCCAGTCCTGCGTGGCCTGCGCATCCAGGGCCGGGCCACCGGCGCACAGCACCAGACGCCGCACTGCCGCCGGTTTGCGCACCGCCACTTCCAGCGCCACCATGGCGCCCATGCCATGGCCCACCAACGACACCGAGCTGCACTTCAAGGCATCGATCAGCAACAGGCAGCTCTCGGCCAGGCCCTTGAAGCTGTAGGGCTCGATGGGCGCGCTGCGGCCGTAGCCCGGCATGTTCCAGGCCACGGCGCGGTACCCGGCGGTCGCGAGGGCCTCGACCTGCGGGGCGAAGGTGACGTGGTCGCCGTCGGCGTCGTGCAGCATCAGCACGGTGGGCCCGGAGCCCAGGGTGGTGAAGGTGGGAAGAAGGGCCATGCGGTCGGAATCCAGAAAAGAAGAGGACGGCGCCCGGGGCAGCCAAAGGGGCACCGCCGCGGGGATGCCCTGATTATCGGCAGTCAGCCCGACAGGGCCCCGATACGCGGTGCAAGGCCCTTCGAGCCGCCAGCGTGGGCAGCTGCAGCGGCGGGTGCAGCGGCGGCTGCGCAGCCCTCGGCACGGCACGGTTACAGGGCACGTTTCATAATGGCTGCTCTGGCCCTTGCGCCTTCGCCGTGCCGCTGCTGTTGTGAACCTGCCCTTGCCCCGCCCTGCCCTCGCCCGCCCTCCCAGCTTTTCCGTCCGCGAATTCCGCGATGCGCTGGGCATGTTCGCCACCGGCGTCACCATCGTCACCGCGCGCAACGACGACGGTGCGCTGGTAGGGCTCACCGCGAGCTCCTTCAATTCCGTCTCGCTGGACCCGCCCCTGGTGCTCTGGAGCCTCTCGCGAGCCGCAGCGTCGATGCCGGCCTTTGCCAACGGCTCGCACTACGCCATCAACGTGCTGGCGGCCGACCAGAAGGCGCTGGCAGAGCGCTTCGCCTCCAAAGGGGTGGACCGCTGGACAGGCGTGGACCACAGCCCGGGGATCAGCAACGCACCGGTGCTGGCAGGCGCTGCCGCCACCTTCGAGTGCTTCAACCGCAGCCGCTATGAAGAAGGCGACCACGTGATCTTCGTGGGCGAGGTGGAGCGCTGCAGCCACCGCGCGGGCGTGCCGCCGCTGCTGTACCACGGCGGTCGGTTCTACACCGAGCACCCGCTGTAGCGCACGGCCCCCGGGCGCGGCGCTTTCGCGTCGGCCACCCTGGCACGCCACCCGCTACCGTACGTTTTCTTTCATGCACATCCGCAGCATCAACATCGGCACAGCCCGGCGCCTGCGCGTGGGGGAGCGCTCTTTGCTCACCGGCATCGGCAAGTCGCCTGTGCAGCGTGCCGTCCCTGCCGGCCCGCTGGGCCTGCAGGGCGACGAGCAGGTGGAGCTGAGCATCCACGGCGGCCTGCAAAAGGCCGTGTACGCCTACCCGGCCGTGCACTACGCGTTCTGGCAGGCCCAGCGCCTGGAGCGCGGCGTGAGCCTGTTCGACGAAGCGCTGCCGCCAGGGTTCGTGGGGGAGAACCTCACGGTGGACGGACCGCTGGAGCACGAGATCTTCGTGGGCGACGAGCTGCACTTTCCGGACTGCGTGCTGCGCGTGACAGCGCCGCGCGAGCCCTGCTCCAAGTTCAACGCCGTGATGGGCTTTGCACAGGCCGGGCGCGCGATGGCGATGGCCGGCTGCTGCGGCTACTACCTGGCGGTAGACCAGCCGGGCACGCTTGCCGCAGGCCAGACGGCCACACTGGTGCCCGGGCAGCGCGGCCTGAGCATTGCGCAGGCCTTTGCGGCCAAGTTCGCCAAGCACATCCGCTGACCGGCCGCCAGGCCGCGCAGCCCCCTGCACCTGGTTCCGATCAGGCCCGCCCTGCAGCCCCGGTGTCCGGCTCGACCAGCTGCCGCGCATGCGCCTGCAGCTGCGGAAACACCTTGCCCACCAGCAGCAGCTGCGCCGCCATCAGGCTGTGCGCGGTCGCTGGGGGCTGCGGCATGGCGGCGTGCGGCGGCGTGCCGAACTCGCGCAGCACCTGCTCGACGGCAGGGGCTGCCACCGCATGGCGCCGGCGCACGCCCGACTGCTGCTGCGCCCGCTCGAGCTCCTGCGACAGTTGCTGCAGCGACACCAGCAGCGTGCGCGCCAGCGCCTGTGTGGCGTCGTCCACCGGCTGCGTGCCTTGCGCGCCGCGCTGCGCACCGAGGGCCGACAGGTAGTTGAGCTGCGTGTGCGACAGGCACAGAAAGCTCGCCATCACCGCGGCATTGCCGCGCACGCGCAACGGCTCCTTGAGCATGGCACTGTACGAGTTGGACAGCGCTGCGTCCGCGTTGTGGGCGTTGCGCCGGGCCAGGCGGTATTCGAGGTGGTCGCACTTGCCGCTGTGGTACTGCGCGAGGATTGCGCGCAGGTACAGCGCCTGCGTCTGCAGCACCTGGGCGGCCAGCTGCGGCCACTGGCGCGACTGCCAGTGCGGCCACACCAGCCACGACGCCGCAGCCGCGATCAGGCACCCCACGGCGGTGTCGAGCAGGCGCGCCGCGATGACGCCCTGCGAGGTGCCCATCTGCTGAAAGCTCAGCAGCAGCAGCATGGTGACCGCCGCAGTGGCCAGCGTGTAGCGCGTGTGCCGCGCGCCGAAGAACAGCGCCCCGGCGAACACCAGCAACGCCGCCTGCACCAGCGCCCCCGGAAAGAGCTGGATCGCCGCCCAGCCCAGCGCCAGCCCCATGGCCGTGCCCTTGGCGCGCTGCAGCAGCCGCGTCTGGGTGGCCGCGTACTGCGGCTGGCTCACGAACACGATGGTCAGCAGGATCCAGTAGCCGTGCGGGTCGGCCGTGGCCTGCATGACGGCAAAACCCACGGCCAGCGACAAGCTCAGGCGCACGCTGTGCCGCAGCCAGGCAGAGCGGGCGCTGAGCTGCGCTCGCAGGCGCGACCCGGCATCGCGCAGGCTGCGGGGCTCGCGGTCGAACAGGGTGTGGTCCACCGCGCTGTCGGCCTGCGGGTCTGCCGGCAGCGCGAGTGCGCCCGCAAACACGCCGGCCATGGCAGTGAGGTTGTGGCCCAGCGCATGCAGCGAGCGCAGCGGGCGGGCCATGGCGGGCAGCGGGGCATTGGCGGCATCAGATCCATCGAGCGCCGCAGCCGCAGCCGCGTCCTGGTGGGCGATGGCCGCCTGCATGTCCTCGATGGCGCGGGCCGTGGCACCCCAGTGCTGCGGCCGCGACTGCTCCTGCATCGCCACCGACAGCTTGAGCGCCTGCTCGCCCAGCAGCGTGAGCACGCGCTGGCAGCGGTACAGCACGTCGCTGTGAAAGAACGACTGCGCCAGCAGGTCGTAGTGCTCGTGCGACGAGCTCACGCGCTCGTGCACATCCTGCGCGGCCAGGTACTGGTGCATGGCCGTCTGCAGCCACGGCGGCGGCGCGCCGCGGCCCATGCGGCTCATGAGGCTTTCCTTGGCAGCATTGAGCGCATCCACCACGCGGCCGTTGTGCAGGGCCAGCGCCATGCGGCGGCGCTCCAGGTCCACGTCGCGCACGGGCTCGAGCAGCAGGGCCTTCAGCCGCAGGTATTCGCCCAGCACCGCATACAGCCTGGCCATTCGAAAGCGCACCGGGGCCCGGGGCATGGCCAGGCTCCAGACCACCGAGACCACGCCGTACCAGGCAGCCCCGGCCAGCATCAGCGGCGTGGCCTGCTCGGCCGCGGCGCGGCTGGCGTCGGCGGCCAGGGCCGCATAGATGAACAGGATGAGCGAGCCGAACGCGATGGCGCGGTAGCGCTCGCTGAGCGCGCCCAGCAGGGTGAGCGCCCAGGCCGACATTACCATGGCCCCCATCAGCGCCCAGGGCCAGGACACCGTGGCCCACACCGCCAGCGCCATGAGGCCAAAGCACCCCAGCGCCAGCAGCTGCGCCCGCAGGCGCCCCCGCCAGCTGTCATCGGTCTCGGTGAGCGCGCTGGCGATCACGCCCAGCAGCACGGGCGTGAGCTCGGCCTGCCAGTCGGCCCACCAACCGCAGGCGAGCACCGCCGCCAGGGCGAAAAAGGCCCGCGCGCCGCGTGTGAAGCCTTCGTGGTGGCGGGCGCGCTGCCAGCTGAGTTTCCAGGATTCGTCCACAGGACTGCCTCGCATTAGGGATTACCCTGATGTTAAGCAATAAGCCGGCCATGCCGGCGACCTGCCAGCCTCAACCCAGGCGGTACGGACGGAAGATCCTGCGGTCAGCCCGCCCCGTGGCAGCACACGCACAGCTTGTTGCCGTCCGGGTCTCGGAAATACGCACCGTAATAGTTCGCGTGGTAGTGCGGGCGCAGGCCCGGCGGCCCGTCGCAGCTGCCGCCGTGGCGCAGGGCCAGCGCGTGGACGGCGTCCACCGTGGCCCGGTCGGCAGCCAGCAGCGCGTTCATGGCACCGTTGCCGGGCTGGGCGGCCTGCTCGTCAAAAGGCCGGCCGATGAGGAACAGCGGCCGCGCCACGCCGGGCGTCTGCCAGCCGGCCCATGGCCGTTCAGGCTCTGCAAACCGCAGCGCCAGGCCCAGGCGCTCCATCACCGGGCGGTAGAACGCCATGGCGCGCTCGAAATCGTTCACGCCGATGAATACATGGGACAGCATGCTGGGGGTCCTGTCGTCAGGGGCGCGGCCCCGGGCCCCGGCAGGGACGCGTCGGCCGCACCGGCGTGCAGCGCTCAGCGCACTGTGTCCGGCAGCTCGATCTTGACTTCCAGCACTTCCAGGTTGTCCTGGCGCTCCAGGTGCACCTTGAGGTCTTCGGGGTTGATCTTCACGTACTTGGAGATCACGGCCACCAGCTCGCGCTGCAGGGCAGGCAGGTAGTCGGGCTCGGAGGCGTTGCGGCCGTTGCGCTCGTGCGCGAGGATGATCTGCAGGCGCTCCTTGGCGACGCTGGCCGTCTTCTTCTTTTCGCCGAGCAGAAAGGACAGGAAAGAAGCCATGGCTTATTTGCTCCCGAACAGGCGTTTGAAGAAGCCGGGCTTTTCCGCCTCGATGAAGCGCAGCGGCTTGTCGGTGGCGCCCAGGAAGCGGTCGATCACGTCCTTGTAGGCCTCGGACACATCGGTGCCCTGCGCGTGGATGGCCGGCGTGCCCTGGTTGGACGACTGCAGCACCACTTCGGACTCCGGAATCACGCCGATCAGCTTGATGCGCAGGATGTCCTGGATGTCTTCCAGGCTCAGCATCTGGCCGTCTTCGACGCGGCTCGGGTTGTAGCGCGTGATGAGCAGGTGCTCCTTGATGGGCTCGCCGCCGTCGATGGCGCGTTGGGTCTTGCTGCCCAGCATGCCCAGGATACGGTCGGAGTCGCGCACCGACGACACCTCGGGATTGGTCACCAGCAGCGCCTCGTCGGCGAAGTGCATCGCCATGAGCGCGCCGCTTTCGATGCCGGCGGGGGAGTCGCAAACGATGTACTCGAAGTCCATCGCGGCCAGGTCCTTGAGCACCTTCTCCACGCCGTCCTGCGTGAGCGCATCCTTGTCGCGCGTCTGGCTGGCGGCCAGCACGAACAGGTTGTCGCACTGCTTGTCCTTGATGAGCGCCTGGTTCAGGTTGGCCTCGCCCTGGATCACGTTGATCAGGTCGTACACCACGCGGCGCTCGCAGCCCATGATCAGGTCCAGGTTGCGCAGGCCGACGTCGAAGTCGATCACGGCGGTCTTGTGGCCGCGCAGGGCGAGGCCGGTGGCGAAGCTGGCGCTGGTGGTGGTCTTGCCCACACCACCCTTGCCGGAAGTCACGACGACGATTTTGGCCATGGGTTTATTGAGTCTCTCTGGGGTTGATACGTACAGGATTTCGCAGCGGCTCGATGAGGAGCTTTTCGCCTTCCAGGCGCACCTGGGCGGGCCGGCCGGCGACTTCGTCGGGCAGCGCGGTCTCGGTGGTGCGGTAGATGCCTGCGATGGACACCAGCTGCGGCTCCATGCAGGTGGAAAAGATGCGGGCTTCGGTGTTGCCCCGCGCGCCGGCAATGGCCCGGCCACGCAGCGGTGCGTAGACGTGGATGTTGCCATCGGCAATGACCTCGGCGCCAAAGCTCACCACGGCCATCACCACCAGGTCGGCGCCGCGGGCATACACCTGCTGGCCCGAGCGCAGGGGCTTGTCGATGACCACGGTGCCGGGGCCCGCCACAGGCACTTCGACCTGCACCTCGCGCACCACTTCGACCTCGCGGATCACCTCGCGCACTTCGGGCGCGGCCGCCGGAGCGGGTTCAGCACGCAGCGGGGCGGCATCGGGCGCGGCAGCCAGGCCGGCGGCGCGGGCGGCGTCCATCTGGGCGGCGCTGCCGCCGCGCACGGCCACGGGCAGCGTGCTGTGGCTGCGCAAGGTGGCCACCAGGGCTGCGAAATCGATGGGGTCCTCGGCATCCTTGACGGCAGCCAGATCGATCAGCACGGGGTCGAAGTCGAAGAAGCCCGGTGCATCGGCCACGCGGTCGGCCAGGTCGGCCGCGAACTGCGCGGCGTCGGTGGTCTTGAGCACCACGGCCACCACGGGCAGCGAGGCGCTTTTGAGATCAAAGCTGGTGCGGGACTGGGCCGCCGTCGTAAGGGCCATGAATGGACGTTGTGGAAAGGGGCGCGGGAACCTGTTGAGGAAGGCGCAAAGTGTACCGTGGGGGCACGCCAGCCCTGCCAGACGGGTTTGACGGCACGCCATGGCCCCGTCTGGTTCAGCATCGTGCAGGTACTGGCAGCCGCCACCTGCGCCACCAAGACGACAAAAAGCCGGGCAAGCCCGGCTTTTTGTATTGGCAGAAAGAGCGTGCTCAGTTGCGGTCAGCGCGTGCTGGACGGGCAGGCGCCGTGGCCATGCCGGAGCCCGACGAACTGGCAGCATTGCCGGAGCCCATCGTCGCGCCCGAAGAACCGCTGGTGCCCGCGCCCGTGGCGCCAGTTGCGCCGGTGCCACCGGTAGCGCCCTGGGTGCCGGTGCTGCCCATGGGTGTGTTCTGGGTGCTTTGCTGGCCAGCGCCCGTGGCAGGGTTAGGGTTGGATGGAGCGGGCGGGTTGCTTTGAGCGATGGCGGTACCCACCACGGCAACGGTGGCCAAACCTGCGAGCAATGCCTTCAGCGAATTCTTGGATGTGGACATGAGGGGACTCCTTGGATCTGTGAATGATGGAAATTGCCAGCACCGTCGCCAGCTGCATTCAGATTAAAAGGTCCTGGTGCGCGTAGCGTCATCCCGGGTCCGCAGCGTGTGTCGGACAGGGGCCTGCACACACCCCCCTGTCCACCCCAAGCACTCAGCGACGCGCAGGCTCTGCATTGCCCGGCACGTCGTACGTACCAAACAGGCTGGCGGCAGGGCGCGTTTCGGGCAGCACGTACACCACCGCGCCGGTGCTGCGCACCGCGGGGCTCAGCACCTTCTCGTAGAAGACCACCGGCAGGTTGATGCAGCCGTATGAAATGCGGTTGTCCTTGGGCGTGCTGGACGCCAGCCGCTCCAGCCGGCGCTCGGACTTCACGTTGGCGCGCACGCGGTGCATGGACACCGCCGCGTCGTAGTCCACCCACACCACGTCTTCACCGCTGGCGTTGGTTCCAGGCTCTGCCACGAAGCGGCCTGCCGGTGTGGTGCGCTCGGCCGGCAGCACCTGGGCGATGGGCTTGTCGCCGATGCCGGGCACCGTGTGGTCGCCGATGGCCGACCCCATGAGCGCGGGCGTGGCGCCCTGCAGCTTGCCATCGGGGCTGAAGACATAGACCTTCGCGTCTTTCTTGTCGACCACCACCACGGCGTGACGGCGATGGTCGCCCGAGTGAAACGCCCAGTGGGCAATGCGCCGTGCGTCGTCCGAGGCGCTTTCGCTCCCGAACTGCGCGAGGCGCGACCCGTGCGCCGAGGGCTGCACCGACGACTGCCCCGTCAGTGGGCGCGACGCGGGACCCGAATGCGCCAGCGGGGCGGATGACTGCCCTTGCGCGGGGCTACCCGCCAAGACCAGCACGGCGCCGCCGAGCAGCAGGCTCTGTTGCAGGGTTCGAAGGACGGTACGGAAGGGTGGCATAGGCGACGCGGGCGTTCGGCGGTGGCAGAGCACCACCATGGCTCTTCACCATACGCACATCTCACCGTTACAGGGCGTGCGCCAATGCCGCAGCGCGTGTAGGACGCGCGCTGCCGTGACCGCTTGCAGCGCACCGTGGATGCCGGTGGCGCGAGGGCGATCTGCGGTGCAACAGACGCGTCAGCGCCCCCACGCAGCCCCTTTCATAATCGCCCGATGCCGTCTACCTCCACCCGCAAAACACACATCGACTCCCTGGCCATTGCCATCCTGCTGGCCTGCTGCATGTTCTGGGGCTTCCAGCAGGTGCTGGTCAAAGCCACCGTGGCCGAGGTAGCACCGGTGTTCCAGGCCTTTGTGCGCTTTGCGCTGGCCACCGCGGCGGTGGTGGCCTGGTGCCTGTGGCGCGGCGTGCGCCTGTCCGCGGCGGCCGAGCCCGCCGGGGCGGCGCGCGGGGGGCTGCTGGCCGGCGCGCTGTTCGCGGGGGAGTTTGCGTGCATCTACCTGGGCCTGCAGTACACCAGCGCCTCGCGGCTGACGGTGTTCCTGTACGCATCGCCGTTCTGGGTGGCGCTGCTGCTGCCGCGCTTCATTCCCGGCGAGCGCCTGCAGGGCTGGCAATGGCTGGGCCTGGCGGCGGCGTTCGTCGGCGTGGGGCTGGCACTGGGCGACGGGCTGATGGGCCCCGCCAACGCGGCCCTGCCCCGCGCCTGGCTGGGCGACCTGCTGGGGCTGGCCGCGGGCCTGATGTGGGCCCTGACCACCGTGGTCATCCGCACCACGCCGCTTGCCGCCGTGCCGCCTGCCAAACAACTGCTCTACCAGGTGTGCGTGAGCACGGCGGTGCTGCCGGTGATCTCGCTGGTGCTGGGCGAACCCTGGGTCTGGCAGTTCAGCGCTTTTGCCTGGGGGTCGCTGTTGACGCAGGCGCTGGTGGGGGCGTTTGCCAGCTACCTGGCCTGGATGTGGATGCTGGCGCACTACCCGGCGACCAAGATCTCGGTGTTCGTGTTCCTGACCCCGGTGTTCGCCCTGCTGTTCGGCGCGCTGTGGCTGGGTGAGCCGGTGACGCCGGGGCTGGTGACCGCGCTGGTGCTGGTGGCCGCCGGCATCGTGCTGGTCAACCGCAAGCCCGCGGCACGCTGAGATTTGAATAAAAAAAGCTGCTACCGCTTGCCTGGCAAGCGCTAGCAGCTATGTTTTTAGTAGCAATCAGAGTTTGGGGATGCGGATGCGGCTGATCATCAGCGAGCCCGACACCGCGAAGATCAGTACCAGCGGGTGCAGCGTGAAGCCGCCAATCAGCATCTTGCCGAACCACAGGTTCTCACGCACCGCGCCCAGCCAGGCGGCCAGGGCCATCAGGGCGACCAGCACGATGGAGGTGGGGATCGGCGTGCCTTCAAAGTACTTCACCTTGCCCGTGCCTTCGGACAGCGTCTCGGCCGTGACGTTGTAGCGCGCCAGGCGCGACACGCCGCAGGCCACGAAGTACGCCAGCACGATGCGGTCGAACAGCCCCTGCATGCCGCAGGCATACGCAATGATGGCGGGCGCCACGCCGAACGAGATCACGTCGGCCAGCGAGTCGAGTTCGCGGCCCATGGCCGAGCTCTTTTGGCGCCAGCGGGCGATGCGGCCATCGAGCACGTCGAAGATCAGCGCGGCCAGCACCAGGGCGGCGGCGAAGTACACGTGCACCACGTCGCCGGTTTCCAGGTAGGTCATGGACGAGAACAGCGCGCCCACGCCACAGACGGCATTGCCCAGCGTGAACCAGTCGGCCAGGTGGAATTCGCGGATCATGGAGAAACGCTTGGGATGTTGAGGTGTGTTCATGTCGAGGGCTCCGTTCACGCCGTGGTGGGCAAGAACGCGGTTACGTTCTCAGGACGCCGCATTATGAGCGGCTGTGCGCGGCGTTTTCTGTAGGCACACCGCCCGCCCGGCAGAGCGGCGACGCCCGCCGCGGGCGCATGGCGCGGTGGGGGTCCCCCTGGGGACGCCCCGAGATTGTCAGGACGGCCCGCCGGCCCAACAATGCCTGATCCGTCCACTGCCGACCCCATGACCACCACCTCCGCACCGCCCCTGAACCCGCCCTTCTCCCGGGTGGCGAGCATCCGCAGCCTGGCCGACGTCGAGCGCCTGGAGGCCCGGCCCCTGGCCCAGGCGCTGCCGGTGCAAAGCACCTACGAGATCTTCTGCAACGCAGCCCACGCGTTCGGCGACAAGACCGCGCTGACCTTCCTGCCCACTGCCAACCCGGACGACACACCGATGCGCTGGTCGTTCAACCAGCTGCTGGCCGGCATCCACCAGACGGCCAACCTGCTGCACACGCTGGGTGTGGGTCCCGAGGACGCTGTGGCCGTGCTGCTGCCCGGCTGCCTGGAATACCACCTGGCCCTGTGGGGCGGCGAGGCGGCGGGCATCGTGCAGCCGCTCAACCCCATGCTCACCGACGAGAAGATCGCGGCCATGATGACCCTGGCACGCGCCAAGGTACTGATCGCCTGGGGCGACGAGCGCACCGACGGCGACGCAGGCCTGTGGGCCAAGGCCTTGCGCCTGCGCGGCCAGGTGCCGACGCTGACCACCGTGCTGCGCGTGGCGCCGCATGACGAGGCGCAGGGCGACGTAAAGGGCGCGACTCCCGCGCTGCCCGATGGCGTGATGGACTTCGCGGCACGCACCGCGCAACCCGCAGACCACCTGGTGAGCCGCCGGCGCATCGCGGCCACCGACATCGCCGCGTACTTTCACACCGGCGGCACCACGGGTGCGCCCAAGCTCGCGCGCCACAGCCACGGCGCGCAGGTGTTCACCGCCTGGGGCAGCGTGCAGATGCAGGGCATCACGCCGGGCGACGTGGGCATCAACGGCTACCCGCTGTTCCACGTGGCGGGTGTGCTGCCGGGCTCGCTGGCCGCGCTGTCTGCGGGGGTGGAGACCATCATCCCCACCACCGGCCTGTTCCGCAACCGCGAGGTCATCGCCAACTACTGGCGCCTGGCCGAGCGCTACCGCTGCACCTACCTCTCGGCCGTGCCCACGGTGCTGGCCGCGCTGGCCAACGTGCCGCTGGATGGCGCCGACATCCGCTCGCTGCGCTACTGCCGCACCGGCGCGGCCATCCTGGCGCCCGAACTGGCGGCGCGCTTCGAGCGGCTGTTCGGCCTGCATGTGCACGAGAGCCTGGGCATGACGGAGATGGCCGGCATCTCCACCATCACGCCGCCGGGCGTAGAGGCCCCCGCAGGCTGCGTGGGCTGGCGGCTGCCGTACACGCAGCTGCGCATCGTGGCGCTGGATGCGCACGGCAATGCGTCGGACCAGGACATGCCGCCCGGCGAGGCGGGCATGGTGCTCTTCAAGTCGCCCAACCTGTTCTCGGGCTTTCTGGACGCGGCCGACACGGCCCGCGCCTTCACGCACGACGGCTGGCTGGCCACGGGCGACCTGGGCTTTGTGGATGGCGAGGGGCGGCTGCACCTGAGCGGCCGCTCCAAGGACCTCATCATCCGCAGCGGCCACAACATCGACCCCAAGGTGATCGAAGATGCGCTGGGCGCCCACCCCGCCGTGCAGCTGTGCGCCGCCGTGGGCGCGCCCGATGCCTATGCGGGCGAGCTGCCCGTGGTCTACGCCACGCTGGTGCCGGGCGCCGAGGCCACCGCGGCCGAGCTGCTCGCCTTCACCGCCGGGCGCGTGGACGAAGCCGTGGCCCGCCCGCGCTGGGTGCAGGTGCTGGGCAGCATGCCGGTGACCAATGTGGGCAAGATCTTCAAGCCCGAGCTGCGCCTGCGAGCGGCCTGCCACACGGTGGCCGCGCTGGTGGATGCAGCCTGCGCGGAGCTGGGTGCCGACGGCGCGCGCGATGTGCTGCCCGACGGGGACAACGCCGTGCGCGTGGTGATCGCCACCGACGGCACGCCCGACGCGGCCGAGGCCCTGCAGGCGCGCCTGGACGCGATGCTGGCGCCGCTGCCGGTGCGCACCACGGTGCAGGTGGTGCAGGCCAAGGCCTGATCCGGCCGGCTGACCAGCCGGGTTGCGCCCACCCGTTGCTTCCTTTTTGATCTTGCTGTTTTCGCTGCGTTCTGCTTTGCTGCTTTTCCGTCCATAACCATTCCAGGAGACACCGCATGACCACACCGGCCCCGAAGACGACGATGACAACGAAGAACATCAACGCGATGAACCGCCGCGCCTGGCTCGGCGCCGCGGCGCTGGCGCTGTCCGCCGGCAGCGGCACGGCTGCGTTCGCGCAGGCCGCGCCGTACCCTAGCAAGCCCATCAAGGTGGTCGTACCCTTCGCCGCAGGCGGCGCCACCGACGTGCTGGCGCGCGTGCTGGCCGAGAAGATGGCCGTGGGCCTGGGCCAGCCCATGGTCATCGACAACAAGCCCGGCGCGGCCGGCATCATCGGCACCGACGCGGTGGCCAAGGCCCCGCCCGACGGCTACACGCTGCTGCTGGGCCTGAGCAATTCGATGCTCACCAACCAGTTCCTGTACACCAAGCTCCCCTACAGCCCCGAGCGGGACATCGCGCCCATCTACCAGATCGCGATCGCGCCGCTGGTGCTGGTGGCCCACCCCAGCGTGCCCGTGGCCACGGGCCCCGAGCTGCTCAAGTACGTGGTGGCGAACAAGGGCAAGGTCGCCTACGGCTCGTACGGCACGGGCGCCTACCCGCACCTGGCCGGCGCGTACATGAGCCAGTCGCAGAACGCCGACATGAGCCACGTGGCCTACCGCGGCGAGGCGCCCATGGTGCAGGACCTGCTGGGCGGGCAGATCCAGATCGCATTCGCCAGCGCGCTGCAGGTCAAGCCCCACCTGGAGGCCGGCAAGCTCAAGGCCATCGGCGTGAGCGGCGAGCGCCGCATGGGCACCCTGCCCAACGTGCCCACGCTGGCCGAGCAGGGCCTGAACGACGAGGCCTACCGCGTGGCGGGCTGGCTGGCCTTTGGCGCCCCTGCAGGCACGCCCCCGGCCATCCTGGAGCGGATCGCCGACGAAGTGCGCAAGGCCACGCAGCTGCCCGATGTGGCCCAGCGCATCGCGGCGATGGGGTTCGACGTGCAGAGCAGCTCGCCCGCGTTGTTTTCCGCCGCGATTGCGAAGGAGCGGCCAGTGTGGGAGCGGTTGATCAAGGCGTCTGGGGCGAAGCTGGATTGAGGCGTGGATGACTGGGGGCCTGTCGCCCTGACCACATCGCCGATAACGCCCCGAAACTCCCTCTCCCCTTGCGGGAGAGGGCGGGGGAGAGGGGTGATAAGGCACGGCGCCTCGCACAAGCCCCCTCTCCCCAACCCTCTCCCACGAGGGGAGAGGGAGCTAAAACCGGGCGCCGCTAATGCTTGGTAGATCTGGGGTCGACAAGGTCTTCGCGCACTCGCGTAAAACCAAGTCCAAACGGCCGCTACCGCTTACTCCATCTGCCCTAGCAGCTATGCATTTTGTAGCTTCGCAGCCCGCTCCGCCGCAAACGCCACATACCATTCCAGACACCCCGGGTTCGCCATCGCATCCTTGTTGACCACCTTCTCTATCGGCTGCCCCAGCAGCAGCTTCTTGATCGGCAACTCCTGCTTCTTGCCGCTCAGGGTGCGCGGCACCTCGGCCACCACAAAGATGTCGTCTGGCACAAAACGGGGAGATAGCGCCGTGCGCACCGCACCGTTGATGCGGCTGCGCAGGGCATCGTCCAGCACGCTGCCAGCGCGCAGCACCACGAACAGCGGCATGTAGCTCTCGCGGCCCAGGTACTCCAGGTCCACCACCAGGCTGTCGAGCACCTCGGGCAAGGACTCGACTGCGCTGTAGATCTCACTCGTGCCCATGCGCAGGCCGTGGCGGTTGATGGTGGCGTCGCTGCGGCCGTAGATGACGCAGCCGCCGTGGGCGCCGATCTTGAGCCAGTCGCCATGGCGCCACACCGCGCCCATGCTGGCGGGGCCGTCGCCACCACCTGGCTTGCGGCCGTGGCCTGCGGGGTACATGTCGAAGTAGCTCGACAGATACCTCGACCCGAACGGATCGCCCCCACGCTTCCCCACTGCGTGTGGGTCGCTGCCCCCCAGGGGGGCCTTCGTACCTTGGGGCGGCCCGGCGGTGCTCACGTCGCCCCACAGGTACAGCGGCATCGACGGGATCGGCTGCGCGCACACCAACTCGCCCACCTCGTCCATGACCGGCAGGCCCTCGGCGTTCCAGGACTCCACCGCCGCGCCCAGCATGCGGCACTGCATCTCGCCGGGCACCTGGGGCAGTTCGCGGTGGCCGCCGATGAAGGCGCCGCAAAAATCGGTACCGCCAGAGATGTTGTTCCACCAGATGCCGGATGTGCCCAGCGCCTCGAACTGCGCAGTCCCCCACTCCTGCACCTCGGGCGACAACGGCGAGCCCGTGGTGCCCAAAGCGCGGATGCGGGTCAGGTCGCCATAGTCCGCAAGCGTGATGCCTGCCTTCATGCAATTGGCAAAGAACGCGGCACCCGCGCCGAAAAAGGTCACGCCGGTATCGGCCGCAAAGCGCCACAGCACACCCCAGTCCGGGTGCTCCTTGCTGCCGCCCGGGTTGCCGTCGTAGATCACGCAGGTGGTGCCCGACAGCAGCCCCGAGAGCTGCGCATTCCACATCACCCAGCCGGTGGAGCTGTACCAGTGGTAGCGCTCGCCGAAGCTGTTGGGCTCGTAGCTGCAGCCGATGTCGTTGTGCAGCACCTTGAGTTGCAGCGCCACCAGCACCGTGCCGCCGTGGCCGTGCACGATGGGTTTGGGCAGGCCGGTGGTGCCGCTGGAGTAGACGATCCACAGCGGGTGGTCGAAGGGCAGCCACAGGGGCTCGAAGGCAGTGGTGTCAGCATCGTTGCGGGCGGTAGCGCTCGTCCAGCTTTCCCAGCCAGCCATGGACACCGATGTATCCAGGTTGCCCAGCATGATGCCGTGCTGCACGCTGGGCAGCGTGGCGCGCAGCTCTGCCAGCACAGCCGTGCGGTCGTGGTCGCGGCCGCCGTAGCTCACGCCGTCCACGCCGATCAGCACCTTGGGCTCGATCTGCCGGAACCGGTCGAGCACCGCATGCGTGCCCATGTCGGGCGCGCAGATGCTCCACACGCCGCCGATGCTCACCGTGGCCAGAAAGGCGACCATCGCCTCGGGCACGTTGGGCAGGTAGGCGGCCACGCGGTCGCCGGGTTCAATGCCCTGGGCCTTGAGATGCAGCGCCAGGGATGCGACCTGGCGGCGCAGCTCGGGCCAGCTCATTTCGCGGTGGTGGCCTTTTTCGTTGCGGCTGATGATGGCCGGCAGTCCGGCAGCGTGCGCGGCATCTACATGCCGCAGCGCCTGCCGCGCGTAGTTGACCTGCGCGCCCGGGAACCACTGCGCGCCCGGCATGGTGTTGTGTGCCAGCACGGCGGTGTGCGGCGTGGGCGACTGCAGATCAAAGTAGTCCCACACGCTTTGCCAAAAGGCGTCGAGCTCCGTGGTGGACCAGCGCCACAGCGCGTCGTAGCTGTCGAACGCGATGCCGCGCTCGTCGCGCAGCCAGTTCTGGTACAGGCGGATCTGGGGGATGTAGGGCGGTCGTGCGCCCTCGGCCGAGGTACCTGGGCCGACGGGGGGTGTTGTTGTCTCCATCGCCTGCAAGGTAGCAGCGCATCCGTGCAGGCGCCACCGCGGACAGTCACCTGTTGGACATCCACCACGGCCATGGGCTCCCAGAACGCTGCCCATCAAAAAAATGGGCCTCGCAATGCGACGCCCATTTTTTGATGATTTCTGGCCCTGCCGCTTGTCTGCGGAGCGCCAGCAGCTATGCTTTCAATAGCATCACTTCTTGCCGGCTGCCTTGTCACGCATGCGGTCGGCGCGGGCGCCTGGGTCGGGGTGCGACGACAGCATCTGGTCCATGCCGCCTTGTTTGCCGCTCAAAGAAGCGATCTTGCGGAAAGCGCCTTCCATCGCCTTGACGTTGTATTTGTGCTTTTGCATGAAGGCCAGGCCGTAGTCGTCCGACTCGGTTTCCTGGCTTTGCGAGAACTGGCTGTTGAGCATCTTCTCGCCCAGCTCGCCCAGGTCCGAGTCAGCCAGCTTGGCCCCTGCGCCGCCCGAAGCGGCCATGGCCTTGCGGCCGGCCGATGCCATGTAGGCGGTGCGCATGGCGCTCATGGTGTGCGCGTGCTTGACGTGGCCGATCTCATGACCGATGACACCCAGCAGCTCCTGGTCGTTCATCATGTCCATCAGGCCCGCGTACACCCGGATTGAGCCGTCGGCCGTGGCGTTGGCGTTCACCTCGTTGCTCAGGTACACCTTGAAGTTGAGCTTCATGCCGTCTTCATTGACATGCTTGGCTGTCAGGCGGGCCAGGCGCTTTGCATGCTTGTTGCCGGGGGGTGCGAGTTTTTCCGTGCGGTCGCCATAGGCGCGGTATTGCAGCGCCACGGACTTGAGTTCGTCGTCCGACACAGTGGCGGCTTTGAACACGTCCAGCACAGCCCCTACCTTGTTCTCTGACTTGCTGGCGCCGGAACCGCCGGAATTGGTCGAGCCCAGCGCCGAAGAAACGGACGACAGTCCGCTGGCGGAGCCACCGTCGGTGGTTGCACAGCCGGTCAGGCACAGCGCGCACGCCATGGCGATGTAAGTCAGTCGTTTCACAGAATGGTTTCCCTCTTTGGATGAATTTGCGATGGAGCAACGCGCCGCTCTGGCGGCGCAGGCGCACAGGCCTGGTGACGCATTTGCAACCGCTGCAGCGGCTTGTTTCAAATGGCGGGCGATTGTTTCATGCAGCTACCGGCGATTTTTTGGCTGAAGGCCGCGATTGCAACCGTTCGTATCGTCGCCGCGGGCATCGAGGCCTGCACCAGGAGGCAGACCAAAGCGCCAACGACATCACGGTGATCCTGTGCAAAGCAATCATGTGGCGCGTTTCAACCGCCGAGGCAGTTCAGCGACTGTGATCTGGAGCTCGGTTGCAAGAGCCGCCCGCCATTGGCAGACGACTTACATGCACTAACAATTCCAAGGACTCCCAGCAAGCACTGGCGAGAGCAATGGCTGGCTTTTGCAGCCACGCAGACTGTCATCCCATCTTTAGCACAAGTGTGCTAAATTCTGATCCATGGACGCCAAGACCCAAAAAGCAGAGCTCACCCGTGCCGCCATCGTCGGCGCTGCGCTGGATCTGGCTGCGGCCGAGGGGCTGGAATCGATCACGCTGCAGGCCGTGGCCGACCGCGTGGGCTTGTCCAAGAGCGGCGTGTTCTCGCGCGCCGGCTCGCGTGAGGCCTTGCAGAAGGCGGTGATCGAAGAGTTCGGCCGCCGCTTTCTGGCCGATGTGTTCGTGCCGTCCATGCAGCACCCCAAGGGCCTGCCGCGCCTGAACGAGATCGTGCGCCGCTGGATCGCCCGCACACGCGATGTCGAAGCCTTCACCGGCTGCATCTACACCGCCGGTGCCTTCGAGCTGGACGACTGCGACGGCGAGCTGCGCGATCAGCTGCATGGCGAGATCACGCGCTGGCGCGCTGCCCTGCGGCGCACGGTGCTGCAGTCCATCGAGGCCGGACACCTGCCGGCCGACACGCCCGCGGACCAGCTGGTGGGTGAGATCTACTCGATGATCATGGGTCTTTTGCACGATGTGCGCTTTCTGCGTGATCCGCAGGCCGTGCAACGCGTGGAGGCGTCGTGGGCGCGCCTCCTCAAGAGCTACCAGCCGACGGCTGCCTGAAAACTGCTGCGCCATGGAATCTCTTGCTTTGTTTTGCCCCAATTTCGCACAACCGTGCGAAGAAAGGAAATGCCATGTTGATCTTTCTGATACTGGCGGTTGCCATCGCCGCTGCGCGCGCCGTGCAGGCGCTGCGCGACACACTCGCCCGGCTGCCGCGCAGCAACCGCGACTGGATTTTTTACTGAGCGCGGCTCCCACACGCTTCTGGCGCCGTTGCCGCGCGCTGGTCATACCACCCCACTGCCTGCAACGCAGCGCATGGCCAGAACCGCTTTGCCCCGTTGTGTGGCCCGCCCTCAACGCCCGCGCCCGGCCCCAGGCCGCGCCGCGCCAACCACCTCATCCCCCCTGTGTTGTTGATTTTCCGGAGCACCGCCATGAGCCATTCCAACGCCCTGCAGGCCACCACCCACTTCTACGGCGGACATGCCGGCATGCGGCTGCTGCGCACCGCCCTGGGCGCTGCCGAGCGCCTGTGGCCCGCCCTGGCCGTGCGCGCGGCCTACCGCCTGTTCGGAACCCCCTTGCCCCTGCGCAGGCCCGGCACCAACGCCCTGCCCACCGGTGCGTGGCGCACCGAGCGCTGGCCGTTTGAAGATGCCGAGATCACGCTCTACACGCCCCAGGCGCAGCCCCACGGCCCCGCTGTGCTGCTGCTGCACGGCTGGGGCGGCCATGCGCGCCAGATGCTGCCGCTGGCCGACGCACTGACCGCGCGGGGCCTGCGCCCGGTGCTGGTGGACTTGCCCGCGCACGGCGGCAGCCGGGGCCGCGTGAGCAACCTGGCGCAGTTCGCCCGGGCCATCGAATACGCCACGGCCCGCCTGCACGCGCAGGACTCGGCGCCCACCGCGGTGGTGGCGCATTCGCTGGCGGCCAACGCAGCCGCCCATGCGGCCAGCCGCGGCCTAGCCACGGGTCGGCTGGTGCTGCTGGCGCCGCCCGCATCGCCGCATGAATACACGCGCCTGTTCGCGCAGGTGTTCGGCCTGTCGGAGCGCACCCGCGCCGCGATGCAGCGGCGCATCGAGGCGCGCGAAGGCATTCTGATGGGCCAGTTCGAGCCCCCCGCCGTGGGCCCGCGCATCGCCCTGCCCACGCTGGTGGTGCACGACCGGGGCGACCGCATCAACCGCTTTGCCGACGGCGAGGCTTACCGCGACTGCATTGCGGGCGCCACGCTGATGCCCACCGAAGGGCTGGGGCACCGCAAGATCCTGCAACACGCCGAGGTGCTGCAGGCCGTGGTGGACTTCGTGGCCCCATCGGCTGCGGTCAACCCAGAACGCTGAGCGCTTGTGCGAGGTCCGCGCGCAGATCCGCGGCGTCTTCCAGCCCCACATGCAGGCGCACCAGGCGGCCCGCGTCGGGCAGCGTGGCGAGGGTGCGCAGGTGGTAGGGCACGGCGGGCAGCACCAGGCTTTCGTAACCGCACCAACTCGTGCCCAGGCTGAAGAGTTCCAGCGCATCGATGAACGCGCCGAATGCGACCTCGCTGCACGGCGCCAGCTCGAAGGTGAAGGGCCCGGCAGCGCCTGAAAACTGCGCGCGCCAGAGCGCGTGGCCCGGGTCGGAGGGGAGCGCGGGGAACAGCACGCGCCGCACCTGCGGCTGCTGTTGCAGCCACTGGGACATCGCCAGGGCGGTCCGCTGGTGTCGTTCGAGCCGCACTGCCAGCGTGCGCAGGCCGCGCAGCGCAAGCCAGCACACATCGGGCGCCGCATGCGCGCCGCTGCGATCGCAAAAGCGCCGCGTGCTGGCCAGGTCTGCGTGCGACCCCGTGATGAGCCCCAGCATGAGGTCGGAGTGCCCGTTGATGTATTTGGTGGCCGAATGGATGGCGATGTGCACGCCCAGGGCGTGGGCATCCAGGAAAACCGGCGTGCCCCAGGTGGCGTCCACCGCCACCGGAATGTGCCGCTGGCGCGCCGCTGCGCACACGGCACGCGCGTCCAGCATCTCCATGGTCAGCGACGCGGGGGTCTCGATGTAGACCAGGCTCGTGTTGTCCCGCAGGTAGGGCGTGATGTCGGCCCCTTCCGGAAAGTACTCCACCGCGGTGCCCTGCGGCACCAGTTCCTGGTCGCAGAAGATGCGCGTGGGGCCGTACACACCCTGGTTCAGCAGCAGGTGGCGACCCGGCCCGGCGTGGGCGCTCAGCACGGCCACGATGGCCGCCAACCCGCTGGCAGTGGCCAGGCAGGTTTCAGCACCCGCCAACGCGGCCATGCAGCGCTGCAGCTCGAACGTGGTCGCGGTGCCCGAGCGGCCGTAGCGCGGCGAATCGAACACCGTCTGGTGGTGCGCATGTTTGTAGTCGGCCAGGGTGTCGAACACGACGGTCGAGGCCCGCACCAGCGGCGGGTTGATGGCTTGGGCGGCGCGGGCCGTCTCGCGGCCTGCATGGACAAGGAAGGTGGTGGTGTGCATAGGCTGCGTGAGTGTGTTGGCGAGGTGCGCGGAGGTACGGAGGTATTGCGAGAAGGCGGTTTCATAATAGAAGTGCATGTCAGCACCAGAACGCCAACAAACATCGCCAGAACGCCAAGACGCCGGGCTGTGGGCCACGCTGGCCAAAACGCATGCGGCGGGCACCCGGTTGCCCGTGCACCAGCACCGCAGCGGCCAGCTGGTGTTTGCTACGCGGGGTGTGATGCTGGTGGAAACCCCGCAGGCGCGCTGGACCGTGCCGCCGCAGCGGGCGCTGTGGGTGCCTGCGCACCATGCCCATGCGATTGAAGTCCTGTCTGCCACCGACCTGCGCACCGTGTACTGCCAGCCAGCGCTGGTGGCGCAGTGCGCATCGTTTGAGCGCCGGGACGAGGTGCACGCGGTGGTCGCGTCGCCGCTGATTCAGCAACTGGTGCTGGGGCTCTTCAACAGCGGCTTCGACCACCCCACGCGGCAGCTGATGGTGTCTTTGCTGCTGCACACGCTGCAGCACACCCCTTGCCTGCCCACCCACCTGCCGATGCCCGCCAGCGAAGGGCTGCGGCGCGCGCTTGCGCTGTTGCTGCAGTCCCACCGGTGGCAGCTTCCGCTGCACGATCTCGCGGCCGAAGCTGCCGTGTCGGACCGCACGTTCACCCGGCGGTTCACGGCAGAGACAGGTGTGAGCTTTCGCGTCTGGCGCCAGCGTGCACGCATCATTGCCTCGCTGGACCTGCTGGCCTCGGGCCGGCCGGTCAAGGCCATCGCGCACGCTATGCAGTTCGAGAGCCCCGCCGCGTACATCGCTTCGTTCCGCGCGCTGCTCGGCTGCACGCCGAACGCCTTCCGGGGGCTCCCGCAGGGCGAAGCTTTCGGGGTCCCGTCACAGCCGTAGCCACGGCGTGGGCGGGCTCTGCCGTGCGGTGCCGCCCCGGCCGGGCCCTCCTCTATGATTCACGGTCCGCAGCCCCGCGCGCTGCACGACAACCCACGGCCGTCCGCCACGCTTCTCCCATGCACTTTCTCACGTCCGCCTGGCCTGCACTGGCCTACCTGCTGCCCGCGCTGGTGCTGGTGTCTGCCATCTACTTTCTGGCCAAGGGAGACAGGCGTGCGTTGGCGCACCTGATGGCGCTGCTGGCGTGCTTCCTGATCGGTGCATTGCTGATGGAGTTCTTCATCTTCATGGCCGCGCGCATGGCCCGCTCGGGCAGCCGCGATGCCGTGCTGGGCATGGGCACCCGCCAGTTGCTGGAGACGATGGCCAACCCACGCTCCATCTCAGCGCAGCCCTTGTCGCTGGCCGCCGTGGCCGCCTACAGTGTGCTGGCCGCGTACCTGTGGCTGCTGGTCACCTGGGCGCTGCACCTGCGCGGCAAGCCCGCAGGCGGTGCCCGCAAGAAGAAGCCCGCCAAAGCCTCTGCCCGCAAGTCGGCACGCGCCTGAGCACGGCTTCTATCAGGCACTTTTTTAGTTTTTTGACGGCCTACCGCTGGATGGGCGGGCGTCAGCAGCTATTTATTTGATAGCAATTACTTTGACGGGCCATCTGGGTGGCTTCGTCATGCTGCCCACAGCCTCCACAGATCCCCATCGCCACCGCATGGCCCGTGCGTTGCCAATGTGCGGCCAGCCGCCAGCACCTCGTCAGGCTTGATGCAGGGCAAACCCGGCCGCCACGGGCGCATCCACAATGGCAGGCGGTCCCCTCCGATTGCAGGGGCTTGCGTACCGGGCGGTGCACCCGCTCCTCGGCCATGACATCCACCGCCACCTCCCTTTCTCACAGCGACGTCCTCATCGTCGGCGCGGGGCCTGCGGGCCTGTCGCTGGCCATCTCGCTCGCCCAGGCGGGGTTCACCGCCACCGTGGTCGAGCAGCAACCGCAAGCTGCGTTGGCGGACCCCGCGCCCGACGGCCGCGAGATCGCGCTGACCCACCCCAGCCGCGCCACGCTGCAGCGGCTGGGCACCTGGGCGCTGCTCGCGTCGCACGAGACCGGTGCCATCCGCACGGCGCAGGTGCACGACGGGCCGCTCGGCCAACACAGCGCGCTGCAGCTCGATGCCCGGCGCGCGGGCCATGATGCCCTGGGCTTCATCGTGCCCAACCACGCGCTGCGCCGCACGGCCCATGCAGTGGCTGCGCAAACGCCTGGAGTGCGCATCGTGACCGGCGCGCAGGTGACACGCGTCGCCACCCTGGCCACGCATGCCGAGCTGGAATACCGCCTGCCGTCCGACCCCGCGGCGCGCCCCGGCATCTACAGCGCGACACCGCCGACCGAGCGGCTGCAGGCACCGCTGCTGGTGGCGGCCGACAGCCGCTTCTCGGCCACGCGTCGACAGCTGGGCATCGGCGCGCGCATGACGGACTTCGGCCGCACCGTCATCGTCTGCCGCATGCACCATGCCCTGCCCCACGGTGGCGTGGCGCACGAGTGTTTTGGCTACGAGCGCACGCTGGCCATACTGCCTCTGCCGGATGCGGTGGATACGTTGGATGCAACCGACTCCGCCGGCAGCCGACATCTCTGCTCGGTCGTCGTTACCGCGGGCGCTGCAGATGCAGCCGCTCTGATGGCCTTGCCCGCCTGCGAATTTGCCGCCCAGGTGCAGGCGCAGTTCCGCGGCCGCCTGGGGCCCATGCAGCTCGACGGCGAACGCCACGCCTACCCGCTGGTGGCCGTGTACGCAGACCGCTTTGCCGCCCACCGCTGCGCCCTGCTGGGCGACGCCGCCGTGGGCATGCACCCGGTGACGGCCCACGGCTACAACCTGGGCCTGGCCGGCGTGGAGCGCCTGACCACCGCCCTGCAGACCGCGCGCCGCCGGGGCCGCGACATCGGCGACAGCCGCGTGCTGGCCGCCTACGCGCGCGCCCACCACCACCATGCATGGCCGATCTACGAAGGCACCAACGCCATCGTGCGGCTGTACACCGACGCACGCCCCCTGCCCCGCCTGCTGCGCCAACTGGTGCTGCAAGGCGCACGCCGCCTGCCTCCCCTGCAAGCCGCCATCGTGGGCCAGCTGACCGGCAAGCCGCCCGGATGGATACAGGCACTGGCAGCGGGCCGCAACCCTGCACCACTTCAAAAAACATAGCCGCCAGCGCCCGCCTGGATTAGCCTGCAGCCGCATTTGCACTGCAACCCAAATCCGACAAGTGCCACCAGCTATATTTTCAATAGCACGCTGCCGTTGCAACTGGCGCACCCCAAAGCCAGTGCCACCGTGGAACTGGCTCCGCCAGGCCACGGGTGGCGTCCCCCTGCGGGAGAAGGCGCCGAAGGCGACTCAGGGGGAGTCGTGCACCCCCAGCGTCACCATGCCGTACAGCGGCGCGCCCAGCCAGGGCCACCACAGCGTCTCCAGCGCCAGGCCCGCCCAGCCATAGCATTCCGCCACGCTGTGCTCGTGCAGCAGCTCCAGGCGCGGGTGCACGGCGGCCAGGTCGGACAGGCGCGCCACGCCCCAGCGGAACTCGGCCCCGGTGGGCCCCACGCTCGCATGGCGGGCCGCCGTGCCCACTGCGCGGTGGGTCAGCACATCCAGCACCAGGCGCGAGCCCGCGGGCGCGCACTGCGCGAACTCGGTCAGCACGGCCTCGACCTGCGCGGGCTCCAGGTACATCAGCACGCCTTCGCACAGCACCAGCACGGGCTGCGGCGGCGGCTCGCCGGCGGCGGCATCACGCGTCGGCAGGCCCAGGCGGCCCCACCAGCCGGGCTCGGTGATGTCCACCTCGGCCAGGCGGGCGCGCGGGCACTGCGCAGGCAGCAAGGGGCGGCGCAGCGCCATCACCTCGGGCAGGTCGGCGTCCAGCCAGTGGTTGGCACCGGTGTCCAGCCACTGAAAATGGTGCGACAAGCCGCAGCCCAGGTTCACGCCCTGGGCCCCGGGGTGCATCAGGAAGAATCCCTGCGCCGTGTCGCGAATGAACCGCGTGCGCCACAGCACGTTGAGCACCGTGGGCAGGTCGTTGAGGTAGGCCTCCACGTCGGCGCCCAGGCGCTCCAGCAGCTCGGCAGCCACCGCATCGCCGCACGCCAGCCACGGAAAATAATGGTCGCCCCGCGCCCGTGCCGCCAGC
Organism: Acidovorax sp. LjRoot194; assembly: GCF_964253015.1. NCBI lineage: Bacteria > Pseudomonadati > Pseudomonadota > Betaproteobacteria > Burkholderiales > Comamonadaceae > Acidovorax > Acidovorax sp. LjRoot194. The sequence continues at coordinate 171,272 of NZ_CAXUQB020000001.1, read as the reverse complement.
GGGATGAGCAAAGTGCTGGGCACGGCGGGCAGCGCTGCGTGCCCCGGTGTGGCGGCGGCGGCCGCGCTGCGGGATGCAGCAGCGCCAGGCACTGCGCGGCGGGGCGCCACGGTGCGGGGCGCGGATGCTTTGGTACGGCGTCGGGTGGGGGATGATGGCTGCAGCGGCAAGATCGTCTCCTCCTGGGGTCGCAGGGGCGCCACGGTGGGCGGGATGCATCGGCGAAAGCAAGCGGGTGGGCCCCGCAACGGCCCGGGCTGCGGTCCGCGCGCTGTGGCGGGCCACCGCGGACGCTGAGCCGCCTGGACGGCCGGGGCGCAAGGGCCAGTGCCTTGCCCATTGTGGCGCCAACCCCGGGGCCACGCGGCCATTCCGAGCCGCAGCGCAGGGGTATAAGAAAACTTGGAAAAGAGCGCGCGTTGGTTCACACCCTTTTGATCAAGACGTCCCACACCAGCGAGATTCCCGCGGCCAGCAGGTCACCGGTGAAGGAGTCGTCGTCGTTATCGCGCCTGCCGCTGAACGCGCTTTTTTGCCGCTCCCGCTCGGCCCGGCTGCGGTCGCGCTCCAGCGCCACCAGGGCGTCACCGATGTCCACCGCGGCGGCGTGCGTGCCGGGTGCGGCGTGGGCCGGGCGGGCGCTGGCCCGGGCGTAGCCTTCCATGGCCCGCACCACGGCATCAGGGTCGATGAGCGAGAACGCTGCGCGGCAGTAAGGACACGCGTGGTCCTTGCGGATGTCCACCGGCGCGCCGCAGCTGGTGCAGTAGATGGCGCCTACGCGCTTGGCCAGGTCGTCGATCTCGGGGCGCGTCAGGTGGCGCACGAAGCCTTTCTCGACCATGAACGACGAGAACGTGCTGAACCTGCCGTGCTGGCGCGCGCAGCGGTAGGTCATGTAGCGGCCGCTGCGCACCACGTCGAAGCCCTTGTCCAGCGAGCAGCTGCAGCGGGGGCAGGACATGCGCGACTCCAGCGGGCGGTGTTCATCGGTGCGGTGTTCGTGCAGCAGCCGGAACAGGTCCACCACGGCCTGGGGCGATAGCTTGAGGTTCTCGTACCGGTCGAGCCAGATGCCCTGGCAGCCGTAGCAGATATCCAGCTCCAGTTCGTGCCCGGTGTTGCTGGTGAACAGGTGGGCCTGCATGGGCTGGCGGCATGATGGGCAGGACGGTGCGGATGGCATCATGGTTGTCGTTGTGGGTGATGACGGCGGGCCCCCTCGCCCGCCGATGGCCGCATCCTAACGCTGTGCCGCTGTGCCGCTGTGCTGCACCCGCAGTGCGCCCTGTCGCCCCCCGGCCCCAGGCCCGGGTCTTCCCTGCATTCCATGGACCGCGGGTGGATTCATCCACTAGCATTCGCGCCTCGAACTACAAAGTACAAGGAACATCCATGGGATTCATGAACTGGCAAGAAAAAAGCGCTGCCGTGCTGCAGCAAGGCGGGGTGATAGCGCCCGACGAGCGGCTGCCCTGGCCCCAGACCGCGGTGATGGGTTTGCAGCACGTGATCGCCATGTTCGGCGCGACGGTGCTGGCGCCCATCCTCATGGGATTTGACCCCAACGTGGCCATCCTGATGAGCGGCGTGGGCACGCTGATCTTCTTTATCGTGACGGGCGGACGGGTGCCCAGCTACCTGGGCTCGAGCTTCGCGTTCATCGGCGTGGTGATCGCGGCCACAGGCTACGCGGGCAAGGGGCCCAACGCCAACATCGCCGTGGCGCTGGGCGGCATCATCGCCTGCGGCCTGCTCTACACGCTGATCGGCGCGCTGGTGCAGGCCATTGGCACAGGCTGGATCGAGCGCTTCATGCCGCCGGTGGTCACGGGCTCGGTGGTGGCGGTGATCGGCCTGAACCTGGCCGGCATCCCGATCAAGAACATGGCGGCCAGCAACTTCGACAGCTGGATGCAGGTGGTGACCTTCGTGAGCGTGGGCCTGGTGGCGGTGCTCACGCGCGGCATGGTGCAGCGCCTGCTGATCCTGGTGGGGCTGATCGTGGCGAGCATCATCTATGCGGTGCTGACCAACGGCCTGGGCCTGGGCAAGCCCATCGACCTGTCCATCCTGGCGAACGCGGCGTGGGTGGGCATGCCCAACTTCGCCGCGCCCGTGTTCGACGGCAACGCGATGCTGCTGATCGCCCCGGTGGCCATCATCCTGGTGGCCGAGAACCTGGGCCACATCAAGGCCGTCACGGCCATGACCGGGCGCGACCTGGACCGCTACATGGGCCGCGCGTTCATCGGCGACGGCGTGGCCACCATGGTCAGCGGCGGCGTGGGCGGCACGGGCGTGACGACCTATGCCGAGAACATCGGCGTGATGGCCGCGACCAAGATCTACTCGACCGCCGTGTTCCTGCTGGCGGGCGTGTTCGCGCTGGTGCTGGGTTTCAGCCCCAAGTTCGGCGCGCTGATCCAGACCATTCCGCTGCCGGTGATGGGCGGTGTCTCCATCGTGGTGTTCGGCCTGATCGCAGTGGCCGGCGCCAAGATCTGGGTGGACAACAAGGTGGACTTCTCGCAGAACAAGAACCTGATCGTGGCGGCCATTACCCTCATCCTGGGCACGGGCGACTTCACGCTCAAGTTCGGCCAGTTCGCGCTGGGCGGCATCGGTACCGCCACATTCGGCGCCATCCTGCTGTACGCGCTGCTCAATCGCGGCAGCAGTCGTTAACGGCAGCCGGTTGCAGGGCCTGCCTCAGGGCAGGCTTTTCAACCAGTCCAGCACCTGGGCCGCAGCGACATCCGGGGTGTCGATGTGGCCCGCAGTCACCACCAGGTGCTTGCTGGCGGGATGTTCAGGGGCCTTTCGGTAAGCGAAGTCTTCGCCGGCGGCATACAGCGGGTCGTTGGTGCCGATGACCCACAGAAACGGCACCGGCTTTTTGAACGCCGCGGCCGTGCGCGGCATGTGTCCCAACCCTGCGGGATCGAAGTAGCTCCAGAGCACATCGGCCGGCATGCGAATGCTCTGGCGCTTGCCCTGGTTGAAGTCTTCCATCGCCAGTTTTTCACTGCCCTGGCCCCCCTTCACCAGTTCACCCGCCTTGTCCACTGCTTCTTTGCCGATGCCTTTGGAATACGTGAAAGCAGGCACATGCCCAGGCGCCAGCGCCACCACGGCATCGGCATCGCCCTCTTGCGCCATGTAGGCCATGGCGGCATTGGCGCCAAAACTTTGCCCCATGACCACCACGCGTTGGTAGCCCTTGGCGCGCAAGGCCTGCACCTGTGCGCTGACTTCCTTGAGCGCCTGGGGGTAAGGGATGTCGTAGTTGCGTCGCTGGGACCACGGCATTTCGATGGCGTTGACGGCGCAGTAGGGCTCCAACCGGCGCCCGAAGTGCCCGATGAACTGCGGGCTGCCCCATTTGCCGTGCATCAGGATCACAGCGCAGGGTTTGGATGCCACGTCCTGCGCACGGGCTTGCTGTGCGGTCCCTGCCAAGGCGGCGGACGCTGCGGCGATACACAGCCATGCACGTCGCCGAAATTCTGCCGCTGGTTGTCCGGTCATGTGTTCATGCCCCTTGATGGATGACCACCGCAGGCCGCTGTATGCGCCCTATGCGATGCTCGCCGTCGAATTCTAGGCAGAAACCAACGCGAGACCAGGCCAGCGTCGCCGCGTCAAAAATTGGGGGGCCTTGTCATCACCCTCCCATCGTCTGCCTGGCCATGGCCTGTCGATGTGGCCGGCGCGCGGGCACAGGCAGCACAACGCGAGGACTCGGCATCGCCCCTGTTGGCGTATCAGGGGCATGCTCTGTGCACGGCAGGGACCTTCGACAGCCAATTGCCAGCATCGCTAGATAAAATAAGGGTTTTCCCTAGGTCCATGGACCTCTCCCGTGTCTGCCCCCACCAGCCCCCATCCGGGGCTGGTTCTTTTTTGTCTGCGAGCTTTTTCACCATGCAACGTCGCCAGTTCACCCAATCCCTTGTCGCCGCCAGCACCGGCCTGCTGTTTGCCAACCCCTCGCGCGCCGTGGGCGTGCAGGACCCGATGGACGCCAAGAGCGTGGCCATCGGCTGCTCCATCGGCCTCACCGGCCCGCTGGCCAGCCTGGGCAAGGAGCTCAAGCAGGGGCTGGACGCAGGCATCGCCCAGGCGAACGCCCGCGGCATCCACGGCCGCGAGTTGAAGCTGGTGGTTTTGGACGACGGCTATGACGCAGCGCGCTCCGAAGCCAACGCGCGCAAGCTGATCGCCGACGGCGGCGTGGTGGCGCTGCTGTCGTGCATGGGCACGGCCAACAACCAGCGCATCCTGCCGCTGGTGGACGAAGCGCAGATCCCCTACGTGGCCCCGCAAAGCGGCGCGACGTCGCTGCGCAAGGCGGACTACCGCTCGGTGTTCCACGTGCGTGCCAGCTACTCCGACGAGGCCCAGCGCCTGACGCAAAAGCTGGTGGCCATGGGCATCACCGACCTGGCCATCGTGTACCAGGACACGGCGTTCGGCCGCGAATTCCTGGCCGACGTGAACAACGCCATGAAGGCCGCCAAGCAGCCTGCACCCAAGGCCTTCAAGCTCGACGCACAGGGCGCCCAGGTGGCCGACGTGGTCAAGCAGGCCGTGGCCGCCAAGCCCACCACGGTGCTGCTGGGCACCGCGGGCGATGTGTCGGCATCGCTGATCAGCGAGTTCAAGAAGGTGTCGCCCAGCACCCCGCTGGCCGCGACCAGCGTGGCGCTGTCGGGCGACAACCTGCGCCAGCTGGGCGGCAAGGCTTCCGGCCTGGCCCTGTCGATGGTGCTGCCCGACGCGAGCCGCACCAGCGTGGCCCTGGTGCGCGACTACCAGCGCGCCATGAAGGCCGCAGGTTTTCAGGAATTTTCGGCCCGCAGCTTCGAAGGCTATGTGAACGCCCGCGTGCTGACCGAAGGCCTGGAGCGCACCGGCCGTGAGCTGACCCGCGGCAAGCTGCGCAACGCACTGGCGGGCATCCGCAGCAACGACATGGGTGGCCTGATGATCGACTACGCAGGCAGCGCGCCGTATGTGGGCTCGCGCTTTCTGGAGCTGGGCGTGATGGGGGCCAACGGGAAATTCGTGGGATAAATCACCGAGGCGCTGCTCGCCTTTGCCGAGACCAGCAGGCGCCACGCCCCTGCACGGTCAGCGCCGACTTCGCGGGCGACCGAGCTGGCCCGGATGCGCCGGCCGCGCTGGCAGGCAGATGCGGGATGGGCACAATGGACGGTTTCTTCCCACTGCGGACCGAAGCCACCATGCCCATCTGGAAAAAGCCTGTCGATCTGGCCCGTCTCAACGCCGACCACCACAACACCGCTGCCTCGCACCTGGGCATCGAGATCATCGAATTGGGTGACGACTTCCTGCGCGGCCGCGTGCCCGTGGACCAGCGCACCAAGCAGCCGTTTGGACTGCTGCATGGCGGCGTGAGCGTGGTCCTGGCCGAATCGCTGGGGTCGGTAGGCGCCTACTACGCCAGCCCCGAAGGCCACAACGCCGTGGGCCTGGACATCAACGCCAACCACCTGCGCTCTGCGACCAGCGGCTGGGTGACGGCGACCGCGCGGCCCATCCACATCGGGCGCACCACGCAGGTGTGGCACATCGACATGGTCAACGACGCGGGCGAGCTGACCTGCGTGTCGCGGCTGACGATGGCGATCCTGGCTCCTAGATAAAGTACATCCCCCTGAGGCGCTTTGCGCCTCGGTGCTTGTCGCCAGAGGCGACAGCTCTTCGGACCGTCCAAGCCTGCGCAGGCAGGCTCGGAGCCGCGGCCCTCAGCCCCTTCCCGAATCGCTGCGCGATTCGGGAAGGGGGACGACACCAGTGGCCTGGCGAAGCCAGTTCCACGGTGTCTCTGGCGTTGGCAGCGCGCCAGTTTCAACGTGCTGCGCATTACCGGCCATTGAATCAATCGGCCTGCAGCGCCCGCAAAAAATGCGCGGGCAGCTATCTATTCAGTAGCATTTTCTTGCTTCGCCAGGCGCTCGCTTTTCCAGTACACGTCATCACCGCCGTCCATGCGGTTGAGCACGCGGGCCAGGACGAACAGCAAGTCCGACAGGCGGTTCAGGTATTGGCGCGGGGCGTCATTCAGCGGCTCGGCGGTGCCCAGGGCTACCACCACCCTTTCGGCCCTGCGCGCCACGGTGCGGCAGACGTGGGCCTGGGCTGCGGCGCGGGTGCCGGCGGGCAGGATGAATTCCTGAAGGCGCGGAAGCACGGCGTTGTGGTGCGCCAGGGCCTCGTCCAGGTCCAGCACCGCCTGGAGCTTGAGCAGTTCGAAGCCAGGGATCGACAGCTCGCCGCCCAAGTTGAAGAGCTGGTGCTGTATCTCGACAAGCAGGGTGCGAACATCGCTGGGCAGGGGCTCGCACAGCAGCAGGCCGATGTGGGAGTTGAGTTCATCCACATCGCCCAGCGCGTGGATGCGCAGGCTGTCTTTGGAGACGCGTTCGTTGTTGCCCAGGCCTGTGGTGCCGGCGTCGCCGGTGCGTGTGGCGATTTGTGTGAGTCGGTTGCCCATGGGTGCCTTGAGATAAAGGGTGGCGGTCTGCGCACTTGCGTCATCGCAAGCTGCCAGCCTGAAACTGTGCAGACCTAATTTTGCGCCACAGGCTCCGTCAAGACTTGTACAGCCACGCCGCAGCAAAATGCCCGCACCCACTGACTCACCGCAAAGTGGATCAGTGGGTGCGGGCTTTGCGCAGAGGGAGCTAGCTGGCCAGCGCCCCCTGCAAACAGCCGTCCACGACTTTAGTGGGTCGTGGTGGGCGTGCGGTTCATGCGGTCGATGTCGGCGGTCGACACGCCCGAGCCCGTGGGCTTCATGTTGTTCCAGGACGATGTGTGGTACGCATCCCATTCAGCGCGAGACACCATGCCGTCGCCGTTGGTGTCCATCAGGCGGGCGTTGACGCGGGTGTCTGCCTTGGCCGCAGCCTTGCCACCAGACGCGCTGGGGTTGATCTCGGCCACAGGGGCGCCGCGGCCGTCACCGGCGGCAGGGTTGGCAGGGGTGGCGGTGCTGCGTGCAGCGCGGTCATCGGCCTTGTTTTGTGCGTTGGCCGCTGCGGGGCCACCCGATGCGGCAGGATTCACTTCCGATGGAGGACGTGGGGCATTGGGGGCCTGGGCCAGTGCGGCCGTGCAGGCAATGGTGGCGAGGGCGGCGATGAGGGTTTGCTTTTGCATGGATGGCTCCTTGATTGATCAGTGACACAACAGGGTTGAATGAAGCACGCAACTGTTGCGGGCTTGGAGTTCATTGTTGGAAGCGATGCGCCAGCACGGTGTAGGACTTTCGCGGTCACGCTGGTCAGCGTGCGGGGCGCTCAGTTACCGGTGAAAACCCCGCCAGCCAGTCGTTTTGAACGCCACGGGGGCCGGTGTGAGAGGCGGTACGTTTGGCTACATGCACGATGCATTGCTCCACAAAACAGGCCCTGGCAGTTACACCACGATGGCAAATGTTGGGTAAGGCAACAGCAGGCAAGAGTGCTGGTACTGAGGCCCTTGCTGCGGTGCAATAGAGCCCTGTTCAACTTCGAAGGAATCCACTTCCATGAAGGCACTGCAACGACGCACCTATTCGTTCGACACGCGCAGCGTGATGCTTTTCGCGGCCCTTTCTCTGGGCGGCGTGGGCGCATTGCAAGCACAGACGTCTTCGCCCCAGTTCGGCCCCAGTGAAAAGACTGCGCCCCAGGCTGGCTCCAAAAATTCCACCGGACCGGCCCTCGTGCCGGCCCCTCAATCCACCGCTTCCACCGCGGCCTTTGACCGGGCCGATGTGAACAAGGACGGCCAGCTCAGCACGCAGGAAGCCGCCAAACTGCCGGCCATCGTGCAGCGCTTCAAGGAGCTGGACGCCGACAAGAGCGGCACCCTGTCCCGCGCCGAATTCGAGAAAGGCGCCAACTCCTGATGCCCCTGCACTGACGCCACCGCACAGGGCCGCCACGCCCTGAGCCACGGCGCTACCCACACGTTTTATGCGGGCCCGGCGTTTGTAGAGCGGGTTCGTGAGCCTGCCCGCGCTGGAACTCCAGGGCGTGGGCAGGCTCTTGCGCGTGGGCCGATCGCGCAGATCAGTGGAGCTCGGCAGCTCGGCGCCACTCAATCGTGCAACGACGAAAGGAACTGCTGCAGCTCCGGCGTCTGCGGGTTGCCAAAAATCTCGGCGGGTGCGCCGGACTCATGCACGCGGCCCTGGTGCATGAAGATCACGCGGTCGCTCACCTTGCGGGCAAACGCCATCTCGTGCGTGACCATCATCAGCGTCATACCCTCAAGGGCCAGCGACTCCACCACGCGCAGCACCTCGCCCACCAGCTCCGGGTCCAGCGCCGAGGTGATCTCATCGCACAGCAGCACCTGTGGCTCCATGGCTAGGGCGCGCGCAATGGCCACGCGCTGCTGCTGGCCGCCCGACAGTTGCTCGGGCATGGCATCGAACTTTTCGGCCAGGCCCACGCGCTCAAGCAGCTTGCGCGCCTGGGCCTCGGCGGCCTTGGCGTCGCGCGCCTTCACCAGCGTGGGCGCGAGCATGATGTTGCGGCCCACCGAGAGGTGCGGAAACAGGTTGAAGCTCTGAAAGATCATGCCCACCTGCTGGCGCAGCGCGCGCATGGCCATGGCGCTTTCATGCATGAGTTTTTGACCATCGACGCTGAGCGCGCCTTCCTGGAACACCTCCAGGCCGTTCACGCAGCGCAGCAGCGTGCTCTTGCCCGATCCGCTCTTGCCGATGATGGCGATCACCTCGCCCTTGCGCACCTTGAGGTCGATGCCTTTAAGCACCTCGTTCGTGCCGTACGACTTGCGCAGCGCGGTGATCTCGACGATGGGGCGGCCCACGAGCGTTGCGTCTTGGGCAGCCACGGGAGCTGCGCTGGTGTCAGTGGCGGTTGCCATGGAGTTTCCTTTCAAGGGACTGCGCGACCAGGCTCACCGGGAAGCACAACACAAAGTACAGCAGGGCCACGCAGGCGTAGACGAGGAAGGGCTGGTAGGTGGCGTTGGAGATCATGCTGCCCGCCTTCGTCAACTCGACGAAGCCGATCACCGACGCCAGCGCCGTGCCCTTGATCACCTGCACCAGAAAGCCCACTGTGGGCGGCACCGCAATGCGCAGCGCCTGGGGTAGCACCACATGGCGCAGTTGCTCGCCGAAGTTGAGCGCCAGGCTCTGCGCGGCCTCCCACTGGCCCTTGGGGATGGACGCCACGCAGCCGCGCCAGATCTCGGTAAGGTAGGCACTGGTGTAGAGCGTGAGAGCAAACGCAGCCGCCGTCCACGGCGATGTCTTGATGCCGAACAGCGCGATGCCGAAGTACGCGAGGAACAGCTGCATGAGCAGCGGCGTGCCCTGGAACACCTGCACGTAGGCGCCGATGAGCCGCTCGGTGCCGCGCATCTTGGAAAGGCGCAGCACCAGCAGCAACAGGCCCACCAGGCCGCCGCCGATGAAGGCAATGAGCGAGAGCGACACCGTCCAGCGCGCGGCCAGCAGCAGGTTGCGCAGGATGTCCCACAACGAAAAGTCAACCATGGCGATCTACCTCCCCACCAGAAAACGCGCTCCCACCCACATCAGCAGGCGGCGGGTGAGCATGGACAGTGCCAGGTACACCAGCGTGGCCAGGATGAAGGCCTCGAACGCGCGGAAGGTGTTGCTTGAAATGAGGTTGGCGGCGTAGCTCAGCTCGGGCGTGGAGATCTGGCCGCACACGGCCGAGCCCAGCATCACGATGATGATCTGGCTGACCATCGCAGGCCACACCTTGAGCAGCGCGGGCGGCAGCACCACGCGCCGGAAGGTCTGGCCGGGCGTGAGCGCCAGGCTCTGCGCAGCCTCAATCTGGCCGCGCGGCGTGGCCTCGATGCCGGCGCGGATGATCTCGGCCGAGTACGCGCCCAGGTTGATCACCATGGCCAGCACCGACGCGACCTCGGGCGAGAGCTTGAGGCCCAGCGCCGGCAGCCCGAAGAACAGGAAGAACAGCTGCACGATGAACGGCGTATTGCGCACCAGCTCCACATAGGTTGCCACCGCCCAGCGCAGCGGCGCCGCGCGCGGGCCGAGATTGCGGGCACGCGCCCAGGCACAGGCCGTGCCCAGCAGCAGGCCCAGCACGGTGCCCACCACGGTGAGGCCGATGGTCCACACCAGGCCACGCACCAGCAGCGGCCAGGACGAGAGCACGGCAGAGAAGTCGAGTTGGATCAACATGGTGCTAGCGGCTTAGGTTGTGGATGCCTGTGTCCTGCAGTGCGCGTCATGGATGGCGGGATAGCACCTTCACGGCCTCCGCCAGCGCCCTCACACCCGTTCGGGCTGAGCCTGTCGAAGCCAGGGCGCGCACACAGCGCACACAGCACGCAGAGAGCGGCTTCCACAGGCTCATCAGCCTGAACGATGGGGAGGAGTCACAACGCGCCGTTGATCACAGAGGCAATTCACCTGCGGGGCGGCCCAGCCACTTGCTCGACAGCTTGTCGATGTCGCCGGACTTCTTCGCCTCGGCAATGATCTCGTTCACTCGCAGGCGCAGCTTGTCCTCGCCCTTGGCCACGCCGATGAAGTTGGGGCTGTCTTTCAGCAGCAGCTTGTATTCGGTCTGCAGGTTGGGGTTCTTCATCATGATGGTGCCGGCCGTGGAGGCGCTGGTGGCGATGGCCTGCGTCTGGCCCGACACGAAGGCCGAGATGCTGGCGGCGTGGTCTTCGAAGCGCTTCACGTCCACGCCAGCGGGCGCGACCTTGCCCAGCTCCTGGTCTTCCATCGCGCCACGCGTCACGGCGACCGACTTGCCGGTCAGGTCGGCAAAGCTCTTGATCGACAGGCTCTTGCTGGCGAACACGGCCTGGAAGAAAGGCGCATACGACGCGGTGAAGTCGATCACTTTCTCGCGCTCGGGGTTCTTGCCCAGCGTGGAGATCACGAGGTCGGCCTTCTGCGTCTGCAGGTAGGGGATGCGGTTGGCGCTCGTCACGGGGATCAGCTCGACCTTCACACCCAGCTTGGCAGCAATGTAGTTGGCCATTTCCACATCCAGGCCCTGGGGCTTGAGGTCGGTGCCGACGAAGCCGTAGGGCGGGTAGTCGGTGGGGATGGCGATCTTGATTTCCTTGGCCTTGAGGATGTTGTCCAGTGCGTTCTGCGCGTGGGCAGCGGGTGCCATGAGCGCGGCCGACAGGCCGGCGGCGGCGAGCACGCCCAGGGTCAGGCGGCGGGTCGATGGTGCAGGGGTGCGGCGGATGGTCATAGCAGGGCTCCTAGGTAGGTGGATGCGTCGGCGGGTGCTGCGTCGTTGTCGGACGCGGTGGAAAGGGAACGTGCGGTGGCGGCGCGCGGCTTGCGGGGCCGGCGCTTCTTGTCAGGTGCGACGGGGGTTGCAGGCTGGGCCGGCGTGGCAGCAATGGCGGACCTGGCAGCGCCCGGATCGGCGGCAGGGCTCTTGTGCATGGGAGCCAGCGCGTCGCGTAGCCCCGCCAGCGGGTCGGTGCTGGCCTGCAGGCGCAGTGCCGACTGCACCGAGCCGATGTGTTCGGACATCAGCGCCTCAGCCCGGGCGATGTCGCCGGCCTCCAGCGCCTCGACGATGCGCACGTGGTCCGCACAGGACTGCGCCGCATCGTGCGACGACTGGTAGAGCATGGCGATCAGTGTGGTGCGCGCCGTGAAGTCGCGCAGCGTGTCGGCCAGCAGGCCGTTGCCCAGGCATTCGGCCAGACAAACATGAAAGTCGCCCAGCAGGAAGCTGCGCACGCCCACATCGCTGCCCACCAGCGCCGCCTTCTCGCGCTGCAGGTGGGCCTTGAGCTGGCGCACGGCGGCCTTGTCGACCGACTTGAGCTGGTGCAACAGGCCGAGTTCGATCACGCGGCGCGCCTCGAAGGCCTCGCGGGCCTCGTCTTCCGACGGTTCGATCACATACCAGCCGCGCCGCGCGCTCACAGTGACGATGCCGCGGGTGGACAGGCGCGTGAGCGCCTCGCGCACGATGGTGCGGCTGCAGTCGAACAGCATCGCCAGCTGCTGCTCGCCCAGGCGCGAGCCGGGGGCCAGCTTCTGGGCCATCACGGCTTCGATGATGCGGTTGCTGATGTCGTTGGCGGTGGTCATTGCGCTCCACCGATTGCAGGTTCCGTGCCAACTGGTATACAAGTTCTGCGCACCAGGCTGGAGCACACAGGGGTTTGACGGCGTCCGGATCGGGCCTGCGCGCCCCGCCCTGGGGCATCACAGCGTCAGTTCGGGGCGTCTAAGGGGCGCCTGCAGCGGCGCGCCGTCCCGCTAGCACTCCTCATGTGCCCGGCAGGCAACCACCGGATGCAAAGGCGGTCCGCGGCCGTGGCTTAGCGCCGCAGCTCCCGCTTCCCCCGAAGCCACTCGGCCATACTCGCCGGCTGACCCTGCCTGCACCGTGGGTCGCCAGCACGTTCCCGGTCCGTGACCCCTAGAATGTTTTCCACACGCCGACCACGGAGACATACCCATGAACGCCCCGACCGCCACCGTCCACTTGCTTCCAGAAATCCACCTGCGCGATGTACCGCAGGCCTTGATCGAGGCACTGCAAAGTCGCTTTGGCGCGCAGTGCTCCACGGCCCAGGCCGTGCGCGAGCAGCACGGGCGCGACGAGGGCTCGCTGCAGGCGCCCCCGCCTTCGGCCGTGGTGTTTGCCCAGAGCACGCAGGACGTGGCCGACGCCGTGAAGCTGGCCAGCCAGTACGAGGTGCCCGTGATCCCCTACGGCGCGGGGTCTTCGCTCGAAGGCCACCTGCTGGCCGTGCAAGGCGGCATCAGCATCGACGTGAGCCGCATGAACCAGGTGCTCAGTGTGAACGCCGAAGACCTCACGGTGACCGTGCAGCCCGGCATCACGCGCAAGCAGCTCAACGATGCGATCAAGGACACGGGCCTGTTCTTCCCCATCGACCCCGGCGCCGACGCGAGCATCGGCGGCATGAGCGCCACGCGCGCCAGCGGCACCAACGCCGTGCGCTACGGCACCATGCGCGAGAACGTGCTGGCGCTGGAGGTGGTCACGGCCAGCGGCGACATCATCCACACCGGCACGCGCGCCAAGAAGAGCAGCGCGGGCTACGACCTCACCCGCCTGCTGGTGGGCAGCGAGGGCACGCTGGGCATCATGACGCAGATCACCGTGCGCCTGTACCCGCTGCCCGAGGCCGTGAGCGCGGCGATCTGCTCGTTCCCGAGCATCGAGGCGGCCGTGCACACCGTGATCCAGACCATCCAGCTCGGCGTGCCCATTGCGCGCGTGGAGCTCATCGACCACCACACGGTGCGCATGGTGAACGCCCACAGCAAGCTCTCGCTGCGCGAGGAACCGATGCTGCTGATGGAGTTCCACGGCTCGCCCTCCAGCGTGAAGGAACAGGCGGAGACCGTGCAGGACATCGCCAGCGAATTCGGCGGCCAGGCCTTCGAATGGGCCAGCACGCCCGAGGAACGCACCCGCCTGTGGACCGCACGGCACAACGCCTACTTCGCCGCCGTGCAAAGCCGCCCGGGCTGCCGCGCCATCAGCACCGACACCTGCGTGCCCATCAGCCGCCTGGCCGACTGCCTGCTCGAATCCGTGGACGAGGCCGAAGCCAGCGGCATCCCGTACTTCCTTGTCGGCCACGTGGGCGACGGCAACTTCCACTTCGGCTACCTGATCGACCCCAACAGCGCCGAAGAACGCGCGAAGGCCGAAGCCATGAACCACACCCTGGTGGCCCGCGCGCTGAGCATGGGCGGCACCTGCACCGGCGAACATGGCGTGGGCATCCACAAGATGGGCTTCCTGCTGGACGAAACGGGGGCGGGCGCGGTGGACATGATGCGGTCTATCAAGCGGGCGCTGGACCCGAAGAACATCCTGAACCCGGGAAAGATTTTCGCGATGTGATCACTGTGGGCGCAGTGTGAGGCGCGCCGTGGTGCCATCCCAGGGCGCTGTGCGGATGCCGCCGTGTGCTGAGCCACTGTCAACGAGCATGGTCACCGTCGTACTCCTGCCTGGCATGGACGGCACGGGCGACTTGTTCGCCCCGTTTGTCGCAGCGCTGGGCCCATCGATCAGAACGGTGGTGGTGCGCTATCCCACGCAGAGTGCGCTCGGCTACCAAGCACTGGAAGTGGTGGCACGGCAGGCACTGCCGCAAGACGGACCCTATGTGCTGCTGGGTGAGTCGTTTTCAGGCCCCATCGCCCTGTCGCTGGCTGCGTCCTGCCCGCCAGGGCTGGCCGGGGTGGTGCTGTGTGCCACCTTTGCGACGAACCCGGTGCCGCTGCTGCACCCCGTGAGCGCGCTTGCGGCCATCACGCCCTTCGAGCTTGCACCCGCATGGCTGGTACGAAAACTTCTCATGGGCCGGCATACGTCGCCGGATCTGGGGCGCCTGTTGCGCGCTACTCTGGCCAAGGTGTCGGGGGCAGCGCTGCGCGCCAGGGCGGGCGCCCTCTTGAGGGTGAACGTGGTCGCCCAGCTGCGCGCGGTGCAAGTGCCGGTGCTGTACCTGCAAGCCACGGAAGACCGGTTGATCAAGCGCGCATCGGCGGAGGTGATCAAGCGCGCGCTGCCCAACGTGGAGATCGTTCGCATCGAGGCTCCACACTTGCTGCTGCAGGTCGCGCACACCGCTGCCGCAACGGCGGTGGCCGCTTTCTCTGCGCGGGCGGAAGCCGGGTGGAGGTCCGCCGCAGAGCCGGCCGCAAGGCCAGTCGGTACGGCCTGATCCCACAGGTTTTCTCGCCAAGAGTGATGGATTTCACGGCGCGATCCGGTGGCGGCGCCGCATGCGGCGGCCGCCCGGGCGTGCCCATCTATGCTCGGCCAATGCCCCAGTTCATTCGCTCGTTCACGCTGCTCATCGCGCTTCTTGGCAGCCTGCTCTTTGGCGCCTTGCTGATCACCTCCCTGCTGCAACCCACCTGGGTCGAGCACACGGCGCGCGACATGATCCGCCAGCACATTGAAAAGAAAACCGGCGAGAAGCTGCAGGCCCTGGATGAGCGCTTTCTGACCGGGCGGGCGCGGCTTCTCTGGCAGGGCAAGGAGCAAGAGATCGAAGCCGCCCGCAAGGCGCTGTCGGCAGGCCTGCCAGCGCGCGTGGCCGCCATAGCCGCCGAGATGGGCATTCCCGCCTGCGAGTGCCGCAAGCGGCGCGAGCAGCGCCTGCAGCTGGAGATCGGCACGGCGCAGCAGATGCAGGCCCGCCTCGACGCGTTGATCCGCACGGCTTACCTCGACACGGCAGACAAGCTGCTGCGCGAGCTGCGCATCTTCAGCGGCGCGAATGCGCTCGCGTTTGCCTTGCTGGGGCTGGCCGCATGGCGGCGCCGCGGTGCACAAGCGGCGGCGCTGGTACCGGCCGCGGCCACGCTGCTGGCGGCTACGCTGATCTGCAGCGGCGTGTACCTGTGGGGCCAGAACTGGCTCTCCACCATCGTCTTCGGCAGCTACGTGGGATGGGGCCAGTTGGCCTACATTGCGGTGGTGTACGCGTGGCTGTGCGACCTGCTGTTCAACCAGGCCCGCGTGAGCGGACACCTGTGCCAGGGCATGGGGAGCATCTCCGTGTCACCCTGCTGAAAGTTTTTCTCACCATGCGCATCGCCCTCGTCTCCGACATCCACGGCAACCTGGCAGCCCTCGAAGCCGTGGCGGCCGACATCCGCCAGCGCGGCGCCGACCGGGTGGTGAACCTGGGCGACAACCTCTCGGGCCCGCTGCTGCCGCGCGAGACGGCGCAGTGGCTCATGGCATCGGGATGGCTGTCGCTGGCGGGCAACCACGAGCGGCAGGTGCTGCACCTGCAGCCCGGGCGCGCAGGCCCATCGGACCAGTATGCGCACGCGCAGCTCACAGAGGCCGAGTTCGCATGGATGCGCACGCTGCAGCACAGCCTGCGCCTGACCGACGACGTAATGTTGTGCCACGGCTCGCCGCGCAGTGACCACGAATACCTGCTGGAGACGCTGGACGGCCACGCCCTGCGCCTGGCGCGGCCCGCAGAGATCCGCGAGCGACTCGATGCACAGACTGCGGTGCCTGTGATCGCCTGCGGGCACACCCATGTGCCGCGCGCAGTGCGGCTGGGCGCGCAGTTGCTGGTCAACCCCGGCAGCGTGGGGTTGCAGGCGTACAGCGACGACCACCCCGTCTACCACGCGGTGGAATCTGGCACGCCCGATGCGCGCTACGCGCTGATCACGCTGCACGGCGGCCAGTGGCAGGTGGAGCACATCGCCGTGGCTTACAACCATGAAGCGATGGCGCTGCTCGCCGAGCAGCGGCAGAGGCCGGATTGGGCGCATGCGCTTCGCACAGGGTACATGCCCTGACGCAGATCGTGCGCCTCAGGCAGGGCCGCAATGCAGCGCACCGCTCAGCCGTGCACCCGGCGTGAATCCACCGGCACCTGTGCGCGGTCGTGCAGGCCGTAGTCGCGCACCACGGCGGCCACGCGCAGGCGGTAGTCGGCAAAGATGCCAGCGCGGCCTGCCTGCTGGGTGCTGCGGTGGGCCTCCACCTGGCGCCAGCGGGCCACGGCCTCTTCATCCCGCCAGAACGAGAGCGACAGCAGCTTGCCGGGCTCGCTCAGGCTCTCGAACCGTTCGATGGAAATGAAGCCGTCCACCTGCTCCAGCGCAGGCCGCAGCGCGGCGGCGGCGGCCAGGTAGGCGTCCTTGCGGCCGGGTGCGGGCAGCACCTCGAAGATCACGGCCATCATGGGGCGGACTCCACGGCGTGCGCGGGCAGGCCCAGCGTGCCTTCGACGCCCTGGGTGAAGGTGCGCTCCTCGCGCAGGATGAAGCGCTTTTCCTGCGCCATCGCGAAGTTGGCACGGCCTTCGGGGTCGGTGCGCAGGCGGGCGCGATAGGCCTCGTACGCGGCCAGCGAGTCAAAGCCGATGAGGCCCCACGCCTCGTAGTTGGTCCCTTCGTGTGGCAGGAAGTAGCCCAGCAGGTGGCCACCGCAGCGCGGGATGATCTGCCCCCAGCGGCGCGCGTATTCGGCGAACTGCTCGCGCTGGAAGGGGTCGATGTCGTAGCGGATGAAGCAGGTGATCATGGTGTGATGCCCGGGTCGGGATGCGTGTGGTGTGTGAGGGTTTGACGATAGGCGCTTGACGGCCCGGGATGGTTCGCCCAATATCGAACCATGAAAGACGGCCCCCACATCGCGCGCATTGCCGCGCTCATCGGCGACAGCGCGCGCGCCGAAGTCCTGACCGCACTGATGGCCGACCGCGCCCTCACGGCCACCGAGCTGGCGGACATTGCCGGCGTCACCAAGCAGACCATCAGCGCGCACCTGGCCAAGCTGCTCGACGCCGGCCTGCTGTCGGTGGAGAGCCAGGGCCGGCACCGCTACTTTCGCCTGGCCGACCGCGACGTGGCGCAGTTGCTGGAGTCGCTGATGAACGTGGCGTTCCGTGCAGGCGCCGTGCGCTTGCGCGCAAGCCCGCGCGAACCCGCACTGCGGCGCGCCCGCGTCTGCTACGACCATCTGGCGGGCGAAGTGGGCGTGCAGTTGCACGAGGCGTTGCTGCGCCAGGGCTATCTGCACGCTGCCGATGGCGGCCTCGCGCTGACCACGGCGGGTGCCGAGTGGTTTGCCCAGCAAGGCATCGACACGGCCGTGGTGGAGCGCCAGCGGCGCATGCTGTGCCGCCCCTGCCTGGACTGGAGCGAGCGGCGCCACCACCTGGGCGGCGCGCTCGGTGCCGCGCTGCTGCAGCGCTTGGTGGAACGCGGCTGGGCGCGGCGCGACAAGGACTCGCGCGTGGTGCACTTCTCGGCCGAGGGCGAGCTGGCCCTGCGCGCATGGACGGCGCCTGCCGCTGGCGAGGCAGCGAGCAACGACACGGCCCACCGCCCCCGTCTGGCGAATGCGAAAACGAAAGCGCAGGTGGGCCTGTGAAGACCTTCGCACTCTTCGTGGCCACAGCGCTGGCCGAGATCGTGGGCTGCTACCTGCCGTGGCTGTGGCTGCGTCAGGGCAAGCCGGCATGGCTGCTGGTGCCCGCCGCGCTGAGCCTGGCGCTGTTTGCTTGGTTGCTGACGCTGCACGACACCGCCGGCGCGGGGCGCGTCTATGCGGCGTACGGCGGCGTCTACATCGGCGTGGCGCTGGCCTGGCTGTGGGCAGTGGACGGCATCCGGCCCACGCCGTGGGATGTGGCGGGGGTGCTGGTGGCGCTGGCGGGCATGGCGATCATCGTGTGGCAGCCCATGAAGTGAGCAACCGATGGGGTGCAGACGGATGGATCGATCGCGCTGGCTGCCAGCGTGCGCAGAGCGGGGGTTTGTATTGAGGCTCTGCTGCTCACGCCCCCTCTCGCCAGCCCTCTCCCGCGAGGGGAGAGGGAGTTTGGGGGGGCTGTCTGCGGCTCTGTTGCCGTTGTGTGCGGCGAGATGCAGTGGATAAGAATGCTATACAAATAATAGCTTCTAGCGCTTTTAGAAAGCGCGCCAGAGGCCATTTCCACCAGAGTCGTACCCTACCCCGGCTTTGACCCCCTCGCCCCTCGCGGGAGAGGGTCGGGGAGAGGGGGCCGTCTTCCGCGCACTACGGCTGCTTCACCCCAGCCACCTTCCAACCAGCAACCCGCCAACCCTCAATTCACCTTGATCAACCGCCAGTCGATGCGGTTGTCCGGCCGCTGCACCAGATCCACGTTCTTCTTCATGGCCCAGGCCAGCATCTGGTTGTGCAGTGGAATGTTGGCCACGGTGTCGTTTTGCAGTTGCAGCCCTTCGGTGAGCAGCCGGTTGCGCACCGGCAGGTCGATCTCGGTCTTCACGCGGTCCACGATGTAGTCCATGCGTTCGTTGCTGTAGCGGCCCAGGTTGTAGTTGCCGTCGCCGCCGGTGGTCTTGGTGCGCGTGAGCGACTGCAGGGTGTACAGCGCGTCGAACGTGGGCACGCCCCAGCTGAGCAGCGCGATGCTGGCCTCGTGCCGCTGGGCCATGGGGTAGTAGGTGACGGCCGGCAGCGTGCGCAGCTTGGCCTTGACGCCCACGCGCGCCCACATCGAGGTGATGGCCTGGCACAGCCCTTCGTCCTGGATGATGGCGTTGTTGCTGCAGGCCAGGTCGACCTCGAAGCCGTCCTTGTAGCCCGCATCGGCCAGCAGCGCCTTGGCCGCGCTGGGGTCGTAAGGCAGGCGCTTGTCCACCGCCTCCGTCCAGCCGTTGACCAGCGGCGAGACGATGGCGCCCGTGGGCTTGGACATGCCGCGCATGGTCACACGCTGCAACGTACCGGCATCGATGGCCTGGTACAGCGCCTTGCGCACCCGCAGGTCCTTGAGCGGGTTCTTGCCCTTGATATTGCTGCCCGGCAGCTCGTCGCGGAACTGGTCCATGGCCAGGTAGATGGTGCGGTTCTCGACCATCTCCATGACCTTGAGATTGGGGTTGGCCCGAAGCCGCTCCAGGTCCTGCAGGCTGGTGTCGCGCACCATGTCGACCTCGCCGGACAGCAGTGCCGCGATGCGCGTAGCCTCGGACTTGATGGGCGTGTAGGTGATCTCGGTCACGTTGCCCTCGGTCTTGCCGGCGCTCCACCACAGCGGGTTGACGGCGAAGACGATCTTCTGGTCGGGCACCCATTCCTTCAGCACGAACGGGCCCGTGCCCATGGCGTTGCGGTGCGAAAACGTTTCGTCCTTGGCCTTGATGTCCTTGGGCTCCACGGCATTGTTCTTCTCGGCCCAGGCCTTGCTCATCACGCGCAGCTCGGTCAGCTGGTTGAGCAGCACCGGGTTGGGGTTCTTCAGGAAGATGTCGATGGTCTCGCCATCCACCTTCGCGATGCGGTCCATGCCCTGGGTGTAGATGGCGTAGGTGGACGTCTTGCTCATCGCGCGCTGCAGCGAATACACCACGTCGTCGGCCGTCATGGCCGAGCCGTCGCTGAACTTCACGCCCTGGCGCAGCTTCAGGCGCAACTGCGTGGGGCTGACCTGCTGCCAGGACGTGGCCAGCAGGGGCTCGACCTTGAGCGTGCGGCTGTTGAACATCACGAGCGACTCATACACCGCCGCGTGGATGCCGTTGCCCAAAGCGCTGTTCTGCGAGTGGATGTCCATGGACTGGATGTCGCTGGAGCCGGCCCATTTGAAAGGCTTTGCCCCCGCCACGGCGGGCACCATGCACGCCAGGACGGCCGCCAGTGCGGGCGCAGATAGCAGCGAGTAACGATCGAAACGCAAGGGCATACAAACCTCCAGATTGTTGTCAGCACGCAATGTGCAATACCTCCACGCTTCTGCAGATATGGAAATCCCTGGGTGGTGTTTCCGCAGTGAAAGTGAAGGGGCCCGGGACGTATGCACATGACATGCCACCAGCTGCCGCTGCATACGGCCCATTACATCTCTTACACCCGAACCTGGGAATTTCACGGCCAGAATCGCCGGTCCCCCCTCTGCACGACCCCCATCCCACCATGCCAGGGCTTTCCTTCCGCACTATCTTTCGACTGGCCGCCGCCGTGACCACGGCACTCGTCCTGGCTGCGATGGGGACGCTGGGCTACCTCTTTTCCGTAGAGGACTACGTCACGCGGCCCGGCTCGCCCGTGTACTACCTGGGCATCTCGTCGCTGGTGCGCGATGTACAGGTGCCCGACGTCGCACAGGGCCGCGAATACTTCGGCTCGGTCGGCGACGGCAACAAGCCGCCCCAATCGCAATTGAGCTTCAAGGTGCCGCTCGACACCGCCGACGCGGTTTGGGACCAAGTGAGCCGCCAGCTGCAGAACCTGGCGCTGCATTCCGTCAGCGCGACGGGCAATGAATCGGCGGTGGCCAGCAACAAGAACATCGTCTCGCCCGGACTCCGCGAAGCGCAATACACCTCTGACAAGCGCGACCTGGTGTTGCTGACCACCTACCAGGACAGCGATGGGGGCACCCCACTGATCCGCTTTGAAATCACTCACTACGATTGATTTGATCCCACCGCAGCCGCGCACGCAGCGCCCCCTTTTTTTCTCCACTTCCTCGTTGAACACCCATGTCATCTCGCTCGGACATTCCCAATCGCCTGATCTACACGTGCAATTGCGGCTGGATCGATATTGGCCACCTGGTGTCCGTCGAGAAGCCGGCCAACCGCCATGCGAGCGCCGCCTATCTGTGGAAGGACGTCTCGCTGGAGCGCGGCCTGCAGGTCACGGGCAAGCCGGACCACCATCTGGTGATGTACCGCCAGGGGATGCGCAAGTTCGGCTTCTCGCGTGACTTCACGAAGTTCTACTTCATCCGCAAGGGCCTGCCGCTGGCCACCCAGCGCTCGGTGGCGCTGGCGATCTTCAAGGAAGTCTCCCTGGGCTTCGAGGACGTGCAGGCGTCGCTGTCGGCCTTCACGGACAGCGGCTTCAGCGAAGAAGATCTGGTGTCGAACCTGCTCGGCTTTTACGTGGCCGTGCTGGGCAATGTGGACTGGCGCAACCACTGCAAGCCCGTGTCGGCAGAGGCTTCGCGCGTCGTCTGGGACACGCTGGGCCCGGTGGGGTCGCGCAAGAACCGCCAGTTCGTCCCCAAGCTGCATGCCTGCGAAGAATGCAAGACCCAGCACCACATCACGCAGCCCGTGTTCCCGCCCATTTTTTCGTCCATCCGCCCAGCCCAGCAAGGTGCGGATTTTTTTGAAGCCACGGACGCCACGCCCGGCCTGCCCGTCCCGGCGCACATGCTGTCCACCTTGTTTGTCTGACCGGCCCTGGCGCCCGCTGAGACGTCATGGGTGCAGACCGGATCGTCCCCCTTACCGCTGCTGCAATGCCGGGTAGCGCGCAGTGCCAGGCGCAGTGCCCACCTGCAGCAGGTTGACCACCCCCAACACATCGTCCACCAGCTGCACGGCCTGCTCCATCGCCAGGGACTGCTCGGCCGACTGCACGCAGCCCATCAGCGTGACCAGGCGGCGCTCGCCCAGCACCCATACGCTGGTGTCGCCAAACCGGCCGTCCTCGCGCAGGTACAGCCGCACGCGCGGAATGATCTCGGCGTCGTACAGGTAGGAGTTGGGCAGCCGGCATCGGCCCACGCGGTAGCAGCTGCCGCCGTGCTGCGCGCGCACATGCGCCACATCACGCACTTCGGTCTCGGTATACAGCGGGCCCTCGGGCACGGGGCAGGCGGGCATGGCGGACGTGACCTGCACGAAGGGGTCGTTGAAGGCGTTGGTGCGCTCAGGCGTCGGGGCCTTTGCGCCTTGCGCCATGGCGACAGCCGCCGCGCTGGCCAGGACGCCCACGACGCACACGGAGCGCAGCAGGCGCCAGGGCAAGATGAAGTGCATGGGACCCCTTCCTTTTGGCAAAAGAATGCACATGGTACGGCGCGGCGCCCCGCTGCGCGCGCGCCTGAAGGCCCCATCCAGTGCTCACAAACATGCGGCGTTGGCCTGCAGACAGCTCGGCCGATGTGGTGATGATGAGGGCAACTCGCACAGCATCGTTTGCTCTCTAATTCATAGCAAAAAGACCTATTCCATTAAGCGGTAGCGCTGATTTTTTCTGAGAGCCTGCCGCCACCCTGCCGTCCCACGCCATGCCCAGCGACCTCATCGTTCACCGCCCTGAAGGCCTGTACTGCCCGCCCGGCGATTTCTACATCGACCCCTGGCGGCCGGTGAGCCGGGCTGTGATCACGCATGCGCATTCGGACCACGCGCGCATGGGCTCGGCGCACTACCTGGCGCACACGGACAGCGAAGGCACGCTGCGCAATAGGCTGGGTGCGGACATCGACCTGCAGACGCTGGCCTATGGCGACGTCATCGACCAGCAGGGCGTACGCGTGTCGCTCCATCCCGCGGGGCATGTGCTGGGCTCGTCGCAAGTGCGCATCGAGCACGGCGGCCAGGTGTGGGTGGCGTCGGGCGACTACAAGCTCGAAGACGACGGCACCTGCCCGCCGTTCGAGCCGGTGCGCTGCCACACCTTCATCACCGAGTCGACCTTCGGCCTGCCCATCTACCGCTGGCCGTCGCAGCCGGTGCTGTTCGCCGACATCAATGCCTGGTGGGCTGCGAATGCCGCGGCGGGCAAGGCCAGCATCCTGTATGCGTATGCCTTCGGCAAGGCGCAGCGGCTGCTGCACGGGGTGGACCCGAACATCGGCCCCATCGTCGTGCACGGCGCGGTGGACCCGCTCAACGGCGTGTACCGCGCAGCCGGCGTGGCACTGCCACCCACGCTGCGCGTGACGGACCCGGGCGTCACCAAGGCCGAGCTGCGCCGCGCGCTCGTGCTGGCCCCGCCCTCGGCGGCGGGCACGCCCTGGCTCAAGCGCTTTGGCGAGCATTCCGATGCCTTTGCCAGCGGATGGATGCTGGTGCGCGGCGCACGCCGCCGCCGCGGCGTGGACCGGGGCTTCGTGATGAGCGACCACGCCGACTGGCCCAGCCTGCAAAAGGCCATCGGCGCCACCGGGGCCGAGCGCGTCATCGTCACCCACGGCAGCACCGAGGTAATGGTGCGCTGGCTGTGCGAGCAGGGCCTGGATGCGCAGGTGTTCAAGACCGAATACGGGGCCGACGACAACGAGGACGACAGCAACGCGGCGCCTCCTGCAGCCCTTGCCGAAGAAGCCGGCGCGCTGCCTGAGGCCGCGCCATGAGGGCGTTCGCCGAGCTGTTCCAGGCGCTGGATGCCACCACCGGGCAGTCGGCCAAGCTCGCGGCGCTGGTGGCCTACCTGCGTGTGGCGCCGCCGTCCGATGCAGCCTGGGCCACCTACTTTCTGGCCGGTGGCAAGCCGCGCCAG
This sequence comes from Acidovorax sp. LjRoot194, assembly GCF_964253015.1. Classification (NCBI taxonomy): domain Bacteria; kingdom Pseudomonadati; phylum Pseudomonadota; class Betaproteobacteria; order Burkholderiales; family Comamonadaceae; genus Acidovorax; species Acidovorax sp. LjRoot194. The sequence goes on along the minus strand of NZ_CAXUQB020000001.1, from coordinate 147,468 downwards.
ATGGTGCCCACCAAGCGCCTGAAGGCCCTGGCGCAAGAGGCCGCCGGCCTGCCCGAATGGCTGTTCGAAGAAAGCTACCAGGCCGTGGGCGACCTGGCCGAAACGCTGGCCCTGCTGCTGCCTCCGCCGGTGCAACCCTTAGACCTACCGCTGGCCGAGTGGATGGCCCAGTTGCTGCCCCTGCGCGCGCTGCCGCCCGACGAGGCCGACGCCCGCCTGCGCGCGCAGTGGGACAGGCTGGCGCCGGAGCAGCGCTTCGTGTACTTCAAGCTCATCACCGGCAACTTCCGCGTGGGGGTGTCGCGCCTGCAGGTCACGCAGGCGCTGGCCACGGTGAGCGCGCTCGACCCCAAGCGCATCGCCCACCGGCTCATGGGCTACACGCAGATCGGCCGGCAACCCCAGGCCGACGACTACAGCGCGCTCGTGGCGCCCGTGGGCGAGGCTGCGGATGGCGACGCGGGCGATGCCGTGGATGCCGGCATGGCCGGCCAGCCCTACCCCTTCTTCCTGGCCCACCCGTTCAACCAGCCCGTGGCCGAGATGCCTGCGTTGCTCGGCACGCCCGGCGACTGGCTGGTGGAATGGAAATGGGACGGCATCCGCGCGCAGATCGTGCGGCGCGGCGGCGCGGTGTGGGTGTGGTCGCGTGGAGAAGAACTGGTGACCGATCGCTTCCCCGAACTGGCCGGGGCCGCGATGGCGCAGCTGCCCGATGGCTCGGTGGTCGATGGCGAGATCCTGGTGTGGCTGCCCGGCGAGCCCCAGCCCCGCCCCTTCGCCGACCTGCAAAAACGCCTGGGCCGCAAGACCCTCGGCCCCAAGCTGCTGCGCGAGCTGCCAGTGGTGCTGGTGACCTACGACCTGCTTGAACATGCGGGCCAGGACCTGCGCCAGCAGCCCCAGCAGGCGCGCCGTGCGCTGCTGGAGGCGCTGCTGCAACCGTCGGCCGATGCACCGCAAGGAACACTCCCAACAACCGCCGAACCGATCACGCCGAGCCCGTCGAAGCGCGGCGCTGGACTTCGACAGGCTCAGTCCGCACGGCTGGTGGAGCTTGACCTCGAACCCACACCCTCGCCCTCGACCACCACCGCACGGCAACCCACCCTGCGACTGAGCGCGCTGCTGCACGGCGCCAACTGGGACGACCTCGCGCGTCAGCGCGAGGCCGCGCGCGGCATGGGCACCGAGGGCTTCATGCTCAAGAACCGCCAGGCGCACTACGGCGTGGGGCGCACCAAGGACGTGGGCGTGTGGTGGAAGTGGAAGATCGACCCCATGAGCGTGGACGCCGTGCTCATCTACGCCCAGCGCGGCCACGGCCGCCGCGCCAGTTTGTACAGCGACTACACCTTTGCCGTGTGGAACGGCCCGCCGGACGACCCCGAGCGCCAACTGGTCCCGTTCGCCAAGGCGTATTCGGGCCTGACGGATGTGGAGATCGGCCAGGTGGACGCCATCGTGCGCAAGACCACGCGCGAGAGCTTCGGGCCCGTGCGCAGCGTGGATGCGACCATGGTCTTCGAACTCGGCTTCGAGGGCATCGGCAAGAGCCCGCGCCACAAGAGCGGCATCGCGGTGCGCTTTCCGCGCATGCTGCGCTGGCGCAAGGACAAGACCGTGGCCGAGGCCGACACGCTGCAAACCTTGATGGCGCTGTTGCCGGGGCAGGACGCACCGGGATGAGCACCGCTGCCAAGGCCGCGCCCCGCCGTCCGCGCAAGCCGTTGCCCACCGTCGCGTTGAGTGCCGCAGCGGGCTGGATGGCGGCGCGTGGCTGGCAGCCCTTCGGCTTTCAGCAAGACGTGTGGCGCGCCCTGGGCAAGGGCCGCTCGGGCCTGCTGCACGCGACCACCGGCGCGGGCAAGACCTATGCGGTGTGGCTGGGCGCGCTGCAGCACCTGGCGCTGGCCGGGCACACGCTGATGCCGACAGCCGGATCGACCAGTCAGATCACATCCCCACCCGTTCGGGCTGAGCCTGTCGAAGGCGGGGCCGCTTCCATCGAAGCTGCGACGCCGTCGGCCAGCACCAGCACCAGCGACCGCACCGCCCTGCGCAAGCGCCGCGCAGCCGCCCCTCCCCTGACCGTGCTGTGGATCACCCCCATGCGCGCCCTGGCAGCCGACACGCTGCGCGCCCTGCAGGCACCGATGCCCGACCTGGCCCCCGACTGGACCAGCGGCCTGCGCACCGGCGACACCGCCAGCGGCGAGCGCGCCGCGCAGGACCGCCGCCTGCCCACGCTGCTGGTAACCACGCCCGAGAGTCTATCGCTGCTGCTGGCCCGCGCCGATGCCCACGAGCGCCTGCGCCATGTGCAACTGGTCGTGGTGGACGAATGGCACGAGCTGGTGGGCAACAAGCGCGGCGTGCAGGCGCAGCTGGCGCTGGCGCGCCTGTCGGGCTGGAACCCGGCACTGCAGGTGTGGGGCATGTCGGCCACGCTGGGCAACCTGCAAGAAGCGCTGGACACGCTGCTGCCCCGCCCTTCCCCGGGCGCCCCCGCTGCACCACCGGCCGTGCTGGTGCAGGGCCGCGTGGACAAGGCGCTCAAGGTGCAGGTGATGCTGCCGGCCAAGGTGGACCGCTTTGCCTGGGCCGGGCACATGGGCCTGGCACTGCTGCCGCAGGTGGTGGAGTCCATCGAGTCCTGCGCCTCTTCATTGGTTTTCACCAACACGCGCTCGCAGGCCGAACGCTGGTACCAGGCGCTGCTGGAGGCGCGGCCCGACTGGGCCGGCACCATTGCGCTGCACCACGGGTCGCTGAGCCAGGACGTGCGGGCCTGGGTGGAGAACGGGCTGAAAGCCGGTCTGCTCAAGGCGGTGGTCTGCACGTCGAGCCTGGACCTGGGCGTGGACTTTCTGCCCGTGGAGCAGGTGCTGCAGATCGGCTCGGCCAAGGGCGTGGGGCGGCTGGTGCAGCGCGCGGGCCGCTCGGGCCATGCACCGGGGCGCACGTCGAGCATCACGCTGGTGCCCACGCACAGCCTGGAGCTGGTGGAAGCCGCCGCAGCGCGCCATGCGCTGGCCCAGGGCCGCATCGAAGACCGGCACACGCCGCGCGCACCGCTCGATGTGCTGGTCCAGCACCTGGTCACCATCGCGTTGGGCGGCGGCTTCGAACCCGATGCGCTGCTGGCCGAAGTGCGCCGTGCCCCGGCCTATGCCACGCTGGCCGACAACGACTGGCAGTGGGCGCTGCAGTTCGTGCGCCAGGGCGGGGCCTCGCTGGCCATCTACCCCGACTTCCAGCGCGCAGCGCCTGATGAGGAAGGGGTGTGGCGCGTGCCCGATGCGCGGCTCGCGCGCCGGCACCGCAGCAACATCGGCACCATCGTGAGCGACTCCAGCATGCAGGTGCAGTTCGTGAGCGGCGGGCGCCTGGGCTCGGTGGAAGAAAGCTTCATCGCGCGGCTGCGCAAGGGCGACGTGTTCATGTTCGCCGGCCGCCTGCTGGAGCTGGTGCGCACCCAGCAGATGACGGCCTACGTGCGCATCGCCCCCAAGGGCAGCGCCGCGCTGCCGCGCTGGAACGGCGGGCGCATGCCGCTGTCGAACACGCTGGCCGACGCCATGCTGGAGATGCTGGAGCAGGCCGAGCGCGGCGTCTACGCATCGCCCGAGATGCAGTGCGCCCAGCCGCTGCTGGCGCTGCAGCACGCCTGGTCGGCCCTGCCCACGCCCAGCCGCCTGGTGGCCGAAACCCTGCACACGCGCGAAGGCTGGCACCTGTACCTGTACCCGCTGGCGGGCCGCCTGGTGCACCTGGGCCTGGCGGGGCTGCTGGCCTGGCGCGCGTCCGAACAGGTGCCCAACACCTTCTCCATCGCCGTCAACGACTACGGGCTGGAGCTGCTGTCGGCCAAGCCCGTGGACTGGGCCGCGCTGCTGCCGCGCCTCATCGGCGAGGGCACGCACACCACCATCGGCAGCGGGTTGGAGGACGAAGTGCTCGCCAGCCTGAACGCGACCGAGATGGCGCGCCGGCGCTTTCGCGAGATCGCGCGCATCGCAGGCCTCATCTTTCAAAGCCACCCCGGCGAGCAGCGCAGCAGCCGCCAGCTGCAGGCCTCGTCGTCGCTGTACTACGACGTGTTCGCCCAGTACGACCCGGACAACCTGCTGCTGGCCCAGGCCCGCGCCGAGCTGCTGGCCAACGAGCTCGACATGGAGCGGCTGGCCCGCACGCTGCGCGGCATGCAGGCGCAGACCCTGTCCATCCATGCACTGCAACGCCCCACCCCGTTCGCCCTGCCGCTGATGGTGGAGCGCTTTCGCGAACGCCTGAGCACCGAAACGCTGGCCGACCGCCTGGCGCGCATGGTGCAGGCGCTGGAGAAGGCCGCCGACGACACCACCGGCACCCACCTCGCCGACAATACCGTGGCCCCGGCCGACATGGCCTGGGACGTCCCCGACGGCGCCACCGCATCCCCCCGGCGCGCACGCCGCGGCGACACTGAGGGCGCACCCCGCCGGCCCCGGGGACGCCACGGATTCTGAGCACGACGACGAAGACGACACCGACCTTGCCCGTGACCGCAGACACCACCGCCACCGCCACCGCCCCTTCGCTGGCATCCCCACCTGCTGGCGCCCACGCCATCACCCTGCCCTGCGGCACCGCCCTGTGGCTGCTGCCCCAGCGCGCCGTGTGGTGGCCCGCCGCGCGCATGGCCTTCGTGGCCGACGTGCACTTCGGCAAGGCGGCCACCTTCCGCCGCGCAGGCCAGCCCGTGCCGCACGGCACCACGGCCGACAACCTGGCCCGGCTTGACACCGTGCTGGCCGTGACGGGCGCCGTGCACCTGGTCTTTCTGGGCGACTTTCTGCACGCCCGCAGCGGTGCCGACGAGCGGCTGTGGCAGCAACTGCTGCCCTGGCGCCAGCACCACGCGCACATCGCCATGACCCTGGTGCGCGGCAACCACGACCTGCACGCAGGCGACCCGCCGCGCGCCCTGGGCATCGACCTGGCCGACGAGCCCTGGCAACCCATGACAGGCGCCCCTGTGGCCGCCTGCCACCACCCGCAGACCGTGGAAGGCGCCACCGTGCTGGCCGGCCATCTACACCCCACCACCACGCTGTACGGCCCGGCGCGCGATGCCATGCGCCTGCCCTGTTATGCCCTGACGCCCGGGCTGCTGGTGCTGCCGGCGTTCGGTGCCTTCACGGGCACGTCGAGCCAATCGGTACCGCCGATGGCCCGGCGGTTTGCGGTGGTGGGGGACCGGGTGCTGGCTGTTCCTGCGCGAACAGACCCAGGATGACCGTCCACGAGGCACTGGGCTCGCGCGAACGGGCTTTAACATGGTCACATTCCGCCCAGCACATATGGCCATTGAACACCTTTTCAGCCTTCACACAGGCTACATAGATTTCACGGGTTACCTGCGCTATCTGGATTCCATCCAGGCGCGCATGCCTGTCCATGTCTATGAATTCGCGTCCGATCCTGCGCACCACGATCTCAACGCCCGCAGTTCGCTTCACGATGCATGGCTGCAGTCACTGACCATTGGCGAAACAGCAGAGGGAAGTAGGCAGGAAATGCGGCAAACGGAAGTACGGTTGTGCCTCTTGGGCCCATACCACGATCGGCGCATCCATCTGCACTACACCGCGGTGGAGGCATATGCCTTTCAGAGCCCTGCGCGGCATGGCGAGCCTCGCTACTCGCATACGGCCCATGGAGACCTGCTCGCCCATGCGATTTGGATAAATCCCGCGGGCATGCTGGTGCACGATATGGTGTTCGAACGCGGGTCAACGCTTCGGATCGAATGCGCAGACATTCGACATGCTCAGGAGCCTTTGCAGTGACACCTGTTGATGCCAGAGAAGAACAGGCCCACGAGGCGTGGGACGCCGGCGATCTGCCACGCGCGCATTCCAATTGTTTCGGTCCTGCGCATACGAGGGTCTTAGGAGCGCGATGATGAATCTGGGGTTCTTCTACGACGAAGGCCTGGGTACACCTGCCAGCAAACACCTGGCAAAGATCTGGTACCGCAAAGCGCGTCACGCAGGCGACTTTGTAGCCTCCAACAACTTGGCCATCTTGTTTCGTGAGCGGCATGCCCATCGCAGCTCTTTCCATTGGTTCCGCAAAGCAGCCCTGGACGGAGATGGCGACGCCTGGGTCGAACTGGCAAAGTGCCATTTGAAGGGCTCAGGAACATCGTTGTCCGCAGCCCGCGCCAGGGAGTGCCTGAGGCGCGCGATGCGCTCCCGGTTCATCACACCCGCGGGGCGCGAGGAGGCGCAAGCCCTGCTGCGCGTCCAAGGCGTTTTGCAGAGCCTGCGCTACCGGCGCTCCTGAGCGGTAAGGGTCCGTTTTTGGGGCTTGCTGCCCCCTCGCAGCCGTCCTGCTTGGCCCCTGTATGAGTGAGGCCTTTGCAGCCTGCATGCACTCGCATTGGGTAGCGCACCGCTCTCGTACGGGGGCACCAGCGATAAAAAAAATGGTCCTACCCGCCAGTAAATTTTGCATAGTGGAATTCGATTGCAAAAACCGGGGGCCAAGCCAGCGCCAAGGAAGGAGAATGCGAGAGCATCCGCGTTTGGCCTCTGTCCTGCACCGGTAGGGGCCGTCCACATACTCGTTTCGTGAGACAAGCCATGACGACTCAGCAACCGACCATCATCTACACCCTGACCGACGAGGCACCTCGCCTGGCCACGGCTTCCTTTCTTCCCATCATCCGCACCTTTGCCGCACCGGCCGGCATCAACGTGGCGGAATCGGACATCTCCGTGGCCGCCCGCGTGCTGGGCGAGTTCCCCGAGTTCCTGAAGGAAGACCAGCGCGCGCCGAACACGCTGGCAGAGCTGGGCAAGAAGACGCTGCAGGCCGATGCCAACATCATCAAGCTGCCCAACATCAGCGCGTCGGTGTCCCAGCTCAAGGCAGCCATTACCGAGCTGCAGGGCAAGGGCTACGCACTGCCCGACTACCCGGACCAGCCCAAGGACGACAAGGAAAAGGACATCAAGGCCCGCTACGGCAAGTGCATCGGCTCTGCCGTGAACCCCGTGCTGCGCGAAGGCAACTCCGACCGCCGCGCGCCCGCCGCCGTGAAGAACTACGCGCGCAAGAACCCGCATTCGATGGGTGAATGGAGCCAGGCATCGCGCAGCCACGTCTCGCACATGCACCACGGCGACTTCTACCACGGTGAAAAGTCCATGACCCTGGACCGCGCCCGTGAAGTGAAGATGGAACTGATCACCAAGAGCGGCAAGACCATCATCTTGAAGCCCAAGGTCGCGCTGCTCGACCGCGAGGTGATCGACAGCATGTTCATGAGCAAGAAGGCGCTGCTGGAGTTCTACGAGAAGGAAATCGAAGACGCGCGCAAGACCGGCGTGATGTTCTCGCTGCACGTGAAGGCCACCATGATGAAGGTGTCCCACCCCATCGTGTTCGGCCACTGCGTGCGCATCTTCTACAAGGACGCGTTCGCCAAGCACGCCAAGACGTTCGACGAGCTGGGCGTGAACGTGAACAACGGCATGGTCGACCTGTACAGCAAGATCGAGACGCTGCCGCAAAGCCAGCGCGACGAGATCAAGCGCGACCTGCACGCCTGCCACGAAAACCGCCCCGAGCTGGCCATGGTCGATTCGGCCAAGGGCATCACCAACTTTCACTCGCCCAACGACATCATCGTGGACGCGTCCATGCCCGCCATGATCCGCAACAGCGGCAAGATGTGGGACGCCAACGGCCGCCTGAAGGACGTGAAGGCCGTGATGCCCGAGTCGACCTTCGCCCGCATCTACCAAGAGATCATCAACTTCTGCAAGTGGCACGGCGCGTTCGACCCCAAGACCATGGGCACGGTGCCCAACGTGGGCCTGATGGCCCAGCAGGCCGAAGAGTACGGCTCGCACGACAAGACCTTCGAGATCGCCGAAGACGGCGTGGCCAACATCACCGACCTGGCCACAGGCGAAGTGCTGCTGTCCCAGAACGTGGAAGCCGGCGACATCTGGCGCATGTGCCAGGTCAAGGACGCTGCGATCCGCGACTGGGTGAAGCTGGCCGTGAACCGCGCCCGCAACTCCGGCATGCCCGTGGTGTTCTGGCTCGACTCGTACCGCCCGCACGAAAAGGAACTCATCACCAAGGTGAAGATGTACCTGCATGAGCACAACACGGTCGGCCTGGACATCCAGATCATGAGCCAGGTGCGTGCGATGCGCTACACGCTGGAACGCGTGATCCGCGGCCTCGATACCATCAGTGCCACCGGCAACATCCTGCGCGACTACCTGACCGACCTGTTCCCCATCATGGAACTGGGCACCTCGGCCAAGATGCTGTCCATCGTGCCGCTGATGGCCGGTGGCGGCATGTACGAAACGGGTGCCGGCGGCTCCGCCCCCAAGCACGTGCAGCAGCTGGTGGAAGAAAACCACCTGCGCTGGGATTCGCTGGGCGAGTTCCTGGCACTGGCCGTGTCGTTCGAAGACCTGGGCCTGAAGACCGGCAACGACAAGGCCAAGATCCTGGCCAAGACGCTGGACGCCGCCACGGGCAAGCTGCTGGACAACAACAAGAACCCGTCGCCCAAGACCGGCCAGCTGGACAACCGCGGCAGCCAGTTCTACCTGGCGCTGTACTGGGCGCAAGAGCTGGCCGCACAGACCAGCGACGCCGACCTGGCCGCCAAGTTCGCGCCCCTGGCCCAGCAACTGGCCGACAACGAGCAGAAGATCGTGGACGAGCTCAACGCCGTGCAGGGCCAGCCCACCGACATCGGCGGCTACTACCTGCCCGACACCGCCAAGCTCGACACCGTGATGCGCCCCAGCAAGACGCTGAACGACGCGCTGAAAAGCGTCGCAGCCTGAGAGCTGCGCCCCTGAGCCGCTGTGCGCTTTCCCCGAAAGGGGATGCGCCAGTTGCCAAGGGCGAGGTAGATGGTGATTTATTGATGAAATGAGCCCCTACCGGGCTCCCAACAAGCGCTAGCAGCTATATTTTTTATAGCGCACCAAAACAAAGGCCCTGCTGACGAGCAGGGCCTTTTGCTTTGTGGCGCCTGTTGTCGTCGGGGGTTCAGGGTCGTGTGCGGTCGTACACCCGGCTGGCCAGGGGCGCCGGCACGTAGTCCGGCAAAAACGCGCAGCCCTTGCCGAAGGCAGCCTCGTTGGCGGGGCACTGCTGGGCGATGCCTTCGGGCGTGGGCTTGACGCCCTCATCCGTCCAGCGCAGCAGCGCGGTCAACAGCGTGGGGTACGTCGGGTCGCTCAGGTAGCTGTGGGTGTTGTGGCGCGTGAAGGTCTGCACCAGACGCGCTCCGCTGCCGCCCTGCTCCATCGTGGTCTTGAACTGCGCGTCCAGCTCGACGAAGGCCGTGGGGTCGTCCACACCCTTCACCGTCAGCACCGGCACGGGGATGCGGCCCGTGGGGTCGGTGTCCTGACCGAAGCGCGCCACGGCCTGCGGGTCGGCCTGGTAGCGCAGCACGCCTGCGTTCAGGGCCGCATCGTCCGGCGAGCCCTTGTAGACCACACCCCGGTTGCCGAACGGGCTCGCGCCGCCGGTACGGTGCTGCACCACGTCGCGAAAGTGGAAGGTGGCCCAGTTCATGTGGCCCTGGATGGAACTGGCCGGGATGCGGATCACATCCGCGATGGTCTTGACCTTGGCCTGCTGCTCCGCCGTGCGCTCTGCCGCCGGCTTGTTCAGCGCCAGGCATTCGTTGAGCCGCGCCTGCAGGTCGCTTTGCGTCATGGTGGCATCACGCGGCAGGCCGATGTTGAGCGGGTACGCCGCCTCCGTGGGCCGCGGGTGGTTGTTGCACAGGTACTGGTAGACCACGCGCAGGTCGGTGCGAAAGTCGTACGACCGCGTGCCGCCGGCCAGCACGCCGCTGGTGAGCAGCACCGCGTCGTACGGGCGCTTGCCGTCGGCCGTGCGCTGGAACATCCCAGCCCCCTGCGCCGCCACGCTGGCGCCCCACGACTGGCCGTGCAGGATGGTGCGCTGCGGCTGGGCCACGTGCTGTACGAAGATCTGCCGCAGGCGCTCGGTGTCCTCGGCCGCGGCGCGCACCTCCACGCCACCCTGGCGGAACGTGCTGCCCGCCCAGGCATAGCCCGCGCGGACCATGATGGACCAGCGCTCCAGGTCCTCCACCGACCGCTCGGCCTTGGGCGCGCCCAGGGCCGGGCCGCCGTGCGCATGAAGCACCAGGCGCTGGTTCCAAGTGGTGGGCATGGCGATCAGGTAATAGGCCCCGGCGGAATCCTGGCCTACGAGGCACTTGGCGATGGCGGCCAGCTCCTTGGGGCAGGCCGTTGCCGTGGGCGCGGCCTCGCGGGTGGCCAGGGCCGGCACCGCCTGCGCAGCTGAAGGCACACGGGGTGGCACCGGGGCGCAGGCGGCCGCCAGGCCGGTCAGCGCCACCAGCGTGAGGCGTGCGGGCAGGGGCGCGCGCGGGATGAGGGGAGGGTGCTGCGTTGCAGTCATGCGGTTGTCTCCGTTGGAATAGTCATGAAATCGGCTGTCGCAGCGCATCGTAGGAACGCGCGTTCCATACGTCAAATATGCTGATTTGCGGCATGCCATACGATTCACCTATGACCTGCTTTAACGCACTCTGCAGCCACTGACATGGACATCCGCCAACTGCGCTACTTCCTGGCCGTCGCCGATGCAGGCCACATCACGCGCGCCGCCGAGCAACTGGGCATGGCCCAGCCACCGCTGAGCCAGCAGATCAAAGCGCTGGAAGGCGCAGTGGGCCTGGCCCTTTTCAAACGCCATGCCAAGGGCGTGACGCTGACCGAGGCCGGGCGCGCGCTGCAGGCCGACGCCACGCGCCTGGTGCACGACTTCGATGCGCTGCACAGCCGCATGCAGCTGCTGGCCGAAGGCAAGACCGGGCGGCTGTCCATTGCCTTCACCAGCTCGGCAGCAGCGCACGAGTTCACGCCGTTTGCCCTGCGCGAATGCCGCGCGCGGCACCCCGACCTGGTGCTGGAAATCGGCGAGAACAACGCCGCCGAGATCACCGAGGCCGTGGCCGATGGCCGCCTGCACTGCGGCCTGCTGCGTGTACCTGTGGCACGGCCTGCCGGCCTGGCGTTCGACACCCTGCAGCACGAGCCTGCCATGGTGGCGCTGCCCATCGACCACCCGCTCGCGCTGCGCCAGCGCCGCGGCAAGCCGCTGCCCATCGAGGTGGCCGACCTGCACGGCGAGCCGATGATCCTCGTGCGCCGCACCGGCGCGCCGGGGTTGTACGCCAACCTGCTGGCACTGTGCGACGAGCACGGCGTGCAGCCCCGCGTGATGGCCGAAGTGGCGCGCATGCTGACCAACCTGAACCTGGTGGCCGCAGGCACCGGCATTTCGGTGGTGCCATCGTCCATGCTGGGCGTGCACCGCCATGCGATTGCGTACCGACACCTGGTGGACCATGGCCGGCTGGAGGTACCGCTGACGCTGGTTTACCGCAGCGACGACAACGTGGGCCCCACGGCGACCTTCACCACGCTGCTCAAGACACTGGCGGGCGCACTGCCGGCGGCAGCGCCACGGCGAACAACGCCGCGCAGGAAGTGCCGACAGCGCCGGGGCGCACAGTGCCGTTGCTATAGTCGTTCGATCATTCGACAGGAGGACAACGATGGCAGGACAGGGCTGGCGGCTGAGGGCCGCCATGGTCGCTACAGCAGCTTTATGGGCTGCCGCAGGCGCGGTGCACGCAGAACCCACGGCGTGGCCGGACTACATGCCGCGCCTGTCCGCTGGCGTGTCGGAAAGTCCCATCGACGCCGCACTGCCGGCCGATGTGGCGGTGGTCGCGCCCGACAGCACCGTGCCGCCCGGCATCGCACGCTGGAGCGGCGTGTGGCAGGGCTGGGCCTGTATCTCCCAGGTGTGCGATGTGAAGCTGGCCGTCGAGAAACTGTCGCCCACGGGCGCCGCCCTGGCCTACGCAGCGGCCAGCAGCGGGCAACCGGTCTTCACCGAGCGCACGGACGCCCGCTTTGTCGACGGGGAGCTCGTCGCGCAGCTCAAGACCGGCACGAAGCTGGTGCTGCGCCTGCGGGCTGACGGCGACATGGAGATGTCGCTGTGGCGCCCGAATGCGCAGCTGCTGTCTGCGGGTGTGTTGACGCAGAAGGCGCAGGCCCGGCCGTACCGCCGCAGCACCGAGCGCGTGCCCACGCCCTGGGCGGAGGACGGCAAGGCCCAGACGCTGGAGATGGTGGTGTACCGCCCGGTGTCGACGCCCGGGCCCTGGCCCACGCTGGTCTTCAACCACGGCTCCACCGGCGAGGGCAACCAGCCCGCGTGGTTCAAGTTCACCTCGGCGAGCCCCGAGGTCGGCCGCTACTTTGCCGAACGCGGCTGGCAGGTGGTGTTTCCGCAGCGGCGCGGACGCGGCCAGTCCGATGGGCTGTACGACGAAGGTTTCGAAGCCGACCGCTCGCGCTACTCGTGCCTGCCCGAGCGGTCCCTGCCCGGTGTGGACCGTGCCATCGCGGACCTGGATGCCACCATGGCGTACCTGCGCCAGCGGCCGGATGTGGACACCACTCGCCTGCTCATCGGCGGCGTGTCGCGCGGGGGCATCCTGTCGGTGGCGTACGCAGGCAGCCAGCCGCAGATGTTTGCGGGCGTGATCAACTTCATGGGCGGCTGGGTGGGCGACCTGTGCCCTGCGGCAGACCAGATCAACCCCGTGGCCTTCCGCCGGGGCGCGGCCTTTCGCAAGCCAACGCTGTGGCTCTATGGGGACAAGGACCCGTACTACTCTCTGCAACACAGCCGGCAGAATTTCGCGGCCTTTGAAGCAGCCGGCGGCACGGGCCAATTCATCGCACTGCCCGCGCCCGCGGGCGGCAACGGGCACTTCATCCACACCGAAAGAACTTTGTGGGAGAGCGCAGTCACGGACTATCTGCAGCGGGTCGTTCCGCCGCGCTGAGCGTGGGCCGGTGGGCCGATGCCTGCCCACCGCACACCATCGCCACCCAGCGGGCGGGCCACAAAAAAAGGCCGCCGCGCCCCTCTCGGAGCGCGGCGGCCTTTTGCATATCAACCGATCAGTTGTTGCCTTGCGCCGTACCTTCGCGCCGTGGGTCCGCGCCACCGGCAAAGGTGCCTGCACCGGGGTTGCGCGCGAACAGGCCGGGGGTGCCGTTGCCACGCACACCGTTGTAGACCGCGCCGTGCAGGCCGCTGGTGAAGGTGTCGGTCTGCGCCACGGTGTGGCCGCGGGCCTTCAGGCCGTCGCGGATGGCCACCGTGTCGATGACCGAGCCTTTTTCGATGGACGTGGTGGCGTTGGTCTGCGCGCCGAAGTTGGGCAGGTTGATCGCCTGTTGCACGTTCAGCCCCCAGTCCGTCATGCCCAGGATGGCCTTGGCGGTGTACTGGATGATGGCGCTGCCGCCGGGCGAGCCGATGGCGCCTTCCAGGTCGCCGGTGGTGGCGTTGAAGACGATGGTGGGCGCCATGGAGCTGCGGGGGCGCTTGCCGGGCTGCACGCTGTTGGCAATCGGCAAGCCTGCAGCGTCGGTGGCGGTGAACGAGAAGTCGGTGAGCTGGTTGTTCAGCAGGAAGCCCCGCACCATCTGCAGGCTGCCGAAGCCGTTCTCGATGGTCGTCGTCATGGACACCGCATTGCCCGCGTTGTCGATGATGGACAGGTGGGTGGTGGACGGCAGGGCGGCCGAGTTGTCGAGGCCCTTGGCGCCGCTCACGCCGGGAGGCGTGCCGGCAGTGGGGGTGCCGATGCTCTTGGTCAGGCTGATGAGCTTGGCGCGGTCCTTGAGGTAGTCGGCGTTGATGAGGCCGGCCTGCGGCACGTTGACGAAATCAGGGTCGGCCACGTACACGGCGCGGTCGGCATACGCCAGGCGGTACGCCTCGGACACCACGTGCACCGAGTCCAGCGTGTTGGGCTTCATGGCCGCCAGGTCGAAGCCTTGCAGCAGGCCCAGCGTCTGCAGCACGGCGATGCCGCCAGAGCTCGGCGCGGGCATGCCGCAGACGCGGTACTGGGTGCGGTACACGCCGCAGACGGGCTCGCGCACCTTGTGGGTGTAGCTGTTCAGGTCGTCCAGCGAGAGCTTGCCGGGGTTGGTGGGGTGGCTCGCGACCTTGGCCACGATGTCCTTGGCGATGTCGCCCTTGTAGAACGCATCGGCACCGCCGGCCGCAATGGCGCGCAGCGTGGCGGCCAGCTCGGGGTTTTTCAGCAGCGTGCCGGCGGCCTTGGCCGTGCCGTCGCTGTTGAGGAAGTAGCTGGCGCCGGGCTCGCCCTGCGCCTTGATGCGCGCGGCCGAGCCTGCGATGGACACGCTCATGCGCGGCGAGATGGCAAAGCCGTTTTCGCTGAGCGCGATGGCGGGCTCGAACAGGTCTTTCCAGGGCAGCTTGCCGTGCACCTTGTGCGCGGCCTCGAGCATGCGCAGCACGCCGGGCGTGCCCACCGAGAGGCCGCCGTCCACCGCTGCCAAAAAGGCCAGGGGCTTGCCGTCCGCACCGATGAAGAGGTTGGGCGTGGCGTTCTTGGGCGCAGTCTCGCGGCCGTCATAGGCCAGCAGTTTGTTGGCGCCCTTGTCGAAGTGCAGCATGAACGCGCCGCCGCCGATGCCCGACGACTGCGGCTCCACCAGGTTCAGCACCATTTGCACGGCAATGGCCGCATCAAGGGCTGTGCCGCCCTTGGCCAGGATGTCGACCCCGGCCTTGGTGGCCAGCGGGTTGGCCGTGGCCACCATGTCCTTGTTGGCGTAGCTGATGGTCTTGGGCGTGTAGCCCGAGGGCGGCTCTGGTGGCACGTACTGCTCGACGGGCTCGGGCGTGGCGACCGGGGTGGAGGGGCCGTCGCTGCCGCCGCAGGCCGACAGCACCGCCAGCGCGGCAAGGCTCAGCGCCCAGAGGGCGGGTTTGCGTGAAAAGTCTGAAGCCGTCATGAATGAAGTCCTTGTATGAGGGAAGGGGAAACGGGCCGACCGCACCGCAGTGCAGGGCGCTGCGAAACAGCACCCCGCACCACGTTGGCGTCAGCCCGGCAAAGCACGCCACGGCGAGCGCAGGTTCCGTGCCAGAACGCCCGTCCAGTATGTGACGAATTGATGAAAATCATTTTGCTTTTATTCCCGCGCAGGCGCCAAATAGGAGAAACGAGTTTTCATATTTGCCGTGAAACAGAATCTGGATTCCATCGACCGCCAACTGCTGGCCTTGCTGCAGAACGACGCCGAGACGCCGCTGGCCACGCTGGCCGAGGCGGTGAACCTCTCCAACACGCCCTGCTGGCGGCGCATCCAGTGGCTGCGCGAGAAGGGCTACATCACCCGGCATGTCGCGCTGGTGGACCCGCGCAAGGTCAACGTGGGTGTGACGGTGTTCGTGGCCATCAAGACCAACCAGCACCACCAGCAGTGGTTCGAGACCCTGCGCGACGTGGTGATGGGCATCCCGGAGATCGTGGAGTTCTACCGCATGAGCGGCGACGTGGACTACCTGCTGCGCGTGGTGGTGCCCGACATCCGCGCGTACGACGCGGTGTACAAGCGGCTGACCCGTGCCGTGGCGCTGTCGGATGTGAGTTCCAGCTTTGCGATGGAGGAGATCAAGTTCACCACGGCGCTGCCGCTGGACTACGCGCAGTGACGCCTTGGCCTGCGGCGGCCCGTCCGCCCGCTCGCGCCGTGCGCACGGCACAATCCGGCCACTGCGCCGCACCGCGCCCGCCGCCATCGCCGCCGCCCGCCCTCCAGCAATCCAGCCAGGACTGGATTTTGTTAACCAAATAGTGAACTATTCGGGCATGACCAAAGACACCGAGACCCCCGCCAAGGAGCGCCAGCGGGATGCCGACCGCTCGCAGGGCGTGATCTTCAGCGCCGCGCGCGACGAGTTCGCCGAGCACGGCCTGGGCGGCGCCCGCATGGATCGCATCGCCGAGCGGGCGGGGCTGAACAAGCGGCTGATCTACTACTACTTCGAAGACAAGGAAAAGCTCTTCCAGGCGGTGCTGGAGCAGGCGTATTTGCACATCCGCGAGGAGGAGCGCAAGCTCAACCTGCTGGAGCTGGCGCCCGCCACGGCCATCCGGCGGCTGGTGGAGTTCACCTGGACGTACTACCTGGAGAACCCGCAGTTCCTCACCCTGCTCAACAGCGCCAACCTGCACAAGGCGCGGCACCTGCAGGAGTCGCAGCGTGCACGGGAGATGAACTCGCCGCTGATCGCCACCCTGGCCGAGGTGCTGGAGCGCGGCCGCAGCGACGGCAGTTTTCGCGGCGGGGTGGACCCGCTGCAGCTGTACGTGTCGATTGCCGGGCTGTCATATTTCTATTTGTCGAACAACCACACCCTGTCGGCCATCTTCGGCCGCGACCTCATGGCGCCCAAGGCGTGCAACGAGCGGCTGTCGCACATGTGCGATGTGATCCTCGGCTACGTGCTGCGGGGCTAGAGGCGCCTGGCGCGCTGATGGCGCAGGCCCTTCAACAACTGCACGCTGCGCGACGGGACCGCAGTTCGCCTCGCCACTGAGCGGCGCGCGGCAGGCGGCAGGACGGTCAGGCGAGGCACCGCAGTGCCGGGGCTTCGGCGCAGCCCCGGGTAAACCCCTAAACCTTGGCAGTCACAGCGCGTTGACGTGCGCAGCGCATTCCTCAAAAATGCACTCTATTCACCAATCAGTGAATTAAAGAGCAAGTCCAAGCCTGCCAACGGAGACAAATCCATGCCCATCACCCGCACCACCCGCCGCGCTGCGGCCACCGCCCTGGCGGCGGTCGCGCTCACCACCCTGTCCTTGGGCGCCCTGGCGCAAGGCAGCTACCCGACCAAGCCGGTGCGCGTGATCGTGCCGTTCGCGGCGGGCAGCACCACCGACATCATTGCGCGCGCCATTGCCGACAAGATGGGGCAGAGCATGGGACAGACCCTGGTGGTGGACAACCGCGGCGGCGCCAGCGGCACCATCGGGCAGCAGGCCGTTGCCACGGCCGCGCCGGACGGCTACACGGTGATGATCCATTCGTCGTCGCACACCGTGAGCCCCTCGACCTTCGCCAAGCTGCCGTTCGATACCGTGGGCGACTTCGCGGGCGTGACGCCGATCTCGTCGCTGCCCAACGCGCTGGTGATCTCGCCCGCCAAGGGCATCAAGACGCTGCAGGATCTGGTGGCCACGGCCAAGGCCAAGCCGGGCACGGTGAACTTCGCCTCGGCCGGCCAGGGCAGTGCCACGCATTTGAACGCCGAGAAGTTCAAGCTGGCCGCCAAGATCGACGCGCAGAACATCCCCTTCAAGGGCTCGGCCGAGGCCGTGACCGAGGTGCTGTCGGGCCGCGTGGACTACTACTTCTCGCCCATTGCGCCCGTCATCGGCCAGATCAAGGACGGCCAGCTGCTGGCGCTGGCCGTGGGCTCGCCCAAGCGAGCCGCCGCCCTGCCCGATGTGCCCACCACGGCCGAGGCCGGCGTGCCCGGCTCGGAGTTCAACTTCTGGATCGGGATGATGGTGCCGGCCAAGACGCCGCGCGACATCGTCAACCGCCTGCACGACGAGGTGGTCAAGGCGCTGGCCACGCCCGAGGTGAAGGAACGCTTCCTGAAGCTCGGCGCCGATGCCTGGACGCTCAAGCCCGAGCAGTTCGATGCCTACATCAAGGACGAGATCAAGAGCAACGCCACGCTGGTGAAAGCCGCAGGTTTGCAGCCCGCGCAGTAAACACGATCCGTCAGGGCACGCAGCGCGCGGTGAATACCGCGATGCAGTGACCCCGTCAGCAGCGCCCTGCATTCGCGGGGCGTGCGGGCCGCGCTTTGCCCATTTTTTCTTCTCTATTCGCAACCTTAGAACTGAACGAAAGCACCACCGCCATGGCAACCCAACGACTCGGACTCATCATGCACGGCGTCACCGGCCGCATGGGCATGAACCAGCACTTGATCCGCTCCATCTGCGCGATCCGCGCGCAGGGCGGTGTGGTGCTGTCCAACGGCAACCGCGTGATGCCCGACCCCATCCTCATCGGCCGCAATGCCGAGAAGATGGAGGCGCTGGCCAAAGCCCACGGCATCGCGCGCTGGGGTACCGACCTGGACGCCGCGCTGGCCAACCCCGAGGACACGGTGTTCTTCGACGCCGGCACCACGCAGATGCGTCCTACCCTGCTGGCCAAGGCGATCCGCGCGGGCAAGCATGTGTACTGCGAAAAGCCGATTGCCACCAACCTGAACGAGGCGGTGGAGATCGCGCGCCTGGCCTCGGGCTCGGGCCTCAAGCACGGCGCGGTGCAGGACAAGCTCTTTTTGCCCGGCCTGCGCAAGCTCGACATGCTGCGCCGCGCGGGCTTCTTCGGCCGCATGCTGAGCGTGCGCCTGGAGTTCGGCTACTGGGTGTTCGAAGGCGACCTGCAGCCCATCCAGCGGCCGAGCTGGAACTATCGCAGCGAAGACGGCGGCGGCATGATCCTGGACATGATGTGCCACTGGCGCTACGTGCTGGACAACCTGTTCGGCGAGGTGAAGTCGGTGTCTTGCATCGGCGCCACGCACATCCCCACCCGCTGGGACGAGGCCGGCCAGCCGTACCAGGCCACGGCCGACGACGCGGCCTATGCCACCTGCGAGCTCACCGGCCACAACGGCGAGCCGGTGATCGCGCAGCTGAACATGAGCTGGGCCACGCGCGTGCGGCGCGACGACCTGGTGACCTTCCACGTCGACGGCACCGATGGCTCGGCCGTCGCGGGCCTGTCGAGCTGCCGCGCGCAGAGCCGCGTGGCCACGCCGCGCCCGGTGTGGAACCCCGACGAGAAGCAGACCATGAACTTCTTCGACCAGTGGCAGGAGATTCCGGACTCGCAGGTCTACGACAACGGCTTCAAGATCCAGTGGGAGCACTTCATCCGCCACGTGGTGGAAGACGCACCGTACCGCTGGACCCTGCCCGAAGGCGCCAAGGGCGTGCAGCTGGTCGAAGCCGCGCTGGAGAGCTGGAAGGAACGCCGCTGGGTGGACGTGGCGCCACTGCAGGCGTGACGGCTCTCCAAGGCAAACACTATCAATTTAATAGCTGCTAGCGCTTACCCACCAAGCGGCAGGCAGCATTTTGACTTCAATCCGCGAGCACACCATGGCCCTTAGCCTCCCCTTGCCCACGGCCGATGGCCGCATCAGCCCCTACACCCTGCAAGGCCGCCCGCCGGTCGTGCCGCAGCAGGGCGCGGCGTTCAACCGCATCGCCTACTCGGCCGCCCACGTGGTGGCCAACCCGCTGGCCGCGATCGACCCGTGGCTGCAGTGCGCGGTGGACTGGGACGCGACGATTGCCTACCGCCAGCGCCTGTGGTCGCTGGGCCTGGGCGTGGCCGAGGCCATGGACACCGCGCAGCGAGGCATGGGGCTGGACTGGCCGACGTCGCTGGAGCTGATCCGCCGCTCGCTGGACGCGGCGCGCGACTTCGGCCCCGGCGCGCTGGTGGCCTCGGGCTGCGGCACGGACCACCTGGTGCTGGACGAGGTGAAGTCCGTGGACGACGTGATCCGCGGCTACGAAGAGCAGATGGAGGCCATCGAGAAGCTGGGCGGCAAGCTCATCGTGATGGCCAGCCGGGCGCTGGCCCGCGTGGCGCAGAGCCCCGCCGACTACGAGCGTGTGTACGACCGAATCCTGTCGCAGGCACAGCAGCCCGTAGTGCTGCACTGGCTGGGCGACATGTTCGACCCGGCGCTCGCGGGCTACTGGGGCTCGCGCGACGTGGATGCGGCCATGGACACCGCCCTGGCCGTGATCGCCGCACACCCGGACAAGGTCGACGGCATCAAGATCTCGCTGCTCGACAAGGACAAGGAAGTCGCCATGCGCCGCCGCCTGCCCGCCACCGGCGGCACCGACGGCCAGGGCGTGCGCATGTACACCGGCGACGATTTCAACTACGCGGAACTCATCGCCGGCGACGGCGCGGGCGGCACGCCGCGCCAGGGCCAGAGCGATGCGCTGCTGGGCATCTTCGACGCCATCGCACCGGCCGCCAGCGCGGCGCTGGCCGCCCTGGCCGCGGGCGACACGGCGCGCTTTCACGCCATCCTGGGACCCACCGTGCCGCTGTCGCGCCACATCTTCGCGGCGCCCACGCGGTTCTACAAAACCGGCGTGGTCTTCATGGCCTGGCTCAACGGGCACCAGAGCCACTTCACCATGGTGGGCGGGCAGCAGAGCACGCGATCGCTGGTGCACTTTGCCGAGCTGTTCCGGCTGGCCGACCAGGCCGACCTGCTGGAGCAGCCCGAACTGGCGGTGCAGCGCATGGGCCATCTGCTGGCATTGCACGGCGTGAGCGCCTGACCACCATGCGCGATTTCACCCAAGACCACCGCTGGCTCTCCATCAACACCGCCACCGTGCGCAAGCAGCAGGGTGCGGAAGTGCCGCTCGCACACATCATCGACCAGTGCGCGGAGCGCGGCATCCGCGCCATCAGCCCCTGGCGCGACCAGGTGGCGGCGGCCGGGCTCGATGCCACCGCGCGCCAACTGCGCGCCCACGGCATGGAGCTGTCGGGCTACTGCCGCGGGGGGTTCTTTCCGGCCGCGGACGCAGCGGGCCTGCGCGCCGCGCGCGACGATAACCGCCGCGCCATCGACGAGGCCAAGACGCTCAACGCCGCCTGCCTGGTGCTGGTGGTGGGCGCCCTGCCCGGGGCGCTCGACGGCACGCCGCACTACACCGACCTCGCCCGTGCACGCAGCGAGGTGGTCGACGGCATCGCCGCATCCTTGGAGTACGCGCGCCAGGTGGGCATGCCGCTGGCCATCGAGCCGCTGCACCCCATGCAGGCGGCCGACCGCGCCTGCATCAACACGCTGGAGCACGCGCTCGACATCTGCGATGCGCTGGACCCGCTCGCCACCGGCGCGACTGGAGACGCACGGCAAGCCGCGCTGGGCGTGGCCCTGGACGTGTACCACGTGTGGTGGGACCCCAAGCTACAGCAGCAGATCGCACGCGCCGGCAAGGAGCGCCTGCTGGCCTTTCACGTCTGCGACTGGCGCCTGCCCACGCGCGACTTGCTCAGTGACCGGGGGATGATGGGCGACGGCGTGATCGAGCTAAAGAAGATCCGCCAGTGGGTGGAGGCTGCGGGCTTTGCGGGCTATTCCGAGGTGGAGATTTTCTCGGCGCTGGACTGGTGGCAGCGCACGGGCGAGGAGACGCTGGACACCTGCATCGAGCGGCACCGCAGCGTGGTCTGACCCGTCAACGCAGGCGATGCGATCGCCGCGATCGCCGACATCACTCTGGCATGGCACGGCGATGGCCGTGACGCCGCGATGGGGTGCACCAGCGCGGCACGGGGCCGCGTCAGTCGCGGGGTGGTACGCGCATGCCTTGCAGCACCTGGCGCGTCGATGCTTCCACCCGTTCGGCGCTGGACTGGCGCTGCGGACCTTCTTCTACCAAGCGCTTGACGACGGCCAGCAGGCTGTCGAGCTCGATAGGCTTGACCAGGAAGGCGTCGTAGCCCTGGAAGACGCGCCGCACCACGTCCTCGCTGGTTCCACTCATGAACACGAATGGGATCTGGCCCAGCGTGGCATGTTGCTTCAACACGGTGCCGAACTCACCGCCATTCATGATGGGCATCATGAAGTCCGACAGGATCAGCGCAGGGTGCTCACCGGTTTGCAGTATGTCCAGCGCGTGCTTGCCATTGGACGCCACGGCGACGCGATAGCCCTCCGCTTCGAGCAGGAGTTGCAGCACTTCGGCGTTCCCATATTCGTCCTCGACAATCAGAACTAGTTTCATCGAGACGATCTTTCATTTAAACGGCTGAGGGCTCAGCGGCCTTGGAGAATGAAACGAACAAATCGACGGTCGACTGCGTGGCCCCGCCGCCGCCTCCACGCACCTTGCCGATCGTGAGGACACGCTGGTCCACCTTTCTGTCGCGCGTGGGCACCGTCTCGAACGTGAAAACGTTGTCGAACCAGCCCGTCACGCCATCTGCAAGCGGCGTTCCTGCCGCCACGGCCAGCGCATCCGGATCGACCGTGAACAACGATGTCACACCGCGCAGCCGCAACTCGATGAGCAGCCGGCCCAG
Organism: Acidovorax sp. LjRoot194; assembly: GCF_964253015.1. Taxonomy (NCBI): domain Bacteria; kingdom Pseudomonadati; phylum Pseudomonadota; class Betaproteobacteria; order Burkholderiales; family Comamonadaceae; genus Acidovorax; species Acidovorax sp. LjRoot194. Next base: position 125,347 of record NZ_CAXUQB020000001.1, on the reverse strand, counting down.
GAACCGGTAGCCACGCTCCGGAAACGCCAGGGTGTCCGCCAGCCCGGCAACCCCATCCACGACCAGCCGCCGAATCTTCAGCTCATCGACCAATCGCAGCAGTTTGTGGCCCATCTCGTCCATCGACTCGTCCTCGTGTCCCAGGTTCCTGATCGACAGGGCCCCGGAGGCGACCGCGGCCTCGATGCCGAGCCCCAGTTCCGAGCCGAGCTGGCGCAGGTCGCTGCCCAGTTCCGTGCACGAAAGCACCAAGCCTGGCGCGTCGGGTGTGGAGCAGGCGGCAAAGGCCAGAGCCAATGTGGTTTTTCCTGTGCCAGTTTGCCCTATCACCGCTGACGCACTGCCGGTCAGGATGCCGCGGCCGTGTAGGACGCCGTCGAGCGCGGGCATGCCGGTGGAGATGGCGGTCTTGCCCAGTTTCGCGTGGGTGCCGGTGAGCGGCAGGCTCTCCAGCCGCGGAAAGAACTGCAGGCCCTGCGTGGAGATGCAGAACGTGTGCTGCCCGCGGATGATCTGGCTGCCGCGGAACTTGCGCACCTGCATGCGGCGCTCTGCACGCCAATGAAAGCCGTGGTCCTCGAACGAGAAGATGCCGTCCACCATGGTCTGCTCTGCGCTCAGCGCGTTGCCGTTGCCGCTGGTGAGAACGAGGCTGGTGCAGGACATGGCGCTGACCAGGCTTTGCAGCTCGTGCACGAACTGGCGCACGGAGTCGTTGGTCATGGTCTCCAGGCTGTTGACCACCAGGCCGTCGATGACGAGCAGCGATGCCCGGTGGCGCATCAGCTCGGCGCGCAGCAGCTCGACGACGGACTTGAGGCCGCCCTGCTCCAGCTCGCGGTAGCCGCTCACGTAGAACACGGTGGCGCTGACTTCCTGCTGGTCGAAGAAGATCTGCTGCTCCATGTGCTGCAGCATGCGCGCATGGGATTCGGCCAGCATGGTGACGTACAGCGTGCGGATCTCGCGCCGGGCCAGCGTGTAGGCGATCTGGTTGGCCAGCGTGGTCTTGCCGACCCCGGGCGGGCCCTCGAAGATGTACACGCCGCCCTCGAACAGACCGCCGTTGAGGATCTCGTCCAAACCTTCCACAAGGGTGGGCAATCGTTTCATTCTTATTGGCGTGACAGGAGGTGGTGGAGAAGAGACCCGCGCCACCGCACGCCGGCGGCGCGCGGGACCGGGGTACCGGAAATGCCGATTCTAGGACGGCACGCGGCCTGCGAAACGCGCGCAGAGCGCCCGCCTCCGGCGCGCCGCACAGCCGCCGCAAGACGCCCAATCACCATGGCATCCATGGGGTAATCGGTCGAGGGACGGCATAATTACGAATCAGTCTCATCCACAATCCCACTCGCATCTTCGCACCCATGGCCACCAGCGCAGTCTCCCGCCTGAACATCGTTTCGCGCATCGCAGCGGGGGTGCTGGGCGGTTATGCCTTCACCTGGGGCTTCATCGCGCTGGCCATCGGCCTGCTGTTCGCGGCCCGCATGGAGTTCCACGACGCCGAGGCGCTGGGCTACATCGTGGGTTTCATCATCTTTCTGGTGGCCTTTGTGTGGGCCTTTGCGGCGGCGAGCGTCAAGCGCGTGTGGCTGGTGCTGGCGGGTGGCGGCGCGGTGATGACCGGCGCGGCCTGGCTGGTGCAGCGCGCCATTCTGTGACCTGCACGCCTTGAGGAGATAGGTCCCATGTTTCAAAATTTCCGGCTCACCATGGCCTGGCTGCACACCTGGTTTGGCCTGGTGCTGGGCTTCGTGCTGATGGTCGTTTTCTTCTTCGGCTCGTTGTCGGTGTTCGACCGCGAGATCGACCGCTGGGCGATTCCTGCGACCCGGTTCGAGCCGCAGCCGATGCCCTCGTTCGACAAGATCCTGAAGCCGGTGTTCCAGGACATGAAGCCCGATGCGGCCAACGTGGAGGCGGCCAAGAGCCGCGTGAACGGGCCCATCGCGCAGAGCTTTCCGGTCATCAACACCTGGAGCGCCTACACCACCCACCGCGATCCGGTGCTGGGCCTGTTTGCGGGCTACGAGCTGCCCAACGCCAAGGACCCCGAGGACATGGTCTGGGGCAACCGCACCATCGACCCGCGCTCAGGGGCCTCGCTGCCCGATGACCACCTCAAGATCGGCAGCCAGTTCTTCTACCCGCTGCACTACAGCCTGAACCTGAACTGGAAGAGCCTGGGCACCTGGATCGTGGGGTTCGCAGCCCTGATGATGCTGGTGGCCCTGGTCAGCGGCGTGGTGATGCACCGCAAGATCTTCCGCGAGCTGTTCACCTTTCGGCCCAAGAAGCACACGCAGCGCAGCGCGCTCGACCTGCACAACCTCACGGGCGTGGTAGCGCTCCCGTTTCACTTCATCTTCGCGTTCTCGGGGCTGGTGATCTTTGGCGGCACGTACTTCCCCATCACGCACACGCAGTTGCACCCGTTGCACGAGCTGCATGAAAAACACGAGGCCGCCGAGACCGGCCTGCCCCACGACCGCGCCAACGTGCCGGGCACCCTGGCCTCCGTGGACACCATGGTGACCGAAGCCCAGCGCCGATGGGCCGCGCAGGGCATGGCGGGCGACGTGGGCTTTCTGGTGGTGCGGCACGTGGGCGATGCCAACGCGTACGTCAGCATCTACCGCGCCGGCACCGACCGCATTGCGCTGGTGGGCAACGGCATCCACTTCAAGGGCAGCACCGGCGACGTGCTGCGCGAGGACCCGCCCCAGACCGCGGTGGCCAGCGTCAACACCTTCCTCACCGGCCTGCACCTGCAGCACTTTCGCCACTGGCTGCTGCGCTGGCTGTATGTGCTGGGCGGCCTGTCGGGCTGCGTGTGCATTGCCACCGGCTTCATCTTCTTCGTGGAAAAGCGCAAGCGCCAGCACGCCAAGCAGGGCGTGACCGGTGCGCGCTGGGTGGATGCGTTCGCGGTGTCCACCGTGACGGGCATCGTCATCGCAGCGCTGACCATGCTCATCGGCAACCGCCTGCTGCCCACAGACCTCGCCGGGCGCGGAGACTGGGAACAAGCCATCTTCTGGGGCGCCTGGGCCCTGGCGTTTGCGCACGGCATCTGGCGCACCGCCCCCGTCGCCAGCGCCCGCATGGCACCGGCCTGGGCCGAGCAGTGCTGGGCCATCGCCGTGCTGGGCGTGGCCGCGGTGCTGCTCAACTGGGTGACCACCGGCGACCACCTGCTGCGCACCATCGGCAACGGCTACTGGCCGGTGGCCGGTGTGGACCTGGCCATCCTGGCCAGCAGCGCCATCGCCGTGCTCGCCGCGCGCAAGCTCCATCGCCGCGCTCAGGGTCAGTTGACCCCCTCTGGCACAGATGCAGGCGCCGCCGCTGCGCTGGAGACCGCCCGTGCCTGACGCCCTGCTGCTGACCGCCGCCGTGGCGGTCAATGTGATCAGCCTCGGATGGCTGGCCTTGTCGATGGACGCGCACTGGGAGCAGGTGCGCGGCACCGAGCCACTGCAGCGCCACACCGTGCGCACCCTGCGCTGGATGGGCGCCACCGGCCTGCTCGTGGCCCTGGCCCTGTGCCTGGCCGTGGACCACGCATCGATGGCGTCGCTGGTATGGTTCATGGCGCTCGCGGGCGCGGCGCTCACCATCGCGTTCACGCTGTCGTGGCGGCCCCGCGTGCTGGGGGTGCTGATTGCCTGGGTGCGCCGCAGTCCCGCTGGCGTGGCCAGGTAACCGCCGTCACCCACAGATTGCTCGCTGAACTCAGGGCTTGATGGTGCAACGTTTGCGCACCGGCTTCGACAAGCTCAGCCCGAACGGGTTGTGAAATATCGGGAGGCGTGGCTGCCCAAGCCCGATTCCTCCACGCCCTCAAACACTGGCGCGCCCCAACGCCAGTGCACCCGTGGGACCGGCTTCGCCGGGCCACTGGGTGCGTCCCCCTCGGGGGAAGCCGCGAAGCGGCTCAGGGGGCAGCCAGTCCTTCCCGTGGAACCGGCTTGTATGGTGGAGGTGTTGGGGTGGAGGGCCTGAGTACCGGCTATCGGCTTTGACCGACTGGCGAAGATAGCCCCCACCCCGCCCCTGAGCGTCGATAAGGAACTGAGCCGCACCTCAGCGCCGATCTGTAAGCAAGCTAACGCCTGTGGCGGGATTCCACCCCAACGATCGTCATTGTTCATTGGAGGAATCTCATCATGCAAGTACCCCTTTGTTTCATCGGCGTGGACGTCTCCAAGGCTGAGCTGGTCGTGGCCACCCACGGCCAGGACGCTTGCCTTGCCGTCTCTAACGAGTCCACTGCCATCGTGCAGTGGTTGCACACCCTGCCCCCTGGCGCGCTCCTGGCCATGGAGTCCACCGGCCGCTTTCACCAGCTGCTGGCCACCCTGGCCGCCGGCATGGGTTTGACGGTGTTCGTGCTCAACGCCCGCGATGTGTACTTCTACGCCAAGGGCCTGGGCGCGCGCGGCAAGACCGACCGGGTGGATGCCCGGATCATTGCCCGCTACCTGGCCGAGCACCACGAGCGGCTGCACCCGCACTGTGTCCCCAGCGCCTGTCAGGCGGAACTGGAGCAGTTGATGGGCCAGCGCTGGACGGTGGTGACCAAGCGCACCGCGCTGCGCCAGTCGCTGCGCGACTGCAGCACGAGCATCGCGCAGGCGGCCGCGGGGCTGGAGGACGCCTTTGGCACCTTGCTGCACACCATCGATGGGCGCATTACGCAGTTGATCAAAGAGCAAGAGCAGTTGCACCGCGCTCGCACGTTGCTGCAAAGCATCGTGGGCATCGGTCCCCAATCGAGCGCGTTGCTGGTCACCGTGCTCGATCGCGTGGCGTTTTGCAGCTGTGATGCGCTGGTGGCCTACAGCGGGCTGGATCCCCGGGCCCACGACTCTGGGCGTAGCAGGGGGCGCAGGCACTTGTCCAAGCGAGGGAATCCGGCGCTGCGCCACCAGATGTTCATGGCGGCGATGTCGGCGTGCCACACGGTCACGTTTGCGGCGACCTACCAGGCGTTGCGCGCCCGGGGTCTCAAGAGCACCGAGGCCCTGGTCGTGCTGGCGCGCAAGCTGCTGCGCATTGCCTTTGCTGTGTGGCGATCGGGCAAGCCGTTTGATGCTCATCGCATCACCCCAAGCGCTTGACTCAAACCATAGAACCTTCGCCGGGCCACTGGGTGCGTCCCCCTGAGGGGGAAGCCGCGCAGCGGCTCAGGGGGCTTCAGGCCTTGCCCATGTAGTCCCGCTTGCCCAGCTCCACGCCGTTGTGGCGGGCCAGCGCATAGGCGGTGGTCACGTGGAAGAAGAACTGCGGCAGGCCGTAGTGCAGCAGGTACTGCTCGCCCACAAACTGCTTTTCCTTCGGCGTGCCGGCCTGCAGGATGATGGTGCGCGTGGCGGCATCGGCAAAGGCCTCCACGGGCAGGCTCGCGATGAAGGCGAGCACGGTGTCGATGCGCTGGTTCAGATCAGCAAAACCGGGGCGGTCCGCGTCCGGGTACGAGGGCACGTCCACACCCGCCAGCCGCGCCGCCACGCCCTTGGCGAAGTCGCAGGCGATCAGCACCTGGCGCGCCAGGGGAAACATGTCCGGGAACAGCCGCGCCTGCAGCAGGGCGTCGGGCTCGATCTTGCGGGCCGTGGCGTGGGCCTCGGTCTTGGCCAGGATGTCTTTGAGCGAGTTCAGCATCTGGCGAAGGACCGGGACGCTGGCGTTGTACAGGGGAGAGGTCATGGCAAGGTTTCTGGTCTGGGGATGGGGTCAAGCACAGGGAAAGAATGGTCAGTGCCCGGCGGCTGGGTTGTTCGTTGCCTGCCGGGACCGGAGCGCATTGCAGCACATCGGCGCACTCCGTGCTGGCACCCTGCCTTTTTCTGCGCGCCGGCCCGGCCGCGTCAGGCCAGGCGCTGGCGCAGCTGGATCACGTTGCCTTCGGGGTCATGGCCATCGCAGGCCCGAAAGCCCCGGGCCTCCCATTCCTTGCCTGCAGGCGCTATCTGCCCGCCCAGCTCCGCAGCCCGCAGCCGGGCCTGGGCGAGGTCCGGCACGGCGAAGAACAGCTTGATGGGGGTCTCCTCACGCACCACGGGCGGCTGCGTGATGGTGATGGTCCGGGCGATCCGCTTCGGAATGGCGTGGACCACGATCTGCACCGCGCCCGACTCCAGCACGATGTGGTCGCTCTCGGCATGCACCACGGTCAGGCCGCACAGCTGCTCGTAGAACGCAGCGAGCCGCTGAATATCCTTGGCAAAAACGACGGCGCCGGACGGGGGCATGGTGGACACGGTGGATCTCCTGGCAGTGGGATGGACAGGCCGATGAATGAAAGAGGCCGCCGCCATTCTCATCGAGATCCACCCCCTGGGCCCCGTGGCAGGCTGCCGCCCTGCCCGGCCCCGCTCAGGCCGCGGCTGGCGCCAGCGTCCTGCGCACCCGGCGCACATTGAACGCGCTGGCGATCAGCACGCCCTGCACCACGGCCAGCCCCAGCAGCACAGCCGTGAAGCGGCCCTGGTCGAGCAGCACGCCGAACAGCAGCGGCGACAGCGCCTGGCCGATGTCGAGGCCCGAGTACACGATGCCGTAGACGCGGCCGGTGGAGCCCTCGGGCGTGGAGCGCTTGACCAGCAGGTCGCGCGACGGGCCGGCGATGCCCGCGCAAAAGCCCATCACGCCGAACAGCACCGGCACCAGCACGCCGGGCACCTGAACCAGTGCCAGCGCCACGGCCACGCAGGCGGCCAGGCCAAAGCCGATGCCCACGATGCGCTCGCAGCGGGTGGGGTCAGCCGCCAGAAAGCCGCCCAGCACCATGCCGCCCGCGCTGGCCACCATGTAGACCGTGAGGCACATCGCCGCCAACGCCACGGGCACGGCGTGCAGCTGGCGCGCGGCCTCGGGAGCGAAGGCCTGCACCACGTTCAGCGCCACGGCGTAGAAGAAGAAGAACGCAAAGCACATCCACACGGCCGGGATGCGCAGGAAAGCGAAGTTGCCGCCCTGCCCCGCCGCACCCGTGGCGGCGGACTTGGCCGCAGGGCTCGGCGCAGGCAGGGGTGGCAGTGCCAGGTGGCGGCGGCTGACCAGCAGCACCAGCAGCACCGAGAACGCCAGCACGCCCGCACACACCAGCGCCACGCGCCACGATGTGGCGATGGCGATCGGCACCAGCATGGCGGGCGCGAGCGCCCAGCCCAGGCTGCCGGTGATGCCGTGCACGCTGTACGCATGCCCCAGGCGCGGCGCGCTCACGCGGCGGTTGAGCAGCGTGTAGTCCACCGGGTGGAACACGCCGTTGCCCATGCCCGCCAGCACCGAGAACGCGGCCAGCATGGCGTAGCTGGTGCTGGCCGCAAAGCCGAAGGCCGCCAAGCCCAACAGCGCCAGGCCGCCGAACAGGATGGGCCGCGGCCCGAAGCGGTCCACCACGAAGCCCGAACCCGCCTGCACCGCGCACGAGACCACGAAGAAGATGGTCATGAGGAAACCCAGTTCGGTGTAGCCGACCTGGAACGCGTCTTTCAGCCACGGGAACAGCGGCGCCAGCAGCAGCTGGCTGTAGTGGCTGATGAGGTGGGCGATGCCGACCAGCCCGATGACGCTGGCGTCAGCGCGCAACGGGATGGGGGCAGGCGGAAGGCTGGTGGCGTTTGCGGTGGTCATGGGGGCATCGTAGTATTGGGCCCCGGTTTCTGGAATGCGACGGAACGACAGGTTTCGGCGAATTTGCGCCAAACCGTCGGTCTGCGGCAGACCGCCAGCGCAACACACCGCTTTTTTTGCCAACCCCGCCATGGCCCGCACCAGCCAAGCCGCTCCGCTTGGAGACATCGACCCGTTCACCCCCACGCCCGAGAGCCCCGTGCGGGTGCGGGCGCGCGACATGCCGGCCGACATGCACTTCGAGCCCCACCGCCACGCCTGGGGGCAGCTGGCCTACTGCGCCAGCGGGGTGATCCAGGTGAGCGTGCACGCCGCGGCCGCCGCCACGGCGTACATCGTGCCGCCCTCGCGCGCGGTGTGGATCGCCCCCGGCGCGCTGCATGCGGTGGCGGTGCTGGAGGCCGCGGCCTTTCGCACGCTGTACATCGACCCCAGCGTAGTGCCGGCCGTGGGGGCCCACTGCCGCGTGATGGCGGTGACGCCGCTGCTGCGCGAGCTGGTGTCCGCGCTGGACCCGGTGGGCGGCCCGCCGCCCGGCCCCGCGCGCATGGCGGCCCTGACCGGTCTGGTGCTCGATGAGATCGGCCACGCCGAAAGCCTGGCCCTGGGCGTGCCCCTGCCCGGGCCGGGCAGCGACAAGCGCCTGCGTGCGCTGTGCCAGGCCGTGCTGGACGCGCCGGGCCGCTACGCCACGCTGCACGACTGGGCGGCCGACAGCGGCGCCAGCGAGCGCACGCTGGCGCGCCTGTTCCGCGCGCAGTTCAGCATGGGTTTTGCGCAGTGGCGCCGCCAGGCGGTGCTGGCCCACGCCCTGCCCCGCCTGGCGCGCGGCGAGCCCGTGGCCCAGGTGGCGGCGGCCAGTGGCTACGCGAGCGACAGCGCGTTTTCGGCGATGTTCAAGACGGCCATGGGACAGCCGCCAAGCGGTTTGATGGGCAAAAATGCGGCCTAGCGCTTGCTGCACAAGCGCTACCAGCTACTATTTTTATAGCATTTCAAACCATAGGGCCACATACGTTGTCCGCATGACCCCAGGCCTGCGCCGGGCGCCCCGAGCGCCTACGATGGACTCACCCTTGCCTTTGCGACGCACGACATGACCGCCACCGACATCCACAGCTACGAACCCCGCCAAGGCCACGGCCTGCCGCACGACCCGTTCAACGCCATCGTGGGGCCGCGCCCCATCGGCTGGATCTCCACGCAGAGCGCGGCGGGCGCCACCAACCTGGCGCCCTACAGTTTTTTCAACGCGTTCAACTACGTGCCACCCATCGTGGGCTTTGCGAGCATCGGTTTCAAGGACACGGTGCGCAATGTGCAGGAGACCGGCGAGTTCGTGTGGAACCTGGCCACGCGCGACCTGGCCGAGGCCATGAACCAGAGCTGCGCCAACGCGCCGCCCGAGGTCAGCGAGTTCACCCTTGCGGGCCTTACGCCCCAGCCGTCCACGCAGGTGCGCCCGCCGCGCGTGGCCGAGAGCCCCGTGGCCTTCGAATGCCGCAGCACGCAGATCCTGCAGCTGCAGGGCGCCGATGGCGTGCAGGTGCCCACCTGGCTGGTGCTGGGCGAGGTGGTGGCCGTGCACATCGACAAGCGGCTGCTCAAGGACGGCGTGTATGACACCGCCAACGCCGGCCACATCCTGCGCGCCGGGGGCCCGGCCGACTACTTCACGGTGGGGCCGGAGCAGTTGTTCAAGATGCACCGGCCGCGCTGAACGGAAGCGCCGGGGCTACGGCGACTCCAGCGGCAGCGTGACGCGCACCTCGAACCACGGGATCTGCGCCCAGTCGCTGCGGCGCGTGACCAGGGTTTCGCCCGCACTCATCTCCACAATGTAGGCCTCGGCCGGACCCGACAGGCTGCCAGCGCCCTCGCGGCCCCGGCGGCTGCGGGGCTCCCAGCCGCAGCAGACGAAGTGCAGGCGCGCCATGCCGGTGCGGCGCGCGAGGTAGCGCTCCACAGCGGCGGCCTGCGCGCCCGGCACGCGGTAGGTGGCTATCAGGGCGCGCAGTTGGTGAAAGTGGTCTTCGGTACAGCCCGTCCATTCCAGGCCCGGCGGCTTGTGCCGCAGCGTTGCCAGGAAATCACCGCATGTGGGAGCAGGCATGGTCTGGCCAAACGCGGCAGGTGCCAGCAGGGCCAGGCCAAGGCTTAAACACAGCGCAGCGGTGCGCGCCAAGCCGCCGCGTCCAGGCTGACCCAAGCCCCCGCGGCACGGCCAGAACCGCCAGTGTCCACCGTGTTGCCAACCAAGCTGCGCATTCCCGCTAGGCGCTTTCGCTCTATCGCAAGGCTGCGGTGCAACGTGGTGCTGCGCCATTGCCAGCTAGCGCCCCAGGGGCGCGCACAGCCCGGCGGACGGGGTGCGTGCCCATTGCTCGGTCCAGGCCCAGACCTGCTGCACACCGTCGGCGGCCACATCGGCAGTGCGGCGCTGCAGGCCGTGGTCGGCGCCGGCAAGGCTGCGCGCGCAGTACGGCACGGTGCGCACCGCGGCCAGCCCGGCAAAACGTTCGTAGGCCGCAGCAGGCACCAGCGCATCGTCGGCGCCCCACACCTGCAGCAGCGGCCAGGGACTGTGCACCAGCGGCAGCGTGAGCGGCCAGCTCCACAGGTCGCGCCAGTAGCCCAGGCTGCGGCCCTGTGCCACGACGGTGTCGGGCTGGCGGCTGGCCACCCTGCGGGCCAGTGCGTCCCAGTCCGCCTGCGCGCCCAGGCGCTGCGCCTGCAGCGTGCCCGCCTCCTGCGGATCGAGCCCACTGGCCGACAGCATCACCAGACCCGCCAATTGCGGCACTTCGGGCGCCAGGGCGGGCAAGAGCTCGGCCCCTTCGGAGATGCCGACCAGCAGCTGGGGCAGCGCGGGCCCGCCTTCCCGCGCGCGCTGCTGCGCATCGGCCTGCAGGGCAGCGCGTGCATGCGCGAGCCAGGCGGACAGGCGGTCGTGCAGCACAAAGTCCCGCGCGCAATCGCCCGGGGCCGTGCGTGCCTGCGGGTCCACACCGGGCTTGTGCAGCACCAGCACCTGCGCGTGCAGCAGACTGGCGAAGTAGCGCTCGGCGATCGGCCCCATGCCCGCGCAGCCGGAGCCCGGGATGACGATCACGCGGTAACGTAACGGCGCGGTGCGCGCGTCGCGCGTGAGGACCTGCAGCGTCGTGGCCCCGTCCGCACCTGGCAGCGACCGGCGCACGAAGTGCTCGCCCTGCGCTGCAGCCACTGCAGCAGCGTCGGCGTCATCGGCAGAAGCGGGTTCATACCCGCCCGCCATGGTCTCAGACACTGCCGATGCATCAACCTGCACCGGCGCCGCGCACCCGGTCAGCAGCCCCGCCACACCCAGCACCATGCAAAAGGCCAGCACAAGGCTGGCCCGGGGCCGCAGCGATGCGGCGGACGACCGAAAGGAAAGGGTTTGGAGCGGTGGTTGCCGGGCGTGGTGCACACCGAAGTCTGGCATGGCCGCAATGTCCTCAGAAATGCCGTCAAACACTATGGCACAGCGCCCCGCACTGGCACGCCCCAGGCAAGTGCCACCGTGGAACTGGCTTTGCCAGGCCACGGGTGGCGTCCCCCTTGGGGGAAGCGGCAAAGCCGCTCAAGGGGTTATTTCAAGATAATGACTTGCTCAGGCTGCTGCGGCTGGGGCACAGGCATGGGCTGGCCGCCCTGCTGGTACACCGGAGCCGGGCGCACGCCGCGCGCCAGGTGAGCGTCGGTGTAGCCCAGCTGCATGGCCATCTGCTGGTACACGTCCTGCGCCAGCGACAGCGAAGTCTCGCGCATTACCTTGGCACGGTTGGGTGGAGCGATGTCGCCACGGATCGACAGGATCTTGGTGTCGTTGCCTTCGCCCTGGGCGGAGAACGCGGCCTTGATCTCGTAGGTCCTGGTGTTGATCAGCGAGAAGTCGACAAGGAGCTGCAGGCCGTACTGGCGCGTGGCGCTGGTGGTGCCTTGCAGGGGCGAGAGCGCGTCGGTGAAGTCGATGCTCGACACCACGCCGAACAGCACGTAGTCAGCGCCATTGAACTCGCCCTTGCGAATGCGGCTGATCACGTCGTTGACCTGGGGCTGCACCTGGGGCGTGGCCATCTTGCCGCCCTGCACCTGGTTGAGCACCTGCTCGGCCTTGCTGGGCTGGGGCTTGCCCGCGTCAAAGCCCTTGCCCTGCACCAGGCGGAAGTACGTGCCCTGCAGGATGGCGCCCTTGATGTCGTTGGTGTAGCCGCCGAGTTCGCGCTGCTCGATGTAGCTGTAGCGGCCGGCCACGAAGGTGCCGCTGGCCTGCTCGGACGCCTGCACGGACTGCTGGCCCGAGTAAGAGCCCGAGCCGCCGTACATGCCGTGGCTGTGTCCGCCGCCGTGGCTGGCCTGCGCGCTCATCTGGCTGCTGCGCTGGTAGGTACCGGCCAGGAAGTACTCGGACACGCGCTGGGCGTAGGCCAGGTCGGTCACGGCGATCTTGGGCGCCGCGCCGGGCTGCTGCGCCAAGGCGTTGCCGCCCCAAGCCATGGTGGTGGCGGCGATCACGGCCAGGGCCGTGTGAAGGGTGGTTCTGCGTTGCATGGTGTGCTCCTTGTGAGCGTCTTCAATGATTCATTCGGACGGCGCCGGAGGGACCCCACGCCGCATGAAGTGAGCGCACCGCCCGCCAGCGCCACCGTGGAACTGGCTCCGCCAGGCCACGGGTGGCGTCCCCCTCGGGGGAAGGCGCGCAGCGACTCAGGGGGGCTTCTTACCTTTTGCTTGTTTTGCGGATCTCTTTTTCGTCCTGCCATTCGATCGTGCCTTCCTGCACGTCGAACAGCTTCAGCGTGAACTTGTAGTACACGTCCTTGGTGGCGTTGTTCTGCTTGACGATGCTGGTCAGCTCGCCTTCCATGGAGTACTTGGCCGCGGTCATCTGGCCGACCTTGGCGGTGGTGCCCTGCTTGTACAGGCCACTCTGGTTCTGGCGCTGCAGTTCGTCCACGCCCTGCTGCATTTCGTTGATGGAGCGCACGAAGCGCACCTTGCCCGACTTGACCAGCGAGGTCTGGATGGAGTTCATCACGTTGGTGGTGTCGATGTACTCGCTGGTCTTGTTCTTCACGGTGGAGATCGTCACCGTAGGGCGGCCCTGGAAGATGCCGGTTTCCAGCAGGCCGCCGGTCATCTTCTCGGCAATCATCTGCAGGTCGGTGGATCCGAACTCGTTGGTCACCAGCTCCACAGCCTTGGCGTCTCCGTAGTTGACCTGGCGGTCAAAACGCACGGTGGGCGAAGACAGGTTCTGGCAGGCCGACAGGGCCAGAGTGCTGGCCGCGAAGGCCAGGACGAGCGCGCTGCGCCGGATGGTGTTCTTTGTCATGGTTTTCTACTCCTCACTCAACAATATTTCGATGGGCAACGCTGGTTCAGCGGGGCTCGACGTTCATTTCAAGGCGCAGGTCGACCGCTGCGGCGGTAGGGGCCACGCTCTTGACGGTCTGCTGGCCCAGGCCGAGCACGCTCATCTGCTTCCAGGACTCGCCGTCGCCCACCTGGTTGCCGACGTTGTCCAGCCACTTGAAACGGTAGAACACAGTGCGGTCGGTGCGGCCCATGTTGGCCATGTCGGCCTGCACCACCAGGATGTCGTTCTTGCGCACGATGCGCATCTCGCGCACGGCGATGCTGTTGGCTTCGCCGCGCAGGGCGACCTTGGAGGCCACGGCCAGCGGGGTGGCCGGGTCGTGCAGCTGGGCGCTGGCCGCGGTGGCCAGGGTCAGGGTGAGCGCCGCGCACGCGATGGCAGGTGCAGCAGCAGCAAGGGCGATACGGGTTCTCATGCCAGAGGCTCCTTGGATGTAGGACATGGTGGTTTTCAGTTCTTCGCGGCAGGCGCGGGCTTGGTCGAGGTGGACTTGACCGCCGACTTGGGCACTTGGCGGGCGCGGTTGTTGGTGGTGGTCGTCGTCGTGGTGCGGGTCGTGGCGGCAGGCTCTGCAGCGGGCTGCGATGCAGCGGCCACGGTGGGCAGCTGGCCGAGCATGGCCACGTCGCCGCTCAGCACGCTGTTGTCGTACAGGCGCAGGGGCACCAGGGCGTACTGGCCATCGATCTTGATGGGCTGGGGCAGTGCGCGGCCGTTCACGGTCACGACGTGCTCGCCCGGCGGCAGGTAGCCGCGGGCCACGTACACGCGGCCGGGCAGCATGCGCCACATGCGGTCATCAGCCTGCTCGGTGGTGACAGACGCTGCCGCGCCGATGAGGCCGCCGACCAGGCCGCCGCGCTTTTGCAGCTCGTTTTGCAGCACGCCCTTGGCCACGGCGCGGGTGAAGCCACGCAGCACCATGCCGGGCATTTCGTCTTTCAGCGCGCGGCGGGCCATCACGTTCACGTCCACCACTTTTTCCAGCTTGAGGTTGGTGCCGGCAGCCGAGATGGTGCTGAGCAGCGCGTCCTTGGAGGGCTCGATCACCGGGTAGGAGATGCTGGCCGTGACCAGGCCGCGACCCGTGGGCACGGGCAGTGTGAAGGCCTTGGGCTTGCGGGCAGGTGCGTCACCGGCTTCGACGATGAAGAGCACGTCCGTCATGCGCTGGCGGCGCTTCCAGGTGAAGCCGGTGCGTGTGTCCAGGCCGCGCAGGCCTTCTTCGAGCACACCGGTTTCGGGCTTGAGCTCGATGGCCTTGCGGTAGCCGGGCGCTGCCAGGCCGGGCTCATTGAGCATTTCGTACAGGAAACCCGCGAGGTAGTGGCTCAGGGCGTTGGAGTAGCCGTTCTTGAGCGCCAGCACTTCGGGGTCGTTGAGCGTCTCGACGGGGTAACCGTTGAGTTCCTTGCCGCCCGAGGTCGCGCCCTTGGACTTGGCTTCTTCTTCAGCCGCCAGGGTTTCCTTGGCGCGGAACTCGGCAATGATGGCTTCGCGCTCGTGCGTGCGCTTGATGTCCACGCGGGCGTTCTCGAAGTCGCCCACGGCCATGCGGTTCAAGGCCAGCCGCGTGGTCACCCACACCTTTTCGTAGTCCTGGCCTTCGTAGACCTTCAGACGTTCGCTGATCAGCGCCGCGCCCACGGTGCCCATGAGTTTGCTGGGGTTGGTCTTGGCGGTTTCTTCCCATTCCTTGACCTTGGTGTCGGCCAGCAGGAAGGCGTTGGTGCTGTCGGGGTAGCGGCGGTCCATGCGCAGCAGTTCGCCGCGCTCCATGTTGTACAGCAGCGCCGTTTTTTCATCCTCGGACTTGGCCGTGCTCTCCAGCTGCGCCAGCGCTGCAGGGATGCCGCCTGTGCGGCCTGCGGCCTGCATGTCGGTAGCCAGCTTGTCGTGGCTCTGCATGGTGGCGCAGCCGGTCAGGGCAGCGCTCAGCGTCAGCACCCACAGCAGGCGTGGACGAAAACGGGACAGTTGGGTGGTCATGATGTTCCTAGCAGGACGGTCGGTTGCGCACCAGAAAACCCCGGCACCGCCCACGCGCAAAGCGCCCCTGTTCCACGCTGGCGCCGCTGCGAACGCGCGTTGCCGTGAATGCCCGGGGGGTTGTGTGTGCAGGACGGAAATACCGGATGAGGACGCTGCTGGCTGCACGTGCGCCCCCTCTCGGCGCTGTGTCGTGCTGCTGGCAACCACCTCTGGCTGTGAGTTTCTTGGTTGTTTTGTATGGGGTTGTAGCCAGGCACGCAATGTAGCAAAAGCTTGTATCTTTTCTGTAACCGTTCTCAACCCGTGCAATCTTTGCGACGTGGGCCATTTCAGGCCTCCACACGGTTGAGGGGCAGGCGGTACAGCCACACCACGCGCCCGCCCGGCACGCGCAACTGCACGCTGGGCAGCACGCCGGGCACCGCGAACTCCAGGCTCACCAACCAGGCGCCAGGGGCCAGCTCGGCCTCGGCCTTGGCGGCGGCGCGGGCCATGCTTTCAGGGCGCTGAAACAGGTAGACCATGCGGTAAGGACTCCAGTCCACGGCCCACATGTCGCCGCGGCGCACATAGGCCCACGGGCAGCGCAGGGCGCACAGCAGGCGCAGGGGCCAGCTCCACTCGACGCCCTCCAGCTGCGCGGCCGGATATGCCTGGCGCAGCGCTTTGAGGCCATCGCCCAGGCCGCTGCCGGCATCCAGAATGCGGGCGTCCAGCGCCAGCGGCGCCTGCGATGCCAGCGACTTGAGCGCATGCGGGGGCGTAGGGAACACCGGCGCATCGCGCCATGCGTTCAGCGGGTAGACCATCAGCAACAGTGCCAGGGGTACCAGCCAGGCCCAGGTGGGCAGGCTCGCTGCGCCCAGCAGCGCCAGCGACAGCGGAAACCCTGCAGCAATCAACCCACGCCGCCACCAGCTGCCGCCCAGCAGGCTGGCGGCCGTGCCCAGCACACAGGCCACGCCCAGCGCAGCGACGGACGGCACCGCTGCGCGCTGCAGCGCCACAAACACGAGCCAGGCGCAAGCCCACGCAATCAACGCGGGCAGGGGCCAGGGCATGCGCAGGGACAGCATCGGTTGGCGTTTCAGCGGCCGAACGGCCGACGCAGAGCGTTGCCAGAGGAGGCTACCCAGCCATCAGCGCACCCTGCAGGGCTGGGCATGGCGGGTGAGCCTGGAGCGCCTGTGTCGTTCGTGCGCGCACCGGCGGCAAGGCCGGAACCACGCCGGTCGCGGGGCTTGCGGGGGGACGAACGAAACGCGAAAGAGGGCATGGTCTGTGGATTCCAGGAGGTGCATCGATCACCCGGCAAACCATCGTGGACTTGCAGCACGCACCAATGGGGATTGCGGTGCTGGAGAGGCCTTGCGGACAACCCGGGAGTGTTGACCGCAGCGCAGTGTAGGCCCCGCAGTCCCACATTTTGCCTGTGCAAGTTACGTGTGGAAACTGCTTATGTGCGCTATTTCACACAACGGGTGGGCAAGCAACAACCCGCCAGCACGGTGCACGGTTTGCAGAGGCTGGCTTGCAATTTTCACCACTTAGGGCCCTGTACACAGGCTCGAGAGCGCGCTTGCTGAGGCAGAGCGCTGTGCCTGCCCTACCCCCACGTCTAATCCCTGCGAACCGAGAGCCTGGGTGCCGCTGCGCCAGTCACCCGAGCCCCGAAGGCGCCCTACTTCCGCAAGCGCTCGATCAGCCCGTTGAGCGCTTCGAGCGAGCCGAACTGGATCGCCAGCTCGCCCATGTCTTCCACACGCCCGTGGCGCTTGACGCGTTTCTTTACGCGCACTTCGACCTCGGCCATGAGCAGGTCGGAGAGTTCTTCTTCCACCCGCTTGAGGTCGCGCGACTTTTCCTTCTGGGGCTTTTGCGGCACCAGGCTGAACTCGGCGCCGATCTTCTTGACCAGGGCCTCGGCCTCGCGCACCGACAGCTTCTTGGCCGCGATCTGGTTGCCCGCCGTGATCTGCGCGGCGCGGTCGAGCGACAGCAGCGCGCGCGCGTGGCCCATGTCGATGTCGCCCGCCATCAGCATGGTCTGCACGGGGTCGGCCAAGTTCAAGAGGCGCAGCAGGTTGCTGGCCGCGCTGCGCGAGCGGCCCACCGCCTGCGCGGCCAGCTCATGCGTGAGGCCGAACTCGCGGATCAGGCGCTGCAGGCCGTGGGCTTCTTCCAGCGGGTTCAGGTCTTCGCGCTGGATGTTCTCGATGAGCGCCATGGCCGCGGCGGACTCGTTGGGCACGTCGCGCACCAACACCGGCACCGTGTCCAGGCCCGCCAGCCGGGCCGCGCGAAAGCGCCGCTCGCCCGCGATGATTTCGTACTTGCCGGCGTTGTCGCCCTCGGACAGGCGGCGCACCAGGATGGGCTGCATGATGCCCTGGGCTTTGATGGACTCGGCCAGTTCGTACAGCGCGCCTTCGTCCATGCGGGTGCGGGGCTGGTACATGCCGGCCACCATCTCGCTCAGAGGCAGGGTGTTGGGCAGGCCGGCTTCGGCGGCCTGCGCCTGCTCTGCTTTTTCAGCGACTTTGGGGCCCAGCAATGCTTCGAGGCCGCGGCCGAGGCCCTTGGGTTTCTTGGTGACCATGGGTGAGTGTCCGGAAGATGGATGGAAAGAATGGGTGCCGATGAATGCCGATCAGCGCCGCTCAGCGGTCGATGATCACGAGCGTGCCGTGGCTGCCCTCGGCCACCGCGTGCGGGATGCCGGCCGGGACGATATACACCTCACCCGCGCCCACCTGCACCCGCCGGCCTTGCAGGTCGAGGTTCATTTGCCCGTCCAGCACCAGCAGGGCTTCGTCGAAGTCGTGGGTTTCGTCGGGGTAGGCCAGCGCATCCATGCGCAGCACCTTGACGTTGGCGCCCGCCGCCCGGCCCACGATGGTGGAACGCCAGGCGTGGGGCAAAGTCTGCGCGACGGAAAGAAGATGGGTCTGGGACATGGTGGGTAGCCAGGGAAATGGGGGAGCGTGTGGAGGTGAGGGCTGCCTCAAGACAGGCCGGTGCAAACCGGTGCAGGCAGGCAGCGTCAGCCTGTGTGGCGCCCTGCCCTGCGCCTGCGCACCCGCCCGCGCCACAGGCGCAGCCAGATGCCGCAGGCCACGATGCACAGCACGGCGGCCAGCACGAACTGTCCCAGCGCAGCCACCACCACCGCGCTGCTGGGCAGCAGCCAGGCCAGCACCGCCTGCAGCGCATCGCCCAGCCAGAAAGGCGCCATCCGCCGTGGGGCAGCTGCGGGCGCAGCGGCAGGGGCGGCAGCAGGAGGTGGCACAGCGCCCCGGCGCCTGAAGAACGGCCATGGGGTGAATGTCATGCCGCCGACGACTCCTGCGCGAGCGACTGCAGCCAGCCATGGCCTTCGTCCCAGTCGCCCAGGCCCGACTCTGCATTGATGTGGCCCCGCTCGCCGTAGTCGACAAAACGGGCGCCCCAGCCCTGCGCCATGCCCTGGGCACGCTCCAGGATGCAGTACGGGTCGGTGCGGCTGCCCACCAGCAGGGCCGGGAACGGCAAGGGCTGCCGCGCAATGGGCGCCCAGCCGTGGATCTGCGCGGCCAGGTCGGGCCGCTCCACATCGCCCGGGGCCACCAGCAGCGCGCCGCGCACGCGGTGGGCGTTGGCCGAATGCGCCGCCCACCACGCGGTCAGGATGCAGCCCAGGCTGTGCGCCACCAGCACCACGGGGCCGTCGGCATCGACCACGCTCTCCTCCAGCCGGGCCGACCAGTCGCCGCGCAGCGGGCGCATCCAGTCGTGCTGCTCCACGCGGTGGTAGCCGTGCACGGCCTCCCAGCGGCTTTGCCAATGGCCGGGGCCGGAGTTCTGCCAGCCAGGCAAGAGCAAGATGTTGGATGCCTTCATTGCTATGAATTTAGTAGCTGCTAGCGCTCGCCTATCAAGCGGTAGGGGCCATTTTGACCACGGAATCTGGCGCTGACCCTGCCGTTGCCTGCACCGTTCCCGGTGCCGGCATGGTCTGCACGCGCTCGACCATCTCTTGCGCGAACTCGACAAACGCCTGGCTGCCCTTGGCCGCCGGGTCGAACACCACGCCCGGCAGACCGTAGCTGGGCGCCTCCGCCAGGCGCACGTTGCGCGGGATCACGCTGTTGAACACCTTGTCGCCAAAGTGGCCCTTGAGCTGGTCGCTCACCTGCTGCTGCAAGGTGATGCGCGGGTCGAACATCACGCGCAGCAGGCCGATGATCTGCAGGTCGGTGTTGAGGTTGGCATGCACCTGCTTGATGGTGTTGACCAGGTCGGTCAGCCCTTCGAGCGCGAAGTACTCGCACTGCATAGGCACGATGACGCCGTGCGCGCTGCACAGGCCGTTGAGCGTTAGCATGGACAGGGACGGCGGGCAGTCGATGAGCACGAAGTCGTAGTCGCCGTCCACCTCGGCCAGCGCGGCCTTCAGGCGCTTTTCGCGGTGCTCCAGGGTCACCAGCTCAACCTCGGCGCCCGCAAGCTCCCGGTTGGCGCCCAGCACCCAGTAGCCGCACTTGTCCGAGTGCACCGCGGCTTCTTTCACCGAGGCGGATTCGAGCAGCACGTCGTACACCGTGAGCTCCAGGCTGCGCTTGTCCACGCCCGAGCCCATGGTGGCATTGCCCTGGGGGTCCAGGTCGATCATCAGCACGCGCTGCCCGATCTTGGCCAGCCCGGCGGCCAGGTTGACGGTGGTGGTGGTCTTGCCGACCCCACCTTTCTGGTTGGCAACGCAAAAGATCTTGGCCATCAGAATGTCGCCCCCACGGTCGTGCACTTCGTGTTACTCCCTGCCCCCCGAGGGGGCCGCGTTTTGCCTTGGGGCGGCCCGGCGGCAAAACTGGTTTGTCCGTTCGTATGCATATGGGTGAGTAGGATTTATTTGGAGATGGCCAGCTTGATGCCAAAGCCGATGAGGAACACGCCGGCCAGCTTTTCCAGCCCCCGGCCGATGCGCGGATTGGCGCGCATGCGTTCGGCCAGAAAGTGGGTGAGCAGCACGGCGATCAGGCCGTACGCGAACGTCAGTGCGGCGACGGTGGCGGCCATCACGCCGAAGGTCAGCATGCCCTGGTGGCGCGCCGGGTCCACGAACAGGGGAAAGAACGCCATGTAGAAAACGATGGCCTTGGGGTTGAGCAAGGTGATCAGCGCCGCCTGCTTGAAGTAGTGGCGCGGCTCGATGTTCAGGATGGGCTTGGCGCCAGGCTTGGCCGTGAGCATCTTGAAGCCCAGCCAGGCCAGGTAGGCCGCGCCCAGCCACTGCACTGCGTTGAAGGCTGTAGGGTACGTGGCCAGCAAAGTGGCCACACCGGCCACCGCCGCCCACATCAGCACTTGGTCACCCGCAATCACACCCATCGTCGCACCCAGGCCACCCCGCACGCCGCCCTTGCTGGTCGAGGTGATGAGCGCCAGATTGCCGGGGCCGGGAATGGCCAGGAACAACACGATGGCGGCGACAAAGGCGCCGTAGTCTGCGATGCCGAACAAGATCTCTCCCGGTGTACTGGGTGGGTGCTGCGGAAGGTGCATCCACGACGAGCAGCCGAGTTTAAGCGACCATCCTGCCCTGGCCCTCAATTAGCTGCCTATTGGCGCATCGGCGCCCGTTCAAAAACCCTTGGAGCCCCTCAGGCCGGCTTCAACCAGATGATGCAGCGCTCGGCCTCCAGGCCCGGCACAGTCAGTTGTTCCACGTGAAACACCTTGGCTGCCGCAGGCAACGCCGCGATTTCATCCTCCGGGTGCTTGCCCTTCATGGCCAGCCAGACACCGTGCGGCGTGGCCAGTGCGCCCTGCGACCAGGTCACGAAGTCCTGCAGCGAAGCAAACGCACGGCAGCTGATGATGTCGAACGGGGTCGTCAACGTCTCCACCCGAGCATGCACGCCATGCAGGTTGCGCAGCTTCAAGGACACTGCCGCCTGCTGGATGAAAGCCGCCTTCTTGCCCACGGTGTCCACGCAGCTCACATCCACCCCCGGGCAGCAAATGGCAAACACCACTCCCGGCAGCCCGCCCCCCGAGCCGACGTCCAGCAGACGCACCGTGCCTGCCGCCATGCCCTGCTGCTCCAGCGCGGCCACATGCCGGCGCAGCGGCGCCACCGCCGCCAGGCTGTCCAGCAGGTGGTGCGTCATCATCTCCTGCGGGTCGCGCACCGAGGTCAGGTTGTAGACCTTGTTCCACTTCTGCAGCAGCGCCAGAAAGTCCATCAACTGCGTGATCTGGGCGTCACCCAGGCCCAGGGCCAAAGCCTCTGCGCCTGCCTGCAGCTGGCTGCGCAGCGCGTCGTTATGGGGTACCACCATCGTCATGCCGCCACTTCGCCTTCTGCCTTGGCCGGAGCGACAGCAAACTCCTTGAAGCCGCCCTTCTTCAAATGGACCATCAACAGCGATATCGTGGCCGGTGTGATGCCGGTAATGCGCGACGCATGCCCCAGCGTCTCGGGCCGGTGGCGGCTGAGCACCTGGCGGGCCTCGAAGCTCAGGGCCGTGACTTGCAAGTAGTCCAGGTCGGGCGGCAGGCGCAGCTTCTCGAAGTGCGCGGCACGCTCCACCTCGTCCCGCTGGCGGTCGATGTAGCCGGCGTACTTGGCGGCAATCTCCACCTGTTCCAGCACCGACTCGGCCAACGCACCCAGTGTTTCACGTGAAACATCGGCCGAAGCATGCTTACCGCCATCCAGCGACATCAGGTTGGCGTAGTTCACATCGGGGCGGCGCAGCAACTCGAACAGGTTGTACTCATGCTCGATGCTCTTGCCCAGCACGCGCTCCGATTCGGCCGCGGGCAGGCTGCGTGGGTTCACCCAGGTGGACTTGAGGCGTTCTGTTTCACGTGAAACAGCATCGCGCTTGCGGCTGAACGCATCCCAGCGCGCATCGTCCACCAAGCCCATGCGGCGCCCTGCTTCGGTCAGGCGCATGTCTGCGTTGTCCTCACGCAGCTGCAGTCGGAACTCGGCCCGGCTGGTGAACATACGGTACGGCTCGGTCACACCCTTGGTGATCAGGTCGTCCACCAGCACGCCCAGGTACGCCTCGTCGCGGCCAGGCAGCCAGGGCGCATCGCCACGGCACTGCAGCGCCGCGTTGATACCGGCAAACAGGCCCTGCGCAGCCGCCTCTTCGTAGCCGGTGGTGCCGTTGATTTGTCCCGCAAAGAACAAACCCTGGATCTGCCGCGTCTCAAAGCTGCTCTTGAGCGAGCGCGGGTCAAAGTAGTCGTATTCGATGGCGTAGCCCGGGCGCAGGATGTGCGCGTTCTCCAGCCCCGGCATGCTGCGCACCAGCTCGTACTGGATGTCGAACGGCAGGCTGGTGGAGATGCCGTTGGGGTAGAACTCGTGGGTCGTCAGGCCTTCGGGCTCCAGGAAGATCTGGTGGCTGTCCTTGTCGGCAAAGCGGTTGATCTTGTCTTCCACGCTCGGGCAGTAGCGCGGGCCCACGCCCTCGATCTTGCCGGTGAACATGGGGCTGCGGTCGAAGCCGCTGCGGATGATCTCGTGCGTGCGCTCGTTGGTGTGCGTCACCCAGCACGGCATCTGGCGCGGGTGCATGGCGGCACCACCGTGCGCATGCGCCATGAAGCTGAACACCGGCACGGTGCCCTCGTTCACGCCACCGGGCATGCCGTCACCGGGCTGCTCCGCGCACTTCGAAAAGTCGATGCTGCGCCCATCCAGCCGCGGGGGCGTGCCGGTCTTGAGGCGACCCTGGGGCAGCTTCAGCTCCTTGAGGCGTGCGGACAGCGACACCGCGGGCGGGTCCCCTGCCCGGCCAGCTGCGTAGTTGTTCAGACCCACATGGATCTTGCCGTCCAGGAAGGTGCCGGCCGTGAGCACCACTGTGCGCGACCGGAAGCGGATACCCACCTGCGTTACGGCGCCCACCACCCGGTCGCCCTCCACCATCAGGTCATCCACCGCCTGCTGGAAGAGCCACAGGTTGGGCTGGTTCTCCAGCATGCGGCGGATGGCGGCCTTGTACAAAATACGGTCGGCCTGGGCCCGGGTGGCACGCACGGCCGGGCCCTTGGAGCTGTTGAGGATGCGGAACTGGATGCCGCCCTCGTCCGTGGCCAGCGCCATCGCACCGCCCAATGCGTCCACTTCCTTGACCAGATGCCCCTTGCCGATGCCGCCAATGCTCGGGTTGCAGCTCATCTGCCCCAGCGTCTCGATGTTGTGCGTGAGCAGCAGCGTCTTGCTGCCCATGCGCGCGGCGGCCAGCGCAGCCTCGGTGCCTGCATGGCCACCGCCGACAACGATCACATCAAATTCCTGGGGGTACAACATGGGACAACTCCGGGGCCTGGTGGGCCCGATAATGAAAACCCGGGGTGCTGCTGCAGCCGCTGACTGGCAGGCGCGCAGCCCCTCGGCCCGCCTCCGCAGCTTGGGCACAACGGCCCCGGCGCCCGGCGGGTAACCCGCGATTTTCCCACTTTGCGCTGGCCGTGTCTGTTTCTACGCCCCTTACCCTGTTCCTGACCCAGTTGCTGGGCTCTGCGCCACCACCTGTTCTGGACTGGTGGGCCAGCGCTCAGCGCCTGCAATTGCAGCGCGGGCAACCGCTGCTTCAGGCAGGTGATCACTGGCGGCACCTGTGGTGGGTGGAGCGCGGAGCCCTGCGCCTGTACTACCTGGACAGCAAAGGAGCGGAGTCCAACAAGAACTTCTTCCTGGATGGCAGCATGCTCTGGCCTGTCACCCCCTGGCTGCGCGAAACACCGGCAATGTTTCACGTGGAACCAATGGAAGACGCCACCGTGCTGTGGGCCCTGCCCTGGCCGACCGCAGACAGGCCGGCCGCCACTTGGCCCGCGTGGACAAGCCTGGAACACCGCACGCTTTGCGCCCTGCTGGACGGCAAGATGCAGCGCGAGCAGGAGTTCTTGCAACTCGGCGCCCGCCAGCGCTACGAGAAGCTGGTGCGCGAGCGTCCCCAGTGGGCCGACCGCATTCCCCTGCGGCACCTGGCCTCGTACCTGGGCATGACGGACGTCACCCTGTCGCGGGTGCGCAGCGAGCTGGGGCTTATTAAAGGTTAAGGCGCTGGATGCCGAACGTTGCGAGAGTGGGCAACTCGCCACTCCCTCGCACCCTCAGACCATGCCCAACCCCCATCCCACATTCGCCAACTCCGTCCCCTCTCCGCTCGCACTCGCACCCCATGCCCTGACCGTACTGTGGTTGGGCCTCATGGCCGGGTTCTTCGGCACCTACAGCGCCAACGTCAACATGGCGCTGCTGCAGATGGACGGTGCCACCTACGCCACCGTGCAGTCGGCCCTCAACCGCAATGTGCGGCATGCGCTGTTCTTCACCCTCTTCTTCGGCCCGCCCGTATGGTGTGCACTGGCCCTGCTCGCGGCTTGGCGGGAGCACCGGGCGGGCTGGTGGCGCGGGCTCGCACTGGTGGGGGCGGCCTATGTGTTGGGCATCGTGTTCTTCACCCAGCAGGTGAACCTGCCGCTGAACCACACCACCGAATCCTGGAACCCCCAGGCGCTGCCGGCCGACTGGGCGGGCGTGCGCGACCGGTGGAACGCCGCCAACCTCTGGCGCGCGGGGCTCAGCCTGGCGGCGTTTGCCGCCGCGCTGGGTACGCTGGTGTGGCGCAGCGCGACGCGGACCCGGCCTGGGCTGCATGCGGCAACCACGCACGACCGCTAAGGCACGCCCGCGCCTTGGCAGTGTCTTGCAGTATTCCTGCTGCACGCCTGTGCTCCAATCGCAGGCACCATGCCCCAGACTACCCCCTCTCTCCTCATCTTCGCCGGCAGCACCCGCCAGCAGTCCTTCAACCGCAAGCTGGCCCACGCCACCGCAGCCATCGCGCGCGATGCCGGTGCCACCGTCACGCTGCTGGAGCTGTCGGACTTCGACATCCCGCTGTACAACGCCGACCTCGAAGCCCAGGGCACGCCGGCCGACGTGATCCGGCTCAAGGAAGTGCTGTGGCAACACCCGGCCTGGGTGATCTGCTCGCCCGAGTACAACGGCAGCTACACCGCCCTGCTCAAGAACACCATCGACTGGGCCTCCAGCCCCGTCAAGGGTAACCCCGACTGGGAAGACGGCGGCAAGTCCTTCCGCGGCAAGGTGGTGGGCATGCTCAGCGCGTCGCCCGGCGCACTGGGCGGCCTGCGCTCGCAAAGCCACCTGGCCCCGCTGCTCATCAACGCCGAATGCTGGCTGGCGCCCAAGGCGTTTGCACTGGGTTCGGCCGGCACTGCCTTTGACGAGGCGGGCGCACTGGTGCAGCCCGCCCACCGCGACCGCGTGCGGGGTGTGGTGGAGCAGGTGCTGTGGGCATCCAGCCGCCTGCATGGCGACAGCGCCGCGCAGTGAACGCAAAAATTCCGTTAAAAATGGGCGCTACCGCTTGCCCATCCAGCGCTAGCAGCTATATAAACAATAGCAAACAGCCGTGAACTGCCGCCCCGGCTGCGGCGCCTGCTGCACCGCACCTTCCATCAGCTCTCCCATCCCGGGCATGCCGCAGGGCAAGCCCGCCGGGGTGCGGTGCGCGCAGCTGGGCGCGGGCGAGCGCTGCCTCATTTTTGGGCAGCCCGAGCGCCCCGCGGTGTGCGGCGGGCTCATGCCATCGGCCGAGATGTGCGGCGCCAGCACCGCATCGGCCTTCGTGTACCTGGAGCGGCTGGAGCGGCTGACCCAGCCGGGCGCGGCGCCGTTCCGGCCTTGAGCTGCAACGGGCCACCACACCGGTGTCACGCGCTGCGGCTTACGATCAAAACCGGCCCTACCGCTCATCTGGCAAGCGCAACCAGCTATCAAAACAGGAGCAAACTCCTCCAAGCTGTCACACACCGGCAGTCTCCTCCGTCTGGTCCATATGGCCAGACAACGCGCAGCGGCGGTTGATCTGCTCCACCACCCCCAGACCAGGCACCAGCCCATGACCCCCGCAGCCCCCCCAGCCCCCTCCGGCGCTTGCGCCACCGACCCCTTCACCACCTTGCGCCCCCGCCTCTTCGGCATTGCCTACCGCATGCTCGGCGTGCGCGCCGATGCCGAAGACGTGCTGCAGGACGCCTGGCTGCGTTGGAGCCGCACCGACCCCGCCGCCCTGCAGTCCGCAGAAGCCTGGCTGGTCACGGTGGTCACGCGCCTGTCCATCGACCGGCTGCGCGCGCTCAAGGCCGAGCGCGAGGCCTATGTGGGCTGGTGGCTGCCAGAGCCGCTGGTGGAGCTGGACGGTGCGCACACGCCCGAGTCGGCCGCCGAGCTGGCGGGCGAGCTGTCGGTGGCGTTCATGTACGTGCTGGAGCGCCTGGGGCCCGAGGAGCGCGCCGCCTTTTTGCTGCGCCAGGTGTTCGACTACGACTACCCCGAGATCGCGGCCCAGCTGGGCAAGACCGAGGCCAGCTGCCGGCAGATGGTGCACCGCGCGAGCGAACGCGTGCAGCAGGCGCGCACCCGCTTCGAGGTGCCGCGCAACGTGCACCACCAGCTGCTGCAGCACTTCATGCTGGCCGCGCGAAGCGGCGACCGCAACGCCATCGAAACGCTGCTCAGCGAAGACGCCCAGCTCATCGGCGACGGTGGTGGCAAGGTGCCGTCGTTCCCCAAGCCGCTGGTCGGCCCCTTCCGCATCGCCAACCTGTACTGGGCCCTGTTCCGCCGCCTGGGCACGCAGGTGGTCTACCGCATGGCTCTCATCAACGGCGAGCCGGGGCTGCTGCGCTACCTGGACGGCCAGCTCGAATCGGCACAGGCCTTCGTGACCGACGGCGAGCGCATCGTGGCGATCTACGCGATCCGCAACCCGGACAAGCTCGCGGGCATCCCGCTCTCGCTGGACTGACACGGCTACGGGGCTGGGCGTGGTGGTGGTGACGTGGTGACGTGGATGGAGGTGGAGTGGAGGCAGCGAAAAAATCACCGCCCGCTGTCACACCGGACAACACGCGCACGTCTTGAAAGGTATGGAATGCGATGGCCCGTGCCTCGCACCCACCGCCCTTTCATTTCAACCACAGCGCAACCCAGGAGTCTTCCATGTCCCAGCACACCGCCCGCCTGCCCTACCACCAGCTCTCGTCCAAGGCCTTCATGGGCCTGGTCAACGTGTCGGAAACCATCAAGAAGGGCGCCCTGGGCGCGCGCCTGGCAGAGCTCGTGTTCCTGCGCGTCTCGCAAATCAACGGCTGCGCCTACTGCATGGACATGCACTGGAACTTCCTCGTCAAGGATGGCATGGAACCGCGCCACCTGAACGCCGTGGCCGGCTGGCGCGAGGCACCGTTCTTCAACGACCGCGAGCGCGCCGCGTTCCGCTGGGCCGAGATCCTCACCGCCACGCCGCACAGCGACGCGAGCGACGAAGAGTTCGACAAGCTCAAAGCCGTTTTCACCGACGCAGAGATCTCGGACCTGGGCTTTGCCATCGCCGTGATGAACGCGTGGAACCTGCTCAACGCGGGCATGCGCAGCCCCATCCCGACCCAGCCTGTGGGGGTTTAAGGCCGGCCGGGAACTCCAGGCGGCCTGGTCCGACTGCATGCCGTTCGTATACTTTTCGCATGCACACCCTGCGCGTCACCACCCACGCGGACGAGCTCGATACCGCGCTCATCCACCGCTTCCTGTCAGAGCAGTCCACCTGGGCGCGGGGCATTCCCCTGGCCACGCTGCAGCGCGCCATGGAGCACTCGCTGTGCTTCGGCGGATTCCTGGGCCCGTCGCAGGTCGCCTTTGCGCGGGTGATCTCGGACTACGCCACTTTCGCCAACCTGGTCGACGTGTTCGTGCTGCCCGAGCACCGCGGCCACGGCCACAGCAAGGTGCTGATGCAGCACGTCATGGCCCACCCCCGCCTGCAGGGCCTGCGCCGCTTCACCCTGGCCACGGGCGACGCGCATGGCCTGTATGCGGGCTTCGGGTTCACCGCGCCGCTGAAGCCCCAGTCGCTGATGGAGCGGTACTTTCCGTCAATCTACGCGGACGGCCCTGCGGCCTGCTGAAGCCCGCCTGTCTGCCGGCCTGCCCGGCGGGCCTCCGGCTGGGGCCCATAGCCCTTTCTGCGGCTTGTGTAGCCTGCCTGACAGCGCCACGCGGCGGGGCGGCCTACAGTGGGCGTTTCAGTCCACAACATCCGGAGACACGCCCCATGATCGCCACCCCCTCCCTGCAAGAAAGCGTCAGTCCCGAAGAATGGCAGCTGCGCTGCGACCTGGCCGCGTGCTACCGGCTCGTGAGCCTCTACGGCTGGAGCGATCTCGTCTTCACCCACATCAGCGCCAAGCTGCCCGAGTCGGTCTCGGGCCCCGAGCACCAGTTCCTCATCAACCCCTACGGCCTGATGTTCGAGGAGATCACCGCGTCGAGCCTGATCAAGGTGGACATGCAGTGCAACAAGCTGCACGACTCGCCCTTCCCCGTGAACCCCGCGGGCTTCGTGATCCACAGCGCCGTGCACGAGGCCCGGCCCGACGCCGGCTGCGTGCTGCACACCCACACCCGCGCGGGCGTGGCGGTCAGCGCGCAAAAGGGCGGCGTGCTGCCCATCAGCCAGCAGAGCACGTTCGTGCTGGGCTCGCTGGCGTACCACGAGTACGAGGGCGTGGCCTTTCGCGACGAGGAAAAGCCGCGCCTGCAGGCCGACCTGGGCGAGGCCAACTTCCTCATGCTGCGCAACCACGGGCTGCTCACGGTGGGCAAGACGATTGCCGATGCGTTTCTGTCGATGTACACCTTCGAGAACACCTGCCGCATCCAGATCGATGCGCAGGCCGGCGGCGATCTCACGGCCGTGAACCCGCAGATCGTGAGCGGCGTGGCGCAGGCCATGCGTGTGCAGACCGGGGGCCTGGGCGGCGCGTTTGCGTGGCCTGCGCTGCTGCGCAAAGTGCAGCGCGAGGCGCCCGGCTACGACAGCTGAGGCTTGTGCAGGGGGCGTCCCACAACGCCGCACACCCCAAGACGACGGCCAGGGTCACGCGCAAGGCATAGGATGCGGGGCTTTTCGTCACTTTTTCTCAGAAGGACCTTTTCATCATGAAGCTGTACTACTCCCCCGGCGCCTGCTCGCTGTCCCCCCACATCGCCCTGCACGAAGCAGGCCTGGCCTTCACACCGGTGCTGGCCAGCACCAAGAGCCACAAGCTGCAGGACGGCACCGACTACTACAGCATCAACCCGCTGGGCTATGTGCCCATGCTGGAGCTGGACGACGGCACGCGCCTGCGCGAAGGCCCGGCCATCGTGCAGTACATCGCCGACCAGGTGCCCCTGAAGATGCTGGCGCCCACCAACGGCTCGCTGCAGCGCTACCGCCTGCAGGAATGGCTGACCTTCATCGGCACCGAAATCCACAAGGGCTTCAGCCCCCTGTTCAACCCCGCCACGCCTGAGGAATACAAGACCATGGCGCGCGAGAAGCTGCTGCAGCGCCTGCAGTGGGTGGACAGCCAGCTGGCCGACAAGCAGTACCTGATGGGCGACCAGTTCACCGTGGCCGACGGTTATCTGTTCACCGTGACCAACTGGGCCAAGCCGACCAACGTGGATATTTCCGCTCTAACGAACCTGGCCGCCTACCGTGACCGCGTGGCCGCCCGCCCTGCGGTGCAGGAGGCCATGAAGGCCGAAGGCTTGTTGAAGTAATAAGCTCCCCCTGAGGCGCTGCGCGCCTTCCCCCTCTCTCGACTCGCTGCGCGATTCGGGAGGGGGACGCACCCAGCGCGGCGGGGCGGCCCTTGCGCAAGTGCACTGGCCTTGGGCCGCGCCAGTTTCATGCGCTGTGGCGGGCCACAGTTCCGAGACTGACTCAAAGACTAACGCCCCTTCCAGGGCACGAAGCGCTGCTCCAGCCAGCGCATGAACCAGTCGAAGGTCCACGCCACCAGGCCGATGACCAGGATGCCCATCACCACCACATCGGTGCGCAAGAAGTTGGAGGCATTGAGCACCATCTGCCCCAGCCCCACGGTGGCTGCCACCATCTCGGCGGCCACGAGCGTGGTCCACCCGAAGCCGATGGCGATGCGCAGGCCCACCATGATCTCGGGCAGCGCAGCGGGCACGATGACGTGCCGCACCAGCTGCCATCGGCCCGCGCCCAGCGACAGGGCGGCGTTGATCTGCTCCACGCTCGCGCTGCGCACGCCGGCCTTGGCGGCCAGCGCGATGGGGGCAAAGCAGGCCAGGTAGATCAGCAAAATCTTGGACGCCTCGTCGATGCCCAGCCAGATCACGATCAGCGGCAGGTAGGCCAGCGGCGGCAGCGGGCGGTAGAACTCGATGGGCGGGTCGAACACGCCGCGCGCCACGCGGCTCACGCCCATGGCGATGCCCACCGGCACGGCTGTGACAGCCGCCAAGGCGAACGCACCGAACACGCGGATCGCGCTCCACTGCAGGTGCTTCCACAGCGGCTCACCGCCCTGGATGTTGCCGCGCCAGGCATCGCCCAACGCGCGCAGCACGGCATCGGGTGCGGGCAGGAACAGGGGCGGCACCCAGGCCAGGTGCGTGGCCAGCCACCACAGCGCCACCAGCGCGACCACACACACGGCGCTGATGCCGCGGCTCGGTCCGCTGCCGGGCAGACGGAACGGCGCCACGGCACGCAGCGAGGACGCTACGTGTGCAACGTGCGGCGCGGCAGGTGCATCGGACACGGCCGCACCAGGCGCATCGCGTCCAATGCCCGGCACCACCAGGATCTGGCTCATGGCATCAGGCATGCGCAGGCTCCGCATTTGCCACCACGCCGGGCGCGATCCAGTCCAGCACGCGTTCGCGCCAGGCGATGAACTGCGCGTCCGACTTCACGGCGCGCGCAGCCCGGCCACCCAGGTATTCGGTGTTGAACGCCAGCGCATGCTGCTGCGCGATGCGGCCGGGGCGCGGTGTCATCACGATGAGGCGCGAGGCCAGGAACAGCGCCTCCTCCACATCGTGGGTGATGAAGAAAATCGTCTTGCCCGTGCGCTGCCACAGCTGCAGCACCAGCTCCTGCAGCGACTCGCGGGTGAACGCGTCGAGCGCGCCCAGCGGCTCGTCCATGAGCAGCACGTCGGGGTCGCTGGCCAGGGCGCGGGCAATGCCCACGCGCTGCTGCATGCCGCCCGACAGCTGCCACACGGGCGCGTCGGCAAAGGCCTCCAGGCCCACCAGGGCCAGCTTCTCGATAGCCAATCGACGCCGCTCTGCGCGCGGCACACCGCGCAGGCGCAGGCCGAGTGCCACGTTGTCGACCACGTTGAGCCAGGGCATCAGCGCATGCTTCTGGAACACCACGCCGCGCTCCGCGCCAGGCCCGGTCACCGCGCGGCCGTTCAGCGTGATGCTGCCGGACGACGCCTCGGTAAAGCCCGCGATGCAGTTGAGCAGCGTGGTCTTGCCGCAGCCCGATGCGCCCAACGCCACCACGAGTTCGCCGCGCGCGATGTCAAGGTCCACGTCCTGCAGCGCAAGCACCGGCGACGCATGTCGCGCACCGGCATAGCGCACGTTCAGGCCCCGTATCTGCAGGCCTTGTTCTGCGCCATCGCCGTGGCTACTTGGCACGCCGCACCCAGGCGGGGTTCACGCCGACGGAGTAGTCGGGCAGCACGTTCTGGATGGTGCCCTGCTCCTTCAAAAAGGCCGCGGTAGCCGCCAGCGACTTGGCCACGCCCGAGTCCTTGCCGCCACCCAGCCACTGGTTCGATGCCTGCTCGGCGGGCGGCACAAAGGCGTACAGCGCCAGGCTGGCCGGCACGGTGGGCGCCTCGGCCCCGCTCCACTTGGCGACGGACTTGACCTCGGCCGACTCGGCGGTCCAGGCAGCCTTGTGGCCGGTGTAGGCCTTGTCGGCATCGGCCAGCACCTGCACGAACTGCGCGAGGAAGCCGTCATGCTCCTTGGCAAAGGCCTTGGTCACGGCCAGGCCGTCGAACGTCGCCTTGCCGGTCTTGGCCGCGATCTGGCCCGACGTGATGATCACCTTGCCGTTGGTCTTGGCCTTGGCCAGCACCGGGTCCCACACAAAGGTCGCGTCGATGTCGCCGCGCCCCCAGGCCGCCAAGATCTCGGGCGGGCGCAGGTTCACGATCTGCACGCTCTTGGGGTCCACGCCCGCGTCCTGCAGCGCCACCAGCGCGTGGAAGTGCGTGGTCGACACAAAGGGCAGGCCGATCTTCTTGCCCTTCAGGTCCGCCAGCGTGTTCACGCCCGAGCCGTTGCGCGCCACCAGGGCCTCGGCATCGTTGATGTTGTCCAGCACCCAGAAAACCTCGATGGGCACGCCCTGCGAGATGGCCGATGCGAAGGGCGACGAGCCCGCCTCGCCGATGTGGATGGCGCCGGAGGCCAGCGCGCGCACCACCTCGGCGCCGCTGCCCAGCTTGCGGTAGGTGACCTTGTAGCCCGTGCGCTTTTCGACCTCGCGCGTTTCCTGTGCATGGCGCCACGGCACGACCATGTCCTGGTAGCCGATGACCACCTCGCGGGTCTGCGCCAGGGCACTGAAGCCCAATACCGTGCCTACCAGCAAGGCCGCGGCCTGGATGCTTTTTCTGCGTGTTGTCGTTGCCATGGGGGGAATGTCCTCTCGGGATGCGTCGGATGCGGCCACGGTGCGGCGCGGGTCCGCCCATGGCATGAGAGAAAAATTCTAGGCAGCGGGCCGTTGGCGGCTTGCACTGGTTTCGCACTTGGATATGCGAAAACCAACTAACCGCCAGCGCGGCATCTGTGCAGGGTCCTGCTCGCCCCACACCCCCGGTCAGCCGCCTGCGCCAGACCCCGCCAGCGGCCTTTGCCGCGACGCCACCAGCGCCCCCGCCCAGAGCGCACAGGCCGAGAACACCAGCCCGCGCGCCAGGCCGCCCGGGCCGTCGGCGATCCAGCCGACCACCGTGGGCCCGACGATCTGCCCGGCCGCGAACACGATGGTGAACGCGCTGATGCCGCTGGCCCACAGCACCTGGGGCAGGTTGTGGCGCACCAGCGCCGTGGTGGATGCGACCACCGACAGGAACACCCCGCCGAACAGCAAGCCCGATCCCAGCACCACCGGCCACGCGGACGTGAGCGCCGGCAGCACCGTGGCCACGCCCAGCAGGCCGTTGAGCAGCGCCAGCGCCTGCCCGCCCCGGCTGCGGTCCAGCAGGCCCGCCCAGATGCGCGAGGACAGCAGCACGGCCAGCCCCAGCAGCGCATAGAACCAGGTCACCGCGGTGCCGCTGGCGCCCTGCTCGCGCAGCAGCGCCACCACAAAGGTCATGTAGCCGATGTAGCCCACGCCAAACAGGCCGTAGCCCAGCAGCGCAGGCCCCAGGGCCCGCCAGCTCACCCGGGCGGGCGGATGTTGCAGGTTGAACGGCGTGGCAGGCGCTGCCGGTGCGGCCAGGGCCTGCAGGCGGCGCGCGGGCCACAGCAACACCGCGGTGGCACCGGCGCAGGCAACGGCCAGCGCCCACCAGGCCCACGTCCAGGCATGCGGCCCGGGCGCGGCCGCCAGCACTGCAGGCACCAGCAGCGCCGACAGGCTGATGCCCCAGCCCGTGCCGCCGTAGTACAGCCCCAGCAGCAGCCCTTCGCGCCCCGTCGCATGCGCACCCAGGCGCGCCGCCAGCA
This sequence comes from Acidovorax sp. LjRoot194, assembly GCF_964253015.1. Lineage (NCBI taxonomy): Bacteria > Pseudomonadati > Pseudomonadota > Betaproteobacteria > Burkholderiales > Comamonadaceae > Acidovorax > Acidovorax sp. LjRoot194. The sequence goes on along the minus strand of NZ_CAXUQB020000001.1, from coordinate 91,694 downwards.
AACCACCGGCAATGAACACCAGCGCGCTGGCCCCACCGGCCAGCAGGCGCTGCACCAGCAGCGGCACCGCATCCACAAAAAAGCCGCTGAGCCCCATGAACACTGACGCCAGCACGGCGCCCGCCACCAGCACCTTGCCCGGCGCCACGCGCTGCAGCAGCCACGGTGTGGCCAGCGCGCCCAGCAGGTAGCCCAGCGCATTCACCGTGTTCATGGCCCCGGCCAGCGTGTAGGTCCAGCCCAGGTCCTCGCGCATGGGGGGCAGCAACAGCGCATACGCAAAGCGTGTGATGCCCAGCGACACCGCAGCGCCCATGGAGAGCGCCACCGCCAGCCACAGCGCGGGCAACGTGGCAGGCAACGTGGCCAAGGGCCGGACCGCGCCGGGCGGTGCAGGGTGGGAGGGCATGGCGTGCAATTTTGCCGCAGCCGCCTTTCGCGCGCTGGCCGGGCAGCGCCACGGCCCGCAGCGGGGCCGCTGGGACCAATAGCACAAAACCAGAGCCCTTGTTGACGCCAGTGCGCTGCACGTTTTGCGCTGCAGCATTAACCTTCGGCCTTCGACCGATGGCCCCTGCCGACGTTTTCAACCAACGCTTTATCTGGAAGTTTTCATCCCATGCCATTCCTGTCCGACCCCGTCCAAGCCGGTGACCTGCAACTGGCCAACCGCGTCGCCATGGCGCCGCTCACGCGCAACCGCTCGCCCAATGCCGTGCCCACTGACCTCGTGGCCACCTACTACACGCAGCGCGCCAGCGCCGGTCTGATCATTTCCGAGGCCACCGCCATCTCGCACCAGGGCCAGGGCTATGCCGACGTACCGGGCCTGTACGCGCCCGATCAGATCGCGGGCTGGAAGAAGGTCACCGAGTCCGTGCATGCCGCGGGCGGCAAGATCGTGGTGCAGTTGTGGCACGTGGGCCGCGTCTCGCACACCGACCTGCAGCCCGGCAACGCCGCACCCGTCGCACCGTCGGCCATCCAGGCCAAGACCAAGACCGTGCTGATCAAGGACGGCGTGCCCACCTTCACCGAAACATCGGTGCCCCGCGCGCTGGAGCTGTCCGAGCTGCCCGGCATCGTCGATGACTACCGCCGCGCCGCGCGTGCCGCCATCGACGCGGGCTTTGACGGTGTGGAAGTGCACGCCGCCAACGGCTACCTGATCGACCAGTTCCTCAAGACCGGTGCCAACCAGCGCACCGACGCGTACGGCGGCAGCATCGAGAACCGCGCCCGCCTGCTGCTCGAAGTGGTCAACGCCATCACCGCAGAGATCGGCGCCGGCCGCACCGGCATCCGCCTGTCGCCCGTCACGCCCGCCAACGACGTGGTGGACGCCGACCCGCAGCCGTTGTTCGACTACGTGGTGCGCCAGCTGGGCCCGCTGGGCCTGTCGTACATCCACGTGATCGAAGGCGCCACGGGCGGCCCGCGCGACATTCCGGACCGCCCCTTCGACTACACCGCGCTCAAGGCCGCATACCGCACAGCCGGCGGCCAGGGCGCGTGGATGGTGAACAACGCCTACGACAAGGCCCTGGCCGAAACGGCGCTGGCGAACGGCGCGGACATCGTGGCCTTCGGCCGCCCGTTCATCGCCAACCCGGACCTGGTGCAGCGCCTGCAAAAGGACGCGCCGCTGAACGAGGTGAACCGCGCCACGCTGTACGGCGGCGGTGCGGAGGGGTACACGGACTACCCTGCGCTGGCTGCTTGAGCGTGACACCGTCCGATCAATCCCAACCTTCGGATCGTTCCGCAAGCTGGCCCATCCCCCACCGTTCGGGCTGAGCTTGTCGAAGCCTTGCGCCGCGCTTCGACCAGCTCAGCGTGAACGGTGTGGGGGAGATCGACGGTCAAGGTTGTAGACACAGCCCACACTCCAGACACGGAAGGCTGTGAACGTCTGGGCACTGCGCTCGCCCTGTGCCCACCGCTCGCTCAACCCAGCCCGATCGGGCTCGGCGCCCGCATCACGATGCGGGTGAACAGGCGGTCATACGACGGGTCCCGCGCCGGGCCGTGCGCCAGCGGGTTGGCATTGCCTGCAAACGCGGCGTCGATGGCGGCCCAGTCGGCCTCCTCCAGACACTTCTGCGCGGCCGGCAGCACCACGGCCTCCTCCAGCCGCATGTGCTCCAGGTAAAAGCCGATATACCTGCGCAGCGCCTGTGCAAACACCTCGCGGCGCGACTCGCCCATCAGCTCCCAACCCAGCAGCAGGTGCTGCAGTTCGCGCACCGCTGCCTCGCCCCCTGCGTGTTCACGCTCCAGTTGTGCAATGGCGGCAGCGGCATCGGGCGAGCGTTCGGCCACCTTGGGGAACAGCCATTGCGATTCCTTGGGGTGGTGCTGGCGCTCGGGAAACTCGTCGATGTAGAACAGCATCGCGCGCATCACGTCGAAGAACGCGGCGGGTGCGTCGCCCGGCCCCTGGTCGAGCAACAGGCGCAGTGAATGCAGCACCGCCGCCAGCGACGCATGCTCTTCGCGAATGGTGCGCAGGCTGATGGACGGCATGGCAACTCTCCCGGGTGGACAACACAACAACAGCCCGAGAATGGCATGCAGCCGCGCCGCGGCGCATGACGCAGGTCAAACACTCCGCAACCAGCCACGCCACCGGCTCGGCAGCCGAGGCCGAAGCCAGAACGAAAGCGCTGGTGCGGCCCGCCCATGAAAAAAGCCCTGCAAGCTAAGAAAGCCTGCAGGGCCTGTGTGCCCGTGGCGCGGGCGGCGTCAGCGCGCTATATCAACGGGTGAGCAGTGCCCGGCCCGATGCACCGCCGGCCAGCGCCTGCCGCTGCTGCGCCGGAGCCGCCACAGGCGCATGGTGGGCTCCATGGTGCCCCGCACCGTGCCCCATCGAATCGGCCAGGCGGAACTGCTGCACCACCTGCGACAGGCGCGCGGCCTGCTCGCGCAGCGACTCGGCAGCGGCGGCGGACTGTTCCACCAGCGCCGCGTTCTGCTGCGTCATGCGGTCGATCTCGCCCACCGACTGGTTGACCTGGCCGATGCCGGCCGACTGTTCGGACGCCGCCGCGGTGATCTCGCCGATGATGTCGCCCACGCGCTGCACGCTGGCGACGATCTCCTTCATGGCCGTGCCCGCGCCTTCCACATGGCGCACGCCGCCGTCCACGGCCGCCACGCTGTTGTTGATCAGGCCCTTGATGTCGCTGGCCGCGGCCGCGCTGCGCTGGGCCAGGCTGCGCACCTCGCTGGCCACCACCGCAAAGCCCCGGCCCTGCTCGCCCGCACGGGCGGCCTCCACCGCGGCGTTCAGCGCCAGGATGTTGGTCTGGAAGGCGATGGAGTCGATCAGGCCGATGATGTCGCCGATCTTGCGGCTGGACGCCGAGATTTCCTGCATGCTGGAGACCGCCTGCTGCACCACCGAGCCGCCGTGCGTGGCGGTGTTCGATGCCGATGCGGCGAGCTGGTTGGCCATCTGCGAGGACGACGCCGTCTGCTGCACGGTGGACGTGAGCTGCGACAGCGAGGACACGGCCTCCTGTGCATTGCTGGCGGTCTGCTCGGTGCGCTGCGACAGGTCCTGGTTGCCCGTGGCGATCTCCTGGCTGGCCGTGGCGATGTTGCCGCTGGCATCACGCACCTGCGCCACCAGCGACCCCAGGCCCTGCTGCATCTCGCGCAGTGCGCGCTGCAGGTCGGCCACTTCGTCCTTGCCTTCGGCCTCGATCTTCTGCGACAGGTCGCCGCCCGCAATCGCCTGCGCCATGCGGCGGGCTTCTTCGAGCGGGTTGCAGATGGAGTTCATGTTCATGAGCGTGGTCGGCACCACCACCACCACGGTGATGAGCACCGCCAGCACGAAGAGCCACTTGGTCTCGCTCGATACGCGCGCCTGCTGCGCAATGGCCGTGTCCACATCGGCGCGCAGCACGGTGTCGAGCTCGCTCACGAGCGTGTCGGCCTGGTCGAACTCGGCCACGGCCTTGCCGCTCATTCGGTTGGCGATGGTGGCGGTGTCGTAGCCGCTGGCTTCGAGCTGGCGGGCCACGTGCCCGAAGAGATCGCGGTAGCTGTCCAGCTTGGCGATGACCTTGCGCACCACCACGTTGTCCGCGTCTTCCTCGCCTTCCAGGAACTTCGCGGCGATCTTCTTGGCCTTCTCCTGGCTGGCCAGCCACTTGGCGTGCGCGGCCTTCACGGCCTCGGTCTTTTCATAGCCGATGATCATGTCCTTTTCGTGCTGGCGGATGGCCCCCATCTCGCCGCGCAACTCGGCCATGTAGCCCACCTTGGCGAACGAGTTGTCCACGAAGTCCTGGCTCATGTCGTGGATGCGGAACATGCCCAGCATGCCTGCGCCACCGAGCAGGCCCAGCAGGCCCAGGACCACCGCAATGGCCCCCAGCATGCGCATTCGGATGGTGAACTGCCGCATGAACGAAAAGAGATTCATGATGTGTCGTCCTTGTATCGGTATGGAGAAGCCGCGAGCCGCGCCCCCGCGCTGCTCTGCAACAAAAAGTTGCAGTTTGCCAGACATCGATGACCGTGCTGTACGTATTTATCACATGCGCCACCGCTTCAGTAAGAGGGCATTCGCCATCACACTGACCGAGCTCAAGGCCATGGCCGCGCCGGCGACCACCGGGCTCAGATAACCCAGCGCCGCCAGGGGGATACCGGCCACGTTGTAAGCAAAGGCCCAGAACAGGTTCTGGCGGATCTTCATCACCGTGCGGTGCGATATGTCCAGCGCCGCCGCCACCAGCCGGGGGTCTCCGCGCATCAGGGTGATGCCGGCTGCATGCATGGCCACATCGGTGCCGTTGCCCATGGCCATGCCCACATCGGCTGCGGCCAACGCCGGTGCGTCGTTCACACCATCTCCCACCATAGCCACTGTCTTGCCGCCCGCCTGCAAAGCCACGACCTGCGCCGCCTTGTCCCCCGGCAACACCTCGGCCATCACCTCACCCGCCGCGGGGTCTAGGCCCAGCCGCCGGGCCATGGCTTCGGCCGCGCCCCGGTTGTCGCCCGAGATCATCACGGTGCGGATGCCCCGCGCCTTCAGTTGCGCCAGCGCTTCCCGCGCGCCGGGCTTGGGTTCGTCGCCAAAGGCCATCACGGCGCGCAGCACCAGGCCCCCTGCTCCGTGTGTGCCTTCTGCGCCCTGTGTACTGCGCTGGGCCACGGCCGACACGCTGGCGCCTTCGGCCTGCAATGCCTGGGCGCGCGCGGCCAGCGGACCCAGGTCAATGCCCAGCTCCTGCATCCAGCGCAGGCTGCCCACCAGGTAGCTCGCCCCCTGCACCTCACCCTCCGTGCCGCGGCCGGGCACGGCGCGCACGGCATCGGGCTGCGCCATGGGCAGGTCGCGCGCCCGGGCAGCGGCCACCACGGCGCGGGCCAGCGGGTGCTCGCTGCCGCTTTGCACCGCGGCCACGGCCGCCAGGACAACGCTTTCGTCCTGCCCCGCCACCACCTCGAACGCGGTGAGGCGCGGCTGCCCCACGGTGAGCGTGCCGGTCTTGTCGAAGGCCACCGTGTCCACCTTGTGCGCCAGCTCAAGCGCCTGCGCATCCTTGATGAGGATGCCGTGCTTCGCCGCCACGCCGGTGCCCGCCATGATGGCCGCGGGCGTGGCCAGGCCCAGCGCGCAGGGGCAGGCGATCACCAGCACCGCCACGGCGTGGATCAGCGCCACCTCCCCGCCCGCGCCGGCCCACAGCCAGCCCAGCAGGGTGAGCAGCGCCACGCCCAGCACCACCGGCACGAAGATGGCCGAGACCTCGTCCACCAAGCGCTGGATGGGCGCCTTGGCGGCCTGCGCGTCTTCCACCAGGCGGATGATGTGGGCCAGCACCGTCTCGGCGCCCACGGCGGTGACCGCCATCACGATGCGGCCGTCGCCGTTGATGGAGCCGCCTGTCAGGCCCGCGCCCACATCGCGCGCCACGGGCAGCGGTTCGCCGGTGAGCATGGATTCATCGACCTGCGTGTGGCCCTCGTGCACCGTGCCGTCCACCGGGATGCGCTCGCCCGGGCGCACCACCAGGCGGTCGCCCACCATCACCTCGGCCACGGGCACATCCGCCTCGCCGGCCTGGGTCAACAGGTGCACCACCTCGGGCCTGAGCGCGTGCAGCGCACGGATGGCCGCCGTGGTCTGGCGCTTGGCACGGGCCTCCAGCCACTTGCCCAGCAACACCAGCGTGATCACCACGGCCGAGGCCTCGAAGTACAGGTGCGGCACATGCCCGGGTTGCCCCGGGTGGCCCGCGGGCGCAGTGAGCCACAGCCACACCGACAGCCCCCAACCCGCGCTCGTGCCCAGCGCCACCAGCAGGTCCATGTTGCCCGCCAGCGCCTTCAGCGCATGCCAGCCGGCCTTGTAGAAGCGTGCGCCCAGAATGAACTGCACCGGCGTGGCCAGCGCGAACTGCACCCAGGCGGGCAGCATCCACTGCTGGCCGAAAAGGTCTCCCAACATGGGTACCACCAGCGGCGCCGACAGCAGCAGGCCGATGCCCACGGGCAGGAAGCCCGCCCAGGGCGACAGGTCTTCGGCAGTATCGGCCTGCCCGGCGGCACGCGGCTCGTAGCCGGCGTTGCGCACCGCGCGGCGCAGCAAGGTGTCCATGGCCGCCGCGTCTGCCGCACCGGCCGCCGCGCCCGGCGCCCAGGCCACGCGCGCGGACTCGGTGGCCAGGTTCACGGTGGCGTCCTGCACGCCGGGCACCTTGCGCAGCGCGCGCTCCACGCGCGACACGCAGCTGGCACAGGTCATGCCGCCGATGCCCAGGTCGAGCGAGTCCGTGACCGCGGCGAGGGGTGTGGGAGAGGTACCGATAGTGTTTGTCGTCATGTACTTATGAGTTCTGGGTTGCGTATGTCGCCCGCTGCCAACGCACCAGCGCGGCCGATGCCAGTGCACCCGTGGAACCGGCTGTGCCGGGCCACCGGGTGCGTCCCCTTCCCGAAGGAGAGCGGGGAAATGCGCAGCATCTCAGGGGGGTGCATGCTCTACCGTACACCTTGACATGATGGCAAGGTCAAGCGGCTCCGAGTCCTTCACGGCATGTTGTCCGATAGCACCGCCTTGCCCTGCAGCGCTCAATGGCCGCATGACGACCGGCCCCACACCCACCCAAAACACCACGCCCCCGCAACCCCGCACCGGCCAGGCCCCGCCCCCACTGGAGCGCGCCGAATTCCGCGAGCGGTTCCTGCAGGACTTCCGCGACCCGCGCTTTGCCGACGAGGCCCCCGATGCGCTCGACCGCATCGAGGCCATCGCCTGGCGCAACTACGACGAAGGCCGCAAGGCCCCGCGCACCCGCAAGGCCGGGCCGGGCTATGCCGACCCGGACTACGACCTGTCGGTGGATTGGATCGAGGCCAAGGAGCGCATCGACGCCGCCCGCACCCGCTGGGCCGACAAGGCAGCGCCAGCCCGCGCGCTGCTGGTGTGCGGATCGGCCCGCAACGACGGCACCTGCCCCGGCGAGATCTCCAAGAGCTGGCGCATGCTGAACATGGCGCGCGACGTGCTGGCGGGCGCGCAGATCGAAGTCGACCTGCTCGACCTGAGCCGCGTCACCTCCGACTACGGGCGCCACATCCATCCGTGCAAGGGCTGCGTGTCCACCGCCATGCCGCTGTGCCACTTTCCGTGCAGCTGCTACCCCAACCATGCCGAGCGCCAGACCGGCGACTGGATGAACGAGATCTACGAACGCTTCACCGCCGCGCACGGCGTGATGATCATCACCCCCGTGTACTGGTACCAGGCCCCGAGCCCGCTCAAGCTCATGATCGACCGCCTGGTCTGCGCCGACGGCGGCAACCCCGACCCCACCACCACCCACGGCAAGAAGGCCACCGAGGCCAAGGCGCTGGAGCTGGCAGGCTGGGACTACCCCAAGCACCTGGCCGGCCGCGCCTACGCGCTGGCCGTGCACGGCGACGTGGCCGGCATCGAGATGACGCGCCGGGGCCTGTCGGACTGGCTCGACTGGATGGGCTTCATCGACGCAGGCCCCAAGGCACGCCTGGACCGCTACATCGGCTACTACGAAAGCTACGCCCAAAGCCACGAGGTGCTGGACCGCGACACCGCCATGCAGGCGGAAGTGCGCGGCGCGGCCGAGGCGCTGTCCGTGGCCATCACCGAACTGCGCGCAGGCCGCCTGGTGCAGCCCGACGCCGGCGTGCGCCGCCCCCGGCCCAAGTAGTTCGTTCGAGCAAAAAAAGCCCCTACCGCTGGATGGAAGCGCGCTGGCAGCTATATTTTTAATAGCAGACAGTCCGCACAGCCGCGCCGGGCCTGCCCACAGGCCGTGGGGTCGTTGCATGGGCCTTGACCTTGCCATCGTGTGAAGGTTTACGCTGGCGTCCTGACACCTTACCGATACCCGTCGGACCACCCCCACAGGACTTCCAGGAGCCACCATGACCACGAACGACACCCCCTATGCCGCCGCCACCCAGCTCTTTGACGTGCAGGGCATGACCTGCGGCCACTGCGAGCGCGCCGTGACGCAGGCCGTGCAATCCGCCGACCCCGGCGCCACCGTGCGCATCGACCGCAGCACCGGCCGCGTGGAAGTCGGCAACGCCACCACGCCCCGCGCCGCCCTGGCCGCGGCCATCGCCGAAGAAGGCTATACCGTCGCGCCATGAGCGCCGCCACCGCCCCCCGCGCCCCGGGCCTTGCGGACAGCAGCAGCAAAGGCACTGGCAAAGCAGCCATCCCCCACGGCCGGCCCCTGACCATCGGCGAGGCCGCCCGCAGCGCGGGCATCTCGGCCCGCATGGTGCGCCACTACGAGTCCCTGGGCCTCTTGGCCGCCGTGGCCCGCACCGACAGCGGCTACCGCCAGTACACCCAGGCGGACGTGCACACCCTGCACTTCATCCGCAGAAGCCGCGACCTGGGCTTCTCGATGGAAGAGATCGCCGAGCTGCTCGCCCTGTGGCACGACCGCAGCCGCGCGAGCAGCCAGGTCAAGCGCATCGCCCAGTCCCACATCGACGACCTGAGCGAGCGCATTGCCTCGATGCAGGCCATGCAACGCAGCCTGCAGACGCTGGTGTCGTGCTGCAAGGGGAACGAGCGGCCGGATTGCCCGATCCTGGATGACCTGGCGAGGGTGGCGGAGCGTTGATGTGACCGACTGCCCCGTCCAGGTCATATTTGAGAAACAGGCAGTTGCGCCCTTGGTCGGTGCGCAAAGCTAGACTTGGGACCGTAAGGACTGCTACCCGATATAAATCGGCATGCTTCGGCCCGAAGCCTGACAGCGCTACTGAAATCTTTGAGCCCATCGTCCGCAACTGCAGTCATGCCAACGTCCGTCACCCAACTCCAACAGTGGTTGCTTGAACCCGAAGGCCAGCGCCTGGAGTTCAAGGAGGCCAAGCAACGCTACGATTTTGAAAAGCTGCTGAAGTACTGCGTTGCACTGGCCAACGAAGGTGGCGGCACCATGGTGCTGGGCGTGACAGACAAGCGACCTCGACGAATTGTCGGTTCGTTGGCCTTCGAAGCACCAGAGCGCACGGAAGCAGGTTTGCACCAACGATTGGGGCATCGCATTCCAGTCGAAGAACTCCACCTGCCCGAAGGGCGTGTAGTCATCGTGCACGTGCCTTCCCGCTTGCCAGGCACGGCATGGGAAATCGACGGCTGCTACTTCAAACGGGCCGGTGATGACCTTGCCGCATTGGGCAGTCAAGAATTGCGCGATATCTTTGCCGAGACTGGCCCAGACTTTTCTGCGCAGCCTTGTCCTGGCGCCACGCTGGCCGACCTGTCGCCTGAATCCATCGCACTTTTTCGCGATCGCTGGGCCAGAAAAAGCAATGATCCACGCAAGCGCGAGAGGAGCGACCTACAGGTTCTGCGCGACGCCGAACTGTTGGTGGAAGGCGATCAGGTGAGTTACGCAGCGCTCGTTCTGCTAGGCACACGTGCAGGACTGACGCGTTGGCTGGCTCAGGCGGAACTCGTATTCGAATACCGGTCGTCTGAAGCCGCAGGCCCGGCGGCCGACCGGGAAGAGTATCGCGCTGGATTCTTCGCCTGGCAGGACGATCTGTGGAAAAAGATCAATCTGCGCAATGACCGGCAGAGCTACCAGGACGACTTCTTTCGCATGGACCTGCCTACGTTCGCCGAAGTACCGGTTCGCGAAGCCATATTGAACGCGGTCGCCCATCGCGACTACCGTCTAGGTGGATCTATCTTCATTCGGCAATTTGCCAAGCGATTGGAAGTGGTAAGCCCCGGCGGTTTGCCTCCAGGCATCACTCCGGAAAATATCATTGATCAGCAATATCCTCGCAATCGCCGCTTGGCAGAGGCTCTGGCACGCTGCGGGCTTATCGAACGTTCAGGCCAGGGCATGAACTTGATGATGGAAAGCGCTGTGCGACAGGGCAAGCCCTTGCCAAGCTTCGCAGGCACGGCCGCGCACGAGGTACGTCTGACATTGGAAGGCGGTGTACGCAATCCGGCGTTTGTGCGGTTCATGGAACGATTGGGCGAAGAGACGTTGCGCACCTTTTCGACACTGGACTATTTGGCGCTGGAGCGACTGCATCAGGAAAAAGAACTGAGCACATCGCTCAAAGAGCGTTTGCCAAGCCTTGTGGCAGCTGGCGCGGTCGAATCGATAGGGCGTGGAAAGAACACACGGTACATCTTGTCCGAGGCGTTGTATGCATCTCTGGGATCCAAGGGAACACACACCCGCCAACGAGGCTTGGACCGCGAAACGAATAAAGCGCTTCTGATCAAGCATCTGAGCAAACAGGAGGGCCAAGGTGCGCCACTGGCAGAGCTGCGGCAAGTATTGCCGTCACTACCCGAAAGTGCTGTGCGGGAACTGTTGCGCGAGCTGCGCACAGAAGGCAACCTTATGCTGCTCGGTGAGCGCCGTTGGGCACGTTGGCATCTTGTCCAGCGCTAAATTCTCTAAAGTTTGGACATCGATTGAAAAACTTTAAGGATTCGTAATTTCTTAAAAATTCTTTCAAAAACAATAAGTTATAAAGCTTTGCTTAAAGCACCAATCCATTTCAGGCCTTTAGTTGAAGCTATAGAACGATAGTTCTGACATTTGAGAGGTCTCATGCGTTCTTAAGCTTCGATTGCTTCCCGCCTGCCCTGTTGACGAGGCATGCACTGCCGATGTCATGCTTGCCGCACTCGAAGTTGAGGTGCGAAAATCGTGTCAGCTATTTTTCCCATTCACTTTTATCGACGCCTTCCCCGAAGACACCGCGCGGCGTTTACGCACAGGCTCTGCGTAAGCTGAAGATTCAGATGCAACCACTGATGCATGCACACGCGCTGGCTGTGGCGCTTGTGCCATCCCCGTGCCATCCACCCGCCGCACCACCCCACCCATCAACGTACCGATGCACTGCGCCGCCACCTGCTCTGGCGTGTACTGCCCGCCGGGCTGGTACCAGCGGCCGATCCAGCTCAGAGCGCCGGCGATGACGAACGCCGTCATCTTCGGATCGCACGGCGCGAGCGAGCCCTCTGCCACGCCCTCGGCCACCAGGCGGCGGAATTCCTGGTCGACGGCGGACTTGAGGCGGCGCAGCTCTCTGCGGGCCTCGGGTGGCAGTTGCTCGTCGCCGACGCGGATGAGGCACATGCCGAAGTCCTGCGTGACGATGCGTGCATAGACCTGCATGCAGGTGATGAGCTGGTCAACGGCCTGGCCGCCCGCTGCGCGCGAGGCGTCGATGCCTTCCAGCATCATGGCCAGGCCCTGGCCCACGCACTGCAGCAGGATCTCGTCCTTGTTCTTCACGTAGTAGTACAGCGTGGGCTTGGTCACGTTCAGGCGTGCGGCGATGTCGTCGAGCGAGGTGGCGTGAAAGCCGCGCTCGTTGAACAGCTGCGCCGCCGCCTGCAGCACGGCGTTGCGCTTGGCCTCGCGCTGGCGCTCGCGGGGCGACTCGGGGGCCCGCGGCGCGGCCGCCACTGCAGGGACGGCGGGGACAGCAGGGGCAGCGGCAGCACCTTGGCGCCGCCGGGGCGCTGGGGTCGTCGCAGCAGCAGTGGTCGTCTTGGTCATGTGCGTATTAAAGCCTGTTCGGCGCGTGGTCGACGCCTGCTCAATGGCCTGCCAACGGAGGCCCATGGTGCCGCAGGGCCCTGGCGGCGGCGCCCGGGCGGGGGAAAACACCGATGCCCCATGCCGGCCACGCCGCCACTATCAAAACAGGAGCTATCAGCGCACAGCCATCCGGCACCAGACACACATCGACCATGAAAAGCACTGTGACCGAACCTACCGACCCCGCCGCCCCCGTGCTGCTGGAACGCGACGGGCCCATCGCCACGCTGCGCCTGAACCGGCCCGACGCGCTCAACGCCATCGACGTGGCCATGGCCAACGCCTTCCTGGCCGCTGTGCAGGCGCTGGCCACCGACCCCACCGTGCGCGCCGTGGTGCTGCGCGGCAACGGCCGGGGCTTCATGGCCGGTGGCGACCTGGCCACGCTGCGGGCCCAGCCGGTGCAGGGGGCCATCGACATCCTCACGCCGCTGAACCAGGCGTTGCCGCTGCTCGCACAGATGAACGCCCCCGTCATCGCCCAGGTGCACGGCGTGGCCGCGGGCGCGGGCCTGAGCCTGCTGCTGATGGCCGACTACGTGCTGGTGGCCGAGGGCACGCGCTTCAACCTGGCCTACATCAACCTGGGCACCAGTTGCGACGTGGGCGCATCGTGGGCGCTGCCGCGGCTGGTGGGTGTGCGCAAGGCGCTGGAGATCGCCCTGCTGGGCGACGCCTTCACGGCCGAGGACGCCCTGCGCCTGGGCCTTGTCAACCGCGTGGTGCCAGCGGCGGACCTGGACGCGGCCACCGCCGCCCTGGCCGCACGCTTTGCCAGCGGCCCCACGCTGGCCTACGGCGCGATGAAGCGGCTGATGCGCGATTCAATGGACCGCAGCCTGCCCGAGCAACTGGCGGCCGAGGCCGCAGCGTTCGTGCAGTGCGCGGGCACGCAGGACTTCAAGGCAGGGGTCGAGGCGTTCCATGCGCGCCAGAGCCCGCAGTTCACCGGGCGTTGAGAGCGCCTCTCCGGTGTTGAACTCGGCTCTGGCGAGGGTCGTCAGAACGGCGCCGCTTCCGGGTCCGTGTCCACCGGCGCCGTGGCCGGCCCGGTGATCGAGCGGCTCGCCACGTCCTTGCCTTTGGGTGGCGCTGGCGCGGCCGCAGCCAGGCCGGAGCCGGAACCCGGGGCTGATGACGGAGCGCTGTCACCACCCGCCGCCACCGCCTGCGCAGCGCTGGCCACGCCGCTCTCTGCCTCGCCCCCCAGCGCCTCGATCAGGTCGGGGATCAGTTTCACCAGCTCGCCCGTGGCAATCGCCACGTCGGTATCGAAGCCGCCGCCGTCGGCCTTGGTGCCCTCGAACACCGTGTCGAGGAACGACACCTTCTTGATCTGGAAGCCCTCGGTGAGCATGAACGACACGCGGTCGTCCCAGGTCATCGCGAGCTTGGTGGGCAGCTTGCCGGCGTCGATATGGGCCTGCACCTCTTCGATGTCGAGCGCGTGGCGGGCGTAGCGCACCACGGACTTTTCTTCGCTGGCGCTTTTGAGCTCGCACTCGCGGTCCACGGTGAAGCCCACGGGTGGCTCCTGCTCCTTGAGCCAGTGGGACATGGCCGCCTGCGGGCTGGTCTGGGTGTTGATGAGCGACACCGACAGGCCGGGCAGCGACTCGACCAGCAGCGTGACCACCTCATCGGCGCGGCCCTGGCTGGAGGTGTCGAGCACCAGCAGGCGGGACGCCGTGTCGATCCAGATCCACATCGAGCCCTGCTTGGTGAAGGCCATGGGCAGCAGGTCGAGCTTGGCCTCGTCCTTGAGCTCCTTGCTTTCCTTCTTGCCGGGCTTGCGGCCGGTTTCCTGCTCGATGCGCTCGGCCTTTTCCTTCACCCTGCGCGCCAGCACGCTGCCGGGCAGCACCTTGGACTCGACCATGAAACGCAGGATCCACTGGCCCCCGACCGATTCGGCCAGCGGGCCGTGGGCGTCGCCGCGCGGGGGCACCCAGCCCAGCGACTTTTCCTGCGTGGCGCCGCACTCCATGAAAGGCGCCTTGGCCAGCGCTTCCTCGACCTGGGTCAACTCCACCTGCCATTGGGGGGCAATGCGGTACACGATCATGTTCTTGAACACGGGACAACCTTCTTCTCTTCTAGGCGTTGAGCGAACAACGGGCAAACGGCGAATCCGCCATTGTCGGGGCTGTGGGCGCCGGTCTCGCGCCGCACCGCAGGCTTCGCAACATCCACACGCAGCACCGCTACAAATTCAATAGCTGCCAGCGCTGGATAGACAGGCGGTAGAGGCTGATAACACCTCAAAACCCGCTCCGCGTACGGAGCTTCTTGTCACAACTTTACACAGCCTCACCCAGTGGGCACGGCGGCGATACATGGCGGGCGGACACTGACTCTCAACCGCTGACCAGCCTGGGTGCAGCGGATACCAACCCCCTGTGAAAGGACTCACACCATGGCTTTCCAACTTCCACGCCGCTTTGTTGCCACCGCTGTTCTGGCTGCCCTGGCCCTGCCCGCTCTGGCGCAACAGGCACCTGCCAGCCCTGCAACCGCCCCGTCGGCCACCAGCGCCACCGCCCCTGAAGCCCGCCAGACCCGCCAAGCCGGCGAGCCGCGCCGGGACCACCACGAACGCCACCAGGCCCGTCAGGCCCACCAGGCAAAACGCATGGCCGCCTTGAAGGACCAGCTCAAGCTGACGCCTGCACAGGAATCGGGCTGGACCACCTTCACCACGGCCCTGCAACCCGGCGAGCGCACCGCACGCCTGGACCGCAAGGACATGGACAAGCTGACGACGCCCGAGCGCATCGACCGCATGCGGGCCCTGCGCGCCCAGCATGCCGCCGAGGCCGACCGCCGTGGCGAGGCGACCAAGGCCTTCTACACCACGCTGACGCCCGAACAGCAAAAGACCTTCGATGCACAAGCCAGCCGCCACCACCGCGGCGGCCCGCACGGCGACGGTGAAGGCCGCCGCCACGGCAAGGGCGGCGACCGCCACCACCATGGTGACGCCTCAGGCAAGCCAGCGCCCGCCGCTGCACCGGCCAAGTAACGCCCACCGCTGCCCACCGGCAGCCCACCCGGAGCCCGGGGTCCTGTCCAGGACCCCGGGCTTTTTTGCGGGGGTAGCCGGACCAGCGGTTTTTGCGGGTCAAGGGGTCGTCGGCGACAGCGCACAGGCCCCAGGCCCCACTGTGGATAAGTCTGGGGGCAGTTCTGGCACAACCGGGCAGTTATCCACACAAAAATGCCGCGGCCCGAAGTTGTTGTCTGCGAGCCCCGAAGTTCAAGGCCTGCGTCCCACAGTGTTTGAAGCGACGCAAGTGCGCGCCAGCATTGGGGAAACCAGCCTTGTCCACAGAAACAGGCCTGCTCTACTACTACTGCTATTTATAAATAGAACTATCAATGAATAACAAGACACCCTAAATCCGGGGCAATGCAGCCGTTGGGTGGACACGTTGCCTCGCCCTTCGGCCAGGCCGTAGACGCTGAACTTGGATGGGGATGAGCGATGGGTTTCTGCCGTCCGCGACTTCATGAACGGGGAGCCGACGCTGTCCACGGTGCCGAAACCCATCAGGAAAAAGGGGCCGTCACCGCGTCGCAGCGGCGTCGAAAACCAGTGTTTGCTACAAATTCAGTAGCTATTAACCTTTACCAGTCAAGCGGTAGACCGGGTTTTTATGCAGATGTTTGCGACACCATCTGCCGGTGCGTAAAACTGGGGATAGTTTTTGCACAACTACCCGGTTGTCCACAGGCAGCGACGATTCCTGGTTGTTGTCCCCGCCGGTGCGACAGCGGAAAGAGGGGCTGACCCACAGGGTTAGGCGGCGCGCAAGTGCTTGCCGTGTCTGGGAAAAAGGCAGTTGTCCACACCAAAAGCCTGCCTCTACTACTACGACTATGTATTTATAAAGAAAATAAAGAAGAAAACAGGGACAACTTCCCGAAGCCCTGGCCCACGCTGAAGCTGGCGCCGGATGGGTACTGCAAGGGGGAAGGGGTCGACGGAGCAGAAGCTTCCAGAAGGGGTGGCGTTCAGCAAAGGCCGCTGGACACAGCCTGAGAGGCCGTGAAGGCCGGTAAGCCCTGGGGCAGACCCCTCCCCCCGCAAGACGAGCCAAGGGCCCGACATGAGGCTCTCAGTGCGCCATCGCACTCCCTGCCATGGGCGGCAGCGGACGCAAAACACGCATAGACGCCACCCAGTGCCCTGGGCAGCGTCTGAAAAAACTATGGATCAGCCCGCGGCGGGCTTGAGAAAGGTCGCCAGCACGTCGGCCGAGAGCGGCCGGCTGAACAGATAGCCCTGGTAGTGCATGCACCCCGCATGGGCCAGCAGCTCGCGCTGCTCGGGCGTCTCCACGCCTTCGGCGATCACCTGCAGGCCCAGGCTGCGCGACAAGCCGATGATGGTGTCCACGATGGCCGCGTCGTTGGGGTCGGTGAGCAGGTCGCGCACGAAGCTCTGGTCGATCTTGAGCTGGTCGAGCGGCATGCGCTTCAAGTAACTCAGGCTCGAATAGCCGGTGCCGAAGTCGTCCAGCGAGAACCCCACGCCGTAGCTGCGCAGCGCGGCCATGGTGGCGATGGTGGTTTCCATGTCTTCCACCAGCAGGCTCTCGGTGAGCTCGAGCTTGAGCAAATGGGCCGGTGCGCCGGTGATGGCCAGCACCCGGGCCACGTCGTCCACAAAGCTGGCATGGCGGAACTGGCGCGAGCTCACGTTCACCGCCATGGTCAGGTGGGCCAGGGCGGGGTCGTCCTGCCAACTCGACAGCAGCTTGCACGCGGTGTGCAGCACCCAGCGGCCCAGCGGCAGGATCAGCCCGGTTTCTTCGGCCAGCGGGATGAACTGCGCGGGCGAGACCATGCCGCGCTGCGGGTGGGCCCAGCGCACCAGCGCCTCCACCCCCACGCACAGGCCCGTCTGGTGCATCTGCGGCTGAAAGTGCAGCAGGAACTCCTCTTGCGCCAGGGCTGCACGCAGGTCGGTCTCCAGGCCCGCGCGGGCCGTCACCACCGCCTGCATGTCGGGGTCGAAGAAGCGCAGCGTGTTGCGCCCCGCCGTCTTGGCCTGGTACATGGCCAGGTCCGCCTGTTTGAGCAGCTCGCCCACGCTGGTCTGCTCGCCGGTGAACGGCGCAATGCCGATGCTGGGCGTGCTGCGGTACTGGTAGCCTGCCAGCGCATACGGCACGGCCAGCATGGTGAGGATTTTTTCGCCCACGCCGCGCGCGTGCAGAGCCAGTTCGTGCGGCTTGGCACTCAGCTCTTCC
This sequence comes from Acidovorax sp. LjRoot194, assembly GCF_964253015.1. Lineage (NCBI taxonomy): Bacteria > Pseudomonadati > Pseudomonadota > Betaproteobacteria > Burkholderiales > Comamonadaceae > Acidovorax > Acidovorax sp. LjRoot194. The sequence continues at coordinate 74,317 of NZ_CAXUQB020000001.1, read as the reverse complement.
AGCATCACCACGAACTCGTCGCCACCCAGCCGCGCCACGGTGTCCACGCTGCGCACGCAGGTGTTCAGGCGCTGCGCCACCTGCTGCAGCAGCAGGTCGCCCTGGTCATGGCCCAGCGTGTCGTTCAGCGTCTTGAAGTTGTCCAGGTCGATGAACAGCAGCGCCCCGCCGTGGTGGCGGCGGTTGGCGTTGGCCAGCGCGTGGCCGATGCGGTCCATCAGCAGCATGCGGTTGGGCAGGCCGGTGAGCGCGTCGTAGAACGCCAGGCGCTGGATCTCGCGCTCGCTGGCCTTGCGCTGGCGGATGTCGGTGTTGATGGCCAGGATGGACTGCGGGTGGCCGTCGTCGCCGCGCACCAGCGTCCAGCGGCCTTCCACCTCGATGGTGCTGCCGTCGCGGTGGTACTGCACGATCTCGCCCGTCCACTCGCCCTGCTCCAGCACCGCCTGCGTGGCATGCCGAAAATGCGCGGGGTCGTCGTACAGCAGCGTCTCGATGGACTGGCCCAGCGCCTGCAGCTTCGACCAGCCGTACAGGCGCTCGGCGCTCTTGTTCCAGAAGATGATGCGGTGGGTCAGGTCGCGCACCAGGATGGCGTCCTGCGCCTTGTCCAGCAGCGACGCCTGGTGGCGGATGCGCGCATCGGCCAGCTGCCGGTCGATCTCGGCCGAGGCGCGCGCGGCAAAGATCTGCAGCGTGGAGGTGATGAAATCCGTCTCGGCGATGGGCTGGCGGAACAGCACGAACACGATGCCCACCACCTCGCCGTCACCGTTGCACAGCTGCTGGCCCGCATAGCCCTGCGCGCCCACCAGGCGCAGCATGGGCGCGGACGGAAACGCCTGCTGCACCTTGTCGGCCACCACGTACTCGCGCTGGCTGAGCAGCATCTGGCTGGGCGTGCCCTCCAGCATGTACTCGTCGTTGGACAGCATGTGGCCGTCGAGCACGGCCGCCAGCGTGGTCACCCGGTCGGGCTGACCTTCGCTGCCGGGCAGCAGCCGCACCACGCAGCCACCTTGAGCGCCCAGCGCATCGGCCATGTTGCGCACCAGCTGCACGAAGAACTCGGTGCCCGTGCTGGCCGACACGGCCGCCGCCACCTTGAGCACAGAGGCCTGCAGCCGCTGCTGCGCCTTGTGTGCGCGCAGGCTGGTGATGCCGAAGGCCACGTCGTTGGAGAGCTCCTGCAGCAGCGCGGCCTCCTGCGCGCTGATCTGCAGGATGTCGGGCGCATACAGGTACAGCAGGCCGAACGTGCGGTCCTGGTCGCGGTCGCGCTGCTGCAGCGGCAGGCAGATCACGCCATGGAACCCGTGCTCCAGCATGCGCTCTGTCCAGTCGGCGAAGTCGCCCTCGGCGCGGATGTCCTGCACGATCACCGGCTTGCCCGAGCGCACCGCCGTGCCCGCCGGGCCCCGCCCGTACGGGTCGTCGGCCGACCACGACAGGTGCAGGTTCTCCAGGTAGTTCTGGTTGTAGCCGGCATGGGCCACGGGCTCGATGGACTTGCGCTCGTCGTCGCGTGCAAAGCCCACCCAGCCCATGCGGTAGCCGCCGATGTCCACCGCGATCTGGCAGATGGCCTGCAGCAGCGCAGTTTCGGACGTGGCGCGCACCAGGGTCTCGTTGCAGGCGCTGAGCAGGCGCTGCGCGCGGCCCATGCGCGCCAGCTCGCGCTCGGTGCGCAGGCGCTCGGTCACGTCGGTGGCCAGCACCTGGCGCGCGGGGCGACCATTGAAGCTGATGCTGCCGGCCGTGATCTCCACGTCCATCATCGAGCCGTCCTTCTTGAGGTGGCGGCTCACCACAGGCCGGTTGCGCTGGTCCATCGGGATCGCATCGATGCTGGCCTTGATGGCTGCGCGGCGCTCGGCGGGCCACAGGTCGGTCATCTGCATGGCCAGCAGTTCGGCCTCAGCGTAGCCGTAGTGCGTCACCATGGACTGGTTCACCGCCTGCAGGCGCAGCGTTGCTTTGTCGTACACCCACATCGGGTGCGGGTGCTCGTCGAACAGCATGCGGTACTGCTGCTCGGACGCGCGCAGCTGCGCGGCCACATGCCGCAGCTGCACCATGGAGCCGAGCGACTCGGTCAGGATCTCGAGGTGGGCCACATCGCGCCGCGAGAACGCCTGGGGCTGGTCCGACGTGACCTTGAGCGAGCCCACCACGCCCTCGGCCGTGCGCAGCGGCACTGCCATCACCGAGCGCACGCCCTGGCGGTGCGGCAGCGAGGCCATGTCCCAGCCCGCGGCCTCGGTGTCGTTGCACACCACGGTGCGGCCCTCGCGCAGCGTGGGCCACAGCAGGCTCTGGTCCACCGGCAGCAGGTGGCCCACCGGGCGCACATGGTCGCCCGCTGCCGCCTGCGCCACCAGCTGCTGGTCGCGCAGCAGCTCCACCAGCGCGCCGCGTGCCTGGGTCTGGTGCAGCACCGTGTCGGCCACGAGCTGAAGCGCCTCGTGCAGCGGCAGTGCCATCGACGAGATGCGCTGCTGCACCTGCAGCAGCTCGGCGTGGTTCTGCGCATCGCGCTGCGCATCGATCTCGGCAAGCTTTTGCCGGCTGATGTCGGCCATGCCGCCCACCATGCGTACCGCCTTGCCGCTGCCGTCGCGGATCACGAAGCCGCGGTCCAGCACCCAGGCGTAGCTGCCGTCGTGGCGGCGAAAGCGGTATTCGCTCGACCAGTGCGTGTCGTTGCCGTCGATCACCGCGTGGATGCCGGTGGTCACCGCACCGCTGTCCTCGGGGTGCAGGCGTGACGTCCAGGAGCTGCTGTCGGCCTGCAGCTGGTCGGGCGGCACGCCGAACAAGGTCTGCATGCCCTCGTTCCACCAGATGTGGTCGGTGAACAGGTTCCAGTCCCACACCGCATCGGCCGTGGCACGCGAGACCAGGTGAAAGCGCTCCTCGCTCTCGCGCTGTGCCTGGTGGGCGCGGCGCTGGGTGGTGATGTCCTGGAAGGCGCCCTGGATGCGCAGGATCTGCCCTTCGGCACCGCGCACCGCCTGCCCCGCGGTGCGCACCCAGAAGTGCCGCTCGCCCGGCATCAGCGCCTCTGCCTCGATGTCGAACGGCGTGCCGTGCTGCAGGCAGTCGTCCAGCACCCGCTGCATCACGCCGCGGTAGGGCGGCGTGTACAGCTGCAGCACCTGCGCCAGGCCGCTTTGCCGCTGCGCAAGCCCGTAGGTGGCCGCGATCTCCTGCGACCAGGTCCACTGCTGGCCGGGCAGCTCCACCGTCCAGCCGCCGATGCGCGCGATGCGCCCGGCCGCGCGCAGCGCCTCGCCCTGGGCCACCATCTCGGCGTGCATCTGGTCGCGCTCGCGCACCAGGTGGGCCAGCAGCCGCTTCTGGCGGCGCAGCTCCAACTGCACCATGGCCTGGCCCGCCAGCATCTTGAGGGCGTCGATCTGTGCGTCCTGCAGCGTGCGCGGCACGGTGTCGACCACGGCCAGGGTGCCCAGGGCAAAGCCCTCGGGCGTGACCAGCGGCACGCAGGCATAAAAGCGCACATGCGGATCGCCCACCACCAGCGGGTTGCTGGCCAGCACGGGGTGCAGGGCGGCGTCGGGCACCACCATCGGGTCGCGGCGGCCGTCCAGCGCATGCGCGCAGAACGCGATGGCGCGCTCGGTCTGCTGAAACGCCAGGCCCACCGACGCCTTGAACCACTGGCGCTCGCCGTCGAGAAAGTTGACCACCGCGATGGGGCAGCCGCACACCTGCGCGGCCAGGGCCGCCAACTGGTCGAAGCCTTCCTCGGCAGGGGTGTCGAGGATCGCGTAGGACTGCAGTGCCAAAAGCCGCGCTGCCTCTTCGGGTGCGTGGGCTGATGACATGGTCAGGCAGCTATCGTGCAGCGACCCAGCGGCGCGCACCCCGTCCCGGCGCCTGGAGCGGCCTGGGTGGCATTGCCGTGGAGCTCAAGCATCGTCAAGGGTCTTCGCAGTGGGGATGAAAACCGTCGCCGCAGGCCGCAGTGCCCAGGCCAGGACGGTAAAAGGTGAATGCTACACCGCGACGCGCTCTGCCCGCGGCGCTGGGCATGGGGGTTTGCCCCAAAAGCAGTCGCACAGGCAACCTTCGTGCAGCGCCAGGCTTGCTAGGCTTTGCGCCATGCAGATCTCTGAACTGGCCCAGCGCACCTCGGTCTCGGTCCATGCCCTGCGCCACTACGAGCGGCTGGGGCTGCTCACCCCGCGCCGGCGCGCCAACGGCTACCGCGACTATCCCGTGGCCCTGCAGCGCGAGGTCGTGTTCATCGCCATGTCGCGCCAGCTGGGCTTCACCCTGCCGCAGATCGCGCCGCGCCTGGCCGCCTACCGCGCCGGCACGCTGTGCATCGACGCCATGGTGCAAGACCTGCGCGAGCGCGCCCTGGCGCTGGACCAGCAGATCGCCGGGCTGCAGGCCCAGAAGCAGCGCGTGCTGGAGCACGCGGCGTGGTTTCGGGCAAAGCAGGCCACGGCGCGGCGTGCCCAGGCCGCGGCACCCAAAGCCAAGGCCCCGTGGCCCCGCGTGCGGCCCGCCCCTGCGCCGGCCGCACCCGCACCGCCACCACCACCGGCTTCACGATCCCCCCGCCCCACCAGGAAAGCACCATGACCCCCTCTGCACCTGCCACTGGTCCCGCCACGGCGTCCATTTCATCAGTCCCATCCTCCACTTCATTGACCCAGCTGCAATCGCTGGTGCTGGCCATGCCCATGGCGCGCACGCTGGGCCTGCGCTTCGTGCGCGTCGAGCCGGGCGCGGTGGAGGTGGAAATCCCGGTGAGTGACGCGTTCTGCTTTCGCCCCGGCCAGCTGCAGGCCACGGCCGTTTTTGCGGTGGCCGACTTTGCCGCGGTGGGCGCGGCCGGCAGCGTGCTGCCGCCGGGCTGGGTCAATGCCACGGTGGACGCCACCGTGAAGCTCGTGGCCCCGGCACGGGGCGTGTGCCTGCGGGCACGCGGGCGCGTGATCGACGCGGCGCGGCTGCTCACGGTGTGCGCGTCCGACGTGTTTGCGGTGGATGCGGACGGCCAGGAAACCCTGTGCGCCACGCTGCTGGCCACAGCGCGCAACATCGACACCACGGCAGCGCGGTAGTTGCTGCTGTCGGCCCACCGCAGAGCGCAGGGCCGGAAGGTCAGCCGCGTGCGCGCCGCGCCCGCACCGCCGCCGCCAGGCCTTCGAGCACCGGAATGGTCTGCGCCATGCTGATGCAGGCATCGGTCACCGACACGCCGGGCGCGAGCGGCTGGCCGGGCACGATGTCCTGGCGGCCTTCCTGCAGGTGGCTTTCGATCATGAGGCCGGTGATGCGCTGGTCGCCCGCGGCGATCTGCTGGGCCACTTCGCCCGCCACGGTGATCTGGCGCTGGTGCTGCTTGCTGCTGTTGGCGTGGCTCACGTCGATCATCACCTGCTCGCGCAGGCCCGCCGCCTGAAGCATGGTGCAGGCGGCATCCACATCGGCCTTCTGGTAGTTGGGCTGCTTGCCGCCGCGCAGAATCACGTGGCAGTCCTGGTTGCCGCGCGTCTCGAAGATCGCGGCCTGCCCCATCTTGGTCATGCCCATGAACGCGTGCGATGCCTGCGCCGCCTGGATGGCGTCGCTCGCCACCTTCACGCCGCCGTCGGTGCCGTTCTTGAAGCCCACGGGGCACGACAGGCCGCTGGCCAGCTGGCGGTGGCTCTGGCTCTCGGTCGTGCGCGCGCCGATGGCGCCCCAGCTCACCAGGTCGCTGATGAACTGCGGCGACAGCAGGTCCAGAAACTCCGTGCCCACTGGCAGGCCCAGCGCCAGCACATCCAGCAGCAGCTGGCGTGCCAGCTCCAGCCCTTCGTTGATGGCAAAGCTGCCATCCAGGTGCGGGTCGTTGATGTAGCCCTTCCAGCCCACGGTGGTGCGCGGCTTCTCGAAGTACACGCGCATCACGATGAGCAGGTCCTGCTGCAGCGCATCGGCCTGCACCTTCAGCTGGCGCCCGTACTCCATCGCCTGGCCATGGTCGTGGATGGAGCAGGGCCCCACCACCACCACCAGCCGGTCGTCCTGCCCATGCAGCACGCGCGAGATGGCGGTGCGGCTGGTCTCCACCAGCGTCTGGGCGGCATCGGGCGCGGGCAGCCATTCCTGCAGCAAAGCCGGCGTGATGAGCGGCCGCACGGCCTTGATGCGCGTGTCATCGACGCGCGTCGTATCGTGGGTGGAAATCGGGGTGGCGGAGCGGTGTGCGTGGGTCATGGTGGCCCCGATTGTCGCGCGGCGCTGGACAGCCGCTGCTGGCAGATTCGGGCGAACACCTTTCTACCCATGGGCGACATTGGTAAAGACTGGCGCGCCCCAGGCGAGAGACGCCGAGCAAGGGCCGCCCCGCAGCAAGGGCGTCGTCCCCCTCAGGGGGAAGGCGCCGAAGGCGACTCAGGGGGAGCCGCTACGGTCTGCGGAACGCCGCATTCTGCCGCGACCAATGCCGCGACTGCAGCTGGTCGAGCCGCACCGTGCCGCCGGTGGACGGCGCGTGCACAAAGCGCCCTTCGCCCACATAGATGCCCGCATGGTTAGGCTGGCGGCCGGTGCCGAACACCACCAGGTCCCCGGCGCGCAGCTCGCTGCCGTCGATGGGATACCCCCAGCTGTTGAGCTGCGCCACCGTGCGGGGCGGCGGGGTGCCCACCTGGTTGCGGTACACATAGCCGATCAACCCGCTGCAGTCGAAGCCAGAGTCCGGCGTGTTGCCGCCGTAGCGGTACGGCGTGCCCACCAGGCCCAGCGCGTGGATGGCGATGTCGTGCGCCTGCTCCGCGGTCAGGGGCGGCGTGGTGCGCACCGGCGCCGACGACGATGATGACGAAGGGAACGAAGAAGACGAGGGGGGCCGCGAGGTACCGCAGCCCGCCAGGGCCAGCAGGGCGGCGGTGCAGGCGGCCAGGGCCAGTCTGTGAGAAACAACGCGCATGGCCCGAAGGGTAACGGATGGACCCCGGTGCCTGCCCGGACTCCGCCCGCGGCCTGGGGCTATTGGTCCGGATGGCCACCAGCGATGGAAGGACCAGCGCTGGCAGCTATCCTTTTTGCAACGGCCGCAACCACAAGGTTACGCCGCTGTCACCGTCCCCGTGGCGGCCACGCCCTGGCGCCGCTCGGCCAGCCGGTTGGCCACGCTCACGATGGCCAGCACCGACGCCGTCACGATGTTGTGGCTCATGCCCGCGCCAAAGGTGGAGCCTGCCACGCCTTCCATCGCAGCCTCCACGATGGCCAGCGCCTGGGCGTTGGCGCCCGTGCCGGTGGCGCGCTCTTCGTAGTGGTCCACGCGCAGCGGCAGGCCGAGGGCATCCACCGTGGCGGCGATCGGCCCGTTGCCCTGGCCGCGCAAGTGCTGGCGCGTGCCGTCGATGGTCACGTCGAGCTCGATGCCCTGCCCGTCTTCATCGAGCCGGTGGCTGTGGCAGATGATGGCCGCCTGGGCCGGGGCGCGCAGGTAGGTGGCCTGGAACAGGTCCCACAGTGCCTCGCCGCTCATCTCGCCCTCGCTCGCATCCGTCTGGCGCTGCACCACGGCGCTGAACTCCACCTGCATGCGGCGCGGCATCACCACGCCGTGTTCGCGCTCCAGCAAGAAGGCGATGCCGCCCTTGCCCGACTGGCTGTTCACGCGGATCACGCTGTCGTACGTGCGGCCCAGGTCCGCAGGGTCGATGGGCAAGTACGGCACTTCCCACAGCGCGCTCGGGTCCTGCGCGGCAAAGCCTTTTTTGATCGCATCCTGGTGCGAGCCCGAGAACGCGGTGAACACCAGGTCGCCCGCGTAGGGGTGGCGTGGGTGCACGGGCAGCGAGGTGCATTCCTCGGCGATGCGCGCCACCGAGGTGATGTCCGAAAAATCGAGGTTCGGGTGCACGCCCTGCGTGTACATGTTGAGCGCCAGCGTCACGATGTCCACGTTGCCGCAGCGCTCGCCGTTGCCAAAGAGGCAGCCTTCCACGCGGTCGGCACCGGCCATCATCGCGAGTTCTGCCGCGGCCACGCCGGTGCCGCGGTCGTTGTGCGGGTGCACCGAGAGCGTGATGTGCTCGCGGGGGGCGAGGCGCCGGTCCATCCATTCGATCTGGTCGGCGAACACGTTGGGCGTGGCGTTCTCCACCGTGGTGGGCAGGTTGATGATGATGGGGCGGCCGGGGCCGGCGTTCCAGGCCCCGATGGCCGTCTGGCAGGCCTTGAGCGACACGTCGAGCTCGGTGGCGCTGAAGGTCTCGGGCGAGTACTGCAGCGTCCACTGCGTGGCGGGCTGCGCGTCGGTGAGCTGCTTCAAATAGCCCACATGGTGCGCGATCAGCTGCATCACCTGCGTCACGTTCATGCCGAAGACGATGCGCCGCCAGGCAGGCGCGGTGGCGTTGTACAGGTGCACGATGGCGCGGGGAGCGCCGTTGACGGCCTCCACAGTGCGCGCGATCAGGTCCTCGCGCGACTGGGTCATGACCATGATGGTCACGTCGTCGGGGATCAGGTCCTCGTCGATGAGGCGGCGCACGAAGTCGAAGTCGGTCTGCGACGCGGCGGGAAAGCCGACCTCGATCTCCTTGAAGCCGATGCGCACCAGCTCGTGAAAGAGCTTCATCTTGCGCTCGCCGTTCATCGGCTCGAACAGTGCCTGGTTGCCGTCGCGCAGATCGGTGGAGAGCCACACGGGTGCGCGGGTGATGCTGCGGGTGGGCCACTGGCGGTCGGTCAAAGCGACCGGGGCGATGGGCTGGTACTTGGTGGCGGGCTTGGCAATCATGAGAGGCTCCACGAACGGTGTGTGCGGTGCGCTGAAAGAAAACAGGCGCGGTGCACGGGTCAGACGAAATGAATGAAAAAACAAAACGTGTGACATCCCCTGCAGCCCTTTGCGTGTGCAAAGGCTGGTTCGCGGGCCGGGGTCAGGGGGAGATCAGGTGTTGCGCTGAGCGAGTCAGGCAACGGTGGCGAACGCAGGCAGACCCCGGCCAAGCACTAGTAGGCTTAGCGATAGGGTGGATAGGATCATGCTGCGTTGCATAGGGTGCCTAAGATAGCACAGGCTTGCTGCAGTGCGCAAGAATACAAATGAAAATGGCCGCTACCGCTCGCTGGGCAAGCGCAAGCAGCTACTGAAACAATAGCAAATTACCGCTGTTAGCATGGCGCACTCCCGCCAGCACAGTCTGCTGCACGCCCCCGTCGTCATCTTTGGAGACCTTTCATGCCCTACATGCTGCTCATCATGGAACCCCACGGCCAACGCGCCGAGCGGGGGCTGGCCGGCGGGCAGCAGGCCTATGCGCGCATGGTGGAGTTTGGCGACAGCCTCAAGGCCCGCGGCCTGCTGCGCGCCACCGAATCACTGGCCTCCACCGACCAGGCCGTGCGCCTGCAGGTGCGCGACGGCCAGTCGCGCCTGGTGGACGGGCCGTTTGCCGAAACGAAGGAAATGGTGGGCGGCTTCTTCCTGATCGACTGCGCCACCCGCGACGAGGCTGTGGCCATCGCGCAGGCGTGCCCCGCGGCGGAGTGGGCGACCATCGAGGTGCGGGAAGTGGCGCCTTGTTATCACGGGGCTGAGAGCTGAAATCCGGCCCACCGCGGCTGCCAAGCCTTGGTGGCCGAATGCCCTGAGCAGCTGCGTGCAAGCCCCGCAGCATCGAGACGTCAGCGCCTGCCCTTTCGCGGAGCCGTGATGGTCACGGTCCGGCCGGTCTTGTGGCATGCGCTCACGATGCGCTCGACCCAGGCGCGGTCCACCAAAAAAGTGCTGCCGGCGATTTGCTCTTCGGACTCGACGACGTCGGTGGCCAGATTGACTGACTTGGCAAGCGCCTCCGCTTGTCCCAGTGACGCTGCCTCGTCTCCGGTAGCAACACGGCCTCTACTGTTGAGTATTTCCCCCCCGTTGTGCCAGATCATCAACATGTTGCCCCTAGAACCTTGCAAGCCAGTACGGGGCGCAAGCTTTAGAAAGCAAAAGCGGTTGGTTTGCTGTGCATACCGGCTGTTTCGGACTTCATCTTTGGTACGCAGATAGGCCCGAAGTACGGCAGGAGAACTGATTTCCGCAAGCGATGGGCGGGAGATGGCTGCCTCAGGAATAGCAGCGGCAGGCTGTTCGGCAGAGACCGCTGATGCTGCGCTCGCGACACTGCATAGAGCAGCACAGGTTGCGGCCAGCCAGGTTCTGGCGTGAATGGTGTTCATGGGATTCACTTGGCGCCGTGGACTTATCGCATTGAGCGAGCAGCTTTGAGCACATGGAAAAAGCAGACACCGACTGCCTCTACGCCCGGGCCGAAAGCGCGGGCTCAGTCCTTCTTCTTCAGCCGGGTGTGGGTGTAGAAATCGTTTCCTGCAGCCATCGCAAAGAGCTTGAACTCCGCGCTGGGTGAGGTGGCGCGTCTGGTCCGCCACGCGAACAGGCCGTTGGGTGAAGGGTCCATGGGCAGGGCTTCGTTGGCCACATCGATTGCGCTTTGTACGAACTGCGCATATGCCGCGCGCTTCGGATGCGTTCCGTCATTGGCGATCGATAGCGAGTCGTCTAGGTTCTTTGCGATCCCTTCTTCCAGACGAGGATATTGATTGAAGCCGTGAAACTGCACTGAGCCTTGGTCGTCGGCCTTGACGATGTCGACAATGCCGCTGGCACCTCGGGCCATGAACTCCTCCGGCTTGTCGCTGCGCAGCCGGTTGACGATCACCCTGCGCATCCACTGCATGCCCTTTTTGACTTCCTCGGCGGTGGCACTGTCCATTTTTTCGGGAGAGCGACTTTCCGCAAGCAGGAGCCGCACTAGCATGCCCTCTTCGGTGTCGAGCGGCGGGAGTTTCATGGCCGCTTCCACCCGGATCGTGATGGCAGAGGGAGAGATCGACAGTGCGGAAGAGCCCTGGCTGGAGATGATGCTGATGCGCGCCAGGCCTGCCTGCTTCGCGATGAACTCGAATTGCCAACTATCGGCACGTGCGTTGTGTTTGGTACCGCCCGTTGTCACGATGGGCGTCTGGTCCACCAGAGTCTTCAGCACATAGGCTTTGGGAATCCCCTCCAGTTTCAGTTTGAGCGTGTTGCCTTCCACCAGCGTGAGTACGCTCGGCGCAGTCATGTTGTTCGTGAATTTGAGAAGCGCGCTTGGCACGTGGGTTCCTTGATGTGATGCGAGCCTGATGTAGCGCACCGTGCAGGCGAGAGTCAGTGCCTGGTTTTTCGAAGTGGTGCAATGCTGACAGTGCGGCCCGTGGTTTTGCACGCATTGATAATGTTGTCCACCCAGGCACGGTCTATCAGAAAGGTGCTGCCAGCGATTTGTTCTTTGGACTCGACCACGTCCGTGGCCAGATTGATCGATTTGGCCAGCGCTTCAGACCGCCCCCGCAATGCCGCATCGTCTCCGGGCCCAATGCTTCCAGCGCTATCTAAAATTTCCCCGCCTTCGTGCCAAATCATCCACAGGCTGGCAGTGTCCCCCTCCACGTCGCTGCGGGGAGGTTGCTTGACGAAGCAAAAGCGGTTGGTTCGCTGCGCATACCGGCTGTGGTGTACCTCGTCCTTGGTCCGCAGGTAGGCTCGTAGTGTTGCGGGAGTGCTGATTTCCGCCGTCGAAGGCCGTAAAAAAACCTCCGTTGAGCGGTGCGTGTCACCCGCTGACCTGGCCACGGCAGCTTGATCGCCTTGGGCTGACACTTCTGCCAGGCTGCTGGCTGCAAAGCAAACTGCAGTCAGCCATATTCTCGTGCGCGCGTTGTTCAATGAGACCATAGGAGCATCGGTTGGGGCTTGGGGCGCAAAGGATTATCCGGGCGGTGGTGTAACCCAACGCGCGGGTTGCAATGTCTTACTCCACCGTTGTGATGCCAGGGCGCCATGCCCAGACATGCGGACACAGAGCGTGCCAGGGTCAGTCTTTCTCCCCCCGCGCCGCCAACGCCAGACCCACACGCCGGTACAACCGCCGCCAGCCGAACACATACACCACGACCACGATGGCCGTCACGGCCAGCGCCGCGCTGGCGGGCGTGGCAAAGAGGAAGCGCCAGGCCCAGTATGCGTCGGCAAAGCCCATGAGCGCAAAGGTGAGCAGCCCGATCCACGGCCCTTCGGCGCGCCAGGCGGCCACCGACACGAAAGCGTGGCCCACGAGTGCGGCCAGGCCCAGCAGCAGGTTGGTCACCAGCGCCAGCACCGCGCGCTGCTCGAACCAGCCGGCCAGGCCGCGCAGCGTGGGCGGTTCGCTGGATCGGGCGGTCACGGCGGCCTCCACCATGAACGCGGCCACCATGCCCTTGTGCTGCAGGCGGCGTGCGGCGGTGTCCTGGCCCTTGAGGGCGGACTCGACGAGGCGGCGGCTCAGCCAGTGGCCGGCTCCGCTGGAGCGGGCGCTCTCGTCCTCATCCTCATCCCTGTCGCGCGGCAGGCGTGCGGCGGCTTCCTGGGCGTCGCTGCGCAGGGGTTCGGGCACATGCTCCAGGGCGCTGTGGCTGTCGCGCAGCGCATGGGCGCAGACCGCCACGGTGCGCAGCGCGGGCGGCACCTCGGCCAGGCGGCAGCCGCTGTCCTGCACATGCGCAATGCAGGCGTCCTCGCTCAGCATGTCGGCAGGAATCTGGTCGAACGCTTTCACGCCCTGCCGCAGGGCTGCCGCGTACCGCGCGGGCGTCATCAGGCGCTTGGGCACGAAGCGCACCGTGTCTTCGTCGGCCGCCACGGCGGCATCGACCATGGCGTGGGTGATGCGTTCGCGCGGCACGTCGGCCAGCGTGCGCGGGTGCGAGGCCAGCTGCGCGATCAGCGTGGCGTCATCGGCCGCGTGGGCCTGGGCTTGCGCCAGGGACTGCAGCCAGCGCGTGTCCTCATCGCTGTCCCATTGCGCGGTGTAGGGCGACTGCAGCGACAGCACGGACGAGGCTTCCAGCGCCGCCTCCTGCGTGCGGCCCAGGGCGCGCAAGGCGCTGGCCAGGATGTAGTGCGCATGCTCTGCGTGGCGCACGCGGCCTTGGCCCAGTCGGGCGTCGGCCACCGCGCCTTCGTGGTCGCCGGCCCACAGCCGCGCCCAGGCGCGCTGCACGTGCCAGTGGCTGCTTTCGCGCGGCTCGCCGTCCTGGCGGGCCTGCGCGAGGTCGTCGTCGATCAGCCGCGTGGTCACCGCCTCGCGCAGCGCATCGGGCACTGCGGGGAACATGTCCCAGCGGTCCTGCAGCGCGGCCACGCACACCTCGGTGGTGCGCAGCGGCGCAGGGATCTTGTCCAGCGACAGGCCGTTGGCGCGCGCCGACGCCAGGCACAGCGCGGGCGTGAGCATGTCGGCGGGAATGTGCTCGATCAGGCAGCCGTAGTCGTGCCGCACGGCGCGCTCGGCCAGTGCGGGCGTGATCTTGCGCGGGTCGATGTAGCTGATGTTGTAGATGTCGGCCTGCAGCGCGGCCTGCTCCACCGCATCGGTGCGCAGCCAGTGCGCCAGGTCCTTGAGCGGCGCCTGGGCGCGCACGGCCTTGAGCGCCAGCTCGGGCGTGAGCAGGCAGCCCCACACGTCGCACAGGCTGTTGTGGTCCCAGGCGGTGGGGATGCGGCTGTTGCGTTCGTCGCGCCAGTCCCACTCGGGCTGGCCGGCATAGAGGCTGCGCGCCAGCGCCAGCGCTTCGGCGGTCATGCATTCGGGCGGGATGTCGGCCGCCTCGCGCAGGCCGCGGCGCACCAGGGCTGCGAGCCGCGCGGGCGTCTGCCAGGCGGGGGGCACGGACTCCAGCGCCGCGACGTTCGCGGTCAGCGCAGCGTCCACCAGGGCGTCGTCTAGCCATTCAGCCGACACGTGGGCGATGGCGTAGCGGTCGTCCTGCACGGCGCGCAGCCAGTCGCCGCGGGTCTGGGGCATCGGCGTGTCGGGCTCGTCATCGGGCGGCTGGCTCTGCGGTAGCGACGGGCCATCGCTGTCCGGGCCTTCCCGTGGGTCGCTGTGAGCGGGCAGCGCGGCCGGCGTGGCGGGGGCTGCCGTGCGGGTGCGCTGCGCCAGCTGCAGCGCATCGATGCTGGGCGCGGCCATGAGCCACAGCTCCCACCACACATCGCCGTCGCCCGAGTCCGAGTGCTTGTACAGCGTGAGCCATTGTTCGCGCGCTTCGTGCAGCGCGCCGCTGTCGCCCGGCAGCGGCTTGGCCAGCGCCACGGGCCAGGCCTGGGTGTACTCGCCCCGGCGGTGCCACGGGGCGGCGTGCTCCGGGTTGGGGTCGGCGGCGCCCAGGCGCTCGGTCAGCTGCTGCACCATGGCCACGCGGGCTTCGTCGACCGCGCGGTTGAGGTCGGTGCACAGGAATTCGTACGGCCCGTTGTGCGACTCGCTCAGGTAGGCGCGCATCACGCGGCGCACGACCACCGTGCGGTCGGCCTGCACCTGGTCGGGCTCCTGGTCTTCGTCGGAATCGCCGTCGTCGCCATCGCCGTTCTCACCGTCCACGGGCCCGTCCGGCGCGAGTTCATCGCCCGCGGCCAGTCGGTGCAGCCGCGCCTCCGCATCGGCCAGCAGGTCCAGCGCCAGCGGCACGATGCCGTCCAGCGTTTCCAGGTTTTCAAGGTGGTCGGTCAGCGGCGCGTTGAAGAACGGGCCTGGGGGCCAGCAGTTCTCGCGCACGCCGCTGCGCCACAGCGGTGTGCCGGCCGCGTCGAGCAGGGCCACCTGCTGCCCGTCGTAGTGGGCGCGCCAGGTGATGGCCCCTTCGCCGTCGATGAAGGCCAGCTGCCCGTCGCGCGTGAGAAACGGCACCAGCGGCGTATCCGGCGGGTGCGCCACCATCCAGCCGTCGCCATCCGTCAGCGGCTCCAGCAGGTGCTCGGGCGCGGGCACGAAGCGGCCCTCGGGGTGCAGCAGGCCCCAGTGCGCCGGGGCGGTGGCACCGCTGCGGGCGGCGGCGGTGCGTGCCACGGCATAGCAGCTCTCGGTCGAAAAATCCGTGCCGTAGCTCAGCGGCGGGGTGGGCAGCGGCGTGCCGTCCGCCATGAGGAAGCTCGTGCCGTCGTAGCTGTTGGCGGCCACGCCGCACGCCATGCGCGGCGAGAGGTGGCGCCCGCCCTTGACCACCACCTTGCCGCGTTCATTGAGGTAGCCGTGGCCGTTGTCCCAGGCGTTGGGTTCGTCGAAGAAGGCCAGGCCCTCGGCGTTGAAGGCGTCGATGCGCGGGTAGCGCGGCTGCAGTACCCAGTGGCCCTTGGCGTCGATGAGGCCGTAGAGGTCTCCGTCCAGCGTGGCCGCGGTCGTGGCCGACTCGCCAAAGGGCCGCGCGTCGCGAAATCGCGGCTCGATCACCCAGCGGCCCGTGCCGTCCACGAAGCCGTGGGTGCGTTCGTTGCGGGACTTCTTCCACAGCGTGGCGCGCGCCAAGCCGTTGGCACCGAAAGCGCCCAGCTCATGAAAGACCTCGTCGCAGGTGGTGCGGCCGGTGCGGTTGATGATGCGCCAGGCATCTTGCCCTACCTGCACCGCGCTCAGGCCGTGGCGAAACGGCTGGGCATTGTCGAAGGCGGGCGGGATGACCACCGCGCCGGTCAGGTCGATGAAGCCCCAGCGCCCGCCATCGCAAAAGCGCGCCAGGCCGTCTTCGGAAAAGCTGCGTGCGTTGTGCAGCGTGGGCGGTACGCGCCAGCGGCCCTCGCCGTCGATGTAGCCCCACAGCCCGTGGGCGGCCCGGGCCGCGCCGATCCATCCTCCGCGGCCGTCGGCCCAGAAACGCAGCACCTCGGCCAGGCCCTCGGGCGGCACCACCGCCCGGCCCGGGTGGACGATGAGCACTGCCAGGGTCTGGTGGCTGGGTTCCAGCGGAATGCTGGCCAGCCACGGGGGTGTCGGTTCGGTGTCGTTGTTGTTGCTGTCGCTGGTCATTGTTGGTGGGGGTCCCTCGCGGGGCATCCTAACGATGCATCCGGGTGCGGCCGGTAACCATTTGCACGGCTTGGCAGATACGCCACAGGAGCCCCTTGCGCAGGGGCATGCCGAGTTTTTTTCTACGTAGAAACCCGCAATCTGCCGACAGCGTGTCGATCTGGCGCAGGTTCGTTCGTCGTGCAGATGAAGGCCGACCATTCGCTGCGTCCCGCACCCCGAACCCTTGCCAGGAGAACCCCATGCGATTCATGATCATCGTGAAAGCCACCGCCGAGTCCGAGCGCGGCGACATGCCCACCGAACCCCTGATGGCCGCCATGGCCCGCTACCACGAGGCGCTGGCACAGGCCGGCGTGCTGCTCGATGGCAGCGGCCTCAAGCCCAGCGCGCAGGGCTGGCGCGTGCACTATGGTGCTGCCGGTGAACGGACCGTCACCGACGGCCCGTTCACCGAGACCAAGGAGCTCATCGCCGGGTACACGCTGATCCAGGTGCGCAACCGCGACGAGGCGCTGGAATGGACGCGCCGCTTCCCCAACCCCCGCGGCGAGGGCCTGGCGGCCGAGATCGAGGTGCGCCCCCTGTACGAGATGGAGGACTTCGCCGCCGTAAAGGGCGTGGAGCACTTTCGCGAACTCGAAGCCCGGGGCTGACCTCCTACCCGACCTGGAGCCATCACCATGATCAAGACCATCGCCCTCGTGCTGCTCGCCGCCCTGGCGCTGCTGCTGGCCTACGCTGCCACCCGCCCCGACACCTTCCGCGTGGAACGCAGCCGTGTGATCACCGCCCCGCCCGAGCGCGTGTACGGGCTGATCCACGACCTGCGCCAGTTCAATACCTGGAACCCATACGAACGCAAGGACCCCGCCATCCAGGGTGAGTACAGCGCCACCACCGCCGGCCCTGGCGCACGCTACGCCTGGCAGGGCGACAAGGTGGGCACCGGCAGCATGGAGATCGTGGAGGCATCGGCGCCCCACCGCGTGGGCATGAAGCTCGACTTCGTCAAGCCCTTCGAAGCCCACAACCAGGTCGAGTTCACGCTGCAGCCCGAAGGTGCGGGCGCCACCCGCGTCACCTGGGCCATGCAGGGCCCGGTGCCCTACCTCGCCAAGATCGCGCACCTGTTCTTCAACATGGACCGCATGGTGGGGCAGGACTTCGAGGACGGCTTGGCCAATCTGCAGGCCGTGGCGCTGGGCAAACCCGCAGCCTGAAACCCGCCACCCCTTTGCCAAAGCTTTCGTTTCCCTTTACCTTCACACCCCTTCAGGAGCCTCTCATGCACCAACAAATCTTCGTGAACCTGCCCATCGAGAACATGGCCCGCTCGCAGGCGTTCTTTCGCGCACTGGGCTACGAGTTCAACCCCGACTTCACCAACGAACAGGGTGCCTGCCTGGTGGTGGGCGAGAACCTTTTCGTGATGCTGCTGGTCAAGGACTTCTACCAGACCTTCACCAGCAAGGCGATCGCCGACGCGCGCACCACGTCGGAAGTGCTGCTGTGCTTCTCGTGCGATAGCCGCGAAGAGGTCGACGCCCTGGTGGCCAAGGCTGTGGCGGCCGGCGGCACCTCGCCCCGCCCGGGGCAGGACCTGGGCTTCATGTACTCGCGCAGTTTTGACGACCTCGATGGCCACAGCTGGGAGTTCGTGCACATGGTGGATGCCAGCAAGGCGCTGGGCTGAGCGTTCACCGAGGCCACCGATGCACGACCCCCGCAGTCCCGATGCCGATGCCCTGCACCGCACCATCGATGCCGTCTGGCGCATCGAGGCCGCCCGCATCATCGCCAGCGTGGCGCGCATGACGCGCGACGTGGGGCGGGCCGAAGAGCTGGCGCAGGACGCGCTGGTGGCCGCGCTGGAGCACTGGCCCGCCACCGGCCTGCCGGCCAACCCTGCAGCATGGCTCATGACCACGGCCAAGCGCCGTGCCATCGACCACCTGCGCCAGCAGGCCCTGCACGCGCGCGAGCACGAGGCGCTGGGCAAGGACCTGGAGGCGCTCGAAGCCCAGTACGCGCCCGACGTGGTGGACACACTGGTGGCCGCGCAGCAGGACGATATCGGCGACGACCTGCTGCGCCTCATCTTCACCGCCTGCCACCCGGTGCTGCCCACCGAGGCGCGCGTGGCGCTCACGCTGCGGCTGCTGGGCGGCCTGACCACGGCCGAGATCGCGCGGGCGTTTCTGGTGCCCGAGCCCACGGTGGCGCAGCGCATCGTGCGGGCCAAGCGCAGCCTGTCGGCCGCCCACGTGCCCTTCGAGGTGCCCGGCGAGGCCGAGCGCGCGCCGCGCCTGGCGTCGGTGCTGGAAGTCATCTACCTGGTCTTCAACGAAGGCTATGCCGCCACGGCGGGCGACGACTGGATGCGCCCCGCGCTGTGCGGTGAGGCCCAGCGCCTGGTGCGCGTGCTGGCCAGCCTGGTGCCCGACGAGCCCGAGGTGCATGGCCTGGTGGCGCTGCTGGAGATCCAGGCCTCGCGCCTGCCCGCACGCACCGATGGCGAGGGCAAGCCCGTGCTGCTCATGGACCAGGACCGCGCGCGGTGGGACCAGTTGCTGGTGCGCCGGGGCCTGGCCGCCCTGGACAAGGCCGAACAGCTGGCGCGCGCAGGCCATGCCTGGGGCCCCTACGCCCTGCAGGGCGCCATCGCTGCCTGCCATGCGCGCGCACGGCGCGCCGAGGACACCGACTGGGCCCACATCGTGGCGCTGTACGACGCGCTGGTGCAGGTGGCGCCCTCGCCCGTCGTGGCGCTGAACCGCGCCGTGGCCGTGGGCATGGCCGAAGGCCCGGCGGCCGCGCTGCGCCTGGTGGACGAGATCGCGGCCGACCCTGTGCTGGCCCAGTACCACTGGCTGCCCAGCGTGCGCGGCGACCTGCTGGCCAAGCTGGGCCGCGTGGCCGAGGCGCGCGCCGAGTTCGAGCGTGCGGCGGGCCTCACGCGCAACGCGCAGGAAAAGGCCCTGCTGCTGGCGCGCGCGGGCGGCTGACAGGCGTCGCGCTGCATGCGTCCATCCCAACCCCGCCCGTACGCACCTCGAACCCACCACGCAGGCGCTCAGCGGCGGTGGTGTCAGCGTGTGCGTTGACCGCGTGATTTTGTGGCGCGTTTTCGCCAGAATGGGGCCATCCCGGGCCACCCCATCATCGCTGCGCCATGACACACCCTGACACTGCGTCGTTCCCCCTGGAAGGCGGCTGCGCCTGCCGCCATGTCCGCTACCGCATGCTCACCGCACCGCTGTTCGTGCACTGCTGCCACTGCCGCTGGTGCCAGCGCGAGAGCGGCGCGTCGTTTGCATTGAACGCCATGATCGAGTCCGACCGCATGGCGCTGCAGGTGGGCGCGGTCGATCTGGTGGACACACCGTCGGACAGCGGCTTCGGCCAGAAGATCGCGCGCTGCCCGCACTGCCGCGTGGCGGTGTGGAGCCACTACTCCGGCGCGGGCCCGCTGGTGGCCTTTGTGCGCGTGGGCACGCTGGACGCGCCGGACCTGTTGCCGCCCGACATCCACATCTACACCCAGTCCAAACAGCCCTGGGTGGTGCTGCCGCCCGGCACTCCCGCCGTGCCTGAGTACTACGAGCGCGACACCCACTGGCCGCCCGACAGCCTGGCACGCCGCCAGGTGCTGCTGCCGAGGATCACGGCGTACCGGGAGGCGCTGGGGCTGGATTGAGGGGGCCTGGGGTTTCGCACACAGAACGTGTCACGCGGGACTTGTCTTCACGCTCTCTTCCCTTGCGGGAGAGGGAACAAGGCAGGGGCGCGTGCAGATGGCATGCGCCAGCCCCCGGCTCCTCACCGCCGCTTCTGTCGTTTCTTCTTCGTACGGGTGTGATGCCCCGTGGACGGCTTGGGCGCCAACCCCAGCGCCCCACGTGCCAGTGCATCGGCCTGACCGTTGCGATGGCGTGGAATCCACTGCACGCTCACATCGCCGCAGGCCTGCATCATCGCGCGCACTTCATCGAACAAGCCGGCCAGCCTGGCGATGGGAGGCACCCGCGGACTCCCGGCGGGGCGGGTGGTGCCCAGTTGCTCCACCAGCACGCTGTTGTCGCTGTAGGCCATCACGGCGCTGCCGGCAGCGCCACCCTGGCTTTGCAGCCAGCGCAGCGCCAGGGCCAGCGCCCGCAGCTCGGCCTCGTTGTTGCAGCCGGTGAAGGTGGTGGCCTCGGACAGCTGCTGCGCCACCGTGCCATCGGGCGCACACACCACGGCACCCAGGCCCATGCGCCCCGGGTTGGGCACCGCACTGCCGTCGCAATGGATCACCCAGGGTGCGGCGTTGTCGTCAGGCATGGAAAAAAAAGACGCGCGGCAGATCCCGGCGCGGCGCAGCCGCGCGGGCCCCGTGTCACTTGTAGAAAGCCTCGACCTTGCCTTTGAGCTTGATCATCAGCGGGTGGCCCTTGCGGTCCACCGTCTTGCCCGCAGGCACCTTCACCCAGCCCTCGCTGACGCAGTATTCCTCCACATCGGTGCGGTCCTTGCCGTTGAAGCGGATGCCGATGTCATGCTGGAACACCGCAGCCACGTGGTGCGGGCTGCGCGGGTCCACGCTCAGGTGGTCGGGGAGTGCGGGACGGCCGGTGGCGGTCGTGGCGGCTGGCGTGGTGTCGGTCATGCGGTGGTCTGGTTGCAAAGCAAAAGCGCGTATTTTCTTTGATTCGCTGGCGGGCCTGCGAGATGCCACATACCGTCGAGGGCATGGCGATACAATTGTGAATAATTCTCATTCGTTACAACACGGGCCCCATGCCAGCCGCCGAGCCTGCCCTGCAGCAGGAATTGCACGCTCTGTACAGCAAGCACCATGGCTGGCTGTTCGGGTGGTTGCGTGCGCGCATGGGCTGCGCGCACAACGCGGCCGACGTTGCGCAGGACACCTTCGTGCGCATCATTGCCTCGCGCGATGCTTTGACGGGCATGCGCGAGCCGCGCGCTTATCTCACCACCACCGCCAAGCGCTTGCTCGTAGACCGTGCTCGCCGCCAGCAGGTCGAGCAGGCCTACCTGGCCGAGCTGGCGCACGCCGCGGGTGCCGCAACCGGCCACCACTCCCCGGAAGACACGCTGATGGCGGTGCAGGCGCTGGTGCAGATCAGCACGGCGTTGCAAGGAACACCTGCCAAGGCGCGAGAAGCTTTTGTTCTGCATTACCTCGACGGTGAGAGCCATGCCAGTGTGGCGGCACGCCTGGGTGTGTCCGATCGCATGGTGCGCAAGTATCTGGTGCAGGTTCTGCTGCAGTGCCGTGCCAACGGTGCCCCGGTCTGATCGCGGGCATATCCATGCGCACCCCTATCCCTGATCCTGTCGCTCAGGAGGAGATGGCCCGCCAGGCTGCCGAGTGGATCGTTCAGCTCACGGCCGATGGTGCAGACGAGCGGGATCGGGCCCGGCGCGGTTTTGAGGCCTGGAAGGCCACGGACCCCCGGCATGCGGCCGCCGCGGCCGAGATGGAATCCCTGCTGGGCCAGGTCCAGTCTATGCGTGAACGTGCCGGTGGTTTCCCCCAGACCACCCAGGCTGCCAAGGCCGCCTTGCGCGCCGGCTTGGCACGCCCGCGCAGCGGTGCGCGGCGTGTTGGTGTGGCCATGGCCTGCGCGCTCGCCGTGTCGGCCTGGTGCGCGCTGCAGGCCTGGCCTGCTGGCTATCTGCTGGCGGGCCTGCGAACATCCACGGGACAGTGGCAGTCCCACATCCTGGCCGACGGCAGCCACCTCACCCTCGGCAGCGCCAGTGCCGTGAATGTCCGCTATGGCGCGGACGGCCGCACCGTGGAGTTGGTGCAGGGCGAGATCCTTGTGGACGTGGCCCGCGACGGCCAGGCGCTTGCAGGTCCGCGCCCCTTCGATGTGGAGACGCCCGAGGGCCGCATCCGCGCGCTGGGCACCCGTTTCGCTGTGCGGCGCATGGATATGGCCGAAGGACCGGTCACCGAACTCACCATGCTGGAGTCCACCGTCGCAGTGCAGCAGGCTGATGGCCACCCAGCCGGCGGCGAGGGTACCCGCGTGCATGCTGGCGAACGCGTGCGCATCACCCGCCACGGCGTCGGCGCAGTGCAGCCCGTCGATGTACGCAGCGCCGCGCAGGCCTGGGCCGCGCACCAACTGGTGGCCAACGACCGGCCGCTGTCCGAGGTGCTGGACGAGCTGGCCCGCCACCGTCCCGGTCACCTCCGCTATGACCGCAGTGCCATCGAGGGCATCCGCGTTTCGGCCGTGCTGCCACTGGACGACACCGACCAGGCTTTGCAACTGCTGCTCACCAGCTTCCCGCAGCTGCGCGTGCGCACCCTCACTCCCTGGCTGGTTCTGGTAGACGTCCAGTCCTGATTTTTTTGGATTTTTGGGAGTTTCCGGTTCCGCTGTGGCGTTCTCGTGCGTCATGCAGTGAACAACGTCACCCCAGGAATCCCTTCTATGCTCTTCACCCTCCCCGCACGCCCGGTTCTGAGAGCCCGGCTCGCCCCTTTGGCGCTGCAGATGGCCCTGGCCGGGCTGGCGGCGGCCGCGTTGCCCGTACAGGCGCAACCTGCCGCCCAGGCAGCGCGGTCTTACGACATTCCCGCCGGCCCCCTGGCGGAGGCGCTCAACCGATTTGCCCAGCAGGCGGGCGTGGCGATCGCGGTGGACGCGGCACGTGTGCAGGGCCTTCGCACCCCGGGCCTGCAGGGCAGCTACGGTGTGGAGGACGGATTCTCCGAATTGCTGCGAGGCAGTGGCCACGCCATCGGCCGTACGCCGGCGGGCTATGTGCTGGTGGCCGCACCGCAAAAAGCCGGAGTACAAGACTCTCTGCCTGTCGATGCGGGAAAGACGCTTCCCCAGGTGCGCGTCACCGCCGCCGCCGAGGTAGAGACGGCCACCAGCCCGCTGCGCGGCTACACGGCCACCCGTAGCGCCACCGCCACCCGCACGGACACCCCGCTGATCGAGACGCCGCAATCGATCTCGGTCGTGGGCAGCCAGCAGATGCAGATCCAGCACGCGCAGACGCTGCAGGACGCCCTGGGCTACACCGCCGGCATCGCCTCCGGGGCTGCGGCGATCAACCCCAGCCAGGGTGATTCGTTCTTCCTGCGCGGTTTCCAGGCCGACATGCAGTTCGGCAGCTTCTACCGCGACGGCATGCGCTACATGGCCAACATCTACAACGGCAAGCAGGAACCCTATGGCCTGGAGCGTGTGGAGTTTCTCAAAGGCCCATCGTCCATCCTCTACGGCGCCGCGGCACCGGGCGGAGTGGTCAACACCGTGACCAAGCGGCCCCAGCGCGAGGCCTACCGCGAAGTGAATCTCGAAGTGGGAAGCCACCAGCGCCGCCAGGTGTCGGCCGACCTCACGGGCCCCATCGGCGCCGAAGGCGTGTGGTCCTACCGCCTCACGGCCCTGGCACGCAAGAGCGACACCTTCATCGACTTCGGCCGGGACGACCGCATCTATGTGGCGCCAGCGCTCACCTGGCGCCCGTCGGCGGCCACAGCGGTCACGCTGCTGGCCAGCCACCAGAAGTCGCGGCAGAGCGATGCCGGCACCTTGCCCATCATCGGTACGTTGCAAGACCACCCGCTTGGCGAGATTCCCCGCAGCCGCTACCTTGGTGAGCCGGGCTACAACCGTTTCGACACCACTATCAGCACCCTGGGCTACGTCGTCGAGCACGCGCTATCGGACACCCTGCAACTGAGCCACGCATTGCGCCGTTTTCAGTCCAGCCTGGACTCGAACTACTTCCTGAGCGGAGGCTGGGTGGCCGGGCCGACTCGCCAGAGGCTCGCCCGCCAGTCGCGCATGCACGACGATCACACGGCGGTGTTCACCACCGACACCCACCTGCAGTACCGCCTGGGCAGTGGCGCCGTGCAGCACGCGCTGCTCGGCGGCGTGGACTATGCCCGCTCCGAATACGACACCGTGCGCGAGCGCGGCACGCTGGCGCCCATCGACGTCTTCGCTCCCGTTTATGGCGCGCCCTTCACCACCAGCACCTGGCGGCATCTGAAGGACAACCGGCGCCAGTTCGGCGTCTACCTGCAGGACCAGATCAAGATCGACGGCCGCTGGGTGCTGCTGGTGGGCGGGCGCCACGACCGCTTCCGCAACGACGATGTCTTCAACGGCGCAGGCCAGACGCAGAAGAACACCGCTACCACCGGTCGCGCGGGTCTGGTCTACCTGACCGATAGCGGGCTCGCGCCTTACCTGAGCATCAGCCAATCGTTCAACCCTACGGGCGGCACCGACCGATCGGGTAAGTCCTTCGCACCCGACAAGGGCCTGCAGTACGAAGCCGGCGTTCGCTACCAGCCCGAAGGACGCGATACATCCGTGTCGGCTGCCGTTTACCAGCTCAAGCGCAAGAACGTGCTCACGCCCGATCCGGTAGAGCCGGGCTTTTCCGTACAGACCGGCGAAGTGGTGTCGCGCGGCCTGGAAATCGAAGCGCACACCCGCCTCGGTCAGGCCGTGCAGCTGATGGCCGCCTACACCTACACCGACGCGCGCGTGGCCCGCAGCAATGTGCCCGGCGAGGCCGGTGGGCGGTTCTTTGCGTCGCCCTACCATGTGGCCTCGCTGTGGGCGGACTACCGGCTGGGCAACTGGGGGCTGCCCGGTTGGACACTGGGTGCGGGCGTGCGCTACGTGTCCGCCAAGCCTGGCAGCGCGGCCAGTGCCAGCACCGGCGTGCCAGGCTACACCTTGGCGGATCTGCGGCTAGGCTATGAACAGGGTCCGTGGCACTACGCAGTCAACGTGAGCAACCTGGCTGACAAGCGCTACATACCTTCGGTCTGCTACAACGGTGTCACCGGCTGCGACTACGGCGCGCCGCGTTCGGTGGCCGCCAGCGTCGCTTACCGCTGGTAGCAAAGAGTGGCTGGAGTGCGCGTCCTGGCTGGGCGGCTGCACCGCTGGGCAGGCTTGGCAACGGCGTTGTTTCTCGCTGCGGCGGGCCTTACGGGCAGCGTGCTCGCTTTCAAGAACGAGCTCGAGGCCCTGCTCAACCCGCAGCTGTTTCAGGTCGCAGTGCCGCACGGTTCAGACACGGTTCGCAGCCTGCAGGACCCGTTCGTGCTGCGCGAGCAGCTGCAGCAGCGTTACCCCGCGGCACGGGCAGACTACCTGGGCTTTCCGCAACCGGGTCACTCGCTGATGTTCTTCCTCATGCCGCGGCCCCACGCCATCTCGGGCGATCCCATCGTGCCCACGCGGGATCAGGTTTTTGTCGACCCGTACACCGGAGCGGTACTGGGCGACCGGCAATGGGGCGTGTTGTGGTCCGAAGGCCGATGGCACGCCGAAAACCTCGTGCCCTTCGTCTGGCGCCTGCACGAGGCATTGGCCCTGCCGCATCCGTGGGGCAAGTGGTTCATGGGCGCCGTCGCGCTCGTGTGGACGCTCGACTGCTTCACAGGCCTGTGGCTGACCTTGCCTCGGGGCCAGCCATTTCTGCGCAAATGGCGTCCGGCATGGGGCATCAAGCGCGGTGCCTCCGCCTACCGCTTCACACTGGACCTGCACCGTGCATTCGGCTTGTGGCTGTGGGTTGCATTGCTCGTGTTCGCCTGGTCCAGTGTCATGCTCAACCTGCGCGAGGCTATCTACCGCCCGGTGATGTCGACCGCTTTTTCTTTCCAGGACGAAGCGCGGCAGCGGCCGCCCCGCCTGCCTTCGCCGCGGTGGGAGCCCGGGCTGGACTGGCGCGTGGCGCATGCCCGCGCGCGCGACAGCCTGCAGTCCCTGGCATCGAGCCAGGGGTTCCAGGTGCTGCGTGAGGACAGCCTGTGGTACCGGCCCGCCCAGGGTGCCTACCTGTATCGCACACGCACCAGTTGGGACCTGCGCGACGAAGTCGGACGCTCCGATCTCTGGATTGACGGGGACACCGGGGCGGTGCTGCTCACGAACTTCGAGGGCCGGGGACTGGGAGGCGACCAGGTATCGGCCTGGCTGCGCGTGTTGCATACCGGAGAAATCGGGGGCCTGGCCTACCGCATTGCCGTGGGCTTGGTGGGTGTCGTGGTCGCCATGCTCAGCGTGACCGGCATCATGGTCTGGGCCCGCAAGCGCCGTGCAAGGGCGCACGGCCGCTCTGATTGACCAGCGTTGGCAGAACGATCACGCGGGCGGCACGGCCTGCAGCGCGGTCGGCGCACTCTCGCCATGCTGCGCCAGCAGTTTTCCTATGCCCGGCTTCGCACAGCGCTGCAACGCCATCAGCAGCGCATGGCCTGGCTCGGCCACGCGCCACTGCGTGCGCAGGTCGTGCTGGATGCGCGCCAGCAGCGCGGCGGCCATCTCGGCATCGGCGAGCGCGCGGTGGGCCTGGCCGGTGCGCGGCAGGCCGTGGTAGTCCACCAGCGTCCCGAGCTTGTGGCTGGGCGCCTGGGGATACAGGCGGCGCGACAGCAGCACCGTGCAGGCAAACGGGGGCGGTGCGGCCACGCCGGCGAGTGCCAATTCGGCCTGCCAGAACTTGCTGTCGAACGCCGCGTTGTGCGCCACCATCGGTGCATCCCCCACAAACCGCGCCGCGTCGGCCATGACGCCTGCAGCATCGGGCGCGGCGTTCACCATGGCGTTGGTGATGCCGGTCAGTTGCGTGATGAATGCCGGAATCCACGCGCCCGTCTTCATCAGGCTCTGAAAGCGGTCCACCACCTGGCCTTTTTCCAGCAGCACGATGGCGACTTCGGTCGCGCGTGCGCCCTGGCCGGGCGAGACGCCGGTGGTTTCAAAGTCGATGACGGCGATGGGGGGCATGGGTGTGGATGCGAAAAAGAAGGATTGTGCCGCCGTGTTTGCCGCAGGTCCCGCCAGCCGGTGCGTGCTGTGTGCCCACCCCCGCGTGTCTGGAGTGCGGCTTTATGCAGAGCCCGGCGCGGCGCCATGTAATCGCCTGTCATCGCCATTCCGATCTCGCCTGCCTACATTGGCTTTCCGGGCCTGGCACGTCGCCGGGCTTCCCTCAACTTCCAGGAGATCCTCTATGCCTACTACCGTCAACATCGCCCAAGACGACTCTAAGGAGATCGATCTCGGCAATTCCACCGGCATGCACATTGCCGCCCCTGGCGCCCAGGCCAGAGTGCATGTCGACTATCTGCCCGCCGGCTCAAAAACCTACAGCAGCGCCATCAAGGCATCAGCCGGTTATGGCAATCCGTTTAACGTCTCTGCTGGCGGAACCAAGGACGTTCTCAAGACAGATCTGGAATCCGAGCATGTCAGGGTCGGCGCCCGGAATGCCAACATCACCGTGACCTATTGAGGCAGCCCGTCGCCAAGACGCGGCGCGGACTCTCGCACCCGGGGCGTGTGCCCCGATGTCAACCTTGGGCCGCAAGCCGCTGCTCCAGAAAGAACCGCAGCATCTCGCCCGTGGCATCCACCCCGCGCGGGTCGGTGTGGCTGCCCTGCGCGTTGCCACCGGCCCAGGCGTGGCCTGCGCCATGCAGCACCCAGTGCTCTGCCACCACGGGGCCTGCGTTGACGGACTCACCGCCAGCGGCCTCCGCGCGGCGGTGAACCGCCCGCGTGTAGCGCTGTCCGCTGCCTGACTGGCCTTGCTGCACGGTTTTGTGCAGCACCGCTGCGCCACCAGCAACGGCCCCCAGCGCGGCTTCGACCACCTGCTCGCCGTTGCGCGCGCTGACCGTGGCGTCTGCATCGCCATGGAAGACGATCACCGGGGTGACCGGCTGGCCTGGCGCTGCCACAGGGTTGCCGCGGGGATGGGGCTTGGCGCCCGTTTTCATCGCCGACAGTGCGCCCATCACGTTGTGTGCGGCACCGGCCTGAAGGCCCGAGTGCACGCCCACGGCGGCAAACACGTCCGGGTACTCGCGGCCCAGCAAGGCGGCCATGGCGCCGCCGGCGGACAGGCCTGCCACGTAGACGCGCTGGGCATCCACCGGGTGGCGTGCCATCACGTCGCGCACCATGGCCATCAGCAGCGCGGGCTCGCCGCTGCCGCGGCGCTGGTCTTCGGGGCGAAACCAGTTCCAGCAGCCGTTGGGGTTGGCGCTGTTCGGCTGGGCGGGGTACAGCACCAGTGCGTTGGCGGGTGCGGCAGCGCTGTTCATGCCGGTGCCGGTGGCAAAGTCCGTGGGGTTTTGCGTACAGCCATGCAGCATCAGCACCAGGGGCATGGGGGTGCCAGCCGCCGCGCCGGGTGGGACGTACAGGTGGTAGTGGTGCGGAGTGTGTGGCGCGCCGGGCTGCGTGAAGACCACGCGGGTGAAGCTGCCGGGTGCCTCGGCACTGGGGGCATTGCCTGCCCGCGCAGCCTTTGCGGGGCCCGAGGGCGCTGCGAATGGAGCTGCAGACGGTGTTGCAGATGGCGAAGTGGCGGTAGCAGGGCTGGCTTGCCCGGTGCCCGCGTTCTGGTGGCCTGCATGGCCTGCATGGTCGGTAGCGGCGCTGCCCTCGCCAGGGCGGGTGTCTCGCTCGATGACCACGGCGTCTTCCACATCCGGCGCCACGCCGGTGCGCCACGGCGCGGCGGTGCGAAAGCTGGCACCGGGCACTGGCGGCTGCTCCACGGCGGTGCTGGGGGCGTGTTCATTCGGTGTGCCGGTGCCTTGCGCAGCGGCGGGCGCCGTCGCTGGTTGGCCCAGCGCCTGCTGAATGGCCCGGGTGGCATCCGCCAGATGGCCGGTGCGCACCAGCTGGGTGGCTTCTCCCATCAGTTGCTTGAGTTTGTGGTTCCAGTCCATCGGGGTTCCTTGGGGTTGTAGGGTGGGCGGCGCTGCCGTCAGTGGATGCGCCCGGCCAGCGCCGCCTTGACGGCGGTGCTGGCATGAAAGGCCCCCAGCACCGTGACGGAGGCGATAGTGGCCTCCGCCAGCGGGGCGGGTACGTCGTTATCGATGCTGACGAGGCCCAGCACGCGGATCTCCAGCACCTGCCCTGCCGCCTGCACGGCTTCCAGCTCGGCGCGGCCGAATCGCTGCAGACCGAGCACAAGCATCTTGCGGGCCACCACCTGCCGCACGGCGTCGCCCTGGGCAGTCAGCTGGTTGCGGATGGCGGTGCGGATGAAGTCCGTGCGGTTGGCATAAAAGCCTTCGGACACCAGCAGGTCGATGTGGCCCAGGTCCACGAACCCCAGGTTGATGGTGATTTTTTCCGAATCGGGGACTTTGCCGCGCACGGCCACGGGTGCAGGTGGGGTGGATGCCATAGTACTCTCGGTTGTTGACTAACCATCCATATGGATGTTTATTGGATGGTTTATGGATGTCAATTGGATGGCTTCGACATCTTTTCAAGAGCTCGTCCCCAAAATAAAAAAGAGCCCGGAGGCTCTTTTCGTAGCGGGCCATGGAAACCCGGATGTGGAGCGCTGCGCTGCGCCGCCTCAGCCCGCGCCGCGGCTGCCGCCGCCACCGGTGCTGGCTGCGGCACCCCGGCGCGACTGCACCTGGTTGCCGCTGCCGATGTGGGCGTCGCGGTCGTGGCGGCTCTCGGGGGAGCGGCGGCCCTGGTTCAGCTGCGTAGCGGGTTTGTCGCCGGTGCTGTTGTGGGCCTGGGCGACCTTGCCGGAGCCTTCGTTGTCCTGGGTGGTGCGATCGGCCTCGGTACTCATGTCGCCATCGTCACGGCGGTTTTCCTTGCTGCTCATAAAGCCTCCTGGGTGTCGGTGCTGGATGTGGGTGTGCAGAGGTGGCGCGCCGGCGGTGCGGCAGCGCCTGCGGATCAGGACAGGGTCAGTTCCTTGTGCTCGCCCAGCTCGCGCGGGGGCTCGCCGGTGACGGCCGCCTTGGCCATCTTGAACAGCTGGACCATCTTGCTTTCCTTGACGTCCCAGTACTCGGCGTGGCGGATGCGCACGGCCAGCAGGGCCAGGTCGGCATCGGTGTAGCCGCCCGGGAACCAGGCCTTGGCCATGGGCGACCACAGCGCTTCCTTTTGTGCCAGGTCGTCGATGAAGCGGGCCTGGCCCGACAGCGAGACATAGCTGTCGTCGCCTGGGTCGGCGTACGACACGTTGACTTCGCCATCGGTCAGCAGGCGCTCGTACAGCTCGCCGGACTTGGAGATGAAGAAGTACAGCTCGTTGTGCTCATCGATGCTGCGGTTTTGCGTGGTCAGGGGGTGTGCATGCAGCATGCCCGACGCGGTGCGGTGGGTGAGCATCCCGAAGCGGATGTCCTTGATGAGTTTCCACAGGGTGTCGTGGGCGGGTGTGCTGTTGCTAGGCATGAAAGGGCTCCAGTGCGATGAGGTATGAAGCGACTGTCGGCCCGTTGGCGTGTGCCCGGCGTCGTCTGCCTGCCCGCCTGTGCGTGGGCGCTTGTCTGACATGCGCCGCAGCCCCGCGTCAGCGCCGCGCGGTGTACTTCACGATGGTCACTGCAGCCGCGTAATCCACGCTCTCAAGACTCTGCAGCATCCACTGCAGCGCCTGGTCTGCGCGGGTGCCGCCGGTCCCGCCGCCGATGATCGGAAACGCCACCGACCCGAAGCCATGCTGCTGAACCAACGCCATGGCCGACAGCACGGACTGCTGGATGGAGCGCTGCGACGACACCCACCACAGGCTGATGCCCGCCACGTGGATGATGCCCTGGTGGGGCAGCCGGCCTGCCCCCGTCAGCACGGCACCGCCCAGCGGTATGGGGCCATGGCGGGCCAGTTCGCGAAACGGCTGGTACCCAGCCCTCCGCTTGATCGCGCCCGAGACGCCCTGCGGCAGCAGCAACCACCACGGGACGATGTTACGGTTCCAGGCATTGACGATCACGTCGGCGTGCTGGTCCAGCAGGTCGCCCTCCACCACCTTCACTGCCGCGGTGCTGCGTTGCACAGGGGCTCACGCCTTCTTCAGAAACTCGGACTTCAGCAGCATGCTGCCCAGGTCCGTCTTGCAGTCCACGTTGTGGCCGTCGGCGCCGTCCACCAGGCGGATGCTCTTGATCTTGGTGCCCTTCTTGAGCGTCGATGACGATCCCTTCACCTTGAGGTCCTTCACCAGGATCACCGCATCACCGTCGGCCAGGGGGTTGCCGTTGGCATCGCGCACGGTGGCGTCGCCTGCGTCCGCAGCCTCTTCGTCGGCGGCTGCAGCGGCCTGGGGCCACTCCAGCCCGCAGTCGGGGCACACGTACAGGCTGGCGTCGGGGTAGGTATTCTCCTGGCCGCATTGGGGGCAGGCGGGGGTGGTGTGGGGCATCGGGGTGTCAGGTCAGGGAATCGGTGGATGGTCGTCGGGGCCGTTGGCGCTACAGCGGCGCACGCTGCTGCAGTGCAAAGGGCGGCAGGCCCTTGAGCAGGCGCTGGCCGTAGCTCGTGCGCATCAGGCGCTTGTCGTAGCAGTACACGTGGGCCTGGTCGTCCTCGGTGCGGATGGCGCGTCCCACCCATTGCGCCAGGCGGATGGCGGTGGCAGGCACCACCAGTTCGCTGAACGGGTCGCGCCCCACGGCGCGCAGCCACTCGGCACGGGTTTCGCCCACGGGGTCGTCGGGCGGGGCGAACGGCAGCTTGGTGATGAACACCGACTCGCACAGCCGCCCGGGCAAATCCAGCCCTTCACCGAAGGACTGCATGCCGAAGATGACCGAGGGCTCGCCGTTCTCCACCCGCTCGCGGTGGCGCTTGAGCAGTTGCGTGCGCGGCAGCGCGTTCTGCACCAGCACCACGCTGCGCATGGCGGTGGGCAGCGCATCCACGGCCTGGCGCATCTGCTCGCGCGAGGTGAACAGCACCAGCGCGCCGTATTCCACGCGGGCGATGTCGTGCAGCAGCGCATCGACCATCTCGGCCGTGAACTGCGCGGCGTTCTTGGGGTCGGCGCGCGTCTCGGCCGCGATCAGCGTGCCCTGCGCGGCGTAGTTGAAGGGGCTCGGGACCTCCAGCGTGGTCGTGGTGTCGTCGCCGTGCAGGCCTGCTTCGCGCAGGAAGAAGTCGAAATTGCCGCAGCTGTTGAGCGTGGCCGATGTGAGCACCGCGCCGCGCACCGCATTCCACAGGTGGTTGCGCAGCGTGGTGCCGGGCAGGATGGGGCTGGCGTGCCCCTTGACGACGATGAAGTCACCGTCGACCTCGAGCGTGAACCACTTGGCGGCCGGCACGAAGCTGCGGTCTGCGCCCTGGGGTGCGTCCTGCAGCAGCAGCTGCGCGGTGGCGTGCAGCTCTTCCAGCCGCGGCGCGAGCATGCCGATCTGCGCGTACAGGGTGGACAGGCGCTTGGCCTCCTCCGGCTTGTCGCGCATCTCGGCCCGCAGCGCCTTACTGATGGCGCGCAGAGCCTCAAGGAACCCGTCGGCGCTGGCGGCCAGCAGGCCCAGCGGGGCGATGAGCGGCTCGGGCAGCTCGCCGCGCGGCACCCGCACGCGCGCCGGGCCCCAGGTGTCCTTCTGGCTCTTGAGCGCCGCGCCGTACACGTCCATCACGATGCGCGCCAGGTCCTGCAGCGTCTGGCGCAGCTGCGCCGCGTGGCGCGGGATGTCGGCAATCTCTTCGACCTCCAGCAGCGCACCGATGCGCAGGCCCCGGCTGGAGAGGCGGTCGATCCAGGTCAGGCGCGACAGGTCCATGCTGCACGCAAACTGCTGCAGCGCAGTGGCGGGCAGGTGGTGGGCTTCGTCCAGCACCAGCAGGCAGTTGTCCAGCTCGGGCAGCACGCGCGCACCCAGGGACGACAGCAGCAGGTCGTGGTTGGCCACGATGACCTGCGCGCCCACCAGCTCCTTGCGCTTGTCGTAGTAGGTGCACTGGCTGAAGGCGGGGCAGTGCTTGCCGGTGCACGACGCGCCCTCGGCCGCCACGGGGCTCCACACCTCAGGCTCGGGCGGGGTCTCCAGGCTGTCGCGGTCGCCGTCCCACGCACCCTTGGCCAGGGTTTGCGCCATGGCGCCGTAGAACTGGATGCGCGCCTCGGTCTCCTGCCGCGGGCGCTTGGCGCGGGCGGCGGCCTCTTCCTCTGCAAACAGATCGTCGTCCTCGGACTCCTCTTCGGCCTCGCCCGTGCCCGCCAGGCGATCGAGCTTGAGCTTGCACACATAGCGGCCGCGCCCCTTGGCCAGCGCAAACTTGAAGGGCTGCGGCATGAGCGCGGCCAGCGCGGGCAGGTCCTTGTTGACCAGCTGCTCCTGCAGCGCGACGGTGGCGGTGGAGATCAGCACCCGCGTGCCGCGCGACAGCGCCAGGGCAATGGCGGGGGCGCAGTAGGCCAGCGACTTGCCCACGCCCGTGCCGGCCTGGATCACCGCGATGGCGCGCGTGGGCGGGGCGGCGTCGCCGTCTTCGCTGTCCACCTTGCCCAGCGTGGCAGAGCTGAACGTGTGCGCCACCTGCTCGGCCATGCGCCGCTGGCCGTGGCGGCTGCGAAAACCCGGGGTGGCCTGCACCACCGCATCGAACGATTCAAGGGCCTGCGCGGCCCACACCTGTTGAGACATACAGTAGTGTCGCATGCCGAGCGGGCTGCAGATCGGTCACCGCCCCGCGCCGGGTGGGCGCACCCGCCTACACAGGCGCGTGCATGGGCTGCATAGCATGGCTCACCGGCTTCAGCGGCCGCCCCGTCGCAGCGCGACGCCCACCAGTATCCGGAGGCTCCATGGCCCAATCCCCCAGCCAAGAAAAAGACGTCACCCCATCCGCCCCCGTGCCGGCCCGTACCGAGCGCCGCACGAACACCACCAACCCGACAGAGCAGCCCGGCAGCGGCCCTGAAGACCTGGGCGGCCCGGAGGCCCGCCTGCCCCACGAACGCGACCAGGCCACCGACATGACCGACGGCGAACGCCATCCGGAGATCGAGCAGGCGTACAAGGATGTCAAACGCGGGCTGCAGGACACGGACCGCGGGGTGCCTGCGCACAACGCGTACCAGAAGCAGAAATAGAAATAGCGCGGTGGGGGCAGCCGCCTTGCTACACATTCGGTAGCTAGTGGCGCAGCATACAAGCGCGCGAAAACCCTGTTTGAGTACCAGAACACGTCGCTCGGAGGTGCTCAGGTCTTCCAGAGCGCCCTGCCCTCAAGGCCTGGCTTCATAGGCGTTGCTGCGTTGGTCTGGTGTCGATAAACCACCGCCCCACATGTCCGTGCGCTACCTCCAGCGACGCCAGCACGCTGTGGCAGCGCGTTGCGATGTCGTCCGCAGGGTGCTTGAGGTCGGGCACGACCACCACAGCCACCCCCGCCGCCTGCGCTGCACGCGCCCCGTTCTCGCTGTCTTCGAAAGCCAAGCACTGCGCCGGGTCCACCCCCAGCCGCGCGGCGGCCAGCCGGTAGCAGCATGCCCACGCGGGCGAGGCGGTGCTCGATCTCATCGCGGCGTGACGACGAAGCCACCGCGCACGGCACCCCTGCATCGCGCAGGGTTTGCAGCAGTACCGCGGCACCGGGCTTGATGGGAAACAGCGGCTCGCTGCCGGTGTCTGCGAGCCGGGTGGCGACCTCGTGCAGCACCTGCTCGAACATCGGCCGCCCGCCCAGCATCGCGGTCAGCAGGGCGTCCGAGTCGCGCGAGGCGCGGCCCACCACCTGCAGGTAGTCCGCCTGCGCCAGTACGCAATTCAAAGATGCCGCCGCATCGATCCAGGCGCGCAGGGTCACGCGTTCGGAGTCGATGAGCAGGCCGTCCATGTCGAAGATGGCGGCTCGGAAACGGGGTGCGCGTTGTGGTTCAGTCATGGGACTGCGTTGCTCCGCAGTGGGCAGCCATTTTGGATAGCCGCAGTGGACAGCACGGGCATGCACTTTGTACTTCTACGTTGTCGCTACCTTGGGTGTTGATACCCCTTCCTCGCGGCCAGTCCGGCCAATGTGCGGCACTCCAGCCGGCTCGGCATGCCATACCGAAAGTTCTAGCCCATGCGCGAAGGAAGTGTTTCAAGCGGCACGCCGTCGCGTGCTCTCGCGATGAAATGGAGGGCTTGTTTTGATCGGTCGAAGAACAGCTTGCGCCCATCATCCAATACGACGAGAAATCCCTGCGAAATGTTGTTGAAGGACTCTTTGGAGTACCCCGCACCCCATTGGTTGGTGCCGACAACAGCGGCGATGGTGCCGAGCGAATTGTCAAGGTCCGTCAGGGACACCCGATCGCCAACCTGAATGTCAGTTCCGTCAGCGTAGTGGCAATCAGACGCCGGAGCCGGGGGTGGGCTGCTGGGTAAAAATGCCGGAAGCACACCCAACAGCAGCGTGCCGATAAAAAGTGCCCAGGGGCCTAGGAAGAGTGTTCCGAGCAGACCTTTATCGCTCAAGCAGATCAAGGCCATCAAAGCGCCCAAACAACCGACCGTAATACCCCACGCGCCCGCTTTCCCTCGCAAAGCCATGACCACACCAGTCGCGGCCAACCCCAGCATGGGCAACCCCCACAGTTCCCACAAGGCGCTGCCTCCGAAGCCGGGGCCTCCGGCCGCCAGCAATGAACCCGGAAGCGACAGAAAAATGGATGCCATCGCAGCCCCAACAGCCGGCCTGATCCCGTTGACACAGGCCGTGGGCTGACGGGCAAGAAGTAATGGTTCTCTCCGATCCTTCATCATTTCGGCCTCCGCCGGTGCCTGGATGGGAGGCACATTGTTTTGGGCGGATTATGCGTTCTTCAAGCGCGCGCACTGCATGCTGGTGGCGACCCTCGGCGAATGGTGGAGACGACCGTCGAACAATGCTGAGTCTGCACTAACCCCGCTCCCGCAGCGCCCGCTCAATCCGGTCCCGCCGCACCGTCGTCTTGGGCACCTTGAACGGAAACCACATGCGCACGTCCTCTTCCACCCCGATGCCGTGCATGTAGTTGTAAATCGCCTTCTTCAAGCCCGCGCCCAGCGCATCGTGGTCCACGCCCGTGGGGTCGATGAAGGCCACGTCGTTCTTCGCAAAGTCGCCCGGTGGCAAAGGTGCCAGCGTCACGCCGTACTCTTCGGGGTTCTTGCCGACGGGCGAGTGCACCGTGCACGCAAAGCGGTGGAAGAACCCGCTCTGGATGCAGCCGTTGGCGAACAACTGGCGCACGTATTCGAGCGCGTCCACCGTGTCCTGCACCGTCTGCGTCGGAAAGCCGTACATCAGGTACGCATGGACCAGGATGCCCGCGTCGGTGAAGGCCTTGGTCACACGCGCCACCTGGTCCACCGACACGCCTTTTTTCATCAGCTGCAGCAGCCGGTCGGATGCGACCTCGAGCCCGCCCGATATCGCGATGCAGCCGCTGTCGGCCATCAG
The DNA here is from genome assembly GCF_964253015.1 of Acidovorax sp. LjRoot194. Lineage (NCBI taxonomy): Bacteria > Pseudomonadati > Pseudomonadota > Betaproteobacteria > Burkholderiales > Comamonadaceae > Acidovorax > Acidovorax sp. LjRoot194. The sequence goes on along the minus strand of NZ_CAXUQB020000001.1, from coordinate 38,208 downwards.
TTCGGCCAGGTCGGGCGTGAAGGTTTTCTCGAACCGCACATTGCCCCACCAGCTGATGCCGGCGTTGCGCGCGATCAGCTCGGTCGCCAGGGCCTTGAGCGCCTTGGGCGGCGCGGCTTCGTCCACGAAGTGAAAGCCTGTCTGCCCCGTCTCGCGGACGATCGCCTCGATGCGGTCGGCCAGCACCTCGGCGCTCGCGCCTTCGTAGCGGCTGATGTAGTCGAGGCTGACGTCGCAGAAGCTGCACTTCTTCCAGTAGCAGCCGTGCGCCACGGTGAGCTTGTTCCAGCGCCCGTCGCTCCACAGGCGGTGCATGGGGTTGAGCATGTCCAGCAGCGACAGGTAGCGGTCCAGCGGCAGGCCGTCCCAGGTGGGCGTGCCCACTTCGGCAAAGGCCACGTCGGCTTCCATCATGTTGATGTACTGCACTGCTCCGTCGCCACCCTCGCCGTCGTTGCGCACAAAGGTGCGCACCAGCCGCTGGCGGCCGCGCTGGCCCTGCAGGTGCTCCAGCAGCGCGAGCAGCGGGCGTTCGCCCGCGTCCAGCGTCACGAAGTCGATATGGTCGAACACGCGCGGGTCGGCCAGCTCGCGCAGCTCGGTGTTCACGAAGCCGCCGCCCAGCACCGTGGCGATGCGCGGCCAGCGGGCCTTGACGGCCTGGGCGATGCGAAATGCCGCGTATACGGACCCCGGGAACGGCACCGACAGCAGCACCACCGTGGGCTGGTGGCGCTCGATGGCCTCGTGCGTGAGTTGCACCAGCATGTCGTCCACCAGCGTGGGCGGTGCGGCCAGCGCCGTGGCCAGCGGGTCGAACGTGGGCTGGCTGCCCGCCAGCGATTCGGCGTAGCGCACAAACTCGAAGCGCTCGTCCACCGCGTCGCGCAGCACATCGGCCAGGTCGTTCAGGTACAGCGTGGCCAGGTGCTTGGCCTTGTCGTGCAGGCCCAGGGCACCGAACGCCCAGCCCAGCGGGTCGCCGCCTTCGTCGTCCACATACACGTCCAGCGTCGCAAAGCGCGGCCCCTCGGGCAGGTAGTGCCGCCCGGCAATGCGGTGCGCCAGCGTGCTGTCGCGGCCCTGCAAAAAGGCAATGGCCGGGCCGATGGTCGCCAGGTACCGGTCCTGCTGCGCGGCAAACGACTGCACGGCGGGGCTGCGCTGTTTGGCAGGTAGGGCCGCCACGCGCGCCGCCACGTCCTTCAGGCCGTCGGGCGACAGCAGCCGCAGCACCAGGGCCAGCGCCAGGTCTTCCTGGAACGCGGTGATGCCGCGCGAGCGCAGAAAGCCCGTGAGGTACGCGGTGGACGGATAGGGCGTGTTCAGCTGCGTCATCGGCGGGATGACGGCGAGCACGCGCGTGGTGGTGGGGGAGAGGGCGGCGGCAGGCATGGTGGGGGCCGCCATGGGGCGGATGCCGATTATCGGCGCAGGCGAAAGACATTGGCTGGGTGCACACATCGCTATGCGATCGCGGAACGGGCTGCCCAGCGGCAAACGCTGGCTGGTGCGGGCATCGTGATGCGTGCGGACCCGCGGGGCGCCTGGGCGGCGGGACCCTGTCCGTCCGGTGGCTAGGTCCCCATCGCGGTGCCGCCCGCAAGGTAGTTGTTCTTCACCCGCACATAGTGCTCGGCCGAGTATTTGAGGTACGCGATCTCAGCCTCGGTCAGCGCGCGCTGGCGCACCGCGGGCCGGCCGATGTAGAGGTAGCCGCTTTCCAGCACCTTGCCGGGCGAGACTAGGCTGCCAGCACCCAACATCACGCGGTCTTCGATCACCGTGTCGTCCATGACGATCGAGCCCATGCCGATCAGGCACTCGTCGCCGATGCGGCAGCCGTGCAGGATGACCGAATGGCCGATGGTCACGTAGTTGCCGATGACGAGCGGCGAGCCCTCGGGCTTGGCTGGATTGCGGTGCGACACGTGGCCCATGGTCAGGTCCTGCACATTGCTGCATTCGCCCACCACGATGCGGTTCACGTCGCCGCGCAGCACCGCGTTGCACCACACCGAGCTGTCGCGGCCCAGGGTGACATCGCCGATGACCTGGGCGGAGTCGTGCACGAAGACGCCGGTATCGACGGTGGGGAAGGTATCGAGGTAGGGGGCGAGGGGCATGGCGGCGCTGCGGGTGAGTGGATGAAGAGACCGGTGGAGCGGCGAGCGTAACGGCTCGCGGTTTCAAAAAGGCAGGATCAAGGCGCCATCAAAACGGCTTCAAACGGCTGCAGCGCCCTGGCGCGGTACCGCATAGAAGCCCAGGAACATGTCCACCGCATCGCCCAGTACCTGCTGCTGCTCGGGCGCGGTGAGCGGTGCGCCGCCCATGGCCAGTTGGGGCCAGAAGGCGAACGACTTGACCATGCCGTGCAGCTGGTGGGCGGCGTACTGCGGGTCCACGCCCGCGCGCAGTGCGCCGTCCTGCTGGGCGGCGCGAATCCAGCGGGGCAGGCCCTCCTCCTTCTCGGACAGGCGCGCCACCATGGCCCGGGCGCGCTCGGGGGTGTGCATCATCTCGGCCATCGCCATGCGCGACAGGTCGATGAAGCTCGCGTCGTTCAGCAGCTCCATCTTCTGGTCCAGCACCGCCAGCAACTGTGCGCGCAGCGGCTGGTGCGCGTCGTAGGCCACGTCGGGCAGCGAATGGCTGCGGTCCCACAGGTGGTCCAGGATGGCGCCGAACAGCTCGTCCTTGCTGGGAAAGTGGTTGTACACCGTGCGCTTGGACACCTCGGCCGCCGCGGCCACGCGGTCCATGCTGGTGCCGTTGAAACCATGTTCGCGGAACTCGCCGATGGCGGCCTGCACGATGGCCTCGCGCTTGCGGTCGGTCAGGCGGGTGGGGGCAATCACTGTGGCAGGCTCGGTCATGGCCCCATTTTACACCGGGGAGTTTACTTTTTATAAAAGTGAACTACACTGTGCAGTGCACTTTTCGGAAAAAGCACTTATGCTTCGCCGCATTCCACCAATTCCCCGCATCTTCCTCATCCTTACCGTCGTCACCGCCATGGCCTACAGCATCCTTTCCTGCACCTCCCTGCCGGCAACATCGTATGAACAGTCGCCCCAACAGGTGGACGGCAAGTTCCGCAACGCCGCGCCGCGCCAGGCGCCGGGTTTTGCCAAGACGATGGGCATCATGTGGCGCTTCATGACCGACAAGCCCGCCGATGCGGTGCCCGCAAAGCCGCCCCAGGTGCTGCCGCTCACGCAGACCGACCTGCTGGCCGCGCCGGACCTGAGCCTGTGGCGCCTGGGCCACTCGACCATGCTGCTCAAGCTGCAGGGCCAGTTCTGGCTGACCGACCCGGTGTTCTCCGAGCGTGCCTCGCCGTTTTCCTTCATGGGCCCCAAGCGCTTCCATGCGCCGCCGATTGCCATCGACGAGCTGCCGCCCATCACCGGCGTGGTGCTGTCGCACGACCACTACGACCACCTGGACCACGCGGCCATCCTGCAGCTGGCCCCCAAGGTCGCGCACTTCGTCACGCCGCTGGGCGTGGGCGACCGCCTCATCGCCTGGGGCGTGCCGGCGGCCAAGGTGCAGCAGTTCGACTGGTGGCAAGGCACCACCATCGCCGGCGTGAAGCTGGTAGCCACGCCCGCGCAACACTTCTCGGGCCGCACGCTGTCCGACGGCAACCGCACGCTGTGGGCGTCGTGGGTGATGGAGGCAGGCGAAGGCACCGGTGCGACGCGCCTCTTCTTCAGCGGCGACACGGGCTACTTCGACGGCTTCAAGGCCATCGGCGAGCGCTTCGGCCCGTTCGACCTGACCATGATCGAAACCGGCGCCTACGACGCGCAGTGGCCCGACGTGCACATGCAGCCCGAGGAAAGCCTGCAGGCCCACCTGGACGTGAAGGGCCACCATTTGATGCCCATCCACAACGGCACGTTCGATCTGGCGATGCACGTGTGGACCGACCCGTTCGACCGCATCACCGCACTGGCCGACAAGGCGGGCGTGCCGCTGGTGGCGCCCGTGATGGGAGAGCGGCTGGATATTCGGCAGCCTGCGCTGTCGAAGCAGTGGTGGCGCGGGGCGGCGGCGGACGCAGGCGCGGGCACTGCAGCGCGTTAATTGCGGTGCTGCGATGTTGGGTCCAGCGCCCGCCCATCGCCTCAAATGCCCGGCACTGGATCGCTGATTTCGCCCTGCCGCTGTCCATCCTTGAAGAACTGCACGTTGGGCGGCAGGCCATCCCGAAGGGTGATGAGCCCGAACTGGCGCTGTGCCGTCACAGGAATGTTGTCTGGAAAAAACCCGGCGAGCAGCGGTGGAGCGAAATCCACTGCTGCCCCAGATGCGATGTACTCGTGCAACTGGCGGCCGCCCTTTTCCGTCCATGTGGCCTTGTGATCAATCTCGTGGATGTCGCCGCTGAGCACGCGCACGTCGTACGTTTCGGCCAACGCCAACAGCCACCTCAGGTCTTCGGGGTAGTGCTTCCACCCGTTGATCTCCCAGCCGTTGATCGTGGAGCCGCTGGCGATCAGATGCAGTGCGTTAGGGTAGTCCGCCATGCGTGCCTGGATGGTGGCTTTCTGGGTGGTTCCAAGCAGCGTGGGCCCGTCGCGCCAGGAGCGCCCGTCCGTCAGGTGCAGCACCGCCAGCCCACCAAACAACACCTGGCAGCGGTAGCCGGGCATGGCCTCGTCATAACGCACATGGCCGCGCGGCAGGCCGATGTTTCGGCGCACCCGCGGGTCCATCGCTGAGACTGGGAAAGGCGCCAAACCCGCCAGCGCGTCCGTCCAGCACTGGAACAGATTGCTGGAGTAGACCGCGTGTTCCAAGTGGCTCAAGGCCTGCTGCTGGCGCGCGTCGTTCCACAAAAAATCGTGATCGTCCCAGATCGCATACGTGGCCAGCTTCTCCCGATGCAGCAGCTTTCGAAACTCGGGCACTTCCAATTGTTTGCGGTACAGGCGGTGCACATGCGCCGCGAAATCGCCCGGGTTCAGCAACGCCGGCTCGGTGACCATGCCGTCGGGCCCCTTGGGCCACGGACAGTCGATGTAGATCGAATCTCCCAGCAGTACCAGTACGTCAGGGTTCTGGTGACCGATATCGTTCCAGATGGGTTGGCTGGCGGAGTAGACCTCGGTCGACATGCACGAGGTGAACGCGATTTTCTTCAAAGTGGTCATGCCGTCTTTCTGCGGGTGTGTGGCGGGGTGGACGACACGTTTGTATGCGGCGCGCGCACGTGTAGCAAGGACAAAGCTGCCACCACCCGCGCCGCGGCCACGATCTCGGCCTCGCTGTAGCCCGCATAGCCGAACAGCCAGCCTCTACGGTTCGATTCCATCGCATAGCGTGACAAGGGTGCCAGCATGACCCCGGCGGTAAGCGCGCTGCGGCTCAGGGCCTCATCGTTGCTGCCGGGCGCGGTCTCCAGCAGCAGGTGCATGCCCCGGTCGCTGGGTGCCAGTTGCAGTGCGCCGTCGCTGGCCTGGGCCAAGGCATCGATCAGCACCTGCTGGCGCTGCTGGTACAGCTCGCGCATCTGGCGCAGGTGGCGCAGCAGGTGGCCTTCGGCGATGAAGCGCGCCAGCACCGCCTGCGCGTCGCCCGGCGCGTGCCGGTCGGTGATGGCGCGGGCCATGGCAAAGGCTTCCACCAGCGCGGGCGGCACAACCACGAAGCCCAGGCGCAGCCCGGGGTGCAGGGTCTTGGAGAACGTGCCCACATACAGCACCCTCTCCGAGCCCGGCAGGCTGCACAGCGCGGGCACGCGCTGGGCCTTGCCGTCGTGCTTGCCGTACTGGAATTCGCCGTCGTAGTCGTCCTCCACCACCCAGGCGTCGTGTGTGCGGGCCCACTGCAGCAGGGCCTGGCGCCGCGCCAGGTGCATGCACACGCCGGTGGGGAACTGGTGCGTGGGCGTGACCACGGCCATGCGCGCACCGGGCCACTGCGCGGCGCCCTCGCCGATGCGCAGACCCTGCGCATCCAGCGCCACCGGCCGCGCCAGTACGCCGTGGCCCAGCAGGCTGGCGCGGATGCCGGGGTAGCCCGGGTCTTCCACCAGCACCTCGTCGCCTGCGTCCAGCAGCAGCCGGGCGATCAGATCGATGCCCTGCTGCGAGCCCGAGCACACCACCACCTGCGCCGCATCGCAACGGATGCCGCGCGACGCCCACAGCCACAGCGCAATGGCCTGGCGCAGCTGGGGGTCGCCCGCAGGGTCCAGGTACTGTGCGCGGGCGCTGCGCTGGCCGGGGCTGGCCTGGCGCGCCAGGCGGTCCCACAGCGCGAACGGAAAGGTGTCCACCTCGGGCGCGCCGATGCGAAACGCGCGCGCCGCCACGTGAGGCGGCCGCCAGCGTGCCGCCGTCTCGGCAATGAGCTGCCCGCGCTTCGACAGCCCGCGCGGCGGCGCCACCAGGCCTTGCGTGGGCGCCGTACCCGCGGCCTGCGACACATAGGTGCCGTCGCCCACGCGGGCCTCCACATACCCTTCGGCCTGCAGGCGCTGCACGGCCCACAGCACGGTGTTGCGCGACACGCCCAGGCCGGCCGCGTGCTCGCGCGACGGTGGCAGGCGCGTGCCTGCGGGCAGCCGCCCTTGCTCGATGGCGCTGCGCAGCTGCTCGTACACCTGCTGGCGCAACAGGCCCTGGCGTGGGCTGGATGCGGCGTCTGCGGCGGCGATGGAAGTCTTGGGATTGGCTCTGGCAACCGGCATGAATTGGCCCCTTCGTTGTGGCAATGCAGCCATAAACTGAAGAACCATTTTAGAAACCATCCGGGCTGCCTGCCAGGCCCGGTCCCCACAGGAAAGACCCCTTCCATGGCCGAGCACACCGCCACCATCACCTGGTCCCGTGGCAGCGACGACTTTCTGGACAAGCGCTACCACCGCGCGCACAGCTGGCAGTTCGATGGCGGCGCCGTGGTGGCCGGGTCATCGTCGCCGCATGTGGTGCCGCTGCCCTACTCCGACGCCGCGGCCGTGGACCCTGAAGAAGCCTACGTGGCCGCACTGTCGAGCTGCCACATGCTGTGGTTCCTCGACTTCGCCTGCCGCGCCGGCTGGCGCGTGGACAGCTACACCGATGCAGCGGTGGGCACGATGGCCAAGGACGCGCAGGGCCGCCTGGTCGTCGCGCACGTGCAGCTGCGGCCCGTCACGCGCTTCGACGCGGCGCACGCGCCCAGCACCGAGGTGCTGGCCGACCTGCACCACCAGGCGCATGCGGCGTGCTTTTTGGCCAACTCGGTCATGACGCAGATCGACTGTGCGCCCGTGCTGGAAGTTGAAGGGGAAGGGGCCTGACATGACCATTGCCAACCGCCAGTTTCAGGTGACCGACCCAGCCGTTCTGCAAGGCCTGGTGCGTGCCCAGCCCCTGGCCACCCTGGTCGTCTCGCACGAAGGCGCCCTACACGTCAACCACGTGCCGCTGTACCTCGACCCCACGCGCGGCCCGCACGGCACGCTGGTGGGCCACGTGGGCCGCGGCAACGGCGTGTGGGCGCTGCTGCCGCAGCATGCAGTGGCCGTATTCCACGGGCCGCAGGCGTATGTGTCGCCGTCGTGGTACCCGTCCAAGGCCATCGATGGCAAACAGGTGCCCACCTGGAACTACGCCGCGGTGCATGCCCACGGCACGTTGAGCGCCACAGACGGCGACCCAGAGCGCCTGCGCGCGATCCTGCACACCCTGACCGAGGCGCATGAATCGCACCGCCCGCACCCCTGGCACGTGGACGACGCGCCCGCCGACTACCTGCAGAAATTGCTGGGCGCCATCGTGGGCGTGGAGCTGGCGGTGGAGCGCTGGGAAGGCATCTGGAAGGTGAGCCAGAACCGCACGGACACGGACCGCGCCGGCGTCGTCGAGGGGCTGACGGCGGAAGGCACGCCGCAAGCGCTGGCCATGGCGGCGCTGGTGGAACGAGGGCCTGGCATCTAGCCACTGTTTGCTATGCCATTCATAGCTCTTGGCGCTTGATAGGCAAGCGATGGGGCCTGCTGGGGTCTTCAAGCACCGTCAAACCCACCCATACCGTTCGGGCTGAGCTTGTCGACGCCTTGCGCGGCGCTTCGACAGGCTCAGCGTGAACGGTGGTGGGGGTGAGTGCGGGGTGGCGATGGCAGGGCGCGACGTGCAGCTCGGCACCACCCGCGGCAACCCCTCGGCATCACCCCTCCAGCATCTCCACCCGCAGCGACACCACCGGCCCCGCCACCGCAGGGTGCGCGCCCAGTGCGTGCACGGCCAGGTCCACCGTGGCCTGCGCCACTGCGTCGGTCAGCACCAGCACCTGGGGCGTGCCGCCGGCGGGCAGGTGCTGCGCGCAGGCCAACTGCACCTGCGCCACGGGCACGTGCTGGGCCGCCAGCCACGCGCCCACCGCCTCGATCTGCTGGGCCTGGTGCACGGGCACGCGCAGGTAGTGGCGGGTGTGCACGGCGGCGCGGGGCAGCACGGCCAGATGGTCGTGGATGGCCGGGGCATGAAAGCCCAGGTGCGGCACGCGCTGCGCCGCGTGGGTGCCGTGAAGCCGCGCCACGTCCACCAGGTCGGCGATCACGGCCGACGCGGTCTGCTCGGAGCCCGCGCCCGCGCCGTAGTACATCGTCACGCCCGAGGCGTCGCCCTTGACCATGATGCCGTTCATCGAGCCGTTCACATGCGCCAGCAGGTGCGTGGCGGGCACCAGCGCGGGCTGCACGCGCAGTTCCACGCCGTCGGCACCATCGCCGTTGACGCCATCGCCGTGCTCGCGGCGGCGGGCCACGCCCAGCAGCTTGATGCGAAAACCCAGCTGCTCAGCGCAGGCCACGTCCAGGCCCTGCAGCGCGGTGATGCCCTCCACCTGCGCGTCGGCAAAGCGCAGCGGCATGCCGAACGCGTTGGCCGCCAGCAGCGTGATCTTGTGCGCCGCGTCGATGCCTTCGATGTCGAAGGTCGGGTCGGCCTCGGCGTAGCCCAGCGCCTGTGCCTGGGCCAGCGCTTCGGCAAAGCCCACGCCGTCATCGCGCATCTTGCTCAGGATGAAGTTGGTGGTGCCGTTGATGATGCCCGCCACCCATTCGATGCGGTTGGCCGTGAGGCCCTCGCGCAGCGCCTTCACGATGGGGATGCTGACGGCCACTGCGCCCTCGTACGCCACGGCCACGCCGTGCTGGCGTGCGGCGGCGAAGATCTCGTTGCCGTGTTCGGCCAGCAGCGCCTTGTTGGCCGTGACCACATGCTTGCCCGCACGGATGGCGGCCAGCACCCAGTCACGCGCCGGGCCCGTGCCGCCCGCGGCCTCCACCAGCACGTCCACGTCGGGGTGCGTGGCGACCTGCATCGGGTCGTTGGTCAGCGCCACGTCCTTGCCCACCACGCTCACGGCGCGGGCCAGGTTGCGCGCTGCGACCACCACCACCTCGATGCCCCGGCCCGCGCGGCCCGCGATCAGCGCCTGGTTGCGCGCCAGCACGCGGAAGGTGCCCGCGCCCACGGTGCCAATGCCGATCATGCCCACGCGCAGGGGGCGCATGGCCGCAGCTGTGGGCTGGAACGACGGGTCTTCTAGGGACTGGACGGGATCGCGGAACATGGGCTTCTCCAAACGACTGCAAAACAATCAATCAAACGAACAAACAAAAAAACCCAGCTGCCAGAGCTGGGTTTCATTCACATTCGTCTTGGGGGAGAAGAGAGCGATCACCAGGTGGCTGCCGAAACGGCCACCTGCGCGTGCTCAGGTGGCCGCGGGGGTAATGGTGGTAATCATTCGTGCAACCACAGCCCGCGCGAAGAACGCGCGCTGCATCATGCCCATGCCTTGGAAGGCAGTGGCGCGTGCGGCGAGGGCGGGGGTGGTGTACGGCATGAAGAGGCGCAGTGTACCTGACGGGCTTGGGAGGACGTCAAGCGCCGGCGCCCTGCGAGTGTTGCGCGCAAGCGCCGGCACGGGGCTGTGGTGTCAATGCACTCGTGCGGATTTGCTATGAAAAATATAGCTGTTAGCGCTTTGCAGGCAAGCGTTAGGGGCCGATTTGGTTTGTAAATGACGTCGTACGCTGTGCCGAAGCCCCCAAGGTTTTACCTGCCCACCCCACCCCACCCCACCCCACCCGTTCGGGCTGAGCCTGTCGAAGCCAGGGCCCGCACGCATGCCGCGGACACGCCCCGACGCAAGGCTTCAGACACTCACTCCAACCCCCGCACCCCCAGCTGCGCCATCAGCTCCATCGCCCCTGCCGGGGCCCGCTCTTTCGCGCCGTTGATGAAGTACACGAACACATCGCGCGGCCGCTCGCCACCCGTCCACGCGCGCACGCCATCCGCCCACTGCGCAATCGCCTCGGGCGTGTAGCCGGTAGGCACATCGGCCTGGCTGCGCATCAGCCGCAGGTAGGCAAAGTCTGCCTCGGCATCGGCGATGGCCGGGAATTTGTCGGAGTCGGTGTGCACCGGCACACAGCCGTAGCGGCGGGCCAGCGTGATGAAATCTGGTGTGGCAAAACTCTCGTGCCGCACGTCGAGCACATGGCGCAGGCGGTGGCCATCGACCTGCTGGGGCAGCAGCGCAAGGAAGGCCTCGAAGTCGCCGGGCTCGAAAACCTTGCCGGGCATGAACTGCCACACGATGGGCCCGAGCTTGTCCTTGAGTTCGGAGATGCCGCTCTCGACAAACCGCGTGATCGAATCGCCCGCCTCCGCCAGCACGCGGCGGTTGGTTGCAAAGCGGTTGGCCTTGAGCGAGAACATGAAGCCCTCGGGCGTCTCGCCATGCCACTTGGCGAACGTCGGCGGCTTGAAGGTGCTGTAGTAGGTGCCGTTGACCTCGATGGCGGTGAGCTGGCGGCTGGCGTACTGCAGCTCTTTGCTGTGCGCGAGGCCCCCGGGGTAGAAGTTGTCGCGCCAGGGCTCGAAGGTCCAGCCGCCGATGCCGATGCGGATTTGAGGGCTGCTGCTGTTGCTGCTATTGCCACTGCCACTGCCACTGCTTGCGTTGGTAGTGGTGCTGCTGGTGCTGCTAATGCTGGTGCTGTCCACGGCGTTTCCCCTGCTGAGTCCACGGAACAGGCACTGTAGCAGCGGCCTGGGTCTTGGCGTGAGCGTGGGGCGGGTGCGCGCGGTGGCGGCGGCGCGCCTGCACACGCGCTTCGAACTTTTGGGGAAGTTGCCGCGCGCTACGGCTGCTGCCCGGGCAGCTCGACCCGCGCCTCCAGCCCCGGCCCCTCGGCGCGCGGCCCGAGCACCAGGCGGCCGCCCAGCGCCTTGGCGAGCTCGTTCGCAATCGCCAGGCCCAGCCCCGTACCGCCCGTGCCGCGGTTGCGCGAATCCTCCAGCCGCACGTAGGGCTGCAGCACGGCGGCCAGGTCGGCCTGCGCAATGCCGGGGCCGCGGTCCAGCACGCGCAGCAGCCACGGGCCTTGCGCTTGTGCCTCTGCCTGCGCCTCCAGGCTCAGTTCGGCTGCGCCTGCAAACTTGATCGCGTTGTCCACCAGGTTGCACACCAGCCGGCGCAGCGCCCGCGGTCGCGTGTCGCAGGTGCCCGGGTCGGCGTGCAGCAGCGTCACCGGCAGGCCCGCATCGGCGTAGTCGAACGCAATGCTCTGCAGCAGCGCGCGCAGGTCCACGCGCTGCAGTGGCTCCTGCACGGCCTGGGACGAGCGCGCGTAGGCAATGCCCTCTTCCACCAGCGACTGCATCTCGGCCAGGTCCGCGTGCAGCTTGCCCTGCAGCGCGGTGTCGTCTAGCAGGTCGGCGCGCAGGCGCAGGCGGGTGATGGGCGTCTGCAGGTCGTGCGAGACAGCGGCGAGGATGCGCATGCGCTCCTCCAGGTGCGCCTGGATGCGCTGCTGCATGCGGTTGAAGGCCTGGGCGGCGCGCTGCACCTCGCGCGGGCCGTCTTCGGCCAGGGGCACGGCGGGGCGGTCGGCACCCAGCGCATCGGCCGCGTCGGCCAGCGTGCGCAGGGGCCGCGTGGCCGCGCGCACGGCCCAGGCGCACAGGCCCACCAGCAGCGCCAGCTGCAGCGCCAGCGCGCCCAGCACCCAGGGCGAGACCTGCAGCCGGGGCTCTGCCATGTCCACGGCCAGTGGGGTGCCGTCGGCCAGCTGCAGCTGCAGGCGCAGCTCGGTGCCGGGCATGCGCGGGTCGATCACGCGCACCGAGCGGCCGGGTGGCAGCGTGGCACCCACGGCGCCGGCAATCAGGCGGGCCATGGCGGACGGGTCCTCGGACGCGTCGAGCGGCGCGGTCAGCGTGAAGCGGTAGTTGCGGCGTGCCAGCCGATCCACCCATTGCGCGCGCTCTGCGGCGGGCAGGCGGTCCAGCATGGCCAGGGAGCTGGCCACGTCGCTCGCCATGTACGACACCATGGCGCGGCGCATGGTCATGCTGCGCTCGGTGATGGCCAGCACGAAGGTCAGCGCATGCGCCAGCGCCAGGCCCAGCGCCAGCACCAGCAGGATGCGCCCGAACAGCGAGCGGGGCCACCAGCGCAGCGTCATGCGGCGGCCTCTTTGGGTATTGCCGTGGGCAACACGTCGGCGCAGAACACGTAGCCCTCGTTGCGCACGGTCTTGATGTAGCGAGAGCCCCGGGCACCGTCCCCCAGCCGCTGGCGCACGCGGCTGACCAAAAGGTCGATGGACCGGTCGAACACATCGGCATCGCGCCCCTGCGTGAGCTGCAGCAACTGGTCGCGCGTGAGGATGCGCTGCGGGTGGTCCAGCAGCACGCGCAGCAGCCGGTATTCGGCGCCCGACAGCGCCACCACCGCGCCCGTGGCATCGAGCAGGTGGCGCGCCGTGGTATCGAGCCGCCAGTCGCCAAACGCGAGGTGGCGCGCGGGCTCGGCCACCGCCAGGTTGGGCGGCAGCATGCGCGTGCGCCGCAGCACCGCGTGGATGCGCGCCAGCAGCTCGCGCGCGGCAAAGGGCTTGGTCAGGTAGTCGTCCGCACCCAGCTCCAGGCCCAGGATGCGGTCGGCTTCGTCGCTGCGTGCGGTGAGCATGATGATGGGCAGCGCTGGCGCGCCGGGGCTGCGCAGCTCGCGGCACAGCGTGATGCCGTCGGTACCCGGCAGCATCAGGTCCAGCACCAGCAGGTCGATGCGCTGCGTGGCCAGCACCTCGCGCATCTGCCGGCCGTCGGCCGCCACGCTGACCTGCAGGCCCTGGCGCTGCAGGTACTCGGCCGCCAGCTCGCGGATGCCCGCGTCGTCATCGACGATCAGGATGTGGTCGGGCGGGGGCGTGGTCGTCATGGGCGTTGATTGTCCAGACTTTGGCGCCGCGTGGTGATGCCCCAGCAGGCCCGCATGTATCTGAACTTGTCTGGCGCCGCTGCCGACAAGCGCGCATACCAAAAGGCCCGCGCACGACAAACCGCCGATACGTGCGCTGGCTTCAATGCAGTCTTCCTGAACTTCACGAGGACTTGCCATGAAACCCACTATCGCCATGGGTACCGCTGCTGCGCTGGCCATGGGTCTGGCGCAGGCTGCCAGCGCGCAAGAGGCCGCCGCGCAGCCCGCCACTGCCGGGCAGTCGGCATCGGCACCAGCCCCCCACCCCCAGGCCCCGCTGGGCCGCTGGATCACCGAAAGCGGCAACCTGGAAGTGGACGTCGCTCCGTGCGCCGCCGACGCAAAAAACACTGCTACTTCCATCAGCGCAAAACCCGGTGGCAGCCCCACCCTGTGCGGCAACGTCGTGCGCGTGCTGGCCCACCGGTCGATGAGCGCCCCCGGCACCGACATGGCCGCCGCCGATGCCCGCCCTGCGCTGGGCATGACGCTGCTGTCTGGCCTGCGCGACACCGGCAGCGGTGACTACCAAGGCGAGATCTACCACCGCGAAAACGCCAAGACCTACCGCGCCACCCTCACCCCCGCCGAGCCCGACCAGCTGCTGGTGCGCGCCTATGTCGGCATCCCGCTGTTCGGCAAGACGCAGGTGTGGCGCCGCCCGGCCGCAGAGCACGGGGGTGCGCCATGACCATGGCCGCCACCGCCGTTGCCACATCGCCCTGGCTGGCCGTGGCCGCCGGCATGCTGACCGTGGGCGCGCCCTGCGTACTGCCCATGCTGCCGGTGGTGCTGGGCGCATCGGTGGCGGGCGGCCCCGCGCAGCGCACGCGCCCGCTGTTCATCGCGCTGGGCTTTGCGTTGTCGTTCGCGGCCGTGGCACTGCTGTTCAGCAGCTTTACGCAGGTGCTGGGCGTATCGCCCGAGGGTTTGCGCCGCTTCGCCGCCGTGATGCTGCTGGTGTTCGGCGTGCTCACGGTGTGGCCCCGGCCCTTCCAGTGGCTCAGCCAATACGCGGGGGGCGTGCTTCACCGCATGGGCAGCGTGGGCAGTGTGGGGATGGGGTCATCGGGCGGCAACTGGGGCGGACTGCTGCTGGGGCTGAGCCTGGGCGCGGTGTGGACGCCCTGCGCCGGGCCGGTGCTCGCGTCCATCCTCACCCTGATCGCCACCGAGCCGCCCGGTGTGGGCACCGCCGTGCTGCTGCTGGCGTATTCCACCGGCGCCGCGCTGCCCATGCTGGCCATCGCCTACGGCGGCCAGGCGGCGGCCAACCAAGTGCGCCGCCTGTCGCGCCACGCGTACTGCGTGCAGCAGGTCGTCGGCGTGGTGGTCATCGCCGTCGCGCTGGCCATGTTGCTGGAGATCGATGGCCAGGTCACGGCGTGGCTGTCGCAGTTCTACCCATCGTTTTCTGGCGGGCTGTGAGCGGCCCGCAGCAAGGAGTTTTCACCATGACATCGCACCCTTCTTCACCCTTTGCGCTGCAGCGCCGCGCCTTCCTCGCGTCTGCCGCTGGCGTGGCCGCAGCCGTGGCGGCACCCGCCACTACCCACGCGGCAGGCTCCGCCATGCAGGCCGCCACGCTGCCCGACCTGGGCCCCGCGCCCGAGTCCACCGGCATCGAGCGCTGGCTCAACTCCGATCCCGTCACCCTGGCCCAGCTGCGCGGCCGCGTGGTGCTGGTGGATTTCTGGACGTATGCCTGCATCAACTGCATACGCACCCTGCCCCACGTGAACCGCTGGGCCGAGATGTACGCGCCCCAGGGCCTCACCGTGGTGGGCGTGCACACGCCGGAGTTTCCGTTCGAGCGCACCACCAGCAACGTCGAGGTCGCCATGCGCCGCCACGGCGTGAAGCACCCCGTGGCGCAAGACAACCGCTACGGCACCTGGAAGGCCTACAGCAACCAGTACTGGCCCGCCGCCTACCTCATCGATGCGCAGGGCCGCATTCGCTACAAGCACTTTGGCGAAGGCGAGTACGACCGCACCGAGGCAGCGATCCGCGCGCTGCTGGCGGCGCGGGGCTAAGGCCTGCAAACCAGCAGCTCACCCTTTCTTGTCACCTCGTTGCTCTGCCCCATCCCACCCACCTTTGCAGGACTTTTGCACCATGCCCTACCCCCGCCTTCACTTCGCCCTGGTCACGCTGGCTGCCACCGCAGCCGCTGTCTGCATGGCCTCTGCCGGCCACGCCCAGGCGCCCCAGTTGCCGCCGCCCGATGTCACCCAGTCTGCCGCGCTGCGGCTGATGCAGGGCTTTCCGCCGCCGCCCGACAAGGTCGTGCGCCTGGCCAACATCCTGCAGTACCCCAACGTGCGCTGGGCCGCGCACCACCTGCGCGAGCTGGGGCCGACGGCGACTGTGTGGCGCGGTGCAGGCACGCCCAGCGCACTGCCCGCGGCAAACCGCCCGCTGAACGACACACTGCCCCTGCCCGACGGCCAGGGCGGCACCACCACGCTGGCCGACTGGCAAAAGGCCACCTACACCGACGGCCTGCTGGTGCTGCACCGCGGCCAGGTGGTGTACGAGCGCCACCACACCGGCATGCAGCCCCACCAGCCGCACGTGCTGTGGTCCATGAGCAAATCGCTCACCGGCCTGCTGGTGACCGAGCTCATCCACGAAGGCGTGATCGACCCCACAGCGCTGATCCCCCGCTACCTGCCCGAGCTGGCCACCAGCGCCTGGGCCGACGCCACCGTGCAGCAGACGCTGGACATGACCACCGCCGTGCAGTACGCCGAGAACTTTGCCGACCCCGCGTCCGGCGTCTTTCAGTATCTGGCCGCTGCAGGCCTGCAGCCCGCGCCGCCCGGCAGCAGCGCGCCCAAAAGCATGGCCGAGTTCTTGCCCACGCTGAAGAAGGACGGCGAGCACGGGGCCGCGTTCGCCTACAAGTCGGTGGACACGGAAGTGCTGGGCTGGCTGCTGCAGCGCGTGACGGGCCAGAGCTACGCCACGCTGCTGTCCGAGCGCATCTGGTCGCGCCTGGGCGCGCAGGAAGATGGGTATGTGTTTGCCGACCCCAACGGCGGCCAGTCCACCAGCGTGGGCGTGAACGCCACGCTGCGCGACCTGGGCCGCCTGGCAGAAATGCTGCGCGCCAACGGCCGCTACAACGGCCAGCAGATCATCGCGCCGGCCACCATCGCAGAGCTGCGCAAGGGTGCGGACCCGGCCCGCTTCAGCAAGGCGCCCGGCACAGCCATGCGCGCGGGCTACTCGTACCACAACCAGTGGTGGGTGCCGCACGATGCGGACGGCACGCTGGAAGCCAAAGGCCTGATGGGCCAGCACATCCACATCAACCCGGCGGCGGAGCTGGTGGTGGTGAAGCTGTCCACCCACCCCGTGCCCAACACCGCCTTCACGCATGCGGTGGACCGGCAGGCGTTTGCCGCGCTGGCCGCAGCGGTGCGGGCACGGTGACGAAGACGATCGGCAGTGCAACGCAGACGGCAAAACGCAGCGACGGGCGTGTGCACCTGCGCTGCGCTGGGGTCCGATCACCGCCTGGGCGTCGGATGCATGTCGCGGGCCGGGGCTGGTGTGCAGACCGCGCTGCACCCTCCCCCGCCCGGCGCCGTTATTCCACCAGCTTGGCGGTCAGCGTGATCTCTGGCACCGAAGCCAGGGCCTTGGACAGCGGGCAGTTGGCCTTGGCGTCGGCCGCCAGCTTTTGAAACGCCGCATCGTCCAGGCCCGGCACCTTGGCCGTCAGCGTGAGCGCAATGCGGTCGATGACGAAGCCGTCGCCATCCTTGGACAGGCGCACGCTGGCCGTGGTGTCCACGGTTTCGGTGGCAATGCCTGCCTTGTCGGCAGCGAATGAAAACGCCATGGTGAAACAGGCCGCATGCGCCGCGCCCACGATCTCTTCGGGGTTGGTGCCCTTGCGGTCGTCGCCGAAGCGGCTGGCAAAGCCGTAGGGGTACTTGTTCAGCGCGCCGGTTTCGGTGCTGATCTGGCCTTGGCCGGCCTTGCCGGCGCCCTCCCAGTGAACGCTGGCTTTCTTTTCAGACATGGCGTGGCTCCTTGTGCATGGTGCATGCAGTGGTGGTGGGTGAACGGCCGGGCCAAAACCCGGGGCCCTGAATCACACCACAGGCACAGTGCCCCGGCTGTGGGACAAAACCGCTTCGTTCTCTGCCCCTGTCAACCGTTGTGCACGCCAGGCGCAGCACCCGTGCGCACCATGCGGATCGCATCGAACGGGCAGCGCACGGCGCACAGCGCGCACCCGGTGCAGCCCGCCGCATCGTGCAGCGCAGACCGCTTGGGCCCCCAGCTGGCATCGCCCTGCACCTGCAGCGACAGCACATGCGGCGCACACACCGCCACGCACCAGCCGCAGCCCGTGCAGCGGTCGGTGTCGATGGCGGGCAGGGCTTTGCGGGGTGGGGTCATGCGGTGGGGCATTCAGGGCGTGGTTGGGGGCCTGGGCCTGTGTACAAGGCGCGTAGGGTGTGCAGGGTGTGCAGGGTGTGCAGGGTGTGCAGGGTGTGCAGAGGCGGGGCAGAGTCCACGGCTGCGCCACAGCTTACCGCGCTGCACCGCCCGGGTCGAGCACCGACACGCCAGGCCTGTCTGTGGCCTACCGCGCCCGGCTGGCGGTACAGTGCCGCCCATGCAACCCCACAGCGACCATCCTCACGCCGACGTCACCCAGCACCTCTTCATCCGCGGCCACGTGCAGGGCGTGGGCTACCGCTGGTCCCTGGTGCAGGCTGCCCAGCAACGCGGCCTGCAAGGCTGGGTGCGCAACCGCCGCGACGGCAGCGTCGAAGCCCTGGCCACCGGCCCTGCAGACGCTGTGCAGTCCCTCATCGAGTGGGCCCACCACGGGCCGCCGCAGGCGCGGGTGGATGCGGTGGAGGCGCGCAGCGTGCCTGCCCCTTCGGAGCCTGTGTCAGGGTTTGTGCAGCGCGATACCGTGTAGCCAGCGGGGCTGTGGCGTAGGCATGCCTGCAAGCCTTGTCGCAACATCGGCCCACCTGCTGCCTGTGCGGGCCAACAGCCCGCATGCAGGCCAGGCCCAGCGCTCTCACCAGCCCTTGCGCTTCAAGTCCCGCGCCCCGTAGGCGCAGTACCCCGGCTTGGGGCTCTTCGTCTGCGGGTGCAGGCGGCACGTCTCGGGCCGCTTGTCGTATACCGTGCACCGCCGTGTGGCCGGGTCCAGAAAATTGCAGTCCCCACTGGCCCGCCGCGCCATCGTGAACACCGCGTTCTTGTGGTTGAAGTGGTCGATCAGCCGCGCCTTCTGAAGCCGCTTGGCAATGTGCCGCAGCTCTTCATGCTCGGCCTCGAAAGGGTCCACCAGCTCCAGCCGCACCAGGTCTGGCAGTTGCACCTCCAGCGGCATCGTGCAGCAGTTGGCCGCACAGGTATCGCACAGGCCCGCGCGGTAGCGGGTCCAGGTGTCCAGACGGTCAACGTCGACGATGGCAATGGGGGAACGCATGGGGCTGCAATTGTGCCTGGGCGGCTGGCCCCACGCAGCCATCGCGGTCACCCGCCCGCGCTGGGTGCAGCGACTATCCGCGCCACGGTCTCCAAACCTGTCGCCGCCTGTGGCGCTTGGCCTACGCCAGCGTGGCGCATTGCTGTGGAACATGGAGTTCTGGACGTATGCACATCTACCAACAGGAGACCACCATGACCCATCCCCAAGACCCCACCCGCGACATGAACCTGGACCCCATCACCAAAGAACCCGGCGCCCATCCCATCGGCACGGGCATCGGTGCCGCAGGCGGCGCCGTCACGGGCGCAGCCGCTGGCTCCATCGGCGGCCCCATCGGCGCGGCAGTGGGTGCCGTGGTCGGTGCCGTCGTGGGCGGCCTGGCCGGCAAGGGCGCGGCCGAAGCCGTCAACCCCACGGATGAAGACGCCTACTGGCGCGACGCGTATGGCCGGGAGCCGTACTACTCGGATGCCTTTACCTACGACGACTACGCCCCTGCGTACCGCCATGGATATCAGAGCGTGATCGACGGACGCCACCGCGACTGGAACGACGCCCGCGACCATCTGCAGACGCGCTGGGACACTGAACGCGAGAGCAGCCGTTTGAACTGGAAGGATGCGGAGCCTGCAGCCAAGGCGGCTTGGGAACGGGCGGATCGGATTTGGAAGCAGACGAAGCAAGAATAAGAGAGCGGCACACGCTTGCGGTTAGCGGGATGTGTGGTGCCTCAGCAGCGGCCACACCGCTGCCCGCATTACAAGCCGGCATTTAATCAGCCGATGACATCGACCACCTTGCCGGCCGAATCCTTGATCGTCGTTTTTTCCACCACCCACTCCACCTGCGGCAGCAGCGGCATTACATAGCTGCCCTGATGCGGCCGCAGCGTCTGCGCCAGTTGCTGCACGGTGGCATCGGTCAGGCGCATTACCACGACATGGTCGCCCTCGCCCTGCCACTCCACCGCATTGTTGCCGTAGGCGCCAGCAGGCTCCAGCACCAACTGCCACTCATGCCCCGCCACGCGCAGCGGGCGGCCAAACGGCAGGCGCAGCGGCAGCAGGGTCACCAACTCGTCTACCTGGCGAGCGCCCACCGTGACCTGCGTGATCGGCTTGCGCAGCAGCCGCTTCACTTGCTTGAGGCCCAGCACATCGGTGAAAAGGACCCCGCTGGCAGACCCATCGCGCCTCAAGCCCTCGGCCACCTGCTGCTTCACCGCCGGGTGGGCCAGTAACGACGCGCGGCCCAGGTCCGTCACCCACAGCGGCATGTGCGGCAGCACCACCTCCAGCAGGTTGCGCGTGCGCCACTGCTTGGCCGCGCGCTCCTCCTCCACCGTCAGGCCCACCACCTGCAAGAACTCCACCGACCCATTGGGCGTGGCCAGCGGCTCGGCCAGCTTCGGGTCGGTCACAAAGCCCATGGAGCAGATCTGCGTGGCCCGCTCCAGCGCAATCGGGCCGTTGGCCGTCATCCAATGCCCATCGCGAAACACATTGCCGCTCTGGAACACATAGCGCGCCAGATTCTGCAAAAAATTCAGCGCCCAGGCCGGCGGCTCGGCATTGGCATCGGACAACTCGCTGGGCTCCATGGCCAGCCGAAAGGTCAGCTCGAAGCCATAGCCGCTCACTTCCGGGTCATCGGACTCCTTGGCATACAGCTCGCTCAGCCCATAAGTCACAAAGTGCCAGTGCGGCACCGGGTCCGTGCGCCGCCACGCACTGATGCCATCCAGCGGGTCCGGCCCGCCCAGCATGTGCGAGACCAGCGTGCCAAAGTGCTTGGGCTCCTGGCCGTGGTAAAGCTTGTCCAGGCGGGCGGAGATGGCGTCCCAGCCGGGGGAGGGGGCGTCGGTGTCGTCGGTGCTGGTCATGTCTGGGGAGGTAAAGGGCTGTGGGTCAGCGTCACACAACTGGTCATTTTCTGCGCTGGGTTGTTGTACATGCCCTCTACACTTCACATGTAACTTTTAGTCAATGAGTGAGGGAACAAATGGGCGTTCAGCGTTATGCGGTTAACCAATACATGATCGAAAGTGTTCTTGCCAAAGTGCGAGAAGGCGAGATCGCCATTCCCGAGATCCAGCGCCCCTTTGTTTGGGACGGGTCTCAGGTTCGTGACCTTATGGACAGTCTCTACAAGGGCTATCCAGTTGGCTATCTGATCGCATGGCGCAATCCCGATGTGAAGTTGAAAGACGGACGCATGGCGCTGGGGAAGATGATCCTTATCGACGGCCAACAGCGCGTAACGGCACTCACAGCCGCAGTGCTGGGGCAGCAGGTCATCAACAAGGACTACCGCAAAGTCAACATTCGAATAGCGTTTCACCCATTGAAGGAAGTGTTCGAAGTATCGAATACAGCCATTGAGCGCGATGCTTCCTGGATCGCTGACATAGCTCCCATTGTGAGTGGCAAGATCAGTCTTCTCAAGGCCATCCGTGAGTACTACCAAGCCAACCCTAGCGTAGATGAAGAATTGATCGAGAAGGCATTGAGTGCGCTCACCGACATCGCTAAAAAGCAGATCGGCCTAATCGAGCTGGATCACGATCTCGACATAGAGACAGTGACTGAGATCTTCATTCGCATCAACTCAAAAGGCACCGTGCTTTCGCAAGCGGACTTTGCCATGTCCAAGATCGCGGCTGACACAAGGTTCGGAGGTCCAGAGCTTCGAAAAGCCATTGACTATTTTTGCCACATGGCAATGGAGCCTGGCTTCCATGATCAGCTGAAGGAGCGTGACCCAGAGTTCGCCGCAAGTGACTTCTTCCAAAAAATCAGCTGGCTGCGCAACGACAACGACACCCTGTATGACCCAAGCTACACGGACGTGTTACGTGTCACATTCGGTACCGAATTTGGTCGGGGCAAACTAGCTGATCTGGTGAGCTTGCTTTCGGGTCGTAACTTCGCCACGAAGCAATTTGAAGAGAGCATCGCAGAAGAGTCCTTTGCAAAACTGGCCAACGGGGTGCGGCGTTACATCAACGAAACCCACTTCCAGCGATTTGTCATCATCATCAAATCAGCGGGTTTCATCGTGAACAACATGGTGCGGTCGCAGAACGCACTGAACTTTGCATACGCGCTTTATCTGGGACTTCGTGCGCGTGGAGTCGATGAGTCAAAGATTGAACGATTGGTCCGGCGCTGGTTTGTGTTGTCCATTCTGACGAGCAGATTCTCTGGCGCTGCTGAAACTCAGTTTGAGCGAGACATTCGATTGATCAATGAGCCGGATTTTGCAGATGTCCTCGCTCGAATTGAGCAAGCTGAGCTTTCGGACGCGTTCTGGCAGTTCGGATTGGTGCAGGCGCTCGATGTCGCCTCCACCAATCACCCACTTTTTTGGGTGTTTGTTGCTGCACAAATCAAAGCTAATGACAAGGGATTGCTTTCTCGCGATGTCACAGTACGCGAGCTGGTCAGCAATTTAGGAGACGTGCATCACATCTTTCCAAGACAGTTGCTCAAGGCGAACGGGAAAGGTCGTGGTGACTACAACCAGATCGCCAACTATGCGTATACGCAAGACGCGATCAACATCAAGATTGGCAGCAGATCGCCCCATCTTTACTTCGCGGATGCGCAAGCTCAGTGCCAAGGGCAACCAATGACACTGGGTGGCATTGACCAGCAGGAGGAACTGCTCGAGAACCTGCGAGCAAACTGCGTACCTACGTCCGCTCTGACGATGACGGCATCGAACTTTCCCGAGTTCTTGGCCCAGAGGCGCGTACTCATGGCTTCAAAGATCCGTGACTACTACAAAGCGTTGTGAAGAGAACAAAGGAGAAGTAAGCGATGCCGCGTTAGCCGGAGTAGTGAGTGAGCGCTCGTGCCATTGAGCTAAATCATGTCGCCAAAGGCAGCCCGCTCTAGTACTTCGTGCTGGCGCTTCCAGTCAGGTATTTGCTTGGCCACCAACGCCCAAAACGCCCGCGTGTGACTTTTTTCTACCGTGTGGCAGAGTTCGTGAATCACCACATAGTCTTGAACGCTGGCAGGAAGTTCCATAACGCGAGGATGGAATTCCAGAACGTTGTGGGCACTGCAACTGGCCCAGCGGCTTTGAAAGGTCCTGATGCGGGCCCCCCGAGCCTGCAGACCGGACTGCCGTTCCCAATGCCGAACCCGCGCCAGCAGCTTTTCGTGCGCGCGGTCTCGGTAAAACGCGGATAGTAGAGGTGCCAAGGCTTCAGTCCCGATGGTGCGCCCCGTCGGGTTTTCGATAACAAAGCGTGATGCAGTGAAATGCAGCGTGGCATGCGCCAGCTTCGGCGCATGCCGTACCTCGGTGAAGTAGGTGCGCCCGCAGTAGCGCAGCCGGCTGCCGGTGACGATCTGTTCGTCTGCGGCCGGCGCCTCGACCAGAACCCGCTTCTCGCGAATCCATCGGGCGCGATGCCGCACCAGTGCCTCCTGCTCTTCGAGCCCTACCGCCGGCCCGCGTAGTAGTACCGGCCGGCCACGCTCCACGGTCACGTAGTGCCGCTTGAGCGTGGCATCGGCCTTGAAGCGCCACTCAATGGTCGTCTGACCGTATTGCAGGCGGGGCATGGCTCAGTTCCTCAGCAGGATGTCAAGGATGCGGGCCGCGTGCTCACGCGCCACTCCGCGCTCCCAGCCGGCCAGCGGCATCAGCAGCTTGCGCAGCAGGTCGCGCATCTCGGGGAGCAGGTCCAGCATCTGCTTCCAGTTGCTGGCCGCCAGCGTCTGCCTCAGCGATGGGTCTTCGAAGAGCTTTGTCGTTGCCGCGCGCGCCGTGTCCTCGCCCAGTAAGTTGGCCAGGTAGCGGTACACCGCTGAGTGCGCTGGCGTCTCGAAGCCCGTCTTGTCCTTGCCCGTCACGCGTTGACCGAACAGCTCGAGTTGTTCCAGGAACTGCGACTGGCTGATGCGGCCAGCTTTCTCTTCCTCCAGCAGCTTCTCCAGTTCCTCGGCCAACTTGTCGAAGAAGGCCGGGTCTTTATCGCGGCCGGTGACGATGGTGTGCTTGAGTTGGTTCTTCATCACCAGCGCCTGGCTGCCCGGACTGGCCATCTGCTTGAGTCGCGCCATGTCGCTGGCATCCAGGATGGACACCTCGCGCCCCAGCAGGCTTTTGGCCGGACTGGCAGCGATGTACTCGTCCAACAGCCGCTGCAGCAGGGCGGACTCCAGCTTCGTGATGCGCTCGCGGTAGGTGGCGTCCGGCAGCTTGTCGCGCAGCATCAGCCGGATTTCGGCGAACAGCGTGAAGTAGGGCTTGAAGGGCAGGCCCCGCACATCGGGCAGGATGATGTCGATGCTGCGGTTGAACTGCTTGGCCAGCGTCAGGAAGTCCTCCACCGCATCCAGCCGGCTCGCCGGGTCCAGGAAACGCTCGGCATCGTCCTTGTAGGCCTCGCGCTCGCTGACCGGGTCGTGCTGCTTGGGCAGCAGCTTCAGCAGCCGCTCCTGCGTGCTCTGCAGCTTGGGCAGCTCGGTCTCCACGCCCTGCCACACCTGCGCCGGCTGCACCTCGCCGCCGTACAGCTTTAGCGCCTGGTCCAGGTGCTCCACCACACCGTGGTAGTCCACGATGTAGCCCGCGTTCTTGCCCGGCAGCGTGCGGTTCACCCGCGCAATCGCCTGCAGCAGCGTGTGCTCCTTGAGCGGCTTGTCCAGGTACATGGTGCTCACGATGGGCGCATCCCAGCCGGTCAGCAGCATGTCGGACACGATGATGAGCCCCACGTTGTTCGCATGTGGCTGGCCATCCTGGCCCTTGCTCTCGTCGCCATAGGACAGCGGGAACAGCTTGCTGACGAACTGGCTGATCTGCTCGGCTGGCAGGGCCACCGGCCGCTTGCCGGCCTTCAGCTCATCGCGGATACGCTCCTCGATGCTCTGCACCTTGGTGACTGGCAGCTTGTACTCGGCCGCCTCTTCCTCGACCGTAGCGCCCGTCCGCGTGCCAGTGACCCCAGCCAGGGAAACGACCACCTGGCTCTGGAAGGTCGGCAGGCTCTGCGCGGCGCGCTGGGCCATCAGCTCGTCCAGAAGGTCCTTGTAGCGCACGGCCATGTCGCGGCCGTTGCACACCAGCATGGCCTTCAGGCCCTTGGCCTGGACGTGGCTGACAAAGTGCTCCACCAAGTGCGCCGCCACCTGCTCCATGCGGTCACCGGCATGTCGCCAGCGGGCCAGGAGCGCCTTCTTCAGGGCCAGCTGGTGCGCCTCAGGCGCCTGGGCGAACTGTTCGTTGAAGGCTTCGTCCAGCCTGGCATCGGCAGCCAGCCTGACCCAGGCGTCCTGGTACTTGATGGGCAGCGTGGCGCCGTCGGCCACCGCCTCGTGCAGGCGGTACTCGTCGATGTAGGTCTCGCCCCCGAACTCGGCCAGCGTGTGCTTGTCGTCGTTCAGCAGCGGTGTGCCGGTGAAGGCGATGAACTTGGCATTGGGCAGGCTGGCGCGCATGAAGGCGGCCAGAAAGTCGTACTGGCTGCGGTGCGCCTCGTCCACCAGCACATAGAAGTTGGGCTTGGCGCTCAGCACGCGGAAGCTGATCTTCTCGCGCTTCAGTTCCACCCACTTTGCGTCGAGGAGCACACCATCGGCGTCATGCTGGCCGAAGTGCTCATTGCGCTCCTCCACCATGAAGAAGTCTTTGCCCACGCGCACGCGTCGGTGCCGGGTGGCCTGCAAGACCTCGTCCGAGTCATCGGTCTCGCCATCAGCGCCGTCCTCGGCCTGGGCGGAGGGCTCGTCACCCTCCTGGAACTTCTGCACCGTGCTCGTGAACACGCTGCCGTAGTCATTGCCCAGCATCCTCACCAGCCCGGCCACCGACACCGCCGGGATGGCCCGGATGCCCACGGCGTGAAAGGTGTCGAAGATTTGCTTGTCCAGGTCCCGCCGGTCGGTCAGCACCAGCACCGTGGGGTTGGCCAGGCCGGTGCTGTCCGCGCGCAGCAGGCGGGCGAGCAGCGCCATGGTCAACGACTTGCCGCTGCCCTGCGTGTGCCAGATCACGCCGCCCAGCGGCGTCGCGCCGGTCAGCCGCCGCACCGTCTTGCGCACGGCGCGCCACTGCTGGTAGCGAGGCAGCTTCTTCACCGTCTTGCCGTCGCGCGTCTCGAACAGCACAAAGTGCGCCACCAGCTCCAGGAAGCGGCTGGGCTCGAACAGCGCCCACAGCAGTTGCTCCTGCTCCGCAGGCTCGCTGCCAAGAAGCTCCACCACCTCGGCCAGCTCAGGCGCTTCAAGCCGGTAGCGTGCGTAGAAGGCCGGCTTGGTGAGGATGGCGCCGTACAGGCCCTGGCGGCGGTTCAGCCCCACGCACACCTGGTTGAACACGAACTGTGCCGAAAAGCTGCGCTGGTAGCCGTCCAGCTGGGCCAACGCCTCGTCCAGCCGGTGGTGGCTAGCCTTGCACTCGATGATGCCCAGCGGCAGGCCGTTGACGAACAGCAGCAGGTCGGGGCGGAACAGCTCGCCATCCGCGTTGCGGCCCACATACTGGTCCACCACATGGAAGTCGTTGTAGCTGGCGTCGGTGGCATCCAGAAAGCGCACGCTGCGCGGCTGCCCCGCCAGGTCTTTCACCTGGATGTCCGAGCGGTGCAGCACCTGCTGCCACACCGCTTGGTTGGCCGCCAGCAGCTCGTCGTTGGCGCGCTTGCGCAGCTCGATCAGCGCCGCATCCACGCCGCCGGGCGCCTCGGCCAGCCAGGGGTTCAGCGCCAGAAGCCGCGGGCGCAGCACGTCTTCCAGCACCGGGGCCAGATGGCGGTGCTCCACCTTCACCGCCGCGCCGGGCAAGTGGGTGTAGCCCAGCCGCACCAGCCAATCCAGGGCCGGCGTTTCCACGCCGGTTTTCTCGGGGGCCTGGCTCATGCGTGCGCTCCACGGGCCAAGGCGGTCAGCCTTTTGTTCATGTTTGATCCTCCCTGCGGCTACGGTAGCAAACCACCGAGCCGGTTGTCGTTGTCGTGCCAGCGCTTGTGTTGGGCGCCGGGGCCGGCTTCTTCATGACCTCGAACTCGCGGCTCTCATGCAGCACCTGCCGCCAGCTGCTGCAGCCGTAGCGCTTGGGGTTTTGGCCCGGGTGCTGCTTGGCGATCCAGGTGATGGCTGCGTTCAACTCGACCCAGTGTCCCTGGCTGCCCGTGGGTGCCAGCGCCTGCTCCGCAGCACGCAGGCCACGTACGATTCCACTAGCAAGCCAGCCCACCTGACCATCCGGCGCGATGCCGTTGATGAGGAAGTCTTTGAAGGCATCGCTCTGCATGAAGGATGCCGCCGAGGCTCTGACGTTGTCCATCCCCTTGGCCCAGCTGCACAGCGTCTGGTAGTGCCGGTCGATGGTCGCCCGACTGTCGTCCAAGTAGGCCACGGCGGCCTCGCTGCGGTCGAGCTGGCCCAGGTCAAAGCGCTCCAGCAGGTGATGCACCAGCTCGTTGCGCAACTCCACCAGTTCCTTCAGCTCGGCCGTGATGGCCTCCAGGCGCTCGGCGCTTATCTCCATGCGCTGCTGGAAGCTGAACCAGAGCCTGTCGCCGGAGGCCGTGTCGTCGCGCTCCTGCGCCGAGGCGGGCTCGTCCTCTGCACGCAGATAGCCGCCCGTGAACAGAGTCACCAGTCCGCCCAGCGTGGTCTTGTTGACGCTCGCCACCCGGGCGTCGCGCAAGGCCTGCAGCTGGCCCGGCTCGCCCGCCAGATCGGTGCTCGCCACCATAGCCTTCAGCAGACGCTCGTACTGCTGCAAACGCAATAGGCAGCCTCCCAGCTTGAGCTGCGCCGCGCGCTGCAGTTCGGCCAGGCGGGTGCTGTCGGGGGCTGGCGAGGCGGCAGCGTCCATGGTGGATCAGGCAGCCATTTCAGCGTCGATCTGCATGCGCCACTCGCCGGTCAGGAGCTTTTGCATTAGGCCGCGTTTGAGCTTCTCTTGCTCGCGCTGCTTTGCCTCAAGCAGTTCGATCTTCGCGTTGACCGATGCCGCAACCGCTGCAATCTCCACCTGTGTTTTCAGGGGAGGCAGCGGGATGGGGAACGCCTTCAACTGGGATGAGTTGATGCTCGCCAGGTTGGTGGTCCGCTTCGCGCACGCCAGGAAATACTTGCGGCCCTGCTCGCTGGCTGCATATTCCGCCAAGTAGTGCGAGTTCAACTTCGTGGGATCGGGTCTCACTGCGAAAACGTGGTTCTGATGAAGACACGGCTCAATCTGGCCGAGCCACACGTCTCCGCGGCCCAGCTTATCGAAGTCGCCGCCCTCGGTCATGAGGACATCGCCGGCCTGAAGCGCATAGCGCTGCACGTGGCTGGCCTCGACTTCAATCGTCTTCACCTCGCTAAGGTCGATGTGCCTCGCCTGTACGTTCGCCACGCGAAGGTATGGCAGTTCCACCGGCTCTTTCAGCCCCTTCTTCCCCTTCGCCACGCCTGTCCGCACTAGGGCCACCGTATGCAGTTCAACGGTAGGCCAGTCCACGGCGGCCTGACTACTGGTGCCACGGCTGAACAGCGTCTGCATCAGGCCCTGCTTGAGGGTTTGGGTGGCTTCAATCTGGCGCGAAATCACGTCCAGCTTGTCGTCCACGGCTGTCAGGATGGCGGCGATATGCCGTTGCTCAGGTAGCGGTGGGACACCGACCACGATATCTGCCAAGTCGGACCAACTCACACGCGGCATCTTGGTGCCGTACGACAGCGCCTCAACGGTTGAAAAGACGCCATCGCCTTGCATCAACTGGAACAGGAAGGTCCTGTCGGTAAGGTCATCCTTTGGGTGAATCGCCAGTACCTCCGTGGTGCAGATTCCGTCGAACGGAGCAACGGCGTACTTGCGAAGGTACGGCCGTAGCTTCCCGAAGAGCACATCGCCCTGCTTGAACGCAGTCTTGATGCTGGCCTGCGCGCCGCTGCTGTCCCATCCCAGTAGACGACCTGTCTCTGGTTCAATGTGCTCAAGTTCTATGCAGCGAACTCCGTGCTGCGCTACAGCCTTGCTTTTCCTGGCGGACGCGATAGTTCCAAGCGACAGCGGGGTCCAGTCCTCCGGTATCCAACCGGCGTCCGTTTCCCTGTTGCCGGGAATGCCTGAATTCATCATTCAACGCCCTCCGCCAGCCCCAGTTCCGCCAAATACCCGTTCAGCCGCGCATCAATCTGCGCCTCTTCCTCGGCCAATGCTTGCAACTGCACCAAGGTAGCCGCCACATCGACGGTCTCCTCGGTCTCCCCGTTTTCGATGTACCGCGCAATGTTGAGGTTGCCGTCATTGCCGCGAATCTCGTCCAGCGAGACCACGCGGCAGTAGTTCTCCACCTCGATTTGCTGCTCGAAGGCAGCCTTGTGCGTGCGGGCGATGTGTTCGATGTCCGAAGGGCGCAGGCTGTTCTGGGCCTTGCCTTCAAGGAACTCTCGGCTGGCGTCGATGATGATGACCTTGCCCTGCAGCGCGGCGGGCTTGCGCTTGTTCAGCACCAGCACGCAGGCCGGGATGCCGGTGTTGTAGAACAGCGCGGGCGGCAGGCCGACGATGGCCTCTATCAGGTCGCCCGGCTGGCCACCGCTGGCGGCATCGGTGCCGAAGAGCAGGCCCTCGCGAATCTTGCCCTCCTCGCCGCTGCGGAACAGCACGCCGTGCGGCAGGATGATGCCTAAGCGGCCGTCGGCCTTCAGGCTGGCCAGCATGTGCTGGGCAAAAGCCAGGTCGGCATAGCCGCGCGGCGGCACGCCGTAGCTGAAGCGACCGAAGGGGTCGCTGACGGTCTTGTAGCTGGGGGTCTTGGGCTTCTTGTTGCTGCCTGCGCCGCCTTCGCTGTCTTGTGTGGCTTCGGCTTCCAGCTCCAGCGGCGTCCACCAGGCCTTGGCAGAGAAGGGTGGGTTGGCGATGACGCGGTCGAAAGTCTTCAAGTAGCCGCCGTCCAGGTGCTTGGGCTCCACCAGGGTGTCGCCGCGCTCAATCTCGGCCCGCATGTTGTGCAAGTAGAGGTTGAGCTTGGCAATGGCCCAGGTGCCCAGGTTCTTCTCCTGGCCGTAGAGCAGGGCGTTGGGTCGGTCGCCCATCAGCGTGCCGCCGGGCAGCCTTGCGATGTGGTGGGCGCTTTCCACCAGCATGCCGCCGCTGCCGCAGGTGGGGTCGTACACGCTGTGGCCGGGCTGCGGGTCGATGAGCTCCACCACCAGCTGCACCACGGCCTTGGGCGTGTAGAACTCGCCCCCCTTCTTGCCGGCATCGTCGGCGAACTGCTTGATGAGGTACTCGTAGGCATCACCCAGCATGTCGGCCTTGTAGAGGTTGGCATTGCCCAGGCGGTACTGGTTGAAATGGCGCAGCAGGCGCTGCAGCGTGGCGTCGGACAGCACGCGCTTGTCGCCGTACTGCGTGGCCGTCAGCACATGCTGCAGCTCGGTGTTGTTGGCCTCGATGTCCGCGAAGGCCTTGTCCAGCGCCTCACCGATGTTCTCGGTGCGCGCGATCAGGCTGGGCCAGCGCGCATCGGGCGGGAAGATGCCCCACTTGGCCTGCACCTCCACGGCCGCTTCCTTCTCGCTGAGCTTTTCTTCCTGCTCTAGCTGCCGGACGCGCTCCTCGAACACGTCGTTGAAGCGCTTGAGGAACAGGAGGCCGAAGATGTAGTTCTTGAAGTCCGACGAGTCGATGGAGCCGCGCAGAATGTTGGCGGACTCCCAGAGCCAGGATTCGAGGGTGTCGAGTGTGAGTTGTTTTGCCATGTCGGTTTGTTCGTCGTGTGTCTTTCAGAGGCCGCCGCTTACTGCACGTCAACGGGCCAGCGATGACGGGTCAGGTCAGCGATTTCGCCTTGAAGCCGGGCAACTTGATCTTCGAGCTCGCAGAGCCGGTCGTAGTCCGGGCACGCAGCGCGTTGCTCATTGAGGGGCGGTACTGGAACCTGCATGGCCAGCAAAGTGCTTGGACTGATGTGTTGCACGCCTGCACCGACTTGCAACCCTTCTAACTGGGCTTGCCCATGGGGTGACCGCAGGTACATGAGAAGGTACTGCGGCATGACCCGATCTGTCAGAGGCCTAAGTGCCAGGCAGCTCTGGGAGACCACGGTCGGCTTCGCTTGCGCTGCGCTCCCCATCAGGGCTGCCTTGCCAACCGTCCCCTTGATGGAGAAGACGATGTCTCCCGGCTGAACCAAGGTACCGGCTTTCGGGTGCGCTTTCAGGTAGGTTGCCTTTGTAAGCTCGTGGCTGATGGCGGACCACTGGTTCAGGTCCTGCTGACCGACTTCAGCCATCTCGAACGGACTCGGGTCCTTGGAGGTTGCCGGAGGACGCAATGCGGTGCAGATTTCGCCCAGGGCCACTGCATTGGCTCCGAGGTCTGCGACACGGCGTAGGTATCGGGACGGTGCCAGGCTGTATTCACTGGCCGCAATTTCGTCGCGAGTCACGGAGCGCGCCTTGTCTGTAGGCACCTTACCCAGTGCGATGTCGCGCCCCGCTGTGACGATGTCTCCGGCCTCTTGCAAAGACCTACGGCCGCTGCCGAGGTCGACCATGTAGACGTCGTCGGTGTGACCGCCTGGATTGACGATGAGCACCGCTCCGGCAATGGCCGCGGCACCGAACACGCCGGGCGGCAAGGAGATGACAGCCTCGACTTCATTGCACTCGCCTCCACGGTGCACGAGGTACTCCCGTAGACGTTGCTCCTGACCTTTGGCAAAGAGCACGCCTTGCCCGGAGACGAATACGGCGCGCTTTTTAGTCCGGTTCACGAACTCGTGGATGGCCCAGGACTCGCTGCGGGCGAATTGCTCGAGTCCTTTGCCTCCGGTGGTGTCCCACAGGGACATGCTGCTGTCCTTTACCTGGATACCAAACGGCGGCATGACCAAGGCGTAGTCAGCACTGCTGATGGGGCGCCCCATGCCGTCTCGCTCTACTTCGCGGCGAACCTTGGGATGCTCGGGATGACCCACTTCGATGGTCAACAGTAGCTGGGCGGGAAGTGACCAAACCGAGAGCGGTGAGGCGGCCAGGACTCGCCATCCACGACGCAGGGCTTCAACGGTCAACTGGCCGCGAAGGTCGAACGGAATCCAAAGTTCGCTGCCGTCCGGCTCACCCACCAGGTCGAACAGCAGTGCCGTGAGCTCAGGGACCACCAAGCCTTCGGCTTGGCGTGCGCCTCCATCAAGGAAGCAGGGCACAACGTCCCAGCGCAGGTTTCCGAGTTCGCGATGCAGTTCCGCAACGACGCTCGTTGCCGCAGCACGACGCCCCATGTCCGCAACGGACGTGGAGGTCCGCTGGGGGACGGCCCGGTCCGCCGCTTCCGCCGGGAAGCCTGCGTCGACCAAGGCCTTCCAGGCATCGACCTCAGCCAGTTGGTCCACGCTCATGTTGCGGGCGACTGCCATCCGACCAGCAGCCAACCAGGCCAGGGCAAATAGCCAGACTTCCCCGAACATGTCTTTGCGGGCCAGGTCCACCAGCCGCAAGTACGCGAGAGACGCCGGCGATTCGGTTCGAGTCATGTATGGAACTCCTGACGTCAACCGAAGCGATGACCGACGGTGATGAGGGTGCTGTCCTCAGCGCTGACGACGGCGTACACGCCAGCCAGCGCATCGACGCGCTGGGTGTGCCCAACAGCCCGCCGGAGGGACGCGATGGAGTCCGCCGTCATCAAATAGCGGATTCCGCCCTGTCCGTCGAACTCTCGCTGCCCGTACGCAAGCACCAGCGGGAGAGACGTTTTGTCGATGCAGCGTTGCTGCGCTCGCTTCTCAGCGTGCCGCGAGACCCGCGATACGCGACGAGTGCTCGCTTGATAACCTTCGTTGCTGTAGCCCACGGCGTTCACCTCCATGTCGATGAAATGAAGTGTAGCACGCTACGAAATTGTGTTGCAACTAGTTTTTGCAGTTTTTTAAGGAGCGCACTGCTCTTTACGTTGTCGATCAAATGTGTGAGCCCCATAGCTTTCGCAGCTTATGGGGCTCAATTTCGCGCCTTATGGGGCGCTCTACAGGTGTCAAACGTCAATATTCCCCGCCCGCAGCGCATTCGTCTCAATGAAATCCCGCCGCGGCTCCACCTCATCCCCCATCAGCATCGTGAACACGCGGTCCGCCTCGATCGCATCATCGATCTGCACGCGCAGCAGGCGCCGCACGTTCGGGTCCATCGTCGTTTCCCACAGCTGCTCAGGGTTCATCTCCCCCAGGCCCTTGTAGCGCTGGCGGCTGGTGGTGCGTTCGGCTTCAGTGATGAGCCACTTCATGGCTTGGCGGAAGTCGCCGACCTTTTCTTCCTTTTGCTTCTCGCCTTCGCCGCGCAGGGCCTTGGCGCCCTCGCCCAGCAGGCCGCGGAAGGTTTCGGCGGCTTCGGCCAGGGCGGCGTAGTCGGCGCCGTGCACGAAGTCTTGCGTGATGACGCTGCTCTTGACGTTGCCGTGGTGGCGGCGGCTGATGCGCAGGATGGGTTTGTCGGTGCGCACGTCGAATTCGCCGGCCACTTCGGCGGGGGTGCCGGTGGCGTTCAGCTCGCGCAGTTTGACCTGCAGGGCCACGGCGCTGGCTTCGGCGTCGGCCACTGTGTCGAGCTTCAGGCTCACGCCGTCGGCCACGGCGCGCAGGGCTTCGGCGTCCATGAAGTTGGACAGGCGGTGGATCACGCTTTCAGCGACCTGGTGCTTGCGCGCCAGTTCGGCCAAAGTTTCGCCGGCCAGCACTTGCGGGTTGGCGCCGCCGGTGCTCACGCTGGCGTGGTTCAGCGCGATGCGCAGCAAGAAGCCGTCGAGTGCGGGGCCATCCTTCAGGTACAGCTCTTCCTTGCCGGCCTTGACCTTGTACAGCGGTGGCTGCGCAATGTAGATGTGGCCGCGCTCGACCAGCTCGGGCATCTGGCGGTAGAAGAAAGTCAGCAGCAGGGTGCGGATGTGGGCGCCGTCGACGTCGGCGTCGGTCATGATGATGATGCGGTGGTAGCGCAGCTTGGCCACGTCGAAGTCGTCGCCCCCGGTGGTGCCGCCGGCCTTGCCGATGCCGGTGCCCAGGGCGGTGATCAGCGTCAGGATTTCGTTGCTGGTCAGCAGCTTTTCGTAGCGGGCTTTTTCCACATTCAGGATCTTGCCGCGCAGGGGCAGGATGGCCTGGAACTTGCGGTCGCGGCCTTGCTTGGCGGAGCCGCCGGCGGAGTCACCCTCGACGATGTAGATCTCGCACAGGGCGGGGTCTTTTTCCTGGCAGTCGGCCAGTTTGCCGGGCAGGCCCATGCCGTCGAGCACGCCCTTGCGGCGGGTCATTTCGCGGGCTTTGCGGGCGGCTTCGCGGGCGCGGGCGGCCTCGACGATCTTGCCGCAGATGATCTTGGCGTCGTTGGGCTTTTCCTGCAGGTAGTCGGTCAGCAGCTTGCCCACGATGTCTTCCACGGGGGCGCGCACTTCGCTCGATACCAGCTTGTCCTTGGTCTGGCTGCTGAACTTGGGCTCGGGCACCTTCACGCTCAGCACGCAGCACAGCCCTTCGCGCATGTCGTCGCCGGTCACTTCGACCTTGGCCTTCTTGGCGAATTCGTTTTCTTCGATGTACTTGTTGATGACGCGGGTCATCGCGGCGCGCAGGCCGGTCAGGTGGGTGCCGCCGTCACGCTGGGGGATGTTGTTGGTAAAGCAGAGCACTTGCTCGCTGTACGCGCTGTTCCACTGCATGGCCACTTCCACGCCGATGTGCGTGCCAGGGATGCCGCCATACGTCTCGGCGGGGCGCTCGCCTGCCGCGTAGAACGAGGTGGGGTGCAGCACCGTCTTGCCCTTGTTGATGAACTCGACAAAGCCGCGCACGCCACCGGCGCCCGAGAAGTCGTCTTCCTTGCCGCTGCGCTCGTCCTTCAAGCGGATGCGCACGCCGTTGTTCAAAAACGAGAGTTCGCGCAGGCGCTTGGCCAGGATCTCGTAGTGGAAGTCGTTGTTCTCTTTGAAGATCTCGGTGTCGGGCAAGAAGTGCACTTCGGTGCCGCGCTTGTCGGTGTCGTCCAGCACCTGCATGGGTGAGACTTCCACACCGTTCACGGTCTCGACGATGCGGTTCTGCACAAAGCCCTTGCTGAACTCCAGCACATGGACCTTGCCTTCGCGGCGCACGGTCAGGCGCAGCATTTTGCTGAGCGCGTTCACGCAGCTCACGCCCACGCCGTGCAGGCCGCCCGACACCTTGTAGCTGTTCTGATTGAACTTGCCGCCGGCGTGCAGTTCGGTCAGCGCGATCTCGGCGGCACTGCGCTTGGGCTCGTGCTTGTCGTCCATCTTCACGCCGGTGGGGATGCCGCGGCCGTTGTCGGTGACGCTGATGGAGTTGTCGCTGTGGATCGTCACCACGATGTCATCGCAATGGCCGGCCAGGGCCTCGTCGATGGAGTTGTCCACCACCTCGAACACCAGGTGGTGCAGGCCGGTGCCGTCGGACGTGTCGCCGATGTACATGCCGGGGCGCTTGCGCACGGCCTCCAGGCCTTCCAGGATGGTGATGGCGCCTTCGCCGTAGCTTTCGCTGGCCCCTGCCTGGTTGGTGTCGATCTTGGCGAGGGTGGGCTCAACATGGCCGGAGACGCCGGTGTCTTCGGGCTCGGAAGGGATGTTGTCTGCGGTCATGGTGGGCCTTGGGATCCGTGGAGGCCGGGGTCGGCGTCCAATGTGTTCAATAGGGGTCTAATAGCACTCTACCGCTTGTCTATCCTGCGGTAGCAGCTATCATTACAGTAGCAAAAGCGAAGCAGCCCCGTTCAGGCCATGCACATGCGGACGCACAGGCATGCCGGGCCGGGGCCGGTGGCTAGATGCGCATCGGCATCACCACGTACTTGAAGCTTTCGTTGTCGGGGATGGTCATCAGCGCGGAGCTGTTGCCGTCCGAGAGCTCCACCTTCACCATGTCCTGGCCCATGTTGGCCAAGGCGTCGATGAGGTAGGTCACGTTGAAGCCGATCTCGATGGTGTCGCCACCGTAGTCGATGTCGAGCTCGTCCACGGCCTCTTCCTGCTCGGCGTTGTTGGACGCCACGCGCAGGGTGCCGGGCTCCAGGTTCAGGCGCACGCCCTTGAACTTGTCGCTGGTCATGATGGCGGTGCGCTGCAGGCTGGCCAGCAGCGGCGCGCGGCCCAGGGTGATGCTGTTCTTGTGGTTCTTGGGGATCACGCGGTTGTAGTCGGGGAACTTGCCCTCGACCAGCTTGGTGACGAACTCCATGCCGCCGAAGGTGAACTTCGCCTGGTTGTTGGCGAACTGCATCTCGATGTGGGGCTGGTTCTCGCCGCCGGCGTCCGACAGCAGGCGCTGCAGTTCGATCACGGTCTTGCGCGGCAGGATGACTTCCTGCTTGGGCACTTCGACGTCCAGCGTGGCGCTGGCAAAGGCCAGGCGGTGGCCGTCGGTGGCCACCAGGGACAGCTGCTTGCCTTCGGCCACGAAGAGGATGCCGTTGAGGTAGTAGCGGATGTCCTGCACGGCCATCGCGAACGACACCTGGGACAGCAGATCCTTCAGCACCTTCTGCGGCACGCTGAACGCGGGGCCGAAGGCGGCGGATTCCTGCACCAGCGGGAAGTCTTCGGCCGGCAGGCTTTGCAGCGTGAAGCGGCTCTTGCCGCCCTTGAGGATGAGTTTGGACTGCTGCGACTCCAGGCTCACGGTCTGGTCGCTGGGCATGGTGCGCAGGATGTCGATCAGCTTGCGCGCGCCCACGGTGGTGGTGAAGTCGCCGGTGTCGCCGCCCAGCTCGGCCGTGGTGCGGATCTGGATTTCGAGGTCGCTGGTCGTCAGCTGCAGGGCATTGCCCGTCTTGCGGATCAGCACATTGGCCAGGATGGGCAGGGTGTGCCGGCGCTCGACGATGCCAGCCACGGACTGGAGTACCGCGAGAACCTTATCTTGTGTTGCCTTCAGGACGATCATGTCATCAACCTCTAGTGGATTTTCTAAACCGGTGCGTCGGCAGCGGCACGGGTGGTGCCCCCCTGCTGCCCAATCCGTCATTTTGCCCTGTAAGCGGCTGTTCGTTTCCTTGGGGGGCCAATGAACAAGTTCTTACAAAAGCGGGCCTCGCGCAGCGCATGGGGCATCAGCCTTTCAGCGTCTGCTCCAGCACGTGCAGCTGCTGGTTCAACTCGGTGAGCTGCTGGCGCTCGCCAGAGATCTTGCGAACGGCATGCAGCACGGTGGTGTGGTCGCGCCCGCCGAACAATTCTCCGATCTCCGGAAGGCTCTTTTGCGTCAGTTCCTTGGCCAGGTACATCGCAATCTGGCGCGGGCGGGCAATGCTGGCCGGGCGCTTCTTGCTGTACATGTCGGCGACTTTGATCTTGTAGTAGTCGGCCACCGTCTTCTGGATGTTTTCCACACTGATCTGCCGGTTCTGGATGGACAGCAGGTCGCGCAGCGCCTCGCGGGCCAGCTGGATGGAGATTTCCTTCTGGTTGAAGCGCGAGTACGCCAGGATCTTGCGCAGCGCGCCTTCGAGCTCGCGCACGTTGGAGCGCACGTTCTTGGCGACGAAGAAGGCGACTTCCTCGGGCATCTCGGTGCCTTCGACGCGGGCCTTGTTGATCAGGATGGCCACGCGCATTTCGAGTTCGGGCGGTTCGATGGCCACCGTCAGGCCCGAATCGAAGCGCGAGACCAGCCGTTCGTGGATGTTGGCCAGGCCCTTGGGGTAGGTGTCCGACGTCATCACGATGTGCGACTTCTTGGCCAGCAGGGCCTCGAACGCGTTGAAGAATTCTTCCTGCGTGCGGTCCTTGTTGGCGAAGAACTGCACATCGTCGATGAGCAGCAGGTCGAGCGAGTGGTAACGCTCCTTGAACTCATCAAACGTGCGGCGCTGGTAGGCCTTAACCACATCCGACACGAACTGCTCGGCATGGATGTAGAGAACTTTGGCGTCGGGCTTGTCCTGCAGCAGGCGGTTACCCACAGCGTGCACCAGGTGGGTCTTGCCCAGGCCGACACCGCCGTAGATGAACAGCGGGTTGTACAGATGGCCCGGCATGCCGGCCACGTGCATCGCCGCGGAGCGTGCCATGCGGTTGGCCGTGCCCTCCACCAGGGTCTCGAAGGTGAGGGCCGCGTTCAGGCGGTTGCGGAAGGCGCCGGCCGAGGCATCGTCGCTGCTGGCGGCGGGCGATTCGGCGGGCGGCGGGGTGTTGGATGGCTCGGCTGCAGCGGGGCGAACGTAAGTACGGGCCACGGATTCCCGCTGAGCGAGCGCTAACTCCAGCGTGACGGGCTGGCCGTACAGGCCTTCAAGCAGCGACGCGATGCGGCCCGCGTACTGCGCGCGGATCCAGTCGAGCTTGAAGCGGTTGGCCACCAGAAGGGTGACCTTGGAAAAGTCTTCGGCCACCTGGGCGGTGAGTGGCTTGATCCAGGTGTTGAACTGCTGCTCGGGCAGGTCTTGCGCCAGTTGCTCTACGCAGGCTTGCCACAG